>CAVWHT010000044.1:0-21297 GCA_963754885.1 uncultured Acidobacteriota bacterium | reverse complement strand
CTTGGAAGGATTCCGCCGATTCGGCACTTCGCGTGACCGCAACTGTGCCTCCAGCGGAGGGGTTCACTCGCAATTCTACACCACCGCGCTCCAATCGTCAGACCCGCCAAGTTGGAACGCGACCAGCATTGTGGCCCAGAGAGCGGTCCGATGACCTCGGCAGGTATGGCACACTAGCTTTATGCATCGGCTGCACGCTTGGCGATTTTGAACTTAGCATTTTTTCGGATGGGACTTATCCGCTCGACGGCGGGGCATTTTTCGGGCGTTGTCCCCAAGGTCATGTGGTCGAAGAAGGTCACTGCCGACGAGAGAAACTACGTTACCGCCGGGCTCAACTCGCTGCTCGATGCGCACCGGCAAGCAGACCGTCCTGATCGAAACCGGCATGGGCAACAAGCTCTCCGAGCGCATGATCAAGTTTTACGGCCAGCCGGCGAAGCTGCTCGACAATCTGGCGGCCGCGGGCATCGCGCCCGAGGACATCGATATCGTCATCAACTCACATCTGCACTTCGATCACTGCGGATGGAACACGGTGCGCGACAAGAACGGCAAGATCGTGCCCACGTTCCCGCGCGCGAAATATTACGCGCCGGAGGGCGAGTGGCAGTACGCGCGCCAGCCCGAGCGAGCGCGACTCGATCAGCTTCATCTCCGAGAACTATGACCCGCTGGTCGCGAGCGGGCAGATGACTTTGCTCAAGGGCGGCGAAGAAATTGTCCCCGGCATTTCGGTGAAGACATTTCGCGGGCACACGGCACACATGCAGGCGATCATCGTGCGGGCAAGTCAAAGTCCCTACCCATTCGACAAGCTCAGGGCAGGTCCTGTCGCAGAAAACGCGACAAGGATGGGGCACCCTCAGGATTCTCCTCAGGGCCCAACGGCCTGCTACATCTCCGATCTCATCCCCACGACCGCGCACATCGATCTCACCTGGGGCATGGGATTCGATCTCTATCCCCTCGACACCATCGCGAGCAAGAAGGAATACTACGCGCAAGCCATTCCAGAGAAATGGCTGACGGTCTTCACGCACGATCCGAAGGTGCCCTGGGCGTACGTAGAGAAGGATGACGCAGGAAAGATGGTGGCGCGGGGCGTTTGAATTTCGGCGCTGTGGGTTTGCGTGAAAGGTGAAAGTTTGACCCATAAGACGAAATTTCACACCGCATGAGGCGAAAGTTCTAGAGTGCTCGATGAGCGGGCACGTAACCGTCGTTGTAGTCAGTATGTTCGCCGATGAGATTGACTCTGCCTGGAGCGTGATACAGGATTGAGGCGCCGCCACAACGCTCGCTGAACTTGACCTTCAACTCGTCCGAGATCATCTTGAACCCCTTTCTCCTAATTTGGTGACGCCGGGCCAGTCATCGGTGCGAAAGGGTGATGCGGGCAATCCCTCCGCATTGAAGAGATTGCACTCCGGGCCGTCAGCCCAGGCGCAGCGAACGGCCACAGGAGCCTCGACCCATGCCAGGAAATCGGTGGTCATCCACTGCTGATAACGCTCCCACTCCAGCTTCCATCCCGGATTGATGATGCCAGCCTGCGGAGGAATCTCGGTCCAGTCGTTGAGCCGCTGGCCCCAGTAATTCAGTCCCCAGATTTTGTTGAGTTCATCCACGGTCTGGAACTTGCTCTGAAGATATTGGACGAATCCAGCCTGGACATCGGGATTGGCCGCACCGCCGGCTGAGGTTTCATTGTCAATCTGCCACCCTATCACTGCGGGATTATCTTTGTAGTGCTCGAGAAGCTTGCGAATCACGCGCTCGCAGGAAGAGCGGTAAACCGGATTCATCAGGTCTGTGTTCTGCCGCTCTGCGGCTAGGATTCCCTGCGAGCAATTTGAATCAATTTCGGTAGCACGTCTCCGTAGTCGTTTGCTTGTCCGGGCTTCCCGAAACCAAAGTAAACGCGACGATATAGCGAGTAGAGTTCCTCATAGGTCTTTTGCGCGTTGTCCTGCGGGGTAAAAACTCGATGCGATGGGCAAACCTGCGCCTGCGCCTGCTCGATGGTGGAGAACGTCCCGGCAGCCAAGAAGGCGAAGATAGCCGACCCGAGGCCGGTCACCTTGCTTGCCGGCACGAGCACTGGCCGGCCGAGCACATTGGCATAGATCTGGTTGAGCACTGGATTATTTTGCGGAACGCCTCCGCCGTTGATCACGCGCAATGTGGACGCGCCATATTCGCTCATGCGATCGAGAATCACCCGGGTGTGAAATGCCGTGCCTTCGATGGCGGCGAAGAGTTCATCCTGCGCGGTGTGTTGTAGGTTCCACCCGATCGTGATCCCGCCCAGATTCGGATTTACCAGCACGGTGCGGTCGCCATTGTCCCAAGTCATGCGCAGCAAGCCGGTCTGACCGGCGTGGTAGTTCTCCAGGCCCGTGCTCAGTTCCGCCAGCTTAGTATTCGCCCGCCGCGCAATGGTGCTGAAAATATCGCCCGTGGCCGAGAGACCCGCTTCGACACCGGTGTACCGCGGATGAACGCTTCCGTTCACGACGCCGCAGACGCCAGGGATCAACTCGGCATGTTTCACAAATGCGATGATGCAAGTGGAGGTGCCGACAACGTTCACCACGTCGCCTTCCTTCGCACCCGCACCGATCGCATCCCAATGGGCGTCGAACGCGCCTACGGGGATAGGGATGCCTGAACGCAGTCCCAGTTTCTCTGCCCAGTAAGGCGAGAGATTTCCGGCGAGTTGATCGGAGGTCGCATAGGTGCCTTCCAATTTGGCCCGAACGCCCGCCAGCAGCGGGTCGACCTGGGCGAGAAAGCGTTCCGGTGGAAGACCGCCCAGAACCGGGTTCCACATCCACTTGTGACCCATCGCGCAAACGCTGCGTTTAACGTGCGCCGGATTCGTAATGCCGCAAAGGGTAGCCGCGACCATGTCGCAGTGCTCGAAAGCGGTAACGAGCTTTCCGCGTTGGTCAGGATTGTGACGCAGCCAGTGCAGTAATTTAGCGAATCCCCATTCCGAGGAGTAAACTCCGCCGCACCACTGGATGGCTTCGAGCCCCTCCTTAAGCGCCAAATCCGTAATCTCCGCGGCTTCATTTTTCGCGCGGTGATCACACCACAGGTAGTATTCATCCAGTGGCAGTAGGCCCTCGCCGACAGGAACAACGCTCGAGCCAGTCGTATCCAGCGCGATGGACTCGACCTGATCGCCATGAATTCCAGCCTCTCTCACCGCCTGACGGGTAGCGGCCGCCAGGGCGCGCATGTGGTCGTCGTGCGACTGGGTGGCGTAGTCGGGGTCGTCTTTCTTGCGATGCAGCGGATACTCGGAGGCCGCGGATGCAAGCAGCCCACGAATGCTGTCCACCAAGGAAACCCGGACGCTCAGGGTGCCGAAATCTACTCCCGCAACAATGGCCATCTCCGCTCCTAGTTCTGGTGCCAGTACATCTGCCAGCCGAGATACCGCGTCGTGGCTTCGTGAACCGCGCCGGCAACGGCTGAGAAATTTGCGGCCACATGGTGCTCGAAGCCGTTCTCGCAGATGTAGTGCAAAAGCCGCTGCAGGTGTGGGATCTGGACGACTCCAGCGCCACCGAACGTGTTGAGTGGATCGTTGGTGAACTTGCCTTCTCCGGTATAGCCGCGCATCACACCGGCGGTGTCGTCGGTGGAGAAGCGGGCGAAACTCATGGCTCCGGCTTTCACGCGACCGACGCAGGTTCCAAACGTATTCTCCTTCCCGACCGTGCCGGCGATGATTTCCTGAAAATCCATCCGCACCTCCTGGAAGAAGTGTTTGGGCAGGTTGCTGCAGTGAAAGCAGACTGCCTTGTCGGGATCGTCTCCGTAGTTGTTGTTCCAATCCAACAGGGCGCTGGGAGTTTCCGAAGCCAGAGCGAGAGCGTGCATGCCGATGGTGCCGCAGACGTCCACTTCGCAGGCGCTCGGAATCAGGTTGTCGCTCATCATGCTCATGATTGTGCAGGGCACGACGCCGAAGTACTCTTCCATCGAGGTCCAACATTGCACCGCGCTCACGGTTACGTCAGCCGCTTTCATCCAGCCGTCAATGACGGCGCCGAGCTTGGCCATCTTGATCAGAGCCGATTCCGGCACGCCGCCCGTGGAGACGTACTGGCGGATTTCTCCCAGCTTTTGCTCAACGTTCGTATCGGTATCCTTTAAACGGGCGATGCGACCGAGGATTTCCGAGAGATCAATGGTCTCGACCGAAATGCCTTGGGCCTCGAGCAACTTCTCGCTGTAGCGCACGGTATTGAAGGCGGCAGGCCGCGCGCCGATGCTGCCCACCCGCAGATTGCGCAGTCCGTTCACGATCCGGCAAACAGCGGCGAACCAGGCCAGATCTTTGCGAAACTCTGCGGAATCCGGACTTACCGTATGCAGACTGGTCAGAGAGTAAGGAATGCCATACTGTCTGAGGTTGTTGCAGGCCGACATCTTTCCGCAGAAACTGTCGCGCCGAGAGGCGATCGTCATCTTTTCAGGAATGTCGGGAGTTGCCTGCACGAGCACGGGAACATCGAGGCGTGCGAGTCGCAGCGTATCTGCAATCGCCCGCTCGTCGCCAAAGTTGGGCAAGGTCACAATGACGCCATCCAGGCGTTCGCGATTGTTTTGGAACAGTGCCGCGCAACGCTTGGCCTCTAGGTGAGTTTCCACCGCTCCGTGCTTACTCTCGTCGGGGCCGAGGACAACACAATCGATTCCCGCCTGTGCCAGCGCCCTCATCATCTCTTCGCGTCCGGACTTCGCCAGTTGGTCGGGAAAGAAACCCCGGTTCCCGACGATGACGCCCATCGTCATTTTCTTGTTAGGCATATGTATCGTTCTCCATCTCTATGAAATTCTAGACAAGCTATGTCGGCAGCCCGCGCTCGCTCCCGCGTGGGCTAGAAATTCTCCGAACGTTGTCCGCATTGCAAACGGCTCGTTATTGCGCCTTCGTCCGCGCTGGCAGCCCCGGAGCCAGGGCGGTGGACTCACGCAACACCAGACTGGTTTCGAAGGTATCCTCCGTCCCATGCGTCGCCGGGGTCAAGCGCTGCACCTCCGACAGGAGCGCGTTAAACGCCAGGCGGGCCAGTTCTGACTGCGACATCCGCACCGTGGTGAGCGGAAGCAACACAAACTGCGCCAGCCGGATGTCGTCGAAGCCGATGACCGACAAATCATGCGGGATGGAAATCTTATCCTCGTAACTCTGCCGCATCACGCCGATCGCGGTCATGTCATTAGAGCAGAGAACGGCGGTAGGTGGAGCGGGCAAGGCCCGCAACTTGGCCATGGCACTCATGCCTCCCTCCAGTGTGTGGTCACCCTCGATCAGGAGTTCCGGTCGCACGGCAAGACGGATTTCCTCCATTGATTGCAGGAACGCATTCTTGCGGGCCGCTGCTGATTTGTGGCTCAACGGACCGGTGATGAACGCGATGCGCTCATGCCGTAACGCCGCCAGATGCTAGACCGCTTGGCAGCGGGTGGCACTGCGCGGTCTCGATCGGGCGAAGATTTATGCGGGTCTACAGCCGCTTGTGCGGAAGCAGTCCCCGAGTTCGCAACCAGCAAGATCGCAAATGCGAATACTGAAATGGATCGGTTCATGAGCTAGGCGTGTCTGGCTGAGAACTTATAAATGTCGCGACAAGATCCCGCGACGTGAACGGGGAAATGTGCGTCGTCATCGCCGAGGCGCGCCGAGAGCGTTTGTCGGTGTCAGAATAGCGCGGAATGGTCATGGACGTTTGTCTTGCATCGTAGCGCGAACGGAGATACCCAGCAAGCGTTTACTCCACCAATTGTCTTAACTGCACTTCGAATCAGATTAGCTGCTAAGCCTTTGGGGAGGTGATGCTTGTGACAGCAGTGCAATGGGCTTGGGCGAGTGAGAGTAATCGATTACTGCGACCACTTCAGGTCCACCATCAACCTGCGCGGGAAGTTTCGGATCGCATTCTGCTCCTGGTTAGCTTTCGCGGGCGAGAGCCCCTTCGACTGTCGCTCAGGGCAGGTCCGCGCCACACATCTGCAATCTGGCCTCGAAGAAATCTTCCACCCGCGTGAGAATCTCAGGAGCGTTCTTCGATTCGTAAATCGCTTTGCGCAATCCTGCGCCGCCGGGTACGCCGTGCGTAAACCAGCTGGCGAACTGCTTCATTTTGCCGACCGCGTTGGGCAGCTCTTCCTCGATCAGCATCTGGAAGTAGGTGCGGATCATCTGATAGCGATCAGCTTCGGACGGATGATCATAGAGCTTCTTCGCTGAGACGACTCTCTGCCCGTGCATGGACGGGAAGGGCACGGCTTCAGCCGTGCCGTTAGGAGCGAAAAAGCCTCGGGCTTTAGCCCCTGAGGGCGCGCCGTTGCGAACTGGCAATCGGCCCTCAGCGGCTGAAGCCTGCTCAAAGGGATCGGCATCTTCGGCACGACTGAAGTCGTGCCCTTCCCGACTGTCGGGATCCGCGGATTCTCTCATCGCGGTGCAGTACTGCTCGATCTGGCGGAAGATCCACGGATTGGACGGGGCGCTGCGGCCGATCATCACCGCGTCGCATCCGGTTTGCGTGACCATGGCGCAGGCGTCTTCGGGCGTGCGGATGTCGCCGTTGCCGATCACCGGGATATTCACCGCGTCTTTGACGGCAGCGATCCATTCCCAGCGAGCCTGCCCGCTGTAGCCCATTTCGCGGGTGCGGGCGTGGAGCGCGACGGCAGCCAAGCCGCAACCTTCCGCCATGCGGGCCAGTTCCACGCAGACGATCTCCTCGTCATTCCATCCCGCGCGGAATTTCACGGTGAAGGGAATCTTCACGGCGGCGCGCACGGATTCGAAAATCTTGCCAATCGCCGGAAGATCGCGCAGCAGGCCTGAGCCACCATTGCACTTCACGACTTTTTTCGCGGGGCATCCCAGGTTCAGATCGACCAGATCGAATCCCAAGCCCTCGACCATGCGGGCGGCTTCCGCCATCACCGTGGGATCGCTCCCGAAAAGCTGCGCCGAAATGGGATGCTCGTCTTCGTAGAAATGCAGGTAGCGCTTGGCCTTCTGATCTTTCTTCCGCAGCACGCCGTCGGCCGAGGTGAACTCGGTCATGATGAGGCCGCATCCACCCAGGTTGCGAATGAACCGGCGGAAAACCGTGTCGGTCACACCGGCCATGGGAGCGAGGACGGTGGCAGGAGAGATGTTCACGGAGCCGATCGACAGCCTGGCCGGAACGACTCGTGTGGCGCGGACCTGCCCTGAGCGACAGTCGAAGGGGCCCCCGCCCGCGTCTGCGGCCACCAAATCGGACCCACCCGAGTTGTCCCAGAACTTCTTCACGTCGATATTCTACCTGCCGGATTCAAGCAAAAGCCCCCGCCGCAGCGAGGGCTGAATTTCCGGAATTATCCGTGCGAATCCGTGGCCTACTTCTTGGCCGCCTCGGCCTTGGCGTACTTCCGACGGAAGCGCTCCACGCGGCCCGCAGTATCGAGCAACTTCTGCTTGCCAGTAAAGAACGGATGGCAGTTCGAGCAGATTTCTACTCCGATGTCGCCCTTATGGGTCGAACGGGTCATAAACGTGTTGCCGCAGGCGCAGTGCACGCGCACTTCGTTATAAGACGGATGAATGGCTGCTTTCATGTGGATTCCAACCTCGATTCAGATCATTAGATTCTACCGGATTTCCACAGGATTCAGCAAACGGGAAGCGATCCGCCCAGCCCAAGAGGGACAGCGTTAGCTGATAGCTGACGGCTGAAAGCTGACAGCTTTCAGAACCGGAACATATAGCTGGCCTTCACGAAAAACTGCCGGCTATCGTTCAGATATCCCTTCGCCGTGTTCAACACCCCCACCCCTTGCTGCAAGTTCAAATTCTGCAGGTCGCTGTTGTAGCCCAGATAGATCGCGGTCCCGGGATGAACGAGGTAGGTTACGAGCACATCGGCGTTGAACTCCCGCGCGGTGGTTTCGTAAGTATACGGCGAGCCCACGCCCGGAGTCCCGGCCAGCAGCGCATTGTATTGCAGGATGACGCGCAGCGAGAGTTGCGGCGTGAATTGCCAGTTCCACTTGCTGCGCAGGATGTGATCATTCAATATTCCCCGGCCGATCCCAGGAAAATGCGCCTGCTCGAAAGTGAAGGCGTTGTTCGTCGCCCGCAGGCGCTCGAACAAATACGTATTCTCGATCTTCAGCGGCTTAATCGGACGAAAGATGACCGACGCGGTAGCATTATCTTCGCGCGCAAGAAAAGGCCGGTTGTACGGAGTGGCCGGTGCCGGCGGAACGTCGGGCTGCGCCACGAAGTTCACTCCACCTCCCCAGTAGTAGCCAGCCGCCAGCTTGGCCTGCTTCAAATACGCGGTCTGGATCGTAGCTCCACTCTCGTGCTCGTGATAATCCTGATCCCCTGCGCTCAGCGAACAGTAAACGGAAAAGCCGTAAAAACAGAAATCCTGCGGGCGCAACGTTCGCGAAACTGATCGTACGGTTTGATCAGGATCAGCGTCTGCCCGCGTCCCCTTATGAAAAAGTACGGGTGATAAAACGCTATCGAGACGCAGCCCGGTATGGTCGAAATCGTAGCGGGTTTCCATGGCCGGGCCCCAGGCAAGAATCCATCCCTGCCGCGGGCGGAAGCGGTAATGCACTTCCTGATCGCTTTCGCGAATATCCACGCGATTGATGAAGCCTGGAATGGAGACGACCCCCGGCGTGATGTCCTTGTAAACGCCGTCATAGGCGAAATGGATTCCGTCGCGGCGCAACTCAAGTTTTTCCGCCGGGCCCGCATAGTGATCGCCATTGCCGCGATTGCCTGAGCTGAAAGGATAAAGATTGGCCTCGCAATTGAGATTCAAATTGCTGGAAGTCGCAACCGCCTGCCCGTCCAGGCTCCAGGTGGAGTTGAATTTCAGGTGCGTGTCGACGCCGCCAATGCGGTTGTATTCGCCCGTGGTCGGGCATTCCCAATCCGTGTAAAGAGCGCCCACGCTCGACTGCCGGAAAATATCGCGGCTCACACGCGCAATCGTGAAATAGGAGCGCGTGCCGGAGTACTGGCCATAGTCCGGAACCGCGAGGCCAGGACTTCGATCGTCGGTGCTCATCAGTCCGAGCGAGTACGGGCCATCTTTTCCGGTGAGCCGGATTCCCGCCGAAGGATCGCCGATGCTGCGCGTGAAAAATAAATCCATCGGCGTGCGGAAGAAATCTTCATTCTCCAGAAAGAACGGCCGCTTCTCCGGAAAATACACGGCATACCGCTGATTCACTACAATCTGCGGATCTTCCGACTCGACCTGGCTGAAATCCGGATTCGCCGTCATGTCGATGGTGAAGTGATCGTGCAGCACAAACTTGGCGTCCATGCCGGGCTGGCCCTGCAGGTCGGCATGCTGGAAATAAGGATTAGTCAAATCGCGCGTGTCGAGCGCCCGATAGCCGCGGGTCAATCCATAAGGAATCAGTTCGATATCGCGGCCCGGAGAAATCCCTTCCAGCCCGTACAACGTCGCCGCCTGCCCAAGCCGGCCTTGCGCGCGCAAGGAAATGTGCGGCCAGAACGAATCTTCACCCTTGCGGGAAATCCCGCGATACAAAATGATTCCCCACTCCTGCGCTTTCGTCGCGGCAAAACGCAGGCTCTTGAAGGGAATCGCCATCCACACCACGAAGCCGCGGCTGGTCACTTTGCCGCGCGAATCCCATACCGTGTCGAACGACGTGTCGAAGTTCCCGTTGATCTCGTCGCGCGCGGCTTCGGTCCAGATCGCGTCCCATTGAACTCCCAGCGCAGTGGTCTGAAATGCGTAGGCGCGGCGGCGATCGTGAAAAGTGTCGAGCATCACCTCCACTTCATCGTCGTCGTAGACGTCTTCCCGCGCCGACAAGCGGGCGCGCACCTTCGACGGATCGTCGAAACAGACGAACACTACGTACAGATTTTTCTGGTCATAAGCCAGGTAGGCGTCGGTCGGCTCCGACACGGCTTCCCCATCGTGCGGATTGCGTTGGGTGAAGCCGGTGACCTTGGCCATCTGCTGCGCAATCTCCCCCTGCGGTTTCATGGTCAGAAAATCTTCCAGCGCAGGCGGTCGTTGCACCCGGGGAATGGTCAGGGCTGGAGGAGCGATGGCGGGTCTTGGCGCAGGTTGCACTTCCGGATTCTTAATCGGCGGCTCCGGCAGCTGCGCCGAAGGTGAGGGAATCTGGGAAGAAGGTGCGGGCGGGGACCCGGCGGGCGTACCTGCCGCCGGTGGAACTGGCGCGGTCTGCTGACCTTGCGGGCCGCTGGATTGCGGCGAAGACTGCTGCGAAGATTGCCCCGCTTGAGCGGCTCCGCTGGAAAGCTCCAGCACGGGGAACTTGGCCCCGGAAGCCGCAGCCAACCGCGCCCTCCCAGCCGAGAGCAGGGCGAAACAAATCACCAGTTTTCCCCAACCATAGGCTCTTCGGTTCCGCACTCGAAACAGGCGCACTACCCCCCCGCTCACCTCGCCCTCTACGAGGGAAGCCAGCCAAGATACACTATCCGCGCCGCCATGAAACAAAAAAGTGTGTTTTGTTATGAAGAACGGACAAGGTTCGTCTCGGCGGAATTCAGAAGAGCGAGCTTTGCCGCCGGGCCGGGGTAATGCCGAAATAGTCGTATGCCAGTTGGGTGGCGACCCGACCCCGCGGAGTGCGGTTCAGGAAGCCGATCTGCATCAGGAACGGCTCGTAGATTTCTTCAATGGCGTCCGGTTCCTCGGCCAGCACCGCGGCCAGCGTGTTCACGCCCACCGGACCGCCTTGATATTTCTCGATGATGGTCAGCAGCAGCCGTCGATCCACTTCGTCGAATCCATACTGGTCGACTTCCAGCATCTGCAGCGCGGCTTTCGCCGTGGGTTCGTCGATCTTGCCCCCGCCGCGCACTTGGGCGTAGTCGCGCACCCGGCGCAGCAGCCGGTTCGCAATGCGCGGCGTGCCGCGGGAGCGGCTGGCAATCTCCCGGGCGCCCGCGTCGTCGATCCCCACGCCGAGAATTTCCGCGGAGCGCTCCACGATCACCTGCAGATCCTCGGGAGCATAAAACTCCAGCCGCAGTACGATGCCGAAGCGTGCCCGCAGAGGCGCAGAGATCAGCCCCGCCCGCGTCGTCGCGCCCACAAACGTGAACGGCTTCACCTCCAGCGTGTGGGTCCGCGCCGACGGGCCTTGCCCGATGATGATGTCGAGCTTGTAATCTTCCAGGGCGGAATACAGCAATTCTTCCAAAACCGGCTGCAGGCGGTGGATCTCATCGATGAATAGCACCTGCTTATCCTGCAGGTTGGTGATGATCGCCGTCAGGTCGCCCTTGATCTGCAGCAGCGGTGCCGCCGTCGGCTGAAAGTGCACCCCCAACTCGTTCGCGATGATGTTGGCCAGCGTCGTCTTGCCCAGGCCCGGAGGCCCGTAAAGCAGCACGTGGTCCATGGCCTCGCCGCGCGATCGCGCCGCCTCGATCGCCACCGCTAGATTCTCTTTTACCTTTTTCTGTCCGATGAATTCGGCCAGCCGCTGTGGCCGCAGTTTCAGCTCGAAGGAAGAATCGTCTCCCACCGGAGCCGCCGAGACCAGGCGCTCACGATCCGGATCAGCCGTGGGATTGTCCTTGGCGGGCACTGCTCCGGATAGTAGAACGAAATGCGAAGCTTGTGCAATCGCTCAAAACTCACGCATCCACTAATTTCCTGCTTCTCAAGCCGCTCTGTGGAATTCACCCAATCTTAACCGTCTTGTTACCGGGCAGTAACAAATCCCCGGTAGCGTCTCAAACTGAATCTGCTGGATTGCAGGCCCGACGGGCTTTCCGCCTGAGGGCAATTCGACTTTGCAACCCAGGCAGTACCTTTCTGGGGAAAATCAGGAGAGAAAAATGAAAACAACACAATTGGCTCTAGGCCTGTTCGCCGCCATGTCCGCTTCGGCGCTCGCGCAACAAGGCCCGGTTCCCACAGACATCCCCCATCTGGACCACGTTTTCCTCATCATGATGGAAAACCATGGTTACAGTCAGATCATGGGCAATCCCAACGCGGCATTTATCAACCAGTACGCCAAGTCCGCCAATCTGGCGACCAATTATTTTGCGGTGGCGCATCCCAGCCTGAACAACTACCTCGAAGTCGTCGGCGGATCGAACTTCGGCGTTCAAAGCGATAACAATCCGGACTGGCACAATATGAACTGCGCCACCAACCTGTCCTCCGGCGCCGTGAACACCGACAGTCCGGCGAGCCCGGCGATCTGCCCCATCTCCGGCTCGGGCACCGACGCGGAAATACCGATCTTCGATTGCACCAATGAAGTCACCGGCCCGCCTTGCGAAATCAACATCGACGGGATTCACGGGTATCCTGCCAACAAAAACACGTTGGGCATCACCATCGCCGATCAGCTCGCCGCGGCGAGCAAGTCGTGGAAGTCCTACCAGGAAGACCTTCCTATGACCGGCCCCAACAAGGTGAATTACAGCGACGGAAATTTCACCAACCTTACGAATTTCAGCACCATCAATCCGCAGCTGACCCCCACATTAAACAGCGGAGACATCGTGCAGCTCTATGTCTCCAAGCACAATCCCTTCGTCTACTTCCAGAACGTGCAGGAGGGAACCAATCCCAGGGTCAGCTACTCGCAGATCGCGGCCTTCGATAGGCTTAGCGGCTTGTGGGGAGACCTGGCTTCGGGCAGGGTTCCGAATTTCTCCTTCATCGTCCCCAACCAGTGCAACGATCAGCATGGCCGCAGTAACGGCACCGCCTTCTGCAACTTCGATCCCAACGACAACGGAACCCAAGCCGGCCTTAATCCCGCTCTGATCCGCTTGGGTGACCAGGTCGTGCAGAAGATTGTCTCCTCCATCCACGCTTCCCCTGCCTGGAAGAGCGGGCATGCCGCCATCGTAGTGGTCTGGGACGAGAATGATTATTCCGTCCAGCCCATCATTAACAAGGTAGTCACCATCGTGGACACGAACTATGGTTTCCACGGGTTGCAGAGCGGGGAGTATTACACCCACTTCTCGCTGCTGCGTTCGATCGAAGGTGGATTTGGCTTGCCCTGCCTGAACCACGCTTGCGACGCGAGTACGCAGGCCATGACCGACCTGTTCGGCCAGCGTAAGTAAAGTCAGCAATAACGATCGGGGCCGTTCCTCAAAGGAGCGGCCCTGATTTTTCGTGACTAGTTTTCATCCGCGTTTCCTTGGTGTGACTTCGTGTCCTCCGTGGTAGAAAAGCCTTTCGGAATCATTAAATAGTTATATATTAGTTTATTCTATGGTATACTTTGTTTATTATGGCGCTTAGTATCAAGAGCATAGAGGCGGAACGGATGGCTCGCGAGATTGCCGCGAAGACCGGAGAATCTCTAACGGGTGCCATACAAAAGGCCTTAGAAGAGCGGCTGGATCGACTGCGCCAACAGCGTCGGAGTCAGATCCTCACGAGCCAACTAGAGGAGATCCTGAACCGCGTCGACCGGCTACCCATTTTGGATTCTCGCAGCGCCGACGAGATCCTCGGCTACGACGAACACGGACTTCCCCGCTGACCGGCCACGTTTATGGTGATTGATACCTCCGCGCTCGCGGCTATCTTTTTCGCTGAACCGGAGCGCCAGCAATTCCTCGTTGCCATCATCGCCGCGGAAAGCCAGTTGGTCTCTGCCGCCACCGTGCTTGAAACAGGAATCGTCCTTGAAGCGCGCCAGGGAGAAGCAGCAGGCCGCGAGTTCGATCTCTTCGTCGTCCGCGCCAATCTGCAGATCGTGCCCGTAGACGCAGAACAGGCAGACCTCGCCCGCTCCGCGTGGCGCAAATATGGAAAGGGCCGTCACCCGGCAGGACTCAATTTTGGCGACTGTTTCTCTTACGCGCTGGCGAAATCGACTGGTGAACCGTTGCTGACCAAGGGGACGGATTTCAGCCTCACCGACATTGAAGTTCAAAAATAGAAGTACCGCCCTGGCTCTCTCCTCACTTCGGATACCAATCCAGCAGCCGAACCTCGATCCCAGTCCCTGCCAGTGCTTCTTTGAAGACCGCAAGATCAGATCCACGGTAGTGATAGGGGATCACAATTTTCGGATGGAATGCTTTGACCGCATCGGCAGCTTCCTCGGGCGGCATGGTGTACGGCAGATTCATGCATACGAAGGCCACGTCGATGTTCTTGAGCGCGCGCATCTCCGGAATGTTCTCCGTGTCACCAGAAAAATAGAAGCGCTTGCCGCCATAGGTGAGCACGTACCCATTGCCGCGTCCTTTGTCGTGAAAAAGTTTTCCCGACGCAGGACCGCGTTTCAGGTTGTAAGCGGGAATCGCCTCAATGGTCCATGCTTGCCACGTTTTCGTTTCCCCATTAGCGATCGGCTTGGCGCCGGTGACGGTCTGGACAACCGCAGGCGCCGCCAAAATCTCCGTATCACCCTTGCTGATTTCTTGAATCGAGGCCGGGTCCATATGATCACCGTGAATATCGGTGATCAGAATGAGGTCAGCCTTGGGCAGCCCGGTAAGTTTCGCGGGCTTGGCCGGATCGAGGTAGATCGTCTTCCCGCCGGCCTCGATCAGTGTGCTGGCGTGGTTCAGCGGAGTAATTTTGACCGGCCCGGCGGAAGTCGGAAAAGATTGTGTTTGATCGGTCGCGATCGCCAACGGAACAAGCGCGAAAACCGCGCAAGCAACAGTCACTACAATCCTCATCACGAGCCTCGTATCAATCTTAGGATTTGGAGATCATTGGCACGGCTGCCAATGCCGCCAGCAATCCTATCAATTTCCAGCGGCTGAAGTGTTCTTTCAGGAACACCCGTGCCAGCAGGACGGTAATCGCGGGATAGAGCGAGGTGATGACGACGGCGTCATCGAGACGTCCGTGCTGGTTGGCATAGATGAAGAGGGCGCTGGCAGTGATGTCGAGAAATCCCGCCAGCATGCCAAGTCCAACGGCAGGTCGATCCATCGCCAGGGAAGGACGCACTACGGCCACGGCGATGGCGGTAGCGGTCAACGAACCGACGCGGGACATCGCGGCGACCCACGCGGGCGAGCCGCTGGCCTGGTGTATGCAGAGATAAAAGCCGGCAAATCCCACGCCGGCCAGAGCCGCAGTCGCGACTCCTTTCGGGCGGCCGGAGCCGTCGTTTTCTGCTTGAGTCTCGGGGCGGGTGATAAGCCAGATGGCGAGAATGGCCAATCCAAAACCGGCGATGGACCAGCGGCTGGGCGCGCCTTCCAAGGCGATATCGACCATAGTCGGGATTGCGGCACCCAGCAGGGCCGCAATAGGAGCGGTGAGGCCCATCTGGCCCGCAGCCAGCGCACCATAGAAAATGGCCAGCGAAAAGCCGCCCAGGGCTCCAGCAAGCAGGGCCCAGGCAATGCTTGCACGATCCGGGAATGCTCCGCCGATCGCGATGGCAACAGCGACCATCAAGGCGAGGGCACAGATGTGAGAAAAAGCGGTCAGAACGAAGGCGTTGGCGCGCCGCGAGCCGAATCCTCCGGCGAAGTCGGAGGCGCCCCAAAGAAAGACAGCAGTGACGGAATAGGCCACAGGGGCGGAAGAGAATTGGGCTGGCAGGAACACGCCGGATGAGATTAGCACGGCCGATCGAACCGGCGACCCCGATCGCGGACACTCAAACCTTCCAGCGGTCTCTCTTTCCGCGTGTTAGAATTTTCATACGCCGTTTCCTTGCGAGAACCAGGAACTGAGGCACCCAGGTTTGATCGAACTGGCTCCTTCCATTCTTTCGGCTGATTTTGCTCGACTGGGCGAACAGGTACGCGCCGCAGGCGAGGGCGGAGCGAGTGTCATCCATGTCGATATCATGGACGGCCATTTCGTTCCCAATCTTACGATCGGGCCTCCGGTTGTAAAATCGCTGCGCAAGGTGACCGATCTGCCGCTGGATTGCCACCTCATGATCGAGAATCCAGACGATTTCATTCCGGCATTCGCCGAAGCCGGAATCGATTGGATGTCGGTGCATCAGGAGGCCTGCCGGCATTTGAACCGGACGCTGCACCTGATCAAGAGTCACGACTGCCTGGCCGGGGTGGTGATCAATCCGGCAACGCCGGTGGACACGCTTTCGGAAGTTCTCGACATCGTGGATTACATTCTGGTGATGTCGGTGAATCCGGGCTTTGGAGCGCAGAAGTTTATCCCATCGACGCTGCACAAAATGCGCCAGTTAGCCGAGATTCGCAGCCAACGCGGGCTGAACTACCGCATCGAAGTAGATGGTGGCGTGGCGCTGGGCACGGTTGCGGATGTGGTCCGCGCGGGGGCTGAAATTCTGGTGGCGGGCAACGCCGTGTTCGGAAACGGCGATCCAAAGAAGAATGCCGAGGCTTTGCTGAAGGCGGCAACCGAGGCGGCACTGATAAAAGTCTGATTCTTCAGGACGAGTCTCAGGCTAGTGGCTTTTGGTCAGTGGCTTTTGGTCAGTGGCCAATAAGAAAATCCGCAGGAATTTTGCTGGCTACTGATCACCGATCACTGGCCACAGGGTTGAGGTCTTATGTCACGTCGAATTTCGTTGATTATCGCGCTGGCGCTGCTGCTGACATTTCTTGCTGCTTGCACGAACAGAAAGTCCAAGAACCCGCTGGCCAATGTGGGATCGAAGCAGCCGGACAAAGTTTTGTTCGACAAGGCCATGGACGCCATGCGCCACAACCGCTTTGACGTGGCCAGGTTAACGTTGCAGACGCTGATCAATACGTATCCGGACTCCGAGTTCATTGCGCGCGCCAAGCTGGCGGTGGGCGATTCCTGGTATGCGGAGGGTGGAACGGCCGCCCTGGCCCAGGCGGAACAGGAATACAGCGACTTCGAAATCTTCTTCCCCAACATGCCGGAAGCGGCGGAAGCGCAGCTGAAAATCGCGAACATCCACTACCAGCAGATGGAAAAGGCGGATCGCGATTACACGCATGCCAAGCGCGCCGAAGACGAATACCGCAAGGTGATCCTGCAATATCCGGACAGCAAGCTGGTGCCTGAGGCCAAGCAGCGGTTGCTCGAAGTGCAGGAGGTGCTGGCCGATCGCGAATTCATGATCGGGCGGTTCTATTACTTGCGGCAGTCTTATCTGGCCTCCGTCGCGCGTCTGCAGTCACTGGTGGATAAATATCCGCTGTACAGCCAGGCTGACGAAGCTCTGTACCTGCTGGGACAAGATTATGAGGGCCAGATCGCCCGCTTGCGACTTGCTCCGACCTGCGACACCCACGGCCTGCCCCGGGGATGTGCCAGCGAAGCAGTGAAGTCGCAGTACATAGGCGAGTTCACCAAGAGTGCCTCCAAGGCTTACGACCAAATCATTACCCGCTACCCGTTGATGGACCGGTCGGATGACGCGCGGAAGCGTCTCGCAGCCCTGAAGCAGCCGGTGCCGCGGCCTACCAAGCGGGCGGTGGCGCAGAATCGAGCCGAAATTGCCAGCCGCAGCGACAGTACGATGCCGCAGAAGCTGATGGGACTCTGGAAGAAGGGTCCGGACGTATCCCAGGCCGCCAAGATCGGAAATCCGACGTTGACTGATCCGGATCCCGTGGCGGCAAACGAAGTTCAGAAGAAGGAAATGATTACCGTGATGGAGGCCGTGACAGGGCGGAAGAGTGTTGGAGTCGAGGTAGTAAAGCCCGATCAACCAAGCTCTCAGGATGCGGCCACTGGAACGACTGCTGCCTCGGAAGCGACGCCTCCCGGCGGTTCACCGTTTGGGCGAGCGGCTACGGGAAGCGCGCCGACTCCGGATGCGAATGAATTAACGCCGAATGCTCCGGCCGACGCCAACGCGTTGCAACCCACCGACACGGGCGCCGATCCAACGCTTCCGCCTCCGGCGCAGGTGAACGAACTGGAGCAGGGGCACTCGAGTTCCTCGGCTTCGGCAAAGAGCGATGACTCGGAACTGGCCAGCGACAAGGATCTTTCCAGCAGCAAAAAGAAGAAGAAAGGTCTGAAAAAGATCATTCCGTTCTAAAGCGGGGTTGCCCGTGACGGGCTGGCGTTTGCCCATTAAGCCCGATTTTCCGGCCACATTGGCGATCTTGGCGCGCGCGGGGGCCTGTCTCACGCGCAAGATGCTGACCCCTAGTAACCAGTTACTTCCCTTCCGGATCATTGACTTAGGTTGAAGGTCGGGTTACCTTCGCGTTATCTCCCCTCATCAGAGGATAACTTTGGCCCGGAAGATATTGCTCGCCGACGACAGTGTGACCGCCCAGAATATGGGGCGGAAAATTCTCGCGGATGCGGGATATGAAGTCATCACCGTGAACAACGGTTCGGCTGCGCTGAAAAAAATAGGCGAGCAGCGGCCCGACCTGATCGTGCTCAACGTCTATATGCCCGGCTACAGCGGGCTTGAGGTGTGCCAGCGGCTGAAAGATGTTGGTGAAACGGCTCAGATACCGATCCTGCTGACCGTGGGAAAGCTGGAGCCGTTCAAGCCGGAAGAGGCTAAACGGGTTCGCGCCGATGGCTTCATCGTCAAGCCGTTCGAGGCCAGCGAGTTGCTGAGCGCCTTGAGCAAGCTGGAAGATAAAGTTGTTCCCCGGTCCGAGACTTCGAAGCCGGGCCGGTCACCGCGATCCGTGGCTGCGTTCGACGAGGGCCGCTACGACAAAACGATGGCGGTCGAGGAAGATACCGGCTGGAAGAACCGCATCGCGTTCCCCTCCAAGAAAAAAGAAAAGGAAGTGCAAGCGGAGTCCGCGGATACATTGGCATACAGGCGTCCGGTGGAACGAGAACTGCGCGCCCCGGTCGAACCCAAAGCTGCCACAGCAGCGCGCAACGGGAAATCTGAAGAAGAACGCTTTGATCTGGGAGCTTTGGCGGCAGCGGGATTGCCCAAAGACGTAACGCCCGAAGAGATTGCCGCACTGGCTGCGGCCGCGGCGCGGGTGAAGGAGCGGCTAGCTCAAGAAGAGAAGGCTGCACAGTCCGTCCCGGAAATGGCAGTGGTTCGCCCGGAAGTTTCCGATCAGGAAGTTCCTGATCAAGCGGCGGAAATCAAGCCCGAAGTTCAGGCGGCGCCAGCGATAGAAGCCGCTGCAGCGGCCGTTTCCGAGCCGGAGCAGAAAGCGCCGGCCACAACCGAGACGAATAGCGAAGCCTCCGCTCCCGCTACTGCGAGCGTCGCGCCTGAGGCTGCAGAGTTGAAACCGGAAGCCGTCAAGGCGGAAGCTGCCGAGTCAGGAAACGGAGCATGGTCGCATCCGTCCGAAGCGCACGCGGATGAACCTGTAACCATGGCAGTCGGGGCGCACTCCGATTCCGCTGTGGCTTCACGCTGGACGGCAGTCGCTGTAGCGCTGGCGCCGGAGGAATCCGCAATCTCTCTCGAGCACGAGATGCAGAAGGCCTATGCCGCCTTCGCGGCCGCCGAGAGCGGTCACAGCGCAGTTACCGCCGTTGTACAAACCAGTGAGCAGGTCGAGTTGAATCCTCTATCGGTCGAGAGCGCGGCGCCAGAATCAATATCCTCGGTTCCGGCCACTGCTGCCCCGGAAGAGGTCCAGGGCCTGAGCGCCGTGGCCAGCGCGGCGACGGATGCGGTGCGGGCGGCGGTGGAAGAACTGCAATCCGTCGCGGCGTCTTTCGCGAATCAGAGCGTTGCGGCTTCATCGCAGGCACCGGCATTTGAGCCCTCCGCGATTGAGCCGCCGGTAGAAGTGAAAGAAGCGGCTGAGCCAGTTCCCGCGGCAACTGCAGAAGCTCCGGTTGAACCCGCAGCCGCGGAAGTCGCGGCCCCTCCTGTGGATCGTGAGGCAGAAGAATCGAAGCCGGTTGACGTGCCTGCTCCGGCCGCGGTGGTGAGCGAGGCTGCCTCGGCGACAGCAGATTCCGATGCGCCGGAAGTCAAAGCAGAAGCCAGTCCAGAATCGGATCTGGCAGTGACTACGGCTGCAGCTTGGGCAGACTGGAAACGGATCCGGGAGACCGGAACTCCGGGCACGGCGTCCGCCGCAGACTCCGCCACTTCACCGCGAGACGTTGCCGCGATGGCCGCGGCCGTCGGCGCAGAGCGGCGTCCCGAAGACGCGACGTTCCGGCTCAGAATCCGATCCCGCGATTGCCAGCATCGTCGATAGCGTCCTGAACGATCTCCGTCCTAAAATTGTCGAAGAGATCTCCCGCAAGCTGGGCAAGAGAAAGTAAAGTTCTCGCACTGCATCTTCGAGGTTTGACGGGGCGAGAACAGGAAAGGGATGGAATATGGACCCGTGCGCGAGCCCCCCCTGCTTTTTAGGGGAAATTCTGCTTGATCCCAGAGTTCGGGTATAATCGGGGCCGCAATTGAAGCCGCCGCCAAATGCCTGATCATCGACGGTATCCAAACGCCCCTATAACAGAAGCTCTTGTTGATTTGCGGGTTCAGTACGACCCGAGCGTGTCACTGGACAAATTGAAGGCTTTCGGGATAGAGGTAAAAACCCAATATCCGCACGAGAATACCCGTGATTTTTTGCAAGGAGAGTTTAGTCTAGAAGGGCCGCAAGCCCATGCGACCCGTACCACTGTGGGTTACATTTTTCACTCTGAAGATCGGAGCCAAGCCGTCCAGGTTCGGTTGGACGGATTCACGTTTAGCCGATTTCCGAAATATAAGGATTGGCCGCACTTAATTGGTGAAACTCAGAGACTTTGGGGCATTTTCTGTAAGATGTTTCAACCTCGTGCTGTGGTTCGGGTAGCAGTCCGGTACGTCAATCAAATAAACCTTCCGCTGAACAAAGAGGGCAGAGGGCTTCGCTTTGAAGATTATCTTGCCACCTTTCCCGAGATGCGGGGAATTGAAGAGAACGTAGTTTTAGAGGGCTTTTTCTTGCGCTTGGTTGTACCTCAGGTCGATCTATCGGCGAAACTCATAGTGAACGAAGCATTGATGCTGCCACAAGGCGATACAATAGGAGTCATTCTTGATATTGACCTGTTTAGGGAACATTTATCGCTTGATGTAAATTCCCCAGAAATATGGGGTATCCTAGACAGTTTTAGAGACAGAAAAAATAGGTACTTCGAAGCGTCTATAACGGACGCCACTCGGGAGTTGTTCAATTGATTTGCTCACAACCTGCACAAGTTGAGGTTCGCTATCGGCCATCTTATGAAGAGATTGCTGACGCCAGCATTTCTGCGGAATACCGTCGTACCGAAACAGAAATGGTTCTCTCTCGACAGGGCAGCGAGTATATAAGCCAAACAATGGCCATAGTTGAGCTTGAAAAGAAATTAC
>CAVWHT010000043.1:0-299246 GCA_963754885.1 uncultured Acidobacteriota bacterium | reverse complement strand
GGGAGATCACATCAGCCCACTTTCTTCGCTATCTTCGCTTCTTGTGGACACACGATTCCAAGCAGCGGTAGGATTTCGCCGTGATTGTCTCCCGGCTCCCACCGTCCCGCTGGCTTGGCTCTGTCGCTACCTGCATCCACGCTCCTAACTTCAAGTGCTTCCTAAGCACGGCAAGACGCTCCTTCATCTCCCGCCAATGGGAAATCGCGGTATTTGTAGGTGATCCCGCCACCGACAAGTCGATTCGGTTACTTGCTAGGGCTTCCTACACAAAGGGCATGCCCAAGCAAGAGGTCTACAAGGCTCACGAAACAATTACCCAGCACATCAACGCCCGTGGGGCCAGTTCCAGCTTGCATCACGAGGTCACGTCTGTTTTTGAGGACTTTGAATCCATAGGTGTTTTGAGGAACCCAACAATCAGATCGTATGGCATGCTTGACTACTTGGGACGCTAGGAACACTGACTTGTGACACTACCGAGAAAGCGAAGGTCACCCCGAAAAAGGAAAACCGCGAGCTTTATTTTTCGAAGTCCCAAATATCTGAGCGAGTCGGGGGCACGATGACGCAGTGGTCAACCAGAATTCCGTGCGATCTGAAGGCTGCCAGACTCTATCAAGTGGCGAACTCCGTCGTGGAATCGCTTTTGCTGTCCAGAAGCAGGAAATGGCAGGGCTGTTTCGTTGATTACCAGAAAACCAGCATCTCTCAATTGCTGAAACAGAGCGTCATGGACAGTCTTCTTAATCAAGACTATGCGGTTCGGTGCAATCGTTCCAATCTCTGAAATCAGGGTGGGAGCGGATGCTTTTATTCGGACAACCCTACTCTGGGGACTGCCACTTAATGGTTCCTTCACTGCATCGACCAACCAAAAACCGCTCTTCTGGAATTTCGTGAGCCAATACGCCTTTCGCTGGCGTTCTGTCTTGGTGCCTGCCCATTCCGATGGGTATAGTGCCTTCATCAGGGCAATCCAGAGCCAATCGTGCTCCTTCACATTCTCGAAATAGAAATAGCGGTCAACCGACAGCGGCGGGGACTCGGCGACAAAAAGAATTCGTGTTCTTTCGGGCTGGTATTTCTCCGCTGTTTTCGATCTCGCAAGTAGGGTTGTGGAGGCCACAGGATTTGTCAGTTTCGATTCAGCCCGAACTTCCTGCTCATCAGTCTTGTCTTCCACGCACTCTCAGCTTTTTCAATGCCTTCATCTCCCGAGACGCTGTCGAAGTGTTCCTCGATAATCTGCTTTCTCCGCGAGAGTCGATAGCGTCCGCACATGGGGAGATTATGGCAGATCGGATGAGTTTGGCGTTCGCTGCGGCTCCGCATTTAACGTTTTCGCAGGTGACTGTCGCTCAAAGCAGGTGCACAGGCCACAGCTTCTCAATCTGCGAGTAGACTTCAAGCATAATGAATTTCTTCCGTCCAATCGAATCCTTCAACTCCTTTGGAAACTTAGCAACAGCTTCGTAGTTCGGAACAACGACGAACTCTACCTGTGTCAACTCAAAGACAAAGTCGTGTGGGACACGCCATTCTCTTTCTTGGCTATAGTCCACAGGCGGCTTCTTCCAGTGCTTCTCCTTGTATGCCTTTGGTGCGTAAGGCGGGCAAAAAGGCGTGACGAATGCATAAAGCTCTGGATGAAAGCCTTTCCATTCCGGCTTGTTCTCCGAACGGAAATCAGCCTGATTCTCATGAAGATGGGGTCGCAAGTAGATTGCAGGTCCACCACCAGCAGCGAACAAGTGCGATTTTGTGAACCCGACGCCGTAGGGAGAATACTGCTTCGTATGATCCAGTAGGGAACCCCACGGGCATTCTGTGAACGCTACCGCTGCCTTGTTTGTCCACGGCATGGGTGTTGCCAGTATCTTTTTCGACTTCAGAATTGAGACAAGCCGGTCGTAAGCATCGCCTTTGATGCTCGCCGGTACTTCGTGCTCTTTTGCTCCGAATGGAGCAGCATTCTTCGTGAAGTGTGCGACGTATTCTGAGAAATCGGGACGTGGCATGAGGGCGAGTTTACACCAGCACTCCTGAGCTTATCGAGCCAGCGATGAGGCAACTGCTAACGGACCCAAGGGAAGGAACAATATCAGTTCTCGGGATACATCTTCTTCAGGTTGAGGAGGACGGGCCGCAGCAATCGGTAGCCCTTCAGGTCTGAGAGAAATGCCGTTTCAGCAATCGCGTGAAGGAAGCTGGTGCCGTGTTCGCGTGCCCAGATCAGCCAGTCGTGGAGTTCGTTGTCAGCAATGGCGGAACGCGGTTCCACGTTTGCTCCCTGTGCTGTGACGGCGAGAGCCCCCACAACGACTGGCTGCTCAACTGTGGTGCCCGCTTCCCAGCAGAGATACCCGAAGCTCCCGTCTTCTTTTGGGTCGAGGTGAGCCTTCTTCGCTACTGCACTGATGTCGGAATCGTCCCAAGTTGTGGCGACCGCAACGCGGTCGCCGAGTAGCACACAAACATAATCACCATTGGCGAGTAGCTCGGCGACTTTGCCTACGAGGTCGGGATAGTTGTTGAAATCCGTCACGACTTGATCGTAGAAGCTCATTGCCAATCCTCGCCTTCTCGTGTGTCAGCGAAGGGGTCAAAGTCAGGCATGGGGTCTGATGCCAGACCGTAGCCAATCAAATCCTCGGCGGCGTACATT
This sequence comes from uncultured Acidobacteriota bacterium, assembly GCA_963754885.1. Taxonomy (GTDB): domain Bacteria; phylum Acidobacteriota; class Terriglobia; order Terriglobales; family Acidobacteriaceae; genus Sulfotelmatobacter. The sequence continues at coordinate 296,578 of CAVWHT010000043.1, read as the reverse complement.
GCTTCTTCCTCAGCGGCGTCCACGGGGTCTATCGCCAGAGCCGTGTCGCAGGTCTCTTGGTGCTCTTTCAGGTCTTCAAACATGGCAAACAATGCGTGACACTTGCACTCATGCTCTCGGAGAACTCCCTTATCCCTGAACCTCTGACCCTTCTCAATGAGCAGGTCGAGGTTGTTGCAGATACTCAGGGCTCGGACGTACATCTCTCGGGCTTTGCCAGCTTGGGAACAAAGTATGGCAAGCTCGATGTCTTCCTTGGAGTAGCCCTCAGACAGAGCCTTGTCGAAGTCAGCAATCCAGAATTTTTCCCAAGGGCCGATTACCTCGACATCAGGACGGTGCTGGAGGAATGACCAGAGATAGGTCGCGAGGTAGTTGGCAGGGACTTCAAAGTAAGCCTTCACCTGCTCCTCCATCTCGGCGTCAGGAAGGGGGGCGGGCGGAATGTCGGGGGTGGGCGTCTCCGACGCCACGCTGACAGGGGGAGCTTCAGCTTCTTGGACAGGAACCTCAGACTCTAACTCAGGCTGGGGTTGGTGTTGGGGTTCGGTTTTCGCCTTTCGATCTTCAGCATAGCAAGGATGTGCATCTGCAAATGCATTTGCATTTCTTGATTGCAGTCGAAGAGCGGAGCGGGCTTCGCCAGACCCAACCCCAACCCCACCCGTGGTCTGGGGCACAGAGTGTACTTCTTGAATACGGGCCACGGGTGACCCCCTAAGGGGGTCACCGCTGACCCCCTCGGAAGTGTTTGGACTGGAATCAAGGGGTTCATGGCTGAACCCTTTGGTTTCGCTGGCGATCCTGTAATCCCGAGTCTTGGTACGGCGTAACTTCTTGCCCTTGTTCTCGCCACTGGTGGGGATGTAATTGTTAATCGCGATGTCGTAGTTGCCCATCTGCTTCGGCACATAATGCGACGTGATGTAGCGACCAAGGCAGAGCCGCTTGAGCACCCGCTTGGCAGTGGATTTAGACCATTGCCCGCCGACCAACGCCGCCAGTTTGTCGGCACTGCCGTGCCAGATGCCCGTGCTCCAATCGCAGTCTTGGAGAATGATGTTGTAGGCGAGGTACATGTCGCCGTCCATCCGACCTTTTGCCACGTGGTCGGTGAGGAGTGCTACTCGGATTTGCAGATGCGGTTGGCTCATTGGTGACCCCCTACAATCGGCACTGATAGTCGCCAAATTCTTTTATTGGTGTAGAGGTTCATCGGCTGATCCACGGTCCCAATCGCGTTAAGCCGTCCAAGGACATCCCACAGCACCACAGCCCGCACGCAATGCCGTTACGATTCATCCCAGTATTGAGGAATGGTCAGGAGGGTGCGAACCTTCACCCACTCTTCGTGGGTGTCGGCTTCAGCGGTGATAATCACCGTCTTGGTGAGAGTGAAGACCAACCTTATCGGCTGGTCTGCCTTGTCGTTGTTGCTGTAGTAGCGTCCGTGTACGAGGATGCTTGCGAGTTCATTAGCGTCGTTGAAGCTGCTCACAAATCCCCACGGTTTCGTCGAAGTGGGCTTGGTCAGCCGCCAAAACGTCATCCCCTTTTAGGGCGTGGGCGGTGAGAAGCGGCTTGCCCTGAGGAAACACAAACTCGCATTCGATGGTTTTTGCATCGAAGTCGTCGATGCAACGTCGGTTGCCGATGACGATGATGCATTCATCGGTGTCGCCTTCCATCGTGCCGCCGTAGGCTCGGATGAATAGTTCCCGTCCGAGCACGTTCAAGGTCCACCAACCATCGGCGTTCTGATAGACCTTTGCGAAATTCTTCCACGGTTCAATCTTCATTGTTGTCTCCTCTTTTTCGGATTTCATTCTGTTGTCTCAATGGGGAGGGCGGCGATTGCGTCCGACAGGGATTCAATCTCCCTCAGGTCGGCGGCGGTGCGGTGCCCTCGGCTTCTTTGTCGAGTAGTTCGCTGAAACGTGCTTTCATCTGGGACTCTTCGAAAGTCATAAATCCTCCACGTTTTCGAGTAGTCGGGTTTCCGCATCTATCAGGGCGGAACCTTCCACCATGAGGGTGTGCACCAAACTTTGTAGTCTGAGTGCATTAAGAGTGCGGGCTATTTGTTGTGGTGTTAGTTCGACAAGAATTTCAATGTCGTCATCTGAGGTCTCGCTGTGTGGGTGCAGGTCGATCAGACAGTAGGTGCCGTCATTTGCGATGCCGATCTGATGGTTGCTCTTGTAGTTGGTGATGACTTTGATGGGGTAGGTGCTCATCATTTTCCTCCGCACAGCACCCGTCTGCGATGGTCGTCTTCGTGGGTGCAGCGGACTTTGTAGCTTTTGGTTTTGTAGCCCTTGAACGGGACGACGGTGAAGGACGAACACATGACAATGCTCTGCCCGTCCTTGAAGGTGAAGCTGCGTAAGTTAGGGTGCGTGCACCCCTGCTCTTTTGTCTCCATAGTGGTTAATACCCCACTCGGAAATTTTCCGAGTGGGGTATGGTTTATGCGGTCGCCGACTTCGCCTTGGCAGCCGCTTTGTTCTTCAACTCGGCGAGGCGGGCGTCGATTGCCGTCTCGTCCTTGTTGATCTCGATGCTCACCCACCCGCCACGGGCACGCTGCATGATGGCGAATTCGCCAGTCACCAGTTTGTCCTTGCGGTACTCAGGGATGACGAACTCGGCGTTCTGCTTTTTCACCGCCGCCTTTTTGTCGTCCTTCCGCTCCTTCATCAGGGCGTCAAGATTCCCTTGCAGCGTTTTGTTCACTGCCTTCAAATCCTTCTTCTCCTGTTTCAGGTCGAGAATCTCTTTTTCCATTTTCTCGATTCGGACTTTGCGGACGCCGCACATGTGGCAGGGTTTCTTTTCTGCTTTGGGTGCGGGCGTCGGGGTGGTTGTGGTGGGCGGGTCGCTAATCTCTTCCCGCTCAGTCGCCTCTTCATCGCCCGCCTTCGCCATACCAAGTTCAGGTACGCACGGGGTTGAGTTCGGCGGCACACTCGGCGGCTGCCAGTTCTTTATGCAGCTTCACGAAACGGTACTCGGTGTCGTACTTGAGACCGTTGTCGAGGAAGAATTTCACCTTGAGGATTTTGGATGCGGCCTCGCACGCCGCACCAACTCGTGGAAGAGCAGGCAGCGGAATTCGGTGGTCAGCTTGGTGAAGCGATACGCTCGGAAAATTTCCGAGTCACTCATGGCGGCGAGGGCGTCACCATCGACGGTCAACGATAATTCTACCGAGTTCCCCTCGAACGTGGCGAGGACGCTATTGATGGGGTAAGTGATTGGTGCTTCGGACGGGCTTCCTCTTCATAGACACCCCTACGGTTTGGAATACCGTGGGTGTCCAATGTCCCACTCGGAAAATTTCCGAGTGTATCTTGGGCTATGCTTTCAAATCCCGTTCGGCTTTTACTGGTCAGTTCCCACGTTGGGTCATGGGCGGTGACCGTGCCACGATGCGATCCGTACTGGTCTCATCTGGGTCGGCGTATGTATTCCCAACTTACTACCATTATACCAAAGGGTGCCAAGATTTCGGTTAGCAATTTGCCGTCCACTCGGAAATTTTCCGAGTGAGTTACCCGGTTACTTCGGTGAGTGACTAAGGTGCCATTCGCAGTATTAGGTAGGGTGGTGAAGGAGCCACTTCCGAATGTCCACCGTATACACCAAGATCAATCTCACCGTTCCACTGGCGGAAAGCAGAGTTCGTGCTGCCGATCCCGAAACCAGTAGCAAGATCAAACGCAGCATCAAAGCCGAACTAAAAAAGGTTCGCAAAGCTGCCGAGCAGGTTGCCCGTGAAATTCTGTGGGCAAGTACCGACCCCGTTCGTGCCGACAGGCGTCGTCAACGCCCTCACCGAGGCGGTTGACGAGTACGAACTCACTATCAATGTCGCCGCCGCAGATGCTTTGTTGGAGTTTGAACAGACCATCAACGAATTGGTCAAGACGAGCGGTTACCAGATGTGCGTGGCGGCTGTCGAGGCGGACGGTGGTGAGCTTTATACTGCTAATCCCGACAACGCAACCGTCCGCATCATGGACGTGTTGAACGCAAGCAACTATCACATGAACGCTGTGGATGAATCCCAGAGCGAACAGATGGACGCCCTCGTCGAGAAGATGGAAGCCGAAGCTAAGCTCACGAATTACGGCGTCGAGTTCCCCGACCTTGCTCCCGTGGAGGCGTGATGGAAACATTTAACAACACCGACTCTTGGATCAGTATGGGGCGTCACAAACTCGCCCCATACGTCCAGACCACCGCAGACGTAGAGATGGACGATGCTACCGACCGTGCTTGCCGCAAGGTCAACGACCAAGACATCTACATCTGTATCCCTTGCGGCAAGACCCGTGTCTGCACGTTTGAATATTGGCACGGAGTCCACGCTCTCTTCTATTCCAGCAAAGACGACTGGCGGTTCATCGTCCACTACAGCGACCTGCGTCACGTTGTCAAGCGGGTGAAGGTATGAAACGCATTCACAAGACGTTCGGCGAGGTAACCCACCGTGGTCACGAGGACAGATGAGAGAGATGACAACATTGACACCAGAACCATACGTAACAGCAGACGACATCGCAGAGCACCTGAAGATCACACGTCGGCAGGTGCTCGAAATGACCCGTAGGGGCGTCATCCCTGCATCTCCGCTGGGCGTGGGCGAACATCGGAGGGTGTGGCGTTACAAGATCAGCGAAGTGGAAGCCGCCATAGCCTCGGGTGTTCGCAAGCCCTCTGCGACCCCCAAAGAGCAGCTTTGGCTGGCGCTACCCGCACGACGTACAATGCCAGCCGGCAGTCCCCGCAGCCAGAAGGGGAAACTCTAATGGCAAAGGGGTGGTTTCGTAGGAAGAAAGGCAAGCTGGTGTACTGCTGGTACAACGCGAACGGCGACGAACGCTCGAAGGTTGTGGGGCTGAGCACCATGACTGACGAAGAGGGTTGGCTGGAAGTGGGCACTCTAGGGTTGGACAAGCTCGTCAACCAGCCAGACCCAGCAAAGGTGACGTTCGGCGAAGTGCTGCAACATTACCTCGCTTATGGCAAGAAGAAGACGGGCGAGGACAAGGCTCACTCCAGCAAGAACACGGATGGGCGCAATGCACGGCTTCACCTAACCCACTGGTCGGAGCACGTAGCCAAGGACATCGAGCCGCTCGAAATTCAGGAGTGGATCGACGGAGCTGTCCAAAGGACTACGTTCCAAACTCAGGAACATGATGTCGCGCGGTCTACAGGCACGGGCAGAAGTTCCGCATGATCCCACGGACTGAGGAATGCAATCCCATGAAGTGGGTCAGCGCAACGACAGTCTCGGATTACGAGGCGGTCAGCCTGAGCCCCGAAGAGTCGTTCGCGATACTGGAACGATATCGGCGATCCGTTGGTACGGGTGCTGGTGATTGTGGTAGCAGTCACCGCCACTCGTATCGGGGAAGCTCTCGGACTCACGTGGTCGGATATTGATTGGAAGAAACTGAAGATCAACATCCGACGCGATTGGGTGGATGGCGAACTGGGGCGTCCGAAGTCGAGGGCGTCTAAGGCTCCAGTCGAGATGCACGAGGCGCTTGCTGCCGCTATTGCAGGCGTGGCGTCAAGAGACACCGTACAGCAAGGACTCGGATTTTTTGTTCCCGTCGTTCAAGCTGCACGGCAAGCAGCCTCGAATCGGCAGCATGATCGTGCAGGACTACGTCAGACCTGCGGCTGTCGCTGCTGGAGCGCGATGGAAATCCCCTCGAGGATTGCCCGAGATTTGGGTTTCACAACCTGAGGCACGGGCTTTCCACCTTCCTGATCGAAAACGGACACGACCCTGTGGTCGTGCAGCGTATGCTTCGCCAGTCGCATGTGGACATGACGATGCACTACGTCCACAACAGCCACAAGGCAAGGGACGCCCAAGCTCAGTTCATGGAGCGTTTCCTGCCGAACGGTGGTACTGTCGCCGATGCGGAAGAGCCGAATGAAGCTGAGCGGGTGCCAGTGCGGGTGCAGTGAATTGTCAGCAAAATACGCAAGTGCTGTAGAATGAGAGAACGAGCGGGAGTAACTCAGTGGTAGAGTGCGACCTTGCCAAGGTCGAAGTCGCGGGTTCAAATCCCGTCTCCCGCTCCAGATTTTTGTCCACAGCAGACTCGTGTTCGGCGGATTGAATTTTTTCGAACGCTGACCTGTCGAGCTCAGGGGCGCGGTACCCAAGTGGTAAGGGAGAGGTCTGCAAAACCTTTATGCGTCGGTTCGATTCCGACCCGCGCCTCCAAATCCCTCTTCGTCACTTCTACGCTTGTTGCCCCTGATGCTTCCCTGTAAACTCGGGGACTTCGATTCCCACCCCCGAAAATCATGAGCCATCGCCTGCGCTTTCTGTTTGTCGTCCAGACAACCTGCCTGCTTATCTCCGCCTACGTTGCCCAGGCCGAAAGCCCTGCGACCGCAGACAGCTGTCTCCGACTACGTGAATGCGGAGATGCAGCGGCAGCACATTCCGGGCTTGGCGCTGCTGGTCGTTCGCGGCGGAGAGATCGTTAGAGCTGAGGGGTTCGGTCTGGCCAGTGTGGAATTGCAGGTGGCCGTGAAGGCCAGAGACCGTATTCCAATCCGGATCGGTGGGTAAGCAGTTCACCGCGACCGCGGTGATGATGCTGGTGGAAGAAGGTAAAGTCGGCCTCGACGACAAACTTACCAAGTACTTCCCGCATGCTCCGGACCAGTGGAGCGAAGTCACCATCCGTGAACTGCTCAGCCACACCGCCGGATTTGGCGACTATCCGAAGAATTTCAACTTCCGTAAAGACTGGACCGAAGACGAGTTGCTGAAGATGGTCGAAGGCATTCCACTGGCGTACGCGCCCGGCACCAAGTGGGAATACAGCAACCTCGGCTATCTCACGCTGGGCATTCTGATTCATCGCGTGACCGGAGAATTCTACGGCGACTTTCTGCAGCAGAGAATTTTTCAGCCGCTGGGGATGAGTTCGACGCGCATCATCAGCGAGGCCGACATCGTTCCCAACCGCGCGGCCGGATATCGCCTCGTGAAGGGCGAACTGAAGAATCAGGAATGGGTGGCGCCCATGGTGAACACTACGGCCGACGGAAGCCTTTATTTTTCAATTCTCGATTTAGCCAAGTGGGATGCGGCGCTTTACACCGTGAAACTGCTCAAGCGATCGAGCCTGGATTTGATGTGGACCCCGGTCAAGCTGAAGAATGGCCAGCCGAACAACGGCAATTATGGATTCGGATGGTTTATTGATGAACGGAACGGGCATCGCTGCATTCATCATGACGGCTCGTGGCAGGGATTCGAAGCGGCGATCGACCGCTACGTAGACGATCAACTCACTGTCGTTGCGCTCACCAATCTCGCGGGGGCCGAGCCGGGAAAGATTACGCAACATGTGGCCGAGTTGTATCTGGCGGCTCAGTGATCAGGTTCCGGACATGGCGCGCTTCGATCTGCATTCGCATGCCATATTTCGGACGCAACGTGATTAGCGGCTCCGGCTCAACCGGATGTCCCGGGAGCAGCGCCAGTTTCCACTTCTGACCGAGCGTAGCCAGCAGCAGCACGCCTTCCATCCAGGCAAACGACTCGCCAATACATTGACGGACTCCCGCGCCGAAAGGGAAGTAGGTGAACTTCGCGCGCCGTGCCTTGGCCTCGGGAGTGAAGCGCTCGGGATCGAAGCGCAGCGGATCGGGAAAGAACCGCGGGTCGCGATGGGTAACGAACTGGCTGATCAGCACTGTCGTCCTGGCAGGCAGGGAAAATTCTCCGAGTTGAAAATCGTTGCGCGCGCTCGGCCCATTGCCCATGCCGGCGGATAAAGTCGCATCGATTCCGCCAACACCATTTCCACGTAGCGCAGGCGAGGCACATCTTCGAACCCAGGCTGCCGGCCCTGCAGTTCACGGTCGATCTCTGCATGGAAGCGCCGCTCGCACTCCGGATTCTGCGAGAGCAGGTACCATGTCCAGGAAAGTGCGTTGGCGACCGTCTCGTATCCCGCAAGAAAGATGGTGATCACCTGATCGCGCAGCGACTGTTCTGAGGCAGCGCTCCGCTCGGGCGCGGCGGCCAGCATCAGATCGAGCAGGCTGCCGCTGTTGGAACGCTCACGCCGGTGCGCCTCGATCATGCGAAAGACGACGGCGTCGATGCGCTTGCGGGCGCGCACAAAAGCCGCCAGCCCGGGAGGGCGCACGTGCACCAGCCACTCCGCCGCCGGCAGCATGACCAGAAAATTGTACAGACCCATGATGCGGTTGATGGCGTCGGCGAGTTCGTGGGCTTCTTCGCGCAGGTCGATGGCAAACAGCGTGCGCGCCACCACGTTGAGCGTGAGATGCATCATGTCGACGGCGATGTCGCGCTGTTCTCCGTCGCGCCAGCTCTCGCGCATGCGCACAGCCTCGTCCACCATCGCGCTTGCGTATTCGGGAATGCGCTGGCGGTGAAACGCCGGTTGCGCCACCTGCCTCTGCTGGCGATGCTGCGCACCTTCGCTGGTGATCATGCCCTCGCCCAGCAGCATCCTGGTGCGCTGCACGGTGCGTTCTTTGATGAAATTGTCGTTCTGCACGACCAGCACTTCGCGGATGTGGTCGGGATGATTCAGGAATACGATGTGATTCCAGGCGAGCTTGTAATGCGCGATGTCACCGTAGGTGTCGGCGAGATGCTGAAACAGCAAAATCGGATTCGCTGGACGGAACTTGCGGAAGGCGAACCACAGCAGGTTGCGCTGGAAGCCGGGCGGAAAATGGTAGGAGCCCGAGCGTTCGCGTAAATCGTTTTGAGCAGCGGTCACCATGTCGCTAGTTTACGATGACCCGCTCGCGCGAGTGAGGTCGCACGCACGGTCTTAGGGTTTGCGTCGTGGCTGCAATTCTTACGCCGCTTCGCGGCGGGACAGCCGATGGCGGCTGTCCCCACAAAATCTCTTTCTCCCTAAAATCGCTTTCCTTCTTCGATTGCGAAGGAGCACTTACTGTCGCATCGTCTGGGGTCTCGCTGGTTCCATCTTCTGTAGCTGCTGCAGCTCCGCCAGAACTTCGGCGCTGTGCCTCGCGGGATCCACGCTCGTATACGCCTTCGCGATCTTGCCGGTGGGGTCGATCAGAAATGTATGCCGCGCTGCGAACTTCACCACTCCAAGGTTGGTGAGCGATCCGTACGAGTCGGTCACCTTGTGTCCGGTGTCGGCCAGCAGCTTGAAGTTCAGGCCGTCGTTTGCGCAGAACTTCCTGTGGGACTCGACGCTATCGACGCTTACTCCCAGAACCACGGCGTCGAGCGCAGCATATTTCGGCTGATCGATCTGAAAATTGTGAGCCTCGCGCGTGCATCCCGGAGTCTGATCCTTGGGATAGAAATACAGCACCATCCACTTCCCGCGGTAATCTTTCAGGCTGACCGGCGAGCCATCCTGCGAGGGTAGAGTGAAATCGGGAGCGTTGCTGCCGGCGGCCGGCATCGCCGAGCGGGATAGGAGCCGCGGGACGAGAATCACCAGGACCGCCAGCACCACAATCAGCAACCCGATCCGTAACATAGATTCCTCCGCGCCACAACGCCGCGGAGAGCAATTCTAAATCATTGGTACTGCTGGGTCGGGCAGCAAAAATTCGCGTGATTGAATATGATGGAGTATTGCGCATTCCTCTGGGGAGAAATCAGACGTGGCTCAAACCGAAACTGATGGGCTAGAAGTGTTGGAAACTAGAGAATGGGTCGATTCTCTGGATTATGTGCTCTCGCATGGAGGCCCGAACCGGGCCGGCCGCCTGCTGCAGCAGTTGGCATTGCATGCGCGGCGCGAAGCGGGAGTGAACCTGCCGTTCAGCGCCACGACTCCTTATCAGAACACCATTGCATCGAAGCAGCAGCCTCCATTTCCCGGCAGCCAGGAGATGGAGCGCCGCATCAAGAGCCTGGTTCGCTGGAATGCGCTGGCCATGGTGGTGCGCGCCAACAAGATTCAGGAAGGCATTGGCGGGCATATTTCCACATTCGCCTCGGCCGCCACGCTCTATGAAGTTGCCTTCAACCATTTCTTTCGCGCGCAGACGGAGAGCGGAGATCGCGACGTAGTCTACTTTCAAGGACACGCGGCTCCTGGAATTTATTCCCGCGCGTATCTCGAAGGCCGCATCTCGAAAGAGAAGCTGCAGAATTTCCGCCGTGAGTTGAAGCCCGGCGGAGGACTGAGTTCGTATCCGCATCCATGGCTGATGCCCGATTTCTGGGAGTTTCCCACGGTCTCGATGGGGCTCGGCCCAATCCAGGCGATCTACCACGCGCGCTTCATTCGCTATCTGGAGAATCGCGGATTGAAGCAGTCGACCGGCGGCAAGGTATGGGCGTTTCTGGGCGACGGCGAAATGGACGAACCGGAATCGCTGGGCTCGATCACGCTCGCATCCCGCGAAAGGCTCGACAACCTGATCTTCGTTGTGAACTGCAACCTGCAACGTCTCGATGGCCCAGTGCGCGGCAACGGCAAAATCATCCAGGAACTGGAGGCGATCTTCCGTGGCGCTGGCTGGAACGTGATCAAAGTTGTATGGGGTTCCGACTGGGATGCGCTGATTCAAAACGACCGCGATGGCCTGCTGGTTCGCCGTCTAGGCGAGATCAGCGACGGTCAGTATCAGAAGTATTTCGTGGAGAGCGGTGCTTACTTTCGGCAGAATCTGTTCGGAACCGATCCGCGCTTGCTCAAGATGGTGGAGCATCTCTCGGACGAGCAACTGGCGCGCATGCGCCTGGGCGGGCATGATCCGATCAAGGTACATGCGGCGTATCGCGCGGCGGTCGATCATACGGGATCGCCGACCATTATTTTGGCGAAGACGATCAAAGGCTATGGCCTGGGCGAAGCGGGCGAAGGTAAGAACATCACTCACCAGCAGAAAAAGCTGAACGACGACGAGCTGGAGATGTTCCGCTCGCGCTTCGGCATTCCGATCCCTGACGATGAGCTGCACCTGGCGCCGTTTTATCGTCCGTCGGACGACAGCGCCGAGATCAAGTACATGCAGGCGCGGCGCGAGCAACTGGGCGGATACATGCCGCAGCGCAAACTGCGCGCCACGCCGCTGAAGCCATTCCCGGAGTCGCACTTCGAAGAATTTCACAAAGGCACCGAAGGCCGCGAAGTTTCGACCACCATGGTGTTCGTGCGGCTGCTGGCCAAGCTGCTGCGCGATCCGGAGCTGGGAAAATATATCGTTCCGATCGTGCCCGATGAAGCGCGCACTTTCGGCATGGAAGCGCTCTTCCGGCAAGTGGGAATCTATTCCAGCGTCGGCCAGAACTATGAGCCCGTCGATATGGATACTCTTCTTTATTACAAGGAAGCCAAGAACGGGCAGATTCTGGAAGAGGGAATCACCGAGTCGGGATCGATGTGCTCGTTCATCGCAGCGGGCACGGCCTATGCCAACCACGGGATCCCGACGATTCCTTTCTTTATTTATTACTCCATGTTCGGATTTCAGCGCATCGGCGATCTGATCTGGGCCGCCGCCGATATGCGCTGCCGCGGATTCCTCATCGGCGGAACGGCGGGGCGCACGACTCTGGCTGGCGAAGGCCTGCAGCATCAGGACGGGCACAGTCATGTGCTCGCGCTGCCGGTGCCGAACCTGCATGCGTACGATCCCGCGTTTGCCTACGAGATCGGCATCATCATTCAGGACGGCATCAAGCGCATGTACGTCGATCAGGAATCGATCTTCTATTATCTGACCGTCACCAACGAGCCTTTGCCGATGCCGGAGATGCCTGCCGGAGACAACGTGCGCGAAGGCGTGCTGAAAGGGCTGTACCGCTTCAAGGCCTCGGGGAAGAACGACGCGAAGCTGCGGGCGCAGTTGCTGGGCAGTGGCACGATCATGTACGAAGTCCTGAAGGCGCAACAGATTCTGGAAGAGAAATATGGCGTTGGCGCCGACGTCTGGAGTGTGACCAGCTACAAAGAACTGTATCGCGACGCCAACGATTGTGAGCGCTGGAACATGCTGCATCCGGGCGAAGGGGCGAAGGTTCCCTACGTCACGGAGACGTTGAAAGATGCGCCGGGGCCGTTCATCGCGGCGTCGGATTACATGAAAGTGTTGCCGGAAAGTCTCGGCAAGTGGGTGCCGGGACAACTGGTGTCGCTCGGGACCGACGGTTTCGGCCGCAGCGAAAACCGCGCCGCGTTGCGCGACTTTTTCGAAGTAGACGCGAAACACATTGTGCTGGCGACCTTGGGCGCGCTGGCTCGCGAAAAGAAGATTGGTACCGAACGTCGTGAAGCGCGCGATCCAGGAATTGGGAATCAATCCGGAGAAAGCGAATCCGGCGGTCAGCTAGATCGAAGGCGTCATTCCGTCAAAGCCCCGCGTCTTATTCAGCCGGGCGAGGAATCTCGCGCACGATGGAGATTGTATGATGCACGCGAGATCCCTCCCTCTGCCTGAAAAACGGCTCCGGTCGGGATGACGCCTGATTTCGAAGTTCGAATGAATACTTAGGACTGCAAGGGGATCAAAAGCGGTGATTGAATTCAAGCTTCCCGAGCTGGGAGAAAACATCGAACAAGGAGATCTGGTGCGCCTGATGGTCGCACCGGGCGCGACGGTCAACGCCGGACAGTCGGTGATGGAGTTGGAAACCGACAAGGCGGTGGTCGAGGTTCCGTCGTCCGTCAGCGGGACTGTGCAGGAAATCCGCGTCAAAGAAGGCGACAAGATCAAGGTCGGTCAGGTCATCTTTACTGTCGACGGGGCGGAGGCAAAATCTGCTCCCGCCAGCAGTCAGTCCGGGGCGGCCTCTGAGCCTGCGGGACTGCCTGCAACGATTCCGCAAAAAACCGCGGCTCCGGTTGCTCCCAAAGCCACGCAACCGGCGGCGGAAACTCCGGTCGCAGCTTCGACCCCAGCGTCCGGCGGCGGCGAATTCAAGCTGCCCGAACTCGGCGAAAACATCTCGCAGGGCGATCTGGTTCGACTGATGATTGCTCCCGGCGCAAAGGTTTCTGAAGGCCAGCCGGTCATGGAACTCGAGACCGACAAGGCAGTGGTGGAAGTACCGTCGTCGGTGAGCGGCATCGTCAAAGAGATAAAAGTTAAGGAAGGCGAGAAGGTCAAAGTCGGCCAGGTGATCTTCACGCTGGAAGGCGGAGCAGCGGTTTCAACCGCACCGTCGCGCCCGCGCTCGAGTCCGGTGGAGCACGTTTCCGGACAGCACGGAGCGCGCCTAGCGTTTCAGGCGGCGATTCGCGCGGAAGGCAAGACGGAAGAGCAGGCGCTGCCCCCGGATCAACCACAGCCGGGAGTGCACGTTTTCAGCATGCCCGTGCAGTTGGGAAAAGTCGCGGGCACCGAGCATCGCCAGCCGGTTCCGGCGGCGCCGCACGTGCGTCGCCTGGCGCGCGAAGTCGGCGTCGATATCTATGAAGTCAAAGGCACCGGGCCCGGTGGGCGCGTCAGCGAAGAAGACGTTAAGGCTTATGCCAAGGCGTTGCTCTTTGCGGCCGCCAGCGCGGCTCAAGCCGCGCCCCGTGCCGGACACCTCGCCCCGCCGCAGCTCCCCGACTTCGCGAAGTGGGGAAAGATCGAACGCGTCTCCATGCGCGGCGTTCGGCGCAAAACGGCCGAGCATCTCGTGGAGGCGTGGAACACGATTCCCCATGTCACGCAGCACGACCGCGCCGACATCACCGAACTCGAACAGCTCCGTGCCCGCTTCGCTCCCAAAGCGGAAGAAGCCGGCGGCAAGATGACGATCACCGCGATTGCTCTGAAGGTGTGTGCGGCGGCGCTCAAAGTCTTCCCGCAGTTCAATGCCAGCATCGACGTCGAGAAAGAAGAGATCGTTTACAAGCAATACATCAACATCGGCGTGGCCGCCGATACCGATCGTGGCCTGCTGGTGCCTGTGATTCGCGAGGTCGACAAAAAGAATATTGTCGAACTGGCGGTCGAATTGTCGCAGCTTTCGAAGAAGGCGCGCGAGAAGAAACTGACTCCCGGAGACATGGAAGGCGGCACGTTCACGATCACGAATCTGGGCGGCATCGGCGGAATCGGATTCACTCCCATCGTCAATCATCCGGAAGTGGCGATCCTCGGCCTTTCCCGCTCGCGTATGGAGCCGGAGTGGATCAACGGGAAATTCGAGCCGCGGTTGATACTGCCGCTGTCGCTCTCCTACGATCACCGGCTGATTGATGGCGCCGACGCAGCCCGCTTTTTGCGCTGGGTGGCAGAAGCGTTCGAGCAGCCGTTCCTGTTGTCGGTGCAAGGATGAAGATCAAAACCGTAAACCACGAAGGGCACGAAGTTCCACGAAGAGTCTCCTTCGTGCGCCTTCGTGTCCTTTGTGGTTGAACGCCTTTGAAAGCCCATGCCTGAAATGACAAACTTGCACATCGCCGTAGTCGGCGGCGGCCCTGGTGGATACGCTGCCGCATTTCTCGCCGCCGATCTCGGCATGAACGTTACCCTCATCGATCCCGAGGTGAATCCCGGCGGCGTTTGCCTGTACCGCGGATGCATCCCTTCGAAAGCCCTGCTGCACGTCGCCAAGTTGGTGGAAGAATCGCATCAGGCGAAAGACTGGGGAATCGAATTTGCCGCGCCGAAGATCGATCTCGCCCGCCTGCGTTCGTGGAAGGAAGGCGTCGTCAAGAAACTCACTGGCGGCCTCGGCATTCTCTCGAAGCAGCGCAAAATTCATTACGTGCAAGGCCACGCGGCGTTTGAGAACTCCACGACACTGCGCGTGAAAAAATCCGACGGGAAAGAAGAAACGCTAACGTTCGACCGCATCATCATTGCGACCGGTTCGCGTCCGTCCATCATTCCCACGTTGAAGCTTGAGACGCCCCGCATGATGGACTCCACCGGCGCGCTGAATCTCGAAGACATTCCCGGAAGCTTCCTGGTGGTCGGCGGCGGATATATTGGCCTGGAACTCGGCTCCGTTTACGCTGCCTTGGGCACGCGCGTGACCGTGGTCGAAATGCTACCCGGCTTGCTCCCCGGCGCGGATCGCGATCTGGTCCTCCCCTTGCACAAGCGGCTGGAAAAAATGTTTGACGCAATCCTGCTCAATACGACCGTCGCTGCGGCGAAGGACGAAGGCAACGCGATTCGCGCGACGTTGATGGCGCAGGACGGAAGCCAGCAGGAAAAGGTCTTTGATCGCGTATTGGTTTCGGTCGGACGCAAGCCGAATTCGGAAATCCCCGGGCTCGAGAAAACCAAAGTTCAAATCGGGCCGCGCGGATTCATTCAGGTCAACAAGCAACTGCAGACTGACGATCCCTCGATCTACGCCATCGGGGACGTAGTCGGCGAACCCATGCTCGCCCACAAGGCTTCCCACGAGGGCCGCACCGCCGTGGAAGCCATCGCCGGACACAAAGTGGCGTTCGAGCCCAGTGCCATTCCGGCTGTTGTCTTCACGGATCCCGAGGTTGCCTGGTGCGGGCTGACCGAGACGCAGGCGCAAAAAGAAAATCGCGAGATCAAAGTTGCGAAATTTCCCTGGGCAGCTTCTGGGCGGGCGGTCACGATCGACCGTCCCGAAGGCATGACCAAGCTGATTTTCGATCCGGCGACGGAGCGTGTGCTCGGCGTGGGCATCGTCGGAGCCGGTGCGGGCGAGATGATCGCCGAGGGCGTGCTCGCCATCGAAATGGCGGCGCTGGCCAGCGATGTTGCGCTGACCATCCATCCCCATCCCACGCTGTCAGAAACGGTGATGGAGTCCGCCGAAGTCTTCCTTGGCACCAGCACGCACATTTACCGGCCCAAGCGGGGATGAGCGGGCTTCCCGCGCGAGCGCGCTTCGATACAATGATTTTGGCTGCTGCCGTTTCGATCCCATCGCACAACGGGCAGACGAAAGACAATGCTTTTCAATCGTAAAATCGGGCTGCTTTCCGCGCTGCTGGCCGCTCTCAGCCTGCCGCTCTCAGCGCAGAGCTCAATCACGCAGGCGCTGCAGCCGGCCACTCCGCCCAGCCCCGCGAACCAGCCGACCGATCCTCTCGGCCGCAACACTCCTTCGAGCGCCATCCTGGGATTTCTGAAATCCGCGCAGGCCGGAGACTACAGCATTGCCGCGCAATACCTGCAGATGAGCCCCGCCCATCGCCAGTCCGAAGGGGAGGCGACGGCCACCAAGCTCAAATTTGCCCTCGACCATGCCTTCACCGCCCATCTCGGCCAGTACAACCAGCCGGATGGAACTCCGCAGGAGGGAGTGCCGCTCGGCCGGCAAAGGCTGGGCACGATGACAGCCGGCGATGTGGATGTCGATCTTGATCTGGTGCGCGTTTCCGATCCAAGTGCCGGAAAAATCTGGCTGATTTCCGCCGATACTTTGGCCAAGCTTCCCGAACTCTCGGACCAGCTCGCGGCGCGGCAGGTGGAAAGCAAACTTCCGGCTTTTCTGGTGAAGCATCAACTGGTCGGAGTGCCCTTATGGCAATGGCTGGCGCTCCTGTTGTCGGCGCCCGTTGCCGCCGGATTGGGATGGCTCATCCTGGCGATTCTGGAAGTGCCGCTGCGCTGGTGGGCGCGCCGCCGCGGCCAGTTGGACGTGGCGAACTGGCGCTCGGTCTCGGGTCCCGTGTGGCTGCTCGCGGGCACTCTCATCCATCAGTGGGGTGTGGTTTACCTGCGCATGCCATTGCTGTCGCGGCACTACTATTTTCAAGTCACTTCGATTGCGCTGATCGTCAGTGCGACGTGGATCGCCTGGCGCTTCGTGCGCTGGTCGTTGCGGCGCGTGCGCATGCGAGCGCTGGCCCGCGGACTTGCCGGCACGGGATCGCTCATGCTGCTGGGCGAGCGCATCCTCAAGGCAGTGATCTTTATCCTGGGCATTCTTGCGGTGCTCAGCAGTCTCGGCTTCAACATGAGCACCGCCCTTGCCGGCCTGGGCATCGGAGGTCTGGCCATTGGATTCGGCGCCCAGAAGACGATCGAGAACCTTTTTGGCGGCGTCTCGGTTCTGGGCGACGAAGTGTTCCGCGTGGGTGACGTCTGCCGGTTCGGCGACCGCACTGGTGTTGTGGAAGACATCGGCCTGCGTTCCACGCGCATCCGCACCGAGGAGAGAACGCTGGTTGCCATTCCGAACGGGACGGTCGCCACCATTAACCTCGAGAATTTCAGCCGCCGGGACAAGATCCTCTTCAAAACCACTCTCGGCCTGCGCCCCGAAAGCAAAGCCGACCATGTGCGCTTCGTTCTCTCGGAAATCCGCAAGCTGCTGTACAGCCATGCCAAAGTCGAAACACAAACCGTCCGCGTTCGCCTCACCGACATCGCCGGTACTTCGCTCAGCGTCGAGGTTCTCTCCTACATCCTGACGAGGGACTTCAACGAGTTTGCCGCCGTCCGCGAAGACTTGCTGCTGCGCATGATGGACGTGATGGAAGATTCCGGCGGCGGCTTGGCTCTTCCTTCGCAGACGCTTTACTTGAGCCGCGATGCCGGTGTGGAGAAGCAGAAAGCCGAGAACGCCGTGAAGAAGATTGCGGAATTACGCGATGACAAGAAATTGCCGTTCCCTGATTTTCATGAGGATGACATCGCCTCGTTCAAGGGATCGATCCAATATCCGTCTCCGGAATCAACCACCCGCAACCCGTCGGATGAATCAGGCAAAAGCCGCTAGATCTGCATCCCCCTGAATTGTATTCCTCGCATTGTCATCCCGAGCGAAGTTGCGGGTTCGTGAAACGAACGCGCAACGCAGTCGAGGGATCCCTACCAACGAGCCGGTTGTTTGACTCGCCTTGATTGGATAAGGTTCGATTGGGCGCGTGAGAAGGCGCCATGCCGAAGGAGCAATTGTTACGTAGGGATCTTTCGACTCCGCCCGCACCTCGCTTCGCTCGGCGCGGGCTCCGCTCAAGATGACACACGACGTGCCGGCTCGGCCGGCGCTTTCCATCGGCGCGAGAGACACTGCAGGAACAGGTGCGTTGGAAAGTAAACCAGCAGCGGTACACAGATGAGGTAGGCCAGCAAGTACATCCATGCAGGGACGGCGTGCTGTTTATGGAAGAATAAGCCGCGAGCCCAGTTGACATCCGCGTCAGGGTGCCAGAAAAAATTCACGGGGATCACTACCCAGGTCATCAGCGTCTGCAGCTTCCATCCTCGCGGATCGTACCCCAACCGCCAGATCGCCCACAGAAGAAGCGGTGGGGTTGCGACATGAAACAAGCTGAGCAGTCGGATGGCAAGCCCCAAATGCGGATCGAACATGTACTCCGTCCCGCCGATCACATGATGATGAGTGACCACTGCCCCTGCCACATCGATGACATAGAGGGATTGGAAGATCAGCAGCCCGCAAGCCGTCCAGGAAAAGATCAGCGGGCTTTCCAGCCACAAGCCGATTCCGATAAGCAGGTTTCCGATATCACAGAAGAAGAGAAAATTCTGCGCGCCGTATTGCCGCCAATAGAGCGGCGCCCAGACGATCAGCCATAAGGTCCAACCGATCTTGAGCCACAGGGGCACACGCATGGCGGAGCCATTGTATGCGAATTACCAGCGTAACTTGCCGGGGCTTACCGGTGTACCTACGATGGCGTTGTATGGGTTACACAGCTCTTCTCTTCTGCCCCGAGGAAAAAACCGCTCGCACGGTGACGCAAGTCCTGAGCGAGTTAGAGTTCGCAGTCGAGGCCTGCATCGAGCCATTCGCTGCAGTTAAGAAGCTGATGGGCCAACACTTCGACGCTGTTGTGGTGGACTGCGATAACGAGCAGAATGCCACCTTGTTATTCAAGAGCGCGCGCAACTCGGCGTCCAACCGAGACGTCGCTTGCCGTAGCCGTAGTGGAGGGTCAGGCGGGGGTCGCAAAGGCGTTTCGTATTGGCGCGAACCTCGTCCTGACCAAACCCATCAATATTGATCAGGCCAAGGGGACATTGCGGGTGGCGCGCGGATTGCTGCGCAAGAGCGAACCTGTGAAAGCGGGGGCGGTGCCACCGGCGGCAGCCAGTAGGCCAGCAGTTCCCAAACCCGTTCCAGAGCCGGCAAAAGTTGAGCCGGTTCGATCGATTCCGGCTGCACCCGGGATTCCGGTCGCGAAGACGACGCCAGCACGGCCTGCGGCGGGGGCCAGCGCAACAGCGTCCGTCCAGGATGATGATTTGCTCGGAATCGACCACGAAGTATCAGCGGCTTTGGCCGCCTTTACGAATCAGCCTGACCCTTCGAGCGACAGCGCGCCAGTTCTGGCTTCCGACCTCCTTTCCGCGCCACCGGCCGCTTCTAATTCCGGTTTCCCGGTGGTGGCGACGAGCGGTGCTGCCAGCGCGGTGGCTCCGGCGCGCGAAGTGTCTACGCCTCTCGCCCCCGAAAAATCAGCCGTCCCCGAAAAACCGGCGGGGAACGATTCAGAAGACGACATTCTCGTCGTTGACTCTCAACCCAAGCTGGAATCCACGAGCATTGTAGGATCCGCGCCCACATTTTCATTCGGCGCAGCCGAAGACCCGGCGGAATCCAGCGGCGGAAGCAAAAAGATGTTCATCGGTATCGCCGCCATCATCATCGTGGCCGTCGGTCTCTACGCGGGCTGGGCCCACTTCCACGAGTCGGCTGATCAGCCTGCGAACAACGACACATCATCGGCGGTATCGCCTGCGCCGGCGGCTCAACCCACGAGCGCAGCTGCACAGCCGCCTGCGGCAAAGGCAGCGGCATCGACTGCTCCGAGCGCGCAACCCAGCGGAGTTCCAACTCCAAAAAAATTGCAGGACGAGATAGAAGCGGCCGCCAAAGGAAACTCTTCCGCGACCGGGAAATCCAGCAAGCTGACTTCTTCGGACGCAGCCAAGTCGAACCAGTCGGATGAGGCCGACGAACCCGCAGCCGCACCTCTGGTGGTCAAAGGCGGTAAAGTTCCATCCGCACACTCCAAGTCCGAATCGGATGCTCCGGCGCCCAACCTGAGCGCAATCGAAGGGCCCGGCACGACGGCTGTGCCGCCAAGTTTTACTTCCAGCACCGGCACCGCCATCAAGCCCACGCTGCAAACTTTGAGTGTTTCGCAAGGAGTTTCCCGCGGATTGCTCATCAAGAAGGTTGCGCCCACTTATCCTCCGAGCGCTTTGCGGCTGGGAGTCGAAGGCACGGTCGAGTTGTTGGCTACGATTTCGAAGAACGGCGATATTTCTCAGATCAGAGTACTGACGGGCGACTCGCAACTGACCAAAGCTGCAACCGATGCCGTGAAACAGTGGAAGTACAGGCCCTACCTTCTCAACGGCGAGCCGGTCGAGATCCAGACCCAGGTAAGCATCATCTTCAAGTTGCCTCACTAGCAACCTATGACCGGTCCTCGTTCTGTTGCAGTCGGTACATCACATCCCACACCTTGTGCAGTGCGTCAACATATCCTCTACCTGATTTTCCTTGGTATCTCGCAGCTTCGTTCTTGAAGTTCGACCATTCTTGTTCTTGGGCAAGTTCACCGATAATCGCAGACCAAGACGCTTTCGGGATAATCAACCGATAGCGATAGTCATGGTTGGGTAAGGTAAGAATCTCGTGGATTGCGAGCGCAGGAAATCGTTTCTGTAGACTGTGCAAATGGGCGATACACCGAGCCCTGACCATCACGCGCTGATCGTCTAGTGAGCCATCCGCCTTGCTAGCACAGGAAACTGAATAGAACCCATAGCGAGTGAAGATCCACATGTCATTTCTCCTCAGCCCTTCTTATTCCTAGGAGTGCGGACCATCCCACGTTAGGAAATCGTATGCAATCGGTGGCACTCTCGCTTTTTTACAGAGTTTTCCGATAGTGTCTTGGATCTCTATATACTCCTCGCGAGTCTTCACTGAACCCATGCTGGCGTTGCGTAAATGGCCAAATCCTTCAATGCAAGCGAGAGGACGCAAGGAAAACTGATCGAGCGGCACGTCGAGATAACTTGCGACCGTGATGCCTCGGTCTGGCCATAGGGGGGAAACGACACAAAGCGATTTTGCCAGTAGATTCACGAGTTTTAATGCGCGAGGAAGACCGAGATCATACCTCAGTTGCTCTCGCCATTCTTTGTTCAAGCGTTTGGCGAGATGCAACGCCCATCGACGGTATTGAGCGCTGGATTGAATCTCCATGAGTTTTGCGAAAGCACCGCCGAGCAACGCTGCTGTAGCCCAGCTTCGAAACACGACTGACGGCAAAGTTTCTTTATATTTCGGGAGAGAACGGTATGTACTGCTGCCTACAGAGGTATAGATCGCGGTCAGCGGGCCCAAATCCCCGTGCTTGTTCTTCTTGTGCTCATGGGCCTTTGTGAGATCCTCCTCCCATTTCCGCCCCTTCAGCGCAGCAACGATCTCATCTTTGCTGCCAAATGATAGGGTTTTCGGCATGCTCACTCCTCCTTGCTGGTGCGAGACCCGCGTGCTCCTCGTTCATCGGCCTACGAGTATACGTGACGGCCGGAAAGAACGCGGGGGAACCTACGTTTCCAGAAAAATTCTCTTCCCGTGATTCCAATCACATTTCGGCCCGCACCGTTCGTGTGAGGATTGCCGAATACTGGGCAATCCGTGTCGGAAAGCATCACAACCCCGCCGCCGAGATCGGTGAACTCGCTGCGCGATGAGCAGGAGCTGCGCGCCGCACGCTTGGCCATGCGCATGTCCTTGGCCGTCGGCGTGATTATGTTGGTGGGAAAAACCATCGCATATTTCATGACCGGGTCGGCCGCTATTCTGTCGGATTTCGCCGAGTCGGTGGTGCATGTGGTTGCGGTGGCTTTCGCGGCATTCAGCCTTCGGCTGAGCTCGAAGCCCGCGGCTCCCACTTTTCTGTACGGATACGAGCGCATCTCGTTTTTCTCCGCCGGGTTTGAGGGCGCGATGATCGTCGTCGCCGCCATTTTCATTCTGGTAGAGGCAATCCACAAATGGCTCGTGGGATTGCCTCTCGAACATCTGGGTTCGGGCAGTCTGCTGTTGCTGGGCGCCGGCATGCTCAATGCCTGGTTGGGATGGTATCTACTGCGCATCGGCAAGCGCACCCATTCGTTGATCCTCGAGGCCGACGGCAAGCATGTGCTTACCGATTGTTACACCAGTTTCGGCGTGGTGGCGGGACTTGGGCTGGTCATGTTGACGGGATGGAAGCCGTTCGATCCGCTCGTGGCGATCGCCATTGCGGCGAATATTTTATGGTCGGGAGGGCGCCTGGCCTGGCGCTCCGCCGTCGGATTGCTCGATTACTCCGATCCGGCTACCGGCAAGCAGATCCGCGAAAAGCTCGACCAAATCTGCGATGAATTAGGCGTTCACTACCACGGCGTCCGCTATCGCACCACCGGCTACCGCCAGATCATCGAGGTGCACCTGTTATTCCCACATGCCACCGCAGTCGGGGAAGCGCATCGGCTCGCGACTGCGTTGGAAGAACGCTTGCCTGCGGAACTGGGCAAACCGGCAGAGGTTATCACTCACCTGGAATCGCTCGAAGACCACGAAGACGTGCATACGACTGAGCACTATACCGGACGACCGGCGTGACGAGTTCGGCTGAAAGCCAACTATTCTTTCATCATCGCGTCAATCGTCGAATAGAGCTGGTTGTTGTCTTTGACTTCGACGTACGGACGGCTGGGGTTGCGGCTGCTGACGATGTACACAGTGGGCGTATGGTCGAGTTTGATCGCCTTGCCCAGGTCACGGTCGGCATTGACCTCCGCCGCCAGCTTCCCGCTTGGATCAATGATGAAGGGCAGTTCAACCTTATGCGCGGCGGCAAATTTCTCCGCATAAGCGCGCAGATTCCGCGGATCGATCTCCAACTGGTTCTCGAAAATATAGTCGCGGAATTCGTTGCCCATCGACTTGGAGTAGGTATCGAAATAGCGCGCTATCACGGCTCCCTGGTACGACCAGTTGTGCATCGGCAGCGGAAAATCGTGGCGCACCACCGGAATCTTGTAGGTCTTCGACGCCTGCTCCACCAAAGGAGCAGTGCGCCGGCACATCGGACATTGCAGGTCCTCGAATACGATGATCGCGACCTGCGAACCCTTCGGCGGGCGCAGCACCGAGTTGACCGTATCCTGCGCCGAGGTCGAAAAAGCGGTTCCCAGAAGCGTGAATGAGACCGCCAATAGAGCGAAACGAATCCCCAATTTATTCTTCATCATCATCATCAGTAGTTGTGTGTCTGTGCGACTTTTGCTATTTACTTCGGAACGAACCCCATTTGTTAGACTCAGAAAACCTTGTCTCGGCAACCTCAGATCGCCAAGGGACTGATCCCCAACGTCATGTTCTATGGTAACTGAGTCGATGGATCTGTGTCTTGGGTACTCTCGCCCGCGCCGACGGCCGTCCCAAAGGCGTAAACTTCGTGCAAGGAAGCTGGAAGCAAGAACGCGTTATATTAATTGGTTCCCCCTACTGCATGTGAGATCGCTATCTTCATCCCGTCTCAACCGCCTCGCTCCGCTGCTAGTGCTCGTCGCGTTGATTATGGCCGTTGGCGGATGCGGCCGGGGACGTCACCGCGTGCTGGAAGTGGCTTATGTCTCGGCGCCGCAGGCTGCCCTGCGCGACCAGGTGGCGGCCATCTATAACCGGGTCGGCAACGTGAAAAATGGCGAGCGGGTGGAAATCCTCGAACGCGAGAAGCGCTTTGCCCGCGTTCGCACCTCCAGCGGCATGGAAGGCTGGATCGAGCAGCGCTTCCTGGTGGACCAGAAGACCTTCGACGGCCTGCAGAAGCTGACTCAGGACAACCAGAACGATCCGGTGCAGGCTCCCGGCGTGTTGCGGAACGAGACCAACCTGCACATTACGCCCGGCCGCGACACCGAGCATCTTTACCAACTGGCCGCAGGCGCCAAGGTGGCGATTCTGAAGCGGGCGACAGCTGAGAAGGCGCTCGCCGCTGGTGCGCCTGCCAAGCCGGTTATGGCGAGACCCGGTCGAGCTCCCGCCGGCCCCGTTTCCGAGGATTGGTGGCTGGTTCGCGACGAGCAAGGCCGCGTTGGATGGGTGCTGGCTCGCATGGTCGACGTCGATGTGCCCCTCGATGTTGCCCAATATGCCGAGGGCCAGCGCTTCGTCGCATTTTTCAAACTCGACGAGGTTGCGGACGGCGACAAGAAAGTTCCCCAATACCTCTGCCTGCTGACAGAGCCGCACGATGGCCTGCCTTACGACTACGATCAGGTCCGGGTCTTTACCTGGAATGTCCGCAAGCACCGCTACGAGACTGCCTACCGCGAACATGGGCTCGACGGCGTTTTGCCGGTCACGCTGACGCAGGAGCAGTTCGACAAAGAAGGTATGCTGCCGGTGTTCATCCTGCGCGTGAAAGACGACGCGGGCAACGTCAGCGAACGCAAATACAAGCTCAACACCCCGATTGTTCGCCGAGTGCTGGCACCCGGCGAAGTGGCGACAAGACCCTCCCGGAAAAGGCATTAGCTGGACCTCAAGGCGGGATTTCTCCCACCCCTGATCTACCAAATGTCATATTTGGCCGTCGGCTTTCATACTGATTTCCGTAAAGAAACGCATCGTCCATACAGTAAACACTTGAAAATGAAACATTTGTTTACCTAGGTTGTTTGGATTCAGAGTTGCATTACGTCATTGTTCGCTGTTATCTGTGTGCTCCGAAACTGGTTGTTGAGTTAAGTCCCAAAAGCCCGCGCAGACGGGCGTGATTTGGCAGTACGGTTTTCTTGGAAATCCCAGCTCTCGGTTTTAATTTCAAGTGTTCGTCAAATTTTAGCAGTCCCTCGGGTCGCGCCGTATCCCAGGAAGCCAGTGAAGGCGCTCGGATCCGAATATGAGCTGTAAACGCTCAAGGAGGCAGGAAATGCAAACAGGTTCATTCCTCAGGCTGGTGACGTTGCTAGCGATCATAGCCCTATTGCTATCGGGTGTAGCGATATACGCCCAGGAGACTACGGGCGGCCTGCAAGGCACGATAAAAGACGCGACCGGCGCGGTGGTTGCAGGCGCTCACGTTGTGGTGAAGAGCCCGGCCCTCGCCGGCGACAAGTCTCTCGATACCGATTCGACCGGCTACTACCGGTTCGCCAACCTGCCACCGGGCGTTTACTCGGTCGAAGCAACGGCGAAGAACTTCAAGACCGTGAAGCGTGAAGGTGTGAACTTGGAAGTCGGCCATCTTCCCACTCTCGATCTCACCCTGGAGGTCGGAACCGCCGCGGAAGTGGTCGAAGTGACTGGCGCGGCGCCGTTGGTTGATGTCACCACAAATACAAACTCAACCAACTTGACGAGCGATACACTGACAGAGACGCCGCACGGCTACAGTTTCCAATCCGTCATTCAATTCGCGCCGATGGCTCGCGCTGAACCATTGGGCGGGGCTATGGGCGGCACCGGCGGCGCCCTGCCGGGTAGCGCCGGCAACGGCTACAACGCAGGGTTCATGATCGGTGGGGCTGCTGACTCGGAGAGTTCGTATCTGGTGGAAGGACAAGACACCGAGGACATCTCCGGTGGCGCTTCCCGCGCTCAAGTTCCCTTCGATTTCATTCAGGAAGTTCAGGTCAAGACTTCCGGAATTGAAGCGGCGTACGGCGGAGCCCTTGGCGGCGTGATCAACGTCGTCATGAAAAAGGGCAGCAATGCCTACCATGGTTCGTTCTTTGGCAGCTACGAGTCCGACTCCCTGGACGGGTCTCCCAACGGCACTTTGCGCTACGATCCGCTTCCCACTTACAATTCTCAGTTGGAGCCTGATGCCCAGACGTATGTGCCCAAGAAAGACCACTTTCGCTACGTTCAGCCCGGCTTTACGGTTGGCGGTCCCATCATGAAAGATCGCCTGTGGTTCTTCACGGGTTTTGAGCCTTTTTTCAGCGCAACCGCCAGAACCGTGAACTTTGGGCCGGCTTTCTGCACGGCGAGCCCCGGCGCCTGTCCGAACCAGTCCCTGGGGAACCAGGTCTTTACGCAGGACCTCCAGCAATACTATGGCACGGCTCGAATCGACGCCACGCTGACCCAGAAGATTCGCGTCTTCGCCTCGTGGCTGTATCAATTCGAACGTGAGTCTGGAGTCAACCTGCCGGCGCCGGACTCGATCGCGTCGCAAGGCTTTCTAAACACCGGGATAGGGAATGAATCGGGGATTTTCACTCCGCTGACCTCGTATTCGCACGGCCTCGGCTATTCTCAGCCCAACTCCACATACAACTTTGGCGCCGATATCAGCCTGACGCCGAAGATCGTGTCTACCACTCGTTTCGGCTACTTCTTCAATAACTACCACGATTTCGGCTGGCCTACGAGTGGGGTCGAGCTTGTTTTCAACGAGGGACCGTTCACCAGTACCGGGGCCCTTTTACCGGACAACGCGGGCAACCAGTACCCCCTCGGTCTGCAGGTACCGGCGGGCACAACGACTGCTCCCCACAAGACGGGCTTCACTGAGTTCAATGCCAGCAAGCACGATCAGTTCAACGAGGACGTAGCCTTCTTCAAGAGCGGATGGTGGGGGACTCACAACCTCAAAGTCGGTTATCAATTCAACCGTCTGTGGAACGTGATTAATCAGCACGGGAATATACCGCAGGTGCAGGTAACGGCCACCCCTGGGGTTGGCTACGGAGCAAGCACGGCCTACGGCGGCACCCAGTGCGGCACGGCGGGAGACCCTACGGCTAACCCGCCCGTACCGCCATCAGGACTGATTGGTGAGTGGGGAGTCTGCGCCGGCGAGTACGGCTACGTCACCAATTCGGATTTCGCTACCATTTTGAAAAATCCTGCCGGAGCGGTGGTACCGGCCATCGATCATAACCATGCCTTGTTTATCCAGGATGCCTGGACCATAGGTCGTGGTTTAACTCTCAACCTCGGCCTCCGGGTCGAGAAGGAGAGCCTGCCTGTTCCCCCGGGGATCGGGACGCCGACCATCACCACGATCAGCTGGTCGTGGAGCGACAAACTCGAGCCTCGTTTGGGAGCTGCATGGGGATCGGCGAACGGCAAGCTGAAAATCTTCGGCAGCTATGGCGTCACCAATGACGTTATGAAGCTGCTCTTGGCTCAAACCTCATTCGGGGCGCAAGGGTGGGATAATTGTAACTACCCACTTGGTCCAAATGGGAGGTCCACTGGGTTCGAGGTCGGTGACCTCACTTTCGTGGGCAACGCCGCGGGCCGCGCCTGCCCAACGGCGCCTTCTAACGTAGGAGCGACGTTTGCGGGCGGCATAACTCCGCCAAACCTGATTGACAGCGCTACCAGTATTTCACTTATCGAGAACACCAATTTCCGCCCGGAGGAGCCGGTCGCGCCTGGCGTGAAGCCTTATCGCCAGCACGAGTACGTGGCTGGTGTGGACTACCAGATCGCGAAGGATTGGGCATTCGAAGCCCGCTATGACCGTCGGCGTCTCGACCATGTCATCGAAGACGCTTCGCTGGCTGATCCTAGCGCTTTCGAAATCTACACCATCGTCAACCCTGGCCAGGGCGTCAACAAGACTCTTAACGGCTACGCCAACTTCCTGTCCGGTCTGGGTGCTGCATACGGACCGGGAGTGCCCGCGTTCAACGGCAATCCCGTCACTCCGTTTGGCACCTGCACAGGGTGCCCGAACAACCCGGTGGCCGTCCGTAATTACGATGGTATCGAGTTCCGGGTGACCAAGGCTACCAGCCACGGCTGGGCGGGAATGTTCAGCTACACGTGGAGCAGCGCGTGGGGGAACTACACGGGCTTGACCACTACCGACCAGATTGACGGCGGCGCTGGAGGACGCAACTCGCCTGACACGACCCGTGCATTCGACGAGCCGTTCTACTACTTCAACTACAAGGGAACGTCCGCCAACGGACCTCTGCCGACGGATCGTCCCAGTGCCCTCAAGGGAAACGTTTATTACACCAAACCCTGGAAAGGCATGACCACAACCCTCGGACTCTTCCAGGTAGCGTATGAAGGCAGTCCGGTGAGCGCCTGGTCAGACATAGGTTACGGCAACGGCCCAGGTGCTATACCGGCCGCCATCGAGGGCACGTATATTTGGGGCCGCGGCAACTGGGTGAACTCAACGGTTGACCCGACGACGGGGATCACCACCTTGGGCAACGTCTATGCCCGCCGGACACCGTGGTACACCCAGACCGACATGCAGCTCTCACATGCCTTCAAGGTCAACAAGAACAACGAAGCTCAGCAACTCTCCTTCAGCGCAACCGCGCTCAACCTGCTCAACCAGCATTCCGTGATCGCGTACTGGCAAGGGCTCAACTCGCAGTTCGTTCCGAGTTCCTTTGGGCAATACTCCATTTTCAATGGCGCGGCGTTCTACCAGCAATTTGAGACCGCCTACAACCCGCAGGCGCTGTTGAATGCGCAGGCTCAAGAGTGCTTCTCCGGGGCGGGTTTCGCCTGCCCCGTGGTGCAGAACTCGGCGTACGGCCAGCCGAACCAGTGGCAAATATCACGTAACTTCCGCATTGCGGCGAAGTTCACTTGGTAAGCTTGGTTCTTTAGATCACCTGGGAGCCGGAAATCCGGCTCCCTTCTTTTTTTACAATGCCCAGTGGAGAAAGGGATTCGTATCAGGGCATGCCTCCTGCTATCCAACGATGAATCGGCTTTAAGCCGCTGCGCCCAGCGGCTAAAGCGTTTCTGAAAGGATTCGCTGTGGCATCGCTGAAGCGATGCCCTGATACGAATCTCTTTCCCTCAATTGCCGGAAGATTTGTGTCGTGCCAGGACGGTTCGTATCAGGGCATGCCTTCAGGCATGCCTCCCGCCATCCAAAGATGAATCGGCTTTAGCCGCTGCGCCCAGTGGCTAAAGCCGTTTCTGAAAGGATTCGCTGTGGCATCGCTGAAGCGATGCCCTGATACGAATCATTTTTTGCTTACTTCCCGAAGATCACCGTGCTCGAGAAGTGCGAGCTGGCGGCCATGTAGAACAGCAGCGGCACTGACAGAAAGAAATTCATTCGCGAGGCCAAAAACGCCTGCCGCGACAGCGCTGGAGCATCTGCCGGAGGCGTGCCTGCCAGCGTCCCGCGAATCACCTTCTTATTGTTCGGCCAGATAATTCCCCACACGTTGAACAGCATCACGATGCCGAATCCGCCGCCCACGCCGATGCACAACACGTGATTGTCATCGCCGCCTACCGGGGTATGGTTCACGAACAGCCATCCCGCCGCATAGACCAGGATTGTCGTGATGATCCCCACGACGTAGCCGCTGGGCGTCATCTTCTTGATCACGATAAACAAAACAAACCAGACCGCGATCCACAGCACGAGGAAAAATCCGATGGTGCTGAGCCCGCTCGTGCCCTGCCGTTGCGCGTCGGGTCCGACGTAGAACTGCCCCCAGTACCAGAAGCCGATAAACACGGTGAGCAGCGCGCTCCAGCGAAACCAGTTCAGCGCGGGCAGCGTCAAGTTCTGAAAAATTTTAGGCTTGGCCGCGGCGTCCACCTGCTTCATGAATGGGACGTTCACGATGTTGAAGAAGTAAAGCAGGCCGATCCAGGTGATGCCGGCGATGAAATGAAACCAGCGCAGAATGAGTTGAGTCGCTTCTTGCCCGGTGATCGTAGGTAAGGTCAATAAGGCTGTAACTGGCACCGAAAGATGCATTTGAGATCTCCTCCGCCAACCGAAGTGCAATTTGTGGACTGCCCGGCGCCCGTATGACGGGACATCCGGTGAAGAGAGAAGCAGGCTGAATCGAAAGCTCAGAATGCTCGCCAGCCCCTCCACATCCGACCGGGGCGCTGCGAGTCGAGCCAAGTCTGCTCTTTCCCTCCCGCTGCTGTCAATTGTGTACTCCTCTGCAGCAACTTCCCGGTTGAAAAGCGGAGGAGATCGCCGTATCGTACTCACATCCGCCCGCTGGCCGTTTATGGTCTGCAATTGGGGACGCCGCCAGCGAGCTTGTCCCCCCTCGTTCCTGTCGGCGGTGGGAAGGCCTGCGGGAACCTGCTGTGGCATTGAGCCGGCTCGAGAGCGCCTGTGCGCCGGCGGTTGGTAGGTTTGCAGCTCATTACTCGAGGAGATCGGCGATGGACAATAACAAGCCGGCGCAAAACATTCAGGATTCCTTCCTCAACACCGCCCGCAAAGAGCGAGCCAGCATCACGATTTACCTGCTCAGCGGGGTGAAGTTGACGGGGCGCATCCGCTCCTTTGACAAGTACTCTGTCGTGCTGGAGGCGAACGGTCAGGAGCAACTCATCTTTAAGCATGCCATCTCAACCGTAGTCATGGGACGGGTGGCGTCGGCGCACGTGGCCCACGTTCCCCATACGGATCGCGCGGCCGCTGCATCGGCTCCAACCGCGTCCGTGGCGACAGCTTCGGGCACGGAAGGATAGGCTTTTTCGGTTTGGGAAGTTCTCATCGCAAGCAATCCCGCGACCTTGTGCGTGCCGGGAATGGTTCGCCTTTTGAGGCGCCTGGTGGTTCGCAGCCACCGGAGCGCGAACGCGCGTTCCTGGTCGGCCTCGATGTGCGCAGCCGTCGCGGCACGAAAGGTACGGTGACGGCCCAGGCGGCAGTTGCCCGCGAGGCTGCCGCCCTGCAGGCCGCGCCAAGTGGCGCCCCGCCACGATCCAATGGCAAGCCCAGAATTCCGGAGTTCGATGCGGATGAATCTCTGGCGGAGCTGCGGACTCTGGCGGAGAGCGCCGGAGCGCAGATTGTGGGCGCGATTCTGCAGCGCCGCGATCGTCCCGATCCCGCAACCCTAATCGGAGCCGGCAAGCTGGAAGAGATCGCGGGCGCGGCTGCCTCGGTGAATGCCGACGTGCTGCTGTTCGATCACGATCTCAGCCCGTCGCAGCAGCGCAACATCGAGAAGATTATTCAGCGGCGCGTGATCGACCGAACTCAGCTCATTCTCGACATTTTTGCGCGGCACGCCCGAACCCGCGAAGGCCAGCTGCAAGTGGAACTGGCCCAGTTGCATTACATGCTGCCGCGGCTCGCGGGGCATGGCATTGAGATGTCGCAGCTGGGCGGCGGCATCGGCACTCGCGGTCCCGGCGAAACGAAACTGGAAACCGACCGTCGGAAAATCGCGCGACGCGTGCGCAACGTAGAGGGTCAAATTGAGAATGTCCGGCGCATTCGCGCCCAGCAGCGGCAGCGTCGAGAATCGGCTCCCGTCGCCACGGTCGCGCTTGTCGGATATACGAATGCCGGCAAATCCACATTGTTCAATGCGCTGACGCGGGCCGGAGTTCTGTCGTCGCCAAAAATGTTTGCGACTCTGGATCCAACCATTCGCGGCGTGGTTCTTCCTTCCAAGAGAAAGGTGCTGCTCTCCGACACCGTCGGATTCATCCGCAATCTGCCGCACACGCTGGTGTCGGCCTTTCGCGCCACGCTCGAGGAAGTGCAGCGCGCGTCGTTGATCCTGCATGTGTCCGACGCCAGCAGCCGGCTGTCGGCCGAGCAGGACGCGCAGGTTGAGATCGTCCTGAAAGAGCTCGAAGCCGAAAAGAAGCCGCGTCTGCGGGTGGTGAATAAAGTCGATCTGCTCGATGAGGAAGTCGCGCAGTCGTTGCGGGCCGATGCCGCGCGCGAAGGATCGACGACCGTCTATGTATCGGCGGTCGAAGGCACAGGTCTCGATACATTGCTGGAACGCATCGACAAGATGATCGACGAAGACAAGGTCAGCCGCGTGCATCTTCTGGTTCCGCAGAAGGAAGGGAAAACGCTGGCCATGCTTGAAGCGCGGGCGCGGATTTTTTCGCGGAAATATCGGGAGGGCTCTGTGCAACTGGAGGCTGAGGCTCCGGCATCAGTGCTGAGAAGGGTAAAGCAGTTCGTCGTCGCGCCCGAATTCAAGTCTGCGTCGGTTAAGTAGCCTGCAGTTACCGTTGCCAGCGTTCATAAAGCTCGGTTCGACTGCATTCTACGAAACCTCGATCTTCGGAAGTATCAACTCTCTGATTGCGAGGTGGATCGTGCGCGCCTTGGTCGGCCTCTGCGTTACTGCCCTGTATTGTTCCGTTCTATCGCTGTTTTCTTTCGCACAACAGGCTGCGACTGAGGCGCAGCCTGCGCCACCCGGGAAAGCCGAGGCCGCGCCCGCGACGGTAGCGGGCCACACTATTTCGCTCGAACGTCGTTGTCACCGATAAGGCCGGGAATCCGGTCCCGGGATTGCAGCAACAGGACTTCACTCTGCTCGACAACAAGCAGCCCAAGAAAATCACTTCCTTTCGCGCGAGCCCTGAGGCTGACCAGGCCAGCGACCCAATTCAGGCCATTCTTCTCGTGGATGCAGTCAACAGCTCTGCGCAGGGCGTCGGTTATCAACAGGAACAGCTCCAGAAATTCTTTCGACGGGATGGCGGCCGCTTGCCGATCCTCACGTCCCTTCTTGTTTTTACCGATACCTCAACCCAGGTTCAGCCTCAGCCTACCCAGGACGGAAGCACTCTGGCTGCTACTCTGAATGCCAATCAGCCGGGCATGCGTGCCATCGGACGGTCGGCGGGATTCTATGGCGCGGCTGATCGGCTTCAGCTCTCCCTTCAGGCACTGCAGAGGATTATTCAGTATGAGGCGAATCAGCCGGGCAGGAAGTTGTTGATCTGGCTCAGTCCGGGATGGCCCCTGCTTTCCGGGCCTGAAGTGGAACTTACCAACAAAGAGCAGGAGGCCATTTTCCGCGAGATAGTGACTCTGTGTGAGCAATTGCGCGAAGCTCGTATTACCCTCTACGCCGTCGATCCCCTCGGCACGGCGGATGCCGCCAGTTTTCGCACGTTTTATTACCAGGCCTTCCTCAAAGGTGTAACTTCGTCCAACAGAGTCGACAATGGGGATCTCGCTCTGCAGGTTCTGGCGGTACAGAGCGGAGGCCGCGTTCTGAACTCGAGCAACGACATTCCCAGCCTGATCGCGACGTGCCTGGCGGACTCCAGGGCCTATTACTCGATTTCCTTTGAGTCTCCGCCTGCGGACCATCCGAACGAATACCACGCTTTAACGATCAAGGTCGACAAGCCCGGTCTCACCGCCCGAACGCGGGCTGGATATTACGCGCAACCCTATACAGACCGTCCCCACAAACCGTAATCGTGATTCACCAGGGCACATGCAGGGGGAGCGATACAGCACTCTGTTTTTTGATTGAGTGCTCCGCAACATTGAGCGGAGTGAAGACAGGCCGCCAAAATTTAAATGGGCCGGCAACCAAGAAGCGGTGACATTCCTTGGCTATCGGCCCATTCGATCCTGAATTGGATCGGAGGTGATACTTCTATGCTAATCCTGTTTGGCGTGAAGTCAAGGGATATATGCAGAAATTTGCGCCCCCCGGATCTCTCCTGTAGCGATAAGTCTTCTTGTTCCCGATACTTGCAGGCAGATTGCGGCGTGCTTCGAAAAATCCCGAAAAGAGCCTTCTTGATTCCCTACCTACCCCAGCATGATGATCTTCTTACGTTGACATAAACTCCTTCGGACGCTAGACTTAACAGTTTTCATAGCCCTCATTTTCCCGGTCTACATCAGCACCACATGGATCAGACGCTCCATCAATTAGGCGAATTACTGCTCGGATCGGTGCCGACAGTGATTCTGATGACCTTGCTTTACGCACTGTACACATCCATCGTGCACAAGCCGTTGCGGCGCGTGCTCGAGGAACGGCGCGGCAAGACCGAGGGCGCGGTCGAGAAATCGAAAGCTGATATCGCCGCGGCGGATGCGCGTACCAGCGAGTATGAGCAGAAATTGCGGGAAGCCCGCGCAGCCGTATTTCGTATTCAGGAATCGAAACGGCAGGCGGCCTTGCAGGCGCGTAGCAATGCCGTGGCTGCCGCGCGCGCAAAAGCGCAGGCGCAGGTACAGGCGGCAAAAGGGGACATTGAACGCGACCGGGCCGCAGCAGAAAAAGGATTGCAGGGCGAGGCAGCAGAACTGGCGCAGGAAATCATGCGCCGCGTCCTTCAGCCTGCGGGAACGGGGCGTTGATGGCATCCTCGAAAAAAGCGCTGCGCGCAAGCCTCGTCGCACTCCTGGTCTTGAGTTGCGTCAGCATGGTTTGGGCGAGCGCCCACCGTTCTCCCAATCAAAATCAAACCGGCAGTGATGCCGAGCAACAATCGGCCGGGCCTCGCCGTCAACTCGCGCACGAAAGCCGCGAAGCCGCCGGCGAAGAAAAAGACCCGATGGACGAGTTCAAGCACTCGTCTTCGGTGGCTTTGATCTCGCGGATTACCGGCTTGAGCCTGCAGAACTCCTACTGGCTGGGCATGGTCTTGAACTTTGTCGTAATTGCCGGAGTCATCATCTGGGCCGGGCGCAAGTATCTGCCCGGGATTTTGCGCGACCGCACGGCCGCCATCCAGAGGGCTATGCAGGAAGCCCAGAAGGCGAGTGCGGAAGCGCGGCACAAACTGGCCGAGATTGAAGCGCGCCTGCAGAAGCTGGATGTCGAGATCGGCGCCATGCGCGACACCGCGGAAAAAGAAGGTGCGGCCGAAGAAGCCCGGATCCAGGCCGCGGCCGAAGAGGACGCACGCAAGATTGTCGTTTCCGCCGAGCAAGAGATCGCCGCAGCCGCCAAAGCGGCGCGCCGTCAATTGACCGCGCATGCTGCGGATCTTGCCGTTGCCCTCGCCCAGAAACAGATCCATGTGGACGCCGCCACCGATCAGGCGCTGGTGCGCAATTTTGCCGGCCAGTTGGGATCCGCCGATAAGTCCGGAAAGGACGGGAACTAGAACATGGCTTCCGTCGCCAGTACCTATGCCCGGGCTTTCGCGGATGTGGTTTTCGACGCGCACCTCGATGCCGCGCGCGCCACGGCCGGGTTGCGCAGCATTGCTTCTCTGTTTGAAGAGAGCATCGAATTACGGCGGGTCTGGGAAAATCCCGCGGTGCCCGCCGAGCAGAAGCGCGCGTTACTGGACGCGATTGTGCAGCGGGAGGGAATTGATCGGCCGGTGCGGAATCTTATAGCTGTGCTGATCGATCACCGGCGCTTGCCGTTTCTGCCCCGCATCGTTGAGCAATTCGCCAAGGAACTCGACGCGCGCATGGGATTCGCCGAGGCCGAGATTTCCAGCGCCCGCGAATTGGGGGATGCCGAGAAGCGCACCCTCGAGGCCCAGATTGAAAAGACGACAGGCAAGAAAGTTCGGGCGCGTTATGGACTTGATGCGTCCCTGCTGGGCGGAGCCGTGGTCCGCGTGGGCAGCACGATTTACGACGGCTCCGTAAAGGGACAGTTGGAGAAGATTAAAGAAGCGATAAGCTCTTAGCAGCAGGCGGCGCAAATGCTGCCAGGGATCCTTCGACTGCGTTGCCATCCGCTTTGCGGTTGGCAACTTCGCGCAGGATGACAGGGACGAAGGTTGTCTAAGCTGAGAGCTGACGGCTGAAAGCTGAGAGCTGAAGTTATGGCACAAATCAAGGCAGACGAAATCACAAAACTGATCCGCGAGCAGATCGAGAACTATGAGACCAAGGTCTCCGTGGACGAGACGGGCACCGTCATCACGCTGGGCGACGGCATCGCGCGTGTGTACGGACTCGACAAGGTCATGGCCGGAGAACTGCTGTCGTTCCCGCACGGCGTGGCCGGCATCGCCATGAACCTCGAAGAAGACCAGGTCGGCGTGGTGCTGCTCGGCGAATATACCGAGATTAAAGAGGGTGACGAGGTTAAGCGCACCGGCCGCATCATGAGCGTGCCTGTCGGCGACGCGATGATTGGGCGCGTGGTCAACTCGCTCGGCGAGCCCATCGACGACAAAGGTCCCATCGCCACCGACAAGTTCATTGCGTTGGAACGCCTCGCGCCCGGCGTGATCGATCGTCAGCCCGTGCGTGAGCCGATGGCCACCGGACTGAAGGCCATCGACAGCATGATCCCGATCGGCCGCGGCCAGCGCGAATTGATCATCGGCGATCGCCAGACCGGAAAAACCGCGGTCGCGCTCGACACCATCATCAATAGCAAGGGCAACGATCTGATTTGTATTTACAACGCAATCGGGCAGAAGCGTTCGTCGATCGCGCAGGTCGTTAAGATTCTCGAAGATGCCGGAGCGATGGAGTACACCATCGTCGTTGCGGCGTCGGCCTCGGAGCCCGCGCCGATGCAGTACATCTCGCCCTACGCGGCGTGCGCCATGGGCGAATACTTCCGCGATACCAAGCGCCACGCTCTGGTTATCTACGACGATCTCTCGAAGCATGCGGCCTCGTATCGCGAAATCTCGCTGCTGCTGCGGCGGCCGCCGGGACGCGAAGCCTATCCCGGAGACGTGTTCTATCTCCACTCGCGCTTGCTGGAGCGCTCGTCGAAGTTGAGCGACAAGATGGGCGGCGGATCGCTGACCGCGCTGCCCATCATCGAAACGCAAGCAGGCGACGTTTCCGCCTACATTCCGACCAATGTTATTTCAATTACCGACGGCCAGATTTATCTGGAAACCGATTTGTTCAACCAGGGCGTGCGTCCGGCGGTGAACGTCGGTCTGTCGGTCAGCCGCGTCGGCGGCAGCGCGCAGATCAAAGCCATGCGCCAGGTGGCTGGAACTCTGAAACTGGAACTTGCGCAATACCGCGAACTGGCGGCCTTCGCGCAGTTTGGCAGCGATCTCGATAAAGCCACGCAAGCCCAGTTAAATCGCGGCCAGCGCCTGGTCGAACTCCTGAAGCAGAACCAGTTCTCGCCGCTGCCCTTTTCGAAGCAGATTCTGATTATCATGGCGGGCACCAGCGGGTTCCTCGACGATATGCTGGTGAATCAGGTACGAGAGTTTGAAAAAGAGCTGTACAAATACGTCGACTCAACGAATCCCGGCCTGCTGCGCACGATCATGGAGAAGAAGATTCTCGACGATGCGCTGAAGAGCCAGCTGCAGAACGTGATTAAAGAAGCGAAGCAGCAGTTTGCAGCGCAGAGGGAAGCGGCAGCGAAATAGTTCCCGGTTCTCAGCAAAGTCGGCGGCTCGCTGAGGTTCATTGAGAGCTGACAACCGAGAACCAAGAACTGGTCGCGAAGTAACGGCAGTTCCGGCGAGCCAAAGAAGTCCATAGGTCCTTCGCTTCGCTTGATTGCATAACGACGTTGGCCCGTCGCGAGTAGATTGGTATGCGATGAACCAAGACCAAGGCTCGTGAGAGGAGCCAACGTCATGTTGATTATAGGATGCGATTTCCATCCTGGGTTTCAGCAGGTCGCGATCTTTGACAATCGAACGGGAGAGATTCAAGAAAAGCGGTTACAGCACCGCGCCGAAGCGGAGCAGTTTTACCGGTCGCTGGCGGGCCAGGAAGTGCGGGTGGGGATGGAGGCTTGCGGGCACTATCCGTGGTTCGAGCGGCTGCTGGCGGAGTTGGGCTTCGAGTTGTGGTTCGGCGATGCCGCCAAGATCCGGGCCGCGGTAGTGCGCAAGCAGAAGACCGACCGGAGGGACGCGGAGCATCTGCTGGAGTTGTTGCGGCAGGACCGGTTTCCGCGGATCTGGGTGCCGAGTCTGCAGGTGCGGGACGTGCGGCAGTTGCTGGTGCATCGCCACAAGCAAGTGCAAGCGCGGACCCGTACGAAGAATCAACTGCAGGCCATGGCGCTGAGTCACGGGGTGCAGAAAAAACGCAAGCTGTGGAGCAAGGCAGGGCGCGCGGAGTTGGAGCAGTTGCCCTTGCTGCCCTACGCGGCCGAGCGGCGCAAGCGGTTGCTGGAAGCGCTGGACGGGCTGGAAGCGGAAATCGTCGAGCTGGACCGGCGAGTCTGCGGAAGAAGCGCGGCAGCGGCCGGAGGCGGTGCGGCTGATGACGCATCCAGGAGTGGGACCGGTGACGGCGTTGGCCATGGTGCTGACCCTGGGACCGGCGGAACGATTCGAATCGGGCAAGCAAGTGGGCAGTTATTTTGGCCTGATTCCGAGCGAAGATTCCAGCGGCGGAAAACAGCGGCTGGGCAGGATCAGCAAACAGGGCAGTTCGTTTCTGCGCTTTTTGCTGGTGGAAGCGGGACAGACGGCGGCGCGTTACGATCCGCAACTGAAACGCTTCTATCGCCGCCTGGCGGTGCGCAAGAATCGCAGCCTCGCCAAGGTGGCCGTGGCCAGAAAATTGGCCACGCGGTTGTACCTGATGTTGCGCGAAGACTGGACGTACGCGCAACTCTGTCAGGCCGTCATGCAGGTGAGCCCGAGTCATTCTGTGGCCGGCCAGTAACGGAGCCGAGCGCTTGAGTGGGCAGCCTGCCTCCCTGAAGCGTCAGGGAGATCGAAGTGAATAATCGTGGGCGCAAGTACCGAAGAGATGGATGGTGGGACCTGAGGTCCCGCTGCAAGATTGAATCGAGTGACGAGCTTGGTCTGGACATCAAAAACGTTCTACGAGAGCGAAATGGCGCTTTTGTAACACCCGAAGCGTCCACGCCGGAGTGTGGGCAAAATTCGCTTGACAGAGTACAACGTCGTTAGAGACAGGATGACAAAGGGATTTTGCTGGCAACTGGGTAACGGCAACTAACAACTGGTTTTAAATGCCTAATATTCTCGACATCCGACGTTGCATTCGCAGCGTGATCAACACGCGGCAGATCACCAAGGCCATGAAGATGGTCTCGGCGGCGAAGTTGCGCCGGTCGCAGGAGCGCGCCCTGACCGCGCGTCCGTATGGGCAGATGTTGACCAATGTGTTGAAATCGCTGGTGGCGCGCGCGGAAATTTACGATCCCGAGACCGGAGAGCCGAAGCATCCCCTGCTGGCACAGCGGGAAGAAAAGAACGTCCTGCTGATTGTCGTAACCGGCGACAAGGGCCTGGCGGGCGCATTCAACGCGAATATCACCAAGGCGGCCGCGCGATTCCTGGACTCAAAGGCGGGAAAGAACGTCGACATCGAAGCGGTCGGCCGCAAGGGCCGCGACTTTTTGCGGCGTCGCTTCCCCGCGGCCAAGGTGCAAACCAAGAGCCTGGCCGAACTAGCGGAATCGATCGAAGCAGAGACGCCCTCCGAAGAGCGCGCCGGGGCCATCCAAATCACCGGAGAGCACGTCGGCATTTTAGGTAAGGTCGAGTTCTCGCAGGCTTCCGCGCTGGCCGAAAATGTGATTGGACGCTATTGCCTGGAGCAGATCGATGCCGTGTACGTGGTCTTCAACGAATTTAAATCGGTGATTGCGCAGCGGCTGATCGTGGAACAGATTCTGCCCATCGAGCAGATCGGCGAGCAGGCTGTGCGACTCGCCGAGGAGATGACCGAAGAAGAAAAGAAGAAAGCCAAAGAGGCTGCGGTTAGTGCCGGCGTCGGCATGCGCACCACCGAAGGTGAAGCGCGAGAGGCTTCGCAATTCGGCACCGCGCAGGTCGACTATATTTACGAGCAGTCTCCCGAAGAGCTGTTCCGCGCGCTGCTGCCGAAGTATGTGAGCATACAGATTTTCCGCGCGCTGCTGGAGTCGGTGGCCGCCGAGCATGCGGCCCGTATGACTGCGATGGATTCGGCCACTAGCAACGCAACCGACATGATCGATTCGCTGACGCTGGTCATGAATCGCGCGCGCCAGGCGAAGATCACGAAAGAGATCATCGAGATCGTCAGCGGCGCGGCCGCGATGTAGCGAGTACCGAGTGCCGGGCGAGTTGTGAGTACCGAGTGCTAATTGCCGATAGCTGAAAGCTGACGGCTGAGAGCTGAAATTTATGCCACAAAACGTAGGACATGTCATTCAAATTGCAGGACCAGCGGTGGACGTGCAGTTCGCCGAGGGCAGCCTGCCTCCAATTTATGAAGCCGTGAAAGTTGTAAGTGACGGTTTCACCGTGCCGAGTCCCATCAACGTCATCCTCGAAGTGCAGCAGCACCTCGGCGAAGGCCGCGTCCGCTGCATCGCCATGGAGGCCACCGACGGCATGGTGCGCGGCATGAAGGCCATCGACCAGGGTGGGCCGATTTCCGTGCCTGTGGGCCGGGGGACGCTGGGCCGCGTAATGAACGTGATCGGCGAGCCCGTCGATCAACTGGGTCCCGTGGACTACAAAGAGAGAATGCCGATTCACCGCCTGGCTCCGGCGTTCGACGAGCAGGCCACCACTGCCGAAATGTTTGAGACCGGCGTGAAGGTCATCGATCTGATCCAGCCGTTCCTGAAGGGCGGCAAGATCGGATTGTTCGGTGGCGCGGGCGTGGGCAAGACCGTCGTCATCATGGAGTTGATCAATAACGTCGCCAAGCAGCACGGTGGCTACTCCGTGTTTGCCGGCGTGGGCGAGCGTACCCGTGAAGGCAACGACCTGTGGCTGGAAATGTCCGAGTCGGGCGTGATCAAGCCGGGCAAGCCGGCGGAATCGAAAGCCGCGTTGATTTACGGCCAGATGACCGAGCCTCCAGGGGCGCGTCTGCGCGTGGCGCTGACGGGACTGACGGTTGCCGAATACTTCCGCGATGCCGAAGGCGCCGATACTCTGCTCTTCATCGACAACATCTTTCGCTTCACGCAGGCTGGTTCGGAAGTGTCCGCGCTCCTGGGCCGCATGCCCAGCGCTGTGGGCTATCAGCCGAACCTGGCAACGGAAATGGGTGAATTGCAGGAGCGCATTACGTCGACCAAGAAAGGTTCGGTTACGTCGGTGCAGGCGATCTACGTGCCCGCCGACGACTTGACCGATCCCGCTCCGGCGACCACCTTCGCTCACCTCGACGCGACCACCGTGCTTTCGCGCGCTTTGACGGAAATCGGAATTTATCCGGCCGTCGATCCGCTGGCTTCGACCTCGCGCATTCTCGATCCGCGCATCGTTGGACAGGAACATTACGACGTTGCGCAGGTGGTGAAGAAGACGCTGCAGACTTATAAAGACCTGCAGGACATCATCGCCATTCTCGGCATCGACGAACTGAGTGAAGATCAAAAGCTGACCGTGGCCCGCGCCCGCAAGATTCAGCGTTTCCTGTCGCAGCCCTTCCACGTGGCCGAACAGTTCACCGGCGCGCCGGGACGCTATGTCAAGATTGCTGATACCGTGAAAGGCTTCAAGGCGATTGTGGAAGGCAAGTACGACGACATCCCCGAGCAGGCGTTTTATATGAAAGGCCCGATCGAGGAAGTGCTCGAAGCCGCCGAGAAGATGAAGGCGGCGGCGTAGCGTGGGAACGGTCGTTGGTCGATAGTCGTTTGTCGCTAGCGGAGCATCGCTGGCGCGAACCGAAAGGGGCCAACGACCAGCGACGAACGACCAATGGCAGATACTTTCCAACTCGAGATCGTCACGCCGGAAAAGAAAGTGGTCGAAACGGCGGCCGAAGAAGTCCAGATTCCCGGCAAGAACGGATATTTGGGCGTGCTGCCCGGCCATGCGCCGCTGATCACCGAATTGTCCGTCGGCGAGATCACATTCCGCGAGAACTCAACCCAGCAGCGCCTCGCCGTGGCCTGGGGATTCGCCGAAGTCCTTCCGAACAAGGTGACGATCCTGGCGGAGACGGCCGAGCGTCCTGGGGAAATCGACGTGGATCGTGCCCGCAAAGCGAAAGAACGCGCCGAGCAGCGGCTCACCAGTGGGGACACCTCCGTCGATGTTGACCGCGCCCTCAACGCGCTACACCGCGCCCAATCGCGGTTGGACGTTGCCGCGAACAAATAGCCCCTTGCGCCGGTCCGGCGAGGAGAAACCATGAGAGTCCCTTCAGCCCTGATTATTCTTTGTTCCTCTCTGCTGTCGACCGTCGCGTTTCCGCAGCAGAGCAAGCCCGCCACGCCTGCGCAGACGCCGCCTCCCCGGCTCATCACGCCGGAAGTGCATTCCGACAACAGCGTGACTT
The DNA here is from genome assembly GCA_963754885.1 of uncultured Acidobacteriota bacterium. GTDB lineage: Bacteria > Acidobacteriota > Terriglobia > Terriglobales > Acidobacteriaceae > Sulfotelmatobacter. The sequence continues at coordinate 254,750 of CAVWHT010000043.1, read as the reverse complement.
TCCGCTTCCGTGCTCCCAACGCCAAAGAGGTGAAGTTGGAGCGTGAAGGCTCCGATCCCATCGCCATGCAGAAAGACGATGCCGGCGTTTGGTCGGTCAACACGGCGTCTCTTCCTGCCGACTACTACGGATATTCCATCCTCGTCGACGACGTGCGCTCCATTGATCCGTACAATGCGCTGCTCAAGCCGAACTTGCTTTCGACCGAAAACATGGTCCACGTTCCCGGGCCGCCATCGCTGCCGTGGGAACTCAACGACGTGCCGCATGGAGAGATTCATCATCACTTTTACAAGTCGGCAGTGGCCAACGACCAGCGGGATTACTACGTGTACACACCGCCCGGCTACGATCCGGCGGCCAAAACGACGTACCCGGTGCTGTATTTGCTGCATGGTTACAGCGACGACGCCAGCGGCTGGACGGCGGTCGGCCGCGTCAACTTGATCCTCGACAACCTCATTGCTCGCGGTAGGGCCAAGCCCATGATCATCGTTATGCCCCTCGGCTACGGCACCATGGAGATGATTCGGCTGGCCTGGAATGCGTGGAGTCACACCGACGTTCGCGACGAAAATTTTGCGAAGTTCACGCAAGCGTTGCTGACCGAAGTCATGCCCAAAGTCGAGAGCGAATATCGGATCACCAAAGACCGGAACTCCCGCGCGATCGCAGGTCTTTCCATGGGCGGCTCGGAATCTCTGCTAACCGGGCTGAACAATCTCGACAAGTTCGCCTGGATCGGGGCGTTCAGTTCTGGTGGGATTCCAGACGATTTCGGTAAAGACTTTCCCGGGCTCGACGCCAAAGCGAACCAGCAGATTCGTTTGTTATGGATCGCCTGTGGCACGGAAGATCGCCTCATCAAGGTCAATCGCAACCTGCGCGAATGGCTGAAGACGAAGGGAATTGAGCATGCCGATATTGAAACTCCCGGCATGCACACATGGATGGTCTGGCGAAGAAACCTGGCGGAGTTTGCGCCACTGCTGTTCCGATGAGGGATTGTGTAGCCCCGGACGCATTCGTCCGGGGTTGCGCGCAAAGCGCGCAATGAAGACAGCCAGCGATGAGGAAAGCTGAGAAGAGAGAGTTCCGAGACGCGTCGCTGCGCTCCGCGGGGCGGACGAATGCGTCCGCCCCTACATTTATGGCACGTTGACCTGATCCCGCCTTTCCGCCGGAACGTAATTCACGGCGGCTGTCCGTTCCAGCTTGTCCCAGGCGAACCTTCGGCCTTCGATCGCGCGCTTCAGCGTCTTGAACAGCACAATCGAGAACAATTGCCGGTAGGCGAAGCGCTGCAGCCACACTTGGCTGAGCAGCCACGGATCCTCCTTGTCATCGGGACGACGGCGTTCCAGCGCAAACGCAATCGCCGACGCCAGGAAGTCGATCACCAGGAATGCGAAGAAAAATGCCACCAGCTTGTGGAAGCTGGCCGGATCCGTCGAGTCCGGATGGAAATGCTTTTGGATGAAATACCAGATCGTGCCCACCGCGAACATGATGTCGATCAGCGGCGACACCAGCGGCAGCAGAATCTGGAAGATCACGATGTTGGGCAGCGCGACCCATCCCAGCGCCCCTTTGCGCGCCACCACTCCGCGATGCTTATAAACCGCCTGCAGAATTCCGAACGACCAGCGAAAACGCTGGCGCATCAAGCCGTTCGCGTTGGTCGGGGCTTCGGTGTAGGCCAGCGCCATATCTTCGTATTCGACGCGATACCCGCGGCGCAGCAGCGCCATCGTGAGATCGGCGTCTTCCGCGACCGTGTCGACGTGATATCCCCCGGCCTCACGCACGGCCGATACGCGCCAGGCGCCAATCGCTCCGGGTACAACACTGACCGCGCCCAAGACGTCGAGCGCGCGCCGTTCGAAATTCTGGCTGGTGATGTACTCGAGAGCTTGCCAGCGCGTCCACAGATTTACGCGATTTCCAACCTTGGCGTTACCGGCGATGGCGCCGACTTTCGGATTGATGAAGTGGGGCACCAGTCGCGAGATGGCATCAGGCGCGATCACCGTATCGGCGTCGATGCCGACAAAAAGCTCTGCGTCGCCAATGTGCTCGATGCCGTAATTGAGAGCCTCGGCCTTGCCCGAATTCCGCTTACTCAGGATCAGAACTTGTCCCGAGGCTTCTTCGGCCGCGAACGCGTCGCGGGCCACTTCCAATGTCCTGTCTTTCGATCCATCATCGATGACGATCACGCGCAGGTTCGGATAGTTCGAGTTGAGCGCCGCTCGTATCGTCCTCTCAATCACCTTCTCTTCGTTGTACGCCGGAATCAGCACCGCAACCTTCGGCTTGTAGGAAGCGACCTCCGCGGGCTTGCCGAAAATCTTCTCATGCACACGGTCATAGACGGCAGCCGCTCCAATGAAGAGCAACCGGCCCGTCATCAGCAGGTCGCCGACCAGGAAAATCCAGGTGATGATGACAATGCTCGCGTCGAACAGCCAGAAGCCCAGGCGGTCGAGGCGGGCGGCCCAACGCTCGCCCCGGGGCAAAGGCGCCATCACATTCGCTTTCTGCATCCCCAGCAATTCATAAACCGGTGCAATCTCATACCCGCGCGCGCGGATTCCGTCGATGATCATCGGCAGCGCGCGCACCGTCTCGGCGCGATTTCCTCCGCCATCGTGCAGCAGCACGATGTTGCCGCAACGCAGATCCTCCACGTGGCAGGGCGGCAGGTGCGCCAATACGTAGGCTGAGATCTGCTCCGCCGTATGGCGCGGGTTCTCGCTCCAATCGTTGGGATCGATGCGGTTGCCTACAGTGATGTAGCCCATGTCCTGCGGAATTTCGAGCGGGCGTACCTGGTCGGCAGTGTCCGGTTCCTCGTCAATCGCGTACGGCGGCCGCATCAGCGTGGCGCGAATTCCCAACAGGCTGGCGAACAATCGCTCGGTGAGATTCAACTCCACCTTCATGTAGCCGCTGGATATGTTGCTGACGTCCGGATGCGTAAACGTGTGGTTCCCGATCGTGTTCCCTTCGCTGTAAATCCGCTTCGCAAGGCCGGAAAACTTGTCCGTCTGAATGCCGATCAGGAAAAACGTGGCCGTCGCGTTTTTGGCTTTCAGCACGTCGAGAATCTTCGGAGTCCACTCCGGATCTGGACCATCATCAAACGTGAGCGCCACTTTATTCGGACTATAGCCGTAGCGGCCGACGCGATACGGTTCAGGAAGGTTCTGGAAGACTTCGTCGGTGATCAGCTTGCTGTTCGCGTCGACGGTCAGATCGCGGGTGCCGTGCGCTGGCTTCTCTTCGATGCGGAGGATCTCGCCCTGCCCCTCCATGTCCACGTCGGCCCCAGGGGGAACATCGCGGAGTTTATCGGTGGCGCCAGGGTCGCCCGGAACGTCCCAGACTCGCCATAACGTGCGATCCTCGCTGCCGAGGCGCCATAGAGCGAAGGTCTTAATGCCCAGATTCTGCGACGATCGCATGTGGTTTAACGCCGTCACCCCGTCGACAAACCATACATCGTGCTGCAGGTTGTGTTCGTCGAGATAACTGAAATGAGGATTCATTGCATCATCATCGAAATTGACGTCCTCATCGGAGTCGCGCGCGGCCAGCCAGGCTTCCTGCACGCTTACGCCTGAGTCGTGGACTCCCGGTGGCAATTTCCCATTCTTCGGTTTCAGAACCCAGTCATAGCCGTAGTTGGCGATCGCGCAGATGATTTTCTGCTTCGGAATAACGCTCTCGGCGAACTTCAGGTTTTGCACGAACCAGTCCTGCGAAGCGACGGGGCCGGAGGCGCCGCCGGGATAGTGTTCGTCGTAGTTCATCAGCACGACGCCGTCGGCTGCCGCCGCGATCGCCGGATAGTCATACTCGTTGCTATGCGGCGGCACAGCCACGTAAAGCTTCATCCCGCGCGCGTGCAGATCTCCGGACAGCTCCTGCAGAAGCGCAACATAGCCCTTCTGTCCGCTGGGCGGAAACGACTCGAAGTCGATGATCAATCCGTGGTAACGGCCCGATCCCAGAAACTGAGTCGCCTGCTGCCGGAAGCGCGCGCGCGCATCCGGATCGTTCAGGAAGTCGACGATGTCTCCCACCCAGTTGGCCCCATCGGAGTTGTTCACCATGGGGAAAACTTCCATGCTGGGGTCTTCGCTCTTCAGGAAGGGCATGACCTGACTGTCGACCGGGAGGACCGTAGATCCCTGCACCACGTCGAAGTACTTGTTGGTCTGGTCGTCCACTCCTTGCAGGCGCCCGTCGGCGGTCACCACGTGCAGCCAGTCGGGATACAAAATATCGATCTGGTGGGCATAGGCGCGCAGCGACGAGAAACTGGCAGCATCCCAGGGAACATAAAAGGCGGCTCGAATGCCTTCTTCCTGGTTCAGCGTGACCTGCGAGGCCGCCAGCTTCGATTTGCGGTGCGACCGCGCCGCCGCCTTCTTCAACCGCTCCTTCGCCTTCTGTCGTTCGCTCTCCTTTAAAGCCTTGAAATTACGCCGCTGTGGATAAAACAGCAGGCCCGGGAGGGGCTCATCCCGGAGAGCGGTGTAGACAAAAATAATGATCAGCGCCGACACCACCACGGCGGTGACGTCGAGCGTGCGCCGCAGGCGTTTCCAGCGGGCGCGGCGCGGATCATAAAAGACTGGTTCGGCCATGGGGAAATTTTCATCGTATGCCGCGAGCGGCACACGGTCAATTCTCAGCGAGGCAGGGTGAGTGCATCTCTATGATATACGATGCAGTTTCCCCACGGCGGGATGACGGCAAACGCGGTATCATTCGCAGCGTGCAAGAACTGACGTGGCCCGGATTCCTACGAAAGCAGGCGCGTTTCTTCCTATGGGCAAGCCTGGCCGGGCTGGCACTCCGGCTCTTCTTGGTCTTCCGCTTTCCGGCGATTGTCGACGACTCCCGCCTTTATGCCGACATCGCCGACAACTGGCTGCGGCACGGCATCTACGGCATCACCAACTCCGGCGTCATCATGCCGACGCTGTCCCGCCTGCCGGGCTATCCCGCATTCCTGGCCGCCGTCTTCACGGTCTTTGGAGCCGACAACTTTCGTGCGGTCCTGCTGGTGCAGGTTGTATTCGATCTCGCCACCTGTTTTTTCGTTGCCGACATGGCCCGCCGCTTGTTCTCTGAGCGCGCCGCAAAGGCGGCCTTTCTGCTCGCGGCGCTCTGTCCTTTTCTCGCCAATTACGCCGCTGCCGCTCTCACCGAAACCTTGGAGATTTTCTTCACGGCTCTCGCGCTCGATCTGGCTTTCTGCGGCCTCAAAATCGGCGAGGCGAACCCGTCCGCCCGCCCTTCCGGGAAGGCGTTTCTCGGTTGCGGACTTGCGATTGGCGCCGCCATTCTGCTGCGGCCTGACGGCGGAATGCTGCTCGCCGTCATTGGCGGATACCTGGGCTGGCTGCTCTTCCGAAGCTGGCGAAGTCCGCGCTTCACCACCGTTTTCGGCCTCACTCCACGCGCTCTTGTTCTTGCCGGTGTACTGGTCGCTCTCGGAGCGATCGCGCCGCTGATTCCCTGGACCGTCCGAAACCTGCACACACTGCATCGTTTCGAGCCGCTGGCTCCCCGCTACGCCAATGATGCCGACGAACCGGTGATGACCGGCTTCAATCGCTGGACGAAAACCTGGATGGCCGATTACGTTTCTGTCGAGGAAATTTACTGGAACGTCCCCGGAGAGGATATCGATGTGAACCGCCTTCCCCGGCGCGCCTTCGATTCCGCGCAGCAGCGCGACCTGACCCGCGAGCTGTTCGCCGATTACAATCGCTCCCACGATATGCCCTCGGAACTCGACGATCGCTTCGCCGCATTAGCCGCCGAACGGATTCATGCCGCTCCGCTCCGCTATTACGTGTGGCTGCCCTTTTTGCGGATCGCCGACACGTGGCTGCGCCCGCGCACCGAACTGTTTCCCTCGGACCCGCGCTGGTGGGAGTTCAACGACGATCACCGCTGGCTGGCTGTCAGCCTCGCTTTTGGCGTCATCAACCTCGCGTATGTCGTGATGGGAGCCGCCGGACTTCTCCGCGCCCGCGAATTTTTTGGCATCGGCCTATTGGTTTTATTTCTACTGCTGCGTTCCGGTTTTCTCGGAACCCTCGAAAATCCCGAGCCTCGCTATACTCTCGAAATGTATCCCGCGGTCATGGTTCTGGCCTCCTCCATCTTCCATCGCCTTGCATAAGTTTTCACTTCGCTCAGGCGAAAATTCAGCTTGAACATCGCCACGCCGAAGTTGCACAATAGCGCCCCATCAGGGTTCCCCAGGGTCACGCGGTCTCAAAGCTCCTGGGCAAGACGTGCTCGGAATACAAACGTCCTTTGCGGCGAAGGGAGCTTTCCATGCGTTCTCGCTCACGGCAGCTGGCAGTCCTAATTGTCACTTTCCTTGCGCTCGGTACTTTCGTCCTGGCGCAATCCGCGACCACCTCCGTTCGCGGAACCATCTCAGACGCCAAAGGAGCCGTCGTAGCCGGCGCCGCCGTGACGCTGAGCAATGCAGCGACAGGGTTCTCGAGAAGCACCAAGACGGATGGCCAAGGGATATATCAGTTCCTCGAAGTGCCCCCCGCGACCTACGTAATGACCGCGACCGCCCCAGGCTTCTCCGACAACCAGGCGCGAAAACGTCGTCCTGCAGGTGAGCAGCCCTGCCACTCTGAATCTGGAGCTCGAAGTGCACGGTGGCACCGTCGTGGTCGAAGTCAGCGGCGAAGCCCCAGCCGTCAACACCACCGACGCCACTCTAGGCAACAACTTCGGCGCCCGGCAATTAATCGATCTCCCTTCGGAGGGCCGCGATCCCGCTTCGATTCTCAGCCTGCAACCGGGCGTGGTCTACATCGGAAAAACCACGGATGCGCAACAGAATAATGACAGCCGTGGAGGCTCTGTAAATGGCGCGCGCAGCGATCAAACCAACATTACCCTCGACGGTCTGGACGACAACGACCAGCTCGAAGGGTACGCGTTCCAGGGTGCGATGCGGGCCACGCTCGATTCTTTGCAGGAATTCCGCGTGACCACCAGCAACTACGATGCGGCATCCGGCCGCTCGTCTGGCGCACAAGTGAACCTGGTGACGAAGAGCGGAACCAACAACTTCCACGGATCGTTGTATGAGTATCACCGTCCGACCTTCGATGTCGCGAACGATTATTTCAATAAGTCCTCGCAGCTCAGCCAGGGCCTGCCCAACCGTCCCCAGCACATCTTGCGAAACACCTTTGGCGGAACTATCGGCGGACCAATCATCAAGGATCGCTTGTTCTTCTTCGCTGCTTATGAAGGCCAACGTACGGCTGACCAGGTGCAGACCAACCGCGTCATTCCTACGCCCAGCCTCGTCGCCGGTCAGCTGAAATATTTGTGCAATACGAGCAGCGATGCAAACTGTGTTGATGGGAACACCGGAAGCAGCGGCGGTGTGCAGTACTGGTCGGTGGCAAGCAACCCGCTATTCGCCCCGGATTTGGTGACCACTCTGACACCGGCAGGAGTCGCAGCCCTCGATCAGGGCTGCTCTGGCAACGGGACCTGTCCGGCCACCCCCGGTAATCCCGCGGGTCCCGGACCCAACGGACTGCTCACGAACATCGGCGGCGCTAACCCTTCCGCTTTATACACGAGCTATCCGCTGCCGAACTGCCCGAGCTGTGGAAATGCCACCAACGGCAGTGGCGACCTTCTGAATTCATCGGGCTACACATTTCCCGGTAACAATCCCACCAGCCTGAATACGTACATTGTGAGACTGGACTGGAAGATTTCCGCGGATGGCAACCACTCCCTGTTTATTCGCGGAAATCTGCAGAACGATAATACGAAAGAGCCGCCTCAGTTCCCCGGCCTTCCACCGAATGACGTGCTGACCAATAACAGCAAGGGAATCGCCGCTGGCTATACCTGGATCGCTCGCAACAATCTGATCAACAACTTCCGCTACGCTTTTATCCGCCAGGGCCTCGGCGATGCCGGCCTGAACAATCAGGATTTTAATAGAATTCGCGGTTTGGACGACACCATCGGACTGACTAACACAATCTTGACCAATGTGCCGGTCAACAATTTTATCGACGACCTGTCTTGGACAAGGGGCCACCACACCCTCCAGTTCGGCACGAACTGGCGCCTCATTCACAACAACCGGCAATCCAACGCCCAGAACATCTCAGAGGCGTACTCGAACCTGTATTGGATGAATCCGTCCTTTATCGCAAATGACGGGGTAAGTCTCGATCCCAGCATCGGCGCTAACCCGAGTTACCCGTTGGTGGACGGCCCTTTTGACGGCTCCTATGACTTCGCGGCTGTGCAAGTAGCCGGCCTGATGAGCCAGGTCTACACGGTCTCGAATCAGGACAAAAACGCGGTTAACATCCCGAACGGCGAACTCGTGCCCCGCCACTTCCGGAATTTTGAAGGCGAGATGTACGTCCAGGACAAATGGAATGTCACGCCAAATCTCACCTTTACCTACGGCTTGCGCTATTCGCTGCTGCAACCCCCCTACGAGAGCGCAGGCAACCAGGTTTCCCCTACTGTGGACATGCACCAGTGGTTCACGAATCGCTGGCAGGGAATGTACCAGGGCAACGTGGTCCAGCCGGAATTGACCTTTAATCTTTCCGGGCAGGCCAATGGTGGCAAGCCCTACTGGGACTGGAACTACAAGAATTTCGCGCCACGTATTGCCATCGCCTATTCTCCTCACGCCGATGGAGGTTTCTGGCGTAAGTTGCTCGGCGATCCTGGAAAGAGTTCCATTCGTGTTGGCTACGGCATGTACTATGACCACTTCGGCGAGGGCGTAGTAAATACGTTTGATCGCCAAGGGTCTTGGGGACTGACGACCACGATCAGCAATCCCGCCGGAACCCTTAATGTTGACAATTCCCCCCGCTTCACAGGACTACTGGGGGCCAATAATCTTCCGCCCAGTCAGATTGCGCCTGCTCCGCACGGGTTTCCCTATACTCCGTCGGATAATCCGAACACCTACGGCTTGGCCATTGCATGGGGAATTGATAACCATCTGAAGACCCCCTACTCCCACGTGGTCGATTTTTCGCTGACGCGTGAACTCGCCCACAACTTCGTAGTAGAGGCTACCTACACCGGACGCTTTGCTCGCCATCTCTTACAGGAGATCGATCTTTCCCAGCCCCTCGACCTGGTCGACCCGGCGAGTAAAACAGACTACTTTGCCGCGGCACAAGCTTTTTCCAAGGCGGCCTATGCCGGGGTGCCGACGGCCAGCATGCAGCCGATTCCCTATTGGGAAAATCTTTTCCCACAAGCCGCAGGGCAGGGGCTGCTGTCCGGCAACAGCGCTGGAACGAAGGCCTGCTCCGGCGGACCGACACCTAATCCCACGACTGCGACCCAAAATATTTATGACATGTACAACTGCAACGTTGGCAACGAAACGCTCTCGTTGGAAATCCTTGACGCTTTCTGTTTCCCTGCTTGCGCCGGAACAGGGTCTAACAATGTCCTTGGATACACCGCGCCAGGTACTCCATTCCAGTTCTATCAGCCGCAGTTCTCCTCGCTGTATGGCTGGCAAAGCCGCGGCAACAGCAACTACAACGGCCTGCAGTTGACTCTGCGCCATGTCATGGCCGCTGGTCTGCAATTTGATTTCAACTATGTCTACTCCAAGTCGATCGATGTCGGATCGAACGCCGAGCGCGTCAACGGTTTTGAATCGTCTGGCCTCGCTTTCAACAGCCAGGTCATCAACGCGTTCTCTCCCAATCTCTGGCGTGGGGTCTCCGATTACGACACAACCCACCAAATCAACTCGAATTGGGTTTGGGACCTGCCCTATGGACGCGGCCGCCATTTTGGAGCCGGCAGCAGCAGCATCGTGAATGGCATTTTCGGCGGATGGGGCCTGAACGGCCTGATTCGCTGGACTAGCGGCTTCCCCTTCTCTGTCGAGGCCGGGAACGGCTGGTCGACCAACTTCGAACTGGAAGGTTCTTCCGTCCTGACAGGCCCGAAGCCGAAGACCGGAGTGTTTATGTCAAACGGAAGCCCCAGCGTTTTCCAGAACCCGCAAAGCATCACCTGCGCTTGCGTTGCAGGTTCTGCGGCAAGCCCCACAACCTTCCGCGCCACTTATCCGGGAGAGGCTGGGCAACGCAACAACTTCCGCGGTCCCGGTTTCTTCGGGCTCGATCCCGGCCTGTCCAAAGTGTGGAATTTCAAAGAAAACAAGAGTGTCCGTTTCGCCTGGGAAGTGTTCAACGCGACGAACTCCGTGCGTTTCGACGCGGCCGGTTCTCTGATCGGCGAGACGCTGTTCAGTATCACCGGCTTCGGTCTATACAACACTGAACTCACCCAGCCGCGCGTTATGCAGTACTCGCTCCGCATCGCGTTCTAAGTGTCCGGCGAACGAAACGAAACAGGGACGGCTTCCGCCGTCCCTCTTTTTTCTGAGTTAGAAATCTTGAGCGTTGCTTAAGCCCCAGCTCTACGCCAGCGGCGAGTCGCTCATGCGAAAGCGCGTGCGCACGTGCTCGGAAATCAACTCAATCGCGCCGCGGTTGCTGACGGGGTCCTCTTGCGCCAGATACTTCATGGCTTCCACCAGCAGACGTTGCCCATCTACGTAGCGAGGATCCATCGTGCGTTCCCGGCGCTTGTTTCCCAGCTTAGGAGGGACGGTAATCGTAAAAACCTTGGCCATGAATCAACCCAACTGAAGTGCCGTCAGTATATCGTTCACAGTGCCAAATCTAGGAGCACTTCTTGCCCTTTGCTTTCAATCACTTAACCGCGAGGTGAAACAATCTGCGTCTTGTTTGTGGTTTTCAGTTTGAAAACCTCGTCCGGAATCTTTTTCCCGTTCACCTGAATCTCGGAGTATTTCGCCAGCCGGTAGTTGCCGTCCGGCTGAAAAAATTGCTGCTGCACCGAGATCCCCTTCTCCAGATCGATCCACAGAAGAATCTGCTTGTACGTGTTCCGAACTTTCTCTGATTTCGGCACCAGTTGCAGCTTGGCGGTCGCCACGCCGTTGACGGTCTCCAGTCCTAGGTAGGTCACGTCGAACACTCTCTGCAAGTCCTCGCCGCTGCCTCCGAAGCCGAGCACGACATAGCTTTCAAAATCGGAGTGATTCTTGCCCAGATCGACTTCCGTCACCTGATCGATTTTGGGCTGGTACATGCGAACCTTCCCGCCGCTGAACAGCACATACTTCGGCTCCGGCTTCAGACTCTGCATGCTCGCTCCGGCCATCTTGACTTCCGCCATCATCTCAATCTCTTTGCCCGTACGCCGGTAATAGATGACGCCGGTCTCGTAATCGTCAACCTCGTCGATCACTCTTTCGTAGGTGTCCCATTCAAACGTCGCCTGCGTCGAGCGGAAAGTGGCGGCGACGGCATCCATCTTCTTCAGCACCGCGTCGAGATCGGCTGGATCGGCAGCCTTGGCCTGCGGCGCCGAAATGAATCCAAGAAAACTCCAGGTGATCGCCAGCGTGAAGATCAGATGCTTCATTCCGTCTTTCTGCTTTCTTGAGCCGTCCTACTCCCGCTTGGCCACCACTTTGTAACTCTGCACTTGGCCTTTGTGGTCCTTCACCGGCTCGTAGCTGACGATCGACACCGCTCCTGAAATCGGTTCGATGATGTGCAGCAACTGGTCTCGCACCGCGGGATCGTCGCCCGGATTCACCGCGCTGGCGGCAACCTGAAAGAACAAGTGTCCATCGGCCTGCGCCGTGACCATTACTTCAGTCGGATGCGCGTTCCGCGAGATGGGTTTATCGTTGAAGTTGATCAAGCGCGGCGAGACGAAAATAAATATCAGGATCAGCGTGACCATGATGTCGTAATGGAGCGTGCCCCGTTCGTACTGCCAAAGAATGTAGCCGCGAATTGTTCGCCAGATGGCGTTCATGGGCAGGGGCGCGCCAGGCGCGGCGGTCGTGAGTTCTGCTCTATGCAAGTCTAGTGAGCGCTCCCTCTCTTGGCAAATGCCAGCGATGAGCTGCGAGCCATGAGCTTCGAGCCGAGCACCGCCTCTTGCTACTCACAACTCGAAGCTCGTAGCTCATAGCTTCCTTTTCGTGATCCTCTCAGCCCCAATGTACGGCCGCAACACTTCCGGAATCACGACGCTTCCATCGGACTGCTGGTAATTCTCCACAATTGCGACCCAGGTGCGGCCCACGGCCAGCCCGCTTCCGTTCAGCGTGTGCACGAACTCGGTCTTATTTTTCCCCTCGGGCCGATACCGGATATTCGCGCGCCGTGCCTGGTAGGTCTCAAAATTCGAGCAGGAAGAAATCTCGCGGTAAAGTTGCTGTCCCGGCAGCCACACTTCAATGTCGTACGTTTTCGCCGAAGACGCGCTCACGTCGCCCGTGCACAGCGCCATGACGCGGTAATGCAGCCCAAGTCTCTGCAGGACTTCCTCGGCATCGTGGCGTCAGCTTCTCGTGCTCTTCGTAGGAATTTTCCGGACGCGTGAACTTCACCAGTTCCACTTTTTGAAACTGGTGCTGCCGGATGATTCCGCGCACATCCTTTCCATACGATCCCGCCTCGCTGCGGAAGCACGGCGTATACGCAGTCAGCGAAATCGGCAGCCGCGTCTGATCCAGCACTTCATCCCGATACAGATTCGTGACCGGAACTTCCGCCGTCGAGATCAGCCACAAATCTTTTTCGCCGTGCGGCACACGAAAAAGATCTGCTGCAAACTTCGGAAGCTGTCCCGTGCCGTACATCGACTCCGAGTTCACCAGATACGGCGGCAGAACTTCCGTGTATCCGTGCTCGCGCGTGTGCAGGTCGAGCATGAAATTCGCCAGCGCGCGCTCCAGCTTCGCGCCCAGATCCCAGTACACCGCAAATCGCGCGCCCGTAAGTTTCACCGCGCGTTCCAGATCGAGTACGCCCAGCTCCGGACCCAGATCCCAATGCGGCTTCGGAGTGAAATCGAATTTCGGCGGAGTGCCCCAGCGCCGCACTTCCAGGTTGTCGTCCGCGCTGTGGCCGACCGGAACGCTGGCGTGCGGCAGATTCGGAATGCCCGCCAGAATGTCGCGCAGCCGCGCGTCCAGATCGGCCGCGGTTTTTTCCAGCCCAGCAATTTTCTCGCGCAATTCCTTCGTCTGCGCCATCGCCGTGCTGGCATCCTGCCCGCTCTTCTTCAGCTTCGCAATTTCCTCGGACGCTTTATTCCGCTGCGCTTTGCTGGTCTCGGCCTCGGTGATGGCTTGCCGCCGCTGCGTATCGACTTCGCGGAAATCCTTGAGCACCGCAGCCGGATCCATGCCGCGCTGGCGCAGCTTTTCCTCGACGAGCGGCACGTTTTCGCGAACAAAATTCAGATCGAGCATAGAGACTCACTAATGTATCGGAAAAGAGGCGAGCATGCACGCCGCAACGTCGCCCAGCGAAACGTTCAGAATGGATCAGGCTGGCGCCCTACTACTTCTTTGCCGGCTCCAGCGATTGCAGATATGCCACGATCGCCTCCGCATCCTGCTGATTGTAGCGAAGCTGCGGCATGGGAGGCCGCGGCGGGAGTCCGTTGTACGCGATTCCCGTCATGAAAAATCTAATGGCGGCATCCTTCTCCCATCCCGGCAGTCCCGCGATATTCGCCGATTTGTCGGCCCACACCGGCATGGGCACGGTCGGTTTGAAATCGAGAGTTGCTCCCTGCAGCCATTGCTCCTTCACGAATTCGCCCTTGTCGTTGCGCGGCGTGTGGCAATCGGCGCACGCCCCAATGCTCTCCACCAGGTACTTGCCTCGTGCGACTTTCGCGCTGGCGGTGGCATGCGATTTCTTCTGCGCGGCCAGCATCGAGCCTAGGCACAATACGGCAGCGGTCACAGCGAAAATTGCCTTTGTCAACGTCATCCTCCCGATAACAGAAAGCGCAAATCGCGCGAACTATAGCACATCATCATCTCTGCCCAGAACAACTTGTTGAGTCCCCTCACCATTGGTGGGATCATGAAAGCGTCAGCAGGTGCGTCATGAGTGAAAAACACCATCCCGGCATTACCATGCATAAGCTCTCCTTCGCAGGCGATTTCATCGGCCTCGTGTTCGCTGTCGGCAGCTCCGTGATCTTCATCCTGGGATTTCCCACGCTCTGGTACTTCGTGGCGTTCGCGTTCGCCCTCGGAGTTTGTATTGCCTTGTTGCTTCGCGTCGTCGCTCGCGGCAGGGAGGAGCGAAATAAGCCGTTGTCAATCCTGGCAAAGCCTGAAACCAGCGCGACTCCCTTGTCTCAAGATCAAGATCCTCGCTACGATCGGACCCGCGACCCGAGGCTGCTTCAAATTCACCCCTTGTTCTCCGCATAGCTCCAGGGCATCGCCGATTCGCGAACCGGGTTCTTCTACCAGCACGCCATCTGCTTTGGCTTATTTCGCACCCCTGTGTAAACTACGTTCGCAATGAGATCATCCCCCAGGTCTGCCTACCGCCAGCTCTTCTGTGTCTGCCTATGCGCGGTGATTGTTGTCAGCCTTTCGCCGTTCTCGTTTTCTTCCGCCTATAACGGACGCCCCAAGCTGGTGGTCGTGATCGTGATCGACCAGTTCCGCGGCGATTACCTCGAGCGCTATCGCGACGAATTCCGCGAGGGCGGTTTCCGTATGCTGCTCGATCGCGGCGCGTACTTCTCGAACTGCAACTACGATTACGCCAATACCCGCACCGCTCCCGGCCACTCCACGCTCTTCACTGGCGCTTACAGCAACGGCCACGGCATCGTCTCCAACGAATGGTGGGACCAAAAAAAACACAAAATGGTCACCTCGGTTGAAGACGGAAACACCAAGCTGGTCGGCGTTGCCGCAACCCAGGCGGGCGCGTCGCCTCACAACCTGCTCGCCGACACTCTGGGCGACGAACTCAAGCTGGCCACGCAGGGTAAGGCCCGCGTCTTCGGAGTGTCCCTCAAAGACCGCGCCGCCATTCTTCCCGCGGGATTCGCCGCCGACGCTGCCTACTGGATCGAGCCCAAGTCCGGCGCCTGGGTCACGTCCACGTATTATCGTGACGATCTTCCCAAATGGGCGCAGGATTTCAACTCCACGCAGCCGGCCAAATATTGGGATCGTGAGTGGAAGGACGCGCAAGGCAATATCCTGCGTTCGACCGCGCATCGCAAAGGCAAAAACGGCTCCGACGCCGGATTTTTTGAGGTGATTGGTTCCACCCCCTTCGCCAACGAGTACGAATTCGAATTTGCCAAGCAGCTCATGCTTTACGAAAATGTCGGCCGCGGCCCCGCCACCGATCTGCTTTCCATCAGCCTCTCGGCCAACGATATTCTCGGACATCAGGTCGGCCCCGATACCCCCGAGATGCATCAGATGGCCCTCGACCTCGACCGCGAGATCGCCGACTTCTTCGATTTCCTCGGACATCAGATCGGATTCGCCAACGTCTGGATCGTGCTCTCCGCCGACCACGGCGTCTCATCCCTGCCCGGCGCCGCAAAAAAACTGCGCATCCCCGCGGCCAATCTTGGCGGAGTGAAACTTCAAGAGCAGATCAACGTCATCCTCACCGCAAAGTTTTCGCCCGCACATCCCGCCTCTTATGTAAAGTTTGACTACCCTCTGGCATGGCTCGATGAAGACGCGTTCAACGCCGTGCACGTTCGCGAGCACGATGCCGAAACCGCCGTCGGTGAGGCGATGAAGCAAATCGGATTGCGCGATTACTATACAAAATCGCAACTGGCCGAAGGTCGCGCTCCCAACACAGAATTGGGTCACAAGTATCTCAACAGCTATTCTCCGGAAGGCAGTTGGTACGTGATGGGAGTTCCCGACATTTACACCGTCGGATCGCCAACGGGCACCGATCACGCCTCGCCGTACAATTACGACACCCACGTTCCTCTGGCCTTCTACGGATTGCCGTTTCAGCCTGGAACCTATCGCGACAGCGTCCAGCCCGTCGATCTCGCAGTGACTCTGGCCTCGCTATTGGGCATTAATCCTCCTACTCACGCGGTGGGCCGTGTGCTGACCGAAGCGCTCACTTCGTCCCATCGCAGCGCGAATCCAAGCGTGAATACCGGAGAAGGCCAGCCATGACCAACTCCGCCACCGATCTGAGCGTGAACGTCGCCGGCATTGCTCTCAAGAATCCCGTCATCGCGGCCAGCGGAACCTTCGGCTATGGCGTCGAGTTCGAAGACGTGGTCCATCTTGCGAAACTCGGCGGCTTTGTGGTGAAAGGACTCTCGAGAGAGCCGATGATCGGCAATCCTCCGCCGCGCCTCTGGGAAACGCCTGCCGGCATGCTGAACGCGATCGGACTGCAGAACATTGGCGCGCAGGCCTTTCTGCAGGAAAAATTGCCGCACTTGCGCCAGATCAAAGATGCTGTCGTGATTGCAAACGTCTTCGGTTACACCCGCGAGGATTACGAACACACCATCGAAATTCTCAACGGCGGGGAAGGCATTACCGCCTACGAACTGAATGTCTCTTGCCCCAACACGCAGCACGGCGGCCTGCAGTTTGGCAGCGATCCCCGCACGCTCGATGAAGTCGTGA
Organism: uncultured Acidobacteriota bacterium; assembly: GCA_963754885.1. Lineage (GTDB taxonomy): Bacteria > Acidobacteriota > Terriglobia > Terriglobales > Acidobacteriaceae > Sulfotelmatobacter. The sequence goes on along the minus strand of CAVWHT010000043.1, from coordinate 238,168 downwards.
CCACCGCTCGCCGCGTCGCGCAGCGCCCTCTGATCGTCAAACTTTCTCCCAATGTAACCAGCATCGCGCAAATGGCCTACGTAGCCCAGGAGGCCGGCGCCGACGCGGTTTCGCTCATCAACACATTCGTCGCCATGGCGATCGATCCTGAAACCCGCAAGCCGCGCATCGCCAATATCACCGCCGGCCTCTCCGGCCCGGCCATCAAGCCCATCGCGGTGCGCATGGTCTACGACGCGGCTCACGCCGTAAAGATCCCCGTCATCGGCATGGGCGGAATTTCCACTCCGGCCGATGTCGTTGAATTCATGCTCGCCGGAGCCACCGCCGTCCAGATCGGCACCGCCAGTTATTGGGATCCCTGCGCCACCGAAAAAATTGTGGACGGCCTGAAGACCTGGTGCCACGACCACCACGTCGCGCGCATTGCCGACTTCATTGGAGGAATGCAGTTGGAGTAGTGCCGGTCCGTGTAGGGGCGGACGCATTCGTCCGCCCTAGCGTCCGCTGCCCTAGCGGCCGCGGCTATACCAGATTGAGCCGGGAGCTTTGTAATCCCTTCCTTCGCCCCACACCGCCTGGGTCGCTCCCTCGCTATCGATGGTCAGCCCGAAGTAGTCGCCGAAAGGAAACCGGAAGCCGGCGGGAAGAATGTAATCATAGCCTCGAGCTGGACTCGAGAGCTGAGATTCGACGCTCCAGGTCGCGCCGCCGTTGGTGGAACTCCGGTAGTACGTATTCCATAGGGGAAAATCGGAGTGGACCGCCTCTGTCATCCTCGTATCCATCCAAGCAATTCGAATGTCGCCGGACGCTCCCGCTACGATGGCCGGAAACGCGTGCTCGGTGCCGGACGGCGCACTCGACACACTCGTTCGCGCCGACCACGTCGCCCCCGCCGTGGTCGAAGACGAGAAGTAAATCCGCTCCGCTCCGCCGTTCGCCGATCCCGCATTCCACAGCGCGTAGAGCTCCCCCGCCGAATCGGACGCCAATGCAATCTGCGGACCCAGGTATCCGGTCTCGCAATTCTGCGACGCGCAATCCGGAGGCGCGCTCGATTGATCCAGCAGCAGCGTCTCCCACGTGCGCCCGCCATCGCTGGACCGGCTTACGTAAACGTTGACCGGCTGTGTCAGCATGTCGTGGCGCGCGTACGCCGACCATCCGAAATAAACATTTCCTGTCGAATCGACCGTCGCGCCGCCGGCCAGCGACCACCCCGGCTCGGCCGTCGTGTTCACCCGGGAGACGCTGAATGTCTGTCCAGCGTCGTGCGAGGCCGCGACGAGAAATTTCTCTTCATGGTTGAACCCGACATAGACGTCCGCACCGCGTACCGCGAGCACCGGCTTATCGGAATCCTCCTGCCCGCGTTCCGCCCACGAAAACGACCAGGTGCGGCCGAAATCCAGCGAGCGCGCCACCACGATGTCGCGCTTGTTGTTCTGCATCCATGAGGCGTATACGGTTTGCCGGTCCAGCGGATCGACCACAATCTGCGGATCAAACTGCCCGGTCGGAAAGGGAAGCAGCGCCCGCGAAGGCTGCCACGACGCCCCATTGTCATCGCTGACCAACAGGGCGATCGATGGCGCGGTACAGCTGGGGCAATCGGGCACCGCGCCGTATTGCGGATACAGCACGTAAACATGCCGGTGCGCGTCCGCCGCCATGGCGGGCTCCCACTGATCTCCCGTGTGATACCCAAGACGCACCTGGAGCGAGAATTCCGAGACCGCCAGCGCCGCCGGAACCATCATCAATGCCAGCGCAAGCACGGCCGAATATTTTCGCGCCGAATGTTTTCGCAATCTGGAGAGCACGGCTTGGAAGTGGCTGGCTGGAAGACCCACGGAAATTGTCCTGCAAACCGGACTTTACCGTGATTTTCCCCGACCCGTCAATTGGACAACTCCCTAAATCCCAAGAATTTACAATGCTGTTACTTTCTGCGCCTTTCGCCATCCAATGGAAGGGCAATATTTGTAGACAGGGTAAAATCACTCGCAGCAGCCATTGGGGACTCGTCAACGCTGTCGCCCTGCGTCCTCTAAAATTCACCATCGTTCAGGGAGTTTATCGCCATGGAAAAGGCCACATTTGCAGCCGGATGTTTTTGGGGAGTGGAAGCTACCTTTCGCCAGTTGCCCGGAGTGATCTCAACCCGGGTCGGCTATACCGGAGGCCAAACCGAGAATCCAACCTACAAGGAAGTTTGCACCGATCGCACCGGCCACGCGGAGACCGTCGAGGTCGAATTCGATCCGGCCAAGGTTCGTTATGCCGATCTGCTCAAAGTTTTCTGGGAGAATCACGATCCCACGCAGGTGAATCGCCAGGGTCCGGACTGGGGCTCGCAGTATCGCTCCGCCATTTTCTTTCACAGCCCTGAGCAGCAGGCGCAGGCCGCGGCGTCGAAGGACGCGCTCGAAAAAGCGCATCGCTACTCCAAGCCCATTGCCACCCAGATCGTTCCCGCCGTAACCTTTTTCCCGGCGGAAGATTATCACCAGCAATATCTGGAAAAGCGTGGCTTGGCCAGTTGCCACATCAAGTAGGGAAGCAGCGTGTCCCGCGAGCGTAAGTGTGAAGGGAACTGCGAGAGAGTATGCCGCTGGCCGGGGCCTAGGTTCCGGTGATTTTGATGCGGAACTCTTCCGGCAGCCGCTGCCGGATCTCTTCCGGCAACCGGTCATGTACGCGCCGCGCGCCTTCTTTCGCGGCATCCAAAACCGTGACCGGAGCCGGTGTCGCCACCGCCACTCCCAGCCAGATCAACGCCGAGAGGGCGAACCCGGCCAGCGCCGCGATCTCCAGCCAAAAAGCGTGCCGCGGCCCCAGGTAGCGGATCACCGCAAAGGCCAGCAGGAAAATTCCCGCGGACACCGATGCCAGCGCGATCAGCGATACATCAACGATGCGATGGATTTTTTGCCGGCTGCGGCAGTGCTCGCACGCCGCAAAATGGCTCTCGTAGTCGCCGCACATCTCCGGCGCCAGCCCGGAAATATCGTATCTCCAGCCCGCCAGGATCTTGCCTACGATTGGATCAATGCACTGCTGACTCATTGAGGGACACGAAATCTGCCAGACCTCTGAGCCCAACTACAGGCGAATCGGCTCCAATGCTTCGGTCTGGGACGCCAACAGGACGTGATTCGCAAACAGCCCGCCTCGCGCGGCCAGCGCCCGTTCCGCCTCTCTCCGGGCTATTTCCGGATGGTTGTTCTGTTCTGACAGATGCGCCAGCACTACAAACGTCGCATTATTATCATAATCGTTCGTGAAAAAATCCGCGAGCGCCACATTCGACAGGTGCCCCACGCGGCTCATCACCCGCTGCTTCACCGACCACGGATACGGCCCCACCCGCAGCATCTCCACATCATGATTCGATTCCATCACCAGCACGTCGCAGCCTCGCAGGTGATCGCGCACGCTCACCGGGATATATCCGAGATCCGTCGCCACTCCCACCTTGATGCCTTCTGCTCGAAACGTGAATCCCACCGGATCGGCGGCGTCGTGGGGAATGGTGAACGGCTGTACTGCGATGTCACCCACCTGAAAGCGATGCCCCGATTCGAAGCGCTCCAGCTTTTCCAGTTGCGGGCGCTCGCCGTTGGCATTGCGCATGGCCCGCGCCCACGCCTGGTGTGTCGCTCCGGTCATGAAAATTGGGATGCGCAGCTTCTTTGCCAGCGTTGCCAGCCCGTAGACGTGATCGGAGTGCTCGTGGGTGATCAGAATCGCGGAGAGCGAGTGCGGATCGTCACCCAGCGCTTTCATCCGCTTGAACGTCTCGCGGCACGAGATGCCGGCATCCACCAGAATTTTTGTGGAAGCGCTGGCCACAATCGCGCAATTACCCCGGCTCCCCGAAGCCAGCATGGAGATACTTACACCCATGCTCGCCAGCATACGCGCGAATCCTGTGGAATCGATAGTAACTTTCTGATCATCCGATACCTAGGTGTGGCGCCCGGCAACCGTAAAGGGTTCTAGGATTCCACTAAAGGCCCGCAAACGATCCGAAAAGAGGTGCCGCTAGGGATAAGCTTTTCTCAGCGCCCTCAGCGCGCTCTCCTCTGCGATCTCTGCGGTAAAGTCTTGACCTCCCTATCTCCGCAACCGCAAATTGTCGATCACGGTTCGAACGACCGACCCGCCATAGGCCCCCGCCACGCCGGGAAGAAACGCCAGAAACGATCCATAGATCTGAGCCCGCGTCGGTTTCACGGTGAGCACGAGGTAAGCCGCAAGTTCGGTCAGCGGAATGAAGACCCCGACCATCAAAACCCAACGCCACGGCGCGCGCGGCCGCAGCATCCCCAGCAGCATGCATGCCAAAACTACCAGCAAAGCGGTGAACAGCAAGTCGTCAACCGCGACGTCGGCCGAACCAGCGCCGATCCCACATAGCGCGGCGAGCAGATAAATCCATGCGTCGCGGCTAGCGCCAGGGGCTTTCATTCAATAATCAACGATCAAAAATCAACAATCATCAATATTTGTAGAATCCCCGCCCGCTCTTCCTTCCCAGCCACCCGGCGTCGACCATCTTGATCAGCAGCGGACACGGCCGATACTTCGGATCTCCCAGCCCGCTCTGCAGCACGCGCATAATGTCGAGGCACACATCCAGCCCAATGAAATCCGCCAGCGTCAGCGGCCCCATCGGATGCGCCATCCCCAGCTTGAACACTTCATCCACCGCCTCGGGCGTGGCCACGCCTTCCATCACCGCGTACATGGCTTCATTCAGCAACGGCATCAGCACGCGGTTCGAAACGAATCCCGGAGCGTCGTTCACCTCCACCGGCGTCTTCTCCAGCTTCACCGCCAGATCGCGCACCGCCTCAAAGCTTTCCTGCGAAGTCGCCAGCCCGCGAATCACCTCCACCAGCTTCATCACCGGCACAGGATTGAAGAAGTGCATCCCGATCACTTTCTCCGGACGCTTGGTCACAGCCGCCAGCTTGGTGATCGAGATCGACGACGTATTCGACGCCAGAAGAATTTCCGGACGCGTCAGCCGGTCGAGGTCGCGAAAAATTTCCGTTTTGATCTCAAACTTCTCAGTCGCGGCCTCAAGCACGAAATCGCAATCCGCCAGCTTGCCACGATCCGTGACCGCCTGAATCCGCGCCAGCGCCGAATCCTTATCCGCGGCTGTGATCTTGTTCTTCCCGACTTCGCGGTCGAGATTCTTCGTAATCGTCCCGATCGCGCGCTCCAGAAAACGCTGCTCCACATCGCACAAAACCACGTTGTATCCACTGCGCGCAAACACATGAGCGATGCCGTTCCCCATGGTCCCCGCGCCCACCATTCCAACCCGCTGTATGTTCATACCCTATCGCCTCGTGAAAACTTTCGAGTCTACCACCGCGTTTAAGTGCGCACACAATAAGAAATGCGTTGTCATCCTGAGCGGCGTTTTTTGCCGCGAAGGACCTATGTACTCTGCCCGCAGCATCGGCACAGCCAGCGAGTGCACAGGTCCTTCGCTGCGCGCTTGATTGCATAACGACGTTGGCCCGTCGCGAGTAGATTGGTATGCGATGAACCAAGACCAAGGCTCGTGAGAGGAGCCAACGTCATGTTGATTATAGGATGCGATTTCCATCCTGGGTTTCAGCAGGTCGCGATCTTTGACAATCGAACGGGAGAGATTCAAGAAAAGCGGTTACAGCACCGCGCCGAGGCGGAGCAGTTTTACCGGTCGCTGGCGGGCCAGGAAGTGCGGGTGGGGATGGAGGCTTGCGGGCACTATCCGTGGTTCGAGCGGCTGCTGGCGGAGTTGGGCTTCGAGTTGTGGTTCGGCGACGCCGCCAAGATCCGGGCCGCGGTGGTGCGCAAGCAGAAGACCGACCGGAGGGACGCGGAGCATCTGCTGGAGTTGTTGCGGCAGGACCGGTTTCCGCGGATCTGGGTGCCGAGTCTGCAGGTGCGGGACGTGCGGCAGTTGCTGGTGCATCGCCACAAGCAAATGCAAGCGCGGACCCGTACGAAGAATCAGCTGCAGGCCATGGCGCTGAGTCACGGGGTGCAGAAAAAACGCAAGCTGTGGAGCAAGGCAGGGCGCGCGGAGTTGGAGCAGTTGCCCTTACTGCCCTACGCGGCCGAGCGGCGCAAGCGGTTGCTGGAAGCGCTGGACGGGCTGGAAGCGGAAATCGTCGAGCTGGACCGGCGCGTCTGGGAAGAAGCGCGGCAGCGGCCGGAGGCGGTGCGGCTGATGACGCATCCAGGAGTGGGACCGGTAACGGCGTTGGCCATGGTGCTGACCCTGGGGCCGGCGGAACGATTCGAATCGGGCAAGCAAGTGGGCAGTTATTTTGGCCTGATTCCGAGCGAAGATTCCAGCGGCGGAAAACAGCGGCTGGGCAGGATCAGCAAACAGGGCAGTTCGTTTCTGCGCTTTTTGCTGGTGGAAGCGGGACAGACGGCGGCGCGTTACGATCCGCAACTGAAACGCTTCTATCGCCGCCTGGCGGTGCGCAAGAATCGCAGCCTCGCCAAGGTGGCCGTGGCCAGAAAATTGGCCACGCGGTTGTACCTGATGTTGCGCGAAGACTGGACGTACGCGCAACTCTATCAGGCCGTCATGCAGGTGAGCCCGAGTCATTCTGTGGCCGGCGAGTAACGGAGCCGAGCGCTTGAGTGGGCAGCCTGCCTCCCTGAAGCGTCAGGGAGATCGAAGTGAATAATCGTGGGCGCAAGTACCGAAGAGATGGATGGTGGGACCTGAGGTCCCGCTGCAAGATTGAATCGAGTGACGAGCTTGGTCTGGACATCAAAAACGTTCTACGAGAGCGAAATGGCGCTTTTGTAACACCCAAAGCGTCCACGCCGGAGTGTGGGCAAAATTCGCTTGACAGAGTACAACGTCGTTAGAGACAGGATGACAAAGCGGTTGGGCGCATCGCGCATCCGAGCAAGCGGGCGTATCATAATGAGTTTCATTCTTCCCCAGGATTGTTGAAGGACACGCCCTCATGCCCGTCAAAACGATTATCGAACCCTTCCGCATCAAGAGCGTCGAGCCCATTCGCTGGACCACCCGCGAGCAGCGCCAGCAACTGCTCGAAGCCGCCTACTACAACTTGTTTCTTCTCCCCGCCGATGATGTCCTCATCGACCTGCTCACCGACTCCGGCACCGGAGCCATGTCCACGCACCAGTGGGCCGCCATCATGGAAGGCGACGAGAGCTACGCCGGCAGCCGCAGCTTCGACCGCTTCAAGAATTCAGTTCAAGATATCTTCGGCTACCGGCACGTCATCCCCACGCATCAGGGACGCGCCGCCGAGCGCATCCTCTTCGGTGTGGCCTGTAAGCAGGGAAACGTCGTCCCCAACAACACGCACTTCGACACTACGCGCGCCAACATCGAATTTGTCGGCGCCGAGGCCGTCGACCTGGTGATCGAGGAAGGCAAGCATCCCGCGTCCACACATCCCTTCAAAGGCAATATGGATGTCGCCGCGCTCGAAGCTGTCATCACGCGCGTGGGCCGCCACCGCATTCCGCTCGTCATGCTCACCGTTACCAACAATTCCGGAGGAGGCCAGCCTGTCTCCATGGACAATGTTCGCCAAGTCAGCGACGTCTGCAGGCGTAACCGCATCCCGCTCTACTTCGATGCCTGCCGCTTCGCCGAGAATGCCTGGTTCATCAAGCTGCGCGAAAAAGGATACGAAGACAAAACTCCCAAAGAAATCGCCCAGGAAATGTTCCGCCTCGGTGATGGATGCACCATGTCGGCCAAGAAAGACGGCATGGCCAATATCGGCGGCTTCCTCTGCACCAACGACGATCAACTGGCTCAACAGGAAAAAGATCTGCTCATCCTCACCGAGGGATATCCCACCTATGGCGGCCTCGCTGGACGCGATCTCGAAGCCATCGCCGTCGGTGTGCAGGAGGCCCTCGAAGAAGACTACCTGCGCTACCGCATCGCCTCGACCGCGTATCTCGGCAATCACCTCGCGTCCCAGGGAGTGCCCATCGTCCAACCGCCGGGTGGACACGCCATCTATCTCGACGCCCGCGCCTTCCTGCCGCACATTCCTGCAGATCAGTTTCCCGGCGTAGCCCTGGCCGCTGAGCTTTATCTCGAAGGCGGAATCCGCAGCGTAGAAATCGGCACGCTGATGTTTGCCCAGGCAGCAAAGATGGATCTGGTCCGCCTCGCGATCCCGCGCCGCGTCTACACCCAAAGCCACATCGACTACGTGGTCGAAGTCATCCTCGAAGTCTGGAAACACCGCGAGAAAATCCCCGGCATGCGCCTGACCTACGAAGCCGCGTTCCTCCGCCACTTCACCGCGCACCTGGAACCAATGCCGGCAGCGGTAATGGCAAACTCGCTACGGTAGCGGGTGCCCCACCCTTATCTCGCCGCCTTTAGCGAGATAGGGTGGGGATTTTGACTTCCCGTTCCGCTAGGTAGTCAGGCGATCTCAACTCATAGCCCCGGGTGACCATGATCACGGCTCACCCGCCCCCACCGATGTACGGTGAATTCGTCTTCAAACCCGTAATCCCAAAGGAGGCCTCATGCGCAAGGCTGCCATGTTGCTATCCCTCGTAATATTTGTCTTGGCCTCGCAAGGCCACGCCGGCACGTTCGCCAACGTAACCCTGCCCGACACAGCTCAAGTCGGCACCACCACCCTCACCCTCAACGGCCTGGGCTTGCGCACGAAGTACGCCTTCAAGGTCTACGTCGCCGGACTCTACCTCCCGCAGAAGTCGACCGATCCCGCCGCGATTCTCAAGCCCGCCGTCCCCAAGAGAATCGTCATGCACTTCGTCCGCAATGTCAGCAAGAGCCAACTCACCGACGGCTTCTCCGAATCTTTCCAGAACAATACACCCGAAGCCGCCAAGACGTTGAAGCCCGATATCGATCGTCTCTTCTCCGCGCTCGACTCCGTTAAAGAAGGCGACGAATTGGTCTTCACCTATATTCCGGCCACCGGCACATCGCTGGTGATCGCCGGGAAAGATGTGCTGACCATCGCCGGCCCAAATTTCGCCGACATGCTCTTCTCCGTCTGGCTCGGCCCCAAGCCCCCCAATGCAAGTTTGAAAAAAGGAATCCTCGGGCAGTAGATCGACTGCCGATCTGCATCAAACGCAAAGGGACACTTCCTTGAGTCCGGCCGCACTTTTCCTCGCCGCGCCGCGCAAAGGGAGTACAATGTCCCAAAGTTGATCTTCTGGGGATCATAGAAATCACGAACGCTGGCAAGGATGCCGCCTAGTTTCGTTGCTTGATGACGGCAGTAGTAGATAGACCGCATTTTGCAACGAGTGAGCATCCATGAAAATTCTGCTCTACAACCCTGACAACGGCGTAACTCGCAACTTCATGCCTCACCTCTGGATGTTTCTTCTCCAGGCGCTCACCCCGCCCGGCCACGAGGTGCTGCTCATGGATGGCAATGCCCAGCCCATGGACGAAGCGCAGATCGCAAAATACGTTCGCGATCAGAAGATCGACCTGGTCGGCATCGGCGCCATGACCCGCATGATCGCCAAGGCCTATCGCATCGCCGACGCCATCCGCGCGGTGGGCGTGCCCGTCGTCATGGGCGGACCGCACGTCACGGAAATGGCCGATGAGGCCCTGGGCCGCGATAGCGGCCCGCGCCACGCCGACGCCGTCGCTCTCGGAGAAGCCGATGAAACCTGGCCGCAGATCGTCAACGATGCCGCAGCCGGAAAGCTCAAAGAGATTTACACTCCGGTCGATGTCTTCGGCCAGGAACGCAAGCCCTCTCTGCAGAACTATCCCGTCATCCCCTGGGACAAGATCGATCTCCATCAATTCAATGTTCTGCCCAAAGTCGTCTACCCGATGCTCAGCAAAGTCGGGGAAGGCTGGGGAACGTTTCGCATTATTCCTGTCGAGTCCGGAAGAGGCTGTCCGTACGGCTGCGAGTTCTGCACCGTCACCGGATTTTTCGGTGACTCTATCCGCTTCCGCACCAACGAAAGCGTAGTCAACGAACTGCTCCTGCTGAAGCAACGTGCCCGCAGCGAAAAAGGACAGATCGCCGTCTTCTTCATCGACGACAACTTTGCCATCAATGTGAAACGCACCAAGTCACTGCTGCGCGACATCATCGCCGCCGGCGCCCAGGTCCATTGGGTCGCCCAGATCAGCGCCAACTTGCTGCGCGACGAAGAGCTCGTCGATCTCATCGCCGCCTCCGGAGGCAAGTGGATCTTCATCGGCATGGAATCGATCGATCCCGCGAATCTCAAAGACGTCAATAAGGGATTCAACAAGCCCGGCGAATACGCCGCCGTGCTCGAGCGCCTCGCCAAGCGCAACGTCTACGCCATTACGTCATTCATCTTTGGCATGGACAACGATACTACCGGCGTTGCCGAACGTACACTCGAGCAAGTGCGCACCTGGCCGCCAGGCCTGCCCATCTTCGGACTGTTGACCCCGTTGCCCGCAACCCCGCTCTACAAGCGCCTCGAAGCCGCCGGACGCCTCACTCGTCCCCAACACTGGCGGGAATTTATCCCCTTCGCCATGGCCCACACGCCGCTGAAGATGACCATCGAAGAAGCTCACAACGAAGTGAATTATGGCTGGTCCCACGCCTACAGTCCGGAGGCGCTGGCGCAAGCCGTCAACTCGCTCGACGACCAGCCTCTCGGCTACCGCATCAACATCTTCCTCGCCCGCCTCTGCTTCCGCGGTATTTACTTCCCCATGATGGGCCGCTTTGCCTGGCTGAAAGTGATTGGGCAGAATCGTCAGACCATCTTCAAACTGGTGAAGGAAGCCGTCTTCGGCCGTACAAGATCCCGCCGCAATCCTGACCTGGAACGTCCCTACGAAGAAGCGGTCCCAGAAACCACAAGCGAGGTCAGCGCCTAGCGGGAAAGCCCAAGGGCACCTGGACGCGGGGGTGCCCCATCCTTATCTCGCCGCTCTTTGGCGAGATAGGATGAGGATTTTGACTTTTGCCCTACTGTAGGCGCCGTCTTCTGAAAAAATCCCCTTGACATCTACTACGTCTGTAGTAATAATGCACACGTCGATAGGAGATGCAATGCCCGGACCCAAGCTCACCCGGCTCGAACTGCAGATCATGGAAACGCTGTGGACTCGCGGCAGCGCCTCCATCCGCGAGATCCGGGAAGACTTTCCCGAGAAGGACCGCCCTGCTTACACCACGATCCAGACGACCGTCTATCGCCTGGAAACGAAGAATGCCGTGCGCCGGGCCAGGAAGGTTGGCAACTTCCACGTCTTCGAGCCCACCGTTTCACGCGACATTGCGCAACGCAAGTTGATCGACGAACTGCTCGCCCTGTTCGGTGGGCGCACGCAGCCCGTCATGGCGCACCTGATCGAATCCGGCCGCCTCACGCTCGCCGACGTTAAGGAAGCTGAGAGAACCCTCCGCCGCCTCGAGAGAAAGGACAAATCCCAATGATGGAAAATTATCTTTCTCCGGCCTGGCACGCCGCCGCCCTCGGACTCGGCAATCATCTTTGGCAATCCACGCTGGTGGCCGCTGCCGCCGCGCTGCTCACATTGGCATTGCGCCAGCACCATGCTCGCGCCCGCTACTGGATCTGGCTGGCTGCGTCGATCAAATTCCTGGTCCCGTTTTCTCTGCTCGTCGCTGTCGGCAGCCATCTGGCATGGCAACGCCATCCCACGGAAACTACCAGGCCCGCGTTGTACTTCGCGATCGAGGAAATCAGCCAGCCCTTCACGCCGGCCGCAGCGCGCGTCCCGTCTGTCCCGGCCGCATCACTGCTCTCGACCAGCCTGATGCACCTGCTCCCGTGGATCGCGGCTGTGTGGCTGAGTGGATTCCTCGTCGTTCTACTCCTGTGGAGCGTTCGCTGGCGCAGAATTGCCGCTGCCCTGAAAGCCGCGAATCCCTCATCCGAGGGCCGCGAACTTTCGGCCTTGCGCCGCATCGAGCGCATCGGAGGCATCCGCAAGCCGATCGCGCTGCTGTTGTCGCCAGCTTCGCTCGAGCCCGGAATTTTCGGCATCGCCCGTCCCTCCCTGATCTGGCCTGAAGGCATCTCCCCACTCCTCGAAGAAGCTCACCTCGAAGCCATCCTTGCGCACGAAGTCTGGCATGTACGCCGCCGCGACAATCTTGCCGCTGCGCTGCACATGCTGGTCGAAGCCGTGTTCTGGTTTCATCCCCTGGTCTGGTGGCTGGGAGCGTGCCTGGTCGAGGAGCGCGAGCGCGCATGTGACGAACAGGTCGTCGCCTGGGGAAGCGATCCTCAGATCTATGCCGAAAGCATTTTGAAAGTATGTGAATTCTGCCTGGGATCGCCGCTGCCCTGTGTCTCCGGAGTCACCGGAGCCGATCTCAAGAAAAGGATGGTCCGCATTATGACTGCTCGCATCTTGCCCAAACTCGATTTCACCAGAAAACTTTTGCTCACGGCGGCCGCGTTTTTGGCCATTGCGGTTCCGATTACATTTGGCCTGCTGCACGCAACGCCAACTCAGGCTCAGACACAGGACACAACCGTAACGCAGCCGACGCCCACTTTCGAATCTGTCTCCATCAAATCCGAAAAGCCCGGAGACGGGCCCAACGTACACCAAATTATGTTTTCGGACAGGGATGGGAGCTTCCTCGCGAGGGGCGTTACTTTACGGACGCTGATCAAACTGTCGTATCAGGTTCAAGATCCTCAGCTCGCAGGAGGACCTGACTGGCTCGACACCCAGAAGTTCCAAATCGATGCCAAGATGAGCAGCGCGGACGCCGCCGAACTCAGCACCGAGCCCCTCGAGCAGCGTGGTCCCAATCTTCGAGCCCTTTTACGCGATCACTTCAAACTGGCGCTGCACCCGGAAAGCCGGAATCTTCCTGTGTATGACCTGGTCGTCGACCAAAGCGGTGCCAAACTCCAGGAGTTAACCACCTCAGGTCGAATGCAGCGTGGGGTCCGATTGGGGCACGGAGAATTGATCGCGCAAGGAGCGCCTTTGTCTTTGCTGACAGATCAGTTGTCGATCCGTCTAGGCCGCACCGTAGTAGACAAAACCGGCCTCAAAGGCAGGTATGCATTCAACCTGCACTGGACGCCGGACCCGACCGAAGAAGCGCGTCTGAGACGCGATGGCGTCCCGGCGGGCCCTGCGGGAGCCTCACCGGAAGCTTCCGGACCTCCACTCGCCACCGCAGTTCAGGAGCAGCTTGGCCTGAAGCTGGAACCAACAACCAACACGGTGCAGGTCCTGGTCATCGATCACGCCGAGATGCCCTCGGAAAACTAGGTAAGCTCGCCCTCCACACCCGAGGGGTGCCCCGTCCTTGTCCTTGCGTTTTTCGCAGGAACAGGGCGGGGATTTTGACTTTCCGACCTGTTCAAAAACCGGGAGGAAGAGACGCTGGTGCGCGTGTACCATCACCTCGTCCTTTTCCACAGTTCGTTCCCGCAGCTATGTGACGAACAACCTTTACCCACGATTCAAGACAAGAGGAAAATCGTGGAAGATGCGCCCAGAATCTTTCAACTCAGATGGCCGCACACCGACCTCCCAGCCGTCGAGTTCGAGCGCCAACTCCTTATTCCGCAAGATTTTACCTCTAAGTCCTTTCGCCTCAAGATTTTGCCGGCTGATATGTATGCGCGAAGCCGATAACCATATTGGAATCAAGATTTTGCGAAAAATGATCCAAAAAAATGAAACGCGCAATCATCCTCATCCCTGCTCCGATTTCGCGTGTCCGAACTCGCAGCGTCCACCGTCCCGCTCATCTGTTTCCCGCGTCTTTACGGGGTGTAAACTAATCAGAGTTTTATATCTGACTCGTCATCTTCGAAAGGATTTCTCCCATGGCAACGCTCGAAGCCCCCGTCCGGCCGCGCACCAGCCTGCATGCTGGTCCATTTGTTACTGAGCCATTTTTCGATTTTCGCAACGAAGAGAACGCGCGCCGCATGCGTGCCGCCATCGCAAAAGTCCGCGGTCAGCTGGGCCGCGAGTACGACCTCATCATTGGCGGCAAGCGCGTCAGGACTACGGACAAGATCAAGTCGCTGAATCCGTCCAAACCGTCCGAGATTGTCGGCATCCAACAGAAGGCCGGTAAGGAGCACGTCGAGCCCGCCATGAAGGCCGCGCTCGAAGCCTTCGAGTCCTGGAGCCGCACCACCGTCGAAGAGCGTGCCAGCCTCGTGTTCCGCGTCGGCGACCTGCTTCGCCAGCGCAAAATGGAATTTATGTCGTGGCTCGTTTTCGAAGTTTCGAAGAACTGGGCTGAGGCCGACGCCGACATTTCCGAGACCATCGACTTCTGCGAGTTTTACGCGCGCGAAGCTCTGCGCTTCGCCAAAGCGCAAACGCCGATTCAACTTCCCGGCGAGCACGACACACTGCACTACATTCCTCTCGGCGTAGGCGCGGTCATTCCGCCGTGGAATTTCCCGTGCGCCATCATGGCCGGAATGACGCTGGCCTCGATCGTTTGCGGCAACACTGTCATTCTCAAACCGTCGAGCGATTCGCCCACCATCGCCGCCAAGTTCGTCGAACTGCTCGAAGAGTGCGGCATGCCCGAGGGCGTGGTGAACTTCTGCCCCGGCGCCGGAGCCAGCTTCGGCGACGCCGTCGTCGCGCATCCCAAGACGCGCTACATCGCTTTCACCGGCTCGCGCGAAGTCGGACTGCACATCAACAAGGTCGCCGCCACGCAGGCTCCAGGCCAGATCTGGATCAAGCGCACCATCCTCGAAATGGGCGGCAAAGACGCCATCATTGTCGACGCCGACGCCGACATCGATTCCGCCGTCGAAGGCGTCGCCCAAGCGGCTTTCGGATTTCAGGGACAAAAATGTTCGGCCTGCTCGCGCGCCATCGTCGACGAGCGCGTTTACGACAAGTTTCTGGCACAACTGAAGGCCCGCGTCGAGAAGATCAAGATCGGAGATGTCGCCGAGAATGCCGCCATGGGCGCGGTGATCAACGAAGGCTCCATGAAGACCATTCTCGGCTACATCGAGCAGGGCAAGAAAGATGGACGCCTCATCACCGGCGGCGAACGCGCTCCCGGCGAAGGCTACTTCATTCAGCCCACCGTGATTGCTGACATCCAGCCCAAGTCGAAGCTCGAGCAGGAAGAGATTTTCGGGCCCGTGCTTGCCGTGATCAAAGCCCGCGGCTTCGACCACGCGCTTCAAATTGCGAACGACACCGAATTCGGACTCACTGGCGCTGTCTACGCCAGTTCACGCGACAAGATTGATCGCGCCGTCCAGGAGTTTCACGTCGGCAACCTCTACATCAACCGCAAGTGTACGGGCGCGATGGTCGGCGCACATCCGTTCGGCGGATTCAACATGTCGGGCACCGACTCGAAATCCGGCGGCCCGGATTATCTCTACCTGTTCACGCAGGCAAAGTCGGTAGGAGAAAAGATCGTCTAAAGCGAATTGCAAAGCGACTGTGGGGACAGCCGCCATCGGCTGTCCGCCGGGCAGAGCCCGGCCGTAACCGCTGTGTCTGCAATCGACGCTGATCACATTTCTTAACGGGGGTCGCACGCGTGTAGCGCCGCCACGACAGCCGCTGAGACGGCGGCGCTACGAAAAAGGCCGTCCGCGCGGACGGCCTTCAGACTTTCCCGGCGAATCGAGATTTACGGTGACACGCCTGCTGGCGGCTGCGGGGCAGCGCCCGCCGTGGTTGCCGCGGCGGCTTCGTTCAGAATCCGGTGATGGATGGTGAACAGAGCCAGCTCCAGCCGATCCGACACGCCGATCTTGTCGTACACGTTGCGCAGGTAGTTCTTGATCACCTGCTCGGTAGTGCCGAGCTGCGTCGCGATTTCTTTGTTCTTGTAGCCCTGCACGATCAACGCCACGATGCGCAGTTCCTTCGCGGTCAGCCGGTCGCGCACGCGCAGTCCGACCATATCGTTCTCGGTGAGTTCGCTGGGCACGGCCACGTCCTGCACCCAGGTTTCGCCGCGCGCGACTTTGCGCACGCAGTCCACCAGCGCGGCGCTGGTTACGTTGCGATAGACCACGCCGTGCGCGCCGTTCGACATATGCTTCTGCGCGCTCTCGCCGGTGTCAGCCAGCACGATCACGCGCGTCTTGGCCTTGTTCGCCGCCTGCACAATGGCTGCAAAGTCGCCGTGAAATCCCGCCGCCGCCACCAGCACAGCCGCGCGAAACTTATCCAGCGCCATGAACATCTGCTCTGGAGTCTGCGCCTGGGCCACGATGCGCATCTCATCTTCCACCGCCAGCACTTTGGCGATGCCCGCCCGGAAGATCGCCTGGTTATCCGCCAGAATCAATTTGAGCATGTTGTCAACGCTCCCCCAAAGTCTATGAGTTCCGCGTGAACTCGTACGAGTCGATCACGCAAGCCACGCCGCGGCCTTCGCCGCCCTGGCCAGTCTCATCCGCCCGCACCACGCGGCCTTTGCACTGGATGGTCACATTCTCCTGGCCGCCGGTCATCTCCGGCGGCAGCGTGATTTCAAATTCCACCGGCGATCCAATCTCCATCGCGGCATCGGCGCGGATGTACACGCCCGCTGCGCTGAGATTTCCGGTCACGCCTTTCGCGTCTCCGGCATCGCCCTTATGAATCTTGATCGGCAATTCCAGCGGGAATCTTTTCCCGGTCCGTGCTTCTTCCCCCACGGTACCTCCTCTAAGTTGGCCGCCTGTTATTTGGTTGTCGGTGAATGAGGCCAACGTCAAAACAAGCTCCCAGCGGGCTCTGCCCCGCTTTTATGCTCACGGGCGGTTATATCACGGAACCTTCCCCCTGTAAAAGCCTGATAACTCGATTGGTTAACCGTAACCGATGGGCTTCCCCTCGCTCCCGGGAAGGGTTTCCTGAGGGGGTCAGAGCAGAGCCGGGGCCGACTTCACTGGGGGAACGACAGGTGAACCACGGACTTGGACTGAGTTTGCGTGGTTGCTGGAGCCGCGCAGTCTTGCGGCGACGTTCCCTTGGCGGCATCGCTGCCGGTCGCGGCTGCAGACGCCGGAGCGCAACTTGGCTGCCCGCCCTTAATAGAAGTGATTGTCAAGGGGCCGGAGGATCTGCCCGTCTGAGCGCCACTGCCGGCTGCTGCTGTGGTGGTGTGGGGAACATTCTGCGGCGTGTCGCCTGCCACATGCGTTTGGGTGACGGTGTGCATCTGCTGGCCGATCTGGGTGGTGGCCTTGTTCAAGGCGTTGCCCAGCGCCGTGCCCGCTTTGGCTGTCGCCGCCGCAGAATTGGCGTGCACCAGCGCTCCCTCGGCCAGTGCCTGGCCGAAAACAGGACAGGCGCCTACCACGACGAAGAATACTCCAGCGGCTACGATCTGAGCACGCATAAGACGCCTCCTCGGGTTGCCACAGCAAAGGGTAGTTCAGCCAGGTCCGGGCCGTCAATCCTAAGCTTTACACCTCGGCAAAGGCCCGTGGTAGCTTGTTTAAAGCCCGCATTTTTCAGTCGGAAAGACCTTCCTTGGGGAGAACAACCATGACCCGATTCAAGCCCTGCAACGCGCGATTTTCGCACGCTCGCATCTTTTTTTTCATTCTGTTGACGGGTGTCCTGCTAACGGGCCTGGCTGTCGCCCAGACGCCCGCGCTCAAAATGCCGACGGAGAAACCCAAGCCCAGCGTCTCCGGGGATCAGTCCTCGGAAACTCCCGGAGTTTTGGTCCAACTCAATGGCGCTCTGGAGAGTCTGGCGGCCAAGGTTTCTCCGGCGGTGGTGCAGATCCTGGTCACGGGATACGGGCAGGTGGACGAAGAAGAGAAATCGCTGACGGCGCTTATCGTGCGCCAGCACGCGGTCGGCTCCGGGGTGATCGTCGATTCGAATGGCTACATCATGACCAACGCCCACGTGGTGGAAGGGGCACAGCGCATTCGTGTCGCGCTGCCGCTGCCGATGGAAGATGGCAGTGGACAAGCTCCGGTCGGCAAGCGCCGTGTTCTCGAAGCTCGCCTCGTCGGCCAGCATAAGGAGACGGATCTCGCGCTTCTGAAAGTCGATCAGACCGATCTGCCCACGCTCTCGCTGGTCAGCCAGGAACGGCCTCGCGTCGGTCAACTCGTGTTCGCCATCGGCAGTCCCGAGGGACTGCAGAATTCAGTCACCATGGGCGTGCTCAGCGCGCTGGCGCGCCAACCCGATCCGAGCAAGCAGTTGACGTATCTGCAGACCGACGCTCCCATCAATCCCGGCAATAGCGGCGGCCCGCTGGTCGATATGAACGGTTCGGTCCTGGGCATCAACACATTTATTCTTTCGCAGGGGGGAGGCAGCGAGGGTCTGGGCTTCGCCATCCCGGCGCGCGTGGTCGATTTTGTTTATCACAGTCTGCGCGCCCATGGTCACGTGCACCGGGTTGAAATCGGCGCGGTCGCGCAAGAGATCACGCCCGATCTGGCGGAGGGTCTTCACCTACCGATGCACTGGGGCGTGGTGGTGGTGGACGTGAAGCCCGATGGCCCGGCCGCCGCGGCTGGCCTGCGGATTCAGGATATTGTTTTGAGCGCCGACGACCGCCGCATTGAGACTCTGCCCTCGCTCTCGGCCGCTTTGTATCTGCACCGCCTCGACAAAGCGGTGAAGCTGGAAATTCTGCGAGGCGACGAACGCAAGATTCTGTATGTTCCGGCCATCGAGCACCGCGATCACATGGATGAACTCCTGGACGCGATCAACACGGAAAACAGCCTGGTTTCGCGGCTGGGGATTCTGGCGATCGATCTGACGGACGATTTGCGCTCACGGCTGAATCTGAGAATTCCAACGGGGGTGATCGTGGTCGGACGCGCCGTCGAACTGCTCACGCCCGACACCGGGCTGCAGGCCGGCGACGTCATCCACTCGCTCAACAATACGCCGATCGACAGTCTCGATACGCTCCGCGCGGCGATGTCGAAGCTCAAGGCCGGCGACCCGGTCGTGCTGCAGGTGGAGCGGGACGACGGGTTGATGTATGTGAGCTTCGAGTTGGAGTAACGGCGATCACTGCCATCACCACGAAGGACACTAAGTCACACGAAGGAAGACCTCTTGAGAGTTCCTTCGTGTAACTTCGTGGCCTTTGTGGTTCATGGTACCGCTCTGCTGCAGCAAAGCTGCAACTTCGCTAGAAGGCGCTGCCTCCGCCTCCGCCGAAGCCGCCGCCGGAAAAGCCTCCTCCGCCGCTGAATCCACCACCGCCAAAGCCGGAGCCGCCGGAGCTGGCGCGTGGCGCCGAGACAAACACCTGGTGCATATCGGTCGCCATGCTATGCATCGAACTGGAAAAGAAAATTGGATTGAATCCACCCGCATACCCTCCCGGGCCCACGTACCACTGCGGCGGATCCTGGACGATCCCCGCAAAGGCCAGCGCCCAGTGATGCTCCACGCCCAGCGCCATCGCGTAAGGCAGGTATTTCTCGAATGTGGTGGGAGGCATTTTCTTCAGGCGCTCGCCGTCCACGCGATTCATGAATTCCTGAAAGCCGAGGACGGCGACGCGGGTGCGCGCGCCCTTCACCGTCTTCGCCGTCATCACCCGCGCAAACAGCCACCAGATCACGGCGGAGATCAGGCCGCATAGGATCAGCAGCGGAATCGAATTGAAAAAGTTTGCCCATCCCAAGTACTGCAAAACGGCAAACAGCACCAGGATGCCGATGGCCGCGACAATGCTGTATCCGTTGGCCGAGTCAGGATCGAGCAAATAGATGCCTTTGGTCTTCAGTGCCGCCATGATGTCCTGGCGGATGATCGGCACCGCTGTGTAGAAGCGGTTCTTCAGGTCGGAGAGTCGGGTGTCGGTGCCCCCGGCGAAAACGTTTTCGAGCATCACACGCTCGTGGGGCGCGAGATCCACTCCCCACTGTTCGCGCGGTTTGAGCAGATGAAAAATGTAATCCTTATGCGTGAACAGCAGGACCTTCTCTGCCGTCTCCTCAATTTTGATGTAGCCGCGCACCGCCAGATCGACCATGGTCGATGTAATATCCCGGGGATGGATGGCATCTTCCAGCAAGGTTCCAGCCTCGGCGGGCGAAATGCCCGCAGGCGGTTCGTACATGGGAGCGACCGACTCGCCGGGATCGGGGTCGCGCCCCTTGTACCACCACAAGACAAACATTCCGGCGAACGTCACAAACGGCAAGAAGACGATAGGATTGCCGCCGATGAACCACAGGAACTTGGTCAGCGCACTGGGTTCGCTCAGGATCTCTTTTGGAATGTAGACATCGATGGTCAGGCCCCCGCGCATGGGTAGAGGAGCGCTGGTGGCGAACTGGGCTTCTGCTCCGTTGACCTCGGCCGTCGCGTTGCGCTCGCTCGATCCATAGACGCCGGTGAAGGCCTGCGCTCGCAACGATCCCGCGGCGGAGTCGGGGAAGTGCACTGTGGCGGCCGCGTGATCAATAGGCACGGGCCAGTCGTTGCCGGTCACGTTCCAGTAAAACTCGTCGTAGTCTTTGAAGAACCGCGTTCCGTTGCGCACGCGGTAGGTGATCTCGACGATGCGGGTGGCGTCAACCGCGCCGGGAATATAGATTTTGAGATCGCGCTCGCCATTGGAAATCGAGGAATCGTACTTCAGCTTGCCGCCTTCGCCATCGGTGATGCTCTGGACTTCGAGGAAGAGTTCGTAATTCGTCCCGCTCGGCCCCGGATATTCGATGGGGATCATGCGGTGAATGCCGTTCCACTGCCCCACGAAGGCCAGGGAGATCCGCTCGGTGACGATGGCGGAGCCGCTCTGATCGACGATGATATCGTCCTGAAAATCGGCGATGCGCCAGGATTTCGCGGCCGCGGATCCGGCGAGAATACCGAGGAAGATCGCGAGAAATGTAACTTGCTTTGCGGTTTTCAAATTACGAAATTTCCCAATTGCTAAATTGCGAATTTAGGTGAACTTGACCTGCACCGGTTCGCGGTCGGTCGCCGCGGTCTCAAAGAACTGCCGCTGGGTGAATCCGAACATGCCCGCTAGAATGTTCGTGGGAAAGGACTGAATTTTCGTATTCAGATCACGCACGACGGCGTTGTAGTAGCGGCGCGAGTTCTGGATCGAATCTTCGGTTTCGGAAAGAGAGCCTTGCAGTTGCGTGAACTCTTCGGAAGCTTTGAGCTGCGGATAATTCTCCGCTACGGCGAACAGGCTCTTGAGCGCTCCGGTGAGCTGATTTTCCGCGGCAGCCTTGTCGGCGGGACCGGTGGCTTGCATGGCCTGCGAACGAAACTTCGCGATATTTTCGAACGTACCCTTTTCGTGCGCGGCGTATCCTTTCACGGTCTCGACCAGGTTGGGAATGAGATCGTGCCGGCGCTTAAGTTGCACGTCAATGTCGGACCAGGCCGAGTCGCAGCGCACTCGCAGCTGCACCAGGCTGTTGTACATCCCGATGAGAACCACGACGATCACAATCAGAATTACGAGGATGATGATGCCAACCATGGAGAGGTCTCCTCTCTCGTGTGCGGAGGGTGAACTGAAATCACTGGGACGTTAACACAGGGAGAGCCCCGCCGCAAACAAGAACGCAGGCACAAAATTCGCATTCTGCGATAACGAAATCAGAGGATTAAGCGGGAAATGCGCTTTACTGCTGGGGCGCGAAGTATCCCTTGCGGGCGCGCACCTGCAGGTCTTTTTTCAGGGAGGAGATTTCAATGGAGCGGTAGCGGCCGTCCGCATCGAAATCGGCTGGCTTGTAGGAAACCACGTACTGGCTGCGCAGTTCGTCTTCAATGGCGGCAAACGAGTGGGTGATGTCCTTCATCTTGAAGGGGAAAAACACGCGTCCGCCGGTGGCTTCGGCGAGTTGTTCAAGCACTCTGTCGCCGCGCATCACCAGGCCGCTGTCGTCGGTGGAGATCGCGTAAATGATGACTTCGGCGCGCTGCGCCATCTCGATCGCCTGGGCTTTGGAAACTTCGCTCTGATTGTCTTCGCCGTCGCTGACGATAATGATGGCCTTGCGCACCGGATGGTCGGGACGGTCTTTCACAAATTTTTCTTTGCAGGCGCGATAGACAGCGTCGTAGAGCGCCGTCCCGCCGCCATCGTGCAGCTTGTGAACTCCCGCCGAGAGCAGGGTGACATTGTCGGTGAAGTCCTGCGCCATCTGCTGATGGCTGTTGAAGCCGAGGACGAACGCCTTGTCGAAACCGGCGCGGAGCGTGTGCTGCATGAAGCTGGTGGCGGCGTCCTGTTCAAAATCGAAGCGGCTGCCGACCGATCCGCTGACGTCGACCAGAAGGCCGAGGTGGAGCGGGAGGTCGGTTTCCCGACGGAAATTGAGAATCGCCTGCGGCGGCTTGTGATCGTCAAGGATGCTGAAATCGCTCTCGTTCAGATCACGAACGAATTTGCCGTGTTTGTCGGTGGCGATGAACAGTACATTTACTTCATTGACGCGTGCGTGCAGGGTGATGATCGCGCTTTGTGGATCGTCCAGGTTGTCGGTAGCAGCGGCATTCTCTGCAACAGCGGCGCTGGAGGCGCTATAGCTGGGCGTGGCCGACAGGTAGGCCGACTGGGCGCGCATTTGTCCCGTCCCCAAAAAGGTTGCCAGGGGGAGGGTCAAAAGCTGCGAAATCCAATTCGTGTACTTCATGCCCGGAGAGTCCAATTTTTTCACTATTAACCGCTTCTCAGCACACTCCTAAACTATTCGATGCACGTCTCATGCCGAAGGTCGGTGCAGGGCAGGAGCGCTGTGTCATTGACTTTAGGAGCGGTCCGACAACATGCCAAGTTACAAAAGGAGCACACGTTTGGTCATGGCACAAAACATGCAATCTAAAAGACTTGTGTCGAATCCGTGGGAGCGTTCCCCGCGCCGCCCACGTTGGTTAACCAGATTCGGGGTTTAACATAATCGCACGAAGTAGATCGTTTTTTCCTTAAAATCTTTTTGGAGGGCGTTTTGATGAAGAAACTCGTCGTGTGTTTTGGGCTTCTCCTTATGTCGGTCATGGCGTTTGCCGCCAATGACGAGCGGGAAGAAGATCGCGTCAAGGATGCGGGCACCGTGATGAAGGAAATTCTCAATATTCCGGATGACATCCCGCAGGATCTGCTGGATAAGGCCGAGTGCATCGTCGTGCTGCCTTCGGTGAAGAAGGGAGCGTTCGGCATTGGAGGCAGCTACGGGCGAGGCATCATGGTCTGCCGCAGCGGCCCGCATTACAAAGGGAAATGGGGCGCTCCGGCTCTGTATGCGCTGGAAGGCATCAGCATCGGATTTCAACTCGGTGGCCAGGCTACGGATTTTGTGCTGCTGGTGATGAATCCCAAAGGCGCAGAATCGTTGCTCTATAGCAAGGTGAAGCTGGGCGCGGATGCTTCGGCTGCAGCTGGACCCAAAGGCCGCACCGCCGAAGGCGCGACCGACATCGTGATGGACGCGGAGATCCTTTCGTATTCGCGCAACAAGGGATTATTCGCCGGCGTTTCGTTGGAGGGTTCGACGCTGCGCTCCGATGGCAGCGCCAACAAGAAGCTCTACGGAAGAGAGCTGACGGCCAAAGAAATCATCCGCGAGGGGAAAGTGGGCATTCCGCCCAGCGCGCGCGAATTGGTCTCGATTCTCGACAAGAAGTCGCCAGTGAACAAGTCCGATCCGAAATCGCTAGAGTAGGCTTGCCGTTGCGGACCCCGGCTGTGAAGTTCTGTGCCCTCTGTGGTTAAATTTTGCTGCAGAGGGCATGTTTTTGTCTGCATTCTAAAGATGAGCGCCAAAAAGAAAACTGAACTGGTTCGCTGCGCCTGGGCGGTTGGGGAACAATCCATCCGCTATCACGATGAGGAGTGGGGCGTTCCCATGCACGACGACCGCGTGCTGTTCGAATTTCTGATTCTCGAAGGCGCGCAGGCAGGACTGAGCTGGAGCACGATCCTCAACAAGCGGGAAAACTACCGCCGCGCCTTTGACGGCTTCGATGCGAAACGGATCGCGGGCTACGACCGCAAGAAAATCAGGGCGCTGCTGCAGGATCCCGGAATCGTGCGCAATCGGCTGAAGATCAATTCCACCGTTGAGAATGCAAAGGTGTTTCTGCGCGTGCGGGAAGAGTTTGGCAGCTTCGACCGGTACATCTGGCAATTCGTCGGAGGCAAGCCGCTGGTGAACAGGCGGAAGTCGATGGGGCAGGTTCCGGCGCGGACGGCCGAGTCTGATGCGATGAGCAAAGATCTCAAACGTCGCGGCTTCAAATTTGTTGGATCAACGATCTGCTATGCGTTCATGCAGGCTGTGGGCATGGTGAACGACCACGTTGTTACTTGCTTTCGTTATTCCCGGCTGACTTGATGCGGGAAGATCTTAAACGCAGAGATCGCCGAGGAAGGCCGCAGAGGACGCTGAGAAGAAAAGCCCGAAGTGGACGGTGCGGACAAAAGCACGCAGGTTTTCTCCGCGTTCTCTGCGGATGTTCTCTGCGAACTCAGCGGTGAAAGGGTTTTCGGGGACTCTCCTCGAGACTAGTCAGCGCGAACTTGCCGCCAATGCGCTTGCGGTCAGATACACCGCAACCAATCCCAACAGAAGCACCGCGCCTTCCACACGCGTGGACCATACGTGCAGCGCGTCGAACTGCACGCGCTCGGGATTGTTGAGCGGAACGGAGGCGAAGTCTCCGACTTGCGCGCGCAGCGTGTCCATGCGGGGGATGATCCAGAACTGCGAGAACAGCGTCAGGGCCAGCATCAGGCAGAGGAGCACGTGGCGCATGGCGAAGACGTGCGCCGTGCCGTCGGTCAGCCGGCTGTAAAGAAGAGAGGTCAGCAGGAAGACGATGCCAGAAATGATGGCGATCCAATGCAGCTTGCCGAGCGCGCGTCCGACGACATTGCCCGCGAGATGCGTGTTGGGCAAAACCTGGAACGCGGTGGGCGCGAGCACGAAGGCGAAGAAGATCAATCCGCCAATCCAGACCACGAGCGATAACACCATGACGAAGCGTAGGAAGGACATGACGGGAGAATTATAGTCAGCTTTGTCGCCCTGAGCGAAGCGAAGCTGCATTCTCCAGCTGCAGAAAAAGTTGCAAGGGTCCTTCGCTTTGCTCAGGATGACAAGGGAGTTCCCTATACCGGTACTGCCACATTCTCGATGATGTCTTTCAGCACCTGGTCGGACTGCTCTGACTTCTTCAGAGTTGAGGCGTAGAGACCGTTCACGACGATGCGATGGGCGAAGACGGGAACGACCAGCGGCTTGAAGTCTTCGGGAGTGCAGAAGGTGCGGCCTTCGAGAAAGGCCATGGCTTGCGCGGCGCGGTAGAGGGCTTGCGATCCGCGGGGCGAAACGCCTAAGGACAGGAATTCCGACTCGCGGGTGCGGCGCACGATTTCCAGAGCATAGTTCACCAGAGAATCGTCAACCCGAATGCTCTTTACGGCCTGCTGCATCTCAAGCACATCGGCTCCAGTGAGGACGGGATGAAGCTCGTTCAAGTGCGCGACGCCTGCTTCCGAGCGCAGGATCTGACGTTCGGCTTGCGCGTCGGGATATCCCATGCGCACGCGCATCAGGAAGCGATCGAGTTGCGACTCGGGCAGAGGATAGGTTCCGTGATGCTCCACCGGATTCTGCGTGGCGATGACCAAGAACGGCTGCGGCAATTCGTAGGAATGCGCGTCGACCGTGACCTGGCCTTCGTTCATGGCCTCGAGCAGCGCGGATTGCGTCTTCGGCGTGGTGCGGTTGATTTCATCGGCCAGCAGAACGTTGGTGAAGACCGGACCGCGCTTGAATTCGAATGCCTGATCGGCCGCGGAATAGATCGAGATACCCAAAACGTCGGAAGGCAGCAGGTCGCTGGTAAACTGCACGCGCTGGAAGGTGCAATCGATGGCGCGGGCGAGGGCCTGTCCGAGCGTGGTCTTGCCGACTCCGGGAACGCCTTCGATGAGCAGGTGTCCGCGGGCGAAGATGCTGACCAGCGCGAGGCGGACGACGTCATCTTTGCCGCGAATCACGCGGCGCAGGGCTTTTTCGAGGTCAACGGCTTTGTGGGGAGCGGCGATCGCGGTCTCGGGAGACATCGTTTTGGATTCTACTATCCGGAGCGGAGGGGGCGGAGTTACCTACGTCACAGAACCAGCTGTCAGCTATCAGCCGTCAGCTTTCAGCTAATACAAAACTCCCGCGCTTATCTTAGGAACGTGAATGTCGGCGCTGACTTGCGCCTGGTTTTGCTGACAGCTGAGAGCTGATGGCTGACAGCTCTCACTGCATAAACTCCGCGGGCCTTCCCGTGAGGCGCTCGATGCGCTTGGCGATGGGTGGATGCGTGGAGAACAGGTTGCCGAAGTTCATTCCCAGCAGCGGCTGGATAATGAACAGGTGCGCCGTCGATGGGCTGGCTTGCATCGGGATACGGCGCGAGTAAGTGTCGAGCTTCTGCAGCGCGCTGGCCAGCGCGTAGGGATTGCCGGTGAAATGCGCTCCCGTTGCGTCGGCCTGATATTCGCGCGAGCGCGAGACGGCCAGCTGAATCAAACTCGCGGCGATCGGGGCGACGATCAGCATGAAGAGCGCAGCCAGGCCTCCGCCTCCGCGGTCTTCGCGGTCACGGCCGCCGAAGCCGCCGAAAAACATGGCCCAGCGTCCCATGCTGGCGATCATGGTGATTGCGCCCGCGATGGTGGCGGCGACGGAGCTGATCAGGATGTCGCGATTATTGACGTGGCCAAGTTCGTGCGCGAGCACGCCTTCGAGTTCTTCATCGTTCAACAGTTCCAGAATTCCGTGCGTCACGGCGACCGAGGCATGGCTCGGATTGCGTCCGGTGGCGAAGGCATTGGGCGACTCGGTCGGGATCACATAAATCTTCGGCATGGGAATGCCGATTTTCTGCGTGAGGCGCTCAACCGCTGCGTAGGCGCGCGGCAGTTGCTCGCGCGTGACGGGCTGGGCGCGATACATGGCCAGCGCAATTTTGTCGGAATAGAAATACGAGACAAAGTTCATGACGGCGGCGAACGCCAGCGCCAGGAACATCCCGTTTTGACCGCCGAAGGCGCGTCCGATGAACATCAGAAGCAGCGTGAGAGCGGTCAGCAGGAACGCGGTCTTGAAAGTGTTTCCCATAGGTTTGGTGGAGCTGTCTATTGGATGATACGTGAAGAGGGTTGATGCAAGTTCCCGCCCAATTGAAGGGGATGCTCCGTGGGCCTCAATGGGGTTACGGGCAAGATATTTCAGAATAAGGAGTTAGCGGTTTTTCGCGCATCTCACACCAAATTTATCCTCTGCGGAATTCGCGGGGGACGCCAAGGACTTGGGTCACAGTGGTCGGTGCTCGGGGCATTCGTTTTCTGCATTGCGAAGTCAAAATCCCCACTCTCTTTCGCACAAATCGCGAAAGAAGGGTGGGGCACCCGCTTTGACAAGGATGGGGTGTTCCCTCTTTCAACATCAGGCTTTTTGGCTCTCGCGTTTCAGGGCGCGCTCGAGGGTTTGGTCCAGGGCGGCCTTGGTTTTTTCGTATTCCTGCTGGCTGATGCGGCCTTGTTTGTGTTCGACTTCGAGTTCGAACAGCTCATCCTTTAGTCCCTGGAGCAACATGGACGAGGAAGAACGCGGAGCGGGAGGCTGGACGCGGCCTTCGGCCGTTCGAGATTCCTGGCTGGCACGAGAGTCGTGAATCGGGGCGACAACATATTCGTCATCCAGCACCGAAGAAGCTGTGGCCCGAGCAGTGCGGCCGGATTGCTGGCGGAAGGCTACGAAGACTCCGCCAGCGGCGAGGGTCAGGCCCAGGCCGATGAGCATGGGCAGTTGATAGCGCTGCAGAGGATTAGGAGCATCGATGGGCGGGCCGAGTCCGCCACCGGGGCGGCTTTCGGGTTGCGCCGAGCCCGACGCGCTGGGCTCGCCGGCATTTTGCTGGCGATCCTGCAGAGTGCCTTCCCCGGAAATTTTGAAGGCCAGAGGCTGGCCGAGGCCGGCGCCGGAGGCGACCTGCACGTTGGCGTCGGGCTGCTGCGGATCGCTCATGGACTGGAACTTAGTGCCGGCCGCCGGCGAAAATTGCACCGACTTGGGAAGAATCGCGACGAAATGTTGCAGCGGGTAGATGCTCTTGGGATCGATGTTGGCGCTGCCCGTGTAGGCGACCTGATAGGCGACCTCGAACTGCGTTGTGCCCGGACGAAGCGGGAAGAGAAAAGAGTAACGCGTCTTCTTGTCGTCCACGGGGACGGGCGCGGACTTCAGGGGCTGACCGTTGGCGGTCATAGCGGAGCTTTCGACGATCTGGGCGCCTTCCGGAACGTAGAACTCGAGATTGCGCTCATTCATCTGGGTGCGCGGAGGCTTGGAACTATTCTGCACGGCGAAGGCGCGCATGATCTCGAGCTGTCCCTGTTCGGCCTGCACGCGCATGATGTCGGCGACGACCTCGATGCCTTCAACTTTCTTGCTGACGTCATAGACTTCGACTTCGACCGACGTGGTTCCCGGAGGCGCCATGCGGTGATAGGTGACCTCCTGATGGATGACGCGAATCAGGTGCGGACCTTGCGCATCGAGCTTGAAACTGAAATTGCCTTTGGCGTCGGACTTGGTGCGTCCGGCTTCTTCCATGCCCTGCCCGAGGCTGAGGAGGACGACCTCGTCTCCGGCGGAGGGCTTGCCGGTGGTGGCGTTTTTGACCGTGCCGGTGAGGGTCTGGGCGGAGGCGGAGAGCGCGAGCAGGAGAATGGCGAAGATCGAGTAGAGGGTGCTTACTGAAAACTCCTTGCGGGTGCAGGGGAGCACGAGGTCCTTCGACTTCGTGAATGCTCCGCTTTGCGGAGCACTCACTTCGCTCAGGATGACAATGGGTGTAGTAATGATCATGTTCTCGCTTTTCTTGGCGCGGGTGCGGCGCCGGATTCCAGACGGGAGATTTCGGCCAGGAGCGTGGCCGCCTCCTCTTGCATGGACGCCTTGAGCGACTGGTAGTCGGCGTCCGGAACTTTGCCGGCAATGTATTCGAAGTTGAGGTCGCGGAGATTTTCGTAGACGGCGTCTTTGCGCTCGCGCAGGTACGAGGCGCGAGTTTTTTCCGGCCCGAGATAGACAGGTCCGGGAATGTGGAAGATGTAGAGCACCGAGGCTACAGTGACGACAGCGCAGCAGGCAAATACGAGCATCATAAGTCAGTCTCCTTGCGCGCCTGCTCACGGAATCGATCGAATTCCGCGCCCGTAGCGGGACGCAGACCGTCCGCGATGGCCGGGGTGGGGCGGTTCTTCCAGGCACGGACGATCAGGATGACGATGGTCAGGCCAACAAACAGCGCCGCGAAGGGCATGATCCACGCGGTGCGATCGAAGCCGGTAGTTGTCGGCGCCGCGAGAACCGTGGGGCCGTATTTCTGCACGAAGGATTGCTCGACCAGGCTGTCGCTATCGCCGCGCGTGACGGCAACCATGAGTTCGTTGCGCATGCCGTCGGAGTCGGGGCAGCCGACGTGATTGCACTCCAGCAGGATCTGGTTGCAGCCGCAGATGCACATCATCCGGTGGCCGATTTCGTTGAAGCGGGTGGAGGGATCGGCGGCGCCGGAGAAGACGAAGACGGCGAGAGAGAGCAAGGCGCATTCGAGAGCGCGGCGGAGAATCGAGTTGGATTTTATTTTCATCGGCAAATCGGACAGCCCCTTCGGCTTCGCTCAGGGCAGGCTTTGGCGGCTGTCCCCACAAGAAATCTCTCTACAAAAATCTTTCTACTTCGGGCGGACGAATGCGTCCGCCCGTACATTTAATCGCCGCTGGCCACGGGCGCGGCGTGTCCGACCAGCCTGGCTGCCGGGACGCGGGATACCGCCGGGGCGTTCGGAACCAGAGCCAGGACGGTGCCGCCGAGGATGATCCAGACGCCGAGCCATATCCACATGACCAGCGGGTTCAGGTGCGCTTTGATGATGGGCTGTCCGTTTTCGTTTTGTCCTTCGTAGACCAGATAGAGGTCCTCTTTGAAGGTTGAGCGGATGTCCGGTTTCGTGGACGCCTGCTGGCTTGCCTTGTAGAACAGACGCTGCGGCGTGAGCGTGTCGATCATCTTGCCATTCTGGTACACATCCATGATCGCCCACTCGCTGGAATAATTCGGATTGTCATCCTGCGTGTAGGATCGGCAGACGAGGTCGTAACTTCCGATTCGCATGTGGTCGCCGTAAGCCAGACCTTTTTCGGATTCCTTGTCCTGATTAAACGCGGCGCCGGCGAGGCCGATGATGACGACAACCACGCCGAAGTGGACGATGTAGCCTCCGTAGCGGCGGGTGTTGCGATGGGTGAGTTGGACCATGGAGGCGAACATGCCCTGCCCGGTTTTTTCCGAGATGACGCGGCCGCCGCGATAGAACTCACTGGCCACGGTGAGCGTCACGAGAACGGACAGGCCGATCGCCATCAGCGAATAGAAATAAGAAACATCCTGCCAGGGGCGGAGTCCGAAGGGAGATCCCCAGCTGGAAGGAGTGATTATCAGGAAGGCCATCACCGCAACGGCCCCAATGGCAGGCCACAGGAAATTGCGCTTGAGACTTTCCAAAGATGTTTTGCGCCAGGCGAGCAAGGGCCCGACGGCGGTGAGGATCAGTAACAAGAGCGCAACGGGAATAGCGACACGGTTATAGAACGGCGCACCGACCGTGACTTTGTTGCCTTGCACCAGTTCTGAAATTTTGGGGAACCACGTTCCCCACAGCACGGTGAAGCAGAGAAGAACGAAGAGAAGATTGTTGAACAGGAAACTCGACTCACGGGAGACCAGCGATTCGAGTTTGTGCTCGCTGCGCAGATGGCTCTGGTTCTTGAGAAAGAAGAAAAGGAAAACCGCGAAGGTGATGGAGAGAAACCAGGCAAACCAGGTTCCGATGGACGACTGCGCGAAAGCGTGAACGGAGCTGATGATGCCGCTGCGCGTGAGGAACGTGCCGAGAATGGCGAGCCAGAACGTGGCGAAGACCAGCCACATGTTCCAGACTTTTAGCATGCCGCGTTTTTCCTGCATCATGACGGAGTGCAGGAAGGCCGTACCGACCAGCCACGGCATCAGCGAGGCGTTCTCGACCGGATCCCATCCCCAGTAGCCACCCCAGCCGAGGACGGCGTAGGCCCAGTGGGCTCCGAGAAAAATTCCGCAGGTTAAGAATCCCCAGGTCACCATGGTCCAGCGGCGCGTGATCTGGATCCATTTCTCGCCGGGATACTTCATGATCAGCGCGCCGAGGGCGAAGGCGAACGGCACGGTGAAGCCGACATATCCGAGATAGAGCATGGGTGGATGGATGACCATCTCGGGATATTGCAGGAGCGGGTTGAGGCCGCTGCCGTCAGCACGAAGCGGGCCTTGGAGCAAGCCAAAGGGATTCGCGGCGATATTGACGAGAGCGAGGAAGAAGATCTGAACGCCAGCCAGGACTACCGAGGCGTAGGCGAAGAGGCGTGGATCGGTCTTATAGCGAAGGCGGAGAACGAAGCCGTATCCGGCCAGCAGGAGCGACCAGAAAAGGAGAGAGCCTTCCTGGCCGGACCACAGCGTCGCGAATTTGTAAGGAGCGGGAAGATCCCGATTGCTGTGATGAAAGATGTAGGCGATCGTGAAGTCGTCGCGAAAGGCAGAGACGACGAGAGCAATGGCGGCGAGCAGGACCGCTCCGAAGACCACGATGCCGGCACGGCGGGCAGTTTCCCCGAGGCGCTCCCAGGAGGAATCGCCAGGGAAAAATAAGGACACCAAGCCGATTCCAAACGAGTAGACGCTCAACGCCAGGGCGAGGAGCAAGGCAAAGCTGCCGATGTACGCCATGTAGGAAAACCCCAAGCTATTTTTTCAGAAACGAGGGTTTGAGGCAAACGGCGAAGAGGGCTAAGGTGGGGAAGAGACAGAGACGGGAGTGGGTATGCAGGGTGAGTGGAAACGATTCCGCCCGCAGACGGCGGCCGGGGCTCGGCCGCCAAGGCGGTGCTTGGAAGCGTCAGGCGCTCTGTTGACGATAGCGCTGACGGATTTCGTGTTCAGCGGCTAGCCAGTCCTCAGTTTCGTGACCGGGTTCGAATCCGCGGCGCTCGGAAAGAAGGTAGGCGAGACGGCGGATTTCATCGTCGAGGTTGATGGGAACGATGCTGGCGCGAGCTTCCGTTTTTACAATCGTGGGCTTTCTGGATGGTTTCTTGGGTTCGGGTTGAGTGATTTCGGAGGCATTCTTTTCTGCCGGGGTCAGGGTAGCCGAGGTGGCTTCCACGGGAGGAATGCCGAGTTCACCGCTTGTCTTTTTGGGAAATTTCGATTTGGCCATGGTTGCGTACTCCTTGCAAGCTCCTAAGTTCAGAAATGATTGAATTGGTTGATGAAGGAACAACATGTAAGTCGCCCCTGCTTCTTTATTCGTTACCGGTGAAACAGTTTTTCAAGTGTATTTTTACTATAGCTCTTCTCGGCCTGTGGATGGGAGGGAAGTCGCACAAATAATTTCGATACGCGCGCACGGAAATTCCAAAATGAAACGCGAAAGCGCGGACATGGAGGGGGGTGCGGCGAGCATGGGAATGAGGGCAAAGACCGACGAAGGGACGCCCTCATCGCGCAAGTGAGAGTGAAGACGGCTTTGTTATAATAAAAAATCGTCTCGAGGGCGCTATCGTCTAGGGGTTAGGACGGAAGATTCTCAATCTTCAAACCCGGGTTCGATTCCCGGTAGCGCTACCATCCTTTCATTCTGGGCGTACATTTCTTCCAATTCAAAGAAAATCATACTGGTTGTACCGGTTCGATAAACGCTTTCTGCGAAGAGCACACCGGACGGGAAGATCAGCTTCTGAAGACGTTGCTTTTGCTCGGGGCTGGACTCCGACCAGATTCTTGCGGCGTTCAAAAGGACATACTGCGCGAATTCAATGGCCGCTTCGATGTCCAATTGGTCGAGCCGAGCATCATGAGCCTCCATCTCAGCTAGAGTGATCTCCTCGTTGACCAACGACACAATCATCTGTTTGCGGTCGGTTCTGACGCTAATCGGGTGACCTTGTCGATTCAAGTACTTACGTAGCTGCGCGGACAGGGGATTTTGGGCGGTCTGAGCGATTCCCAGGAAAACCTGGGACCAACCAATCGTAACGTCGAGCCGAATGGATCTCTGCCATTAGCCTCCTTATGATTTTCCGGCATGACGACGTTCCTATCAGTCCCCGCTTGTCGGTGGTCCTCGGTGTTACAAAAACCGGGCAGCGTAAGATGCTTTCCATCCGAAACCCGTTGTATAGTGGGCAGCATTTTCGAAGGCACGCTGAAAGTGAGACAAGGGAAGATTTGCCCGAGCATTCGAGGATCAGCGTACGTGACCGCTCAGACCGAACTCGTACTGAATCCGAATGATCCTGTGTGCATGGGCATTCGCATCTAATTCAAGCATGGGCAAAGAGTCTTATGACGTTGTCATTGTGGGCGCCGGAATTGTAGGAGTGGCTTGCGCCGATGCATTTGCCGAACGCGGGATACGGGTTTCCGTTGTAGATCGAGACGTCGTTGGAAGTGGGGCAACCGCTGCCGGCATGGGACATATCGTCGTCATGGACGACTCGGATGCTCAATTTGCGCTGACACACTATTCGCAGCGTCTGTGGCAGGAACTTCGGCCAGACTTGCCTGATGACGTTGAGTACGAGCAAACCGGGACGATCTGGGTAGCGGCCGACGAAGAAGAGATGGTGGAAGTGGGTCGGAAACACGACTATTACACCAAGCGCGGAGTTGAGGCAGAGATATTGGACGCGCACCAGTTGCGGGAAGCCGAACCGAACCTGCGCGATGGCCTGGTTGGCGGGCTGCTCGTTCCGGGAGATGGAGTACTGTATCCGCCCTGCGCTGCCCGATTCCTGATGACTCGCGCCCAGCAACGCGGAGCCAGGCTCACACTCGGTGCCGCCGTCACTCAGATATCACCAAGAACGGTCCGACTGAGTGATGGCGAGGAAATCTCGGGAGAGATTGTCGTGAATGCTGCTGGATCAAACGCGGCCGAACTGACACCGGACATTGCAATCAAGAAGCGGAAGGGGCATCTCGTCATTACCGATCGCTATCCGGGATTCCTGCGCCATCAGTTGGTGGAACTAGGCTATCTAAAGAGCGCGCATTCGGTGACTCGCGATTCCGTCGCTTTTAATGTGCAGCCTCGCAGGACCGGGCAAATCCTGATCGGGTCCTCACGCCAGTATGGAGCGGAGCATAAAGAAGTCGATCACGTCGTGCTATCGAACATGTTGCGTCGTGCCCAGGAATATATGCCGCGGCTTGGTCCCATGTCGGCCGTGCGTGTGTGGACCGGCTTCCGGGCGGCCACGCCTGACAAATTGCCGCTCATCGGCCCGTGCCCGGGACAAACGTCTGTGTTTCTTGCCACAGGCCATGAAGGTTTGGGAATCACCACCTCGATGGGGACTGCCAACATCCTGGTCAGTCAAGTCACTGGTTCGAATCCGGAGATCCCGATCGCGCCATATCTGCCCTCGCGAACGATAAAGGAATATGCGCATGTCTAGTCAGGTCACGGTAACCGTGAATGGCGTGCGAGTGTCGGTGCCCGCAGGCACCACCGTAGCTGTCGCCATGATGATTGCCGGCCAACCATGCCGAAGCTCAGTTACTGGAGAACCACGAGGGCCGCTGTGCGGGATGGGAATCTGTTTCGAATGTCGCGCAATGGTGAATGGCATCCCTCATTGTCGAAGCTGCCAGATTTTGTGCGAACCGGATATGGACATGAAGACGGATGAATAGCGATTCACGAGATCGGTTTGAAGTTCTTGTGGTCGGAGGCGGGCCTGCCGGGATCGCGGCGGCTGTTCGCGCTGCAGAATCAGGAGCGCAGGTTGGCGTGGTTGATGAGAACTCCGCACTCGGCGGCCAGATCTGGCGAGCGGGTGCATTCAAGGAAGATCATGCGGACGAGGCATCGAAGTGGCATGCTCGCTTGAAAGCAGCGAGCGTGACGGTGCTCGGCGGAAGGAGAGTCCTTCACCAACCCAAAACTGGCGTTCTGCTGGCAGAGGGTCCTGACGATGCCCGTGAACTGACTTACCAAAATCTCGTTCTGGCGACCGGAGCGCGGGAGCGATTTCTGCCCTTTCCCGGCTGGACGCTGCCGAACGTCATGGGCGCGGGCGGCTTGCAGGCGATGGTGAAATCGGGCCTGCCGATTCGCGGTAAGCGCGTCGTTGTGTCAGGCACAGGTCCTCTGCTGTTGGCAGTTGCGGCATACCTCCGTCGGCACGGTGCTGAGATTGCGCTGATCTGCGAACAGGTATCGTCGAGCAAGTTGGCTAGCTTCGGCATGGCGTTGATGCGCCACCCGGGAAAGATTGCCCAAGGTCTTCAATTGAAGAAAGAACTCACGGGCATCCCGTTCAAGACTAACTGTTGGGTTGTAGCAGCGCATGGAGGAAGAGCACTGGAAGGCGTAAGCATCTCGCACGCAGGACAAACCGGAACGATCAAATGCGATTACCTAGCCTGCGGGTTCCACCTCGTGCCCAATACCGAGTTGCCGATCTTGCTGGGCTGCCGAACGGCAGGCGGTTACGTGCAGGTGAACCAATTCCAGCAAACCACGGTGGAAGGAATTTTCTGTGCCGGAGAACCGACGGGCATCGGAGGAATCGAGTTATCGCTGATCGAGGGAGAAATCGCCGGATTGGCGGCCGCGGGCCATAATTCGGATGCTCGCGCCCTTTTTCGTTTTCGGGAAAAATTCCGGAGTTTTGCTCGCGCTCTTGAGAAAGCATTTTGCCTGCGTCCGGAACTGAGAGGCCTGGCGTCGCCCAAAACCCTGGTTTGTCGATGTGAGGATGTTCCCTATTCGCGACTGCAAGAGCATACATCCTGGCGTGGAGCCAAGCTGCATACCCGCTGTGGCATGGGACCTTGCCAGGGGCGGATCTGCGGACCGGCGACGCAGTTTCTGTTCAAGTGGAATCCGGATTCGGTTCGACCGCCGGTGTTTCCGGCGCGCGTGGAAACCCTGGCTGCTCCCTCTCCACAACCGCAGCCAACCCCCGCACGTACAGGAGGCTTGCAATGAACTGGAAGGGCGTCAACCCTGCCATTACAACCTGCTTCAACCAAGATCTGAGCATCGACCACGGATTCCTGGCAGACCACTGTCGGTGGCTGCTGGATAACGGATGCGCGGGTGTCGTCGCTCTGGGATCGCTAGGTGAGGGTGCAACTTTATCTTTCGATGAAAAGGTGGACATGTTGCGCACCTGCGTGAAGGCAGTTCACGGGCGCGGGGCAGTAGTCGCTTCCATTTCCTCGCTGACCACTTCTGAGGCTGCGTCTCTCGCGAAAGCCGCTTCCGATCTCGGGTGCTCCGGACTCATGGTTCTGCCTCCTTATGTGTATCTGGGCGACTGGCGAGAGATGAAGGCCCACGTTACCACCGTCTTCCGGGCTACGCCGCTCCCTTGCATGCTCTATAACAACCCGATCGCGTATGGAACCGATTTCTTGCCAGAGCAGATTCAGGAGTTGGCCGCAGAGTACGAAAACTTCGAAGCCGTGAAGGAGTCGAGCACGGACGCCAGGCGAGTATCTGCCATTCGCGCGCTCGTGGATCGCCGTCTTGAGATCTCGGTCGGAGTCGATGACGCTCTGCTCGAAGCCATCGGGGTCGGGGCGACAGGATGGGTTGCAGGTTTGGCCAATGCTCTGCCACGCGAATCGGTTGAGCTGTTCAACTGTGCAATCAGCGGCGAGCATGATAAAGCATTTGAGCTGTACCGTTGGTTCTTGCCCCTCCTAAGGATGGATACTGTCCCGAAATTTGTTCAACTCATCAAGTTGGTCCAGGTCCAAGTTGAAATGGGAAACGCCCGCGTGCGCCCACCACGCTTCGAGTTGGTCGGGAGTGAACTGGAACAGACAAAGAAGATCATTTGCGATGCGCTGCGAACCCGGCCCCAGTCGGTGAATTCGTAAGCGCCTGCCAAGTAGGAAGTGAATCATGTTAGATGTGACTACGAAAATTTCGGGTCGATCGCTGGTTGGTTTTCGCGATGGTGCTGGCAGCGGGGAACCACTGTACGCCTGGAACCCGACCACTGGTCAGCAACTGCAGCCTGGCTTTATTCCCGCTACGGCGGAAGAAGTCGAACGAGCAGTTCACCTCGCGGCGGAAGCATTTCATCACTATAGCCGCACCTCTGGGCGTGAACGGGGTACATTCCTGCGAACAATTGCCGCAAAGATTGAATCGATTGTAGGCGAGATTGTCGAACGAGCCGAACTCGAAACCGCCCTTCCGAAAGCCCGGCTACAAAGTGAGACCGCTCGCACCTGCAATCAACTCCGCTTATTTGCGCAGGTCGCAGAAGAAGGCTCGTGGGTTAACGCAAGAATCGACCACTCGGAGCCAGACCGCAAACCTCTCCCCAAACCCGACGTGCGCGCCATGATGCGTCCGCTAGGGCCGGTGGTCGTCTTTGGCGCCAGCAACTTTCCCCTTGCATTCTCGGTTGCTGGCGGCGATACGGCATCGGCGCTTGCCGCCGGTAATACGGTCATCGTGAAGGCGCATGCGTCCCATCCCGGTACCGGCGAATTCGTGGGACGTGCTGTACAACAGAGTGTTCGCGAGTGTGGCCTGCCGGAAGGCGTCTTTTCTTTGTTGTTCGGCCACGGGTCGCAGATTGGAATCGCTTTGATAAAGCACCCCTTGGTGCGCGCAGGCGGATTCACCGGATCGCGCACCGCCGGAAGAATCCTGATGGATGTTGCGTCATCTCGTCCGCAACCGATCCCGTTCTATGCAGAAATGAGCAGCACGAATCCTGTTTTCATCTTGCCGGGGGCGTTGCGCGAGCGTGCCGAAAGCATTGCCTCAGGCCTTCACGCATCCTTCACACTGGGAGCCGGACAATTCTGCACCAAGCCGGGGATCGTTTTTCTTGAGCAAAGCGGGGACGCAAAGAAGTTTGGCGAGAAGTTAAGAGAGTTGGTCGCGGGTTCCTCCGCCTTCCATCTTCTGACCAAGACCATTCATTCGTCATACGACTCCGCGATCGCCAAGCGCAAGGCCAGTCCTGCGGTGACGACGATGGCCGAGAACATTGCTTCCTCTGCAGGCTTTTCTGCGAACTCCGCGGTATTTGAGACCGATGCCGAATCATTTCTAGGCTCCGACCTGGAGGCAGAGATTTTTGGGCCGACCACGCTGCTCGTTCGCTACGCGAGCCGCGATCAAATTCTGGCGATTGCCGGTTCTCTGGAAGGACATCTCACCGCGACGATCCACGGAACGGACCAGGATCTGCAGGAGTATGCCGAGCTTATTGCCATCCTCGAAACGAAGGTCGGCAGGTTGGTCTTCAATGGCTTTCCCACCGGCGTGGAGGTGACCCATGCAATGGTGCATGGGGGGCCATATCCGTCAACATCAGATGGGCGTTCTACGTCAGTAGGGAGTCAGGCAATTTTCCGCTTTACGCGACTTGTCTGCTACCAAGGGTTTCCCGATAGCGCCTTGCCGCACGAATTGAAAGACGCCAATCCGCTTGGGATTTGGCGAATGATCGACGGAAATATGCATCGATAAACGCTGGTTATTTTCATGATTATCTCCCCGGTTACCCCGAAGGGGAAGAATGCGCTCATCCCACAGCCGCCGCCAAAGCACGCCAAACCTCAGCCGAACAGCCGCTCAGTGGTCTTGCAGGTACTCGCACCAGCGAATGGAGGCCAACCGCAGCTCGAGATCAATCAGCAGGACGTGAGCTGGAAGGATCTCAACAATCAGTTGGTCGACATCTACTAAGACACGCGCCCAGAAGGTATTACTCGTCAAAGCGGACAACAATGTTCCTTGGGAGGATGTGGTCACGGTGATTGAGGATGCGCACGGTGTGGGCGTCGATCACGTGGGCTTGATCACCGCCAAGATCGGAGCCAGTGGATAAGTAAAGAGCCGCGAGTTAGCGGCGTAACGGTTTCGGCATACACTCCACAAATCGGGTGAAGTGAGGAATTCGCTGTATAAACCCGCATCCCTTTTGCTCAGAGCATAATCTAAGTGGGAAATCTTACCCGCGAGGATAACCATGCTTTTGAGCACGATGAAGATTGTGTGGGCAGTTCTCCTGTCGTTTCTTTCCATTCCAACACTGCAGGCTGTGGACAAAAACTTTCACGATGCGCCGGCCTCGGCGAAAGCGGTGAAGAATCCTTATCAGGGGCAGGCCGCCGCGGTGACCGCCGGCAAAACTCTTTATGCGCGGAATTGCCTTTCGTGTCACGGAAGAACGGGGCAGGGGACGGGGAATGTTCCGTCTCTGGTTGACGGCAAGCTAGAGGGCGTCCCAGGAGGCGAGGTGTTCTGGTTCATCACAAAAGGTGACAAGGACAACGGGATGCCATCGTGGGCCTTTTTGCCGGAGAAGAGTCGCTGGGAAATCATCAGCTACGTGGAAACGATGGGGCCGGGAAAAGGCGGAGCCACTGGCGAGGCAAATGCGTTGCCGCCGCCGCAGGTGATGGCGTCCACCATAAAAGCTCCGCCGCCCAAAGCGCCCTTTACGGATTTTCGCTATGAGAAGCCCGGGACGACTCGCAAGATCACGGTAGCGGATTTGCCACAACCGTATGCGACGGAGTCGGCTCAGAACGGGCCTGAGGTGGTATCGCGTCCGGAGAATGCGTGGCCGGTGGCGCCCGCGGGATTCAAGGTCGAGTTGTATGCGGGAGGGCTGGATAGTCCGCGATTGCTGCGCACGGCTCCGAATGGCGACATATTTCTGGCAGAGAGCGCCGCAGGCCGCATTCGCGTGTTTCGGGGCATGACCAGCGATGGCAAGCCGGAGCAGAATGCGATTTTTGCCGAAGGATTGAAGCGTCCTTACGGGATTGCGTTTTATCCGCCGGGGCCGAATCCGCAGTGGATTTATATCGGCAATACGAATGAGGTCTTGCGCGTGCCGTATCACAATGGCGACATGAGGGCGAGCGGACCACCGGAGCACATTGCCGATCTTCCCAGCGGCGGTGGGCACTGGACGCGCTCGGTGGAATTTACTCCGGATGGGAAGAAGATGTTTGTCGCGGTAGGATCGGCGTCGAACGATGACGATACCGACACGCATCCGGCGGAACGGGATCGCGCGGACATTCTGGTGTGCGATCCGTCGAATTGCCAGCTGAAGGTGTATGCCTACGGCATTCGCAATGCCGGTGGCGGGATTCTAATGAATCCAACGACAGGCGAGTTGTGGTGCTCGGTGAACGAGCGCGATGCGCTCGGGGACAATCTCGTGCCGGATTACATCACGCATGTGCAGGAAGGCGGATTCTATGGATGGCCGTGGTGGTATATCGGGCCGCATCAGGATCCGCGGCAGCAAGGGAAGCATCCGGAGTTGAAGGACAAAGCGATCGTGCCGGACGTTTTGTTGCAGCCGCACAATGCGTCGCTCGAAATGACTTTCTATGAGGCAGATAAGTTTCCGGCGGAATATAAGGGAGATCTTTTTGCGTCGGAGCACGGCTCGTGGAATAAGGCGGTGCGCGTGGGCTATGAGGTGATTCGCGTACCGCTGCATCAGACGGGACATGCTTCCGGCGAGTATGAAGATTTCTTGACCGGATTCGTGCTGCCGAATGGCGACGTGTGGGGGCGTCCGGTGGGGATTACTGTGGCTCCGGATGGCTCTCTGCTGGTGAGCGATGACGGGTCGGGGTCTATTTGGAGAGTGAGCTATACGGGGAAGTGAGAGCGTATTCACCACGAAGACACGGAGAAATTCTTAGCCACGGATTCACGCGGATCTTCGCGGATCGAGAGCAATTAAGAAGGGAATTTCTCCGTGGCTCCGCGTCTCCGTGGTGAAAAGTGCTCAGTGGAAATCGTGCGAACTGGTTTCTGCTTTCGTGACGAAGAGCGGTTGCACGCGTTCGGCGCGGACGGAGATCACGTTGTCCTGATTCTGCAGGATGCCTTCGATGGCGAGGAAGCGCTCGCTGGTCAGCAGCAGGCGGTTCGCGTGAAACAGATCGGGGCGGACGATCGCGTTGGCCACTCCGGTTTCATCTTCCAGACTTAAAAACACAAATCCTTTGGCGGTGCCGGGACGCTGGCGGGTGATGACGCAGCCTCCGATGCGGAGACGCTTGCCCGTGGGCAGGTCGCGCAGTTCGCTGGCGCGGCGGATGCCCATGGCATTGAGCCAGGCGCGGCGGTAGGCCATGGGATGCGGGCCGACAGTGAGTCCGGTGCCATGGAAATCGGCGACCAGGCGCTCTTCGTGGTTCATGGGCGAGAGGGGAGAGCGTTCGTCGGGTTCGGCGTTTTGTTCGAGCAACGGGCCCGCGGGGCGGACGGCGCGTTCGATCTGCCAGAGGGCGTCACGACGGTGAAGGGGGAGTTTCGGGTTTCGAGTTTCAGGTTTCGAGTTTCGAATTGCGAGCACCGAGCCAGGTAGAGATTCCTCCGCCCCTCGCGTGCGCTCGGGGGTCGGAATGACAAGAGTTTTACTGGGAACTGACAACTGGCCACTGGCCACTGAATTCAGCGCGCCGATTTCCGCCAGCGTGGTGAGTTCGTCTTTGCGCAGTTCAGGGACGCGGCGGGTGAGATCGTGGATGGAAGCGAAGGGAGTGCGCATACGTTCCAGGATTAGCGATCGAGCAGCCTCTTCGCGCAGGCCGCGAACATAGCGCAGGCCCATGCGGAGAGCGGGAGCGAGTTGCGAGTTGCGAGTACCGAGTCCCGAGTGAAGAGATTCGCCCATTTCGAAGTGCTTCCCATCCTCAATATTCTTCCGCCCCTCCGGGGCTCGGCTCTCTATCTCTTTTGCTGTCCCACGGCTTGCGCCGTGGGCTGTATTCTGTTGCCGCTCCGCGGCTGGGCTATCGAAATCTTCAGGGCCAACGACCGACGGCCAACAAACTATGGCCTCGTTTTTACTCGGCACTCGGTACTCGCTACTCGGTACTGCCTCCAACGTGCAATTCCACTGTGAGCACGTCACATCGACTGGCAGCAGTTTCAGGCCGTGGCGCTGCGCGTCTTTGACGATTGTCGCCGGCGAATAGAAACCCATGGGCTGATTGTTGAGT
The DNA here is from genome assembly GCA_963754885.1 of uncultured Acidobacteriota bacterium. Lineage (GTDB taxonomy): Bacteria > Acidobacteriota > Terriglobia > Terriglobales > Acidobacteriaceae > Sulfotelmatobacter. The sequence goes on along the minus strand of CAVWHT010000043.1, from coordinate 196,045 downwards.
AACGCTGCGGTGAAGGCGGCGAGATAGTGGCATTTCAGATAGGCGCTGGCGTAGGCGATCAGGGCGAAGCTGGCGGCGTGGGATTCGGGGAATCCGTAAAGCGCGAACGAGGTGATCGAGAGAATGATTTCCTCCTGCGCTTTCGGGGAGATTCCGTTCGCCGTCATGCCGGCGCGGAGCTTGGCTTCGATCTCTTTCATGCGCGCTTGCGAGCGCTTGAATCCCATGGCGCGGCGGAGATCTTCGGCTTCGCCTCCGGTGAAATTGGCGGCGATCATGGCAATGCGCAGCAGTTGTTCCTGAAAAAGAGGAACACCTAGCGTGCGCTTCAGAACTGGTTCGAGCGACGGATGCGCGTAGGTGACTTCTTCTTTTCCCTGGCGGCGCTGCAGAAATGGATTCACCATCTGGCCGACGATCGGGCCGGGACGGATGATCGCAACCTGGACTACGACGTCGTAGAAGCGCATGGGGCGCAGGCGCGGCAGGCACGACATTTGCGCGCGGCTTTCCACCTGGAACATTCCAACGGTGTCGGCTTGCTGCAAAGTTGAATAGACCTGCGAGTCGTCCTGCGGAAGATGCGCGAGATCCACCTCCTCGTGATAATGCCGGCGAATGAGCTCGATGGAATCCTTGAGCACGGCCATCATGCCGAGACCAAGCAAGTCGACCTTGATGATGCCCATGTCGGCGCAATCTTCTTTGTCCCATTGCACGACGACGCGGCCGGGCATGGACGCGGGTTCGAGCGGCACGACGGAATCGAGTTGTCCCTGGCAGATGACCATGCCGCCGGAGTGCTGGCCAAGATGGCGCGGCATGTCCTGCACGGCGAGGCAGAGTTCGTAATATTTGCGCAGGCGCGGATGCGTGAGGTCGAGCCCGGCATCGCGGAAACGGCGGTCGAGCGCGTCGTTCTCGTCGCGAAATTCCCAGGTGGCGACGGCGGCGGAAATGTTTGCGAGCGTTTCGGGATCGAATCCGAGCGCTTTGCCCATTTCGCGCGCGGCCATGCGGTTGCGGTAAGTGATGACGTTGGCGGTCATGGCGGCGCCGCGTTCGCCATATTTTTTGTAGAGATACTGGATGACCTTTTCGCGCTCGTCGCCGCTGGGCAGGTCGAGATCGATGTCGGGCCACTCGCCGCGTTCTTCAGAGAGAAAGCGCTCGAAGAGAAGTTCCATGCTGACAGCGTCGACCGCGGTGATGCCGAGCGAGTAGCAGACGGCGCTGTTGGCGGCGGATCCGCGTCCCTGCACCAGAATGTTTTGCTCGCGGCAATAGCGGACGATGTCCCAGACGATGAGGAAGTATCCGGCAAGTTTTAGTTTCTCGATGAGCGCCAATTCTTTTTCGATCTGGCGGCGGGCCTTGGCTTGCATGTCTTCGGAGGCGCGGCCGTAGCGATTGCGAAAACCGATCCAGGCTTGCTCGCGCAGGAAAGAATTCATGGTCTCGCCTTCGGGCACGGGATAGCGCGGGAATTCGTAGCCGAGATCGTTGAGGGTGAATTCGAGGCGTGAGGAAAGTTCGACAGTGTTGTGGATCGCTTCGGGCAGGTCGGCGAAGAGTTGCTGCATATCCCCGGGAGATTTCAAGTGGCGCTCGGAGTTGCGCGAGAGCAAGCGTCCAGCGGTCGAGAGCGTGCGGTGATGGCGGATTGCGGTGAAAGCGTCGCAAAGCTCGCGGGCTTTGGGGATGGCGTAGTCCACGCCGTTCGTCGCAAGCAGCGGGAGATTGAGCGAGCGGGCGAGATCGACTGCGATGCGGTTGCGAGATTCTTCTTCACGATGGAAGTGGCGTTGCAGTTCGACATAGACATTGTTCTGGCCGAAGATGCCGGTGAGTTGATCGAGTTGGCGGCGGGCTTGGTCAGGGTTGTTCTGGCGCAGGGTGGTAGCGAGCGGGCCCTCATCGCCGCCGGTGAGGCAGATTAGTCCGCCGGCATGTTCTTCGAGTTCTTCAGCAGTGACGGCGCCTTCGCCTTTCTTGGCGCGCAACTTCATTTTGGTGATCAAGCGACAGAGATTCTGGTAGCCGGCGCGGGAGGCGACGAGCAGGGGCAGGCGGAATGATTTGTCACTCCCCACGGATTTGTCATTCCGAGCGTTAATTTTGTCATTCCGAGCGAAGTGAGGAATCCCTACCTGCTGCACACCATCGTGGGGGTAGGGGTCCTTCGACTCCGCAGGTACTTTACTTCGTGAAGCGCCTGCTCCGCTCAGGATGACAGGCGCGCAGGTGACTTCCGCGCCGATGTGCGCTTTGAGGCCGACCTTATTGGCGGCTAGGTGGAAGCGCGGGGCGCCGTAGACGCCGTCGGTGTCTAGCAGGGCCATGGCGGGCATGTGAAAGTGCGCGCACACGCCGATCAATTCCTCGGGCAGGGAAGCGCCTTCGAGAAAGCTGAAAGCGGAGCGGGCGTGAAGTTCGATGTACATCAGTTGCCAGTCAAGGCCTTTCACCACGGAGGCACAGAAAACACGGAGAAAACAAATTGATGATTGTTGAATAAATGCCTTACTCCTGAAAGTTTTTCATTCAACAATCAACAATCAAAAATCATCAATTTTTCTCTGTGGCTCCGTGTTCCGTGGTGAAGTCAGTCATATGTTCCTTCCACAAACCAGCCGCCGCCGAGCAGGTCGTGCACGAGGCGGTAGAACGAAACGGTTTCTCCGCTGCGCAGGGCTAGATCCCACTCGTCGCGGGACCAGGCATCGCGCTCCCACCAATCACCGGAGAAGCGCCAGGGGCCGGCCTTCCAGAGGACTTCGCCCTGCACTTCTTTTCTTCGACAAACCAAATGCACAGGCTGGCCATTTTCCAGAGTCACGTTGGCACGCAAGGGCGGACGGAAGCGGCGCAGGGCGGTGATCGCGGCTTGCGCTTCTGTCGCGTCCGGATTTTTCTTCTGCGGAACTTTGCGGGCAACCTCGGCGACGAAGCGGCGCATGCGGAATCCTTCGGGATGATGCGTGTCGAGCAACTCCACGGCGCCGACTTTGTGTTCGCCGACAATGCCGGCGATGCGGGCCAGGGTGAGTTCCAACTTTTCCGGCTCGGGCGATGGAGGCAGGAACAGGCCTCCTTGGGCCGAGCGTGGGCGCGCTGGCTCTGCGGCCAGATGAATTTTCATGATGGGTGCTCCCGGGGGATGTGCGTTCAGATCCAGTTGCAGGAGTTTCAGGAAAACTTTTGAATCGAGCATGGGAAGCGGGAGATTCAGCTTGCGGATAAATTTTGTTTGGCGGCAGTGAAGCAGCGGAGCTTCGCTCCGCCGGACAGCCCCTTCGACTTCGCTCAGGGCAGGCTTAGGCGGCTGTCCCCACGTGTTTCCGTTCCGATTTATTTCATTCCCCTCGTTTCCGTCGCTCTCACTGGAGATTCCTACGCTTTCACATTCATCGTCGATGCCCGTGAGGTTGGAGAGTTCGAGCGTCAGGCGCAGCTCTTGCGTGGAGAGAGCGCGTGAGGCGAGTCGGGCGCAGAGTTGTTCGAGCAGGCGATTGAGCAGGAAAGCCAGCGGTTCGAGCAGGACGATGGGATGTTCCAGTTCGATCGCTTCCTCGAACAGCAGCGGAGCTTCGACCAGAACCAGCGTGCGGCTCGCGGTGCCGCGCGCGAGTTGCTGCAGGTGCAGGCCTTGTTGTCCGAGGCGCTCGCTGAGCGACACTTCGGGCAACGCAGCCAGGGCGCGCAGGTTGCGAATGCCCCATCGGGCAAGCGTTTCGAGCAGGCGTTCGGCAGATTTTTTCTCTTCGCCCTCCAGACGATCGGGAAACAAAACTTCTACCGGCAATCCTCCCAAAGATTCCGCTTCTTTGCCTGCCGGAATCACGATGACTCTGGGATTGGGTGCGCTATCCGGTGCGGGGGCAAGATGCCCCCGCGACAGCCGGCAAGATGCCGGCGCTACGGCGAAAAAACCGCGGGCGGCGAGCAGGGCCGCGTCGGGGTTGGAGGCTGTCGCAATGTTTGCCGCCAGACCTAGCGCGGCGGCGCGATCGGCGATGGCCCGGGAAATTTTATGCAGCGATCCGAATAAAGATTCCATGCCGGCGAGATCCAGAAGAACCGCGTCGCAGGCCGAGTCTTCCACGCAGGGAGAGAACGATTGGGCGCAGTCAAGCAGGGCGGCGTGCGCGGAAGATTCCTGCAGTGCAGAACGCGGGCGCAGGGCGAGTTCGGAGCAGAGTTCGGCTTGGGCTTTGGGCATGCCGGGCGCGATGCCCAGGCGGCTGGCGTCTTCATTGACCGCGACGATTTGTTCGAGCGGAGGTTTGCCTTCGAAAATGGCGACGGGACGAGCCTGCAGTTCCGGTTCGGCGCGGAGCGCGGTCGCGATCGAAAAATTCGGAATGTAGATGCAGGCGAACGGCATGGAGTCATTTCGTAATTTTGTGATTTGGTAATTGGGTAATTTGAGTCATGGTTTTTATCCTGCCCAGGCGGTTTTGGTGGCGAATGCGACGGAGCGCGCGGGTTTGCGGTCCAGACGGGAGCGGATCAATTCGGCGTTGATGTGGAGTCCGGTGAGCAGGTGCGCGTGAGTGGGAGGAATAGTTTGGTCGTGAGTGATGGATTGTTCGTGGTCTATCTTTCGCTCCTCCAGGGCTTGTTTGTTTTTAACGCCTGACCCACGGCTTGCGCCGTGGGCTGCATTCTTGCACCGCTTCGCGGCTTCTAACCGCAACAGGAGCGTCGAGCAGTTTCCGGCGATGGGTTGCTGCTCGATCGCCAGCAGGATTGTGGGTTTGTGTTCGACGGCGCGGCGGAAGCGGAACCAGGTGGTCAGCGGGATGCGGCGGGCGGACTGGAGAGGCAGGTCGGCGAGGTCGAGGACGATCAGGCCGAAGCCGCCGCTTTCGAGCAGCAGGTCGGTCGAGCGCAGGACTTGCTCGAGGCAGTGCTCGGATTGTCGCGTGTAACGCGGGGATTTTTCCAAGGAGGCGTTTTCCTCGCAGCGTGGGCTCTCGACTTTGCTCTGCTGAAAATCCAGCGGCGACGGGTCTTGTGGGAGGAAGTCAAAATCCCCACCCTGTCGCAAAGTGCGCGACAAGGGTGGGGCACCCGCTGATTTCTTCGATTGACCTGCACTGTCTTTTCCGCAGCGCACCCAAAGGAGTCGGCCTAGATCAACTCCTGCTGCTTCTACGGAGTGGGGATCGAGGGAGTCGCTGGCGTCGAGGAGGGCGCAGTATTCCCCGCGGCGGGTGGCGGCGGCCAGGGCGGTGAGCAGAATGGTTGTGCGTCCGGAGGAGGCGGGACCGCAGATTTCGGTGAGGCATCCGCGGGGCAGGCCGCCGGTGAGGGCGTCGAGGTCGGGGATGCCGCTGGAGGCCATCTCCGGGGCAGGACGGATTTCGAGCTGCGAGGCCGGAAGTATGCTTGCCAATCTGGGATCGGGAGAAGGTAGGGATCCCTTCGGCAAGCTCAGGGCAGGCTCTTCGACTCCGCGGGAAATGCGCTTCGCGTATTTTCCGCTCCGCTCAGGATGACAAGACACCTCAGGTTCGGCATCGTCATCAAAAAGAAAAGGGCGGCCCAGGGCCGCCGAAGTGGAAACCACTGCGGAAGACATAAAATCCTCGGAAAATTTCAGGGAGCGCCGGGGCTGATTTCAGGATATGAGCCGCGGAGGCGATTCTGCAGTTTCGCTTTTTATTCGCCTATGAAGAGTGTGCTTTATGGAGTGCAGATTGTCAAGAGGTAATCGTAGCAACGCCTGTTGTGTGGAGTCGAAGCATCTCTACCTGCATCCCTACCGCGAAAGCGTCCTTCTGGTAGGGATGCTTCGACTGCGAAGGAGCAGCGCCTTCACGCTGCTCCTTCTTCGCTCAGCATGACAGGTCGTCTCCCATCAGCATGACAAATCCTGGCGATTACCAGACCCGGCAGGCGTTGGCTCTTACCATTTTTTGTCCGGCCTTGCAGCCGAAGGCGTGCTCGAATTCCGGCATGTTCGATATCACATTGTCGATGCGGAAGATGGGCAAAGAATGAGGGTCGGTGGTGACCATCATGCGCGCGATCTGGGGGCGGATGTTGGCGCACCACGAGTAGGCGAACGACAGGAAAAATTGCTGGCGGTAGGTCCATCCGTCGGGACCTTTATCGTCGAGCGATTTGCCCTGCTTTTTCAGGTCGGCCTCGAGGGCGTTGAGCGCGAGATGGATGCCGCCGTTGTCGGCGGTATCTTCCCCTTGCGTGAGCAGGCCGTTCTGCTTGACGCCGGGGCCGGCCTCGGGCACGTCCTGCGTGTACTCGTCGGAGATGCATTTGCCGCGCTGGTCGTAAAGCTTGGAATCTTCGGGCGTCCACCAGTCGCGCAGGTTGCCGTGGGCGTCGAATTTACGGCCTTCATCATCGAAGCCGTGAATGATTTCGTGTCCGATGACCATGCCGATCGCGCCATAGTTGACGGCGTCATCTTTACTGGGATCGAAAAATGGCGGCTGCAAAATGCCGGCGGGGAAGTTGATAGTGTTCAATTGCGGATCGTAGTAGGCGTTGATGGTGGGCGGGGTCATGCTCCATTCGGAGCGATCGACGGGCTTATCGATCTTGGCGACCCAGCGCTCGAACTCGAATGACGAGGCCTGGGAAACGTTGTTCAGCCAGCTATCGCGCGTGATCTTCACGGCGGAATAGTCGCGCCAGTGCGAGGGATAGCCGATCTTGTCTTCGATCCCCTTGAGTTTGGTGATGGCCTGTTGCTTGGTTTCGGGGGACATCCAGGCGAGGCTCTGAATATCGGCGGAGAGAGCGGCCTCGATGTTGTGCACCATCTCGAGGGTGCGGGCCTTGCTCCCGGGAGGGAAAGCGCGGTCGACATAGGCCTGCCCCAGGGCCTCGCCGAGATCGCGATCGGCGCCGTGTACGCAGCGGCGCCAGCGGGGCAACTGGGTTTCCGCCCCGGCAAGCGTGTGGGAGAAGAAATCAAAATCCTCCATGACCAGTGCTTTGGTCAGATACCGCGCCGAGCGATGGATCACCTGCCAGCGCAGGTAGGCCTGCCAGTCGGTAAGCGGACGGTCGTCAAGGAGCTTGTTTTCTGCGCGGAAAAAGTCCGGTGAGGTTACGATGTAGTGATCGCTGGGCGGAGCGTCGACGGCTTTCAGATAGGCGTCCCAATCGATGGCGGGAGTGAGTTCACGCAACTGCGCGAGGCTCATCTTGTTATTGATATTTTTAGGATCGCGGCGCTTGATGTTATCCATTTGCGCCTGCGCCATCGCAGTTTCGAGATCGAGGACGACGCCGGCATCGGCTGCGGCTTGCGTGTCCGATTCGCCGGCGAGCACCATGATCTTTTGAATGTGGGCGCGGTACTTGGCGAGGATCTCTTTCGATTTGTCGTCGGTGTTCAGGTAGTAGTCGCGGTTGGGCAGCGAGAGTCCGCCCTGATCGATCTGGCCGACCACCATCGACGCATTGTCGTAATCCTGCTGGCCGGTAAAGCCAAAGAGCGGAGACTCGCTCTGATTGTCACCACTTTCCCATGCGCCGGGATAAAGATGGTGCAGGTGGGCGACTTCGAGCGTGAGATCTTTTTTCGAATGCAGGGCGGCAATACGATCGAGTTCGGGCTGCAGAGGCTTGAGTCCCGCGGTTTCGATTGCGCTTTCGTCGATGCACGCGGTCCAGTAATCGCCGATCTTCTGCTGGACGGGGCTGCGCTTCGGGTCATTCTTAGCGGCAGCTTCCAAAGTTTCGCGAAGCACTCCTTCATTCCAGAGTTCCAGATCACTGCCAGTGCTCCAGAAAACCTGGTCGGCAGGGATCGGGTTGGCGGACAGCCACTTGTTGCAGGAGTATTTGTAGAAGTCATTGCAGGGATCGAGGGACTTGTCGACCAGGTTGGGATCGAAGTGCTCGAGTTTAGGCTGATTGCTTTGATCCGCGATAAGGCTGGAGGTGGGTCGCGCCGTAGCAGCAGGAACGGTTTGGGCAAAAGCACCGGACAGCGCCAACAGAGTGATCATCAAGACTGCATAAATGCGGGACATGGGCATGGGTCCTCTTTCTTTCGTAGCCCGACATCTTGCCGGCTGTTGCGGGGCCATCTTGGCCTCGCCTGCGCGGGCGAGACGCCCCCGCGACAGCCGCCGGGACGGCGGCGCTACCCTTCAGGAACGGTTCTCGATTTTGAGCACAATGATCTACCGGACGGTACGCATAGAGAAATAGCCAAGTTCCAGGGAAAACTTTAAACCAGACACACCTGCGCGCCGCAAGACAACATACTACAGACGGCAGTTGGGCCGCGAGGTTAGCCAGGAATCGGCATTCGTCTATCCCGTGTTGTGCAGGCCGGCTGCGATTCCGTTAATGGTAGCGCCTAGGGGATATTCCAGATCCGAAGACTGCTCGCCCTGCTGCTGGCGGCGCAGGAGTTCGACCTGGATGAGGCTCATGGGATCGACATAAGGATTGCGCAGGCGGATAGAGCGAGCGAGGACCCGGTTGCGCGCCAGCAGTTCGCGCTGCCCGGTAACGCGGAGAAGCATGCGTCGGGAGCGGAAGAATTCGTCTTCCAGCATAGAGAAGATCCGCTTGCGCAGGGTGGCATTTTTCACCAGGCTGGAATATTCGCGAGCGATGCCCAGATCGGCTTTCGCCATGCCGAGCTCCACATTGCCGAGCAATCCGGAGAACATGGGAAAACCGCGGGCGACCTGGCGAAGAAGCTGTTCATGGCCCGGCCCGCGCTTGGCAAAATGTTCGAGCGCGTGTCCGACCCCGAACCACGCGGGAACCGCGTGGCGGCTTTGCATCCAGCCAAAGACCCACGGGATCGTGCGCAGATCATCGAGGCGGCGGCTCTTGCTGCGGCGGGAGGGACGAGAGCCGATGCGGGCGGTGTCGAGTTCATTGACCGGCGTCGCCTGCTCGAAATATTCGAGCACGTCGGGGTTGTCGGCGATGTCGCGACGGTAGACGCGATAGGCCTCTTGCGACATATCCTCGATGGCCTCTTCCCAGCTGCGGGGATGCAGGGTGAGATCGTCACCGGAGCGCGTAAATGCCTCGAGACTGGCGGCAATCATCAGTTCCAGATTCCACTCCGCCAGGACGGGGTCGGCATACTTCCAGTTCAGCACTTCGCCTTGCTCAGTCACACGGATTTGCCCGGAGAAACATCCCGGAGGCTGCGCGAGAATGGCGGAATGGGTGGGGCCGCCGCCGCGACCGACGGTGCCTCCGCGGCCATGGAAGAGGCGCAGCTTGATGCCGAATTCCTGCGCAACGTGGTGCAGTTCGCGGTGAGCTTTGTAAATTTCCCAGGTGCTGGTGAGCATGCCTCCGTCTTTGTTGGAGTCGGAGTAGCCGAGCATGACTTCCTGCCAGCGTCCCCAGGAATCGAGCAACGGTGCATACTCGGGATCGCTCCACACGCGGCGCATAATGGCTCCGGCAGCGCGCAAGGAATCGATGGATTCGAACAACGCCACCGGCATCAGGCCGGGATCGCTTTCCGATCCCGCAACGCGAACGCCTGCGATCTGGGCCAGCTGGATTACCGCGAGGATGTCATGTTCCGATTCCGCGCCGCTGATGATGTAGTGGCGAATCGAGCTGGGAGGATAGGTACTTTTCAGTTCTGCGATGGCGCGAAAGGTTTGGATGAGCTCCTGAGTTTCCGGAGTCTCCGGTTTGTGATCAAGGGCGGGGCCGAGTTCTTTGATGGCGCGAGCATGCACACGGGCGTGCTGGCGAATGTCGAGCGTGTGCAGGTGGAATCCGAACTTGCGCACTTTCCGTAACAACGACCCGAGGTAAGTGTGTGCCAGCCGCTCTCCGCGATTGGACTTCAAACTTTTCTGGATGAGCAACAGATCTTGCTCGAACTCGGCAGCGTTCTGGTAAGCCGCGGGAGCGTCCACGGCCTCGCGACTCTGCTGCAGGCGATGAAACATGTAGGACAAAAATCGGCGATAGCTTTCCGCATGATTGTGCGGTCCCCACGCGAGGTGTACGCCGGGAATCGTGCGCTCGTATTGCTGGAGTCGATCGAGAAGGTCCTGAGAAACGGCGGTCTGCCTTCTGGAAGAGCTCAGGCGGTCGCTGAGGGCTTCGACGTCGTCAAGATACTGGCGAAGGATCAGCGCCCGCGCCATGGCGAGAGCGCCGCGAATGCAATCGGGCTTGACCAGAGGATTTCCGTCACGATCGCCGCCGATCCATGAACCGAATTGAACGATATTGGGGACGGAATCTTCATCGAGGGGCAGCGAGTAAACATCGCGGGAAGCCTCGACAATTTCGTCGTAAATTTTGGGCAGGGAGTCGAACAGCGATAAACGAAAATAGCGCAGGCCCATGCGGATTTCGTCGTCGACCGTAGGCTTGGCGAGACGGACCTCATCGGTTTGCCAAAGAGAGGTGATCTCGGCGCGGATGTTGTTTTCGCAGTCTTGCGCCTCTTCCGCCGTGAGGGGAAGCCGATCGAGCCTTTCCAGTTCCCGCGCGATGCGGCGGCGTTTCAGCAGCACGGTCTGGCGGGCAACTTCGGTAGGATGCGCGGTGAAGACCGGAGTAATTTGAATCTGTCGCAGGGCCTCGAGAGCGCTCTCCGCCGAGATTCCCGCAGCTTTCAGCCTGAGCAGGGTTCCGCGAAAGGAGCCGGGGAGCGGAGCCTGTTCCAGGTCCAGCTTTCCGGCACGGCGCCGCCGTTTGCGGTGATTGGTTTCCGCCAGGTTGGTCAGCTCAAAATAGCTGGCGAAGGCTTTGGTGACCTGGTAGGCGCGGGACAGGTCCATTTTCGAAATTATCTCTTGCGCGTTGCGTAGGAGTTGCGAGGCCGCGGCTGTCTCCGATGTCCGGCGCACGGTTTCGCGGTGCTGAATGAGTAGACGGCGCAGTTGCTCGACCGAATCGAACAGGTCCTGTCCAGCCTGCTCGACTAGGACTTGCCCCAGGATCGCGCCCAGCGAGCGCACATCGCGGCGCAGCGGGCCATCCTTCGCGGGCTCATTCGAAGGTGCGGTGAGCTCGGTGAGACGGGCCGTCTGGTCGTCGACTTTCCACAGTGGTTTCGGTTTATTCGCCATCACAAGGGGATGAACGACAGAATAAATGACCCGGCAGGGAAGTTGGGATGGAAAGAGTGAATGGGGAGAATTCGAGTAGCGGCAGCAAGCTTGCCGCGACCCCTGGCTATTTGGGAACTTCGAAACGGTAACCGATGCCGCGCAGGGTCTTGAGATATTGCGGATGGCGGGGATCGGTTTCTATTTTTTCGCGCAGCCGGCGAATGTACACGTCGATGGACCGCGCCGTTACGAAGGGCGTTTCTTTCCAGACGGCATCGAGAAGCTGGTCGCGAGTAAGCACGCGGCCGCGATGAGTTGCCAGATACTCCAACAACCGGAACTCGCGAGCCGTTGTGAAGACGCTACGCCCTGCGACCTGGACGGTCATGGAAGAGACGTTGATGTTCAAATCACCCAGGCGCAGGACTTCGCTGCTCAACTCCGATTGCACCAAGGCGCGGAGCACAGAGCGAACCCGCGCCACCAGTTCTCGCGGGCTGAATGGCTTGGTGATGTAGTCGTCACCTCCCAGTTCCAGGCCCTTTACTCGATCCGCTTCCGCAGTCTTTGCGGTCAGAAAAATGATGGGGACGCCGGAAAGAGGCGGAGTCTGGCGTATGTGGCGGCAAAGTTCGAAGCCGCTAGTGCCGGGCAACATGACATCGAGTAAGAACAGGGCCGGCGTTTCGCGCAGCGCTTCGCTGACAACGGAGGCGCCGCTGAAAAAACTGTGTACCGCAAATCCAGCCGCCTGCAGGTTGTGAGATATCAGGCGGGCGATATCTTCCTCGTCCTCGACCACAAAAATAACCGGGCGGAGATGGGCAGGGTTGTCCGTGCTCACGATCCGTTCGAGGGATTCGGGTGGCAGATGCATTTTTTAATTCAGAGCCCAGGGCCCCGGTAACGAATATCGGCTCAATTTTGAGTGATGCTAGAAACTCTATGGGCGATATGTTGCGCGAATGTTTCCTCGAGTGTTAATGAACGATGAATTTGTGAGGACGTTCTCAGGCACCGGGGACCGGTCCTTAATTCGCCGCTTTCTTTTTGGGGGCGTGCCGCAGGCTGCGGCCTTCGATCAGGTTGTAAAGATCCTCGGCAAGATTGGTGGTGTGGTCCCCGGCTCGCTCCAGGGCTTGCGCCATCAACAAGATTTCGAATCCCGATGTGTCGCCCTTGGGGAACGGTCTCCGCCAGATGCTTCTGAAAGAGCGAATGGCAGATCCGGTCGATGTCCTTGTCCATCTGCAAGACGTTGCGGGCGCACTCGAGATCGAGGGTCGAAAATCCATTGTGGATCAGATCGAGCATGTCGCGCAGGACGGACGACATCTCCACCAGTTGGCGAACATCGGAGGCGGGGATCTTGGCCGTTCGATTCTGAACGCGCATGGCCACGCTCATCACCAGATCTCCGATGCGTTCCAGATCGGTCGTAGACTTCAGGCTGGAGAGCAACTGGCGGGCGCGGGCCTCGTTCACGCGCGTGATGGCCGCGGGCAGGCGCTCGTCGATGTGGCGCTCGATGACGTCCAACTCTTTTTCGCAATCCTTGATAGCGAGGAAGGCCATGCGGGAAGAGTGTGTGAGCAAGTCGCGAACGTTGAAAGCGGCGTCACGAGCGATGAGGCATGCTTTGAGCGAGAGCGCGGCAAGATCGTCGGGCCCGCGCAAGCGCAGGTGAGCTGCAGACGCCGGCTTGCTGGCGGGTTCGTCGTCCTCACCCTCGATCTTGCGCGCAGGTGGTGCTTTGCGTGGCATCTCAGAATGGTAAGTCCGCGGGCGCGGCTAATTCCAGCATTTCGTCCCGAGACAGTGTAGTGCGGAATTGTGAAAGGATGGTTACAACATTTGCGCGGCTTTTCGAGGGGATAAAATTGTTCACAGGGACGTTTAGGAAGAAGGAGTTCCCGTGAACCTGATCGAATATCTGCGCCGCCAGTTTGCCTATGATGCGTGGGCGAATCAGGAAGTTGTGGCCGCGATCCGCGCGAACGCGGGCGATGAGCGAGCGCTGCAACTGATGGCGCATATTGTCGCCGCCGAACGGTTGTGGCGGGAGCGCCTGGAGCAGCAACCGCAAAGTGTACCGGTGTGGCCGAAGGCCGACCTCGGATGGTGTGAAGCACAGGCTGCAGAACTGAGCCGATTGTGGACGGAATATCTAGCGAGGACCACCGGCGAAGATCTTGCGCGCAAAATATCCTACAAGAACAGCAAGGGCGAAGCTTGGGCGAGCACGATTGAGGACGTTTTGACCCACATCCTTCTGCATTCCGCTTACCATCGCGGACAGATTGCGAGCCATATGCGCAGTGTCGGACAGACTCCCGCCTATACCGACTTCATTCACGGCGTGCGGCAAGGACTGGTCGAGTAACACCTGGCCGGAGTTCGGCGAGTTCGCACTGCGAATATCGCCGCCGGACATGGTTCTAGAAAAGCCGCGCTCCGCGGTCTACGCTCTTTGCCGCGCCTCGCCTGAAGACGTAATATCTGTGCAATGAAGAAACTTCCTGTGCTCGCCCTGCCGGTGTTATGCGCCGTTTTCCTGCTGGCCGCCGACAAATCCAAAATTCCGCCGATGCCGGTCGCGTTGACCGGCAATGCCATTGCCTCGCTGAAGAATGGAATTGAGGTCTACTCGATGATGGGGGTTGGAACAAAGAAAACCTGGAACGACATTACGAGCCAGGTTTATGTCCTGCGATTGAAAACGGGGAAGTGGTCTGAGGGGCGGCCTGTTCCTGGCGTGGCCGGCCGTTTGGGATCCTCTGCTGTCGGCGTCAAATCGCAAGTGTTCGTTTTCGGGGGCTACACGGTGGATGGCGCGGGAAACGAGTTCGTCTTGGGAGACGTGAATTCCTATTTTCCCGACGCCCACCGCTGGTACCGTGCGGCCGATATCCCTGTACCGGTGGAAGGAGCGGTGATCGGGGAGATTCACGAACGTTTTATTTATCTGATCGGCGGGCGGTCCAAGAACGGTCCGGTCAATGACGTTCAAGTTTACGACGTGCAGAAGAATACCTGGAGCGCGGCAACGCCATTTCCCGGCACGCCGGTCTTCGGCCACGCCGGAGGAATCGCGGACGAGACCATTGTCTATGTTGACGGCGCTAGAAAAGATCCATCGGGAGGACGCGGCTATGTGGCGTCCGACGAGTGCTGGATGGGCAAGATCGACCGCAAAGATCCGAACAAAATTGCATGGAGCAAGCTGCCTCCTCATCCCGGCCCGGGGCGCTTCGGCATTGTGGCGGGTGCAGGCGAGAAAGATCACCGAATCCTGTTCTCCGGCGGGTCCACAAGTCCGCATAACTACAAAGGCTTGGATGCGGAGGGCAAGCCGGTCGAACTCTCTCCGGTGACGTTTGCCTTCGATGTGCGCGGCAATCACTGGGAGAAGATCGCGGAGAACGAAGGCGACGCCCGGGCCGATACTCGGGGGATCGCGTTTACGGCGCTCGGACCGCTGATTGTCGGCGGTACGACATCGGGTTCAGGGATTACGGGGCAGGTATTAGTCCTCGCTAAGAAATAAAGTGCAGGATCGCGATGGAACGCTGGAGGATTCTGTTTTGGGACTTATCCCGATTTGAACGGCCGTTCCATCTTTCCATTGCGGAAAGTACCTTCGTCATCTCTTCATTCTGATCCCCAAGGATTAGTCTGATTGTGTTGTAGACAGCGAACATCACTCATCCTCCTGAAGGAAGCGGCGAATGGACCTCCGAACATTCGCCGCTTTTCCATTTGCGGATCATCGCTCAAAGTTTTCGATTGAACCCTGCCAGGCTGGCGGATACGCGACGATTTTCGACGAATTATCGAGCTCGCGCCAGAACCAGGGTGACGTTGTCAGGCTGTTCCTGGTCGCCGATCCAGTCATCGACCGCGGAAGTCACAATCTGGCTGATCTGCGCCAGCGGGAGAGTGCGGTTCTCGCGGACCAGATCGATCAGGCGCTGCTCTCCGAATTCCCCAAAATCATTTTCCGGCTCGGTGACTCCGTCACTGTAGGCGATAAAAATCTCTCCGGGATGCATTTCGACGACGCCCTCGCTGTAGGACATCTTGTCGAAGAGGCCGACGACGGTGCCGCCCGTTTCCAGGCGGCGCAGCGAGCCGTCTTTCGCGATGAGAATAGGAGGCAGATGGCCTCCATTACTGTAGGTGAGAGCGTGGTCGCGGCCGTCATAAATCCCCAGGAAGAGGGTGGCGTATTTTTCCGGAGGCGTGCTTTCGTACAGCTGGTGGTTGAGCAGGCCGAGCAGGGCTCCGGGAGAAACCTCGATGCCTTCCGGCCAGGTGGCCATCATCCGGCCGGAACCGGAGAGAGCGCCGACCGCCATAGGTTCGCGAAACTGAGGAAGACTCTCGACGCTGTAGGCGCGGACGGCGGAGTGGATGGTCGCCATCAGCAACGCGGCAGAAATTCCTTTGCCGCTGATATCGCCGACGGCGAGGATCATTTTGTGGGACGTCGCGGTCAGGAAATCGTAGTAGTCGCCGCTGACCGTGCGCGCGGGGCGGCAGAATCCGTGCACTTCGAGCGATTCAAGTTCAGAAATCTGGCGGGGGAATAGCTGCGCCTGGACTTCCTGGGCGATGACCAATTCGTTTTCGAGGCGCTGCTTTTCTTTCTGCTCCTGGATCAGCTTCTCGATGGAGGCGGTCATCGAGTTGAAGGAGAGAGCCAGGTCGGCGAGTTGATCATTGGACCTGATGGGGATGCGATGGCTGAAGTCGCCCCGATCCACATGCCGGGTAGCGACATGCAGCTCGGCCACGGCGGCGGTGACGGTGCGGGTCATGCGCGTGCCGATAATGAGCGCGATCAATTCGATGATGGCGAAGAAGATTCCGACCCCGACCAGGATGTACGCCACGCCGCGGACGAATTCTCCCAGCGCGGCGAAAAGATGGCTGTAGAGAACGGCGGGGCGCGTCGTGACCTGTAGAACCGCGCCGACCTTTTCCGGTTGTCCGTCTTTCCAGTCGATGATGGGAAGCGGCGTGCCGAAAGTAATTTCGCGGTCAAACGCGCCGGTCGATTCCGGCAAAGCACCCACGGTGAAGAGTGGTGCTAAGACTTCCTGGGGGGCGGGCACCGAGTTTCCCGGTTTTTCGGAGCTGATGACAATATTGTTTTTCTGGGTAGCCGCGTTGACTGAGGCGCGTGCAGGGGGGCTGGATGAGTTCGCGATTCGTTGCTCCTTCGACGGGCCCTCATCCAGCGTGATCCCAGAGGTATAAAGCGTGATTTCCCCTAGTCCCGCCGAAATCTTCCCGACGAGTTCCTTGTCGAATGGCTCGCTGGTCACCACGATGAGCTTGTTCGGGCCGATTGGGAGCGAAGATGCAACGCGCAGGTAAAGCTGTTCGTGGTCGCGAACAATGTCCTGAAACTTGTTTTTCACAAAGCCGGGCGGGGTGAGGGATGCGCTATCGAATTCACCGCAGAGGGGCAGCGGCTTGTCTCCATACCAGGCGCACACGTGGCGACGGCTCCATGCCGGATCGCGTTTCTTCAGTCCGGCTAGGAATTCGGCTGCTGGCTTGTCTCCGCGCTCCATGCGCGCTGCCAATTCATTGCTCACCGCCGCATTCACGGCTTGCAGGCTCCGCAGTTGAGTGTTGATTTCGGAGGTAACCACGAATACAGCAAACTGGCCGCCTAGTCCATAAAGCGTGATGAGAGCCATGGTGATCAGCAGGACGGCAGGAATCACGCCGATGAACATGTAGGTCACGATCAGGCGATTGCGCAGCCGCCACAGGATTCTGCGCCGTACCCAGCGGAAGGCGAGGATGAAAAAAAGCACGCCCGCGAAGAAGCCGAGAGACGTGACCCATCCGCCCAGGTGTTCACCCCAGGAGGCGGAAAAAAATCCGAGTGCTTTTTGCAAGGCAAAGAGCAGGGCAGCAAGAGCAGCCAGGTAGCAAGCCAGGCGCGCCATGCGGCCCTGCGGCCACAGTTCAACCTGGATCAGCTTCTGCCGTATCTCGGGATAGGACCATTGCATGCTTTTGCGGCCGCCGCCAAAAAGTTTAAGAATTATACGGCGAGATAAGGTCCGTTTGCGTGCAAGAACAGCCAACTACTGGATTCCGGACGTGACGCCGCTTCACCGATTAAATCTCCGGGTAGAGATCGAAGAAGGCTTCCAGGCTCGTGTGCAGTTGCTTTTCGATCTCTTCCTTGCTGCCTTCGAGCACGTGCATGGTGACATGCGCCTCGCGCCCGTTGGACAGCTTGACCGGAGCTTGACCCACTTCGAGGACGTTCTCGGAGGGCAGCAGCCTCATGCCATAGACCAGCGTCAGATTCGCCATAGGCTGATTTTACGACGTTTGAGCAGCCGCCCGCGAACGGAATCCGAGATAGAGTCAGTTTGAACCTCGTCGGCTGCGCCCAAGGGAGATCTCTCGTCCCGCTGGTGAAAACGCGGGCCTTCGAGATGACGCCTCTCGGAGATTTCGCGCTGCGGAAACGAGACTGACCCGCTAGCGAATCCAATTTGAAATTTAGATTTATGGCCGGTCTCATTTAGAATTCCGGCGTGCCCAGAATTCCGGTTTTGCTTCTCTTCTTCTGCTCATGTGTAGCCGCCAGCGCGGGACAGGCTGCGGCCGGTCAGCAACCCGCCGAGACTCCGTCGTCGCAGCAACCGAAAGTGAAGGTCAACATGCTCAACGTGTGCACACCTTCGGCGGAGGAGCAGAAGGAAATTGCCGCGGCGCTAGCTCGCGTTCCGAAGCAGCCTTTATTCGGATCGGACTTCGAAGTCTCGCGCGGACGCTCGACTCTCACCGATATGCCGGCCATGCTGGAAGCGTCCACGCCCGGGCATGTGGCGGGCGAGCCGTCGGTCGCGAGCTATGTGCGCATCCGGCGCGAGTTTTCGGTGCAAGCGCTGTTCTCGCTGGTGCAATATTCCTTCAGCAATGACGGGCACACCATGGTCGAGACGCTGGTCTTGCACGTGCGCGATCCCAAGGATTTGATTGAAGTGTCCCTCGAAGACAGCGCCTCGGCCGTAGCCAGTTCCGAGGCCATGCTGGCCTCCAATACGCCGGTGAGCCGGGTGCGGTTGGAGCGCTTTGGCAAATCGTCGGTAGCCCTGGCTCGTTGTCAGGCGGCGGACGGCGGTCCAGCGCCGAACCAGAGCGCGTACGAGCCACTGTTTCGCGGCGCCTCAGAAGTGCTGGCGAACTACCGTGGGTTGTTGGGAGTGAAGGCGACCGTGCCGCAGGAATTGGCGAAAATCGGGGCGGGTTTCAAGCCGAAGCCCGCGCCATCGTCCAAAATGAAAAAGCCGGTAGAACAGAAGAAGTAGGCGGGTTCCGAGCGCTGAATGCGTTCAGCATCAAAATTCGAAATCGGCCATCTAATCTGCAAGCCTGAAAATCATCCATGAGCGAAACTCGCAACGTTGTCATCATCGGGTCCGGATGTTCCGGACACACGGCGGCGCTATACACGGCGCGCGCCAACCTGAAGCCGCTGGTCATCGAAGGGCACGAGCCGGGCGGGCAGCTCTCGATGACGACGCTCGTCGAAAATTTTCCCGGTTTTCCCGATGGAATCATGGGGCCGCAGCTGGTCGAGAACATGAGGAAGCAGGCTGAGCGTTTCGGCGCCGAGTATCGTATGGCGCACCTCACAAGCGCCGATCTGAGCCAGCGGCCGTTTGTGCTCCACCTGGGACACCAGCAGGTGCACACCCAGTCGCTGATTATCGCCAGCGGCGCTTCGGCGCGCTGGCTGGGATTACCTCACGAACAGCAGTTGATCGGCCACGGCGTTTCCTCGTGCGCCACCTGCGACGGATTCTTTTTTTCAGGAAAAGAAATTGTTGTGATTGGCGGCGGAGATTCGGCCATGGAGGAAGCGCTTTTCCTGACGCGCTTCGCCACTAAGGTGACCGTGATTCATCGCCGCGATGCTTTCCGCGCCTCGAAGATCATGCTGGAGCGCGCGCAGCACCACGAGAAAATTCAGTTCCTGCTCGATACCGTGGTCGAAGATGTGTACGACGCCCACAAGCAGGAAGTCACCGGGCTGAAACTGCGCAATGTGAAGACCGGAAAGGTGTGGGACTTCCCCACCAGCGCGCTGTTTCTCGGCATCGGCCACGAGCCGAATGCCAAGATCTTTGCCGGACAGCTCGACACCGACGCCGACGGCTATCTCAAGACTCACAACTACGTCCTCACCAAAGTTCACGGAGTCTACGCCTGCGGCGATGTGCAGGATCGGCGCTATCGCCAGGCTATTACGGCTGCCGGGACCGGCTGCATGGCCGCGATCGAAGTAGAGAAATTCCTAGAGGAGCATGGAAAGTAGTGGACCGGTCCGAGCGCGATCGTTCCATGGAAACGCATCGGATCGGTGTGTCGATGATCACGCCCCGCGCTTCTGGTTTGTGATACAAAATTCTGTGGTCTTGCGACGATTTCTTGCTGTCTGCTTCCTTCAGCTAGACTCCCCATTTCTCTTCGAGGTGGCCTGCACTCCATGTTGAGAGCCTTCTTCGTCCATCTTTCTGAAAACCGTCCGATGCGCAGTTTTGCCGAGCGTTCGGCGATCGGACGCCGCATTTCTGGGCGTTTCGTGGCCGGCACAGAAATTGCTGATGCTGTACGGGTAACCCAGGCGGTGAATCGTGCGGGCATGAGCGTGAGCATCGACAATCTAGGCGAAAACGTAACCAATCCGGAAGAAGCGCGCCACAGCGGCCAACTGTACCAGCAGATTCTCGATGCCATCGCGGCGAACCACCTCAATGCCAACATCAGCTTGAAACTTACCCACATGGGGCTCGACGTAGACGAAAAACTGGCTCGCGATCTGGTGAGCGGACTGGTGGCAAAAGCGGCGGGGATGAACCCGCCCGGCTTCGTGCGCGTCGACATGGAAGGCTCGCCGTATACGCAGCGCACGCTCGACTTCGTGCACGAATTGCATCGCATGCCGGGCAACGGCAATAGCGTCGGCACCGTTATCCAGGCATATTTGAAACGTTCAGAGAGCGATGTGGAGAAGTTGCTGGCGGAAGGAATCCGCATTCGCCTGTGCAAGGGCGCCTACAAAGAACCGGCCAGCATCGCCTTCGAAAGCAAATCCGACGTGGACAGCAACTACATCCGGCTGATGAAGATGCTCATGAAGAGTGGCACCTATCACGGCCTGGCGACGCACGATGAAAACGTTATTCGCGAGGCTGAGGCCTTTGCCCGGCGGGAGAAGATCGCGCCCGATGCATTCGAATTCCAAATGCTCTACGGCATCCGGCGCGATCTGCAGCAAAGCCTGGTGCGCGACGGATGGCGGATGCGCGTCTATGTACCATTTGGCACAGAATGGTATCCCTATTTCATGCGGCGCCTGGGTGAGCGTCCCGCCAACGTATTCTTCATCGCGCGGAATCTTCTGCGCGCCTAGCCGCATTACGCTCCAGTGATGTCTCAGTTCGAAATCCAGAACTGTTCAGGGTTGGCGTCATCCCGACCGGAGCCGCTTTTCAGGCAGAGGGAGGGACCTCCCCACCCCCGAAGTCAGAGGGAAGGAGATCCCTCAGCCGGTTGAAAAGCACCGGCTCGGGATGACCCTCGATGAGTGGTATCCAAAATTCAAAGTTACGCACTACCTATGTCCCCCTAAGGCGTCCACCCGTGACCGGACGTGCCATGCGCTGGCACGTCTGGGCCAATTTCTTGCCGCGAAATCGTTGGTAGCATCGGGCTATGCATTACACGGCTCCCGCAGAATTGGTGGAAACATTCTCCGTTTTTGTAGCCCCGGATGTGGAAGATGAAAAGATCGACCTCATCCGCAGCGCGCTGGTCCTTGCCCGCACAGAATACCCGGCGCTCGACATCGAGGAATACGCCGGGCGAATCGAGCGCATGTCGCGCCGGGCGGCCGTGCTCGCGGCTGGACTGGGCGGTCCAGGAATACGGGCGGCTCTCAACCAGGTGATGTTTGAGGAAGGCAATCTTCGCGGGAACCGCGAGGATTATTACGATCCGCGAAATTCTTTCCTGAATGATGTGCTGGACCGCGGCCTGGGAATTCCGATTACGCTTTCCATCATTTACATGGAAGTTGCGAAACGAGTCGGCTTCCTGCTGGCAGGCGTAGGCATGCCCGGACATTTCTTGCTGAAGCATTACGGCGACGACGGGCAGGAGATTGTGATCGACTGCTTCAATCGCGGCGACATACTCAGTCGCCAGGATTGCCAGAGCCGGCTTGACGAAATCTATTCGGGCGAGATGGCGATGCGGCCCGAATTTCTGCATCCCATCAGCCGCCGCCAGATTCTGACTCGAATGCTCAACAATCTGAAGACGGTGTATCTCTCCACGCGGAACTTTCGCAAGGCGCTGCCCATCGCCGACCTGATCCTGGTGATCCACCCGCGATCGGCCGAAGACGTCAAACAGCGCGCCCTTTTGCGGTACAGCATGGGGATGCATGCGCTCGCCGCCGAAGATCTGGACGAATATCTGAAAATCTCTCCGACCGCTTCGGATGGCGAGGAAGTGCGGCAGATGTCGCTATCCATACGGCGAATGATGGCCTTGATGAACTAGGGGGATGAGCTAGCCAGGGAAAGGCGGGAACGACGGACCGGTGTCTCCCTACGGGATTCGGGGCTTTCCCGTTATCTTTTCCCGCCACTTACGTGGCGGGCTAATGAATGGCGCCGCTTCGCGGCTGGACAGCCGAGGGCGGCTGTCCCCACAAAAATCTCTTTCTCTTCTTTGGGTGCGATCCGGTACTACGACACACACTCCTACGGACCGGCTGGACCTTCGCCTTCCGGGGGAGCAAGAGGCAGGCGAGTAATCCCACGGATCATATCGCGCTCGTGATCGGTGAAGCGGTTGCGGTATTGGTCGGAATCGATCTCGCGCTCGCGCTGATCGGGCGGCATGGCGCGAAGTTCGCGAATGGCCTGCCGCACCTGATAACGCCTCGCGGGAGGCAGTTCGCGCATTTCAGAGAAGATTTGCCGCGCCTGCTGCTTCTGCGCAGGCGTCAGATGTTCCCAGGTCTCCATGCGGTTCAGCATGCGTAATTGCTGGTCCGGAGGCAGACTGGAGAAATGCTGCAGGCGCTGCCGTAACCGCTCCTGCTGGCCGGGGGGCAAGTGGCGGAAGGCGGGATCGTTCTGCAGAGCGCGTTCCTGTTCTTCCGGGGGCAGGTCTTTATACCGCCGCAACCAGTCGCCGGCGTGGCCGTGCGCAGGCCATTGGTCATGCGGCCGCGAAATTTCGGCTCGCGGCGGAGGCGCAGCCTGGTCTCTCTGCGGTGCGGGTTGCTGCAGGGAGGCGGCCACTGACACGCAGGGAAGTGCCAATGCCGCTGCCACTGCGGCGCCGGCCAGGTACCCCGCGATGTGCTTCCCGGCTTTCATTTGTACGTGTCTTGACGACTTCGCCTAAGCGACCAAACGGCAAACACTCCGGTGCTAAGGATTTGCCACGACATCCTGCTGAACATCGAGGTCGTCGAGCACCTCGAAATCGGAGTACAAGTCGTGATTGCTTTCCAAGGTTTGCAGGTCGCTTACGGCTGTGCCGGGCCCCTCGGCTATTACGGGGGGATTACGGCTTCCGTGACCCCGGGCAAAGAATAACCCAACGCCTACGCCCATCAACACGGTCAGCGCTGCGGCTAACACGGGACGCCGGAACCATTGCAACCAGCCCGAGTGCGGTTTAGCCATCTCTTCCCGCAAGCGGGCCTGTAAACGGGTCTCAAAATATGGCGATGGCTCCGGAACCTGCCATTCGTCGAGCAACGCCATGGTAGAGCGCATGGCTTTCAGATGTTCGGCACACGTATTGCAACCAGCCAGATGATCGTTTTCTCCCGCTGTAAGCTCGCCAAAACCGGCAGCCAGATCGGGCATCCTTTCACGAATTTGATCGCATTTCATAACCACTTCCCCTAAATTTGCTTCGCCATGCCGCTTCCAAAAAATCAGACGTGCTAAATGAATTCTTTTAACTGTTCCCGCAAAGTCTCGTAAGCCCGGAAAAGCAGCGACTTCGTCGCCGATTCGCTCTTCTTCAGGACTTCGGCAATCTGCTTGTAATCCATCTGCTGGTACTTATGCATAATCACCGCCAACTTCTGCTGCTCGGGTAGGGCTTCCACTTTCATGCGGATCGCTTGCATTCTTTCCCGGCGTACGATCTGCTGCTCCGCGTTGAGCGTTCCGTCCAGCAGTTCCAGCGTGGTGCCACTCTCTTCGTCCGGTTCGTCCAGACTGACTTGCACCTCAGGACGCTCGTGCCGCGTGTCGCGCACGTGATTGACCGCCAGATTCGTAGCGATGCGGTAAAGCCAGGTCGTAAACTTGGCGCTGGCTTCATAGTTCTCGCGCGAACGATACACGCGCAGGAAAACCTCCTGCGCCAAATCTTCTGCTGCCGCAGCATTCCGCGCCATACGGAACATGAAACTTACCATCGGCCGGCGGTACTTTTGTACCAGATAGGCGAAAGCCGACTGATCGCCCGCCTTGGCCCGAAGCATGACCTCAGCGTCAGGATCTACGGCGGCCATTGCCGGAGCGATTGCGCTGGACGCCTGCGGCGTCGAAGCCGTCATCAGCATGCCTCGGTCGAATGCGGCAGTGCTCACATCTATTTCAACCCCGCCAGGGCTCGAAAGTTGCGTCACTTCGGGATGGGGAGGCGAGATGGAAGTCTTTTGTTCTGAAGGGGATGGCGGGTGGCCTGTCGATTTGGATTCGAACGTCATCGAAAATCTGGGAAAGTCTTACGAGAACCGGTCCAGCGCGCCCTGAATTGCCCGTTGCGCATAAGGCTACCACGGCTCGAAGCGCAGTCCAAACCTCTGCCTCCTACTCCTACCGGCCGCAGGGCTCGGCAAGGGTTCGGGTTACCTTTGGCATCATCCAGATCGGTACCGGAACCTGACACAATGGTCAAGAAGCAGATCTCAGGTAGGGTCGGGTAAACGGACTGCCGAATCATTTTGACATGGAAGTTTCGACGCCCAAATCGAATCGACGGAGCACGCGGGTGCGCGTGGAAATCCCGGTGAGCGTGGTGAGTCTCGACCGGATGCGTCCATTCGCAGAGCGATGTGAACTGCTGGTGGTGAGCGCGCAGGGATGCGGGTTTCGGAGTTCGCGGGCGCTGCAGATGGAGACGCCGATCATGATCGGCGACCTGCCAGGCGGAGGCAGTGTGACCGCGCGAGTGGCGAATTGTTTGTCCCTGGGCAACGACGGGAAATATTTTCTGATTGGAGCGTCGCTTTATACGCACGGAAATGTGTGGGGAATCGCCGATGCGCCAGCGGACTGGAGCATCGCCGCGAAGGATGATCCTGCACCGGCCGATGGAAGCAGGCAGCGGAAACCTGCCGCTGCAGCGGCAGACGCTTCATTGCCGAAAGCGCACAAGCAAGTCTGGCCTTACAACATTTTTTCTGCCGGAACCGAGGCGCACCCTGGGCGGAAGTAAGAGGGCGAGGCCCGTCCCTGCCGGCGAAATGCGCTGCACTGCATTTCTCACCTCCCATCGAATATCTGCCGGGTTGATCTCCAGCATCGCCGTCCTTCCGACGAAGTGAGCTGCGGCGCTCACGTGGGCCTATCTATGCAGTGTTCGCTAAGTGACAACGAAAGGGTGAGTCCATTTTGTTCTTTCGTAACTTCGCTAGGGCCGCAAGGGCTGCGATACTTTTGGACAAAGCCTATGTCTGATCCGAAGGACTCTGCGGAGCCGGTTGTGTCGAATCACAAGACGGTGGACCGGCCGTTTCGCGTGAAACTGCGCGGATCGGTGCTGGTGCTGGTGCGGTTGCCGAATAAGCGTTCGGTGCGCGCGGCGTTTCATCAGCTGTCGACGACGGGTGGAGTCATCCATTTGGAGAAGCCGCTCGACGAGAAGCTGGAAGTGGAAATGATTTTCCACATCAAAGAGACGACTATTCGGAGCAAGGCGCAGATGCTGTTTCCGATGTGGGCGACGCAGGGATGGATGCAGCCGTTTCGGTTTGTGGGTTTAGCGGACGCCAGCCGGGAAATTTTGGACGCCAGCCTGAAATCGTTTCTGGGAGAAATAGCGAAGGGTGCAGCGGCGGGGAGCTGATTACCGCCGAATCCAGATCTCAAGCTTGCAGCCAACCGTCCCGCTCCAGCTTTACTGTCAGCATTCCCCAACTTCCTTATGGCGCGTTTGTGAACTCCTTCACTGGATATGACGATGGCCGACGTTACCGCGGTTACCTTGGTTACAAGTTAGGATCGTCTTATGATCCGAAACAAGGACTCATTCCATGAAACGGCTCAGCTTTCTGGTATCGCTCACCAACAACGATAACGATTATCAGCAGGAGCAGGCAGCGGCGGCGGAGAAAGCGGCGCGGCGGCTGGGCGTGGAGGTGAAGATCATTCACGCGAACAACGACGCGCTGGCGCAGAGCCAGCAGTTGCTGCATTACGTGCAGGATTCGGGGGTGGTGAGGCCGGACGCGATCCTGTTCGAACCGGCGGGTGGCACAGCATTTCCGCAGGTGGCGCGGGCGGCGGCGGCAGCCGGAATTGGCTGGGTGGTGCTGAATCACGAGGTTGATTACGTACTCGAGTTGCGGCGGCAATTCAAGGTGCCGGTGTTTGCCATTACGTCGGATCATCAGGCAGTCGGGAAGATCCAGGGGCAGCAATTTGCGGCGCTGTTGCCGAACGGCGGATCGATTCTCTATATCGAGGGCCCGGCGAACAGTTCGGCGGCGAAGGAACGCACGGCCGGGATGTTGAAGACGAAGCCGGCAAATATCCAGGTGAAAACCATGCGGGCAAACTGGACTGAGGAGAGCGCGTATCGCACGGTCAGTTCCTGGCTGCGGTTGCGCACTTCCCAGGAGAGCCACGTGGACCTGGTGGGGGCGCAGGACGACAGCATGGCGATGGGCACGAAGAAAGCGTTCAGCGAAATTGCAGCAAGCGAGCGCGAGCGGTGGATGAAGATCCCCATCACGGGTTGCGATGGCATGCCGAAGACGGGGCAGGCGTGGGTAAAGAACGGCACGCTGGCTGCGACCATCTTTATTCGTCCTAATACAGATTTAGCGATTGAGATGCTAGTCGAAGCATTTAAGGGATCGGCATTACCGGATAGCCGAGTGACTCAGCCGGAGTCGGTGCCGCCGTTGGCGGAGTTGGCGGCAGCGGGGAAGAAGTTGGCGAACGCGGCGAAGGTCTAGGAAGAGCGATTTCACCACGGAGTCACGGAGGCACCGAGCAAATCATAGAGTTAGTTCCTGCAAGTTTCGTTGGCTCTGTGAGGTTTTAAGGTTAAGGGAATTCTAGGCGTCCCAAGGGACGCCATTTGTTTTTGGCCGGGATGCGGCTGTTTGTTTTTCCGCGTGTTCGTGCAGGGGCCGCTCGCCTTCGGCTTCGCGGGACGGCCGAGGCGGCCGTCGCCACATCAGCTGGGCACGGGCGAATGCGTCCGTCCCTACACAAGGCCGTAGCGCTGGCGTCCCGCCGGCTGTCGCGGGGGCATCTGGCCCGCGCGGTGAGCCTCAGCCTTCCATCGTGGACACGTCGCCGGCATCGACTCCTGCCTCTTTGGCTTTGAGGAAACGGCGGAGGATTTTTCCGGAACGCGTTTTCGGTTGGACGAAGGCCTTGATCGACCCTCCTTTTAACGCATCAGGCACTCCGATGGCGGCGGCTTCGGCGACCGCCGGATGGCTGACGAGCGCGCTCTCGACTTCGGCGGTGCCGATGCGGTGTCCGGCAACGTTCAGAACGTCATCGGAGCGGCCGAGCACGGCGATGTATCCGTCATTGTCTTTCATAGCCACGTCACCGGTGACGTAGTAGCCGGGGAAGAATCGCCAGTCGCGCACCACACTGGCTTCGTTCGGCCTGGTCGTGGGAGCGGTGGGGAACGCCTCCGGGCGGATCCTCTCCGGATGGATGTCGGATCACCTGGGGCGGATCAACGTGTTGCGCCTGATGATTGGCATCTCGATGGTGGCCATGCCGATCCTGTATTACGTGGGAGGGAACGTGGTGGCGCTGTTCGTGATGCTGTTCATCGTGTACTGGTGCTACGGCACGCAGCTCTCGGTCAATGCGGCCACCGCGGTCGATTTCTGGGGCACGAAGAACGTGGGCATCAATTACGGGATGCTCTTCACGGCGTGGGGTGTGGCGGGCTTGCTGGGCGGACGCATCGGCGGCCTGCTCTACGACAAGTATCACAACTACCAGATGGCGTTTTACACGGCGGCGGTTCTGGCGGCAGTGGCGCTTATCTGCGAACTGTCGGCGAAGCGTCCGGCAGTGCCGGAAGGACGGCTCATGGGCAGCAAAGATCCGGCGGCGGCTTAGCACTGTGCAAGGAACTTCGGAGACGAGTGGCGGGCCCGCGGATTATGCTAGATTGAGGTTCGCGGGCCCATAGCTCAACGGTTAGAGCAGCAGACTCATAATCTGTTGGTTCCAGGTTCAAATCCTGGTGGGCCCACCACTTCCAGCCAATGTAAATGCTGGTTTAGCGCTTTCCGCCCCGCGCCCCCCAGGGAGCCCACCGATCCCACGTCCGTGCCACGTCCGCCTTTTGCGGCGCAAAGTGGACTCGGGGAAAAATTCCGGCGCGAGCGGAACTCAAACTGAACATTCGAGATTTTCAAGTCTGATCAGCGCAACGGGGCGACCCGCTTGGTCACTCCTCGCTACTGAGACGCAGGCGCATACTTGTCCCTGCGCGCTCTTACGCGCGAGTGCATAGATGACCACACTGCTACCAAGAAGCGACCTATTTATTTCCCAATGATATGGGTAAAATGCAGTTGCGCTCGGTCGCAAGTGACTGGTAGCGTTGGCAGTTAAAGCAGAAACTTGCCATTGTTTATGGCAAAACAAAGGCGGTGGATGTTAATCCCTCCCTCTCCGCCAGTCCTCTTGTTATCTGGTATTTACAAGCTGGTGATACCCATACTGAGGTCGACGGCTTACACCTCTTCAGCCTTCCCGCCTAGGAGCAATGGGTATGACCGAACAATGGCACGACATCGTCGGTCGTTCGACGGTTTCAAGTTGACCCTGATCAACAGACGGCCTTTCAGCGGCTGATCGGCTGCACATTTATGCCAGTATTCTCCAGCGCGGAAGAAGCGTCTATCGGAAGCGTCGGATGAACAACGTATGCCGCTCGGAGCGATAGTAGCCGACAACGTACATGGTCGCCTTGCCTTTTGTGGAATAGATGACTTGGCGGATGCGCAGCACCGGAGCGCTCTTGTGGACGCTGAGTAATTGGGCGACATTGGCGTCGGCGGCAGTAGCGTCGATCTCCTCGTCGGCATAGGCGAGTTCCACGCCGTAATCGTGCTCCAGGGTGGAGAATAACGATCCACGGCTCAGCGAGGAAGTGGTTAGGCCTGAAAACTCCGCCGCGGGAAGGTAGCAGGTTTCGAGCGCGAAAGGATCTTCCTCCGTAAGGCGCAGGCGCTCGATCTTTACTAGAGGACTTCCCGCGGGCAGACGCAGGCGAGCCGCGACCTCCTGTTCGTCCTCTACAACTTTCGCGACCAGCACGCGGGAACGAGGCAGCAACCCGCGGCTGGACATGTGCTCGGTGTAGCTCATCAGCTTGTTGAAGTGGATTTTTGGGGCGGATACGAAGGTGCCCGCGCCCCGACGGCGCTCCACCAGGCCTTCGCGCTCGAGTCCCGCCAGGGCGTGGCGGGCGGTCATCAGGCTGACTTTGTGCGTGCGGGCCAGTTCGCGTTCTGAAGCCACTACATCGCCCGGGCGCAATTCGGCCGCATCAATGCGCTTGCGGATCGCATTCTGGATCCGCTGGTAGACGGGAGTTCCGTTCCGATGATTGCCTGCCATAAATCGATTTTCCAGCCAAAGGGCAGGAAGATGCCACCCTCCCTCGCTGAAGGCACATTTGTACGCGTGCTTCTGCTATATAGCTCAAGTCGCGACTCCTGTAAAGCCCAATCTTGCTTTTTGGAGCTTCGGCAACGGTTTAAGAGTGCAATATTGCTATAGAGCAGATTGCCGAAAAAAGAGCTTTTGACAGGGCGAGCGATCCCGGAAAGCTAGTCGCACTCTGCATCGCGGCACCTCGTTTGAAGCTATGATTTATTAACTTCCTCAACGATTCTGGCGAATTTAAAGGGCTTTTCCGAAGGCCAAATTTGTCACAAATCGGGAACGAAATCGATATAGAGCAGCGATCAGGCTCACACGGGAAAGATTTCCACAGAGAAAAGCATTTTTTTCTTGACCACGGGAGTTCATGTGCTATATAGCATAGTGCGATTGCACTATGACCCTTTTGGTAAATGCTACGAGAAGTGAACCTGAACAACAACCAGGGCGACTTGAAGATCGACTATAACATGTCGCAAAAGGACCACATCTTTGGCCGCTGGTCGCAGATGGATCTGAACCAGCCGACCTTTACGGGCTGCGTTTTCTGCAATAGCGGTGCCGCGGAAGGCAGCGACGAACCTGTCCGAAATGCCGTAGTCGATTGGACGCACACGCTGTCGGGCAACCTGCTGAACGAGGCGCGTTTCGGCTTTAATGCCGTTAGGTTCAACCAAAACATCACCCCAACGTCTTCCCTGGGAAATATCAGCGAGCAGTTGGGCATCTCCGGCGGCAACGTTCAGGCCCCCGGTCTGGTTGAATTAGACGTGACGGGGAATAACGGAGGATCGGCTGGCCTCGGACTCCGCAATCTAGTCCAGATCTTCCACTCAACCCAAGGACAGTTCGAAGATAACGTGATCTTGACGCATGGCAGGCAACAGATTACGGCCGGCTTTCAGTATGTACGCGAGCGTCAGGATTACATCTACCCAGGAAATAACGGCGCGCTCGGCTTCTTCAATTACACGACTGCAACGAATTCCGGCCTCGCCGATTTCTGGTTGGGCAGTGTTGCGGGGGGAGCTGGTTCGCAAAGGGATACCGGCAGCCAACTCGGTTCTCCCGCCAAGCTTCGCGGAAGTGTTTTCGCGGGGTTTGTGCAGGATGACTGGCGCGTGACTCCGACCTTCACACTGAACCTGGGGCTGCGCTTCGAAGACCACACTCCGCTTTATGAAACAAACAACCAGACGGTCAATTTCGGGCTCTACACCGGAACCATCTACACGGCGAACGGTGTAGACGGGACCGCCAAGTTCGGCAACCAGGCGCTGTACAACAATTACCTTGGGAGAGGCGATTGGCAGCCTCGGATCGGGCTTTCCTGGGCGCCGGCGTCGCTCGGCGGCAAGACCGTGGTGCGCGCAGGATTTGCCATCTCTACCTTCCTGGAAGGCGGCGGCAGCAACGAAGAACTCACCCAGAACCTGCCTTTTGGCTTCCTGCAACAGCAGGCAGCGGGCGGCATCTACACGGTGGGAAATGGTTTCGGAGCGACCACCGCGGCCGCTTGCGGCGGCACGATCAATCAAGCCTGCTATAACGGCCAGCGCATCCGAGTCTTTGATCAGAACTTCAGACCCGCTGCGGTCAATCAATGGAACTTTACGCTCCAGCAGTTACTGACTAATTCCCTCACCTTCCAGATTGGTTACGTCGGCCAGCGGGGATCGCACTTGCTGAATTTTGAAGATATTGCGCAATCCATTCCGTTGGATGCGAGCGGCAAAGTTGCCGGAAAAGGCGATCCCATCGTTACCCGAGCGCCTGGACCGTTCCTGGGAGGTTCTACGCCCGGATCGTTGTATCTGGCGGACAACCCGCAGTTCAACACTGCGAATTGCGGAACCCCTGGCAACCCGATCTGCGGTAAGGCAGCTCTCGCCGGAACCAACATGTCGAACTCTGACCAGAGCTACAACGCGCTCCAGGCTGTGCTGCAAAAGCGCATGAGCAATGGATTGCAGGGCCAGGTTTCCTATACCTGGTCGAAGTGCATGAGCAATTCTCCGGGTTATTTCGGAACGGGGTGGGGCAGCACCGGCGCCACCAGTTCGGGCGGTCAGCCTGGCTGGGAGAATATCTACAATCCGCGTCTGGATTGGGGCCCGTGCTATTACGATCAGACCCACATTCTAACCAGCTACGTCACCTATCAGTTGCCATTCGGCCGGGGCAAGCAGTTTGGTCACGACATGAACTCGGCCCTGAGTGCGGTGCTCGGCAACTGGGAGATCGGCGGAATTGTCACCCTGCATAGCGGGAACGCTCTAACTCTGAATAACTTCGGAGGCTGGGGCGTTGGCGGAAATTCAGACAACACCAACGGCGTCGGGCCCCAGACACTGGCGAACCTGCCGGACTGCAGCGGCCCAGTCCACGTTCTGAACCAAAGAGTCGCTGCTAATAATGGAGCGGCTGGGTACATTCAATATTTGGAAAACTCACAAACCGCATCAACTCAACCGGCTGCGGCGAATACGTTTGGAACCTGCAGCGTTGGTAATGTTCGTGGCCCGGCATACGCCAACGTCGATCTGAGCCTGCACAAGGATTTCTTGGTCACCGAATCAAAGCGGCTGGAATTCCGCTTTGAGGCGCTGAATGCCTTCAACCATCCGGTGTGGGACTTCAGCGGTGGACCTGCTGGCGGCTCCTTCGACCCGGGCACATGGACGCAGGATCCTAGCACGCAGCAGTGGTCCACTACCAACACGACGTTCGGAAAAATCACCGGTTCCCAAGGAGCGCGGGAACTGCAACTCGCTGTAAAGTTCTACTTCTGACCGCGACGGCCTTCTTGGAGGGAGGCGGATTGCGCACCTGGCAGGCGCTCGGACCAGCGCCTGCCGTTTCTTTTGGAGTCGCGGCATCCGGCAGGGTTGCGAAATCGGGAAGACTTATGAGTTGGGAATATAATCGGCTCATGCATGCGGGCATTCGGCGGTCTCAGTTCTCCTTAATTTGCTGCTTCTTCCTACTATCGGTACCGGCGGCCATGCTACTCGGACAGACTGCAAAGAAGCCTGCTGCTCCCGCTGCCGGAGAGGCTGAACGCGCCATGGCTCTGGCGGAGAGCGGGCATTGTCCGGAGGCTCTGCCACTCTTGAAGCGGGCGATTCGGCAGACTGCAGACCGCGAACTGAAGAAGCGAATTGGGCTGGATGGGCTGCATTGCGCCATGGGGCACGACCTCCCCTACGACTCGCTGGATTTCCTGTCTGTACTGACTCGCGAATTTCCGCACGATCCCGATGTGCTGTACGCAGCGACCCACGCGTTCTCCGATCTTTCCATGAAAACGTCGCAGGATCTGGCGCGCGATGCTCCGTTCTCGTTCCAGGTTCACGAACTCAACGCCGAGGCACTCGAAATTCAAGGCAAGTGGGAGCAGGCGGCAGTGGAATACCAGAAGATTCTCGACATTAATCCGATGCTTCCTGGTGTCCACGCGCGACTGGGGCGAGCGCTCTTGTCGAAGCCGCAACCTTCGCCTGCGGATGTTGTGCAAGCCAAGAAGGCCTTTGAAGAAGAGTTGGAAGTCGATCCGAGGAATGCCGCGGCGGAGTATGTGCTGGGACAACTGGCAGCGGACTCGAGCGACTTCGCGACTTCGATTCGACACTTCGCAAAGGCGACCGAGCTGGACGGGAATTTTGCGGAGGCATATTTAGGGCTGGGAACAGCCCTGAATTCGGCGAAGCGGTTTACCGATGCGATTCCGCCGCTGGAAACCTACGAGAAGATGGCTCCCGACAGTCCCACTGGGCATTATCAGCTGGCGGTTGCGTACGCCAAGGCGGGCCGCAAAGAAGACGCCAATCGGGAAGCGGCGCTGCAGAGAGAATCTTCGGAAGCCCTGGAGGCCGTGAAGCGCAAGGCGGCCATTGCCCAGGAGAAGCAAACGGCTCCCGACTCGCCGGCACCGGAGCAGAAGTAATTATGGCGGGTCGGCTCTGGCTGTCTGGAATGCGGCGAAGGGACTTTCTTCGCTCGGTTGCAGGAACGCTGGCTTGGCCGTCCGCTCTCGGCATGTTTCCCCGGTTCCTCCGAGCCGCAGACACGGCACCGTATCCGTTTTCCGAAATTCCACCATCTGCGAGCGGGATCACCTGGGTTCATACTTCCGGACTCTCTCCTGAAAAATATCTCCCACAATCGACCGGGGCAGGATGCGCCTTCCTCGACTACGACAACGACGGCTGGATGGACATTTATCTTGTCAACAGCGGCAAATGCGACATCTACACGCCCCCTCAGCCGTTACGGAATGCGCTGTACCACAATAACCGTGACGGAACGTTTACCGACGTTACCGAGAAAGCTGGGGTCCTCGGCGGCGGCTACGGCATGGGCGTCGCCGTGGGCGATTTCAACGCCGACGGCTTTCCCGATATTTTTCTGACGCAATACGGACAGAGCATCCTCTACCGCAACAATGGCGATGGAACCTTTACCGATGTTACCGAACATGCGGGTGTCGTCGTCGAAGGATGGGCCTCCAGCGCGGTCTGGTTCGATTACGACAACGACGGGAAGCTCGATCTTTTCGTCTGCCGGTTCGTTGACTTCGACAAGATCAAGCACCACAACTGCGGTGCGCCCGGCATTCCCGCGCTAAAGGGGCTCAACGAATATTGTTATCCGCGAATTTACTCGGCGACGCCAAGCTGGCTCTTTCACAATAACGGCGACGGAACCTTCACCGACGTGAGCCAGAAGATGGGGATTACCGAAAATCCGGGCAAGTCCTGGGGAGTGGTCGCAACCGACATCAATAACGACGGTTGGATGGATCTGTTCGTTTCCAATGACACCGAAGCGAATTTTCTGTTCGCGAATCGCGGTGGGAAGAAGTTTGAGGAAATCGGCTTCACCTCCGGCGTAGGTTTCGGCGAGGGGGGAAAGGCGCGCTCGGGTATGGGCGTGGATTCGGCCGACGTGAACCAGGACGGCTGGATGGATCTGTTCGTCACCGATCTCAATCATGAGCTCTTCGGGTTTTATCAAAACAAGCACGACGAGACGTTTGATGATATTGCCGCGTCGATGGGCATTGCGAGCGCCAGCAAGCTGATGAGCGGCTGGGGAGTGAAGTTTTTCGACTATGACAACGATGGCGATCTCGATCTCATGATTGCTGACGGGCATCCCGACGACCTCATTGAAAAAATTTACGACAATGTCACCTATCGCGAGAAATTGATGCTGTTCCACAATTTGGGTGGCAGTCTAAAGAATGTGAGCGCTGAGAGCGGTCCGGCGTTTGCCAAGCCGATCTCGGCGCGCGGACTGGCGCTGGGCGACTTCAATAACGATGGCGCGGTGGATGTGCTGATTTCCTGCAACGATGAGGCGCCGGTGCTGCTGCAGAACCATGCCGGACGTGAGAATCACTGGTTGGGCCTCAAGTTGGTCGGGAAAAGGGCGAACATCGAAGCGGTCGGGGCCCGGATCGCATACCAGGCAGGAGATTTAAAACGCACCCGGATGAAGGTGGGGGGCGGAAGTTATCTTTCGTCGCACGATCCGCGGATGGTACTGGGAATCGGCAAGCGGACGCAGTTGGATTGGGTCGAGATCAAGTGGCCGCCCCCCAGTGGCGCGGTGCAGCGCTTTACGAATCTTCCGATCGACCGGTACATCACGATCCGGGAAGGCGAAGAGAAGTGGACCTGAACTGAGCCTTGGATATTGCCTGGGGTCTCGTCGCGCCCGCTTAGTCGGCGGCTGACTTAGGCGCCCAGTCCGTTACAAATTCTCCCAGGCGCTCGAGCCCTCGAGGAAAATCTTCGGCGGCCGCGGCGAAGCCCAGGCGGAAGTGCTCGGGGGCGTCGAAACAATCTCCCGGGGCGAACAACATTCCTCGTTCGGTGGCGGCTTGGCAGAACGGCCGAGCGTTCTCTTCCGCTCACCAGCCACGGGAAGGCGGTCATGCCACCTTGTGGACGAATCCAGCCCAGCGCGTCGCGATGCTCATCCATGAAGCGGTCGAGCAAGGCGAGGTTGCGGGTGGCGGTTTCCTGCGCTTTCTTCAGGATGATGGCGCGATTCCGGATGGCCACCTCGGTGAGAATCTCGCCCGTCGTGGTACTGGAGATGGAGAAGTAGGCGCGGGCATTCCAATATTCCTTTTGGCGTTTGGGATCGTGTTCGATCATCCATCCGGTGCGCACTCCAGCCAGCGAGAACGCCTTCGAGAGATCGCTGATGACCGTGGCGTGCTTCAGCCGCGCTGCGGATTTCGTTTCTCGTCCATGATAGATGGGATGGTAGACCTCATCGCTGACGAGTTGAATGCGGCGCTGGGAGGCGAAGTCGTGCAGGGATTCCATGTCGGAGTCGCTGATGGTGGCGCCGGTGGGATTGTGCGGGCTATTCACCAGAATCAGCTTGGTTTTAGTGTCGGCGAGGCGCTTGATCTCGTCGATGTCCATGCGGAAACCGTTTTCCCGGCGCACTCGGTAGAAGCGCATCTCGAGGCCTAGCGATTCGGGCAGGGCCGAGAAGGTGGTGAAGCCGGGCAGCGGGAGGACCACATTCGCTCCCGGTTCCGCCGCCAGCCACATCAAGATGGTCAGCGCTTCGGAGGCGCCGGTGACGATTTGCACGCAATCCACGCTGACGCCTTGCGTCTCCGCAATGGCCTCGCGCAGACTGTCGGCTCCGGCGGGGCGACTGTAGACCAGTTTGTGATTCAGAAAATTGTGCCGCACTTCCTCAGTGGCCAGAGCGAGCAGTTGGTTTACGGTCCAGACCGGACCGGTGCTGGCGGCGAGGTTGAACTCGATGCCGTGTTCATAGGTGTCGAGCCAGGCGTCGAGGAGAAAAGGCTTGAGTTGCATGCTGGCACCTCGTGTCGACGGGCGGTCAGGTGTACAGATTCCGCAGATCGACTGCGGATGATTTTAGTTTATGAGTGGCTTGCGGGCGGAGGCGACGCCCGGGATTCCTTGCGGGTCGTTGGCAAGTGTTATGTCTGCCCATTACGAGTGCGGTGTCCCCCGCTAGTCCAGCGGAGTTACCTTTGTGACGCGTCTATGGATCGTTGACACTGCCGACCGCGGCACGTAAATTCTGCCAAGGTTCAAACAATCAGACGGGTGAACCTCGTCAGGAGACGGATATGGCCGCGAAGCTATTCTGGGCGGGCGTTTTGGTGTGTCTGGGCAGTGCGTTCGCGCTGGGGCAGGATCCTACCAAGGTGGAGCCAAAGCATTACCGGCTGGACTTCGAAAATGACCGGGTCCAGGTGGTGTCGGTGCACTACGGGCCGCACGAGAAGTCTGTCCTACACGATCATCCCGGCGGAGTGGTGGTGATTCTAACCGAGGCGCATCTGCGCTTTACCGACGAGAACGGCAAGACGCGGGAAGTCTTCTCCAAGCCCGGCGAAGCGCGCTGGTATCCGCCCTTCAAGCACAAAGTCGAGAACCTGGGCGACACTCCCTATGACGCGGTTTACATTGGGATCAAGGGAAAGCTTGCGGCATCGAATGGGACGGCTGGTCCGACGACCGCGATGGACGAAGAAACCAAAAAGATTGTCGCGGAATATCTGCTGGCATCGACAAAGTAGCGCACGCGGGTTGAAAATCAGGAGCCGTGGCCGAAAGGGCGCGGCTCTTTTGCTTTTGCAAGCTTCGTTGAGAGCCTGGGTGGAAAGCGCATCGGGTTCGGCACGCAGAATCGGATGAGCGCTTTGTCCAACATTTCTTCCTCGCATTGGAAAACCGCAACGCTGCTGGGCGCGGTCATTTTTCTGTCCTTCATTTATTTCTACGAAGGCGGGGGATGGAACCAGAACTCGCGCTTCGATCTGCTGCGCGCGATCGTGGAGCAGCATACCTTGCAGATCGACGCCTACCACGAGAACACCCAGGATAAAGCGCACTTTCGAGGGCACTACTATTCGGACAAGGCCCCGGGATTGGTATTTCTGGCCGTGCCGTTTGCGCTGGCGACTCGGCCTGCGCTGCGCATTGCAGGGATCGATCCGGCATCGGCGCGGGGAGAATTCCTGCTGTCGTATCTCGTGACCGCGTGGGCTGTCGCCTTACCGACGGCGTTGGCGGGGGTGTGTTTGTACTTTCTTGCGCTGCGCCTTGGCGGAAGCTCGGTTGGCGCGGCTTGCAGCGTGATCGTGATGGCTTTGGGAACACCGTTGTGGGCGTACGCGAGTTTGTTCTGGGCGCATGCGCTGGTGGGGGCTTGCTTGCTGTTCGCGTTCGCCACGGCGTTGAAGATTGGCGACAGCGAGCGAGATTTCATTTGGGCGCTCGCCCTAGGAATGGCGGCGGGATGGGCGACAGTCACCGAATATCCGGCGGCCCCGGCTTCGGCGATGCTCGCGCTTCTTGCTCTATCGCAGGCATGGTCGCGTGGGGTCGCCGCTCGCTGGCGAGTTGCGGCCGGGGTCGGAATCGGCGCGGGAGTTTGTATGGTCGTGTTGTTGAGCTATCTCCATGCGGCGTTTGGAGGGTTTCGTCCGAGCTATTCGTATTACGATCCAAATTCGTTCTCGTTCATGCAGCAGCAGGGATACATGGGCCTGACGTATCCGCACCCGGACCGGCTGCTGAAACTTCTGTTCGGATGCGCGCGCGGATTGTTCTTTGCGTCGCCCGTGCTGCTGGCTGCGCCGGTCGGGCTGTGGTGGTTGTGGAAGCAGAAGCGCTCCTCGGCGCCGGCGCTGGCCGCGGCTGCCATCGTGGCGTATTACTTTTTGTTTAATGCTTCGTTTTACTGGTGGAAGGCGGGACTTACCTTTGGTCCACGATATGCAGGGGCTGCAATCCCGCTGCTGTGCCTGGGATTGGCAGCGTGTTGGGATCGGTCGTCGATCCGTTGGCGGTGCGTGATGGCGGCCCTCGCGCTGATCAGCATCTGTCTAAGCTTGATGGTTGTCTCAACCACTTCCCAGCTTGCGATGCAGGATAGTTGCCCGATCGTGCATTCCACGTGGCCGGCGTTCTGGTCGGGACAGATGGCGATCAATCGGGATTCGATGCTGACCGCTGCAGAAGCCGGGGCGGGATACGGGGCGTTCAATCTCGGACAGGTGCTTGGACTGCGCGGGCTTGCCAGCTTGATTCCGTTGCTGGCGTTATGGATAGTCGGCGCCTTGGTTTGGATTCGAGTGCGCCGCGAACGGTGATATGCGCGGGTACCCTGCCTCTCCTGTAAGATAATCTTCAGTTCATTTTTGAGGGGAAGTTATGGCGCACATGGTTTATTGCGTGAAGTTTCAGAAAGAAATGCCCGGTCTGGATGAGCCGCCGTTCGACAACGAACTGGGCAAGAAAGTCTACGACAACGTCTCGGCCGAAGCCTGGAAGATGTGGACAGAGCACTGCAAGATGCTGCTCAACGAGTATCGTCTGAATCCGGCGCGGCGCGAGGATCAGGAAGTCATCGTGAAGCAGTTGGAAATGTTCTTCTTCGGCGAGGGATCGGCCAAGCCGAAAGAGTATGTGCCGCCTGCACAGTAGTCCTTGCCCGGAGTTCTCAGATACTTTCATTGCGCGCTTGGCGCGCAACCTCGGACGAATGCGTCCGGGGCTACATGAGCCGTGTAGGGGCGGACGCAGCTTGCCCTGAGCGAAGCCGAAGGGGCCGCCCCGCCACGCGAAGCGGAGCGTGCCCGCATCGTCCGTCCGCGGTTACTCCAGTAGTTACCTATGCACCAAAATTGATGCAGTGTTAATCAATCCGTAACATTCCACTGCTAGAACCGGAGTATGGATCTGCATGTCTACAACACGCTGATCCTCTCGGACCTGCACCTGGGTGGGGAGACAAGCCATGCGCGAGAGGCTACGCGTGTGCTGAAAGAAAACCGGTTTCAGCGCTTGATCCTGCTGGGTGACATCTTTGCCGACCTCAATTTCGCGCGGCTTACGAAAGAGCACTGGAAGTTTCTGGGCTATATCCGCAAACTCTCCAATCCCAAGCGAAACATCGAGGTGGTTTGGGTGGAAGGCAATCACGACCACGGGCTGACCAACATCATGTCGCACCTGGTGGGT
This sequence comes from uncultured Acidobacteriota bacterium, assembly GCA_963754885.1. GTDB lineage: Bacteria > Acidobacteriota > Terriglobia > Terriglobales > Acidobacteriaceae > Sulfotelmatobacter. The sequence goes on along the minus strand of CAVWHT010000043.1, from coordinate 157,009 downwards.
GTGCGCGTGTACCAGGACTACACGTGGGAATATCGCGGGCTGCGGCACATTGCGATCCACGGACATCAGTTTGACGGATTCCAGGTGAACCGGGTGCGTCTGAGCCGGCTCGGAACCTCGCTGTATCTGCAACTGCAGAAGCTGGATTTCAAGAACAAGCCGATCGCGCGGCTGATTGACCGGCTCAACACGCGGTGGTTGCGCATGTCGGAGAAGGTTGCGTCCGGCGCGCTGGCGTTGGCGCGGCACCGGCAGGCAGAACGGATTTTCTGCGGACACACGCACGAAGCCTTGCACGTGGAACGCGACGGGATCAGTTATTACAACTCCGGCGGGTGGGTGGATTCCCGGCTGACGTATCTGACAATTGACGAAACGGGGGTACAAATTCATGAATATCGCGAACGAACTGACGATCGTGATTCCGGCGAAGAACGAGGCGAAGCTGATTCCGCGCTTGCTGACTTCGCTGACGAAGCAGGACTACTCGAAGATGTCGAGTACGAGAGTGTTGGTCGCTGACGCGAACTCGACCGACAGAACTCCGGAGATCGTGCTTGGCTTTCGCGACCGTTTGAATGTGACCGTGATCAGCGGGGGTATGCCGTCCGTCGGACGCAACCGTGGGGCAGCGCTGGCCGAGACGCCCTACATTTTGTTCGTGGACGCGGATATTGAATTGGCGGATTGCTCGCTGATTCGGCGTTGTGTGGAACGGGCGAAGAGCAAGGGATTGCACTGCCTGACCACAAACATCGTGTGCCAGGGCGGAAACTGGATTGACAAGCTGTTCTACGCTTTCAGTGACTGCTTGCAGTATCTGTCGTACCTGCACCGTCCGTATGCGACGGGGATGTACATGTTATTTGACCGGAAGAAATTCTGGGAGCTGGGCGGATTTCATGAGCAGATCCAGTTCGGGGAAGATTACCGGCTCAGTCAGCAGGTAGAGCGCAAGCGGTTCGCGGTGGTGCGCGGCGGAGTGTATACGACCAACCGCCGCTTCAAACGCATGGGGCATCTGCGGGTGGGTTGGCTGTTCCTGAAGACAGCAGTGAATTACTGGAACGAGAAACATTTCTTGCGGGATCACAAGTACTGGGCGGAGCCGGAGAGTGCGCGGCGGGCGTAAGAGTTTCCCCGGCCTCTCATTACCGCGGGATTTTCGATTTTGTCCGGTGGCCACAGAAACAGGATTCAGCCAACCAGCTGAATCCTGCTTTCATTTGGAGGAAGACTTGAGGTCAGAAATGCACCACAATGCCGGTCGAGATACGGGCATTGTGTTGCGTGCCGTTGAAAAGACTTGTGCGGACGTAGGCTCCCTCAAAGCGCCACGCCACAAGGCGAATCAGCCGGTAATCGAGTCCACCGCCCAGCGCGGTCGAAAAGGACGTGTCGGACCCGAAGCCGTTAGTGTTGGCGTGCGCAATCCCGATCATGGCTTCCCCGAACGGCTGGAATTTCCCGACTGGAACCGACACTCGTGGTCCAAACAGAACATTCTCGATGTGTGCGCTGGCACTTACCTGAGGGCAGATCCCGGTGACGCAGATTGTGGGGAAATCGAGCGACCCGTAGTCCCCGCTGAAGTCGGCCACGATGCCGATGAAGGGAAAAATCTTCCCTTCCAGCGAGCCTTCCCAGCCGTTCAGGCTGCCGCGGTTCCCCGTGAGGTTCGTGTTGTAGTAGGAGTATCCGAAGAAGACATTTCCGGAAGTGGGGATCTGAGCCGCCGCCATGCCGGCCAACAAGAACACCACAAAGATGAGAACAAACCTGCGCATAGCTCCCTCCTGCTTTTCCTAAGGCGTAGGAACGCTGAGTTTTTTGGATGCACCGGAAACGAATTGGGATAGCGGGAATTGTACGGGGTTGGCAATGAGCGATGAGCGATGAGCAATGAGCTGTGAGCGATGCGCAGTGCGCGATCCTATGACGCTCATAGCTCACGGCTCACAGCTCAAAAGCGCCAGACAATGCCGGTCGACGCGCGGTAATCGTTTTGCGTGTTGCTGGCGTAATGGGTATGCATGTAGTCGCCTTGCACGCGCCAGGAGAAGTTCTTGATGAAGAGTTTGTAGTCCGCCCCGCCGCCCACGTCGATCACCAGCGGACTCCATATAAATCCGCTGGAATTCAGACGGCGAATGCCTACCGCCGCTTGGAAGAACGGTCGCCACCTTCCGGCATCGGTGAAAAGACGGGGGCCGGCCACCGCTTGGTATTGCTTCACCCCCTGGCGATAAAAGCCGCTGCCATCGACCATCACTCCGAGGTGCTGAAACCGCGCGAAAGGCAACAATTCCAACGACGCGTCCCAACCCTTGTAGCTCTGCTTGTTCACGATGTTGGTGAGTTGGCCGTAGGAAACGCCCACATAGACGTTTCCATTGGCGAGCAGGCCGTTGAGTTGCGCCGACATCGGGATGGAGAACAAAAGCAGGCCCACAGAGGCCAGCGCCGCGGCAGCAGTTTTCGACACGAAATATTCCTCCCCGGCCCAGACGCCGGCAAAAATAGCTATTTGATCAACGAAATCCGTTAGATGCAGTGTACCGGATGGCCAAGATGTCCCGGGGGAGAAAAATAGTCCGGGATGGGACCTGGGATCCGTTTCACGAACGCCCCAATATTCACCAAATATTTATGGTGCCAAAACAAGGGCACTCTCGTCTATCTATTAACATGCAAACTATAGACAGTCATTGCCAATTCTGCGAACAGCCGGTGAAACCGGTTGCCTTGGGGAGACAGAAGGAGTCGAAGTTGAAACTCAGTCTAGAAGCGCGCAATCATGGGGAAGTGGTGGTCGTGCACTGCCACGGGCGCATCGTATATCGCGATGAAGCCGCGGCATTGTCTCGTGTCGTAGGCGAGATGTTGCATGATCGGAGCAAAGTAGTTCTCGAATTGAGCGGGGTCAGCTCGATCGATGGCGCCGGCATTGGCGAGTTAGCTTGGCTCGAGACCTGGGCGCAGGAAAGAAACGCGGAAGTGAAATTTGCGGGAGCCAATGAGACCGTCCGTACGCTGCTCGCCCTGACCAATCTGGATTCGGCGATTGCGGTCTATCCAAGCCTCGACGCCGCGCTGGAGTCGTTCCGCGAAGAACAGGTGCGTGCGGATTCGGAACCGCTACGGCACAGACTTCTTCCGGATTTCTCCTAATTCTCGCGCTGGAAACGGTAGCGGCCTTTGCGCTCGAGCGCGATAGCCTCGACAACCTTCAGAAACGCTCGCGCAGCATGCGACAGGTTGGCCTCTTTGCGGTAGATCAGGCGCAGCTTGCGCTTCAGCTGCAGCTCGCCCACCGGAATGCGAACCAGTTCTCCGCGGGCGAGCTCGGTTTCGACGCTGATTTCCGGGAGCAGAGCCACTCCATTCCCCATGGCGACAAATTGCTTGATGGCTTGCAGCGTGGGCAGTTCCAGGTCCATATGCAAAGGCGTCTTGTGACTCTTGAAGAGCTGGATGACCTTTTCGCGATAGGGGGATGAGACGATGTGCGCGACGAACGACTCAGCTCCCAGTTGGCGGATGCTGATCTCGGGGGCCGAGGCCAGCGGATGTTTGGGAGGAACCACGAATACCAGTTCATCCAGAAATACAATCACGGAATGCAGGCTCGTCTCCTGCGGCTGGTAGGAGAGAACACCGAACTCAGCGCTATAGCGTAAGACATCATCGGGGATGTGGCTGCCGAGAGCGCGTTCGACGGTGATCTTGATCATGGGATGAAGGCGGCGAAATTCCGCCAGCACCGGTAGCAAATAAAGAACGGTGAATTCGTTGGCGGCGATGATCAGCTTGCCCTTTTGCAGTTCGCGCAGCTCGGAAAGAGACTCGGCGGCCTCGCTTCGCAGATTGATCAGCTTCTCGGCGTATTCGTAGAGAACTTTTCCCGCGTCCGTAAGAACGCCTTCGCGCGAGGAGCGATCGAATAGCGCCTCGCCTAGTTCGTCCTCGAGCTTGCGGATGGTCTGGCTGACGGCCGACTGCGTTCGGAACAACTTGTCTGCAGCGCGTGAGAAGCGGCGCTCGCGGGCGACGGCAAGAAAAACTTCCAGTTGGGAGAGCTCCACGGGGTTCCTTTATCGATAGTTGAATAAGTATTAGATGTGCTTATAGTAGTATTGCAGCTAATGAATAGTAAAGAAATATAAGTTTTGCTTCTAGCAATGATGTCCGTAGGATAGGAAGACAAGGAAAAGGCGGGTTGGTTCTGTGGGCAGATTTGCCCCGACAGCCGGCGGGTCGCCGGCGCCAGACCCTGAGGAAGTGTCTATGATTACAGAGCGAGCGCGCATCACGGTTTTCGACACGACTCTTCGCGATGGCGAGCAATCGCCGGGTTGCAGCATGAACCAGCAGGAGAAGTTGCGGCTGGCGCAGCAGCTCGACCGCCTGGGCGTGGACGTGATCGAGGCCGGATTTCCGATTGCCTCCGATGGAGATTTCGAGTCGGTCAAGGCCATTGCCAGCGTAGTACGGCGTCCGATCATCGCTGGACTGGCGCGCGCCTGCCGCCCAGATATTGAGCGCGCCTGGGAAGCGCTAAAGCACGCAGCCCGGCCCCGCATCCATGTGTTCCTGGCAACCTCCGACATCCACCTGCAGTACAAGCTTCGGATCTCGCGGGAGCAATGCATCGCGCAGGCCCGGGAAGCGATCGAGCTGGCGAAGTCCTTCTGCGAGGACGTGGAATTCTCGCCGGAAGATGCGACGCGGACTGACCCGAATTTTCTGTGCGCGGTGCTGAACGCGGTTGTCGAAGCCGGCGCGACTACGTTGAACATTCCGGATACCGTGGGTTTCACCGTGCCTTCAGAATTCGCGGATTTGATTACCACGATCCGGCGGCAGGTGCGGGGAATCGATCATGTAACGATTTCCGCGCACTGTCACAACGATCTGGGGATGGCGGTCGCGAATGCTCTAGCTGCGGTGGCGGCGGGAGCGCGGCAGGTAGAGTGCACGATCAATGGGATCGGAGAACGCGCGGGGAATGCGTCGCTGGAAGAGATTGTGATGGCGATGCGAGTGCGCCCCGACCGGTATCCGTACGACACGGGCGTGATGAGCGAACAGATTTTTGCCGCCAGCCAGATGCTGAGCGACATCACCGGCGTGCCCGTGCAGCCCAACAAGGCCATCACGGGGCGCAATGCATTTGCACACGAGGCGGGCATTCATCAGGATGGCGTGCTCAAGAATCCGCTGACCTACGAAATCATGACTCCGAAATCGGTGGGCGTACCGGATTCGAAGCTGGTCCTGGGCAAGCATTCGGGGCGTCATGCGCTCAGCATGCGCTGCGAGCAACTCGGGTATCAGTTTGACCGGCGGGGACTAGATGATATCTACCGGCGCTTTGTCCGCTTGGCGGACAAGATCAAGCATGTAGAGGATCATCATCTTCTAGAGTTGATCCGCGATACGCGTAAGCCGACGGGCTCGGCAACTCCACTGATTGAACCGATTATTCCGGCGAATGAGGCAGTCGTAAATGCTCCGGCAGCTGAGCCGATTCCGCCAGAGCCGGTTCCGGCATTTCCCACGGCGAAAACGAACGCCTTCGGATTGCCTTTGCCCGCTCACGGGGATGCTCATCAGGAGCAGACCCAGCAGGAAGACTATCTGTGGGGAGTCTAGCCGATTTCGTAATTTGGTAATTTAGTAGTTGAAGCTACGAAGCCGCCGGGTGGCGGCTTTCTTCGTTCGCGCATAAAATACCCAATTACAAAATTACTCAATCACAAAATGCTTCTGAAACTTGCTGTTCTTCCTGGCGATGGAATTGGGCCTGAAGTCACGGAGCAGGCGGTGCTTGCTCTGCAGGCGGTGGCGGACGGGTTCGGCCATCAGTTACAACTACAACGCAAACCGATTGGCGGAGCCGCGCTCACCGAGGCGAATGATCCGCTGCCGCCGGATACGATCCAGGCTTGCTTAGCCTCGGCGGCCGTGCTCCTCGGCGCCGTCGGTAGTCCGGCATTCGACCATAATCCTGGACACTTGCGCCCGGAGGCGGGCTTGCTGCGCTTGCGCCGCGAACTGGGTGCCTATGCCAACCTGCGTCCCGCGGTGTTTTTTCCGGCGCTGGAGGATTGTTCGCCACTGCGCGCGGACGTCGTGCGCCGCACCGACATCATGATCGTGCGCGAGTTGCTTGGAGGAGCTTACTTCGGGCAGCCTCGCTCGATCGAAGGAGATCCTGGGGCACGGGTTGCGATCAATACTATGCGCTACGCGGAACACGAAGTGGAACGCATCGCGCGCGTGGCCTTTGAGCTGGCGATGAAGCGGAAGAAGAAGGTTCTCTCTGTCGATAAGGCCAACGTGCTCGAATGCTCGCGCCTGTGGCGGGATGTCGTGACCCGGATCGGCAAGGAATTTCCCGAGGTGAAGCTGGCTCATCAGTATGTCGATTCCGCAGCCATGCTGCTGGTGCAGCGGCCCACGGATTTTGATGTGGTGCTCACGGAAAATATGTTTGGCGACATTCTGTCGGATCAGGCGGGTGGCGTGGTGGGCTCCCTTGGACTATTGGCCTCCGCCAGCATTGGAGGCCCGGTGGGCTTGTATGAGCCAGTCCACGGATCGGCGCCCGACATCGCCGGCAAGGGCGTTGCGAATCCTCTGGGAGCGATTTTGTCGGTCGCGATGCTGTTGCGGCATTCCCTCCATCTGGAGCGGGAAGCGGCGTGCGTGGAAGGAGCGGTTTCGGCCGTACTATCCGAAGGCGCGCGCACCGCGGATCTGGCGGGCAAGACCCATTCGGCAATCTCGACTGCGGAGATGGGACGAAGGGTGGTCGAAGCGGTGACAGCTCAGGCCTCTTTACCGCACGCCGTTTCGTCGTAGCGATTGCTGTATTTCCCACTTACGTCATACCAGCGAATCCGCAGCATCTCGACGAACATGCGGGCGCCGTCGGTCAGAGGACTGATGCGCGTACCGCCGCTGTGTCCCCATGCCACGGGGACTTCCTTCACTCGAAATCCGAATTTGCGCGCAAGAAAAAGGATTTCAGGATCGAATCCCCAGCGCTCGATTTTTTGCAGTGGGAAAATCGCGTCGGCCGCCGGTTTCTTGAACGCTTTGAAGCCGCATTGCGTGTCCTTGAACTTGAGGCCGAGCGTGATGCGCAGCATCAGGTTGAAGATGCGCCCAAACAACTGGCGGTGCAGCGGCTGACGCTGCGTCTGCGTCTCGGCCCGCAGCCAGCGCGAGCCGATGGCGATGTCGGCGCCCTCTTCCAGCGCCCGCAAAAGTTTGGGCGCCTCTTCAATGGGGGAAGATAGGTCGGCGTCACTGAACAGCAGGATCTTTCCGCGCGCGTTAAGCATGCCGTTGCGCACGCTGTATCCCTTGCCGCGATTGCCGGGATTTTCCACGAGACGAAGTACGGGATCCTTCGCGGCAAAACTCCGCACGATCTCCGCCGTGTTGTCGCGCGAGCCGTCGTTCACCACGATCACTTCCGCGTTCCAGCCCTCTGCGTGAACGCAGGCGAGAACTTTTTCCAGGCTCTCGGCGAGGCGGGCGCTTTCGTTGTAAGCGGGGATGACGATGCTGTAAGTGGGCTCCAAAAGCGGTTCTCAGTTCTCGGTCGTGGATTTGCCGCCCATAAGTAGTTAAGGATAGATGCGATGCCATTGTATTTTGTTTACGCTCTTCGCGGAATCACAATCCTCCGGTGGCATCGATGGCGCGGCAATCCTTGCTCACTGCCGATCCATGGCCATGAACAGATTGTTGAGCGACTCGGCCAAAGTGGGGTGAGCGTAAATGGCATCGCGTAAGGCCGTGTAAGGCAACCGGCCCATCATTGCCGTTTCCAGCATCGACATAATCTCACCGCCTTCGATTCCGAGGACGGCCGCGCCGAGGATCTGATTGCTCTCCGCATCGACTAATGCCTTCATGAAGCCCCGGGTTTCGTCCACTTCCAGCGCCCGTGCCACGGAGGTCATGGGCAGCTTGACGCAGCGGATCTTGCGGCCCTGGGCGCGGGCTTCCGTTTCGGTCGGGCCCACGCGTCCCAGTTGCGGATCGATGAAAACACAATACGGGACCTGGCGATCTTTGGTGGAAAGCGATTTGTGTTCGAGCAGATTTCCTCGAAGGATTCGGAAGTCGTCGTAGGAGATGTGAGTGAAGGCTGGACCACCCTTGATGTCGCCGAGAGCGAAAATGTCCGGCGCGCTGGTTTCGAGCCGGTCGTTTACCTCGATGAATCCTCGCTCGTTGGTTCGAATGTTGGCAGCCGACAGATTGAGTGTGTCGGAGTTGGGCACGCGGCCGGTGGCGACCAGCAAGTGAGAACCGGTAAGCGTGACGGAACCCGGTAGCGATTTGACCTCCAGCAGAATGCTCTGGTTGGATTGACGCACGCCCTGCGCCTTCGCACTCAACATGATGTCAATGCCATCCCGCCGCAGAATTTTGGTGATCTCTTCCGCGATATCGGGATCTTCGTGCGTGAGCAACTGGCCGCCTGATTGCACAATCGTTACTTTGCTGCCGAGGCGGCGAAAGAGTTGTCCGAATTCCAGGCCGATGTAGCCGCCACCCAGGATCATCAGGTGCTCGGGCAGATCGCCGACTTCCATGATCGAGATGTTGTCGAGGAAGGGCACGGAGTCAAGTCCATCGAGTTTGGGGACTCCGGCCCGGGTTCCGGCGTTGATGAAAATACGTTTGGCCGACATCGTGCGCTGGCCGCCATCATTCATGCGAACCAGAATCGTCGTGGCGGCAGTGAAGCTGGCTTCTCCGAAGATGAGTTCGAGGTTGGCGGTCTTCTCAATGCGAGACTGGTTTCCGTTGCGGAAGCTGTCCACGATATCGCGCTTGCGCTGGCGAACTTTTTTCAGGTCAACGGTGATCGGGCCGGTGTGGACTCCGTAATCGGCGGCCCGGCGGGCAAGGTAGGCGACGCGCCCGCTGGCGACCATCGTTTTGGTGGGCGTGCATCCTTCGTTTACGCAAGTGCCGCCGACGTGCTTGCGTTCCACGAGAGCGGTGCGCAGGCCGGCGTTGGCCAGCGCCATGGAGAGCGGCGTCCCGCCTTGTCCAGAGCCGATGACGATTGCGTCGTATTGCTGGTTCATGAATGTTGTCCGAGTACGGATTTGTCAGATTCCATAGGTGCGCGCCAGACGTAGCGCTGCCTGGAATCCGGAAACCAGAAATAATCCGAGAACGATGGCGACGGCGTCTTCAGGAAACGCAATGACGACATCCTGAAGAAAAACTGATTCCGCGACTGTTTCTCGACCTCTGGAAAAGGCGAGCGATCGGATTGCGCTAGCTCGAGCCCGCCGCCAGCGGCAGCCATACGTGAAAGCGCGTGTCTCCAGGCTTGGAGCGAACCTGAATGTTGCCACGATGCTTCTTCACAATGCGCAGCACGGTGTCGAGGCCGAGGCCCGTTCCCTCGCCCACACCCTTAGTCGTGAAGAAAGGTTCAAAAATGTGAGGCTGCACCTCCGGAGAGATTCCCGGACCGTTATCGGCAATCTCGACGACGACGCAATCGTCCTCGCGGTAGGTGCGCACCCGCAGTTCGCCTTGACCGTTCATGGCGTCAATCGCGTTGTCGATGAGGTTGGTCCAAACCTGGTTGAGTTCACTGCCAAACGAATTCACCAGGAGCGGGACCGGCTGGTAATCGCGCTGCACCTTCACGCCGCGCTTCAGTTTGTGATTCATGATCGTCAGAGTGTTCTCGAGTGTCTTGACCACGTCGATGTTCTGCACCGGAGACTGGTCCATGAAGGTGTATTCCTTGATTGCTTTCACCAGATCGGAGATGCGCGTTGCACTACTTTCAATTTCGTTCAGCAGCCCGACGATTTCGAGAGACGTGGAGATTCGGACCAGGGCGGCGCGCGCGGTTCCGGCGTCGAGCGTGGCGAAAAGATGTTCCAAGGAAGCAGGCTGGAAATTCTTCTTGGCCAGGTCCGCCGAAAGTTGCCAGAGATCGTCCTGCCCGTGGCTGCGCAGCAGGGAATCAATCTGCTCTTCCAGGTCGCTGGCCGCGAGAGCGTCGGGCGGCGGAGCATCCGTCTGGGTGAGCGTGGCTTCCAGCTTTTCGATTTCGGCCTTTTGCTCCTTGCTAAGATCGCGGCGGCCGAGATCGAGGCTGGCGTCTCGGACGCGCTTCACCATGTCCCGAAGCTGGCTTGAGGCACGTTTCGCGGCCGATGCGGGGTTGTTGAGTTCATGGGCCAGCCCGGCGGAGAGTTTGCCCAGCGCCACGAGCCGATCCCGCTGTTGCTCTAAGCGAGTGACCTCGCGGATGCGATCGGACATTTTGCCGACCAGCCGTGTCGCCAGTTCCGGCATTTTCTGCACCAGTTGGGGGAATTGCGCGGCCGGAAATTTCAGGATGCGAGCCTCGGTCAAGGTGCGTCCCGTGAGCGTGTACATCTTCATTCGAGAAAAAGGCAGGATGCCGGAAATCTCTCCGGCTGAGATGGTCAGCACGACGGCCTCGCCGGAAAGTTCGCCCCGCCACTGGAACTCCCCTTGCAGTAGGACAAACATAAATTCTGCGGGATCGTTCTGGCGGGCATAGGTTTCGCCGGCGTGCAGGCGTAATTCCTGCGATTGGCTGAGAAACCAGTCGATCTGATCGCCGGGCAAGTCAACGAAAGAAGGAACCTGCAACAGCAGTTCGCGCGTCTCGTCCATTTAGACCTTGCTCAGATACTGATGGATGAATTGAACAGCCACCGATCCTTCACCGACGCCAGAGGCAACGCGTTTCACCGATCCGTGGCGCACGTCGCCGACGGCAAAGATCCCCGGAATATTCGTCTCCAGCAAAAACGGATCGCGATCGAGGTTCCATCCTTTCGGACGCTGCCGGTCCGCCATGAGGTCCGGGCCGGTAAGAATGAATCCACGATCGTCGCGCTGAATGACATCGCCCAGCCAATCGGTTCGCGGCAGCGCTCCGATGAAAATGAAGATCGAGCTGGCGGGAACGCGCTCCACCTTGTTGGTATCGGTGCAGAGCACGGAGAGTTCTTCGAGGTGGGTGTCGCCGTGCACTTCGGCGACACTGGCGTGGGTCCACAGCTGAATATTGGGAGTCTGCTTGATCTGGTCGATCAGGTATTGCGACATGGTGCTGGAGAGCGACTCGCCGCGGACCAGAATCACAACCCGCTCGGCGTACTTGGAAAAATTCATAGCGGCCTGGCCGGCGGAATTTGCCCCGCCCACGATGTAGACCATCTCGCCCTTGCAGGCGAGAGCTTCGGTCGATCCACCTCCGTAATACACGCCCGCGCCTTGCAGGCGATCGATGCCGGGTGCATCCAGACGCCGCCACTGCACGCCGGTGGCGATCATCAGCGCGTGACAGGAAATCTCGCTGTCATCGGCCAGCTTGATGATGCGATAAGGGCCTTCGATCCGCATGTTGACCGCCGACTGCGGCGCAAGGATTTCGACTCCAAAGCGTTTGGCTTGAACCACGGCGCGGCGAGCGAGGTCGCCACCGCTAAGGCCGGTGGGAAATCCTAGATAGTTCTCGATGCGCGAACTCATGCCGGCCTGGCCGCCAGGAGCTTCGCGCTCCACGATGACGGTGTGCAGTCCCTCGGAAGCGCCGTAAACCGCCGCCGCCAGACCGGCCGGGCCTCCCCCGACGATGGCCAGATCGTAAAAACTAGTTTCTGCGCGAGTGCGCAGGCCAACTTTCTGCGCAACCTCGGTGGGAGCGCTGTTGAGCAATTTCGCGCCATCCGGAAATAACACCACGGGAAGGTCGCTTGCGTCCGGGCCCAGCGCTTCCATCAGCCGCTTGGTTTCCGGATCATTGGCCGAGCCCTCGACGTCGATCCACTGGTAAGGGACGTGGCTGCGTGCCAGAAAATCGCGCAACGCGTAGCACTGCGGCGACCAGCGCGTACCCAGCACGCGAATGCCCTGAAACGCCGGACGGTACGAGGCCTGCCAATCCTCGAGCAGGTCATCGACTTGCGGATACAGATGCTCCGAGGGCGGATCCCACGGCTTCATGAAAAAGTAGTCGATATTGGCTTCGTTGATCGCGCTGATCGCCGCATTGGTGTCGGCATAGGCGGTCAGCAAGGCGCGTTTGGCGTCTGGAAAAATCTGGCGGGCGGCCTGCAGGAATCCCACTCCGTCCATGTTCGGCATGCGCTGATCCGCGAGCAGAAGGGCAACGCCGTCGTTGCGAACTTTGAGCCCTTTGAGAAGATCGAGCGCGCCATGCGGCGAATCGCTGCTGATTACCCGATACTCCGCGCCGTATTGCGAACGCAGGTCTCGTTCAATGGCGCGCAGCACGTCCGAATCGTCGTCAACCGTTAGAAGGATGGGCTTGGGCATGATCGCTCTCGGAACGCGCAGGCTCCCACGGGACTCCGCACGATAATTCTGTTAGATACTCCAGCGAGCGAATCGGTCGCATCGTCAGCAACGATTATTGCGAAACCTCGAACCCCTAGGCCTCAAGCTCGCCGGCCGTCACCTGGTCGACGTAGCACCATACCCACGACTCGCCCGGCTCGATGGAACGAATCAGCGGATGGTGCGCCCTATGGAAATGCTTAGTGGCGTGCTTGTTTTTGGACGAGTCGCAGCATCCGACGTGCCCGCAACTGAGGCAAAGGCGTAGATGAACCCAAGTATCTCCCATTTTCACGCACTCTTCGCACACGTGTACGTCGGTATTGCGGATCTTGATCTGATCGAGATGGGTGCATCCGTTTGCCATGGTGTCTCCAAAGGAACTCAATTTGGCGTCAAGTGACCTCCGTCATGTGACGAAGGGGCACAATCACAGCTATTTGCCGCGCTCTTCACGCACAATGGTGGTCGGAGGTTCTTCATACGTGTTGCGCCTTGATTATCTTTCCTGTGTACTGACCATCTTGTCCACGATTCTGCTGGGACGACGCTGTTGGGAGGGCTGGATCTTAGCCGGAGTGAATAGCGCGATCATCTGCGTCATCGGAGTTCGAACGGCACAACTGGGCTTCGTCCCTGCCAACGTTTTTTGCATTGTAGTCGCTGCGGTCAACATGCGTGCCTGGCGTCGAGCCAAGTCTTACTGAATCGGCATGGATTCGATTTGGCGGACCCCTGCGGGATTATTCCGCGATCAGCAAATTTTCCGCAAATGGCCATTGCTCGTCAATCCACTGCACCTCGCAGCGGAAGCCAGCTACGCGAGCCGTCTCAAACAGTTCTTCGGCCGAATATTTATGACTGCTTTCGGTCCAGATGGTTTCCCCTTCCTGCAATTCGACCACGACTTCGGCGGCGGGGATGCTGACCACTTGCCGCCGCATGGATTCGAGATGCATCTCCACGCTGCGCGCTTCAGGATTAATTTTCGCGACATGGCGGAACTGCGCCAGGTCGAAGTCGGCTCCGAGTTCGCGATTGACCCGCGCCAGCAGATTCAGATTGAAAGCCGCCGTGACGCCGAGTTCGTCGTCGTAGGCTGCGATGAGCTGCGAACTGGGTTTCTCCAGATCCGTGCCCAGCAGCAGCGAGTCACCGGGCTGAAGAATACAGCGAACTTTCGATAAAAAGCTTATCGCAGCCTGGCGATCGAAGTTGCCGATGGTGCTGCCCAAAAACAGCACCAGCAGATGTTGACCGCTCTTCCGATACGCCGCTACCTCCAGCAATCCGTCGAGATATTCGCGCTCGAAGCCCACGATGCTGATGGCGTCAATGTCGCTCAGCTCGCGCTGGCACATGACCAGCGCGGAGTGCGAGATCTCTACCGGATAATACGAAGTCCGCTGGCGTCGGCAGAGAGCTTCGAGCAGCCAGCGGGTTTTCCTGCCGCTGCCGCTGCCCAGTTCGGCTACGGCTACGGGGCCGGCCACGCGATCGACGATCTCTCTGGCGTGGCGGCGCAGTAAGCGTTCGTCAGCGCGAGTCAGGCCATACTCTGGAAGATGGCTGATCACCTCAAACAGCGCCGAGCCGACATCGTCGTAAAGATATTTGGACGGGAGTTCTTTCTGTTCGAGCCGCGTCAGTCCATCACGTACATCGGCGGCGAATTCGTACGAAACGTTGCTGGGAATTGCGTGCACGAGCATAAGTTATCCTCAGATTAAGAATTCACGCAGCGAAATCCCGCATACACGTACTGGTAATGAGCCTGAAACCAATTGCGGAACGTGGGACGCAGCATGCAGGCCGCGGTGCGCGGCGAGCCGCCTTTCATGACGAAGTGCTTGCCATCAAAAAAATCTGCAGAATATCCGCGATAAAACGGAAATGGCTGGAATCCTGGAAATGGAGAGAAGGGAGTCGATGTCCATTCCCATCCATTGCCCAGCATGCCCTCTACGCCGAAGGCGCTTTGCCCGCGCGGATGAGCGTTGACCGGCGTCGGGTTCCAATGCGTCAGATCGAAATTTCCTAAGCTCGGGTCGGGAGCGTAGCGGCCCCAGGGGTAAGTTCGCTCGTTACCATCTGGCGAGCCGTGGGCCGCGCGTTGCCACTGCGGTTCGCTCGGAAGCGCCTTGCCCGCCCACCGTGCGTATGCCGACGCCTCGGCGTGGCTGACATAAACGGGCCATGCCTCGGGCAAAGGGATCTCGTCAAACATGGCTCGATAGAGCCAGCAATCGCGGGATTCTTTCCAGAACACGGGATGGCGAATACTGTGAGCTGCTTTCCAGTTCCAGTCGTCGTCGTTCCAGAAAGAGCGAGCCTCGTAGCCGCCTGCGTTCAGAAAATCGAGGAACTGACGATTGGTCACCAGGTACTGGTCCATCTGGAAAGCGGGAACATCGACGGAATGGACTTCGAACTCGTTATCCCAGCCAAAAACTTCTGAGCTGCGGGAAAGACCCAGCGTTGCAGTCCCCGCAGGAATCTCGATCATGCGGTGATTCACGGGCGGAGTTGACAGATTCGGAGGATCGGCTTGAGGAACTTTGCGGTCGATGGGCAGCTGATGAAGCATGTAGGCCAGGGTTTCGACGTGCATCAGGCGGTGCTCGACGGCGACATTGAGAAGAGTTGGCAAGGGGAAGCCATCGCGCGCGAGTTCGTCGGAATCGGGAACTGCTCGCGAAAGTTTATCGTCGAGGGCTGCCCTGATTTGATGCACGTAGTCTCGGACTGAGGAGAGACTGGGCCAATCGGAGGGCTGATCGGTGGGCAAGCCACCGCCCACTGGGTCGATGCCGAAGGCGAACAGGCGGTCGAACTCAGGATGAAAGCTCTTCAGGCCAAAGACGTTTTCGTGCAGCAGGTTCCAGTCGAAAGCCTCGAGGTGTCCAACATAAAAAATGATGCGATGCCGCTCAGGGATAGGGCGCTCGAAGATGGCGTCTGACTTGACGATGTCAAACAGAGCATCGCTCCGGCGGCGGGCATTAAAGAGTCTGTGCAGCAGAGAGTGATCCAGAGCGGCGTCTCGGGGAATAGTGGCCATTGAAGCCTCCTCATGGCACGAATGGATTGCACAGCGCGACTGAGCTATCGCTAGCGAAAACCCCACAAACTCTGTGGCTTTCCACAACCGGCAGAAACATCGCAGGTAAAATCAGAGCAATGCGTATCCCGATGTTTTACGTTGACGCATTTACCGATCGTCCCTTCAGCGGCAACCCCGCGGCGGTCTGCCTTCTGGACTCGTGGTTAGATGACGGGCGGCTGCACAAAGTCGCTGCAGAAAATAATCTTTCTGCGACCGCCTTCCTTTTACCCAAGGGGCAAGA
Source organism: uncultured Acidobacteriota bacterium (assembly GCA_963754885.1). Taxonomy (GTDB): domain Bacteria; phylum Acidobacteriota; class Terriglobia; order Terriglobales; family Acidobacteriaceae; genus Sulfotelmatobacter. The sequence continues at coordinate 141,266 of CAVWHT010000043.1, read as the reverse complement.
GTACGAAATACGCTGGTTTACCGCTCGATGCGAGCTGAAGCTGTGCGGCCATGCCACCCTGGCTTCGGGCTTTGTTGTGCTCAATTTCGTGCAGCCTGCTGCGGAGATAGTGCAATTCGAGAGCCGTTTCCACGGGATGTTGACGGTAGAAAAGAGCGGCGACTCTCTCTCGATGAATTTTCCTGCGCTCTTTCCCCAGCCTCGGCCTGAAGTTCCAGGCGAGTTGACGCGCGCTCTGTCCCGAATGAACCTGCGGCCGTCTGAGGTATGGGAGGTCAATCAGATTTATATGCTTGTATTGGAGGATCAGCGCGCGGTTCAGAATATGACGCCGGATTTCGAAGCGTTGCAGGAGCTCCATCCCCACGCCGTTTTGATCACTGCGCGCGGCGAAGAGGTGGATTTCGTTTCGCGGTACTTCGCGCCAGGCTATGGAATCGCGGAGGATCCCGTGACCGGATCGTCGCATTGCCTGCTGACCCTGTACTGGTCGCGGCGTTTGGGAAAATCCAGGCTGCACGCGCGGCAACTGTCCCAGCGCGGCGGAGAACTATGGTGTGAAATGGCGGGAGATCGAGTTCTCGTGCAGAGCAGAGCCGTCTTGACCATGCGGGGAACGCTTTCGGTCTGACGCTTATCGGCGGCAAATCAGGGCACGAGCTTTTTTGCTTTCAGAAAATCGCGGACTACCTCTTGCGTATCACGATGCAGGCCGTCCACTGCATAGTTCATCTGCTGCATCTCCGAATCTGAGATCGTGTTAGCCAACGCTGCCAGCGCGGGACCGATCTCAGGATGCTGCCGCAGCGTTTGTTCGCGGATTACGGGCGCTGCTTCGTAAGGAGGAAAGTAATGCCGGTCGTCCTCGAGAGCGAACAAATCCAGCGCCGGGATCAGCCCGTCGGTGGCATTGCCTCCTGCGAAATCGATCAGATGACTTTGTAACGCTCGCGCGAGCAGTCCGAGGTCCATGATGCGCGGTTGCTCGGCAAAATGCAGGCCGTAGGCCGCGGCGAGCCCCGGATACCCGTCAGGGCGCTCCATGAATTCGTAGCCAAATCCTGCGCGCCATTGCGGCGCAAATTGTGCGGCTTCCGATAGCGTGCGGATGTGCAGGCGCCGTGCGTCTTCCCCGCGGATCTCCATCGCAAACGTATCGTTGAATCCGAAAGCGGGCTCCAGCGTGAGGTCGAATCGCCGCTCGTATTCCTCCTTCACTCGCTGGTAAACATCCGCCTTATCGGCGCTGGCCTTCTGTTTGAGGACCGCGGTCAAGGCGGTGCCCGTGTATTCCGGATACATGTCAATCCGTCCCGCCAGGATCGCTTGTTGGCAGATGTACGTTCCCGCGAGATAAAAACGACGCTCCACTTTCAAATTCGTGTGCGCTTCGATTTGCTGCGCGATGAGTTCTCCAAGGATAAACGACTCGGTGAAATTCTTGGATCCGACCACGATGCGATCGGAATGAGACGGCTCGCAGGCAAGCGAAGCGAGGATCGCCGCCAGAAGCAACCACAGCGCTGCCGCCGAGCGATTCATCGTGCGCGGAATCTCCGCTCCAGCCACCCTACACCGAAGTCGGCCAGCAGAGCCATGATCGCGGCCGGAATCGCGCCGGCGAGGATGACTCGATCATCGACCATGGCCAAGCCGCGAAAAATGAACTCGCCGAGGCCGCCTGCACCAATCGCCGCGGCAATGGTGGCGAGTCCAACGGAGATGACAACTGCGATTCGGACGCCGGAGAGGATCACACTCACCGCCAGCGGCAGTTCGACCTGCAGTAAGAGTTGCGATTCGGTGAGCCCCATCCCGCGGCCCGCCTCCACGACCGATGCGTCCACTCCGGAAATGCCGGTGTAAGTATTGCGAATAATTGGCAACAAAGCGTAGAGAGTGAGCGCCAGAATCGCCAGGCGATCGGAGCGTTCGCCGAGCCAGGGCACGGGCAATAAAAATCCGAAGAGTGCAAGGCTGGGTATGGTCTGGATAATGTTGGCGCTGGCGAGTACAGGCTTGTTTAGCCGTGGCCGATGAGCGATCAAGATTCCCAGCGGGATGCCAATCAACATGGCAAAAGCCGTAGAGACGCCCACAAGCCAGAGATGTTCCTTGGTCAGGTCGAGAACTTGAATGCGATTCTGCAAAATAAAGCGAACAACGTTCATGACGCTCCTCGATTGGCAGCCGATTCCAACCCATCACCGAACGCCTTCACATACGCCGAGGCCCAGGGATCAGATGATTGTATGAACTCCTGCGGCGTCAGCACGGTTTGCAATTTTCCCGCTTCCATTAGCGCGATGCGAGAACCCAGGCGCAGAGCCTCGCGCAGATCGTGGGTTACAAAAACGACAGTTTTATGCAGTCGCTGCTGCAGCAGGAAAAACTCCCGCTGGAGCTCGTCGCGGGTAAGAGGGTCCAAAGCGCCGAAGGGTTCGTCCATCAGCAGAATTCCGGGATCGGCAGCCAGGGCACGGGCTACGCCGACGCGCTGCCTCTGCCCGCCGGATAACTGGTGCGGATAACGCGATGCTAACTCCGGCGCCAGTCCCACTAGTTGCAGCAGTTCCTGAACGCGCGCGCGAATGCGGTCATCGGGCCAGCCCTCAACTTTGGGAACCACGGCAATATTTCGTTCGACCGTGAAATGAGGGAATAGTCCGACATCCTGAATGACATAGCCGATGCCACGGCGCAGGCGAATCACATCGAGCTTTTCGTTCGGCAGGCCGTTGATGCAGATCTCGCCCGACGCGGGCGAGACGAGGCGGTTGATCAGCTTGAGCGTGGTCGTTTTGCCTGATCCGCTGCGGCCCAGCAGCACAAGAGTTTCGTTGCGAGCGACCTGCAAGTTCAACCCGAGCAGGACTTGCGTGCTCCCTACGCGATAGGAGACGTTGCGAAATTCGATGACTGGAGTTGAGCGTTCGGCCGACATGTTCGCTCAACATACCGGAGTTGCGAGGCAGACGCAAAATTTCGAGCGGCCACCTCGGCGCATCCAGCAGCAGGATTTGCAATGCAGGCTTGTCCCGGCGACAATCTTGGCATGCCGAAAAGTTCGCTTGGGGCGCCTGTGAGCCGTGTCCAGCGGAACGTGCCGTTTTCGCCCGGAGCCGTCGTGATCGCGACCTTGTGCAATCCCCGCGAAAAGTTCTGGGGGATGATTCTGGCTCTCGCCGCCGAAGGACTGAGCCTGAGTGGGGCGGAATTGGCGTCGTTTGAAGATCTCACGGTGATGGTGCGCGATGGTGAGCCCTTCACCCCAGCAGTGGTGTTCTTTCCCATGCATCGCATTGAACGCGTCGAACTGGATCTTCCCGATGGCGGCCTGCCCTCTCTTTCGCAGCGCTTCAAAGCCAAGACCGGACTCGAGCCTTCCGCGGCCCTCGCGCCGGCCAGCCAGGATCAAGCCAAAGCACCGAGCGATCGCGGCGGTTCCGAGGCGCCTCCGTCGAAGGAGCGCGCGTGAAGCTCTCGCAAGTCCTCACCGCTCCCAACCAGCTCACGCTGTTGCGCATGATCTTTGTGCCGTTCATCGTGATTCACCTGGTGGAGGGACATTACTTGTGGGCGCTCGTTGTTTTTATAGTGGCAGGCTTCAGCGACGGGCTCGACGGCCTGCTGGCGCGAACCCTGCATCAGCAGACGCTGCTCGGACAATATCTGGATCCGATCGCGGACAAGCTTCTGCTAAGCACAATGTTTCTGGTGCTCTCTATTCTGCATAAGATTCCGTGGAAGTTTACGGTGCTGGTGTTTAGCCGCGATATTTCCATCCTTGCCGCCAGCGCGGTGCTGTTCGCCATCGCGGGATTGCGGGATTTTCGCCCGAGCATATTCGGCAAGGCCAACACGTTTTCGCAAATCAGCGCAGTGTTTTTCGTGTTGCTTCTGCAAGTTCGCCCGTTACGCTGGATCTGGATCGCACGCACGGTCTTTCTGCGCGCGACATTTATTTTCACGATCCTTTCGGCACTCCATTACCTGATCCTGGTACAGCACCGTCTGCGGGCGCATACGCATGCACTGCCGCCCGCGCCCACTTCCACCGTGTAAAGGCCATTTGACCGCCTTTTCCTCCGACCCCTAGAATCTTAGGTTCGTTTTACACCGAATACTTATGGCCCTTCGCCTGTACAACACGATGACGTTGCGAATCGAGGAGTTCCGGCCGCTGCGCGACTCCGAAGTGCGCATGTACGCCTGCGGGCCGACTGTCTACGATTACGGGCATATCGGCAATTTCCGCACCTTCGTGGCCGTCGATCTGCTGCGCCGGTACCTGCGGCAGAGCGGATACACGATCCACCACGTCATGAACATCACCGACGTCGACGACAAGATCATCCGCAATTCCGCGCGCGACGGAGTGAGCGTCCAGCAGTACACGGCGAAATACGAGAAGGCGTTTCTGGAAGACGCGGCGATGATTGGGATCGAGCAGCCCACATTGGTGCGCGCGACCGAGCACATCCCGGAGATGGTTTCATTTGTCGAAAGACTTGTCGAGAAGGGAATTGCCTATCGCACCGACGACGGCTCGTACTATTTTCGCATCGCCAAATTTCCGGAGTACGGGAAACTTTCGAAGCGGGATTTCAGCGGCATGCTCGACGGTGCGCGGGTGGATGTGGACGAATACGACAAAGACAGCGCACGCGACTTCGCCCTCTGGAAGGCGCCAAAGCCAGGCGAAGCGTCGTGGGATACGGCGATTGGGGCGGGACGTCCGGGTTGGCACCTCGAGTGCTCCGTGATGTCGATGGAGGAACTTGGAGAGAGTTTTGATTTGCATGCCGGCGGCGAGGACCTGATTTTTCCTCATCACGAGAACGAGATCGCGCAATCCGAATCCGTTACGGGCAAGCCGTTCGCGCATTTCTGGTTTCATGCCCGGTTCCTGTTGGTCGAAGGCGAGAAGATGTCGAAGAGCCTGGGGAATTTCTTTACTCTGCGCGATTTGGTATTGAAGGGATACAAGCCGTCGTCGATTCGCTACCTCCTGACTTCCGTCCCTTACCGCAATCAGCTGAACTTCACGTTTGACGGAGTGAAGCAGGCGGCGGTGTCGGTAGAGCGCTTGCGGAACTTCCGGCTGCGTTTGAGCGCGGGGACATTTGCGGACGGTTCGAGCCCTGAGATGCAGGCCCTTGCCGCCGACACCGTGAAAAACATGCGCGCCGCTCTGGACGATGATCTGAATACCGCGCAGGCCCAGGCCGCGCTCTTCGAAATGGTGCGGCAAGCCAACACTGAATTTGACAAAGGCGGGGTGAAGAAAAGCGATGTAGCACCGTTGCTGGGTGCGCTGGAGAAGTTCGACGAAGTGTTTGCTGTGCTTGAGGACAATGACGTTGCGAAGATGAAGCAGGTTCTGGAATGGGCGCGGACGGAAGGACGCGAGAAAGACATCAGCGATGAATTGAAGGAAGCGCTGCAGTCGGGAAAACTATCCGACGCTGACATCGAAGCCAGAGTTGCCGAGATAAAGGCTGCCCGGGCCGCGCGTGACTTCAAGAAATCAGACGCACTCCGAACTGAACTCGGAGAGGCAGGCATTTTGATCGAGATCAGCAAAGACGGGATTCGCTGGAGAAGGAAGTAATTCCCGGAAGTGAGTAAGTTTGAACTTCGTCGGCTGTATGGACGGGGAGATCCATCGTCCCGCTGGTGAAAACGCGGGACTTCGGGATGACGCCTCTCGAAAATCTCGCGCTGTTGAAATGGAACTGACCCATTACCTTTGGAGTTCTTTCCCAAATCTTTCCCACGAGTCGAGCGCCGATTAAGATACTTTTCGTCCGCCAGCAACTGCCCTGATAATTGATCGAAGATGCCTATAACCATGTGTCTCCTCTTGACCAACGGGGATTGGTTTCAGCTCGGCTCGCTCATCGTCGCAGTCGTTGGGCTGTACTTCTTGGTGAAATATGTCAGATATACGAGAGTGATTTCTCAGGAAGCGACCCGCCAAACCGAGACAGCGTTCAAACCCGCCATTATCGCTATTCACGGTACAACCACAGACGCAAACGGCAGACTCCGAAACGTTGGCAACGGCCCTGCAATGGATGTTGAATGGCAGATTACGAACACAAAGCACAAGGGGCGGTTTAGTTGTATCGAAGCGGGCACCGATTCGGGGGAAATGCGCCCATCAAATTTCAAGGCGCTCGCAAACGGCGCATTGCAATCCCCGAGTCAGAATGACGTTGCAATCTCATGCTCTTACAAGAGCATCTCGGGAAAACGGTACGCCTCTGTGAGCAAGCATGACTTAGAGAGCGGCAGATTCGATACAACATTCACAGAAGTTTAAGCACCCGCCGTTGGGTTGTCGGGCGCTTCTCATTTCTTCACAGGCTCGTGGTAGATGGCGTAGTCCACCTTGTCCCGCAAATAGTAGGTTTGCCTGTCGGGAATGAGTTTGCAAGCGTCTTGGAATCCTTTCGCATTGGGTTTCCTGATATCCATTCCTGCGACGGTCTTTGAAGTCAAATCGAAAGTGTTTTGGGAGGTTAAGCAGATAGGAGAGTCATCCAATGTGATTATCTCGTTGGCATTCCATTCGATTACCTTGAGGAAATTCGCATCGACACTTATAGTGCCTGCGACGGGTGACGCTGTAGCCACGAGGCAGAACGGGTCACTACCAACGAAGCCGGCTCCGCCGTGTCTGTAGCACTGAACACTTACAACTGCGAAAGCGAGTTCATTCTGCTTCGTGGGATTGTCGGGCTCCCACACGCCATCGACTTTGACATACGTGGGAGTACGGGAATTGTCCATGTACAGTTCGGCAAGTTTTGGTTTTGGAGTCTGTGCATAAGCCGATGCTGCGAGCACGAACAGCACGATTGATAACAAGCATTTCATAGTAAGCCCTTCTCCATCGCAGATCGGGCCAATGGTATCACCGCCGCCCGCGCGGTTACCCGTTTACAACTTGCGCACGCCAACGGGTCGCCGCTTGTACACCTATAGTCCCTTCATCGCCGTATTTCTCCAGTGGTAAGCTGACAGCAGAGAGCTGCCCTTGTGAAATCCCTCGACGAATATCTTCTGGATGCGGAGCAGGCTCACGGGCATTTGTGCGCCGGCCAGGTACTTGGCGTGCGTATGGCGATGCTGGGCCTCCAGAAACTCGGCATCGACGATCCCTATGGGAAAGATCGGAAGCGTCTGGTTACGTTCGTCGAGATTGACCGTTGCGCGACCGACGCGATCGGCGTCGTTACTGGGTGCCGACTGGGCAAGCGGGCGTTGAAATTTCGCGATTGGGGAAAGATGGCAGCCACGTTCGTGGATGTCAGCGCCGGCAAAGCGATTCGCATCGCCGCCCGGGAGTCGTCGAAGGCGCGGGCTCGGCAACTTTATCCTGAGATCGAAAACAAGAATCAGCAGCAGATGCGCGCCTACCGCGAAATGCCAGACGAGGAACTGTTCGCCACCGAATGGGTGAAGGTCGATCTGCTCCCCGAAGAATTTCCCGGATATAAAGGCGAGCGGATCGTTTGCGACGCGTGCGGCGAAGGCATCAACTTCCGACGGGAAGTTCGTCGCGACGGAAAAATCTATTGCCGCTCCTGCGCCGGTGAAAAATATTACGAGCCCTTGGGAAGCTAAGCTGCCTGCTCGTAGGCGTGTGCGATCCGCAGAATCGTTGCCTCGTCAAAATGCTTCCCCAGAATCTGCAGCCCAATAGGCAATTTCTCCCTCGTCTCTCCACACGGCACGGAAATCCCCGGAATGCCCGCCAAATCCGCGGTCACGGTATAGATGTCGGCCAGGTACATCGCGAGCGGATCATTCGATTTTTCGCCCAGACGAAATGCCGCGGTCGGGCTGGTGGGCGTAACGATCGCGTCCACCTTCTTGAAGGCTTCATCGAAATCGCGGATGAGCAGAGTGCGCACCTTTTGTGCTTTCAGGTAATAGGCATCGTAATAGCCGGCGCTGAGCGCGTACGTGCCCAGCATAATGCGACGCTTGACTTCGATGCCGAAGCCTTCGTCGCGGCTGCGCCGGTACATCTCCGATAACGTCTTTACCCCGCGCGCGCGATGGCCATAGCGTACGCCGTCGTAGCGCGCCAGGTTTGAGGATGCTTCCGCGGTCGCGATCAGATAATAGGTCGGGATCGCATACGGAGTGTGCGGCAGCGATACCGGAATGATTTCGCAGCCGAGTTGCTTCAGCTTGTCGATGGCGGTTTCTACGGCTTGGCGCACTTCGTCATCTAGGCCTTCGCCAAAATATTCTTTGGCGACGCCGAGTCTCAGCCCGCGAACCGGCTTGTCGAGGTCCGCGACATAATTCGGGACCGCGACATCCGCCGAGGTCGAGTCCATTGGATCGTGCCCGGCAATCGTGTGCAACACAATGGCTGCGTCCTTCACGGTCTTGGCTAACGGTCCGATGTGATCCAGAGAAGACGCGAACGCGATCAGGCCATAACGCGAGACGCGGCCGTAAGTGGGCATCAGCCCGACAACACCGCAGAACGAGGCTGGTTGCCGGATCGATCCTCCAGTGTCGGAACCGAGAGTCACGACCGCCATATCGGCTGCGACGGCGGCTGCGGAGCCTCCGGAAGAACCTCCCGGGACGCGGTTGAGATCGCGCGGGTTGCGCACCGGATGGTACGCTGAATTCTCATTCGACGAGCCCATGGCGAACTCATCGCAGTTCATCTTCCCGAGCACCACGGCACCGGCGGCTTCCATGCGAGCAACCGCCGTGCAGTCATACGGCGGAATGTATTTGTCGAGAATCTTCGAGCCGGCGGTCGTGCGCACGCCGCGTGTGCTCAAGACGTCTTTGATGCCCACCGGAACGCCCGCCAGCGGCGGCAAAGGCTTGCCCTCGGCGGCCATGCGATCGATGCGATCTGCCTGTTCCAGCGCGCGTTCTTTCGACAGCGTCAGGAAAGCGCCGATCTGGCCATCTTCCTTTTGAATGCGGGCGTAATGCGCCTCCGCCAGCGCGGCCGCAGTCATCTTGCGCTCCTGAATGGCGGAGCGGGCGGCGTCGATGGTGAGGGAAGCAAGGTCCATGGAAGCGGTGGTTCGGCAGAAATCTTGCGCTATCGTTCGATCACTTTCGGGACTCGGAAAAAATTGTCATCCGCATCGGGCGCGTTGGCCAGCGCTTCTTCGTGTGGCAGCGACTTGCGCAGACCCTCCAGAATATCTTCGCGGCTGGTGTAAGCGAATCTCTCGCTTCCTTGTTTTTCTTGATCGACGCCGTAACGATCGGAAACCTGCGCCATCGGCGGTACTTCGGAAGTATCCAACTCGTTCAGCCGGTCGACGTAATCCAGAATCGAGTTCAAGTCGCGCAGCATGCCGCTACGTTCCTCTTCGGTGAGGTCGAGGTTGGCCAGGTCGGCTACGTATGCCACGTCTTTTTCGGTAACTTTCATGAAATGCCGTCAGGCTCAGCGGGAATTGTCATCGCCATCAAGTCGCATGATGACGAACTCGATCTTTCGCACCGCTTCCACGGTGTAGCGGTTGATGGCCGCAAGGTAGCGCGGGGCGAGCGCTTGTAGCTCTGACTTCCAGCCATTGTCCGGGACGCCGATCTGCAAAACGCCATCCTGAAAATGCAAAGCACGCGTCCGCTCGGCTACCGCTGACCCGCAAACGACCGGCCACGCCATCAGCGGAGCCTCGCGTGGAGGCGCCTGCCGCAGCGATCGCGCGACGATTTCTTCCAAACCCGAACCCGCCTGCTCCAAGGGAACGTCCTGGCTCGTCAAGCGCTGAAGATTGCACCCGCGAGAATTTCGATTTTAACATTCCGGCTTACGGCACGCCGGGGATTGTAACGACGGCAAAAGTAAGTACACAATTTTCCTCAAGATATTCTCAGTGTTCTCTGCGTTTTAAGATTTTTCAAGCCGGAAACTCTCGCCGCACGAACTCGAGCGCAGCGTCGCGCGAGGGCAGACGTCCTTCCAGTTGCGCGTCTTCCACTGCATTCAGAATCTCGCGAAACTTCGGACCGGGCGCGTGCCCCTGCGCAATCAGATCTTCTCCCGTAACCAGAGGCGAAGGGCGCATTTTCTCCGGCGGAATTTCTTCACGCTTCTGCCGGATGAACTCATACGTCGCCAGATTCCGGTGGCTGGCAAGGCAGTCGGCTCGATGCAGCGCCATGTGCTCGTCGAATCGCGGCAGCCGCAGAAATCTCTTCAGCGTCGACTCCTTCATGCGCGTAGCGTCGCCGAAGCGCATGTGATTGCCCACGAGCGAGAGGATTTGCTCCGTCTCATGGTTTGAAAAATGAAGTCGGCGACAAATTTCTTCCGCGATCTTCACCCCAACCTCCACATGGTTATCAAAGCGGATGCGATCGGGTGCGACCCGGAACGTCGCCGGCTTTCCCACATCGTGCAGCAATGCGCCCCACGCCAGCGTCATGGGGCAAGGACGCGGCAGGTTTTCGAGCAGCAGCAGGGTATGCACGAACACATCGCCTTCGGGATGAAATTGCGGGGGCTGCTCCACCCCGTGCATGGCGGAAATTTCGGGAAGAACGTGCGACAGCAGGCCGCTGTCGTCGAGCACGAGAAATGCCGTGCGGGCGTGGCCTTCGGTCAGCATACGCGTCAGTTCGTCGCGCACCCGTTCGCGCGACACTACTTCAATCTGCGAAGCCAGTTTTCGAATGGCCGCAAAAGTTGCCGGCTCGATGCTGTATTCGAATCGCCCTGCGAAACGAATGGCTCGCAGCATGCGCAACTTGTCTTCCGCGAAGCGATGCTCCGGATCACCGATCGTGCGGATGACGCCGGCCTTCAGGTCATCGCGTCCACCGACAAAATCGAGCACGTCTCCGGTAAGCGGATCGATCAACATGCCGTTGATGGTGAAATCGCGACGGGCCACATCTTCGCGAGGATCGTGGCTGAACCGGACTTCATCCGGATGGCGGCCGTCGGAATACCCGATATCGCTGCGAAAGGTGGCGACTTCGACTGCCTGGGACTTCGAGGGGACCTCCCCGGAAATTTCTGCCGCATCCGGCACCGGAACCAGTACAACTCCGAACTGCACTCCGACGGCGTAGGTTTCCGGGAAGATGCGCATCACCTGTTCTGGTGTGGCATCGGTGGCGACATCGTAATCTTTGGGTTCGCGCTGGAGCAGCAGATCGCGCACGCATCCGCCCACCAGATAGGCCTGAAAGCCGTGCTGGCGCAGGGTTTGCACGATCGTGGTGGCGAAAGATTTGGCTGATGCTTCCATGAAGCCCCTGATCTTCTAATAATATAAGCACATGCCAGGCGCCTTCATTCTCGGCATTGAGAGTTCGTGCGACGAGACCGCGGCGGCCGTGGTGCGTTCGGGAGAGCAACTGATCTCGAACGTCGTGGCTTCTCAGATCTCAACCCACCAGCCTTACGGCGGAGTTGTCCCGGAGTTGGCGTCGCGCGAGCATCTGCGTGCCATCGTACCGGTCGTGCGCCAGGCGCTGGCTGAGGCAAAACACACATATGAATCGGTCGACGCGATCGCCGTCACGCAGGGCCCAGGCCTGGCAGGCGCTCTGCTCGTGGGCATCAGCTATGCAAAGGCACTGGCGTTCGCTCTCGACAAGCCGCTGATTGCGGTGAACCATCTCGAGGGCCACATCCACGCCGTTTTGCTCGAAGAGCGGCAAAAGGGCAATCACGAGCTGCGATTTCCGGTGCTAGCCCTGGTGGTTTCCGGAGGCCACACGCATCTTTATATGGCCTCTGAAAAAGATAACGCATGGACCTACGAAAATATCGGCCACACCCGCGACGATGCGGCCGGCGAAGCTTTTGACAAAGTGGCCAAACTCCTGGGTCTGGGCTATCCCGGCGGACCTGTTATCGGCCGGTTGGCTCCTCACGGGGACGCGAAAGCGGTGAAGTTTCCACCTGCGCAAATCAAGCACCGTGACCGGCGCGGCAGAAACGACGGTCGTTCGATCGCCGCCAACGAAAACCGGCCGCGTTTCGATTTTTCGTACAGCGGCATCAAGACCGCGATCCTGCGCTACGTCGAATCGCACCACATGCAGAATGCAGTGGAAGCCCGCCGCAAAGTTCTGGCTGCGATTCCCAAGCCCAAAATCGAAGACTATCTGGCGACCTGCGACAAACTCACGCTCGATCTCGTGGCGTCGTTTCAGCGGGCCATTGTGGACGATCTCGTCGCCAAGACGCTCGCCGCTGCCGGCGCCTATGACGTTGCCACACTTTTTGTGACCGGCGGGGTCGCGGCCAATCAGGAACTGCGGCAGACTTTCGAGCGCGAAGCCGCCAAGCAGGGATTGCCCGTATATTTTCCTTCGCGTCCGCTTTCCACCGACAATGCGGCCATGATTGCGGCGGCTGCCTATCCCAAATTTCTAGCGAAGGATTTCGCTGCCCTGGATTTCTCCGCGGAAGCGGGCATGCTCCTGCGCTGAATTCTATTGTCGAGAAGTCGCGCGGGCGCGCTCGCGCCGATCAGACTTCGTCTTCCTGCGTCCGCTCTTCGATATTCATGTCTTTGAATTCGCTGGACTCGAAGATCTCGCCGCATTCCTTGCACTCGACGAACTCGCAATCTTCGTCCCGGCTTACGATTTGCACGCGCGGGTGCTTGCAGGCTTGCTTCATGTTGGCGCTTTGAGGAGAAGGGGTCGACTTTGAGGTCATAAATCCGGAAGGTCCCCAACAAAACTTGGCTGACGGACAAATTTCGCCGGAATTTCCCGGTATTTTAGAACGGCTTTCGGGGATGTCAAGTGCCCTCGTGCGATTGAGTTGTAAATTTATGGGCGGACGAGAAGGTTTTTCTATCCGTCTCCCGTGAGCGAATTTTCAGGCGAAGTACCCCCATCGCGTAACCCGCTGAAGCCTAAATACTTACGGCTCAAGGTCGAGTTGCGACGATTGCCTGCGCGGACTTGCGGCCAGCCGGACGGATGACGTAGAATAAAATACGACGAAAAAGGTCGGCATTATATCCGACTGTATTGATCGGCTATCGTCTGGGAATCTGTGCTCAAGCTTACGAAAAAAGCGGACTACGCGCTCATGGCGATGAAGCATCTCGCCGAGCATCCCAGCGCGGGTTCGCGCAGCGCCAAAGACGTGGCGGACGCCTATGGCATCCCGCCGGAGGCCCTGGCGAAAATTCTGCAGCGGCTGGCCAAGGCCGGCTTGCTGCTGTCGCAGCACGGGACCAACGGTGGTTACACGCTGGCCCGGGCAGCGCACACGATTTCGGCATTCGAAGTGATCCAGGCGATCGATGGTCCCCTGTTTATTACCTCGTGCGTTACCGTACGCGGCGAGTGCGGCCAGAGTGATCGCTGCAACATTCGCGAACCGTTGCGAAAAGTGAACGAGAGCATCGAGGCCGTGTTGAAGCGGATCAAGATTTCTCACATGCGGGAGGAACCGGAACCGGCCGGATCCGAGGCTTTGAAGACGGCGGAGTTGGTGAACATCACCTGAGCCGTTAGCGAAGCAAGATCATCAAAGATTATTTTAGAGAACGATTATTCAGAGCAGGAGAGGCAATCGAATGAGCACCGACGTGAAAATCCCCCAGGCCGATACGCAGCTGCACGCCACCGACGCCAAAGGCATCAAGCTGCCCATATACATGGACAACCATGCGACCACCCCGATGGATCCGCGGGTTCTCGAAGAGATGTTGCCTTATTTCATGGAGAAATTCGGTAACGCCGCCAGCCGTAATCACTCTTTCGGCTGGGTGGCCGAAGAAGGCGTCGAAACGGCGCGCGAGCGCATTGCGAAACTGGTCGGCGCGACCACGAAAGAAATCATCTTCACCTCCGGCGCCACCGAGAGCGACAACCTTGCCATCAAGGGCGTGGCTGAGATGTATCGCGAGAAGGGCAACCATATCATCACCGCCGTGACCGAGCACAAGGCTGTGCTCGACACCTGCAAGCGCCTGGAGAAGTACGGCTATCGCGTGACCTATCTGCCGGTGCAGAAAGATGGCCTCATCGATCTTGATGACCTGAAGCGCGCCATGGACGACAAGACCATCCTGGTTACGATCATGTGGGCGAACAACGAGATCGGCGTGTTGCAGCCTGTCGCTGAAATTGGCAAGCTCTGTCGCGAACGCGGGATTATCTTCCACACCGATGCGACTCAAGCCGTCGGCAAGATTCCCACCGACGTGAACAAGAACAATATCGACCTGATGTCGATTTCGGGCCACAAAATGTATGGGCCCAAGGGAGTCGGTGCCCTGTATGTGCGGCGCAAGAATCCGCGCGTGCAGATTTCCGCGATCATCGACGGCGGAGGCCACGAGCGCGGCATGCGCTCCGGTACTCTCAACGTTCCTGGCATTGTCGGCCTGGGCAAGGCTTGCGCGCTCGCGCAGGAAGAAATGCCGCAGGAATCCTGCCGTTTGGCCGGTCTGCGCAATCGTTTGCGCGATCGAATCATGAATCGTCTCGATGAGACTTACATCAATGGATCGATGGAGCATCGCCTCCCGGGCAACCTGAACATCAGCTTTGCCTACGTTGAGGGTGAATCGCTGCTGATGGGCATCAACGACATTGCGGTTTCCAGCGGATCGGCGTGCACCTCTGCGACGCTGGAGCCATCTTATGTATTGAAGGCTCTTGGCACCGGCGACGACCTGGCGCACAGCTCGATTCGTTTCGGCATTGGACGATTCAACACCGAGGCGGAAGTCGATTATGTAGCCGATCGCGTGATCGAAACGGTCGAGCGCCTGCGCGAGCTCTCTCCGCTCTACGAGATGGCCAAAGAAGGCATCAACCTGAAAGATGTGAAGTGGGCCGGAGAGTAGTTGGGAAGCAGGTTTCATGGTTACAAGGTTTCAGAGTTTCAAGGTTCACTCTGGAATCTCCATCGTGCGCGAATGCCGGCGGTCCTTGAAACTAACTTGAAACCTTGAAACTTTGAAACTTGGAGAAGCGAATGTCATATAGCGATAAAGTGATCGATCATTACAACCACCCCCGCAACGTCGGCTCCATGGATAAAGCGAGCCAGGACGTGGGCACCGGCCTGGTCGGCGCGCCCGAATGCGGCGACGTCATGAAGCTGCAAATCAAGGTCAATCCCCAAACCAACGTCATTGAAGACGCCAAGTTCAAGACCTTCGGATGCGGCTCCGCCATCGCCTCTTCCTCGCTCGCCACCGAGTGGGTGAAGGGCAAGACCGTCGACGAAGCTCTCGCCATCAAGAACATGGACATCGTGAAGGAACTCTCCCTTCCTCCGGTGAAGATCCATTGCTCCGTGCTGGCAGAAGACGCCATCCGCGCCGCGATCGGCGATTGGAAGAAGAAGCAGGAAACGTCCAAGCCCGTAGCCGCCGAAGCGAAGTAGGTTTGAGCAATGAGCAATGAGCTGAGCGTTGAGCGTGCTCATCCCTCACCGCTCATAGCTGAATACGTTATGACGACCGCAACCGAAAACACGACACCGCAGGCCACCGCCAAAGGCATCCAGGTGACCGACAAGGCCATCGCCAAAATTCGCAGCGCGATGGCCAAGGAAGGCATCTCGCCCGGACAGGGAGGCTTGCGTCTCGGCGTGCAGGGCGGCGGCTGCTCCGGTTTGAGCTACAACATTCGCTTCGACACGCAGCCCCGCGAGCGCGATCGCATCTTCCAGTTCGGTGACGTAAGGGTGTTCGTGGATCCGAAGTCGTTCATTTATCTCCATGGGATGACTTTGGATTATCAGGAAACCCTGATGCAGCAGGGCTTTGTTTTTGTGAATCCGCAGGCGACCAAGTCGTGCGGCTGCGGAACTTCGTTCTCGGCCTGACGCCTGGCCGGCACTTGTGTGGCGCGGACACTCCTGTCCGCGACTGCGTGCGCCACCGGACAACCTGGTTGGGGCAATGGACGCGGAGTCCCGCGGAAGCGCAGTGTGAGGAATCTGAAAACGTGATGACCAAGTCTTCTCTGACCGCAATCACCAAGCCGGTGCCCGAGGAAACCCACTCGTGCTGGTCCTGCGGATCGATGCGCGCTGCGCATTTCTGTGAGTCCTGCGGGAAGGTCCAGCCGCCGGCGCCGGTCGACTATTTCACGTTTTTCGGTTTGCCTCCGAAGCTGAATCTTAGTGTTCCTGCGCTGGAAAAAGAGTTTTACGAACTCAGCCGCAAACTCCATCCCGATCTGAACGCTCGCGCCGGCAGCCAGGAACAGGAATGGAGCCTCGAGCAGAGTTCGCTTCTCAACGACGCCTACCGAACGCTGCGGGATCCGATCAAGCGTACGCAGTACCTGCTGCGGTTGGAGGGAGTGGAACTGGAAGAGCAATCGAAGAGCGCGACCGAGCAGGCTCGCGCCACCGGAGAAATCAAGAAGCAGATCGTGCCTCCGGACTTGCTGGAAGAGGTTTTCGAGTTGAACATGCAGCTCGAAGAATTGCGCATGAACAAGAAGATGGGCGAGGACGATCCGGCGCTCGTCGAAGAAATTGGCAAGCAGAAGCTCGAACTCGAAGCCAAGTATGAGTCTCTGCTCGAAGAATTGAAATCGTTTTGGACCAAGTGGGACGCCGCGATCGAGCGCAGTCCGGCCGCGGATTCTTCGGACGAGCGAACCGCGATCATCGGCAAGATGGTCGATGTTCTGAACCGCCGCAATTACATTCGCAATCTGGTGCGCGATGTGAATGCGGTGCTGGAAGAATGAAGTCAGAATTGAGAACCCAGGTTTACTAATTCTGCAATCTGACTTCTGCATTCTGCATTTTTGAACATGGCAACCGAACACATCGTCGGAATAGACCTGGGAACCACGAATTCCCTCGTGGCCTTCATGCAAGGGGAGGTCCCTGTCGTGATTCCGGGAGAGGACGGCTCGAACCTGGTGCCGTCGGTCGTCGCGCTGGATGAAAATAATCAGGCGATCATCGGAAACTCGGCTCGCAAGAATTTGATCGAGACGCCGGAGCGGGCGGTTTACTCCATCAAGCGATTGATGGGACGCGGCGTGGAAGACGTTCAGGATGAACTGAAGCTGTTCCCGTTCCGCCTCGCCGAAGATTTGCAACCCGGCGAAGTGTTGCGAATCACGTTGGGCGACAAGACTTTTACTCCGCCGGAAATTTCCGCGCTCATCCTTCGCCAACTCAAGCGCAACGCCGAGCGCTTTTTCGGCGCTCCGGTGACCAAGGCCGTCATCACAGTTCCAGCGTATTTCAATGATGCCCAGCGGCAGGCCACGAAAGATGCGGGCCGCATTGCGGGATTGGAAGTGTTGCGCCTGGTCAACGAACCGACCGCCGCATCCTTGGCCTATGGTCTCGACAAGAAGCAAAACGGTATTGTCGCCGTTTACGATCTGGGCGGCGGTACGTTCGATATCTCGATTCTCAAGCTGCACGATGGAATTTTTGAAGTCATCGCGACCAATGGCGACACGCACCTTGGCGGCGATGACCTCGATAATCTGCTCATCACGATTGCCCTCGATGACATTCGCGGCGATTTGAACCTCGATCTTCGCCGCAAGGCCGAGGCGGTGCAGGCCATTCGAAAAGCGGTGATCGAGGCCAAGATCGCGCTATCGTCGCAACCTGCGGTGAAACTGGACGTTCGAACTGTCCGGCGGCAAGCGCTATCAGCGCGAGATCACGCGCGAGCAGTATGAGCAGTTGATTCAGCCGATCATCGACCGCACCGTCGGCCCCTGCAAGCAGGCGTTGAAAGATGCGAACCTTAAGCCGGAGCAGATTGACGAAGTCGTGCTGGTGGGCGGTTCCACGCGGATTCCAAAAGTGCGGGCGCTAGTCAAGGAACTGTTTCAGCGCGAGCCGCATACTGACTTGAATCCGGACGAAGTGGTGGCTCTAGGCGCGGCGGTGCAGGCGAATATTCTCGGCGGCGGCTCCGAGGCCACGCGGGACATGCTGCTGCTCGACGTGACTCCGTTGTCGCTTGGGATCGAAGTCGCCGGCGGAGTGACCGACAAAATCATTCTCCGCAATTCCACAATCCCTGCGTCAGCCACGCAGTTTTACACTACGCAGATCGATGGGCAAGCGAACGTTGCGATTCACGTGTTGCAGGGCGAGCGCGAACTGGCTGCGGATTGCCGTTCGCTGGCTCGCTTCGATCTGAAGGGCATTCCGCCGATGGCGGCCGGCATTCCGCGCGTCGAAGTGAAGTTCCTCATCGATGCCAACGGCATCCTGCACGTGTCCGCGCGCGAGCAGCGCAGCGGCAAAGAGGCCGAGATCCAGGTGCAGCCGAGTTACGGTCTTACCGACGACCAAGTCGAAGGCATGATTCTCGATTCCTTCGACAACGCCGAGGAAGATTTCCGGAAGCGCCAGGTGATTGAGGCTCGCAACGAAGCGGCAACCATCCTCGCAGCGCTTGAAAAAGGAAAGAAGAGCGCCGCATGGGGCCAGCTCACGACCGACGAGAAGAAGCGGATCTCGAAAATGGAAAAAGCGCTGACCGCGGTGAATCCGGAAGATGACTATCAGGCGATCCGCAAGGCCATCGACGCGCTGAACCAGGGCACGACGCGGCTGGCCGAGTTAATGATGGACAGCGCTGTTTCATCGGCGCTCAAAGGCAAGAACATGGACGAGACGGATCTGGGCGAGGGTCCCACCGCCCCGCATCCCATGGCGAAAGCAGAATTTGAGTAGTGTTGTCATCCTGAGCGGAGCACGGCTGAGCCAAAGCGAAGCCGTGCGGAGTCGAAGGACCCCTATTTCCGCAATAGAACTCGGCCCTGAATGTAAACGCGGGTAGGGATTCTTCGACTGCGTGGATTTCGCGCTTCACGCGAAATCCGCTTCGCTCAGGATCACAGTGCAAGATTGAGGAGCAGATATGTCTGAAGAAAAAGCTCAAGGCGCCGGCACCGTCACCGAAGAGGCGCCCGGCGAAAACACCGTGCAGGTGACATTCCTGCCCGAAGGCAAGACCGTGCAATTCGAGCATGGCAAATTGCCCTACGAAGATCATGGCAAGGAGCAGTCTCTACTCGACGTGGCACTCAATTTTGGCATTCCGCTCGACCACGCCTGCGGCGGCAACTGCGCCTGCACCACCTGCCATATCTGGGTCAAAGAGGGAGCCGAGAATTTGTCGGAGATGGATGATGACGAGGCCGACCGGTTGGACATGGCGGCCGATCTGCAGTTAAACTCGCGTCTCGGCTGCCAGGCGCAGATCACCAAGCCCGGAAAGGTGGTCGTAGAGATTCCCGCGTGGAACCGGAATTATGTATCGGAGGAGCATTAGAACAAGGTTTCAGAGTTTCAAGGTTGCAAAGGTCAAAACTGGGACCTGCGGTTTTACTCTGAAACCTTGAAATTTTGAAACCTTGAGTATTCAAGGAGCTGCAATGCCCAAGAAACTGACCTGGGAAGATGCTGAAGACATCGGCATTCTGCTGTCCGAAACCCATCCCGAAGTCGATCCGCTCGCGGTCCGGTTTACTGATCTGCACCGCTACGTGACCGAGTTGCCCGATTTCGCCGGAGATCCCAAAGCTTCCAACGAGGGCAAACTGGAAGCCATCCAAATGGCCTGGCATGAAGAATTCCAGGATCGCACCCAGGCTTAGACGCTCCGCATCCATGGACCAACTACCGTCCCCCAAGCGAACGGCCTTCACCGCGTTTTTAGGTGGTGGCTCAGTTCGAAATTCAGAACCGTTTAGAGTTGGCGTCATCCCGACCGGAGCCGCTTTTCAGGCGGAGGGGAGGGATCTCCGACACACGAAATCAGTGGAGATGAGATCCCTCAGCCGGCTGAAAGGCGCCGGCTTTCGGGATGACCCCTCGATAAGCTATATCCAAATTGAAAGTCCGTTTTTACATAACTTTGACAATTCCTCAACGTTGTTCGGAATATCATTTGCTTCTAACTAACGCAGACCATTGACCGTCCTCTCTCCGGTCAATTAAAAAGGGCACGGCCACAAGCCGCGCCCTACTTTTTGATTCTTCGTGTCGTTATCGAACGGAAACTGGCGCTGGTTCCTCCACATTCGCTTCGCGCAAGAATTTCGCGGCCTCTTCCGGAGGAGTTGGATTGATGTAAAACCCTGTCCCCCACTCGAATCCAGCCGTCTTGGTCAGCTTCGGCATGAATTCAATGTGCCAATGATAGTGATCGTTCGTCGGATCCTGCACCGGGGAACTATGGATGACCAGGTTGTAGGGCGGATTGTCGAGCACTCGGTCGGCTCGGCCCAGCAAGTCTTTCAATGCCCGCGCCAGGTTCTCGAACATGTGCGATGACGAGTTCTCAAACGCGGATTCGTGCTGTTTGGGTAGAATCCAGGTCTCGAACGGAAAACGCGGCGCGTAGGGTGCGAGCGTAAGAAAGTTTTCGTTTTCCGCTACGACGCGAATGCCGCCGTCCATTTCCTGGCGAATGATGTCGCAGAAGACGCAGCGCTCTTTGTACAGAAAGTACTGTTTCGCTCCTTCGAGCTCTTGCGTGACGTTGATGGGCAGGATCGGCAGCGCAATCAACTGCGAGTGCGCGTGTTCCAGAGAAGCTCCGGCGGCCTCGCCGTGATTCTTGAAGATCAGAATGTATTTGAACCGGCGATCCTTCTTGAGATCCAAGATGCGGTCGCGGAAGGTCCAAAGCACGTCTTCGATTCTTTTGGGCGCTAGGGTAGAAAGATTGGCATTGTGGTCGGGAGTCTCGATGATCACTTCATGAGCGCCGATGCCGTTCATTCGGTCGAACATGCCCTCGGCCTGGCGGTTCAGATTGCCTTCGATGCCCAGCGCGGGAAACTTGTTGGGCACGACGCGCACCGTCCATCCCGGCGAGTCCCGTTGCGGTGGAGGACCGCCGTTCGGATTCGGGCGGTAGGCCTGAATTTCCGGAGGCGTCTTTCCCTCATTTCCATAGCAAAAGGGGCAGAATCCCCCCTTGATTTTCATATTCTCGCGGACAAAATCGGTTGGGCGCTTGGCCCTGTCCGTCGAAATGATTACCCAACGGCCAACGATAGGATCTTTTCTAAGTTCCGGCAATGCACTGAATCCTTTCCACGGGACTGCGCAAACTTCGTATTCTACGCCAGAGAGGCATTCGCAAACACTTCGATCTGCGGGCGGGGACTACAACCGTCATAGTATACGCTCACGATATCGAATCTCCACTGGCACTCCGGTGGGAGGCGCCGCCGGTACTCTCGTGCCACTTGAGCGATCTCCCGCCGCTTGTGCCGATCCACTGCCGACTCTGCGGTTTTCACGTCATGCGATGTCCGAGTCTTAACCTCAACAAAACAAAGTACATCATGATCCCACGCGATCAGGTCGATCTCGCCCGGGCAGCGTGGCGTGCGGAAGTTTCGCGCCACAACGACATACCCAAGCTTGCGAAGATGGAAGTACGCGGCCTCTTCTCCGCGAGCGCCTGTGCGCTGGTGCGCCGGCCTCTCATCAGGAGCAAGGAAATGCTCTGCGAGCATGTCTAGACCGCTGACGATGACTCGAGTGAATCCGGCGGAAAGCATAACGACTACCGTCAGAGTATGGAAGGATTGAGACCCAGGATGTGATTCGACTCACACCGAGCTGCGTTTTCTGAGGAGAAATCTCAAAAGCGGAAAGATCGCCACGGATGAACACGTATTCTCCCGGATCGACAAAGAAAATCCGCAAGATCCATGTTAATCCGTGGCCCAAGGCCTTTGTGCTACGCGCCTACCGCCTTGATGCACTCTTCCAGAACATCCATAGCAACATCGGCTTCTTCTTTAGTGACCACCAGCGGCGGGCAGATGCGCACCGTGCTGGGGCCGCAGCCCAGGAACAGGACGCCGCGCTCAAACGCCATTTCGACGATGCGATCGCGCTCCGCGTTGCCGTATTCCTTGGTCACTTTATCCTTCACGATCTCAACGCCGATCATCAGACCGCGCCCGCGCACATCGCCGACCAGTTTCAGCTTCGACGGCCAATCCGCCATGCGCTTCAGCATGTGGCTGCCGACGCTGGCGGAATTCTCGACCAGGTGCTCCTTTTCGATGACATCGAGAGTGGCTAGTGCTGCTGCAATGCAAACTGGATTGCCGCCGAATGTGGAAGCGTGGGAACCGGGAACCCAGTCCATGACTTCTGCCTTGGTCATCGTCACTCCGAGCGGCATACCCGAAGCGATGCCTTTGGCCATGCAAACCATATCCGGCTCAACTCCGGTGTGTTCTACCGCAAACCATTTTCCCGTGCGTCCAATAC
Source organism: uncultured Acidobacteriota bacterium (assembly GCA_963754885.1). Taxonomy (GTDB): domain Bacteria; phylum Acidobacteriota; class Terriglobia; order Terriglobales; family Acidobacteriaceae; genus Sulfotelmatobacter. Next base: position 119,020 of record CAVWHT010000043.1, on the reverse strand, counting down.
CGCTCTGCACTTCATCGACCACCAGCATGATGCCGTGCCGATCGCAAATGCGGCGCAGTTCCTGCATGAAGATCTTAGGCGCAACGACGTAGCCGCCCTCCCCCTGGACCGGCTCGACGAAGATCGCAGCTACTTCCTCAGGAGCAAGCGTGGTCTTGAACAGTTTCTCTTCAATGAAGCGCGCACAGCCCAGCGCGAAGTTGTCCGCATCCTGCGTGCCGCCCACGCAGCCGCGGTACACGTCGGGATAGCGGACGTGGGTCACTCCCGGAACCAGGGGAGAGAATCGCCGCCGCTGCTGCGGCTTCGATGCCGTCAGCGAGAGCGCGCCCATCGTCCGCCCATGGAACGCGCCAAAGAACGCGATCACGTTCTGCCTCTTGGTGTGATAGCGCGCCAGCTTCAGCGCGCATTCGATCGCCTCGGCGCCTGAGTTACCGTAGTAAATCCGGTGCGGACCGGCCATGGGCGCGATCTTCGACAGCCGCGCTGCGAGTTGTACCATGTTTTCGTAGTAAAAATCGGTGCCCGACATGTGAATCAGTTCGCCCGCCTGCTTCTGGATGGCGGCGACCACGTCAGGATGGCAATGGCCGGTTGAAGTTACGGCGATGCCGGCGGAGAAATCAAAAAACTCGTTGCCGTCGACATCGGTGACGACGATGCCGCGTCCGCTCTTGGCCACCATCGGATAAGAACGGGTGTAGGACGGCGAAATATATTTCTCATCGCCCTCGAGCACGCGTTTGGCGTTCGGCCCGGGCAGGGCGGTCTTGATCTTGGGACCGATGGCGGTCATGGTCTTAGTAGTCATGGGAATCTCCTCTGTTGTTAGCCAGTCTGTGCTGCAATCTGGCTTGGTCTTCGGAAGCTACGGCTTCAGTCTTGCCCTCGTTGCCGACCGGTTTTGCGAAGGGCAGAAGTCGGTCGTGTCGCGATTGGGGTCGGGAAGGGCACGACTTCAGTCGTGCCGCTAAAGCGCAATGGTGAAGTGGGCTTTAGCCCCTGAGGTTCGCTCCAGCAGACTCGGCGAGTCAGCCGAAGGATGGATTAATCGCTACCGAAGAGAGAGGGACGCAGACGCGAAGGCAGATTCGCGCGATACCGCCGCGGACAGACCAGGCCATCCAGCCAGCACTCGGCCGATTGCACCCGCGCATTGGGATAATTTTTCAGCATCACGAACATTCCGCGTCACCTGTCGATTATAGTCGCGAGCCGCGCCCGGCGTAACCCCCAAAAGTAACGTGCAGGGACGGGCTGCATTCGTCGGTCCGGCCCAAGTGTGGAGCGGACCCTCCTGTCCGCTGCTCTTGACGTTGGTTTTGAATTTCCAGTGTCAAATCTGCGGCCCGGTAAGTCCGGGCCGCCTGGGACGGACGAATGCGTCCGTCCCTACATGAACTGGTGGCTGCTGCGGCACGAACTTGAGTTGAGCGGCGGCGGTGTCCCTTGTACGGGAGATCCCTCCGCCCGCTGGTGAAAACGCGGGCGTCCGGGATGACGCCTTCATTACCGACGAAAACGCGGGTCCTCGAGGTGACATTGTGGAAGAGATGTGGAGAAGCTTGCGTCTGAGATAATCCTTGGTTGATCCACATTCCCATGCGTTCTGGACAGCGCCCAAGCCGGTGGAGGGTGATTCTTGCCTTCGGACTCGTGTACCTGCTTTGGGGCTCGACCTACCTGGCGATTGATATTGCCGTACAGACGATTCCTCCGGCACTGATGTGCGGATTGCGCTTTTCGGTGGCAGGCGTCGTCCTGCTTGCCGTCTCGGCCGCGACCGGCAGAAAGGTTCTGTATTCCGCGCGCCAGATTGCGCTGGCGTCGGTGGTGGGATTGCTGTTGCTGATGGGAGGCAACCTGACGCTCTCTTATGCGGAGCTGGCCGTATCGTCGGGGCTGGCGGCGTTGATCATCGCGATCACGCCGCTGTGGTTTCTGGTGCTCGATTCGCTGTTGCTGGGTGATCATCGCATCTCGCGGCGCGGGAAAGCCGGCCTGCTGCTGGGTATCGTTGGCTTGTTCGTTCTGGTGTGGCCGCAGCTGGAAGCAGGGACCATGGGCCGTCGCGAACTGTGGGCTTCGATCAGCCTGATTGGTGGATCGTTCAGCTGGGCTCTGGGTTCGGTGCTCTCCAAGCGCTGGCAGTCGGGCATGGACGTTTTCAGCGCCACCGGTTGGCAAGTCACGGCGGCGGGCGTGGGAAATTTCCTCTTCGCGCTCTTTGCCGGGGATCTCAGCCGCGCCACGTGGAGCGCCCGCAGTCTTAGCGCGGTCGGGTATCTCGTGGTGTGTGGCTCCTGGATCGGCTACACCGCATACATATGGCTGCTGGGGCACGTGCCCACGTCGAAGGTTTCCACCTACGCCTACGTCAATCCGGTTGTAGCAGTTTTTCTGGGCTGGCTGATTCTGCATGAAAAGGTGGATCGCTTCATCCTGGCGGGCAGCGCCATCGTGGTGCTCTCGGTCATTCTCGTGACGATGGCCAAGGTGAAGGAGAAGACCGTGGCCGAGGAACTACCCGCGGTGGAAGCGGCGGGAGATTGAGCAGTGGCTAGAAGCTATCTCATAAATCGGTTTTCACGTTCGACGATCCGCCAAGTGCTTTGAAATGAGTACCGGGACCGCCGCAGGAATCAAGTTCGTTAATTTATGAGATAGCCTCTAGTGTTTGAGGCGGGCTGGGGGTGAGAGCCAGACTCTTTCTGAGGCGGCGGGGCCGACGGAGACGGTGCCGGCGGGAGTCGAGAGCGTGAGGGTCTGATCGTAGTTGCGTTCGAGGACGCGCAAGCGGGCTCCGGGACGGATGCCGCGGTGCTCGAGAAATTCGAGAAGGCCGCGATCGCGCTCATAGATACCGCTGACGGCGTAGGTGTTTTCGAGTTCGGCGTCAGCGAGCAGGACGAGTCCGCGGCGGCGACGGCTGGCGGAGCTTTCCATCTCGCTGAGATTGCCGTGCGGGCAAGCGCCGGCGTCGCCTAATTTAGCGAGGAGCTTGGCTTCAAAATCGGGAGAGACGGCGTGCTCGAGCCGCTCGGCCTCGTCGTGAACTTTCCACCACTCCATGCCGAACATTTCCGACAGCATGCGCTCGATCAGATGATGGCGGAGGATCAACCTGCGGGCGATCTTGCGGCCTTCGTTGGTGAGCCGGACTTCGCCGCTACTCTCGACGCGGACGAGGCCATCTTTTTTGAGGCGGCGGAGGGCCATAGTGACGGCGGGCGGTGAGACTTTCAGCAAGTGGGCGAGACGGGCGGAGATGACGGTTTCGCCTTCGGTCTCGGCTTCGAGGATGGACTTGAGGTAATCCTCCTTAGAGACTGTGATCATTGAGGGGATTATACGACGGGGAGTTAATTATGGTTAATGCTGGGGCTGTCCAATATGGAAGCGAGCCAAACGCGCGATTGTTGCGTCGCAGAGAACGCGACGCATCGCGCGGCTCGCTCACGTCCTTCGGCGCCAAAAGAAGGCGCCTCAGGATGACAGAGCTATCTAATTAGCAGAAAAGCAAAAAGGACAGCCCGGAGCCCCCGAGACTGTCCTTCAAACCCTCCCGGTTAGAAGGGCAAGCAGATGACCCTACGGTACTGACGAGATGTTGCATAGGGATTGCAGAATGATGAATATCTGATGAATTGGTAGAAGCGGGCGCTGCTATAGTATTCGCTTACAGCTGCCAGGGGCGATTGACATCTGTTTTCTCCGAGCCGAGAGGATTTGATGCCTACCAGCACAATGCGCAAAACCGAACAATCGAAACGCCTGCAGAAGCGGGCGGAGAGCATGATTCCGGGCGGAGTGAACTCGCCGGTCCGGGCATTTGGTTCCGTTGGAGGAGATCCGCCATTTATTGTGCGCGGCAAGGAGTCGCACATATGGGACGCGGACGAGAATGAGTACATCGACTATATCGGATCGTGGGGGCCGTTGATCCTGGGGCATGCCGAACCGAACGTGCTGGACGCGATTGTGGCGGCGGCGTGCAACGGGACGAGCTTTGGGGCTTCGACGCCGTCGGAAGCGGACCTGGCGGAACTCGTGCTGGGCGCGTTTCCGCACATGGAAAAAGTGCGCTTCGTCAGCTCGGGGACGGAAGCGACGATGTCGGCGATCCGGCTGGCGCGGGCGTACACGAAACGAAAATATATTGTGAAGTTTGAAGGGTGCTATCACGGGCACGCGGACGCGCTGCTGGTGAAGGCGGGATCGGGCGTGGCGACGCTGGGAATCCCGGGATCGGCGGGCGTTCCGGAAGAGTTCATACAGTTCACGATCGCGCTGCCGTTCAACAACTTGTCTTCAGTAGAGCACGCGTTTCAGAAGTTCAAACATCAGATTGCGTGCGTGATCGTAGAGCCGGTCGTGGGAAACATGGGATGCGTGCCGGCGGCGGACGATTATCTGGTGGGGCTGCGGATGATCACCGAGCGCGAGCGCGCGGTGCTGATTTTTGACGAAGTGATGACCGGGTTCCGCGTGGCATTTGGTGGAGCGCAGGAGCTGTACAACATCAAGCCCGACCTGACGACGATGGGAAAGATTATTGGCGGCGGGTTGCCGGTGGGCGCCTATGGCGGTCCGAAGGAAATCATGGATCTGGTGGCGCCGGTGGGACCGATGTACCAAGCGGGAACGCTGTCGGGGAATCCGCTGGCGATGGCGGCGGGCTGCGCGATGTTGAAACAGTTGCGGGAGCGGAAGGGCGAGGTATATCCGCGGCTGGAGAAGTTGAGCGGAGAGTTGGTTGCGGGAGTGGCCGCGGCGGCGAAGGAGGCGGGAGTTGCGCTGTGTCACAACCGGGTGGGTTCGATGTTTACCTGGTTCTTCCAGGCGGGTCCGGTGACGGATTGGGATACGGCGTCGAAGTCGGATATGGAAGCGTTCGGGAAATTTTTCCGCAGCATGCTTGACCAGGGCGTGTATTTGCCGCCGTCGCAGTATGAGGCGGCGTTTCTGGGCGCGACGCACTCCGAGGAGGATGTGCAGCGGACCGTGGCGGCGGCGAAGCAGGCGTTCGCGGGGATGCGGGGGTAGGGCGGGGTTTTGGGGGTAGGGATTCCTCCTTGTTCGCTACGCTCGCGCGTCGGAATGACAGAGTTGTGGCGCTGCGGTCGGGCGTTGGGGATGGGGGTAGGGATTCCTCCTTGTTCGCTTCGCTCGCGTGTCGGAATGACAAGGATTGTTCGCTACGCTCGCGCGTCGGAATGACAAATTTTATTTGTGCGACGGGAGCAGAGACCAGATCTCGGGGTCTTCGGTTCCCAACACCCACGAACAAAACCCCTGCAGGCCGCGGTCGCGGACGAGGTTGAGGCGCTCCTGAAATCCGCGCTTGTCGGTGTAGAAAACCCACTCGCGGTAATCATCCCGGTAGAAATAAAACCAGGCCACGCGATCGGTGGAATCCCACTCGATGTGCGGATGATAGGCGGCGACGTAGCTGTCAACCTGCTCCTGTCCGATGTATTCGGCGGTTGGATTCGGCTTTTCGTCTTTGCCGGGATCGCCGGCGAACCAGTGATAGCCATAGAGAGGAATGCCCATCGATAATTTTTCCTTGGGGACGAACTGCAGCGCGTAATCCAGGTTCTGCAGGGTCCAGGGATATCCGGCGACTGGGCCGGGCATGGTCCAGCGCGTGTTCTGGTCGTAGGTCATGAGACAGATGAGGTCGGCGGACTGCGCAAGCGCTTTCAGATCGTAGCCGCCACGCCAGTTTGCGTAGAGCCAGTGCGAGTAATCGCTTTTGCCGGCAAAGCCGGGAGCATTGGGCACGGTGGCGATAGTGAGTTGCAGATTCTCCTTGTGAAGAGCGGCGGCGGTGTCGGCGACCAGGCTGGAGAGCAGATCGCGGTCGATCCAGTCGACGTTCTCGAAATCGATCTGGAAGCCGCTGTATCCGTGCCTCTTGCACTCGCTGAGCAGCGCGGCGATGAAGGCGGTTCGCGCGTGCGGAGTGGTGAACAGCTTGTGCAACTCGGGTTGCGTCATCAGGGCGATGATGGGCATCACGGAGACGTGATGGGTGGAGGCGGTCTTCAGGACGTCGGGATTCGGGCCTCCCCAGACCAGGCCGTTGCTATCGACGTTGTACCAGGCGGGCACGAGGATGTCGACTTTGTCGGCATGATCGATGAATGACTTCACCGAATCCGGCTTGTCGGTCATGTAGAAGAGGGATTTAGGTTGCGCGGCGGCGAAGATGGCGGTGGAGAAAACGAATAGAAGAAGGGCGCGGCTCATGGGGAGACTCCTCATTGCGAAATCCCGCCTCGCACACGAGCATCTTCCATCATCTGCGGGATAGCCACAAACTCATAGGCTTCTGATCTGTAGCGTGTGATCAGATGGTCGGTGGCAAGAACGGTTTGAGATCGGTCGGCGCCCATCTGCTTGTCATCTCCGTCGTGGAGGAGGATGATGTCGCCGCCGCGGATTTGATTTTCAACTTTCTTCTGGATCACCGTGGCAGGTGGAGCATTCCAGTCGTAGCCAGTGACATTCCACATCACGGGCTCAAGGCCGAGTTCGCGGGCGATGCGCAGGGTGGCGGGGCGGCGTCCGCCAAAAGGCGGGCGAAAGAGATTGGAAGGCTGGCCGATGGCGTCTTCGAGGGCGGCGCGGCAGGCGGCGAGTTCCTTGCGAGTTTCAGCTCCGCTCTTGAAGATCAGAAGTGGGTGGGTGAAAGTGTGATTGCCAACGATATGTCCCGCGCGGACGATTTCGCGGACGAGGTCGGGACGCTGGCGGACGTAGCGTCCGATCAGAAAAAAAGTAGCGTGCACATCATGTCTGGCCAGAGTTTCCAGCAGGCGCAGGGTGTGAGGATCGTTGGGCCCGTCGTCGTAGGTGAGGGCGAGTTGCCTGCTGCCGCGGGCGAGGCCGGCGAAGGTGCGGCCGTACCACTGGCCGGTGGGAGCCATGGATTGGTATCCGGCGGCGACGGCCGCAGCGGCGGTTCCCGCGATCAGGGGCGCGAGCATGGAGCGATTGTAATGGATTGAGTCATTGGGGTATCGGGTGATCGTGCGATTGAGCGATTGCCATTTGCCGGATCGAGATTCGTGTTCATCCAAGCGCTCATGCCACAACAAAGGAATGCAGAGGTCCTTCGCTTCGCGAAGGATGACAATCCGAGGAACCCAATTGCACAATTACTAAATTTCCCAATCACCCAATCTCCCTGTTAACTCTTCCCGCAATTGCCACTCGGCGTTATCCGAGATATCCTGCCAATTCCGAGTACAACGCTACTAGTCCATGGCCAATCTTTTCGAACTGCCCCGATATATTGCAGTGGAAGGTCCCATACGAGTCGGCAAGAGCACGCTGGCGCGAATCCTGGCGGAGCGGCTGAACGCGCAGCGGGTGATGGAGCCGGAGGGGAATCCGTTTCTGGCGCCGTTTTATGAAGGCGAGCGCGGAGCGGCGTTTCAGGCGCAGTTTGCGTTTCTGGTGAGGCGGTTCGAACAACTGCAGGCGCTTGACCTGGGCGCGCGTTCGCAGCGCACGGTGGTGGCGGATTTTATTCTTGAAAAAGACAAGTTGTTTGCCTGCCTGAACCTGACCGATCAGGAACTCGATACCTACAACCGTTACTACAATCATTTTCGCGAGCAACTGCCGACGCCGGATCTGGTGATTTATCTGCAGGCTACGCCCGAGGTGCTGAAGAAGCGTCTCAAAAAGAAGAATGCTCCGGGAGAGCGGGCGGTGAGCGATGAGTATCTGGAGGAAGTGATCAAGGCGTATGAGCACTTCTTTTTTCATTACACGTCGTCGGATCTGCTGATCGTGAATACCTCGGAGATCGATTTCGTGGATCGCAATGAAGACCTGCAGGAGTTGTTGCGCAAGGTGACGGAGCCGATCAAGGGGACGCAATACTTTTTGCCACTTGGCGGGCAGGACGCGGTGGGCGCGTGAAGCAGTGGTTAGTGATTAGTGGCCAGTTGCAGGGGTTCTCTCGTCGAGACCGCGAAGATTTAGCGTTCTTTGATGCCGTCGTGGCGGCTGCCGAAACGAGCCGGCCATCCTGCCTGCTTGTTCCAGTCCACGCAGGGTGTCGGGCGTGAGCCCAGTTTCTTGCGCAAAATCGGCGGCAAACGGCTATCGACCAATGCCTGTTTTGAGGCTACAATACTGTCAGTGTTATCCAAATGATGTAGGACGCCACGATGCGTGCACAGGCTCTATCCGGCGAGGCCGGAGGGGCACTGGAGGACATCATGAGTATCACCCCGATTGGCGGACGTCTATTTGACGGCTCCGGCCAGAAGGTCACGACCGCAACTCTGCGGGAACGGAAACTCCGTCACGATCCCATCACCTGCTTAACCGCGTATGACTATGCCGTCGCGCGCCTGGTGGACGAGGCGGGCATCGACATGGTGCTGGTGGGGGACTCGCTGGCGCAAACCATGCTGGGCTACGAGAACACGCTCTCGGTCACGGTGGACGAGATGCTGCACCACGTGAAAGCAGTGCGGCGCGGCGTGAAGAATGCGCTGCTGATTGCCGACATGCCGTACGGGTCGTATCAGGTCGATGCCAAAGAAGCCGTCATCAATGCGACGCGCTTTGTGAAAGAGGGCGGCGCGGAGGTAGTGAAGATCGAAGGTGGGGAGAAGCGCGCGGATCTGATCCGGCACATTATCGACGCGGAGATTCCGGTGGCCGGGCACATTGGGCTGACGCCGCAATCGGTCAACGTGATGGGCGGATACAAAGTGCAGGGGAAGGATCTGGGCGCGATCGAGCAGTTGATGCGCGATGCGGTGGCGCTGGACCGGGCGGGAGTGGCTTGCCTGTACCTGGAAGGGATTCCGCGGGAAGTGGCGGCGATGATTACGGCAGAGGTGGGGACGCCGACGATTGGAATCGGCGCCGGTCCGGATTGCGACGGGCAAGTGCTGGTGTTTCACGACATCGTGAATCTGACGTTTGGGCCTCCGGCGAAATTTGTGCGGCGATACGGAGATGCGGCGGCGCTGATTACGCAGGCGGTGCAGGCCTATCGCGCGGATGTGCGGTCACGGCAGTATCCGTCGGACGAGGAGTCGTATCATCTGCCGAAGGACACCAAGGCTGCGCTGGAGACGGTGATGGAACGGAAGCGGGCGATGCGGCGGTAGGAGCTATCGTGCTGGGGTAGGGATCCTTCGACTGCGTGGCTGCTCCGCCAGGCGGAGCAGTCACGCCGCTCAGGATGACAGGGATCATAGAGGCATTTCTGAACGGAACCGCATCGTTTTGATTTGCGTATATCGTAGTGTCGGCTGGTTCCGTTCGCTCTGGCGCGTGGCTGGTGCTAGGCTATGAGAGGGAGGTAGGTATGATTCTCTCGCATCTTTTCTTCTTCCCATTCTTTTTCGGCTTTCCCCTGCTTCTGTACTTCCTGCCGTCGATTATTGCGGTGGCGCGCAGCAAGCGCGATACGCTGGCCATCTTCCTGCTGAATTTCTTTCTCGGCTGGAGCGTTATTGGATGGATCGTCGCGCTAGTGTGGGCGGCCAAGAACGATGTTCCCGTGGTGGCGAGGTGAGTTGAGGCTCGTGATCTCTCGGCACGTGCGCTTCGCGTCGATGGTGTTAGCCGGGGCCGCTCTGGTGGGCTGTTCGCAGCAACCCGGAGCGCAGGCGCCCGATCCCCAGACCATTCTGCAGGCGATTCCCACGGCGGATTCCGCTAAGTACGAACACATCCGGGACATGAAGAAGTGGCAGAATCCGTATCTGATCGTGCGGGCCGACGGGGTTGCGTTGTACGATTCGGCGGACAGCGCGGAGATTTTGTTGAAGACCGACGAATTGCTGCCGGCGCTGGCGAAGTTGCCGGCTTCGAATTGGCCATACGGGCGAGTGGTGGCAGCGGCAGAAAGCGGCATGGGGAGTTCAGAGACGGAGCGAATTGCGATCCGGCGGAATAAAGGGATTGTGGGCGGGATGCTGGAAGGGGCGCACATTGTGGTGACTTGGGTGCCGCCGGCGTGAGGGGAAGTCAAAATCCCCACTCTAACGTCGCAGAATTCGCGACGTTAGAATGGGGCACCCGACAACCCTGTCGAGCTTCGCTCGACGGACAGCCGAGGGCGGCTGTCCCCACATCCCCTGCGGCTCTCCCCACATTCCCACATCTTGGTTATCTGTACATTAACGCTTGAAAATTCTCACGACGATCGGTGACATGCGGGCGGCGTCGCGGGCGGCGCGGGGCTCGGGAAAGCGGCTGGGACTCGTCCCGACGATGGGAGCGCTGCATGAGGGGCATCTCTCGCTGGTGAGGGCGGCGTGCGAGGCCAGCGATATGGTGGCCGCTTCGATTTTTGTGAATCCCACACAGTTTGGTCCGAATGAAGATCTGGCAAAGTATCCGCGGTCGTTCGAGAGGGACTGCGAGTTGTTGGAGAGCGAAGGAGTGGAGTTAGTGTTTGCGCCCTCGGTGGAAGAAATGTATCCGGCCGGAGCGGTGACTTGGGTGACGGTGGAAGGGCTGAGCGAGAAGTTGGACGGGCGGTCGCGGCCGGGACATTTTCGCGGAGTCGCGACAATTGTGGCGAAGCTGTTTCATGCGGTGGAACCGGATGTGGCGTTTTTTGGGCAGAAGGATGCGGCGCAGGTGGCAATCATTCGACGCATGGTGCGCGATCTGAACCTGCCCGTGGAAATTGTGGTATGCCCGATTGTGCGCGAGCCGGACGGGCTGGCGATGAGTTCGCGGAACGCGTACCTGGATCGAGAGCAGAGGAAGCGAGCTCCGGTGCTGCATCGGGCGCTGATGCGAGTTAAGAAATTGGCGGAGGCCGGCGAGCGTAAGGCAGAGCTACTGATCGAGGCCGGGCGAGAAGAAATTGGCCGGGAGAGTTGGGTGACGGTCGACTATTTCGAGATCGTGGATCCGGACACGCTGGATCCGGTGGCAGATGTTTCGCGCGGGGCCCTGGTCGCGGTGGCGGCGTACGTGGGAACTACGCGGCTCATCGATAATGTTGTGCTGGGCAGGATGCGGGGGTAGGGATCCTTCCACTGCGGTTTTGCTTCGCGTTCGCGAAGCAAAATCCTCGGTCAGGATGACAGGTCGCCTGGGAGATCCCTCGCTCCGCCTGAAAAGCGGCTCCGCTCGGGATGGCGCGTCCGTTTTCCGTCTCGCTTTTCCTTTTCGCTAGTATCCGTAGAGGGACCAGCCCCAATAGGGATTCCAGTAAGGATCCCAGCCCCAGTAAGGCCAACCCCAGCCCCAGCCACCCCAATCGAGGCCCCAACCTAAGCCGCCCCATCCCCAACCAAGGCCCCATCCGCCCCACCCCCAGCCACCACCCCAACCGTAGCCGTAGCCACGTCCGTAACCGTAGCCGCGTCCGTAGCCCAAGCCACGTCCGTAACCGCCGCCCCAAGCTGTGTTGCCGCCCAGGAATCCGCCATGATTGAAGCCGTTGCCGGCGAATCGGCCGCCAGAAAAAGTACCGGCGGCGCGTGCACCGCCAAAGGAGTGGAACTGGCCATCGGCGATGGCGGAGTGGAAATTAGAAGATCCGGCGAATCGGCCAGCCATCCCGGCCTCTCCGGCACCTGAACGGGCCATCATGCCGGAGTTCAGGCCACGTCCGTTGCCCGAGGCCGCAGATCTTCCGGACATGGCGGAGCTGCGACCTGAGCCTTCAAACGAATGCCAGCCGGGGGATGTGTTGCGAGCGCCTTGACCCTCGGATGCCCAGGGATGGTAGGAACCGGCGGAGCCGCGCATTCCTCCGTAGGAACCGCGACCGCCCGCGTAGTTGGATCCTCCGCGGTATCCGCCGCCGTAAGAACCGCGTCCATAGCCATATCCGCCACCGCGATAGCCGCCGTAAGAGCCGCGTCCGTAGCCGTATCCGCCGCCGCGGTAGCCGCCGTACGAGCCACCGTGGAAGCCACCGCCGGAAAAGCCGCCGCCATGGAATCCTCCGCCACCAAAGCCGCCGCCGCCGCCGTGGAACCCACCTCCGCCGCCACCGTGGCCGCCTCCACCACGTTGAGCTTGAGCTGGGACCGAAAAGCAAACGAGTGCTAAGGAAGCGATTGCAGCAAGAAGCGCGTTGAAGAAGGTGGATTTCCGCATCGGAGTTCCCTCCACCCAAGCGACGGTTGCCAGGGAGGCGAACCGCCTTTCCCAATACTACTGCTAAATTGGAATCCAGATCCAGTTGGAAAGTTGTCCGATGGCGCGGGGAAAGGAAAGCGCCAAGCGAAAATCAAAAGCCCGGGCCACGCGCCCACGCCGCCCAACTCAAAGGCTGGGCCACCCTCCGTTTGCGTCCGTGCCGGAACTTCCCATCCGCGCCCCACTCACATATGACCTGTTAATAAGTACGGGAGGCGATGCGCTATCAAGAGCCAAGTCAGGATTATGCCGCGAACTGCAAAATCGCGGCGGGTAATTGGAGCTGACGATCTGAGGCTTGTTACCAGCCAAGTCAAAGATAGCAGGAACATGGCGGCCCAGACGACAAGGTTGAACAGATGAGAAAAGCCATGCCCAAGCACCCCGAGAATTAAGAAAATAGAGCTTCCGATGACGGTAGTGCCGTACATCAAAATCGGCAAACTACGATCCAGGGGTTTCTTAGACTTCTCAAGCTTGTCATCTAAGGTCTCAAACATATCTTCTCCTGAGACATTCTAGTCTTTTGGTGGCGTTACAGAGGAGTGCAAAATTGATGATTTTCCCATGGCGAGAGTCCTTCGAGAAGATATCCTGGAATCTCGAGCTCTTCCTGACCGCCGGTTCGCGGCGCCGTCAGGGGAGATGAATGCCGGGTGGGAATTCAGGTTCGGCCGAGCCATCGGTGCGAGCGTCGGAGGCGGCGAAGTTGAGGCCGGTCCTGGTGTTGTGATCGATGGCCTGGCCGCGCCCCATGAAGAGAGAAAAATCGCCGCGAACGCTCAGGTCGTGGCCCATCGACATCAATTGCTGGCGGACGTTGGCGGGGACGCGATCTTCGATGAGAATTTTGCAGCTGAGATCGAAATTGTCGCGCACGGTGAAGCGGGCAATTTCCATGGCGGCTTGCAGGTTCATGCCGTAGTCGACGACGTTGGAGACGAACTGGGCGTGGGCCAGAGGCTGGTTGGCGCCGCCCATGATGCCGAATCCGATGTGGTCGTCGCCGTGTTCCATGAAGGCGGGGATGATGGTGTGAAAGGGACGCTTGCGCGGGGCGAGGGCGTCGGGCTTGGCGGGATCGAGCATGAAGAGGGCGCCACGATTCTGCAGGGCAAATCCCATGCCGCGCACGGTGATCCCGGAGCCGAAGCTGGAGAAGTTGCTTTGGATGAGAGAAACGATGTTGCCGTCGCGATCGACGGCGGTGAGATAGGTTGTGTCACTCGAGGGAGGAATGCCGGCTTCGGGATTGCAGTTGGCTTTTTGCGGGTTGATGAGCTGGGCGCGTTGCTTGGCGTATTCCTTCGAAAGCAGGCCGGCAACTGGGACTTTGGCGAAGCGCGGATCGGCGTTGTAGCGCGCCAGGTCGGCATAGGCTAACTTCATGGCTTCGATGCGCTTGTGAATTTCTTCTGCGCTGAGCGGTCCGGCTTTCGCGGGCTGGAACTGTTCCATGATGTTGAGCATTTCGAGCGCGGCCATGCCTTGTCCGTTGGGCGGGAGTTCGTAGACCTTCCATCCGCGGTAGGTGGTGGAGATGGGCTCGACCCATTCGGCGGAGAATTCTTTCAAGTCGTCGGCTTGCATGGTGCCGCCTAGTTCGCGCTCGGTGGCGAGGATGGCGTGTGCGATCTCTCCCGAGTAATAGGCTTGCGGGCCCTGGTCGGCGAGGATGCCGAGAGCTTTGGCGACGTCGGGATTCTTGAAGAGTTCGCCCATGCGCGGGGCCTGGTCGTGGATCAGAAAGACGCGGCGGGATTCGGGGTCTTGCTGCAGCTTGGATTGCGCCGCCTTCCAGTCGGCGCCGATCATTTCCTGCACGGCGAATCCGGTTTCGGCGTAGAAGATTGCGGGCGTGAAGAGATCTTTCCAGGGAAGGCGACCGAAGCGTTGGTGCAGCTGGTTCCAGCCTGCGACCGCTCCGGGGACGGTGACGGTGTCGATCCCCGCAACTGGCATTTTGGTGACGTCTTTCGCTTTCAGGTGCTCGATGGTGAGAGCTTTGGGAGCCCATCCGCTGGCATTGAGGCCGTAGAGCTTGCCGGTCTTGGCGTCCCAGTAGATGGCAAAGAGGTCTCCGCCCATGCCGTTCATATCGGGCTCCATCACGCCGAGCGTGGCGTTGGCGGCGATGGCGGCGTCGACGGCGGAGCCGCCGTGGGAGAGGATCTCGGCCCCGGCTTGCGAGGCTTGCACCTGGCTGCTGGCGACGATGCCGTAGGGAGAGATCACCATGGAGCGAGCGTTACTGCGATCTTGTGCGAGGACCAGGGGAGCGAGGGCGAGAAGAATCAGAAGAAGAGAACGGCGCATCATTTTGGGTCTCCGGAGACGGAAGGGCATTCTCAGTGAAGGACGGGAAGAATGTCAACGGGCGGCGGCTGGTTTAGCGAACAGGAAGCGCTACGGGTGGGGATTTGAGGCCATGACCCCGGGTTCGGGTGCCAGACGCTGGAGGACCAGACTTTCGACTTCGGCCCAGAGATGGGGATCGCATTGGCTCTGCATGTGGCTGGGAGTGAAGGTGCGCTCGAACCAGGCAGTTTGCCCGCACTTGGCGGGGGTTTGGCGGTAGTCGAAACGGTAGTTGCCGAGAATGCGGGTCTTGGAATCGTCGGCGGCGCGGATGATAGAGCGGCCATGAATCAGGCCGTGCGGTTGATAGAAATTAGCGGCGTCTGCGACATTGTCGGGGATGATGCCGTCGTGCTGCCAAAGTTTCGCGACACTGTCGACCTGCACCGTGAGCAACACGGGAATGCCAACGCGATCCAGTTCGCGGGCGAGCAGGACCACGGCAGAGGCTCCCCAACTGTGGCCGAACAGGATAATGCGGGCCTGCGCTTTCTCTTCCGCGGTCAGAATGCCGTCGTGATCGCGGTCGAGCAGCGAGAGGATGGTCTTGTAGGCGGCTTTGCGGTGACGGTTTTCGAAGACGCGGATGTAGGTGCCTTTGGGCACGTCTGGCTGAATTCGTTGGGCGAGTTGAACCGGGCCGTGATGAAGATTGTCGTGGCGGACGAAGCCGCCGGCGAAACCGATGACGATGTAGGAGACTGGCGAGGTGTGCTGGTTTGCGAGACCACCTTCGCCGGCCATGAGTGACGGGGCGAGCAGGAGCACAGCCGCAGTCAGCATCCGAACTCGTGCGAGGCGAGGCACGTGCGGGCTCCTGATTCCATAGATGATTCGCGCCACGAAAGGGATGCGGCAGAATTCTTACTGGACGCTTTTCGTTTTGACGTTGCCCTTGGTGGCGGCCGAAAGCCTTAACGGGCAAGGCTTCTGGCGTGTTCGAACCCCGCTCGAAAGTGTACACCCGAAGTCAAGAGATCCTCGCCGGACTCAACAGCTTTTAACCGCAGGGAGCGCTGAGAACAGCCGCAGAGGACGCCGAGAAATGCTGGCGGGGATTACTTCCGTCGGATTCTTAGGTGCTACTTCGGGCTCTTTCGGGACACAAATCGGGATACGAAAGGGTTTCCGTCGATTAGGTAGCGTAGGGGATGCGACGCCGCTTTGGTGATTCCGATGCGTGGGGTTATGACGATATTGCGTGGGCGCTGGCCGTCGTCGCCGATCCATAGTTCGCTGTCCGGTGAAACGAGGTCGCAGTCGTTGTCGCGGGCGCGGGTTATGCCAAAAGCTTGGCAGAGGCGGCCTGGCCCGCTGGTGAGTTTGGGCCAGTCTTGGGTTCCGCGCAGTGCTACGCCCCGCGCTTCTGCCATTTCATCAATACCCGAGAGCGGCTCCAGGGCACGGAACAGGACGCCTCCGGCTTGACCTTCGGGCTCGCAGGAGACATTCAGGCAGTAGTGATTGCCGTAGATGAAATAGACGTAGGCGTGTCCAGGAGGGCCGAACAGGACTTCGTTGCGCGCGGTGCGGCCGGAGGCGGCGTGGGCTGCGGGATCTTCGGCGCCGAGATAGGCTTCGACTTCGACGATGCGGGCGGTGAGGCGCACGTCTTTTGTGTGACGAACCAGGATTTTTCCGAGGAGGCTGCGGGCCACGCGGCGGGGATCGCGTGAGAAGAAGGCGCGGACTAGGGGGTGAATATCGGCGGCGCGCTTCGATGCCTGCGGCTCGATCATGGGGAGAATCTTAATCGCTACGGGCCGGGTTTTCCCTATCGAGAAGCGCTCAGGCATTTGCCGAAAGCAGGGGAATCCCAGCTTTTCTTCCGCCCCTCCGGGGCTTGCCGAGGTTTCCGTTTCCCCCCAGCTTGCGCTGTGGGCTGCATTCTGGCGCCGCCCTTCAGCTCCGTTCAGGGCAGGCTTTCGCGGCTGAGGCCCCCGCGCTAGGCGGCGCCTTTGGCTGACTCCTTCAGGTACGTCAGCACCTCTTCGGCGTGGCCGTCGGGCTTGACCTTTTCGAAGATGTGCTGAATCTTGCCGTCGGAGCCGATGACGAATGTAGTGCGGGCAATGCCCCAGACTTTCTTGCCGTACATGTTCTTTTCCTTCATGACGCCGAAGGCCTCGGCAACTTTCTTGTCGGCGTCGGCGAGCAGGGTGAAGGGCAGGCCCTGACTTTCTTTGAATTTCTTTTGGGCTTTGGGTGTATCGGCGGATATGCCGAGCAGCACCGCGCCAGTCTTCTGAATCTTAGAATATGTGTCGCGGAACCCGCGAGCTTCGACGGTTCAGCCGGGAGTGTTGGCTTTCGGGTAGAAGAAGAGAACGACGGTTTTGCCGCGCAGGTCCTTCAAGGAGGTTTCTTTTTCGTTCTCATCCTGCAAAGTGAAGTCAGGGGCTTTATCATTGACTTTCATGGGAATTTCTCCGAAAAAAACGAAGTCGGAAGCAGGGAGAGCTGCGACGGCAGATTCCAGGCTACCGAAGATCTCCAGAATTTTACACCGCAGGATTTCGTTGTGCGCGGTCGCCATGGGATTGCTGGCCTGCTTTATTTTGGCGGTCGCGGGCGAGGCGCAGGAGGAGCGGCCGCAGATCATTCCGGGCGAGCGAAAAGTTCCACAAAAAAAGGATGCGGGGCCGCGAGCCGTGGCCATCCTGAGGATGGACGCCAAAGGGAAAGTATCGCTGGTGCCGATCGCGATCATGATCAACGGCAAGTTCTGGGACGCCAGCGCATATAAAGCCGATCCCGTACCTATGGCTCTGGACCCCGGGACGGTATACGAGGGCGAGCGATCGGGGAATTCGCTGGGGTTATTCACCATCGGAAGCGCGTTGCACAGCAATTCGGCCAACGTGCCGACACCGTGGATTGCGACGGGAGTATGGCATGCGGCGGGATCGGAACCGACGAAGAAGGTGATGAGGGCGGAGACGGCACCGGCGAACATGGATACGGTGGACCAGCCGCCACGGTTGACGCATAATCCCATTAATACAGCGCCAACAAGCACAGCTCCGGATTCGGGAAAGGCTCAAGCGTCTACGACGGCGACCTCGTCTTCGACTCCATCGAGCGCGCCATCTGGATCGGACAAGCGCAGCGACAGTTCGAACTCGGGAGATGGCCCGCCCCGGTTGACCAAGCCTAGTTCGCCGGCGCCGGAATCCCCGGGATCAAATCAAACGGGGGCGAGCCAGCCAGCGGCGAACTCCTCGGGCGCGTCCACAGCGGGACCGTCGAAGGTGGGCGCGAACAAGGCGGATGACAAAGCCAACATTCCGGCCTCAGACAGCGGGACAAGGGAAGCGAACCGGCCGATTCTGAGGCGGGGAAAGCCGGTTGAATCGTTTGCCGATGAGGATGTACCTGGCTACAGTAGGCCGGGGATTACGCCTGTGTCGGCGACTGCAACGAAAAGCGTGGAGAGCGCGCCGGCCAAGGATGACACGCAGATCATACCTGCGATCTCGGATGCAGGCGGCCCGGAGCCTCGTTCTTACACATTCGAATGGCTTAAAGGTGACGAAGACGACCGGCGCAAGCAGGTGCTCGATCTGGCGAAGGCAGAGGTGCGCGCTTATGTAGCGGCTCGGGCCAAGGCGAGGATCACTCCGAAGCCGGTGCATCCGTCAACTGCGCGACATGCGGTGAGGATGCCGGAGCCGATTCTCGAAAACGTGAAGATGGTCGGATACGATTTGTGGAATTCGAACCAGCCGATTATTGTGTTCAGCGCCACAGCTCACATGCCTCCGCCAGCCGCCGGTCGTCCGCGTTCGGACGCGGATGGAAATCTTGAATATTCGATTCTGCTGGTGACCTATCCCGATATCTACAACAACCTGCACAAGCTTTACTCTGGAGTGACGGATAAATTCCATCTGGATGTCACGCCGCGCATGGAGTTGATCGACGCGGTGGATGCGGATGGGGATGGGCGCGGCGAGTTGTTGTTCCGGGAAACTTCGGATATGGGAACGGGGTGGGGGATTTATCGCGCGACCGCCGACAAGCTGTGGAAGATGTATGACAGTTTGAATCCGGAGTAACCGGAAAGCTGCGATTCCTGCTTTTCTGAAAGCAAGTGTTCGCTAGAATGTCTCGGGAATTCCGCGTGCCCGGCGACGTTTGCCGGATTCGTTTGATCACGAATAAATTTCCAAAGGTAAGAGTCGATTGCACCTCACTCGCCGTAGATTTTTGCAATCTGTGCTGAAGGCCGGCGCCCTGGCGCTGCCCGTGGCCGTGTTGCCCGGCTGCAGCGTTTCGTCGAAAGCCGGCACGACAGAGGCGTTCAGCAGGACCGGTTCGACTTTCGAGACTGCTACAGACGCCGTGTTTCCTAAAGGATTCTGGTGGGGGACGGCGACGGCCTCCTATCAGATCGAGGGCGCCTGGAATGAAGATGGCAAAGGCGAGTCGATCTGGGACCGGTTCGCGCATACTCCGGGGAAGATCAAGAACGGCGACTCGGGCGATCTGGCTTGCGATTCGTATCATCGCTGGCGCGAGGACATCGATGTGCTGCGCGCGATGCATCAGAACAGCTATCGCTTCTCGATCAGCTGGCCGCGGATTCAAGTGTCGGGGTCAGGGGCGGTGAATGCGAAAGGGATGGATTATTACAGCCGCTTGATCGATGCGCTGCTGGAGGCGCGAATTCGGCCACTGGTTACGCTGTATCACTGGGACTTGCCGCAGGCGCTGGAAAATGCGGGAGGCTGGCCGAACCGGGATCTGGTGGGGCGGTTCGCGGATTATGTGCAGACGGTCGTACGCGCACTGGGAGACCGGGTTACGGACTGGATGCTGTTCAACGAGCCGGATGCGTTTGTGGACCTGGGATATTTGGATGGGACGCACGCACCGGGGCGGAAGAGCATCGTCGATTTCCTGCGGGCGACGCATGTGGTGAATCTGGCGCAGGGCGAGGGATTTCGGGCGCTGAAGGCGGTGCGGCCGAGAGCGCGAGTGGGAACGGCCTTCAGCATGTCGCCATGCGAGCCGGCGAGTAATTCCGAGGAGGACAAACTGGCGGCGGAGCGAGCGCACGCCATTATGAATACGTGGTTTCTGGAACCCGCGTTGCGCGGGCGGTATCCGGAGGCGTTCACGTTTCTGCCGGAAACGGCGATGGGGATTAAGTCGGGCGACATGGAGAAGACGCGGGCGCCGCTGGACTTTATCGGAATCAATCTCTACTATCGCACGATCGCTTGGGCGCCGGGCGCGGTGGAGAGGGCTGCGCACGCGCAGGAATGGCTTTTTCCAGTGAAGATGGATGGAGGAGAGCAGGGACCGAAGACCGACTTCGGATGGGAAGTATGGCCGAAGGCGCTGTACGACATGGTCACGCGCATCACACGAGACTACCAGCGTCCGGTGATCGAAATAACGGAAAGCGGATGTTCATACAACGACGGGCCGGATGCGAGCGGAGCCATTCACGACAGCCGGCGGGTGGATTATCACCGGCAATACCTGGGGGCGCTGGCGCGTGCAATGGCCGAGGGTGCGGACGTGCGCGGGTACCAGGCGTGGAGCCTGCTGGATAATTTCGAATGGGCGGATGGATACAGCCAGCGGTTCGGGTTGACCTATGTGGATTTCAAAACTCAGAAACGAACGATCAAAGATTCCGGGCGCTGGTACGGAGAGGTGGCTGCTCGCAATGCGTTGCCTGCTGGTCGGTAGTTTCTGGCACTTTCGAACAAAGCAAAATCTTAGACCGCGGAGTACGCGGAGGTTGCGCGGAGAACGCTGAGAGGATCGCGCGTATGTTTGCGATCGCGGTTACTTGCCTTGCATTACCAGTTCACTATTCTCCACTTTGATACCGCCGACGCTATCGGGCAACTTGAGGCGATCCCTTTGTTCGGCTAGCTTTTTCTGAAGCGCGGGATTTACCAGCGAGACGGGGACGTTGAGGTCTCCAACTTTAAATTCTGTGGGTTCGAAGGTGGCGTAGCCGTTCTGCTCGCCGATGTGGCCGGAAATGGTAATCCAGACATCTTTGCCGGCGATCTCCGTGAGGAACTGTCCGTGGACGGTATCGCCGTCGAAGTTGACCGACTGATCTTTGATGGTGGGCGCACCGGGGCCGATATTGGAATCGGGCCTCAATTCACCGGTATTGCCGAGGGACTGCGCCAGCACGGCGCTGATTTCATCGGAAGTGATGCGCACCTCGGGCTTCGGAGAGGCGGAGTCGGGAGAAGGCGGCTGGTCCGAGGAAGTGGGCGGCGTGCTTACGGAAGGTGCGGTGGATTGCTGAACTGCCTGCTGAAAGTCGGCCATTTTCTGATCGAAGGATTGCGCATGTTCGGCGATGGCGGCGGAAGGCTGCGGCTGGGCAACGGGCGCAGGCCTCTTAAGAACCAGCAGGATGGCAATTAACGATGCAACGAGCGTGGCGATGCTGATGATGCGATCCAGTTTAAATTTCATGGCTAGTGTTAATGCTAGCGGGTGGCGGGCAGAAAATCAGATGACCGAAGGGATGTGTCGGTGGTGTGAAGCGGGGGCTTGGGAGACCCGACACAGGCGTTGGTATTGCGCCTTTTATCCCAATTTCTTCGACAGTAGTTCGTTCACAAGTTGGGGACTGGCTTGGCCTTTGGACACTTTCATGACTTGTCCTACAAAAAAGCCGAGCAGAGTTTTTTTGCCGGAGCGATATTGCTCGAGCTGCTTGGGATTGGCGGCGATGATCTGGTCGATGATGGCTTCGAGCGCCGATGTGTCGGTAGATTGGACGGGCCGGCCCTGCTGTTCGTACACTTCAGGAAAATCTTTGCCGAGTTCGAAGGAAAGGTCGTAAAGATCTTTGAGCATTTTGCCGGAGATTGTTCCGGATTCGACCATATCCGCGGAAGCGGCTACGCCGGCCATGGAAATAGGCGACTGCTCGATGCCGAGATTTTTAGCTTTGAGGCGGCCCATGAGTTCGCCTTGGACGAGATTGGCTACGCGCTTGGGATTGCTGGCTGCTTTTGCCGCCTGCTCGAATTGATCGGCAAGTGATTTAGAAAAAGTCAGAACCTGGGCGTCATAGTCAGTGACGCCGTAATCCTTCACCAGCCGGGCGCGGCGGGCTTCAGGGAGTTCGGGCAGAGAGCGCGCGATTTCCGCTTTCCACTTGTCATCGACCACCAGCGGGAGCAGATCTGGCTCGGGGAAGTAGCGATAATCGTGGGCCTGCTCTTTGGAGCGCATGCTGTACGTCTTGCCTTCATTGGCGTTGTAGAGGCGGGTTTCCTGCGAGATCTTGCCGCCGGATTCGATGACGTTGATCTGGCGGGAGATCTCGTATTCCAGCGCTTCACGAATGAAGCGAAACGAATTCACGTTTTTTATTTCTGTCTTGGTGCCAAATTCTTTTTGCCCGCGCGGGCGCACGCTGACGTTGGCGTCACAGCGGAGCGAACCTTCTTCCATGTTGCAATCGCTGACCCCGGTGTAGAGGATGATTTCCTTGAGCCGAGTCAGATATTCGTAGGCTTCGTCGGGGGTTGAGATGTCGGGTTCGCTAACGATTTCGATGAGGGGCACGCCGGTGCGGTTAAGGTCGATGGCGGTCTTTTCATCGGAACCAGAGAAGCCTTCGTGCAGGCTCTTGCCCGCATCTTCTTCGAGGTGAACGCGGGTGATGCCGATTTTTTTCCGGCCGCGCTCGGCGGGGACTTCGATGAATCCGAATTCGGCGAGCGGCTTGTCGTATTGCGAAATCTGATATCCCTTGGGCAGGTCAGGATAAAAATAATTCTTGCGCGCGAAGATGGAAGTCTCATTAATGCGGCAGTTGAGCGCCATGGCCGCCAAGGTGGCGAACTCCACGACTTTCCGGTTGAGAACGGGCAGAGCGCCGGGCATGCCTAGGCACACAGGGCAGACATTAGTGTTGGGCGGAGCGCCGAAGCGCGTGGAGCAGGAACAAAAGATCTTCGTGACAGTGAGAAGCTGGCCGTGGACCTCGAGCCCGATGACGGGTTCGAATCGGGGATGGGCGGCGATGGAGGTCTCCGCGCGAGTAGCCATAGAAAGGAAATTATAATCTGCGCGAGTCTCGCGCCTCCGAGCAACGGCCAGCGCTAGGGATTGGATGGCGCGTTGAAGTATTTGTCGACGGAAATTTCGAAGAACATCAGCTCGTTGCCATGGGCGTCATCAACGCCGGTGATCTCGATGGTGGATCCGCGCAGAGGCGAGGCGATCCCGCCAATATCGAAGTAGAGAAATCCCGATTGCGTGGAGTGGGGCTCGACCGCTTTGGCCGCGAACTGCGAACTATCGATCGCATCCATCTGCTTGCGGCTGAGCGTGCCCTTAACGCGATTGGGCAAGGGTAGCGGGCTGGGACGGGTAGCGGTTCGCGGATCGGAGAGGCGGCGATAGAGATCGTCGGTGCTGACGGGAGTGAGCTTGGAGTGATTGGCGGTGATCAGCGTGATGTCCATGTGGGTAATAGAAACGGGCTGGTCGCCGTCATTGGTCACGACAAAGAAAATGGGAAGGAAACCGTGGTTGGCGAAGTTAATGGTAAAGATCTTTGCCTTTTCAGGAGTGTCGTAGGGATCGGCCGCGATCGCGACCTTCTCGTCGCGGTGAAAGTCGTGCGCCGGATAATTGATGGCGGCGCGAGCGACCGGCCTGACGAAATTCTTCGAGGCTAAGAGGGCCGGGACGGACCAGGCCGCGCAGAACAACACGGTGAAGAGGAGCGAGCGGAATCGCGTGCGCAAGAGCGGCATTTACCGATTATAGAAGGCCGGGGAGAGCAACGCAGACTCGGCGGTTTAAAATGGCTCCACTTGAGCTACCTTCTTTACAGTCTGGTGCTGGCGCTGGGAATGCTGCTGAGCCTGCCGTACTGGCTCTACCAGATCGTGCGCCACGGGAAATACCGGCGCGGACTTGCGGAGCGCATAGGGAAAGTGCCCGCGCGTCTGAAGACGGCTGGTGACGGCGGGCGGCGGGTGATCTGGATCCATGCGGTTTCTGTTGGTGAAGTGCTGGCGGTGTCCGGGCTGGTTGAACAAATGCGGGGAAGATTTCCGGGGAATCGAATCGTAGTGTCGACCACGACCGATACCGGGCAGGATCTTGCTCGAAAACGATTTGGCGCGGAGAACGTTTTCTATTTTCCGATGGACTTTGCGTTTGCGATCCGGCCATACCTGAGGGAAGTGAAACCTGAGCTAGTGATTCTCGCCGAAACAGAATTCTGGCCAAACTTTTTACGGCTAGTGCATGGGAGTGGGGCAGCGATTGCGGTGGTGAATGCGAGGATCTCGGACCGTTCCTGGCCGCGCTATCGGCGCTTTGGCTGGGCGTTGCGCCGCATGCTGGCAGACGTCGACCTGTTTCTGGCGCAAACGCAACCCGACGGGGAGAGGCTGGAGGCACTGGGTGCGGATCCGCAGCGAGTGCATGTGACGGGTAATCTTAAGTTTGATGTGAGCTTGCCGGCGCCTCCGCCGATTGTGGAGCAGCTTCGCCGCGCGCTGGCGGCAGAGGGCGCAGGGCCGGTGCTGGTCTGCGGGAGCACGGTGGAAGATGAAGAAGCTCCACTGCTGAAAGCATTTGAAAATTTGCGAGTGAGCCATGCGCGCGCGGTGATGATTCTGGCGCCGCGGCATCCAGAGCGCTTCGACGATGTTGCGATGCTGGTGCAACAGATGGGAATCGCTCTGCGCCGGCGTTCGCGCTGGCAAGGAGAGCCGCTGGCGGGCGGAGTGTTTCTGGTGGATTCGATTGGCGAATTGGCTGCGCTGTATGCGTTGGCGGATGTTGCGTTCGTGGGAGGAAGCCTGGTTCCGCGAGGTGGGCACAACATCATTGAGCCGGCGCAGCATGGAGTGGCGATTGTGACCGGGAACTATACCGAGAATTTTCGCGACATCGTGGGTTTGTTTCAGAGCCGAGATGCGGTGCGGATCGTAGGCTTGGCGGAGTTGCCGCTCACCTTGATGCATCTGCTGGAAGATGACGGGGAACGGCGGGCGCTGGGACGGCGCGCGCAAGAGACGGTCCAGTCACAGATGGGAGCGACCTTGCGGACCGTGGAGGAGCTGAAGGGTTTGCTGGCGCATAGCGAGCGCTTGTCCGCAGCGGCGAAGGCAGCAGATCACGATTGAATCCACTTTCCATCATTTACGGCGGGATCGTGCGAACGCGGAATGCGTTCTATGACCGCGGATTTCTAAAAGCGCGCCGGCTGCAAGGCGCGGTAGTCAGCGTCGGAAATATTTCCGCGGGTGGTACGGGGAAGACTCCTTTCGTACTGCTGTTGGGCGAGCTGCTCAAGGCGCGAGGAATCAAGTTCGATGTCCTGTCGCGGGGATACGGGCGCGGGGGCCGGGGCGTGCTGCTCGTGGATCCAGGGGGCTTGCCGCAGGAGTTCGGCGACGAACCGCTTTTGATCGCGCGCAAGCTGCAGGTTCCGGTCATTGTGGGAGAGGATCGGTACGAGGCAGGACGATTTGCCGAATCCAGATTTGGCGGGCAGATGCATTTACTGGACGATGGCTTTCAGCACCGCGGTCTGGCGCGAGATTTCGATATCGTGCTGGTGACGCAGCAGGATGCGAATGACCGGTTGCTTCCGGCAGGGCGTTTGCGGGAGCCGCTGAGCGCGCTGCGCCGAGCGGATGCGATTGTGCTCACGAGCGGGGCACCGCCCGAAATGTTTCCGCTGGCCGGGAAAGAAGTTTGGCGCTTGCGAAGAGGAATTGTGCCGAAAGACATTCCTGCGCGGCCGGTGGTTTTTTGCGGGATTGCGCGTCCCGAAAATTTTATGCTGCAATTGCGAGCGGCAAATGTAGAGGCGGTGGCGCATGCTTTTTACCGCGATCACCATGCCTACTCGGAAAGTGACGTGCGGGAATTGATGAGGCTCAAACAGCGCAGCGAAGCGAGTGGGTTTGTGACGACCGAAAAGGACGCCATCAACCTGGGGCCCTATCTTTCGGCGCTGGAGCCGCTTTGGGTGGTTCCGGTGCGAATGAAGTTGGCGGATCCAGCGAAGGCCGTAGACAGTATTCTGCGTAAGATTGAGGAACGAAGGCAGGGCGCATGAGAGAATTCTCCCGGTGTTGCAGAGCACGACGCTGATTCGATGACCAGGCACCCTCAAGAAGCAGAACGGCTGAAGAAGATCGTCGAGGCGTTCCCCAAGATCACCGTGACGGTGCTGGGGGATCTGGTAGCGGACGAGTTTATCTTTGGGGAAATTTCGCGCGTGTCGCGCGAGGCGCCGGTGCTCATTTTGAAGCATCGGGAGAGAACGGTAGTGCCTGGCGGCGGAGCCAATGCTGCGAACAATCTGGCGGAGCTGGGAGTGAACGTTCTGCCGGTTGGCATCGTAGGCGACGATGAGCCGGGGCGGCTGCTGCTGAAATATTTCCGGCACAAGAAGATTGCGGTGAGCGGAGTTTTGAAAGACAAAGCTTACACAACGGTGACCAAAACGCGCATTCTGGCGGGGATGACGCATACGGCCCGGCAGCAGGTGGTGCGGGTGGACCGCGAGCCACAGGAAGCGCCGAATTCGCATTTGACTCGCGAACTTTATCTGGCGGCGCGGAATTATGCGCATGCATCGGATGCTCTGCTGGTTTCCGACTATGGATATGGGGCGGCGACGCCGGCGATCGTGAGCGCGCTGCGGGACAAAGGCAAGCTGGGAGCAGTGCCGATCGTGCTCGATTCGCGCTACCGCATGCTGCAGTATGCCGGCGTGACGGCGGCGACGCCCAATGAAGCGGAAGTGGAAGAGGCGTTGAGCATTCGGATTGGGCACAACTGGGACACGCTGCTGGCCGCAGGCGAACAGGTAATGAGCAGAATGAAGCTTCAATCCCTGGTGATCACGCGGGGGCGCGATGGGATGGTAGCGTTCAATCATCGGCACAAACCGGTGGACATTCCGATCTACGGTTCGGATCAGGTGGCGGATGTAACCGGTGCGGGAGACACGGTGATTGCGGCATTCACGGCTGCGCTCGCGGCGGGAGCGACGACCGAAGAAGCAGCGCAACTGGCAAATTATGCGGGTGGAATCGTGGTGATGAAGCGGGGCACGGCCACGGTGTCGCGGGAAGAGTTGCTGCACGCGATCGCCCAGACCCCGCCCTCCACAAGATCTCATTGAGCGAGCACAACAAAATTCTGGGGCGCGACGAACTCCGCCGGCAGGTGGAGCAATGGCGGCGGGCGGGCGAGCGCATCACGCTGGCCAACGGCAATTTCGATTTGCTGCATGTGGGGCACGTGCGCTATCTGCGCGGAGCAAAAGCACTGGGCGGGCGGCTGGTGGTGGCGATCAATTCCGATGAATCGGTGCGGGCGCTGAAGGGCGAGGGACGCCCCATCATGCCGGAAGACGAACGCGCCGAGATCGTGGCTGCGCTGGCCGATGTGGATGCCGTGGTGATCTTTCCCGAGCCTGACGTGCGCGCCATCATCCGCGAGATTCGTCCGGATGTACAAGCCAAAGGGACCGACTACACTGCCGACTCGGTGCCCGAGCGTGATGCGGTTGCCGAATACGGCGGGCGAGTTGCGATCGTCGGGGATCCGAAGAATCATTCCACCAGCGGGATCATCCGCACGCGGCTGTCGCCGAGGAACCATTGATCGCGAGCCCGGAAGGAAATCCTAAAATCGACCGCCTGCTCATCGTGCGCCTGAGCGCCATGGGAGACGTGATCCATACGCTGCCAGCGGCGCAAGCGTTGCGCGATTTATTTCCCGAGGCGATGATTGGATGGCTGATCGAGGAACGGTGGGCTGAGCTTTTATGCGCGCCCGGCGCGCCGCGACGCGGGCCGCGATCGGCGCAGAGGCCATTGGCGGATTGGGTGCACACGGTCAAGCTCGCCGAATGGCGGAAATCGCTTTTCCGGCTTCCAACACTGGAGCAGATCGCAAAGGTCTGGAACGATGTTCACGCGGCGCACTACGATGTTGCGGTGGATCTGCAGGGAGCGATTCGTTCGGCAGTTCTGGCGCGCTGGTCTCGGGCGAGAGTGATCTATGGGGCGACAGAGCCGCGCGAGGCGCCTGCGAGTCTCTGGTACACGCGGCCGGTGGTGACGTGCGGAGCGCATGTGATCGAGCAGAATTTGTCCATCGTGGAAGGTATTGCCGGAAGGCCGTTGAGCGCGCCGGAGGTGGAGTTTCCCCGCAACGAAAGAGCGGAAGAACGAGTGGAGCAGCGACTGGGGCAGGCCGGAGTTACAGAATTTGCGATGGTGAATCCGGGGGCGGGATGGGGAGCGAAGCGATGGCCCGCGGAGCGGTATGGCCGCGTCGCTCGGGCGCTCGCGGACTGCGGTGTGCGGTCGGTGGTGAATTACGGTCCGGGGGAAGAGGGACTGGCATGCGAGGTGGAGGCCACGAGCGGAGGAGCTGCGAAAGCGCTGCAGTGTTCGATCAGCGAATTGATCGCGTTGACACGGCGGGCGCGGCTGTTCATCGGAGGAGATACAGGACCGCTGCATCTGGCGGCGGCGTTGCGGGTTCCGGTGGTTGCTATTTTTGGACCGACAGATCCGGCGCGCAATGGGCCGTATGGGACGCAGAGCGTGGTAATGAGGAATCCGGCAAGTACGACTTCGCACGCGCGGCGTGCACAGCCGGATGAGACCATGCTGGAGATCAGCGTGGATGCGGTCGTCGACGCTGCTCGCAGCTTGCTGGCGGGCAGGAAAGGCGGACAAGAGTGTCCACCTCACACAGAGAAAGCGCCCCACACGGGAGTTGCGCATGGCTGAGTGGTCGCGAGTGGCGAGACGCATTCGGGTGCCGCTGGGATTCGTATTTGCGGTGCTGTACTTCTGGCTAGCGCGGCCGACCTGGCGATGGCTTGCCCTGGGCGCGGTGCTGATTGTGCCCGGATTGCTGATTCGCGCGCTGGCTTCCGGTCATGTACGCAAGAACGAGGCGCTGGCGACTTCCGGACCGTATGCGTATACGCGAAATCCGTTGTATCTGGGCTCGCTCCTGATAGGGATCGGATTCGCTGTCGCGGCGCGGAGTTGGTGGGTAGGAATTGTCCTGGTCATGATGTTCTTCGCGATTTATCTTCCTGTGATTCGCGGCGAAGAAAAATTTCTGCGCGAGAAGTTTCCCGAGTTCGACGAGTATGCGCGAAGCGTGCCGCGGATGTTTCCGCGGACGGCGTATTCGCGTGAGGCTTCCGGCGGATTCTCGTTCGAGCTTTATCTAAAACATCGTGAGTACAACGCTGCGCTTGGCGCGATCGCGCTGGCGGCTGTGCTGGCGGTCAAGATGATTGTGCGCTGATGCGCGAATTCCGAAAGAGAATTCCTTGCGAAGCCTGTGCCAGCAACCGTGGGTAGGGATCCTTCGACTGCGTTGTCGTCCGGCTTCGCCGGACGACAACTTCGCTCAGGATGACAGATCTTGCTGCTGGCTCAATATTAGAAGACTTTGGGAACGAGACGATCGCCGTCACAGTTTGTAGGGAACGCTGTAGTGGGACGCGACCACCTGCCATTTGCCTGCGGTTTTGATCCAGACATCGGTGAAGCGGTCGTGGTACTCGTAGGGCTTGCTGTTGGATTCGCCCTTCTCGTGGTAGGAACCGGTTACGATCGCAGTGTCGCCGTGCATGCGAACTTTGAGATCTGACATATCGGCCACTTGCACGTGAACGCCGGAGTCGGCGCTGTGGCTGATGTATCCAGCCTTGCTGTAGACGCTGCCATCTTCGACGGTGATGACGAATTCATCGGACAGCAATGAGGAGAGAATCTCGATGTTGTGCTGCCTGTAGGATTCGGTCCACTTCAGTTCGAGCGCGCGGACGGTCGCGGCGTCGGATTTCTCTTGCGCGGGAAGGGCGGTAGAGGCTAGCAGCAGAGAAGCAATCAGTCCCCAGCGGAGGCAAATGCGCATAGATGTATTTCGCACAATCCGATGGACGCGACAAGTTCCTTTCATGGTTGCAGAGGGGAATGTCGGGCGGGATGGATGGGGATTGGGGAGCTGGATTCCGGCCTCGGAGAAGGACTGGTTCCACTAGACTTGAGTTGAGGCTCAGAGCAAGGTCCACGCGGGATCGTCCATGTCCGAATCGTTGGCTGAATTCTTTCTTGAAAATTCTGACAAGCACAGGGAAGAGTGCGCTTACCGGCAGCGGCGCGGGTATCGCATGGAGTCGTTTACCTACGGTGAGGTAATCGATTTGGCCTGGCGATTCGCGCATGAGCTGGCTGCGCGCGGGATGGCGAGAGGCGACCGGGTGATGCTGTGGGGCAGCAACTGCGCGGAGTGGGTGGCGGCATTTTTCGGATGCGCGTTGAAGGGAGTCGTGGTGGTGCCGATGGACGACGGTGCGTCGGTAGATTTTGCCTGCCGGGTCGCTCAGCAGGTCGGAGCGAAGTTGCTGGTCGGGGCGCGGCAGCATGTGGAGACGTGGGCTACAGAGGGGCGTTCGATTGCCAGCCTGGTGCTGGAAGATCTGACAAAGACGTTGGCGGCGCACCCGGTGACACCTTTCCAGATCGCAATTGGGCGCGATGAAATCCTGCAGATTGTGTTTACCTCGGGGACCACGGCAGATCCCAAGGGAGTTGTAATTACTCACGGCAACGTGCTGGCGAACATCGATCCGCTGCAACGGGAGATGCAAAGCTATCTCAAGTACGAGCGATGGGTGCATCCCGTGCGGTTCCTGAATCTGCTGCCACTGAGCCACGTGTTCGGGCAGTTTCTGGGGATGTATCTGCCGCCGCTGCTGGGCGGGACTGTTGTTTTCCAGGACGATCTGAATCCCTCGGAAGTGATGAACACGATCCGGCGGGAAGGGGTTTCAGTGCTGGTCAGCGTGCCGCGAGTGCTGCAATCGCTGAAGCAGAAAGTCGAGCGCGATCTGGAAAGCGAAGGACGAAGCGAAGCATTTCGGCGGCGGTTCGCTTCGGCCGCGGGCAAGCATTTCTTGTGGCGCTGGTACATCTTTCGCGTGATCCGCCGGCGATTCGGATGGAAATTCTGGGCGTTCATTTCCGGCGGCGCGGCGTTGGACGGCGAGACGGAAGAATTCTGGGGAAGGCTGGGCTATGCGGTGATCCAGGGATATGGGCTCACCGAAACAACGTCGCTCATCAGCGTGAATCATCCTTTCCGATTGGGCAAAGGATCGATTGGCAAGGTTCTGCCCGGGCGCGAAGTGAAGCTGGCGGAGGATGGAGAAATCCTGGTGCGTGGTGGCGGTGTGGCGTTCGGGTACTGGGACGGGGGCGGAGCGCGCACGGTTGCGGATGAGCAAGGGTGGTATCGCACCGGCGATATTGGCGAACTGGACGCTGGAGGAAATCTTTATTTCAAGGGACGTAAGAAAGAGATGATCGTGACGCCGAGCGGGATGAATGTTTATCCCGAGGACCTGGAAGCGGCGTTGCGGCGCGAACCGGAAGTGGAGGATTGCGTGGTGGTGGGGATCGAGCGAGGCGGGAACGCGGAGGCTTGCGCGGTAGTGATTCTGCGGGAAAAAGGTGCGGTGGAAGAAGTGGTGAGGCGGGCGAACCAGTCGCTGGCCGAATATCAACGGATGCGCATGTGGATGGAGTGGCCGCAGCACGATTTCCCGCGGACCAATACGCAGAAGCCGCGGCGGAATGTGATTGCGGAGGCGGTGCGAAGCAAGTTGGGGCAAGGAGCGCTTTCGAGAAAAGGAGATGCAGGCGATAGCGGGCCCCTGGGCGAATTGATTTCGCGGGTTGCGGGACGCGCAGTGCCAGGGCTGCGAGCCGATTCCACTCTTGATTCCGACCTGGGGTTGAGTTCGCTCGATCGAGTGGAATTGCTGAGCGCGCTGGAAGATCGATACCAGGTCGATCTGAGCGAGGCGCAGTTCAGTTCGGTAAGAACCGTTGGCGATTTGGAGAAAATGCTGCGCGGAGAAGCGGTGACCGTGCGGGGATATCACTATCCGGCCTGGACGCTGGCATGGCCGGTGCGGTGGGTGCGGCTGCTGGCGCAGTATCTGCTGATGCGTCCGGCGATTCTTCTGCTGGGCTGGCCGCGAATCGAGGGGCGGGGAAATTTGCGGGGCGTGCAAGGGCCGTTGCTGATTGTGTCGAATCATATCGGCGATGTTGACCCCGAATTTATTGTGACGGCTTTGCCGGCGAGATTTCGACATCGGCTGGCGACGGCGGCCGGCGGAGAAGCGTTGGAGGCGCTGCGGAGCCCGCGTCCGGAGCGCGGTTTGCTGGGTGGAGCGTATGGCCGAATGCAGTGGTTCCTGGGAGTGTCACTGCTGAACCTGTTTCCCCTACCGCGCGAGGCCGGGTTCCGCAAGAGCTTCGCCTACGCGGGGCAAGCTGTGGACAAGGGATATAGCGTGCTGGTATTTCCCGAGGGGCGGCATACCACGGATGGAAAGATGAATCCGTTTCGCGCGGGGATTGGGCTGCTGGCGCAGAATCTTGGGATCGCGGTGTTGCCCATGCGAATCGACGGACTGTTCGAAGTGAAAAACACCGGCAAAAAATTTGCTGCTCCCGGGAGGATTCGAGTCAAGATCGGGAAACCAATTCAGTTCCCAGCGGGCGTAGATGCAGAGAAGATCGCGGCAGTGCTACAGAAGGCCGTCGAAGAATTGTGAAGTTCTTCCGGCCGCTGTGAACGCGGCGGCGCTATCTCCGCAGGATACCTATTCTTCGTCCGCCATCGGTTCGTCGTGGTGCGGATCGGACTCGATGGCGATCTCCGGCACTTGTGATTGCCGCAACTGGCGGTTAAGAGCGGTCAGGTCTGAGGATTTGAAATCATTCCAGCGTTTCAGCACATCGGCGCTGTCGTGGTCTGTAGTCGCCAGCGCTTGCAGTTGAGATGCTGTGGGCTCCGCATCTGCTTGCCAGACTGCCTGGTAGAGAGTACTGGCTTCTCCGTTGAGCCGGGTAAGAGTGAGTTCCCTAGAAGGCGGAGCGAGAAATCCGCCCGGAGCTCCGAGCAGGGCGGTGAGCTTCTTCTGAGCGTCTTCGAGCGCGGGCTTAGCGCTGGCATTCACCTGCGGGCTTAACTTCTCGAGTTGATCGCGGACCGATCCTGCCTGAAGAACAGCGCGGGTCAACTCATTGAGGAGAGCTGCCAGGCGGCTCTCAATCTTGAACTTCTTCTGCAAGCCGGCGAGTGAAGTGTTGACGCGCGGATCCATTTTTACGGTCAGAAGTGCGGTTGAGGTTTTTCCATCGACGGTCAGGCGGACGGAGTAATTTCCCGGCAGAACCGTCCGGCCGAGGGGATAACGCGGCGTGTCGTGCGGAATGGCGGCGATGGGATAGTCGTGGCGAACGGCAGCGGGCGCGGGATAGTGAAGATCCCAGATCCAGCGATGCATGCCGGTGGTGGTGGCGAGCTGCCGGAGAGTGCGGGTCCAGTAGAGCGGGATCAACTGCTTCTGACGTTCTTCTTCAGTGACGTCGGGCTTGTCGCTGTTCGTGAAGCGGCGGACGAGTTTACCTTGCGCGTCCAGAACTTCCAGCGAGACCGACGATGCTGCGGCGGGCAGGTAGTAGTCGAGAATTGCCCCGTCGGGCGGGTTAGCTGCCGTCGGCTCATCGGGGGGAAGAGGCGTGTCGGTGTTGGTGTCGCGCTGAACGCGATAAGCGGGAGCGGGGGCAAACAGATGTGCCGCGTTCGGCGGGGCGGCTGTGAGTTCGCGCAGTGGGGCGATGTCGTCGAGAATCCAGAAGGAGCGGCCGTGAGTGGCGACGATCAGATCGGTGTCATGGATCCAGAGATCGCGCATAGAGGTGTGGGGAAGATTCAGTTGCAAGGACTGCCAGTGATCTCCGTCGTCAAAGGAAACCCACACGGCGTTCTCCGTGCCGGCGAATAGCAGGCCTTTGCGGACGGAGTCTTCGCGCACGGTATCGACGGGGCCGAAATCGGGCAGGCCTGTGGTGATGAGCTTCCAAGTCTTGCCGCCGTCATGCGTGCGATAAATGTAGGGATGCATATCGTCAATGCGAAAGCGGCTGACGGATGCATAAGCAGTCAGTTCGTCGAAGTGCGAGGCCGAAATCTGCGTGACCTTGCTCCATGCAGTCAAATCTTTTGGAGTGATGTCGGACCAGGTTTTCCCCGCGTCGCGAGTGATCCAGATGAGACCGTCATCGGTGCCGGCCCAAAGCGTATTCACCGTCTTGAACGAAGGAGCGAGCGCGTAGATGACGCCGCGCTGTTTTTCGTCGCCCCTATTGACGAGGGATCCGACGCTCGCCGGAACGCCGGGATTCTCGCGAGTCAAATCTTTGCTGATGGTCTGCCAGGAATTTCCGCCGTCGGTGGTCTTGAACAGAACGTTGGTCGCGTAATAGAGCAGATGAGGATCGAGGGGAGAAAACATCAGCGGCTCGGTGCGATCGGCGCGGTAGCTGGGATTACGCAGCGGGATGGGCGTGACGTTCTGCACTTCGCCGGTGGAGAAATGGAACCGGGATACTTCCGTGCGGCCAGCACCGTAGACGATGTCGGGATCGAGAGGATCGGGAGCGACATAGCCGTACTCGATTACGCCCACGGGATGCCAGTCGCGGAAGGTGATGGCGCCGTCATTGCCGCGGCTCAAAATGCAGACGGAACCGCTTTCTTGTTGTCCGGCACAGACGCGATAAGGGAATGAATTGTCGGCGATGGCGTGATAAAGCTGGGCCGTCGGCTGGTTGTACCAGGAACTCCAGGAAGCGCCGCGATTGACGGTCACGAGGGCGCCCTGATCGCTGACGAGAAGGATGATGTTGCCGTCGTTCGGATTGATCCAGAGATTCTGGTAATCGTCTCCACCGGGAGCGCCGCGGAAGCCGGACCATGTTTTCCCGCCGTCGGTGGAGCGCATGGTGACGGTGCTCGCGACATAGACAAGGTCGGGGTTCTTGGGATCGACTTTTGGAATGGGGAGATCGCCTCCGCCAATGCGGCCGGAAGGGCGAGGATCGGTCGTGATCTGGGCCCAGTTGTCTCCCGCGTCGTCGGAGCGATACACAGACAATTTTCCTGATGCGGTAGAGAGCGTTGCGTAGAGGCGGCGAGGATCGCTTGGCGCGATGGCAACATAAATCTGGGAAAGATCCTTGGGCAAGCCGCCAGTCAATGGATGCCAACTGCTGCCGCCATCGGTAGATTTGAAAAGTCCGCCGCCCGGGCCGTTATATTCGTTGCCGTCTTCCCACGGGCCTTCGCGAACTTCCCACATGGAGGCATAGACGGTATCGGGATTGGAAGGATCGATCTCGACGTCGGAACCGCCGGTGTTCTCGTCCTTGGAAATAACTTTTTGCCAGCTTTGCCCGCCGTCGGCGGAGCGATAGATGCCGCGCTCCTGGCTGGGCCCGTAAGGATGGCCGAGGACGGCAGCGAAGACTTTGTTGGGATCACGGGGATCGACGGCGAGCGCGGGAATCTGCTGGCCGTCGGCGAGGCCGAGATGAGTCCAGGTCCTGCCGGCGTCAGTGGATTTGTAAATGCCGTTGCCGACGGAAAGATCGGGACGATGCAATCCCTCACCACTGGAGACGTAGACTATGTTGGGATCAGAGGGAGCGATAGCGATGGCACCGATCGATTGAGTGGATTCGTGATCGAAGATGGGATTCCAGGTGCGGCCGTAATCATCGGATTTCCAGACGCCGCCGTTCACCTGCGCCATGTAGAAGACGTTGGGCTGGCTGGGAACTCCGGCGGCGGCACGCGTGCGTCCGCCGCGAAACGGGCCAATCATGCGCCAGTGCAATTCCTGATAAGCAGTTTCGGGAACCTGAGGCCAGGCTACGGCCGCAGATAGAAAAATGGCGGATGACACGAATAAACGCAGGATTCCCCCAGGTCGGTTCACTTTCTCCCCCCTCAGGCGACAAACGGCAAACTAGATAGCATAAACCAAAAAAGCAGTGACGGTAATCGGGCACCGGAAAAAGCTGACTGCGGCGTTCGAATTTCGTTTGGAGGCGCTCTCGCAACGCATTTATGATGACGAAGTTTTCATCATGCACAATTCAACGATGATTCGCCGTATGGTTCCCGCTCTAGTGCGGGCAGCAATTTTATTCGTACTCTGCGGATTCTTGGCCGAGGGGCAGGCTCTAGCATCGCCGCCGCAGGCTGCCGGAGGCCAGGGACTGAAGCCCATCCTCAGCTACATTTCCACAGCTTGGGACACGCTCACGCGTTCGATGACGGAGTGTCAGAGTATTACGGATCCGAAGATTGCGACGCCTGCAGTGTTGTACGTGCCGGACGGGTTTGCGGTGCCGCCGGCGGTGCAGCAGTTGAGCGGCAAGTGCAACGTGCGGGTGGAGCATCTGCCGGTTGAGATTCATCAGCTGGGTCAGATCACGACCGGCAACATCGATCCACCGGGGCTGCTGTATTTGCCGAACAAATACGTTGTGCCGGGCGGACGCTTCAACGAGATGTACGGATGGGACAGTTACTTCATCATCCGCGGTCTGCTGCAAGCGGGACGCGTGGAACTGGCGCGCGATATGGTCGAGAATTTCTTTTTCGAAATCGAGCATTACGGCGCCATGCTCAACGCGAACCGCACGTATTACCTGACGCGATCGCAGCCTCCGTTTATGAGTTCGATGGTTGTTGACGTGTACGAGGCGATGAAGAAAGAACCAGCACAGAAAAGCGCGGCGGACAAAGCGTGGCTGGAGCGAGCGTACAACGACCTCGATAAGGACTATGAGATGTGGACGCGCGAGCCGCATCTGGCGGGGCAGACAGGCTTGTCGCGCTATTACGATTTTGGGGATGGTCCGCCGCAAGAGGCAGTGAAGGATGAAACCGGCTTCTACCGAAAAGTGTCGCAGTATTTCTTTTTCCATCCTGCGGAGGCGAACGAATATGTGGTGGAAAGCGAGCCGGGCGGAGCTCGATCGGTGGCGGGATCGGCGTATTCGCTGCAGGTTTGCGAGAAATCCATGACGATGGCCCCGCCGCAATGCGAGCCAGCCCGGCAATTCAAACTCAGCAAGGATTATTACAAGGGCGACCGGTCGATGAGGGAGTCGGGCTTCGACGTGAGTTTCCGCTTTGGCCCGTTCGGATCGGCGACGCATCACTATGCTCCGGTGTGCCTGAACAGCCTGCTCTATAAGACAGAAAAAGATATGGAGCAGATCAGCCTGTGGCTGGGGCGGGAAGATGATGCGAAGGAGTGGAGCCGGCGAGCGGAGGAGCGAAAGAAACTTATCACGCGCTATCTGTGGAATGCGGAGCAAGGCTCGTTCTTCGACTACAACTTCGTCACCGGTAAAATTTCGAATTATCGTTATGCCACGACGTTTTATCCGCTATGGGCCGGATTGGCTACCGCCGAGCAGGCGAAAGCAGTGATCCGCAATCTGAAGGGCTTCGAGCAGCCCGGCGGACTGCCGATGAGCACCGATGACTCGGGCGCACAATGGGACTTGCCCTACGGGTGGGGAAATATTGAGATGCTGGCGATCGAAGGGCTGCGGCGCTACGGGGACAATGCCGATGCGGACCGGATCTCTTATGAATTTCTGTCGATGGTGGCGGGAAATTTCCGGCGCGACGGGAACATACGGGAGAAGTACAACGTGGTGACGCGGTCGTCGGACGCGCACGTTGCACTGGGATACGAAATGAATGTGGTCGGCTTCGGATGGACGAATGCCGCGTTCACCGAGTTGCTGCGCGGGCTTCCGAAGGAAATGGTGGAACGATTGGAGAACGAGCAGAACCAGGCATTAGCCGGGGCGAAATGAGATTTAGCTGTGCTCTCAAAACATTGAAACACAGAGGACACAGAGGGCGCATAGAGAATTTCCTTAATTATTTCTTTGCGAACTCGCTTCTGTGGCGGCTGTAGAAGATATAGATCATCAAGCCGAGTGCCAGCCAGATCACAAAGCGCAGCCAGGTGATCAGGGTAAGCCCGAACATGAGGCCACCGCAGAGGGCCACTGAAATCAGCGGGAACCAGGGCACAAACGGGACGCGGAACGCACGCTTGCGATCGGGTTGCTTGCGGCGGAGGAAGATCACCCCCAGCGAAACCAGAACGAACGCAAACAACGTGCCGATGTTGGCGAGGTCGGCGGCATCCCCAATGTCCACCAGGCCGGCGGGAATTCCCACCGCGAAACAGGCGATCCAGGTAGACCAGTGGGGCGTCTTAAATTTCGGGTGCACCGCAGAGAAAAGCTTGGGCAGCAAGCCGTCGCGGGACATGGCGTACCAGATGCGCGCCTGCCCGTACTGAAAGACCAGCAATGAAGAGATCATGCCGGTCAGCGCTCCAATCACGATGACCGAGCGGAAGAAGGGATGCACGCCCAGATACTTCATGGCATAGGCCACGGGGGCTTCGGCGGCTTCACCGGATACGAAGGTCGTGTACTTCATCATGCCGAGCAGGACGATGGCAACGCCGACATAGAGCAGCGTGCAGACCACCAGCGACATGATGATGCCGAACGGCAAATCTTTTTGCGGATTGCGCGATTCTTCGGCGGCGGTGGAGACCGAATCGAATCCGATGTAGGTAAAGAAAACGATGGCGCCTCCAGTGACGATTCCGGCGAAACCAGAAGGCGCGAAGGGCGACCAGTTCGCGGGCTTCACGAGCATTGCACCGACCACCAGAAAAGTGAGGATGGCGCCGATCTTGATGGCGACCATGATGTTATTCGTCTCCGCCGATTCTTTCACTCCGCGCACGAGCAGCAGGGTAAGAACGAAAACGATAAGGAAGCCGGGCAGATTAAAATAGGAACCCGTCCACTGGCCGCCGGCCCAGACCGGGCTTGCCCATTTTTCCGGTAAATTGAGGCCGAAGACGGCCAGTTGCGCTTTCGTATAACCGGCAAAGCCAACCGCGACCGCAACGTTCGACACGACGTATTCGAGGATCAAGTCCCAACCGATGATCCAGGCGAAGATTTCGCCGAGCGTGGCGTACGAGTAGGTGTAGGCGCTGCCCGCGATCGGAATCATGGAGGCTAGTTCGGCGTAGCACAATCCGGCGAAACTGCAGGCGACCGCTACAAGCAGGAACGAAATCGCAATCGATGGTCCTGCGGGTGGGCGTCCGTGCATGAGCGCGCCCGCCGTGCTGCCGGTGCGCAGAAAGTTCACGATTACGTCAAGGGCTTGCGCATGCAGGAGGGAAGGCGCCTGGAAAAACTCTCCGGCGGCCGCCGTCCCCGTCAGCACAAAAATGCCTGAACCGATGATCGCACCGATACCGAGGGCGGTCAGAGACCACGGGCCTAATGATTTGCTGAGCCGGTGTTCCGGTTGCTCCGCTTCGGAGATCAGCTTGTCGATGGATTTGCAACAGAAAATCTGTTTGTCGGAGGTGCGGATGACGGCAACGGGTTCCGTGATTTGTGACAAGCGGGTTTGGTCTCCTGAATTCAGCTCTCAGTCATCAGCACTGTGCCAGGGCGAATTCGCGACGGGACGGACAAAGGGTCCGCCCCGCACGAGTTTGCTGTTACGCTTACCGCTTCGCCTGGCCGCGAGCCAACTTCTTGACCTTGGGCTTCTTCGATCCGCGGGGATAATCGCGGGGCTTCAGCGGCTTTTCCGCCTTGCGTTTCTGGCGCGCCGTGCGTTTGGATTTCTTGCGTTCTTCTCTGCTGAGTTTTGTCGTGTTCGCCATGTACTCTTTCTAGAAAAAGTTTGTAATTTGGTAATTGCGTAATTTTGTAATTTGAAAGCTGAAGTTGTTCGCCCGCGAAATTACAGAATTACCCGATTACAAAATTACCAAATTGTCTTCAGGCTCGCTCCAGCTGGGCATACTTCTCCACCAGCTTCTTCAAGCCGAAGCGTGGAAATTGTACCGTAATCTTGGCTTCTTCGCCTTCTCCTTCGCGCTGGTAGACGGTTCCTTCCCCGTATTTCGGATGACGGACCCTCTGCCCCGGGCGGAACCCGCGCTTGCCCGTGGGTTCTTCAACCGGCGTTTTAGGGACGGTAAATTTCTTTCCCCGAGTGGCGAAGAACTCGGCGATGTTCTCGATGGAGTTGTAGGCGCGGGCGGCAACCGTTTGTTTTGACGCGCGCGTATTGCCGCGACCAGCGCCTCCGCTGTGCCAGGAGGCGCTTTGATCTTCGTCTTCGTAGGAATAGTGCGTGCTTTCCGAATCGAAGGCGGCGGGACTTCGTCCCGCGGGACGGCCGATGGCGGGCGTCCCCACACGAGCTTTGCGCGTTCCCAACTCCTCGATCAGCGGGCCGGGAACTTCTTCCAGAAAGCGCGACGGGACGCTGGCCTCCGGCAAATCCGTCCCGTAGCGTCGGCGATAGACGGCGCGGGTCAGGATCAGTTGATCCATGGCGCGAGTCATGCCCACGTAGCAGAGGCGACGTTCTTCTTCAATATCTTCGGGAACGAGCATGGTGCGCGAGTGCGGGAAGAGTCCCTCTTCCAGACCGCTGAGGAAGACGAGAGGAAACTCGAGGCCCTTGGCGGCGTGCAGGCTCATCAACGTGATCTGAGCGCGCTCGTCGTAATCGTCCGCGTCGGCGATCAGCGCCGCGTGGTCGAGGAACTGGTCGAGCGTTTCGGCGCGGTCGCGCGAATCCATGGCGGCGTTTACCAGTTCGCGCAAATTTTCGATGCGCGAGAAAGATTCGGGCGTGTCCTCTTCTTCCAGCAACTTGATGTAGCCCGTGCGGTCGATCAGGAATTTGAGGATGTCGGCGGTAGAGACCGTGGGAGCAGGGAATGAACTTGACCTGTCCGCGCTTTGTGGAATCGTCTCATCATCGGCCTTAGCGCCGGCCTCTGGCCGGCTGTCGCGGAGGCGTCCCGCCTGCGCATCGTTGGGCAGAGATTCCGCCTCTGCCTCTCCGAAATCAAACGAGAAGTTTTCGAACTCGGACGGATCGAAGGCGGTCGCGTCGCTGATGTTGTCCCCTTCGGGACTCGCTCCTTCTGCATCTCCTGCCCCGGACTTACGTCCGGGACTAATGAATTCCGTCCCTTCGGGACTGTTGACCTGCTGTTCGCTGCTGTCCGTTGTTTCCGCCGAGAGCGCGGGCGAGGGCGCCCGCGCCACACTTTCGTCTAGCTGCTCCACAAATGTTCCGGCGAGCATTGAGCGGGCGTCCTCAATGAGCTGCTGGAAAGTCTTGAGCGATGCTACGGCGCGCTGGGGCAGCAACTGCCGCTTGATGGCTTCGCCAATCGCTCCCCACAGCGACAATCCGGTTTCGAGCGCCAGCCGTTCCAGAGTGTCGATTGTGCCTTTGCCGATGCCGCGGGTTGGAGTGTTGATCACGCGCAGGAGGGAAATCGAGTCGTCGGGATTCAGGATGACTTTGAGGTACGAGATCATGTCTTTGATCTCGGCGCGCTCGTAGAAGGAGAATCCGCCGACTACGTGATACTTCAGTCCGTAGCGGCGCATGGCTTCTTCAAATAATCGCGACTGTGAGTTAGTGCGGTAAAGCACGGCGGCGCGGGGAGTGTCGCCGCGATCGGTGGCTTCGCGCACGTAGCGGGCGATCCAGTCGGCAGCGAACAGAGCCTCGTTCTCGCCATCCGGCGCTTCGTAGTAGCCGATCTTGGTGCCGCCCTGGCGCGAGGTCCAAAGATTCTTGCCTTTGCGGCGGACGTTGTTGGCGACCACCGCCGATGCGGCCTGCAGAATATTTTGCGTGGAGCGGTAATTCTGCTCCAGGCGGATAATTCTGGCCTCGGGAAAGTCCTGCTCAAATTCCAGAATGTTGCGAATGTCGGCGCCGCGCCAGGAATAGATCGACTGATCTTCGTCGCCGACCGCGCACACGTTGTGCGTCTCGCCGGCGAGCATGCGCATGAGTTCGTATTGCGGGCGGTTCGTGTCCTGATATTCGTCGATGAGCAGATATTGGAAGCGGCGATTGTAGTATTCGCGGACTTGCGCAGCAGACTTCAGCAGGCGCACCGCTTCGAGCAACAAATCGTCGAAATCGAGCGCGTTGGCTTTGAGAAGTTCTTTGCGGTACTCCTCGTACAAGTGCGCAATGCGCTCGGTCTTGGGATCGGCCGACTGCAGGTAGAGCTCCTGCGGATTGAGCATGTGATTCTTGGCCCAGGAGATGCGCGACAACACGATGCGGGGCGTGAGTTGCTTGTCATCGAGGCCGAAGCGCTTCATCAGCGACTTGACGACAGACTGCTGGTCGGCTTCGTCGTAAATCACGAAATTCTTGGTATGGCCGATCGGCGGCTGGCCGACGACGGATGGAATGCGCAAGGCTTCAATGTCGCGTCGCAGCACGCGCACGCAGAATGAGTGAAAGGTCGAGATCACTGGCTTGGCGATGCTCAAGCCGCCTACCAGTTTGTCGACGCGTTCGCCCATCTCCGCGGCAGCTTTGTTCGTGAAGGTCATGGCCAGGATGGATTCCGGCATCACGCCCTTGTGCTCGATCAGATAGGCGATGCGATAAGTGATGACGCGGGTTTTGCCGCTGCCGGCGCCGGCCAGGATCAGCACCGGGCCTTCCGTGGTTTCGACGGCCTCACGTTGCTGCGGGTTCAGTTGGTCAAGAAAAGACAAAGCGGAAGCAAGCTCCGGAGTTGGTAGGTCAATTTTACAGGGGAATTGAATGCAGCGGACGTTCTCTGATTGAGGATTCAAAGTTTCAAGGTTTCAGAGTTTCAGAGTTTCAAAGTGGCGAGTCCCAAAATCGGCAGGAAGTCTGTTCCGCGAAAGTGTGGTCGCGGGGGGTTGGCGTCAATCGTTCCTGGTGGATTGATACCAATTTCTCCAGGCAGCGGAATCGTTGGGCAAGCGCTGATGGGTGATGTCGTTCAGCGCCTGAAACGCCCACGCGTGCGTCTGAGAGTCGAGGGATGCGTCATCGGTGTAATTCAATAGTTGTGGAACGGCGGTCAGGCGCTGCTGTTGGGTGAACATGCCGGACTGTGCCAAGCTGCAGGCAGCCCGCTCACGCACCATCGGTGAAGGATCGTCGTGCATGGTTTGCAGCAGGGGCTGGATGGTCTGATCGCTTCCGGTGAGCGCGAGTCCCTCGACCGCCCAGTGACGCGAGTCTGCGTCCGAATCTGCGAGATGCGAGGTCAATGCTTCGACAACGCGATCCGGCTGGACTCCACGATTTCCCATCAAGCCGAGAGCCCAGAGCGCCCAAATTTTCTGCGCGTG
Organism: uncultured Acidobacteriota bacterium; assembly: GCA_963754885.1. Lineage (GTDB taxonomy): Bacteria > Acidobacteriota > Terriglobia > Terriglobales > Acidobacteriaceae > Sulfotelmatobacter. Next base: position 76,328 of record CAVWHT010000043.1, on the reverse strand, counting down.
ATTGGGAGAGTTTGCGGTTTTCAGCAGATAGTCGAGGCTGGCCGAGTTCTTGGCCAATCCATAGGCCGCGAGTTCCACTTCGATGCCGGACTGCCGCACGCGCATGTCGTTGGAATTCAGCGCGGCGGTGCTGAGGCCAGCAATCTGCGAATTCCACTGAACTTTGCCCTGCCACCGATCGACTCGCGAGGAGATCTGGTCGACCGCACCGGCAGTATTTCCCACGGCGAGTTCGAGTAGCGTCTCCGCTTGCTTCTGCGGCTTCATGCGGTCGAGTTGACGCAGATCGGCAGCCGTCGCGGGATGCCGCGGTTGAGACGAAAACAGAGTTTGAAAGCCGGACCATGCCGGCCTAACGCTGCGAATGGTTCCCGCCAGCAGCGCGGCGGATATTCCAATGGCGATTGCCAACAAGTGAAGCAGCGGCAGCGCAGGCTTGCGAACCGATACTGGATTGGGACTCGAGCCGAGTCCGGCAACATCAGAGCCCGGTCCAAACGTGCCGTAATCAGGGGTTGGCTGCAGGCGCGGATCGACAGCCACATTAGCATCTGCCTGCGCGCCAGCGTCCGAGGAGAATGTCTGGGATACATCCATAACCAAGTTGAGTTTAGGGTGACGGCCGAAATAGGGTAAAGTTACTTCGGTTCGGTTCCCGGCGTTTCGGTGCACGCATGTGGCCCTGCGTTTACAAGAACGTGTGGCAGCCGATCGCCAAACGCACTGAGATCAGCAGGAGGGAATCATGATGAAATCGAAATGGTGGATCTTTTTGCTTTGCATTTGGCTGGAGGCAGGAGCAATGGCCGCGGCAGGTCCGGGCTATCACGTGGTGACGACCTACAAAGTGGGCGGAGAAGGCGGGTGGGATTACCTGACCGCCGACGCCAGTGCGCGGCGGTTGTATATTTCCCGCGCCACACACGTGATCGTGCTCGATCTGGACTCGGGTAAGAACGTGGGGGATATTCCCGACACGCCGGGAGTGCATGGCATCGCACTGGCGCCGGAGTTGGGGCGCGGTTTCACGAGCAATGGGCGCGAAGGAACTGTAAGCATCTTCGACATCAAGACGCTAGCATTGATCAGCAAAGTGAAAGTCGGCGAGAATCCTGACGCGATTCTCTTCGATCCGGCGACCAAGCGGGTGTTCACGTTCAATGGACGGAGCCATGATTCGTCGGTAATCGATGCGGCGACCGGCAAAGTGCTGGGCACGATCAAGCTCGACGGCAAACCAGAATTCGCTGCCAGCGATGCCAAGGGAGAGATATTCGTCAACATCGAAGACAAGAGCGAACTTGTCGCGATCGATCCCAACGGGCTGGAAGTGAAGGCCACGTGGCCGCTGGCGCCGTGCACGGAGCCGAGTGGCCTTTCGATCGACCGCAAGCACCGGAGACTTTTTGTGGGATGCGACAACAAAATGATGGCAGTTGTGGATGCAAATAACGGCAAGGTTCTTGCGACGCCCGCAATTGGCGAGGGCGTTGACGCGACCAGGTTCGACGAAGAAACCGGATTGGCATTCGCTTCCTGCGGTGGCGACGGGGTTCTGACCGTAGTCAAAGAACACTCGCCGGAAAAATTCAGTGTTGCGGAAAACGTGACCACCCAGAAGGGAGCACGCACCCTGGCGCTTGACTCCAAGACTCACAAAGTGTTCGTGGTGACGGCGGACCTTGGACCGCCTCCGGCAGCGACGACGGAGAATCCACATCCGCGGCGTTCGATTGTGCCGGACACCTTCGTGGTGCTAGTCGTGGGGAAGTAGTTGTCGGTAAGGAGCTTGAAATTGGGTGCCCCTCCCTTGTCGAGATTTGTGGGACAGGGTCGGGATTCTGACTTGAAAGCTGCTGGTCGGGCGATGGTGGCCTAAGGCTCCAATCCACTAGCCGGGCACCATACCTACTCGTATTGATAACTGTCCTTTCCCCACGGGATAGCTAGCGAAAGTGAACATCCATGCGAGACAACGTTCACCTTTGCAATGCCCTTTTCTTTTCCTTTTACTCCGAGGCCGATTGCGAAGTAGAAGTTCCCACTCGAATCCGTTTTGACCTGACCGTCGTGGCGCTCTCCCTCAGATTCAGAGAAGAACTGAATGTCGGCGTTCGACTCGTAGCCGCTACCCTGCAGAGCCACGAGCGACGAAAGCGGCGCCAACATTACCTCTTCGAGTGAGCATCTCTTGTCCGTTGCACGATTAGGGATAGGGACCAAGCTGATGAAAGCCCGAAGGTGTTTGTCGTCCTCAGAAACGAGGGACAAGCGGATTGGCTCGCTTTTTACAGGCGAGAACTGCATGTGAATTGCACTGTTGGAACTGCTTCCCTTACAAGTCCCGGGAGTTCCTGCGCAAACAGCGATCCCTGAACCGTCGAGTGTGACACCGGTCATTCCCGACTGCGGTGTGAGGCGGTTCGCAGGCCAGGTCACGATCGTGTATTTCAGGTTAGGCGGAAAGCCGGACGCGTTAAGCTCGTAATAGATCAGATGCGGTTCCGAACGTCCAACCTCGGTTAACTTGAGTGACACTCCCGAGCTGTTCGATTCTTGGTTCCAGGCCTGATTCTGTTTGGCGAGCTCGGCCATCACCGCCTGAGTGTTTTGTTCCGTTACCTGGGCGCCTGCGACCGGGAATGTTGTCAACAGCTCCGCGGAAAGAAGGAGTAAAAGAATGCGAGTCATGGCGCCGTACTTTAACACGAACTCGAACCCCACCGTTTACAATTGTTCGGCAACTAAGAAGGGAACGAACGACTAACGACCTACGACCTCATGACCATGAAAGTTCGCAAAGCCGTATTCCCCGCCGCCGGCCTGGGCACGCGTTTTCTGCCCGCGACCAAGGCCCAGCCCAAAGAGATGCTCCCAGTCGTCGACAAGCCAATCATCCAGTATGGCGTTGAAGAGGCGATGGCTTCCGGGTGCGACCAGATCCTCATCATCACCGGACGAGGCAAGCAGTCGATCGAGGACCACTTCGATGTAAGCTACGAACTCGAAAAAATGCTCGAGGAGCGCCACAAGACCGATCTGCTGAATATCGTGCGCAACATTTCCGACATGATGCACGTGGCCTACGTCCGGCAAAAGGAAGCGCTGGGCCTGGGCCATGCGGTGCTTATGGCGCGTGAACTCGTGGGCAACGAGCCCTTCGCGGTGCTGCTGGCCGACGACGTGATCGACAATCCCGTGCCGGCGCTTAAGCAGATGGTCAATGTGTTCAACGAAAAGCAGTGCAGCGTGATCGCGGCGCAGGTGGTCGAGGGCAAGATGATTTCCTCCTACGGCGTATTCGACGCACAGCCCGCCGAAGGATTCAACGGCCGTCTGTTCGAGATCCGCAACATGGTGGAGAAACCGAAACCCGAAGAGGCCCCCTCGAACCTGGCGATCATCGGCCGCTACATTCTGACTCCGGCGATTTTCGATTGCCTGGCAAAGACTCCGACTGGGGCCGGCGGCGAGCTCCAACTCACCGACGGCATGCGCATATTGCTCAAGCAGGAAAAAATGTATGCCTATGTCTACGAAGGAAAGCGCTACGATACAGGCGACAAATTGGGCTTCCTGAAAGCGACGGTGGAATTCGCTCTCAAGCGCTCAGATTTGGGTGGTCCCTTCCGCGAATATCTTAAACATCTCAAGCTGTAATTTGTATCGCCATGCGACCCGCCTAGTGGAATCAGCGATTTGGGGGCGTAACCGAGGTAACTTTAGCCGTGCCCAACCGCGTGCTAGCCTCATTATGTACGTTTTAAATCAGCAACTTCCAAAGAGATTCATTTAGCGGATGCCGAAAATTCCCATTTTTCGCCTGGGGGGCCGGCCGGACAAGCCGGCGTTGCCGAACCTAGCTGCGTCGACTCCATTTGTCGCGCTCGAGGGAATTTCGGTTGGCGTCGATAACCTGAGACATGACGTGGTGCTGAGCCCGCGTTTCGTGGAACTGGCTCGAGCTCAGGTCGCGCGCCTGATCGCGCGTCACGGCGAACTGGAAGGATTGCTCGGAGCGGAAACGCCGCAGGCGGCGCAAGGGCCTTCCTGGATCCGAAGCCAGCTGGGGAAAGTTACCAAGCCAAAGCATGACGCGGGAGAGTGGAAATCGGCTCTGACTGAGCTGCAGGTTTCGTCGCTCAATCGCGCCAAGAAAGAATTCAAACTGTCATTGGATCTGCTGGCGCGGCTGGCGGTGACCAAGTTCTTGCGCGCGGAGATGAACCTGCAGTTTGCCCAGGTCGTGGAACGTTGCCGCGTGTTGCTAAAGGGCTATGACAACGCGCGGGCGCAACGGGCCCATGAGTATCGAGAACAGATTGCAGGATTCCAGGTCCGAAAAAAAATCATTCTGCGCAAGACGGGGCAGGAGCTTTTTGAAACTTTGCGCGAGGTGGAGAAGAGTACGCTGTCACGCACTCGACGATCGCTGTTTGGGGAAGAAACTAACGGCGGAAGTTACTTCACCTATCCGCTGTTCCTGAACAGGCTGCTGTTTTCCGAAGATGGGCGGGACGATTATCTGTGCGCCGAGCATTACGTCATGCTGGGCAACTGGGATCGTGATCCGGACCGGTACGGACGGATGCGCGAGATCGTCTCCGGATTCCTGCGTTCGCTTTACGGCGAGGAAGTCAGCGCGGACACCCTCGATTCGTGGATGAACGTTCCCGACAATGCGCGGGAGTTGGTTGGCTCCGGGACGCCGGAGGATTCTGCGGAAGGATTCGCGCAGCAGCAGCGGCTGGCAGCGTGGGTGCGCCTGCTGGAAGACGAGCGGGTGATGGAGAATGTGATCGCGTCATACCACGTGGTGCCGCTGCTCAGCGAATACGCGCCTCGCATCAATCCGCAACAACTGAAGAATGCTCTGATCGACCGGACGGAGTGCGATCGCGTGGAGCGAATGATTCAGGACCACGGCAGGCTATCGCCCAACAGTTTGTACGCAGGAGTGGCGAAGGTGGCGAGTTGCCGCGGCGCGGAGCGGGCGAAGGTGGCGGCGCGTTTCCTCGCTGATTTCTTGCATTATCATCGCGACCTGCGGCGCCTTGAGGTCCTGAATGCAGCTCTGGACTCGGTGAATCTGGTGGGAAATGAGCGGCTGCAGGAATTGTCGCGAGTGAACGGCACTCTGTATGAATTCCTGCTTCCGGAGGAGCAGGGAAAGACGGACGTGGACCGGGTGCTGCGCCACGTTGTGCTGAAGGCGGACGTGCGCGATTCGACGCGGCTGACCCGGACGATGATGGAGAAGGGATTGAATCCGGCCTCGTATTTCAGCCTGAACTTTTACGATCCGGTGAACAAGCTGCTGGAGAAGTACGGCGCGCAGAAAGTATTTCTCGAAGGAGACGCAATCATCCTGGCCATTCTGGAGCGCGAAGGCGAGCCGGGGCTGGCGGTGAGCCGCATGTGCGTGCTGGCGCGCGAGATCATTGAAATCGTGCGCGGGTATAACGAATTGATGCAGCGCTCGGGCATGCCGCAACTGGAGTTGGGAGTGGGTATCACGTTGCAGGAGGCGGCGCCGTTGTACCTAATGGATGGTGAACATCAGATTATGATCTCGGAGGCGCTGAACGAGAGCGACCGGCTGTCGTCGTGCAACAAGCGCGCGCGAAAAGTAATGGAACCGCAGGCCGGGCCATTTCACGTGTACGCCTTCCAGTCGGCGGAGTTGGACGAGGATGGAAATCCGGAAGATGTGATTCTTAATTTCAATCTGGGCGGAATCCGGATGAACGAAGCCGCCTTCGCCAAGCTGCAGAAAGAGATCACGCTGGAGCCGCTGAAGGTGCGGCTGCCGGCGTCGTTCGCGTCGTCGGACAAAGGGGAGTACCGGCTATTCAGCGCGACGGTACCGGTTGATCGCGACATTTTCCGAATTATCGTGGTGCGTGAAAGCCGCATCCCGCGTATTAATTCGGCGGACTTCTCGGTGAAAGGATGGACGGAGCGATCGTATTACGAAATCTGCACCGATCCGGCGATTTATGCGGCACTGGAGAGACGAAAGGGAGTTGGGCGCGGCTAGACGACTTGTGGCTGATCTTTTCGCTTCCCTTTCGGCGGTCGTCGCTAGCCGAAGATTTTAAAGGGGCACATCTGACACACAACCCACTGCATCTCCACGATTAAAATTCTGTTCCCTGGCGGCTAGGTCGGAATGGGATCTGAAATGTCGCCTCAACATCAACCGGAGAGCCGTTCTTCATGGCCGGTTGAAACTGCCACTGCGCGAGGGCTTCGCTTGCGTACCGATCTAGGCGACGATCCACTCCCCGCAAGACTCGAACATTGCCGACGGTTCCGTCAGACCGGATGACCGCATAGAGAATCACCGTTCCGGCAACGTTTTGGTGCATCAACTGCAGCGGGTATGCGGGATCGACTTTGCGCGTGGCCATGGGCTGGGAAAGATCTTCGGACGGAGCGCTCGCGGTGTTGGATTCGCGATCGCGTTCAGCAAAGCGGATGACCCAGCTTCCTCCCGAGGAATTCAGGTTGGGCATGTTCAATCGGACCGAATAGAACTTGCGGTCGCCGAAGACAGCGCGCTCGGCGGGGGAGAGACTGGCAGCGCTTTCTGCCGGCATCGGACGAGTGGATGGAAGGCTCACGCGGGGCGGGCGGGCACTGGCCAGAAGGTTGGGATTGACTGAAGGGGTTGAGGTGCCGCTTCCGGAGACTCCAGTCGGAGAACTGTTCGCGTTTTTCCCGACATAAAGACCCGCAGGAAGATCGCTGGTTCCCTTTCGCGTCGAGTTATTTCCGTTCGCATTGCTGCCGTTGCCTGCAGTCGCACCGGGAGAACCTGATGCTCCCGGGTGACCTTCTGGAGTGGCGGCAAAAGTTCCGCGTCGGTTGCCGGCAGGAGGATTGGCCGGCGCGCCCACCGCGGGATGCAGGTTCAGAGCTACGACTCGGCCGCGTGATCCGAAGGACGCGCCGGAAGTCGAGGTGGTCAGCGATGGCGGAGGAGCTACGATCTGGGATCCGATGCCGCCAGCAGCAGACGGCAACGCGCGCGCACGTTGTTCCGCGACAGGAAGCTGCGGCGCCGGAGCAATGACGGGGCTGCGTCCGATGTTGAGATCGCCAAGGGGCCGCTCGCGTGACGCGTCAACCGCGGGCGGCGGTGCTATGAGTGCAGGTTGCAAAGCCTGAGGGGCAGTTGCAGCGGAGGCGCGCACGTCCGGCGGCGGCGGACACGACCGAGTCCAGTGGCCGCGTCATGCGAATGATCTCCGACGCGGGGGTGAGCGGGGGAGGCTGAATTTCCAGGCTCGGCTTCTTCTCGTCGTCGGACCAGGCCACGACGTTGGGCAGCGCAACATCGTGCTGCAATTTGACTCTGGGCGCGGTCACCACGGTTTGAGTGTGATTGTCCGACTCGGCGGGCACGGAGATGATGGGCTGCCTGGAGAGCTCCGGGTCAGCATGGGCTGGATGCGCAGCAGAATCGTTGCGGGTGTCGAGATGAGGAAGATTGTCCGAAGCCTGATAGTAGATCACCGGGGAGCGATCAAAAATTCGCGGCGGGACCACGCGTGGCTGAAGAGAAAAAATGTGGGTGAGAACTACAAGCAGGGCACCTGCGAGCACGTGACATGCGCCAGATTTCAGAAATCCATACCACGGAAGGCTGCGCTTTACGAACACATCGGGCCAGAACGCAGCAGGGGGCGATTGCAGTTCGAGGCGAGGCCCACCCGTCGGCAGAACCAGGTCGCGCAGGTTGCTCAAGAAGACGCGCGGGCGCGAAGGTAATTCGACCAGAAGCCGCGGGACGGCTGCAGTCTGCGGCATCTGTTGGACGGGCCCGACGGACATCTGCTTATAGTAGACGCGAAAACGAGAATCCGGATAGCCGGAAGGGCAAAGATAAAAAAGATAAAAAAAGATAAATGATTCGCAACGCTTGCAAGTGGCTTAAAACTACCCGCCGGCCGCGTAAGTTCCGGAAGAAAGCGTTTATAATCGTGGGTCCGGCTCACCGCCGGAACTCTTTCTGCAAGGACTCACTTTTGCTTGACTTCTTAGGAGATTTAAAACGCACGCACATGTGCGGGACCTTGCGCGTTTCCGACGCCGGGAAGAAGGTCGTATTGATGGGATGGGTGAACCGGCGGCGCGATCTGGGAAACATTATCTTTATCGATTTGCGCGACCGGACGGGCATTACCCAAGTCGTATTCAATCGTGAATTAAATTCTGGCGCCCACGAAAAGGCCGAACTGTTGCGCAACGAGTATGTGATCGCCGCGATCGGCACGGTGAAGCTGCGCGACGCGGATACGGTGAACAAGAATATTCCGACCGGCGAAGTTGAGCTGGTAGTCGATGAGCTCCGCATTCTGAACGAATCAAAGCTGCCGCCGTTCCTGCCCTCGGACACCGCGCTGACCAATGAAGAGACGCGGCTGAAGTATCGCTACATCGATTTGCGGCGCGATGTGATGCAGTTCAACATCGAGACCCGGCATAAAGTCGCGAAGGCCATCCGTGACTATCTTTCCTCGCAGGGATTTTTCGAAATTGAGACGCCGTTCATGACGCGATCAACGCCGGAAGGCGCGCGCGATTATCTGGTGCCCAGCCGGGTGCAGCCTGGAACGTTTTACGCGCTGCCGCAGTCGCCGCAACTGTTCAAGCAGATCCTGATGATTTCGGGATTCGACAAATATTTTCAGATTGTCCGTTGCTTCCGCGACGAAGATCTGCGCGCCGATCGCCAGCCGGAGTTTACCCAGATCGATCTGGAGATGTCGTATCCGCAGGCGGAGCGTGTGTGGGAAGTGGTGGAGGGATTCCTGAAGGCGGCTTTCCATGCGACGGGCGAAGAGATCGCAACGTCGTTTCCGCGCATGGATTATGACGAAGCAATCCGGCTGTACGGCATCGATAAACCCGATTTGCGGCTGCCGGCATTTACCGATGTGCGTGATTGCTTCACGCCGGAGAATCTGCAGGAACTGGCGATCAACGCGAACCTCCCGGTGATCGCGATCCGCACGCCCAAGGTTGGAGAACTTTCGCGCAAAGAGCGGGACGACATCAAGCCGATGTTCCATTCCAAGGGCGGGGCGAGAGTCTACGAAGATTTCAAGCGGATTGGCAACAAGTATCCGGATGCGGCGGCGGCAATTGCGAAGAAAACCGCGATGGAAGAAGGCGACCTGATCGTGCTGGTGGCGGGCGCGGCGCAGGCCGGGCCGCACACCGAGATGCCGGCGCACCGCAAAGTTACGCCTTCGGAGCTGGCGATTTATGCCTCGGCCGGATTGCTGCGGCTCGCTCTCGCGCAGAAGTACGCCGACCGGCATGGAATCTTCAAGAGGACTGGAGATCCGGCGAAGGATTACCGGTTCCTGTGGGTCACGAATTTCCCGATGTTCGAGTGGGATGAGGGCGAGAAGCAGTGGATGGCGGCGCACCATCCGTTTACCTCTCCGCACGATGAGGACATGAGTCTGCTGGAGCAGGGAGTGGAGTCGGTGAACGATCCGCAGTCGACGCTGAGCGCGGTGCGGGCGCTGGCCTACGACGTCGTGCTGAACGGGACAGAGTTGGGATCGGGATCGATTCGTATTCACCGCCAGGACATTCAGCGGAAAATTTTTCGCGCGCTCGGGATGTCCGAAGAAGAAGCCAAATCGCGCTTCGGATTTTTCCTTGAGGCATTGGAGTACGGCACGCCGCCACATGGAGGGATTGCGTTGGGACTGGACCGCATCGTCATGATTCTTGCCGGAGCGGAAAGTTTGCGCGAGGTGATTCCATTCCCCAAGACGGCGCGTGCGGTGGACTTGATGTGCGATGCGCCGACCCCGGTCGGCGAGCGGCAGTTGAAAGAACTTGGGATTTCGATTCGCAAAGGTTAAGCGGGATGGCCATTAAAAGAAAAGTCATTTTGTGGGGCGTTTGCATTGCTGCCCTACTTTTGCTGGTTGTTGCGGGGGCGCAGTTCGAACTAGGCCGGGGTCTCAGAACGGTTTCCGTTCAACCTTTTGCAACGATTCTGAAGAAGGTTGGCGCTGGTATCGTTGTTGCCAAGCGGCCAAGTCCGTCGTCAGTTCAAGTCGCGCCCCCTGCAGGCTATTTAATTGCGTATGAGAACGATGTTGAGGGATTTAAAGCGGACGCAAAGCTCTTTGACTCGTGGATGGCCGCAATCAAGCTGTCAAGCTCGGTGCTTGAAAGTGGTTCTGCAGGAGACTGGGTCGCGAACAGTTCTAACTTGCAATACGTGAAGCCGGAGAATCGTGCCGATCCGTGGGGGCATCCGTTTTGCGTCATGCGGCGTGGCAAAGCCGTATTAGTTATAAGCGGAGGACCAACTGCCCCGGGCTCCCCAGTCTGTAGGGACGTTGGCATCACTGCTGATGAGTTGGCGGAGTTTCCTCGGAAGAAGCTATTGCAAAGCCCCTCGGGATCGCTGGTCTTAGTTGATGTTGAAGATTCCCAAGTGGGGCAAGAGCACGGGGCAACGTCACTCAAGCACTAGAGCTTCGACTCTCCCTCGAGTACTCCGCCAAGTACATCTCGGACCAGTGTTTGCATCCAGCGATTGGCTTCGTGTCTCCCCCGCAGTCGCAGCTTCAGGTAGTTCTCGGTCAAGGCTTCGGTGAACTCTCCGGCTTCGTCTCTGCCAATCATATTCAGTGTGATCGCCTCCACATACTTGCCCACGAAGCTTCGCATGAAGGCCAGCTTTTTCTCGGAAGCCAACTCGCGCAGAATTCGGTTGCGTTCGCGCGCGATCTGGACTGGAACTTGATTCGCCATGCCCGCCGCCGGCGTCCCGGGCCGCGCCGAGTAAGTGAAGACATGGAGATAGGTGAATGGCAACTCTTCGACCATCTTCCGCGTGGCTTCGAATTCCGCGTCCGTTTCGCCGGGAAATCCGACCATGACATCAGCGCCGATTGCGGCGGTTGGCACGGCTGCATGAATCTTCTCGATCTTCTCGCGATAGTGCCAAGGGCGATATTTGCGGTGCATGCGGCGCAGGACGGCATCGCTGCCGGATTGCATGGGGACGTGAGCGTGCTTGGCGATGCGTGGTGATGCCGCGACTAACGAGATGAGCTCGTCGGACCAGTCCATCGGCTCGACGGAAGAGATGCGCAGCTTTTCGAGAGCAGTCTCCGACAGGATGGCACGGATCAGCGAGACCAGTTGCATGCCGTTCTTCGCAGGTCCCTCAACGTTGCGGACCGGCAAGTCCCTTCCCCACCGCCCCAGGTTGATGCCGCTGATCACGACTTCGCGGTAGCCTGCGGCGACTAACGTATTCACTTCGCGAATGATTCGGTCCATTTCCAGCGAGCGGCTTTGCCCGCGGACGAAGGGAATCACGCAGAAGGAGCAACGATTGTCGCAGCCATCCTGCACTTTGAGATTGGGCCGGGTGCGCTCGTTGGCGGCGTCGAAGACGGGCGCGGCCAGCAGTTCGGTATGAGCGAAGATGTCGGAAACGAAGATCGAGTTCTCAGTTCTCAGTTCCCGGTTTTCAGTCAGTTGTGAGAGCGATACGAAGCCGGGCAGCGGTGCCCTCTCAACGAGGCCATTCTGCAGCGCAATTTCCGCCAATTGGTGCTTATGGGAGTTGCCTACCACGACGCTCACGCCTGGCAGGGCAGCGATTTCCTGAGGGGCGCGCTGGGCATAGCATCCGGTCACGACGATTCTGGCATCGGGATTTTGGCGGCGCACTCTACGGATTGCGGCGCGGGCGTCCTGATCCGCCGCCGTGGTCACGGTGCAGGTATTCAGGACGACGACTGAGGCGTGAGCGGCGGTGGAAGCACGAACTAGTCCCTGCTCTTCGAATTGACGTTCCAGAGCGGCGCCATCGGCCTGCGTGGCGCGACAGCCGAAGTTTTCTACAAAGAATCCAGCCACACCTGTATGGTAACGCACACTAGCGCCTATGCCTGCTCACTGGAGGGGCGGGAGGGCAGATCAGGCGGAAGCGGCGGTTCTCCTTGCCTGGAAGCACTCTCGGCAAAAGACGGGACGGCCCTGTGTGGGACGGAAAGGAACGGTGGTCTGCTTTCCGCATCCCGAACACGTGGCCTGGGTCTCGACTTTGGTGTAGCGGTAGGCTTGTCCCGGAGCAGGAGGTGCGCCGAGCACAGCAACCCGTTTGGTTTTGCAGGCTTTGCAGCGTTTTGGTTCGTTTTTGAACTGCTTATCGTGAAAGAAAAGCTGTTCCCCAGCCGTGAAAATGAAATCACTCCCACAGTCGATACACTTGAGCACCTTGTCCTGAAATTCCATTGAGGATGGCTCCCTTCAGCCCCATTCCGCGCGCCCACCCGCGGGGAAAGAACTGCGGTGGAAAAGCGAAAATGCAGGTTGTCTGCTGCTCCCCCTCTAACTGCACCCTTGGACTCGGCCCGCCACGCTCCTGGAACGGAGTGTGGGTATAGCTACTTCGTATTTTCAATGCCGGAGGAATGATGAATATGAATAATCCCTGCTGCAGCTTAAAGTGGTGGGGGCCAGATCAAGCAGAGCCGCCCCGGGAGGGAGCGGCCCTTTACTGCATTAGTCCTGTTCCTTGCGCGTTTTCTTGCGAGCTCGCTTACGAGCCAGCGCGGCCTTCACCCGCTTTTTCTCGCCGGGCTTCAGGTAAAAGGAGTGGCGCTTGACCTCCTTGATAATGTCTTCCTGTTGCACCTTGCGCTTAAAGCGGCGCAGAGCATTCTCGAGGGATTCGCCCTCTTGAAGCCTAACTTCTGCCAAACTGACACACCCCCAAACTCGTCCGGATGGACCGAATAGTTATTACAAGGATTTGACTCCAAGTCAAGGGGGACAGGGGAGAATTTCTTTAAGAATATCGATCATTCTGGGAAAACAGGCTCATTTTGAGACGGATTTTACGTCGGAACTGCTGGGGTCTAAGGCCGGATTTCGAAGGAAGAACAGAAAAATCACCGCAGGCCAGAGCTGGAGGAAAAGGCGGTTAAGCGAGAAACGCAAGTGCCAGTAAAGGTCGTAGGGTGTGATGAGGTAGATGAGGAAATAGCCAGCGAGCGTCAGGGCTAGGGCAATCCGGGAGGCCCGAGAGCCCGGGTCGGCGGCTTGCATGCGTTTTCCGGGCGCGGCGAAATAAAGGCATGCCAGCAACACCGTGCCCGGGATCAGGAACCAGTCTCCAAACCGGAGGAGATCTTTTCCGTACCACTTCAGGATGGTCTGGTAGCGCGAGGCGTCCAGAAGTTTATGGAAGGCAACTGACGAGAACAGTTCGTTAGAAACTCCGACCGAATGTTTGAACCATCCAACGAGCAGAAGAAGTGGGGCGCTGCCGGCGAGAAAAAGCGCGAACCAAGTTGAGGCTGGCCGAGCATTCCTATTGCGTTGCGGGAGCACTTCCGAAGTGACTGGTTTACTCGGAGTGATAACGAATACCAGCAAATGAGCTGCCAGGATTGCCAGTAAGAAGAGCAGGCCCTCATTTTTTGTCCATGCGGCGAAGCCACAAGAAATTCCCGCCAAAACGAGCAGACCTCGAGAGTGCGCAGCGTTTGACCTCTGATCGTGGAGGTAGAGCAGGACGATCGTAGCGAGAACAAAAAATGAGAGAGGAACGTCGGCATATTGCGCAGTTCCCTGCTCGATAAAGAAGGGAGTCGCCATCTGGGTGAGTCCGCCTAAGATCGCAGAGATTTGGCCGCGGAGCAAAGCCAAAGAGGAGAACAGAAGCGCGACCGTGCTGAAAGTGAAGACGAGGCCAATCACGCTCGGCGCAATTTGGTTCTCGTATCCCAGACCAGTCCAGAAGTGAGCAATGGCGGCGGGCAAGAGCAGGGGATAGTCGGGATGAGACCACGGTATGAGCGCGGTGAAGCCATCGCGCCAGTTCGCGCCGCCACGAAAGAGGAAGCGGGCGTGCAGGTTCCAGATGGCAAAGGCGTCCCAGCCGTCGCCGTGGGGGTGGGCGATGGTCTGCCGGATCGCCGAGTAGAGCCCGGCGAGAAGCGCCAGGACGAATGCTGCGCGCAGGACGACGAGAAGCCAGCCGGGAGCTGTTTTCTCGTTTGAGAGAGATAAAGAGAAAGACAAGGCCGTAACGACGCCCGTGCGGCTGCGCTGGAAGAGATAACCAGCCAGCAGTAGCACGAATACAGCAAGATCGACGGCAAGCAGATTCTTGCCGCCGCACGCGCGTGACACAAGAAAAATCACCGAGAAAACCCCGACGCCAAAGCCCAACGATAGTGAGCCCTTCAACAGCAGGTTCACACTCAAGGCGCACTCACGGGGCCAAAGCAATAGGACGAGAAGCACACCACTCGCCGCACATAACAGCGCAAGCAGCGCAGCCAGCATTTACGGTTGATCCTCGCCGGCGAAAAGCAGAACGCCATCTCCGAAATTCTTGATCAGTCGGAGCTTCGCGGCCGATTGATCCGGAGGGCCAGAAGGAAAGTTGCCGACTACGAAGGGATGGTTGGGCGAGCGGTCAAGGACGAGCGGAGCGAGTGCATACTGCGCCAAGTAGTAGGGAGCGACGTTCCGACTCTCCGGCGTCTCCGACGTAGCCGATCACACCTCGTTGGGGCAGTGCGACTTTCAGCCCGGCGAACCGGAGATCGGAGCGCTGTGCGATGTCGTCTGGAATGGAACGACCTGGGATAGGCGCTTCCTTCACGAGGCGGGCCGAAGAAAGCAGACAGCAGAAAACGAAAACCAGTAGAACGAGTCGAGTTCTCGCGGGAAGGCTCCGGGCCAAAGGCTGCATGGTGGACGAAAAAGCTGGCTGCATTATACGTCGCCTGTTAAAGCCCGTGGATGGAAGCCGCCGGGGATGGACGAGCGCCGCCGCGGACGGCGTTATCCCAGCTTGCCGCGCAGAACTGTCACCGAAGCCTTCGGCAGGGTGATAGATTGCGCGCCCGCAGCGAGCGTCTTCGTCACGGGCGGATCGTTGGGCTCAGGGTGGCCGTTCGGGCCGTCGGACTTCCACATATACTGCTCACTGCCGAACGTCACAAATGAAACGGGCCCGGAGAAAGATCGCACCGAGCCGCCGGAAGTTTCAAAGGCAATTCGGACTTCATGGGCATTCGATTGATCTTTGTTGACGAGCATCAGGGAGTGAAGTCCGTCGGGACGGTCGACGGCATAGGCGGTAATGAGGGTATTGCCGGCGGCGTCTTTGAGATCGCAGGCCGCGGGATAGAGTTTGTGCGATCCGGCGCGATGCTGTACCCATTCCAAATTGATGAGACGGCTGGCGTGGTACTGCGCGGTGAAGGTCTTGATGTTCAAACCTCCGTCAGCGACATAGTTGCCGTACGTACCGTAGCCATGGCACCCCGGGCTCAGCGGTTCCGGCTGTATCGGGGAGTGATAGTAGGCTGCGCCTCCCGCGGTGAGGAACGCGCCCACGCTGTCGGCGAGCCAAAGCGCGGCGAAGATGTCGACCATCTGCTGAGCATTATTGTAGGTCACGTTGCTCTCGGTATTCATCATGGGGACGTTCGCAGGCAGGCCGTCCTCCCGCCAGACATCGAGGATGTGACTCATGAGCTGAGGTTCGCGGTAGAGGTCGGACCAGACGATGTCGCAGGGAGGAAACGGATAATGCTCGAAGCTCATGAACGCGAGATCGGAGAGACGGTTGCGTGCTTTCAGATAATCGAGGAAACGTCCCAGCCATGAAGTGCGCCCTTGCGCATCGGGCCAGACTTTGATGTCTTCATTCACTCCCTCGAATACCGGACCGCCCAGCTTCAGGTTCGGCTCCACACGGTGCATGGCGGTCGCGAACTGGAGATAGAGTTCCGCATAGTCTTCGGGCAGCATGTACTGGCCGTCGGGCTCTTCGCCCATCTCGACATAGGAAATGGGATAGCCGCGCTTTTTCAAATAAGCCATTTGTGCCCTGGCGTCATCCGGAGTGCCGTAGACGAGCGAGATAGGAATCATGGCCGGAAGATTGTTGGTGATGCCGCTGGTAAAGAACAGATCGAATCCGGTCTGATCGCCGCGTTTGTCGATGTCGGATTCCGAGTGCCAGGGATCGATGGAGGAACACCAGGTGACGGTCTGATTCTGGTCAGGGCGGTGCTGGACTAGGTCGGTGAACTCGCCGGCCGAAGTCAGAGTTCCGACGGAAATTTCGCGGATGGCGTAACCTACGGCGCTGCGCGGATCCGCAGGATCATGGCTGGTGGACGATAGCGAGCTGGCGATGTTCGAAGACTCGGTCATCCAAATGCGCAGAAAACGGACGCGAACCGGATCGGATGAAAGTTGCTCCGTTGCGACGCCGCCATGGCCATCGCTGATGATGCCATTGGGGAAGGCGGTCCATATCCCGGAGATCGGGCGCTCCATAGGGTTATCGACAACCGCGGTTTCGGTGGAGTTTTTCTTCGCAGCCCAATACTGCAACTCGTAGACGCGAGCGTAAGGTTCGGCCCAGTGAATGCGCAAATGCGAAACGAGTTCGTTCGAGCCGAGATCAATCACCACCCACTGCGGATGAGCCGAGTCGGGTTCTCCGGTAAATTTGCTCGAGAGATAAGGATTGCTCTTCCAATACGTATCGGGGTTGCCGTCGGTCAGGCGCGAATAGCCGCGCTCGGCGCCGCCGTTCCGGGTATGGCCGCGGTGCGGCAGAGGATATCCGTAAGAATGGCGGATCGGCTCCTTCAATTCGCTGCTACCCGTGAAATATCCGCGCTGGTGAGCGGCGTCACTCCAGGTCCCGTTCGGATTCCAGTGCCAGGCGGCGATGGAAAGCTCGGTGTTCTGCCGGTATGTGATCGGTCCCCAGCCGGCGGACAGGCACTGTTTGACCATGGGTTCGGTGTAGATCTTCTCGACTACGTCGTGAGAAAGGATGTCCATGGAACTGCCAAGTGCTTGATCGGGGTTGAAGACAATGGGTGCAGCCGACGTGGAAACCCGGACGGCGAAGATGGGGGAGCCCGCATCACCGGCTTCTGTGAACGCAGCGGCGGATCGTAGCGAAACGGGCACGAAGCTCAGGGTGGCTGCGGCGCTGGCGGCGCCCAGGAATTCGCGGCGGGAGATGCGGGTAGTTTTCATGGGAACGGCAGAAGTATAGCGGAAAGCCGGAAGCAGCGGTTGCTCTGTCTTCGTTCCGCGAATTGGTTGTGGACATTTGCCCGCGGACGTTGAGCGCCGCGGCCAAATCACTTAAAAAGTAAACTTCGCCGACAACTGGATCTGCCGTGGAGCATACGCCGCGTTGGGCTTCATGAAATTTGAGGGTAGCTCGTAGTAACCGGGATAGGGCGTCACGCCGGTAGTTACATAGCTCTGTACGAACGTGCTCGCCGACGAGATCTGGCCATTGGATGTAATGGTGACGCGCTGGTTGTCCCGGTTGAAGAGGTTGAACGACTCCGCCGTGAGATTGAGGTGATAGTGGTCGTGGAAGCGGATGATGCGGGTAAGGCGAAGATCGGCGGTCGCATAATCGGGCCCGGTGAAGCCGTTGCGGCTGTAGCCGGGCAGGCGGTCGTTGAGATCATTGCTGTCCTGGTTAGGATCGCCGGAAACGGTCGCGTTGAACGGGCGTCCTGCGCCGTAGTTCACTACGGTAGAAATCCTCCAGTCGTTGAAGAAGCGGCCGAGAAGTTCGTGCTCACGGTGGAACGGGCGCGGTTCGATGGAAACGGCGGCGACCAGGCGCTGGCGCTGGTCGGTCGTGCTGGGCCCGCGCTCGGCGCTGGGATCGTAGGAGTTCTGAACCGTGGCAGGCTGGCCTGCGACCAGGGCGTCCTGCCCGTCATCGATGGCATGGGCATAGGTATAAGACAGGCGCAGATAGCTTCCGCGAGCGACCCGGCGGTTGATGGACAGGGTTGCGCCGTTGTAGTAGCTGGTTGCTGCGCTCTGGAATTCGTTGATGGCACCGAGTTGTGCGATCGGCCGTCCGAGAGGATTGATACAGGGAGGCCAGGGACAAGTCAGCGATCGCGTGAACTGCCAGGTCGCGAAGGAATCGACCGAGTAGTATCCGCCCTGAAAGATCGAGCCGGTGGAATCGAAGATGGGATAGGTGGCAGCGGTAGGTTGCGGAAGGTTCACGTCGAGCGCGCGAATGAGATGTTCTCCGTGAACGTTGATCAATGAGAGAGACAGCGTTGTATGATCGGCGATTTCCCGTTCCACAGTAATGCTGGATTGCTGTACGCGCGGGGTAACAAAATTCGGCGCAAAAGCGGAGACCTCGTTCGTAACGCCCTGAGTAAATCCCGCGGGCAGGGCGCAATTCGCCGCATAAAGCGGGCAGGCGACCAAAGCGTTGGGATACGCCGGAAAGACCTGATGGTCGTAATAGTCGGTGTTGTTCAGGAATACTTGAGCGTCGGTAATGCCATTTTCATTTTGGACGACCGAGTTGTAGATCTGGGGGATGCGAACGAAAAAGATGCCGTATCCGGCGCGGACCACCAGCGGGCGCGTTTTGCCGAAGCTATAGGCGAGCCCGGCGCGCGGCGCGAAGTTATAGGGCTGAAACGGAACCTTGCCGGACGGCGGAAATAGAGGATTGGAAATAAGCCCGGCGGTGGTGAACGTTTGCAGATCCCAGCGCACACCCAGATTCACCGCCAGATGGTCGGTGACGCGGACCGTGTCCTGCGCAAAAGCCGCATAGTCGTTGCTATTGGGACGCGAGAGTGCGCTGCCGAAGTTCTGCAGATAATAGTGCGGCACTTCGTGGGCATAGGCGCGCAGCGGCGTAAGTTCCATTCCCGCTTCCATCGGCTCGAACGTGAAGGGATTAACCTTGATGGGATAAAACAAGTACTCACCGCTCTGCTGGCTGGGAAAATAATCGTAGAGCCAGGTGAACAGCCCATCTCCGCCGAACTTCCACGAGCTGCGGCTGGTATCAAGGCTGAGCGTTTCGGCCAGATGCAGACGATGCTCCCGCGTTTGACGGGGCAGCATGTTCGAGCGTCCGACGCCATCGAGGATATTGGGCAGCTTGATCAGCACGTCGTTGGTGTTGCTGGACGACTGCTGCAGATCGCGCGAAAACTGGGCGCGCAAGTGGCTGATCCAGCGCTGGGAAAAACTGCTGGTGAGCGACAGGCTTGCGGTTTCGGTGGAGACGAGTTCCTGTCCGTTATCGCTGATCGCGTCGTAGGTGACGGGGCTGGCGGGGTCGAGAAAGACGTTGTTTGATCCCCAGTAGCGGGTCGTATTGAGGCGGAACGCGAGCTGGTGATGGGGGGTGAGATTGATGTCAAGCTTGCCGTAGGCGGAGTTGCCGATCTGCGCCGCGGGATACACGCCGGCCAGCGACGTCAGGTGTCCGGCTGCCTCGAAAACTAAAGCCTGATCGGTGGCTTCATAGTCTCCGGGCGTGTAAGGTCCGGTGCCAGTTTGAGGAATCACCTGCGAGCTGCCGTCCAGAAATTCGACGACATTGGGCGCGTGAAAGATGTGCTGATCGAATCCGGCAAAGAAGAAGATCTTATTGCGGCGCAGCGGACCGCCGACGGTGCCTCCCAGTTGCTGCTGGCGATTGTGCGGCTTAAATGCAAGAAACGGATCGGCCGCGCCAAACGAGCTGTCACGCAAGTAATAGAAACCTGTGCCGTGGAGATGATTCGACCCGGATTTAGTGACGACGTTGATGACAGCTCCTCCGGAACGTCCTTGTTCCGCGCCGTAGGAATTGGATGACACGCGAAATTCCTGCACCACTTCGGTCGACAATTGATAGGGAGCACGATAGCGTCCGCGCGCCTGCGCGAAGAAGGCGTTGTTGTAATCGCCGCCGTCGACCAGGAAGCTGTTCTGGAATCCGCGAACTCCGCCGAAAGAAAGATCGCCGTTGGTGGACGAGTTCAGGCTGCGGGGATCTTGCGTCACGCCCGGCGAAAAAAGAGCCAGGTCCGAGAAACGGCGTCCGTTGAGCGGGAAATCCTGGATCGCGCGGGGATCGAGCAGCGTAGAAACCGCACTGGGCTGGGTGTCGACAAGCGCGGGAGCGCCTGAAACTGTGAGGCTCTCCCGCGCACCGGCGACGGTGAGGTGGAAATCAAGTTGAGATGCGCCTCCGACATCCACGTGTAACTGAGGCGTGATCTGCGGCGACATACCGGGCGCTTCGATGCGTCCGGAGTAATCCCCAGGAGGCAGAAGGTCGAGAGCGAAACGGCCTTCGGCATCGCTGTTCGTGGTATAGCGCTGGCTGGTTGCAGTGTTCACCACGACGATCAAGGCCTGGGTAATACGGCCGCCGCTGGCATCCGACACGGTGCCGCGAATTGCTCCCGTGGCAGAATCCTGGGCTGCGCTGTTGAGCGAAATAAGGGTGAAGAAGAAAAGAAGCAGAACAGAAGCGGCGCGCGATGAAAACATAAGGTCGCCCTCGGTGCGAGATGTGGGCTCGGAGGGACAACCCGCGCGCGTTAACCGGACGCGTGAGACTTCCGCAGAGAAGGACTCGGCGCCGGCCATTCAGCCGGCAAGAACTACCCCACGGCAATAGGGGAAACCCGAATCCTGTATAGCATCGAAGAGGGAATGAGTTCAGTGATCGGGGCAAACTTTTTTGGAATTATTCCCGGAGTGGGAACGGTAAACGTTTAGCATTTGCCGCCGAATAGGCAGGGTCTCGACGGATCCTGCCCTTACGCGAGACCTCGTTCTCGTGGTATTTTCAATTTCCTTCCGGAAATAACATGATTCGTTCTTATAAGGGCGTCAGGCCCACGATTCCGGCCACCTGCTTCGTGGATGAGTCGGCGCAGATCATCGGCGACGTCGTGCTCGGCGAGCATGCTTCGGTGTGGATGAACGCGGTCGTCCGCGGGGATATACACGAGATTCGCATCGGAGCGCATTCCAACGTGCAGGACAACAGCGTGCTGCATGGCATGAAGCAGCAGTGGGGCGTGTATCTGGGTGAATATGTCACGGTAGGCCATTCGGTGACGCTGCATGGCTGCGTGATCGAAGACCGGTGCCTGATCGGGATGGGATCGATCATTCTGAACGGCGCGAGGATCGGCGCGGGATCGATCATTGCGGCGGGTACGCTGATTCCTGAGAAGACGGTGGTTGAGCCGGGGTCGTTGTGGATGGGATCTCCGGGAAAATTCCGGCGAAAGCTGCAGCCCGGCGAAGACGAAATGATTATGCGGTACGCGACGAATTATCTTGGATATAAGGATGAGTATTTGCGGGAGCAATAATTTGTCATCCTGAGAAGCGATTTGTCGTCCTGAGAAATGATTTGTCATCCTGAGCGGAGCAGGACGGGGAGCGAAGCGAACCGTCATGCGCAGTCGAAGGATCCCTATAAGCTGAAGTGGACTGTGGTAGCAAGGCATTCGCGCGGAGCGGTCGGGTTCGCGGTTTTCGCGGGAGAATTCTTTGACGGCCTGCTCGTCGCGTTGCGATGGTAGGGTCCTTCGACTGCGCGCGCTCATTCGAGCGCGCTCCGGTCAGGATGACAGACTAAAACCGGATGACAGAGGCATAAGGGCGAACTGGAAATTTCATGATTAAAGCCGTACGAGGAACGCGCGACTTGTTGCCGCCGGACACGGCGCTGTGGAATTTTGTAGAAGCCACGGTGCGCGATGTTTTCCGCGCCTACAACTTCCAGGAAATTCGCACGCCGATTTTCGAGGCGACCGAGCTGTTTGCGCGCGGGGTGGGGGAAGAGACCGACATCGTCTCGAAAGAAATGTTTACCTGGTTGGAGGGTCGTTCTCTCAACGTCACTGTCCAACAGCAATGGATGCAACAAAGGCACCATGAAATTTCCGAGTGGACCGATGTGGCGGCCATGGACGTTCGCATGGATCCTACTATTTCCCTGACTGATAGGAGGTCGAAAGAAAAGACGCTTGTTCGATTTAAGTTCTCGCCTCGCGCGGGTGACCTCACGGAACTGGACACGCTAAGTCGGGAGATGAAGGCTGCGTTTCCCGACCTGGCACCTAGCCGATTGCTGCTCGTTGCCGCCAAGGGAAAGGTCTCAGACTCACTAAGGATGAAGGCGAGGCAAGACAACGTTGCCGTAGAAGAAATGGCGATTGAGCACATGGAGGCACCCCAGTCCCTCACCCTCCGCCCCGAAAACACCGCCGGTGTCGTTCGCGCGTATATCCAGCACGATCTTCAGAAGCGCGGCCTCAACAAGCTCTACTACATTGGGCCACAGTTTCGGCGAGAGCGGCCACAAAAGGGGCGATACCGGCAGTTCTACCAGATCGGCGCCGAAGTGATTGGGCCGGCTTCGGCGGGCAGCGAGTCCCCGGCGCGGGATGCTGAAGTGCTTGAGATGCTGGCCACGCTGCTCGATCGGCTCGGCATCACCGATTGGAATCTGGAGTTGAATTCTGTCGGCACGCCCGCCGACCGCGCCCAGTTCAACGAGGCGCTGCGTAAGGCATTGGAGCCGGCAGTCGGGCAGATGTGCGACGATTGCCAACGGCGAGCGGTGACCAATCCGCTGCGCGTGTTTGACTGCAAAGTACCGAAGGATCAGCCCATTATCGAGAGGCTGCCGCGCATCACGCAATTTCTTGGCGAAGATTCCCGCAAACACTTTGCAGAGGTGCAGGCGATCCTAGGGAAGGTGGGTGTGCCGTTTTCCCTGAACGACCGCCTGGTGCGGGGCCTCGACTACTACACGCGCACTGCATTCGAGTTCACGCATGGAGCGCTGGGGGCGCAGAACGCGATCCTGGGCGGCGGCCGGTACGACGGGCTGTCAGAGGCGCTGGGTGGGCCCGCGGCGCCGGGAATCGGGTTCGCCATCGGCGAAGACCGGCTAGTCATGTCGCTGCAAGAACGGACTCCAGCGGAAAGCGTTCTCCGCAAGCCGGATGTGTATGTCGCTCCGATGTCGGGGATGGACGGCGAAGCGGCTCGACTGGCTCGGGAGTTGCGCAGGCATGATCTGGTCGTCGAGTTGGGAGACGCCAATTTCCGTTTGAAGAAATCGTTCGAAGCCGCCACCAAGGTGGGAGCGAAGTACATCCTGATCGTGGGCGAGAATGAAGTGAAGGCGGACGCATTTGCGTTGAAGAATCTGGCTACGGGAGAGCAAGTTTCGGTGGCGCGCGAGGAGACCTGGCGAAGAAAATTCAGCAAGGCTGATTGTCGAGCGCGGAAATCGCGTTCGAACGAGATCCGCTGACTGCTCCGTATGAATTGATAAAGGGTCGAGAAAATTTAGGGGGACACATGAAACAAGCTCTGCTAGTTGTCTTCATACTTTTCACTGGATGCCTCACGGCGGTAGCTGGAGCCAGGCAAACTTCCGCCGCCAAGCCGACGACTCCGCTGGAACAGACCCTGATGGACGACGAGAAAAGTTTTCTCGCGGCCGCGAAAAAAGGAGATGTCGACTTTCTCAAACGAACCCTGGCGGATGATTTCTCGTTCGTGGCCTTCGATGGGCAGCTTTACAACCGCCAGGACATGCTCGATCAGTTTGGCGAAGGCGGCGTGGACGTGATGCCTTACGAGATGAAAGTTGTTCCGGCGGGCGACGAGGCTGCCATCGTCACCTACAACGTCGTCTTGCGCGTACCGGCGAGTGAGGATCAAGGGCCGCCTCCGCGGTATCAGCACTTCAGCACCGTGTGGGTGAAGCAAGGAGGCGAGTGGAAGATGAAGTTTCTGCAGATGTCGGCCTCGCACTGGGGAGACTGGTAGAACGCGGAGGAGTGATGACGCGGATCCATTGCATTCTGGTTTTATGCTGCGTGATCGGATCGGGAGTGCTGTCCCGTCCTGCGCAGCTGAGTGCGCAGTCGGCGGCACCGCACGAGAACGGGCCTGCGAAATCCGCAGAGCAGGCCGCCCCGCCAGCCAAGCGCGACGGTCCGCAAGCTTATTCGGGAATGTATTCGTTTTTGAAAGAAGGCGAATTTGTTCAGTTGACCGTGGAAGACGCGGGACACGTCACCGGCTTCATCTCGCGATTTGGAGACCAGCAGAGCGACAAGGGAGCCTTTCTGGACCAGTTCTTCAAAACCGGAAAACTGGAAGGCAACAAGTTGAGTTTCACGACGGAAGTCGTCCACGGAACGGGCTTCGACTTCAAAGGTACCGTAGAGCGCGGAGACGGGAAAAAGCCGGGCGATGAGGCCTATTTCGTGCTCAAGGGAACGCTCACCCAAAACGACACCGATGTGAACAAGAAGGTGACATCACATTCACAGGAGATCGTGCTGAAAATATTTCCCGAGGAAGCTGCTCCGGAGCCGGTAGTGAGGAAATAAGCTGGAAACTATTGCCCAGCGCGGAGCGGAGACAAATTTAAGCGGCCGGGCGCTTTCTTGCTGGAGCCTTCCTGCTGGTAGATGAGATCCTGGCTGCCCTCGGAATTAGACGACGCGTCGGCCAGAGTCTGTGCCAGGGCGCGGAAAGACCGGCTGATCTCCGGCCCATCCTGCAGAACCACCGGCGTGCCGTGGTCGATCGAGGGCGAGACCGCCTGAAACGCATTGGGAATTTTCCACAAGACTTTGCAGTTGGTGACCTGCTCGACATCCTCTTCGGTAAATCCGGGGATTTTCTTGTACCGGTTCAGAACGATGCGCATGCGGTCGCGGCCGGTGCCTTCTTCCAGAAAAGTGTGAATTCGTCCGGCGCTCCACAGCGAAACGACATCGGTCTGGGCCACTACCAGCACGGCATTCGATAGATCCGAGAGCAGGCGGGTTGCCGGGTCGAGTCGGCTGGAAGCATCCACGATTACGAAACGGTAGTGATTCACAAAAAGATCAAAAAGACGGGCCAATTCCCCGGGAGTAGGCTCGGCGGGATAAGGTTGCTGAGGTCCCGCGAGCAGGTGCAAACCTTCTTTGGTCGGTGTCATGAGCCCGTCGAGTAGGGAACCATCCATGCGGTGAAGATTCTGAAGAGCATCCAGAACGCCGAATTGAGGCCGCAGATTGAGATGAAGCGCGGTATGGCCGATGGGCGCGAAGTCGAGAAGAACCACGTCTCCATGCGATTGCTGCAGCGCCAGTGCAGTGTTGACCGCTGCCGTGGTGCATCCGGCCCCACCCTTCGCGCTCAGAAAAGTGAAAACCTTTGCCTTGCCCGCTCCGCCGAGTGAGCGCGTGCGCGACGAACTGAAGCGGGTGAGAGCCTCCAGTAAGGCCTCGGAACCGGCAGAATGATCCACATACTCGCCTGCGCCGGCGCGCATAGAGGCCACGATGTTGGCCGGCTGCACCATTTCCCCATTGGCGAAGATAGCGACTTGCCCGGTGGTCGAGCGAACGAGTTCAATAGCGCGGATTGCCCGCTGGGCGTCTTCCGAGGAAATATCGACGATGACCACTTCCGCGCGCGAGTCCTGAAGCTGGCGCAGAATGGGGTCGGTCGGTCCGGCAGGGAAGCCGAGATGGGCGAACACTGCCTGTCCCAGTCGCGTAGCCTCCAGACGATCCTGCAGCGTGGATAAATGTTCCCGGTCCTCGGTCAGGAGGGCGACTGCGATTCCATGCATAGCGCGGTTCTCGCTGATTTCTCTCGGTGTCTGCATGTTAGAAAGAGAAACTACTCTCCGCCAAGTGACCTAGGTAATCAACCAAACCAGTTCCCTCACGCGATGAGCGTGAGGAGGCAAGCCACGCAACTTCTCGAGGGACGGCTGGGGAGGAAGCGCACAACGTAGAAACGCCCGGAGGTCCTTCACCTCGTTGCAGCCCATTGTAAGACAGAGTGGAAGCCTTGCAAACATCGTTTTTGCGGGGGCAAAATATCGCAAATTCTGCCCGGAAAACGAGGTCCCGGGCGCAAGTGGAAGTCCACGTAGTCGAATAAACTAGTGGAGCCACCGCACCAAGGATTTCCTTCGTGATACTTCGTGACCTTGGTGGTTGATGGTTTCGGATGTGACGTTATTGCGGACGATGATCCCGAACTGGCGGAAATTTGAGATATTTATGGCACTCGTGAAAATCATAGGAGCGGGGCTTGCCGGGTCCGAAGCCGCATGGCAATGCGCACGCCGGGGACTCGAGGTCGAGCTGTTTGAGATGCGGCCGGTTCGTTCTACGCCGGCACACCAGACCAGCGATTTTGCCGAACTGGTCTGCTCGAACTCGCTGAAGTCCGATAGCGAAAACACCGCGCCCTGGCTGCTCAAGCAGGAGATGCGGCGCGCCGGGTCGCTGCTGATGGAGATCGCTCGCGAATGCGCGGTCCCAGCCGGGCATGCGCTGGCCGTGGACCGCGTCACCTTCGCTGCCAAAGTCACAGAAGCGATCTCCCGCGAGCCTTTGATCACGATCCGACGGGAAGAAGTGACTGCGATTGATGAAGCCGTCCCCACCATCATTGCCACTGGCCCGCTGACTTCGGAAGCGCTGGCATCAGAAATCTCCCGGCTGAGCGAAACCTTGAGCTCAGAGCGGCCCGGAGAGCCGGCTGTGCATCATCCGCGTCTTTATTTCCACGATTCCATCAGCCCGATCGTGGAGGCGGACTCGATCGATATGTCGCGCGTCTACATGGCGGCGCGCTACGACAAGGGCTCGGCGGACTACATCAACTGCCCGATGTCGCAAGAAGAGTATGGCCGTTTTTACGATGCGCTGGTGGCGGCCCAATCGGTGGAGGAGCGCGATTGGGAGAAGCTTAATTATTTTGAAGGCTGCCTGCCCATCGAAGAGATTGCCCGGCGCGGTCGCGATACTCTGCGCTTTGGTCCGATGAAGCCTGTGGGCTTGAACGATCCGCGCACCGGCAAGATGCCATATGCGGTGGTGCAGTTGCGCCAGGAAAATCTGCGTGCCGACTCCTACAACCTGGTCGGATTTCAAAACCATCTGAAATTTGGCGAGCAGGCACGAGTGCTGCGCCTGATTCCGGGTCTCGAGAATGCCCGCTTTCTGCGCTACGGACAAATCCATCGCAATACATACATCAATGCGCCCGCGTTGCTCAGCGAGAGCCTGCAGATGAAGGCGCACCCGAACGTATTTTTCGCCGGGCAGATCTGCGGAGTGGAAGGCTATGTCGAGTCCATCGCAACCGGGCTGATGGCCGGCATTTATGCTGGCGCACTGGTTCGGGGACTGCCCGTCCTGCCTGCTCCGCGGGCGACCGCTTTCGGCTCTCTCACCCATTACGTCACTCACGCCGAGCCGAAGACCTTCCAGCCCGCGAACATTACTTTTGACCTGCTTCCGCCGCTGGAAAGGAAAATTCGCGACCGGAAAGAGCGCCATCGAGTCCAATGCGAGCTGGCTCTGAAAGAGTTTGCCGAGTGGCTGGGGCGGGTTGGTGCAAATCCCGTACAAGTCTGAATCCACGGGCGGTATTTTTCTTGCCAAGTGCGACGACACTTTTCTGCAACAAATTCCCTGCCGGATGCGTATCTAGGAGAGTGCTGGGGATGACGTTCTCTAGACCTCCCCGTCCAATCTTGTAGTCATGACCTTGCGCGATCTCGTTCTCGATGTTTTGCGAACCTTGTGGGCGCATAAGTTGCGCGCATTTCTCACTATGTTCGGAATCGCGTGGGGAATCGTATCGATCGTTCTGATGGTCGCCGCCGGCGAGGGGCTGCGCAAGGGGCAGGAGGAGCAAGCGAAGACTCTCGGCAAGGACGTGATGATCGTCTTCCACGGTCGCACCAGCCTGCAGGCCGGCGGTACTCATGCTGGACGCGATGTGCATTGGGTGGATGATGACGTTCCCGTCGTCCAGGCGGAATCGCCCGACTGCCAGTACGCGATTCCCGAACTCGAGCAGGATACGGTTCGGACGCACTCCAATTACAACAATGCCGCCTTCACGGTCACCGGATCGTATCCGCCGTTCGGCTACATCCGCAGCTTGGACGTGGGTGCAGGGCGCTTTTACGACTGGGGCGACATGCGCGAAGCGCGGCGCGTGGCTTTTCTCGGCTCTGACGCGGCCAAACAATTATTTCCCGGCCGCGATCCGGTGGGCGGCACCATTTATCTGAACGATTCTCCCTACACCGTAATTGGGGTGATGGCGAAGAAGAAGCAAGACTCCAGTTATGACGGCTGGGATGTGAACAAGGTGTTTCTGCCGTTCTCGGCGATGCGCCGTGATTTTCCCGACAAACCGCCGGGGACGGATTCGACTTTCGATCAATTGCTGGTTACGCCCAGATCCGTCGAGCAGCACGAGGCGTGCAAGCACGAAGTGCGTGTCGCTCTCGCCCGCATGCACCGCTACGATCCCAACGACAAAGAAGCGTGTCCGATCTGGGATACGGTCAAAGAGGCTCAGGCCTTCAAGACCATGACCGATGGAATGAAATTTTTCCTGGGCGCGGTGGGCATCGTGACCTTGTTCTTGGGTGGCATTGGCGTGATGAATGTCATGCTGGTCGCGGTCCGCGAGCGCACGCGCGAAATTGGCGTGCGCAAAGCGATTGGCGCTCCGTCGGGTGTGATCTTGCGGCAGTTTTTCATCGAAGCTTTGATTATCGCCCTGCTGAGCGGCGGAATCGGGCTCGGTGTCGCATTCGGATTTTGCGCCCTGGTGAACCTGCTGCCTATGCCCGATTTCTTTGCCGGGCTGATTCCAAGCTGGAGTTCGGGTTTGACGGCAGCCGGTCTGCTGGGCGCCATCGCGGTAGGCGCGGCGCTGTATCCCGCGCGCCGGGCTGCCTCCATCGATCCGATCGAAGCCTTGCGTTATGAGGCCGGCGGGTAGGAAAGAAGAAGAGGTTTCAAGGTTGCAGAGTTTCAAGGTTTCAAGGAGTCGAGTTCTGATGGAAAGCTTGCCTCATTGCAAACCCTGAAACCTTGAAACTTTGAAACGTTGAAACCTTGCAGCTGTGCAACTTTGAAACCTTGATTATCCAAATCATTCTCGAAGCCTGGATTGCGCTGAAGCGGAACCTGACACGCACTTTCCTCACCATGCTTGGCATCGTGTGGGGCATTGCGACGGTGACCTTGTTGATCGCGTACGGCAGCAGCTTTCGCAGCGTGCTCGTCCATGGCTTCGATGCGTTTGGGAAAAGCGTGGTCATCTGCTGGCCGCAGCAAACCAGCGAGCAGCCCGGAGGCCAGCGCGCGGGGAAGAAAGTCGTGCTGGAGCAAGCCGACCTCGACATGGTCAAGGCGACAGCTCCGCTGGTAAAGCACGTTTGCCTCGAAACCGTGCGGCGTCCAGGGATTTCCTACGGCGACCGCATGGTGGGCACTGCTCCGGTGCGCGGCGTCTGTCCCGAATATGGCGAGATGCGCAATGAAGTTCCCGCCGAAGGCCGGTGGATCGATGCCGAAGATCAACTGGAAAGACGGCGTGTCATTTTTCTGGGCGGACGGTTGAAAGAACAGCTTTTCAGCGGCCGCCCTGCGGTGGGCGAAACGGTGCAGGTGGTTGGTGTGCGCTTCACGGTCATCGGCGTGATGGCACGGAAGATTCAGCTCAGCAATTATTTTTCCAGCGATGACGATTCGTCGTGGATTCCTTATTCAGCTGCCGGGGATTTATGGAATACGCGCTACGCGGCGGTGATGGTGTTTGAGCCCATCGCTCCGCAGTTCGAGAAAAAAGCGATGGCGCAGGTGCTCGCCGCCGTGGCCACGCGCCAGAATTTTTCTCCCACCGATCCGAAAGCATTCCAGATGTTCGGGCGCGACGAATTCCGCCCCATCATCGATGCGCTGACCATCGGGTTGCAGGTCCTGCTCACCTTTATCGGAACGCTGACTCTCGGCATTGGCGGAGTCGGCGTAATGAACATCATGCTGGTATCGGTGGATGAGCGCATTCGAGAAATTGGACTGCGGCGTGCGCTCGGCGCGCGCAAGCGGCACATCAAGCTTCAATTCCTTGCGGAAACGCTGTTGATCATGCTGCTGGGCGGTGCGATCGGAGTGCTGCTCTCTTATTTCATCGCCTGGGCGGTGGGCACGCTCCCGATGATGGGGCCTCTGTTCGAAGACGATTCCGGACAAGGAGACATTCATCTCCGCATCTCGATGATGACCGTCCTGCTTTCCAGCGCCGTCTTGCTCGTAGTCGGGGTCGTTAGCGGACTCGTACCGGCGATGCGGGCCTCGAAGCTCGATCCCGTGGAGGCGCTGCGGTACGAATAATTCATTACAGCCTGTCCTGCATTTTTATTTGCTCCGACTGGCCGTTGCGAGTACCTTGCTGTTGAGCTTTTCCCGAGGTGACCCTTGCCGATCTCCGCCGTAGACACGATCAGCCTGGCCTTTCAGCACACCAAGCGGCAACTTGTGCAGCCGTTTCGGCTATGGCAATGGACGCGGCTGGCCTTCGTCGGCCTGCTCGCCGGTGAGATGGGTTCAGGCGGCGGATGCAACTTTTCCAGGCCATTCCGGGCGCACCAGCATCCCGGTGTACCTCATCTTGGACAGATATTTCCCAAGATCGATCCGGTGATCCTTGCCGCCATTATTGCTGTTTTGGTGGTGACCGGGACCATCGTCATGCTCATCATGATGTACATCAGCAGCGTAATGCGATTCATTTTGTTCGACAGCGTGCTGACCAGGGAATGTCACATTCGCGAGGGATGGAATCGGCGGCAAGGTCCGGGGTGGAGCTATTTTCTGTGGAAGATTGCCTTTGCATTCCTGACGCTGGCAGCGACAGTGGCGCTGATTGGCGTGCCCGCGGCCTTTGCCTTGTCCATGGGATGGTTCAGCCCTCCTCGTGAACACGTGTTGCCTTTGGTGTTAAGCGGAATCGTGGTTTTCGCACTCTTCGCACTCTTTTTCCTGGTTGCAGGCGTCGTTTTTGTGTTCACGAAAGATTTTGTGGTGCCGCAGATGGCGCTCGAAGGAATCGGCGTGATAGAAGGATGGCGGCGACTGTGGCCCATGATCCAGATGGAGAAGGGCGCCTACGCCGTCTATGTAGTCATGAAAATTGGGTTGGCGATCGGAGCCGGTATCGTTGTCGGAATTGCATCGGCGATTCTGGTTGTGGTCTTGGCCGTGCCGGCCGTCGCCGTGGCATTGGCAGCCGTGCTTGCCGGCAAAACCGCGGGCCTCAGTTGGACTGTCTTCACAATTACCGCCGCGATCGTTGCGGTA
Organism: uncultured Acidobacteriota bacterium; assembly: GCA_963754885.1. Taxonomy (GTDB): domain Bacteria; phylum Acidobacteriota; class Terriglobia; order Terriglobales; family Acidobacteriaceae; genus Sulfotelmatobacter. Next base: position 45,273 of record CAVWHT010000043.1, on the reverse strand, counting down.
TGTATTTTATTTGCCGTGCTGTTTTATCTGGTGTCGCTTGTATCGGTGCCTGTGATCGTGTTCTTCCCCGCTTATGCGATGTATTTCTTTGCCGCGCGATACCGCCCCCTCACCGTGGCCTTGTATCCGGAGCCCCCGCCGTCGCCGGTCGTGATTCCGGGCGAAAATCGGCCTCCATTCTCGCCGCCTTCCTTGCCTGCGGTGTGAGAGATTCGGAACCCGTTCCCCTATTCCGGCTTCAACCTGGCGCCTTTGCCGTGCGGCCAGGAGAAGCGCCTGCCGATGATGCATTTCACGATGAGGTGATCGGTTGATCGCGTGGCTCCTAAGCCGACTCCGAAGTTGAACTCCCACTGCGGCGCGAAATCGATATCAATGGCCGGGAAAAACTGCTGCTGTTGATCCCGCAGCGCATCGAAGCCGTCCAGCGAACCGTAGGAGGCGTAGTACTCCAGCCCGCCGGCAATCTTTTTCGTGAAGTCATAGCTAAACTTCACATTCGGAGAAAAAGTGACTCCCTGGGTCACGCTGGGCCCGTGAAACGAGCGGTCGAGCGCGGGATTGAAGGCGAAATACCAGCGCCCGATCTTACGGTCGATAATCGGTCGAATCTCCAACGTCCAGGTATCGGGAGAAAAAGCGGCACGCTGATAACCAAATTCTATCGACATACTTGCTCCGACCGGCCAGTGCCAACTCTCGGGCGCCCGCACCCGCGGCCGGATGTGATCGCCCACCCACTGCCATCCCCCATCGGACTGGATGCTGGTGAAAACGTAGAAGCCGACCTCGGCCCAGTCATTGATTCCCTGGGTCAATTCGAGCGTTTCGTGTTCGGCGTGATTGGTCGGTAGCATGCCGTCGATCACAGTCTTGCTGCCTTCAACGGTGAAATTGGAGTGAATTTCCACCATGGTCGACCGCGGGGCCTGCGTTTCCGCCCCGTAAACCTGGATCTCGTAGTTATCTTGGGCGAGGGCGATCGAGGACAGAACTGAGATTGCGAGAAGAGCGAGAAAGACTAGCCGCGAAGAAAGGATCATGAGGTCGGAATCTGCTGGCCGCTTCCCCCCCGCGGCCTTCACTCCATAATGCACGGTCAGCGCCGGAAGAGGCAACTGTGGACAACTGAGGGTAGTGGGTCAGTTTCATCTCCACAGGCGAAATTTTCGAGAGGAGTCATCCCGAAAACTCGCGTTTTCACCAGCGGGACGAGGGATCTCCCGTGGGCATACTGCCGACGAACTTCAAACTGCCCCCTACCCAAATGAGGGACTACTGTTTATTCTCTCGCTTTGTTCTTGATCCAGATGGGCGTTCCGACAAACCCGAACGCTTCGCGGATCTGATTTTCCAGGAAACGCTGAAACGCGAAATGCAGCTTGACGCTGCGATTCGTAAACAGCACAAACGTGGGCGGCGCCACCGAAGCCTGCGTCATGTAGAGGATCTTTACCCGCTGCCGCACCGGAACGGACGCGCGGTCGAAATCCACGCGTTCGAGAAAGCGGTTCATTTGCGACGTGGTGACGCGCTTGCGGCGTTCGGTGGCAACCTCTTCGAGGAGCGGGAAGATTTTTTCCGTCCCTTTGCCGCTCTGAGCGGAGATAAAGACGATGGGCGCGTAGTTTAGGAACTTAAGTTCGTAGCGCAGGCGCTGCTCGTAGGCGTCGCGGTCGCCCGGCCGCTTGCTCTCGCGCATGCGCTCGGCCTTGGTCGGGCGTCCCTGCTTCTGCTTGCCGCTGATCACCAGGTCCCATTTGTTGACCACGATAATGATCGACCGCCCGCTCTCATGCGCGTAGCCAGCAATCGACGCGTCCAACTGGCTGACGCCTTCGGTAGCATCGATGACCAGCAGCGCAATGTCGGCCGCCTCCAGATGCTTGCGCGCCATCACCACCGACAGCTTCTCGGCCATCAGGTGTGTCTTGCCCTTGCGGCGGATGCCGGCCGTATCGATAAAGCGAAAGCGTCGCCCATCGTGCTCAACCACTTCGTCCACCGCGTCGCGCGTAGTGCCGGGAATCGGAGAGACAATCGCCCGGTCCGAAGCGGTGAGGCAATTCAGCAACGTAGATTTGCCAACGTTCGGGTGCCCGATGATGGCGACCTTAACTTCGGTCGTTGGGCGTTCGTCGTTAACTGTTGACTCTTCACTTTTCTGAAATTCCTCTGTGTCCTCCGTGTCCTCTGTGTTGAGAGCTTTTGGAAGCGCAGCCACGACCGCATCCAGCAGATCGTCAACTCCGCGCCCGTGCTCGGCGGAAACCGGAAACATCTGCGTCACGCCGAGGCGATGAAAGTCATGGATGAGCGAGGATTGTTTTTCGGAATCGACTTTGTTGACCGCCAGAAACAGCGGCCGGTTGGCCTTGCGCAGCAGACGGACGAGCTCAAGATCGGGTCCGGCGATTTCCGTGCGCCCGTCAACAACCATGATGATGGCTGCGGCCTCATCGAGCGCGACCCGCGCCTGCCGGAAGATCTCCTCTGGGATCAGATCTTTTTCCTCCGGCAGAATGCCGCCGGTATCGACGATCCGCAGCCGCCGGCCTTCCCACTCCGCTTCGCCATAAAGACGGTCGCGAGTAATCCCCGGTTCATCGCCAACAATGGCTCGCCGCGAACCCACGATGCGATTGAACAGCGTGGACTTGCCCACGTTGGGGCGTCCGACAATCGCGATGGTCGGAATGCCCGCGGCCGTCGTGGCGAGAGTGTTGGTCGAGTTGTAGGTAGGCTGCGTCAAAGTCAGTGCTCATGTGGGGACAGCCGCCCTCGGCTGTCCGGTCGGGTCGAAGACCCGACGGCGTTAGACGATGCGATTGCCCCGGAATCGCTATTATAGAGACTTCCGTGGCTCCGTCTTCTCAATCCCCGCCGTCGGCCTCCGCGAGCCGTCCCGCGCCCAGCGGCAAAGACGCTTCGCTGCACCAGTTCTTTGCGCCAGGTGGAGTACTTTCGCGCACGCATCCAGCCTATGAATTTCGCCGCGGCCAACTCCAGATGGCGCAGGCCGTCGAGCAAGCGCTGGAAGAGAAGCGGCACCTGATCGTCGAAGCCGGCACCGGCACCGGCAAGACACTCGCTTATCTCGTGCCCGTCATTCGCTCCGGCAAGCGCGTCATCATCTCTACCGGAACAAAAAATCTGCAGGAGCAACTCTTCTACAAAGACGTTCCATTTCTCGAGCAGGCGTTTTACGGGAACGCGGATTCGCGTCTCTCGGTCTGCTACATGAAGGGCCGCAACAATTATCTCTGCCGGAAGAAGTTGTACGACCTCACCAGTCAGCCGGTGCTCAGCGGCCTCGATGAGATCGAGCAATACCGCGCCATCTCCGCCTGGGAGAAGAACACAGCCACCGGCGACCGCGCCGAACTGGCGGAACTGCCTGAGGCCAGCCTGCTTTGGCACAAGCTTGATGCGCGCGCGGACGCCTGCACCGGCCAGAAGTGCAGTGAGTTTGAGCGCTGCTTCATCACGGAGATGCGGCGTCGCGCGATGGAAAGCGACATCATCATCGTCAACCATCACCTGTTCTTCGCCGATCTTGCCATCAAGCTGCAGGCCGATGGCGCTCCCGACGCGGGGATCCTGCCCGAAGCCGCTGCCGTGATTTTCGACGAAGCCCACGAACTGGAAGACATTGCCGGAAACTATTTCGGCATCTCGGTGAGCAACCTGCGGATCGACGAACTTGCCCGCGACATTGAGCGCTCGATGGAGCACAACAAGATGCTCTCGGCGTCGATCTCGGGAGCGCTCGGAAGCCTGCGCGACCGCTCGCAATTGTTCTTCTCGCTCTTACCCACAGGAGACGGGCGGTTTGCCTTCGAGACTCGTCGCGAATTCCTCGAAGAAAACGGAGACGAGTTCGTCGCGCTAAATCAGTCGCTGACCAGACTCGCTGGTGAGCTTGATGCCTTGCCGCAAAAGCCGGAAGAGGTTTTCAACTTCGTCCGCCGGGCGCAGGAAATTCAAGTCCAACTTGGCTACGCCATGGAATCCGAAGACCGCAACACGGTCTACTGGATCGAGCGCCGCGGCGGAAGAATGAACCGGGAAGGGCACGGCTTCAGCCGTGCCGATAGAGGATCTAAAAGAGGACGGGCTTCAGCCCCTGAGGTTCGCGGCCGCCAGCATGTCTTTCTGCAGGCCACGCCCATCGATGTCGGACCCATCCTGCGCGAATGCCTGTGGTCAAAGCTGGATTGTGCCGTGCTCACTTCAGCCACTCTCGCCGTCGGCGGAGGTTTCGAATACATCCGCAAGCGGCTGGGCTTCGAGCATGCGCGCGAGTCGGTGCTGCCGTCGCATTTCGATTATGCGAGCCAGGCACTGATGTATGTGCCGCCCGACCTGCCTGACCCGCGCACGCCGCAATTCACGGCCAAAGCGGCTGAGCGCATCCGCCGGTTGTTAGAGATCACCCACGGCCGCGCCTTTGTTCTCTTCACCAGCTACGCGCAGATGAACGACGTCCACCAGCGGCTCCTCGGCGAAGTTGAGTTCCCCCTGCTGCGCCAGGGCGACGCCCCGAAAAGCGCGCTGCTCGAAGAATTTCGACTGACGCCCAACGCCGTGCTGTTTGCGACCGCTTCGTTCTGGCAAGGAGTGGACGTGCAGGGCGAGCAACTGAGCTGCGTGATTATCGACCGCCTGCCCTTTGCCGTTCCCAGCGATCCGGTCGTCGCGGCCCGGGTGAAGGCGATTGACGCCGAGGGCGGCAACGCCTTCTTTCAGTATCAAGTCCCGGCAGCGGTCATCACCCTGAAACAAGGCTTTGGACGCTTGATCCGCTCCCTTCACGACCGCGGCCTGCTGGTGCTGCTCGATAATCGCATTCTCAAGAAGCAATACGGGCGCGTCTTCGTCGAAAGCCTGCCGAATTACAAGAGGACGACGGACATGGGAGTAGTGGAAGATTTTTTCGAGATCGACAAGTAAGTCGGCGTGAGGTAGTGGGTCAGTTTCATTTCCACAGCGCGAAATTTCCGAGAGGCGTCATCCCGAACGCCCGCGTTTTCACCAGCGGGCGGAGGGATCTCCCGTGTGCATACAGCCGACGAAGTTCAAAGTGACCCGCCACCCGGCATGACTCCACTGTGCGCAGGCTAGTTTTACAAGTACTCGCGTTCGGCGCTGCGAATAGCTTTGTAGCGGGCAAAGGCCTTCTTCTCGTCCTCGAGTCCAAGAGCAGAGCGCAACGAGCTTCCCCGAAACGTATGCGCCAGCATCTTCGGCGTGGAACGCAGCACAAACCACGGGTCGTGACGAAACACAGCCGGCATGTGGCGTGTCTTCATCCAGCGTTCCGCCTTCCAGCGCAAGAACTCAACCTCCTCGGCCGGTAGGTGACGGGTGCGTACGACGGCCGTGGTTCCGTCATATTCTTCCATGCGCTCGTTTTGGATCAATCCCTGGTCGCGGAAATCCTTGGTCATGGGCGTGCGCGGATACGGAGTGGGATGCTGAATATACGGCCAGTCGACGTAGCGCCGCGCAAATTCAAGGTTGGCCTCAACGGATTCCCGCGTGTCATCAGGATTGCCCACAATCAATCCGCCGACCACATGCATGTCATTGCGATGCAAATGGTCGATCGCCTTCAACGTCGCGTTGCCCGCGCTGTTGCCGTTGCTGCGGGCCGTGTTCTTCGCCGTAGCGCGAAGAAACTCCAGATCGCCTTCCAGGATGTTCTCGATTCCAAGAAAGACGTAGCGGAACCCAGCGCGTTTCATCAGCGGCGCCAGGGTTTCGCCGTGGTTGGCGATCGACGACGTCATTGCCTGCACGAAGTAGTCGATTTCGTTGAGCCCGGCGGCAATGATTGCCTCGCATAACGCCTGGAAACGCCGTACGTTCAGCATGATGTTGTCATCCACGAGAAAGATAGTGCGGGCGCCGTGATCGCGAGCGTCGCGAATGTCGGCCATCACACGGTCGAAGGAATAGGTGAAGAAATTCCGTCCGCGCATCTCGATGATCGAGCAGAAGCTGCAATCGTAGGTGCAGCCTCGCGAAGTTTCGATGACGTCCACTTGCCGCCCCAGAAATGTATAGCCGGCAAGCACTCGCGCATCCCGCTTGGGCAGACGGATTTCTCCATCCTCAAGCCGGTGCGGGGCACGAGCCTGGGTGTGCACCCAGTGGTTGCCGTCGCGAAACGACAAGCCGCAAATGTTCTCAAAGCCCGTGCCGCGCTCGATTGCACGCAGCAGTTCTCGGAACGTGACTTCGCCCTCGCCTCGAACCAGGTAATCGACGTCCAGCGGTTCGTAACCTTCCGGAGCCAGGCTGGGATCGTATCCACCCACAACGATTTTCACGTCCGGCTTGAGCGCGCGCACGAGTTCGATGATGCGTCCTGCAGTCCGGCGCTGGAAGGTCATGATCGACAAACCGACGACTTGAGGATCCAGTTCTCGAACCAGGCGGGTAACGGTTTCGCGGACCTGTCCCTGCACCAGTATCAGGTCGGCTACCGCTAAACGATGATGCGCGTCAACATTGCCCGCAAGCGAGGAAAGACCGCCATTGGGCATGCGGATCGCGAGCGAGGGCATGTGCTCGAACGAATCCGGCATGGAGAACAATAGGACGTTCATCACATCTGTCCTTGGTCTTTATGAATCGGCCGGGGCCCGACGAGTGGCAAAGATAGGATTGTGTGGAGCGGGCACTCTTGCCCGCTGGTTTGTGGTGCTGCAGGCAAGCGGGCAGGAGTGCCCGCTCCACACGAACATGCCAAGATTGTAGCCGATTGGCCGCTCCCATGCAGAACATTTGGTGCTGAGTCAGTGGGCCAGTTTCATTTCCGCAGCGCGAGATTTCCAAGAGGCGTCGTCCCGAAGTCCCGCGTTTTTCACCAGCGGGACGAGGGACCTCCCGTGCGTACATCGCCGACGAAGTTCAAACTGACTCACTACCGGTGTCGAGAAAGCCTGCGATCCAATCGCGCTTAGTCCTGCCCGATGGTTTCGCCTGCGCGCGGCATTACCTGCACCACAATCCCCGACGCCTGCTCCTCGCTGTGATAGACGCGCTCGGTTGCCTTCACAAAATCTGAAGGCCTGGCGTCAGGAATGTTCACAAACGTTTGTGGATCGCGATCGGTCAACGGGAACCACGAACTCTGCACCTGCACCATGATCCGGTGCCCGCGCCGGAACGTATGATTGATGTCCTGCATTGTGAAGTGAATCTCTTCTACTGTGCCGGGCGTGAAGGCCTCAGGTTTTTCGAAACTGTGGCGGAATTTTCCACGGAACGGCTCGCCGCGCACCAGTTGCTGATATCCGCCCATGGCGAACGGCGGCGCCGGCACATCTTTTCTGGGCTTGTCCTTGTCTTCCGGGCGGGGCGCGTCCTGTTTGCTGTCGGGATAATCGGCGGGGTAAACGTCAATCAACTTCACATCGAAATCTGAATCCGTGCCGCTGGTGGAAACGAACAGCCGCGGCGAAATCGGGCCCGCGATAGTCACGTCTTCCTGCAGTACCGGCGTTTCATACACCAGCACATCGGTGCGGCTGTCGGCGAAACGCTGGTCCGAGAGCATGTATTCCTGGGGGACATTCAGCGCCGCGTAGTTCACAAAGGGCACAGGCTTGGCCGGATCGCTGACATACTCATCGAAAGCAGAGCCTTCGGTCGACGGCGCTTCGAACGACAGTCCACCGTTGCCGTGGAAGTAGAGAGTCTTGCTCTCAGCGTTTTTCGGAGGCCAGGCCGAATATTGCCGCCACACATTTGTTCCCGTCTCAAAGACGTAAGCCTTGGGCAGCTTCGCGTCGCCATTGCCTTTCAGATACTGCTCGAAAAACGGGAACAGAATGTTCTTGCGGTAATACTCGGCGGTGTTCGACGCAAAGCTGACTCGTCCCAGGTGCTCTCCGTCATAGCGCGCCCACCCGCCATGCACCCACGGCCCGACCACGAGAGCGTTGAAGATTCCCGGATTCTTCTCTTCGATCGAATGAAAAGTGGTGAACGGCCCCTGCAGATCCTCGGCATCGAACCATCCACCCACGGTGAGCACCGCGCAGTGAATGTTCTTCATATGCGGCGCCAGGTTGCGCGCCTTCCAATAGTCGTCGTAGGTATCGTGCTTGACTTGGTCGTCCCACAGCGCGCTCTTGCCGTCCAGATATTTCCGTAGGTTCGCAAGCGGTCCGGCGTTCAGGTAAAACTCGTACGCGCTTTTTGTCCCCCAATCGAAGGGCACGCGCGTCTTTGGCGGAAGTTGCGGATTCTCCTGCGGCTTGAACTGGCTGTAGAACCCGAAATTTGCCGCCAGCATGAACGCGCCGCCGTGGTAGGCGTCGTCGCCCATAAACAGATCGGTCATCGGAGCCTGTGGCGACGCGGCCTTCAACGCCGGATGCGAATCGAGGATGCTGGCCGAGGTGAAAAATCCAGGATAGGAAATTCCCCAGATCCCCGCGTTGCCGTTATTGTTGGGCACATTCTTGAGCAGCCAGTCGATCGTGTCGTAGAGATCGCTGCTGTCGTCCACATCCTGTTTCGATTTCTTATCGTCGATGTGTGGCCGCATCTCAACGAACGTTCCCTCCGACATGTACCGCCCGCGCACATCCTGAAACACGAAAATGTATCCGGCCTTGTCGAAATCCGGCGACGGCCCAAGCCGCGTTCGGTACAAGTCCACGCCATAAGGCGCAACGCTGTAGGGAGTGCGGTCGATCAGAAACGGATAAGCCCTCGAGTTATCTTTCGGCACATACACGGATGTGAACAGGTGCACGCCGTCGCGCATTGGGATTCTGTACTCATACTTGGTGTAGTGCTCCTTGACGTTCGAACTCCGGCGCATCGGGGCGGTTCTGCGCGAAAGCCCCGGTCGCCAGTATTGCGACACACATCCACATCGAGAATCTGCGAAGGATCATGCCTGCTCCTTGAAGAGTAAGTGCGTCTAGGCAAACTACATTCCGCCGGGAATTGGAGTCAAGCGCGAGACTCTGTGCCGCCGTTCAAGCGGTACAATAGCGTTTTGGGCAGAGAGCGCCGCCGGCCCTGTATCCACGCCCGGCGGCGGGGGGAGCATGTTCGAAGTCACAGTCGAAGACACGTTTGCCGCGGGCCATTACCTGCGCAATTACAAGGGCAAGTGCGAGAACCCGCACGGCCATAATTACAAGATCCGGGTCACGCTGGCGGGCGCCGAGCTCGACAAGGCCGGATTGCTGCTCGATTTCAAGGACCTGCGCGAGGTCATGAAGCACGTCATCGAGCGCCTCGATCATCAGATGATCAACGAGATCGAACCTTTCACCGTGATCAATCCGTCCGCCGAGAATCTGGCTAAATATTTCTACGACGAATCGAATACCCGTCTGCAGAGCGTGACCAAAGGCCGCGTGCGCGTGAAAGATGTGACCGTGTTTGAGACGGACACCACGACGGCGAAATACAGCGAGTAACGAGTAACCAGTTCCCAGCCTCCAGTTGCCAGCCGCCAGTGGGAACGCGCAACAGAAGGGAAAAGTCTTGGGACGATCTTACAAAGATCTTGTTGCATGGCAGAAGTCGATGGCACTCGTAACGTCTGTGTATCGATCAACCTCAAATTTTCCAAGGGACGAGCTTTTTGGACTTACCTCGCAACTCCGCCGTGCCGCGATTTCGATCCCCAGCAATATCGCTGAAGGGCAAGGCAGGCTATCGGAAAAAGAGTTCCGGTATTTTCTAGGGCAGGCAAGAGGTTCTCTGATGGAGGTGGAAACCCAACTCCAAATTGCGGAGAACCTCGGATACCTGCAAAACGAAAATACGCGGAATCCCTTAGAAAATTGCGCGGAGGTTGGCCGCATCCTCAACGGGCTTCTGGCGTCGGTCACAAAGCAGGCGGAGTCTTGAACTGGTAGCTGGCAACTGGAGGCTGGCGGCTGTTTCCATGCAGATCACTGAAATCTACAAATCGTTGCAAGGTGAATCAACCTATGCGGGCCTGCCTTGCGTCTTCGTCCGCCTCACCGGATGCAACTTGCGCTGCACCTGGTGTGACAGCGAGTACACGTTTCACGGCGGCCGCAAGATGACGATGGAGCAAGTGCTCGATGAAGTCTCGCGCGTGAGTCCCGGCGGAGGCCTGGTCGAGATTACCGGCGGCGAGCCCATGCTGCAGGAACGCGAAGTCGTTCCCCTGATGCAGGAAATGCTCCAGCGGCATTACCAAATTCTGTTGGAAACCAGCGGAGAGAGGTTGCTGGGGAATGTCCCGGCTGCGGTCATCAAGATTGTCGATGTCAAGTGTCCAGACTCGGGCGAGGGCGAGAGCTTCCGGCTGGAGAATCTGGACGCCCTTCAAGGCCATGATGAAATAAAATTCGTTCTGGCCAGCCGGGCCGACTACGAATTCGCCCGCGACTTTGTCCATCGCCATAATCTTGCCGGACGCGTGAATGCCATCCTGTTTTCCCCTGCGTTCCGCAAAGACGCCACAGGCGCCCGCGACACTGCGCACTGCTTGCTCGATCCTCAGCAACTCGCTGAGTGGATGATCGCCGACAACGTCCCGGCCAGGCTGGGCTTGCAGTTGCACAAGTTCATCTGGGATCCGGCGGTCAAGGGAGTGTAGGGTGAAGAGAGTCAGAAGAGAGTCAGAGAGATGAAAGTTTCTCGGAGGCGTCATCCCGAAGCCCCGCGTTTTCACCAGCGGGGCGAGGGATCTCACGCGTGCCGCACCTCTGCCTTCTGAAATCGATAATCGATGTCTACCTCGTCCAAATCCCGCGCCGTCGTTCTCCTCAGCGGAGGCATGGATTCCGCTGTTTGCGCCGCTCTCGCCGTCCGCGACTTCAACGCCGCGGCCGTCCACGTCAGCTATGGACAGCGTACCCAGGAGCGCGAGCGGCAATCGTTTCTGGCGATCTGCCAGCGCCTCAAGATTCACGACAAGCTCATGGTCCGCAACGAGGCTCTGGGACTCATTGGCGGGTCCGCGCTCACCGACGATTCCATCGCCGTTCCCGAAGCGGAGAACGTTGGCCACAGCATCCCCGTCACCTACGTGCCGTTCCGCAACGCGCATTTTCTGGCCGTGGCTGTCAGTTGGGCCGAGGTTCTGGGCGCGGAGAAGGTGTACATCGGTGCGGTCGAGCCCGACAGTTCGGGATATCCCGACTGCCGTCCTGCCTATTACCAGGCGTTCAATGAAGTGGTCAAGGCGGGGACGAAAGAGGGCAAGATCGAAATCGTGACTCCCCTGATCGCCATGCGAAAAGCCGAGATTGTTCGCCTTGGCCTTGAATTGGGTGCACCATTCGATTTAACTTGGTCATGTTACAGCCGGGAGAATCAGGCTTGCGGAGTGTGCGACAGCTGTGTTCTGCGCCTGCGCGCCTTCGCGGCTGCTGGAGCGCGCGATCCGATTCCTTACGTGGTCCGATAGATCGTTGTTGGGTGAATGCCTTAAACGGTGGAGCGCGGGCTCCTGATTCACCAGCAGCGTTTACATCTTGATTTTTTGCCGGGAGGCAAAATGAAAAAGCACTTGGCAATCATTGTCGTTGCAGTTCTAGCGCTCGGACTGTGCGTACCCCATGTTTTCGCACAGGCGTCTGGAACCGTAAAGGGCGTTTGCAAAGACGCTCAAGGAAATCCCATTGCCGATGGAGTCGTTGTTTATAACAACTTGGACAACGGGCAAAAGTACGTCCTGAAGACGAACAAAAAGGGCGAGTACTTTTCCCTGGGACTCACCCCGGGCAAATACAACGTCGTCCTTTACAAGAATGCGGATGACCAGAGAGCGGGTAAGGAACTTTTTCACCAGAACGGGTTTCCGGTAGCGCTCGACGAAAACACGCTCGATTTCGATCTCAAGAAACAGCAGGAAGAGCAAGCCAAGGGCGTAGGCCTCACTCCAGAACAGGTGAAGCAAATGCAGGAGCAGCAGGCCAAGCAGCAGAAGGAAAGCAACACCGTCAAATCGCTGAATGAAAAGCTGAACGCCGCCAAAACCGCGGCCGATGCCGGCGATTTTGATGCCGCCATTGCGGCTCTGACCGAAGCCAACCAGGTCGATCCTTCCCGCGATCTGATCTGGTTCAAGCTAGCTGACTACTATCGGCTCTCGGCGACCAAACAGACCGATCCCGCCGAAAAGCAAAAGCGTCTGGGATCAGCGATTGACGCCTATCAAAAGGCAATCCAGTTGAAGCAGACGACCCCTGACAAAGATCCCGCGAAGCAGGCCAGCAGTCTGGCTGCCTACTACAACAACATGGCGGAAGCGTATGCCAAATCGAACAAGGTCGACGATGCGGTAAAGACCTATGCGCTGGCCGCTCAAACCGAGCCGTCTGCCGCCGCCCAGTATTACTTCAACACGGGGGCCGTGCTCACCAACGCCGGAAAAGTCGACGACGCGGTTGCCGCGTTTGACAAGGTCATCGCGGCCGACCCCAACCGGGCTGACGCCTACTACTGGAAGGGCGTCAACATGATCGGCAAAGCTACTCTGCAGGGCGACAAGATGGTCGCGCCTCCAGGCACCGCCGAGGCCTTCCAAAAGTACCTCGAGCTGCAGCCCACCGGAACTTATGCCGACCCGGCCAAGCAGATGCTGGCCAGCATCGGCGCATCCGTCGAAGCCAGTTACGGCACCAAAAAGAAGCCGACAAAGAAGTAGAACGTTGCTGTAATCAAGTACTTGGGCGTGAAAGGGTGGCTCCCCGAGCCGCCCTTTTCCTTTCAGCTACAGGGTTACCGCAGTTACCAAGGGCTATGCACTTGCTGGCCATCGTACAACTCCCTTCTTCGCGGTACAGTGAATTCAGCGGTCTCTTCCATTCTGTGGTGCGTGCGATTCCTGCAAGCGAGGACGAATGGCAGCACCAACGATTGCTCCAATTTCTGTTGAACTCGATGGCTTCTCCGGTGGCGATCGGATCGCCACTCCGGCGCTCCTGGGCGCGATGTTGCGCGCGGCGGAGAAAATCAGCGATCTGATTTTTTCACCCGGCCGCCCGCCCCAAGTTCAGGTTTACGGCCAGATGATTCCCGTGCAAGTGCCGGGACTCACTTTCCTCACGGCTGACGATACGCGCCGCATCGCGGCCGATCTCATCGGCGATAACAAGCAGGCCATCACCACGCTGCGCGAGCACGGAGCCTGCGACGTCTCCTACGGCTTGCCCGGCCTGGCTCGTTTCCGTGTCAACATTTTCATCCAGCGCGGCAGTTGCGCGGTCGTGATGCGCGTGATCCCCACCAACATTCCGGATTTCGCATCGCTGCGTATGCCACAGCAGTTGTCCGATATCACGAAGTTGAGAGATGGCATTGTCCTGGTGACCGGACCAGCGGGGTCGGGAAAGTCCTCCACCCTGGCCGTGCTGCTCGACAGCATCAATCGCGAGAAGTATTACCACATCATCACGGTCGAAGATCCCATCGAATTCCTGCACAATCACAAGTGCTCCACCATTCACCAGCGCGAGCTGCATAGTGACACGCCCAGCTTCGCGCACGCCTTACATTCCGCCATGCGCCAGGCTCCCAAGGTAATTCTCGTAGGCGAAATGCGCGACCGCGAGACCATCGAAATCGTTTTCGAGGCCGCCGAAACTGGGCACCTGGTCTTGTCCAGCCTCAACACCATGGACGCCTCCAAAACCGTGGAGCGCATCGTCACTTCTTTCGCACCTGCCGAACAGCAATCGATCCGCGAGCGCTTTGCCAAATCGTTCCGTTACATCGTCTGCCAGCGCCTCCTGTCGAAGGCCGATCGCAGCGGACGGGTTGCCGCTTTCGAGATCCTCAAAGCCAATGCCCGCACCCGCGAATGCATCGAAAAAGGGGACCGTGACAATAACCGCTTGCTCGATGCCATAAAGGCCGGAGCCTCCGAAGGGATGCAGCACTTCGACGGCGAAATCGCACACTTGGTGCAGGATCGCGTCGTCGATCTGGAAACCGGGCTCTCCTTCGCCAGCAATCCCGCCATGCTGGGCCAGGCGCTGGCGCGATAGCAGAATCCCTGGCGAAAATCATCCTCGTCCTGCGCCAACACCCGCGTCAAGGCAACGACTCTCACACCAAATTCCCCTGATCTTCTATCATCATCTCCATGGCAGGCGCGGAGATTGCTTCGAACGTCTTAAGCTTTGAAGATGCGCGGCGCGTAGTGGAGCAGCACGCAGCGCAGGTTGAGCCGTCGCAAACGGAGATCATCGCGCTGGTCGATGCGGCGGGGCGCGGGCTCGCGGATTCCATACTCGCCGACCGCGACCTCCCGCCGTTTCCCCGCTCCACGCGGGACGGCTACGCGGTCCGCTCCGCCGATGTGGACGAAGTACCTGCCATGCTGGATATCATCGGCGAAGTCAGGGCCGGCGAGAAGCCTGAGAGGATTCCCGCCAGCATCGGCAAAGGACAAGCGGTGTCCATCATGACCGGAGCCCCGGTTCCCGCAGGCGGCGATGCCGTTGTCATGGTCGAATACACGTCGCAACGGGGCAAGCAAGTCGACGTGATGCGAAGTGTTGTGTCCGGAGAGAACATCGTTCCGCGGGGCGCCGAAGCCAGTCACGGCGCATCGCTGGTTGAGCGCGGCGCAGGCCTGACGGAGGCGACCATCGCTCTCGCGGCTTCGGTGGGTAAATCAAACCTGCAGGTATACAAGCGTCCGCAAGTCGCCGTCCTGACCACGGGCGACGAAATTGTAGACATCGATGCTGTTCCCGGGCCAACGCAAATTCGCAATTCCAACAGCTACTCGCTGGCGGTGCAGATTCGACGGGCCGGCGGCGACCCTGTCCTGCTCCCGATCGCTCCCGACGAACCGCGCGCCCTGCGCCGCTTGATCGAGCAAGGCCTCGCTTCCGACTTGTTGCTGATGACTGGCGGCGTCTCGATGGGCCGCTACGACTTAGTCGAGCAAGTCCTCGCCGAACTGCAAGCCGAATTCTTCTTTACGGGAGCGAAAATTCAGCCCGGCCGCCCCGTCGTCTTCGGCAAATGTGGAGAAGCCAAGTGTGGAGAAGGCAAGAGTGGCGCGGGCGCCCTCGCCCGCGAAAAGCCAGCCACGTATTTCTTTGGCCTCCCCGGCAATCCAGTCTCCACCATGGTGACCTTCGAACTCTTCGCCCGCCCGATACTCGAAGCGTTAGCCGGCATGTCCCCGCGCAAGCTGGTCTTCGTCTATGCGAAGCTGAAATCCGAAATCCGCGTCAAGCCTGGCCTGAAGCGCTTCCTCCCCGCCATCTTCTCAGGCGAATTTGAACAATCCGAGGTTGCGCTCGTGCCCTGGCAAGGATCGGGCGACGTCGCGGCCACTGCTCGCGCCAACTGCTACATTGTCATTCCCCCAGACCGCGAACGCATTTCCCCAGGCGAATTTGTCGCGGTGATGATGCGGTGAATCCGGCAGAAATGTCGGGAGGGCAGAAATGTGGGAGGCAGAAAATGTGGGGACGGCCGCCCTCGGCCGTCCAGGAGCGCAGCTCCGCAGGTTCTCTCTATGCAGGTTCTCTCCATGTAAGATAGCCATAGCTTTCCCGAAGGCGTCCGATGGCAAAGAAACTTTCCCACTACGACCGTGCCGGCCGCGCCCGCATGGTGGATGTCTCCGGCAAATCCGCAACCAGAAGGGAAGCCGAGGCGAGTGGCTTCGTCGCCGTCAGCCCGCGAGTGCTGGCGTCTCTTCCATCGAACCCGAAGGGCGATCCGTTGGAAGTGGCGCGCATTGCCGGTATCATGGCCGCCAAACGCACCTCCGAACTCATCCCGATGTGCCATCCGCTGGCGCTCTCGCTCGTTGATGTGGAGGTGCGCGTGTGCGAGAATGGCCTCGCCATCACCTCCAGAGTCGCTACAACCGGCCCAACGGGCGTTGAAATGGAAGCCCTGCTCGCCGTCAGTGTGGCTGCGCTGACGGTCTACGACATGCTCAAGGCTGCCGACAAGGGCATCGAGATTCGCGAGATCGTGCTGGAGCGCAAGAGCGGCGGCAAGAGCGGAGAATACCTGCGCCGCAATGGCGGCGCGAAACAAGTTCATGGCTGATAACGTCAAGCTCCTGTTGGTCGATGACAATCCGATGGTGCTCGGCATGCTCCAGCAGGCCTTGTCACCGCTCGCCCAAGTGACGACTGCGACCGATGCCGCCGACGCCCTGCTCAAAGCCGTGGACGATGTCCCGGATCTCCTTCTGTGCGATTACCGGATGCCCGGCATGGATGGCCGCCAGCTTGTCGAAAAGCTGAAAAGCCGCCCAGCCACCGCGAATTTCTCCACCGTGCTGATGGCGAGTAAAGCCGATATTGCCGAGCGGCTTTCACCGCAGGATGCGGCCGACGATTATCTGGAGAAGCCGTTCTACCTCAAAGATGCCATCCGCCGCGTCAAGCGCATGATCGATCGCATCGCGCTCGAAAAAATGGCCAAGACGGCGCCTTCCGATGGCGTCGTGCGCGGAAGCCTTTCGCAGATGAACGTCATCGATCTCATGCAGTCGCTCGAAATGGGGCGCAAAAGCTGCCGCCTTTCGCTCAGCAACGAAGGCGACAAGTGCGAAGTTTTTTTTGTCGAAGGCCAAGTGAAGCACGCTACCTACGGATCTCTCGTAGGCGACGAAGCCGTCTTCAAAGTGTTGCGCTGGACCGGAGGAAATTTCCAGCTCGATTTCGAAGGCAAGACCGACAAAGAAACCACGCAGCTCAATACCCAGGGACTTCTGATGGAAGGCCTGCGCCTGCTCGATGAATCGCAGCGTGATGCCGGCGAACCGGAAGCTGCGCCGCCTCCGGCTGCGGAAACTGCTCCCGCCGCTAAACCTGCTTCTTACGGCGGTGCCGGCCGCGGCCGGGAAGAAGAGGAAGACGTTCTTCTCGATGGCTGAGCCCAATCGAAACTTGACCGCGGCCGTGGTGACGGTCAGCGATTCCTGTTCCCTCGGCGAGCGCCACGATCAGTCAGGACCTGCGGTCACTCAACTTCTCGAAAAGCTTCATTTCTCGATCGTCGCTCACGAAGTCGTGCCCGACGATTCCATCCAGATTCAGAACCTGCTGATACGCCTGGCACGCGAGGTGCAACTCGTCGTGACCACTGGGGGAACCGGCATCGCCCTTCGCGACGTGACGCCCGAAGCGACGCGCGCAGTCTGTGATCGCCTGCTGGAGGGCGTTGCTGAACGAATGCGCGCCGAAGGCATGAAGAAGACTCCATTTGCCGTGTTAAGCCGCGGAGTCTGCGGAGTCCGCGGCAAAGCCTTGATCCTGAATCTGCCGGGAAGTCCCAACGGCGCGGTCGAATCGCTGGAAGCGGTAGCCAATCTGCTCCCGCACGCACTAGACCTGCTAAGCGGCAAAACAGACCACAAACAAAATTGAAGCTGAACCATGTGGGGACAGCCGCCCTCGGTTGTCCAGCCGCGGCGGTTTGTGTCGCGGCAGCGCCTTTCTCTCAACTCTACTCGTGCCCTTTCTTCCCCGGTCCCACAATCGCCCGTCCCGGAAACACTCCCTCCACCATCTTCCCGTCATCAATCAATGTCGTTCCACCCACAATCAGAAAATGCACGCCCACGCTAGGCTCCATCGGCTTCTCAAACGTCGACCGGTCCGCAATCGTCTGAGGATCAAACACCACAAGATCCGCGTCCGCTCCCTCCTGCACGCGTCCCTTGCGCCGCGCCTCCGGAGTCGACCGCTCCAGCATCTGCGCTGGCATCAGCGTCATCTTCCGCAGAGCTTCCATCAGAGTCAGCGTCTTCTTTTCGCGAACATACTGCGCCAGCACGCGCGAATACGTTCCCGCATTTCGCGGATGCCCTTCCGCCCCGTCGCTGGCAATCATAATCAGCGGATTCGGAATGATCGCATCCACAACTTCCTGCGTGTTCGCAAACACCAGCACCCACTGCTGCTTGTTGGAGTTATGCAGTTCCTCAAAGCGCTCCTTCGTGAGGTGCTCGCCCGTGTCCGGCAGAACGAGATTGCCGTAGTCGATGCCCAACTTTTCGCGCCAGCCCGGATTAAACAGCGCCGAATTGATGGCGGTCATGCCCGCGATATACGGATACGCCTCGGTCGTCACGTCGAGCCCGCGCGCCCGTGCCCCCTCGATCAGCGACAAACATTCGAGCGAGTCGCGCAGGCAAGTGCTGTTGATGTGAACAATGTGCAGCGGCGCTCCGGTGATGGCGGCCGCGCCAATCACCTCTTCCACCGATTGGATCGCCGATCCAGGATCGGTGCGTCCAGCGCTGCGCATGTGCGTGTAGACCGGCAACTTGCGCTCGGCAGCCACGCGGAACATGTCGATCACCTCGAGCCGCGTCGCCCCCGGCGTGTACTCAATGCCCATGCCGATCCCGAGAGCGCCGGCATCGAGTTCATCGCGCAGCCGTTGTTGTATGCGCTCGATCTGTTCGGGCGTGGCGGCCTGATCGGTCGCTGGCCCACTCTTTGGAAGAATGGTTCCATCGGGCAGCGGAGCTCCAAAAATCAGCGCGCGAGCCGCTACATGGCTGGCTGTCGTTCCGTAATGAATCAGCGATTGTCCTGCCTTCACCTTGAGGAATCGCGTGACGTTCGGGCGCGCCGATTTCCATTTCCAGCGCCGTGGTCACGCCATCGAACGCCTTCACGCGCTCGCTCGCCAAATCCTGGCCGTGCTGGTGCAGATCGATAAAGCCGGGAGCGACCACGAGCCCGGCAGCGTGAATCACGCGACGCCCGCTTAGCGGCGACGCGGAGATGCTCGCGATCTTTCCATCGCGAATCCCCACATTGCGGACCGCGTCGAGCCCGGTCTCAGGGTCCATCACACGCCCGCCTTCCACCACGAGGTCGTACTGTTGGGCGAAGAGCAAAGTACCGGTGAAAAGAAAAAACAAACAGAAGAGATTGCGCATCGGAATGAGTCTCCAAAGCAAGCGATCATAACAGGGATGGATCATGCAAGGAGACGGACGATGTGAAGAGATAATCAATGTGGGAGAGATGAATCATGTGGAGAGAAGAGCCATGTGGAGAGAAGAGCCATGTGGAGAGAGTGATCATGTGGGGACAGCCGCCCTCGGCTGTCCGGCCGCGACGGGGTTTGTCGCGGCGGCGCACTCCCACCTTGCCAAATTCCTTTTCAATTCACGTACACTAACTGCTCGCGGGTCAGTTTCATTTCCATAACGCGAGATTTCCGGGAGGCGTCATCCCGAAGGCCCGCGTTTTTACCAGCGGGACGAGGGATCTCCCGCGGGCATACAGCCGACGAAGTTCAAACTGACTCACTACCCACGAACTGCTTCGCTTGAAAAAACTCACACACATCCTGGCGCGATACACGGCGTGGATTCTGGGCCTGATGAAGGTTCTGGGCATCTGGGGAGTGTTCGTCATTGCGTTCGCCGACAGCGCCCTGCTCGGCATGCCGGTCGATTTCATCGTCGCCACCTACGTCTATCAGGATCGAAAGCGCCTGCTCCTGTATATCGTCATGGCATCGCTGGGCTCGGCGTTGGGCAGCATACCGCTCTATATCATCGGCTACCTGGGTGGCGAAAAAGTCCTGCGCAAGCGCATTTCGGAAGACCGCTTCCTAAAAATTCACCGCTCGTTTGAGCAGCACGAATTCTGGGCTCTGATGTTTCCCGGCATGCTCCCGCCGCCCATGCCGTTCAAGATTTTCGTGTTGGGCGCGGCGGTGTTTGAAATGAAATTCCGCGACTTTCTCATCGCGATCTTTGCCGGAAGGTTCGTCCGATTCTTGGTGTTATCGGTGCTCGTACTCTGGTTCGGACCGCAGATCGTCGCGCTTTTCGGAGGCGCATTCAAGCGGCATTGGATCTGGCTCTTAACCCTGACCATCGGAGGCGTCAGCTTGTGGTTGGTGCTGCGCCGCCGGCGCGGTGCGAGGGCAGTGGAGACGAGAAGTGAGATCTAAATGAAAACGGCCGCGACGACTGTCGCGGCTGAAAAACCGAAACTCGAATCAGCTATACCGTTGCTCCCTGCTGTCCCGAGCGGTGCAGCTTCCCGGCAACTGCGGCTAACAAGACCGGAACTCCGAACATCACGGCTGTGAACAGCATGTCTCCCGCAACCGCCCGCCGGAAGAACGGCACACCGGCGGCATAACTTGTCATCAGTCCAGCAAACGTGCGCGGATACATCTCCCATGCGGCCCACACCGCGAAGTTGCTGATCAAGAAAAACGATACTGAGCCGGTCAGAGCCGTCCCAAGAATCCGCAGCGGGCCGGCGTTCTCTTTCAGCGTGGTTCCCAGCCACAGCATTGCGGCGTACCAAGCCCAAGTCACGAAGTGATCCCAGCTAAACGGATAGCGGTAGACCAGCGTGGTCAAAATCACGTCTGAGGCAGCCAGCAGCGCCAGCGGCACCCAAACTTGCCGGCGCGGTCCGCGCGCGCCGAAAAATAACAGCGCCGCCCCCACCGGAGTAAAAGCCATGGGATGAGGAATGAACCGAACCGCAATCGCGAAGAGCAAAAAGATATAAGCCAGCATAATCACCTCGGAACTGAATTCTTATTCTGTGCGCTCGACGGGCTGCCGTCAAGCGCCGTCCTCGACGCTGAGCTGATCGCTCCCCGGTTTCAGTTCCAATCCGTCCGCAACCTACCGCCCGCCGGGCTCAGGCACGACAATCTGTTCCTTCCCCGTGTCGTACACGTCACCCACGATTCGCAGATTCTCGTCCAGCTTTATCGCCGCGCCCAGCACCCGCCGTCCACGATTTCCGCCAATCGCTCTGGGCACTCCCACATAGCGCAAATCCTGAAACCGGACGATATATCCCTGTTCCGTTCCTTCCAAAATTTCCGTCTCCGTAATCGGGTATTGCGCCCAATCCAGATATACTCGCCCCAGATAAGATTTTTTTGCCGCCAAAGTGACAGCCGTTTCTTCCGGCTTGTCGCGAATCTGAAGCTGGTCCTCGGGATCCACCTCCGGACGGAGCGAGTCGACCGGGGCGAGCGCAAAGAAATTCGGGGTCTCCACGACTCCATACCATTGAAATGGATTGGCCCATGTCGGATAGGCTGACACTCGCAGCGGATCGACTCCGCCGTAGGTGCGCGCTTCGAGCGCGTTGACGGCTCGCCGGTGCTCGTAATCGCGCACTCCCCAGAGCAGGACGATGCCGATCAACGCCAGAGTTGCCGCAAGTCTTCCGCGCGGTCCGCTCTGCCGAACCCCGATTTCCTTGTCGATCAACGAGAAGAGCGGCGGGATCACTAATCCCAGCGTCAGGAAAACCAGCATGACCGGCTCGACAATAAACACGATGTCCCACGAGTACCATTTCTCCGAAAATGGCCAGAACAGCCGCACGCCGTAGTTATTCGTGAAGTCGAGCAAAATGTGGCTGAGCCCAGCCAGGCACGCGTAAAGAAAAAGAATTCCCCAGCGCGGCGCCAGGTTCGGATCGTTCGTTCGACGCCCACGCAGCCGCCACACCAGATAGACGAAGCCCACGACCACCAGCGCATCCAGAGGCACGCCGAGAAATGAGTGGGTGAATCCGCGATGATGCGCAAAGCTGAAAGCCCGGCCGCGTATGCTACCCAGCACGTCGAGATCGGGCGCCTCCGCCGCGAGCGTCAACGTGAGAGTCGCGAGCGCCGTCTTGCGATTGAGTCCGGCGCGCCCCATGCACGCGCCGGTCAGAAAATGAGTGATCGGTTCCAAGGATGAAAGTTTATATTAATTCGCTGACGTGGCTTTTGTGGGGACAGCCGCCTTAGCCTGCCCTGAGCGAAGTCGAAGAGCCTGCCCTGAGCCTGTCGAAGGGGGCTGTCCACCAGCCGCAGGCTGGCGCGTCTCCTCACCGCGCCGGCCCTAACACCGTCAACGCGCCCGGCACAATCGTAAACTCCGCCGGCAAGCTCCCCAACAACTCACCATCGGCCTCGACATAGATCTTCCGCCCCGCTTCCGCCGATGTCGAATAATCGCACATCGCCTTCGTGCTGTAAGTCCGTTCAATCCCCGGAATGCTCCACGCACGCCGCAGCATACTTCCCGTCACATAAGCCAGATACGCCAGACGGCTGCCCGTTTGGGCGAAGACCAACCGGATGTCGTTGCGATCGAGCGATGCCCCCGGCGCCAGTTGTTGCACTACTCCTCCAAAATTCCGGATGCGCACCGCCAGCAGTTCGGTCACCTCGGCAGTTTTCAGCGCGCTCGAATCGGTCTCGGTGTACTCCAGTCGAAAACGCGTCATCGGATACGTAAACCACATGTGCCAGGCCTTCGCGTAATACGCAGCCATGCCCATCCGCTGTTTCACCCCGCTGTGCAGTTTGTAGAAAAGATGCGCATCCACTCCCACTCCGGCAGCGACGGTGAAATAACCGGTTGTCGGAAGTCCACTGAGGCCAGAGCAGGTCACTCGTCCCAGCGCGATGCGCCGCGTCGCGCCGCCTAGAACCGCCTTCGCCGCCGCGGGCACGCTCATGGGCAGGCCCAGATCGTGGGCCAAAGCGTTAGCCGTCCCCATCGGCAGAACTCCAAGAGCGACCGGAGAATGTGCCATCACCTGAATCATGTTGTGAATCGTGCCATCCCCGCCGCAGGCGAAAATCGTGTCGCACCCGGTGGCCATGGCTCTCCGCGCCTCATCCCCGGCGTGCTCGCGCGAGTCGGTGGGGAAAAGGTTCGCCTCAATACCGCCGCCTCGCAGGATCTCGAGCGCGGATTCGAGCTCCCGCCGCCGTTTCCGGCTGCCGCCTGAGTCCGGATTGTAGAGCAGTGCCGCCTTGCGCATACCGGGCCGAAGTTGGATTCTACCTGAGCGCCTCAACGGTTCCCGCGTCGAGGGTAGTGGGTCAGTGTCATTTCCACAGCGCGAAATTTCCGAGAGGCGTCATCCCGAAGTCCCGCGTTCTCACCAGCGGGACGAGGGATCTCCCGTGAGCATACAGGCGAGGGGGGTTCAAACTGACTCACTACGCGCATCTGTCCCGATAGCGCGGTTCCCGCCTATAATTTCCTGCGATGCCTGCCCCAAAAGACGCCGAAAAGAAGATCGAAGCTCTCCGCGAAAAGATTCGCCACCACGAATATCTCTATTACGTCCTCGATCAACCCGAGATCAGCGATCTGGATTTCGACAAGCTGATGCAGCAGCTCAAAGACCTTGAGGCCGAGCACCCCGAACTCATCACGCCCGATTCTCCCACCCAGCGCGTCGGCGGCAAGCCTCGCGAGGGATTCGTCAAGGTCCGCCACTCCTCCCCCATGCTGTCGCTCGACAATACTTATAGCGAGGAAGAATTGCGGGGCTGGGAGCGCCGCGTGCACGAGCTCAGCGGCCGCCGCGACGTTCGACTACGTCTGCGAACTGAAGCTCGACGGCATGTCGCTCGCCCTGACTTACGAAGATGGCAAGCTGGCCCGCGGCGTGACGCGCGGAGACGGCACCACCGGAGAAGATGTCACCCTCAACGTTCGTACCGTGCATTCCATTCCGCTCGCCATCGGTAAAGACAGACTGAAGAAGGCAGGAATCCCGGCCGATTTCGAAACCCGCGGCGAGTTGTTGATGCCCACCGCGGCATTCAAAAAGCTGAATGAGGAGCGGGAGCGACAGGGCTTGGCCACCTTCGCCAATCCGCGCAACTTCACCGCCGGGACGGTTCGCCAGCTTGACGCCAGCATCACGGCCCAGCGCCGCCTCGATTTCTTCCCCTACATTCTCCTTTCCAACGGCCGCACCTACTTCGATCGCCACGCGGAAACACTGGACGCCCTGGCGAAAGCAGGCTTCAAAGTCAACCCGCACCGCAAACTCGTCCACTCCATGGACGAGGTCTGGGCCTTTATTCAGGAGTGGGAACCGAAGCGCGACTCGCTGCCCTACGAAATCGACGGCATCGTCGTGAAGGTCGATCGCACTGCTCTTCAGGATGAACTCGGCTTCACCGGCAAAGCTCCGCGCTGGGCCATCGCCTACAAATATGCCGCGCGCGCCGGCATCACCAGGCTGGAAGACATTCGCGTACAGGTCGGCCGCACCGGGAAACTTACGCCCGTCGCGATGCTTGCTCCGGTTGCGATCGGCGGCACGACCGTCCGCAACGCCACCCTGCATAACATGGACGAGATCGAGCGCCTGGGTGTGAAAATCGGCGACTACGTGCAAGTCGAGCGCGGCGGCGACGTGATCCCCAAAGTCGCCAAGGTCATCGAAGACAAAGATCATCCTCGCGGCGCCAAAGAATTCGTCATGCCCGGGAAGTGCCCGGTCTGCGGGACCAAAGTTGTCCGCACCGAGGGAGAAGTCGATTACCGCTGCGTCAACGCCAACTGCCCCGCCAAGCTCCTCGGCACGATTCTGCACTTCGCCTCGCGCGGTGTGATGAACATCGACGGCATGGGCGAATCGCTGGTCACGCAGTTGATCGACCACGGCCTGGTCAAAAACGTCGCCGACATTTACGACCTCACCAAGAAAGACTTGCTCGGTCTCGAGCGCTTCGCCGACAAGTCTGCGCAGAACATTCTCGACGAGATCGAAAACTCCAAGCAGTTGCCGCTCGAGCGCGTGATCTACGGGCTCGGCATCCGCATGGTGGGCGAGCGCACCGCCCAATTTCTTGCCGAGCACTTCGGATCGATGGACGCCCTCGCCAACGCCAGCGTTGAAGAGTTGCAAGATGTCAACGAAGTCGGCCCGCGCATCGCCGAGAGCATCGTCGAATTCTTCAGCAACGCGGCCAATCGCAAGCTGATCGAACGCCTGGGAAAGGCCGGCCTCACCTTCCAGGGCAAAAAGAAAGCACGCGGCACCAAACTGGCAGGAAAGACCTTCGTGCTCACAGGCACGCTGGCGAAATACACGCGCGACGAAGCCAAGAAGATGATTGAAGACGCCGGTGGCAAAGTGACGGGCTCAGTCAGCAAGAAAACAGATTACGTCGTAGCTGGCTCAGATGCGGGGTCAAAGCTCGATAAGGCGAAGGAATTAGGCGTGCCCGTGATCGACGAAAAAGAAATGGAAAAGCTTGCAGGCTAGTAAAAGCAGCGTTACAAACTGTACTGTCATCCTGAGGACCGCGCCTTTTGCGGGCCGAAGGACCTCTGCAACCTGCCGGCAAGTTCACAGATCCTTCCCGGCAAAATGCGCCGCTCAGGATGACAACGGGGCTTTTCCTACTCCATCGCCTCCCGCATCTTCCCCCACGTAACCTCTAGCGTCTCCGGCAACACCCGCGTCTCTCCCACCACCGAAACGAAATTCGCGTCGGCCACCCAGCGCGGCAGCGCGTGCATATGGACGTGTCCCGCGATCCCCGCCCCGGCGGCCTTGCCGATATTCATCCCCAGATTGATCCCGTCCGGATGGTAGAGCTCCCGCAGCACCGACTCCATCCGCTGCGACAGCGCCATCATCTCGTTCGCGGCGTCGCCGGGCAGTTTCCGCAATTCGTCCAGATGTGCATACGGCACGATCATCACGTGCCCTGGCGTATATGGATAAGTATTCAAAATGACGTAGCAGTGTGTGCCGCGGTAAACGATCCGCGCCTTCGCGTCATCGTTTTCCTTCGGCGCTTCGCAGAACACGCATCCCGTAGTTTTTTCCGTGCCCGAGACATACGCGTAGCGCCACGGCGTCCACAGATAATCCATAGCAAGGCAGGTTAGCAGATGCCGCACCCATAGAACACTCAAACCAATCCGGGGATGTCGGGGGTGCCCCACCCTTCTCGCGTTGTGTGCGAGAGGGTGGGGATTTTGACTTTCCGAGAGTTCACGAATCCGCACTCTTCTCTGACGTTGCCACTCCATTGAAACACTGCTGTAACCTGCGCTGGATTTGCGTTTGACACTCTTCTCTCACGATTGTTATAGTCGAAGAGTTCCCATTGGACGCGGGTTCTTTGTTAAACGTCCGACAGCTGGGATTGTCCAAGCTCACTCGCCAGGGTGAGCCCACTACAACCTAACGACTCGTCCAGCAGTCCGCAGAGCAGGCCCCGCATCCGATCATCAGAGAGGCATAACCTTGTTCGACGACATCACCGCCCCCAATTCCGATTCCACCTCCACTGTCATGACCGAAGCCGAACCGACGACTGTTGAGCAACACCACCACGAGGCCGCCCCGACCGAGCAAACCGAAACGCAATCGTCGGCGAGCGCCTCGTCAGACGATAAGCCCGACGATAAGCCCGCTGCCGCCGAGGATTTCGCCTCCGCGCTCGAGACCTTCACTACCGAAGCCGAAGAGGCCGTGAGCGAAGATCGCGTCATCAAGGGCACCGTGCTCAAGTTGACGGGCACGCACGTCGTGGTCGATATCGGCGCGAAATCGGAAGGCATGTTGCCGCTGGCGGAAGTGCTCGATCAAGAAGGCAATCCCAAGTTCAAGCCCGGCGACGAAATCGACGTGATGCGCGTCAAAGGCGAGGCCGAGGAAGGCTACATCAGCCTTTCGCACCAGAAGGCGCAGCGCATCCACGCCTGGGAAGAGATCGAGAAGTCTTACAACGAGAAGAAGCCCATCAAGGCAGTCGTGATCGACCGCATCAAGGGCGGACTCACTGTCGACATCCACGGCGCTCATGCGTTCCTGCCCGGATCGCAAGTCGATCTGCGCCCCATCCGCAATCTTGATGGCATGAAGGGCCAGACCATCGAAGTTGCGGTAATCAAGCTCAACAAGAAGCGCGGCAACATCGTCGTCTCCCGCAAGGAATTGCTGGAAGGCGAGCAGAATGAAAAACGCTCGAAAACTCTGGAGCACTTGGAGGAAGGCTCGGTCCTCACCGGAGTAGTAAAGAATCTCACCGAGTACGGCGCCTTCGTCGATCTCGGCGGCCTCGACGGGCTGCTCCACATCACCGACATGTCTTGGGGCCGCCTCACGCACCCCAAAGATCTGGTCAACGTCGGCGATCAGATTCAAGTCAAAGTTCTGAAGTACGACAAGGAAAAGCAGCGCGTCTCGCTGGGATTCAAGCAGCTCACGCCCGATCCCTGGCTCGATGCCGAGCATCGCTATCCCGAAGGCGCGCACGTTGGAGGGCGCGTCATCAGCGTCACCGACTACGGCGCATTCGTCGAACTCGAACAGGGCATCGAAGGCCTGGTCCACGTCAGCGAGATGACGTGGTCGAAGCGCATGAAGCATCCGTCGAAGCTGGTCAACGTCGGCGATCAGGTCGAGTGCGTAGTGCTTAACGTGAATCCCACCGAGCGCCGTATTTCACTCGGCATGCGCCAACTGGCAGCCAATCCTTGGGATTCTCTCCACGAGAAATTTCCGGTCGGCATGACGGTCGAAGGACGCGTCCGCAATCTGACCGACTTCGGCGCCTTCATCGAAATCGAAGACGGCATCGACGGCCTGGTTCACGTCAGCAATCTGAGCTGGACCAAGCGTGTGAAGCATCCTTCGGAAGTGTTGAAGAAAGGCGATCGCGTGAAAGCGGTTGTTCTGGCGATCGAGCCCGACAAGCGCCGCCTATCCCTCGGGGTGAAGCAACTCCAGCCCGATGTCTGGGAATCCTTCTTCGCGAGCCATCACGTCGGAGATGTGGTTCACGGCAAAGTCCTGCGCGTAGCTGCATTCGGAGCATTCGTCGAAATCGCCGAAGGAGTCGAAGGCCTCTGCCACAAGTCCGAAGCGACCGACGAAAACGGCCAGCCGCTGCACTTGGAGCCGGGCCTCGAGCACGACTTCAAGATCATCAAGATGAATCCGGAAGAAAAGAAAGTTGGCCTCAGCATCCGCGCCGTAGGCGAAGAGGCCTCCCGCTCGGAAGTCGAAGCCTACAAGCAGCCGGTCTCGAGCACCAGCTCCACCATCGGCGAACTGATCTCCTGGAAGCGCGCCAGCAACGAAAACAATTAATCGCCTCCCGAGCGTAGTACTGTCGAGCCTAGTATTGTCATCCGAGCGTGTAGTATTGTCATCCCGAGCGTAGTGAATGAACTCGCAAAGCGAGTTCATTCACGCAGTCGAGGGACCCCTACCGCATCACGCGCGCCGGAGCGTTATCTGTGCGCCGCCGGCGTCATCCTGAGCGGAGCCGCTTTTCAGGCGGAGCGAAGGATCTCCCGAAGCAGAAGCAACTCGCCCGAAGCCCGGCCCAGGAAGACCGTCCCGAATCGTTCACAGTCTCCTTCGTGAACCTTCGTGCCCTTCGTGGTTGAAGGTTTAAGCTTTGGACGCTCCCAGCCCGCCTGTTCTAGAATCCTAAGTTTGCCCTAACTCATCTCTTCCTATAGAGGACGACCTTGCCCGACACAATCTACGACGTAGCCATCATCGGCAGCGGACCTGCCGGATACACCGCCGCCATCCGCGCCGGCCAGTACGGCCTGAAAACCGCCCTCATCGAAAAAGACGGATTCCTCGGCGGCACCTGCCTCCACGTAGGCTGTATCCCGACCAAAGCGCTGCTTTTCAACGCCGAACTCTGGGATCACCTCAAAGAAGCCAAAGAATTTGGCATCGAAGGCGTCGATGCCCGCAAATTGAACTGGGCCGCCATTCAGGACCGCAAGAACAAAATCGTCGCCAAGCACGCCAAGGGCCTCGAATTCCTGATGAAGAAGAATAAAGTCGAGACCCTCAAAGGCTACGGCGAACTCACCGGCCCGGCGCAAAATGGAGTCGTCACCGTAGAAGTCACCAACGACAACAAGGCCACTCAACTGAAGGCGAAGAACGTAATTCTCGCCACCGGCTCCGAAGCCCGCATGCTTCCGGGTCTTGAAGCCAATGACCGCGTCCTGACTAACATCGAAATCCTCAGCCTCAAAGAGCTTCCCAAGTCGATCGTGATCGTGGGCGCCGGCGCGGTAGGAGTCGAATTCGCCTCGATCTACCGTTCCTTCGATTGCGAAGTTACCATCGTCGAAATGCTGCCGCGTCTAGTCCCCGTAGAGGACGAAGAAGTGAGCAAGGAACTCGCCCGTGTCTATCGCAAGCGCGGCATCAACTTCCACACCAGCGCGAAAGTCGACAAAGTTGAGAAGACGAAAGCGGGCGTCGCCGTCACCATCACCCTCGACGGCAAGCAGCAGAAGATCGATGCCGAAAAGATTCTGATCGCCGTCGGCCGCAAGCCGCGCACGCAAAACATCGGACTCGAACGCACCAAAATAAAGCCCGACCGTGAATTCATCAAAACCGATTCCTGGATGCAGACCGCCGAGCCCGGCATCTACGCCGTCGGCGACATCGTCCTCGGAACCCCGCAACTCGCCCACGTCGGAGCCATGGAAGCGCTGGTCGCCGTCGCGAAAATCGCCGGCAAGCCCGGCAAGCCGATCAATCCGGAACACATCCCCGGCGCCACGTACTGCCATCCCGAAATCGGCAGCGTCGGCCTCACCGAAACCAAGGCCCACGAAGCCGGATACAACGTGAAAATCGGCAAGTTCCCCTTCACCGCGAATTCTCGCGCCAGCATCGTCGGGCAGCACGAAGGCTTCATCAAAATCGTCTCCGACGCCGACTACGGCGAGATTCTAGGCGTGCACATCATCGGCCCGCAGGCCACAGAATTGATCGCCGAGGCCGTAGCCGCCATGGAACTGGAGGCAACAGTAGAAGACCTGATGTGGACGATCCACGCGCATCCAACGCTAGCGGAAGCGATGCTAGATGCGTCCAACAGCGTGTACGGATTGGCCATCAACGCATGAACGTCATGGCCACGGATAACACAGATGAACGCCAATCAACTCAAATCAGACAAAACGCCCTGTCATCCTGAGCGCGCTCTTTGCGCGAAGGACCTCTGTAATTCCTCTGTGTCCCCCGTGCCCTCTGTGGTTAAGGTTTTTTTGATTTTGATCCGCGCAAATCGGTGGCGATAAGAATTTGATCTCCCTGATCCAACTCGGCACCGTCGACTACGCCACAGGCTTAAGCCTGCAGCAAAAGCTGGTCGCACTCCGCAAAGAAGAAAAAATCGGCGACGTTCTCCTCCTGCTCGAACACAAGCCAGTGATCACGCTGGGCCGCAACGCCAAAGCTGCAAACGTAGTGGCCTCCCTGGCGCTCCTGCAAAAACGTGGCGTCGAACTTTTCGAATGCGACCGCGGCGGCGACGTCACCTTCCACGGTCCCGGCCAAATCGTCGGCTATCCCATCTTCGATCTCCGCGGATTCGCGCGTTCGACCAACAAAGTGTCATCCCGAGCGGAGGAGAACGATTCTCAGAATCGTTCTCCGGAGTCGAGGGACCTTGTGTCTCCCAGACGTAAGACGCTGGGTGTAATCGAATTCGTCCGCCGCCTCGAAGACGTTCTGATGCGCACCTGCGCCGACTTCGCCATCGCGACCAAGCGAGTCCCCGGCCTAACCGGAGTCTGGACGGACCCCACTCCCTTGTCATCCCGAGCGGAAGAGAACGATTCGCAGAATCGTTCTCTGCAGTCGAGGGACCTTGTGTCTCCAGTCGCTACCACAGATCATGTGGGAACGGCCGTCTCGGCCGTCCGCCGAAGCGAAGCGAGGCGCCCTGGGCAGAATGCCGAAGCCAAACTAGCCGCCATCGGCGTCCACATCTCCCGCTCCGTAACCTCCCACGGCTTCGCCCTCAACGTGAACACCGATCTCAGCTACTTCGACCTGATCATCCCCTGCGGCATCACCGCGAAGCCCGTGACGTTCGATGCAGCAACAACTCAACCGCGAACTAGATCTCAACGCCGTAGCCGAATCCATCTCCCGCAACGTCGGCGTAGTCTTCCAACGCCAGATCCTCTGGGTCGACACCCTCGACGCCCTCCTAGGCCACTCCGTCGGCGTCCCCGTGAAGCCCCCCGCCGAACTCCGCCGGATTCACACGGAAGACGACCCAACCTGGGCTTAAGTTATCGCCCTGGAGGTTCGCTACTTCCGGAGTCAGCAAGTGCCTTGGCTGCCTCAGCCAGCATTTCGCTGTGGTATCTGATCTTAAGCCTCAGGTAGTAAGGATCGATTGGAAGGCCCTTTCTTTTGTTGAGGAGAGGCCCCGTCGCAGCCTGAATGGCGGCTTTTTCTAGCATTCCGCGCACGCTACCACAAGAGAGATCGCCATCGGTGACAACCTCGACTGCAGCACCGCCGGCCTCCAACAAAGCGTAATGCACGACGTACTCTTGCTCGGTGCCCTGGGTAGGCCTCCGATAGTTGCTGAAACGTGACGGCAGGTCACTTGCTTTCCCAATGTAGGCGTATCCGTTGTTGAGGCTCAGGCGGTAAATCCCAGGCACTTTCGGATGCTTCGCGTCCCTCGGCTCTCTGGGAAAGTGGATTACGCCATGAACGACCTTGACAACGCCGTCGCCGAACGGTCGCCAGATTATCTCTATAGGCATGTGGTCCTTGCTACTGCACCCGGCCGTGCTTAGCGGTATCGAAGGCTGCCTTTCCTGGCCCGGCTTTTACCAATAGCGCCTTGTAGTCAAGGTTGTAGAGGAAGCTCAGCAACTCTTCCATGACGTTGATAGCCAGTTTGACTTCATCTCGGCCCCTCGCGTCAAGCCTGTGGGCTGCATCGTTGCGTGCATCCACAAAATCAATTAGCGCTTGAATTACATTTAGGTTGGGGACGAACTTGATGAGGTCGTTGATCCTGGTCTTTCCAGTGAGACCCTTCTCGGCGCAGATTCCTTCGAGCAAGGCACCGAGCCCGATGCTACACAGCACCAAGCAGCCTCCGTTGAAAGAGCGCACTGTCTCCTCGTAAATCTGTCTCAATTTGGGGCTCAGGTTCATAAAAGGTTTCGGCTGAATCAAGTCCTGTGGCAAATCTTCTGTTCGTGGTGGGAAATACGTCGGCCCGGACGGCTCGTCGTCTATCGGAATGAATAGCCATTCGAAGCTCTCTTCATCGCAGCCAGCGCAGGACCAGATGGAGGTCTGGATCTCACCGGGCTGCTCACCCTCACACACAATGCGGCGCCGCGTGTGTCTTGCTCGCAAAATGTGATTGGTACCACCCACGCACCCGTTGCAGAAAATCCTCTTCGTTTCGCGCCTGTCCTCGCTCAAAGTATCTTGTCCTCCCCTGAAGCTCTATCCGCGGGGCTCCCACACGCATATAAGTATAGAATATGACATCTGCCGCGTGCTCTAGCCCTTTCCCCCGCTCTCGCGATACCATCAATACATCGCGCCCTAAGCGCCGCCTGACATGGGGAACAACAAGAAGAAGTCCAAAGCAAGCCACAACGGCAATCGTCCGCGCAACGGATCAAAAGCAACCACGGCCCATGTGGGAACGGCCGCTCATGTGGGAACGGCCGCCCTCGGCCGTTCGGTCGAGCGCAGCTCGACAGGCTCTCCCGGCCAGCACCTCCGCACCTACAGCATCCCCGACTTCCGCCTAGAGCATCCGAACTTCACCGTCCACCAGACCGTAGAGAAAGATAAACAAGGCCAGGAGCAAGTCCGCTACGAAGTCGAAGGCGATCTCAGCGCCCCGGTCCCGCCCATCCGCGACTCCAAATATCTCGACAAGCCGCAAGCCATCGAGATCTACCGCTACATGTTGCTCAACCGCAAAATGGAGATCGCTCTCGAGAATCTCTACAAGCAAGGCAAGGTCGTCGGCGGAGTCTACTTCGGGCTCGGTCAGGAAGCCTGCTCCTGCGCCTCCGCGTACGCGCTCGATAAAGACGACTGGTTCGCCCCCATGATCCGCAATCAGGGATCGCTTCTCGTCCGCGGCTTCGGAGCCAGCGTCACCATGATGCAATACATGGCCAAAGCCGACTCGCCCACCAAGGGCCGCGACGGCACCTCGCACTTCGGCGACATCGAAAAGCGCAACATGGTCTCGCCCATCTCCATGCTCGGCGATCTCATCCCCGTCATGAGCGGCGTCGCGCTTGGCGCCCGCCTGCAAGGACGCAACCTCGCCGTCATGACCTACATCGGCGACGGAGGCCAGTCCACCGGCGTCACCTACGAAGGCATCAACTTCGCCGCCGTGCAGAATCTAGGTCTAGTGCTCATCGTCGAGAGTAATCTCTGGGCCTACTCCACGCCCTCGACCATGCAGTACCGCTGCCAGGATCTCGCCGAGCGCGCCATCGGATACGGCATCCCCGGCGTGATCGTCGACGGTACCGACGCCTGCCAGGTCTACGACGCCGCCCGAGAAGCCGTCGACCGCGCCCACGCAGGCGAAGGCCCCACGTTGATCGAAGCCAAGATGATGCGCATGAAAGGCCATGCCATCCACGACGCCGCCAGCTACGTCCCCAAACCAATGTTCGAATTCTGGAAAAAACGCGACCCGCTCGCCCGCTTCGAAAATTACCTGGTGAAAGACAAAAAGTGGCTCACGCCGAAAGAAAACGAAGCCCTGATCGCAGAAGTAGAGGAAGTAATCGAAGCAGAACGAGAAATAGCCGTGAACTCCCCGATGCCCACTCCGGAATCCGCCGAAGGCGGTGTGTTCTGCGAAGAAGGCTGCCACGAAGTCAAACCAAAATACGGCATGCCCAAAGTAAAGAAGGGAACCAGCAGCTACAAAGAAACCGAAGCCGCGGCTCACTTCAAGTGAGCTCTTGTGGATAAAATGTTCAGTCGTCACAGATGCGCATCGTGCAGTTATGAAATGCTCCCCACAACATTGTCATCCCGAGCGAAGCAAGACGATGAGCAAAGCGAATCGTTTTGCGCAGTCGAGGGACCTTGTGTTTGGCCGGGGAGCATCCGATGCGGGACGAATATATCTACTACGTGTACATGATGCAAAGCGCATCGCGCCGAGCTCTTTACATAGGCATGACAAGTAATCTACGCAAGCGTGTCTGGCAGCATAAGAATCACAGGTACGAAGGTTTCACCGACGATTACAACTGCACACGCCTCGTTTACTGGGACAGTTTCGACGATGTAGTGAATGCGATTAATCGCGAGAAACAGCTGAAGGGCTGGCGCCGCGAAAAGAAGATGTGGTTGATAGAACGTAAGAATCCCGGCTGGAAAGATCTAGCCGCAGACTGGTACCAAACAGCAGCACAAGGTCCCTCGACTGCGGTGCCCGTTCACTAGCGTGAACGGCCATCCTCGCTCGGGATGACAAATCTTAGTAAGCCGCAATGTTTCGGAATCGTAATTGCATTGTCATCTCGAGCGAAAGAGAACGATTCGCAAAGCGAATCGTTCTCTGAAGTCGAGGGACCTTGTGTTCGTTTGGTTAGGCAAGAAATCAAAGTGTGAATCTCTAAACTCTATGCAGCTTACCTACCTCGAAGCCATCCGCCAGGGAATCTGGGAAGAAATGGACCGCGACCCGACCGTCTTCTGCCTCGGCGAAGACATCGGCATTTACGGCGGCGCCTTCAAAGTCACCGACGGATTCATCGACCGCTTCGGCCCCGAGCGCGTCATCGACACGCCCATCGCCGAGTCCGCCATCGTCGGCGCAGCCTTCGGAGCATCGCTCACCGGCATGCGCCCCGTCGCCGAATTTCAGTTCATGGACTTCATCGGCTGCGCCTTCAACCAGATCAGCAACATGGTCGCCAAGACGCACTATCTCTGGGGCGCTCCTGC
This sequence comes from uncultured Acidobacteriota bacterium, assembly GCA_963754885.1. Classification (GTDB taxonomy): domain Bacteria; phylum Acidobacteriota; class Terriglobia; order Terriglobales; family Acidobacteriaceae; genus Sulfotelmatobacter. The sequence continues at coordinate 10,750 of CAVWHT010000043.1, read as the reverse complement.
TCCGTTAGTCCTGCGCGGACCCAGTGGCGGATACGTCCACGGTGGCCCCTTCCACTCGCAAAATCCCGAGATGTGGTTCGTCCACAATCCCGGCCTCAAGGTCATCTGCCCCGCCACGCCCTACGACGCCAAGGGCCTCATCAAAGCCGCCATCCGCGACAACAATCCCTGCGTCTTCTTCGAGCACAAATATCTCTACCGCCGCATCAAAGAAGAAGTTCCTGCGGATGATTACATAGTCCCGATCGGAAAGGCGCGAGTAGTAAGGGAAGGCCGCGACCTCAGCATCATCACCTACGCCGCCATGGTCCACACCGCATTAGAGGCCGCGGAGATTCTCACCAAAGAAGGGATTGATCTCGAAATCCTCGACCTGCGCTCGCTCGTTCCCATCGATCGCGAAGCCATCGCGCAAACAGTCAAGAAGACAAACAAAGTCATCATTCTCCACGAGCACTCCCGCACCGGAGGCCTCGCCGGAGAAATCGCCGCCATCATCAACGAAGACGCCTTCGACGACCTCGACGGCCCCATCGTCCGCATCGCCGGCCTTGATTCCGCCATCCCGTTCTCCCCTCCGCAGGAGCATCACTACCTGCCCAAGGTCGAAGACGTAGTCCGCGAATCCCGCCGCCTGAAAGCCTACTGACGCACCACTGTCATCCCGAGCGAAGCAAAACGATGAGCGCAGCGAATCATTTTGCGCAGTCGAGGGACCTTGTGTTTGCTCGCCTCAGCAATCTCTGCCGCCAAAACTAGCGCCCCGTCCCGCCCATCTGCCACAATACCTCCGGAGGCCTCATGGGCAAATTCCTTCTTGGCGTCATCATCACTCTTCTTGCGCTCATCCTCGCTGGACTTGGTTTCGCTATGCTGGGTTTCTTTCCTACTGCCGCCAACATCGAACCCGGCCACCTCGAGCGTCACCTCGCGATGTCAGCCGTTGACGCCTCCATGGACCGCCATGCTCCCCGCGTCAGCAACCCGCTCACTCCGACCGATCAGAATCTCGAAGATGGCATGAAGATCTACACCATGAATTGCGCGCTCTGTCATGGAGGCCTCGACCGCAAGCCTTCCACGCTCGCGACCTCGTTCTACCCGCCGCCGCCAAATCTCATCTCCGATCCGCCCGACGATCCCGAGTGGCACATCTTCTACACCATTCGCACCGGCGTCCGTTACACCGGTATGCCCGCCTGGGACAAAACTCTTGCGCCGCAGGAGATCTGGAAGATCACCATGTTTCTCTCTCACATGGACAAGCTCCCGCCCGCCGTCCAGGACTACTGGAAAGCCAATTTCAGCGCCGCTCCTGTAGCTGGAGACGAAAAGAAAGATGACGAGAAGAAACAAGTCAACGAAAAGCACGACCACCACTAGCCAGTGGCGAAGCTAAGCAGAATATCTGGAAATAAATCCTTCGTGATACCTAGTGTCCTTAGTGGTTAAAGATTTTCGTCAAAGGGCCGGGGCAGATCGAACGCACCGAGTGCGACCAGCGCTCCCTCCCGCCAAACCGCTATAATATCCGTTTGCGCCCAATCCTCTTTTGAGGTCCGTGCGTCTATGGAAGGAACTCATGCCAACTGACATCATCATGCCCCAGATGGGCGAATCCATCGTCGAAGGCACTATCACGAAATGGCTCAAGAAGCCCGGCGACAAAGTCCAGCGCGACGAGCCTCTCTTCGAAATCTCCACCGACAAAGTCGATGCCGAAATTCCCGCCCCCGCCTCCGGCGTTCTGCAGGAAATCAAAGTAACCGAGGGCACCACGGTCGGAGTCAATACAGTCGTAGGCACGATCGCGGTCGATGGCGAAGCCGCCAAAGCCGCCGTGCCCGCAAAGGCAACTCCCACCGGGCCAGCAGCCGAAAGTAGCGCCGGCGTCCCGCCGGCTGTCGCGGGGGCGTCTCGCCCGCGCCCGCAGGCGCCCGAACCGCCGCCGCCCGCCGCCAAGCCCGCCTCCCCCGCCGCCCAAGAAGAGGAAGAAGAAGCCCGTTCCTCCCCGCTCGTCCGCAAAATCGCCCGCGAGCACGGCGTCACCCTCTCGCAAGTCACCGGCACCGGATTAGGCGGCCGCATCACCAAACAAGACATCATGCAGTTCATCGAGAGCCAGGACTCACAACCTGCTGATGTGGGGACGGGCGCCTTCGCCCGTCCCGCCGAGCGCAGCGAGGCGGCTCCCGCACCCGCTGCCCCGCGCCCGGCATCTCCCGCTCCCTATCCCGGCGATCTCGTCCCCATGTCGAACATGCGCAAGCTGATCGCCAAGCACATGATCGAGTCCCGCCGCACCAGCGCCCATGTCCACTGCATGTACGAAGTGGATTTCACCCGCATCGTCAACCTCCGCGCCAAGCTCAAGAGCGGATTCGAACAACGTCACGGCGCCCGCCTCACCTTCATGCCTTTCTTCGTGCGCGCTGCCGTCATGGCCCTGCAGCAGTGGCCCATCATCAATGCCAACATCGAAGGCGACAACATCCGCTATCACCGCCAAATCAACATGGGAATCGCCGTCGCCCTCGATTGGGGGCTCATCGTCCCCGTCCTGAAGAACGCAGGAGACCTCAACTTCCTCGGTCTCCAGCGCGGCATCACCGACCTCGGCGAACGCGCCCGCACTAAGAAACTCAAGTCCGAAGATGTTGAAGGATCCACTTTCACCATCACCAATCCCGGCCAGTTCGGCGCCGTCTTCGGACTCCCCATCATCAACCAGCCGAACTCCGCGATCATGGGCGTAGGAGGCATCACCAAGCAGCCCATGGTCATCACCGACAAAGATGGAACCGACTCCATCGCCATTCGCTCGGTCGTTCATCTCACTCTAGGCTACGATCACCGCCTGATCGACGGCGCAGTAGCCGACCAGTTCATGGCCCAGGTGAAAAAGAACCTGGAAACCTGGACCGAAGAAGTCGGCTGAAAAAGAAACCCGAGGGTGCCCCATCCTGACCGCGTCTTTTGCGGTTAGGGTGGGGTTTTTGACTTACGATTCTGACTTTCTGACCCGCAACTAGGGGGTCCCGACCGCGGAAGGCGCCCCCGTCCCATTCTTTGCCCAGGCCGATGCATTCATGCACATCACCACCCCATCGATGATCTGAGAAATCCCATTCTTGAATTCTTCCGGCTGGAGAATTTCTCGCGACGCAATGGCATCCGTCATGCTGATGGCATTCTGCAAAAACGTCATCGCCGCATCTTTTTTCTCCGCCCCCGATTTACTCGCGCACATCCCCTCGATCCCAGTCACCAGAGATGGAATAAACCCAATCGCCCGCAGCAGCAGATTCACAAAATTCATACGTCCTCCTTGTTACCCCTTGAAACCCTGAAACCCTGAAACCCTGAAACCCTGAAACCCTGAAACCCTGAAACCCTGAAACCTTGAAACCTTGAAACCTGATGCTCCTACTTCCGCGCAACCCCTTTCTTGCTGGCAATGTCATGCTCCTGAATCATCGCCATAATCTCGTTCTGTCCCTGTCGCAATTCGCCGAGCTGAACCTCCGTCCTGATCCGGCCTTCGGTGTTCGTGGCAGCGATCTGCTCCAGTCGCAGCACCCGCGCCTTGGTCGACTCCAGATCGCTGTCCTGCCTGGCCGTGCTCCGTGCATCTTGAACGACGAACCCCGCAATCGAGAGGGCAATCGCCCCCAGAGCAATCAACGTCCGGCTGTCAAACTTCAGTAACCGCTGCTCCTTCACCGCCTCCAGTTTTTTGTTCCAGGATTCCTCCAGACCCGCCGCCAGCCCCTGCATCTCCTCCAACCGGTCCAGTACCTCAAGTTGGAAGTCCTTCGCCGTGTATTGCACTCCCGAAGCCGCCCTCTCCCCGCCGCGCGCCCGCTGCCGGTTCAAAATCGTCGCGTCGTTCATAACGGATAATCCACATGCAGCGCCGCCGCATACCGCGAATAGCGCGGCGGAGAAGAAGAGTCATACAGTCGCAGAAAATAATTCTGCGTCCGTGCCAGACGCGCCAGGCTGAATGTTTGTGTGTTGAATCTTCCTACGAGATTCCGATCGTTCCCTGACCCCCAGCCATAGTTGTGCATCCGGACTTCAATTCCAAATCCATTCCCCGGTGCTATCCCCGCGTCCACCTCAACCGTCGTCGAAGTAATTTGTGTGACCTCCGCCTCGGTGAGATTCGCCAGGTAATACGTCCCCACCTGCTCGGTCGAAAGCCGCGCCTGCAGAGCCTGCAACGGGACCGCGACTGCACTCCCCCCGTCCTGCATCGCCAGCGGCACTGCCCAGTCATTCGCAAATTCGATCGTATAGACGCCCCGATCGTCTGCCGGATCGGCCCATGCAATGCTGACCGCCCGCACAATCGCGCTGAATGCCGCATTCTGCGAGGGCACATTCACCGTAACTCCATCGCCCGGAAAAATATCGTCGGCGCCGCCCGGCAGAAAGCCGCTCCACGTCTCGTAAGTCCCCACCCACGCCGTCCCGCCTGCGTCATCCAGAATCGCCAGCGCGGCATTCTCGCAGTCCGCCTGCGTGCGCGCGCTCGGACTCTTCATCGTTCGCACCAGGCTCCGCACCCCGTTGTCGCTCCCCTTGGCCAGTCCCGCAATCCCCGCGCCGTTTGCAACCTCCGCCACCGCGCGCCCCGACCCCCTGTAGCTGGCCACAATCAACGTGTTCAGCGCCGGCACATACTGCGGATAAAAATCCAAAGTCGTCGAACTCGCAATCGTGCACTGCCCCCCATCCGATAGCGATTCCACCAGTTGCGTGCAGTACGCCGAATCCGGCAGCGCCGCGCGCACCATGGCCAGCGAAATGTGCGCCGCATACGTATACGCGATACCGCACTGCAGATTGGCCGCATTCACCAGCGCGTACGTACAAAATGCTGGAGCATCCGAAATGACGTCATCAAACAACACCGTAGCCGGAGCCACCAAGCTCCCCGGGTTCGCTGGATCAATGTCCTGGAGTTCGAGCACCACTCTCACATCCGCTCCCACAGTCGCCCCACCCAAACCATTTCCAGCCGGATGCGCCGACGAGTGATACGTCTCGCCTGACCGGTAGACTTCCATGGAATACAAATAGGTCGTCAGAACATAACGATGTCCCGCCGTTGTCGCCACCACGGGCCCCGTTGCCGCCCCGTTGATCAAGGCCTGTATCTTCGAACCCGTTCCCGATGGCGTGACCTGAAATCCTGCAACGCATCCCGCCACGCCAATCGTTCCCGAATACAATCCTCCAATCACTCCTTGCGACGGCCCCGCAAAAGTTATGTCTCCGTGCTGCAACTCCAAAGCTCCGCCCAATTCGATCTGTTCCACAAACTCGACCGTCGTTCCCCCGTCCCGGCCATTTCCGCCGTTCACCTGCAGCGCCTGCTGCACTACCGAAATTGCCGATGCGGGATCGCTCACCGCCCACGTTGCCGGATCCAACCCAGGCCCCGCGTACTCCTCATCAATCAGCGCCGCTCGAGTCTGCTGGAACGGCTTCTGCGATAAATAAAAGTGCAGGCTGAGTCCGTCGCCCACAAAGTAATCCCGCACGTATGTCTGCGGCTCTATCAGTCCAATCACCGCGACGTCGTTCACCGGCATCTTGGGAGAGATTAGCTTCAACCCCGCAGGTGAAAAATTCGCATCGCTCTCGTCAATCGCATAAGTTGCTGCTCCCACCGGTGCCAGCACCAGCGCCCCGTTCATCGCTCGATAGCTGGCTCGCGCCGCCAGAGCAATTTCCGCCGCATGAGAGGAGAAGTTTTTCTGCGGATTCACTTCATGCGCCGCCAGCACGTCCACGTCCTCTACCGCGCTTGTATCGAATCCTCCCGGCAGCAGATCCTGCGCCAGTTGCCGCAGCGCCGAACCCGCGCTCCGCGCCACAAACGGAGCCCGATTCGGCAGCGCCTTCTGATCAAGCAGAAACTCGTCGCTCTCCGCGATCACTTCATACCGGTACACCGCCCCCTGCTCCCCATAACCCAGGTGCTCCAATTGCGCCGCCTGGGTCAGATACCCCGTAAACAGAAAACTTCCATCCGCCTTAGCAACGGTCACCCGTGCGCCTGCAACCGGAATCACAAACCCCGGCAAACTTCCGAGCAGGCTGCACTGGAACTGTGCCGGCTGATTGATCTTTCGTACCATGCCCGGCGCAACCGTTCCATCCAGCGCCTCCGTATAATCCTGAGGCCCCAACCCCTGCAAGTTATCAATCGTAATTTTCATGAATGTCATCCTGAACAGAGCGCGAAGCGCGCAATCGCGCGCCCCCGCGAATCTCTTCCCAAGAAATGTGATTTGTCATCCTGAACGAAGCGAAGGACCTATGTAACCGCTGGCCACGAGCCGGCAAAAGGCGCGGCTTTAGCCACCGAGGTGAAATGGGGCTAGAACTTGTCTCGCGAATGAGTTTTGGCAAGGCCACGGCTTCAGCCGTGCCTCCACCGGTCAGCAAAATCGCGAGCTTCAGAGTGTGTGTGAGAAACTGAAATCCAAGGTGTATGAGAACCGAATCCTCGGAACAACGGTGCAATAAACGCCACCCAAACCCAGCCGCGTAGCGGCGGAATGTGATAGCCCGGCACGTAAGTGCCGGGCAGGGGCGCCGAATGACGAACGAGTCCCGTAGGGACGGCACCGTTTCTCACCCACACTCCTTAACCCCTAATGGCCGATAAGACCCGCTCTAATACGCCGCCGCCATCCCCGCCGGAAAATAACTCCGATAACAAAGCACCTTCTGCCCATCATTCGTGTCAGTAAAAGGCAGCGCCGTAAAAGACGCATGCAGCGAGATCGCCGACAAGGGCTTCGCAATCGAAATGAATTCTTCCCGCGCCCCCTTCGCCGATGAAGCCCTCGTCGCGCTCAGCCGCGGATAATAGAAGCAGACTCTTCCTCCCGATTCCCCCTCCGCCACAAACAGCGCCGACCACTCCTGGAAAAACGACCCACCTTCCCGGTCCACAAATGCCACCACCACCTGCGCCGAAGCTCCCGCCGCCGGCACTCCGCCCAGCAGCGGCTGCGCCAGCACTGCCGACGTCGCCGTCACCTCCGCCACTCGTCCAACGTTGAACGTCACCCGCCGCACATAGTTCGGATCCTGCTTGACCGCTGCCGCGCTGCTGACATATGCCGCCGCCACTCCCGATCCCACGTAGCCGACTTGCTGCTGATAATCCACGTCCACCGCGATCCAGCATCCCGGCGCCAACGCGCTCTCAAATCCTGGACCGAACATCAACTGGCTCGCGGTTGATCCCGCCAGCACCGCAATCGCAGGCGCCGGGGTTCCCCCCGACGGCGCCGGCGACGTGCTCCCCGCCGCTGGCGCTAGCACATTCATGTGCTCCGACCCTCCCGCTAACGCCATTTGCAGCTTGCCCCACTGGCGAAACTCAAACTCAACCCGCGCTTCGAGCGGCCCGCGAAACTGCGCCACCGGAAGCGCCTTTGCCCCCGATCGCACCACATCCGTCGGCGTCTCATACCACCGCATGAAGTTATCCACCCAGCCCACATCCAGCCAGGGCGCCGGTGGTGCGCCCAATGGAAACGCTCCGCACAATCCCGGATCGAAAATTGTCGGTGCTTCACTCGCCCGGTTCACCGGCGCGAAGTACGCTCGCATCTGCCGCATCACCGGAACCATCGCCGCCCGCAACGGACTTGTGCTCATGACAGCGTTACCTCCGCAAAGAAATAAATCGTCATCCGTGCCTTTCTCTCGACTCGCCCGTCCTGACGCGTCTCCGCATCCTCCGTCACTCCACTCTGCGCACGTTCTGGAAACGAAACCCTCCCCCAAAACCGTCCCGATCCTTTTCCTTCGCCCAGCACCGGCTGGCCCCAGAACACGCTCGTCCCCAAATCCGTGCTCGGCGCTTGTGTGTAATCCCGCTTCTCCGTGTTCGGTGGCTGGCAGATCGTCAGCAGTTCGTCATCCAACTCCGCCAGCAATCTCCCCCGATCCACCATGCTCGCCACCGATCCCAATGTGTAGTACGAGACCACGACGTTCAAGCTCATCAGCGCGCCATTCCCCGCGCTTCCGCTCACAACCTCCGCCGTACCCCACTCGATGTAAAACGTATTCGGCTGCGGCTCCGCAAACGATGGCGTCAGGTTCTCCACCACCGCCACTGCCGGCACGGTCGTCCCGTTCAACGTCACCGTCCGCGCCGGATTCACTCCCGCCAACCTCTGCTGCAGCGCCAGAAAAAAACTGTCCTTAGCAAATTGCATAAAATTCAATCCTCAACTCTGAACCCCGGACCAATAACATGAAACATGTGGGGACAGCCGCCATCGGCTGTCCACCGGGCGAAGCCCGGTCAGGGATTAAGAGATCTCCCCTCTGTCCCTCAGTGCCCTCTGTGGTGAAAGGTTTTTGGAGGCCCCTACTCCACCGCCGTGACCACATAAAAGCAAACCGTTCCCGCAAAGCTCTCCGGTACCACCGTCTCGATATAAAAAAGATCGCCCCCGTAATTCAGCGCCAGCACAACCTCAAACAAATCCCCCGCCGATCCCATCCCCAACGTCGCCAGCTGATTCGCTATCGCCGATGCGGGCAATGTGAACTCCACCCTCCGTCGCGGCCCCAGATTTCCCGTAGTCAGCTCTCGCGTTACCACCGGAGAGATAATCACTTCCTGCACTCCCGGATCCACCAATCCCAACTGTCCCGCCGTGTCGCTGGCCATCGCCGATCCCGGCAATACCAGGCTCACCGTGTCTCCGCCCAGCGTCTTCATCAGCGCATCCGCCGCCCGCAACAGCGCCGTCCCACAAATCCCTCCACCCATAATCCCTCCCACTCCTTGTCATCCTGAGCAAAGCGAGCTCGTATGAGCTCGCGTAGTCGAAGGACCTTGCGTTTCGTTTGACCGTGCTTCCCGATCCCACTGCCTAAGATCCCTTCCTCGCCACGTACGGCTCCAGCAAACTCCGCACGGTCTCATCCAGCAGCGTGTCTCCGAAATAATCCATACGCAGCCGGTCCAGTTGTCCTGACTTCACGTTCAACGCCGGGGTCGCCTGCGCATTCTTCACGATCTGCGCGCAAGCCACTTTCACGCCCGCCGGAATCGTCGCCAGCCCCGCGTTGTACACCACGTCCACTTCATTGAAGAACAATCCCAACGCATTGACCGGAAACGTCAGCTCTCCGCTGTCCTGCCAAATGTCAATCGTGCTCGGATCGATCGTGGTCCACATCCCCGGCAGCGCAAACACCAGGGCAAATTCCAGGCTCAACTCCGGAAACGGCCATTCCCCTCGCCGCGGAATCCCATACCGCCCCTGCAGCGAAACAATCGGCGTCGTTGCCGGAGCCACTGCCACCATCGGCAAATAACTCACCCGCACCGTGTTCAGTTCCGGCGGCAATTTCAGCCGCTCCTCATACTGGTTCACTCCCAACGTCGCGCGCCGGCAGTGTGCATCGATAATCGCCGACGCCGCCGTCACCCACGACGGATCCGTCGCCGCTTCCAGCCCGTAAGTCAAATACTCCGCAGTCTCCAAATAATTCATGATGTGTATTTTCTTTCGTAGAAATTCCGCAAAGAGAGGGTGCCCCACCCTTGTCGCGTTTTTTTTTGCGACAGGGTGGGGATTTTGAATTCCGCCGTATGTCCGCGCTAACTGAGAACCGAGACTGACAACTGGCAACTGGACCCTAGTCCGTCACCTTCACTTCGTAGTGTGCGTAGTTTGGCAACTTCACCACCGGAGCCCCAAACTTCACCACGACCTGCTGTTGGGTCAGCGCGCTCGGCAGTCCCAGCTTGAACACTCGCGGATTCGGATCTGTCAGCCAGTGATACTCGATCAGATCCTCGCTCACGATGTACGCCGGCAGCGTGGCCCCAGACCCAAGTGTCCCCGTGTACCCCAGCGCCCACTCCGGAATCAGCGGCAACGCTCCCGCTTGCGTGCTCAAGGCCTTCACGGTGAAGCCCGCAGTGATCTCCACCGTGTTCAGCACCTGGTTGAATTGGCTCTTCAGTTCCTGATCGATCAGATCGAGCAGCATCGGGTTCGCATAAATCGCCGTCGGCCGAATTTGGTATGACGCATTCGATACCATCTGAGCGACCGCGGTCTTGATCGTTTGCACGATTGTGCCGCTGCTCTTTGCCACCGTGACCGTCTGCGGATTCGGTGCTCCCTCGATTTGCCCGATCACGCCAAAATACTGCGGCGTAGTCGGTACGCTCAGCGATGTGTCCGATCCGTTCCACAGCGCCACATCGTGCGTGCGCATCAGCCCGTCCACGGCATCTGCCAGGTCTTTCGCCTGCAAATACGCGAACTGGCTTTGCTGCGCAGTCACTTCCAGGTCGAACAGGTTGTAATTGATCTGCGAAACCAGCGCCTTCAACGGAACCGACATTTCCACTCTTGCCGGCGCCTGTAGAGTCGGAGCGATATTTCTCGGATCCATAAACGCCTGCGCCGCTGTAGGGGCGGCAATCGCCGTCTCCTCGAAAAATCGCGACGGATGTCCGGTCGCCGGAACCTGCTTGATCCGCTGTCCGAACACGCCGCGCCGCCGCACGATGTCAAAAATCTCCGTCTGGTACCGATCCACTTCCACCGCGGCCGGCCCCAGATAATCCGCCGCCGCCATCAAATCCACAAATTGTCCCTGCATGTCTTCTCCTTAAAGTTGTTAAGATTTTTCCCGCAAGAAACTTGTTCCGCTCTCCACAGTCATCCTGAGCAATCTACCT
>CAVWHT010000042.1:0-483769 GCA_963754885.1 uncultured Acidobacteriota bacterium | reverse complement strand
TTTCCCCGCAACTTGCGAGACGGGAGTCGAGCACGAGCGAATCGCGCTGTCCTCGACGTGCACGGTGCACGCGCCGCACAATCCGGCGCCGCAGCCAAATTTTGTTCCGGTGAGTTCCAGCGTGTCGCGCAGAACCCAAAGTAGGGGAGTTTCGGGGGAAACGGTAACTTTCTTTTCACTGCCGTTAATGCGGAGTGTGATATCGGCCATGTTCGTCCAGGGTGTGAGTTTGGGAACTGCACAACATGGTATCAGGGGATGGGGCCAAGCGGTGTGGGCAAAAGTGGCTAAGAAACTGAGTTGGGCGAAGGACGATGCCGATAACGCTAGGTGCTCACCTTTATTTCAATTCTGCAAGCTTCTGCGTGGCCAATTGTCCGGCTTCGTTGCCCGGATTTTCTTTCTTGATCTGCTCGTAAATCCGCTTGGCATCGAGCGGCTGATTGGAGTTCTGGTAAAGGTCGGCCAGTTGCAATTGCGCGGTCACCTTATTTACGGAGATCGTGGGCTTGCTGATCAGCTCCTGATACAGAGCGGCGGCATCCTTAACGCGGTTGGTCTGTCCGTAGAGCGCAGCCAGAGCATCTTTGGCAAGGGAAGCAACTTCACGATTGCCGGCGGATGCGACTTGCTTGAAATCGCGCTCGGCCGAGGCGTTGTCGGAAAGAGTTTCGGCGGTGACGCCCAGGAAATAGTGCGCCATATCGGCGGTGCGGGTATGGGGATACTTATCCACTATTGCCTGAAACTGCTTGTGGGCGGCTTGAGCACGTTCTTTGGCGGAAGTAAATGTCGGGAAATCAGGTTGTTCCGGAGCGCCCGCGGGACGCAGTTGCGTATCCATGGTGCGAACGGCAACGGCCAGGTCCAGGCTTGCCTTTTCGTCCTGTGTGTTCAGGTAGTACCAGCCGCCAACAACGGCGCCGATCACCACGACTGCTGCAACAACGGAGATGGTGAGGGTGGAGCGGTGTTCGACGGTCCAATCGGCCGTCTTTTCCGCGGCTCCCATGGTGACGCGGCTGAAGGCGTCTTGTTTTAACTGATGGCGGGTTTCTGCGCGCACAAACTTCCCTTCTGCTCGGAGGAATGGCTGGACAAACAACCAGTCTAGCAGCGGTGAAAGATGGCGTCAAAAAACTTGGCGGCCCTAGTCTTGGAGGAGCTCGCGGGCGTTCGCGGCGGGAACGACCCGTCCAGCGTCAGCATCTCGGATGCCTTCGTCGATGGCGGCGAGAGTTTCCTCGTCTTCTTCGTCGAGGATGGGGGTGGGATTTTCGAGGTCGAATTTCTTTGCCTTCGCCATGGGTTCATCGTAGATGTGATTTCCGGCCGATGCAACGAAAACGGTTGTTCCTCGACATCATCGCTCCCACTCTTTCGCAAAGAGCGTGAAAGGATTGGGCACCCGACGGGTAGCAACTGAGTGGTTCACTTACACTGCCATGCCTTGCGACAACTTTCAGGGTCCTTTGAGGCATAACGATCACAGGGGCACTCAACGCCCTGAGGGGTGGTCGATACTGATTTTGGCCTGAATCCCGCAGCGTGGCACGCTCCGTCTATCCAAATGAAGCCGTCGTCCTCGCAATACTTCTGTGTGTGCCAAGAGTTAGCTTCGGCTTCCGACCGCTTGCCCGCAGGGAACTGTTGACGGCTCTGAGCCTGCTGCCCACTGATGGCAGTCTGCTGAACAATGTCGAATTTCACCCACTCCTCCTTGCCCTTCCCGGAGGTGGCCTGCACCTCAAGGTGTCCGTGGTCATTGCGCGCCAGGAAGGGACCTGGATTTAGAGCGTGGCACTGACTCCAGCGCGTGTTGCGCGTGCAGGTCATTATGATGCGGCTAGTGTCCGTATCCGCAAGAATGAAGACGACCGGTTTCTGGATGTCTACGTTCTGGGTAGTGGGCGGAGTGTATGTGGTCGAGCATGTGTCAGAGCTTGTGCCACTCGCATAGATGCTCCCACCAGAAACGTTTCCGTTGATGTTTAAAGTCCCGTTGCAGGAGGTGTTGGAGTAGCCCGGCCACGAGAAGGTTAGAGTCCTATGGGTCGCTGTCCACTGGTAGCCGAGCACGGTAAGACGAATTGTGCTTTCCTGCGCCCGCAGGACGGGGCCGCAGAGCAGCGCCGCGAGAATCAGGATGGCATTTTTCATGCAGCTGCCTCCTTTTGGCCTAAGCACGCTTCATAGCATCATCTTCGCGTCAGCACGAGACTGCGTGGGCTGACGCGGCTTTCGATCAGGATGTAGCACTCGCCTACTTTATCGTCACGAACTTCTCTACCAGTTCCGAATAATCCTTCTTCTCGATGCCGTGGACTTGCTTGTTGTATTCGTCCACCTTCGAGGAATAGTTCATCGAGCAGAACTTGGGGCCGCACATGGAGCAGAAGGCGGCTTCCTTGTAGTAATCGTCCGGCAGGGTTTCGTCGTGCATGGAGCGCGCGGTCTCGGGATCGAGCGAGAGGGCAAACTGTTTTTCCCAGTCAAATTTGTATCTCGCGTAGCTGAGGGCGTCGTCGCGGTCGCGGGCGCCGGGGCGTTGGCGGGCGATGTCGGCGGCGTGCGCGGAAATCTTGTAGGCGATGATGCCGTCTTTCACGTCTTTCTCGTTTGGTAACCCTAAATGCTCCTTCGGCGTGACGTAGCAGAGCATGGCCGCGCCATACCATCCGATCATGGCCGCGCCGATGGCGCTGGTGATGTGGTCGTAGCCGGGAGCGATGTCGGTGACGAGAGGGCCGAGGGTGTAGAACGGGGCTTCATAGCAGAGCTCGACTTCTTTCTCGACCTGCTCCTTGATCTTGTCCATGGAGACGTGGCCGGGGCCTTCGATCATGACTTGCACGTCTTCCTGCCAGGCATTTTTGGTGAGCTCGCCTAACGTTTTGAGTTCGGCGAACTGGGCTTCGTCGCTGGCGTCGGCCACGCAGCCGGGGCGGAGTCCGTCGCCGAGCGAGAAGCTGACGTCGTACTTCTTGAAAATCTTGACGATGTCGTCGAAGCGTTCGTAAAGGAAATTCTGCTTGTGGTTGTAGGCCATCCACTGCGCTAGGATGGCGCCGCCGCGGCTGACGATGCCGGTAATGCGCTTCGAGATCAGCGGCAGATACTGGATCAGCACGCCGGCGTGGATGGTCATGTAATCGACGCCCTGCGCGGCTTGCTCCTCGATGACTTCGAGCATCACTTCGGCATTGAGATCTTCGACGCGCTTGACACGGGCGATCGCTTCATAAATCGGCACGGTGCCGATGGGTACGGGCGAGTGGCGGAGAATGGCTTCGCGAATCTCGTGGATGTTGCCGCCAGTGGAGAGATCCATCACCGTGTCGGCGCCGTAATGCACGGCGGTGTGCAGCTTCTTCAATTCTTCATTCACTTCCAACGTCACGGCGGAGTTGCCGATGTTGGCGTTGATCTTGCAGAGGCTGGCCACGCCGATCGCCATGGGCTCAAGCTCGGGATGGTTGATATTGGCAGGGATGATCATGCGCCCGCGGGCCACTTCGTCGCGAACGAGTTCCGGCGCAAGCTTTTCCTTGTGCGCGATGAACGACATCTCTTCCGTGATGGTGCCCTGCCGGGCGTAGTGCATCTGGGAGAAGTTGCCGTCGATATTCTGCTGCTTGCGACGCGAGATCCAGTCTGCGCGCGGCTTGGGGACGACGTAGCCCTCGCCATTCGAACCATTCTTGGAAGTCATAACCAGGCCAACCTCAATCGGAATTCTCTAATTCCCGATTATAACCGCCGGACGTGAGATGCGCCCGCAACAATCCCATGTTGTTTATTGTGCAGACCGTTTACGCAATCGCATTCGAGGCTTAGAATCTTCCCGTTCTTCAAGGAGAAATCCTTCAATGCGTCTGCTGCGCCTGCTGCCAGTCGTGTGCTTGCTGGTCACTTTCAGTTATTCGCAATCTTCTTCTTCACTGAAACCCGCGCCGGGCTTCAGCCTCGACACCATCGATAAGAGCATGGATCCGTGCGTCGATTTTTATCAGTACGCGTGCGGGAACTGGATCAAGAATACCGAGATACCCGCGGACCAGTCGCAATGGGTGAGCTTTGTCGAGTTGCGCGAGCGCAACATGGGCATCGAGCACGACATTCTGGAGAAAGCGGCCGCGGGCGGGCCGGGACGAAACGCGATCGATCAGAAAATCGGCGATCTCTACGGATCGTGCATGGACGAGAAGACCGTCAACCAGAAGGGAATCGCGGCGCTGAAGCCGGAGTTGGAGCGGCTCAATTCGGTCAAGGATAAGCAAGCGCTGATGGACGAGATCGCGCACGTGCACCTGATCGGGCCGAGCCCGCTATTCAATTTTTATTCATCGTCCGATCTGCACAACGCCGATCACGTGATCGCGTACATCGATCAGGGTGGCCTGAGCCTGCCCGACCGGGACTACTACCTCAAGGATGAGGGCAAGAATCCGGAGATCCGAAAACAATTTGTGGCGTACATGAACGAAGTATTCGTGCAGATGGCGAAGGATCTCAACGGCGGCGCGGATCCGGGAACGGCTCTGTCGACACAAGACGCCGATACTGTGCTTCGGATTGAAACCGCGCTGGCGAAGGCAGAGATGGATCGGACCTCGCGGCGAGATCCCGAAGAACCGCGATCATAAGATGTCGCGCGAAGAGGCGGCGGCATTGGGTCCGAATTTTCAACTGGACCGCTATTTTCAGGATATGAATGCGCCGAAGTTCAGTGAGCTGAATGTGACCAATCCGGAATTCTTCAAGCAGGTCAATGCGGTGCTGGAATCGGAGTCGCTGGATTCGTTGAAGACCTACGTGCGCTGGCACCTGCTCGATGCGGCGGCGCCTTGGCTCTCGGAGCGGTATGTCCAGGCAAACTTCAAGTTCCAGCAGGCGCTCAGCGGACAGAAGGAGATTCAGGCCCGCTGGAAAAGGTGCGTCATTTTGACCGACCGCGAACTAGGCGAGGCCCTTGGGCAGAGATACGTAGAGACTGCATTTCCTCCCGAGAGCAAGGCGCGCATGGTGAAGATGGTCGATCTGCTGGAGAAGTCGCTGGGCGAGGACATCCAGAATCTCTCCTGGATGAGCGACGAAACCAAAAAGCAGGCCGAGATCAAGCTGAAGGCGATCAACAACAAAATTGGGTATCCGGAGGTGTGGCGCGATTACAGTTCGGTGGTGATCGAGCCGGGCGATCTGCTGGGCAATGTGCAGCGAGCGAACGAGTTCGAATCGAAGCGCGAGATCAACAAGATCGACAAGCCGCTGGACCGCAAGGAATGGGGCATGACTCCGCCGACGGTGAATGCCTATTACAGTTCGTCGTATAACGAGATTGTGTTTCCGGCGGGAATCCTGCAGCCGCCGTTTTTCGATCCGAAGATGGACGATGCAGTGAATTTCGGCGGCATCGGGCTGGTGATTGGGCACGAACTGACGCATGGGTTCGACGATCAGGGGCGCAAATTCGATCCGCAAGGGAACTATCACGATTGGTGGACCAAGCAGGATGGTGAAGAATTCGAAAAGCGTGTGAGCTGCGTGGCGAACGAGTATTCGAACTTCGTGGCCGTCGATGATTTGAAACTGAATGGGCGGCTCACCCTGGGCGAGAATACTGCGGACAATGGCGGAGCGCGCATTGCGCTGGCGGCGCTGGAACATCTGATTGCCGAGGATAAAACCGGAAAAGATAAGACTGCAAGAGAGGGCGAGAAGATCGATGGCTACACGCCCGAGCAGCGTTACTTCCTGGGATTCGGGCGCGTGTGGTGCGAGAAGCGGCGTCCGGAGGTGGCGCGGATGCGCGTGCTCACGGACCCACATTCTCCGGGGAAATACCGCGTGGATGGCGTGGTACAGAATATGCCGGAGTTCCAGAAGGCATGGGGCTGCACGGCCGGGCAGCCTATGGTGTCGGAGAACGCTTGCCACGTGTGGTGAATGTTCATCCGGTCTGAAATGTAAGGTCAAAGACCCAAAGTCAAAATCCCCACCCTGTCGCTCAAAACGCGACAAGGGTGGGGCACCCCCGCTTATAGCGAATGAAAAATCGGAAGAGCCACCTTGGCTCCAGCAGCGCGGGCTTCATCGATGACGCGGATGACATCTGCGAACGGCACTGCGTCATTCGCTTCTACTTGCACTATCTGAGGTTGGCCATGTGCAAGTCCCCTTAGCGTGCTTTCCAATTCCGACCACGGGACGAGTTTGTCGTTTACATTTAGCGTCGATCCTTGAGCGGAAGTGGATAACCGCACTGATATGACTTCTCCGCCCGCTGGCGCTCTCAGCAGCACATCAAGTCCTTGAGGGGAACCATCTCTCCAACTTGAGGCGTTCCCGGCTGCGAGGTCAGTAGCACTACCTCGGCGAAATGAGCGGAACGCGCGGGTCCAAGGGCGCTCTTCACGTATGCGAACGGCGCGTGCGCGTCAGCCTTGATGTAGAGTTTTGTGTCCGGGTTGTGAGGGGTGACCTTCATTTCTTCCGCAAACTGGTCGGGAGTCACCGGCTTCGTTCCGAAATAGAAGGTGCCGTCCGCCGTGACGGCTACAATCCGGGCGTTTGCGTTGTCAGCGGCGGGATAAGCGACCGCGCTCGTGGTGCGGGGCATTTGCACGCTGACGCCTTTTTGCAGCGGGGGAGCTTGAGCAGAGGCTGGCGACACGCCGCCGACCGTAAGAGTTACAGCAATTAGACACACGGGTAGTGAGTACTTCATACGAATCACTCCTTCCTTCCTGTTGGGGAAATTTGTTTAGGGTTTTGCGCCGCCGAGGGCTGCCGTGGCGAGGCTGCCACCCAGGCCCATGGTTTCGACTGCGGACGAGGGCACGATCACCATCGAGCCGCGCTCTTTGATGGCTTCATACAGCATGTTCATGGCGCGCAGGTGCAGCGCCACGGGATTCTCGGTGTAGGAGTTTGAGGCCTGCACAAAGCTGTCGGCGATTTCTTTTTCGGCTTGGCCGAGGATGATGCGGGCCTGGCGTTCGCGTTCAGCCTGAGCCTGCCGTGACATGGCATCTTCCAGGCCTTGCGGGATTCTTACGTCGCGGATTTCGACCGACTGCACGGTGATGCCCCAGGGGTTCGTCTTCTCGTCGAGAATGCGCTGCAGTTCGCGCCCCAGGGTTTCGCGCTCGGTGATCATCTGCGCCAGTTCGTGGCGGCCGATGGATTCGCGCAGTCCCGTCTGCGCGCTCAAGGTGATCGCTTGCACAAAGTCTTCGACTTCGAGAATGCACTTCTCCGCATTCCATACCATCCAGAAAACGATGGCATCGACATTGACTGGAACGGTGTCACGGGTGAGCGTGGATTCCGCCGAGACGCTGGCCACGCGGACCCGCTGGTCCACGTAGGGGCTGAGCGTTTCGATGATCGGGATAATGTGGCAAAGGCCGGGGCCGCGCAGCCCGACATAGCGGCCGAGGCGCAGGACTGCGACCTTCTCCCACTGGCGCACGACCTTGATGGCGAAAAGGAAGTACAGTCCAACCAGGATTCCGATGACTCCGGCTGCCGGTTGATGAATGGCCTGTGAAACGGCGAGGCCGGCCAGTGTGCAGAGCGCAAACAGCAGTAGAGCGACGCCATTGATTTCGGCGATGCGAATTTTCGGGATCATCACGATCTCCTTTGCGCGGAAGCGGGCAGCAAGTCGCGCAGACGTTCGATCAAATCTTCGACAGTAAATCCGGCAGCACCCACGCGGGCGGCGAACTCGCCCGCCATCTGGCCGAGCTGGCGATCCCGCTCGGCCGAACTCTTCTCCACCTTCTTGTTAGCGACAAAGGTTCCGGTGCCCTGGTGAGTTTCGAGCAGGCCGCCAAGCTCCAGTTCGCGATAGGCGCGCAGCACGGTGTTGGGATTGATTTCCAGATCGACCGCGAGTTGCCGCACGGTGGGCAACTGGTCGCCGGCAGCGAGCGAGCCCGAGGCCATGCCAGATCGCACCTGATCGATCAGCTGGCGATAGACGGGAACGCCGCTGTGCAGGTCGAGCGCAAACCGAAAGGGCCGCGGACGGGCAGGACGCGAATTGGAGCGATCGGTCATATAGAACAATAGTGTTATATAGAATTAGTACATTAGATGTCAAGCGAAATCCGCTGGTCCACGCGGGAGAAATAAATCGGGGTAGCGCGTAGGCAAATCTGGGACAAGAAGATGACGGTGAAATGACGGGCGCGAGGCCGGGCGATGACAATCGCACAACGGGCGCGAGAGTCAAAATCCCCGCCCCTTCGGCTTCGCTCAGGGCAGGCTTTGTCGCACAAAACGCGACAAGGACGGGGCACCCTGGTCTGTCTGGGTTAGTTCGCTCGGTTGATTGAGTTCGTCTCCACCTGGGTCATGCTCTTTCGCCGGAGTGGACGGCGGGAGCGGCGCCGGGCGTGCCTGGCTGCTGCGGAGCATATTTTGAAGCGCATTTGGCCTGCAGTTGCTTGGCATGAAACACACCGTCGCGGCCAAAATTGCCGTCCGCCAGGGCTTGCGATTCATCCTTGAATGTGTCCGGAGGCGCCTCCGTACCCGTGTAGTCGACGGCAAGATTCTGATCTTCTTCCACCAGCACAAACTGCACGTGGGTTCCAGTACGCTTGATCGATCCCGGCTGCACGTTGCCGGCGACGCGCAGGCGCTTGGAATAGGCGCCGTCGCCCATTTTGTGCAGCTCCTTGATGGTGACGTAGTAGCTCTTGCTGTCCTGCACACCGGTGTAGGCCAGATAGCCGAGCAGCAGCAGAATGACCGCCGTGGCCCCTCCGAACTTCAAATAAATGTTGGCTTGACTCGACATAAGCAAATTCCAGACGGAGAACCCGTCTCTAGAATTTACGCGCCGCGAGGCGGGGAATCAAGGTGCTGGCCGAGTTATCCACAACCGCCGTGTGACATCTGACCTTGACCCTCTCCCGGCAATGAGCAGATGATGGTCAAGGCGGAGGCGGTAAGCGCAGCGGGCGCAGAAAATCCCGTAAATCTTTTGTTTGCAAGATTTTGACCCTTAACCCGAACGCCCTCAAGATTTTGCAGATACTTTTTGCAAAACCCGCGCTAGTCAAGCCTTTCCGAGGGGTGGGGGGGAGGGGGGTATCCCTCGCAACTCCGAATTTCCCGAAACGGACCTCGCTTGAGCACGCTCTTCGCATTTCGTCCTCAAACTTTTTTTCCGCCACATCTCCGCAGGATATCTTTCACCCACAGGCATGAACTACGACGCGATCCTGGTTGTCTCCTTCGGCGGTCCAGAGTCCAGAGAAGAGGTAATTCCGTTCCTTGAAAATGTTTTGCGCGGCAGAAATGTTCCGCGCGAGCGCATGCTCGCGGTGGCCGAGCACTACTATCACTTCGAAGGCAAGAGCCCCATCAACCAGCAAACCCGCGAGTTGATCGCGGCGCTCAAGAATGAATTGAACGCACACGGCCCGCAGTTGCCCGTCTATGGGGGAAATCGCAACTGGCATCCCATGCTGGCCGACACGTTGCGCCAGATGCGGCAAGACGGAATTCAGCGCGCCCTCGCCTTCGTGACTTCGGCCTACAGTTCCTATTCCGGTTGCCGTCAATATCGCGAAGACATCGCGCGGGCACGCGCCGAAATTGGAGCCGAAGCCCCTGAAGTCGACAAGCTACGAGCCTTCTTCAATCATCCGGGATTCATCGATGCAACCGAAGAACGGCTGCGCGATGCGCTTCGTGAACTTCCTGAGAGCGCTCGCTCCAACGTTCAAATCGTCTACGTCGCGCACAGCATTCCTACATCGATGGCGAACAGCTGCGACTACGTTCGCCAACTGGAGGAAGTGAGGAAGTTGGTTTCCGCGCGGCTCGGGATCGCGAACGATGTGCTGGTCTATCAAAGCCGCAGCGGCGCGCCCGAACAACCGTGGCTGGAGCCCGACATTCTCGACTACCTGCGCGAATTGAAGTTGCGGAATGTGGCGAGCGGCGTCGTGCTAGCTCCCATCAGCTTTATCTCCGACCACATGGAAGTCCTGTACGACCTCGACATCGAAGCACAACAGCTTTGTGATTCGCTGCAACTACCGATGGCTCGTGCCCGGACGGTAGGCGTGCATCCGAAGTTCATCGCGATGATTCGCGAATTGATTCTTGAAAGAACCGCGGCGGGAGACCGCCGCGCACTGGGATCGCTGGGCCCGCGGCAGGATGTGTGCGCGGAAGATTGTTGCCCAGCCCCGCAGAGACCAGCGCGTCCACCGACGCGCTGAAAAAAGATGGCGGCTCAGTCCGAGGCAACGGCAAACGAATGAGGGAAAAACATGGTGCGCCCGGAGAGATTCGAACTCCCGACCTGTTGCTCCGGAGGCAACCGCTCTATCCAGCTGAGCTACGGGCGCAATACTACGATGAGAACAGTCTACACGGATGGGCCGAGACGCCTCAATGCGGGCACGAAACCGACGCCGCTGCGCGGCTGGACAGCCGATGGCGGCTGTCCCCACAAAAACCTTGCGGCTCGACTGCCGTTGGCGGGCCGTCGCGACAAGGTTCTCTTTCCTGTGACTACTGACGCGACTTCACCAGCGATCGCGTCTTCCGCCGCCCCCGCCGCTGCGTCCGCCGCGGTCGCGGCCTCCGCCACCGCCACCGCCTCCACCGCCGCTGCGTTCCGTCTTCGGACGCGCCTCGTTGACGTTGATGGTGCGTCCGCCAACTTGCGATCCGTTCAGCGCAGTGATGGCTTTCTCGCCGTCCTCGTTGCTGGCCATCTCCACAAATCCGAAGCCGCGCGAACGGCCGGTGTCGCGGTCGGTCATGATGCTCACGCGGTCGACTTGTCCGTAGGACTCGAACAACTGCCGCAGTTCGTCTTCGTTGGTATTGAAGCTGAGATTCCCCACAAAGATATTCTTCACGCGTCTGCCCCTGCATTGAGCTGTCGGAAGTGCAAGCTCAGTTCGGCGGACTTGGCAGGTCGGGAGGGCCTTCCTGAAAATCGGTACCGGAGCTGGCAACAGTCAAATGCGGCGAGCAGTATAGCAGGTTTTCCGGAATTGGCCTGTCAAATCGAGCAGGTAGTGGCTCAGTATGTCTTTGCCCCGGGTTCCTCAGCGATCTCTGCGGAATTCTCGGCGATCTCTGCGTTTAAGTTCTTTTTTTACCGCTGAGCCGCAGAGGAATTCCGCAGAGGCCGCAGAGAAAAAAAGAAGAGTAAGAAGGCGATTTTTGAAACCGAGCTCAGGGCCCGGTCGAGGAGCGAACGGCGGTTGTGGCTTGCCGGTGGCTAGCACTCGTCCACTTTCCAATAACCCTCAGGATGAAAGCCCATCTGGAGCAGGCGGTTCCTGGGATCGTGGCGCTTGCCGCAGCCGGGGCAGACCAGGTAGCGGCTCCAAGCAGTCCCCTGGTGATCGTAGTTCTCGGCGACGGCGAAGGTAGTGCCGCAACTGCAAGGGATCAGGAACATCCGCAGGTGGGCGTTCTTCCTTGCACCTTTTTCGGACTTGGCCGCAGCTTTCACAACTCTTCAACGACAGCGAACGAACTTTTCTTTCGCTTATTCGATTGTAAGACTTTCTTCCGCAGGCGCAACGACTTCGGAGTGATTTCCACGAACTCGTCGTCGGCGATGAATTCGATGGCCTGCTCCAGATTCAGCGGCCGAAAGGGTACCAGGCGGATTGCCTCGTCGGCGGTGGAGGCGCGCATGTTGGTCAGCTTTTTTTCGCGCACGGCGTTGACGTCGAGATCCGTGTCCTTAGCGTTTTCGCCGATGATCATTCCTTCGTAGAGTTCCACGCCGGGGCCGACGAAAAGTTCTCCGCGTTCCTGTAGTCCCCAGAGCGCGTATGCCGTCGAAGTTCCCGAGCGATCGGCAACCAGAGCTCCCGTCAATCTGTGGGGAATCTCGCCCTGCCATTCCGTGTAACCGTCGAACAGAGCGTTCATCACGATGGTTCCGCGAGTGTCGGTGAGCAACTGGCTGCGCAACCCGATCAGCCCGCGGCTGGGCACGCGGAACTCGACCCGCACGCGGCCGTAGCCGTGATTGTGCATGTTGGTGACTTCGCCCTTGCGCGATCCGAGCTGCTCCATGACGACGCCGACAAAGTTTTCGGGCACGTCGATGGTGAGGTGCTCGACGGGCTCCATCAGCTTGCCATCTTCCTTATTGCGCTTGGTAACAATCTCCGGCTTGCCGACCATGAGTTCGTAGCCCTCGCGGCGCATCATCTCAATCAGGATGGAGAGCTGCAGCTCGCCGCGTCCCATCACTTTAAAAGAATCGGTGGTGCCCGTTTCCTCGACGCGCAGAGAGACGTTGGTGAGCAATTCCTTTTCCAGGCGCTCGCGCAAATTGCGCGAGGTCACGTAGGTGCCATCTTTTCCGGCGAACGGCGAATTGTTGACAGTGAACAGCATCGCGATCGTCGGCTCGTCAATCGCGATATGGGGCAGCGGCGCGGGATTTTCGACCTCGGTGATGGTCTCGCCGATGGTGATTCCTTCGACACCCGCGACCGCAACGATGTCGCCTAATTCGGTTTCGGTGATGTCGGTCCGCTTCAATCCGGAGAAGGAAAATAGTTTCGTGATCTTGGTTTTGTGCAGGGAGCCGTCGAGCTTGGCGATAGCGACGTCTTCGCCGGTAAACATCTTGCCATTGAAGACGCGGGCAATGGCGAGGCGTCCGAGATAGTCGCTGTAGTCGAGGTTCGCGACCAGAATTTGCAGCGGCCCAGAGGGATCTCCCTTGGGCAGCGGAATCGTCTTCAGGATTGCATCGAACAGCGGGCGCAGATCCTCTCCACCTCCCTGGATGTTCGTGCTCGCCGTGCCCGTTTTGGCGTTGGTGTAGAGGACGGGAAAATCAATTTGTTCTTCCTTGGCGTCGAGGTCGATGAAGAGATCGTAGATTTCGTTGAGCACTTCCTGCGGGCGAGCGTCGGAACGGTCGATCTTATTGATGACCACGATCGGAGGCAGCTTGGCTTCGAGCGCCTTGCCGAGCACGTAGCGCGTCTGGGGTAGCGGGCCTTCGCTGGCGTCGACGAGCAGCATGACGCCGTCGACCATCTTGAGGGCGCGTTCGACTTCGCCGCCAAAATCGCTGTGGCCGGGCGTATCGACGATGTTGATCTTCACATCGTGATAGAAGATGGCCGTGTTCTTGGCGAGAATGGTGATGCCGCGCTCGCGCTCCAGTTCGTTCGAGTCCATCACGCGTTCGACGTGGTGCTCGTTGGAGCGGAAAGTGCCGCTTTGCTGCAGCATAGCGTCGACCAGCGTGGTCTTGCCGTGGTCGACGTGCGCGATGATGGCGATGTTGCGAATGCCTGAACTCAAAAAGGAATCCTTCCGAAAAAAGTGTCTACTACCACTTTACTATGACAGGGAAGCGGGTGGGTTCTTCAGGAGGCTCAGCGTTGTTCCGCGCAGCGTTCTGGATCCGCAAGGTAGAGAATCCGATACAACTTGAAATTCGCATTCTGGTATGCCAGTTCGAGGCTGGAGGAGGAGTGTCCTACGTAGCGCTCGAGGAAGCCGTGGTCGGCGTCGAAGGCATTGGTTGTGATCAGATACGTAGCGTGAACGTTTCGCGCGTATTGCCGCAACTCTAGCTCAGTGCCACGGTAATTGTAGGCGGAGGCCGTTCGACCGGTGTAGAGCGAGAGCGCACGAGCGCGATAGTAGATCAGCACGTCGTCCGATGCCGTGCGTTCGCGGACTGTCTGACAGAGTTGGTTGAACTCGGGTAACCCGTTGCTCTGGCGAATCGGGCCGAAGTCGGCCTTGCGATAGGCTGCGACATATGGAACAGAGATCAGCAGCAACAGCCCGCACAAGGCAGCGGCAGAGTAGCGCGGAGCGAATTTCGCAGCAAGGCCGCGGAGGCCGCTTAAGGCGAGGAATACAATCCAGGGTAGGAGAGGGAAGACCAGACGAGTACCGGGAGAGAACGGCCACAGAATAACCATTGCCATATAAGGCGCTACCAACGCCTCAACGATCGTCAACCCTCGCTTGGATTGAAAGAAGAGGCCCGCTAGCGTCAGGACAGCAACGATTCCAAGGACGAAGAACGAAAACGCGTTTCGCGTCGACGCGACCCAAAAACCTGCCAGCGCGCGTGGGTAAGAAATGAGATTTGTCCCCACCGTTTGCAGAGTAGGTTGAAGGTGCACATGGTAGCTGCTGACACCGGAACCCACGAAGCGGCTTTGGAACATTAAGAGGACCGCGCACACCAGGAGCGCGATAAGAGTAAGCCGCGTGATTGCGTGGGACTTCAGCAAATCATAGAGCATCAGGCCGGGAATCAGGGCGATGCCCGCAGTGCGCGTGCCGATCGCGAGATACAAAGCGAGGCCGATCAGAATGGCCCATCGCCACCAACCTGGCTGATTGCGGGGAGTCCATCGCACCAGCAATGCGACGACGTAGAAGAACAGTAAGAAGGGGAGGTCGGAGAGCACGTTGTCTTTGGCATCCCAGAACACCGGGCTGAAGCCGAGAATAGCGACTAACGCAAGAGCGTAACGTTCCCCGAGATCGCGGAGCCAGAAGGCATATACCGCCGCCAACGTGAGCACAAAGAAGACGACCTGCTCCAGTTTCATGGGGATTAGATTCAGCCCAAAGAGTCTATAGACAGGTACCAGGAGCAATGGGAACACTGGTGGATACATTCTGGGGCTGACGGGGGCGTGCGGATTGAAGAGATAACCGGTGTCCGCATAAGGTCGTCCTTCGACAATGTTCTGCGCGTGATGGACATACATCGCGAAATCGTCACCCCAAATGTGGCCGGGCCGTATTGTGGCCGTGTAGAAAACAGCGACAGCAGCGAGGAGACAGGCTAATTGAGGATTTACCGCGGAGGCAGGAAATTTCCCAGACTTTTCAAAGGCGCTGCTAGTGTCGCAATTCTTCAAGGGCTCGACACTGCATGCTACTGAACTCCGAAGGGTTTTCCTTGAATTTATAGCAGTTTCTTGCTGTCGAGTTCCATTTCGGGCCGAAACGCTGGCGGCTAATTTGGGTGGCGGGATAGAAAAAACCGTGAACCACGAAGGGCACGAAGTCTCACGAAGGACTTGCGGTGTTCGTTATGACGTCGAACTCTCGACGAGTTCCGCTCCGATTTCTGCGCCGCCTTCCGCGCGGACTCGCAGCCGGTACCAGACCACGATCGTGACTAGCGAGAAGACGAAGATAATCGTCGAGACGGCGTTGATCTCTGGGGTGATGCCGCGGCGGAGGCGTCCCCAAATTTCGAGAGGCAGGGTATTGTCGCGGCCAATCAAGAAGAAGCTGACGGCGATCTCGTCCATCGAAAGCGTGAAGATCAGCAGCGCCGCGCCGATGATGGGCAGCTTTAAGTTGGGTACCGTCACGCGCCAGAACGTCTGCCAGTAATTTGCCCCCAGATCGAGCGAGGCCTCTTCCTGCGCGCGGTCGAGTTTCTGCAATCCGGCGAAAACTTCGGTCGTTGCCACGGAAATGAGCGCGGTTCCGTGGCCCAGGACAATCGTCAGCAGACTGAGCTTTGTGCCGGTCAGGTTGAACAGCATCAGCAACGATAGGCCGGTGATGATGCCGGGCAGAATCAGCGGCAGCAGCACAAGTCTTCGAAATAGCGCTTTGCCCGGAAACTGCGCGCGATCGAGGGCAAGCGCCGCCGGAATCCCAAACGCCAGTGAGATGGCCATCGCCGCAAAGGCGACCTGCAGGCTGTTGAGCACCGAATCCCAGATTGCGCCATCGGCAAACAGGATGCGATACCAGTCGAAGGTCAGATGATGCGGAGGAAATCCTCCGACGCCTTGGCCATTGAACGAGTACAAAATGAGGACCGCGATCGGTAAGTACAGAAATGCGAACACCGCCGTCGCATGCAGCAGCAGCCAGCGTGACCGTGAAACGCTTGCCGACGCGCCGCTCATGAAAAACTCCACTTCTTTTCGAGCCGCTCAGACAAGAACAGCAGGCTTACCACGATTACGAGCATGCCCAGTGAAATCGCTGCACCCAGCGGCCAGTTATAGGCGGCGCCAAACAGGCTAACGACGATGTTCGAGATCATGATCCCGCTGGGTCCGCCGAGCAACAGTGGCGCCAGAAAATCGCCGAGGCTGAGCACGAAGGCGAAGGTCGCTCCGGCTACGACGCCGGGAATCGACAGCGGAAAGATGACTTTCCAAAACGTCTGCGCTGGCGTTGCGCCAAGATCATGCGAAGCCTCGACGAGATTGCGCGGAATATGCTCGAGGGCTGCGTAGATCGGAAGAATCGTGAACGGAGTGTAGATGTGCGTCAACGTCAGAACGACCGCAAATGGGCTGTACAGCAGAAACTCTAGCGGACTCTTGGTGAGGTGTACGTACTGAAGCAGCGTGTTGAGCACGCCATCTGAGCCCAGAATTGTCTTCCACGCATACGCCCGCACCAGATAACTGACCCACAGCGGAATGATCACCATCTGATACAGCAGATCTTTTCGCTTGCCGGCATAGAAGGAAAGAAAATAGGCGAGCGGATATCCGAGGACCAGGGAGAACAGCATGACGCGCGCGGCGATCCACATGGAGCGCAGCAGCGTTTCCCAATACACCGTTTTTTCGAACAACTCCTTATAGTTGTCCAGCCTCCACGAGTGCACGATAGTCTGCGCGGGCGAGACTGACCAGAAGCTGTAGCAGAACATCAGCGCGTAGGGAACGAGCAGAAATACCGTGACCCACACCAGCGGGGGCGCGGTCACAAGCGTTTTGTACGCGCGGGAGAACATCAATTCCTTTCGGGAGATTCGCGAACCGGGACAGCATCGCCCGGCGAGAATTCGAGCGCAGCCTCGTTTGCCACTTCACCGGCACTGGGCGTGCGCACGACCAGCACGAGTCCGTCGGCGCACTCGACGCGAAGCAACTCAGTTGCGCCGTGAAATGCCTGATGCACAACTCGGCCTCGAACGCCCGCCGACGTTGTTTGACGCGCCAGTCGGATGTGCTCGGGACGCAGCGAAAACAGCGCGGGCCCATCGGGCAGGGAAGTCGGCCACGATAAAGGTCCGCAGCGCGCCATGCCGGACCGTACCTCTGCCCGGAGTAAATTCGTGTGGCCGATAAATTGCGCGACATAGGCGGTTGCGGGCCGGCTATAAATCTCGCGGGGCGTGGCCACCTGCTCCAGTTCTCCCGACCGCAGCAGGGCGATGCGGTCCGACATGACCATCGCTTCTTCCTGATCGTGAGTGACGAAGACGAACGCAATACCGACTTCACGCTGCAGCGATTTCAATTCCACCTGCATCTGCCGCCGCAGATTGGCGTCCAGCGCCGAGAGCGGTTCGTCGAGCAGAAGCAGGCGCGGCCGGTTGACTAATGCGCGCGCCAATGCCACGCGCTGCTGTTGCCCGCCGCTGATTTTGGACGGCTTCGATTTCGCGTACGAGCTCATGCGAACTTTCTCGAGCACCTCGGCAACTCTTTCTGCAATCTCTGCACGCGGACGTTTCGCGACGCGCAAGGCATATCCCACGTTTTGTTCGACGGTCAGATGGGGGAACAAAGCGTAGTGCTGAAACACCGTGTTCACGCGCCGCCGGTAAGGGGGTTGATGGTCGAGCCGTTCGGAGCCCATCCACAGTTCGCCCGACGTTGCCGTTTCAAAGCCTGCGATGATACGCAAGAGCGTAGTCTTGCCCGACCCGCTCTCGCCCAGGATGGTGAGGAATTCTCCTTCTGCGATTTCCAGGGAAACGTCGCGCAACACCACGTTCCGCCCGAATGTCTTGGCGACATTTCGGATGCTGAGCAATGTGGGCCTGGGTGCGAGCGCTTCGCTCGCTGAGGCTCGTTTAACTAAGGTGTTCAGGGAAGCCATCCACTGTCATCCTTGCCCGCGAACTACGGTTACTGTGCGGCTTTCACATCGTTCCAGATTTCGGTGTACTTCGCTCGTCGCGGCACGTTCTGCCAGAAATACAAGCGCTTCTGATAATTGTCCACGTCGTCCAGATGGAGGGTCTTCACTTCATCGGGCGTCATAAACTGAGCCGCTTGCGGATTCGCCGGAACATAGTGCGTCTTGTCGGTGACCAGTTTCTGCGTCTTGGCCTCGATCATATATTCGAGAAATTTGTGCGCCAATTCCTTGTTCTCACTGCCCGCCGTGATCATCAGGTGATCGATCCAGCCGGTGGTGTTTTCTTTGGGGATCGTTTCTCCGGCGGGGAATCCCGCCTTCTTCAAATCCGCGGTGTTGAGGGGCCAGCCCATGGCAATCACGACTTCGTGGCTCTCAAATAAGTTGGTGAGTTCGCCGCCAGTCGACCACATTTTGCGCACGTTCGGTTTCAATTCCAGCAGCTTTTTCTTCACTGCATCGAGTTCGGAATCGCTCAAGTTATAAAGATGAGACGGATCGGGCTTGTCGTAGCCGAGCACCTGCGCGGCCATGTACACGGTCGACAGATCGTCCCATACCGAAACTTTTCCCTTGTACTTGGGATCCCAAAAAACATTCCAGGAATCGGGCGGCTGCGCAAACACGGTGGTGTCGTAAATGATCGGATCGGGGCCCCACATGAAGGGCACGCCATAGACTTGGCCCTTCACGCGCACCAGGGGCAGGGAAGTGAGCTGCGGAGAAAGTTGGCCGTAGCTGGGAATCTTCGACAAGTCCAGAGGAGCGGCCAATCCGGAAGCCGCAATCGACGAAGCCACGTCGCTCGACGGCGAAATTACGTCGTAATTTCCCGCGCTTCCGCCGCGCAGCTTGGCCACCAGTTCGTCGCTCGATCCCATGTACGACGCCGAGACCTTGCAGTGGTTCGCATCTACGAACGCCTGAATGAACGACGGATCGGCGTAACCTTCCCAGACAAGAAGGTTGAGCGTGGGCGTCTTCTTCGAACATGATCCGAGGAATAAAAGCGCCGCTAGCAGGGGCAACAAGCGCGCCGCACGTTGCCAGTTCATATTTCCTCCGAAGTTCATCGGGCTAGAAATCGCAACTCTAAAACGTTGGTGGAGTGTTGACCCACAATAGTAATGTTTCTTTGCGGCCGGGATTTTTCCAGCGATGCGGCGTGGCGCTTTCGAAATAAAAACTGTCTCCTGATCGCAGACGGTATTGCTCGCCGTCGACCGTGATCTCCAGTTCGCCGCGCAGCACGTAGATGAATTCTTCCCCTTCGTGGGTGTAAGGATCGCCGCTGCCGGCTTCGGGTGCGATGCGAAACAGATGTGGCTCCATGACCGTTTCGCCCCAGGCCAGCAACTCCATACGCACGCCCGCGCCCACTTCCAGGACTTTTCGCTCCGCCGGCCGCACTTGCCGGCTGCCGGTCTCGGTCGCGTCGAAGAAATCGAGGATGTTGGTTTTGTAGAACCGGGCCAGTTTGCGCAAGGTTCCGACCGACCCGCTCATCTGTGAACGCTCCAGGGCGCTGAGGAATCCCACGGAAATTCCGACTGCATCGGCCACTTGCGCGAGAGAGAGACGGCGCTTCGAACGAAGCCGCCGCAGGTGTCCCCCAATCGCTCCAGCATTTCCGTCGGCGACGGGATGCACCTTGCCTTCGCGCTTCAGCAACTGCACAATCGCGGCCGCGTTGAGTCCGCGCACCTTGCGCAAAAACCGCGCGCGCTTAAGCAGTTTCACATCTTCGGCGGTGTACAGGCGGTATTTGCTCTCGGTGCGATGCGGATGCGCCAGGCCAAGGCTCTCCCAGGAGCGGATGACGGAAGGTGATACGCCCACTTTCCGGGCGACATCTCCGATTTTCAAGTAAGGTTCGGGCATCTGTGCTGTCCGCGACCGGTGCGCAAGATCACAGTGTTTGATTAGAAATTTCGATGGGGTCAAGGCATTTTTTTATTCTTGACAGTTCCCACCTTTCTTCTCTAACCTTGCGGGATTATAGCAAGGTTGTAGCTGGAAACAAGTAGTCTGGTTTTCAAAAAAATCCCAAAACTCTCCCGGATGTCGGAGGTACCATGCCGTCGATGCGAAGCCGCTGGTCGAAGCTGTGTGTGCGTGCGATGTCTCTGGGGGCGATCTGCCTGGCCCTCTGCGCTCTAACTGTGCCGCTGCTAGCGCAAGGGACTGGAGGACGTATCCTCGGCCGCGTTGCGGATCCGTCCGGCGCCGTCCTCGGCCAGGTAAAGGTCACAGCGACCAATGACGCTACGGGCGTTGGCCACGACTCGCTGACCAACGATAGCGGGGACTATGTGTTCCCCGATCTGCCGGTGGGAACGTATACCCTTACGTTTGATCTGACCGGATTTAAGAAGTCGGTTCGGCACGGCATCGCGCTCGACGTGAACCAGGTCATCACCTTGAACATGACCATGCAGTTAGGCGCGGCGCAGGAGGTGGTCGACGTCACCTCTGAAGCTCCCCTGGTCGACACTACCAGCACGCAACTGGGCGCGGTTGTGAACAATCGCTCGGTGAACGAGCTTCCCCTCAACGCCCGTGACACGTATCAGTTCCTGCAATTGCAGCCGGGCGTGCAGTCACAGTTGGGATCGAGCGGCAGCACCTTCTATGGGAGTGGCGATGCCGGGGCAGTTTCGGTGAACGGCGGCCGCGGACGTTCCAACAATTTCAGCGTTAACGGCGGCGATGCTAACGATGCGTTCGTGAATCTCCCCACCGTCCAGCCAACCCCTGATGCCATTGAAGAATTCCGCGTCATCAGCAACACCTTCGACGCCGAGTACGGCCGAAATTCCGGTGCCGTGGTGAACGTCATCACTAAGTCGGGCACCAACCAGTGGCATGGCGACATTTACGAGTACTTCCGCAACACGGTTTTGAATGGGCAAGGATATTTCAACACCGTCAAACCGCAGGAGAATCAGAACCAGTTCGGTGGAACCTTCGGCGGCCCGCTCAAGAAGGACCGCACTTTCTTCTTTACCTCGTATGAAGGGCGCCGCGTTCGCCAAGGCATTTCCGGACAAACGGTATTTGTGCCGACTCCGCAGGAACGAACGGGAGACTTCTCCAGCCAGCCGGCCTTTGGCGGCGGAATCGCAGATGCTTTTGCCGCGCAAGCCTTGGATGGCCGCCCGAATTGCGATTCCTCCCTGGGACTTGCGCAGGGCGGGATCTACGGCATGTACACCACTGGAGGCTACAGCAGCACCAAGCCGCTCCCTTGGGCGAATGTTTTTACAGCGAACGTGATACCAGCAGGGTGTCAGGATCCGGTCGCGATGGACCTTCTCCGTTTCGTGCCCGCTGCCAACCGCTCGGATGGTTCCTATCAGGCTGTTCCTGTGAGTTCCGAACGTCAGGATCAATTTACGGTCCGCTTCGATCATCACATCAACGATCACCAGAACTTCAGCTTTTACTATTACTACACCGACGACAACCAGCTTCAGCCTTTCTATGATTTCCAGGCTTCGGGCGCGAATATTCCGGGATTCGGGGCGAAAGTTGGATCGCGCTATCAACAGTACAATCCCAGCCATACCTGGACCATTAGCAACTCGCTGGTCAACGAAGCGCGCTTCACGTACATGCGTGAAGGCCAACTGACGTTTCAGCATCCTCAAAACACCGGATCCATTTACTCGTCCTGTTCTTCCGCGGCGGCCCAGGCGGTCTGTTTCAATGGAACGTCCGATTCCAGCGTCGGGTCGAATTCAATCGTTGGTCAGTTGGGCATGAATCCGCAGTATGGCATTACGACGGGCCTGCCGACGAATCGGACGGGAGTTCCGTTCGTGAGTGTTGCTGGCGGATTTGCCATCGGCAACGGCTGGGAAGGCGAACTGCCACAGGTCGGAAACTCTTTTATGTGGGCGGATAATCTGACCTGGGTAAAAGGAAGTCACACGGCGAAATTCGGGGTCGATGTTCGCCGCGACCGCTTCGACCAGACTCTCTATTACAACGTAAGCGGAGACTACTCGTTCAACAGCACAACCGAGAACTCGGTCCTTTCCAGTGACAATTACCCCGGTTATCTACTCGGCCTCGATGACACCTACTCGCAAGGCTCGGCGCAGCGTGAAAACGTTCGCACGACCGGTTTCTATCTCTTCGCTCAGGACAGTTGGAAGATCAATCCTTCACTCACCTTAAACTACGGCCTACGCTGGGAATTGGATACGCCGCTGACGGATGTGCTGCACCACGTCCAGACTTTCCGCCCAGGTCAGAATTCGACCGTTTATCCTTGCCAGTTAACCTCCGCCGAGCTAACGAATTTCAATCTCCCCGCTGGAAGCACCTGCGCGGATGCTGGGGTCGAACCGACCGGCCTGGTTGTTCCTGGAGATAAGGGCGTGCAGGCGGGCTTGACGCAGACTTACTACAAGGCTTTCGCACCTCGCATCGGCATTGCGTACAGTCCAAACTTCACGAGTGGAGCTTTGGGAAAGATTTTTGGCAGCAACGGCAAGACCAGCATCCGTTCCGGTTGGGGGCTCTTCTATAACCCGATGGAGCAGTTGGTGCTCGAACAGTTCGGCGCCGAGCCGCCCTTCGGAGGCAGCACGTACCTTCCTGCAACCTTCCTCAATACTCCGTTTGTCGCGCAGAGCGGTACTGTCAATCCCAACCCGTTCAATGGCATCCTAAGTCCTGCTCCTGGTACGCCTCAGGACTGGGCGAGCTTCCGGCCCATGCTGCTCTACGGTGATTTCCAGCCGCACATGCGCACGCAGTACACGGCGCAATACAACCTGACGATTCAGCGAGAGCTGGCCCGCAATATCGTCATGCAGCTCGGATACGTTGGCTCGCAAGGCCATCGTCTATTGGCATCGCACGACATTAACGCGGCCAATCCGCAAACCTGTCTCGACATCATGGCGTTGCCGCCAACAACGCAGCCAACGTCCAGGCCTACGGGGTTCCCGGGAACTGCGGACCATTCGCTGAAGACAACCAATATTCCGTGACCCTCCCAGCGTCCAACGGGACTGCTCTTCCCCAATGGATTCCACCTGCCTAACGGCACGACCGTACAATCCGCAGGACAGCACTTTGAATCTGGTCGGTCTGCGCCCGTACTCTTCGCCCAATTGCAACCCAACTGCCTGCGTTTACGGCCGGTAGCGGTTGCCCGACTCGACGGGGTTCCGGTCTTCACAAACATCTTTGCGGAAGACACGATCGCTCCTTCGGCCTATAACTCGCTGCAGGCGAGCTTGGAGAAGCGCTTCTCGCACGGCGTTCAATTGCAGGCGGCCTATACGTTCAGCAAATCTCTCGATTGGGCGTCGAGCTTTGAAGAGACAGTGAATCCCTTCAACTACAAGGCCAGCCGAGCACTGTCGCTCTTCAATTCCGCGCAGCGCTTTGTCGTGAACTATGTTTGGGATCTTCCCGTGCCCAAGTACAGCGGCTTCGCGGGCAAGGCGCTCGATGATTGGCAGCTCTCGGGTATCATCCAACTGCAGACCGGCTTCCCGATCCGCATTCAGACGCAGGACGATAATGAGCTGATCAGCAGCTTGTTCTTCCTGGGAGCGGGGGCGCCGCAAATGGCGGGCAATAAGCCGCAGCTGCTAGACCCGAAGATCTTGACTCACGCCGATGGAACGTCGTGTGCAGGGAGCCCCGGCTCAGACTGCGCGCACCGTTATCTCAACTTGGGCCAGTTCTCCGATCCCACGCCCGGAACCTTTGCCACCACGCCGCGTTCGATCTGCTGCGGGCCCGGTGAAAACCAGTGGGACATCACCGTGTCCAAGAAGATCGCGCTGACGGAGGCAAGGTACTTCCAGTTCCGCGCCGATATTTTCAACCTATTCAACAAAACACAGTTCTATAACCCAGACGGCAACTTTAGCGACACCACATTCGGCCAGATCCAGCAGGCTCGCGATCCGCGCTTGATGCAGTTTGCTCTGAAGTTCTACTTCTAGCTTAGGAGTAAAGTAGAAAGATCGATCCCGGGCGGCTTCTACCGCCCGGGCATTCTAACGGCCCGCCGCCCGGAAGCGGCCTGCCTGAGTCTTCCCGGAGAACCTCGATGTATCCCGATCTACAGAAAGAACTCGCCACTTTCGAGCGGCGAACGCCTAAATCCGCCGAAGCGCATAAGAAGAATCTCAAACGCATTCCTCTCGGCGTTGCCAGCAATTATCGTGCCTACGATCCCTGGCCGATCTTCGTGAAAGAGGCCAGCGGCAGCAAGTTTCGCGATCTCGATGGCAACGAGTACATCGACCACAACCTGACCTTCGGCGCCCTGATGGCTGGACATTGCCATCCCGCGGTCATGAAGGCCGTGGAAAAGCGTCTCTCCACCGGAACCATGTTCGGCATGCCGCACGACATGGAGTGGGAACTGGCGGAAGAAATCTGCAATCGCTTTCCGGTTGAGATGTGCCGCTTCGGCAACAGCGGTACCGAGGCCACGATGCACGCCATCCGCCTGGCCCGCGCCGCGACCGGTCGCGACAAGATCGTGAAATTCGAAGGCGCTTACCATGGCTTGCACGACAGCGCTCTGGTCAGCGTGAAGCCGCACGCACCCGAATTTGGGGATGTAAAGAATCCTACGGCGGTTCCCGGCGGACTGGGCGTGCCGAAATCCGCGGTCGCCAACGTTACGATTGCGACCTTCAACGACCTGAGCACGGTGGAGCGGCGCTTCAAGGAAAATCCCGGCGAAATTGCCGCCATCATTCTTGAACCTATTCTGATGAACGTCGGCCTGTGCATGCCGCAACCCGGCTTCCTGAAAGGCCTGCGCGAAATCTGCAACAAGAATGGCGCGCTGCTGATCTTCGACGAAGTTAAGACCGGCTGCAAACTGGGATGGGCGGGCGCCAGCGAGTATTTCGGCGTCATGCCTGACATGATCTGCCTGGCGAAATCGATCGGCGGTGGATTGCCGCTGGCGGCATTCGGCACCAGCAGATCTGTGATGGACCTGATCTCGCAGCACAAGGTCTTCCACGGCGGAACCTACAACACCAACCCGGTCTCGATGGCGGCGGGCCTGGCCACGTTCCGCGAAGTTCTGACGCGCGAGAACTATGCGCATGTCGACAAGCTCGGCAAGAAACTGGCCGACGGCTACCGCAAGACCATCGCGAAGGTCGGCCTGCAGGCCTACATCGCGCAAGCCGGAGCGAACGGCGCGCTCATGCTGTATCCGAAGGAGATCGTCAATTACCGCGATTGGACTGTGATCGACGTGGACCTGTGGCGCCATTACTGGTTCGGCATGGTCAACCGCGGCGTCATGGCTCAGCCCTACTGGTGGGATGAGCAGTGGACGATTTCGGTTCAGCACACTGAGGCCGACATCGACAAGCACCTGGCGGCGTTTGACGACATCGCGGCCTCGCTCGCCAAGGCGCAGCAGGAGCGCAGCGAGCGCGTGCCGGCCGAAGTCGCGCATTAAATCATGCGAGGGGTCGGATGGCATTCGTCCGCCCTTGTAGCAACGCACCAATGCTCATGTGGGGACAGCCGCCCTCGCTGATCCGCCGGGCAAAGCCCGGCCGTTCATAACCAAACGTGTCTACTACTGCACAACCCGCCCAGCCCCACCTGATCCGCGCTCTCGGGCGCCGCGATCTGGTGCTGCTCTTCGTGGTTGCGGTTTTCAATCTGAACGTTGTTCCGTCGATCGCGGCCAACGGCGGCGTCACCGTCTGGCTCTGGATCATCTCACTTCTTCTTTTCTTCTGGCCGCAGGGCATCGCGGTGATCGAACTGGCGCATCGCTATCCCGGCGAGGGCGGCGTCTATCTCTGGGCCAAGGAAGTCTTCGGCGACTTTCACGGATTCCTCTCCGGCTGGTGCTACTGGACGAACAACATGCTCTACGTGCCGACGGTGATGCTCTATTTCGTCGGCGTGTCGGTGTATGTGTTTGGCCCCGGACACCAGGGATTGGCCGACAACAAAGTGTTTGCTTCGGTGACATCGCTCGCGCTGCTGGCGCTGCTGACGTTCTTCAACATTCTCGGCCTGGGCGTCGGCAAGTGGATCAACAACATGGGCGCGATCGGGACTTTCATCGCCGCCGCCGTGCTGATCGGACTGGGAGCGGTGATCTGGTCGCATTTCGGCACGACGATCACGGCGGCTGATTTCAAGATTCCCGCCAATCCGAAATTCGTTCTGAATTCTTTCGGCGTGATCTGCTTCGGCCTGGTCGGCCTCGAACTGGCGTCCGTCATGGGCGACGAGATTCAGGACCCGCGCCGCACTCTGCCGGGAGCGGTCGCTCTGGGCGGCATCATTTCAGGAACTCTGTACGTCGGGGCGACGCTCACTCTGCTGATTGCCATCGGCAAGAACGTCAATGTGCTGCAGGGAGTCGTGCAGGCCGTCAGCCAGATGGCTGGCCGCATCAACATGGGCTGGATTACGATTCCGTTCGCCGTGATGCTCAGCCTCTCGATCGCCGGCATCGGCTCGGCGTGGATCGGCGGCTGCTCCCGTATTCCATTCGTCGCTGGACTTGATTCCTACATGCCGTCGTGGCTGGGAAACATTCACCCGCGCTACGCCACGCCCTACGCAGCGTTGATCGTGCAGGGGATTGTCTCAGCGGTATTGGTGATTTTGAATTTTGCTGGCGCCGGAGTGCAGGAAACTTTTCAGAAGCTGCTGTCGCTGGCTGTCGTGTTGCAGCTCGTGCCGTTCGTGTACGCGTTTGGAGCGCTAGTGAAGTTCGCGGTTACGGAATCGACGCCGAAGGGTCAATATGGCAGAGGCACGATGTTTGTCGCCGGACTGAGCGGATTCCTGACCACGATCCTCGGAATTGCGCTGGTATTTTTCCCGGCGCAACAAATCACGTCATTGTGGTCGTACGAGTTGTGGATGGTCGGCGGCACATTGTTTTTTGTCGGCCTGGCCGCATTTTTCTTTTTCGTCTACGGCCGCAGAAAAGCCCTGAAAGGGCGACATGTTTTAGCCCAGAGCCTGCCCTGAGCGAAGTCGAAGGGACGTAAGTCCTGGGTTGGCGAAGGAAGTGGAGCGAGTCCCGTAGGGACGGCACGATTCTCCAGCACCGGCGGGGCTACCCGTCAAAAGAGAGTCAGATCGTAGGAGGCCACGATGCCTAGCGGAGTGCAAACGGAAGTCAAGACATACCAGATGTTCATCAACGGCGAATGGGTCGCGAGCAAATCGGCCAAGACCTTCCCGGTCTACGATCCTTCGACGGAAGAAGTTATCGCACAGGTTCCCGATGCTGCCGCCGATGATGTGAATCGCGCCGTTACCGCCGCCAAAGCCGCCTTCGAAGAGGGCCCTTGGGCGACGACCACAGCGCAGGAACGCGGTCGCGTTTTGTTCCGCATGGCCGACAAAGTTCGCCAGAACTTGCCCGCTCTCGCCGAGCTCGAATGCCGCAACACCGGCAAGCCCATCGTCGAGGCGGAATACGATCTCACCGATGTCGCTACTTGCTTCGAGTACTACGGCGGGCTCGCCACAAAAATTACCGGGCAGGTCAATCCCGTTCCTGACAATGCGATGTCACTGTCGCTGAAAGAGCCGGTCGGCGTTGCCGGGCAAATTATCCCGTGGAATTATCCGATGCTGATGGCCGCGTGGAAGCTGGCTCCGGCGATCGCCGCGGGATGCACCTGCGTGCTGAAACCTGCCGAGCAAACGCCGCTCACGGCGCTCGAATTCGCGAAACACTTTGCCGACTGCGGACTGCCGGCGGGCGTGGTCAATATCGTGACCGGATTTGGCGAGACCTGCGGCGCCCCACTGGTGCAGCATCCGGACGTGAACAAGATTGCCTTTCACCGGCAGCGCCGCCGTGGGCAAGATCATCGTGAAGCAAGCGGCGGACACGGTGAAGCGGGTCACGCTCGAACTCGGCGGAAAGTCTCCCAACATTTTCTTCGCGGATGCAGATTTCGAAGCGGCCATCGACGGCGCGCTGTTCGGCGTCTTCATCAATCAAGGCGAAGTCTGCTCCGCGGGAAGCCGCATCCTGGTGCAGAAATCCATCTACAAGAAGTTTGTCGATGCCATGGCCGAAAAGGCCAAGAAAATCAAACTTGGACCGCCGCTTGATCGCGAGACCAAGATGGGTCCGCTGGTTAGCAAAGAGCAATACGACCGCGTGAATCAATATCTCGAGATCGGCAAGAAGGAAGCGAAGCTCGCTTCTGGCGGCGGACGTCCCGAAAAATTCGCCAAGGGATTTTATGTCCAGCCCACGATTTTCTACGATGTAAACAATAACGCCCGCATTGCCCGCGAAGAAATCTTTGGCCCGGTCGCGGCGGTGATTCCGTTCGAAGACGAGAAGGACGCGATGAAGATCGCCAACGATTCTCCGTACGGGTTGGCCGCTGCGGTCTGGACCCGGGACATCTTCAAAGCCATGCGCACGGTGAAAGCACTGCGCGCCGGAATCGTCTGGGTCAATCACATGCAGCCGACCTACGTGGAAGCGCCTTGGGGCGGATTCAAGCAATCCGGATTCGGCCGCGAACTCGGACCGTGGGGTATTGAAGAATATCTCGAGACCAAGCAGGTCCACATCAACCTGAACGAAGCGCCGATCGGCTGGTACTGAGGCGCAGTGGCCAGTGGTCAGTGACCAGTGGCCGGTCTTCTAATTCGATTTTCTGGCTACTGATCACTGGTTCTGATCACTGGCCACTGGGAAATAGAAATGTCCACCATAAAAATCCGCACAAGCATCCCCGGTCCGAAATCCAAAGCGCTGTCTGAACGGCGCGCCAAAGCCGTGCCCCGCGGCCTTTCCCACGGCACGCCGATTTACGTTGCCAAGGCCGAAGGCGCGTGGCTGGAAGACGTCGACGGCAACCGCTACCTCGACTTTGCCGGGGGCATCGGCTGCCTCAACGTTGGCCATCGACGCGATGAAGTTGTCGACGCGGTCAAGGATCAGCTCGACAGCTTTCTGCACACCTGCGTGCAGGTCACGCCGTATGAGAGCTACGTGCGCCTTGCGGAACGCATGAACGAGCTGGCGCCGGGCAAGTTTGCGAAGAAGACGATCTTCGTCAACAGCGGCGCCGAGGCTGTCGAGAATGCCGTCAAGATCGCGCGTGCCTACACGAAGCGTCCTGGCATCATCGCTTTTGAAGATGCGTTTCACGGGCGCACCATGATGACACTCGCCCTGACCAGCAAGACGCATCCGTACAAGGCGGGGTTCGCGCCGTTCCCCAGCGAGGTCTACCGGGTTCCTTACGCGTATTGCTATCGCTGCTCGTACTCGAAAACCTATCCGTCGTGCGATCTTTATTGTGCGCGGCATCTGGAGGACACGTTCAAGCGGGTGGTCGCCAATGAAGAAGTCGCGGCCGTGATCGCCGAGCCAGTGCTGGGTGAAGGCGGATTCGTCGCGCCGCCGCAGGACTACTTCAAGGTGCTGATCGAGTTGTGCCGCAAGTACGGCATCTTGTTTATCGCGGACGAAGTGCAATCCGGATTCGGCCGGACCGGGGCGCTGTTTGCAAGCGAGCGTTACGGCATTGAGCCGGATCTTCTCGTGACCGCGAAATCGCTGGGCGGCGGATTGCCGCTGGCTGCCGTCACCGGGCGCACGGAAATTATGGATGCGCCGGGCGTGGGCGGACTTGGTGGAACATTTGCGGGGAATCCGCTGTCGTGCGCGGCCGCGCTGGCTGTGCTTGATTTGTTTGAGCGCGAAAATTTGCTGGCCCGCGCCAACGAACTCGGAGATCACTTTCAGCGACGCGCTCGCGAATGGCAACGGCGCTGGCCGATCGTGGGCGACGTTCCGCGGGCTAGGCGGGATGCAGGCCATCGAACTCGTGCAATCGCAGGAAACTAAAATTCCAGCGGGTGACGAAACCAAGAAGATTACGCAATATTGCTACGAGCATGGCTTGATCACGATCACGGCTGGCACGTACTCGAATGTGATCCGCGTGCTGGTGCCGCTGGTCATCACCAAAGAGCAGATGGACGAAGCGCTCGACGTGCTGGAGTCGGCGATTGCGAATGTCTGCGACCAGAAAGGCGCGGTACCACAACTGGTGTAGATCGTAGCGCCGCCATCTTGGCGGCTGTCCGGCGGGCGTTTCGCCCGCCGGATGCGAGCGCGAGACGCGCTCGCGACAGCCGGCGGGACGCCGGCGCTACATGACTGCCGATTGCTAGTATGATGTTCATGGTTTGTGAGTATTCCGCGTACTTAAACGCAAATTCTTCACGATAGCCGAGGCTTTATCCGATGACCGTAGCCGCACCTCCCAGCATCAAAGTCGCCAACTTCATTAACGGGCAGTGGAAAGAGTCCAGCGCCAGCGAATGGCGTGACGTCGTCAATCCCGCGACTGGCGAAACCATCGCCAGCGTTCCGCTGGCCGGCGCGGCCGACGTCAATGCTGCCGTGGAAGCCGCGGCCGCCGCGTTTCCCGAATGGCGACGAACGCCGCCGGAAGATCGCATCCAGCCGCTGTTCAAGCTGAAGATGCTGCTCGAAGAGCACATCGACGACATCGCCCGCATCATCACCATGGAAAACGGCAAGACCTTCACCGAGGCGAAGGCCGAGATGCGCCGCGCGATCGAGAACGTGGAAGTGGCCTGCGGCATTCCGATGATGATGCAGGGCTACAACCTGGAAGACGTGGCGCGCGGTATTGACGAGATGATGATCCGGCAGCCGCTCGGCGTGGTCGCGGCCATCGTGCCCTTCAATTTTCCCGGCATGATTG
The DNA here is from genome assembly GCA_963754885.1 of uncultured Acidobacteriota bacterium. Taxonomy (GTDB): domain Bacteria; phylum Acidobacteriota; class Terriglobia; order Terriglobales; family Acidobacteriaceae; genus Sulfotelmatobacter. The sequence continues at coordinate 453,107 of CAVWHT010000042.1, read as the reverse complement.
CGTTCTGGTATCTGCCTTACGCCATTGCGACGGGCAACACGTTCATTCTGAAGCCCAGCGAGCGTGTGCCGCTGACCATGCGCTACGTCTACGAACTGCTCGAAAAGACCGGGCTGCCAAAGGGTGTTGCCAGTCTCGTAAATGGCGGCAAGGGGGCAGTGGACGCGCTGATTGACCATCCCAAGGTTCGCGCGATCAGCTTTGTGGGATCGACGCCGGTGGCGCGCTACATCTATTCGCGGTCGGCCGAGCAGGGCAAGCGCTGCCAGTGCCAGGGCGGCGCCAAGAATCACGTCATCGTTCTGCCCGATGCGGACATGCCGATGGCGACGCAGATCATCAGCGACAGCGCCTTCGGATGCGCGGGGCAGCGCTGCCTCGCCGTTTCGGTTGCGGTCACGATCGGAGAAGCGCAGAAGACTTTTCGCGATTCGATCGCCGATGCTGCGTCGAAACTGAAAGTTGGCAACGGACTTGAAGAGGGCGTGCAGATGGGGCCGGTGATCACGCCGCAAAGTAAAGAGCGCGTGGAGTCGCTGATTGGCGTCGGTGAGAAGCAGGGAGCGAAGGTTCTGCTCGACGGACGCAATGCGAAGGTGCCGAAACATGAACGCGGCAACTTCGTGAAGCCGACGATTCTCGACGATGTGCCGGCGACGAGCGAGATCACCGACACCGAGATTTTTGGCCCGGTGTTAAGCCTGGTTCACGCCGACAACATGGACGAGGCGTTGGCGTTTCTCGAACGCAGTCCTTACGGGAACCAGGCGTCGCTGTTCACGTCGAGCGGATCGGCGGCGCGCCGCTTCCGCTACGAAGCGCCGGCGGGCAATATCGGCATCAACATCGGAGTCGCCGCGCCCATGGCCTACTTTCCGTTCAGTGGATGGAAGAATAGCTTCTTCGGCGATCTGCACGGCCAGGGGCGGGATGCCATCGAGTTCTATACCGACAAGAAAGTTGTCGTCGAGCGCTGGGCCAAAGAACACTCGCGCAAGTTCTAAGCGCGACGACCTCAGCGGCTAAAGCCGCAGCTGATGAAGAGTCTTATGGCACGACTGGAAGTCGTGCCCTTCCCAATTCGTGCTGCACTTAATTTGAGGGAGTCCTGAAATGACTACTACTGTTGCGAATCCGGCGATGACCGGGCAGGAGATGGTTGATCTCACTCGGAAGCACACACTTTTTGAATGGTCGGCGCAGTCGAAGGTCGATCCCATTCCGGTGGCCAAGGCCAAGGGCATTTACTTCTGGACACCGGAAGGGAAGCGCTTCATCGACTTCAACAGCCAGTTGATGTCGGTGAATATCGGGCACGGGGACGAGCGCGTGATTCAGGCGATCCACGAGCAGGCGCAGACGCTCTGCTATGCCAATCCGTTCATGGCGACGGAGCCGCGGGCGCGGCTCGGAGCCAAGCTGGCCGAGATCACTCCGGGCGACATCGACACATTTTTCTTCACCAACGGCGGGGCGGAGGCGAACGAGAACGCGATCAAGATCGCGCGCTTCTTCACCGGACGGCACAAGATCATGGCGCGCTACCGGTCTTACCATGGCGCGACGGCGGGCAGCATTTCGCTGACCGGCGACCCGCGGAGATGGGCTGTCGAGCCGGGCATTCCGGGCGTGGTGCGCGTGCTTGATCCTTATCACGGAATCGAGCGCGGCTGGGAGTCGGCGGAAACTTCGCTGGCCGTGATTGAAGAGACAATGCAACTGGAGGGTCCGCACACGATCGCGGCGTTCATTCTCGAGACTGTTGTCGGGACGAACGGGATTCTGATTCCTCCAGACGGTTACATGCAAGGCGTGCGCAAGCTGTGCGACAAGTACGGCATTCTGATGATCGCCGACGAAGTCATGGCGGGATTCGGGCGCACGGGCGAATGGTTCGCCATCGATCACTGGAAAGTCGTGCCCGACCTGATCTGCATGGCAAAGGGATTGACGGCGAGTTATCTGCCGCTGGGAGCGGTGGGGATGCGGCATCACATCGCGCAGCACTTCCAGGACAAAGTCTTTTTTGGCGGGCTGACGTATAACTCGCATCCCATGGGATGCGCGGCGGCGCTGGCGACGATTCGCGTGTACGAAGAGGATCACCTCATCGACAACGCGAAGAAAATGGGCGCGATCATGAAAGAGCTTGGAGCCGAAATGCAGGCCAAGCATCCATCGGTGGGGGCGGTGCGATCGATCGGGCTGTTCGGAATCTTTGAGCTCATCCGCAGCCGGAGGACGAAGCAGCCGATGGCTCCGTTCAACGGAGCGTCGGAAGAGATGGCGGCGCTGGGGAAATTCTTCCGCGAGCAAGGGCTGTACACGCTGGTGCGGTGGAATTCGTTCTATACGAATCCTCCGCTCTGCATCAACGAGCAGCAACTGCGCGAGGCCTTCGCGATCATCGACAAGGGGCTGGAGATCACGGACCGGGCGGTGAAGGACTAACGGTCGCATCCTCTGCTGCACTTATTTGCTGACATCTGACTTTCCTCAAAGTCAAAATCCCCACCCTCTCGCAAAATGCGCGAGAAGGGTGGGGCACCCTCTGTATCTTTCAGAACGAATAATCAGGCTGCGGGTTTTGTTTGCGGGTAGCGCCCGGTAATCTTGCGGAAGAAACCGTGAATGCGATGGACTGCTCCGCTGGCGGGAAGAAACATGAACGGGCATTGACCCGCGATGACGTCGATCCCTTGCGCGCGGCAGAAAGTGACAGCTCTGGGGCTGAATGCGCCTGAGCCCACGCCCCGGTGCATCCAGACCAGGCGGATGCCGGCTCGAGCACAGTCGGCGACGACGCTCTCGGTGACTTCCGGAGAAGTGATCAGGAGGGCGGCTTTGACGGGCGGGATGACGTTCCTGCACGCGGGCGAAACAGGGATGGCCGAGAACGTTTGGAGTATGGGGGTTTACCGGGACAACGTCATAGCCGCAACGGAGGAGTTCCTGGAATAACGTTACGCTGAAACTGCCAGGCTCGCGCGAGACGCCGATCATAGCGATGCGTTTCTGCGCCAGGAATTCGTGGATGGTTTCGAGAGAAGTTTGGGGTGACATGGGGCTCTCCTGCCACAAGTGCAAAATACTGCGCATCCGGAATACGGGCAGTGACTGTGGTCACGAAACACACGCCGGGCCGGCGAGGAGGCGGCGGCGCGAAAAAGGGCGAAGATACGCGCTAAAAGGCTTGCAGATTGGGGCAAGCAGAGGCACAATCTATGCGTCACATAAGAGGCCCAAAAGGCCATCGCGTAAAAGGCTTCACCCAGGGGATGTCAAGATGACCAACCGAATCATTCTGCTTGCCTTTTTATCGGGGACGCTGGCGCTACCAGGCGTGGCGCAGCAAAGTAATTCCACCGCAACGGATAACAGTGCATCTGCCCAAAGCACACGCGAACCGCTGCCCTCGACGACGCCTACGGATTTCTGGGACGGAGATGATCCGAATTTCGGGAATCTGATCATGCATCCGTTTGCCACGAAAAAGTATGTACAGCGGAAGGTCAATCCGATCAAGGATCGAATCAACGAGTTGGATGAGTTGACCTCCGAGAACAGCCGGATGATCAAGGATGTGGATACACGCGCGCAGCAGGGTCTGCAGATGGCGTCGGAGAAATCGAGCCTGGCCGACCAGCATGCTACGGATGCGACCAACAAGGCGCAGCTGGCACAGACGACGGCGACACAGGCGTCAACGCGGGTGTCGAACGCAGAGCAGATGGTGGGGAGCCTGGATCAATACAAAGGCACCGCGGAGACCGAGATTCGGTTTCGTCCGGGGCAGAGCGTGTTGAGCAAGAACGCGAAGGACGCGCTCGACCAGATGGCAGGGCCACTGAAGGACCAGAAAAGCTACATCATCGAAGTGCGCGGATTTTCGCCGGGACACGGCCAGGCGGCGATCGCAAGTTCGCGCAAGATGGCGGATTCGGTGGTGCGATACCTGGTGACTGCGCAGCAGATTCCCGTCTACCGCATTTACGTAATGAGTATGGGCAACGCAGCGGTCGCGGCGGAAGGGACGGCGGCGAAACGCGTGAGCAGCGGGCGTGTTGAAGTCAGTATCCTGAAGAATGATCTCCTGAATACAGCGCAGCGTTGAGCTGGAACCGGAAATAGATAAGTTTGGACGAGCGGCCAATCCCACGGGGTTGGCCGTTTCGTTCTGGCGGTAGCGAGTCCTTTCTGGCTGAACCGGTTGATTTGAAGAGGGAAATTCCATTTTGGGAAAAAGTGGGGAGATTGTGAGTCGAATCACAGACGGGAGAAGACACTCCCGGAGATGATTCGCGACAAAGGTGCGCGGACGATCGCGTGAAAGGCGGAAACTCTTCTTTGCGGAAGGAGCGTTGCCGAGGCTGTTGCGCTTTCCTTGAGGCCGTTCCTCCGAATCGGAAACGCTGCAGTTGAGATCCAGGGAAATCTCATCACGTGAGGGTTGGCAATGAGTTCCGCCGATCAAGGGAAAGCCATTCAAAGATTCGTGAGCGGGCTGCGAACGCGGCCTCAGTGCTATGGCTGGGCTCTGCTAGCCATCGTCGCGGCAGGGCTGTTGCGGTATGGCCTGGATGTAGCGTTCGGATTCGCCCTACCTTACCTTATCTTTTATCCCACCATCATGTTGATCTCGCTGTTAGGCGGGTTGGAACCGAGCCTGTTGGCTACGGCGGCGTCGGCGACGTTGTCCTGGTACTACCTGCTGGAACCGCTGAATTCGTTTGGCGTACCGAACCGGCGCGATTTGGTAGGGCTGCTGGTGTTTACGGGGATGGGTGTGATCATGAGCGGGGCCGGAGATTTGTTCCGGCGGCGGGCGCAGCGGATGCGGGAGTTCGAGAAGGCGCTACGACTGTTCCGTGCGCTGATCGATCAATCGAATGATGCGGTGGAAGTGGTCGATCCGGAGACGCTGCGGTTTCTCGATGTCAACGAAACGGCGTGCCGGCAACTGGGCTACGCACGCGAGGAATTCCTGTCGATGAGAGTGCCTGAAATCGACCTCCGCGCTGACGAAGCGCAGTTTGCGGAGGCTCTCGAACAATTACGACAGTCTGGATCTCTCGTGCGGGAGGGCAGACATCGGCGCAAGGATGGTTCCGCATTTCCCGTAGAAATCAGTTTGCGACTCGTCGAACTGGAGCGCGAGTACATTGTGGCGCTCAGCCGTGATATCAGTGAGAGGAAACGAGCCGAGGATGCGCTGCGCGAGAGTGAAGATCGTTACCGCGACCTGGTCGAACATACGGAAGATCTGGTGTGCACGCATGACCTGGATGGAAGAATGTTGTCGGTGAACCCGGCGCCGGCGAGGGCACTGGGATACGAAGTGAGCGAGCTGCTGAAAGTTCCGATGCGGAAGGTGGTGGCGCCGGAATTTCGCGAAAAGTTCGATCGATATCTCGAACGAATTCAAAAGAACGGAGCGGACAGTGGCCTATTGTGCGTGTTGACGCGCGGCGGAGAGCGCAGGATCTGGGAGTACCGCAACACTCTGCGCACGGAAGGAGTGGCACAGCCTGTCGTGCGCGGAATGGCGCACGACATCACGGAACGGAAGCGTGCGGAGGAGGCGCTGCGAAGACGGGAGGAGGATTACCGCAGCTTCGTAGCCAGGAGTTCGGAGGGCATTTTCCGCGAGGATCTGTGTGCGCCGTTGCCCATTGATTTGCCGGAAGACGAACTGATCGACGGCATTCTACATAATTCTTACCTGACAGAGTGCAACGATGCGATGGCGAGGATGTACGGTTTCGAATCGGGCGAGGAACTCGTGGGCAAGCGACTTACCGAGCTTCTGCCGGCAGAAGATGCCCACAATCTCGAGATGACTCGGGAGTACGTACGGTCAGGATTTCGTGTGATCAATCGGGACTCGCACGAAGTGGATATGGCAAGCAACCCAAAAGTCTTCCGGAACAGCATTCTTGGAATCGTGGAGAACGGGAAGTTAGTGCGGACGTGGGGCATTCAGCGGGATGTCACCGAGCAGTGCCGCCTGGAAGAAGAACGCAATAAAGCGGAAAAGGCCTTGCGAGAGAGCGAGGCGCATTTCCGGGTGCTGGTGGAGCAGGCGTCGGACGGAATCTTCATTACCAATCCAAAGGGACGATATCTCGACGTAAACACGGCTGGAGCGGAGATGCTGGGCTACACGCGCGAGGAACTTTTGCAACTCTCGATTGCGAACGTTGTGACGAAAGACGAGATTGAGCGAATCCCTTTAGAAATCGCACGTTTTGCGGGGGGAGTTACCGTACGCAGCGACTGGAAATTTCTGCGCAAGGATGGATCTGTCTTCCCGGGCGAGGTTTGCGGCAAGCTGCTACCGGATGGCCGCATCCAGGGAATCGTGCGCGATATGACCGAGCGCAAACAGGCTGAAGAGGAGATGCGGCGCAGCGAAGAACGATTTCGCGTGGCGCTGAAGGATTCGCCGATCACCGTGTTCAATCAGGACCGGGACTTGCGCTACACCTGGATCTATAACCCGCAACTGTACTGGCAGCACGAAGTCATGGGGAAGACGGATGATGAAATTCTTGGGGCGGCGCGGGCATCCGCTCTGACCGCTCTCAAGCAACGAGTTCTGGAAACCGGAGTGTCACAGCAACAGGACGTGACGATCCCGCATAACGACCGAAGTTATGCCTTCGACATGAGCATCGAGCCCCTGTTTGACGCGGAAGGAAATACGATTGGGATCACTGGGGCTTGCGTCGATATTGCACGGCTACTGGAGATGACCGACCGTCTGCAGGACGCGAAAGAGAAGCTGGCGCAAGAGAAATCCTATCTGGAAAGCGAGATTCAGTCGGAACTGGGATTCAAAGAGATTATCGGGCAAAGTGGCGCGTTGCGAGAGGTACTGAAAAAGGCGCGAGTGGTAGCGCCAACGGATTCGACGGTTCTGCTGCTGGGAGAAACGGGGACAGGAAAGGAACTAGTGGCACGATCGGTGCATGCGCTCAGCGAAAGGCGCGACCAGACATTCGTCAAACTGAATTGCGCCGCGGTTCCGTCCGGGTTGCTGGAGAGCGAGTTATTCGGTCATGAGAGAGGCGCGTTCACGGGCGCCGTGAACCAGAAGGTCGGGCGAATTGAACTGGCCGACAAGGGGACGCTGTTTCTGGACGAGATTGGAGAGCTGCCTGTGGAATTGCAGCCGAAGCTGTTGCGAGTGTTGCAGGATCGGGAATTCGAGCGGCTGGGGGGAGTGTTGACCAAGCGGGTGGATGTCCGGATCATCGCGGCGACGAACCGGGATTTGCAGCAGGACATTGAGGATAAGAAATTTCGCGAAGATCTGTTCTACCGGCTGAATGTTTTTCCGATCGAATTGCCCCCGTTACGCGAGCGGCGCGACGACATTGCGATGCTGGTGCAACATTTTGTCCACAAACACGCCGCCCAGATGGGGAGACAGATCACTACAATTCCGGACGAGACCATGCGGATCCTGGGGAGCTGGAGCTGGCCGGGAAACATTCGCGAGCTCGAAAACATGATCGAGCGCATGGTGATCCTGACCAAAGGGCCGGTGCTGACTGCGCCCCCGGCAGAATTGGAAGCCTGGGAGTCGAGCGAAGATAATCTGACGGATATGGAGCGCGATCATATTATTCGCGTTCTGCGAGAGACCAATGGAGTGTTGTCCGGAACCACGGGAGCCGCCAGCCGCCTGGGAGTGAAGCGCACAACCCTGCAGTCGATGTTAAAGCGATTCGGGATCGAGGCGCAGGAATTCCGACGAGCCAACGGAATGTTCGCGGGAGAGTAGTGTTCCGACAAAACGCCGTGCTGGCCGCAGAGACCCCGACTATTTCAGGGGACCTGTTTGTCTCCACGAAATTCGTCAACCACGAAGGACGCGAAGGTGCACGAAGGAAAACCTTGCAGGGGTTTCCTTCGTGCGTGTCCTTCGTGGTTGACGCTCTTCTGCCACCAGCTATTTTTCCAAACGGTTGTATTTTTTCAGGACCTCGCGCAAACGATCGTGCGGAAGAGCAATGGCGGTGTGGTTGTCGATGCCAGTCATGGTATCGGCCGCGACCATGGCATTGATCACGGCTTCCTCGGTGGCCTGGACGGTGGCGAGGAAGATGGGATCTAGAGAATCGTTGGGCAGCATGGTGAGTTGGTGCAATCCCTTAGTGCCAACGGCGCCGGGATTGGCGGTCGAAAAGGCGATGAAGATGTCGCCGGAACCGTCGCCGGAATAACTGCCATCGCGTCCCAAGCCGAGCGAAACTTTCCTTGCGATGCGCTTGAGTTGGGTAGGGATGACGGGAGCGTCGGTCGCAACGACGACAATGATGGATCCGGTGTCATTCCCACTGGCATAGGCGGGGTGGTCAGGGATTTCTTTCCCAACGGGAACGCCGGCGATGCGGAGCTGATCTCGGCGGCCGTAGTTGCACTGCACGAGAACGCCGATGGTATAGCCGCCGAACTTCGCGTCGAGCACGCGGGAGCTGGTGCCGATCCCGCCTTTGAATTCATTGCAGATCATTCCAGTGCCGCCACCTACATTGCCCTCCTCGACGGGGCCGGAGTGAGCGGTGTCGAGGGCGCGCCAGGCGTCTTCGGGCTTGACGTGAAATCCGTTGATGTCGTTGAGCCAGCCGTCCCATGTTTCAGCGACGACGGGCAACGACCACCAGTATCCCTCCATGTCGGGCGAGCCGTGCTTGACCTTCCACGCGATGACAGCGTCGCGGACAACGCCCACGCTATGCGTGTTGGTGATCATCACGGGACCGTTTAGAAATCCGGAGTCTTCTACCCAGGTAGTGCCAGTCATTTCGCCATTGCCGTTCAAGGTGAACCAGGCGGCGAAAACGGCGTCATTGGAATCTTTGCCGCGAGGATGAATGGCGGTGACGCCAGTGCGGACGGGACCTTTTCCGATCTCGAGTTTTCCGTTGCCGGAAATCAAAGTGGTGTGACCGACCTCGACGCCTTTAACGTCGGTGATGGCGTTGTTGGGGCCGGGCGTGCCGTCGAAGGGAACTCCGAGATCGCGGGCGCGGGGTTTGGTTTGAGCGGAAAGATTGGCGGCGAACAGAGCGAAAGCGAGAGCGAGAGCGATTCTGGACTGGTGGACTTGCATGGGCCTCCCTGGGAATCGAAGCAGGCAAGTATAAAGGATGAGCGGTGGCACGGTCTTCAGGCCGCAGCTTCTTCGCTATAAGGTGCTAGAGGACGGGGCGTACATACGGACCCAATTCTGCCGGAGTAGAATGTCAACCAAGATAAATTCCTTTGGGGGTTGAGATGGAGAGTTGGAAGAAGGCGGCGGTGCTGGCATCGATTGGGGCGGCGGCAATTCTTTTTATGAAGAAAAGATATCCGGCGGGCGTGCTGGCGACGGGTGCGGGACTGGCCCTGTTGGCGTCGGAGTATCCGGAAAAATTCGAGAAAGTGCGGCGGGCAATGCCCGAATATTTCGACCGGGGTATGCAGGTCATGGAGATGGCTGCCAAAGCCGGCCAGCGCATCACAGAAGCGGCGGGACGCAGCGCTGTGGATGCGTGGGAAGAAATCGGCGGATGAGATCTGAAGTGGACAACGAATTTCGGGCCGACTGGGCGGTCCCTGGGTTCACTCGATGCCGAGTTGCTTGCGCGCTTCGGGGCTGAGGCGTTCGGGCGTCCAGGGCGGAGTCCACACAACATTGACGGCGGCGTTGCGGATGCCGGGCAACTGCTCAAGGCGGGATTTTACCTGCATGCTGATATTGACGTGCTCGGGGCAACCCTGGGCGGTGAGGGTCATGTCGACGGCAACGTCCTGCTTCTCGTCTTCGGCAGGCGTAAAATTCACTTTGTAAATCAGGCCGAGGTCGACAATGTTGACCGGGATCTCCGGATCATAGCAACTCCGGAGCGCACTCAAGACATCTTGTTCGGTGACGGCTGGCATCGCGATTCCCTCATTCATCAGTTTACCTTAGAGTTGCCGAATCGCGCGCCGGGCCGGAGAGAGTTCGTTTGACGATCATGAGTCCCGAAGCCAGGAAGAGAGTACAGTTGGCGCTGCTGGCGGCGCTGGCAGTAGCGAGCATTCGGGCTGGGTACATTTTCTACCAGCGGCACGAGGATCGGCTTGCGGAAGAACGGCAGAAGCAGGCCCGCGATTTGGGATATTCCAATCCCGATTATTACGTCAGCCCGAAAAAACTTTATCCCTATGATGTGAAGAGCGCGAAACAACTTACCCAACAGCCGGTGTGGGTAAAGGAAGGATATCGCTACGCCTACTACCGGTACGACGCGGCGAGCAAGCGCACCGAGTTCGCGCACGAGGCGGGATTGCTGGGGCCAATCGAGAAGCTCGCGATTACAGATGTGGTGACGGCAACGGCTCCCGGGGCAGAACCGAAGCGGCAGGTCATGGCAGTTTTTCGGAAGGAAGACAAGATGTACGCGGTGCCGATCGGATACGAGGCGGATGCGGAGTACAAAATTTATTCGGACGAAATGTTCTTCATCGAAGATCCGCACGATCTGTACAAACATTGGACGCCGGATGTTTGGCAGGCCGTGGAACAGCACCAGGTGAAGCCAGGGATGAACGAGATGCAGGCGGATTTCGCCCTCGGGATGGGGAAGCCGGACGCGGGAAGCAGTTCGGAAGAAAAGACAGTGCATTATCCGAACGGCGGCAAGCCGCTGGTGGTCGTGTATCACGATGGGAAAGCGGCCGAGATCAAGGTGGATTCGTCAGGATCGTAGGGGCAGGACTTTGATCTGAAATTCTGATGTGAAATTCTGGGTGTGAAATTCTGATGGAGTGTATCGAAAATTTCGTTCCTTGGCTCGAGTAAATCTGTTGACCGGAATTCCGACAACCCATAATCTGTAAACGAATGCAGTCTCATCTCCATCACCGCCATCACCGCCATCACCATCATCACGCGCACAGCGCGCCGGCGGAGATGCATACCTGAGATTGCAGACTTAATCAAAAAGCACTTTTCAGGTTTGGCCCGCTGAGGCGATAAAACTCAGCGGGCCTTTTGTTTTCCGGGAGGAATGGCTTTATGGAAACGCAACTCGATTTCGAAAAGATGGATGGACTGTTGCCTGCGGTGGTGCAGAACAGCGGCGACGGAGAAGTTCTGATGGTGGGATTCATGAACCGCGAAGCGATGGAGCAGACCATGGAAAAAGGATATGTGACGTTCTTCAGTCGCACGCGCGGAAAGTTGTGGATGAAAGGCGAAAGTTCGGGAAACCGGCTGCGGGTGATCTCGGCGCACACGGATTGCGATCGCGATACATTGCTGCTGCGCGTGGAAGTCGAAGGGCCGGGCGTGGTCTGCCATCGCGGCACGCGGTCTTGCTTCACCGAAGCCGTGCCCGTACGAAAGGCGGAAGCCGAGACCAGCCTGACGAGGGAGGCGCGATGAAAGTGCGCATCGGAATTCCCAAAGGCAGCCTTCAGGAAACAACCTTGCAGCTATTCGCGCGGGCGGGGCTTCCGGCGTATACCAACGGGCGATCGTATTTCGCGACCACCGCGGATCCGGAGATCGACTGCATGCTGATTCGCGCGCAGGAGATGGCGCGCTACGTGGAGCACGGGGCAATTGATGCCGGACTGACCGGCCTTGATTGGGTGATCGAGAGCGGGTTGGAAGTGGTGACCGTGAGCGATCTGATTTATGCCAAGAGGAGTCGCGGGAAAGTGCGATGGGTGCTGGCGGTTCCCGAGGATTCGCGCGTGCAGCGCGCGGAAGATTTATCACAGTGCATAGTTGCGACCGAATTGGTGAAAGTCACGCGCGATTATTTTCAGAGAAAACATGTGGACGTTCGCGTGGAGTTTTCCTGGGGCGCAACCGAGGTGAAGCCTCCCATGCTGGCCGATGCCATTGTCGAAGTGACCGAGACCGGCAGTTCGCTCAAGGCCAACCGGTTGCGCATTCTGGAAACGGTGCTCGAATCGAACACGCAGCTGATCGCGAACAAGAAGTCTTATGAAGATCGCGACAAACGCAAAAAGATCGACAATCTGGCGCTAATGCTGCAGGGAGCCATGGAAGCGCAGGATCGCGTTGGGCTGATGCTGAATGTGCGCAAAGAGAATCTCGCCGCAGTATTGGCGGTATTGCCGGCTCTGCAGAAGCCCACGATCTCTCATCTGAGCGATGAAGACTGGCTGGCGGTGAATACGGTGATCGACGAGGGCGCTGCGTGGGAGGTGATTCCGCGACTGAAAGAAGCAAGTGCGGAAGGGATTGTGGAATATCCGCTAAACAAGGTGGTGCTGTGATGCGAGTTCTCACCGGCCGCAAAGCGGCGGCAGAGGTCGAGCGACTTGCCGCATGGGGCGCCAATTTCGTGCGACCGGAAGGACGCGTACAGAGGATCGTGAAGGAGGTCCGGCGGGATGGGGACAGGGCGCTGCGGCGATACGCGGAGCAGTGGGACGGGCTCACTTCCGGGCAGCCGCTATTGGTCGCGCAAGCGGAGATGAAGGGAGCGTTTCGATCGCTGGCTCCGCCGTTGCGCGATGCGCTGCGTTGTGCGGCGGACAATATCCGGCGCTTTTGTGAATGGCAGACGCCGAGTTCGTGGACGAGAACGCACAAAGGAATTTCACTCGGGCAGGTAGTGCAACCGCTGGAGTCGGTGGGATGCTATGTGCCGGGTGGGCGATATCCGCTGGTTTCGACGGTGCTGATGACTGTGCTTCCGGCTCAGGTTGCAGGAGTGAAGAACATCGCTGTAGTTTCCCCGAACCCACCGGCAGAAGTGTTGGGCGCCGCGGCGATGCTCGGCGTGAGACGGTTCTATCGCGTCGGAGGGGCGCAGGCGATCGCGGCATTGGCTTATGGAACGGGGAGCGTTCCACGGGTCGACAAGATTGTCGGGCCGGGAAACGCCTACGTGACTGCAGCGAAAAAGCTGGTGTCGTTTGATTGCGCGATTGATTTTCTGGCTGGACCTACGGAAGCTGTCATCGTGAGCGAATCAGGCAATCCGGAATTCATCGCGGCCGATCTGGTGGCGCAAGCTGAGCACGACGCGGATGCGCTGTCGGCGTTCATTACGACTTCTCGACCATTGGCGGAGGCTGTGCGGCTGAATGTGGGGCGAATGGCAGAAGGAAACCGGACGGCGCAGGAATCTTTAGGCGCTCGCGGCGTGATCTTCATCGCCGCTTCGCGAAAACAAGCGCGGGAGTGGATGAACCGGCTGGCTCCGGAACACATCACGGTCGAGGAGAGAGAGTTGCCGTTCGTACAGAACGCGGGGTCGATTTTTGTCGGTGACTACTCCGCGCAAGCTGCTGGCGATTACGCGTCGGGTCCGAACCATGTGTTGCCGACCGCCGGGCAGGCTCGATTTCGAGGAGGGTTAAGCGTGCTGGACTTCGTCAAAATTATTACCGTGCAGAAAGTGTCGGCCGCGGGGCTGCGGAGAATTGCTCCGGCCATTGAATGCCTGGCGGCGGCCGAGGGATTGTCGGCGCATGAGAACTCAGTGCGAATGAGGTGCCAGCATGCTTAGCCCAAGGGAAGTCGTGCGAACGCTGCCTTCGTATCATCCGCCGCTGGCGGGACGGGAAGGATTACGCCTGGATTTCAACGAGAACACGGTGGGGTGCTCACCGCGGGTGCTGGAAAAGTTACAGCGAATGACGGCGGACGATTTTACAAAATATCCGGAGCGCCAGGTGGTCGAGGCTGCGGTCGCAGAATTCCTGAAGGTGAGCGCGACGGAAACGTTGTTGACCAACGGCGTAGATGAGGCGATCCATCTGCTCTGCCAGACCTACCTTGGTTCAGGCGACGAAGCGTTGATCGTGGCGCCGACCTATTCCATGTACCGGATTTACGCCATGGCCGCAGGGGCGAACGTGATCAGCGTTCCTTTGGAGAAGAACTTCAGCTTTCCCTTGACTGAGTTGAAAGAGCGCATTACGTTCCGCACACGTCTGATCGCGATTGCGAATCCAAATAATCCCACGGGAACGGTGGCGACGCGCGATCAACTTCTCGAACTTGTCCATGCCGCACCGGAGGCCGCAGTGCTGGTCGACGAGGCATACTTCGAATTCTATGGACAAACGATGCTCGAATGCCGAAATGAATCTCCCAACCTGTTTGTGGCGCGGACGTTTTCGAAGGCCTATGGGATGGCGGGGTTGCGCGTCGGCGTGCTGATCGGAGATGCGGAGCAGATGCCTGCGGTGCGGCGCGTTTGTTCGCCCTACAACGTCAACGCGGTCGCGCTCGCTTGCGTGCCGGAGGCGATTCAAGATCAATCGTACCTCGCGGAATACGTGGAGGGGGTCCTCGTAGCGCGCGCCCGCTTGCAGAATATGCTGGCCGCGAGCGGGATCGAGTGTTGGAACAGCGAAGCAAATTTTGTGCTGCTGCGGGTCGGATCGTCGAAGGCTGATTCAGCAAAACTTGTAGAACAAATGCGGCGGCGCGGCATTCTTGTGCGCGACCGATCGAGTGACCAAGGATGCGAAGGATGCGTCCGCATCACGGTAGGGCCGCGAGAGCATGCGGATCGGCTGCTGACGGCACTGCAAGCCACGATTGAGGAATGCGGCGTCGCACTGGGAGTATCGCGAAGATGAGGAGAGGGAAGATCAAGCGCATCAGCAAGGAAACGCAGATCGAAATCTCGCTGACGATTGAAGGGCGCGGGCGGTACAAGGTCTCAACCGGAATCCGCTTTTTCGACCACATGCTGGAGTTGTTCGCGCATCATGGAGGATTCGATCTGACAGTCGAAAGCGCGCGGCGACCTCGATGTGGATCAGCACCACACGGTGGAAGATGTTGGAATCGTGCTGGGGCAGGCCTTCGATAAGGCGCTGGGCTCGAAGCGCGGCATTTTGCGGGCTGGATATTTTCTCATGCCGATGGATGAGACCATGGGCATGGCCGCGGTGGATTTCTGCGGGCGCACGGCAGCAGTGGTCGAGACCAAGGTGAGTACACGGCTGGTCGGAGATCTGCAATCGGAGTTGGTCGACGACTTTTTTGAAGGCTTCGCGCGGGGAGCACGGGCCAATGTCCATGCGCGCGTGTTGTACGGACGATCGAGCCATCACAAGATTGAAGCGCTCTTCAAGGCTTTCGCGCGGGCGCTGCGCGCGGCTTGCTGGCGCGATCCGCAAATGCTGCGGCTCTTGCCCAGCACCAAGGGAGTGCTGTGATGATTGCCATTGTCGATTACGGCGCGGGCAATCTGGTCTCGGTGAAGAAGGCTTTCGACTGGCTGGGGCAAGAGAGCGTGATTACGTCGGATCCGGGGGTAGTTGCAGTAGCGACAAAGGTTGTGCTGCCGGGAGTGGGACACTTCGCATCGACGGCGACACTTGAGACTTCGGGTCTGCGTCGGGCAATTGCGAACGCGATCGCGGGAAGCGTTCCATTTCTGGGGATATGCGTCGGCATGCAATGGATGTTTGCGCGCAGCCAGGAATCGCCGTCCGTCGCAGGATTGGGACTATTGCAGGGAGAATGTGACCGGTTTCCCGAGTCGGTGAAATCTCCACATGTAGGCTGGAACTCGTTGGAGATCGATCCGCGCTCGCGATTGTTTCACGGCGTGCCATCGTCTTCGTTCGTGTATTTCACCCACTCTTTTCGCGCGCCGGTTGACGACGCAACCGTGGCTTGCTGCGAATACGGCGGCCGATTCTCAGCGGCCGTCGAACGGGATCATTGGTTCGGAGTGCAATTTCACCCGGAGAAATCCGGAGAAGTTGGATTGAAACTGCTAAGCAACTTCTGCGCGATCTGACATGCTGACGAAACGCATTATCGCCTGCCTGGATGTGGACGGTGGACGTGTGGTCAAAGGGGTGCAGTTCCTGAACCTGCGGGATGCGGGCGATCCGGCGGAACTGGCGAAGGCGCATAGCGCGTCGGGAGCGGATGAAATTGTCCTGCTGGATATTTCGGCGGCTCATCAGCAGAGGGCGACTTTGCTCGAGACGGTGCGACGCACAGCCAAGGAGTCGTTCATTCCATTCACGGTTGGCGGCGGCATTCGTACGCTGGAAGAGGCGTCGGCAGTGTTCGCGGCGGGCGCGGACAAAATCAGCATCAATTCCGCAGCCCTGGCGAATCCGGGTCTCATCACACAAATTTCTTTGCGTTTCGGATCTCAGGCGGTGGTGGTTGCTATCGATGCGAAGCGCCGCGAGGACCGTTCCGGATGGGAGGCATTTACGAAAGGTGGAAGAGTTCCGGCCGGCCGCGATGCGATCGAGTGGGCAGCGGAAGCGGAAGACTGGGGCGCGGGAGAAATCCTGCTGACGTTGATGGATCGCGACGGCACCGGAGCGGGATTCGATTGTGAATTGACGCGAGCGGTCGCCAATGCGGTGCGCATTCCGGTGATTGCTTCCGGAGGGGCAGGCGGGGCGTCACACTTTGTGGAAGTATTTCGCGAAGGGCAGGCGGATGCGGCGCTGGCAGCCTCGATTTTTCACTATGGATTCAGCCGCCTCGCCGACCTGAAGCAGGAACTCGGGTCGGCGGGAATTCCTGTGAGGTGGCCATGCTGATCCCGTCGATTGACCTCATGGGAGGAAAAATTGTTCAACTGGTGCAAGGCAAGAAGAAAGCTCTGGAGTTCGATGACTTCGAGGAATGGACGGAGCGCTTCTCAAAGTATCCGCTGGTGCAACTGATTGATCTGGACGCGGCTATGGGGCAGGGAAGTAACGCGGCCCGCATCGCGGAGATTGCCGGCCGTCTGCCGTGCCAGGTGGGCGGAGGCATTCGTTCGATTCAGACCGCGCGATCTGTGCTGGATGCGGGCGCACAGCGGGTGATCGTGGGCTCGGCGTTATTTGCAGACGGGGAGGTGGACTGCGCGTTTGCAGAACGGCTGGCGGACGCGGTGGACACAAGCCGGTTGGTCTTCGCGCTGGATGCGATTGGCGGACGGGTTACGACCCATGGATGGCGCAAGATTTCCGACGTCCGGCCGATCGAGATGATTAAGGCACTCGACCGGTGGTGTACGGCGTTGTTGTACACACACGTGGATACGGAAGGGCTATTGCAGGGGTTTCCGCAAGAAGTGATTGCTCCCTTACGTTCGGCGACGAAGCGGCAGTTGATCGCAGCGGGCGGGATTCGTTCCCAACAGGAAGTCGATACTCTGCATGCGATGGGCGTGGATGCTGTAGTCGGCATGGCAATCTATCGTGGGCTGATTCCCGCTTAGCCTGAACACTTTAACCGCAGAGACCGCAGAGGATTTCGCAGAGATCGCCGAGAAATTCCCCCGGGCTACGAGCAGACTAAACGATTCAACCTGTGCGTGAGTTGCCCGGTTTTCCCGTGAAGCTTATCTTGGATCATAGCGTCACGGGAAAGAACTGTTGCCATGAACGTTTTAGTTCTGAACTCCGGCAGTTCGAGCCTGAAATTTCAGGTCATCGCCACTGATCTCGAACAGATCAAACAGCACCAGGATGATCGCATCTGCCGCGGCGAAGTGGAAGGCGTCGGCGGAGAGGCGATCATTCGAACGCAGTATCGCAATCAGCAGGGGCATACTGAGACCGCGCCCGTGCGAGACATGACTGCGGCGCTCGATTATCTGGTGCGATACATTGCATCCGACCGGTCGGGAATCAAAGAAATCAAAAGCACGGCCGATGTTCACGCGGTCGGCCACCGCGTAGTGCATGGCGGCGAGTTGTTCAAAGAGTCGACGCTGATCGATGATCGAGTGCTCAAGGGGATTGAGGACTGCATCGACCTGGCGCCGCTGCATAATCCGAACAATGTGAAGGGAATTCTGGCAGCTCGCGATCTGTTCGGCAAGGATGTTCCGCAGGTCGCGGTGTTTGATACGGCGTTCCACCATTCGCTGCCCGAGCAGGCTTATCTCTATGCTGTGCCCTATCACCTGTACCGGCGGCATCGAATCCGGCGCTACGGGTTTCACGGGACGTCGCATCGCTACGTGGCGTTCCGTTATCGTGCTCTGCGTGGCCTGACGCGCCAGCAGACCAACATTATTACGCTGCATCTGGGAAATGGATGCTCGGCGGCGGCCATCCAGAGCGGATCTTCGGTCGATACGTCGATGGGGATGACGCCGCTGGAGGGCTTGGTCATGGGTACGCGCTCGGGCGATCTGGATCCGGCGATCGTCAGCGTGATCGCACGCAAAGAAGGCATGTCGTCATCGGAAGTGGATACTCTACTAAACACGCAATCGGGGCTGCTGGGGATTTCCGGGCTTACGAACGACGTGCGGGAGTTGCAGGCGGAACTCAAAGAGCATGACGACCGGCGAGTGCGGCTCGCGATCGAACTCTTCTGTTATCGCGCGCGAAAGTATATAGGTGCCTATCTGGCCGCAATGGGCGGGGCGGACGCGATCGTGTTTACCGGAGGCATTGGAGAAAACTCGCCGGATGTGAGGGCGCGGATCTGCGCCGACATGGAGTGGGCGGGGCTGAAGTTGGACGCGGCGAAGAACCTTGAGACCGTTGGCCGCGAAGGCCAGATCAGCACGGACGATTCGAAGCTGCTGGCCTACGCAATTCCTACGGACGAAGAACTGCTGATTGCGCGGGATACGGTCCGCGTGATTCGCGGCGAACCGCATCCCTCGTAGCTACCCGCAAGTTCATTTTCTCAATACGGCCAAACCCAGTCGGTGGCCTCGGGCTTGTCGATGCCATACTGGTGCGCGTAATTGCGGCATTCGATCTGCTGGTTGAGGAATCTTTCTTTGGCGTGTCCGCCGATTTTCTGCAGGCGAGGCACGCGATCCACAACATCCATCGCCAGACTGAAGCGGTCCACATTGTTGTTGATGGCAAGTTCCAGGGGCGTGTTGATGTTGCCTTTCTCTTTGTATCCGCGCACGTGAATGTTGTCGTGGTTCGTGCGGCGATAGGCCAGCCGGTGAATCAGCTGCGGATAGCCGTGAAAATTGAAGATGACCGGCTTGTTCACGGTGAATAGCGAATCGAAATCGCGGTCTGGCAATCCATGCGGATGCTCGCTGGTCGGCTGCAGCTTGAAGAGATCGACCACGTTGACAAACCGAATCTTGAGATCGGGAAATTCTTTGCGCAGAAGAGCCGTTGCCGCCAGGGCTTCTTGCGTGAGAATGTCTCCAGCGGAAGCCATAACGACGTCGGGCTCACCGGATTCGTCGTTACTTGCCCAATCCCATATGCCGATGCCTTTGGTGCAATGGGTGATCGCGTCATCCATGTTCAGGAACTGCAAGTGCTTCTGCTTATCGCAGACGATGACGTTCACATAGTTTTGGCTGCGCAGGCAGTGATCGGCGACGGACAACAAACAATTCACATCAGGGGGCAGATAGATGCGCGTAACATTAGCGCTTTTGTTGACCACCACGTCGAGGAATCCGGGATCCTGGTGGGTAAAGCCATTGTGATCCTGGCGCCATACGGTAGAAGTGATCAGGAGATTCAAGGAAGCGATCGCATCGCGCCAGGAAAGATGGTTGCACATCTCCAACCATTTCGCATACTGGTTGAACATGGAATCAATGATGTGCACAAACGCTTCATACGATGAAAAAAATCCATGGCGTCCGGTTAGAAGATAACCTTCGAGCATGCCCTCAAGTGTGTGTTCGCTGAGCATTTCCATGACGCGGCCGTCGGGAGCGAGATTGCCGCCATCGTTGTCTTCGGGAAAACGTTCCTCGATCCAGAATTTGCGGCTTGCCTCGTAGATTGCGTCAAGCTTGTTGGAGGTGGTTTCATCGGGGCCGAAGACGCGGAAGTTGCGCGGGTTCTCCCGCATGATATCGGCCAGCATGCGTCCCAGAGGACGAGTGTTCTCCGCCTGGGATTGGCCGGGCTTTTCGGTCGCGTTGGCATAATTGCGAAAATCGGGCAGGCGCAACGCCTTCTTGATGCGTCCGCCATTGGCGTGCGGATTGGCGCTCATGCGGCGTGTGCCCGCAGGCGCGAGTTCGGCGAACACTGGCGCGAGCTTGCCATCGGCGTTGTTGAAGAAGGGATCCGGCTTTTGCGAATGCATCCAGTCTTCAAGAGCACGAAGCTGCACCGGGTCCTTCTTTACATTGGGCAAAGGCACTTGGTGAGCACGCCAGAAGCCCTCGAGGAAATGGCCTTCCATCTCACGCGGAGCGGTCCAGCCCTTGGGTGAGCGGAGCACGATCATGGGCCAGCGCGGGCGAGTTGGAACTCTCTGGTTGCGAGCGGCTCTTTGATGCTCGCGAATTTCGCGAATGCAGTGCTCCGTGGTCGCAGCCATGGCCTGATGCATGCTAGGGACATCGCTGCCCTCCACGAAGTAAGGAGTCCACCCGTAGCCGCGGAGCAGATGTTCCAGCTCTTCGCGCGAGATGCGTGCCAGCAATGTGGGATTGTCGATCTTATAACCATTCAGGTGGAGGACGGGGAGCACCGCGCCGTCACGCGCCGGATTCAGAAACTTGTTAATGTGCCAGGAAGTGGCGAGCGGTCCAGTCTCCGACTCGCCGTCGCCGACGACCGCGGCAACGATCAGCTCAGGATTGTCGAAAGCCGCGCCACAAGCGTGCGAGAGAACGTAACCGAGTTCTCCGCCTTCATGGATCGATCCGGGCGTTTCCGGAGTGCAGTGGCTGCCGATGCCGCCGGGAAACGAGAACTGTTTGAAGAACTCGCGTAGGCCTTCGGGATCCTGGCTTTTCTCCGGATAAATTTCAGAGTAAGTGCCTTCCAGATAGGTCGGCCCCAAGACACCGGGCGCGCCATGTCCCGGCCCGGCGAGAAAAATCATGTCGAGGTCATACTTCTTGATCAGCCGGTTGAGATGCACGTAGATGAAAGACAGTCCCGGGCTCGATCCCCAATGTCCGAGGAGACGGTTTTTGATGTGTTCGGGGCGGAGAGGTTCCGTGAGCAAGGGGTTCTCTTGCAGATAAATCATGCCGAGGCTCAGATAGTTGCAGGTTCGCCAGTAGGTTTCGGTTTTGCGAAGCTCGTCCGCACTCAGAGGGGTTGTGGTGATGGTCGATCGAGTGGGTTGGTAAGGACTCAGCTCGTTGCTGTCGGCTGGAACGCTGACTTCGAGGATACTCATAAATCACTCCTCCCGATAGCCTATGCCAGCAAGTCGCGTTGTGACAACGGGGCAGAAAAAGTAGGAAAGCAGACGGATCCAAAGTGGGAATTTGGCTAAACGCAGCTTGCAAGAACGGCGGGCTTTCAGAAGGGGACTGCCATCTCCTCTTCCGCTGTGATTTGCGTTACCAATGCTTTCACCGCGCACATCACTTCTGGCGAGACGGCGCTTCCGAGTTCGAAGCGCGATCCTTCGATGCCGAATACGCGCAGGCGTTTTGGAAGACAGCTGAGAATGCGAGCCAGTCTTATCGCTTCCGCCACGCCGAATCCGTGAGTCGACAGCGACAAGCTTTTTGGCAATGCCAGCTGTCCACTATCCCAGAGCCACACCTTGCCGGCGGGACCACCTGTTGTGATCGCATCCACGATGATTACGTCATCGGCCCCCTTCCACGCGTCGATGAGTTCCAGGGCCAGCCCCGAGCAGATCTGTGCGTCCAGGCCCAAGTCCCGCAGGCGTTCTGCGACCAATACGCCGGCGGCGTCATCGCCCCTGTCCCGATTTCCACAGCCAAGGATCAGCATCTTTGCCTGCCTATTCGCGCTCCAGTACAACCTTCAGCGCGTGGGTTGCGCAGGAGATGCACGGGTCGTAGCTGCGCACTGCCTGCTCGCACTTCCACGTCGCTTCCTCGATGGGCCAAGCCACCAGGCGCGCGGCATATTCGCGGAGATCGTCTTCGATCTGTCTGAGGTTTTGCGCGGTGGGCGGAACGATTCTGGCGGCGACGATCAGTCCTTTTTCATCGAGGGCGTAGCGGTGATAGAGAATGCCGCGAGGGGCCTCGGTGATTGCCTGACCTACGCCGGTGCGGTTGGGCGCTTCGGCTCTTGGGGAAGCCGGCGGCTCATATTCACGAATCACTCGCAGCGCTTCCGCGCAAGCGAAGACCAGTTCGACGGCGCGCACCTCGATGCTGCGGAAGAGATTCTTCACCGGCGGCCGCAGACCCACTTCAAGTGCGACGTCGCGGGCAACATCCGGAAGCTTGTCGAAGTTGAGATTGAAGCGGGCCAACGGGCCCACCAGATACGAGCCTCTCCCGCGCACGACAGAGTGCAAGGCGTTGGAGTGCTTCACATGCAATTCGACGAAGTGGTCTTCATATTCCGCGGCGTCGATGTCGAGGCCGCGGTTTGAAACCAGGCGTCCTTCGTTGAACGGGTATTCGTCGGGGTGACGTAGCGCCACAAATTCGTAGTCTTGCTCGAAGTTCGGAAACTCCAGAGAGGCTGTCCAGCGCACAGTTTCGAGCGAGGCTTGGAGCGCCCACTCCAAGTCACTGACGAGTTCGCTCAGCTGCTGCCGGGTGGGTACTCTGTAAAAGCCACCGACTGCGGCCGAGATGGGATGAATCTCGCGTCCGCCCAGCAATTGCACAATACGGTTTCCGATTTTCTTGAGCCGCAGCGCGCGCTCGACCACGGCACGGTGATCCGCCGCCATGGCGATCGCGTCCGGGTAGCCCAGGAAATCGGGAGCATGCAGCATGTAGACGTGAAGCGCGTGGCTTTCGATCCATTCGCCGCAGTAAAAGAGCCGGCGCAGCAGCCTGACCATGGGGTTGATCCGGACGCCCAACGCCCGCTCGATGGCGTGCACGGCGCTCATCTGGTAGGCGATCGGACAGATGCCGCAAATTCGCGCGGTGATGTCGGCCGCTTCGGAGAAATGACGCCCGCGCAGAAACGCTTCGAACAATCTCGGAGGCTCATAGATCTTCAGTTTGACATCCGCGACACGCTCCCCCACGACCTTGATATACAGCGAGCCCTCGCCTTCCACGCGGGCCAGGGTGTCGACTCGAATTGTTCTTGTCCCCCGTCCGGTCATTTGTGCTCACACTCCTCGCTGGCTTTGCGGAACTGCCACGACCAGGCGTTGAATCCCCGGAACGCGCGCACATTCTGATCGTCCGTCTGCCTCAGAACCCGAAGCTGTTTGGTAAGCGAAGCGGTATTCGGAGTCTCCATGGGACCATAGCAGCCGTAGCAACCGCGGTCGTAGCTCGGGCATAGAGCTCCGCAACCTGCCTGGGTTACGGGCCCGAGACATGCAATCCCTCGGGCCACGGCAATGCAGACGTTCGCTTTGCGCTTGCAGTCGATGCAGACGCTGTACGAGGGGATATTGGGCTTGCGGCCCGCCAGCCTCGCCGTGATCAGTTCGATGAGGTGGTACTTGTTGATCGGGCATCCCCGCAGTTCGAAATCGACCGGGACGTGTTCGGCAATCGGTGTGGAGAGCTTCAGTGTGCTGATGAACTGCGGCGTCGCGTACACGACTCGGACAAATTCGTCGACGTCCTTCCAGTTGCGCAGCGCTTGAATGCCGCCCGCGGTAGCGCAGGCTCCAATGGTGACGAGCGTCTTGCACTGCCTGCGTACTTCCTGGATGCGCTGTGCGTCCTGATGGGTGGTGACCGATCCCTCGACGAAAGCGATATCGTACGGGCCTTTCAGCATGGTTCGCGTGGCTTCCGGGAAGTAGGCGATGTCCACGGCCGCAACGATTCCCAGAAGTTCATCCTCGGTGTCGAGCAGACTGAGCTGGCAGCCATCGCAAGAGGCGAACTTGAAGACACCGATCTTGGGTTTGTGCTCCGCTTTAGAGTTCATACTTCTCCAGTAGCGGACGAATCTGCTCGTAGCGGAAGACCGGACCGTCTTTGCAGATGAAGTACGGTCCGTACTGGCAGTGTCCGCAGAATCCGACCGCGCACTTCATGTTCCGTTCCATGGAAAGATAAACGTCGTCGCGGCTAAGGCCTTGTGCCTCCAGGTCGCGGACCACGAAGCGCATCATGATTTCCGGCCCGCAAAGCATCGCCAGGGAGCGGGACGGGCGCAGGCGCGCGAACTTGAACAAGGTTGTTACGACGCCCACATGGTTACGCCAGCTCAATCCGCCGTAGTCCACGGTGATGAGCACTTGCGTGTCGCTCTGCTTGGCCCAGGCAGCCAGTTCCTTGCGGTAAAGAAGATCGCGAGGACTACGCGCGCCATATAGGATGACCAGGCGTCCGTAATCCTTGCGGTTCGCCAAAACGTGGTAGACGACGGGCCGCAACGGTGCGAGGCCAATCCCACCCGCGACGAGAATGACGTCCTTGCCGCACGCCGCGTCCACCGGCCAGCCTGTCCCAAAGGGGCCGCGCACGCCAATGCCGGCGCCCGCTTTCTGGCTCACGAGCGCATTGGTCGCCTTGCCGACGGAGCGGACAGTGTAGACGAGATGGTCTTGTTTTCCGGGATCGCCGCTGATGGAGATAGGCAACTCCCCTGCTCCGAAGACCCACAACATGCTGAACTGTCCCGGCTGAAACGAATTTCCGCCGGTTCCGTTTTGAGGTTGGAGCGTAAGCGTGAACGTGTCGGGGGTCTCCTTCGCCACGTCGTGCACGCAGTAGGGCAGCGGAGTCATCGGATCAGCGGCTACAGAGATCGCTGTGCTCATCATCGCCCCGCGTAAACGTCAACCATCTGGAAACGGGCCTCATCCAGCCGGTGCTCAATAATCTGAACCAGGCGCTTTAATATTTCGTAGCCCAGATCGTGATTGGCCTCGCACTTGGCGCGCAGACACTTTCCGTCGATAGCGATGGCGCGAATGTTCTTGAGGGCATGGCCGTTGAACTTCCAGACATAGGGTGCCAAAAGCCAAGACCAACCCAGAATCTCTCCTTCTCCAATGGTGGCGACAATGATAGGCTTGGTCTGCGGCGCAAAGATTTCAACGGCCACTTGGCCCTCGCGGATCAGATAAAAGGTGTCCGCGGGCGCGCCTTCTCGGAAGATGTAGGCACCCGCGTCAAAGCGGACATTCGAGGCACAGCCAGTGATCAAGTTCAGGTAAGCACGATCGAGGCCCGTGAAAAAAGGGCACTCGGCGATGATGCGCTCAAGGTTTTCCATTCTGCCCTCCGTCCCGGATCGCCCGGGCTTCTTCCGTAATGTCGATTCCCACCGGACACCAAGTAATGCAGCGGCCGCATCCAACGCATCCCGACGAGCCAAATTGATCTATCCATGAGGCCAGCTTGTGAGTCATCCATTGCCGGTAGCGAGCCTTCGCGGAAGATCGGATGGTCCCTCCGTGGATGTAGGAAAAACTGAGAGTGAAACAAGAATCCCAACGACGCCAACGCTCGGCGTGATCTCCGGTTACGTCACTGACGTCTTCTACCGTAGTGCAGAAGCACGTGGGGCAGACCATGGTGCAGTTGGCGCAGGTGAGGCAGCGCTGACCGACGTGGTCCCAGCGTGGATGCTCAAAGTTTTGGTAGAGAAGATCCTTGATTCCGTTGGTGTCGATGCGCCGCGTCTGCTGGTTCGTAGCTTCGCGAACCCCGGCTTCCACCTGCTGAAGATCTTGTTCGCTGGCTGGAGATACTTCCATCTCCGCCAATACTTCGGCCCCACGCTCACTTCCAGATTGCACAACAAAGCGGTGTCCTTGTTCTCCGTCCAATTCTGTGAGGGCCAGATCGAATCCCCCGCTAACGCGCGGGCCGGTTCCCATCGACGCGCAGAAGCAAGTCGCTGCCGAACGTGTGCATTGCACTGCAACGATGAATTTCCGCGCACCGCGCTGTTCATACGTCGGATCGCGGAACTTATCGTGGAGCAGAACGCGGTCCTGCACCGAGATGGCTGCCAGTTCGCAGGCCCGAACTCCCAGAAATGCGAACGGACGTTGGTGTTGCGATTCGTTGTTCAAGATTCGGAACGTTGTCCCCTGGCGCTCGGCGGAGCAGAGTCTGCACGTCTGCCGGGTGGAGATATTTGTTCCAGCTCTGCGGCCCCACAGAATAGCCAAAAAAGGCTTGATCCCGGCTCCGCTTAAGCCGGTAGTGTCCCGGTTTTTGCTCGTCGGACCAACCGGCCGGCAACTCCTCCGGAGATGCGATGCGGTCATAGACGATCGCTCCGTCCCGCACAGTCGGCCCCATCACTTCGTACCCTCTACGCAGCAACACCTGGATCAGCGTTCCTAGCTGGTTTGCCTTCAGAGCTACAGGTTGCGTGAAGGACACGTCGTCGCACCGTTCCTTTTCAGCCTCGGACAACATCCGAAGCATCACAAAGCCTCCATGGGTCGTTGCGGTCGCGGACTCGAACTGCGGCAGATCACGACGCTCTGCGATCGACCAGGTTCAAGGGGGAAACCCTCGCAGCTACGAATGATCCGGGCTTCTCTTCCTCCGATACCAGCACCATTTTGCCGTTCAAGCCCCCGATGATTGCACCCACAAGAAGCGATGCCAGGAGCGTGTAGCCCAGTTCAAGCTTCAGCAGATCCTCCGCGATCCTTGCCTGGCTGGCAGCCATCACGCCGAGTATCGCCAGCGCGGCCCAGAATAAAGTGGATACGACAATTCCTCGCGTTACCCCTTGTCGTCTGAAGCTGGTAAGCAGAAAGGCCACACCATAGGCAAACAGAAGACACATCCCCACGCTGAGCAGGTGTGGACTGTTCCACCAGACGATCTGCTTGAGTTCCTGCTGACTCAATCCCAGCGCGGCCATCCACTGGGTACGAAATAAATAATGTGAATGCCACACTGCTCCTAAGTACCAACTGGCGAATGTGGCGATCAGCACGGGGAGGTGATAGATCCTCTTGATTCTCACGACGACTTCGCCAAGAATGTATGGTTCCTGCCGGACGGCTTCCGGTATGCACTCCTGGCCGCAATTTGAGTGCTCGGGCCAACGAGTACAGTTGGCGATGCGCAAAGCGGGTTTGCCCGTGAGGCCGGTGACTGCGGCATGCGTGCTATTGAAGCTGACAGCGACCTGGTTTCGCGTTTCTGGGCAGGTCACAGCCCGAATGCCTGCGTATTGATTGCGGATTTCGCGTCCCCAGAGCGCCGGCAACAAAAGCCACAAGGACGTGAACGTGAAAGCGAGCAAAAGCAAAAGCCCAAAACCTAGCAACATGACGCACCTCCCGACTTGCCAAGCTCTTAACAAGCCATGCCATGTATCACAGTCGGTCTCATGGCGGCGCTCCGAGACCGATGCCACACGAGGTCATCAGGCTGCGGCGGGCGCCGTTTCTCTCACTGTCTTTACAACTTTCGGCAGCTCGAACTTGAGCAGCCCGGTTTGTAGTTCGACCACAGCGCCGTCCGGATCAACCTCCGCCGGAAGGTCGATTACGCGCATGATCTGGTCGGGATACCAATCGACTGCTTTCGTCTCGGCGGGGACCACCTCTTTTTTCCCGAGGATGACAATGCGTTGAGGTTCGATGCTCACAGAGATCTCTTGTTCTCCGAAGCCAAAAACGTTGGCGCGAAGGCTAAGCCGGTCCACCGAGTCGAGGGTCGTGATCGACACCGGGCGTAATAGTTCCGATTCCGCCTGGAACCAGTCCTCCCAATCGTGGCCATGCTCACGATTCCGCTTTTCGAACAACTCAAACGCCCGGCGGGCAATCGCAAGCTGCACCGCTTGCATTTCCCATCGCATTTTTTCAGGATCTCGCGGTTGCAATAGCGTGGCTGGCGGTTCTGCCGTCGGCGAAGAAACCTTGCTGGATTTCATGACGCCCTCCTTCATTTACTACAGGTGAAAGAGGATCGCTCGGCCGCTTGTTGTGATCAGCAAACAGGCTGAAACGAGCCGTTGTGAAATAGGCCGTGTTTCTTGGAGAAGACTCTAACGTTTTCATTTTCCTCATAATTCAAAGGACGGGATGTGATCAGAGTCACTGGCGGCGACTTTTCCCGCGGGCCGCACTTCAATGCCGCTGAATTACCCGTGTGATTCTCTCAAACGCCCAATCAATTTCCTGACGGCTGATGACGAGCGGCGGTGCGATGCGAATCACGCGGTCGTGGGTCTCCTTGCACAGGATCCCTTCCGCCTTGAGAGCCTCGCAGTAAGGACGTGCTGGGCTGTGGAGTTCGATGCCGATCCACAAGCCCTTGCCGCGGACCTCTTTCAGATCTGAACATCGCAACGTCTGCAGAAGAGCCAGGAAATATGCGCCCAGCTCGGCGGAGCGTTCGACCATCTTTTCTTCGATCAGGACGCGTAGCGCAGTCCGGGCGATGGCGCAGCCCATGGGATTGCCGCCGAACGTGCTGCCGTGATCGCCGGGCTTGTACACACCAAGGATCTCGCGAGACGCCAATACCGCCGAGACTGGATAGAATCCACCGGCAAGCGCCTTGCCGATGATCAACACATCGGGCGTGACGGCTTCGTGCATGTAGGCGAAGAGCTTGCCGGTTCGTCCTAGACCGGATTGAATTTCGTCGGCCATCAGCAATACCTGATGCTCGCGGCAAATGCCTGCTGCCTCCCGGAGAAATCCCTTGGGTGGAATGACGATTCCGGCCTCGCCCTGAATCGGTTCGACTAGAAACGCGCAGGTGTTCGGCGTGATCGCTTCGCGGAGAGCGTGTGCATCACCGAATGGAATAATCTTGAACCCGGGAGTGAAGGGGCCGAAGCCGTCGCGATATTGTTCGTCGGAAGAAAAGCTCACGATCGTGACGGTGCGGCCATGAAAATTATTCGCGCACACAATGATCTCCGCCTTGTCCGGCGGAATGCCCTTAACCTTGTATCCCCACTTGCGGGCCGTCTTAATCGCAGTTTCGACGGCTTCCGCGCCCGAGTTCATGGGGAGAACCATGTCGAAGCCGGTCAGATCGTGAAGCTCCTTATAGAGCAGAGGCAATTGCTCGTTGCGGAATGCACGAGAAGTCAGCGTGACTTTTCTGGCCTGCTCCTCAAGCGTTTTCAGAATTTTGGGATGACAGTGCCCTTGATTCACCGCGGAATAAGCCGCCAGGCAATCGAGGTAGCGTTTGCCTTCGACGTCATACACCCAGACGCCTTCCGCGCGGTCGATCACCACGTCGAGCGGATGATAGTTATGAGCTCCGTACCGGTTCTCGAGTTCGACGAAATCCTGGGTGTGCAAAGGCTGCTCTATGAGTTGCGTTGCCATAAGCTCCTCTCGAAAGATGATAAGTTTGTGCTTTTCGCATTCATCGTGTTTCTAAAAGCATCGTCAACAGCGCCATCCGTACGTAGAGCCCATACCTCGCCTGGCGGAAGTACATGGCTCGGGGATCGGCGTCGACAGACTTGTCCAACTCAACCGTGCGGGGAAGAGGATGAAGGATCATTGCATCCGTCTTCATGCGCTTCACCACGGTCGAATCAATGGCGTAACTCTTGAGGGCGTTTGCGTCCCGGACTCTCTCCGGCCGGATTCGGGTCTGGTAAACCACATCCACTTCGCCGATGGCCCGGTCGATATCCGACTCCAGTTCATAGCGGACGCCGTGCTCATCGAGATATTCCAGGATGTCCGGCTTCATCTGCAGTTGCGGCGGGCTGACGAAGAACATCTTGACTCGATCAAACTTGGCCAGCAGATAGGCCAGCGATCTGGCGGTGCGACCCTTATCCAACTCGCCAATAATGGCCACGCTCAGGCCATCGAGCGGCCGCTGCCGGTAAATCGTATAGAGGTCAAGCAAAGCCTGGGTGGGATGCTGCCCACCGTTCCCATCTCCGGCATTGATAACGGGGACGGGCGACACGTCGGCGGCGCGGCGCGCACCGTGATCTTCAGGATGTCGAATGACGATCACATCCGAGTAACTGCCGATAATGCGGATGGAATCTTCGACCTGCTCGCCTTCGACCTCCGAAGAAAACGCGCCTGCATTCTCTGTGGACAAGACTCTGCCGCCCAGACGATGCATGGCAGCCTCAAACGAGAGCCGAGTGCGGGTGGAAGGCGCATAAAAAAGTGTGGCCATGATGCGGTTCTGGTAATCGAGCGAGCCGCCACGCGCCACCACGCGTTCCATGCCGCGCGAGCGCTCGAATAACTCCATGAGCAGGGGGACGGTGAATTGCTGGGATTCCACAACGTGTTTCAACGTCGGCCCACCTCTCAGTGGCGAGTCGAAGGTTGGAGGCTCGTTGGTCTTGCGAGACGTGATGGTCGCCTGGGGCATTTAGCGTCCTCCCACTGGAAGTTCGAACTTTGTGTTGAGCCTGATTTCGACATGGTCGTGATCGGGGAACATGTGGGTTCCAGCCGATCCGCCGACGGACTGGCAGAGATTCTCGCAAGACGTAATGATGGCTTCCTTCCCGCCGTGGCTCAGAAAGCGCAAGACGGATTCGATTTTTGGGCCCATGTTTCCGGGCGGAAAGTGCCCGGCTTTGGCATACTGCGCTAATTCACCCGCACGGACGCTCTGCAGCGCATGCTGTGTGGTCTTTTTGTAATCCAGGTACACGTAGTCCGTGTCAGTGGAAATCACGAACAGGTCGGCCTGCAGGCGGGAGGCCAGCAAAGCGGAAGCGCGATCTTTATCGATAACGGCTTCCACACCTTCCAAAGAGCCGTTGTTCCAGATCACAGGAATCCCACCGCCGCCGCAGGCGATAACGAGCACGCCCTGCTCGACCAGATCTCGAATGACCTCGAGTTCAACAATTTCAATCGGGTCGGGTGACGGTACGACGCGACGATACCCGCGGGCTGCGTCCTCCACAATCTCCCATCCTAAAAGGCGCTGGCGCTCCTCAGCGTCGGCGCGCGAGTAGAAAGGACCGATCGGTTTGGTGGGATGCTTCATCGAGGGATCGTCGGGCGAGACCAGACTCTGCGTGAGAACCGTCGTCACCGGCACGTGCAGGCCCGCGCGCTGCAGTTCGGTCCGCAACGATTGCTCGAGAAGATATCCAATCTCGCCCTGAGTCGATGCTCCACAAACATCCAACGGGTGCCCCGGGACCTGGCTCGCTCCACGCTCCGAACGCAGAAGCTGGGCTCCAACCTGCGGACCATTGCCGTGCGTGAGGACCATCCGGTAGCCGGCGCCGATCAAGCCGACAATCTGGATCGCGGTCCGCTGAGCGTTAGCCCGTTGCTCGGTGATCGTTCCTTTTTCTCCCGAGCGAATGAGAGCGTTTCCGCCAACGGCGAGGAGCATGGTCTTCATAAGTTGCAGTTGTCTCCTTGCGCGGGATTACGCGTGCACCAGCTCTCGCAGCTCGACAAGCCCCGGCAATTTGACGAACTCGCCTTTCATCAGTTCCAGCATGATTGCCTTTTGCGAGTGCAGCCGGTTCTCCGCCTGCTGAAAGACCAGCGACCGCGGTGAATCAATCACATCATTGGTGACTTCATCGCCGCGATGGGCTGGCAGGCAGTGCAGGAAGATGGCATCGCGCTTGGCCCGGCGGAACAGAGTTGCATCCACCTGGTAAGGCAGGAAAATATGCTTGCGCTTCTCCGCTTCGGCCTCTTGACCCATGCTGGCCCACACGTCGGTGTAGATCACATCGGCTGCGGACGCCGCCTCTTCGGGATCGTTTGTCACGGTGCAAGTGCCACCGGTCTCGGCGCCGCGCTCGCGCGCCCAGCGCACAGACTCGGCATCCAGTTCGTATCCGGGAGGCGTGGCCACCCATACATGGGCACCGATCTGGGCTCCAGCGAACATCAGCGAGCGAGCCACGTTGTTGCCATCGCCCACGAAAGCGATCTTCAGCCGGTCCAGATGGCCTTTGGCCTCCCAGATAGTGAGGTAATCGGCCATCGCCTGGCAGGGATGGCTGAAGTTGGTGAGCCCGTTGATGACGGGAATATTTGCGTAACGCGCCATCTGCACCACTACTTCATGGTCAAAGGTACGGATCATGATGCCCTGTACCATGCGTTCCAGGTTCTTGGCGACGTCGTACACCGACTCGCGTTGACCCAGATTGATTTCAGCGGGAGATAGGTAGAGCGAGAAGCCTCCCAGTTGCTGGATGCCCACATCAAACGTGATCCGGGTGCGCAACGAAGGTTTCTCGAAGATCATGGCCAGAGTCTCGCGCCGGAGGGCCGTGCTGAAACCCGTGGGATCAGCCTTCACCTGGCGTGCAAGGATGAGCAGGTACTGGATCTCGGAGGGCGAGAAATCTCGAATGGAGAGAAAATCCTTGCTATTCATTTTCCGCCTCCTGTGGGTAGCGGTGCCCGGCGAACTCGGGAATTTGTGTGGTTGTAAACGCGAATACGTGGCAGGCGCAATGACCACGGAACAGGACATCAAAAGTATGAAGGTCCCTGCCTGCGGCACGAAGAATCAAGACGCGCTTCATGGTTCCCCTCCGGGGGAGAGTGGGTTTTTACTGTTCATGTTCTCGCTCCACAGGAAGGAATGGCTGTACCCGTGATCACAGCGCGAGGTGATCTTGTGGGGTCGGTCAAAGCGGCAGGGAAGGGTGGATCGTTGCGCAGCCCTTTGTGATCGTGATCACGTCTCAAAGGCTCTGGAAGTGCTTGTCTGGGTCCTGACAACGTCAACGGCGGCGCTTGCCTCCTTCTCGGACTAGCAGAGTCACAGCGAGCTGTGTTTGCCGTCACTGCAAAGATCTGCCAACGCAGTAATAAAGACTGCGTAAACCACTCGCCTCCCCGACAGTCCGATCGAGAGTTGTTGGAAAGGGGTGTCCTCCGTGCATTCTCCCAGAGCATCAAGCTTACTGCTTCTCATCCTGGTTTACGCGGTTCCGCTATTGAGCCAAACCGGTACGTCCACGATCCGTGGAACCATCACTGACCCGGAAGGCCGGGTCGTAGTTGGAGCGATGGTCACGCTGACCAATGCGGCGACCAACACGATACGTAATACGCAATCCAATGAAACGGGCGCTTATGTATTTGACTTGATTACGCCCTCCGAATACCGCATCGCAGTTGAAGCCAAAGGATTCCGCAAAAAAATTGTGAACAATGTGGAGGCTCTGATTGCCAAGCAGACCGAGGCCAACGTCCAGTTGGACGTCGGAGCGGCAAATGAGGTAGTCGAGGTTAAAGCCAGTTCCCAGGAAGCCATCATTAATACTCAGGATGCTTCTCTGGGAAATACCTTCCTGTCTGCACAGATTACCCAACTTCCTCTCGAAGCCCGCAGCGTGGTGGATTTGCTCACCCTGCAGCCTGGGTCCACTCGCGAGGGGTACGTTACCGGGGCTCGCGCCGATCAGTCGAACCTGACTCTGGACGGAGTAGATATCAACAACGCACAGACCGGGAACACCGCCGTTCCGCAGAGCACGAACAACCTGGTCGTTGGGGCCTTGGACAACGATCGAGGCAACATCACTACGGGTCCGGTTTTGCGTCTCAACTCGGAAGCGGTCGAGGAGTTCCGCGTCACTACCGCCAATGGGAGCGCTAATCAGGGCCGTTCCTCCGGGTCGCAGGTCAATTTAGTCACCAAAGGAGGCACGAACAATTGGCATGGGGCGGCGTTCGAGTTCTACCGTTCGCGGGGATTTACGGCCAACGATTGGTTCAACAATCACGCCACGGATGCGAACGGCAATTGGGCGCCGGTCCCGCGTACACCGCTGGTGCGGAATACGTTCGGCGGCGCGCTCGGTGGGCCCATCGTCAAGAACAAAGCGTTCTTCTTTTACAGTTACGAGGGGCGTCACGATGCGAGCGGTCAAAGTGTAAGCCGCACAGTTCCGTTAGCAAGCCTGGCCCAGGGCATTATCAACTATCAATACTGCACCGACGCCTCTTGCAGCGGCATCCAGACGGCGTCGCTCAACTTGGCTCAGAATGAGGCGGCATACGTTTCGGTCCGCAATGCGGACCCCGCCAATCCTGCGATCAACCCGTCAGTGCTCTCCGCCTTCGCCGATGCTGCCTCGAAGTATCCGGCCAACGATACGACGACCGGAGATCAGTTGAACACCGGGGGTTTCCGCTTCAACGCTCCGACCCCGACGCGGCTCAATTCGCATGTGGCCAAGCTGGATTTCAACCTGCCACACAATCAAACCGCGTTCCTGCGCGCCAACGTAATCTACGATCACCAGACACTTCCTAGCTGGTTACCGGATTCGCCGTCACCATTGGTATGGAGCCATCCTTGGGGTCTGGCGGGCGGGCACAATTGGATTAAGGGCAACCACTGGGTCAACAATTTCCGCTATGGCTATACACGGCAGGCATTCAGCAATGTTGGCGATAGCAGCGGCAACGACATTTATTTTCGTTCTGTCTTCCAACCCACCGGTCAATCTCATTCCGTTTCCCGTGTGACGCCAGTCCAAAACTTCAGCGATGATGTCTCCTGGATTCGTGGGAATCATAACGTGCAGTTCGGAGCCAACGTTCGCCTGATCAGCAACAGCCGTATCAGCTTTGCC
Organism: uncultured Acidobacteriota bacterium; assembly: GCA_963754885.1. Taxonomy (GTDB): domain Bacteria; phylum Acidobacteriota; class Terriglobia; order Terriglobales; family Acidobacteriaceae; genus Sulfotelmatobacter. Next base: position 418,769 of record CAVWHT010000042.1, on the reverse strand, counting down.
AATGCGTTTGATATAGGAGAAGAAAATTACTTCTTCTACCAGAACGTTGGCCAGAATGTGGCCAACGCATTTGTGTCTTATATTGACGCGAACAACTTGCCCGGAGCCGGCCCACTGGGCGAGACCTGTTCCGGCAGTGCGTACATGACGTCATGCCTGGAGACGGAGATCGCCGCCTCTGCCGTCATCGGCCGGCTCACAGCGATGACCTCCAACTTCACTTTCGCTAAGGACGGCACGCTCATGGCCGCTGGAACCCCGACGGTGCGTGACTTTGCCACGCAGGCCTACGACGAATACATCCAGGATACGTGGAAGATTCGTCCCAACCTGACTCTCACCCTGGGACTTCGTTACAGCCTCGAGCGACCCGTCTATGAGAAAAATGGATTCGAAGTTCAACCCACGGTGCCTCTCGGAGAGTACTTTGCGCAGCGGGTTGCTGCCGGCAACCAGGGAACGAACTTCGTTGATCCGATCGTAATCAACCGCTCCGGCCCCGCGAACGGCGGGAAGCCCATGTACAACTGGGACAAGAACAACTTTCAACCCAGAATCGCGTTTGCCTGGTCTCCGCAAGGCGGGGATGGCTTCTTTGGCCGCTTGGTCGGCAAGGGAAGCACGTCAGTGATACGCGGAGGCTTCGCCATGACCAACGATTATTACGGTCAGGCGCTCGCGGTCGATTTCGATTTGAATAACACGCTCGGGTTCGTTTCCAATTTCGCGAACCACGCGAATAGTTTCGATATCGGCGCGCCGTATTCGACGAAGCCAGTCGGCCCTCTGTTCACCGGCTTCGGTCAGGACGTTCGCTCGCTCATCGGGACGGCGGGGGGCACGGTCCCGTCGAGCCTGCAATTCCCGGCTAGCCAGCCTCTCCTCGATGGCAACACTCAGCTTGGTGAGCGTATCGAACAGTCGCTCGATTCGAATCTGCACGCACCCACGCAATACGTATGGAACCTGACCATCGAACGGCAACTCCCGAAAGGCTCTCTGGTCTCGGCCTCTTACATTGGACGGATGGGGCGCAGTCTGCTGGCGCGCCGGGATGTGGCTGCGTTCAACAATCTTCGCGATCCCAACACCGGCATGGATTGGTACACGGCTGGCACGGCGATCGAGAAGCTGCGGCAGCAAGGAGTGTCCATCGACCAAATTCCTTCGATGATTTCACCGCAAGTGGCCCAGTATTTCGATGACATGTTCCCCCCAAACCTGGCGCAAATCATCGGTGACTATGATGGCCTCGTTTACGATCCAACCTGGACCAACGCCCAGGCATTCTTGGAATACCAGGACCCCGCTAACGCTTACTTCACGGCGAACGATTGGACGGATGTGCAGGCGGAAATGGATAACGCGCTGGCCTACAACGGCTATCCGATCCGCTTCATGCAGCCACAATACGGTGCTCTATCCACCTGGGCTACCGTCGGCAACGCCAACTACCATGCATTGACAGTCTCTCTGCAGCAGCGCCTTAGCAGTTTGACGTTGGATTTCAACTACACCTGGTCGCACTCGTTAGATGATTCCTCCGGGCTGCAAAGCGAAGGTGCTTATGGCAACTGGAATGGCAGCGGAGCATTTATCCTGAATCCTCTTCGTCAGCACGATAACTATGCCAACTCCGACTTCGACGTCCGGCATAACATCAATGCCATGGCGGTTTGGCAACTCCCCTTTGGAAGAGGGCGGTCCTTGTTGAGCGGTGTGAGCCGCGGAAAAGACGTCCTGGTGGGCGGCTGGCAGCTTTCCGGGATCTTCCGCTGGAACACGGGATTGCCCGTGTACTCCCCAAGCGATGCCGGTCAGTGGTCGACCAACTTCGAAGTTCAGTCCTGGGTAACGCCAACCCGGCCCGTCCACACCTGCCCTAACAAGCCCGTCAACGGTACGCCCAAGCTCTTCGGCGCCTGTAATGTCGACCAGATTTACCAGAGCTTCCGCAGTTCGTATCCGGGTGAAACTGGCCCGCGAAACATCTTCCGCTATCCCGGCTACATTGATCTTGACCTCGGTTTTGGAAAAACCTTCAAGATGCCGTGGAACGAGGATCATCAGCTCCAACTCCGGTGGGACGTTTCAACGTAACTAACACGCAGCATATGACGGGATGGGCGGACAGCAGCGTGGAAGCCGATCCCGCCCTCAACGGCCTTAGTGCGCCACCCGACTGGTATAACTTCACCCAGATCCAGGGGCAACCTCGAGTTATGCAGCTAGGTTTGCGGTATTCGTTCTAGGGAAAGCAACGTGAGTGACTTCAGGGGCGCCGTTCCCTTGCCCCTCGGGCCGCGCGATCCCGGCTCAACCTCGGGTATGGAAGCGAGCCATGTTGTCGCGTTCTGACGTGAACGAAAGGGGGGCAGGTCAGCTCCGGGGATACTTTCGTCAGTCGGACCCAACTGAAATATCAGCGATGGATGCACTCCGACTGGCACAGGAGACTTGCCGGCGCTCTGCTTCCTCAAACTATTTTCAACCCCGCACTCGGGATGCTATGATCAAGAGGAAGCGAAAAGGCTGAGCGCTCTCGCGCTGGGCCCGCCACACTCCTCAGTAGCTCAATGGCAGAGCATTCGGCTGTTAACCGAAGGGTTGTAGGTTCGAGTCCTACCTGAGGAGCCATTCTTTTCTGCCCGTAAACACAGGCGATTTCCAGTTTAGTTTTCGTGGAACAGGGTGTGTGTCCCTGACCCACGCAGGTTCGCCCACATGCTGGGTGCCGTCAACATTAGCAATCAATCGGCCGCCATCTCTTGCACCTCCGGCTGGCATGGATGTGGCGATGTGATCGGCCCGCGAAGTTCTGCTTCCAACGTCGCTAGTTGAGCATCGATTTCCTCGGCGGCTTTGCGCTTGCGGATAACTTCGTCGCGATACCGCCGCAGGAAGTAGTCGATCGTCTCGACGCGGATCTTGATCGAGCCCGATGGCTTGTTCTCGTCCAGATCTTTGAAGCAGAAGTACGGTGTGCCGGACTGCTCGATGATTCCCTCGATCACGCCATAGATCGGCGCATCGTGTCCACACTTGAAGCTCGAAACCTCGAGCGCCACCAAATTCGGATGGCGTGCTGTGAATTTCGCGGCCCACACTTTGTTGTTGGTGCTGCAGGAATACGAGTTCTTCCAGGCGTCGCCGATGTCCAGGGGATGACTGATCACACCCGCGCGCACCTCGTCGCCGAACAGACGTTCCAGCATGTCCTCATCCAGCGGCAGAGTGTTCTGCGAGAAGATGGGGTAGCCCAGTTTCTGGAACTCTTCCATGATCTCGTGATTGAGTCCGGGATCGTGATGATACGGGCGGCCCAACATCACGATGCCGATGCGGTCCTCGCGCTCGAGTTGGTCCAGCACCTGTCGCGCTTTGCGACGAATGTTGCTTTCGTAGTCTGCCAGCGCCTTGAATCCCACCTCGACTGCACGATCATTCTCCTCCTGTGACAATCCGAGGATCGGCTGCCACGCCTGCAGCATCTGGTGGGCGAACAGCTTGCGATCGGCGAAGTTCAGCACCGGGTCGAGGTATTTGACATTGTGCTCGGTGAAGACGTCGCTCTCTTTTGTGAAAGCGGCCTTGACGGTTTCCGGCGTTGCGGTCACGGTTGGGCAGGCATTCGCGCCGACAATCTTTACCAGGGGCGACGTCAGCACGTCGTACATCGGAAAGAAGATGACGTTCAGTGGCTTCTTGCGATGTTTTTCCTGGATCAGATTGTAAACGTGAGAAATGCCGATCTTGGCAGGGAAGCAGGGATCGATCGCGCCGCGGCTCGCACCCGCTCGATACAGATCGGAACTGGTGTAGTCGGAATAGACGATGTTTTCCGGCTGCACCCCGAGGCTTTCGAGGTACCCGTTGAACAGCGGCGCATAACTATAGATGTTGAGCACGCGCGGGATGCCCACGCGGAGCTTTTTGCGGTTTTCCATGAGCGGAATACGTTCTTTTGCCGCCTTGTTCCAGAATTTCGGGGTTGGAATCGGATCGGCCACGCTCTTTGAATTGACCGGTCGGAAGACTTCGTGGGCGGCGATGTCCACGAAGTTCGGATGCTTGTCTTTGATTTCGTCGAGCCCTGCCTTGATGTCCTTCATGTCATTCACATCTTCGACCAGGCCCTTTTCGCAAGTGGCGATGATCAGGCGCTGCTCGCCGTGCATCAGCGGAACCTTGGTCACCTTCTGGATTGGAACGAAGCTCATGTCATCCTTGGGAGCGGTGCGGATGTCGATGAAGGTGCGCAGACAGTTGTTTTTGCAGAAATTGCAGCGCGTGGCTTCGTTGCGCGTGGTGCGATATTGGATTTTTCGCACCGCGTCCAAACCGACAAACGTGGTCTGCTGGCCGTTGCGCCACAGGCGCAGCGATTCTGCCGCGGCACCGATCGCTCCGGACTCGCCACAGAACTCATGCACGATGATCTCGGGCTTTCTGCCAGCCGCGCGGAAGCTGTTGTGGATGAAATCCACTTCGGCCTTCACCACCGCCATGTTGTTCTGCGTTCCGCCTTGCAGCACAAAGCGCGTGCCCAGCGCCGCGAGATTGGGAATGCTGGCTACGTAAAGGAACACGTTCTTGGGAAGTACCGCCGCCAATCCTGCGAGGATTTCCTCGGCGCGCCAGCCTTGCCGCTGGAAGTTCACAATGTCGGACTGCATGAACACCGCGCAGCCATACCCGAAGAGGGGCATAGACTGGGCAGAGAAGGCCAGATCGGCATACTGCTCGACGCCAAGCCCAAATCCCTCAGCGGTCGATTGCAAAAAATAGCCGTTGCCGGCCGAGCACTGCGTATTCAGCTTGAAATCTTTTACGCGTCCGTTGTGCAAGATGATAATTTTGATATCTTGCCCACCCACGTCGACGATGACGTGTGGATCCTCGTAGAACTTGAGCGCCGATTCGGTGTGCGCCACAGTCTCGACTAGGGCCACGTCTGCGTGCAGAACGTCTTTCAAAATATCTTTGGCATAGCCGGTAGTGGCGACTCCCAGAACTTCGAGCTTGGCGTTCTGCGCTTCCACTTGTCCGCGCAGATTCTCGAACATCTCGATCGTATCCTGGATAGGGTTGCCGTTCGAGAGCTGGTAAGCCTTGCACAGGATATCCCCGCGGTCATCGAGCAGCACGGCCTTGGTGGAGGTTGAGCCTCCGTCGATGCCGATAAAACCGCCGACGGTCTGGCCTTTCTGGAACGTTGCCGGGGTGAACTTCTTGCGGCGGTAGGCGTCCTTGAATCCGTCGAGTTCTCCTTCTTTCGAAACCAAGCCTTTCGCGCCTGATTTCGTTTTTTCCTCCTGGCGTCCGAACTCGATGTAGTACACGAGCTTCTCGTAACCCTGGTAGCAGCCGATGCAATCGTCTTCGCTCTTGCCGAATTCAATCGCGCCCAGGGCCGCGAAATATTGCGCGTTGTTCGGCACCTTGATCAGCTCTTCCGGCTTGGCGCCGTCGGGAATGGCAACCTTGCGCTCCTGCCACATGCGCGGAATGTTGGCCTGCCAGGCCTCGCGCATGCCCTTGATGAAGCTGTTCGGACCACCTAACAATAGAACATGCGGCCGAAGTGTGTGGCCACGGGTCAAGACGCTTAGGTTCTGCAGCACGATGGCCTCAAACAGCGAGGCCATCAGTTCGTCCGGCGGCGTCCCCACTTTCTGCAGGCTGTTGATGTCGGTCTCGGCGAAGACGCCACACTTGCCGGCTACCTTGTGCAGCTTGATGCCGTGGTAGCCCTGCATGGCGAGTTCTGCGGTGGGAATCTTGAGCTTTGCATTGATCTTGTCGATCACCGCGCCCGTGCCGCCAGCGCACTTATCGTTCATCGACGGAATTTTTTTCTTGCGCCCAGTCTCGTCGTCGTCCTTGAAGACGATGATCTTCGCGTCTTGTCCGCCTAACTCGATCACTGAATACACTTCGGGATGGAGTTTTTCGACGGCCAGCGATACGGCTGTGACTTCCTGCACAAACTTCGCGCCAATCTGCTCGGCAATCCCGCCGCCACCTGAGCCCGTCATGAACATGCGCGTGTTGTGGCGGTTGATGCCGACTTCTGCTTCCATGCGACGCAGAAACTCCAGGGTCTTTTCCGGCTGCTTGGTCTCGTGGCGCTGGTAGTCCTGCCAGAGAATCTCGTCTGTCTTGGCATCGACCACCGTTGCCTTCACCGTTGTGGAACCAACGTCGAGCCCTACCAGGAACTTCGTGTGATGGTCGTGGGGCGTTTGATAAGGCGCCGGCGCGATGCTAACCAGTTGCGGCGGTTTTTGTTGTCCTGCGAGATGGTCGTGCATTCAATTCTCCGATTCTGTTCCAGCAGTAAATGTGGGAAAGGGCCGGCACGCGCGACCGCTGCCGGCCAGATCGGCTAAGCAGCGCGAGGAAGAGCGATGCCCGGTACGCGGGTCCTCCGCCGGAACCGGCTGCTCTTGTCCATCCGATCGCTCACATGCAGGACGAACTGCGCCGCCGTGCCTGCGATCCCTTCGCGATGGGGCACGTGGTAGAACGGTCGCTTCAATTCGGGATGCTCGGCGATGTACGCGCGAATTTGCTCCATGCTCTTGCCGGTAGAATTCAAACACTGCTCGAATTCGAGTTTGGCCTTCACCTTGGCTTCACCGAGCGCCATCTGCACCCGGCTGTGCGCGTTGACCTCGCCCTCGCCCGAGGTCTCGATGGGCAGAAAGATCATGTCCTTGAACTTGTTGATAACTGCCGATTGCACTCCGTCCGATTGCGACGATGGCATGCAACCGAACGGCTTCAGCGCCAGCACCATATGGCAGAGCCGGTGCACGGTGTAGTAGACGTTTTTCCCAACCTCAAGATGTCCTTCTCCGCCGCGCGCAAACTGGTTGTAGAAGGGATGCGCCATTTCCGCCAGCTCGGTCTGCGGCACCAGGTGATGCGTGATCCCGCCCATATGCTTGATCGTCCGGTGATACAGGCCGTTCCACATCCACTCGCCAACGCCAAGGCCCATCAGCTTCTTGCGCAATCCCAGATCATTGGCAAAATGTTTCTTCACTTCCCACCACTGCGGATTCCGGTGCGGACGGTTTACCGGCCACTTGGCTTTTGCGTGCGCCTTCGCTTGATACAGCAGGTACGCCACCCAGGTTGCGATCGGCTCGACCAGCACCTGCGCGCCTTCGCGCTCGAGGAATTCGAACATGTGGAAGTTGCCGTCGCCCTCGGTGAGCTGCGCCCAGAACTCTCCCGTGATTTTCACGACCGGCTTTACCTTGGTGCGGTCGACTTCGATCGAATCGAGCTTCTTGCGGGCGGTGGCCAAGGCATTGAGGTAGTCCTTGCCCCAGAGGTGCTCGTGCATCTTTCCGAACACGTTGACAGTGTTGCGGAGAATCTTGTTGCTTTTGAACTTGGGCTTTGCCCAGTCGGGCGCGCTCTGCTCAATTTCGAATGCGTGGCGGTTCTTGAGATCATGACAGAGCCCATTCACCGCCTCCCGGAATACTTCGTCAGTCTCGCCTTTGTCCACCTCGAATGGACGAATCTGGTAGATCAGATCGTTGAGCACATCGCCGAGGTGCATGGCGTTCAGCATGCCAAATCCAAAGTCGATGGTGAACTTCAATCCAGGCTCGCCCGAGGCGGCCTTGATTCCATCGCTGTCCTTAAACAGCAGCACCCGGAAGCCATCGAAGCCGGCGTTCTTCAGCGCAAAGCGGTACTCGGCCTCGTACATGCCGAAGCGGCACGGACCGCATGAGCCTGCAGTGAAGAAAACATAGTTGTCCAGAATGTCCTGGCGCGGAATGCCTTCCTTTTCCAGAAACTGAAGATACTGCACGAGATTGCCCACGGTGAAATAGGTGGGATTGCACTGTCCGTTGTTGCCGTATTCCTTGCCGATCTGGAATGCAGGCACATCGGGCACGGGCAACTTCTCGCAGCGGTACCCGCAGCCCTGGAACACCGCGCGAATCAGATCTTCGTGCTTCCACGTGAAGCCGCCGAAAAGAATCGTCACACGGCTGCGTTCGTCTGCCGTGAAGGCTCGTTCGATCGGGCGGTGGAAGTGGGTCGGCTGGTCAAGTCCGGCAATCTTCCGCAAGCGCATGCGCTCGGCTTCCAATCGCTGCTTGATTTCCGAATCGTTTTCAATCCGGACGAAATTCGTCGCCATAAGATCCTCCGGCGGAGTGTTGAATTTGAGAGTTGCTTCTAAAACTGGTTGTGGGAGTTTGGCCTGATTCGGCCCATGGCAGGCGTCGAGCGGAGTCCGCGGAAGGCAGGAGACAGCGAAATCCGGGATGGAGGACATCCCCGTTACCACTGGCTTTCTACTGAACAGCATCCGCACTCCACGACTTGGCTAGGAGGTTCGAGGTCTTACACCGCCGGAACTGCTGCGAGAGAGTCCCGTAGGCGCCGGAATTAGCAATGGCCCGCGTTGGGATGCCGATCGCTTAGGAATCAGTTGCCCGGTTTCTTTCGGATCCCACCCACGGAAAAGCAAAAGTTGACCCTGAAGGCTTTTTATCAAAACGTAACCCCTGAGATCAAGCGTGCACGATACGGCAACCTCAAAATTTGCCGCACGATGAGCTTCAAAAGCTTGCCGTTCTTTCGATCGGAAGCGAACCATTGGTATAGACCGAACCATTGACGCTGTAATCGTGGTGATCAATGGTCAGAAGAAGGGCTTTTCCGGTTCCTCCAGCGACAGGATCAGCACATCCGGTTGAGCTTGTTCCACGACGTCGTTCAGGTCGTCCTCGTTTACCACGTCACCCACAATCTCAATATCCGGTTGATCCGAAATCGTCGCGATCACCATTTCACGCATGAGACGAGGCCGGTTGGCGACGAGGACGCGCACGCGTTTCACGGGACTCTCCTTTACTTAAAAAGTATGAGGCGACGGCAGAAAACCACAAGGTTCAAAAGCGACCTAAACGACGCGGCTACGCACGTACCAGTGTCGCGTACTGAAAATTAGGAGATGAAAGTACTGAAGAAGTACTAAAGAAGAACGCGAACACACCAAAATGTGGAGACTGGCAACGGAGTGTTTAGCAGATAAGTGAACGTTATCGATTGGGATGAGGGGACACACTGCTGGCGCCCGTGATCAGCGGTGTTCACGAACGCCAAACCGGTGCAAGATCCTGGCCTGATCCGCTCTCGCTACTGCGCAGTGGTTCCCGTGGAGTAACTCTCACCCCGGTTTCTAACCTTGTTGCCGATCTCCTGCACTTTGTCGCTGATCGAAGTGCGCAACTCAGTACCGCTCGACGGCGCCAGCAACATGCCCGCTCCTACTCCAACGCCAATTCCGGCGGCGAACGCCACCAAATTGCGCAGGGTGTGATCTTCTCGTGGATAGATCGCGCTCCGCGCGTTATCCGCCATCTCAGACGCGCGTTCCGACGCACGGTCTACCTGTTCTGCAGTCTGATCCATGATGTAAACCGCAGTCTTCAACGCCGACCGTACCAACTTATTCAGCTTCATCGTGATTCCTCTTTTCCGTGTAGAACAGTTTCAGAATCTTGAGGTTAGACGCTGGATGCTGGGTTGTCAGTACATGGAAACTTGTAATTGCCTCAACCGCTGTGCGTAAAAATACGGGGGGCGATCTCTTGCGGCTGGCAACTCCGTAGCCCTGATCGAAAATCTAAAGACTCAACGTTGGTCCCTGATTCGTCGTTATTTCGGAGCCTGAAACTGAAGCTTCACAGAACAATCTGGACGTTCTTCGCCGCGGTCTGCATCTGTGTGCCTGCCTTGCCGGCATTCGCGGCGCTGGGCGGAGATGTCGCCTCGGTCCAGGCGGACCAGGCTCACATCAACGCCAGCCTCCGTGTGTCGCAATCAAACGGATACGCAGTCCATGAACTCCGCTCTCCCGCCGGGGTGGTGGTGCGCGAATTCGCGTCGTCTTCTGGAAAGATATTCGCCGTCGCTTGGCATACGCCCACACTACCGGACTTGAGGCAACTGCTGGGCTCTTATTTCGATGAGTTTCAAAAGGCGGCTGCTCTGAGCCGCAGGCCGGGGCACGCTCCGCTCTTGGTTCAGCATTCAGGATTGGTGGTTCAGTTGGGAGGCCACATGCGCAGTTTCACCGGGCGGGCCTATCTGCCCGATCAGTTGCCGTCCGGCGTTCGCTTGGAGGATATCCGGTGATTGCAAGCTCCCTCCGTTCTCGCACGATCGCTGCCGCGGTGCTGCTGGCTCTCGCTGGCACGTTCGCCGGTTGCGGGGGAAGTTCGCACTCCAACAGCATCAACACAATCTCCACATCCGGAACGAATGTTCAGTCCATCGTAGTGAACGCCGGTCCTGCCAATGAGTACGCCAATGGCGTTTTCACGAGCGTCACCATCTGCGTTCCCTCCACTTCCAACTGCCAGACCATCAGCGGAATCCTGGTCGATACCGGATCATACGGCCTTCGTCTCTTGTCCTCCGCCGGCGGGGGCGCCCTGACGCTCTCGCTTCCGCAGCAAAACTCTTCCGGTAATCCCGTCGGGGAGTGCGCTCCTTTTGTAAGCGGATATACGTGGGGACCGGTGCAGTCCGCGGATATCAAAATGACCGGCGAAGTCGCCAGCAACGTTCCGGTTCAGATCATCGATCCGACATTTGCTGCTGTGCCTTCCAATTGCAGCAGCGGCGGCGTCCCGGAGAACGACACTCTGCAGACTCTGGGTGCGAATGGCATCCTCGGTGTTGGTCCCTTCGCGCAGGATTGCGGCGGGAGTTGCGATCAGACGGGCGCCGCCAATCCCGGACTGTATTATCAATGCGCGTCCACATCGTGCCAGGTCATCGCCGAACCCTTGACGCAGCAAGTGCAGAATCCCGTCGCTCTTTTCGCAACCGATAACAACGGAGTCATTATCGAACTGCCCAGTCTCTCCGGCCCGGCTGCGAGTTTAAGCGGATCGATGGTGTTTGGAATCGGCACGGAATCGAACAACGCTCTCGGTACTGCCACGGTCTTTCCGGTGGACGCCAACGGAGAGTTTTCCGCCACTTTCAAGGGACAGTCCTATCCGGCGTTTGTGGACAGCGGGTCCAACGCATTTTTCTTCCTCGATGAAACGCTGACCGGACTTGCGGTTTGTCCGGACAACTCTGGCTTCTACTGCCCCGGTTCCCCCGCCAATCTTTCTGCGACCACCGACTCAGGAAGCGCAACCGCCAACGTGACCTTTACGATCGCAAACGCGGATACGCTCTTCCAGAATCAAGCGGATTTTGTCTTCAACTCCCTCGGAGGCCCCAATCCCGGAACCTTCGACTGGGGGCTTCCATTTTTCTTCGGCCGCAACGTCTTCAACGCCATCGATGGCAAAAGCACTCCAGCCGGCTCTGGACCCTTCTGGGCCTATTAAAGACCCAGGGCGCGTTGCTCAATTCTGGATTTGACCGGCCCCGCGTACAATATCCTTTTGAGTTTGGAGAAGGTCTGAATGACTACAACTCATCATCCCCGTCCGCAAATTGCAGCGGAAGTTCCCGCCGTTCCGCTTACGACCGAGGGCTACAGCGTTCTGCACCAGATGATGCGCCTGCGATGGCCCGCCTGGCGCGCCCTTTCAGCCTCGGAGAAGAAATCCATCGCTCAGGAAGCATCCGAGGTCCTCTCGGCGATGGAGAAGCATTCTCCCGGCCAATCCGCGCTCTACTCGCTCATCGGCCACAAGGGCGACTTGATGCTGATCCACTTCCGCAACACCTTCGCGGATCTCAATCAGGCCGAACTCCAAATCGCCAATCTTCGTCTGAGCGATTACCTGGAACCGACCAGCTCTTATCTTTCCATCATCGAACTCGGTCTCTATGAATCCACGCTCAAAATCTATAAAGAGCTGATGGAGCAGGGCATCGAACCGCATTCCGATCAGTGGAAATCCGAAATCGAGTGCAAGCTTAACCGGCACAAGGAAGCGATGCATCCGCGCCTCTATCCGGAGATTCCCCCGAACCGCTACGCCTGCTTTTATCCGATGGATCGTCGCCGCGGAGAAGATAAGAACTGGTACAAGCTTCCGATCGAAGAGCGCGCCCGCCAGATGAACGACCACGGCCTCGTTGGCCGCCGCTATGCCGGAGAAGTCAGACAAATCATCAGCGGATCGATCGGTTTCGACGACTGGGAGTGGGGCGTCGACCTCTTTGCCGACGAGCCACTGGTATTCAAGAAGCTCATCTACGAAATGCGCTTCGACGAAGTCAGCGCCGTCTACGCGCTTTTCGGTCATTTCTACGTCGGAGTAAGAGTCCCGGCGGCAAAGCTTGAAAGTTTGTTGTCAGGAGAGCTCCCGTCCTGAAAGGCCGGGAACAAATCCGACTCCCATTTCACTGTGCTCCGTGTCTCGGTGGTGAACTAATTATCTATAGGAGATCTCATGTCCACTCTCGGCCTTATCGAATACAAAGACGCCAGCCCCGAAGTCCGCGCCGTTTACGACGACATTATGGCTACCCGCAAAACCGACTGGATCAACAATTTCTGGAAAGCCATCGCCCACGATCCCGCTACACTGAAGCGCACGTGGGAAGACATCAAGCAGATCATGGCTCCCGGAGCACTCGACCCACTGACCAAAGAGCTGATCTACGTCGCCGTCAGCGTGACCAATCAGTGCCACTACTGCATAGCCTCGCACACGGCATCAGCGCAAAAAAAGGGAATGACCGACGCCATGTTCAAGGAACTCATGGCCGTCGTCAGCATGGCTAACGAAACCAATAAAATGGTGACGGGATATCAGGTGGAGATCGACCCGCAATTTAAGAAGTAAAGGCAAGCGATATGGAAGCGATGTGGAAGACAAAATGTGGGGACAGCCGCCCTCGGCCGTCCGCCGCGCGCGGCTGCTGTACCTGAGCCTCAGGGTCTTCAATCTTCCAAAATACCGGAATTCCCCTGAGCCTTGGTTAGCCCCTCTTGCGAGCGCGCCTCAATCCAGATGGTGCCTTCCACTCGCATTGCGTCATATCCACTCTCCGCCCGCGAAACCGGACTCCCTCCGCTTCCAGCCGCAAACGTTGCTCGATCGCCGAGTCCCCCGTCAGGTTGATCTGGCCGCCAGCTCCCAACACCCGCTGCCATGGCAATCCAAACCCGCGTCGCAAGATTCGAGCCACCATTCGCGCCGCTCCCGGAAACCCAGCCGCCCGCGCCACCCCTCCGTAAGTCGATACCTTTCCTCGCGGAATCGCCCGAATCGCGCGCTCCACGCGCAGGAGCATCGTGCCGCCGGTATTAGGTTTTTTCTTGGATTTGGTCATCCTGAGCGCAGCAGTCCGGCTCGCCCCAGCGAGCCGGACTCGAAGTCGAAGGATCCCTACCCGCGATCCCGAATGTGAGCGTAATCAAAAAAACGAAGGTGGGAATTTTGATCACGCAGCCTGCCGAAACGCCTCCAGAGCTGCGTACTCCGAGTTATACACCTCAAACACCGTCAGCAACTTCGTGACTTGCAGCAAGTCTCCCACGCGCTTGGTGAGATTCGCCAGTTTGATCGCGCCCCCGGCATTGTGGGCCGTTGTATGCAGCGCGACCAGCGTCCCCAGGCCGCCTGAATCGATATAATTCACTTCGCCCAGGTTGAGCACGATGCGCTTGGCACCATCCGCGAGGGCCTTTTTCACGTCATCCCGCAACAGCGACGACTCGTCGCCAAACACAATTCGCCCGCTGCACCCGATCGCCAAAATCCCGTCTACTGTTCGCTTCGTAAGCTTCAATTGCATAATTACCCCCGAGCGGCTCGCCGTGGAATACCTATGCAGCCGCCACACATAATCGCGTTCCGGACCAGCCTATTCCTTGCCACCGACGTCCGCAAGCCGGCTGCAAATCCGCATTCATTTTACCCTCCCCTGCGTGTTCTCTGCGATCTAGGCGGTGGAAAGGTTTTGCTCTACACTCGGCATCCCGCGCCCTCCATCCCGTATAATCGTCTCTTCGCCCTCATGAGTTACACGGTCCTGGCCCGCAAATACCGTCCGCAGAAGTTCTCCGAGGTCATCGGACAGGAGCACGTGACCCGCACCCTGCAGAACGCCATCGAGCAGGGACGCACCGCACACGGCTACATTTTTAGCGGTCACCGCGGCATCGGTAAAACCACAGTCGCCCGCATCCTCGCCGCAGCCCTCAACTGCCGCTCCAAGGATCATCCTGTTCCCGAGCCCTGCGGCATCTGCGAGTCCTGCACCGAGATCCGTGCCGGAAACTCCGTCGATGTCATCGAGATCGACGCCGCCACCAACCGCGGCATCGACGAAATTCGCGAGCTCCGCGAGGCCGCCCGCTATCGTCCCGCCCGCGATCGCTTCAAAATCTACATCCTCGACGAAGCCCACCAGATTACCGATGCTGCTTTCAACGCCCTGCTCAAGACGCTGGAAGAGCCGCCGGATCACATCGTCTTCATGCTCGCGACCACCCAGCCGGAAGACTTTCCGCAGACGATCCGCTCCCGCTGCCAGCACTTCAGTTTTCGCGCCGTAAAATTCGACGACATCGTCGCCCAGCTTCGCGACCTGGTCACGCGCGAAAAAATCGAGGCCGACAACGATGCCCTCGCCCTCCTGGCCGAGGCCGGGGACGGTTCCATGCGCGACGCCCTCTCGATCCTCGACCAGGCGATCGCGTCCTCGACCGAGAGACTTACCGCCGATTCCGTCCGCAATCTGGTGGGTGCCGCGCCGGCTCACATCCTGGAACAGGTGATGCAGGCAGTGTCCGAATCCAGAAGCGAAGAGATTCTCCGCCAGGTCGATCATTTAATCAGCGAGGGACACAGCCCCACGCACTTCGCCCGACAGATGGTCCGTTTCTTGCGCAATGCCACCGTGGCCAAAATCGCGGGCAAAGATTCCGCTCTGCTGCAAATCTCCAGCGAAGAACGCGAGCGCGTCGCTCGAGTAGCAGAAATGTTCGGCGAAGAAGATCTCACCCGCCACCTGCAAATCATGCTGCGCACTCATGGCGAACTCGGATACAAGCAGGAGCAGCGTTTCCATCTTGAACTCGGCCTGCTGAAGATGGCCCACGCGCAAAAGTTGATCCCCATCGAGCAACTGCTCAGCAACGTAGCCGGTACGGCTCCTGCGCAAGGCGCACAGAGACCGCCATCGAGGCCGTCGATCGTGGGAAACCAATCCTCCGCGGAGGCCCGTCGGCCCGAAGCTCCTTCGGCCCGTCCAAATCATGTAAGTCCCTTTGCCGCAGACTCAGCCCGCAAAGGCACGCCGCGCCAGGAAGATTCTGCGCCCGCAGTTCCAGCCCCCGGCCCGCGCATCGTAGCCCAGGCCAGCCAGCCTGAGCCGGTGATCCTGGGTTCCAACGCGCTCGATCCTGATCGTAGAGACGTCGCTGGCGCTGTCTCTGCCGGCGCAATTCCGGCTGCCGAACGTGAGGTCCAACCGCAAACCGAAACACAAGCTTCAACGGCCCCGTCTCCGGATGCTACGGAACAAATCGAAAGACTGCAGGGCGCCGTCCTGCAGGCCCTCAGCGATGCGAATCAGCGCATCCTCGTCTCCATGCTTGCGTCCGGCGAATGGAGCGTGGAGGGCAACGAAGTCGTCATCAAGGTCGCCGAATCGCAGACCGTCGTGGATATGTCGCTGGGCCCGGAAGGGAAGCGGCTCGCAATCGCCTCAGCCAGCGGTGTCTTAGGTCGCGCGGTGAAGCTAAGAGTCGTACCGGGTGTAGCCGTCGCTTCCGAGCCAAAGAAAAATGGCGCCAAATCATTTCCTTCCGGTCCCGGCGGACGCAGCCGCGCTGAGCAAGATCCCGTCGTCCGCCGCATGCAGGAAAAATTCGGCGCCGAGATAAGAACGGTGATTGACTATCGGGAAAAGAGGTAAATGCGAGGTTTCAAAGTTTCAAGGTCTCCGGATACCTGACGTAATTTCAGCCTTGAAACTCTGAAACCTTGAAACTTTGAAACCTGAGGTTTTATGGGCGGATTCAATCTCCAAGAGCTGATGTCCAAAGCCAAGGCGCAGTACGAGTCTCTGCAGAAGAAAATGCAGGAGACCGTGGTCGAAGCTTCGTCTGGCGGTGGAACGGTGACCGCGAAGATGGATGGCCGCAAGCAACTGCTTAGCCTGCGCATCGATCCCGAGGCGGTCAAATCCGGAGACGTCGAGATGCTCCAGGATCTGGTCTTGGCCGCGATCAATGAAGCTGCCCGCAAAGTCGACGCTCAAATGCAATCTACGGTCGGCGGCATGCTCGGAGGCCTTAATATCCCCGGTCTGTAATTTCTGTGCATGCAACGCAAACTCTTGTCATCCTGAACGAAGCGAAGACCAATGCACTTTCTAGCCATAAAGAAGAAGATTTCCGTCCAACTGCTCCTACAGGCGATGTGCCTTCTTTTGTGTCTCGTCGCTCCAGCCGTGGGACAAACCCCAGCTTCCCCAACGAAAGATGCCCCCATGACCCAGCACGCCGCCGGACCCTTCGACGTAAAGGTAACTCACCAGGACGATAACTCCGCCGACCCGCTTCTCGCCCGCATGACGCTCGACAAGCACTATCACGGCGATCTGGAGGCAACCGGACAAGGCCAGATGCTGACCGCGGGCACGGCCGTCAAGGGCTCGGGTGCTTACGTTGCCATCGAAAAAGTCACGGGCACTCTGAAGGGGAGCACCGGCAGCTTCGTCCTGCAGCACACAGGCACGATGACCCAAAACGTTCCGCAACTCATCATCACCGTTGTTCCTGATTCCGGTACCGGGCAACTGGAGGGAATCACCGGCAAAATGACGATCACAATCGCCCCCGGCGGCAAGCACTCTTACGACTTCGAATACGCGCTCCCCGCAGCACCCTAAAATAACTTTGTCATCCTGAGCAAAGCGAAGGACCTCTGCATGTTCGGGAAGCGGGCAGAGTTGCATAGGTTCTTCGCTTCGCTCAGAATGACAGGGAACCTAGGAAATCCAAGAATGTCCAAGTTTGCCAAACCCATGTCGCGCCTGATCGATGAGCTGAAAAAGCTTCCCGGCGTTGGCGCGAAAAGCGCGCAGCGCCTGGCTTTTCACATTCTCCGCTCCAGCGACGAAGATGCCGAAGCTCTCGCCGCGGCAGTGCGCGACGTCAAAGCCAATCTCCGCCTCTGCTCCGTCTGCAACAACATCACCGACGTTGATCCCTGCGTCTACTGCACCAATCCCACGCGCAACCAGCGTCTGGTCTGTGTTGTCGAAGAGCCTACCAACATTGCCGCTATCGAAAAGACCAAGCACTTCAACGGAGTCTTCCACGTTCTTCACGGCGCCATCTCTCCCTTGCACGGGGTCGGACCGGAACAGCTCCGCATCTCGAACCTGGTTTCCCGCGTCGATTCCGGCAATGTCGATGAAGTCATTATCGCGACCAACCCCACGGTTGAAGGCGAAGCCACGGCGGTCTATCTCTCGCAGCAACTTAAACGCGCCGGAGTGAAAGTCACCCGCATCGCCATGGGAATCCCGGTGGGCAGCGACATCGAATACACCGACGAAATCACCATGCTCAAAGCTATGGAAGGCCGCCGCGACATGTAGTCCGGCCGTTTTCGGGGAGAGGGCGCACTCCGGCGCGTCCCAACTCTGCCCGACGTTCCCGACAACTCTAGAAAGAGTGTGCAGAAGTTTGCGGAAATGCCGCATCGGAAGCTCCTGCCGGATGGTTATTCGGAGGTTAATATGTGAAGTCTAATTACCTTGAGATCAATCACTTACGGCTTCCCGGCAAAATCCCCGCCCCGTTCTTTAAAGCTGGAAGTAAAGTTGCATCTCTCCCCCTATTATTTCTTTCGGGAGCCTTCCCGGCGGAGTTTTACTGGCCGGTCGGAACAGGACGATCGGTCGCGCCGTGTGGAGTGTAACCGCATCCAACTCGACGCAGGAAACGCCGGGCCAACCAGCCCGGTTTTCTTTTTCCGCTGAATTTGCTAGCGCGCCAAGGTAGGGAAATACGCCGCTTAAACGGAAGAGCCGTGCGCTTTCCCCGGCCGAGTCAGCAGGGCATTTCCGGTTCGAGGAAGCCATTCAGCTCTTCTTCGGTTGCAGTGATGCCTTCCGGCAGAGTCCCGCGATTGTACTCCGCCATGCGGTTCTTCCACTTCAAGAAATCGGTGATGCTCTGGGGCTCAATCCGCACTTCGACGCGGCGCAGGCTCGCCAGCAGCAGATTCATTTCATAGCGAAATCCCACGGCAGTCCGCAAGTTTTTGGCCGATGCCTGTAGCATCTCGATCCGCCCGCGGCGGCACTCCAGTAATCCCCAACCGGCGGGCAACTCTTCCACCTTTACCAGGCCCGGCGGAGTCATATAAAACCGCTCGCTGCCGACACCTTTTTCCGGCTTCAGGCGAAACGGTTTGGCGCGATCGGCCAGGAAATCAGCGCGTGTGACCTTACACTCCACCAGCACTGAATGGCACGCCCGCTTCCATCCAATCGCGTCCGGCATCTCGCCGCTGACGCAGGCCTGCTCCGACAGCACCACTCCGCAGCGATAGCCTCGCAGCCATCGCACCGCCCGTTCCACCAGTTGCGCATGAGTCATGGACATAGAATTTGTAACTGAAGAAGGATGTCCGGGAAAGTGTCTGCAGAGTGTCTAGTGCGGGCGCCTGACCACCACAGGTCTGCGCAGCACGGTTTCGAGCAAGTATCTCTCCGCCGCAATGGCTTGCGCAGTCGGAGTTCCGTCCGCGTATCCTGCTGCGGCGATAACCAGCGCTTCGTTCTTCCCTAAAGGAGCAGGCTTTCTCAAAAAGCCGTTGACCCGACGTTGAGAGGGGTTTGCGTTTTCTATTTTCACTTTTCGGACTTGCCCATCATGCGCCGAATCGAGCGCATTGGCCAGACGCAGAACCGCCGCTAGCCGAATGATGTTCTTCTGCTCGTCCGGCAAAAGGTCGCGCAAAGCTGTATGACTCCGCGTCGGCAGCGCTCCACAATGAAATCGCGCCACAATCGCTGCCTGCGCCATGCTCTCCGCTTTCCATCCCAAAGGCGCGCCGTGTTTCTTGATCAGCTCCAGCGATTCCTTATGATGTCCCTTGTTGCCTTTGGCCTTGCCGACATCATGCAACAGCGCGGCGATATACAGACTCGATCGCGCGTCATCGGGGGCGCCATTGGCCGACTCGGATCCAGCCGCGGCCCTGGGTAGCAGCCCGCTCCTTACCAGTCCGTCGTAGAGTTCCAGCGCCAGCCGCGCGACGCGCTCGGCATGCGCAAAATCCGGATCGAGCGCCTTCGCCCACAACTTCATCCGCCGCGTGGCAATCTCCTGAATCTGCTTGCCCTGCGGCAATCCAGCCCGCCACACACTCCACAGCGAATCCGGACCAACCGTCCTTCGCCGGTATTCGTCAATGCGCTTCGTCCGTTCTTCCGCGATGCGCGCGTGCCAGATCTTCCGGGAAGGCTCATCATGAAAAACGTGGCACGAAACTGCAGTTGCCCACAGCACATCCAGGTCGTGCACCTCACCCAGCAAGTCCTGCATATGCTTCAGATCGTTGCTCCAGAGCTTGTGTTCTTCCGGTAAAAAATTCTCCACAATGTAGCGAAAGCGTTTGATGCCGATACGTAACGTGTGGAACGCCACCTGCGACCGGTTTCGCATGGCCGTGGTATGCAACTCCCGCGCCGCGGTCCAGCGCTCCAGCGCAAGATGCTTGAAGACCACGCTCCCCGGACGAATGCCGGCCGCTCGTTGCGGCAACGAGTCGCTCCATTCCCGCCATTGTTTCCGGTCAAATTCTTCCAGCGCTTTGCGAGCTTCGTGTTTGTGCTCGGTCTCGCGGGCGCTCAGGATCTGCATTAACGCCTTTGCCGGATCATGAACCGAGGCCGCGCCGGGCGCTTCGTCCAGTTCGGCGAAAGTTGTGCTGGCCTCCGGGCTCTGTCCCGTCGCTTCGGCCACGGGACTCACCGCCACATTCAGCTTGTCGATCCAATCCATCATGATCTGCACGTCGCGCAGATCGCCAAGCCGCTGGAACAAGCTCCTGCCGGCCTTCTTCATCGCTCTCCACTCGCGGTCGGGATCCATCGCGATCATTCCGTCCGCCAGCGAGCGGCAGCGCCGCAGCGACACGCGCAGATCGTGCACCGGATCGGCGCGGAAGTCCGCCGCAGCGTTGTCGCACTCTTCCAGCACGCGCAGCATCCAGTAGCGCAATCCCGTCGATTTGAGAACAGTTGTCATCTCGTAGTGCAGCGCAATAAGAGACACTCCCGCGAATATTCTACTGAAGGCGGTCGCTGTCCGTTGGCATTAGTTTGGGCCCGGCGCGATCCAAGGCGCAGGCAAACCTCGCCAGGATCGAAGTTTCCGCAGGGTTGAAGTTAGTGAGCGGCAGTGAGCAGTTTTCCAAGCACCAGCAAATAGCCCGCGATGGCAACGATGCCATGAATCCGTATCGAGCGATACGTCGGCGGCCAGGGGAACATCAGATAGCCAAAAACCGGCATGAGCTTGTCGGGCCACACCAGTCCCGCGACGCCGAACACAAGATTCAGCTGAACGATGGCGTAGAAAATTAGGTTGTCCATTTTTCTTGATTTGCCACGAGAACAACATTTTTATTACATCTCGAACTATCCGGAGGATGGGAGATCACGAAAGTACAAGAGCGCAGTTCTGCACTGCAGAGGCGGGCATCGTGCGTACCCACCGGCTTCGAGGAAACTTGGCGACCAAACCTAGCTCTTCGCCATGCATCCAAACAAATGGAGGAAATTTCCATGCGAAACTTCACTTTTCTCATTGCATTTCTGTTGGGTTCGTTTGGTCTGTTGCTTGCGCAACCACCGAACAGTTCCGCCAAGGCTAAAGATCAATCCTACCGAGGCTGCCTCAAAGGTGCTCCTGGTGCATTTCGTTTGACCAGCGACTCCGGCGGAACTTATGAACTCGTGGGCGATAGTAAACAACTGGCGAAGTTGTCGGGGGACGAAGTCATGGTCAAGGGCAGCGAAGGGTCAGCCAGCGCAATTGACACTGGCGCCCCGGGAAACTCGGGCTTGGCGACCAGTAATCCGACCGCTGGTACCGCCCCTACAATCAGAGTCAATAGCGTGATCAAGACTGCGGACCAGTGTTCGAAATGAGGTGGGAACGGTAATGTCCCGCGCGGAGATTCGGCGCACTCTGCTAGGACGGCTACCATGCGGCGAATAGGCCAATTACCTCCGTAACGTTTGAGGGCTTACCGTTTCGGCTTAACCTTGAGACAAAAGCAGCAGTTAGAGGGGGCTTTTATCTCGGGCGCAAAGACATCGCAAGAATCGCGTGCGGCCTCGGCGCAAGCGTTTGTGCATAGCTTGAACATCCTGATCAAGTATGCGCGGATGTATGGCTACGAGCACAAGCGAACAGAGACGCAATTTCAAACCGCGTGGAGTGAGTTGCGGACGGCCCTGCCCTCGGGCGGAGACGCCGGTTTTCTGTTAGGCGTTTCCGACAACAAGCTGCTGCTCGATGGAATCCCTCTCGAGTCCGGTCAAGCCGAAAAAAGCTTTGCTACGCTGCTGACCACCGCGGGCTTAGCCAGCCTCCATTTCTCCAAAGACGTTTCCGAGGAAGATTTCAGGCGCTTGGTCCGCGCCTTTACTGTGGCGGGGTCGAAGGCCACCGACGTTTCCAAACAGATTAAGGAAGCTTTGGGAGAGAGCAAGGCCGGAAGCACCATCAAGATAAACGAAGTAAAGTTTGTGGCAGCTGATCCGCTCACCGGCGATGTGAGCATCGCCGCGCAGATCGCCGCCCAAACCTTGGGCCCTGAGTTCAAGCAGTGGCTTAACGATCCTCAGAAGCTGATGCAGTTGATTGCCGCCGCAGAAGGCGCGAAGGCCGGTGGCGTCGACAGTGCCTCCGGAGTTCCCATGGTTCCCATGGGCAGCGTGCCCAATGTCCCTATGGGCAAGGCGGGCGTGGCCGGAGGAACGGCCAGTGGCGCCGCTACCGGGGTAGCTCCAGTTTGGGATGGCGGCACCGTTCCTCTGCAGGAGCAGGAAGTCATTCAGGCCATCCGCTTACTCACGCGTTTTGGTCAGGTGCAGCAGGATCCCGACGTAAAAGAAGATGACCTCCAGAAAGAACTCAGCCTTACCGATCCCAACACCCGCGTTAATTTGCAACAGTTGCTGGGCAGCCTGGCGGCAAAAGCTTCCGAGCAGCGTGATGAGGAAGAAGACACCCCCCTGCTGATGAAGGCGGCCGAGCACATGGCCATCCGCTTCGCCCTCGAACGCTATCAAAAGGGCGAGGTGAAGGTGAATGCGGTCCACCAGATGATGGAGCACATGAGCCGCCAGATGGACTCGCTCCGCCAGATCCTCAAGCTGCAAGAAGAAAAGATGAGCAAGGCCGGCATCCTGGTCGAATCGCATGCTGACATCCTCGACAGAATGTTCTGGGCCGAGGTGCCCGAGTCCGGCAAGAAGAGCGTGCTGCTCTCCCATGAAGCTCCCTGTGTTCCGCCGCGCAACTTGCGCCAGTTCGTGGAAGTTCTGCTCGAACGCGAGGACAACGAGAGCGCGGCCGAGATCCTGAACAACTACTCCGGATGTCTAGGCGCCAAGGAAATCGAAGCCCGCCGCAAGACGGCGATCGGCATCAGCCAGGTTGCGGATCTGTATGCCCGCCTGGGCGGAGTTGCCATGGCGCAGGCTATCCGCAAGCTCAGCGAGCAGTTGATCGCCGAAAAGGATTCGGAACTCCAGAGCCTGTTGAGCGCGGCTTTCGTTCGCCTGAGCCAGGAGGCCAGCGCCGCCAAGAATTACGCTGCTGTTAACGAAGTTTGCGCTGGGATGGAGTTGATCAGCGTCGAGCGTCCGGCCTTCATGTCTGACTTGCGCCCGCGCGTTGGCATCGAAAACCGCCTGCCGGAGTACATCGAGGAGGCCGCTCAGCAGGATCCGATATCCGAAGACCTGCTCGCGGTCTTGCGCCGCACCAGCCAGGTTGGAGCCGAGCACCTCGCTGACCGATTCTTCCGCTGCATGCGTCGTGATGAGTGCGACCGCATGCTCGAAGTCGTCAATCAACTTGGTCCTCCCGTGATGGTGCAGTTGCGCGAGATCCTGCGGACCGGGCAGCCTCGCCAGGCCTCAGCGGCGGTAGGTCTGGTCAGCCGTTTTGATGTCGCTACGCTGCTCGAATTGCTCCCGGTGCGTATGCCCGAGTGGAACCGCTTTTATCACGACATCGTCGTCCGGCAGATCGCGTACGGGAACGCTCCCGACCGCGGACGTACCTTGCTGGAACTGGCTGAAGTTCTGGATCCCTTTGTGTTGCCTGAAGCTGTCGACGAGATCGGGATGAGCGGCGACTTGACCGCCGCTCCTCCTTTGATTGCCATGGCCCGTCCCGGCGACGCCGCTTCCCGCTCTCCTTATGTGCAGTTGAAGGCCATCGAGTCGCTTGGCCGCCTCAAAGATGCGGAAGCGGTCCAGACTTTGCGCGAAATCCTCGAAGCGAAAAGGACTTTTGGATGGGCGCATCACCGCGAACTACGAATTGCCGCGGCCCAGGCTCTATCCAAGACTGACCCACGCTACAGTTCACAGGTCATGTCTGACAGCGGCCTCGAACCGGGCGAACTGGCCATCGCGCCGCTCGACTTCGCTCCAGCCTGCCCCTGGGTTCGGCAACGGCGCTACGAGCGGCTGGTTCTCGCCAAAACGATTTCCGGCACTATTGGCAGTTCATGGGGCAAGTCGCGGATTCTTATCCGCGAGTTGAGCCTTGGCGGCGGCATGGGAACGAAAGAGGACAATCTCCGCATTG
This sequence comes from uncultured Acidobacteriota bacterium, assembly GCA_963754885.1. Classification (GTDB taxonomy): domain Bacteria; phylum Acidobacteriota; class Terriglobia; order Terriglobales; family Acidobacteriaceae; genus Sulfotelmatobacter. Next base: position 394,942 of record CAVWHT010000042.1, on the reverse strand, counting down.
GCAGCGAAGCCGAGCTCGAAATCTCGGTCGGCATGCGCGCGAAGATCAAGGCCCACGTGCTGCTGCGCCGCGCTCGGGTCAACGAAGTCGGATTCGAAATCGTCAACACCGATCTCGAAAGCCGCTACAAACTCCGGCGCCTCCTCGTGGAAGCCCTGAATTTCGCTCCCCAAAACCGCAGTCAGGAATGGGGCGGCGAGCGCAAAGTGTAAGAGTAAGGTTTCAAAGTTTCAGGGTTTCAAGGTCGCGCAGGTTCGAATTCTGCCGAGAAAGTCAAAGAGCCTCCACACAAGCGGAGGCTCTTTGATTTTAGATCTGCAGGCTGTTGCGATTCCTTGAAACTCTGAAACTCTGAACCTTGAAACCTTGCTCCTACTTCACCTTGGCGAAAATGATGACCAGGGTATAGAGCGCGAGCGATTCGATCAGTGCAAGTCCAAGAATCAGTGCCAACTGGATGCCGGGACGAGCGGCAGGATTGCGCGCCAGTCCTTCGGCGGCTGCGGCGGTCGCCTTACCCTGCGCCAGGGCGCAGATACCCGACGCGAACGCCATCGAGAATCCGGCGGCGATCGCGACCCAGTTGACCTCGCTCGAAGCTCCGCCCTGCGCGAATGCCGGGACGGCGAACGAGAGTGCGGACAGTACCATGAACAGCTTGCTCAACGTACGCATTGTGTTTCTCCTCGTATGAAATTGCCGCCAGGAGGTGGTTGACGTCATCCCGTACAGACGCCCTCACGCTGGAAGCCCGTGGCTAGTGACCACTTGTCAGTGGTCAGTGATCGAGCCTGACCGCTGGCGACTGAGCGCTAGCCCCTCTTACCGCTGATTTCTCAACTTCTTTTCGACTACGAACCGGAAAGCGGATTACTGGCAACTAATCCCTGACCACCGGTTCTAGTGCTCGTCGGCCACCGCGCCCTGCAGATAGACGGTCGTCAGCAGCACAAAAATATAGGTCTGCAACAGCGAGACTCCGACGTGGAGTCCGAGAAAAAGAATAGGCACGCCGATGGGCACGAGCGAAAAGAACACCAGAGTGACCATATCACCCGCGAACATGTTTGCGAACAGACGGATGGTCAGCGAGAGCACGCGTGCCAGGTGGCTGATCAATTCGATCGGAATCATGAGCGGCGCCAGCGCGGGCATCGGTCCGGCGAAATGCTTCAGGTAGCCAATGCCGGCGTGCTTAAAGCCCTGAAACTGATAGTAGGCGAACGCGCAAAGTGCGCATCCCAACGGGACGATCGGCACTGCGGTGGGCGACTCGAAGCCGGGAACCACTCCAATCAGGTTGCAGAACAGGATAAAGAAACACAACGTCGCCAAAAACGCCGTGTAGCCCTCGCTGTGATGCCCGATAATTTCATTGCTCTGGTTCTTGATGAATCCTTCAACGCCTTCGAAAGCATGCTGCAGCCCCCCAGGATCATCCACAGAGAGGCGGGACCGAACCAGAAGAAACAGAACCAGGAGGAACGAGAAAACCAGAATCTCCATGGCGAGCGAATTCGGTATCGGCGCGGTGGGATATTTGGGCTCAATACTCATCTGGCGAAGCAGGGATGTAACCGGGCTTGCGAAAAGATGATTCAGAATTTCCGTGAACCAGAGTTGTTCAGGCATAAGAAGCTCGGCCGTTCGCTCCCGGCTTTGTAGTGGTGACTCCGTGCAGCTAGACGCCGCGAATCAAAGCGGCATAAACCTCGTAGCCTGCTTCGCACAGGATGGCTGCTACGGGCAAAAATAAGCCCGCTAGAAGCCCATTCAGGCTCGCGGGTGAAACAGTCAATATAACATAGGCGCCAACCGCCATCAAAATGTAGCGCAACAGAAAACGGAAAACGATTCCGTCGGGCGATTGCGACGTGGTAGCGCCCGCGGCACGGTCCACAAATCCGCTAACCACGCGCTTCAGCCAGTGGAAGTTGATGTAAGCGATGAGACATCCTACGGCGAAGCCAGCAGCCGATCGCACCCCAAACTTCCACCACGCGAACGCGGTTGCTGGGGGTGCAATCACGGCCATAAAGCGCCGGATACGATCGAGCGCGCCAGAGTAGAAGCGCTCTGCGCCCAGTTGCGAGATGAGTTCGGTCTGGGGAGGATCAGGCATCAAAGATCGGTAACCTGCCATGGTACGCGAAAACGCAGGCCACCGGTCGAGCGTCCAGATCCGCCGAACGTGTGGGGACAGCCGCCTCGGCTGTCCGGTCGAGCGAAGCCCGACGATTCTGTCTTCAAGAAAGTCCGCCTACTTGCTGTCGCGCAGTACCGTGCGGATCAAGTCGACAAAGCCAGCCGCAATCCCGAGTAGTATCCCGACAAGATAAATCCAGGTTGTGTGCAGCCAGCGGTCGAGAGCGGCGCCGATGAGCCATCCCACAACCAGCGCGGTGGGAAGGACAAACGCCAGCTGGCTGTAGCGCCCCACCTGCACCCACGGACTCTGCTTGTTTCGGGGATCGCGGTCGCGGGGTGGGACGGAAGAGGGCATCGGTTGCGCTCCGCGCAAGGATTCTATCGTAAACAGAGCTCGTCGGGGACACTGGCGCGAAGCGCGCCCCCCGCCAATTCTCCTAGTACGCGGCCCGCCGAAACGTAGCGCCGGCGTCCCGCCGGCTGTCGCGAGCGCGTCGCGCGCTCGCCCCCGGCTCGAGCAACGCAGCCTGCACTTCCTAATGGAAAATTGCCAGAGAGGTCTCTACAATCACCGCATCAGTTTCGCGACGTTTGGATTCTGCGCGAGCCCCAGCGCCCAGTTCACCGCCTCGATGAACCGGTTCGGCATGATCCCGATATAGAGCGTAGCCAGTCCCGTGACGGCCAATGCCGCGCGCATCGCCAGGCTCACCGGTAAATGCTCTTCGCCCTTTTCCGGCTGCCGCATGAACATCGCATTCGCGATTTTCAGGTAGTAGTAGAGTCCGAAGACGGAGTAGAGAACGCCCAGTGCGGCCAGCACATAATGCTGGCTCTCAATCAGGCTGAGGAAGATGAAGTACTTGCCCCAGAATCCCGCCAGTGGCGGAATGCCAGCCAGCGATAGCATGAACACCAGCATCAGCACCGCTTCTACCGGTGCCCGTGAGTACAGCCCATTCAAGTCGTCGAGTTCATCACCTGCAATGTTCCGGTGGCGCAGCGAAGTGATCACCGCGAATGCACCCAGGTTCATAAACGTATACACCAGCAGGTAAATCAGGATGCCCTTGATGCCATCCGGACTGAGTTGCGTGGCCGTTCCCGCGATCAGCCCCAGCAGCATGTATCCCACGTGCGCGATGGAGGAATAAGCCAGCAGTCGCTTAGTATTGGTCTGCGTGAGTGCCGCGAAGTTCGCTCCGGTCATGGTCGCGATAGACACGAACACCAGCAGCGGCACCCACACCGGGCGCAGCGGCATCAGTCCGATCACCAGGATCCGCAGCAACATCGCCCATCCTGCCGCTTTCACCGCGACGGACATGAATCCCGTAATGCAGGTCGGCGCGCCTTCATACGCGTCCGGCGCCCACTGGTGGAAGGGAATCGCCGCGATTTTGAATAACAACCCGGTCATGGTTGTAATCAGCGCGATCACCGCCACCGCCTTGTATTGTGGATCGACCGCCTTCCGCAGCAGTTCCTGATGAATCACCGCGAGATTCGTGCTGCCGGAAAGTCCGTAGAGCAGCGAGAGTCCGTAGGCAAAAATGCCGGAGGAAAATGCGCCCAGCAGGAAATATTTCAGTGCCGCTTCGTTCGATCGCCGATCGCGCCGCAAGAACCCGACCAGAACGTACGTCGAGATCGCCATCAGTTCCAGCCCGATGAAGATCAGCACGATGTCGAAGCCTGCGGCCATGCACATCATGCCCGCAACCGAAAGCAGCATCAGCGCGTAATATTCGCCGTGGTTTTCATGCTCCGTCTCCAGATAGCGCACCGACATCAGGATCGCGACCGCAGTGCCCGCCAGAAACAAGTACCAGAAGTAAATAGCGAAGCGATCGACCACCATCGTGTTCAGCATCGCCGGGTAGCCGCCGAGTTGGCGCTGATCCAGGAAAGTAAGGATTGTGGGCCGGAAGGGATTCCATATCGCCGCCGCCGAGAACGCAACGCCGCTGATCGCCATCACGGCATTTACCCACTTCTTCCTCTGGCGGAATCCACAGGTCGATCAGCAGAATGCCAAGGGCAAACAAGGCGAGCAGAGTGATGGGCAGGGCCAGCAGATAGTCCGTCGCCGAGAAGCCGAGCGTGCCCACTAGTTCTTCCCCTTCGATGGCGTGACGGAGGTTGTGAGGGCAGCGGGTGCGGCGAGCGCGGGCGGCATTTGCGCTGAAGCGTTTACCGCGGCTCCCGGCTGCGGATAATCCGGCCGTACGACGGCAATCGTATGGTTCACCGGCTGCTCAAGAATCTGGAAGAACGGCTTCGGATACAGCCCGATCCAGAACGCCATGATCAGGAGCGGGACGAACGTCGCGACTTCCCGCGGAGTCAGGTCGTGCAACTTTTCATTTTTTGGATTGGTGACCGTCCCGAAGAATACCCGCTGGTACAGCCAGAGCAGGTACGCGGCCGCGAGCACGACCCCCGGAACCGCCCATGCGCCCCACCGCCAATTTTCCATGAATGTCCCTTGCAGGATCGAGAACTCGCCGACGAAGCCGTTCAGCAGCGGCAGTCCCATCGATGACAGGAACATGATCATGGTGATGGTCGCGTAGACGGGCATCACGTTCGAAATGCCGCCGTATTCCGAGATCTCGCGCGTGTGCCGCCGCTCATACAGAATGCCGACAATCAAGAACAGCGCGCCCGTCGAGATGCCGTGATTGATCTGTTGCAGCACCGACCCGCTCAGCCCCAGCGGCGTCAGCACGAAAATTCCCAAAGTGCAGAAACCCAGATGGCTGACGGACGAGTACGCCACCAGCTTCTTCATGTCCTTCTGCATCAGCGACACGAGCGCGCCATAAATGATCGCGATGATCGAGAGCACAATCATCCAGCTGCGGACTTTGGTATGCATCAGCACATCGGGAAAGAAGGGAAGCGAGAAGCGGATGAAGCCATAGGTCCCCATCTTCAGCAGGACGCCGGCCAGGATGACCGAGCCAGCCGTCGGCGCTTCCACGTGCGCATCCGGCAGCCAGGTGTGGAAGGGGAACATCGGTACTTTGATCGCGAAGGCGAAGAAGAAACTCAGGAACAGCAGGATCGCCACGTGCGGACCGTAGTCGGAATAAATTTTCGGCGCCGTCTGGTAGAGGGCGTCGAGGCTGAAGGTGTAGATGCCGGTCACGGCGTGATGGTGGAAGTACAGGAACAGAATTCCCAGCAGCATCAGCACCGAGCCGGCAAGCGTGTAGAGAAAGAATTTGATGGCGGCGTAGAGTTTTCGCGGGCCGCCCCATATGCCGATCAGCAGGTACATCGGCACCAGCATCGCTTCCCAGAAAACGAAGAACAGGAAGAAATCGAGCGCCATGAATACGCCCAGCATTCCGGTCTGCAGAAACAGAAACCAGACGTAATATTCCTTCACCCGATTCTCGATCGCTGTCCAAGATGACAGGATCGAAATCCATCCCAGCAGCGTCGTCAGCATGATGAGCAGGAATGAAATTCCGTCGATGCCCAGCACGTACCCCGCGCCGATGGAGGGAATCCAATTATTGGCCGCGCCCTCCATGAATTTGAACGGAGCGGTGTCTCCGCTCTTGACCAATGCCCAGAACGCGGGCACCAGCGGCAGCGAGATGAGAAATCCGCCGAGCGCGAAAATGTTGGCGATCCAGCGAATCGCGTCCTTGTTGTCTTTGGGGACAAACAGCAGCACGAACGCGCCCACCAGCGGTGTGAACAGGATGATGGAAAGTATGTGAGATTGCATATGTAGTTCTCAGTAGCGCCGGCGTCCCGCCGGCTGTCGCGAGGGCATCTTGCCCTCGCTGGTGGCGGCGAGACGCCGCCCCGACAGCCGCCGAGGACGGCGGCGCTACTTATACACGTAATAAAAAACAAACCCGACCAGCCCAGCGGTCATGACCAGCGCGTACCACTGCACCAGTCCCCACTCGAACAGACGCGCTGGATAACTCAGCATGCGCGCCAGTATCGCGGGGCCGTTGACGCCGACGCCATCGATGATCCATTTGTCCCACCAACTGGAAATCGTCGCGGCGAGCCGCGTCATCCATCCCGCTGCGTTGACTGCACCATCGACCACGTTCGCATCGAACCACGAACTCGCTTCGCCAAGTCCCATCGCTCCCAGGCGCACACCGCCGAGTTTGCGGCGGCCTGTGAAGACGTAGTCATAACCTTCGTCCACGTAATACTTGTTGAGCAGTGTGGCGTAAACGGGTGGCGCAGCGGCCGAAATCGGCTCGACGTAGCCCTTCCCGGCGTTCTTGTAGAAGCGTGAGGCCAGATACCAACCGCCAAATGCGACCAGCACGGAAAGACCCATCAGCCCCAACTCCAGGCCGCGGCCCCCTTCCTCGGTTGGGGCCAGAGCCGTTTCTGCATGATTGGCGAATACAGGATCGAGGAATTTCTCGAACTGATTGCCCGGCCAATTCAAATACCCTGCCGTGATCGAGAAAAATGCCAGAACCACCAGCGGCCCAGTCATCGACTTGGGCGATTCGTGAATGTGGTGCTCGACTTCGTGGCTGGTCACGCGAGACGGACTCCAGAACGTCAAGTAGATCAGCCGGAACATGTAAAGGGACGTCATCAGCGCCGTAGCGAAGCCGATCATCCAGAGGTACGGGCTGTACTTCCAGGCCTGCCACAAGATTTCGTCCTTGGAGAAAAATCCGGCCAAGCCGGGGATTCCTGCGATCGCGAGCGTCGCGACGAACATTGTGCGGAACGTAACCGGAATTTTTCCCGACAGCGCGCCCATGTTCCGCATGTCCTGCTCGCCGCTCATGGCATGAATTACCGAGCCTGCGCCCAAGAACAGCAGCGCTTTGAAGAACGCGTGAGTGAATACGTGGAACACGCCCGCGGCAAACGCCCCCACGCCGAGCGCCAGGAACATGTATCCCAGTTGCGAGACGGTCGAGTACGCCAGCACGCGCTTGATGTCGTTCTGCACCAGCCCGATCGATGCGGCAAAAATCGCAGTCAGCGCACCCACAATCGCTACCACTAGCATCGACTTCGGCGCCAGCAAAAACAGCGCATTCGACCGTGCCACCATGTAAACGCCGGCCGTGACCATGGTCGCCGCATGAATCAGAGCCGAGACGGGAGTCGGTCCTTCCATCGCGTCCGGCAGCCACACATAAAGAGGAAGCTGTGCCGACTTGCCGCAAGCTCCGACAAATAGAAGAAGCGTGGCAGCGGTGATGATCGGATCGCCGATGGCGAAATGCCCGGACCGCGCCGCCGCGGTGACATCAACGTAGCCCAGCGATCCCATGTACCAGGCGATGAAGAACATCCCCAAAAGAAATCCCGCATCGCCAATTCGATTGACGATGAACGCCTTGTTCGCCGCGTCACTCGCTGACTTCCGCTGAAAGTAAAATCCGATCAGCAGGTACGAGCACAGTCCCACGCCCTCCCAACCTACAAACATCAGCACGTAATTGTTGGCCAGAATCAGCGTGAGCATCGTGAACATGAACAGGTTGAGGTATCCGAAAAACCGGTAATACCCGCCCTCATGCGCCATATAGCCGATGGAATAGATATGGATCAGCATGCCGACCCCGGTCACGAACAGGAGCCAGATGCTGGAGAGCGGATCGAGCAGAAATCCGGCGTCCGCCTGAAACGCCGCCTGCGAGCCGTCGTGCGTAACGTAGTTCAGATGACCGGTGTCGGTACCCAGCCAGGTGTAGAGAATCTTCTGATAAGGCTGATGATTGTTGACCGCGGCCCAGGAGTTGTATTGCACAACCGTGCCGCAGGCGAACAAAAATGCCAGCACCACTACGCCCACGCACACCGCACTCACGCTCGACTTCTGCAGCTTGCGCCCGAAGAAGAACATGATCGCGGCGCCCAGCGCGGGCAGCAGCGGGATCAGCCAGAAGTTTTCGAGAAATAGCATGTAAGCTCTCAGCCGTTAGCCATCAGCCTTCAGCCAGAAACACTCCGTTCAGCGAGCCGTGTGCTTGCACTTGTAAGAGCTGACAGCTGAAGGCTGATAGCTGACAGCTGCTTTCCTACCACTTCAACAAATTCACTTCGTCCACATTGACCGTCTCTTTATTGCGGAAAAAGGCGATCAGAATACCTAGTCCGACGGCAGCCTCGGCCGCGGCGTCGGTGATCACGAAGATCGCAAACACCTGCCCGTGCAGCGCGCTCGGACCATGGATCCCCTGCCAGTACCGTGAGAACGCCACCAGATTTAAATTGACCGCGTTCAGGATCAGCTCAATCGACATCAACACGATGACCACGTTTCGCCGCGTGAGCACGCCAATCACTCCCAGCAGAAACAAAGCCGCGCCCAGAACCAGGTAGTGCAGCGTCGAGATGTCAAGCATTGCGTGCATATGGAGCTGTGAGCCGTGAGCTATGAGCTACGAGCAATTAAGCGATTAAGCCTCATTGCTCACTGCTCATCGCTCATTGCCCAGTCAAATCCTCTTCTTCGCCATCACCACCGCCCCGATGATCGCGACCAGCAACAGCAGCGACGCGATCTCGAAGGCGAACATGTACGTTCCGGAGTGCAGATCGAACAACAGGGTCGCGATCCGCTGCGTATTGTCGCTTTCCCCGTAACTCAAGCGACCTTCGGGAAACAGCACCCGTCCTTTGGTCGTCGTCGTATAGACGGTAATGAAGAGGCCGCCCAGCGCCGCGGCGGCGACAATCCCGATCAGCCACTGTTTGTTGAATTGCCGCTCTTTCTGCGTGCGCTCAATCGAGATCAGCATGATTACGAACAGGAACAACACCATGATCCCGCCCGCATAAAGAATGATTTGCACGCCGGCTACGAACGGCGCGTAGAGCATCAGGTAGAGCGCGGCCTGCGCCAGCAGCGTCGTAATCAGTGCCAGCGCCGAGTGCACGGCGTTCTTCCGCGTGATTACCAGGATGCCCCCGATAATCATCGTCGCGGCCAGCAGATAAAAGAAGAACGGGGTGGCAACCGGAGGATTCATCGGTGCAGCACCTCCTGCACCTGCGCCCACAACTCCGTCCGCATGCCCACCACTGCCGTCAGGATCAGCAGCGTCAGTCCTGTCGGCAGCAGAATCTTCCATCCTACTTTCATGAGCTGATCAAACCGGTAACGCGGGAACGTGCCACGATACCAGATATAGAGGTACATAAATCCGGCAACCTTGGCCGAGAACCAGAAAATATCGACGATTCGCACGCGCACGCCCGGAATGAACAAGATCAGCCCGATCCCCGCCAGCACCACGCCGAATCCCGCCAGCCCGATCGTCTGAATTCTGAACAGCGGATGCTTCGGCATGCGCGCCGTGTTGTAGAAGCACATTGCAGCGAGAAATAAGAAGGTGATTCCAGGGAACAGGGAGAACACCAGATCCCATGTCGGGCCGGTGAGCGTGTTCGGGAACGGCCGCAGCCATCCGCCCAGCCACAGCGTCACCGCGATCGACGAGACCGCGATCATCGCCGAATATTCCGCCAGGAAAAATAAAGACCAGCGGAACCCGCTGTATTCGGTATGGAATCCGGCTGTAAGTTCGGACTCGGCTTCCGGCAGGTCGAAGGGCGCGCGGTTCGTCTCCGCGACCATGGCAATGGCGAAGATCGCAAATGCGATGAGCCCAAGCGGAAAGAATTTGAAGAGAAACCAGACTCCCTGGGCCTGTTGGGCTTGCACGATGCCGATCATGCTCAGCGTGCCGCCTTCTGCGCCGAGGCTCGTCATCATGATCGCGGTCACCACCGCCAAGCCCATCGCCACTTCATACGAAACCATCTGCGCGCTTGAGCGCAGCGCTCCAATCAGCGGATAGTGCGAGTTCGACGCCCATCCTGCCGTGACGATGCCCAGCACGCTCAGCGACGACACGCCCAGCATGAACAGAATGCCAATGTTCATGTCGGTGATGGCGTGCGTCGGTCCAAACGGCACGACCACAAAAACCGTGAACGCCGCCAGCACCACAATAAACGGCGCAACCCAGAAGACGATCGCATCCGCTTCGGCCGGAATGATGTCTTCTTTCAACAGCAGTTTCAGCGCATCGGCAATCGGTTGCAGTAGCCCGTGCGGTCCCACGCGCATCGGTCCCAGCCGCACCTGCATGTGCGCCAGAATCTTCCGCTCCAGCCAGTTCATGCAGATCACCGCCACCGACAGGCCGACAAAAACCAGCAGGATATAAACGGTAGCCCAGAAGATATTTCCCGCGGCGCCGGGCGTGCGGTCGCTATCGAGGTAGGACAGGATGTACTGGATGAACTCGTGCATCAGCGGTCTACCTCGCCCAGCACGATGTCGAGCGTGCCGATCACCGCGATCACATCGGCTACAAGCTGGCCGCGGCACATCACGTCAAGCGCCTGCAGGTTCACGAAGCTCGGCGGACGCACTCGCACCCGATAGGGCTGCGTCGATCCGTCGCTTACGATGAAATATCCCAGCTCGCCCTTCGGCGCTTCGATCGAGTGGTAGACCTCGCCCACTGGAGGCTTCATCACTTTCGGAACTTTCGCCATGATCGGTCCTTCCGGGATGCCTTCCACGGCCTGCTCGATGATGCGCAGCGCCTGCCGCATCTCGATCATGCGCACGATGTACCGGTCATACGTATCGCCGTTTTCGCCCACCGGAATCTCGAAATCGAAATTCTTATAGTTGGCGTACGGCTGTGCCTTGCGGATGTCCCACTTCACGCCGCTCGCTCGCAGCACCGGCCCGGTTACGCCCAGCGCAATGCAATCTTTTCCGGAGATGACTCCGACGCCCTTCGTCCGCTCCAGCCAGATGCGGTTGGTCGTGAGCAGTTCCTCGTACTCGTCGATCTTCGGCTTCACAAAGCTGACAAAATTCCTGACGTCTTTTTCGAATCCGTCGTAAGCCTCGTATTGCAGCCCGCCAATGCGAAAAGCATGCGTCGTAAGCCGCGCACCGCAATACTTCTCAAAAATCTTGAGGATCTCTTCCCGGTCGCGGAAGGTATAAAAGAGCGGCGTGATCGCGCCGATATCGAGCGCGTGTGTGCCTAGCCACAGCTGGTGGCTGGCAATGCGATTCAACTCCGTAAGGATGACGCGGATGTACTGCGCGCGCGGCGGCGCTTCCACGTTCAGCAGCTTTTCAACCGCTTCGCAGTATCCCAGGCCGTTCGAAACCGCGGCCACATAATCCATGCGGTCGACATACGGATTGAACATCGTGTAGGTGCGGTTCTCGGCAATCTTCTCGACGCCCCGGTGCAGGTATCCGATCACGCACTCGAGGCCCATCACTTTTTCGCCGTCGAGCCGCAAAATCACGCGCAGCACGCCATGTGTCGCCGGATGCTGCGGCCCCATGTTGATGACAAGCTCGTTCGCATCCAGAAACGTCTTGTCCGGCGTTTCCAGATCGAGTGGCGAGAGTGTATTCGGATCGCTCATTTGACGAAGGGGGAAGGGCACGACTTTAGTCGTGCCGTGGAACGCTCCCACTGGATTTGGGCTTTAGCCCCTGAGGGGCGCGTTTTTTGTGCGATCAGGCGATGCGTCTCTGTTCGAGTCTTATTCATTGCCCGCTCTCGATTCCGAGGTTGATCTGCACCCATTCGCTATCCTGCTGCAGAATCCCGTAATCCTTGCGTAACGGAAATCCCTTCCATCCATCCGGCAACAAAATGCGCTTCAGATCCGGATGCCCGTCAAACTTGATACCAAACATGTCGTACACTTCGCGCTCCAACCAGTTCGCGGTCGCCCAGAGCGGCACCGAGCTCGGCAAGCTCTCTCCGTCGGAAATTTGCGTTTTCACCCGCACCCGCTCGTTGCGCGGAAACGAATAAAGTACCCAGACCACGTCGAAGTGCTTCTCGCGCTTCGGATAATGCACCGCGGTGATGTCCACGCAGTAATCAAACTGTTCTTCGTCGCGCATGCGCTGCAGAAGTTCGGGGATCAGCGATCGATCGACCTCCATATAATTCTGCCCGAGGTAAGTCAGAGGCGTAATTCCGGATCCGTACTCGCGCTTTAACTTCGCGATCATCGGCGAGTCCCAGGGGACCGGCGTCGGAACTGGAGCTTTCGGAGGCGCGGCGGCCGGTTTGGTCGCAGGAGTCGCAGGCGCCGCAGCTGCCGCTTTCGGCGGGGTTGCGGGAGTTGAGGTTTCCGAGGGAGGAGAAGGCTTCGTGGGAGTTGTTTTGGTTTCCGATTGAACCGCTCCGGAGGGTGTAGATTTCACGCCGCCCGGAGTTGCGGGCTGATCCGCCGTCGGCTTCGGTTCACCTTCCGGCGGCGGTGTTGAGGGAGATTTGATTTCGTCCGGCATAAGGCGACGGCACAAAACTCCTGCGCAGTCTGCATCGGGAAGAACGTTAACTTTTATCAGCTTGAGCGGATGGTGTCAACGCGCTCGCGCACAAGCGGCACGCCTTTTCGATCGCACTGTTCTGGAATTGTCATCCTGAGCGAAGTGCCCGCGAGCGTAGCGAACGACCACGCAGTCGAAGGATCCCTATCAGCGAGCCTAGGCCGGGGTTTTCAGTCCGCGATTGTGCTGACTCTAAAGCCGGATCGCAAAGTTTCTAGCCGCGCGCCTGCGCCTGATAGGTTTCAATCAAATCCCGAATCCGCTGCGCATCGCGTTTGCGGTGGCCGTGGCTGGTGATGGGATCGGTCCCACCAGTTGACTCGATGACGATCTCCGACCAGAAGACCCCGGTCGAGATGTGTACCGAGGCCACCTTCGAGATCGGAATGCTCTCTTCATTGCTGCCGAACAGGCGGGACTTGGTTCGAATCACCCGCTGCGGGCTTACAACCAGTTTGGTCGGAAAGAGGAGATTTCCCTGCGTCCAGCGCGAGGCAGAAAAGGTTTCCGCCGGTGAAGAATCCATCGAGTTTATAGCAGCATCCGCCAACTTGCCCGAACCTCACCAGCGTGCTTACCCAATCCCGAACCCGGATTTCAATTACCAAATTACAAAATTACCGAATTTCACAATCGCCCAATCTGGCTCAATTAATCCCTACACCCATTCCAGCGCGCCCTTTTTCCAGACCCATATATATCCCACGATCAGGATGGCCAGAAAGATCAGTATCTCCAGCAGTCCGAACAGCCCGAATGCCTTGAACTTCACCGCCCATGGAAACAGAAAAATTGTCTCCACATCGAACACGACAAATAAAATCGCGATGATGTAATACCGCACGGTATAACGTCCGCGCGCGCTGTCGATAGGATCGATGCCGCACTCATACGGCATCAGTTTGGTCTTGTTCGGATTCGACGGCCGCACCAGCTTGGCCAGCAGCAACGTGATGGGCAGCAGCGTGCCCACGATGGCGATGAAGATGAAGATGGGAACGTAATTTTGCGGCATAAGATTAGTCAATCAGCGCAGCACGCCATCCTAGCGCAGTGAGCACCCGACTTCAAGCAGCCCATGTGGGGACAGCCGCCTTCGGCTGTCCGTCGAGCGACGCTCGACCCTGACAAGCCGAGCTGTTCCTCGCTGTGGAACGTTTGCCGCTCCGATCTCATCCAACTCAAGCGAAGCCGTTGCGCGCCAGCGGTAGTTCGCGAACGCGTTTTCCCGTTGCCGCATAAATCGCGTTGCAGATCGCAGGCGCGATCGGGGGCACTCCTGGCTCTCCCACTCCCGCCGGAGGCGCCGTGCTCTCCACGATCTGCACATCCACATGCACCGGGGCATCGTTCATCCGTGCTACTGGGTAATCCGAGAAATTCGACTGGTCGATGGCTCCGTTCGTCGCCGTAATTTCTCCCGTCCGCGCCACGCTCGTCCCGAACACGGCCGCGCCCTCAAATTGCGAACGCACCATCTCCGGATTCGCCGCGATCCCAACATCCACCGCGGTGTAGACATGCGGAATTCGCACTGCCCCTGCGTCATCGACCTCAACTTCCACTACCGAGGCGACGTACGTCAGAAAGCTGCGATGCACGGCAATGCCCATCCCGCGTCCATTGCCGCTCTTCGTCTCGCCCCAGTTCGCCTTCTCCGCGGCCATTTCCGCCACGCGCCGCAAACGTGCCGTGTCGTACGGATACTTCTTCGCCAGCTCCGGAGGGTTCTGCCCCGCATCAATCGTTTGTCCCGGCCCAATCAGCGCCAGCAGATATTCATACGGATCGCGCTGGTTCGCATAGGCCAGCTCATTTGCGAATGACTGCACCGCGAACGCGTGATAGATATTCGCCACCGACCGCAGCCATCCAATCCGCACGTGGGCCACCGCCGCTCCGTTCTCCGAACGGAAATTCGGAACATCGAACGGAATCACGTTCCATCCCAGCGACATCTCTCCCGCGCTGCCGTACACCGCGTCCTTATCGAACGTCGATGAAATCGGAGGAAACACCGACCGCTGCAGCCACGCCTTCGGCATCCCCTTCTCATTGAGCGATGCCTTGATGTACATCGCCGCCACCGAGTGGAAATAGTCGAACTTGATGTCATCCTCCCGGCTCCAGACCACTTTCACCGGCTTGCCCGTTTTCTTCGACAGCACCGCCGCCTCGACCGCATAGTCCGGCTTGGATTTGCGCCCGAACGCACCGCCCAGAAATGTAACGTGGCACGTGACATCTTCTTTCTTCAGTCCCAGCGCCTTGGCCACCTCTTCCCGCACGCCCACCGGATTCTGCGTCGGCGACCACACCGTGACTTTGTCGCCTCGCACATCCGCCACGGCCACTGGAGGCTCCATCGAGGCGTGCGCCAGATGCGGAGCGAAATATTCCGCCTCCACAATCTTCCCGCCCTTGCCAAACTCGGCGTCCGGATCGCCCACCGTATGCACCACTTTCCCTGGCTGGCGCGCCGTCTGCTGCAACTGCTTCTTGTAGTTCTCCGAGTTGTACGCGGCATTCACTCCGTTGTCCCATTCAATCTTCAGCTGGTCCCTTCCTTTGAATGCCGACCACGTGTTGTCGGCAATCACCGCCACGCCGCCCAGCGGCTGAAACGCATGCGGAGGTTTGAACGGATCGATCGGGATCGTCTTCTTCACCCCCATCACTTTCATCGTCGCCGAATCGTCGACGGATTTTACTTTCCCTCCCAGCACCGGCGGATGCGCCACCGCCGCGTACAGCATCCCATCCACGCGCACATCCATTCCAAACAGCGGCTTGCCCGCGCACAGGCCCTCGAACGTCATATCCCGGCGCCGGTTTCCCGATATACCTCCACTCGCTCGCCGGTTTCAGTTTCACATCTTCTTTTTTCGGCAGCGGCTGCTTCGCCGCCAGCACCGCTAGTTCGCCGTATCCCAGCTTCCGGCTCGACGCCTTGTGGGAAACCATATGCGGAGGATCCGTCACGCACTCCGCCTCCGGCACTCCCCACTGCGTGGCTGCCGCGCGAATCAGCATCAATCGCGCCGTCGCTCCTGCTTCCCGCAGTGGATCGAAAAATTCCCGCACCGAATGCGATCCATCCGTGTCCTGCGATCCATATTTCTCGTCGCCATCTCCCTGGATCACCGTCACCCGGCTCCAGTCCGCATCCAGTTCATCCGCCAGAATGCGCGGCAAGCTCGTGCGCACTCCATTCCCCATCTCCGTACGGTGCGCCACGATCAGCACCGTCCCGTCGCTTTGAATGCCCACGTACACGCCCGGATGAAACGCAGCCGTGTCGACCGTCGGGTTCGTCAACGACACGTTTGCCGCCGGCCCGCTCCTCGTGGTCAATGCGAACGCCGGAACTGTCCGCACACACAGCACAAACGCGCTCGCCCCGAGCATTCCTTGGAGAAAATGCCGCCGCGACACGTTCTCGATCGTGATCGTTTCCATGGAATCTTTTTCTGCCGTGATCATGCCGTCTCCTTCGCCGCTTGCTGGATCGCGGCCCGAATCCGCTGGTACGTCCCGCAGCGGCAGATGTTGCCCGACATCACGTCATCGATATCGGAATCGCTGGGATGAGGTTTCGACGACAGCAGCGACACCGCCTGCATGATCTGTCCCGGCTGGCAGTACCCGCATTGCGGAACGTTCACTTCCGCCCATGCCTTCTGCACCGGGTGAGGTCCGTGCGCGGAGATGCCCTCAATCGTGGTGATCTCTAGGCCCTCGACTTTGCTCATGGGCTCCGTGCACGACCGGATTGCTTTCCCGTTGGAAAGCACCGTGCACGCCCCGCACAGCGCCATCCCGCATCCGAATTTCGTTCCCGTCATTCCGAGGATGTCCCGCAGATACCACAGCAGCGGCATCTCCGGATCGCCATCGAAGGATTGCAATTGTCCATTGACTTTGAGATGAACCATAGACACTTCCTGGGTCGAGTGATTTAGAAATTGATGAGAGTATTTTACTGCCGCAAGAGCGCAGAAATGCAAACATACAACAACGAAAAAATAGTAGTTCGTTGGTCGACGATGCCCACAAGGCGTGACGGCACGCAGCCCCGCAGGGGCGGGATGTGAAAGCCCGGCCCGGTAGTGCCGGGTTGCATGCGCGCACGAGTCCCGGAGGAATGTGTGTCCTGGCACCGAATCGCAGCCAAAGAAGAGAGAGGAGAAGATTTTTGTGGGGACAGCCGCCCTCGGCTGTCCAGCCGACGAAGCGGCGCCATTCTCTTTCCCGCCACGTAAGTGGCGGGAAAGAGAAAACGGCAGGGCCCCTGAGTCCCCGTAGAGACGGCACCCTCACACACCCTTATCCGGAAACACAAAGACTGCTCGCGCCAACTCCGATTGCAACGTCGACTCCCGGTAATAGCGTCGGAGAATTCCGTCCTTCCACGTCAAAAGATCGGGATTCCGATCGGCAAACTCATCCCACTCGCAACCCGGGAACCTCGCCATCCGCTCCCGGATCAGAAAAAAATACGCATGCGTAATCGTCTCGTTATAGAGCTGGGGTTTCCCGCGGGCCGTGGCAAACCGCGTGAGCGCGACAGCAAATTTCGCCAGCGCCTCCAGCGGCGGATACTCACAAAGATAACCAAACGCCAGCCGCACATGGTCCTGATGATGGAAGCCATCGCCGGGAAGAGCATCGGCCTCAAAACGCCGGATCAGTTCTTCATTCTTCATGACCTGAAACCTTGAAACTCGAAACCGGAAACGGGAAACTCTTCTTTCACTTCCCCACGGCAATCGCGAACGCCGCCGCCGCATAGATCACCAGATTTCCCACTCCGTACAACCCGTGCAGCAGATGCATCAGAATCGCCATCACAAACACCGCCAGCAGCAGCCACGCCCCGCGAACCGCCGTTTGCGGGATCAACAGCAGAATGCTCCCCGCAATCTCCCCGAATCCCACAATCATCCGCACCAGACCGGGCATGTGCGTGCGCGCAAAATCGTGCGCCGCGCCCGGCAGCACGAACAGTATCGCCTCGATCAGAACCACCATTCCCAGCGACCATTGCAGCACCGTCAATCCACTCTTCGCTTGTAACCCGCTCATTGCCTCTCCTTTTTCTCGCGTTGGTCCACCTCTTACTGCGGAAGCCTCAACCTTTCGCAGTGCGCCGCGACTTGGCTTTGATTTCTTTCAGCCGATGGCTCGCGCTCGAATCCAGATCGAGTTCGTAAAACTTCTTCAGTTCCCGGATCCGCTCCAATGACGCCGCGCTGAACGGAGTTTTCCCGTCAAAGGCGTGCAGCACAATCCCCTCCAGCACGTCCCCCAGCGTCATATCGTGATACTCCGCAAACCCCTTGAGCACTTTCAGGATGCGCTTCTCCATCCGTACGCCGGTCTGTACCCGTTCGATTTCCAGCTTGGCATCGTTCATGTGTACCAATGTACCACAGTACCAACATTACAAACCAGAGGAGCTCACCGTTGGGCAAAACCTCGCAAATCAATCGGGCATCTGCCCTGGATCCTCTAGGGAAAACCTCGCATCCTAGAGCGCATAATGGAGGAACTACGCAATGGAGGCGGAAATGAGAAACTTCCTCGCTGGAATTCTCGCCGCGCTGCTTGTGCTCGCTCTCGGCGGCTGGCTCTACCTGAAGCTGGGCTACGCGGATCTGCGCTCGAGTGTTCCGGCCTCGTGGTTCGAATCGCAACTCGCCACCGCCGCGCTCAAGGCATCTGCTGCGCGTTACGCGCCTCGGCAATCCAATCCAATTCCGGCAACGGAGGCCAACCTGCTCGATGGCGCGCGCCTGTATCGGGACAAGTGTGCCGACTGCCACGGTCGTCCCGACAACCCCGTGAGCGATTACGGTGCGTCTTTTAGTCCCCGGGTGCCCCAATTCATGCAGGCGCATCCCCGCCTGCCCGAAAACCAGAACTTCTACATCATCAAGTACGGCGTGCGCCGCTCCGCCATGCCCGCCTGGGAAAATATCATGGCTGACAGCGAGATCTGGCAGGTCGTCACGTTTCTCGCCCGCCTCGACCATCTGCCGCCCTCGGTGCAGCAGGAACTCCACCGACCCGCCGGAAGCAATCCCTGATCGAAGCGCTCGCGCATCTCTCGATCCGCTAATTTCTGCTCCCATGTATACTTGGCCCCGCCTCGATAAAAACACTTGGGGATCTGGCTACGTTCGGCTTTCTCGAGGCCTAGGAGAACAACTATGCGAAAAACGTTGTCCCGTTTTCTCATTGCTGCGGTTGTGTTGACTGCTGTCTGCCTGCCCTGCTTCGCCCAACAAGGTAACCTCCGCACCGTTTTGTTCGTTAGGCTCAAGTTGGACCAGCAGGACAACTGGAAGGCTGCGGTAAAGGATTTGGTAGCGTTGCACAAAAAGGCCGGGAGCGATCAGCAATTTACCATCTGGGAGTCGCAGACCGGGCCTGTCGAGTTCGCCGTTGTCTGGTATTCCGCCAAGTGGAAGGACATGGGGGAGAATGATCCGAAATTGAAATCTTCCGCTGCCGACCTGGCCGGGATTTTTTCGCGCCTCAATGGCCAGACCGAAAACATGAACATGTGGATCGACGAGATGCAGCCCGATATGGCGATTTCCTCTAAGGAAATTCCCACCATGGTGCGGACGGGCAGGACTCGCGTCGTGCCCGGCAAAATGGACGAACTCAAGACCGTCTTCCGCGAGGAGATTGTGCCCGCGATCAAGAAATCCGGAGCCACCTCCTTCGGAGTTGCGGTCGCCCGCTACGGTACTCCGACCAACGAAATCCACAGCTATTTGGGATTGAGCGGATGGGCCGATCTGGATGGTCCCATTGGCACCGAAAAGGCGATGAGCCCCGCCGAACACAAGGCATTCATAGCCAAACTCCAGCCGCTCGTCGAGAGCACGGAGTGGACCATCTGGAAGTACCAACCCGACCTGAGCTACATCCCGGCAGCCAAATAGTAGGGGGGCAGCTGGTAAGGGGGTGCCCCACCCTTGTCGCGCAGTTTGCGACAGGGTGGGGATTTTGATCTTGGCTTCTCAACCCAAGCTCAGGCTGTAGCGCTGGCGTCCCGCCGGCTGTCGCGGGGGCGTCTCGCCCGCGCCTCGTCCGGCAGCACACCTGCAAATTCCTCCGCCAACTCCAAGCCAATCCGAAAACATTGTTTATAATCTGCTTTCCATCACTCCTGTAAAAGCAAGCCCCGGAACGGGCGAAAGAATAGCTAGAGGACCGCATTGGCACTCGACGACGAAATCTACAAGCTCCGGCAGGAAAAACTAAAGCGCATTGAAGCCCTCGGCCAGCCTGCCTATTGCACTAAATACGAATTCACCCACACGGTTCCGCAGATCTGGGCGCAGTTCGATAAGCCCGCCGAGGAACTCGACCAGAACCGCATCAACGTCCGCGTCGCCGGACGCATCATGGCCATTCGCCTCATGGGCAAGGCCGGATTCGCCCACATCCAGCAGGACGGGAAAAAGCTGCAGATATACGTCAAGAAAGATGCAGTCGGCGAAAAAGGTTTCGAGCTCTACAAACTGCTCGATCTCGGCGACTACATCGGCGTCAGCGGATATCTGTTCCGCACCCGCACCGGCGAACTCAGCGTCCACGTCGAAGAGATCACCTTCCTCAGCAAAGATCTTCTTCCGCTGCCCGAAAAATGGCACGGCCTTACCGACGTCGAACTGCGCTACCGCCAGCGCTATGTCGATCTGGTGATGAATCCCGAGGTGCGCGAAGTTTTTCTCAAGCGCACCAAGCTCGTGCAGTCGATGCGTCGCACCTTCGACTCGCACAACTTCGTCGAAGTTGAAACGCCGATGATGCAGCCGATCGCGGGCGGCGCCGTGGCGCGTCCCTTCGTCACCCATCACAACACGCTCGACATGGATCTCTACCTGCGCATCGCGCCCGAGCTTTATCTGAAGCGCCTCGTCGTCGGCGGCTTCGACCGCGTCTACGAGATCAATCGCAACTTCCGCAATGAGGGCCTGGGATGGCGCTGGAATCCCGAGTTCACCATGCTTGAGGCTTACCAGGCCTACACGAATTACGAAGGCATCATGAACCTCACGCAGGAGGCGATCACCGAAGCCGCCAAGGCCGTCAACGGCAGTTCCAAATCAAAATGGACCAGACTGGAAGACGGTAAAGAGATCGTGGAAGAACTCGACTGGTCGAATTGGCGGCGCCTCACTATGCGCGAAGCCATTATCAAGTTCTGGCCAGAGGGGGCCGGGGCGAAACCGGAGATGAATGAATTCGCAACTTATGAGGATTTCATTCGGCGCGTCAACGAAGGCTTTGCGTCCCTCGACTCTGCATTCAGACAAACCGGTTGGCAGCCGGCTCTAGACGGAATAAGAAAGGATCTGCTACCCCTGCGAACCGCGCTCGGCGGCATCCTGCACGAGCTGACCGCAGACAAGAACCTCGGCAAGGCAATAGCGCTGCTATTCGAAGCTGTCGCCGAAGAGCACCTCATGCAGCCGACGATCATCTATGAATTTCCCACGGCCGTCTCACCGCTCTCCAAGCGGAAACCCGACGAGCCCGACTGGACCGAACGCTTCGAGATCTTCGCCGGACAGATGGAAATCTCCAACGGCTTCAGCGAACTCAACGATCCGGAAGATCAGCGCCGCCGCTTCGAGGCGCAGTTGAAAGAGCGCGAGCGCGGCGACGAAGAAGCCCACCAGATGGACGAAGACTACATCCGTGCCCTTTCCTACGGCATGCCTCCCGCCGGCGGCGTGGGTATCGGCATCGATCGCCTCTGCATGCTCCTGACCGATTCGCACACCATCCGCGACGTAATCCTGTTCCCGCTACTCCGCCCGGAGAAAATCACCACCACAGAGGACGAAGAGAACACAGACGACAAAAAGTAGAAAGCTAAATCCCAAAAAAAGAGACCCAGAAGAAAGTGGTAGTGGTGCAGTTTGAAAAGTGGTAGCGGTCCAGTTTCAGAAGATTTGTATCAGGGCATCGCTTCAGCGATGCCGCAACATCGGGAAATTCGAGCGGGCTTTAGCCGCTGGGGTTAGGCCGCGCAGCGGTTTAAAGCCGGTCATTTGCTCGCGCTTTGGCATGCCTGAAGGCATGCCCTGATACAAATCCTTTCAAACTGCACCACGACCGAGAAAGTCAGTGTCGTAAGTTAGCCCGAACTGAAAAGGAAAAGAAATTAATGTAAGCGGACTAGGTTTTTGTGGGGACAGCCGCCATCGACTGTCCAGCCGCAAAGCGGCGGCCGGACCTCAGCCCTGAGGACGCCGCACCTTCCAATACACTCCCGCCAGTGCCTGCCCATTCCTATACTTTCAACATCAGTTTGGGCTCCGTAATGGGCGGCGCTGCCGTAGTGTCCGGTAAGCCCTGGGGACACTGGGTCGGTGGCGCTTTGCCTTTATCGGGCAAAGACGACCGGGATGTCTTCTTCACGCCGTTCGCGTTGGCTTTCTCGGACGCACTGCGTGGCGGGTTGTACGGTGGTTGCTCTGGGTTGAAATTTGTGCTCAGGTAGTCGATCAGCGCATCGTGATCGCCCGCGTCAACGAGGGCTCCCCACTTCATCATCTTGTCAACTTCCTTGCTCCATGCGGCTTTGCTGAGTCGCTGCTGCACGATGATGCGGGCTTCGTGACATTCAGTGCAGGAAGTTGTGGCCTTGGCCTGCATGGGGCCGGGCGGAAGGTCCTCGGTGGCCTTCACCGGAGCGGGCTTCTGCCCGAGTGCGTTGAGTTGAAACATTGCGGCCACCATGAAGACGGGCGCCAACAGCATCGCAGACACCCTGGCTGAGTACGGCACGCAAAATCGTCGTGTTGACTTTTTGTTCTTACGCGACATGGATTCTCACCTGGTCGAGGGCATTGTAGAGATAACCGCTCGGGTTCCACGCGGGCGTTGCAGGCTGAGTCCGTCCCTGATTGTCGGTGGCACGGGAGAGGATGATGTAGTCGCCATTTTTGGCCTTCCACTCATAGCTCCAGAGGCGCCATGCATAGTGGGCCTGTTCGTGTCCGAGATTGGCGGAATTCCAAGTCGCGCCACGGTCGGTCGAGATCTCAACTTTCACGATATCGGCCTCGCCCGCCCATGCCGCTCCATGCACCGCAACTGTGCCAGCCCTTAGGCGGGCGCCGTCAAGCGGGCCCGCGATCACCGACTTCACCGTCAAAGCTGTGAGCGGATGCGTGTCCTCCGGCTTTACAACGTCCCCCGGCCTCACCGGCTGGTTGGGAAAGCGGTATCCCGGACTCATGAAGTTTCCCACGAACTCTGATTCCAGAACTTTGATCTCGGTGAGCCACTTGCACGACGCGGCGCCCACCCATCCGGGCACGAGCGCTCGCGCGGGGAAGCCGTGATGCTTGGTCAGCGGCGCGCCGTTCATGTGTGTGGCGATCAGCGTGTCGGAGTCGAGAGCTTTCTCGATCGGGATGCTGCGGATGAATGGGGGCACTTTACCCGGGACTTCGTCGAGTCCCCGGAACATGACGTGCTTGCCCGTGGCCTTCACGCCAGTTCGCTGGAGAATGTCACGCAGGCGGAGGCCGGAAAATCTTGCCGTGCTGACTGCGCCTTTGCCCCACTGAACGCCGGGAACCTGCGGGCGGAGCAGGCCGCGTCCGTTGCCCGCGCATTCGAGAGTGTTGACCACGGAGTGCGAATCGAATTTCGAAAGCTCCGCCAGAGAGAGTGTGGCCGGCCTCTCGACTTCGCCGTCAATCGTGAGTCGCCAGTCCTCGCGACTGAGTTCGCTGGGTTCATGCATGTGATTGCGGACGAAGAAATGCGGGACTGGAGTCAGCCAGCGGTTGAAGTATTCGACGGGCGTTTCGAGGTCGACGAAGCGGAAGGAGCGGACGATCATTCCGTCCTCGCCGGGGACGTTCAATTGAATTGCTCCGCGCTGCGGGCATCGCCCAGGAGAGCAGAGACGGACTGGCATTCATTGCGAAAGCGGCGGCTCCGACTTGCCGGAGGAAGTTGCGTCTTGAAGTCATACGGGAGTCTCGGGATGTGTTTGGAAACAGGTGCGACTAGATTAGCATTGCGGCCGGTGCTTCCGTTATCTTAGTTCTGAAATTGGCCGTTACCGTACTAGTCTCGGAAACACCGTACGGTAGAGGCCTCACTATTGGAGCCCAGGATACTTCTCTGGGATCCGGCCGGGTTCGTGGTCAGAATTGAAGCTGGACCCGGCTCATCAGCACGTTTTCGCTGTGCAGAGGAGTAGTCGAGTCCGGCACCATTCTGAATCCCGTGTGCTCATAGTCGGTCATCAGCTTAATGTCCCGGTTTAAATACCAGTTCACGCCGATGCCTTGCTCCTCCGCAAACCGCGGGGCTGTCGCCGGATTCGCAAACCGCGGAAACGCGTCTCCGTCGATGCGCACCTGGCTGTAGCGCAGCGCCAATTCCACCGCTCCCATATGACGGAAGCCGCGGTTGGGCTCGAACGAATTCCGCGCGCGAATCCTGCCGTAGCTGTTCTTCTCTCCCGTCAGTAGCACCGACCCTTCGACCTGCCAGGCCTCATTCCGCACTCGTCGGGTGATGCCTTTGTTCAGCACTTCCTGCGAAGAAATCACATACTCGCCCATCGCGCCGAAGGCTCCGGCATAGTAGTAGGCCTGCGGCGCGAGCCGGTTGTGCTGCCCGTCCGCTAGGGCACTCGACGAGTATTTGAAGAAAGTGGTCTGGCCCATGGTCTTTAGACCCGCAATTGTGCCGTGCTGATCGCCTGCGGAACCGGCCACGCCCAGCCCGAGTTGGCGGATGGCGCTGATGCCAGTTGTCGCGAAGGGATGGAAAAATACTCGCGCGGCTGCTTCGTTGGCGTGGGTCCACTGCGTGAGGACGCCGTTCGATCCGTCACTCGATCCATCGAAATATCCGGCGGCATACGAGATCGAATCGGAGAACAACGAGCCCGAGAGTTGCGCGCCGATATAGCGCAGCGGCACCAGATCCGATGCCAACGAGCGTTCCGCGAAAGTTAGATCGCGATCCTGGCGCAGCACTTCCAGTCCGATCGGTTCCTTGAACTTGCCGACGCGGAGCTTGGCGATCGGCAGCGTCTTCAATTCGAGAAAGGCTTCCTGGATCTGCGGATTGTTCTGTCCGAAATCCGGCATGAAGCGGAAATCCACGTTGCCGAGTACCGTGCCTTCAAACAATGGCCGAATGCGGCGGAACAGGAACGTGTCGAACTCTTGGCCATGTATGTTCGCGGAGAACATGCGGTCATCGGCCTGCGTGTAGCCGTGCACATGAAGCTGTGTGGCCTTGTCCACCGTCGCGATCCAAAAGCCGTCCTGGCGAAATGACACGGGGCCGTATTGCCCGGCCGATTTCACAGTCGGCTGCAGTGGCGACGGCAGCGGGCTGTTGGGTAGCGCACTTAACGACGCCGGCGAAGCGCTGTTGTTCGGATATGCCTGTGTTGAGTCAACTGCCTGCGCACCGGCGAAAGTTGCGAACGCCGTCAGAATCAATACTGATAAGAGAACGGTAGCTTTCATGGATGTCCCTGCCTTGTGGAGTCTGGTCGTTGCGGGGGAATGAAACCTTGTTGATACTACTAATACGATTAAGATAGTCGAGATTGGCGGCATTCGAGTTTTTCCTTTTCACGACTGCTGGTTGATTTCCGGCGGAAGACGGACAGCCTGTCTCGCCAATCTTCTAAGTGGCGGCGGTCAGCCCCCACTTATTTTGCAGACGGCGTTCCATTCCTTTGAAGACGATGCCGTCGACGATGTAGCCGATGGCGATGATCAAGAACATGACGGCGATCACGGCACTCATGTCGTTCAGATCGCGGCCCATCATCAGCACCTGGCCGAGCCCAAGACTGAGGTAAAGCATCTCGGCGGTGATCAGCGAGCGCCACGCGAAGGCCCAGCCTTGCTTCAGGCCGGTCACGATAAACGGCAAACTGGCTGGCAGCAGCACATACCAGAACAGCTTGAATCCTTCGGCTCCGAGATTGCGTCCGGCCTGGCTGTAGATTCGCGGCATCTGTTTGCGGCCGTCTTCCATGGCGAGCGTGACCGAGAGCAGCGATCCCATGATCACGACGAAGAGGATCGCGTTCTGACTCAGCCCAAACCAGAGCAAGGCCAGAGGCCACCAGCAGATGCTGGGCAGGCTCT
Source organism: uncultured Acidobacteriota bacterium (assembly GCA_963754885.1). Taxonomy (GTDB): domain Bacteria; phylum Acidobacteriota; class Terriglobia; order Terriglobales; family Acidobacteriaceae; genus Sulfotelmatobacter. Next base: position 369,268 of record CAVWHT010000042.1, on the reverse strand, counting down.
GCAGGCTGACCAGCAGGCCTCCCATAGTTTCTTCGAGGAACTTGTTACTGGCCACGCCGAGACCGAGAATCATGCCCAGCACCACCGAGATCCCGTAGCCGATCAGCACACGCTGCAGGCTGACGCGGATCGCGATCCAGTAAGTGTGGTCGGCAAAGCCGTTGTAGAGAGCATCCGCGACGCCCCATGGAGTCGGGAACAGATACGGTGGCCAGATTTTCAGTTCGGCGAGCAAGGTCCACAGGCCAAACAATCCGGCGTAGAAGATCAGGTAGTGTGCTGCGCGTTTCATGCCGTAACTCCCGGCTCGATGCGCGGCTTCACGCCGCTTCTGTATTCCGCTTCCAGCGAGCAATTAATTTCTTCGCGCAACTCGTCGAGGACAGCGCGCGCGGCGAGGGCAACCTGCGGATCTTCCAGGCTCCTGGGCCGCGGCAAGTCGACGGGAAATTCGCTTTTCACCCGCCCCGGACGAAACGTCAGCAGGACGACGCGATCGCCGAGGCGCACCGCTTCGCGAACGTTGTGGGTCACAAAAATGATGGTCCGTCCGGTTTCGCTCCAGATGCGCTCGAGTTCATCGTGCAGCAGGTCGCGGGTCTGAGCGTCAAGAGCGGCGAAAGGCTCGTCCATCAGAAGAACGTCCGGCTCGGTGGCGAGCGCGCGGGCAATGGCCACGCGCTGCCGCATGCCTCCCGAGAGTTGATGGATGTAGCTATCTTTGAATTTGGCGAGATGCACGAGTTGCAGATAGTGCAAGCGTTCTCTGGTTGCGTTCGGCCTTGGGCACGCCTTTCATCTTCATTCCGAATTCCACGTTCTGGCCGACAGTGAGCCACGGGAAAAGGCCGTGGTCCTGGAAGATGAGGATGCGATCGGTGCCGGGACCCTGGACAGGCTTTCCGTCCACAAGGATTTCCCCTGAAGTGGGCGCCTGCAATCCCGCGACGAGGTGCAACAGCGTGGACTTGCCGCATCCGGAGGGGCCGACGATGCAGACGAATTCTCCGGCGCAGACCTCGAGATTGATGTCGTCGAGAGCGAGAAGCCGTTCGCCGTCCTGCGTGCGATAGCTGAGGCAGATGTCACGCAGTCCAACTTTGGAAATCTCCAATGGGAAACGGCGATTCAGCTCCCGCACCCGGATTGGTCTGATCTTCTCGTTCGACCGCGCAACATGGGCGGGAAAAGAGGACGGGACCGAAACCGCAGCCCGCTCCGCAACGCTCTCTGCGTTGGAGTTCATTGAATCGCCTTTCGGTCCTTCTCCGCGAGAACCTGGTTGAGCAGCGCGAGATCGTACAGGCCGGAGAGATCGGGCATGGTGCGGCCGAGTAAGCCATCCGCAAAGGCTTGTTCTGCAGCGGTCGTGAGGGCGGCGTGTAACGGGTCGTACGTGACTTGCATGCGCGAGAATGCTTCGTCGAGAACGATGGAGGGCAGCGCCTTGCCGGTTTCGCGTTGAATCTGTTCGTTGAGGAGTTTTTTGGCTTCGGACTGATGGGAATTGATCCAGTCGGTCAGATCGACGTTGGCGCGGATCCAATTCTTTACCAGATCGGGATGAGCTTTCAGAAACTTGGTGTTGACCACCAGCAGGCCGATGACAAACTGGCCGTTGGGCCAGAGCGAGCGCTCGTCCACCAACAGGCGGCCATTACCTTCGTGGATGAGCCGCGTGGCCCACGGTTCCGGAGCCCAGGCGGCGTCGAGATCCTTCCTGAGAAAAAGAGTCAGCTGATCCGGATTGGCCATGGGCACGATCTGTACGTCGCCGCCCTTGTCGTTGCTCTTCAAGCCATAATTCTTGAGCCAATTGCGCAGGGCGACGTCTTGCGTGTTGCCGAATTGCGGAGAGGCGACGCGCTTGCCGTGAAAATCTTCGGGCTTGTTGATGCCGGAATCGTTGCGCACGATCAGCGACGCTCCGCCGCTGGCGGCGCCGGCGACGACGCGGAGCGCCTCGCCGTTGGAGCGGACATATCCATTGATCGCCGGGTTCGGTCCGACATACGTCATGTCGATGGCGCCGGCGAATAAGGCTTCAATCGCGGAGGGGCCGGCATTGAAGCTGGTCCATTGAATCTTGACTTGCGGTCCCATGGCACGATCGAACCAGCCATTGGCCTTTCCGACCATGGCCTGGGCATGCGTGACGTTGGGGAATGCCCCCACGCGGATGGTAGAGGCATTTCCCTGAGCCCATCCCGAGAGATTTGTCGAGACCCAGAGGATTAGAAAGAAGACTGTGCGTCCAATCACTACTGCAGCTTTCAAATTGCCCTGGAACCGGACGACCGTTGTCATAAGTTTGCTGATTCTATAAAGTCTATTTCATTAATAGAGTTAATAAACATAAGTGCATATGCACGTGGCGTTCCAGTTTCTCCCGGATCGGCAAAGCCCATTACCGCTTTGGCATCAACAAGTTGAAGGCACCCAATGCCGTGCTCCCGCGGGGGGATTGTGCAGGAACTTGCAGCTTCGGCGCAGAAAAGTCCTATGAGAAGATTTGCGGCCAAGGGAATTTTCTTAAGTGGAAAGTGAATGCCTACGGAGTGCAGATGCGGAAAATTTGCACGGTGATGTTGTCCGGGCCGCCGCGCTCGATCGCCATTCGCACCAGCCGGAGGCAGGCGTCCGCGGGGGTATTGGCGCGCACCACGGCCGCGATTTCCAGATCGCCCACCAGACCCCAGAGGCCGTCGGTACACAAAAGCAGGGTGTCTCCATCCTGGAGCGGAATGGGCTGTTCGGGAACATGCGGAATAATGTCGCGCCCAGATCCCAGGGCGGCGGTGAGGATGTGGCGCTGGGGGTGGGATTCGGCATCTTCGGAACGCACGATGCCGCTTTCGACCAGGCGGCTTACATAGGAATGATCGCGGGTGAGGCGGGAGATGGTTTCGCCGCGAACCAGATAAAGACGGCTGTCGCCGATATGGGCAAAGCAGAGTTGGCGGCCGATGATCGACAGAGCCGTACAAGTCGTTCCCATGCCTTGAAACTCGGGATGCTCGAGGGCATAGCGCTGGATCACGTCATGAGCGGACTGCAAAGCGGTGACCAGGGTAGTCTGGGCGTCGCCATCGAAATCGCGATCGTAAATGTGGCGCACGGTTTCCACCGCGAGGCGGCTGGCTTCCTGGCCGCCTTCGTATCCGCCCATGCCGTCGGCGACGGCAGCGAGACCGCCCTTGCGGCCGAAATCGTCGTCGGAATCGGGCTCCCAGTAAAGGAAGGAATCTTCATTATTGCCGCGCTGCAGCCCAACATCGGTAAGACTCGCGGCCTCAATTCCGCGTTTCGGAGTTTTGCAGTCAACCGGCATAATGGGAAAGCTCGAGCTGGCGCTGTATGGGAAAAGCTATGAGCAATGAGCTATGAGCAGTGCAGAGGTGATGAGCGGAATCGCAAGTCTTTGCTCATTGCCCCTTGCTCACAGCTCAAGCCCCAGACAGAATTGTGTAGCCTACCATTTTCCAAGGCGGTTTGGACAGCCCGCGATTTTTTGTCCGGCAAATCCAAAGAAAAAAGCCGCAAAAACAGCGCTCTCTCGTCTACCGTTTTGCCGAGCTTGGGAGGCTAATGGGGCTGGCTTACTTGGCTGAATGTTTGTCTTTGTAGATGCGCTTGCTCATGTTGTTAGCTTCGTGATTGAGCTGGCGCTGGTTTTGCTTGGTGAGCTGGCCGTTGTCCTTGGCCATATCGCGCTTTTCGTTATTCTGCAGGCGCTGTTCGCCGTGCTCCAGGCGAGCGGTCTGGCCGGGCCTGAGCTGGCCGTTCTTTACGCCATTGGCAATGCGATTCTGCTGCTTGGTTTCACGGCCGTTCACTTGATTCACGCGCGGATGGCCGGCCTGGCCCGCCCCGGCGCCGGAAGTGTTTTGAGCTTGTGCAGCGGCCGATCCGACAACCATCAGACCACCCACTGCAAGAACGAGGAGTGACTGCGTGATTTTGTTTGTCATGCGAGTATAAACCCCCGTAAAAAAGTTTAGTTTTGCGTTTTGAAAATCCAGCGTTACCAAGGGGAAATGCAGACAAGGCCCATCGCGTAATCCTTAAGGAGGTAACCGATGAGTGATTACCAGCGGCGTATGCAGGCCTCATTTGGCAACCTGCGTCCGAAAGAGTTAACATCGTGCGCTTCCCAAACTTCCAAAGGATCTTCATGAAAACCATTCTTCAGGCTTGTTTTACCGGTGTGTTCACGTTGTGCGCAGGGGCCGTACTGACGGCGGGAATCGCACAAGCGCAGGCCTCATCATCCGCCTCATCCCAGGCGACGTCTCTGCCCAGCGAAATGCCCGAGCACCTGCAGCCGGTAACCGACAGCTTCGACTACATCAAGCGGGACGTCATGATTCCGATGCGGGACGGCGTGCGGCTGCATACGGTGATCGTGATTCCCAGGGGAGCGAAGCATGCGCCCATGCTGCTCACGCGCACGCCGTACAGCGCGACTGCGCAGACTAGCCACGCCGCCAGTTCGCACCTGGGAATGATTCTGTACGGCTACGATAACCCGCTGGAGACGATTCTGGAGGGTGGCTACATCCGCGTGGTGCAGGACGTGCGCGGCAAGTACGGCTCGGAGGGCGACTATGTGATGAATCGTCCGCTGCATGGCCCGCTGAATCCGACGCCAGTGGATCATTCCACCGATACCTATGACACGATCGATTGGCTGGTGAAAAATGTCCCGGAGAGCAACGGGAAAGTCGGCATCCTGGGAATTTCATATGACGGATTTCTGCCGCTAATGGCGCTGGTGAATCCGCATCCGGCGCTGAAAGTTTCAGTGCCGATGAATCCCATGGTCGATGGATGGATGGGCGACGACTGGTTTCACAATGGCGCGTTCCGCGAGCAGAATATGCCCTACATCTACGAACAGGAAGGCACGCGGTCGAATACGGAGATGTGGTGGCGAGATCACTTCGACGATTACGATCTTTATATGGCGGCGGGCTCCGCCGGAGAACTGGGCCGACGCCATGGGATGGAGCAGGTTGGATTCTGGAGAAAGTTGATCGAGCATCCCAGCTATGACGCGTGGTGGCAGCAGCAGGCGATGGACAAGATTCTGGCGGCCCAGCCGCTGAAAATTCCCGTAATGCTGGTCGACAGCCTGTGGGATCAGGAGGATATTTACGGCGCACCGGCCGTTTACAAGGCGATCAAGCCGAAAGATACAGGCAACGACAAAGTGTTTCTGGTCATGGGGCCGTGGTATCACGGGCAGGAAATCTCCGATGGCAGCAAGCTCGGACGGTTGCGGTTCGGGATGGACACGGGCCTTTATTTCCGGAGAAATATTCTGCTGCCGTTCTTGGATCAATACCTGAAAGACGGTGCGCCGAAAGCGGATGTGGCTCCGGTGACCGCGTTTGAGACGGGAACGAATTCTTGGAGGCGGTTACCGGCGTGGCCTGCGGGATGCGCGAGCGGCTGCGCGATCCATCCGACGCCGCTTTATCTGAAGTCCGGGCTGAAGCTGGGCTTCGGCGCTCCACGGGCCGGCGATGCCGCGTTCGACGAGTATGTCTCTGATCCGGCGAAACCGGTACCATTCCGCTCGCGTCCCATTCAGCCCGTCGGCTACGAAGGCGAATTTACCTGGTCGCAGTGGCTGGTGGATGATCAGCGCGAGGCATCGGGACGTCCCGATGTAATGGCCTTCGAATCCGATGTGTTGAAAGAACCGGTGAAGATCAGCGGGCAGCCGGTCGCGAATCTGATTGCCTCCACCAGCGGCACGGATTCGGACTGGGTGGTGAAGGTCATCGATGTCTATCCCGACGAATTTCCGGGCCAGCCGGCGATGGGCGGGTATCAACTGATGATCTCTGCCGACATTTTCCGCGGACGCTATCGCGAGAGCCTGGAGACGCCGAAGGCGATCGTGCCGGATCGGCCGCTGCTCTATAAGTTCACGCTGCCCACGGCCAATCACGTGTTCTTGCCGGGACATCGCATCATGGTGCAGGTGCAGTCGAGCTGGTTCCCGCTCTATGACAGGAATCCGCAGACGTTTGTGCCGAATATTTTCTGGGCCAAGCCCGGCGATTATAAGAAGGCGGTGCAGCGGGTTTACCATTCGCCCGATCAGGCGAGTTTCATTGAACTGCCGTTGGTGGAAAAGCAGTGAACCGGGGGTAGGGATCCCTTCGACTTCGCTCAGGGCAGGCCCTTCGACGGCGCTTTCGTCCGCATTCGCGGACGAAAAACTTCGCTCAGGATGACAATCGCGAATATGCGGAATTTGCTGGTCGCTTGCGGAATATTGTTACTGACGTCGTCTTCACTCGCCCAGGAGAAGCGCTTGTGGGTCCTGCGAGCTCCGGGCGAGATGGTCGAGTACGACCTGACGACGTTTGCGGTCAAGCAGACGGTTAAGGTGCCTTCGGAAGCGCTCACGACTCCGGGAGCAATCGAGGTGAATCATCTGGGGCAGATTCTGTTTGCCGCGCCGGCGGAGTTGCCGCTGGCGGCGGAGGACGTCAAATCGCCCCATCAAGTATGGCTCTGGAACGGACATGCCCCGAGCACGATAAATCAAGGCGTCACACGAGAAGTCGTAACCGCCGGGTCGAACCAGGCGGTGACGGAGTTGGCTCCGAATGTCAATTTATCGGCGGACGGAACTCATCTGTACTGGTTTGCAAATCAGGCGCGGCGGTTGCAAAGAGAAGGCGCGGATCTTTCGACGAGCACAACATGGCAGGCCTGGCGCACCGATCTGACTGGCGGAGGTCGCGAAGATCTGGCCACGGTGAAGCTTCCGGACTGTCCCTGCCAGACCGGCGTTTGCACGGAAACTTGTCCTTACGGTGGGCACTGGGCGTCGCCGGGCGGAATCGAAAAGTTCTTTCTGATGACTCAATATGTGGCCGGGCAAACCGAGATTACGTATGACAAGACCACGCGCTATCAGGAGCAAGGGGGCAAATGGACGGCGGCTCCGCTCGACAAACCGCTGGAACGAGAGCTTGACGCCGCTTCTGGAGGCGATTTGATCGTGGAGGCGATTCCCGACGCGGGCTGCTGTGGGTGGACGAATGAGAGCAACGATCAAACCCTGGTGCTGGGGCAGGGAAAGACGCGGGTGGTGTTTGACGAGCAGGCGACCTATAAAAATCCGGACTACGATGTGAGTTTCTATACGTCGAATGCGCGGTTATCGCCGGATCTCGAATCCGTGGCGATGACGATCGTAGCGACGGCCGAGCCCAACAAGCCTATTCAGTTGTCGGAGCAGGGACAGGCGAATCCGGAAGAGTCAGAACACATCCGCAAGGCGCTGGCGGAGTTGCCTGCGGTGGAAGTGAAGAGCATGGCGGATCCGCAGAAGCGAGTAGCGTTCGTGCCCCACGCCACGCTGGTGGAATGGATCAACGAAAAAGAATTGCTGATCGTGGAAGATCATGTGCTCGTGCTCTATAACGTGGGCACGGGGACGCGGCGGAAGTCGAGCGTAAGGGTGGAGGATGTGGGGAGGGTATTTCTGCGGTGAAAGGAATTCGCTCAAACGGTGGCCGCGGACACCACCTGACCAAATCCGATCAACATCGCTCAGCTTTAAGCAGTTTCTGCCTTTCCCTGCCCGGGCCCGACAAATCATCCATCCAAGAACTGCGAGCCTGAACATCGGCTTCGGCTGCCTGAAGGATCGGGTTGGGCGCGCTGGTCAACGATGAATCTCTGAACGTCAAATTCCCCACCCCTTCGACAGGCTCAGGGCAGGCTCTGTCGCACAAAACGCGACAAGGGCGGAGCACTCTCGTTTCACATTCTTTTCTTCACTTTTTCTCTAAGGGCACAACTGCCGGGGTCAGTAACAGATCCTGGTAGTCGAAGCTGAAGTCGGCCAGCGGCGACACTGCCGCCATCTTTGCGCTGGCGATCGTGCCGTCGGGATTCAGGGAAAACGTGATGAACGCGTCTTCGATGGTGCGCACGCGCCAATGCGCTTTGAACGTGTCGTACTGCCAATGCTGCAAGTCACCAATCATGCTGGGCGTGTGGTCGAAGCTGATGACGAGCCCCCCGTTTTCATACTTGATCGTGATGGGCCCATACCACGCGTCGTTATAAACGCCCGCATATTTCTCGATAGGCAACGACGGCTTGGAGTTGGCATCGCGTGCGGCAGCGGCATGTTTCATAGTCTCCTCCGCGTCCTTCTCCTCTTTATCTTTCACCGCCTTGAATGCGGCGATCCAATCGGTAGGTGCCACATGAAAATAATGATCGAGTACGTGATAAAGGATGGCATCGAAAGCGCCATCTTCTTCGGCATTGGTGAGAATGACGACGCCGAGATTTTCCTCCGGCACGAGCATGACGCGCGAGACGAATCCTCCGACGCCACCCGTGTGGCCGATCAGCTTGCGTCCGTGATAATCCCGTAATCCCCAGCCGAGAGCATAGTCGGCAAAATTCGCTTTCAATGCGGCCACCGGCTTTGGCGGTTCGCCGATAGGAAGAATCGTTTGCGGCGTCCACATTTCCTTCTGCCGCTGTTCGGTGAATAAATGACCATCATGGTCGACGAATTTTCCGTGATTCAGTTGCAACTGAACCCACTTGGCCATGTCGGCGGCGCACGAATTAATCGAGCCGGCCGGGCCAGCGTTATCCAGATCCTCGAAGGGAATTACTTGCAGCTTGCCGTCGACGCGCGAGTGCGGGTAGGCGTAATCGCCCCCACTTTTGTACAGCGTCGTGCTGACGTTGGAATGATTCATGCCCAGCGGCGTGAAGATGTGCTGGCGAATGTAGTCGTCCCATGAAGTACCGGTGACGGCAGGAATGATTTGTCCGGCGGTCATGTAGAGAAGATTGTCGTACGCGTAATGGCTGCGGAAGCTGGAATGCGGCGCCATGAAGCGCAGCTTGTAGACGACTTCCGCGCGCGAGTACGTGGTGTGCGGCCAGAAGAGCAGATCGCCTTCCCCGAGTCCCATGCCGCTGCGATGCGTCAGCAGGTCGCGAATCGTCATCTCGTGCGAGACGTAAGGGTCATACATCACAAAGCCGGCAGGCGCTGGTACACGGGATCGTCCCAGGAGAGTCTACCTTCGTCGACAAGCGTAGCGAGCGCCGCGGTAGTAAAGGCCTTGGTATTCGAACCGATGCCGAACGTGGTGAATTCATCGACCGGCGTGGGATCGCCAAGCTTGCGCACGCCATAGCCTTTGGCGACGAGAATCGTTCCATCCTTCACGATCGCGACTGCCATGCCCGGAACATCGAACGTCTTCATGGACGACGCGACATAGGCGTCGAGGTCCGCGGGCGGAGCGTTCGAGGCGGAGGGTTGTGCGGCGGCGTAATTTATAAGACTCAGAGCGAGTACATTCAGTAGAACAATGTTAAGGCGCATCCGGGACATGCAGACCTCCGAAAAACGATTCACGTGCAAGATTTGCGACGCGGAGATTAGAACATAGAAGCCGGCAATTCTCAGAGTCATGCGCAGACGGTAGGTCGGTTCCCAGGTTGAAGGCCCGCTGTACAAAGATTCCCGCTTCGTATACAAACGACTGAAAGCCGCAAGCAAGCAGGGTTTTGGGGATCCGTCCAAATGTATCTCAGGCCGAAAACGTTGCAGGAGGCGGTCTCCGTGCTGGCCGGTTCGGGCGGCCAGATTCTGGCCGGAGGGACGGACTTTTATCCGGCGCTCGGAGAGCGGCTGCCTCACGGCGATGTCGTCGATATCACGGCGCTCGGGGAAATCCGTGGAATTTCTTTCGAACCAGAGCACGTTCGCATCGGCGGCCTGACCACATGGACGGATGTGATTCGCACGCGGCTGCCCCGGTGTTTTGACGCGCTGAAGGCGACGGCGCGGGAAGTGGGATCGGTGCAGATTCAGAATCGCGGGACGGTGGCGGGGAATTTGTGCAACGCGTCTCCGGCAGCCGACGGCGTGCCTCCACTGCTGGCGCTGGATGCGCAAGTCGAACTGGCTTCAGCCGCGGGAAGCAGGCGAATTCCGTTAGCCGAGTTCATCACCGGAAACCGCAAAACGCAGCGCCGGGCGGACGAGATTCTGGCGGCTGTGTTGGTTCCGCGTCACATGGAAAATGCCGCCTCGGTCTTTCTGAAATTGGGCGCGCGGAAATATCTGGTGATCTCCATTTCGATAGTCGCGGCCGTCGTGCAGGTAGACAAGGATCGACGCGTCGCCGAGGCGCATATTGCCGTAGGCTCGTGTTCGGCGGCGGCGCGTCGATTGACCGGGCTGGAAAAAGATCTCGTCGGCCAGTCGGCAGTTGCGGGAATCGGAGCCCTCGTGCGCGCCGAGCATCTTGCCCCACTTTCTCCCATCGACGATGTGCGCGCCACGGCAGACTACCGCCGCGACGCATCGCTCACTTTGGTCAGGCGTGTGCTCGAAGCCTGCGTGGAGACAAGCTGAAATGGCCACCACGCAAAATCTGCCCGAAACCGCCGCCGTAGAGGGGATTTCACTTTCGGTGAACGGGCGGTCCGCGAAAGTAAAGGCTCCCGGAACGCGGCGCCTGTCGCGGGTTCTGCGCGACGATCTCGGGCTTACCGGAACCAAGGTGGGATGCGACGCCGGCGACTGCGGCGCCTGCACAGTGCTGCTCAATGGCGATCCCGTGTGCTCGTGTTTAGTCGCCGTCGGACAAGTTGGCGGCTGCGAGATCACCACCGTCGAAGGATTAGCGACGCGCTCGCCCGTCCTCAGTCGATTGCAGGAATCTTTTCTTGCTCACGGTGCGGCGCAGTGCGGAGCGTGCACGCCAGGGATGCTGGTTTCGGCCACGGCACTGCTCGAGAAAAATTCATCTCCCAACGAAGCCGAGGTCATGGATGCGATTGGTGGAGTGCTTTGCCGCTGCACCGGCTATCGCAAGATCATCAACGCGATCGTGGAAGCCGGCAGGCCGCAAACGATCTCGCCTTCTCCTGAGGCCGGGTCGGCCGTTGGCGCGCGCTTGGTGCGGCTGGATGGAAAGAAGAAAGTTTCGGGCGAAGAGATCTTTGGCGCGGACGAAATTCCCGAGGGTGCGTTGGGAGTGCGCGTGGTTCGTTCTCCCTATCATCGCGCGCGATTCCAGGTCGGCGATCCCGACGCGTTCGTTCGATCTCATCCCGGCATCGTAGCTGTGCTCACGGCTAAAGATGTGCCGGGCATTGACTGCTACGGCGTCATTCCCAAGTTTGCCGATCAGCCGGTGTTCGCACACCGGGAAGCGCGGCATCGCGGTGAAGCCGTTGCCGCCGTGGTTGGCGAGGCGGGCGCGCTCGAGGTGCTGGACCTGGCGACATTTCCGATTCAGTGGGAAGGACTGCCGGCAATTATGACCATCGAGGCTGCGCTCGCACCAGATGCAGATCGAATTCACGGGCATCGTGAGCAGAACATTCTGGTGCGCGGCCGCGTCGTTTGCGGTGATGTTGAATCAGCATTGGCCAATGCGGATTGCGTGGCCGAGGGCGAGTACGAGACCGGATTTGTGGAGCACGCGTACATCGAGCCGGAAGCCGGGTTCGCGCGGCGGGTAGGCGATACCATCGAGATTCAAGCCTGCACGCAATCTCCCTACATGGATCGCGCCGACATCGCGAAGATCCTGGGAATCGCGCCCGAGAAGGTACGAATTATTCCAACTGCTGTGGGCGGCGGATTCGGATCGAAGCTCGATCTTTCTGTGCAGCCGTTCGTTGCGCTGGCGGCGTGGAAATTGGATCGGCCGGTGCGCATGGTCTATTCGAGGACCGAGTCGATCGTATCGACAACAAAGCGGCATCCGGCGCGCATGCGGCTGCGCGCGGGCGCGATGCGCGACGGCTGTCTGACCGCGCTCGATTTCGCAGCAGACTTCAACACCGGAGCTTATTCTTCGTGGGGGCCGACCGTGGCCGGGCGAGTGCCAGTGCACGCGTCGGGGCCCTATCGCGTTCCGAACTATCGCGCCCTCACGCGCGCCGTGCATACCAATATTGTCCCGGCAGGGGCGTTTCGTGGATTCGGTGTGCCCCAGGCGGCGATTGCGCAGGAGCAATTGTACGACGACCTCGCAGAAAAAGTCGGAATGGATCCCCTGGAATTCCGCATCTTCAATGCGCTGGAAAATGAAACGCCCACTGTGACGGGGCAAATTCTCGGCGAGGGCGTCGGCATTCGCGCCTGCTTCGAAGCGTTGCGGCCGAAATGGCAGGCCGGTCGTGCGCGCACAAGAGAGTTCAACGCCAACGCAACGGGTCCGCTGCGGCGCGGCGTGGGAGTAGCCGGCATGTGGTACGGATGCGGCAACACCTCGTTGCCCAATCCTTCGACGGTGCGCATCGGATTGAAACAGAATGGTCGGATCGCGCTGCATCAAGGGGCGGTCGACATCGGTCAGGGATCGAACACGATTGTGACGCAGATCTGCGCGGATGCGGTGGGCGCTCCGGTTACGCATTTCGATCTGATCTCCGGCGACACGGCGATCACGCCGGATTGCGGCAAGACTTCGGCCTCGCGGCAAACCTTTGTGACCGGCAAAGCGGCGCACATGGCGGGAAGCAAGCTGCGTGACGAGATTCTGAAAATCGCCGGCGCCTGCAATTGCGGCTCGATTGAATTTGGTGACGGAGCTCTGACGGTCGTCGAGAATGGTGAGCGCAAGGCAATTCCCCTGAGCGAAATGCCGCTCGACGAGCATGGATACGTCATTACGTGCGAGGCGACATTCGATCCACCAATCACTCCGCTGGATGAGAATGGGCAGGGAACTCCCTACGCGGTATACGGCTTCGGCGCGCACATGGCAGAGATCGAGGTCGACGTGGAACTCGGAACGGTGCGAGTGTTGCACGTGACGGCGGCGCATGATGTGGGGCGCGCCATTAATCCGACGCTGGTCGAGGGTCAGATCGAAGGCGGCGTGGCGCAAGGCCTGGGCATGGCGCTGATGGAGGAATTTTTCCCCGGCAAGGGAGAGAATTTGCACGACTACCTGATTCCGTCGGCGGGTGACATCCCGCCGGTGGAATCGATTTTGATTGAGGATCCGAGTCCCATCGGACCCTTTGGCGCGAAAGGAATCGGAGAACAGGCGGTGATTCCGACGGCGCCAGCGATTCTGAACGCGATTCACGATGCGATCGGCGTGCGCATTCATAAAGTGCCGGCAACGCCCGACCGCGTGCGTGCCGCAATCTTGCTGAAGGCTGGGGTGACCCGTGGCTGACGACGCCATCCGCTGCGATGCCTGTCCCGTGCTCTGCTATATCAAGCCGGGGCGCACGGGATCGTGCGACCGTTACGGCAATCATGAAGGCAAGCTGGTGCGGCTCGATCCGCACGTGGTGCTCGAGCGTGCGGTCGAACGCGGCGAGTCGGTTGTGCCTTTTCTGGAACGCAGCCGCGACTGGGATGGTTCGCTCGTCAGTCATCGCGAAACGTTTGTGACCGCGATCGGCGCCGGGACAACCTATCCTGATTACAAGCCGGCCCCGTTCATCATTTCGTCCGAGGTGCAAGGCGTCGACATGGTCACGGTCGTGAGCGAAGGAATTTTCAGCTACTGCGGTGTGAAGGTGAAGATCGACACCGACCGGCATCTGGGCTCGGAATGCAGCCTCGTGCGTGCGCAGGGTGAGGCCGTCGGGCACGTGACCACCAGCGAATACGGATCGCAGATGCTCTCGCTCGGCGGTGTGCGGCATTTGACCGGCGGTAGTCGTCAGGAAGGCACGGCCACCTGCGACGTGCTGCTGAATTTATGCAACGGCAACGCGGTCGAACTCAAAATCGACGACGGAGCGAAAGTCACTGTGCAGGCAGGCAAGCCGCCGGTGGTCGACGGCGCCCAGGAAGAGCGCATGCGCGTGGGATGCGGCTCCGCGACCATCGGAATGTTTGCCAAGCAGTGGTTCGGCAAAGTGGATGAAGTCGTGGTCGTCGACGATCACATTACCGGCGTTCTCTCCGAGCACCAGGCGGGAAAATTGCTCGGCGTGCCCGAGACCGGAATCAAGCTGAAGGGAAGGCGATCCACGCCCGGACGATATTTTCAGGTCGCCGAGCCCGGCACATCATGGGGCGGGACGAACATCGAGGATCCGTTATCGATTCTGGGCAAGTTCAGCGCAAAGAAGGCCTGGCCCGGACTGCGCCTGCTGATGGTCAGCACCACCGGCGAGCACTACGCATACTTCGAGTTGGCAGAAGACCTGAAGCCGCACGAAGCCGAATTGCCGGCGAATCTGCGCGAATCGGTGGCTCGCATCAAAGAGAATTGCGAACCGGCGCTGTGCACAGTACTGTTCATGGGTGGCGCCGGTGGATCGCTGCGCGCCGGCGTAACTGAGAATCCGGTCAGGCTGACGCACTCCGTGCGCGACTCGCTGACCCGGGTAACCTGCGGAGGCGCGCCCGTTTACGTGTGGCCCGGCGGCGGGATTACATTTATGGTGGATGTGACCCGCATGCCGCGTAATGCGTTCGGATACGTGCCGACTCCGGCGCTGGTGGCGCCGATTGAGTTTACTTTGAAGCTGGAAGATTATGGCGCGCTTGGCGGATACGTGGATAGCGTGCGGCCATTAAGCTCGATCGCCGGTGACGAAGAAGGGCGTAAGCGGGTGAACGCGCTGGCCGACAATCCGTGGCCGCTCGAATCGACGGCGATCGCGAAGAAAAAGAAATGAACCAGCGGGCGCAAATTCGAAGATTAGACGATGGACGTCGCCTGCATCTGCAGGATGGGCCCATCGATCTGATCGTGGAAGCATTCGGCCATCCGCGCGAAGTCGAGGCCGCCTACCGCGCTGCCGGCGCGCGCTTCGCTACGGTTCTGGATGAGTTGTGCGCCGAGCTTTCGTTCTTGCGGCGGGCCTGTTCCGCCGAAACGGAGTGGCCGGATGGTTCGGTGGCCCGGCGCATGACAGCCGCCGTGATGCCTTACGCCGTCGAATATTTCATCACGCCCATGGCCGCCGTCGCCGGCGCGGTGGCGGAAGAAATTTTGGCCAGCATGTTGGGTGCGGCCGAGCTTTCCCGCGCTTACGTCAACAATGGAGGCGATATCGCTCTTCACCTGGGTGCGGGCGAAACATTTGTGGTTGGCATCGTGGAACGGCCTGATCGTCCGTCGCTGTTTGGAACCGCAACCCTGGCGTCCGATCATCCGGTGCGCGGCATTGCCACCAGCGGCTGGCGCGGACGAAGCTTCTCGCTCGGCATCGCCGACGCAGTTACCGTGCTGGCCGACCGGGCGGCCGCTGCCGACGCGGCCGCGACGATCATTGCCAACGCCGTAGACCTTCCCGGGCATCCCGCCGTGACGCGAGTTCCTGCGTGCGAGATTGCTCCGGATAGCGATCTTGGACAGCGCCTGGTCACGCAAGCAGTCGCCGAATTGGCCGACGCTGAAGTCCATCAAGCTCTCGCGGCTGGAATCCGAACGGCGGAATGCTTCCTCAGAATTGGATTGATCCGCAGCGCCGCGCTCACTCTGCAGGGAGCAATTCGCATCGTCGGAGAATTACCTGATGCTAAGTTAACATCCAGCGTTCACGAAAGGGGCCTGGTGCATGCCTGAAGTCGTCGTCCGCAAGAAGCTCACGGGCGTGGAGGAAATTTTTCACGAGGGCGGCCCGGTGGCTGAGAAGCCCCTGCGGCGTGCAGCAGCGTTGGCCGTGATTCGCAATCCGTTTGCCGGATCGTACGTCGCCAGCATAGAAAGCTTCATGGACGATCTGAAGCCGCTCGCCCTCGAGATGGCGCGCAGCTTGGTCGCGGCGCTCGGCGGCGATGTCAAGGTCGTCGAAGGCTACGGCAAGGGCGCCATCGTGGGATCGGCGGGAGAACTCGAGCACGGCGCGTTGTGGCACGTGCCCGGCGGCTATGCGATGCGCGAAGTGCTCGGCGGCGCCAAGGCGATTGTGGCATCGACGAAGAAGGTCGGAGGCCCGGGCACGCGGCTGGATGTGCCCATCACGCACATCAACGCGGCGTACGTTCGCAGTCATTTCGATGCGATGGAAGTTGGCATCAACGATGCTCCGCGGGCCGATGAAATCCTGCTGGCGCTGGTCATGACAACCGGCGCGCGCGTGCATGCCCGGGTTGGCGGACTCAAGGCATGGGAGATCAAAGGCGAAGACGGGCTACGGTGAAAGGGCTGCCTTTGAAAGGGAAACGATGAAAGCGAAGATCCGCAAGATCGCAACGTTCGTCGAAGAGACGCACCGCGAGATGGGGCGTGAGATTGCTCCGCCGACGCGGAAAGCCGCGGCTGTAGCCGTGATTGAGAATCCGTGCGCCGGAAAATATGTCGAGGATCTTTCCGAGTTGATGGAAATTGGCGAGGAGTTAGGTGAATTGCTCACGACGCGAGCGGTGGCTGCGCTGGGAATTTCCGGACCAGCGGTGGAGAGCTACGGAAAAGCAGCGGCCGTGGGTGAGAACGGAGAACTCGAGCATGCGGCGGCGATTCTGCATCCCAAGCTGGGCACGCCGGCGCGGCGTGTGTTGGGCAAAGGCGCGGCGCTGATTCCTTCTTCGAAGAAACGCGGAGGACTGGGTGCCGTCCTCGACATTCCCCTGGGCCACAAAGACGCGGCTTTTGTGCGCAGCCACTTCGACGGTATGGAGGTGAGTTTGAACGATGCGCCGCGCGCCAATGAGATCATGGTTGCGGTCGCCGTGACCGACAGCGGGCGTCCCCTGGCACGCGTGGGTGGATTGAAGAAAGATCAGATCAAGGGCGAAGACGGACTGCGCTAACCGAATCAAAGGTTTTCTCTGCGCTCTCCGCGAAATCCTCTGCGAACTCTGCGGTTAAGGCTTGTGAAGCGGACTTCGCAAAGGCACAGCCCGCGGAGCCTCGCTCCGCTGGACAGCCGAGGGCGGCTGTCCCACATAGTTCACGGCGCCCGCATCAGAAAAGAAAATCCATCTACGTTGTAGAGAACTTTCCCGGGCGAATCCGGAACCGGTTTTACTTTCCCAGCCCGGACCGCATCGAACGCCGGAACCAGCCGCGGCAGAACGGATGGCGGAGCGACTGGCACGTTGTGTGCTCCGAGAACCAGCTTGACTTGCGGAGCAAGAGCCGCGAGCCGTCGAATGGAAGCCGCATAGGCACCGAGGTCCGTTTCCGGCCGGTAAAGCCAGATCGGCGCGGGATAGTAAGTGTCGCCGGTGAAGAGCAGTTCGTTCGCGCGGTCCAGCAGCGAGATCGCGTCGGGCGTATGGCCCGGGGTTGCGATCACTTCCAGGGTACGGCCACCGAGGTCAAATTTCTCGCCATCGTGGATATACGACGTAATCTTCCACGGGCGCGTCACATACGTCTTGGCGTCGAATCCCTTGGGCAGCGCGCCGCAGATCTGGTCGGGCGTAACTTCGGCCTGCGCGTCATCGCGTGATCCGCGCGCATTCTGGCGCGTGAAGTCGGTGTCCATTCCGTAGATTGTTTCAAACTCCCAGTTATCGCCGACATGATCGTCGTGGGTGTGTGAGTTCAGAACCACGATGGGGAGCTTCGTCAGTTCGGCCGCGGTTTTCTTTAGATCGCTGATGCCCATGCCGGTATCGAACAGCATCGCCCGCTTGTCGCCCAGGATCAGGTAACTGATGGTCTCTTCGGACTGATGGGGCTCGTAAATGGCGAAGACTCCGGCTGCGGGTTTATACACTTCGTACCACGGATCGCTGATGGCGACTCGTTCAAGCGTCTTGTATTCAGGACGCGGCAGCGCACGGCACCAGTCAGGAATCGAAGTCTGCGCTGAAAGCTCGGAGGCTAGAACAAGTACGCTTGCGACGAGCGCAAGCACCAGACCACTAACCACCTTCGCGATTGGGGCACTCGGCTTCGCCTTCGCTTGGACCGCCGAGGCGGCCGTCGCCACATGAGTTTTCCTGGCCTCACGCATTGTCATGCCTTCACCACCTCCGGCACCCGCGTTGCCGGCGGCGTGTTGCGGCTGCGCTGAATGCTGACCACACCATCGGTGATCACCATGCCGACTCCGGCCAAGTCTCCTTTTTGAATGCTGTCGAGCAGGTTCTTCCCGGCGGATTGTTGCGCCGTGTCAAGAAAAACGAAGGTCGCTTCGCGTCCCGCAGCGATCAGACCGCAGTTCAGGCTGCGCATTTTTGCGGTGTTTCCTGTGGCCAGACAAATCGCCACTTCCGCCGGAATTTCTCCCAAAGAACACAGCAGCGAAATCATTCTCAAAATCCCAAGCGGCTGCACGCCCGATCCCGCAGGCGAATCCGTTCCCAAAATCACGCGCCGAAGTTGCTTCAATTCTTTAGCCGTCCGCAGCGCCAGCAATCCCGCCCGTTCGTTGCCGTTGTGAACAATTTCCAGCGCGCGCGGCGATCGCTCGCACAGCGCCACGATCTGATCATCGGGCAGGGCCGTATGTCCTCCATTGATATGGCCAATTACATCCGCATCGGTTTCGAGGACCATATCCATATCGATTAGGCTGGAGCCGGGAATCGACGGGCCGCCAGTGTGAATCGTGCTCTGGATGCCGTATTTCCGCGCCCATGCGACCATTTTCTTTCCCGTGGTCCCATCCTTCACGCTGCCCAGCCCGACTTCGCCGAGAAACTTCACGCCCGCCGCGGCGAGTTCTTTGAAATCATCTTCGACCATGCCTTGCTCCAGCACGGGTGCGCCGCCATAGACTTTCACGCCTCCCGGACGAAATGCCTGAAAGGCTCGCTGCGCAAAGATCGCCATCGCCTTGAGGCCGACAATATCTTTCGGACGGCCTGGGGTGTGCACCTCACCCGCGGAAACCATCGTCGTCACACCGCCGTGCAGGCAGCTATCGATCCAGCCCAACTGGTTCTGCCGGGGCGTCCAGTCTCCGCACACCGGGTGCACGTGGCTGTCGATCAGTCCCGGAGCCAGCGCCGTCCCCTTGGCATCGATGGTGGTCGTCGCGCCTTCCGTGTCGACTTCCTTCTGCTTGCCGGCCGCATGAATGACGCCATCGACGGCAACAACCGTGTCGGCATCAAGAATGGGACGATCGAGATCGCCGCTGAGCAGCAGGCCGATGTTGCGGATGACTAACTTGCTGGAGGCCGGTTTAGCCGGAGCATCGTGACTCATGCAATGTCTTCTCCACCGATGTTTTTGAGTCCACAAATCATACGCGACGCTTGGTCGCTGGAGAAGCGTCCGGATAGGCAAGATTCAGCAGCCGGATGGCATCCGGCCAGTGCCTCGCATTTGTCAGCCCTGAAACAATGATGTTACTCTCGCATTTTCGTGCGCAAGGAGAGACATGGTTTCCCGTGATTTTATTTTCTGGGAAGTGGATGTGCAGCGCGACTTCATGCTGCCAGGCGGAAACCTGTATGTCCCGGGAGCGGAAAAACTGCTTCCCAACATCAAACGACTGACCGATGCCGCACGGCAGGGAAAAGTGTTCCTGGTGTCGCACGGATGCTTTCATCCGCCGGGCGATCCGGAATTCAGAATCTTTCCTCCGCACTGCCTGCAAGGGAAGCGCCGGATCGGAACTCGTGCCCGAAGCGCTCGCCGACAAAGTCGTCCGCGTGGCGAATGACCCCGAAGCGAAGATCCCTGAGGACTTGTCGTCATACCAGCAAATTCTGCTGGAAAAGCAGACGCTTAATATTTTCGAGAGCCGCCATGCCGACGAACTGGTTCGGCGACTGGGCGATCAAGCGGAGTTTGTCGTCTTCGGCGTAGTGACGGAATATTGCGTCAGCTTTGCTGCGAAGGGCCTGCTCGAACGCGGGCGCCGCGTCGCGGTGGTGCAGGATGCGATCGAAACCTTGAAGCCGGAAGATGGCCAGAAGACTGTTGCGGAGTTGCAGCGGTTGGGGGCGAGATTCATCACCACCGAGCAGGCTCTCAACGCACTCGGGCGCTGAGAGCCTGGCTCATCCTAATAATCTCGATCCTAGTGATGATCGTGATCATGATCATGGTCGCCGTGGTTATGACGCCAGGTCCAGTATTCCTTCTGCTCGCCGGGAGGAAGCCTGCGAAAATCGCGGTGCGGATCGCGATGCATCTCATCGGCCCAGCGATGGTAATAAACCTCTTCATCGCCATTCCACACGTGATAATCCGTGTAGTACGGATCGTAAACGCGGTAATAGTGGTGGTGTTCACAGGCGATTCCTGCCATCGACGAAGCCAGCGCCGCCGCCAGCAACAGCGAACTCAGGGGGTGCCAACCACGACTCATGTTGTTCTCCTCCAGAGGGGAAAACCCGTCCGACCTACATTAGTTGCTGAGGCGAGCCACCGAGGTTCAAAAGTTTGCAGCCTACACGCGGTATCACCTCCGTTCACAGCAGGTAACGTTTTCTTCCGAACGGTATTTCCTTTTGTTTCGAAATCTTTTGTCATAGACTGATGTGTTTGCAGGAGATTCGGTTGGGAAACCCGCTACGAACACTGTTGGATCTGCCGCAGCAGGAAAAAGCTGAGCGCGGGCTTGAGCACACGCCGCGCGAAATCTGGCAGCAGCCCGAAACCTGGGCCATGACATACCAGCGCTGCGTGAATCAGCAAGCCGAGTTGAATGATGCCCTTCGGCGCGCGGGAATCGGCCGGGGAAATCTATCTTCGCCTACCGTGTACCTGGTCGGTGCGGGTACCTCCGATTACACCGGTCGAGCTCTGGCTCCGCTGCTTCGCAAGCGATGGGGATGCGAAGTGTGGCCCCTTCCGAGCACCACTCTGCTCACCGAATTCCAGGAATTTCATCGCCCCGGTCGCGAGTACTTGTGGATTTCGTTTTCTCGCTCCGGCGAAAGCCCGGAAGGCGTCGCACTGTTGGAACGCGCTCTTCGCGAGCGGCGCGAGATTCAGCACTTGGTGATCACCTGCAATCAGCAGGGGCCGATGGCGCAACTCTGCGCCCGCCATCCCGATCGTGCGCTGGCCCTGGTGCTGGATGAAGCCGTAAACGATCGCGGCCTTGCGATGACGAGCTCCTTCAGCAACATGGTGCTGGCCGGGCAGTGCGTGGCGCAGTTGGATGATCTCGTCCAGTTCGGGGAAGTGGTCTCGCGGATCTCAGAAAGCGGGCGGCAGTTCCTTCCGCTCGCGGCAGAAACCGCGGCAGAAGTGACCACGCTCGGCTGTACGCGCGCCTGCTTCGTCGGTTCGGGAGCGCTGCGCGCCGTCGCGGACGAATCTTCGCTGAAAGTCGTAGAACTCAGTGCCGGCAAGGTAACTACGCTGGCGGAAACGCCGCTCGGACTGCGGCACGGGCCCATGTCGAGCGTGAACGAGCAGACAGTGTTCGTCGAATTCTTATCCAGCGAGCCCGCCAAGCGCGGCTACGAACTCGACCTGCTGCGCGAAATTGACCGCAAGCGTCTGGGACGGGTTCGTCTAGTGGTCACCTGCGGAGACGGCGAGGATGTATCCGATCTGGCCGACTACCGGTTGCCGGTCGGTTGTGGTCTGGATTTCCCGGATTACTACCGTCCCACGATCGACGTAATGCTGGGGCAGTTGATCGGCTTGTTCGCATCCATGCGCTGCGGGTTGAAGCCGGACCAGCCGAGCCCGAGCGGAACCATCACGCGAGTGGTCCAGCCCATCAAGCTCTATTCCTAAAAACTTCCGCTCGATTCTCCACTTACGCCGGGGCCGGTTCCTTCTTCTGCGCCGGTTCGTAGGGGCAGAAGGGATCGGTGCCCAGCGCGTCGCCGGTATGGGCATAAGCGCGGGCGCGAGATCCGCCGCAGATGTGGCTGTATTCGCAGGCGCCGCACTTGCCGTGGAACTGATCGGGAGAGTGCAGGGCGCGGAATATATCCGAGTTGCGATAGATGTCGACCAGCGAATCGGTGCGCACGTTGCCGCAATGCAGCGGCAAGAAACCTGAGGGATAAATCTCTCCCAGATTCGAGACGAAGACGATGCCGTGGCCGTCGCGAATCTGGAATCCGCGGTAGACCGAAGTGGTCTTCATGTCCGCCGTCGCCATGTTCGATTTGCGCATCTGCTCCACGGCGATGCGGCGATAAGACGGAGCTTCCGTGGTTTTGATCTGAAACGGCGAGTGCGGCGAGAGATCGAATACCCACTTCATGATGGACTCGCCTTCTTGCGGCGAGACTTCGTTCAACTGCTTGCCGCGTCCGACCGAAATCAGCATGAACAGGCTCCAGCGCATGACAGGAAAGCTGGTGCGCAGCAGTTCGTAGATGGCAGGAAGATCGTCGGCGGTTTCTTCCGCCACGAGTGTGTTGACTTGGATCGGCAGGCCGATGCGTCCGCAGTGGCGGGCGGCTTCCATCGTGCGCTCGAACGTGCCCGGCACGTTGCGGATATTGTCGTGGCGCGCAGCCGAGGAGCCGTCGAGGCTCAATCCCATGGCCTGAATGCCATGTGCCTTCAGCTTGCTGATGGCGTCGTTGGTCAGCTGATCGGTGGCCGCAGGAGTGATGGAAACTTCCAGCCCGATGCCTTTTGCGTGGTCGATCAGTTCATAAATGTCTTTGCGGTTCAGCGGATCGCCGCCGGTCAGAATCACGTGGGGCAGCGGGCTGCCAAACTGGAGAAGCTGGTTCAGGAATTTCTTGCTCTGCTCGGTCGAAAGTTCGAGCGGATTGGCATTGGGCATGGCTTCGGCGCGGCAATGTTTGCAGGCCAGCCCGCAGGCCTGGGTCATCTCCCAGTAAACCAGCATTGGATTCTTGGAAAAGTCATGAGCCATATGGCCCATGTTCGGCATAGTGCCTGCAACCATCATGACGTCCCCCCTTTCGGCTAACCCTATGAAAGAACTCCCACAAGCAAGGCCAGAGTACTTTCGGGGGCGAAAAAAGGCTGTGATTAGAATCACAGGGTAAAGTGACTAATCTCGCAAAAACCCAGTAGGCAAGGCCACCAGCGGGCGTGCTGAGGGAGAACGGAGCCGCGAACCGTAACACCCTTCTGGGTATTGGGTGACTCCGAATTCTGGATATCGCCTATCGAGGGGTCATCCCTCAGCCGGCCTTTCAGCCGGCTGAGGGATCTCATTTCCTCTGATTTGGTGGTTGGGAGATCCCTCCCTCCGCCTGAAAAGCGGCTCCGGTCGGGATGACGGCAACTCCGAACGGTTCTGGATTTCAAACTGAGCCACTACCACCTTTCTGGGAGAGTTTACTCTTTCATAACTCACCCCCCTCCCCCCCCCCCCGGATCTACTGAAATCACCGACTTAGGGGAAAATCGGAAACTAATCCCAGGGCTGCAATCATTTAGGGGCAAGATCTTGAGCCCCAAGGAGTTACAGCCCTGGACCGGTGTTTCGCTCGCATCCGTCAGTCATGAGTCAGTATGGAGGAAGGAATTTTTCCTGGTCAAGGTCAGATGAACATCGGGACAATAGAGAGCTGTGGAAATCTTGAAGCCGTAACTGGTACGAGGTAGGGAAGGCTCATGCTGCAATCAGCGCGAGTCGGCAGGCTTCGAAAAAGCTCGAAAAGCGAAGCGGCCGAACCTGCATGTTTGTGGCATAGTTGGAAACGGGGAAACTTCCCGTATCTCCCCGTCCTTCCTAGCTCTTCATTCCCGGATGGGGAGAAAAAAATGGGGCGCGTCCCGTCTGTCCCCGATTTTTATTAACATAATATGCTCGGCGTTGTGTTCTGCATCTGCCTGTCAATTCTAATAGCTGCGGTGGTGTTTGTATCAAGGCCTGTTTAGTGTATCTGCACGCCGCTTGCTTTGGGCCAAAACACAGGGTCAATTCCTAGCTCATACATCTCGTGAATCAGAACGACCAGATTATGGCAGAGAACCTTGCACAGAACTTCATTGACCATTGCGGTATCCGTCTTGCTGCGAATCGAGTCTCCGAACTTGCGCTTCATCATGGAGAATGTGGATTCAACGTTGCTGGGGCCTGGCCCAGACTTGTCCCCCGCGCGCATTACCGTGAACCCGGCTGCCCCACGCTTCGTGGGGTTCGAAGCGTGGGCACGATGCCGCTGACTGGCGGGAGATTTTCCCAAATGCGCCTGCACTCGCGCCGCTCTTTCCACCGGCCTCAATCGCCAATGTTCAGCCGTCACAGCCACGCTCTCCCATCCGTGCTATACGTCGCCCATGCCCAACCGGCTCCGTCGATACTATGGTGCGGGCTACTCGTACCTCATCACGACCAGTTGTTACCAGCCGATGGCCGTTGCTGGGTAGTGCGCGGAACCACGATCTGTTTGTGCGGGTGCTGGAGGTTGCGGGTCAGGAAAATCTCCTGATGCCGGCAGCAGGGATGCCCACGCTTCGAACCCCACGAAGCGTGGGGCAGCCGGGTTCGTGGTGGTGCACGTGGGCAAGCCTGGGCCAGCCCGCCCTTGCAAAAAACGCAAGGACGAGGCACCCTCAGTTCCTAAACGGGAAACAACCCATAGAAGATATGGGCCACACGCGGATGACAGAATTGAGAAATCTGGGGGCGGGGCGGACGAATGCGTCCGCCCCTACACAATCGCTGCGCAAAAACAAAAGCCCGGGCCCTGGGGGTGAGCACCGAGACCCGGGGCGGGTGGCCTAGCCTTTGACGGTAGATTCTTGGTTACGCCATCTATCCTGAGGGGTGCCCCGTCCCTTCGACCCGGCTCAGGGCAGGCCTTGCGTTTTTTGCAAGGGCGGCGGGTGCGATACTACCGCAACGCTTGGGTCTCCTCAACATAAACTCGGTTGCGCACGTGTTCGTGGTTCCCGCCCTTCGCAGAGTACGTGTCCAAACTCATGAAACAGAGTACGCGAAGGACGGGGCACCCATTGTGTTGCTGATACAAGCAAGATCAAAAGCCTGGGCCACCCGCCCCATCTTCAAGGATAAATCGAATGAATTTCGAAGATTTGTCCGTGAGAATCCGTGGCCTATTTCTTATTGAGCGCAGGTTGGTGTCGATCATCGCGAATCCTGACTTCTCGCAGAGCGACGTGTGATTTTTCCTCATGTCGAATAATGCTCCGCAAGAAATCGGCGACTTGCTGAAAGGTAACCGCGAGGGCCGGAGCGGGGTCGTCCCACGCGAGAGGCGTAGAGTGCACACCCCGCCATGATTTCGTCCATTCCCAGAAGCTTGGACCGCCCTTTCCGCGCTGTTCGCGCCAGGCGCGGATGTCGTTGTGGAGATACCCGAAATACTGACCAGGCCTGTAGTTGGGAACGCACTGCACTTCCAACCCCAACGCGTCACGATAGGCCATGCGGCAGATGTCGATGCCGGCGCGCGCGGGAGCCTCGATATACCACCAGGGCCGCGCATTGATTTCGAGAAGCTTGAAGAGGGCGTCGCGTGCGTCGTACTTGAACTCCGCGCTGAACACGCCGCCGTAGGAAACTGCTCCCAGCAGAAACTGCAACGCGGAGACGGCTGGCGCGACTTCCTCCAGCGAAACGCTGACCATAAACGTGCTGTTGCCCAATCCCGCAGGATTCATGCGCAAGCGCTGCCGGGCAAACAATGCGCAGGTGGTTCCATGGCGGTCGATGAATCCTTCGACGAAATATCCCGCCGTCGGCGGGCCTGGAATGAATTCCTGCAGCATGATCGGGAACGCCACGTTCTCCATGACACGTAGTGCCTCGTTCCGAGTATTGACCAGGAATCCTTTGACTCCGTAGCGGCTGGAAAATGCGGCCGAAGAGAGCGGCTTGAGAATGGCGCCGTAAAAGTCGGTTTCAGGCAAAGCCTCGAGTTGCTCGTAAGAGTTGATCTGCTGGGTGCGGGGATGCGGCAACTGCTCCCTTTGCAGCAGTTGGGCAAACCGCCACTTGTCGACAAAAGCTTCAATGACTTCAGGCGCGGCGATGCTCGCTGGAAATCTTCGCGCCAGTTCCGGAGGCAGAGCAGCAGCCGCCCTGAGCCAGTCGTCGGAACAAGGCAGAAGCACGGCGCCCTCCAGATCAAGCTCGGAAAGCAACGCGGTCAGATGAACGGGCTTCACCCCACGGCTCACGCCGGGCACCGGACGATACCAGCGCGAGAACCGGGATATACCGTTTTCTGCGCCGACTGCATACGCCGGAATGCCAGAACGGTGGAGAAGCCGCAGAACCGCGGTCAGCGTGATGCCGGCGCCGCCCAGTGTGATCACTGGCGGGGAGGCAGCACCTCCGGCAAACGCCGGCGCCGAATTCTCAAGGGCCGAATCCACGGATACGAAGCAGCGCGGAGGGGAGGAAACCGCTGGTCTGAAAGCGACAGATCAGTCTAGCAACTCGGAGGCGCGAGTCCCACACCGAGAGCGAAGAAGAAAGGTCTGTGTCGTCCGTAATCTTTCCTGATTTGGGACGGAGGGGAAGAGAGCTCATCAGGAAGCAGGTTGCCCCAACCCTTCCCGCGCTTTTTGTGTCTAGTCCCAAGACATCCCTTACGCAGTTTGCGAAGGGCGGGAACTACAAACGCATGCGCAGCGGGGTTTGTGCGGAAGGGACACAGGGGTTGCGTCGGCAACATCGTACCCGCCCCTTCGGCAAGCTCAGGGCAGGCTCTTGCAAGAAACGCAAGGCCTGCCCTGAGCGGAGTCGAAGGGACGGGGCACCCTCAGCAGGGATGGCGTTAACAAGAATCCAGCGCCAAGGCGGGGCCACCCGCGCGGTTGTGTCGTGGCGAAAAACTGATCCACCTTAAACGCAAGGTCCCTCCACTGCGCAGATCATCGCCTTCGTCGATGATCTGCTCCGGTCGGGATGACAGAATTGAGAAACTTGGGGGCGGGGCGGACGAATGCGTCCGCCCCTACACAATCGCTGCGCAAAAACAAAAGCCCGGGTCTGGGGGTGAGCACCGAGACCCGGGCTGGCTGTTCCGCGAATTGGTGGCGAACGGAGGGGCAGGTGTCCGGCGGTCCGGTCTGGGCCAGAAACTGCCGGGGAGCGGATCCACTCACCCTCACAAAGGACGCCAGCCTTGCGGCGGCGCGGGTTCGC
The DNA here is from genome assembly GCA_963754885.1 of uncultured Acidobacteriota bacterium. Taxonomy (GTDB): domain Bacteria; phylum Acidobacteriota; class Terriglobia; order Terriglobales; family Acidobacteriaceae; genus Sulfotelmatobacter. The sequence goes on along the minus strand of CAVWHT010000042.1, from coordinate 342,337 downwards.
GTTACGGAACAGCGATACCGATTGCGAAGTCTTACTTCTTCTGCGCCTGGCGAATGTAGGAGACCACCATCTTCACCTGGTCAGGTGTCACGCCCTTATTCGCGAACGCATGCATGGCCTTCTTTTCCTTGCCGCCGTTGGCGATGGCGTCGGTCAAGTCCGCATCCGAGGCCTTCTTGGCGTCGTCGGAAACCAGGCTCGGAATTTTGGCCGCCGGCTTTCCGGCGAGATCGGCGCCATGGCAGGCAGCGCACTTTGTTTTGTAAAGGGCTGCGCCGTCATCGGCCGCCCACGACAGATTGGGCAAGATCAGGAATAATGCGAGCGCAATCATCACGATCAGGATTACGAGCTTCGTTATCTTCATGATTGCTGTTTTCCTTTCCGCACAAAACGTCTTGTCGCAGGCCCTGCACTCAACCACAGCAAAATCTCCAGAGCCCGGGCAAGACGGGATAAGAACCTATTAATCGTCTAGCAGTTTCTATGCTCCGGGACAGATCATCAGTGATCGGGATCACGTCGGGCCGTGATCGTGGTCTCCTGCTAAGTTTCTGAAAGCGCGGCAGATCGCGCCAAAAGACTCGCGGTTCCGCGTGATATGCCGCACTGATGAAAATATAAACAGGCACTCGGCCCCTGCTTTGCGAGGGAAATCCTTGAAAACAAATGACTCGATGTCTGGTTCCCTCTCTGCGATTTGGCACCAGGCTTGCGTTTGTACAGTTGCAACTTGCGCCCGAGGTGTTCGTCATGGAACCCACGCTCATGGTGATCGGACTGAACCACCGCACGGCGCCCCTCGCCATGAGAGAGCGTTTCTGGATTGGCGAGAACCGCCGCTACGAAGTTTTGCGGAAATTGACGAGTGCGGAGGGAATTGAAGAGATCGTTGTTCTTTCCACCTGCTGTCGTACCGAATTTCTGATGTGGGCCAGCGAACCCACCTTGGCGGCCAACTCGCTGCTGCAATTTCTGGGCACTGAACATGGACTGAAGCTGACCGAATGGCAGCACTTCTATCGTCTGCTGGACGAAGCGGCGCTGAGCCAGATTTTCCGCGTCACCTCAGGGCTGGACTCCGTGGTATTAGGTGAGCCCCAGATTGTTGATCACGTGAAAACCGCTTGGGAGCAGGCGCGAACCGTCGGCACCGCCGGTCGTTTTCTGAACGCGACTTTGGAAAAGGCGCTGAGCGTTTCCGAGCAAGTGCGCACCGAGACGTCGCTCAGCCAGTGGATCGTTTCCATCCCTTCGGCAGCGCAGGAACTGGCCTGCCAGATCTTCGGATCGCTGGAAAACCGGCGAGTTCTCCTCATGGGCACAGGGAAGACGAGTGAACTCGCTGCCCGGCAGATGGTCGAGCACGGAGCGGGATCGATTGTAGTGATCGACCAATCCGCAACCAAGGCGCGCGAACTGGCGGAGAGGTTGGGAGGCACGGCCGCCCCGCTGGCCGATCGCTGGAAATGCATGCTGCGCACAGACATTGTGATCAGCGCGACCGGCTGTCCGCACGTAGTCTTGACCCGTGAAGAAGCCGAACGCATTGCCGACGAGAGAAACCGCGTGGCGTTGGTCATTCTGGATATCGGGATGCCGCGCGATGTCGATCCGGAAGTGCGGCGGGTGGATGGCATTCTTCTTTATGACTTGGAAGGTTTGGAGCGCGCTGTCAAGGGACGCGGCTTGGAGCGCTCGGCCGCAGCCGCGCAGGCGGAGAGCATCGTCGCGGCCGCAACGCAAGCATTTCGCAGCCAGCTCAAGGCGCAGACCGTCGTGCCAACCAGCGTAGCCTTGCGCCAAAGATTGGAAGAGATTTGCCGGCAAGAACTGGAATCCTTTATCGAAGAGCGGGGACCGTTTACCCGGGAGCAGGATCAATTGCTTCACGCAATCACAACGCAAGTTATACAGAAGATTGCCAGCTCCCTCGCCCGCGAACTCAAGGAAGTTCCGGAGAAGGAGGACCAGGAGCGTATGACGGCAGCGGTTACGCGCCTGTTCCACCTGGAACCGCCGCAAACGGCGCTTGCCGGCACCAGATCAGGGCGAGAACCAGATGAGCGAAAGACTCAACGAGCGGTCGCAATCAATTTCTAGCGCGGAGGCAGGTGCGGGTTCGGACACCGGTGCCACTTGATAAAAAACTCATAGGGCACCACAGGGCTTCCGACAGGAAGCCCTGATCTTTTTCTGGCCAAGCCTTCTTTCCTACGCGGAGGAATTTTCCGATGGCACGGAGTCGGTCGCCTCTTCGTCCCCGCCGGCGACCAGCTCAAATTTCTTCAGCTTGTAGCGCAGGGCGTCGCGGCTGATATCGAGCAGGCGCGCCGCGTGTGTCTGATTGCCATTGGCCTGGCGCATGGCCAGTTCCACCATGGCGCGCTCGACTTCTTCGAGCGACGTTCCTTCTTCCGGAATATAGAGCCGCGGCAGCATACGTCCATTGGGGAGTTGCTTGCCTCCTCCTCCGTCGCCTGATGCGCTGCTGGCTTCGAACGCGGTCAATCCGCTGCGGGCGGCTTCGCCCACCGCGAATGGCATGTAGACCGGGCGCAGAATCGATTCGTCTTCCAGAATCATCGCGCGCTCGATCGAATTTTTCAGCTCGCGGACGTTGCCCGGCCAGTTGTGCGATACCAAGAGACGGCGTGTCTCCGGGCTGATGCCCTTGATCGCTTTCTTGAACTTCCGGTTATACCAGTCGATGAAGAAATCGACCAACGGAAGAATGTCTTCGGTGCGCTCGCGCAGCGGCGGGATGAAGATGGCGATGATGGCGAGCCGGTAATAAAGATCCTGCCGGAAATGGCCTTCGCGCACAGCCTTTTCCAGGTCGCGGTTCGAAGCCGCAATCACGCGCACGTCCACCTGCATGTCGCGCGTGCCTCCCACGCGACGGATGACCTGGTCTTCGAGTACGCGCAGCAGCTTGGCCTGCAGCAGCGGCGAGAGCTCTCCGATTTCGTCGAGAAACAGCGTGCCCCCATTCGCGGTTTCGAACAGGCCCTTCTTCATCTGCTTGGCATCGGTGAAAGCGCCCTTTTCGTGACCGAAGAGCTCGGCCTCCATCAAAGTTTCGGGAATCGCCGAGCAGTTGATGGCCACAAACGGCCCGTTCTGGCGCGAACTCTCGTAGTGGATGGTCTTGGCGACGAGATCTTTGCCAGTGCCGCTTTCGCCCTGGATGAGGATGGTTGTGGCCTCGCTGGCCGCGACTTTCTGCACGAAGCTCATCAGTTCAGTGGTCTTGGGTGAAACGGCGACAACTTCGTGATATCCAGTATGGCGGCGGACTTCTCCCCGCAGCGACTGCACTTCGGTGCGCAGGCGGGTGGCTTCGAGCGCGTTCTGGATGGTGACGCGCAATTCCTCGAAGTCGAGGGGCTTGCCGATAAAGTCGTAGGCCCCCAGTTTAAGAGCGCTCTTCACGTCATCCAGTTGCGGATCGGCGGTGATCATGATGACGGGCGGCGCATCCTGCGCCTTCTTGATCTGCTCTAGAACCTGGATGCCGCTGATGTCGGGCATGCGCACATCGAGCAGCACCAGGTCGGGAGACTCGTGCTGGGCCAGGCGCAGGCCGGGATCGCCCGCGGCGGCCTCGACCACCTGGTATCCCCACTCTTCGCACTTCTGGCGCAGCGACCAGCGCACCAGGCGCTCGTCGTCGACAATCAGGATCTTCTCCGCTGGCATGCAGACCTAGATTACTACGGAAAGGAAGCCGAGGGCACGCGGGACGGCCCCGTAGTGGGCATGGTGGATGGGCGGATGCCGAAGGAAGCTGCCGCAACTCGGGGGGATCATCCGCACCGAATGTTGTTGTCGCCGATGATCTGGAATACCGACACAAGATGGGTCACGCCCAGAAGTTGCCGAATCGGCTTCCCAATGTTGAAGAGTTGCAACGCGCAGCCTGCCGATTTCGCGGAAACGTACAGCCGAACCAGCGCGCCCAGGCCCGTGCTGTCCATGTGGGTTAAATCCGTGAAGTCCAGCACGATTCGTTTGCAGCTCGGAATCAGCTGGCTGACCTCGAGGTAGAGGCGGTCGCTCACCCCGGCCACCAGACGGCCGGTGCATCGCACTGCGACGCAGTCGCTGGTCCGGTCAACTGCAATGGTCAGAGGACTTGCGGTGGCTTGTTCAGGCATCCAAACCTACCTTCCGGAAGTATCGAACAGGTTGAAATCGCTGCAGCGCGATTGTACACATTGCGGCCGGGAATGGAACAGGATATCTGGCGGTTCCGGCCCGTCAGGGCTTGGGGCAACCCGATGGTGGATCGTCGCGCTATCGGATTCCGAGTAGCACGCCCAAATATCCGCGTACCTTGGCCAGTAGCGCCGGGTCAGCCTTCGAGTGGAATGCGGCTTTGCGCGCCGCCCAGTCGAGACTCTTGAGATGATCGACCAGAACCGCGCCGTCGATTTTGTCGACCGTGACTGGCAGGGCAAACGGATAGGGCTTTCGATGACTGGTTAGCGGGCACACGATGACCAAACCGCTCGCCCGATTGTACGATTCGTCAGTGACACCAAGGCAGGCCGTCTCTTGGCTTGTTCGCGGCCGGCCTGCGGATCAAAATCGAGCCAGATCAGGTCTCCAGCCCGTGGAACGTAGCGGGCTACCACTCCAGGTTCTCCTTGCCGCGGGCTGGCGCAGTTTCGACTGCGGCATAGCGATTCTCGGGGGTGATTTGTGCGACCAGTTCCTGCAAGGTCGGCACTCGCTTCTTATCGGGGCGCAGCTGAATGCGTCCGTTGACCGCCTCCACCACAATGGGGTCGCCTTCGCCGACTCCAGCTTCCTCGGCCACAGGCTTGGGAATCCGGATCGCCAGGCTGTTGCCCCACTTCACAATCTGAGTTGTCGCCATTGGGGAAAAGTTCCTTCGTATCTACAGAGTATATACCATAGAGATACGAAAGATCTACACAGTCAGAGCGACAGATTCGTCGGCGCCAGCTCGCTGCAGCGGCAGGACGACCGAGAATGTCGTTCCCTTGCCCACGGCGCTGGTGACATCGATGCGGCCCTGGTGATCTTCGATGATGCGGCGGGCCAGGGAGAGTCCTAAGCCGGTGCCGTCGCCTTTCGTGGTGAAGAACGGGCGGAAGATGTTGGGCAGGTGGTCGGGCGAGATGCCGCGTCCGTTGTCCGCAACTTCAATAACCGCGTTTGCGCCTCGCAATTCGACGGCGACAGCGATCTTTCCATTCAGGTCGATCGCCTGCAGCGCATTAAGCAGCAGATTGAGCATTACCTGGTGGACCTGATCGCTGTCATGCTCGACTTCCGGCAGCGACGGATCTTTGTGCAGCGTAATCTCCACCGACTTCGAGAGTGCCTGTTGCCGTCCCAGCATCACCGCGTGTTCCACGGTGGTGTTGAGATCGCTCTTGCGGACTTTGGGAGGATGTGGTCGCGCCGTTTGCAGCAGGTCAGTGACGATGCGATTGATGCGCGCGATTTCCTGCCGCACATCTTTCACCACCGCGCGCGCCGGGCTGGAATCCGGAAGATCGCGGCCAATGATTTCGATGACGCCCGCAATCCCCGCCAGTGGGTTGCGGATCTCGTGGGCAAGGCCGGTGGCCATTTCGCCCAGAGTCGCCATGTGTTCGGCGCGGGACATCTGGGTGCGATGCAGGCGCTCAATCTCGACGCGGCTCTCGCGCAGTTGCTCGACCATCTGATTGAAATTCCGCCCAAGATCTCCGATTTCGTCGTTGCGGTGCGAGAAACTAACCGAGACGCCGAGATCGCCTCTGCCGAGTTGAGCGATCTTTTGCTGCAGTTCGACCATGGGCCGCTGCACGGTGTAAGTCAGCACGACCAGCAGCGCGCCGCAGATGGCAACGGCGCCCGCGCCGGCAACCAGCAACACGATGTGACGTTCGGGATCTCGCCAGGAGAGAGTAGCCAACAGAAACAGCAGCATGCCGCCCAGAAGGACGCATGCTATCGGCACCAGCGCTTTGATTTCCCAGTTAATGCGAAACCAAGGTAATTCAGGATCCTGGGTTTCGGATGCGCCAAGTTCCGCCATGGCCTCGGCAACAGGCTCCATCGCAGTCTCATCGCTCGAGTATCCCGTGCTGTACCTACTCTTGCGTGATGGTCGAATCGCTTCGACCGGGTGGGCTTCGGGTTCGGCTGGCGAATTGTTGGTCTCTTTTGCAGTCTCAGGCATAAGCGTGCAGTCCGGGCAACAGGTAAGTCACTCCGAAAAAGGTGAACATCACGACGGCAAATCCGAGAATAGCGAAGTAAGCCGCCCGACGGCCGCGCCAGCCGCGGGTGATGCGCATGTGTAGATATCCGGCATACACCAGCCACGTAATCGCTGCCCACGTCTCTTTAGGATCCCAGTTCCAGTAGGAACCCCAGGCCCGGTTGGCCCAGTAGGCGCCGGCGGCGATCATCAGGGTGAGCAAAGGGAATGCAATGCAAATCGTCTTGTAGGTAATGCGGTCAAGCGCTTCCGCATCTGGCAGCAGGCGCTGCAGATCTTCACGGCGCCACAGCAGAAGCAGGTAGAGCAGGTTGGCGAAAATTCCGCCGACCAGCGCCGAGAGAATAAAAGGGCTCGCGGCCAGGCTGGTCGCGTAGAGGCCATCCGCGTCGAGTGAGGCATATTGGCCATCGCGGGCGCGCAGGATGAAGAACACGAGAGCGAGGGTCTGCAGCAAAATACTGATGAACAGTGCCCGATTTGCGAGCGCGAGAAAATTTTCGTTGCGCTTCACGCGAGCCAGAATGTAGAGCACCAGCGGGGCGGCGACCGCGGCAAAAACCAGCAGCATCAGCCAGCCGAGGTCGGGAATGGTGACGAACAGCCGCACTCCGCGCGAGATGAATACTTCCGTTTTGTTTTCGGCATCCCAGGCCACCACGTTCAATCCGCCCCATTTTTCAAAGCGCAGCAGGATCGCGGCGTAAATTCCAGCGGTGAACACGCTGGTCGCAGCCAGGAAGCTCTCGGTCTTCACTTTGTCCTGAATCAGAAACATCATGGCTAGTGCAAAACTCAGGGCGCACGCGGCATAGGCCAGCATGGCGAGGGTTACATGCACATGCAGCCAGGTGGATTGTAGAGCGGGCACCAGCGGCCGCACATCGCTGCGCAGCAGTTGCATCAGTACGACGCCGACAATCGCCACTGGCATGGTCACGGTGCCGATTACTTTCACCCCATAGCGTTTTTCGGCGATCAGCGTGAGCGCGGCCAGCGTCCAAACAAAGCTCAACAGCATTTCATATACGCTGGCGAATGGGGGATGGCCGGCCTCATACCAGCGGTGCGCGACCGCTCCAGTATTGGCGATGAGGCCAGCCCATGTCGCTAACGAGGCAAACTTGATGTAAGAATCCGTCCCGGTAACGCCGAAGCCGAGATACAAGGCGCCTGCGCCCGCGTAAAAAACCAGAGCCGCATAGAGCAGGTTGGCTTCGCTCAGGATGTTTCCGCTCTTCGCCACATTTAGCAGAGCGATGGCCAGCAGGAAAGCGATGCTCAACCCCACCATCACGACCAAAGTCATTCCGGTCGCGGGATGCTGTTCTGCTTTGACTCGTTGCATTGTTGCTTCCTTTCCTTTCTTAAGCCAAGCTTATCTTCCCGAGATCGATGCAGCCCGCGTTTCAGCGGCGGCCGCGACTGCCGGTTTCAGTTCTTTTTTAATTTCTTCCACGATTTTCTTGAACTTCATTTCGAAGGCGTCGCGATTGCGATTGGCCGAGCCGCCAATCCACAGCGCCAGCCTTCCGCTCGCGTCCTGCACCGGGACAATCCAGAAACGCATGTGAATGACGTAGAAAACGAAGGTGAGGCCGATCGCCATCAGAACCACTCCGCCCCAGACCGACCATTGGCCGGGCTCGTGAGAAACTTCCAGCCCGGTGAACACTCCGGTTTTCAGGTCTTTCGGTTGGAATGTGTACGGGGATGACGCGTTTTCGGCGATGTCGGGAATCTCCGGCAGCCAGTAATTCACGCTGGCACTCGCCTTCTTCGAAGTCACGATCAAGTGCACTGCGGGATTGACCACGTCGTTGCTGCGGGCATACACATGGCCGTCCTGTACCACGTAGTCGGGAATGAACTCCGCCAGTCGCACAGTGGTGTCAGCATCGAGGGCAGCCGTCTCGTTCATAGCCAGTGAGATTTCCTGGGGCGCGCCGCCTTTCACGGGAGTTGCACTCAGAACTAATTTGTCGAGCTTGCCGGTGCGTCCGTAGGTGGCTTGATAGAAACGTACTCCGTTGTAGACCAGCGGATCGTTCACCACGATTTCTTTGTTGGAGATCTCGCGCCCGTCGGCGACCACAGCCAGCTTCGACCAGTATTTTTTCGGCGTGCCGTCGGTATAAGTATCTTCACCGGCAGCGTCGCAGCGAATCGCGAACGGCAAATCTTTCGTGACGCCGTTTTTCATTTCGATCTGATTGCTGGCTTTGCCGGGACTCAGCATCAGGAAGCCGCGCCATCCATAGAGCGCGTCGATGATGCCGCCCAGAAAAATCAGCAGCAGGCTGGCATGAACGATGTAGACGGCCATCTCAGAAACGCGGTTGCGCTCCGAGAACAAGGAGAAGCTGTTGGTGCGCACAATGCGCTCCGCTTTGAATCCAGAGTGCCGGAGCGCTCGTTCCGCTGCGCCCAGTCCCTGCTCCTCATCTCCAATGGCGATGGTGGCGTGGGCCGGAAGAACTCTGCGGAAGCCTTCATCAGGACTCTTGTAAGGCCGCGCGAAGTAGCGCCACGAGTTGGGGAAGCGCTCGACCGAGGCCGCGATGATGCTGAAGCTGACCAGAATCATTAGCGCCACGAACCAGCGCGCGTGAAAAACATCCGTCAGGCCCGCGGCGTCGAGGAAGCGCAGCATCGCCGGAGAGTAAGCGCGCGCCATGTCATCGGGATCGGTCATGGGGCGCTGCAGAATCACGGTTCCTGCCGCGGAGAAGATGACGACCAGGATGATCAACACGACGCCGGTTTTGATGGAGCTAAGAGTCTGCCAGGTTTTGCGCCACGCCGAGCGTAATGGTGAAGCCATGTATTTTGCCTTTCCCCAGTATTCCCCGGCTCCTATATTGCACGTTCTGCGCCAATTTAGAAGAAGTTATCCAAGCCATTTGGAATCAATGTATTATGCGAGTCTGCGATTCTTGTTGACGGTGTTGAATGAGCCATAACACTCATCTTCCCCGCGCCTTGCTGTGATTTCACCCAGCGTCAGGAACCGTGTAATTTGAGTCGCAGAAAACAGGCTAGAATTTCGCGCAAGTGGTCCAACGATTCGGAAGAGAAAGATGCGCTATTTCACCGATTCGAGTGTGGGAGAAGGCTCATTTCGAGAACTGAAACTAGTTTTTCGGGTTCACAGGCGGCGAAACGGCAATTTCGGAACATACTGTGTCGCAATAGTTTACAACTCGGAAGTCGGCACTATGTCAGTTTCGCTCACGAAGGCGAGGTTCGTGCACATGCAATGGTCAGCAATGTTCCCGGGATCTTCCATGTACGCATTAATCAGCAAGCCAATCGGCCAGAATCTTACCCGTCTCCTTACGTTCATGGTACTCACGGGAGTAATTGCGGTGATGCCTGCTCTTGCCAAGACACACCCCGTTCCGCTCGATCCGAAGACGGACGCGTCAAAATGCCTTGAGTGTCATGAGGACAAAACCAAGGGGAAATCAGTTCACTCTGCCATCGCAACGGGGTGTTTGAGCTGTCACCAGATTCGAACTAACAAGGAAGTTACGCATATCACGCTGACGAGTCCCGTGCCTTACAAACTGTGCCTGAACTGTCACAGCGATAAGGACGCAACAACGATTCAGGGCCGCGTCCATCCGCCCGCAGTTCGCGACTGCCTTACCTGTCATGATCCGCACACGTCGGACAACAAGAATCAGCTGCTGAAAGCTACGTCGGGCGACAAGAAGGACAACCTCTGCCTCACGTGCCACGATATCGGTACGAATGTGCCGGAAAAAGGCAGCCGCCACGCCGCGCTGGATATGGGCTGCGATACCTGCCACATAACACACAAAACGGGTCAGATCGGGAAGACCGAGTTTGATTTCCATTTGACCAAAGCATCCCCGGCCTTGTGCATCGACTGTCATGATCCGAAAACCCCCGAACTCCAAAAGGCACATCAGAATCAGCCTTTTGAAAAAGCGGATTGTCTAACCTGTCACGACCCTCACCAGTCCGCCGCTCCGAAGCTGATGGCCAAATTTGAGCATCCGCCTTTTGCCGACAAGCAATGTGACGTTTGCCACGCTGCGCCGAAGGACGGGAAAGTAGTTTTGACCCAAACCGACGTCAAGTCCTTGTGCGTGACCTGCCACGACGACAAGGCCAAACTCATCGAGACCGCCAAGGTCCAACATCCGGGCGCCGCCGGCGATTGCACTGATTGCCACAGCCCGCACGCCAGCTCGCAACCTGGACTTCCCAAGACCAATGCTGTAGAGATTTGCCTAGGTTGCCATAGTGATATTTCCGATCTAGCCAAGAAACCCGTCCACCATCAGCCGGCATTCAGTCAAGGCTGCGCCACTTGCCACACGCCGCATGGAGGCGACAATGACCATCTGCTGCGGGCCAAGGGAAATGCACTCTGCCTGGAGTGTCACGGTCCAGATATAGCGCCGCAGAAGCTGCCAGCCGAACACATGCTTACCATATTTAACGGCCAGGTGAAACTGCCGGAGGACTATTACAGGAAGAATCAAGTTCCGATTCTCCCCTTGCAGTACGGGTTGGGGCATCCGGTGGCAAAGCATCCCGTAGGAGATGTGATGGATCCGGCCAATATCAACAAGATCAAGACTCACCTCTCTTGTCTGAGTTGTCATCAGCCGCATGCTTCGGCGGAGTCTGGCTTGCTGGTGAAAGATCAGAAGAACAACATGGCATTCTGCGACAACTGCCACAAGAACCGAATCAACATGATGGACACGACGGAAGGAAACTAGAAACAGGAGATCAAGTATGGGTGCTCTTCTTTCCAAATCACATCGCAACGGCCGGGCGCTGGCAGCGTTCTTCGTTTTGCTTGCCATAGCGCTGGCTTTGCCGATGGCATTGCAGGGCAGAGACAAGAAAAAGAAGAAGACGGAAGCCGCTCCGCCCCATGAGCAGCCCAAGTTGGATATCGATACCTCCAAGCTGGTTTGGCCCAATCCTCCGAATATCGCTCGTGTCAAGTGGCTGGATTACTACGCGGGAATGAAGATCGACCGCACTCCGGCTCCCACTAAAAAGAAAAAGCAGAGCTGGATGGACCGCGTCGCCGGCACCAAGCAGGAAGACAACCTCGACAAACTCAAGACCTTTCCCTGGCAGCTCATCGGACCCTATGGCATCGCTTTCGACTCCAAAGGATTGGTGTATGTCGCCGACCAAAAAGTCGGAGCCATCTTCATCTTCAACACTGAGACCCACGACGCTACGCTCATCAAAAACGGCACAGATGCCCATTTTGAGTTGATCAACGGACTCGCCATCGACGACGGCGACCGTCTTTTCGTCTCTGACGGACACATGCATCGAGTGCTAGTCTTCAACCCCAAACACGAGGTTGAAGGTCAAATCTCCGAGGGCCTGATCGATCCCGTGGGCTTGGCCGTCGACAACGAAAATCGCTTCCTTTATGTGGTCGATGAGCAGCAGGATCAGGTCATCGTCTACGACGCCGACAGTTTGAAAGAGCTGCGCCGCATCGGCACCCCCGGCAAGAAGCACTCGCTCACCACGCCCGGCGATTTCGGCGGCGCGACCAATGTTGCGGTGGACGCCGACGGCAACATCTACGTCACCGACACCATGAACAGCCGCGTAGAGATCTTCGACGCCGACGGCAACTTCATCAGCACCTTCGGAAAGCCAGGCGACGGCCCGGGATATCTCTTCCGTCCTAAGGGCATCGCGGTCGATAGCGATGGCCACATCTGGGTAGCGGATCAATTCCAGGACAGACTGCAGGTGTTTAACCGCGAAGGCCAATTGCTCACTTACATCGGGGATACGCATGCCAACGGTCCCGGCCAGTTTAAAGCGCTGGTCGGCGTAGCCATTGACAAGCAGAATCGCGTGTTCACCACGGAACAGTATCCCGGCCGCATGCAGATGTTCCGCTACATCACTGACGCCGAGGCCGCCGCCGAAAAGACGCGGCGCGAGGACGAGGCCAAGCAAAAGGCCGAAGCCCGGAGAGCCGCTGCCACTCCTCCTTCTACGGCCACTGCTCCGGCGACGCCTCCAGCGGCAGCTCCGGCACCGGCGTCCGCCGAGCCTCCGCCTCAAAAACCCGACACGAACCCACAGAAGGACCCCGGGTCGGCGAAGGCCCCTTCTTCGACGAAACCGTAATCGCCGAGTTCGATATTGCCCTCAGTATCCCTCTGAGTGCGTCATCCTGTCTCTAACGACGTTGTACTCTGTCAAGCGAATTTTGCCCACACTCCGGCGTGGACGCTTTGGGTGTTACAAAAGCGCCATTTCGCTCTCGTAGAACGTTTTTGATGTCCAGACCAAGCTCGTCACTCGATTCAATCTTGCAGCGGGACCTCAGGTCCCACCATCCATCTCTTCGGTACTTGCGCCCACGATTATTCACTTCGATCTCCCTGACGCTTCAGGGAGGCAGGCTGCCCACTCAAGCGCTCGGCTCCGTTACTCGCCGGCCACAGAATGACTCGGGCTCACCTGCATGACGGCCTGATAGAGTTGCGCGTACGTCCAGTCTTCGCGCAACATCAGGTACAACCGCGTGGCCAATTTTCTGGCCACGGCCACCTTGGCGAGGCTGCGATTCTTGCGCACCGCCAGGCGGCGATAGAAGCGTTTCAGTTGCGGATCGTAACGCGCCGCCGTCTGTCCCGCTTCCACCAGCAAAAAGCGCAGAAACGAACTGCCCTGTTTGCTGATCCTGCCCAGCCGCTGTTTTCCGCCGCTGGAATCTTCGCTCGGAATCAGGCCAAAATAACTGCCCACTTGCTTGCCCGATTCGAATCGTTCCGCCGGCCCCAGGGTCAGCACCATGGCCAACGCCGTTACCGGTCCCACTCCTGGATGCGTCATCAGCCGCACCGCCTCCGGCCGCTGCCGCGCTTCTTCCCAGACTCGCCGGTCCAGCTCGACGATTTCCGCTTCCAGCCCGTCCAGCGCTTCCAGCAACCGCTTGCGCCGCTCGGCCGCGTAGGGCAGCAAGGGCAACTGCTCCAACTCCGCGCGCCCTGCCTTGCTCCACAGCTTGCGTTTTTTCTGCACCCCGTGACTCAGCGCCATGGCCTGCAGCTGATTCTTCGTACGGGTCCGCGCTTGCACTTGCTTGTGGCGATGCACCAGCAACTGCCGCACGTCCCGCACCTGCAGACTCGGCACCCAGATCTGCGGAGACCGGTCCTGCCGCAACAACTCCAGCAGATGCTCCGCGTCCCGCCGGTCGGTCTTCTGCTTGCGCACTACGCTGGCCCGGATCTTGGCGGCATCGCCGAACCACAACTCGAAGCCCAGTTCCGCCAGCAGCCGCTCGAACCACGGATAGTGCCCGCAAGCCTCCATCCCCACCCGCACTTCCTGGCCCGCCAGCGACCGGTAAAACTGCTCCGCTTCGGCACGGTGCTGCAACCGCTTTTCTTGAATCTCTCCCGTTAGATTGTCAAAGATCGCGACCTGCTGAAACCCAGGATGGAAATCGCATCCTATAATCAACATGACGTTGGCTCCTCTCACGAGCCTTGGTCTTGGTTCATCGCATACCAATCTACTCGCGACGGGCCAACGTCGTTATGCAATCAAGGGAGCCGTTTTTCAGGCGGAGCGAAGGATCTCGCGCAGGTGCGGCTACCTTCCACCCGAGATCCCTCAGCCCACTGATGAAAACGCGGACCTTCGGGATGCCGCCGCCATAACAATTGAAATTCCAATTCAGGCTGGTCGATCGGAACCCTCTCTAAGTCTCGTGATTCCAATCACATAATTCGAATGTTTCTGCGGGAATTTCACCAGTAGCAGTGGGCCAAAAAGCACAGTGGGGCAAACTGCGCAGTTTTTAAACATTGGTTCACGAATCTTGTAACTGTCTTTGCAGGAAGAGATTAGATGCGTGAGATGAGTTTTGAACACCCTTCCCGGCACTCGGTCGTCGGCGTGCATTACCAAAGGCGGAGGTGGGGCGTATGAACCGAAAAGCACTAGTCACGGTCGACCAGCTTAACGGGGAGATCCATCTCGACGCATTCGGAAATGATCATTTCGCACTACAAGTTGCAACTTTACAGGAGGCTTTTTCCATGAAGAAAGTTTTCATAGCAGTACTGCTCGTTCTGGGACTGGTGGCAATGGCTTCAGCCCAGCTTGGGAACCCAACTTCTGACGTATTGGGCGCTCACCTCAACTATGGCCGTGGTTGCGCAGGCTGTCACGCTCCGCACAACGGCGCCAGCGGCAACGGCAACAACAAATCCGGCGACCTTACGGGTGGCACAGTGGCTCTGTGGGGCCAGGACGTAGGCGCGCTGTTTGGCAAGACCATCATCACCGGCAGCACCGATGGATCCACCGGCTTCACGGAAGTTCTGCCGTCCAGCATGGCCGCTACAACGCCCGATGTGAGCGGACTTCTGACCTGCCTCAGCTGCCATGACGGCAACTATGCTCAGGGCGCAATGATGAAGAACCAGGTCTATGAGACGCTGCCCGCCACCTATGGAAGCTACAACACCATTCCGACCCTGCTCGGCAAAGGTGGGAACGGCGTTGAAGGCTATCTCTCCACCCACCCGGTGGGCCTGAACGCCACGGTCTCCTGCGGCGGCACGTATGACTGGGATTGCGTCGAGACCAATGGCACGATCGCGATGACTGGCCCGAACTCCAGCCAGTTCGTAAAGAACTACGGCATCTTCGTTAAACCCACCGCGTACAACAATACGGCTGTGGTGACCTGCACGAGCTGCCACAACCAGCACCTGATGAACGTTGTCAAAGTAACCAACGGCACCAAATCGGGCTTGCCGAGCGGCAATTACGCGACCATGTTCTTCATCCGTGCTCCCTATAACCCAGCCAGCGGAACCGCGGGCTCGAACCAGACCGCGCAATTCTGCCGCGAGTGCCACGGTGGAGAGGCGAACGAAATGAACGGCGGCGCTCTAATCCCGACGACCTTCTAATCTGTCGGCATCGCACCAGCAGGGGGAGAGAGCAGCAACTCTCCCTTTTTTTTGACCCAATTTCTGGCGGATACTGAGTAAGTTCTGAACAACAGGTTCCTGAACGAGCAACTCCTGAACGAGGAAGTTTTATGAAACGGAAACTAACCAACTCGACCCTGATCAACATGGTCTTGATCCCCCTGGCCCTGGGGCTGGTTTCGGTGGCAGGCGCGCAACAGCTCGCCACGTCCCATAAGCAGACCAACGCCGCGGCCACACAACCGGCCAATCTGAGCGTGCAGCCGGCGGACAAACCGGTGGCCCGCATCAATGGAACGGTGCTGACAGATCGAGACCTGACGCGCGAGATGTACACCTTGTTCCCCTACGCGCGGCAGCACGGCGGCGAGATACCGCCAGAGCTATTGCCCCAGATCCGTGCGGGCGCGCTGAAGATGATCGAGTTTGAGGAACTGGTCTATCAGGATGCGGTGCGCCGCGGCGTGACCGTTCCGCCGGCCAAACTGGAGAAAGCCGAGGCCGACTTCCGCGCTCAATTCGATAGCCCCGACCAGTACCGGCAATTTCTGAATTCCGAGTTCAACGGTTCCGAAAAAGCTCTGCATGAAAAGATCCGTCGGTCGCTGCTGATCGACGCTGCTTTGAAGTCAGAAGTGCAAGATCGGTCCGCGGTGACGGTGGCCGAGATGCGGGCTTATTACGACAAGAATCCCGCACGCTTCGCATATCCCGAAGCCTTCGCCATTCAGACCATCTCCTTCATTCCACCGGATAAGCCCACGGCGGCCAATCTGGAGGAAGCGCGCAAGCGCGCGGAGAACGCCCTGCAGCAGGCCAAAGCGACCACGAACTATGAGCAGTTCGGAATGCTGGCGGAGAAAATCTCCGAAGACGATTACCGGGTCATGATGGGAGACCACAAGGCGGTCGAGCGTTCCAAGCTGTCGCCACAGATAGTGCAGGCCCTGCTCGCCATAAAAGCGGGCGAGATCACCGGCATCATTCAGGTGGAGCAGGTCTACACCATCATCCGGTTGAACCAGCACATCCCCGCCGGGAAACGAACCTTCGATCAGATGAAGGATTCGCTGCGTCGGGAGCTCGAAAAGCGCAAAACCGAGGAAGTGCGAGCTGCCCTTGACAAACGCCTGCGCAAAGCCGCCAAGGTAGAAGAGCTGTAAGAAAGTTTCAAGGTCTATCTCTACCCCTCGCGTAGCTGAACGCGGTAATGCACTTCGAAAAAATGTTTCGTATCAGGGCATGCTTTTAGGCGTGCCGATCCGAGCGCGAAACCGGGAACGGCTAGCCGCTGCGGCTAAAAGCCGACGCTCAATTTGCAGTATTAACGGCATCGCTAAAAGCGATGCCCTGATACGAATCTGGTTTCAACTTCAGGTATTGGATCAGTTTTCTTGATTTATTCGGCGTCATCTCGCGTTTTCTCCAGCGGGCCGAGGGATCCCCGTCCTCCAGGCATCTCCTGCGCAGGAGATCCCTCCCTCCGCCTGAAAAGCGGCTGCGGTCGGGACGACGCTGCGCGACTCCATTTGCCTTGCTGAGCGGAGAACGAGGTCGCGACAGCGGGCTCGTTCGCGGTCGAAACATCGCTACCCAAAAGGCGCTGCTGGGGGAAGGGATTCCTCCCCTCCCGCTTCGCTCAGGGTCGGAATGACAAGCGTCTTTCTGAACCCCTTTCCCCGATGCGCCGAAAGCCTTATCAGCCCTGGGTTTGCTGGGTTATATGACCCAGAATAGCTTTTCACAGACCCTGCGATCTCAGCCTAACCCGCTTATTAACAATCAGTTATCAGCTTGCAGATTTGGTTCGGTACGTGCATTTGCCCTAAGTAAGAAAGTTGCCGCTGCCTGGCTCGCGCCGCCGGGTGGGAGCCAGAAAAAGGGTGGGTGCTGGGTGGAAGGAATTCTGAGAAAAGCCGGTTGGGCGCTGGGCGGTCTTCTCCTGACGTTGCTGCTGGCATTTCCGGCCGCCGCGCAACTGAAGGTGGGCGAATCCAGTTCGAACCTGAGCGGCATCATTTCCGCGGGATATACGGGCGACTACGGCAACCTGATCAATTCCGATCACAGCCTGTCTTTTGGCGGAACGGCCACTCTCACCGGCTTTTATTACAATCCCAATTTTATCTCCTACACGATTTCGCCTTTCTTGAACCAGTCGCGCGACAACTCGTCCTATCAATCCATTTCCAACGCCAGCGGGGTCAATTTCAGCAGTTCGATTTTCAGTGGCAGCCATTTTCCGGGTTCAGTTAGCTACTCCAAGGCCTACAACAGCGAAGGCAACCTCGCGATTCCCGGAGTGGCGAACTATACGACGCACGGGAATAGCGATACCTTCGGCATCAACTGGGCGGAAACCCTGCCCGATCTGCCCAGCCTCTCGGCCACTTTCCAGACGGGGAACAACCAGTACTCGATTTATGGAGCGAATGCCGCCGGAAGCACCGCTTCGCATTCCTTCGGTCTGCGTTCGTCGTACCTGCTGAGCGGGTTCAACTTGGCCGCCTATTTTACCGCGGGCGGCTCGCACTCCGACATTCCGCAAGTGCTTGCCGGCTCAACGCAAAGCGAATCGGCAACTTCCAGCAACCGCGGATATGGATTTAGCGCCGGACACGAGCTTCCCATGCACGGAGGCTTCTCCACCGCCTTTAACAGCTCGTACGTAGATTCCGACTATCTCGGCACCAGCTACCACGGCACCATCGATACGCTTACGGGCACGGCGAGTTTCCAGCCCACGCAGAAGTTTCACTACTCGGTGAGCACGGACTATTCGGATAATCTGACCGGCAGTTTGTATCAGGTGATCACGGCGACGGGAGGAGTGACGGCGCCACCCGAACAGGGGCAGTCGTCGCACGCCTTCGACCTGCTGGGCAACGCCAGTTACTCAATCTTGCCGAATCTGCAGGGGCTGGCCACGGCGGATCGCCGGCAGCAGTTTTTCCTGGGCAAGAATTACTCCGCCGACTCCTACGGCGGCGGCCTCACCTACTGGCATCTGCTGTTCGGCGGCAGCTTCAACTCGGCGTTCACGATGACCGAGAACACAAGCAGCGCGTCCAGCGGGAACGCGCTCGGTTTCAGCGGATCGGTCAGCTACAACAAGAGATTCAACGGCTGGGCGTCGGGTGGATTTTTCAGTTACTCCCAGAACGTGGAGACCCTGCTGATCACGTATATGTCGTCCATGTACAGCTACGGGGGCACGATCCGACGAGCCTTTGGCCAGTTCGGATGGAACGCAGGCGCCAGCGTTAGCAAGACGGGCCTGACAACACAGAATGGAATCGCCAGCACCAGCGAGAGTTTCAATTCCGGGATTAACTACTCAAAATGGTTTACTCTCAATGGCTCGTACTCGAAATCGAACGGGACAGGAATCGAAAGCGGCGTGGGAATCGTGGTAACGCCGACTCCGGAGCCGGTTCTGGGCAACACCGATCTGATTCTTTTTGGCGGCAACAGTTACGCGTTTGGCTTGAGCAGCAACCCGGTACGCCGGCTGATGCTGAGCGCCACCTTCGCCAAGGCCGTGACCAACAGCAGCCTGACCGGGTTCGCTTCCGAGAGCAACACGAGGCAGATTAATACGTTTTTTCAATACCAATTTCGTAAAATGTACCTCACCGGCGGATACAGCAATCTGGTGCAGGGATTCAGCCAGTCAGGGACTGCGCCGGAGCATGTATCGGCGTTTTTCATCGGCGTATCGCGGTGGTTCAATTTCTTCTAAGTCGCGCACTCGCCGGAAACAGAATCAGGATGCGGTATACGCTCAAGCTGAGTGCGCTCGCGGTTGCCCTGCTGCTCACCATTTCGGGTTGGGCCGCGAAGACCCTCAAAGTGGAAGAGGGGAAGCCTCCAGATTTGGAACTGGAAGGCGGCCGCAAGCTCACCTACGAGCGCAGCTTCGGCTCCGAACGGGAAGTCAAGCCCAACCGCGGCTTCTGGAACCGCGTGGTGGACGTCATCGCCGGGGAACCGGAATTTCACACCATGGTGCGGCCCTACAGCGTGGCCACAGATTCCCACGGGCGCATCATCGTGACCGATCCTGGCGCTGGGGGCGTGCACATCTTCGACTTCGCGCAGCAGAAATACAAGTTCCTCGACCGCCGCGAAAAAGGCAAGGATGCAATGCTCAGTCCGCAGTGCGTCGCGGTCGAT
Source organism: uncultured Acidobacteriota bacterium (assembly GCA_963754885.1). Lineage (GTDB taxonomy): Bacteria > Acidobacteriota > Terriglobia > Terriglobales > Acidobacteriaceae > Sulfotelmatobacter. Next base: position 322,933 of record CAVWHT010000042.1, on the reverse strand, counting down.
GCCCACGACAACATCTATGTCACCGATTCCGACACCGGCAAGATCTTCGTGTTCAACTCCAGCGGAAAGTATGAGCGGGCGATCGGCAGCCTCAAAGGTGGCGAAGGTTATTTCAAGCGACCTACGGGAATCGCGGTGGACTCCGCGGCCCAGCGCATCTATGTAACCGACACGTTGCGCGACAAGATTTTCGTGCTGGATATGCACGGCAGCATCCTGCAGACGATCGGCAAGAATGGCGACGGCAATCTTGAGTTCAATCTGCCTACCGAGTTGCGGCTCGATGGCCAGGAACTGATTGTGGTCGATGCGATGAACTCGCGGGTGCAGCTGCTGGGACGTGATGGATCGTTTCACTCCGCCATCGGAAAACTCGGCGACAGCAGCGGGGACCTGTTTCGTCCGAAAGGGATTGGCATCGATTCGGAAGACGATCTGTACATCGTCGATGGTGCATGGGGCGTGGTTCAGGTATTCAACCGCCAGGGTGATCTGCTCTATTACTTCGGGCATCGGGGCACGCGTCCGGGAGAGTTCCAGCTCCCGACGGGCATATTCATCGACCACGATGACCGGGTTTTCGTGGTCGACTCCTTTAACCACCGCATTCAGGTTTTTCACTATTTCGGTTTGAAGAAACCGGCGAAGGCGGGAATGTAATGCGTATAACGGCCAGGGTTCTCTCTGCTGGCGCGACGATTCTGTTGGCCGGCGGAGCCCTGTTCGCTCAAGTCGCCGGCGATGTGATCGGCATGCACGACTTGGGCCCTGGCAGCAAGTCGCCCATTACGGGCGCCCGGCCCGATTTCTGCATGTACTGCCACGAGCCGCACAGCGGAGTCGGCGGTCGTACCCCGCTGTGGAATCAGAAATTGAGCGTTCAAAGCTACACGTTGTACAGCAGCGCCACAGAGGTCAATAAAGCCACCCAGCCGATTATGGGAGCCGACAGCAATCTGTGCCTGTCCTGTCATGATGGGACGGTTGCTCCCGGAACCACCGCCGCCTATGGCAAGGTCACGATGTTCGGATCGATGTATAGCTACGACATCTTCGGCACCAACCTCCAGCCGTCTCACCCTATTGCCCTGGCTTTGCCCTTGAAAGACAACATCGATCTCATTGCATCGCTCGCTGCCACCGGCAAGACAGGAGATCCAACCGGGGCGATTCGGCTCGTCAAAGGCAACATCAAGTGCACGACCTGTCACAACGCTCACGTGCAGGCAAAAGATCTGATCTCGCAGAGCTTTCTCGTTCGCGACAGTTCAGGCGGCCAGATGTGCCTGGCCTGCCATGATCCCAACCGCCAAATCGCCGGTAAGGTGAATCCCATTGCAGATTGGGCGACCAGCGCGCACGCGCTTGTGCAGAACAAGCTTTCTCCGCAGGCCAACGTGGGAAGTTACACGACCGTAGCCCAGGATGCGTGCATCGGGTGCCACGCACCCCACAATGCTCAGGGTCCAGCGCGCCTGCTTCGTGGACAAAACGAGCAGGATTGCATCGCCTGCCACAATGGCGGAAGCAACTTAACGCCGGCGGCACCGAACGTCTTCGCTGAGTACGCCTCTCCCAAGGTCGGGCATCCATTTCCAACGACCACAAATGCTCATGACGCTGCCGAGAGCGTGCTGCTAAACAACAACCGCCACGCTACTTGTGTGGACTGCCATAACGGTCACGGGTCAGCCCAAGTAACAACGTTTCTTGGGCCGCCTCTGGTCCGCGTTTCTCAGAAGGATGCTGCGGGAATCAGCGCCAGCAACGGAATCTCGGTGCTGGCCCCGGTGGTGAATCAATATGAAAGCTGCTTCCGTTGTCACGGCAGCAGCACCGGGAAAACAGTTCGTCCGGTCTTCGGCTACCTTCCAGTGCGGGCGGCTTCCGGAGGCGATCCGCTGAACATCATTCCCCAATTCAGCATCACTGCCAGCTCGAGCCATCCCGTGACCCACGTCAGCAACAGCGCGCTGCCGCAGCCGAGCCTGTTGGGGACGATGTTGAACCTGGATGGGATGACACCGGGGCGTCCCATGGGAACGCAGATTTTCTGCACCGACTGCCACAACAGCGATGACAATCGCGAATTCGGGGGCACCGGTCCCAACGGTCCGCATGGATCCAAGTGGTTCCATATTCTGGAGCGCCGCTACGAATTCAGCCAGGCAGTCGCCCCGGGTCAGCTGGTCACAAATCTGTTCAGGACGCCCGATCTCAGCGTAAACGGACCTTACGCGCTGTGCGGCAAGTGTCACAGCTTGAGCAACATCATGACGAATGCCAGCTTCAGCCAGCATCAGAGCCACATCAATGCCGGCTTCAGTTGTTCCGTATGTCACACAGCCCACGGCTTGGGAGGGATCAATCCCAACCTTAGCGGCCAGCGCCTGGTAAATTTTAACGTCAATGTGGTTGGCCAGAATGGGGCCACGCCCATCACCTACAACAGGAATACCAACACTTGCGTTCTGGCGTGTCATGGGACCGCACATAACCCAAACGGTACCGTCACTGCCATGCAGGCTGGTGGTTTGCTGAAAAAGTGAAGAATGGCGACCGCTCCCCAGAAAGCTGTCACCGTCTTCGACAAATTTGTTTATCCCGTCGCGCTTATTGCCTCTCTGTCGATCTGGCTTCTCGCATTGCGGGCGCCTCTCTGGCTCGACGAGACCCTCGCCTACTGGCAAGTCAGCGGGGGATTGGCCAAGGTCTGGAGCCGGTCAGCGCTCATGCCATCGTCGATCGGCTATCTCTACAGTCTCTGGGCCGCAAAATCGATCCTTGGCAGCACTGAAATCGCGCTCAAGATTCCATCCCTGTGCGCCTTGCTCGGTGCTGTCTATTTCCTGTACCGGAGCGCACGCGAACTGTACGGTCAGGAGATCGGGTTTTTCGCGGCCATCTTTTTTGCCATTCAATACAACGTGGTGTTTGCCGCGACTGACGCGCGTCCGTACGCATTCGCCTTACTGGCTACGACGCTAGCCATCTTCACTTTTATCCGCTGGATGAGCCGGCACCAGATGCGTGAGGCCGTCCTGTTCGGCGCCTCCGCTGCGGGGATTCTCTACTTCCATTATTTGTTCGGCGCCATCCTGCCGGCATTCGCGATTTATTACCTGGTGGTAAGGTTTCGGTCCTTAAAAGAGGATCTACGGCAACTGGCGGCTGTTTTGGGGACGTTTGTTCTGCTTGTGATCCCGCTTATTGTGCGAGTTTTGACTCTTTACCACACCCGCGAAACCCATATCGTTCAACCGCTCCGCCATCCGGTCTTGTTGTCGCTCAACACGCTTGCGCCGATGCAACTCCTGATTGGCTTTATGGCGGCTGCGGCGCTGGGCGCCTTGCTGCGGAAAATAAAAATTCCTGGCCCGGAGAGCTGGCCAACCGTTCTGCTGTTTCCTTTGCTGGCGCTGGTTCCGGCCGCCGTCCTTTGTGGGGTCGAGGCCGCTACTCCGATTCACCTGATCCAACCGCGCTATTTCCTGATTGTGGCGCCGGGCAGCGCCCTTATCTGGGCCTGGCTGACTAGTTGCATTGATTCCCGCATTTTGCGGCAGATCTTTTGCGTGGCATTGGTGGCGACCACGGTATTTGAAACCTACGAATCACCAGATTCGCGTCACCATGAAATAAACTTCAAAGAAGCGCATGCATTTGTGAATGCAAATGTCGCTCCAAACGATGGTCCCGTGCTCGTCTTCAGCGCCTTCATCGAGTCAGACTACGAGCCTCTGCCTACGGTTCCCGGCAGTGAGAACGCGCTGCTTTCCCAGATCGACTACTACCCGCTCAATCCGCCATGGGTTTTCCTACCGATAGACCTGAACGACAAAGCAATGCAGATTGGACGCGAAGCGGTTCTGGCTGCCGCGCAGCGACATCAGAGGTTCCTGGCCGTTGTTCCCCCCAGTTCGTATCCGACCCTCGACTGGCTTGCCGATTACACGCGGGGAGCTTTTGCGGCGCAAACGCTTGGAGTGTTCGACAAGGAAATCGTGGTGGTCGAGTTCCGTCCCGTCGCACAAGGCAACTAGCGGGGCACAAATATCACTGCCAGACGGTCTTCATAGATTTTCTTGAAGCGCTGGTCCCCGTTCAGCACATTTGCCAGCGGCTTCGCCTTCGGCAAGAGAATCACGCCCGCCTCGTTGAGATAAGGGTCGCTTACATAAGAAGCGTCGCCGTTCTCGGAACGGAAAAAGCTCATGTCGATATCGTCCCCGTACAGATCGGTGCGGCCATCGATGGCGACTGGATAGTCGGGCATATACCAGGTGAGAAATCCGCCCCAATCAAAGGTGTTGTAGAGGGGAGGCTGCTGCGGGTTCTGGCGAAGAAAGTTGACGGCCTTGACAGGGAATTCGCTGCTGATGGCGTCGTCGAGGCCCCGCATGTCGAAATCCGTGTTGCGGGCAATCAGGAACATCATCAAAGCTAGCGCTACTACCAGCCCCGCATGCTGCAAAAGGGTCTCACGGCGTTCGTGCGTAGAGGGTTCGTCTACGTTGGATGGTTCCCGGTTCCACGAGTCGGCAATGCAGGCCGCGGCGGCGATGCACAGGAACCATGAATCCCTCATCGTTCGGAAGGCGACGACGCTCGTTACGATTAGCAACGCCAGGGCGAAAAGGTTGACCTGCTTTCTCCTGCCCAAAGTAAAGAATGCTGCACCTGCCAATAGCAGCTCGACATAATTGCTGACGGCGCGAAAGCTGAGAGACTGAAATTCGCGGATGAAAGTGTAGGGAAACTTCGAACCTGCGTAACTAAGAGCCGTCGTATATAGATGATAGGAATAGGGTCCAATGCAAGTCGCCACAATACTGGCCAAGAGGACGAGCAGCACTTTTCCGGAGGGAAGTCTGGAGGGTTGAATGAACTCCGGCGTGAAGCCGGAACGCTTACCGAGTTGCTGCAGCACATGCACTCCGGCAAACAAACCTACGACGAAAATGCCATACACGAACTGAATGTGACAGTTTGCCCACAGTAAAAATATCAATGGCAACCAGTAAAGAAATCCCACGTGTCCGGTCCGCTGCGACGCCATGAGTACTGCGAGGGTGACCGCATAGAAAATCATCGACAAAAAGACTGGCCGCGGCATCAGGCTGAACAGAAACGCGGAGCAGGTAATTGCGGCGAGGACACACGCAACCCAGAAGCGCCCCGAGATTCGCCGGATCATCCAGAACACCGCGTAGGCGACAGCTAGGGTCAGCAGGGTGCCAAATATTCCGAAACCGACCAGGCCAAACCACGCATAAACGCGCGACAGGAGCACTTCGTAGACCCAGCTATACGCGCTCCAGGGCCGGTCGGCTGCTGTTCGCGAAAGAATCCCTGTGTGAGGAAACGCGTGATGGTCGACAATCCACTCGCCCACCTTGAGATGCCACCAGACGTCCAGATCAAGAACGGAAAACTTGAGGGACATCGCACGTGCTGCCAGGGCCGATAACAAGCTGGCGAGGACGATGAGCTGTAACAGCCGTCGCTCAAGTAATCCGCGCAGTTCTTGGCCTACGCTCATGCTGGGGGCTTCCTCACCGGTATCGAAGTCAATCCTTTCAGCGTCCACTCGCGACTCCACTTTTCCGAGGCCGGGATGCAGCTGGTTTGCCCAGTCTGAGCCGAAAGTCTTAGCCGAACATTCCCAATCGAACATGCTCAGTCAAACATCTTCGGGGCAGTCGAGGTTTCACTCGAAAACATACGCTGCGTCGTCAATCGGCAACTCTATTGCGATACTGTCAAACCGACAACGGTGATCGTCACCGGATTGGGCTGAGCCTTGGTCGTTCCTTGGACTTTGATGTTGTAGGTTCCCAGTTCTGGATTCGAAGGAGACGAACTCGAGTTCGCTCCTCCGCAAGCATTCAGCAGGACCAGAAAAACGCACAACCCTGCCAGCCCCACCCAGACTTGCCGCTTGTTCTGCCGTGTATTTCGACTTCCGGCGCCAACCAACAGAACTCCGGCCAGAGGCATGAAAACCGCGAAAGCAAAGTAAATCTCAGAGTGCGTCACGGCCGGCATCTGCAGAGAGGCCGAGCCGGCGGGAACGGTGACCGTGACTGAGAACGCCGTTGCTTGCGCGCCCGGCGTAACGGTGGTGATGGGCGAACCTGATGACGAGGCGAACGAGCAGGTACCGCCCTGGGGCAGTGTAGCCGGCGAGCAAGAGAGCGTGATTGGTTGTCCGGGCACGCCCGTGTTTGCATTCAACAGAAGCGAGTATGTGGCCGATCCTCCTGGCGAGACGGTTTGAGGCGCGGGCTCAGCGGCCGACGGATCGGTAACTATCAGGATCGATTCCGTGCCGATGGCGCTCGAGAGGGCCTGCGACACTGCCTCGATGCTCACCGTAGCTGGCGTTGGGACGGTCGCCGGTGCGGTGTAGTTGCCCGAAGCGTCGATCGTTCCCACGCTCGCGTTGCCGCCGGTCACTCCGTCGACTTGCCAGGTCACGGCCGTGTTGGTTGTGCCGGTTACGGTTGCGATGAAGGCCTGCGTCGTGGTTGTGTAAACTTCAGTGACTGGCGGGTTCGTGCTAACTACCACGTTCACCGCTTCGCCGGCAGCGACAATCGTTGCCTGAGCCGAACCCGAGCTGGAGTTATCGGCAGCCGAGACCGCGGTTATGGTGACAGTAGCCGGCGTTGGGATCGTTGCTGGGGCGGTGAAAATTCCAGCCGCCGTGATCGTTCCCACGATCGAATTGCCGCCCGCTATACCGTCCACCTCCCAAGTGACGGCCGTGTTGGTGCTAGTGACAGTCGCCGTGAACTGCTCCTGAGTGCTGATTGCGACATTAATCGGATTCGGCGCAACCGAAACGAAGATTGACGGAACCAGTTCGCGAATGCGCGCATTGTCTGTGTCTGCAACGAATAGGGTGCCAGCAGAATTGCCAAACAAACCCGAGGGGAAGTTGAGCTCTGCGCTGGTTGACTGGCCCCCGTCGCCAGAGAAACCCGCCGTTAACGGGGTTCCGGCTACGGTTTGAATGAGTCCAGATGCGGCTACGACCTCGCGAATCGCCGCATTGTCTGTATCCGCGATAAAGATGTCTCCCGCAGAATCGACAAACACGCCCGCAGGAGTATCGAGTTGGGCGGCCGTGGGTGATCCGTTGTCACCTCCGTAGCCGCGAGCACCGGTTCCGGCAACGGTCGCGATATCTCCGGGTGGAATTGAAACTCCGGCGATTGTGATCGCCTGACTTGCGCCCGGGTTGGCCGCTACGCGGATGCGACTGTCGAACGTGTCGGCGATGTAGATGTTTTCCGAGAGATCTACAAATACACCGTACGGAAAGTAAAGCTGCGCACCGGTGGCAGCGGCTCCATCTCCACACGACGGCGCTACGGCTTCGGTACACTGCACATAATTGCCGGCCACGGTGCTAATGATGCCGGCCGTGCTAACTTCGCGGATCACGAAGTCATCCGTGTCGGCAATAAAAATGTTGCCGGCGCTGTCTACGAAGACGCCATTCGGAGTAGCAAGTTCCGCACTGGTGGCTGCTCCGCCATCGCCGCAGGTTGCAGCTGAGTCCGGACAGAGCGTGCTATTCCCGGCTACGGTCGCAATATTGCCAGGTTGTATCGTGACGCCTGCGATCGTGATCTGCGTGGCGCCAGGATTGACGACGCGGATGACATTGTTTCCGCTGTCCGCGATGTAAATGTTGCCTGAACCGTCCACGAACACGCCACCGGGTGCGCAAAGTTGTGCGCTGGTAGCCGGTCCAAGGTCGCCGGAGTAGTCACAAAGGGCGGTCCCCGTTGGCACGTAATAAGATTCTGCCACGGTTCCAATATCGCCGGCCTGGATGGTCACGCCAGCGATCGTGATCGCCGCCGTCCCCGTATTCACAACCCGAATTACCGAGTTCGGTGTGTCTGCGATATAGATGTTTCCCGCGCTATCAAGAGCGACGGCTCCGGGAGAGAACAGTTCCGCATCAACCGCCAGTCCGCCATCGCCGGAGTAAGCCAGCTTGTTATTTCCAATCGTCGTTTGAATTTCGCTGTTGGAAGCGGTGACTTCTTCGATCACAAAATTGTCGGTGTCGGCGATGAAAATGTTTCCTGAACTATCCACCACCATGTTGCTGGGATAATTCAGGTCTGCACTTTTGGCTGCCGTGCCGTTTGGGGAGTAGCCGGCTGTGCCGAGAGTTCCTGCGACGGTGGTAAGAATGTTGGTAGTCGAGGCCGCCACTTCGCGGATCGCGAAATTATTCGTGTCGGCAATGAAGATATTTGACGAAGCATCTACGAGCACTCCGACCGGCGCGCACAGTTGCGCGGTGATTGCAGACTGGCCGTCGTTGGCAAACCCGCAAGCCGTGCCCTCGTGCGAGTTGTAGAAAACTCCGGCCACGGTTTGAATGAAACCCGTAGGAATGGCCACGCCGGCAATTGTGATTTGCGTGGTGCCCGGATTCACCACCCGAATAAGGTTGTTATCGGTGTCGGCGATGAAGATGCCGCCCAAGGCGACGAATACTCCTTGCGGTAGGTCAAGCTGCGCACTGGTAGCGAGTGCATTGTCGCCGGAGTCACCGCACGAGCCGGGCGTGCCGGCAACAGTCGAGATGTTGCCGCCGCTGACTTCGCGGACCACGCAGTTATCCGTGTCCGCAATAAAGATGTCTCCTGACCCATCCACAAAAACGCCGTAAGGATCATTGAGCTGCGCGCTGGTGGCGGGCGCACCGTCCCCGGAGTAACCGCACGACGTGGGCGTGCCCGCGACGGTAGAGATGTTGCCGGCGCTCACCTCGCGGATTACACAATTGTCTGTGTCGGCGATGAAAATGTTTCCCGAGCCGTCCACAAAGATGCCTTCAGGATTACCGAGCGTAGCGCTGGTCGCCGGGCCACCGTCGCCGGAATAACCGGCAGCGCCATTGCCAGCCACTAGCGTAAGGTTGCCTGATGTATCGATCTTGAAGAGATGATTCGAAGGCCCATCCGCAATATAGGTGTTACCCAGCGTGTCGAATGCGATGCTGACCGCATGCCCGATGCTCGCATTGAGCGCGGTCATATTATTCGGGCCGCCGCCGGCAACGGTGCTGATCGCGTACTGCGCAAACAATGCCTGTGGTGCGAAAAGGACGATTACGAACAGGACCAGTGCGAGAGGTGTGGAGACCAGTTTGGGGGAACCCATGATTACTTGCCCTCCTGGCCGGAACTACGGTCGAGTCGCACGACCACTGTGCTCTTCGCTGTCGGTCTGCCCGCGGCGATTCCTGGGCCTGCTATCTCGAAGACAAATCGAGGCCGGAATCCCTTCTGCCACTGCTGGTAGTCCGAACGCGAGACGATGAATTCCTGGGTAATGTCCGCCGAGGCGTGGGCGCGGAGCATGAGCGCACAGGCACGCGAACCCCCCTTATCAGGGTGGGAGAAATCCCAAAGCGTCATCCGCTGAACGGAAAGGTCAGATGGCCCATGGTTCATCAGGTGGATGCGGATACGCACCTGCACTTGGCCCCCGAGCGCTTTGTTCTGCACCAACGAGTAAGAACCAGAAACCACAGGAGCATTGCTGCCTGCCGCAAACTGGATCCCCACCAGCAAGAGTGCCGTGACCATCAGGCACCTCCTGCAAAAACGAAGAAAGTTGCATCTCATGTGCACCTACCCACCTTCCCCTGGCTGGGAGTTGAGCGATCGGTCGACCAACGTTACTGGGCGAGCGGCTGGGCTTTGGTTCCCGGCTTGACCCCCGAATGCTTCTTTGCCTCGGTGATCAACTGCTCGACCTTGTCTTTGCCTTCGTAGTTCGGGTTCGTGGCCAGCAGTTTTTCCCAATCTGCCACCGCTCCATTGACGTCCATTTTGCCGCGCCACTTCACCAGTCCGAGATTGAAGAGAGTATTCGCCTTGTTGGGCTCGTAGCTGAGCGACTTGTTGAACTCCGCGATTGCGCGGTCGGTGTCGCCCATATACCAGTACGCGGTTGCCATGTCTGTGCGCACGGAGGCGTCGGACGGCTTGATTTCAAGCGCACGCCCATAGTAGTCGACGGCGACAGGATATTGTTGGGCGTCGTAATAGGAGTTCGCGACGTTGACCAGCAGGTCGGGATTCTTCGGATCCACCTTCAGCTTCTCGATCAGCGGAGCCGCCTGCGCGTCTGCCATCTGCCGAAGTTGCTCCGCAGTAGGCTGGCTGTTCGCCGCGCTCATGCCGCCAGGCGCTGGGGCGCTTGCGGCCGCTACAGGCGATGCCGCCGGCGCCTGCGAACCGCGAATCAACCATCCGCTCACCACGCCCAACAGCAGGCAAATTACCGCCAGCGTGTAGGCCTGCACATCTGTCCAGATCGCACCTTTGTTTTCTGACATTCCGTTCTCCTCACCACCCGCGAACTTAGTTCGTACTGCTTTGTCCTCGAACTTCGGCCAGCAATTTCTCGACTTGAGTTTTCTTCGGCCCATCCAGCTGCGGGTTTGATTTCAGCAATTGGGTCCAGGCTTCCGCAGCGCCTTTGGTGTCGCCCTTGGCTTTCCAGCGAATCATGCCCAGATTGAACAGGGAATTGGCGTCCTTGGGGTTGTAAGTGAGAGCTTGCTGCAATTGCTTCAGAGCGCCGTCCGCGTCCCCTTCGTAGTAGAGGCAGGAAGCCAGGTCCGTGCGAGCCAGATTGTTTTTTGGATCGGCCTCCACGGCTTTCTGAAAGTAGCTGCCTGCTTCTGTGAACTGATGGGTGGCTTTGTAGATTGTGCCAATCTGATTGAGCAAATCTGAGTTGTTGGGATCACTTTTAAGCTTAGCCAGCAGTGGCTCGGCTTGCTTGTCTGCCATTTGTTTCATCTGTTCCAGGCTGGGCATTTGAGCCGGCGCCGTCGTCGCACCCTGACTGGAGGCCTGCGCCACTTGGGCAGCGGGAACTGCATTGGAGGCCGAACCGCGGAACAGATATCCCAGAGCCAGCCCAATAACCAGACAGATGCCCGCCATCACATATACCTGGGCGGGCTTCCAACCTCGTGATGTGGCGGACGGAGCTTCGTTCACGCTCATTTCCTGTTCCTTTCTTCGTTCTTCCTGGGGCAGGTCCCACTACGCCTTAGAAGTCCGGCTCGCAAGCAGTCTAGCCCATACGAGGCAAACTGACTGCCAACTGGCCATTTACGTGGTGATCCTTGTTTTTCAATCGCTTGCGAGGATCAGGGTGGGGCATTCGGGGGGTTGAAACACGAAAGGTCGTGTTTTTCCTCGCACCCCTCTGGGCTTTTTCACGCCAATTCAGCCACAGGGTATAGTCGAGAAAATGTTCGCCGCCAACCGCGTGGGCGAGCCGCGAATTAGCCTTATAATGTGCGAGCGTTCGCCGTGCAGAAGCCTAGCGTTGCCTACGGTTCAGTTGCATTTATGAACTCGTCCGTCCGAGATTCTTCTGACTTAACGGCCGAGATCGCCCCTCTGGCCGTTGAGGTTTCGGTCGTCTTACCGTGCCTGAATGAGCACGAGACGATCGGCATTTGCATTTCGAAGGCGATGGCTGCGCTTGAGACGTTGGGCCTGAACGGAGAGGTGATTGTCGCTGACAATGGCTCGACGGACGGATCAATCGAAATTGCGCTGTCGGCCGGAGCGCGAATCGTACACGTTAAGCAACGTGGCTACGGCAACGCGCTCAAGGGAGGGATTCAGACGGCACGTGGTATTTACATTGTCATGGCCGACTCCGACGATAGCTATGATTTTCGCCATATTCCCAGGTTAGTTGAACAGTTGAGAAATGGTTCTGAGTTGGTGATGGGGAATCGTTTCCGCGGTGGCATTCAGAAGGGGGCCATGCCGGTTCTGCACCGTTATCTAGGTAACCCGGTGTTAACCACTATTGGCAGGGTGTTCTTCCAGTCTTCGTGCCGCGACTTTCACTGCGGATTGCGCGCTTTTCGAAAGGACAGCTATGAACGGATGGACATTCGATCGACCGGTATGGAATTTGCCAGTGAGATGGTGGTGAAGGCCAGCTTGTTGCGTATGAAGGTTTGTGAGGTGCCGACCACCTTGTCTCCAGATGGACGCAGCCACCCGCCTCACTTGCGTACTTGGCACGATGGCTGGCGCCACTTGCGATTTCTTTTGATGTACAGCCCCAGGTGGCTGTTCCTGTATCCGGGAATTGTGTCCATTTTGCTCGGACTCGCAGTCTGTGCATGGCTTTTGCCGGGTCCGCGCAGAATTGACGATGTGGTATTCGACGTTCACACTCTTGCTTATGCGTTCGGCTCCATGCTGGTCGGATTCCAACTGCTGGCGTTTGCCGTGTTCACAAAGGTCTTCGCCATTACTGAAGGACTCTTGCCCGAAGATCCTCGCTTTAACCGCTTATTTGAGTACATCAAGCTCGAAACTGGCCTGGTGGCTGGAGCGTTGCTCGTGATCGTTGGAGTCGCGGGATCGGTCTTAGCCCTTTCGGACTGGACACGGACGAGCTTCGGTCAGCTGAATTCGGAAAGCATGCTGCGCATCGTATTGCCGTCCGTTTTTGCCCTTGTGCTAGGAGCACAGGTGATCTTCAGCAGCTTCTTTCTGAGCATCCTGGGGCTTCGCCGCCGATAATCATGAGTCCAGCGGAATTCGATCGCTTTGCCACGAGGTATGAAGAAGACCTCGCCCAATCGCTTGCGATCACAGGCGAAAGCAGAAATTTCTATGCGCAAAGAAGAATCGATTGGACCGCACAATGTTGTGAGCGGCTGGAATTTCCGGTGCGTCGGATTCTGGATTACGGTTGCGGCGACGGCGCGAATGCACCGATGCTAGCCGCCACCTTCAACGTGGAACAAGTGCTGGGCGTGGATGTGTCGAGTGCTTCCATCGCCTTGGCTTGCCAGGCGAACTATGGCGAGCGAGTATCGCTCCTTTGCACCAGCGACTGGACGCCCGACGGCAGGACAGATCTCGCCTTCACGAATGGCGTTTTCCATCACATTCCTCCGTCTGAGAGGCAAGCCTGTCTCTCCGCGATTCGCCACGCTCTCCGTCCCGGAGGCCTGTTCGCGTTTTGGGAGAATAACCCATGGAATCCCGGCACACGCTACGTGATGTCACAATGCGCGTTTGACGAAAACGCAATTACGATCAGTCCGCATGAGGCGCGCAAAATGCTGATGCAGGCGGGCTTCAAAATTCTCCGAACCGATTCGCTTTTTTACTTCCCTCGCCAATTGCTCCTGCTACGCCCCGTCGAGCGCTGGCTGCGTGCACTACCCTTCGGTGGTCAGTACTTGGTGCTTTGCCAGGACCCATCGCGCTGACCACAACGTCGACGTGTGGGCTCACGCTTCTGCGGAGTTGGCATGTCGTAAAACAGCCCAGCCGCAGTAAACGCCACCGACCGCGAAGATAATCACGAAGGCTGACGCTGGGGAACTATAAAGCAGGTTCGCGGCCGGGAAGGATGTTGTCGCGATGTACGCAAGAAGCGCCATCCTCGTGATGATGGCTGCAGCGCTGGCCAGAACCAGCGCCAGAATCTCTGTCTCGATCACAGCTACCCTCTTGAACGCGATAGCTAAGACTAAACCCAGTGTTCCTAGCACGGCCAGGACGGGCATTAAGATCGCGTAAAACGACGCAATCAGGGATGCAACCTTTAACTGTGGGGAAGGCGCTTCCGCCGTGGTTAATTTTGGCTCGATGAAAGAAATGTCGTCGATGACCAGCGTCATTGACGGTGAGCTAAAGGACCTTTTCGCAACTATTTCTTGCAATTGGATCTCGAATGGCTGGGTTCCTGGCGAGTCCACGAGCAAGTAGCAAGAAAGAGGTACGCAGTTCGTCTCCACATCGAAACGAACAGCCTTCAGGCTTGCGCCCGGGACAATCTCATCGTCGGAGGGAAGGATGGTCGTCGAAGAGAAATACTGTTCCGAGTCAGGCGAGACTACCCGCAAAGTCGGCTCGCCGAGGGTCGCACCAGCCCAGCCCTTGATGTGAAGTTCTTTCGGCGAGCTCAGCCCCCTTACCATCTGCGAGAACATCGAGATTCTGTCGGGCGGACCAATGCTAGGCAGGGCTCGGACAGGCACGTCTTTCAGCGAAAGCATGATCTTGGCCGATGCCAGGCTCTCATGAATGAATTGCTTCAGATACTCCGCTCGAAACGGAGGCGCAAGAGTATCCCTTTGTGGAAGACATTCGATCTTGTGATTCGAGCAAGCCATATCAATCTGACGCGCCAATGTTTCATAGAATTTCATCGCTTCAGCAGCTGTTCCATAATGGCCGGCGAGTACGACCGCGTCTCTCAGTTCCCATACGAACCAACCAGCTAGAACCTCACGACATGGCTCTACCGGAATCGCTTCGCAGCCAACTCTGCGCCATCCGGCCGAGTACGGCCCTTCAAGCCACGGCTTGAGTTCGAGTGCCGCGGGGCTCACGGAATATGCCTGATCCCGAGCATCCGCGGGGAAAGGCACATATTGTTGCCAATGCGGAGGGCGGATTCGGGTTAGTGCGCCGTATGCTCTCAAGAAACTTCTCGACCGAAGCTCGTTTGTTTCGAATATCCCATAGTGCCGGTAGTTCAAGCCCGCAACGAAAGCATCAACCCCTAAGCAGGTCAATGCGGCCAAGACAAGAGGAACTGCTACAGCTTTTGCCCGAGTTGATCGAGACTGGGCCTGCTCATTTTTCTGACTGGTACCGAGTCCCACGATCCGTGCGGTTCCGATCAGAGCTATGATGCCCATGCTAGGGACAAGCCAGACACCCTCTTCGCGGGTAAGCCAATATGCCGCGGCTATAAGACCCAAACCGAATCCCGATATAACCGCGCAGGGGGATGCGAAGGGCTTGCGTTGTTGGCTCGGGAACCAAACGGTCGCAAACAACACAATCACGGCGAGCGACAGACTTAAATACAGTCCTTCGCGGATCACTCGCGCGAGTTCGGGATTCCAAACAACAGGATTGAACGCGAGAAGCAGAAAAAGAGATCCGCCAAAGTAGACATTTCCGGTTCGACGACGGACCAGTTCCGCCGTAAGTCCGGATGCAGCTAAGTAAACGATTTGTTCGGCGATCTTTAGAGGTACCCTCGCAAAGTGAACGACAGTGAGGAACACGGAGTAGAACATCCCTTTGGCAAGCGTCAGTTGATTGTAAGGACCGAGCCAATCTCCCAAGCTAAGGTGGTGTGCTAGCCGAACGAAAAGGAAATCGTCCTGAGGCGAATTCCCTATGACGCGAACAGGAAAACCTGAACGAATCCAAAGGCTGGTCGCGGCAGCGAAAAGCATGAAGAGCACGAAGCCAATGGTGGGGGTCGACTGCCTGACCGAGGTTTCGTTTCTCATATTTTCTGGTCAGCCGACTTTATACCATTCCTACTCTTGCATAAAGGCGCAGGCGGGAGGGTCTCCCATGCGCACCGGAGGATGTCTTGCAGGAAGGTCGCTTTTCTGTTCCGAAGAAACCCGGGCACGGGGCTCGCACATTGCTCCGGGCCGAGGACTCGAAGCGTGTGGCGCCTGTGAGTCGTGCCTGGCAACCTGCCGAAACACAGTGCAGATCGCGCGCAAGATTGCGCAACTGAAAGCGCTCCCAGTCAGTCCAATGCGCGCGTAGCCCTACTCCCGGCTTCGCAGATCCGTGCTGCCGTCGGTCGAATGCCCCGAGGAGTTCAACTGATCCGTAATATGTTTCTGCAACATGTCCCACTCGGTTCGCAAAATCATTTCCTTGATGCCGAATTTGTTTTCGCGGCGGGCGTCGTCGACCCGCACTGCCATTTCGTTGTTGTGCAGGCGGAAGTCGATTACATCGGCCAGCGGAATCAGTTGATCGGAGGACCGGCCTACGATCACAAACACAACTTTGTCCGATACCAATGTGTATTCTGGGCAAACTTCCGGCCCCATCTGCGCTGCCGGACCGCCGCCCATCGCCATCATGAATCCATGATGCGCGGGCAGGCAGTCCGTCATTCTCATCCTCACCACAGTGCCGTGTTGATAGACTCCAGCCCAGGCACTAGGCACAAGACAAACCATCAAAGCGATCCACATTCCGTAGCGGGTGCATGTCGTTTCAGCGGATTTCGTCATAGTTGTATCCTTTCCGGGAGTGAAAGTGCAGGTTCAAGTTATGTTTGGGAAGAATACGGAGCGCATGAAATCCCGCAGTACGGCTGGGTAGCTGATACGTGACAATGTAAGAAGCGTGCAAGTCGGCAAGCACGGCTTGCACCAGATCGACCGCATGATCGGGTAGCTGAAAAGAGCGGCCTCCGGTTGATTCCGCCATCTGTTGCAGGATGCGGCTGCCTTGCGAAGAAGAATCTTTCGAGCGATCGACGTTCATGGTATAGAGCAACGCTCCGCTGGCGATCATCGCCTCGAGCGCGTCGCGGTAAGAGGCCATGCTGATGGTGTCATGCCCGTCGGAAAACAGAATCACCACCTGGCGCGCGGCGGGCGCTCGCTGGCTCGTTACCAGACGGGCCGTGTAATTGACGGCATCGAACAGCGGAGTCGCACCCTCGGCTTTGGCCGCCAATAATTTCTGTCTGACGGCCGGCGCGCGGCAGTCCTGCACGCAGAAGATTGTGGGATGCATCCCGGCAAAAGTGACAACGGAGACGCGATCGTCGGCCGAAAGCGAATCGGCCTCAACAAGTTTCAGAACTGCTTGCCGCACTTCCTGAAATCGCGGCGCAATCGATTCGCTGTCGTCGACCAGAAGCACCAGATCGAGCGCGGTATCACTGGCGCGCACAAGGCTGCGAAAATCGCGAATGACCATATCGTCGTCGACGATGGCGAAATCGTCCTTGCCTAGATCCTCCACCGGATGATTGCGCTCGTCGGTGGCGAAAAATGAGATCCGCACCTCCGATGTGCCCGTGTGATACGTCGTGAGCGGAGCGTCACTGGTGCTGCTGGCATAGAAAAGACACGGGAAAAGCGCGAGAAGAACAGCCAATGACCAGCCCTGCCGATGAGACAGCAATGCCATTACTGGGCACTTCGACAGACGGCGCCCGGACTCCAGCGTGCGAAGGTATATCGATGTTACGACCGTCACGCGGCATTAGTTGCGTCTCAGCCAAGTAGAGTTGCAGAGAAAATGTTCACGTGACGTTAGAAAAGCGAGGTGTAAATCTTCTCAACAGCTGACCGCGAGGGGGCAAGGTCACCGTCGATTGCATAGTCGAAATCTATGTGATGCTGACTTCCGTGTACGTGCCATAGACCTGCCGCAGCGCCTCGCAGATCTCGCCCACGGTGGCATAGGCGCGGACCGCATCCACGATGTAGGGCATGGTGTTGGCGGAAGAGACGTTGCCGTTCAGTTCCGCCTTCGGTTCGAGGGCGGCCGCTTTCTTGAGTGCGTCGAGCGCACGCTGGACTGCCTCATTCGAGCGGCGCCCGCGCAGCGTCTTCAGCTTCGCAGACTGCTGCCGCGCCACGCTTTCGTCAATGTAGAGAATGTTCGGCGATTCCTCTTCGATGGCAAACTCGTTGACGCCGACGATCACTTTCTCGCGAGCCTCAGCCGCGCGCTGGTACTGGTACGATGCCTCGGCGATTTCCTTCTGCGGATAGCCGCGCTCGATCGCCTTCACCATCCCTCCCATGGCGTCGAGCTTGCCGAAATAATCGAAGGCGCCGTTTTCCATCTGGAGGGTTTGGTTTTCAACGAAATAGGATCCGCCCAGCGGATCGACCGTCTGCGTCACGCCCGATTCATACGCGATGATCTGCTGCGTGCGCAGCGCGATGCGCGCCGCCTCTTCGGTCGGAAGAGCGAGGGCCTCGTCATAAGAATCCGTGTGCAGCGATTGCGTGCCGCCGAGCACCGCGGCCAGAGCCTGCAGCGCGACGCGGGCAATGTTGTTCATCGGTTGCTGCGCGGGCAGGGAAACTCCGGCGGTCTGGGTATGGAAGCGCATCAGCCAGGTGCGCTGGTTCTTGGCGCCGAAGCGGTCTTTCATCACGCGATACCAGATCTTGCGGGCGGCGCGGTATTTCGCGATCTCTTCGAAGAAATCATTGTGCGCGTTGAAGAAGAAGCTGAGCCGCGGGCCGAACTCGTCCACATCGAGGCCGCGGCGCCGCGCCCACTCCACGTACTCCACGCCGTCATATAAGGTGAACGCGAGTTCCTGCAGCGCCGTCGATCCCGCCTCGCGAATGTGATAGCCGCTGATCGAGATGGTGTTGAAGCGTGGCGTAAACTTCGATCCGAATTCAAAAGTGTCGATCACCAGCCGCATTGAGGGCGCCGGAGGATATATGTATTCCTTCTGCGCGATGTATTCCTTAAGGATGTCGTTCTGAATCGTGCCGGAAATCTTCTTCCAGTCCGCGCCCTGATTCTCCGCAACCACCAGGTACATGGCCCACAACACCGACGCCGGTGAATTGATGGTCATCGATACAGTAGTTTTCTCCAGATCGATGCCGTTAAAAAGAATCTCCATGTCCTCCAGCGAATCGATGGCCACGCCGCACTTGCCGACCTCGCCCTCGCTTGCGGGATGGTCGGAGTCGTAACCCATCAAGGTAGGCAAATCGAACGCCACGGAAAGCCCGCTGCCGCCGTGCTCCAGCAGGTATTTGTAGCGCTGGTTGGTTTCTTCCGGCGACGCGAAGCCGGAGAACTGGCGCATGGTGTAAAGCTTGCCGCGATATCCGGTGGCGTGAATGCCGCGCGTGAAGGGCGGTTCGCCGGGATAGCCGAGATAATGTTCCTCGCTCCAGTCGGCCGGCAGATCAGCCTGCGTGTAAAGTCTGCGAATGGGAACGCCCGAGATGGTAGTGAAGCGCGCGTGTCCGTGCTCGTCCACGTTCACACCGGTGGGCGCGCCAATCGGTCGCTCGGGAGCTTTCTCGAGCGTCGAAGCCAGCGTGGTCTCCGCCCATTGCTTCTCCGCTTCGGAAGGATGGCGGTTCTCAAAAACATCGGCGACAGGACGGTCAGCAAGTTGCGGCGGATTCGACTTCGCGTTGGCCTGTGGGTTGGACTTGGCCTGTGGGTTGAACTGATAAGACGGCTTCTTTTCCATGCGTTCCCCAGTGATCTAGTTTGATGATAGGGAAGCGAGTGCGGTTGGAGCAAGGCGGTTTATTGCCTACGGAACGACCGGTCGGTCTGCCTGTTCTGTCATCCTGTCTCTAACGACGTTGTACTCTGTCAAGCGAATTTTGCCCACACTCCGGCGTGGACGCCGAAAGCAGCGCCATTTCGCTCTCGTAGAACGTTTTTGATGTCCAGACCAAGCTCGTCACTCGATTCAATCTTGCAGCGGGACCTCAGGTCCCACCATCCATCTCTTCGGTACTTGCGCCCACGATTATTCACTTCGATCTCCCTGACGCTTCAGGGAGGCAGGCTGCCCACTCAAGCGCTCGGCTCCGTTACTGGCCGGCCACAGAATGACTCGGGCTCACCTGCATGACGGCCTGACAGAGTTGCGCGTACGTCCAGTCTTCGCGCAACATCAGGTACAACCGCGTGGCCAATTTTCTGGCCACGGCCACCTTGGCGAGGCTGCGATTCTTGCGCACCGCCAGGCGGCGATAGAAGCGTTTCAGTTGCGGATCGTAACGCGCCGCCGTCTGTCCCGCTTCCACCAGCAAAAAGCGCAGAAACGAACTGCCCTGTTTGCTGATCCTGCCCAGCCGCTGTTTTCCGCCGCTGGAATCTTCGCTCGGAATCAGGCCAAAATAACTGCCCACTTGCTTGCCCGATTCGAATCGTTCCGCCGGCCCCAGGGTCAGCACCATGGCCAACGCCGTCACCGGTCCCACTCCTGGATGCGTCATCAGCCGCACCGCCTCCGGCCGCTGCCGCGCTTCTTCCCAGACTCGCCGGTCCAGCTCGACGATTTCCGCTTCCAGCCCGTCCAGCGCTTCCAGCAACCGCTTGCGCCGCTCGGCCGCGTAGGGCAGCAAGGGCAACTGCTCCAACTCCGCGCGCCCTGCCTTGCTCCACAGCTTGTACTTTTTCTGCACCCCGTGACTCAGCGCCATGGCCTGCAGCTGATTCTTCGTACGGGTCCGCGCTTGCACTTGCTTGTGGCGATGCACCAGCAACTGCCGCACGTCCCGCACCTGCAGACTCGGCACCCAGATCCGCGGAAACCGGTCCTGCCGCAACAACTCCAGCAGATGCTCCGCGTCCCTCCGGTCGGTCTTCTGCTTGCGCACCACCGCGGCCCGGATCTTGGCGGCGTCGCCAAACCACAACTCGAAGCCCAGTTCCGCCAGCAGCCGCTCGAACCACGGATAGTGCCCGCACGCCTCCATCCCCACCCGCACTTCCTGGCCCGCCAGCGACCGGTAAAACTGCTCCGCTTCGGCGCGGTGCTGTAACCGCTTTTCTTGAATCTCTCCCGTTCGATTGTCAAAGATCGCGACCTGCTGAAACCCAGGATGGAAATCGCATCCTATAATCAACATGACGTTGGCTCCTCTCACGAGCCTTGGTCTTTGTCCATCGCATACCAATCTACTCGCGACGGGCCAACGTCGTTATGCAATCAAGCGAAGCGGAAGGTTCGCGAATGCGAACCTTCCGCGCAGTCGAAGGATCCCTACCGCGCCGGCGGCCCCGCCCCTTCCCCAGAGAGCATTCGCCCCGGCGAGGATTCCAAAATGAGCCGCGAGTGCCGCGGAAGTGAAAGGGATCCTTCGACTTCGGGACTGCTTCGCCTTCGCGAAGCAGTCCCTCTGCTCAGGATGACAAAGTATTTTTCTGCCGCGACAATTCCCACGCCTTCGCATACTTCCAGGAAACATAAACGGCGTGGTAGAGGTGCAGCAGCAGGCCCTCGCGGCCGTCGAGGAATCCGAGACGAAAGACATAGTTGTAGAGGAAGGTGACGAGCGGCCGCAGCACGATGTTGATCACGCTGAACCCGACCTTGCCCTTGGCCACAACCATCTCCGCGCCCAGCGACGAGTAGCGGTTCATGTGCTCGATGTAGTTGGAGAGCGTGGGGTAGGAATGGTGAATCAGGGCACCGCGTGGGATTGCGAGCGTCGGTCCGTTGACTCGGACGTCCTCATGCACGGCGCGACTCTCGAATGTGCCGGCCCCACGCCGAAACAAGCGCAGCTTGCGATCCGGCCAGAATCCGCCATGGTGAATCCATCGTCCGAGAAAATAATTCTTGCGACGGATATGGAAGCCAACCGGCGATCCTGCGAGCACTTCTCTGGATGCTCCCATCGTAAGGCACCATTCGCGGGGACTCCCTCCCGAAGGCGCCGCTCCGCCGGTTTGGCCGGTGAACTCGCGAATCAGTTCCGAGTCAAGTTCCTCATCAGCGTCGAGACTCAGAATCCAATCGCCGACCGCTTTGTCGATGGCTGAATTCTTCTGCGCGGCGTAGCCCTTCCATTCTTCGACGAACACTTTCGCGCCGTGGGATTTTGCGATCTCTACCGTGCGATCGGTTGAGCCGGAGTCGACGACGATAATTTCTCCTTTGCCGTCGGCGACGAGGGACTGCACGCTCGCCAGCGTGCGGCCGATATTGGCTTCCTCGTTGAAGGTGATGATGACGACCGAGAGATTCATAGTGCTTATTCGGAACTCGGCATTGTCTCACGGCATGAAGTCAGAAGTAAGAAGTCAGAATGCAAGAGTCAGAACGTCAACCCGCGAGTCACGCCGTGATGTCTTTTACTTCTGCATTCTCACTTCTGACTTCTGCATTCGGCTTCTTCCATCGCGCCTCGGAAAGCACGAACACAATCAGGATCACAAGCTCCGGTTCGATGGGATGGCGGTAGCGCGCGTGCGGATAAACGAAGTAATAAATCGCCGGGTAGAACACGACCAGTCCCGCGAAAAGCCAGGCTGCTGGCCGCTTCTGGCGCAATGCGCGGGCGAGTCCCCACAGCGCGAGCACGGACGTAGCCAGGAAGGCTGACGTTCGGAAGTCGACAGGCGCGAGGCTGCTGGTGGCTCGCGGCACTCCGTTCCAGTAATAGAAGAAGCGCTTCAGGCTAATCACGGCAAAGCGGGCCGGATGCGCGCGGATCCAATCGAAGACCTGGCGCTTGCACGCATCGGCATACGCGAGTTCGCCCATGCGCTGAAACTTTTCCAGCTCCAGCTTGTTGAGGTTGGGCTGAAGATAGGCCATCAGCATGCCGTCCGCATAGCGACCATTGCCCAGGCGAAGTTGCGGGCCGAAGTCGTCGCGCAGAAAAACGAAGCGTCCAAACACTTCGTAGTTGCGAATGACCCACGGAGACAGCACGGCGAAAAAGACGATCGAAGCCAGGGCTACGCCTGCCAACGAGGGCAGCGCGCGGCGGTAACGCTGGCGCCAGATCCACAAGCCGCAGAAGGGAAGGAATGCCAGCGTGGTGGGATTGGCGAGCGCTCCGATTCCGTATAGAGCACCGAACAGAATCCAGTTTCTGTAATCATGCCCCCGGACGAATGCGTCCGGGGTTACATGAGCTCCTTGTAGCCTCAGCGCTAACAGGAACAGGCAGGAAAGAACCAGTGGCGTGAAGGTTGTGTCCCACAGCCAGTGGATGGACCAGTACCAGACGTAGGGATTCAGCGCCCACGCATAGGCGGACGAGAGGGCGACTCGTTCGCCGAACGTTTTGCGCGCGATCAAAAAAATGGGGATCGTGGTGAGCGTCGCGAGCAAGCTGTTGACGGCGAGCAGCACCCAGGCGGAAGCGCGCGTATAGATGCCGAAGACGTTAAAGACGCCTGCCATCAGGAAGGGGTAAGGCGGCGGCTCCCAGGCGGAGGGGCCGGTGTTGCCTTCATACGGGCTGCTGAAGCCGTGGCCCTGGGCGAGGGAGCGAGCGACGCGACCCATCTCCCATCCGAATTCGAAGTTGTCGTTGCCTGGGCGGACTCGATACTGATGGAGCACGCCGATGGCTGCGATCTGCAGCGCGAACGACAGCGGCAGCAGCCAGAGAAAGAATCTGGGCAGCGCGGGCCGGGTGGAGGTCGCCATCGCGCGTAGTGTATCAGGCGGTCGGTTGGAGAGACTTGAGGATGGCATCGGGGGCGGCAGAGGGTAAAAAATCGTTCAAATGTTCCTGCAGGAACATTATTATGTACAGAAGTGTATGTACGAGTGGTATGGTCATCAGTCCGGTTGACGGTTTCGACCGCTTCCGGGACAGTAGCGCGGCTGTCGCGACAAACTGCGTCGCGACCGGACAGCCGAGGGCGGCTGTCCCCACATGTTCCGGACAGCCGATAGCCGCTGTTCCCACATCGGCCCTGGCCACGGGCTACATCTGGCCTCCTTGCGGAGATTGGGGCGGCTGGGGCGGCGTAGACATCGGCTGGACCGGGGGTGCATCCTGGCGCGGAGCGACATAGGGAACGTTGGGCAAGCGCGTGACCTGACCACGGGTGGCATCCGCGATATCGATGCGGGCGTGATCGAGCAGCAGGCCGGTGGCACGATCGAGTTCGATGCGCGACTTCTCGTAGGCAGCCTTCGCCGACACGAGGTTTGATTCGCCCGTCCTAAGTGTGGCGGCGTCTTGCAAGATGGTCACCTGCGTGGTGAGTCCGACTTTCAATTTCTGCTGGTCGGCATCCAGAGTTTGGCGTGCGAGATCGACGGCGGATTGCGCGGCCTGAACGGCGACCCGGTTCTGTTTGACGTCGAATTGCGCGTTGCGCACCTCGATGCGCACCTGATTTTCCAGCTGAATCTGGCGAACCTTCGCCTGGCGGTATTCCAGTTCGGCGCGCACCTGGTCGGATTGCGCCAGGCGGTTGCGAATGGGAATCGTCAGGCTGAGTCCTATGCCTTTGTCGGGCGCCGTGGAATTCACCATTTGACTGAGGGTGTTGCCGTAACCCACAGAGGTGCTGCTCCGTAACGGCGGAGGAGCTTTGGCCGGATCGAAGCAGAACGCGCTGGTGGTTGTGGCGCAATTAGGTACCAGCGGATTCACATTTCCGCCAACACCGGAACCGCCGTAATAGGCGAATGCCTGGAGCGTGGGCAGCATGGCATTGCGTACGGCCTTGTTGTTGATGTCGCGGGAATTCAGGTCGATGCGGCTTTCGACGAGTTCCGCGCGGTGGCGAAGCGCGTCGTTGATCAGATCCTGAATTGGAGTGATGGGTTCTTCCTGCGGCAACTGCACGGTTGAAGTAGGGATGACATCGGCTTCGGCGAGCACAGGATCTTCAATGCTGCGGCTGAGCGCATTCTTCATCAGCAATTCCTGCAGTTGCAGGTTGTTCTGGGCCACGATGAGGTTTTGCTGGTCGGTGGCGACCGTGCTTTGCGCGCTCACCACCTGAATGGGCGGAACGGTGCCGACTTGCGCTTGGTGCCGGGTATCGTCAAGCGCCTTTTGCGCGTAGGTCAGAGACTCCTGCTGCACGCGAACATTCTCGTAGGCGTAGACCAGATCCCAGTACATGTTCTCGATCTGATCGACGGTGGTAATGATCTGCAGCCGAAAAGCAACGTCGGAAATCTCGCGGTTATTTTTGGCGATGCGGATGAAGCGCGTATTGGGAAGGGCACCGAACCCTTGCAGCAGATTCTGCGTGAAGCGGAACTGGAAATTCGAGCCCAATTGCGGCGTGAGCAGGCTGGTCGGATTGTTGGTGGTGACGTGAGTGTTGTTAAAGGCGCCGGTGAGGGCTCCGCCAAAGGAGAATCCCTGCGTGTAGGCGAAGTTCGAAGTGTAGGTATTTTGGGCCACGATGGGGACGGGACTAAAGATGTTTACCGATTCGGTCTGATTCTTGTCGAGCTGGAAGGTTCCCGTAAGCAGGGGGTCGAAGCTGGTGATGGGAGCGCCGATGCCGAGAGTGGAACTGACGAGGCCGTTGGTTCCGGTGCCTGCGCCGCCCGCCGCGACAGTGGTGCCGCCGGTGCCAGAGCCGACCGCGCCGCCGAGGCCGCCTACGCCTCCTCCCGGGGTATTTTGAACGATGCCGGTGTTGACGCCGAGAATGCTTCCGCCGGACTTGGCACGAAGCAAATCGGCCGCCGCAATGTTCAGGTTATAGCGGGCAATCTCGAGATCGAGATTGTTTTCGAGCGCGAGAGCGACGGCGTCGTCGATGGAGAGATATATTTTTCCATCTCGCATGAGGGAGTCGACGCGCGGCGAGTTTCCCAGATTCGGCTGGCCGAGCGGCTCGGCCTCGTAGGGCTGCAGGAATTTGGGGAACGCCGAGCGCGGAACGGAGTAGTCCTTGAGATGGACGGTGTCAGGCTGAGCGGGTTGTGGCGCGGCGGGAGCGGTGGTAATCGGCGACGGATTCGCAGGCGGATTCTGTTGCGCCGAAAGCGCCAGCGGTGCGGCTGCGATCGCGGTCATCCATGCGAGATAGAACGCCGAACGCCGGGTCATCGAAAACAAACGCGGTAAAGACATGTGTTTCTCCTTAAGCAGAAAGGCAGACTACAAATGGAAATCTGGGATTAAGAGCACATTCGGAAAGGCACCCATTCATCTTAGCGGGAGAAGTTTGGCGGAAAACGCCCGCGATTGTAAAGAATTGTTAGGTCGAACAAAACAGAAACGCCGCTGTCGTGGATGACAACGGCGTTCGGCGAGGATGCGGTTCTTCAAGAAACGTCGAAATGGAGCGTTATTGCGGCTGCTGTGCTGGCGTACCCGCAGGCAGATCTTTTCGCGGGGCCACGTAGGGGACGTTGGGCAGACGCGTGACCTGTCCTTTGGCAGCGTCGTCGATGCTGATGTTGGCATGATCCAGTACGCTTCCCGTCGCGCGATCCAGTTCAAGCCGCGATTTCTCATAGGCGACGGTGGCATTGACCAGAGTGGATTCGGCTGTGGCCAGCTGGCTTTGATACTGCAAGACCAGCGTCGCGGTGGAGGTGCCGAACTTGTATTTCTTCTGTTCAGCGTCCAGCGACTGGCGGGCCAACTCGACGGTAGCTTTGGCGGAGTCAACACTGGCGCGATTTTGCTGCACCGCATATTGCGCATTCCGGACTTCGATGGCAACCTGGTTTTCAATCTGCTGCAGGCGCATCTGAGCCTGACGATATTCCAGTTCCGAGCGGACTTGCAGGGACTGCGCGGCGCGATTGCGCAGCGGGATGTTCAGGGTCAGGCCTAAGCCTTTGTCAGGAGCGGCGGAGGTGACCAGGTTCTCCAGGGCAGTGCTGTAGGGGACGGCCTTGCCGGAATTGAATTGCGCGGGGATGCTTCCCGGCGGAATGCACAGGCCGTTGCTCGTGGAACTGGAACAAAATGGCGTGATGGGATTCAACTGACCAGCCAGGCCCGAGCCGCCATAGTAAGCGAATAGATCAAGAGTGGGCAGCAAGGCGCTGCGAACAGCCTTGTTGCTGTATTCGCGACTGTTGAGGTCAATGCGCGACTCGACCAACTCGGCGCGGTGACGGAGCGCATCGTTGATCAGATCCTCTGTGGGAACGACCGGTTCCTGCTGGGGAATGTCCATGGTCGAGGTGGGGATCACTTCCGCAGTGGCCATAGTTGGATCTTTGAGTGTGCGCGTCAGCGCGTTTTTCATCAGCAACTGTTCGAGCTGAAGATTGGTCTGCGCGGTCGTGACCAGTTGCTGATCCTGCGCGACGGTGCTTTGCGCCCGCACTACTTCGATGGGCGCGAGGCTTCCGATATCGACTTGCTTCTGAGTATCGGAAAGCGTCTTCTGGGCAAAGGCCAGGGACTCGTTTTGCACGCGAGCGTTCTCGTAGGCGTAGACCAGATCCCAATACATGTTTTCGATCTGATCGACAGTCGTAATGATCTGCAGGCGGAAGGCAACATCGGAAAGTTCACGGTTGTTTTTGGCGATGTGGATGAAGCGCGCGTTCGCAGGCATGCCCAGACCCTGCAATAGATGCTGCGTCAGCCTGAACTGGAAGTTGGATGTCACCTCGGGAAACAGAGTGGTAAAGGGGACGTTGTTGGTGACGTGAGTATTGTTGAATCCAACCAGGATATTGGTGCCCCAGGAAAGGCCCTGCTGGTAAGCAAAGTTGGCCGTCCCGGTGTTGGCATTGACCACGGGCACGCCGTTAAAACCGTTGGAGGAGAGCTGGGAGGCGCGGTCCATCTGTAAGGTGCCGGTGAGGATCGGGTCGAAGGTGGTGATGAGCGGCCCTTGGCCGAGAGTAGAACTGACCAAACCATTGGTGCCGGCGCCGACGCCGCCAGCGCCCAGACTGGTGCCGCCGGTGGAAGCACCGGCGGATCCGCCGATGCCGCCGACCCCTCCGCCGGGAGTGTTCTGCACGACTCCGGCATTGACGCCGAGGATGCTGGCTCCCGCCTTGGCCCGCAGCACGTCGGTATCGGCGATGTTCAGGTTATAACGCGCGATGGCGATGTCGAGATTATTCTCAAGGGCGAGCGCGACGGCGTCGTTCAACGACAGATAGAGCTTGCCATCGTGCATGAGTTGATCGATGCGAGAGCTGTTGGCAAGATTTGGCGGGGCCAGGTGCCGCGCCTCATAGGGAGCAATCGGATTGGGGAAGTGCGACGCCGGCTTGGCATAATCCATCACCGGCAGACGGCGAGCTTCCGGCGTATTCTGGGGCGTAGGAGCCGAAGGCTGCTCCTGGGCCCAAGCCGTGACGGTCAGCAATGCGAACAGACTTGCAGTGGTGGCGACTCGGATGGTCGAGGCTAAACGGGCAAATGGCATCTGCTCATCTCCGATCGTTAAAACCGACAATTAAGACGTACAACCGAGAATGTTTGGGTTTCACCTGAGACAGCCGATCGACCCAAGATACAGTCCTGCTCAGGCATTGGTACGCAAAGCGGCGCTGAAAGGTTCCTCAAAGCCGGGACAAAAGCCCGCCTCCAGCTTCCATCTTCCGTCCAGATCTGCGGGCGGAGTTTCCAGGGGACGCTCGAGATCGACATGGTCACTCAGATCGAAGCCAGAATTCCGCGGAAACGGTCTAGTATATCCGACGGGAAACAGCCGCGCGGCGTCGCCATTCGCCGGCTCGCAGTGCCCGAACTGCCTTCGATGATGGGAACGCCGCATAGGACTCGAAAAGATCAGACTCGAAAGATCGCGAATGCGCACTCTCAAATTAACCGTGGCCTATGATGGGGCGGAATTTTACGGCTGGCAGGTGCAGCCCGACCATACGACGGTGCAGGGTACACTCGCCTCAGCCATTGGACGCGTCACCGGAGAAAAGGTATTGCCCCAGGGATCGGGGCGAACCGACGCGGGCGTGCACGCGCTGGCGCAGGTGGCGACGTTTATGACGGAGTCTTCGGTGCCGACCGAAAATTTCGTGAAGGCGCTGAACGATATTTTGCCGGCGTCGGTGCGAGTGCTGGACGTGGCGGAGATGCCGGCCGGATTTCATGCGCGGCATGCGGCTCGGGCAAAAAGTTATCGCTACCGAATTTATCGGGGAGCGATTTGTCCGCCATTTCTGGCTCGCTATTTGTGGCACTATCCGTATCCGCTGAATGAAGAGGCGATGGAGCGTGCGGCGGCGCTGGTGGTGGGGGAGAAAGATTTCACCTCGTTTGCGGCTGTGGATCCGGAGCGAGGACGCGAGGCAGAAAACCGGTCGAACGTGCGCACGATCTTTTCCTCGGCCTGGGAGCGGGTGGGAGAAGAATTGATTTACAGCGTGAAGGGATCGGGATTCCTGCACCACATGGTCAGAAATCTTGTGGGAACGTTCCTGCTCGTAGGCCGAGGGACGTTGCAAGTGGACGACATCACGCGCATCCTTGAGGCGAGAGACCGGTCGGCGGCGGGAGCGACTGCACCGGCCAGCGGATTGTATCTGGTGAGCGTGGAGTATTCGCAGTCCGAGCAAGAGGATTAAAAAGATGTAGCCACGTTCTTCGAGGACGGTGCTTTATGCCTGGCGAGCTACAGATGACCGCGGCGAAGATTCCGTCGATGAATCCGGCGACGGGTGAAATTCTGGGGGAGATCGAGTGTGCCAGCGAGGAGGAAGTGCTGGCTGCGGTGAGCCGCGCCCGCGCGGCGCAGGCGGCATGGTCAGAACTGGGCGTGCGGCGGCGGATTGAGATTCTGCGCGAGTTTCAGCGCAGACTGCACGCGCAGAAATCGCGGATCGCCGAGGCGATCACGCGCGAGGCGGGGAAACCGGCGGCCGAGGCGCTGGTCACCGAGGTACTGGTCGTGCTCGACGCGGCGCGCTTCCTTATCGACAATGCCTGGGCGTTGCTGCGCGATGCAGCTGTGCCCCACGGGAACCTGGTCACGAAACTGAAAAGCGGCTGGCTGGTGCGCGAACCGCACGGCGTCGTCGGAATCATTTCGCCCTGGAATTATCCCTTTTCGATTCCGGCGACGGAGGCGCTAGCGGCGCTGGTGGCCGGGAATGCCGTAGTGCTGAAACCCTCGGAATTGACTCCACAGGTCGCGCTGGAACTGGCTTCGCTGCTGCATGCGGCGGGCGTGCCGGGGGACGCGTTTCAGGTAGTGATCGGTGAAGGTCCGGTGGGCGCGGCGTTGCTGCGATCGCCGATCGACAAGCTGGTGTTCACGGGCAGCGTGACCACGGGAAAGCGGATTGCCGCGGCCGCCGCCGAGCGCTTGCTTCCCGTGGTGCTGGAGTTGGGCGGCAAGGATCCCATGCTCGTGCTGGATGACGCCGACGTGGATGTGGCTTCGAGCGCGGCGGTGTGGGGAGCTTTTGTGAACGCGGGGCAAGCCTGTCTTTCGGTGGAGCGCTGCTATGTGCATCGCAGCTTGTACGAATTGTTCGCGAAGGCGTGCGCGGAGAAGACGAAGCAGTTGCGCGTCGGCAACGGCATGGACGCCCACACCGATGTGGGGCCGATGATCCGGGAGCGGCAGGTGCGCATCGTGGAAGCGCACGTGGAAGATGCGAAGGCGCGCGGGGCGCGGATTGTGGCGGGCGGCCGGAGGCTTCCGGAGCTGGGCGCGAATTTTTATGCGCCCACGGTGCTGGCCGACGTGACCCATGACATGCGCATCATGCGCGAGGAAACTTTCGGTCCAGTGCTGCCGATCATGGCGTGCGCGGACGATGACGAAGCGGTGCGCACGGCCAACGATTCTGAGTATGGATTGGCGGCGAGCGTATGGACGCGGGACGCGAAGCGCGGCGAACGTCTGGCCCGCCGCATCCATGCCGGCACCGTGATGGTGAACGATGTGGTCTCCTGCTTCGGGATCAGCGAGGCTCCGCACGGCGGCGTGAAAGCCAGCGGCGTCGGGCGCACTCACGGGCGCTTTGGCCTTGATGAAATGGTGCGAGTGAAGTATCTGGATATGGACCGCATGCCGGGAATGAAAAAGGTCTGGTGGCACGGATACGGCGAAAGTTTCCGCCGGCAGATGGAAGGATTTCTGGATATGCAGTTCGCTCGCGGAGTGGGAGCGCGGCTGCGAGGAGCGTGGAGAGCGGCTGGCGTGGTCAGGAGAAAGCAGCTGTAGAGAGAGTTGTCGCGGGGCGTACCGCCCTCGCGACCGGACAGCCGAAGGCGGCTGTCCCCACATAAGCTATTTTGCCAGTCATTTTGCCGAATCAATCATCGATGCGGTCGTTGTGACTGGGCGGCTGCGAGACGACCAGGAAGCGCACGGCGCTCGAGGACGGATTCCGGATCTGGTGGCGGGTTCCGGGCAGAATGCGGATGCCACTGCCCGCACGAATGAGAGTGGTTTCGCCCTCGACTTCCATGAGAACTTCGCCGGTCAGAATGTAGAAGAACTGCTGAGCATGCTCGTGGTGATGGCGGATTTCGGCGGCTCCCGGCGGCATGAATTCTTCGATCACGCTCAGGTTCTTGTCTTTCACCAGGTGCCAGCCATCGCACTCGCGGCCCCAGCGATAATGCTCGGCGTTCTCGCGGCTGATCGCGATGGGGCGAACTGCTTTCGATTGGGAAGCGGCGGCTTGTGCAGCGGCAGGCTTTTGGGTTCTCGCCATATTCGTCTCCGGTTCACCTCGCGCGGGCGCCCGAGCGGGGAAGTCCTGAAACAATTATGATCGTCAGCTTCTCAGGAACCTAGAGGTAGTGGTGCAGTTTGAGAAGATTTGTATCAGGGCATCGCTTCAGCGATGCCGCAACATCGGGAAATACGAGCGGCTTCAGCCGCTGGGGGTTAGGCGCGCTGGCAGCGGTTGAAGCCGGTCATTTGCTCGCGCTTTGGCATGCCTGAAGGTATGCCCTGATACAAATCTTCTCAAACTGCACCACTACCAACCTAGAGAGTAGCAGAGGCATAGGCGCCGCGGTTTCAGCTACAATGAGCGCGTAAGGCCGAATCCGGCGGCATCGGGCCGCGCGAACGAGGGTACGTCCTTTGGCGACTGGCGAAGCAGTGACTTCCAACGCAGGCAACGTTTCGCAACTTCCCAAACACAAAGTGAAGGTCAAGAAGGCGGGACAGCGCGCCTGCAACGAGAAAGACGCCAAGGGAAAGTTCTGCGGCGGCCATTTAAAGCTGTGGTTCTACATGAAGGATGCCGTCGAGCGCGAATGCGGAGACATCGAGAAGGCCTGGGGACCGCACGCCGAAGTGTATCGCTGCGAAAATTGCAAAGCGCTTTACCTGCCGACTCCTGGGGAGACGAAGGTGAACGTCGCGGGGCAGGGCATGATTTCGGTATTCGGGCTGACGCTGCCGCCGAAAGAGAAATAAATAAGCTCTCAGCTCTCAGCTTTAACCGTGCAGTGGGGATTGACTGGGGTTATTCCAAAGTTGCGCGATGACGGCTCTGAAGAGCCGAATTCGTACCTTGCCAGCGGCGCTAAGAGCTGAGAGCTGAAAGCTTGTTTGCATGAATACTTCCGATCTCATTTATGACTGGAACCAGAATTTTCCGCCGGGACTGAAGTTTCCCGGGCCGGTTTTGCTTAATGATGAAAGCCTGCGCGACGGGCTGCAATCGCCCTCGGTGCGCGATCCTTCGATTCCCGAAAAAATTGAAATCCTGCATCTGATGGAGGCGTTGGGGATCAACGCCCTCGATCTGGGGCTGCCCGGAGCGGGTCCGCGCGCGGTCGAGGCCGTGACGGCGCTGGCTCACGAAATTGTCGCGCACAAGATGAAGATTCAGCCGAATTGCGCGGCGCGCACGCACGAGAACGATATCCGTCCGATTGCGGAGATCGTGCAAAAGACGGGCTTGCGCATCGAGGCCGCGACGTTCATCGGATCGAGCCCGATCCGACGGTTCACTGAAGGCTGGACCGACGACTTTCTGCTGCACACCACCGAGAAGGCGATCAAATATGCCGTTTCTCTCGGGCTCGACGTGATGTATGTCACCGAGGACACGAGCCGGTGCGATCCGGAAACCGTGAAGCGGTTGTACGCGACGGCGATTGCCTGCGGCGCGCGCGCGATTTGCATCTGCGATACAGCCGGGCACGCCACGCCAATGGGCGCGCTGGCGCTGGTGCGCTTCGTGATCCAGGAAGTTGTGAAGCCTTCGGGCGAGAAAGTTCGCGTGGACTGGCACGGGCACAGCGATCGCGGACTGGCCATCGCCAATTCGATGGCAGCGATTGTTGCAGGCGCGAATTGCGTGCACGCATGCGCGATCGGATTGGGCGAGCGCGTGGGCAACACGCAGATCGATCAGATGCTCGTCAACCTGAAGCTGATGGACATTGCGCCGTGGAACCGGCAGGACTTGACCAAGTTGAAGCACTATTGCCAGGCTGTCTCGCAGGCGACGGGAGTGCCGATTCCCGCGAATTATCCGGTGGTGGGTGATGACGCATTTCGCACAGCGACGGGAGTGCATGCGGCGGCGATCATCAAGGCGTATCACAAGAACGACATCGTGCTGGCCAACACCGTATATTCCGGCGTGCCTTCGCACGTCTTCGGGCTGGACCAGATCATTGACGTCGGTCCGATGAGCGGCAAGTCGAACGTGCTGTTCTGGCTGGAGCGCCACGGGATTGCCGCCAGCGACGACGTGGTGGAGCGCATCTACCAGCGCGCGAAGCAGAGCGACCATACTCTGACGGAAGCTGAGATTCTCGAGTGCGTGCCCGCAGCCTCGAGCAAGAAGTGACTCCGGCATGACTCAACCGATGCTACATGCCATTCTCGGTGCCGGCGGCGTGGGCGGGCTGATGGGCGCATGCCTGGCGCGATCCGGCGCTACGGTTACGCTGGTGTTGCGGCCCGAGTCGCTCGCCGAATATCCTGAGCAACTGCAACTGGAAAGCCCGTTCGGAAATTTCAGCGTTGCGGTTTCACGCGCGGCGGAAGTGCCTGCCTGCGACGTGCTCTGGATTACCGTGAAGGCGACCCAGTTGGAATCGGCCCTGGAATCGTTGCGCAAGCCGGACTCCGTAGGAGCTATCGTCCCGCTGCTCAATGGCATCGACCATATTTCGCTTCTCAACTCGAAGTACGGCACAGACAAAGTGATTCCCGCGACCATCGCCGTCGAATCGGAACGCGTGGCTCCGGGTCATATCGTTCACCGCTCGCCGTTCGCGAGGATCGGTTTCTCTTCGCGAGGCCGCGCTTTGCTGGGAGCGACTGCCGAGCAGCTCCAGCAAATGGGCTTCGAGTGCCGCTTCGTTGACGACGAGCCCACGCTGATGTGGACCAAACTCATTTTTCTGGCGGCCTTCGCGCTGACCACCACCGCGTCGGACAAGACCACGGGAGAAATTCTGGCCGATCCCGAATGGCGCCAGTTGGGATTGGCGTGCATGCGCGAGGCCAGCGCGGTCGCGGTTGCCGAGGGCGCGAAGATTGAAACCGACGCGCTCATTGCCGGCGTGATGAAGATGCCGGGCAACATGCGCAGCTCGATGCAGAAAGACGTGGAGCAGGGCAAGACGCCGGAACTCGATGCGATCGCGGGACCAATCCTGCGCGGCGCGCGCCGCCATGGCATTGAAGTGCCTGCGACAAAGAAGCTCGTTGCCGCGGTCGAGCGCAAAGCAGGGCTGGCTCACTCGATCGCGTAGCGTTTCTGCGGCTAAAACGTAGCGCCGGCATCCTGCCGGCTGTCGCGAGGCCATCTTGGCCTCGCCTGCGCGGGTGAGACGCCCCCGCGACAGCCGCCGGGACGGCGGCGCTACGAGGCTGCCGAAAGGACCACGTCCTCGGGACAGTTCCTTAAGTACTCACGCGGTGCGGAGCGAGCTGTCTTCCGTAATCGCTGGTTCCCGCATTCGCCAATCCCCACAGCTCTCAACGCGTTGTAAACTAACGCATACCATCTCATGAGCCCGAATCCTCCGCGCGCGGAATTGCCTGACCTGGCGCCCTCGGTGCAGCAGGAGGTGGCTCGTCTGGCCGCTGCGCCCGAGGTGCGGTCGGCGTTTAACTGGTTTCGCGCGCACGAGCCGCAGTTCCTGCAATGGCAGATGGAGATGGCGAGGATTCCTGCGCCTCCGTTTGGGGAGTCGGCGCGGGCCGCGTGGCTCTCGGAAAAATTCCGCGACGTGGGGCTGGATGACGTTCGCATCGACGATGTGGGCAATGTGTTCGGCACGCATCCTGGATTCGGGCGGCGTTATGTGGCGTTGAGTGCGCACATCGACACGGTGTTTCCCGCGAACACGCCGCTGAATATACGGCAGCAGGGTAGCCGCATTTACGGGCCGGGAGTTTCCGACAATGGCGCGGGCGTGGCGTCGATGCTGGCGATTGCCGCCTTGTTGCGCGCGGTGCGCGTGCGGCATGCGTTGCCGTTCGTGTTTATCGGAAACGTGGGCGAGGAGGGCGAAGGCGACCTGCGCGGCATGCGGCACATATTTTCGACGCCGCGCTGGAAAGATTCGATTGCCTACAGCCTGGTGCTCGACGGCGCGGGCGCCGACACGATCGTGGCGGAAGCCCTGGGCAGCCGCAGGTTTGAAGTGATCGTGCGCGGTCCCGGCGGTCACTCGTGGAGCGATTTTGGCGCGCCGAATCCGATCGTGATTTTGGCCAAAGCCATTGATACTTTCACCGCGACGGTGGTTCCGACGGTGCCGAAAACGACATTCAACATTGGAGTGATCCGCGGCGGCACGTCGGTGAATTCCATTCCTGAGTCGGCCAGCATGAAGGTGGATATTCGTTCGACCTCGATGACCGAGATGGAGCGGCTCGAGCACGCTTTGCGCCGGGCGCTGAATCGCGCGGTGGAAGACGAGACCATGGCCGCTGAGATGCGCTCGCCGGCGCAGAAACGCCCGTCGGGAGTCAGTTGCGAAGTGGTGGTGATCGGGAACCGTCCAGCAGGCGAGTTGCAGCCGGGGGCGCGCATTTTGCACGTGCTGCGGGCGGTGGATGCGCAACTGGCGAACGCGGCGCAGGTGCAGCGCGCGTCCACCGACGCGAACATTCCGCTTTCGCTGGGCCTCGAGGCCGTAGCGATTGGCGGCGGCGGCTCTGGCGGCGGGGCGCACACCTTGCAGGAGTGGTTCGACAGCAATGGGCGCGAACTGGCCTTGAAGCGAATTTTACTGACTATTCTTGCGTTGGCGGGGGTAGGGGAATGATGGTGGGACTGGTGCGGGCCTTGTTTCGAAACGATGTGCCGTCGATGCCAGGACTCTTGGCTGTCGCTGTGCTCGTGGTGTTATTTTCGGCGACAACAAATTCCAGGGCACAAAACAGTGCGGATGCGTCCGGGGCGTCCAAGCCCAAGGCGGATGTGATTTTTATTCACGGCAATATTTATACGGGAGTGCCCGCCAACAGCGCGTTCAGTTCGATCGCGCGTCAAGAGGCCATCGCGGTTCGCGGAGACCGGATCCAGGCGGTTGGGAAGAATACTGACATCGAGAAGTTGAAAGGTCCGCAGACTCAGGTGATCGATCTGGGCGGGCATTTTGTGATGCCGGGATTCAACGATGCGCATCTGCATTTGGCGGATGGCGGCCTGAATAAACTGCGCGTGGATTTAACCGGCGTGAAGTCGCTCGACGAATTGCGCACGCCCGTGCAGAAAAAAGTGGAGGAATCGAAAGCGGGCGAATGGATTCTGGGCGGCGGCTGGGATGAGACTTTGTGGCCGGTGAAGGCGACGCCCACGCGCTGGGACCTCGACGAAGTCTCGGACGGGCATCCGGTGTTTCTAGTGCGGATTGACGGGCACATCGCCGTCGCCAACACGCGGGCGCTGCAACTGGCCAGCATCAGTTTGGCCAGCCGCGATCCGCAAGGCGGGCACATTGACCGCAACGAAGCCGGAGAGCCGACCGGCATACTACGGGAAACCGCGCAGGGAGCGGTGGAGAATGTGATTCCCGCGCCGAGTCATGAGCAGCGCCGGCAGGGCATCGAGCTTGCTCTCGCTGATCTGGCGGCCCACGGCGTGACCTCGGCGCAAGATTATTCACCGCCCTGGGAAAATTTTCAAATCTACGAAGAGCTGGAAAAGGAAGGCAAGCTCACGGCGCGCATTTCGGAGTGGCTGCCGTTTGACGAGCCGGTGGAACAGTTGAGCCGGGAGCGCGATTCGCATCCGCAGTCGGACCTGATGCTCCATACGGGCATGTTGAAGGGATTCATGGACGGATCGCTGGGTTCGCACACGGCGGCTCTGCTGGAGCCGTATGCGGATGACGCGAAAAATTCCGGCCTGCCGCGCTACGAACCCGACAAATTGAACGAGATGACCAAGGAGCGAGTGCTGGCGGGCTTCCAGATCGGATTCCACGCGATCGGCGACAAAGGCGTGCAGATGGCTTTGGATGCGTTTGCCCAGGCGGAGAAGGCTGCCAAAGAGGCGCACGTGAAAGCGCCCAACGGCGGTGAGGACTTTCGTTTGCGGGTCGAGCACGCGCAGGTGACTACGCCGGCGCAATTTGCCCAATTCAAGCAGCTCAAAGTGATCGCTTCCATGCAGCCCAGCCATCTGCTCACGGACATGCGTTGGGCGCAGGATCGGCTGGGTCCGAAGCGGGCTGCGACTTCTTATGCGTGGCTGGCATTCCTGAACAAGGGGGTTGTGCTGGCGTTTGGAACGGATTATCCGGTCGAGCCGGTCAGCCCGTTCCGCGGGCTCTACGCAGCGGTCACCCGAAAAAGTGAAGACGGGAAGCAGGAATATTTTCCAGCGCAACGTCTCACCATGGATCAGGCCATCGCGGCCTACACCACGGGTTCGGCCTATGCCGAATTCGAGGAGAAAGAAAAGGGCAAACTGATTCCCGGCATGCTGGCCGACTTTGTTGTGCTGGATCGCGACGTAACCTCTGCCGCGGCCGAGAAGATCGTGGGGACTAAAGTCCTGCGAACCGTGCTGGGCGGTAAGACTGTTTACGAAGGGCAATAAGCGCTGGAGCGTTGTCTATCGCGATCAGGAGAGCTGAGCGGACCGTCTTTCCGCCGCAAAATCGAACATCCCGTAAAACGATTTGGCGTTTTTGCGCGTCCAACGCCTTGGAGCCCTTCAGCCGTTGTATCCGTAAGCGCCCAAAAAACGGGTAGTGTCCTAATTTAAATTTCTCAGCTTTGCGGACTGGCATGAATCGTGCCCCGAATCCATTCCGACAGGCTTTTTTCACTCGTTCTCGCAGCCGCTTCCAGCGCCTTTAGATCGTTTACAATTTTAGCGAGCCTTCGATGTCACACAAAGCACTAAAATCAGCCAAATCCCGAAAAAGAGAAAAAAGGGTACCGCAAAGCCGCCAACAAACGACATTCCGCGGGTTAGTATTTGGCTTAGCGACTCTGTTGGGCGGTTTCGCCGCCGCTGTGACGTTTTTGCCGAGAGTATCGGTTGCGATCCCATCAGCGGCTGTCGATCCAAATAATGTGATGTCTTGTTCATTTGAAATTTCCAATATTGGCTATGTCCCACTTGAGGACGTATCTGTAAAGCTCGCTGCGGCATATATCAGCGGGACAGCCAGTGACGGCCCCCTCCCCGAACGGCTCAAATCCGATGGCTCTCCGAATTTTGGAATAGTCATAAACCTTCGCGATTCTGTGCATCATTACGTCGGTCTAGACGATCGATTCACCGTCAACCCAGAAAACAATCTTATCGGCGTTAAAACGGCTGATGTAGCGTTTGTCGTTTCGTATAGCCCATGGATTATTCCCATGCGGCGAGAAAAAATGTTTCGCTTTATCGCAAAAAAAGATGCTCGCGGACACACTTACTGGCGATCGTGGCCCGTGAATGAACCCGCTCCGACCGACTGAGCAAATTAGGACACTACCCAAAAACGAGCATCCCGATCGCATGGTGTAAATGGGTATAATAATGGGGGTTTACAAGTTCTGGAGGAAGTGCACATATGGACTCGGGCGCGATGTGGATGCGCATGAAGGCTCACCGCTGGGCCTACACTCTCAGTATTCTGGCTACGCTGACCGTCGGCATTCTGATCGGTACGGTGATCTCCCAGGGAGTAAAGGGAAAAGAAGGGCAGCAAAAAGGGGACGCGACGCCGCTCACCTTGCCCTCTCCGCAGGTGATGTCAAATACCTTTTCCCAGATTGCTAAACAGCTGGAGCCGAGCGTCGTCAACATCAATACGGAATCGACGATCAAGAATGTGCACCGGCGGCGCGGTGATAATGGTGGTGGCGGAGACGAGGAAGATGGCGGCGGCATGGACGATTTCTTCAACCACTTCTTCGGACCACCGGGCGGCCAGGGAGCTGGGCCTGGGGATGGACCGATTCGCGAACGTTCGCTGGGTTCCGGCGTGATTGTCGATCCCAAGGGCTACATTGTGACCAACCGGCACGTCGTCGAGAAGGCGGACCGCATTCGCGTTCGCTTTGAGGACGATGCTCCGGGCGTACAGCACGATGCCAAGGTGATCGGCACCGATCAGGAAACCGATCTGGCCGTGATCAAGGTGGACGTCGATCGTCCGCTGCCAGCCGCGAAGATGGGCAATTCCGACGGCATGCAGGTGGGCGATTGGGTGCTCGCGATCGGAAGCCCGTTTGGACAGGCGGGCACCGTGACGGCGGGCATCGTTTCCGCCAAAGGCCGCGACATTGTTCCGGGACGCCAATTCCAGAGCTTCATCCAGACCGATGCGGCCATCAATCCGGGCAACTCCGGCGGGCCGCTGGTCAACATGAACGGGGAAGTGATTGGCATTAACACCGCCATTCTGAGTGAGACCAATGCTTATGCCGGCATCGGATTTGCGTTGCCCTCGAAGACCGTGGTCGACGTCTACAACCAGTTGACCGGGCCCGAGCACAAGGTTTCGCGAGGCTCGATTGGAATCACGTTTGACGCGGTGCAGAATCCGGCGATCGCGCGCGTCTACGGCACGGGAACGGGCGTGACCGTATCGAGCGTGGTGCCGGGCAGCCCCGCGGATCAGGCCGGATTAAAAACCGGCGACACGATCACGGCTGTGGATGGCAGGGCCGTGAGTAAAGGGAACGATCTGGTGTCCGATATTGCTTCACGCAAGCCGGGATCGAAGGTGAAGCTGGCTTTCATCCGCAACGGCAAGGCGCAAGACGCTATCGTCACGATTGCCGACCGCGCCAAGCTGTTTGCGGCACGCCTGGGCGAGGATCAGGACAATGACGACGAAAACACGCCCAAGCAGAGCAAGTTTGGACTGACCGTTCGCAAGCTGACTCCGGAAATGGCGGAACGCCTCGACATGCCGCAGGGCAAAGGCGTGATCGTGCAGGATGTGAAGCCCAACTCGTTCGCGGAAGACGTCAACCTGGGCCGCGGCGACATTATCCTGGAGATCAACAAGCAGCCGGTAAACAGCGAAGAGGATCTTGCCAGAATCGAATCGAGCCTGAAGAGCGGCCAGGATGTGGTTTTCCTGGTGCGGCAGCGCGGCTCGTCTCGACAAGATGGCGCCATCTTCGACGCAGGCACACTTCCGTAACGTAGTTCAGCCCAACCGAAGCTGGCACTGTGCCGCAAGATCGAAGAAGATGACAGTGCCGGCATCGAGTTGGGCTTTTTGTTTTTTTGAAATGCGATGTCGCGGGAGTTGAAGGTCAGGTGCAGATGGTCGAGCGTGGAATTCCAATCCGAAAGACAGGATTCGGTGCAGTCTGCATCGTGATCGTGGCCTGTCTGTCGCTGGCGACGGCGAGTTTCGGTCAAGATGCGGCTGGGGATACCACGCAGAAAAAACCGGCCACAACTAAGAAGACGACTTCCAGCAAGCGCAAGAGGCATCACTCCACTTCCGCTACAAGGAAGACTACCGGCAAGACTCATAGTGCCTCGGGAAAGCGGTCTTCGCGAAAAAAATCGGCGCGCGCGCGCGGGCAGCAGAAAATCGATGGCGAGCGG
Organism: uncultured Acidobacteriota bacterium; assembly: GCA_963754885.1. Classification (GTDB taxonomy): domain Bacteria; phylum Acidobacteriota; class Terriglobia; order Terriglobales; family Acidobacteriaceae; genus Sulfotelmatobacter. The sequence continues at coordinate 282,700 of CAVWHT010000042.1, read as the reverse complement.
GCGCAGGCCATTCAGGAAGCGCTGATCCGCGAGCACTATCTGAGCGGGGAAGCGACCGGCACCTGGAACCAGGCCAGTGAAGAAGCCATGCGGCGTTATCAGGCGGACCACGGCTGGCAAAGCAAGACGGTCCCGGACTCGCGCGCGTTGATCAAGCTGGGCCTGGGGCCGAGCAAGGATCATCTGCTGAATCCAGATAGCGCGATGACCACCGTGCCCGACGCGCCCAAGTCGCAGCCGATGCCGACGTCATCGTACAGCGCCCCAGCGAGCGCGAATCCGGTACAGCCCGCCGCGCCGGCGTCTACTCCTGCGGCCGCTTCTTCCGGCCCGCAGTAGTTTGTCAGTGCCGTCCTGACGGACTCGTGCTCTTTTTCCGCGGGCTTCCCGGCACTACCGAGTCTGTGTGAGTACCGGACTGCTTTATCGGATGTCTGGAGGGCTGGGCGATCAGGCTATGGATTTTGCTCAAGTCTGCTTAACCTCGGGCGTGCCAGCGTCCGAGGTTAAAGGCTAGAGCCGCCATTATCCATTCATGGTTCACGTTCTCGATCCCGCGTAGTCGAAACTTTCTCATACCGCGTTGTTCTTTCAACACTCCAAAACACTAGTTCCACGATCGTCTTGCGTTGCCGATAATGGCGCTGCCCTTCCGGCGTGCGCAACTTCTGCCGCATCGCCAGCAAATGCGGATCGCTGGGCTGCATGCGTCCCAGCCCGGTGGCCGGCGGTCCGCCGTTGAGTTCGTGCGCCAGGTTGGGGTCCGGGGCATACACGTCCAAGCCCCGGGCACTCAACTGCGCCACGTTCTGGTTCGAGTAAAATCCGCTGTCGGCCAGCACCCGCTGCGGACGTTGCCGACAGACTCGTTCCACCTCGTTCACCATCGGTACCAGCGCGTGCACGTCGTGGGCGTTTTGCGTCACCCGCGCCGCCACGTCCAACTCCGGCCCGGTCGATGCTCCGGTGAATACGCTCACCTGAAACTTCTCGCCGCGGAAGTGCGCCTCCGCGATGCGGTGCGCCAGTTGGATCGGCACCGCCTTCGGGTATCCCGACCCGGTAAATCCGCTCATACCAATCTGATCGCCAGACTGGATCAGCCCCGCCGCGGTTTCAGCGCTCATAATCTTTCGTTCTAATTTGGGGTTCAAAATGCGGGTGCCGGTGGGCGACACAGTCGACATAAAAAGATTCCTCGCAATCGGGAAAAAGATTCGATTTAACGCTACTGGGGCCCCCCTCGATCATTCTGTGATTTCAATCACACGCAGGTGTGGCGGGCGCACTTACCGGCTGACGAGGTCTTTCAATCAACGACCAGGATCGAATTCGTTTTTGTAGGATTGCCAGCGCTGGCGAACGCCAGCGAGGATGCTTTGATATTCGGCGTCGGAGCGCAGGCTGGCGAAATTCTTATCGCGTTCGAACCATGGATAGTTGACATCTCCCAGAGCCACCGCCCGCCTGAGCCAGAGCAGAGAATTCTGCTTTTCGCCGAGCAGTGCGTAAATCCCGGCCAGCCAGTACGCCGCATCGCCGTCAATGATCTGCTCGGGACGGTAATGGAATATTCTGCTGTCGATCTTTTCGCGCTGGCCGCGCGCAGCGTACACGAATGCGGCCAGGAGTCGCGGGGAACTATCGCTAGAGTCGCCAGCCAATTCTACGCTGCGGTCGAGATTGATCTTCGCCTCGTCCAGATTCCCCGCGTAGTAGAGCATCATGCCGAAGTAGGCAAGAGCTTTGAACTGATCGGGGTTCGCCGCCACCAGTCGCCGCATCTCCTGCTCCGCTTCCGCGGTCCTTCCCGAGTAGAGCAGCATGCGGGCGTGCATCCAGTGCGGCTGAAGTACGGTGGGATTCATTTCGGTCAGCCGGCGGTAGGCCTGCTCGGCCAGTTCGTTGAGCCCGGCATAGTAGTAGGCATATCCCAGCATCTGCCAGGCAGTCTCATTGTTGGGCGCGAGGGCGACCGCCTGTCGGGTGGCCCGGATCGCCTGTTGCTCGCGTCCCTCTTCGCTGTAGATGCCGCCTAACGCGATCAGTCCCTCCACCGACTGGGGATTGATCCGCAAGGCATTCTGGGCGGCCACTTCGCCTCGCTTGACATTGGCTTCCGCGTCCGTCACAAAGTTCGCACTCTGCAGCGAATAAAACTGCGCCAGAAGCGCATAGGCGTCGGCAAAATTCTTGTCCAGCGAGATTGCATGCAAAAGCAGCTGCTCGCCCTGCTCCAGACTGTCAACCCGCGACTTCGTAAAATATTCATTCAGATAGAAGCGGGCTTGCAGGTAGTCGTTATATGCCTCCACGCTAGTGGTCACCGGCTGCTGGATCGATTTCTGCTCCGTAGGCGAGATCTGGATTTGCAGTCCCTCGACGACCTTACCTGCCACTTCATCTTCAAAGGTCAGGATGTCGGCGCTCTTCAAGTCGTAACGCTGCGACCACTTCGTCGTGCCAGTGTGGCCGTCGATCAGTTGTACGGTTACTCGCACCACATTTGACGAGCGCTGGTACGTTCCCTCCAGCACGCTCTCCACGCCCAACGCCTTAGCCGCTTCCACCGGTTCCGGAGTTGCGTTCGCATATTTCAGCACCGAAGTCGTCGGCCTCACCGCCAGATTCTGCAGGGAAGTCAGGCGGCTGATGATCGCGTCGGTGATCCCAATGCCCCAACTGTCGCTGGTGGCGGCCGTGATGTCGCGGAAGGGAAGCACTGCAATGGTCTCAGTCGATGGCTTCAGGTCCACGGCGCTGCTTCGCGATTTGTGGACGGCGGCATCGTAGGCGCGAAATCCCAGCAGGGCCAGAACCCCGATGGCGAGCACTCCGCCCGCCAGCATCCACGTTTTCCGGCTTGTTCGGTCTCCGTTCGACGGCGCATGCATTCCGGAGGCGGCCAGAACCCGCTGCGACTCGCTATTGCGCTTCACTCGCTTCAGATCAGCTTTTAACTCTGTTGCCGATTGGTATCGCACCTCGCGGTCTTTTTCCAGAGACTTCGAGATGATGTCTTCCAACTTCGGGCTCACATCCGGATTCAGCCGCACCGGTGCGACTGGAGTTCCGTGCAGGATCGAATCGAAGATGATTCCCGAAGTGTCGCCCCGAAACGGCAACAGGCCCGTGGCCATTTCGTACAGCACCACCCCGAACGAAAACAAATCCGTCCGCCGGTCGAGTTCCTGACCCTTCACCTGTTCTGGAGACATGTAAGCGACCGTGCCCAGCGTGCTTCCCGGACTGGTCAGGTGCTCCTCGGCGACGGTGACGGTGGGTGCTGCGCCAGCCGCCTCAGGCTTTTGCATCGTGATCTTTGCCAGGCCGAAGTCAAGAATCTTGGCGTGTCCTCGCTTCGTTACAAAAATGTTCGCCGGCTTGATGTCGCGATGGACGATCCCCTGTGCATGCGCCGCATCCAGCGCATCGGCCACTTCGATGCCGATCTCCAAAACCTGTCCCAACTCCATCGCACGGTTTCCGATCAGGTGCTTCAGCGTTACGCCGTCCAGAAATTCCATCACGATGAACGGACGCCCGTCTTCTTCGTCAATCTCATGCACCGTGCAGATATTGGGATGATTCAATGCCGACGCTGCCTTGGCCTCACGCTGGAAGCGGCTGAGCGCCTGCTCATCGCGGGCCACGTCGTCGGGCAGGAACTTCAGCGCGACAAAGCGGTCCAGCTTGATGTCCTCCGCCTTGTACACCACACCCATCCCGCCACCGCCGAGTTTTTCCACGATGCGGTAGTGCGAAATAGTTCGGCCGACGAGTTCCGACGGGGTGACCATTCGCGGCAATAGTAGGTGGATCGAACCACACCGTCAACCGCACAGAAAGATCCCGTGGCAGTGAAACGGGACTCCATTCTTCATCCGCGCCCGCGAAACTGAATGATCCTGCGGCGGTCGCGCTTCGAGGGCCGGCCCTGCGGCAAAATCTCAAACTCGCGCATCGCCTTTCGCTCCGCCGCCGCTTTTTGCCGCGCCTCTTTACTCGCTTCCGTCTCGCGATACAGCGTTTGCGCCACCGAAGCCGGACCCCGCACGTCGCTGAGCGCCAGCACTTCCACCTCGAACTCGCCGCCCTCGTTCGTGATGCGCAGCCGGTCGCCGACCCGGACCTCCCGGGCCGCTTTGGCGACTTGCCCATTCGATAGAATCCTTCCCAGGTCGCATGCCTTTTTCGCCAGCGTCCGCGTCTTGAAAAACCGCGCCGCCCACAACCATGCATCCATTCTCACGCCGGTCATACCCTCAATTTTCTCACCAGAGGATCGCCGGGCGCAGGTATCCCTCCGACTCTGGGCAAGCCGGAACCGAGCTGGGATCCCGGTCCCAGTTGGCATCGCCGCACTCACTTTTGGCCGGCTTCAGGACCACGGCTAATAACGCTAACTCTTTTAAATCGTGTATCTTGAACCAAAATGGTCAAATCCAAGTATCGCCTTTCCCCCGATTTACAAATAAATGCTTGACCTCCTCAATTGTTGCGGCTAAATTAACGTGTTCCAGGGACATCCGAAGTTTCCGGGCCATTGTTATGTATCCTGCGCCTGTGAAGCCAAAGCCCAGAAAATCGAGCATCTTCGGGTCCCCATCGCGCATCTATCAACAAGAGTGAGTTTTTACGCCAACTCCTTTACAACCTACTCGGAATAAGTGACTTAGGTCGGAACTTGGGGTCTCCGGTCACCCTCCCCGGCAAAAGGACGAAGGCGGAAGGTCACAATCATAAAGTAAGGAGAACTACGACGCATGCGCTCTGATCGTGTGTTTGACGCTTTACAGACTTTACGAAATCGGTATATGCTTTGCCAGCTTGCCTCCAAGGCCACGCGGAAGTTCCACCGGCCCAGCACCCGTATTCAGGAAACCATGAACGGCGTTTTGGACCGGATCGCTGACTCGGAGCGACAGGCTGTTTTGTCGGAACCAGAGAACGTTGCCGAAGCACAACGGCGGGCTGCTTAACCCAGTCCCGCCCTTCCTGCCCGGCGTTGTATTACGTCTTTCCTGAGTCCCCTCCTTTTGAAAATCTCCCGCTGACACTAACGCGTACGTTTTAGTGCACGGGTTCAGGTGAATCATGACCATCGCTGAATTGAAAGAAAAGAACATCACCGAGCTGACCAAGATCGCAAGGACCTTGGATCTGCCCGGTGCCAGTGGTATGCGCAAGCAGGATCTCATCTTCAAAATCCTGCAGGCGCAGAGCGAAAAAGAAGGCCACATCTTTGCCGAGGGCGTGCTCGAGATTTTGCCCGACGGCTACGGCTTCCTGCGCTCTCCCGATTACAACTACCTTCCGGGCCCTGACGACATCTACGTCTCCCCGTCCCAGATCCGCAAGTTTGACCTCAAGACCGGCGACACCATCAGCGGGCAGGTTCGTCCTCCGCACGAAGGTGAAAAATATTTCGCGCTCGTCAAGATTGAAGCCGTCAATTTCGAGTCTCCGGACGAAGCCCGCAACAAGATCCTGTTCGACAACCTGACGCCGCTTTATCCGCAGGAGCGCATCAAACTCGAAACCGCCCGCGACAACGCCAGCGCCCGCGTCATGGATCTGCTTACGCCGCTCGGCAAAGGTCAGCGCGGCCTGATCGTTTCTCCGCCGCGCGCCGGCAAGACCATGCTCTTGCAGAACGTCGCCAACTCCATCACCACCAATCATCCCGAAGTCGTTCTGATGGTTCTGCTGATCGATGAGCGCCCGGAGGAAGTTACCGACATGCAGCGCTCGGTGAAAGGCGAAGTCATTTCTTCGACCTTCGACGAGCCTGCTGCCCGTCACGTCCAGGTCGCCGAAATGGTGATCGAAAAGGCGAAGCGTCTGGTCGAGCATAAGCGTGACGTCGTCATCCTGCTGGATTCGATCACGCGTCTTGCCCGCGCCTACAACACGATAGTTCCGCCCTCCGGCAAAGTCCTCTCTGGCGGCGTGGATTCCAATGCCTTGCAGCGTCCGAAGCGTTTCTTCGGATCCGCCCGCAACATTGAAGAAGGCGGCTCGCTGACCATCATCGCCACCGCCCTGATCGACACCGGTTCCCGCATGGACGACGTGATCTTCGAAGAATTCAAAGGCACCGGCAACTCGGAAATTATCCTTGAGCGCAAGCTGGTCGACAAGCGCGTGTTCCCGGCCATCGACATTCAGCGCTCCGGCACGCGAAAAGAAGAGCTCCTGATCCCGAAGGAAGACCTCTCGCGCATCTGGGTTCTCCGCAAAGTTCTGAACCCGCTGTCGCCGGTGGAAGCTATGGAATTGCTGATCGATAAATTGAGCAAGACCAAGTCGAACGGCGAATTCCTCGCGAACATGAGCGCACTGTAAGGAATCGAGTAGCCACCAAGATTGAAAGCCAGAGCCCCGGCTCTGGCTTTCTTTTTCTCTATGACCTTCGTGTCCTCTGTGGTGAAAATTTTCCGTTTCGTATCCCGGAAAGTATAATTTTGAAAGAGCAGAGTGCCTCTGCATCTTCGAGGTTTCCGTGCATAACCGACTTTGCCTGACGCTTTTCTTCGTCCTTTTCCTCCTTCCCGGTTTCGCGGGAACCGCCCTCGCCCAGATACCCGCGCAGCATCCTGATGTCAATACTCCCATGACCGACGAAGACGAGGCCCGCGCCCGTCTCACTCGCGACATGGAGAAGAAGGCCGCGAAAGAGCGCGTTGCCGCCCTCAAGAGCGATACCGACAAACTACTGAAACTTTCCATCGAACTGAAATCCTATGTCGACAAGTCCAACGAAAACGTGCTCTCCGTGGATGTGGTCAAAAAGGCCGAGGAAATCGAGAAGCTAGCCAAAAGCGTCAAGGACAAAATGAAAGGTCCGAACTAGTCTTCCTGTTCACCGGGACATGTGGGGACAGCCGCCAATCGGCTGTCCGGCCGGGCGCAGCGCCGGCAGATTTCCTCTGTGTTCCTCTGTGCCCTCTGTGGGGAAGACCCGGCATCACAAAAATAAAAACGCCATCCAGTCAAACCCAGATGGCGTTCCAGTCTTAAGGATCGGATTCTCTACGCAGCGCCCTGCTTGATCCGCATCCCGTAGAACGACCGGTACACGAAGAAGAACGAAACCACAAAGAATGCCGCCGCCAGCGCTCGCGTCAGCGTTGTACTCTGATCAGTCGCCAGCCGCACCGCCAGTTCTACCGCCAACAATCCAAACAGTGTGGTGAACTTGATCACCGGATTCATCGCCACCGAAGACGTGTCCTTGAACGGATCGCCCACGGTATCGCCGATGACCGTCGCGTCGTGCAGCGGCGTGCCTTTCTGCTTCAGTTCTACTTCCACGATCTTCTTCGCATTGTCCCAGGCCGCGCCGGCGTTGGCCATGAAGATGGCCTGATACAAGCCGAAGATTGCGATCGAGATCAGATAGCCCACGAAGAAAAATGGGTCGACGAACGCAAAGGCCAGCGTTCCGAAGAACACCGCGATGAAGATGTTCAGCATGCCCTTCTGCGCATACTGCGTGCAGATCGCTACCACCTTCTTGCTGTCCGCGACTGAAGCCTTCTCCACGCCTTCGAGTTTGATATTGGCCTTGATGAACTCGACTGCGCGATAAGCTCCCGTAGTCACAGCCTGCGTGGAGGCGCCGGTGAACCAGTAAATCATGGCGCCGCCCGTGATCAGGCCCAGAAAGAAGGGAGCGTACAGCAGCGACAGCTTGCTCACGCCCTCCGTATCGGTGAGCCCGTTGGTCAGTGCCATGATGATGGAGAAAATCATCGTGGTAGCGCCCACGACAGCTGTGCCGATCAGCACCGGTTTCGCCGTCGCCTTAAATGTGTTGCCAGCGCCGTCGTTGGCCTCGAGCAAGTGCTTGGCGCGGTCGAAGTTGACATCCAGGTTGAAATCTTTCTTGATCTCTCCCACAACGTTCGGCACTGCTTCGATCAGCGAAAGCTCATACACCGACTGTGCATTATCCGTGACCGGCCCGTAGGAATCGACCGCGATCGTGACCGGTCCCATGCCCAGGAATCCGAATGCCACCAGCCCGAACGCGAACACCGCCGGCGCCAGCATTCCCGCAGCAGCTGCGAGGCCCATTGTGCTCATCGAATAGGCAATCGCCATCAGCATCATCATCGACAGGCCCAGGTAGTAGCCCGAGAAGTTGCCCGCCACGAATCCCGACAAGATTCCGAGCGAGGCTCCGCCTTCTTCCGCCGAAGTTACGACTTCCTTCACGTGCCGCGACTCCACCGAGGTGAATGCCTTCACTAGTTCCGGAATCAGCGCGCCCGCCAGCGTGCCGCACGAAATGATGGTGGAAAGTTTCCACCACTGCGAAGCGTCGCCGCCCAGTTCCGGTATCACGAAGTACGAAATCAGGTACGTCAGCGCGATCGATACGATCGACGTGATCCACACCAGCGAGGTCAGCGGAGATTCAAAATTCATTTCGCTGGCCGATCCGTATCTCGCCTTGGCGATCGCGCCGTTCAGGAAGTACGAGAACGAGCTCGACACCAGCATCATCACGCGCATCACGAAGATCCACACCAGCAACTGCACCTGTACATTCGGATCTTTCACGCCCAACAGGATGAACGTGATCAACGCCACGCCGGTCACGCCGTAAGTTTCGAATCCGTCGGCCGACGGCCCAACCGAGTCGCCCGCGTTGTCGCCCGTGCAATCCGCAATCACGCCCGGGTTCCGCGCATCATCTTCCTTGATCTTGAAAACGATCTTCATCAAGTCCGAGCCGATGTCGGCAATCTTGGTGAAGATGCCGCCCGCGATACGCAGCGCCGCCGCGCCCAGCGACTCGCCAATCGCAAATCCAATAAAGCACGGCCCCGCGTAGTCGCCCGGAATGAACAGCAGAATAACCAGCATCATCAGCAGTTCCACGCTGATCAGCATCATTCCGATGCTCATGCCGGCTTCCAACGGAATCTGGTACACCGGATAAGGTTTGCCGGGGAGAGAAGCGAACGCCGTCCGCGAATTGGCGAACGTGTTCACCCGGATGCCGAACCACGCCACCCCGTAGCTGCCCCCGATCCCCAGGAGACTAAACGCAAGGATGATGGGAAGCGTCAGCCCTACTGACTTGTCCGGTACTGGCGAGAGCCATCCGAAGTAAGCCGCGATAATCACCGCGATGAATGCCCACAGCAGCAGGATAAACTTGCCTTGCGTGATCAGATACGTCTTGCAGGTCTCGTAAATCAGCTCCGAAATCTCGCGCATAGCACGATGCACCGGCAGGTTCTTCAGTCGCATGTAAATCGTCATGCCGAAGCCCAGCCCGGCGAGGCAGAACAAGATCCCGATCAACAGCAATTTGTGGCCGTCAATGTGCCATGGAAGGAAGCTGACCTGCGAAAGATCAGGTAATTTGAGCGAAGCTTCACCGCCCGCGGCCTCGGGTTGCGCAAAAGCCGCAGCAGTGCCGACGGCAAGCAGCGCGACTACAGCCAAAATTTTCATCGCCATGCGGCGCGTAATCAACGCTGCAGTGGCAAGCCAGGTACGCATATGAAGTCCTCCGAATTAGTACGGTTTTTAGGAATTACCTACGTGTTTCAGGCACTTCTTTCCGGAACGGAATCCACGCTCACGAACCGAGTACCACGCCCAAGGGAGCCTGGCTTCTCGATTCCGGAATTCCGAACACGCTTCCACCGCAAGACCTATGGGAGTGTTGGAGCTTGGCCGCGTCGGATTTTGCGCCGGGTCATCATCCGGCAAGCCAGGAAAGACTTTGGCCTCGTCTGACTAGCGCAAAACGGGCATTTATAACACGTTGCTTAAGGCGGGTCAAACCTATAAGGCGGACGGGCCCCTGCGCCTTCCCGGAACGGGCAAAGAATCGCTCTTGGTGGGCATTCAGCAGTCCGCCTTCAGCACTTAGCCAGTCCATGAACCGGGATTGGCTGAATGCTACGTGCCGACTGCCGGATCCTACCGCAGCTCTACATTCATCTTCAGGTTGTGCGCCACAAACGCCCACTCATCCGCCGTCTCATCGATGATCTTCGAGATCGGCTTGCCACCTCCATGCCCCGCCTTGGTTTCAATGCGGATCAGCACGGGCGCCGGACCAGCCTGGTCCGCCTGCATGGTAGCCGCAAATTTGAAGCTATGGCCTGGCACTACCCGGTCATCATGGTCGGCCGTCGAAATCATGGTCGGCGGATACTTCGTCCCGGGCTTCAGATTCTGCAGCGGAGAATAGGCATACAAATACTTGAAATCCTCCGCATTGTCTGACGATCCATAATCCGAAGTCCACGCCCAGCCAATTGTGAACTTCTGGAAGCGCAGCATGTCCATCACGCCCACTTCCGGCAACGCTGCCCCAAACAGATCCGGACGCTGCGTCAACGACGCCCCCATCAACAGGCCTCCGTTGCTTGCCCCGCGAATCGCCAGCTTCGGAGTCGATGTGTACTTGTTCGCGATCAGCCACTCCGCCGCCGCAAAATAGTCGTCGAACACGTTCTGCTTCTTGGCATGCGTGCCCGCCAGGTGCCATTCTTCTCCATATTCGCCGCCGCCGCGCAAATTCGGCTGCGCGTAGATTCCTCCCATCTCCAGCCACACTACATTGGGCACCGAGAAAAACGGTGACAGAGAGATATCAAAACCGCCGTAGGCGTACAGCAGCGTCGGATTCTCCCCGTCCAGCTTCAGCCCTTTCTTATAGGTCAGAAACATCGGAACCCGGGTTCCATCCTTGCTGTGGTAGAACACCTGCTTGGTCTCATACTTCGTCGGATCGAAATCGACCTTCGGCTGCCGGAACACCGTGCTCTTCCCCGCTGCCGGCTCGTACCGGTAAATGGTTGTCGGCGTCACAAAGCTGGTAAAGGCGTAGAACGTTTCTTCATCCTTTCTCTTTCCCCCAAATCCACCCGCCGTCCCAATCCCCGGCAGATCGACATTGCGCACGAATTTTCCCTTCAGGTCGTACACCCGAACTTCAGTGCGCGCATCTTTCAGATAGCTCAACAGAAATAAGTTGTCGACCGTTCCCGCGCCTTCCAGTTTGTCCGGACCCTCCGGCACAACCGTCTTCCACTTGGTCCGCTCCGGATGCCGCGTATCAATCGCCATCAGCTTCCCGCGCGGAGCGTTCAGATCCGTCCGGATCCAGAACACCGGCCCATCGTTATCCACGAAGCGGTATTGCGCGTCGAAGTCGTCCAGCAACTTCACCACCGGTGCGTCCGGTTTCGTCAGATCTTTGTAGTACAGCCGGTTCTTCGGAGACGTCCCCTGTTCCACGGTGATGATCAGATAATGCCCATCATCCGTGACGTTTCCGCCAAACAGCATTTCCTTATTGTCGGGACGGTCGTAGATCAACTTGTCATCGCTCTGCGCCGTTCCGAGCCGGTGATAGTAGAGTTTCTGGAAATACACCGTATCGCGGAGCGCCATGCCTTCCTTTGGTTCGTCGTACCGGCTGTAGAAAAAGCCCTTGTCGTCCTTCGTCCAGGAAGCGTCTGAAAACTTCACCCACTTGATCAGATCCGGCAGATCGTTGCCGGTCGCGACGTCCCGCACATGCCACTCCGTCCAGTCCGATCCCGAGGCCGCGGTCCCATATGCCATCAGCTTTCCGTCATCGGTAATCGCCCGTCCCGCCAGCGCCACCGTCCCATCCGCCGACAGCGTGTTCGGATCCAGCAGCACCCGCGGCTCGGCATTCAGCGACTCCGCCACTAGCAGCACGTTCTGATTTTGCAGTCCATTATTATGCTGATAGAAATATCGTCCGCCCTCCTGCTCCGGTGCGGTGAAGCGCTCGTAATTCCACAGCTTCAGAAGCCGGTCCCGGATCGCCCCGCGATACGGAATCTGATCCAGATAGCTGAACGTCAGCTTGTTTTCCGCTTCCACCCACGCCTTTGTATCCGCCGAGTCCGTATCCTCCAGCCACCGGTAAGGATCGGCCACGTTCGTTCCGTGATAGTCGTCCACCTGATCCACCGTCTTTGCCTTCGGATACACCAGCGACATTCCATCCGTTTGCGCGGCAGCGGAAAAAGCCATGAAGCCTGCAAAAGCCAGAACCGCAACCCAAAACACTTCGCGGGATAACTTCATCAGTATGTCCTCCGAATCCGTAAGAACCTTTAATTCTAAGCTTGATGGCTGTCAAGCAACCCCTTCGACAATCTGCTTGCCATCTCGGGACAACAAGATATGCGCAAGATATTAACGGAAACCTGAGGGTCGAAGGGTGCCCAACGGAGCCGAGGGATACTTGCGCGGTCGGTTTTCAGACAAATCAGAGCTGCAGAGACTCATTCCCACGATTTGAAGGCGATGTTCCGATAAGATCACGCGGAGCTGTGCGACTAATCACAGAGCTTACTGGCTAGTCGGAGTAACGTAAATGGTTCTTTTCCCTAAAGTGGTCCCGTCCAAGCAGGTTAGCTAGAACCCAACAGAGCATCTGATCTCGTCAAAGAGGTCAGTGCCGAGGGTAAGTCAATGCGGCCTCATTCCAGATTCCTGATTCCCGTCGTAATTGCATTGCTCGTTATTGTTTGCCTTCCCTCCAGAGCAGCGAAGAAATCCGACGTCGCCCTCGCTTCCTTTGCGAAGTATACGGAGATCCCCGGGGCTACTCCCGCGGGCACTGAAACGTGTATCACGTGTCACGCCGAAGTGGGCAAAGATTATCGGCACGCCTTTCATTCTCAGCAGGGAGTGGAGTGCGAGCAGTGCCACGGCGCAGGAAGTCTGCATGTGCAGGGAGGCGGCGATGTTTCCAAAATCATCTCTTTCCGACAGCGTTCCGCGCATGACGCCAACGGAGTCTGTCTGAGTTGTCACGCACGCGACGCGAACCTGCGCAATTGGACCACCGGACGGCACGCCGCCAACAAGTTGCGTTGCACGGACTGCCACCAGACGCACAACTACAGCGCGAAGGGCGACTCGAAAAACGATGGCAGTCTCGATGTGATGAACCCGGCGCGGGTAAGCAACGTGGAGAACCTGGTCCCGGAAGCCAAGGCCATGATGCAGCCGCGCTGGCAGGCCAACGATGCTTGTCTGCGGTGCCACCAGACCGAGCGCGGCCAGATGAGCTTGCCTTACCACCACCCGCTGCGGGAAGGAAAAATGAGTTGCGCAGACTGCCACGATCCTCATGGCGGAGCCGCGGGAAATAATCTGCGCATGGCGAATACCAACCGACTCTGTCTGAGTTGCCATTCCCAATATCGCGGACCCTTCGCCTACCAGCACCCGCCGGTAACGGAAAACTGCATGACTTGTCATACCGCGCACGGCTCGCCCAACACGAATCTGCTCACCGTGAGCGAACCCGCCCTGTGTCTGCAATGCCACGCTGGGCACCATAACGGAGCCGGTCTGCCTCTGCCCGACCGCTGCACCAATTGTCACGGATCGATTCACGGCACGGATACTCCTACGCCCAGCGGAGGAAGCCGGTTCGTCGATAAAGGGCCTAATGATGCTCAGTTGCGCGCGTCTGCCCGTTCCGCCAGGGCAGCGATCTCCGCTCATGCTCAGGCCGTAGCTCCTTCTTCGGTTCGCCTGCTCCCATCGCACTCGCCGAGCTTGGCGATCGGGGTTGCCGGAGGCACGATGGGGATGCTCTCGCAACGCCTGGCTCCGATGTCGGGCGGCGATTTGTCAGGTGGCAGCTCGGATCCCGCGGAAGTTGGACCGAACACCGAAGCGGCTTACTCCATCGTTCCGGGGTCTTACCGGTTCGTCGATCAAAGTGGCTATGGTGGCCGCGTCGGCGAATACGACACGTTGCAGCAGTCGGCGGGAGCGGATATGGCTACGTCGTACGTGTCCGAGCTGAATCATCTGACGGTAGTTTCGCGAGGCAATGTGCTCAGCAGTCAAGATTATCAGGCTGCATCACAAATCACGGCAGGACAGTGGGCTCGCTTGGGATTCGACCTGCGCAGCTTCGTACAGCAACAGGATCATTATCCTTTCTATGCCTTTCCTGTCCTCGATGTGCCGCCCGGGACCAGCACTCCTGCGGATACTTCCACCGATCTCATTCCTTCGCACGCCACCTTCGGCGTGGTAAGGCGTCTCGGCAATGCGCAAGGCCAGGTCAAACTGCCCCGGCTTCCGGTCCATTTGTTTGCCAAGGGGAACTGGCAAGCGAGGTCGGGAGCAACCCAGTTGGCTTATCTCGATGAGAACGTAACTCCCAACTGTGGCGAGTTGTGCCACTACACTTCGCAGTTTCAGACTGTGAACTACACAACTCGGAATGTCAGCGGAGGAGCGGACGTTGACCTGGGAAATGTCCGGCTCACTTGGGAACACGCTTACAGCAGTTTTAACGACCGCCTCGTCTATCCGACCGGAACCTTCGGACCCTTCACCCCGGCTGACGAACCGCCTCCCGCTCCTATACCGGTACCGCCCGCAGTGGCCGCCGGGAATTATGCCATCAACATTCCGTCTCCCAGCGAAGCTTCCTCGGACCGCATCGGCTTGAGTTGGGCAGCCGCTTCCAATTTCATATTCAGCGGGAATGTGATTTATAACCGCCTGCGCGACAGGGTAACCGGATATCCTCAGAACGGATTTAACTCGGATGTGACGGCGACCTGGCTTCCTGCCAGCCGCCTGCGCATCATCGCCGACTACCATCAGCAGAATCTGATCAATAACTTCACTCCGTTCTATGACCTGTTCGGCAACGTTTCCTACCATGATCATCGGGCAGGCTTGCGGGCGGAATACGAACTGGCCAAAGGCCTGGAAGTGGAGGCCAACTACCGGCGTGCCGGAATCACGCGCTCCAATGCATCGCTGTGGCCGCAAGGATACTCCTTCGATAACACCGACCTTCAGACGGTCGTGCCTTCTTCCACCAGCAACACTGCCGGATTGGCCTTGCGCTACCACGATCGCGGCCTGTGGAGCGAACGCGCCGGATACGAATGGACCGGGACCCATGATCCCGGCTACCTGACCGTGCCCCGGAGCGATAACCGGATTTTCAATAATTTCACGCTCACCCCGGCGGCATGGCTGACGTTTGCCAACGATACCAACATCATCGTCCAGAACGCCTTTCCTGCCATCGCGCTTCCCAACACCCCCGGAGACTTTCAACGGCGCAATCGCTTTTACATTGACACGGCGACCGGAACATTGCGTATCCAGCCTTCCTGGAATATGGGTCTGGGATATTCCTACCAGCAGAACAATCTCACGACGTACATGGCGTTTCAAAACGATAATGCCGTGGGATACGTATTCGATCAGCCTGCCATGCCATACAAGCAGATCAGCCAGTCTTATTGGGGAGAATCGAGCTATAAGTTTAAGGAGCGCATCGGTCTGAATCTCAGGCTGACGTACAACTCTGCACGCAGCGGGTTCAGGCCCGACATCAATCCCAACGACGCGGCATTGCTCGGAAATGCGTCGTTGATTGCCGGAGGGAATTGCGATCTGGGAGCGCCTCCGCCCTGCTTCAGTCCGAGCATGTTCCAGGCAGCGCAAAGCAACCTGAACTTCGCCGCAACCCAGATTTCAGAAGTCGTGGTCCCGCAATGGATCGGACAGACCAAGGCGTACTATGTGTTTCCGCGCAAGTTCGAAGGAGGCTTGCTCTTCTACTACGGCAGCTATCGCGATGAGTTCAATCCAAATTTAAACGGAACCCTGCGTACCTTCAACGTGTTCGTCGGGCGCACCTGGTAAAGCGCGCGCCGAAGGGGCCGCGTCCATTTTCATCCGGAAACGAATCCGGCCCGCCGCGCCTCGGGTTCGGCGGGTCGCTCTAAAGAAGTCCCATCCACTTATCCCGGATACTTTCGCGCCTGCTCAATCCACGCTTCGATGTCTTTCTTCGACGCCCCCGCCTTTTCCAGATAATTCCTCATTTCCTTCTCATGCATCGATGCCGACGTGCTGGTGATCGCGCCCTCGCCAAAATCGATTCCCACCACGATGAACGTCTCCGGCTTCGCCCCCTTCACCTGCACCACGCGATATTTCGTCGCCATGTTTTTCCCCCGGCGCCAGTCTACATCCCGGGCTCAACCTTGGGTCAGGTTGGGTATGTAACACCTGTCATCTTGGGCGAAGCAGGCCGGCGACGCGTCGGCCCGCGCAGTCGAAAGATCCCTACCGATTTCCCGACGGTCCGTGTAGCAGCAATTCTCTGAAGATGGTGATTCGCCTGCGTCATCCCGACCGGAGCCGCATTTCAGGCGGAGGGAGGGATCTCCCACGAGCAAACTCGAAGGGAGCCTGCAAACCGGCCACGCGGTTGCCGCGCGGGTAGAAGCGCTCCCGGAACTCTCACCACCGCACTCCCGGATACAGACTCGGCAACCGTTGTGCCCGGAACTGCGACGCTTTGGGTGTGGTCGCCTGCCACACGAGCTGCGGCTGGTCTCCCGCTCCCCTCAGTTCCTGCACGACCGCTCCGGTCTTCGGCGCACAAAAGTCCGCTTCGAGATCCCCGTTCTCCAGCAGATCGACGTTCCCGCCAAAGAAGCTGTAAAAACTTTCCGGGGGCGCATAGTTCGACAGCAAGGTCGCCGTCATTGCCGTCTCATCGACCTGCAGAACCTGAGCCGTCGAATAATGGCAGGGCGGTTCTCCAGGCGCATCGCACACCACTCCGGTGGGGAATTGCCGGTCGTCTCCATTGTCCATCACTCCCAGCTGAAAGACTCCCGTCGTGTTCGTGCTGAAAAAGTTTGGCCCATGCTGCGCCCAGAACCAGTCCGTCGGATCCGTTCCGCCCACCAGCTTGAAATCTCCCCCCGGACCCAGCCGCCACAAAATGTTTCCCGTACCCTTTCCATCTTGATAATCGATCTTGACGATCCAGTTCTGGTGCCGCATCGAAAACAGCAGATTGTGATCGTCGCTCGAATACAGCATGGCATTCCCATGCGTCCAATCCGGAAAATTAAAGGGATGCCGGTTCACATCCAGATGATCAAAAGCATTCCATATCCACGTCGGGTTGAAGTTCTGATCCACATCCACCAGCAGATCTCCCAGCACGGATGTAGTCCCTGGGTACCCCGGCAAATTCGTGTACGGTACCCGCATATCCGCCAGCACCAGCAAGTGTCCGTTCGCCAGCGGCAGCACGGCGTGATGAAATCCCTGCAGGTCAAAGTTGTAACCCAGCGCCTTCAGCGACTGCCCGAATTGATCGAGACTCAGTTCGCGAATCGTATTGCCCGCCAGATCCACTTCGCGGATCACGTCAATCGTGCCGCTCGGAAGATTCGACAGAACCGGCAACGAGAGCGACGACGCAAATGAAATCAGTACCAGAAAATGCCCGTTGGGCAGCAGCGTTGCTCCCTGCACCGCATCCAGGGCCGATCCCTGATAGCGGTACGTCCACACCACATTCCCCTGCAGATCGGTGGCAAACAGTTGCGTCGGCGTATGGGGGATCACCGTATCGAACAATTCCACGCCCCCCTGTGGCATTTCTCCGCTGCTGCTCGTGACCTGCACCGGCGACGTACCCGCCACCGCGCCCGCAGTGAAGGTGTGAGTGCTATCGGAGAACGACGCGCCGTTGGCCAGCGCCACTTGCGCATGCATGGGATACGAGGTGTGCGCATTCATCCCCGCCACGTACACATGCACCATGCCTCCGTTCGGCGATGGCGTCGGCTCTGCCGACGTCACCTGATTTCCCGTGCCGAATGCAACGCTGACATTTCCCGGTGCCGGCAGATAAATCGAATACGCCACTACCTGCGGATTCGGCGTCTGCGTCAATTCTCCGGAGTTGATCACTGCCGCCACTGCGGTCGCAAAATTCGTTGTCGCCGAAGCCGTCGCCGACGCCGTGATCACCACATTCGTGCTGAGAGCCACCTTCGGCGCCATGTAGTTGCCGCTCGCATCGATCGTCCCCACGCTCGCATTGCCCCCCGGCACCTGGTTGACGAGCCACTCCAGGGCTCCGCCTCCGGCGACCTGCGCACTGAATTTTTCGGTTTGTCCTGGACTCAGCGCTGCATATTGCGGACTGATCGTGACCGTTCCGTTCTGTTGCGCCACGGGAGGCGGCTGCGATGGAGGTGCCGCCTCGGGCAGTTGATAGGAGTTGTGGCCGCCCCCACATCCGGCCAAAATCAGCAGAAGCACCCAGGCACTCGCCAGGAAGATGGCTGCTCGCATCACGGATGTCGCCGGTATCCTTTCGCCGACTCTGGATTCTTACAACGTTACAGATTCAACAAACCTTCCACAGGTTTTCCCAACTGCCGCCAATTTTTCTCGGAAGTACATCCGCATTGTGGCCGGGCGCCTCATCCTTTCGCGCTCTTTGCGAAAGGGTCGAATTTGCGCCTGTCATCTTGAGCGAAGCAGGCCGGCGAGAGCCGGCCCGCGCAGTCGAACGATCCCTACCGATTTCCCGGCGGTCCGGTGTCACAGCATTCGTCGGCGTCATCCCGACCGGAGCCGTATTTCAGGCGGAGGGAGGGATCTCCCACGAGCAAACTTGATCTCCCGTAAACTGGGAACCCTGAACCGGGAACCCCGGGAACCCGCAAACCGGGAAAGGCGCGACCTCCCGTCGTGAAAAGGCGAATCCAAAATCCCTCCGGCTTCAGCCGCTGCGGGCCCGCTTGGGACCCGTGTAAGTTGAGAATGGAATGCCGGTAGGGATCCTTCGACTGCGGTTGTTCTTTGCGCTTGGGCGCAAAGAACAACCGCAGTCGAAGGATGACAATTCACAACCCTGTGACTACGGACTACTGAGAACTGAGAACTGAGAACTGAGAACTGAGAACTGCCGACTAACACTGACCACTATTCCTTCAGCCCCACCTGCCAGAACAAAAACGAATACACGTCCGTAAATTCTTCGATCTGCTTGGTCACCGGCTTGCCCGCGCCATGCCCCGCTTTTGACTCGATCCTCAATAAGATCGGACGCGTCCTGCTGTCCCCATTTTTCGCCTCGGCCTGCATCTCGGCCGTCATCTTTTTCGCGTGCATGGGATCGACGCGCGTGTCGGTGTCCGCCGTCATAAATAGGATCGCAGGATACTCCACGCCCGCCTTCACGTGGTGGTAGGGCGAGTAGGCATACAGCCACTTGAACTGCTCGGCATTTTCCGCGCTGCCATATTCGGGTATCCACAACTTGGCAATCTGAAAATCCTGATAGTGCAGCATGTCGAGCAGCGGCACCTGGCACACCACGGCGCGAAACAGGTCGGGACGCTGCGTGATCATCGCGCCCATCAGCAGGCCTCCGTTCGACCCACCCTGAATCGCCAGATGATGCCTGTCTGTATATTTTTCGGAGATCAGGTGCTCGGCCGCGGCGATCATGTCGTCGAACACATTCTGTTTCTTGTCGAGCATGCCCGCGCGGTGCCAGTCTTCTCCAAACTCGGCGCCACCTCGAAGGTTGGCCACGGCGAAGATGCCTCCGTGTTCCATCCAAAGATACGCCGTGCGGCTGAACGTCGGTGTGAGGCTGACATTGAATCCTCCATAGGCCGTGAGGAGCGTAGGGTTCTTGCCGTTCTTCTGCAATCCTTTTTTGTACACGATGAACATTGGCACCCGCGTTCCGTCTTTGGACTGAAACCACTCCTGCTCCACTTGATAGGCCGACGGATCGATCGAGGGCGCATCGACTTTGGTCCAAAGTGTGGTCGATCCGTCTTTCAGGTCGTAGTGGTAGATCGACGGCGCAAACGTGAACGATTGGAAGCCATAGAAAACTTCATCGTGATTCCATTTGCCGCCCGTGCCAAACACCGTGCCGATCGCGGGCAGCGCCAGGTCGTTCAACTTCTTTCCCTCGAGATCGAAAACTTTCAACTGCGACGACGCGTTCTGCTCATACTGTGCGAACAGCTTTCCGCCAAACACCGCCGCGCCCTGCAACACCGCGTCGGTTTGCGGAATGATCTCCTTCCACGCTGCCCGATCGAAATTTCCCGCGTCGGTCACGAACACGCGATAACGCGGCGCGTCTTCGTTAGTCGTGATGTAAATCTTCCCGTGGTAAATATCTCCGCGATAGAGAAACTCCTTGCCCGTAGTGAGGCGACTCGGCGGCTTGTCGGATTTCAAGTCCATCAGGAAAAGCTCGGACTTCGTCCAGCCCTGCTCGACGGTGATCAGCAGCCAGCGCCCATCGTCGGAAAGCTGCACGTTCGGCCAATCTTCAGGATCGCGCCCTTCCCCAAAGATCGGATCGTCCGTTACCACGGGGCTGCCGAGCAGGTGAAAGAAGACATGCCGGTTGTACATTTCCTGTCCGGCCGGTAGGTCGCCTGGCTTGGGATACCGCGTGTAATAGAAACCGGAGTTGTCGTGCAGCCATGCAATCGAAGCCGCGCGCGTGCGTTCGATCGTATCGGGAAGAACCGTGCCTGTCCTCGTCTCAATTACGTGAAGCGTCGACATCTCCGACCCCGCGGCAGAAGTTCCGTACGCCACATATTTCCCGTTCTCCGAAGGTTGAAACCAGTCGAGTGCGATAGTGCCGTCGGCGGCGAGCGAGTTAGCGTCAAACAGCACGCGATCGGGACCGCTCACCGCGTCGCGCACATAAAGCACCGGTTGGTTCTGCAAGCCTTCGCGGCGGGTATAAAAATAATGATGTCCCGCGATCATGGGAGCCGTAACGTTTCCGATCGAGAGCAACTCGGTCAGTCGTTGATGAATGGCGGCGCGTCGCGGCAGCGGATCGAGGATCGCACGCGTGTAGGCGTTCTCCTCCGCGACCCATTTCATGGTCGCCGGCGAATCCGCTTTCTCCAGCCAGCGGTAGTTGTCGATGACCCGCGTTCCATGAAAAATGTCGGCGACCGGTTTGATCTCGGCCTCCGGCGGCCCGTCCAGAACAATCGGCGCTGGCGAAGCGTGAGATGTTGTGGACCTCTCCCCCGCTTGTACAGCAGTCGCCAACAGACATAAAGAAGATAGCGATAAAAGTGCGAGCACCAGACGCATCCCTCTGACCTGTCCTCAGCTTCGTTCACGTAAGAATACGACAAAATCGATCGCGTAAAAGCTGAAGTCAGGATTTCATGGCCAACCGGGCGCGATTACGATCTTGAGGAATCATGCGCCATGCGACCGCAGCACTTGCCAGAGCCAGGCCCGCGCAAACCTTCGGACCAAAGCCCCTGAATGGCATCCATATTTCTCTATGAGAACGCCTTCCGCGTCGATTCCGTGCTAAGACATCTCGGTACTAATCTCGCCGTGGAACCCGGATCCCGGTTGGCTAGCCGACATCCCTTGAAAATGGCCGGATTCGCGGGCCTCATCGGTCTCGACGGACCTGGCATCCTGGCACGATTCGCAGAAAACGCGTGCCTCCAAGAAAAAAGCTTGGATAGTTGCCCGATATGAGGTATTTTGCCCAGATCAAGTCTGGAGCGGGCCCTGTCTCACCTAGCCTGGATCCGGGGATATATTGATTTCGCGAATGGAAGACACCCCTGCCTTCCGCGAATGATTCCAGGTGAACGAGGTCCGGCTCCGGGAGGAATCCAGCCGTGAAATCTCCTCTTGGTGTGTCCGCCCTGATTGCGTTTTCTCTATTGAGCTGCGACCTGTTCGCGGGTAGTGGAGAACTGCCCCTGCCCGCTCGCTCCGATACTTCTGTCAGTTCTTCTGCAGAAGACACAACGCCTGCGGCTTCGGCGCAGTTCGAGATCCCAGGTCCGCTGCGCTCTTTTCTGCGCATGGCCGGGATCAGTCAAAAGATTACGGCGGAAGAAGTCCTGCCCTTGCTGAGCCGGAACGTGTTCACCCAGGGGTATGAGGGCACGAATCGGCCGACCGAGTTCCTAATCCTGTTGAGGCGATATGTAGTGCAGGCCAGGGAGTTGTCGGAATTGGCGGCGCGCAGTGGCATGGTGATTCGGGTTTCCAATTGTGACGACGCCAGGCCGCTGCTGCGCATTCTGGGATATCGAGCCCGAGCAAACTGCGGGGACCCGGGAACATCTTTACAGACGGAGGATGCCGAAAGGGCTTTTCTCGCCATTGATTCCGGCTTCCCCCTGCCTGATCTCGAGCAGGCTCTGCAAGGCGGGAAACCCTTTGAGTATGCGTACTCTTCTTCCACGGTGCCAGTGCTTTTCGCCGAGGGCGAATGGACCAAGGCGAGCCGGAAGAACCTCAAAGAAAACAGTCTGGACCTGCTGGATACAATCCTGAACGACCCATCGCTCGCGCGTCTGTACTGGGCGCTCTCCCAGTTGGATCTGGAAACCAGCAAGACTCTGCAGCGGTCGATTGGGCTGGTGGGCCTGCTTCCGTATGCCGCAGTGCTTGATTTTTACGGGAGAGGCCTGTGCATCCGCGACGGCCGAGTGCAGGTCCCGGGAGGAGTGGGAGCGGAAGCCGCATGGAAGGACATTGTCGGAGCCAGCCCGGCGTCTCCGGCTGCCTTTGTCTCGAGATTGCTGGCCAAGGACAAAGGCTGGCTCGCCGCCTACTTTGACGTGCTTTCGCGAGTCAGTGGAACGCGGCAGGCATATTTCACCGACCCGCGTCGACTGCGGTTCTTCTACGCAGGACTGCACTCGCTGGATACTTCGGTCCCCGCCACGAGAGGGATTTACCGGCCAGCGCCGGGGCTCTTGCTTCTGGTCAGTCGACTTCAGTTTCAGAGCAGCGGTGAGCCGCTCGTTCCTGGAAATCTGAAAGTCTGGAAAGAGATTCTTCTCGAAGGGCATCCCTCGACTCGGGTGCGCAGGTGGGAAGCGCGGACGGCGCACCTGACGGATCCGGATCATCTCCTGCAGATGCTGTTCGCTCTGTCTCGCACGGCAAGCGAAAACGGGCCCCTGGAGATCTTCATGGGGATGAGTGAACTGGATCGCCGACGATCTCCGGAACATCGTCTGGCGCCGGCGACGGTCCAATTGCTGGCACGCCGCTGGGAGGATTTCAGCGATCAATACCGCATTTTTGCGGAGTTTCCCGAACTGACCGACGAATCCCTCACACTGTTTCTGGAAGTCGCTCAAGAGCTGAACAGCTTGCCTCTGGGGCTTCGCGGGAACGCCTTCGGTGCCTTTCAGGCGAACGTTGGAATCTGGCAGATTCTGGCGCGTCAAAGAGAAATTTCGAACTCGTCCCTCGATAAATCATTCCAAGAGGTGATCAAGCCTTTCGCCAAGATTCGATCGGCCGCTCAGGTGTATGACGCGGGGCGCACTTCCCTCGGGGAAACATTCCGGTTTTCGACGGGCAACGCCCGACGTTCGCAAGACGAGATTATCGATTTGCTGGCAGGTCCCCGGCAGACCAGCCCAGAAGGAGAGCGGATGCATCAGGAAGTCGCCGCCAGGATCCGCTCGGTACTGGACGATCAGCGACTGGTCTCGCTCGACACGCTTCTGGCGGTGGGGGATGGGCTTGCCGAAAAGGAACGAGGGAAGCAACCGGCGGAGTACGTGATCCTGCTGGCGGGCGAGACACGCGAGTTTGAGATGCCGCGGCCGATCTTCACCAACAGCGAGAGAACGGAATGGGCCGCAGGCATCTATAACAATCATCACACCGATGTGCAGATGCGAACCAACTTGCCCAAAGTGCTCAAGTCGCCCAATGCTTCGCGCTCACAAATTGAGGAAGCTCGTGGGCAGCTCGCGTCGTTCCTGAGAGATTCCTTGGTCGGGTTGAACTATGCTTATTATGAACCGCCAGGTGCGCAGGCCCTGCACAATAATCCGCTGTTCGTTCGCTCCCACGATTTTGCCGGCGAAACAGTCGAAGGCATAAAGACCCTGTGGCAGGCGCCGCAACTCCTGGGACAAGGGTCTCCGGCGGGCGGCGGCGCCCATTTTGTGGGCTCACTGGCCGACTTGCCCTACGCCTTGGCCGATCTCGAACAGGATTTCATTTCACCGGACAATGTTCAGGCATTGATCTGGAAGCAATTGACGCCGGAACTCTTGACCTCTGCCACATTGCCCCGCTGGTGGAATGTGAGCCCATTGGAGCTTCATGCGATTGCCCTGTACCAGCGCGCCGGAGAAGAACTCCTGACCGCTTCGGCCAAAGACGAGGCCCTGCGAAGCAAGGTGCTGGCCATTCTGTCCGGTCGGTTGCTTCCCAGGCGATTGGCGCAGATCGAGCAAGACCTGCGCGCTGATCGGGCAGCGGGAATACTTCAGCACATGATGCCGGCAGACACTTTCTATCTGGCGGCAGAGTTCCGGGACAAGTACCCGGAAGAACCTGTGGTATGGGGAAGTGCCAGCCAGGAACTGCAAGATCTTTGCCGGCAGCACCCAGAGCAGGTCAACTGGAAGCGGTTGTCCAACGATTTCGGCACGCCCCATCCGCAAATGGCGCAGAACTACGGCCTCGAACTGCTGAACGTGGCGCCCATGCCGCCATTCTCCGGATATTCCAGCCGTTTTCTTGCCGAAACCTGGGACTCCCCTAATCTGTATTGGGCTCGGCTGGCCGATGAAGCCGGATATTCCCCCGTCATGCTGAACCATCTGGTGCCGCAGTTGACCCGCAGGATGATCGAGAGGATCTTCGCCACCGACTTTGAAGATTGGCCGGCGCTGCTGCGGGCGATGCACGAAACGGCAACAGAATTTCGCGAAGGCAAGTTGGCATCGCCGTCAAGGATTAGCTCCATTCGACCTTGACCGGTCTTTCGACTGCAGTGCCGACCAAAGTTTCGATCAGTAACCGAGCGGCCTCACGCACATGGGGTCGCAGAGCTAAAGGAAATGTGAGCCCATGCCAAGGAAATTTTCTCTGCTGCTTCTGATTCCTCTGCTTCTCGTACTGAGCCATGAAACTGGCAGCGAAGCTCAGGAGAGTCCCAACTTCCACGTTGTGGTCAACATGGTCCAGCTCAATGTGGCGGTCACGGACAAGAGGGGAAACTATATTACGGGACTCCGCCCTTCGGATTTTGCCATCCTTGAGGATGGGATTGTGGAGAAGGCGGCCACCTTTGCCGAAGGGGACGAACCAGCCCGCAGTCTCAGCGAATTTGCGCAAGCCTCGTCTACGGATGCGAGCGGGGCGGCTAAACGCTCTACGGATGGGGCGCCACAGACGTTTGGAGAGTTGGTCCGCGGAGCCAACGTGTTCGTCCTGTTTGATACCAGCGACTACATGTACCGGGGCTTTGTCTTCGCGCAAGACGCGATCACCGAGTTCATTCGCTCCCTGGGAACCGCCGACAAGATCGCCTTCTATTCCTACAGTCGGGATATTTCCCGCGCAGCTCCGCTTACTTCCGACCGGGCGCAAATTTTGCGGGCTGTGCGTTCGACTGTAGCCGGAGATCAGGCGGCGCTGTACAACGCGCTCTTGCTGACGCTGAAAGACGCGGCTCAAAATACGGGCAGAAAAGTCGTCGTCGTGTTCTCGAACGGCCCGGACAATTCCAGCGTAGTGCCCCCCGAGGATGTTGCGGAGTTTGCCCAGTCTGCCGGAGTTTCCATCTACATGATCAGCACACAAACGGCAAAATTGGAACCAGTGTCGACCGCGGTTTTTGATCGCATGACCGCCGCCACCGGTGGTAAGGCGTACTTCGCCAAGGACTGGAAAGACGAACACCGGGCCTTTGATTCCATCCGGGACGATTTGGCCCATCTCTATTCGTTGAGTTACTACCCTAAGCCCAACCCCAACACGGGCTGGCGGGCCATTACCGTGAGGCTCACGGGCGATCAGTTGAAAAAATATAAAGTGCGCACCCGTAATGGATACCGCCCTCAACCCGCCCGATTTTCGGGCGGCGACAGAAGTACAGCGTCTGGGTTTGTTCCTGACGCGCAGTGAATGGGTCGACCCCGCTCCGATCTGGGTGGTGGATCTTTTTCGCTGCCCGATTCTGATTGCCCCTTCCCGCGCTCTAGGTGTAACGAAGAAAGTGCCGAGGCCGTTCGCTAGGACCAGAGCGCAGTTGACTACCGGAGAAAGGTGTAATTGGGAGCGCCCGCTTCGGATTGTGCTTGAATGGTTCCCGATAGCAGTCAGCAGGTAGCTTCGGCCAAAACTGGGGTGGACGCTGTCCGACCTTCAGCATTCCCGCAGACGGCAATTTAAGTTTGGTTGCGGGGGGGGTGGATTTGCTCCCCAGTGCGCCACTCATTCTACGTAACTTATTGATTTCAGGACCGGCGCGAATGCCGACATAGGCGAAAAAGGCAAATTCTTCATTCAGTTTTCATTCAGTTTTTTCCACAAGAGTCCGAGTCCGCGGGAATAAAACAATTATCAGCATGAACCTTTCCTGCTGACCCCGAGGGAAAGAAACGGCGATGGCCTGGTCGAATGTCCGCCTTGGGCGCACAGGGAGGACGCGCTGCCGGATCTCCTCGATCGGCTGGGGATTTCCCAGAAGGTCCCTATAGAAAGGCATAGCCACCTTCTGTCTTGGTCTTCACACCAAATGGTCCCTAGAATCGAGGTTCCCCTTCGAATTCGAGCTTACACCTTGGAATCGATTCCAGGGTCAAGAGTTATTTCCCTATTGCGACACCAGTCTCGACGTTGCCGTATCATAATGCTGACGCATGGCTTCGGTACTCCAAGTCCCGACAGACGTTACCCTGCGACGGATTCAGCAGATCCAGACCATCACGATTGTTTGGATGATTGCCGAGGCATGTGTCTCTCTTTGGGCGGCATGGATGGCACGCAGCCCCGCACTACTCGCCTTCGGCGGGGACAGCGCAATCGAGCTCCTCTCGGCCGGGATAGTAGTGTGGCGCTTTCGGGAGCAATCCCGACCAGCGCATGTGGAGCGACAAGCCGCCCGAATCGCCGGAGCGCTACTCTTCGCAGTTGCGGCATGTGTCGCCGCAGTCTCGGCGGTCTCGCTGCTGGGATATCACGAGCCCCAGCCTACTTACTTGGGACTGGCAATCCTGGCGGGCGCCGCCGTGATCATGCCCTGGCTTGCTCAACAGAAGCGCCGATTGTCGGCGATGACCAACAGCGCCGCTCTGAGGGCGGACGCTGCCGAATCCACACTGTGCGCTTATCTTTCCTGGATCGCCATGGCGGGCATCGGAGTGAACACAATCTGGCACATAGCATGGGCTGACTCTGCGGCAGCGCTGGTCATAATTCCCTTCATCCTGCGGGAGGCGTTCCAGTCGATTCGCGGACGAGCGTGTGGCTGTTGCTGATATGCCACAAGAGGTCTACAAAACGCTGCGCGAATCTGAGAAAGCAGAGCGAGGAAGGCCTGGTTTGCGAAGGTTACGGCATGAATTCACCATTGCTTAAAGGACTGGTCGCACTGGTGCCCGCGTGCATGCTGCTTTCTGGGTCAGCGGTCTTGTTCTTTCGCGCAAAGACTCCAGCCGCTTTCTTGCAGCTATTCGGTGCAGGATGTCTGATAGTGGTCGCTCTGGCTCATGTCTGCGAAGCAGTTTACCTATTTCCGTGGATGCATCAGGGACTGGAGCACAGCATCGGTCATTACCTCGATCTATCGAGCGCTATCCTCGGGCTCACATTGTTTCCCGCGGGGTATTTGTTCTATGCCCTAGGCCGTCGGCACGTTTAAGACCCCGAATCCCCGGCTTCATGCGAGATGATCAGATCCGACCGCGTGTGAAATTCCGCATGCAGTGCCGTGAGTTCGCTGCGACCCACAAGCGACTGCGATTCTCGGTCGCGGCCAATGTTCACGGTTGCTCCGCTGGTGGTTGTTTTGCCAAAGTGCCATGCCGCAGAGCCCGTCGCTTCATCAGGAAAAAGAAGACGGGGACCAGAATCAGGACATGGATGGTCGATGTAATCATCCCCCCTACGATGGGGGCGGCGATCGGTTTCATGACGTCGGACCCGATGCCCGATTCCCACAAGATCGGCGCAAGACTCAGAATCACGGCCGTGACGGTCATCAGCTTGGGGCGTAGCCGCTGTACTGCGCCCTCGATTGCAGCCTTCTCCACATCTTCCTCGGTCAGGGGCGTACCCAGGGCGAGCCGATGTTGAAGCGCTTCGTGCAGGTAAACCACCATCACCACCCCGGTTTCCACCGCGATGCCAAACAGCGCGATGTATCCCACCCACACTGCGACACTGAAGTTGTAACCCAGCACCCATTGCAGGATGAGTCCCCCGGACATGGCATAGAGGGTCGGGAAGATCAGCACCGCCGCTTCGGCTGCGGATTTGAAGACCATGTAGAGCAAGAGAAAAATGACAAAGAACACAACCGGCAGGATGATTTTCAGCCGCTCTTTGGCGTGCAGTTCGAATTCATATTCGCCCGCCCAGCGATAGGTGTAGCCCACAGGAAGATCCAGTTTGCTCCGCAACAGACTGTCGGCCTGCTTCACGAACCCGCCGTAATCTTTTGTTTTCAGATCGAGATAGACGTAGCCGGTAAGCGCGCCGTCTTCATCGCGAATCATTGCCGGCCCCCGCGAGAAAGAAAGTTGCGCCACCTCGTTGATGGGGATTTGTGCTCCTGAGGAAGTGCCCACGAGAGCTCGGCCCAAGCTTTCGGGATCGCCACGGAAATCCCGTTCATAGCGAACGTTGATCGGGAAGCGCTGGCGGCCTTCGACATTCTGCGCAACATTCGCGCCGCCGACGGCAGAGGTGATCACTCGCTGTACGTCTCCAACTGTGAGTCCATATCGCGCGGCCTCGGGCCGATTGACTTCTACGTTCAAGTAGAACCCTTGCGATACTCGCTCGGCGAATACCGAACTTGTCGCGGGAATGGCGTTGAGTATCTGCTGCATTCGTGCGCCGACGTCTTGAATCTCGGACAGATCGGGCCCCTGGATTTTCAGCCCAACCGGAGTTTTGATGCCCGTAAGTTCCATGTCGAGCCGGTTTCGGACCGGCATGGTCCAGGTGTTGGTCAGGCCGGGGAACTGGAGCTTAGCATCCATTTCCGCGATCAGCTTCTCATAGGTCATGCCCGGGCGCCATTTGTCTCGGGGTTTCAACATGATGGTTGTGTCGTACATGTCCAGCGGCGCATTGTCGGTGGCGCTGTCGGAGCGGCCCACCGTGCCGAACACACTTTCCACCTCAGGAAAGGAACGGATCATACGGTCTTGCTCCTGCATCAGCGAAGTTGCTTGCCGAATGGAAATGCCCGGCAGGGCTGTTGGCATGTAGAGGGCTGATCCCTCGTACAGAGCAGGCATGAATTGGCTGCCCAGTTTGAAATACAACGGAATGGTCGCCGCCAGAAAGATCAGGTTGATGGCGATCAGGACCTTCCAGTGCCGCAAGCACCAGCGCAAGACGGGCAGGTAGATGGCTTGTGTCACTCGTGCCGCAGGGTTCTGCGATTCCGGACGCAACCGGCCTCGAATGAACAATGGCATGAGCACGGGAACCAGCGTGATGGAAAGCAGCGAGGAAAACGCCAAAGCCGAGGTCTTTGTCCAAGCCAACGGCCGGAACATTCGGCCTTCCTGCGCTTCTAGCAGAAAAACCGGAAGAAAGGAGACCAGAATGATGACCAGCGAGTAGAACAAGGCAGGGCCAACTTGCTTCGCCGATCGCATCAAAATAGCTCTACGTTCTTGAGAACTGAGCTTCTCCGTATGCTCGCCGGCAGCAAGGCCGCTACGTTCCGCCAGATGCTTGTAGCCGTTCTCGACCATCACGATCGCGGCATCGATCAACACTCCAATGGCCAACGCGAGTCCGCCCAACGACATCACATTGGAACTGACCTTCAGAAAGTACATGGGGATGAAGGCCGCCAGCACAGCGATTGGCAGCGTGATGATGGGCACCAACGCTGAACGCAGATGGAACAGGAACGCAATGCATACGAAGCTGACGATGATGGCTTCCAGAATCAGATCCCGCTTTAGAGTCTTGATGGATTCATTGATCAGCCACGAGCGGTCGTAGCCGGTCACAATTTCCACTCCGGGAGGGAGTGACGGAGCAATCGCTCGCAGCTTGGCTTTGACACCACTGATCACGTCAAGCGCGTTCATACCGAACCGCATCACGACAATGCCGCCAACGGCCTCCCCTTCACCCTGCCAGTCGGCAGCTCCGCGGCGTACCTCCGGCCCGAAATCTACGCTGCCCAGATCGCGCAGCAGCACCGGCGTTCCGTTTTTCGTGGCGACCGGAACGTTTTCCAAGTCGGCCACCGAGCGCAAGTAGCCA
Organism: uncultured Acidobacteriota bacterium; assembly: GCA_963754885.1. Lineage (GTDB taxonomy): Bacteria > Acidobacteriota > Terriglobia > Terriglobales > Acidobacteriaceae > Sulfotelmatobacter. Next base: position 252,562 of record CAVWHT010000042.1, on the reverse strand, counting down.
AGACCTCTCACCATGTACTCGGCGCCACTCATCTCCAGGACGTTGCCACCCACTTCGTTCGTGCTGTCGCGCACGCGGTCAATCACCGTAGAGACAGGAATGCCGTACGAAAACAGCTTGTTGGGATCGAGCTTGACCTGGTATTGGCGGACGTAGCCGCCGATGCTGGCAACCTCGGCCACGCCCGGAACAGTTTCCAGCTGATAGCGCAGATACCAGTCCTGTAGGGCCCGCAGATCCGCCAGGCTTTTGGTGTGAGTGCGATCGATCACGGCGTACTCATACACCCAACCGGCGCCGGTCGCATCAGGCCCGATGGCAGGATGAACGTCCGCCGGCAACCTGCCGCCAATCTGCTGCAAGTACTCAGTCACCCGCGAACGCGCCCAGTAAAGATCCGTCCCGTCTTCAAAGACGACGAAAACATACGAGTCCCCGAACATGGTCTGAGCGCGCACCGACTTCACGTGGGGCGCAGCCAGCAAAGTTGTCACGATCGGATACGTGACCTGGTCCTCGATCACATTGGGTGGCTCGCCCGGCCATTCGGTGTGGATGACCACCTGCACATCGCTGATGTCGGGAAGTGCATCGAGCGGGATGTGGCGCAGGCTCCAAACCCCCGCTATGGTAAGCAGCACGACCCCAGTAAAGACCAGAAACCGATTTTGTTCGCACCATTCAATGATTCGGGAGATCATCACATGCCTCCCGTAGCGCTCACGCTGAGCTGTTTGCTGGCAATGATCTGACCGGCGCGTTTCACTACTAACGTAACCTGCCAGGTCCCGCTTGTTTCGAGATCTAGCGAGGCTTCATAAACGCCATCACCCTTTTCGTGGAGCTTCGCTTCGCTTCGCACAGCGGCCATGCCCATGGCCGGCATGGCTGCCATGAAGAAGGTCGCGGTGACTTCGGCCCCAGCGACTGGTTTTCCGTCGGAGCCCGTGAGCTTGACTCGGACCGAGTTCGATCCTTTGTGCGGAGGTGACGGATCGGTGCTGAAATCGATCGCAACTCGCTCGGCCGGTCCGTTCATCGCCGCTGCCACTCCTGCCCCAGGTGGAGGAGGCGTGAACGAGCCAATCGCTGCCTGCAGCTGCGATTCTGAATCCACCAGGAAATTGGCCGAGCTGACAATTCGCTCGCCGGCCTTCAAACCCGTCAGGACCACAATGTGATCGTCCAGCCGTGGCCCGACCTCAATCTCGCGTGGTTCGAGATAACCGTCGCCGCGGTCGATAAAAGCCATATCCCGCGTGCCGGAATGCAGGACGCCAGAAGCAGGAATGACAAGTTGACGGCCGAGAGGAACTGCAATGCTGACGTTGACGTACATGCCAGGCTTGAGCGCGACTCCCGGATTGTTGAAGACGAAGCGCACCGGCACCGTGCGCGTCGTGGCGTCGACTTGCGGCAGAACTTGATCAATCCGTCCTTTGAACGTACGGCCAGGATAGGCATCAACCGTCACTGTGGCGGGCATCCCTGGCTTCAAAGCGCCAACGTCAGTTTGAAATACGTTGGCGTTCACCCAAACTGTGGAAAGATCGGCGACGGTGTAGAGCTTCGTATCCGACTGCACGTATTGATTGGGAAGAGCGTTGAAGTCGGTGATGTAGCCAGACGCCGGGGAATCAATGCTCACGTCGTGCTGCACGGTGCCCGTTTGCTCCAGCCTCGCGATTTCACTTGGCGGTACGCCGAATTGGCGCAACCGATCGGCAGCAGCCTGAAGAAGCCAATCGCCCTCGCGCGCGGCCGTACCATGCGCATCGCTCGCGAAGGTCTGCTGGTTTTGTTTGGCCAGCAGATACTCTTGCTCGGTGCTGACCAACTCAGGGCTGTAGATCGTGAATACCGGCTGTCCCTTTCGTACGTACTGGTATGTGGCATTGGCAAACACCTTCTGAATCCAGCCTGGAAAGCGCGTCTGCACGTAGGCGAGCTGCCTCTGATTCATATCGACATTCCCCGGCACGCGCAGTTCGTTGCTGACGTTCTGCATCTCAACCAACGCAGTCTTCACGCCGATGGCCTGCATCCGTTGCGGGGACAGTTGCAGCGGAACAAGAGAAACAGATTTACTGGAAGCAGAGACCGTCTGGGACTGTGGCTGATCCGAAACATCAGGGCCTTTGGCCATTACCGGGCTGGAGTTGTCGTTCGCCGACGAAAAGTAGCCGCCGCCCCAAATCACATACGCGAGCGCGCCGACCAACACGAAGCAAATCACTGCGCTAATCACAAAAGCCTGCTTATAAGTGCGTTCGCTCATTTCGTCACCTCCGGTGTATTCGGTTGTTCTGTCCTGTCAATGGGCGCTCCGACCGCCAGTTCCAGATCGGCAAATCGCGTTTCGAAGTCCGCTAGTGCTTGAAAGTAAGCGAGGTCGATGTCCACGACTGTCATCTGGCTGTCGAGCAGATTGAGGAAGTCGGTGCGGTCATTCTCGTAAGCGATGACCGTCGAGCGGAGAGTGGCCGTAGCCTGGGGCTGCAACAAACTCTTATAAAGATCGGCGAACCTTTTCGCAGACCGCACCTGCACCAGCGCTTCCTGAATCTGACCAAAAGCGGCGTTCCGCAATGCAGCAAGCTCCGCATCTTGCTCGCTGACCTGAGCTTTGGCCTCGGAAATGTCAGCGTCATGCTTGCGGCGGTTCAACCAGGGCAGGTTGATCGAGCCTTCCACCATGTAGTTGTTGCGGTAGTTCGATCCGCTCGGCATGAGCATGTAGCCACCCGAAACCGTGAAGTCCGGGTTGTAATCCTTGCTCGCCAGTGCTTGCTGTTGATGACTTTTCTCCAAGGCGACTTGCGCTTGGGCCAAATCAGGGCGCGAGGCAAGCGCCAGCTTTTCCAGAGCTTCTGTCGCCGGTAACTGCAGAGGAATGCCGTAGTCTCCACGAACGTTGATGGACGCGGCGGGATCGTGCCCAAGGAGGGTGTTCAGACGAGCGCGTGCGATGTCAGCATCCTGCTCGAAGCGAATCAGGTGCTCGGCCAGGCGGGTGAGTTCGACTTGCGCCTTTAGGATGTCCTGCTGAGGCACTTTGCCGACGGTGTATTTGATCCGGGCCGCCTCCACCGCCTGCCGGGCGATGGCGACGTGGCCATCGTGGATACGAAGCTCGTCTTGCGTGCGCAGCAGATCATAAAATGCTTTGCGCACCTGCACCTGGACATCGAGCCGCGTGTTATCCAGCGCCGCCTTTGCCTCGGCTACATCGCTCGTGGCAATGTCAGAGCGTAGCCCCCGTTTTCCGAAGCCCGGAAACGTCTGGCTCACCATGAACATGTTTTGAGCTGCGTTGTAATCCCAAGGGCGGCGCAGTGGTACACCCCAGCCGCGATACATTAATGAGGGATCATCGAGGGCGCCAGCCGCGGGTAGGTGGGCTTCAACCACCGCTAATCGACGAACCGCGACCTGAATGTCCGGATTGCTGAGCAGAGCCATCTGCTCGATCTCGTCGAGGGTGAAGGCAGGACCGGATGCGGCGGAATGCTGGTGCTGCGGCAACAATGCATCTGCAGCGGCAAAAGGGTCCTCGGCTGCAGCGCTCAGCACGCAAGCGCACAGTAAGAGCAGTGCGTATACAACTCTCATAATTGTCTCCGTCAGTTGAAAAGACACTTCGGGCTTACGCCCAAACACAAGCGGGCGGACGGAGATCTGCCTAGATTCTCAGCACAGTCGTATCGGGTAGGTATTCGGTCGGAGGATGGTGGGGAGTGCTTTTGTCAAAGAAGTCCGAACACTGTGGCGATCTTGGAACAGAGAGGGCCGCAACTATTTGTAATGCCGGACCAGACTGACGGTTGTTTGTCACAACCATCGTTGTGCCTGCTCGAACCTCTGTCTTGCAGCAAGAGTGCGACTGCGGCATGTTCGCCGAACCGCACATCTGGGCCATATGCTTGCAGCATTCGTGCTCCTGGGCTGTCATCGCTCGGCCCGGGATCATGCATGCCAACAGCGGCGCCACAGTCCAGCAGATCATGAAGAAAGCTAGAGCGATGGCGGCGAGACGTCGCATGATGTGAGTCTAGGCCGACAGTGTCTTGGGTGCAAGTGATCTCGATCACAGTGCTGAGTGACCTTGGTCTCCCGACTCCCGGCACGCAAGTCCAAAGTCCTGCTAGGTTTCCCGCTCAAACGGCTGTGCAGAAGGTTACCCTGCCGAGGTAACATTTCATGAAACCAGCTCAAAACTCGAAGTCGATCGAGAACTGCAATTGCCTCGGAATACCTGCTTTGTTTGGCGTTGCGAACGCCGGGAGCGCCGAACTTTCCGTGCCGTAGAACTGGTTTAACGCGACGATGTTGGTGTGATTCAGCAGGTTGAATGACTCCACGACGCAGTCTAGCTTTCCATGCTCGCCGACTTTGAAGAATTTCAGCACCCGCAAGTCCAGTTGCGCCTGCGTGCCAGTCCGCAGCGAGTTTCGTCCAAAACCAAGAGGGCGAGAGGACAAGGGAAAGGCTCCGCTGCGGTTGGCGTCGAAGCCCGTCAGAGGATCGATGGGTCTGCCGCTTCCAATCGTTAAGATCGGAGCCGTTTCAATGTTGCCGAAGAGCTTGGCGATTGCCCCGGTAGGCTTCTTGCCCTCGTCCTCGTCCCCGAACGGCAGATCGAACGTCCCGCTGAATACGAACCTGTGTCTCTGGTCGTTGGCAGACAACGCCCTCTCAGCCGGAAGCAAGTAGGGGTTGTTCGGTTGCTCGTCGAAGTCGGAAGCATCGTCGATCGTCTTCGACAGCGTGTAGCTGCCGGAAAACTCGATTTCGTTCGAGAGTCTCCGGTTCAGAGACAACGACAAGCCGTCGTAAACCGAACTGGCGTGATTCTCCCACTGGTAAATGCTGTCGAACTGCGGCTCTAGCCGTGCCGGAGGAAACACCAGCATCCCAAGCTGTTGCGGAAACGGGTTGGGAATTCCGAGGCTGCCAGCGTTTTCGTCCGTGAGTATCACGGGCGGCGGCAGATTCACGTTGCGAGTGCGGGAAAGTCTTACGCCTCGTGCGAACAAGAAGGTTGCGCTAGCAGTCAGGTTCCGGCTGAGCAGTCGCTCCACTCCTGCGCTGCCGATTGCGCTGCGCGAGGTCTGCAACTTCGGGTCGGTGGTATAAATCGACGGACGAACCGAGGAAATGGGCGTCAACGAGCTTCCGCCCATCTCGGACTGGAAGATTTGCGTTGCTGCTTGCCCATAGGCGGCCTGCTCAAAGGCTTGTTCACCGTTCATCTCAAGCGCACGATTCACCGCCGCCAGCAAGTAGCGATCAAAGAAAATGCCGAATCCCGCCCTCAGCGCCCAACTTGGGGACGGGCTATAGGCGAGTCCAATTCGCGGCGCGAGATCGTTCGTATCTTCTCTGAACTGCGCGGGTAAGTGCTCGAAGTCATAGCGGACACCCGCATCAATCGTGAAATGGTTCGTAACCGTCCAGTGATCTTGGAGAAATCCAGAGTACTTTGGCGTCGCGAAATTGGTGTTTGGATTGCCGAACACTTGTCGATACTCGTCAGGCAGTCCACTCAGAAACGAATCGAGAGTCGGGAAGATGTAGATCGCTCCAAAGCCGTCGTAAGCCGAAACTTTCTCACGAATCCAGTCCAAGTCTCCTCCGAAACTGAAAAGGTGACGACCTTTCGCAGCAGATGCCACATCGCTCAACTCATAGTGGTTCTCGCGCCTAGTTTCATTGCCGTCGGAGGGGCGACCGAAATCGACGAGACCAGCGATGCTGATGCCCGGTCCTGCTTGGTCGGCAGTCGTAAGTACGGCTCTGCGCGTGCTCACCTGAAAACGGACGCTGTTGAGGGCGTTGCTGCTAAGAACTGAACTAAGAGAGCCTGTCACTCCCTGATCTTCGATGAAGCTGTTCCCCCGTCCGCTGGAATCGACCAGACCCCCAGTATTGAAGGCGTCTCCGACCTCTCGATTGTTGGTCAAGGCGTACTTCAGCAGCAACGAATGCTTGTCCGCGATGTGATGATCTACCCTCCCGGAGAACTCTGTCTCACCGCGTGCCGTCCGAAATAAATCAGGATTGATGGTTCGTGTGGCGATCCTCGAAAACGCGCCGGAGCCAAGCGCCCCATTGACAGCGTTGGCAACTGAGGACGAGATCAGCGAACTATCGTCTCCGTGTGCCCCTTCCTGTTCTGCCGCCACATAGTAGAAGGTGTGATCGCGGACAAGCGGTCCTCCAGCGGACAGCCCCGCCCGAAAACGGTTCAGGTAGGGAGGTTCGGTCTCGTTGGTGAGCGGGTCTTTGGCGTTGAACGCACCGTTTTGGACAAATATGAAGGCGTCTCCGTGGAGAGTATTGACGCCGCTCTTGGTGATCACATTGATCGGTCCGCTTGCGCCTCCCCCGGACTCTGCGGACAAGCCATTGTTGACCACCTGAAACTCCTGCACCGTCTCAGGCGACAGTTCCGTGCGTGCGGAGCCTGTGAATTCGTCGTTGTTCTCGACGCCGTCGATGTAGAGGCTGTTGCTGCGGGAGCGCAGACCCGCAAAGGTGAATCCGCTGTCGGCAAGCGCATTCTTGCCGCCCGTGGCTCCCTGAATGTTCGACCTTGTCAATTGTGGCGCCATCAACGCGAAATCGAGGTAATTGCGGCTGACCACGGGAGATTCCTCAATCCGCTCATGGTCGATTGTTGTTGCTTCGGTAGTCTGGGTGGAGTCAATCGGCGGCGGCTGCTCCGAAACCGTGATCTGTTGCTGAACTCTGCCGGCAGCAAGCTGTACCGTAAGCTGAACCGCTCTTCCGATGGAGACCACAATCGCGTCGTTCACATAAGGGGAGAAGCCGGGCGATTCCACGCGAAGCTCGTACTGACCCACGGGAACTTCGCCAGCGCGGAACGCACCCTCTGAGTTGGCAGAGATGGTGCGCCTCTGGTTCGTGCCTTGGTTCCGTAGCGTGATCGTCGCACCCGCGATTGCGCCGCCCGTCTGGTCAACCACTGTCCCCTGAATTGCTCCCGCGACTCTAGATGTTTGTGCCGCGCATAAAAGAGAAAATAAAAAGATGACAAAGCTGGCGGACGACAGCCGTAGACGCCGTGTCCTTTTCGATGAAAACATTGATACCCCCGCGCAAACAGGTTGAAGGAACTGCTAGTGCTTGCCTGCTTGAGAGTGGGCGGTATCAGATTCGGAGAGGTCTGGGTGGGGAGTGAGCGACAAGGACAGCGAGACTGCAAGCGGTTATGGGACACGAACCGAACGAAGGCAAGAGACAGGGCGTTGCGGATACCATGCGGATCAAAGCAGCAAAGACCTGCGCAACCGCGATAACCGCTCCGGCGATCAACACCACTATCACCGTGCTGTATTCGATGTCGTAGCCCGTTTTGAAGGTGTTATCCCAATGATCGAAAATCTCCGACACGTGTCCCCAAATGCAAAGCGTCAGGATTAACGTTGTCCCGAATTGAATAAGCCTTCGCCGCACTTGCGTTTGATGCCACTTTCCCGTTTTCTTGGATGAAACTAGAAGTCGTGGCTGAAACTATACTAGATGTCCTTGCCTGAAGAGAACCTGAAAGCCGTTACGTGATGAGAACGGAATTCTTGCCGAATTCCCTTGTATCACTGTGCTCTGGTATCCGAGATTACTTTGTTCAGGAAGCCGTGCAAACGCTCGCTGAATCCCGTGGGAAGTTCGAATATCCGCTCGTCCCCGGTGATCACCAGCATCTTTCGCGTACTGTCGTAAACCGCCGTGCAGCGGTGGCAGCGGCGCAAATGCTTTTCGATCTTCTGCCGCATCTCCGGCGAGGCTTCTCCGTCCAGGTATTCCGAGAGATTTGCGACTATCGTTTTGCAGCTAACCATGGGTTCATTCCTTTCCAGCGATCCCAAATCGATCCCTTTGGCTTTGCGAACATGGGCGTTAGCGACTCTCTCATCATGAGTCGCGCCCGGTGCAGTCTGGTCTTTACCGCCGACTCGCCGATCCCGAGAACTCCCGCGGTCTCGGCGACGTCCAAATGCTGCACGTCCCGGAGAAGGAAGACTTCTCGATAAATGTCCGGCAGTTCGTCAAGCGCCTTCCAAATAGCGCTCCGCACTTCCGCTTGCTCTACGATCTCGCTCGGAAGATTACGCCAATCTGCGAACTGCCGAGGGCGGAACGGCTTCTCTTCCGCCGGGTCGGGGTCTGAGCCTTCGATGGATTCGTAAAGGTGCTGACGCCGTTTGCGTCTGTGCATCTTGGCTTCGTTTTCGACCACGCGCATTGCCCATTGCTTGAACCTCTCTACTTCGTCCAATTGCGACAGACGAGAAAAGATGTTGAGCATAGCCTGTTGCACCGCCTCCTCGGCATCCTCGCGATTGCGAAGGATCGAATACGACAGAACGAAAGCCCCGCGCTCGTACGGCCGGATGAGGTCATGAAAGAGTTCGCGTTCCCCAGCAAGGATTCGCCGGATGAGCAGCGGCTCCGTCGTCTTTTCTTGTCCGACCTTCTCTTCCATTGGCAAGATCATGCGGCCCTAAAAGTCATGATGCCTGAAACGAGCAGCGGTTACGGGCATTGATTTCAAAGGACTTGTTGCACGGAATTTCGCCCATGACCGCTGCTGCCGAGGCAGACTCCAACCGCATCGCACGCCGGACTCGCCTCGAATCCCAGCCACCTTGCTGACAACCAACCCAGCATTCCGCCGAAGGCAACATGGGCAAGAGTCACCGTAACGGGAAATCCCCGCGAGAATTCCAGTCCAAGAAATCCTACTCCCAGGGCGGCGACCACTGGACTGAACATAAAGCCAAACCCGAGAAGCACGCCGTAAACCGGCCCAACCCAACGGCGACAAGTTCCGAAAACGAGCACGTAGATGAGGCCGAAGCTTGCCCCATTCCAGAAGTGATAGGCCCATCCCGCGACATCGGATCGCAATGTCGGACCCGTGGCGAACTGGTCAAGCAACAGGACACCCATCAGGCGCGGAAGATTTCCGGGCATGAAGCCGAGCCAGAATCTAGGCAGTCGAATTGCCTCCAGCGCAAGCGTCGCTACGGCCCCCGCCCCCAGGCCGACGGCTACCAGGCGAGCAAGTAGATCATTGCGACCATATAACAATCCCCAGATGATCCCGATCACGGCGATTGAGGGCAGCAGAGCTGCTTTAGCCAAAACATCCATCGAGGTTCGCCCTGATTCCGCCAGGGGGAAGATGAGCGGCGATATCGACGCCGCTGCGAGAAGGATGAGAATCGTCATTACTCGTTTCATAAGATGTCCCCAGAGGGGAGGAACCGGTCGTTCCTCCCTTCCATGAAGATTTGCTTACTGGGCGACCATGTGTGTAAGCATGTCGAGCTTCTGATCGAGCATGCCTGCCGTCTGATCGATGCTCGCATTGTTGAACGGCTTCAAGACCACCGAGGGTTTGTCGTAGCTCAGGTAGGTCCTGTTGTCAGAGCCTTGGTAGATGTACAACTGGTCATGGAATGAATTCAATGCACAGCAACCGTGTTCACCTCGTCATCTGCCTCGCGATTTGGTTGAATGCACTCATCACGAACGATTCGCGAATCGGGTACGCGTATTGCCTAGTAAACGTGGCGAGAGTTACGAGAATCTTGTTCAAAAACCAGAGAGCACGGGAACGGCTGAGTCGACCGAGCCAACCTAGGAAGTGAACGGCCTTTCGTCCTCAGATCAGCATGCTAGGCCGTTGTACAGACGTGCGGGCTTTTCCATGGACCTAGTGGGCTATAAGATTGAGAACAAAATAAGAAAAGGGATTTGTCTTGCCGACTTGCTTCTTCGCCACTGACCTGCACGGAAGGATCGACCGGTACGACAAACTCCTCGCGTCGATCATCAGGCATCTCCCCGCTGCCGTGTTCCTCGGTGGAGACTTGCTTCCTCGCTCAGCGCTGTCGGCAATTCAATTCGGACATGAAGATTTTGTTCACGACTATCTCCTCCCAACTTTCACAAGAACCCGCGACGCCTTAGGGGCGCACTATCCCGACATCTTCCTCATCCTCGGTAACGACGACCCACGTCGCTATGAGGAAGACTTCGTCGCGGCGGCAGGCGATGGCCTCTGGCACTACGTCCACGCACAGAAAAGTCTCTTGGGGGATTTCGCGATCTATGGCCTTGCCTACGTTCCGCCGACCCCATTTCTGCTGAAGGACTGGGAACGTTACGACGTTTCCCAGCATGTCCCGCCTGGCTGCGTCTCTCCGGAGGAGGGCAGTAGAACCGTGCCAACGGAAGAAAGCGAGATCAAATGGGCCACGATACAAAAGTATCTCACCTCCCTGGTGGGAGAGGACCCTCTTGATCAGGCAATACTTCTCCTCCACACACCGCCGTGCGATACGCCCTTAGACCGAGCGGCACTCGATGGGAAGACTTACGAGCACGTTCCGCTGGATTTGCACGTGGGCAGCATCGCAGTGAAGCGGTTTATCGAGGAGCGGCAACCGCTGCTAACGTTGCACGGTCACATACATGAAGCTGCCCGTTTAAGCGGAGAATGGAAAATCCGGATCGGTCGATCCGTCTGCATCAACGGTGCGCACGATGGCCCAGAGTTGGCGCTGGTGCGTTTTGATCTGGAGTCACCCGCGAACGCTACCCGGGATTTGCTCTAGTTCAGGCCTGTGAATCCTTCATGGGAAGTTTACGCGCGGGATCCGTGATGGCATCGATTTTCACGGCGAAGCTCGAACGTTCGGCGATGTCTTTGTCAGTCACCCAGTGCACATCGAGAAGGCCGTCTGTGCGATAGCCAGTCCGGAGGAAGTTGATTTCCGCGAGGCAGCGGCTCCAACCTTCAAGCCAGAGAATCAGTTCTCTCCTCTGTTCTTCGTTCCCTTGAACATGCAAAAGGATGTCGATGTCGCTGGCCGGCCCTGCGGTTGCGTTCTTCGTACTACCAATTAGGTAAAAGGCATTCACGCCGAATTTTTGCGGATCGAGATCCGCTGCGATCCTCTGCGCCATACGAAAACGCCAGCGCCAGTGTTCATTCGTTCCCCGATCAAGGGACTCAGCCTCGGGTTCGACGGACTCGATCTTCTGCTGCGGAGATGCCAGAAACCCAACTGCTTGGTCCAAATCGGCATTCATCAGCACCCGCAGGATGAGTCCTCCCGTTTCGAGCGGTACGTCAGTTACCCGAAGCGTTTCCGCAAGGCGCGAGAATTCCGGGAGCACCTCCTCAAGTACATTGCGGGATCGTCGAAAGAACAGTTCGTTAAACACTGTCGTTGGATCGTCCGGGTAGAGCGGCAAGTAACGGATCGAGGCCTCTACGAGGTCTTGAAAAAAGTGGGTTCCGAATGACAACTCTGGCAGGTAATTTCCTCTCTGGCGTGCTACTTCGATCAACATTGCCGCGTTGTTGATATCGGAGTAGGTCACTGGAACTCCCAGTTTGATGTCTCCGCGGCTGCCCCAGCGTCCGGGCCCGACCAGGATGAACTGGCGTTTGGGCAGCAGCTTATTGAGTCTGCCAACAGCGCGACCTACATCGCGCATGGCCGACTGATCAGGGAGTTGGCTATAGCCCTCGAGATCTACATAGACGATGTGCGTGATTTCCGGCACCTTGCCGTTTGAAACAAAATGGGCGGCCGAAAAGATAACCTTGTCCGACGGCAGGTTCTGCGGGATTGCGACTGGAACCGCGTCAGCGCCATAGCTCTGGGGTCGGCACTGTAGCAAGTAGAAATCCTTCCCATCGTAGGCGAACTCCATGTCTACTGGGGTTCCGAGCTTGGATTGCAGCAGGTGCAGCAATTCGCGGATGCAGCTTACGAAGGGAGTCTTCCGAATCAGTCCTTCAAAAGTGAAGACTGCATCCTGAGAACTGAAATCAGGCATTGGTCCGATGATGGGCTCGAGCCGGTCATGGCTCACGACCGACACCAGATTGCGAATCTGGGGATATGCGGCGCCAGAATTGCGCAGCAGTTCCGCGACGTCGACGGTTTCGAAAGCATTGGTTTCCAGATTGATAAGATCGATGCGCTTCGGCGAATACCGGAACACTTCGTCAGCCGTGACATTGACACGCAAACTGGGCTGGCCCGGAGCGATTAGCACCGGGTAGTCGTCGGCAACTCGGTCCACAGCACGCGTTCCCAGCCCAGGTACCAGCCTTATGAGGCCATCCTCACGCTTGATGCGGGCAGACCATCGGAACTCATTGTTGCTGAATGCAACTCCAGAGCACGCCGGCAAAAAGTACTTGCCGACGGTCTGTCCGACGACCTCCTGAATCATGATCCCCATCTCTTCATGGACATCCAGAAGACCTCGCTCGGCACGGTATTCGGTGGGATCCGGCCCGAAAATCGAGGCGTACACCTCGGCAATCGCATCCATCAATGCGGCCAGTCGCTCTTCTCTACTCCCGCAATTCCCCAAGAACAAGCTCTTGTACTTTCCAGAGAAAGCAGATCCGGGACGGTCTTCCAGCAGACTTGAGCTGCGGACGATGAGAGGAACATCACCGAGATCATCAAGTGCGAGTGCGAGCCCCTTGGCAAATTCTGAAGGGAAAGACGATCTCTTAAACAAAGCCACAAGGTGCGGGTACTCCTGCCGAATCTGGTCGATCTCCATGTATTTCCGGTTGAGAACGTCCTCCAGATCGTTATGGTGCACGAAGTCCTGAATCCAATCGGAGGTCAGGTACCAAGTTCTGGGCACTTTCACTTCGCGCACAAGTGCGCTCGCTTCAGGAGCCTTGTCTATGATCTTCTTGGCCAGGAACAAACCGGCACTCTTACCGCCCAGCTTCCCATGACAGGCGGGCGGGTAGATGACCTTACCCAACAGATCATAGAAATCATCAACGTCGATAAAATTCTTAGCGACGTTGATGAAGTCGAGACTTTCAGAAAAGAAACGGCGAATGAGCGATACCCGAAGGCCCTTTTGGGTATAGAGCGAGAGTTCGCCCTCTTGGACCCCGATGTGCCGATAACGCTCGACACACTCCATGACTTCTCCCAACGAGGTGTCCTGGTTTTCCAACGCTCGCACCAGAAAGCTGGCCTTGTCCTCTTTGATCCACCGAGTCACACAACTAAGGATCTCGCTTTCGCTCAAATGCTCGCTGGCGATCCGGAGTGCCTGAGTTGTCAAGTCGGCGGAATGGCCGGCAGCGTCATGAGGCAGAGGCCGGTTTTCATCGGTGGCAACGCCCGGTTCGCGAGGCGAGATCGCCCCCCCGCTCCGAAGTAGTTCCCTGGCCTCCTCGACTCCGCTCCAACTCAGGTGATTGATAAGTTTGCGCGAAATCCGCTTCAACAGAGCGGGGTCCGTTTCGCGCAGAAACTCCAGCACAACACGCCACTCCCCTTGAGCCGATACTGCATCGGCTGCCGACCACCCCTCGAATGCGGCCCTTAGCCGCCGTTGCGTGACCGCGCTTGCGATTCGCTCTGCAATCGTCACAATCAGCTTCCGCTCTTCCTTGAGGAACGGACCTTCGTCAGATCGCGGCAGATCTCTCCGGTAGAAAACTTCAACCGTTCCAAGCGTCTCACCTTGCACGACGATGTCGGCCTTTTGAACCCATCGCGTTGCTTGGAAATCAGGCGGCTGGATTGTCAGGTTCTCAAGCAGGATCCGAGCCTGACAGTCGTGTGGATATTGCCAGCCTGGCGGCAGAACCTCGATGATGCCGCGGAAAATCTCCTCAAGAGGCCGATTTGATTGGCCCAGGAGTTCGCCCACCTGATATAGACAGTTCAGTTCCTTGGCCCGTTCCTGCAGTGCATGGAGCATGGTCCCGAATTGGGTTTCGTCGGTCTTCATTTTCTCGCTTGGCTTTTGCTGTTCCCCATCTGCGACAGGACTACTCCTCTCGCGGTCCGCCCATCGACGCGTACCGAGAGCCTTTCGGTGGGGCGCACATGGCGGATAAGAGCCGACTCGTGCACAACGGGCTGCCGGTTCAGCCAATCCCAGTTGATTCCAAAGTGGCGCCCGTATTGCACCATGAAATAGCTTGCCCGAAAGCTCGATAGATTGTGAAAGAAGTGCGATCCCTGACTCAACTCCACATTCATTTGCGGCAGTGTCGTCTCCACGATCGCTCGCGCCCCTGAGATTTGGCTCCAGTCAACGGGTATCCCCAGCGACGAATGAGAACTACCCCAGCGGCCGAAACCAATCAGCAGGAAAGGTCTCTTCTGATCCCGGAGTTCACGGTTGATCAATTCCAACTCTTCTGCGATAGCACGCGTCTGCATTGGGGAAAAATTGTCGGGCCGGACGAAGACAATATCCTGTATATCATCCGCTGCGCCATTGCCCATTACCATGTCCGACGCAACAATGGCGCACGGATCGGAGAGGTCCTCGACCGTGACATCTACCACTTGATCAGAAACCACCATGGAGCGAACCTGCAGAAAACCCAGACGTACCCGAGGACGTTCCCCGAGCCGCCCCTGCAACGTGATAGCGAACTCGATTTCGACCTTAGCGTGCACGGCCTTCTCCGCTGCGCTGAGGAGAGTTTTCACGAGGTCGTTCAGAGGGAACTGGTCTTGTACGAGAAGCGGAGCAAAGTTCAAGACCCGCGGTCCCCGAAATCCAATTCCGGGGATAACGCGGTCGCGTTCCGGATCGTAGGTTGAGGCGAGCAAGTACAGAGCATCGTCAGCTTCGGCATCGGCTAGACTTGCATGCACCATGTATTCAGTTTCGCTGATTGGATTGTAGCCAGGGGGCTTGCCCATGTTGACTGCCCAGAACTCGGTTTGGGTGCCCTTCAGCAGTTCCCCCACGGAATCGAAAGGTGGTGGCTTCTTCGGATAGGCAGGTGAAAACGTCCAGGCTATGCCTCCGTCCACGATGGTCTTTCCCAACCCGAGTGCCAGAGTGACAACGCCCTCTTCAGGACGGGCGGGTTCAAAAGCGTAGAAGTTATAGGAACGTGCTACGCCCGAAATGTCAGGATAGAAGCGGTCTCCACGGCGCTGTCCGACCACTTCCTGGATAATCACCGCCATCTTCTCTTCGCCTGGATTTGTCCCAGTAGTACGAAGGTAGTCTCGCGCCTCGCGAAAGTAGGTCGACGCGTACACAAACTTGATGGCCTCCACCAGCCGACGAAATCGTGTGTCCGGATCGGGCTGGTTGTTCGGGATCATTTTTGTGGCGTAGACGCCGGCAAATGGACGCTCCAACGCGTCCTCCAGTAAGCTCGACGACCGAATCGCAAGAGGGCTCTTGACCTGAACAACCAGCGCGCGGAGGTCGCCGAGCAGTTCAAACGGAAGCTCGCTCTTCTGGAAGGCATGGGCGATGCGTTCGTCGGACATTTCGTCGAAGCGCAGATCGCCAAGATGGTTTTGCGCTATGAATTGATCAAAGCAGTCCGTCGCGATGACCGCCATCGTCGGGACGTTGATATCAACATCAGGAAAGGAAGTGGGGTCGATCTGCTTTGCCAGGAGATCCTTTATAAATACCAACCCGCTGGCTTTGCCGCCGATTGCCCCAGAGCCGATCTGGGTACAGCGGAATGTTCCATCCCAGAACTTGCGGTCGAAGACCGGCAACTCAGCAACGATTGGCTTCAGACTGCTCATCGACACCTGCCACCGCATCGCAGCGGATGCTGACGCCTCACCACGCGGGCTAGGGTGGGCCCGTCTATCTTGAAGCTGCCGACCGCCCGTCACACCCAGCCGCGTTCGTGACACGCCTTGGCCACGCGGCCAATGGCAATCGCGTAAGCAGCATCTCTCATGTACAACTTCTCCCGGCGAGCCAGATCGGAAACCGCAAAGAACGCTGAGGTCATCTTGACGTCGAGCTTTCCGAGGACCTCATCTTTCTCCCAGAAGTAGTTCATGTTGCTCTGCACCTGCTCAAAATAGCTGCAGGTCACGCCGCCCGCGTTCGCCAGAAAGTCGGGGATGAGCAAGATGCCACGTTTCTGAATCTGAGCGTCGGCTTCCGGTGTCGTCGGACCGTTGGCGCCTTCAGCGATGATGCGCACGCGGTCGCTAATCCGGCCAACGTTGTCACCGGTGATCTGGTTTTCCATCGCTGCGGGAATGAGAATGTCGACATCCTGCTCTATCCATGCCTCTCCCGGGAGCACTTCGTAGCCCAGTTCGTTCGCTTTCGCTTTATTGATCCCGCCGAAATGGTCCGTGATCGACAATAGTTGACTGAGATTGATTCCCTCATTCTTCCGGTACGTGTAGGCACACTGATCCGCTTGATCCCAGCAGCAGACAGAGATCACTTTTCCTCCCAGCCGCTGGTAGAGTTCGATCGCGTAGTGGGCCACATTGCCAAAGCCTTGCACGGTCGCCTGGGTATTCTCGGGGCGCATGCCCAATTCTTTGAGCGCCTCGCGCAGCGTAATCACGACGCCGTAGCCCGTAGCCTCGGTTCGACCTAGCGAGCCGCCCATACCGACGGGCTTGCCGGTAATGAAGCCAGGAAACCGGCCGCCATGGATCTTCTCAAACTCGTCGAGCATCCAGAGCATGTGTTGCGAGTCGGTCATTACATCCGGGGCTGGCACATCGCTCACCGGGCCGACTTCCCTCGCCACTTGGCGCACCCAGCCACGGCAAATCTGCTCTTGCTCTCGTGCGCTGAGATTGTGCGGATCGCAGATCACTCCGCCCTTCGCTCCGCCCAGAGGAATGTCCACCACGGCACACTTCCACGTCATCCACATGGATAGGGCGCGTACGGTGTCGATCGTCTCCTGCGGATGGAAGCGGATGCCACCCTTGCCCGGCCCGCGGGCATCGTTGTGCTGTACCCGAAAACCTCGGAAGACCTTCACCATGCCGTCGTCCATGCGCACTGGAATAGCAAACTGGTACTCCCGTAGCGGGTAGCGCAGAAGATCTCTCGTAGCCGAGTCGAGCCCCAAGTATTCGGCTACTTTATCGAATTGAGCCTGTGCGATCTGGAATGAATTGAATGCCTTGAAGGACCTTCTGGCAGGCGAGCCAGGAGCCACTTTCGAAGCTTCCTTTTCGACACTGATCGGTTCCGTCAGTACGCTCTCCGACATGGTTTTTCTCCTTGTTCTCTTACAGCCTACTCTAATTATCGCCCTCGTAATGGGAGGGTCCAGTGTGACCGTGCGCACGTCATCTGGTGATCCATACACTGCGCATTGAATTTATTCAGTCGGAGAAGCAGTTGGGTGCCGGAGAAGGTGGAAAGAATGAGGATGATGAATAATTCGATCTGCTGCTCCCTAACATCTGAAGTTCCACCCTATCCAGCAGTTTCTCTACTGCCGGTGCAGGATCGAATGAGTCCGCTGAATCGCACGCACTAGGGAACAGTGAAAGTGCTGGACGCGAGCTCACACAGCTTTGAAGCGTAGCAATTCTTCAGCCGCGGCGAACCTGCCATTTTAAACGTGGACGGCGAGAACGGGGCACGGTCCCAACTGCATCACCCGATAGGTTGTCGAACCAAATACCGCTAGATCCAGGGCGCCACGTCCTCGCACTCCCATAGCCACCATGTCGGCCTGCGTTTCCAGTACGAGTTGAATGACTTGCTGGTACGGCTTTCCGATGCGCACTGCTGTCTTAGTCTTGAGGGTCTTGCGTCCCCCCGGCGGAATCAGTTTTTCGAGTTGTTCCGTTGTTGCTTTGATGGTCCCCTCCGCGCTGGACTTGCTCGCAATCTCCTCCAAAACGTGCAGCAGGGTGAGCTCAGCGTCGTACTCCTCGGTTGCAGAGATCGCATATTTCAAAGCCGTCTCGGAATTTTTGGAGAAATCCGTACAGAAGAGAATCCGCGTCAAGCGGTGAACCTGGCCATGCTCCTGACCTTCGGGCATCGAATCGCGCGGGGCGTTACATACTGCCAGTACGGGACAGGGAGCCGCTCGCATCACGCGGTTGGTCACCGACCCCAGGGTCAGCCGGTCATACCCTCGACCGCCATGCGTTCCCATGACGATCACGTCTGCTTTCTGAGCTTGCGCAAATGACAGAATAGAGTCCGGGGCGGATCCCATTTGCACTATGAGTTCCGGCCGAATTTCGCTGTCCGTGTAGTTTTTTACGAATTTCTGCAACTCCTCCCTGCCGTTCTCTCGAAGCGCCGAGCAGAACTCATCGTAGAGTTGCGCAGAGGCAGCAAACCCGGCAGAAGGATGTCGCCATAGCTCTACGATATGCTGCGCTACCAACTTCGCTCGATAGTGCTCGGCCACCGACAGTGCATAGCGATATGCCCGTACCGAGAACTCTGAGAAATCAATGGGGCAAAGGATGAGTTTAATCTCCATAATGTTCCTCCTTAAGCGCGTCGATTTAGATCCAATGCGCTGCCCAATTCGTCCCAAGCTTGGTCAGCGATGTTTGATGAAAGACCCGTCTTGCAGTTCCGCCATCGCTTCGCGTAGCTGTTCTTGCGTATTCATCACAATCGGGCCGTACCATGCAACCGGTTCCTCGGTCGGCTTACCCGATACCAGCAGAAAACGGATACAGGCCTCGAAGACGAGCGCAAGTTCGGCTGCAAAAAGCCGCGCAGAAGGCATCCGCTTGTTCAATCTCGCAGGTCGGCCGACAAAGGAACAGTTCCAGTTAGTGTATGGAAGCGAACGCGGCCATTTGATGACGTGGAAGGAGCGCGCAAAAGCTGGTGTCTCGGCGAAACAGTTCCAAGCCGCGTTAGCAGCGAAGCAATCGGGGCGATAGCAAATGGCTCGGCAGGTGTTCGCGATTCAGCCGCTGCCGGGGCGGGAGATGTGCGACTTTTGTTGCGGCGCATCTCCCACGGCTCGCCTTTATGCCTGCCGGAACTTCGTCGTTCCCCGCACTAAGAACGCGGTATTTCAGCACGAGTCCATTGGAGCGTGGGCTGCTTGTGATCGTTGTGCGTTGCTCATAGACGCGGGTCACTGGTCTCAGTTAGCGGACCGCGCTGTGCGCAGGTTCATGAAAAGGTGCGACGTTCCGAAGGGCCAGTGGAGCGAAGTGCGAGAGCAATTGGTGGAGATTCATCAGCTATTCAAAGAGCACATGATCAGGGAGGTGTGAAATGAAGACTTTTAACAATCAGGGTGAATTGACCGGGGAGATCAGCACTGGCTTGACGGACAACGGTGACCGCATCACGACCAATACTCTGTATGACCGTGGCAGTCCCGTCATGCAGAATGTCACGATCCGTAGTAGCGACGGAACGGTTCATACTACGAACATCATCGGCAGGAAGATTCTGCCCTAGTCCAGATCGACAAGCCGGGTTCCCAACAGGAGCACGATTGCGGTGAGGCGATCCGGGCAATGAACCTTGGTCCCGCCTGGTAGAGCACGCGCCGCCGCGATGAGGTGCTCAGTGGGAATCTCCTGATAGGCGGCCAGGCTGAGCAGTGCGACCCGAAGTCTGGTCTTGATCGGCGGTAACACAGCAAGGTCTCTCATGTTTCGAAACTACGAAGCAGCGACAGAGAGAGGCTAGCTGCCCGGCTCAAACTTCTTAGCGGGGCCTTCATACCAGCTGAGCTTGAAGTTCCCTTTGCGAAGACGGCCCTTAAGGCCCAGCCTGTAGCAAAGCTGTTGGGCGGTTTTGGCCGGGTCAATCTCGAAGTCTACGGGGGTGAATTTCCACTTTCCATCCTGCTGTTTCTGGTGGTCATAGATCCTGACTGCTTGGTTTGCCATTCTCGCGGGACCTCCTGTTGTCCCTATCGAGGCAATACTGAGAAAATCACCACTTTCGGCGAACCATAGTAAAAAACTCAGTAAAAAGTAAACCAGTGGAAGTCAGGATTCTCTGGAAAGGCGAGGAAACAATGGAGAAATGGATACTGGGGCTGGTGGGTTGGTTGCGGGGGGTGGATTTGAACCACCGACCTTTGGGTTATGAGTTCAAAGGGAAACTGATACCAAACAACTTACAAGCGCACGGATGACACCTAAGCACCTGTAAGTTCGCGTAAGAAACACAGCCCAGTCCCCTCGTTTAGTCCCTCGTTTTCGGTCCGGCCCGTTGGAGTCGGCACCCAACTATCCATTCGCCGCCGGTTACGGGCGAAGGTTCTCCGCGCGGAATCACGGTTCTTACAGTTGTCAACTGTTACCACATTTGTGGTAGACTTCTACCACGTGCTTGACTTTCGCTCCAAGGCGCGCCAGCAACTGCTGGCCTACTACTTCACGAACCCGACGGCCCGTCACCACTTGCGCGACTTGGCGGAACGGCTGAGCATCGATCCGTCTAACCTGTCGAAAGAGTTGGGACGTCTGGAGCGCGACGGTCTATTTCGGTCGGAAGTGAATGGCCGCCAAAAGTATTTTCAACTCAACCGCGAGTATCCGCTCTTTGATGAAGTGCGCAAGATCGTTGCGAAAACTATCGGCGCTGCATCCGTGATCGCGCAGTCCCTCAAGAGAATTGAGAGAATAGACGAGGCATACTTGTACGGATCATTCGCAAGTAACCAGCAGGACGCTGCCAGCGATATAGACGTGCTCGTGATTGGCTCCCCGCGTGAGGAAGTCTTAGCACAAGCCGTGCGAAGGCTTGAGCGGCAACTCGGGCGCGAGATCAACTACACGGTTCTCGCGCCAAAGGAATTCGAATTGCGCCGTGCTCGGAAGGATGCGTTTCTGGAGAACGTCTGGCACAATAAGCGCATTTCACTCATAGGTCCAAATGAAGAAGCTAAAACCGCACGCAGTTGACTGGGCGCAAATCGACCGCTTCGTCGCGAGCGCGGATAAGAAGCTGGCCTCGGCCCGCAAAATTCTCGCTTTTGACGAGGAAGCTTGTCTTCAGCAAGCCTACGAAGCAATGCTCAAAGCCTCCCTCGGCTTCATGTTCAGCCACGGATTTCGCGCGAGAAGTCAGCCTGGGCACCACATCGCAATCATCGATTTTGTACGATCACGCATCGATAAGAAACATGCGGGTCTGCTGATCGTCTTTGACCGTCTGCGCCGGAAACGCAATATGGCCCTTTACGATGACACCGGGTTTGTTTCTCACCGTGATGCCGAACAAGCACTCGAATCTGCCGGCGACTACTTGAACGTGGTCCGAGCTGACATTGCGGCCCGAAAGCCTTGAATCAGGAAATCTAACTAGAGGAAGTTCCGGTAGTGGTGTCTTCCACTCGCCCGTCAGTCCTCGCGCCGTTGGTAATACTCACGAATGATTACGTCGTCGCCGGTTTTCATGTCTGAGAAATCGACGATGTCCGTGACAATTACAGGGTGGCACGTGATAGAAAAGTTCTTCCCATCCGTGAACCGCACGTTGAAAAAGACCAATCCCTCTTCATAGGAGTGCGAAATCCAGTCCACTTTCTTGCCATGGACCTCGGGGTACTGTCTCCGTAGCTTTTCGTGCTTCTTCTTGATTCGCTTTTCCAGACGCCTATGTTCTGCTGCGCTGATGGGCGTCACAGGAATGCTGCCCACCCACACAGTTTTCGGCTTCTTAGTCATGACGGTTCTCCTTCAGGATATTGCTTCGTGATCTTGTAACGTTTTATGAGGTGGGAATTTCCGCCCCTGTATTGAACCAGGAAGCCCCTCTTCACTACGGCAGGTGCGACCTCGAACCGAATTGCTAGTTCGTAGTTGCCCTTGAAGAGGATTTCTACCCATCCCACCCCATCGTCCACATACGACCGAATCGATTTGATATTCCTCGCCAGCGTCAGAGCGTCCGATCTCGGGTTACGGCCTTTTCGCGTTTGCATGCCTCTTCTCCTTGTGTGTCGGGTCTCATTCCGGTCTTGCGCTATCTGTGCTCTCGGAGGGCTTGGGGTACTGCCGCTCCCACTGTCGCTGCTCCTCCTCCGTGAAAAAACGCACCTTGGGTGGTTTGCCTTCCATGCGCCGATGCTCCTCAACCGCCTTCAGGTCTTGATAGACTTGCACTTCGTCCAAGTCGTTCTTCTCGTATTCGCGGTGCCTCTTTTCAAAGCGAATTGCGTCCCGATTCTCACCACTTTCGATGTTGTTGCAGAAATACCCATTGAGCGCAGCACGATGTATTTCGAAGAGTGTCGCTTTTTCGTCGAAGTACGACGGCTTCAAGCCTGAATCCTTCGTGCGCTTGAGGCGTTCGAGTCCTCGGACCGCATCGTCAACTCCTTGGTTCACCAAGAGAATTGCTTCGTAAAGATGAGCCTTTTGCATTTGAACCTCCTGTATTTCGCGCGGCGAGAGTGCCGCAGTTCAGTCGTGAATCGGTTGTCGGGGCACACGTGTCCTGACGGAATGGATCAGCCAGTCAAACAGACAGGAATACGGGAAGGTCGGCTGACGGAGGGGAATGCTCAAACAGATGGGAGAATTCGACGGCGAGCGAAAAGCGCAGCCCAAGGCTGGCTTGCGCACGAAGCGGAATACAGATACTTTTTCTTACAGCCATCGTTGCCTCCGCGAGAGGTGATGGTGGTCAGGGGCGCATCCGGTGCTCAAACACCGATGCGTCCCGCTCTCTTAGTTTTTCTTCCCTGCTACCTTTGCCTTCTGGTACCTGGTCTTTCTGCCGTTCTGGATCTTCGGTAGAACTTTTCGAACGCGCTCAATGTCTTTGTCCGTCCACGGACGGACTCTCATTCCGCCCACTTGGGCGACCGGCGGCGACGGAACTTTCTTCGCCGCGATATAACGTTTTAGTGTGATCAGACTCAAGCCCAACTTCTTCGCAGCTTCACGAGTCGAATAACCGTTCATTTATGAGCCAGACGGTATCAGATAGCTGGACCCCTGTCAAGACGCCTTCTCAACTATTACGGTGTTACGCCAAAATGCGTATTCAGCAGCAGGTCTTTTTGGTTTTGCCCAATCGGGCTGTATTCTTGAAATGTTCGGCCCGGCATCGCGCCCCGGCGGGGCACGTGGATTGAAACACCCGTAACACCGTCTCCGCCGCCTTCTGCCGCAGGGTGTGACCCCGCCGGCTCCGTAATCGTGCCGCTCGATGTCGTTTCAATCCACGCGCCCCAACCAGGATCGCGATACGCACGCCCCGCCGTGCCACCGGGATGCACGTCGTTTCCAGCCACGGCAGACCGAAAAGCGCGCAACGTATTTGGTTTGACCCCCTGCGGCCCGACCTGCTTTCAATCCACTTTCCAGATACAGCACAATCCATCTACAATGAGCGACAGGCCATTCCCAACCTGTTTCAATCCACGCCTTTTTACACCACGCGTATCGAGGAACAATCGTAAGTCTCAAACCCTGGCGTCGGTTCAATCCCCGACTCTGAGATGCGCCCAGAGCACTTGCTTTTGAAGTTCAATCCAACTGGAATGGTCCGCACTTCAAATGGAGGCCGTGGTACCTCGTGGAACAGATCGAATATGTCTCCCACGTTTCAATCCACACGCTCCATGCGGGGCGCGACCGCCCGCTCAAAGATCGTGCCAGTGCGGATCGTGTTTCAATCCACGCGCTCCGCGCGGGGCGCGACGCGACGACCGGATCACAAAGGATGGTCAGGATTGGTTTCAATCCACGCGCCCTGTGCGGGGCGCGACCGCCGCCGCCCAATCCCGCGCTCCCAAGGAAGGAGTTTCAATCCACGCGCCTCTTCACGAGGCGCGATGAAATCGGATCGTAGTACGGAAATTGGTCTGTCTTCCCCCTGAAGCTTCAGCGACTGCGAAACTTTCTGCAGCACTCCTCGTCACAATCCACGGCCCTGACGAGACCAGCCTGCACCTAGCCGAAGTTTTCCCCGCCGCCAGCCTTGTTTCAATCCACCCACCCCTGGGCCGGCGCAATCTGCGAAGAATCAGGTGTGCCCTACGTAATGGAGCTTCAATCCACGCGGGTCGTCACCCCAAGCCAGTGAGCACCATGAACGCAGTTTCAAGATACGCGCCCGCGACCAACGCGATGCAATGAATGGCGTTCGCATCAGAGGCCCGTAAAGTTCAATCCCCCTACCTTTCGGCCTTCCGAAGTGCGATCTAACTCGACGGGGCGATTATATACTTCGGCACCGGGTCAACTCAGCCGCCCTCGCTCAATCCACGCGCCCCGCGCGGGGCGCGACGCGGCCACCACGCGGGACCAGGCCAAGCTCGTCTTTGTTTCAATCCACGCGCCCCGCGCGGGGCGCGACGGCAGAAAGCTGGAGCACCTCTCCGCGCTGCCCTGTTTCAATCCACGCGCCCCGCGCGGGGCGCGACGGTCGGCAGTGGGCGAGAGATGGTCGCTAGGCTTGTTTCAATCCACGCGCCCCGCGCGGGGCGCGACAGCCGAGTCAGCGCGAACTGGAGCGAGCCGGACAGTTTCAATCCACGCGCCCCGCGCGGGGCGCGACGCAGGCGGAGGTGTGGGCCGCGCGGGAGTGATCTGCGTTTCAATCCACGCGCCCCGCGCGGGGCGCGACGGGCCTGAGCTACACCAACGTCGCACAGGTCAAGAGTTTCAATCCACGCGCCCCGCGCGGGGCGCGACGTTGCCAGCCTGCGCAGGCAGTGCCAGCGCGATCTTGTTTCAATCCACGCGCCCCGCGCGGGGCGCGACAAGCCAGCCGCGCTCCAATGACAGACCAGCTCCGGTTTCAATCCACGCGCCCCGCGCGGGGCGCGACCGCTGCAGGGGGAGCATGCGCGCCAAAGGATTAAGGTTTCAATCCACGCGCCCCGCGCGGGGCGCGACCGCACCGCGCCCCGTGTCACACATTCCGCATTTTGTTTCAATCCACGCGCCCCGCGCGGGGCGCGACTCGCTCAGCCCGATCACGCAGTTCAGCGTTACCTTGTTTCAATCCACGCGCCCCGCGCGGGGCGCGACGAAATACAAGGTTTAAGTTGGCAAAACGTTAAGGTTTCAATCCACGCGCCCCGCGCGGGGCGCGACAGGATTCGCGTGAGGTGCGCGACAAGAGCAAGATGTTTCAATCCACGCGCCCCGCGCGGGGCGCGACGTGCCCCGCTTAGCCCCGGTGTTGCTCTGACTCAGTTTCAATCCACGCGCCCCGCGCGGGGCGCGACGTGCTCCCTGCACACTACTGCACTCACAGTATTTGTTTCAATCCACGCGCCCCGCGCGGGGCGCGACGTGCAGGTAGAGAATACGGCTCTGTATCTGTATGCGTTTCAATCCACGCGCCCCGCGCGGGGCGCGACGTTGAACGCGAAGGTGAAGACCGAAGTACAGAGTTTCAATCCACGCGCCCCGCGCGGGGCGCGACTCCGGGATGCTCGCTACTATCACCATGCAAGAAAGTTTCAATCCACGCGCCCCGCGCGGGGCGCGACCCGGAATTGATCGTGCCCCCATCGCCCGTCGCAAGTTTCAATCCACGCGCCCCGCGCGGGGCGCGACGATCCCTGCCAACGATTATCATAGGGCCTCCTTGTTTCAATCCACGCGCCCCGCGCGGGGCGCGACCAGGTTGTGAGTGCAAGCGGGCAGTTGTTAAAATGTTTCAATCCACGCGCCCCGCGCGGGGCGCGACCCACAGTCTGCGGGTACCACTCACCGCTTTGGTTGTTTCAATCCACGCGCCCCGCGCGGGGCGCGACAACAATACCGCCTGACACCGTAACGCCGTTATTGGTTTCAATCCACGCGCCCCGCGCGGGGCGCGACCGGGTAAGCTTGAAGAGGTCTGCAACGAGTTGGTGTTTCAATCCACGCGCCCCGCGCGGGGCGCGACGTCAAGATCACGCACCCTCATCGAACCGTCAGAGTTTCAATCCACGCGCCCCGCGCGGGGCGCGACAAATCATCCGTTTCGCAAGATTGGCGCACCGAAGTTTCAATCCACGCGCCCCGCGCGGGGCGCGACGCTGCGCCTTCCGTGTATCGGCGCACGCTGTAAGCGTTTCAATCCACGCGCCCCGCGCGGGGCGCGACCAGATGTGGAACCCCAAGGAATCAGGGGTAAAAGTTTCAATCCACGCGCCCCGCGCGGGGCGCGACCCTTCGAGGACAGCACGATCGCATTCACGCGATGTTTCAATCCACGCGCCCCGCGCGGGGCGCGACGAGCAAGACACAAGCACTGACACAAGCACTGAAGGTTTCAATCCACGCGCCCCGCGCGGGGCGCGACGCGCCAAAGACCGCAACACCGGCTGTGCTGCACGTTTCAATCCACGCGCCCCGCGCGGGGCGCGACGCAGTATCGTACCAGTCTCACCCATAATGGGGTATGTTTCAATCCACGCGCCCCGCGCGGGGCGCGACGGCAACCCCTGTATTGATGGGTCTTTCTCCATGTTTCAATCCACGCGCCCCGCGCGGGGCGCGACCCTGCGTTGTAGTGGGTGCTCCTTGCGCCATTCTGTTTCAATCCACGCGCCCCGCGCGGGGCGCGACTTCACCTCGGCGTGGTTTGACTCCGAGCTGACGGTTTCAATCCACGCGCCCCGCGCGGGGCGCGACTTGAGGAAACCGAACTTGCGGTAATGTGTTTGGTGTTTCAATCCACGCGCCCCGCGCGGGGCGCGACTGTCCTTCGCCCCCACGGCATCGCCTCCAAGGCGTTTCAATCCACGCGCCCCGCGCGGGGCGCGACCTTGATTAGTCAACACCAAGCACATTCGGTTTTTGTTTCAATCCACGCGCCCCGCGCGGGGCGCGACCTGTTGACCCCGAAGCCGTGGCCTGCACGGAATTGTTTCAATCCACGCGCCCCGCGCGGGGCGCGACGTATGACTTGGGACGAACGAATCGAACAAAGTGCAGTTTCAATCCACGCGCCCCGCGCGGGGCGCGACATCGCCTTTGTGCTCCCAACGTGTCTCGTAATCGTTTCAATCCACGCGCCCCGCGCGGGGCGCGACGCTGTTGACCCCGAAGACGTGGCCTGCACGGAATTGTTTCAATCCACGCGCCCCGCGCGGGGCGCGACAGCATTGTGCCGAGGCCACGACGTCCCGCATGGTTTCAATCCACGCGCCCCGCGCGGGGCGCGACCGCACGAGTGCAGCTCACGCTCGAATGGGCGCAGTCACGTGACGTTTCAATCCACGCGCCCCGCGCGGGGCGCGACGATCAGAGCGACTTCATGCGCACGCTGCGTGACGTCGACGTCGACTGTTTCAATCCACGCGCCCCGCGCGGGGCGCGACGGTCTAACTCCGACGCTGATCGAGCGCGCGATCCGGTTCAGGCACTGGTTTCAATCCACGCGCCCCGCGCGGGGCGCGACTCCGCGCCTGACCAGGTCGACGCGATCGAGCCGCTGCGAGCATGTTTCAATCCACGCGCCCCGCGCGGGGCGCGACACGGCAGCGCTCGGACTGGCCAAGAACCTATGGCCGTTTCAATCCACGCGCCCCGCGCGGGGCGCGACTGACGAGGGCTGAGATTCTGGAGCGCGGCAGTGAAGTTTCAATCCACGCGCCCCGCGCGGGGCGCGACAGAACCTCGCCGGAGCTGCAAGCCGACCAAGCATGTTTCAATCCACGCGCCCCGCGCGGGGCGCGACGACAAAGTTTAGGGGGATACGGGGGTCGGGTCGAGTTTCAATCCACGCGCCCCGCGCGGGGCGCGACGTCACCGATCCGGAATCCCTTGCCACTCAGAACCGTTTCAATCCACGCGCCCCGCGCGGGGCGCGACTCTCTAACACCGGCGACGGGAATACGTTCACGGTGTTTCAATCCACGCGCCCCGCGCGGGGCGCGACCGTCGGGGCGCCACGGGGCAGCGTCACCGATCCGGTTTCAATCCACGCGCCCCGCGCGGGGCGCGACCGAACCCTGGCGACGTCGGGCACGCATGGCAGATGTTTCAATCCACGCGCCCCGCGCGGGGCGCGACGACTCCAGCACACAAGGAGGAATTGAGTCCCTATGTTTCAATCCACGCGCCCCGCGCGGGGCGCGACAGCGTACCGCTAGCAAAATACTGCCCGCTCGGAATGTTTCAATCCACGCGCCCCGCGCGGGGCGCGACCGTGCATGTTGATGATGACAAGTGCGCCTCACTGTTTCAATCCACGCGCCCCGCGCGGGGCGCGACAAAAAACGCAGCCCAGAGATGGCCGGCTGATTGTTTCAATCCACGCGCCCCGCGCGGGGCGCGACGCGGGCACGACTCCGTAGACGCACCCGCGGCCATGCGTTTCAATCCACGCGCCCCGCGCGGGGCGCGACGTGCCCGCAACTTCTTGCCGTTCGCATCGAGGTAGTTTCAATCCACGCGCCCCGCGCGGGGCGCGACGAAAGCAGTAGGCCATCTGTCCGATCCCTTCGAGTTTCAATCCACGCGCCCCGCGCGGGGCGCGACGGGTGGAATCAGTAGTTCAACAGGCCCATGTGCGTTTCAATCCACGCGCCCCGCGCGGGGCGCGACGTGCACGATACGTTCTCTACTTCGACCCCCAATGTTTCAATCCACGCGCCCCGCGCGGGGCGCGACTACGTGATGTGGCTGGTTCCCGATGCCGCAAACGTTTCAATCCACGCGCCCCGCGCGGGGCGCGACGTTGCCTGCCGCAAACTTAAAGCTCCAGCGGTAGTTTCAATCCACGCGCCCCGCGCGGGGCGCGACTGCACCCATACTAACTGATGTCTCCTGAGCTAGTTAGAAGGGGCGAAGCGCGATCCAAGCATTCGACCAACAGGCGGCCCAGTAACTCCGGGCAGAGAACGGGGTCAACTTCTGAATAAACAAGCATTTGCAAGATGCGCGGACCTGCCAAGGATTTGACCACCGCTTCAGGTTCGCTCAACCTTCCTGACGACTTCACTTTGTCAGACAATTAGCGGACCTTCCGGATCATAAGTCGGCTTGGCTCCTACGTGTTCCAGCCGACCATGCCAGTTTGCACCCAGAAAATAAAATCGCAGGCTGTCTTCCTCCGGCTTAATTACCGCGACGAGCTTAGCCCGGAATGACACCCATTGTGCCTGATCGACTAGACACTCGAACACAGAAAACTGTACGCGCTGACCAACATTTTGACAAAGCTTCGCGACACGGCGTAGCCGACGACGACCCGCTCCCGTATCTGTTCTAACATCATAGGCGACCAGAACCATCATTGAATCTCACCGCCAAAAGTATGCCGGATATCCATCCAGATCGCCTCGGATATACCGTGCAAGCAGCAGCGCCTGCACGTGTGGGAGTAATCCCAGTTCGATCCGCTCGCCGAGGAAAGGGTGCTGAATCTCCTCCTGTTTGCGTTTCTGCCAGGCGACCAGAACCTCCTTCCGTGTAGGATCGTCCATCACAACAGCTCCACTCTCAGTCTTGCGGAACCCGTCCATCTGTACTTGGCGCCGGTTGACAAGTGAAAGTGTAAGCCGGTCAGCCAGGACTGGGCGTAGCTCCTCCATCAGATCCAGTGCCAACCCAGGACGTCCGGGACGGTCCCTATGCAGGAACCCAACTGCGGGATCCAACCCTACTGCCTCCAGAGCCCCCTCAATGTCGTGCACCAATAGCGTATATAAGAACGACAGTAGTGCATTTATGTTGTCCAACGGCGGGCGGCGATTCCGCTCGCGAAAGAAAAAAGCTTCTTTGGAAACCGTAATCAGGTGATCGAAGACGCTGAAGTAGACACTCGCGGCTTCTCCTTCGAATCCGCGAACTGCATCTACGGTATTGGCCTTCTCAAGTGATGTGAGCACTCGTGCCAGACGCACAGCCGCCTCATCTAGCGCGCCCATGCCATCGCCGTCCGTGCGCTCCCGAGCGCCGCGTAGCACCACAGTCCGACAGTTCGCCACTTTCGCCATCACAGCAGCCCTTGCTATCGAAGCTGCCGCCTGTTCCTCGTCTGACTTACGGTATTGCTCCCGACGCAGAAGGACGTTGCCGTTCACCGGACCCTGCACCCGCGCAAGAAACCTGCCGTGCTCGGTAA
This sequence comes from uncultured Acidobacteriota bacterium, assembly GCA_963754885.1. Classification (GTDB taxonomy): domain Bacteria; phylum Acidobacteriota; class Terriglobia; order Terriglobales; family Acidobacteriaceae; genus Sulfotelmatobacter. Next base: position 222,733 of record CAVWHT010000042.1, on the reverse strand, counting down.
GAAAAGAGAGAGCAACATTGTTTTCAGCGCACAGTCCCATCAGCGGCGGACTGCACGAAACTTGTCCAAAGCATACGATACCGACAAGCGTATGAATGGGGACACGCAACCGGTTCTCCTGCTCTTGTCGTACTAGGACGGTCTCTCCCTCGCGGGCGAGATACGAGCCCTGAGTGGTGACGTAGAGCGTGTTCAGTAGTTTCTTCACTCGGATTTTCCAGCGATAGCCGCCGCGACAGCGCGAACTAGATACCGCTTCACGCTCTTTTCAGCAGTGCTCTTGGGCAGGCAGATGGAATAAAGCGAACATCGGTCGCATTTCTTCTGGTAAGGAACTCTTGGCGTTTCACCTGTTGCATGAAGTTTGTGCAGTCTAAGCGACAACGACTCGGTCTCGCGCCGCAACTGCGCATCGATGGTCACATCTGCGCGTCTGCGTGGCTGACCATAGAAAATCGCTCCGGTCGGCACTGGCCGTTGAAGCATTTCTTCTAAGCACAAGGCCTGCGCGCATAGTTGGACCTCGTCACACCGATCTGGTTTCGGGCGTCCGCGCTTGTATTCCACAGGGTAAGGCTGCATTGGACCCTCCGCTGTAGGGCGAAACTCGACCACATCGGCCCGACCGACCAGCCCGAGCCGCAGCGACCTAACGCGGATTCCTCGGCAGATCCGAACGCCGTCACGCCATTCATCCGCGCCTTCATCGGCGCGTTCGTGCAGGTTTCTACCTTCCGCTGTTAGCTCGTTCTCCGCCCACTGTTGTTCGAGATGAATCAATGCCCACTGCCTCTCACAGAACACCAGGTGCTGGAGAGATGAGAGCGGCAATAGTTCGTCTTCGGTGTACATGGTCTACACGATGGAACGCAGCGATACCCCAGAGGGTAGATCCGTCAATGGCGGTAAAGTCACACGGTAATCGCCAAAACTGCGAGGAATTGCCGGACCATCTACGCGAACCATCTCAAACAATTTGTGCGCTGGAGCATTCCCGAGAGCAGACTCATGCTCGAAGACATGCAATCCTCGAACCGCCATTTCTCCCCGCGCCGCCGAACGGTCATGCTCAAAAAGGTTTGCTAGTGCTTGCCAAAGCAATTCGAGATCCGATTCTGAAAAGGCCGTGTCTTTCGCGAGAAACGGAGAAATATGGCCGTGAGCGCGATAAAGGGCGTAAGGAATAGCGTGCTTTCTGCCCATCTGCCCGCTAGATGCCTTTTCGTCCTCTGCAGTATTTGCCCGTTCTGTGTCTCCGGCATTTGTCAAAGCCACACGCGTAATCGTGTGCTCAATGCTCAAAATCGGCGATTGCGATGTTGCAAAACCGAGTTGCACTGGGCCACGAACCTGCCCACAATTCCAGAGCTTCTGACCGCCCTTTCCCCTCCGTTTCGCTGCTTCTGCAGTACCGTCGTCTTCTTCCGCCTTACCAGTGGTCATGACGGCACCAAATGTACGCACATCGTAAAAGTTTCGGCACATCCATTGCCGCGCTCTTTCGTTCGGTCTGTCATTCGGTGCTGCCTCTACTGCTTGGTAGGCTTTTTTCTGTTCCCTGGCCAAGATGCCCCGTTCTTTAACATAGATATCGTATGGCGGTTGGTAGTCCTTTGTGAGCGCCACAAAATTTCTGATCTTTCTCTTCAGACACACATCCGTGACTAGTCCGTACCCAGTCTCCGGATCGACGCGAGGCGCATTTCCTGCGTCAGGATCTCCGTTGGGGTTCCCGTGTATAACGTCGAAAAGAAACACAAAATCGCTGCGCTTGGTAATTACCTGTGTCTCGCTCATCTCGCTGACTCCCCTTTCTCTTCTTCGGACTTCTCTCCCGCAATTCCCACAATAGGGGCTGAATCTTTACGACGAAAGTACTCTTGTCGCTGATGGTAGTACCCGAGCGCGAACATTCCCTGCTCATCGGTACTGAGAGTTGGCGGGAATGATGCGACTCCGTCTAGTACTTCGCCGAGTTGTGCGTGGAAATAGCCGCCCGACTGCGCTTTCGCGGCATGATGTTGTGCCAGTTTCAACAACGACGGGAAAACGGTACCTGGTCGTGTGCTTGCCGCACCGTAGTACCTCTCCACCAACGTTGTGTTAGCTTTGATAGCACTGGATTGAAGCCTGTCCAGTACGGCTAGCAAGCGTCCGAGACGGTAGCCTCGGTCGGCAAGTTCCCTGTTAAGACCCATGTCAATCCCCTCCTTTCCTAAATTACGAATTACATAGAGACCAAGAAGGGCAGCACGCTCACGCGTCACCATTTGTTCTGCCCGGCAACGCTGCAATGCTGATAGCAGCAGCGTCCTCGGCAAGGTACGCCCAAATAGAATCGCTAGAAAAATATCGGATGCCAGATTAGGCGCAAGGTTCTCCGCTTTACCCTGAACTGCCATTGACCTGAGCAGCAGAAAAAGCGGCATGGGGCTTTCAACAAAGCTCAAAAGCCGTCGAAAATATACCCGAATGTTTTCTTCCACTTCTTGCAAGCTGCCTCGATGTACACTACGCAGCACCGCCCTGCCTTGAGATCCTGAAAGGATTACGCAGTAGAAAGGATTAACGCTTCCTCCGCTCACGCGTCCTTTATGTGGCGATATCAAAAGATCACGCACAGCATTTGGATCAGCTATGTCGAATAGCCCGCCGATCAAGTCCAACGTTTCGGTTTCTTCGTCCGCCCAATAGACAGCCGTTGTGTCATTTGAAAGCGAGAGGGCTCGTCTGCCCAGCACTGATCCAGGATGCTTTGGGTCGGGATATCGGTCGCTAAGCAGCCGGGTCAATGCGGTTGAGTAACCGTCAGCACAGGCTCGGCAAACTGGCGCATTTTCATTCCGCGACCAACCATAGGACTCAAAAGCATCTGAATTGAAGCTGACTAGAGCGACACCGCTGGTCGTGCCGCCACGTAGTCTGATACCTGGATGCTTGTCCACGGTTGGCCTGAATTCGCCGCATACGAGGCATTGCCGGACTGCGTCATTGTTTTGCGCCTGCCGCAGGCAGGAAAAATAGCTCTGAACCGCCAGAATCTCATGTACCAAACAACCGTGCACCTCGAACGCAAACAAATCATTGGATGCATACTCGTTGCCGGCCAGATCCCGGCCGCATCGCGCCAATTCGGAATCGGACTGCAAGAACAAAGCAACTGCCGTCAGCTCCCCGCAATTGACCTCATGCGCGGCTTTCCGAATCTCCTCGGAAAACAACATTCTCCGTTTAATCAGTTCCTGTGGTTTGCGTGTTTTCTGTTTCACCGGCTCTATCCCCAAGACGTATTCCGATTTGTCGACCAGAAAATCGGCTACTCGCCCTGAAGTGCGACCGCTTCTCCTTGGAATGTTCATCACCTTCGGCACTAGTCTCTTTTTTGGCCCGTACTCTGTTAACGTCGATACCAACCCAAGATATTTCCCATTTGCATCAAGCTGGATCAGCCAGGAAACCGGCTTAGGCTCGTAATCAAGGTTTTGAACCAACCCCTCCCGAACAGCAACATCTCTAAGGCTCGTTAGGATCACGCCGTTACCTTCCACGCCGGAACTTCAATGACCCCGCCCTCAATCCGGGCGTGGAAGAACACCGCTTCGTTCTTCGCTGCACCGTACCGGATGTCGTGCAACATCAATCCGAGATCGCGATTTTCTGAAGCTAACCGTAAAGGTTGCCCGTCGTAGGGTTCAACGATAGCTGGAAATTCGCGGCACCCGAGATACGGTGCCGAATGGAACTGTCCTCGCTCCAAGCGACGCCGGAACATCTCATCGAATTTTCGCGGATTGTCTTCTAGTCCGCGATGTTCCGTCATGAGCATATCCGCTTGAATGGCGTAGTCAACGTCCCGCAACGCCAACGTGTTTCTCTGTGCCCGATCATCATCGGCATAGAAGTCCAGCGCTTCACCACTGCGCTCTGCGTGAAGCGCGTTGCGGGTGGATACGCGACTGTTTACCTCGTTTCTCTTGAACTGGACAAAGAGTGGGTAACTAAGCAACTCGATTCGACGGATGTGCCAGAAGATTGCTGGTTTCCAAAGAATCGCCTCGAATATCCCACGAGCTGCCGATGGAGTGATGACTTCGTACGATACTCGTTCGGTCTTGAGTTCTGGCCGCGTAAAGCTTGCTAACGCACCCCGTACCCGTATCTTGTAGGTCCCAATAGTCTCCATCGAGTACCCCTGGGAAGAACAAATTGAAAGCGTGCCCATCCTACAACGATTTGCCCCAAGAACTCACTCAAACCACCAGACTTTCCGGGTCAGCAGAAATACCACCGTTCCACGTAAAGCCAAAACGTTCGTCATATATATGCTCATAGCCCGGCACAACCACCCAAAGACGGCTTTCTAGTTCCTCCAACGCACCTGCGGCTCGAAGGGCGGTAATTTCCTGTGGGTATAGCTTCGCAAGGTACGGCTGCAAGCGACGAAGCGCTGTGCGAGTGACACCCGTCCATCTGATTTCTTGAACGCGCTCCGACCAGTTTCCATAGGGCGCAACAACTGCCTCTCCCACGTCTTCGATCATTTCGAACAACTGCGCAGAATCCGAAAAACGAAACTCTCTTTCTGCCTGCAGCACGCCCGGGTCCGTTTCTACGGTCGAATACAACCTCCGGAAGAATTCCCGAAACGTTTCGGGATTGTTCAAATCCAGTCGGCCCTCTTTCCACATGCCTTCCGCGCGCTGTTTCGCCTGCCGCAGAATGCCTCTTGGCGGTTCGCTAGGCGGTTGAAAAATGAAGACATGTCCCTGTTTATGATGTCCTTCTCGATTACAACGCCCCGCTGCCTGTGCCAACGAGTCGGCTCCGGCAAAAGCGCGAAAAACTACAGGGAAATCAATATCCACTCCCGCTTCGATAAGCTGCGTCGATACCACACGGCACTCTACTCCTCGCGGCAGCCTCACTTCCTTAATGTCAGTAATCACCTTACTTCGATGCGCCGCACACATCCTAGCCGAAAGGTGGATGCAATCCTCGCCTACCAACTTTGCCAGCGTCTGTGCATCGGCGCGTTTGTTAACAACCGCTAGCACCGCATGGTGCTTAGATATCTCGGTCGCAACCTGTTCCCAACTGACGGGTTCCGTCGTCTCTGGGAAGTGATATTGGCATCGATCCTTCGTTATCGCGAACTCCCGTCCAACGTCAGGCAGAATTTCCCGCGTTGCCGGAATATTGAGCGCAGGCTGAGTAGCCGTACAGAAGACGGCCGTTACGCCATAGTCACTCACTAATTGACTTAGCACATCACGAATCGGCTCCAGCAAGCAGGCCGGGACCGTCTGGACTTCGTCGAATACCACCACACTCTTTGCGATCCGATGAAGCTTGCGACAACGCGACGGGCGGTTCGCATACAAGCTCTCGAAAAACTGAACGCTGGTCGTCACAACGATGGGCGCATCCCAGTTTTCCGAAGCCAGCCGGTTAAATCTGTTCTCGCGATCTGGATCGACGCTGCTATGGTGCTCCAGCACATTGCCTTCGCCGAAGACTTCTCGATATACGGTCGCTGTCTGCTCGATGATACTGGTAAATGGAATCACCACAATCACCCTCCGATGGCCATATTCCACTGCGTGGTCGAGCGCAAATTGAATAGCAGAGAGAGTCTTTCCTCCGCCCGTTGGTACGGTGAGCGTGAAGGCCCCTGGTTCAAGCGATGCAGATTCCCGACAAGCCGTGAGCACCCTTTTCCGCAGTTGATTCATTGTTGTTTTTGAAGCCTCTGCTTGTAGTTCGGCAAGATGCGCGACAAGTTGTTCACGGAGTGTGGGCAACGCCTCGTACCGTAACTCGCGAAGAGAACCCTGATAAAAACTCTCCGTGTCAAGAAAATCAGCATCGACAAGCGCCGAAAACAAAAAACGAATCCAGAGCGCCAGCTTCCGAGGATCGCTCCTCGCAAAGCTGGGTGCTTGCGGGATGGCCTGATTCTCTAGAGCTATCGGCATACCGTCACGGCGGCAAATGTCCAACAACGGCCTTTTCTCTTTTAGCCGTGCGATCAGGTCTTGTTTATTGGTCAGCCCGCCGTGATGCCCCGCGATTACAAAACTCAACGGTGCAGCCCCTTTGTCATGTGCTACCAAAGCGCCGATGCTTGAATGGTCAACCCGTATATCAGTATGTGCATTGGCATCTTGATCGATGCGCCTCTGAAAAGCCACTTGGTACTTCCCTAAGTCGTGCCACAAGCCAGCCAGATATCCCCATCCCGGCCCAAAACCCGCGGCGAAATGCTCGGCCAAACAGGCCGTGTCGCCAAGGTGTTTGTCGAGTTCGTGCCAATCCTTATGAGGCTTGGTCGGCAAACTGTGGGCGTAGTGCGTCACCATAGCCTGACATCATACCCAATCCTGGTTCACCTCTTGCTTCTCCCGAGTTCACATGTGAAATGTCCTAGCCCACACCATCAAAGAACCCAACGGAACATGCGAGGTTCCTGAAGCGTTCATTCTCCATAAAGGTAGCTTCGCGTCTTCCCTCCACTGCGCCTCTTCCGGGTGGACGCCGCTCAGCCGCGGCTCGGGCGGGCGTTTCGGACTGCGCCGGTTTCGCGCCAAACAAGACCTAACTGCGTTTGGCACTCCCCGCGCTTTCACTCATGCCCTGCCACCCTCCCTGCGGCTCCGTTCTGTCCCTTCGCCAGTCTCGCCTTGTTTTTCTCGCTGCCGCTCAAGTGAAAGAAAAAACAAGCCGACACCGGCAGAAGGGAAACAACAATGAAATTAGAAGAAATCAACAACCGAACCAAGGATGCAGTCAGCCATCTAGTCGAAGCTCTGGAGTCAGGGCAGAGTGAAGTCTTGACGCAGTATTTATCGGCAATGGCCCGCTTCCACAACTACAGCTTTGGCAACATCATGCTGATTGCACGCCAGAAGCCAGATGCCACCAACGTCGCTGGCTTGAGGACGTGGAACTCGCTTGGCCGCTTCGTGAAACGCGGAGAAAAGGGCATTCTGATTCTTGCTCCGATGATTGGCCGCAAGAAGGCCGACAGCGCGGCGGAAGCAACCGAGGATGCGAAGCAGTCTCAGGCGCAACTCTACGGATTCCGGGCCGTGTATGTATTCGACATCAGCCAGACCGAAGGGAAAGAACTTGCAACCCTGGCCGAAGTGCAAGGCGATGTCAGCGGCTACCGCGAACGGCTGGTAAAATTCGTCGAATTCCAGGGCATTACGCTGAACTATTCGGACAAGATTGCGCCTGCCAAGGGCCTATCCCACGGCGGGAAGATCACACTGCTTTCCGGGATGCAGCCCGCCGAGGAATTCTCGACTCTCGCGCACGAGATCGCCCATGAAATGCTGCATCGCGGGGACCGTCGCACTCTGACCACGAAGCAGGTTCGCGAGACCGAAGCCGAGGCCTTTGTGGTCTGCCAGTCTATCGGGCTGGACACCGGCAGTAGTTCGGCGGACTACATCCAAATCTGGCACGGAGACGCCAATCTTCTGCGCGAGAGCTTGGGAGCCGTCCAGCAAACCGCAGCCGTGATCCTCGGGGGCATTGCCCCATAAGCGCTAACTTAAGGAATCGCGTTTTTACTGTTCGGGGGGAACTCTTCGCTTGATCCGTAAGCGGTGAGCAATACCTCGTCTTCGGGGAGAGGCGTATACGGAATGAAGGTAAGTAGGAAGGAGAGAAGATGAATTTGTCAGCGCTCAAGCGACGTACGCGAGTGCAAATTCAGCATTTAGTGGCAGAGTTTGTTTCGCTAAGCAACACGATGTTGAGACCGCCACGTATTGCTTACGTCGCCGGCAGGCGCATCCTTCGACGAGACCTTGGGGAACCGATGTTCTATTCCAGTTATCTCAACGCGTATTCTGAAAACGATTCCAAAACAAAGACTTCCAGAAATGCTTTAAGGCTTCATAGGTAAGAAGGATTCTTCCCCATGTAACTGAAAGCCGAAAGGCAGAATCCAGGCGCGAGGAATCAATCAGGCAAATCTTGTAGGCGCTCTAGGGCGAGTTCTGTACGCTCTTTTCCTGTTAATCCCCGTATTTGCTCCTATGATCGAGCGTATACTTCTTGGTTCAGCGCAAGGATCAAGCTGGGGCGGTGTTCTGTGTCGGTACGTGTTCTCCTGGTCGACGACAGCGAAGCCGTCGTGCGCGAACTCTGCTCCCTATTGTCTTTAAACCCTGGATGGCTTGTGTGTGGGGAGGGGATGAACGGCGTTGAAGCCGTTGAGATGGCGAAGTCCCTGCGGCCTGATCTCATTCTCATGGACATCTCCATGCCTCAAATGAATGGGATCGAGGCAACCCGTATCCTCCGCCGGGAAGTTCCTGAATCTGCGGTTATCCTGATCAGCCAGAATGATCCGATAATCGTAGCTAGGCAAGCGGCGGAAAGCGGAGCGAGCGGATATCTCGCCAAGGCCGACCTCGCTCGTGATTTGGTGACCGTTATGAACAGAGTGGTTGAACGGAAAAGGTCCGAGAAGCGGATCACGTCAGGGGTGACGACGGAGTCTTCATTAGGCCATGACTTCCGCGTGCCTCTGGAGTCGGTGATCAGCACGCCCGAACTGAGAAAACGTCCATCGCGACCGCCGAACTACGAAGCAGAGAGCCGCGCGCTATCGGTACTTGCGCAAGAGATGGCCAATTCTCCCCAGAACGTGTTGCAAAAGCTCGTCGATGTTGCGTTGGGGCTGTCTCGGGCTCAGTCGGCGGGGGTCAGCATTCTTGAAGAGGAAGACGGACGAAAAATCTTCCGGTGGCACGCGGTAGCCGGGCAATGGGCCGGCTATCTTGGCGGCACGATGCCGAGCGAGGCCAGTCCTTGTGGCACAGTCTTGGATCGAAACGCCAGTCTACTGCTCTCACACCCTGAACGGTATTATCCGATTCCTTCTAACATCACACCTCCAATTGTCGAAGTGTTGCTCATTCCGTTCCACGTCGCTGACAAACCGATAGGAACGATTTGGGTCATCGCTCACGATGAGAGCCTAAAGTTTGAAGCTGAGGATGAGCGAATCATGCGGTCCCTGGGCAAATTCGCTTCCGCCGCATATCAAACGTTGAAGCGGGTTGAGGCCTTGAAGATAGAAGTTGTGGAGCGCCGAGAAACGGAAGCGGCCCTCCGAAAGAGCGAATCAAACCTTCGTGATTTTCTTGAGAATGCAACCGTTGGCATGCACTGGGTGGGACCCGATGGAAGAATTCTTTGGGCGAACCAGACCGAACTGGATCTTCTTGGCTACACAGCGGGGGAGTATGTCGGCCATCACATCTCGGACTTTCACCTGGATGCACCAGTGATTGAGGACATTCTCAACCGCTTGAGCGGGGGAGAAGTGTTGCGCGAGTACGAGGCACGGCTGCGGTGCAAGGACGGCTCAGTTCGCCACGTGCTCATCGATTCGAGCGCGCTATTCGAGGACGGGAAGTTCGTCCATACGCGTTGCTTCACCCGTGATATCAGCGATCGCAAACAGGTAGAAGTCCAGTTGCGCGAGAGCGAGGGACGCTTTCGCGAGATGATTGACGTGCTTCCCGCCGCTATCTATACGACTGATGCCGAAGGCCGCCTCACACACTTCAACCCGGCGGCTGCCGAATTCTCCGGTCGCGTGCCTGAGCTAGGCACGGACCATTGGTGTGTTAGTTGGAAGATGTTCCTGCCAGACGGAACCCCTTTGCCGCATGACCAGTGCCCGATGGCGGTCGCAGTCAAGGAGGGCCGCATCATTGACGGTGCGGAATGCATCGCCGAAAGACCCGACGGGAGGCGTGTCTGGTTCACGCCGTATCCTAGGCTTTTACGTGATGCAGAAGGCAGGATCATCGGCGGCGTCAACATGCTGTTGGACATCACCGAACGAAAGGCAGCCGAGCGAGCAGCCGGGCTTCTGGCTGCGATCGTAGATTCATCTGATGAAGCGATCATCAGCATGAATCTCGATAGCATTGTCACTAGCTGGAATCGAAGTGCAGAACGGTTATTCGGCCACAAAGCGGAAGAAGCCGTCGGCCGGAATATAGCTCTAATCATTCCGCCGAACCGTCTGGAGGAGGAAGCGACGATTCTCGACGGCCTCAAACGGGGACAGCACATCGAGCACTTTGAGACCGTCCGCGTCCGCAAAGACGGCTCCACCTTCGATGTATCGCTTACGATTTCGCCAGTGAAGGACGCTGCCGGCAATGTTATCGGGGCCTCTAGGATGCCGCGGGACATCACGCAACGAAAGGAGGCGGAGCGTACGACCGGTTTGCTGGCTGCGATCGTGGACAGCTCTGATGACGCGATCATCAGTAAGAGTCTAGACGGCGTGATCAGTAGCTGGAACAAGGGTGCGGAGCGGATGTTCGGATACACTGCCGACGAAGCGATTGGGCAACACATCACTTTAATCATTCCGCCGGACCGCCAGCAGGAAGAGGCGATGATTCTTGAGCGGCTCAAACGGGGCGAGCGCGTCGACCATTTCGAAACTGTGCGCGTGCGCAAAGATGGCACGCCACTCGATATCTCACTGACAATTTCACCGGTGAGAGATCGCGAAGGCCGAGTAATCGGAGCCTCGAAAGTGGCGCGGGACGTTACTCAACAAAAGCGGGCTGAACAAGCGTTGCGAGAGAGTAAGGAGCGGCTCCGTTCGCTTGCCGATGGGCTTGAAACCGAAGTGCGCCTCCGGACCCGGGAACTGGAGCGAAGAAACGCGGAAGTGCTGGACCAGTCGGAGCAACTGCGAGACCTTTCAAACCGACTCTTGCGCGCCCAGGACGATGAACGACGGCATATCGCGCGCGAACTACATGACAGTGCAGGCCAAATTCTAACGGCCCTGGGCATGAGTCTGGGTAATATCGGTCAGCGTGTAAGGCACGATCCACAGCTTGCAAAAGGGGTGGAAGACAGCCGGGAACTTGTTCAGCAGCTAAGCAAAGAGATACGGACAACGTCCTATCTGCTGCATCCTCCTCTTCTGGACGAGAACGGCTTACCAGAAGCCATCCGTTGGTATGTCCAGGGGTTGTCGGGACGCAGCGATCTGAAGATTGAGTTTTGCACCTCTGAGGACTTCGGCAGGCTTCCCTCCGAGGTAGAAATGGTGCTGTTTCGCATTGTGCAGGAATGTCTCACCAATATTCATCGCCATTCCGGCAGCAAGCGGGCGATAATACGGATTGTGCACAAGGCAGAGATTGTTTCCCTGGATATTCAGGACGAAGGGAAGGGAATACCGGCAGAAAAACTGGTCAGTATTCAGGGGCAGAACGCAGGCGTGGGAATTTCCGGAATACGCGAGCGGGTCCGCCATTTGAGAGGAACGGTGAAGATTCAGTCGAACTCCTCAGGTACGACGATCTCGGTCACGTTGCCGGTGCCTATGGATGTTGTTTCCCAAGGTGATACCATGGTTTCATAACTAGGGCTGCCAGATGAGTTTCTTGCGGAGGTCGGCGTCATGCGTATTCTCATCGCCGATGATAGCGACGTTGTTCGTCGTGGTGTGTGTGGAATCTTGTCCTCAGAGAGGGATTTGGAAGTCTGTGGGGAAGCCAAGGATGGATCGGAGGCACTGCAGAAAGCTCGGGAACTTATTGCCCGACCTGATCCTGCTCGATATAAGTATGCCAGGGATGAATGGGCTGGAAGCGGCGCGACGTCTCCGGGAAGAAGTGCGGCAGGCCAAGATTTTAGTGATTAGTCAGCATGATCCCCTGCAGCTGCTGCCCAGCGTCATAGCAGCAGGCGCGAACGGTTGCATAGACAAAGGTCGTCTTTGCGAGGATTTGGTGGCGAGTATCAGGAAAATCAAGTGCGCCTGAAGCCGGGCAACGAAAGATGGGCTTCAGGCACAAATGTTCGCAATTACCGCTCCTGAATTGTCAGTTGATCTTCCACTTCACGATCACCGGCATATAGTTTTGCAATCCGAACTGCCTTGTCGCGATCGTCAGGGGTGGGAACCGATCCAGAGAGTTTCACGCTTTTCTCGGTCAAAGTGACTTGAATATCTTTGCTTTCCAAACCCGGCTCTGTTTTGAGCTTTTCCTCGATTGCGGTCTTGGCTTCTAAGGAGCCCGAGCTCTCCGGACGACCGTCAGGAGTGGATGTCGGAGTCCGGCGATTTGGGGTCTCGGCAACGCTCGCCTCCGCTCCATACTTTTTGACCGTCGCCATAAATCTTTGGGACCCTTCCGGCGCTTTCACCTGCCCCTTAAGTATGCGAGCCGAGGGGATCATGCGACCGTACAAAATGCGCGTTCCGTCTTTATCTTGGGTGATCGATGCACCGTTCACAGTCACTCCCGCAAATGCGCCACGAGCGCGAGAATAGGTCAGTACTTCGGCACGCATCTTCCAGTCAGTCTCGCCTTGAACGTGGCGCCCCACAGGGCCGGCGGCGGCCGAAGCGTCGGCTCCAATCTTAAACTTACTGGAAAGCATTCGTTCCATTCCGTGGTCGTTCATAATCAGCATGACCACATCGACTGCTTCTCCGCCAATTTGCAGTCCCCAGCTGCCTCCGGTTACCGAAAACGGCGCCGGTGCGCTCCATCCCGAGCTGGTCCGGCACGTAGCTAGTCCTCTTCCGTGCCGACCTCCGAAGATAAAACCGATCTTGACCATAGAAGGTATGACTGCAACACACTTCGCGGAGTCGAGAAGCTCTTCGGGAATCCCCTTGTCTGGGGTTCCCATGATTTCATCCAGAACAATGGCAGCGGCATCCATTCGTTTCACTTGCTCCGATGGTTCCTCTTCCGCATTCGCGACCGTGTTCGCCATCACGCTCAAGGTGAGAACCACTAGCATCGCTACCGTTAACTTCATTAGACACATCCTCTGCGCGAATACGCGCGATTGTGAATTCTTAGAACAGGCAAACCTGACCGTCATGCAAGAACATTGGAGAAGTGCGGATCCCAATTGACCGTCAGTGTCGATTCCTACTCTTAGTAGGAATGAAGGAAAGGACAAGAAAGCCTAAAATTGAGCATACCGACGAGGAACGGGCAAGTATATCGAGGTCATTCGGTACGAACACTTCCGATTCACTGTAGAGCATCCTTCCAGATGAGGTGTTAGTGGATTGTCGCCACGTCCGACATCTTCGAAGCTTTATTTTGATAAGTCGACCCCGCAAACGCTGCTTTTTGCACCTAAGGTTGTGACAGTGACGCTTGGACGAATCGGCGCGCGTCAAAAAGGAGTCAACTTATGACGAACGACACTGAGAAGAATTCCCAGCAATCCCGTGAGGCCAACCCCAACAATCCTCAACACAAAAACAATCCACAGCAGGGCGATATCCGACGGCCAGAAGATGTGAATCAGGATCCCACGAAGAAAGCTCCTGGTCAGGATTTTGACCGTAAGGATCGCGAAGGCTCGGAAGACGCAGAAAAGCGCCGCGCTTCCTAGCTATTCACTTCGGATGCAATCGCTGTCCCACTCTTCGCTGGACGAAGGGTGGGATTTTTTCGCATGCCAAAGGCGCAGCATCCGAAAAACTGCCGCGAACTATCCTTCTGTGCTCACGAGAGAGATCAATATCTCCGAGCGCCGCGACCTTTGGCTTGTTCAGAACGAAGCTGAGAACGACATTGTACAGCAATCGACTTGTGCACTTACCGTGTAGAAGGTATTTGCGAACTGGCAAAGGGAGCGCATTGTGCTACTGGGACTATCCGGATTGGTTATTTCACTTGCCAGTTAAGTCGTTCACCCTTCCTTTTATTCCTTGGTACAAGAACATGCCCTCACAGCCTGATCGGTTCGAGGGCAGAACAACTTTTCAATTGAAAGCAGGAGATACATGGAAACCAAAGTACGCAATGGAGTGGCAGAAGATCGCATCACCGGAGCAATCGAGTCGCAGACATCGCGAATTCCGAGCTCGGGATATTTGGCGGCGGCATTTGGAGCCATCGGCCGCCTCAGCCGTATTGAAGATGATTGGCAAGGATGATTGGGCTCTTTTCGTAGGACAGTGGCCTGCCGCATTCATGCTCATGGGTGTCTATAACAAAATGGTCAAACAGCACGGCTCAGACGCATACAGCGAGGCTGCATGACGAGAGTCTGCTCCGCCAGGTCTGTTTAGCGGGGAGCGAAAATAATGCAGGAGGAAAGCGAGAGGAAATATGTCTATTCTAGCCTGGATTCTATTGGGATTGATCGCTGGGTTCGTCGGAAGCAAGCTAGTGAACAAAACTGGGGAGGGTGTACTCCTAGATATCGTCCTCGGCATAGTGGGCGCCATAGTGGGCGGTTACGCCTTTAGCATGTTTGGCGCGCAAGGGGTCACCGGCCTGAACATTTACAGTTTAATCGTAGCCGTAATTGGCTCGGTCGTCGTGTTGGTGATCTACCACGCGGTCAGAGGAAGCGCCAAACGAACTTAGCGAAGGCCACGGTTCCTATTCTGCCCACAGCGGCCAGGAAGGGTTGGGTAGCTAGAGCGATCAAGAAAACGGGGTCCACGATCGGGTACAAGTTCGCTTCGGAAAGGCAAGTAAGTTTCGAGTCCGGCGGTGATTCAGCGATGTTCACGGAGTATGCCATTTCGCCAATTGCAATGGTCGGTTGCGCGACTTTTCCGCAAGAGCTCGTGCAATCTGATTCCACGAATAGAGTGTCTGTTGCAAAGAGAGGTTCGGCTCGATAGCTTGCTGAATCTGGTGAAGCGCGAAACTGACACGCGAAGGGCTGCACGGTCCTAAGCACCGAGAGTGAGCAGTCTGAGGGGGAAATATCACGTCCGATGCTAATCAATTTCTGTGCCAGGAGCGTGACAAGCAATTTCCCAAAAAGCCAAGCACGGGAACTGCGGTCGTCGCGCTTGGGCACGTGCCCCAGTTGGGCAAGGCCCTTCAATCGCTTAAACACCAGTTCAATTTGCCAACGCATACGGTAGGATTTCAGAACTTCCGCTGTCGAATCGTTGGCGAGGGTTGTAAACACGATCACGTACTTAGCAAATTCGAATGTTCCCGGCCTAGGGATCATTTGCTTCTTGCTCGCCCTGCGTAGCAAGCGCCGATGTGCCTCTTGAATCGCGCAGTCGCTCTTTCGTACTGCACACAAACGGCCCGCAAACGCTGAATCTTGACCATGTAAGACGACCGGCCATTCGCCTAATTGCCCGACCTTCGACAAAGTGCGTAGTCGCGAAAGCAGGGAGATGCGTCTGCCGTATGCAGAATATGCCACGAAACTCTGCGGGTTGACCCGAACCAACACATCGGCACCATGTTGCCACACATACTCAATCCCGGCGACTGAACAGTAGCCGGCATCCGCGAGAACAAGTTCGTGCGGACTCACAGGCAAACGATTTAATGACTCACCGCTGCCTTCGCCAATCGAGGCCGTCACTTCGAAAAAGTCACATACCAAACTCGGTAGTGCAATGCTGTACAGAATCCTCCATTGGCTCCCGGTCTTGCCTGGCTCTCTGACGATCGTGCCGTCAACAATCCGGACCGAGCGACTGAAACCTTCTTCCCGCCGGTGCCCGACGTTTTCCCGAAGCAATTCGATGCACAGCAAACGCAGCCACCCCTCGCTGCTGCGCAGGCGCTTGAGCAACCCGACATCCGAAATGTCGGTCCAGTTCGCCAGCTTGGCGCGCACAACCGTCTCCCGCAACGAGTGACCCCGCGCCACATGGAGCATTAGCGTACGCAACAGCAGGTCAATTGATGGAAACCTGCGCAATCGCTCCACCGCCCTCGACTGCCACGCCATTTGCTGCCATCCTGCGGGAAACAACGACGTGAGCACTTTCCAGCTTTCTTCGGCGATACGCATTTAACAAGCTTATATCCACCCACGCTAAAAACTGTTTCTTAAGTTAGCGCTTATGGGGCATTGCCCCCGAGGGGGTTGCGGTCTAAGACCACTTCCCGGCTCAGCCCTTACGAGAGGCACGGTTCCTCTCTGCACAGCAACCGCACGCCAACCGCAATGGACTAGGCGTGAAGGATTCGTGAATCTACCCTTAATCAAGTTGTTAATCGAGATTTCTTCTTCCACTTTTTCTTTTCTTCCCCGTACACAAAGCTCAAGAAATGGTCTGCTTGGGCCAGTGATTCAAGACCCCATTTCTTGAAATCGGCAATGATCGAATTGAAATAGGCGTAGTCCTGGGGTTTGAATGAGGCGGCTCCAGGAAAACGCTCGTAGCCGAACTCCTTAAGGCTTGTGAGAGGTTGTTTGTTGAGCACCGCAAACCTGTCAGTGCCGAATGTATGCATGACTTCAGTGAGGAGGTTCGTGCCAAAGCCGGGGATTTGTTGAATGCGTTCAGTGCCGATTCTGAATACCTCTTCTGGTGACTTCGCAGAGTTAGCCCGAATAACACGAATCAAAGACACAACTTTCAGATAATGCCTCGCAACCTCGCTCTTGCTTCTCACGATACCACTAAGGAACCTCTGAGCAACCATCGATTTTGAAGGCGGCAAAACTTTCAGAACTACACAGGCCAGGAATTTTCCTGTATTGCTTGCGACCTTACCGGAACCCGCTATTTACGCAAGGTCCAGAGACACTACGCCCTCGCCACTGCCAGCCGTCTGCGGTGCAGATACAGGTTTACCAACGCGAAGCTGGTGCACAGTCGATGATGGTTCTTCTTAATCCCGCGGTATCTGGCCTTCTCGAAGCCGAAGATGCGCTTCAGAATCCGAAACGGATGTTCCACCTTCGCTCGCACTCTGGCCTTCACCCGGTTCTTGGCCTTTTGTAACTCGTCCACAAAGTTCTTGTATCGGACTCTCCGGCTGGTCATATCTTGCGCGCGCGGAGCCGCCTGCCGGATGGCTTCGCCCTGTCCCTGATATCCGCCGTCGCCCCACACCTTGCGCTCCTCGCCGTGCAACAGATCCGGCAGCATGTGCTTGTCCGCCACCGAAGCCGCCGAGGTGCACACCGAAGGCACATGGCCTTGCTTGGAGTCCACTCCGATGTGGGCCTTCAACCCGAAGTACCACGGCTTTCCCTTGCGCGTCTGATGCATCTCCGGGTCGCGCTCTCCACTCCGGTTCTTGGTCGACGAGGGCGCATGAATAATGGTCGCATCCACAATCGTCCCCGTGGTGATGCGAATGCCCCGGCTGTCCAGATATAGATTCACCGCGTTCAGCATCGCCCCGCCCAACTCGTGTTTCTCCAGCAGGTGACGGAACCCGAGGATGGTGCTCTCATCCGGCACCGCCGCCCGCCCCAGATCGATGCCCACAAAGTGCCGCAGCACCGGCGATTCATACAGCGCATCCTCCGCGCCCGGATCGCTCAGGTTGAACCACTGCTGCAGAAAATACACCCGCAACATGATGCTCAGTCCTACTGGAGGCCGCCCGTTCTCTCCCTTCGGATAGTGCGGTTCCACCAACCCCTGTAACTCGGCCCACGGCACCACCTGCTCCATCTCCTCCAGAAACCGCTCCCGCTTCGTCTTCCGCCCGTACTTCTCGAACCCCGTCTGCGCCGCCAAAGTTTGCTGTCGCATCCGCCTTTTCACCTCGACTTACACCGTATACGCTCAGCCTGTGGATCGGAGAGTTCTTCAGAGGTTCCCTAGAAGTCCAGCGCCTAGGGTCATGCCCGCCCCCAACAAGTTCGTTGTAGATGCGGAGAAAATCAGCCTTGCCAAGACGCCGAGTATCAGCGAGCTGATCGAGCAGCTTTCGAGCTTGCCGATACCGAGTCTCCCTTCTCTTGTACCGCGCGTCCCTTCCCGCTTCGTGATAAAGATTCAAGTATTTCTTGATTTTCGCCGAGTTCAGCTCGTGTATTTGTCGAATTTCCTTCTTTGCCTCTTTCTCCGCTCTGTCCCGCTCTCTGTGATAGATTTCATACTTACGCTTGTAGCGGCTTAACATTGGCGCGTCAGCTTCCTGAGCTGTTTCAGTTTTCAGAAGCTTCTGACGAAACGTCGTCACTGCTTGAACTATCTCGCTCTTGAGCGGTAATTTCTGAATAGCCGAGACTTCAACGTTATTTTTCAGACCCCCTGCCGTGAGATTCGCGGACCCAATGAGGAGCGTCACACGAGCTTCTGAGAAGAAGCAGTACATTTTGGGATGAAACGTCTGCCGTTGTGCTTCGTCGCACAGGTAGAGCCTAGCGGTCTGGCGACCGTTGGCCGCTCTCGTTCCTTCGCACATTGTCAGCAGTCGGCTGAGTGCCTGAGGGTGCGATACATACTGGCTGAGACCACAGTAAGCCTCCAGTTCTACCTTGCGGGTACATATTGCCTTGAGAGCGGCCTCTATATCCTCAAGTCCGTTCTTGCCGAGGTAAGCTACAAAAAACCAGACCTTCGTGGCGTTGGCCAAGAGATCAAGAATCAGATCACTGTGGTTCGCACTCTGGGCGTTGGTTACGATTTGCAAGTTTTTAGCACGTCTAATGCGTCAAGTATGCACGAAATCGCCGAAATGGAGGGACAGGAAAATACCGGGAACGAACAAGTGGAGAATTCCTCTCCGACTTCAAGTGTTTTCAACGGGACGGGAAAGCTACCAACCGCTCCCCGACGAAAACGCCACACTCCAAACTCCGCCAGAGCCCGAATAGCAGGCTAAATCGGTCATATCATCGTCGTTGAAATCACCAGTGAAGCATTGACCGGGAACAGGCACGATATTCCATTCGTCCACAGTAACCGGACCTCCACTCACAGATGGACGCTTGCCATCCACTGCCTGTCGAAAGTGCGACGGCCCAACCGCCACCTTCGGCTGTCCAACAGGCCAAGTCAGCCTTGCCGTCCCCATTCAAATCGCCGCTGGCAAAGAACTCTGCGCGCCCGCGTGGGCACGAACAGGTTTCGGGTCAGGTCATCCCGCTGAGTCGCGACGCGGTATGCCGGTCGAGCACGTGTTCCACCGGCCGCACAAACTGGGCGTGCCGACCCGGAGAACTGCCGGATCCAGCGCAGGGTCGCGGGGAAGCCCAAGGCAGGTGGCGATTGCGATGTCAGGCAGGTGAGCGCTGCCTACGGCAGCGGGAGGGGCAGTTGACACGCCACCCCTGCCAGGGTGCTGTACAGCAACTTGGGGTTGCTGCACGGTTACTACTAAAAACAAAGCAGATACCGATTCCAGGTTGCTGTGGGGCAACCTGAGACTACCGTCGAAAAACGCCCGCGCCAACCTTTACCAGCTCGAACCCCTTGACACGCACCGGCAAAAGTAGGACTATTAGATGTATGTCATACATTTAATATGCTGTATGGCACGGAGGCTTTGATGCTAAATCAGCCCCAAACTCAGACTCTCTCCCTTCGAATCAGCGAGGGCCTGCGCAAGCGCTTAGATCATATCCGAGAACTCACCTCATTGCGGAAAGGCGAGAGCGTATCCACGTCCGAGATCGCCAAGCAACTGCTGGAATCATCGCCCGCTGACCGGCTGGAAGTAACCGAGCTGATACGGGAGCCAACCGAATGCCTCTTGCGGATTCGTAAGAAATGCGAAGCCGAGCAGCCGCTCTCACTGGCGGAGTGGACGGTGTTCGCATACTACGTCCAGCAAGGCGCAGAGGCCTTCTACAATACCCCGGTTTCCCGTGAGTCCTGTATCGCCTTTTTGGAAGCATTTCAGGCAGTTCATAGGCTGAGGAAAAAACCCAACTCAGGCAAGGACGAGTATTACCTCAAGAACCTTCCAGACGAATTCCGACCGGAGGAAAGAACACATCCGATCAGCCCCGATGGGGTGCGGCAGACCGTTGTTGAAACACTACGACAGCTTGCTAATCCGGCCATGAAGTGGAGACCAATCCTTGCTGCGCGCAATCTTTATGTGTTTCTCGACGGCGATGAAATTAACGATGCCGATGCCGTGAACCGGGCCCTTCGTCCCTACTGGGAGGGGCTTTGGCGGATGGCAGCGCGCGGTCATTACTTTCTCTACAAAAAGCCGCTTCGTCGCCAGCCCGAGCGCAACGACTCTATCGTCCAGCCCGCGATCCCTAATGTCTTTGAATCCAACTTTGTGCTTTCCTTCGGTCGCGGCGACGGCAACGATTTACACCTGTTGTTTAGCTTTCCCGCCCCGCGCGGTCCCATGTACCCCATGAGTTCATATCCATTGATTCAGGAGTTCCGCGCGATGTTAAACGGATTGATCGCGAAGTCCCGGCACTGGAAGGGAGAATACTTCTTTGGATACACGTCAGTCCAGGATGAAGAGATTCAGTTCTCTTTTCGCGCCCACGCGAACGGCATCACGTTCGGCTTTTCCCAAGAGGAGTGGAACGCGGTGCGAACACTCTTCCGCCGGGCTTGGGAGATGCCAGAAGTCCAGGCCACATGGGACGAACTCACTATGGAATACGGTGACCTGTGACAGGCGGGCAGTCATTGCGCACGAAATCGCTCACGGCCAAGGTGACTGAAGAGGAATATGTCCGCCTTCAGCAACTGGCGACAGCCGCAGGTCAGAGCATGGGCGAGTGGGCACGCACCGTTTTGCTGGCGCAAGTGAATTCCAGCCAGGAGATCATTCTGGCCGAGATCCTGGCGCTTCGAATGCTGTACCTGAACACGGTGCAGAACCTTGGGCAGAAAGGTGAGCTGACGACCGAGAAACTGCGCGAGCTGATCGAGCGGGTGGACCGGGAAAAGCAGCGCAAGGCGCGGGCGCGGCTGGGGGGACAGGATGGCAACCAGTCAGGCCCGGAAAAATCAGCCAAAACCGCGCCGATTTGACCGAATTTTAGAAACGTGGGATGGTGCACTCGAAATCGAGATCGGGCCGCTGTGGGGCGGGAAAGAGAAGTGAAGCAGTGAAGGACCGATGGGGACGAGACGAGACATATCACTGGCCGAGCAACAAGCCGGTCTGGACGATCAGCGCGTTTGTGTTTGCAGTGCTGTCGATCATGGGGATGGCGATCTATCAGGTCGAGATGCGATGGACGCCCCTTCAGCGCTATTGGTTGCCGACCTATCTCAAGATGCACCTGGCCGCCGGACTGGGGCTTAAAGCGAGCGATTATCGGCTGCTCGAAGTGGAGGACGGCCAGGGCCGATACCGGGTAGCGGTCGAGCACGATGTCGCGCCTTGGGTGGGCCCGTTGCCGCTCGGATACACGGTTCCGCTGACGGTATCGAATGAAGCCGTGCGGCAGAATTTACGGCTGGTGCTGGAGCCGAAGGGCCGATACAAAAACGAAGAGCTGAAGCAATATATCCGGCACTGGATTTACCAGGGTCAAACCTGGGAAGAATTCCTGTATTGGCCGCTGATCACTGGCGCGGCAGTGTTCGGCTGGCTGCTGATCTTCGCCATTCCGAAAGACCTTGAGCGGAGGCGGGTGCTTAAGTACGGGCGTAGGACCAAAGGCCCGAAGCTGGTAACGGCAGCGGAGTTCAATGTCACTAATCAGTCGGACGGAGTGGGTTTCATTACCAAGGAGCGACGCACGCTGGGCGAGTTTCTGTCGCGGCGGGAAGGCAAAATGGTGCGCACTGCGCGCGAGCGGGAGAGCTCGCACTTCATGATGATCGGTGACACGGGAGCAGGCAAATCGTCGTTGATCCGACAGATATTGATGCAGGTAGAGGGGCGCGGGGAGACCGCGATCGTGTACGATCCGGCGCTTGAATACACGCATCAGTTTTATGAGCCAGGACGCGGCGATGTGATCCTCAACCCGCTGGACGCGCGAATGCCCTATTGGTCGCCGTGCGACGAAGTGCAACACGAGGCCGAAGCGGAGGGCTTGGCGGCGGCACTATTCAAAGACGATCCGCGCACCAATCCCTTCTTCGTAATGGTGCCGCGCCAAATCTTCGCGCACTTGCTGACCGAGCAACCGAAGCGCACGCCGGAAGAGCTATTGGCGATCCTGCGCGACGAGCGCGAACTGGCGAAGCGGCTCAAGGGCACCGAGCACGCGGCAGCGATCTATCCCGATGCGGGACCGCAGCGCGGCGGCATGATAGCGACGCTGAACAGCGTAACCAATGCTCTGAAGCTGCTACCGCGAAAAGGAGAAGCCAAGACGAGCTGGACGGCCTGGGAGTGGGCACAGAAGCGGCAAGGATGGCTGTTCATCACTAGCCCGCCCGAGTTCCGCGAGAGCTTGCGGCCACTCATTAGCATGTGGCTGGACATGCTGGTGCTGCGCTTGATGAACCAGGGCAGGCCAGGACCGCGCCCGGTGTGGTTCATCCTGGACGAGCTTCAGAGTTTGCATGCATTGCCGCAGTTGCACACGGCGATTACCGAGAACAGGAAAGTAAAGAATCCTGTGGTGCTGGGCTTTCAAGGCCGCAGCCAGCTTGAGGATCTGTATGGGCGAAAAGCGGAGGCCATGCTGTCCCAGCCCGCAACAAAGATCTTCTTACGCACGGACGAGGCCAACTCCGCCAAGTGGATCAGCCAGACCATCGGAGAAGTGGAGATCGAGCGGATCCGCGAGAGCCGCACGGAAGGTCACTTTCCACACAATGACCGGAAATCGCGCACCTACCAGCTTGACCGCACGGTCGAGCCGCTGGTGCTGGCGTCAGAAATTCAGGGCTTGTCCGATCTGCATGGTTATCTGAAAGGCGGCAGCCTGGTTGCGCGCTTGAGCTTCCCTTATATCGAGCTGCCGAAACGACACGAAGCATTCATCGAGCGCAAGCTGACGCCCCAGCAGCCAAAGGAAGAACCCGCGCTGCTTTCATCAACAGCGGCATCGACTGATCGGGACAGAAAGTTTACGCGGCCCATTCCTGGACGCGATCAGCAGCGCAACTTGCCCCCGCCGATCCCGCCGCAACGGGAGCAACAGCCGAAGCGACCACGAGCGCTGCAAGCAGCGAACGATGAGCTGCCCTTCTTGGAGTAAACATGCTGACCATCTCCAAGCCGCTCTCATCCGGCCAGGCGCAGGCGTACCACAAAGAAGAGTTTGCCAATGCGCGTGACAACTACTACAGCGAAGGCGACCGCGTGCGCGGCGAGTGGCACGGCAAACTCGCCCTTGAGTGGGGCTTAAAAGGTGAAGTCGACGAAGAACACTTTGCGCGACTCGCAGAAGGCCAGCATCCGCTCAGCGGCGATCAACTAGTGCAGCATCGCGCGGCGATGCAGTACGTGGACGACCGCGGCGAAAAAGTAACAACGATGGAGCACCGCGCGGGATGGGATGCGACTTTCAGTGCGCCGAAGAGTGTGAGCCTAACCGCGTTGGTGGGTGGCGACGAACGAGTACGTGCAGCCCATCGCGAGAGCGTGGGCATCGCTCTCAATGAGCTCGAAAAATACGTGCAGGCGCGCATCGGCGGCAATCATCCACCGGAGACAACCGGCAAGTGGGTAGCGGCCAAGTTCGAGCACGATTCGAGCCGCCCCGTTGATGGTTACGCGGCACCGCAGCTTCATACCCACGTCGTTTTCTTCAATATCACTGAGCGTGCGAACGGCGAGGCGCGCGCCTTGCAGCCGCACGAACTCTATCGTTCACAGCAATACGCCACGGCTGTATATCGCTCAGAGCTAGCTCTGCGCTTGAAGCAAATCGGCTACGAGATCGAGCAGAGCGCCCATGGAGCGCCTGAGATCAGAGGTTACACACAGCAATATCTTGAGGCCAGCAGTCCCCGTCGTCAGCAAATCAAAGACCACTTGACGGAAGAAGGACGGAGCGGAGCTGAATCCGCACAGATTGCCGCCCACCGTACCCGCGAAGCCAAATTGAACATCACGCACGAAGAAATGCAGCGCCGCCATGAGGAGATGGCTAAGGGGTACGGCAACCAGCCGGAGCGAATTGTGCGTGAGGCCCAGGCCCGCACTCATGAGATCGCAGCAAGGAGTGACGATCAAACGGACAGAACAGCCCGCGAAGCCGTCCGCTACTCGGTTGAAAAGAACTTCGAGCGCGAAGCCGTTTCGGACGAGCGTGAGCTGATGAAGGATGCACTGAAACGTGGGATGGGCGAGGCTCCGTTTTCGAGAATTCAGCAGCAGTTCAATCAAGAGGTTGAGGACGGCGGGCTGATTCAGAAGGAATCTCTCGGCATTGGACGGAGCTTTACCACGGACGAGATGATCACGCTGGAGCGCGACAACATTCGTCTCATGCGCAGCGCCCAGGAGCAATATCCCGTGCTCGCCAGTGGCGGCACCCGAGGAGAGATTGAACAGGACTACGCGCATCTCAGCAGCAGCCAGCATCGGGCAGTACAGGACGTTCTCAGCAGCCGCGATCAGATCACGGCCCTTGAGGGCGTAGCCGGGGCAGGCAAGACCACTTCTTTGAGCGCCATTCGTGACGCCGCCGAACGCGAAGGCTACAGCGTTGAGGGTTTTGCACCTACCTCACGAGCTGCGCACAAACTTGGGGAGGCAGGAATCTTATCGAACACACTACAGCACCACCTTGCCCGTGGAACGCAGGCAGATGCCGGAGAAAAACATCTCTACGTGCTTGATGAATCGAGTCTCGCCAGTACCCGGCAGATCAATGACTTCTTACAGCGGCTGGGAGAACAAGACCGCGTGTTGCTTGTGGGTGACGTGCGACAGCATGAAGCTGTCGAAGCGGGGCGCCCTTACTACCAGTTACAGGAAGCCGGAATGCGGACCGCGCATCTGGACGAGATCATCCGCCAGAAGGACCCGGCGCTCAAGGAAGCGGTAGAGCAGCTTGCTCGTGGCGAGGTTCACGCCGCCATCGACAACCTTGACCGTCAGGGCCGGGTACAACAGATCGAAAACCGCGAAGAACGATTCCAGACAATCGCTCAGGACTATGCCCGCCATCCTCAAGGCACACTGGTGGTTTCCCCCGACAACCAATCCCGCCGTGAACTGAACGTCATAATTCATCACGAACTACAAGAGCGCGGCCAGGTCCAGCCCCAGGAGCAGACCGTCCGTGTGCTGGAAACGCGCCAGGAACTGACCGGCGCAGACCGCGCATGGGCGGAACAATATGCGCCCGGCGATGTATTGCGTTATTCGCGAGGCAGCAGAGTGGTGGGAGTGAATGCCGGCCAGTATGCCACGGTCGCCGACACAGACGCCAAACAGAACCTGCTCACTGTTGAACGCGAGGACGGCCAGCATGTGACCTACGACCCGCGCCGCCTGCAGGGGGTTTCGGTCTACCGGGAAGCAGCGCGTGATTTCGCTGAAGGCGACCGTATCCAGTTCACGGCTCCCTCGAAAGAGTTGCATGTTGCCAGCCGCGAGTTGGGAACGATTGTGCAACTCGATGAGCGCGGCGAGATTGCAGTACATACCGATTCAGGAAGACTCGTGGAATTCCAACTGAAAAACCACCCTCATCTCGACTATGGCTACGCCGTTACCAGCCACAGCAGCCAAGGTCAGACCGCCGACCGTGTTCTGATCCACGCGGACACCGAAGAAAGCCCGCATCTGGTGAATAGCCGCATGGCGTATGTCGCTGTCTCACGTGGACGCTACGATGCTCAGATTTACACCAACGACAAGGCAGAACTCGCCCAGCACTTGAGTCGCGATGTTTCGCACCGCACGGCCATCCACACAGGTCAAGAGCGCGGGCCAGATGTTGGGCAGAAGATCAGCCCTTCAGCCGTGGGTCACGACACTGCTCAGGACCACGGTAGTGTTGCATCGCAATCACAGGGGCACACGGGGGGAGAAAGCCAGGGTTTAGCCGTGGGTGAGTAGTTCAGAAGTCTTGTGAGGAATGGAGTAGCACTGTGAACG
Organism: uncultured Acidobacteriota bacterium; assembly: GCA_963754885.1. Classification (GTDB taxonomy): domain Bacteria; phylum Acidobacteriota; class Terriglobia; order Terriglobales; family Acidobacteriaceae; genus Sulfotelmatobacter. Next base: position 197,021 of record CAVWHT010000042.1, on the reverse strand, counting down.
CAGCAGAAGACAACGAACCATTCGTAACGCCTGAAGAAGCCGCAAACTTTCTCAGGATCAGCCCCGTGACGGTAAAGAAGATGGCACGGGAAGGAGACCTCCCCGCACACCCGATAGGAAACGGGCTTCGCAAGCGCTGGCGCTTTCGAATTTCTGAGCTAGTTTCCCACATGCGTTGTCGTGTACAGTCAGAATCGTCATCCGTGCGCGCTTTAAGGAGGAAAGCTTCTTGAAACGCACACAGCAAGACGTGGGAACGATTGTCCGCAAGAAGAGAACGCGAGGCCCCGATGTGTGGGTTTGGCGCTTTTACGAAACGGACGAGATGGGCATTACGCGAAAGCGCAGCGTAATGTTAGCGGGAGGAGATGTAAAAGGGTGGCCAACGGAAGATCATGCCTGGCAGGGGTCGAGAGAGTTTCGATACCAGAGGATGGAGCAGTCTTCCAGTCAATCGTTCGGAGCATTGGTAAGGCGATACATGCACGAAGGAATGCCAGAACGGTATTCAACCAAGAAGTCCTATGTATCCATTTTGAAGAGACACATTTTGCCACAATGGGGCGAGGCTCCCGTGGCCGAAGTGAAAAAACCCCTCAAAGTGGAACAGTGGTTGAAGGAGCTGAAGCATTCTCCCAAAACGAAGTCCAACATAAAGGGTCTCCTGCATCGCATTTTTGAGTACGCGATGAAATGGGAAATTTTGGAGACTCAGAGAAACCCGATGCAGTTAGTCGAAATCAAGGGCGTGACGAAACGTGTTCGCAAGAAAGTTGTGCTTACGGTCGAGCAATATCAGGCTCTTCTCGCAGAGCTTCCGTACCACATTCAAGTGATGGTCATGATTGCAATGTGCCTGGGCTTGCGCATCAGTGAGATCAGGGCATTGCAGTGGCAGGACTTTGATTTGAAGGGGCGGATACTGACGTTGACCCGATCCATTGTGGGCCGCTACGTCTGGAACGGCGGAAAAACCGGAGCTTCAGAGGACGAAGTGTTTCTGGATTCCAAGCTAGTGTCCGTTCTGGAGGACTGGCGGAAGCGATGTGTCGAAACGCCGGAGGCTTGGCTATTCGCTAATGCGGATACAAAACGCCCAGTCCACGGCGATGCCATTCAGAAAGACTACTTGCGACCAGCAGGTGAAAAGATCGGATTGCAAGGAGTGGGCTGGCACAGCTTTCGGCACACCTATCGAACGCTGATTGACGATATCGGGACGCCGCTTGGGGTGCAGCAGCGCCTCATGCGGCACGCCGACATCAAGACGACCATGAATACCTACGGCTCAGCATTTGAGAAGACCAAGCGGCGAGCCAATAGCCGGGTAGCAGATCTTGTGTTGCCACCCGCGATCAAAAGGCAACTGAAGGATAGGGCGAAGGAAGTTTCCCTCAAGAATTTGAGGCCCGAAACAGCCACGATCCAGTGATTTTGGAATTGGGGACTACGCCGGTAGTCCCTCAAATCCGTAAATGGTTGCGGGGGGTGGATTTGAACCACCGACCTTTGGGTTATGAGCCCAACGAGCTACCAGACTGCTCCACCCCGCATTGTGATCATAGCAATCACCTGCGGGGGCGTCAAACGCGTCACGAGGTAGGTGACAAGGGGCAGCTAGCGTCGCTGCGCCGTATCTTGCCGAGATGAATCTTCGCCGGCAAGTTCCTCCGATTTCCTCAGGGTCAAAAAACGGTCCCTGCCGATTCTGTATTTTCTATGATCGAACCAACTGCCTAGCATCCTATCGGATTGCGCGGCATCAAACGCGTATTGCTACGATCGTCCCTGCCTTTTGGGATACGTCATCCACAACTTCAGGACGGAAATCTAAGGAGGTTTCGATGCCGAAGAAAGAAGTCGCAAGCCACCAGACCACTCTCAATTCGCAACCCAGAATTCATCAACGTGCCGCGGAGATTCAGGCGTATGGCACCGTTTCCCATGCCTTGCCCCTGGATCTGGATGAGGCCGTACGTTTGGAAATGACCGAGCAGCTAAATCAGTTGCTCGCCGACACGATGACCTTGCGCGACCTATACAAAAAGTCGCACTGGCAAGTCGCGGGACCCACGTTCTACCAACTGCATCTTCTGTTTGATAAGCATTACAACGAGCAGGTCGAATTGGTCGATACAATCGCCGAACGAATTCAGTTGCTCGGCGGAGTTTCACTGGCCATGGCCGGCGACATCGCCGAGACGACGCGCATCGAGCGTCCCCCGCGTGGCAGGGAAGAGGTGCCTGTACAGATCTCGCGACTTCTGGACGCGCATCAACTCATCCTCGGTAGCTGCCGGAAGCTGGCGGAACGGGCCAATGAGCTAGAAGATGCCGGGACCAACGATATGGTGGTCAGCGACGTACTCCGAACCAACGAATTGCAGGCATGGTTTCTAAGCGAACATCTAGTGGAGATGCCGCTGGTTCACGCGCAAGACCCGGGCATGCGCAAAGCCGGCTAGAGTTTCTTGTTTGTGAGTGCGGGCCCGGTTCTCGGGCCCGCGTGATCCATTTACAAATCGCGAAAACTACTTCGACTTCCCTGCTCCGACGTTCAGCTTGTCATGATCGTAGTACTCGTAGGCTGACATCGGTTTTTCGCCACCTTTTTTCCAGATGCGAGAGTCCTGGGGTAGTTTGTTGAGCACGCGAGCCATTTCCCGAATGTGCATGGCCACCGTCCCGCAGCACGCCCCGATGTAATTGATTCCCATGTCGCGCGCCTGCAGGGCATAGTCCGCCATCTCCTTGCGCGTCAGTTGCAGTGGATCCAGCGCGTAAGGAAACTCCGGCAAACTGGTGAAATCCTGCTTGTCTTTCGGAGTGCGATAGGCAACCGGCTGACACGCAAGATATCCCGAAACCGCTTTGCGCATCTGCTCCATCGGGCCGAGGATGTGCTCGGGAGGCCGCAGGCAATTCATGCCGACGATATCGGCTCCGGCATCGAACAATGCCTTGGCCGCATCGGCAGCGCTCTTGCCCTCGGCGGTTTCGTCCTTATTCTCGAAGCAGATCGTGACCATCGTTGGAAGCCCGGTCTTCTTGCCGCGTTCCACCGCGAGCAAAGCCTCGCCCAGCCACGAAAAAGTTTCTCCAATGATGAAGTCCACGCCTTCGTCGACTTGCACCGCGAGTTGCTCGTCGAATGTTTTGCGCACGCGATCGGCCGACGACGCACTGCCAGGCTCGTACATCCAGGTCAGGCTGAGATTGCCGGCGACTAGACACTGATCGCCTGCGACCTCGCGCGCCACGCGGACGGCGGAACGATTGAGTTCTTCGAGACGGTGCTCGAGTCCCACGGTCGCCAGCTTGTCGCGGCTGGCATAAAATGTGAGCGCCTGCAGCACCTCCGCGCCTGCCTCGCGAAATTCCACGTGCAGTTCGCGCAGCGCATTCGGATAGGTCAACGCAACTTCCGGAGTGAACGGACCCGCGCGCACCCACCCGCGTTTTTCGAGTTCGAGTAAATACCCGCCGTCTCCGAGCACGGGACCATCCTTCAGCCGTTCGAGAATGCCTTTCTTTTTCATGCTGGCTCCTGAGAAACGTTAATCATCCACATATTCGTACTCCGCCTTGATGGGGCGGTGTTCCGCAAAACGATTGGGATGGAATGCGCTGATATCGACGCTTGTCGCTTTGCCATCCACCACAAGTTCGCTCATGACCAAGCCAATCGCGGGAGAAATCTTGAAGCCCATGCCGGAAAATCCGGCGCAGACGAACAGTCCGCCCACGCCCGGAACTTCTCCCAGCAGAGGTCGAGAGTCAGGCGTCATATCGTAAACGCCGGTGACGCCGCGCATGACCTCCGCGCCTTCCAGTTTGGGGACGCGGCGGCAGGCGCGCTCGATGATTTCTTCGAGCGATTCGTCGGAAGCGCGCTGCGGAAAATTGTCGGGATCCACAGGACGCTTGCCGTAAAAATCGCCTACCAGAAACTTGTCATGCGCGTCGGAACGAAAATAAGTCGCGGTCACCGAATCGATACAGGCGCAGCCACCGCCTTTCATCTCGGGGGCATTGCGCAGGATCGCTACCTGGTGATATTCGCATTCAATCGGCACGTCATAGCCAGCCTGCTGAAGCAGGGGACGCGTCCATGGTCCCATCGCCACAATCACCATCGGCGATGAGATCGTGCCGCGATCGGTTTCGACGCCAACGGTCCGGCCAGCGTCGGTGAGGATAGATTTTGCCTGGGTCCGCGAAAAGTAATCTGCTCCGCGATTTCGAGCCGCCGCGAGAAAATCGCCGGCTGCTCCGGCGCCGTCGCCATATCCGGAATCCGGTTCGTAAGCTGCGAGTTCGACTTCATCCACCTTCCAGTCCGGTTCCAATTCGTGCAGCTGAACTTTGTCGATCAGTTGCACGTTCGCGCCGAGCTTGCGCTGCATCTCGACGTTCAGCTTTAATCTCGCAGTCTCGTTAGGATGCACGATGCGCACGAACCCGGTGCGGCGAAAATCGCCGGGTGCGCCCACGATTTCCTGCCAATTCTGAAACATGCGCAGGCTGACGAGCGCGAGTTGCACCTCGGGCGGAAAACTGTAGTGCATGCGAACCAGCGCGGACGACCGGCCGCTGCCCCCGCGCCCAACGTGATCTTTATCGAGGATGACGATTCTGCCGGCACCTCGCTGCGCCAGATGAAATGCAATGGACGCACCCATAACTCCTGCGCCAACGATCACGGCGTCTGCGGTTTTGGCAAGCGACGATTGGCCGTTCGCAGAATTCATGCAGCCGCCTTCCGGAAACGTCCTTTTTTCCAATCGCGTAATGCTTGATGTGCGGCATTGCGGCCGGGTGCGCCGGTCACGCCGCCGCCCGGATGCGCTCCCGCTCCGCACAAATAGAGTCCATCGATCGGAGTTCGGTACTGCGACCAGCCGGGCACCGGACGCATAAAGAAGAGCTGCTCCAGTCGCAGATCCCCGTGAAAAATGTTGCCCTCGGTCAATCCGTACGTGCGCTCCAGATCGAGCGGAGTCAGGACTTGCCGGGCCACGATCGCCCCCTGAACGTTCGGTGCGTACTCCGCGATCTTCTTGACCACGCGATCGCCCAGCAGTTCGCGCTTCTCATCCCAATTGCCTTCCCGCAAGTGATAAGGCACGTACTGCACGAAGCAGGTCAGAATATGCTTGCCCGGAGGCGCTAGTGAGGCGTCGGCATTGGAGGAGACCACGCAATCGACCCAGAGTTCCTGCGGCATTTCGCCGAACTTGGCGATGTCGTAGCAGCGCTCCGCAAATTCCAGCGACGGTACGAGCGTATAGAATGTGCGCTCCAGAGCCGTGGCCTGCGCGGGCGTTCCGGTAAACTTCGGTTCCTCTGCGAGCACCATGTTGACCTTCGCACACGGGCCTTGCATCTTGATTCCCCGCACTGCGAACAGGAATTCTTCGGGAAGATCCTTGGCGTCGAGCATTTTCAGAAAAGTTCGTTTCGGGTCCGCATTCGAAAGCACCATGCGCGCCCGAAGTTCCGTGCCATCTTCGAGCACGACTCGGCGCGCGCGGCCGTTGCGCACGTCGATGCGGGCAACGGATGCGCCTGTGCGAATTTCGACTCCGAGTTGTTTGCCGGCTGCAGCCAGAGCTTGCGTGATCGATCCCATGCCGCCCATGACGTGTCCGTAAAAGCCTTGCAGTTCGTGCTCGCCGCCGCTCAAGAGATGAAACAAAAGTCCGATCGCGGTTCCGGGCTGGTAGGGGCCGCCATGTTTCCCATAAACGTTGTTGGCCAGGAACATGGTCTTGATTTTGTCGGACTCGTAATTCTGGTCGAGAAATTCGCCCAGACTGCCGGTCAGGAAGGAAACAAGTTGCGAAATCTCCGCGCTGGAAATGCCGCGAAACCGTTTGCCCGCTCGAAACAGATCGCTCCATCCCTTCAGGCTCGAGGTGTCGATCTCCGGCGGAGGCTCCATAAAGAAGGGCTGCAGGTAGCGCGCAAGTTTCTTCAGTTGATCGTCGACTTGCACGAAGCGCGCCGCATCCTTGGCCGATATCTTGGAGAACTCCTGCCTCGCTCGATCGCGATCCGCCCACCAGGGAACCACGTGGCCGTCGGGGAAGGGAACCTGAATCGCAGGATCGCATGGAATCATGCGCAGCCCGTGATCCGCCAGGCGCAACTCGGAGATCACCTCCGGGCGCAACATGCTCGCAATGTAAGAAGTGGTTGAAACCCGGCAACCGGGCGCGATTTCTTCGGTGACGCAGCACCCGCCGACAATATCGCGGCGCTCCAGCACAAGCGTGGAGAGTCCGGCGCGCGCCAAGTAGGCAGCCGCGGTCAATCCGTTGTGACCGGCGCCGATTACAATCGCGTCGTACACACGATTGGAGTCTTTCTGCTGGATATGACTGGAAGTCATAAGTACAACACCGAATTGATTTACATTACCGCAGAAGCTAATAAAAATGAAGTTGAAGACACAATCTTTCTGTTGTATCCTCTCGTGACTGCTAGTCATTATCTATGCCGGGAATCGCCAGCAATCGCGTTGCGCCGCCGCTTTATCAGCGCCAGGGCAAATTGCGCCCTCGTTCCGAGGCCAAGCGCGGCCGGATCATCGAGGCCGCGACCAAACATTTCGCGGAACATGGCTATCACGACGCGCGTGTCGGTGACATCGCCGCCGCCTTAGGCATCGCCAAGGGTTCCATCTTTCAGCACTTCGGCAGTAAAGACGGATTATTTTTCGAAGTCTACAAGCGTGCCGTCCGTTCCTTTGCCAAATATCTCGATGCCCCAAGTGAGGTCAGGCAGGGTGGATTTTTTGAGGTGCTGCGCTACTGGCTGGCATGCACCGAGCACCTGGTGCACGAAGACTGGATCCCGTACCGCATCTCGCTTCTCGGCAATTACGGAACGGACCTGGTCCTGAAGCGGGAGATCAACCGGTTTCTCCTCAGCGAAGATCCCTATGGCACCGTCAGCTTTGTCCGCTTCGGACTCGAGCGGCACGAGTTGCGCGATGATCTCGATCTGGAGATGATGGTTTCCATCATCGATTGGATGGTGGAACGGTTTCAGGATGCGCTGTTGACGGCCGAACTCGATCCCGGACTCTTTCGGCGCCCGGGTGAACTGGCCGAGAAAAAAGAGGCGAGGATCCAGCAGTTTCTCGCGGTGTTGCAGCGAGCCATTGGGGCGGCGCCGGCGACGGCAGGGACGCGGTCTCGCACACGCAACAATCATCGGCGTTAAGATTTTGAAATGCGGGGTTCAACATGAACATGCAATCATCGATCGAGCAGATTCTCGCCAGCTACAACGACCGCGCGCCTCTGTCGGAGGCTTCGACCATTCCTGCGCCGTGGTATGTGGATCAGCGCATCGCCGACCTCGAGCGTCTCAACGTATTCAGCAAGACCTGGCAGTTGGTGGCGCGCACCAGCCAGTTGCAAAATGCCGGAGATTTCGTGTCGACGCGGCTCGCCGGAGAACCCATCGTGGTTGTTCGCGGCACGGACGGGGCTCTGCGCTCCTTCTACAACGTGTGCCGGCATCATGCCGCCGCGGTCGTGACCCAGCCTTGCGGTCAGGCCGCCATCTTGCAGTGCCCCTACCACGGATGGAAATACGGATTGGACGGATCGTTGAAAGGCATGCCCGAATTCGATGGCGTCGAGAATTTTGATCGCGCCGACAACGGCCTGCTTCCCATCCGTGTCGAGGCCTGGGAATGTTTTGTGTTCGTGAATCTCGATCCGGACGCAATCCCGCTCAAAGAATTTCTCGGTCGACTGGTCCAGCGCGTTGCCCCGCTCGGTATCAGCAAACTTCATTACTTTGATCGGCGCACTTACGACATTCATTGCAACTGGAAGGTCTTTGTCGACAACTACCTCGACGGCGGATATCACGTGCCGCATCTCCACAAGGGGCTAAGTTCAGTGCTCGATTACAAGCAGTACACCATCGAGAACGAAGACCGGTATTGCCTCCAGTCCAGCCCCATGGTCGCGTCGAATGAAGACGCCGCGACAGGAGCGACTCGCAAGGGCGATCGCGCCTGGTATTTCTGGCAATATCCCAACCTGATGATCAACTGCTACGAAGGCTACATGGACACAAACTATGTCATTCCCGTGGACGCGGATCATTGCCAGGTGATCTTCGATTTTTACTTCAGCGATGTGAGCGAGGCGCGCCGCCCGTACAACACCGAATCGGTGAACGTCGGGAACCGCGTGCAAGATGAGGATCTCGGCATTTGCGAAGATGTGCAGCGCGGCCTGAAATCACGCGCTTACGGCGCCGGGCGGCTTTCCGTGAGGCGCGAAGCGGGCGAACAGTTGTTTCATCAACTGCTGGCGGCTGATCTCAAGGCGCGCTCCGCGGAACTCGTGGAAACATAGTCCGCCGCTACGGACCTGCGTGTTCCCAACAGAATTACTGGCACCGATGCGACGTCATTGATGATCCCGCGGAATCGTTTCCTGCCACGTCTTCGTCTTAATCATCTGGCCGTCTTTCAGTAACTCCCGCGTGTACTTGTAATAGAAATTCTTCTGATCCGTGGTCACGGAAAGATGTCCGCGCCAGACCAGCGTGCGGCCCTTTAGCGTGAAGACGCTCTCCGCTTCGCCGTGAATGGAGCACGTTTCCGGATGCGCGTCGTCGCCGTCATAGGTGAGACTTTCAAAATCATCCTGCGTGCCCCACGGATATCGGTACCCATCTTTGCCCTTCCAGTGCACGGTAGTCTTCTGGCGCGCTTCGTCGCGTTCCACCGTCCACTCGCCCGGCCAGGGAAAGCCTTCACTCTTAATGTCGGGGCGCTCTTCCATGGGCTGAGGAGGAGAAAAATCCGGCGCCGCCTCTCCATGCACCGGCACGACTGGAAGAACCAGACGTGATCCTCTCTCTCCGCCGAGTTGCAACGATGTCGTCATTGCATACGGTGTCGGAAGAATCATGGGCCAGAGCGCGTTTGAGATCGCCACACGAATGCGATGTCCCTTGGGAAATTCCCACGAGGTCAAGTGCATCTCGATGTTCAAAGGATAAAATTTGCCCGGCACCAGATCGCGCGGTTCGGTCATGGAGTCCCGCTGCGCTCCATTCAATCCCGCACCGGTGATCTGAGTGACAGTCCCATCGGGTGCCACGTCGGAGAGTCGCGCGAACCAGTCTGCCAGCGGCGCCGTCGCTGCCGCCTGCAGAAGCGCGCGCGGACGTCCAAGGATTGCCGTGTCGGTCTCCAGCGGCGCTGAATCGTAAACCAAACTGAACGCGTCAACGGGTCGCGGATCGCTGAGCAGTTCTCCCCACCAAAAACCGGCCTCCACCCCGATTGTCGGAACATATTTGAGTTGATGCGTCTCTTGCGGTGCTGCCGACGCAGCCAGCGTGTGATTGCCCTGCAGGAACAGAGTTTTATTTTCCGCATCGGCCGGCGGCCACACATCTTCCCGCCGCCATTCTCCCGGCACACTCTGCAGACCCGGATCCGGTGGATGCCAATGCTGCATGTAGATCACAAGCCTCGGATCCTGCGTCACCCCGGTGTCGCGCCCTTTCAGCCAGTAATCGAACCAGCGCACGGCCTGATCACGCCACTCCACTCGCGGACCGAAATCCGCATCGTTGGGGAATGAATGATTCCACGGCCCGACGATGGCTTTGATAGGAGCCTTCGACTTCATGAGCATATCGATCACGTTGTCGCGATAGCCATCTTGCAGCCCACCGATCAAAAAGCTCGGAGTCGTGATCTCGCTCAGCGGTCGCACCCGGTCGCGCCAGAACGGGCCGTCATGCTGATGCTTCAGATAAAGAAGTGACCAGGGCGGAGAATCAAAGCGCGGGCCGAGCACCTTCTCATCCAGCGAATAATCCGGCGCGCCCACCCAGCCCTCAGCCATGTCCATGTTCAATTCAAACTCGTCGACGTGCGCCATGCCGTCCACGTAATGCACATCATCATGAAACAGTTCTCCGGTGGCGTGGACCGCCACGATTGCCTTCAGGCCCGGCGCATGCCGCATCGCCATCTGCAGCGCCGTGAATCCGCCCCACGAGATGCCGAACATACCAACGTTGCCGTTCGACCACGGTTGATGCGCCAGCCACGCGATTACCTGCTCGCCGTCCACTTGTTCCTGTTCTGAATATTCGCGCTCTGGAGGAACTCCCTCGCTCGCGCCGAATCCGCGAATGTCGACGCGCACGCTCACATAGCCGCGCCTCGCGAAGTAGGCATGCTTGGGATAATCTTCGGCCGCCGTCCCGTCATCCTTGCGGTAAGGAAGGTATTCGAGCAGGGCGGGGAACTTTTCATTCGGCTTGGCGCCGTCGGGCATATACAAAGTTGCGGCGAGTCGTACGCCGTCTTTCATGGGGATCCATGCCGGTTCCATGCGCACGCCGTACGTGGGCGGCGAAGGCGGTTCCACCGCAAACACCGGCAGCGCGAATAGCAGAAACAGATAGAGGATTGCGTTTCTTCCAGACAAAGCCAGCCTCCAACGCCCTTCTAGGGAATGATGACCGCAAGTCAGTCTGACGCGTCCTGCTCGCGGCGCAGGGCTCGTAGATCGATTCCGAGTTGCTCCGCCTTCTTATACAGGTGGCTGCGCTCCAGGCCAAGCGCTTTTGCGGTGAGGCTCATGTTGTGATGCGCGCGCTTAAGTTCAGCCAGGATCACTTCCCGCTCGAAGCCTTGCACCCGATCCGACAAAGCGCCTGAACTGGTTGTGGTGCTCGCTGCTGCCGCCGACCCCTTCGGCAGCGCGGTCTCTACCGTGGGCAAATCCACCTGCCCATCGGTGGCAAGCAGCATCAGTCGCTCCACCATATTTCGCAGTTCACGGACATTTCCCGGCCAGCAATGTTCCTGCAGCGCCTGCATCGCGTCTGCCGTAAACGGCACGGCTTTCCATCCGTTCTGTGCGCAAACCTGCTCCGCGAAATGCTCGACCAGAGCGGAGATATCCTCGCGGCGTTCACGCAATGGAGGCAGGATCAGCGGGAATACAAATATCCGGTGAAATAAATCCTGGCGAAATGTTCCTTCGCGCACCCGCGCTTCGAGATCATGATGAGTGGCGACGACGACCCGAACATTTACCGGGATCGCCTTGTTTCCGCCAATCCTTTCGACCTCACCTTCTTCCAGCACACGCAAAAGCTTGGCTTGCATCTGCAGCGGCATGTCGCCAATCTCGTCGAGAAAAATCGTTCCCCGGTCGGCCTGCTCGAATTTGCCAATGTGTTGTCCGGACGCGCCCGTGAACGAACCCTTCTGGTGCCCGAACAATTCGGACTCGATCAACTCTGCGGGAACGGCGGCGCAGTTTAGCGTCACGAATGGCCCGGCGGATCGTGGGCTGCGCTCGTGAATCGTGCGCGCCACCAATTCTTTGCCGGTTCCGGTTTCGCCCAGAATGCACACCCGCGACTCGCTCGCAGCCACACGTTCCACCTGGGCCATCACCCGGCGCATAGCGTCGCCCTTCCACACAATTTCGTGCTTGCCCAGTCGTTGCCGCAATTGGCGGTTTTCGCTTTCCAAGCGCTGCAACTTCAGCGCATTTTCCACCGTGAGCAGAAGCTTGTCGGTGGAGATCGGCTTCTCCAGGAAATCGAGCGCGCCCAGCCGTGTTGCTCGTACCGCCATCTCGATGTGCGCCTGTCCTGACATCATGACGACGGGTGCCGTAACTCCCTGTTGTTTCAATTCCTCCAGCAACGCGAGCCCGTCCTTTCCGGGCATCACCACATCGGAGAGGATCAAGTCGAACTTCTGGGACTTGGCTATCTCCAGGGCGCGAGCGGCATTGTCGCAAACCGTGGCTTCATGGCCGGCCAGCCGAAATGCGCGCGACAACGAGGCCAGCGTGTTGGCTTCGTCATCGACGATCAAAAGATTCGCTTTAAGCGGCAACGCTCCTCCTCATTTCATCTCTGGAATTTTCGCCGTATTCCGTTCGACATTTTGCTGAGCAGGCCCGGCCGGCAACGACTCAAGGTTTCGCGGCAACTCGATCACAAACGTTGTGCCCTTTCCGGGCTCGCTATGCACGCTGATTCTCCCTCCGTGATCGCTTATCACGGATTGCACGATCGCCAGGCCCAGCCCCGTTCCATGTTGCTTGCTGGTGTAGTAGGGAGTAAAGATGCGTTCGCATTCTTCGCGCGTCAGCCCGGAGCCCGTGTCAGCAACCTCGATCGCAATTTTGCTGTCCGCTGCTCGAGTTCGAAGCGTCAATGTTCCTCCGCTGGGCATCGCATCCATCGCATTGAGCACGAGATTCGACAAAGCGCGGTGCAGCAAGTCGGGGTCGACGGCAATGAATTCCAAATTTTCGTCCAACTCCAACCGGCAAGCGATCGCAGCTCGCCCCGGCGCCTGCAATTGCGCCTGAAACAGCTGGGCAACGCCCCTCACCACATCGTTGATCTGCACCTTCTGCCACTGCGGCTGCGGCATCTTCGAGAATTCGCTGAAGCGGCCGATGATGGCCTTCAAGTTTGAAATCTCGCCCAGCAGCGTGCGCGAGCTTTCCCGAAACACTTCGTCGAATTGTTCGGGACTCTGCTCTCTGGCTCGCAGCAGGTTCTCGACGGTGAGCTGAAGAGGAAACAAAGGATTCTTGAGTTCGTGCGCCAATCTCCGCGCCAGTTCGCGCCAGGCCGCAACCCGCTCGCTTTGTATCAGGCGCTCTTTCTGACGTAGTAGCTCGGTGGTCATGCGATTGAACGAGTCCGCCAGTTGTCCGATCTCGTCATCGCCGGTCACTTCGACTCGGGCATCCCAGTTTCCTGCAGCCACTTCCTGCGCCGCCAGCGCCAGTTGTTCCACCGGACGAGTCACTCGGGCGGCAGCCCAGCTGCTGAGCAGGATCGCGAGCAGAATTCCGCCACCGCCCACCAGCAGCGCGGAATCGCGGATGCTGCGCTTCAGCCCCACGTAAGCACGCCGCGAATTCCCAATCAACAGGATTCCCAGCAGCGGATGATCTTTTCCTACACCTCGCAACGGGATAGCATGAAACACTTCATCGTCCGCCGGATCCGGCGACCAGTGCGCGATTCCAGTCATCTCCTGGTTGTACTGGCGCACCGAGTTCACCAACGCTGCAAACTTTTCGACCGGATGCGCCGGGTCAGAAACACCATTGCCGGCGGAAGGATCCAGAAACAGATCCGGAGAGAAATGATCTCCCCGATTCTGATACAGCAGCACCCGCATTTCCGGAGGGAGATCGAGTGCGGAGAGAAAATTCTTGTCCAACCGCCGTCCTCCGATCACATACACGGGATGCTCCCCAACGCGCACCGACCGCATAGCGAACAGCCCTAATGCGGTGGAGTCCTGTAATTCCTCGAGCTTCAGAAACGCGCTTTGCTCGCTCGCTCCGGAAATGCTGTCAAACGCGGTTTCCGGATAACCAAATTTTGCCGGCCACTGCGCCGAGGAAACGATCGTTCCACGCCAGTCGAGGATCTCGACAAAGTCCAACTGGTAGCTCTCTGCCATCGAGTGGGCCAGATCGAAATATTCGGCAGAATCCGCGGACGTGCCATTAAGCGCCGTCGCCATTCGCGCCATTGCATCGGAATTGGCGATGTTTTCCACTCGCCGTGCAACGTCTTCTCCGCGCCGGTTAAATTCCTGCTGGAATTGCGCCAGTAGCGCCGCTGTGCGCTGGCTGTCGGTTTTTTCGAAGGCATTGCGCGTCATTTCCTGCACCAGCCACGCGACTCCTGCCACAGACACGAACACGGTCAGAGTAAAAACCACCAGGAGCTTTCGCCGGAACGTCATGGTTTCGCGCTCTCCAGCCATGCGTTCGCCAAATCCCAACGACCATCCGTTCGCACTGTCCAATCTTTCAGTCTCGGTGTGGAAGCGTAGGTCGCGGGCAGATCGATGAGCGGGATCACGCGCTCGCCCGCGAGCACAGCCTGTTCCGCCGCATAGAGTTCGTCCGCTGAACTTCCAATTTTTGCTGCGGGCAAATCGAGCCGCTTGAGAACGGCATCCAGCGCCGTCCGCGGATCGGACGATGCCATCGCGATCCGCACCAGTCGCAGATCGGCGCTGCCCGCACTCGGCTGCAGCGTCAGCCCCGCATCCTTTGCATTTAGGGCGATTCGCTCCGCCAGCAAACGAGCCAGAGGATCACTGCTGTCGTAGCCCAGCTTCCAATTCTGAGAAGCGCGCGCCTGTTCGCGCAATTGGCGCGCTTTCGCCACGTTCGCTTCCACGGAGAATACGAATCCATACCCGCTCATCCATGTAGGAAGGATGCTCGCGGTCGGCGTGCCCGCCCCTTGCAACAACACGCTGTAGATCGATCCGCGTTCCACGCTCAAGTTCAACGCCTGGCGAAGCGTGCGCTCTTCCGGAGACGAAGCCTCGCGCGTGAACTGCAACGCCAGCAACTCCATCGGAGGGGAATGCAGAATCCGGTATCGCTCGGGAGGAATTCGATGCACCTGTTCCGGCGCGACTTCCACCAAATCTGCCTTGCCCAATTCCAGCGCCGTCATCTGATCGCGATAGCTCCTGCCGAGCGCGATCTGAATGCCGTCAAGAAACGCGCGCCCCCGCCAGCAGTTGTCGTCCGCCGCCAGGGACAGTGTTTTTCCCGGCTGCCAATCTGCGATGCGAAACGGTCCGGTGCCGCTCAATCGGCCGTTCGGATCTCGCTTCACAATCGCGTTCCGCGTCATGGCAAGTTCGGCAGGCAGTTCAGATTCGGGAGTATCGAATTCAAAAATCACGAACTCTCCCTCGGCCACCACGTTCCACGATGGATTCGCGACGCGCAAGGAAACTGCCACGCTCTGCGCGGTCGTCGGCGTTCCATCGTGAAACTTCACCCCGCGTCGAATTCGGAATTGCCAGCGCCGATTCGCAGCCGCCGCTTGCCACGATTCCGCGAGGGAAGGCTGCACTCGTCCGCTCGAATCGCTGGTCACGAGGTTGTCGAAAATCAGCGAGGTCACGCTCCGGCGTGCGAACGAATCGTCCTGCGCAGTGTCGACAGGGTCCAGCGACGACAGCGCTGCGCGCAGTCCGACGTGCAGCGTGCCGCCGTATTGTGGGCGGGTCTCCGCGCGCGCCGCCAGCGTCGCCACCAGCAGACTACTGATCGCAAGCCACTGCCAAGCGAAACGCTTCATAGCTCCCTGTTTCCGAATCATTCACCACCGCGATGGCGGTGTCGCCTCTGGACTCGGTCCACAATGCGGTGATCTTGCCCGCGAAATCAACTGCTGCACTCGCGGCAACGGGGTCGCGGTCCGGGATTTCATGCGCTCGCACCGAAGCGCCGCTGCGCGCGCCGGTAGTCGTGCTCAAAACCTGCCAGCCGACGCCGCACGATGTTTTCACCATCGCCAGATCGCTGCCCCACTCCAGTCTCGCGATTCGATCACTCATACCATCGATCATGTGGATCTGCCCGTCCGTCGCCGCGAAAAGCCACAGGGTATATTTGCCTCGCGGTAGGGCCGCCGCCGAATAGAAACTGGGTACAGTTATACCCTTGCCTAGGCCGGGACTCATCACGCCGGTAAAAAAATTCCGTGTAGGAGCAAAGAACGCGGACTGCGCAGGAATCCCGGCCGCCGCTGTGCTTCCGCCCGGAACGGGAAAATTTTCATGGATGTCGTTTGCCACGAGCGGCCACGGATCCTCGCTGTCGCGGCAATTCAAGCTCAGCAAATTTCCCCCCGCGCTGTGGCAGCTCACGCCGGGAAGATACACATCCAGCAAATGATCTTTCACGGCAATCAGTCTTCCCCGCAGATCGCGCGGCCACGGCCGCGAATGCGGAATTTCCATCACTTGCTCTGCCTGCCATTTGCCGTTCTGCCACCGGTATAGCGAAACCTTCGCCGGATCCAGCACGACGATCAGCGTAGGGGTGGCGCCTTCCTCTAAAACGGCGACATCGAGAATGGGATCGTCTTGCGTCCAAAGCAAAGTGCGCCGCAAAGCCATAGGCATGGAATCGTGAACCGCGGGCGTGCCCCCCGGCCTCGGAACCGAAACCATCGCGACCGCCGTATCGCCTTCGCCCTGCCGGATCTGCGCCACCCAGACATAGGAAGTCGGATTTTCGGAAAGCGAGATGGCGACGCTCGCCGCAGCCTGCTCCGCGTCCACGAAACGAATGCCCAACTGTTCGAGGGCATAGCGCAAGCCGTTTTGAACTGCCTCGCTCTCGCGCCTTCCCAGCGAAGAACGATTCTCCACCGTTAGGGCGACGGCCCCGGGTCCCGTGACCGCGACAATCTTTCGCGCCAACTGCTGCTCGGCCGTGTTCCAGTCGGCAGCGTGCGCGAAAATTGTCAGCGAAAGAATTGCAACCGGGAAGACGAAACGCAAAAGTCGCACCACAGATTTGCAGCGGCCGCCGCGCCTCACCGATTTCAGAATGGCCTTGGGGATGGCCGAATTATAAACCGCTTCGCGCATGCGACCGTCCTCAGCCCTCTGTACTGTTTGGACACCGCCGCAAGCTCTCCTGGAAATCCGGAAACCGGGTGCCCCACCCTTCTCGCGTTTTGTGCGAGAGGGTGGGGATTTTGACTTTGCACCAGCGACCTACCTCTGTTGTTCTTCCGCCTGGCTCGCCTGGCTCCCCATGTTCATGCTGCGCAGCACGTCGTTCATAAAAAACTTTCCATCTGCTGGAACCATCATGATCTGCAGCTTGTCTGACAACCGTTCCGCCACAATCTTGTTGATCAACAGCGGATTCTGCTTCAGGATTACAGCCTCACTTTGCATGCGCTCCGCATCGGCTGCGGCAGTCACCCGAATGCGGTCGGCCTCAGCCTCTGCCAGCATCTTGCGCCGTTCTGTTTCGGCCTTGCTGTCGATCACTTTGGCCTGAGCCGCCGCCTCGGCATTCTGAATCGTCGCTTCCTTGCGCGCTTCCGCTTCCAACTTGCTCTGCTGAATCTGTTTTTCCTTCAGCGGCAGCGTGTATTGCATGGCGTCGGCTTCGCCCTTGGCCTGCAGAACGTGCACTTGCGCCTCGCCTTCCGCCTGCTTTACTTGCTGTACCTTCTGCGCTTCCGCCTCCAGTTCCGCGATCTTCACCTGCTTCTGCTTCAATTCCGTTTCCACGCTCATGCGATCGTTTTCCTGCTCTTTCAGCAGCAGCGTTTCGAGCCCCTTCGCATACTCCTCAGGCAACTGGATATCGCGCAGCATGACTTCCTTCACCACAATCCCATCCGCGGCCAGTTTCTGCGTGATCATGCCGGCAGCGCGATGTCGAACTTCCTCGCGCTTGGCTGAGAACACATCACGAACCGTGTAGTTGGGAACCAGTTCGCGCCACACGCTGGCCACGACCGGCGGAACGATCTCCTTTTCGACGGGATGCGGCAGATTGCTCTGAATGTAATCCAGTTTCTTCGGATCGAGTCGGTAGCGAACCGTGATCGCCAGCCCCAATGTCAATCCTTCTTTGGCCTGCACATCAAGCAATTGCGACTTTGCAGAAACGTTTGCCGCCGCGTTTTTTCCATCTTCCGAAATCCCCGTGGTGAAGACCTGATCGCGAGTGTCAAACAACGCCACGTCCTCCACCAGCGGAGTTACAAAATGCACACCGGGATAAAGCGTCCCTGGCAGCGTGCCGCTGGTCTGGCTCACGCGAACTCCCGCCGTCCCGCTCGGAACCACCACAATACTCAGCGCCAGCAGAATTGGTCCCCAGGCCAGAAACGCCAGCGCCAGCGAAGTACGCCAACGCCATTCCGGTTCCTCCGGCACAGTCGCTCCCGGCGTCGACAGCGCTCGCCGGTATAAAATCTCCCGATACAAGTCATAGCCCAGGATGCCGAGAGCTGCCAGCATCACCGCGAAGCCGCCGGTCATCAACAAATACTTCAGTGCCAACATAACCGTTCTCCTTTGCGCCTCAGCGCTTCTGCCCTGATTTCACTTGCTCCGCCTGCCGGGCCGCCTGCTGAGGAAAGAACAACCGGAACACTTGTCCGAAAATCAGTTCTTCCGCCAGCAGTGCCACACCCAGCGAAAAGACCATTCCTGCCACGACTGCCATGAATGTGATTGCGATTTGCATGATGTCCTCCTGAGAATTCGCTTCCTCGTTATTGCCCGCTCGCCTGCGTTGCGGACTGCATTGGGGCCTGCGCATCCGCGACCATCGTCGGATTTGCCACGCCGCCGAAAACTTGTGCGACCTGCTCGTCGCGTTCGCCGTGGATCTCTACCACATCGCCGACTGCGCAGCAGGGTGAACAGTCGCTCCATATCGCGATTGCGCAGCCGTATGCATCCGTGCGACGCCGCGTTCCCAATCGATCGCGGCACATTTGTCCCATGAATGCCGTAGCCTTTTTGGCTGAGCCCCACCCACCGCGTCCCGACAGGATTGTCCTTGCCGCTGGGCATCACCGAACCGGGGTGGTAGTAAGTTGGATTGGAGACGCGGTTCACAATTCGGAATTGCCCGACCGGGCTGGGATTGTCCGCTGTTCCCACTGCGAC
This sequence comes from uncultured Acidobacteriota bacterium, assembly GCA_963754885.1. Lineage (GTDB taxonomy): Bacteria > Acidobacteriota > Terriglobia > Terriglobales > Acidobacteriaceae > Sulfotelmatobacter. The sequence goes on along the minus strand of CAVWHT010000042.1, from coordinate 178,507 downwards.
CGCGAATCGGGCGATGACGTTTCCGTCCTCCATCATCGCGAGTTGGCGATCCGCGACGCTGATCAATACCAGCCGGCGGGGAACAGGCTGGCTGGCGGGCCGCGTGTCCTGCGCTGCGACCGCATCCACGACTGCGAAACTCAGCAGAGCAAGAAGAACCAGCGTTTCGGCTTTGATCGTCCTGCGGGTGTTGTTCATCTTAGCCCCCGGTTGAAGCAGCGCACATTTCCAGAGGGCAGCAGGACGGCCAAACTGTATCTCGTTGAAAATGCGACGCTTGGTTTGGTTCTAAGAGGCTCTTCCCGTGGTCCGGCGGCCACAGTGTGTCCCGATGCACACACCACCGACGCAGAGGAAACGATCATTGAACGGACGAAAGAACGGGAAGCAAGAGGTAGTGGTTGCAGTCCGAGAAGATTTGTATCAGGGCATCGCTTCAGCGATGCCGCAACATCGGAAAATACGAGCGGCTTTTAGCCGCTGAGGGCTTAGGCCGCGCTGGCAGCGGCTGAAGCCGGTCATTTGCTCGCGCTTTGGCATGCCTGAAGGCATGCCCTGATACAAATCTCTTCAAACTGCACCACTACCTAGCAGGACTGGAGTTAGGTGCCCGAAGACTTTTCTAAGCCTTCAAGCGCCCGGCTCCCGCCGTCTGGGGTAACGGCTTGTGGGGTTCTGTGGGTGGAGCCGGGCGATCCTATGACTAGAAGGCCTAGTTCAATTGTGCCTATTTAAGCCCTGTTGCCCATCCATTTCTGTGACGGTCATCACAGATCAATGTGATTACGAACAACCCCGCGGCTCGCCTCCCTCGATTCACGCTCCGCCCGTATCCGTACCGCTCGCTAACGCACATGCAAAACACTAATTGGTAGCCGCTTAGGGCCGATGGAATGCGGCCATGCACAAGTTGCCGAATCGCTTTACGGAGTCCCAATGGTCCGAAACCGCCAGCACGGCTGGTATCACCGCTGCGAAAAATAAAACGGTTCCGACGCCCACCTTTACCAGTTTTCCAAGTAGCGAGTTTTCCGCCTTAGCAGCGTTGAAGCCCGCCGCTCCCAGCAGTTTAAAGGGCAATCGCAGGACTCCAACAACAAGCAGACTGGGGAAAATCCTTGATTTTCCCCAGTTCCCATTCGCTTACGCACAGCCGATTGTGATTATGATCACCGCCCACATCCTTCCCGCTTCTTACACTGCTTTTGAGCGAGACGGAAGTGCTCATTTCACCTGTGGAGATCGATTCATCATGGCCTACGTAATTTCCGATTCATGCATTAAAGATTCTCTGTGCGTCGAAGTCTGCCCCACCGACTGCATCCATCCCAAGCAGGACGAGCCCGGCTTCGAAGCCGCGACCCAGATGTATGTGGATCCCGAGGGCTGCATTGACTGCGGTGCTTGTGTTCCCGCCTGCACCTCCGACTCGATTCACGCGCTCGAAGATGTGCCGGAAGACAAAAAGGAGTTTATCGAGAAGAACTCTGCCTTCTTCAAAAAGTAATCACCAGCTTGCCGCTCGGGTCGCAATCGCCGGGCGTTGGACGTAAGGTGAACCAGCCCTGTCCGATGCCCGGCGATTGTCACTTTGCCATCGCTCCTCGCCAGCTCCGTTGACCTCCGGTCCCTCGAGTCGCTATCTTTGCGGAGCTATGAACATTGTCAAAGCCACGCGCCGCTTCGAAGAATGGCTGGGCTACCGCACCGATCTGGTCAAGAAAGATCTCAGCCTGAAACATGCCAGCATGAAAGAGGCGGTCTTTCCATTTCTGCGAGCCACCTACTACCGCTGGGCGCAAATTTGGCCGGAGGTTTGCCCCGATCTGGCGAAGGCGCCGCACGTGCTAGCCGTCGGCGATCTCCACATAGAAAATTTCGGAACTTGGCGCGACCTCGAAGGCCGCCTGATCTGGGGTGTCAACGATTTCGACGAAACACATCCTCTCGCTTATGCTAACGACCTCGTGCGCCTCGCGGTCAGCGCGCATCTGGCCTCTGAGGCCCGCCATCTGCCCCTGAAACAAACGGATATCTGCGATTCGATTCTTGAGGGCTATCACGCAGGTTTGAGCGATGGCGGCCTGCCCTTCGTGTTAGGCGAGAAGAACGAGTGGTTGCGCCAGATCGCCGAGAGTGAGCTGCGCGATCCGGTTCACTTCTGGTCAAAAATGGATGCATTGCCCACCATAAAAACCGACGTGCCGATCAGCGCCATCGATGCCATTGAGCACTTGCTGCCCAGCCGCGATCTTAATTACCGCGTCGCGCATCGCGTTGCCGGGCTGGGAAGCCTGGGCCACGCCCGCTACGTCGCCATCGCCGACTGGCACGGCGGCAGAATTGCCCGCGAAGCCAAAGCCCTGGTTTCCTCTGCTTGCTACTGGGCCGAGGGACAGAAAGGTCCCTCCGAAATTCTTTATCAGACGATTATCAGCCGGGCTGTGCGTTGTCCCGATCCCTTTGTCCAGTTGCGCGGACGCTGGATCGTTCGCCGGCTCAGTCCCCATTGCTCGCGCATCGAACTGGCAACCTTGAAAGCCCAAGGCGAGGAGATGCGGTTGCTCAGCGCGATGGGGTTCGAAACGGCCAACATCCATCTCGGCACCCGGACCGCCCGCAAACCGATCCTCGCTCACATGAAGAAGCAAAAATGGAAGTGGTTGCACCAGGCAACCGAGCAAATGCTCAACGCGGTTCGCGCAGATTGGAAAACGTGGAAAAAACAGGAATACGAATGAGCCTTTGACCGGAAATTCCCTTAGGCGACTTCACTGCCGGCGGCAGCCGCGGTTGCGATGCTCTCTACCGGCCGTCGCAACGCAGACAGTTCAACTCCGCCGTGCTCCCGATCGTAGACCAGCGTATATTGCGCGGCGCAATCATCGCACAGCCAATAATGCTCCACCAGTCGCTGCTGTCGCCGGGCGCGAATAAACGGCGGCACAGCCGACTCACCCGGCTTCATCAACCGCTCAGTTTCCACTAGAAACAACTTGCCCTCTCTGAGTTTGAGGAACGGCTTGGCACATTTCGAATTCGCGCAGCGGCTGAGCATACGTTTCTTCCTACTTCTCGAGGATGCCGATTGGCCAGCACTTTATGCGCCATCCAGCATCTAAGGCGCTTCCCACGATTCGACGTTCCGAATCAGCAAAAACGAACTGCCGGCGCGTAAATTTGCCGACAATTCGGCGGCCTGTGCCGATAGCACGTCGCCATTGGCTTGCTTCCGCCGCATCGCGACCGCTACCATCTTTCCTATGCCCACGGTGCTGATGTGTCCACCGAATTATTTCGATGTGGTCGATCAGAAAAATCCGTACATGTTGCGCGAGCAAGCAGTGGACCGCGCGAAAGCCCGCAGTCAGTGGGAGAATCTCTGTAGCGTTTTGCAACAAAGCGGTTGCGCGATCGAAACCATTGATCCCGTCGAAGGTCTCGAGGACATGGTCTTTGCGGCCAACCAGATATTCGCTGGCGAGAAATCCGGATATGGGAAATTTATCGTTCCCAGCCGCATGGTCTATCCGTCCCGCCAGCGCGAAGTTTCTTTCTATGAAGACTGGTGTCGCGCGCGTGACTATCGCATCATCAAAATCGATTTCGGCGAAGATTTTCTCGAGGGCCACGGCGATCTCCTATGGCATCCCGACGGGTCGCGTATCTATGCCGGATACGGTTTCCGCAGCACTCCGGGCGGAGTGGAGAAATTTGCTGCCGCCATGGCCGAAATGAGTATCCCGGTTGTGCCCCTGCACTTGATCGACGCGTATTGCTATCACCTCGACACCTGCCTGTGCCCGCTCAACGATGAAGCGGTGCTGATTTTCGCCGGGGCTTTTGACGCCGACGCCCTCGCAGCCATTCACAAAAGCTGGCAGCGCGTTCACCTTCTCGACGCCAACGAGGCGCATCACTTCATGGGGAATGGCATCGTAATCGACGGCCGTTACATCACACCGCACCTGACCAGGCAACTCGAAAGCATTCTCCTTCACGAAGGATTGACCCCTGTGCTGGTCGAGACCTCCGAATTCGAAAAGGCGGGCGGAAGCTGCTTCTGCATGAAAACGTTTTTGCCGTAGCGATCCCGTGATTCCTCGCTCGCTTACAACTGCGCAACTCTTCCATCTGGGCCTTGTGGGGGATATTCGATAACTCTTTAGTAACGGGCGATTTCTTGGTTTTCCACAGGGTTTTTGATGACTTGGATTGCCTGTCAACTTCTCCGCTGTTAAAGTTCAACTCACTCGAAAGTTGTAGGAACCTATTCGCTCACTACCAAGCTCTGGCCGTGGCTGCAATACTTTCATGACGCATGGAAGCGGCGCGGGATAAGCGCACTCCACTGAACGAGGGTGACGTAGTTGACAGGGATTTTTCTCGGTACGTTTTTCCTGGCGTTATTGTCGGCCGTTATATTGACGCGATTCGTGCGCGATTTCGCGAACGCGCGGGGCTGGGTTGCGGTTCCTACTCACGAGCGCCATCTGCACTCCACTCCATTGCCCCGTCTGGGCGGAGTCGCGATCTACCTTAGCTCCTCTTTATGTATGGGCACGGTCGCGATCTGGGGCCTGCGCCATCCTCAGTCCCATTCTCCCGCGTTCCTTTCCACCCTGGTCACGATCGCGGTGCCCGCATCCCTCGTTTTTTTGCTGGGGGTCTATGACGATCTGCGCGGCGCGGGGCCCTACTTCAAGTTCGCCGTCCAGGGAATCGCCGCCACCATGCTGTATGCGGGTGGCCTGCGCATTGTCAACATTCCCGTGCTTTTCGGTCACCGGGCGTTGCCCTGGTACGTCGGTCTGCTTTGCACTGTCATCTGGGTGCTCGCCATTACCAACGCTTTCAATCTGATCGATGGCCTCGACGGCTTGGCGGCCGGATGCGCCCTGTTCTCCACCATGGTCGCATTCGTCGTGGCGTTGTTTCATGGACCCACTCTGGTGGAAGTGATGACCATCGCGCTGGCCGGCGCCATCATCGGATTCCTCCGCTACAATTTCAACCCCGCTACCATCTTCCTCGGGGACTCCGGCAGCTTATATATCGGTTTCCTGCTCAGCGCGCTGGCGCTCTACGGCACTCAGAAATCGCCCACCATCGTAGCGGTCGCCATTCCGGTCGTTTCTTTTGGACTGCCTATTCTGGAAACTTCGCTCTCGATTCTTCGGCGCCTGATCAGTGGCCGACCTGTTTTCACCGCCGACCGCGAGCATATTCATCACAAGCTCCTGCAGCACGGACTTACCCACCGCCAGGTCGTGATTCTGCTTTACGGGGTCTCGGCGGGGTTTGCCATGCTGAGCCTGTTCCTGCTGTGGCCGACGGGCAGTTCGTTAGGCCTCGTGCTCGCGGTGCTCGGCACCGGCATTTGGATGGGTGTCCAACACCTGGGTTATCTGGAGTTCGGCGAGTTGGCCCGGGTTGCGCAACGCACGCTGGATCAGCCGCAGATTTTCGTCAATAATCTGGCCATTCGCCGGGCCGTGAATGAACTTAAAGTCTCCCGGGATTACGAACAGGTCCGCAAGATTCTTCTGGTTGCTTTCGGCAGCAATGATTTCGACGCCTTCGAACTGCAGTTGGCGCCTTCTGCCGAAGAGATGGTTTCATTCGAAGCCGACGACTCTTCCGACGGCAGCGGTGGACCCTGTTTCCGATGGTCCAAGCCGGGCTTGCCACAAACCCATAGCTCTTCCACGGCATGGAGAATCGCACTTCATCTGCTGACTTCGAACGGCGCCCGGTGCGGGACTCTGACCGTTCTGCGGCTTTATTCCACCCGCGATCTCCAGATCGATATCAATCTTTTAACTTCCGGCTTTCCCACGGCCCTGGCCGATGCTCTGCATCGCACCCTCGCTCATCCCGCCCCGTTCGTGGGCCTGCACGAGCACGGCGCAACCGTGCTCGAAGCGCAAGCCGGATAATCGACGATTCTCAAAACTACGCAGTGAAGTGTGGAAAGATTTATTGTGGGGACAGGCGTCCTCGGCTGTCCAGCCGCGGAAGCGGCGACAGAATGCACAAACCGTGGGTCGAATATGGATGGAATAGCGAACTTGAGATAACGATTGAGCCCACTTGGCGCCGCCAAATCACCGCGACACAAACTCGCTGAACGATTCGGCGCAGTCAGACACGCCGTGCACAGAACGCGCACGACTCCGCCCGGACAAAGAAGAAAACTTTACAGCTTGGCGCTGGCGTAAGAATTGATTTCGCAGTTCAGGCAAACTTCTTCAAAGGCAGGCGCGGTCCATTCCATGATGATTCCCCCCAGCGGCCCACTCGGGCCGTGAATTGTCTGCCAAAAGAATATCCAGTTTTTACCTCTCACGCAACATCCCCGAAAAAAATAAACCCGCCAACTTTTTGCTCCCGTCAGGCAACTGGACCCGCGCCCGCAGTGATGTCTCACTTTGAAATCCAGAACTGTTCCGGGTTGGCGTCATCCCGACCGGAGCCGCCTTTCAGGCGGAGGAAGGGACCTCCCACCCGCGAAAAATTGCGGCTTTCCGGCACCTCTCCGCGTCCTCTGCGGATTTTCTCAGCGCACTCTGCGTTTTAAGATTTGAGGCCGCATCGCACGAAAAGCGCGCAGTTCGGGAGGACCATCAAGGAGCGATATCCAAAATTCAAAGAGACCCACGACCCGCGCGCTACGAGTTTTAATCCCGTTTTCCACAACTGGAACCAGTGCTGGCACTTCTGTGTGCCCGCTTCTCTCGATACCTTCATCTGCACTGCCATGGAAGCGAGGATTCCGCAATCATGTTTCGTAAGTCTGTGTATGGTTCCACTTTTCAAGGCGTCAACTTCGTCTCGTTGCAGTCCGCCACGTTCTGCGTGCAATGTGAGTTGATCAGCAACAACAGCAAGCCCTATTGCCTCGCTTGTGGCAGCCACGCTCTGCTCGGTCTCTCTCGCGTCCTGGGAGGTTCGCTGCGCAGCCAGCAAACCGCGCACCTGATTACCGACATGGAACTCGATAATCTTGTTCGCGACTTGCTGCGCACGGTTCCCGACCCTGAATATTTGAACGTGGCAGAAAACTCCCGCATGCCTTCGCTCGAACAGCGCAGCCAACTCCGCGTAGCCAATGCCGCTCATCCCGTGTCGGGCTTCCGCGCGGTCTCGGTTTCAGAGGACATTGAAATCCATCCCGCAGAACTCGATCTTGAGCCCGCCATCAGCGCCATCACCGAGCGCGCCCAGCATCTGACCGGAGCCACCGGAGCCGCCATCGCCTTGCGGGCCGGCGACGAAATCGTCTGCCGTGCCCGTGCTGGACGCACTGCTCCCGATCTTGGCGTTCGCCTCCAGACCGATGCCGGTATCTCTGCCGAAGCCGTCCGCTCCGGCGAAATCATGCTCTGCCACGACGCGGAACGCAATCCCCGCGTCGATCTGGCCAGTTGCCGTCGCCTGGGCGTCCGCTCCATCCTGGTTTCGCCCCTGCGACACTACCGCTGCACCCTCGGAGTCTTCGAAGTGTTGTCCTCGTCGCCTGGAGCTTTTGACGAGCGCGACGTAGCCACCATGCAACTGCTGTCCGGCATGATGGTCGCGGCCATTTCCCGCATCTCCAGCCTGCACCAGGCTCAAATTCTGCGGCGGGCCGGTTAGCCAGCTTCCGGCTGTTTCCTGTCGATATACTGCCCATCCTCCGATTTGCTCCATTCTTTGGGCACTGGTCAACTTTGAAATCCAATGGTCACTCGAAGAAGCTCTCCAACCATGAATCTGCGATTGCCCTGCACTATATGCACTACAATTTCTGCCGGATTCACGCCTCGATTCGGGCCGCTCCCGCAATGGAAGCTGGAATCAGCAATCATGTTTGGAGCTTGGAAGAGCTTGTGGGGCTACCAGAGGCGTGAGAACATGGCTGGCATGAGTGGGGGGCCACATCCTTGGTTGCTATTGGGTGCAATAGTCCTCATCGGTCTGTTGGCTCTCTTTTGCTTCTACCACCCTGATTGCTCTGTCTGCCAGATTCTCGACGCCTATAACTAGACATCTCGTCCGAAAGCCCTCAAACTTGACCAGTAGCATTCTTTGCTTACTTTTTCGTTAACCCGCGCTAATATGGAACAAACATTTCCCGGGCCCTTCCCATGGCTGCCAATATTTCGACGTTGCCGCCTGCTGTATCCAACCGTCGCCGGCGCGTGCGCCATAAAATCCAGACGCCCGCTTACGTGAGTTTCACTGCGGAATCCAAAGGCCTGATGCTCGATCTCCACGAGATTGTTAACATCAGTGAAGATGGCGTAGCCATTCAGTGCCACGCGCCTCTGGAAGTCGAGAAGAGCGTCAATCTCTGCCTCGATCTCGCCGACTGTTCTGAGCACATTTACACGACCGGGCAGGTGATCTGGGCAAACGATTCCGGGCGGGCAGGTTTGCGCTTTGCCGAATTGCCGGCGGAATCCCTGGCGCGTTTGCGGGAGTGGCTGTTCGCCAACGTCATGTCGGGAGTCGCAAACGGTGAAGCCGAAATTGCCGCCTTCACTGCCGCCCGCGATGCCGGCCCGCCGCGTCCCAGCTATTCCGATACGCTAGCCGCGGTTGCCGCCGTTCAGCGGCAAGTCGAAGCGCTCGGATCCGATCTCCCTGCCGCCCTGAAGTTGATTGCTGAACGCGCCCAGACTCTGCTGCGAGCTTCCGGCGCCGCCATTGCCCTGGCGGAGTCGGAACCGCACGTCATGGTTTGCCGCGCAACCTCCGGGCCCGATGCTCCTCCCGTGGGTGCGCGTTTACAGGTTGGATCAGGTTTCTCGGGGGAATGCGTCAAGAGCGGTCTTCTGCTTCGCTGCGACGACACCGAACTCGACCCTCGCGTCGACCGCGAAAGCTGTCGCGCGTTGGGCATTCGTTCCATTCTGGCCGCGCCCGTACGCGACGGCGGAAAATCGATCGGCCTGATCGAAACTTTCTCGCCTCAGCCCAATGCTTTTTCCGATGCTGATGGGAAAGGTTTGCAGCGGCTCGCTGACAATATTCAGGCGACCGCCCATCGGGAAGCTCGCGCCAAGAAACTCTCGCGGCTGGATGACAATTCTACCGATCATTTTTCTCCCAAGCCGGGCAGTGTGCTCTTTGCCGCCGCCGGGGAGAAACATGCCGAGGAAAAACAAGAAAGCCAAGATGCGAAATCGCCGCACGTGAGCGCCATCGGCATAAACCTGCCGCGCTCTTATCTGGTCCTCCTTCTGTGCTCTGCGGCGACCATTACGTTTGCCCTCGGCTGGGGACTCGCCCCCTGGATTCAGTCGGAGGCGGCGCCCTGGATTCAACGCAAGCTTCATGCGCGCGAGAATGTGACCAGCGTGCTTGCCTCCAATGCGGCGCCCAAATCCGATGGCGGCAGCGCCGCCCGATCCACTCCTGCCATCGATTCGGTGAGCTTTGACCAAGTGCGCCAGATGGCGGAAAAAGGCGATGCTACCGCCCAGAATGCTCTTGGTCTTCGCTACGCCATAGGCGATGGCGTAAAGCTGAACGAAGTCGAAGCTGTTCGCTGGTTCACCAAAGCAGCGGAGCAGGGCAATGTCTCTGCGCAATCGAAGTTAGGATCGCTTTATTACAGCGGACGCGGCGTGCCCCAGGATCCCAATCGCGCTTACTTCTGGATGGTGGTCGCGAGCAAGGGCGGCGATGACGCCAGCCGCTCTCTCGCTCCCTTTGTCAAAGCTCGGCTCAGCCGCGCCCAGGTCACCTCCATCGAAATGGAGGCCGGACTTTGGATGCAGCAGCATCGTCCCAATGCCAAGCCCGCGGCCGGAAAATTCAAGGCTCTAAACGCTCCGTCTTTCGTCGGCGTCCCGCGTTAAAATATTGGTAAGAGGTGCTCTTGCCTACCCTGCGCTACATCCTCGATCAGAGAGTCCGCGAGGCGGACTCATCGCTCTACCAGAAACTCGGCAACCATAGGGTTCGCTGTTTTTCCTGTGGACATTGTTGCCCCATTCCCGAAGGGCAGCCCGGCGTCTGCAAAGTCCGCTTCAATCGCGGCGGCACGCTCTACGTGCCCTGGGGATACACCGCCGGCATGCAGTGCGATCCCATCGAGAAGAAGCCTTTTTTTCACGCTTATCCCGGAGCCCTTGCCTACAGCTTCGGCATGCTCGGCTGCGATCTGCACTGCGGTTATTGCCAGAACTGGGTGACCTCCCAGGCTCTGCGCGATCCCAATGCCATCTCGCCGCCCCTGGAAATTTCTCCTCAGGCTCTCGTGGAGGATGCGCTTCGTCAGGGGGCGAAAGTGCTGGTCAGCACCTACAATGAGCCGCTCATCACCAGCGAGTGGGCAGTCGCCGTGTTCAAAGAGGCCAAAGCCGCGGGTCTTCTCACCGGATTCGTTTCCAACGGCAACGGCACGCCGCAGGTGCTCGACTATCTGCGCCCCTGGATCGATCTCTACAAAGTGGATCTCAAGAGCTTTGACGATCGTCACTATCACGAACTCGGTGGCCGCATCGGCCCTATTCTCGACAGCATTCGCCGTATTCATCAAATGGGATTGTGGCTGGAAATCGTCACGCTGCTGATCCCCGGATTCAACGATACCGATGACGAACTCCGCCGCCTCACGGAATTTGTGGCGGGCGTCTCGCCCGACATTCCCTGGCATGTGACGGCATTTCATACCGACTACAAAATGCAGGGAGACGATCAACGCGATACCAGCGTCGAGGATCTGCAGCGAGCCGTCGAAATCGGTCGCGCCGCCGGACTGCGCTACATCTACGCCGGAAATCTTCCTGGCATGGTCGGCGATTGGGAAGACACACGCTGCGCGGATTGTGGCGAAACCGTGATCCGCCGCTACGGCTACCACATCGAAGATTACCGCCTGACTTCCGACGGCCGCTGCCCCAACTGCTCCTCCCAGATCCCCGGACGATGGTCTACTCAATTCGACGGCCAGATCACCTCCCGGCCTTTCCTTCCGCACAAACGTTCGCGTTTGTTTACAATCACTGGTCGTTGATTCGGACGGACGCCACCATCATGTGGCGATGACCACTATGGCTGTGCGAGGCCCTGTCATCCTGAGCGAAGTGCGCTCGAATGAGCGCGCGCAGTCGAAGGATCCCTACGGCATCCGAGCGAGTCCTTCCGAACTGCGAATCACAATGCGAAGTAAATTCATCCTCGGCCTGGCCGTCCTGCTTCTGCTGACGGCGTGTTCGCCCCGCGACTTTCTCACCCGTCGCCTCGCCTTCGATCTGCTGGTCGCTGCGCAGGATTTCAAACGCCCACAGCCCTTCGTGCTTCGCACCGGAGTTGTTGGCAACAAGGACTATCCCTCGCCGGACTATCTGGTCCTGCAGCATCACGGATGGATCGTGGCCAATACCGCGGCTTGCTCACCCGGCCTTGCGCCGCCTCCTTGCTGGAATATTCTGCTGACTCCGTTGGGCGTAGAAACCGTGCGCTCGCTGGTCTCCGCAGAGGAAGCCAGCAAGCCGTGGCTCACCCTTCCCGTTGCCCGCAGAGAAATGCTCGCGGTTACTGGCATCAGCGAGCAGGGTAGTTGGGCCAACGTCGAATTCGTATGGAAATGGGTGCCGCTCAATGAAGTTGGGGCGGCTCTGTATTCCGGCGATTTGCAGTACAAATCGACCGTCGGATTTCGTAAGTACGACGACGGCTGGCGCGTGGCGCAAACGACCCCGCATCCCGGTCAGACCCTGGACGACGCGCTCAAAAACGCCGAGCCTGCTCCGTGACCGCTTCCGCGCAACCGCGGCCCACGGCGTGGCTCAACCAGCGCCGCATTCGCGCCCAGGCGATCCTGCTGGCGCTTTGCCTGTGGGGTGTTTGCGCAGTGGATTATGCGACTCCGGGAATCTTCGATCGCGCCGGCAATATCAAATTTCAGGATTTCATTCAATTCCCCATCTCGGCGCGCCTGATCGCGCAGGGCCGAATTTCTTCGCTCTACGATACCCGCGTCCTGAACCAGGAAATTCGCGTGATCGCCGGCAACACGAAAGCTCACCTGGAGTTCTATTACGGCCCCCAAGTCGTGCTCCCGTTCCTCGTGCTGAGCCGTCTTTCGTTTCTTACCCAAGCTGCAATCTGGGTCGCGCTCAGCCTGCTCATGTATTTCGCCTGCGTCTATCTGCTCTGGAGAACCTGCAGCGCGCTCAGGCCATATCCCGGGCTTGTAGCGCTCTGCGCCGTCGCTTATCCGCCGTTGTTTCACTTCTTCGTTCGCGGACAGCTCTCAGTCCTGATCTTGCTCTGCTTCACCTGCGCCTACCTCGCATTCGCCGCGCGGCGGGATTGGCTCGCGGGCATCGCTCTCGGCTGCCTCGTCTTTAAGCCGCAGTTTCTGGTCGCGATCCCTTTCGTGCTGCTCGCCGCTGAAGCCTGGAAGGCCTTCGCAGGCGTCGCCATTTCTGCAGCGGCGCAGCTTGCGTTAACATCCCTCTACTTCGGCCGAGACGTAATGCGGACATACATCGCCTTGCTGCTACAGCACGCGTCCCAGCCCGAACTCAGCCTCTCGCCGGTGCAGATGCATTCCTTACGAAGCTTCTGGGTGCTTCTCATTCCCTCGTCCGGCGCTGTCTGGGTGCTGTACTTGCTGAGTTGTCTCGCGACCATCGCCCTCGCCGCGGCCGTCTGGAAATCCTCCTCTCCGCTCGGACTGCGCTTTTCCGCCCTGACGCTTGCCGCCGTCCTCGCCAACCCGCATCTTTTCGTCTACGACCTGCTCGCGCTCGTTCCCGTGTTGATGCTGACCGCCGACTGGGCCTTGTCCCATGATCCACAGCCATCTTCGTCGTCGCTCGGCGCGCTCCTCTACTTGGCCTTCGTCTTACCTCTATTTGGCCCGCTCTCGCAGTGGACTCACATTCAACCATCTGTGATTGTTTTTGCTGCCCTGCTCTGGATCTTCTATCGCGACCGCATTCGCCCCCTTGCTTCCGGCGAATCCGGCGTTGTATAACGCTTCTTCCCACCGGGAATCCTATGAAAATCCGAAAATCTGTCTTTGTCATTACCTCCATCCTGAGTTGCGCGCTTGCCGTTCTGGCGCAAAAACCGAAACTCACGCTCGACGAATTTTTCAACTCCGTCAGCTTCAGCGGACTGGAAATGTCGCCGGACGGAAACTCCGTCATCATCGCCACCGAGCGCGCCGATTGGGATCAGCAGATCTTCCGCCACGATCTCTGGCTCTATCGCGCTGACGCGCACGGCGGCTCGTTGATCCAGTTGACGCAGTCTGGCCACGACTCCGGACCCAAATGGTCTCCCGACGGAAAATGGATTGCCTTTCTCTCGGAGCGCAAGCCCGCGGCAGGGAAGAGCGATGAGTCTGATTCCGATTCGGGTTCCGACTCTAAAGACGAGACTAGCCAGGTCTACCTGATCTCGCCCAATGGCGGCGAGGCGTTTCCGGTGACCGAGGGTGCCGAGGACGTTCATGCGTTCTCGTGGTCCGCCGATTCGGGAACGATCTACTTTGCCACCCGTCAACCGTGGAGTCGAGCGCAGAAGGACGACTACAAACAACAGTGGAAAGATGTCGTGCAATACCGCACGGCAGAACGCGGCGATACGATCTTCGCGCTGGACCTGAGCGCAGCGCTCGCGCGCCAGGCCGCCGCACCAGCGAAACCGCAAAAGAAGGAAGGCGAGCCCGCGCCACAACCCGATCTCACTCCCGGTGCCCGCGCACTTGCCAGCAGTCCGTTGCGCATCGATAGCCTGATCACTTCCCCTAACGGCACCAAGCTGGCCTTCGTCAGCAATGCCATCAACCAGCGCCAGGAAAAATACGAAGACGTAGAAATCTACACAGTAGATGTGGCGCGGGCACTCCTGCCCGCGACTGCCGGCAGCGGAACAAATGTCAGCGCGGAGAACCAGCCGCGCCGCATCACGCACAACGAAGCCGTCGAAGGCCGTCCGCGCTGGGCCAGCGACAGCCGCCACATCTTCTTCACTGTGGAAGTCGGCGATGTCTCAGGCCCCTACCGCGACCTGCAGCCGCATCTCTACTGGGTCGACACCGACAACGGCAAAGTCGAGCAATGGTCCAAAGATTTCATCGGGCCCATCGAGCACTACGCCGTTGTAGTCCCTGGCGCGAACACCCCGACAATCCTGGCCTCCGCGCGCATCGGCACCGAAGTCCAGATGTACTCCGCCGGCAAGCCATCTGAATCGCTGCATCGCCTTACCAACTGGCCAGGCACCTACGCCAACCTGACAACCTCAAAAAATTCCGGACGCATCGCCTTCGTCTACTCTTCTCTCGGCAAGCCCGAAGAGATCTATCTCGCCGACAGTGCCGACAAACTCGATCAGGCCAAGCCGATCACGAGCTTCAACCGCGCTCTCGCCGAGGCGGATCTTCCGCAAGGCAAGCCCTACACGTGGAAGGCCGACGACGGCACCACCGTCGCAGGCATGCTGATCTATCCTCCGGGAAAGTTTGAAGCGAAGCATCTGCCCATGCTGACCTTCATCCACGGAGGCCCCGCCGACGCCGACGGCAACCACTTCGAGGCCGACTGGTACCAGTGGGCCGCGCTTGCCGCCACCAACGGATGGCTGGTCTTCGAGCCCAACTATCGCGGCTCTACCGGATACGGCGACAAGTTTCTCGAGCAGATCGTTCCCGTCATCGTCTCGCGTCCCGGCAAAGACATTCTCGAAGGCGTGGACGCGCTGGTGAAAGACGGCATCGCCGATCCCGATCACCTGACCGTCGGCGGCTACAGCTACGGTGGATACATGACCAACTGGCTCATCACCCAGACCACGCGCTTCAAAGCCGCAGTCACGGGAGCGGGCGCGGTCGAGCACGTCGGCAACTGGGGCAACGACGACACCACTTACGACGACGCCTATTTCCTCGGCGGACGTCCATGGGAAGCCCAGCCGCGCTATCACGACGAAGCCGCGATTTTCCAGATCGACAAAGTCAAAACGCCGACGCACATGGTTGCCGGCGCCGACGACATCCGCGTCGCCGTGCTCGAAGATTATTTGCTCGAGCACGCGCTCTACTCGCTCGGCGTCCCCAACGCGCTTCTGATCTTCCCCGGCGAAGGCCACTCGCTCTCGAAAAATCCCTGGCACGGAAAAATCAAAGTCCGCGAAGAGCTGAAGTGGCTGGAAAAATACGGCGGCAAGCCAGCAGGGAACTGAAGTCGTAAGCCCTTGTCATCCTGAGGCCCGCGCTTTTTGCGGGCCGAAGGACCTGTGCTCTCGCTGGCTGACGTGACGCTGCCGACGAATCTCTAGGCGCCTCGCTCGTGGAGGTAGAGTGGTACTTTTTTAGATCACTTCTCCCAAAATATTCATTTAAAATAACTTGCGCTATGAAGGCGTCTCTTCGCCCCGCAAGATCTTGAGCCGTAAGCACTTGCACGCAAGATCTTCCAGAATAAGGACTTAGCGTTTAGCCTATTAGCCTACAAGGGTCTCCGATTTTCTCCGTCCCCGATTTTCTCCCATGGTTCCCCCCGGCAAAATCCGCATGACCAAGACCCTCTCGCACAAAACGCGAGAAGGGTGGGGCACCCGCCTATAGCCGGCAGCGTCGGCGCGGGCGGTGAGTGCAGAGGTCCTTCGGCCCGCGAAAGCGCGGGTCTCAGGATGACATGGGCTTGTTGCTTACCTTTTACCGGGCTTGTTTCTTACCTTTACCTGTGCTGCGGGAGCTCCCTCGCTTCGCCTGAAAAGCGGCTCCGCTCGGGATGACGCCACGTTGGAAGTTGAGGGCTGCGAGCGGATGAGGATCTGAAAGAGAAAGGCTGACAACTGATAGGTGGCTATAGGTGGCCACTGGCCAGTGGTTGCCAGCGGTCAGTGGCCAGTTGCCGGTAAAACCTGCCGCGTGTGGCCCGCGATTTCCGCGATTTTATTCTCAGCGAGGAAATTGACACGTTGCGGCATTAAGCGTTCTTGCCGGCTCTCCACTGGCCACTGATGTTCAGCCTATGACTTCCGTTACCTTTCCCGTTAACTCACTGACAGCGCCAAGCGATACAATGTTTGTAATCCCGATTTCATTCTCAGCGAGGAATAGTGACACGTTGCGGCCTCAAGCGCTCTTACCGGCTCTTCACTGGCAACTGGCAACTGGCCACTGACAACTGATGTTCGGCCGCGACGAAAAAGTATCTCCGATGCGCCTGACGGCGGCGCAGTACATCATCCTCGCCATCTTCCTGATTCTCGCGTACCGGTTGTGGCAGCTGCAGGTGATGCAGAGCGATTACTACTCGCTCGCCGCGGAGAAGAATCGCATCCGCAACGTGCCGGTGCTGGCGCCGCGCGGCAAAATCCTCGACCGCTACGGGCGCACCATCGTCGATAACTACCCGTCATTCTCCGCGCTGCTGCTGCGCGATTCGACGCGCGATTTGGAGGCCGACGCCGACCTGATTGCGCAGGGCTTGCATCTCGATCCCGATGAAGTGCGGGCGCGCATCCGGCGCTTCACGTCGATGCCGCAGTACCAGCCCATCTTTCTGAAGGAAGACATCACCCCAGACGACCTGCAGTTCATCGAGTCGCATCGCAACGAGTTGCCGGAGCTTGACACGATCATGGCGCACCGCCGGCTGTATCCGCGCAACGGGTTCATGGCGCATCTGATCGGCTACGTCGGCGAAGTCACCGAAGACATGCTCAACCAGCCGCAGTTCGAGTTGTACAACCCGGGCGATGTAGTGGGAATTTCCGGCGTCGAACGCCAGTACAACAACCTGCTGATGGGCACGAATGGATCCCGTCAGGCGCTAGTCGACAGCCACGGACGGGAAGTGGGACGTTTCGGCGAAACCGAGGCGATCCCGGGCAAGCCTCTGAAGCTGACCATCGACATCGATCTGCAAATCGCGGCGGAAGAGCAGTTGCAGGGTAAGAATGGCGCCATTGTCGCCATGGATCCGCACACCGGAGAAATCCTGGCCATGGCCAGCGGGCCCACGTTTGATCCCAACGATTTTGCGGTGCGCGTGTCGCGCGATGAATGGAACAAGCTGGTCAACGATCCCGATAAGCCGCTTTTGAACAAGGCGATTCAGGCGCAACTCGCTCCAGGGTCGACGTTCAAGATCATCATGTCGATGGCGGGCTGGCAGGAGGGAATCGCGCAAACCCTGCACGTCGATTGTCACGGCAGCGCGGAATTTTACGGGCGGCGATTCGGTTGCTGGCTGAAGGGCGGCCACGGCCAGGTCGATCTCGAGAAGGCGATCTACCAGTCGTGCGACGTTTTCTTTTACACCCTGGCCGAGAAGTTGGGCATCGATCGCATTGCAAAATATGCGACCGAACTGGGATTGGGACAAAAGACGGGCATCGATCTTCCTAACGAAGTTGCGGGCGTGATGCCGTCGGAAGAGTGGAAGATCAGGAACTTTAAGCAGAAGTGGTTTGCCGGCGAAACCATTTCAGTGGGCATCGGACAGGGAGCGGTCGCGATCACGCCGGTGCAGTTGCTGCGGGCGATCAGCGCGATTTCGATGGGCGGGAAGATGGTGGTGCCGCACGTGATCAATCCGACGGATATGCCCCCGGGCTTCGTCGAGGCCAGTCACATCACCGAAGTGAAGAATGTGCCCATCGATCCCAACGGATGGAACTACATCACCGACGCGATGTCGCGGGTGCTGTTGCCCGGGGGTACGGCCCCCTCGGCGCATATCCCGGGTATTGACATCGCGGGCAAAACAGGATCGGCGCAGGTCGTCTCGCTGGCAACTCGCGCCCGATTCAAGAACGCCGAAGATCTGGCGCAGAACGGATGGTTTGTCGGCTTCACGCCGCGGCGGAATCCCGACATTGTGGTGTGCGTCCTGTTTCAGGGCGGCGAGCACGGCAGGCTGGCCGCGCACCTGGCGACCCAGGTGATTAAGGCTTACGTCGACAAGCAGCAGCGAACCCCGCAGAAGATGGTCGAGAAGCCGAAGAGCAACGGAACGGTGGACGTGGGCGGATTGTGGAGCGCGCCCGATGCCGACGGAGATAAAGACGCGCTGCAGGGCGGACGTTTTGTACTCGATCTGTCGAAGAAGGGGCTGGTGCTGGCGACGGCCGCGCCGGGGATGGACTGAGTACTGCGTTGCGAGTACCGAGTACCGAGACAAGGTCGTCGCATGCGGGCCGGCGGAATGTTCTGAGGTAGGGGGTCCTTCGACTGCGCATCAGCTTCGCTTCGCGAACCTGATGCTCCGCTCAGGATGACAGAAGGCTTGGAGGTTACTGAGAACCGAGAACTGGCAACTGGCCACTGGTAACTGGGAACTGACTTGTCACGCTACGTCTCATATCGCGATTTTGACTGGCTCCTGCTGGGCTTCGTGCTGCTGATCTGCGGCATGGGCGTGATGGAGATCCATAGCGCCACCGTGCACACCAAGTTTGCCGGCGCGCATATCCGGCAGATCTACTGGGTGGTGGGTGGCGTCGCCGCCATGTTCCTGATCAGCCTGGTGAACTACCAGGCGCTGCTCGACCAGATTCACTGGTTCTATATTGCCGCAATCGCGTCGCTAATGATGGTGATGATTTTTGGCCAGAAGTATTTAGGCGCGCGGCGCTGGATCAAAATGCCTGGCGGCAACCACTTCCAGCCTTCGGAGTGGGTCAAGCTCATTCTGATTCTCGCCGTCGCGAAATACTTTGCTGACATGCGGCAGCGGGAGCTCTCCTGGTCCGATTTCATGAAGGCTGGGGCGATTGTCGGCATCCCCATGCTGATGGTCCTAGCCCAGCCCGATTTGGGCACCGCCCTCACTTACGTTCCCATCGCCGTGATGGGCGTTTTTCTGGGCGGCCTGCAGTGGAAGCAAGGGCTGGCGGTCGGCCTTTTAGCCGTGGTAGGGATCAGCGCTGTCTTTCTCGTACCCAAAGTCCACGTTTTAAAGACTTACCAGAAGCAGCGGCTGACCAGTTTTATCGACCCCGAACTGGATCCCAAAGGGTCGGGGTATCAAGTTGAGCAATCCGAAATTGCGGTCGGTTCCGGAGGCTTGTGGGGCGGGAAAGGCTCGCAAACACACGGCGCGTTCCTGCCCGTTCCGCAAACGGACTTCATTTTCGCCGCGTTTTCCGAGGAGCATGGATTCGTAGGCGCTCTCGCGGTTCTGCTGTTATACTTCATTGTGCTGATGCGTTTGACCCAGAACGCGCAAACAGCGCCCGACCGCGCTGGCACGTTTGTGGTGATGGGTGTGGTGGCTGTGCTTAGCTTCCATATCCTGGTCAATGTCGGCATGGTGGTTGGCTTTATGCCGGTCACTGGAATACCCCTGCCGCTGATGAGTTATGGTGGGTCTTCCGTATTGTTCATGTTCCTGGCGCTGGGGATGGTCATGAATGTTCGTATGCGCCGCTTCGTGAACTAGCCGGGTGAGCCGGCTGGGAAGCAAAAGGGTTCAGGAACTGATAGTTCCAAGAACAGGAAGACAGGCAGGAAGCAGTTTGCTGCTCCTGGGGAGCAGCCCAAAAATATCGATCGCCCTCGCGAAAAGAGGGCATTTCACCGGCCAGTCGAGCAGTCAAAGGCCGGGCAGGATTGAATAAAGCAGTCAGCCGGGCAGGGAACGGCCCCCCGACCTCAATGGTCTGAGAGTGCGGTCACAACCCCGGCAACCGCGAAAAGCGATACGTGCAAAATCTTCCCAAGCTTATGCAACGGTCCAGGCAGAGAGAAAATCTCCCTGTCCAGCGCCGTCCCCGGTTCGGGGCAGCATCGCGACCCTCAATCCTCCCGCTCCTAGCCTGACTCTGCCCCGGGAAATCCTGCCCCGGCCTCTTTCCGAAGCCGCCGCGGGAGCGGAGTATCCATGAACAAGGAATTATTTGTCTCTTCCACGCCTCACGAAACCAAGGTGGGGCTGGTGGAAGACGACCTGCTCGCGGAGGTCTATCTTGAGCGCGAGAACGAGTACACACTAGCCGGCTCGGTTTACAAGGGCCGCGTCACCCGCGTGTTGCCCGGCATGCAATCGGCCTTCGTCGACATCGGCCTGGAGCGCGATGCTTTCCTCTACGTCTCCGATTTTATGGAGTTGGAAGAACATGACGACGATCTGACGGACGTGGTTCCGGCGAATCGCGGCGTGCAGGATTTACGTCCGCAGCCTGCGCGGACCGAGTCTCAGCCCGCCGATTCCGAGGGCGAGGAAGTCCAGATGACCGCCATGGCGGACGAAGGATCTTTCGAGGCCGAAACTTTGAGCGCCGGTCCGGCGCCGGTTTCCGCGGAAGAAGCGGGCGAGTCGGCGAATGGCACAGATTCTTCAAGCCGCGATCGCGGCAGCTGGCGCGGACGCCGCCGCCGCCGTGGCGGACGTCGCGATGGACGCGACCGTGGATCTGATCGTGGGCCAGACCGTGGATTAGACCGGTCGTCGGAATTCCGCTCGGCTCGGCCTGCCGAGAGTTCAACTTCCCGCACACCCTCCGGACCTCCGGCTGGATATCAGCCGATTCTGTTGCCCGGAGAGTCCATCTCGAAATATCAGCGCTACTCGCAGCAGCCTCAGCCTCAGCCTGTGGCTGATTTCTCGGCGCCATCAGCGGAGTCGGCGTCGCCCTTAGCGGCAGCGTTTCCCGAAGATGAGCCCATTTTCGCGGCCGGATCGCTCTCCGAACCGCTGCACGAAGAACATGAAGATGCTCATCCGATGCCCGAAGAGCACGCCGAATCAGCCTCTACCTCGGCAACATGGAGCCAGGAATTCCGGCGCCCCGAAGATGCCAGCGCACCGGTTTCCGCCTGGGCGACCGAACCTCGCACCGTGATTGAGCGCGCCGTGATTGAGGAAGTACACGAGGAAGAGCACGTCGAAGAGGAAGAGC
This sequence comes from uncultured Acidobacteriota bacterium, assembly GCA_963754885.1. Classification (GTDB taxonomy): domain Bacteria; phylum Acidobacteriota; class Terriglobia; order Terriglobales; family Acidobacteriaceae; genus Sulfotelmatobacter. Next base: position 157,645 of record CAVWHT010000042.1, on the reverse strand, counting down.
ACTTCGAGGAAGGGAGCCATGCATCGCAGGATCACACATCGGAGGATCGGACCGCCCCTTCACGTTATGCTGAGCCTGCGCATTCTCTAGAAGGCGAAACTCCGGCATTCGCCGCTCCCGGCACGCTCGAAGAAGAAACCATCGACGAAGAGGAAGAGGCTGCGGGCACGATGCACTACCAGGCGACCTCCGACGAAGGCTACGACGAGTTCGAAGAGGAAACTCGCGCGGCGGATCAGCCCGAACACCTGAACGGGGACGCGCGCGAAACGGTAACGGACATCCACATGGCCTCGATGATCGAGTCGGGTGCGGTGCCGCCGGCCGAAGGTGCGTCCGCCGAGTCCGAAGAAGACAGCGAAGAAATTGAACTCGAGGAAGCGCAGGCCCAGGCCGAAGCCATGCTCGACGCCGAGGCTCGCGGCACCGACACGGTGGATGCGCGCGCGGAAGTTCGCGCTCCGGCCGCGACCGCGGGATACACGCAACGCTCGCAACGCCAACGCTCCGGCTACGAACGCCCGGGCTATGACCGTCGCGGAGGTGGCCGCCGCGGAGGAGGCGGACGCCGCTTCCGTCGCCAGTCCGCGCCGGTTCCGCTGATCAGCGACCTGCTGAAAGAAGGCCAGGAAATTCTGGTCCAGATTGCCAAGGAACCCATCGGCAAGAAAGGCGCGCGCATCACCAGTCACATCGCGCTGCCGGGACGCTTCCTGGTTTACATGCCGACCGTGAACCACACCGGCGTCTCGCGCAAGATTGCTTCCGAAGAAGAGCGGCAGCGCCTGAAGCGGATCATTTTGAGCGAGCGCGAAAACGGTCATGGAGGCTTCATCGTCCGTACCGCCGCGCAAAGCGCGAGCGAAGAAGAGCTCCGCGCCGACATCCGGTTCCTCAAAGGCCTGTGGCAGGACATCAAGAATCGCGCCGAAAATTCCAAGCCGCCCGCTCTCATTTACCACGATCTCAACGTGGTCGAGCGCGTGCTGCGCGACCAGGTCACCTCCGACTTCAACGTGATCTGGGTCGACACCGAGCCCGAGTACGAACGGATTCTGCGCTTCTTCAACCGCTTCCAGCCGGGGATGGTCAAGCGGGTCAAGCTCTACACCAAGGAAACGCCGTTGTTCGAGCAGTTCGGCCTGCAGGAAGAAATGAACAAGGCGCTCAAGTCGAAAGTCTGGCTGAAGAGCGGCGGCTACATCGTCATCAACCAGACCGAAGCGCTGGTGGCGATCGATATCAACACCGGCAAGTACGTCGGCAAGACCGCGCGCCTCGAAGACACCATCGTCAAAACCAACGTGGACGCCATCAAAGAGATCGTGCGGCAGATCCGACTGCGCGATCTGGGCGGCATCATCATCATCGACTTCATCGATATGGACGAGCGCCGCAACCGCCAGCGCGTGATGCAGGCGCTGGAAGAGGAACTGCGCCACGACCGGGCTCCGTCAAAGACGCTGCAGTTCAACGATTTCGGCCTGGTTGCGATCACGCGCAAGCGCGTGAAGCAGTCGCTCGAGCGCACCATCGGAGCGCCCTGCCCGTACTGCCAATCGACCGGATACGTGAAGTCGGTGACCACGATCTGCAACGAGATCTATGTGGAGATGCGCAAGATCGCCAAGCACCTGGAGCATGAAGACGTCATGCTGCGCGTGCATCCCGATGTGGCGAAAGAATTGAAGTCGAACAATGCGCGGCTGCTGAACGAGATGGAAGAGTTGACCAAGCGCACCATCATCGTGAAGAGCGATCCGGCGGTGCACCAGGAGCAGTTCGACATCAACTGAGCTATCAGCTCTCAGCTTTCAGCAAAACGAAAGACGGGCGAAAATCGCCCGTCTTTTTGCTTGCTCACGAATGCGGCTCAGATCGCCGAACCGGTCAATGAGCGATATAGAGATCCTGAAGTTGTGCTAGACGAAGGCATCACTCTGGAGACTCAGGCCAGCAGCGTGCACTAGCCCGCTGGAGAATTCACCCTGCAATCGCGCAGAGCCGTTGACGAGGCGGGTGGCCCGCCTTTCTGCGTTGTTTTCCTTTCCCGCTACGAAACAGTGGGTGCCCTGTCCTTGCGTTTTTTGCAAGGGCGGGATTCGGTGCAGCCGGCACGATGAGGCTGCCATGCCTAGCAGCCTGCACCGTACACCTGCATACGCGCGCAGTCCGCCTCCCGCCCTTCGCACAAACAACGAACGCGAAGGACGGGGCACCCACCGTGTTGATGGTGCCAGCTAGATCAAATGCCTGGGCCACCCGCCAGCTCAGTGCGGGAGATTCTCTGGAGTTGGAAAGCTCTGAGGATCAAATCGTCCTGCGCCCGGTGAGGGGAACGGCGGGGCTCCGTAAGAAGCAGGGCATTTGGGTTATCAATGTTGACGAGCCGTTATCGGTCGAAGCCTTGGACCGCACAATCCGTGATATTCGCCGGGAACGGGAAGAGTCGTGGATGAGGAGCAAGGCCGCCGCGCCGGGCAGTGATCCACAATAATGTCATCCTGAGCCGCGTCTTTTGCGGCGAAGGACCTATGAAACTTGCTGACGGCACCGGCGCAGTAAGGGAGTTCATGGGTCCTTCGCGGCAAAAAACGCCGCTTAGGATGACACCGCAAGAGGAATACACAAACTCCTAAACTGTCTAACTGACATTAGCGAGGGTCTTTACCGCGATGTCCGACTGGTTGCGCAGCTTCTGCACTGATTCGTGAATCGCCTTGGCTGCCACCCCGGCGCCGTTCTGCTCAGCGTTCCTGGCCATGCTGCCGGCATCTTCGGTGGAGCTGCTGGCCATATCGAGCAGCACGACAACCGAGTCGGCATGCAGCTTCCACAGCGACGACATCTTTTGGCTGCGCTTGAGTTCTTCGAGTTCGGTACGGATGCGCGCCGAGATCGACACCATCCGGATCAGCGTGCGCGCCACATCCGCCCGCAAGCTTTTTTCTTCCAGATATCCGGCACCATAGGCATCGGCTTCGGCTACTGTCAAAGTCAGATTGAAGAATCGCATGGGGACGACTTGCCGGTATTTCGGATCGGCAACGCGCACAAAGACGCGAATCGATTCTTCGACCCGCCGCAGCTTGCCTTCCTCCGCCGAGATTTGTTGTGCCGTGATGGCGGGCGGCTGAAACACGGGAGCCGCTGCCGGAGCCTTCGCCGCCGCGGCCACTTTCGCGGCCTTGGGCGCAGCCCCGTTTCCGCCTGACGCTCGCGAACTCTGGGCCACTGGCGTCAACAGCGAGCGCCGGATCGGCGGACGCCGGTCCAGTTCCTTCTTCAATTTCGATACCCGGCGGAATTTCTCGAGCGTGCTGCCATAATCGGCCTGCAACAGTTGTTTCTCTTCGATCGCCGCCACGTGCTCCACCGTGACTTCCACTCCGTCGACCGTGGTCAAAATCGTTCCGCCCATCTCTTCCAAGGCCTGCCCGAAGGTTTTGATCTCAGAGAGAGCCTTGGCGAACAGCTCGTCGAATTTCTTTCCGAACGCCGTGTTGTAAGCCGAAACCGTCGCCAGCACGCCGGGATGATAAAACGACGCATCCAGCCACTGCTTCAGTTCGCGCACGCGCCCGATCATGCCCGAGTCGATCAGCGCATTGAAATCACGGAAGCGGCTGACCTCCTCCAGAAACGGGTCGAAGCGGCGCAGCAACTGCACGTGCTCTTCCGGCAGGGAAGGCACATCGGTGTCGGCCAGGATTTCAATCAATGCAATTTCGAAAGGAGACAGCGGCAACGCCCCGTCCAGCCCGTAACCGCTCTGCTCCCATTGCCCGGGAACCCGCGGATGACGGTAAAGGAAAGTGGCGATCAGATCGGTTTTGTCGCGGTTGACGTCGCTGGCCTCGCGGCGCTTTACGAAATATCGCAGCAGCGCCTCGGCCACTTCAGAATCCGTGTCGGGAGTCAGCGCCTGGCGCAGCATCGCCGGCGTGATGGCCATGTCGAGCAGATGCAGCCAGCGGTACATCCGCGACAGCGTGTTCGGCAACTCCCGCTCGGAATGGCGGAGTGCGTCCTCGTCGAGACCGTGCGGGATGGGGACGTCCCCGCCGAGCGTATCCCGCAAGAGCTTCTGATAAAGCCCCTGGACGGTCGCCAAAATGGCTAGTTCAAACCGAAGATCTTCGGCCAACACCTTGCTCCCGAGAGATAGAGTTCCTTTAAAACTTTACTAATGTTCAAGTAAAGCCGAAAGGTTACCCAAGTTACTAGGGTGCGGGACGCAGTTTGCGGGAGGATCCGGCTTTCCGGGCTGCGGTGCGCTCAGAACACGACGGTTTTATTGCCGTACACCAGAACGCGGTTCTCGACGTGCCAGCGCACGGCCCGCGAGAGCACGACTTTTTCCAGGTCGCGGCCCTTGCGAATGAGGTCATCGACAGTGTCGCGGTGCGAGACTCGAACCACGTCCTGCTCAATGATCGGGCCGTCGTCCAGCACCTGGGTGACGTAATGGCTGGTCGCGCCGATCAGCTTTACGCCGCGCTCAAAGGCCTGGTGATACGGCCGCGCGCCTACGAAAGCGGGAAGAAAGGAATGGTGAATGTTGATGATGCGCTGCGGATAGTGATGCACGAATTCGTTCGACAGAATCTGCATGTAGCGCGCCAGCACCAAGAAGTCCGGGCGATGCTGGTCGATCAACGACTGGATGCGCGCCTCGGCCTCGGCTTTGTTGTCCTTCGTCACGGGAACAATCGCGTAAGGAATCTTGTAGAAATCGGCAATGGCCTGGTTGTCGGCGTGGTTGGAAATGATCAGCGGAATGTCGCAGGCCAGTTCGCCGCTCTGGTGGCGGTAGAGCAAGTCCACCAGGCAATGATCGTATTTCGAGACCAGAATGATCATGCGCTGGCGCTGCGATGACTGCGCCAGCCGCCACTTCATCTGGAAGCGCGTGGCGATCGGATCGAAGTGCCGGGCGAAATCGGCGAGCGCCTTGTCCGAAAGATCGATGTCGAAATCTTTAGGATCGAACTCCACGCGCATCAGGAAGAGTCCGGATTCCTCGTCGGCGTGCTCGTCGGCGTGCAGGATGTTGCCACCGTGACGGTAGACGAAGTCGGCGATGGTCGCAACTTCTCCCTTGGCGTCGGGGCAACTGACCAGCAGGATGGCGGAGTTTTTCATGGTAGCGCCGCCGTCCCGGCGGCTGTCGCGGCGGCGTCTCGCCGCCGCAGCGAGAGCGAGACGCTCTCGCGACAGCCGGCGAGCCGCCAGCGCTACTTCTTCAAGGTTTTCACAATTTCTCTTGCGGCATTCGCCCCCGAGCCGCCGGTCAGTCCCGCGCCCGGATGCGTTCCACTGCCACATAAATATAGATTCTCAATCGGCGTGCGGTATCGCGCCCAGTCCAGCAGCGGACGCATGGTGAAGAACTGGTCGAGCGCCAACTCTCCGTGGAAAATCTGCCCGCCGGTGAGGCCGTATTTTTCTTCCAGGTCCAGCGGCGTGATGATCTGGTGCGTGAGAATCAATTCCGGCAGATTGGGCGCGTACTGCGCCAGCGTCTTCACCACCGTCTGCCCCAGTTCTCTCCGCTGCTCTTCCCAATCGCCCTTTAACTTGTAAGGCGCGTACTGCATATAGATCGACATCACGTGCTTGCCTTCGGGCGCGAGCGTGGGATCGGTCAACGACGGAACGGCAGCTTCCAGATACGGCTGCCGCGAGAAATTGCCGTACTTGGATTCGTCGAACGCGCGCTCCAGATAATCAATTTCGTTGCCGATATGAATGCGTCCGCGCAGCGCCGTGGAGTCGCCATTCTTCAGGGCGGTGAACGTCGGCAAGCCGGAAAGCGCGAGATTCACCTTCGCAACCGTTCCATTTCCGCGATAGTGCTGCAGCTTTTGCACGAAGTCGGGCGAAAGATGAACCGGGTCAGTCAGCTTGAGGAGCGTGCGTTTCGGATCGGCATTGGAGATGACTGCCTTCGCGAGAATCTCTTCTCCGGTCGAGAGCAGCACGCCGGTCGCGGCGCCGTTCTGCACCCGAATTTCGATCACTTCCGCGGCAGTTCGAATTTCCACGCCCGCAGCCTTCGCGGCAGAAGCCATGGCCTGCGTAACTGCGCCCATGCCGCCCGCGGCAAACGACGCCGAGCCTGCCGGATGCGAATCTCCTGCTGCGCGAATCAGCAGGACCAGCGCGCTTCCCGCCGACCACGGACCGAGGAACGTTCCGAACACGCCGCGCGCGGCAATCACGGCGCGTAGCAACTCAGTCTCGAAATATTCCGATGCCAGATCCGCTACCGCCATCGGTCCCCAGCGCAGCAGCCGGAACATATCTTTCTTGCCCAGCTTGCGAATGGCGCGGCCGGTCTTCAGCATGCTCCACAAGTCGCCGCGGTCGGGGTGGTCGATGTCCGGAGGCGTGGTGGCCAGCGCTTCCGCGATCACCTTGCTGATTTTTCCCAGCGACTGCTCCAACTCCGGATACTTCCCCGCATCCTTCTGCGAAAAGGCCGCGATCTCCTGCGCCGATTTGTTTGCATCCTGATAAAGCGTGAGCGCGCGGCCATCGGGCGAAAGCGCGGTAACGCAAACTTCGGGCGTGATCAGCTTCAGTCCATGCTTTTCCAGCTGCATGTCGCGGACGATCTCTGGCCGGATCGGTCCTGCCGCATGCGCCAACGTCGAGCAGCGAAATCCGGGATGGAATTCGTCTGTCACCGCGGCGCCCCCGACCTGCGCGCTGCGTTCGAGCACGAGCGGCTTGAATCCCGCCTTGGCCAGATAAAACGCCGTGATCAGCCCGTTATGGCCGCCGCCGATGATGACGACATCCCGCTTTCCGTTTTGCCCCGCCATTTAAGCCGCTCCCTTGAAGTCTTTCAGAATTTCCAGCGCCGCCAGCCGTCCGTTCGCGCCCATGATGCCGCCGCCGGGATGCGTCGCCGATCCGCACAGGTACAGATTTTTGATCGGAGTGCGGTACTGCGCCCATCCGGGCACTGGACGCAAAAAGAAAAGTTGCTCCAGCGAAAGTTCGCCCTGAAAGATGTTGCCCTCGCTCAGGCCCCATTCGCGTTCCAGGTCGAGCGGCGTGACCACCTGCTTCTGAATGATGATGTCTTTCAGATTCGGCGCGTATTGGGAAATCGTGTCGACAACCGTGTTGCCGAACGCTTCCTTCTCCGTGTCCCAACTCAACCCGGGCGCCAGCTTGTACGGGGCGTACTGCACGAAGCACGACAGCACGTGCTTGCCCGGCGGCGCCACGGACGGATCGGTCAGAGAAGGAATCACCATGTCGATGTACGGACGCTTGGAAAAATGTCCGTACTTCGCGTCGTCGTAGGCGCGCTCCATGTACTCGACCGAAGGCGAAATGGAAATTGCGCCGCGCAGATGCGCGCCCGGCCCCGGCATGCACTTGAAATTCGGCAGCGCGTCCAGCGCCATGTTCACCTTGCCGGAGGAGCCGCGGAACTTGTAACGGTTGATTTCCTCCAGAAAATCGCCCGGCAGATGTTCCGGTCCCATGAACTTCGTGAAGGTCAGCCGCGGGTCGACGCTGGAAGAAATCACGTCGGCATAAATTTCGTCGCCGTTGGCAAGAACCACGCCCTTGGCCTTGCCGTTTTTTACGATGATCTGCGAGATGCCCGACTGGGTGCGGATTTCGACTCCCGCCTCGCGAGCCGCATCGGCAATTGCATTGGAGATCGCGCCCGTACCACCGCGCGCAAATCCCCAGGCGCGGAACGCTCCGTCGATCTCGCCCATGTAGTGATGCAGCAGCACATACGCCGTTCCAGGAGAGCGCACGCCCAGGAACGTTCCGATAATTCCCGAGGCCGACATCGTCGCCTTGAGCACGTCGGTCTCGAACCATTGATCGAGAAAATCAATGGCGGACATCGTCATCAGTTGGACTTGATTGTATTTGTCGTAGCTCGACATGCCCTGGAATCTTCGTCCGATGAAAAGCAGTTTCATCAGTTCGCGCGGATTCAGCGTCGTCGGATCCGGCGGCACCATGCTCAGAATCGGCTTCACGAAGCGGCACATGGCCTGCATCGCTTTGCCGAATTCGTCGTAAGCTTCGGCGTCAACCCGCGAGTGGCGCGCGATCTCGCGGTGCGTCTTGCCGTGATCGTTTACCCGCCACAGATAGTCGCCGCTGGGCATCGGCGTAAACGTGCCGTCAAGGGGAAGAATTTCCAGGCCATGTCGCGGCAGGTCAAGATCGCGAATGATCTCCGGCCGCAGCAGCGACACCACGTATGAGCAGACCGAAAACTTGAATCCCGGCACAATCTCTTCCGTGCAGGCCGCGCCGCCCAGCACGTGGCGCCGTTCCAGCACTAGCACTTTCTTGCCCGCACGCGCAAGGTACGCGGAGTTGACCAGACCATTGTGGCCGCCGCCGATGACGATGACATCGTATGAATTAGAACCAGCCATTCGCTTTCCGCTCCTAGCTATTTGCTTTCACGTTCAGATGGAAGGAAACGCCATGATACTCGCGCTGCAGGGAAGGCGGTAGGAAGATCAGAGCCCGCTGGGAAGAACGCTCCATTGGATGAGGCGGCTCATAAGGAGCCTCATTGTAGCGCACAGAACTGTTCTGGCGCTAATGAATCGCGACTCGATTTGAGCGGCCAGCGAATTAAGACAAGAGAGAGCCTAGCCGGCGTCATCCCGAAGGCCCGCGTTCTTTCCAGCGGGCCGAGGGATCTCCCCGCAGTGAATATGTTCACTCGTCACAGACATCCGAAGCGGAGATGTACTAAAAGAGAATGCATGCCGCCCAAACGATTCTTCGTCTACATCATGACCAACGGTCCGAAATCCGCGGTTCTCTACACGGGGATCACCGGTGACCTCGTCCGTCGCGTTTGGCAGCATAAGAACAAGCTTGCACCCGGTTTCACCGGTCGCTACAACCTCACGCAACTCATGTAGTACGAACAGTTCATTTATCCCGACGCAGCTATCCAACGCGAAAAGGAAATTAAGGGCTGGCGCCGGAGCAAGAAAATCGCCCTCATTAATTCCATGAACCCTACGTGGGATGACCTTGCCAGGGATTGGCAGAATTCGTACAAGCCGCAACGGACAGCATGAGTGCAGGGAGATCCCTCGGCCCGCTGGAAAGAACGCGGGCCTTCGGGATGACGCCGCCGCTGGGACGCAGATAGCCGAAACGTTGCGCCTGAAGTCTTAAAACCCTGGGTCAAGTTGCCCCCGCCTTGCTCCCTGCATATAATCCGGCTTCGAGCATTTCATCAGCGAGGAAATATCTTGCCCATCGGAACCGCGTTTCACGACCGCACTTTTCCCCTTTGCCACAGCCTGAACTATCGCGAATGGTCGGGCTACTACACGGTCAGCGTCTACGAAGTGCATCACGAGCACGAGTACAACGCCATCCGCAACGCCTGCGCGCTGATCGATATATCTCCGCTGTACAAATATCTGATCACCGGCAAAGATGCCACCCGCCTGGTGAACCGCGTGATCACCCGCGACATCAACAAGGTGAAAGTCGGCCAGGTGATTTATTGCTGCTGGTGCGATGAAGAGGGCAAGGTCATCGACGACGGCACGATTTCGCGCCTCGAAGAAAACGTCTATCGCTGGACCGCGGCCGATCCCAGCCTGCGCTGGTTCCGGCAAAACGGCCTGAACATGAACGTGCAGATTGAGGACATTTCAGAAAAAGTCGCGGCCCTCGCGCTGCAAGGGCCGACTTCGGCCAAGTTGCTGAAAGCCGTGGCCGAAGCCGACATCGCCAATCTCAAATATTTCCGCGTCACGCGCGGCAAGATCGCCGGAGTCCCCGTCGACATCTCCCGCACCGGCTACACCGGCGATCTGGGATACGAGATCTGGATGCCGTGGAACGACGCCGTCAAAGTCTGGGACGCGCTCGCCGACAAAGGCAAGCAGTTCGATCTGCACGCGGCAGGCATGCTGGCGCTCGACGTGGCCCGCGTCGAGGCCGGACTGCTGCTCATCGAAGTCGACTACACGAGTTCGAAGAAAGCGCTCATCGCGTCACAAAAATATTCGCCGTACGAACTAGGCTTCGCCAAGATGGTCCATCTGGAGAAAGAGAACTTCATTGGCAAGCGCGCCCTTGAGCAGGATGCGAAGAAGGGTGTCTCACGGCAGCTAGTCGGCCTCGAAGTCGATTGGACCGATGTTGAACAACTGTACGAGCGCTACGGCTTGACCCCAGCCGCTCCGGCACAGGCGTCGCGCGTGGCCGTTCCCGTTTATTCGGGCGAGAAGCAAGTCGGCAAAGCCACCACCACGAGCTGGTCTCCGACGCTGAAGAAGATGATCGCGCTGGCCAGCATCGAGACCGAACATTCGAAGCCGGGTACGTCGCTGCAGATGGAAGTCACGATCGAAGCGATCCGCCTGAAGACGAACGTGAAGGTGACCACGCTGCCGTTCTTCAATCCACCGCGGAAGACGGCGACGCCGGTCTAGTCTTGACTGGCGAAGTGTAGATATGACGAGGCGAGTCGAACGTCAAACCGTCGATCTTTCGAAGTATTCCGACTTGGTCGTGATTTATCTGGGAATGCGAGTGAATCGCATCTACGGACTCAAGACCCTGTTTGGATTCGGGCCGAAGATTTCGTCCTCCGTACAGGCGCAGCCAGATGGACTTCTGGCCACGAGAATTTCCTTTTTTCGCTGTTTCCGATGCATGCCGGCATGCGGCAATACTGGCGCGACATGGATTCGCTGATGAAGTGGACGCGTTCCGATCCCCACCGGCAATGGTGGCAGGAGTTCCTGAAAGATTCGGGAGGCACGGGATTCTGGCACGAAACCTACCTCCGGCGCGGAGGAATGGAGGCCATCTACGACGACATTGCTCCGCGGATCGGATTCATGAGCTTCGCGCCGGTGGTGCGGGCGCGAGGTCCGATGTTCGGTGCGGCCGCCAGGGCGGAAGCGGGACGTTCGACGGACGCCGTCGTCTCCGAAGCTGAGCTATATGGCGATTCAGGAAAGCAAAACGCAGCGTAAGCCGCCGCACCATGAGTAGGGGCGGACGCATTCGTCCGCCCCGCGATGCGCAGCGAGCGTCCCCGGACGAATGCGTCCGGGACTACATGTTTCGGCTAGACGACATCCGCGCTGCCCGGCGCTTTCCCGCGGCGTAGATCCAAACTCCAATCAATAGCAAAGCCCCGCATCCGCCAACAATTTTGAACAGCGCCAGCGGCTTGTTTGGTTCATCCGGCTGCGGAATCAGCGACAGCGCGATCGTCAACGCCGTAGTGCAGAATCCTACGCTTGCCACCAGCTTCGCCATCCCGCTTCCTCCCGGCACCCGAATCACGTCTGGGCCGGCCGGCTCGCGCTGCAGTTTGATCATGGCGGCAAACAAGAACAGATATGGAATGAAGTAAGTGATCACTCCCATGCTGACCAGCACGTCGTAGGCGCCCTTGACGCTGGTCCATGCCTGCCCCAGAAAAATGAAAACCACGCCCAGCAGAAACTGCGTGAGCAACGCAACCCACGGCGTCTTCCAGCGTGGATGGAGCATTCCAAAGGCCGGCGGCAGAAATCGATCCAATCCCGCAACGAACGGCAACCGTGCCACCGCTGCCAGATAAGCTCCCGCGGCGCCCACATTGCTGAGCGCAATCAGAAACGCCGCCAGAGGTAGCACTCCAGGAAATCCCACGCGCGAGGCCGTTGCCGAAACGGCCTGCACCAGGCCCTGCAAGCTGTTGACTTCCGTCGAAGGCAACGCCAGCAGAACGCACACGGTTCCCAGGATGTAGCAGATTGTGACCGTCACGCCTCCCGACAACAGCGCCAGCGGAATCGTGCGCCGCGCGTTCTTGATCTCCTCGCCCATGAACGATGCGGTCTCGCATCCGCCGAAAGCGAACGTCAGCACCGACCAGAAGATGACATCGTTCAGATGCGTGCTCGGAGTCATCGAATGCACGGTGAACGAGGTTGCCGACCCGAAACGATGCCAGGCCACAAATCCCAGCACAATCACAATACCTACCGGAATCCACATGGCCAGCGCGCCCACATTGTGCAGCCACTTGCCCACGTCGAGCCCGACAATGTTGAGCAGCGTGGCCGCGGTCAGCGTGAGTAGCGAAAAGACAATATAAAAAGTGGCGTTGCCGGAAAGATGCTGCCATGCCGCTTGCCGCATGAACAGCACGTTGCTGGCGGCGAAGTAGAGCACGGCTGGGAAATAAGGCAGATTGCTGGTCCAATACGTCCACGCCGACATGAAGCCTGAGAAATCTCCGAAGGCCCGCTTGCTCCACACATACAAGCCGCCTTCGCTGGGATAGCGCGACGAAAGCTCCAGCACCGAAAGCGCCAGCGGTGTGTAGAAGCAGAACCACGCTCCGATCCAGATGACGATGGAACTCGGTCCCGCCGCCGCCGCCGTTGCGATCCAGCGCAGGCTGATGCCTGTGATTACATAAAACAGGACCAGGTCGCGAAATCCCATCACCTGCCGCGGGCGGTTGGGATTCTCCGCTTCAGCGATGGAAAGGCCGGGAGAGAGAAATCCGATTCTGTCCGTTTGCTGCTTCAGGTTGGAATCAGCCAAGAGTGTGTCCTGCGGTCAGGCTAACGTGAGCAAGAAGGAAGAGAAATAACACTTGCGCCGAGGCGCGGCAAGGCGAAAGTTGTTGCTGCAGCGCACGAAGAAAATTACCCGCCGCGCTTTCTCCGTGTACCGCTCTAATATCGTTACTCCACGGCCGCCGTTTTCGCTTGCCGCTTCCAGTACAAGTAACCCGGAATTCCGATCAGCACGATTGCCGTTCCCCAGAACGCCTCCGTGGGCCGCGTGATGATTGTATTCAACGTCCACGCCGCGCCAATGATTACATAAATCGCCGGCAGCCATGGATATCCCGTGCAGCGGTACGGCCGCGGAATGTCGGGCCGCTTCCAGCGCAACCAGAACAGCCCGATCACCGTCAGCGTGTACGACAACACCATGCCATAGATCACATAGGTGTAAAGCTGGTCGTAGCGCCCGCTCAGGGTGAGTGCGGCGGCCCAGACTCCTTGTCCGATCAGGCTGAACGCGGGCGTGCGCCACTTGGGATGGATCACCGCCATGCGCTTGAAGAAAACGCCGTCCTGCGCCATGGCGAGGTAGACGCGCGCGCCCGAGAGCGTGCAGGTCGCGGCCGCGCTAAAGCATGAAACCGCGATCATCATCGACAGCCAGCCCGCCGCTCGCGGCGAGAACAGCACTGCCGCCGCCGCGTGCGCGATCGTTTCGTGCACGGCAATCTCTTTCATGGGCAGCGCGTACATGTAGGTCAGATTCATCGCGATATAAATCGCGCCCACCGCAAGCACTCCCAGAACCATGGCCAGCGGAACGTTCTTCCGCGGTTCCTTCACTTCGCCCGCCACCCAGGTGATGTAGACCCATCCGTCATACGCCCAGAACACGGCGATCAGTCCCACGCCCAGCGCGGAAATCAACTGCGCGGGGCCGAGGCCCGTGCTCAAGGGGACTCCGTGCGCGTGGAAGTTCGACCAATGACCCTTGCCGATCGCAAAGCCGAGCACGACGAAAGCGGCCATGGCGATGAATTTGGTCCAGGTGGAAACGTTTTGTAATAGCGTGCCCCAGCGCAGGCCGACGACGTTCACGTAGGTCAGGATCGCGATCAGCAGCAGCGCAAACAAATGCGCGCGCGTGATCGCGACTCCCAGGATCGAAAATACGATGTGCTCCTGCGACACGAAGGGAAATACGTTGCCCGTATAAGCTGCCGACGCGACGGAGAGCGCCGCGATCGAGCCGCCATTGGCCACGGCAAACAGCATCCAGCCATAAAGAAACGCAATCAGATCTCCGTAGGCCTCGCGCAAGTAGATATACTGGCCGCCCGAGTCGGGGAACATCGAACCCAGTTCGGCGAAGGCGAAGCAGGCGCAAAGGGAGATCAGCGCTCCCAGCACCCACACCAGCAGAAAGAGCACCGGCTGCGGCAACGGCCCGGCAATATCTTTCGCAGTAAGAAAAATCGACGATCCGATGATGCCGCTTACCAGCAGCAGCACCGAATCGAGCAGGCTGAGCCCGCGCACCAGGGTCGGCTGCGTGCCGGTTCCGCTTCCTTCCGACGGTTGCGGGTCCACGGCAGCCAGGACTTGGGTAGGTTCCATTATCCGATTCCGAGTTCGTCGGGCGATTCCAGCGCCGTGCCGCAGCGGCGGCAAATGACCGCGCTGCAATCTCCGCAGGTCAGTGGATCGGTCACCTCCTCCGCGCAATTGGGACAATAAAGCGGTCCGGGAGCAGGCTCGGGAACAGGATTCTCAGGACGGCTAGCCATAAGGTAGAAAACTGTAACACAAGTGGCCGCGGGGGTTTGGTTTTCAGCCTTCGTGTACCTTAGTGACCTTCGTGGTTATAGAATTTAATTTCATAAACCACGAAGGTCCACGAAGGCCCACGAAGGCCCACATGTCAAACAGGCCGCAAACACCAGACGAGAAATTGCAACAGGAATTCAACCGCTGGGCCGCTGCCGGGGAAGGCGAGAAGATGGAGCGCCATCATCTCGACATCACCGAAAAGACGATTCGTCTCATGAATCTCCGCCCTGGCGAGCGCGTGCTCGATCTGGGCTGCGGTTCGGGATGGGCCACTAGGCTACTCGCGCGGCTCGTGGGAGATGGCCCGGAAGGATTCGGGCAGGTCGTAGGCCTCGATGTTTCCGACGAAATGGTGCGTCAGGCCCGCGAAGCCTCGAGGGACTTCGACAATATTCTCTATGTCTGGGGATCGGCTGCGCAGATTCCCTGGGAAGAAAACTTCTTCGACAAGGTGCTGTCGGTGGAATCGTTTTATTACTACGCCGATCAGGACCGGGCGTTAATGGAACTGTTTCGCGTGATGGCGCCGCGTGCCCGCCTCTACATCCTGATCAATCTCTATAAAGATAATCCCTATTCGCTGCAGTGGGTCGACATGCTGAAAGTTCCGGTGCACGTGCGCTCGGCCGCGGAATATGTCGAACTGCTCAAGAAGCACGCGTTCGAAAACGTCGAAGCCCGCCGCATACCCGACGACACTCCCACGCCCGACGATTATCAAACGAAATCCTTCAACAGTCTGGAGGACCTGCGGGCGTTCAAGCGCGAAGGCGCGTTGTTGCTGATCGCGTCCAAGCCCGATCTGCGAACTCCCGCGCCGGGATACACAATTTATTAGCTTGTTTCAAAAATAGGTTTGGGAAGGGCACGGCTTTCAGCCGTGCCGCCAAGAGCGCCCCCTTCACGCGGCTTTAGCCGCTGAGGAGAACAAGCGGGAGGGGCTAGTGTCTTGTGATCAGATCAGCACCGCGATCGCCCGATTTCTTTGCAGCTTCGAGCAGCAGGAAAACGCAGAAGATGGTCATTTCCGGTTCGATCGGATGCCGGTAGCGCGGCAAGGCATAGACGAAGTAGTATACCGCCGGATAGAGCAGCATCAGCCACAACATCAGCCAAGCACCCGGCCTGCGCTGCCGCAGCGCGTGCCCCAGTCCCCAGAAAGTGAGGATGGACGACGCGAGAAAAAGCGAGTCTTTCGCCGGTCCGAGCCAAGCCGGATCCGTGACCTTCGGCGGCGATGCCCAGAAGATGATGAATCGCTTCACGCAAAGTCCGGCGAATCGAGCATTGTCTGCTTTGATGTAGCTCAGCGCCTGCTGCTTACGCATTGCAATGTAGGCAATCTCGCCCATCTCCTGAACCTGTCGCATGGCTATGGGATCATGCGGGGGATCCAGATAGAGCATCAGCGTTCCGTCTGCCCCATTGCCGTTGCCCAGGCGCAACTCAGCTCCGAAATTGTCTCGAATAAAAATGAAGCGGCCGAAGGTCTCGTAATTGCGAATCAGCCAGGGTGCAATGCATGCGAAAAAGACGGCCGATGCCAGCACCACGCCCGCCAATGACCGCTTGCCCGCTTTGGCGCGCCGGTACCATGCCCACAGTCCTGCTGCCGGCAGAAACGCCAGCAGCGACGTGCCGTTCAGCGCCACGATTCCCCACAGCAGCTCCAAACTCAAACCACGGAATCCAGCCGTCGCGTTCCTCCATCGTGAGCGTGAGCCAGAACAGAATCGCCAGAAGCAGCGCGGACAGGCTCGTCTCCCACACCGCGCGCGTGCACCAGAACATAATGTTGGGCAGCAAAGCCCAGGCCCACGCCGACCCCACCGCGACTTTTTCGGAAAACATGCGCCGCGCGATCAGAAAAATAGGTAGGCACGTAAGCGCCGAGCACACGCTGTTGAATGCGAGAATCACAAACGCCGAGGCTCTCGAATAAATCCCGAAAACCTGGAACACTCCGGCAATGAGATACGGATATAACGGAGGCTCCCACGCGGTGGGCCCTGTTGGCGGGCCAAACTGGTTGCTGAAGCCGTGTCCCGAGGCCAGCGCCGCCCCGATCCGCCCCATCTCCCATCCAAAACTGAAATTGTTGTCGGCGGTCTTGAACTTATAGGTATGGCCAATGATGATCCAGCCGACGCGCAACATCAGCGCGATACCGACGATCCAAAGAGGCGAATTGCGGATCTTTTTCCATCCGTGAACCAGCGCACCAGAATTTGACTGTCGATCCGCCGCGGGCGTGGATTCCATGCGTGCTTCTATTTGTAGCTGAGTGCAACCGGGGGAGCAACTCGACACGACCGAATCGGCTGTGAACGCCGTGGTCCATCGCGCTTTCACTGCATGGCTCCCCTCTCCAACGCCGTTCTCACAAAGCCGAATCCTGTAAAATAAACCTTCTGTCCGGAACCATCCCTCTTGACCGTGAATTTCATGATGACTGCGTTGTTTGTGTCAATGATTGGCCCCAAGGGCATTGGTCCCTACATCCGCCAGCACTTTCTCGACACCACGTTTCGCGGCCTCTATCACGCCAACGCCTTCGATATCGCCCTGCTCGTGCCCTACTTCATCGTGCTGGTTCTGCTCGCGGGATACGGAGCTCATCGCTACATCCTGGTCTATCTCTATTACAAGCACAAAAAGAATCGCACGACCGAACCCGCCGCGCATTTTGCGGAGCTGCCGAAGATCACCGTCCAACTGCCGATTTTCAACGAGCAGTACGTAGTCGAGCGCTTACTGGAAGCGGTCTGCAAGCTAGATTATCCGCGGGAAAAGCTCGACATTCAGGTGCTCGACGATTCGACCGACGAGACCGTCGAAGTCGCCCGGGGCCTAGTCGAGCGCTACGCGGCTCTGGGCAATCCCATCCGCTATCTGCATCGCACCAATCGCCACGGCTACAAAGCGGGAGCGCTGGCGGAAGGATTGCTCTCGGCCAAAGGGGAATTTGTCGCCATCTTCGACGCCGACTTTACTCCGCCGGAAGATTTCCTCCTGCGCACCATCCATCACTTCACCGATCCCAAGATTGGCATGGTGCAAACCCGCTGGACCCACCTCAACCGGCATTACTCCTTCCTGACCGAGGTCGAGGCCATCCTGCTCGATGGCCACTTCGTCCTCGAACACTCCGGTCGCGCCCGCACCGGACTGTTCTTCAACTTTAATGGCACCGCCGGCATGTGGCGCCGCGCGGCCATCGATGAAGCTGGAGGCTGGCAGCACGACACTCTCACCGAGGACACCGATCTCTCCTATCGCGCGCAGCTTAAAGGATGGAAGTTCATCTACCTGCAGGATGTGGAGTGCCCCGCCGAGCTTCCCGTGGAGATGACCGCATTCAAAACGCAGCAGGCCCGCTGGGCCAAGGGATTGATCCAGACGGGAAAGAAGATTCTGCCCCGCGTCTTGTCGAGCGACGCTTCTCTGCACACGAAAATTGAAGCCTGGTACCACCTCACGGCGAACATCAGCTATCCGCTGATGATCATGCTTTCGGTCTTGCTTCTGCCGGCGATGATCATCCGCTTCTACCAGGGCTGGTTTCAGATGCTGTACATCGACCTGCCCCTGTTCATGGCATCGACGTTTTCGATCTCAAGTTTCTATCTGGTTTCACAGCGCGAACTGTTCCCGCGAAGCTGGCCGCGCGCCCTTTTGTATCTGCCCTTCCTGATGGCGCTCGGCATCGGCTTGACCATTACCAATACCAAGGCCGTGATTGAAGCCCTGATCGGCAAGCAAAGCGCCTTCGCGCGCACGCCCAAGTACAGCGTGGTTTCGAAGCAGGATAAAATCGGCGCTACGAAATACCGCAAGCGCCTGGGATGGGTGCCTTGGCTGGAACTTATCATCGGCACCTATTTCGCGCTCACCGTTTATTATGCGGTCGAGAATGAAAATTACATCACCGTTCCATTCCTGCTGCTGTTCGTGCTCGGCTACTGGTACACCGGACTGATGTCTTTGTTGCAGGGGCGATTCAGCCGCGCCTCGCTGAGAGCGACGACGCACACCAAGCCGTTTCCCGTCGGCGTATAAAGTTTCCGTGAACCGATCCCACTTCGCACGATCCCGTCTGTAGGTTTTCGGCTAACATTCTGGCCTTCCCTTGACCCCTCGGTTTACAATCCAGTCGCTGAAAGTTCTCATGCACAACTTGCCGCGTGGGAGTTTCGGAAGGAGGATGCGATGCTCCGCTCGCATAGAGTTCTCCACTTCGCTTCCGTCGTGATTCCGTCCCTGTTGCTGCTGAACTGTGGCAGCGCCCACGATTCCGACGAATATTTCGTTCTGGTGTCAGCCAATCTGCAGGTTCCTTACTGGAAGACGGCGGGAACTGGATTCACCAACGCGGCAGCACAGTTAAAGGTGCGCTCCGATTTCACCGGCCCGCAGAACTACGATCCCAAGGCTGAGCGCGACGCCGTCGATCAGGCGGTGCAAAAGAAAGCTACGGGAATTTTGCTCGGCGTCACCGATCCCGCTCTGCTCAAAGACAGCATCGACAAGGCCGTGGCCGCCGGCATTCCCGTGATCACAATGGACTCGGACGCGCCGACCAGCAAGCGCCTGTTTTTTATCGGCACCAATAATTACCAGGCTGGTTTTACCGGCGGCCTGCGTTTGGCGCAGGAACTCAAGGGCAAGGGTAACGTTGTCGTCTTCAGCATGCCCGATCAATCGAACCTGCAGGAGCGTCTCCGCGGATACAGAGAAGCGCTGGCCCGCACTCCCGACATCAAGATCACCCGCGTCGTTGACATCCAGGGAGATCCCCGCATTGCGTTCGACACCACTACGCAGATCATCGGCAAGGAGCGCGACAAGGTCGACGCCTTCGTTTGCCTGGAAGCGCAAGCGGGAAAAGAGGTCGCGGGCGTGCTCGACAGCTATCACGTGACCGGCAAGCCCGTCATCGCCATGGACACCGATCAGGAAACTCTCGACTGGATCAGGAAAGGGGTCATCGCGGCCACGATCTCGCAAAAGCCCTACACCATGGCCTTCGTCGGCATGCAGATGCTCGACAATCTCTACCATCACAAGCCGTCGTCGCTCGAAGTGGATTGGTCAAAAGACAGCTTCGCTCCGATTCCCAGTTTCGTCGATACTGGCTCCGATCTCATCGACAAGAGCAATGTCGATGCGTTCATTCAGGCGGGAAAGAATCTGGCTGCTCCCAAATGATGCGGCGCCAGACTCGAACCTGTCTCATAAATGGTTTGGGAAGGGCACGGCTTCAGCCGTGCCGCTACCGGTCAGTAAAAACGGGGCTTTAGCCCCTGAGGGCCTCGCTTTGAAAACCATTTATGAGACCAGTTCTAAGCTCATACACTCCACACAAAGGAATCAATTCTGATGCGCAAGCTCCTGCTGTCTCTTGTCCTGATATTTGCCTGTTCTCTGGGATACGCTCTGGATCGCCAGCCCGGCGCCGATTATCACGCGCGCCGCGAAGCCCTGGCAAAGAAAGCGGGCGGCGTGGTCGTTCTATTGGCGCCGCTTGAACCGATGGATTCGGTCTACGCCTTTCGCCAGGAAAATAATTTCTACTATCTTTCGGGAGTGATGGTTCCCGGCGCGGGATTGCTTATCGCTCCCGCGGCCGAAGCGCAGGGCGAATCTCCCGCCCGCCCTTATACCGAAATTTTATTTCTGCCGCCGCGTAACTTGCGGCTGGAGAAGTTCACCGGCCCGCAGATGGGTGGGAACGATCCAGACGCTCTGAAGCTGACCGGCTTTGATCGGGTGGAGGAGATGGGCAAGCTGCCCGAGGAAGTCGCAAAGTTGCTGGCCAATCAGCGTCCCGTGATTTACACGGAACTCGCATCGCAAGGCAGCACGCCCGCGAGCACGCCTGCCAGCGAAGACGTGCTGGGATTTCTTCGCCACAGCAACGCGATGGTGTTCTTCCAGGATGTGAAGCCCATGCTTTCCTCGCTGCGCACGGTGAAGGACGCAGGCGAAATCGCTTTGCTGCAAAAAGCCGTCGACGCCTCCGTCGCCGCGCACTTCGCTGCCATGAAAGCCGTAAAGCCGGGCGTGAAGGAGTACGAGATCTCGGCGCTCATGCAGTATGAATGGGATAAGCGCGGCTGCGAGCGTCCCTCGTACGCGCCCATCGTCGGATCCGGACACAACTCCACCGTCCTGCATTACTCCGAAAACACCAACACCATGAAGACCGGCGACGTCGTCGTAATCGATGCGGCGGCGGAATATTCCATGTATGCCGCTGACATTACGCGCACCCTGCCCATCAACGGCCATTACACCGCACGCCAAAAAGAAATTTATGACATCGTGCTCGGGGCCCAGGAAGCCGCGATGGCCGCCTTCCAGTCGGGCAAGTCGATGCTGGTGGGCGATGGAGAGAATTCCCTCAACAAAGCTGCGCGCGACTACATCAAGACTCACGGCAAGGATCTGCACGGCCAGCCGCTCGACCAGTATTTTATTCACGGCCTCGGTCACTACATCGGCCTCGAATGTCCACGATCCCGGAGATTACAAGGTCCCGCTCGGTCCCGGCATGGCCTTCACCATCGAGCCCGGCATTTATATTCCGGAAGAAAACATCGGCATCCGCATCGAAGACGATTTCCTGGTCGGGGCCGATGGCAAGCTCATCAAGCTAAGCGCCGCGCTGCCCTCGAAAACGGAAGACGTGGAAAAGGCAATGGCGGGCAAGTAGATCGAAGATATTAAAAGGGTCGGATGGCCCAGAAGTAGATCGAAGATTTTTGAGTCGTCCCAAGGCGAATTGGCGGCAGCCGGCGAAGCGGCGAAAGAATGCAGCCCACAGCCTGCCCTGAGCTTGTCGAAGGGGCGCAAGCCGTGGGTAATCATCGGAGAGTGAGCAAAAAGCCCCAGAGGGGCGAAAGAATCGCTCCCACACGAATCTCCGCAGGGTGGGCAACCACGCGGATAACGACGCCCTACGAAACGTACTCCCGAATATATTCGTCCTTGGTATGTGCCAGTGCGCGAACATCTCCATCGAACGTCACTTTCCCGTCGCGCAAAATCAGGAAGCTCATCGGCGCATCGCAATACTGCCCACGGGGCAAGACGCGCAACTGGTTCGTCTTTTTGATCGAACTCGTGCGTGGCCATCGTAAATGCGTCCTGCAAGCGGTGCGTCACCAGCAGCGAACTGGTGCGGTAAACGTCCCGCTGCTTCATGATCAATTCCACGATGGTATTCGATGTCACCGGGTCGAGACCTCCGGTCGGCGAATCATAGAGCAGCAACTCCGGCTGCGTGATAATCGCGCGCGCGATCGCAACCCGGCGCCGCATGCCTCCCGAAAGCTCCGAGGGAAACAAATCGAGCGTGTGCTCTAGCTCTACGAAACGTAGCGTCTCGCGCACGCGTCGGTCGATTTCATCGTCATAAATGCCGTGCTCTTCCGTCAGGCGGTAGGCGACATTTTCGCGCACCGTCAGCGAGTCAAATAAAGCGCTCTCCTGAAAAACCATCCCCAACCGCGAGCGCAGGGGAAACAGATCCTGTTCGCGCAATTCGGTGACTTCGTTGCCCAGCACCGTAATGCGCCCTGAGTCCGGAGGAAACAGGCCCAGCGACAGTTTCAGGATTGTGCTCTTGCCCGATCCAGCCACGCCGAAGATAGCTTTCGTTTCGCCCAAGGGCAGGCGGAATGAAACGCCGCGCAAAAGTTGATTGTCGCCGAACGCTAGATGGACATCCTCGAAGACAATGGCTGCTCCGCTCGCCGGCAGTACGGCATCCGTGGGGCAGTCAATAGGCAGGATCGGCGCAGACATGCGTTACCTGTAAGACAGAACCGAAATCAGCAGCTTGGTCACGAAAAAATCCGTGACGAGAATCAGCACCGACGCCGCGACCACCGCTTGCGTCGTTGCCCGGCCCACTCCTTGCGTGCCGCCGCGTGCCGTGATTCCGTAGAAGCAGCCGATGGTGGCAATGATAAAACCGAATAACACCGGTTTGAGCAATCCCATGAAGACGTCCTGAAACACCAGCACCTGCCACGCGTTGCTCCAGTACTGCCGCGCATCGAGGCTGAGAAACAGCTTGGCGACCATCAGGCCCCCGGCGAGTCCGACCAGATCCGAAATGATGCTGAGGAAAAAAAGCATGAACACCGTTGCCGTCACCCGCGGCGTCACCAGCTTTTTCATCGGATCGGTGCCCAGCGCGCGCATGGCATCGATCTGTTCGGTGACGACCATCGATCCCAGCTCGCTGGCCATGCCCGAAGAATTCCGTCCGGCCACCATCAGCCCGGTGAGCACCGGTCCCAGTTCGCGCACCATGGAGGTCGAGACCAGTTGGCCGATCAGGGTGATGGAGCCAAAGCGCTGCAGTGTGTTTGCGGTCTGGAGGGCGAGGACGCCGCCCGTGAAGAAGCCGGTCAGCACGACAATGGGCAGGGAACCCACGCCGATCAAGTCCGCCTGCTGCACCATGTCCGCAAAATAAAGCGGCTTGCGGAAAATGTTGGCGACGGACTGCGCGGCCAGCAGCGTGTATTCCTGAACCGTCTGGGCCTTCTCTTTGGCGAATTCCGTGGGCGAGAGCAGTTCCATGCGGTTCAGAAGTCCCGCGCGCAGTGAGCAGTGAGGCGCAGGGCTTCATCGCAATATAACAGAGATGGCCGCCACCCATCAGCCTTCAGATGGAGCGGACCCAGACCGTTGGCCCGACCAATGCTCGATATCTGATTATGCAGATGGCTGGCGGTTGAAATCGGGCTAGAATCCTAAACGTGAGAATACAGGTGATGCTTCGCGCCATGTTGGCATTAGCTGCGACGGGCATGGCCGCTCAGATCGCAACCGGCATTCATCTTCAGGATGTTCGCTTCACAGGGGACACGGGTCCGAGGGCGTGGATTTGAAGAATGCGCAAGCGATCTGAAGTCCATACTTTATGTGGGTACGGACTGGAGTGATTATTTTGTTGGGACCGTAGAAACGAAGTGTCTTCTGGATAGGGGCTACTTCAAGTCGGTAGTGACGGCTTCAACCCGGCAACTGCCGGACAAAAACAGCACTCATCAATTTGCCGTCACATTCGAGATTCACGCAGGTCCGTGATACCGCTTGGGGCACATCGTGTTCAAAGGGAACCATGGGATCAGTGACCCAAAAGCTCTGCGCGACCTGTTCCCGCTCAAGATGGCAGCATTCTGGACCGACCATGGCGATTGGTCGAAGGGTCTCGAAAGGGCCATCGCGCGAATGCCTACGGAGAACTGGGATGCATCTGACTTCATTGCGGTTCCCACTACCACGTTCACGACGAAAAGAAGCTAGGCTTTTCTGAAAGCAATGTGGATAGTGCAAGCAGATCTACGGCAGCAGTCGGATCGGGGACTCGGAACGTTACCTGACCCGCCGGTATTGAATCGACCGTACCTCTTCCGGGCCTCGCGCCGCACAGACGTTTTAGTAAGACTCGTTCCTGCGGAAACACCTGCTCGGCGCTACGGAACGATCCGAGCAGCCTGCGGGACGAACAAACTGGAACGATCGCGCTTACGCCTGATTCTTGGCGCGGATGGACGTGAAATATGACCGGCGTTCTTGAGCGCTAAACCGTGGCTTCGTCAACTATGCGGCGGGCCAGTGGGCGCTACGATCCACACGTATTCAAAAACTTGAGTCCCTGTGTTCGTGACGTTGTGCCTGGTCGCGGGTGGAATGTACGCCAGCATTTTCTCCATCAGCGGCACGTCGGGATGTCCCTCAATATGCGCAACGCCGCTCCCGTGAAGTATCACCAAAGCTTCCTCACTCCCTGAAGTTGAGTGCCAGCCTACGCTCTCTCCCGGCTTGAGCTTCACCGAGCCACCCCGCATCCCGCTCGTCTGTGGATCTCCCTTGAGCAGTGGGCAGTCGCCCCCAGCACAGTCCAAGGCAAAAGTAATCGGCTCACGTTTTGCATGTTCCTGCGCCGCTATGACGCCGAACGCGAGGGCGACACAGACGAGTACAAGCTTAATGTTCCTCATGGTGATGTGAGATCTCCTGGAGCGAAAGAGATGCTAATCTCTGCCGCCCCAGATTTCAAATCTGCAGCATCCGAGACACCACCGGGCCGGTATGTTGGCGAAATCATTGGCCGTGCAGCACCGTGATTCTGGGCCTGTCTACTTTCCGACACCCCGCTCACCAGTGGCGTACGCGGCGGCGATATCAGCTAGCTTTCTTATGACTCTCTTTCTCCTTGGTCGCCACTGCGACGCCTGTGGGCTGAGGATGCGCACTCGGAATTTGTGCTGCGGGCTGAGTCAGCCAGATTTCGAAACGGGTCTCGCCGAGTCGTGCGTTATTGCCCGGAACCAGCGTTCTCTCGCTGAGTTTCGCTCCAGCGTAACGCGCGTTTGGATCAGCGATGACTTCGCGGGAATCTTTGAGCGAGGCCAAACGCCGCCGGACTAGTTCATCCACGCGAAACTGTTCCGGCCCTCCAATTTCGACGATGCCGTTTACCGGCTGGCCTGCCGCAACCCTGCCCACGGCACTCGCGACATCGTCGGCGGCCATCGGCTGGAAAAGCACAGGAGGCAAATGCACCTTGTCGCCGACCATGGAAATGTCAGCAAGTCCCTTGAGGAACTCGAAGAACTGCGTCGCGTGCACGATGGAGTAGGGGATTGAAGATTCTCTGATCAGTTTCTCCTGAGCGATCTTCGCGCGGAAGTAACCGCTTTCGGACAGCCGGTCGGTTCCCACAACCGATAACGCAACGTGATGTCCCACCCCGGCCGCCGCTTCATAGCTGAGAAGGTTACGAGTGGATGTTTCGAAGAACTTCAGCACTGCTGCGTCCTCCCAGGAGGGAGAGTTTGATACGTCGACGACTACCGAGGCGCCTTTCAGCACTTCGGCCAGTCCCTCGCCCGTAACAGTGTTGACCCCCGAATTCGGTGATGCCGCTATCGCCTCGTGTCCGTGCTCACGAAGCTTGTTGACAAGCTTTGATCCGATGAGTCCAGTACCGCCGATCACTACGATTTTCATAATTGTCTCCTTCATTCCTGACCGAGGCATTTCGAGGCCATCGATCCCTTGCACTCGCCCGGGCAAAACCGCCTGCCGGTTTGTGGCATGGTCTATAGCTCTGGCTTGCCCCGAATCAGTGGATTGAAGTGGTTGTTCTCAGCCTGTGCGAAGCCGCGCTCGATTGATCGCAGCCATTTGCCCACACTAAATTTCTTTTGGGCGTTTTTCGACGCTAGACTAAGTGCCCTCGGAAAATCAATACCATCCATCCTGTATTCACACTGACACTCCTACGGCGGGTGGTCCAAGCATTTGATCTCGCTGGCACCCACTGTTTCGTAGCGGGAAAGGAAAATAACGCAGAAGGGCGGGCCACCCGCCCGATCCGGTTTAAACGAGAGACGAGATAAGGCGCCCAGACTCACAAGATGAGCCTGGGCGTTTTCATTGCTCGCTTGTGCGAGTCATCGAGGTCAGTGAGCGTAAACGCCTGGTAACGTCACTTAATCGCATCGTTACGAGAAAAAGGCACACCCAAGACCTCAAGCGGAGTCCTTGTGTGCGGTCAGTTTTTTGTTTTGTATGCCGCTACTTCTGCTAAGGGACTCAACGAATGTTGTCAGGTTATGGACGCGGGGGGCACGCCACCCGCAAGCCTTATGCGGCGACCTTGGCCTCCACCTTGGTGGGGGGTGCCATGCCCAGTTGCCGCATCATGCTGAGAGCGTCCCACTCATCCCACTCCTCAACAATCTTTTCTTTGACGATGCGGTCCAGGCAAAGTCCGGTCAGGGTGATCTGCTTGCCGGTGGGGGCAAACCCCATAAACTCGCCTCTGTGGGTCCCGGTTACCACATAGCGGGTCACGACCTTGTCGCCTTCGGAGATTTGATCTTGCACTGTCACTCGAAAATCGGGGAAGGCAGTCATCGCGGTGGTGAAGAATTTTCGGAAAGCCTCGCCCTTGAGTTCCCCGGTGGCGGCCGAATGATAGGTGCACTCGGGACAGAACTCGAAAAAGGCGGAAACATCGTGCTTGCTCATGGTTTCCATGGCACGGCGGATTAACGTTTTGTTGGCTTCACTCATAATGGTTCTCCTTTGGCAGCACTGTCGAGGCGCTCTGGCAGAGCAGTTGTGGTTTGTCTCGCCGCTAGGGGTGTGGGCGTCCGATGGAAGGGCGTGCTCTTCGGGGGAGGCGAGACTTAAAGTCGGCGAAATGTTACTCGGACGAAGGCGATCTGTCAGTGACTAGAGTCACGGCGCTGCGATTCGGTGACTGGCGGGCTGCCACAACTGTTGCAAAATCGCGATAGCACGCATCGACCGGCTCACTAGAATCTGGCTGTGCTCGTTTGGGATGGAGCACCTCAGGAACGGAGAAGGCCGTGGAGTGAGAACTGACAACTGAGAACCGCCCTAACCCCGCCCCTTCTTCTTGATCTCAATATTCAGCCGACGGATCTTCTGATTCAGCGTCGACAGCGGCACATGAAATCGCTCCGCGGCTTCCGTCTGATTCCAGTTGCAGCGCTCCAGCATGTCGATGATCACTCGGCGCTCCACATCTTCCACAATCTCAAACAGCGACGCGTCGGACGGCGGATCGTGCAGTACAAGCGAGGAGCCGCGCCCCATCAGCGATTCAGGAAGCAGGTCCATGCTGATCTCCGGCCCGGAAGATAGCACGACGGCACGCTCAATCACGTTCTCCAGTTCGCGCACGTTCCCCGGCCACGAATAAGCCATCAGCGGCCGTAGTGCTTCCGGCGTGACGCGAGGCGCAGGGCGCCCATTTTCTTCGGCGTATTTCCTCAGGAAGAACTCGACCAGCAGCGGAATATCTTCCTTGCGCTGGCGCAGCGGCGGCAATTCCACGGTGATGACATTCAGGCGATAGAACAGATCCTCGCGGAAACGTCCTTCGCGCACCATCTGCCGCAGGTCGATGTTCGTGGCGGCGATGATGCGCACGTCCACCTGAATTTCCTGAATGCCGCCCAGGTGCATGAAGCGCCGGTCCTGCAGCACGCGCAGAATCTTGGCCTGCGTTTCCAGGCCCATGGTGGCGATCTCGTCCAGAAAGAGCGTGCCCTTGTCGGCGACTTCGAACAGCCCTTTCTTCGAAGCGATGGCGCTGGTGAACGCTCCCTTCACGTGGCCGAAGAGTGTGGATTCCAGCAGATCATTCGGCATGGAGCCGGTATTCACCGGAACGAACGGCTTGTCGCGGCGCGGAGAGTTCAAGTGGATCGCTTTCGCAATCACTTCCTTGCCCGTTCCGCTCTCGCCCTGCAAAAGCACCGTTGACCGGCTGTTCGCCACCTGCGCGACCAGGTCAAAGATCTTCAGCATGGGCTCGCTCTTGCCCACGATGTTTTCGAAGTTGTAGCGCTGCTTGAGCGCGCGCTTGAGCTGAACGTTTTCCTCTTCGGCCCGGCGCCAGCCCACCGCGGCCCGCACGTCGGCCAGCAGTTTTTCGTTGTCCCACGGCTTCTGGACGAAGTTCGCCGCCCCCGACTGCATGGCGCGCACCGCATTCTCCACCGTGCCATACGCGGTGATCATGATGACGGGCAGGCGTGAATCGTGCGAGCGAATCTCCGCCAGAATCTCCATCCCGTTGCGTCCGGGAAGCGTCAGGTCGAGCAGCACCAGGTCGAACGGGTGATCGGCCATCTTTGCGAGCCCGTCCTCGCCGGACGCCGCGCTATCGACTTCGAATCCTTCCAGTTCGAGCAGAGTCTGAAGGGATTCGCGAATCTCGGCCTCATCGTCGATGATAAGAACCGATCCTGCCGCCGACGGACTGCTGCCGTTGCTCACGCCGCGCGCGATGACTGCTGCTTCAGACATGGACTGCCTTCCTGCTCAGTGGAAAATCCAGTGAGAATGTTGTGCCCGCTCCCGGATTGCTTTCCACTCGAATTTTTCCGGCATGCTCTTGAATAATGCCGTAGGTGACGGAGAGTCCCAGACCGGTGCCGCGGTTCTGGCCCTCCTTCGGTGCCGTTTTCGTGGTGAAAAACGGATCGTAAATGCGCTGAATGTGTTCCGCCGCAATGCCCGAGCCGGTGTCGGAGACTCGCACACTGACCATATCTCCGTTGCTGGTCGCAACCCGCAGCTTCCCGCCGCCGGGCATGGCATCTTTCGCGTTGAGAAAAAGATTCAGGAAGACCTGTTGCAGCCGGCCCGGATTTCCCTGAATCGCGGAAATCCCGGTCGTCAGTTCGGACTGCACCTGGATCTTTGCCGTCTTGAACTGGTGCTCCAGCAGCGCCAGCGTGTCGGTGATGACCTTGTTGATGTCCACATCGGCGAACTCGGTGCCGCTGGTGCGCGAGAAATTCAGCAGGTTGTTGACGATCTCCGAAGCCCGGAACGTCTGCCGCGTGATCTTCTCCAGCAAGCCCGACTTTTGCGGATCCCCTTGCAGTTGCTTGGCCAGCATCTGGGTGTACGAGGAAATAACCGCCAGCGGCGTGTTGACCTCGTGCGCCACTCCGGCCGCCAGCAGCCCGATCGACGACAGCTTGTCGGCCTGCGACAACTGGCCTTCGAGTTCCACGCGCTCGGTGATGTCATCCATAATGACCAGCCGCCCGATCACCTGGAACTTGCGCGTGACCAGCGGCGCGATCGCCACATTCACCGTGCGCGTCTCTTTCGCGGGAGTCTGCAGGCGGAACTTGTAAAGGTTATTAATGCCGGCGTTCTGCCGCACCCGGTGAAGCTCTTCCACAAATTCCGGCGGAAAGATGTTCTGCACGGTTTGGGTCAGCGCCTGCCAGCGCGGAAGCGCGTACATCACTTCCATCTGCGCGTTCCAGCTTTCGATGTGGTCTTGCATGTCGAGCGCCATCACGCCCACGTTGATCGACTCGACAATGTTTTCGTTGAAGTCCTTCAGCCGTTCGTACTCGGCAACCTTCTGCTGCAGCGAAGCGTAGAGACGTCCGTTCTGGATGGCGATGCCAAGATATCCGCCCAGTGTCTCCAGCAGTTCGACGTCTTCGCTGGAAAGGTAATCGCCTTTATTGGTCTTGCCCAGCCCCAGCACCGCGACCGTTCGTTGCTGGGCGCGGCAGGGAATGTAGTAATTCAGCTCCAGCTTGGCAATGGCATCTTGCGATCCCGCAGTCTCGCGTGGCACCTGGTGCGTGTTCTCGAAGAACATGTGACCGGCGGGCTGTGGCCGCGGCGCGCTCAGGAAAGTTAAATCCAGCCGTCCCACCGGGCTCATGCCCACGGACTTGGCCACCATGAAACGTTCTTCGTCGTCGGCGCGCAGGAAGATCGCAATCCGGTCCACCGCCAGCGTGCGCGACAGCCGGTCCAGCACCGAGGAAAGCAGGGCATTCAGGTCGGTTTCTGAACTGAGCTCGCGGCCAAATTCGATCAACGTTTTGCGATAGTCATAAACCGTTCGATAGAACCAGTGGTCCACCCGGTCCTGAATCCACTTGCGTACCGGATCAAACAGCAGAGCCGTCACCACCACCGCCAGGATCAGCCCCACCGGCCCGCTGCCCGGCTTCTGCATGTGAACCAGTTCGGCAATGCCGGCCACCAGGCCAAAATACAAGCCGACAACGGTGGCCGCTGCCAGCGTATAAACCACGCCGCGCTTGAAGATCAAGTCCACGTCCATCAGCCGGTAACGGAAGATGGCGTATCCGAAGGTGAGCGGCAGCAGCCCCAGCGATAGCACCGAAACATTCGTCGCAATCTCCGGCACCCACGCCATAGCATGCGGAAACACATAGGAAAGGACGTACACCAGCGTGTAGGGCGCGATCGCGAGCACGGTGCCGCGCGTCACCCATTTCAACTGCTGGCGCAAAATAGTCGTATTGGCGCGCCGGTAGCTATCCCACAACACCGCCGCCGCGATTAAGAAAAATAGCGCGCCATAGGAAACGTCGAGACGATCCACGCTGCGGCTCAGCCGCCCGCTCGCCTCCAGCAGCCGCATGGCAGCCAGCCGTGCGCTAAGCAGTAGCGCACCCGGCACGTAGGCCAGACCCAGAATCCACCGGTGCTTCCGCACAAACTCCCGCCGCTCGGGAAACGTCAGTACAAAGTGCAGGAACAGCGCCGGCTGCAGCACCCAGGCGACGATGTTGCCCCAGTAAATTGTCCAGTCGAAATCGTTCAGCTTGCCGGTGTACTTGAACGAATACGCGACGAACGAGACCAGGCAGAAGATGTAAAAGTGCGTCGATCCCGGCGCCGTCCAGCGGCGCAGCAGAACATAGATTCCGATGCCCAGGTAGATCAGCGCAATCAGCCGCAGCGAATTGTTCAGCGAGCGGTCGGCCGGCGCCAGAATGACGTTCGAATCCAGCGTCACTCCATCACGAATCAGGGAATAATCGGCTTTCGACCAGATGCCGGTGCGGTATAGCTGGCGTTCCAGCGCGGCGGTATTTTTTACGTCCTGGCCGTTCACTGTGACCAGTTCGTCGCCGGGCTTAATGCCGGCCTTCGCTCCCGGACCGTTCGCCAGAATTTCGTCGGCGACCAGGTGGCCGCCTTTTTCCGTCCACTGCACGCCGTCGTCGGGCGCGGTGACCTTCCGCTCGGCCACGAAGTTGAAGCCGGCGAACACCACCGCGGCCACGGTCAGCAAAAACAGCAGCACCGCGACAGAACGCGCTTGACTTTCCCGATTCATCGGCTTCGGCGCTAGCCCCGAACCCTTAGAGGGCGGAGGTGGGGAAGCCAGTTCCCACGATTTGTTAATGAGCAACTTCGCTGCCACCCTAGACTCCGCCGGAAGGACGATTAAGCCGCGTGGAATTAGCTACTTCCAAAATTATAGATGCATTTTCGAACAGCAAGTATGTCTTTTTGGATGTTTCTGTGGGATTCCGTATTTTATTTCCCTTGCATTTGTTGGGCTTAGGTTCACTTCTTCAATTGATGGATTGCATCCGTGCAAGCGGAGCAACGCGAGATTTCCTCATCAGGAAGTGGAAGATGGAATTTGCTTGGGGCGAGCGGCCGGCCGGTCGATTTTGTCGAGTCGGCCTATCCTGCCTTCCGGTCGCCCCCGGGGACGTCGGCGGGCTCTTCATCCCACTCAAACGTGAGTGCCCGTGCGCTGGTCTCGATCGGCTCCAGTTCGGGGATATCCTCCGCCACCGACGCGCCCAATTCCGCGAACTTGCGCGCCGAAACCAGCACCCGGTTTTCTAACGATCCGATGGCCTGGTTATAGGCTTCCACCGCGCGGTCAAGATTCGTCCCCACTCCGGTAATGTGGACGGCCAGTTTGCGCAGGCGTTCGTGCAGTTCCTTGCCGAGCGCGCTGATCTGTTGCGCGTTCCGCGCCAGCTTTTCCTGGCTCCAGCCGTAGTTGATGGCCTTCAACAGCGCAATCAAAGTCGTTGGCGAGGCCGGAATCACCCGGTTCAACACTCCGTGCTCGATCAGCCCTGTGTCCTGCTCGAGAGCCGCGCTGAAAAATGTCTCGCCCGGCAGGAACATCACGACAAATTCCGGCGTCGAATCGAACTGCTCCCAGTATTTCTTTCCGCTCAGCGTGTTGATGTGGTCGCGCACCTGCCGCGCATGATTCGCCAGGCACGTTCTCCGCGTCTCCTCATCCGTGGTTTCGAAGGCATCGAGAAAGGCTTGCAGCGGCGTCTTCGCGTCCACCACGACCTGCTTGCCGCCGGGAAGCTTCACCACCAGGTCCGGACGCAGCCGTCCCGCATCGCTGTTCACCGTTTCCTGCTCGGCAAAATCGCAGTAGGGAAGCATGCCCGCAATCTCCACCACGCGCCGCAACTGGATCTCTCCCCAGCGTCCGCGAACATTCGGAGTGCGCAAAGCCCGCACCAGATTGCCGGTCTCCGACTGCAGCTCTTTTTGCGTGGTGATCAGCGATTGCACCTGCGCCTTGAGATCGCCGTAGGCTTCGCCGCGCGCAATTTCCATCTGCTGAATCTGCGCGTCCACTTTGCTCAGCGACTCGCGCACCGGAGCCACCAGGTCGGCAACCGCCTTCTGCCGCGCCGCCAAATCTCCTTGGGCTTCGCCCTGAAAGCGCTTCAGAGTCTCCTGCGCGATCTGCAGGAACGAAGTGCTGTTGTTTTTCAGCGCGTCCGCGGCGAGCGCTTTGAACGCGTTTTGCAGATCCTCCGCCGCCCGCGCACTGCTTTTGGTGAGTAATTCGATCTTTTCGTTGCTGGTCTTTCGTTCCGATTCTAGCGCCGATTCCAGCCGCGCGCGGCTCTCCACCAGCTTCTGCTGATCCTCCAAAAGCCGCGCCAGATCGGCCTTTGCGGCCGATAATTGCTTGTCCGTCAATGACAAACGAGCCTGCAGCGCGGCGCTGCGCGAGCGCAGCGCCAGCCACGCAAGCACACAGCCAAACAACAGGCCAATGCCCCCACTGATCCCTAGTTCCATAGACGCAGGTAACTTCTCTCGACCACTCCCAACCCCTAGCCTAACACCAGCAACCAAGCTTTCAGCCTGAGCGGTCTCAAGCCCGCAAGGCGCGAATGCAAGCGATCCTCCCAGGGATCGGCTGAGTAGGCAAAATTGATGCCACGAACTTCAAGATTGCTTCTGGCGTTTCTGCTCGGCATGAGCGCCGCGAGCCTTGAGCCGGTAACGCAGCTGATGGCATCCCCGGCCCCCGGCCCGGCAGCCTCCGGCCAGACGCAAGAAGGCAAATTTCATCCCGTTGCCGCGACCGCTCCCGACATTCCTTTTATTGACGACGAGTTTCAAACCGAGCAGCAACTTCTGTCCTTGGCCAACCAGTCACGCCATCAGGCAGGAGTTCCTCCGCTCACCCTCGATGCCGGACTTTCCCGCGCCGCCTACGAGCACGCCCAGACCATGCTGCGCGCGCGCCAACTCTCTCATCAATTTCAAGGCGAGCCCTCGTTGCCGCAGCGCCTTGGCTCCTCGGCGCGCCTCCTGCTCGATCAGGAGGGAGAAAACGTGGCGCTCGACTATGACGCCGAACACGGGCACGAACATCTCATGCTTTCTCCTCCCCATCGCGCGAACCTGCTCAACCCGGCCTACAACGTGGTCGGGCTGGGCGTGGTTCGCAGCGGAGACCAGCTCTACATTGTTCAGGACTTCGGCCACGCCCTCCCCAACTATTCTTCGGCAGAAGTAAAAGACCACGTCGCCGGCGCTGTGCTGCAGAAGCGCCAGCAGCTCAGCCAGGCTCAATTGCAGCGCCGCGATCTGCAGGACGCCGACAGCGCCGCTTGCTCCATGGCGCAAGCCGACAAACTCGGAACCCTCCCCATTCGTAAGCTGGCCGAGCACGCGACCGTGCTCACCTACACCAGCCTGCATCCGGAAACGCTGCCCCGCCAGGCGAATCACGCCATCACCAGCCGCAACCTGCACAGCTTTTCCGTCGGATCTTGCTATCGCCGCACCGAAACCTATCCCACCGGCGCGTACTGGATTGTGCTCTCGCTCCAATAGCGCAAAGCCGCGCCCAACTCGAGGTAGTGGTGCATTTTGAAAAGACTTAAATCAGGGCATGTAGTGGTGCAGTTTGAAAAGATCTGTATCAGGGCATCGCTTCAGCGATGCCGCAACATCGAGAAACACCAGGGGCTTTAGCCGCTGCGGGCTTAGGCCGCGCTGGCAGCGGCTAAAAGCCGGTCATTTGCTCGCGGTTTGGCATGCCTGAAGGCATGCCTGATACAAATCTTTCAAAATTACACCTCTACCCGACTCCAATTACTCTTTCGAGGTAGTGGTGCATTTTGAAAAGACTTAAATCAGGGCATGTAGTGGTGCAGTTTGAAAAGATCTGTATCAGGGCATCGCTTCAGCGATGCCGCAACATCGAGAAACACCAGGGGCTCTAGCCGCTGTGGGCTTAGGCCGCGCTGGCAGCGGCTAAAGCCGGTCATTCGCTCGCGGTTTGGCATGCCTGAAGGCATGCCTGATACAAATCTTTCAAAATTACACCTCTACCCGACTCCAATTACTCTTTAGAATCCGAGCCGAAATCGGATATCCTATATCCGTCCTTCTGCCGGCGCGCAAATCGTTCTGATCTGCCTGGCCGGCATTTCCAAATCGTAACGGATAGATCCGGAGACTGGGGTCATGGTTCGCGCGCAGTCGGTTCTCGCTATTTCAGGCAGAGTGATTTTCGGGCTCATTTTGTTGACATCGGCTGGGCTGGCGGCCGCGCAAAGCGGCGGACATGGAATCTCGATTGGCGGCGGCGTCTACACCGCGCCCAATGGCGTCGACGAGAGAGACTCGCTGAAAGATTTTCATCAGGCGTTGGCCGTGCAGGCCACCAGCCAGCAGATTGCCGTCTTTCAGCAGCTGGTCAAGAACGTTAGCGCCGCCCACGACCAGCTCGCTGCATTCGCTTCCGCCAAGTCGCCGCGGGATGGAATCGCGGCTCTCGATCAGTCACTCGAATCAGCGCGCGCCGCCACCAGAAAATTTCAGGACGGACTTTCCGAAGAACAGAAATCGGGCCTGAGAGAAACCCTCCGCAGGCTGGAGAAAGCCGATTCCGATCTGGCGCAGGAAGCCAAGCGCTTCGACCAGACCGTGGAATCTGAAACCGCTGCCGCGGGAACCGCGCCGAATGCCGCCAACCTCGATACCGCCCTCGCCAGTTTTTCGAACGCGCAGCTCGCCCTCGGACGCGAAATGGGCATCACCTTGGCCAGCGCTCAGGATGTATCGTTCAATCTCCCGACAGTGAAGAACCCCGTCAACCTTGGCGGGCGCACGATTTCCGTAGCCGCCTCCGGTGTCCTCGCCCAGACGGTAGCGCAGGGTGATCTTCGAACCTTCCGCCTCGACAGCACCCTCGATCTCACCGACCTGCAGCAGAACATCACCACGATCATGAACGCGCTATTGCGCGAGGGCAATGCTTGCGGTGAGCGTCTGGCGCTCCGCTCGGCCAACATACTTCCCGCTCCTCCCGCCAGCCTGCTGGTGTTGCAATTGCACTTCGAGCGCTGGCTGTGCGCGGGCCAGAGTTCACCGACAGAGCTCGCGGAAAGTGATGGCTCGGTAGAAGTGAAGGTGACGCCGTCCGTGCAGAATTCCGCGTTGCAGATGGCTGCCGAGTTCAGCCGCATCAATGCCACCGGCATGATGGCCGACGACCTGCGCTCCGGCGATCTGGGCGACGATCTCCGCGACAAAGTATCAAAATCGATGCTCCTCGCCGTGCAGACTGGCGGCGATTTCAAAACTACGCTGCCCCAGTCGCTGCAGAATGCCGCCACCCTCGACAACGCCAAGTTTCAGGATGGAGGCGCCGGCATCCTGCGCATGGTTCTGACCGGCCAGGTGCGAATCTCCAACGAGCAAGCCACTCTGCTGGCCAACCAGCTGAATCAGGCCCTCTCGGCGCGCGCGGCTCAATCCGTGCAGCCCGCTCCGCCCGCGGCTCCAGCGCGATAGCCGGAAATTGGGTAGTGGTGCAGTTTGAGAAGATTTGTATCAGGGCATCGCTTCAGCGATGCCGCAACATCGGGGAAAATGCGAGGGGCTTTAGCCGCTGGGGGATAGGTCGCGCTGGCAGCGGCTAAAGCCGGTCATTTGCTCGCGCTTTGGCACGCCTGAAGGCGTGCCCTGATACAAATCTCTTCAAACTGCACCACTACCCGGGAATTGCCGGAGTTCTCTCTGCGGCCCGCGGCTGTGATAGCCTTGGCCTGCCCACCGTCTACGCTGCACGTCCATGGATTTCTCCGCCCAACCCGCATCGTCTTCCGCGACGAAAAAGATCCGCTTCGGCACCGCCGGATGGTCTTACAAAGATTGGGAGGGAGTCTTCTATCCCTCCGGCATGCAGCACAGCAAGACGCATCCGCTCGAATATCTGGCCCGCTTCTTCGACACTACCGAAATCAACACTTCTTTCTACGGACCGTTGAAGCCGGAACTGGCCAAGCTCTGGTGCAAGAAGGTGTCGGGGGTAAATCCGCAATTCCTGTTCACGGCCAAGCTCTATCGCGCGTTCACCCACTCTCCGCTCGCGGTCACCGAACCGACGTCGGCCGCCAGCATCCGTCCCACCGACGAAGACGAGATCAAGACCCGTGAAGGCCTCGATGCCGTGGCCAACGAGGGACGCCTGGGCGCGCTGCTCATCCAGTTTCCCGTGTCGTTCAAAAACACGTCGCTGAACCGCGAATATCTCGATCGCCTGCTGCGCCAGTTCATCGAATATCCGCGGGTGGTCGAAGTGCGCGACTCGAGTTGGAACAATTCCGAGACGCTGGCCGCGTTCGCCCGGAAAAACGTCGCCTTCTGCAATATCGACCAGCCGGTGCTGGGAAAATCGCTGGGCCCGACCGAACACGTGACCGCTTCATTGGCCTATGTTCGCCTGCACGGACGCAATTACGATCAGTGGTTCGACTCCGACAATCGCAACGACCGGTATAACTACCTCTACAAAGAGCGCGAGCTGGAAGATTGGAAAGAACGAATCAAGAATGTCGCAGAAAAAGCGCAGACGACTTACGTCATCACTAACAATCATTTTGAAAGCAAGGCGGGAGTCAACGCGCTGGAGTTGAAGGCGATGGTCACGGGCAAGCGCGTAGGCGCCCCGCCGACGCTGATTCAGAAGTATCCCGAACTCAGAAAATTCGCCGCCCCCTCCGACGATCCCACAGAAGAGTCAGGCCCCCAGCTCTCGCTGCTGGCATAAGCCGGAGTTAGTTTCGAAACCCACCGGGTTAATGAGCTGTCAAGTATCGGTGTTCGTCAGGCTAAACTGGACGGACTTACAGGGTCTCGTCTATCAGGAAGTGAAACTAGACAACATGCAACCGAAACCAGGGGATTCAGTCGTAGTCACGGCACTGCCTGCGGGATTTCTGGACGATTTGCCCCGCGAAGACCAGCAGGCCATCACCGCAGGGATTGGGAAACCAATTCTGCTAAAGGAATACGACGAAGCGGGGAGAGCCGAGCTCGAACTCACCGACGACAAAGGAGTGATTCATTTCATCTATGTTGATCCGAGCCTAATCAGGAATTTGACGGCGGATGAGACCTGTGAAGCGGGGAAAGGGTAGTTTCTGGTATCCGACTGTTCACCAACTCCGGCGGATGGCCCAGCTTTCGACGACCGTCCTGTTCGCCACCCGCGTTGAGGGTGCCCCGTCCTTGCGTTTTTTGTCTAGTCCCAATACATCCTTTACATTACGTCCCGAGACATCCTTTACAGTTTTCGGTGTTCGGGCGACTCAGGGAACCAGCGCTCGACGATCGTCGAGCGCTGGTTCCCCGAGTCGAGTTCCCGGATCAAGGTCGTGCAGTAGAACACCAACATCCGGTGTTCGACCTGCACCACTTGTACTCGCTCCCCGGAGAGGGCCTTACTGACTTTCCATTTGCGCCCCTGTATCTCCGCCTGTCCATGGCAGTCGAGTTTCAAAACCCAGGCGCCGGACGGATATTCCCAGCGCGGCGGATGTGGATCGTAGCGCCGCGGACTGGGCCGCCAAAACGTGGCCGGCGTCTGCATCCCCAGCGCTTCGTGTGGACGCACATGGTTGTGTTCTCAGCGATAAGCGTCCAGCCAAGCTTGCGTCTGCTCTCGCGGCCAACCACGCCGTTGCAGAGCGCGCTGCAGCGATCCGTGGAAACGTTCTACCTTGCCCTGGGTTTGCGGATGTCGAAGGCCGCTCCAATGCAGCCGGATTCCTTGCCGCATCAGCCACAGCGACAGATGAGTTTGTCCGGACGGCGACTTCTGACTCCACCACGGCGTGCCGTGATCCATCAACATCCCTTGCGGAACCCCGCAGCGCTGAAAGGCTTCTTCCAACTGCTCGCGCACCGGGGTGCCGTGCGTGCTGCCGTTGTCCGCCAGAGTGATCAGATAGCGGCTATGATCGTCCAGCACCGACAGCGGTCCCACCGGGTGCGGCCATCCCTTGGGACCTTTGAAGTCCATCTGCCACAGTTCGTTGGGCTGAGCCCGCTCAAAACGCTGCGTCGCCGGGCTGCGCCGTTCCTCCTCGCGCACCAGGCCGTGACGCAGCAGAATGCGATGGATGGTGTTGCGCGGCAAATCCACACCTCCCGCGCCAACAGGACGCGCAACTTCCGCGCCCCCCAGTCGGGATAGCGCAAGCGTACCTCGACCACGCGCTCCTCCAGCTGGGCGTCGGTGCGGCGGGGGCTGAAGTGCGGCTTGCGACTCTGTTCCGCAATACCCCGCACCCCGGACTCGTCGTAACGCCGCAGCCACAGGTATCCTGTCGGCCGCGAAATCTCGTACGCGGCACACAGTGCACTAAACGGCCGCACCTTCTGCCTAGCCTCCACCACAAACCGGACCCGCTGCTCGTGAACATCCATCGTCTTCCAGGCCATCTTTCTTGCCACCCCGGTGCGTGCTTCGCACGCGCCGGAGTGTAAAGGATGTCCGGGGACAGTGTGTAAAGGATGTCCGGGGACTGAACAAAACTGCGCGAAGGACAGGGCGCCCACTTATAACGGTCATGCCCGCAAGATCAAGAGACCGGGCCACCCGCCCTTTTTCCTTATAAGTGCAGTCGGCATGTCCAAGCAGTTTGAACGCACCCTGCGTTGTAGATATACTGCCCCGCATGCGCGATAAAAATTCCATGTCACGATCGACCGAACCGCAAGGAGGCTTTCTTTCCCGTCGCGGCTTCTTTCGCTGGGCTAGTTCGCTGGCTGCGGCCCTGGGCGC
Organism: uncultured Acidobacteriota bacterium; assembly: GCA_963754885.1. Classification (GTDB taxonomy): domain Bacteria; phylum Acidobacteriota; class Terriglobia; order Terriglobales; family Acidobacteriaceae; genus Sulfotelmatobacter. The sequence continues at coordinate 118,531 of CAVWHT010000042.1, read as the reverse complement.
GGCGCCTCTGGTTTCCTCGGCCAAAGCTCTTTCATCGCCGCCGGCATCGTCAGAGGGTGAGGATTACTACGCGAAGCTTGGAGTCCCGACCATTATCAACGCTGCCGGCACTTATACCACGCTGACTGCTGCCTGCATGCCCCCGGAGGTTCTGGCCGCGGTGCAGAAGTCGGCGCTTCATCCCGTGCGTTTGCACGATCTGCAGCAGCGGGCAGGCGAGTACATCGCGCGTCGCCTCCGCTGCGAGGGCGCGGTCGTCACTTCCGGGGCTTCGGGAGCCATCAGCCTGGCGACTGCTGCGTGCCTGCAGCACGCCAACAACATCGACATTTTGGACATGCCGCAGGCGATTGACGGCAGGAAGAATCAGGTCATCGTGCAGCGTGCGCACCGCTACGAGTATGACCGCGCCATGTATCTCTGCGGAGCGCGGGTGACCGAGGTGGTCACGCTCGACGACTACAAGCGCGCGTGCGGCGCAGGCAACGCCGTGATGACGAATTTTTTCAACGCCGCGGAAGACGAAGACGGGATCGCAGCCAGCGCACAGATTGGCCGCGAAGAGTGGCTGCGCGTGGCGCACGAGCACAACATTCCTTGCCACCTGGATGCGGCCGCCGACATGCCTCCGATCTCGAATCTGTGGAAGTACACCGGCATGGGTTTCGACCTGGTGGCGTTTTCCGGGGGCAAGGGAATGCGCGGTCCGCAAAACGCGGGCCTGCTGCTTGGCCGGAAGGTCCTGACAGACCTCGCCCACGCGAACAATAATCCGGGAGACGGAATCGGCCGCGGCATGAAGGTGGCGAAGGAGCAGATTGTGGGCATGGTGGCGGCGGTCGACTGGGTTCTCTCGCACACCGAAGAGTCGATGCAAGGCGACTACCAGAAGCGAGTCGATCTCATCGCCAGCGCCGTGCAGGGCATCCCTTCGGTCCGGACGGAGACGGTGGTTCCAAAGATCGCCAACCATGTTCCCCATCTGCTGATACGCTTCGACCCCGCGGTCACTGGCGTCACCACGGCCCAGATCGTCGACGCGTTGCGCACGGGGACGCCTTCGATTGAACTGAACCCCAACACCGGACAAAAGCCCAACCAAGGAATCCCGGCAGACGCAAACACGCTAGTAGTTGGAGTCTGGATGTTGCAGCCCGGTGAAGATGCGATCGTGGGTCAGCGAATTCGCGCGGCCCTCAGGAAAAGTGCCTGACATTCAAATCCCGTGCTCATCGCGAACGACCTGGAGCCGGTCTCATAAATGGTTTTGGGAAGGGCGCGGCTTCAGCCGTGCCGCTACCGGTCAGTAAGAACGAAGGTTTCAGCGTGGATCATCGTCAGTGCCCGCGAGGTTAGTACCCGCGTGATGAACGCCAGCCAGAAATTGCATCGTCCGACCTTCTGGCGTAGACTCGCCCGGTCCGTTGAGGAGGCGTTATGGCGCAGAATTCCTCTGACCTCGTGCGGCGGGCTTCCACCTGGTCCATCCTCTGGGGGGTCTCGCTGATCTGCTTAGGCATGTTAGCTCTGGCAATGCCGCTGGTCGCCGCGGTTGCCATCAACGTGCTCATCGCTTGGCTGATCGTCCTGGCCGGTGTAGTTCACCTCGTTGTTGCGTTCCATACTCGTGAAGCGGGCAGCGTAATCTGGAGACTCCTGGTCGGGCTCGCCTACATCTGTTTCGGTGGTTATCTGATCGCGCGTCCCGCGTTGGGCGTGGTGACGCTCACCTTGTTGCTGGCATCGCTGTTTCTGATTGAGGGGATCTTTAACATCGTCCTTTACTTCCGGGCTCCCTCGATCCTGCGATCCATCTGGTTTCTTCTCGATGGGATTGTGACGCTGCTGCTGGGAGCAATGATCTACCTGCAGTGGCCCTCGAGTTCCGCCTGGGCGATCGGCACCCTGGTGGGCGTAAGCCTCATCTTCAGCGGCGTTACGCGCGTGATGGTGTCGTTGACGGTCCGCAAGGCCGCCGCGTCGCTGTCGCCGCCGACTAAGTTAGCCGCTTAAGGCACCGGCTTCAAGGGACGGCTGGCATCGCACATGCTTTCTTTCGGGAGAATTGTGCCCAGCGAAAGGAACTCAACATAAGGGAAGGGAGCAGAACGTGGGCGGCTTGATTCCGTTGACGGATGCGTCCCGCCGGCCGGTGCGCACGCCTGTGTGTACCGGGATTATCATCGTCGTGAATGTTGTTGTTTTTCTCCTGGAACTGGCGCGCGGGGATGCGTTCGTCATCCAATGGTCGGCGGTTCCAGCGCAAATCACGTCCGGTCACCATCTGATCACGATCCTGACCGCGATGTTTATGCATGGCAGCTGGTCGCACATCATCGGCAACATGGTTTTTCTGTGGGCCTTCGGTCCCGAAATCGAAGATGCCATGGGCCGAGGCCGCTATCTACTTTTCTATTTGCTGGGAGGACTGATCGCGATGCTCGCCCAGGTCGCAGCCAGTCCTCATTCCACCGTGCCTAACCTGGGCGCCAGCGGAGCGATTGCTGCCGTGATGGGCGCCTTCCTGGTCACGTATCCTCGCGACCGGATTAAGTCGCTTCTGTTCATTTTCATTTTTGTGAAGGTCACACTCATACCGGCGGCACTTTTGATCGGTGTGTGGTTCCTGATTCAGTTGGTGAGCGCCGGCCAAGTGGCGCAGGTGCAGACCGGCGGCGTGGCCTATCTGGCGCACGTTGGAGGTTTTATCTTCGGAACCGTTACGGCTCGCTGGTTCGAAGCGCCGGGTGCGGCTTTCCAGGAAGCAGATTAATTCGGAAACGCCCGTCTGTCCCCGGGTTTTGATCTTGACCCCGCGGTCACCGGCGTCACCACTGCCCAGATCGTCGACGCGTTGCGCACGGGGACGCCTTCGATTGAACTGAACCCCAACACCGGACAAAAGCCCAACCAAGGAATCCCGGCAGACGCAAACACGCTAGTAGTTGGAGTCTGGATGTTGCAGCCCGGTGAAGATGCGATCGTAGCCCAGCGAATTCGCGCGGCCCTCAGGAAAAGTGCCTGACATTCAAATCCCGTGCTCATCGCGAACGACCTGGAGCCGGTCTCATAAATGGTTTTGGGAAGGGCGCGGCTTCAGCCGTGCCACAGGACCCCGGCAGCCTGGTTTATTTCCCGACGGATGTTTGGCCTCGTGCAGGATCGTTCTCCCGAAAGTTTTCTGAAGCCTGCGGGGCAGGCTATTCCTATTTATTTGGCGGCGATCTTGGTCACGGAGCCGTCGAAAGTGGCTACATAAATATTGCCGAAGTAATCGACCGCAATCTTCACATTCTCTGCGTCCTGTGCGCTGCCAATGCCTAGGTTGACGAGGGAACTGCCACTTGCGTTCAACTTGGCGACCTGCGCGTCGGGAACGCCGGACGAACCCCAGACCACATCGGCGTTTCCTAACAAATCCACACCAACGTCACTGGCCAATGAACCACTCCCGATATATGTGGAGTACACGAGAGAACCGCCGCCAGGGTTCAGCTTGGTCACGAAACCATTGGAGCCGCCGCCTCCGAACGTCGGCTGCACAGAATCTGGAGTCGTAGGAAAGTCGTCCGACGTAAAGCCTGTCACATAAGCATCGCCCTGCAGGTCCACGGCGATTCCCGTGCCGTTTGATATGAATAGCAGGCCGGTTGCGGCAAGGTAGGTGCCATATACCAAAGAGCTGCCTGTACCATCCAGTTTCGTCACAAACGCCTCTCCAGAGGCACTGCCTGGCCAATTCGGCTCAAAGGCGTCGGGGGTCGTCTGTACGCCAAAAAATGAAGAGCCGGTCACGTAGGCATGCCCAAACAAGTCCACGGCAATAGCATTGGCAGTGACGTCGCCAATGCCAAGATAGGTGCTGTAGATCAGCGAACTACCGCTCGGATTCAGTTTGGTCACAAAGGCGCAGAATTCCTCGCATCCCCCAGCGCTCAGAGCGTTGGGAGTCGTAGGGAAATCCACGGTGGCAAGGCCAGTCACATAGGCATTACTACTCAGGTCGACTGCAATGGCTGTACCCCAATCCGTAGAGATCCCGCCTAGATACGTCGAGTAAACCAGCTTGCCTGTCTTGTCGAGCTTGATCACGAAAGCGTCAATATCGCCGCCGAAATTTGGTTGGAACGCGTTCGGAGTCGTGGGCAGATCCCCGAACGTAGTACCCGTCAGATAAGCGTTGCCCCACCAATCGACTGCTATGCCGTAGCCGGCGCTCCCAGCTACGCCAATATGCCTGGAGTAGACCAATCGCCCTGCGTGGTTTAACTTGGCCACAAATATGCCGGAACCGGAAACAGCACCCGTCACATAAACATCGCCATGTCGATCAACCGCGATTGCTTGCAAGGAGACGCCAGTGAGATGGGTAGAGTAGACAATCCCGCCGGTATCGGCAGCCATTGCTCCAATGACGAACACACACATGCAGAGAAGTGACGAGACCGTTGCCTTCATAAAGCCCTCCGGAGGCTGCCGAACCTGGAACTTCGAACAGGCCTGTTCAACAAATCGGTGGACTTGGCGTGGGGAGCCCAACTCTGTTGAACAGGAGCGCGGGGGAGAAAGTACGCAGCAGGATTGTACATTGAAACCACGTCAGGCAATGTTGCCGTTGCAGTGACGGGCATCAAAGACTTCGGCGAAGATGAGGTGTCAGCGGCCAGCTGTCAGTGGCCAGTGGTGGCCAGTGGTCAGTTGTCACTTCTCGCTGCCAATGAGTGAGCACACATCGATCTGCCCAAGCCCGCACCAGGCAACTTCCTGAGGATGGGAAAATTGCAAAAGCCCGCCCCGCGGGCGCACAAGACCACACGATAAGAGGAAAAAGGAAATACTAAGCGCGCAGAGTGACGACCCCAGCAGCCAGGAGCCGACTCATGCCACTGCAAATCGCTAACTGAGAACTGAGAACTGCCCACTGGCCACCGACAACTGGCCGCTGCCCTACGCTCCGACCGCCGCGTGATCGGCCATCCGTTTCTTGTTATAGCGCAACGCGACGTTCATGAAGACATTGCCGAGGGAGGTCTCGAAGCAGATCATCAGCGCTTCTGTGTCTTCACTGGTCTTGTCGCCCTCTTGTGCGGTTAAAAGGAGCGGGGGATGCACGCGGAAATGGAATCCCTGGTCGTTCAAGGCGGAGATGGCGTTGCCCACCACTTGGTTCGCCAGCTCGAAGATGGTTTCCTTGATCAGCGCATCCGACTCCGGCAGCTCAGCCCCGGCATAGTGGCTGGCCACCTTCACCGCCGTCTGCGGCTCCATGTCGAGAATGATCCGGCCTTCAATGTCTCCGGTCAGCGCGATCATGCCGGCCACGCCTTTGCGGCGATAGGCGTCTTCTTCCATGGTGAGATTGTCCACCTTGGTCGTCGACTGCAAACCTTGCGACAACACGGCGTCCGCCGCGTTGATGAAAGGCTGGATCAATTCCATCTTCATGGACTTACGCTCCCGCTCCTGCGGCGTTCGATACCGCTCCATCTTCGCCCAGCACGTACTTGATGACTTCGTAGAGCACTTCCGGCTTCACCGGCTTCTGCACGAAATGCCGGGCGCCCCGCTGCAACGCCGCCACAATGTTCTCCTGGTATCCCACCGAGGAGACCATCACGATGCGCGCTTCAGGATGCTGTTGCACAATCCGTTCGGCCGCTTCAATGCCTTCCATCTGCGGCATGGTGATGTCCATGAGCACGATGTCAGGATGGGTGCGGTCGAACTCGCTGATGGCAGTCAAGCCGTCGCCGGCTTCCGCCGCCACCTGCCCGCCGAACGTTTCGATCATGCGGGCTAAGTTCTTACGGGCAAATACGGAATCATCCACGATCAAGTAGCGGACCGGCTGCCCGTCTTTGCTGCGCTTTACTGGTGCAAACTGCTCCATACAGACCTCCCCTGTCTACTGCATATCATGGCCCGCTTCGCCTGAACCAGATCACGCTGGTCACAGGCGGGCGGTACCCGATCTTTTAGTTGCCTGCGCGCACGGCCCGTCCGGCGGAACGCATGTCGCCGCTGCCCCGGCCGCACAGCGCCTGCAGCGTCGCTCCCATCACGTCGAGCCCGACCACGCGCACCACGTATCCTCGTTCGATCGCCGCCTTGGGCATGCCAAACACCACGCAGGATTCTTCACTCTGCGCGATGGTCATGCCGCCTTCTTTCTTAATCGCTCCTAATCCTTCGGCGCCGTCATCGCCCATGCCCGTCATCAATACGCCGACTGCATTCGTCTGGAACTCCTCGGCGACGCTGCGTAACAGAACATCGGCGCTGGGCCGATGCCCGTTCACCCGCGGCTCGTCGCTGAGCACCACAATGTCTCCCAGCGGTAGGCGCTTCACTTTCATGTGCCGGCTACCGGGGCAGATCAGCACGCGCCCGGCCTGCAGCATGTCGCCCGATTGCGCTTCCTTCACCCGCAGCGGACAGATTTCATCCAGCCGCCGCGCGAACATGTCGGTGAATCCATCCGGCATGTGCTGCACGACGGTGATGGTCGACGGAAAGTCTCCCGGCAGTTGGGAAAGCACATACTCCAGCGCCTGCGGACCGCCGGTCGAAACTCCGATGGCGACGATCTTGTTGGGAGCTCCCGCCGGCGCCGGACCTTTTTCCGGCTTGGGCGGAATCCCCGACAGCATGCGCGGCTTCAGCTTGCAGTCGGCGGCGGCCTTGACTTTGGCAATCAACTCCCGCGCCGTCTCCGCCATGTGCGCCGTCGCATCTTTCGGCTTGGTGACGAAATCGAATGCGCCCAACCCCAGCGCCTTCATGGTGACGGTCGCGCCCTCGGTGCTGTGCGAGCTGACCACAATCACCGGAACCGGTTGCCGCCGCATGATCTCCTTCAATGTGTCGATGCCGTTCATGCCGGGCATCTCCAGGTCGAGCGTGACCACGTTCGGCTTCAGTTCTTCGATCTTCTTCAGGCAGAACGACCCGTCCATCGCCGTTCCTACCACCTCAATCGATTCATCGGCCGCCAGCATCTGCGGAATTAGCTTGCGCATCAGCGCCGAGTCATCGACCACCAGCACGCGTATGGGGTCTTTTCTCATGCCGGACCTCCTGCCGCCGGAGTCAGCGCCAGCCGCATGCGGTCAGTCTGCGTCAGCAGCAGGCCGGAATTCGCGTGTCCCATTTCCTGCGGCCGCAAGCGCGCCACATGCTCCACCACGGCCGGCAGGTTGAGAATTAAGACCACTCGTCCGTCGCCCAGAATCGAGGCGCCCGACACCAGATCGGTCGAGAATGTCTGGTCGTCCAATGCCTTGATCACCAGTTCTTCTTCGCCTTCCAGCGCATCGACAATCAATCCGTACTTCCTCTCTGCCACGGTAATGACCAGCACAAACAACTTCGATTTGCTATCCTCTGCCGGCGCCGGCCGTCCCAGTCGCAGCAACGGCAGCACCTGGTTGCGCAACTGCAGAACTTCGTAGTTGTCCACCTGGTGGACTTCCGCCTCGAAGGTGCGCGCGATTTCGAGCACCGCATTCAGCGGAATCGCATACAGCCGCTGCTCGACCCAGAACAACAACGCCTTGATGATGGCCAAGGTCAGCGGCAGCTTCAGGCGGAACGTCGTGCCTTGCCCCAGCCGCGTCTCCAGGCTCACTGAAGCTTTCAGGCGATGCAGCACGCTCTGCACCACGTCCATGCCCACGCCCCGCCCGGAAACCTCGGTGACCTGCTCGGCCGTCGAGAAGCCCGGACGGAAGATGAGGTTGAGCGCCTCGGTCTCGCTCATCTGCGCTGCTTCGGCCGCTGTGGCTAGCCCCAGTTCAATGGCCTTGGTGCGAATCTTCTGCACGTCGATGCCGCGCCCGTCGTCGCTGACTTCCACGATCACCTGATTCCCCTGGTGATAGGCGTTCAGCCGCACCCTGCCTTGCGCGGGCTTGCCCAGCTTCTTTCGCTCGTCCGCCGATTCGATCCCGTGGCTGATGGCGTTGCGCACTAGGTGCGTCAAAGGCTCGGCGATGGCGTCGAGAATGCCCTTGTCGAGGTCGGTGTCGTGCCCGCTGATGTCGAGTTCCACGTCGCGCTCGCACTGCCGGGAAACGTCGCGCACCATGCGCGGAAAGCGCCGGAACAACTGGTCCACCGGCACCATGCGGATCTTCATCACCGAGCGCTGCAGATCGTTGAGCACGCGCGCCTGAAACGCCATGGCGTCGGCGAACTTGCCCCGCAGCAGCTCTTTCGGATAACGCTTGGAGAATTCGTTCAGCGCCTGCTGCAGCATCGATTTCCCGATGATCAGCTCGCCCACCAGATTCAGCACGCTGTCGATCCGGCCCGCATCCACGCGCAGGATGTTTTCGACCGCGCTCACCGCGGCTTCCGCGGTAGGAGCGGCCGATGGCGCGGCTTCTTCCGCAACTTGCTCCTGCGCCGGAATTTCCTCGAGCGCTGCCAAGGGCGCGGCAACCGGAACCTGCGCTCCCGGCGCCGCTCCCTGCAGAAGCAATTCGACCATGACGTCTTCCGCGATGGTCGGAATCTTGCACTTGGCAATGATCTGCTCGGCCGTCTGCACGCTGGCCAGCACGAATTCCACTTGCCGGGCCGCGGCCGCCGACTTCGCATCCGGACGCACCGCCAGCACCGGACCCATGCTCGCAACCGCGTTCTGGATCAGTTGCCGTCCCGCAATCGGCATGGCGCAGTGCGGATCCATTTTCACCACCACATGCAGCACGTCCTGCCCGCTCGTCTGCGCCTGGGTCATGGCCAGCTTTTCGTATTCGGTCCACTCGGACGTGGTCTTGACCGCGGCTTTGGCCTTCTTGCGGACGCGCGACTTCTTCGCTGCCGGGCTCGAGGTGAGTTCTTCGATCCGCTTGCTCAGCTTTTTTGTGGAAGGCGGCTTGCTTCCCTTGCGATACGCAGCAATCATCTCGGCAAACAGGTCGGCCGCCGCGAAGGCGATTTCGGCCACTGCCGCCTGGGTCGCGCTGCCTTCCATCGACAGCGCATCTTCGAACTGGTGCGCCAGTTCGCTCAACTCGCGCAGGCCGCAGGCCGCCGAGTCGCCCTTCAAGGTATGCACCGTGCGCCGGATCGAACGCACGATCTCCTCGTCGCCGGGCTTCTTCTCCAGCTTCAAGGCTTCGTCGTTCAGCGCCTGCAGCAGTTCCTGCGAGGTCTCAAAGAAGAGCTCTCGCATTTCCAGGCCGCGTTCATCGGGGGAATTCGTCATGCGTTACTCCCGCACCTCAAGCCGCTGGTACGCCGTGCCGCTGTCCTTGTGCACCATCTGGAATTTCTTGGTCAGCCCCAGCAGGCTTTCCGCATGGCCCACAAACAGGTAGCCGCCGGGATTCAGGCAGCGGTAAAACTTTTCGATCAGCCGCTTCTGCTCCGCCTCGTCGAAATACATCATCACGTTGCGGCAGAAGATCACGTCGTTGCGCTGCGGCAGGTACTCCGTTTTCAGGTTGTGAAAGTCGAAGTGCACCATCTCTTTCAGCGCCTTCTTGATGGCGTAGCGGTCCGCCACTTTGTCGAAGTAACGCAGCCGGTAGCCGTAATCGACCATCGACATCTGGTGCTCGCTGTATGTCCCTTCCTGCCCCGCCCGCAGCACTGAATAGCTGATGTCGCTGGCCAGAATTTCCAGCCGCCACGGCGGAGGTACCAGCGGCTTGGGCAGCGGCAATTCCATAGGCAGCGGATTGCGCAGGTAGTAATAGGCCAGCGCGTCGGTGATCAGCATGCCCAAGGTGTAAGCTTCCTGCCCGGTCGAGCAGCCCGCGCTCCATATGCGGATCGAATACTCCCGCCGCTCGCTCTTGTGCTTCAACAACTCTTCGAGCACGGTTTTCTGGAACAGGTCGAGCTGCGCCTTGTGCCGGAAGAAGCTAGTCTCATTGACCGTCAGGTTTTCCAGCAGCTTGGCCAGCTCTTCTTTGCCTTGCTGGCTGATCAGCAGCCGGTAGTAGCCATAAAAGGAGTCCACACGGCATTCCTTCAGGCGGCGCAACAGCCGGTCCTGCAGGAAATGGGTGCGGCGTTCGTCGAAGTGCATGCCGCACTCCTGGTAGACGAGCGCCTGCAGCAACTTCAGTTCCGCGTCGGTCAATATGGGAGCTGGTGCCGCTCCGGATGTGCTCATGTATCGTTCTCGTTCTCGCTTCGTAGCGCCGCCGTCCCCGCGGCTGTCGCGCGGGCGTCTCGCCCGCGCTGCGAGGCCCGGATGGCCTCGCGACAGCCGACAAGATGCCGGCGCTACCCCGATTCTTTACTCACTTCGCGCCTGCGCCCGGGCTTCCGCCTTAGGCGCTACTTTTTTCTCCGCGGACTCGCTTTTGGCCCGCAGGCTCTCCGGCGCCAGCAGCTTGCTCATGTCGAGCAGCACGACCAGCCGGCCTCCAACCTTTCCCAGCCCGGTCACGCAGTTCAGTCCGCCGTCCTGAAACACGGCTGGCGGCGCTTCCACGGCGTCAGAGGGAATCTTCAAAACTTCGGAAGCCGAATCCACAATCAATCCCGCCAGCCGTCCCCCATGTTCGACCACCAGGATCCGGTTGTGGCGCTTTACCGTGGACGTTTTTTCTCCGAAACGCTTCCGCAGGTCCATCACGGAAACGATCTTGCCCCGCAGGTTGATCACGCCCTCCAGATAATCAGGCGCGTCCGGCACCGCGGTGATCTCCGGCACCCGCACGATTTCGTGCAGGGAAGTGATGGGCACGCCGTAGGTCTCGCGGCCCACCTGAAAGCCCACAATGTGCAGTTCGCGGCTCATGGTCTCGGCTCCTCAGCGGCCCTACTGCGCTCCGGCACTGGCCCGGCGCGCGTTGCGGTTCGAAGCGTCCGAGTTCGCCTGCGCCCGGCCGGCTTCCGCCAGGGCAAAGCGGTCGATGAAGTCCAGCAGGCTGCGCGACATCTTCGACATCTGCTCCGACGACGCGGCCAGCTCGGTCGAACTCGAAGTCGACTGCTGCACCAGTTCGCGCATGCGCTCCATCGCCTTCACTACGGCCTGCGCTCCGGAAGCCTGCTCTTCCACCGCCGAATTGATTTCGTGCGTGATTTCATTCAGCCGCGTGGTGGCGCGCGCAATCTGCGATGACCCGTGCGACTGTTCGTTGGTGGCCGCGCCGATCTCCTGCGCGAACTTGTAGACTTCGGTGACCACGTTCGAGATCTTGCGCAGGGCGGCGTTCAGTTCTCCGCCCAGTTCCAGGCCTTCGTTGACGATGGAAGTCGAACGGTCCATGTTTTCGACCGCCTTGCGCGCTTCCTTCTGAATGCTCTGAATCAGTTCGGAAATTTCTTTGGTCGACTGCGCCGACTTCTCGGCCAACTTGCGCACTTCGTCGGCCACTACGGCGAAGCCCAGGCCGTGTTCTCCGGCGCGGGCCGCTTCGATGGCGGCATTCAACGCCAGCAGGTTGGTCTGCTCGGCCAGATCGTCGATCACCTCGATGATCTTGCCGATGTCGTCCGCCCGTTGTCCCAGCGCTCCAATAATTTCGCCGGAAGAGTTGATGGTGGTGTTGATGCGGTTCAGGCCGTCGGTGGCCTTTTCCATGGTCCCGATGCCGCTGTGCACTTCCTCGCGCGACCGGTTGGAAATATCCAGCAGAACTTTAGCGGTGTCGGCCACGCGCTGGATCGACGCCACCATCTGGTCGATGGATGCCGACGTCTCGCTCACGCTCGACGCCTGCACCTGCGTGCTCTTCACCATGTTCTGCACGTTGACGCTCATCTCGTGCATGGTGCTGGTGACTTCGTCAATGGCCGAAGAAGCCTGCAGTCCGATCTTGGCCGAATCGTCAGAAGCTCCTGCCACCTGGTTCGAGGCGCTGGCCACTTGTGAAGAAGCGTCGCGCACGCTGCGCACCAGCCCGGCGAGGCCTTCCACCATCTTGGCGAAGGCGTTGCCCAGAGTGTCATGCGAAGAGCGCGGTTTAACTTCCAGCGTCAGGTCGCCGCCTGCAATGGCTTCCGAGACTCCCGCCATCTCCTTCAGATACGTGACCATCTTGTGGAAGGTGCGGGCCAACTCGCCAATCTCGTCATCCCGGTTCAGATCGATGTTGTGCTCCAGGTCGCCGGTGTTGCCGATCGCCCGGGCCACATTCATCAGGTTCGTGAGCGGCTGAGTGATGGACTTTGCCGTGCGATAGGCGATAACCGATCCCAGCGACAGCGCCAGCAGGGTGCTGATCAGCGAAACCACGATGGTCCAGTTGGCTGCGCTCTTGTCCGACTGCTGCCGCTCGTCTGCGTTTTTGCGGTTTTCGCTGTCGGCGACGTCAAGCGCGTCGGTCGAGCTCTTCACCCACGACGAAGCGTCTTTCTGGAGGTAGTAGATCTGCAGCTCCGCCACCGTGGCATTGCCCGAATCAACGTCTTTCCGCTTCTCAATGAGGGGTTGGGCGAATTCTTTGGCCCAGGATTGCTCCAGTTGTTCCACTTTGGCCAGGGAAGTCTTCACCTGCTCAGAACTGGCTTTATTCTTCCCGTCCTCCAGCTTCTCGTTCAGAGCGCGCAGGCCCTCGTTCATGCGATCGACTTCGCGCGTGTCACCGCTCAGCAGATAGTTGCTGAGGTAGAGACGGTTCTGCATCATCTGGAAACGGACCGTGTTCGTGATCTCTACCAGTCCCAAGGATGCGGCTGCGGCATCCTTCGCGGAGCGCTCGCGCGTCACCGCCGACCAGTTCACCAGGAACAGCACCAGTACCATGGTGAGAATGATGCCGAAGTTCATGTACAACTTCTTGCCGATTGTCATGCCTGTCTCCTCCGCGGCCAGGCCACTTACCGCGGCTCAAACTTGAAGTCGATAATCCCCTTGCTTTCCGCCGGCGCCGGTTCGAAGCGCCACTTCCGGGCCGCGTCCAGCGCGGCACTGGCCAGCACCGGATGCCCGCCAGCCACCCGCGCGTCTTTTACCGTGCCGTTGGGCGCCACTACGATTTCAATCTTGACTGTCCCGGAAATGTTCATCCTGCGCGCCAGCTCCGGGTATACCGGTTCTACTTTGCTTTTTGCTCTGCGTACGATTTCGTCGCTCTGCGTTGCGGATTGCGCTCCCGCATAACATGGACCCAGCGTCAAAGCCAGGGTCACAACGGCCAACACGGCCGCCACACATCGTTGAGACACAAATCCTCCTTGGCGTACAAACAGCGGGCAAGAGCCAACGTGCAACGCCCGGGCCACCGGAACCTTCTTGAAAAAACCAAAGTAATGGGTCGTATCAATCAGAAAAGGCTGAAGTTAATCCGTCTGCAGAGTGAGACGGTGAGCTTACTTCTGGATGAGAACCGTCTCATCGAACTAGAATCATGGCTGGCTTCTCACTGTGAGACAAAATCTCACGCCAATCTCGGGATTTCACACAAAGGCACCCCATCCCCCATTTCCCTTGACTCAAATTGAGATGCCAGAGTACTTTCCCAATAGATTCAAGCACTTGTGAATCACGAAAACCATTCGTCCGCGCTCGGTGCAGCTGTTGGAGTTTCTGGTGGCAGTCCCATCATTTCCCCGGAACACAGAATTGCTCTCGGGGCGGATGAGGCTTTCCAGAAGCTCTTGCGCCGTATTGCTGCCAAGGCAGTTGAACGGTCCGACGCTAATGCCCTCATTCAATTGTTTTGTCAGGCCACGCGCGAGTTTTTTCAGGTCGCGGGCGTTTACTTCTGGCGCTGCTACTCCGCCGACGAACTGGTCGGAGAACTGGCCGACGGCAAGATGGCCGACCGTTTCATCGGCATACGCATCCATCCCGACCAGAGCGCGGTTACCGCCGAAGCCGTGCGCCAGCGCAGAACGATTTTTGCCAACCACGTGGAGTCAGTGACTTTCCCCGCCGCCATGGAATATCAAGCGCGTTCCCTGTTAGCTGCACCGGTCGTGGTATTGAACGAAGTCGTGGGAGCGGTCACCCTGCTGCATGACTCCGATGACAACTTCTTCAATGAAGAGATTGCTTCCAAGGCAACTACTCTGGCAGGACAGTTGGGCAGCCTGCTCGAAGCCGCCCGGCCCGGAGAAGCTTCCGGTGTTACGGGAGAAGAGCAGCGCCGGGCTGAGATTCTGGCCGACGTGGCCCACGTTCTGCACGGAAGCCCCGATGTTTCCGCCGTGATCGAGGCGCTGGCCGACCGTCTCCGCCTGCTGTTGCGGACGCGGCTGGTTTGCATCCTGTTGCGCCGCGAAGGGCCATTCGAATTGAAGGCGGTTTCTGCCGAGACGCCGCAGATGGCGACTTCCGTGCGCGCCCGGCACGATCGCCATACCGTGCGCTTTGCCGCCGATCTGGCGCAACGCGCCATCGCGGTCGGAGAGCCCATCACGCTCTCCATCGGCGCCGAAGTGCACTCGCTGGGAAATCTGGTCTCTCCCGGCATGCTGATTGCCGCGCCCTTCCGCACTTCGCGAACCCAGGGCGCAATCCTCATTTACCCACGCGTGGATGGCGCCTTCACCGCGGAAGAAAGAACGTTGGTCGCCGCCATTGCCGGTTTCGGCGGAGTCGCCGTGGCCCATGCGGAATTGCATGCTACCTCCCACGCCCAGGCCCGCGAACTTCATCAATTACTTGAGATCTCTTCCGCGCTCAGTTCCAGCAGCAACCTCGAACATTTTCTGCAGGCCTTCGTCGTCCGCGCCTCCGACTTTCTGGGCTTTGGCCGCTGCTTCATCGCTCTGCTGGAAGAGGATCAATTCCGCGTGCGCTACGGCGTCGAACGCGGCGAACCGCGCCGGCTGGAAGTCGTCTTCCCCGAAGGCATGGCAACCGCCGCTCTGCGCTCCAAAGAAGTTTTCTGGACCGACGACGCCACCCGCATGCCCGGAGCCAATCTCGACGCCATCAGCAAATACCAGGTCCGCCAGTTCCTGGTGGTGCCGTTGTTGGGCGCCAGTGGCCAGCTTCTGGGAATGTTCGGCGTTCTCGATCGTACCGATGGCACCGGCATCGCGCAGGAAGACATTCGCCGCGCCCGCGCCCTGTCGAATCAGGTGGCGGTCGTGCTTGAAGGGGCCCGCAATCTGCACCTGTCGGAGCAGCATCGCCGCCGCGCCGAGGCTCTGATCGAACTGGCTCGCGAGATCGATGGCGCGCTGCGCTTGCCCGAATTTGCCCGCCGTTTTGTCTGCCGCACCGCCGAACTCACCGGCTCCCGCGCCGGCCTACTCGCAGTGCAGCAAGAAGGACACTGGCAGGTGGTCGCGCTGCATCCCAAGGCGCCGGTCCCGCTGCTGGTTGCTCCCGCTTCTGATGCCGGACATTCTAATGTCGAGCATTCTCATGTCGAGCATTCTCATGTCGAACATTCTTTGGAAGCGGAAGGCGCGCTAGCCGCGCTTCCAGCCCCGACTGCGCCCGTCCATGATTCGCCCATTCATCCTGCGCCCGCCCATCCCGCGCCCGTCCATGATTCCGGGCTCGATCATGAAGTGGAACATTCGCTCGGCGCCGCCTTGGCCGAGTTCGTATCGCACCATTCCGACAAAGTCGTGTCCGCCTCCGCTGAACAGGTTCTGGGCGGCGACGCTGCATCCGCTCTCGGCTGGACCGATTGCATGCTGGTCCGCCTTCCCGGGGCCAACGCCGCGCTGGCCGGACTCCTTTGTCTTTCCGGACGATCCGCGCCTCTTCTGCAGGAAGATCGCGTCTTCCTCGAAACCATGGCGGGCCACGCCGGCATGGCTCTGGAGAACGCCCGCCTGTTTACCCGCATCGAGCAGTCCAACCGTCACTGGATGGAAATCTTCGACGCCATCACTGACTTCATCGTGGTGCATGACCAGCACGATAAAGTCCTGCGTGTGAACCGCTCGCTGGCCGCGATGATCGGCGTCGCCCCGGCCGAACTGGTCGGCGTCAACATGCGCGCCCTGATGGCCCTGACCAGCGACACCGCGTCGTACTCGTGCCCCTTCTGCCGCTCGATGGGCGATGACTGCGACGAATTTGCCCACCCCGTCTTCGATCGCACCTATCTGGTCTCCACCTCGCGCGTTCACGGAGCCAACGGCGAGGGATTGCAGACCATCCACGTGCTGAAAGATATTTCCGATCGCCGCGAGGCCGAACGCCGCTACCGCGAACTCTTCGACAACATTCAGGAAGGCCTGTTCTTCAGCACCCCGGCTGGACGCTTTATCGAAGTCAACGACGCCATGGTGCGCATGCTCGGCTACGCCAGCCGCGAAGACTTGCTGCAGATCGATATTCCCTCGCAGCTGTATTCCCTCCCGGATCAGCGCGAGCGCCAGACCAAGCTCATGGAGGAGCAAGGCCACCTGCGCAACTTCGAGGCGACCTTGCGTCGCAAAGATGGGTCGCCCATCCATGTTCTGATCAATGCCTTCGGTCTCTACGATAACGCCGGGCACCTGCTGCAAATTCGCGGGCTCATGCTCGACGTCACCGGACTGCGCACCTTCCAGTCGGAACTGCATCGCGAGCGCGATTTTTCCGGCAAGATTCTCAGCAACACGCAGAGCCTGATTCTGGTCGCGGATACCGCGGGCCTGATCAGCTACGCCAACCGCCGCTGGTACGATGCCGGCTTCGAGCAGCGAGAATTGCTCGGGCGCCCCTTGCTGGAACTGGCCGCCCCTGGTTTTGTGCACGCCTTATCCGAAGCCATCCACAAGACGCTCGAGAGCCAGCAGGTCGACAACCTCGAGCTGGAGATCGTGCGCCGCACCGGAGGCGTCGGAAAATTCTCCGCCAATCTCAGCCCCATGCGCGACGAGCAGGGCATCGTCACCAGCATCGTCCTGGTGCTCACCGACATCACCGATTCCGCCGTGCTGCGCGACAAGTTGGTCCACGCGGAAAAAATGGCGGCCGTGGGCCAGTTGGTTTCCGGCGTGGCCCATGAAGTGAACAATCCCCTGACGGCGATTCTGGGCTTCGCCGATTTGCTGATGGAAAATCCCGAGCTGCCCGAAACCGCGCGCAAAGATCTGCGCGTGATTCTGCAGGAGGCGCAGCGCACCAAGCAGATCGTGCAGAACCTGCTCAGCTTCGCCCGCCAGATGCCGCCCCAGCGCAATGCGCTGCCCTTAAACCCGATCCTGCGCCGCACCATCCAGCTGCGTTCCTACGATTTCACCAGCCACGGCGTGGAAGTGATCGAACATCTCAACGAGGGCCTCCCCGACGTGGTCGGCGACGCCCACCAGCTGCAGCAGGTCTTTCTCAACATTCTGAATAACGCCTACGACGCAGTTCATGAAGTCGGACGCCCCGCTCGCATCGAGATCACCTCGACCCGGTCGGGTGATTCCGTTGAAGTCTCCTTCACCGACAACGGTAACGGCATTTCCCATCCCGACAAGATCTTCGACCCCTTCTTCACCACCAAAGAGATCGGGAAGGGAACGGGCCTCGGGCTCAGCATCTGCTATGGCATCGTGCAAGAACACGGAGGCGAGATTCTGTGTCACAACAACATTGGCGGGCAAGGCGCCACGTTTACTGTTCGCCTGCCAGCCGCATCCCACGCCGCTTCGGCCGACGTGGGCGCAGGAGTCAAACAACCATGAGCCAACCAGCCTTCAAACCTCAGACTTCGCCCGTGCTGCTCATCGAGGATGAGCCGGCAGTGATGGCCTATGTCCAAGCCGCATTGGAACGCAGCGGATATCCCGTGGTGTGCTGCGAATCCGGCGTGGACGCTTTGCGCTTGCTCGAAAACGGCTCATTCCTCGGAGTAGTTTCCGATATGCGGACTCCCGGCGGCGTCGATGGCGGGCAGGTGTACGCCTGGATCTCCCGGCATCGCCCCGATCTGGCTTCTCGCATCGTCTTCATCACCGGTGATATTGCCAACGAAGAAACGGTCGCCACCTTGCGCGAAACCGGCGCTCCCTGCGTGGAGAAGCCATTTCGCGTCGCGCAATTTATCGACGTCATCTCCAGGACTTTTGGGAAGAACGAGTGAATACTGCGGGCAATAAAGATGATCTCCGCATCCGTCTGCTGATCGTCGACGACGAGCAGAGCATCCGCAAACTCTGCGCCACAGTGGCCGAGGCGCTCGGCTTCGTCTGCCTCGAGGCGGAGAGCGGCGAATCCGCGCTGTCCCTGCTCGAAGAGCAGTCCGTTCACATGATCCTCACCGACATGGTCATGCCTCACATGTCGGGCCTGGAATTCCTGGAAAAGGTTAAAAAACTTTTGCCGCGCACCGAAGTCGCGCTGATGACCGGACACGGCTCCATCGAAACTGCCGTCCAGGCCATGAAACTCGGCGCCTACGACTACATCACCAAGCCTTTTTCTCCTCTGGAGGAGCTTCGCTTGTTTCTGCGTAGGATGGCAGAGAAAGTTCGTCTGGTCGAAGAGAATGAATTTCTCCGCCAGCGCACCGATTCTGAAACCGCCGTCCACGGCATCATCGGCTCCTCGGCCCGCATTCAGGAAGTTCTGCGCATGGTTGCGCGCCTGAAAGATACGCGCACCCCCGTTCTCATCTACGGCGAGAGCGGCACCGGCAAGGAATTAGTCGCGCGCGCCATGCACTTCCGCGGAGCCTTTGCCGCGCGCCCCTTCGTCGCCGTCGATTGCGGATCGCTCGTCCCCACGCTGATTGAGAGCGAACTCTTCGGCTACGAAAAAGGAGCCTTCACCGGCGCGCTGAAATCGAAGCAGGGATTATTCCAATCTGCTGACGGCGGCACCATCTTTCTCGACGAAGTCGGCGAACTGCCGCTGGAATTGCAAGCCAAACTGCTGCGCGTGCTGCAGGAGAAAGAAGTGCGCCCCGTCGGCAGCAACCAGCGCGTCAAGGTCGACGTGCGCGTGATCGCCGCCACCAATCGCGATCTGGAAGCCGCCTACAAAAACGGAACTTTCCGCAAAGATCTCTACTTCCGCTTGAACGTGGTCACTTTGTATGTTCCCGCGCTGCGCGAGCGCCGCAGCGACATTCCCATGCTGGTGCACTGGTTCCTCGAACGCTACGCCCCCGGAGGAGAATTGCACGTGGCCAGCGCCGCCATGAAGTCCCTGATGCAATACGACTGGCCGGGCAACGTTCGCGAGCTGGAAAACTGCGTCGAGCGTGCCGTTGCCCTGGGCAACGGACGCAGCATCGATCTCGGCGATCTCCCTCCAGCCATCGCCTCGGGAGCCACGATGGCCGACGCTCCGCCCATCCGCGCCTCCGAGCGATCGACCGTCCTCGATCCCGATCTCGGCGGAGTCCCTGTCGCGCCCGAAGCTTCGCGCTCTCCTCTGTCAACCACCGATCTGGAAGACATCGAACGCGCCACCATCCAACGCGTGTTCGAGCAAGTGAAAGGCGACAAAGCCCTCGCTGGACGCATGCTCGGCATCAGCCGCGCCACCCTCTACCGCAAACTGAAACGCTACAACATCAGCGTGAGCGCCTCCGGATCGTCATCCCAAACCCTGCAGTGAGGTTGGACGATGCGGGGACAGCGGGGCTGGGTGATGTGAAGACACCGGGTTGGACAATGTGGGGACAGCCGCCCCCGGCCGGCCGGCGGAGCGAAGCTCCGCCAGGTTTGCCCCAAGCTCACCCGCGTCCGCCCCCGAGACTGCCCCAAGCATCCGTCCCGAGCCACCGGATTCATTTCACCACGACGTCCATCCGCATCCAGGGATGAATACAGCACTCAAAATGATGCGTCCCCTTCGACAGTCCCACGATCTGGACTGTGCTGCCTTGCAGAAGCCGCGTCCTGGCAACAGCAACGTTCGAAAAGCCGCCGGAACATTCCGGAATCGTTGCCTGCCCATTATTGAGCGGCGCAATGAAACCACCACCGAAGTTCGCAACTTCGGTGAACGTGTGCGGCTCGCCGCCCTGATCGACAACGCTGACAATCGTTCCTTCCTTGATTTTCAGCGTGTCCGGCTCAAAGTCCCAGTTGGGGTCCGGAGTTCCCGCCGCTGCCTCGGCAAACAGGTTGGCAAATGTGGTGGATGCTCCAAGGGCAATGTTCTTGCAGAAGTCCGGCCCTATCGCCGCATTAAAAGTGGCTGGGTCGCATTCGTCCAGGGCTACGACTTGTGCAACCCGCGGTGAATCGTGCCATCGAGAGTCCCCGTCCGGATTCCCTTGCGCCAGCGCGAGCATGGCGACGGCGACCATCAAAACGCCGGCGGCTAGACAGAACTTCGCTACAGTCGGTCTCATTGTCATCTCCTGCTTCGTATTCAGGATTGTGCGTTCGCCACGGCACGGCTGACTGGCTACCTGGGTCGTCACCACCGCCTCGTGCTCGAGCGCCAGATTTCAGTCGTGACTCTCGCGGGAAAGCCGGCATCCGTCAATGCCCAGCGCCTCCAACCCTCCCCAAAGTTTCCTCCATTGCTAACCTGCTGGAAAGAAAGGCCGCGACGATGTTGGGGACAGCCACTCCGGCATATCCGGCGGAGCCAGATTCTTTGCTGGAGACAAGCTCGCCTGCCCAGCCCGGTAAAGGCTAACTTTGAATTTTGGAGCTTATCGAGGGGTCATCCCGAAAGCCGGCGCCTTTCAGCCGGCTGAGGGATCTCATTTCCCCAGACTTCGTGGGTTGGAGATCCCTCCCTCCGCCTGAAAAGCGGCTCCGGTCGGGATGACCCCAATCCTGAACGGTTCAGGATTCCGAGCCACTACCCCCGGCCCGCCCGGTATTCGGCGAACCAGAACTGTGATAAAGTCTGCTGAGTTTTTCGGACGTCTCCCATGGCCACCACAGCCCCATTCAGCCACACTCTCCGTTTCGATGGCTTTGAACTCGACACCCGTGCGGGACAACTGCGCAAACGCGGTGTGAAGCTGCGGCTGCGCGGCCAGCCGCTGCAAGTACTCGCGATCCTGGTGGAGCACGCCGGCGAGGTCGTGACCCGCGAAGAACTACAGACACAAATCTGGCCCGCTGACACCTTTGTCGATTTCGATCACGGCCTGCACAATGCCATCGCCCGGATCCGCGAAGTGCTGGGCGATTCGGCCGAGACGCCGCGCTATATCGAAACCCTGCCCCGCCGCGGATACCGGTTCATCGGTCAGGTCGAAGATTTTCAGCCGCCGCGCCTCGCCGAGCAGCCCGTCGCCAATGCCAGCCAGGCAGTGACCATCGCTAAACCGCGAAAGCGGAATCCGACTCTCGCCCTTATACTTTCTGCTCTTTTCGTGCTGGGACTCGCCGCCTGGACCGTTCGGCGGTATGTGTACGCGAAAGCGGCAGTTCAACCCATACACTCCATTGCGGTCCTGCCTCTCGACAATTTGTCCGGTGATGCGTCGGAGGAATTCTTCGCCGATGGCATGACCGATCAGTTGATTACCGATCTCGCCAAAGTCGGCTCGCTCCGCGTCATCTCACGAACTTCCGTCATGCAGTACAAGGGCGCAAAAAAGGCCCTGCCGGCAATTGCCCGCGAATTGAACGTCGACGCGATCGTTGAGGGATCGGTCGTTCGTTCGGGGCAACGAGTGCGTGTCACCGCCCAGCTCGTTCAGGCGCTCACCGACCAGCACCTCTGGGCAGAGACCTATGACCGCGATCTCGGCGACGTTCTGAAGCTGCAAGGTGAGGTGGCGGACGCCATCGCGCAGCAAGTCCGCGCCCAACTTACTCCGCGGCAGCAGGCCCAGATCCGCTCGGCCCATGCGGTGAATCCGGCAGCCTACGACGCTTATCTAAAAGGTCACTTTTACTATACGAACGAATTCACCAAGCCCGACTCACTCAAGAAGGCTCAACATTACTTCGAAGATGCGATCCAGAAAGATCCTGCCTTCGCGCTTCCTTACGCTGGACTCGCAGGCACGTACGTCTTCTTAGCGTATGCGGGAGCTTTGCCGGCGGATCAGGCCTATGAGTCGGCCAAGGCGGCGTTAGCCAAAGCACTGGAACTCGATGACAGCATCGGCGAAGCCTATGACATCCTCGGCGAGCTGAGCTGGCATTTTGACTGGGACTGGAAGGCTGCCGATCGAGAGTTCGACCGTGCCCTCGCTCTCTCCCCAAGCTACAGTTGCGCGCATGAAGATCGCGCCATTTTTCTCGCCTTTATGGGTCGACGGGCCGAAGCTCTCGCCGAGCTCGCACAGATCGACCAACTGGACTCTGGTTTCAGTTCGGCGATGTCCGAATCATGGACTTACTATCAGCTGCGGGATTACCCGTCCCTGATTCAGGCAAGTAAGAGGGGGCTGCTGTTGGAAGTCGACGATTCGTCTCAGCACTACACTCTCGGCGTCGGTTACGAAGGTACGGGTCAGCTTCAGGAAGCCATCTCTGAGTACCAGAAAGCAATTGAGATTTCAGCTGATCCTCAAAGCGTTGTGGCTCTGGCGCACGCCTATTCAGCCATGGGCAAGAAAGCCGAAGCGCAGAAGATCCTCCGCGATCTGGAGCGCAAAGCCAAACCGAATTCTGCTTCACCCTACATCATGGCCACAATCTACACCGGCCTCGGCGAAACCGACAAAGCATTCGCGTTCCTGGAAGAAGCGTATTCGAAGAAGTCGTTAGACCTTCCCTCCTCGCTAAAATCTGATTTGGTGCTGGATGGCTTACGTCCCGACCCTCGGTTCCAGAATCTGCTCGACCGCGTGGGCTTGAAGAACTAGACTCCGCTCCGAGGACGGGCAGTTTAACCTGCTGCCTGTTGTGGAATGCGCGGACTGTCTTGGATTTGACACGGTGGTGCCTCAGTTTGAAATCCAGAACGGTTCAGAATTGGCGTCATCCCGACCGCAGCCGCTTTTCAGGCGGAGGGAGGGATCTCCCACCCACGAAGTCAGAGGGAAGGAGATCCCTCACCCGGCTGAAATGCGCCGGCTTTCGGGATGACCCTCGATGAGCAATGTGCAAAATTCAAGGTGACACTACCTTTGACACCCCACGTTTGACAGGCCGTTCGCCACATTCCTATACTTCTTCACCGCCACCAATTCCCGCCTGGAAGGACTCCTATGACGAAACGCTCGCTGCTCATCCTCTTGCTCTCCGCCTTCTCCACTCCCGGTTTTGCGCAGACCGTTCACCAGCCCAAACTCACTCCACAAAACAGCGGTACCAACCAGCTTCTGATCGCCGTCAGCCCGGTGAATTCCCGCGTGGTCTGGGCCGCCGGAACCGGCGGCACTTACGTCGTCACCACCGATGGCGGAGCCACGTGGAAAGCCGCCGTCGTGCCCGGCGCCGAAAGCCTGCAGTTCCGCGATGTGCAAGCTTTCAGCGACAAAGTCGCGTACCTGCTATCGATCGGCAACAACACCACAGATTTTCGGATCTACAAAACAATCGACGGCGGCGCTTCCTGGACCATCGAGTTCACCAACGAAACCGTCAACGCCTTCTACGATTGCTTCGCCTTCTGGACTCCGCGCCGCGGTCTCGCCCACAGCGACTCCGTCAACGGAGTCTTCCCCGAACTGCGCACCACGAACGGCATGACTTGGGAATCGATTGCCGGCAACATGCCTCCGGCGCTGGCTGGCGAAGCGTCGTTCGCCGCCAGCGGAACTTGCATCACCACGCAAGGCGGACAAAATGCCTGGGTCGCGACCGGCGGCTCCGACACCGCGCGCATTCTCGCCACGCGTGACGGAGGCGATACCTGGAACGCCTATGACACGCCGCTCGTCAGCTCCCCGAGCGCAGGCGCAATCTCAGTCGCGTTCCGCAACCCGTGGAATGGCATTGTCGGTGGCGGCGATCTGGCATCGAACAGCTCTGCCGATGCGGCCACTTCTGACGATGGCGGCATGACCTGGACTCCGACCACCAAGCCTCCCGTGCAAGGATCGATCTTCTGTCTTTCGTATGTTCAGGGCACCAGCGGCGGCGATGCCGTCGGTGGCGACGAGCAATTTGATCGCACCGTGGTGATCACCGCAGAAACCGCGCCCGATTTCGATTCCGGCTCGGCCGCGTGGACTCCGAATGAAGGCAAAACCTGGTTCGCGCTCCCGCAGGTCAGCGGATACTGGGCCGTCGCCTTCGCCGCTCCAAAGGCCGGATGGTTCGTCGGCAACAACGGTCAAATCCTGAAAATCAGCTTCTGATCTTTTTGGAAACCAGCGCGGGGCGCAGCCAGCCCCGCGCATCAAGACCGTTACGAATGCTCGGGTGCTCCGCGCCAGCAGAATCTCAGCATTCCTTTCCATCAAGTATTGGTCGACAGGTGCCATTTTCGAATATTGATCCGACTGTGCCACCGCCTTCGGCACTAGAAAACCGATGCTGATTACCAGCACCAAGGCCGTGATATTGATCATTCTTTCCCTCATTATTCTTTCCCTCGTGGCCGCCCTCATCGCGAGGTATCCTTTCGCCGTCGCCGCTGCTCGCTCTCCTTCATCATTTCGCTCAAATCCACAACCGGCCGTATCTCAATCGGTCCCAGTCCATACTTAAAGCCTGGTTGCTGTGAGACAAGCTGAACGGCATGATTGAGGTCTCGCGCCTCAAGGATCTGAATGCCGCCAAGCTGTTCCTTGGTTTCCGCATAGGGGCCGTCGGTGGTCGCGACTTTGCCGTTTTTCCAGTACAAGGTCAACGCGGTCTCCGGAGGCTGAAGAGGAACTTCGGCAACCAGATGTCCGTTGGCGCGCAGATGGTCATTGTGCTCAAAGCATTCGTCGAGCACTGCGTGTCGCTCGTCCTCGGTCATCCCTTCGAATTTCCCGGGCTCGAGGTATCCCAAACAGATGTATTTCATCCATTCCTCCTTGTTTCCGGTAGTGGGTCAGTTTGATTGTCATCCTGAACAAGCGTTTTTTGCGCAGTGAAGGATCTAGGCGAGCCGCGCGTTGTGTCGCGTTCTTTGCGACACACTAATCGCGCGTTTGGCTCGCTTCCTTATCAAACTGCACCACTGCCTTGTTTCCTGTGAGTCGGAGAGCCGCAGTTCATCGTTCTGTTAGCAGATAGTCGTTCGGGAAACCGAAAATCGACAGCTACTCACTTTTTTTTCGCAATTAGGCCTTTCACAAACCCTCTGATAATAGGTACTTGAATTTGTCTCCTGCTCGGTCTACCGTGTGCCACATGGAAAACAAACAGTCAATGAGCGGAGAGACTTGGCAACGGATTGATGATCTCGCATGGCGGATTCAAGAGAGGGCGATTCGGAAAGGAGATTGGCAGACTGCAAAGGATGCCGACCTAATCAACGCTCTCCTTCGTACCCTTAGCATCGAAATGTGGCTTGAGAGACCGCAGCCCACCACGCAGAACGTAGAATAAGCCTTGGAGAAGAAGGCCAAGTAGCGTAAGAACGATCAGTAGCTGAAAGATTTCAGTCGCGATCTGGACGGCTTCCAGGTCCCTTACAAACCGCAAAACTTTTCTCGTCTGTGGGAAAAATAGGCTGGGCAGATAGAACGCCGCCCCAATCATCATCGAGCGGAAGAGAAAGTACCTGACAGCGTAGCTGCTGTCATTCTCATCGTTGCTCACAAGCTACCGTCCTTTTGGGGATCGTTGCTTTCTTCGGGCGGGCGGCCCACCTTTAACGATCTCTGCGTGCATCATTCCCACTGAGGGTGCCCCATCCTTGTGTTTTTTGCAAGGGTGGGTGACGATGCTGCTCGCGCTAGCTGATTTGTTGTGGCGGCGTGATTCAAACCCACTTGGCGCCGGCATTTCCGACGCCCGCCCCTTCAGCAGGCTCAGGGCAGGCTCTTCGCAACGAACGCGAAGGAACGGGGCACCCACAGTGTTGGCAATGCCCGCAAGATCAAAAGCCCGGGGCACCCGGCCGGAGATCCTTCGCCAAGAACGCTCAGGATTTCGGCTGCGGGCTCCCCCCTTCGGCTGCGCTCAGGGTCACGCCCGCAATGCGCCTCAAGTTTATCGACTTCCGGTTGGGACTGCGCCGGCGCGCTCGTAATTCACGATAATGACGCCTTTCGAGGTGACTGTGCTTTCCGTCACCTTGAATGCCGCCGGGATCGTGCCCTCGGCAAACAATCGTTTTTCACCGCCCAACGTTACCGGAAATATCATCAGGTGGAACGCATCGACCAAATCATGCTTCATAAGCGTCTGAACCAGATTTGCGCTTCCAGCAACGTGCAAATCCGGGCCTTCCTATTGCTTAATTTGGGTGATTTGTTCCGCAATATCTCCGTTTAGAAACACGGACGGCTGCCATTCGTGAGAAGTCATGGTATTCGAGGCGACGTACTTGGTCGCTCGGTTGACGGCTGGCCAGATGTCATTATGTTGCGGCCAGAATCCTGCCCAAAGTTCAAAGGTTATGCGCCCTAACAACAAGTCAAACGGCATGTTCATCCCCTTTTGTACGGCCGCTGAAGAAACAGGGTCGCGATGCGAAGCGATCCCCTCAGGCGGGCCGCCGCTGGGTTCTGGGCCTGGGCTTTAATGACACCATCAAGGGAGATGAATTCAGCCAGAATGATTTTTCGCATGACTGAGTCCTATCTGATTTTGTGTAATTTGAGCCAGCAGCACGGCGACTGCAGATTTTTCCGTCACTGTTTCAAGTAACGAAGCGCAACATATCCTGATTTAAAAACCTTTGACTCAACAAGTTTCAGTTGTACGCGCTCCCGCAGGCTAACGCCTTCCAACAACCGTCTCCCCTCTCCTGCAAAGATTGGCGCAACGACAAAACGATATTCGTCAACCAGACCAAGCTCTATAAGCTGTGAAGGAATATCTACACCGCCGACCAGAATATCTTTGCCTGGTTCTTGCTTCAATTTAAGTATTTCATTGCGAAGGTTCGTACGAACAATTCTCGTATTTCCATCTTCAGCGCTGGCTAACGATCGTGAAAAAACAACTTTCTTCTTGGAGACAAAGGCTTGAGCAAATTCGATATCCGCTTTTGTCTCGGACTGGCTTTTTGCGATATCAGGCCAATAAGGAACCATCAATTGATAGGTTTTACGCCCATAGACGAGCAGGTCAGCATCATCTCGCAAGAGATGCGCGTGATGTTCAAGTACTTCGTCATCGGGATTGAATTTGGTATGGTCGCAGCAGCCATCCAGGGTAATGTTGATTGCGAAGATTACATTTCTCATTTGATTGTCCTCTCTTATGTACCAGCGCTTATGCGCCCTTTGCACAGTCCGGCTTAGCGACCTTCCGTTCCGTCTGACCACCGTTGCACAGGAATCACGAACTGCGTCAGGTGCTCCACGGGGTCGCTCAAACCAACGACCGGAGAACCCGGCAGATTCGCTCCCCAGCTTGCGAGGTCGGTGTCCGAATAGAAAAACATGAGGTGAGGAGGCCAGTGGGGGGTGCTGTCGCCGCCGTAGCCTTGCTTCGACAGCATGTAGCACATCGCTCCGGATTCCATCGGCGGCAGTTCTTTTTTGGCGATGGCGGCGGTGATGGACTCGGTCATCTGAGCTTGGGTACGCCCCGCCAGTCCCCACTCGGTCTCTTTGGTGAAGCGCACAAGGTAGGAACGCGCGGCTGCCGCGTTCACACACATGGGAACCCGCACTTTCGGATTCCAAAACTCAGCATCCGGAGCGGATGTCCACGAGCGTCCCACGATACACACGAAGCCGTTCGTGCCTTTGACCGCTGTTTCGAAACCATGCCGTCCAAGAACCTGCACCTCTGCATCGTGTGCAATGGACTCCGGTGCTGCACTGCGCGCCAGGGCGATTTCCGCACCCTGATCCGTCATGAGGTATTGCTCGATCGGGGCCATCTTCGGATAAGGTGTCGGGGCATCCTGTGCCATCACCTGGTTCGACGTACCGAGGTATGCCGCACCGAGCACGACCAGCAGTGCGAAGCTTTTGATTGCGATTGGGCTAATTTTTTTAGACATTGTTTTCCTTCTCTGCTAAACAGCTTTGCCAGTGGCGAATGCTTTGCGCAGCGCACTCTTCCAACTCGCGCTGAATTGTTGGGAGACTTCAGCGTCCGGCACGAGGAGGTCGAATCCGTGGAAAGCGCCACGCACGACCAGGAGCTCGGTTGCGACTCCGGCGTGGACGAACCGCCGCGCGTACTCCATGTCTTCTTCGAAGTTCTATCGACCTGTTCGTGTGGTCCGGGGATATGCCGCTCCACGGGCTGCGGCGCGGGAACAGGTAACGGGGGCATGCCGGGCAATTGCCGGAACTTGCCGACCATGTCCGCCGAGAGGTCAAAGGCGGGGAACTGCTTGAGCGCAGGCAGAAGTTCAGGATCGACGAGGGAATATGGGTCCGCGACCGCCGGCGAAGTTTCTGAGGGCGAGGCTTGCTCAGCCTCCGCCAGCGTAGCAGCAGGCGCGAGTCCCAAAACCAGACCAAAGCCGGCGGTGCGGATAGCGAAGTCGCGACGAGTGAATTGATTGCTCATTTGAGTAGAAGACGACTCGCGTTGCATCGCTTCGCCCTCGACGGACGGGTCGTAGTTGTTGGGGTGGTGAATTGCAACCAAGTCCTGCGGCATAATTTCTCCTTTTATCCGAAGTCGCGGCGGGTGAGACTATTCCGTTGCTTTCTCCGGAGCCGGGTAGAAAAGAAGCTCGCGCACCTCGCCGGCCACATCGCAGGCGATGGCACCCTTCTTCGCCCATGCCAGCGCCTCGTCGATATCAGCGCATTCCAGTATCCAAAATCCGCCCATGTGCTCCTTGGTCTCGGTGTACGGCCCGTCGGTGACGAGCACCTTGCCGTCGGGCTGGGACCGCAGCGTCTTCGCGCTGCCAGCCGGGGAAATTCCGCAAGCGAACTTCCTCACGCCGGCAGCAATCATTTCGCGGTTGAGCGCGTGGATCTCCTCCATCATCGCTTCGGTTACGGCGGACGGGTCGAAGTCGTCGGGGAGGTAGTTAGCAACCAGATATTGGGGCATGATTTTTTCTCCTTGGTTTCTGTGGTTTGTTTCCTACGGCTCGTTTTTGATGACTCGTTTCAGGTTCACTCAGGAACCGTAGCTCATCGTTCTTTTGTCCTATAGTCGTTGGGGAGACCGAAAATCGACAGCTATCCCAATTTTTATTTCAGGCGAGCTGGCCACCTTGTGGTTTTTATGGATGGCGCTACCACGACTGAGGCTGCCCCACCCTTCGAAAATCGCGAAGGGTGGGGCAGCCTCAGTAACTATGGTGCCGACAGAAACCAAAGGTAGGCCAGCCCCCCTTCACCACATAGTCGAACGGTTTCACCGGAATTCGACAAGTCATCGAGGTTTTTATTTTAGGGGCTGGCCCACACCGTCGGATTCTTGATTTTGACCGGATCACCACGGAAGAGGCTGCCCCACTCGTCGCGGTGTTCGACGAGTGGGCACCGAACCTCGACGGGTTTTTCGCGGAGAGCTTATCACGCGATCCGGCGCGCGCAGTTCAGCTTTCCCCGCTTCGTTGACCGATACCGAGTGAGATGAGGGAACAAGAAATAGAGGCCTGTGGTACCCACTCGTCGAACACCGCGACGAGTGGGGCAGCCTAGCGCTGGAATGGCGCAAGCGAAATAAAAATCTATGAATGGGCCAGCCCCCCGGAATTCACAAGTCGTCCAAGAAAATCCTCGGAATTATGCCTTTGACACCGCCCCATCCAGGAGTCTTAGGGTAAACGGTAGAAAGGGAGGAACGGCCATGATCCCGAGTTCTATAGGTCGAGAACGCATACTGACAAACCCGAAAACGGGGAAGAAGTTTGCGGACACCGTCATTCGTGAAGAGATTCACATCCCGGCAGATGGGGAAGAACCGTACGACTATCCATTGGGAAGTTATGTGTTCGGCGCTTGGCTGGAAGAGAGCAAAAGATCGCAAAATAAATTTCTTATCTCCTTCCCCTACTGGAGAAACGGCCGGTTTGCGGGGCAATACACGATGCGAGCTGAGGTCTCCGTGGTAAAAAGTCTTTTCAAACAGATGCAGAGAAAGGGCTGGTTCAAGAAAAAAGACTGGTCCTGAAAAGGAGGGGCACCCGGCCTCGGGAGAGAACAATGGTGCCAGTCCCGTCTGTCCCCGCATTATCCCCGCATTATCCCCGTATTCGGCCCACTTAGATTTACCAGTTTCGGTAGGGAATCTCCGAAGATCGCACCGTGACGACATCCTGAGAGATGAGGCTAGATGTGGGGATGTCATACTTGGTAAGCAGTCCATCAACAGCCCGGAGTGACTGCCTGGGGTACGGCGTAGGACCGACGACTACTTCCTTAATACTTCCTTTCTCCTGAATTGCAAGGGGCAGGCGGAAGTACGGAATCAACATCGAGCCTCCCGGCCGATAGCCGAAGCGCTCATCTGTACACGGAAGAGGTCTCGTGACTATCCGCCATTCTTTTTCCTCGACGAAGGAATGATCTTTGAGGATAGGGGCATATCTAGGGAGGTATTCGAACAGATTGCTGACGCCAGAATTTCCCTCGCGTATGCTCTTGAGGCTCTCATCGAGTGAATCCCCCAATAAGGTCCGCACCAACGATCGCTGTTTTTCTCTATCATAGACAACAGGCACGAGCCAGCCGTATTGCTCGCTCATCTTCCGCAGAAAAGAACCGGAGAACCCGACGGCGATGCCTGACGTTTTGCCGCCATAGGCTCTCCATTGTGACAACACATCTCCCTCTTCCGAGAATGAGCAAACGCAGACGTTGACGGTCTCCAGTCCTAAGGAGACAACTTTTTCCATGTGCGCTAAACACTCACTCTTAACTTTGTCCGCGCCTGCTTCGGTTTCCATCTGCAAAAGCTCCTGCGTAAGGAGTTCAGTTGCATGAACGAACTCACGCACATCATTAAGGTATTGCGTGTGACTCGCCCAGATTTCTTTGGCGCGGATGATTCCAAGAAGGCCCTCTTGCGTCGTGTAGTGGTACAGGATGGATGGAGGCGTGCGCTGGAGAATTTCCTTAACGTTTGCCATGACCGCCCACGATACAAGCCAAGTTGGGTAAAGGCAATGCGGCCTCCCCTTTGCACGCGTTGAATGTGGGGGTACCGCGTTTTTCGGGCTAACGATGCCCTACCGGACATGCGTCGCGCGCGCACGGAAAAATCGACAGCAAGGGCGAACTATTTCTTATTTCAGCTGCCGAATCCGCTCTTGCAGGAATTGCCGCTCCGGTTCCTGTTGGGTCAGCGCCAGCGCTTTCTCGTACGAAGCACGAGCCTCAGCTGTCCTGCCGAGTCTGCGGTACATATCTGCACGGGCTGAATGCGCCAGGTAATAATTTGCCAATTCGCCATGTTCCAACACCGCGTCGATCTGCGCCAGACCGGCCTCTGGGCCGTCGCGCATGGCAATGGCCACGGCACGATTGAGCTCGTACAACTGGCGAAGGCTGAATTCGTACCAATCGGTCGTAAAGCGCAACAATCTGCCGCCAGTCGGTCCGAGCGACCGATTCCGCCTGCGCATGAACGGCCGCAATCGCAGCCTGCAGTGTGTAAGAGCCGAAGCGGCGGGACTTCCCACGGTACCCCTGGGCTTTCTCCAGCAATGCTACTCCCTCCGCGATCTGCTCCCGGTTCCAGAGCGAGCGATCCTGATTCTCCAGCAAGATCAGCTCTCCGGTCGGAGACATTCTCGCGGCGTGACGGGATTCCTGCAGCAGCATCAGGGCAAGCAGCCCAATCACTTCCGGTTCTGGCCGGAGTTCCATCAGCAACCGGCCCAGTCGAATCGCCTCGCCGGTTAGCTCGGCCCGCGTTACCTCCGCTCCCGCCGCAGCCGAGTAACCCTCGTTAAAGACGAGATAGATGACCTGAAGCACCGCGCCCAGTCGCTCCGGCAATTCCTGCGGGCGTCGGCACCTCGTACGGAATCCGTGTCCTCTCGAATCTTCGCCTTGGCGCGCACAATGCGCTGCGCCAGCGTACGCGGAGTGGTGAGGAACGCCTTGGCGATCTCCTCGGTGGTCAGCCCGCACACCTCACGCAAGGTGAGCGCAACGCGCGCTTCCGGCGCCAGAGAGGGATGGCAGCAGGTAAAAATCAGGCGCAGCCGATCATCCTCAAGGCAGTCATCCTCAAGGCTGTCCTCTTCCTTGGACCTTTCCGCCGAATTCCCTTGCGCTTCGAGATAGCGCACGAGCTCGTCTTGAGACGCATCAAATCTTGCCCGTCGACGCAGAGTATCAATGGCTTTGAATCGGGCCGTCGAAATCAACCATGGTCGCGGGTTGCCGGGTACTCCACTCCTCGGCCACAGGCTCAGTGCAGCCGCAAAGGCCTCGTGCATCGCCTCCTCGGCAAGATCAAAATCACCGAGCAAGCGGATCAGAGTGGCCAGGATTCGTCCTGAATCCAGGCGATAAAGGGAGTCGAGCAATTCGCGTATCTGGTCACGTACCTGCTCGGTGGAATGCTCGGACATGACACGCTCGGACATGACGACGACCTTAGCAAACCAGCTGTTCCGAATCAATTTGGCAAACGGCGGATCGATGATCGATGCAAAGTGCCAGGTCGTGACTCTGAAATCTGGACAACAGAACGCTTCCTCGGCTGACTCAAAATCGCCAATGCGCTCATTTGGAGCTTCGTGGAGAGAGCGATTGCGTCCTTCTCGTCTCCTGAACGGAGTTCGTAACAACCTCGTATCGTCCCCACAAACCCCGGCGTGAGATTCCGTCTCATGCTGAGACGCCAACCCTCCCGCTCCTCCCGCGCCGCATGAACTCACACGCGTAACTCGCTGAAAACCCGTTCACCTCGGTGCTAGTCCTTTCGTTCGCGGAGATGGTTCTCATGTTGCTCCATTTTCTGGTGAACCGCGGAAACCGGCTCCCCAAAGCTCTTCCAAACCAGGAAGAGGGGGAGCCCGACCGCATTTCACCGGGTTAGAACGAGCCTGGGTCAGAACGGCTTCGATCAGAACGAGCTTGGGTTAGGAGATTTTCATCCGCTTGGCGCAGTCCGCTGCAGCTACGGGTCGGGCACTGCAGAATGCCATCTCGGTGGCCGATCTCGCGCGCTTTTTCCCGGAGGCGACTCCCGTGCGCATCCCGGTTCAGATTGCCCGTACCGTCGAGGGCGGCGCAACCCCGAATTTCAGCGAAAGTACCGTCATTGAATTCGGCACTTCCCGCGAAGTTCTGTTCGCTTCCAAGACCCCGCTGGAATTTGCCGACATTCTCCGCTTGCGCACCGCCGATGGCTCGCTCGATGTTGAAGTCACCGTAGTGGCCGTGCAGTACCAGCCCGGCAAGACTCTCGTGGCCGCGCGCTTTCGCCGCGATGTGCCCAACTGGATCGTGAAATCATGAATCCTTCCACACCCGTACAAAATCTTGCAGCCCAATGGAGCTCCGCTCGCCGGCTGTATCCCATTTATTTCGAACTCGCCCGCGAGTTCGCCATCGAACGTCAAGCCCTGTAGCGATCTCGAAGCCGGTGTCGACACGCCCGGCAAGGAAGCCGTGGAGCAGGCCAACCAGTGGCTGCAGCAGATGGATAACGCCATCCAGGTGCACCAGCTTCGCCAGTTCCTGCAGACCAGTTCGCTGGTCAACCAGCAGCAGTTGCTTTACCTGCTGCAGCATTTTCTGGCCAAGGCAACTAAAAACGACATCGTCCGCGACAAGATCGACTTTCTGCTGGTGCAGTATTTCAGCCAGATTGCTCCGGCCGGCGTCCAGGACGACGAGGTAGATCTTGCCTACGTGGCCCAGGCCATGGAACCGATCGTCAACCAGGTCGATCTCAAGCCTCCCGTCTGGCTGAACTCGCTCGATCGTGTGCTGGAATCGGCGCGCCGTTGCCGCTCGCTCGATGAGTTGCTGCATGGTGGCGTCCTCGATCAGGGCCGCAAAGCCAAAGGGCAGGCCGGCGAACTGTTCTATCTGCCGGTCGCGCTGGTCGCGTTCACGCGCTTTGGATATCTCATGCGCCGCGCCTTCTTCCGCCTCATGCTCGGCGATCTCAATATCATCCTCGACGGCTTGACCGAACTGGAAGACAAAGGCGTCGGGACTATCGATTGCCGCCGCGCCCAGTTCTCCGCGCAGGAACCGATCATCCGGCTGCGCATGATCTGCCAGTCGTGGAAGGTGATGTTTCAGGCGGAGTACTCTTCCGGATCGCCGCTGCGCATGCTGGTCGATCTGCGCGCTTCCGTCGACCACGCGCTCGGCCGCGGCAAGGCTGCGGAAGCCGGGCCCAAAGCCGCTCCGACCGCAGCAGCAGCCAAGCCGGCCACGCCAGCCAAGTTGGCCGCCGCAGCGAGGCCCGGAGTCGCAGTCCGAAAAACCGCTCCACAAGTCAAAGGGGTCGCCAAAGCGGCGGCCGCAGCCGCGAGTGCTGGCGGATCGAAGCCGGCTGCAAAGGTCCCCAAGGCGGCTGAGTTTGAAGTGTCCGGCTCTTCCGAATGGGATCCCGATGCGGCATCAGGACCGGCAAAAAAGTAGTAGTGGGTTCATGTGGAGCGGGCACTCTTGCCCGCTGCTCTTCGCCGTCATGACGTGGCCCAGATTTGCAAGTTGGGATAAGACCAGAAGGGAAGCTAGGCCCAGGAAATGCCGACCGTACTGATCATCTCCGATGAAGCCGATTTTTCCCGGCGCATTACTGCCCGCTGGCAAAGCGAACGCAATGTCCCCACCTTCACGCTTCTGAGCGGCGAGTTGTGGCCGCGCTTTGCGGCGGACGTCTTCGATGTCGCCATCGTAGGCGAGTTGCGCCGCGATCTGCTCTCGGTCGTGCTGGAGCCGCTGCATTCCACCGGCCAGCCCATTTTCTGCGTATGCCACGACGCCGCCACCGCGCAACTGATCCGCGACCGCTGGCCGCGGGTGACGATTCTGCGTCCTGGCGAGCACTGGCTGGAAACGCTGGTCCTGGCCGCGGCGGAAGCGGTGCACCGGTCCCGCTCAGAAGCGCGCGCCCGCGCCGCCGAGCTTTCCTGCTCCAACCTCGAGCAGCAGGCCATGCTGGGGCGCTACATGCTCGAAATGCGCCACAGCATGAATAATGCCCTCACCTCGGTGCTGGGTAATTCGGATCTGCTGCTGCTTGAACCCGGCAGCTTGTCGGCCCAGACCCGCGCGCAGATTGAAACCGTTCGCAACATGGCGCTGCGCATTCACGAAATCATGCAGCGCTTTTCGTCGCTGGAAAAAGAAATGAACGTAGTAGCCCAGCAGGCAGTGCAGGATTCAGGCAAGTCGTACGCGGTTACTGCTGGTTGAGCAATGAGCCGTGAGCAGGGAGCGATGAGCAATGAGCTGTGAGCAACGCGCTCTTTAGACTTTGAAACTTGAAACTTGAAACTTTGAGTTCAGTCCTCCCCCAGGATGCGGCCGAGATGCGCAAGAGTATCCGCCGCGCCATCGAGGAAGGGAATTTATGCACAGATTATTGGCAGGCGTCACCATTCTCGAGCACGAACTTTCCGAGCTGCGCCTGCTGATTGAGCGGCAGACGGGGATTCTGCTCGACTGTCCCAACAGCGCGCTGGCGGCGCACTTGGCCGAGTATCTTGAACGCCACGAACTGGAATCGGCCGCCGCTCTGCTCGGCCGCCTGCGTTCTGCGGAACTCGATCCTGCTGACCTCGCGGAATTTCTCGACGGCGTGCTCAACGTGACCACCGGTTTCTTTCGTCATCCGGGAGCGATGAATGCGCTGTCCCGCCAGATCATCCCGCAACTCTACGCGCGCAAGTCGAACGAGAGTGCGGCCACATTGCGTATATGGAGCGCCGGATGCTCCACCGGCGAAGAGGCCTATTCCATCGCGATGGCGATCTGTGACTCCCTGCCCAACGGCAACGGCACCAACGGGAACGGCGCGAGCAATGGCAACGGCGGCAAAGAAACCAAGCCCGCCAGCCGGAGCGGCGGCATCACCGAAAACTCCGCGCCTGTTTCCTGTAAGTCGACACCCCGGGATTGGACGATTCACATCGTGGGCAGCGATCTGCTACCTTCCGCCATCAAGACGGCCGAGCGCGGACTCTACCCGCAATACGCTCTCGCGGGACTGCCTCCCGCCACCATTCGCGCCTGCTTTTCCAAGATTGGAATCACCAACGGCTCGCCGGACGCCGCTCCGAATGCCGCGGCCAACGGCAACGGCTCGGCAAACGGCAGCGGCGTCTCGAACGGCAATGGCACGCATCTTCTAGTCAAGCCGCGCCTGCGCAGCCTGGTCACCTTCAACACCATGAACCTGACCAAGCCGGTCTACATTGGACGCTTCGATTGCATCTTCTGCATGGACGTGCTGCCGCATCTCTCGCGCGCCCAGCGCATCGCGCTGATGGAGCGCCTGCATCTTTATCTCGAACCCGGCGGATACCTGTTCCTCAGCCAGACCGAAAAACTCTGCGCCCCCAACCTGAACTTCCGCTCCGAGACCTACGACGGCTACACTTTCCACCGCAAGCCAATGGCCGCCAGCGCCGCCTACGGACGATAACATCCAAATAAGAGTTGCAGTTGGATTCAATGCATAATAGACTAAACTAAGTTAGTTTAGTCACGTGTGCGATTATGAAGACTATAAACATCCACGAAGCCAAGACCCAGCTCTCCAGGCTGGTTGAAGAAGCCTCCAACGGAGAGCCTTTTGTGATTGCGAAGGCTGGGAAACCTATGGTGAAGGTTACGGCGCTGGGCGCTCCCGTGGGAACAGAAGTCAAGCGGCTCGGCTTTATGGCCGGACAAATTTCCGTGCCCGACGACTTCGACCGCATGGGTCAGGAAGAAATTGAGCGCATATTTTCGAGCGCGAAATGAAGCTTCTGCTCGATACGCACCTGCTGTTGTGGGCTGCCGGGCAACCGGATCGGTTCTCGGCGGCTGCCTTGAAACTCATTGACGCCCCGTCGAATGAACTCTTGTTCAGCGCAGCCAGCATCTGGGAAGTAGCGATCAAGCGCGGGTTGGGCCGGAGCGATTTTCAAGCCGACCCGCGGCTGTTGCGTCGTGGCCTGCTCGACAACGGCTATTGCGAACTGCCGATTCTCAGCGATCACGTGGTCGCCATCGAGAGTCTGCCTCCCATCCACAAAGATCCCTTCGACCGTTTGTTGGTGGCGCAGGCTACCGTGGAAGGGATCACGCTTCTCACCGCCGATTCGGTAGTGGCACAGTATCCGGGACCGATCCGGTCAGTGTGAATGAGCCGTAGGGGCCGCCGCGAGTGGGCAGTCCAGCCGGGCAAAGCCCGGCAGCCTCGCTGCGAAGACTGAGGCATTTTTCGCTCGCGTCGATAATAAACCCATGAAGACTCTCACCATCACCGCTGCCCGAAGGCGTTTCGGCGCCATGCTTGACTCCGCCAAGCGCGAGCCGGTGCTCATTCTTCGGAAGAACCGTGCCGCGTCTGTAGTCCTATCCGCCGAGGAATTCTGGCGGATTGAGGGCTTTAAAAGCGCAAACCCACAGCGGGCGGGCCGACCCAAAAACCGACGGCTATAGAAGTCACTGCACGCGAGAGCATGTGATCATCACCCGCGACAAGGATTTTGCTGGCGCTGCGTCCATGGCGGGGTGTCGCGATTCGGATGCCGGGTGAGTAACGCTGGCAAGTAGGTTCACGTTCCAAATTGATTAGGGCGAACAAAGAGCGTATATATGTTTCATGGCGTGTCGTGGCGGAATCGATGAGGAAGGGAAGCAGCGACTGGGCGCCTTACTCTTCAGCCCGCCCCACGATGCGACCTGTTCGGTCTGCGGACGCACCGTTGCAGCCTACCTTATTGGCGGGGAATGGACGCTGAAGCGGCACGATGCTCCGCTCCGCCCGCCTCGAAAAGGCAAGGGAACAAAGCAGCCGGCCGGCAAACGTTGTATCAAAATCAGAGGCATTGCATCGCGTCTCAGAACAAGGAAGGAACGCGCGAAACGGAATGGCCGCAAGACAGGTCGCCGCAAGAGGTAGAAGCCAGGGACTGCTGGTTTTCGCCGCCGAGTGTGGCGAATCGAAGGCCAGAGCGGATGGGGTTCATTTTGCCGTCCTTATTCGGCGGTGGAGACCCACGGGCTCGCGACGGAGGTGCACGGTTGCCAACCGATGAAACGGACAACGGGCGTTCGACGGAGCGTGAAATTCTTTCCTATATCGCAGGGTATGTCGACGGCGAGGCGTGTATATCGCTTCTCCGGTTGCAGACCCTCAAACTCGGCATCGTGAGCGGCGACCGAGAGGTCTTGGAGTTGATCGCCAGTATATTTGGAGGATCGGTTGCCTCTGAGCATCGGAAATATCATGGTGAAAAGCACTGGTACTACCGGTGGCGAGTCGATAACGACAAAGCTCAGACGGTGCTCCGTGAGTTGTCCCCGTTTCTCAAAGCAAAACGCGAGCTTGCCAGTCGAGCGTGCGAGCTTGAATTCGCTCCCCGGACAAAGGCGAGCCCTGAAATGCTAGCGGCCCGGAGAAGATTCAAACAGTTCTTGCTTGAACGTCGAAAGACGCGCTTGCCCATCGGACCCCGGATAAGCGACCCCGTCTAAGGCTACGCGAACAAGAATTCCTTCGTCCGTAACTCCTTGATCGTATCCCTCAGCTTCGCCGCCTTCTCGAACTCAAACTTCTTGGCCGCCTCGCGCATATCGCTCTCCAACTTCCCGATATACGTATCCACTTCCTCCTGCGACTTGAATTCCGGCATGCCCTCGGCCTCACCGCCGGTCAGGTCGGCATAATCCGCCGCCACAATAGCCGCCAGAGTCATGTCCAGCGGACGCACAATCGACTCCGGCGTGATTCCATGCTCCTCGTTATAAGCCGTCTGGATGGCGCGCCGCCGCAACGTCTCATCCATCGCCCGCTTCATGGAATCGGTCATGCGGTCAGCATACAGAATCGCTCGCCCGTTCAGATGACGGGCGCACCGGCCGATCGTCTGAATCAAAGATCCCGACGACCGCAGAAATCCCTCTTTATCGGCGTCCAGAATCGCCACCAGCGAAACTTCCGGCAGATCCAGCCCCTCGCGCAGTAGATTGATGCCGATCAATACATCGAACTCGCCCTTGCGCAAATCGCGCAGAATTTTCACCCGCTCCAGCGTCTCGATCTCGGAATGCATGTAGCGGCACTTCACTCCCACTTCGGCGTAATATTCGGCCAGATCCTCAGACATGCGCTTGGTCAGAGTCGTGACCAGCACGCGCTCGCCCTTGGCCGCGCGCGCGCGAATCTCGTGCAGCAGATCGTCGATCTGTCCCTTGACCGGACGCACTTCCACTTCGGGATCGATCAGCCCGGTCGGCCGGATAATCTGCTCGATCACCACGCCCGCCGACTTGGTCAGCTCATACGGCCCCGGCGTCGCCGAAACATAAACCAGCTGATTGGTGCGATGCTCAAACTCCTCAAACGTCAGCGGACGATTGTCCAGCGCCGACGGCATGCGGAATCCATACTCGACCAGCACTTCCTTGCGCGATCGGTCTCCGGCATACATGCCGCGCAACTGCGGCACCGTCTGATGCGATTCGTCGATGAACATCACATAATCGTGCGGAAAATAATCCAGCAGCGTGGGCGGAGGCTCGCCCGGCAGCCGCCCCGTAAAATGCCGCGAATAATTTTCGATGCCATGGCAATAGCCCATGGCCTTGATCATCTCCAGATCGAACATCGTCCGCTGATGAATGCGCTGCGACTCGACCAGCCGTCCCTGCTTTTCGAGTTCGGCTTCCCACCACGCCAGTTCTTTCTTGATCGAATCCACCGCCGACGCCCGCGTTTCGTCTTTCATCACATAATGCGTCTTCGGATAAATCGGCAGCCGCATGTATTTCTGCTTGACCGTGCCAAACAGCGGATCGATCTGCGTGAGCGAGGAAATCTCGTCTCCCCACAACTCGATGCGATACGCCATGTCGTCATACGTCGGGAAGACCTCGATCACGTCGCCGCGCACGCGGAACGTTCCGCGCCGGAAATCGCTGTTGGTGCGCTCGTAGAGAATGTCGACCAGCTTGCGTGTAATGTCCTCGCGCTTGATCTTCTGTCCTTTTTCGAGGAACAGCATCATCCCGTAATACGCTTCTGGCGAGCCCAGGCCATAGATGCAACTCACCGACGCCACAATCAGCGCATCGTGCCGCTCAAATAACGACCGCGTCGCCGACAGCCGCAGCTTGTCGAGTTCATCGTTGATGGTCGCTTCTTTCTCGATATACAGATCCGCCGCCGGAACGTATGCCTCGGGCTGGTAGTAGTCGTAGTACGAGACGAAATATTCCACCGCATTGTGCGGAAAGAAGCTCTTGAACTCGTGATAAAGCTGCGCTGCCAGCGTTTTGTTATGCGCCATCACGAGCGTGGGACGATTAAGCGCCTCAATCACCTTGGCCATGGTGAACGTCTTGCCTGACCCGGTCACGCCGAGCAGCACCTGATGCTGCTCGCGGTCAAAAATCCCACGCGTCAGCGCCTGAATCGCGGCCGCCTGATCCCCCTGCGGCTTGTAACTGGAAACAAGTTTGAAATCCATCGAAACCCAGCCCTCGGCTGTCAGCTTTCAGCCATCAGCTAAAACCCAAAGAAATTTCAGGACTGATTCTGTCCGGAAAAAATGCCCATGTGGAGGAGCCGCCCTCGGCTGTCTGGCCGAGCAAAGCTCGGCTCGCTTTTCGCCGCCGGCTCCACAGAACCGAATTTCAGCGACAGAGAATCTTTCTATTATAAATGCAGAGGAACATTCGCAAGCGAGGCAGAAGAGCGTCAACCACGAAGGTACACGAAGGAAGAACTTTCAATGTTTTTCCTTCGTGAACCTTCGTGTCCTTCGTGGTCGACGCTTTTTCTAGAACCCAGCCGGCCGCTCCCCCGCGACCCCAAATGCCCGTTCCAGCGCAATCCCGGCGGTCCCGAGCGTGCCCTCATCGAACAATCGCCCAATCAAGGTGACCCCATGCGGCACGCGCCGGGGCGTGGCAAACGTCGGCAGCGGATGCTCCGGGTCCGGCGCCCAATCGCTGCGCGCCTTCTGCACTTCCACAAATCCCGCGCGCAAGGTCAGCGACGGATGCCCCGTATTGTTCGTGATCACCAGCATCTCATCGCGCAGCGAAGGCACCAGCAGCAGATCGACCTCGGAGAACACGCGCTCCATCTCTTCCGCCACTTTGCGTCGCATGCGGTCGGCCTGCACAAAATCGACCGCCGACAAGAAGCGCGCCTGCCGGAACAAGTTCGGCCACGCGTCGGGAACCTGCGCCTTCAACTCGCGCAGCCCGCCGCTCAAGGTCAATTCCTCGAACGCCGCCGCGCCCTCCGCAAACAAAATCAGGTTGAGGCAGTCGTAAGGCCAGTCGGGAAGCGAAACTTCCACAGGCACCATGCCCAGCTTCTTTATCGTTTCGAGCGCGGCCCGGTCCACTTCGGTTGCCGGACTTTCCTTCATCCAGGCCGGGAAGTAGCCCACGCGCAATCCCGCGATGCTGGCGTTGGCATCGAAGTCGAGATGGCTGGGAACGCACGCGGTATCGTGCGCGTCCGGCCCTGAGATCGCATGCAGCACCAGCAGCGTGTCTTCCACACTGCGCGCCATCGGACCCAGCTTGTCGAGCGACCAGCACAGCGTCATCGCGCCGGTGCGCGGAACTCGCCCGTACGTTGGCCGCAGTCCATTCACTCCGCAGCGCATCGATGGACTGACAATGCTCCCTCCGGTTTCGCTGCCGATCGCAAATCCGACCAGCCCCGCGGCCGTCGCCGCGCCCGGCCCGGCGCTCGATCCCGACGAGCCTTCTTCCGGCAGCCACGGATTCATCGTCTGCCCGCCAAACCATATATCGTTCAGCGCCAGCGCTCCCAGGCTCAACTTCGCCACCAGCACCGCGCCCGCCGCATGCAGTCGCTCGACCACGGTGGCGTCTTCTTTCGGCACGCGGTTGCGATACGGCTCTGCGCCGTAGGTTGTCCGAATGCCGGCGGTGTCGAGCAGATCTTTCGCTCCCCAGGGAATTCCATGTAGCGGCCTGCGATATTTTCTGGCGGCGATTTCCGCATCTGCCTGTTTGGCCTGCTCGAGCGCCAGATCTCGCGTGATGGTGATCGCGCATCGCAGCTTGGGATTGAATGTTTCCAACCGCTCCAGATAAATCCGCGTCAGCCGTTCTGAGCTGAGCTGACGGCTCTCGATCCAGCGTGAAAGTTGCGTCACGGTCGCGAAGGCAATGTCTTCATCTCTCGCCGGCAAGGTAGTCTCGGCGCGACTGCACACGAAGCGATCTTTTTCTGCGACCGGCTTCATTCCCCGCAGCATGGGATTCCACGTGGTGGCCGGTGCGAGCGTGTCCTCCAACGCCAGCTTGCGCGGGCCCACGCGCCGCTCGTACAGCGAGGCCAGTGTCTTCCGCCAGCTCGCCGCGGCCATGGCGCGCTCGGAGTCGGTCAACGGAAACTGCACCAACTTTTCCGCCTCGGCAAACGTGGTGACCGAGACCTCCGGCCCAAACGCAGGCCCGGCGCCGAACGCCGACGGAGCGCCCGGAGGCAACGTGGACATATTCTGCGCGTGCATGCGCGCTGCGGCTGCGGCTCCCAGCACCCCCAGCGAAGTGATGGTCAGAAATTCCCGGCGTGATTTCGGCATGGACTCTCCAAGTGGTGAATGTGAGTACGAGCTCAGCGCAGCAGATTAAAAAGCGTCATCTCTGTTCGAAGCCGTCACCCAACTCAAAGGCGTCATCCCGAAGGGCCGCGTTTTCTCCGGCGGACCGAGGGATCTCCGGTGCAACGTCTGCGTGTGGGGAGAGCCGTCCCCACTGCGCTCGGTGCGGGAAGCCCTCCGGCCGCGTTCACCGGGAGATCCTTCGCTCCGCCTGAACCCCGGCTCCGCTCAGGATGACGCCTGCGCTCTGAGTGCGATCCCTACGCCACGCTTGGCCGCAACTCTACGTTCTTCGTCGTGATCGTCAGCCGCGCCGGATGCAAGACGGCGTTCGACGGATCACAAGACGCTTCCACGGTGATCGTCCCGGCCGTGTGTGTGGCCTGCACGATCACTTGCGCCAGCCCGTTGAATAGACTTCGCGTCGGTTCCTTGTCCGATTCCTGGCAGTTGGGATCGCCGTTGCCCACGCCGATCAGCGCGCCTTCGCCCGAAATTTTGAAGCTGATCGGGTGATCCGCCGTGGGAACGGCGCGTCCTGCATGGTCAAGCGCCTCGACTTTCAGGATGCAAACGTCCTCGCCATCGGCGTTGATTTCCATGCGATCGGCAGTCAGGCGAATCGATTCCGCGGCGCCCGTGGTCTCGCGCTTTTCAGTCAGCACAACTTTCCCAGCTTTCGTGCCGCGCGCTTCGAGGACGCCGGGCTCGTACGGAACTTTCCACTCCAGGTGCGTCAGCGGCACAACGTTTT
Organism: uncultured Acidobacteriota bacterium; assembly: GCA_963754885.1. Lineage (GTDB taxonomy): Bacteria > Acidobacteriota > Terriglobia > Terriglobales > Acidobacteriaceae > Sulfotelmatobacter. The sequence continues at coordinate 75,287 of CAVWHT010000042.1, read as the reverse complement.
TTTTCGAGCCCAGGCTCTTGCCGTTCAAGAAGAGTTCAACCGACTCCAGATTCGAATGTACCCAGACCGCGATCGGCTCGCCCTCGCGCTGCTCCCAGTTCCAGTGCGGAAACAGGTGCAGCACCGGTTCCGATCCCCACCACGCCTTGTAGTAATAAAAATTGTCCTTGGGAAAGCCGCACATGTCGGCGATGCCGAACTGCGAGTTGACCGACGGCCAGCCGTACGGCGTAGGCTCGCCGCGATAATCGAAGCCGGTCCAGGCGAAGCCTCCCGCCAGCCATTCGCGCGCCGCATAAAATTTCCACCACTCCTCGGCCAGTTCCGCCCACGGCGGATGCTCCGCGTCGTAGGCGCTCACCCAATTGCGCAGCTTGTCGGTCGAGTAGATGCCGCGCGTGCACACCGTGCTCGCCGTCTCCGATCCCACGCATGGCTTCCTCGGATGCGCCTTGTGCCAAGCGTCAGGCACGCCCAGGTTGTAATTGAAGCCCATCACGTCGAGGCCATCGGAAAAATGCGTCTCGAAGCTTTCGTTCACGGCCGCGGTGCAAAGGCGCGTGGGATCCAGTTCGTGCGCGCGCGCCACCATGTCATTGATGACGTGCTCTCCCTGCTGATTTTTCTGCAGCACGCCTTCTTCATTGCCCATCGACCACAGAATGATCGACGGCGAGTTGCGGTAGCGCTTGACCATGGCTTCGAGTTGCGCCATGCCTTCCGGCGTGGAACTCATCATGCGTGTCTCGCACATCATCATCATGCCCAGGCGGTCGCAGGCCTCCACCCACTCGGGCGTGGGCATGTTGTGCGAAGTGCGCACGGCATTCGAGCCCATCTCTTTCAGCACCGCGACCCGGTAGGACTGCAGGCGGTCGGGTAGCGCCGCACCGACTCCGGCATGATCCTGATGATTGCAGGTGCCTTTGATCTTGACGGATTTGCCGTTGAGGAAGAATCCCTTGTCGGCGTCCCACTTGATGTCGCGCACGCCGAAGGTGATGCCCTCGGCGTCGCGCGTCTTGCCGCCGGATTCGAGAGTCGCTATTGCGGAGTATAGATAAGGAGTTTCCGGTGACCAGCGGATCGGATTCTGAATGTTGGCGGACGCCGTGAAGGTTGCCGAGCCATCGGGAGCCACGGATTGGGCTGCTGCCTCGGCCGTCGCGACTACGTTCCCCGAAGCGTCGAATATCTGCCAGCGCACCCGGCAACTCTCCGCTCGCCGGCCTTCGTTCTGAGCGACCGTTCCCAGGCTCAGAACGCCAGCATTACCTTTGAGTGTCGACCGCACGTAGCTGTCCCACTGCCCCAGGTGCAGCGCGTCCGTCTTGGTCAGCCACACGTGGCGATAAATGCCCGCGCCCTCGTAGAACCAGCCATCGCCGAAGCTGGCGTCCATGCGCACGACCAGAAAATTCCTCTCGCCGTAATTCACGAAGTCAGTGAGATCGAAGCGAAAAGGCGCGTAGCCGTTGTCGTTGCGGCCGATGAAGTATCCGTTGAAAAAAACCAGCGCGCTGCGGAAGGCCCCATCGAACTCGACCACGAGGCGCCGCCCGAAATCTTCTTTGGGGATATCGAACGCTCTCCGGTACCAGCCGACGCTAGTCTCGGGATATCTCCGTCCGAGCGGCTTGAAGCCGTGCGATTCGAGCTCTTCATCGCGCACGAAGGGCAGCTCGACTGCCCAGTCATGCGGCAGGTTCAGGCTGCGCCATTTGGAGTCATCAAATTTCGCGGTGGCAAAATCGAACTCGCCCGACTTGGCAAAATCTCCCTGCCCCATGCCGAAGCCCAAGTCGCGCCGCGGATCCGAGGCGTGTCCCTGAAAAAACTTCCAGCCAAAATCGAGCAGCAGACGCTCGCGCGGAGCCACGACCGCCGACGCCTGCTCCGAAGCCGCGGCGGGAGAGCGGGCCAGCAAAGCATCAGCGCGGCTCATAGAACCAGCAACCAGAGTCGACGCAGACAGCGCCAGCCCGGAACGCAGCAGGTCACGACGGGTAAGAGATGACATGGCTTGCCTCAACCGCAATCCAATGGAATCGACAGCGGAAAATGCTTCGCGGAACCCCGCATTATAAGCGCAAGCACCTGCGGGGTCATCCTGAGCGCAGCCGCTTTTCAGGCGGAGCGAAGGATCTCCTAAAGCAAGGACGCAGTTGCTTGCATCCGAGATCCCTCGGTCCGCTGGAGAAAACGCGGCCCATCGGGATGACGCCTTTGCATGGGGAGGGATAACTCCCGCATCGCAGCGTTGTCCTGGCGGAGGCGAAATTCTACTTTGGATCCGGCACTTGTTTCGAATCCGGCAACTCGCCTACGCCCACGATCTTCGACGAAGTGCGGAATTTCTTGTAATCGCGGAAGCTTTGCTCGAGGTCCACGTTGAAGTTCTTCAGTAGTGCCAGCCGGACATCCACTTTCACGGCCAGTTGCCGCGGCAGCCAGACTTCATCGTTCACTCGCGTCTGCTCCAGGGTGAAGCGCGACCCTTTGTGGAACCTCGCCAGAAACAATCCCCAGGAAATCGTGTCGAGGCACTCAACATTCATTTTCGCGAGCTGCAAGTCGCCCTGATCGATCCACACGCGCCCGCGAAATTTGGAGAGAAATTTCGATTCCTTCATGTGCGGCTGGAATCCCGGACGCGGCTCGCCATCGATCACCCAGGCCTCGCGCCCATTCACGGCTTCGGTTCCCACCAGCTTGAAGTCGTAGGCATCGGCGACTTCCTTCGTGAATTTGCGATCGTCCTCGCGCTCCTTTTCTTCTTTCTCTTCGCGTTTGCTGCGCTCATCCTCGGATTCGTTCTGGCGCTTGTCGATAATCTTCTGGATCTTTTCGTCTTCCTTGGCCGCATCCTTCGCGTCCAGCGGCTTGTCGTCCTTGGCGATCAGCCGCTCGACCTGCTCGCCGTAGATTTCCAGAACGTCGTAGGTTTTCACTTCGGTGGATTTGGTCTGCCCGTTCTTATCGAGCCTGTTGTCCACCTGGCGCTCGATGTAGGTGTAGTTTCGCTGCAGCTTGTCATTCTCCAGATCCTTGGCGGCGACCACGCGAAATAGCTGCTGCATCTGCTCCTGCGAAAGTTTGCCGTTGGCGTCAGGTGTGAGATCGAGCGCGGGAGAATTCTCGCGAGCGCCCGCGGCTGCGGTCTCATTCGCTTTCGCCGAGTCGGAGGAGGGATTGGAATCTGCGGAAGGCTGCGGCTCCTGCTGCGCGAACGCCGCGAGAGACAAAAACAGGCAAAAGCTCAGAACAGGAATGCGCGTCCCCATAAGACGTATCTTAACTTCTTAGAGGCAATCCCTATCCACCGGGATGCGCAAAGAAGTGGCCGGTGGGGGCGATGGCGGGCTTCACAAAACCGGGACTTCACAAAACATCGTTCGCGAGAGATTGTTCGAGAGCAAGCTGTCGGCATGTCCGCCCAATCACTTCGTGGGCCGAGCTGTCCTCGACGAACTGAAATCCGTAGCGGAAGGCGTTTCTCTGGCGCACCAGCGCATGCACTTCTACCGCGCCCGCAGGGAGCTTGAATTCCATGCGAACAACCTCACCCAACGGAACCTCGATGCGCAGCATGGCGGAGATTCCCGACTCGCTGATGTCGACCGTATGCCCGCGAACTACCGGCATGTTGCGCGCATAAATGCAGATTTCCATCTCCAGCCGGTAACGAGGGTGACGGCGAGCGTCCATTGCTTCTTTAGCATATGCTGTTCCGAGTTGGCCGCTAAGTCCCACTTTGTCTCCATGGCCTGTGCCAGCGCATTGAAATCCGGCTTGGGAGGCAGGCACAAAAAGGCCTTGTACTTTTATCGGCACGGGGGCCGCAAAACTTTAGCCCGGCTTACCCCATGCCCGGCAAACTATGCTGCGTTGTGCGCCGGGCCAAACCTCTGTCATGCTGAGCGGAGTGGTGAGGAGAGCGAAGCGAGCCTCACCGCGGAGCCGAAGCATCCCTATACCATTACGATTTCATCCACAGGCATAGGCATTCTTCCGAACACCGGCCTAACATCCGAGTCTGCCGTTCCCAGCGCGGGAGTTGGGTCGGGTAGGGATGCTTCGACTCCGTGAGACGATCGCTTCGCGATCCTCTCACTCCGCTCAGCATGACACTCCTGATCACCGGCTTATTTGGCTTTGTACGCCTTGCCCAGGCACTCGGCCTGAAACAGGCGCTCGTCGATGCGGTGCAGGCGCTTTTCCTGCGCCTTGGTCAGCAGCGGATAGTGCTTGATGTCGAACAGGTGGTAGACGATGAACCAGACCGGCTTGTCGGTGGTCATCCAGCGCTGGGAGTCGAAGCGCTTCAGGTTGACGGGAACGGAGTAGCGCCGCAGAGTACGCTCGCGCCGCAGGTTGAAGTAGATGTTGAAGTAGCTGAGCGCCAGCTCGCGCAGCGTGCGGTAGACGGGCTCGCGCCAGCGGCATCCGGTGTAATTCGATTTGGCCACCGCGCCCCAGCAGCCGTTCTGGCGATAAATCGCGATCACGTGGTCGGTGTCGTGATCAGCCTCGAAATCGAGCAGCAGCGGAGGATATCCGTTGACCCGCAGCGCCGCGGCCGCGAAAATCGCGCCTTCCAGGCAATGGGACGATTGTTCGGCCAGCACCTTGCGCGGCGACCATGCCGTGTCTTCCAGGTGATAAGGCATGTCGTCGAGCAAGCTTTGAATGCCGTGGGGATTTTTCAGGCTGCGCAGCTTGCGCAGCTCCGCAGAGGTGAAACCAAAATGGTCGCCATTCATGCGCTTGGTTCGAGATTCCTCGGGACTGGAAGCAGTGTAGCGTAAGTGCGCGCTTTCGCATGAGCGATTCAGCCTGCCGATGAGCACGCTCAGCTTAGCGCGAGAAATGGCTCGCGCCGAGCTTTCCGGGAGCGCTGTGGGGAGAAGAACACTCGGGCGGGAGCCGTGGATCGTAGCCAAACGGACAGGCTGTGTCGGATAGTTAAACCGATTTAACTGCCATATATAAAGGTAGTGAAATCAGTTGTTTGCGGGTAATATTTATCACAGAGCGTGAAGCTGCTAAGCGGCCCAGGCCAAAGGGCTTGCTGAGCTGTTGCACCGCGAATGGTGCACCGTCTCGGCGTGCCCTCTTGACACGCACCCTGCCTTAGTTTGTGTGGAGCGGGCACTCTTGCCCGCTGCTTCTGCGCTACCGCCATCAGCGGGCAGGAGTGCCCGCTCCACATTTGTGAAAAACTTCCGCCAGTTCGTGCGGATGATCCACCAGCACGTCGGGAGAGGCGTCGGCCAGAGTCTGCGGCGCGAAGCCGTAGGTGACCCCGACCGTCCACAAGCCCGCATTTTGTCCGGTCTCGACGTCGGTGTGCGAGTCGCCGACCATCGCGGCCTGCTCGGCGGAAACGCCGATTTCTTCGAGCAGGCGGAGCGCGCCTTCGGGATCGGGTTTTTTGGTGGCGAAGCTGTTGCCGCCATAGACCTGCGAAAAATAGGGCGCCAGCTTGAGCGCTTCCACAATCGCGCGGGAGGGATTCACCGGCTTGTTGGTCAGCACGGCCAGTTTGCGCGGACGCCCGTTCTTCGAATTCTGAATCTCGGAATTCTGAATCGCGGCCAGCGCTTCGACGATTCCCGGATACACAATGGTGTGATCCAGTTTGTGTTCGCGATAGTAGGTGAGGAAAAATTCCAGGCCTTTGCGGATGATCGTCTGGTCGACGGCTTCGTCCCCCAGTGCGCGCTGAATCAGGATGGGAGCGCCATCGCCCACGTAGCTGGCGATGACGTGATCGGGGAGTTCCAGCCGTCCGATATGGCGCAGGGCGGCGTTGACCGAATGCACCAGGTCGAGGCGCGAGTCGATCAACGTGCCGTCCAGATCGAAAATAACGAGCTTGATGGAGTGTGGATCGAAACTGCGATGCGTACGAATCATGCTCTTTCAGGATAAATGATTCGGCCGACTTCGTTTGTCATCCTGAGGCCTGCGTTTTTTGCAGGCCGAAGGACCCGTGCACTCGCCGGTGGCGCCGATACTGGCGGCAGATTGCATAGGTCCTTCGCGGCAAAGAGCGCCGCTCAGGATGACAACGCAAAGAACGCCGCTTGATTGCATAACGACGTTGGCCCGTCGCGAGTAGATTGGTATGCGATGAACCAAGACCAAGGCTCGTGAGAGGAGCCAACGTCATGTTGATTATAGGATGCGATTTCCATCCTGGGTTTCAGCAGGTCGCGATCTTTGACAATCGAACGGGAGAGATTCAAGAAAAGCGGTTACAGCACCGCGCCGAGGCGGAGCAGTTTTACCGGTCGCTGGCGGGCCAGGAAGTGCGGGTGGGGATGGAGGCTTGCGGGCACTATCCGTGGTTCGAGCGGCTGCTGGCGGAACTGGGCTTCGAGTTGTGGTTCGGCGATGCCGCCAAGATCCGGGCCAGCGTAGTGCGCAAGCAGAAGACGGACCGGAGGGACGCGGAGCATCTGCTGGAGTTGTTGCGGCAAGACCGGTTTCCGCAGATCTGGGTGCCGAGTCTGCAGGTGCGGGACGTGCGGCAGTTGCTGGTGCATCGCCACAAGCAGGTGCAAGCGCGGACCCGTACGAAGAATCAACTGCAGGCCATGGCGCTGAGTCACGGGGTGCAGAAAAAACGCAAGCTGTGGAGCAAGGCAGGGCGCGCGGAGTTGGAGCAGTTGCCCTTACTGCCCTACGCGGCCGAGCGGCGCAAGCGGTTGCTGGAAGCGCTGGACGGGCTGGAAGCGGAAATCGTCGAGCTGGACCGGCGAGTCTGGGAAGAAGCGCGGCAGCGGCCGGAGGCGGTGCGGCTGATGACGCATCCAGGAGTGGGACCGGTAACGGCGTTGGCCATGGTGCTGACCCTGGGGCCGGCGGAACGATTCGAATCGGGCAAGCAAGTGGGCAGTTATTTTGGCCTGATTCCGAGCGAAGATTCCAGCGGCGGAAAACAGCGGCTGGGCAGGATCAGCAAACAGGGCAGTTCGTTTCTGCGCTTTTTGCTGGTGGAAGCGGGACAGACGGCGGCGCGTTACGATCCGCAACTGAAACGCTTCTATCGCCGCCTGGCGGTGCGCAAAAATCGCAGCCTCGCCAAGGTGGCCGTGGCCAGAAAATTAGCCACGCGGTTGTACCTGATGTTGCGCGAAGACTGGACGTACGCGCAACTCTATCAGGCCGTCATGCAGGTGAGCCCGAGTCATTCTGTGGCCGGCGAGTAACGGAGCCGAGCGCTTGAGTGGGCAGCCTGCCTCCCTGAAGCGTCAGGGAGATCGAAGTGAATAATCGTGGGCGCAAGTACCGAAGAGATGGATGGTGGGACCTGAGGTCCCGCTGCAAGATTGAATCGAGTGACGAGCTTGGTCTGGACATCAAAAACGTTCTACGAGAGCGAAATGGCGCTGCTTTCGGCGTCCACGCCGGAGTGTGGGCAAAATTCGCTTGACAGAGTACAACGTCGTTAGAGACAGGATGACAAAGGGATTTTTGGTCCGACAATCAGACCGACGATCCTGGGTAACTTTCTTCGTTTCCAACCCCGCGTTACCATTTACAATCCAACAGGTTTGGACGGGCTTTCGGTAGAATCGCTGCAGGGCGGGCGAGAATCTAAGCAGGCAGGAACAGGAACGGATGGCTACCACAAAAACCGACCCCAAGCTGGCCGTCGCGGCCAACGGCGCAAAGAAAGGCAAGTTCTATGAGGGTCTTACCCGCGAACAGCTCATCCAAGCCTACCGGCTGATGTATACCTCGCGGCGCATCGACGACCGCGAGATCCTGCTCAAACGTCAGCAGAAGATTTACTTCCAGATGTCAGGCGCGGGGCACGAGGCCATTGGAGTTGCCGCCGGCCTGGCGCTGAAATCCGGATACGACTGGTTCTATCCCTATTATCGCGACCGCGGATTGTGCCTGGCTCTCGGGGTTCAGCCCTACGACATGTTCCTGCAGGGAGTGGGCGCGGCCAACGATCCCAGCTCCGGCGGACGGCAGATGCCTTCGCACTGGAGCTATCCCGCGCTGCACATCGTCACACAATCTTCGCCGACCGGCTCGCAGATCCTGCAGGCTGTGGGATGCGCCGAGGGTGGACGCTACCTGGCGCGGCATCCGAAGGCCGCGGAAGTTCCAACCTCGGGCCCAGCGGATTACCGGCGATTCAAGACCGTCACCTCGCAGAATGACGAAGTCACCTACGTCTCGCTCGGGGACGGAACCACGAGCGAAGGCGAATTCTGGGAAGCGTTGAACGCTGCCGCGCTGGGCAAGCTGCCGGTGATCTTCTGCGTGGAAGATAACGGCTACGCGATTTCTGTTCCGGTGGAAGTGCAAACCGCGGGCGGCAGCATCTCGCGCCTGGCCTCGGGATTTCCCAATTTCCATTTCGAAGAAATCGACGGCACCGATCCGGTCGCGAGCTATGCTGCTTTCCGGCGCGCGGCCAAGTATTGCCGCGAAGGGCATGGGCCGGCGTTTGTGCATGCGCACGTGATTCGTCCCTATTCACATTCGCTGTCGGATGACGAGCGGCTCTATCGTCCCGATGCCGAACGCGAGCGCGATGCGCAACGCGATCCGGTGAGCCGTACGCAGATGTTTCTGCTGCGCGAGGGCATCCTCGACGACAAGGGAATCAACCAGCTCGAAAAAGAAGTTGAGGCCGAACTGCAGGCCGCGGTCGATCGTGCGCTCGAGGCGCTGCCTCCCGCTCCCGAGTCGGTGATGCAGTTCATTTATTCGCCGGACCTGGACCCAACGTCGCCGGCGTTCGAAACGCAGCCTATCGCCGCTGAGGTGGCGTCCGATGCGAAGAAGCCGGCGGCCAAAACGATGGCCGACCTGATCAATGCCACCTTGCGCGATGAGATGAAGCGCGACGAGCGCATCGTGATTTTCGGCGAAGACGTGGCCGACTGCAGCCGCGAAGAATATCTGAAGCACAAGCTGGTGAAGGGCAAGGGCGGAGTTTTCAAACTGACGTTCGGCCTGCAGTGCGAGTTCGGCAACGATCGCGTATTCAATTCGCCGCTGGCGGAAGCGGCGATCGTGGGACGCGCCACCGGCATGGCCACGCGCGGGCTCAAGCCGGTAGTCGAAGTTCAATTCTTCGATTACATATGGCCGGCCATGATGCAACTCCGAGACGAGTTGCCGACGATCCGCTGGCGCTCGAACAACGGATTCTCCGCTCCTTGCGTGATTCGGGTTGCGATCGGCGGATATCTCACGGGCGGCGCAATCTATCACTCGCAGTGCGGCGAAAGCATCTTCACCCATATTCCCGGCCTGCGCGTGGTGTTTCCGTCGAACTCGCTCGATGCCGCCGGGCTGTTGCGCACCGCCATCCGTTGCGACGACCCGGTGTTGTTTCTCGAGCACAAGCGGCTATATCGCGAATCGTACGGACGCGCCGCGTATCCCGGGCCCGACTACATGATTCCATTCGGCAAGGCGAAGATCGTGCATCCCGGCACGGACCTGACCGTGATCACCTATGGAGCTGTCGTGCCGCGGGCGCTGCAGGCGGCGCAGAAGCTGGAACGCGAGCAGGGCGTGAAAGTGGAGTTGATCGACCTGCGCACCTTGAATCCGTTTGACTGGGAGACGATTGCCGCCTCGGTGAAAAAGACGAACCGCGCGCTGGTGGCGTACGAAGACACGCTGAGCTGGGGATACGGCGCGGAAATTTCGGCGCGCATTGCCGACCAACTGTTCGATCAGCTTGATGCTCCCGTGCGCCGCGTGGCCGCGAAAGACGTTTTCGTTGCCTACCAGCCCATTCTGGAAGACGCCGTTCTTCCGCAGCCGAATGATCTGTTCCTGGCAATGAAGGACCTGGCGCAGTACTGAACGCAGTGGCCAGAGTTGTGTGGAGCGGGCGCTCTTGCCCGCTTGCCGGCAGCACCTCAAGACCAGCGGGCAAGAGTGCCCGCTCCACACTGAATCCTGTCATGCTGAGCGGAACCGTGAGATCGCATAGCGATCTCACGGTGGAGTCGAAGCATCCCTACCGCGAGAGCGCACTTCAGGTAGGGATACTTCGACTGCGAAGGAGTAGCGCTGTTCGCGCTACTCCTTCTTCGCTCAGCATGACAAATCCTATCCCTGAGAATCCGTGGCCGTATTTCCTACACTTCTTGCGCCACGCGGGCCGGGCGTTCGAGCGCGGCTTCCACTTTTCCCGGGCTGCTGAACACCATCCGGTAAATTCCTCCGCCCAGCGCGCCGCCGATCAGCGGCGCCACCCAGAACATCCACAACTGCTGCAGCGCCCAGCCGCCGGCGAAGATTGCGGGACCGGTGCTGCGTGCCGGGTTCACGGAAGTATTCGTCACCGGAATGCAGACCAGGTGGATGAGCGTCAGGCACAATCCGATGGCGATGGGGGCGAAGCCCTTAGGCGCTCGCTCGTCGGTCGCGCCCATAATCACGATCAGGAAGAAGCAGGTCAGCACGACTTCGGCGACGAAGCCCGCTAGCAGCGAGTATCCGCCGGGAGAATGGTCCGCATAGCCGTTGAGCGCGAATCCGTTACGGATGTCGAAGCCGACCGTTCCGCTGGCGATGACGTAAAGCACGCCCGCCGCCGCAATCGCGCCCACAACCTGCGCAATCACATAGGCCAGCAGATCCGAAGCAGGGAAGCGCTTTCCCACCACGAGTCCAACGCTGACTGCGGGATTAAAGTGGCCGCCCGAGATGTGTCCGACGGCATAGACCATGGTCAGCACGGTGAGCCCGAAGGCCAGCGCGACGCCGGCGAATCCGATGCCCACAGCCGGAAAGCCGGCGGCCAGCACGGCCGCTCCGCATCCGCCAAAAACCAGCCAGAATGTTCCAAAGAATTCCGCCGCTGCACGTTTGCTCATTGGCATGGCAAGCCTCCTGATTGATTGAGGACGAATGTATCGCCTGGCGTAAAAGCGCGAGAAGGCCAAAGCGTAGCACACGGGATGCGAAAGCAGAAGGGCTGGGGCGGGGGCTAGTTCTTGAGCGATGGCCGGCAACGGCATGCCACGAATCTTTGCGGATTCTGATGCCTGTCATGCTGAGCGGAAGCGCGAGATCGCATAGCGATCTCGCGGTGGAGTCGAAGCATCCCTACCGCGAGAGCGTATTTCAGGTAGGGATGCTTCGACTGCGAAGGAGTAGCGCTTTTCGCGCTACTCCTTCTCCGCTCAGCATGACAAATTCCGGCGACGTTACGAACGCTTTCTTGGCAAGCGCTTCCTGATTGCCCGTTCTACGGAGGGATGCTAGGCTCCGGAAGAGTGGGTTCTGCGTACGCCAATCCGTTGAAATCGGGCGCTTCCGTCCCCGGCCGCATGGCGCAGTGGATGCAGTCGGCCACGGTCGAGGTGTGGGCCAAGTTTCTGCTTTCGCTGGCGGGGCTGGGGCTGGCCTTCGCGGCGGCTTTATTTTCGACCGTGTCGCGCGATGCCGGCAACTTGTGGGCCACGGTGCTGTTGGCCTCCGCGTCGCTGGTGCTGGCCACGTTTGTGGGACTGGTGACGGTGCCATATCTTGCCCGGCGGGTCGCGGTCGAGCGGATGCGGCAATCTTTTGATTACGATGTGACGCGGGCCGGCATCGTGTATGTGCTGGTCACGCTGGTGATCGCGATCGCGGCCATCAATACCGGCAACAATCTTCTCTACATCGTGGTCGCGGCTATGCTGGGCGCGATTCTGGTTTCGGGCTCCGTATCGGCGTGGATCCTGCGTTATCTGGAACTGGACATCCGGTTGCCCGAGCACGTTTTCGCCGGACGTGCGGTAGCGGGCCGGATCGTATTGCATAATCCTCGGCGGTTGCTGCCGTCATTTTCGGTGCGCGTGGTCTCGACTCGCAAAAAAAGAAAGAAGCCGGCCAAGCAGTGGCAGTGGGAAGCGACCACATTCGCTTTCCCGTTCAACCGTCCGAAGGAAGAGCAGTGGCTGCGTTTTCCCGACCGCCGTTTGCGGCGCGTGATGATCGTGCCGCCTCCGCCGGGAATTTTTCAGGGGATGGCGTACTTCCCGTTTCTTCCGCCGCAGGCAGAATGCTCGGCCGATCTGGAATTGCGCTTCGACCGCCGCGGATGTTACCGGGAAGACAGTTTCGGAATCGCGACCCGTTTTCCTTTTGCGTTTTTTACCAAGACGCGGCACGTGGCGCTGCCCCGGGAAGTACTGGTCTACCCGCGAATCGAGCCCACGGAGGAAGTTTTCGAAATCCTCGCGCTGGTGCGCGGCGAGTGGGAAAGTTTTGTGCGCGGCCGCGGATCGGATCTATACCGCATCCGCGAATATCTGCCGGAGGATTCGGCCCGCCATGTGGATTGGAAGGCGACGGCGAAATCGGGATCGCTGAAGGTGCGCGAGTTTGCCCGCGAAGACGAACGCAAGCTGTGCATCGTCTTTGATAATCCGGAAGCCGGACTGATTGCCGAGGAGAGTTACGAGAAGGCCGTCGATCTGGCGGCGGCGCTGGCCTGGCATTTCTCTACGCAAGAGGCTGAAATGTCGTATCTGGTTCCCGGACGCCCGCGCACTCGCGATCTGCATGAATTCTTGGGATGGCTGGCCGTGATTGAACCGGAAAAAAACGCCGCTGTGGTTTCCACTCACGATCCCTGGCGCGAAATGAATTCGGCTGCGTCCGATGAATACCATATCGCGGTCACCGGGCGCGCCCGAGGAACCGTTCCTACCTCTCTGTGGGAGTCTTCGTATTTTGTTTTTGTGGGAGAGCGCGAACCTTCGCCCGGCAATTCCGGAAGTCATTCCGGCGGCCATTCGTAAGGGAAAGCCTTGCCTGCATCTTCAGCCGACAATGTCACGCCGAGTTTCTTCGCGGCATACGCCAGCACGGGATCGCCTCCGCTGGCCAGATCGGCGGCGGCGGGCAAAACCAACTCGTCGGGGATCATGCCCGAGTGCTCCAGGCTTTTGCGGTCGGACATGATCAGATCCGATTCAGTGATCGATGCTCCATAAAAAATCTGGGTATCCGTGCCCATTCTCTCTGCGTAATGTTTCGCTTCCATCACACTGCCTGAAGAATGATCTCCAATGACCAGGCCGCGTTTTTCCAGTTGCATGAGGCGGGCAAAGACTTCGGCGCAAGACGCTGATTTCGAGTCCACCAGCACGATCAGGTTCCCGGTGTAGGGATTGTGCAAGGGCTTGGCGACTTCCGGTTTGGAGTCCTTGCGGCCCACGCGGTCGGCGATCTTGATTTCCTTGTCGAAGACGCCGCCCACCAGGTATTTGAGGGTGTCGACGGCTCCGCCGGGATTGCCTCGCAGATCCACAATCAGATTCTGGTGCTTGCGGGCCTTGCCGATCATGGTCTCCACTTCTTCCTGGGAAAAGAAAAATTCCGGCACTCTGAGCACCAGCAGTTGGTCGCCGATTTCAAGGTAGCGCGCGCGCCGCAGATGATCGTCGTTTTCCGATTTGCGCACCAGATCCCAAATATCGTCGTCGCCGCTTTCTCCGGTGAGATCGGTGACGACTTTGCCCCGACTCGTTTTCGCGGCGGCGTCGACGGAGCGCTGCTTGCCGGTGGGATCCTGCAGTTGCAGATGCAAGCCGGGCTGCGGCCGCAGCACGGAATAAACGTATTGCATCTTCCACAACGTGTCGCGGGTCACTTTGTAGCCGTTGAGGGCCAGCAGTTCGTCTCCCGGCTTAACCCCTTTCGCATCGGCATCGCTGTTGGGGCGAACGTGGGTGATGAAGCAACGATCGCCGATCATCTGATACTGGAAACCGTAGCTGGTTCGCCCCACATGTTGCGGGGGGAGAAAGAAAGTGTGGGAGTCGTTGAGCGAATCGAGCGCGGCGGCAATGTGCGACAGCGCCATGCTCAGCGAGCGCTCCTTCTCGATCTGCTGTTTGGCCTCTTCCAGCCGCGCATCCCAGTTCAGGCCGTGAAACTGGGGATCGTAATAGTGCTTGCGGACCTCATTGCCGATTATCTGCAGCATGGTGAGCATGCGCCCGCGGTCGAAGCTCGACATGGCTTGCTGCTGTGCGCCGACGGAAGTGACGAACAGGACGGCGACGACCAGCACGGCGTAAGGCCTGTATTTAGACATTTCCTCTGTCTCTCGGGCTTCCCCTGTCAGGGGATGGGGAAGTGGTCGAGATTTTACACCCGGGGCGCAAGTCTGAAGCTTTGGTGGGAGCGTTACGCGGTTTCCCGAACAAGGACGGGGCACGGAAAATTTCGTCTTTCGCAACCTTTTTTTCTTTCCTTACATCTTCAGTTGGGCATATACTCGCGCCCCGGTAGATGCTTTTGGGACTGCTCGGAACGTACCCGGGAGGTATCAAAATGCGTATCTGCGACCTGATCAAAGATCAGAACACCTATCAAGCGGAACTGGGCCAGAGCGTTCTGGAAACCGTGCGCGCCATGGTGGACCGCAACATTGGTGCGGTGCCCGTTCTGCACAACGGCAAACTTGTAGGAATCTTTTCGGAGCGCGATCTGATGCGGCGCGTGGTCGCCGAAGGGCGCGACCCACACGGAACCTGCATGGCTGAGGTCATGACCGACGATCCGCTGACCATCGGCACCGACGAAGAGCTGGAAAACTGCATGGCGCTGATGCGGCGCCACGGCTTCCGCCACCTGCCGGTCTGCCACGACGGCCATCTGGTCGGCATGGTCTCGTTGCGCGACATCCTGCTGCACGATCTGAGTGAGAAGGATGACGAGGTGCGCATGATGCGCGCCTACATCCACTCGACGCCCGAGGCCTGATTTTCGCCCCCAGGTTTCGATCCAAAGCAACGTCAAAATCCCCACCCTGTGGCACAAACCGCGACAAGGGTGGGGCACCCGCAACGGTTTAAACGGTCTTAAGCCACCTAGCACGAAGGTAACCTTGCCGAAATTTGCCTCCACAGGTAACGTTACTTCGAATTACTTCAGTCCATTGAACGCCCGGGTGGAAACGGCTAACTTTAATGCGAAAGAGCCCACGCCGGGCGAGTGGTGGCGTGTCGGGACTCAGTATGTCTATGTCTGACAATGGGTAGGACTGCGAACCGGAACGCATGAGCAACAGCATCAAATTTTTCTTTTACGGGCTTTGGATCCTGCACCCGATCTTGCAGATCGGGATCGGCGCAGTCATGGTGCGGCGCGGCCTGGTTCGCCAATTCAAATTCTTCTTCGGCTACATAATCACGCAACTGCTGGTCTTTGCCGTGGTGTTTCCCGCCTACTGCTGGCGTAGTTTTGCGGCGGCGTTCTACCTGTACTGGGCCTGCAATGCAGTCAGCGTGGCCTTCGGGTTCCTGGTGATTCACGAAGTATTCGTCGATGTGTTCCGGCTGTTCCATACTCTCCGCGACTTGGGCACGGTGCTATTCAAATGGGCGGGCCTGGTCATGCTGCTGGTGGCGGGAGTGGTCTCGGTGTCCTCCAATTCTTCGGAAATCGCTCCGTGGATGCAGGCCATCGTCACCTCCCAACGTTGCGTGCGCATCATCCAGGTGGGGATGGTGTTGTTCCTGCTGTTCTTCGCGCATTATGTGGGCATCAACCGCCGGCAACTGAGTTTCGGAATCGCGCTGGGGTTTGGCTCGTTCGCGGTGATGGAACTGATCGTGATCTGCTCGTGGGTGGGACATCACTTGAGCGGACCGGCGATCAGCCTGCTCAACATGGGCGCCTACAACAGCAGCCTGCTGTTATGGCTGGGCTACGTTTATGTGAAGCGTCCGGCGCGAGACGCGTCGTTCTCGTTATTGCAGCCGCAACGCTGGGAACAAAGTCTTTCCGACCTTCACCATCCGGTTCCGGCGGACTCGCTGATTCCCATGTTTGAGGGCATGGTGGATCGGGCGCTCTCGCGCTCTCAGCAGCAATCGACGGTGACCTCGCTGGAGCCTGCCTCAAAGGCGAAAGCTGCCGCGGCGATTGGCGCTGGCAGCATTGCGGAAATGATCCGCGCCGCCTCGAAGACTTAAACCCTGGTTGAAGAATTCCTGTTTGTGAGTGTTTCGTTGTTCGGAATTCGTAACTGAAAACAATCCCGCCTGCATGAAAATCCATAAAAAAATACAGCGAATCCTGTATTCAACAACTACCTCAGATTAGTGGTGTAATCCCCTAAATATTCGACAATTATCCGTGGTGCGCTGTGTGAGGGATGGAGCGGTTGGCAGGTTTCAGGCATGTGCCGGGATAAAATTACCTGAACGGCACAGTTGACACGTGTCCTATAATTCGTGTCCGCGTAAAAGTCTTCCGGGGAAAACCCTACGCGGATATAGGAGACGAACCCATGAAACGTGCAATCAGGATTTGCATCCTGATGGTAGGACTCGTGGGCACATTCATCGCAGCAGCCGTCCAACAGGTTCCCGCCCAGGACGGCGGCCCGTTGCTTCTGTGCCCACCCAGACAACTACACTGTTCAACTACGCCTGCACCCGCAGTAAACGCGAGTCAGACGACAACCGCAAGGTAACCAAAGTAACCAGTGGTAACTACAGTCGTAACCATGTGATTAGGGCTCCAAACCAGGGCTTACAAAATTTCGGGCTGACGGGCTATAGAACCCGCCAGCCCTTATTTTTTTTGACGATCTGGTGGGCGATCTGTTGCGGCAGCGATAACGATCAGGAGATGCGTGTGGCCTGGCGTAATGCGGCCTGCAGTTCGGCAGGCTGAAATACCGGCGGCTGGCAGGTGTTTCCCGAGCACAGCACCGCGAACGATTTTCCTCCGTGCAGCGCGGGCAGATGCGGAATGGTTTCGGCCAACGCGGGGGGAAGATTTTCCGCCACGGCCTGACTGGCGTTCAATCGCAGAACGGATTGGTTGAAGGCAAACGAGGCGACAGCCTGGGCCTGCAGTTCATCCGCGGCCGCTTGATCGTCTTCCTGCGCGATCACGACTACCTGCACCGGACTTTCGAGGAGATGAACGACGGCCGTGCCGAAGGTGGCGGCGAAGATGCCAAACTGCTCGGCGACGCCGGCAAACGTTTCGAGGGTCTGCTCGGCCTGATCGCGGTAAGCGGCGGCGCCGGTGAGATGATGCAAGCGCAGAAGCGCGATGGTTGCCATGGGATTGCCCGCAGGAGTAGGCGAATCCTGCAGGGGCTTGCGCCGCGTGGCCAGAACGCCCAGGTTCTTTCCATCTGCGGCGGGCTCGCTGTCGAAGAATCCTCCAGACGTGGCATCGAAGAAGCGTGCGATCATGGCGTCGGTGATGCTGTGTGCAAACTTGAAATAACTGAGGTCGGCGGTGATCTCATAGGCGTCGAGGCAGGCCAGCGCGGTGAAAGCGTAGTCGTCGAGCATTCCGGGAACCGCGCGGTGCTGCGCGTTCGGGTCGGAGTAGGCGACCACATGCAGCAGTGACGCTGGATCGGCGGCGCTCGGAGCCTTATAAGCCGAAGCGAGCACGCGATCGAGCGATTTCAGCGCGAACCGGCGGGCTTGATCCAACCCGAGGGCGCGGGCAGCCTGCAGATAGGCGGAAACGCACAGGCTGTTCCATCCCGCGTAAACGGTTTTGTCGACGTAGGGAGTCGGGCGCTGGAGGCGCGCGGCATACATTTTTTTCTTCGCGGAAGCCAGGAGCTGTTCGACGCGATCCGGCGAAAGGCTCATGCGGCGGGCGATCTCGTCGACCGGTGCCCGTACGAATAGAACATTCTTCGCCGGATTGTGATGCATCTCTCCGATTTCGTTGATGTCGTAGTGCAGGGCGGCGACCTGCGCTTCTTCTTCGGTGAGAACCGACTGCGTTTCGGCGAGCGTCCAGGTGAAGTAGTCGCCGTCGTCGTCCATGTTGATGTCGGCATCCTGGGACGCATAGAAGCCGCCGTGCTGGCGATCGCTCAGCCATTCGTCCATCCACCGGATGATGTCGCGAGCCACTTCGGCGAAGAAGGCCTCGCCCGTTGCCTGGTAGGCGTGCACGTAGTTCTTCAGCAATTCGGAGTTGTCGTAGCACATCTTTTCGAAGTGCGGCACGACCCAGCGCTCGTCGACCGAGTAACGGTGAAAGCCTCCGGCAAGCTGGTCGTAGACGCCGCCGCGAGCCATATGCTCAAGCGTGGTGACGATGACTTCCCGCAGCCGGGCATTGTTTGTGGGGTTTGCGGGCTCGGCCACGCCGCTGCTTTTCGCGTATCTGTCGATGAGGAAGTCCAGCGCTGACGGATGGGGAAACTTCGGGGCCTGTCCGAAACCGCCATGCTGCGGGTCGAACATTTTCAGTGCTGATTCCTGAATGGCGGTGAGGACGCTAGCGGAGACGCGTCCGCCGCGTCCGGCAAACGATTCCGACTGCGCGATCGCCGACTCGACCATCGCAGCTTGCTCCACGACGTCGCCATGTTTTTCTTTGTAGGCGTTGGCGATGCTGAGCAGCACGCGGCGGAAGCTGGGCCGGCCGTATCCATCGCTGGGAGGGAAATAGGTCCCACCGTAAAAGGGCTTGCCGTCGGGCGTGAGGAAAGCGGTGAGGGGCCATCCGCCCTGTCCGGTGACCGCCTGCACGGCCACCTGGTAGCGGCTGTCGATATCGGGACGCTCATCGCGATCGACTTTCACGGCAATGAAGTGCTCGTTCACGATCGCGGCAATCGCGGGATCGTCGTAGGATTCGCGGTCCATGACGTGGCACCAGTGGCACCAGACCGCGCCGATGTCGAGGAGCATGGGCTTGTTCTCGCGCTGCGCGGCGGCGAAGGCCTCTTCTCCCCATTCGTGCCAGCGAATGGGCTGATGCATGGCCGAACGCAGATAAGCCGAAGATGCGCGCGCCAGGGAGTTAAGCGTGGTGGTCGTCATAGACTCAGTCTATCGTGACGATCCGCGGCGCGCCGCCATTCGCGACGGGAAATTCACAGAAAGAATGAAGGCGACGAGAATCCAAGACATCCTGTGCTTTGCTTGCGGCATCTTTCAGACGTAAAGTACTCTGTGTTTTCAAAGTTATCAGGAAGCCTTCCATGAAACTCATGTCCGCGAAAGTCGTTTTTGGAGTTCTAGTCACTTTTGTTGGTGCGGCCCTTCCCCTGTGTGGCCAGGATACAAATTCGAGGCTTTCAGGCACGATCACAAATGCTTCGGGGAAGCCGGTGGCGAACGTCAGCGTCTCGGTGAAGAACTTGAGCGGCGGGCCATCAGCTGAGGCGCAGACCGATTCGGATGGCCATTACAGCGTGGCGAATCTTGCTGCCGGCGACTATGAGGTTTCCGCCGCGGCAAATGGCAATTCCGCTTCGGCCAAGGTGACCGTGACGGTCGGAGGCTCGCAGACCGCAAGCCTGACCCTGTCGCACGGCCAGGAGCAAACGCCCCCGCCGGGAAATCTGCCGAATGCTCCGGCTCCGAATAAGACCGAGCCATCCCTGTCAGACCTGGGCTTCTCGCCGGCCGAATCGCAGGCGAACGCGCGCGAGCAGGCGCTGCTCGACAAGCGCACCCACATGCTGAAGATTCACCAGCGCATGGGGCTGATCACGGCGGGACCGCTCATAGCGACCGTCATCACCTCCATCAATGCTGGAGGCAAGAGTGAAGGCACGGCGTCGCGCGACCTGCACGTCGCATTGGGCGCGCTGACCGGGGATTTATACGGGATCACTGCCTACTATGCGATCCGCGCGCCGAGAATTCCGGGCACGGAGACGCGCGGTCAGATCAAAGTGCACAAGATTCTGGCGTGGGTGCACGGGCCGGGGATGATCCTGACGCCGATCCTGGGAGCTATGGCATTCAATCAGAAAAATAACGGCGAGAAGGTGCATGGCATCGCGTCGGCGCATGGGCCGGTCGCCATTGTGACCGCGGCGGCGTTTGGCGCTGCGCTGCTGTCGGTTTCGGTGAAGTTCTAGCGCGAAGGGCCTGGAGTCCCCAGGGTGCGGTGGTTGGGTAGGGGTCCTTCGACTGCGGAACTGATCGGCTTCGCCGACCAGTTCCTTCGCTCAGGATGACAAGACGCGGGTGGGTGCTTCGCCGACCGGTTCCTTCGCTCAGGGTGACAACGCGCATTGAAATTTATGAATCGAAAACAAACGCTGCCATTCTTTCTTCTCATTGCGGTTTCCAGTCTTTTTGCGGCCGATCACCAGTGGGTGTTGAAGCAGAGCACCCTCACCTACCACGTTTCTCATCCGCTGCACCAGAGTGAAGGGGTGAGCCATGCCGCGCGGGGCAAGGGAATCTGTCACGAGGGGCAATGCGATTTCCTGATCGCCGTTCCCGTGAAATCGTTCGATTCCGGCGACAGCAACCGCGACCTGCACATGCTGCAAGTCACGCGCGGGGCGGAGTTCCCCATGGTTATGGTGCGCACGCGTTTGCCTGAGGCGGCATCGGGAGATTCCAACATCAAGGCCGACCTGGAAGTGCAGTTCGCGGGACAGACTGCGCATTACCAGCAAGTGCCGTTTCAGGTGACGACCGAAGGCGGCGAGAAGCACATCACGGGAACGATCCCCACGACGCTGGCGGATTTTAGAATCGATCCGCCGTCGCTGCTGACCATGCCGGTGAAGAATGAGATTCCGGTGCGCGTGGATATGACCTGGAGCCCGCAGTAGCGCGGACTCACGCTGCAGTGGGTGGGTAGGGATCCTTCGACTGCGGAACCGGTCGGCTTCGCCGGCCGGTTCCTTCGCTCAGGATGACAACCGCTGATGATTCCAGATTGATTGACTTGATCCGATCTCGTCCATAAGATTTTGCCATGGTCGGGCAAGTCATCTCGCACTATCGCATCATCGAAAAGCTGGGCGGCGGCGGAATGGGCATCGTCTACAAGGCTGAAGACATCGATCTGGGCCGCTTTGTAGCCGTGAAATTCCTGCCCGACGAACTGGCGCGCGATCCGCAGGCGCTGGAGCGTTTTCGCCGCGAAGCGCGGGCGGCCTCGGCGCTGAATCATCCCAACATCTGCACCATCCACGAAATTGGGCGGCATGAGGAGCTGAATTTCATCGTGATGGAGTTGCTGGAGGGCGCGACGCTGAAGCATCGCATCGCGGGCCGTCCGCTGGAATTCGGATTGCTGCTGCAGTTCGGCATCGAAATCGCCGACGCTCTCGATGCCGCCCACGCCAAAGGCATCATCCATCGCGACATCAAGCCGGCCAACATTTTCATCACGGCGCAGGGGCACGCCAAGGTTCTGGATTTCGGTCTAGCGAAATTTTCGCCCATGGCCGGGCGTGCTGCGAGTGAAGGGGAAACGCGCAGCTTCGATGAACCTCATCTGACCAGTCCCGGAAGCGCGGTCGGCACGGTCGCGTACATGTCGCCGGAGCAGGTGCGGGGCAAGGAACTGGACGCGCGCACGGATCTGTTTTCTTTCGGCGCAGTGCTCTACGAAATGGCGACTGGAGCGCTGCCTTTTCGCGGAGACACAACGGGCTTGATTTTTGACGCGATTCTTAATCGAGCGTTTCCTTCGCCTGCACGACTGAATCCCGAACTGCCCGCGGAATTTGAAAGAATTATCGTCAAGGCGCTGGAGAAAGATCCCGATCTTCGTTACCAGCATGCCGCTGACATTCGCAGCGATCTGAGGCGGTTGAAACGTGATTCGGAATCGAGTCACGATCGCTCGGGAGTTTCGACTCCTACGATGCCGGTGGGAATGGGAGACAGCGCGCAGGCCCGCGTGTCGGGAGCGACTCCTGTCCCGGGGACGAGTTCGCCTTCTGCGTTCGCTTCGGGCGCCACTGCGGCCGCGCCTGCGCGCAATCCGCGAAAATTATTCGCGATCGGTGCTGCCGTAGTGGTGGTGGTTCTGGTGGCGGCAATTTTCGCGATTCGTCACTTCAGCTCGAGCCGGCAATCCTCCATTGCGCCGGGAAAAATCATCCCAGTCAGTCATTGGCGCAAGCCGATCACGTTCGCGATTTTATCTCCCGACGGGCACACCATCGCCTTTACGTCCTACGTTCAAGGATACACACAGGTGTTTGTGATGCTGACTTCGGGAGGCGATCCGCTCCAACTTACGTCCGATGAGGGCAGCAAGCAATTGGACGATTTCTCAGCCGACGGCACGCAGATTTACTACGAGCGTTCGCTCGGCGCGTCGGAGGTGTGGGCCATTCCAACGCTGGGAGGAACGCCGTCGCGACTGGTGGAAGGCCGCAACGTCTTCTTTTTCCCAGACCGCAAGACGTTCTACTACATAGATCTGAAAAACTTCAAGCTCATGCAGGTGTCGGCGGATGGTTCGAACGCGAAGCCGGTTTTCGATTTGAAAAATCTGACGATACAAGTGCGCGCGGCACTGGTTTTTCCCGGAGGAGACTCGCTTCTGGCGGGCGCGGGGCCGACTACGCCTGCGGGCACGCTGCAGCTTCAGCGCCTGAGCGCGGCGACCGGGAAGACTACCGACATCGGGTCGATCTCCGGTTCGCCGGGTTCGCTCGCCTGGGGTGAGCCGGGCAAGACGCTTCTCATGAACCGGAATCTGAACGGAATCATCAATCTCTGGCAATACAATCTGGAAGACAAAAGCCTGACGCAGCTCACTTCGGGCCCGGGGCCAGACTCGAATCCGATGAGAGATCCGGCGGGCAAGGGGATCTTTTTCGTCAATGGAACGCAATCGGGATATCTCACTGTGTACGACGTTGCGAAGAAATCTTCCACCGACATTGTTTCCGAACTGGCTTTTCAGCCCACACTGTCGCCCGACGGAAAGCGGGTGGCGTATGTCACCAATCCCGAGCCGGAGCATAACGAACTCTGGGTATCCGATTTGGATGGGAACAATAAGATAAAACTCGCGTCCGCGACTGGCGAGATCAACATTGAAAACTGGTCCCCCGACGGTTTGCGGCTAGGCTTCAGCAAGGTCAGGAGCGACAACGATCAGAATTTCCTGATCAATGCGGACGGAACGCATCTTCAGCAACTGCCCCCTACTCTCCACAGCGTCGCCTCCGGAGCCTGGAGCGCGGACGGCAAGTATTACTACGTGGGTGGCTTCCAGCGGCAGCGGGATACCGAGCCCTCGACGTGGAGAGTTTCGGTTGATACCTTGTCCGTGGAACCGTTTGCCGAGGGCTGCGGTTTCATCATTGACGTTTCGCCGGATGGGAATTACCTGCTGATGACGCAGTTGCAGGGCGATAAGGCCGGCATCTACGAACTTTCCACCTCCGATAAGAAATGTACGAGCCTGGTTCCCGGGGTAAGCTCTTTCTTTCCCCAATTCAGCCGCGAAGGAAAATTCTTCAACTACACCGTTTCCGCTCGCGGAGAAGTCACTCTCTATCGCGTTCCGTGGTCGAATGGGAAAGTGAGCGGCTCTGCTCAACTCGTATGGAAGCTGCCCTTCGCTTTTCCTCAAGCCTACGCGGGCAACGCCTACGATGTATCGCACGATCTTTCAAAGATTGTTTACGTCCGCCCCGGCGGCCAGTTCGATATTTATCTGCTGTCCACGAATTAACCCAGCAGCTTTTTCGTGATCGTGCAGTACAGGTCGATGGCGTCGTGGAGTTGGCGCTTCGCAATGTACTCGCCGTCGGTGTGAGCGACGTGAATCGATCCGGGGCCGATCAGCAGCGGCTCGCCCCAATTCGTCAGCGTGGGAATGTCGGTGGTGAAGGCGGCGATCATGGTGGGCAGGCCGTCGACGGTGCGCAAACGCTGGAAAGGTAATTCGAGCGGGAAGGTGACCTCGACCTGATCGCCCGCGGCGGCGACGATCTGCCGCCGCAAATCATCGGTCGGGCCAATCAAGCGGTAGAGCAAGTCTGCGTGGGCGTAGTCGGGAATGACGTTGGGCGCGCGGCCGCCGTCGATCAGTCCGATATTCAGCGTGCAGGGCCCGACTTCCGGATCGGCGGGCAAGGGCATGGCGCGCAAGCGAGCCAGCGCGGGGATCAGCTTGTCGATGGCCGACTCGCCCAGTTCCGGATACGCGGAATGCGCCATGCGGCCTCTGGCCGTGATCTCGGCGCGCAGCGTTCCCTTGGACGCGAGCCCAAGACGATTTTCGGTGGGCTCGCCGTTGATCAGGAATTTGCAGCCCGCGGGAGCATTCTGATTCGCAACCTGCGCGCCGAGACTATCGCGCTCTTCGCCGACAACAAACAGTAGGCCGACGTAGATGCCTTGCTGGCGCAGCTTTTCCGCAGCAGCAATCTGCGCCGCGATGATGCCCTTGGCGTCGCATGATCCGCGGCCGTAGATGTTCTCGGCGTCTTCTGATGACGGAATGAAGGGCGGAACGGTGTCCATGTGCGTGGAGAGCACGACGGCGGGATCGGGATGCTCCGGGGAAGTTGCGTAGATGTTGAAGCGCGGGCCTTCGACCGGCATCTTGCGCGTCTGGTAGCCGAGGCGGCAGAGCTCGCCAAAAAGATAATTTGCGACGGCAGCTTCGTTGCCGGTAATCGACTCGATGTCCACCAGTTGGCGGGTGAGCGTGACAGCGTCCATGGTGGAGAGGATAGCAGAGCGAACGCGGCGCCCTGCGTCATCCCGACCGCAGCCGGTGTTCAGGCGGAGGGAGGGATCTCCTGAGCGAGAGATGTATGCAGGACGGAGATCCCTCGGCCCGCTGGAGAAGACGCGGGCCTTCGGGATGACGCCGAACAATGTAATCTGGAATGGTGAGCTCGAACTCCACGATTCGTTCATTCTTTCTCGATGGTCCCGCAGGACGCCTGCAAGCGTTGCTAAATGCTGGGGCGGCGAATGCCACGCATGCCGCGCTCGTGTGCCATCCGCATCCGCTGTTTGGCGGGACGCTGCACAACAAGGTCGTGTTCCACACCATGAAGGCGCTGAACAGCTTCGGATTTCCGGTGCTGCGGATGAACTTTCGCGGCACTGGGTTGAGCCAGGGAGAACACGACCACGGAAACGGTGAAGTCGGTGATGTGCGCACGGCGCTCGACTGGCTCGATGCGGAATTTCATCTTCCGCTGATCTTTGCGGGATTCTCGTTTGGCGCGGCGGTGGGACTGCGCGCTGCCTGCTCCGATGATCGCGTGCGCGCCACGATTGGCGTGGGAACGCCGGTCGCCCCGGTGGCGGCGGATACGGAGGAGCCTCGCGTTTATACATATGAGTTCTTGTGCGATTGCGCCAAGCCGAAGTTGTTCGTCAGTGGGGCGCGCGACCAGTTCGGGCCGCGCGCCAAACTGGAGGCTTTAGTGGCGTCGGTTCCTGAGCCGAAGAAGCTGGTTGTGATCGAAGGTGCTGATCATTTTTTTGAAGGACGCTTGCGGGAACTGCGCGAGGCGATTGAAGCTTGGGTGAGGGAAGCTATGAGCGATGAGCTATGAGCTGTGAGCAATGAGCCATGAGCTGTCTAGATTCCTGGCTAGGACATTGCTGGAGGTAGGGGTCCTTCGACTGCGTGAGTGCTCCGCTTCGCGGAGCACTCACTCCGCTCAGGATGACAAGGTTGTTTATTGCTCGCGAGATGTGATTCGCGAGTCGTTACTGGCCGCTCACCGCTCGCTGCTCATCGCTCACGGCTCATGGCTCACCGCTCATAGCTCATTGCTCACCGCTCTCTTTATAATCACTGCGCATGCCTGATGTCGCCAGCGACGCGCGATTCCGCCAAATGCGCGAAGCTGCGCTTTCCATTTTTCGGTACGCGCTCGAGCGCGCCTCCATCGACAAAGGATTCGCGCGCCACATTCATTACGAACGCGGCGTCTTGCGCGTTTGCGAGGACCTTTACGATCTGCACTCTTATTCGCGGGTGCTGACCATTTCGCTGGGCAAGGCCGGACACACCATGGTTGAGGCTTTGGCCGGGCTAGTCGGAGGATCGCTCGAAGGAATTGTTGCCAGTCCGATTGAGCCGGCAACGCAGGTGCGGGGATTTCGCTATTTTCGCGGGGGACATCCCACGCCCAATGCCGAATCGGTGGAGGCCGCGCGCGCCATGCTGAAGGCGCTCGATGCGCTGCCCGCTTCGGCACTGGTGATCTTTCTGATCAGCGGCGGAGGGTCGTCCATTGTCGAGAAGCCGATGGATGACGAGATCTCGCTTGCCGATCTGGTGGAAACATATCGTGCGCTGGTGCATTCCGGCGCGCCGATTGCCGAGATGAATGCCGTGCGCAAGCACGTGTCGGCCGTGAAGGGTGGGCGGCTGGCGCGGGCGGCGTATCCGGCGCAACAGGTTTCGCTGCTGGTCTCCGACGTGCCGGACAGCGCTCCGGACGCGCTGGCGTCCGGCCCGACCATGGCGGATTCGACCACGGTGGAAGATTGCTACCGCATCGCGCAGAAATACGAACTGGCGGCGCAGTTTCCGCAGTCGACGCGGGAGTTGTTCGAAAGGCATGCGCTAGAGGAGACGGCGAAGTCGGATGATCCGGCATTCGTTCGCGCGCGCTGGTGGACTGTGCTTTCGAACCGGGCAGCGGTCGAGCAGGCGAGCCTGGCCGCGGAGCGCGCGGGATTCTTCCTGCACAGCGACAATTCCTGCGATGACTGGGATTATGACAAGGCGGCCGACTATTTACTGGGCAGGCTGCGCGAGTTGCGCAAGCATTCTTCGCCGGTATGCCTGATTTCCGGCGGTGAAGTTACGGTCAAGGTCCGTAATGGCGGGACTGGCGGCCGCAACCAGCAGTTCGCGCTGGCCTGCGCGGAGAAAATCGCAGGCGAGAATATTACCGTGTTGAGCGGCGGGACGGACGGCATTGATGGAAACAGTCCGGCGGCAGGGGCGGTTGTGGATGGGTGCACCGTGGAACGGGCGCGGGCTCGGGGACTGGATGTGCGCGGCGCGCTGGCTTCGTTCGATGCGTATCCTCTATTTCGGGCGCTGGCGGATGTGATTGAGATTGGCCCGACGGGGAATAATCTGCGGGATTTGAGAATTCTGCTGGCTTACTGAGGCACGCTGTCATGCTGATGGGAGCGAAGAGGGGAGCGTAGCGAGACTCTTCGCGCAGTCGAAGCGTCCCTACGTGAGCGGGTGCCTCTTGGGTATGGAGTCGTGATCGTCATCGGCCGGGGATTGTGTTCCTGGACGAGGTGTACTTGGGGTAGGGATGCTTCGACTGCGCAGTGAGGCTCGCTTTGCTCGCCTCGCTGCTGCGCTCAGCATGACAATCTTTCTTCACTTGACACTAAGTCAAAATCCCCACCCTGTCGCTCAAACCGCGACAAGGGTGGGGCACCCGGGTTCTCCCGGGTTCACTTGACTAGCTTCAGGCTGTTTTCTGCAATTTTGGGTGCATCTTTTCCATGGCTTCTTCCAGGCCGCGCTTCATCTCGTCCATGGAAAGATCTTTGGTGTGGGTGGCGATGGACCACTTGTGGCCGAAGGGATCGCGCAGCGTGCCGTAGCGGTCTCCCCAGAATTGTTCCGCCACCGGCATTTCCACTTTGGCGCCGGCTTTGACGGCACGATCGAAGGCGGCATCCACATTGTCAACGTAGATGTGCAGGCCGGCGCTGGTGCCGCCGACGGACTCGGGGGCAAGCGCGCCGTAGTCGGGAAACTCATCGGCGAGCATCAGGATGGAATCGCCAATCTTGATTTCAGCATGCATGACCCTGCCGTCGGGTGACTTCATTACACCGCGCTCGGTAGCGCCGAATGCCTGCTTGTAGAACTCGACGGCGCGGGCCGCGTCGCGAACGGTGAAATAGGGAGTGAGCGTGTGATAGCCCTCGGGGATCAGGCTGATAATGCCGAACATGATAAATGGAGCGGCGCCCAGAATATATCCGGTAATGCGACCTTGTGCCGTATATATGGCTAGCTGGCCGCGCAAGCGAGCTCGCTCTCGTAACACGTTCGAACGTCTTATCGAGAATCTGCGCAAGATTACCACCCGATTCTTTTTGCAGGAGGATGGCTGTAGCCAGGAAACGCAGATCATTGATTGGCACGCGCTCCACCAGATTTTTCAACGAATTGCGCATAGGAAGACCCAGACTTTGCTCACCCTGCAAGGCGCGAAATTCCGATCCGATGGGTTCAGCAATCTCGTTCCCAACCATTTCCAGTACGGCAGAGATTGAGTGGCCTGCCCGCAGTCCTCTCGACATGAGATCCACGGCTTCCGGCAGCAGATTGCTAAACTGACGGAATCTAATCTCCCGGATGATATAGAGGTAAACATAGGGGGCCACAGCTGCGCCGATAGCGATCGCTGCGCTCATTGCGACCAAGGGGGTTATAAGTGATGCCAACCAATAGGCGACTCCACCGGCAAGGATAGAGGCCAGAGTCAGCGAGCCGATGGACCAGTTCTGGCCCCCTTGCTTGATCAGACGACTGGCTCCCTCCGACCAGGGAAGCCATCTAGCAAGATCCTCGAGTGCTCCCGAGCGCACCGTTTCCTGCTTCAGAATGTTAGTACGATCCGCGGTCGCCGACTGTGTCCCTTCGATACTGGCTAGTTGTTCTTCGACTGCCTTCTCCATCGATGTCGGCTTCAAGAAGTACAGAAGCACACCGAACAGCAGAATCAGCAGCAAGAGAAACAGAAGTATCAGCGACATAAATTGGTGTGCTTAGTTCCAGCGCCTGGTTGTTTGTTCGAACATATTCGGGGGCAACTCAATTCCCGAGGCTTTGAGTTTGTCGGCAAACTTGGGCCGGATGCCGGTAGCGGTGAACGTTCCCATCGTGCGTCCTTCGGGTGAAACACCGTGCTTCTCGAATAGAAATACATCCTGCATGCTGACCACATCATCTTCCATGCCGGTAATCTCGGTGATATGAGTCAGCCGGCGCGTTCCATCACTGAAGCGCGAAACTTGAAGAACTAACGTGACCGCGGAAGCAATCTGCTTTCGAATTGCTTTTTCCGGCAGATTTAGATTCGCCATCATTGCCATCGTTTCCATACGAGCGATGGCATCCCGAGGGCTGTTGGCGTGAATTGTGGTGAGCGATCCGTCATGGCCCGTGTTCATCGCCTGGAGCATGTCGAGCGCTTCCTCGCCGCGGACCTCGCCGACCACAATACGGTTCGGTCGCATACGCAAGCTGTTAATTACGAGCTGTCTTTGTGCCACCGCTCCTTTGCCTTCTACGTTGGCAGGCCGGCACTCCAGGCGGACGACATGCCGTTGCTTCATCTGCAATTCGGCCGAGTCCTCGATGGTGACGATCCGCTCTTTATCGGAAATGTAGCCGGAGAGCACGTTCAGGAATGTGGTCTTTCCAGCGCCGGTTCCACCGGAGATCACGATGTTGAGACGCGAAGATACAGCGCCCCTCAGCAATTCCAACATTGGTTTGGTCAGCGTCTGGTTCGCAAGGAGGTCATCTTCGGTAATCGGAATGTGGCCAAAACGGCGGATCGAGAGGTGCGGACCATCGATGGCCAGTGGGGGAATGATGACGTTGACGCGGGAACCGTCTGCCAGGCGAGCATCCACCATCGGGGACGATTCATCCACACGGCGTCCAATGGCCGAAACGATCTTGTCGATGATGTGCATGAGGTGCGCATCATCCTTGAACATGATCTTGGTTTCTTCCAGAAGACCGGCGCGTTCGACGTAAACCTCTTTCGCACCGTTCACCAGAATGTCGCTGATAGTCGGGTCTTGAAGCAGAGGCTCCAGCGGTCCAAGACCAAAGACCTCGTCCAACACCTCGAGGGAAAGGCGTTCCTTCTCAGGTCCGCTCAACGGGGTCTTGAGATTCGAAACCAGATCTTGAATAACGGCAAAAACCTGGCGTCGAGTGCGGTCATCGCGAACGGTTGCCACTCGTTCGAGATCAACTTTATTCAGGAGATCGCGATGGATCCCCGTCTTCAGATCTTGGTAGACGCGGAAATCCAACCCGCCGCGCTTTTTCGTTTCGCCCGAGATCAGGGGGTTGATCGCGGTCGTTGGAACTTGATTGAAGTCGCCCATATGTATACTCCCCGTGTCTTGGTTCAGCCTGAAATGGAGAAGCAGCGTTCTCCGTTAGTGTAGATTCCGCCTCTTCGGGGCGGGGATTTTCAAGGCATGGGGTCTTTCGATCCGATGGAGGTTGGGCGGCGCAAGAACGAGTCCTCACGCCCCAGTTCATCGTCTCGATGAGCCCACCGGACTATCCCTCGGCATGGTTGCGTCCCCGCAGTGCCCGCCTCCGTTTCGCCCGGCAAGATCATTGTAGCTCCGCAACGACCTGCCGTTTCTCAACATCCGGCTTGATCCGTGATTCCGCTAGAACCCAGACCGGCCAGACCCGAATCGTGAGTGTAATCGCCTTGGTTACAACAATCATCGAGTGCAGAGTTCGCTCAAGGTGCTTTCCAAATAACCTTTGAATGGGGATTGTCTACGAGAATCAACGAAGCGGCGGATGCCGTCTTACTCTCCCCCCTGTACAAGAGGCCGGTCTTCCCCAACCACGCTGCAAAACCGTCATCGTCTTCCAGTCTCACTCCACCGTCGACCCAGATGTCGCCGGGGGAAACAGTGGTCTTTGGGTGACCAGTCGAGTCGAGCACGGAAATATGGCCGCCATCCCGGGCAACCGAAGAACCTCCCACCACGACACCGAGAACGCCGTGAGGATCAAAGACACTTATTGCGCCTGCGAAGATCCCTGATTCGATTTTTGCTCGTATGGTCCCTTTCTCGTCGAAGAATATCAGTTCGGCGTTGTGGGTCGAGCCTTCGGTCGATAACTTCACTCGTGGATTTCCATTCGCGTCCCGAAGGATGAACTCGTTTGCCTCAATAGTTCTCCTCATAGGCGCTTGCGCCATCACGACAAGGGTGCCCAACAAGACCAGCATGGCGATAACGCCCTTCCTCAGCCGCCGATTCTGACGCTCCAGTTCTCTCAACCGTTCCTCGAACAGTTGAAGTGCCACAAAATCCGATTTCATAGCGCCTCCCGGCTGCAAGTCTAACCGATGACAGTCTTCGAGCGGTCTCTCTCGGGGATCGTTGGCGTAACATCCCATATCACTCATCTATTGTGGGTCAAAATAGCTTTCCTTGGCTGTCCGACATCGCGGTGTTTGGTCCCTTGGTCTTCACGCGGCCTGCAGGCGGCGACGCTGGCGTTGCTGTCTGGCGGCTTCCAGCTTGCGGTCGCGCTCCGCGTGGATCTCATGCTGACGCCCCGCCAGCACGTCCTTCGGGGTGATGTAGCCAGTGGCACTGTTCAGGCGGACGTTGTTGTAATGCTCCACGTACACCTCGATCAGACGCCGCGCATCTTCCAGCGACAGCGGCGTTCCCGGCCGAATGCACTCGTTTTTCAGCGACTTGTGCCAGCGCTCAATCTTGCCGTTGGACTGTGGATAGTAAGGGGAGGTTCGGACGTGCGTCATGCCCGAGATGCGAATGAACTCCTTGAAGTCGCGGGCAATGAACTGCGGACCATTGTCCGAGATGATGCGCGGCTTCACTTCCGGGTACTTTTCCTTGGCGCGTTCGAGAATTACTTCGACATCTGCTTCCCGCATCGACTCCCGCAAATCCCAATGCACGAGGAAACGACTGAACCCATCCAAAATGCTGCACAAGTAATAGAACGTGCCGCACAGGTTGATGTAGGACACGTCGATATGCCAGTGCTGATGCGGTTGCAGCGGCTGCTCAAACCCAGTTCCCTTGCGCGATGGTTTGCTCTTCCACCGGGATAACATTCCAGCTTGCTTCAACACACGCCAAACACTCGCTGGACTAACCGCCACAACGTCAGCGTCGAGCATCATGAACGTCAGCCGCCGATAGCCTTCCAGCGGGTTCTTCAGATGGAACTCGATGATTGCTTCTTTCTCCCACAGCTCCAACCAGAAATCACGGGGAACCCAACCGTTGTGCTCGTTGACGCACCCGTACCGCTGCCGCCAGTCGTAGAACTTGCTGGCGGTCACGCCCAGCCAAGGGATGAACCGTCCGACGCCGATCTGAGACTTCTCAGACCAGCGCCGGACGAAATCCACGACCAGGTCCCGCACATCATGCGGCACCCAGATACCGGTTAGAGTTCCCCAAGACTTTTTTTTAGCGCGATCTGCTCAGCCATCAGCTCAGCCAGGACCTCGTCCTTGGTCTGCACCTTCTTCTCCAAGAACTCGATTCGTTTCTGCTTCTCCTCCACTTGGCGGTGGGGACGCTCTTGAGACTGAAAAGCGGCGGCTCCGTTCTCGAATAGTTCCTTCTGCCAGCGGTAGAACACCGTTGGCCGCAAGCCCAGTTCTTCACACAGCTCCGAGACGGGTACTTTGTCAACAAGATGCCGCCTCAGGATGGCTACTTTTTCTTCTGGAGTGAAATGCTTCCGTTCTTTCCTCATACGTTCGCTCCGTTATCTTAACGGACGAACGCTTTCTCCACTTCCAGCTGAGGCAGGACACCCGCCCTGGAAGGGCTTTACCTACTCCACCGCCCTAGGATTCCGCCGCCTTCTCTTTTCTTTACTTCGGTACCCGGCCTTTTGCCGACGCTCTCTGCCCACGCTTCCAGGCTCCGAGTAACTTCGGAACTGGCAAGCTGCGCGACGGGATCGCCCTCATGAATGGTTTTTACCACCTGTGGATACTGATTGGGAACGCGCCAAAAAATCTTTTGTTCGAGAGCTTTCTCGATCTGAGCATCAGAAACGACATTCTTCTTGTGGTAACGATTCAGAATGACCCGAATTTTCTCTTTTGGAATGTCTTTACTTGCAAAATATTCTAGTTGTCGCACGACATTGCGCACCGCGGAGACTTCGGCAACCGTTACGAGGTATAGCTGATCGCAGTCGCGAATCAAAGTAAGATTTTCTTCATTCAAAGAAGGGGGCAAGTCCGCCAAAATAAACTCATAGCGTTGCCGCAGAAAGCCGAGCGTGTGAATCAATGCGCCAGGAGGCAACGCATCGCGAGTGACGGCGCTGCCTTCCGGAGCGGGGATGAGATCCAAGCCGCTCGAATGGCGCATGACAAAGCTCTGTAAAAAGTCCGCGTCGAGGCGATCTGTATTCTCCAGCAATTCGAAAAAATGAAAACGTGTTTTGGTGAGCTTGAGATAAAGCGCAGCGTCACCGAAATCGGGGTGCAGATCAAGCAGCAGAGAATTACGTCCGAACGAACTGGCCAATAAGGCGCCGAACTGAGTCACTAGGGTAGTAGTACCGCATCCGCCCTTTGCTCCCATAAAAGCCAAGAGCTGTGCCCGACCTTGTTCCTGTTTGTCGCGGCGTCGGGCTCCGATCCGTGCTACGGCTTTAACCAGTTGCTCACGATCGATTGGTTTGATCAGGTACTCGCCACAGCCCGCCCGCATCGCTTCAAGGATGGCATCCGGGTGGGTTTGCGACGAGACGGCAAATACAGCAGTATCGGGCAGAGTTGTATGGATGCGTTCCGCTACGATCGCTGCTCCGCGGCGATCTTTGTCGAAGTCAATCAGACAAATATCCGGGTTGGGACTCCCCAGATTATCGAGAATGGTGTCCTGATCGATTCCGCCGCGGTCGTCTCCTATCCGGTTCCGCAGCTGAATCAATCCCGTCGAACCGGCAAACAGACCAAGAAAGCGCCAGACTTCGTCGTCCACTGAAATCCCGACGACAGAGACGGGCTCACTCATGTAAAAACTTTCTCGGGGTGACGCTCCCGTTAAATCTTTGGACGTCATCGTTCTCATTTCACTCCGGAGTCTTGCGGCTTCGACTGCAGTGCCGCGTTTCCAGGAGACTGCTTATCAAACTTACTCTGATCGAGGAATGGAACAGCTGGTTTGGGGATGGGTGGCGCTGAAGTCTCTTGATGCACCGGGTCGATGATGTGCGGCGTTACCATCACCAGCAGTTCAGTATTGTTCTTGTTGATATTCTTCGAACGGAACAACTGCCCCAGAATCGGGATATCCCCGATGCCGGGTGTTTTGCTCATTAGCGTCGTGGCGCGCTGATCGAGCAGGCCGGCAATCCCGAATGCCTGACCGTCTTTCAATTCGACTTCCGTCTCTGCACGCCGCGTCGAAATCGCGGGAATGACGAACCCGGAGAGGGTCAGCG
Organism: uncultured Acidobacteriota bacterium; assembly: GCA_963754885.1. Classification (GTDB taxonomy): domain Bacteria; phylum Acidobacteriota; class Terriglobia; order Terriglobales; family Acidobacteriaceae; genus Sulfotelmatobacter. Next base: position 41,336 of record CAVWHT010000042.1, on the reverse strand, counting down.
CATTGGAGAAATCGAGGGTGCTCACTTCCGGATTGATGTGGAGTCGAATCGTATTGTCAGGCTCGATGGTTCCCACGAAGTCTAATTTAACGCCAAAAGGCTTGAATTGAATCGTGATTGTCGTGTAACCGATTCCGGGCTGGACGATGGGAAAGGGAAACTCTCCGCCGGCTAGGAACGTTGCTTTTTGCCCGCTAATCGCCATCACGTTCGGCGAGGCCAGAATCTGCAGGATATTTTTCTGTTCCAGGTCCTGGATCATCGCGCCCAGGTGCAGATCCGGCCGGAACAGGAAAAAGTTCAGAGGGCTGTTTACCGACGTTTGATCCTGGAATGGAAAGTGCGGCGCTCCTCCCCCGAAGATGTCACTGATCTGAGTCGATGCAGTCTGGCCGAACTGTCCGGTAGTGGATGAACCAATCGTGTTGCCCGCGCCAGTGGAAAGCAGGTTCACTCCCCATTGCGCCAGGGCCGTCCGATCGACCTCGGCAAACTTCACTTCCAACAGCACTTGGCGATCGTGAGTCAGCGGCACTTTCACCGAGTTCACGACATCTTTAGAGTAGACGCTCGCCATTTTGCTGAGATCGTCAAGCGTGTGAGTATCAGAAGCCGCGCCGGTCAGCACCAGACGGCCACCGTCCGCTTCCACTTGAATCGGTTCGCCGGGATAAGCGTGCTGGATAGGCGAGCGTAAGCCGACCACGTCAAGATCAACCTCAACGTCGAGCACTTGGGAATGATTCTGATTATCCCAAAGGATGACGCTGCTGACGCCCGGAGCCTTGCCTTCGATCACTACTTCGGTTGGAGAAGTTGCCAGAGTTTCGATCGCCGTGGGATTGCTCGACAAGACGCGAGTCAAAGGCGCGGAGACGTTGACTACTACCGATTTGCCGACGAGCACATGCAACGTCTGACCTTCGGTAGGTTCAACTTTCTGCTGCCCGCTCTCTGGCTGTGAAGCCTGCTGGGACAGGCCTCGCCCGGAGACGAGCAGGACACAAACGGCCGCTAGGGCGTGTTAACACTAAATAAGATTTCTGTGATATTGTGAGTCGGTGGAGATCACCGAGGCGCAACTGCATCGCATTGAATCCAGCTTGCCGCGTCAGCGCGGCAATGTCAGAGTCACCCACTTGCAGTTTCTCAACGCCCTGCTCTATGTGGCCGAGCAGGGCTGCAAATGGCGCGGATTGCCCAGGCGTTTCGGCCCTTGGCATACCATCTATACCCGCATGAATCGCTGGTCTAAGAGTGGCGTACTGGATCAGGTCTTTGAAAAATTGCAGCGCGAGCAAATCGTGCGCATCAAGATCGAGGCCGTCAAAATGGACTCGACCATCGTAAAGGTGCATCCCGACGGCACCGGCGCGTTAAAAAAAACGGACCCCAAGCCATCGGAAAATCCCGCGGCGGATGGACCACCAAGATTCATATGGTTGCCGCGGATGCTCGAACGGCCATAATCTTCGCCCTCTCTCCTGGCCAAGCCAGCGACGCCAAGGCCGGACGCGCCTTGTTGGGCGGTCTCGGACCGCTGCCCGCGCCCCTGCATCTGATCATGGACCGGGCCTACGAGGACGGCGAGACTCGGCAACTGGCGCTGGATTTCGGCTTCATCCCGGTGGTTCCACCTAAAAGCAATCGCCTCGAACCCTGGCAGTACGACCGCGCCATGTACCGCAAACGCAACGAGGTTGAGCGTCTTTTCCGAAGACTCAAAGGCTTCCGCCGTATCTTCTCCCGCTTCGAAAAACTCGATGTCCTGTTCCTCGGCTTCCTCACCTTCACCCTGATCGTCGAGGCCCTAAGATAGTGTTAACACGCCCTAGAGCTTGTTGTGCCATCTTCAGCCAGAGTGGGCTAGAGAGGCGAGAGTTCATCTTCGTCCCGCTCCTTTTTATCTTTATCGCGAAGGAACCTCTCCTCCAGGAAACGTCGCGCCAGATCCCTGCCTCCCGTGCCGAATGCGATTGCCAGGCCGAGCATCATGGCTCCGAAAACAATTCCGAAGGCAACCAGCATCGTCTGTTCTGCCAGACCCAACTCTTCAAAGACAACCGAGAAGACAAAGACAGTGATGATGCTTCGGATGGCAAGGCTCAAAACGCGGGCCGACCGCATATTCGCGTTGACTGCGGCCAGCAAAGCAGCGCGTGAAAAGAAGCCCGCTGCGAGCAATCCTAAGAACAGGATCAATAATGCTACAAACAGATGTGGCAAAAAGAGAAAGAATCTTGTGGTTTGCTCTTGCAGGCCCATGATTCCGAGCACACTCACGCCCAGCAGAATGAAACCGAGCCAGGTCAGCCAGAAGACGAAGCGGCTCACCAGTTCCGTCGCCGAAGGCAACGAGGCTTTGTTGAGCAGTTGAGAAGCGCCTGCGTTCTCCGAAAGCCTGTCGAACCGGAGGAGTTTTAGAATGCTGCGCAGAATCACCTTTACAACGTTCGCAATCAGCCAGCCCGCCAGCGCCAGGATCACCATTACGATGAGACGAGGAAGATAGTGGGCGAAACCTCGAGCCAGGTCGTGCACCGCCTGCGTCAGTTCGCTGACAATCATTTCCCGCATAGTTGCCTCACTCTCTCGATTTCCACAGCTCGAGCAAATACGGTTTCAGTCGTTCGAATTCAAGGCATAGGCCTTCGATATTATTCACGACATCCTGAGCGGAACCATGGCGGTTCTCCACCACGAACGTAAACACTCTGCCGCGAAAGAGCGGTGCCAAGGCTTGAATAATGTGATCCCTATTAATGACAGACTTCTGATATGACGACGCAAACTCATAAACCGTCTTGACCCACAATTCCGCAGGATAGCGAAACTCCTCCTCTCCCAGGCTGGAAATGCGATGGAGTTCTGCCAGGGTAGAAGGCGAAAGAATCGACTGAAAAACCGACTCCAATTCCGCCACTCCAATCGAGAACATTTCGTGCAGTCGCTTCCGATTTACCCGCAGTGGATTCAGAAGGATTTCCTGATCGTTCCCTTGAGTTAGAACTTCCTGCGACCCGGTCACCGAGCTCCAGTGGGAAAAATCCGACTCTAATGCAGAGAACAGGACGCCTACAGTTTGACGCAGTGTCGGCACCAGATCCGCACCGCGCCGCTCAGTCGGATCTTTTTCTCCCATAAAGGACTGGCAGATACGGAATTGTCCCGTAATTGCAGCGAGGGCGAAGCGGAGCTCAACGCCATCGCCGGCTCCATCGTTCCATGTATTTTGTCCAAGGAATTGACTTCCGAAACGCCCGGAGAAGCCGAACTCTGGCATGTATGCCTCACGGATTCTTACCCCGTAGAGTGCGCGCGCCATCGGATACAGTAAATTCGTCATTAACAGCCCATCAAATTTGTGCCTGCGATAGGTGGGGGACACCAGATCGAAGCCGTCATAATAGATGGGGCGCAGTAGATTTGAAATCGATTCCGGTTGTATGTTTTCGGAGTCGGGCGACATCACGACACATGCTTTGGCACGGAGCAGTTCGGCGGCGGCCAGGATCGTGCGCAACGCCACTCCGCTCCGCGGAGTACTGGCATATCTCGTGCTGATCGAGTGCAACGTGCGAAGCGCATAGACGTCGGAAGTCGGGCGCGAATCACCGATTGAAATTCCCGTCACCAGTTCTGTGGTGCCGTCGCGCGATCCACCATCGGCATTGATGATTACGGCTCGTTCCCGGGGAAAGTTGCGGAGGATGCCAGTTCGAATCGTGTGGACCACAGAGCCGACAGTCCGGGCATTGTTGTGAGTGGGCAGGCCCACAAGAATGTCTACTTCTCCAACATTGATCAGTTGGCGAAGAAAATCATCCGTTAGAAAGGTCTCGTCTTCCAATCTGGAATCCTGTGACAATTACTACCACACACCTTGGCAATGCAAGCCATGCGACATCGTGTGGATTATCGATCCTGCTAGACTCGTCGCAGACGAAACCAGTAAAACTGATAAGGCCCCAGCGTCAGCAGATAGGGCAGTTCGCCTACACGTGGAAATATATTATTGCCGAACATCTCGATCAGGATGTTTCCCTTGTAGCGCCGCAAATCCAGTTCGACAGCTTGCGCGGTGCTCGAGAGATTGTTGACCACGAGAACTGTCTCCTTGCCGAACTGTCGCAGATAGGCCAGTATTCGATGATTGGCGGGATAGAGAAACTGAATTGTCCCCCTGCCGAACACTTTCGTCGATCTGCGGACCGCTATGATGCGTTGCATCCAGTGCAGGAGAGAGTGTTCGCTTTCTCTTTGAGATACAACGTTCACTGCGGGATAGCCATATACAGGGTCGTGGATAATTGGAGCATACAGGCGCTCCGGATCAGCCGTGGAAAAACCAGCGTTCCATCCCCCGCTCCATTGCATCGGAGTCCTGACCCCGTTGCGGTCACCTAAGGTAATGTTATCGCCCATCCCGATTTCATCGCCGTAATAGATGATGGGAGTGCCCGGCATGGACATCAGCATTCCATTCAGCAACTCGATGCGCCGGCGGTCGTTATTCAACAAGGGGGCGAGGCGCCTCCGAATTCCAAGATTCAGCCGCATCGTCTTGTCGTGGGCGTACATGTCATACATGTAGTCGCGTTCCATGTCGGTTACCATTTCGAGGGTCAACTCATCATGGTTGCGCAGGAACAGAGACCACTGGCAAGAAGGCGGGATTTCCGGGGTCTGCTGCAAGATCTCAGTGATGGGCTTGCGGTCTTCCAACTTGAGACCCATGAACATCCTGGGCATTAGGGGAAAATGAAAGGCCATATGGAACTCATCGCCGTCTCCAAAATATGGGCGAAGATCCGCAGGCCACTGGTTGGCCTCTGCTAGAAGCATCCTGCCGGCAAAGTTTTCATCGAGTTTTCGCCGCAGATCCATGAGAATGTTGTGAGTTTCCGGCAAATTCTCGCAATTTGTCCCCTCCCGTTCGACTAGGTAAGGAATCGCGTCGAGTCGAAAGCCATCCACACCCATTTCCAGCCAGAACTTCATTACGTTCCACATCTGCTCTCGAACGGCCGGATTATCGTAGTTGAGATCAGGCTGGTGACTGAAGAAGCGATGCCAGTAGAAGGATTTCGAAGTGGGGTCCCATGCCCAATTGGATTTCTCGGTATCGAGAAAGATGATGCGGGTTCCCTTATAGCCGCTGTCGGTGTCACTCCAGACATACCAATCCCGGCGTGGATTGTTCTGCGAACTACGCGCCTCCTGAAACCATGGATGCTGATCGGAGGTGTGGTTCAATACCATTTCGATTATGACTCGGATTCCCCGCTTGTGCGCTGACTCCAGAACTTTACGGAAATCGTCTAGTGTCCCGTAGCTTGAATGGACCGTGTTGTAGTCCGCGATGTCATAGCCATCGTCCCGCAGGGGCGAGGGAAAAAATGGCATGAGCCATATGGCGCTGACACCCAGTTCCTGAATGTAATCGAGTTTCTGTTCAAGCCCTTGGAAGTCACCAATGCCATCCCCGTTGCTGTCGTGGAATGTGCGGACGTGCACCTGATAGATGATCGCGTCCTTGTACCAAAGCGAATCTTTATCCACTGGCAACCAGGTTCTCCTAAGGCACTCTCAGTCCGTTCGTGGCAAAGCAGCACAATATGCAAGTTTATATGAAATGAAAGCCGCGACAATTGCTGCGCAGAGCGTCGACAATCGACTTTATCAACAAAAGTGAATGCAGGGCTGCCCAACTTTAGCGTTGGTGGATTGGGGTGGCAGTTGCACCCACGTTCAAGCCGCACAATTACGTCCGCGATCTGGTCGCTTATACTGGCACACACGACAACGACACCGTCGTAGGTTGGTGGACCAGCGGCGGGACAAGCGACAGCACGCGCACACCGGAAGACGTCGTCAAGGAGCACGCTCACGCCCGCGCGTATCTCGGTTTCAAAGACGAACCCATACACTGGGTTCTGATCCGCAGCATCATGTCGTCGATTGCGAACACAGCCATTGCGTCCATGCAGGACATCCTGGGCCTCGGCAAGGACGCGCATGAACCTTCCAGGCACATACAATTCCCCGGCGCGTCACGACCTGGGGGCCCTTATGGAACGGAAGATTCATCTTGCACCCCGTTTCAGATGTGTGCTCATTTTCGCTCCACAGCCGTTATCGTGACAGTCTCCGGCGCCCCTTCTACCTTAAGTTGCACGTTTGCCGTCGCCGGAGTATCCAAAAGTTTTCGTCACGGTCCCTGTAATGTGGTCGAACTGGCCCTTTTCTCGAGAGCCCTGAGTTGGAAGTCGTCGGGGAAGAGTTCGATGCCTTTGTGCAGAACAGCAAGAGCATCGCCATACGATCCGAGTTCCATGTACTCGGTTGCGAGATTCTCATACACTTCCCGGAAGTAAGGACTGGTGGTACGCGCTTTTTCAAGAATGGTGACCGCCTCTCGATGGTCCTTGGTGCGCACATACAAATTGGAGAGAAAAAGGTAATCGTCAATGTTTGACGATCCAAGCCGAAGGACGCGTTTCATGTACTCCTTAGCTTTGAGATCTCCCGCCGAGGTGTTCTTTCTGAATTCGGTGCGAGCCAGCGCGCGAAGAACCGCGGGATCCGAAGGTGCGCTGCTAGCGACCCGCGGTGATAGCTGCTGCAAAAGCGGGTCAAATTCCTGGTGACCTTCGCGTACTAAACTGTCGTAGGCCTCAAACAAGATCGTTGGGGCAATCGATTCCACGTGCTCCTGTTGATCCGGTGGGGCGGTCAACAGAAGTAACTTCGGGTTTTGAGCGTGAACCGACTCGGCGGGTGGTTGCCCCACTGCGCTGCGCGCCGGAATCGAGTGATCCGTTAGAGCGGCGTGAGTGATGGTCGTCACGGTGCGCTTGGGCATATGGCAACTCAGGCAATCATCGGGCGGATGAGTGGCAAGTCGTTTCGCCGGTTCCAACCTACAGCTCTGCTCGGTGTGACAGCGCAAACACTGTGCGCGGTAGTTTGCAGTGGCTTCGGCCCCGGAAGGCTCGACGTGGGGATCGTGACAAGTAATGCAGTGCAAATTGCGGCTGGCCCGGTAGCACTTGCTCATTGTCATGCCAAAGTAATGTTCCAACGGGAGAGCCGAGGGGCTCGCGCCAGGTTCGGGCGCAATCTTGAAAACGGAAACATATTCTCCCAATGGTTTCCCCGGACGAAAGTCCTGGATATGTTTGCCGGGCATCTCGATCCGCACATCCTGTCCCTGATGGCAGCTCATGCAGATGTTGTCGGCCAGCCATCCTGACAAGCGCGCCGGATTCACAATCGTTTCGTCGTCGAGAGGAGGTTCGCTGCTCATCATCTGATCCGTCGTGCGTTCGGCGACGTGCAAGCCGCCGGGACCATGACAGTTTTCGCACCCAACGGCGAGTTCGTCGAAAGGCGGGGCTTTATAGAGCCCAACTTGCCCCAATACCGGATTGGCGCGGCCACTGTGGCACACGATGCAACGATCGAGAATCGGACGAGTGAAGCCCCGGTTCTGAATCTCGAATCCCGGCGAGAAGCCCCAGGAATGCGTGGTGCTGTAATAGGAAAGAGGTGCTTCGAATAAATAGTGGTCTCGCTGCACCAGGAACCCGAAACCGTTTTCTCCCGCCCCAATGACATAGTCGAGTTTCCAGTCTTGCCGAAATATGTCCTTACCGTCGGAATCGCGGGAATATTGACTTTGAAAGAGCCCTCCGTCCCTCCGCGTCACTTCGAAATATTGATTACTGTCCTTGTCGTATACCTGAGCGGGAGTCGGAAGCACCGACGCCAGAGAACTGGTATCACCGGGCAGCATGGACCGCCCCATCGACGTCTGGCGAAAGCTACTGTAAATGCCTTTGTGGCAGGAGCCGCAGGTCTTGGAGCCGACGTAACGTCCTTCCTGCTCTGTGGTTCGGGTAGAAGCGCGAGATGCGGCTTTCGTCTCCGATTCTTGTTCCGCCCCTGTCTGCGTCCAGTGCTGCGCCGTAGCGCAAATCACGCAGATACAAAAAAAGCAGGCGAGACCGCAGATGCAAGCCGCCCTGCGTACCCAGAATTCCAACTTCTTCATCCCGTAAAAGCCAGTTAAAGATTTCGGAACGCCATTCTTTATCGTGGACTTTGCCCCCAAGAACTGGCAGAATATGCGTAAACGTGGGAGTTCTGGTCTGTGGTTTGACAAGCACATGGCAAACACCTTGAAGGAAATTCTGCAAAATGGCAAGCCCGCCGTCGGAACTTGGCTGGCGTGTTCCGATCCCTACTTTGTAGAGATGATGGCGGACTTGGGTTTTGACTGGCTGATCATTGATATGGAGCATATCCCGATCAGCCAGGAAGGCCTGCGCACGATGCTCATGGCGTGTAAAGGCAGCCAGAGCACGCCGGTGGTTCGCGTTGCGAACAATTCCAGGGAATACATACAGGCGGCGCTTGATCTGGGTGCTCAAGGAGTCATGGTGCCGATGGTGAATTCTCGCTCCGATGCTGAGCGTGCGGTGGAATTTTCCCGCTATCCTCCGCTCGGAAGGCGTGGATTTGGCCCGATACGTGCCGGATATTACGGCAAGAATGAAGCCGGCTACCGAAAAGGTGCCAACGAAGAAACTCTGCTTTTCGTGCAGGTCGAAACTCCGGAAGCGGCAACGAGAGCTGAGGAAATTTTGCAAGTAGAAGGCATCAGTGGCCTATTTATCGGGAATGGAGATCTGGCCAATTTCATGAACGACGGGAAAGTCGGTTCTGCAGCCGTTCAGAAAGTGGTCGACGATCTGATCAAACTGGCGAACCGCAGGTCAGTGCCCGTCGGGTTGCCCACGTGGTCGCCCGCCGAGTGCAGCCGTTATGCTCAGTTGGGTGCACAACTGCTGACCATCGGCAGCGACATGCGATTTGCCGCAACCGGAGGCAAGGTGGAACTCCAGGGTGCGCGCGAGTTGTTGGGGTCCCTGAAAGCTACGTCCCATCAACCGGTTAGGAACTAGCTTTTGCTGACCGTTTGAGCGGAGTGCCTCGTGGCGGATATCCCCGGTATGCGGCCACCGGATCAGATTTTTGTGGAATACCGTTCCAGATCGATAGATCTCCTTGTTCGGGGCCCTCGAGGCTGGTAGCATAGGGAATTGCAAAAACGTTATCGTGCATATGGGCAAAACAGTAGAGAATAGAACATTGTCATCCATAAAAGAACCCCGATCCGGCCGAGTAGCAGCAAAGTACCCCGTAAAATCGCTGGCGAAGGCGCTGCGGATTCTCGATACAGTAGGCCATTTCCAGCATGGCACCAGCATTGCCGCTCTCAGCCAAGAACTGAAAATGGGGAAGAGTACGGTTCATCGCTTGCTCGCTACCTTACGTGAGTTTGATCTGATCTGGTTCGACCCCACCACCTCTAACTACGCACTAGGAACGCGCATTTTGCGGTGGAGCGACCTGCTGGTGCAGCAAAACCTGCTGGTGCGCCACGGACTGCCCGTTCTTCGAGACCTGGTGAGTGCCGGCCGCGAAACCGCAAATCTTGCCGTGCTGGACGGTACCGACGTGCTGTACATTGCGCAGTTCGAATCCATGGAAAGATTACGGTTGAGCGAAGCGGTAGGAACTCGTCATCCTGCCCACTCTACCGCGCTGGGGAAGGCGCTGCTGGCAAGCCTGCCGGAGCATGAATTTGAGGAACTCTACGCCAAGGCGGATGGGTTGAAGAGCCTGACCGCGAACACGATTAATCATAAGCGGCACCTCAAAGAGCATCTGCAAAAAGTGAGAAATGAAGGAGTGGCCTACGACTTCGAAGAAAATGTAGCCGGAGTCGTTTGTCTGGGTGCGGTCGTGCGAGACTTCACCGGCAAACCGATTGCTGCCATGAGCGTCTCGCTTCCGATTCAGCGGCTCCGCGGCGACAATCTGATCACGTTGAAAGAACACCTGCTGGGCGCGGTAAAGCGGCTTTCGACAGAACTCGGCTACAACCCCGCCGACGTTTCCTCCCAAGTTGCTTAAGATGCGGGCGCCACGGCTGACGCCACTTCTTAAGTTACCCGACGGTATTTACCAGAGTGCCAATGCCGGTGATGGAGATTCTTATCTCGTCGCCACGATGCAGTGCGAAAGACTCTTCCGGAACGATCCCTGTCCCGGTCATGAGCACGCAACCATTGGGAAAGCTGGAGTTGCAGAACAGGTAAGAGATTAGCTCGGCTGCCGTGCGTTTCCGCGCGGCCAGAGTGGTTGCTCCCGAAAACTCTGTCCTGCCTGCCCGAAGGATCTCCATGTTGATTTCGGTCGTACCAGCCATCGCCTCAGATGTCACCAGGAGCGCCGGTCCCAGGGCGCACGATTTGTCGTAGACCTTGGCCTGCGGCAAATACAGAGGATTTCTGCCCTCAATGTCTCGCGACGTCATGTCATTCGCGATGGTGTACCCCACAATTCTGGCCTTTGGGCTGATCAGAAAGGCCAGTTCCGGCTCAGGGACGGAACACGTCGCATCGTCACGAATGGCCACATTCTGATTTGGTCCGACCACGCGATGCGGTGTCGCTTTGAAAAAAAGTTCCGGACGGTCGGCATCGTACACCTGATCGTAAAAGTCCCCGCCTTCCTTGGACTCCGCCATGCGCGCGATGCGGCTGCGATAGTACGTTACTCCCGCTCCCCACACTTCTTGACTTCCGATGGGCGCCCGCAGATCTGCTAACGCGCTCGCCTCCACGCGCGACCACTGCGGAAGAGTGGCGTTCAAGTGCTCCTCGAGATCGTCGCGAGTGAGCAAGCTGTCCAGAGACACAGCAGCGGAGAAATAAAGGCGGTCGCCGTGTTCCGTTACTAATCCTTTTGCTGTTCGATATATCTTCATGATTCTCGTCGATTCTGGATTTTTCAGCAGCACTACACGAGACTCTGCCAATCAAGATGTTCTGGCAGACCCCCACCCGAACTGGCCGTCAATCACGGGCTTTGGGGCTTATCGACTCGCCCCGCCCCCACACGACCCGAGCGCGATCCGCCATTTTCTCGTCTATGAAATCGACTACCACCTTGCCACCGTGGAGGAAATCCTCGCGCAGATCTACGCCCAACCCAGGCCCGGGAGGCACTCGAAGCCGACCATTCTGGGGCGCGCCCGATGATGTGACTACAGGCAGGAACCTGTCGTTGTAGTGCCTCCGGACGGTCTCGAGAATTTGCAGGTTGGTTGTCGCCATGGCCAGATGCCAACTCGCGAAATGCGTGATCGGGCCGCCACAGTTATGGAAGGCGACGGGAAGATACATGGTATGCGCGGCCGTCGCGATCTTCCGCGCTTCCGATAGCCCGCCGCACCAGGCAATGTCGGGCATGATGATCGATGCCGCCCGTCGTTCCAGCAGCTCGCGGTAACCCCACCTTGTCAACAGACGCTCGCTGATGCACAGCGGCTGCTTCACTCGTCTGGCCAGCGTTTCGTAGGCTGCCATGTTGTCCTGAGGAAGCATTTCCTCCAGCCACGTCACGTTATAGGGTTCGAGGGCGTGGGCGATTTCCACCGCACATGGGAGATTCCAGAAGCCATGGAACTCCACCATGATTTGCATATCTTCGCCCAAGGCCTCGCGAATCTGCCGGATCGGTTTGCTAGCTTCGGCAATCTCCTCAGAGGTGATGGACTGTCCCCGGTTTCGAACCGCTACATCATCAAATGGCCAAATCTTCATGGCCTTGATGCCTGCACTCATCAGCTCTTTTGCGAGTTCAACCGGTTTGGTGTTGAAGTCATAGGTGTCGTCGTAACACGTGTTGTAAACGGGAATGGAATCCCAGCATTGCCCACCGAGCAGCATGTAAGAGGGGAGGCCAGTACACTTTCCCAAAAGGTCCCACAACGCAACATCGATCGCGCTCAGAGCGCGCATTTCTGCCCCGCCAACCCCGCGGAATTGCACTTGCGTGAAAAGATCGAGCCAAAGGCGCTCAATGTCGCGAGGATCCGTGCCCAACAGCACCGGAGCGTAGTCGCTGAGAATCACCGCTTTCTCGGAGTCGGGAGCCGGGAACGTTTCCCCTAGGCCATACATGCCCGTATCCGTGTGAATTCGAACCCAAGTCCAGCCGATTTTGCCGGCGTGCACTTGGGTGACGTTCGGATACGTGATCGTCTCTACTTTTGTGATTTTCATGGGCTGTGATTTTGCTTTTGTCCGCCAATAGTGAAGCAGCTGAAGCGTTCTGGATTCTAGCACGCTGTTCTACTTTCAATTGACAAATCTAGTTGGAGAATTGATACTGCTGCCCACGTCGAATGGTCCAGCCCATCCATCTGGCTACGGGGAATATCGAAGAGTGGTTTTCTCTGAACGTGTCCAACGGCCTCATCGCTCTTGCGGTGGTCCCCGCTATTGGCGGGCGAGTCATGGATTTGAGTCTGGGAAAAACTCACGTCTTCTATTCGAATCCTCGCCTGCGCGGCAAGGCAATATCAGGATCATCGAGCGCGGAACCGTCCCTCGGAAAAAATTACGGCGGAAGCAAGGTTTGGCCCGCGCCCCAGGGCTGGACGAGCGAGCAAGAATGGCCGGGGCCGCCTGACGCCGTGCTGGATTGTGGCCCCTACGATTGGCACACGGTCCTCGACCCCGACACAGCCAGAATTCAGTTACAAAGCCAGCATGATGATTACACTGGAATCACTATGGGGCGGGAAATCAAAGTTAGTGCGGGGAGCAGTTCGGTCAAGATGCTCCATACCATGTCCAATACTTCGCGCCGACCGGTGCGTTGGTCGATCTGGCAAGTGACCCAAGTGAACGCGTCTCGAGGTCTGGAGATTTTCGTCCCAGGGACCGGCTTTCATCAGGTCTTCGGGGACAAGCCATATACGAGCGCTTCTTTTAGCGCCGCCGAAGGGCGCGTGCGCGTGAAATACGACGACCAAGTTGCCAAACTGGCTGTCGAAGCGAATCAGGGGTGGTTCGCTTCGCTTGATCGGGCCCGCGGCGTTGTGCTAGCGGAGACCTTTCCTGTTACACCCGGCGCCAGTTATCCGGATGGCGCCCCGGTTGCATTCTGGATCAGCGGTCGGGGCACGTTCACGATTCACGGAGATCGGATCGATATGTCGGCGGGCGCTGGCGGCTGCGATCCTCACGTCGAAACCGAGATTATGAGTCCGTTGACCGACCTTGAGCCGGGCGATAGCTTCCAGCTCCGAACCGCCTGGCACGTGGCTGCCATTGATGCGCAGGAAATCGTTTCCGTGAATCACTGCGGGGCGATTGGCGCTCCGCTTATGGTCCAACCGGGTTCTCCGGCGCGCTTTACCGGCTCCTATGGAAGCTTCTGGGATGCGAATCTTGAACTGTTTGCCTATGACCGCGCTTCGCAAATTGTGGGTGCGTTTGACTTGGGCGGAGTGAACCCGCGCCGTCCCGTGCGGCTCGATCAAAATATTTCTGTGCCCTCAGGCACAGTTCGCTGCAGCCTCGTGCTGTATGACTGCGAGCGCAAGCAACTTGGAGTTCTCGACCGTGTCAACATTCGCTGACGATTGTCTAAAAGGCAAGAGTGTCCTGATAACCGGCGCCCTCGGCGCGATCGGTCGAGTCACGGTCACAGTGCTCGCGGCACACGGGGCCACCGTTCTGGCTAACGACATTCTTTCCGAAGATGAAGCGAACTCCATCGCCGGCGTGCATGGCTGGCCTGCGGCGCGCTACCGATACGTGCGAGCGGACATCACCAAGTCCGATGAAGTGGATGAGTTGCTGTCCGCTGCCGTTAAGCAAACCGGCAGATTGGATATTGCGTTATGCCATGCCGGGATGGTGCAGGGATGTCCCATCCTGAATTACTCAGAAAAAGACTGGGACCGCATCGTCGACCTGAACCTTAAGGGAAGCTTCCTCGTTGCTCAAGCGGCCGCGCGAACTATGGCAGCCAAAGAAACTGCGGGCAAGATCATCTTTACTTCATCCTGGGTGCAGGACGTCCCCTGGCCCGAGATCACGCCCTACACGGTGACCAAGAGCGCCATGCGCACTCTGATGCGAGGGATGGCGCGGGAACTCGCACCCCTAGGCATTCGAGTGAACGCAATCGCTCCGGGAATCGTCGGTGTGGGAATGGCAAAACGGCAGTGGGATACCGATCTCGACTATCGTAGGCGCGCGGAAAAGGCCATACCGCTGGGCAAGCTGCAGACTGCCGAGTCTGTAGCCAACGCATTGTTGTTTCTGTGTTCCGATGCGGCAGACTACATGACGGGCGCCACTTTGCTCGTAGACGGCGGCTGCAGTTTGTATCCAATGGACTAGGATTTGCGAACCACGTCTCAGGCCTGAACTCGAGAACAAAGCTCTATGCTTACCGCAGCGGGCGCAGGAGAGCGCGAGCAGGAGCCGCCTCGTGGCCGACAATTCTCAACGGCAGCACGATCATGTCATACTCTCCCGCCTTGACTTCACGAAGATCGAGCCCTTCGATAATCGGAATATTTCGCCCCAGCAGAATTTGATGTGTCCTTGCTTGAGGAGCCCCGAATTTCTCCGCCGACAAATAATCAATACCCACAAGCTCAACAGCGGCGTCGGCCAAGAGCTGTGCGGCATTCGGCGCAATATAGGTGAAATCCTGATGGAAGGTTGCGTCTTCCATCCAGGAATTGCGACTGTTGCGGGTGCGAAACAGGATTCTTTTTGCTCCCCGCCAGTTGTGCTTGTTCAACTCTGCTGCATCAATCGCCATAGCTTCGGGTGAGCAATCGATCACTCGGGCGGGTCCCATCAAGGTCGTAAGAGATACCTGATCAATCGGCGCTGCCTTGGCCACAAAATGGAGGGGAGCGTCGACGTGAGTCCCAGCATGGGCGGTCATCAGGTACGACGACAAGGTCAGCTTATCGCCCTTGTCGAAGCTGAGCAGGAACTCGAATTTTGGCAGTGTATCTCCGGGATACGTTGGAGTTGTCGAAGGGTTGAGAGGCGCAGTTACGTCAATCCACGCGCCCTCGGAACGATTGCCGGCACTGCTGTTCTGTACGAATCCACGGGTGAGTGAACCAGCAGCTACAGCGATGGCCACGACACCTACGATGATTCCAGATTTCATTTGTCATCCGCCTGATTGGCATCACAGCAACTTCCGATCCAGGATTATTTAATGAGCAGATTCGCCCGAACCTTGCTGCGAGGATCCGTCGATGAGGGTATCGGTGGAGTACTCGCGTACCAGTTTCTGCTGCTGCTTGCTCTCCAGATCTGCAACGGTTTTCTTTTCTCGCTCGCTGTCAGCCTTGCGGCCGAGCCGAAAATAAATCCTGCTCAGCGCCACATGGGCTGCTGTCAAATCGGGCTGTGATTTCACTGCTTGCTCGATGAGTGAGGCTGCATCCGCCAGTTGCCCCTTGGACTCGTAGCACAGGCCAAGTTCTAATTGAATCCGCCAGTCGCCGGGGCTCATACGTTGCCCGCCCTTGAGCCGTACGATCGCGTCATCCAGGTTATCGGATCCCTGGCGGCGAAGCGCTGTGGCGTAGGCGACATAGTAGTCAGGATTCTTGGGGTTTTCTTCAATCGCTTTTCGATAAGCGCTCTCCGCTTGATCTAACTTGCCCATCGATAAATAGGAGTCGCCGAGGACGTGTTCCACTTTGTCTTCACGCGGCGGTTTGGCAAGTAAGAGCTTCTCCAGGATTGCGGCCGATTCTGAGTAATGGTGTTCATTGTAATAAGCGAGACCGAGAGCGTATTGGTAGTTGGGGAGGGTGCCAAACTTCTCTTCCACGGATTTTAAAAAGGCAATCACTTCCGCCGAACGTTTCAAAGCCAACAGTGCCCTCACAAAGCCAAAAACATAGCTCTCAGAGGCAGGATCCAGTTGAACGGCTTTTTGAAAGCAGTCCGCCGCATCCACAAGCTTTTTCTGCTCAAGGTAAATCTCTCCCAGCGCCCCTTCGGCGTTCGCCTGGTTAGGATCTATTGAGAGACTGTTCTTAAGCAGCATTTCCGCTGGTGCTGGAGCGCCGTTTTCCAAAAGAATCGCCGCAATCTTGCTCTGGTCTGCTGGCCCGGCGACTTTGTCTCGAATAATTTCGGCCGACTCTCGCTGCGCCGCTGCCGGCTGTCCAGCTTTTAAGTAGCACTCGATCAGCGCCGCACGGGAAGAGGTTCCCAGCTTCGGATCGTTTTTCAGATGCTGTAAAGGGACCATCGCGGCCTTATAGTCCCCGGTCTTCATCAGAAGCAGGGCATAGTTCTGCAAAGCGCTGGTTTCCTTGGGGCGGAGGGACAAGCCCGCACGATAAGACTCCTTGGCCTTGAGAACGTTCCCTTTTCGCCAGTACACCAGGCCCAGATTAAAGTAAGTGTCCGCCTGCCCCGGAGCGAGTATACGGGCGCGCTCGAACGCAGCGATCGCCTCGTCAAGCTCGTTGACCTCTGCACAACTTACCCCGAGGTGAAACCACAGGGCCCCATCCTTGGGGTCCTGCTGGACGGCTTGACGCAACAGGCGACGTGCTTCGTCAAACTTGCCCTGATCCATCGCGGCCTTGGATTTAGCCCAGAGCGACTCTGTAGTCTCCGTTTCCTGCGCTGCTACGCGCACCAGGCGGGTAGATCTCCCGCCGGCAGGCTTCGAGTCGGGTTGCCTCACGAAATGCGCGCCGCGATCGCCCTGGGCGAGCCCAGCAGTGTAATAGGGGTGATTATTGAAAGAGGTTTGCCCCGCGCAATGGACCACTGCTAGCCATGCGAGGAAAAAAGAAAGATACCGCAGGAAACTGCTAGCCATGCTGGGACCCAGGCGCCATTTTAGTGCAGCCGCAAAAGAAAAGACCAGCGGGCTACGCAGTGGCAGCCCGCTGGCACAAGGTCAGAAGTAGAACTTCAAAGCAGCCTGGCCTACACGTCCTGAGCCATAGCCGCCGTACGTGAGCGCGTTGTCGCCAGTAATTTGTCCGAAATTGGACGTTGCTGACGGGTTGTAATCGTTATTCGGGTTCGAGAACTCCGTGCGGTTGAAAGCGTTGAACATCTCCCACCGGATCTGCAATCTATACCGTTCGCGGAAGTAGAAGTTCTTCGAGAACGACAGGTCGGCCTCATTCCAGCCTGGTCCGAACATGCTATTTCGCCCCGAGGTGCCAAAAGTACCAGGCGCGTTAAAGGTAAATGCCGCGGGATTGAAATACTGGTTCAGCCAGTGCGATTTCCCTCCCTGGTGGACATTCACAGGTACACCCGAGACCCGGTCTGCAAGATCGGAGCCAACACCCGAACAGGAGGCGTTCTTGTCCCCGCACGGCGTGAGGGGATTGCTGCCCCCGTTGATGGACATAGCCTGTCCCGAGTGCAAGACCCACAATCCGCCAATCTGCCAGCCACCCAGCGCTGCATTCCCGATTGCGCCCAGTTGATGCAGCGCCGGCATCTGGTACACAAACGTACTGTTCCAAATGCGCGGCACATCGTAGTCGGAAATGCCGTAGGCGGCGGCGGGATTGAACGGGTTGTAGATTGAGCCGACGTTGGAAATAGACGCCTGCGAACTCTGATCCAGGTTCTTGGACCAAGTGAAATTCGAAGTGAATTCCAGTCCTTTGGTGAATCGCTTTTCGACCGCGATCTGCAGCGCGTCGTAGTTGCCTCTGCCAATCGACTGATAAGCCAAGATAGACTGATAGTTTGGTGCAAGCAAGGGGGTGGAGCCGTTGTTGTTAAACTGCGTCTGAGTGCAGTTCGGACCCACCGGAGCACAAGTGAAGGTGGTCGGGCTCAGCTGAATGGGAATGTGCAGGTGATCATCGTGCCGTCCGATGTAGGTGGCCGTGACCAGGAAGTCCTTACCTAAAGCGTGCTGGATACTGAAATTCCACGTCTTCTCCTTGCCTTGCTGGAATCCCTTCGTGAAAACCGCTTGCAGCGCCAGAGGCAGCGTAAAGGGGACATTACTGGCCGGTTGGAGCCCAGGTCCGGCAAAAGGAGGGAATGGGTCTACGAAGTTGGTTGGGGCGAAACAGGCGAAAGGATCGGCAATATTCAATGTGCAACTGCCAACCTGGTTGTAATTGATGTTGTAGGCCGGACTGAAAGGAGCGTTCGCGCTTTGGTGGTTGTAATACGAGTAATCGTACGGAACCGCCATCAGGGCGAAGGCCCCGCGAATACTCGTCTTGGGCAGAGCACCCGGCGCCCATGCGACGCTGATGCGAGGCAAGAAGGTGGACCACTGGTTGTTCCATCCGCCGTCCGCCACTCCCGGATCTCCCGGATAAACCGTGCCGACCGGTGCATTCGTGAAACGCACGCTTTGTTCGCCAGGGATGAAATCTACGGTTTTGTGGTGATCCTGTGACACCGGAGCAATTTGCGGCTCCCAACGCAGGCCTAGGTTCACGGTCAAACTCGGCGTGAGCTTGATGCTGTCCTGCCCAAACAACGCTAAATTGAAGGCAGCGTACTTGTTATATTCGCCGCCGGAGGCCTGGATCTGATTCGGCAGGCCCAAGAGAAAATCCAAGTCCGAATCTCCGGTAACCGAGCCGTTGAACGACACACCCGGGTCGCCTTCCCAAGTCGCCTGTTCGAGTCCGTACTGAGTGAGGATATTTCCGCCCGCCGTAACCGTGTGCTTGCCTGTGTTCCAGGAGATCGTGTCGGCAAAATCCCAATTGTGACGCCCTTGAATCACCGGGATTTCTGACACAAAGAAACCCGAGCTTGTATTCCCGCCATCGCCAAACCATCCAAACCACTGACTGGTGGTGTTCAGATTCGATCCCAGCGTCTGGAAACTCAAGGGAGCAAGGCCAGGAATCGAAGAGGTGTTGTTTTTGTGATAGCCGCCATAAACGTTGTTAACCAGGTTTGGGCCTATTGTCCAAGTGTCGGAAATCACGATGTTCAATTCGTGACCGAACCAGCCGCGGGAATCGCCGCTCGCGGCCAGCAGATTTCCACCTCCGCCGTAGCCCGGCCGGTTGTAATTGTCGTAAAAGACGCGTCCGGTTAATTTCTGGCTGTTCGAAATATTGTAGTCGGTGCGGATGGTGAATTCCTTCGACCAGTCGTCCTTGATGACACCACTCACAAAGGTTGCTCCGTTCGCCGCGTCCGTATGCGGAATCAAGTTCTCCACATTCATCGCGAACGGTGAAAACGTTGTCGGATCCACCTGGTTGTTGAGGTATGCATTGGCGTTGGAGTGGTCGTTCCAGCTCTTGTAGATCTGGTCGATAACATTGTTGTTCGAATCGCGGTCGTTGCAAATGCCGGCTGTGAATCCGCTGGCGCAAATTTGAGAGAAGTCTCCCGAAAGTTCTGCGTTATTCGGGACGTACGAATAGCCTTCCGAGGCCGACAACAACTGCCTCGTGAACTGAACGTTGCCGAAGACGAACAGCTTGTTCTTAATGATGGGACCGCCGATGGATCCACCGAATTGATTCCGCTTCAGCGGGTCGGCCTGATGCGAGAAGTAGTCTGTGGCATTGAAGTCGTTATTGCGCAAAAACTCGAAGAGATTGCCATGCCACTGGTTGGTGCCACCCTTGGTCACCACGCTGACGACGGCGCCGGCGGTGTAGCCGTACTGGGCATCAAAGTTGTTGGTAATGACGCGGAACTCTTCCGTGGCGTCCGCGTTGGGGAACGGATCAGCCGTCTGGAAGTAGTTATTCATGGCCACCACTCCGTCCAGTTGGTAGTAAACGCCGCCCATGCGGCTGCCGTTCACCGAGGCGGCAGTTTCTGAGGGGAAACCGCTGCCAGGTCCGGGCGTATTGAAATTGGTAACCTGATTGGCGTCGATCGCACCGGGGGACAAAGCCACCAGGGCCGCGGGATTGCGTCCGTTCAGGGGCAGTTCCGTGATTGTCTTTTCATCAATCACCTGCCCCACTTCGCCGGTCGTGGTGTCGACCGCCGTGGCGTTGGCTTCGACCTCCACTTTCACATTCTCCGCGCCGGGCCTCAGCGTAAAGTTTACGGAGGACACTTCATCAGTGGCCAACACGATGCCACTCTGGGTCTGGGTAGCGAACCCCTTCTGAGCCACCGAGACCTCGTACTTGCCAGGTGGCAAAAATGGAGCCGTGTAGTGGCCGTCTGAGGTCGTCACCAGCTTTGTGACGGACCCCGTTAGCAGGTTCTTCACCGTGACCTGAGCGCTAGGGATCAGCGCTCCGCTAGGATCTTGAACCGTTCCGTTGATCGTGCCCCGGCCCCCCTGGCCGAACGCAAGAGAAACGAAAGCGAGAAAAATCGCACAACCGCACAGAACTTCCAGCAAGCGTTTCATAGTAGTTTTCCCCAATCCCCACTGATGTCGGGAAGGAATAGCATGCGTGGTAGAGCACTGTCAATAAAATAATACGGCGTTCTGTTATTCGGAACACCCAGCGATCCCGGCGGCGATGCACCGCAAAACGCATTCTTCTACCAAAAACGAGCCGAAACCAGCTAGGCGACGAGAATGACACCCGGAGCAGGATACGGAACTCTGTTCCGAATTATTGACAATCATTGAGCCCCTATCGATAATCCAGTTCGGTCCCATTCGTCATGCAACTCTATCCGGGCGCGCACCAGATCAGCTCGCTCTATAAAGACAGAAAATCGACAATTCGCGAGAGCGCTGGAAAAAGGCTTGATATTCGTTCTGCTGCATGATTTTTCGACGAGGCAAAGGTGATACTTCCCAGGTTTGCGCTACCCAGATCGGCGGCCTTCAAGCATCTGAAGTTCTCATGGGTCCGGTGTGTGCGAATTCGATACCTGGCGTGGCTGGCCTTCTTGCCACTTTTCTGTCTTTCCTCAGCCGGCGCCCAGCAAGTCGAAGCCGGCATTTTGCGGGTGGGTGGTTTCCGCTGCGCCAGTCTTAAGCCCTTGGGTAACGACCCCAGCCTCGATCTATACCGGACCGGCTACTGGAATTACACCGGATTCCGCATGGAAGTCTGGAGACGGTTGGGCATTCCGTTCTGGTATCAGAAGGGCACGGGGGTGGTGCGGGTCGCAGGAGAAGGCTGGCGTCCCGAACTGGGGGACGATATTTCCAGCGCGCAAGCGGGCGGTAGAGCTGTTGAAGAGACTGAAGCCGGAGTTTCCGATCACCGCGAAGCGGTTGATCCGCATACCGCGGAAGAACGTAGTGCCGCAAATGCCATTGATCAGGATAAGTCGACTTCGTGGCAACCTTCCGGCGACAGTCACCATGGAAGGCTAACGGTCACTTTCGCAGCGCCGGCGCGCGTCAACCAGATTCGTTTTTTGTCAGACAACGGCCCTCGTTCTACTCCTCGCGATTATTCGGTCGGCCTCATTCTCACGGATGGATCCGCAAAAGAAATAGCTTCCATCGCCGGCGAATATTCAGTGGGTGGCTCCTGGCGGGAATTCCCCGTGTCGGGAATTGACGCCAAGGGTATCTATATCGATGTTCGCTCTTCGGGCGATGGCCGAAGTTCTCCAACCATCACGGAGTTTGAGGCTAAGGGAGAATTCTTAGCAGAACCAAAACTTGCGACTTACCCGACTCAAGTCGTGATCCCCATGGGTGGATCCGCGGGACCGGAACTGCACTTTATCGGAAACGTTGGGTCGGGTTTCCCGGTTGCGGCCAACGTCGAAACCCCAGTCGGGGAATACGTTGTCCACTACGCAAACGGGCAAAGCGAGCACGTTTCGTTGATAGCGGGAAAGAACGTAGCGGATGTCCGCTATGGCCACTTCGTACCCGAAGCGGAATTCGCCTTCGGGCTGAAGCCCTACGACCCTGCCCGAGGCCAGACGGGATATCACCTCGACGAGCAGTTGCCGGTCGAAGTCAATAGCCAACTCATGATCTTCAGCCACCGTCTGGAGCATGCCGATTGGCCGATTCAATCGGTGGAGTTTCGCTGCACTCGGCCGAAAACCAGCCTGGTGCTGGCAGCTGTCACGCTGGAGCAATCCGGCCCTCGCATCAACCCACTCTTCTACAACGGCAAGATGGTTCGGCCGTATCCGCAGGACACACCTCCAGCTCCGCCGTCTCCCCTGGATTCGTTAAAAGATCATTCCCGTGAAATGTCGTTGGACGGAACCTGGACATATCGCACGGACCCGGGGGATGAGGGTATTCGTAAGCAGTTCTTTAGTCCGTCGTTCGATGCGTCTTCGTGGAAGACTATGCCAGTGCCCTCGCAGTGGTTTGTGCAAGGTCTGGATTATCACGGAGTCGTTTGGTTCCGGCGCGAAATTCAGGTGCCGGCATCGTTTCCCGGTTCAGTGGCCGAGCTTATTTTTGGCGCCGTTGCTTACCAGGCAAATGTCTGGGTCAACGGCGTCTACGTCGGGCGACATATTGGTCCTTACACCTCGTTCAAAATTGATGTTACGTCAGCACTGCACAAGGGAGCTACGAATCTGGTGGTGGTTCGCGTTGATTGCCCGCTCGATCCAGGTTATGAGGACTACAAAACTCTGGTCGAGGGCAACACCATGGACGACATCAGCATGCCGTATGGTCGCGAAGGTTCAACCGGGGGGATTTATCGCTCTGTCGTTCTGCGTGGCCGTGGAGACTCAGGCATCGATGAACTCTGGGCCAGCACAGAACTGAGTCAAGACCTGAAACAAGCCAACGTTACCGTAAAGCTCAATCTGAGAAGCGGGTCGCCATCGGGAAAAGTTGATATTCGTGCGACCCTGACTGAGCCGGAACACCCGGGCGCAGCCGTCCGCAACTTCACAGCGACCCGGCAGGTGAAGTTGGATTCCGGGCAGATTCCCGTGGAATTGCGCTTCAGCATCGATGATCCGTTGCTTTGGTATCCCTGGGAGCAAGGCACGCCCTACCTTCACATCTTGAAAGTGGAGGTTTTCCGCAATGGAGAACTCTCCGACACGCAGTTTATCCGCGTCGGGCTGCGGCAGGTGGAGTTCAATGAGCAGGACCATTACGTTCTGTTGAACCATCACCGAATTTTCCTTAAGGGAATCTTGAACGACGATATCCACTGGCGATCGTTGATGGACCGGCGTGGCTACGCCCAGCGGATCAAGATGCAAAAGGACGCCAACATCAACATCATCCGCATGATCGCGCACCAATCCGGCGACGATATGTACGACCTGTGCGACGAAATGGGCATGATGATCTGGCAGGAGATGCCGCTGCAATGGGAGTATTCTCGCTCCAGCCAGATTCGCGAGGAGATTCTGGGTGTAGTGCGCGACACCCTCATTCAGACTCGGCCCCACGCCTCAATTGTCGGCTGGTCGGCTTGGAATGAAGGTGGACAGCCGGATTTTTCGGACCGCATTACCGCCATGATTCGCGCCCTCGATGGCAGTCGCCCCCTGACTCGTGCCTCGGGGCATGGTGAATTTGATGTGCACATCTATCCCAACATGACCGACGGCTTGCAGCGGCGAACTTCGTTGTGGACCGGACTGAAATTGAACTTCGTGAGTGAAACCGGCTCCTATGGATTGTCTTCTGAGCAGGCCATCCGCGAAATGGCCGGCGACAATTATTTTCAGTTCGACTCTGTAGATCCTATCTGGGACAATTTTGATTCGTATCGCTGGGCTGACGATCCGGTCTTTCCGGATGCGCCGAAACCTGCCGCCTGGCCAACCGAGAAGATCCGCCAATACGTCTTGGCGAAGATCAAGCCCAGCGAACGTTTTTACGCGCAGTACCACAAATTCCAATACGAAAATGCGCGAGCTCAGCGTTTTGACCCAACCACCGCGCTGATTCACTGCCGCTTCGATGACGCCTACCCGCTCGCCTATTCCGGAGCGCCGGTGAATTTCAACGGCCGCCCCAAGCCCGCCTATTTCGCAATCCAAAACGCCAACCGGGCCGTGCTGCCGATTCTGTTTTTTGATTTCGAGGGCGCGAAGGATGTCCGCGTGGTGAATGACTACTGGTTCCACAGTTGGAAAGGCGCCAGGCTGACCTACAAATTGCGCGCGCGCGATGGCAAAGTCATAACAGACTTAACTCGCACGTTTGACCTGCCCGCCGACTCCACCGTGCCGGTTATCGAGCGCAAGGATACAGGAGACGTGTGGCACGTGCGAGGCGGATTTTTTGCTGACCTGGCGGTGTATGACGCCGACGGCAAGGTTCTCTCGGAAAATCACTATGACTTCACGGACGAGGAGGTTCAGACCTTCTTGACGTCCGTTTATCCGCTGGCGCCAGTCAGGCCGGCGAATGCGGTCGTCCTTACTTCGGACGAAGCAACCGGGGTTGAGAATGTCGAGAAGCAGCCCAGCGAAGGGGGAACATACAGTCACGAACTCTTCAAAACGACTCTTGCAGGAGGCAAGCCCCGGTTTGAGTTCACCGCAAGCGTGCCGGAAGACAGCAATTATTACGTGCGCGTGTCCGCCAGTTCCGGAAAGGCGGCGCACCAGCTCCACCTCACGATTGACGGGAAGGAAGCGCCGCTGGAAAAGTACGAAACACTCAATCCGGATGAACACCTGACGCGTGACGTGTATGCCACGCCGGACATTTCCTGGTATCCCGGGTGGAAAGTGCGGCTGAAGAAGGGCGAGCATCATTTAGTCTTCAGCGTTCCCGCCGACAGCCCCACACCCGAGCTGCTGTTCGACGCCGTAGCGCTCCAGAGCTACAAGGAATTGCCGGATCCGTTTTTCATCCCTGGCTTCAGGGATTTGAAGGCGGAAGCAGAGGTTGGGCAGTGACGCATCGCACCGAAGCCTGTTCCCAAGACGAAACACCAATCCCGTCACGCCTGTGCCGTCTATGAGATCACAGTTCAATCGGTATCGTGGGTGTTATCGCTATTACTCAAACGCATCATCATGAGGAATGTCTATGCAGAAGTTGCGCAGTCAGGAATGGTTCGGAAAAAACGATAAGGACGGATTTTGCCATCGTAGCTGGATGAAGAATCAGGGTTGGCCTCACGATCTGTTCGACGGCCGGCCGGTCATCGGGATTTGCAATACCTGGTCGGAATTGAATCCCTGCAACGCGCATTTCCGGGAACTTGCCGAGTGGGTGAAGCGTGGAGTCTGGCAAGCGGGCGGGTTTCCTCTGGAATTCCCGGTCATGTCGCTAGGCGAATCGCAATTGCGGCCGACAGCAATGCTGTTTCGCAACCTTGCCAGCATGGACGTGGAAGAATCGATTCGTGGCAATCCTATGGACGGTGTCGTTCTGCTGATGGGTTGCGATAAGACGACTCCTTCGCTGATGATGGGCGCAGCTTCGTGCGACCTGCCGACGATTGGGCTTTCGGGCGGCCCTATGCTGAAGGGTGAGTTTCGCGGGAGAGAACTCGGATCCGGTACCAGCCTGATCCAGATGTCGGAAGAGTTGTCCGCTGGCAGGTTGCCGTTGAGTGAATTCCTTGATGCAGAGAGCTGCATGAACCGCTCGAAAGGCCACTGCATGACCATGGGAACCGCTTCCACCATGGCCAGCATGGTCGAAGCTCTCGGTATGAGTTTGCCGGGAAATGCGGCGATTCCTGCAGTCGATGCCCGCCGGAATACGCTAGCGCAGATGTCGGGTCGCCGCATCGTTGAGATGGTGCGCGAAGATCTTCGCATGTCGAAGATCCTCACCCGCGCGGCGTTCGAGAATGCGATCTTCAATAACGCAGCCATTGGCGGTTCGACCAATGCAGCAATCCATCTGATTGCGCTTGCTCGAAGAGTGAAGGTGCCACTTTCTCTAGACGATTGGGATCGGCTCGGTTCCAGTCTGCCCTGCCTGGTCGACCTGCAACCCTCGGGCACGCACTTGATGGAAGATTTTTTCTATGCGGGAGGCGTACCGGTCGTTCTTCGTGAACTTGCAGAAGCTGGAGTCCTGAACAGGGAAGCGCTGACAGCGAATGGAAAGTCTATGTGGGAGAACGTCGCTCAGGCGGAATGTTGGAACCGCGAAGTCATCCGCACCTTTGCTCAGCCATTCAAGGCTCACGCGGGCATTGCCGTAGTGCGCGGCAACCTCGCTCCGAACGGAGCGGTTATCAAGCCTTCGGCAGCGAGTGAGCATCTGCTGCGGCATCGAGGACGGGCCGTTGTATTCGAGAATATCGAAGATCTCCATTCGCGAGTTGTCGACGACAGCCTGGATATCGACGAAAACTGCGTCATGGTTCTCAAGAACTGCGGGCCGCGCGGTTATCCCGGCATGGCAGAAGTCGGAAACATGCCGCTCCCTCCAAAGTTGCTGCGCCGTGGTGTCAAGGACATGGTGCGCATTTCCGACGCTCGCATGAGTGGCACGGCGTACGGGACTGTGGTTCTGCACGTCTCGCCGGAGGCGGCCCTCGGAGGTCCATTAGCACTGGTAAAATCCGGCGACATGATTTGCCTCGATGTGCCTGCGCGACAAGTCTGCCTTGAAGTAGATGACGCGGTACTGGAACAGCGGCGGGCTCAATGGACACCACCTCCGTCGCCTCAGCGCGGTTGGGCCAAGCTCTATGTCGACCATGTTTTGCAAGCGCACGAAGGGGCAGACTTGGATTTCCTTGTGGGTGGGAGTGGTGCGCCTGTGCCGAGAGAATCCCATTAGAAGAGAAGTCAGGATCCAGCAAGCGCATCATTACAACACTCGCACCCGCAGGCAAATGGCCTGGCGCTTCCGTAGTTGGAGGGCTTACCCGAATGAATAAGCATTTCTGCAGCGTTCTGCTTCTTTTCTTACCCGCCGTTCTGTGGGGACAGTTCTCGGTAGCGGACTTGCCGAAATTAAAAGACTACGAGTCACAGCGCACCTCGAGCTTTGACCGAAGTGGCGGAAATCACGACTATGTTTCGGTGGATCCGGGCCAGACGGTGACAATTTTTGATTCTGACGGTCCCGGGGAGATCCGGCATATTTGGACGACACTGCCGCCATGGTCGGAGGTGTACGCACATCAGAAAGTCGTGATTCGCGCGTATTGGGATGGCGAAAAAAATCCCAGCGTCGAGACGCCGATCGGCAATTTTTTCGGTCTCGCTTTCGGAACTCCTCCGGTTTTTCAGTCGGCGTTGATTACGGTCAACCCAGCGCAGGCCCTGAATTCTTACTTCCCCATGCCGTTTCGCACACACGCACGAATCACGATTACGAACGAGGGAAGCAAACCGATCACCGATTATTACTGGAACATCGATTGGGTAAAGCTGCCGTCAATCGCGCCCGAAACAGCATATTTTCATGCGCAGTATCGCCAGTGTGCGCCTTGCGAAGGGTGGTACAAAGGCAACTTCTACGGCAACGACTTTGCCGATGCGCATAAAGATCCACGATGGCTGAACAAATCTGGCGCCGGCAATTACGTCATCCTTGACACCGAAGGAGATGGAGAGTTCGTGGGAGTGATGATGTCAGTACTGAACAATCAGTGGGGAGCGTGGAACGAGGGCGACGACATGATTTTCATCGACGGGGAAAAGACGCCGCGCATCAACGGAACCGGAGGAGAAGACTACTTCAACGGGGCCTGGGGATTTGGCGCGCTTTATTCCACTCCATTGGTCGGAATCGTTGAATTCTCAGGAGAGCAGCCGGGTTCGCGGTTCACCATGTATCGATGGCACCTGGAAGCTCCTATTCGGTTCCACAAATCGATACGGGTCACGATGGAAGATGGGCAGGCCAATCTCCGCTCCGACAACATCTATTCCGTGGCTTACTGGTATCAGAAGGAGCCGCACTCAGCCTACCCTCCGCTGCCTCCGGTGGAAAAAAGAATTCCCAAGATTGCGCCTACGGGCGGCCCCGGTCAGGATCCGGCGATGAAGTGAAGCGAATGACCATCTTGCAAGATCCGGGAGCGAGTTCCGATGCAGTGGCCCCAAGAGCAGAGGTCATTTCCCGGCTGACAAGGCGGATAGTTCCCCTCGTGTTTCTTCTTTATGTGGTCGCTTACGTCGATCGAATCAATATCGGCTTCGCGGCCCTACAGATGAAGTCGCGACTTGGTTTGGGCAACGCGGGTTACGGGTTTGCCGCAGGAGTGTTCTTTGCGGGATACGTGGTATTCCAGGTGCCCAGCAACATGGCGCTCGAACGAGTTGGGGCGCGCCGCTGGATTGCGCTGCTCATGATTGCGTGGGGGATGATTTCGTCCTGCATGATTTTTGTCAGAACTCCCTGGCACTTATATGCTCTGCGCTTTCTGCTTGGATCGGCCGAAGCCGGATTTTTCCCAGGAGTTGTGTTTTATCTGAAAAGTTGGTTCCCAGCCACGACAAGAGCGAAAGCGTTGGCCTTGTTTGCGGCCGCGGCTCCCGTATCAGCCGTGATCACCGGCCCGCTCTCCGGAACCCTGCTCGGCGTTCATTGGGCCGGTCTCGCAGGATGGCAGTGGATGTTTCTGCTGGAGGGCGCGCCTGCGGTCGTTCTTGGAATTGCGGCCTTTTTCTTTCTGACAAACACTCCGAAAGAGGCGCACTGGCTTTCTCTCGAACAACGTTCCTGGCTGGTGACGGAATTGCGGCAAGAAAGTGAGGCGCATGAGCCGGGAAAAGGAGGCGGAACACTCAAGGTTTTCACCAGTCTTCCAGTTTGGCTGTTGGTGATGGTGTACTTCGGAGTGAATTGTGCCGGCTATGGGATCACCTTCTGGCTGCCGTCGCTAATTCATAACCTTTCGGGTGTTGGCGCTGTCGAGATCGGCTTTCTCTCGGCGATTCCTTACGCGGCGGCTCTGATTGTGATGATCCTGGCGGGGGCGCATTCCGATAAGTCCGGCGAACATCGGTGGCATATTGCGGTGCCTGCTTTCCTGGGAGCGCTGGCGTTGACGTCGGCTGCGTATTCGACATCGGTGGTTGCGCTGATCGCGGCCCTCAGCGTTGCGATTGTCGCGGGATTCTCGATCAGCGGACCGTTCTGGGCGCTTTCCGCAAGCGTTGAGCCGCAACAGGCCGCAGCGGCTATCGCTCTGATCAATGCGGTGGGGAATCTGGGGGGCTTGGCCGGTTCGTATGCCATCGGTGCATTGAAGAATTCCGGTACCGGCTTCCGCAGCGGGATCGAGGCCGTGGGCGTAGCTTTGGGGATCGCGGGCGGCCTGGCGTTGCTGGTACGTGTGCGAACACCGGGTCGTCGTCGCGAGCAGCCTGCGCCGAACGCACTCGTCTCGTGATCTATCGTCGCAAAAACGTCAAAGGAAACGAGACAGTCGGTTGAGAAGTCACATCCGACGTGCCCGCATGTTGTAGTTGCGTCGGGCACGTGGCAAACCGGCCATTATCCGCCGATGACTTGTGAGCGTATCAACCGGCGCTAGAAACGCAGTTTCTCAAGATACTGATAGCTGACGCGCGCGGTTTCAAGCGAGTTCTTCGGATGGTCATGCTCGACGAAGTAGTGCTTGATCCCCGCCTGTTCCGAATGCGCAAAGATCCGCTTCCAATCGATGACTCCGGTTCCCACGTCCGCCAGAATCGTCATGTTCTCCCCCGCGAACCGGCTCGATCGTACGCTGGCAGCGTCGGGAATCTCGTGCACGTCCTTCACGTGTACCAGGGGAAAGCGCCCGGGATAGCGCGCGAAGTACTTCAGTGGATCCTGCCCGCCCACCGTGATCCAACCCAAATCCATTTCCATCTTTACGTAGTTCGGATCGCAGCTTTCCAGCAGGATGTCGTACGGAAGTTTTCCATCAGCGAGGGGAACGAATTCCACCCAGTGATTGTGATACGCGAACTGGATACCGGCTTTCTTGGCTGTCTCGCCGGCTTTGTTGAGCGTGTCCGACGCGCGCTTCCATCCGTCCGGTTGGTCGCGAACGGTTTCGTCGATCCACGGGTTGACCAGGTAGGTGCGGCCGACGATCTTGTTGTCTTCAATCACTTTTGGCCAATCGTCGCCCAGGCTCTTCCAATCGACGTGATAGGAAGGAGACGTGAGACCGTGGCGCTTCAAGGTCTCGCGCATCTCTTTGGGCGGCTTGTCGTGGCCGCTTCCAGACTCAACTTCGCGATAGCCGATTTCGGCGAGCTGGGCGAGTGTGCCGTCGTAGTCGAGCTTCAGGGCGTCCCGCACGGTGTAGAGCTGGATTCCGATCGTCTTGATACGATGAGGTTCCTCCGCCCAGGCTAGCCTGCGGCCAACGACGGTAGCTGCAGCGGCTCCGGAGAGCGCTGTTAAGAAAGTTCGCCGATCCATTTTTAGTCTCCTCTTCAACAGCCGATCTCCCCGCTGAATGCAATTGACGCCCGAGCAGTCAACGAATCAGAATTCAGCCTTTGATTTTTCTGGCCGCCGGATCCCATACTGCGGCAGTCTTGTTGAAGTATGCGTAATTGGCCAGATGGCAGCCAAGCGCTGTGTGATTGCCAAATTCTTCGTTCTCTACCACCCGCTTGCGCGAGCGGACCGCCGCG
Source organism: uncultured Acidobacteriota bacterium (assembly GCA_963754885.1). GTDB lineage: Bacteria > Acidobacteriota > Terriglobia > Terriglobales > Acidobacteriaceae > Sulfotelmatobacter. The sequence continues at coordinate 11,013 of CAVWHT010000042.1, read as the reverse complement.
AAAAAATTGGCTTCGTGGTCGACCACGTCGTTGTAACCAGGGGGTGAAGCGAAAACCTCGCTTTGCTCATCGACCTTGAACTCCAGCGGAGCAGTCGCGGGATGTTCTGCGTGCCATTTGGCCAAGTATTCGTTGCGCAACTGCTCTGGCCACCAGCCCACGGTGTAAGTGTCCGGTTCCGGTCGCGTGTCCTGCGGAGTGTAGGTCACGGTCGATTCCCTGATGACCAGAGTGCCTTTGGTCCCATAGAAGCCGAAAAACTCCCCTTGATCGTTGTTCAAATTGCAGCGAACCGACACACGGAAGTTCGGGTAATCGTAAAAAGTCTCGATCAGATCCGGGAAGTCTCGTCCGTCTTTGTAGTGGAACAGGCCTCCCGCCGATTGTGCGCGTAACGGGATAGTGTCTGTCCCAGTTACAAAATGAATTCCTGAAAGCAAGTGAACGAAAAGATCACCCGCAAGCCCGGAGCCGTAATCGGTGAAGCAGCGCCAGCGAAAGAAGCGGATGGGATCAAAGGGCCGCTTAGGCGCCCCATTCAGAAAAGCATCCCAGTCGACGGTTTGTTCGTTCGCGTCGGGAGGAATGGGGCAGACAAACGCTCCTCCCGGAGAATTCCGGTCCCAATAAGCCTCTATCGCGTAGACGTCGCCGAGTTTGCCGGAATCGTAAATTTCTTTCGCACGCGCATACAGAATCGAACTCACGCGCTGGCTTCCAACCTGCGCGATTCGGTTTGCCTTCTGAGCAGCCTCCACCATGGCAAATCCGTCCTCAACCGTGTGCGACATGGGCTTCTCGCAATAAATGTCTTTGCCGGCCGCGCAAGCATCCACGAAAACCTTACGATGCTGGTGGTCCGTGACGGCGACGATCACGGCATCAATGTCTTTGCGATCGAGGATCGCTCTATAGTCGCGCGTTGCCGGAAGAGTTTTGTTGAGAGCCTGCTGCGCCGACACGTGCCGGGAATCATAGAGATCGCAAACCGCCACGCACTCCGCGCCCGGGACTTTCAACGAACTATGCAGCAATTCGCATCCGCGAACTCCGGTGCCGATTGCGGCAAAGCGTACCCGATCGCTGGGCGGAACCGGACGAGACGCCCAGAGCTTTGGCTGAAGCATAGTGAAGTTCACCGCCGCTCCGGCTGCGGCCGCTCCGGAACCAGCACGAATAAAGTCACGACGAGTCAGCAAATGCTTCATGCCAAGCGCCTCCGCGATCACTTAAGCGTTTTCAAAACGGATTCACTAACGCTGACGACTGAACGACCGCGAACATCGTACATCAGTTGAAAGAACAGCAGAAATCCGTTCCGTATTCCGGAACGGCGTTCTAGTTCGCATCAGCAGTTCCGGTCAGGCTGGATATGGCTCTCCCCGCACCACGGCGTCCGCTAAGCTCGGCTCACGCAGCATCAATGATTGGGCTGATCATCAACGCCCGGGATCACGCGAACGTCGACTCCTCTCCGGGTCAGAAAAACTTGATATTGAGGTACAAATACGCCAGCAACACAATCACGGCATAAAACTCCGGTGACTGGTACCAACTGTCCGGCCTGTCCACTCTTCCGGAGTGGGCGTAGGTGAGTCCAGCAATCTTCTGTGGATCAGGTGCTGGCGTGAGCAGGGTGGTCAGGATGGTCACTGTGGTTCCACCCGCGAAGGCCCAGACAGAGGTCCAGACATTGGACGCCATCGGCGTTTTGAAATGCAGAACGCCAAGCCGATACAGGAGGTACTCGCTGAAGCAGGAAATCAGCCCTCCCAACAGTCCATAAAAAGCGGCCGTCGCGGAAACTCTTTTCCAGAACATTCCCAGGAAAAACACAATAAAGAACGGCGCGATGGAAAGCGCTCCGATCAACTGCATGTAGTCCATTAGATTGTCGAAGCGGAGTGCAACGTAGGCCGACACGCAGCTCAGCGCCGTGCCCCACACCGTCGCGCAGCGAGCAACCTTCAAGTAATGCGCGTCTGGCTTATCCTTCACCAAGTATGTCTGGTAGAGATCGTAGGTGAAGACGGTGTTGAAGGCGGTTACGTTGCCGGCCATGCCCGACATGAAGCTGGCCAGCAACGCAGTCAACCCGAGGCCCAGCATTCCCTGCCCGTAGTAACGTCCCAGAAGCATGGGAAGCGCCAGATTGTAATCCTTCGTGACGATCTCCGGCGCAACGGCGAGAGCAACCATGCCCAACAAGGTCACGATAGCCGGGAAAAGCATTTTTGGAACCGCGGCAACCAGTGGCGTTTTGCGCGCGGAGGACAAATCCTTGGCAGCCATGGCGCGCTGCACCAGAAGGAAGTCCGTGCACCAATAAGCGGGCGCTGCCGTCAGGCCAATCCCGATGACCATCACCCACCAATCGACTCCGAGCGGATCTCCGGGACCACCCATTCCTTTCCACGTGTGCAGATATTGATCCGGAAGCCGCGCCACCAGCCCTTTCCATCCTCCTACCTCGTGCAGACCGATGAAGGTGAGCGGAAGAAATCCAACAATGATCAGGAAGAACTGCAATACCTCGTTCCAGATCGATGACGCCAAACCTCCCCAGAAGGTGTAGAGCAGAACCACGCCTCCGGAGAGGAGCACGCTCGCAGTGAACGGCCACCCCAGCATGCTGTGAAAGACCACTGCAAACGCAAACATGTTGATGCCCGACATGAGCACTGTCACTACCGCGAAGCTGAGGGCATTCAGAATGTGAGCCCGATGATCAAAGCGCAAGCGCAGATACTCCGGCACGCTGCGAATTCCGTTGGAGTAGTAGTAGCGCATCATGAACAGACCGCAAAACACCATGGCGGGAATAGCGCCGGTCCAGTACCAGTGGTTGGTCCGCATGCCATACTTGGCGCCATTCGCGATGTGCCCCATGATCTCCAGAGAGCCCAGGTTCGCGGACATGAAGGCGATGCCGGTGATCCAATGGGTGAGTGTGCGGTCAGTGAGAAGGAAGTCGGAGGAACTTTTGATTCTGCCTTTGAGAAAATAGCCGACGCACAGGACCAGGACAAAGTACGAAGTGATAATCGCCAGGTCCAGAGGGCTGAGTTTCATTAACAAGGTTGAGGCCTCTCGTCGTACTTAGGACTGAGTACTCGATCGCTGCCGCCGCGTAGCGTCTGCCGCGCCAGAGTCTGGATTGAGATACTACGCTATTGTCGTGATTGCAAGAATAACCAGCACGGGTCCAACCTTCAGCAGAAGTGTCTGCATGGGCGGTCGGGCGAGCCCAGTCAGGCGCAGATAACGCAGGCTGGAGAAGCTTGTTTACCTGGAACTGGCCTTTGCGGTGGGTGAGGCGTCAAGCTTCTGGGTCATGACTGGCACGTTGTGCCCTTCCACTCGAGCCATCGGCGTGCCACCCGAATCGGCCACCCGATAGTGCGCTTGCAAGGAGATCGCCTCCCCACCAAACAAAGTGACGTAGTTATCTGTCCAGGTGATGGGCAGGATCTCGTCGCCATCAGGGCGGTCGACGATTTCAGCCCGTACAAAAAACGCCGGCACCGACGATTCATTTCTTATTTTCACAGTTGCAGTCGCCCAACCATTCTCCGCCGTCACCGTGCTAGTCGTGGAGATCTTCGCCGCCTTCATCTCATTCAGCGCGCTCAGATCGGCCCATGCGACCTGAGAAGAATCGAAGGCATTTTCCTTATCGGGGGGACCCGAGTCGTCGTCAGTCTTGGATTGCCAGTAAACATTGTCGGCCACCAGGTGTCCATCCTTCGCCCGAAGTTGACAGCGGATGAAAAACACCGATGTAAGGTCCTTTACTCGCGGAATCTCAAGTGCCACGACGGATGAATTCGGGCGCACGTCTACCGGCGCTGACTTGGCAGAAAACTTCACCGAACCGTCAAGGTCAAGCAAGGCAACTGAAGCCTGCAGGCCGGTCACGGGAGCTAGTGTCTGATTCACGACGAGGATTTTCGCCTTGGTCCGATCTCCGCTTGCGTAGTAGTCGTACACGACGCTGACGGGCCTCAGCCCTTTCTTTGCACCGAAGTAAGCGCCTCCAGGTTTCAAGTAGTAATCGATGATGTGCCCGAAAAAATTAGGCCAATGACTATTTAGCATCCAATACATCGTCATCTTGTGGTCATCCCAGCCATTGGCGGCGAACGCCTCAAATTGCGCGCGAGTGTTCTCGTAGTGCGCGATTTGTGCTTTTTCTGCAAACTCAGCCGCACTCTTGGAAGGTCCGTAGCGCTTCTCCACTACTAAAACAACGTTGGCCAGAGTACTGTTCCGCTCGGTCGAACCCGCGTGATAGAACCACCAGTCATTCATCGGCCAAAGCTTGTCCGCGGGAATGAATTTCTTCAGGCTCTCATAAGGCGGGATGCTTTCGTTGTCGCCCTGCTCAGCGCAGGAGCCGTTCGATCCCTTATAACGATTGTCGAACCAGTAAGAGGGCGGCCGCCAACTGTAGGGCCCTTCCATTCGAATGCCATCCCAGACGACGACTCCGTTCGAGTCCTTGTTGTAACTGGACACCGTGTCGACGATTGCATTCTGCCAGTGCAAGTCGGACAGAATGCGATGGTAGTCGTTCCTCACATCGACCGGAGCGAGGCCATCGCTACCATTGGCCCAGATAAATGCTGACGCATGCGGCCTGAGAGTGCGAATCTGTGCACGCAGGCTTTCCCGGGCAACACGATAGTCTTCTGCGTCCCACTGACTCCATTTTTCCCACTGATTGCAGCACATCCATCCCTGCATGACGGGAATCCCTTCCTGGTCGGCGAGGTCAAGGATATGGTCGCTGGAGATCTTTGACTCCCAGCGGAGCAGGTTCAGGCCCATATCTTTCACGTATCGCAAGATCGATTCTTCGCGGGCCTCGTCATATTTGTAGAGCAGATCAGGCGCGTAGTCCGCCCCGCGCACCAGGAAGTCGATGCCATTGACCTTGAGGTAAAAATTTCCCCCGCCGCCGAGTTGAGGAAAGCGGTTATCGGAATCACGATGCTGAGTAATCTTCCGGATTCCGAAGGTGATTTGCGTGTCATCCGAAGCTCGGTCCCCAATCCTGAATTGCAGTTTCAGGCGGTATAAGTTGGCCGGCCCCCACTCATACGGCCACCACAAATCCGGATTCACAATCGTAAGTTGCGGAAACTTCTCGGGCGTGAACGCGACTTCGCGACTCTCGCCGGGCGCAAGCGTCACGCTTTGTTCCACACGAACTGGACTCTTGCCTTCGCGGAAAATCTCTCCCGATAGAACGCCTTCGACCGGTAATGCACCACCGTTCGCTACATCGCAATAGATCGTCAAGGCCGCAGGGTTGGTCTTGGGGAGCGGAAGGTCAGACTCGACGTAAGGATTCCGGATCTCGACTTCATCCGTGCTGCGCAGGTACACCTGTTTCCAGATGCCCGCATTTCTGTCTGGTACGTAAGAAATGCCAATCTGCTGTTCAGGCAGCTGGATGCCCAGATACTTGGAATTGATCCAGTCGAACCAGCTATCCGCGAGCTCCACACCGTCGATGTCCTCGAACGCCTGTTCCGGAGTGACCTTCACCGCCAGGACATTTTCCGATCCGGGTTTTACTTTTCCCGTCACGTTGAACTCGAAAGCGTTGTACATGCCTGCGACTTCGCGGTTCGTGGCAATGCGCTCTCCGTTCAGCCATATCTCGGCCCTGTAGTTGATGCCCTTGAACACGAGCCAGTGCACACTATGCTCCGAGCCAACAGTGAACTCCGTGCGGTACCACCAGTCCTGCCGAAACAGATCGCGAGGGACAGTCTCCGTGAGGTTCTTGCCGAAGTAGAGATTCGGGTAAATGCCGTCCTCTTGCAGGATCTCGAGAACGGTCGCCGGCATGGCGTGAATCTCGTGCCACTTCGACGCGTCGTAGGAGGGCCGAGAGATAACGCTGCCGTCTTTCTCAACGTTCCACGAAGACGCCAGGCGCCAACCGTTCTTGAGTTCAGTCGTGCCTGAGGACACAGGAACGGCGGCCGCTCGGATAGCGACGATCAACACGGCCGCTAAAGTCCACAGCAGACTGATTCTTGACAAGCGCATCAGGATGACTCCGAATGAAAATGTTCGGCCTTGTGCCAGGACATGGTTCACTTGTGGCTGCGCAGTTCTAAAACGTGAGCCTGACTGCCGGCTGGGAAATCGACGACAGTTGTCTCATTCTTGACTGATCCGATGCTCTTCCCGTCAACCCAGATATCCGAAGATTGCAGACTCGGGCGCAGCCAATCGGCAACGTTGAAATTCCAACTGGACGGCTTAGCAATCAGCGCCCGGCAGTAATGGGAGTCGTAAAACACGGTGAGTTTCGGCTGCGCCTCACCCAAAGCTGTGCGTAATTCCGCGTGTTGATATCCGATGTATTCGTCCAATCCGGTGAACAAGTATCCGGGATAGCGTTCGAACACCTTCGCGAATCCGTCGGGGTCATGGGCAACTCCGCGATCATGCCCATCCGGAGGAGCGGGAAGAAGAAGAGGGACGTCGTCTGTCCCCCCGAAATCGGCGTTCGAGTCGGCGCGCCCCTCGACTGCCAAGTCTTTCCCGAGGTAACCGCCGTAGTAGCCGTATCCGGCCTCAGCGGCTAGCCGCCAGGTATTGTTGTCTGCACTGCGGGAGACGCCATTTCCGCCGGTAGAAAATTCGAGAGGGAACAAGCCGAATTCTCCCTCGATCCAATCGGCCGACTGTTCCATGTGGAACTTTTGTTCTGCCGCCGAAATTTCGCGTCCTCGACGCACATCATAGAATTCCCGGTACCAGCCCACTTCGGCGCGCTCATCCATCAGCGGCGCTCCCCACCACGGACCCGGAGGAGAAGATAAATCCGGCTGCATATGAGTCCACCCGTGGCTCTCGATCTCGAACACGCCCGCGGCAATCCCCTCGTCGAGACCTTTCTTGGTGGAAACGTAATCCTGCTTCGTTCCAAAGCTGTCGGTGAATTGTTGCTGCCAGGTGGGAACAATTCGACGCTGCGCGTCGTCCACGAACCCGGGGACAATATTCAATGAAAGCACGGCATGATGATCTCGCAGCGGCTCGATCAGCGAATGCCGAATTTGTTCTTCTGTCAACGTCGGATAGTGCCAGTGCTCCAGCCACGCATTCTGCGCGTTCCCCATGTCATCCAGGGTCAGGATGACCGTCTTGGTCCAGGATTTTGTCAGCGAGTATCCGATGGCCTCGGTCACCGCGCGACGCAAAGCGGTACGTAGAGGTTGGTATAGAAGCATCTGATCGATGTCGCCGCCGATCCAGATCGCGCGTGTGTCGTCGGCGATTTCTCTTTCGGTCACTTGGGGCATGCCGCCGGCTTCGGCCAGAACCGTCACCTTCAGCGCGTCGACCTGCACTCGCCGCGTTGCAATCACATCTGGACCTTGCTCGCGCAGATCTGACGGCAACGCGCGCAGAACGAACGACGGCGCCGTGATTATCGGATGCGCGCTGTTCATATATTCGCTCTTGTATCGAATGCCCAGTAGTTGCTCTATCGCCGGTTGTCGGATTCGGTCGCCAATCGCAATTAACGATATGTGCAGTTTCTGCACGGCATCTGTCACGATCGACTGAGCCGCCTCCGCGAGCTTTTCCTCTGGAACATCCCACAAAATTGCGCCATATCGAGCGTGCCCGGAAAAGTCGGTGAACAGATTCGCATCCATCAGGGTCTGATCCAGCCTGAGAATGTCAAATGGAATTCCCCACGACTTGAACATAGTGACGATCGTCTGAAATTCCCCGCCTCCACTCACCAGGAAACTGCGCGGATCCTTCCACTGATCGGAAATCACAATCAATACACGATATGGCTTCCATCGGGTTGCCGATATCTGACCTGAGGATATTCGCGGAATCGTGATCAGCAATAGCGCGACCAAACGAATTCTCCAACTCGACATGCGCAAGCCTCTCTGTGCGGTCGATTCGTTCGCGCCTATACTACGCGAAAACAAAAATGAATTTCGCGAGGAATCTTGCTCGGTATGCTTCAACGATGCCCAGACAGAAGCGACCCATGACGCCGTTCATGGCGCCCGACTTAGCGAGGAATTGAACTACCCGTTCTTTCCGTTAGAATGTTTTCCCATGGCGAGGTCGTCGGGCTGGCTGGGTTGGGTCTTGTTTCTACTGGTCGGAGTTGCTCTTCCTGCCGCCGCCCCTCTTCCTATTTTTCGCGAAGTTCCTTCCAGTGAAAGCGGAATCACCTGGGTTCACCACAACGGTTTTTCGCCGCAGCATTTCCTGCCGGAATCCACTGGCCCCGGGGTCGCGATCTTCGACTACAACAATGACGGTTGGATGGACATCTTGCTGGTCGATTCAGGAACCAGCACCTTTTACAAGCCGGATGTTCGGTTGCACCCGGTGCTGTACCGCAACAACGGTAACGGCACCTTCAGCGACGTTTCGAAAGAAGCGGGGCTCTCCGCAGATTTATATGGCCAGGGTGTTGCGGTGGCAGACTACGACGGGGACGGATACGAAAACGTCTTCATCAGCGGCTACGGCAAGTGCGTGCTTTACCACAACAACGGCAATGGGACATTCACGGACGTAACCGCCGCCAGTGGCATCGCACCAACCCAGTGGGGGAGCAGCGCTCTGTGGTTTGACTACGACAACGACGGTAAGCTGGATTTGTTCATTGGAGAATTCGTTGACTATTCGAGCCTGCGAGTTTGCTCCGCGAGTGAGTCGTACGGAGGAGAGGCCAACGGCGGCCAAGCTGCCTACTACTGCATACCAAAAATATTCAAGCCCGTGCCCAGCCACCTCTACCGCAACCTGGGAAATGGGAGGTTCGACGACGTCAGCGCCAGTACCGGAATTGGGGCCAAGCCGGGCAAGGCCTGGGGAGTAGTCGCCACCGATATCAACAACGACGGATTTCTCGATCTATTTGTTTCGAACGACACGGCCCCGAACTTTCTTTGGGTAAACCATGAAGGCAAGAAGTTCGAGGAGGTAGGAGTGGAGGCCGGCGTCGGCTACAACAACGAGGGCGCGCCGCGCTCCGGAATGGGCGTGGATGCGGGCGATTTCGATCAGGACGGCCGCCAGGATTTGATCGTTGCCAACATCGATACGCAGACGACATCCCTGTATCACAATGTCGGGGACGAGATGTTCGATGACGTCAATTTCAAAACCGGCGTTGGGCAGGCGACGCGGATGCTGAGCGGCTGGGGCCTGCATTTTTTTGACTATGACAACGACGGCTGGCCCGATCTGATTCTTTCGAACGGGCACCCCGACGATGCAGTCGAAACGCGGAATGCCGGCATCGGCTACCGGCAGCCGATTCTGCTGCTGCACAATCTTGCTGGCGCAAAGATGGAGAACGTGAGTGGGCAAGCGGGGCCAGCTTTCGCCAAGAGATATTCTTCCCGTGGCCTTGCAGTCGGCGATCTTAACAATGATGGCTATCCCGACGTTGTTTTCGCGGAGACAGGACCCTTGGGTGTTGATGCCAAGGATGTGGAGGTGTGCACTTTCAGACCGGCAGGATTGTGCACTTTGGGACCGCTAGTGACAATGCCAAGGTTGTCCCAACTTCTTACGCGGAGCAAGTCCTCCACAGCCTATTGAGCATGTTCGAAGATTTCCTCAAAAAATGGTATTATTGGGCATCACATAGTCAAATAGAGCCAATCATTGATGCTGCTAAAACCATAAAAGCACATTGGAATGGCATAATAAATTATGCTGAAACTAAAATATCTAACGGAGTATTGGAAGGAATCAATAGCGTAGTTCAATCCGCAAAGAGCAGCGCAAGAGGCTTCAAGACAACTAAGAATCTTATACTAATTATATATCTAAGGCTGGGAAAACTTAAATTCAATTTACCCACTTGAAATAGCGAGGAACCCACTTTTGTTTATTAAGCAAGGGGTATATCAACTATGAATTCATTCGCTCTATCTCCTAGCTTATCTATAACAGTCCTGCCTTATTTTTGCATAAAAGTTTAGGTTAAGATTCATTACTTGTGCCGATTTGAATATTTTAATTTCATCTGAACTCCATTTTACCCATAGGAATCTTGAATCTACCTTATTAGCGCTAAAAAAGAATGCACCCATTTTCATTATCGCTACTTGATCTGATTGACTAACTGAACAATTCTGGAAATTACCATGACACTCATCATGCGTTGTTGAATCCCATATTTTTTTTGCTTTAGCGTCCCCAGGTAAATTGTCTAAAGCCTTCATTGTTGCAGTAATCAATGCTAGTTCATCTGCCGTAACAATAGCTGCTAATATATTAATAACAACTCGATCTCATTTCGACAGTCTGCCCAGTTGAATGGTATTCATCAAATTTGAAGCCTTGGGTAACCCATCCAAGATGTGGTAAAACTCTCGTGTATTCTGAATACCAATTCTCTGGATCTTCTTTTGGACTATACTTATAATCTGCAGCCAATTGGGCCAATAATACAGAATTCAAGACATCTTCCTGAGTTTGTTGGATCAACGCCAGCCACAAAGGATGTAGTGCTTGAATCATCTACATTTGCCGCAGGTTTTTGATCAGCACCAAGAGCCTCTCCAATTTCACCCATTGGTATTTTTAAATCATTTATAAACGCTTTTGCGTTTTCTACCATTTCCATTTCTGATATCATTTTTAGTGCCTCCATCGGTGGCGTTTATGCTTGAATGCTCAGTTCTGTCTCAATTATAGGCAATCATTTGCTATAATGCAGATTATGAAAAATAAATTCGGGGTGCAGAAATGCATTTCTGCACCTAGAGTATTAAATGGGGATATCAGCTATGAAATTTTTCGCCCTATCACCTAGCTTATCTATAACAGTCTGCCTTATGGTTGCATAAAAGTTTAGGTTCAGATTCATTACTTGTGCCGATTTGAATATTTTAATTTCATCTGAACCCCATTTTACCCATAGGAATCTTGAATCTACCTTCTTAGCGCTAAAATAGAATGCACCCGTTTTCATTATCGCTACTTTATCTG
>CAVWHT010000041.1:0-122898 GCA_963754885.1 uncultured Acidobacteriota bacterium | reverse complement strand
TGAAGAACTCTCCGATCCACAGGCTGAGCGTATACGGTGTAAGTCGAGGTGAAAAGGCGGATGCGACAGCAAACTTTGGCGGCGCAGACGGGGTTCGAGAAGTACGGGCGGAAGACGAAGCGGGAGCGGTTTCTCGAAGAGATGGAACAGATCGTGCCGTGGGCGGAGTTACAGGCGCTGGTGGAGCCGCACTATCCGAAGGGAGAGAACGGGCGGCCTCCAGTAGGACTGAGCATCATGTTGCGGGTGTATTTTCTGCAGCAGTGGTTCAACCTGAGCGATCCGGGCGCGGAGGATGCGCTGTATGAATCGCCGGTGCTGCGGCACTTTGTGGGCATCGATCTGGGGCGGGCGGCGGTGCCGGATGAGAGCACCATCCTCGGGTTCCGTCACCTGCTGGAGAAACGCGAGTTGGGCGGGGCGATGCTGAACGCGGTGAATCTATATCTGGACAGCCGGGGCATTCGCATCACCACGGGGACGATTGTGGATGCGACCATTATTCATGCGCCCTCGTCGACCAAGAACCGGAGTGGAGAGCGCGACCCGGAGATGCATCAGACGCGCAAGGGAAAGCCGTGGTACTTCGGGTTGAAGGCCCACATCGGAGTGGACTCCAAGCAAGGCCATGTGCCTTCGGTGTGCACCTCGGCGGCTTCGGTGGCGGACAAGCACATGCTGCCGGATCTGTTGCACGGCGAGGAGCGCAAGGTGTGGGGCGACGGCGGATATCAGGGACAGGGCGAAGCCATCCGGCAGGCGGCTCCGCGCGCGCAAGATATGACCAGCCGGAGAGTCCGATACAAGAACTTTGTGGACGAGTTACAAAAGGCCAAGAACCGGGTGAAGGCCAGAGTGCGAGCGAAGGTGGAACATCCGTTTCGGATTCTGAAGCGCATCTTCGGCTTCGAGAAGGCCAGATACCGCGGGATTAAGAAGAACCATCATCGACTGTGCACCAGCTTCGCGTTGGTAAACCTGTATCTGCACCGCAGACGGCTGGCAGTGGCGAGGGCGTAGTGTCTCTGGACCTTGCGTAAATAGCGGGTTCCGGTAAGGTCGCAAGCAATACAGGAAAATTCCTGGCCTGTGTAGTTCTGAAAGTTTTGCCGCCTTCAAAATCGATGGTTGCTCAGAGGTTCCCTAGAGAATCAAGAACAGTCATAGCTTACGTGCCCCATAGGTGTCTTTGGTGAGTTGTCGGCAAACAGGAAGTAATCCGCGCCACCAAGCGGCCGAGTGCCTGGTCGATGACAGGCGCTCGGCCGCAGAAAAGGTACAAGACGTTATTGCTCGCCCACGTCCAACAGATAAGGTGTAGTCGACTGGACCTCCAGGACAAAGAACCTGCGATGACGAGCGACATAGATCACAGTGTTGACCGTCGAACCGTTAGTGAATTTCGCCGTTCCAGTGCCACGGCCCGTCGCGCTGCCGGGGGAACATGGGGACAGACGTTTCCTAATTTATCAGGCAGAAAACCGAGGAACGTTCCGTCTGTCCCCATATTCCCCCAGAGCAGGCTAGGGAACCTCTGAGCAACCATCGATTTTGAAGGCGGCAAAACTTTCAGAACTACACAGGCCAGGAATTTTCCTGTATTGCTTGCGACCTTACCGGAACCCGCTATTTACGCAAGGTCCAGAGACACTACGCCCTCGCGACTGCCAGCCGTCTGCGGTGCAGATACAGGTTTACCAACGCGAAGCTGGTGCACAGTCGATGATGGTTCTTCTTAATCCCGCGGTATCTGGCCTTGACCCGGTTCTTGGCCTTTTGTAACTCGTCCACAAAGTTCTTGTATCGGACTCTCCGGCTGGTCATATCTTGCGCGCGCGGAGCCGCCTGCCGGATGGCTTCGCCCTGTCCCTGATATCCGCCGTCGCCCCACACCTTGCGCTCCTCGCCGTGCAACAGATCCGGCAGCATGTGCTTGTCCGCCACCGAAGCCGCCGATGTGCACACCGAAGGCACATGGCCTTGCTTGGAGTCCACTCCGATGTGGGCCTTCAACCCGAAGTACCACGGCTTTCCCTTGCGCGTCTGATGCATCTCCGGGTCGCGCTCTCCACTCCGGTTCTTGGTCGACGAGGGCGCATGAATAATGGTCGCATCCACAATCGTCCCCGTGGTGATGCGAATGCCCCGGCTGTCCAGATATAGATTCACCGCGTTCAGCATCGCCCCGCCCAACTCGCGTTTCTCCAGCAGGTGACGGAACCCGAGGATGGTGCTCTCATCCGGCACCGCCGCCCGCCCCAGATCGATGCCCACAAAGTGCCGCAGCACCGGCGATTCATACAGCGCATCCTCCGCGCCCGGATCGCTCAGGTTGAACCACTGCTGCAGAAAATACACCCGCAACATGATGCTCAGTCCTACTGGAGGCCGCCCGTTCTCTCCCTTCGGATAGTGCGGTTCCACCAACCCCTGTAACTCGGCCCACGGCACCACCTGCTCCATCTCCTCCAGAAACCGCTCCCGCTTCGTCTTCCGCCCGTACTTCTCGAACCCCGTCTGCGCCGCCAAAGTTTGCTGTCGCATCCGCCTTTTCACCTCGACTTACACCGTATACGCTCAGCCTGTGGATCGGAGAGTTCTTCAGAGGTTCCCTAGGGGAGCTGTCCCCATAAAAGTCCCTTTTTCCCTCGTTCAGCAGTTGCGACTAATCCGCGGCGGCGGAGGTGTGGTCGTGGATGATTTTCCAGCCGTCGGGAAATTTGCGGAAGATCAGCGTGAAGCGGCCGTGGGGAGTTTTGCCGCTCGACAAGGTTAGGTGCCAGGCGCCGCGGACGAACGTGGCTTTCGGTCCGAGGATTTCGATGCGAAGGTCGGAGAAATCGAGCTTCCCCATTTCATGACCGGGGCTCGAATAAGTGGCGCGGTAGCGGTCGAGGGTGGCCTGCCATCCGCTGGTCTGTTTGGCGTCGGAGAAGAACGTGAGATCGGGCGAATTCCAGTATCCAGCCATGAAGGCGTCGAGGTCGTGACGATTCCAGGCGTCCTGCTGGGCGAGGAGGACGTGCTCGATGGCGGAGCGGGAGTCGGCGGCGAAGGCCGTGACGGGGAGTAGGGCGAGCAGGAAGAATATGGTTCGGGCGATTTTCATGGTGCCTCCGTTTTTATCCTCGGGGCAGTTAGTGCCTTTTTTTGACCTACCCGCCACTTACGTGGTGGGCTAGGGCGTGTTAACACTAAATAAGATTTCTGTGATATTGTGAGTCGGTGGAGATCACCGAGGCGCAACTGCATCGCATTGAATCCAGCTTGCCGCGTCAGCGCGGCAATGTCAGAGTCACCCACTTGCAGTTTCTCAACGCCCTGCTCTATGTGGCCGAGCAGGGCTGCAAATGGCGCGGATTGCCCAGGCGTTTCGGCCCTTGGCATACCATCTATACCCGCATGAATCGCTGGTCTAAGAGTGGCGTACTGGATCAGGTCTTTGAAAAATTGCAGCGCGAGCAAATCGTGCGCATCAAGATCGAGGCCGTCAAAATGGACTCGACCATCGTAAAGGTGCATCCCGACGGCACCGGCGCGTTAAAAAAAACGGACCCCAAGCCATCGGAAAATCCCGCGGCGGATGGACCACCAAGATTCATATGGTTGCCGCGGATGCTCGAACGGCCATAATCTTCGCCCTCTCTCCTGGCCAAGCCAGCGACGCCAAGGCCGGACGCGCCTTGTTGGGCGGTCTCGGACCGCTGCCCGCGCCCCTGCATCTGATCATGGACCGGGCCTACGAGGACGGCGAGACTCGGCAACTGGCGCTGGATTTCGGCTTCATCCCGGTGGTTCCACCTAAAAGCAATCGCCTCGAACCCTGGCAGTACGACCGCGCCATGTACCGCAAACGCAACGAGGTTGAGCGTCTTTTCCGAAGACTCAAAGGCTTCCGCCGTATCTTCTCCCGCTTCGAAAAACTCGATGTCCTGTTCCTCGGCTTCCTCACCTTCACCCTGATCGTCGAGGCCCTAAGATAGTGTTAACACGCCCTAGTGAAGGGCGCCGCTTCGCGGCTGGACAGCCGAGGGCGGCTGTCTCCACAAAAATCTCTCTTGCCGTGCCGGGCTATAGACCGGATCTCAGCGCATTAATGCGATTCCTCGGCTGCCGGGGCGGTGTCGGGCGTATCTATTTTTTGCGCGGCTGCGTGCGGCGTTGGCGGGGGAGGCTGGAAATCTCCCGCATCTTTTCCGGCCATCGCTGCCGTCATGAAGTTCATCCAGATGGGCAAGGCAGCGCGCGCGCCGGTTTCTTTCGCGCCCAGAGATTTCTTTTCGTCATAGCCGACCCAGACTCCGCAGGTGGTGGTCGGAGAGAATCCTACAAACCAGGCGTCGGTGAAATCATTGGTAGTGCCCGTCTTTCCGGCTACGGGGAAGGGCAACTTGGCGGCGGCAATGCCGGTTCCGTGCAGCACGACTTCGCGCAGCATCGAGGTCATGATGCGCGCGGTGCGCTGGCTGACTACATCTTTGACGTCGGGAAAGTCTTCTTCCAGCACGCGCCCTTCGTAGTCGGTGACGCGGGTGATGTAGCGGGGAGTGATGCGCACGCCGTCGTTGGGAAAAACGCTGTAGGCAGCCGTTTGTTCGAGCAGCGTGATTTCGGCCGCTCCCAGAGCGACGGGCAGATAGGGCGGCAGCTTCGACGTAATGCCAAAGCGCACCGCATACTCGATGACATCTTTGATGCCGACCTTGCTGGCCAGCCTCAGCGCGGGAATGTTGCGGCTCTGGGCCAGCGCGCGGCGCAGGGTGATGATGCCTTCGAACTTTTCATCATAATTGTGCGGAGTGTATGGTCCGGAAGGAGTTTCGAAGCTGACGGGTTCATCGAGAATGGTGTCGTCGGGAGTTGCGCCTTCGTCGATGACCGTGGTGTAGACGTAGGGCTTAAAGGACGATCCAACTTGGCGCAGGGCCTGGGTGGCGCGATCGAATTTGGAATCGTTAAAGTCGCGGCCGCCGACGAGAGCCTTGATTCCTCCGGTCGCGTTGTCGATGGCCAGCAGCGCGCCTTGCGCGCCGGAATCCTGTTCGAGGCTTACTTTCGCTGCACCGTTGCTGCCGAGAGACAGAATCTTGACGTAGCAGATGTCGCCGGGCTTGAGGATGTTCCCGAGTTTCTGCTGCGTCCAGGCGGCGTCGGCTTGACTGAGAGCGGCGGTGTAGCGGCCGAATTTCAGCGTGGCGATGCCGGTTCCCGAAGAAGTGACGAGAGCGTGGACGTATCCGTTGACTTCGGGCTCGTCGTCCCAGTCGGGATCGGAGTATTTTTCGAGAACGAAGCCATCAGCGGCGACGTTTTCGAGATGCCCCTTCCATCCATGGCGGCGCTCGTAGGCGGCCAGGCCGTCGAGCACAGCCTGATTGGCAGATTTCTGCAGATCGACATCGAGCGACGTGTAGACCTTTAATCCGCCTTCGTGCACCTGATCGGTACCGTACTTGCCTTCGAGATAGCGGCGAATTTCTTCGACGAAATAGGGAGCGAGCGATTTGGGATCGTGCGCGAGATGGAGCACGATGGGAGCGGAGCGCGCAACGTCGGCTTGCGCGGCAGTGATCTTGCCGTCTTCGAGCATGGCGTTGATGACCAGGTTGCGGCGCTTCTGTGCGCGATCGGGATGGACGATAGGAGAGTAGACGCTGGGGCCTTTGGGCAACCCGGCGAGCAGAGCGGCTTCGTCGAAAGTGAGTTGCTTGGCAGGCTTGCTGAAATAGAACTCGGAGGCAGCCTCGAATCCATAGACGCCGTGACCTAGGAAAATCTGATTAGCGTAGAGCGTGAAGATTTGCGGCTTGGTAAAGCGGCGCTCGATCTGGATGGCGAGCATAGCCTCTTGCACTTTGCGCTGCCAGCGACGATCGGGCGAGAGAAAAAGATTGCGGGCGAGCTGCATGGTCAGCGTGGAAGCGCCTTGCACCTTGCCTCCGGACTGGATGTCGCGGTAAGCGGCGCCGATGATGCGGAAGAAGTTGATACCCGAGTGCGTGTAGAAATCCTTGTCTTCGATGGAGACGAGCGCGGCGCGGAGCACGGGTGGAAAGTCGTCGTATGTGGCGACCACGCGCCGCTGCAGGGCGAAGGATCCGATGATGCGGCCGTGATCGTCGTAAAGCTCGGTGATGGAGCTGGGGCGGTAGGCTTCGAGCGCATCGATTTGAGGCAGGTCGGTGGTGTAGACGAGGAGAAGGCCGGCGGTGGCTCCGACGAGAACGGAAATCAGCACGAGGAGGCCGAACAGGACGCGGCCGACCAGCTTACGGCCGCCGATTTCTACTTCCGGGAGGTGATCGTAGAGGGTTTTCATGCCCTGCAAAAATCAGGATAGCACTTTAAAAGTGGACGGGACCGTGGTGGGGAGGATGTGGCGGCGAGGACGCCGCCACGACAGCCGGCGGGACGCCGGCGCTACGGACTGCGCGCTGCGGACTGCGCTATTGATTTGCGGGGACGGCGCTTTGCTGCTGCTGTGGCTGCGGGCTCAGGTCGGCGGTGGTCTGGCTTCGGCGGAGGAAAATTGCGGAGCCGGCATAGAGGATGGCGGCGAGGATGGTCAGAGCTTTCAGGCCGAACCAAAGCGAAGAGGATTCGAGCAGGCCGCCGATTAAGGATCCGAAAAGGTTGGAGCCGAGAGCGCTGCCACGAAATCCTGCTCGGGCAAAGCTAGAAACGAAAATGATTCCCGCGAAAAAGACAGGACTGCAAAGCACGAGCGTGGCGAGCGCGGCGCGCAGCAGCCACGAATCGAAGAACAGCTTCTCGATGGGGACCGTAAACATCAGGGCGAGCGTCAGAAACAATCCGGTGTAGGCGAGAGCGAGTGGAATTCGCGGGAACGCGCCGTAGACGAGGTTGGCCGCGACAATCAAGCACAAGAGACCGGAGACGACGACCGCATTCACGACCCAGGTTGTGCCAAACAGCAGGGCCATCTTGCTGACAATCTGGGCTTCGAGCAGCATGAATCCGGCGCCGAGGAGCATGAAGTGCGGATCGACCGCCGAGCCTTCTCCGGTGGTCTGGCGCAGGAACCAGCCAAAGATGATCAGGACGGCAACCGAAATCAGAATGACGCTGATGGGAAGTCCGGGCTCGTGCTGATAGAAGTAGGGCCAGTCGTCGGTCGTCAGGCTGGCCGTCTGCATGGGCATGTGGGAATGAGTGGCCAGATACGAGGCGAGCCATGAGTCGGAGGTCGCGCTGGCGAGACGCTCGCGCGAACCGGCGACAAAGAAGCGCCCGGAGCTGTCGAATCCGCCTACGTCCGTCTGGAACTGAATGGGATCCTGGCCGAAGGCATCCTGCATTAATCGAAATAGGCGGCCGGCAATCCAGGGATTGTCGACCTGGAATTTGACGATCAGCAGGCCATCCGGGCGCAGCAGTTGCTTGACGCGGTGGAGCGCTTCTCGCGTGTAGACGTAATTATCGATGCGAATGTTGGTGAAATGCGATGCGGTGGTGTGGGAATCGAGCAGTGAGAAAACGATGAGATCGAATTGATCGTGGCTGTTTTCGATGTAATTGCGGGCGTCGTTAAGGACGACGTGAACTTTCGGGGATTGATAGGGATGTTCGAAGTGATACTCTCGGCCCAGCTGCAGGATCAGGGGATCGATCTCAACCGCCTCCACGCGGCCCGCGCCGTTGCGAAGAGCTGCGGCCACATCGTTGCCCATGCCTGACCCCAGGACGAGCACCGACGGCGGCGAAGGATAAAAGTGGTACGGCATGTTGTAGGAGTTCTGGGTGACGGGGAATTTAGAAAATACTTCGGGATGCGCAGCCACGAAATCTGGCGAGAGATTGATCACCTTCTGGTACCAGGAGTCATTGGTGGTCATGGAGTACGCGGCGATTTCTCCGTTGAGAGCGAGCGGCTGCAGAACGAGCTTCTGATAAGGAGACCAGTAGGTGGTGGCATGACGATGATCGGGAAGAGCCAGTAAACAGATGCAGACCAGGAAAGTGGCGGCCAGAGCCTTGCGCGCGGCTGGATTGCGCCAGAATGCCAGAACAGAAAACAGTCCGGCTACCAGAAACCAGACCCAGGGTGGCTGATGCAGGAAGGCGAGCAGAGTAAATCCTGCGATGCCGGCGAGGCTGGCGAGGACGTTCACGCTGTAGGCGGTCACGCCGCGGGGAGAGTGTTCGAGATACCAGCCGACAAGCTGGCCGAAAGGAATGAACGCGGTGGCGATGACGGCAAACAGAGGAACGACGGCAACCATGGCGAGGAGCATGTCCGTCCAACTCGCCGGCATGGCGGGCACGCCCCATACATGCACTTCGACGCCGCCTCCGAGAAGCATGGGCAAGGCGGACATGGTGCGGCGGAGCGGGGAAATGGGCGTCTTCAGGATGATGGTGAGCAACAATAGCGGGGAGATCATGGCGACCAGCCGAATGCGGCGGCGGCAGAGATAACATCCCAAGCCGAATCCGAGGAAGCACGCGACTAGTACGAAATTTTTGAAGTAGGCGAAAATTCTGATCTCGGAAGAGACCCAGCGGATCATCAGCATCTCGAGAAATAAGCTGAGCAGGCTGACCAGGATCAGTTGGCGATAGCTGAATCCGCCGAGGTCTTCGGGCTGGAGATCCAGCCAGCCAGAGGACGCTCTCTTCGGGCGATGGAATACACGATAGACGACCAAGATGGCGAGCGCTGAAATCAGGAAAAGAGAAGCGAGCGAACTAAACGAGTGAGTGATCGTCTCCATGCGATGGGGCAGACCTCAATCAAGGTGGTGGGGTAGGGATACAGGTTTAACGATATCAGAGTGCGGCGGTGGAAAGGCTGCGGAATCAGGGGGGAGTGTGTTCCGTCCCTACGGGACTCGGGTCAATTTGCCACTTCACCCGGCACTTCTGTGCCGGGCTTTCACATACCGCCGCTACGCGGCTGGAGTTGGGACGTGGCGGCGAGGACGCCGCCACGACAGCCGGCGGGACGCCGGCGCTACGACTGCGTTACTGATTTGCGGGGACGGCGCTCGTGCGAGGCAGCATCCCTTCAGCTGGCGCGACTTTTTAGGACTTCGACGGCCTTGTTCAACTGGTCGTCGACCGGGTTTTTCGGCTTGGCTTCATCCTCCGGAGCCGGAGCGGCGGTCTCGTCGTCGTCCGGACCGATGGAATCGTCGACGGCGTCTGCCACGACGACGTTGGGAGTGATAGCCGTATCCTGAATGGCCTTGCCGCTGGGCGAATAATATTTCGCGACGGAAAGGATCAGGGCGCCGCCATCGGGCAGGTCGATCGTTTTCTGGATCGAACCGTCGCCGAAGGTTTTGTCGCCGACCACGTCTCCGCGGGCGTTCTCCAGAATCGCGGCCGCGACGATCTCAGCCGCGCCCGAGGTGCTGCGGTTCACCAGAACCGCGACGGGCAGGCTGGTAATCGCCTTTGCCGGGTCGGCATTAAAGGCTTCGCGCGGAAATTTCTGCCCTTGCAGGTACGTGATGGTTCCATGATTCAGGAAGAGGTTGGCGACCGCGATGCCTTCGTTTTCGTCGCCTTCCGCGCAGTTGCGCAGGTCGAGCAGAATTTTCTTCGCGCCCGATTTTTCGAGCGACTTGATCTTGGCAGCGATCTCCTGCGACTTGCCTTTGTTCAGGACTTCCACCTTCACATAGCCGATGCCGTCTTCCATCATCTTGTCGGCGACGGAAGGCAGGCTGACGACGTCACGGGTGATCGACATCTTCTGCGGCTCGGCGCGGCGGGCGCGAACCACTTCCACATTGAGCACGGATCCGGGAGCGCCCATGACCAGATTGCGAATTTCGGGAAGCGACATGTCGCGGGTGCTGCGGCCTTCAATCGACTCGAAGATGTCGGTGGATTCGATTCCCGCTTTCTCCGCGGGCGAACCGGGCAGTACGGAAACTACGTCGGCATAGCCAAAGCGCTTGGAGATCACGGCGCCGATTCCCGCCTTGCCTTCGGCTTTGTGATCTTTGAAAGCTTTGTAGGCCTCGGGCGTGAGATAGCTGGAGTTCGAGTCGAGGGACTCTAGGAGTCCATGCAGAGCGCCGTCGGTCACCTTCGGAATGTTGGGCTCTTCGACATACTCGCTGCGCACGCGCGAGAGCACTTCACTGTAAACCTGAAGTTGGCGGTAAGCGCCGTCGTTGGAGGAGGCATGCACGCCTCCCATGGAGCCGACAACTACGAACAGCAGTACGGCGAAAGAGGTGACGAGAATCGCTGCTTTGGTTTTCATGGACATCTGTTTGTGATCTTCTTCCGGAAGGAACTGCTTCCTGAGAACTCCCCTCATTATATCTCTAGATGCAATGGGAGACGCGCTTGCTGCTCAATTTGCGTCTCTTCGGTAACGGGGAGGGAGTGAAGGATTTGGGACGGGATGTTTTGTTTCGGGGTATCAGTCAGGGGGATAGAAAAACCTTAAAACGCAGAGGACGCTGAGGATTCGTCGAGATCGCCGAGAAAGGCATCTTTCTCTTTTGTTGCCTTTGGCTTACGTCTACTGACCTGGTTTGAATTTCATGGTCAGAAGGGTCTGCACCGAGACCGGACGCCCGTTCATGGAATAGGGCTTGAACTTCCATTGCTTGACGCCGTCGATGGCGGCGCGGGCAAAGGCCAGCGAGCCTTGCAGAAACTTGACGTCCTGCACGGTGCCGTCGCGGCCAATCAGGACCTGCAGGACCACCATTCCCTGATCGCCCTTGACGTTGGCGGGATAGGGGATGGCCGGCTGATTGGTGAGCAGGGCGCGCTCCGCGGCTTCGGGCACGTTGACAGGCTCGATGGAAGGCAAAGCGGCCTCCGGAAGCTTGTTGCCGCTCGCGTCGGGAGTCATGGAAGCCAACTGCGATTTCAAACTCGAAGGCACATTGCCGGGGGCGGTGACCGTGTGAGACGCCGAAGGCTTAGGCGGTGCGGAAGCGGAACCCGACGCTTTCGTCGATGTAAACGGATCCGAATGCGGGATAGTGGCTACAGGAACGACGACTGGAGGAGCGGTTGACGTGGCGACCGGTGCTGCGGTTGACGGGCCCTGCGCTTGATTGTCAGCAGCGGGCGGAGCCTGTGGCTGGTCGGGTGCGGGCGTGTCGGTTTGCCCGGTGGACGGATCGGCCGCGCCGGCGTCATTGTTCGGCGTCTTGGCCGTGGGATCGACGACGGGGACTACTTTGATTTGCGTGGGATCAGTCGTGGCGTCAGGAATGTTTTCCGCAACCGGAAGCTTGTATTCGTCCCCGGCGCGGTAGAAATTCTCGTGAGCGGCGGGGGCCTGGGGCGGGGTCACAGGTTGCGGATTGAGCCAGACATGCATCGCCTGGCGTCCGTTCGCCCAGAGGCCTTTCATTTTCGAATGCCAGGGAGCTTGCGGGGCGGCTACGACTGCGAAAGCGGCGAGAAGCAGAGCGCCGACGATCGCCCGCTTCCCCGGGCGGAATCCGGATCGAGGCGTGGCCTCGGATGGATCGCTTCCTGATTCGATGTAGCTGAAAAGCTCGGCTTCTTTTTTCTGCTCCTGCCAGCTGGGAGGATCGGGCGTGGACTTGGGCAGAACTGGAGCTGCAAGGTTCGGTAAGGGAGCGGGCTTTACTGGCTCGGGCGCAGCGGGCGGAGGTGAATACGGAGTCTGGTCGTAGCCCAGCAGGTCCGGATTGCCGCGTTGCGCGGGCGACGCCGGTGCCGATCCCGCAGGTCGAGTCGCCACGCGATTTTTCAAGTACCATTCGAGACCGCGTCCATCGTTCGAGGAAGCCGGCGGTGGTTCCGCGGGCTTGTTTTGCGTAACCGGGGTCGCGACCGGCTCAAGATCCTTAAGCGGATCGATCTCAGCGGCGGGAAGTTGCTCGGGAGACGCCGAAGCGTCGGGTTCAGTTTCGAACCGTCCGCTCGGACTCACCGGAGATGATTGCAGAAACTCGCCTGCGCGCAGATGGTTTTCCTTTGTGGGATGCAAGCTGGCAGGCAGTGAGGTAGAAGGGCCGGGTCCGGGTGCGGCTCCGGCAGCGGCGGTGCTGGCTGCCGATCCCTGCTTGGCATGGAGCAGATCACGCGCGGTGGTCAACGTATCTTTCGCCTGGGCGGCAACGATGGGCTTGCGCAGGACCGAGTTTGCACCCGCCTGCAACGCCCTGGGCACGCCGGGATCGTCACTGACGATGGCCAGTGTGATGGGACGTTCCGCGGCTTTGCGTTCGCGGGCGGTGGTGAGCAGCAATCCGGCTTCGGGCTGCTTGTCCCAATCGATGATGACGATCTGGAATGGCTGGTTGGTGATTCTCTCGACCGCGACAACGGCATCCGAGCAAAATTCTGCCTGCACGCCGATGCCAGACAGAATCTGGCGAACGCGCGCCGTCGTTTCCTCGTCGGAGGAAAACAGAAAGCAACGAAGGGCCATGCCTCTTCAGACTAGGGTGAGCGCGTAGCCCCAGCAAGATTACGGAGGTGGCCGAAAAACTGTCCCACCGTGACCGGCAGTACATGTACCAGTGCGGGTATTACGTTAAAATGTGCGGTCGTCCGGGCGGAGCGCAGAAGTCAATGCTCGCGGCGGCAGAAGAAGTTCACGAGCGAACCCTATGGCCTTACACGAACAGAATTACTGGCTGAGCACCGTGGAGTTTCCCACGACGGATGGGTCGCGTCCCTTGCCGGAAGTGGCGGATGTTGCGGTGATCGGCGCGGGATTTACCGGACTGTCCGCGGCCCGGACTCTGGCCAAACGCGGAGCGAAGGTCGCGGTGCTGGACAGCGAATCGATCGGGTGGGGCGCCAGTTCCCGGAACGGCGGCATGGTGCTCACCGGCATGAAGCTGGGCGTGAACAAGCTGATCTCGATGTATGGGCGGGAGCGCACGCGGCGCATGTATGCGGCGTCGCTGGCGTCGATGGATTGCGTGGAGCAGATTGTCGAGGAGGAGGGAATCGCCTGCGACTTTTCGCGCTGCGGGCATCTGGAAGTTGCCTGCAAGCAGAAACATTTCGACGACTATGAAAGGCAGGCGGAAGTGATTGAGGTGGAATTCAATCACAAGCTGCGCGTGGTGCAGAGGAGCGAGCTGAGTTCAGAGATCGGCTCGAGCATTTATTTTGGCGGCATGGTGGACGAGGTCAGCGCAGGATGCAATCCGGCGCGTTACGTGGCGGGGCTGGCGCGGAGCGCGATCAAGGCCGGAGCGGACATTTTTGAGCATGCCCGGGTGGGAGCGATTGAGCAGGATTCGCGGCAAGGCGAAGCAGGATGGAAGCTCGAGACCTCGCGCGGCCCGCTATGGGCACATGAAGTCTTCGTCGGGACCAGTGGATACACCGGTTCCGCGACGCCGGGCCTGCAGAAAAAGATCATTCCGATCGGATCGTTCATCATCACGACGGAAGTGTTGCCGGCGGCGTTGGCGCACGAACTGAGCCCGCGCAACCGGATGATCTACGATTCGAAAAATTACCTTTACTACTACCGCCTTACCCCCGATCGCCGCATGTTGTTTGGCGGGCGCGCCGCATTTTTCCCGGAGAACGATCAGACCGTACGGAGCAGCGCGGAGATTCTGCGCCGGGGGATGATCGACGTGTATCCGCAATTGCGGGATGCGCGAGTGGAATACGTCTGGGGCGGGACGCTCGACTTCGCCTTTGACATCATGCCGCATGCCGGGCAGATGGATGGGATGTATTACGCCGTCGGATACGCAGGGCATGGGGTGGCAATGGCGACGTACCAGGGACAGAAAATTGCGGAACTGATGGCGGGAGACAAGCCGGAGAATCCGTTTGTGGGAATTCCGTTTCCGGGGGCGCCGTTGGGTTTGTATAACGGGAAGCCGTGGTTTCTGCCGTTCGCGGGAGCCTGGTACAAGGTGCTGGACTGGGTGAGCTAGGGCGGCACGGTGAAAACTGCACCAGAATGGTGTATAGTGGTTGCATGCCTTCGACGAAACAAGTCCGCAGGAGCGTTACCCTCCCTACCCGTCTGGCGGAGCAGGTCGAACGTATCGCGAAAAAGAGACGACTCAGCGACAACCGGGTGCTGGTCGAACTGGTGGAGCAGGGCCTCGAAGCCCAGAAGGAAAAGGAAAGAGCTTTCTTTGCCCTGGCAGAGCGCTTTCGAGCGGCATCCGATCCGAAAGAAGTGGAGCAACTGGGCGACCAGATGGGCCGTTTCATCTTCGGTGAGTGATGCCGCAGATCGAGACCTGGTCCCCTCTGCCTACAGCAATTCGGAACCACTTGGTCGAGCGCCTGCGCGACCGCAATATCAGCTTGCACGACTTGAATCGACTGCGGCTATGGATGGAAACGAAGCCGGAAGTGCCAGAGGGCCTTTGGTACAAGGACTTCGGGTCGTTCAAACTTTGCGGAGAGGGTAGGTTTCCCAAGACGTTTCTTCTTGCTGGTCAAGCCGCCATGGGCCGCAGGATCTAAACTCGGGACAAGGGAGCGGGTTTCGTCAGTATCCGAAGGTAGTCGAGCTTGGCTCGACGTACAGCCCCTTCGACTTCGCTCAGGGCCGGCTTTGGCGGCTGTCCCCACACAGAATCTCCACACAGGATGTCCACACAGGATCTACGCCTCACGCGCGCTTGTCGGAGGGCGGCGTCTTAGCAGCGCATACACGATCGGCCCGAGGAGCAGTGCGATCGCTCCGCCGACGGTCGCGAAGCGGTCGCCGCCGAGCAGAGCCACAATGGCCATTAGCACCGGCGCGCTGACCACGTAGAACAATCCGATGCGCCCCGCGGGAACCCGGAACGAGCGCCGCAGATCGGGTTGCGTGCGGCGCAGTTTCCACGCGGACAGGACGGTCAGTACCGTGGTTGCCGAGCGCAGCCAGATGTAGACAGAAATTATCTCCCCGAGGCTGCGCCATGCGAGCAGCGCATAAATCACTGCTGAAGACACGATCGCCAGCCAGGGCGTGCCGTAGCGAGCGTGCTTGCGGGTCAGGAGGTCGGGCAGGTATCCATCTTCCGCCATGGCGAAGGGCATACGAGTGGTGGTGAGGATTGTGCTGTTGAGCAGGGCGACGTTGCCGATCATGGCGGCCAGCGTCATCCAGGTGCCAAGCCATGGTCCACCGATCATGCGGGCGGCGTCAGAGAAAAATCCGGTGTGCCACTGGTCCCAGTTTCCGGCGGAGGCCAAACCGGCAAGGGTGGGAAGGAAGTACGCGGCAATCGAGAGAGGCACGACCAGGGCGAGTGCGCGCGGGTAGGCCTTCTGCGGATTTTCGACCTCTTCGGCGACGGTAGAGAGTTGCTCATAGCCGGAGTAGAGCCACAGGCCGAGGGCCAGTCCAACGCCGAAAACTTTGAACGTTGCCTGGTGCGGCACGACCCAGGGATGAAACGGATTCTGATGCCAGTGGCGCAGGGCGATGACGATCATGGTCATCACGGGCACGAAAATAAAAATCTCCAGCGCGGTCGCGACCTGCCCGACCATCTGAATGCCGCGGACATTGATCCAGGTGAGCAGCGCGATCAGGGCGACCGAGATGAGATAGTGCTGCCACCAACTCATCTGCGGGAAGTAGTGGGCGAGATAATGGGTAAGATAGTCGGCGAACAGGACAGCGTAGGCGCCGCCGAGGAGGAACGAGGCGGACCAGTTCCACCATCCGGCGAGGAATCCCCAGAAGTCGCCGAACGCCGCGCGGCTCCAGCGATAGAAGCCGCCTTCCACGGGCATGGCGGTGGTGAGTTCGGCGGACACCAGCGAAACGGGGATGCACCAGAAAAATGGCAGGATCAGAAGGTAGAGCAGGGTGATGCCCGGTCCCGAGGTCGTGACCATGTCTTCGAGGCCGAACGGACCTCCGGTTGTGTAGGAGAACATCACGAAGACGAGGTAGAAGAGTCCCGCCTTGCGGAGAGTGGAGGATTTTTGGGTGGTCAAGGTGACCCTGGGACGGAATGGTTGAATTTGTGATTATCGATTGTTGACTGAAAAACAGTCCATCGTAAGCCTTTGCGCGTTCATTCAACAATCAAAATTCAACAAGCGGCAATCTCAGGCAGCCAGCGTGCCGCTCAACGCGCCTTCCAACTCCAGCAACTTGCGTTTGATATCGAGACCGCCGCCGTAGCCGCACAAAGTTCCATCCGAAGCGATGACGCGATGGCAAGGCACTACGATGGCGATGGGATTGCGATTATTCGCCATGCCTACGGCGCGAAATCCCTGGGGACGGCCTATGGCGCGCGCGATGTCCGCGTAGGAGCGGGTTTCGCCGTAGGGAATTTGGAGCAACGCCCGCCAGCAGGCAAGTTGGAAATCGGTGCCGCGCAGATCAAGAGGAAAGCTGAATTCGCGGCGCCGGCCAGCGAAATATTCTTCCAGTTCGTGGGTGTAACGCGACAGTTCCTTCTCGCATTCTTCAAAGCGGCACGACTTGGATTCCGCACGCAGATCGCGAGGATTGGGACGAATGGTCTGCTGACCGGGAAGGCGCTGGTCGAATTCGAGAGCTACCAGTCCTTGCTTCGAGGCCGCCAGGAACAAGGGCCCAACGGGCGAGGTAAATTTCGTGCAATTCAGGACTTCCATCATTTCCGCCGCGGAACTTTTCTGCGTCATAACCATAGCACGGAGTGCGAGACGCGGAAGACCTGGAAAAAGCTGAACCGCAGAGAACGCTGAGGTTTCGCAGAGTTCGCTGAGGAAATCCACCGGGACAAAGTGCCACTACGTGGGCAGGTAGTGAGTCAGCTTGAACTTCGTCGGCTGTATGCTCACGGGAGATCCCTCGTGATTCCGCCGAGATCCTTCGCTGCGCCTGAAAGGCGGCTCCGCTCAGGATGACGTCCCTCCAGAATGAATCTGACCTGCTACTCGTGGGCAGGTGAAGTTGACAGAATCCGTCCAATAGCCCACAGTAGGGGGCTGCAAATAGGCTGCTCGGGGAGTGGCGTTGAAAAAAGGATTGCTGATCTTAATTGCGATCGTGCTCGGTCCGCTGCTAGTGGTGCGTCTGGTCAGGGCGGCGGGAGACTGGCGGACGATCGGGCAAACAGTCGCCGGAGACACGGTTTCGGTAAGCTCGGTGCGGGTGCTGAAGAATAACCAGCGGGTGGCGCTGGTGCGGGTGGAATTCAAGCAACCGGCCTCGCTTCCGCAGGGCGGACCATTTGTCGAAATGCGGGCGCGAGTCCGCTTCTATTGCTCCAGCGCGCAGACGACGCCCACGAGCGAGTGGTTCTACTCGCGCGACCAGAGCGGGAGGGTCGTGGTAAGCAAGAAAGCTAAGCGTGACGATCAGTTCGGAAAGGGTCCCGAGGGCGACTTCGCCGATCTGGTCAGCAAGAACGTCTGCAGCCAAACCAAATAGGTTATTTCTTCCGCGAACGCCACATACGCCTCGCCAGACTTCGTTTTGAGATGTATCCCTCCAAGTTCATCCAAGGATCGGGGATTCGCACCGGAGATGTTTTTCACAGCCTCCGGCACCTCGGTAACTTCGCCACTACTTCCACCGGTTCCGCTTTGCGCTTATGCTGAAGAGTGAAGTCGGTTGAGTTCCGCCTGGCTTTCCACCTGATTTCGGTATGGATTCACTTCGAATTTATGGACTGGTAGCGGCCGGCAGCGTCGCCTTGCTGGGCGCGTACGCCTTGCTCCGGCGCAAACCCAAGACGGCGGATGACATTGAGCGTGAGCGCCGCGCCTGGCTGGAAGGCGCGGGCCGCATCACGGATGGAACTGTGATCGACGTGCAGGAACTGGCGGCCGCCAACAACCATCACGCCGCCATCATGCTCATCTACAAATACGACGTGGCCGGAGTTTCTTACGAATGCTCGCAGGATGTGACGTACTTGCGGCACTGGATCAATCTGCACTCTTGCCGCCTCGGACTGCATACTTCGGTGAAGTACGATCCGCAGAATCCGGGAAATTCTCTGGTGGTGTCGGAAAACTGGATGGGGTTGCGGCAGTAAGCTACGACGTTCGCTATTCCCAGGTCAGCCGCATCATGGTGTTGTGCTTGTCGAAGGTGACCTGCAGGGTCTTGTCGTCGCCTCCGATGAAGTCCGCGGAGATGGTCCGTGAAAGATCGGTCGTCTGATCGGCCGATTTGGCCCTGAAACGTAATGTGTGTTCGCCCGCGGGAATCGACAGGGTCTCGGATTCCACTCCTTTGACTCCATTGAATACGACTAATTTCTTCTGCGCGCCGCCGTGCAACGGGCGCATCAGGGCCAGCTTGTCGTCGACCCAGACATACAGAGTCGCCTCTTTGAATTGATGCTGCACGGCCACTTCGAGGGTGGAAGAGGGAATTACGATCCCTCTTGCAGGATGGAACGTCCTGGGAGAGATCTTGGTGGGCACAGCATTTCTCGCGATGGGAATGGTCGGGACGAGCGGCGCATGTGCCGGTACAGTGGTGACGCTCCATGCGGTGGAAGCAGAATTAGCAGTCGAGGACGCGGCCGGAGCCACGCCGGAGCCATTGGAGGGCACTCTGGAAGAACTCACCATCAGCCTGGACTGGGCTCCAATGATGACCAGCAGGACGATGGTGGCGGCGGCGAGCGTGAGATCGCGGATGGGCGCCTTAAACAGGGCAATTATATAGTTGGCTAATCCGGAACGATGTCGTGTTTTCGTAAGGTTTGCCGTGCGGAGTCTACGAACTCCTTGCCCACTGAGTCTGGGTGGCGCTCGACAATATGTTTCAGAAAAGCGAGCGCCAAGAGCTTTGTCGCTTTGAAATATCCTTCTCCCCCATAGTACTGAGTGGTGCAGTTCGTGCACTGAAACAAGGGAGGGTCAAAATCAATAAGCCTGAGATTGGGTTGATTGTCGGGTACGGTTGCCATTGGTCAACCTTTCTTCTTGGCTCGTGCCCGCTTCCGTGCATTGCGGTGCTTCTCTTTCGCTTCGCGCTTCAACACTTCCGTCTTGGGAACTGACATGACGGAGCGGAAGACGCGCTCAAAGTTGCGGAACTGATCCTCAGCGTTGCATTGCGCTTTCAGTTCTTCGGTCGGTGCGGGGATCGGCCTGTCTTTCACTCCAGTACCCGCCTTCCACCTTGGCACTTGCGTTTCATAACCTTCACGACCTTACCATAGAAATCGCCTTCTAGCCCTTCCAGCGTGTGCTCAATATCCACGCCCTTTCCCATTTTACTCGTCCAGAGGCCGGATGCTTTCTGCCGCGCTACGTGTTCCGGGCCATCCGCACTTTCGTAGATCGCAATCTTTTCATACTCGATTTCCAAAGTTCTGTCAGTGGTCTCCGTGTAACCGTGAATCTCAAAGATGCTCACCCATCCAGCGAGAGTATCAACGCTGCCAGCGCCGGGAGGCCAGTAATAGCCTCTGATACTGATCTGATCCCAGAACTGCGATAAGTCTCCAACTGCATACGCGATGCAGTTGTATTTCGGGTCTCGCGGGCTGGTGATCTTGTAAGGCGAGTTCCCGAGACTGCGGCAGTCCTGCTCTAGCTCAAGGTCGCGCTCGTCCATTACTGCAAATACCCTTTCTCTTTTCCCCATGCCAGCCACGCATCCACAGCCTCATTGAATTTGCTGCCGGCAGGTACGGGGTCTTCGCCAGTGATCGCATTGAGTGCTACGAGCCAATGATCCGGGTGTTCTTTCAGTTCACGCAATATGAGCGGCAGTGCATCGCGTCCCATGCCCATGATCCTGCGATACGATGGGTGAGCAATCATCTTCGTCATCGAAGACGTATGCTGCGTTTCCTTCCTCCACTTCTCAGCGTGCGCCTTGAACTCCAGCGCGAGTACCGACGACACTTCGGCGGGGCGTAACGGTTCAATCAGGGAATGGATTTTCTTCGGAAGATCGGGATCGACTTCGTTTGGGAATCCGCCACATTGCGCCAGTTCTATCTTTGAGATTTCCTGTTCGATGAACGCTTGCTCTTGAAGTTCCACGCTTCGCAGCGCCGGAAGGCCGATAGACTCAAGCGTCGCTCTGTTCTTTGGGATCGGGACAAGAATTTGCTTCACGTCATCCGGTTCGATATGGTCAACAATCGCACCATAAATATTTGCTTTCAACTGGTGCTGACCTAGCTTCGATTGAAGGAACTGGTACACATATCCACGAAGCACTTCGTCCTCGATTACGACGCGGATCAGATTATTCGTGCCGACTGCTCCATGATGGTATGCGGTCGCATAGACCACGCGGCCAACCGTCCCGCTGTCGGTAATCAGGATCATGCCGCGCTTGACGTACAGCTTGTTAATCATCTTCAACTGGACGGGCTTTGCTTTGTCTAGATCGAGATACTTCAAGTTTTCGCCGCGAGTTTGCGTGATCGCATTCCCTGTGAAGTAGCGGACAATCTTCGATCCGCCAGTGACGCCTTTGTCAGCATAGGGGCGCTTGAATCGCGGCCCGTTGAACACCTTGGCAATCTGACCTAGCCACTCTACTTTCCAGTCTTCGCGTTCTCCAAATTCGAGAACGGTCTGCCGGGACTTCGTGTATCGCGGCAGATAGCGAACGGGATTGAGATTCAGGTTTTCAGTGATCACCTTGCGCCGGAGCGGGAAATAATATTCAGAAGGCGACTTCTTGCCGTCCTGTATGGCTATCCACGCTTTGTAGATTTCATCGCAATCGTGATCTAAGACAGGCTCGCCGTTGACAAGCACCTGATCGCCCGTCGCGTTCGTCTTGTAAATCGGCTCACCGATCCCGTTGTGGCCGATGCCCTGAGAAATCGCCATGAAGATGGAATAGTCGGCATCCTTCTCACCTGAGTGCGATTTCTTTTCTAGGATCAGGATCGCTGTCTTCGCATCCGTGTAGGGCTTGAATGTGTCGTCATGGCAGTTGATGACTGCGAGCACGTGGGTCTCGCGGAAAATCAGCGTGCGGAGCGGCAAAGCCTTATCGTTGTCGAGTATGCCTCGCGGAATTACGATGCCGATCTTTCCGCCCGGAGCAACCCATTCGATGCAACGCTCAAGGAAAAGATATTCTGGCGGGACTCCTTCGCCTACAGGTTGCCCCGTTGGTTCAAGCTCCCCTGTGCTGTCGCTGACTCTCCACACGTGGCCTATGGCAAATTGCGACAGAATCTCTGGCTCTTTGTCTGCGGTGATCTTATGTTCTGACGTTGCGCCGAATGGCGGGTTTGTGAGGATGACGGTCGGCTCGCCGGGGCCGACTCTGCGCCAAAACTCTTCCGGGAGATTCTTGTGGAACGGCTCCAGGCTATCCCCACGGATCAAACCCGAGTGTCCGTCACTCGCCAAGATCATGTTTGTGCGAGCAACCTTGACCAGTTTTGGAGCTTTATCAATTCCAAAAATGCGGGAATGTAAGTTGCCTATAGCCGCGTGCTTCGCAACAGACGACCGATGGCTCTTGGCGATCTTCTGCGTAACGTGGCGCATCGCAGTAACTAAGAAACCGCCCGAACCCATCGCGCAATCGAGAATGACATCCTTCTCGTCTGGATCAACAAGTCGGACCATTAACTGCACGATCAGCCGATGAGTGAAGTATTGCCCACGGTCGCCCTTGAGATGCGAGCCGACATATACCTCATAGGCAGCACCCACCACATCGTAAATTTCTTCTGAGTCGGGATCGGGAAGGAACCGGAAATCCTGTAACTCAGAAACGACTGTCGCTATCTCCTTGTCTCCCGCTGTGATCTTTTCGTGTTCATCGAAGACATCTTTGTTATCCTCGCGCACCTGCCGGAACAGTTTTTGAACGCGAGCCGCGACTTGCCGACGCTGTTCTGGTAACTGCATCTCTTCTGGATTGATGCGGAACTCGCACGTATCGCCAGCGTTCGTTTCGTCGCGGTACTTGGCGAGAATGATCCTCACCATATCCATTGCTAGGTCTTCGGAGTCAATGCCGACCTTGTAGAGCGCGTTATGACAGCGCTTAAAGGTCTCGACTAAGTTGTGCGGCGGGCGAAGCTGAGATTTCTTATGTCGCCCGATTGAATCCCACGTTTCAGTTTGCCGTGGGATGTTAGGCCAAGGTTCGAGTTTCTGTGTGGGCTGATCGTAGCGCCGGAAGTAACTAGGCGCATCGGTCGCATTCAGCCACACGCCACCTTCGGCGGAACTGGCGAAGATGTAGGACTTTAGTTGTCCGATGCCAGTTGTGAGGTCTCCCGCTTTCGTTTCGACAATAAGCCGAATCTTCGCCTGATCTCGCCGCTTCGCTGAGTAGGCGTCATGGTAGATCGCAATGTCTGCGTAGCGCACTTCCGATCCGATACTGATCGGAGCGCCAATGACCATCAATTCTTTCAGGTAGTCGTACTCGTAATGGAGTTTTCGCGCATACGTCTGCCGGACGCGCTCCTCTGGAGTATCGGGCCGCGAGGTATTGGGATCAATGAAGTCAATCACTCGCCCATCGGTGGACAGACGTATCCTGTCTGCCGTTCCGAAGTCGAGGGCGAGAGACTGGAGTGCCATCTGTTCCCCTTGCTCTAGAAGGAATAGAAAACCGAGGATTGTATCATTTCCGCTTGCCGCGCGATGGCTTGCGATAGGGAAGTGTTCACGCCTGTTTGCCAGTTAGGGAAGTGAAAGTGACCCGCTTGCCGACGATCCCCCTGAGGGTCATATTAAACCGATCCGCGTCTGTAGCCCTACGATTATTGAAGCGAAAGGCTTGCTCATCTAGATACCGGAACAAATGGAACGGCTCGACGCTCACGTAAGTTCCGCTTATTCCGCGCTTCAACAACGACCAGAAGTTTTCCAGCCCATTCGTGTGAACCCGACCATCTACGTATTGCACCGCATGATCTACGACCTGATGCGCGTAGTCACCTGCTAGTCCCTCATACGAGAGCAGCGCATCGGTATAGAGCGCAGCACCCGCTTCTACATGCTTGCGGACTTCCGCTTGCAGTGTTCCCTTGCGGCGATTCGGCACAACTACAGTACGTACTTTCCCGCCACGCTCAAGGATTCCCATAACGGCAGTCTTGTCCTTCGTCCCGGTGCCAGTGATCCGGCGCTTACGTTCGCTAACGTGCATATTGCGAGCCTTGCCGCCGATGAATGATTCATCAGCTTCAACCTCACCGCCGAGCTTAGAGCCGAAGAAATCGTCCTGCATCGAAAGTCGAATCCGGTGATCCATGAACCATGCCGTCTTTTGCGTGATGCCCAGCGCCCGCGAAATCTCGCAACTGCTGATCCCGTTCCTGCAATTCGCAACCAGCCACATCGCAACAAGCCACTTGTCCAAACCGAGCGGCGAGTCTTCCATGATCGTGCCGACCTTCGCCGAGAACTGCCGTTTTGGATGATGCGTACTGCACTGCCAACGGTTCTGGTTCTCCAACAGTTTTACTTTTGTGCTCCCACAGGTCGGGCAGGCAACCCCGTTCGGCCAACGCCATGCCTGCACATATTTCCTGCAATTCTCTGGATCAGAGAAGTAAACTATTGCTTCTTGAAGCGTTTTTGGTTGCGTTTCCATGTACGAATATTAAGCGGAACGCATGGATTAGTCAAGTAAATAATTGCCTTAAACAGGATGTGGTGAACCAGTCCCTGGGCATGAGCCATGGCGGTGAGTGGAGGTGCTGCCGGCTGTTTTCCCGTGGAAACGGATTGTGTCCCGCTGGGGATTACCGCCTGCAATGAGGTGGTGGTCGATCCGGGCCGGTAGTTTCGCTGCAACATCCTCAGATCTTCAGCGAATTCGGAACCGCTCTGGTAGCGCTCTTGAGGATTCTTGGCGATGGACCGGGAAATGACGGCGTCGAGTTGCGGAGGAAGATTCAGATCGAGCGCGCTGGCGGCGACGGGCTCCCGGTTCGCGACCTTGAAACACACGGTAGTTGCGCTGTCGCCTTGAAACGGAGAAAGGCCTGTCGTCATGACATACAGAATCACGCCCAGAGAAAACAGGTCGGAACGGCCGTCGCATCCCTCACCGCTCAACTGTTCCGGCGCCATGTAGGCGGGAGTTCCGAGCACTCGGCCGGGCAGCGTAAAGTGCGCGAGGTTGAGCTTGGCAATGCCGAAGTCCGCAATCTTGGCGTGCCCATCTTCGGTGATCAAAATGTTGGCGGGCTTAATGTCGCGCGGTGAACCACGCCCTGCGCATGCGCGTAATCGAGAGCGTCGGCAAGTTCTTCTGCCAGCTTCAACGCTTTGGCTAATGGGAGCTTTCGTTCGCGGGCGAGAATGCGGTTCAGGGTTTCGCCGGGAACGTACTCAAGGACGATGTAGGGATCCTGGTTTTCCGGATTCTCTCCCACATCAAAAACGCTGACGATTCCGGGATGGTGGAGACGCCCGGCAGCCTGGGCCTCGTTCATGAAGCGGAGGCGAAACTCTTTCTCTTCCTCCGGCTCCTGGCCCCATAACGAAATGGTCTTCACCGCGACCATGCGGTCGATCTGGGGATCGCGCGCCTGGTAGACCACGCCCATGGCGCCGCGGCCCAACTCCGCCACAATCGCATAACGGCCGAATTTCTTGGTGCCGGGATTGTCCATGCGACGGTTCCCAAGACGGCAAAAACGGACGACTACACTACCGGTAGAGAGGGAATGTCCACAATGTTAGCGCGCCTGCTTCCGTGATCCAGCATGGTGTTTGCGCTGGAGGCATTACGCCGGTAATGAAAGCAGGATTACTGAACGGAGATGATTCAACCGGTCGGGAGGGGCAGTCGCCATGCCCGGCGCACGTAGCTGCGGCCAGGCTGCTCACAAAGCAGTGGTGGGTCAGTTTGAACTTCGTCGGTTGTATGCCCACGGGAGATCCCTCCGCCCGCTGGTGAAAACGCGGGCGTTCGGGACGACGCCTCTCGGAAACTTCACGCTGTGGAAATGAAACTGGCCCACTACCCACAAAGCGGGTTGGAAGGGATTCTAGCTGCCGGTGGCGAAGCCGCCGCTTTGGGCGACGGTAATGCGGAGGTATTTGTAGGGATTAACCGGTATGTCGTTGATGCGAACTTCGTAATGAAGATGGGGACCGGTGGAGCGGCCACTCTCGCCGACATAGCCGATTACGTCGCCACGGTGCACGCGCTGTCCGGCGGTGACGGCGAAGCCGGAAAGATGGCCATAGCGGGTGCTGACGCCGTTGCCGTGATCGATCATGATGGCTTTGCCATAGCCGCCCATCACGTCGGTAAAGGTTACTACGCCGTTGGCCGGCGCGATGATCTGAGCTCCATAGCTGCTGCCGATGTCGACTCCGCTGTGGAATGCGCCTTCCCCGTTGAACGGATCGATGCGCTCGCCAAAGCTACCCGTGATCGGGCCGTCGACCGGCCAAAGGTTGGGAGCGGCATTCGCCTTGATCCAGTCGGCGGTAGTGGCGTTGCGGGTCAAGCCCATGGTCAGTCCGACCATGGTCGCTCCCGACAAGGCCGAGGTTCGCAGAGCATGCAACTGGTCGAGCGACGAACTCACATCCGCATCGTGAATCTGGTCGGAGGTCTCCGTGACCAGCGTAGGCTGCGCCTTCAGGCCATACAGAGCAGAAACTTCTCCGGCGATTGAGCCCAGGGATGCCACCTGCAAATCGCGCTCTTTGGCTACCTGTTCCAGGCGGGAGTAGTTATTTTTCAGCTGATCTTTCTCGGTCCGCAGTTGGTTGAACTGCGAAACCTTCAGCAGCATGCGCGTGTAGGAGCTGGCAATCCCAGTGAGGCTGAGGAATCCGATCGCGGCGCCGATTACAAAAACGTACAGATAATGCAGGGGGATAGAGATTTTGCGCAACTGGCCGTCGTCCCCGCGAGCCACGAAAAGGATGTAGAAGCGTTTTTGCAAATCAAATCCTCAAAGTTTGAAACATCAGGTCCGGAACTTCAGGCACAGTTTCTTAGTTGCAAAAGCCTGTTCGGAACCACCTGACTTATTTCGGGCTGCGCTCCCATCTTGGGAATGGAAACTCTCTCGCGCCCTCTCTTCTGCCGGAACGACGACCAGATCCTGAGATTTCTGTTCGTCTGCAATCCCAACTACTTGCAGAACTTAGCCCCGGCCAAAGGTTTTTGTGTTAATGACTGGTTAACGGTAACAAACTGGGTTCCCCCTGTCAACGACGCCAACCCCTATTTTCGGTTACCGAAGATCGGGTAACCAGGGAGGGCCTGGAGGACAGATTACTCCGGCGAGGAGTTCCAAGGCGTGTTGGCGGTATAGTAATGGCGCCGTGCCGCTTCCCGAAAAACAGCTCATCGCCCAACTCCGCCGCATGGCGGGATCCCCGCCTAGAGGGCGTTCTCGGCGCTCGGTCGGCATTCTCAAAGGAATCGGAGACGACTGCGCCGTGCTGCGCCCGCCTGCGGGACATGAGTGCCTGGTAACGACCGACTTCACGCTGGAAGGGATTCACTTCCGGCGCGACTGGCATCCGGCGGAATCGGTTGGACACCGCTGCCTGGCCCGAGGATTGAGCGACATCGCGGCCATGGGCGGCGAACCGGTCGCCGTCTTCCTGTCGCTGGCTTTGCCCCGCGATCTGGCGCAGGCCTGGGTGGGACGCTTCGCGCGCGGCTTGATCAGGCTCGCCGAGCGCTATGGGGCCCGATTGGCCGGAGGAGACACGGCTGAATCTCCCAACGGGATTCTTGCCGACATCATCGTGGTTGGAGCGGTGCCGAAGGGCAAGGGGGTACTACGCTCCGGGGCCCGTCCTGGCGACCGCATCTACGTCAGCGGAGAACTCGGCGGCTCGGCGGCCGCGGTCGTGCAAATGCAAGCGCGGCCGAAGAAGAAGCTGAACCCGCTCGACTACCGCCGCCACTTCTATCCCGAGCCACGCATCGAGTTGGGCCGCATCCTCCGAGAGAAGGGCTGGGCGACCGCGATGATCGATACCAGCGACGGACTCTCGACGGATTTGGCGCACCTTTGCGAGGAAAGCGGAGTGGGGGCCGAAATCCGGTCTGAGCTCCTTCCGCGGGCGCGCGTAGGCAAGCCCGCGCGCGAGGTCGATCTCAATCTGGCCCTGCACGGCGGGGAAGATTACGAGTTGCTGTTCACGGCGCGGCCCGGCAAACGCATTCCCAATCAAATCGGCGGCGTGGCCATCACGCAGATCGGGCAGATCGTACGCGGCCGCCGGATCTTCGTGGAAGACGACAAGCAGGTCGCGTTTGAACTTGAACCCCACGGCTGGGAGCACTTCCGCCGACAAGCGGCGTTGTTACCTCCGTACCTCCGTCACTAGTGAGTCTCTACCGCAGCGCTCGAAACCGGG
Organism: uncultured Acidobacteriota bacterium; assembly: GCA_963754885.1. Lineage (GTDB taxonomy): Bacteria > Acidobacteriota > Terriglobia > Terriglobales > Acidobacteriaceae > Sulfotelmatobacter. The sequence goes on along the minus strand of CAVWHT010000041.1, from coordinate 95,688 downwards.
CTAGAGTAAGAACCATGTCGTCCAGCAAATTCCTGCTCTTCCCAGTTCTTGCCGTTTTCCTGATCGCAGCCGCGGTCGCGCAGAAAAAGCAGCCGCCTCCGCCGCCCGCACCGGCGAAGTCGCCCATGCCCGCCGTCACCGATGATTATGTTCACAAGCAATTTGGCGACAAATGCTCGCTCATCGCCGGGCCGCGGCAGTTTGTCGGCGATCTGGATGGGGATGGCATTGACGACCTCGTGGTCGTGGCGAAATGCACAGATCCCATGCAGGATCGCGACGAACAGAACTTCGTGGTCGCCGATCCTTACGACACGTTCATGGGATTCGGCGATGTGAAAGTTACGTCCACGTTCGCATCGGACGTGCCGGAGCGCCGCGGAGTGAGCCTGCTGATTGTGCACGGGGCAGAAAAAGGAGGCTGGCGGGCGGAACAGCCCAAGGCGAAGTTTGTCCTCATCAATCTGCCTTTCAAGACGCTTACCGTGAAACGGCTGGCAACAAAGAAAAAGACTGTTCTCGGTGTTTTCATGGAAGAACAGGGGGAAGGCGAGAGCACATCATCGGTGATCTATTGGGATGGCAAGAAGTACAAGTACATGCAGCTGGGAGCGACGCTGGAATAGGAATTGTTGAATTTTGATTGTTGATTGATGATTTTCAAACGGCGTATCGCGCGACGTGTTTTTATTCAAAAATCATCAATCAACAATCACCCTGGTTCTCTCGACTTCTCAACCCTTCTTGTAATACGGGAATTCGCTCGTTCCCACCTTGCTGACGTTTGCTTCCGCAAAGGCGCAAACCCGATCCAAAGTTGATTGCAGTTCGGCCGAGTAGCGGTCGAGGTCTGCGTCGGTGGCGTCGGCCGATACCGGAATCAGCTTGCCTACGCGCACGAGTACGCGGGAAAACGGCTTTGGAATCAGCATGCGATCCCAGCTCCTGAGCACCCAGGCCTTATCGACGGCCGCATGAAACGTGGTCATCGGTCGACCCGAAGAGCGCGCGAGTCCCGCGGGTCCGGGCTTCACTTGGCGGCGCGGACCACGCGGTCCGTCGAGGGTGAAGGCTACAGTCCAACCGTCGTCGAGGGCGCGGCGCAGGCCTAGCAGGGCGCGCACCGGATTGCGGCTGCTCGATCCTTTCACCGCGACAAATCCGAATCGGCGGATGATGCGCCCCATATACTCGCCGTCATAACTGAAGCTGCTCATAACGCGCACGCCCATGTCGCGGAAGAGATAGGTCGCGGGAATCATGCACTCGTGCCAGAACGAGGCGACGAGCGGGCGTTCGTCCAGCGTTTTCTGCGCGCCTTCTTCATAAGAAACGCTCACGCGGAGAGTCGGCCCGAGCAGGCGGATGAACCAGTATCCCGCCCAGACGATCATGCTCAGGACGATGTGCTGGCGCAGAGTCCAGTGGCGCGGACCGGAGGCTGGCTCTGCGGAGGTTGTCGCTTCGCGTGTGCTGGCTTCGGACACGCAGCTATTGTAACTAGATTGCGGATCGTGTTGACGTGACTGCCATGGACCGCGGCTTCGACGAAGAGAGGAATTGTTGATTGTTGAATTTTGATTGTTGAATGAAATCCCTCAGAGCGAGGGTTCTCATTCAACAATCAACAATCGAAATTCAACAATGTTCAGTTTTCCAGATAGGAATCGATCCAGGTCTTGACCTTCAGGCGGCGCTCGTCGGTCGGATCGAAGCGGACGCCGATCGATTTCGGTTTGCGCCAGCTGATCGAGCCGCGAACATTCACGCGCGGCAGAGTCATCAGGGCGAAAGAGATTTCGACGTTCGTCCCGCTCGAGAAATCCTCCGCGCTTTTCACCGACATGCCGCCGGAACTCATTTCGATGCTGCTGGCGATGATGCGGCGGCCATCTCCAACGATGGAGACTTCGGTCATCACTGGGATGCGCACGTAGCGGCGGAACTCGTGCAGCACCAGCATGCGCGTGGCCCGCACCAGCTTCAGCGCGGCCGGCCTTTCCAGAGGCTCGTTGAACATCGCATTGATGCCATACTTCGAATAGCGCATGGCTTCCTGCGCGCTGCCCCCGACTCCATAAATAATGCAGCGGCTATTGGAGCGGGAACTACGAACGGATTCCATCACAGATTCGGCACCGTCAGCCAGGGTGAGCACGCAGGCTTCAAACTTTTCCTTGTGCAGGCGCTCGGCGGCGTTGGCCGTCATGGGAACGGTTTCCACGTTGAACTGGCGGAAGCATTCCGACAAAAGCGCGCGATAAGGTTCGTTTAACCCGACCAATGCGGCGCGGGCTGCGGCTTTCCGGAGAATGGGCAGGGGGGCGAGGGTGGCGGCGAAAGCTTTATCCATAGGTTGGGGAAGACTCCACTTTCGAAAAACATTGTGAAGTCTGGTGCCGATGCTGGCAACAACCCAAAGGGACAACACTCGGGGTACTGAAGTGTCATTACTTTTTCAGAGCCGCGCGAGAAAGGACATTACGCGCCGAAAGCCGCGCCGAATCAGGCATTTGGGCGAATTGTCATCCTGAGCGCAGGGACTGGTTCGCGAAAGCGAAGCAGTCCCGGAGTCGAAGGATCGCTACCATCGCGACGAACTCGGGCGAGTTCAACTTGAGGGTAGGGATCCTTCGACTGCGCAGGATGACATGGGTCAGTCAGGATGACATGGGTCAGGGATAAATCGAGCTACTCGCTCCAGCGGCGGAACAGCAGGGCGCCGTTGGTGCCGCCGAAGCCGAAGGAGTTCGACATGGCGTATTCGAGTTCAGCCTTGCGGGCATGGTTGGGGACCAGATCCATCCCGGCGGTATCGGGGTCGGGATTCTCCAGGTTCACGGTCGGAGGCAGGATTTGATCGCGCAAAGCGAGCACCGTGATTCCAGCTTCCAAGCCTCCGGCGCCGCCGAGCAGGTGGCCGGTCATGGACTTCGTGGAGCTCACCGCCGGCTTGTGCTCGCCGAAAAAGTTGCGAATGGCGTGGGCTTCGAGCGTGTCGCCGATTGGCGTAGACGTCCCGTGCGCGTTGACATAATTGACCACGCTGGGCGCAACTTTGGCGTCGCGCAGGGCATTCCGCATGACGCGGAATCCGCCTTCGTGCTCGGGAGCGGGCTGCGTCATGTGGTACGCGTCGCCCGACATGCCGTAGCCGGCAACTTCGGCAAGGATGCGAGCGCCGCGTTTGCGGGCATGTTCCAGTTCTTCCAGGATCATGATGCCGGAGCCCTCGCCGATGACAAATCCGTCGCGTCCCTGATCCCAGGGGCGGCTGGCTTTCTCCGGGTCGTCATTGCGAGTGGAGAGCGCGCGCATGGCGGCGAATCCGCCCACGCCCATGGGAGTGATTGCGGCTTCCGAGCCCCCGGCGATCATCACGTCGGCGTCGTTGTGCTGAATGATGCGGAAGGAATCTCCGATGGAATGGGCGCTGGTCGTGCACGCAGTTGCCGTGGCCTCGTTCGGACCTTTGGCTCCGTAGCGCATGGAAACATGTCCGGCGGCAAGATTGATGATGGCTGCCGGAATAAAGAAAGGAGAAATCTTCCGTGGTCCGCCCTCAATCAGGGCGTTATGTTCGCGCTCGATGATGTCGAATCCGCCGATACCCGATCCGATGTGCACGCCGACGCGCTCATCGTTCTCGGGAGTAACCTTAAGCTCCGACATCTTGAAGGCTTCGTCCGAGGCGGCGATCGCCAGGTGGATGAAGCGCCCCATCTTCTTCATCTCTTTCTTTTCGACGTAATTCAGCGGGTCGAAGTTCTTGACCTCGGCAGCGATTTGGCAGGCGAAGGCGCTGGCATCGAAGCCCGTAATGCGAGCCACGCCGCTCTTGCCCGCCAGCAAGGCCTTCCACACATCGTCGGTGGAATTGCCCACGCCGCAGATCAAGCCCAGGCCTGTCACTACGACCCTGCGCGTCAATCTATTTCCCCGCCTTGGCGTGCTTGCCGATGTAGTCGACGGCATCCTGCACAGTGCGAATCTTTTCGGCGTCCTCGTCGGGGATTTCGATGTCGAACGCTTCTTCGAACGCCATCACCAGTTCGACGGTGTCGAGCGAATCGGCTCCCAGGTCGTCGACAAACGAAGCGCTGGATGTGACTTCGCCCTCATCCACTCCCAACTGCTCCACAATGATCTGCTTCACCTTCTCTTCAACGGCTGCCATGTGTCTCCTCGCTTGGCTCGATTAGATTTGAATTCTGATGTTTCGGTTGCGCAATCGCAGCTCCTGCCGCTGCCGGCTCGGGCTCTGGCCCTTCACAATTCTGGTACTTCTTACGCACTGCTGTACGAAAAAAGGCGAGTGTGTAGTGTAATGGTCCGGGTGAATTAGTGTAAAGGAACGGCCAGGCCGCTTCCGGCAACGCCTTCAAGCACGAGGGATTGCACGAATGAATCCTAACGTTTGGCCGTTGCCGGGGTCAAACGTGAGAGCTGCCTAAATTCATGGACCACAAAAGTCACGAAGTACCACGAAGGCGCGTGTCGCTGGCTTTCCTTCGTGTATCTTCGTGTCGTTCGTGGTGAAACCGGGCGAGACGATATGCGAGCCGTGGTGCAGCGCGTGAGCCGGGCAAAGGTGACCGTGAATGGATGGACCAGCGGCGAGATCGGCTTGGGCCTGCTCGTGCTGCTGGGAGTGGGACATGCGGATACGGAAGCCGATGTGAACTATCTGGCCGAGAAGATCGCCGGGCTGCGCATCTTCGAGGACGAAGACGGCAAGATGAACCGCAGCGTGCGCGACGCCGGCGGCAGCGTGCTGGCGGTATCGCAGTTCACTCTGTATGGCGATGTCCGGCGCGGGAAGCGTCCATCGTTTGACGACGCGGCTCCGCCGGAGCACGCCCGCCGTCTCTATGAACTCTTTGTCGAACGCATTCGCGCGGCTGGCCTGCGCTGCGAAATCGGACGTTTCCAGGAAATGATGCAGGTGGAACTGGTGAACGAGGGGCCGGTAACGATCCTGCTGGATTCGAAGAAGGAATTCTGATGTTGCGGTTTTTGAGCCGCCCGCTTACCATCAAACTCGCCTGCCGTCCAAGTTTGTGACCTGCAATTTCCTTTCGTATCATCTATAACCATGAAAATCGCGATCGCTCTGCTGACGATTTCGCTGTGCGCGTTTGCGGCTGAGAAGCCGAAAGCTGCGCCGGCCGCCGCCCAACCCGCAGTCGAAAGTCTCGACCTGGCAACCATTGCGCGGATCCGCGACGAAGGTTTGAACCATTCCCACATCATGGAATACGCCAGCGGTCTGTTCGATGACATTGGACCGCGCCTGACCGGGTCGCCCGACTTCGCCAGGGCCGAGCAGTGGTCGCTCGATCAACTCCGCAGAATGGGAGCCGCGAGCGTGCATGCGGAATCGTGGGGCGAGTTTGGAATGGGCTGGCGGCAGATTGGCACTTCGCTGCTGATGACCGCGCCTTCGACGGCGACGTTTATCGCGCAAGCCACGCCGTGGTCCCCGGCGACGTTCGGGCGAAGTCACCGGCGAGGTGATAGCTGTCCCGAACTTGAAAGAGGAGAAGGATTTTGATGCATGGAAGGGCAAACTCGCGGGGAAGATCATTCTGTATGGCGACGCGCCGAAGATCGACCTGAATCCGCCTGCCCCTATGGAACATTACGACCAGGCCAAACTCGAGCACTTCCGTTCCTATCCGCTCGATGGCGATCAGAACGACAGCCACGTGTTGCCTGATGATCCTGCCTTTTGGGAAAAAGTGTTCAAAGAGATGGCATTTCTCGAGAAGGTCGGCCATTTCTTCGCGGACGAACATGCCATCGCCGTGCTGCGTCCAAGCGGCTCCGGGGCGAAGATCCAGGATGATACCGGCATGTCGCTCGGCTGGTTCGTATACCGTCCTGAGCACAAGCAGGCCATTCCGTCGGCTGCCATTTCGAGCGAGGCATTTGGGCGCATGCAGCGACTGGTCTCGCACAGCGTTCCCGTCTCGGTGCGGCTCAACATTGCCACTCAGTTTTTCGGAGACCACGAACCCGGTGAGGATGTCATCGCCGAAATCCCCGGTTCGGATCCTGCTTTGAAAGATCAGGTGGTGATGCTGGGGGGGCACCTGGACTCGTGGATCTCGGGCACGGGAGCTACGGACGACGGCGCGGGTTCCATCGTTGCGCTCGAAGCCATGCGAATATTACGCGCCTTGAACATTCAGCCGCGGCGCACGATCCGCATAGCGCTCTGGGGCGGCGAAGAGCAGGGCATCTTCGGCTCGGGGGGCTACGTCAGCAACCATTTTGCTACGCGCTCCTATTCCACCAAGCCCGAAGAGCAGATCGTGCCCGAGTTTCTTCGCCACCAAACCGGCCCCATAACGATCAAACCCGAGCACGACAAATTGGACGCTTATTTCAACACCGACAACGGAGGGGGAAAATTCCTCGGCATTTTCGCCGAGGGCAACTCGGCCGTCGCCTCAATTTTCCAGCAGTGGATCGATCCCATCAGCGACCTGGGCTTTACAACAATCTCGCTTCGCAACACCGGATCGACGGACCATGTCACGTTCGATCAGGTTGGTCTGCCGGGCTTCGAGTTCATTCAAGACCCGCGCGATTACGATACCCGCAGCGCTCACATGAATCTCGACACCTACGAGCATTTGTCGGAGCCGGACCTAAAACAGGCCGCCGTGATCATGGCGATCTTCGTCTACAACACGGCCCAGCGCGAGGCGATGCTGCCGCGCATGCCCATGCCGCATCCGGAATTGCAGGAACAACGCGCGAAGCCGTTGGAAGGAATTTATCCGACGTCAAAGTAGAAAGGGGAATCGTTCTGGGGGCCGCGGCGAGGCACGACGGTGAGCGTTCTCGGTAGGCGTTTTCTAAAACAGCACGGGCGTTAAATTCTGCTCGATATATTTGTGACGAAAAGCGGCGATCGTCAGCGAGCCAGCAGGATCGCATCCGCAATGCGCGCGGCCTCTACGGACGCCTTCACATCGTGCGCGCGGATAATGTGAGCTCCTTTCAGAATCAAAGCGGTCTGGCTGGCCAGCGTGCCGTAGATTCGGGCCGCAGGGGGAACTGTGTTTCCATCAGCCGCAATCGTTCGCCCGATAAACGATTTTCTCGACGTGCCGGCAAGCAGAGGAAAGCCCGCGGCCTGCAACTCGCCAAAGCGCGCGATCAGAGGATAATTTTCCTCAAAGTTTTTGCCGAAGCCGAAGCCGGGATCGAGCACGATGCGCTCGCGCCGTACGCCGGCGAGCACCGCTTTCTCGGCCCATTCTTTCAATTCTCGCTTGACCAGCAGCACGATGTCGCCCGGCGGTGGCAGGGTGCGCCATTCTTCAGGACGCCCGCGCATATGCATCAACACGGCCCCGCATTTGAGATCCGCGACTGTTTTTGCCATCAGAGGATCCCAGCGGAATCCGCTCACGTCGTTCACAATTTCAGCGCCCGCGCCGACCGCGGCCCGGGCCACGCTGGCTTTGTAGGTATCGACGGAAATGACGGTCTTCGGATGCTTCTTCTTCAATTGCGCGATGGCGGGGAGGATGCGCTTGAGTTCCTCTTCCGCCGTTACCGGCGGGGCCTTCGTAGAAGCGGCAGAAGTTTTTTTTGATTCGGTTTGCCGGGGCGCTCCGGCCTCGACTCGCGCTCCCGGACGCGTGGATTCTCCTCCCACGTCAATGATGTCGGCGCCTTGCTCGAGCAGATGCTCCGCGTGTTCCAGAGCTTTCTCGGGATCGAAAAACTGGCCGCCGTCGGAAAAGGAATCCGGCGTGACATTGAGCACGCCCATGATCAGCGTGCGCTTGCCCAGTTCGAGCGAACGCGAGCCAAGATTCCACTGGAAGACAGACCGCATGCGCGCACGATTCTAAATGAGATCAGGGCCTTTCGAGGAACCACCGGGCGAGGCGATGTTTGCACGAGTGAAATATGCGTGCTCGCTTACCTGCGCCGTACCGCTGCCCGGCGCTGCCTTTGCGCGGTAATGGCGCCGGGGCCGGTTCCAGTCGGAGGTTTGCGAATTCCTTCCAGCAATTCCTTGAGCACAAGCGCGTTATTGTGCGATTCGTTCTTCGAAGCGAAAAGCAGGGTCAGGCGTTTCTTTTTGTGGGCCAGTTCGTAAAGCCTCTGCAGGCCGGATTCGCAATCAGGCCGCGCCAGTTCTTTCAAATACTTTTGGCGGAATGCTGGCCACTCGTCCGGCCGCGCATGGTACCAGCGGCGCAATTCATCGGAGGGGGCAAGGTCGCGCAACCACTCGTCAATGGCGGCTTTTGCCTTGGTGAGACCGCGCGGCCACAGACGATCCACCAGCACACGGGCGCCGTCGGTGCGCGTGACCGGTTCGTACACTCGTTTGATCGCGATGGTCATCATCAATAGCAACCCGGTCCGGATACTTTATCATTGTAAGGCGGCGTGCAGCGCCGCGTATCACGGCAGCAAGGACGGTTCATTCGATTGCGAGAGCGAGACGGCGGATTCATCTCTGGCAGAACTACTTACACTTCTTTATTCGGAATCTTGCTGGCGGGCGCGGTGTTGGCATCCGCGTTGGCCTGCGACGTCGAGCGCCGCAAGTCGGACGCCGAACTCGGCCTGAACCCTCAGCAGTCGGCTGGCCGCAAGATCTACGACTCCGAATGCGACCGCTGTCACCGGCCGTATTCCACAAGAGGGAAAAAAGGACCGGGGCTAAAGGGAATCTTCCAGCACAAATATCTTCCCCTGAGCGGGTTGCCGGCCAATGACGAGCGCGTCACCGACATCATCCGGCTGGGCCGCAATGAAATGCCGGCCTATAGCCAGAAGCTGAGCCCGCAAGATATCCAGGATCTGCTGGCATACCTGCACACGTTGTAAGCGCGAATGCGCGGGCGGGGCGCGGTTTCATGGGATAATCCGGAAAATGAAAGCTACCGCGAGATCGGAACTCTTCCGCGAATTGCCGGCGGTCGATGAATTGCTCCGGACTGAGGCTGTCGCTTCGCTCGCTGCGGTTCATGGCGCCGCCGCGGTCACCGATGCTGCGCGCGCGGTGCTCGGCCGTCTCCGCGACGAGATTGCCTCCGGATCGCTGGATGAGCGCAGGCTACGGCTTGCTCTGGGCGGCCTGTCCAATGCCGTCGAGGGACATCTCCGCCAGTCGCTGGCCTACTCGCTGCGCGCGGTCATCAACGCAACCGGAGTCATTCTGCACACCAATCTCGGACGCGCCCCGTTAGCGGAGTCGGCGCTGGATCACATCCGCGAAACCAGCGGTGGCTATTCCAATCTTGAATTCGACGTGGAAGCCGGGGAACGCGGCAAGCGCGACGTGCATGTCGACCGCCTGTTCCGCAAGGCGCTGGGCGACGACCGCATCGCCACCATCGTAGTCAACAACAATGCCGCCGCAGTTCTGTTGGCATTGAATACCCTGGCGGAAGCGGGTGAGGTGATCGTCTCGCGCGGGGAACTGGTCGAGATTGGCGGATCGTTTCGCATCCCCGACGTGATGACGAAGTCGGGGGCGATCCTGCGCGAAGTGGGCACCACCAATCGCACGCGGATCGCCGACTATGAGGACGCGATCCACGAGCGCACGCGGCTGCTGTTGCGGGTGCACCGATCCAATTTCGAAATCAGCGGATTCACCGAGCAGCCTTCCACCGCGGAGCTTGTGAATCTTGCGCAAGCGCGCGACTTGCCCCTGGTGGAAGATCTGGGAAGCGGGGCGCTGGTTGACCTGCAGAATTTCGGCATCCATGGCGAAGCCAGCGTGCTCGATAGCCTGCGCGCCGGCGTCGACATCGTCACCTACAGCGGAGACAAGCTGCTGGGCGGTCCACAGGCTGGGCTGATCACCGGCCGCGCCGACCTGGTAGCCCGCATGCGCTCGAATTCTCTCTTTCGCGCCTTGCGCGTGGACAAACTTACTTATGCGGCACTTGAAGCCACGCTGCTCGCTTATGTCAAAGGCGATCACGGCGCGATCCCCACGTTGCGGATGATGCGCTTGAGCAAGGATGAAATCGGGACCCGCGCCCAGGCCTTGGCAAACAGTGTGGCGCAGATCTCGAAGACGCGAGCTGAGTCCCAGCAGCTATCAAAAATGAAGGTCGAAATCATTGACGGCGAATCGGTCATCGGCGGCGGCGCGGCCCCATCTTCGGTGCTTCCCACGCGGCTGCTGGCGGTAAGTTGCGCCGATTTGACCGCGGACGCGCTGTGCGCCCGCCTGCGCAACTCCGATCCCCCAATTATCGCTCGCGTCGAAGATGGCAGGGTTCTGCTGGATCTGCGCACGGTTGCTCCCGAGCAGGATGCGCTTATCGCGCAGGCGCTCCAGCGCATCGCATAAGTCCTGCGCAGCATCGAATCTTCGTTGGCAACGCTCTACACTGTCGGACACTCGACCCGGTCGTTCGACCAGCTGACGAGTGCGTTGCAGGCGCATCAGATCGCGACTCTCGTCGATATTCGTGCCTTCCCCATGTCGCGCCGTTTGCCGCAATTCAATCGAGATTCGCTCGAACAGACGCTGCCGGCGGCAGGCATTCATTACGTTTGGATGAAATCTCTCGGCGGATATCGCAAGCGAATGATGGAGGATTCACCAAACATCGCCCTGCGCAATGACAGCTTTCGCAACTATGCGGACTACATGCTCACCGCCGAGTTCGAGAAGGCCATGTCCGAACTGTTGAGCTTGGCCGAGAACTCCCGCACGGCTTATATGTGCGCCGAGCGCGTCTACTTCCGCTGCCATCGGATGCTGGTTTCCGACTGGCTGGTGGCACACGGGCACGAAGTCCTGCATATCGACGACGCCAGACCCGCGAAACCGCATAAGCTCACTGCCGAAGCCCGCATGATCGATGGCCGTTTGCTCTACCGCGGGGACCGGTTGCTGTAAAATTCTGTGCCAGATCAAATAGGACTGAAAGCACATGATCGTAGGCACAGGCATCGACATCGCGGAAGTTCCCCGCATTCGCGAATCGATTCAGCGCTTCGGGCAGCGGTTTCTCGATCGCATCTACACCGCCGGCGAGCAGCGCTATTGCGACTCCAAGGTGAATCGTGAGGAGCGCTACGCGGCCCGCTTCGCCGCCAAGGAAGCGGCGATGAAGGCGCTCGGCACCGGATGGAACCACGGAGTGCGCTGGTGCGATTGCGAAGTCATCCGCATGCCCGGAGGCCGGCCTACGATCGCGTTCCACGGCAAGGCGGGAGAGTTTGCCGCCAAGCTGGGCGTGAAGAATGCTGCGCTTTCGATTTCGCACACCGTGGATCAGGCGATCGCTCAGGTCATCCTCGAGAGTTGACTGCGCTCCCGCGAACTGCGTCACGGAACCCTGTGCCAACCATCTGCTAGACTGACGCCTCAATTCCTTTATGGCCGTCATCGCTCCTATACCTATTCCAGTCGCGAGCCGGGTTGAAATCCCCGAAAGCACGCTGCTGACGGGCCTTGGCCTGACCAGCTTCGCGGCGTTGCTGCTCGAACTTTCGTTGACCCGGCTGTTTTCCGTTGTTCTCTTTTATCATTTTGCGTTTCTCGCAATTTCCATCGCGTTGCTTGGACTGGGCGCAGGTGGAGTGTTCGCGTACTTGCTGAAGCGCCGCCTGCGGATATTCGACACCCGTGTCCTCGCAACTCGTCTCTGCGCCGCCAATGCGCTGCTGGTAGTGGTAGTCCTCGAGATCGTTCTCCACGTCCCGGTTGCGCTCGACGTTACGGGGAAGAATTTTCTCCGGCTGACCATTCTCTACCTGACTGCGGCCGTTCCCTTTTTCCTGACCGGCCTTTTGTTCTCGGTGGTCTTCGCGCGCGAGACCAGTCGCATCCCGCGCATGTACGGCGCCGACCTCTGCGGAGGCGCGCTCGCGTGCCTGGCGGTGGTTCCGCTGTTGAACTGGCTGGGTGGTCCCAATGCGATTCTGACGTCTGCCATCGCATTGGCCGCAGCGGCTGGCGTATGGGCGGAGAGCGGCGCAGCGCGAAGAAATGCGGCGGTGCTGGCGCTCACGCTGGTTGTGCTGACGGGCGCGAATTACTCCGGACGCCTGATCGATGTGGTGTACGCGAAGGGCATGTTTCGCGATCCGGCGTGGGTAGAATTCGCGCGCTGGAATGCGCTCTCGCGCGTGGAAGTCGACCGCCAGGGACAGGCCAAAACCATCGTGATCGACGCCGACGCGTCCACCTACATCATGAACGCGGAGGTGGCACGCTGGCACGAAACGGCCTGGGAGGACGCGCTCATGTCGGCACCACCTGCTCTGGCCAACGTCCTGCGGCCGCACGGAGAATTCGCCATCATCGGGCCCGGCGGAGGAGTTGACATTCTGCGCGCGGTGGCCAATGGCAGCCCCAGTGTTACGGGAATTGAAATCAATCCGATTATTGCCAGCACGATCATGCAGGGACGCTATGCCGATTACTCGCAGCATTTGTACCAGCGTCCCGATGTTCACATTCATGTCAGCGACGGCCGGTCGTTTCTCCGCTCTACGGCAGCAACATTTCGATGTAGTGCAGATGACACTGGTCGATACCTGGGCTTCAACTGCGGCCGGGGCCTTCGCGCTCAGCGAAAATAATCTCTATACGGTAGAGGCTTTCCGGGAATATTTCGACCACCTCAACCCCGACGGCATGATCGCCATCACGCGCTGGGAGTTCCGCCAGCCGCGAGAAGCCCTGCGGGTGGTAGCGGTCGCGATGGAAGCGCTGCATCGCCTGGGCGTCGCGAATCCGGCGCGCAATTTCATCGTGGCTTCGCAAGGGGCGCTCGACGAAGACGGAATCCCGGTCGTCGTTCTGGCCAAGAAAACAGCTTTCACTCCCGCTGAAGAAGCCGCCGTGAGCGCGCATCTGAATCGATATTCCGAGTTGGACGCGCTCTATCTCCCTTCGCAAGCCGGGCTTTCTTCGCAGCTTCTTTCGCGATCCGGTCAGAATCCGTTCTCCGCGCTGATTGCGAGCAATGATCCCTACGCCTTCGCTCGCAGCTACGCCTACAACGTCACTCCGGTGAGCGACAATACGCCTTTCTTTTTCTTCACCCTGAAGCCCGGACAAATCCTGGGAGAGCACAGCCTGCGCCATGGCATCGACTGGAAGGTAAATCTGGGGGTTCTGGTGCTGTTGCTCGTGCTGGTGATTTCTCTCATCGCCGTGCTGGTGTTCCTGATTTTGCCTTTAGTGCTGGCCGGAGGGGAGCGGCGCCAGTCGGCCTTTCCACTGGTCTATTTCGTTGCCGTCGGCCTGGGCTACATTCTGGTGGAGATCGCGTTCATCCAGCGGTTCGTGCTGTTTTTGGGACATCCTACGTACGCGCTCACCGTGGTGATTTTTCTGCTGATGCTTTCGAGCGGCGCCGGAAGCCTGTTCTCGCGGCTGTGGCTGCCGCGCGCAGAGATGGTCTGGATTCCGCTCCTGCTGGTCATCGTCACCCTCGTGGCCAACGTCTTTTTCTGCCCAGCCGTCTGGCGGCGCTGGTGGGGATGGGATTTCAATATCGGTTACTGGTCAGCGGAGTGCTTCTGATCCCGCTAGGCTTCGTCATGGGAATGCCGTTTCCGACGGGCCTGCGCGCGCTTGCCGCATCTCGCAGGCGTGAGATTTCTGCCGATCAATCCGCGCTCGATAACGGGGTGGAATGGGCATGGTCGATGAACGCGGCTGCCAGCGTTCTGGGCTCGGTGCTGGCCATGGTCATTGCCATTCAGTTTGGGCTGACGGTGACCCTGGCCTGCGGCGCCGCCGCATACCTGCTGGCCCTCATCGTGGTGCCAGTTTTGCAAACCAAAGCCGCTTAGCCATCGTCTCCGAGTTTGTTATCATGCTGCGATGGACGTGTCCCGGGGAGCCGACCGCGATCGGAAGCTGTTTCCGCGGCTGGCGAATCTCGTCCTTGCTGGCCTCATGAGGGAATCATTTGCCTAGCCAGAAGCAGCTCAAGTGGTCGCAACTGCGCGTTGGGATCACGGTGATCGTCGCGAGCTTGACGCTGGGATTGCTCCTGCTCCTCATGTCGGGAACAAACAACCTCTTCACTACCCGCATCGCCGTCAAATCATATTTCGACAATGCTGAGGGATTGCGCCCGGGAGCCCCGGTGCGGCTGAGCGGCGTCGATATCGGAAACGTTACCCACATCGCGATCGTTCGAGGCAAGCCTCTGACTCCCGTCGAAGTCACGATGAAGATCAGCACGAAATATGACTACGGCCTGCGCAGCGATTCCGTCACGTCGCTGGAAACCGCAGGCGTACTGGGCGAGACTTATCTCGATATTGACAGTTCGCAGGCGGTAGGCGGTCCCGTCCACGATGGAGACACGCTGCCCACGCAAGTGCACCCCGACTTCAACCAGGTCGTCCGCGCCAGCCAGAGCACGCTGCAGAACATGGACGCGCTGTTGAAGCGTGCCGACCGCATTCTGGCCTTCGCCGAAAGCGGTAAAGGATCACTCGGCAAACTGATCTACGATCCCACCCTGTACAACCGCTTGTCGGTCACGGTCGCGGATCTCCAGAAGATCGTTGAGGAGGTGGCGAACGGTCAGGGCAGCCTGGGCGCGCTCATCAACCGCAATGATGCCTACGATAAATTCTTGTCTACCCTCGACAAGATGAATGCCGTGATCGACGACATGCAGCAGGGCAAGGGCACGGCCGGCAAGATCCTGAAGGATCCCTCGCTCTACAACAACGCTAACGACACCATTGCCAATCTGAAGAAAGTGACCGACGACATCAACGCCGGCAGGGGGACGCTGGGCAGGCTGACCAAGGACGAAGAGTTGGCCAAGAAGCTGGATACAACCATCACCAAGCTCTCGCAACTCACGACGGAACTGGAAGCCGGACAGGGGACGGTGGGCAAGCTCTTCAAAGACGAGACTCTCTATAACAACGCCAATGAGATGCTGGTGGAGACGCGGGGCCTGGTAAAAGCCGTGCGTGAGAATCCGAAGAAGTACTTGAGCATCAAGCTGCACATCTTCTGAGATTTTTCCTGCTCGGCCATGCCAGTTTTCAGAGTCGACCACTGGCGGGAATGTTTCGCCCGGGATTATTGACGAGGGGAAGACGAATAGAATCAGGGCCTCGGGCCAGCAGCGGCGTCGGCGTGCTCGTGCGCGTGATAACTCGAGCGCACCATCGGTCCCGATTCGACGTGGCGGAAACCGAAGCGCAGAGCCTGCTCCCGCAAGTAAGTGAACTCTTCGGGCTCGTAGAAGCGAGCGATGGGAAGATGATCCTTGGAAGGGCGCAGGTATTGACCGACCGTAAGAATGTCGACGCCGCGGCCGCCGAGATCGCGAAAAACTTCGATTAATTCTTCCGACGACTCGCCCAGCCCCACCATGACTCCGCTTTTTGTGACCATGCCGGGCGAAAATTTCTTGGCGTTCTCGAGGAGCGTAAGCGTCCGTTCGTAGCGCGCACCCGATCGCACCGCTCGGTACAGGCGCGGCACCGTTTCCGTGTTGTGGTTGAGCACGTCCGGCCGGGCATCGAGCACGATGCGCAACGACTCTTCCAGCCCTTGAAAATCGGGGATGAGTACTTCGACGCGGCAATTCGGCGTGAGTTCGCGAATCTCGCGAATCGTCTCGGCAAAAACGCGGGCACTGCCGATGTTATCGTCGTCGCGGTTCACGCTCGTCACCACGGCATGCTTCAGTCCGAGCGTGGCGACGGCTTCTGCGACCCGCCGTGGCTCTTCCCAATCAATCGGCTGCGGACGTCCCTTGGGCACCGCGCAAAATCCACAGCGGCGCGTGCAGATGTCCCCCAGCAGCATGAAGGTCGCGGTCTTATGGTTCCAGCATTCGCCGATATTCGGGCACTGTGCTGACTCGCATACCGTGTGCAGCCCCATGCCACGAGCCAGTTTCTTCAGGTTATGGAAATTTTCGCCGACCGGAGCTTTCGCCCGCAGCCAGCGGGGTTTCGGCGCCCGCACCGGCGGCGCAAGCTCGATCTGAATCAGCTGGGAAGTTCCGGCCATCCTTTTGATTTTATCAAACGTCTTGCTTAGCCTACCTCGACCAGTCCGTACGTATGCTGCCAGCGCGTCCGCATGTGCACCAGCGCGCGGCTGATCTCTTCCGCGGAGATTTCCGTATTGGGTCCCACCAGTACCGCGGCGGCTTCGCGCTTCGCGGCTTCCAGCAACTGCGCGTCGCGAATAATGTTGGCCACGCGAAAGCTGGGCAGCCCGGCCTGGCGCGTGCCAAAGAATTCTCCCGGACCGCGCAGCTCAAGATCGAGTTCGGCGATTTTGAACCCGTCATTCGTGCGCGCCATGGCGTCCAGGCGCTTTTGTCCGTCTTCGGAGACCTTTCCTCCCGTCATCAGGACGCAATACGATTTCGCGGCGCCGCGCCCGATCCGCCCACGCAGTTGATGAAGCTGCGCCAGGCCAAAGCGCTCGGCATGCTCGATCACCATGACCGTCGCATTGGGCACGTCGACGCCAACTTCGATGACCGTGGTCGCCACCAGAATCTGCAATTCGCCACGCTGGAACATGCGCATGACCTGATCTTTCAGCTCGGCGTCGAGGCGCCCGTGCAGCAGGCCAACCTTTAGGTCGGAGAAAATCTTGCCGCTCAGTTCGCGGTACATCTTGATCGCCGCCTTGAGTTCGCTCTCCTCATTTTCGGCGATCACGGGATAGACCACGTACGCCTGATGTCCCGCCGTCACTTGCTTGCGAACGAACTCCCACACTTTCGGCGATTCCTCGTCGGAGACGCATTTGGTAACGATGGGCGTGCGCCCCGGCGGCAATTCGTCGAGCACGCTCAAATCGAGATCGCCGTAAAGGGTGAGCGCGAGAGTGCGTGGGATGGGGGTCGCGGTCATGACCAGGACGTCGGGTTCGCCGGCAACTGCCGAGCTTCGCTCGGCTGGACGGGCGGGAGCGCCCGTCCCCACATAACTATGTCCCACACCACTGTCTTCACCGCTCTCGCCTGACTTCTTCATCAGCTTCAGCCGCTGCATCACGCCGAAGCGATGTTGCTCGTCCACAATCACCAGCCCAAGCTTGGCAAACTCCACTTTTTCTTCCAGCAGGGCATGGGTACCAATCACCAGTTGCGCATTCCCCTGCGCGATGTGCCTGCGAATTTCCCGCTTGCGATCGCTTTCGAGTGAGCCCGTCAGCAGCACGATGCGATATCCGGCATTCTCCAGAATGCGCCGCGCCGAAAAATAATGCTGTTGCGCCAGGATTTCGGTCGGCGCCATCAATGCCACCTGGCAGCCGTTTTCGATCGCGATAATCGCCGCCTCAAAAGCCACAATTGTTTTTCCCGAACCCACATCGCCTTGCAGCAAACGCCGCATGGGATAAGGCTTCTCCATGTCGGCAGCGATTTCTTTGAGCACCCGCTTCTGAGCGGCCGTGGGATGAAAGGGCAAAATCTTCTTGATCGCCGCCCGCGCCCGATCGTCCAGGCGAAACGCGATTCCCGTCTGTGCCTTCTGCTGGCGCCGTTTCAACTCCAGGCCCAACTCCACAAAGAAAAGTTCGTCGAAGATCATACGGATGTGCGCCGGCGTGCGCGACGACTGCAGTTGTTCCAGGCTTTCGCCGGGCTCGGGCCAGTGAACGTTCCACAAAGCGGCGCGCGGAGAAATCAATCCCAGGTGCGATCGCACCGCGGCTGGAATCGCTTCCGGCAAATCGGGCGTCAGATTGTCGAGAGCAGTGTGAATGATCCGCCGGAACCAGCGCGGGGTAAGGCGTCCGATGGCCTCATAGATCGGAACAATGCGCCCAATTTCCAGCGACTCGGTGGCTTTCTTATCGGCGCCATTCCCGGAGTCGCCGGCCTCGCCCAGAATCTCGAACTGCGGCTGCATGATCTGCAATTCGCGGCTGCGCGGATCCTCTTCGACCTTGCCGTAGAGCGCGATCATGTGCCCCGGCACAAACTTGTCTTGCAGATAAGTCGCGTTGAACCACAGGCAGCGCAGCCGGGTGCGGCCTTGTCCCACCGTGAGCTGAAAGATGGGCATGCGGCGGGTGCGAAACAATCCGGAGTTGCGAACCTCGGCAACCACCGTGGCCATCTCGCCCGCGCGCAACTCTGCAATGCCGCGAGGATTCAGCCGGTCTTCGTAGCGAAAGGGAAGATAATGGAGCAGGTCGCCGACCGTGTGGATGCCCTTGCCGGCCAGCAGTTCCGCGATCCGCGGACCAACGCCTTTCACATACTGCACCGGCGTGGAGAGTTCAAGCATGCGCAGGATTTCTCGAAGTCCATGCCCTTGCTCTAACCTGAAGGCATGCGTCCCCGCAAGAATATCAGGAGCGCGCCTCGCTCACGGCCGCTGTCGCGCTTCTCTTCCAAGGGTGATGCGTTGAGCGCCTATTGGTTGTCGCCAACCCGCCGAGGCTCCTATGGTGTCTAAGACATCAGTGCTGGTCAATTTTCTACAGGCCCTGCTGGCCGTTATTTTGGGCAATGTCGTGTATTTCGCGCTCGCCCCCTCGCTTCCGATGGCCGCGCGACACCGTCCCTTTCGGTTCGACCTGGGCATGGTGATTGACTTCTGGTTTTGCCTGGTGGCCTACGGGCTGATCCGCACCGCCAGACGATGGCGTTGATTCGAAGGCAAACCCTTCTCGCGGAAGGCCGGGTACTTTCGGAACCTCGTTTTCGCGAGTTTCAAAGATAGAATCCCTTTGGAATGCCGGACATTGCCGTCTTATATGAAGCCGGCCAGGCCGTGCTGTCGACGTTCGATCTGGACGAAGTGTTACAGCGAATCCTGGCGATCGCCCGCGACCATTTCCACTTACGAAATGTCGCCATTCTCCTGCTCGATCCGGAGACGCGGCAGCTTTGCGTGCGGTCGCAGATTGGGTGGGACGCCGGCAAGGATGCGAGCCTCGCCCTCGACCAAGGCATTACCGGAGCCTCGGCTTCGACGAAACAGCTGGTCTACGCGCCTGATGTGACCCTCGATCCTCGCTATGTTTGCTCCGCGCAATCTACCCGCTCCGAATTGGCCGTTCCCCTGAAGGTGTGCGATGAGGTGGTTGGGGTGCTCGACTGCCAGAGCGATCGCATCGATCACTTCGACCGCGAGACCATCGATTTACTGACTCTGTTCTCCACTCAGGCGTCGATCGCACTGCAGAACGCGCGGTTGTACTCGCTGGAGCGGCAACGCGCGCGTCAACTGGAAGCCATCAACAAGATCGCGCAAGAGAGCACCGCGGTGATGGAACTCGAGGACCTGCTGGTCCGTGCCTGTTCGGTCATTCAGCAGGCGTTTCAGGTTTCGCACGTGGCGCTGCTACTCCGGGAGGAAGGCGACCTGGTGATGCGAGCACATCAGGGCGTCCTCACGCCGTGTTTGCCGCCCGGCCAGCGCATCTCGGCTGTCGACGAGCCTTGGTCCGAGGTAATCGCGAGCCATGGCGCGGTCGTTGAAAAAGATCTGAGCGGGGCTCCCGAGTCGCTGCACCTGTTCAAGGAGACGGGATCGCGCATGAGCATCCCGCTGATTTCCTTCGGGCAGACGCTTGGGGTGCTGACGCTGCACAGCTCGCGCATTAACGCTTTTCGACAAAGCGAGCTGCAGTCGCTGGAATCGGTGGCGGATATCTGCGCCAATGCTATCCAGAACGCTCACTACGTGGAGCGCGTTAAGCAGCTGGCATATCTGGATGGGCTGACCGGCATCTTCAACCGGCGATTTTTCGAACTGCGGATCGGGGAGGAACTGGAGCGCGCCCGCCGTTATGGCACGGGAATGGCCGTCATTATTGCCGATATCGATCAGTTCAAGAGCTTGAACGATGAGTTTGGGCACTTGCTCGGAGATGAAGTGCTGCGGCAGGTTTCTTCGCTGTTCCACCAGCAGCTGCGCAAGATCGACGTTGTCTGCCGGTATGGCGGAGAGGAGTTCGCCATTCTGCTGAGCCAAGTCAACGCGCAGCAGGCCCTCGCCATTGCCGAAAAATTACGTTGTCACGTCGAGGCCTGGCAATTCCCGGGTGTGCCCCGCACTGTAACTATCAGCGTGGGCGTTGCAGCTTGTCCGGATCACGGGTCGAGCCGCGATGAACTGGTTCGCGCCGCTGACAATGCTCTGTACGCCGCCAAGCAACTGGGAAGAAACCGTTCCTGCCTCAATAGCCGCTCACGTAGTGCTTCCGCCGGCCAATAGCCGGCTCGCTCGCCGCCTTACAGATCCAGAGGAAATCCGCGCACCTGGCGCATCTGTTCCAGTTGCTTCATCAACTCTTCCTGCTGCTTCTTGAACTGCTTTCGCTGGCGTTCGGACGGATGCTTAATTTCCTTTTGCGCCTGACAGAGAGATTCGCGAACTGCCTGCTCGGCCTTGCCAGCCTCTTGGACGGCAATTTCCATATCAGGCCGAACCTTTGCTATTTCCTTCTGCATTTCAGCGATGTCGTAATAAGCCTCGGCGTCCGCCAGCGCATCTTCATCGTCTTCGATGTCGAGGAGCTTGCTGGAATCGCTTCGATCCGGCAGAGAGAGCGTAAGGGTCTGCTCTTTTCGGTCGCGCATTACGAGAACGTTGACGGAGTTTGTGTTGCGCGATCGCACCCCGTGCGCGAAGTCGCTAGTATCGTGCACCAGTTGATCGTTCACTTTGACGATGACATCGCCGGCGCGAAAGCCCGCCTTCTCGGCCCGGCTGCCTTTTTCCACGGAGCGTACCAGCACGCCCGTGCCATTCTTTACGCCAAAAAATTCACCCAGCTGCGGCGTGATGTTTTCCACCATCAATCCGCTGCGTGCCGAAGACGTGACCACGACCATGTTGATCGAAGGAATGTCGATATCGGGCACATGGACCTCGGGAATGTGCACGTGGATGTCGCCCGGCTTGGGACCGTCCCAAGCAAATTCCTTGTGCTTGTCCGCGAGCTGTACCTTCACTGACATGGGCTGCCCATCGCGGCTCAGGCCCAGGGTCACGATGCGCCCCGGCGGCGTTTCGTGAATCATCCGCCGCAGTTGCGCTTCGCTCTCGATCGACGTTCCGTTCATGGTGAGAATGACGTTCGTGCTCCTTGATGCCGGCCTTGCCCGCCGGAGCGTCCTGGTCAACCATCGTCACTTCCACGCCCTTTTCTTCTTTCAACTTTAACGCGCCCAGCCGCTCGCTCGTGACGTCAGCGATGTCGACGCCGAGGTACGAACTGGTGCCGCTGTCCTCGCTGGAGAATATCCAATTCTGTCCCGGCGGGCCCGAGGTCGAGTTCTGCGCGGCGTGCGAAAAGGTGAGAAGCAACGGCACCACCGCGATGCTGATCAGAATGTAGTTGCGCATTTTCATTCCTCGTTGGCAGTAGCCAGTGGCCAGCGGTCAGCAAGCAGTAGTCAGTCTGCCACTGACCACTAGCCACTGACCACTTCTTTTACCGGCTGGCCCGCCTGATACAGATATCTCCGGTCGAAGTGTGAACTTTCAGCGTAGGTCCGCCGCCGTTCAGCGCACCTTCGGCAGTCAGCGTCTTCGGCCCCCACTGATCGCCTTCGCTGTGAACGTGTATGTCGGGGAAGTCCGATGTGATGCGATGCCCGTTCCCCATATCGACGCTGGCGCGAACGTTGATGGCTACATCTGCAGCGATGTAAACGGTGATGTCGCCCGCGCCGGTTTCAAGATCCGAATCATGCCGCTCGCTACCCGTGTTCACCAGCTTCACCGTGATCCCGCCCGCGCCGGTTTCTGCCCGCGCCGACGGGACGCCGTAAAGTTCAATTCCTCCTCCGCCGGTCTCCGCATGGACATGACCCTTGGCGGAAGTCAGCCGGATGCTGCCGCCTCCGGTCGAAATATCCACGGGACCGTCGAGATCGCTTAGATCTACGCTGCCGCCGCCGGTGGACGCCTTGACCGTACCGGAGCACCGATGCACTTCAATGCTGCCGCCACCAGTTTCCACGGTTGCACCCTGCGCGCCCGCAAAGATGCGCACGCTGCCGCCGCCGGTTTCCGCCACGACTTTACCATTGGCGTGGCGCACTTCGATCGAACCACCGCCGGTGTGCAGTCCCAGATCGCCGCCCACGGTTCCAACTTCGATCGAGCCGCCCCCGGTTTCGGCGTATGCGCCAGCGCCGATGTCGTCAAGTTTCAGGCTGCCGCCACCGCTTTCGGCTTCCACCCGCCCGGCCAGACCTGACGCGTCAACGTTGCCGCCTTCGGTCTCGAGTTTCACCAGCGCAATCTCGCGGGGAACGTTGATGGAGAATTCGCCCGAAAAATGTCGCGGACGGTGCCCTCCCTGCCAATCGCCCACGATCCACGCCGTGTCGCCTTTCACATAGGCGCTGATTTTGAACTTGTCGAACTGGCGGCGGGCTTCTTCCTCCGACGAATTATCGAAATGCGTATGAACCACATAATGGATGCCCTGCTCTTGCCCGCCTCGCACCACGACCGAGCCCATATCGACTTTCACTCTTAAGTTCTTTACCGCAGCCAGTGAGCCTGTAATCTCCTGTCCCCAGGTTCCGCCTTCGCGGGACACATGAATGTCCTGCGCCACGGCCAGCGGCGCCAGGAGGGCCAGTACTCCAGCCAGACCAACGATCTGTAGCGCGCGTTTCAAATGATCCACCTCATTTCTCACTTCGTAGCGCCGGCGTCCCGCCCTCGCCGAACTTTCTTAATCAATCTCCGGCAACTGCGCCAGCATGGTGCGGGCCTGCGACTTGATGTACGTGCTCTGGTCCTTCGCCGCCAGCGCCATCAGCACGCCGCGCACGCTGCCATCGGCTTTCGCCGGCTCGATCAAACGCAGCGCTTCAATGCGTACTCCCGAATTCGTATCGTTCACCAGCGCCCGCAGCACGGCATCGCGCACATTGGTGTCGGTCTTCACATAATTGCCCAGCGCGGTCAGCGATTTCAGCCGCACGCCCGGATTAGTGTCGTTCTGCAGCGCATAGATCAACGCTTCCCGCACCTGCATGTCGCCCGATCGCTGTGCCAGCAAGTCGACCGAATCCACGCGCACGCCAGAATTGTAGTTATTGCGGGCCGCGTACAGCAGCAGTTGCTGGATCTTCTGATCGTTCAGCGATCCCTGCGCTTCCTGTGTCGAAACCGTGTTGTACTTGATGCTGACCTGGTCGGTGCCGGGGAGTGGAGTTACCGAATCAATGCCGGAAATGGAAGCGGGAACAGGTGTGACAATCGGAGTGCCGGCGATGGTGATTGGGTGCGCCCCGTAGATTTTGTAGGCTGTCCCAACTCCGCCGGCGAAGCCGAGAATCAGAATGACCGAGGCCAGTGCCGGCGAGAACCGTACCTGCCGCAGCCAATCCACCGGATCGAAGGGCAGCCGGCTCCAGAAGGTACCCTGCGGCGCGGTCTCCAGCGCCTCCTGCAGGCGCATGCGCGAAGACGCCAGCAGATTCGGCGCCGGATCGTTGAGCAATGGATCGCCCGCGCGATCCTCGAGCAGCAGAGTATGAAAATCCTGCTCCGCCTTCAGTTCGGCTGCGCAGTCCGCGCAGCGGGACACATGCTGCTCCAGTTCGTGGCGGACATCGTCAGCCAGTTCGCCGTAAACGTGGAGCACAATATTTTCTCGAACCCATTCACACTTCATAGTTGCACCTTCGAGCTGTGAGCTCCGAGCGATGAGCAGCGAGCGATCCAATCCCGGAGTCTTCGGGTTGATAGCTCATAGCTCATAACTCATTGCTATCTCATATCCGCCAGCGCTCCGCGCAATTTCTGCGTGGCCCGGAAGAGCGTATTCTTGGCGGTCTCTTCCGTCGTATGCAAAATCTCACCCACGGTGCGCAGCTTCAATCCGTGATAATGCTTCAGCTCGAACACCATCCGTTCGCGCGGCGTAAGCTTCTCCAGCGCTCCGGCAATCCGCGCGCCCAACTGCCGCCGCATCAAATCGCGCTCCGGATTCGCCCCCGCCCGTCCATCCGGCACCTGATCGAGCAGGTCGTACTCGCCGCCGTCAGGATCCTTCGCCACCGGCGCATCTTCTTTGCGCACGGTCTTTTTGCGCAGGTGATCGAGACACAAATTGGTCACGATCCGGTAAATCCATGTGTAGAAGGAACACTCGAACCGGAAATTACCGATGTTCTTATAGGCCTTGAGAAAGGCGTCCTGATACACGTCCTGCGCGTCGTGTTCAGTTCCGGTGAGATGAAGAGCGAGCCGCAGCACCGCCTGGTCGTAGTGGCGCACAAGTTCCTCGAAGGCGGCGCGGTTTCCCCGCTGCGCTTCGCGGATCAACATCGTGTCATCGATACGGCGTTCTTGCCCAGCCATGCGGCCCCGCGCGGGGTCCTGGTTTTCTCGAGCTTCGTTTTCGTGAAGTTCCCGAGCTGCTCGACTACCAACTCTCTCCGTTAACTCACTCTCTCTCGAGTGGGCCTGTCCGCCAACCGCAAGTGATATACACCAAGCATCGGCCGGCATTTCGGCTATGTCCTCTACCTGCCCGGCTTTGATGTCTTCCGGGCTTGCACAGGAATAGACGGAGAATCCCCCGATCCGTGAGCAGAAATTATAGGCGTTACAGGGATTTTGTGGGGGCCTAGGTGATTCTCGGGCAGGGAGTTAGGGGGAAACAGAACATTGGGGGACAAGGATGGGCAGGTGATTTGGCAAGGAAAGTGCCCGTTTTGTCCGTCGCTGAGAACACACAACTTGAGACGAGCGGCCCGCACGGTGGACCGTACCTAGAAGTAGTTCAGGTGCATATGGGAAAATAGGGTCATGACCGGAGTGCAATTCGTCACCGATGGCAAAGGCCGCAAGGTCGCCGTTCTTATCGACCTGAAGAAGCACGGATCCCGTCTTCGAGATTTTTGGGACGGCCTGATCTCTGAATCCCGTCGCAAAGAATCAGGAACATCGTTGCAAAAGGTGAAGGCAGACCTCGTGAAGCGCGGGCGGCTTCGTGGATAGCTATGCCGTCGAGTTCAAGACTTCAGCGCGAAAAGAACTGGAAACTTTACCTGACACGGTGCTGGCGCGTGTAGTCAGGAAAATCGAATCTCTGACGGAAGATCCACGACCCGCAGGATGCAAAAAGCTGAAGGGCTATAGAGATCAGTGGCGGATCCGCATCGGCGACTGGCGCGTTGTATACATTGTCGACGATACAGCTCGGCGCGTGAGTATAACGCGCATTGCCCATCGCAGCAGAGTCTACGACTAGCACAGCGGCGGGCGAGACGCCCGCCGGGACAGCCGCCGGGACGGCGGCGCTACGACTACTCTGTAACCGCTTCCTTCTCGATTACGACCTTCAGGTGCGCGGTTACGTCCTTGTGCAGCTTGACCGGCACGGTGAACTCGCCCACGGTCTTCAGCGGCTCGTGCAGTTGGATCTTGCGGCGGTCCACGTTGAAGCCCTTCTTGGTCAGTGCATCGGCTAGGTCGCCCGAGGTGACCGATCCGAACAGCTGATCGTGCTCGCCCGACTTGCGTGTGAACGACACCGACGCGCCTTCGAACTGCTTGGCCAGTTCCTCGGCCTGGGCCTTCTCTTTGGCCGAACGCCGCACCGCGGCGGCCTTCATCTGCACGATGACGGCCTTGTTGCTCTCATTGGCCTGGATGGCCAGCTTGCGCGGCAGAAGATAATTCCGCCCGTATCCTTCCGCGACCTTCACCACATCGCCGCGCGATCCCAGCTTCGCTACATCTTCTTTCAGAATGACTTCCATGGATGACTCCGTTTCAGAATTCTTTGCCACGGATTCACGCGGATCATCACGGATAAACCAAAATCGTTGAAAAAGCCTTATCCGTGGGGATCCGTGCAAATCCGTGGCTAATGGTTTTTTACGACGCTCTTCCCGCGAACGGCAGCAGCGCGATGTTCCGCGCCTGCTTGATGGCCGATGACAGCCGGTGCTGGTGGGGCGCGCAGACGCCGGTCAGCCGCCGCGGCACGATCTTGCCGCTCTCGGCCACGAACTGCCCGAGCAGCCGGTAGTCCTTGTAATTGATGTCTTCGATTTTCTCGGTGCAGAACTTGCACACTTTCTTGCGCCGGAAAAATTTCCGTCCGCCGCCGCCTTCGCGCGGAGGCCCTCCGGGACCGCGCCCGCCGCCACCAAATCGCGGACGATCTCCGCCCGGGCCGAGGCCCGTCCGACCGCGGACGCTCGCTGGGGGCCGGTGCCGCTTGTTGCTCCGGTGCTTTTGTTTCGTCAGCCATAATTCTCCTTAAGTCAGTGGCCAGGGATCGGTGATCAGTGGCCAGTCAAAAATCGCAGTAGGGAACGAGCCCGGGTCACTGGCCACTAGCCACTGACCACTCGCTCTACGCTGTCGCTGGAGCTTCCGCGGCAGGCGCTGCCGCCTCTTCCGGAGCCGCTGCTGCCGGCTGCGCGCTTACTTTCTTTTTCGCATCACGCAGCGCCTTGATCTTGGCGAGCCGCTTCTGCTCTTCGTCCACGCGCACGGTCAGGAACTTGATCACCGGCTCGGTCACGCGCAACCGGCGCTCCAGTTCGTGCATAACCGGCCCTCCGCCCTCGACGACCATGAGGACGTAAATGCCGTCATGAAACCGCCGCACGGTGTAGGCCAGGCGTCTCTTGCCCATCTTGTCGACCCGCACCACTGTGCCGCCCGAGGGGGGCACAACCGACTGCAGCGTCGAAATCAGTTTGTCCAGATCCTCGTCCGTCATATCCGGCCGGACGATAAACATCAGCTCATAAGTACGATTCATTCGTTTCTCCAAATCCTGTGGCTAGTGGTCAGTGATTAGTGATCAGTGATCAGCAAAATCTTGTCGGCCTGGCCACTGACCACTCATCACTGGCCACTTTCTTCTTTCCGGTTAAAGCGATTCATCGCCGCCGCCGGACCCTCTTTCAGAATGACCTTCACCGCTTCTTCGGCGGTGTCGAGCATCCCATCCACGACTTTCAGATCCGCCTTGCGCATCGGAGCCAGGAGGTAATCTTTCCCGGCGGCAACCGCGGCGCTGATGACCTGTACTGGCCGCTCCGGCGCCACGCCAATCCGGATCCGCAGGAAATCCTGCGTGCCCAGCGCATCGATGATCGACTCGATGCCGTTATGCCCCGCCGAGCTGCGCCGCGTATGAATGCGCAGCGTGCCCAGCGGAAAATCCAGTTCGTCCTGAATCACAATCAGATCCGATTCCGGATTTGCTTCGTACTCTCTCACCAGCTCCCGCACCGAAACGCCACTCAAATTCATGAACGTCTCAGGCTTGGCCAGCAGCACCATCTGATCGGCGATCACGGTGCGCGCCGTCAGCGCCCGGCACTGCCGGTTTCTCACTTCCACTCCCAGGTTCCCCGCGATGCGATCGATCGCCAGGAATCCCAGGTTATGCGGCGTGAACTGATATTCGATTCCGGGATTGCCGAGACCCAC
This sequence comes from uncultured Acidobacteriota bacterium, assembly GCA_963754885.1. GTDB lineage: Bacteria > Acidobacteriota > Terriglobia > Terriglobales > Acidobacteriaceae > Sulfotelmatobacter. The sequence goes on along the minus strand of CAVWHT010000041.1, from coordinate 68,277 downwards.
AATCAGTTTCACGCCTGATTCGCTTCCTCAGTTCAGACGATTTGTCATCCTGAGCGAGACGCTCTTTGTCTCGCGAAGGACCTGGGCGAGCCGCACGAAGCGTCGCGCTTTTTGCGACGCAATTACCGCGCGTTCGGCTCGCTTCCTTACTTCTTTTCTTTCTTCTCGGCCTTCTCCGGCTTCTCGGCCGCAGCTTCGGCGCCCTCTTCTTCGGTCTCCTGCTTGCCCTTCTTGATGACTTCGGGCTCGGCTGGAGCAGCTCCCGCCTCTGCCGCCACGGCTTCCGGCGTGACCACAACTTCTTCCTTGACCGAGGTCACGTGCGCAACCGGCTGATTGGCGTCGGTCATGAACTTCAGCTTGTCCGAGTGCGGCAAATCGGAAACGCGCAGCACCTTGCCAAAGGTCAAATGGCTGACGTCGGCATCGATGTGGCTCGGAATATCCGCCGGTAAGCACTCGATCTCGACTTCGCGCAGCATCTGCTCCATGATGCCGCCCTCCTGCTTCACGCCCGCGGCTTCGCCGACCAGGAAGATCGGCACGCTGACCTTCAGCACCTTGTCGAGGGCGATCCGCTTCAAATCGATGTGCAGCAGCTTGCCCTTGATTGGTTCGTATTGCCAGTCAACGATCATGGTCTTGGTCTTCTCGCCGCCCATCGCCAGATCGAAAATCGTGTTGTGGCCGGTCTCCGAATTCAGAATCCGGGTCACCACGCGCGGGTCGACGCTGATCGAGAGCGACTCTTTCCCCGCTCCATACACCACCGCCGGAATCTTTCCGTCGCGGCGCACGCGCTTGGCATCGTTCTTCGTCCCAGCTTCCCTCGGTTGCCCTTCCAGTACGTTCGTTTCCAATGCAGTCGCCATAAATGTCAATTCCTATCTGAGAAATCAGCGATGAGCTGCGAGCCATGAGCCGCGAGCAAAACCTGCATGTGCTCATGGCTCACTGCTCACCGCTCACCGCTCACCGCTAGATAAACAACTTACTGACCGAGGTTTCTTCGTGATTCGCCTGAATCGCCCGGCCAATCAATCCTGCAATCGAGAGGACGGAAATCTTTCCTCCCTTTTCGGTTCGAGCTGCGTCGGCCTCCGGACTCAGCGGAATCGTGTTCGTGACTACGACTTCCTTGATCACAGAATTCCGGATGTTCTCCACCGCCGGCCCCGACAGCACTGCATGCGAAGCGCAGGCGTAAACCTCGGTTGCGCCATTGTCTTTCAACGCAGCCGCCGTCTTCACCAGCGTCCCGGCCGTATCGATCAAATCGTCGATGATCAGGCAGGTCCGCTCTTTGACGTCGCCGATCACGTGCATCACTTCCGCGACGTTCATCTCCACGCGCCGCTTGTCGACGATCGCCAGCGCCGCGTCCACTTTCTTCGCGAAAAACCGCGCCCGCTCCACGCCGCCCGCATCCGGCGAAACAATGGTCAAGTTCGGCAACGCCAGCTTGCGGAAGTGATCCACCAGCACCGGCGACGCAAACAGATGATCGACCGGGATGTTGAAAAATCCTTGCAACTGCGGCGTATGCAAATCTACAATCAGCGCCCGGTGCGCCCCTGCGGTCGTCAGCAAATCCGCCACCAGCTTCGACGAGATCGGACTCCGCGGCTTATCTTTCCGGTCCTGCCGCGCATATCCGAAGTACGGAATCACCGCCGTGATGCGCCGCGCCGACGCGCGCTTCAGCGCATCGATCATCAGCAGCAACTCCATCAAGTGCCCATCCACCGGATGGCAGGTCGGCTGCAGCACGAACACATCGGAGCCCCGCACATTCTCCTGGATCTGCACGTAGCACTCGCCATCGGCAAAGCGCGTCACCTGCGCCTGCCCGCGCGGCATCCCGAGAAAATGGCAAACTTCGTCGGCCAACGGCTCATTCGCCGTACCGCTGAAGATCTTGAACTTCTCGTCCACTCGCGGACGCTGCTTCCGCTCCTGCTTCTCGTCGGGCACAGGCGGACTCTTCTTCTCAACCTTGTCGGTCGTCTTGTCGGTCGGCGTGACTAAGGTGGCCATAGTTTCGCTTCGCTCTTATGCGTTGAGCCGTGAGCAATGAGGTGGTGAGCAAAGTCAGAATCGAGGTTGCTCATTGCTCACCCGCTCGAAAACTCATCGCGGTTCTTCTGGCTGGGCCGCTAGGATTCGAACCTAGACAAAGTGCTCCAAAGGCACTTGACCTACCATTAGTCGACGGCCCAGTAAGCCAATCGTTGATGGTCGAATGTTGATGGTTGAATGAACCCCGCTTGGGGTCCACAATTATTGTCATTCAACAATCAAAATTCAACAATCAAAATTCGCTGACCCAGCCTGGCCCTGTGGCGACGGCCGCCTCGTTAGCCTGCCCTGAGCGCAGTCGAAGGGTCCAAGCGAAGGCGAAGCCGAGCGCCCCAGGGGCAAGCCTCTCGCCCCCTAATCCAGCAGCACTCTTCGCCAGTATCCCCTCCGCGTCAGCGTCGAAGTCGCCTGCGCCGCCCAACCTTGCTTCCGAAGCCTGCTCACTGCCCTCGCCGCCGCATCGTTCGATCCAAACAGCCCGTACAGCGTCGATCCGGACCCCGACAACGACGCATATTTCGCGCCTGCGCGCTCAAGCACACGCTTCCCCTCACGCAGTTCGGGATACTCAGGAAAGACGACTTCTTCGAAGTCGTTTTTAATCCCAGCCCGGACAAGCCAGAGAAGCGGATTCTCGGCCCGGCCCCTTCGAAAAGGAGCACTGGAGTAAGGCTCGCTCAGCCACGCCGACAACTCGCGGCCAAGCTCATTCATTCTATCGGACGCAGAGGCCACCGTCAATTTCGCCGTGGGATGATGACTGCTTGGATTGGCACTGCTCATGCGGGGACTACTCACGTGGGGACGGACGCATTCGTCCGTCCCAGGTTTTGTGGGGACAGCCGCCTTCGGCTGTCCGGCCGAGCGCAGCTCGGCTGGCTGTTGCTCTTCAGAACTCGACAGCAGAGGCGCAGGCTCGCGGGCAGAGCCTGCCCTGAGCTTGTCGAAGGGCGTGCCCGCGCCAGACGAGCCACACAACCGATCCCATTCCGCAAACGCCTTCGGGGTCGAGACCCCCACCTCCGGCATCACCACCACGCAAGCCATCGCAGGCAAATCCGGCAAGGGATACACTTGCTCCCCTCGTCCTACCCCCAGCACCATTCCGCCGACCAGAAACAGCGGCAGATCCGATCCCACCTCCGCCGCAATCCTCAACCTCTCCACCGCGGGCAGAGTTTTTCGAACCACCCGCTCTAACCCCAGCAAAGTTGCGACCGCATTCGCCGATGCCCCGCCTAACCCACCTTGCACCGGCAACCGCTTCTCTATCTCGATGACTACTCGCCCCTTCGCCCTTAATGCCGCCATCGCCCGCTCGACGATGCGGAAACAAGTATTCGACTCATCCCGCGGAACCTGAGGATCCTCGCATCGAATCTCAATCCCCGTCCCACGAGCCACGCTCACCCGAATCACATCGTGCAGCCCGATCATCTGGTACACGGTCAGCAGGTCGTGAAACCCGTCTTCCCGCGCCGCTCCAATCCGCAGCCCAAGGTTAATCTTGGCGAATGATCGCACCGTCACCGTCATGGAGGAATGATTGTAAAGTCTCGTTCCGGAATTTACGATGCTTCGCTCAAACGCGTGGCTACTGACCGCCGCGCCCGCCGCTCACTTTTGTGACCTCGGTAATCTTTCCTGCTTACCCTCGGCGGCGCATCCTTGGTGTGATTTCAATCACAAGACCGTGCATATGGCACCGCCTTCCACGTTGAAAGCATAGAACGACCGCAAACTTGAATGCTGCCCCGGAGATTGATCCGGGCCCCTGTGCAGCATGCTTCCCGCAAGTTGGGATGTGAAACGGTAAGCGGGACTTTTGTACGGCCAAATCTCAACCCTGCGGATACTGTGCGGGCCGCCAGGGGGATAAGGGGACGGGTATGCGCCGAATCTTTTCACACTGCTTCCTCGTTTCGTTCTTCCTGGCTGCCACCGCCGTGGCATTCTCGCAAAGCGAATATACAGTCATCACTGTCACGGACGGAGGCACCATTTCTGGTGCGGTTAAATGGTCCGGGCCGGTCCCTCGCACCTTGAACTTTCCGGTCACCAAGGATCCGCAGATCTGCGATCCCGAATCTAAGAAGAGCGTCGATCTCGAGCGCCTCATCATTGGCCCCCAGGGCGGCGTCGCCAACACCGTGGTCTACCTGAAGAACATCACCAGCGGCAAAGCCATGGATTTGCCCGAGCAGCGCCGCCACCTCGATCAGAAACACTGCCACTACATCCCTCACATTCTTCTTGTCCCGGAAAACGGTGCGCTCGACATGGTCAGCTCTGATGCCACTCTGCACACCATTCACATGGACGGAGCAGCCACCTTCAATCTTCCCTTTCCTTTCACCGGCCGCGTGACTTCCCGCACCATGCAGACCCCTGGCCTGGTCAATTTGCGCTGCAATGGCGGCCATGTCTGGATGAACGCCGAGATGTTCGTCGCTCCTCATCCTTACTACGCCGTGACTGACGAGAGCGGACGCTTCGAGTTCACCGAGGTCCCGCCCGGAACCTACCAGATCGTCGCCTGGCACGAAGGCTGGGGTCTGGCCGGCAAAGAGCAGGCCTATGATGTGCTCACCGAACACAGCGTCCAGCGCCCCATCTTCACCGAACCCAGAACCTGGGAAAAATCGGTAACCGTAAGCGGCAACGGAGTTTCCAGAGTCGACTTCGTGCTCTCGAATAAATAATGTCCGCGCCTATGCTCACGAAGTGACAGCGAGGGCGCGCATGTAGGGACAGCCGCCATCGGCTGTCCGGCGAGCGCCGTGGGAACAACGCATCCCGGGGAAGAATACCGGGACGGGCCCGACGTACAGTTGGGCCATATGAAGCGCAAAGAAGTGCGGCCTCAAGCCGCTGAGGCCTCCTACTCCCGAAGCGCAGGCTGTGTGTAGAATGAAAACTGGAATGTCACAGGCAGCCCCAGCCATCACACGCAGCCCCGCCGAAGTAGTTCGGCTCACGCCGGTCGCGCAAGCTCCCAACGGCATCTGTTACGCCAGCGCGGGCGAAGTGGCCGTCAACTCCTTCGATCTCGAACGCATGGTCGCCGCCGTTCCGACCCGAGTCGCCTCCGCGCTGGAGCGCAAAGCCTACTACTTCGTCCCTCTTACTGTCAGCCAAGGGGACGACACCCTGATCGCCGACCGTTACGATGTTGCTCTCAGCGATAACGCCGTCTGCCATCGCAACCTCAACCTCGGCGACTCGCAGTGCGTATTCATTTCCACTCGCTTGATGGACGACAAGTTTTCTGTCGCCTTTGAGTTCTATATCAACGTCGGACACGCGCTGGTCGAGCGTGCTGGAGTCTCCCGCGAATTCAGCGAGTTGGCGTGGAGCCAGGTCGAAGCCGGAGTGCGCGGCGAGACTTCGCTCGATGCCTGGGAGGCCCGCAAGCTCGCCACCGCCCACGGCCCCGATGCCGAACGCTACAAGACCGAATATCTGGAAGCGACTTTCTCCGACACGATTTCGATCTACTTGCTCTCGCTTTATCTTGACGTTGATTACTACGATCTCCGCGAGCGCGATTATCCACTGCTCGCTCCTTCCGCGCTGGCCGAGCGTCTGCGAAAAGTTGCCGAACTGTTTCCCGCGAATTCCGGATTCGAGTTCGCGATCCTGTACAAGCGCCGCGGCTGAACGTGCAACGAGCCTCACGATATGCCTAGAGCATCCCGAACTCCACGCTGGTACGGTATTCCGCTGCGCGTGGCCCTGATGACTTTTATCGGAACGCTGCTGTGTTTCGCCGTCACTTTGCTGCTGGCCATCGTGGGAACGGTGATCGCGTCCAAGCTGCGCGGCGTTCACCCCGACATGCGCATCGCCTACCGCTACATCGCGATGCCTATGGCTCTGTTCGCGGGCGGCATCATTCTCGTCTTCTCGATCTCTCTGGAACGGCGCCATTACCGGCAGATGAAAACGCTGTCGGCGATCGAGAAGATGAACTGACTCTGCCGATGCCGCCACGGATCGCCATCCCGATGCCGCATTCCACCGACCGCGAGTACGGCGAGCGAGCGATTCCGCAATATGAGCGCGCGGTCGCGCTGGCAGGCGGAGAGCCGGTTCGCATTCCGCTTGATCAAACGCCGGCCGTAGTTCGAAGCTTGATGGCAAGCTGTCAGGGAGTGCTGCTGCCCGGCAGCAATGCCAACGTCGATCCCGCGAGATTTAAGCAAGCGCCGTCACCGCACACCGCCAAAGCCGACCCGCGCCGCGATGAAGTCGACGATCTTCTTCTCGACGACGCTTATGCCCAGCGCAAGCCCGTGCTCGGCATCTGCTACGGCCTGCAGAGTCTGAACGTGCATCGCAGTGGATCGCTGGTGCAGCACATCCCGGATTTCCTGCCGGAAGTGACACGCGCGAAAGTGAATCACGAGGCAGGAAAGAAAGTCGCAGTCGCGCACAAAGTCGAAATCGATCGAGGCTCGGTGCTGGCGCAGATTGTGTGTGGCGACAGCCGCCCCCGGCTGTCGGGCCGAGCGCAGTTCGGCGATGCTGGCAGCCTAATCCTCCCCGTGAATTCTTCTCATCATCAATCGGCAGACGCGATCGGCGAAGGTCTGCGCATCGTCGCCCGCTGTCCCGATGACGGCATCATTGAAGCCCTGGAAGGAACCGCGCCAGATCATTTTGTGCTGGCGGTGCAATGGCATCCCGAGCGGTCGGTGGAAGAAGACGCAGCGTCGCGCGCAATCTTCGAGGCGCTGGTTGAGGCGGCTAAGAGAAGTGAGATTTAAGACGAGTGCCGAAGTCGCGCTACCTGGCTTTCCCCCTCTTTGCCTTTTTCGGCGCCTTCTCCAGCAGGACGGCTACGTGCGCGATCGCGGCGTTATCCAGATTTAATCCTTCCGGAGTCTTGGCCTTGAGACCGACGCAGTCGGACGACACGCCTAGAAGTTCGGCAACCCGCGTCCGGATCGCGGCCGCGTGCGGGCCGATCTTCGGTGCCGCCAGGATCAGGCTGGCGTCGACATTGGCGACGACGTATCCCGCTTCCCGCACGTGTTTGAGTGCTTCGCGCAGAAAGATCACCGAATCCGCGCCCTTCCATTTCGGATCGGAAGGCGGGAACAGCGCTCCGATATCGGACGCGGCTACGGATCCCAGCAGAGCATCTGTGATGGCATGGAGCAGCACGTCTCCATCCGAGTGCCCGCCGAGTCCTCTATCGTGAGCCAGCGTAATCCCGCCAATCTTCAGCGGAATGCCGGGACGGAATTCGTGCGAGTCAAAGCCGTAGCCGATTCTGACCGCAGGTTTCGAGTTTCGAGTTTCAGGTTTCAAGTTCTTTGATTTTCGATCCCGCTACTTCTTCAGATAGAACTCCGCCAGTTCCATGTCTCCGGGAGTCGTGATCTTGATATTTCGCGGCGAGCCCATCACCACGGCGACCTCGTGGCCGGAGCGCTCGGCGAGCGAGGCTTCGTCGGTGCCCATGAAGCCGTCAGCGGTGGCTTCGTCGAAGGCTTTCTTGATGACGTCGTAGCGGAAGCCCTGGGGCGTTTGCGCCAGCACGATGCCAGCGCGCGGAATCGTCGCTTTGATGATGGCGCCCTCGGAGGTGCGCTCCACCTGCTTCACCGTGTCTACGGCGGGAAGCCCGGCAATGGCCGCGCCGTATTTCCTGGCGGCCTCAATGACTTCGCGAATGATTTCAGTGGTCACCAGAGGACGCACGGCGTCGTGCACAAGCACGATGTCGTCCGGGGCTGCCGTGACTGCATTCAGAGCGTGCTCGACCGACTGCTGGCGGTGCTCGCCGCCCACGACCAGCTCGATCTTCTTCCCAAGAACATCTTTCGCTTCGGTTTCCAGCCGTTCGCGGAATCCCTCAATTTCGTTTTCGCGGAGAGCGATCCAGATCTCGCTGATTTCATCGATGGCGGCAAATTTGCGCAGCGTGTGAATCAAGATCGGAGTGCCCGCAAGCTCTGTGAACTGCTTGGTCGGATGAGCCTTCTTCGACTTGGGATCCATGGCGCTGGGGACGGGGGCCATGCGCGTTCCAAGACCAGCGGCCGGGATGATGACGAGAACCTTCATGGCGGGCTGTCAGTATACGAGTGGGAAGGCGGCAAGTTCAAATGCGAGGCTTGTGTGCGGGGCACAGCCATACGCCGCATGGCGGCCGGACAGCCGATGGCGGCTGTCCCCACAAAATCTCTGTCCGCAGAATCCTGGCCTCTCTAGGACGCCATCCGGCTACGACGCGCCTTGTTTCGTATCGACCTGCGCCGCCGGCACTGCCGTCGGACCGGGCGCCGGCACGACAGCTGGCGTCACTGGCACAGCGGATGGCGTCTGTCGCGAATAAGAGGCGCGCTCGTCCCACTTGCCGAAAATCATTTTTCCCGCCGTGGTCTGCAGCACCGAGGTGACCGACACGTCGATGGTCTTGCCGATCATCTTGCGCGCATTGTCGACCACCACCATCGTCCCGTCGTCGAGATAGGCGACTCCCTGGTTGTATTCCTTGCCTTCTTTCAGGATGAAGACGCGCATGGCCTCGCCGGGCAGCACGATCGGCTTGAGCGAATTGGCCAGTTCGTTGATATTCAAGACCTCGACCCCCTGCAACTGCGCAACCTTGTTCAGGTTGAAGTCGTTGGTGATGATTTTGCCTTCGTAAAGCTTGGCTAGTTCGATCAGCTTCAGGTCGACTTCACGGACCGCCGGGAAATCGTCTTCCACGATCTGGATCTGAAGATTGGCGACTTTCTGCAGGCGCTGCAGGATGTCAAGGCCGCGGCGTCCGCGATTGCGCTTCAGAGAGTCGGCCGAGTCGGCGACCAGTTGCAGCTCGCGCAGCACGAACTGCGGAGTCACGATGACGCCGTCGAGAAAGCCGGTTTCGGCGATGTCAGCGATCCGCCCGTCGATGATGACGCTGGTGTCGAGAATTTTGTAGCTCTTCTTGCTCTGCTTCTCGCCGCCAAAAATCCCGCCTAGAGCCGCCAGGTTCAGCACATCGCCCTTGTTGGCCCCAACGATCAGGCCGACGTAGGCCATCAGCAGCATGACCATAATCTGCAGGAAGCTCTGCGTACGCCCCGCGGGGACACTGTTGCGGATGACCAGAGCGAACAGGTAAGCGCCGCAAATGCCGAGGATGCTGCCGATCGCTGCTCCGATCAGGCGTTTCAGGCTGACGGTGCGCAGCTTCCATTCGAACAGGACAATAGCCGCGCCAATAATCGCGCCCACGCCCGCATCGTAGGTTCGAGGCAGATTGAAAGGTTCAATGATGAAGCAGGTGGCGGCTACAACAATGATGAAAAAAAGACGTACAAGAATAAGATCCACGGTAAACCTCCCCGCGGATGCAGCTTTCCCCGTGCCACTGGGTGTTGCACCCGTGCCCGTCCTCATCGCCCCCGGTGGGGACCGGCCTCTCAGATGCGGGGCGCATGAATTAGGGGATGAATGTACGCCCCGGCCCGGCTGGAAGGGGCCCAGCCGGAAGAACAGTAAGCCAACGCCAAGAGTATATACCTCGGGGTTAGTCCTTGGGAGAGGGCTGGGTGGAAGCTACGCTCCACGGTCCCGAATCGCGCCTGTTAGACTTTCCGCATGAAAGCTCTGATGATCACCAGCCTCTCTGGGCCAGATGGGCTTGCCATTCAGGATGCCCCCGAACCGACCGCGAAACCAGGGCAGACGATTGTCCGTGTGACCGCTGGAGGTCTGAATTTTGCCGATTTCATGACTGCGCAAGGCGGGTATCCGGGGACGCCCCCGCCGCCATTAATTGCAGGACGCGAATTTGCCGGAGTGGAAGAAAGCAGCGGCCGCCGGGTGATGGGCTACGCGCAGTGGGCCGCCTTCGCGGAAAAGACCGCGGCATATTCCCACATGCTGTGGCCTATTCCTGACCGCTGGACTGACGAGCAGGCCGCCGCCTTTCCGGTGAACTATTTCACGGCCTATCTCGGCTACTGGCAAGCGGGAATGACGCCACAGCCTGCATCACAATCGGGTGCCCCATCCTTGTCGCGTTCTTCGCGACAGGGTGGGGATTTTGATTCCGCCGAGTCCGGCCGCACTCCCCGCGTGCTCATCCATGCCGTGGCCGGCGGGGTCGGCACTGCAGCAGTACAGATCGGGCATTTGCTGGGGGTGGAGATGTACGGCACGTCGTCGTCGGATGACAAGCTGGATCGGGTGAAAAAGCTGGGCCTGCAGCATGGCATCAACTACAAACAGCACGACTACGAAGAGGTGGTCAAGAATCTCACGCGCGGCGAAGGCGTGGACGCCGTTTTCGAAATGCTGGGCGGCGAGCACACGGCCAAGAGCCTGCGCTGCCTGCGCGATTTCGGACGCGTCATTCAGTACGGCACGGCGACCGGGAAGTCTCCGAAGCTGGATCTGCGGGCGATGTACGCGAAATCGGGAATGGTGCAGGGGCTATGGCTGTCTTACCTTTCCCATAAGCGCGAGATCATGGAACCGGCGTGGCAGCAGCTTTCCCAGTGGATAGAGCAGGGCAAACTGGTTCCGCAGATCGGGCACGTATACCCGCTGGATCGGGCGGTTGAAGCTTACAAGCTGCTCGAAGAAGGGAAGAACTACGGGAAGGTAGTGCTGAAGATTTCGTAGCCCGGGAACATCGACTGAATCGGAGGATGCTTCTGATGAAGAAAAACGAAGCGGTAACGCTGTACGAGAAGCCGACATGAAGCACTTGCCGGGAGGTCAAGCGTGTCTTGACTGCACAGGGCGTGGAATTTGAGACCGTGAATTACATCGAGCATCCGTTGTCAGCGGAGGCGTTGAAAGGCTTGCTGCGGCGCGCGGGGTTGAAGCCGCATGACGTTCTGCGAACGAAAGAATCTGCCTATCGAGAGTTCGTGGCGGGTAAGGATCTAAGTGACGATGCGCTTCTCAATATCATGGCGGCTCATCCGGAGCTGCTGCAGCGGCCGATCGTGGCACGAGGCGGCAAGGCGGTCTTGGCCAGGCCGGTCGAGAATCTGGAGAAGCTGGGGATCACGTAGGCGGTTCCTACTGCCGTGATGTCGTGCAGAACAGGTCAATAAGCGCTATGGCCTGATAGCAACAGTTGATCGTAGAGCGCATAATGGGAGCCGCGCGAAGGTCAGAGCGTTTAGCATTTCAGAAACCGCAGATCTTGGACCAGCAGGGATGAGCGATACTAATTTTATCAAGCGGAACCCAAGGCGGTGGCTGTTTGTGGCACGGTCGCTGATGATTCTGGGATTGCTGTGTTTTCTGTATTCAAGCTTTCTTTACTACTCTCTGTTCTGGACTGAGGCGAAAGCGAGGGCAGGTCGCGAACTCTCGTTTCTGGCCATTTCTTGCTGGACAGCGGCGTTGATCATCACTGCACGTCTCGGCCTTTTTAAATTGCGAAAGTAAACAATCTACAAATCTCCCTGCTGGGGGCGAACAGACGGCGCATGCTTGTGCTATGGGATGATTATGCACTTGACACAGCATCCCTTTTCTGTCATCATGGGGTCAGTTCGGAGCGCCCACCATGAACCTGTTAGACATTTACAAGGAACTGAACACCGATGAAAAGTGCCACACCTTTTTAGAGCATATGCGCTGGCCGGACGGTGTAAAGTGCCTCGGATGTAACTCCCCGAAAATCACCCGCATCACCGCAAAAGGGAAGCTCAACAAAAAGACGGGCAAGCGCAGCCCCGACCGCTCGCTCTACCAGTGCAACGAATGCCGCTTCCAGTTCACCGCCACCACGGGCACCGTCTACCATGACACCCACCTGCCCCTGGCGAAATGGTTCCTCGCCATTGCGCTGATTACCGAATCGAAAAAGGGAATCTCCGCCAGTCAACTCGCCCGCGCTCTGGGCGTGCAATACCGGACTGCGTGGTATCTCGCGCACCGCATCCGCAAGGCCATGGTGGAAGCGAATCCGCCAAAATTGAAGGGCACAGTGGAAGTGGACGAAACCTACGTCGGCGGGAAGCAGCGCGGCAACTACCGCAAGCAACTGAATAAAGAAGTGGTGATGGGTATCCGCGAGCGCGGTGGCGATCTGCGGCTGATCCACATCGAAAGCCCGACCGCCAAAAATCTTAGCGAGCAGATCAAAGAGCACATCGATCCAGCCGTGAAAATGGTGGTCACGGATGAATGGCAAGCCTATCCTTCCGCCATGATCGGCGCTGGCATCCACGGATCAAAGCATGAAACGATCCGGCACCGGGACAAAATCTACGTTCGCGGCAATGTCCACACGAACACCGTGGAATCCGCATTCTCGCTGTTCAAGCGCGGCCTGACCGGAGCCTTCCACAAGGTTTCGTTAAAGCACCTGCAACGCTACTTGAATGAGTTCTCGTTCCGGTTCAACAATCGGAAGAATGCTGATCTATTCGGGATGACGGTGCTGAGAATGGCGCTGGCAGGGAACTTGCCGTATGCCAAGCTAGTGGAAGAGAATGCGTTCACGCCGTTCGTTCGGAAAAGCTAAAGCCCCGATTCGCAGTCGGGGCTTGGAAAGGCATACTTCTTGTCTCAGAGGTATTATCCCACACTCGCTCGACGTGTCGGTGCAGAATTTTTGCAATTCGGAATCGCGCAGATGATTGTTATCGTTGTTGCGATCGTCACCCTGGCTTTGCAAATTAAATATGGGGTTCTCCGTCCTGGCGATTTTTGGCCTTCGGTTGCCGCTACGATTCTGCCATACGTAGCATTGATTTTTCTTTTTATCCTGTACCAGTTGCTTCGCGTGCCTAGGCTGCTCCACGAAGAGCAGGGTGCCTCCTTCGCCACAAAAGAAACAGAACTGCATAGCGTAATCAAGCAGCGCGACCAAACAATCCTCGACCTCCAACCGCCGAAACGAACGCCAGCAGAGCAACATGCATATGACACTCTGAAAAGCGCACTGGATACGACAAAGCGCGACGGCCTGACGGCACTTCGCCACTTAAAGAATCATGGAACTCTAACGTTCGGCACCTACGATCCGCAGCTTCCTGTCGGAATGACGCGTGATCAGATATTCTGGGTATATAACCACTGTTTGAGCCTTGGCATTGTCACGCGCACTGCAAATCTTGGACACAGCGAATTCACGTATTCCATCTCTCCAAACCCCGCGATGGTTAAGGCATTAGATGAAGCGCTCTACGAAGGCGAAGGTTTGAGCGGTTTTGCCGACATTCGGCGAAAGTAAACGGATCACTTCTGCGGCGGGATTAACTTCTCAGGCTTTTTCTTCGATACCTTCACGTCATCGCGCTTGACAGGATCGGCGTGAATCAGGCGCTGCACGATTCCCTCGAATTTCGAGCGGTCCACCTTCAGTGTTTCCGGCAGATTTCCACCGTGTCCTGGTTTTTCACTTGTTGACAATTTTTTCCCTTTCGATATCATGCGCAGCCTCAGCCAGAGAAAGGTGACGTTAGCCCGTTAACTCGCGTGCCACTTCACTTCCGTGGCACTTGCCGCCGTCTGGTGTTTCGTTTGAGGATGGCTGCCAATCCAGTCAGCATAATCAAATAATCGGCGGAGATGAGCAAACCGCTAGGCTCAACGGCCTTAAAAGCCGTCAAGTCCCCGACAGGGCTTTGTGGGTTCGACTCCCACCTCCGCCGCACCACGAAAGGAAAATATCCTCGCATGGAAACTGACGTTAAGCGCATCCTAACGCAACTAGCCGATGTGACGCTAGAGCAACAAAATCGCATCGGCGAACTTGCCCGAAACGATCTGCTGTTCATTGAATGCGTCCGGTCTGGAGTATCGACAGAAGCAATTCTTGCTGCTGCCTCAACCGTTCGCTCAACTGCCTATTCTGTTGACGCACTATCTGACAAACTTCGTCAACTCGTGCAACAACTTCAGCATCTGTAAGATCTGGGGCCGGGGATTCCTCTCCGGCCCGTTTCTCTTCCCTGTCGCGGCTGTTAGTCATTTTCGTTCCCATTTTGGTGCTGCGTCAAATGCATAATCCTGTGCTATGGCCTGATTTCGTCAACCATGCCTTGACCAAGTACCCGAGGTAACTTGGAAACCCTGACTTCGCTCTTTAGCATTGAGGAGCATGGAGTCCTAGGAAGATGCGAATGGCTCGGCTTACAACGAGAAACGCACTACTTGTTATTGGAGTCTGGGAGGCTTCAAGTCTCGTGGCAATGCTATTCCGCGTCTTGTTCATTCCTCTCAGTAATCGGCTGATCTTTACAGGTGATTCAGGCAACGTGGCAATGTGGCTGTGGCAAGGGTTCCCCGATGCGCTGGTTGCCGCTGTTGCATCCATCGTATTGGTGTGGGTGACAGAAACGAAGAAGCCGCTGGTCTGGGTCGGCGTTCTTGCCGCGTTATTTTTGTACAGTGGAAGCCTCAATGCTTGGAAATGGATTAGGCGCGGATGGATAACATCCCCAAGTCGAGCCGATTATGTTGGAATATTGGCACAGGCAATCATCCCGGTGCTGGTGTGTCTTGTTGTAGGCATTTGGTGGATCAGACGCTCCGCTGCCTCCAGACTTGCGGCCTCATAGCTGTCGTAAAATCCTGATCACACTCATCATCGACAAACCTTACCCTTCGAAGACCCATTCGTCGCTCACCAGAAAATTCGCAACGGAGCACAGCGCGATTGCGATTGCGTTGGCCAGCAGATAATTCATGTGTCCCTGGCCGACCATGATTTTCATCAACGCGAGATTGCCGACGATTGAGACGGCTCCGGTGGTGAGATTGAAACGCAGGAATCGCGGCAGCGACCGGCGCCACGAAGGCTGCAGCCCTTGCAGCCTAACTCGGTCCACCCAGGTGAATTGTTCGTGCCAGACGAAGTTATGGACCACCGCGGCCTCGACCGCGAATGCGGTGGCAAATAAGTAATTGAAACCCAGCACACTCTTCAACAGAAACAGCGCGGCAAATTGCACGCCGATGCCGATCGCGCCTACAAAATTAAATTTCCACCAGCGCACGAACGTGGAAGGCGGCGCGGGAGTTTGGCGGGCGTTCCGAGTCATTGCGCGATCCTTTCTTCGCGATAAAGCCGCAGCGTGTTCTGCACAGTGAAGACAACGACCATCAAACTCATGCCGGCAAGGCCGATCGTGCCTCCTATGTCAAAGAGGCGGTACTGCCCTCCGAATAGATGCACGATCGGCTTCCACAACAGGGCGAGATTTCCAATTGCGAGCAGGATGCGCAGTTCGGTCGGTCCGAAGCGCCAGAACGACAACCGAAACTCCCCCAAGGCGTGCGTCGCCAGATACGACTGGATTGAGAGCATGAGAAACGCGATAAGCAGGCCGATTGCGATCTGCGGCTGCATGTAGCCAGACAGGGCGAGACCGCCCATCAGGGCAAGGGCGCCGAAGCTGTCAACCATGTGGTCGACGTAGAAGCCGTAGCGCGGGCGCAGCCGCTGACGCACACGGGCCAGCGTTCCATCGAGAGAGTCGCCGAGCCAGTTGAGTACGAGGCAGGCGATTACGCCCAGCAACCACAGGCGGTTTCTGGATGCCAGGGCATAGCAGGCTCCGGCGCCTATCTGCGCGACAAGGCCTAACGCGGTCAAGTGGTCGGGACCGATGGCTTCGGGAGTGTGCGCGGCCAGCCAGAGGAGTGCGCGTTTCTCAGCCGCCGCGACCCAGCTTTCCTGCACGCGCAGCATGTCGGGAAAGGGACGCGTGCGCCGCATTTCCAGCAGTACCCGCGGATTTACCTGCTCACAGAATTCCGTCATGGTTTGAGATCCAGGGCTTGCCATTGCGGCCTCCGGGTGATTCGATTTCATCGTCGCGTCTTGATGCCACGATGAATTTCGCGCACGCCGCGGTTTAGGACAATGCATTGGCGCTCAAACGATGGTCAGCAGGTAAGTTGCTGAAACGAAGGGGATAGCGGGGGCAAGTCAATTTTGTTGACATGGAAAAAGATGGAGCAAACAATGCGCGGGCGGGACGCCCCCGCGACAGCCGGCCGGAGGCCGGCGCTACTGGTTCGCTTCGCGAATAGCGGCGGCTAACTGCTCTATCGACCAGGTGGCCTGTTCTTCCGTGATCACAGCTGGGGGAGCTAGGAGAAGGTGATCGCCCGAGACGCCGTCAACGCTGCCCTGCATGGGATAGACCAGCAGGCCGCGCTGGAGGGAAGCAGACGCGACGCGTCCGGCAAAATTTTCGTCGGAGGGAAATGGCCGCTTGCTTTTCTTGTCGGCGACAAACTCGACGCCCCAGAGCAGGCCGAGGCCACGGACATCGCCCACAGTGTCCTCGTTCCGCAGATTGTCGAGCTGGTGTTTGAAATGGGCAGCTGCCGTGCCGGCGCGATTGGAGTCGGCGGCTTCCACTAATTTCTTCGTTTGGAGGTGACGTAAAACCGCGCGACCGGCGGCCAGCGAAATGGGATGCGCATTATAAGTGAAGCCATGCAGGAACGCGCCTGAACCGGCGGCAATGGCGTCCACAACTTTCTTGCTGGCGATCACGGCTCCGAGCGGAGCGTATCCGCTGGACAGCCCTTTCGCGGTGACCAGAATATCTGGCACGACATCCCAATGCTCAACGGCAAAATTGCGGCCGGTGCGGCCCATGCCGGTCATTACCTCGTCGGCAATGAGGAGAATTTCGTCGCGACGGCAGATCTCCGCGACGGATTGCAAATACCCCGGCGGGGGAACAACTGCACCCAGCGTCGCTCCGCTGACCGGCTCAAAGATAAAGCCGGCGGCTTCGCCGTTCGTCGCTGCGATGGCCGGATCGAGTTCGGCGGCATATTGCTGGCCGCAGTTGCGGCATCCGTCGGTGCAATCGAAGGCGCATCGATAGCAATACGGCATGCCGATATGCGGAAATTCGCGCACCATCGGCACATAGATTTCGCGCCGGCGCTTATTCCCGGAAACCGATAACGCTCCCAGAGTCGCGCCGTGATAGCTCTGCTGGCGGCTGAGAATCTGATATCGGCGGGATTGTCCGATCTCAACCTGATACTGGCGCGCGAGTTTCAGCGCCGTCTCAATCGATTCCGATCCGCCGGAGGTGAAGTAGACGGCGCCGCCGCGGAAGTGTTCTCCGGCGAAGGCGAGCAGTTCCTCGGCAAACTCTTCGGCAACCGGGGTAGTGAACTGGCTGGTGTGCGCGAATTCGAGCTTCGCCGCCTGCTCCGCCATGGCTGCGGAGATCTCCGGCACGCCATGTCCGATGAAGTTCACCGCAGCCGAGCCGGCGAGATCGAGGTATCGCTTGCCCGCATCGTCCCAGAGGTAGACACCGTCGCCGCGAACGGCTGTCGGAAACTGTTTGCGGAAAGATCGGTGGAAGACGGCGGAAGTGTTCCGGACTGGGGTGGAAGAATTCACGCCTGATTATCGCATTTGGATCTCAGGCGCAGCATCTGGCCATGTTCAGGGTGGATTTTGCGATAGGTTTCACCTTTTCTGCACTTTGGATCATCCAAATCTCTAGTTCGCATCATCTAACCGAATTAGAACGTGCACGTTACAGTGTCCAAAGCAGAATTATGGATCCGTAGCCGCACTGCAAGGAGGCAAGATGAGCAAGAGTTTCTTCACTGCAGTAGCAGTTGCATTACTTGGAATGATGGCAGCAGGGACTTCCTGGGCACAACAAGCTCCACCCGCAGGTGTTCCCGCGCACCTGGTTGTCACAGCCGAACCGCATAAGGGATCTGAAGTGCCGGTCATCAATCGCGAAGATGTGATGGTGTTTGAGGGAAAGGATCGCGACCAGGTGATCGATTGGGTCCCGGCACAAGGGGATCACGCAGCTCTCGAATTGTTCGTGATGCTGGACGATGGTTCCAACAGCACCTTGGGCACGCAAATCGAGGACATTAAGAAGTTCATCAACGACCAGCCCTCGTCTACCGCAGTCGGGGTTGCGTACATGCAGAATGGGATCGCCAAGGTCGAACAGAATCCGACAACCGACCATGCCCTGGCCGCCAAGGCGATACGTCTGCCCATGGGAATGCGGGGCATTAACGGCAGTCCTTATTTCTCACTGACCGATCTGATCAAACGTTGGCCGGAAACCACGGCCCGCCGGGAGATTTTTATGGCGTCGGACGGAATCGACCGTTATTACGGCGTGGGCGATATGCTGGATCCGTATCTGGATGAGGCCATCGACAATGCTCAGCGCGCTGGCATTCTCGTATCTGCGATTTACACGCCCGGGGTGGGCCATTTCGGCCATAGCTATTGGCAGGCATACTGGGGCCAGCTATATCTCGCCGACCTTGCGGACAAAACAGGAGGCGAAGCCTATTACATCGGGTTTAGCGGGCCTCCAGTTTCGTTTACACCTTACCTGGAGGAGTTCTCGCAACGACTCAGCCACCAGTATTTCCTGACGTTTTTGGCCAAGCCGCCCAAGAAGCCGGGATTGCAGAGAGTGAGAGTCAGGACTGAAATCCAGAATGTGGATCTGATATCGGCGCAGGAGGTTTATGTTGCGCCTCCAGCAAAGTGACGCAAGATTCTTGCTTCGGAGAGCAGAAGTGCGGCGAGCCGATCCTGCTATCAGTCTAGACGCAGGGAGTGTTCGCCGCACAACTGCCTGACGCATTGAGATTCCGATAAGATTGAACATCGGATCGGGTCTCGATGACGAAACTGCTGCGCTTCTTCCGGCCCTCGCACCAGCACACGGCATTCTCGGCAACGATGTTGCTGATCTCGGCCGTGATGCTGTCGCGCGTCATCGGCTACGCGCGCGACGCCTACATTGCCTGGGCCTATGGCGCGGGCGGATCGACGGACGCCTACGTCGCCGCTTTTACCCTGCCCGATTTTCTCAACTACATCGTCGCCGGCGGCGCGGCCTCCATCACGTTTATTTCGATCTACACACGATTTCTCGCGGAGAAGCGCGAGGAGGACGCGCAAAAAACTTTTTCCATCATCATCACAGTCATGACGGCGGTCATGATCGTGGGCACGATTCTCACGGAAATTTTCGCGCCGCAGTTTGTCCGCTGGTTTGTGAAAGGATTCACCCCGGAGAAGGTGGATCTGTGCGTTCACCTCACCCGCATTCTGCTGCCGGCGCAGATCTTCTTTTATGTTGGCGGAGTGGTCTCGGCCGTGCTGCTCTCGCACCGGCTTTTTCTGTTCCCTGCGTTTGGGCCGCTGATCTACAACCTGTTCATTATTTTGGGAGGAGTGATCGGCGGACGCCACTTTGGGATTCAGTCCCTGGCCTATGGAGCGCTGATCGGCAGCTTCGCCGGGCCGTTTCTGGCCAGCGTGATCGGGGCGGCGCGCATCGGGACAGGCTATAAACCTTCGTTCGATGTGATGAATCCCGCCTTTCGGGAGTGGGTGAAACTCTCTGTGCCGCTGATGCTGGGCGTGTCGCTGGTAACGGCCGATGATTGGATCCTGCGTCACTATGCGGCGAGCGGGGTCGGCGATATCACGCGCCTGACTTTCGCGAAGCGCTTGTTCGCTGTGCCGATTGCGGTGCTGGGACAAGCGACCGGGCAGGCTTCATTACCTTTTTTTGCCCGCCTGTTCAACGAAAAGAAGCTGAAGGAATTTGCCGCCACCGTGAATGATTCGGTTTATCGCGTATCGGCTGCATCGGTGCTAGCCACAGGATGGATGATGGTCGCGGCGCTTCCGCTGATCGATCTCGTATACCGCCGCGGCAAGTTTTCTTTTGCCGACGCGCAGACCAGTTCCGTCTATTTTTTCTGGTTCTCGCTGTCGCTGGTGTTATGGTCCGCCCAGGGACTCTATGCGCGTGCTTTCTATGCGGCCGGAGACACGCTCACCCCCATGTTGGCCGTCAGCATCATCACTCTGGCGTCCCTGCCAATCTATTCGATCCTGTTTCATACGTTCGGAGTGGTGGGGCTGGCCTGGGCTTCAGACATCGGGATTGGAATCAATCTATTCGCGCTGGCGGGACTGCTGCACTACCGCAAGTTGGTGGCGCTCGGAGATTTACGTTGGGATGAACTGGGCAAAGCGGCGCTCACGGCGGCCGTAGCCGGCGCAATAAGCTTCGAAGTAGCGAAGGCGATCCCGCTGGCGACCACTGGCCAGGGCAGCCGGGTGGCGGATTTTTTGCAACTTGGGCTGGTATCGGTCACGTGGGCGGCCGCCGTAGCCGCAGGATTATGGCTGCTACGTTCGGAATTGCCCCGAGACCTGCGCAACCGCAGGAGAGCCGCCTATCCCGCCGTGGCGCAAGGCCAGAGCAGAGAGATCTTAGGAGCCGGAAGATAGATCGATGCATTGCTGGTTGCAGGTTGAACCAACTAGTTGATAGACTAGTAGGATGAAAACCGTAGGAGCCTTTGAGGCAAAGACGCATTTGAACGAATTGTTGAACCGCGTATCGAAGGGGGAGACCATCCGGATCACACGCCGTGGAATTCCCATTGCCAAGTTAGTTCCTTCTGGCGAAGCTGAAGCGAAAGATTTGAAAAAGGTCGTTCGAGAAATCCGCGAGATCCGGCAGGGGGCGAGCCTGGGCGGGAGCACTTTACGGGAACTGATCAATGAAGGTCGCCGCTATTAAACGGTTTGTGCTCGACGCTTCGGTCGCGCTGGCCTGGTGCTTCCCCGATGAGGGCACGAACGGCACAGAAGCCATTCTCGACTCTCTGGCAAACGGAACTGAAGCCCTGGCGCCCGGCATCTGGCCGTTCGAAGTGGCGAATGCTTTGCTTGTCGGAGAACGACGGAAGCGTATAACCGTGGCCCAAACAACTTCCGTCCTGCAGCGAATGGCCGCACTGCCTATCTCCCTGGACTCGGGTCGAGTCGATCGTGCGTTCGATCAGATCCTCTCTTTTGCGCGGCAAGAACAACTGAGTGAGTACGACGCTGCTTATCTCGAACTGGCCTTACGAGAAAGCTTGCCGTTAGCCACACTGGATGACAGCCTGCGTCGAGCTGCGACGAATGCTGGCATCGCTCTGCTACGAACCTGAGCAGAATTTGCTCTTGGAATATTGCCGTACGAGCGGCACCAAACAGCACGCAGGATCTCATCCTATACTCGATCGCCGGAGCACACGATGTTTACCACGAGGAAAGCCGTTCCAATCCAAACGCTCGTAGAGGAATTGCGACGGAAGCCCGCATCGGCCTTCGACCAGACTGAGCCCCACCGCCGTTTTCTGCAGCAGACTCCAGTCGAAGCCAACTCCCTCGCCCCATACCTGACCTGGGATCGTCAGCATTACACGCGCAACCTCATCGACCGCACTCCTTTGTATGAACTGATGGCCATTTGCTGGGAAGTGGGGCAGTCGAGTTCCGTGCACAACCATCGCGACCAGAATTGCTGGATGGCGGTTCCCATCGGCCGCCTGCAGGTGGAAAATTTTCATCTCGTGCACCAGGACCTGGCCAGCGGCCGCTCCCGTCTGGAGCCTCTGAATACCGTCGAGATGAACATTTCCGAGCCCTGCGCGGTTGATCCCGCCGACCCGGTCCATGGGTGGTGAATCCGCGCGAGTTCAACCAGCGCGCGGTCAGCCTGCATCTTTGATTCACGACCTTTCGATACCTGCGTGGTCTATTCCCCGGACCAAGGCACCTGCGGCGAGATCCAGCTGCATTTCAATACCGAATACGGAAAACCGAAGTGATCCCTGGACTTCATTGATCTCTAGCGGGCCGCAGCGGGCCGCCTCATGCGTCAGTAACATTTTCCTGAAGGGTAGTCATGAGGACTTTGTTCAGCTCTCTGGTAACGTTGTTTGTCCTGATTCTGGCCGCATCGTTTGCCTGGACGCATATGCGTCAGGTGTCGCTGGTCGCGCCGGCCACGGTTCCTGCAAAAGATCAATCGACTCCGCCTACCTACGCCGAGGCGCAAGAAGCGCAGAAGTTGGTAACGTTCGCCGGACCTCTGGCGGATTACATGGCCCGGCAGGAAGGGTCGCCGCAAGCGCCGGAAGCTGGTGCTCAAGTGGAGACGCTGAAGGACGCTCCGGCCACCCCGGTCGCCTCCGATCACGTCGGCGGATCGGTAGTCGGCAGCAGCGTTCGAATTCTGAATCGGACGTTTCGCGTGCGATCGACCGTGCAGTTGGCCTTCGAAGTTCCCGCGCATGCTGCGACTCCCAGGCTGCGGGGAACCTACGAATCGTCTTTCAGGCAGGCAGGAAGCCAAGATAGCGACACTGACGCCGAGATCGAATTCCTGGTGCTAAACGAACAGCAGTTCGCCGATTTCCTGAAACAACGCGCCGGCGAAGCGACTTTTTCCGCCGAAGACGCTCACGCGCAAGAAGTGAACACGAGCCTTCCCCCTACCGTGGATCGACCCGCGAAGTACCACCTGATCTTTCGCAACAACTCACGCGGACCCCAAAAGGAAGTTCGTGCAAGCCGATTTCCGGATGGAATTCTAGCGCCATCAAGCTGCTAAACTAGGAGGGTTGTCTCCCCGCACGAAATCGTCGACCTCCGCGCCGCCCGAGCCATCCTCCGAAGGAAAAGCGGCGAAGTCTAAGCGGCCGGCGTCCGCCGCCGACCGCCCCACCGGGCACGGACGCATTTATCTTATCGATACGATGTCGTTCATCTTCCGCGCCTATCACGCGATGGCGCGGCAGCGGCCCATGTCGACCAAAACGGGCCTCCCCACTGCTGCGATCTATGTTTTTGTGAACATGCTGCGCAAGCTGCGCGACGATTTCTCTCCGGAATATCTGGCGGCGGTCTTCGATGTCGCCGGCCCCACCTTTCGCGATGAGCAGGCCGAGGCCGTAACGAAGATCCGCAAATTCGATATCAAGACGCAAACCTTCACTGAGGTTGAATACAAAGGATACAAAGCCAACCGCGCGGCTATGCCGGAAGATCTGGCGCAGCAGGTTCCCTACATACGGCGCGCGCTGGAGGCGTATCGCATTCCGATGATCGGAGTGCAACGCTTCGAGGCGGACGACGTGATCGGCACGCTCGCGCGCAAGGCCGCCGCAGCCTCGCATCCTGTATATGTCGTTTCCAGCGACAAAGACATGATGCAGCTGGTGAACGACCAAGTGCACATCCTGAA
The DNA here is from genome assembly GCA_963754885.1 of uncultured Acidobacteriota bacterium. Taxonomy (GTDB): domain Bacteria; phylum Acidobacteriota; class Terriglobia; order Terriglobales; family Acidobacteriaceae; genus Sulfotelmatobacter. Next base: position 45,151 of record CAVWHT010000041.1, on the reverse strand, counting down.
CCCGCCCAAGGACAATCTGATCTGCGATGCGGCCAAGGTGGAGGAGATTCTGGGCGTGCCTCCGGAGCGCGTGATCGATGTGATGGCCCTGCGCGGTGACTCGATCGACAACATCCCCGGCGCTCCCGGAATCGGTGATAAAGGCTCGGTGGAGATCATCAAGCGCTTCGGCACGGTGGAGCAGGCGTTAGAGCGCGCGGCCGAAGTCGAACGGAAAACCTACCGCGAGTCCCTGCAGAACAATCGCGACACGATTCTGTTCAGCAAGAGCATGGCGACGATCGACACCAATGTTCCGGTCGAACTCGATATCGGCTCCATGCGCGTGGGAGAGCCGGACGTGGATGCGTTGCGCGCGCTCTTCACGGAACTGGAATTTACTTCGCTGCTCAAAGAACTGTTGCCGGTGGTCGAGGTCCGGGAGACGCACTACTCCGAAGCAAAGTCCGCCGAGGACGTGGAGCGTGTGCTGAAGGCCGTTTCCGCGGGCGGCGTGCTCGCCGTGGCCGTCGAACAGGAGGAGCCGGCTCCTGGGACTGAAGAGGTAGAGGAAGAACTGCAGGAAGGCCAGCTTTCTCTTATGGGCGGAGCGATGATGGGCGGCGCGATGGCACCGCCGCTTCCCCCAGCGGCTACGCGACGCATCGCCATTTCCGCCGAGGCGGGATCCGCAACTGCTGTGAAGCTCGATTCCTCCGAGGCCGCGTCAAGCCTGCGAGCCGCCCTGGCCAACGGTGAAGTGACCAAGGCCATTCACGATTACAAGGCCGCGATTCACGCGCTGGCGCCGCTCGGGGTCAAGCTCGAAAATATCCGCCACGATACGACGCTGTACTCGTACCTGCTGAATCCAACGTATTCCTCCCACAGTCTGCCGGAGGTGGCGCTGCGTCGCTTCAACCTGAGACTTGCGGGTGAACTAGCCGAGTCGGCCGACATTACGGGCAGGCTGGCGGCGGCGCTCCGCGATGAAGTCGAGCAGGCCGGACTGTCTGCTCTTTATGAAGAAATGGATTTGCCCCTGGTCCCCGTGCTGGCTCGCATGGAGCAGGCTGGAGTCAAAATCGATACGGCCGCGCTCTCCAAGATGTCGACAGAACTTGAGCGCGAAATTGCCGCGAAGGCCGGAGAAATCTATGCAGCGGCCGGCATGGAGTTCAATGTTGGCTCGCCCAAACAACTCGGCGACGTGCTGTTCAACCGCATGAATCTGCCGAAGCCAGTGAAATACGGCAAGGGGCGGACGATTTCAACCGCGGTCGATGTCCTGGAAGAACTGGCCGAGAACCATCCCATAGCCCGCATGGTGCTCGACTACCGCCAACTCACCAAGCTGAAGTCAACGTATGTGGACGCGCTGCCTGCGCTGATCAATCCGGCGACCGGCCGTTTGCATACGACTTTCGGGCAAACCGGAACGGCGACGGGGCGGCTGTCGTCGGCGAATCCGAACTTGCAGAACATTCCGATTCGCACCGAACTCGGACGCGGCATTCGCGCCGCCTTCATCGCGGAGCCGGGCCATGTGCTGCTGACCGCTGATTATTCGCAAATCGAATTACGTCTGCTGGCGCACTTCTCGCACGATCCGCTGCTGGTCGAAGCTTACCGCCGCGGCGACGATATCCATACGCTGACCGCTTCGCAAGTGTTCGGCGTTCCGCCGCTGATGGTCACGCCCGATCACCGTCGCCAGGCGAAGGTGGTGAACTTTGGAATCGTCTACGGGCTCTCTGCCTTTGGCCTGTCACAACAGCTTAGCATTGAGCCGGGCGAGGCCAAGCAGTTCATCAGCGCGTATTTCGAGAAGTACAGCGGCGTGCGCGCCTTCATCGATAGGACTCTGGAGGAAGCGCGCCGCGATTTGAAAGTGAAAACCCTGTTCGGACGCGTGCGCCCGATCCCCGACATCAACAGCAAGAATGCGAACCAGCGCGGATTCGCGGAGCGTACCGCGGTCAACACTCCGTTGCAGGGAACGGCGGCGGACTTAATCAAGATCGCAATGATTCGTATCGACGCCGCGCTGCGCGAGCGCGGATTGAAATCTAGAATGACGCTGCAGGTTCACGACGAACTGGTCTTCGAAGTTCCGGAAAATGAAGTCGAAACCATGAAGCCGCTGGTACGCGAGCACATGGAGAAAGTGCACGCCTTGGCCGTGCCTCTGCAAGTAGAAATGGGCATCGGGCCAAACTGGAGAGACTTGGATTGAACGAAGCGCGTTCTCACCACGGAGGCACTGAGCCACGGAGCAGATCCAATCAAATGTAGCTTCCGTGTCTCTGCGCCTCCGTGGTGATTAGCGTTTCGCCTTTGCCGGTTCTTTCTCGCCCACCCGCTTGCTGACTGCGAAGGTCATCTTGCCAGCTTTCTTGTCGGCATCGACGATAACGTGATCCCCATGCAGAACTTCGCCGTCGAGGATCTTCAGCGCCAGCGGGTCCTGAATCAGTTTCTGGATCGCGCGTTTCAACGGGCGAGCGCCGAAGTTCGGATCGTAGCCCTGCGTGAACATCAGTTCCTTGGCTGCGTCCGTCAGTTCGAGCGAAATCTTGCGATCGGCCAGCAGCCGGCGAACGTCTTCCAGACGCAGTTCGACGATCTTGACCAGTTGCTCTCTGCCCAGCGGACGGAAAACGATGATGTCGTCCACGCGGTTCAGAAACTCCGGCTTGAAATGCGTGTGCAGCAGGTTCTGCACTTGCTGCGCCGCTTCGTCGAAGTCGCGATCGGATTTCAGGCTGTCTGCCTGCAAGAGTTGCGAACCGATGTTCGACGTCATGATGATGATCGTGTTCTTGAAGTCGACCACGCGGCCTTTGCCGTCGGTCAGGCGGCCGTCGTCCATCATCTGCAACAGGACGTTGAAGACGTCAGGATGCGCTTTCTCAATTTCGTCAAAGAGCACGACGGCGTACGGGCGCCGCCGGACTTGCTCGGTAAGCTGTCCACCCTCTTCGTAGCCGACGTAGCCCGGAGGAGCGCCGATCAGACGGGCGACGGAGTGCTTCTCCATGTACTCAGACATATCGATGCGGATCATGGCGTGCTCGTCGTCGAATAGAAATTCGGCGAGGGCGCGGGCCAGTTCGGTTTTGCCGACCCCGGTTGGTCCGAGGAAGATGAACGAACCGATCGGACGTTTGGGATCACTAAGCCCGGCGCGGGAACGGCGGATTGCATTCGCCACTCGCTCTAATGCAGGATCCTGGCCGATGACGCGCTGGCGCAGGCGCTCTTCCATGGTGACCAGCTTCTTGACTTCGCCTTCGAGCATCTTCGAGACGGGAATGCCGGTCCACTTGGAGACGATGCGCGCAACGTCCTCTTCGTCGACTTCTTCTTTGAGCATGCGCTTGCCGCTCTGGCTCTCCATCTGTTTGCTCAGCTTGGCCAGTTCCTGCTCGGCTTGCGGAATCTTTCCGTAGCGGATTTCCGCGACACGTTCGTTGTTGCCCTTGCGCAGTTCCGCCTGCTCCTCGACCTTCAGCTTTTCGATCTGCTCTTTCAGAGCGCGGATGCGGGCGATCGCATCTTTCTCTTTTTTCCAGTTCGCCTTCAGCGTGTTGGAGCGCTCGCGAATCTCGGCAAGCTCTTTTTCGATCACGCCTAGCCGTTCCTTCGAGTTCGGATCGTCTTCTTTCTTCAACGCCGACTTTTCGATTTCGAGCTGTGTAGCGCGGCGCTCCAGTTGGTCGATATCCGTTGGCAGAGAATCGATCTGGATGCGCAGCGACGCAGCGGCTTCATCGATCAAGTCGATGGCCTTGTCGGGCAGAAAGCGGTCAGAGATGTAGCGGTGCGAAAGCGTTGCGGCGGCGACGATCGCTGAGTCTTTAATGCGCACGCCATGATGCACTTCGTATTTTTCTTTCAGGCCGCGGAGAATGGCGATCGTGTCTTCAACATTCGGCTCGCCGACAAAGACGATCTGGAAGCGGCGTTCCAGCGCGGCATCTTTTTCGATGTACTTGCGATATTCATTGAGCGTGGTGGCGCCGATCGCGCGCAGCTCTCCGCGAGCGAGCGCGGGCTTCAGCATATTGGAGGCGTCAATGGCGCCTTCGGCCGCTCCGGCTCCGACCAGCGTGTGCAGCTCGTCGATGAACAGGATGACCTGTCCCTGCGAGTCTTCGATTTCCTTTAGAACCGCTTTGAGGCGGTCTTCGAATTCACCGCGATATTTCGCGCCAGCGAGCATTGCTCCCAGATCGAGCGCAACGACGCGCTTGTTCTTCAGAACTTCAGGAACGTCGCCCGAAATGATGCGTTGTGCAAGACCTTCGACGATGGCGGTCTTGCCGACGCCGGGCTCCCCGATCAGCACGGGATTATTCTTCGTGCGCCGCGAGAGCACCTGAACGACGCGGCGGATTTCTTCATCGCGTCCAATCACGGGATCGAGCTTGCCCCGGCGGGCCTGCTCGGTCAGGTCGCGAGCGTAACGCTCCAGCGCCTGATATTTGGCCTCGGGATTCTGATCGGTGACTTTCTGCGATCCACGCACGACCGTGAGCGCCTTCAGAATCGCGTCGTAAGTCGCTCCGTGACGCGCCAGGATTTGCTGGGCGACATCGCGCTTGAGGTGCGTAATGGCGAGCAGCAAGTGCTCGGTGGAAACGTATTCGTCCTTGAAATTGGAAGCCTCTTTGAAGGCATCCTCCAGAAGCTGGTTGACTTCATTGGAGAGCGTGGCCTGCGCGGCCTGTCCTGAAACCTTGGGAAGTTTTTCGATCTCGCGATAGACCTCGCTCAGAACCGCCTGCGGGCCGATCCCGATTTTTTCGAGCACGGGCGGAACGATGCCTTCTTTATCTTCGAGCAGAGCTGCGAGCAGGTGGGCAGGCTGCAACTCAGGATTGCCGTGCTCGGAGGCGAGCTCGTTCGCGCGCTGGACCGCTTCCTGCGCTTTGACGGTAAATTTGTCCCAACGGATGGGCATGGGAACCTCGATTTAGTAATTTTGTAATTTAGTAATTGGAGGCGCTTACCGCCGCATCGGTTTCACAATTACAAAATTACCAAATTTCACAATTACAAAATAATTGGGAGGCGGTCATCTCTGCCGCCTCCCTTGGAGCTCAAGGGCTAAAGCCCTGTCATAACGGGCCCTTTGGCGGCACGACTTTAAGTCGTGCCCTTCCCAATCATTGCCGCTATCGACTGGAAATCGAGTCGAGCTTGGCTCGACCGGACAGCCGGGGGCGGCTGTCCCCACATGGGTTTCACTGGCAACTGGCCACTGACCACTGCTTTTACGCGGCTTTGCTGGGGCCCTTGGCTTCGAGGGTCTTTTCGCCCTTTTCGCTGCCGACATGCACTTTGATCTGCTTCGGCTTGGCTTCGGCCTTTTTGGGCAAGCTGATCTTCAGGACGCCCTTGTCGTAGTTCGCCGAAACATTCTCGGTCTCCACGGTCGTGGGCAGGGTGAAGGTGCGGGTGAAGCTGCCGTACTGGCGCTCCACACGGCGATAGTTCTCTTCTTTCTCTTCCTTTTCGATCTTGCGCTCGCCGTGCACGGTGAGAGTGTTGTTCTCCACGCGGACGTCGATATCTTTCTCGTCGATTCCGGGCACTTCGATCTTCAACGTGACTTTGTGCTCGTCTTCGTAGACGTCAACGGCGGGGGCAAAGCTCGAGGTGGTGAGGGACTCATCCCGGTCTGCGGTGTAGGAATCGCGGAATACGCGGTTGATGCGGTCCTGCAGCGTGGCAAACTCACGGAACGGCTCCCAACGGGTTAATACGGTCATGGCTAAATCCTCCTTCGGAAATTGTGTGTTGGTTCGAACGGTTTGAAAGTTTTTGAAATTCGAAACCGGCCCCGGCGTTCTGCTTGGGCTGCGGTCACTTCAATTAGACGCGTAGTTAGCGTAAAAGAAGCATAAAAGCTTAGCGTAGTATTGTCAACTAATAAATAAATTACTATTTTCATTAACTTGCAGAGGCTATGACGCACTTCAGATAGGAGGTTTCGGGCACATTCAGCAGCACGGGATGGTCTTTGGACTGGCCGCGAACCTCGATCAGGCGCAGATTGCGGCGGGCGTCGAGGGCTGCGCCCGACAGCATTTCGAGGAAGCTGGCCTGGTTCACGTGATACGAGCACGAGCAAGTGACCAGGACCCCGCCGGGGCGCAGCATTTTCAGCGCGCGCAGGTTGAGTTCTTTATAGCCGCGGAGGGCGGCGTCCAGGTCGCGTTTCGATTTGGCGAATGCCGGCGGGTCGAGCACGACCGTGTCGTAGCGGCGGTTGGAGGCGGCATAGTCCTTCAGCAGATCGAAGGCGTTGGCTTCGATCCATTCGATTTCGTTCTTCTTTAACCCCCGTTCCGTCAGCGACCGATTGAGCGCGGCATTCTGGTCGGCGACTTCGAGCGCGGGACGTGAACTGTCGACGCCGGTGACCTGCTCGCAGACGCGGGCGAGGTGGAGCGCGAAGCCTCCCTGGTAGCAGAAGACGTTCGAGCGCGTCGCCCTTGGCGTACTGCGCGGCGGCCGCGTAATTCTCGCGCTGGTCGAGGAAGGCTCCGGTCTTCTGGCCTTCGAGCGCGTCGTAATGGAACTGCACGCCATTCATGGTGAAGGTGGTTGCGGTCTTCTCTCCGCGCAGGAGGCCGGAGGTGCGGGCTGGAAGGGTTTCGAGTTCCCGCACGCGCGGATCGACGCGCTCGATCACGGATGCGGGATTCAATTGTTGGGTCAATTGAGAGATGACCGTTTCGCGGACAAGGTTGGCGTCCATCGCCTGGGTGAGAATCTGCAGGGACAGAATGTCGTTATAGCGGTCGACGATGAGGCCGGGAAGGAAGTCGGCTTCGCTGAAAATGACGCGGTAGGCGTGGGTGTCGCGGACGATTTTCTCGCGGTAGGCGACGGCCTCGGCGATGCGAGTTCGGAGCAATGCAGCGAGATCCGGGACTGGATCGTGCGAGACGAGGCGGATCGCGATCTGCGAAGAGCTGGAATAGAGAGCCGTGCCGAGCGGCTTGCTGCGCTGATCGGTGACTGTGACAAGCGAGCCCGGTGCGACGCTGTCAGCCGAGAGAATGTCAGAGCGGTAGACCCAGACGTGTCCGGACTTGAGCCGAGTGGCGCCACGGGGGGAGACTTTGATTTTCGGGAGTTCAGCGGCTTTCAGACTCGGGGGCATGAGGACATGGTAATGCCTGGCAGGTGTGCTATGGGGATCGTAAAGCGATGCGCCTGACGTGAGTTGGTCTGAAGCTGCTCTGCCATTGTTCGTTTTTATGTGTCCCGTCTTGTTGATTACGGGGAGGATTGCTTGGTTGCTTCGTCGCACCGAGTCGGCGCAATAAAAAGCGCGGCCCCTTTGGCTTACAGTTCCAATCAGTATTGGCATGGTCGCAAAAGGCGCTGTCCTCATCTCCCTCGCAATTTGGCGTGAACACTTGGTCGCTCTCTTTTGGGGAAGATGATTGGAATCTGAATGTATACGGACGAGGCGCTTAACGAAGTCAGTTGGTGAAAAATCAGTTACGCTCAAAACCCCGGGCGTTGAGGGTAGACGCACGCCTCTGAAGCCGCGGCTTATGGCCAGACGACTTCGGCGATGGGATCTTTGGACGATGCTACGGGGCGAGCATTGCGGGCGCTGGGATACGCTCCCCAGAGTTCGTTGTGGAACTGAATGCGTTCTAGGGCGCGGTCGATGACCGCTTCGAGTTCGCGGAAATATTTCACTTCGCGGCGCTTGGCCAGGTGGCGCTTGGCCTCTTCCGGGCTCACCCACGTCGGACGGCGATTCCCTTCGTCGGGACGGCGCATCTGGTGAATCTCCATCAGGAAGGCCTTGACCACAAATTCCTGCACGCCGCCGGGCTGCCAGAACACGCCCTTTGAATGGATATAGAGATGGAAGTGCCGCGGCTCAATCGTCCCGATGGCACCGGCTTCTTCCGCCGCCTCACGCTCCGCTGCCTGACTGTGCGACAGCCGCGCGTCCGTCGATCCCTTGGGGAACGTCCACTTGTTGCCGCCGTTGGTATTCACCAGCAGGAACTCGACCGTCGCGCCTTTCCGCCGGTAGCAGACGGCAGCCACCTGCAACGGTAAGGACTTCGCGACCCGGGCTGAACCCATGAGCGGCCTCCTGAAAATATGTTACTCGGAAGATATTTCATGAATGTTAAAGTGCAACAAAAATTGTGCACCCAAGAGGGTTACGAAAGGGTTACGTCCCCCTCAGATTTGTCATCCTGCGCGCAGCGAAGGACCAATGTAACGGGCGTGCGGCGAGCCGCTGCAGACGCCCACGGGTCCGCTTCGTGAGCGACCACACATATTTGGATGTCGCTACTCTTCGGAGCGCTGCCTCAAAGTCCTCGCCCGTACACCCGGATCACCGCGCCGGTTACCTCTTTTCCGGCATCTCCGGCAAGCCACACGATCATGCTGGCGATAGAAGCGGGCTGCACCCACTGCGACAGTTCGGCACCGGGCATGTCTCTGCGGTTAGTCGGGAGTGTCGATGGTGCCGGGCAGAATCACGTTGGCGGTGATGCCGGCATCTTTATTTTCGCGCGCGACTGTTTGCATCAGTGACACCAGCGCGGCTTTCGACGCGCTGTAGGCTCCGACCTTCGGGCTGGGATCTTCGGCAGCGCGGCTGCCGATCGCGACGATGCGTCCGCCACCGGCCCTGCGCATCTGCGGCAGAACCGCCCGCAAGATGTAAAACGCGCTGTTGACGTTCATGTCGAACATGCGCTGGAAGGTGGCGTCGTCGGTCTCGGCAACAGTTTGCCCTCCCGCAAATCCGCCAACCAGGTGCGCCAGCACGTCGATCTTGCTGCAGCGCGCGATGACTGTTTCCACTGCCTTTTTCGCCGCGTCGAGACTATCGAGCGAGGCGGGAAGCGCAGTGAAGTTCGGGTGGTCAAAGTCGGATTGCTGAATTTTCGGTGCGAGGCCAACTACCGCGAAACCGGCGTCGAGCAAAGCTTTCGTAACGTGCGTTCCCAGTCCGCCGTTGGCTCCGGTAACAAGGGCAGTCTTTCCAGTCATAAGTCAGCTCCCATAGATCATCATAAATGTCCCTCCGAGAAAATTGCCTGTCAGCCCTGCTTTTCGCCCCAAACCCCGAGTGCAACAATTTGCAGATTGACAGTGCCAGAATTCGTGAGGATAATCTTGCCGCAAGTTTTGGGCCCAGCGGTTTCGTCTCCTCGTCCGCAATCTCAATCCTTTGTCCTGGCTTTGTACGCTCAAAGTGTTGGCCGCATATCACCGAGACAAGGAGAACACTTCATGCACCCAGTTCAATTTTGCTCGCGCCTGGGCATCTGCTGTGCACCGTCCTGCTCGTGGCATTCTCTGAGACTGCCACAGCCAAGACCCTTTGCGTGACGCCCGGGGCTTCCACCGTCTGCTACTCAACGATTCAAGCCGCGGTGAACGCCGCATCAGCCAACAACGTCATCGACGTTGCGCCCGGCGTCTACAAAGAGGAAGTTGTCGTCGGCAAGCCGCTTTCACTGATCGGCTCAGGTAGCAAAGGGTCGGTCATCGACGCCACCAGCCTCGCTCACGGCATCTTCGTCGACGGCTACGACAACGCCGGCCTTCGCAATGTGACCATTGCCGGCTTCAGGGTGCAGAACGCCTTATATGAGGGAGTTCTGGTCGTCAGCGCCTACGATGTCGTAATCCGCGACAATAAAATTGTGAACAACGACACCGTCCCCGGTGCGATGTTCACGGGAGCCCTCACCGGTTGCCCGAATCAACCCGGCAGCGGAACGTACGAAACCGATGACTGTGGCGGCGCCCTTCACCTGGTCGGAACGGTGAACGCGCTCGTGTCCGGCAATATCATGACGGGCAATGCCGACGGCATCCTGATCAGCGATGAAACCGGCGAGAGCCGCAACAATGTGGTCATCCAGAACGTCATCAAGGACAATCCCAAAGAGTGCGGCATCGTCCTCGCCTCCCATCCGCCCGCAGGCCAGACCTCAACCCTTCCTCCCCATAACGGGGTGGACCACAATACCGTGGCCGAGAACATCTCCACCGACAACGGCGTTGCGGTTGGAGGCTCGGGCGTGGGGATGTTTTCCGATGGCGCCGGCCAAGGCCGGGTCTCAGACAATGTAATCGTCCGGAACACGCTGACCAACAATGGATTGGGAGGCGTCGCTCTCCACACCCATGTCGGCCCTGCCTTTGGCCTTCCTGCAGACAACATGTCCGGGAACAAGATCATCGGCAACTTCATTGCCGGTAATCTCGCGGACCAAGCCGACACGGCTACTCCCGGCCCGGTAGGAATCAACATCAACAGCGGCGATGGCGGCTCGCCCGTTTACGGAACCATTATTGCCGAGAACGTAATCCGCGACGAAGATGTGGACATCGCCATTAACTCCCCGACCGAAGTTGACATCCATCTCAATGACCTCAGGGGCGGCAAGGTAGGGATAGCCGACGTTTGTGCCTTCGATGCCGCGAAGATCTGCACCGGCAGCATCGACGCTACCGAAAATTATTGGGGATGCGCTGCCGGGCCCGGCGGCTCTGGATGCACCATGGCCAGCGGTTCCGACATTCGTTCCACTCCATGGCTGAAGCACTCCATCGGCAACGAGGGAGAAGACGACGGCCGCTAGTTCGAATCAGAATTCGGAACTAAGACCGACGCCGGAAGGTGCGGCGTATTTTGGGGCCTCAGATTACAACCGTGGCCCCAAGCTTTTTTAAATAACGACTCGGAGGTTGGACAACAGGAAGAACATCCAGCACTCCGGCTCCGCTCAGGGCAGGCTGCGTCCGTCCCTGCACAGGCGTTGCTAGTTGGCCGGGGCTTCCAGTTTTTTAACCAGCCACGGGATGATGACCTGCTTGAAGATCAGCGGATCGGGCCACACTCCGACTTGCCGTCCCAAGTGTCCGCCTTGTGGATTCACCCACGCGTCCTTGGGTACGTCGCCTTTGCTGAGCAGCAGATATTCATCGGCGATCGGAACCTGCGTGTCGAGCACTCCGGCGATCACCAACATCGGCGCCATCGGCTTGCCCAACAGGCCTTGATGCACCAGCGACATTTTCGGCAGATACTCAGCCATCTCATCCAGCGAGTGCACCCCTTCGAGAATATTCATCAGCGCCGGCACCTGATCGAAGAGATATTCGCGGTTGCCGAGCAGATGGTTCATCAGGAAATCTTTCTGGAAGAAGCCATCCACCGGAGGCGATTGCGCGCTGCATCCGCGCAGGCGGCCGCGCTCCACGATCGCCATTTTCGTGGCCCAGTACGCACCCCAACTCACGCCGTGCAGCGCGATGCGGTTCTTGTCGATTTCCGGACGCGACTGCGCATAATCGATGACCTTCGACAGCATGCGTTCCGACGTCTCGCTGACTTTGATCGGAGCCTGTCCCGTGCCCGGACCATCCACCGCGAGAAATCCAATCCCAAACGGTAGGATTGCTCCAAAGCTTTCCGTCAAATCTTCCTTGCGGCTATCAAGCCCGTTGACCGCGATCACGAGCGGCACCGGACCTTCGGCATTCTTCGGCAGCCGCAGGTATCCGATGATCTCCTTACCCTCAAATGGAATGTGTACGACTTCCAGCGGCGGGTCGTAGAACTTGGCGTGATCCAGAAACGCCTCGAGCGCCTTCTCATACGAACGCTGCTTGCCCGGAGAGGATGGAATCGGCCAGCGCCCGAACGAATACAGCCGCCAGGCGCGGATGTAGTCGGCATTCGCTTTCGCGGGATCGGTCTTCTCTAGTGACTTCGCCTCGTTGAAATAGCGGTCGGCAACGTGCATGAACCCAGCCGCCCATTCATCTTTGTCCGCTGTGTGAATGCTCTCAAACGCTTCTTTAACGTCCGCGGGGTCGAGCCCGATCAGCGGATACTGCCCCACCTCCGCTCGATGAATGGCCTCCTTCTTGATTTCCTCGATCGTGCGCTCGCGCCGCTCCTGCGCTTGCGCCAGCAATGGCATAGCGGTCGCCGCAAGAATCAGCGCCAAGAAAATAGATTGCATTGGATTCGTCATGAATTTTGATCCCTTTAAGTTAGGCTCGCCCGAAGGCGAATTTCAGTCGATGAAAAAGGCCGGACGGAAATAAGTCCGGCCCCAAATTTAAAAATTGGATTCGAAAAACTGCAAAAACTAGAAAACGAACTTCGCGCCAAGCTGAATCGAGCGTGGCCCTCCCGATCCCACGGCCGGGTTCGCTGCCGCGATGTCCGGCGTAGCGCAACCGCAGCCGAAGTTTGGCGCCGACGGATCATTCAGGCCATACCCATTCTGCCCGCCGTACGGGTTGGCGAAGTTCGGGTGGTTGAGAATGTTGAAGAACTCGGCCCGGAACTGCAGCCGCATGACTTCTCCAAAGTGGAAATTCTTGGCCAGAGAGAAATCGAAGTTCTTGAAGCCGGAATCCTGGAACATATTCCGGCTCATGTTTCCAAGCTGCCCGAGCGGGGGCTCCATCATCACGGAATTACCCGCCGCATAGCAGCCAAACAGGTTCAAAGCGGCCTGCTCCGGTCCGACGGCGCTACCGTCCACCGCCGCTGCCGAAGCCAAACATCCGGCAGGCAGGGCGCTGGGCTTGTAATAGGCAATTCCGTTCCCCCCGCGGGTTGACTTGAAGTCTGAGGGATTGCCGCGCTGTGCCGTTCCGGCGCGATAGAAGCTCCAGCGAATCGGAGTATTCGCCGGAGGGCTGACGGGCAACGCTCCAAGTCCAGCCGCGTCGGCCGGTCCCTCGTCCATCGGTCCCCAGTACTGCGGGCTTTCCAGAGTTGTAATTGAGTTGATTTCCCAGCCATCGAGCATCTGCCCGTACCCCTTGCGGCCGGGAATGGCGTAGGTGAGCGAGAGCGTCAGCCGGTGACGGATATCGAAATCGCTGTTCGCGTACTCCGCCGTCACGTTGTGAGCGTTCTGCGGCAGGCCGGAGCCATAACCGAAGTCCCAGTTCGCGCCCACATCGTCGAGAGCGTGCGAGTAGGTGTAACCCGCCACCATGCTCAGGCCGTGGTAATTGCGCGCGTTCAACGTAACTTGCAGGCCGTTGTAATTGGACTTGTAGACGTTACCCATCTGAAAGATGTTGGCGAGATACGGAAACTTTCCGTAATACGGCGCAAGCGTCTGTTCGCCATTGTTGGCATCCACGAAGCAGTTGCTGTAGGCCGGAGCACTGGCCAGGCACAGCGTCAGTTCGCCTCCGGGGCCAGTCCCCCAACCGGCTCCCACTGGAGGCTGGTTAATATCGCGAATGCCCGTCAGATTCGAACCACGATTCCCCACATACGCGGCCTCGATCGACAGATTCGGCGTAAAGGCGTGCTGCAGGTTCAACGTCCAGTTCCATACGTACGGAGTCGTAAGACCGCGATCGACCGTCATGACAGGGCAGGGACTCTTGAAACAGTTCACCGTGCTTCCGCCGTAAAGCGGGCCGTTCGCGGCGTCCCAAGTCGCAGGATAGTTTGCAATGTTCTTGACCGTGACGTTTCCGGTAGTGATCGTTCCACCGGACGTATCGCCGCCGGCGTCGATGGGCGCTCCCGTGGGCACGCTGCCCGGACCAAAAGCGTTGTTGAAGGCGACGAACGACTGCCAGTTCACCGTTTCGTAGGTCAAGCCGCCGCCGGCGCGCAGAACCGTGCGGCCATTGCCCCACACGTCCCACGCAAACCCGGCACGTGGACCGAAGTTGGCGTGATCCGGTTTGTACAGGCTGCTGATCTGATGTCCCACCTGCACCAGGCCGACATTCGGATCAAAGTTGCCGAGCAGATTGTTGGCTTCCTGCGGGACCGAGCTGTTTTCGTAGCGCACACCAAAGTTCAGGGTGAAAGTCTTGGTGGCCCGGTAATCATCCTGGAAAAACAACCCGTAGGCCCAGTTGTGCAGGTGCAGCGTCGGGTTTCCTACCTCCACCGTCGACTTCAGCGGCGCTCCGCCAAAGAAGTCTTCCAGCGGGCTCGACCCGTTGGGAGCCGGGGTCCCGCTCACAACGCCACCCAGGAAGCTGATGCTGCCACGGGCATTGCCGTACGCCGCGTTCGTCACCTTGTTGTAGTGCAGTTCGCCACCCACCGTGATCGCGTGCTTGCCCGACGTGTAGGACACGTGATCCACGAATTGCGTGATCGAATCCGGCCCCTGGAATTTCGGCCATTTGAAACCGCCCAGCCCAGGGAAGAAATATCCGCCGAAACCGATGCGCGGCAGCCCGCCCGTGTAGGGCCCGCTCACGCCAGTGTCCAAGCCGTAAGCTGACGCCGGCGTGTTCAGATCGCCCGGCAACGTGGGCTGGTACAGACGGTTGTAACCCACGCGCGCTTCATTCACCCATTTCGCGCCCGGAGTCCAAATCCAGTTCCCGCCCACCACCTGCGCGCGAGTGTGAATGTCGGAGAGCCATTTCTGCTGTAGCTCAGGAAAATCCTCTACCGTTCCCGAGTTGTTGCCGAAAAAATACATCCCGCTGATGCTGTGCCGCTCGTTGAGCCGGTAATCCACTTTGCCGACGAAGTTGTCGACATGAACGTTGTTGTTAAACCCGTTCGTGATGTTGATGCTCTGCGCGTTGTTCGTAGGAAATCCTGTGCCATTGCACGTAACCGAACCGCCCGAAAGCGCGCATCCGGCAACCAGCAGGCTGGCGGGACTCACGATGGCCCCAGCAGATGCCGCTGCCGGCTCCAGCAGATCGGCGACCGCATCCGGGATGCTGTCCGCGCAGTCACCCGCGAAACCAAATGAGCACGTTCCGTTCGGCGTCATGTGCACCATCGAAGGGCTCGTCACTCCCCCGAACGAATTCCCCACGTTGTAGCGCTGGCCTTCATAAGCGCCAAAGAAGAACGCCTTGTCCTTGATAAACGCCCCCCCAAAACTCCCGCCAAACTGCTCCAGGGTGCGCGTCAATTTCGGATTCGGGTCGGCATTGAAAAAGTTGCGCGCATCCATCGCGCCATCTCGCCCGAAGATAAACGCCGTCCCGTGGATATCGTTGGTCCCCGATTTCAATCCGACGTTCACCACCGCACCCGGCTTCCACCCATATTCTGCCGGCGAATTCTGCTGGATGTTGAATTCCTGAATCGCGTCGATGGGAAGAATTGTGGCCGAGTCTCCGGCGATCCCCGCTCCGTTAATAATGGCCTGGCCGGAGTAAGGCTCGCTATTGAACAAACCATCCACGAAATACGCGTTGTCCTCGGCGCGCAGGCCGTCGGAACTGGTGGTCGAGAATCCGCCGCCCGGATAACGCATCACGCCCGGACGCAGCTGTAGCAGGTTTTCGTAGTTCCGGCCGTTCAACGGTAGATCGTTGATCTCCTTGTTGCTCAGCGTGCCCCCTAGGCTAGCCGATGTCGTGTTGACCAGGGGAACGTCTTCACTGATGGTCACCGTCTCCGAAACCTGTCCCGGCTGCAACGAGAAGTCCGCGCGCACGTCACTGGCGACTTCGAGCAGAACGTTGACTCGCTCCACGCTCTTGAAACCCTTCGCTTCGGCATGGATCTTGTAATTGCCGGGCTGCAGATTCGGCACGGCGTAGTTGCCGGATTCGTCGGTCGTCACCGTGCGCGAGGTGCCTCGCTGCACGTCCGTAACAACCACGGAGGCTCCCGATACTGCGGCCCCGCTCTGATCCGTAAGCGTGCCGAGAATGCGCCCATTCGTCGACTGGCCCACAGCGGCGGTGGAAAACCACAGTAAAGTAACAAGCGCAAGCAACGACCGGATAGCTACAGTCCTCCGTCCGACATGGGACGGCGTACGGGTTTGCATAGAACCCCTCCGTTCTTTCTGGTCCGACAGCCATACCACCTCCGCCGAAACAGTGTCAAGCAAATTCAGTTTCGGCAAGTGGTGTTATTCTGATTCCGGCGCCGCGTCGGAGTCTACTCTCCAACCCAAAACTAGCGCTTTGTCATCTTGAGCGGAGTAACGCTCCGCCGAAGGCGAAGCGTTGCGCAGCCGAAGGATCCCTACCCAAATTCTGTCGCCCAGGCCGTACGATTTGCAGGTCAAGGCTCATCTGTGTTACATTGCGATTGTGGTCATACCACTATACCAGTGTACCAACCCATGCCTTCTCCCCAACTAACCCGGCCCTCCCCTGTGGATCTGCGGTATAGTAGTCGGACCATCGTCCGCGCCTGTTCCTCCCGCCTCGCGTCGGACCTGGCAGGGGGCTGCGCAGTGTACAAACTCGTTCGGACCTCTCGTCTTTACGAACAGATCGTTCAGCAGATCGAGGATTCTATTGTCAAAGGCAGTCTGAAGCCGGGCGATCAACTTCCCGCCGAACGCGAACTCGCCCAGCGCTTCGGAGTCAGCCGCACTGCGGTGCGCGAAGCCGTTAAGGCCCTTCGCGAAAAAGGTCTGGTCGAAGCTTACTCCGGACGCGGAACCTTCATCACGGACGGAACCACGCAGGCCGTCCGCCAATCCCTCGACCTCATGGTCAAGATAGGTCAACCGGAGGGCTCCACGCACTTGGCGGAAGTTCGCGCGATCCTCGAGCCGGAGATCGCTGCTCTCGCCGCCCTCCGCATTCAGGACGCAGAATTAACCACGATGCGCGAGGCGGTCGCGGTCATGGATCGCGCCGGCCAGGATCCGCAGGCCTATATCGAGGCCGATCTCGATTTTCATCTGGCCCTCGCGGAAGGTGCAGACAATCCCCTTATTCTTTCACTGCTCGATTCCATTGTCGGGCTTCTGCGCGAGCAGCGCCTTCGCATCTTTCGCGTTCCCGGCGGCCCCGAGCGCGGCCAGATTCATCACAAGAAAATTCTGGAAGCCGTGGAGCATCATGATGCAGAGAAAGCGCGCGACGCGATGCGCGCCCATCTGACGCAAGTGAAGGAGGACAGCCAGGCTCAGCCGGCAAAACGAATCCCCGGAGTGAAGTCCAGTTAACTGTTTCTTACGTAGATTTCGAAGTAAAGCAATTTTGGAGGCAGTCGCGGATGGCGAAAGTAGGATTCATCGGACTTGGAGTCATGGGCAGCCAGATGGTCAACCGGCTGTTGAGTAAGGGTCACTCCGTGACCGGTTACAACCGCACGCGCGCCAAGGCCCAGTGGCTCGTCGAAAAAGGAATGCAATGGGCCGACTCGCCGCGCGCCGTCGCCAGCGCCTCCGATTACACCTTCGCGATGGTTACGAATGCAGCCGCAATCCAATCCATCGCCGAAGGACCCGACGGCCTGCTCGCCGGTCTCACTGCCGGCAAGACCTTCATCGATATGAGCACGGTGAGTCCTGGCGTGAGTCGCGCCCTGGCTGCGAAAGTGCGCGCTCTCGGCGCCGACATGGTGGACTCTCCTGTTTCCGGCAGCGTCATCACGCTTCAGGAAGGCAAGCTGTCAGTCATGGTCGGAGGACGAAAAGAAACATTCGACAAGATCAAGCCGCTGCTGCTCGACATCGGCCCCAAGGTTACGCACGTCGGCGATAATGGACTGGCACTCTCCATGAAGATCGCGACCAACCTGAGCCTCGCCGTCCAGATGCTCGCCTTTTCCGAAGGAGTATTGCTCGCCGAGAAAAGCGGCATCGCCCGCGAGGTCGCTGTCGATGTTCTTACCCACAGCGCCATCGCTTCACCCATGATCCAATATCGCGGCCCCTTCGTCCTGCAGCAACCGGAAGAAGCCTGGTTCGATGTCAACATGATGCAGAAGGACATGGTGCTGGCGATGGATCTCGGCCGCCAACTCGACGTGCCTCTGCCCACCACGGCCGTAAGCAACGAGTTCCTGACCGCGGCTCGCGGCATGGGCTGGACCAAATATGATTTCGCCTGCGTATTCGACGTGCTGGCAAAGATGTCAGGCGTGACTACGCCTGTAACCGCCGGAGGAGCAAAGCAGTGACGACTACCACTTCCAGCCCGGAAGCGGATCGAGAAAGCATGATCGCCAACGAGAAAGAAAAATGGGTGCGCGCCTATCGCCAGATGGTGCGCATCCGCCTGTTCGAAGAGCAGGTGAATGAACTCTACACACGCGCGCTCATGCCGGGCTTGGCGCACCTGTACAGCGGCGAAGAAGCGGTTGCGGTCGGCATTTGCGAAGCCTTGAATCTTGACGACTACATCACCAGCACGCATCGCGGCCACGGACATTGTCTGGCCAAGGGCGCGGCTCCAGACCGCATGTTCGCCGAGCTGCTCGGCAAAGAAGCGGGATATTGCCGCGGCAAAGGCGGCTCCATGCACATCGCCGATCCCGCGACTGGCAACCTGGGCGCAAACGCAATCGTCGGCGGCAGCGTCGGAATCGCCACCGGCGCGGCATTCGCCTCAAAGCGGCTGAAAAACGGCAGAGTCGCCGTCTGTTTTTTCGGCGAAGGCGCCCTGGGCCAGGGATCGCTCTACGAAGTAATGAATCTGGCGCAGCTGTGGAAGCTTCCCGTCATCTACGTCTGCGAAAACAATCTCTACAACGAGTACACCCATTTTTCTGAGACGACGGCAGGAACCATTCTCGGCCGCGCCACCGCTTTCGGCATTCAGGCAACGACCGTCGATGGGCAAGATGTACGCGCGGTGAATGAAATCGCGGTCCGCTTGGTTCAGCGGGCGAGAGCCGGCGAAGGCCCGGCATTTCTGCAGGCGGATACTTATCGCTATAGCGGCCATCACGTGGGCGACATCAATCGTGAGTATTACCGTTCCAAGCAGGAAGAGCAGTATTGGAAGACCGAACGCGATCCCATCAGGCTGCACGCGAAATGGTTGCTGACTCGCGAACTCGCCGATGAAGTCGCTCTGGATCGGATCACGGCCGAAGCTCGCAAAGAGATGGCATCAGCTGTGAAGTTTGCGGTGGAGGCGCCTTATCCCGCTCCGGAAGAAGTCAGCGAGGATATCTATGCCTGAACGCGAACTCACTTTTGCGCAGGCAGTCCGCGAGGCGCTCGCGGAAGAAATGCGCCGCGACTCGAGCGTCTGCATCTTCGGCGAAGACGTGGCCGAAGCCGGAACGCCCTTCAAAGTTCTTTCCGGACTCGTCGAAGAATTTGGCGCCGAACGCGTGCTCGATACTCCCATCTCGGAAGCCGGCTTCACCGGAATCGGAGTCGGCGCGGCGATGACTGGCCTGCGCCCGGTCGTCGACATCATGTTCGGCGACTTCCTCACGTTGACCATGGATCAAATGGTCAACCAGGCCGCGAAAGCGCATTACATGTCTGGCGGACACTGGAGCGTTCCCATGGTCATGCGCACCACGCTGGGCGCGACCCGTCGCTCCGCGGCTCAGCATTCTCAGTCGCTGCATGCCTGGTTCAGCCACGTGCCCGGATTGAAAGTCGTGCTGCCTTCAACACCCTACGACGCGAAGGGTTTGCTCAAGACCGCAATCCGCGACGAGAACCCGGTAATCTTTTTTGAAGACAAGATGATGTACAAGCTGAAAGGCCCGGTTCCGGCGGAAGACTACACGATTCCACTGGGTGTGGCCGACGTGAAGCGCGAAGGCGAAGACATCACTCTGGTCGCGACCAGCAGCATGGTGCAGGTTGCTCTGGGAGCCGCGATTCTGCTCGAAAAAGAAGGCATCAGCGCAGAGGTCGTTGACCCGCGCACTACCTGGCCGCTCGACGAGAAGACTATCATTGACTCGGCGAAGAAAACTTCTCGCGTCATTGTCATGGATGAAGGGTATGGCCGGTATGGAGTCGCTGCCGAGTTAGCAGCAGTGATCGCCGAAGGCGCGTTCTATGACCTCGATGCGCCGGTGAAGCGGATGGGAGCAATGCACGTTCCAATCCCGTTCTCTCCGCCGCTGGAAGACGTGACGGTGCCAACCGAAGAAACAATATGTGAAGCCGCGAGAAAGATGTGCGGCAAATCGTAGCGCGGTAAATGTAGCGCCGCCGTCCCGGCGGCTGTCCCGAGGGCGTCGCGCCCTCGGCCGAAGCTAGCAGCTAGGAGCAGATTTATGGCATTAAGAACTCATGGAACCATGGCGGTCGATTGGGAGCAACGAATCGACTTCGACCGCCTCCGCCGCGAACGCCTGCAAAAGGCCAAAGATCTTCTCGCCAAATCCTCAATGGGCTCGTTGCTCTGCTTCGACATGAACAACGTCCGCTACCTCACGGCCACGCACATCGGCACCTGGGCGCAGGACAAGGCCAACCGCTTTACGCTGCTGCCGCAAAATGATGAGCCCATCCTGTGGGACTTCGGCTCCGCCGCCAAACATCATCAGCTCAACTGTCCGTGGCTCGGTGAGCGATCGCGCCCGGGCATCTCCATGCTCCGTGGCGCGATGACGCCGGAGATGGGCCGCGCCGAAGATGTCGCCAAAAAGATTCGCATCGAACTCGAAAAGCGCGGCCTGCACAAAGAGCCGGTCGGCATCGACATCATCGAACTGCCGGTCTTGTTTGCGCTCCAGCGCGAAGGAATCGAAGTCGTTGACGGCCAGCAGTTGATGTCCGAGGCCCGCGTCATCAAGACCCAAGACGAAATCGCGCTGCTCAACACTTCCGCGATGATGGTCGACGCCGCTTATGACGAACTCTATCGCGCCATGAAGCCGGGCCTGCGCGAAAACGAAGCCGTGGGACTCGTCAGCAAAGTTCTCTACGACCTTGGATCCGAATATGTCGAAGCCGTGAATGCCATCTCGGGCGAGCGCTGCAATCCGCATCCGCACGTCTTCTCCGATCGCGTGCTGCGGCCCGGCGATCCCGTGTACTACGACATTCTTCATTCCTACATGGGATATCGCACCTGCTACTACCGCTGCTTCACGGTCGGCTACGCGTCGCACGCCATGGTCGATGCCTACAAGCGCTGCCGCGAATATCTCGACGCCGCGATCGAACTCGTTCGCCCCGGCCGCACCACCGCCGAAATCGCCTCGGTGTGGCCCAAGGCGCAGGATTTCGGTTTCCCCAACGAAGAAGCCGCTTTCGCCTTGCAATACGGACACGGCATCGGCCTCGCGATCTGGGAGAAGCCGGTCATCAGCCGCCTGGTCTCTTTCGAGCATCCCGTCGAAATCAAACCGGGCATGGTCTTCGCGCTGGAAACGTTCTGGCCTTCGACCGATGGCTGGAGCGCCGCGCGCATAGAGGAAGAAATCGTCGTCACGCCGACGGGCCATGAAGTCATCACCCGTTTCCCCGCTGAAGAATTGCTAGTCGCGGGCGCGCACTATTTCACCGTGAACGGTCCCCTCCCAACGACGCGGGAAAGCGAAGCTCCCGCCAGCAAAAAGGTCCTGGAGATGATCGAAGCCAGCGCCAAAAGCGAGCGCGTAGGAGTTTCAGACTGAGCGTTTGCGCAGGAGTTTCAGACTGAGCGAACGCGCAGAAGTTTCGGACTGAGCGAGCGCAACACCTCCGTAGCCGCGAAGCGGCGTAAGAATGCAGCCCACCGCGCAAGCGGTGGGTAAGCTGTGAGGAATGAGCAAGCCCCGAAGGGGCGAAAGAAAGGCTGCGAGACACCGCCGGAGGACGATCCGTACTACCCCCCGGACGATCGATCCACAACTATGGCCTTCAGCGTTGTAATGCCCGCTCTCGAGATGGCGCAGGAAACCGGCAAGCTCCTCGCCTGGCGAAAAAAAGAAGGAGACCGTGTCTCGAAGGGCGAGCCACTTCTCGAAATCGAAACCGACAAAGCCGTTGTCGAGGTCGAAGCCCCCGCCGACGGAATCCTCGCCGGAATCAAAGCTTCCGAAGGCTCCGACATTCCGGTCGGGCAAACGATTGCCTGGATCGTCGCGCCCGGAGAAGCGCCTCCTGCAACCGCCGAAAGCGCTGCGCCGTCGGCCCGAGCCACATCGCACGCCAAGACCGTGTCGTCTCACGCACCGGTCGTGCCCGCGCCTCCGTCTTCCGTGAAAATTTCTCCCAAGGCTCGCCGCCTCGCCAAAGAATTGAACGTTGACCTCGCGACCGTGCGCGGCTCAGGGCCAGGCGGAGAAATCCTCGCCTCCGATATTCAGGCGGCGGCCACCGCATCTCCCGCGAATGCGCCCGAAGCAATATCAGACCAGATCGAGAAGCCCACTTCTTTCGGTAGCATCATGGCCGAGCGCACCACGCACAGCTGGACCACCGTCCCGCACTTTTTCGTGACTCGCGATATTGACGCCACGCAGCTGAACGCCTATCGCGACCGCCTGCTTGGCAATAATAAAGATAGCTCCCAAGTCCGCATCAGCCACACCGACCTGCTGGTTGCGCTCGTCTCGCGCGTGCTTCTGAAACATCCCAGGCTCAACGCAAGCTGGAGCGCTGAGGGCATTCGCCTGCACAGTCACGTGCACATGGGAGTCGCGATTGCCGTGAAAGACGGCGTGGTCGCGGCCGTGATTCACAACGCGCACGCGGCAAGCCTCACCGAAATTGCGATGCAGCGTCATGAACTCGCCGAGCGCGCCCGCGCCGGCAAGCTGCGCCCCGCCGACATCGCCGATGCCACGTTCACGATCAGCAATCTGGGAATGTATAAGGTCGATCAGTTCAGCGCGATCATCACGCCTCCCCAAGCCGCGATTCTCGCAGTGGGCGGAATCGCGGATCGTGTGGTCGCAATAGAAGGCAAACCGGCGGTCCGCCCGAGGATGACTCTAACCGTCTCGTGCGACCATCGTGTCGCCGATGGCGCCCGCGCCGCACAGTTTCTCAGCGACGTGGCCGAAGCCCTGCAGGAACCAGCAAAATTCCTGGGATAGAGGATTGACAGAATTAAGAGGACTGGAATGTGGGGACAGCCGCCCTCGGCTGTCCGCTGGCCGCAGGCCCGCTCTTGGCGAGCTCAGGCGGTGGTGCCAGTATTCTTGCCACTCACATTCACATAGGAACGATCCAGCGAACTGATCGAAGCGCACCCCAGCAATTTCAGCGTTCGCTCCATCTCGCTGCGCAGAATCTCGATGGCTCGGGCCACTCCGGCCGGCCCTCCGGCTGCGAGTCCGTAGGCATAGGCTCGGCCCACGAGCACAGCGCGCGCTCCCAGGCAAATCGCTTTGATCACGTCGCTCCCGCGCCGCACCCCGCCATCCATCAGCACTTCGATCTCACCTTTTACAGCGGCAACAATTTCCGGCAGAACTTGCAATGTGGCCGGAACGCAATCCAGCTGGCGCCCGCCGTGGTTCGATACGACGATCGCCGCTGCTCCCTCGCCAATTGCGCGCCGGGCATCCTCTCCGGTCAAAACTCCTTTGATCACGATCGGCCCAGACCATGCCTCGCGAATCCAGCTCAGATCCTGCCACGTGACCGTGGAACTCGCCAGCGCGGCGCCCACGTCAGTCATCGGCATAGGACCTTGCCCCGGAAGAACAACATTGGGCAGATCGGGCACGCCGCCGTCCAGCAGAAACCGAACCAGCCAGCCGGGACGCGACAGAATTTGCGGCAGGAAGGGAATCTTGCTGAAGATGCCGCCGCTCATCAGCTCTTTCATCCCGTTGCGCGAATCGCGCTCGCGCATCCCGGCCACCGGCGTGTCGATGGTCACCACAAGCGCCGCGAATCCCGCCTGGCGTGCGCGCGCCATCGAGGCTTCCGCAGCTCCGCGTCCTCCCATCAGATAAAGTTGATAAAAAACCGGCCCCGTCGACGCGGCCTTTACGTCCTCCAAACGATGTCCGGAGATTGTTGACAGAATATAGGCCGTACCCGCCGCTCCCGCGCAGCGCGCCGCTGCCACTTCTCCTTCCGGATGCATCAGGCGGCTGTAGCCCACGGGCGCCAGCAACACCGGAAACGCAAGATCGAATCCCAGAACCCGAGTTCGCAAATCGCAGGCAGGAACCGAAACCGCATGGCGCGGGCGGAAGGTAACATCTTCAAAGGCCCGGCAATTTTCGCGCAGCGTGAACTCACCGTCCGCTCCTCCATCCAGATAATCGAACACCACCCGCGGCAAGCGCCGGCGCGCCAGCGGACGAAGGTCAGGAACGCTCACGACTCGCGATGAATGCACGCCGCGCGGCAAAGGGCCTCCAGCAACGGACTCGTAGCCCAACGCCGAGTCCGTACGTGCGCGTCATTATATTCTCAATGGGGTTCGACTGAGGCTGCGCGGTCGGGAATTGTTTTCAGGAATGTCGACGTGCAGCAGAAATGGTTAGGCGCGCGGCTCAATCCGCTCCGCGTGATAATTCTCGCCCCACCAGATCCCGGCTTCGGTCGCAGAAGGTTTCTTCTCGAAGCTGAAGCCGAGCCGGCGCAATTCCTGCAGGATCGCTTGTATATCTCTCTCGCCTGTCGACATAGACAGTCTCCCTGGCAACATGGCGGACGGATGGCTCCGCGCCTGTTGCTCGAATCAGAACTGCCACCGCAGCGACGCATTACTGCGCCTCTGCCAACTTGTACCTTCGGAATTCTTCCTTCGACTGCGGAGAGAGTTCGGTGAGACTAGCCTCGGATGGGTTCTGGTAGGGACTAATTAAGATAAAGGCGTATGAATTCATTACCAGCAGTGCGCGTTCGATTGATCCCGAGTAGTCTTCCGACAATCCTCCCTCTGGACTGCTGGTCAGTCCGGCCGAGTCGAATGTAGTGTTTATCCTCCTTTTCAGCAATTGCCGTAAGTGATGCAGATCACAGCTCACCGTGGCAATAATCATCACCGCAAGACATTGACGCGTATGGCGTTCACAAAAGTTGTTTAGAACTTAATCAGCGGGGTACGTGGCAATTCTTTGCATACTCGGAATTGCCGTGACAGGGCTAGGGCTTAGGAGAGTTCCGCAGCGAGCCCTGCAATTCTTCCCTGTGCTCGCTGACTTCACATGGCGGCAGGTATTGCAAGCTGGGATCGGGATTCAGGACCTGCATCTCCCATACAGCACACTCCTCTTCGGAGGCGAGAAAGAAGCGGTTATAGGGGTCTCGCGAATACGAGATCGAGAACCTCTTGCAAACATGCTTACCAAACCCATCACAGTATTCAAACTTCCCATCGGGCACGAAAGGTCGGTCCCATTGCATGAGTTGAAGCATTCTTTCTCTGGGAATTTCCCACAGAATCCCTTGGTACGAAGAGTTCCCGGCTATGAGAACGGTGCCGCTCCATTGGAAGCCGCCGTCCTTGCGTTTTGCCCGCCACATCGGTTGGAAGAAGTGATCGGTTTTAAAATCGGACCACTGGCTTCCCATTTGATCTTCTTTAAGAGCACTGGGATTGGCGGGAAGCAGAGCGATCATTGGGGAAGAGTTACCCCAATTAAACTTAGCTGGCAAATGCCCGCTATTTTGGAAATAGATCATAAGGCCAGCTTTGCCTTTGGGTTCTTTCGGCCAAAGGATATCGGCCACTGTTCCGTCTGGACGGCCTATCGTCACGTTGGCTTGTTCAGTTATTACGAGGGCCGATTGAGCATTCTTATTCGCCGTTTCTGCGGCTCTCGCAGCTTTTTCGGTCGAGCGCATCTGGCAGATGTTAACGATCAACAATCCGAGAGCAATGAGAACAGCGAATTTTTCCCAAAGTGGTGTGCGATTCTTGCTCCCCTTGGCGCTGTCGGAATTTGGTCGAGTTGGGACAATGTTCGCAGTGAGCACCGATTGCGTTTGAGCGTGAGTGTCTTTGTTGCCAGGGCCATCTTGTGGATGTACGGGGTTGCAAGACTTATTACTCTTTGAGGTAAATAGTGCCAATCCAGAGACCAGAATACCGAGAAGGGCCAGAGGCCACAGAGAATTTTGAGAACGGAATGAAGGCTTTATTTCATGTTCCAAAGTCGGTCTCCACGAAGAACGTAGGGAAGGAGAAGCCTAACAAAGCCACTTCTTCCCGTAAATCGAAGAGTTCCGGCAAGGACTAGAACGGGACTGTCACAGCCACGACAGAGCCAGATGCGCCCGCCGATTGTTCGCGTGCGTCAAGTCTATACTTGCCCAAATTTAGGCAGCATTATTGCTGCAGGATCTGTCCAGCTTTCGGATGCACCGTCTCGTTCTTGATCTGCGTAGCGTCCCAGCCTCCGCCGAGCGCCTTCACCAGATACACCGAACTGACCATCTGCTGCCCGAGCAGTTGCGTTTCCAGCCGTTGACTGCTGAGAAGGGTCGTCTGCGCAGTGATCACGTCCAGGTAGTTTGTCACTCCGCCCACGTAACGATTGTTGGCAATTTCCAGCGCGCGCCGGGCATCTTCCACCGCCGCGCCCTGAGTTGAGAGCGCCTGCGAGATCGTGCTCAGGTTGCTGATCCCGTCTTCCACTTCCTGAAACGCCGTGAGCACCGTCTGCCGATAGTTGGCGACCGATTGGTCATAGGCGGCCCGTGCTGCCGCCAGGTTCGCTCGGTTGCGGCCGCCTTCCACAATCGGCTGCAGAGCGTCCGCGCCCAGCGACCAGAACAGGCTGGGCGCATTCAGCAGCGAAGAGATCTGCGTGCTCTGCCATCCTCCCGCTCCACTCAAAGTGATGTGCGGATAAAACGCGGTGCGCGCCAGCCCGACCTGCGCATTTTCGTAGGCCATTTCCCGTTCGTAGGTCGCGATGTCAGGCCTCCGCTCCAGCACATCCGAAGGAACTCCCAGTGGAACGGGCGGCGGAGTCGCCTTCAGCGGTGCCACCGGCACGCTGAAATTCGACGCTGGCTGTCCCACCAGCACCGCGATGGCGTGCTCATACTGCGCCCGCGATTGCTTGCACCAGGGCCAACTGCGAGATCGTGGAGTCCAGCACCGTCGCCTGCTGCGCCACTTCCAGGCCGCTGGCGATGCCTCCCTGGTGACGGTTCTGCACCAGATCGAGGCCCTTCCGTTCGTACACGATCGACTCTTGGACTACCTGATACTCCGCGTCCAACTCGCGCAGATTGAAATAGTCTGCAGCCAGCTCGGCGCTCAAAACCAGTTGTACGTTCCCTAGATCGGCCGCCGTCGATTGCAAAGACGCGTTCGATGCCTCCACGTTCCGCCGCACTCGGCCAAATAGATCGACCTCGTAGCTCAACGAAAACGGAATCGCATAGATGTTTTCCGTATACGGAGCCACGCCCTGTTGAGGCCCGGTGGTGGCAAAGCCATTGAGCGGGCGGTTCCCGGAGCCGCGAAGTCGCTGCGCGCTCGGACCCGTGGAAAGCTGCGGAAAATAATCCGCCGTCGCCACTCGCGCCAGCGACCGCGCCTGGCTCAAGCGATCTCGCGCCGCCACCAGAGATTGATTCGCCTGCAACAATTGCTGCTCGTACGCGTCCAGCGTGGAATCGTGAAACACCTCCCACCACGCGCCTTTGGGGATGGCATCTTTCGGCGCAGCCTCCTGCCACGGCGGTTGCGTCTTCCACGCATCGGGCGCCGGGGCCGGAGCGGCGGGCCGGCTGTACCGCGGTCCCACCGTGCAAGCCGTCGACATCACTGCCAACATCCCAATAGCGGCAACCGCAAGCTTCACTGTGCGTTTCCTTTCCCTTGACCTGTCCCCTGATTTGCCGAACTTGGGCTAGCCGAACTTGGATTGGAAGGATTTGGATTGGACGGATTTTGCGCTTGCGGCTGCGACGGCGCCGCCACATTCACCACCTGCCCCTCTTCCAGCGAATCGGGCGGATTGATCACCACCAGATCGTTGACCGTAACTCCGTCCAATACTTCCAGGCTCGTCCCGTAATCTTTTCCGATATTGATCGGGCGCAGTTGCACCTTCTTGTCCGCGCCGACCACCGCGACTTGCGCCCCCTGCGCGCGGAACAGCATCGCATTCACCGGCACCGTCACCTTGTTCACATTTGAGCCAACCGCAAAATGCACTTCGCCGAACGATCCCGGCAACAACCGGCCATCTTTATTCGGAACATCCACTTCCGTCAGCAGGGTGCGGGTATTCGTATCGATCGCTTCTGCGGTGCGCGCGATCTTGGCCGAAAATTTTTGCCCGGGAAATTCCTGCAGCGTCACATATGCGTTCGCGCCCACCTTGATGTACGGCGCATAGGCCTGCGGCACGCTGGTATACACGCGCAGCGGATCGACGCGCGCAATGTCGAACAGCTCGCGCCCGGAGGCCTGCGCTCCCGCGTTGATCAGCGCTCCCGGATCGACATTCCGGCGCGTCAGCACGCCCGAAAACGGAGCGTAAACTTTCTTGAACCCTTCGAGTTGTTCCAGCCGCCGGACGTTGGCATCCGCCGCCGCCAGATTCGCCTGGGCTTGCCGGTAGCCGCTCGCCTGCGTATCCGCTTCCTGCGCGGAGACCGAGTCGCTTTTGCGCAGATTCTCCCACCGGTCCGCGCTAATCTTCGCCAGCTCCAGCTGGGCGATGATTTGCTGCCGCGCCGCGCGGGTCTGGTTCAACTCCTGATCCACTTCTGGCGTGTCGATCGTCGCTAGCAACTCGCCTTCCGTGACCCGGCTGCCGATGTCCCTGTACCACTTCACTAAATATCCATTCGTCCGCGCATAAATCGGAGACTCTTCAAAAGCTAATAAGGATCCGGGTAGCACCAGATCTTCGTCCGGTTTTTCCGCCAACGGGTGCACCACGGCCACGGTCGGAACGGTCTCGAGCTCGGTTTCTTTGGCCAGAGCTCGCTCGTGACTGGCGTGACTGATCAGCGTCACTGCCCCCGCAACCAGCAGTACCAGCAGCGCTACTCCCACCAGCATCAAAGCTTTCCGCGGAGGCGCAGGAGGAAGCTCAGGCGGCGGCTGAATGTCAGGTGGCTGGTGCCGCGAGTGCTCCTCCATCGCTAGAATTTCTTCATCCCGCTGCGCCTGCGTACGCTTCACCTGCAGCGCTTGTTCATCTGATTGCTGTTCTACGCTCATGCTTGACTCCGATGCCTCACCAGAAACAATCTCGAGACCCTCTCTCATCTATGCCTGCTCCTGCTCGCGCGCCCGTCTCGCTTCCCTGCGCCCGTGGAAGATGGCGAACACGCTCGGCACGAAAAACAGGGTTGCAACCGTCGCGAACAGCAAGCCGCCAATGACGGCTCGCCCCAACGGCGCATTCTGCTCCCCGCCTTCGCCAAAGCCCAGCGCCATGGGCACCATACCAATGATCATCGCCAGCGCCGTCATCAGGACCGGACGAATGCGCGTGTATCCCGCAGCCACAGCTGCTTTGAACGCCGGAATGCCTTCGTCCAGCTGTTCGCGGGCAAAGCTCACCATCAAAATCGAATTGGCCGTCGCCACTCCCATGCACATCACCGCGCCGGTCAGCGATGGCACGCTCAGGGTGGTGTGCGTCAGCAACAGAAACCAGCAGATGCCCGCCAACGCCCCCGGCAGCGCCGTAATAATGATGAACGGATCGAGCCACGATTGGAAGTTAATCACGATTAACAGGTAGACCAGCAGAATCGCGCCCGCCAATCCCACCCCCAGGCCGAAGAACGATGACCGCATGGTCGAAACCTGCCCCCGCACCACGATATGCGTTCCGCGTGGCAGGTGCGGCTCGAAGGTTTTGAGCACTTTATCCGTATCCGCCGCAACCGCTCCCAGATCGCGATCCTGCGTGCTGCTGTAAACGTCGATCACCGGCTGCACGTTCCAGTGATTCACCGTCGCCGGACGCACCACCGGAGAAATCTGCACCAGGTTCCCCATCAATTGCGGGCCCTGCTGCGAAATGACGGGAATATCCATCAGATCCTGCAGATTCGTCATACGGTATTGCGGCGACTGCACCGCAATTTGATAGGTAACTTCGTTCCTCGGGTTGAGCCAGAAATTCGGCGACGTTCTGGAAGCTTCCGCTGAGCGAGACCAGCGCACTCTGGGCTACGTCTCGCGCCGTCAAACCCACCTGCGTCACCCTCGTTCGCTCGATATCCATGTGCAGTGTGGGCAGCGACAGCATCTGCTGTACGTGCACGTCGGCCGTTCCCGGAATGTGCCGCATGCGGTTCGCAATCTGCTGTGCGATCGTATAACTGGTCAGCGAATCGGTGCCCACCACCTGGACGTCAATAGGAGCGGGCAGGCCGAAATTCAAAATCTGCGTCACAATGTCCGCCGGCTGAAAGAAAAATTCCACCCCGGGAAAACGCCGCGGAAGAAATTCGCGCAGATGCCGTCTCAGGTCTGCCGTCGGCACGTGATGCTCCGGATTGAGCGCGATCAGAATCTCCGCATCGCTGGTTCCGATCGTGCCGTTCGAACTGTAGGACTGGTTGATGCCCGAGTTGGGCAGGCCAATGTTGTCGAGAATGGTCTGCAGTTGCCCCTGGGGAATCTCCTGCCGCAGAGACCCCTCGATTTCGTCACACAGCCGCGCCGTCTCTTCCACTCGCAATCCCGCCCGCGCCCGCACATGCAGCCGCAGCAGCCCCGCATCCACTTGCGGGAAAAAGTCCTGCCCCAGGAACGTATAAAGTCCGAGCGACAGAACGCAGAAAGTCAAAAAGCACGCCACGAACCAGCCGCGGTGCTCCAGCGTAGTCTCCAGCAGAGACTCGTAACCGCGGCGGAAGTCTTCGAACTTGCGCTCGAATCCGCGCTGGAACCGTCCCAGCGTCGTCTTCGGCGCGTCCGCCCGATGCTCGTGTCCGCGCATGATGTACATCACCAGCGTCGGAATCAGCGTTCGCGACAGCAGGTAACTGGCCAGCATGGCGAAGCTCACCGCCTCGGCCAGCGGCACGAACAGGAATTTCGCGACCCCGGTCAGAAAGAACATGGGCACGAACACGATGCAGATGCTGAGAGTGGAAACAAAAGCCGGAACCGCGATCTGCTGCGCCCCATCCAGAATCGCCTGCCGCATTTCCTTGCCCAGCGCCAGGTTGCGCTCGATGTTCTCGATTTCCACCGTGGCATCGTCGACCAGTATGCCGACCGCAAGCGCCAATCCGCCCAGCGTCATGATGTTGATGGTCTCGCCGAGCGCGCCCAGCAGAATAATCGAAACGAAAATCGACAGCGGAATCGAAATGGAGATGACGATGGTGGGCCGCCAGTCGCCCAGAAAAATCAAGATCATCACGGCCGTCAGCGCCGCCGCAATCAACCCTTCCCGGATCACGCCGTAAATCGATGCCCGCACAAACAGCGACTGGTCGAACAGCGCCGTGATCTTCAACTCTGGCGGCAGCGCTTGTGCTGCCTGCTGCACGATACTCTTCACTCCGGCGACAATCTGCAGCGTCGACGCCTTCCCGTTCTTATAAATCGACATCAGCGCGCCGCGATTCCCATCCTGGCGCACGATGTTGGTCTGCGGCGCGAATCCGTCGCGGATGTGCGCCACATCCCGCATATACAGCGTCGCCCCGTTCACTGTCTTGACCGGCAGATCGTTCAATTCCGCGATCGTCTGCGGTGTCCCGTTCATTTCCACGCTGTATTCCAGCGCGCCCATCTTGATCGTGCCCGTGGGCAGAATGATGTTCTGCGCGTTCACCGCGTTCACGATGTCGTTGGGTGACAGCCCGTACGATTGCAGCTTGGGCAAATCCAGGTCGACCTGGATCTGCCGGATCTTGCCGCCATAGGGATACGGCGTCGCCGCTCCCGGAACCGTCGCCAGAAAAGTGCGCAGGAAATTCTGCCCCAGATCGAAGAGTTCCTGCTCCGGCAGGGTCTTGCTGCTCAAGCCCAGCTGAATAATCGGCGTCGTCGACGCGCTATAAGAAATGATCAGCGGTGGAGTCGTTCCCGGCGGCAGACTGTGCACCGAGGTTTGGCAGATCGCGGTGATCTGCGCGATCGCGCCCTGCAGGTTCGTGCCCGGACGGAAGAATACTTTGATGACTCCCAATCCATACACTGATTGGGATTCCATGTGCTCGATGTCGTTGACGGTAGTGGTGATGCCGCGCTCGGAATTCGCCACAATCCGGTCGGCCATATCTTGCGGCGACATGCCGGTGTAGAACCAAACCACTGAAACCACGGGAATATCAATGTCAGGAAAGATGTCGGTAGGCGTGCGCAGGATCGTGATCGGCGTGAGAATCAGAATCACCACCGCCATCACGATGAACGTATACGGACGTTTTAGGGCTAAGGCAACAATCCACATGGTCTACGGTCGCTCCACCATCCTGTGAAATTCTGTGCAATGCACTTCCCCAAGCGTGGTCAGCAATGCTATCTAGATTCGATACTGCCCGTATCGGATTCTAAATACTTGAGCTCGATTATATGGTAGCTTAGGGATATGCGCCAGAAGACTTCGCTGCTTTCACACGGCGAAAACAGCAATGGGAAACGCCCTCCGGGACGTCCCCGCAGCGAAGAAGCCCGCCAGGCCATTCTGCGCAGCACTCTGCGGATTTTGGGGCAGAGCGGTTTTTCCGATCTTACGATTGAAGATGTTGCCGATCACGCTGGCGTCGGCAAAGCCACGGTCTACCGCTGGTGGCCCAACAAGGGTGCGCTGATCGCTGACGCCTTTGCCAGCAACACCACCTGCAAACTGCGTTTCCCCGATACCGGATCAGTCTTCTCTGACATGAGCCGGCAGATGCGTCAACTGGTGAAGGTGTTTCGCAGCCCGCGTGGCCGCATCGTTTCCGCCATCCTGGCCGCGGGCCAAAGCGATCGAGACCTGATTGCCGCCTTCCGCGACCGCTTCCTGTGGCCGCGCCGCCAGGAGGCCTACGACACTCTGCGCCGGGGCATCCGCCGCGGCGAGTTGCGTAAGGACATCGACCCCGATCTCGTTCTCGATTCCCTCTACGGCCCCATCTACATGCGATTTCTCATTCGGCACGATCGCCTGACTCCGGAATTTGTCGATCGCCTGTGTGCCCTAGTCCTGGGCGGCGCGCGCCCGCGCCGAAAAATCCACTCCCGCGTCGGCTAGTTCATCGCGCCCTCACACCCGCCAGTAATCGGGCCGCCAATTCTGAATCGCTTTCTTGATCTCTTTGCGCGACAGCTTTTCGTTCAACGCGCGCTCCGCCAGTTTCGCTACCTCGGCGTCGGACGCAAACCGCAATCCGCACAGTTGATCCTCCGTTAACTCAGGAATCCGCGAGCGCAGAGGCTCGTTGAGCAGTTGCGTTAGCCGCAATCGCTCTTCCAGCCGGATCACCCGGTCCTGCACTTTCAAAGAGTACAGGCGCACTTTGAACAACAACGTGAGCAGCGCGAGCGCCAGCAGGATCAGCAGAAATGCATGAAAGTTGTCTCGAAAATCGCTCTCGCGCAGATGATAAAAAAAGTGGATCAGCGTCAACACCAGCCCAAACACAAAAACTGGAACCAGGAAAAAATGAAACGGTGGATCCAGTCGGGTGTGATTGGCAAAAGTCTGCGGCTTTTTTTCGGCCATGAGAGCCTCCTCGCGGGAACGAGAAGTGTAGCAGAGCCGCTGCTCGCCGTATCCGCTCGAGCTGTATAATCCGTCCGCGCGTCGACGCCAGATCGGACACTCAAACTGATTTCGAAGCGCTTCCGCCTTGCAGAAAATTAAATTCGCTCGGCCGAAACTTCTCGCGCCGAACCTGAATCCAAACCTCCCATGAAAGCAATCCAAGTCAAGCAACCCGGCGGTCCCGAGGCCATGATCCTGGCGGATCTGCCGGTTCCCGAGGCCAAGGACAATGAAGCGGTGGTGAAGTTAACCGCTTCCGGCGTGAATTTCATCGATGTCTATCATCGCGAGGGCCGGTACAAAGCTCCGCTGCCCTTTGTGCCCGGACAGGAGGGCGCGGGCGTAGTCACCGCCGTCGGCTCCGACGTGAAATCTGTAAAGCCAGGCGACCGCGTCGCCTGGTCCGGTCTGCTCGGCGGATACGCGGAATACGCCGCCGTTGCCGCCGACCGGCTGGTGCCGATTCCCGCCGGCGTCAGCGACCAGCAGGCCGCCGCGGCCATGCTCCAGGGCATGACCGCGCATTACCTCTCGCATGACACTTATCCTCTGAAGCGCGGTGAGACCGCACTGGTACACGCGGCGGCCGGCGGCGTCGGATTGCTTCTCGTCCAGATGGCGCACAATATCGGCGCGCGCGTCATCGGCACCGTTTCCACCGACGCCAAGGCCAAGCTCGCCCTCGAGGCCGGCGCCGACCACGTCATTCTTTACACGCAACAGGATTTCGAAGCGGAAACCAAGCGCCTGACCGGCGGCAAAGGCGTGCACGTCGTCTACGATTCGGTGGGCAAAACGACATTTGAAAAGGGTCTCAACATTTTGCGCCCGCGCGGCATGATGGTTCTGTTCGGCGGATCCAGCGGCGCTGTTCCTCCTTTTGATCCGATTTCGTTGTCGCAGAAGGGATCGCTTTACCTCACGCGTCCCTCGCTGACGCACTACATTGCCAGCCGCGAAGAGCTGGTTGCCCGGTCCGGAGCCGTCTTTGCCATGATCGCTGCCGGAAAGCTTAAATTGCGGATCGAGCACACCTATCCGCTCGCCGAAGCGCAGCGCGCTCATCGCGACCTCGAAGGTCGCAAGACAACCGGCAAGTTGCTGTTGATCCCGTAAGTCTGTGTCGTAGCTCGACCGCAGCCGTAGGATGGAACAAGTTGTATGGGGACGGCCGCTCAGCTGTCCAGCGAGATTTTGTGGAGACAGCCGCCCTCGCTGTCCGGCCGTAAAAAATTGCCACGGGCGAAACCGAGGGGCTGGTCCAGCCGCGAAAACTTGCTCTGAGCGAAGCCGCGAAGCGGCGAAAGAATGCAGCCCACGGCGCAAGCCGGGGGCAACACCGCGGAAAAAGAGCAAGCCCCGTGGGGGCGACAGAATAGCTACGGCAGCCCGACGCAGGCACGTGGCACATGGGTCTCACGAAGAGTTAAAGTTATTAGCGTGAACCCTCAATCGACCACTCGCATTCTTTTCGCCGCCATTCTCATATCCGTTCTTCTCGCCTCTGCCTGCCACCGTTCGAAAACATCGGCCAAGCGCTATCCCTTTACCGGCCGCATCGTTTCGATCGACGCCCAGACCGAGTCCGCGCTTATCGACGGCGACAACATTCCCGGCTTCATGGACGCCATGGCCATGTCCTACAAGATCAAGCCGGCGTCGATGCTCCGCCAACTCGCTCCCGGCGATTCCATCTCCGCCGAAGTCGTGGTCATCGAGCCCGCCACGAAGAATGAAGACGCCGCTCCCGATTACTGGCTCGAGAACGTGAAAGTCACGGGGCACGCCAAGCAGCCTCCGGCCAACGGCGCCAGTTCCTTCCATATGCCCGCCCCCGGCGAAGACGTGCCCGACTTTTCCTTCACCAATCAGGACGGCAAACGCATTTCGCTCCACCAATACCGCGGCAAAGTTCTGCTCGTCACGTTCATTTACACGCGCTGTCCGTTTCCCGACTTCTGCCCGCGCGTGAGCGCCAACTTTGCGGAAATCGACAAGCAAGTCGGCGCCAATTCGGCGCTCGCCGGCACGCACCTGTTGAGCATCAGTTTCGACCCGGAGCACGATACGCCCAAGGTTCTGCGCGATTACGCATTCTCGGTCGCCCACACCCACGACCCGGCTCTGTTCCGCAGCTGGGAGTTCGCCGCTCCTCGTCCAGCCGATCTGCCGAAGATCGCCCATTTCTTCGCCCTTACAGTTACTCCTGAGAACGGTCTGATCACGCACAATCTCAGCACCGCCGTGATCGGCCCTGACGGCAAAATAGTGAACTGGTATCACGGCAACGACTGGCAGGTTTCTGATCTAATAAAGGACGCGGCCGACGCTCACACTCCGAAGGCATAATTCGCGATCCCTGCCCGCATCACCGAGGAAACTCATGAAATATCTTCTGCTCATCCTGGCAGTTTTCGGCATCATCGTTTCTTCTCTCGCCCTGCGCGAGCATTACCGCGAATACGGAGATTCTCCCTGCAGCATTAATGAGCGCTGGGACTGCGGCGTGGTCAACCACAGCCGCTATGCCATGCTTGGCGGAGTTTTCAAGTCAAGCGGCGCCGGATTTCTGGAGCCTATCTTTCACTCGATTCCCGTGGCCGTTGCCGGCATCGCGGGCTATCTGCTCATGGCGATTCTGGCGTTCCTGCGATCGTACCGGCTGTTGCTGGTTCCCACGCTCGCAGGCCTCGCGTTCTCGCTGTATCTCGCCCATATCGAAAAAGACATTCTGGGCGTGTGGTGCATCTATTGTGTGATCTCGCTGGGGATTATTTCGCTGATGTGTCTCTTCAATATAGGCGCCGTGGTCGCTCAATCCCTCCGGAAGCCCGCCCCCGCCTAGCCCAGTCCACACAAGGGGCGAAGAAGACGGGCAGGGCGTCACGAAACGAGGGGGCGATCCCCGGATGTGTTCCTACCCGAACCCCGCCCTGACGTAAGACTTGCAGGCCGCCCATCAGAGGGTTAGCCTACTGTGCGCCTGATGTGATAGGCGGGCGGACAGAGAATGATAAAGGTTGACTTCTCAAAAGCGGTTTCACCGCGATTTGGTGCCTATTTACTCGGTCTAATTCCGGGCGTGTTTTTCGAATCGAGCATTGCAATCGGTAACCCGCATTTTGCGCTATCAGTGATGTCCCGACTGCATGGGATTTATTCATTCGGGCCCTATGCCCTGCTCCTTTTGTTTCTCGCATCGAGTTTTTTCATCGGGTCGGCATTTTTTGTCGCAGCTTGGGTTGTGGAGCGGTTGATATTTTTCGGATTTGGACTGTGGCGTTACATAATCCGCAATACATTTGGCTCGCAGTGGCTTTATCGTCGCTTCGCTAAGCTGCAAGGCATTCCACCTAAGCAAACAATCCTCATCCGGTCGCTATCAAGGTTGATTTTCTGGGCGAGGGGACGCGAGATGTCAGTCGAGGCTCGGCCAGTTCTGAAATGCCTTCATGCTGCGACGAAACGACTGCTGAAAAGACGATATGGGATAGAAAGAACCTGGCAGCCCGAACTGGATGGTAGCGACTGTGCTCTGTGTTTGCGCTCCTAGGCTTGTGGATTTCCTTCCATTTTGCTTTCTGGAGTTTCAACCCGGTAAGAAGGAGCATGCTACAGCTCAAGTCCGTTTTGTTGGAGCTTTCAGAAGCCACCTCCATGACCGAAAAACAGAAGACCGATTCGGGAAGCGGTCCAAGCGCGACGGCGCAAGGAAATCACGACGAGTGAGTTGCTGAATCAGGGCAGCTCTTGCGAGACCTTCAGGGGTTTCGCCCCACGAGGGAAACCAGGGAAAAGACAAGACGCTCCCCGAACCCGCATGCTGGTTCGAATGAACTAACCAGGGATTGGTCGGGACGGGCAGATTTGAACTGCCGACCCCTCGCACCCCAAGCGAGTGCTCTACCAGGCTGAGCCACGTCCCGACTTGGAAGGATTCCGCCGATTCGGCACTTCGCGTGACCGCAACTGTGCCTCCAGCGGAGGGGTTCACTCGCAATTCTACACCACCGCGCTCCAATCGTCAGACCCGCCAAGTTGGAACGCGACCAGCATTGTGGCCCAGAGAGCGGTCCGATGACCTCGGCAGGTATGGCACACTAGCTTCATGCACCGGTGCATGCTTGGCGATTTCGAACTTAGCATTTTTTCGGATGGAACTTACCCCCTCGACGGCGGGGCATTTTTCGGCGTTGTCCCCAAAGTCATGTGGTCGAAGAAGGTCACTGCCGACGAGAAAAACTACGTTACCTCCGGGCTCAACTCGCTGCTCGTGCGCACCGGCAAACAGACCGTCCTGATCGAAACCGGCATGGGAAACAAGCTCTCCGAGCGCATGATCAAGTTTTACGGCCAGCCGGCGAAGTTGCTCGACAATCTGGCGGCCGCGGGCATCGCGCCCGGAGACATCGATATCGTCATCAACTCACATCTGCACTTCGATCATTGCGGATGGAACACGGTTCGCGACAAGAACGGCAAGATCGTGCCCACGTTCCCGCGCGCGAAATATTACGCGCCGGAGGGCGAGTGGCAATACACGCGCCACCCGAGCGAGCGCGACTCGATCAGCTTCATCTCCGAGAACTATGACCCGCTGGTCGAAAGCGGGCAGATGACTTTGCTGAAGGGCGGCGAAGAAATTATCCCCGGCATTTCGGTGAAGACATTTTGCGGGCACACGGCACACATGCAGGCGATCATCGTGCGGGCAAGTCAAAGTCCCTACCCATTCGACAAGCTCAGGGCAGGTCCTGTCGCAGAAAACGCGACAAGGATGGGGCACCCTCAGGATTCTCCTCAGGGCCCAACTGCCTGCTACATCTCCGATCTCATCCCCACGACCGCGCACATCGATCTCACCTGGGGCATGGGATTCGATCTCTATCCCCTCGACACCATCGCGAGCAAGAAGGAATACTACGCGCAAGCCATTCCAGAGAAATGGCTGACGGTCTTCACGCACGATCCGAAGGTGCCCTGGGCGTACGTAGAGAAGGATGACGCAGGAAAGATGGTGGCGCGGGGCGTTTGAATTTCGGCGCTGTGGGTTTGCGTGAAAGGTGAAAGTTTGACCCATAAGACGAAATTTCACACCGCATGAGGCGAAAGTTCTAGAGTGCTCGATGAGCGGGCACGTAACCGTCGTTGTAGTCAGTATGTTCGCCGATGAGATTGACTCTGCCTGGAGCGTGATACAGGATTGAGGCGCCGCCACAACGCTCGCTGAACTTGACCTTCAACTCGTCCGAGATCATCTTGAACCCCTTTCTCCTAATTTGGTGACGCCGGGCCAGTCATCGGTGCGAAAGGGTGATGCGGGCAATCCCTCCGCATTGAAGAGATTGCACTCCGGGCCGTCAGCCCAGGCGCAGCGAACGGCCACAGGAGCCTCGACCCATGCCAGGAAATCGGTGGTCATCCACTGCTGATAACGCTCCCACTCCAGCTTCCATCCCGGATTGATGATGCCAGCCTGCGGAGGAATCTCGGTCCAGTCGTTGAGCCGCTGGCCCCAGTAATTCAGTCCCCAGATTTTGTTGAGTTCATCCACGGTCTGGAACTTGCTCTGAAGATATTGGACGAATCCAGCCTGGACATCGGGATTGGCCGCACCGCCGGCTGAGGTTTCATTGTCAATCTGCCACCCTATCACTGCGGGATTATCTTTGTAGTGCTCGAGAAGCTTGCGAATCACGCGCTCGCAGGAAGAGCGGTAAACCGGATTCATCAGGTCTGTGTTCTGCCGCTCTGCGGCTAGGATTCCCTGCGAGCAATTTGAATCAATTTCGGTAGCACGTCTCCGTAGTCGTTTGCTTGTCCGGGCTTCCCGAAACCAAAGTAAACGCGACGATATAGCGAGTAGAGTTCCTCATAGGTCTTTTGCGCGTTGTCCTGCGGGGTAAAAACTCGATGCGATGGGCAAACCTGCGCCTGCGCCTGCTCGATGGTGGAGAACGTCCCGGCAGCCAAGAAGGCGAAGATAGCCGACCCGAGGCCGGTCACCTTGCTTGCCGGCACGAGCACTGGCCGGCCGAGCACATTGGCATAGATCTGGTTGAGCACTGGATTATTTTGCGGAACGCCTCCGCCGTTGATCACGCGCAATGTGGACGCGCCATATTCGCTCATGCGATCGAGAATCACCCGGGTGTGAAATGCCGTGCCTTCGATGGCGGCGAAGAGTTCATCCTGCGCGGTGTGTTGTAGGTTCCACCCGATCGTGATCCCGCCCAGATTCGGATTTACCAGCACGGTGCGGTCGCCATTGTCCCAAGTCATGCGCAGCAAGCCGGTCTGACCGGCGTGGTAGTTCTCCAGGCCCGTGCTCAGTTCCGCCAGCTTAGTATTCGCCCGCCGCGCAATGGTGCTGAAAATATCGCCCGTGGCCGAGAGACCCGCTTCGACACCGGTGTACCGCGGATGAACGCTTCCGTTCACGACGCCGCAGACGCCAGGGATCAACTCGGCATGTTTCACAAATGCGATGATGCAAGTGGAGGTGCCGACAACGTTCACCACGTCGCCTTCCTTCGCACCCGCACCGATCGCATCCCAATGGGCGTCGAACGCGCCTACGGGGATAGGGATGCCTGAACGCAGTCCCAGTTTCTCTGCCCAGTAAGGCGAGAGATTTCCGGCGAGTTGATCGGAGGTCGCATAGGTGCCTTCCAATTTGGCCCGAACGCCCGCCAGCAGCGGGTCGACCTGGGCGAGAAAGCGTTCCGGTGGAAGACCGCCCAGAACCGGGTTCCACATCCACTTGTGACCCATCGCGCAAACGCTGCGTTTAACGTGCGCCGGATTCGTAATGCCGCAAAGGGTAGCCGCGACCATGTTGCAGTGCTCGAAAGCGGTAACGAGCTTTCCGCGTTGGTCAGGATTGTGACGCAGCCAGTGCAGTAATTTAGCGAATCCCCATTCCGAGGAGTAAACTCCGCCGCACCACTGGATGGCTTCGAGCCCCTCCTTAAGCGCCAAATCCGTAATCTCCGCGGCTTCATTTTTCGCGCGGTGATCACACCACAGGTAGTATTCATCCAGTGGCAGTAGGCCCTCGCCGACAGGAACAACGCTCGAGCCAGTCGTATCCAGCGCGATGGACTCGACCTGATCGCCATGAATTCCAGCCTCTCTCACCGCCTGACGGGTAGCGGCCGCCAGGGCGCGCATGTGGTCGTCGTGCGACTGGGTGGCGTAGTCGGGGTCGTCTTTCTTGCGATGCAGCGGATACTCGGAGGCCGCGGATGCAAGCAGCCCACGAATGCTGTCCACCAAGGAAACCCGGACGCTCAGGGTGCCGAAATCTACTCCCGCAACAATGGCCATCTCCGCTCCTAGTTCTGGTGCCAGTACATCTGCCAGCCGAGATACCGCGTCGTGGCTTCGTGAACCGCGCCGGCAACGGCTGAGAAATTTGCGGCCACATGGTGCTCGAAGCCGTTCTCGCAGATGTAGTGCAAAAGCCGCTGCAGGTGTGGGATCTGGACGACTCCAGCGCCACCGAACGTGTTGAGTGGATCGTTGGTGAACTTGCCTTCTCCGGTATAGCCGCGCATCACACCGGCGGTGTCGTCGGTGGAGAAGCGGGCGAAACTCATGGCTCCGGCTTTCACGCGACCGACGCAGGTTCCAAACGTATTCTCCTTCCCGACCGTGCCGGCGATGATTTCCTGAAAATCCATCCGCACCTCCTCGAAGAAGTGCTTGGGCAGATTGCTGCAATGAAAGCAGACTGCCTTGTCGGGATCGTCTCCGTAGTTGTTGTTCCAATCCAACAGGGCGCTGGGCGTTTCCGAAGCCAGAGCGAGAGCGTACATGCCGATGGTGCCGGTGACGTCCACTTCGCAGGCGCTCGGAATCAGGTTGTCGCTCATCATGCTCATGATCGTGCAGGGCACGACGCCGAAGTACTCTTCCATCGAGGTCCAACATTGCACCGCGCTCACGGTTACGTCAGCCGCTTTCATCCAGCCGTCGATGACGGCGCCGAGCTTGGCCATCTTGATCAGAGCCGATTCCGGCACGCCGCCCGTGGAGACGTACTGGCGGATTTCTCCCAGCTTTTGCTCAACGTTCGTATCGGTATCCTTTAAACGGGCGATGCGACCGAGGATTTCCGAGAGATCAATGGTCTCGACCGAAATGCCTTGGGCCTCGAGCAACTTCTCGCTGTAGCGCACGGTATTGAAGGCCGCAGGCCGCGCGCCGATGCTGCCCACCCGCAGATTGCGCAGTCCGTTCACGATCCGGCAAACAGCGGCGAACCAGGCCAGATCTTTGCGAAACTCTGCGGAATCCGGACTTACCGTATGCAGACTGGTCAGAGAGTAAGGAATGCCATACTGTCTGAGGTTGTTGCAGGCCGACATCTTTCCGCAGAAACTGTCGCGCCGAGAGGCGATCGTCATCTTTTCAGGAATGTCGGGAGTTGCCTGCACGAGCACGGGAACATCAAGGCGTGCGAGTCGCAGCGTATCTGCAATCGCCCGCTCGTCGCCAAAGTTGGGCAAGGTCACAATGACGCCATCCAGGCGTTCGCGATTGTTTTGGAACAGTGCCGCGCAACGCTTGGCCTCTAGGTGAGTTTCCACCGCTCCGTGCTTACTCTCGTCGGGGCCGAGGACAACACAATCGATTCCCGCCTGTGCCAGCGCCCTCATCATCTCTTCGCGTCCGGACTTCGCCAGTTGGTCGGGAAAGAAACCCCGGTTCCCGACGATGACGCCCATCGTCATTTTCTTGTTAGGCATATGTATCGTTCTCCATCTCTATGAAATTCTAGACAAGCTATGTCGGCAGCCCGCGCTCGCTCCCGCGTGGGCTAGAAATTCTCCGAACGTTGTCCGCATTGCAAACGGCTCGTTATTGCGCCTTCGTCCGCGCCTGGCAGCCCCGGAGCCAGGGCGGTGGACTCACGCAACACCAGACTGGTTTCGAAGGTATCCTCCGTCCCATGCGTCGCCGGGGTCAAACTGACCTCCGACAGGAGCGCGTTAAACGCCAGGCGGGCCAGTTCTGACTGCGACATCCGCACCGTGGTGAGCGGAAGCAACACAAACTGCGCCAGCCGGATGTCGTCGAAGCCGATGACCGACAAATCATGGGGCGGGATGGGAAGTCTACCCCGGAACCTGCCGCATCACGCCGATCGCGGTCATGTCATTAGAGCAGAGAACGGCGGTAGGTGGAGCGGGCAAGGCCCGCAACTTGGCCATGGCACTCATGCCTCCCTCCAGTGTGTGTGGTCACCCTCGATCAGGAGTTCCGGTCGCACGGCAAGACGGATTTCCTCCATTGATTGCAGGAACGCATTCTTGCGGGCCGCTGCTGATTTGTGGCTCAACGGACCGGTGATGAACGCGATGCGCTCATGCCTGAACGCTGCCAGATGCTAGACCGCTTGGCAGCGGGTGGCACTGCGCGGTCTCGATCGGGCGAAGATTTATGCGGGTCTACAGCCGCTTGTGCGGAAGCAGTCCCCAGTTCGCAACCAGCAAGATCGCAAATGCGAATACTGAAATGGATCGGTTCATGAGCTAGGCGTGTCTGGCTGAGAACTTATAAATGTCGCGACAAGATCCCGCGACGTGAACGGGGAAATGTGCGTCGTCATCGCCGAGGCGCGCCGAGAGCGTTTGTCGGTGTCAGAATAGCGCGGAATGGTCATGGACGTTTGTCTTGCATCGTAGCGCGAACGGAGATACCCAGCAAGCGTTTACTCCACCAATTGTCTTAATGGCACTTCGAATCAGATTAGCTGCTAAGCCTTTGGGGAGGTGATGCTTGTGACAGCAGTGCAATGGGCTTGGGCGAGTGAGAGTAATCGATTACTGCGACCACTTCAGGTCCACCATCAACCTGCGCGGGAAGTTTCGGATCGCATTCTGCTCCTGGTTAGCTTTCGCGGGCGAGAGCCCCTTCGACTGTCGCTCAGGGCAGGTCCGCGCCACACATCTGCAATCTGGCCTCGAAGAAATCTTCCACCCGCGTGAGAATCTCAGGAGCGTTCTTCGATTCGTAAATCGCTTTGCGCAATCCTGCGCCGCCGGGTACGCCGTGCGTAAACCAGCTGGCGAACTGCTTCATTTTGCCTACGTCGGCAGCTCTTCCTCGATCAGCATCTGGAAGTAGGTGCGGATCATCTGATAGCGATCAGCTTCGGACGGATGATCATAGAGCTTCTTCGCTGAGACGAACTCCTGCCCGTGCATGGACGGGAAGGGCACGGCTTCAGCCGTGCCGTTAGGAGCGAAAAAGCCTCGGGCTTGAGCCCTGAGGGCGCGCCGTTGCGAACTGGCAATCGGCCCTCAGCGGCTGAAGCCTGCTCAAAGGGATCGGCATCTTCGGCACGACTGAAGTCGTGCCCTTCCCACTGTCGGGATCCGCGGATTCTCTCATCGCGGTGCAGTACTGCTCGATCTGGCGGAAGATCCACGGATTGGACGGGGCGCTGCGGCCGATCATCACCGCGTCGCATCCGGTTTGCGTGACCATGGCGCAGGCGTCTTCGGGCGTGCGGATGTCGCCGTTGCCGATCACCGGGATATTCACCGCGTCTTTGACGGCAGCGATCCATTCCCAGCGAGCCTGCCCGC
Organism: uncultured Acidobacteriota bacterium; assembly: GCA_963754885.1. Lineage (GTDB taxonomy): Bacteria > Acidobacteriota > Terriglobia > Terriglobales > Acidobacteriaceae > Sulfotelmatobacter. Next base: position 1,270 of record CAVWHT010000041.1, on the reverse strand, counting down.
TGTAGCCCATTTCGCGGGTGCGGGCGTGGAGCGCGACGGCAGCCAAGCCGCAACCTTCCGCCATGCGGGCCAGTTCCACGCAGACGATCTCCTCGTCATTCCATCCCGCGCGGAATTTCACGGTGAAGGGAATCTTCACGGCGGCGCGCACGGATTCGAAAATCTTGCCAATCGCCGGAAGATCGCGCAGCAGGCGCGAGCCACCATTGCACTTCACGACTTTTTTCGCGGGGCATCCCAGGTTCAGATCGACCAGATCGAATCCCAAGCCCTCGACCATGCGTGCGGCTTCCGCCATCACCGTGGGATCGCTCCCGAAAAGCTGCGCCGAAATGGGATGCTCGTCTTCGTAGAAATGCAGGTAGCGCTTGGCCTTCTGATCTTTCTTCCGCAGCACGCCGTCGGCCGAGGTGAACTCGGTCATGATGAGGCCGCATCCACCCAGGTTGCGAATGAACCGGCGGAAAACCGTGTCGGTCACACCGGCCATGGGAGCGAGGACGGTGGCAGGAGAGATGTTCACGGAGCCGATCGACAGCCTGGCCGGAACGACTCGTGTGGCGCGGACCTGCCCTGAGCGACAGTCGAAGGGGCCCCCGCCCGCGTCTGCGGCCACCAAATCGGACCCACCCGAGTTGTCCCAGAACTTCTTCACGTCGATATTCTACCTGCCGGATTCAAGCAAAAGCCCCCGCCGCAGCGAGGGCTGAATTTCCGGAATTATCCGTGCGAATCCGTGGCCTACTTCTTGGCCGCCTCGGCCTTGGCGTACTTCCGACGGAAGCGCTCCACGCGGCCCGCAGTATCGAGCAACTTCTGCTTGCCAGTAAAGAACGGATGGCAGTTCGAGCAGATTTCTACTCCGATGTCGCCCTTATGGGTCGAACGGGTCATAAACGTGTTGCCGCAGGCGCAGTGCACGCGCACTTCGTTATAAGACGGATGAATGGCTGCTTTCATGTCGGATTCCGACCTCGATTCAGATCATCATATTCTACCGATTTCCACAGGATTCAGCAAACCGGAAGCGATCCGCCATCAGCCCAAAAGGAAGAGGGTTAGCTGATAGGTGACGGCTGAAAGCTGACAACTTTCAGAACCGAAACATATAACTGGCCTTCACGAAAAATTGCCGGCTGTCGTTCAGATATCCCTTCGCCGTGTTCAACACCCGACCCCCTGCTGCACGTTCAAATTCTGCAGGTCGCTGTTGTAGCCCACATAGATGGCGGTGCCGGGATGAACGAGGTAGGTTACGAGCACATCGGCG
>CAVWHT010000040.1:0-112167 GCA_963754885.1 uncultured Acidobacteriota bacterium | reverse complement strand
TGCAGCGCGTGCTTCAGGAGCGGTTCGGACTGACCAGTTCGACCGCAGAGACGCTGGTTCTGACGGGTCTGGGGATCACGCCGGTCCATTGTCCCGGCACGGTGTGCCGCCCGTGTTGCAGGCCATGAACATATTCGAGCCGGAATTCGGTTTGATGGGAGTTCAGTCATGAAGGTACTGGTTACAGGAGCAGCGGGTTTCATCGGTTTCCACCTGTCGAAACGTCTGCTGCGCGACGGCTGCGAAGTCTTCGGCCTAGACAATCTGAATAATTACTATGACGTTGGCCTAAAGAAAGCGCGCCTGGCGCAACTTAGCTCCGAACCGAAGTTCACCTCTCAAGTGCTTGACCTGGCGGACGGAGCCAGTCTCAGCCGTTTTGTCGGGAACTGCCAGCCGGAAGTGGTGGTCAACCTTGCAGCGCAAGCCGGTGTGCGCTACTCCATGGAAAATCCTCTGGCCTATGTGAACAGCAACCTGGTGGGGTTCGTCAATCTGCTGGAAGCGTGCGTGCGTGGCGGTCAGGTGCGCCACTTCGTGTTCGCCTCGTCCAGTTCGGTGTACGGCGCCAATACCAGCGTACCGTTTTCGGTGGACGATCCCGTGGATCATCCCATTTCGCTCTATGCAGCCACCAAGAAGTCCAACGAACTGATCGCTCACTCCTACAGTCATCTGTATGGTCTGCCCGTGACCGGACTCCGGTTTTTCACCGTGTACGGTCCCTGGGGACGTCCGGACATGGGGTACTTCAAATTCACGGACGCCATCGTTCGCGGCAATCCGATCGAGATCTACAACAACGGCGAGATGCAAAGGGACTTCACCTATATCGATGACGTGGTGGAAGGCATCCAGCGTGTCATGGCACGTCCCCCGGAGTACAGCGTCGAGAAGAAGAGTGGCGGCGCTTTCTTAAGCAACGCTCGCTACAAGATCTACAACCTGGGAAACCACCAGCCGGTTGACCTGATGAAGTTTGTTGAAATCATCGAGCGGGCGATTGGCAAGAAAGCCCGCAAGACTTTTCTTCCCATGCAGCCGGGAGACGTGGTGTGCACTTATGCGCAGATGGACGACCTGTACCAGGCGGTGGGCTTCCGGCCCACAACTTCCGTGGAGGAAGGGTTGCCCCGGTTTGTGCAGTGGTACCGCAAATACTATTCAACGGCGGAGCAGGTGGCATGATGAACACACTTCTTGGATTAACGTCGCGGGTTGCTCTTTGGTTGCTGCTGGTGGGTACGATTTGGGCACAACAACCCACTGGGTCGCTACAAGGAACTGTGCTGGACGAGTCTGGTGCGGTCATTCCCGGCGCCACGGTCGAAGTCGTCCGTAAGCAGAAGATTGCCCAGCAACTGCCGTCGGACAGTCTGGGGAACTTTACCTTCTTGGGGCTTGCCCCTGGAGAGTACTTTGTTCGGGTCGACGCAAACGGATTCAAGCAGTTCGAGAGCTCGCCCCAAAACGTCACGGCTGGAAGTGTGACTAAGTTAGCTGTCGCACTTGACGTTCTGACCGCAAGCGAGCAAGTCACGGTGACTTCCGACCAGTCTGGCACGGTCAGCTTGGAGGCCACGGACAACGCCAACGCGGTAGTATTACGCGGCGCGGATCTCGACGCACTTCCCGACGATCCTGAAGAGCTCATGGCTGACTTGCAAGCTCTGGCCGGCCCGCCGGTCGGATCGGGCGGAAATCAGGTCTACCTGGACGGTTTTTCCAGTCAGCGGTTGCCCCCCAAGAGTGCGATCCGCGAGGTGCGGATCAACCAGGATCCCTTCTCGGCCCAGTACGACCATGTGGGTTTCGGCCGCGTGGAAATCTTCACCAAGCCGGGCGCGCAGCAGCTCCACGGCACGGCCCAGTTCAAGATGAGCGACGCGGTTCTCAACTCGCGTAATCCTTATTCTTTGATCAGGCCTCCATACCAGTCGAAGCAGTTCACAGGTGACTTGGGTGGCGCACTGGGTAAACGCGCTTCGTTCTTCCTCGACTTCGAAGGACGTTGGGCAACTGACAACGAAGTGGTGAACGCCATCATCCTCGGTCCTTCTCTGAACATCACGTCGCTCACGCAGGCCGTTTTGACGCCCGACAACGAGCAGTCTACGGGCGGCCGTATCGATTACAAGCTCAGTGAGAAGCACACGCTCACCGGACGCTACGAATGGGACCAGTCGCGGCAACGTGACGCGGGCGTGGGCGGGTTCACGCTTTTTTCCAGAGCATATGCACTTACCAATAATGCGCACACGTTTCAGCTCACGGAGAACGCGATCCTCTCCAATACCGCCATCAATCAAACGCGCTTTCAGTTCATCCGGAGCGATGTGGGACAACAAGCCGCCAGCTTTGCCCCCACCATCCAGGTACTGGATGCGTTCACCTCCGGCGGCGCGCAGGTAGGAAATTCGCAGCACATCGGAGACCTCTGGGAACTGCAAAACTACACTACCAAGACTCTGGGCTCGCACACGCTGACCTTCGGCGGACAACTCCATCACGCTGCGTTCTACGACAACTCGCCCGCCAACTTTGGGGGAACTTTCGTCTTCTCGGGCGGTCTTGCACCGCAACTGGATAGCTCCAACCACGTTGTCCTCGACCCGGCCGGCAATCCGGTCCTGATATCGCTGTCCTCGATTCAACGCTACCAGCGCACGCTGGTCCTACAACAGGCGGGGTTTTCGCTGGCAAATATTACGGCTCTGGGCGGAGGACCCTCGCAGTTCTCCATCGCCGCTGGCCAGCCGGTCTCAACGCTTGCCCAGACCGATGTAGGCCTGTTCGTGCAGGATAGCTGGCGTGTGGCTCCCACCCTTTCCTTGAACGCCGGTTTGCGCTGGGAAGGGCAGAATGACATTCACGACTGGAAGGACTTCGCGCCCCGTTTCGGTCTGGCCTGGATGCCGGGCGGAAAACACAGCAAGACGGTGATCCGCTTGGGAGCAGGAATTTTTTATGACCGCTTTCCCGGGCCGCAGGTGCTGCAGACGTTGCGCTTCAACCGACAAACCCAGCAGCAGTTTGTGCTGGATAGTCCGTCCTTCTATCCGCAAGTGCCTTCCATTCCATCACTCCAAGCCATGGGACTCCCGCAGACCATCTACAGTCTCGCTCCCAGCCTGCGGTCCCCGTATCTGATGCAAACTTCGGCTGGCGTCGAACGCGAGATGCCCTTTGGAATGATGGTTTCGCTGTCCTACATTGGCACCCGCGGTCGGCATCTTCTGGTTTCGCGGAATATAACGGCGCCCTTGAACGGTGGAACTGGGGCTGGCAATGGAACGGGCAGCGTCACTGGGAGCGATATCAACTATCAGTACTCATCTGCAGGCGTGCTCAACCAAAACCAGTTCGTTGCCAGCGTCCGCAGGCCGTTCCATGACCGGTTCGCGGTGTTCGGACGCTATGAGTACAACCGGGCTTTCAGCAACACGGACGGGATCAATACCTTTCCCGCGAATCAGTACAACCTACAAGCCGATTATGGTCGCGCGGCTACCGACATCCGCCACACTCTGGTGATCGGCGGGTCGCTTTTTGGACCTCTGGGCACCACGCTCAACCCGTTCCTGGTGGTGCGCTCGGGGGCGCCTTTCAACATTACGAGTGGGCACGACAATAATGGAGATACTCTTTTCACCGACCGTCCGGCCTTTGCCTCCAACCTCAACCAGCCCGGCGTCATGGTCACACCCTTTGGTACATTCAATCCCACTCCCGCCAGCGGAGCGGTCATCATTCCGCATAACTATGGTCAAGGTGCCGGCTTTGCCATGCTGAACCTGCGGTTGAGCCGCACGTTCGGATTTGGCGAGACCCGCGGAGACGGGAAGTCCGGGTCCGAACGATATGTTCCTGCGGCGGTTGGAGGGAGCAATCTGTTTTCGGCTCCCTCGACGGAGCACCGCTACAATCTGACGGTCGCCGTCATCGTGCGTAATGTCTTCAATACCACCAACCCGGGCTTGCCGGTAGGCAATCTAAGTTCGCCCTACTTTGGACGCGCGAATTGGCTGGCTTCGAGCGCAGGTCCGGCTGATATGGCCTTCGGCAACAATCGGCGCTTACAGTTCCAGCTGCGCTTTGACTTTTGAGTAAGCGGCAACGCCGGAACTGTTTATTGAAAGGAGTTTTTCTTATGAAGATTACTGTGGTGGGTTCGGGATATGTTGGTCTTGTGGCTGGAGCCTGCTTTGCGGATCTTGGTCACGAGGTCATCATCGTCGATAACGATCGGGAAAAACTGGCTGCTCTGAAAGGTGGCGCCGTCCCCATCCACGAACCCTTCCTGCCTGAACTGTTGCAGCGCCACCGCGGGCGGCGGCTTGAATTTTCTAGCGACTTGCGAGGAGCGGTGCGGGCCAGTTTGGCGGTGTTCATCGCAGTGGGAACGCCACCCACGCAAGCGGGAGAAGCAGATCTCTCTTATGTGGAATCGGTCGCCAGTGAAATCTCGGTGGCAATTCACAAGTACACGGTGGTGGTGGAAAAGAGCACCGTTCCGGTATACACGAGCGATTGGATCCGTAGAATCCTGCTGCGGAACGGAGCCGGCGCGGATGTTGTTGGTCTCGCATCGAATCCCGAGTTTCTGCGCGAAGGCACCGCAGTCACGGACTTTCTGTATCCTGACCGTATCGTGCTGGGCGTCGACGATGAACGCTGCGCCACCGTGTTGCGCGAAATCTATCAGCCCTTGGCTGACGGCGGCTACTATCAGCGCAAGGATGCCATTCCACGGCCGAATCATAGCCGGACTCCCCCACCAATCATCCTCACCAGCGCTAAGAGCGCGGAACTGATTAAGCACGCCTCCAATGCCTTTTTGGCCATGAAGATTTCCTTCATCAATGCCGTGGCGACGATTTGCGAATCCGTGGGCGCCAACGTCGAGGAAGTCTGCCAGGGCATCGGATCGGACTCCCGCATCGGGCCGCGTTTCCTCAATCCCGGCATTGGCTATGGAGGCTCATGTTTCCCAAAAGATTTGCTGGCTTTCCGCGCGGTCGCGCGCGAGTGCGGATACGATTTCCGTTTGCTAGACGAAGTGATTCGGGTCAACGAAGAGCAGCGCAAGCATTTCCTGGGCAAGGTGCGCACTGCGCTCTGGACCCTGCGGGGAAAACGTTTGGGCGTATTGGGGCTTGCCTTCAAGGGCGGCACCGACGATGTCCGCGAGTCGCCAGCTCTCACCATCGTGCAGGCCTTACTCCAGGAAGGTTGTCGTATTACCGCCTACGATCCAGCCGCCATGGAACGGTCCCGCGAAGTCTTAGGTGCGAACGTGGAATTCGCTCATAGCCCCTATGAGGCGGCATCTGGAGCAGATGCTCTTCTAATCCTGACCGAGTGGGAGGAGTTTGCTTCGCTGGACCTTCCGCAACTTCGCAAGCGATTGAAATACCCCGTCGTAATTGACGGACGCAACCTCTACGATCCCGATACGATGCTGGCGCACGGAATTACTTATTACAGCGTCGGACGCCCAGCCGTCATTACGGATGGGTCCCCAGCGGTCAGCAATATCGTGGCGAGCGGTTACGCGCGGCAGTTAAGCAACGTGTCTTTGTGAGCGGTGGATCTACTGATCTACTCGCCCAGCCACTGTCTAGTTGCCGATTGGGTCACCGCGAAACGGTGCATTTTGGCGACGGCTCTCGATCCAGGCAAGCGCTCCGACCGGTGCTGCTCTCGCAAGGAAACCCCATCATCCCAACAAGGGCCGAGAGCCGCCACGAAAATATAGTCCGCAAACAAAATCTTCTGCCGGCGACAACATTCGATCAGCCGTCTCGCCGCCAAGAACTTTGCTCCGAAACAGTTCAAGATCCGAGACTCATAAAGATCGCAACGACTCACCTCCACACCAACAACCACAATGCTGTTTTGCCGATTCACCTCTGTTTTAGTAAACGCCTCTCCAGTGTCAACGCCGGATTAGAATCAAGGCAACTTGGAGCTTCCGGTGCTACGACGCGGGCCAGGGAATCGGAAAACATTGTCTCAGGCGTGTTCGCACCGGTGCTCGCCAAGCTCCGGAATGAGATCACAGGCTTCGTACTTCCTCCACTCCCGCAAAACATTTTCGAACGAGAGTCCCGCCGGACTAGGAGTTCACACAGCCACATTCCGGCCACAATGTTTCCCGAGTCATTCATCGCATTGATTTCAAATTGGATTCGCCACCGTCTGGACTGAACAACTGATTCCAGATCAGTTGTTCAGGAGTTTTCGCAAATGCATGAAAACAAATGTGCGGCTATCCAACGCTGACACGAGAGGAAATTTTTGATGAGACGCAATCCCTATGTAGGTGATTGATTTTAAAGATGGTGAGCGCGGTAGGAATCGAACCTACAACCTACTGATTAAGAGTCAGTTGCTCTGCCAATTGAGCTACGCGCCCACGGTGGGGTTTTGGCTGGTAGGACGAATCAAAATTATAGCATCGGCCGATTGTTCTGCGCAGGCGGCCGGGAATCTCGACAAGTCTTGATACCAGTATGAACGCGACTGCATCGTCGCGTTCCAGCGCGAATTGCGCACGCGAGATCGCGGCTCGCCGAACAGGCACATGGGTGTCGCGAATAATAGTGGTTCCGATTGTTAGGAACGTTGGCGAACTTCCGCAGCAAGGCTGCCAGCTTCGCTCGCGGCCGGCCGGCGCGGAGGCAACGGATGACTCGCGATTGGCGGCCGGCGTTCGATCGTGCCGATCACTGGAGCTTCATCCATGCCGCTCGCGTATGCCGTCGACGCAAAACTCTGTTCGCTGCACATGCGGTCGATCATGCGCTGTTGCCGTTCGTTCAACACCGCGTGAGGAAGAATGGGAAAGTTGCGAAACATCCACAACAGATAAACGCGCTGAACAAATGACGGCATTACAAATCGCGGACCAATCGGTGTTTGCACTCGCACCACACCGTCCGCTAGCTTTTCGATCCACATACCTAGGCCCACCTGGAACCTGAAATTAGCCAGAGCAATTCTAGGGCCGCCATTATTGCACTACGCGCGATGCATGGGAAGCCCTTTTTTCAAGGATTTACGGATATCTTAATCGAAAGCTCCCCCGCGTGCCCACCGGCGCGAACTTTTTTGGGATCTTTCCTTTGCCGGGGGTGCTGAAATGGGAGGGATTCGCCCGGCGTCCCGGCTCGCCTTTCCCCTATGCGGTGACTTCGGGAAGGATGTCCATGCGGCGGATCTGGGCTGCCACCCCAAAGTCGGATCCTTGCTCCTCGACCCGCACGATGGTGGCCTGGCAGCAGACCCAGCACTTCTCGCCCGAGGTCAGCTCGGGAGGGAGAATCAGCACCAGCTCGACGTCGGTTCCCTTCTCCATCTTGGAGTTGGTGTACAGGAACACACCATTCGCGCTGATGTCACGAGTTTGAGCTGTCTGATCTGCGCCCTTAGACGTGCGCACCCGCGTGGAAACGCGGGTCGCTATTCGGGTTCCGGAGCGGCGCTCGGTGTCCGTCTTCATGCAGGTCAAAAGTGCCCAATTACTGTACACCAAGCGGGCGAATGGGACTAGGAAATCCAGCACGGGTCGCGGAAAAGAGTGCTATAAGAGGGTCCGGCAAAACCTGGACGGACGAATGCGTCCGTCCCCACATTTTTACGGGCTGACGAATGCGTCCGTCCCCACACGACTAGCTAGTGGGACGGCGGGCGCGGGCTGCTGGAACGACCAGGGCTTGTTCCATGGTCGGAGCATTGGTGCTGCGGAGCTTGACTTCGATTTCGTGCAGCTTTTCGGTCTGCGCCGTCTCATAGTAAGCCTGCACCAGCAATTCCATGGTGAACGGATTGTCCTGATCTTCCTCCAGATGCGCAATCGCATCTTCGTACTTCTTCTGATCCATCAAGAGCGTGCCAGCGGCTCCCTGGTAGGAGCTCTGAATCACGCGGTTGCGGCTGCCGTTGGCAAGCGCTTCCAGTTGCTGCACGGTCTTTTCCGCAGACTGCAGATTGCCGGAGTTGGCTTCGCGGACAACACGGTTGCGCAGGATGCGGGACAGTTCCTCATCGCGATCGGACGCCGAGATCGTGGCGCGATGACTCAATGCTTCTTCCGCCAGCTTCAGATGCTTGAGCGCAACGTTATCGTCGCGCTGATATTCGGCCATCTGGCGGAGAGCCTGCGCTTCCTGCAGATCATGTTCCTTGGCATGAGCGGTTTCGGCGATTTCCTGCAACTGCTTGTCCGCTTCCGCGTAGTTGCCTTCGCGCACGTAAGTCATTGCCTTCTGCATGCTGTAAAGCAGACGGTCGCCTTCGTTGTGGGCGAAGCGGATGGCCTTGTCATACTCCACGCGCGCCTGCTCCTGATTGCCCATGAGCGCGTAAGTGTCTCCCAGCCCAACCTGGGAACTGATGAAGTCCGGATCGATCTTGAGGGCGGCGCGATAGTGCACGAGCGCGCTGTCGAATTCTCCGGCCATGCGCTTGAGTTCGCCGTAAGAGTCTTGCGGATTGGGCTCGCTCGGCAGAAGCGCAACGTAATGATCCATGGCGGCGAACGCCTTATCGAACTCGCGGTGGCGAGCGTCCTCGTATGCCAGATCATTCAGGGCCGCGGGAAAGTTCTTGTCGATGACCAGCGCCTTCTCGAAGAAACGCCGCGCCTGATCGTCGCCGTTTTCTCCCATGAGCCAGTTGCCCGCGAGATACAGCAGGTGCTTGTCATGGGGATACATCTCGAGCATGTCGTTCATGGCAGTAATGCCGCCGATAAAATCGCCTTCCTGCACTTTGACGATCCAGGCAATCATCAGCTGTTCGCCCGGCTTCAGTTTCGGAGCGAGCGCCTTGGCCTTCTCGCGAGCGGCGGAGATTTCCTGGGGATTGCTGCTGTTGAAGGCGATCCAGGCCCAGGCGACGGCGAGGTTCGGGTCTTCCTTCACCGCGGCGCGCCAGTCGTCATTGCAGCGCTCGAGATAGAGATTCTCGTAATCTTCCATGCCTTTGAAATAAAGCTCGCGGGCCTTGGGCGATGAAGTGGTGATGGGCAGCGTCCGAGATTCACCCTGCTTCAGATGGTGCGCCAACAGCGGCGCGGCGAGGAACAGCCCGAACACAAAGATGGCGCAAGCTTTGATCGAAACGGTGCGAGGCATCAAAGATCTCCGGAACAGAGCTTAGTTTGGGGCGGGATTACGAGAAGAGGGTAACATCGGCGTAACCGGGCTACGAGGTGACGAAAGGGAGTGGAACGGGTGCGATTCGGGGACCAAGACCCTTATAACCACTAAGGACACGAAGTCACACGAAGGAAAACGGATAACCACAGAGGACATGAAGTACCACTAAGGAAGGCACCCAAAGGCTTCCTTCGTGGTACTTCGTGTCCTTGGTGGTTATTGCAGTTGACGGAAGGTCGTTTTGGGAAACCTACCCCTCCCCTAGCGATTCTTTAGAATCATCGAGGCGCCAAAGACTTAGATCTCAAAATATTGAAAACAGATAGTTTACGGCTCGAAGTCTCGACCGAAATTGCCACGCTCGCGCGTACCGCCATGATCGGCGAAATTGATTATGGAAGGCAAGGTCAGATGTCACAACTGGCTGTGGATTTCCTGAGGACTCGGAGAAACTTTGTAAGTCCGGATGTTGGCCTTGGTTACGGAGTTTTCACACGAAGTCAACTTCCCCACCCTCTCGCGCACAAACCGCGCGAGAAGGATGGGGCACCCAGACGTGAACACCCTATCAAAACTTCAGGATGGCGGCGAATTGCACGCCGCGGGGGCCTCCTCCGCCGAGGAACGGATTGCCGATGCCCACGTCGCCGGTGGCTGTGAGCGCGTAGTAGGCGGGCGCACCGCTGAAGACGTAGCCTCCTGTCGCCTGGTTGGGCGCGCCGATATTGCCGATGAAATTGGGCAGCAGCGGGTTCGAAAAGTTCGGATGGTTGATCAGGTTGAAGAACTCCGCGCGGAAGGTCAAGGTCACGTGCTCAGCGAGCGCCGTATCCTTAAAGACGGAGAAGTTGAATTCCTTGAAGCTGGGGCCCTTGAGTGAATTCCGGCCAAGACTGCCGAAGTGGCGCGTGCCGGGGATGCAATTGGTTTCGTCTGGCGTGCCGTCGTTCAACGGGTTGCCCCAGGTGCAGGGTGCGGCGAAGGCGGACAGATTCAGGTACTGCGAGGGATTGCCCGGAGAATATTGGGGAGTTGCGATGACATCGGGACGATCAAAGCCTTCTCCCGCTCCGGAATAATCCCCCTGGAATTCATAATTCAAATGCCAAGGCTGGCCGTCTTGAAGATTCAAGACACCATCGAAACCCCAGCCATTTCTGAGCTTTGAGGCAGCCCCGCCGAACTTGGGGAACTGGTAGGCAAAGTTCCAAGTGAAGCGGCGGCGGATATCGAAGCTGGAGTTTCCGCGATCACCGGCGGGATTGGTGCTGTTCTGGGGCTGCGCCTGATTGGGTTCAAAGTCTTCCAGATCGCTGGCCGTATCGATCGAGTGCGACCAGACAAAGTTCGCCTGCGAAGTTAAGCCGTGCCACGCGCTGGTGCGAAGGCTGGCTTGCAGCGCGTTGTAGATGGAGTTTGCCGAGGATTTCTCCTGATTGATGTAAAAGAAGCTGGAGTATGTGCGAGGCACGCTGTAAGCGGGGGTAATGGCTCCGCCCGGACAAGGAATGATAGCGGTGCCGTTCGGGCAATCCGATGCGGTAATTTGCGCCTGGCTGGGCTGATTGATATCGAGGAACTGAAACAACTTTGTTCCCTTGGCTCCGACGTATCCGACCTGCAAAACGGTTTTGCTGCCGATTTGCCGCTGTAGGTTCAGGTTGAAGTTCTGGATATAGGGCGTGCGCATGTGCGGGTCAACGGAGAAGAAATCCCCCCCGGGACCGTAGCCGGAATAAACCGGCGTGCCGGAGGCCAAGGGGGTCAGTGCGTAGCCTGTGACCTGATCCGTAGCTACGCTTCCCGCGGCCAACGCTTGCGAGCCCAATCCGGGATACGCCGGACCCGGACAAAAGATGCAGTTCCAGGGCAAATGGCCGAGAAACATATCCTGCGAGAAAGCGTCGTAGAACAGACCCCATCCGCCACGGATTACGGTCTGGCCTTTGCCGGTCATGTCGTAAGCAAAAGCGAGGCGGGGCGCAAAGTTGTTCAGATCCTTGCCATAAAGTTGTCCGGTCTGAACGTTGTCGCCCGTGCCGCCATTGCCCGCCGGATCGAAGGTATAAAAGAGACCGCTTTTTTCTCCGGTCACACCGAAATAATCCCAGCGCAAACCGTAATTCAGGGTGAGTCGAGGTGTTGCGCGGAAGCTGTCCTGGATGAACAGGCCATGGCTATTCTGGAAGGTATGGCGCCGGGAGTTGCCCTGGATCTGATTGCCGCCGTCGGAAATTCCCTGCAGGAAATTGGTGAGCGTATCAAAGCTGAGAGTTCCTCGGAAGTTGTGATCGATGACCTGCATGATCGTAGTGCGGCGGAATTCGTAGCCGAACTTCACATCGTGCTTGCCGGATTTCCAGGAATAATTGTCAACGACGTGCCAGTTGGAATCCACGCGGTTGCGGGGAATGGAACTGGTGGCGCCGATCTGCGAGAAGCTTCCAAGGCTGATTGCAGGCAGGCCTGCGTCGTAAGCGCCGACTCCGGTGTCGAGTCCGATGGAATTGGGATTGAAGCTCTGATCCTGCGGGAAGAATCCCTCGGCAAAGCGATTCCATCCCAAGCGGACTTCGTTCACCTGGCTGGCATTGACGACTTTGACGTACGAAAGCGCAATCAGCTGAACGCGCGTCGGCGTGGTTGTGTTAAAGCCGGGAAGAAGCCCTCCGGATAGCTGGGCAAAGGGGAAACTCTGACTGCTGTCGCCAAAGTAATAGCGGCCAGTGAGCAGATCATTGGTGTCAAAATTGTGATCGATTTTTGTGATCAGGCTGTCTACACGATTGAAGAAACTGGTAGAGGTCGAAAGATTGTTGCCGTTGGGGCAGCCGGTATCAAACCCTGCGGAGGTAGGTCCATTTCCTAGGATCTGACCTGGCTGAGGCGCCGCGCTGGCAATGTTGGGAGTTGGCCAGGGATTGCGCGCCAGTAATGCAGCCGTAACAGCGTTTGGGGCACCATTGTTGGCAATATCGAATGCAATCTCGGCCGGGTCGGGCACGCAGGTGACGCCCGCCTGCGCACCATTTTCGCGCTGGCCTTCGTAGTCGGCGTAGAAAAACGTCTTGTCCTTAACGATGGGACCGCCGAACGATCCGCCGAATTGATCGTTGTTGAACGGGCTCTTGGGATCAGGAGCGAAATTAAAGTAGTTGCGGGCTCCCAGCTTGCCCGTCCGGAAATATTCCAGCAGACCGCCGTGCCATTGGTTGGTACCGCTCTTGGTCACGATGTTGATGACGGCTCCGCTGTTGCGGCCATATTCGGCCTCGTAGTTGGAAAGAACTTTTAACTCGGCGACGGCATCCAGCGGAAGGATGGTGGCGGGATCTCCGAACACGCCCGCTTCGTTGATGGCGGGATCGTTGCGGTAGCCGTCGTTCATGTCGGTGCCGTCGAGCAGGAAGTTGTTGGAGCGGCCGCGGGAACCGTTCATCGAGAACGTGCCGTAAGAACCGGGAGAATCGGAAATCTGATCAGGAGAGCCAGCAACGCCAGGATTCAAGTAGATGAGCTTCTGGTAGTCACGTCCGTTGACGGGAAGGCTTTCGATGGTGTCGGCGGTTAGCGTGCCTCCGAGATCGTTGGAGGTCGTCTCGACCTGGGGCAACAGTTCGCCGGAGACTTCCACCTGGGTGGATACTTGGCCCGCCTTTAGGGCTGCGTCCACCCGGCGCTCGGTGGCCACGTCGACCGTGACTCCCTTGGTCACGGAGGTCTGAAATCCTGCCTGGCTGACGGTCACGTCATAGGTGCCGATGGGGAGTTCGGGTAAGGAGTAGCTGCCGTCGCCGCTGGTGGTGGTGGAGCGCTGAAGTCCGGTGCCGGTATTTTTCACGGTGACCTGTGCGCCGGCGATGACCGCGCCCGAAGGATCAGTGACTGTGCCGAGAATAGTTCCGCGAAAGGTCTGGGCCGAGACACTCACCGCAGCCAGAAGCATAAACGCCAGCATGAACACCAGGAAATTACGCACTTTCATTGGGTCTCCTTGAAAACCGACTCCTTGGGAGGAGTGCTGGATCTTTGCAAAACCGTCAACGCAAGCAAGCCTCTGGGAAATTCCGTGCAATCGCTTGCGTGCCAACGAGATGTCCGCCCCAAGATCACAAAGATCGCGGGACAAACATTATCCAAAGGGCGCACTCACAGTCAACCAAGGAGTTCTGAATAGGCGAGATAGATTTTGCGAATGCGGATTGCGAGTGGACACGGATCCAGGATTGATTGTGAGAAGGGTGCAGCGCCGTTAGAAGTTGAAGGCTACGCCGCCGCGGATGGAGCGGGCGGAGTCGACCAGATAGACGGTCTGGCCGTCCTGGCCAAGCACGGGAACGTATCCCTGAGCCAGAAGATTGCGCAGATCGATGAGCGCTTCTACGTGTCCGCCGAGCACCGGAATCGGCTGGCGGATGAAGAGGTTGAGGAAGGGATCGCTTTGGCCGGCAGAGGCGTTGAACATGTCAACGGGAGTGAGCGAGGAGCCGTCGATCCAGCGGTAAGAGGCGATCCAGCGAGTGTGGGTGCGCTGCAGTGTTCCGCTCAACTTGGCGGCGACAGCGTGCCGGCGCACGGAAGAAATCCACTGCTGAGCATCTTGCAGTTGCACATCGGGCTGGGTGAGATCCAGAACACCGCCGAATGCGTAGTCGATCGTCGCCGTGAGGTCGGAAGAAAACTTATGCTGCAGCACGACGCGCAGGCCGTTGGTCGAGAGATTGTTGCCCGCGTAAGTGAAGGTGCCGGAAGTCATGTCGGGCAAGAGGAATCCGTTGGCAGCCGTGACTTGTCCTACGCCCGTGAGCGCTGGATTGGCGATGCGATCGGAGAATGCGGCGAGCTGCAGGTTGGTCTTGCCGATGCGGCGCGAAAGGCTGACTTCCTGATGATGCGCGCTCTCCAGTTGTGGAGCGAAGTTCGAGAGGCTGACGCGGGGATCGGTCTCGCTGAAGTCGGCGGGAGCGGAATCGAAACCCTTTTCGGAGCGCAGGTCAGGACGCGAACTGGTGTAGGAGTACTCGACGACCGTGTTGGGCGAAAGATGCAAGTCGGCGGAAGCGTAGGGGCGAACCGCATCCAGATGTCCCAGGAACTGGATGGTTTGCAGTTCGCTGCCAAACTTGAGTTCGAGCACGTCGCCGAGAGCGAATTCGTCTCCCGCGGACAGCGCTAGAGCTTGCAACGAAGCATTGTGCAGGCTCGGGTCGGCGGTGGCGAAGCGGCGCACGGTCATTCCGACCACAGGCTGCGATCCATCCTGCAGGCGGCGGGAGTAGGTGGTGCGCAGAACGGCTGCGGGCACGCTGTTGCCGTAGCCGACATTGCCGCTGAAGGCGAGATGGCCGTCGGAGAAAATCGAGCGTTCGAGCTTGAAGCCGGTGGTCATGTCGGACCCGCCACCGTAGCCGGACGCGTCAGAGCCGGCGAGGAAGGAGAGGGTTCCGGTCATCTCGTGCTTCTGTGTCTCGACTTTGGCCGGATCGTCAAAGATGCGCAGGATGGGACGGTTGGCCACCGAGCGAAGCGTCCATTTCCAGTCGTCATCGTCGGGCAGGGAGCGAACCGGGCCGAGTTCCATGATGCCGAGCAGCGTGCTGAGCGTGATGTTGATGCTCAGCTTGTCGCCGGGACGCAGACCAACTTTTTCGCGCAGCGCCGGCAGGAACGAGGGCGCGGTCACTTTCAAAGAATAGAGACCGGGCAACAGGTTGGTAGCGGTGTAGTAACCGGCTGTATCGGTGAAGACGGTGAGAGTCTGATGGGCCGAGCCGAGAATCTGCACCACGGCGCCCATCTGGGGAGTGCCGGAGGAATTGCGGACGTATCCCGAGATCGCTCCCGGCTGCGTTGCAGCCCACACGGGAAGCGCAAACCCAAGTACGATCGCCCAAGTTCCGAGCTTGCGTAAGTTCAACTTCGCCCCACCCCCCTGGGGGAATGCAGGGAGTTACTCTACTGCAAACACTGCCGATGGATCAACGGTCTGCTTCGAAATATTGTCATTCACCTTGATTTCGATCTTGTAGACGCCCGGCTGAAGATTGGCGGGTACGATCGATTTTTGCAGCGTCACCTGATCGCCGACATTGCCCATCGTGTCGGTGCTCTCGACTTTCTGCACCACCGGCTTGTTGGTGGCGACGTTGGTGATGTCATATTCAAAAGTAGCGGAAGGCTTGTGCGTCTTCTCGTCTACGCCGAGATTATAGACCTGCATCCAGAAATTCAGCTTGGCATCTTTATCGCGCTTGAAGGTCGCCGGCTTGCCATCCGCAGGCGGAACGCGCGGACGAATCTTCATGGTACCGATGACAAAGCTGCCGGTGCCGATCGCCTTGGTAGGAACCGGTTCCATCTGGTCGGCAAGAATCAGAGTCGAGGTCGCAAGCTTGTCGTCGGAGAATTCGGGAACGACTACGCTGCGGCTCCAGAGGCCCTTGCGATCGCCGTTGACATCTTTGATGGCGATATTGAGCTTGTAGCGACCGGGGCGCAAAGGCAGCGCCTTCCAGTAGACGGAAGCGTTCTCCGCGGTGCGCGGAAGAAGTTCGGCGGGCACATCCACCTGGACCGTGTCTTCGAAAGTCTGCACGATTCTCCCGGTCAACGTCGAAAGACGGCCGAAGATATTGACCGTACCGCGTTCAACCCCATCTTTATTGACGAAGGTGATATCGCGGTTCTTCATCTGAATTGTCACCGGGACGAGAACGGTGTCGGAGGTGACCTTCACGAAGTCCGCGCGCACGTCGAAGGGCATCGGGTTGAGGATGACTTTCGAATTCACCGCTTCTTCGAGATCGGTGAACTTCACTTTCGGAGCCGCTTGCAGCTTGGCGAATTGTTCGAGGCGGTCGAATTCTTTGGACTGAAGCATCGAGCTCTCTGGACCGGCGCCTAATCGCTCGAGACCTCCGCCTTGAAAGCGCTGCGCCTTGCTCGACTGGCCCATCTGCTCCCAGAGCGTTAAGCCGGCATTGGGAGTCATCAGGAGAGCGTCCTTTTCGGAGCGGTCCATCGTCATGTGATATTCGCCGCACATGCAGCTGTCGACGAATTCGATAATGATTTCCTGGCCAATGCCTTCAATGTAGCGATAGCGCCAGTCCTCAAAGGGGAAGGTGGAAGTTTCGCCGCCGCCTTCTTCCATGGGACGCTCGTAGGTGCCGCCGGAGGGATGCGACTCGATTTCGTCCGGCTTGCCGTAGACGATATAGATGCGGCCACGGTCGGTTTTCCAGCCGGGTACGCCCGCCGCGAAATGTTCGTTGGCGTAGGCGATGCGCTGGTAATGCTCTTCTTTGTACTCGTTCTCTTCCGTATCGGGCGTGGGGTCGCGGCGCTGCCAGAAAGCTTCGATGAAGTTGTCGCGCTCTTCGTCGTTGGAGAGTTGCTTGAAGGCGGCCCGCTCTTCGTCGGTGATGATGTAGACAACGTCTTCATCCAGCCACTTCTTGTAGGCAGGATTGACTTCCCTCTTGAACTCTTTCATCTGCTGCTTTTTTCGTTTGGCGTCCACGGGACGCTTTAGCGGGTCGGTGCCGTCAGCGGGCTGGGCCTGCGTGGAGGGGGTTGCCGCCTTACCGGCTTGATCGCCAGTCTTGGCATCGGATGCGCTCTGGGGTTGGTCCTGGGCAAGCGCAATCGACGCCAGTAGAGCCAGACAGGAAATTAGACAAAGACGAAAAAAAGTGCGATACGCAACCCGGAACATGAGAGGGACTCCCGCCAAGCAAACAATCGTCTAGTCATTTTAGGCCGTCAGTTGTGTGAAAGCAAGGTTAAGTCGTGCCCGGAGAACGAATTAAAACGCGCCAGCTCCCTTCTCTGAGAAGCGGCGCAGGCGTTGCCGAGTTGCCTGGAGAGATGCGAAATCGTCAGTCCCTTTCGCCGGGGTGGGAGGCTATAATGTGAGGTTCAGGGCGGCATTGCCACTCCCTGCGCGACGGGCCCACTTCCTCGACGTTGAATCGGGAACTTTCTCGGCAGCAAGATCGTAACAGAGGATGTGTGTCCGTCACGGGCAGCAGGATAGAGGCTGTTTTTGTCGTTAAATAATCGATTTGGCGGAATTCGCTCCTTTATTGGGAGGCGGAATATCCCCCATGTGACGGACTCATGAAGCTTTGGAAAAAAGTTGCCATTGGCGCCGGCATTGTAGTCGTGGTGAGCCTGATCGCCGGCATTGCAGTTTTTGAGAGCGGCCGGAATGTGGTGACGGTGCAGACCGGCAAGATCCAGCGCGAAGATCTGGCGACCGTGGTCAGCGCTTCGGGCGAAATCAAGCCCAAGACGTACGTCAATGTTGGGGCCAACGCCTTTGGGAAGATCACCCACCTGTACGTGAAGGAGGGGGATCACGTAAGGAAGGGTCAATTGCTGGCGCAACTGGAAAACGTGCAGTCGTCGGCCGACGTCAACGCCAACGAGGCGTCTTTGCAGGCGGCGCGGACCGACGCGATCGCGGCCGATGCCGGGCTGAAGACGTCGCAAGCGGACCTGTTGCGCGCGCAGGCGGACTACGAGCGCAACAAGCTGGATTGGTCGCGTGCCCAGAGCCTGTTTCAGGATGGCCTGATTTCGAAATCCGATTTCGACAGCCGGAAGAATGCGTGGGCCACGGCCGACGCCGGGCTGACCCAAGCCGAGGCCCGAGTGGCGCAGGCCAAGGCGCAAAAAGATTCGGCGGAGCGGCACGTCACACAAGCCCAGGCGACGCTGACGCACTATACCGACCTGCTGCAGAAGACGACCTATCCTGCGCCATTTGACGGGGTGGTTACGAATCTTCCGGTGCGCGAAGGGGAGACGGTGGTCATCGGCATCCAGAACGCGCAAGGCAGCACGCTGATGACGATCGCCAACATGTCGGTCATTACCGCGGAAGTCAAGGTGGATGAAACTGACATCGTGAACGTGAAGCTGGGACAGCCGGCCGAAGTCACCATCGACGCTATTCCAAACAAGATTTTTCATGGCGCGGTTTCGGAAATTGGCGACAACGCCATTGTCCGTTCCAGCGGCGTCTCTACCTCGCAGCAGATCACGGCCAGCGAGGAGGCGAAGGACTTCAAAGTTGTAGTGACCTTGCAGGATGCGCCCGCCGATCTGCGGCCGGGCCTATCGACGACCGCGAAGATCACGACGGCGACCCGCGCCAATGCCCTGTCGGTTCCGATCCAGGCCCTGACCTTGCGGACTAAGGAGCAAATGGAGCAGCAGAGTAATCCTCCGGGATCGGTGCACGCGGCGGCACCTGCTCCGGAAGTTGCATCCAAGAACAAGAAAAAAGATGAAGTGCAGGGCGTATTCGTGATCCGCGAGAAGAAAGCAATGTTCGTGCCGATCACCACCGGAATTACCGGAACCTCCGAGATTGAAGTGCTCGACGGATTGAAAGAGGGTGATGAGGTGATTACGGGCAGCTACAAGGTTTTGCGCACACTGCGACCGGGAAGCAGCGTCAAAATCGATAATAAGGCTCCCAAGAAAGAGGACGAGTCGTCATAACCTTAGCCGGGTTGATACGTCAAAAGGCAGTGGTCAGTGGGCAGCGAGCAATGAGCAATGAGCAATGAGCAATGAGCAATGAGCAATGAGCAATGAGCAATGAGCAATGAGCAATGAGCAATGAGCAATGAGCAATGAGCAATGAGCAATGAGCAATGAGCAATGAGCAATGAGCAATGAGCAATGAGCAATGAGCAATGAGCAATGAGCAATGAGCAATGAGCAATGCGAAGTGGGAAAGTGGTCAGCAGTCAAATGCTAATCAGGGATGCTGGTTTTGCTGACCACTAGCCACTGATCACTGACCACTGACCACTGTTTAAAGATTTCGAAGAGGTCACGCAGCCAGTGGACGAGGAGAAAAATATGGCAACCGCAGAAGTCATCAGTATGCCGAACAACGCCAGTTTGGCCCCGCCGGAAAGTTGCATGATCGCAGCCGAAGATCTCTGGAAGACCTACGACATGGGTTCGGAGCAGCAGGTACACGCGCTGCGCGGCGTCAATCTGCGGATTCATAGGAACGAGTATGTGGCCATCATGGGACCGTCGGGTTCCGGAAAATCGACGTTGATGAACCTGATCGGCTGCCTCGACACTCCCTCGCAAGGAAAGTATTGGCTGAATGCTCAACTGGTGAGTGAGTTGGATGATGACGAACTGGCGCGCATCCGCAACAAAGAAATCGGATTCGTTTTTCAGACTTTCAATCTGCTGGCCCGGGCGACTGCTCTGCACAACGTGGAACTGCCTTTGATCTATGCCGGCATTCCGACGGAAGAACGCATTGAGCGGGCGAAGGGCGCGTTGAGCTCCGTGGGTATGGAAGAGCGCATGCATCACAAGCCGAATGAACTTTCCGGAGGTCAGCGGCAGCGCGTGGCGATCGCGCGGGCGCTGGTCAACAAGCCTTCCATCATTCTCGCCGACGAACCTACGGGCAATCTGGACTCGCAGACGGGCCTTGAAATTATGGCGCTCTTTGACCGGTTGCAGGCCGAGGGCAACACTATCATCCTGGTGACCCACGAAGGGGACATCGCGGAGTACGCGCATCGCGTCATTCACATCAAAGATGGAGTGATTGCCAGCGACGAGAGCAAAGCCCGCTAACTGCTAGATGAGTTCTACTGTAGTTTTAAGCTTCGGAACTCTACTTCCCCCCCGGACTCATCGAATTGGGTCTTGCCCCTCTTCGTTAGCGCTTCGGCCGAGAGATTGCAGCTGGCGTGGCTTCTGGATTTTCACGCAGGAATTCTTGGAAGACCTCGTTCATTGCATGATACGACTTTTTCCAAGCTGCGGCGCTCGCCACTCCCTGTGGGACCTCTTCCGAAAGAGGGGGGACCACATCCGGCAGCAAAACAATCTTGCCAACCTGAGCCTCGTGCCCGGCCAAATGGGCCCGCAGAAAGTAAGCGAGAACCTTTAATTCTGGCCATGAGAGAGTAATGGCTGTGTGCTGTAGTACTGCCATAATCTTTTGATCAGTCTGCCCAAAGACTAATTTCAAGTCCCAAAGAGTTGGCTCCAATTGCACGTTATTGGAATACCGAGAGGTGAAGTCATCTGTTCTCTTAATTTCGAAGGTAGGCTGGGATTGGGCTGAAGCATTGTCTTGTAGCGCCATGATTCCTCGTTCCCCTGTTCAGGCTGGAGTGTATTACTGGGTCCCACATTCGACTGGATAGTAACGTTGCATAGCATGCCAGTCCCAATTGTTCCAATGATTTTCACAGGGCTGTCATTTGCAACGATTTCGCCTCCGATATGGAATCCAGAGGTCTTAGCTGCTAGCGTTACGATTGGAGTAACTTGAGTTTCAATGTCGGCTTTTGGAACAAAGACCGTTTGAACTCCCAATTCGTCCAAGATGGAATTCAGAGTTGACAGAGTGGGATTGCCTTCGTTTGAAAGTGCCCGGTACAGAGCTTCTCTCGCAACGCCGGTTTTCTTAGCAAAGCTGGCCATCCGATCTTGTGCCTGCACAACATTCCTGAGGGCCTTTAGGAATGCAGCCGGCGAATCATCGAATGCGGCGCTCAAATAGTTGGTCGCTTCGACTGGATCTGTTAAGGACTCTAAGAGCGCTTCTCGGTATGATCTCGTTCTAGGCATGGCTTTTCCAGAAGGCCCGAGCATCGGCAATATCCAGCGACTGGGTTTGTTTTGAACCGCCGTCGATCAGATGCACTTCGTTCCCAATTTGGCCAAAGTACACTCGATAACCGGGCCCGAAATCTATTCTGAGCTCCGTTATCCCATCTCCAACGCTGCGTGTGTCTCCAAAAAGACCGCTCTCGATTCGATCAATTCTTGTACGCACAATACCGCGAGTCCTGGGATCGAGGCTGTTAAGCCACTCCGTAAAGGGCTCTCGTCCATCCTCTGTCTGACATATCAGTATTTCTCTTGGGACAGCTTCCACGCATCTTCTGCGGTTTCGCCGTGTGTAACTTTTAGTTCACACTCAAGCGTAGCACCGCCCCCCGCTCGTTTCAAGAGCGTATCCACACTGCCGTAACTATGGTATAAAAGCAAGAGTTAGCGGAGAGGGCGGGAGTCGAACCCGCAGAACCGGCTAGGGTCGTCAGATTGTAAGTCTGTTGGGATCACCAAATTCCCAGCCTCTCCGCCATGTGTGATTTATAAGTCACACTCCCACCAAGGATAGCGACCCGCATACCGAAAGTCAAGTATTGGGGACCAATTGCCCCTGTCGTGCCATACGTCGAATAGCATCTTGTCTCAAGCGAATGAGCGTGTTTTATTTTTTTCGTCTGACGTTGGCGTTTCAGGACTTTTGAGCGGCAGTCGCCAGCGGCTCACCCGTACTGTGCAGTGCGTCCGCCGCCATCACGACCCGGTCTCTGCCTTCCCTTTTGGCGCGATAGAGCGCGGCATCGGCGGATTCGAGCAATGTTTTGGGAGTCGTACCGTGCTGGGGAAGTGCCGCGACCCCCACAGAAACGGTGACCATCCCAACCGCCTTTCCCTGATGCAGGATGGTCAATTCGCGGAGCTTGGAGCGAATGCGCTCGGCGCGCGCCTGTGTCCCTTTGACGTCGGCCAGGGGGAGAATGATGACAAACTCTTCTCCTCCGAAGCGGCAGACAATGTCCTCGGCGCGAACGCTTCTGGTCAGGAAAGCGGCCGCCTCGCGCAGCACCGTGTCGCCGGCCTCGTGGCCGAAGGTGTCGTTGAATTTCTTGAAGTGATCGAGGTCGAGCATCAGAACGCCGAGTACTTGCTCGGAGCGGACGGCGCGGCGGATTTCGCGTTCCAGAGTTTCTTCCAGATAGCGGCGGTTGAACAGTCCGGTGAGCGCGTCGCGAATGGACTGATCGCGCAGGGCCTCGCGCAGCCGGAGGTTGGCCACAGAGAGACCCACCTGCTCGGCAAACATATTGGCCATCAACATGGCGGTTTCCGAGAGAGCGCCGGAGTCAATGACCTGGAAGTGGACAACTCCGATAGCTCCTCCTTGTGACACCAGCGGCAAGCAGGCATACGCTCCCTGGCCCATAACCACGTGCCTGCACTCGGCAGTGGAGTCGCCTGTAGCCACCATGTGCGCGTGCCCGGTGCGGAGGGCCCAGCAATCTTCCGGCACAAAGGTGCTTGCGGGGAGCTGGCAATCGGACCAGGACGCGGCCACCTCCAGCCGATCGCGGGAAGAATTCAATAGCAGCACAGCGCCGCGAAGTTCGGGAAAAATTTTCGGCGCCATGCCCGCCATTACCGCAAAAATGTCCTTCAGATCGGCGCAGCTTTGCAGCAGTTCAGCCATCTTGGCCAGACTGGTGGCGCGGGTTGAGCGTTGCGTAAGCTCGCGCACCATGCGCTCGTTCTGCAGATTCAATTCCTGCTGAGCCAGCGCGCGTTCACGCATTTCGGTTTCGAGGCGAAGATTGGCTTCGAACAGCGCGGCTGTGTGCTGTTTGACTTCCTCTTCGAGAACCTGCTGATGGCGCATCTGATCGTCAATGTCGACACAACATCCGAACCACCTGACGATTTTTCCGGAAGTATCGCGCATAGGAGTGGCTCGCACCAGATGCCAGCGAAAATCCCCTTGGGCAGTCTGGAAACGGTATTCCGCTTCGATGGGTGCGCCAGTCGCGTGCGCCTTCTCCCAGTTGTTTGACGCCACCGGCAAATCGTCGGGGTGCAGCGCGTTCTTCCAGTGCCATCCCAACAACTGCTCGAGAGTTCTTCCAGTGAGCTTGCACACGCGCTGGTTACAGTAATCGAGGCCGACTTCCGGGATCGCGGTCCACACAATCTCAGGAATCGCTTCGGCCAGCATTCGAAAACGGGCTTCGCTCTCGCGGACAATCGTCTCCTGCCGCGCAGCACGACAGCGGCGAATGAAATGCAACGCCGCATAAAGAGCGAGCAACACCATCACGACCGAAAATGTCAGCAGGTAAGGACGACTTCCCAAAGCCAGCATAGAGTGCGACGTGTGGGCCTCCCGTTGCACCTTCGACGCGGAGACAGACGCACATAGCCGCTGTCAGAAGTGCTGAGGTAAAGATCGGCAGAGACGGCGTTTTTCTTATTAGAAACGTCTGAGGGAAGGCGTGAGGCCGAGCTTAGGAAGCTGGTCTGCGATATTGCGTTCAGGCGCTGACGGGATTCGGAAAATGCGCCGCAAACAACAAAGACGCAGCCGGGCTGCGTCTCAAGCCGAACAAAGAAAATTTCTTACGGAGTGGTGCTTACCGGTTTAGCTGTCGCGGTATCCGATGGCAAACTGTGTCCTGCGATGAAGAAGTTGTGGTCATACATGTTGCGGTACATGCGGCCGGCAATCTCGGCGGCTTTGGGACCGAAGGTCGGGCGTCCACCCTCCAGGAAGATGACCACTACGACGCGTCCCACACTGGTGTTGGCGTAGGAGGCGAACCAGCCGAAACGAGTTCCGGCGTGGGAGCAGGTTCCCGTCTTGCCGAGAATTTCTTCTTCGTTGAAATTGAGGCGCAGGCTGCGGGCGGTGCCGTACTGAACCGCGCCGGCCATACCGTCAGAGAGTTCGGGAATGATGGGGGCGATATCGAGCTGCCGCTTCACGCGCGGCTGGAAGTTGGCGACTTCTTCCGGCGTGGTGGGATGCTGCAGGTAATAGAGTGTTCCGCCATTGGCGATGGCTGAAACCATGGCGCCGAGTTGCAGCGGGGTCATCGAAACGCCCTCGCCGAAGGAACACATTTTGCCGACGCCGCCGAGTTTTTCGGGAATCACTTCATCGGGATACGAGCCCAGTTGCTCGCCCGGGATGTCATATCCGGCAAGCTCTCCGAGGCCGTATTCATGCGCGTAGTACGCGACTTTTTCAAAACCGAGCTTGCGTCCGAGAGCTTCGAAATAAGCGTTGTTGGAGTGCGCCAGCGCGGTGGTGAGATTCATCCGGTAGTGGCCGCCGAGAGAAACCGGGGTTTCCTTCGAGACCAAACCTTCGCTCAACGCGGCCAAGGCGACCGAAAGTTTGATGGTGGAACAGGGCTGGGCCCCGCTCGATAGAGCCAACTTCTGATTGACCATCGCGAGGACGCGGCCGCTGGTAGGCTCGATCGCCACCACACTGCCGTTCATATTGCCCAGAGCATCAATCGCGGCCTGGCGCACAACCGGATCTTCGCCGCCCGTGATATCACCGGTGCCGATGTCCTCGGTAAAGGAACTCATGGTGAAGCGTTCATAGTAGCGGTGACGGCGGGTTCTTACCGAGACGCGGCGGACCGGGGTCGCGCTGCGGCTGCGGGCCAGATGGCGATAATGCCGGCGCGTATGCTGGGTTTCGCTGATTTTTTGGGATTTCGATTTGGTCGGGGTATGAGTGGCAATGTGTGCGGCCCAGCTCACCCCGGCCAGAGGCAGGCATGCGCAAAGGGCAAAAACGAGACGAAGAAAGCTTCCCCTATACATCTTTTAATTTTCACTCCCGGAATCTGTAAACTTTGATGCACGCGACGTGCCAGCGGAGTAGTAACCCGCCCTTTTGCATGACTGCGCTGATAGTACGAAACTTAGCATTTCCTGGCAACGTTAATCTTTAAATCGGGAAAAATAGTCTTTCAGATCTAACCTACTCCTAAACAGCGACATAGGCGGAGATTACCGCGGTTCAGCCCCTTTCGGTAACCCGTTACTGGATTACCAGAAAGGTACTGCCCATGTGAAAAGTTTTGCCTATGCATCGGCTGGAGGTTTCAAAGGTTTCAAGGTTTCAAGGTTTCGAAGGTTTCAGAGACGAAAAAACCGGTTGATACCTTGAAACTTTGAAACCTTGTCACCTTGAAACCTGGTCTTCGTCGAGATCGTTCTGCTCGGAGACTGGAACTAGGGTCGAGCTTCGTAGACGATATTAAACGGCGTTTCTGTGGCTCGGCGGAAACGGCTGAAGCCCGCCGAATTTATGACCTGGCGGATACGCGCTTCGCCCGCCTGGGCGCCCAGGCAAAGCCCCACTTCCTGCGACCGCGAGCACGGCGTACACAGCAAAGTGGAAAAAGAGTAATAAACGCGGCCTACGGGATTGAGGTTGTCCTTCAGTTGGTCGTTGGCGAAGGGTTCGACGATCATCCAGGTGCCGTCGTTCGTCAGCGAGTGCCGGACATGGGCAGCCGCTCCGCTGGGATCGCCCATGTCATGCAGGCAATCGAAGACAGCGACGAAGTCATAGTCTTTGCCAGGATACTCTTTGGCTTTGGATACGTCGAAGGTGACGCGGTCGCTGAGGCCCTGACGGATGGCCGACGCGCGCGCCGCCTCAATCGACATATCGTGATAGTCAAAGCCGAAGAATCGCGACTTGGGAAATGCCTTTGCCATGAGTAAGGTGGAAGCTCCCTTGCCACAGCCGACATCGGCCACTCGCGCGCCGGCCTCGAGTTTTTGTTGCACATCGTGCAGCGCCGGAATCCAGGAGCTCATAAGATTTGCGGCATAGCCGGGACGAAAGAACTTCTCGCAGCCGTGAAAGACGCCGTCGGCATGTTCATGCCAACCCATTCCGGCGCCGGTACGAAAGGAATCGGCGATGCGCGGCACAGCCGCCAGCGAGCCCAACGCCAATTCGAATGCCCCCGGAAGATACGCGGGACTGTCTTCATTCGCCAAGGCGAAGGCCTGTTCTTCGGTCAGGCTGAACTGGTTCGTTTTTTCATCGTAAGTGATATAGCCGCCGGCGGCCTGCGAGGACAACCACTCGCGCAAATAGCGCTCATCAGTCTGAGTCTTGGCCGCCAGCTCCGCAGAGTTCATAGGACCACCTGCGAGAGCTTTGTACAGCCCGAGCTTTTCTCCAATGACGACCATGCCGGTGTGAACCGCGGCGCCGAGATCAGTCACGAACTGGCCGATAAAAGCATTCAGCTTATCCATATCGAGCTTGGGAACCTGCGCTGTACTCATGGGAGTTCACTCCTCCTGGAAAGATTAGGTCGGACTCCAGACGCACACAGAAGTTTGCTTTAGATCGGAAAAACCTTAGGAGCCCCACCCCGTAGGCGGGATTGTCCCTCCAGAAATCGCCGAAGTCAAGGAGTTCCTATCCTCGATAGTGGCTGACTTTGAAGTTTGGATACCGCTTATCGAGGGGTCATCCCGAAAGGCGGCGCCTTTCATCCGGCTGAGGGATCTCATTTCCTCTGATTTGGTGGGTGGGAGATCCCTCCCTCCGCCGGAAAAGCGGCTCCGGTCGGGATGACGCCGCCCAGAAATATCGCGCTGTCGACCCCGAAACCTTGAAACTTTGAAACCTTGTCACCTTGAAACCTGCCCTTCTCACATGACGTCATTTCTCTTGCGCAGGAATGCCGGCACGTCGAGATCGTTCTGCTCGAAGTTGTTCGCCATAGCGCCGCGCATGGTGTCGAGCGAGATGACATCCGGGATGCGCTCTTGCGCGACGGGAACCGGTGTGGGATCGTCCGCATAGGCGCAATCGCCCGCCGTCGATTCCTGCATGATCTGCGGCGGCATCGGATCGGGAATCGGATCGAGCGCGTCGGGAAATTCCATGGCTTCTTCGTGCGCGGCCGCGAACGAACTGCGAGTGTCCTGCTGGCGGTGGCGAGCCGTCGGCATCTCGCGGAAGCCGGTGGCGATGACGGTAATTTTGACCGCGTCCTTCATCTTCTCGTCGAGCACCGCGCCGAAGATGATGTTGGCGTCTTCATGCGCTGCGCTTTGGATGATCGAGCAGGCCTGCTGCACTTCGGCCAGCTTGAGCGACGACGATCCGGTGATGTTGATCAGAATTCCGCGCGCGCCGTCGATGGCTCCGGCTTCGAGCAGCGGCGAGGCAATCGCCTTTTGCGCGGCCTCAATCGTGCGCTTGGCGCCACAGGCAGAAGCCGTGCCCATCACGGCATATCCCATGCGAGCCATGATCGTCTTCACGTCGGCGAAGTCGCGGTTGATGATGCCGGGGATGGTGATGATGTCGGAAATGCCCTGCACGCCCTGGCGCAGAATGTCATCGGCAATGCGGAACGATTCGAAGAAGCCGGCATCTTCGGCAACGGCGAGCAGCTTTTCGTTGGGAATCACGATGGTGGTGTCGACCGATTCCATCAGTTCGGAGATGCCGCGTTCGGCTTGCTGCATGCGGCGCTTGCCTTCGAACGAAAATGGCTTGGTCACGACGGCAACTGTGAGCGCGCCCATTTCGCTGGCCAGCGAGGCGATGATGGGAGCGGCTCCCGTGCCGGTGCCGCCGCCAAGACCTGTCGTAACAAACACCATGTCGGCGCCTTCGAGGGCTTCGATGATCTTGTCGGAATCTTCGAGCGCGGCTTTGCGGCCGACTTCCGGATTCGCGCCGGCGCCCAGGCCATTGGTCAGCTTTACGCCGAGTTGCAGCTTCACGGGCGCGTGCGACATGCGCAGCGCCTGCAGGTCGGTGTTGGCGACCACGAATTCGATGCCCTCCACTCCGGCATCGATCATGCGGTTCACCGCGTTGCCGCCGCCTCCGCCTACGCCGATGACTTTAATCTTGGCGTCGTTGCGGGCCTCTTCGTTGAAGCTGATGCGAATCTTCGAATCGTTTTTCATTTTTTTCACCTGCTAAAGTTGAAATGCAAAACCTTTTCACCACGAAGGACACTAAGTCACACGAAGGAAAACATCTTCAGATTTCCTTTGTGTAACTTCGTGTCCTTTGTGGTTCACGCTCTAAGCTCCCTTGCCTACCAACAGCGCTTTCAATCTTGTTCCCCAGCGGTCTTCCTGGAAGCCGCGGGCGATGCGGGCGCGCTGGCCGTAGTTCACCATGCCCAGCACCGTCGCGAACTCGGGCTCGGATAACGTCGATGGCATCTTGGCCAAGGGCGCCGGCCACGAGAGCCGGACGGAGCGGCGCAGTACAGATTCCGCCACATCGAAAATTCCCGGCAGGCGCGAGGCGCCTCCGGTCAGCACGATGCCCGCGATGCAGAGGTCGAACATGCCGCTCTGGCGCAGCGCGTCGCGCATCATCTCGAAGAGCTCGCGGGCACGGGGTTCCAGAATTTCGGCGACCAGGCGCTGCGGCATCAGGCGCGAAGGACGATCTCCCACCGATGGCACCTCGACTTCATTGCCTTCCGGGATCAGGGTGACCACCGCGCTGCCGTACACTTTCTTGATCTTTTCCGCTTCCGCCAGCGGAGTGCACAACCCGACCGAGAGATCGCTGGTGAAGTGATCCCCTCCGACGGGAATGACTCCGGTATAGGCGACTGCTCCCTGCTGAAAGACGATGAGTTCAGTCGACCCCGCGCCAATGTCGGCGAGACATACGCCGAGCTCGCGTTCATCAGACCGCAGAACGGAATCGGCCGCCGCCAGCGGCTCAAAGACGGTGTCGTCGACGTGGACTCCAGCTTTATTGACGGCGGTGATTACGTTTTGCGTGGCGCTGGTCGCGGCCGTGACCATGTGGACGCGCACTTCGAGTCGCCCCGCCATCATACCCAGCGGATCGTGCACGCCCTGTTGATCGTCGAGAATAAACTCCTGGGGCAACAGATGAAGAATTTCGCGATCGGCCGGCAGCGGAATAGCGCGGGCGCGTTCGACGGCCTGCTTGATCTCATCGCGTCCAATCTCGCGGGGCCGCGTGCCCAGGCTGATACCGCCGTGAGTGTTCACGCCGCGGACGTTCGCTCCGCCGATGCCGACAATCGCATGCTCGACGGGGGCTCCAGCAACGTCTTCGGCAGCTTCCACCGCTTTTTGAATGGAGGCGACGGCTTTGTCGAGTTCGACGATGACGCCCTTGCGCGAGCCGCGCGAATCAGCGACGCCGTGTCCGCGATAGCGCAGGCCGCAGTCGGTCAGCTCCGCCACCAGCGCGCAAGTCTTGGCGCTGCCCACATCGATCGCGGTTAAGAAATTTCCCTGCTGGTTCCCCATGTTTATAGATTCCCTGACGTCAATTAATTCGACCCCGTGTTTGCCGACTGCTTGACAATTCCTGGACTTGGCTTCGGATTCGCGCGATTAGCAGCCACCGCCGAAACTGATGGCGGCTTCTTCGCTTCATTTTTCGGCGCAGTCGAATGAGCCGCGGCTTTCGTCTTTCGCGCCCAGGCAGGATGCTTGGCTACCTCTTTCTTCTTCGCAGGCGTCTTGACGACTGGCCTTTTCACTCTCGTCCGTTGCACCGTTTTTTTGGGCGCGGCCGCTTTGGGATTCAGTTTCTTCTCGGTCAGCTCGAATGCCGGCTTGGGCACGGCGCGATCGTGGGGATCGATGCGCGTCACCAGCGCTGCCGGCCTCACTCCGGCCGCCGCGGCCGCTTTCGCCGCCGCTGCCGTCAGCGCCGCCTGTCTGGGCTTCCCTTCCATGTCGGGATTGACGATCACCTGGTTGTCGTAGCGCAGATTGACCGAGTCAAGTTTCTGGAACTGCTGCCGCCACTCCTGCACGTGGCTCACGTAGGTCTTGTAACGCTTCAGATAATCCGACGAGCCTAGTTCGACCAGCACGTCGCCGTGTGGATCGTTCACCCGTACCTTCAAATTTTCGAGATCCGAAAGATCCACTTCGCTGAGGTCCTGCGAATAGCGCGCACCGCCAGAATCGAGTTCCTGCACCAGCTGGTTGTAAGCCTTCATGCGGGGAACGCGCGTCGAGAGCGGCTCGCCGGGATTCATTCCCAAAATTACGGGGAAGGAATATCTGTGCTTCTGCGGCAATTCCATCAGCGTTCCGCCCGCATCGACCAGAAAGATGCGCGGGCCCACCCGGGCGAAAGCCACGGGAGTGCGCTCGTGAATTTCCACTCGCAGGCGATTGGGGACGAAGCGCATCACGCTCGCCGATTCGACCCAGGGAATCTGTTCGAGCTGCGCTTTCTGCTGGCTGAGGGGAATGAAGAAAATGTTACGGCCGATGTCGGCGCCCATCACTTCCATGATTTGCGCCTTGGTCACGTTCTGCATGCCGGCGACGTCGATGTTGTCGCTCGATTCAATGCGGAAGCGCCACGAACGCTCGCCATATTGATACAGGCTGCCAACGCCGATCGCCCCGGCGCACAAAAGAACTGCGGCAATCGCCGCCCACAACAGGCGGTTGGCGGCCTTCTTGGGAAGCGGGCTGCGGCGGGCCGAGACGCGTTTTTGTCCGCGCAGAAATGGGGATTCCTCGTCCACGTCCAGATCGACCAGGCGCGCATCGTCGAGCGACTCGCGCGCGGGTGGAGCGCTGGGTGGATACAACTCCTCCTGCATGATGGTGGATCCGCTTTTTCGCGCCATCAATTTAGGACGGTTGTCGTGAGGAATCGCTGAGCTTTTTCACTATAGCTGCATTTCTCGAATTGAGATAGACCAAAAGTTAGAGGATTTGCACAGATGGGAACCGGGTTGGGTACGAGCACGGTGGTGCCATGGATTCGTCCGCGGGGGCGTCGCTCTCGGGACGCCCTGATCAGGAATTTGCTCCGAGCACGCTCCCCTACACGAACCGAAAATGTAGCTCCGGACGCATTCGTCCGGAGTTGCGCGCGAAGCGCGCAATGGAGAGCTGTTGGGCGTTAGGAAAGAGTTGAAATGACTGACGGTGCCGGCACGCCTCGCTTCGCTCGGCGGGGCGGACGAATGCGTCCGCCCCTACACACACAAAAAATGGGGCGCGGATGGTTGTCCGCGCCCGGTCACCCCAGGAGGGCAATTTCAGGGAGGCAAATTGGAGGTTCTAAACCGGACCTGCGCCCGGCGCGTCGACATGGATCACGGGCGCGACCGGCATCTTGATCTGCGGCATCTCAGGCATCGTGAAGCGCACTCGCGGACACGCTACCTTGTGGAGCGAAACAACGGCTGGAGCGAAATCTGCGGCCGGGATGCGCATATTGGCCACTTCGGCTTCGACGCGCGCCTGGTCGGCCTCGACCTTTGCCATCGCGGCCTCCTCGCGATCCGACATCACTTCAAAACCGTCATTGAAATTATCGGCGCTCATACGCGAGCGAGCGATTCTGGTCTGAACCCTGGCCAGAGCGGCGGACAGAGGGCACGATGCCGTTTCCTGTCGCGCCCTCAGAATCTGGGCCTCGGCCAGAAAGCGGTCGGCATGTCCGGTGGCCAAGGCCAGGACGGCGCTGCTGCTGTGCTCGACGCCTCCGGCGATGCGGTGCGCCCACTCCAAGCCGCCATCGTGATAGCTTGCATTCAATCCGGCTGCCAGCACTGCCGCCACCAGCCATCCCCATGCTTGTGTTTTCATGGCCTTAACCCCTTATGCTTCATAGACGGAGGGCTTTTCATTCCGTTAGCAAGAGATACGGTGCGGGGAGGCGGAAAGTTTCAGGGAAGTAGCAGTGAGCCGTGAGCAGTGAGCAAATCCCGAATCAGGGATGTTGGCTTTGCTGACCACCACTGGCCACTGGCCACTGTTTCCTACCGCGGCAGCGGATCTTTCATCGACGCCAGCGCGTAACCCATGACCGCCATCGCGGCGCCGTTCTCGCGTAATTCCCGCGGATCGATTTTGTCCAGCGTATCGGCCGCGGTGTGATGGTAGTTGAAGTAAGTGCGGCCATCTTGCATCAGTCCCAGGGCGGGCACTCCAGCTTCGGACATGGCGGCGATATCCGCGCCCGGAGGGTAACTGCTGGGCTGCAGGGCGTTGGCTCCGAAGCTTTGGAGAACATTGAGAACGGGACGCAGCAGTTCCGCAGCGGCCATGGTCATCTTGATATCGAAGCCCAGCGGGTGGGCGGCGCCGGAATCGCTTTCGATCACCGCCGCATGCTTCGGAAATTCATTGGTGTAGTCCTTGCTGTAGGCCTGGCTTCCCGCGCCGCCGTTTTCCTCGTCCATCCATGCAATCACTCGCAAGGTGCGCCTGGGATGCAGGTGCAGCTTCTGAATGATTTCGGCGGCTTCCATGGCCACGGCGATGCCAGCCGCGTCGTCGATGGCTCCGGTGCCGAGATCCCAGGAATCCAGATGTCCGGAGACCACGACGATCTGCTCGGGATGCTCGCTGCCTTTTAGATCGGCGATCACGTTGTAGCTCGCGGCATCGGGCAGCTTCTGCGGCGTGAGCGTGAGATGCATGCGGACTTTGCCCTGCGTGGCCAGATGCGCGATCAGATCGGCGTCCTCGGCAGTCACGGCCCCGGAGGGAATTCCAGCAGGGATACTAAATCCGGTGTGTGGCAGCCGATAGTCGGCGTTGCCCACGGAACGGACCAGGGCGGCCACCGCGCCCAGTTCTGCGGCGACCTTTGGTCCAGCAGCGCGATAGCGAACGGCTTCTCCGTAGGCGATGAATGCCAGTCCGGCGGCGGCCTTTTGCTTGTCGAAGATTTCGTTGAACAAGACAATCTTGCCCGCAACTTTCTCCCGGCCCAGCGCTTTCAGTTCGTCGAAGTTGCTGACCACCACCAGGTCGGCTGTGATCCCTTCGGTCGCAGTGGAGGTGCTTCCGCCTAGCGCTGTAAGAACGACTTTCTGCGAACTGCCTGCAGCCTGTCCGGGATACTCCACGAGTTCTGCGGTCTCTGCTCCCCGGACCCAGTGCGGAACTTTCACCGGCTCCAAATGGACGTCGAGCCCGAGTTGCCGAAGCTGGTCGGCCACGTAATCCACCGCAGCCTGCGCCTGGGGCGATCCGCTGGACCGGGGGCCGATGTTCTCGGTTAAATGCGTAACCTGGCGGTACGCGTAATCGTCCGCGAGCGCGGCCGTTTTGATTGCCGCCAATTCATCGAGCAGCGGAGCGGGAAAATTCTCCTGCTGGGCTGGCGACATCTGGGGCGGGCCTGAGAACGGAAACGGCGACGGCTTCTGGGTTTGGGCTTGAGTTGCAATCGATGAGGTCGAGAACGCTATGAGGGTAAAGACAAAACAAACGCGGAGGTTAAACATGGTCGGTCGTCAGTGTATCCGACCCCGGCGAAAATGAGAAAGGGTGTAGCGTTTCGGTAGCGAGTCAGTTTGAACTTCGTCGGCTGTGTGCTTCCGGGAGATCCCTTCGGCTTCGCTCAGGGCAGGCTCTTCGTCCCGCTGGTGAAAACGCGGAACTTCAGAATGACCCCTCTGGGAAATCTCGCGCTGTGGAAATGAAACCGACCCTATCGGTGTTTCGTCCCGGAAACTAAAAAATGGCCCCATTTCTGGGGCCACGTTCAGAGGCTACGAATGTGGTGGGTGATTTCAGGAAAGGCGATGCAAGGAGCCGCTCCGGCAACCGGAACGACATTTCGGGAAGTGACACAGCATATCGATAGTGAAGGTCATGTTGCTAGAGTTTGCGGCCTCTTAGTGCAAGGGAAGGAAGCACTTGCCGCGCCAAAATGGCGGTGGGCTGTGATCCAGATCACGCGCCGAGTAAGCAACGTGTTTTGAGATATTTGCATTTCCGGCAGGAGGGAGCGTGGGTACTCTGTCGAAAAAAGGAAAGAATCAGAAGTGCAGAACAATGCATATTCGCTGCATTGCCGGTGCAAAACGCAGAAAAGCCCGTGGCCGGAAATCCAACCACGGGCTTCGGAATTCTCTAGCTGTTGCCGGCGACCGTGCGCAGCTTGCCCGGCAGGAAGTGATACGGAGGCCACGGTCCGCTAATCGCGACTTCGCAGTTCTTCAACTGCTTAGCGGCGGTGTTATAGCGGTTCTGATATTTTTCCACGCTCTTGGTGTCGATGAGGTGGGCAATGTCGATCAGCATGCCCTCGGGGGCGACTTTCTTGCAGCTGACTTCTTCCTCGAGCGGGTTGAAAAGCTTGTGGACCTGTACGGAAAGGGCCCGGGCCTTCGTCTGCCGTTCGCGTTCGCGGGAGGCTTTTACCCGCAATTTGGAAAGATAGTCGCCGCCAACCGTGTCAGGGAGTTCGACGTTGATCATGGCTTCGCGCAGGGATCCGTCACGCACGACCAGCTTGATGTGCATCTCGGACTTACCCCGCAGTCGAGCAACGCTCAGGCCAAAGGCGCGCCGGTTGACCCGGACGGCTTGGCGGAGGGCGTCATCGCTGTCGAAGATGGTCCCGAATTTAAAGGGAAGAACCGTGGAATTGCGGAAGCAGTTGCTGACTACGCGAGCGTGTTCAATTGCGGCTTTCTGGTCTAGCTCACCGGTTGTGTGGTCATATTCGCTGACGATGACCGCGAATTCGCCACTGGGATAGCTGAGAACCGCAGCGCCGTTCACTCCTTGAACGCCCTCTAGCAGGAAAGGGCGGCGAGTGCGGGTTCCATTGGGAAGGGTTTGATGCTCGGTAAGACAGTACGCGTACCACGCCATGTTTGACTCTCCGAACCGGGATGGAGACGGAGCAAGCCGCCTCTCACGTCGAGTTTTGTCGCCAAAGCTTGAATAGCGAACTTGGAAGTAAGGAACCGGGCGGTACTGGGCTACGAACCTGGAAGCGCTTTACAGTCGCAACTCCCTAAATGCATCTTACTTTGGGCAGTATGAAAAATGCAACTTTTTCTTAGCGAGCAGCATCGAAGGCGGGCTTACTTCGGCTGCCCTGCGCGGTTGGCGCGTTCCTGCTGCGCTAGCAGTACGACGCGCAGCATCTCGTCCCAGGGGGCAGGTTTGCCGGTCCAGATCTCGAATTGCCGGGCCGCCTGGTGGACAAACATCTCAATACCAGGAATGACCTGCGCGCCTCGCTCCTGGGCCAGTTTCAGGAACCGGGTTTCGGCCGGATCATAAACCATGTCAAAGACATAGCGCGCATTGATCTCTTTGTCCTGCAAGGGGGTTTCGCGGCTGTTTCCCATCCCGACTGGGGTGGCGTTGATGATCACATCGAAAGCCAGCTTCTTCAGGTCAGGACGTTTCACGATCCGGGCCCGCGCCTGATGAGCTAATTTTTTAGCCGGCGCAGCGCTGCGGTTGAGGATGTAGACCTCGCAACCGCGCTCCTTCAATCCGAAGACCGCGGCGCGGGCGGCGCCTCCGGCCCCGATCACCAGGATGCGGGCCCCTTCGAGCGTGTTCAGACGGCGTTCCAGCGGGCGAACGATGCCGGCCGCGTCCGTATTGAAGCCGTAAAGTTTGCCGTCCTGCGCCCGCACCACTGTGTTACAGGCTCCGATCTTCGTGGTGTGAGAGTCGGTGTTATCGAGGTGCGCCACGATGGCTTCTTTGTACGGCATGGTCACACTGATGCCGTGGATCGGAATGTCCCGGATGCAGGCCAGCAGATCTCTCAGGGTCTTCGCATGCAGCGCGAGATAGACAGCGTTCACGTTCTCGCGGCGGAAGGCTGCGTTCATGATGGCGGGAGATAAGGAGTGCGCGATGGGATCGCCCACCACTCCGTAAACGCGGGTGGCTACATCCACCTGCTCGATGCGGTAAACGTTGCGCAACTCCTGCGCCGTGACTTGTCCGGGGGCAGTTTCTTCTCCCGCGCTAGCCGACGCAAACGTGAATACGCTGCCGGCGCGCACGCCGAGAACGCGGCTGATGATTCCCTGTTCGCCCATGCACATGCCGACCATGGAATGCCGGTCGCCTTCTCGCGCCAGGAATTTGATCATGGTGACGTTGTCGGAGAGTGTGGTCGCGGTGCTGACGACTTTGTAGAAATCTGCCGGATAGGCCAGCATTTTCGCCAGATTCTCTTCCAGTTTCTTGGTAGCGCGGAAGTCGTGGAACGAAAGGATCAGTCCAGCCCGGCTGCGCAGCTTCTGCAGTTGCCCCGGCTTGCATTTGCTGGCGGTCTGCAGCTCCACGTCGACGAGTTGGCATCCCGCAGCGGCGGCTTTGACCAAAACTTCGAGTTGGGACGAGATGGAGCCCCGGAACTTGCCTCCGCTGGCGGCGCGGCGGCAGGTGGCAATCACGATCGTCCCGGGATGGCTTTCGATAAAGCGCTTGATCCGCGGGAGCGCCAGGCCGGGCTTCGACAAATAGTCCAACCTAAACTCCAGAAAGGAGTTATCCCGCACCAGCGCCTCCGCCTTTTCGGTCATCTCGTTGGCGTCGGCGCCCACGACTGCCACGCAGACGCGGGGCAGCCGTAAGGGCAGAAGTCGCGGCGCAAAAGGCGGAGCGGAGTTCGATCGTCCTCCGCTTCATCCCCCACTTCAGAAGTTGCGGGAATGAACGGCGAATTATTACAGGCACTTAATTACTTATGCAACAAGGGATTGCTCACTTACGCAAAAATATGCTCCGGTTGTGCCCAACACCCTCGTAACCTTGACCCACCCTTACTCGCTTGTTACCTTCCGGCTGAAGCCTTTCTTTTCTGGCATTTAACTTAGTGGGGGAACGCGAGGGGCGGTCTTCCCGGAGGTAACATGAAGAAAACAGGATTGTTAGTATTGCTGCTCGCGACGGCGGCCTGGGCGCAAAATGGGGTGGAGAATGCCCCTTTGGAAGCTCCGCAGGGAACTGCTCCGACCACGAACAGCTTTCCCGGCGAGCGTATTCAAAAGCCTACCTATTCGGATCTCTATTGCGCCGGTTTCATCAGCAAGCACATCCTGCCCGACGCCAACTTTGTCGCCGGCGGGTTGCAGACGCCCACCACCACGAAATTTGTCCGCGGCGATATGGTCTACCTCCAGGGCACGGGCTACGTGTTGGGCGCGGAATACGAGATTGTGCGCGAATTAAAGGATTTGAACGAATACGAAATGTTTCCCGGACAAGTCAAACTAC
The DNA here is from genome assembly GCA_963754885.1 of uncultured Acidobacteriota bacterium. GTDB lineage: Bacteria > Acidobacteriota > Terriglobia > Terriglobales > Acidobacteriaceae > Sulfotelmatobacter. The sequence goes on along the minus strand of CAVWHT010000040.1, from coordinate 75,358 downwards.
TGAGGCAGACCGGCCAGGCTTATGAAGAAGTGGGACACGTGAAGGTGGTCGACACACGCAGCCGCGATGCGATTGCCCAGATCGATTACTCCTGCGACGGCATCAACCCCGGCGACACGGCGATTCCGTTTGCCGAGAAGCAGCTGGTGAATTTTCACAGCCCCATCCGCTTCGACCGCTTTCTGCCGGCGAGCAACAAGGCCTCTGGCCGCATCGTGCTGGCCAAGGACTTCGACTCCATACTGGGCACCGGCCAGAAGGTCTACATTAATCTCGGTTCGAACCAGGGCGTGAGGATTGGCGATTACTTCCGCGCCGTTCGCTCCTATGAAGCCGATCTCCACGACCCGGTGGACTCTCTGTCGTTCAAGGCTGCGATCTCGGAAGACACGCAGAAGAAAACGCCTTCCATCGATCCGAACTTCCTGACCAAAACCAATGGGCCGACGATCCACGTGCGCGAGTTGCCACGGCGCGCGGTGGGCGAACTCGTGATCATCGGCGTCACCGACACCACCGCGACCGGCATGATCGTGTTCGCGCTGGAAGGCGTACACGCGGGAGACGGGGTGGAGTTGGATCCGTTGAATAATTGAGTTGCCGCTCGCAGCTTCCGCTAGCGCGATGAAGCTGAGCAGTCCCGGACCGGGGATGGGAAACCATCCACGGTTCTATTTTGTAGTGAGTCGGTTTCAACTTCGTCGGGTACATGCCCACGGGAGATCCCTTCGACCCGCTGGAGAAAACGCGGGCCTTCGGGATGACCCCTCTGGGAAATCTCGCGCTTTGGAATTGAAACTGACCCGCTATCTCTATTTTGCGTAACTTGTTTTACACGCGCCCGTCCTGCCCGTGTTCGTCACCGAAAATTTCCGCAGTGAATACCTCAATGGTCGCGCCAGTCCGCCAGGCACCGGATGGAAGTCCGGCTTTGTAGCAGGTCTGCTGCAGAAAGGTCACGCGATCCCAATTGTGTTCCGCAGCTACTTGCGGCAAGAGCAAGCCGCGCCGGCCAGCCATGCTGATCAAGAGGCCATGGCGTCCGACTTCGATGTCCTCGGCTTTGGCTGCCTGTGGAGGTGCCAAAATGCTTAGCTCGATTTCCAGGTGGCGCGCTTCCTCGAACGTCACCGGAAAGAAGCGGGTGTCTTCGAAAGCGGCGGCGCGAGCCGTGTCAGCGACTGCGCGATAGACGGAATTGATGGGCAGGACAAAGCCCACGCACCCGCGCAAATTCCCTTTCAGATAAAGCGAGGTGAACACACCGCGCGCTTCGGCAAGATGAGCAGTAGGAGGGTCGAGAGAAATCTCACGCCGCTGCAAGGCGGAGAGAATGGATTCGTGAGCCAGCTTCAGCAGCAGAGATCTCTCTTCTGACGAGAACTCGCTGAGAGAGACCGCGCGCGAGTCAACATCGGGCGAACTAGGTGGAGGCAGCGACATCGCGATCCGCCTGCGGCGGAGCAGGGATAGGCTTGCGACGCCGGCTCAGAATGAAAGCGCGGCGACGCCGTTTCACTCCGCGGCGATCAATCTTGGACCAGAACGCAACAAAATAATCGACTGCCGAGGCCAACGACACGCACACCATGAACCAGATCGCAAGATACGCAATCCAGTGGATGGGGAAAATGTAATTGCCATAGACCGGCAATTCTTTCCAGCGGTGATCGAGAATGACGGCGACCACGGCGACGATCTGCACGACCATCTTGAATTTGCCCAGATCGCTGGCCTCGATGGTGAAGCCTTCGGAGGCCGCGATCGATCGCAGTCCGCTGACCAGGAACTCGCGCCCGATGACCACCACGGCAATCCAGGCGGGCACCAGGCTGGGATTCAACTGCACCAGCGTGACGAAGGCGGCGGCAATTAGAAGCTTGTCGGCTATGGGATCGAGCAGGATTCCGATGGTCGTGATCTGTCCGCGTCTGCGAGCCAGATAGCCGTCGATGCCGTCGGTCATGGCCGCGGCCACGAAGATGAACGAGGCCAGCAGTTCCCGCTCGCCGCTCACGCCGTTGAAACGCGGGCTCAACAAAATCCACATCAGCAGAGGAATGCTGAAGATCCGAATGAGCGTGATGGAGTTGGGCAGGTTCACACTACGGGGGGCACCGGGGGCCGGCCGGCTGCCGGTTTTGATTATGCTCCACGGGGAAGTGGAACGCAATGCGCGATCTGCCTCGGCGCGAAATTAATAGCGAGTGGAAAAACTGAACCACGGAGGACACAGAGGTTCACAGGGATTTTCCGGGTTCCCTGTGGTGCAAGGTTTTGGATCCCTTATTTCGTAGTCTTAGGCTGCTTGGCGATGATCGTGTCTTTGATCTTGTCGTAAGTGGCCTGCGGGATGATTTTCTTCTGCACCAGTTGATTCTTGGCACGGTAAGGACGGCCGTCGATGATCTTCTGCGAATAGGCGTCGCCGATTCCTGGCAAGGCTTTCAGTTGATCTTTCGTCGCCGTATTGATGTCGAGCTTGTCGGCAGCGGCGGCGTTCGCCATCTGTCCTTGCGTCGCCATGGCCTCAGGTTTTGAGGCGGGTTCCGATTTCTGCGCTGCCGCCAAGCCGCTGACCAGCGAAAGCGCAAAGACCAAAACCGCAATCTGTGCCGTCAGTTTTCTTTCCACGGATCTCATCAGTTCTCCTTCTCTACTCTACGCGTAAATTCCACGCTGGCGGATCGTGTAGGCCACGCGGTCAATCGCCAGCATGTACGCGGCGATGCGATTGTTCACATGATGGGTCTCGGCGTAGCGGACTACGTCCTCGAACGAAGACTTCATGATTTCGTCGAGTTGCTCGTTCACGACCGACTCTTTCCAGAAGTAGCCCTGGCGGTCCTGCACCCATTCGAAGTAGGAAGTGGTCACGCCGCCGGCGTTGGCCAGAATGTCGGGGATCACGAACACGCCCTTATCGGTAAGGATGTCGTCGGCAGCCGAAGTTGTTGGCCCGTTCGCGCCTTCCGCCAGGATGCGGCACTTCACGCGGTCGGCGTTGCGGCTGGTGATGACGTTTTCGGTGGCCGCGGGAATCAGAATCTCGCAGTCTTCGACCAGCAGGTCGGCGGTCTCAACCTTTTCCGCGCCGGGGAATCCATGCACCGTGCCGTTTTTCTGGCGGAAGTCGACCAGAGCTTTCAGATCGATGCCGTTCCTGTTGATGCAAGCCGCCGCCGACTTCGCCGATGCCGATGATCTTGTATCCGGCCTCGTGCATGAGCAGCGCGGCATTGGAGCCCACGTTGCCGAAGCCCTGCACGATGACGCGGGTGCTTTCGCGGGCGAGGCCCAGCTTGTTGCAGGCTTCATCGCAGACCACCATCACGCCGCGGCCGGTGGCTTCGCGGCGTCCGCGCGAGCCGCCGATGTTGATCGGCTTGCCGGTAACGACGGCGGTCACTGTCTGGCGCATGTGCATGGAGTAGGTGTCCATCATCCACGCCATGATTTGTTCGTTGGTGTTGACGTCGGGAGCGGGAACGTCTTTTTCGGGGCCGATGAATTCGATGAGTTCCGAGGTGTAGCGGCGGGTCATGCGCTCGACTTCGCCCATCGACATTTTGTGGGGATCGCAGATGACGCCGCCCTTGGCGCCGCCGAAGGGAATGTTGACCACGGCGCACTTCCAGGTCATCCAGCTGGCGAGCGCGCGCACTTCGTCGAGCGTAACGTCGGGCGCATAGCGGATGCCGCCCTTGGCGGGGCCGCGGCGCGATCGAGTGCTGCACCCGGAATCCGGTGAACACTTCGAGGTGCCCGTCATCCATCTGCACCGGGATGTAGACCGTCACCTCGCGGTTGGGATAGCGCAATACCCGCCACAGGCCTTCATCGAGATTGAGCTTTTGCGCGGCCAGGTCGAAGCGCGCGCGCTGCGACTCCCACGGGTTGGTTTCTTTGTCGACATGCGCGGGAGTAGTAATCGTCGTCATAACAGTGTTCTCCGGAATGATTGCGGGTTGCGATCTGAGGACTCATGCCGGCCGTGGCCGGACAATTTCCCGTCATAGGCGGGCAAACGTTCAGAGTATATGAGTCCGGATGGTAAGGAAGCAAGCCGACCGGCGCCGTATTGGTGCTCAAACCAGTTTACTCCGGCGTGACGTTCGTCCGAACGCCCTCGCTATGATGTACGTCCTACTCTGCGTTCTCGGCGGCATTTCTCCGCGATCTCGGCGGTAAAAGCTTGAACCGCAGAGAGCGCTGAGGATTCGCAGAGTTCGCGGAGGAAGGCAGAATTGCCACCAGCAGCTAGCCACAGAACGTGTGGGGACAGCGCATTCGCCCGTCCGGCCGAGCGAAGCTCGGCTCGATTTTCGCCGCCAGTTCCCTGCCCATTCGAGCCGCAGAGCGGCGGCATAGCATAGCCCAGGACGTAAGTCCTGGGTAAGTCCGCTAAAATGGAGCCGAGTCCCGTAGGGACGACAGAAAAATCGCCTGGATGCCATCCTCCGTGGCCCCTGCGCCTGAAAATCGCGAAGCATCTCTAGGGCGTGTTAACACTAAATAAGATTTCTGTGATATTGTGAGTCGGTGGAGATCACCGAGGCGCAACTGCATCGCATTGAATCCAGCTTGCCGCGTCAGCGCGGCAATGTCAGAGTCACCCACTTGCAGTTTCTCAACGCCCTGCTCTATGTGGCCGAGCAGGGCTGCAAATGGCGCGGATTGCCCAGGCGTTTCGGCCCTTGGCATACCATCTATACCCGCATGAATCGCTGGTCTAAGAGTGGCGTACTGGATCAGGTCTTTGAAAAATTGCAGCGCGAGCAAATCGTGCGCATCAAGATCGAGGCCGTCAAAATGGACTCGACCATCGTAAAGGTGCATCCCGACGGCACCGGCGCGTTAAAAAAAACGGACCCCAAGCCATCGGAAAATCCCGCGGCGGATGGACCACCAAGATTCATATGGTTGCCGCGGATGCTCGAACGGCCATAATCTTCGCCCTCTCTCCTGGCCAAGCCAGCGACGCCAAGGCCGGACGCGCCTTGTTGGGCGGTCTCGGACCGCTGCCCGCGCCCCTGCATCTGATCATGGACCGGGCCTACGAGGACGGCGAGACTCGGCAACTGGCGCTGGATTTCGGCTTCATCCCGGTGGTTCCACCTAAAAGCAATCGCCTCGAACCCTGGCAGTACGACCGCGCCATGTACCGCAAACGCAACGAGGTTGAGCGTCTTTTCCGAAGACTCAAAGGCTTCCGCCGTATCTTCTCCCGCTTCGAAAAACTCGATGTCCTGTTCCTCGGCTTCCTCACCTTCACCCTGATCGTCGAGGCCCTAAGATAGTGTTAACACGCCCTAGATCGCGCCAGCGCAATACCGGCGTACGTCCCGTCTGTCCCTGGTTTTCCCCGTCTGTCCCTGGTTTTCCCGTCCCGGTTTTCCGTCCAGAGAAGCAAGCCAACCGGGGTGACGAACTGTGGTCCGGATATGTCCATCAGTGCACCCTTCGCTATTTCTTCACCGCAGGGTTTCGTGGGATACTGACGCTTGAAGCATCTTCCACAAGTACGGACCCGTTTTACAAACAATTCACAGTTGCCGCTGTCGTTGGAGACGTGTAGAACGGACTCTCAGATGGCCACAGCCCTTCAGCCAGTCCTGCGTCCTGCAAAAGCGACGCCGGAGAAAATTTCTGAGTACACGCCACTGCCGTCTGTTTGGTTCGGCGATGACGCGGAACTGCTGGAGCGGATGCTGTCGTTCTACCCACGCAAGCGGCCACGCAAGATTCTGGATGCCACCGTCAACGGTGGACGGTTCTGGCGGGACAGCAAGCGTCCTGTCACCGGGATGGACATCGACCCCAGCCACAAGCCTGACATCATTGCTGACAATACCGACATGCCTCTCGATGATGCCTCTTACGATGTCATCGTCTACGACCCGCCGCACATACCGAATCAGGGACGGGACAAGCAGAAGGACTTCAACAAGAGGTTCGGGCTGGTCCTGCGGTCATCGAAAGAGAACCACTACACGTTTTCGCACACCTTCCCGCCGTTTGTGAAGGAAGCCTACCGCGTCCTGAAGGCAGAGGGCGTTCTGTTCTGCAAGATAACGGACTACGTCCACCATCACCGCTATCAATGGGCGCACATCGACCTGATTAACGCAGCCCGCGAGGTTGGCTTCACAGCGTGTGATTGCATCATCAAGTTTCGCAAAGGTCCGATTGTTGACCCGAAGTGGAAGACAGCCCATCACACCAGACGGCAGCATTGCTACTGGCTCGTCTTTCGGAAATCGAAGAAGTGCGAATAGCTCCGCATGACAACAGAGCTTTTACTCAATCCGCCTAGCCCCGCCCGTCAGGTCCGTTTTTACCAACTCCTCGTCGCCGCTCGAAAGCAATGGTTCCGCGACGCATTGTCCGAAGCTCTCGCTAGACTCGACCAGAACACCGTGAAGGAACAGATTCGTGAATACGTTCCCAACGAGGCGCAGAAGATTCTCGCCGCAGCAGGCATTCGAGATGAGTACGTCTTTCCTGTACCAGCCGTCCTTGAGGAGAAGCCGTCACTCGTTGGTTATTACCGCCTGCTCCTCGGCGCACCGCAGAAGGCGTTCTATAAGAGCGTCACAGGCATGGGTCGCTTCAAAAGAATGGAGGAACTCGGCACCGTCTCAAAACAGAAGCCGCACATTCCCGCGTTCTGTCGTGCGATGGCGAAGCCCCTCGCAGAACTCGTACGGCAGATACCCAAGATCACAGAGCGAGACCTCAATGAGTTGCCGCTGCTGACATTCGGCTCCCAATTGCAGGGGTCTAACAACACACAAATCGGCAAGACCGCGATGAAGGAGGTTTTCGTCGCCATCAAGGAAATTGTGGCCGAGCACATCGCCGCCGAGAAAGATAACAAGTTGACACTGAAAAACTCAGCAGGACGACCAGTCTACATCAGCCTGTCACACGACCCAGACGTGTGCGTACAAGAACAAGTCGGCGACCGAATCCACCACAGAGTTGCAATCGAGGTCAAAGGCGGCACGGATGTCAGCAACGCTCACAACCGAGCAGGAGAAGCCGAGAAGTCACACCAGAAGGCGAAGAAGTTCGGCTTCACGGAGTTCTGGACAATCATCTCGAAGCAGGGATTGGAGGTCCGAAAACTTCAAGCCGAGTCACCAACGACGAATCAGTGGTTCGACATCGCCGATGTCCTAGCGCGCAAGGGGAAGGACTGGGACGACTTTCGCCAGCGATTGTCAGGGGCTTGTAGCATTCCCCTTAAATGAAGAAAAAACCTAGACAGACGGGACGTTTCCCGATCATCCGCTGCTTTCTTGAGGTGGGAGCCGCCATGCTCCGGCAAGCCTCATCTCTTTTTTCCACAGCCTCAGCCCAAAAATCCCCCGCCCTTGTGACGAACAACCTTTACTCAAAATCGACTGCGCGCCCAGACTGGAAACGTGCGCCCAAACTCTCCCGGCAAATCGACGGCCAGCACGGAGCCAACCTCTTCCCCCCGGCCGGGAATCCGGGAATCCAAGCTAACCCCTTATTTTGTAATATTTTACCAACAAGTCATTATTTTGCAGGGATTTGGAAGGAGGTTCGGCAATCAACCGCACTTAACTCCAACGAATCAAATACCTTAGCGATTCGATACGAAAAAAAATATCCGACTGGTGCGCCACGAACGCCTCAGTCATCATCCGGCTCGGGAGCGATCGCCTTATCGTCTGCTGGCTTCGGTTGCCCTGCCTCAATCGCCTGCCAGTTCAGGATCGCGTTCCACAACAAGCGCTGGTCGCCGCGATTCAGGTCGCGGTGCATGGGATTGAAATTGAAACTGACCACGTGTCCTTTGCCCACCGGCATGTCGAAAATCGCCGGACGCCCGATCAGATTTTCTTCTCCCCAGGCTTGCCCGCTCACCACAAAATCTTTGTGCTCGCGGTCGCCCCACTCCATCACAATGCCGCTGCGGTCTTCGGGACCATCGAGGCAGGTGGTGCAATACGCCATGCGCAGCCAGCGTCGCGGCGTGTTGTACAACGGAAAATTCTGCCGGAAGACCCAGGTGTGCGCTGGATATCCGTAGGCAATGGGATGGTCAGGACGATCGAAGGTGACGCGCACGTGCGCGCCCGGAGTGCGCGTGCCCGCTTGCAACGCTGCGGCCGACGAGGCCCCGCCACCGCCGGCGGCGCTGCGCGGCACGCCTCCCGACGAACGCCGCACGAAGCGCACCAGCCCGCCTTCGAGCGCCAGCATGCTGCCGCTGCCCAGCGTCACCATCAGCCCGCCCTCGTCGATGAAGCGCTGAATCTGCGCCAGCCCTTCGTAGCCGATTCCGCCGGTGATGTCGTCCGATTCGGCCGGCGTGCCGAAGCTCGGCGTCTCGGGAGTCTTCTTGAACGGCATCGGCGACCAGCGCTTGGGCAGGCCTTCAATCTGCTCGGCGAGTTCGAGATCGACATGGCCGTAGAGCAAGACGTCAATCTTCGAACTCAGATTCCCCGCGCGAATGTCTTCATCGCGCAGATAGGTGTAAGGGACTTTGCGCTGGTCGAGCGAGTAACGAATCCATCCAATCGAATCCGTATCGGCCCACGGCACCCACACGCCGATGCGCGGAGCCTTGGCCTCATGCTGAGAAACGTTGGGCGCGCTGGTGACTTCGTGGAAATCGAGGCCCAGCTCCGAGGCTGCCGACTGGATCGCATCGTGCAGTCCCGGCTGGTCGGCGATGATCCACGACCCCGCGGGATATTTCGTTCCATCCTGCTCGAATTCGTGCTCTGCAATTTGAATCTTGAAATTCGCCAGATGATATCGCGCTGCCAGAAAAGATTCTTGCCCAGTGTCTTTGAGCAGGTAAACCGCGCCCGCGCCGCCGACGTGTCCCGCGACATGCGGCGGTTCTTTCAGTTGCGTCAGCGAGGCACTGCGGATCGAGGTATCGGCCGTGGGGATTGCCTGCAAATGGTAGTTGGCGGGCAGTTCCCAGGAAACGTCGTCGTAGGGCGGCTCGCCATTTTTCGGATAATGCTGCGGCGTGAGCAGGTCCACCGCGTAGTTGCGATAAGGCTGATCGAGGCGAACCACGTATGTTCCAGCGGGATAAGTGCCATCCTTGAGTTGCAGCGCGCGCTGCGCCTCTGAAACTTCAATGTGCTGGCTGATCAGCCGTCCGACCATTTGCGCCACGCGCGCCGGATCGCCCTGGTCGTGCGGAATCAGAAACGCGTAGGGCGGCTGCGTCAAGCCTTTCTGCCAGGAGTCCCACGATTTCTGGTAGAAGTTGAGCAGCATTTCTTTGGAGTGACCGGCCGTGTCGTCGAGCGCCATGAGCGCGCCGGTCTCCTGATAATTCAGATTGTCGCGAGCCGACCAGGTCACCTCGCTCGGCGCGGGCAGGGGGCGATACCACTCCATCGTCGTCGCCCCGGGAGAAATCGAACGCTTCTCGGTTTCGGCGCTGCCGTTGCCAAAGGTTTCGTAGCCGCGGCCAATGCTGTTGTGATTCATCGCGACCGAATCGAGATAAAGATGCGCGAAGGCCTCGCCGAAATTCCATGTCGAAACTCCCGGCATCCCCATCGCGGTCATGGCCTCGACTTCGTGAAAGCTGAGTTCGAGAAATTCGGTGTAGGTAATGGGATCGATATTCGGGTTATACGGCCCGGTGCCGTTCCAGGTCATCATGAGCGGCGAGCCTTCGTGCAGATCGTGAACGACCGTGGGATGCCACTCGTGGAACATGCGGTGCACCGCCTTGGTGGTCTCGTGCGTCTGCTGATGCGTGTCCCGGTTGATGTCGACGAAGGTGTACTTCGACCAGTAAGGCGGAGACTGGCGCGGCAGCGTGGCGCGATCGGTCTTCCCTTTCAGATAGCGATAAAACCAGTCCACCATTTTGTCGCGGCCATCCGGATTCGAAATCGGATCGATCAGCACGACCACCTGCTGCCGGATGCGCTGAATCATGGGCTGCTCGGAAACGGCCAGCCTGTAGGCGAGTTCGAGCACGGCCTCGGTGGATCCGGTTTCGTCGGAATGGAGCGCGGCGTTGAAGTAATAAATGGGACGCGAAGAGGCGATCAGCTTTTCGGCGGCGGCTTTGTCGGTTTTCCGCGGATCGGCCAGCGCCGCGGTCGCGGCTTTCAAGAGGTCGAGATCGCGGATGCCCGCCTCGTCGGCGACTGCGATCATGATGATGTCGCGTCCTTCTTCGCTGCGGCCGATAGTGAAGACGCGCACGCGCGGGCTGGCGGCGGCTAAGGCACGAGCGTAGGCGTACGCTTTTTCAGTTCCGGCGAGTTCTCCAGGAGCGCCCATGATGCGTCCGAAAAACTTTTCAGGCGAAGGCACAGTCTTCGATTGCGGAACATAGGAAACCCACGGCGAGACGTAATGGGGATCGGTGGTCGCGGCGGCAATGGCTTCGACAGAGCCGGGTTCGGGAACATCGGGAGCCTGGGCAATCGCAGCAGAGGAAGATGCAAGAAGGATGAACGACAGAATCGCGGATCGGAACATGGAGCCCTCGGGGTCAGTCGAGGCGAAAGTTTAACACGCAAAAGAGGGCCGTCCTCTGCGAGCGCAGCGGTTCAAAACTTTGACCGCTGAGTTCGCCGAGGAATGCCGCAGAGAACGCAGAGGAATGCGCGCTCTCCCGAAACTGAATCTGAAGGTCTGGAAGTACCGTAGCCGAAGAGAGATTTTTGTGGGGACAGCCGCCATCGGCTGTCCGGCCCCGCAGGGGCGTCAGAGTCGCTGCCGCATGGAACATTCGAAAGTAGCCCCTTCCACCCCCGCGGCTTTGCCCGTGGGCGGCATTCTAACGCCGCTTCGCGGCTGGACAGCCGAGGGCGGCTGTCCCCACGAAAGGTTTCTCCCTCTTCAACTACAGTTTGATTTCTAGGCCTTCGGCGGCGGCTTGCACTTTGGGATAGTAATTGCGCGCGTCGGCGACAACTTTATCGATGATGGCGTCGGTGTGGTCGGGATCGTGATGATAGAGGATTAATTCTTTCGCGCCGCTTTCCATGACCACGTTGACAGCCTCGCGCCAGTGGCTGTGTCCCCAACCGCGGCGGCGCGCGGCGTACTGCTCGGGAAGATATTGCGCATCGTAGATGAGAATGTCGGCGCCCTCGGCCAGCTTGCGCACGGCCTTGTCGAACTGCTCGTCGCCGGGTTCGTTATCGGTGGCGTAGACGAGCACCGCATCTTTGGTCTCGAGGCGGAATCCCAGGCAGCCCTGCGGATGATTCAACCATGCGGTCTTGATGCGGATGTCGCTTCCCATATCGAGGCATCCATTTTCGATGTTGCAGAAATCGCGGCGGGCGCGCATCTGGTCGAGATTTACCGGGAAATACGGAGAGGCCATCTGCTCGGCCATGACTTGCTCCAGGCTGCGCGTGCGGCTCGAGGAATGAAAGAAGAACTCACTGTTGGGGCTGTCGTAGAGCGGGCGGAAGAACGGCATGCCTTGAATGTGGTCCCAGTGAAAATGCGAGACGAAGACGTGAGCTGCGAACGGACGGTCGCCGAACTCGCGCTCCAGTTCGCGGCCGAGCACGCGAAATCCGGTGCCGCAATCGAAGACAAAAATCTGGTCTCCAACGCGCACTTCGACGCAGGAGGTATTGCCTCCGTAGCGCAGGTTCTCGGCCTGTGGAGTGGGCGTGGAGCCGCGCACTCCCCAAAACTTAATTCGCATAAGTTGTTGCCGCGCCGTCGCAGACATCCTGCGTCGGCACAGACTTGTTCAGAATACAGAGGATGTTGCGATTTTAACGGTGGTTGGGTTACGGAACTAGTGACCAAAGTTTGGCGGGTTGTGCTTATCCCCACAGATCGATTCGGTGGCGACAGGGGCGGACGAAGGCGTTCGCTCCCTACACGGTGCCTGCCGCAGGCTTCCCCTATAATGAAAAATCCCTCGCGCCCAAGCAGATTCTGGCACGAAAGTGCTTGCGCGCGCCGGACACAAAACATGCTGCAGCCTGATTTCAAACAGTTCTCGCGACTGGCCCGCGAAGCCACGCTGATTCCGGTGGTCAAGTCGGTGAGCGCCGACCTGCTCACGCCGGTGTCCGCGTTTCTGGCGATTGCGGCGAAGGAGTCGCACGCGTTTCTGCTGGAGTCGGTCGAGCGGGGCGAGCAGATTGGACGCTACACCTTTCTGGGAGCGCGGCCTTACATGCGCGTCAGAGCCGCAAAGGGCAAAGTCGAGATTGAGCGCGGCCGGCGGCGCCAGGTTGTCCAGGAAAATATTTTTGAGGTCGTGAAGCGCCTTTTGCGCGAGCACCGGCCCGCGAATGTGCCGGGCCTGCCTCCGTTCACTGCTGGAGCGGTTGGATATTTCTGCTACGACGTAGTCCGCCATCTGGAAAAGATTGGCGATCATGCGAAAGACGATTTATCTCTGCCCGACGCCGAACTGATGTTCTTCGACCGGCTGCTGGCGTTCGATCACCTGCGGCACCAGATTCACATTGTGGCCACGGCCGACGTTTCGGAGGAGACGCCGCGACGCGCTTATGACCGGGCGCTGCGTGACATTGCGGCCCTGGAGCGCAAACTGGCCTCAGGGCTCAGTTCCGCGCTGTGGCGCAAATCCGCGAAGGCGAAAAACGGCAAGCTGAAAATTCATGCGGGCACGACGCCGAAGACTTTTCTGCGCAGTGTGGAGCGCTGCAAGGAATACATCGCCGCGGGAGATATCTTTCAGGTGGTGCTGTCGCAGCGACTGGATTTCGTGCCGGAAGTCGCGCCCTTCGATTTGTACCGGGCGCTGCGCCAGATCAATCCGTCGCCCTATTTGTATTTTCTGCGCACGGGCAATACGCATGTGCTCGGATCGTCTCCGGAAATGCTGGTGCGGGTGACCGGGCGCAAATTGGAATACCGGCCGATTGCAGGCACGCATCCGCGCGGCCGCGACGAGGCCGAAGATGCGCGCCTGGAACAACAGATGCGCGGCGATGAAAAGGAACGCGCCGAGCACGTGATGCTGGTCGATCTCGGGCGCAACGATCTGGGGCGCGTGAGCGAGTACGGCTCCGTCAAGGTAAAGGACCTGATGTTCGTGGAGCGCTACTCGCATGTGATGCATCTGGTGTCGGCGCTGGAGGGAACGCTGCGCAAGGATCTCGACGCGATTGATGCCTTCGCGGCGTGCTTCCCGGCAGGGACGCTGAGCGGCGCGCCCAAGGTGCGCGCCATGCAAATCATTGAGGAACTGGAACCCACGCGGCGGGGAATCTATGGCGGCTCGGTGCTCTATGCGGATTTTGCCGGGAATCTGGATTCCTGCATCGGAATTCGCACGATGCTGATGCAGGGGAAGAAGGCATACCTGCAAGCGGGAGCGGGAATTGTGGCAGATTCGGATCCTGCAACGGAGTTTGACGAGTCCATGAATAAAGCCGGGGCTCTGCTGCGGGCGGTGGAGATGGCGAGAGGCGGAAGTTAGTGGTCAGTGGCGTGATAATTAAGATCAGAATCCCCACCCTGTCGCAACTGCGCGACAAGGGTGGGGCACCCGATCTGGAGGATTCACCTGAGTGGTCAGTGGTCAGACTGATTTACTGGTCACTGACCACTGATCATGCCTCCGGCAGGAATTCGTATTCTTCGATCACCGCGGCCACGGTGACTTTCCCGTCGGGGGTGGCATCCTCGACCCGGACGACGCGGCCTTTGCATTGCACGCGGATGCTTTCGGTCAGGGTAATTTCGGGCGGAAGAGTCAGCGTGAAGCCGATGGGCGCACCCTGAGCGATGGCGGAGTCCAGATAAAAGCAGATGCCGCGCGCGCTGACATCGCGGATGTTGGCGGCTTCGGGACTAGCCGCATTGTCACGGTTGACGGTAACAGGTACTCGGAGCGCAAATCGTCGTGCAGCCCTTTTTTCCTGCTGGGGCTCGGCCATGCCTCCTCCAAGTGGCGCATGAAGTGGCTTAATGGAACTTAACTGGAACGTAAACAAGGATGCGCTGAGGGCCGCTGCAACGTCAATACCACCGTTGGGTGACAGATGGCTCTTTCAGGTGAGATGTGCCCGGCGATCGGCTCTTGCGCCTATGCAGGTGGCGCGCCTGGGCATTCACTTCTTGTAAGCTGGTATGGGAGCTTTCACCGTGGTTTTCGTGCTCGACAATTACGATTCGTTCACCTACAACCTGGTTCAGTACATCGGAGAACTGGGAGCGAAGGTCGAGGTGCGCCGCAACGATCAAGTGAGCGTCGAGGAAGTGGAAGAGATGCGGCCGGAGCGCATTGTCATTTCTCCCGGCCCGTGCACGCCGCATGAGGCGGGCATCAGCATTGCCTTGATCCGGCAGATGGCGGGGAAGGTGCCGCTGCTCGGGGTTTGCCTCGGGCATCAGGCCATCGGCGAGGCTTTCGGCGGCCGCGTAGTTCGCGCGCCCCATCTGATGCACGGCAAAACCAGCGCGGTCATGCACGATAACCGGACCGTGTTTCAGGGCCTGCCTATGCCCATGACGGCGACCCGCTATCACTCGCTGATCGTGGAAGAAAAAGATCTGCCCGCGGAATTGGAAGTCAGCGCCTGGACCACCGAGAAAGATGGTACCCGCACGATTATGGGATTGCGTCACCGGCGTTACAGCATCGAGGGAGTGCAGTTTCATCCTGAAAGCGTGTTGACCGACGCGGGGAAGAAGCTGGTGGAGAACTTTTTGAGGATCAGTGGCTAGTGGGCAGCGTGTACGCGATCAGCCTCTTAGGCAAAAGCTTTAATCGCAGAGTTCGCTGAGGTTTTGCAGAGATCGCCGAGGAATTTTGGGCACGGACAAGCTGACCACCTCCGTACTCTTCTGTCTCTTCTCTCTGTCGCCCACAAGTGGTATGTTTTCTTCGAGCCTTCCATGAGGGACGTGTGCCGCGGACTGCCGTCAAACTTGTCTGGTCAGTACTGCTGTCGCTGACCGTCGAAATGGCCGCCCAGAACTTCGGGCCTCCGCGGACGATCCAGAGCGTTCGGATCATTCACGAAAAAGGAATCCCCGCGGTTGAGATTCTTTCCAGCGGCACGGTTATTCCCGAGATTCAGAGCCTCGATTCGCCGCCGCGGCTGGTCATCGATCTGCCAAACTCACGGCTCGGACTCACGCAGAATCGAATCCCAGTGAAGCGGGAAAATATTCTCGCGATCCGGGTGCGCCAGTACCAGAGCAATCCGCCGGTGACCCGCATCGTTCTGGACCTGCTGGCTCCGTATGGCCATTCCTGGGACGGGGCGGGCAATCGCCTGCTGGTACGGCTGAAGCCTCCAGAAGCCGTCACTGTGGCGAAAGCGCCTGCCGCCGAGCCCCACGCCACGTCCGGTTTTTCTTTGACCAGCGATGCGGTTGTGGTTCCTGTGAGCGGCGCATCGAGCGGAAGCGCAATGGCAGGCAGTCGGCTGGAAAACGGCTCGACCGTTACCGCCGGATCCGATACCACCATTCTTCGCCTTCCACATGGAGGCGAGATCCACGTCTGTCCTGGAACCACGATTTCGGTGACGCCGTCGCAGAGCAAGCGTGACTTGATGTTTGGCATGAGCACGGGAGCGATTGAGACGCACTACTCGCTGTCTACCTCAGCAGACGCGGTGCTGACGCCGGACTTCCGCATCATGTTCGCGGGGCCGGGTGAATTTGATTACGCGATCAGCGCCGATTCGCACGGCAACACCTGCGTGCGGGGTCTGCGCGGCAATACCTCGTCGGTCATCGTTTCGGAATTGATGGGCAATCGCATCTATCAGGTCAGGCCCAACGAGGAAGCAGTCTTCCGATCCGGGCGAATCGATAAGGTCGATACCGACGTACCACTGGAGTGCGGATGTCCTCCTCCGCCGCCGCCGGCCGTGCTGGAAGCCGCCACACCCGCCGCGCAACCGGTTGTCGCCTCGGATTTGCCGGCGAAAGTTCGGGTGGGCGAGGCTTCAGGCCCGGGGAATACCACCGAAGAAGCGGCTGCGGCGCAGACGCGATTGTCCACTGGCCCGGAAACCGCGCCGCTACCGCCATCGCAAAGGAATGATGTGCACGTGCAGGTGGACGCTCCGTTCGTTTTTACCGCGAAGAAGCGTACGGCAGTGCCCTTGCCTCCGATTGAATCTGCCAGAGAGCTTCCGATTGAGGAATCGCCGGAGCGGCAGGTTCATCTCGATCCCGTGGTTCAGCCGCCACCTCCTCCGGTCAAGCAAAGCGCGAAGCCCGCACACACGGGATTCTTCCACCGCGTCAAAGGGATTTTTTCCGCGCTCTTCAGCTAGTGGTTCTGGCTGACACTGCTGCAGGACCGTTGTGATTCGTGGCTGTACTGAGTGGCCAGTGGTCAGTGAGCTAGTGAATAGCTTTTGTTTTGACTGACCACTGTTCACTGAACACCGAAGCTAGCTGCGGTTGATGCTGCGGCGAAGTGGTTCTACTTTATCGCGCAGATCTTCCGCGATTTCTGCGCCGCGGTTGGCCGCGTCCCGCACGCGCTCGCCTACTTCGCGCACGCGGTCCTTGGCTTCCTCCGCCCAGTCGCCGAGGTTGTCTTTGGCATCTTCATAACCGCGCTGCAGATCGCGGCGAAGCTGTTTGCCGGTCTTGGGAGCGAGCAGGAGTCCGGCCAAGGCTCCGGCGCCTAATCCAATCAAGAGGAACGTGATGGCGGTACCCACATGGCTGTTTTCTGACGACTCATAACGTCCGCTGCTGCGCATAAGCGAACCTCAAATTTCCGCCCGGCAGGGTCTCCGGGCAATTCAAACAAAGCATGAGCCCGACTTCCATTCTAGTCCGGACCCGCAAGCGGGCGCGTCTTATCGAGAAATTAGGCCCGCAACTCGCCTGTCTTCGATGAGATCGCTGGGGCGAAGGTTTCTTTTGGGGCGCAGCTGAGTGTAAAATACAAATTCAGCCTTCGTGGCGGCGGAACCTGTGGGTTGCCCGCCTTCCGCCGGCGTCAAACCGCAATCGTACTAAGGAGAGTTCTTCAAGCGATGTCGATCCCTGCCACCCAGCTTCGTCCCGGCATGATCATCAAGCACAACAATGATCTGCATTCCGTTTTCAGCGTGGAGCACCGCACTCCCGGCAACCTGCGTGCGTTCATCCAGGCCAAGCTGCGCAACCTGCGCACCGGCGCCATGTTCGAGCACCGCTTCCGCTCGCCCGACCCGATCGAGAAGATCAATGTCGATGAAGTCGAGATGCAGTTCCTGTACTCCGACGGCGACAATTATTACTTCATGGACACCAGCAACTACGAGCAGACCCATCTGACCAAGGACACTCTCGGAGACGCGGTCGAGTACCTGATTCCCAATCTTGAGATCAAGGTGGAATTTTTTGACGGCAAGGCCGTTGGGATTGAACTGCCGCAGACAGTGATCTTGACCGTGGTTGAGACCGAACCCGGACTCAAGAGCGCCACCGCTTCCAGCGTGACCAAGGCCGCGAAGACGGAGACAGGGCTGGTGGTGCAGGTGCCGCCGTTCATCAACGAAGGCGAGAAGATCAAGGTCGACACGTCGGAAGGCGCGTACTTGTCGAGGGCGTAGGATTCTGTTGAGGGTGCAGGATTTTGTCATCCTGAGCGGAGGTCGAAGGATCCCTACCACTGTGTGGTTATTGATGTGGCGCCGAAAGGCATTGTGCCGGCGAACATCCCATAGGCCGATGGGAAATTTGAGATTGCAGGGGTCCTTCGACTGCGAATCAGCTTCGCGTTCGCGAAGCTGATTCTCCGCTCAGGATGACAAACCGCAATGACGACAGGCCGCGAATGGTGACAAACCGCGAGTGATAGCTGGCCGCCGGTGATTACAGGCCGCAAGTGATTACAACTGCAGGTCAGAGCCGCAGAAGCCGCAGAAGATGACTTCCAGCGAAAAATCCATCCTGGCTCGCCGTTTCCTGGTGCGCGGACGCGTGCAGGGCGTCGGCTTCCGCTGGTTTGTGGAGCGCGAGGCCCACATGCTGGGCATCGCCGGATGGGTGCGCAATAACCATGACGGCAGTGTGGAAGTCCTTGCCCAAGGCACACGCGACCAGCTTGCGGGATTGCACGGCCGGCTTCGCGAAGGTCCGCGTGCGGCGCGCATAGACGCCGTCGAAGTATCGGACGCGCCGCCTGTCGACGGGCTGAGTTCATTTCGCATTGAAGGAGCGTGGTGAAGCAGGTTTCAAAGTTTCAGAGTTTCAAGGTTTCAAGGTCGCAAAGTTTCGGATAGCTGAAGTGCGGGTTTTCCCCGAGACTTTGAAACCTTGAAACATTGAAACCTTTCCTTATGACTCCCGATCAGCTGAAGAAACTTATCCGCGAGATTCCCGACTTTCCCAAGAAGGGGATCCTCTTTTACGACATCACCACGCTACTGAAGGACAAGACCGGGTTTGCCGCGCTGATCGACCGGCTCTCCGAGCACTACATTTCTCAGAAGATCGATCTCGTGCTGGGCATGGAAGCGCGCGGCTTTATCTTCGCGCCGGCATTGGCCTACCGCTTGAACGCGGGATTCGTTCCCGTGCGCAAGCCCGGAAAGCTGCCGGCGGAATGCGTGAAATACGATTACGCTCTGGAGTACGGCACCAACAGTCTCGAGATCCACAAAGACGCGATCCAGAAGGGTCAACGCGTGCTCATTGTCGACGACCTGCTCGCCACCGGCGGCACGGCCGAGGCCACGGCGAAATTGGCAGAGTCCCTGGGCGCCGAAATCGTCGGCCTGGGATTTGTGGTGGAGTTGGAATTTCTCAAAGGCCGCGACAGGCTGAAAGGGTACGACGTGGTTTCACTGCTGCGCTACGACAAATAGCCTGCGGTGTATGCAGTCGGGATCATTCCAACGTCAGTCTTCCTTTACTCTTCCGCCAGCGACAGCCGGGCAACCTTGGGCAGATAATTCTTCCGCCGGAACCAGTCCTCCATCGCGTCACGAAGCTGTTCCAGCGGCACGGCTGAGCCGATCTCCATCCGGCCATCGGCCAGGGGAAGCGTGTCATCGAAGACGCTGGCATTGGTAAAGTTGCGCATGGAAAACGAGTCGAGCCACTTCAACGGACAAGGCAGCCGGCGGCCGTTTTCCTCGTAATCCACGCGAATCTTGCGGGCGAACATATCCCGATTAAATCACACGACGAAGCTCGGAACGGTGCGGCGGAGCGCATTATGTTTCCGAGCTTCGGTGCGTACCAGGTTACGACCTAACTGTTCGACGGTTTCACGCCCGCATCCTGTTTGGCATCGCGCGCGAACTCCTTTTCGTGCCGGGAACTGTAGATAAATTCATGGCCCGTTAATCGTCCCGGGTAATACCACTTCAGCAACGCCTCAGGCTTGTTCGCCGGGCGCTCGGCAAACGTCAGCTCGGTATGGCTGGTCGACCGCATGCGCTCGGTGGGTACGGTCTCCACTATGGCGTACAGCTTCGACCAGTTGGCACTGTAGATGTCGACCATGTCTCGATTGGCTGGATCATCGGCCAGCACAAACCAGTAGGTTCCAGCAGGCAGCGTTGCATGAGGAATTTCGACGGGATGATTGAATGTCAGTTTTGTCATCTGGTTCCATGTGCCGGCATGAGCGGAGGGCAGAAACACCGCGAACATAAAAATCAGACCGACGAAGACAGAAATGAACTTGCGATCACACATGATGGTTACTCCTTAAAATCAAGAACACTTATTCAGTGGGAAGGCGGCAATCGATCCCAGGTTGTCCGTGCGAGGATGGATCGTATTGCGATCTTTTATACTAAGGAATAGTACGGAACATCGATCTCAAAAACCCGCTGGCTATTTCTGCGCTTTGGGACCGGCGGCCTTGATCTCCTGGGGAACATCGAAGTTTTCGAAGTTCTTGGCGAAACGGTTCCGCAGGTCGTCGGCGGCTTTGTCGTAGGCGACCTTGTCTGGCCAGGCATTTCGCGGATTGAGCACTTGGGGCGGAACGCCGTGACAGTACTTCGGAATGGTAAATCCGAACGTGGGCTCGATTTCGAATTCTTCGCGGATCAATTCTCCTTCGACTGCCGCATCGACCATGGCGCGAGTGTACGGGATGCTCATGCGCTTGCCGACGCCGTACGGCCCTCCCTGCCAGCCCGTATTCACCAGCCAGCACTGCGCGTCGTGTTCGCGCAAGCGGCGCCCGAGCATCTCGGCATAAACCTTGGGGGGCAGCGGAAGGAACGGGGATCCGAAACAGGTGGAGAATGTGGCCGAAGGTTCCTTGACACCGGCTTCGGTTCCGGCAACTTTCGCGGTATAGCCGGAAAGAAAGTGATACGTGGCCTGCTCCGGCGACAGCTTCGCGATGGGAGGCAGGACGCCGAACGCATCGGCCGTGAGGAATACGACATTTTTCGGATGTCCACCCACGCCGGGAATGACCGCGTTATCGATGAAATCCACGGGATACGCGGCGCGCGTATTTTCCGTCTCGCTGTCGTCGTTGTAATCAGGAATGCGCGTGTGCGAATCGAGAGTCACGTTCTCAAGCACGCAGCCGAAGCGCAGCGCGTTCCAGATCTGCGGCTCGTTCTGCTTCGACAGCTTGATGCACTTGGCGTAGCATCCGCCTTCGAAGTTGAAGATGCCGTCGGCGCTCCATCCGTGTTCGTCGTCGCCAATCAGGTCGCGCGACGGGTCGGCGGACAACGTCGTCTTCCCCGTCCCCGATAATCCGAAAAACAGCGCGCTCACCCCGTTGTGGCCGACGTTTGCCGAGCAGTGCATGGGGAACACATTGCGCGGAGGCAGCAGGAAATTCATGACGCTGAAGATCGACTTCTTCATCTCGCCCGCGTACGACGTTCCCCCGATCAGCACGGTCCGACGCATGAAGTTCAGCAGAATGAAAACTTCCGAATTCACGCCGTCTCGTCGCGGATCCGCCCGGAACTCGGGCGCGGAGATCACGGTGAATTCGGGATGATGATTTCTCAATTCCTGTTCTGTCGGCCGCAGGAACAATTGCCGCACAAACAGGTTGTGCCACGCGTATTCGTTGACGATGCGCACCGGCAACCGGTAAGCGGGGTCGGCTCCGCAGAACAAGTCTTGCACGTAAAGCTCGCGGCCGCGCAGGTGCTCCATGACGCGGGCGTAGAGCGCATCAAATTTTTCCTGCTCGAAGGGGGTATTCACCGCTCCCCAAGCCACCGTGTGCTCGGTCATCTCGTCGCGGACAATGAACTTGTCCTTGGGCGAACGGCCTGTCCGGTTGGTATAACCGACGATCGATCCGTTGGCAGCCAGCTTCGATTCATTGCGCCGGATGGAGTGCTCCACCAATTGTCCCGGGGAGAGATTGAAATGGGTTCGGCCTTCGCTCAGCAACTCGGCTACGTCGCTGATGTGCATGGTGGTAGCCATGGGGATCTCCTGATGTAGTGCGTGAAAAAATAAGGGTTCCGAGGAAAAACGTTCTATTCTGCCTTAAAAACACATAACTTGCCAAGGAAGCCACCCACAGTTTGATGCTTTATTTTAAAGAAACGATATTCTGGAAGATATGGGGGCCGCTCATCAAGAATGCCGGATCGCAAGTGCGTCGGAAGATGGGAATGGGGCGGGCGGCAGGCGAGTTCTGGTCACGAGCGGATCCTGACGGAGCCGCATTCAAGACCTAGTCCGATGTTTTGTAGTCGCAGGCCGTGCGGCAGGGTTCGCAATACATCAGGCCATCCTGGCAAATGCGAACGTCAATCACGGACTGACAGAGGCAGCAGTACTTTTCGCACTGGCAAGAGCCCTCGACTTGCTCGCATTGCGCGCAACGGCATTTCTGGGGACTGGTTTGGGTGCTCATACTCTCTAATCTAACGCTCGCCTGGGTGTGCGGGGTAATGACGTTCGTAATCATCCGCATTCCGGAAAATCGTGTTCCGCAGCCGTTCTTGCCAGCGCCGGTTTCGCTGTGCCCTATAATTTCCAGCAATGACTTTTCAACATCTCCTGGATGGCGCAGAGGTTCTCAGCCAAAGCGGGAACCCGAACGTCAGTAGTGTGGAATACGACTCTCGCCGGGTGAAGCCGGGATGCGTGTTCGTGGCGATGCGCGGCGAAACCTCCGACGGGAATCGCTTCATCGATCAGGCGATTCAGGCGGGCGCGGTTGCGATTGTCAGCGATGCGTCCGCGGAGAAGCCGCGTGCCGGGGTAGCTTGGGCGTTGGTCGCTCACGGACGCCGCGCGCTGGCTCGAGTGAGCGAAAATTTCTACAAGCGTCCGGCGGAGCATATCGCTATTACGGGGATCACCGGAACCAACGGGAAGAGCACAACTGCGTTTTTGATCGAAGCGATTCTCGCCGCTGCTGGACGAAAAAGCGCATCTGATCGGAACCATTGAATATCACGTGGCCGGGCGAACCTATCCGGCGCCGCACACTACGCCCGAGGCTCTCGAACTCGCGCGCCTTTTCCAGGAGGCCATTGGTCAGGGTGCAAGCGATGCGGTCATGGAAGTTTCGTCGCATGCGTTAGCGCAACAGCGCATTTTTGGCGTGCCCTTCGACGTGGCCGTGTTTACCAACCTCACCCGCGACCACCTCGATTATCACAAGACCATGGGCGAATATTTTGCCGCGAAGCGAGTGCTGTTCGAAGGCTGTGGCACAGATGCTCCCCGCGTCGCCGTCACGAATCTCGACGATGAACACGGCGCGAAGCTGGCTAATTTCAGCCGAAAGCGGAGTTCAGTCGTTCTGACCTATGGCTGGGATCGCGGTGACTTTCACGCCGAGAAGGTCGATATCACTCCGCGCGGCACGCGCTTCGATCTGATCACGCCGGAGGAGAGACTGGCGATTTTTTCGCCGCTCATCGGACGCGTCAATGTGTATAACGCGCTGGCAGCCGCTGCGGCCTGCACGGAGCGCGGATGCGAGCCTGAAAGCATTGCCTGCGGAATCGCGGCGTTGACGCACGTTCCGGGACGATTCCAGCGCGTCGATTGCGGCCAGCCCTTCACGGTGGTCGTTGACTATGCCCACACCGACGATGCGCTGCGCAATCTCACCGCCCTGGCTCGCGAATTCGTCTCGCGCGGCGGAGGGACGGCGCGAGTGATTACAGTGTTCGGCTGCGGCGGCGATCGGGACCGTGCCAAGCGTCCGTTGATGGGCGAGGCGGCCGGAAGAGGGAGCGATTTTGTTGTCCTCACCTCCGATAATCCGCGCAGTGAAGATCCGCGGGCCATTATCAACGATGCCTTAGTCGGCCTGCAGAAGACCGGCGTGAAATACAGCGTTGAAGCCGATCGCCGCAAGGCTATTGCCCTCGCCATCGGCGAAGCGCGGCCGGGAGACATGGTCCTGCTGGCGGGCAAGGGTCATGAGAAAGTGCAGGTCACGCGCGAGGGATCGCATCCCTTCGATGACGTCGAAGTCGCGCGCGAGATTTTAAAAGCGACCGGCTTCGATTGCGCGGACGGCTCTGCCGCGGGGCGCTCCGCATGAAGCTGAAACTTGCGAAAGTCGCGGAATTTATCGCCGCCAAAAATCTGGCGAACATCTCCGCTCGTGTGGAGCGGGCACTCTTGCCTGCTGGTTTTGAGGTGCTGCCGGCAAGCGGGCAAGAGTGCCCGCTCCACACGACGTCATTCGCGGAAGAAATAGCTCAGGGATATTCCATCGACTCGCGCACTGTGGGAGCGGGCGAAGTATTTTTCGCGGTCAAAGGTGAACGCTTCGACGGCCACGACTTCGTCCCCTCGGCTCTGGAGAAAGGCGCGATCGCGGCAGTGGTACGCAGCGATCAGGTGCAACGCTACGAAGATACGAGCCGTCTGCTCGCCGTGGAGAACACGCTGGCCGCGCTGCAAATGCTGGCCACCGCCGTGCGCAAGGTATGGAGCAAACCCCTGGTTGGCGTCACCGGCTCCGCGGGAAAAACCACCACGAAAGAAGCCATTGCGCACGTGCTGGCGTCACGTTTCCACGTGCTCAAGTCCGAAGGCAATTTCAATAATCATTTCGGCTTGCCTCTGATGCTGCTAAAACTGGAGCCCGAGCACGACGTCGCCGTCATCGAGATGGGGATGTCGCACGCCGGCGAAATTCGCGCTCTGGCGAAGATCGCCCAGCCTGAAATCGGCGTGGTCACAAACGTTGCCCCCGTGCACCTAGAATTTTTTGATTCGCTCGCCGGCATCGCGCGCGCGAAGTATGAACTGATCGAATCGCTTCCGGCGAATGGAACCGCCGTTCTGAATGCCGACGACGAGTACGTTTCGCAGTTTGGCCGCGACTTCAAAGGCAGGGTGATCACCTATGGGACCGCGCCCACGGCCGATGTCCGCGTCGAAAGCATTCAGTCTTGCGGGACAGAAGGCACCCGCTTCGACATCGTTACCGCCGGCGGCCGCGAGCCAGCGCGGCTTCCACTAGTGGGCGCGCACAACGTTCTGAACGCGCTGGCAGCGGTTTCCGTTGCCTTCGCGCGCGGGCTGAAACTCACGGAAGCCGTGAGCGGCGCTGGCCACCCTGACGCCCGCCGATAAGCGTGGGCAGGTTCTCCAAGTGGGTAACATCACGGTCATCAACGATTGCTACAATTCCAATCCGAAGGCGCTCAACGCGATGGTTGACGCACTGTCGAACATTAAGGCCGGACGTCGCATCGTGGTTGCCGGAGAGATGCTCGAGCTGGGCGCGGCTGGAGAAGCGATGCATCGCGAGGCGGGCAAGCATCTCGCGGAGAAAAAAGTCGACGTGCTTCTCGGCGTGCGCGGGCTAGCGCAGGCGATGGTTGAGGGCGCCCGGCAGGCTGGTGCGTCTGCGGAGTTTGTAGCAACGCCAGAGGAAGCGGGCGATTGGCTGGCCCGCGAAACGCGAGATGGCGACGTCGTGCTGTTGAAGGCATCCCGCGGAGTGAAACTGGAAAAGGCGCTGGAGAAGTGGAAATCGATCCGCGACTCCAGTCGTTAGGAATTACAACCATTCTTCACCACGGAGCCACGGAGAACTTCAGCGTTTCTGTTTTCTCCGTGATTCGGTGCCTCCGTGGTGAAAAGGGTCGGAAGTCTGACAAGATACGCTGGGCAGGACGGAGGCTGATTGCTCTATTGGCTGTTGTTCGTCAAGCTGCAACATTACGTTGCGCCGTTCCGCATTTTTCGCTATGTCACGTTCCGCACGGCATTTGCCAGCCTGACCGCTCTGTTCACCGCATTGATCGTCGGCCCGCTTGTCATCGGGCGTCTGCGCGAATTTCAGATCGGGCAATATATCCGCGAGGAAGGCCCGAAGGCTCATCAGAAAAAGGCCGGCACGCCGACCATGGGCGGGCTGCTGATTGTGATCGCGATCATCGTGCCTACGCTGCTGTGGGCAGACCTCAGCAATCGATTCGTCTGGATCGCCGTGTTCTCCACCTGCGCCTACGCGGCCATCGGCTTCAGCGACGATTACACCAAGGTGACGCACCGGCGGAATTTGGGATTAACCGCACGCGCCAAGCTGGGACTGCAGGTCATGACCAGCATTGTGATCGCGTCGATGCTGATCGCGATGCAGACTTACGGCCTGTATTCCACGAAGCTGATCGTGCCGTTCTTCAAGCAATTTCATCCGGACCTTGTGGTCGGCGCCCTCGAACGGAATCCGCATTTGTGGCCGCTGGCTTTTCTGCCGTTTATGGCGTTTGTCGCGCTTGTGATTGTGGGATCGAGCAACGCCGTGAATCTCACCGACGGGCTCGACGGACTCGCCATCGGATGCACCGTGATTGCCGCCGGAGCGCTGACCGTGCTGACCTACGTCAGCGGCCACGCCACTTTCGCCACTTATCTCGAATTGCAGCGTATGCCGCAAGTGGCCGAGTTGACCGTGTTCTGCGGGGCGATGGTCGGATCATCCATCGGATTTCTCTGGTACAACGCGCATCCTGCGGAGGTTTTTATGGGCGACGTGGGATCGCTGGCCCTGGGAGGCGCCATCGGCACCGTCGCTGTGATCGTCAAGCAGGAACTGCTGCTGCCGTTCATCGGAGGCGTGTTCGTGATCGAAGCTGTGTCGGTGATTCTGCAGGTCGGATCGTACAAGCTGCGAAAAAAACGGATCTTCAAAATGGCGCCCATTCATCATCACTTTGAACTGATGGGCTGGTCGGAATCGAAGATCATCGTGCGCTTCTGGATCGCGTCGCTGGTGTTTGCGCTGTTCGCGCTGACGACCTTGAAGTTGAGATAGTTCTCCCCACGGAGGCACGGAGACACCGGGTCAAAATCCCCACCCTGTCTCCGCAAAACGACGCGGAGACAAGGGTGGGGCACCCTCGAGAAGAACAAAATATAGAATTTCTCCGTGCCTCCGTGCCTCTGTGGTGAAATGATTGGACGATGGATCTGAACGGAAAACGCGTGCTGGTGGTCGGCCTCGGCAAGTCGGGGGTGGCCTCGGCGCTGTTCATGAAGGCGCGCGGGGCGCGCGTCACGGTCTCCGACACCAAGAGCGGCGACGAACTGCGCAATGAGATTCCGGTTTTGCTCGATCACGGCATCACGGTTGAAACCGGCGGACACGGCGACCGCACCTTTCGTGGACAGGATCTGATCGTGGTCAGTCCGGGCGTTCCGGTAGACGCGCCGCCGCTGGTGCAGGCACGGTCTCTGGGCGAATCCGTCATCGGTGAAATCGAACTGGCGGCGCAATTCCTTCCCGGCCCGATCGTGGCCATCACCGGATCGAACGGCAAGACCACGACCACCACGCTTACCGGAGAGATTATGACGGCCGGAGGGTACCCGGCGCTGGTGGGCGGCAATATCGGCACGCCTGCGATTTCGCTGGCCGATCGCGCCAAACCGGAGACGGTCATCGTCCTCGAAATTTCCAGCTTCCAGTTGGAGACGGTGCAGACCTTCCGCCCGAAAGTGGCCGTCGTGCTGAACGTGACTCCCGACCATCTCGACCGCCATCGCACCTTTGAGATTTATACGGAGGCGAAGGCGCGCATCTTTGAAAACCAGCAGCCCGATGATTTTGCTGTGCTCAATGCCGACGATCCCACCTGCGTTGCCATGGCTGGACGCACGCGGGCGCAGGTCTTCTGGTTCAGCCGGCAGAAAGAAGTGCAGCAAGGGGCATGGGTCAAGGACGGCGCCATCGTCTTTCGCGACAAGGCTGGCCAGCGCGAACTCCTGCAGGTTTCCGACATTCCTTTGAAGGGCGCGCACAACCTGGAAAACGTGCTGGCCGCCGCGTGCGCGGGCATTCTGATGGGCTGCGCGCCGGAAAAGATTCGCCAGGCCGTGCACGACTTCAAGGCGGTCGAACACCGCCTGGAATTCGTAGCTACCATCGGCGACGTCGATTACTACAACGATTCCAAAGCTACCAACGTCGATGCGACGATCAAGGCGCTGGAATCGTTTCCCGCCAACATTCATCTGATTCTCGGCGGTAAGGACAAGGGCAGCGACTATACGGTCCTCAACGACTTGCTGCGCCAGCGCGTGAAGCGTGTCTACACCATCGGCGCAGCCGCGGCCAAGATCGAAGGACAAATCGTCTCTTCGAAAAACGGTGGGCCGGAAGTTGTGCACGCCGAAACGCTGGAAAACGCCGTCCGCAAGGCGCACGCCTCTGCGAAGCCCGGAGACGTCGTCCTGCTGGCCCCGGCCTGCGCCAGCTTCGACCAGTTCAAAAGCTACGAGCACCGCGGCAAAGTGTTCAAAGAAATCGTGCACGGCCTGGCACCCCAAGCGAAATCGTTGTCATCCTGAGGCGCGCGCTTTTCGCGCCGAAGGACCTCTGCAGTGTGCTGGTGCCGGCAAAGTGCATAGGTTCTTCGCTTCGCTAGAATGACAAGGCGACGCGAACCAAGTCAAGCAACAGTCAAAATTGAACAATCAACAATTTCCTCAGCCGCGCCGCAGCGTCTCCGTGGTGAAATAAATGTCCCATGGCGAAGCGCGTGAGTGTCGACCGCTGGCTGTTTACTGTCACCATGCTGCTGGTATTTGTCGGACTGGTGATGGTGTTTTCGGCGTCGGCGGTGATGGCGCGGGAGCGCTTCGGCTCGCCCTATGCCTTTCTCTCAAAGCAGCTAATCTGGGCTGTAGCCGGATTGGGCGCCATGGTCGTCACCATGCGCGTCGACTACAAGCGCTACAAGAACCCGGCGCTGGTTTTCTCGTTCATGGGCGTAACCACGCTGCTGCTGATTTCGGTCTTCTTCCTTGACCGCTCGCACAACACTCACCGCTGGATTCATGCCGGAGGATTTTCCTTTCAGCCTTCCGAGCTGGCCAAGCCGATCCTGATTCTTTTTCTCGCGTACTTTCTTGAAAGCCGCGCGAAAACGATGGACGATGTGCGCAACACGCTCGTGCCGACGGCCGCGCCGATCCTGGTGTTTCTGGGACTCATCGTGCTGCAGCCCGATCTCGGCACCGCCATCGCCTGCGCCGGAATTGCCGCCTGCATTCTCTACGTGGCCGGCATGCGCATGCGCTATTTTGGATACGCCTTCGCCGCTTCCCTGGCGCCGCTTTATTTCCTGATCTTCCACGTCAAGTTTCGCCGGGACCGAATTTTTGCGTTCCTGAATCCTTACGCCGATCGCGAGAGGGCGGGATTCCACATCATTCAGTCGCTGATCGCCGTTGGGACAGGCGGCATCACCGGAACCGGTCTGATGGAGGGCAAGCAAAAACTCTTCTATCTGCCCGAACCGCATACCGATTTCATCTTCGCCGTGACCGCCGAAGAACTGGGCCTGGTCGGCTCGATGTTCGTGGTGATGCTGTTTGCGATTTTTCTATGGCGTGGCATGCGCGCTTCGTGGCGCACCGAGGATCTTTTCGGACGCTATCTCGCCGTCGGCATCACCAGCATGGTGGTGCTGCAGGCCTTCATCAACATCAGCGTGGTGCTGGGAATGATGCCGACTAAGGGAATCCCGCTGCCGCTGGTTTCTTATGGCGGATCGTCGCTATTCGTCACTCTGGCTTGTGTCGGCGTGCTATTGAATATCACGAAGCAAGCGGAATGAAAACGATTGAGCGATTCAGTGATTAAGCCATTAAGCGATTGCGTGGCTGGAATTGGGTTCCCAATCACCCAATGGCTCAATCGCCCAATCGCTGAATTCCGTTTATAGTCACTCCATGCGAGCCATTCTGGCGGGCGGAGGCACGGGCGGCCATGTGATCCCGGCGCTCGCCATTGCCAACCAACTCAAACAGAGTTATCAGGCCGAGGTGCTGTTTATCGGGACGGCGCGCGGCATTGAGAACCGGCTGGTTCCCGCCGCGGGATATCCGCTGCAACTGGTTCGAGTGGGAGCGCTGAAAAATGTGAGCCTCGCCACTCGCCTGAAAACCGCATTTGATCTGCCCCGCGCGGTCTGGGACGCGGGAGGAATGCTGAGCGAGTTCGCGCCCGACGTAGTGATTGGCGTCGGCGGGTATGCTTCCGGCCCAGCCATGCTGTCGGCGATCGTGAAGCACATTCCGACCTTG
Source organism: uncultured Acidobacteriota bacterium (assembly GCA_963754885.1). Taxonomy (GTDB): domain Bacteria; phylum Acidobacteriota; class Terriglobia; order Terriglobales; family Acidobacteriaceae; genus Sulfotelmatobacter. The sequence goes on along the minus strand of CAVWHT010000040.1, from coordinate 45,898 downwards.
GCCTTCGAGCCGAACGTTGTTCCGGGATTCGCCAACCGTCTGGTCGCACAATTTGTTTCGGGCGCGGCGGTGCATTTCGAGGAGACCGCAAAATATTTTCGCCACGCTCAGGTCACCGGCGTTCCGGTGCGGCAGGCTTTTTTCGAGATTCCAGCCAAGCGTGGTGGAACGCCGACCGTTCTCGTTTTCGGAGGCAGCCAGGGAGCACATGCCATCAACCAGGCGATGATCCGTTGCTTACCCGTATTGCAGCGCGAGGCACCGGGCATCCACATCATTCACCAGACCGGCGAGCGTGACTATAATGACGCGCTGGCGGCTTATCAGTCGTTCGGCGAGGCGGCGGAAGTTTTTAAATTTATCGACGACATGCCGTCCGCGTTCGCTCGCGCGGATCTGGTAGTCTGCCGCTCGGGAGCGAGCACGGTGGCCGAGATCGCAGCGGCTGGAAAGCCGGCGGTCTTTGTTCCATTCCCCCGCGCCGCCGATGATCATCAGCGCGTCAATGCCGAAGCGCTGGCGCGACACGGCGCCGCCGTCGTAGTCGAGGAACCGAAGCTGGAAGGAGTCTGGCTCGCGGAGACAATTGCGGCGCTGTTGCAGGATCCGTCGCGCCTGCACAAGATGAGCGACGCAGCAAGGGAGTTGGCGCATCCCAACGCGGCACGCGATATCGCGATGATGGCAGCTAGAGTGGCGGGAATCGAAAAAAGCTAGCCACGGATTAAAACAGATTCTCACGGATAAGTCTTTTTCCCTTGTTCTGGTTTATCGTGTTGATCCGCATAAATCCGTGGCCAAGAAGTTAACTTTATGTTCGCGAAAATTCAGCGCATTCATTTCGTAGGGATCGGCGGCATCGGCATGAGCGGGATCGCCGAAGTGCTGCTGAACCTCGGCTATAAGGTCTCCGGCTCCGATCTGAAAAGTTCCGCGGTCACGCAACGCCTGGCCGGCCTCGGTGCCGCTGTCTTTGAAGGACATCGCGCGGAAAATATCACGGGCGCGGAAGTTGTAGTGACCAGTTCGGCCATCTCGGCGGAAAATCCCGAGGTCGCCGAAGCGCATGCCCTGCACATTCCGGTGATTCAGCGGGCGGAAATGCTTGCCGAACTGATGCGCCTGAAGTACGGCATCGCCATCGCGGGCATGCACGGCAAGACCACCACCACATCCATGGTCGCGGCGGTTCTGGCGGCCGGAGGTCTCGATCCAACCGTTGTGGTGGGCGGCCGCGTCGACGCCATGGGCTCCAACGCTCGCCTGGGCAAGTCGCAATATCTGGTGGCCGAGGCGGACGAAAGCGACCGCAGCTTTCTTAAGTTAACCCCAATACTCTCCGTCGTCACCAACGTCGACCGGGAGCACATGGACTGCTACCGCAACATGCGCGACGTGAAGAAAACGTTTCTCGACTTCATGGACCGCGTACCGTTCTACGGGATGATTGTGGCGTGTAACGATGATCCGCTGCTGCGCAAACTCTTGCCCGAAGTTCAACGCCGCACGATCACTTACGGCACGAAGCGCGGCTCCGATTTTCTGATCAAAATCCCCACCCTAACCGCAAAAGACGCGGTTAGGATGGGGCACCCGCATTCCGGTGATTCCGGCCCGCTCAGCCGCTTTCGTGTGAGCTTCCAGAAAAAAGATTTGGGAGAGTTCACGCTTCACGTGCCTGGCCTGCATAACGTGCTGAACGCGACGGCGGCCATTGCGGTGGGAATTGGCCTCGACGTTCCGGCCGACGCGATCCGTTCCGCATTAGACCAATTCCGCGGCGTCGACCGCCGCTTCCAATTGCGCGGTCAGGCTGCGGGCATCAGCGTCATCGACGATTACGGGCATCATCCGACGGAGATCAAGGCCACGCTGGCCGCGGCCCGCCAGTGCGGCTTTCGCAACATTCACGTAATCTTCCAGCCGCATCGCTACACGCGTACCCGCGACTTGATGGACGAATTCACTACCGCGTTCTCCGATGCCGATTCGCTGGTGGTGCTGGATATCTATGCGGCCAGCGAAACGCCGATCGAAGGCATCAGCGGAGAGGCGTTAGCCAATCGAGTTCGCGAGGCCAGCGGAAAGAGCGTGCAGTACGCAAATTCTTTTTCTGCAGCCGTGGAGCTGGCATCCTCGGCGGCGCAAGCGGGCGACATGATCCTTACCCTTGGCGCGGGCAGCGTGTCGCAGTTGGGTCCAATGATCCTCGAGAAGCTGAAACAGCGGGAATAAAGTCGAAGCGCTTTTCGGGTATTTCGCGGGCTTTCCATCTCTCCGAAAAGCTACTGCAGCTTTTGGTAGTGGCGCAGTTTGAGAAGATTTGTATCAGGGCATGCCTTCAGGCATGCCGCACTGCCGAAACAAGAAACCGGCTTTTAGCCGCTGCCAGCGTGGCCTAACCCCCAGCGGCTGAAGCCGCTCGTATTTCCCGATGTTGCGGCATCGCTGAAGCGATGCCCTGATACAAATCTTCTCAAACTGCACCACTACCAGCTTTTCGGGGTTGTTGACGCATCACATTTTCCGCGCTTATGATCTTTGTTTGGCTTTTTGGCTGCGGACGCCTCCGTATGGGGGCGTCCGTAGAGTTTGATGAGGTAGTTTTCAGACCTGAAGTGAACCGGTAGAAGTGAACCTATGGATAAGAAGAAGCTCGACGCCTTTAAGAAACGTTTGGAAACACGGCAGCAGGAATTGCGCCGCACGGTAAACCGCAATCAGGCCGACGGCCGTTCTGCGGACGAGGACACCGCGCAGGATATCGCGGATCGGGCCGCGAGTTCATACACCAAGGAATTCCTGTTCAGCCAAAGTAACAACGACCGGCAGCTTTTGCAGATGGTCGATAGGGCGCTCGCCCGCATCCGCGAAGGCAGCTTTGGCGAATGCATTCACTGCGGCAAAGAGATCAATGCTAAGCGCCTGGAAGCGGTCCCGTGGACGCGCCACTGCATCGAATGCCAGGAAAAGCTGGAGCAGGGGATGCTGGAAGAAGCGCCGCGATAAACAGGCTCAGGTCGTAAGAACGCCGCCGGGAAATCGGCGGCGTTTTGTTTTGTCGGGCCGATGGACCTCAGTTCGCCGCAGGGTGCATAGGTCCTTCGCTTCGCTCAGAATGACAAAAGCGCAAGGAGCGCGTGCGTCAGGATGACAAGCACATAAGTTAAACGCGCACTCAATTCCCCGGCTTCTTCATCTCGTCCGCTGCGGCTTCCGCGCCGGGCATCACATTCTTCAGCGGAGCTTTCTGCTGCTCTTCCAGTTCCGGATGGGGCAGCGGCTTGCGGGGCAGCATCTGATCGCGCATGGCCGTGTTATAGACGAAGATCGCTTCCACTGTGGCCGCCTGCGCCAGGTCTTCGGGTTGCAGTCGCTCGTAGGTGTCCATATTCGAGTGATGCGTGCGCGATCCGTAATCGAGCATGTCCTGAATAAACTGGAAGCCCGGAATCCCTACCGAGTCAAACGCCTCGTGATCCGTTCCTCCGGTGTTGCGCATCGTGATGGTTGCGACCCCCAGGTCCGCCAAAGGCCGTATCCACTGCTCGAAGATGGGAGCGATGGCGGCATTCTCCTGCAAATAAATGCCGCGGATTTTTCCCGTGCCGTTGTCGAGGTTGAAATATCCAGAAATTTTCTGCTGCTCGGGTTTCAATTGAACCGGTCCGGCGGGCTTGCGCAGGAAATCCGGCAAAGCGATTTGGTCAGGCGCAGTCGACAGCGGGACGTAGCCGAAGTGCTGCTTCACATAGCCGTACGAGCCGAACTCGCCCTCCTCTTCGCCCGTCCACAGGCCAATGCGGATGGTGCGGCGGGGCTGCACGTGCAGTGCATTGAAAATGCGCATGACTTCCAACGCCACCACCGTGCCGGCGCCATTGTCCGTCGCCCCGGTGCCCGAAGCCCACGAGTCCAGATGTCCGCCCACCATCACGACTTCATCTTTCAGTTTGGGATCGGTGCCGGGAATTTCCGCGATGGTGTCGAAGCCGTGCTCGTGGTCACCGGTAAATTCCGTTTCTACATCCATCTCAATGGTGACGGGGACGTTCGCCTTCAGCAGCCGGTAGACGCGGCCGTAATTTTCGATTGCCATCACCACGATCGGGAGAGCTTCGGCGTGCTCGCGCTGGTAGGTGAACCATCCCATGCCGGACCCGCCATCGTCGAAAATAGCTCCACCGGACCCGCCATTATTGCGCCCGTCGCGGCTGGGGACAACCACTCCAGCGGCATGCTCGGCCACGAAAAACGCTCCGGCCTTTTCGCGGAAGGCCAGCCGCTTGATGAACTCCTGGAAAAACTGCTCCCGCTCACCGACGTGAACCGGATATTCGGTGAGCTTCTTGAGGTCGGCATCGTCGCGGCGCTCGAACAGCGGTTTGTCGACGGGCTTCACATCCCGCATCGCGCCGAAGAAAACAATCTTGCCGGCCAGCTTGCCTTTGTACTTCTCGAGATCTTTTTCGTCTTTGGCGTCAACCCAGATTGCGGACCCATTCACCGGTCCGTGACTCGATGCGGACCAGGGCAGCGCCTGCGCAATAAAGACTGCGGTGTCGGGCGCGGACATGCGCACCCACGTATTCAGCTGCCGCCAACCCATACCGAATTCACCCCAGTCTTCGAGGTGTGCGTTGCTGCATCCCATGGCGGTGAGTTGATCGCGGGTCCACTCGTTGGCGCGCTTCAGGTTCGGAGAGCCGGTCAGGCGCGGCCCGATTCCATCCATTAGCCCCGAGGCGTATTCCATGACGTGCGAGTGGGACAGGCCTTCCTGGCGAATGCGCTGGTACATGGTGAGATCGAGCGTCTCTGTGGCCGGCTGTGGCAGATCATACGACGGCTTGCTCGCGTCGTCAGTTTTGCTTTCTTTCGACTTCTTGTCCGCAGCGGACAAGAAAAGAGTGACGCTCAACAGGACGGCGAGGGTCGAAAACAACCGCTTATGAAGTTGCATTTTTCCTGGTTCCTCCCCAGAACGGAAAGCGCAGAGTAGCAGAAGCGTTCGATGGTTTGAAAGGGGGAGAGTCGGTTCCCGGCGAAGGGATAACAGGCAACAGTTGTGAGTTGTTATGCGCCGCCGTCCGCCAAAAGTGGGAAAGATCGCGAGTCGTGGCACAGTGCCCTTGCCCGCCCGAATCCCTCGGCGATCTGCGAATCCTTGGCGGCCTCTGCGGTTTTTTTTACCGCAGAGGTCGCAGAGGACATCCGCAGAGATCGCTGAGAAAAGAAAATACGGCCAGTTCGAAGCTAAAGCCCTCGCCAAATGATGTACCACCGACGTCCTACTTTCCCTTCGGCGAATCTAGCTCCCGAAATCGGCGATTCCGTCCCAGACTAGTTGCACGGCGATGGCGAGAATGAGAAAACCGAAGATCTTGTTGATGGCGCCGACGGCGCTTGGCCCCAGGCGGCGGACCAGGGGTCCCCCCAAGGAAAAGAAGAGCGACACACTAACTGCTACGGCGGCGATGCCGATAACCATCCCGATGTAGGCAGCCGCATTGTCAACGTGAGCGGCCAGCGCCATGACCACGCCGATCGCGCCCGGCCCCGACATGAGCGGCATGGCCAGCGGAGCCAGAGAAATGTCCTCTTTGTCCTCGGCCTCGTGGCTTTCTTCCGGCGTGATGCGCGCGTGCGAGGTCACCATGCCCCAGGCCGTGTTAGCCACAATCAATCCCCCGGCAACTTTCAACACCGGCAGCGAGATGCCGAAGAAGTGCAGCACAAAGCGGCCGAAAAACAAGAACGTGACCAGAATCAAAAACACCCAAATGCCGGTCTTGATTGCGGTGCGGTAGCGCTCGCGCGGTGTCCACGACGAAGTCATGGTGAAGAAGACGGGAATGCCTCCGAAGGGATCGACAATCGGGAACAGAGCGAGGAATGTGGCGGCGGCCGACGCAGGCAAGGTGCGCAGAAAGTGTCCCAAGGCATGTGCGGTGTTCATAGTCAGCGGTATCCTTCGAGCGTCTTCGCCGCCCGGTCGAGAGCGGCCGCAAGCACGGCCAACTGCTGACGCGTGCGTTCGCTGTCGCCTTGATCGAGCGCCTCGTTTACTCCGGGAATTACGACGGCAGCGTAGCCGGTATATTCGCCGGGGGCGTAGATCGCGTGGCGAAACCATGGACGGCGCGGCAATCCCTGGGGCACAATCAGGGCGCGTTCGGTGGCCAGCAGAGCCGCGTTCAGACGCGCCACGACGGCGGGCGGATTCTTCTGCCGGGCCAGGATTCGCGTGCCTGCGGATTCAAACCGGCGCGCGGCGGCATCGACGGCGCCGAAGTCGAGAGCGTGTTCCCCGAATTTATCTACCGCACGCCTGCGCGCCGCATCCAGGTAGGCTGCGACTTCCTTGCCATATTCCTCATAGTCATAGGGCAAAACGTCGGCATCGGCCATGCGCACCGCTTCGAGCCCGAAGACTCTTGCCATCTCTTGCTCGTAGACGAAATCCGGATCGCCGAACTTCTTGAACCAGGCAAAATCATCAAACGCCGAGTGGTACACGCCATAAGGCCCGCTCGAACTGACGTCGGTGGAGGGAACGCCTGCGTGCTGCAGGAACGCAGTGTAATCGGAGCCGCTGCCCAAGTCTCCAACCGGCACGTCGCTCTTTACCTGCGCGGCAGGAGCGCGGCGGCTATCCCCAATGGCTTCCGTCGGCGACTGCGTTGCAGGCGCGTTGGGTTGCGCAGATTTTTGCCACGCCTCGTAGACGGTGCCGCCTTTTGCACTGGGCACAACTTTGGTCAGATCGCGCAGAAACTGCTTGAGACTGGGAACCGCGGACGCACCAAACTTAGGCCCGGAAACGGCAACGTCCATGTTGAAGTATGCGGGAGAATTGCGCAGATCGCTCTCATGCTGCTCCACCCACTCGGTCGATCCCATCAGCCCTTCTTCTTCGCCGTCCCAACTGGCAAAGACGAGGGTGCGCTTCGGCTTCCATCCCGATTTCAGCAGTTCGCCCACGCCGCGAACCGCTTCCAGCATCGCCGCGGTTCCGCTGTTGGGATCGACCGCGCCGTACACCCAGGCATCGCGATGGTTTCCCGCGATCACCCACTCTTCTGGGGCCTCGCTGCCTTTGACGCGACCGATCACGTCCCACAGCGTGCGGAACTGGTAGTCCTGCTTGAGATGCATCTTGATCCGCGCAGGTCCGGGGCCGACGTGATACGTGAAGGGCAGCGAACCTTGCCACTCGCGCGGAGTGTCGGGTCCGCCCAGATGTTGCAGGATCGGCCAGGCATCGTGATAGGAAATTGGCGTGACGGGAATTTTTGGAACTTGCGCAGATTTTTCTGGCGAGATTCGTTGCGAGTCGGGCAGCGACGGGACGGAGGCGACGCCGGGAGTCGTCGGGTCGCCGGGAAATTCGAACATGTATCCGACGGATCCGCGCTGGACGCCGGTATCGGGCCGCCAGGGGCCGTCGGGATATTTATCGCCGCGCCGCCAGCCGTCGTCAGCGGGATCGGAATAGAGGATGACTCCGGCCGCGCCGTGTTCCTGCGCGACGAAAACTTTCACGCCACGGAAATTCTGGCCATATCGCACCAGCACGATTTTGCCGCGAACATTGATGTTCAGCTTGTCGAGCTTCTCGAAGTCTTCGGGCGTGCCGTAGTTGGCATAGACGACGTCGTCTTCCACATCTCCGGAAGGCGACATACCGTTGAAGGGCATGACGACGCGGGGATCATCCTGATAGGGATCACTGTCGACATGCTCGCGCGTGGGTCCGTGCATTTCGACTCCGGCGGGCGCGGTGAGATCGAGGCTGATCTCCACGGGATAGTTGATCCAGGCCTTGTACTCGACGATTTCGGTGTCGAGTCCGGCATCGCGAAATTGTTGGGCAACGTAGTCGGCAGTGGCTTTGTCTTCGACCGTGCCCGCCATGTGCGGGGCTTTGGTCAGAATCTGGAGATGCTCTTCCGCGCGCTTGGGATCAGGCACGGAGAGGAAGTGCGCCTCGACGGAAGACTCGGCTGCCGCATCGCGAAAGCCGAAGATTGCGGGAGATAAATCGGAAGACGCCGCTGCCTTCACTCTGGACAGGGCCGAAGAAACGGAGAACAAAATTGCAGAAGAGAGGAGGAGGGCTGACAAGTAGAGTTTCATAGGCTCCGAGGTGAAAGTTAGTAAGTTAGCATAGGCGCTCGCGTCTGTGGCGGCAGGGGGAGCCGGGCCGCACTCTATTCGCTTATTATTCGCCTTATAAACCATGTTCACCAAGTTCACCAACTGGTGATTTTTCCTGATATACTACCCGCATGAAGCGAGCGACGATGACTCTGCCGGACGATCTGGCCAAAGCCGTGGATGACTACGTCCGCGCTCAGGAAGCTCCGCCGGCGCTCACGACGGTCGTGCAAGCGGCCTTGCGAGAGTACTTGCGGGAACGCGGGTTTCTGCGGACGTACCGTCCGCTGAAGATTACGCCGAAGGGAAACAGCGGCCGCAGCGATGTGAGCCGGCATCACGACCTGTATCTGACGGACATGAAGAAATGATCCGCGCGGTGCTTGCGGACACGGGGCCCTTATACGCGGCCAACGATGAAGGCGACGCGCACCATCAACGTGCGCTCCGGGAATTGAAGGAGTTGGCCCGCGACCGGCGCGAGGTGTTGATTCCCTATCCAGTCTTGCTTGAGTCCTACTCGTTGCTTCTTTTCAGATTAGGCAGGAATGCCGCCTCGGGTTGGCTGGCGGAAGTATCCGACGCATCATTCGTAAATCCCACGCCGGAAGACTATGCCCGGGGGAGTACCACCGTGCGAGCATTGGCCGATCAGAGCGTCACGCTCGTTGACGCCACGGTGGCCGCGCTGGCCCTGCGCTTGGGGGTGGACGTTCTGGACCTATGATCATCATTTTGATGCGATGATGCGCGTTGGTGTTTGGCGCTAAGGCCGTCAGGAGCCGACGGCTGCTTACCTCACCTGCCCGGTCCCAATAATTTCGTACTTCGATGAGGTCAGTTCGGCGAGCGCGAAGGGGCCGCGGCAGTGGAGCTTTTGGGTGCTGATGCCCATCTCGGCGCCGAAGCCGAATTCGGCGCCGTCGGTGAAGCGGGTGGAAGCGTTCCAGTAGACGGCGGCAGAATCGACGCCGCGCAGAAATTTGCGGGCATTCGGCTCGTCGCTGGTCACGATGGAATCGGAGTGACGGGTTGAATACTTGTTGACGTGTGCGATCGCTTCATCCACATCGGCGACCACGGCAATCGCCAGGCAGAGGCGCAGGTATTCTTCGTACCAGTCCTGCTCGTGTGCGGGCGTAACGGGAAATCCGGCGGCTAGCGCGCGGGCTTTGCCGTCGCCGCGAATTTCTACGCCGGCGGCGATCAGTTTTTGGGCGATGCGAGGAATATACTCTGGGGCGACACGCTCATGCACCAGCAACTTCTCGGCTGCGTTGCAGACGGACGGGCGTTGCGTCTTGGCATTGAGGACGATGCGATCGGCCATCTCGAAATCCGCGGAGGCGTCGACGAAGATGTGACAATTCCCCGCCCCGGTCTCGATTACGGGCACGGCGGAGTTTTCTGTGACGAATTGGATCAGGCCCGCGCCTCCGCGCGGAATGATCACGTCGACCAGGCCGCGGGCCTTGATGAGATCGTGCACGGATTGCCGCGAAACGGAGTCGAGCAGTTCGATGGCGCCTTCGGGCATGCCTTTCACAGCGGACATGATTTCTGCCAGGCAACGATTGCTGTTAGCTGCTTCCTTGCCACCACGCAGAACAATGGCGTTTCCGGCTTTGAGTGCGAGCACGGCGGTGTCGACGGTCACGTTGGGGCGCGATTCGTAGATGATGCCGATGACCCCAAGAGGCACGCGCACTTTGCGTATGTGCAGACCGTTCGATTTGCTCCACTCCGCCAACGTTTCGCCGACCGGATCGGGCAGGGCCGCAACGTCGCGAACGCCGCGGGCCATCTCCGCGATTCGCGATGAAGTCAGCAGAAGGCGGTCACGCATGGAGCCTTCCAGTCCTGAGCTTTTCAGGTCTTCACGATTGGCTTCCAGAATTTGTTTCTCGTTCGATTCGAGGGCGGAAGCGATCTTCAGCAGCAAGGCATTTTTTTCTTCGGTCGAAACGAGCGCCAGGACGGACGACGCGGCGCGAGCGCGCAGAAGCTTTTCCTTCGTCGATATGGTGCTGGCCGGCTTTCGGGGCGTCTTTTCGTACATCAGCGGGCCCTCTGGGGCGGAAAATACGTTCCGACCTTGCGGGCCATGGCGAGCGCAATGACCTGCGGATGGCGCCCGTTGACGATGGCGACGTGAACGCCGCCCTCGCTGGCCAACTTGGCGGCGCGCAGTTTTGAAATCATGCCGCCGCGGCCGAGCGAGCTTTTGCCACTGCACTGGGCTTCGAGCGCGGGTGTCAGCTTTCGGATGACTCGCTGCAGGCGCGGCTTTTTGCCTCCGTTGGGAATCAGGAAGCCATCCACATTCGTCAGCAGCAAAAGCCAATCGGCTTTGACGGCCGTAGCCAGCAGCGAGCTGAGCTCGTCGTTGTCTCCGAAGGCGCCTTCCAGTTCGCGAACCGACACGCTGTCATTCTCGTTGACGATCGGCACTACGCCCAGCGCGAGCAGTTCTGCCAGGGCATTCTGCAGATTGCGGTAGCGAATGGGCGAGGTGAAGTCGTCACTGGAGAGCAGGAGTTGCGCGACCACCTTCTTCCCGAAAAAAAGACGTTCGTAGGTGTGCATGAGCTTGCTCTGTCCGACGGCCGCGCAGGCCTGCATGCGGCGAATGTCGCCGGGGCGCTTTTGCAGCTTCAGTCCGGACATGCCGGCGGCGATGGCGCCGGAAGTGACAATCAGGTATTCGTTCTTCGAGAGATCGAACTGATCGACGACGCTACGCAGCAGATTGATGTCAATCTGGCCGCCGGGGGCAATGAGGCTGGTGCCGACTTTGATGACGACGCGCATGAGTGTTCAGGATACGAGAAGGTCCACCGATTCTTCGCTCGTTCCCTTTGGAACCTGCGAAGACCCGGCGGGAAGGGACAACTCTTCTATCCTGCCGTTAGAATGGGCGTTCTGGCAAGATGGAAGAATCTGTCGAGACATGGTGATGCCTGCATCGAATGCGAGCAGCCGCTTTTCTGATCGAGTGGAAAATTACATACGGTATCGCCCGGGTTATCCGCCCGAAGTGCTGCGTCTTTTGCAGAGTGCGTGTGCACTGGTGCCGGAGCATGTGATCGCCGACATCGCCTCGGGAACAGGAATCTGGACGCGAGTAGTGCTGGAGAATGGCAATCGCGTTTATGGCGTCGAGCCGAACCCCGAGATGCGGCAGGCTGGGGAGCGACTGCTGGCTTCGTTTCCGAAGTTCACCAGCGTTGCCGGGAAAGCGGAGGCGACGACGCTGGCGGATGCCAGCGTAGATTTCGTGACGGCGGCGCAGGCCGCGCATTGGTTTGATCGCCAGGCGGCGCGGCGCGAGTTTAAGAGGATCCTCAAGCCGGGAGGCTGGCTGATCCTGCTGTGGAACGAGAGAGTCATCGACGGCACTCCGTTCTTGCGCGATTACGAACAACTGCTGCTGACCTACGGCACCGATTATGCGGACGTTCGGCACGAGCGGACGACCGACGCGGTGAACGAGTTTTTCGATCCGCTGCCGTATGAAGAACGCGCCTTTCCCATGCGGCAGGAATTCGATTACGCGGGGCTCGAGGGGCGTCTACTGTCGTCGTCGTACGCGCCCGGGCCGGGGCATGCAAAGCATGCGCCGATGCTGCGGGAGTTGCGGAGTATCTTCGACCGGCACTCCGAGGGCGGACACGTGAATGTCGATTACAAGACGCGTGTGTATTTTGGAAGATTGCAGTGATCACATTGTGGAGAAACACTTGTCTGACGAAAAATCCTTTCATATGACACCTGAGGAATTCCGGCGCTACGGCCATGCCGTGGTGGACTGGATTGCCGACTACCAATCGCGGGTTGAATCCTTTCCCGTGCTCTCGCAGGCGAAACCAGGGCAGATTCGAGCCGCGTTGCCAGAGAATCCTCCAAGCAAAGGCGAGGATTTCGACGCGATCCTGAAAGATATTGAGCCGCTGATTCTGCCCGGAGTGACGCACTGGCAATCGCCAAATTTCTTTGGCTACTTTCCGTGCAATGCGTCGGGGCCGGGGATTCTGGGCGATCTGCTCTCTTCAGGATTGGGCGTGCAGGGGATGCTGTGGTCGACCAGTCCGGCGTGCACCGAACTCGAGACTCATGTCATGGATTGGCTGGTCGCGATGCTCGGGTTGCCGGAAACGTTCCGGTCGTCGAGCAGCGGGGGCGGCGTGATTCAGGATACGGCTTCGAGCGCCGCGCTCTGCGCGCTGCTGGCCGCTCGCGAACGGGCCACCGGCTACACCAGCAACCAGAAAGGCTGCAACGGAAAGGTGGTCGCGTACGCTTCGACGCAGACGCATTCTTCCCTACAAAAAGCCGCAATGATCGCCGGCATCGGCGTCGACAATCTTCGGCTGATTGAGGTGGACGAGAATTTTGCGATGAAGGCGGATGCTCTGGCGCAGCAGATCGAAGCCGACCGGCGTGCGGGATTGACTCCGTGTTTTGTGTGCGCCACGGTGGGAACGACTTCATCGAACGCCATGGATCCGGTGAGCGCGATTGGCGAAGTGTGCCGGAAGAATAATTTATGGCTGCACGTGGACGCGGCGATGTCGGGCACGGCGATGCTTTGTCCGGAGTTTCGTCACTTGCAAAATGGAGTCGAGTTCGCGGACAGCTATAACTTCAATCCGCATAAATGGATGTTTACGAACTTCGATTGCAACTGCTTCTGGGTGGCCGACCGCAAGGCGCTGATTCGAACCCTGAGCATTCTGCCGGAGTACTTGCGGAACCAGGCCACGGAATCGGGAGCGGTGATCGATTACCGCGACTGGCATATCCAGCTGGGACGCAGGTTCCGGTCGCTGAAGTTGTGGTTCGTGATTCGCCACTACGGAGCCGAGGGATTGCAGTTTCATATTCGCGAACACGTGCGTCTGGCGCAGGAATTTGCGGGATGGGTGCGCGGCGATGAGAGTTTCGAACTGGCGGCGCCTGCCCCGCTCAATCTGGTTTGCTTCCGGCACGAGGGCGGGGATGCGGCCAACCAGAGCATCATGGACCGGCTGAACCAGAGCGGAGATTTGTTCCTGACCCATACGAAGCTGAACGGAAAATTCACGCTGCGCCTTTGCGTGGGGCAGACGAATACCAAGGCGCGGCATGTGCAGGGTGCTTGGAAGCGGATTCAGGAAGAAGGAAAAGCGGTGGAGGTTGTGAAAGCTTGAAGTGGGCCAAAGACTCACAACACGGAGCGCGGATGCAGCATTTCAATCCGCGGGCATGGGCGCTGGTTGTGGCGCCGTGGAAGTGGGTTTCGGGGCTGACGCTGCTTGGGCCGAGGGTTCCATCCATTTACGCACTTCGGGCAGAGCGGCGCGCATGGCGGCCTCGCCGGCATGAACTAGAGCGTCGGCACGCTTGAAGTCGTCGTAAGCGAATCCGGCCACGTCAGGCTCGATGATCAGGTCCGCTGCTCCACGCCACAGACTCGACATCGCATCCTGGGCAATCGCGAAAGATTGCCCGATCACGTCAAAGAGATGGCGCGGCGCGCCCCCGGTAGCCCATGTGCCTTTCAGGTACACGGCCAGCACGCGGTCGGCTCCCATTTCGCGCAGAGGGCGAGTGGGCACGGGGTGCGACAACATGCCGTCGACGAGATAGCGCCCGCGAATTTCCACCGGCAGGAACATGCCGGGATAGGAGCAACTGGCACGAACCGGATCGATGATCGAGCCGGAATGAAATACAACGCCTTCCCCAGTGTTGAAATCCGTGGCCGTCACGCCGAGCGGGATGCGGAGATCTTCAAACGTCCTGCACTTCAGGGTGCGGGTCAGAAAGGAAATCATGCGGTCGTTCGAAGCGAAACCACATCGGGAAAGCGTCCAGCGGGCGAAGGTGGTAAAGCGGGTGTTGCGAGCGACCTCTTCCATTTCGGCGATGGAAAGGCCGCTGCAATAACAGGCTCCAATGAGCGCGCCGACGCTGGTGCCGGTAACCACGCGCACGGGAATATTTTCCTGCTCGAGAACTTTGAGGACTCCGATGTGAGCAATGCCGCGGGCAAAGCCGCCGCCCAAAGCGATTCCAATAGCGGGGAGACGGGCGGGAACCTCAGGGGCAGGCTTGCGGGAAAGCTCCCGGCCGATGGCTTGCACGGTCCGAATGATCTTCCCCAGACGCTTCACGGCGAACCCCATTTTGCGGCCCCCAGCGGCCGCAACACTCAAGCACTACTTGAATAGTAAGATGCCATATCTGAGAAGGAGGCTGCAGAGCACGTTCGTGCTATAAGCCACGCGACGGTAATAGTTACTGCCGCGACATGAGGCAGGTGACGAAGCTCCTGTATTCCTGCTAAGTTGCGGACAGTATGGTGCGGGAAATCTCAGCCGGAGGGGTGGTCGTCCGCCATAAAGACGGAGCCTGGTGGATGGCGGCTATCGAGCTGCCGGCGGGGCCGGAAGCGGCGACGGACGCCCGCAAGCGCGCTGGCCATCCGAAGAACAAGCCTGTTTTGTGCTTGCCGAAGGGACTGGTGGATGCGGGAGAAAAGCCGCTCGAGGCGGCGCTGCGCGAGGTGCGCGAGGAAACCGGCATCACCGCGATCCCGATCACCAAACTGGCCGACATCAAGTATGTGTACGTACGTTCCTGGGGAGATGGCGAGCGCGTCTTCAAGATTGTCAGTTTCTACCTGCTGCGGTATGAGTCGGGGCGCATCGACGACGTCTCCGAGGCGATGCGGATCGAGGTAGCCTGCGCAAAATGGGTGCGGCTGGAAGATGCGCCCGCGCTGCTGGCGTACCGGGGAGAAAAGCAAATGGCGCGCGAGGCGCGGGAGTACATCTCCAACCGGCAGGAGTTGCAGGCGGAGTTGTAGAAAAATTCCCCTCAAAGCGATTACCATTGGCAGTTCAGGAAAGCACAACTCTCAAATCTAACCTCCTTCTTCCTAAATAACGTTCACCGGATTTTCTTGAGGGCGCAAACATGAAGCGCATTAATAAAGTGGCAGTACTGGGTGCGGGAACGATGGGCGCGCGCATTGCGGCGCATTTTGCCAATGCCGGAGTTCCCAGCTATTTGTTCGATATCGTGCCTCCCGATGCAGATGCTCCGGCGCGAAACAAGATCGCGGCCGCGGGACTGGACGCCGCTAAAAAATCCAAGCCGGCGGCGTTCATGGATCCATCTCTCGCGCGACTCGTCACCATCGGAAATTTCGAAGACGACCTGAAAAAACTCGCCGACGTCGACTGGATCATCGAGGCGGTAGTCGAAAATCTCGATATCAAGCGGGCCCTGCTGCGAAAAGTGGAGGCCATCCGCAAACCCGGAACCCTGATCACCACCAATACCAGCGGCTTGCCGGTAGGCAGAATTGCGGAAGGATTCTCCGACGATTTCTGCAAAGCGTGTTTTGGAACTCACTTTTTCAACCCGCCGCGCTACATGCGGCTGCTGGAAATCATTCCGACTCCTGAGGCCGACCATGCTGCGATCGATGCGGTCTCGCGCTTTTGCGACGTGCGCCTGGGCAAGGGCGTGGTCATCGCGAAAGACACTCCCAACTTCATCGGAAACCGCATTGGCACGTTCTCAGTGTTGAACGTCATGCGCCTGATGCAAGACATGGAGCTGACCATCGAGGAAGTCGACGCGCTCACGGGGCATGCCGTAGGATGGCCGAAATCGGCGACCTTCCGCACCATCGATCTGGTGGGGCTCGATATTCTCGGACACGTAGTCGGCAATATGACGGCCAACGTTCATGACGAGCGCAGCGATCTGCATTTGCCGGAATTCTTCGGACAGATGTTGCAGAAGAAGTGGCTGGGCGACAAAACCAAAGGCGGGTTTTACAAGAAACGGAAATCGAGCGACGGCAAGGAAGACGAGCGTCTGGCGCTCGACTGGAAAACACTGGAATACCATCCGCGGCACAAGCCGAAGTTTGCCGCGCTCGACATGGCCAAGAATATCGACGACACGGGCGCGCGCTTGCGCATGCTGCTGGGCCTGGATGGGAGCGGTCCGCAGAAAGGCGACAAGGCCGGAGCTTTCCTGTGGTCTGCGCTCACTGATCTTTGGAATTATTCCGCGAACCGCGTGCCGGAAATTTCCGACTCCATCGTCGAGATCGATCGCGCCATGCACCTCGGCTTCAACTGGGAACTCGGGCCGTTCGAACTGTGGGACGCTGCCGGAGTGGAAGCGACGGTCGCGCGAATGAAAAAAGAAGGCAAGCCGGTGGCGGCGAATGTGGAAAAGCTGCTGGCTTCGGGACAGAAATCCTGGTATGCCGACGATGCGAAGACCGCCTCGGGCCGCAAATACTTTGACCTCGGAAAAGCAAGTTCCGAGCCGGTTCATGTTCCCGACGGAGTGTGGTCGGTCACGGTTGCGAAGAAATCCAATGGTGTGGTGAAAAAAAATTCCGGAGCGTCGCTGGTGGATCTGGGCGATGGAGTCGCCTGCATCGAGTTCCACAGCAAAATGAATTCGCTGGGAGCCGACATCATCAGCCTGATTACGCAATCGCTGAAGCCGGGCGGGCCGGGCGACAATTTCGACGCCTTCGTGATCACCAACGATGCGGCGAATTTTTCCGTCGGCGCCAACCTCATACTGCTGCTGATGAGCGTGCAGGAAGAAGAGTGGGACGACGTGGATCTCGCGATTCGCCAGTTCCAGGGGATGACGCAGGCGATTAAATTTTCGCCCAAGCCGGTGGTTTCAGCGCCGTTCGGGCTGTGCCTGGGCGGAGGCACGGAAATTTCTCTGCATGCCGCGGGGCGCCAGCCGCATGCCGAGCTTTATACCGGGCTGGTGGAAGTGGGAGTCGGACTGTTGCCGGGCGGAGGAGGCTGCAAGGAAATGTTGCTGCGCGCTGTCGACAGCGCGGCCGCATCCCACGGCAAATCGTCGGGCGACGCGTTGGCGGGCTCGGTGGAGATGATGGAGGCGATGAAGAAGGCTTTCGAAGCGATCGCTACGGCCAAGGTCGCCACCTCGGCGCATGAAGCGCGTGGGCTCGGATTTTTATCCGATTCCGACCGCATTACGATGAACCGCGAGCGCGTGCTTTCCGATGCCAAGGCGCGGGCGTTAGAGTTGGCGTGCGCGGGATACGAGCCGCCGCTGCCTCGTACCGACATTCCTGCGCCCGGCGAAAACCTGCTGGCCGCGCTCAAGATGGGAGTTCACATGATGCGGCAAGGCGACTTCATCACCGATTACGAAGTAAAGTTGGGCGGGAAGATCGCCGAGGTGCTGTGCGGCGGCAATGTCACTCCAGGCACGCCGGTGAGCGAACAGTACATCCTCGATCTGGAGCGGGAAGGATTCAAATCGCTCTGCGGCGAGAAGAAGACACAGGAAAGGATTCAATACACGCTGAAGACGGGGAAAACGCTAAGAAACTAGTTCAAGACTTTGGAGCTATTGAAGCAGACAGCGCCGTTCCCATGCGTCTCATCCCGCGGCCGCATGCGCGAACCTTCGCACCGCTGGTTGCCGTCCCTGCTTTGCCCGCCAGAGATCGTATTGGGACTGCATGTTCATCCACAGTTCCGGCGTAGTGCCCAAAGCGGCCGCCAGGCGGAGCGCCATCGCCGCCGAGATGCCGGCTTTCCCGTTCAGCACACGCGACAGGGTCACGCGCGTCACCCGCAGATGGGCTGCCGCCGTGGACACAGCCAGATCTCCGAGATATTCGCGGAGAACCAGTCCGGGATGCGGTGGGTTGTGCATGCGCATAAGCATCTCCTTGCTCCTGTTGTCGGTCGTGGGACAATGTTCGAACGACCCACCTAGTGATAGTCCAGGTAATCCACGAGGAGAGCGTCCTCGCCCTCAAACATAAACGTCAAACGCCAATTGCCGCTGACGCTGACCGCCCTTTGAGTTCTCCGGCCAGAGGATGAAGTTTCCATCCCGGAGCGTTCATATCTTCCGGCAATCTGGCGTTATCAAGCGTAAATAGTTGCAGGCGAAGCTTGCCGGCGTGCTTCGGCTGAATCCCCGCCTTCGACCCGGTGCGGAAGAATTTCTCCAGGCCCGGTGCCGGAAGCCCTTGATCACCCGTATAGTGTAACGCTACGCGCTACACAGTGTCAATTCAGCTGAAATTCCGGTAGTGGTGCAGTTTGAGAAGATTTGTCACAGGGCATCGCTTCAGCGATGCCACAACATCGGGAAAATACGAGCGGCTTTAGCCGCTGGGGGTTAGGCCGCGCTGGCAGCGGCTAAAGCCGGCCATTTGCTCGCGCCTTGGCACGCCTGAAGGCGTGCCCTGATACAAATCTCTTCAAACTGCACCACTACCGAAATTCTGTTCGGAAACATACATATCGCGCCTTCTAAAGTGCGCCTGCTCGCGAGACGCCACGCGTTCCCTTCTGCGCTACAATCGCATCATGGGAAGACCTTTGCGGGCACTTGTTGTGGCCATCGGTCTGGTGCTCGTTCCACTGGGTCTCTTTTCCAACGCGCAATCTAAACAACAGAACGAACCTCCCGCGCAGGAATCGGCTCCTGACGTGCCCGACGCCATCGCCGTACCGGCGGGCCTGGAGCCGGTGTTGTTCGTGCATGCCAAGGGATCGCAGGTTTATACCTGCCAGACTGGTGCGGACGGCAAGTTCGCTTGGACGTTGAAGGGTCCGGATGCGGAACTGAAAGATCGCAAGGATAAAGTGATCGGCCAGCATTCTGCCGGACCGACGTGGAAATTGAAAGACGGCAGCGAAGTCACTGGCAAAGCGGTCGCGAAAGTCGATTCACTCGACGCGGAGTCGGTTCCCTGGTTATTGGTGAACGTCGTATCCAACTCGGGGAAGGGAGAACTGGCGAAAGTGACCACCATTCAACGCGTCCACACGCACGGGGGCCGACCGGGCAACGATGCTTGTGACGAGTCTCACAAAGACGCGGAAACCAAGAGCAGTTATACCGCCGACTACTTTTTCTTCGCGCCTGCGAAGTGACCGTCGCCGGTCAGAAGCGGACGCGGACGTTCGAACATCTAACAGTAGAGGATTGGGAGAAATCATATGCGTGAAGTTATCATCGCTTCTTCTGTACGTACGCCGGTGGGACGCGCTTACAAAGGGACGCTGCGGGCTACGCGTCCCGATGAACTGGCGGCAATCGCCATCAAGGGCGCGCTGGATCGCGTGCCGCAAATCGACGCCAAAGAAATTGAAGACGTGATTCTGGGCTGCGCCATGCCCGAGGCCGAACAAGGCATGAACGTGGCGCGGATCGCTTCGCTGCGCGCGGGCCTGCCGGTGGAAGTCTCGGCGCTGACCATCAACCGGTTCTGCTCTTCGGGATTGCAGGCGATCGCCATGGCAGCCGAGCGGATCATGAGCGGCGGCGCAGAGGTGATCGTCGCCGGAGGCACGGAATCGATGACGATGATTCCGATGGGCGGACACAAAATTTCGCCGAACCCGTGGCTCGTTGATCATTATCCCGATGCTTATCTTTCGATGGGGCTGACCGCCGAACGGGTCGCGCAGCATGCCAGCATCACGCGCGAGGCCGCCGACGAATTCTCGTTGCACAGCCATCAGAAGGCGCTGGCTGCGATCCAGGCGGGAAAGTTTGACGACGAAATCGTGCCTGTGCCGGTAAGTTTCAGCGTGCCGAATGGTTCGAAGCCGAAGCGGCAGGAGATTGTGTTTAAGGTGGACGAAGGTCCACGCGCGGATACTTCGCTCGAAGCGCTGCACGCGCTGAAGCCGGCCTTCCACCTGAAAGGAACAGTGACAGCGGGGAATTCATCGCAGATGTCGGACGGCGCGGCGGCCGCCGTCGTGATGTCGGCGGAGCGGGCTCATGCGCTCGGCATCCGGCCGCTGGCTCGCTACGTTGCATTTGCGACCGCGGGATACAAGCCGGAAGAGATGGGCGTCGGCCCCGTGTTCGCCATGCCGAAGGCGTTGAAGATAGCCGGGCTGAAGCTGTCGGACATCGACGTGATCGAATTGAACGAAGCATTCGCGGCGCAGTCGCTGGCGGTCATCAAACTGGCGGAGCTTGATCCGGAGAAGGTTAATCCGAATGGAGGCGCCATCGCGCTGGGGCATCCGCTGGGATGCACGGGAGCCAAGCTGACGGCGACGGTGATCCGGGAAATGAAGCGGCGCAATGCGCGCTACGGCATGGTGACCATGTGCGTGGGCGGAGGCATGGGCGCGGCGGGAATTTTCGAGAATCTCTAAACCTCAAAATCATTCACCACTAAGGACGCGAAGTTTCACGAAGGAAACCATTACGCTGGGGTCCTTCGTGTAACTTCGTGTCCTTTGTGGTTTCCGTTTTGGGTTTTGCTTCTTTTTTAAGCCGGAAAAGTCAGAGAGATTCGAGAATCTTCTAAACCCTGAAAACCTTTAACCACTAAGGACACGAAGGTTCACAAAGGAAACTCTTACGCTGGGGTCCTTCGTGTAACTTCGTGTCCTTGGTGGTTTCCCGTTTTGGGTTTCTTAATATTTAATCTTGAGGAACTGTGACGGATGTACTGGACTTTCAGGCTGCAAGGACTGTACAGAAGCAGCATGGCGACAGCGATCCTCCACCGCTTCAGCGCGCAGGAAGTCAGTCACGCAATTATCACGGCAGCGATGGGAGTTCATTCCGAGTTGGGACCCGGGTTGCTCGAGAGTACTTACCAGGCATGCTTGCAGCACGAACTGCTCCAGTCGGGGGTTCGATCTGCGGCTCAGGTTGGACTGCCCGTCGTATATCGTGGGGTAAAGCTCGAACTTGGCTACCGGATGGATTTGCTGGTCGAAGACCTTGTCATCGTCGAAATCAAGTCAGTGGAGGCAATTTCTCCCATTCACCACGCCCAGGTCATCTCCTACCTCAGGCTCAGCGGGAAGTCGATCGGCTTGCTGATCAACTTCAACGTCGTTCACCTCAAGGACGGCATCCGGCGGTTTGTGAATGGGAATGGCTGGCGGGAAACACAAACCCCTTAACCACTAAGGGCACTAAGTTTCACTAAGGAAACCACGGCCTGGCTGCAACTACCCTTCTTTTCGTTCCAGGCATTAGAATTGCGATGTATTCCGCTAGCCTCGCGGTTGGCGGCTTCTTTTTCTTGAGGGATATGCATGGCAACGACCACCACAGTTCCGAAGGGCAAAATTGCGGGCGGCAGCTTTCTTCTGGAATCCCGGCAACCGGAGGAGATCTTCACACCGGAAGACTTCAGCGAGCAGCACCAACTGATCGGGCAGACGACGGAAGAGTTTGCCATGAACGAGATTGTGCCCAACATCGAAAAGATCGAGCACAAGGATTTTTCGGTCACACGCAATCTGCTGAAGAAGGCGGGAGAGCTGGGTTTGAGCTCGGTGGAGATCCCCGAGGCTTACGGCGGCCTGGAAATGGATAAGGTCACGGCCGCGGTGATTGCCGATCACATCGCCAAATATGCCGGATTCGCCACGACCTGGGGCGGGCACACGGGCATTGGTACATTGCCGATCGTTTACTTCGGAACCGAAGAACAGAAGAAGAAGTATCTGCCGCGGCTGGCGTCGGGAGAAATTGTCGGGGCGTATGCCCTGTCAGAATCGACTTCCGGGTCGGATGCGATGAACTGCCGCACACGAGCGGCGCTGTCTTCCGACGGCAAGCATTACATCTTGAATGGCGAAAAGATGTGGATCACCAATGCCGGCTTCGCCGATCTCTTTACGGTTTTCGCCAAGATCGACGGAGAAAAGTTTTCGGCATTTCTGGTGGAAAAGGATTTCCCGGGATTCTCCGTCGGCGCCGAAGAGCACAAAATGGGCATTCGGGGATCGTCGACCTGTCCCATCATTCTGAATGATTGCAAAGTTCCCGCCGAGAATCTGCTCGGCGAGATCGGAAAAGGACACCTGATCGCCTTCAATATCCTGAATGTCGGCCGCTTCAAGCTGGGCGCGATGTGCGTTGGTGGAGGGCGGGTTTCGATCGAGAACGCCATTGGCTATGCCAAGCAGCGCAAGGCGTTCAGCAAAGTCATTGCCGACTTCGGGTTGGTGCGGGAAAAGATCGCCAACATGGCAACTCTGCTTTATGTGGGCGAGTCGCTGGTGTATCGCACCGTGGCCATGATGGATTCGGCGCTGAGCGAGGTGGATAAATCCGCGGCGGATGCGGCCAAGCAGACGCTCAAAGCGATCGAGGAATATGCCGTCGAGTGCTCAATCATCAAGGTGTGGGGATCGGAAATGATCGACTACATCGTCGACGAGTCTCTGCAGATTTATGCCGGTTACGGATTTGTCGAAGAATATCCGGCGGAACGTGCTTATCGGGATGCCCGCATCAATCGTATTTTCGAAGGGACGAACGAAATCAACCGGCTGATCATCACCGGATTCCTGCTTAAGCGCGCGATGACGGGACAACTGCCGCTCATGCCCGCGATCAAAAAGCTGATGGACGAAGTGCTCTCGGGTCCGTCGGCTGGGGAGGATCTGGAGGGCTCGTTGACCGAGGAGCGCAAACTCGTCGGCCAGGCGAAGAAACTGGGACTATTTGCCGCAGGCGCAGCCACGCAGAAATACATGCAGGCGATTCAGGATCAGCAAGAGATCATGGGCGCGATCGCCGACATGACGATTGAGACCTACGCTATGGAATCGGCGGTATTGCGCGCGCAGAAGATTGTGGCCAGCAAGGGAGAAGCGGGCGCGGCATTGCCGCTTGCCATGACGCGTGTGTACCTGTCGCAAGCGATGGAAAAGGTCGAGTCGGCGGCGCGGAAAGTGATTGCCGCCGTCGCCGACGGCGACATGCTGCGCACGCAACTGGCTATTCTGCGGCGACTGGCCAAGTATGAACCGTTCAATACCGTCGAATTGCGCCAGCAAATCGCGCAGAAGATGATCGAGCGCGGGAAGTACACGCTATCTGCATGAAAACGAACCGGGTGCTCGCGGTTTTGTTTCTTTGCGTCGTACTATCCATCCCCATTTTTGCGCAAGAGCATACATCCCCCTCTGCCAATTTGGCGCTTACGCCGCCCATGGGATGGAACTCATGGAACAAGTTTGGCTGCGATGTCAGCGAAGACATGATCAAGGGAATGGCCGATGCTGTCGTGAAGTCGGGAATGAAAGATGCGGGATACATGTATGTCAATATCGACGACTGCTGGCAGGTCAGCCGCGACGCGAATGGCAACATCGTCGCCGATCCGCAGCGCTTTCCTCACGGGATGAAGGCGGTCGGCGACTACATTCACTCGCTGGGGCTGAAGTTCGGGGTCTACTCCGATGCGGGATCGAAGACCTGCGCCGGCCGTCCCGGCGGCCTTGGACATGAATATCAGGATGCACTGCAGTACGCCGCCTGGGGCGTGGATTATTTGAAGTATGACTGGTGCAACACCACGACGCAGGACGCGAAGGCATCTTACGCGAACATGCGCGCGGCGCTTGACGCTTCAGGGCGGCCCATCGTGCTCAGTATCTGCGAGTGGGGCACGGCCAAACCGTGGCTCTGGGGCAAGGAGGTTGGCGGCAATCTCTGGCGCACAACCGGGGACATCAACGATCGCTGGGGAGGCCAGCAGAAATGGCCGGACGGCAGCTGTTGCTCCAACGGAGTGCTTGCCATCATCGATCAGGAAGCCGGGTTGCAATCCTACGCGGGCCCGGGTCATTGGAATGATCCGGACATGCTGGAAGTCGGAAACGGAGGTATGACCGACACGGAGTATCGGTCGCACTTCAGCCTGTGGACGATTCTGGCCGCGCCGCTCATCGCAGGCAACGATCTGCGCAGCATGCGGCCCGAGATTCGCGACATTCTTACCAACAAAGAAGTGATTGCGATCGATCAGGATCCGCTCGGCCGGCAGGGCAGACGCGTGGCGCAGTACGGCGATACCGAAGTCTGGGCCAAGCAACTGCAGGACGGAAGCCGCGCCGTAATCCTGCTTAACCGCGGCGCGGGCGGGCACGAGGTTGCCGTTCAGTGGGAGGAACTTGGTTATACGCGCAACATCCCTGCGAGCGTTCGCGATCTGTGGCAGCACAAGGACCTGGGAAAGTTTAGTGGGAAATTCTCCGCACTAGTCGCTTCCCACGGCGTCGTGATGGTAACGGTAAAGCCTTAACCACAGGGGACACGGGGGAACACAGAGGATCAGGCTGGCTTCTTCAGTTCTTCCATCACGCTCTGGATCAGCTCTTTCGCGTCGGTCAAGTTCTTCATGATGATCTGAATGTCCATGACCGGCTTGCCTGGCCAGCGCTGGCTCTGGCAGTAGACTCCGTGCTGGCCGACCAGGGCCATGGCGTCGGTGATGGTGTCCATAGTGACCGCTAACCGGCCGCGGGGCACGCCCATCATGGTTTCATAATGCTCCAGTTCTTCCTGCTTGTCGTCGAATACGGGCATGCATCGATTGTAACCGCGCGATTCGGAGGAGCATAATGGGCGGCTGACTGAATGTGGTTTTATTCGTCCAAGCGTTGTTGAGCCAGCTTCAGCTTCCATAAAAGGAGAAACCATGCAAAAGAAAATCGCCTTGCTCTCTCTGCTCGTATTCGTGACTACGGTGTGCTTCGCCCAGATGGGCGGCGGTAATCGGCCCAGTCCGGCAGCGTCCGCAACCTGCGATCTCGGCGGAGGCAAGACCATCAAGACCGACTACTCCAGCCCGCGCATGAAGGGACGCAAGATTTTTGGCGATCTTGTCCCTTACGGCAAAGTGTGGCGGACCGGAGCGAATGAAGCGACGACGTTCGTCACCAGCAGCGACGTCGTGGTTGGCGGCAAGACCGTGCCCGCGGGCAGCTACACGCTGTTCACCGTACCGAGCGCCGACAAGTGGACTCTCATCATCAACAAGAAAACCGGAGAATGGGGTATTCCTTACAAGTATGAGAGCGATGAACTGGCGCGGATCGATATGAAAGTATCGAAGCTGCCCTCGCCCGTAGAGAACTTCACCATTAACTACGAAAAATCCGGACACGGGTGCACTCTGCAGATCGAGTGGGAGACGACCCGGGCCTCGGTCGACATCAGCGCGAAATAAACTGCTGCGAAATGGTTGATTGTTAATTTCTGTCGTGGAGATTGCTTCTTCGACCGCAATCAAAAATCAGGTAGTGAGTCAGTTTGATGCCCACGGGAGATCCCTCGTCCCGCTGGTGAAAGCGCGGGACTTCGGAACGACGCCTCTCGAAGATCTCGCGCTCTGGAAATAAAACTGACCCACTACCAAAAATCAGCAATCAACCTCTGCGGCGAGCGTACAATTCTTTCAACGGATTTCCCGCGGGAGGTTCTCATGCCCGTCTACGATTATGTTTGCCTCGATTGTCATAAGTCCTTTGAAACGATTCTCAGCCTGAACGAGCACGATAAGGAAACTCCCAAGTGCCCGCATTGTGGCAGCAGGAATGTGGAGCAGGAAGCAGCCGCATTTTTTGCGGTGACTTCCAGAAAAAGTTAGGACCCAATCGAGGGATTGGACCAGACTGCATCATTCCTGCTGGCGCAACTGAAGCGCGGAGGCGGCCTGTTGCGCCTCGATAAGATCCGGGGAGATTTTCAGCGCCTGTTGGTAGGCATCTAGCAAAATCCTAAACCACGAAGGACACTAAGGTACACGAAGGAAAACCAGAAGCACGCAAGCATAAGTGGGCCTTCGTGATCCTTGTGCCTCGTGGTTTAGGATTTTTGTCGGCGAATAATTCGAAGTACTCGTCGTGGCCGTCTCGTCGCGCTATAGTTAGCGTTTCGCTGGCATCCCAGGAAGGACTGACCGCATGGCAACTGGCTACACCGCTGGCAGGATGGTCGCTCACAACATGGTGACCACGCAGTTTGAAATCGATGGATTTCGGGTGACGCGCACGCTGGGAGTGGTGCGCGGCATCGTGGTCCGGTCGCGGTCGATCTTTGGCACGATTGGCGCCGGGCTGCAGACACTCATCGGCGGCAACATTACTCTGCTGACCAATCTGTGCGAAAAAACGCGGCAGGAAGCTTTCGACCTGATGTTGATGCACGCGGCCGAATTAGGCGCCAACGCAGTGGTGGGAGCGCGCTATGACGCTACCGAAGTGATGCAGGGCGTCACCGAAGTGCTGGCGTACGGAACGGCGGTTTTCGTGGAGCCGTCGAAGTGAAGAAATGAAAACCACAGAGGACACAGAGGAAATCTAAATCTGGATCATTGGATTCGATCACGAAATCGTTGTTCCTGACCGGATCTATTTCCTCCGTGTCCTCTGCGTCCTCTGTGGTTTTCATTTTCTGACTGACTATTCCTTATAGAGAAAGCCCGCGACCAGCGCGGCCAGGATGGCACCCAGCCACATCTCGACCATCCAGCCAAAAGGTAGTCCTCGGCCCACCGGGGACCACATCGCCTGCGCGAAGTTTCCCGGGAAGCCGGCGAAGAAGCCAGCCAGAAAGCCGACCTTGAGTGCCGTTCCCGGACCTGGGCCGAGTCCCTGACGCGCCCAGGCATAAAGATGCGCTACTGCAATCGCCAGGATAAACAGCAGAACGGTCCACTCCGCGATGAAATACGGATAGCGTGGCGTTTTCAAGAACAAGCCGGCGTTCGTCGCTATGACGTAGCGCGGGCCGGTAATGTAGTGGTAGATGAAGAAACTCCACGCGTTCCAGACCACGCCCCCCGCTAAACCGCCCAACCAGACCCTGCCTCTGTTGAATGCCACGGAACACCTCCTCAAAGATGTGTCTCAGAACAGGCGCGGCACGATATGCCCGGCAGTGTACACCCAATTGGAAGGGGGCAAAGCTCCTTGAGCCGGCGGCAAAACGAAAATTTCCACAAGAAAATACAGACCCAAGGCGGAGATCAAGAAAAATCGTAGCGAAGCAATAGCGAAAGAACCAAGACCATAAACGCAATTCCTTGTGGTCGTCAACTCGGTAAACCACAAGACTTCGTGCTTTCCCAAATCAGCACACTAGGGTGTGCCGCACCCTCAAGTTTCTTCTTGACAATCAACGACTTACAGCTAAGATGTGGTACAAAGTGGTAGAAAGTGGTGAACAGTTAGGTTCGTGGGAAGCAGGAGCTGAAATCGAGGAGCCGGTGGAAATCCGACCCAGCAGCACGACAAACAGCCCGAATCGCCCGCGTTTGACCGAACTTTGCGCCGCTTTTATCTCCGTGGTTGCAGTCGTAGCGAACAGGGAAGCACGCCAAACACGCGTTTTCGCAATCTCGCTAAAAACGCGAGATTGTTCGCGCGGCGTGCCCAGGTCCTTCGGACGCAAAAGCAACGTCCTCAGGATGACAAGTAACGATTATGTTTCGCGGCAATCATCCAACCCGGGTCGACGAAAAAGGACGGTTGAAGGTCCCGGCCGAGTTCAAGCGGGTGATCGACGAGAAATACGGGCAGCAATTCTACATCACAAGTCTCGATGGAAAGGTTGCTCAAGTATATCCCTTCGAGGAATGGGAGCGGATCGAGCAGAAGCTGGCAGGGCTCTCCAATTTCAATCCTACGAAAAAGAAATTTCTGGACCGGACGAACTACTACGGGCAGCAGGTGGAGATGGATGGGCAGGGCCGGTTGTTACTGCCGCAGTTGCTGCGGGAAGCGGGGCAGATCAAGGGCGAGGTAGCGGTTCTGGGGAACTTGACGTACCTGGTGGTCAGGAACCTGGAGCTGTTCAAGCGAGAGATTTTAGAAGAAAAGTTTACGCCTGAGGATGAGAAGACGCTCGACGAATTGGGCATCTAGTGGGCGAGGGATCAACAGACACCCCTCAGGGGGTTGGGCATGGTGGTGGAAGAGCGAGCCATGTTCCGGTTCTTTTAAAAGAAGCGATCGACTTTTTAGCCGTGCGGCGTGGCGGGATCTATATCGACGCAACGGTGGGCCTTGGCGGGCACACTTACGAAATCGCAAAACGCCTCGGCGCACCGGGACATTTGATTGGGCTCGATAAAGATCCGGCAGCGCTGGAAATCGCGCGCAAGAGGCTGACGCCCCAAGGTCAGGATTGGCCGAAGATCACGCTGCTGCATCGCTCCTTCGCAGAGATTGCGAAAGGGCAGCAGCCGGCGACGGTTGACGGAATTCTGGCCGACATCGGAGTGAGCAGCCTGCAATTGGACGATGCGGCGCGCGGATTCAGTTTTCAGGCGGATGGACCGCTCGACATGCGGATGGACCCGCAGTCGGAGCGTACCGCCGAACAAGTGGTAAACCACCTCGACGAGCGACAGCTTGCCGATGTGATTTACGAATTCGGAGAGGAAAGGAGGTCGCGGAGAATCGCCAGAGCCATTTGCCGGTCGCGGCCGATACGCACTACTGCACAACTTGCAGAGATCGTATCAGCCGCGGCCCGGCCAATGAATCCCGAACAAAGGCGAATTCATCCTGCGACGCGTACTTTTCAGGCTCTTCGAATCTTCGTAAACCGCGAACTGGACGATCTGAAGGCGCTGCTGGAAGCGGCGCCCGGGATCCTGAAGCCAGGTGGACGCGTGGTGGTGATCAGTTTTCATTCGCTGGAAGACCGCATCGTAAAGGATGCCTTCCGCGAAGGGAGTCAACAGGGTTACTTCAGTGTGCTAACCAAAAAGCCGGTTACGGCAACTGAAGAAGAAAGTGATCGCAACCCGCGGGCCCGCAGCGCGAAATTGCGGGCGGCGGAAAGAGTTTAGCTCCGGAAAACCTGCCGGAGTTCCCGGCATTAGCTGTGATGGCGGTGCCGGGCCTTAGAGTTCAGGTGCGAAGCAAGCGGACCAAGATCCGCGAAGCACGAAGAGCTAAAGGCTGATAGCTGACAGCAGGCGTTACGGGTTCCGTGGTAGGAATCCAAATTGAGGTCGCGGGAATGTATACGGGAACTTTGATCAGCGATTTGATGAAGACGGTGGATCGGGTCGGCGAAATGCTGGAGCAGCAGCACATGGAACAGGAACTGCACGAAATCTTCACCATGCAGATTCCGGCAGTAGAGGGTGATCGAGCTTACATGGGGGCGGCATAATGGCGGCAGCGGCGGCGTCAATTCGCGGCATGGTTCCGGCAGTCGAAGTTCCAGTCCGGGCTCGTTCGCTTTGGACAGGTACACCCGAGATCTACTTCTCCAAGGCGATCGACAATTCGCGTCTGGTCAAAGTGGAGGATCCCCGGCGCAGCCGTGAGATGAAGCAGTTTGGCACAGCGCTGGCGTTTCTGTTCCTGTTTGTCTTCACCTATGCCTGGCAGCATTTCAAGGCCATCGAATACGGATATCAGATCGAATCGGCGAAGCGTGAACTGACCAGCCTCACGGAAATGAACCACGCGCTGCGCCTGGAAGACGCTTCTCTGCGCGATCCCGAGCGGATCGATGTGCTGGCGCGCCGCATGGGCCTGGTGCCGCCGGAGCCAGGGCAGGTCATTCGCATGGAACGTCGCACCGGCCGATGCTCAAGCTCCGGTCATGGCCAGCAATGCGCCGGTCATGGTGATCGCGGGGCAGTAATCTGGATTGCAGAGACGGGCGCATTCGCCCGTCCGCCGAGCACGGCTCGGCTGATCTCGGCGGCGGCCTGTCTGTAAGTGGGCCGCCGAATTTGTCTCAGCAGTTTTTTTGTCATCCTGAGCGAAGCGAAGGACCTATATACTCCCCAGCCTTTGCGTTACTGCCGGCAGAGTGCAGAGGTCCTTCGCTTCGCTCAGGATGACAAGGCTTGAGTGAGCAGCTATGGCCTCTGATCCTACCTCCGGCAAGAACTCCCGCCTCTACTTTCTCGGAGCCATGCTCGTGTTGTGGTGCGTTGCAATCTGCGGCCGCCTGGTCTATCTCCAGATCTTCAGCTACGGCAGGTTCGTCAAACAGGCGGGACACCAGCAGCAACGGGCCATTCCGCTCGCCGCGAAGCGTGGAGTCATCTATGACCGTTCCGGGCACGAGTTGGCCATGTCGGTCCTGGTCGAGTCCGCATTCGCCGTTCCGTCCGAGGTAAAAGATCTTCCCACCGCGATTTCGCTGGTCACGCGCATCACCGGCGAAGACTACAACGTCGTGCTCGCAGATTGCCGGGCGCATAAGACCTTCTGCTGGGTGGCGCGCAAGGCGGACGACGAAACTATCGAACGGATCAATTCGCTGAAGCTGCAAGGCATTCACTTCCAGAAGGAGCCCAAGCGCTTCTATCCTGCCCGTGACCTGGCGGCGCAGGTTCTGGGATCCGTGGGCATGGAAGATTCCGGCCAGAGCGGCATCGAGCACGAGTTCGACGACGAACTCCGCGGCCGCCCGGGAAAAATGTTCATCTCGGTGGATGCCCGCAAGCGTTGGTTCGCTGAACGTCGAAACGCAGCCGGATCCCGGCGAAAACCTGGTTCTGACCATCGACAAAAATATTCAATATATCGCCGAGAAAGAACTCGACCAGGCGATCCATGACACGCAGGCCATCGCCGGCACGGTTATTGTCGAGAACCCGCACACCGGAGAGATTCTGGCGCTGGCCAATCGTCCGACGTTCAATCCCAATCTGCGCAAGCAGATCACGCCGGCCGCGCTGACCAACCGCGCCGTGAGCGATGTCTACGAGCCCGGCTCAACCTTCAAGCTGGTGACGATCTCGGCGGCTCTAGAAGAAAAAGTTACGAATCCGAATGAGCTCTTCGATTGCCAGATGGGATCGATTGTCTACAACGGCATGCGCATCCGGGATTCCAGACCGCACGGGATTCTGCCGGTGTGGGGCGTGCTGGCAGAATCGAGCAACGTCGGATCGATCAAGATCGCGTTGCGGCTGGGCGAAGATCGCTTCTACAAATACATTCGCGCCTACGGATTCGGGCAGCAGACCGGGATCGAGCTTCCTGGCGAGACGCGAGGGCTGACCAAGCCTCCGAGCCGGTGGTCGAAAGTTTCTATCGCCGCGATTTCCATGGGACAGGAGATCGGGATTTCGCCCCTGCAGTTAGCCGGACTGGTCTCGACCTTCGCTAATGACGGGGTCTGGGTCGCGCCTCGGATTGTGGCTGGAACTGTGCAGCCGCAAGGTGCTCCGCAAACCGTGGCCTTTCATCCGGGCGCTTCGCATCGCGTGATTTCCTCCTTCACCGCGGCCGAGATGCGCTCGATGATGCAGAAGGTCGTGCTCGAAGGCACGGGACGCAAGGCGATTTTGGAAGGCTACTCATCCGCGGGAAAGACGGGGACCGCGCAAAAGGTAGATCCCGCAACCGGCGCGTATTCGAAGACGAAATACGTGGGCTCGTTCGCGGGATTCGCTCCGGTCAACAATCCGCAGATCGTGGTGGCGGTGATTCTCGACTCCGCGGTTGGACTACATCAGGGCGGACAGGTGTCGGCGCCCGTGTTCCGCCGCGTCTCGCAGCAGGTGCTCGAATATCTGCACGTTCCCCACGATTTGCCGCTCGCGCCGCGGCACCAACTGCTACTGGCGAAGATGAAGGATAAGGATCTGGAAGAAGGAACTCCTGACCATCCCGGAGAGCCGCTGGAGACAGCCGAGGTAAACGAAGCGGCGAAGCCGCGAAGTGTGGGGCGGGCGCTTCCGCCCGCCGCTGCCGGCAGCGATTCGGGTGTAGTCCAAGCAGCAATGCATGAACCGTTACCTGCGGCCGCAAATCCGGCAACGGAAGCCAAGCCCGCGTCACCAGCAGTCGCCCCGCAGCCAAACTTGCCATCAAGCGGCACGGTCGTTCTCGACGTAGAGCAAGGCGGCATCGAAGTGCCGTCCTTTGTGGGCAAGACGTTCCGCGGCACCGTAGAAGCCGCCCAAGATGCTGGCCTCGAACTCGACGCAGTGGGCAGTGGCATTGCCCGCCAGCAGACCCCCGCCGCCGGCACGTACGTGGCCGCTGGCTCGCGGGTGACGGTGCTGTTCGGCCGGTAAGGCCGAAATCTTCACCACAGAGGACACAGAGAACACGGAGGGATCTGGAATCCTGAGTGTCCCTCCGTGGCCGCTGTGTCCTCTGTGGTTAAAGCTCTTCCCCGGTTTGACCCGCTGAAAAACCGCGTGTTAGGGTAATCAGTCATACCATCGTCCGGCAGCCAGCCACTGCCCATTGTTTGAGGTCGATTTTGTCTTCGGTTGAGGCGCCTACCATCCGCAAAACTGCTCTGAACACCGTTCATCGCCAGATGGGCGCGAAGATGGTGGAGTTCAATGGCTGGGATATGCCTGTAGAGTATCCCGCTGCGATTGGCTGCGGCATCATCAACGAGCACATGGCCGTGCGCACCGGTGTGGGCATTTTCGACGTCAGCCACATGGGCGACATTCGCCTGGCCGGCCGCGAGGCGCTGGCCGCAGTCCAGCACATTTCCATGAATGACGCGTCCCGGCTGGCGATTGGACAGGCGCAATACTCTGCCCTGCTCTATCCTGAGGGAACGTTCGTCGACGACGTGATTGTCCACCGCCTCGGTGAAGACGAATATCTGCTGGTCATCAATGCCGGAACGCGCGAAAAGGATTTTAACTGGGTTCGCGACAATACACGCCAGTTCGATTGCGCGGTCGAAAATCTTTCGGACGACCTCACCCAGATTGCGATCCAGGGACCGAAGGCCGTCAACCTGCTGCAGAAGCTGACCGATGCCGACCTGAGCAAGGTGAAGATCTACTGGGTGACTCGCGGAAAACTCTGCGGACTTCCCAACATCCTCATGGGACGCACCGGCTATACCGCCGAAGACGGCTTCGAAATCTACGTTCCTGCGGATGACGCTACGAGCGCGCGGGTGTGGAATGAGATCCTCGCCGCGGGCAAGGAGTTCGGCGTCGTCCCTTGCGGCCTGGGCGCTCGCAACACTTTACGCCTCGAAGGCAAACTCCCGCTCTACGGTCACGAGATTTCCGATACGATTAATGTCTGGGAGGCGGGCCTCGACCGCTTCTGCAAGATGGAGAAGCCCGAATTCGTAGGCCGCGAGGCTCTGGAGAAAGCCAAAGCGGCAGGAGTGAAGCGCACCCTGGTTGGCCTGGAGATGACCGAGCGCGGCATCGCTCGCGATGGGTACAAAGTGCTGGACGCAGCGGGCGGCGAGATTGGATATGTCACCAGCGGGTCTCCCGCGCCGTTCTTGAAGAAGAACATCGCGTTGGCGTACGTGCCGGTGGAGTTGGCCGCACTAGGAACCGCGGTGAAGGTTGAGATTCGAGGTCAAGGCGTGGGAGCCGTGGTGGTGCCGGCGCCGTTTTACAAGCGCCCGAAGACCAAGGCGTAGCGCCGGCATCTTGCCGGCTGTCGCGAGGGCGTCTCGCCCTCGCCGGTGGCGGCGAGACGCCGCCACGACAGCCGCCGGGACGGCGGCGCTACGAGATCAGGAGCTAGACACAATCATGGCCTACCCAACAGATCGCAAATACACCAAAGAGCACGAATGGATTCAGGTGAACGGAACCTCCGCTGCGGTCGGGATCACCGACTACGCGCAGCAGTCGCTGGGGGACATCGTGTTCGTCGAGACTCCCAAGGTGGGGGCCGAACTCACCGCCGGCAAGACGTTTGGCACGGTTGAGTCGGTGAAAGCGGTCTCCGATCTGTTTGCGCCCGCCTCCGGCACTGTGACCGAGGTCAATGCCGATCTGGCGACCGCGCCGGAGAAGGTGAATTCCGACGCGCACGGCGCGTGGATGATGAAGATGACGTTGAAGAATCCGGGCGAGATCGATGGGCTGCTCTCGGCCGCGGACTACGAGAAGTTTGTGGCGGAAGAGGCCGGACACTGACATTCCTTTGTGCAACTTCGTGTTCTTCGCGGTTCAGACTTTGGAAACTGCATTCAAACCAGGTCCGAGCCGCCTTGATCCGAATGACCTCGAGGCACATCTAATCAATTTCCTATGCGCTACTTACCCAAATCTCCCGCCGATCGCGAGGCCATGCTCAAAGCCATGGGCCTCGGCTCGGTTGATGACTTGTTCGCTCCCATTCCCGCCGAATATCGCCTGAATCGCGATCTCAAGATTCCGCGCCAGATGGCGGAATCCGAGATTGTTGACTTCTTCCGCCAGCGTTCGCGCGAGAACGGCGACGGATACACCAGCTTTCTGGGCGCGGGCGCCTACTTTCACTACCGCCCGGTGATCATCGATTCTCTGATCTCACGCGGCGAATTTCTTACTGCCTACACGCCGTATCAAGCGGAAATTTCGCAGGGCACGCTGCAGTCGATTTTCGAATTCCAGACCATGATTTGCGAATTGACGGGCATGGAAGTGGCGAATGCCTCGATGTACGACGGTTCCACAGCCGCGGCCGAGGCCGTGATGATGGCGGTTCGGCTGACCGGCCGCCGGTCGGTGGTTGTTGCGCGCAGCTTGCATCCCGAGTATCGGGAGGTGCTGGCAACCTACGCGACGCATCAGGGGATGCCGCTCTCGGTGACGGGCTATGGAAACGATGGCCGGGTGAACCTGAAGGAACTGGAGAGCGCGATCACGGCGGAGACGGCGTGCGTGCTGGTGCAATCTCCAAATTTCTTTGGCACGATTGAAGACGTTGCTGCGATTGCAGAGATCGCGCACAGGCACGGAGCGATGCTCGTGGTCTCGATTGCAGAGGCGGTTTCGCTCGGCATCGTGGAGCCACCGCGGGAAGCGGATATCATCGCCATGGAGGCGCAATCGTTCGGTGTTCCGCTGGGCTTCGGCGGGCCTTACTGCGGCGTAATTGCGACGCGCGAGAAAAATGTCCGTCAGATGCCCGGACGCCTGGTCGGTCAAACCACCGACAAACACGGCAAGCGCGGATTCGTGCTTACCCTGGCGACTCGCGAACAGCATATCCGCCGCGAAAAGGCGACCTCCAACATCTGCACGAACCAGGCGCTGGTCGCGCTCATGGTCAATGTCTTCATGACGGTGTATGGCAAAGTCGGCCTGAAAGAATTAGCCAAGCAGAATCTGGCCAAGACTGCGTATGCAGCCGGGCAGTTTGCCAAGCATGTCAAAGTGCTCTTCGCGACCTCACCCAGATTCAACGAATTCGTGGTCCAGACCAGCGAAGATCCTTACGCCATCAACGGCCGCCTGCTCGGACACAAGATCGTGGGCGGATTGCCGCTGCAGAAGTTTTATCCCGAACTGGGGAATGCGGCGCTGTGGTGCTGCACCGAACTGACTGCGCGCAGCGCTATCGATACTGCCGTGGGACTGATCGCCGAAAGCGAGCGTTCCGTGCATTCGGCGAAAGAGGAAGTGGAAGAAATGGCGCGATGAGCATCACGTCACGAAATGTGCCTTGTTATGTCCGTGGGGCAACGATGCAAGACCTAGGATTCGATAAATTATGAAGCACGTAACGCGCAAGGCGACTCGGCACGTCAATCAGAACGAAGGCCTGATCTTCGAGAAATCATCGGCCGGAAAAGCGGCGTGGAAATTGCCGCCGCTCGACGTACCGGAGGTCGACAGTGCCAAGGCGCTGGGCGCGGCGGAACGCAAAGATCTGGGCAACATGCCGGAAGTGAGTGAGATCGAAATCATCCGCCACTTCACGCGCCTGTCCACGTGGAACTATGCCATCGATCTCGGCATGTATCCGCTGGGTTCGTGCACGATGAAGTACAATCCGCGCGTCAACGAAGCGGTTGCGCGCGTCGAAGGAATCGCCAACGGACATCCTTACCAGCCGGAAAAGATTTCTCAAGGCGCGCTGCGCATCATCCAGACGCTGAGCGAGTGCCTGATCGAAATCACCGGCATGGATGCCATCACGCTCCAGCCCGCAGCGGGCGCCCACGGCGAGATGACCGGTCTGCTTATGGTTCGCGCGTATCACCAATCCAAAGGCAATGCCCGGAAAAAGATTCTGATTCCTGACTCCGCTCACGGAACAAATCCGGCAACCGCGGCCATGGTGAACTACGCGGTCGAGAATCTGAAATCGGATTCGCGCGGCATGGTCGACACCACGGCGCTGGCGGCGCAGATGAACGAAGATGTCGCCGCATTGATGCTGACCAATCCCAACACGCTGGGCGTGTTCGAGCAGGAGATTCACAAGATCGCCGACATCCTGCACGCCAAGGGCGGCCTGCTCTACATGGACGGCGCTAACATGAACGCGCTGGTAGGTAAGGCGCGTCCCGGCGATTTCGGCGTCGACGTCATGCACCTTAACCTGCACAAAACGTTTTCGACTCCACATGGCGGCGGCGGTCCCGGATCAGGTCCGGTGGCCATCAAGAGCCCTCTGGAACCTTTCTTGCCGACTCCCGTTTTGACTACCAACGCCGACGGAACGTTGGCTTTTGACTACAACCGCCCGCACTCGGTGGGACGGGTTCGCGCTTTCTACGGGAACTTCGGCATGTTCGTGCGGGCCCTCGCCTACATACAGGCCAATGGACCCGACGGCCTTCGCCAGACCACCGAAGACGCGGTGCTCAACGCCAACTACATCCGCAAAGGGCTGGAAGGAACGTACAATCTGCCTTACGCCACGCCCACGATGCACGAAGTCGTTTTCAGCGATAAGCTGCAAGCGAAAAACGGCGTGCGGACGATGGACATCGCCAAGCGCTTGATCGATTACGGATTCCATCCTTATACGACCGCGTTCCCGCTGATTGTGCCGGGCGCGTTGATGATCGAGCCCACCGAAAGCGAGTCGAAGGAAGAGATGGATTTGTTCGTGGAGGCCATGAAATCGATTGCGGAAGAAGTGCAGGAAGATCCGCAAACTGTGCTCGACGCGCCGCACTCGACGCGCGTCTCCCGCCTCGACGAGACCGCCGCAGCCAGAAAGCCGATCCTTCGCTGGAAACCGTCAGTGTAAGATTCGTTCCGCAGCACCCTCATCCGCCAGGAGCGCTGATGATCTCGCGACGACGATTTCTTGAGATAGGCGGCGTCACTGCAGGAGTGGCAGCGGCTTCGCCGGCATTGCTGAGTCCGGTCGCCGCGCAGGCAACGAATGACTCTTCCCTTCCCCCTTCGATTGCGCATCTGAAGTCGCGCAAGAGCGAGGCCGCGCCAATCACGACGGAAGAACGCAGCCAGCGCCAGGAGCGCGCCCGCAAGCTGATGACGGAGAACGCTCTGGATGCGATCGTAGTGATGGAAGGCACGTCGCTGCGCTACTTCACAGGTATCCGGTGGTGGGGCGGCGAACGCATGTTCGCTTTGATCCTTCCGGCCAAGGGTGCTGCATTTTACGTTTGCCCGGCGTTTGAAGAAGGACGAGCCCGTGAGCAACTTCTCAATGCGCCGGATGGCGCCAAGACCGATGTTCGCGTCTGGCAGGAAAATGAAAGTCCTTATCAACTCGTCGCGCAGTGCCTGAAAGACCGCGGCATGGCTTCCGCGAAACTTGGGATCGAAGAAACGGTGCGGTTCGTCTTTGCGGATGGCATCGCGAAAGCCACTCCCCAGGCCGTTCTCACCAGCGCGACTCCGGCTACGGCCGGCTGCCGCATGATCAAAAGTCCACACGAAATTGCCTTGATGCGACTCGCCTCGCAGGTAACCATCGCGGTGTATGAGGCTGTGTATCAGTCCCTGCGCGAAGGCATGACGCAGCATGATGTGCGGAACCTGATCGCAACCGCATACGATCGCATAGGTTTTCCCGGCGACGCCAGCGTCATGGTCGGCGAATATTCTGCCTCGCCTCACGGATCGAACACGCCGCAAGTGATCCGCGAAGGCTCGATCATCATGATCGATGATGGCTGCACGGTCGAGGGATATCAGTCGGACATCACGCGCACTTTCGTGTTAGGAAAAGCATCCGACAAAATGAAGAGCGTCTTCGATATTGTGCACCGCGCACAATCGGCGGCCTTGGCCGCGGCGCGTCCGGGAGCGGAATGCGGCTCGATCGACGATGCCGCACGAAAGGTAATTACCGATGCCGGGTACGGTCCGGGCTACAAATACTTTACGCACCGCCTCGGCCACGGTCTCGGGATGGACGGCCACGAGTGGCCTTACCTGGTTCTCGGGAACCCAACGAAGTTACAGGCCGGCATGACGACCAGTAACGAGCCGGGGATTTATATTCAAGGAGAATTCGGCATCCGCCTGGAAGACGATATGCACATCACGGAAAACGGCGCGGAGCTATTTACGCGGCAGAGTTCGTCGCTGGAACAACCCTTCGCCTAAGGAACTTCCGATAGCGGCGGGAACGAAAGCCTTGAACCCGCTCAAACTCTTTTCAGGGAGCGGCGCCATTTGGCATGTAGCCAGATGAGGATCCCCAAAGCCACAGTCTCCAACGGACCCGGCGGGGAAAATTGCAAGCGCCAGAGATTTGTGTAGTTGTGAGTCGCGACGTAGACCGTCCAGATCGTGCCAGCCGCAGCCACCAAGCTTCCCAGGCGCTCCTCGCGGCGAATTTTTGCCAGAGTATTCTCTGCCGCAACGCTAGATGGGCTCTTCTGCGTAGACACACCGGCAGCATAGCGTCCGGGCGTCTGCTGGTAGCCTTCGCGGCCTGCATCCCAGTCGATGAAGTCTTTTTTTTCTACAGTCGGCACTCCATCAAGATGCCACGAAAGCCGCCCTAGCGCCCGTTACCTTCGTCATTGTACAAATATGTCGGACCGGCTGGGCCTTCACCAGCGCAGATCGTGCAGGTACTTATAGCTGGCCGTGATGCTCGCGAACGGGTCGGCGGGCTTGTCATGCTCGACAATGTAGTGCTTGATGCCAGCTTTCTCGGAATACGAGAAAATCTTTTTCCAGTCGATAATCCCGTCGCCCACCGCGGTAATATCCTTCAACGAGTCTCCAAAGTTCTGGCCACCCGCAGCCGAGATTGGAGGCAGTTTCTTGATGTCCTTCACGTGAACCAGCGGGAAGCGCCCGGGATAGCGTTCGAAATATTTGATCGGATCGGACCCGGCCACCGTAATCCAGCACAGATCCAGTTCCATCTTTACCAGGTTGGCGTCGCAGTCGGCGAGCAGCTCATCGTAAGGAAGTTTGCCATTGACCGGAAGGAATTCGAACCAGTGATTGTGATAGCCAAACTGAATCCCAGCTTTCTTCGACTGCTCCCCGCACTTGTTGAATTTCTCAGAGGCCTGCTTCCAGATGTCGGGAGACTTGCGCAGCTCTTCCGGAATCCACGGGCAGACAATGTATTTCAAGCCGATCGCTTTTGATGTTTCGATGACCGAAGGAAACTTTTCATCGAGTTCGTCATACTGAACGTGCGTGGAAACTCCCGCCAGCCCGTTCTTGTCGAGCACCGCACGCACCTGCTGTCCAGTGCGGCCAAAATATCCGGCGAACTCGACTTCCTTGTAGCCAATCTGGGCGACCTTCGCGATGGTGCCCTCGAAGTCCGCCTTCATGAGATCGCGCACGGTGTAGAGCTGTACTCCCACTTTGTTGATCTTGTGATCGCCGGCAGCCCAGCCGAGGCGGGTGCTCAGCAGGGTCGCTGCGCTGACAGTGGTTGCGGTTTCGAGAAAGGTGCGGCGGTTCATAGCACGAAAACTCATGATGGCATTCCTCCGAATGGCCCGCACGGGCTAAATCGTTTTTCGCAAGCATTATACGCGGCAGGGGAGGTACCGGAGCCGAACTCAGCGCGGTTGAGCAACCTGCAGATTGTTGGTCAGCGAGAAGAGTCCGGAAACACCGTTGGCGCGGACGCCGATTTCTGGGCGCGTCCTAGGAGGTTTTCAGAACCAAGTCTCCGTCACGATCGGTGAGGTGAATCCCGGCGCAGTTGTTCAGAATCCAGTACGCGCCGGCATCCCGCAAAACAGATTCCTGGAATGTCGTGGTGAAGGCAATCACTCTCGCGCCGGCGGCTTTGCCTGCCCGGACGCCGGCCGGCACATCTTCGAACACAACGCATTGCTCGGTGGGAAATCCGAGAACAGCGGAACCTTTCAGAAAGGGCTCGGGATGCGGTTTGCCGTGCGTGATGTCATTCGAAGTAATCATCTTTTCGGGCATCGGAAGTCCCGCCGCCTTGATGCGAACCTCCGCCAAAGGGCGCGTACACGAAGTAACAATGGCCCACCGATCGGCGGGAAGGCTGGCCAACAATTCGAGAGCGCCCGGCAGGGGAACCACTCCCTCGAGATCTTCGATCTCGCGACGCTCCACTTCACGGTTCTCGGCTTCATGATCGGCGTCTGGCAGGTATTCGCGCACGGTCGTCAGGCTCGGGACGTCCATGAGCGCGGGCAATTACTTCTTCAGGATCGAATCCGTGCTCGACGGCCCAGCGGCGCCAGACTCGCGCAACCGCGGGCGTGGAGTCGATCAGGACTCCATCCAAATCAAACAGAAGCGCTGCGCAGCGGATTTCAGTTGCCTTCTCGGTCACTCGCGAATCTCCGAAAGCTGGGTTGCCGGCCATGTGTTGACGAGATTGTAAATCAGCCAGATCGGGCGGCCCACGCCTTACCCAGAGGGCTCCTGGCCTGCGTGATGATGGTCACCGGGCGCAGTATCTGGACTCACCTCGCTCCCGTCGGCGCAGGCATAGGCTTTTTTATAGAGTTTATAGGGGGCGCGAATGCTTTCCGAGTGCGCCAATCCCGAATGTTCGATCCGTAACGAGATCCCATCTAAGAGTTTTTGCTTTACCGGAGTGCCTACCCCACGCGCAGAATCTTCAGCGTCTTTGTGCACGGTCTGGTTGCGCGGCCGCAAGAGCACGGGATCGCAGACTCTGCTCGGGCTTCAATCCATACGTCTGGCCAGGAGGTCGTTATGAGCGTTGCACAATTTCCTACCCCAGCAATCCCGCAGCCGCAAGAAGTTTTCCATCATATTCTGATGGCCACAGATTTTTCGGAAGCTTCGCAGCGCGCGCTTTCCGGCGCGATCGCGCTGGCGGCGCAGAATCATGCCCATCTATCCGTCGTGCACGTGCTGCACACCGATTGGCGTTACGAAATACTCGACAGTCCTCCGGAAATCGATCTGGAGCGGATTGACGCGCAGCGGCGGCTTGAAGCTGCCACTCGCGACATGGGATTGGGACGGGCAATCGATTCGATCATCATCCGGCACGGGCCAGTTCCGCAAAAAGTTCTGGCACTGGCCGAGGAGGTGGGAGCCGACCTGCTTGTTATTGGCACTCGCGGACGCGCGGGGTTGACAAAACTGGCCCTGGGTTCCGTCGCCGAAGAATTGCTGCGTATCGCTCCCTGCCCGGTAATCACATTCGGCCCCAAGGCGAATGTAGAAACGGCTTCGCCCGAATCAGCGTTTCGTTCGATTCTGTTTGCGACCGACTTCGGCGCCGGCTCTGCCAAGGCTCTCCCCCATGTGCGAGCGTTGGCCTCCGCGCCGTCAACCAGTCTGACGTTGCTTCACATGATCGCGTCCATGCCTGCCACTGCCAATTTGTCGGCCTATGCGCCTGCCAGTGCAGCTGCAGACGAATTTCAGGAATGGGAGGGATCGTCCCGTGCACGCACACTTGAGCAACTCAAGCAATGGTGGCTGCACGACGCAAAGCTGGAGAGGGAACCGGAGTACATCGTGGGAACTGACTTTTTACCGGAAGGAATGTTAACCGCCGCCGAACAGCGGCACTGCGATCTGATGGTGATGGGCGCGAACCGTGCGGCCTCGCCGCGTCTAGCCGCTCACATTCCGTGGTCGGCGGTGCACGAAGTGATCCGTCATGCCGCGTGTCCGGTGATGACCTGCGCAGGATAAAGATAGATACGAAAAAGAAGCGCCGCGGGAAACAATCTCGCGGCGCAGGGGACGGGAAAAGAAGTGATCAGGACTGCACGATTTTTTCCAGGGCCGGCCGGTTGCGGATCACCAGCGTCGATCCTTTGAGTTGCAGCAACTGTTTTTTCTTGAATTCTGAAAACAGCCGGCTGACCGTCTCCCGCGTCGTGCCGATGATCTCTGCAATCTCCTCATGCGTGAGCGTAAGCTTGATCTGCATGGAGCCATCGTTTTGCGCAGACTTGGTCGACCAAGACAGCAGGAGCTTGGCAAATTTTTCCGAGGGCGAAGTCGCCAGACCTAACGTGCGGATCTCTTCATACGCGGTGTAATAGTTGCGGCTCAACTGCTCCGCCACCCGTAAGGCAACTTCCCCATGATCTTTCAGGAACTGCAACAACGATTCCCGCGGAATAAAATTCGCCTGGCCCGGTTCCATCATCTCGGCCGTCACTTCATACGGACGGTTCGAAACAACGGCGTTGAGCCCCAGCACATCGCCCGCGTCGGAAAGCTTGGTGATAATGGTCTTGCCTTCGCGGGATGAGGTTGAGAGTTTCGCCTTCCCAGCGCAGAGCACGAAGACTCCGCGCGGTTGCTGCCCTTCAATGAAGAGCATCGCACCCTTGGGATAAACGGCAGTGGATTTAATTTCGTTGAGTCGTTGTCCGGCGTGTACGGAAAGATTGCAGAAAAGATGTTCTTCCCTCACCGAACACGTGAGGCAGCTATCAAGAATATTTAGGCCATAAGGGGCGCGCATGTGAGCACACCTACCTTTCGACTCATTCTAGCATTCGTTTTGCACTTGTGATCAGCGTCACTGGCACTCGTGATCATGGTCATATTGTGATCACAGACACACAGAAGAAACTGTGCAAATATGGGTGTAGTGTGTGAGAAAACGCATCATGCATTGGACCCTTTACACCTGTGAAAAAATGATGGCAGCGCTGCCGCGGAGAGATTTTTGTCAAGTCCAATTTCCACCTCGCCTGTTGCTTCACTCGTAGGAAAAATTTATCCTGCGCCTCCGGCGCGCGCCGGACTCCGTCCGCTCTTCCTGCCGCAATCTGTGGCAGTGATTGGCGCCACGGAGCGAGTGGGAACCGTTGGCCGCAGCCTGCTCTCGAACCTGCTGTCCAGCAGAGCCACTATCAAGCTTTATGCCGTTACTCCCAGCCACAGTGAAGTTCTCGGTCTGAAGGCGCACAAGACAATTGCAGACATTCCGGGAGGCGTGGATCTCGCC
Source organism: uncultured Acidobacteriota bacterium (assembly GCA_963754885.1). Classification (GTDB taxonomy): domain Bacteria; phylum Acidobacteriota; class Terriglobia; order Terriglobales; family Acidobacteriaceae; genus Sulfotelmatobacter. The sequence continues at coordinate 2,843 of CAVWHT010000040.1, read as the reverse complement.
CTGGTCGTGACCCCGGCGCAGACCGTGCCCCAGATCATTGGAGAATGTGTTGACGCTGATGTGCGATCGGCGGTGGTGATTTCGGCCGGCTTCCGCGAGCAAGGCCGTGCGGGCGCTCTGCTGGAAGAAGAAATTCAAAAGCATCTGCGGCGCGGATCGCTCCGCCTGGTCGGCCCCAACTGCATGGGACTCATGAATCCCACCATCGGGCTCAATGCCACTTTCGCCAACGCGATGCCGAAGAAAGGCAGTGTCGCATTTCTCAGCCAGAGCGGCGCGCTACAGACGGCCATCCTCGACTGGAGCCAGAAAGAACATGTCGGATTCAGCGCCATCGTTTCGACCGGCTCCATGCTCGACGTCGGCTGGGGAGATCTCATCTATCACTTCGGCGACGAGCCCAACACGAAAAGCATTCTGGTCTACATGGAGTCGGTGGGCGACGCGCGCTCATTTCTTTCGGCTGCGCGCGAGATCGCACTCAGCAAGCCCATCATCGTCATCAAAGCAGGACGTTCCGAAGCGGCGTCGCGGGCGGCCGCATCGCATACCGGGGCCTTGACCGGCAGCGACGATGTGCTCGAAGCCGCTTTCCGGCGTTGCGGCGTGTTGCGCGTGCAGAACATCGCCGATCTTTTTTATATGGCTGAGGTGTTGAGCAAACAGCCGCGTCCGCGCGGGCCACGTCTGAGCATCGTCACTAACGCCGGAGGTCCGGGGGTCCTTGCGACGGACGCGGTGATGGCAACGGGAGGCGAACTGACGATTCTTTCTCCCGAGACCATTCATCGCCTGGATGAATTCCTTTCCGCGTATTGGAGCCACAGCAATCCTGTCGACGTGCTGGCCGACGCGGGCCCCGAGCATTTCGTAAAGGCGGTTGACATCGTTTCTAAAGATCCTGCAAGCGATGGGTTGCTGGCCATCATCGCGCCGCAGGGACTTGCCGATCCCACGCTGGTGGCAACCCAGATGAAACATTGTGCCCACAGTTCGAGCAAGCCTCTGCTCGCCAGCTGGATGGGCGGCGACGGCGTCGCAGAAGGAACCGCCATTCTTAATGCGGCGGGCATTCCTACATTTTCTTATCCCGATACTGCGGCACGCGCCTTCACTTACATGTGGCGCTATACCTACAACCTGCGCGGATTGCATGAAACTCCTGCTCTGGTCGAAGCCTCGGATTCGGCTGGGCAAGGCCGGAAGAGTGCCAGCGCGTTGGTGCAACAGATTCGCAACTCCGGGCGGACTCTGCTCAACGAGTTCGAATCGAAGCGTCTGCTCGCCTGCTACAGCATTCCTGTCGTGGAAACACGAATCGCCGAGAACGAGAAAGAGGCAGTCGCGATCGCATCGGAGATCGGATATCCCGTCGTCCTGAAGCTTCTCTCCAACACCATTGCGCACAAGAGCGACGTGGATGGCGTGCACCTCCGACTGCGAACTGCTGACCAGGTGAGCGCCGCCTTTCGCGCGATTCGGGCTTCGGTCTCGGAAAAAGCCGGGCCGCAACATTTTGGCGGCGTCACCGTGCAGCCGATGGTGAAGCGCGACGGATACGAACTCATCCTCGGCAGCAGCATCGATGCGCAGTTCGGGCCCGTGATCCTGTTCGGCTCGGGCGGAGTGATGGTCGAGGTCTATCGCGACCACGCGCTCGCATTGCCACCTCTGAATACGACGCTGACGCAGAGAATGATGGAACAGACACACATCTTCACCGCGCTGAAAGGAGTGCGGGGGCGCAAGCCTGTCGATCTTTCTGCGCTTGAGCAACTCATGGTTCGCTTCAGCCAGCTGGTCATGGAGCAGCCGTGGATCAAGGAGATCGACGTCAATCCCCTGCTGGCGACTCCCGATCAATTGCTTGCGCTGGATGCGCGAGTGGTCGTGCACGATTCGGCCATGACTCCGCAGAACTTGCCGCACACCGCCATTCGGCCTTATCCCGCGCAGTATGTAGCGGAATGGAAACTCAAAGACGGAACCCCGGTGACCATCCGCCCCATTCGTCCGGAAGATGAGCCGCTCATGGTGCAGTTCCACACCACGCTCTCGGAGCGCAGCGTATACCTACGGTATTTCTGTTCTCTTAGCCTGAGCACGCGGAGTCGAGCACGAGCGCCTGGTGCGCATCTGTTTTGCCAGCTACGATCGCGGATTCGCCCTGGTCGCGGCCCGCAGAATCCCGAAACCGGCGAGCATGAAGTGCTGGGCGTGGGCCGCTTCAGCGCCATCAATCGCTTCGAGGCGGAAGCCGCCGTGCTGGTTTCCGATCGATGGCAGGGACGCGGATTGGGAACGGGAGTTGCTCGCCAGCGTGGCCCGCGTGGCGCGCGAAGAAAAGTTGCGGCGACTTTCGGGAGATTTTGCGCGACAATCTGGCCACGCAGGCGATCTTCAAGAAAGTGGGATTCAAGCCGAGCCTGACCGACGATCCCTCGTCCGTTTCGGCTCTGCTGGGGAGCTTTCTAGCGGTAGCTCGATCTCACGCGATGGGCGCGGGCTTGGTGATCTCCAGTTGCGGTTCGAATTTCAGGGTCGTGCCTATCGCTTTCGACACCAGACACAATCTCTCCGCCCGCTTCAGCAGCTCCAGCGCGCGCTCTCGCTCGTCGGCCGACGCAATCTTGAGGTTCGGACGAATCACGATCTGCGTGAAGCTGTACCCGCCTTCGCCCTTGCGCACCGTGCCGCTCGGCTTCGACCTGCAGATCGGGACGTCGAATTGCGCGCCTCCGGCAATCGCGCGCACGGTGGTGGTATAGCAACCCGCCACGGCCGCCAGTAAAAGCTCCTCGGGCGTCCACCGCCCTTCCAAACCGCCGAATTCAGCGGGAGCC
>CAVWHT010000039.1:0-147776 GCA_963754885.1 uncultured Acidobacteriota bacterium | reverse complement strand
GGCGTGGGCCGCTTCAGCGCCATCAATCGCTTCGAGGCGGAAGCCGCCGTGCTGGTTTCCGATCGATGGCAGGGACGCGGATTGGGAACGGAGTTGCTCGCCAGCGTGGCCCGCGTGGCGCGCGAAGAAAAGTTGCGGCGACTTTCGGGAGAGATTTTGCGCGACAATCTGGCCACGCAGGCGATCTTCAAGAAAGTGGGATTCAAGCTGAGCCTGACCGACGATCCCTCGTCCGTTTCGGCTCTGCTGGAGCTTTAGCGGTAGCTCGATCTCACGCGATGGGCGCGGGCTTGGTGATCTCCAGTTGCGGTTCGAATTTCAGGGTCGTGCCTATCGCTTTCGACACCAGACACAATTTCTCCGCCCGCTTCAGCAGCTCCAGCGCGCGCTCTCGCTCGTCGGCCGACGCAATCTTGAGGTTCGGACGAATCACGATCTGCGTGAAGCTGTACCCGCCTTCGCCCTTGCGCACCGTGCCGCTGGCTTCGACCTGCAGATCGGTGAAGTCGAATTGCGCGCCTCCGGCAATCGCGCGCACGGTGGTGGTATAGCAACCCGCCACGGCCGCCAGTAAAAGCTCCTCGGGCGTCCACCGCCCTTCCAAACCGCCGAATTCAGCGGGAGCCGTGAAATGAATGGCATTCGGGGCGGAATCCGACTTTGCCAGGCCGGTGCGTCCCGACGTCCACCATGCTGCTACTCGATATGCATGCTCTTCGTTCATGACCCTCACATCTCCTTGGGTGTTCCGAAATTGTGTAGATTGATGACGGCAAATCTATCGATTTCCGTCGTTCGATTGCGCTGCCGAAGGAGCCGGAATTTAAGCCGCTCCCTCTTTCGCGGACAGACCACGCTCCCGCTCAATTCTCTCGATCTGAGCACGCAGCCATTTGGCCAGAGCCTGTTCCATTTCGACTTGGCTCCCGGTACGGTACAAATCGTCCACCGTCAGGCCTTGCTCGGTCAGCGGGATGAAGCGGCAGGGAACGTTCTCGCTGCGCTGTCCTTCTGGCACAAACTGCGCCAGCAGGCAGCTGTCGCAGGGATGGGGGCGCGCGGCGTCACAGAAGTTTGGACAGATGGGAGAATCTTCAAAGATCGCCGGCGCTCGCCACGGTGTCCGTGGGGAGCGTCCATAGCCTCCGTCCTGCAGGAAGCTCAGCTCGAACCGGAGAATGTCCAGAATGTCGCGCCCGTCTTGTGCCATAGGTCACCTCGATTTGAGAGTCAGGATGCCAGACGACGCCGCCCAACACCGTGTATTGAGTCACCCGGAATGGTGATTGCAGTCACACTCCGATGACACAGCGCAACGAGCCGCATTTGGAATTGCTGCAATTTTGGGAGATCTCCGAAATGGATCATGTGACATGCGTCACTGAAATATGTGATTTCGGTCACATGCCGTGAAAACATCCATCTGGGGGACGGACGCATTCGTCTGTCCGCGGGCTACACGACTCGCGTGGGGACGGACGCATTCGTCCGTCCAGGGTTTTAACGATGCCGAGGTACAGTTTCCGAAACGGACAGCTCGTCAGCAATGCGAGCCTCCCGGACGTTGGTGAATCACATGCCGTTGTGACTGGAATCACGAATTTGCCAGCCAAAGCGATTCGCGAGCCAACGTTGCGGCGGCAAACCCGGGTCGCGGGTTACGGCTCGTAGGCGCAGCAAGGCTCAGCGGCGAACAGGTCGCCGGTCATCGCGTAGGCTCTCGCCCGCGAGCCCCCGCAAACATTGCGCGCCGGACAGCGCCGGCATTTGCCTTTCAGCTTTGAGCTGTCGCGCAGCGACACAAACAAAGGAGATTCGCAATACACGTCGGACAGTCTTTGTTTGGTCACATTGCCCGCCGACAGCGGTAAGAAGCGGCTGGGAAAGACTTCGCCCAGGTGATCGACGAACACAAATCCCTTGCCATCGTTCACGCCCTTCGGAGCACAGGTGATGACATCGGCCTCGGTGATCCGTCCCCGTTTTTCGCGGGCGCGCTGTTGCAGCAGATACCGCTGGTAATGCTGTCCCTCGGTGGTCTTGATCTGAAAACGCACCCGCCGGGAAGCCGCAAATAACTTGGCGAAAACCTGCTCATGCTCTTCCGCGCTGAGCATCTCCCCGGCCTCTTCGCGGCCGGGAGGAACGAAAAAGAAAACATTCCAAACATCGACGTCTAGGTGCGTCAGGAGCTCAATCATGGGATGCACGTCATGAAAATTGCGCCGCGCCAGCATCGTATTGATCTGCACCGGAAGCTGCGCCTCGTGGCAGGCTCCGATGATGTCCAGCGTCTTTCGATGCAGCCCCGGAATGCCCCAATAGGAATCGTTCAACGCCGGCGTCGACCCGTTCAGCCAGAAAGCCACCCGCATCAGCCCGCATGCTTTCAGGTCATGGATCACCGCGCTATCCAACTGAGAAGTCGGGAGCAACGTCAACGAGGTTCGCAGCGACCGTCCGGCGGCAAACTCGATCACCGGAAACAGGTCCGGCCGCAGCAGTGGATCGCCCCCTGTCAGCGCCAGCAAAGGCACATGCATTGCCGCCACTTCTTCGATCAGATGAAATGCTTCCGCACTGGAGAACAGTGGCCGCTCACGCGGCCCGCGTGCCGGCGCTCGCCTGGGAGCCGCTTTCCATTCACACGCCCGCGTCATCTCCCAGGTCACTTGTAGCGGTCGCGGCTGAAAGCTGCCGACACTGGCCAGCGGATCGGCATCCTTCCCCCACGCACGTCGCGAAGTTTTAGCGGCCTCTGTTGCCGAATCTGCAATCACATGCATGCCTTTATCGTAGGTTGCAAATCTTCAAGTAGGCAGTGCGAGATCGCACATAAACCCGTGATAGATATCACAAATTACCCAAACTAGGCCTGTGATTGTTGTCACATGCCCCCGTGACTTCTGCCATAGGTCCACTTTCGCCGCCATGCGAATCTACACCTGCGAGTGAGTTCTCAGGGTGCAGGACAAACGCACGGTCCAGCGCAGTCCGGATCATGGGATTGCGGCGGGTTCGTCAAGGGCCGATCCCTGCCCTGTGATATCGTGCAGGACGAAATTCCTAAAGGAGGAATTCAACATGCAACATCTCTCTTTTCGAATGGGGTTGGTCGTTCTCTTTGCTTGTGGACTAATGGCGGTCTTCAGCTCCCCCGCGGTCGCGCAAGACGCCGCAGCTACTTACAAAGCGAAGTGCGCGATGTGCCACGGGGCCGACGGTAAAGGCGGCAAGATGGGAACCAAGGACTTTGCCTCCCCGGAAATCAAGTCGGCAAGCGATGCCCAACTCATCGAAACCATCACCAAGGGCAAACCGCCCAAGATGCCTTCCTACGGGGGCAAGTTGAAAGATACGGAAATCAAGGACTTGGTCGCCTATATTCGCGGTCTGGCTAAGTAAGCAGTGCAACACAGCGGCCTGAACCGGCCGCGTGGAGAAGTTCAATTCTTAAGAATCGGCGGGTGAGAGCATGTCCATGCGAACTTTACGGAATTTTTTTGCGCCTGGAGTTGCCCTCACCCTTCTTTTAACCGCGGTCGCGCTTCAGGCTGCGTCCAAGAAAGAACCTCCCAAACCGACCGCCGAAGAGTGCCTCGCGTGCCACAGCGATGACTCCCTCAGTCACGACGTCAATGGCAAGACGGTCAGCCTGCACGTCGATCCGCAGAAATTCAAAGACTCCATCCACGGCAGCATGTTTACCTGCGTGGATTGTCACACCGATGTAAAAAGCGCGGCCCACGAGAACACTCCCGAGAAAATCAGTTGCGCCACCTGCCATGCCGACGAACAGGCCGCCTATGATCGCAGCTTCCACGGCAAAGCCGTCAAGAGCGGCAACCTCAGCGCGGCTACCTGCGTGGATTGCCACGGCAGCCCGCACGAACTGCTGCCGGCGAGCGATCCCAAATCAAAGGTGCATCACGCGAACATTCCAGCGACCTGCGGCTCCTGTCACAGCCAGCAATTCGTGATGGATAAGAATGGACTCAGCACGCAGATGGTCGCCTCGTATCAGCAAAGCGTCCACGGACACGCCGTTGCCGAGGGATCGGAAAAGGCCGCTGTCTGCACCGACTGCCACGGAACGCACGAGATCCTCGACGCGAAAGATTCGAAGTCGCCCATTTTCAAGTTCAATGTGCCGTTCACCTGCGGCAAGTGCCACGATTCGATCTCGAAGGAATTTCAGCAGAGCATTCACGGAACGGCGGTCGCGCAGGGTAACTGGCAGGCGCCGGTGTGCACCGACTGCCACGGCATTCACTCCATCAAGTCGCACCTGGATCCGACTTCTCCCGTGAATGCACAGAATCTGGCCCAGGTCACCTGCGCGCGCTGCCATGAAGGGGTGAGGTTGTCACAGGAATTTGGAGTGGAAGGCCGCCGCGAGACCACTTATCTCGCCAGCTATCACGGCCTGGCCTCTCGCCTCGGATCGCAGGTGGTCGCCAACTGCGCCAGCTGCCACGGCGTGCACGACATTCTGCCCTCGAGCGACCCGCGTTCGACCATCAACAAGGCAAATCTCGCCAAGACTTGCGGACAGTGCCACCCCGGCGTAACAGAAAAATTCACTGCCGCCAAAGTCCACGTGGATGCCCCGCTCTCCGCTGATGTAGGCAGCAAGGCTGTCCGCTGGATTCGGCGCTTTTATCTGAGCATGATCTTCGCCGTCATCGGCGGCATGCTGCTGCATAACTTCATCATCTGGCGATCGAAGGTCGTGGCGCGGCGCAAAACCCAACAGCGGTTCGTCACGCGGATGCCGTTGCGCTTCCGCCTGCAGCATGCCACGTTGCTCACCAGTTTCTTTGTACTGGTCGTGACCGGATTCGCGTTGAAGTTCCCCGACTCCTGGTTCGCGAGCATGCTGGCGATGGGCGAGCACATGCGTGGCATTCTGCATCGCATCGCCGCGGTCGTTCTGATCGCCATCAGTATCTATCACGTGTTCGATAGCGCGCTGAGCCGGGAAGGCCGCCGCCTGGCCCGCGACCTCTTCCCCACTCTCGATGACGCTCGCGGCGCCTGGCAGAATCTCTGCTATTATCTCGGCTTATCCTCTCGCAAGCCGGAATTTGCCCGCTTCAACTATGCCGAGAAGGCCGAATACTGGGCCCTGGTGTGGGGAATGTTCGTGATGGCCGGTACCGGGCTGATGCTGTGGGCCAGAGTTGTGGTGGGAAATCATCTGCCGCGCTGGTGGCTCGATGTCGCCACTGCCATTCACTTCTATGAAGCGATACTGGCGACCCTGGCGATTTTAGTGTGGCACTTCTACCAGGTGTTCTTCGATCCGGATGTCTATCCGATGAACTGGGCGTGGTGGGACGGAAAAATGACGCTGCATCACTACCGCGAAGAGCACGGGCTCGACAGCCAAGCGTTGACCAAGGCCACGCGGAGCGAGACGGCGGATTCCGAAGGCCACGACTCTGAACTCACTGAGGTCAAGCATGGAAACTGAGAAGACTCCGCCAGCCGAGCCAGAAGCCAGGCATCGGCTGCGCATGCTGCTGCGCAATCCGGTTAGCCTGGCGGGCGTCGCCCTGGCCATTGTCGGTCTGGCCAACATTTTCCTTTTCGTACTCATCGATCTGATTGCCACCAGGCCGAGCCCTTATATCGGCATCCTCGCCTACATGGTTTCGCCGGCGTTCTTCGCGCTTGGCCTGATCTTGATGTTGGCCGGACTCTTGCTCGAACGCCGCAAGAAAGTTGAACGTACCGAGTTCTATCCCCGCATTGATCTCAACGATCCCTCGCAGCGCAGCGCCGTCGTTTCATTCCTCACATTCCTCGTGGTCTTTGTGATGGTGAGCGCGGCCGGCAGTTACAAAGCATACGAATTTACCGACTCGGTGCAGTTCTGCGGACAGCTCTGTCATACGGTGATGAATCCCGAGTTCACCGCCTACCAGCTCTCCCCCCACGCGCGCGTAGCCTGCGTGGATTGTCACGTAGGCTCGGGCGCGACCTGGTATGTGAAATCGAAACTGTCGGGAACGCGCCAAGTTTTTGCCGCGACTTTCAACACGTTCCCGCGGCCGATTCCCACGCCGGTGCACAACTTGCGCCCGGCGCAGGATACGTGCGAGCAATGCCACTGGCCTAAGAAGTTCTACGGCGGCCAGCTAAAGGTTTTCACCCATTACGCCAACGATGAAAAGAACACCCTTCGCCAGGTGCGGATGCTGATCAAAACCGGCGGAGGCGATCCCGCGACCGGCGCTCCCGAAGGCATCCACTGGCACATGAATATCGCCAACCGGATCGACTACGTGTCCGCGGACGAAAAGCGGCAGATTATTCCTTATATCCACGTCGAAGATCAGCAGGGCAGGGTCACCGAGTACTACGCCAAAGATTCGACGCTGACCAAAGAGCAGATCGCGAAGGCTCCCCGCCACCACATGGATTGCGTGGACTGCCACAATCGCCCCACCCATATTTACGTTCCGCCCGATCAGGCCGTCGATCAATCGATGCTGGCTCGCCGCATCGATGCTTCCCTGCCCTTCGTCAAGCAAGAGGCAGTCACCGTCCTGACCGCGAGCTATCCCACGACCGACGCGGCGGTGCGAGGCATTGCTAAAGGCATGGAGGATTTCTACGAAGCCAAGTATCCCGACGTGGTGAAGACGAAGCAATTGGAACTTCGCAGTGCGGTTGCCGAAGTCCAGCAGATCTTCCAGCGCACAACGTTCCCCGAAATGAAGCTGAACTGGCAGACCCATCCCAACAATCTGGGCCACTATTATTTCAGCGGGTGCTTCCGCTGCCATGACGGACAGCACGTCAGCGCCGACGGCAAGGTAATAAGCCGGGATTGCAATCAGTGCCATACGCTGATGGCGGAGACCGAAGGAACTGCCAGCGTCACCACATCGGCTCAGCCCGCGTTCCAGCATCCCGTCGATATCGGCGATCTTACGCAGGTAAACTGCGCCGATTGTCATACGGGCGGAGTCGGGCCGTAGACTTCATGCATTGAAAGGAATGCTGCGCCGATCGGAAGTGGCCAGTGGTCAGTGGCAAGTGGCCAGCGGTTGCCAGCGGTCAGTTGTCAGTTTTTTTCACTGACCACTGATCACATTTTCGGCGGCCCCTCTAGTGAGAAAGGGCTCAACTGCGGAATCGCTGAGGAACTCCGGGGCAAGGGCGCTGCCCTCTATTGCAGCTTCGCGTACTCGGCTTTCGCTTCTTTCAGGATGGGAACGTCAGGGTCGGCGTCCTTCCACACATTAAAGAAGTCCTGATAGGCAGCTTTCGCCTTGGCCGAGTCGCCGGTCAGAACGTAAGCGCGTCCCAATTGCAGATGCGCCAGCGCGCCCAGGGGAAAGTTCAGCACGATGCCGCGGTGATCGATAATTTTCTGGAACTCGCCCGCCGCCCCGGCTCCGTTGTGCGCCGCCAGATAAGCCTGCCCGCGAACATACACCGGATATAAATTGCTGATCGGCGCCGGACCTCCGAGATCATAAGGAGCAGCCGCTTCCAGCGCAATCAGCGCCTGCGAAGCGTTTCCGGCATTGAGGTCGATGGAAGCTTCGATGGTCGGAAACCAGTAAAGCTTCAACATGGTGTTCGTACCGTCGCTTTTTCCCAGTTGTTCGACGAGGGCTTTCGCGCGCGCCCCTTCTCCCGCCCGCGCCAATGTCAAGGCTGCGAGAACTTTTACGTCCCGCCCCGGAGCCAGGGTGAGGGCAGCATCGATCTTCTGTTTCGCCACGGCGGAATTTCCGAACTCCGCTTCGCGCAACGCTCCGTTGCCTTGCCAGATCGCGCCCGATTCTTTGGAATCCGCCCGCACAGCGGCGTCCACCGCGCGGCGCGTGAGGTCGCGCGCCCGGCTCAGGCGGCCGAAGTATGCCTCCGTGTCCGACTGCGTCGACAGCACCGCGTCTTCTTCTCCCGGGCGTCCCGCGCCCCATGCGATGTCTTTCTCCATCTCGGCGGTGTTGCCTTGCAGAAACGCGAGGTCATAGGCGTCGATCCGCAGCACCATGCCATCCAGCTTCTTGTTTTGCGCCTCCTGCAGTATTTTCTGTGCGTCATCGAACCGGTTCAGGTTCAGATAAAGTCCGGCGAGATTGCCGAAGCCGGTAAGCGTGGGCTCAATCTTTTGCGATTCCTCGGTCTCGGTAGCCGCTTTGTCGTATTGTCCAAGAGCGCTGTAAATCGTCCCAAGGTTCGTATGCGGGACCATGTCGCGGGGATACGTTTTTGCCCACAGCTCGTACGCTTCCGTGGCCTTCTCGACTTCGCCGGTCACGTACTGAAAATAAAATGCTGAGATGCGATATTTTTCCCGATCGCTCACCCGCTCCCGCAGGTCGTACGCCTTCCTCGCATATTCGGCGGCGAGGCTTGCCTGCCCGAGATTCGCGTACTCCACTCCGAGCCCGACATAAGCCATAGCAAAGTTTGGATCAAGCTCAATGGCGCGCTTCATGAACGGAATCGCCTCGGCATCGCCCTTCGTCCGCCCAGTGGTGATACCCATGCTGTACGCTTTCAAAGCTTCCAGCGAAGGCGTGGTTGCTTCCACGGGAACATCAAACTTTTGGACGGTGGCCAGCGATTCTCCTAGCTTCCCTCGTAATGTGGACGCCGCTGTTCCCAACGCCTTCAGCACATCTCCCTTGGTCGCCGCCTGCTCCTGTTCCTCCGCCAGCGTATCTCCATTGCTGCACCCGACGGCATTCAATCCCAGCACGTACTGCCCACCAAGGTTCGAAATCGATCCCAGCACAATGGCCTTGCTGCCGGTGCGAATGCAGAGCTCGCGGGCCACGTCGCGGCTGATCTTCTCGGTGGTCGGACGCCCCATCAGCCGCAGCGTCTCTTCTACTTTTCTCTCCGAAAGAATATTGAGAAACGGCGATTGGCCGAGTTGCACGGCCAGCGCCTGCTTCAAGGCATCGTCGAAGACGGGATCTCCAGTCTTGTTGTCGAAGTCGGCCAGCACCACCGTATCTTTTTCCGTCAGCGGCGCACCGCTGTTTGCCGTCGTGCCCGGTCGCGAATGCAGATAGAAGCTGTAGGCCACCAGTCCGAGGATGATTACAACCGCCGCGGCCAGAAGAATCTTCCAGATCTTCCCGCTGCCGCTCGCCGGAGCCGTTACCGCGGAGACATTTCCCGAAGAAGCCGCGGCGACTACGGCAGGCGTTGAGCCCGATCCGGGCACTGCGGTCACCGACGGCTGCGACCCGCTGTCGTGCACAATCGGAATCGCCCCGGAAGTCACTGCTCCGGTGCGGCCGGTGTCGGTGTCCCGCTTCAGCCGCTGCAAATCCGTGCGCATGTCGGCCGCGTGCTGGTAGCGCAAGTTGCGATCTTTCTCCAGGGCTTTGCTGATGATGTCTTCCAGCTTGGCCGGCAGTTGAGAATTCAAGCGCACCGGAGTGGTCGGGACGCGGTTCAGTATGGCGTCGAAAATCTCCGCCGTGCTTTCTCCCCGGAACGGCATCTGGCCGGTCGCCATCTCGTAGAGCACCACTCCAAACGAGAAAATATCCGTGCGCGAATCCAGATCTTTGGCGCGCGCCTGCTCAGGCGACATGTAGGAAACCGTGCCCACCGCCGATCCGGGACTCGTCAAGTTCGGATCGACCGTGTGCGTCACCGTCACTTCCCCGGGCGACAACGTCGCAGTGGCCGTGATCTTCGCTAGGCCGAAATCGAGGACCTTCGCGTGCCCGCGCTTGGTCACGAAAATGTTGGCCGGCTTGATATCGCGGTGGACGATCCCTTCGGAGTGGGCGGCGTCGAGCGCGTCGGCCATCTCAATGGCCAGCGCCAAAGACTTCTCCAGCTCCATCGGCCGGCCCAGCAGCAGATGCTTCAGCGTGGTGCCGTCCAGAAATTCCATGGCGATGAACGCCTGGCCGTTCTCTTCGCCAATGTCGTAAATGGTGCAGATGTTGGGATGGTTCAACGCCGACGCCGCCTGGGCTTCGCGCTGGAAGCGGCTGAGAGCCTGGGGATCCCGGGCCACTTCATCCGGCAGGAACTTGAGGGCAACGAAACGGTGTAAGCGGGTGTCTTCGGCCTTGTAGACGACGCCCATCCCGCCGCCGCCCAATTTTTCGATGATCCTGTAGTGAGAGATGTTCTGGCCGATCATTTTCGAGTGGCGCCACCTCTAACTGCGAACCCCAGATTGCAGGTGAGCCATCTTAGGAGCCAAGGGAGGTAAAGTCAACGAAAGAGCGGACCGATCTGTGGCTTTATCCCTTTGCACAGAGTTTCGCAGCGATCTCAGCGAACCCTCAGCGCCCTCTGCGTTTAAGCTTTTTTTACCGCAGAGTACGCGGGGGGATTCGCAGAGTCCGCAGGTCAACAGAATCGTCAGCCTTTGAGGTAAAGATTCGTATCAGGGCATCGCTTCAGCGATGCCGTAAGGCTGCGAAATTGTACAGGCTTTAGCCGCTGTAGAACCGCCGCCGGCGAGGGGTCGTCCAAACCCAGCGGCTTAAAAGCCGTTAGAGCTTAAGGCGCACTCGGCCGGTATCGCTAAAGCGATACCCTGATACTTTTCGCTCCTTTACTGGTTCGTTCTCGTATGGTTCGCTCTCGTTATGGTTCGCTCTCGCCGGGCCCACCAGATTGAAGGCCACATCGCGCGCCGATTGGAAACGCTCGCCCGGATTCTTTTCCAGGCAATGCCGCACGATCCGGTCCAGCGCCGGCGAAATGTTCCGGTTGGTCTCGCTCAGATCCGGCGGGTCCTCTTTCAGGATTGCGCTCATGGTGTCGGCTGCGGAATCTCCACGGAAGGCGCGCTTCCCCGAGAGCATTTCGTAAAGGATCGCGCCAAACGAAAAAATATCGGAGCGCGCGTCCGCCGCCTTCCCGCGCACTTGCTCCGGAGACATATAGCCCGCGGTTCCCAGCACGGTTCCTACTTCGGTGGCGACCTGCATGGTGGGCGCATCCTCGGAAGCATCCAGTTCCGGCCGCGTGAACTTGGCCAATCCGAAGTCGAGAATCTTTGCCCGCCCGTCGTTGGTGATGAACAGATTTTCCGGCTTCAGGTCGCGATGGACAATCCCCTTCTCATGCGCTGCTGCCAACCCCTTCGCTACCTGCTGGGCATAATCGATCGCCTTGCGCGACGCGAGCGGGCCCTGCCGCAGCCGCTCCCGCAAGCTCTCACCCTCGAGCAGCTCAGAGACCACATACGGAGCTCCGCGATCTTCGCCAATGTCGAAGATGGAAAGAATGTTGGGATGGTTCAGCGCCGCCGCCGCGCGCGATTCCTGCGCGAAGCGCTGCAGCCGGTCGGGATCAGCCGAAAAGGATACGGGCAGAATTTTGATGGCCACATCGCGATTCAACCGCGTGTCGCGCGCGCGATACACTTCGCCCATGCCACCGGCACCGATCGCCGATTGGATTTCGTAAGGCCCCAGCTTCGTTCCAGAGGTGAGTGCCATCGGTGCGCGCATTATATTCCATGCACCGCCGATATAGCCGCTTATCCACAGGGAGTTGTGACATCTATCACAGACTTCCACCCTTTCTCGGGATTACGTTGATCCGTTTCCCGGTTTCCCTCCGAGCAGATGATTGGCTGAGGTGGTTCCCTTGTACTGGAGAACTGTTCTCTGTCTGCTCGCGCTTTCGCTGCTGATCCTGGCCCATCCGGCTTTGATTGGCCAGAGCGCTGCAGTTCATCCCGCTCCCCTGCCTGCGCACAGGCCTTTTGATTTCGTCCCTGAGCATTTCACACCGGGGTACATGCCGGTACCTTCTCCTATCACTCCACGTCCTCCGGCCAGGCTGCCGACGCCCGTGAGTTTTCCTGGAATCGCACGCGCTGCAGAAATGATTTTCTCCGGCACGGTGAGGAGCGTGGAGCGCAGGCCTACGACCCGCGGATCGGCAGTGGAAACCGTAGCAGTCACGTTTCATGTCGACAGTGCGCTTCGCGGCGTGACTTCCGGCGAAGATCTCACCATCTCGCAGTGGATTGGCCTGTGGGCGAGCGGGCAGCGCTATCGCGTCGGAGAACGCGTTCTTCTCTTCTTATATCCACCCAGCAAGTTGGGCTTGACCAGTTCTGTGGCCGGACCGATGGGACGATTCAATGTGGATCCGTGGGGCCGTGTCTTGCTTTCCGCCCACCATCTCGCTGCGTTTCGAACCGATCCCGTCCTTGGTGGGAAGCCGCGTGTTCGTATCAGCGACTTCGCCTTGGCGGTGCGGAAGGCCTGTGAGGAGGAATAAGTCGAACCAGAGGTGACCATGAACATCATTAGGATGGCATCCAGGGGCCGCTCGTTCCTCCTCAGGCTGGCCTGCGGTGCTGCGGTGGTCCTGGCTTCGGCGCTGCTGTGCCGCGCCGGCGGTCCGAAAAATGTCGCGGGAAGCAGTTACTTCGATCCCAGCGTCGCTGGTCAGCCGCTCATCTGGCCGCAAGGCGCGATCACGTACTTCACCGATCAGGGAGATCTCAGCCCGATCCTGCCCAACGCATCGGCCAACAGCTTCGTGGCCACTGCGTTCAGCCAGTGGACCGCGGTTCCGACCGCAGCCCTAGCCGCATCCAGCGGCGGCCAACTCGCCGAGGACGTCAATGGCAGCAATGTCACACTTAATTCCGACGGAACCATCTCGATGCCGGCCGACATCCAGTCAAGCGCGACTGGCACGCCCATCGGCGTTGTTTACGATTACGACGGCTCGGTCACCGACGCCTTGATAGGAGCCGGCGCGGGCGGCTCCGGACAATGTTTTTCCAATGCCGTCTTCGGAGGCACTGACAATTTCGGAAGCTTCGCCACCTATCAGCACGCTCTCATCGTGATCAATGGCCAGTGCGTGCTGCAGTCCTCGCAACTCACCGATGTCGAGTACCGCCTGGTGCGCGTGATCGGCGGCGTTCTCGGCGTGGGATGGTCGCAGCTCAATCTCAACGTGCAGACCGGCAGCCCCGCTCCCACGTCCGACGACTATGCGGGATTCCCGGTCATGCATTTTTCCGACTCCTGGGGCTGCGTGCCCATCACGGTTTGCTATCCGAACCCGTATCAGTTATCGATGGATGATCAGGCCGCGATCTCGCGGCTCTATCCCGTCACCGCTCAGAATCAGGCCCGCTTTCCCGGCAAGCAGGCGTTTTCCTCTTCGACCGCGCGCATCCACGGCTCGGTCTACTTCACTGATGCTCACGGCGTTGCGACGCAGCCCATGCAAGGGGTGAACGTGGTTGCGCGCTGGATCAATCCGCTGACCGGTCAGCCCTCGCGAAGGTATGCCGCCAGCTCGGTTTCCGGTTTCCTGTTTACCGGCAACGCGGGCAATCCCATCACCGGGCTCTACGATGCTGCCGGAGATCCTTTCCAGGATTGGGGATCCGAGAGCCAAACGCTGGAAGGCTTTTTCGATCTTGCAGGGCTTCAACTTCCCAGCGGCGGCAGCGCCCAGTATCAGTTGACCGTCGAAGCGGTCGATCCCTACTGGTCGCCGGGCGTCGGACCGTACTCGCCCGGTCCCGTCTCGCCATCCGGCTCGGCGCAGACGATCACGGTCACGGTGACCGCCGGCAGCGATGTGCAGCAGAACATTCTCATGACGGGCAGTGCGCAACCACTGCCGCAAGCCGCTTCCTCGTGGAGTTCACCGGCGAATTTGCCCCCGGGCGGCGACTGGATTTCGGCGCTTGGTAGCTTCGATGACGTCGCCTACTTCCTGCTGCCGGCACAGGCCAACCGAACCTTCTCCGTGGCGGTGACGGCTCTCGACGAGTCCGGCCGGGCTACCCTGCTCAAGACCCAGCCGGTCATCGGAGTGTGGGGCGCGTCCGATCCACAAGGCACGGTCCCCGGCGCATTCACGCCTTCGCCCTTCAATCAACTTACCGCCGGGATGACGCGGCTGGATGCGCAAGTCTTATCCTCGGGTAACCTGATCGTCGGCATCTCCGACCTTCGCGGCGACGGCCGACCGGACTATCACTATCATGGCCACATCCTTTATGCCGACAGCGTCTCGCCTGCGCGCATCGGAGTCAGCGGCGGCGCAATCAAGGTGCTGGGAACCGGCTTCGCGCCCGGATTCGCCAGCACGATCGGGAGCACGGCGGCATCGCAGTTGGCCGTGAGCTCGGGGCAAATGATTCTCGCCGCACCCGCTTCCATTGACGGACCACAAAATATCACTATCACTGATCCCGTAAGCGGCGCCTCCACGGCCATGATCGGAGCTTTGACCTATGGCGCGGCGGCCACGGACAACATCGTCTTGCTTTATGGGCTCAATCCGGCAACACCGGTAGGCACGCAGGCGACGAATCCGGTGAGCGTGCGCATACTGGCCACCGATGGCGTCACTCCCGTCAGCGGCGCGACCATCGCGTGGAGCGCCAACAACGGGCTGCAACTCTCGGCCTGCGGTGGCGCGTCGTCGTGCTCCGTCACCAGCGATCAGAATGGAGACGCTGCAACATGGCTCACCCCCGCCGCGCCCGGCTTGGCCACTCTCACCGCGACTCTCGCTCCCGGCGTTTACAGTCCGGCGAAATCGGTCACTACGTCGCTGAATGCCACCGAGTCGTCCTCTGACATTGGGGTCTCCACGCCCTATCTTTGGATCTCGCAGGGAGCGAGCCTCGCTGTTCCCCTTACCGCGCGCGTGCTCAGCAACGGCATTCCACGAAGCGGAGCGCAGGTGAATTTCACCATCGTGAGCGGCACGGGAACCCTGAGCAGCGCCAGCGCACAAACCAACTCCACCGGATACGCCGCTGTCACGCTGACCGTGACACAGTTCTCGGCGCTGGTACAAGTGAGCGTCTGCGTGGCTCCCGGAAATGTTCCCTGCGCCGTGGTTTACGCCAACCCGGTTCCGCTGGCGCAACAGAATCTGCAGCCCATCTCCGGCGGCGGACAGGTTTCCACCGGTCCGGCATTTCAGCCGATTGTGGTGCGCGTCACCGATTCCGCATCGCCGCCGAACTCCGTGGTAGGCGCGCCGGTCGCATTCCTGACGACAGTCTTGCGTCCCGGCGGAACCGCTCCTGCGAATGGTGGTGGAGAAACGAATCCCGGCAATCCCGCCATGCCCGTGATTCTCCACGTAAGTCAGAGCAGCGCCGTGAGCGACGTCCACGGGCTGGCCAGCATCACGCCGTCGGGTGCAGGGTTCAGCCCGCCGCTAGAAGTGGACGTTGCGGTTTCGGCGGGCACGTCCGCGCTGTTGGACTATCCGCTGTTCGTGCTGCCTGCAGCAGCCAGCGGCGACGCATCCGACTCTACCACCGAGCCTCTCCCCACCCGGGCCCCACTGAACGAAGAAAGGTGACCGAGAGAGAGAGAAGATTTATGTGGGGCAGCCGCCATCGGCTGTCCGGCGGCCCAGAATTAGCGGGCCGCAGCCGTTGCGACAGCCTCAGATCCGACTCCGAAGAACCCACGCCGGAAGCTCCTATTTCGTCCAGCGGTCCACCCAATCGTTGACCGTCTTGTACCAGAGCTCGGAGTTCTGCGGCTTCAGCACCCAGTGGCCCTCGTCGGGGAAGTACAGCATCTCCGAGGGCACGCCTTCCATCTGCAGCGTGGTGAACAACTGGAAGCCTTCACTTACGTCGAGGCGGTAGTCGCGCTGGCCGTGGATGACCAGCGTCGGCGTCTTGAAATTCTTGGCGTACTGGTGCGGCGACCACTTCTCATACGCCGCGCGATTGTCGTAGGGCGTACCTTTGAACTCCCAGTCGTTAAACCAGAGTTCTTCGGTCGTGCCCCACGCCGACTCGGCGTTGAACATGCCGTCGTGGGTCACGATGCACTTGAAGCGGTCGGTGTGGCCGAGGATCCAGTTGGCCATGTATCCGCCATAGCTGGCGCCCAGCGCGCATTCGCGGTTCTTATCGATGAACGGATAAGTCTTCTCGGCGTAGTCGAGGCCCTTCATCAGGTCTTCAAACGGAGCGCCGCCCCAGTCGCCGTTGATGGCGTCAATGAACTTCTGCCCGTATCCGGTCGAGCCGTGGAAGTTGATCATGACGACGACGTATCCGCTGCTCGTCGAAGAAGTTGGTGACGCGAACAGTTCCGGATTCCAGCGATACGACCAGTCATCTCCCCAGGCGCCCTGCGGCCCGCCGTGGATGAGGAACTTCACGGGATACTTCTTCGAGGCATCAAAGTTCGGCGGCTTAACGAGGAAGCCCTCGACCTTGTCGCCGTTGGCGCCGGTAAACCAAAAGGGCTCAAGCGGAGACATGGCGACTTGCGACAGCAAAGTGTCGTTAAGATGCGTGAGTTGCTCGGGGGACGTTATAGAACGATAACAATGCTTGCCTTGAGTGATACCACCTTCCGGGCACACTTGAACATGACTGGAAAGAATCTCGTTGGGAGATTCTAGAGACATGCCGGTAAAGAGCAGGGTACCGTCAGCCGTGAATGCGAGATCGTCTTTGAACCCCTTGCTGTCATCTTTCAGAGATCCGCTGGGACCTACGAACCCGCTGGGGATTGGGAGAAAAAGCGGCATTCTGGTATCCATTTCATGGACTAGCTCCTTCTTCCCAATTCCCTCTCGTAGAGGTTCCCAAGGATGAGCGATCTCGATCGCGAAGATCGGCGCATTCCCTTGTACTTCGGCAGCGAAGAAGATGAAAGCTGATTCCGGGGACCAGACAAAAGTCCCCACCCAACTGTCGAAACCCTCTGTCAAATTCTTCTTCTCCCCCGTCTTGCGGTCGTAGAGCATGAGGCGGAAGCGGTCGCTCTCGTATCCCGGACGCTGTTGGGCGCGATAGGCGATGTAGCGGCCATCGGGCGAATAGAGCGGCGACGAGTCGCTGGCGGGATTGTCGGCGGTGAGGTTCTTTGTCTTCGCTAAAACCTGGGCGGACGAGGCGTCCGCCCCTACATCGACCGGAACGATCCACAGATCGTTGTTCGTCGAAGCCGCCGGATTCTTGTCGTGATTCGAGGCATAGCAAATCTCCTTCCCGTCAGGCGAGAAGGCGTAGTCATCCTGCCCGCCGAGCGAGAACACGGGCGCGTCGTAGTCACCAGGAGTGAGATCGCGAGGAACCATCTGCTCAAAAGGGAATGCCGTCTTGGGGGGCGCCGTTTCGTTCAGAACCGGAGCCGCGAAAATGTGGGTGCGTTTGCCCTCCTTGTAGGCATTCCAATGGCGATAAAGCAGGTGATTGAAAATTTCTGCTTTGACCTTGGAATCTCTCGCGGCAATGACTTTCGCGTGATTGCATTTCAGCTCGTCCATAGGCGGACCATCGCATTCGGGATAGACGTCCGAAGTAAAGACGATGGTCTTGCCATCTGGCGACCAGATCTCGCCGCTCGCTTCAGTAGGAAACATCCCGAGCTGCCAAGCACCAGTCACTGTTCCGGTCGAATCGTCGAAGCCGGCGATCCAGATTTGCGAACCGTTCTGTTTCGTCGACAGGAAGGCAAACCGCTTGCCGTCCGGCGCCCAGCGCGGGCGATCCGCATCCTGATCGGCAATCAGCTCCCGCTCCCCTGTCATCCCGACCGGAGACGAAGGATTCGCCTTTGAATCCTTCGTCGGAGTGGAGGGACCTTGTGTTCCCAAGGGCACGATCCAGATGTGCGGCGTCTTGGTGTTGGCCGCAAGGTCGACATCGGTCACGCTGAAGATCACCCACTTGCCGTCGGGCGAAACCTGCGGATCGCCCACGCGCTTCAGCTTCATCATGTCTTCGAAGGTGAAGGGATGCTTGGCTTGGGCTAGGGCGGGAATTGCGAATGCAAGAACCAGAAGAGAGAGAAGAAGACGGCGCATGAACTGCCTCCTGCGGCAAACGGATGAGTGTAGCAGGGGAGAGCTGCTAGCTTCTAGCTACTAACTCGTTTGCTAACCCTTCACGCCTTGTCATCCTGAGGGCTGCGTTTTTTGCAGGCCGAAGGACCTGTGCACTTGCTGGCAGCTTCGATGCTGGCAGCAGGTTGCATAGGTCCTTCGCCGCCAAAAGCTGCGGCTCAGGATGACAAGGCTTGATGACAAGAGTCTGGTTTTGCACAGCGCCGATGTTCATCCGTCACAGACAAGCACTCTCCCTCGATGCAAGACTGAGCGCATTGTGCGCTCGCCCAAGACTTATTTCGTTTACATCATGACGAATCGGTCGAAGACGCTTTACACGGGAATCACGGGCAACCTCATCCAGAGAGTGCGGCAGCATAAGCTCGCAATCGGATCATGTTTTACGACCAAGTACAAGCTTGACCGGTTGGTGTATTTCGAGCGCTTTGAGGATGTCCGCAACGCGATCGAGCGGGAGAAGCAGATTAAAGGCTGGCTGCGCATCAAGAAGATTGCTTTGATCGTGTCCGCTAATCCGGCGTGGAGGGATTTGAGTGTGGAGTGGTACGAGCGGAATCCGTTTCAGCCGGACGCATCTGCAACGCAACGGCGCTTGTTATCCTGAGCGGCGTTCTTTGCCGCGAAGCACCCGTGCACTCGCTGGCAGCGTCGATGCTGGCGGCAGGTTGCATAGGGTCCTTCGCCGCCAAAAGCTGCGGCTCAGGATGACAAAAACGCTGGGATCGCTGAGACAGTCCGCGCGAGCGCTGCGAGCCTTGACTCACGCTTTTGGTCTGTCTCCAAAGATGGCGGTGCCTACGCGCACGCTGGTCGAACCTTCTTCGATGGCTACTTCGAAATCGTGCGACATGCCCATGGAGAGAACTTCCATGGACACGGCTGGGAGCTTGCGCGCAGCGGTCGCGTCGCGCAGTTCGCGCAGACGGCGGAAGTAGGGGCGCGCGCCTTCGGGATCGTCGGTGAACGGAGGCACGGTCATCAGCCCACGAAACTCCAGAGCTTCGAGCCGTGGTGCGGCCAGCAGCAACGCCTCCCACTCCGGCGACTGTGGCGCGACGCCGCTCTTCGCCGCCTCGCCGCCAATGTTGACCTCGATCAGCACGGGCAATCGTCGATTCAGTTTTCGCGCGGCGGCATCGAGTTTCTCCGCCAGCTTCACCGAATCGACTGAGTCCACCGCGGCGAACAGATCGACTGCCTTGGCGGCCTTGTTCGTCTGCAGATGTCCGATCATGTGCCATTCAGCGGCTGCGAGATCGGCAAGGGCTGCGGCTTTCCCGTCAAACTCCTGCACGCGGTTTTCGCCGAACAGGCGCAGGCCGGCCGCGTAGGCTTCGCGAATTCGTTCCGGCGGATGCGTTTTCGTGACCGCCATCAGGGCGACTTCTGACGGACTTCGTCCGCAGCGCTTGGCGGCGTTGGCGATCTGCTCTTGCAAGGCGGCGATGTTTTCGCGGACCGACATAAAACCTATAACCACGAAGGACACTAAGGTTCACGAAGGATTCCTTTGTCCTTCGGTGATTTCGTTTTTCAGACTACATAATTGCGGTTGGCGGGGCGGGTTCGTCGGGGCTGCCGGCGTTGGCCAGAGGCACGCGGATCATCACTGCGACGAGCACAACCAGGGCGACGACTGCAGCCCAGATGGGAGGTGTCCAGTGCACGAGAGTCACGTCTTTGCCGTAGCCGACCAGTCCGGCGACCACCAAGCCGCACAGCGCTTCGCCTGCGATCAGGCCGGAAGCGGTCAGCACACCGGCATTGTCGACGCGCGCTTTTTGCGCATCGTTGAAGCCGCGGCGATCGCGCAGGCTATCGGTCATCCAGCGAATGATGCCGCCCACAAAAATCGCGAATGTGGTTCCGAGGGGCAGATACATTCCCACTGAAAACAGCATGACGCTTTTCACTTCGATCATGATCATGGCGAGGCCGAGCAGAATGCCGACCACCAC
Source organism: uncultured Acidobacteriota bacterium (assembly GCA_963754885.1). Classification (GTDB taxonomy): domain Bacteria; phylum Acidobacteriota; class Terriglobia; order Terriglobales; family Acidobacteriaceae; genus Sulfotelmatobacter. Next base: position 127,980 of record CAVWHT010000039.1, on the reverse strand, counting down.
CAGCGGCCATGCCATGTCACCGCCGACAATGCCCTTTGAGAGCATGGCCATCAGTCCTGCCTGCGGCGCGGACAGCGCCGGACTACCGAAGTGATACGCCTTGTCGAGTACGGCCAGCGGGAAAAACAGCACCAGGGAGGCGACGACGATTCCGAACAAGATCGCCGATCTGCATTTTTGAGGGCGTGCCGCCGAGGATGTGTCCTACTTTCAAATCCTGCAGCATCTCCCCGGCAACCGCCGACGAGACGCAGATCACCGCAGCCACGCCGAGCACGGCCGCCACACCGCCCGCTACCGGAAACACCGAGAGCCACCATCAGCAGCGCCGCGATCACCAGCGTGCAGAGCGTGAGTCCCGAGACCGGGTTGTTGGACGATCCGATCATGCCGACCAGATTGCCGGAAACGGCGGCGAAGAAGAATCCGATAATCGATCATGACGCCTGCAGCCACGAGCGAGCCCGAAATGACCTTGGAGGTGGAAAGATTTCCGGCGCCGCTGATGAAGTAGTAATACAGCACGATCATGGCGACGAAGACGACGGCGATTCCGGCAAAAATGGCCTTGGCCGGAAGATCGCGCTCGGTGCGGTTGGTGGCGGCATGGGCGGCAGCCGACTTCTTCAGATCGGAAACCGCGCGTCCCATGCCCACCGCAAGTTGTTTGCGCATCTTGAACAGCGTGTAGGTTGCGCCCACCAACATGCCGCCCACCGCAATTGGACGCACCACCGAGTAGTAGATGGCTCCGGCGAGCAGAGGCCACGCCAGGCTTTGCCCGGCGGGTTGCGCGGCCTGAATGTATGGGCCGATGGTGAAGGTGAGGAGCGGAACCAGCAGGCCCCAGGCGAGCAGACCTCCGGCAAAATTCAAAGCAGCCAGGCGCGGACCGATAATGTAGCCGACTCCGAGATAGGCGGGGCTGATATCGGGAGCGGTGAACAATGAACTCCCGCCGGTGATGGTCGTGGCCACGTTGGGATTGGTGCTGGTGCGCAGGAGAAGTTTCTTGCCCAGCGCGCTGATGCGGACGGGGAAGGTATTGTTGGGCGAAAACACATTCACCTGGCCGAGAAGAAACATGAAAGCGCCGAATCCCATGTTGGCAAACAGAATTTTGGCGGCTTTCGCGCCTTGCTGTCCGGCTTTATGAATCTCGGAGGCCGCAACCGATTCCGGGTAAGGGAGTTCCGGATCCTCGACCATCACGCGGCGCAGCAGAGTTACGAAGAGGATGCCGAGGGTGCCTCCGATCATCATCAGGGCAACGGCTTTCCAGTACTGCTCGTGAGTCAAGCCGGGCCAGAGTCCGGCCATGACGAAGGCGGGAATGGTGAAGACCGCGCCTGCGGCGACCGACTCGCCGATCGAACCGACGGTTCGGGCGATGTTTTCTTCGAGCAGGGAGCCCTTCATGAGCCGGAGCAGGGCCATGCCGATCACGGCCGCAGGATAGGTCGCAGCGATGGTCATCCCGGCCTTCAGCCCCAGGTAGGCGTTGGCCGATCCAAGGATCGCGGTCATGACCAACCCGATCAGCAGGGCGCGGAAGGTGAACTCCTTCATCTCCATGGTTTCGGGAACGTAGGGAGTGTGCTTTTTGGCGGGCAGATCGGTGACGGAACTGCTCATAAAAGGATCCTTTTGATGCCGTGGGATAGAACGCGATGCGCCGGCGATGACTGGCTGCGTAGAGTTGAAAACATGAGAACGGCGCACGTTAGCACGGGGCAAGCCCGGATGACAAGTGCGGTAGCTTCAGTCTAGCGCTGGGGGAGAGCGAGCAGACCGGCTAACTTTGGCAGAGCACACTGAAGGGGCAAAGAGGCAGAACTGGGTGGAGGTTCGCTAGGCCGATTTTTTCTCCTGGCTCCGGTCGTGCGATCGGAGGACCTCTTGTTCTTCCAGAGCCTGATTGAGTTCCCGGAGCAAGTCGGCCATTTTTCTGGAGTCGAATTCGTGCGAAGCCTCTCCGGCAATCACGCGCCAAGGCCTAACTGCTTTGGATGGAGGATGGTCTGACATAAGCCGCCCGCTCCTTTCCTCCAGGGATTGTGAATATATCATGAAAGTAATAACCAAAATGTTAATAAAGAGCGGTGATTCGTGTATCCTGATGCCAAGCAAAATGGGGCTGCCGGGTGGAGTTGACGGTGCCCGCAGCATACGCAAGGTTTTACTCGTGCGTAGTTCAGCTTCACCCCGCCCCGGTGTTAAAATGATGGCAATCAGTACTCCGCCCTTTGTTTGTCTATGATCTTCCGGGAGGTAAAAACGTATGAGCGACTCCTCCGATTCTCCTTTCTCTCAAGTTTATCGTTGCCGCGATTGCGGCAGTGAACTGGGTTTCCGCTCCCGGCGGCGCACATTCAGCGAACGTTTCATCTTGCCGCTGTTTCTGTTGCAGCCGGTGCGCTGTGGAGAGTGCTTCCGACGTGATTACCGTTCGATTTTTACACCGGTACGCCCACGGCTGTCGGAAACCGTCCGGCCGATGCCTGCGAAGTCGGTTGCGCCGCCCAATCGGCACGTTGCCTAGCACGCTTCTGGCCGCTATACTCTAATGAGTAGAAACGTTGGACCATTGTGTCCGCGAAGCGCGAGGAGGCCGTCTTCAGCAGTAGTGAGGACCGAATCCGGGCTGGTCAAGCCACAATTGCAGTAGCGGGGCCCCCTGTTGTTTCCGAAGGGGTATTGTCGGGCTCTCGGCAAGTCTGGATACGCCACGGCGTTCAAAGTCTGTTCTCAGTTCTGTTTCCTTCCGACTGCCGCATCTGCGGCTTTCCGTTACTGAATGTGTCGCGCCTTCCGGTATGCCCGGAATGCCTGGCTGGCATTCATCCGGTGAGCGGGAAGGTGTGCTCGATTTGCGGCGAGCGCGTTCTTTCGTCTTACGCCACGACCGATGACGACGGCCTCCGGAGATGCCCGGTTTGCCTTCGGATTGAGCGACCCTTCGAACGCGCAGTGGCCTACGGCAGTTATGAGGGCGCGCTCCGAGAACTGATCCATCTGCTGAAATACGACGGCGTGCGCCCGGCTGCCAGGGTGCTGGGACGAATGCTGGCGGAGTCCGTGGCCGGGCTGGAACGGGCGTTTGAACAGGAGACGGTGCTGGTCATCCCCGTACCGCTGTTCAAAGCGAAGCGGCGGCAGCGGGAGTTCAATCAGGCGGAACTGATAGCGCGGGCGGCATTGCAGCTTTTGGGCCCACGTTTCCGGCTGGTAACAGATATTTTGCAGCGCACGCGGGACACCCATTCGCAAATCGGTCTGACCAGCCACCAGCGGCGGGAAAATCTGCGCGGCGCGTTCGCGGTGGCGTGTGCCCAGGAAGTCACTGGCCGCGAAGTGCTTCTCGTGGATGATGTCTATACCACGGGGACAACGGCGACCGAATGCGCACGGGTGCTGCGGAAGGCCGGCGCCTCCAGGGTATGGGTGGCGACCGCGGCACGGACCCTGAAATTGGCATCTAAGAACGCTGAGATTGATGATGCGGACCTGGCCGAGCCAAGTTTGAAGGTTTCAGAGTTGCAAAGTTTCAATGCAGAAGCCGAACCGGAGGAGGCCGATGCCGTGAACTCGCGAGACTTTGAAACATTGAAACCCTGAAACTTTGAAACATTGAATTTTATGTCACTACGCATGGAACACGATGCAGGATCCCGGCATGCCGCTGGCCTGTTCACGCCGGCGGCTCCCCACCGCGCCGGAGACGGCCACGCTCTGCTTGCACCCGTTCTCGTGCTGAATGCGTCGTACGAGCCGATTAACGTTTGCGCCGCGCGGCGAGCGCTGGTTCTGGTGCTCAAGGGCGTGGCCATGACAGAAGAGGAGAACGGACACTTTCTGCATTCGGCGCGGGTGGCCATACGCTTGCCGTCGGTGATCCGGCTGCTGGAGTACCGCCGTATTCCCCATCAGAGCCGCGCGCTGTCGCGGAAGAATATCCTGCTGCGCGATCGCAACACTTGCCAGTATTGCGGCACGGTGCTGCCGTCGGGCGAGTTGACGCTTGATCATGTCGTCCCGCGCTCGCGTGGAGGTTCGTCGACCTGGGAAAATCTGGTCGCCTGCTGCCATCCCTGCAACCGTCGCAAGGGCAATCAGTTCCCTACTGAAGCGGGCATGAAGCTGATGCGCGAACCCCGCGCCTTCAATCTTCACACCAGCCGCCACATCATGCGCCTGATGGGACGATCGGATGATAAGTGGCGGAAGTATCTGTTTTACTAAGCCACCACAACCATTGTTAATCAATCCATTGTCATCCTGAGCGGCGTTCTTTGCCGCGAAGGACCTGTGCACTCTGCGGCCCGTTGCACAGGTCCTTCCGCGGGCAAAAGCGCCCGCCTCAGGATGACGATCTATCTCTGCGGATTCTGCTGTGGCGGATTTTGTTGCGGCGCCTGTCCCGGCTTCTGCTCGTCCTTCGGAATCTCCTTGCCCTGGTAGAGAATCTTCACGTTCGAGCCGAAGCGCTTGTAGTCTTCGTATTTCACGATTTCCTTGATGTGCACGTCTTCCAGCTTGAAGTGCAGTTCATCGTCGGCCTTGGTGTAAACCGGGAACCAATACTGGCCGTCGATCTGCTGGCGCCAGGTGGTGAATTTGGGAAATAAATTCTCCTGGTCGCCGTGCTTGCTGCGGATATCGGGGACGGTTTTGCCGTAAGTCTTCACGATCTGAAAGTCGTGATCGTCGACCCACACGCGTCCCTGGAAGTAGCGCTTCTTGCCTTCAATTTTTTTGGGAGCGATGTCGAAGACGTAGCAGTGCAACTCATCTTCCTGCTGCTGGCCGACGTAGAGAATGTTGTATTCGGGCAAGTCGTCGTTCGTGAGCACGAAAGGCAGCCGGTGGCGGATGTCTTGCATGTCCTCCTGCGACATGTAAATTTTCGTCAGGCTCGACTGCGGAGCGAAGACCACGTTCTCGATGCGATGCCCCTTATCGTCGAACATGACGTCGAACACTTCGTGATATTGTCCGTCGACCGTATCGCCGTCGAGAGTCTCTACTGTGACGTCCTGGCGATAGGTGTACTGATCGCGCGCTTTGGCAAATTCTGTCTCCTTATCGGCGAAGCGCGTGATGATCGCCTCGGGAGTGGTGTTTTTGGGAGGGTCGGTTTCGAGCGGGCCTTCCTGGGCGAACGCGGGCCGGGCCGCCAGTCCGCAGGCCAGCAGCGTCAGGCAAAAGAGAAGACGACCGAGTAGCTTCATTCGACTAGTCTATCGAATCTGGATGAAGCGCGAGTAGGGACGCAAACTGTTTTTCGCGCCCCAAACCAAGGCAAACCCGCGAGCCCATCAGGCCAGTTAAATTCGTGGGCAGACACCGCGGCTACCCTACCCTCCAACCCCTCTCCGCTCAGTGAGGCTGGAGGGAGGGTGCTGCAGTTCTGCCACTCAGTTGGATGCCTGCGGCCCGCATAGGTTGCCGGTTGGGATAGCTGAGTTTCTCGCCGAACTCAGGTGAATGATGTGGGGTTCGAAACGCGGCCCGGCCCAGAAGTTACATTATTTTTCATAGACATATTTTCATAGAAATTTAAGATGAGGAGCTTCTGTCGTTTGCTGAATTTTCTGAACCGACATGTTTGCCATTCACGAAGACAACGGTAGCGTGACGTTTGCGGTGAAAATCCATCCACGCGCAAAAAAGGACGGCATCAACGGCGAACTGGGCGAGGCTCTGAAACTCTCGCTGACCGCCCCACCGCTGGAAGGCCGGGGAAATCTAGCATGCATTGAATTCTTCGCGAAACTTTTGAAGGTGCCGCGATCCTCCGTTACCATTGCGTCCGGCCACACCAACCGGTATAAGGTGATCCGTGTGGCAGGAGTAACCGGGCAGTACATCCGGGATCGGCTGCGCGGATAGTCGACAGTTGGCTGGCCGTGACGGCAGGCACGGGCAGAGCCTGCCCTGAGCTTGCCGAAGGGAGTGCCCGCGCCACACTCTCACGCCGCACAGGCAGGAGCCACTTTGACTTTTTCTGCACGTTTTCATGAGATCCGCACGGGATTCGAACGGCCTTTCTGGATTGCCAATATCAGCGAACTTTTTGAGCGGCTCTCTTACTACGCTGTATTCGCCGTACTCGCACGCTATTTGCACGAAGGATTGCATTTTGATCTCGAACGCGCCAGCAGCTTGACTGGGATGTTCGGGGGATGGGTATGGTTTCTAGCGGTGGTGGGAGGCGCGGTCGCCGACCGTCTCGGGTTCCGGCGCGCGCTTTCGGTGGCCTACCTGATTCTCAGCATGGCTTATTTCCTGTTGGGCTCGATCGCTTCCAACTGGCTCGCCCCGTTGCGCGACCATGTGCCGCTAGTGACGCTGGTCGCGTTCGTTCTCGTATTGCCGGCGTTGGGCGTTGCCCTGGTGAAGCCTTCGGTGGTGGGAACGACGGCGCGGGCTTCCCAAGAAAATGTCCGGTCGGTGGGATATTCGATCTACTACACGCTGGTCAACGTAGGGAGCACGTTAGGACCGCTGCTGGCGGGTTGGGAGCAGGATCACGGCAGCGCTCCAGGCCTATTTCGTGTCGCAGCTTTGAGCGTCTTCCTCATGTTCTTCCTCGTACTCCTGTTTTTCAAGGAGCCGCGACGTTCGGAACAAGCAGAAGCCGCCAGCCTGGGGCAGGTCGGAAGAAACTTCCTCACGGTGCTCTCGAATCCGCGCTTCATGCTGTTTCTGTTGATCTTCACGGGATACTGGGTCGTCTTCTGGCAGGAATTCATCGCACTGCCGCTTTACATCTCCACCTACATCGATCCGAATGCCAACACTGCACGAATTCTGGCTACCGATCCAATCGTGGTCATCGCATTCACCATGGTGATCGGCTTTCTCACTAAACGCATGCATGCGTTTCATGCGATTGTGCTGGGGACGTTGATCTCGAGCGTGGCGTGGATTTTGCTGATCGTGCATCCTTCGGTATGGATGGCGGTGGCAACGCTGGTAGTGGTGGCGATCGGCGAGATCACGCAACAGCCGCGTTATTACGACTATATCTCGCGGCTGGCGCCCGCCGATCAGCAGGGCACCTACATGGGATTCGCGTTTCTTCCGCTGGGCATCGGATCGTTCATCGCCGGCAAATTCAGCGGGTGGCTGATGCATCACTACGGCGAAGAACTGCACCGTCCGCAGATGGTGTGGTGGGCGGTGGTGGGGGTCGGAGTGCTGACCACCTTGCTTTTGTGGATCTACGACCGGGTAGTGCGGGTGGACACCACCGCGGCGGCTTGACTTCGGCTCCGGCCTCTGGGATGATTCGCGCGCAGTTGACGAATCGCAAGGAGGCTCTATGCCACATTACCTGCAGCAAGTCGCATACTCGCCCGAAGGTTGGGAGGCCCTGGTCGCGAACCCGCAGAACCGCATTGACGCTGTCCGGCCCGCGATCGAAAAACTGGGAGGCAAGATCGAAGCGGCGTGGTTCTCGTTCGGAGACTACGACGTAGTGGTCATCACAGATTTGCCCGACAATATCAGCGCTACGGCCATTGCTATGGCTTTTGCCGCCGGCGGGGCATGCAAATCAGTGCAGACGACTCCGCTGATTTCTCCGGAAGAAGCAACCCAAGCGCTTAAAAAAGCGAAGGAGTGCGGATACCGTCCAGCAACCGCAAAGCGTGCGGCCTGACGAAAACGGAACGAGCAGTAAAGGGCGGCCCCTTGTGGCCGCCTTTTTTCTACGGGACCGAACGATGGCAGAGCAAAAGGCAAGCGCGCGGGATGTCGCTGCACAACTGAGGCGAGCGCTCGGAGGTGTCGGCTCCGACGAGCACGCCGCCGGGGCTCAGTGTTTCTTCAAAAACGAGGTTCAGTCGCATGGATGGTATACCAGTGATCTGCGCCGGGCGGTCCGAGGGTTTCGGCGAGAAATCTTGCGGGAGAATGATTTCGATTTTCTGGTCGAGGTGGCTGACAATCTTTTTTCCGGCTCGGTGTTGGAAGAGAAAATAGCGGCGGTATTCTTGCTGGAAAAACTCGACGCGCAATTTCGCGATCGCGAGTTTCGCATGTTTGAGGCATGGCTCGACCGCATCAGCAGTTGGGCGGACCATGATGGACTGGTGCATTATCTGATTGCTCCCGCGGTCGTGGCGAATCCAGGACGCGTGAAAGACGTGTTTGGTTGGGCGAAGTCTCCGGACCGATGGCACCGCAGAGCGGCGTGCGTAGCCTTGATTCGCGGGGCGCGGGCAAAGATGTTCTTCCCCGAGGTCGTGAAATTGTCGGATCTTCTGCTTGCGGATTCCGACGACATGGTGCAGAAGGGTTTGGGATGGCTTTTGTGGGAGACCGCGAAATTTGATGCCAGGCGCACCGTGCCGTATTTGATGAAGATTCGCGGACGGGCTCCGCGGCTGGTGCTGCGGACGGCCTGTGAGACGTTGCCGGCGACGTTGAAGAAGAACGTTCTCGCAACCAATGGGTAGAGCATTGTGCCGTCCCCGGCCTGCATTCGCTGAAATCTCGCCTCTTGTTTACAATAGAAGTTTGCCCATGAATCTTGCTGCTATCCAGTCTGCGCTGCGCGAACGCAACATTGACGCGTGGCTGTTCTGCGACCACCACCATCGCGATCCCATCGCCTACCGTGTGCTAGGGCTGCCTGCGAATCTGATGGTGACTCGGCGCTGGTTCTACCTGATCCCGGCCGAGGGCGAGCCGGTGAAGCTGGTGCACAAGATCGAAGCCGGCCATCTCGATTCCCTGCCCGGCAAGAAAACGCAATATTCGGGCTGGCAGGAGTTGTTCGACAAGCTGAAAGGCATGCTGGCGAACCATCGCGACATCGCCATGCAGTATTCGCCGAACAATATTATTTTCTACGTCTCGCTGGTCGATGGCGGCACGATCGACCTGATCCGCGGATTGGGAAAGAATGTGGTCAGTTCCGCTGACCTGGTCGCGCAGTTCGAATCGACCTGGACCGAAGAGCAGATTCAATCGCACTTTGCCGCTCGCGACAGCATCGATTCGATCGTCGGCGAGGCCTTCAAGGAAATCGGCCGCCGGGTGCGCAATGGCGGCACGAAAGAGCATGAGATCCAGCAGTGGTTCATGGAAGCCTTCGCCCGCGAGAACATTGTGACCGATGATCCTCCGATCGTTGCGGTGAACGCGAACGCCGGGAATCCGCACTACGAGCCGCACGCCAGCCATCCCATGCCCGTCCGCGAAGGCGATTTGATCCTGCTCGATGTTTGGGGAAAGAAAAATACTCCGAATGCCGTGTATTACGACATTACCTGGATGGGCTTTGTGGGCGGTGCTCTCTCGGGGCGCATGCGCGAAGTGTTTGAAATTGTCCGCGACGCGCGCGATGCCGGAGTGAAGACCGTGATCGAAGCCGTCAACGCGGGCCGCCGCATTGCGGGCTGGGAAGTGGACCGCGCCACCCGCGGTCATATCCAGAAAGCCGGCTACGGCGATTATTTTATTCACCGCACCGGACATTCCATCGGCACCGACGTCCATTCCAATGGGGCCAACATGGATGACCTGGAGATTCACGACGAGCGGCAGATTCTTCCCAACTCCTGCTTCTCGATCGAGCCCGGCATCTACCTGCCGGAGTTTGGCGTGCGCAGTGAAGTGAATGTGCTGGTGCGCGCCAAGTCGGCGGAAGTGACCGGGAAAATTCAACGAGAGATTGTGACCATCTGAATGGCAAATTCCACCACAGAGAAGAAAATGGCGCAGGCTGAATCGATTAGCCTGATGGCGGTTCTGGCGCCGGCGATCGGCTGGCTGATTCCGGGCGCGGGCCATATGATCCAGAAGCGCTGGATCCGGGGCGGGCTACTGTTTCTCTCGATTGTGTCTTTGTTTCTGCTGGGACTCGCCATGCAGGGCCGCATCTACAAGGCGAATGGCGGCGACATTCTTGATATTCTCGGATTTATCGGCGACGTCGGTGCCGGCGGTCTCTACATTCTGACCCTGGCCAATGACTGGGGACAGGGCGCAATCGCGTTTGCCACCGCCGATTACGGAACGAAGTTCATGATCGTTGCCGGACTGTTGAACTTCATCGCCGTGGCGGACGCCTATCACATCGCGATCGGAAAGAAACGATGAAAGCGCTCTCAGCTATTAGCCGTCAGCCGTCAGTTAACCCTTTCACTCGGAGATCGTCGCAGTGACCATTACCCTTAATCATTTCAGTGCGGCGGTGGTGTTCGCGCTCTGCGCTTCCATCGTATTCGGCATTACTCATCGCGATACCACGCGTGAAATGGTCCGCTACGGCCTGTATTGCTTCGCTATGTTTCTGGGCGGAGTGTTCGTGGCAGGCTGGGCGATGTGGCTGTTGCGCAGGTAAACTGTCAGCTATCAGCCGTCAACTCTCAGCTAGGACCTAAAGTTGGTTACTACTTCGAACCCTTTCTCCAACCCTCCCGAAAATCAATGCACGGGACGAGTTGAGTTTTGGCTGAAAGCTGACGGCTGAGAGCTGACAGCTACTTTCACCCTTCCCACACGAACGCGTCGAACACTCTCTTGGTATCGAAATTCAGGTGGCGATAGAGCGCCACGGCTTTGCTGTTGGCCTCGGTGACGGTGAGCGACAGCGCGGAGAAGTTCCGCTTGCGCAGGTTGCCTCCCGTCGCGGCGAGCAGGGACTCGCCAATCTTCCGTCCGCGATACTCCGGCAGCACGCACACCTGCGTGACGTGGCCAACATCATTGCGCACCCGCGAGCAAAGGATCAGACCGATCATGGTGCGCGCCTTACGATCGAAAGCGACGAAGGAAGACTCTGCATCGAATACACCGCATCCCGGAAAACGCACAATGTTGTTGAGAAAGCGCAGGGAGCCGCTCAGAGTGTGGTACTGATCGTTGATCTGCGCATCGACGTGACCGCGATAGGAAGCGGTAATGACTGCGGCGGACGGCTGATAATCGGTGTCGGCCCAGGGACGAATCTCAACATCGGGATGTATGGGCAGCTCTTGCGGCGTAGACTTCGCCAGCGGCAATACCATGAACAGGCGCGGATGCCGCTGAAATCCGGTCTCCAGAAATGGCCGCGATACGGCATTGGCGTCGTGGGCCAACAACTGCGCTTCCACGCGATGAATGCCAGGCGACTGCTGCAGAGTTTCGATCACGTGCGTGAGCAGGCGAATCTCCACCTGGCGCGCCTCGGGCAAGCGGGCGCCGTTGGTGACATAGAGATCGCCAATCACCCCCTTGCTGCCTTCGTAAACGAAAAACGAATAGCCGAAGACGCGACCGCGATCGACGGCGGCGTAGCCGGGCAGAATCTTGGCGTCGACGTAGCGCAGGATCATCTCCGCCGAACCCGAGTAATCCCAGGAAAGCTGGCGAGCCCACACGTGGGTCTCGTCCTCCAGCAAAGAACGCAGGTCGACGGAGGAAAAATGTCTGAGGTCGAGAATCTCCAAACGGGCTCCTGCAGCGGCAGATGGAGCGGCCATGTCGCGGCAAAAATCCGAGTGTAGATGGTTCGATGGACAGAGGCAAACCGGGCGAATACAGGGCAGCAATAGCGACGGGGCTCGGTGAGCTCTGCGTGGGTAGCATCACAGCAAAGCGTGACCGATCTCACAGACAGTGCTTCCTGCGGACGTAACTGGCGACACCCGGCCGCGGACCGTCGTTGGACGTAAGTCTTGTGATTACATAGCATTATAGTCGGCGCCTCTTCGAACGCCGGGTGCTTCGCCTCACCGCATTCTGTGACTGCAGTCACACCATCCTGTCCGAGTTCCCCGCATAATCACATTCTCGCTGTTGAACATTCGGAGTGATCTTCACTCCCAGCTGGGAGCTCTCGTGGCAAAAGGACGTGTTTCGATCGTCGTGGAGCGCTGCAAGGCTTGCGGCTTTTGCGTGGAGTTCTGTCCCACGCACGTGCTGGCGCTCTCTTCCGCCTTCAATTCCAAGGGCTACCATCCGCCGCACGTTGTGCACCCGGAGAAATGCAGCGGCTGCGACCTGTGCGGCATGTACTGCCCGGACTTCGCGATCTACGGCAACAAGGTAGCCGAGGCGAAATCCCCGGAAGGTGCCAAGGCCGGAAAGGCCACCGGAGGTGAGAAATGAAAGCCGATCCTCATGGCGTTCTGACCGGAACGCATTTTATTGACGGCGACCATGCCTGCTGCGAAGGGGCGCTGGCTGCCGGAGCAAGATTTGCCGCGGGATATCCAATCACGCCCTCGACCGAAGTGGTCGAGCGATTTGCCGCGCGCGTGCCCACGGTCGGCGGAAGCTTTATCCAGATGGAAGACGAATTGGCCGCCTCGATCGCACTGCAAGGCGGAGTGTGGGGCGGAGCAAAGGCCTTCACGGTCACATCCGGCCCGGGCTTCTCGCTGATGATGGAGCACATCGGCTATGCCGCCATGACCGAGACGCCGTGCGTGTTCGTCGACGTGCAGCGCGGCGGGCCTTCCACTGGCTTGCCGACTCTTCCGGCGCAGGCTGACATGATGCAGGCGCGCTGGGGATCGCACGGAGACTACGAGATCATCGCGCTCTGCCCGAACTCGCCGCAAGAATGTTTCGATCTCACCATCAAGGCGTTCAACCTGGCCGAAGAGTTCCGCGTGCCCGTAATGTTCATGATGGACGAAGTCGTGGGACACATGACGGAGAAAGTCGTGATCCCGCCCGCGGATGAAATCGAAGTGGTGCCGCGCAAGCACACCCACAAATCGATCGAGGATTACCTGCCGTACGGAACGAACGGCGATCTGGTCCCCGAAATGGCGCATGCCGGCGAGGGCTACAAGTTCCATGTAACGGGACTGACGCATGATGAGCGCGGCTATCCGAACATGACGCCGCAAACGCAGGACAAGCTGGTCCGGCGCTTGCAAAACAAGATTCGCAATGCTGCCGACCGCATTTGCCTGTTCGAGGAAGAACGGTTGGATGACGCCAATGTCGTGGTGGTTTCGTATGGCATCACCTCACGCGTGGCGCAGCGGGCCATTGATGCGGCGCGCGACCGCGGCCTGAAAGTCGGCAAGCTGCGGCTGATCACCGCGTGGCCCTTCCCTGAGAAGAAGATTGCCGAAGTGGCCGCGCACGTAAAAGCGTTCGTCGTCCCGGAACTCAATCTAGGGCAGATGGTGCACGAAGTGCAACGCGCCGCCGACGGTAAAGCCAAGACCTACGCCGTGTCGCACGCGGGCGGCGGAGTCCACAATCCTGATGAAATTCTGAATGCCATCGTGGAGGCAAGCCGATGCTGAACGTTCTCAACGACGAAACTGTGAACCCGGTCGAACCGTTTCTGCGCAGCGACCGCATGCCCCACATATGGTGCCCGGGATGCGGTATTGGCACCACAGTAAACTCTTTTGCTCGAGCGCTGATCGATTCGAAAATCGATTTGCAATCATTGGCTCTGGTTTCGGGGATCGGCTGCACCGGGCGCGTGGCGGGCTATGTGAAGCTGGATTCGTTCCATACTACGCACGGTCGCGCGATTCCCTTTGCCACCGGATTAAAGCTGGCAAACCCCAAGCTGAATGTCGTGGTCTATTCGGGCGACGGCGACTTGTCGGCGATTGGCGGGAATCATCTGATTCATGCCGCGCGGCGCAATATCGACCTGAAAGTCATCTGCGTGAACAACCTGATCTACGCGATGACGGGCGGCCAGACCGCTCCTACGACGCCTAGCCATGCGACCACGTCGACCAATCCTTATGGAACGTTCGAGCCGGCATTCAACCTGCCGCACCTGGTCGAAGCCGCAGGCGCCGTTTACGTAGCCCGCTGGACAACCTTCCACGTGCGCCAACTGGCGCGCTCGATTAGCGAGGCGTTCCAGAAAAAAGGATTCTCGTTCATCGAAGTCATCTCGCCTTGCCCGACGCTGTACCAGCGGCGCAACAAGATGGGCGACGGCCTCGACACGATGAAGTATTACAAAGAAAAGAGCAAGGTGAAGAACGGCGCGCCCACCAGCGAAGTCGGACTCACTCTCAATGGCGAGATCGCGGTGGGCAAGTTCGTGGACCGCGACCGTCCCGACTATCAATCGATGATGCGGGCCCAATATGTGGAAGTGCTGGGCGATCGTTATCGCGGAGACGAGTTAGAAACGGAGTGCGTATGCGGCTAACCGAAATTCGAATCGCAGGCTTCGGAGGCCAGGGAGTAATCCTGTCGGCCATACTGCTGGGCAAAGCAGCGTCGATTTACGAAAATGGCTTCGCCACCATGACCCAGAACTTCGGTCCGGAGGCACGCGGCGGCGCGTGCAGCGCACAGCTCGTGCTGTCCGATTCGCCGGTGCTGTATCCGTACGTGACCCGGCCCGACATCATGGTCATCATGTCGCAAGAGGCGTACAACCGCTTCGCTCCCGAACTCAAGCCGCAAGGCCTGCTGATCGTGGAAGAGGATCTGGTACGCGTTTCGGATCTGAAGGGCGATCCCAAGGTCTACAGCATTCCGGCCACGCGCATCGCGGAAGAACTGGGGAAGCGCATGGTGTTGAACTCGGTGATGGTAGGATTCTTTACCGCGGTGACGAAACTTCTCACGGCCGATGCCGTGCGCAAGTCCGTGGCGGATTCAGTCCCGCCGGCATTTCGCGAGCTGAATCTGAAGGCGTTCGACAGGGGATTCGAGTACGGTAATACGACGCTGGCGGGCACTCCTCCGAAACCGGAGTTGGAGGCGCTGGCGTATTCGCAAGAGTAGAACGCAGTCACAAAGTTTCATGCAAGGCGCAGCGCCAAAGCTGCGCCTTTAGTTTTCTTTGTCGTCCTAAGCATCGCGCAAGACGTATGTAATCCGGGGCGTCGAGCGACCAGATTCCAGAGGTCCTTCAGCCCGCCAAACACGCGGGCCTCAGGATGACAAAAAGTTCAATGCTGGCTACTAACCGACGAGACCCAATAATAATCCAAGCCCTGCGGCCGCGTAGTGACCGAGGAACGTCACACGCCGGCCCGTAGTCAGCTTTGCGACGTTGTCCATCCACGCGGTAGGAGCCACGAGCAAGTGCTCAGTCGAAGGAACGTCTCCTGACTCATAGCGCGCGATGACCTGGTTTCGATAGAACGCCAACCCGTATTCCAGTTCCCGCGGAACTCCACAGACGGCAAGCGGCAGCTTATGCGTCTCGACGCCCGCCAATTCAATTGCCAGCGGACGCGCCGAAAGCTTCTCGTCGATCACCGCTGGTTCCCATCTTGAGCACGGCTGCGACCGCCAGCACCACCGGAATCAGCGTGACAAAGCGCAACATGCGCAGGCGCAAGCGGCTGACTAGCGTCAGCGCAATGCCGATGCAGACTACGAACGCAACGGCCAGCGCGAACAACAAAGGACGTCCGCCGGGGAGTTTGTGCTTCATCGCGATATATCCGACGAGCAGGGCCGGCACGATTGGGGCGGACGCAACCAGTGCGTGCAACACGGCCAGCCATCTCGATGCCGACTGCTGATACTCGAAATGCCGCAGGAGATAATCCGCCAGCAGCACGGCACCCGCGGGGATTGCGGGAAGGATATAGCCGGGCAACTTCGATTGCGAAATCGAAAAGAACAGAAGCGGAACGATCAGCCAGCAACACGCAAAGATGCCGAACTCTAATTCCAGACCCGGCTCAGTTCGAATCGATTTGCGCTCTGCCCACCACGTCCGCACCGATTCCACGCCCGCCGCAGCGACGAAAACGATCCAAGGCACAAGCGCAAGCGCGGTGACCGGAAGGTAATACCAGAATGGCTCGGGATGATGGTAAAGGCCGGTAGAGAAACGAGCCAGGTTGTGCTCGAGAATAAACTCGCGAAAGAATTGCGGATTTTGCATCTGGACCGCGATGTACCAAGGCAGTGCAATCACACAGAACAAAAAGATGCCCGGCACCCAGAGCGTTCGCAGGACCACGCGCCATGCGCCCGTGGCTGCCGCAAAGATCAAGAGAATGACCACCGCGAGGAACGGTGCCACGGGCCCTTTCGCCAGCATGCCCAGGCCGAGGCAGGCATAAAACGCGCCCAGATAGACTTGCTTACCGCTTTCGCGCCACGCCCACCAGGCAAGCATCGCCATCGTGAACGCAGCCGCCAGCGGCATGTCCATGGAAGCTGCGCGGGCATACCCGATGATTCCCGCGCAAGATGCGGTGATGAGCGCAGCGTCGACTTCTACCCCGCGGCGAAATTTTCGAAAGAAGAAATAGACAGCGATCACGAGCAGCGTAGCGTCCAAGGCGGACGGGATCCGCGCGGCAATGTCGCTGACCCCGAGGATGCTGTAGGTGAACATGGCCTGCCAGTAATACAGCGGCGGTTTTTCGAGCCACGGATGGCCGCCGAGCGTGGGAGTGATCCAGTCGCGGCGATCAAGCATTTCACGCGCCACCTGCGCGTAGCGGGGTTCATCGGCGCCGATCAGGCCGAACGCTCCCAGGCCGTAGAAAAACAGAAATGCGCAGAAGCCGGCGAGCAGCAGGAAATCGGTGCGGGTGCGAGCAGTCATTGGGAACAGGAGATTGTAGCGCTGGCGTCCTGTGGGCTGCCCTGAGAGCATTTCACCCTCGGCGGCGGGCGAGACGCCCCGCTGGACAGCCGCCGGGACGGCGGCGCTACGAGAATCATTGTACGGAAGGTCCGCGGCGAAGCTGGAGAATGACCTCGCGGACGGAATCGGCAAGCGGGCCGTCGATCGAACATCCGCTGGCGCATTCGTGTCCGCCGCCACCGAAAGTTTCGGCGACCCGCGCCACGTCAATCTTGCCTTTGCTGCGCAGACTGACGCGATATCGTCCATCCGGAAGTTCGCGGAAGAATGCTGCCACCTCCACTCCGCCGATCGATAGAGCGTAGTTCACCAGGCCTTCGCAATCCTCTTCAATGGCGCCGCAGCGTTCCATCTGTTTCTGGGTCACCCAGAAGTATCCGATATGGCCTTCGAGATGAAGATTGCGCAGGGCCTCGCCCAGAAGACGCATTTTCGCCTCGGAGTGGGCGAAATAAATTCCGCGCGCACAATGTGCGGGATCGGCTCCAGCCAGCACCAGTTCTCGAGCCAGAGCAAAGGTTTGATCGTTTGTCCCCTGAAACATGAATGAGCCGGTATCGGTCATGAGCGCGGTGTAAAGGCAAGTTGCGATCTCAGGAGAAAACTTCACGTGCGCTTCCCTAGCCAGGCGGAACACCATTTCCGCCGTAGCCACGGCGTGCGGATCGATCCAGTTGACGTGGGCAAATGGCCGTCCGCTGACGTGGTGGTCGATGCTGATCAGGAACCGGTCTTCCAATCCTTCGAGCCGCGTGCGGTGAATGCTGTCACATTCCAGAATGATTGCGGCTTCGTAGGGGCCGAGCACGCGATTCGACTGCACGACTTGATCGGCAAACGGCAGCGAGCGATAGATGCGAGGCACTCCGTCATGCAATACGACATCGGCCTGCTTGCCCATGGCGCGCAGAAGCTGGCAGCAGGCAAGCGCGGACCCGACGGCGTCTCCATCGGGACGGGCGTGCGAAGTCAACACGAAGCGCTCGTGTTGTCCGATCTCCTGGAGCACATCTTCCAGCACGTTGTTAGGCCTTCTCTCCACTGGTCTCCCTATGAGGCTTGTTCCGCTTTTTCGATCGCGCTAACAGCTCTTCCACCCGCGTTTTGTCTTGCTCGGCGCGATCGAGCCGGAAATACAATTCCGGGGCGCGCCGGATGCGCAAACGCTCCACCAGTTCGTGGCGGATATATTCGCGCGCGGCTTCCAACCCTTCCAGGCTTTGATCCGCATCCGAGTCGTCGCCTTCAACATTGATCCAGACCTCCGCTGAGCGGCCATCGTCGGCCACGTGGACCGCCGTGACGCTCACCAGACCAATGCGCGGGTCAGCCAACTCGCCTTCCACAAGCGTTTCAATCTCCTCGCGCAGAGCCTCGCCGACCCGTCCACGATGATGTTTGAGAGCGCGTTTTTCCACGAAACTTCACCTTAAGTAAAACGCAAGAGAATATCAGAAAATCGCGCGCTCGTGTTGCGCCAACCTGCACCACGGCTGCGCTATTGTCCTCCGGTTCGCCGGAGACCGGGTAAGTACGGAGGTAACAATATGTTAGGAATTGTTGCGTTTCTGCGCAGGGGCAGAAAGGTTTCAAGGTTTCAAGGTTTCAAGGTTTCAAGGTTTCAAGGTTTCAAGGTTTCAAGGTTCCAAGGTTCAACAGAAAACTTCTCGCGCGCCGGCGTGCTCAGAAATATTCGACGAACGAGTCGGCGATCTCCGCGCCGTGATTGTTGGCGATGCGGGTGGCTGCGCTTTCCACTTTTTTCATCAATCCATCGAGATAGTCGCGGGAATGTGAAATGCTGACCACGCCAATGGTGGCGCGATTCCACAGTTCGGCGGCATCGAGTTCGGCGACGGAAACGTTGAAACTGGTACGCAGCCGGTCTTTCAAGCTGCGCACGACCTGCCGCCGGTCCTTGATCGATTGCGCGGCTTCGATGTGGAGTTCGAGGGTGAGGAAAGCGATCATGCACTGGTCAGCAGCCAGTGATCAGTGAAACCACAAATCGTATCGCCGAGGTTTTACTGACCACTCACCACTGATCCCTGATCACTATTCTTACGCGATTACTTCGGCCGCGATTCGCGTCGTGACGAAGGCCTCAACGACGTCGCCAACCTTGATGTCGCCGTAATTCGCGATCGAGATGCCACACTCCATGCCATTGGTGACTTCTTTGGCGTCGTCTTTAAAGCGCCGCAGCGATCCAATCTTGCCTTTGATCACCACCACATTGTCGCGGAGCAGGCGAACCTCCGAATCACGCTTGATCAATCCATCGATCACGCGGCAACCGGCAACCGTTCCCACCTTCGGGATGCGGAAGGTTTCGAGCACTTCGGCGCGGCCCTGGTAGGTTTCCTTAATCGTGGGCTCGAGCAAGCCGCTCATGGCACGCTTAATCTCGTCCTGCAGTTCGTAAATGATCGAATGCAGGCGGATATCGACTTCTTCCTGCTCGGCCAGTTCCTGCGCCTTGCGCTCCGGTCGCACGTTGAAGCCGATGATGATGGCGTTCGACGCCGAGGCCAGGAGCACGTCGGTTTCGGTAATGGCGCCCACACCCGACCGCAACACTTTCAGCCGAACTTTGTCGTTCGAGAGCTTCGAGAGCAGGTCGCTGAGCACTTCGACCGAGCCCTGCACGTCGCCCTTCAGGATGATGTTGAGTTCCTTGGTGCCGGCAGTCTTGATCTGCTCCGCGAGCCCTTCGAGCGAGACACGCGAACTCTTCGCCAGCGTGGCTTCGCGAGCCTTCTGCTCACGATACTCAGAGATGCCACGCGCCTTGTCGCGATCGGCAACGACCACGAATTGATCGCCGGCTTGGGGCAAGCCTTCCAATCCCAGAATTTCAACTGGGGTGGATGGCGGAGCGGACTCGAGAGCTGCGCCGCGATCGTCGAACATGGCGCGCACCTTGCCGAAGACGTTGCCCACGACAAAGTTGTCGCCGGCGTTGAGCGTGCCGTTTTGCACCAGCACGGTGGCCACCGGACCGCGCCCTCGATCGAGCTTGGCCTCAAGCACAACACCCGTCGCCGCGCGCTCGGGAGTGGCTTTCAACTCGGCCAGATCGGCGACCAGGCAAATCATTTCCATCAGCAAGTTCAGATTCGTTTTCTTCTTTGCCGACACGTCGACGAAAACCGTCTTGCCGCCCCATTCTTCCGGGACCAATCCGCGATCGGCCAACTGCTTCTTGACGCGGTCGGGCATAGCTTCAGGCTTATCGATTTTGTTGACGGCAACGATGATCGGGACTTCCGCGGCATGCGCGTGATCGATAGCTTCGAGCGTCTGCGGCATCACGCCGTCATCGGCTGCGACCACGAGCACGACGATGTCAGTGGCTTTGGCTCCGCGTGAACGCATTCGCGTGAAGGCTTCGTGGCCCGGCGTATCCAGGAACACGATCTCGCGGCCGAACGCCGGAGAATCCTTGTCGGTAATGCGGACTTTGTACGCGCCGATGTGCTGCGTGATCCCGCCCGCTTCCCCTTCGGCAACGTTGGTAAGGCGAATCGAGTCGAGCAGCGTGGTTTTGCCGTGATCCACGTGGCCCATGATCGTGACCACAGGCGGGCGCGGTGTCGCTTCGGTAGCGGCTTCTTCACCGGAGGCAGCCGCGGCGTCGATGTCCTTCGCAGCCTGCTCTTCAAACGTGATCACGTTCGTGTCGGCGCCGAAAAAGCGCGCCATTTCGCTGGCCAGTTCGGCGTCAAGCGTCTGGTTGATGGTGGCAAAGACGCCGCGAGCGAGCAGGCGCGAGATGAGATCCTTCGCGCGAATGTCGAGTTTCTCCGCCAGATCTTTGACGCTGATGCCTTCCGTGATGGTGATGTTGCGGGTGATCGGCATGGGCTCGTTTGACACCACCATGCGAGGTGGCGGAACGTAACCCTTCATCGGTCCTTCTTTGACGCCACGCGGAACATAGCGCTGGCCGGGCCGGCGCGCGGGCGCACCCGGACGGCTACCGGGTCGAGACGGTCCCGGAGGCGGAAGGCCCGGACCGACTCCAATCGGTCGCGGTCCTGCAGCACCGGTGCGCGTCGGATGCATGGGCCGACGCTCGCCGGGACGAAGCGGCGGACGCGGGGCTCCCACTCCCGCGCCTTGGGGCCGGGGACGCTGGAAAATTGGTTGACCGGGAACGGGACGTCCTGGAGCGGGACGCATCGTGCCTGCAGGCGCACTAGTTTGTGCTGTCGGTGCAACGGGACGCGGTGGCGGAGCCTTGTACACGGGGCGAGGACCGGTCTGCGGAACAATCATGCGCGGCGCAGGCGGCGGGCCTGCGGCCACCGGAGGCGCTGCTGGACGCGGCGCAGCGGGCGGAGCCGGAGGCGCCGAAGAGGCAGCAACCGAAGGCACTGCAGGAACGGATGGCGCAACTGTCGGAGCCGCAGGCGGAGTAGCGGGACGCGGCGGCTGAGGCGCGGCCACAGGTGATGCCGGCGCAGATGCCGAAACCACGGGCTTTTCCACCGGCACGGATACAACCGGGGGCCGTGGTGCTGGCGGGGGAACAGGCGACGGCGCTGCCGGCGGTTGTGCGGCAACTGGCTGAGCCGGCTTTGCGGCCGGAGGCGCAATCGTTGGCCTGGCGACGACCGGGGGCGCGGGCGCAGGACGTACCGGCGCCGCAGCTGCTTCCTTCTTTTGGGTAATTGCCTTCAGCACATCGCCAGGACGCGAGATGTGCGATAAATCGATCTTGGTCTTGATTTCTTCTTCGCCGCGCAAGGGGCGGGCGGAGCGGGCAGACGACGTTTGTGCTTCAGCCGAGCCGCGGATGTGGACCCGCACTTTTTCCGCTTCATGCTCCTCCAGCGAACTGGAATGGGTCTTCTTCTCCGTCACTCCGACGAGCGGTAGCGCGTCGAGAATGGCTTTGCTTTTAACTTCCAGCTCCCTGGCGAGATCGTTGATTCGAACCTTACTCATCCGGCCTTTCTTTTCCCCGCGTTTGCTAGGTCTTCATCGCAACCTCACGGAGTCAGCTATTTGCACCCGCATACCCTCGAACCTGTGTGCGCGTGCCATGATTATTCGGTGGTTTCCGGAGCCGAATCCTCTTCGGATTCGTGCTCGTGTTTTTCTTCCGAGACAGCTTCAGCTTCCGCCGGCGTCTCGGCTACGGGCGCATCTTCCTGGGCAGCGGCTTCCGCGGCCGCTTCCGGTGCGGGTTCTGAGGAAGCGACCTCGCCCTCAGCAGCCGTTTCTTCGGCAACCGGGGCTGCTGCTTCTGCAGCTCCCGCGTCTAAACTGGCGAAATAATTATTCACGGCGAGACTGATTTTTTCCACCGTCTTGGGCCCGATGCCTTCAATGGCCTCGAGCTGTTCCGGCGTCATATCAGCCAGCGCTTCTACCGTGGTCACGCCCGCAGCGCTGAGTTTCTCCACCAGGCCTTCGCCGAGACCAGGCACGTTCTCAAGCGGGGTCGTGGCCTGCGGAGCCATGGCCGCCATCTGCTGCTCGACTTCCTGCCGCTTCTCTTCCTCGCTCTTGATGTCGATCTTCCAGCCCAGCAACTTCGCGGCGAGGCGGACGTTCTGGCCCTTCTTGCCGATGGCGAGCGAGAGCTGGCTGTCGTCCACCACCACTTCCAGATGTTTTTCCGCGCTGTCAATCACGGTAACGCGGCTGACTTTGGCGGGCTGCAGAGCCTTCTCGGCGAAGGTAACCGCATCTTCGTGGAACTCGATGATGTCGATCTTTTCCCCGCGCAGTTCGCGGATGATCGACTGCACACGCATGCCCTTCATGCCGACGCAGGCGCCGACGGCGTCCACGTCCTTGTCCTTCGACATGACGGCGATCTTGGTGCGTTCGCCCGCCTCGCGCGCGATCGCCCGAATCACGACCGTGCCATCGTAAATTTCAGGGACTTCCGTCTGGAACAAATGTTGCACTAGTTCCGGCGCGGCCCGCGACGCTACGACTCCCGGCCCCTTCGAAGCTCTCTCCACGCGGGCGATGACCACGCGCACGCGTTCACCGATGGCGAAGGATTCCAGCCGCGACTGTTCCTTGCGGGGCATGCGAGCTTCCGCTTTGCCGATGTCGAAAATGACGTTCCGGACCTTCGACGCGCTTCACCGTGGCATTGATGATTTCTCCCACACGCCCGATGTACTCGTTGTAGACCGTGTCGCGCTCAGCCTCGCGCACTTTCTGGAAGATGACCTGCTTCGCCAGTTGCGCCGCGATGCGACCCAGGATTCCTTCGGTCACTTTGGGGATCAGCAGCTCACCGCCGATTTCCAGGCTGGGATCGACCTTGCGCGCATCTTCCAGCGTGATCTGCAGGTTCGGGTCTTCCACCTGCTCCGGCGTCTCGACGACAGCCTTCACCGCGAAGGCACTGATCTTTCCCGTGTCTTTGTCGAGCTTGGCGCGGAGATTTTCCTGCGACTTGTAGTACTTGCGCGTCGCCATGACGATGGCATCTTCCACCGCGCTCACCACAATTTGCGGGTCAATCCCCTTTTCCCGGCTCAGTGCGTCGATCGTGTTGTAGAGCTCGCTAGGCATAAAAACCAATTTGGTAATCGGATAATTTTGTAATTTCGCAATTGAAAACCACGTTGCTTCGCTTTCAAATTACCAAATTACAAAATTACGCAATTACAAAATCCCTAGATCTCTGGCACCAGATTCGCCTTTTCCACGTTGGCGAATTCAATCTCAATCGTCTGCCCGGCCGCGTCGCCCATCTTCTTGCGCGACTTATGGCTGGCCACGCTCAGATCCAACGTCAAGCGGCCATCCTGAAAGCTTTCCAGCCGCCCTTCGAAGTGGCGATTGTTATTCACCGGCTGCCGCGTCGTCACCTTCATGCGGCTTCCGGTGAAGCGCGTGAAATCCGCCGCCTTCACCAACTTCCGGTCCAACCCGGGAGACGAGACTTCCAGCGTGTACGATCCCGGCATCACATCTTCCACGTCAAGGATCGTGCCAAATTCGCGGCTGAAGTTCGCACAGTCTTCGTGCGTGACCCCTGCCAGCGGGTCCGTCCCCGCCGCGGGCTTGTCCAAAAACACCCGCAACATGCGCGCCTTGCCTCCGCCGAGGAACTCGACTTCGACTACTTCGAGTCCGCTCGAAGCGGCGACCCGGTCTGCAATTTCCCGCACACGTTCAACGTCAAGCGCCATGAATCCAATGACTTACTGGCGGATGGCAGCGGCACCCGAAGGGCTCCAAACTAAAATGTGGGCTTGCGCCCACTGGTGTGCTTCGCCAAAAGCCGGTACACAGCAGTTCTCAGTCTCTTAATATACGCCGGGAGAGGGTAAAAAACAAACCGGGGCGGAGGGGCATGGGCGAGTTGGGTTTGGGTGCTATAGTCTCTGGTTTCGTTAACTGAACACCGCCTGCAACGGGATGGTTCGCAGTATGATGCTTGGCATGCCGCCAAGTAATGGTTCCCTTGCTGCTGGTCGCCGCAATGTCGGCTCAGGACGGTCAAGCTCTGAAGATCAAAATCGTCTTCCCCGAAGGCCTCACGGAAAAAGCGTCGATGACCTATTTACGTCGTGATGAGGAACAGGGTCATTCCCGTCGGTACTATGGCGTGTCGTTCCACGCAGACCGTTCGTTCGTAGAAGTTCCGCCGACAACGGAGCGATTCACAGCAATGGTGTGGGCCCCCGGATGTAAGATGAAACACTTCGATGCTCCGGTTGAGAAGTCAGACGTCACGCTGCAATTCGCCTGCGACCCTCTCGGTACCGTCCCATTCTACGGACGAGTAACAGGGGTCGAGGTTGGAGACTCCGCAAAGATTTCGGTTTCCTATGCGGCAGTCGGAAGTTGTATGTGGCTAGACGATCCCGACGCAAAGAAGAACATGTTTTGTTGCAGTTGCGGTGGGCCACAGATTTGGCGGATTGCCAGTGCTGCCGTCGCTCCTGACGGCACTTTCAAAATGGAATTGCCCGATTTCGGTGCTGATCCTATCATCTCAGCTGATTCAAGCGCAGAGCTTGAGTTCCGGATTAGTGGATTGAAAGGCAATTTCATACTTCAGCCCCAGCCCGCGAAAGGGATAGAGACCAAAGCCGTATCGATCAGAGTTGCACCATCGTATCCGGCCGAAGTCACCTTCTTGGCTGTTTCGTTCAAAGACTTTTTTCGGTAGACGCAATAAATGTCGCTCCGGCAGCATTTGCCCTAATCCCCTGCGGCTCTCTACAATAAAAGTTTGACCCGTTCCCGGGGAATTCCGACAAATTTATGATTCATTTTCCCGTTCCTGAGGCTCTCACTTTTGACGACGTGCTCCTTCTGCCCGCGCGCTCCGACGTGGTTCCGGCGACCGCCAGCACGCAGACGCAGCTCACGCGCACTATCAGTTTGAACATTCCAATCGTGAGCGCCGCCATGGACACCGTCACCGAGTCGCACATGGCCATCGCGCTGGCGCAGCAGGGCGGGCTCGGCATCATTCATCGCAACCTGACCATCGACCAGCAGGCCAACGAAGTCGACAAGGTGAAGCGCTCGGAAAGCGGCATGATCGTCGATCCGGTCACCATGCATGCCACCGATAAGGTGAGCGATGCGCTCGAAGTGATGCGCAAGTACAAGATTTCCGGCGTGCCCATCACCGAGCACGGCAAGCTGGTCGGCATCCTCACCAACCGCGATCTGCGCTTCGAAACCCGCTTCGACATTCCCATCGACAAGGTGATGACCAAGAAAAATCTCATCACGGTTCCCGTGGGAACGACGCTGGAAGAGGCGGAAAAAATTCTTCACGAGCATCGCGTCGAAAAATTGCTGGTGGTCGACGATAAGTACAACCTGAAGGGATTAATCACGGTTAAGGACATCCAGAAAAAATTGAAGTATCCCAACGCCGCAAAGGACTCTCAGGGCCGCTTGCGCGTGGGAGCGGCGATCGGCGCCACGGGAGACTTTCTGGAGCGCGCGCAGGAACTGGCGGAAGCGAAGGTCGATGTGCTCGCCATCGACAGCGCTCACGGACATTCGTCGAAAGTGCTCGAAGCGGTGAAACTGGTCAAATCGAAATTGCCCGAAGTGCAGTTGCTCGCCGGCAACGTTGCAACCTTTGATGGAGCTTGCGAACTGGCGCGCGCCGGAGCCGACGGCATAAAGGTCGGCATCGGACCGGGATCGATCTGTACCACGCGCGTCGTCACCGGCGCGGGCGTGCCGCAGATTACCGCGATCGCCGAAGCGTATCGCGCCACCAAGGACTCGGGCGTGCCCATCATCGCCGACGGCGGCATCAAGTACTCGGGCGATGTGACCAAGGCACTGGCCGCGGGAGCAAGCTCGGTCATGATCGGATCTCTCTTCGCCGGCACCGACGAGAGCCCCGGCGAGCTGATCCTGTATCAAGGCCGCTCGTTCAAGTCGTATCGCGGCATGGGATCGCTGGGCGCCATGGCGCAGGGATCGAGCGAACGTTATTTCCAGAGCACGGAAGGTGATTCCTCCGCCTCTGTCTCCGCTTCCGATGGCGAATCAAACCGCTTGGCGAAACTCGTTCCCGAAGGCATTGAAGGACGGGTTCCCTACCGCGGATCGGTGTCGATGATCATTTATCAGATGGTCGGCGGGTTGAAATCGGGCATGGGCTATTGCGGCTGCGCGACCATTGCCGAGTTGCTGCAGAAAACGCGTTTCGTCCGCATCAGCGGCGCCGGTTTGCGCGAGAGCCATGTGCACGACGTTATGATCACGCGCGAGGCGCCCAACTATGCCATCGAATAATCTGACACTCGCTTGAGCTCTGATCGCCACCAAGTTCTCAAGGCCTGGATCGCCGCCATCCTGTGGCTGATCGTCATTGCCATTGAATCCACGTCGTTCGCTTCCGCCCACAATACCGGGCGCATTCTTTATCCCCTGCTGCATTTTCTTTTCGGCCTGGGCCCGGCAAGATTCGAGCAGTGGCACTTCTTCATCCGCAAGGGCGGACACGTATTCGGGTACGGCCTGCTAAGTATCTTGCTGTTTCGTGCGTGGAGAGAGACGCTGCCGGCCATCGGCGATCCGAAGTGGACATTCCGCTGGGCGAGCATCGCCCTGCTGGGCACCGCCCTGGTGGCCAGCCTCGACGAGTGGCATCAGAGCTTTCTGCCTTCGCGAACCGGGCGCTGGCAAGACGTGGTTCTCGACACGTGCGCAGGAGTTGGCGCGCAACTTCTGCTGTTGCTTTATTGGCGCTGGTCTAAGCCGCGGCCGCCGGCGTCCGCCTAGCCGATCTGCTCATTCCGCACGTAGAGATCGTCGTCATCGCTGGCAGTGGCGACGTTGAGCCCCGCCTTGCGTGTGGGCGCTCACGATCCATCGAAGGCCAGTTGATCTCAAGGACGCGTGGAACCGAGCGCCAGCATCAGGGCCGATGCCGCGGCCAGCGCGGCAGAAAGATAGAACGCAACGCCTGCTCCATAATGCTTCCACAGAATTCCCGTAATCAGGCTGGCTGCCAGCGTGGCCACACTGGTCAGGAAAAAATAAACCCCCAGCGCTCGTCCGCGAATTTCCTGCGCCACTGTTTCCACCACTAACGCTTTCAGCACCGGCTGGGTCAACGCATAGTACAAGCCATACACAGCCATGGAGACCCAGATCGCCAGCGTCGAGGGCGCGCGTCCGAAGACGAAATAGACTCCGGCAAAGATGAGATAGCCCGTGGCGGCAATCCAGCGCCGGGAAAAATGATCGCTGAACCATCCGGCCGGCCACGAACCCAGCGTGTAGGTGACATTGAAGACAAGCCCCAGAAGCGGCGCGAGCGAAACAGGTATGCCCACGTTCTGCGCCCGCATCACCAGAAACATGTCGCTGGAATTGCCCAGCGAGAAAAGAGTTACTGCGATCAGGACCACGTAAAACGCAGCCGGGAGTCCATCGCTCGGCGAAGCCGGAACCGCGGCCGCTTTCTTCTCTGGCTTGGGATGGTCATTATCGAGAGAGTGTTTGGTCTCGCGAATCCCGAACAGAGCCACCATCACACACAGCGCGCCCGGAAGCGCCGCCGCCCAGAACACGCTGCGAATCCCGAATCGCGCGAGCAGCACAAGCGCCAGCAGCGGTCCCGCAATCGCGCCCGCCGAATCAAGCGATTGGATCAATCCGTACGCCGAGCCCAGCTTATCCTTCCCCACCGACTCGGCGACCATCACATCGCGCGGCGCGCCGCGCACTCCCTTGGCAAGGCGGTCGGTAAATCGAATCAGCAGAATGTGCCACCACGCGGTCACCACGGCCAGCAGGGGCTTCACTGCGTTGGCGACAAAGTATCCAGCGACCACCACCGGCTTGCGGCGATCGAGGCGGTCGCTGAGATATCCGGAGAAGAGCTTGGCGAAGGAGGCCACGCTCTCGGCGATGCCTTCGATCACGCCCAACCGCGCCGGGCCTGCGCCCAGAGAAACCAGGAACGCAGGCAGGACCCAGTACGCCATCTCGGTCGCCGTGTCGTTGAAGAATGATGTGATCCCGAAGGAGTAGATATTGTGCGCGGCGGAGGGGTTACGCTGGGCGGATGGATCGGGCATAGAAAAGTTTTACCACGGAGGCACTGAGACACGGAAAAGGCAAAGGCTCTACAGGAGGAAGAGCTAGATGAACGGCCAGCAGCGCGTTTAGTACATCGCGTCGTACTTGGTGACGACCCACTCGCTCCCCTGGTGCTCGGTCGTTACCGTGAAGAGTTCCTGATCCGGCTGTCCGCCGCTTCCCTGGCGTGTTCCGCGATAGTGCAGGATAATCAGCGGCGGCGCATCTTCCCAATCCACTAGATCCCACGACAGCAGCGGATGCTGCGCTTCAGAGCTGCAGATATATTTTGCGTACTTCTTGTGATAGTCGTGCTCCCACTTGTTCAGCAGGTCGTCGCAGTGGCCGTCGCGCAACTCGCGCAGGAATTTGTTCGCGGCCTTCTCGGTCGAGCGATCGCGCAGCGGATTCATCCTAATGCTGACCGGCAGGCCGGTCAACGGATCGTGATCTTCGGAGCGCGCCAGCACCGGCCCCTGGTTGCTAAGCCACCACAGGTAGCCCACAAACACCAACACGAGCAGAATCCCAGCGCCAACAGCGATGCCGATCTGTGTGCGGGTAGCAGCCATCCTCAAAGTCTAGGAAGATGAGCACGGGGGGACAAGATTACCAGCGGGAAACGCGAGCGTACATGTACCAGTGGGGATTGTGGCGCGGGCACTCTTGCCCGCGAGATCTAGCCAGGAGCACAGGAGCCGAGTCCTTCGAATCAGCGCCCGGTACTTGCCCATCTCAAGTTCTTTCTCCTGTTCAGATTTCGCGGGCATGAGTGCCCGCGCCAGACAGATTGCCGGGCCAATAAGAAAGGCACGGCTGGATGCCGTGCCTCTTAAAACCACGAATAACTACTCCTTCTTGTCTTCACCTTCCGCCGGAGCAGCTTCGCCCTGGGCCCGAGCCTGCGCCTCAGCCTCTTCCATCGCCTTTTTGGCTTCGGCGGCTTTCTTGGCGCGGGCCTCCGCACGCTTCTCGCGCTTTTCGTCGAGGACCTTCTCGCTGCCCAGCAGTTCAAGGAAAGCCTTGTCGGCGCCATCGCCCTTGTTCCACGCGGTGCGGATGATGCGCGTATAGCCGCCGTTGCGATCGCCGAAGCGCGGGCCGACAGTGTCAAACAGCTTCACCACGGCCTCATCGGTCATCAGGTAAGACGCGGCCAAGCGCCGGGCGGCCAGGTCGCCGCGCTTGCCCAGCGTGATCATCTTCTCGACCAGCGGACGCGCCGCCTTGGCCTTGGGTACCGTCGTCTCGACGCGCTCTTCCACGATCACCGAGGTGACCAGATTACGCAGCAGCGAACGCCGGTGCGCTGTGTTCCGTCCGAGTTTGAATCCTGCAACTTTGTGACGCATGGGAAACCTCAGTGGTCAGTGGCCAGTGGTCAGTGGCCAGTATTCAGGCACTGCGAATAGGTCAGCGGCTAAGCGGTCGTACTTCTGTTTTTCTGACCACTGACCACTAGCCACTGACCACTGATTCTTTTACAGCTGGTCGTCCGGTCCGTACGCCGACGCGGGCAACGGTACGTTCGACGTCGGTCCGGGCACGGCGTTGCCGTGCTCGTCGATCTTCATGCCGAGACTCAATCCCATCGACGACAGAATCTCTTTGATCTCGTTCAGCGACTTGCGTCCGAAATTTTTGGTCTTCAGCATTTCGGCTTCAGTTTTCTGTACGAGCTCGCCGATGGTCTGGATATTCGCGTTCTTCAGGCAGTTGTAGCTGCGCACTGAGAGCTCGAGTTCCTCGACGGACCGGTTCAGATTCTCGTTGTGGATCTCGGGCTTGCGATCGTCCGACGCCGACGTGCCGGTTTCGATCTCTTCTTCGAAGTTGATGAAGATGTTCATATGATCCTTCAGCAGCTTCGCGGCCAGGCCGATCGAATCAGCCGGCGTGATAGAGCCGTTGGTCCACACTTCCAGAGTCAGCTTGTCGTAGTCGGTAATCTGTCCGAGACGAGCCGCTTCCACCGTGTAATTGCACTTGCGCACGGGCGAGTGGACGGAGTCGATCGGAATGAATCCGATGCCGAGATCCTCGTCGAAATTCTTGTCGGCAGAAACATATCCGCGGCCGCGCTTCAGGCGCATTTCCATGTCGAGCTTGCCACCCTCGCTGACGGTCGCGATGTAAACGTCTTTGTCGAGAACCTCAACGTCGCCATCGGCTTCGATCATGCCGCTGGTGACAACGCCGGGCTGATCGGCGCGCAAGTAGATCGCCTTGGGAGCATCTCCCGCAAGCTTGAACGGAATCTGCTTCAGGTTGAGGATGATGTCGGTCGCGTCTTCGACCACTCCGGGGATCGACTGGAATTCGTGCAGCACTCCTTCCATCTTCACCGCGGTGACGGCGGCGCCTTCAATCGAGCTCAGCAGCACGCGACGCAGGGCGTTGCCCACGGTCGTGCCAAATCCGCGCTCGAACGGCTGTGCCCAGAAGATGCCGTACTTGTCAGTGAGAGTGGACTGATCGACTGCGAGACGTTTCGGTTTTTGAAAACCTTTCCAAAGCATGCGTTTCTCCTTCGACCATTTGGCTCAATCCTGACTCGCTGAGTGGTCCAACTCAGGTCAACGTCAGCAAAGGCTGATCTGGCTCGAATGAACGGGACCAGAGATTATGCGATTGGGGATCGGGCGATTGTGTGATTTCCAAATCGCTCAATGTCCCGATGGCTCAATCGCTCAATTCTCTTACTTGCTGTACAACTCAACGATCAACTGCTCATTCACGGGCAGCTGAATATCTTCGCGCCTGGGCAGATTCAAAATCCTGCCCTTGTAGTTGTCGCGATCGACTTCCAGCCAGCTCGGCATGGTGCCATGGCTTGCGAATTCCTTCGCCAGTTCAAGCACGGTAAGCTTTTTGCTGTTCTCGCGAATCGAAACTTCCTCACCCGCGCTGACTTCGTACGAAGGAATGTTCACCTTACGGTTGTCGACGGCGACATGCCCGTGGCGCACCAACTGCCGCGCCTGGCGCCGCGACTGGGCGAATCCCAGCCGGAACACGACGTTATCCAGACGCCGTTCCAGTTGCTGCAGCAACTTCTCGCCGGTCACGCCCTGGGAGCGCGCGGCCTTCTCGAAGTAGTTGCGGAATTGGCCTTCCTGTGTGAAGTAAATGCGCTTGGCTTTTTGCTTCTCGCGCAATTGCAGACCGTAGCCCACGATCTTAGCCTTGCGGTCTTTCCCGTGTTGTCCAGGGGCGAAGTTGCGCTTCTCGATCGGACATTTATCGCTGAAGCACTTGGCGCCTTTGAGGAATAGCTTCATACCCTCGCGGCGGCATAGACGGCAGACTGCATCGGTATAACGTGCCAAGTTTCTTCTCCTTTAGATGACCGGTTTACAGGTTTGGCTTCACCCTTCGTCCCGGACGAATATCAATGTTTCAAAGTTTCGAAGGTTTCAATGTTTCAAGGTCGACTTTGAAACCTTGAAACTTTGCCGCCTTGAAACCTTACACCCTGCGTCTTTTCGGCGGCCGGCAGCCGTTATGCGGAATCGGCGTGACATCCCGGATCGAACGCACTTCGATTCCCGCCGCAGCCAGAGCGCGCACGGCCGACTCGCGGCCCGATCCCGGACCGCTCACCCGCACATCGACGCTGCGGACGCCGTGATCGCGCGCCATATTTGCGGCGTTCGACGCGGCCTGCTGCGCGGCAAAGGGCGTTCCCTTACGCGATCCGCGGAAGCCGAGCGACCCAGAACTCTTCCACGACAGAACGTTGCCGTTCATGTCGGAAATAGTCACGATCGTGTTGTTGAAGGACGCCTGCACATACGCCAACCCATGCGGCACGTGCTTGCGCTCCTTCTTCTTGAAGGTTTTCTTCTTGCCTTTTTTGTCCGGTGCGGCTGCTGCGCCGCCCGCTGCTGCTGGTTTCGCCATAAAGTCAGTGTCCAGTGGTCAGTGGCCAGTGATCAGCGACTAGTCTGTGGTTTTACCGGCCACTGACCACTAGCCACTGAGAACTACTCTTTAAGTCTTCGCCGTCGCCTTCTTCTTCTGGGCGACCGTTCCCTTGCGCGGACCTTTGCGCGTCCGGGCATTGGTATGAGTGCGCTGGCCGCGAACCGGCAGGTTGCGGCGATGACGGAATCCGCGATAGGAGCCGATTTCGATGAGACGCTTGATGTTCATCGAAACTTCCTTGCGCAGATCGCCTTCCACCAGGCCTTCGGCCTCAATGACCGTACGAATGCGGTTGACCTCTTCTTCGCTGAGATCCTGAACCTTCTTCATCGGCTCGACCTTCGCTTCGTCGAGAATGCGTCCGGCGCGGGGATGCCCGATCCCGTAAATGTAGGTCAGCGCGATGTTGATGTGCTTCTGGCGGGGAAGGTCCACGCCTGCAATACGTGCCATGAGTCTCTCACTCCTCTGAGTACTGCTTGCCTGCCGGCTATGAGCCGTGAGCGATGAGCAAAATCGTTAAATTTCGAGCCTACCCATTGCTCAAAGCTCATTGCTCACAGCTGTTTTAGCCCTGGCGCTGTTTGTGTTTCGAGTTCACGCAGATCACGCGCACCACGCCCTTGCGGTGGATGATTTTGCATTTGTCGCAAATTTTCTTTACCGATGCTCGTACCTTCATAACCCAGCCTTCAGCCGTCAGCTCTCAGCCTTCAGCAAAAATCTATTTGTACCGATACACAATTCTTCCGCGATTCAGATCGTAGGGCGAAAGCTCCACCGCGACCTTGTCCCCGGGTAAAATGCGGATAAAGTTCTTACGCATCTTCCCGGAAACATGCGCCAGCACCTGATGCTTGTTTTCCAGTTCGACCCGGAACATGGCGTTGGGCAGCGGCTCCAGCACCACTGCCATCACTTCAATCGCGTCTTCTTTGCTCATC
Source organism: uncultured Acidobacteriota bacterium (assembly GCA_963754885.1). Taxonomy (GTDB): domain Bacteria; phylum Acidobacteriota; class Terriglobia; order Terriglobales; family Acidobacteriaceae; genus Sulfotelmatobacter. The sequence goes on along the minus strand of CAVWHT010000039.1, from coordinate 95,001 downwards.
GACTCCTTACGTTTTCCAAACGGGAGATCCTTCGCTGCGCTCAGGATTTCAGCTGCGGGCTCCCGCTTCGCTCACGCCCGCAAGACGCCTCAACTTCAATCGCGTCTTCTTTGCTCATGCACCCCTTAACTTTTAGCTGTGAGCAATGAGCTGTGAGCAAAACTGTCTTGCTCATTGCTCATAACTCATCGCTCACTGCGTCAAAATCACCGGACCATCTTTCGTTACCGCGACGCAATGCTCGAAATGTGCGCTGAAACTGCCGTCAGCGGTGACTGCCGTCCACTTGTCGCCCAACACTCGCGTCTCGGGTTTGCCCGAATTCACCATCGGCTCGATGGCGATGACCATGCCTTCGCGCAACCGGGCGCCGTGCCCACGATTGCCATAGTTCGGAACCTGCGGCTCTTCGTGCAGCCGCGTCCCGATGCCATGTCCGACAAACTCGCGCACCACGCTGAACCCGGCCGCTTCCACGTGTTCCTGAACCGCGGCTCCAACATCGCCGATCGAATTGCCGATCCGCGCCTGCTCGATTCCCCGATACAGTGAAGCTTCGGTCACATCAAGCAGCTTCTTCAGTTCCGGCTTCAGGCCATTTCCCACTGGCACGGTAATCGCGGCATCTCCGTAATACCCATCGAGCACCACGCCACAATCGATCGAAACGATGTTTCCTTCTTTCAGCACACGCTTCTCGGAAGGAATGCCGTGCACGATCTCTTCATTCACCGACGTGCACAGCACACAAGGATAATCGTAGTATCCCTTGAACGCGGGCTTGGCTCCGAGTTCCTTGATCTTCTTTTCGGCGGCGCGTTCCAGATCCATTGTCGTGGTTCCTGGAGCCACCAGCGCCTTTACGTGATCTAAAACCTGGCGCACGATGTGGCCGCTGTGCCGCATCTTTTCGATCTCGCTCGCCGACTTGCAGACAATCGCCATGTCTTCTTGCTTACGCGTGATGATCTTCCAGTATCCGGAAAATCTGCGCCGTCACCTCATCCACCGGCAGATCACCGTTCACCGAGATCAGCCGCCCGGTACGCTGGTAATAGTCCGCTACCGGACGAGTCTGCTCCTGAAAGGCCGTGAGTCGTGGCTGAATTACTTCCAACCGGTCGTCATTGCGGGCTACCAGCTTGGTCCCGTGCGCTTCATCGCAAACTTCATCGAATCGGGGCGGCTGGAAGTGGACATTATAGATCCGCCCACAGGTGGGACAAGAACGTCGTCCAGTAATCCGGAGCAATAACTGATTATAGTCGACGTTGAGCCGGATCACAATTGGCCAGGCCCGCGTCGGACGCGAATTATCAAAGAGCTCATGCTCGAGCAACGCATCGAGCCACCCGGCCTGGGCCGCAGTCCGGGGAAAACCATCTAAAATATAGCCGCGCTGGCAGTCGGGCAACAGCAGCCGCTCGCGCACCATGTTGCAAACCAGGTCGTCGGAAACCAGCTCTCCGCGCGCCATTACAGCTTTGGCAGCGCACCCCAGTTCCGTACCGCGGGCCACGTTCTCCCGCAGCAGGTCTCCCGTCGAAACCTGAGGGATCCCGTAATGCTCCATGATGCGCTTGGACTGAGTGCCTTTTCCGGCACCCGGTGGGCCGAGCAGCACCACGGGACCTACTGCACGCGAGGTTTCCTGCGCCATCGGCTTGGCCAAAGCCTCCCGAGCTCATTTCCCCGGCGCCCCAAAGCCATGCCGAGGTGCAGCAACCCCCACATCCAAAATCCTGCCGCGAATTACCAGCGGCGGCCGCGAATGCGTCCGCTGCGCGGAGTAAATCCATCATAATGGCGCATGATCAATTGCGCCTCGATCTGCGTCACCGTATCCATCGCCACGCCGACGACGATCAGCAGCGACGTGCCCCCGAAGTAAAAGCTCACACCCAATCCATTCGTCACCCAGTTCGGAAGGCCCTCAAAGAACCTTCCGAAAGGACCATAAAGGTGGTTGAGGTGGATGCCGGTAATCATCCATTCCGGAATGAAAGAAATAATGATCAAGTACAAGGCGCCAACCAGCGTGATACGGGTTAGCACTTCATTGATGAAATCCGCTGTGCGCCGGCCCGGCCGAATGCCTGGAATGAATCCGCCGTATTTGCGCATGTTATCGGCAACTTCGCTGGGATTGAAGACGATAGAAACGTAGAAGTAGGCGAAGAAAATGATGCCGACCGCATACAGCACGGTGTAAAGCGGCTCGCCCCATCCCAGCCAGCGAATCAAATCTCCGAAATAGCGGCTGTTGCGCAGCCCGTATCCAATGGTCTGCGGCAAGGTCAGAATCGACGACGCGAAGATCACCGGCATAACCCCGCCGGCATTCACGCGCAACGGCAGGTGCGTCGATTGTCCGCCCATCACCTTGCGGCCGACCACGCGCTTGGCGTACTGCACCGGAATTCGCCGCTCGCTTCGTTCCACGTAAACGATGAAGGCCACGACGGCGATCATGAAGATGATCAGCCCGACCATCAGCGGGAAGGTAATCGCTCCCCAAGCCGCGTTCTTCGCCTTCTCAATGAGATCGACGACGCCGCGCGGCAGACCCACCACAATGCCGGCAAAGATGAGCAGCGACATGCCGTTGCCTACGCCGCGGTCGGTGATCTGCTCGCCCAGCCACATGATGAACGCGCTGCCCGTGGTCAAGGTCAGCATGGTCATCAATCGGAAGCCCCACCCGGCGTTCAGCGCGAAGCCACCTTTTTCCAGGCCGATTGCGATGCCGAACGACTGCACCGCGCTAAGGATGACCGTGATATAGCGCGTCCACTGCGTGATCTTCTTGCGCCCGAGTTCGCCCTCTTTCTGCAGCTTGGCCAGCGGTTCGTAGACCACCGTCAGCAACTGCAGAATGATCGATGCCGTGATGTACGGCATGATTCCCAGGGCAAAAATCGTCATGCGGCGCAACATCCCGCCAGAAAACAAATCGACAAATCCCAGCAGCGAACCGCTCGTGCTTCCCTGCGTGAAGAACGATTCCAGCTTAGCCGTATCGATGCCGGGTGTCGGCAAATGTCCACCCAGCCGGTACACAAACAGCATCGCAAGCGTGAAGATGATCCGCTTGCGCAGGTCAGGAATTCGAAAGATGTTCGCCAGCTTGTCAAACATTACTGCAGACCTCAACCTTGCCGCCCGCCTTGATGATCTTCTCCTGAGCGGACTTGGAGAACTTGTGCGCGCTCACCGCGATCGCACTCTTCAACTCGCCGTCGCCCAGAATCTTGACCGGATGCTTGGTCTTGATCACGCCGGCCTTGCGCAGCACGTCGGGATTAATCGTGGTTTCGCCAAGCTCCACCAGCCGTTCCAGGCTCACGATGTTGTATTCCTTGCGGAAGATGTTGGTGAAGCCGCGCTTTGGCATACGGCGGTGCAGCGGCATCTGGCCGCCTTCAAATCCGCGGATCATGCGCGACCCGGTGCGCGAACGTTGCCCCTTGTGTCCACGGGTGGACGTCTTGCCCATCCCGGAGCCCATACCGCGTCCCACGCGCTTGCGCTTGGTGGTCGCCTTCTTCGGTGCGTGAATATTGGATAAATTCATAAGTAAGCTCTCAGCTTGGAGCGATGAGCAGTGAGCCGTGAGCAAACCCGCATCGCTCCTTGCTCATGGCTCATAGCTCACTTGCTCTTAGTCCACAACCTCCACCAGATGCGGCACCTTTGCCACCATGCCGCGGATGGCCGGCGTGTCCGGACGCTCAATCACCTGGTTCAGCCGGGTAAATCCCAGACCCTTAACCACCAACTTCTGTTTTACCGGGGCGCAAATCGCGGAACGCACCCACTTCAGGTGAATCTTCCCGCTGCCCGAATTCGTTTTCTTCGCCGTCATTTCGAAACCTCAGTGTTCAGGGGCCAGTGATCAGTGGCCGTTGTCCAAAAATTCTCGCTTAGAATTTGCCGGCCACTGACAACTGACCACTGGCCACTTGCCTTTAAAGTTCTTGCGCGGTCTTGCCCCGAAGAGCGGCTACGCTCTCCCGGTTCTTCAACTGCTTCAGCGCGTCGAAGGTCGCTTTGATCACGTTGTGCGGATTGGTGGTTCCAATCGATTTCGTCAGGACGTTTTGCACGCCCGCCGAAGTCATGACCGCGCGCACCGCGCCGCCGGCAATCACGCCCGTGCCTTCTGGAGCCGGTTTCAGCAAGACTTTCCCGGAGCCATAGCGTCCCAGCACAAGATGCGCAATGCTGGTCTGCGTCAAATTGACCTTCACCAGATTCTTCTTGGCCGACTCAATCCCTTTGCGGATGGCTTGCGGTACTTCCTTCGCCTTGCCCGATCCGTAGCCGACCACTCCGGCCGACGGGTCGCCGACAACGACCAGCGCAGCGAACGACAGATTTTTCCCGCCTTTGACCACCTTGGTCACGCGGTTGATGGCCACCACCTGGTCTTTCAGCTGGTACGCCCCTGCATCGAGTTTCTTGATCACTGTTGGCATAATTTCTCAAATTCTAGCGATGAGCCGTGAGCGCTGAGCAAATTCACCTTGCTCATTGCTCATGGCTCATTGCCGTTAGAATTGCAATCCCGCTTCGCGAGCCGCGTCGGCCAAAGCCTTCACGCGCCCGTGATAAATATATCCGCCGCGATCGAACACCACCTTGGTGACGCCCTTGGCCTTGGCGCGCTCGGCAATGGCCTTGCCGACAGCCTTCGCCGAAGCCACGTTGCCGCCGGTGCGCCGTTCTTCCTTCTTGCCTTCGGCGGTGCTGGCCGAAACCAGCGTCTTGCCGTGCAGATCATCAATCACCTGCACGTAGATGTGATTCAGCGAACGGTACACATTCAACCGCGGACGTTCCGCCGTCCCCTGCATCTTCTTACGGATGCGCTCGTGGACGTGTCCACGCTTTTCGTTTTTCGTGATCTTCGTAAGCATCGTATTTCCCTTTGGAGTTCCTTCGCTTCGCTCAGGATGATCGCCGCGGGCTCAGACGCCCGCGAAACGCGATTATTTCGCTCCGGTCTTTCCAACTTTCTTCTTCAGACGCTCGCCGACATAGCGCACGCCCTTATTCTTGTAGGGATCCGGCGGACGCAGCGCGCGCATTTCGGCCGCGACCTGCCCAACCTTCTGCCGATCAATGCCGGTCAGCGTGATCCGCGTCTGCTTGGGATCGACGGCCGCATCGACTCCCGTGGGCAGCGGGTACTCAATCGGGTGCGAATAGCCCAAGTTGAAGACCACGGTAACCTTACCCTTCATCTCGGCGCGGTAGCCAATTCCGACGATCTCCAGTTCCCGCGTCCAGCCTTTGGTCACGCCCTCAACGGCATTGTTCACCAACGCTCGCGCCAGCCCGTGCACCGCCGATTGCGAATCGTTCTCGCGGATCGCGACGATGTGTCCGTCTTTCTGCTCAACCGTGATCCCGGTCGGCAGCGGAGTATCGAGCTTGCCCTTCGGCCCTTGCACCAGGACCGTGTTTCCTTCAATCTTGACCGTGACCCCCTTGGGAATCTCGATCGGCTTTTTTCCAATTCGTGACATAAGCTCTCAGCTTTCAGCCGTCAGCTCTCAGCTTAATCGCCGTCGCTTTTACTGAAAGCTGACAGCTGATAGCTGATAGCTGCTTCTCTAGTAAATCTCGCACAGCAACTCGCCGCCCACGCCTTCTTTGCGCGCCTGACGGCCGGTCATTACGCCCCGTGGCGTGGTAAGGATGTTAATCCCCATCCCGCCCAGCACGCGTGGAATCTCGCTGCGGCGCACGTACACGCGGCATCCCGGGCGCGACACACGCTCCACCTTCGAAATCGCCGCCTCATTATTGGCGCCATATTTCAGGTAGATCCGGATAACTTTGTGGCCTTCTTCTTCCGTCGGCTTGAAATTGGAGATGTAACCCTCCTCTTTCAAAATGCGGGCAATCTCCAGCTTCAGCCGCGAAGCGGGGACGTCCACCTTCTGGTGCCGGGCCTGGAGTGCATTCCGCACTCGCGTCAGCATATCTGCGACCGGATCGGTCAACCTCATCGTTTGCTTCTCCTCCAGCCACCCGTTCGCTCCGCGTCCAGCGGAGAACCTGCAGCGGCTTGTCTACATCGTCTCGATCGTTGTCGTCCTGAGGCGGCTGCTTCTGCCGCCGAAGGACCCAGGCGCGGCGCGCGAACAATCTCGCGCCTTTTGCCAGATTGCGGAATCGCGCGTTTGCCGCGCTCTTCGTCGCGGCTACTTCGTTACCACGACGACTTCGAAACCCCTGGAATCTCCCCGCGCAGCGCGAGCTGCCGGAAGCACAAGCGGCAAATGCCGAACTTGCGTAGGAACGCGCGCGGACGCCCGCAAAACTTGCAGCGGTGATGCCTTCGTGTAGTGAAGATTCTGCCCTTCTTGCAAACGCATGCCTTGCCGTCTATGACACCTTTACCTCGACAGACAGGGCACGGTTTGTCCGGCCTCTTCGCGTCTTCCGGGCGTTGGTGCAGCCCAACTCCGTCTTTAACTCGCTTTGCTGTAGTCGCCATTCAAATCCTTCTTGAAACCTGGAAACTCTGAAACCTTGCAACCTATGCCCTGAACGGCATTCCCATGTGCTTCAACAGCGACCGCGCCTGATTGTCGTTGGCCGCCGTCGTCACAATCGTGACGTTCATTCCCTTCAGCTTGTCGACCTTCTCGTAAGAAATCTCCGGGAAGATCAACTGATCGTGCAACCCGATCGTGTAATTGCCGCGACCGTCAAACGACTTGCTCGATACTCCCTTGAAGTCGCGCACGCGCGGCAGAACGATATTCACCAGGCGGTCGAAGAACTCGTACATGCGATCGCCCCGCAGCGTGACCATCGCGCCGATCGACTGACCCTGGCGGACCTTGAACGCGGCAATCGACTTCTTCGCCCGCGTAACCACAGGTTTCTGCCCGGTGATCTGGCCGAGTTCATTCACGGCCGGATCGAGCACTTTCGCGTTCTGCGTCGCTTCGCCCACGCCCATGTTGACGACGATCTTGTGCAGCCGCGGCACGGCCATCACGTTTTTCAGTTCGAGTTCTTTCAGCAGCGCGGGGGCAACTTCCTTCTCAAACCTCGAGCGCAGCCGCGGACGCTCTTTCGCGCTGTGCCGCGCCTGCTCCGGCGCCTTCTGCTCCTGCGCCGATTCCTTCTGTCCCTTTTTTTCTTTTGCCATGTCTGTTCAACTTCCTCTCACGGTTTCGGATTGGTTACCGGTTCGTGAGAATTGAGTGATTGTGGGATCGGGTGATTGTGTGATTGAAAGACCTAATCGTTTTTCAATCACTCAATCACTCAATCGCTCAATGACTCAATCATTTATCTAATGTCGTCCCGCACTTCTTGCAAACGCGTACCTTCCGGTCGCCTCGCACTTCGTGACCGATGCGAACCGGCCCGCACGTCGGACAAACCAGTTGCACGTTCGAGATCGCAATCCGGCTTTCCTGCTCGGCGATGCCGCCCTTGATGTTGCGCTGCGGATTGGGGCGCACGTGTTTTTTCACCATCATCACGTGCTCCACCAGAATCTTCGCGTCGTTCGGAAACACGCGCAGCACGCGCCCTTCCTTGCCCTTGTCGCGCCCGGTGATCACCTTCACGGTGTCGTTCCGTCGCAGATCCACTCGTTTGTTTTCAGTGCTTACAGTTCTCATAAATCCCGTTTCAAGATGTCAAAGTTTCAACGTTTCACGATCGTACGGCTACCGACTCTCAAGGCACCTTGAAACCTTGAAACTCTGAAACCTCGAAACGTGCTAGATCACTTCCGGTGCCAGGGACACGATCTTCAAAAATTTCTTCTCGCGCAGTTCGCGCGCGACCGGACCAAACACGCGCGTGCCAACCGGCTCCCCGGCCTCGTTGATCAGCACTGCCGCATTCTGGTCGAAGCGAATATACGTTCCATCACGCCGGCGATGCTCCTTGCGCGTGCGAACGATCACTGCCTTCACCACTTTGCCCTTCTGCACCTGGCCCTCGGGCGCCGACTCCTTCACGGCCGCCGTGATCACGTCGCCCAGCCCGGCATTCAGTCCGGTCGAGCCGCCCAGCGGCAGAATCATCTGCAGCTTGCGTGCGCCGGAATTGTCGGCCACCTCCAGCATCGTTCTCATCATCACAGCCATGGCGAATCTCCCTGATAATCCTTCGTCATTCCGAGCGGCAGGACCGCCAGGAATCTGCTCTTAGCTTGCAACTTCAGTCGCCGCTTCCGGCACCAACGGCGCCTTACGCACAATGTCTTTCAGCTTCCACCGCTTCAATTTCGAGAGCGGACGCGTCTCCTCGATGCGCACCACATCGCCCACGTGCGCCTCGTTCTTCTCATCGTGAGCGTAGAACTTCTTGTTCCGCGCCACCACTCGCCCATAGAAGGGATGCGACTTCTTCCGCGTCACCTGCACCACAATCGTCTTCTGCATGCGGTTCGCGAGGACTTCTCCCACCACTTCCTTGCGGCGGCCCTGTGCCTTTGCTGTTGTTTCCGCCATTATCGTTTCTCCGTTGCGCTTGACCGCTTGCGCTCTGCCAGGATCGTCTTCACGCGCGCAATATCCTTACGCATCCCGCGGAGCTTTTTCAGGCTCTCGGTCTGCCCCATGTTCAGCTGGAATTTCAGCTTAAACAACTGGTCGGCCAACTCACGCTCCTGGTTGCCCAGTTCCTCTTCCGTCAAGTTTCTGATTTTGTCTACCTTCATAATTAAGCTCTCAGCTCTCAGCGGTCAGCTCTCAGTGCCGCCGCTTTTGCTCAAAGCTGACGGCTGATAGCTGATTCTAATGTCTCGCGCCTTCGCGCTTTACCAGCGTTGTGCGCAGCGCCAGTTTGTGCGATGCCAGCCGCATTGCCTCGCTGGCATCCTGGTGCGATACGCCTTCCATCTCGAACAGGATCTTTCCCGGTTTCACGACCGCGACCCAGTGATCCGGCGCTCCCTTGCCCTTGCCCATACGCGTTTCAGCGGGCTTCTTCGTCACCGGCTTGTCGGGGAACACGCGAATCCAGATTTTGCCGCCGCGCTTTACGAAGCGCGTCATGGCTACGCGGCTCGCTTCAATCTGACGGTCGGTGATCCAGCCAGGCTCAAGCACCTTCAGCCCGTAATCGCCGAACGACAGCGTCGATCCGCGCCACGCCTTGCCGGTCATGCGCCCGCGCTGCTGCTTCCGATACTTCACTTTCTTTGGCATCAACATAAGATCAATTCTCTCTTGTCATCCTGAGCGAGGCTTCTTTTACCTCGCGAAGGATCTGAGTGAGCCGCACGAAGCGTCGCGCCTTTTGCAACGCAATAATCGCGCGCCTAGCTCACTTCCTTAGAATCCGCCCGCAGCCGGCTGCGCTTCGCGCTTCTTCTGCTGCAGGATCTCGCCCTTGTACACCCAGCATTTCACGCCAATCACACCGTACGTCGTGCGTGCTTCGGTGAAACCGTAGTCGATATCCGCGCGCAGAGTGTGCAGCGGCAGCCGCCCCTGCAGATACCACTCCGAGCGCGCGATTTCGTTTCCATTCAGCCGTCCGCTCACGCGCACCTTGATTCCCTTGCATCCGAAGCGCAGAGCCGAATCCACGGCCTTGCGCATCGCCCGGCGGAAGCCAACGCGCTTTTCCAGTTGCAGCGCGATTGACTCCGAGACCAGCTGTGCGTCGAGCTCAGGCTTATGCACTTCCTGGATATCGACAAAAATATCCTTGCCTCCGGTGCGCTTCTGCAACTCGCCCTTCAGCTTGTCGATTTCCGCGCCCTTGCGCCCGATGATGATTCCCGGCCGCGCCGTCTTGATAATGATGCGCAGCTTGTTGCCCGGACGCTCGATCTCAATCGCGCTGACGCCCGCAGACTTGAGCTTGTCTTTCAGTTCGTTCTTCAGCTTCACGTCCTCGTGCAACTGTTTGTCGTAGTCCCGCTCCGCAAACCAGCGCGACTTCCACGGCTTCGTAAAGCCAAGCCGAAACCCATAAGGATGGACTTTTTGTCCCATTGCTTCTCCTAACTCAAACCATGTGGCGCGGGCGCTCTCGCCCGCACACTTAAACCTATTTCGCGGCCGATTTCTTCTTCCCGGAAGCCTTCACCGCCGGAGCCCGCCGCCGCGCTTTCGCCGGAGCCGCAGCTTCTTCGCCCACAACCGTGGCCAGTTCGCCATTCTTCCCACGCTCGGCCAGCACTAATTCGATATGCGCAATGCGCCGCTGATAGCGGTAGGCGCGCCCCTGCGGCGCCGGACGAATCCGCTTCATGCGCGGCCCGTCGTTCGCCACCGCCCGCTTTACGTACAGGTTGTCGATCTCGACATCCAGCCCCTTCTCAGTAGCGAGAAAGTTCGCATTGTCGAGCGCCGACTGCAGCAATTTGCCGACGTGCGACGCCACGCGCTTCTTCGTGAACATCAGGGTGTTGCGCGCTTCTTCCACGCGCCGTCCCTTGATGAGATCCAGCACCAGCCGCGCCTTCTGTGGCGAGACGCGCAGGTAACGCATTTCCGCTCGAAATTCCATAGTCGTAATCTCAGTTCTTGCTTTGCTCGTGACTCACAATTCGCGGCGAGTCTTTATGCCTTCGGCGCCGGCGCGGATCCGCCCGATGGTGCTGACGGGGCAATCGCTCCCGGACCGCCCGGGATGCCTGCCGGCTTCGCCGCCACTTCCGTCGCCGCCTTCATCGAGTGTCCCTTGAAAGCGCGCGTGAAGCTGAACTCGCCCAGCTTGTGTCCCACCATGTTTTCGGTGACGTACACCGGAATAAATTTCTTCCCGTTGTGCACCGCGATTGTGTGTCCCACCATCTCGGGAACCACGGTCGAACGCCGTGACCACGTGCGCAGCACTTTCTTCTCGTTGCGCGAATTCATCTGCTCCACCCGCGTCAGCAGGTAGCCATCGACGAATGCGCCTTTTTTCGTTGAACGCGCCATAAAATTCAGTTCCCAGTTCTCAGTCGCCAGCTCTCAGCAACTGCTCTTCTTTGAATCCTGTCATTCCGAGCGAAGCCGAGGAATCCCTACCTGTCCTCGAACCTACTTGCTCCGCCGGCTCACAATGAACTTATCCGTGCGCTTGTTGTTCCGCGTCTTGTAGCCGCGCGTCGGCTGGCCCCACGGAGTCACCGGATGCCGTCCGCCGGAAGTCTTGCCTTCGCCACCACCATGCGGATGGTCCACCGGATTCATCGACACGCCGCGATTGTGCGGACGCTTGCCCAACCACCGCGACCGCCCTGCCTTGCCGATGGTGACGTTCTCGTGATCGATGTTGCCGACCTGTCCGATCGTCGCCATGCAGTCCTGCGAGATCTTGCGGGTCTCACCCGAAGGCAGCTTCACCAGCGCATACTCTTCTTCCTTCGCGACCAGCTGCGCCGATCCGCCCGCCGAACGCACCATCTGTCCGCCCTTGCCCGGCTTCAGTTCCAGGTTGTGGATCTGCGTGCCTGGCGGAATATTTCGCAGTGGCAGCGCATTGCCTACCAGAATGTCAGCCTCTGGACCGCTGACCACCTTCTGCCCCACCTTTAGCCCTTCCGGCTGAATGATGTAACGCTTCTCTCCATCGGCATACGCCAACAGCGCGATGCGCGAGGAGCGGTTGGGATCGTACTCGATCGTCTGTACTACGGCCGGAATGCCGGTCTTGTCGCGCTTGAAGTCAATGATGCGCAGCTTGCGCTTGTGGCCGCCACCAATGAACCGCATGGTGATGTCGCCCGAGTTGCGCCGTCCGCCCGTGCGCTGCTTGGGTTCAACCAGCGGCTTGTGCGGATGTTTCGTCGTGATGTCGTCATTGACGAGCGTCGTGCGATAGCGCAGCGTCTGCGTCGTCGGTCGGTATGTCTTAATTGGCATAAAAAGCTCTCAGCTCTTAGCTGTCAGCTCTCTCGTTTCAGCTTCGTCGCTTTTGCTGATAGCTGACGGCTGAAAGCTGATAGCTGCTTTCCTACAAATTCTGCGCGTACTCCGGCATCTTCTCGCCGCTGCGCAACCGCACGTACGCCTTCTTCCAATCCGGACGGTAGCCCGCGAATTTTCCGCGCCGCCGCTCTTTTCCCGGATACGTAGCCGTACGCACTGAATGCACTTTCACCTTGAAAATCGACTGCACCGCTTCCTTGATTTCCGTCTTGGTCGCCTTCGGAGCTACCTGGAACACCAGCGTGTTCTGGTTTTCCTTGATGGCCAGTCCCTTCTCGGTAATCACCGGACGGCGAATGATCTGGTATGCACTTTTCATCAGGCCACCTCCGCCGCTTTTTCATTGCGCTGCCGGCGGCGCCGTTCCTTGATCGGCTTTTTTGCGCCCTCATCCTCGCCCGCTTTGCGCTGCTTCTTCGACACCGAGTTCTGCAACGAAAGCTGCAGCTTCTCGATCGCCGGATGCGAGAAGATCACGCAGTCGTGCCGCAGCAGGTGGTAGGGATGCACTTCATTTCCCCGCACTAGTTCGAGCCCGTCAATGTTGCGCGCGCTCAGCTCTAGGTTGCGGTTCTCATGCTTCGGCGCCTCCACGATCAGCACCGTCGAATCCACTTTCAGCAAGTCCAGCGCCTTGCGGAACTCCTTGGTCTTCGGTTCCTTCACATCGAAGGCGTTGACCACGATTAACTTCCCGTCAGCAAACTTCGAGGCCAGCGCCGAACGCAGCGCGCCCAGCAACTTCTTGCGTGGGAACGTGTAGTCGTACGACCGCGGCACCGGACCATGCACCGTCGCGCCATGCCGCCATAGAGGCGACCGGATCGATCCAATTCGCGCCCGGCCCGTTCCCTTCTGCTTCCACAGTTTCTTGCCGGAGCCCGAAACTTCCCAGCGCGCTTTCGTTTTGTGCGTTCCGGCGCGCTGCCCGGCGCGGTAGTGCTTCACCGCTTCCCAGAGCAGATCTTCATTGACTGCGCCGAAGATCTCATCGGCGAGATCGAATGTGCCAACCTTCTCGCCGCTCAAATTGTGAATATCAATCGTCGCCATATCTTTGCATTTCTGACCACTGGCCACTGGCCACTGATCCCTTGACTTATGCTTTCTTCGCCGCCCTCTTCGCTGCCTTCAACGGATCGACCGTCGCCGCGCCCGCGAATCCACGCCGCTCTCGTGGCGGCTTCTTCGCTTTCGTAATCACGATGTATCCGCCCTGCGGTCCCGGCACGCTGCCTTCGACCACCAGCAAATTCTCGTCCTTATCGACGCCCAGGACGCGCAGATTCCGCGTCGTCACTTGCTGATTCCCCATGTGTCCCGACATGCGCATGCCTTTGAACACGCGCGACGGAAATGCCGAGGATCCGATCGAACCGGTGATCTGGAACATCGACCCGTGCGACTTGGGACCACCGCCAAAGTGATGCCGCTTCACCACGCCCTGAAAACCCTTACCCTTGCTGACGCCGACAATGTCCACAAATTTTTCGCCATCGAAAATCTCTACCAGCACGCGATCGCCAACCTTCACCGCGCCGTCGCCGCCCGCCGAGGGCTCGACCTCGAGGGGCACTTCGCGCATGAACTTCACTGGAGGCAGATTGTTCTTCGCCAGATGTCCCTTCGCGGGCTTGCTCAGCCGCGACTCCTTCACAAACTCAACCAGGCCAATCTGGGCCGCCTCGTATCCATCTTTCGCAGCCGACTTATGCTGCGTAACCACGCAAGGGCCGGCCTGCAACACCGTGACCGGACGAACGTCGCCCTTCGAGTCAAACAGTTGCGTCATCCCGACCTTCTTGCCCAGAATTCCCGTAACCTTCGTTGCCATAATCTTTCGTCTCCGTCCAGCATGGCCGTGTTCTGCTATTGGCTGGTGAGCTTATGCGCTCATATACGGACGGACGCATTCGTCCGTCCCGCGGGTAAAGCCCGTGTGTCTACTTATGTTCCTTGCCGAACGCCTTAATCTCAACGTCCACACCAGCCGGCAGATCCAGCTTCATCAGCGCATCGACCGTCTGCTGCGTCGGCTCGAGAATATCGAGCAGCCGCTTGTGCGTGCGGATCTCAAACTGTTCCCGCGACTTCTTATCCACGTGCGGCGAACGCAGCACTGTGTACTTGTTCTTCATTGTGGGCAGCGGAATCGGTCCCGCAATCTGCGCGCCGGTACGCCGCGCCGTCTCCACGATCTCGCCCGTCGACTGATCCAGAATGCGATAGTCGTAAGCTTTCAACCGGATGCGAATTCTTTCTTTTCCAATCACTGTTTCATCTCGCTAACCCCTCCCGGCATCTCCGGCAGGAAAGAACTGGCGGCAAGCCGCAAGCCGCTTTCGTTTTTGTTCGTGTGGAGCGGGCACTCCTGCCCGCTTGCCTGTAGCACCACAAAACCAGCGGGCAAGAGTGCCCGCTCCACACAATCTTCCACACAATCCTTACTGAATAATCTCGGCGATCGTGCCTGCGCCCACGGTGTGGCCGCCTTCGCGAATGGCGAAGCGCAAGCCCTTCTCCATAGCCACCGGCGTGATCAACTCGATCACCAGGCTGACGTTATCTCCCGGCATTACCATCTCGGTGCCCGCCGGCAGCTCCGCCACGCCGGTCACGTCCGTCGTGCGCAAGTAAAACTGCGGACGATATCCCTTGAAGAACGGCGTATGCCGCCCGCCTTCTTCCTTCGTCAGGATGTACACCTCCGCCTTGAACTTGGTGTGCGGCGTGATCGATCCGGGCTTGGCCAGCACCATGCCGCGCTCCACATCTTCTTTGCCAATGCCGCGCAGCAGCAGTCCGGCGTTGTCGCCCGCCATGCCTTCGTCGAGTTGCTTCTTGAACATCTCGACGCCGGTCACGACCGTCTTGCGCGTCTCGCGGAAGCCGACGATTTCCACTTCTTCGCCCACCTTCACCTTGCCGCGCTCGATACGGCCCGTCACCACCGTGCCGCGGCCCGAGATCGAGAAGATATCTTCGATCGGCATCAGGAACGGCTTGTCCAGTTCGCGCGCCGGCTGCGGCACGCTCTTGTCCACCGCCTCCATCAGCGCGTCAACCTGCTTCTCCCACTTCTCTTCACCGTTCAGCGCGCCCAGAGCCGACAGCCGAATCACCGGCACGTCGTCGCCGGGAAACTTGTAGCTCTTCAGCAACTCGCGCACTTCCAGCTCAACCAGATCCAGCAGTTCGGGATCGTCCACCGCATCGCACTTGTTCAGCGCCACCACGATGTAGGGCACACCGACCTGGCGGGCCAGCAGCACGTGTTCGCGCGTCTGCGGCATCGGACCATCGGTCGCCGCGACCACCAGAATCGCGCCATCCATCTGCGCCGCGCCGGTGATCATGTTCTTGATGTAGTCGGCGTGGCCCGGGCAATCCACGTGCGCGTAGTGCCGGTTCGCCGTCTCGTACTCCACGTGCGCGGTCGCGATCGTGATACCACGCGCCTTCTCTTCCGGCGCGTTGTCGATCGAATCAAACGACCGGAACACAATCTTCGGATTGTGCTTCTGCAGCACCTTGGTGATCGCCGCCGTCAACGTGGTCTTGCCATGATCGATGTGTCCAATCGTCCCTACGTTGCAGTGCGGCTTTGTCCGTTCAAATTTCTCTTTCGCCATTTCCGTTCCTCTGGGGCTAAAGCCCCAACTCTATGATTGCCTTGTCGGCGCGACTGAAGCCGCGCCCTGATACAAACCCTATTTCGCCGTGCCCTGCACCTTCGCGATGATTTCCTCCGCGACGGAACGCGGAGCCTCCTCATAGCGCGCGAAGTGCATTGAATATTCCGCACGGCCCTGGGTCGACGAACGCATGTGGGTCGCGTAACCAAACATCTCCGCCAGCGGAACGATGGCCTTGATCACCTGCGATCCCGCGCGATGCTCCATGCCCTCGATGCGTCCACGGCGCGAACTCAGGTCGCCCATGATCACGCCGGCATAATCCTCCGGCGTCACCACTTCGACCGCCATCACCGGCTCCAGCAGCACGGGAGAAGCCTTGCGTGCCGCTTCCTTGAACGCCATGGAACCAGCAATCTTGAACGCCATTTCGTTCGAATCGACATCGTGATAACTGCCGTCGAACAGCGTCGCCTTCACATCGACCATGGGATAGCCGGCGAGCACACCGCCCTCCAGCGCTTCCTGAATGCCCTGATCGATTGGCTTGATAAACTCTTTCGGCACCGAACCGCCGACAATCTCGTTGACGAATTCGTAGCCGGTCCCCGCTGGTTGAGGATCGAGATAAATCTTCGCGTGACCATACTGTCCGCGACCGCCCGTCTGGCGAATGTACTTGCCCTCGGCTTCGGCGTGCCTGCGAATGGTCTCGCGATACGCGACTTGCGGCTTGCCGACATTGGCTTCAACCTTGTACTCGCGCATCATGCGGTCGACGATGATCTCCAGGTGCAACTCGCCCATACCGCTGATGATGGTCTGCCCGCTGTCGGGATCGGTGTGAACCTTGAAGGTGGGATCTTCCTGAGCCAGCCGCTGCAGCGCCATGCCCATCTTTTCCTGGTCGGCCTTGGTCTTGGGTTCGACCGCGACCGAGATCACCGGGACAGCGAATTCAATCGACTCCAGAGCGATCGGGTGATCTTCGTTGCAGATCGTATCCCCGGTCGAAACGTTCTTCAAACCGACTGCCGCACAGATGTCGCCCGCCAGAATCTCGCTGATCTCTTCGCGCTTGTTGGCGTGCATCTTCAGCAACCGCCCGATGCGCTCCGTCTTTCCCGTACGCACGTTGAGCACGGAGTCGCCGGTCTTAAGCTGTCCGGAATACACGCGGATGAAGGTCAACTGACCGACGAACGGATCGGCCATGATCTTGAATGCCAGCGCTGAGAAAGGCTCTTTATCGTCCGCTTTGCGCGTGACGGGCTGGCCGTTATCGGGATTCTTTCCGTGCGTCTCGCCTACGTCGAGCGGCGACGGCAGATAATCCACCACCGCATCCAGGAGCGGCTGCACGCCCTTGTTCTTGAACGCTGTGCCCACTACGACCGGGAACACCTTCAACCCGATCGTCGACTTGCGCAGCGATGCCCGCAACTCCTCGGCGGTAATCTCTTCGCCTTCCAGAAACTTGTGCAGCATTTCGTCGTCGTTTTCGGCAACGGTTTCCACCAACTGCGCGTGGAAGGCTTCGGCTTTCTTTTTCAGCTCGGCGGGAATTTCTTCCGTGATGTATTCCGCACCCATCGTGTCGTCTTGCCACACGATCGCCTTCATCCCGATCAGATCGATGACGCCTTTGAATTTGTCTTCCTGGCCGATGGGAATTTGAATCGCGACGGGCTTGGCACTGAGGCGCTTGCGGATGGTATCGATGGCATGCTCGAAATCGGCACCCATCTTGTCAATCTTGTTGATGAAGCAAATGCGCGGGACGCCGTATTTATCGGCCTGCCGCCAAACTTTTTCCGACTGCGGCTGTACGCCGTGAACGGCGTCAAACACCGCGACCGCGCCGTCGAGTACGCGCAACGAGCGCTCGACTTCCGCCGTGAAATCGACGTGGCCGGGTGTATCGATAATGTTAATGCGAATGTCGCGCCAGGTACAGGTCGTCGCCGCGGACGTAATGGTGATGCCGCGCTCCTGCTCCTGCTCCATCCAATCCATGGTCGCAGTGCCTTCATGCACCTCTCCGATGCGGTGCGTCCGGCCCGTATAAAACAGGATGCGCTCCGTCGTAGTGGTCTTCCCGGCATCAATGTGCGCCATGATGCCGATATTCCTGCAACGCTCTAATGGAACTGTTCTAGGCACGACAATAACTTCTTTCTGGGCTCCAACTTCGGTCTTGATTCAGCGATTGAGCGATTTGGTCATTTGGCGATTGAACCCTAAAGCGGAACGCTATTTTCAATCACTCAATGACCCGATCGCTCAATGACTCAATTCTTACCAGCGGTAGTGCGCAAACGCCTTATTGGCTTCTGCCATGCGGTGCACATCTTCTTTCTTCTTGATGGCTGCGCCTTTTCCCGTGGCGGCATCCAGCAACTCGTTGCTGAGCTTGTCGATCATTCCCTTTTCGCCGCGGGACCGCGCATAAGTAATGATCCAGCGGATCGCCAGCGAAGTTCTCCGGTCGGCATTCACTTCCACCGGCACCTGATAGTTCGCGCCGCCTACGCGCCGCGTCTTCACTTCGAGCAGCGGCTTGGCGTTCTCCACGGCCTTCTTGAACAGCTTCAGAGCCTCGTCGCCACCCTTCGACTCCAGGCGCGTCAAGGCTTCATAGAAGATGCCCTCGGCCGTTGACCGCTTGCCCTGCCACATCATCGAGTTGATAAACTTGGTTACCAGATCCGACTGATACACGGCATCGGCCGGAACGGTCCGCTTTGCGATATGTCCTTTACGAGGCATAAAACTCCAGGTTTCAAAGTTTCAGAGTTTCAATGTTTCGAAGTCTCCGGGCGTCATTCCCGTGAAACTTTGAAACCTTCGAAACCTTGAAACTTGCTTTCTCAGCCTTTCTTGGGTCTCTTCGCTCCGTACTTCGAGCGTCCCTGCATGCGTCCTGCAACGCCCACCGCATCCAGCGTTCCGCGTATCACGTGATAGCGAACGCCCGGCAGATCTTTCACGCGCCCCCCGCGGATCAGCACAATCGAGTGTTCCTGCAGGTTGTGCCCGACTCCGGGGATATACGTCGTCACTTCAATGCCGTTCGTCAGCCGCACACGCGCCACCTTGCGCAAAGCCGAGTTCGGCTTCTTCGGGGTCTGCGTGTACACGCGCGTGCAAACGCCGCGCTTCTGCGGACATCCCTGCAGTGCAGGGCTCGCCGTCTTATAACGGGGCCGCTTCCGGCCCTGGGCCACTAACTGGTTAAACGTAGGCACTCTGGCCACTCCTTAGCCGCACACTCACGCTGATCGCGCAGGCGGCGGCACAATTCTGCTGGACTCGACGCGCATCCGTGGCATGGCCGGCTCCAAGCCAACCATTACTTCTCACCGCGCCACTTCGCTACTGCAAGCTAACGCCGGAGAGATTCTGGATTCCCATTCAGACTAACGCTGCCGACGGTGGCGCCCGGCTAAACTACGGGGGCACTCCGTTTCGTCAGCCTTGCCCTGCATATCCTTTCGCATAAGGGCGAAAGGCGCCGCAGGTACGTTTCAGCGAGGAATATTTCCGAACCGATCTGGCATCCGGAAACGTGTTTCTCTAAAGCTCAACTGCCGGTTCGTGCACACAACCGCACAAAAACGAGCAGCACACAGCAAGCCTGGATGAACTCGCGGAACCAGACTACTATAGCAAGTCGCTCGAAACATCGTCAACCGCTGATTTTGCATCCCACCCTAACGTTGGCTCTGGAACGGAACCTGCCAAGCGCTCCCAGTGGCTGCTCGCTCGATCAGGGCGACTGCCTCGGCTCTTGCTGATTCCGGCTCCAGCCTCTACACTACAAGTTTTCCAATTCATTTGACAGTTTGTCCGTATTCATTCGGGACAGAACTGTGGCGCGAGGCAAAGAGGGTGCATGGGTAGGTTCCGTTCCGGCGGTCTTCGCTTGGCAGTCGCAATCCTTTCTCTATGGAGCTTCGCCGGATGCGGCGGCAGCTCAAAAGCGGGATCGCCTCTTTATCCCGGCAGGATCAACCTCACTCCGGCGGTGAACACATCGCTGGTGCTGGGTGGCGCCATCGCTTTCAGCGCAACGGCACAGACTACGAGCGGTACAACCCTGCGCGTTCCCATCAGCTACATTTCCAGCGATACATCCATTGTGAATGTTTCGCCGAACGGCGTCGCTTGCGCCGGGCACTGGGATATAACCTTCAGCATCTGCAGCGCAGGCAACGTAGGCGTCGCCCTTGTCACCGCCAGCGCTCTAGGCGCCAACAGCGTTCCCACCTACGTTTTTGTCCATCCGGCAATCGACAACATCACCGTGACCGGCATTTTATTGACCGGAATTCCAGTCCAGGAGCCTTGCCTTTCCCAGACTCAGTCAATGACCCTGGAAGCTCATGCCTTCAGTCAGGGCACCGACATCACAGCCTCCGTGGGCCCCTTCACATGGACGGCGAACAACCCCACGGTCGTGAACATCGTTCCTCTTCCCAATAGCACATTTAATCCCGGGACCGGCACCACTTATAATTTCGCGACCAATCAAGCGACCGCCACCGCGGTCCAACCCGGGATCACATACATCTACGCCTCGGCCGGCGGCGTTTCCAGCACATCGTTCCAGCAGCCGCTGTACACCAATTCGGCAAATGCGAATTCTCCAGTGCTCGACTTCTTTGCGACCTGTCCCATTCAAAACATCAGCCTCGAGGTGGGCGCCGCTGGATCCGCGCAAACCAGCTTAGTCACCTCCAAGGGGACCGCGCAGACGATCACTGCCACTCTCACCGACGTGATGGGAAACAGCTCGCTGCCCAACACAGACGCGGGAGTCGTTCTAAGCAAGGTTCCTCTGACTTGGACTTCTTCCTCGCCCGGCGTCTTGCCCGTCGGCACGACCTGTACGCAATCCTGCAGCATCAATCCCGCATCGCCCGGATCGGCCACCGTCACAGCTTCTTGCACTCCGCCGACATGCAACGTCGGCTTCCCCATTATTCCTGCGAGTCTCGCTACCGCCGCCCAGATCAATGCATGCACGCAATTTTTCCATGCGCAATATCCGCAGTTTGCCGGCTGTCAACAGCTCATTCCGGTTCCGGTGTATGCATCGCCTGTCTTTCTGGTTCCACCCTCGACGGTGACCCCTTTGACTCCGGCCACAGGCGCCATTTCCGGCGAAGTCACCGGGGCGCTTTCCACCGCGTCCGTTCTGGCGGCCAGCACGGGATGCGCCCAACAATTGCCCGCCGACTGCATCACCTCCATGTACTACGTTTCGACCTCGAAAGCGACGGCGGGTAATGAGAATCCGTCGCCCATTCCGCCGAATTCCTTCCTGTTCGATGTCGCCGGCGACAAGCTCTACATGGGCAGTGACTACGGCGTGGCGGTGATCAATCCCACAAATTTCGGATCCAACACCTCCGCCTTCACCTCGCTCGGCGCCATCACCGGCAAGATCCTAGCCGTTTCCAACAATGGATTCAGCGCGGTGTTTGCCGATTCTGTCCACACGCCGAACCAGGTGTTCATTACCAACACAACGAACACGGCGGCTGGCCCAGTGGCCTTAAGCATCAATGCCGCTACGGCAGCCGCATTCTCTCCCGATGGACTAAAAACCTTTATCGCCGGGGGGACCAACGCCAGCTCGCTTTATGTCTATTCCCCGCAGCAAGCCTTTCAGGGCCCGTTTCCTCTAAGTGGCCCGGCCAATTCCATGGCATTCACGCCCAGCGGCGCCTTCGCGTTGGTGGCGCAAGCCGCCGGCACTTCGGGCTCGCCCAACCTGAGCGCGTATGCCAACTGCAACAATCAGGCGGTCGCGAACCTGCCTTTACCCGGCAACCCGCTCATGATGAAAGTCCTGCCCAATTCTCACCTGGACGGGAGAGACTCTTACGGCTACCCCATTCCTGACGGCATTCACGTGCTCGTACTCGACGCGACCGGATTCGACGTGGTCACCGCGGTCCTGTCTCAACCTGCGGCCGGGACTCTCTGCCCTCAGGGATTGACTTTCGTCAGCAACGATCCTTTGCACGCGGCGCAACGCATTGAACTCGGCCAAGGCACGCTCCAGCCGATAAACTTCTTCGTTTCGGTCGATGGAACCCAGATCTATGTGGCCAACTCCAGCGCTTCGACGATCATCGTGTACAACTTCGTCGCGGGCGCAACTACCGGTGGGATCCAATTGCTGAACAACGCCACGCCACTTAGCGCCGATATGAGCATCGATGGCGGTACCATCGTAGTGGCCGGCAGCGACGGCGTGCTCCACGAGATCAGCACCTCCCTGGGCGGCGCCGATCTCTACCAGGTTTCGTTCCCCAACCTGCCCAATTACCTGAACGCTTTCTGCAGCCTGACTCCAACCGCCGGTCCCTGCACTTTGACCACAACTCTCGTTAAGCCGTAGGTCGGTAAGGCGCGCATCTCGCCAAAACAAGCGGGCGTCATGCTGAGCGCAGAACGAGATTGCGAAGCGAACTCGTTCGTAGTAGAAGCATCCCTACACAATGCTCACGAACGACAGCAGCTTCCCGTAGGAACGCGAATCCCATCTTGCACGGAGACCGGAAAATTATCTGAGCATGCGAACGCCGCGACTCTCCGGCTTCGCCTGAAAAAACAAACCAAATGGACTGGCGTCCACTAACCCCTGCTCTGACCGCTGCCTTCCAACTCTTTCCCCACGCTGTCGAGCACGCCATTCACGAAATGCACTGACTCGGGAGAAGAAAACCTCCGCGCAATCTCCAGCGCTTCATTGATGACCACGGCGCGGGGCGTCTCCCGATAGGCCAGCAACTCCGCCACAGCCGCCCGCAATAGATTGCGATCGACGGCCGCCATGCGCTCCATGCGCCAGTGCTCCGCATGCTTCTCAATCAGCGCATCAATCTCGGCGACGCGGTCTGTCGCCACGCGGAACAGGTCGTCGGCAAACCCCCGCACCTCGGCGCTCGCCGTTCCATGCTCGGCCCAGAAGGTGCGGCGCACTTGCTCCGCATCCTGCTTCCCCATATCCGACTGGAAAAGCATCTGCAAAGCCAGTTCCCGAGATTTGCGTCGAGTACCCATTGCTTGCGTAGGGACGATCGCCCTAGTTTGTGTAGGGACGGACGCATTCGTCCGTCCCGCGGGCGAAGCCCGCGTTCCACCCTCAGCTCTTGGCTGTCAGCTCTCAGCCGTCAGCGAAACACAACGGCGCCAGCTTCATCAGTTTACAGGAATCCTTGCGAGACCCAACGGGAGGATAAGTGCGCGAAATCAGGATTTTCGTTTTTTCGAAGACGCAGTTCGCAGGCGAGCTTTGGTTTTGCTTCTTGCTTTACTAATGGCTGACGGCTGACGGCTGATAGCTGCTTTCAGCGATGCCATCTCCACAGCCGCCAGCGCCGCCTCGAATCCTTTGTTGCCCATCTTCAGTCCGGCCCGATCGATTGCCTGCTCCAAAGTATCGCAAGTCAGCACGCCGAAGGCATGGGGCACGCCAGTCTCCTGCGCCGACTGCCCAATGCCCCGCGTGACTTCGTTGACAATCACGTCATAATGCGCCGTATCACCGCGCAGCAGACAGCCAATACAGATGATCGCGTCATATTTTTTAGTTTCAGCCAGCGTGCGTGCGGCAGAAGGAACTTCAAACGCCCCCGGCACGCGAGCGATCTCATAACCATTATCAGTATCCGCACCTAGGCGCCGCAGAGCATCGACCGCGCCCGCCAGCAGCCGTTCCGTAATGAAGGAGTTGAATCGGGAAACAACGATCGCGAACTTCTTCGCGGCGGCGCTTAGATCACCTTCGTAGTGGCTCCGGTAAGGCGGCTCTGGCACGTGCAACCGAATTCCGGCGAATCGAGCGACAGTCCCTCCAGGTAGCCGCACATCAAAGGAGCGCCCAATATGTTTTGGCTCAGGTCCCGAGTGGTCCCCCACAATTTCGAGTCCCATTTTCTTGATGACTTCAACGGCCGAATCAGGGTCCGAAATGGTCAAATCCAAATCCGCATCGCGCTCCCGGCCTTCCCGAGAGAAAACCTCGAGGATCACGGTCTCCGGGCGGAACATCTGGACGCGAAGATTCTTGTAATCCTCAACCTCGTCGGCCCAAAAGCCCAACTCTCGAAGCAATTTAGTTAAGAGATCGAAATCTTCCGCACTCTTTGCCCGAGCTCTAACCGCGACCCACTTCATAAGTTTAGGCTGTTCTCCGTGCCTCTGTGTCTCTGTCGTGAGCGCTTACAATCCGCGTTCATCCGCGCGGCAAAGAAGTTATCTGCCTTTGAACTGCGCCGCCCGCTTCTCGAGGAAAGCCTTCGTCCCCTCGGTCTTATCTTCCGTCGCGCAAGCAACGCCGAACAGCACAGCCTCAAGGTACAAGCCCTCGGCCAGAGTCATTTCCATCCCTTTGTTGACGGCCTCCATCGCATACTGCACAGCCAGCGGCGCGTTCGCGATAATCTTCGCCGCGATCGCTTCCGCCCGCGGAATCAGCTCCGCGGCGCAGGCACCACTTCATTCACAAGTCCGATGCGATGTGCGTCCTGCGCCGTGATCATCTCGCCGGCGAGCACCATCTGCATCGCGATCCCTTTGCCGACGAGCCGCGGCAGACGCTGCGTCCCGCCGTATCCAGGAATGATGCCCAGCTTCACCTCCGGTTGCCCCAGCTTCGCATTTTCGCTGGCCAGCCGCATGGTGCAAGCCATGGCAATCTCGCAGCCGCCGCCGAGGGCGAATCCGTTGATGCAGGCGATGACCGGCTTGCCAAGGTTCTCAATCAGATTGAGGACGTTCTGCCCGCGATGCGTATATCCCTTGCCGCTAACGGCATCGTGCTTCGCCAATTCGCCGATGTCGGCTCCGGCAATAAAAGCCTTCTCGCCGGATCCAGTGAAGATGACGACGCGGATCGCTGCATCGTTCTTGATGTCATGAAACGCCGCCCGCAGCTCTTCCATGGTCGCCATGTTGAGCGCGTTGAGCACCTTCGGCCGGTTGACGGTAACGTAAGCGATCGCGTTTTTCTTTTCGAGAAGAATGTTTTCAAAGTTCATAAATTCACCCTCTGTCATCCTGAGCGCAGCAAAACGATTCGCCTGGCGAATCGTTTTGCGAAGTCGAAGGACCCCTTTCATCTGAGCCGGCATGATTGCGCGGGCAGAATTTCTCTCCGAGCACCCGCAGTATAAATGCCCGACAGAGCCTATCGTCACGTGTAGCTGAAAGGGATCCTTCGACTGCGTAAGAAGTTCGCCTTCGCGAACTTCTTGCTCCGCTCAGGATGACACTACAGCTTCTGCGCCTTCGGCTTCTCCGGATCCGCGTAATCATAAAACCCGCGCCCCGACTTCCGCCCGTACCACCCCGCCATCACCATCCGCTTCAGCAGCGGAGGCGACGCAAACCGCCGCTCCTTGAACTCGTCATACATGACGTGCGTAATGTAATAAGTCGTGTCGAGCCCCACAAAATCGAGCAGCGTGAACGGGCCCATCGGATACCCGCAGCCCAGCTTCATCGCATTATCGATGTCTTCAATTGACCCCACGCCCTCTTCATACGCGCGAATCGCATCCAGCAAATACGGCACCAGCAGCCGGTTCACGATGAATCCCGTCTTGTCCGACGTTCCGTACCGGAACCTTGCCTAGCTTCTTCGCAAACGCGTAAGCCGACTCGTACACGTCGTCCGCCGTAGCGATCGTGCGCACGACTTCCACCAACTTCATCAACGGCACCGGATTAAAGAAGTGCAATCCGATGAACCGCTCCGGCCGCTTCACCGATGTCAAAAGCTCGGTCACTGAAATGGAAGAAGTATTCGAAGCAAAGATGGCGTCTTTTTTCACCACGCCATCGAGGGACGCGTACATTTTCTTCTTCTCTTCGACATTCTCGATGATGGCCTCAATCACAATGTCGCAATCGGCAAGGTCGGATTTGTTGGTCGTGCCTTGTAGCCGCGCCCGGATCGCATCCTTCTGCTGTGCCGTGATCCCGCCCTTCTCAACGGGACGCTCGGCAAACTTCGCGAGGGATTTCTCAATCCCCGCAAACCCTTTGTCGAGAAACTTCTGCTCAACTTCGAGCACGGTGACATCGAATCCAGCCGTAGCGCAAACCTGCGCAATGCCGGAACCCATCAGCCCACAACCGAGAACGCCAACTTTCTTGATTTCCATAAATTGCTTCCTCGAAAAAATCAGCATTGTCATCCTGACCCTGAGTTGATCGAAGGGGAAGGACCTATGCACTCTGCCTGCACCGGCAAACTGCACAGGTCCCTCGCGGCAAAAGCCGCCGCTCAGGATGACAAGACTTTCTTTAGATCCGCGCAAATCCGTGGCAAAGAAGTTAACTCATGCTCTCCACCACCATCGCAATCCCCTGCCCGCCGCCGATGCACGCCGTGGCCAGCCCATACTTTTTCTTCCGCCGCCGCAACTCGTAGAGCAGCGTAATTACCAGCCGCGTCCCGGTCGCGCCCAGCGGATGCCCCAACGCAATCGCTCCACCATTCACATTCACCTTCTCGCGATCGAGTCCCAGCTCTTTCTCAACAGCAAGATATTGCGCCGCGAACGCCTCATTCACTTCGATCAGATCGATGTAGTCCAGATTCAATCCGGCCTTCTGCAGCGCGATCTTCGTCGCCGGCACCGGACCGCGCCCCATCACCTTGGGATCGACTCCCGCCACACCCCAGCTCACAATGCGCCCCAGCGGCTCCATGTTGCGCTTGCGGACTTCATCGAGCGACATGATCACAACCGCCGCCGCGCCATCCACAATCCCGCTGGCGTTTCCGGCCGTGACCGTTCCGTTCTTCCCGAAAGCGGGCCTCAATTTCGCCAACCCTTCCATCGTCGTCTGCGGACGCCGGTGATCGTCCTCGGTCAGCGATTCCCCGGTCGGCTCGCCCTTATGATTGCGCAGCGGCACCGGAACCAACTCTTCCTGCAATCGTCCTTCTTTGTAAGACACGTCAGCCCGCTGCTGCGAGCGCAGCGCAAACTCATCCTGCATCTCGCGCGTGATCCCCTGCTGCGATCCGTACAACTCGGCGGTGTTAGCCATATACGACCCACAATACGAATCGAGCAGCGCCACCATCAGCGAATCTTCCAGCTTGCCGCCCGGCGCCAGCGTGAAGCCATCACGCCCACGAATCACAAACGGAGCCTGCGACATCGCCTCCATGCCGCCCGCCAGCACAATCTTGGCTTCATCAGTCTGGATCAGCTGCGCCGCGCTCGCGATCGCCTGCATCCCCGAGCCGCACAATCGGTTCACCGTCAGCGCCGGAGTTTCAATCGGAATCCCCGCCCGCAAACCCACGTGCCGTGCGCCATACAGCGCGTCGCCGGAAGTCTGCTGCGCGTTGCCGAACACTACATGATCGAATTCCTTGGGCTCGATCCCCGAGCGCTCGATTGCCCCTTTTCCCGCAACGGCACCCAATTCCTGCGCGGTAAAGTCTTTTAGCTTCCCGCAATAACGTCCAAAGGGCGTGCGCGCCCCGCTGACAATCGCAATATCCCCGGCTTTAAGCATGATTTTCTCGCAGAACTCCGCCCAGAATCGGCCAGAGTCATTTCGCCAAACTTTTTAGTTTAGCAGCGCTAGGACGAATTCACCACCGAGGCACGGAGGCACTGAGAAGAAAGAAATTCAGTAAGCCGCTTCAAGTCAGAACGCAGAAGCCAGAATGCAGAAGTATGAGGCTCGAACTTTGAATGGCATGCCTCCGTGACTCAGTGCCTCCGTGGTGAAGCACTATGCCACGGCGCCCGCGGCCAATGCGGCTGGGCCCAGTGCAACCACTTTCCCGGGGCCTTGCGCCATCGCCTGGCCGAGTGCGTGTTCCGCGCGGTTGATGATTTCCGTGACTACATCGATAGGATCGTACTCGGTGCGAATGACCGCCTCGACGACTCCCGCCGAAAACTGCGCCGGTTGCCCCTGCGCCGCTCCATCCCTGGCCGGAAAGCGCACTTCCGCCATGATCTTTCGCAGCTTCTCAATCGCGAGCATCGCCTCTTTTTCCGCGGTCTCGCCCAGCAGAATCGCGACCGTGATCGTGTCGTAGCGAAACGCCAGATCGTTGGATCGGATGTTGGCGGCAAACAATTGCCCGGCGCGCTCCATCACCGCCTGGACTCCCGCCTCACCGTATTCCTTGAGCAGCGCCGAAGTCTTGCCGAACTGCATCAACACAACGGAGAAAGCCGACGCATTCTGAATCGCGCGCTTGCTTTCGGCCAGCAGAAGGTCGATATAAGAAGCCCGCTTGAGCAGTCCGGATTTCTCGTCGGTCACCGACAGATTTTTGACCAGCCGGCGCAGTCCTGCATTATTCAGCGCGATCACCATCTGCTCGGTCAAAGTTTTGAGCACAACCATGTCGGACTGTTGCCAGACCCGCGCCCGGTTGTGGACCAGCACCAGAATGCCGACCGTCTCTTCGCCATCGCTGAGAGGAATCGCGAGAATCGAGGAAGCACCCAATTCCGCTGCCGCTTTCCTGGCGGACTGGAGGACCTCCGCCTTCGGAGCATCCTGAATCGCCAGGGGATCGTGCCCCTCCACAGCCTGCTGCAGGCATGCGATCAATTCGCCGATCGCCGCGGCGCTGCCCTTCTTGTATCCCTCCGCGCAAAACTCATCGATCGCGGACGGCGATAGTCCAGCCTTGCCCATCGCCGCCACGCAGCGCGTCGCTTCCCAATGCGTGCCAATTTCTTTCACTGCCGTGCTCAACACAGCCGGAGCCGTTCCCTGGTGGTACAGCTTGCGCGTAATCTCAGCCACGCGGGTGAAGCTGCGCACATCCGCCGCCGGATCGGGAACTGGTGCCGCGGCCGGGGCGCTGGGTGCGGCGGGCGAAGCCGCGGCCGGAGGCAATGGAGCCGATCCCGCGTAGCGCGGCGTCAGTCCTGCGGAAAGATACAGGCGCTGCAGATCTTCGTTGCGCTCTTCCTCGCGGGGAAATAATTCCTGAATTCTCTGCAGGCGCTCGACGGCCTTGTTGCGCATTCCGTACTGCACCAGAATTTCCGCCTGCAGCATCAGATCCTGCAGCGTGGCCGCTCCCAGAGTCGGTCCTTCCACTTGCACTGGCTCTTCCGCCGCCTTGCTCGCCGGAGTGAACCGCGAAGCGATCGCTCGATAGCGCGCGTCTTCAACGTGGCCCTTCAGCATTTCGAGCCGCTTGGTATGTCCCGGCTCGTAGGGATCGACCTCCGCCGCCCGGTCCAGACACTCGGCGGCTTTGGCGAACTCACCCGTGCTGCAATAGAGATCGAACAATTTCAGCAGCGTGGTGCAGTAATCGTTTTCGCGGTTGGACGCGTTGTAAAGTTCGCTGAGAAATTCCAGAATCTGCGGCGAAGCCCGATGCGCCGCCGTGATGTCTTCCATGATCGCGATGAACTGCCGGCGCTCTCCGCGGCGCCGCTGGAACTGTTCCAGCTTGCGCGCCAGAGCCACCGCGGCATCATCCTGCTGGCCATCCAACAAATTGCCGACCAGTGCGATCACTTGTTGCACGCGTCCGGGATTCGCCTCAAACAACTGCCATACCAGCGGCTCAGCCTCGGCGTAACGGCCGGCGGCAACCAGCGCATCGGCGTAGGTCTCGCGAAACTCCGGCGTGGCTTGTCCGGAATTGAGTTGAGGTTCAAGAATGAAGATCGCGGCGCCCACCTGCCCCTGTGCCAGCAGACCTTTACCATAGGCCAGGGCGATCCCCGGGTCCGAAGAATCTTCCTGATAAGCTTTCTCGTACCACTGGGCAGCGTCTCCGCCCTCGGAGGCAACCAACTGCGCGACCCGCGCAAAGGCTCCGGCGGCAACTTTCCGGTTCCCTAGTTCGGATGCCAGTTCCGCCACCCGCATCAGGTTCGGCTGGGTCGGTTCAATGCCGACGATGCGATCCAGAATCTCCGCCGTTTCCTGTTTCTTTCCGAGCTTGGCCAGATCGGTCAGCGCCGATTCGTAGGTTCCCACCGCCAGTTTCTTGTTTGAGCCCTCGAGCAGCTGACCAAAGCGGAATTTCTGCTGCCAAGTCGGACTGCCATGCCGCGCCAGCTTCTTATAGGTCAGGCTGGCCCGGGTTGCGTCGCCGGCAGCCACCTGCCGCTCGAACAGGTCGCCCAGCAATTTCACCGCATCGGCGTTGCGGTTCACCGATAAGCACAGATCCGCCGAAAGTTGGCGCACCACGTCGTTTTCGTGATCGTCGCGCAGAACCTGCAGATACTCTTCGAGCGCCTCGGCGGTCTTCCCCTTTTGCAGGAGTTTCTCCGCACGCTCCACGCGCTTCCCTAGCTCGGCTCGGTCCAGTCGTCTCGTAATCTCAGGCATGCGAAATGAGGGCGGAGTAGACCCTGGTCCGATTCTAGGAGCGCCCCCGGACCCCAGCAATGCGGTAACGCTCCGGCGCGATTACGAAGGTCACCGCTCAGTTTCGATGCCCTGGCTAAAGTCCGACTTGCAAACGTCTCCGCGCCTCAATCGTCTAAAACTCCAGCCATTTGAGGAATTCGCCAGATCTCCGTTCGACGTTTTTCCTTTGATATCCTGCTGCACGGATCAGGAGCACCCGAATGCACAAGCTGACCTTGAGCTTTATTCTTTTGCTCGCAGTTGCCGCCCACAGTCAAACCTCGCGTCACGCCTTCAGCTTTGACGATGCGGCCAGCCTTCGCAGCGCGTCACCGGTTGCGGTCTCGCCCGACGGCAAAAGCGTTCTTTACCAGGTACACTTCGGCGGCCATAAAGGCCCCACCAATACCGAATGGAATCTGATTGCAGCCACGGGCGGAGAATCCCGACACCTGAATCTGCCCGAGAAATTCAAGCCCACGGGCTTCACGCGCCAAGGCGGCGCTCTCTATGGCCTAGCCGAGGTCAACAAGATGCAGCAACTGGCCACGCTGCCGCTGGCTCCGCCCAACACGGCCGCCGCCGCGGCCGCCACTCCCGTTCCTCTGACCGGCTTGCCCAGAGGAATTCATTCCGCTTTGATCTCGCCGGATGGTTCCCGTTACGCTCTGCTGGCCGACCCTAGGCTGCCTGATCCGCTGGCCGAGGTGCACACCGTGATTGAAGCCGAACCCAGCAGCCTGTATGTAATCGGCGCCGACGGCACCAACGGCAACTGGTGGTGTCCGGCGTTGCACGACGTTAATGCGATTGCATGGTCGCACGATGGCTCGTCGATCGCTATTTTGTCAGTCACCCCTTCGATCGGATACCACTACGTTCGTTCCTTCATTGATATTTGCAGCGCGGCCGGGGCAAAGCATATCGCTACCATCGATAACGCCGCCACCGGAATTGGCTGGATCAATGGCGACAAGGATCTCGTCTTCCTCAGCACGACCACGTCCGTGCTCACACCCGACCACGTCTGGACAGTGTCCTCAAGCGGCGGCGCACCGGAGGATCGCACGCCAAAGCTTGACGCCAGCGCCCTCGGCGTATTCGTCGATGCGCGCGGCAAAGCCTGGGTGAATGTTGCGCACGGCGTCCGCGACGAGGTCGATTTTTTTCAAAACAACGCCTTAACCGTTGCTTATACGTGGCCCGACGGAATCATCGGCGGACCTCCGGTTTCTCCGCAAATTGCGGGCGCGCCCGATGTCCAGGTCTTCGTAGTTTCCGATCCACAACATCCTTCCAATGTAGCCGTCTCCCACGGCAACACTTTGCAGCGGATCACCACCGAGGGTGACGATCAACTCGCCAAGGTTTCTTTGGGGAGACGTCCGCGCGGTGCATTGGACTAGCAAAGAAGGAATTGCTCTCGAAGGCATCGTAATGTTTCCAGCTGACTACAAGTCCGGACAGAAGTATCCCTTCATGGTCCTTCCGCATGGCGGCCCGGAAGCCAACGACGCTCTCGGATTCGAGAGCTTCACGCGCATTTTTGCCGGCATGGGATATGTCGTGCTCCAGCCCGAATATCGCGGTTCCACCGGATACGGCAGCGAATTTCTGGAGGCCATCTACGAGCATTTCGGCGATCGCGCCTATCGCGATGTGGATAGCGCCACGGATTTCGCCATCGCTCAAGGCTGGGCTGACCCCGATCGTCTGACCATCTTTGGCTGGAGCGCTGGAGGTTTCATGGCCTCGTGGACCGTGACTCAAACCCAGCGCTACAAAGCCGCCATCGAAGGAGCGGGCATCACCGACTGGCTCTCATTCATGTGGACCAGCGACGTTCAACAATTTGACTACGACGCCCGTTGGCCCGACCAGGATCCCAAAGCCTTTCTGGATTTTTCCGCCGCCATGCACTCCGAGCACGTCTCCACGCCTCTGCTGATCTTGCACGGCGCGGCCGATGAACGCGTGCCCACGTACCAGGGACGCGAGTTATTCCAAGTTTTGGCGGTTCGCGGCAAAACCACGCGCATGGTCACCTATCCCGGCTCGCCGCATTTCCCCACTCTTTGGGAGCAGCGCCAGGATGTCTTTCGCGAGATTGCCGCCTGGCTGGCTCGCTATAACCCGGAAAAATAATTTCGAAGAATTTATTGAGGGAAAAACGAGGTTCGAGCGCGAGCCGTTACTGGCTTGTGGCCGGGGTCTTCTCCTGCTGGTCCATCCGCTTCAAATATGGAAAGAACGGAGTTACCTCCAGCGGAATCTTCTCCGACGGCGAGTCCAGCTTGACGGGCTTGGCCTTGAGCATCGCGATCCGGTCCGACCAGGGATCCACCGTAATGCGCGAACCGAGCGGTAGTGCGGCAATCTGATCCAGACGATTCTTCTGCAACGGTTCAGAATCGTTCGCCGTCTGTATCGCGATGAAATGAGTGCTGAGGAAATCGTTGCCAAACCGCGCGCGCATCAGGTTCGGTAACTGCTGAGACCGCGCCTGCAACTCTTTCGCGAATAACGCCACCTTTCCCTGCTG
This sequence comes from uncultured Acidobacteriota bacterium, assembly GCA_963754885.1. Classification (GTDB taxonomy): domain Bacteria; phylum Acidobacteriota; class Terriglobia; order Terriglobales; family Acidobacteriaceae; genus Sulfotelmatobacter. The sequence goes on along the minus strand of CAVWHT010000039.1, from coordinate 62,524 downwards.
CCCCTGGTACGGAGATTTTGCGAATAGCTCGAAGCCTTTTTTATCCGCCTCCGCTTCCTGCTCCGCGGTGAAGTGGAACTTGAAGTGCGAAAAGATCTCCAGATCGGAAAAGCGCTCGCCCACGACGGCGGCATTTTCCAGCGAATGCTTCAACACGATGTGCGCCAGTTCGTGCGCCAGCACCGCCGCCAACGTGGCTTCATCCGGTAAAATATCAAGCAAACCACGGCTGACTATAATCGTTCGCCCGACCACGAAGGATTCCAGTGGCGTGGTCAGCAGCACCCGGCAGTGCACTGCCGCAATATCAAGTTCATTTGTCACCAGCAGGTTGTTCACTACCGCCTGCAGAATCTGATCGACCTCTCCATCTGAAGCCATCAGTCCGGCCACCTGCAACCGCTCGACGACTGCGTCCTCGGGACGATACTCCGTATCCCCCACCGAATACGCCGGATTCAAATCCTGCGAAGCCTCACGACGCTTTGGATCAACAAATGTGGCTGCGTCCGTCAAGCGCTTGGCAAACTCGCGCTGATCTCCGGCATTGCGCACATCGTATCCCCAGATGCGCGTCTGCGCCTTGAACCATAGCGTGTGATCCGCCGGATCGCTCGAATTCGATTCCTGCGTGTAGATGTAGGCTGGCATCCAACGCACGCCCAATGTGTTCAGCCGCCAACTGTCAAAATGAAACGCACGACGCGAAATGTAGGTGCCCGTAAAGCGCACGATGTTGTGATCTCTATCCTCGATCCAGATCCGGCCTATGAAGCCGCGGCCGCGATCTTCGTGCGGGTTCACGTCGAAGGCCGCGCAGCGCACGTCTCCCAGCGTCTCGAAACGCGCAAATTCAAATGTGTAATTCTGGCGATCGAAGTGTCCCATGTCAGGAAACACTGCCTGCGCAAACTCATTCGCCTCAAGAACTCGCAGTTTCTTCGAGACCTTCTTCCTGGCCTTCTTTTTCAATCTTTCGGGCGCACCGAAGGCTCTGACCGAAGGCGAATTTCCGGTCAGATCCAGGCGCCCCAGAAAATACTCATCCGCATTCGGCGAACTTACGCCATCCGGATCCGGTTTTTCCTTTTGAACGTAGGTCTCGACCACCGGCCTGAAGTTGCGCATCAATTCGATCAGGCGCTGCTCCTGCCGGATCGCTGAATCCAGATAGTGATCCAAGTCCACAGATTTCCGCGCGGGCGCGTTTACTGCATTCTGAGGCACACTCTGATTTGGAGTCGCGGGATTCGCGTTCTGTCCCGCGGCGAAGGCAGCCGGCAAGGCCGCCAGCAGCACTGCCCCCGTCCAAAAATTTGCCCTGACCGGAAACATACGCCCTCAGTCTACCGCGCGTGCGGGTCCTGCGCACGGTCTCACAAGGTTGTGGGCTTGGGATGCCGGCGCTCACTCCGCATACACCCCGGGTTGGGCGATCCTTCGTGATTTGTTATCGTGCTGCATGCCTTCGGCGCCCACTCCGCCACAAGTCCATCGGCTCGAATCCCATGAGGAAGGCCTCCGCCACCAGCTTTCCGCCGGACAGATGGCCATGGTCGCGGTCGGAGGTTCCATCGGTACCGGCCTCCTGCTCGGTTCTGGCGCTGCCATGGAGGTCGCTGGTCCCGCCGCCATCCTCAGCTTCGTCGCCGCTGCCTTCATTGGCTGGACGGTGGCCATGGCGCTCGGCGAACTCTCCTGCGCCCATCCGGCCGCCGGATCCTTTGGCGTCTACGGCGATCTATATCTGAACTCCTTCGCCGGATTCATCGCCCGTGCCGGATACTGGATCGGTCTCGCGCTCGCCATCGGCGCTGAAATGATCGCCGCCGCCACCTACATGTCCGCATGGTTTCCGAGCGTGCGCGCTTATCTTTGGATCGTCGCCTTCAGCGCGCTTCTGCTGCTGATCAATCTCCGCAGCGTTGGCTCCTACGGACGCTTCGAATTCTGGCTCTCTATGATCAAGCTGGCCACGATAACGGCATTCATCCTGATCGGCGCCGCGCTGCTCACGGCCGGCCGCGTCGCGCCGCAATACAACGTCCATGGCGGGTTCTTTCCCAAGGGTCTGTGGTCCCCCTTAATCGCGATGACCTATGCGGTCTACAGTTTTGGCGGAGTCGAAATGGTCGCCGTCACCACGGGTGAATCGCGATCCACCAAAGAAACTCCCCGCGCCGTCTGGATAACTTTTCTAACGCTCACCTTCGTTTATGTGGGAGCGATGGTCATCCTGGTCGGCGTCATGCCATGGAACCACGCGGGAGTCACCGAGAGTCCGTTTGTCACAACGTTCCGCACCGTAAAGATTCCGCATGCGTCGGGCGTGATGAATTTTGTCGTCCTGACCGCCGCGCTCTCCGGAGCCAACGCCACGCTCTACGCGGCTTCGCGCATGATTTTTTCTCTAGCCCGCACCGGATGGGCCCCCGCCAGCCTGGGCCGCCTCAATCATGAAGGCTCCCCGCAGAACGCCGTCCTGCACTCGTCATTCGGAATTCTCTTCGCGCTGGCGCTAACGCTCTGGGCTCCGAAGAATGCGTTCCGCTACATCGTGGGCGCGGCTTTCACCGGGATAATTCTGCCCTGGCTGGTCTCGCTGGCCGCTCACATCAACTTCCGCCGCCGCCGGAAGCCGGAAGAACTCGCAGCGCTCCCACTGCGGTCTCCGCTGGGAATCTGGGGATCCGTTGCAGGCTTTATCTGTGTAAGCCTGGCGCTCTTGCAAACCTGGCTCTATCCGCTGGTCAACCTCTGGAGCGGGTCAGCCCTTATCGGCGTGTTGGTAGTCGCCTATCTGCTATTGCGCCGTCAGCAAGGAAAGGAGACGTAGCCTCCCAACCGTAGCGCCGCCGTCCCGGCGGCTGTCGCGGGGGCGTCTCGCCCGCGCTTCGACGACCGAACGTCGAAAGGAAGTCTAGTGGGCAGTGGGCAGTGGGCAGTGGGCAGTGGGCAGTGGGCAGTGGGCAGTGGGCAGTGGGCAGTGGGCAGTGACAAGTATCAGCGAGCAAGGCCCAAAAGTGCTGTTACTGACCGCTGGCCACCGATCACTGGCCACTCTCCTCGGCACCGTTCGGAGAGCCGTTTCGTCAGGGCAAAGCCGCCCCGCGAGCGACACTGCGCGCAAACTTTAGGTACGTTACTACCGTGCCCATTGCCACCACGATCTAGCCATTATCGAAACCGGTTGCCTCCTGCAAACTGGATTCACCACATGACAGCCGAATCCAAGCCCCACAAGGACACCCTAAGAACCGAGAAGCTGTCGCTGCTCGTACTGACTCTTTGCGTCTTGGTGCTGACCTGTCTGCTGGTCTTCCGGCCTTTCTAGAAGCTATCTGGGGTTCCGATAAACAGTTTAAGAAGGGCACGGCTTCATTATCCATAGCTCTCGTTCAAGGCCGGCATTGCACCGGATCTTTTCCTAAATTCTCGAGTAGCGATTTTCCCTTGGAGTAATCCGGATTGAACTCGAGCACCCGCTCCACATATTTTCGCGCGATGCCCTTTTGTCCCGCCGCGCAAAACGTAATCGCAAGATCCATTCCGATCGCGCTTCGGTTCGGCACTCTCGCAAACGCCGGATTCCACAGCTCCACCGCCCGCCGCAGATTTCCCGCGCGCGCTTCCAGAATTCCCAGATTCGTCGCCGCATCATTCGACAACGGATCGATCTTCAGTGCCCGTTCGTACAACTCGCGCGCCTGGCTCGCATGCCCATACTGCTGCTCCACGAATCCCAGTGCAGCCAACAGAACGGCATCGTCGGGGCTCTGCTTCACCGCCTGGCGCAGATACTTCTCGGCTTGTTGCGGAGCGCCGTCGAACCCGCGCTGGGCCAGCGTCTCCCAGGCAAGAGCAAAGTCTCGGGTAGTCGCCAGCGAATCATCACCGGCGGGAAACGACACCAGCGGCTTGCCTCTCACTTGCAACTGGGGCAGCGGCGCCGCATTGGGAAAACGCAAGATGCGATGATCGGTCGCCTCCGTGTGCGCCACATCCTTGGACGGCAGCGCGGGCATGTGGCACGGCCGGCAGTCCGGCTTGTCCGCATGATGCCGGGCCGCAAACGCCTCGCCGTGGCATGCCAGACATTTGCCGCGATAGTACGCCGCCTTCTCCCCGGGCGCAGGCTCGGAATGCGAATCATGACAGCTGCCGCACCACGTCTTCTCCCCGGATTTTCTCTTGCACTGGCTCTGTGACAACGCTTGAAACTGGCTCAGGGCTTGCGGCTTCTGCTTTTGCGTCTCCGTCATCACGAAGTAATGCATGTAGTCGGAAAGCCGTTCTCCCGGCTGATAGTCATAGAGATGCTTCCCCGGCTGCTCCACCGCGACCGCCCCTTCGAAATGACACTCCATGCAAATCGCATCGCGCTGCTCCGCCGGCAGCTTCGCCGGATTCACGATTGTTCCCTTGCCGTTTGCATGTTCCTCGCCCGCGCCATGACATCGCTCGCAGGTAATTCCCGCATGGAGAAATGGTTTGCCGGTGAATTTACAGTCGCTTCCGGGCTCTGGGGGCTGCATGCCGCTACTGTGGCAATTCAGGCAACTGGGAAACGCCGGAAGATTCATCGGAATCTCCTGCGCTTCCGTGTACGCGGGCGTCATGTTCCATCGCCGTTCCTGGGAATACCAGTTGATGGGAGTTTCAAACAGGAATTGGTCATCCGAGAAAAGGTAAGTGCGGCCCTTTTTCCCGGATCCGATGAAATACAAAAGTTCGCGCTGACCGCGGATCGCGTCTCGCCCTCCGCGCTCGTAACTCATCCACACTCGCCCGTCCTGCTGGTAGACGCGGTAGTGTACTCCCGAATCCTTATCGTCGAATTGCCCCGTTATCAGCCCGTCAGCAGCCGCACCGCTGGCGTTAGCCATGACCGTCTTCTGGTAGGAAATGTTGATTTCGGCATGACAGCGGGCGCAAGCATCGTTGCCCGGCGGGTTCTTCGCAACTGCAGGATTGATGCTTTGCGAAACGGCAACAACCGCAACCAGCACGAAGGCGAACGCGAACTTGCGTAAGATCCGGAGAGACATCGCTGCTGATTCTATAACTGCGACCGTCCCCCAACGGCGCCGGCGTATTCCCATGTCTTCTGCAACGGGCGTTGGCGCATACAGCGAACACCTGATAGTCTTCAGCGACACAATTGTGGATTATTTTGTACTAGGTTTCTTAACAAGACATAAAAGCTGTTTTTAGCTCGTGGGGTTTGTTTCCCTCCGCTCACTTTCCCCGCACGCTCCGCTCGTTTTTCGGCACGGTACCTCCCGAGAGGGAACCACAGTTCCACTCGTAGAAGTTGGCGATGCAGTCTGAACGTGCGTCTAGCCCATTTTCGCGCCGCGATCCGGTAGTTGCCGGGCACTTCTGCCTCTTTCCGATTTTCACTCCCAGGAGATTTCTTTTATGAAGTCGTACGCCTTCACCCTCTGGCTTGTCTTGATCATATCCATCGCCTTTTTGTTGAGCCTTCCCGAGGCAGTGTTCGGGCAATCGCTCACCACGGGCGGTGTGGTGGGCACGGTGACCGATCCAAGCGGAGCCGCTGTCCCCAACGCAACGGTCACTCTCAAAAACGAAGATACTGGGGCAACGCAGACCGCGACGAGTAACGGCACCGGCGCGTATCGCTTTTCTCTCCTGAATCCCGGCCATTACGACGTATCGGCCGCTGCGCAAGGATTTCAGGGAAGACAGCAGCCATTTGTGGTCGCCGTCGGCCAGGACAACACGGTCAACCTCCGCCTGCAGGTAGCCAGTGCCAGTCAGACGGTGGAAGTCACGGCCGAGGGTGGTGCCGTTCAAACTGACAATGCCAACGTCTCCCAAACGATTACCCCCGAGATTGTTGCCAATATTCCCAACCCCGGCAACGATCTTACCTACTACGTGCAGACTGCGCCTGGCGCTACCATGAACTCTGAGGCCGGCTACGGCAATAGCGCGACCTACGGCATCTCTGCGACGTTGAACTTATTCACGGTCGACGGCATGAACGAGAACGATCCCTTCCTGAACCTGAGCAATTCAGGCGCGACCAATCTCTTGCTGGGATCGAACGACGTCCAAACCGCCAGTGTGGTCAATAACGGATACACGGGTGAGTATGGAACGCTCGCCGGAGCCAACGTGAACTACGTGACCAAGTCCGGCAGCAACAAGTTCCACGGCAACGCTGAATACTTCTGGAACGGTCGCGTGCTCAACGCCAACGATTGGTTCAACAACAACTCGGGCACGCCTCGTGGGTTCGACAACGCGAACCAGTGGGCAGCTTCCATCGGAGGCCCCATCCGAAAAGACAAAACTTTCTTTTTCATGGACACAGAGGGTCTGAGGTTGTTAATTCCAACTTCCCAGCCGGTCAATATTCCGAGCCCGCAGTTCCAAGCCGCGACTCTGGCGAATATTCCTGCGTCCGAAACCCCGTTCTACAACCAGATCTTCGCTCTCTATAACGGCGCGCCGGGAGCCTCCCGCGCCACCAACAGTTTGCCTGCCGGGGGCTGCGACGGCACAGTCACCCTGGCCGGCGGCGCGCCTTGCGCTCTCAAATTCCAGTCGAACGTCGACAACCTCACGACCGAATGGCTGTTGACGGCTCGCGTCGATCAGAACTTCGGCAATCGAGACCGCGCGTTCGTCCACTTCCGCACCGACCACGGACTGCAAGCCAGCATCACCGATCCGCTTACCCCCGTGCTCAACGCGCAGAGCGTACAACCGCAATACGAAGGACAACTCCAGGAGACTCACCAATTCGGTTCGAGCGCGGTCAATCAGTTCATTCTCGCCGGTTCCTGGTATGGCGCAGTGTTCGCTCCACCGAATCTCTCCGCTGCTATCGCCCTGATGCCCTATGATCTGTTCTTTGCCGGCAATCAATTCGAATCGCCCGGCAGTCCGCCCGGCTCGACTTTCTATTCATCGTGGCCGCAGGGACGCAACGTCACCCAGTATCAAATTTCCGATGATTACGCCTGGCAAAAAGGAAATCACGACCTGAAGTTCGGCGTGAACTTCCGCCGCAACGACATCACTGATTACAGTCCCGGTGGCTTTTTAGGCACCATCCCGCTGGCGGAGTTCGCCACCGAATCCAGCTTCTTTTCGGGCACCGCCGATGCGTACGAGCAGGCTTTCCCCTCTCGTGCCACGCAGCCGCTTGCGCTTTACAGCCTCGGACTCTATGCGCAGGACGAGTGGGCGATTCGTCCTTCGTTGAAACTCTCCCTCTCCTTGCGCGCCGAACATAATTCCAACCCCATCTGCCAGACGAACTGCTTCTCGAACTTCAGCACGTCTTTCCTCGACATCAGCCACGACCCCACCCAGCCCTATAACCAGGTGATCCAAGACGGGCGCCACCAGGCGTTTCCCAACTACCAGAGCATCAGTTGGGAGCCTCGAGTCGGCTTTGCCTGGCAGCCTTTCGGTCTGGGCAAAACTGTCATCCGTGGCGGCGTCGGAATCTTCGCCGACGTGTTCCCCGGGACGGTCGCCAGCAGCTTTGACACGAATCCTCCACTCAAAAATACTTTCGTCACCGGAGGCCTGGTAGCTCCCGGCGTTGCCGGCGACGCTCAGTCTGTAGCCACTGCGTCCAATAGCGCATTCGTCAGCGGCTTTAGCTCCGGAGCTAATCTCGGGACGATTTCCGCCACGGTTCCAGGCTTCAGCCCGCCCACCTTCACCAGCGCCGCGCGCAACATCCGCTATCCCACGTATCAGGAGTGGAATCTCGCGGTGCAGCAGGCCCTCGGCCCGAAGATGTCAATCACGCTGAACTACGTCGGCAATCACGGTTCCGATCTCGCTGCGGTGAATCCCGCCTTGAATGCCTATTGCGACGCCAGTTGCACCGGTGCTCTGGGTGTGGCCTCGTTCTCCGGCCTTCCCGCGACCGCGCCCGATGCCCGCTTCAGTACGATCTCGGAAGCCGGCAACTACGGCGTTTCCAACTACAACGGGCTGACCGCCTCTTTCACCCGCAGCGTGTCGCAAACCTTCCAGGTGCAGGCATCGTTTACCTGGAGTCATGCTCTCGACGACATCTCTAACGGCGGATTCCTGCCTTTCAACTTCGATACCAACACCAGCATTCTGAGCCCGCAAAATCCTTATAACCTTCGCCAGTACAACTACGGCAACGCGGATTATGACTCGCGCAAGTATGCAACGATCAGTTATGTCTGGCACACTCCCAAGCTGCAAAGCAAAGCTTGGGATCTGCTGGCGGATTGGGTCGTCTCCGGTACCCTATTCGCTCACTCCGGCTATCCCTTCACTGCGATCGACGGCACCTCGAGCTCGACTCTACTCAGCTACAACTACGGCTCGACGATTTTCGCCAACTCGACCGTTGGACCGCTGACCTGCAGCTCGTCGAACGTGTTCAACAATTACGTGACGACTCCCGCGTGCATGACTCCAGCGGAGTTCTCCTCGCCGATGATCCCCGGCGGCGTCGGCAGCTTCGGCAACCAGCGCCGCAACCAGATCTATGGCCCGAATTATTTTGATACCGATCTCACTTTGATGAAGAGCTTCCGCATTCCGAAGTGGGAAGGCGCGGAACTGCAGATCGGCGCGCAGGCCTTCAACATACTCAATCATCCCAACTTCGATCAACCCGTGGGCAACATCGGCGACTCGCAGTTCGGCTACAGCGTCCGCACTGTTTCGACCCCCACCAGCATCTTCGGCTCGTTCCTGGGCGCGGACGCCTCCCCGCGCGCGCTCCAGATTCGAGCCCAGATCACGTTCTAGCAACGCTGAGCACACAGCTGCGGCCCGGTCCTCCCCGGGCCGCTTTTTTATTTCTGCTTTGTCTTGGGAATGTAGGGGCGGACGCATTCGTCCGCCCCGCTATCCTGAGCGAAGCGAAGGGGAGCGTGCTGGCAGCATAAGCTGTTTCTGCCCCTTCCTTCCCGCCCAGCAGACAAATTGCGCCATTCGAAGTCCATCGCCCCATCTGGCGATTTCCAGGCAATCTCCGCCTCAAAATTTTTCTTCTTCCCTTCCCGCGATTCCGTTGTAAAATGCTCGCCCTCGGCAGGTGAGCCATGCATTTCACTTCCCGCCCCCTGGGGTTTCGACAATTGAAAAACATCTTTTCCAGGCGCACGCTCGTATGCCTGCTGGCCGCGCTGTTGGCGCCTTTGGCATCGTATGCCGGTGCGACTCCCTCTGGTCCACCTCCGACCGAAGCCTCAACGAAGGATGCCCCTTCGGCAAAACAGGGGAAAAAGCCGGAGAAGTACGATATCGACCACATCGGCCAACGCGGCATTGGTCGCGGGTTCAACCTCTATTCTCTGAAACGCGAACACGAACTCGGACAAAGCCTTGCCGCGTCTTTTGACCGGACGACACGCATCATTCACGATCCGGTCGTGAATGACTACATCAATACCCTTGCGCAGAAGATCATCCGCTACTCGGACGCCGACATTCCCTTCACGGTGAAAGTCATCGACTCCGGCGATGTTCCGCGCGCCTACGGCCTGCCCGGCGGCTTCCTCTACGTCGATAGCGCTCTGATTCTCTCCGCCGATGGCGAGGCCGAACTCGCCAGCGTGATGGCCCACGAAATTGCCCACGTTGCCGCCCGCCACGCTACCCGCGCCCTTAGCCGCAAACGGGTCTGTGATGTTGTCGGTTCCCTGGCAATGGTGGCCGGCCCTGCCGGCATGGGAGTCGCCGATGCCGGCGGACTCGCCGGCCCGCTTTCCGTCAAGAAGTTCAGCCGCGACGCCGAATACGAAGCCGACCTGCTCGGCATCGAGTACGCCTACGCTGCCGGATACGATCCCCAAGCTTTGCTCGACGCCCTCGAGAAACTCCACGCGATCGAAGTCCAGCGCAGCCAGGAACTCGCCAAGATCCCTGGCTATCATCTTGCCAGCAAGGTTCCGTTCCACTCCAGCATCGCGAAGGGCTTCGCGAACTATCCCTTGACCGAGGAGCGCATTGGACGCCTGCAGGCGGAGATCGCCACATTCCTGCCCGACCGCAAAGACTATGTCCTCGACACGAATGAGTTTCAGGAGATCAAGGCGCGCCTGCTGAGTTCGCAGACTCCAGTCCTTCGTCATCATGCGGGCGGAAGCGACGACGACAGCAACGGACCGGTGCTGCGCCGGGCTCCTGAAGTGGAGGAAACTTCCGATCTGCGGAAGGTGCAGAGCTTCGCTTTTGTGAAATAGATCTCCCTACTGCAGCTTGGCAAACTCGGCTCGGGCTTCTTTGAGGATGGGTATATCCGGATCGGCATCCTTCCATAGCTGAAAGAAATCCTGATAGGCGGCCTTAGCCTTCACGCGATCGCCGGTCATGGCGTACGCTCGCCCAATCTGCAGATGCGCCAGCGCGCCGGTGACAAAGTTCCCAACGATTCCTCTGCCATCTAACAGTTTCTGGAACTCGGCGGCGGCCGCCGCACCGTTGTGCGCCGCGAGATAACCTTGCCCGCGCACGTAGGCTGGATATAGGTAATTAATCATCATTCCTGCCTCACCGGTTTCATACGGAAGCGCAGGCTCCAGGTCCAGTTTCGCCTGCGGTGCTTTCCCTTCGCTGACGTCGATCATGCCGTTGATAGTGGGCAGCCAATAAAGTTTGAGAAGCGTGTTGCTGGGATAACTCTTCTCCAGTTCCTTGACGAGTGCTTTCGCCCGAGTCGTGTCGCCTGCACGGGCTAGAGTCAGCGCAGAGATGGCCTTCACGTCGCGGCCCGGCAAGATCGCCAACGCGGCGGATACTCCTTGCTTAGCCGTTGCCGCGTTTCCCAGTTCAACTTCGCGCAAGGCGGCATTCACCTGCCACAAAGCCGCTGTCTCCCTGGAATCCGAGCGCAAAGCCGAATCCACTGCGCGGCGGGAAAAATCCCGGGCTTTCGTCATCCGGCCATAATAGGCCTCGGTATCGGATTGCATCGAGAGTAACGGATCTTCATCTCCGGGCTTGCCGGCAGCCCAGGCCACTTGCTGCGCCATCAGCGCCGTGTCACCCCGCCAAAAAGCCAGTTCGTAAATGCCCTGTCGAAGACTGCCACCGTCGAGTTTGTGCGCTGCCGCCTGATCGATGGTCGCCTTCGCATCGTCCGGCCGGTTCAGGCAAAGGTAGACCGTGGCTAGATTCTGGTAGCTTACAATCGCCTCCGGATTCAGTTGCACGGCCTGTTGCGCCTCAGTCAGAGCCTTGTCGTACTGACCCATGAAGCTGAAATTGGTTCCCAGATCCAAGTGAGGCGTGAAGTCGCGCGGATAGCTGGCAATCCACAGCTCGTAGGTTTGCGCTTCTTTGTCCAGTTCCCCAGTTGCGGCAAAGTAATCGGATGCAATCCGCAATCTCTCCCGCTCTGTGACCCGGTCACGCAGTTCGTAAGCTTTGGTCGCGTACTCCAACGCCGCCGAAGGCTGGCGAAGGTTTCCATAAGAAATCCCCAGAGCGGCGTAGGCCAGTGGAAACTTCGGATCGAGTTCCACAGCGCGCTTCAGAAATGGAATCGCCGGGGCATCCCCTTTTTCGCGCAGCGTGGTGATCGCCATGCTGTAGCTTTTCAGGGCTTCCAGTGACGAAGTCGTGGCTTCAATCGGCACGTCGAATCTCTGCACTGACGGCAGTGATTCCCCCAGCTTCGTCCGCAGGCTGGACGAAGCCTTGCCCAAAGCTTTGAGGACATCTTCCTTGCTGGTTGCTTCGGCCTGTTCTTTCGCCAAAGTGTCGCCTGTGCTGCAGGCGACCGCACTCAACTCCAGCAGATAGTGGCTTCCCAGCCCGGAGATCGCTCCGCCCAGCAACGCCTTGCTGCCCGTACGCAGGCAAAGCTCGCGGCCTACGTCCATCGTGATGGGTTGATGTGCGGGGCGTCCCATCATTCCCAGGGTCTCGTTAACCTTGCGATCCGAGAGCACGTTCAGGAACGGCGATTGCCCCAATTCCACCGCGAGAGCCTGCTTCAACGTGTCGTCGAAAACCGGATCGCCAGTCTTATTGTCGAAGTCGGCCAGCACGACTGTGTCTTTCTCGGTCAAAGGAGCTGTCGACGCCGCACTCGATCCCGATCGCATGCGCACGTAATAAGCGATCGCGATCACAGCTAAGAGCACAACGGCCGGAGCAACAATCTTCCACAGATGATTTGGCTTGCCCGTCTGAGCCACCGCCGGGGGAATCACATTCGAGGACGATGAGGGCCCCGCGGCGGGGACGGAAGCCAAGCTACCCGCCGGTGCCGGAGCTGCAGGATGCGTTCCACTCTCCTGAACAATCGGCACCACTCCTGAGCTGGCCGCTGCCACTCGCCCGGTCTCGGTATCCCGCTTCAGTCGCTGCAGATCGGCTCTCATCTCCGCGGCGCTCTGGTAGCGGAGATTCCGGTCTTTCTCCAGTGCCTTGAAGATGATGTCTTCCAGCTTAGGCGGGACCTCGCGGTTGAACCGCAGCGGCGAAGGCGGATCCGAATCGAGGATCGCTTTGAAAATTACGGCGGAACTCTCGCCATGAAAGGGCAACGCCCCGGTCGCCATTTCGTACAACACCGCTCCAAAGGAGAACAGGTCCGTCCGCGCATCGAGTTCTTTGGCGCGGGCCTGCTCCGGCGACATGTAGGCCACCGTGCCCATCATGCTGCCAGGACTGGTCAAATGAGCGCCTTCGATGGAACCGGTCTCGCCATCGAGGGCCGAAATGGCGGTCAACGAACCGGCTCCAGCGACTACCTTCGCCAGCCCGAAATCCAGGATCTTGGCATGGCCGCGCTTGGTGATGAAAATGTTCGCAGGCTTGATATCGCGGTGCACGATCCCTTCTGCGTGGGCAGCGTCGAGCGCATCGGCGATTTCTATGGCGAGGCCGAGCAGGATCTCCATTTCGATGGGCCTGCCTGCGATACGGTGCTTCAGCGTCACGCCATCCAGAAATTCCATGGCAATGAACGCCTGCCCGTTTTCCTCTCCAATGTCGTGAATGGTGCAGATATTGGGATGGTTCAGCGCCGAGGCCGCTTTGGCTTCCCGCCGGAAGCGTTCCAGGGCTTGCGCGTCGCGCGCCAGCTCTTCGGGAAGAAACTTAAGAGCGACAAAACGATCGAGCCGAGTGTCTTTGGCTTTGTAGACGACACCCATCCCGCCGCCGCCGAGCTTTTCGACGATGCGATAGTGGGAAATGTTTTGGTCGATCATGCGTGGCGCGGCAGAAAACGCTGCGCCACATGCTACGGTGGCGAACCCGGCAAGTCAATCGAAACCCCAGGCTCAAGCCTCGCAGGGATATTTAGGACGCTTAGGGGTACGAAGCCAGCGTCGAGGCCAGCTGGATTTCGGAAAAAAAGAGGCGCCGGAAGACCCGGCGCCTATGAGATGCGACTCGCGAGATGCGGTCTAGCGAGAAGACAAAACTCTATTTGCTCTCCGCCACCGAGGGGCTTGCCCCCAAGTCACGGCGATTGTTGGCAGCGGTGCGCGCCGCCCGCGCGGCCGGCTGATTGGCCACCGCCGCTCCGTAACGCTCCAGCAGCATCGGAGCCATGGCGTTCTCGGCTTCCTTCACGAAGATCATCTGGCTCTCAGAAGCCATGTCGACGCGCACAAAGTCTCCCAGCTTGACCTGTCCGGTAGCGACCAGGTTAGCCAGCGGAAACACCAGATTCCGTTCGATCGCCCGCTTCAGGTGCCGGGCTCCGTAGCGCGGGTCGGTGCCCTCTTTCAGCAAGTACTCTTTCACTGCAGAGGTGCAGTTGAACACAAACTGGTTCGTCCCGGCAGCCATCAGCACACGCTGCTGCACCATACCCAATTCGATGTCCAGAATCTGCGCCAGGTGCTCATCGCGCAGCGTCTTGAACACGACCGTCTTGTCGATGCGGTTCATGAACTCCGGGGTGAACTTGCGCCGGGCTGCTTCGACCGCCGTACGCTGAATCTTGTCGTCAAACGACTCATCGACTTCCACGACTTTGGGCGCGAATCCGAAGCCGCCGTCCACGAGATTCATCATCTCGCCGGCGCCCAGGTTCGAGGTCATGATGATGATGCATTGCGAGAGGTCGACCCGGCGGTTGTCGCCCAGGGTCAAAGTCGCCTTATCCAGAATGCCGAGCAGAAGCTGCCACAGCGAGTCGCTCGCCTTCTCGATCTCGTCAAACAGCAGGATCGAGAGCTTCAGTTTCTCACTGAACCACTGGTTCAGGGCTTCCTGGGTCAGAAGCGGGTGCGTCTCCCGATGTCCCAAATATCCCGGAGGCGAGCCGATCAGCTTGGCAATCTCGTGCGAGTGCTGGAACTCGGCGCAATCGATCTTGATGCAGGCTCGGGCGTCGCCGAATAGCGCTTCGGCCATCGCTTCCACTACCCGCGTCTTGCCGGACCCGGTCGGTCCAAGGAACAGCAGGTTGCCGACAGGACGGCCCGGCGCGTTCAGGCCAGCTAGGAACATCTGGTAGATCTCGACGACCTTTTCAACCGCCTGGTCTTGCCCTACAATGCGGCGGCGGAGGGCGCTTTCAAACTCTCCAGCATCGTTGCTGCGGCGATTCGGATCAAGCACTGTAGCGAGGTTCGGTCTCATAAGATATTGCCCGGGGCTCCGGACATTCCCTTTCGGCCGTTTTCTTCGGCTCTCCTATATTTGTTGCCTGACGCCGTAGGCAAGATTCATGTTTGCTTGCCTAATTTCTGGAAGCTTCCCCCGAAAACTCCTCTTCCAGCCATTGCGCGTCCGCACTCTCAGAATCAGCAACCCGCTGGCCACCCCCTCACGACTTCTCGCACAGTTTGCAAGTAGCGGGCTCCTCAGGGTTTATGGTCGTCCGGGACCGGTTTTCCAGTCGGAATCTCACAGCCCTCCCGCGCCTGACGGAAAACCTTTGCACTACCACGGAAGGAACCTACTAGTAACCACAGTCATTCCGCGCATCGACTCCAGCCGCAAAAGCGTGGGAAGTCGAACCCCTGTCTCGAAGCCGACCGTCTCGCCCAGGCATTCGAGTCCACGAACCGAGAACTAAGACTGGCGACCAGTCACCGGGTACTGGAACAGTCAACCGTATTAGTCCGCACGTAACTAGCGAGTGCCCACCTGCGCGGCTAGTATCGCAACTTAGGGACACTTTCGCGGAGGAACTCTTGCGCCACTCGTCGCCACGCATCGTTACAGGAATCTTCTGTCTTATCTTTGCAGTCGCAGCGTGGGTGGTCGCTCCGCATTCGCCCGAAACCCTCAGCGCCGAGGCCCAAACCGCCAAGCCGGCTGTAGCCACATCAGGATCGGCCCAGGTGCAGCCAACCAGCATCTCGATGGCAAAGGCGGCTCCGCAACCGAAACTGATTCCCGCTCCCGGCACGGAAGTGTACACCGCAAAGCGCGGAGAGGCGATTCCGACCATCGCCCGCCACTACCTCGGCAGGACTTCGTACCTCACGTCCTCAGAACTGGCGGAGGCGATCCGCGCGGTGAACCATAAGTCGGATACCTCGAATATCCTCAAAGCTAACGAGGAAGTCATCATCCCCGGAGTCCTCTCGGCGCCCATCACCGCCAGGACGGTCCCGGTCTCGAAGGATTTCGAAGTTCGCGCCATCTACCTCACCGGCGTGATGGCCGCTAGCGACCACGGCATCCGCATCATCAAGCACTGGCGGGAAGTCGGGGGCAACGCGGTCGTCTTCGACATTAAGGATTCCGACGGCAGCGTCAATATCCCGTTCGAGCACCCTTTGCTCGGCGAGCATAAGGTTTATATCCACGATGTGCCGAAATTCGTGCACTTTTTGCACCAACAGAACATGCACGCCATTGCCCGCATCGCGATGTTCCGCGACGAGCGTCTGGTGGTGACGCATCCCGAACTGGCGGTCCAGTCGCGCAAGAACCATACCGCGTGGCGGGAAAACGGCAAGCTGGTCTGGACCGACCCCTCGAACCCCAAGGTTCAGGACTATGACATCGCCCTGGCCAAGCACGTAGCCCAACTCGGCGTTGACGAGATCCAGTTCGACTACGTCCGCTTCCCTGCCGAAGGCGACCAGAAAGATGCGGCCTTCGTCTACCAAAACGGCCAGGAGCCCCCGCAAGCTCAATCTGAAGAGCAAGACGCCTGCTCTCCTGCTCATGTGGAAACGGCTCATGTGGGGACAGCTCATGTGGGGACAGCTCATGTGGGGACAGCTCATGTGGGGACGGACGCATTCGTCCGTCCAGCGACGGCGCAGCCGAGCGGAACCGGCACGGAACTCGCTTCAGCTGGAACCGTAGCAGCCCCGAAGGGGCAAAAGAACGCAGCCCGCGGCGCAAGCCGTGGGGTAGCCGAAAAAGACGGGCACAAGTCCCGTAAGGACGGCACAACTGCCGCCTGTCACGTTCCCCGCGGCCCGCAGCGCTCCGATGTCATCGCCGCCTTCCTCAAAAAGGCCTATGCCGAGCTTCATCCCACCGGCGTGCTGCTCTCGCTCGACGTCTTTGGCGTAATGGCGTGGCAGCGCCCGGTGGATCTTTCGCACACCGGCCAGGACATCGTCCAAATGGCGCGCTACTGCGACGTGCTCAGCCCCATGATCTATCCCTCACACTTCTTCGGAATGGACAACATCCCGCACCCCGGCGACGAACCGGCCCACTTCATCGGCGAGTCCATGGACCGCTTCATGCTGATCACGAAGGGCAGCGGGGTGGTAATCCGTCCCTGGCTGCAAGCGTTCCACTGGCGGACCAAGACCTACTCGCCTGAATATATAAAGATCCAGGTCGAGACGGCGAAGGCAAAGGGCGGCGTCGGTTTCTTGTTCTGGAACGCCGCCAACGATTACTCCAAGCCTTACGAAGCAATGCCCGAGATGAAGGCTGCGAACGCCAAGGAAAAAGACAAATACTTCCGCGGCGACGAACTCCCAGCCCCAACAGTGCAGGCGGCTTTGATCCCGGCGCGTTAGGAGATTTCGCCGGACAACCCCGGAGTCTTCGACGCCGCAAGCAAGTGGACGCGCGTGGAAAGCACCTAACCCAAGACAATCCGCTATCAGCCGCGGAACATTGCGTTCATCTCGCGATAATCGACGCCTTGTTGGGCAAATTCGAAGGTACCGCGATCTTTCAATTCGCGGGCAGCGCGGAGAAATGCGCCCAGAGCCGCACGAGAGAGGGCGCTGCCGACGCTGATGCGCCTGACTCCAATTTCCGACAGTTGCGCGACGCTCAACCGCGAATTGCGCAACCCCATCACCACATTCACTGGTCGATCCACAGATCGCACGACCGCGGAAATGTCCTCGACGGTGGTCAAACCTGGGGCAAAAAGAACGTCCGCGCCGGCTTCCTGATAGCCTTGCAGACGTTTGATCGTATCGGCGAGATCCGGATTTCCGACCAGGAAATTTTCAGCGCGCGCGGTCAGCGTAAAGCGAAACGGAAGTTTCCGTACAACCTCAATGGCCGCGCGAATCCGATCGACAGCGTGTTCAAGCTCGTAGGCGTGGCTTCCCTGCCTGGGAACATCCTCAATCGAGCCGCCACAGACTCCGGCCAGTGCGGCGAGTCGGATGGTCTCGGCGACCGTTTCCCGAGAATCTCCAAATCCATTCTCGAGGTCGGCGCTCACCGGCAAGTCTGTCGCGGCGGCGATCGCAGAGACGTGTTGCAGCATTTGTTCCCGGCTCACCGCTCCATCGGGTTGTCCGAGAGAGAAAGCATACCCGCCGCTGGTGGTCGCTAACGCTTCAAATCCGATTTGCGCCAGCAGGCGCGCCGTGCCGACGTCCCACGGGTTTGGAATTACGAAAGCCGCGTCGCGTTGGTGAAGCGCGTAGAACGCTTGTCCTTTTTCAGCTTGTGACTTCATACACGTTCCTCTGATCGCAGCTCAATCCGCGTTGATTTCTCTTTGCAGCGGCGGCAGTGCCGGCACGTTAGGATGCTCAGGATCGCGCCACATCACCTTGAAACACTCGCCTTCCGACTGCGAATGCCACTCGCTGCCGTCTTCATATTTCACAGAATAGGGAAAAAAGACCCAGCCCAGAACATTCTTTGCGCTGGCCGGAGGCACGCCCGGCTTCTCTAGATTTTGCTCCTTGCCGGAAGCGATGGCAGTGTTGGAAGACCACTCAAAATTGGACGGCCGCCGCAAGTCCTGGGGCGCCAGAAACATCTCCGATGTGAGCCGCAGTTGGCTGATGGATTTGTTGCTCGTGTTTCTTACCGTCACCGAAAAAGTTTCAGGATTCTTCCAGAACTCTCCGGCGACAAATTCGATCGGACACGGTCGAGTCGGGGCGGTGTAGATGGTGTAGACCGCCATCATTCCGCCCTCCATGTGATCTTCCACGTGGCAATGAAACATCCACGTGCCGGGATTGTCGGCGATCATGTCGGCGGTCTTCATGCTGCCGGGAAGAAGTTCGATCACGTCGGTGTGATGTCCGCTCTCGATGACGGTTTCGCCATGCCAGTGGGCGCTGTGCAGGTCGATCTCATTACCCATGCCCAGCAGATACCAGCGCACTCTCTCTCCCTGCTTCATGTAGAGGCCGGGAAGATTGCCGAAGATGAAGCCGTTGATCGAGTAAAACAACCCCGCCTGCTTGCCGGCCATTTCATCGAAGATCATGAACGAGGCAATGAATTCGCGATCGACGTCTTTGGGAGATCCATCGGGCTTCGCTTTTCCCTTCGCGGTCACAATGATCGGGCCCAATAGGCCAGCATTGATTTCGATTCCGGGATCAACGTGCGAGTGATACCACCAGACGATCGAACTGGGCTGCGCCGGCCCCGGACCGCTGGCGGCATTGGCAAACCAATGATAAGTAAATTTCCTTCCCGGAGCAACGCGATCGCCTTTGCCAAACGGAATATAGAATGCGCCCTCGTTGTCTTTGTCGTAGCGCAAGCCGTGCGGATGCATGTCGTGGGCAACGTGTCCGCGATTGAAAAACTCCACGACGATCTCGTCGCCGACTTCCGCGCGAATCACCGGACCCAGAATCCCCAACCAGTCGGGTTGCGGCTTGCGAACCGTGAATGTGTTATCGGTGTATTCGATGAAGCGCGTTTTCGGCCATTGCAGCTTCAGCGACCACGGCTGCCGGATGGGCGTGGCGCTCAGCAGATCGATTCCGCTGGGAGCGTAGTTCCAGGGCACGTCTTCGGCGGCGATGTAGTAATGCCGCGTCGCGGCCAGACATGAGGTCGCAAGGAACAGATAGACGACACAGCACTGAAGCCGCAGGCGCAGAGTTCTCACCCCGCCATTATCCCCTTCGACTCATCGGTGTGGAGCGGGCACTCCTGCCCGCTGGTTTTTGTGGCGCCGCAAGCAAGCGGCAAGAGTGCCCGCTCCACGGTGACAACGACTCCGCAATCATGGGCCGGCAGTTGGGGTCGGCGCGGCCACGCTGCAGGCTCCTCCTGTGTTTTGAGCAGGCGGCTTGGGAGGAGTGGCCCAGAGACTCGTCGTGAAATCGAAGAAATCGGTGCTCATATCCGCCTGAGATTTATCGCGACTGGTGAGCGGCTGCAACCCGAAGCGCTTCTCAATCAGTGCCAGAATCGCGGTGTAATCGTAGACCGTGTGGGAGACATAATTCTTCTTAGCAAAGGGGGAAATCACGATCATGGGCACACGGAAGCCGGTCATGCCGAAGCTGCAAATCCCTGACGTTGCATTGGCGCCGTCGCATTTATCCGTGGGCTCCAGATCAATCGGATAGGCGAACTGATCGGGAACGGCTGCGGGCTGCGGTGGCACATGGTCATAGAACCCTCCGGCTTCGTCGTAGGTAAAGATCATTGCCGAGTCTTTCCAACTCGGACTGGTCATTAGAGTATTGATCAGTCCTGAGGCATAGGTCGCTCCGGTCTGAATGTTTTCCGGATAGGCGTCCGAATCGGAAGGATGCTCATCCAGCCCTTCAACCGATGCGGGCTCAATCAGCGCCACCTGGGGCAGCGTGCCATTCTGCGCGTCAGTCGTGAACTGGGTTACGGGCACAATGTTTTGCAACAAGTCTGGGGTCTTGCCCGCGCTGTTGAGAACCGTTTGTTCGTAATTGAACTGATTCAGGTACGAGTAACCTTCCAGCAGGCATTGCGACTGCGCGTCCCCGGACATGGAAGCGCAGTTGGTATTGTCGGCGTTGACATAGATCTTCCAGGTGATGCCGGCGTTTTGCAGCGCCTCAAAAATGGTGGTCGCTGTAAGCTGTGTTTGATCGTTGCTATTGCTGCCGATGGGATACGCGTATCCCTGCGAAGTCGCCGCCAGCAGATACATACGATTGAGTTGCGTGCGGCTCATCACCGGCGAAAACCAGCGATCCGAGGTGGCGAAATTGCTGGCCATGAAGTAGTAGTAATTCAAATCGCTGTCCTGGAAATAACCCATAGCCCGATATCCGTTGATGTCGTTGACCGTGGATGCGGTGTACTGCCGGGCATCGTTTCCCGCCGACTCTACGAATCCATTGAGCAGCGAACTGATCGTGTTCGGATAGGAGAAATTTGCGTTCCAATCGGTGTGGCTCTCATTCCAGAACGGACTCAATTCCTCGGTACAGACCGACGCCATATGGAAAGATGTGATTGGATTGTTCGCATCCGGCGTGCATACGTCGGCGCCATTCGGATTCGAAGGATCGCAGCCCGGATTGGTCGGAGCCGGCCCTTTTAGCGGAGCAGTTCCGCTCGCCGGATTGAACTGGGGCAAACCGTCGAATGCCTGGTCGGCGATGCCGTTCGCGGCCCAGTAGGCACGCATGTAGCCGAAATAATGATCCAGCGAACGATTTTCCTGGGCGAAGATAATGATGTGGTTCAAGCTCTGTAGTGTGCCGCCAAGCACAAACGATGCGGTAACGTTTTCAGCGGCAGTCAGGGTCACGCTGCATGTCGTTGTGCCGGAGCAGGCGCCGCTCCAGCCGGAAAAGTAATAGTTAGTGCCGGGGGTTTCGCTCAGCGTAACGTTCGTCCCAGATGGAAAACTGGCGGTGCACGTGGTCGGACAACTGATTCCGGCGGGACTGCTGGTGACAGTTCCCGCGCCCGCGGCCGGAGCGGTCACCGTCAGCTGGTAAGAAGTCGGAGTTGTTGTTGTCGTGGGGCTGGTTCCCAGCCCTGCGCAACCGGCAAGCGGAAGGGCGAGCGGTGCATACAAGCAAACCAACCATATCCTTTGAATCTTCATTTCAGCCTATTCCCCCAAAAAACAGACAGAAAACGACCTCGCTTGGATGACGATGCTCGTCGCGTGGTTGGCTGTGACTGCGAGGCCCGGAGGGGCAAGGCTTTAGCGATGTACCCTTCGCGTTGCCATAGCCATAAAGGATGTCAGTCCCTACGGCTCGGCGACCTAGGTACCGGTTCGAATCGTCGTCCGCTCGGCTTCATAGTAGAGGTGATCGATCTGTGCGCGGTAACGCTCTTCGATGACTTTCCGGCGGAGCTTTAGAGTGGGCGTTAGAGTGCCGTCGTTGGCGTTGAATTCATCGGGCACCAGCAGCACTTTCTTCAAAGTTTCGTAGCGAGCCAGGCCGCGGTTTACCTCTCCGACAATACCTTCATAAAGTGTCTTAACCTTCGGATGCGTGACCAGAGATTCCCGCGAAGAAAAAGCTACGTGATTGGTGCGCGCCCATTCTTCGAGCTGAGGAAAGTGAGGCGAGATAAGCACCGAGGCAAATTTTCTCCGGTCGCCCACCACGACCGCGGTTCCCACCAGGACATTCAACTTGAGGGAATTCTCCACCGGTTGAGGGGCGATAAACTTTCCGCCGGCGGTCTTGAGCAGATCTTTCTTGCGGTCAGTGACACTGAGGAATCCGTCGCCATCCAAGCTGCCGATGTCTCCAGTTTTGAACCAGCCGTCTACAAAAGCGTCCCTGGTTTCTTCGGGACGGTTCCAGTAGGCGCGAAAAACCGAGGGTCCGCGAACCAGAATTTCGGAGTCTTCGGCAATGCGAACCTCGACATTCGGAAGCGGACGGCCCACACTGCCTATTCTGTGGGCTCTGGGATTGTTGATTGCGAT
This sequence comes from uncultured Acidobacteriota bacterium, assembly GCA_963754885.1. Classification (GTDB taxonomy): domain Bacteria; phylum Acidobacteriota; class Terriglobia; order Terriglobales; family Acidobacteriaceae; genus Sulfotelmatobacter. Next base: position 40,488 of record CAVWHT010000039.1, on the reverse strand, counting down.
GACGGGCGACGTTTCGGTAAGGCCATAGCCCTCGTGAATGCGGATCCCGATGTCCGCGTACCAGGTTGCCAGTTCCAAGCCAAGAGGCGCTCCCCCCGAAACGAATATTTCGACCCGGCCACCCATTTGCGCGCGCACTTTCGCAAAGAACAACTTGTTAGCTAGAATCCAGGCGGGTGATGTTGGGGTCCGGCCGGCGAGAATCGTGGATCGATGAGCGCGGCCCACCGAAAGCGCCCAACGATACATTGCGCGCTTCGCCCGGCCGGAAGCTTTCTGTTCCACCTGCAGATAAATTTTCTCGTAGACGCGCGGCACTGCAATGAAGATCGTGGGCCGCACCTCCTGCAGAATCCGCGGCAACTGGTCGAAGAACGGGCAATAGGCGAGCGTGACTCCACGATGGAGCAGAGCCAGATCAGCATGACGGGCGGTTACGTGTGATAGCGGCAAAAAGGAAACGCTGACATGCCCCGGTCGAATGTCAAAGCCGTGAAGCGAATTCAATATGTTCGAAGTCAAGTTTCCATGAGTGAGTTGCACGCCTTTTGCGCCGCCAGTCGTCCCCGAAGTGTAGATGATAGAGGCCAGCTCGTCGGGACCGATACTCAGAGCCCGGGCTTCCAGTTCCGTATCGCGCCCGGCGGGGCCCTTTTGCATCAGTTGCTTCATCTGCAGCGCTTCGGCGGTTTCGACTGGATCCATCACCAGCACTTTCTCGACTGCCGTTTCATGCTTGATGGAAAGAACTTTGTTGAGCTGCTCCTCGCTTGAGACGATCACGGCTCTGGCGCCGGAATCACCGAGGATGTAAGCCGTTTGCGCGGCGGTCAGCGTCGAGTAAATCGGCACGACCACCGCGCCTATTAACAGCGATGCGAAATCCGCGACCGGCCACTCGACGCGGTTTTCACTCAGAATTGCGACCCGATCTCCCTTCCTCAGGCCCCAGTGGATGAGCGCCCGAGCGACGCCCACGACATTTCTGTAAAACTCCTGCGAACTGATCGAAAGCCAACCGCCGGCTTCCCGCGCCAGCATCACTTGATCTTGCTTGCGATCCACGATGGCGAAGAAAATGTCGTTCAACGTTTTCGCTTGCATGGCACAGGACCCTCCTGACCCCGGGAGAGGAACATGACTGATTCGCCTCGGACTCACGTTCACCGGCTCTGATTCAATGTTCCCCAGCGGAACGTCGGCCCAACGGAAAAGCGAACGTAGTTCTGCCTCGGCACCAGCAGGTTCGAAAACAAGTGCGTATTCACCCAATCCGCCGCAAAACGAACTCCCACTTTCCGCGAGACGTTAACGTCGAAGCCGCCGCCCAGGCCGAAGAAGAGTTGCGTGTCGGTCTGATGAGCGCTGGGAGGCGCCAGGTGCAGGCCCTGAAATATCGGGCCCAAGTATGCTGGGAAGGTGATATCCGCTTTCTCGTGCATGCCACCGAAGCCCGGCCGGATCAACAGCGTAACTTTTTCCCACTTACGGATATAAAACTGCGGACCGGCGGCAAAAGTGTAAGTGCTCGAGTTAAACGGCACGTGAAGTTGACCGGCTGCGCCAGGCCCCGCGAGCGCATTCACCGCCGGCGCATAAACCGTTTCCGTTCCGGTGATCGTACCCGCGCCGCTGATGATGCCGACGTCAACCCCCATGCCCAGCCAGGGTTTTACGGTGACGCCGAAATCGCTCTCGAATCCCCGCTCCGTCAAATTGCGGGCCGGACTGACCATGTAGTCGAAGCCGGTGAACAGGGTGTAGTGGTTGATTTCAGTTTGCGCGAATACCGGGAGAGAACCAAGAATAAAAATGCCCCAAAGAAGCAGACGTTCTATGTATCTCATACTTCACCTCGGGAGGATGATTTGAGAAGCGAGAAACGGTAGTGCAAAATGGCAAGAGATTCGTCCCGTCGCGAAATCTCCACGATCGGAGACAAACCGGTTTGTGACTGACGAGGGTGAGTCGGTAACCTACCACGGTCGACACCCAAAGACTGCGATTTACGCAACGACCAACTGGGCCACAGGCCGCTCCACTGCAGAGGGAGGCGCGGAATCTGGCTTTCGTTTTTCTTCCGTAGGCGAAGACGGCCTCATCATCGGAGCCTCACTGAGCACCGTCCTTTGCCGCGCGGCAGCGGCTGGCACCGCACGCCGTTTCCTGCTTACACTTTTTTTCGGTGGCCTGAGACCCACCGCTTCCCGCAGTTCTACGAAACTGGTTTGCAACAACTTCTCCATGCGCTTCAGATCGGGGGCCGCGTGCACATCGCCGCTGAAGCCAAAATAGATTTTGCCGTTATAGCTGAGGATGGCGCAGTTCACGGCCATTTCGCCGCCTACGGGAACGTAGGGATACCAATCCAGCATCTTGTGTCCAAGCAAGTACAAAGGATATTGCGGCCCGGGAACATTCGTGCAAACCAGATTGAACGGAGTCACGGGCAACTGGCTGGCAAGCGGCCCGGCCAGACCTTGTACGGAGGTTGGGAACATTCCGATCAAACCGCCGGCAAGGCTCACCAACTCGGCCGCGTGCACGCGCTTGAGAAACTCCGTACGCTTGTGGACCGCAGCCAGCAGCCTGCGCGGGTCACGAATATTAAGCGGGACGGTGACCGGAACCAGCGAGATGCGGTTGCCCAAGCCGGCGGGGTCTTCGTTGCCGCGTAGATTCACGGGAACCATCATGCGGAACAGCTTTCCCTTGACTGGATCGCCGTGGAGTTCACAGTAGCGGCGAACGGTGGCCGTCACGATAGCGAGGATGACATCGTTCACGCTGGTGCCACACTTTTGGCGAATCTCCTTCACTTCTGCCAGCGGAATTTCGGTGCAGGCAAACTTCTGCGGGCCCCGGTACAGGACGTTGAAGCGCAACCTTTCGGTGAAGGCTGTGATTTCCGGGAAAAGAGCGGCGAACTCTTTCGGGTCAACGTTGCCGCCATTGGCGGCGACGCGCTCGGCCATGGTCAACATGTCGGCCATCGCCGAGAGAATCCGTTTCGCGAAGTCGGAATAGGAATCGACGAATCCGGCAGTGAGCGAACTTAACGCATCGCGGCGCGGCGGAACGCGGAATGTGATCTTCCGTTTGGGCAAGGGAGGCGCTTCTGGGTTCGCATCCAGCAGCACGTTCATCAGGCCCACTCCCGCGATGCCATCGACCAGGCAATGATGCATGCGCAAAATGATTCCCGTCCGATTCCCCTTCAATCCCCGCACCACCGTGATGTCCCACAAGGGGTGGCGACGGTCCAGCATCGTGCTGAACAGCTTTCCCGCGACAGCTTTCAACTCGGTTTCACTGCCATAGCGCAGAGTGACTTCGCGCATATGCCGATGGATGTCGAAATCCGAATCGAATTCCCAGCTGGGAAGGCCGACATCAAATGGAGCCGGCACAACATGCTTCACATAACGAGGAAGCAAGGGCAGTTTCGATTCGACAAACTGAATGCAGTCTTGCAACGAGATTTCGCCTTCGAAGGTGCACACACTGGCCACATTGAGCGGCATGCCTTCCCGCTCCAAGTGCAGGAACACCGTGTCTCCCCAGGAGAGGCGGTCACTCTGCGAATGATTCTGCATAGCAGTTTCGTCCTCAGTTCACGAATGAAAATCGACTCGCCAGTTTGATCAGCTTGAAAGTCTTATAAAGATCGACGTTGACACCGCGTAAGACTACTTTGATCTTCTTTTCTTCGGCCTTGCGGGCAAGTTCTTCCAGCGTGCATAAACCACGGGAATCGATGCGACGAACGGCGGAAAAGTCCAGAGCAAGTTCCCGCACCGTGCCATCCAGTTCCTGCACAGCCCCTTCGAGGCCCGCTATGAACCTTTGCTCATCGATCTTTTGAAACTCGACAATCGTCGCCATAAGCATCACCAAAGGCTAAACAGGTTGCGGTTGAGAGACGGCGCCCGGCTTGGCGGCGACGCCTCGGCCTTCATAAGCCTTCCAGAACAGCTCGACCAGCTCGGTCATAAGCGGCATGCGAGGATTCGACCGCCACGACGGATCGTCAAAAGCCGCCTTAACCATCTCGGGTATGGCGCGCTCGAATTCCTCTTTTGAGATGCCCAGTTCCGCGATCGAGCGCGGGAAGCTGAGCTGGTCCAACAGCTGCTCGGTCGCCGCGATCAGCTTGTCCACTTTTTCCTGCACCGTTTGACCACCCAGGCCTAACAGGTCGGCAACCGTCGCGTATTTCTTATGAGCAACGTATCCCTTGGTATAGGGCGATGGCATGAACTTGGTAGGAACCGCGGCGTTATACGACATCACATGCGGCAACATGAGTGCATTCGCCCGGCCGTGCGCCACCTTGAAACGAGCCCCCAGAGCGTGCGCCAAAGCGTGATTCACGCCCACCGATGCGTTGGAGAAAGCCATCGCGGCAATGCAAGCGGCGTTGTGCATCATGCAACGCGCCTCTTCGTCGTGGGGATTCTCATACGCGATGGGCAGATACTTGAACGCCAGCCGTATCGCTTGCATGGCGTTGGAGTCGGTGTACGGCGACGCGTAATTCGAGACTCCGGCTTCGAGCGCATGAGTCAGGCAATCGATCCCGGTATCGGCGGTCAAGCCCTTGGGCATCGACATGACAAATTGCGGATCAACGATGGCCACGTCGGGAGTCAGCGAGTAGTCGGCCAGAGTCACCTTCCGTCCTCGTTCTTTATCGGTCAGCACTGCAAACGGAGTGACCTCGCTGCCGGTTCCGCTCGTAGTGGGCACGGCAATGAGCCGAGTACGGTTGAGCTTTTCGGTCGGATACTCGACCACGCGCTTGCGGAGATCCAGAAATGGCGCGGCCAGTTCCTCGAGGTCCGCCTCCGGAGACTCATACTTGAGCTTCATGATCTTCGCCGCGTCGATCACCGATCCTCCGCCCAATGCGATGATCTGGTCCGCCTTGTAAAAATTCAGCGCTTCCACTCCCTGCAGAATCACCTGAACCTCGGGCTCGGCGTCGGGAATGACGCAAAGGTGAACGTGCGTCTTGGGACACATGTGGCGGCGAACGATGTCGACATGTCCCATATGTTCCAGAGCCGGATTGGTAACGATGATGGTCGTCTGCGACGGAAACTGCCCCAGGTTCTCCACCGCATTCAGGTTGAAGAAAATCTGATTGGGAACTCGGAACCACATGTGATTTTGTGTCCTGCGGGCAACGCGCTTGATGTTGAGGTAGTGCTGGATGTTGACGTTGTCGGTGGTGCTGTTGCCGCCGCCGGTCCCACATCCGAACGAGAACGTCGGCACCAGGTCGTTGTAAACCGCGCCCAGAGCCCCGATGGCTCCCGGAGAATTTACGATGATGCGTCCGGCGTTGATCACGTTTCCGAATTGCCGGACGATCGCGTCATTGCGCGAGAAAATAACCGCGGTGTGCCCCAGGCCTCCGGCATGATTGACGTCGATGCAGACCTTCAGCGCCTCTTCGGTTGATTTCGCTCGATAGACTGACAGGACCGGGAAAAGTTTCTCGACCGATAGCGGATGCTCCGGGCCCACGCCTTGAATTGGCGCCACCAGTAGCTTGGTGTTGGGCTTCACGGCAAGACCGACAAAGCGGGCGATATCGGTAGCCTTCTGACCCACCGCCATCGGCTGCATGAATCCAGTCTGCGGATCAATGACGCCGCGTTCCAGCAGGCGGGTTTCTTTTTCGTCGCAAATGTGCGCGCCAAGCTCGGCAAATTTCTTTAATGCCGGATCGTAAATTTCGTCATCAATGACGACGGTCTGCTCCGAGGCGCAGATGGTCCCGTTATCGAATGTCTTCGAAATAATGATGTCGACCACCGCGGTATTAAGGTCGGCAGATTTTTCCAAATAGACGGGCGTGTTGCCTGGACCCACGCCGAGCGCGGGTTTGCCCGAACTGTAAGCCGCTTTTACTACCCCCGGACCGCCCGTGGCGTCAATCAGGCCCACAGCTTTGTGGCGCATCAGGAAAGCATTGTCGGCGAGGGTGGGCGACTCCACGCAAGTGAAGACTCCTTCCGGCGCGCCATGCTTCACCGCGGTTTCGTACATGATCCGGATGGCTTCGGAACAGCATCGCCAAGCCTTGGGATGCGGACTGAACACCACTGCATTTCTGGTTTTGATAGCGACGATGCACTTGAACAACACTGTCGAAGTCGGATTCGTAATCGGGGTCAGAGAGAAAAGCACTCCGATCGGTTCCGCCATTTCGAGCAGGTTCCGGTCGGGATCTTCGCGAATCACGCCTACAGTGCGCTTGTCCTTGATGTGGTTGTAGACGAATTCGCTGGCCACCATGTTCTTGATGACCTTGTCTTCCATCACTCCGAGCCTGGTTTCCTCGACCGCCAGCCCGGCGAGATACTGAGCTTGCTCCAGTCCTGCCAGCACCATCGGCTTGACGATGCGATCCACATCCTGCTGAGTGAATTGAGTAAAGACGGCGGCTGCGATTCGGGCCTGACTCACCAATCCTTCCAGGTAAGCGATGCGTTCGGGACTGAGAGTTTCTGGAGAAAGGGGAACGCGGACTCGCTCCTTCACATCTTCGCCGGCAATCATTGCGGTCTCCCTCAAATTACTGCAGGCCCGGGAGTGGCAAGCGCGTGGGCTGGAAGGATGCAGACAATCCGAAGAGAAGTTCTGCGGGATTCCTAGAAGTGGCAGGATCCGCAATGAGAACTAGGGGAATCTTCGGAAAGTCGGTTGTGTGGGCTCCGGCGGGCACGCTAGCACACCCTCGATTCCCAAAGTAGACCTCCGGTTACCAGTTTGGTCTACAACTGGTGTCACGGAGCTTTGTGACGGATGTCACACGGTTTTTGGACAAAAGAGGGCGTCAGCCTGAGCAAGAATCACTGTCATGTTGCGCGACAGCGCCTACTAGCTGCTTTTTCTCGTCGGCGTTTCACGCACCGCGGACGCCGAACGATCTGCTGTTATGCAATGCTGTATTTTCCCGTCTCGATCACTTTCTGCGCAATCACCTGCCGCAATCCAATAATGTTGAATGGCTCGTACTTGGCGAGTCTCCGCAGAATCGCCAGTTGCGAACGCAGCACGTCCCCTTCGGCGCAGGCGGCAATCACCATGCGGGCGGCGCTTTCGATCCTTTCCATCGCGCTTGCCATAGATACGCGCATCATTGCGATAGCATGCGCTGATTTGTCTTCTCCGTTCTTCAACGCCAGCTTCTGCGCGCGCAAGACGGCCGATTCGATCGCGTACGTTTCGATGGTCATGTTCGCAATCGCACCCATGATCTCCTGCTGATCCTGGATCGCCTGCATGTATCTCTGCGTAGCCACGCCGGCCGCGAACAGACCCATCTTCTTGGCATTCGCGACCATCCTCCGCTCCGGCGCGAGAGGACCGTCTTCCGTCTCCTCGGAACTGCCGGATAAGACCTCGTCCATCAACTTCTTGATCGCCGCCATCAGGGGCAACTGGCCGCTCATGGCCCGCTTCAGCAGGAAGCCGGTGATGAGCAAGCGGTTGATTTCGTTGGTGCCTTCAAAGATGCGGTTGACGCGCACATCGCGGTAGTTCCGCTCGGCCGGATACTCTTCGACGAAGCCATAGCCGCCATAAATCTGGACGGTTTCGTCGACCACGTAGTCGATGAACTCCGATCCCCAGATCTTCAGGATCGAGCACTCGACGGCGTACTCGTCAATAACCTTGCGGACTTCCTTCATATCTTCGTGCGCTGGGCCCAGAGCGGCAATCGCGGCATCCATCATGCCGACGGTGCGATAGGCCATCGCTTCGCCGGTGAAGATGCCCGCCGCCATATTAGCCAGCTTTTCACGGATCAATCCGAAATCGGCGATGACCTTGCCGAACGCTTTGCGCTGCTTGGCGTATGCGATCGCACTTTCGAGGCTGGTGCGAGCCGAACCAACGCATCCCGCACCTAGCTTGAACCGGCCGACATTCAGCACATTGAAAGCGATGTGATGCCCTTTGCCGATCTCGCCAAGCACATTCTCCACCGGAACCTGGCAATCACTGAGAATCAGCGGACAGGTCGAGGAACCGCGGATTCCCATCTTGTGCTCTTCGGCACCGACGGCAAATCCGGAGAAGCCCCGTTCCACAATGAAGGCGGTGAACTTTTCACCGTCGATCTTGGCAAACACGATAAACAGATCGGCAAATCCGGCGTTGGTGATCCACATCTTCTCGCCGTTCAGCAGGTAATACTTGCCGTCGGCAGAGAGCTTGGCCTGCGTGCGGCAATTCAGCGCGTCGGAACCGGACGACGATTCCGAAAGCGCATAAGCGCCGATCGTCTCTCCGCTGGCCAGACCGGGCAGATATTTCTTCTTTTGCGCCTCGGTGCCGAAGTAAACGATGGGCAGCGTACCAATGCAGGTATGCGCTCCCCAGGTTGTGCTGAAGCCTCCATGCTTTGCCAACCGGTCGGCAATGATGGACGAAGTCACCTTATCCATCTGCATTCCGCCGTATTGTTCAGGAACATCCACGCCGCTCAGGCCAAGCTCGCCGGCCTTTCTCACCAGTTCGCGAGTTACGGCGAAGTCCTTCTCCTCCATCTTCTCGATATTGGGTACGATTTCTTTGAGGGCAAACTCCTCGGCAGTTTGCGCAATGAGCTGATGCTGTTCGCTGAAATCTTCCGGAGTGAAAATGTCGCCGGGGACGCGCTCCTCGATCAGAAAGCTACCGCCGCGGATCCTGGTAGCCGGCAATGTGGTAACTGTAGCCATAGTTCGTCTCCCAAAGTTCAATTCGTGGGTTTCGGTTAAGGAAAGGTCAGCTGACATCTGCCAGCTACGCGGGACCGTAATCTCAGAACGATCGCCTCCGTGACCTGGCAAAGCTATGGCCGCCCCGGCGGCGCCCCTCCGCCAGCGCCGCGAGGCGTCTCAATATTTATATTCTTGGCCGAGACCTCGATGGTCTCGGGCGTATCAGGCCACGGCCGCCGCGGCCTTCGCTCTCCGGGGCGATTTCCTGCCGCGATGCTCGGTCGTCTTCGCGCCATTGGGCGCCTTCACCATCACATCCATCAAAGCCTTCTGAGCATCGACGTAGCTCTTTACTACCTCCCGAGTAAGTTCATTCAGGGGAATGAACGGGAACGGCTTAGCCATCTGCATGGTCTTGCCCGCGGTTTTCACGCCGGCGTTCATCTGCTTTCCCGCGATGTCCACCAACCGCTTCTGCGCCTCCAGGAGCGAGTCCGTGGCCTGCCGCGCGAGTTCTGGCAGTTCGGTCGGCTTCGCCTTCCTTCCCGTGGCTTCGGTAGACTTGCCGCTAGTGGCCTTCGCCGTCTCATCCGAGATCACGTCGAGGAACCGCTTCTGGGCCTTGGCAAAGGTCTCCATTCCCTCGCGGGCCACGTCGAGAACGTGCTCCGGCTGATACGGCTTGCCGGCCTTGGCCGATTCCAGCCAGGTATGCGTCTGCTTGCTGGCGATCTTGAGGTACTCTTCCTGCATCTGGATGAAAGTGTCGACGCTGCGCCGGAGCAGGTCAATCATGGCGCGCCGCCGCGGGCAATCGCCCACCCGTTCTTTTACGCCGCCCAGCAGGATTTCATTCTGCTGCTTGCCGAGTTCGAGAAGAACCTTCTGCCCTTCGAGAAAATTGGTCATGCCGTCCTCGGCGACTTCGCTGAGAATGGCCGTGGGAGAACGATGAGGATCCGACAGCTGCTGCCGGACCGCGTGCATGACGCTGGCGTTCTGCTTCATGGCGAGATCCAGAAGAATACGCTGCGTTGCGAAAAGAGTTTGCGCTCCCTGTTGGCCCCAGCCCGAAAGCAGAGAAAGCAAAGAAGACTGCTTAGGATGAACCGATTCATGCTTTGCTACTGCCATAATACCGACCTCCTAATGCTGCATTGCAGCAATCAACTAAACTATACGACCGCAAGGGAGTTGTGTCAAGATAATCGTGCAGGCTGTGCAAAGCAGCATAGGATAGAGGCATGAAGCCCTCCGCCATCCTCATCAAGAAATACGGAAACCGCCGTCTCTACGACACGGCCGGCAGCCGCTACGTGAACCTCGAGGATCTGGCGGCACACATCCGTGCCGGACGTGAAGTGCGGGTGGTCGACGCAAAAACCGGACAAGATTTGACCCGCGTCGTCCTGACTCAAATCATTACCGAGGATGCCAAGGATAAGCCGACCGGTCTGCCGCTGGAGTTGCTCCGCCAACTGATCATCGCTTCCGACGAGGTACGGCAGGAGTTTTTGATGTGGTATTTGAAATCCGCCTTTGACACCTACCAAACTCTGCAAGATACAGTGCAGAACCGGTTGAGCCAGGTGCAGTCCGCGGTGCTGTCACCCGTGGAAATGATGAAGCGCTTCCTGGGCACAGGAGCTCCGGTGAGTGCGCGGGAGGATGCGGAAACGGAAGTAGAATCTCTACGCCAGCGCGTCGCGGAACTGGAGGCCCGGCTGCAAAAGTCTGGACCGCGCAAGCGCCGTGCCCGCAAGAAGCATTGAGCCTGCAGCCTTTGCTAACCGGTCATTGTCGAAGTGGATGCTTCGAAATGTCACTTTGAACGAACGGAGCTGCAGGTTATAATTGTGCAGTGCAGCATCCGCTTGGTTCGGTGCCATGACGCGGCGAACCAGCATCTCCAGGATGAAATTGCGGCGTAAACCGAAAAGGACAGCAGCGAACACCCCAAGGGCAAAGGTGCGCAAGACCACCGCGCCGCCCGATTCCCAAGCCCAATTTTCTCCCTTTTGGACCGAAGCCCTATTCGGTGCGGAAATTCTCATTCTGCATGCCACCCCCGTCTATTACGGTTTGGGCGTGCCCCGCGGCGACGGCTCCGCGGTCGTCATCATTCCTGGATTTCTGGGAACCGACGTTTATTTGACCGAGCTTCATGCCTGGCTCGGCCGCATCGGATACCGTCCGTATTTCTCCGGGATTGGCGTCAATGCCGAATGTCCGAACCTGCTCATCCAGCGGCGGCTGAATCAGACCATCGACAAGGCGTTGGCGGACACAGGGCGCAAGATTCATCTGATCGGACACAGCCTGGGCGGAGTGATCGCGCGCTCAGTTGCGGGCCAGCGGCCCAAGGATGTCGCTTCCGTCATCACCCTGGCCTCGCCCATTCGCGGCACTGTGATGAACCGTGCCGTTTTACTGGCATCGGAAGCGGTTCGTCTCCGCATTCTCGAAGAACATGGGCGGGGCGTGCTGCCCGACTGCTATACCGGCCGGTGCACGTGCAATTTCCTGGGTTCGCTTCGCCGCAAAGTTCCTCGATCGCTGGTGGAAACCGCCATCTACACGCGTCAGGATGGGATTGTGGACTGGCGATACTGCATGACCATGAGCCCGGAAAAAGATGTCGAGGTCCCCGGAACTCATATCGGGATGGCATTCAATCCGGCGGCCTACACGGTCGTGGCAGAGCGCTTGGCCCGCGCTCAATCTCTCGAGTAGTTCAGCCAACCATTTCCAGCACAGCTCCTGTAGCCGTTTCCAGTTTTTCCGTCGACCCGTCTTTGCCCTCGATAAGCAGCGAAGCTTTAGCCAAGCTGTTGTTCATGACGTTGAAAGCGCCGGAGCAATTAGTCTTCAAATAAGAAAGACGATGGATACTGGGTCCGCTACCGTCGATGGCGGCCTTGAGCTTCAACCCGCCGCGGGAGCTGCACTCGAAATCCCATTTCATCTCTTCACGCGAGCAGACAGTTTCGCGCACGTTCCGAAAAATATATTCCGTCGTCTCATGCCAGAGCACGGTTTTGCGGAAGACGAGACCGAAAGGCATCTCGTACCCCAGCGTCTCCAGCGTGCTCGCCGCATGACCGGGGCGAGGAAAATAAGCGTGGGTCCATCGCCAAAAGTTGCGATGGCGGTATCCGCAGTTGTGGCCTTGCACCCCGAAGCCCAACGGTTGGCCCGAGCCGAATGGTTGGCCCGAGAATGTGCGGCCGTCGAGCGTGATCTCCCCGGAAAATATCGCGTCGGAATGCGGCGTGCGCGAGAACCCGATCCAGCCCTTGCTGCTCAACGTGACGCGAAACGTGGAATGGTATTGCAGGTTCCAGGAGAGGTTGTGCCCGTTCAGATTCAAAGTTCCCCGGCAAAAGTCTTCTCCAATTTCGTTGTCTCCGATCTGAAAGTGGAACGGTGTTTGACCTCGACCGCTGATGCTGAATCCCGGCAAAGCAAATCCCTGGATAAAGCTCTGTGGCGCATCATTTACCGGAAACCATGTGGCCCACACTTGCACCGGCATGCCCTGCGGATTTCCTGCGCAGCCGCCGCGACCCGGATTCATCAGCAAGTAGCGGAACCACCAGGCGCCGCCGCCGTCCGCCAATCCCAGGCGCACAAACCACACTTCATACCGGCGCGCTACAGATAACGTGGAGAAGACTTCATTCAGAGTGGGCACGTTGCCTCGACACTTCCGACCATCGAAGACTATCTCACAGAAATTCAAATCTTCCGGTGATGTCCGTCACTGCGCATCGAGGCTCCGCGGACGATAGTGGGAGTAGTTGGCGCACCGATGTCAGACGCATCCACCATTGCAGCCGGATTGGGTCAGTTCGCACCGCAACAGTGGCGCGCTGTCTTTGAGCGTTTATTACCGCCAGAAGCTACTCCTGCCGAAAAAATCCGCGCCATCGAAGCCGGACTGAAAAGCCCCTTAGGACAATCTGTACGCGAAACCATGGCGCAATGGATCGTGGACGAGATCGTTCCTGTAGACAGATTGGTTCCAGCCGCATATATCAAGTGGCGTCCGCCGGTGCGCGACGCCATGATGTTTGTCGTAACGCGGCTATCGGCGGCGCGACTGGCTCCGAAACTGTTGGAGCAGATTGAACTGCCCCCGAATACCGCGCCCGAAGTCCGCCTGCTGCGGCTCATCGCCAAGGTGCCGGGCTTGCAGAAACTTGGACAGGTCATTGCGCGCAACCGGCATCTGCATCCCGCATTGCGCAGGGCGCTGGCCAAACTCGAGAACGGCATCCGCGACGTAAACCCCGATGAGATCCGCGCGATCGTGCAAAAAGAATTAGGTGCGAAGGTTCACACCTACGATGTAAAGGTCTCTACCACGATATTGAAAGAAGCCAGCGTGAGCGCCGTGGTGCGCTTCACCTGGCGCGATCCGGATACGGAACGCCGCCAGCGCGGCGTTTTCAAGGTATTGAAGCCGCATATTCCTGAGTACTTTTCCGAAGACATGGATTACCTTCAGGGCCTGGCGCATCACTTCGGCGACCGGCATCACCGGTACGGTTTTCCCGCCCACCTCATTCCCGACACATTTCACAAAGTCCGGCGACTGCTGCGGCACGAGGTGAATTTCCGCCGCGAGCAAAAGACGCTGCTGGAAGCGGCGGCCCTGTACCGCTCCTACAGCGGCATTCGCATCCCTCGGGTGATTCAGCCACTGTGCACGCCGACGATCACCGCCTTGACGGAAGAGCGCGGCATCAAGGTGACGAACGCAGTTGCGCGCCTGCCCATGCGGGATCGAAGGATGGTGGCCGAACAACTGATTGAAGCTCTGATTGCCGTGCCCCTTCTAGCCGCTGCGCAGGATGCGGTGTTTCACGGCGATCCGCATGCCGGCAACCTGCTTTACGACAGAGCCCAAAAGAAACTTGTCATTCTGGATTGGGCCTTGCAGGAGCACCTGGGACGCGAACAGCGCCGGCATCTCGGGCTCCTTTTCTTGATGGCGAGTTTGCGAGATCCCCTGGGCGTCCGCAACGAAATCGTGGCGCTGGCGCAAAATCATCCCGGAAAAGCCTCGCGTGAGGGGCGAATCGTGCAGCACTCAGTGACTAAATTTCTCGATGCCCTGCCGGCATCTCATTTTCCGAGTGCGGCCGACGCCATGCGACTTCTGGAGGCCGTGGCGATGCAAGGGATTAAGTTCCCCGGATCGTTGATCATCTTGTCCAAGGTGATGTTTACTCTGGAAGGAATACTTAAGGATATTGTAGGCGTAGGCGCAGACACCGACATGGGACTGAGCGTCGCGCGTCACATTACCCTGCACTGGCTCCGGCATCGTGCAGAGTTTCGCTCTCCGCTCCGGACGCGGGATTGGATCACGCTGCAATGCAGCGCGTTATTGTTCCTGAGCCGGATAGGAATACGATGGCAGCAAACGATGCTGGACCGTTGGCTTGCGCCCAATCCGGCATCGTCTGCCACCGCGTTGGATGCGGCTGCGATCTCCCGCTAAACTCGGCTCACAAAGCGAAATCAGGGCAAGTTACACCGCGACTGCCTTGCTCTGCCGCGTGCGGCCACGGCCTGGTTTGGCCCGGCCTGCACCCTTCGGTTTGTGCGGTTTGACCAGCGAGCCTATCAACGATGTTTCTGTGTCGAAGAACTTCTTCAGGTTCTCCCGGCTGAGACTTGCCATGGGCAACAGCTGCGCGGGCGACATCATTTGCATGGACTCGGCAGTAAGGTCCAGGTTCACATTCATTTGCTGACCCATCACGTCGAGCAGCCTCTTTTGCGCCTCGATAAAAGCACTGGCCGCCTCGCGCGCCACAGCCACAAACTCGGCCTTCTTTACTGGTTTTTGCGCGTGCGCGTGCTTGGCCCCCGATGCCCTCGCCGACTCCTCGGCAACCACTTCGAGGAGTTTCTTTTGCGCGCGCGTGAACGTCTCAACCGCCTCGCGCGCCGACGCGGCAAGGCGAGCAGAGTAATCCGGATTCCTGCGTTTTTCTGATTCCACCCATTGCAAAGTTTGCTTGCTCGTGGCAGTCAGCAATTCCTGCTGCATCGAGATGAGGATCTCGACACTGCGCCGCACCATATCCGTCATTGCCACGCCGGGCAGGAAGCCGCCAATCCGCGTTTTCAAGCCGTTCAGGAGAATGTCATTCTCCTGTTGCGCCAGGCTCAGTAGCGTCCGCTGGGCTTCGACGAGACTGGATGTTCCTTCCACCGCCAGCTCGGTCAGCAGTGCCAGCGGCGATCGCTCCTCGTGGGAGTTCGTATGAGTTCGCATGAGACCACCCTCCTTTGCTGCAGTGCAGCATTGCCTTTACTATAAGAACGAAACCGGCCTGAGTCAATGCCCAACCTGCAAGTTGTGCGTCGCGACAATAAGAGCAGTGATCCTGGTCACTTATGGAGCCGGAATGCGGAAGCGATCATCCCCTTGGACGCTTGACTGCCCGATCCTCAGCGATCACCCAAAACCGGCCACTGAGTATCACCTGAAAACCGGCCAACGAGAGTAGCGTCCGGGACATTGATTCCCGCGGAGGCTTGTAGGCTCCGTGGGCATGGCCAATGTCTTGAACGAAGAGAAGAAACAACAAGTCTTAGCACTGGGACGGCTGGGCTGGTCGCTGCGGCGCATCCAGCAAGCGACCGGAATCCGTCGTGAAACCGCAGGTGTGTACCTGAAAGCGGCGGGGATTGCGGTGCGTCCGCCCAGTGGCTGGGGGCGGTGCGAACCAAAACCGGCCAACGAAGTGATCACCGACTCCGGTGCGGCAAAAGCGGCCATTCCGGTGATTCCCGCTCCCCTCGACCCTAACTGCAACCCCAACCCCAACCCCAACCCCAACCCCAACCCCAACCCCGAAAACCTTTCTACGAAGGGAAAAGCAAAAGCAACTTCAAAACCGGCCAACGAGAACGAGGTGATCACCGACTCTGCCGTGGTCCCTGGCCCCAGCGCTTGCGAGCCATACCGGGATGCCATCGACTTAGGACTCAGCCGTGGCCGCAATGCGCGGGCGATTTGGCAGGATCTGGTCTCCGAGTACGGCTTCGCCAGCAGCTACCAAAGCGTGCAGCGCTTCGTGCGCAAGCGGCGCGGAACCCAAACCCCCGAAGCCCGCGTCGTGATCGTCACCGCGGCTGGCCAGGAGGCGCAAGTCGATTACGGCACCGGTCCGATGGTGCGCGATCCCGAGAGCCGCAAGTACCGGCGCACCCGGCTGTTCGTGCTGACGCTGGGCTGCAGCCGCAAGTCGGTTCGTCTGCTTACCTTCCGCTCCAGTTCGCGCATCTGGGCCGAACTGCACGAACGCGCTTTCCGCCGGCTGGGCGGCGCCACCCGCATCGTCGTGCTCGACAATCTGCGCGAGGGCGTGCTCGTCCCCGACATTTACGATCCCACCCTCAATCCCCTTTATCGCGACGTGCTGGCGCACTACGGCGCGGTCGCCATGCCTTGCCGGATTCAAGATCCCGACCGCAAAGGCAAAGTCGAATCCGGTGTCGGTCACGCGCAGAAAACACCGCTGAAAGGCTTGCGCTTCGAGACTCTGGAAGAAGCCCAAGCTCATCTCGATCACTGGGAGCAACGCTGGGCCGACACGCGCATCCACGGCACCACCAAGCGACAAGTTGCCGCCATGTTTGCCGAAGAGAAACCCACGTTGTTACCGCTGCCGCTGGAGCCGTTCCGCTATTACCAGTACGGCGAGCGCATCGTGCATCTGGATGGTTGCGTCGAGGTCGAGGCCGCCTACTACGGCGCACCGCCAGGCTGGATCGGGCGCGTGCTGCGCGTGCAATGGGATGAGCTGTATGTTCGTCTGCTCGATCCCAAGACCGGCCAACTGCTGCGCGAACACGTGCGCCAGAAGCGCGGCTGGTATCGCATTAAAGAAGAGGACCACCCCAAGCGAACACCACTGCGCACTTCGCAACTGCTGTGGCGAGCGGGTCGTGCTGGGTCGCACATCGGTGCGCTCTGCGACGCCATCCACCACCAGCAAGGCGAGGTCGGTGTGCGCCGCATCTTGGGCGTTCTCTCCCTAGCCAAGAAGTACGGCACCGCGGCGGTCGATGAAGCCTGCGCCGCTGCGCTGGAAATGGGAGTGCAGGAATACCGCTTCGTGCGTCGCTATCTGGAACGCTGCCCACAAGCCCCACTCAGTTTGCAGCAAGTCGATCCCCTGATCCGCGAACTGGTGCAGTACCGCGACTTCATCAACTACAGAACCAAGGAGATAGAAGAATGAATCTGATCGAACTCGATCGTGCGCTCAAACAACTTCGCCTGGGTGGAATGGCCGCCGTGCTGGAGACCCGTCTGCGCCAGGCCCAAGCCGAACCGCTCGCCCCCATCGACCTGCTCTCCTGCCTGGTCTCCGACGAACTCGCCCTGCGGGGCGAGCGCCTGCTGGAGCGGCGGAAAAAGCAGGCCCAGTTCCGCGACTCCCAGAAGACCCTCGACAACTTCGACTTCGCTTTCAACAAGAAGATGAATCGCAGCCTGGTCTTCGATCTGGCCGCGGGCGCGTTCATCGGGCGCCACGAAGATGCCCTGTTTCTCGGCCCACCCGGCACCGGCAAAAGCCACTTGGCGCAAGCCATCGGCCAAGCCGCCATCCAACAGGGATACCGCGTGCTCTATCGCGAGACCCACGCCTTGCTCGATGATCTCGCCGAAGCCACGCTCGACGGCACCCGGAAAGAGCACATGGAGTTCCTGGTGACCGTGCCCCTGCTCATCGTTGACGATCTCGGCATGCGCAAGCTGCCGCTCACCGCCGCCGAAGAACTGCTGGAGATCATCATGCGCCGCTACGAGCGCGCCAGCACCATGCTGACCTCCAACCGCCCGGTGGAAGACTGGGGCAAACTACTGGGCGACGCGGCCGCCGTGAGCGCCATGCTCGACCGTTTACTGCACCACGGACACGTGCTCAAGTGCGGCCCGCGAAGTTGGCGCACCAAAACCGACTTGCCACCACAGGAGGCGGCAGGATAGAACATTCTCAGTCCTGGACGGCCAATCCCGTTGGCCGGTTTTGAAGTGATAACTGTTGGCCGCTTTTGAAGTGATCACTGAGGGCCCGATAACCCGCCATGAACAGACCGCTCCAGGTCGAAACCGCGAGAACGTTGATGACCGATGCGATGAAGTGGTCTGTGATGAAATGGCTCCGCGAAAAGAAGAATGTGCGGAAGACCGCTGATCAGGCCAATGCGGCGTTGGACAAGCTGAACCGTGAAGTGAAACAGCGCTGGCCTGACAGTGTGAAATCGGCATATGACGCACTGGAAGCACAATCGTCCGCGCCCACCCAGGGAAATCGTCATCAGCGCCAACAATCGCTGCCAGTGATCGAATCGGAGACGTCGCTGCTGGCGAAGAAAATGAAGGATGCGAACGACGAGGCCTATCGCGCCCGAGCGATCGCGGAAGAAGCCTTCGACGAGGCGGAGAAGCAGCTCAGCACCCGCCTGGCGCGCGAGGGATGTCTGAAGGCCATTCACGCCTGGGACGTGCTCGAAGAAGCGATTCGCAAAGCGGAAAGCGTTCGTCCTTAGTCTGATGTGGCGATTGTTTCGGCGGAAAAATACTGCCGCTGGAAGTAGAATGCGACGTTCACAAGTCCGATCATGACGGGTACTTCGACTAAAGGCCCGATCACCGCCGCGAAAGCGGCTCCAGAATTGATTCCGAACACGGAAACCGCGACTGCAATCGCCAGCTCAAAATTGTTCGAGGCCGCCGTAAACGAAAGCGTAGTTGTCTTCGAATAATCGGCACCCAGTTTCCTGCCCATATAGAAGGACACCAAGAACATCAGCACGAAGTAGATCAGCAAGGGAACGGCGATTCGCAGAACATCCAAGGGCAGGCGAACGATGTATTCTCCCTTCAGCGAAAACATCACCACAATTGTGAATAGCAGAGCGATCAGCGTAAGCGGGCTTATGCGAGGGACGAAGTTCCCCTCGTACCACTCGCGCCCCCGAAGGTGAATGAGCGCTCGGCGGGTCGCAAACCCGGCAAGGCAAGGAATACCTAGGTAGACGAACACGCTCTTTGCGATTTCCGCGATGGAGACATCGACAACCGCTCCCCGAAGCCCGAGCTTCGCCGGCAACACGGTGATGAACACCCAGGCATAGAGCGAATAGAAAAAAACCTGAAAGAGAGAATTGAACGCTACCAAGCCGGCCGCATACTCTGTATCACCCTTGGCAAGTTCATTCCACACGATGACCATGGCGATACATCGCGCCAGGCCGATCATGATCAAGCCTGCCATGTATTCCGGATACCCGCGCAGGAATAGGACCGCCAACGCGAACATCAGGATCGGCCCGACCACCCAGTTCTGCACCAGAGACAGCCCCAGCACCTTTTTGTTGCGAAACACTTCCGGGAGTTCTTCGTATCGCACCTTGGTAAACGGTGGATACATCATGACGATCAGTCCGACTGCGATCGGAATCGACGTAGTGCCAATGCTGAAGCGGTTTAGAAACGGCACAACTCCGGGCACCAGCGAGCCCAGCCCTACGCCGGCAGCCATGGCAGAAAAGATCCATGCGGTGAGATAACGATCGAGAAACTTGAGGCGAACGCTCGTCTTCATTTTTCCAATCTTTGCTCAGGACACCAATTCATTGAGTAATCCCGTTTGCTCATTTATCCCTGGCGCGTGACGGGCGACGTTGACTTCCCGATATTGTCGAGTTCCCTCTTGAGCGCCATATTATCGAGAGCCTTGAACGGCAGGGACAGAAAAAGACTGATTCTCCGCTCCAGGATAAAAAACGCGTCGCGGAATGCTCTCTCGATCTCTTGCGGGCCGCCACGAACTGCAGCCGGATCGGGAATGCCCCAATGCGCCGCCAGCGGTTGTCCAGGCCATATCGGACAAACTTCTTTTGCCGCGTTGTCACAAACCGTGAAAACGAAATCGAGTTGCGGTGCGCCCGCCACGGAAAATTCGTCCCAAGCTTTGCTGCGAAGCCCCATAATCGGGATATGCCCCTGCTCAAGTTGCCGCAGGGCCTCCGGCCGCACTGCCCCGGTGGGATGGCTCCCCGCACTGTAGGCGGTGAAGGTAGGACGGCCTTTGAAGTTCAGAATAGCCTCGGCCATGATCGAGCGTGCCGAATTCCCGGTGCAGAGAAACAGAACGTTGTAATTTGCTTTCATATCGCTGCTCCTAATTGCAGCAAGTGGGTCCGCAGCACGCCTTCGTGGCGGAAATGGCTGGTTTGATCGCGCGGATAAACGCGCTCATGAACTTCCCGTCTACCTGCGGCGCGATCGCTTCCACATCAATTCCCTCGGCTCGCAACAGATCGCGCGCATCTTCGGTCCGGTAAATACGCGTGGGTTCAATATCGACTTGCTCGAAGCCTGCCCCGGACAGCTTGCGCCGGTACTCAACATCCTCCAAAGCTCCCGCCACACAACCCACCCACAAAAGGATGCTCTGCCGGATCGCCGCATCAATCTCCCCGCGAGTCACCACGTCCGAAACCGCCAGCCGTCCTCCCGGCTTGAGCACACGGAACGATTCCCGCAGAACCTTATCTTTATCGGCCGACAGATTGATCACGCAATTTGAAATGATGACGTCGACCGAATTGTCGGGCAACGGAATGTTCTCGATTTCGCCCTTCAGAAATTCCACGTTCTCCAATCCAGACTTGCGTTTGTTCTCATTTGCAAGAGCCAGCATCTCATCGGTCATGTCGAGACCGTAGGCTTTCCCGGTTGGCCCAACCCGTTTGGCGGATAGGAGAACGTCGATGCCCCCACCCGATCCCAGATCGAGCACAACCTCGCCCGCATTCAATTGCGCCAGCGCCGTCGGGTTTCCGCAACCGAGAGAAGCGAGCATGGCTTCTTCCGGAACTTGCTCGCCCTCGGACGCGGAGTACAGATTCGAAGTAATCGGGTCGCAGCCCCGTCCAATGCCCGGAGTGGCGCCGCAACAACTGCTGCCTCCGCTCTTCACTCGCAGCGCAGCCTGCCCGTATTTCTCTTTCACAACTTCCTTGATGTCCGTGGTGCTCATGTGGGTCTCCTATCTGCAAATCTGAACGATGTCCCGCGGCTTGAGAGCCTTGTTTCGTGTGCAGCACTCCGCGTACAGGAACTGCAGCAACTCCTGCAGAGCGTCCGTATTGGCCGTGTAGCGCAGGAAAGTGCTCTCGCGGCGAACTTGAACCAAGCCCTCGCTTTTAAGCTTGTCGAGGTGATGAGAAAGAGTTGAGTTGGGGATATCCAGTTCTTCCTGAATCTCTCCGACCACGAGCCCTTCTGGGTGAGCCGACAGCAACAGTTGCATGATTCGCAGCCTCGCCTCGGTTCCCATCGCCGAAAACATGTCCGCATACTTGGCCACCTGCTCTGCGGACTTCTTCGCTTGAGCCATTAACATATTTCTATATTTGCAGAAATATAGTTTTATGTCAACGAAACTTCGAGATGCATCCGGGGCTGAAAGGCGGCCATGTCGACGCGTTGGCCTGGGATGATGGTTTTTTAGGGAGATTGATGACGCCGGGTAGCGGCTTTTCTCAACAGCATCGGCCGGTCGCTGCTATGAGCGTCGTGACATTCCACGCACGATGCGTTCACTTGCGGCGAGTGCTGCCGCAATTCTGCAGACTTCTCGTGGCAGGCAAAACAGATCTGCTCCTTCGGCATGATCAACTTGAGCCGAGTCAGGTCCCCTTGCGTGCTTGCCAGATGGCAGATGGTACAGGAAAGTGTCATCGCGGAATGCACCGACTTCCCGCGTGTCTTATCCACGTGGCAGGGGGAACAATCGTCTGATTCGTGGAGACTGCCAGGGTGCTCGACCGGTGCCCCCAGCATTGGCAACGTCGATAGCAGCAGGGCAAGAGCCGCCGGCGCACTTTGCACAAATTTCATCACGCGCCTGAACAAGTTGGACGCGCCGCGCCCTACGCGAACTCCCGAATCCTCAAGCATGGCACCAGAAAAGCGGCTACTGCTTCGCGTACATGGGCCCGGCATCGCGCGAAGGCGGGTCTGACACGGCGCGGATATAGGCGATCAGCGCCTGTATATCGCTTTTGCTGAGCGTGTTACCCCACGCCGGCATCAGCGCCGATTTGCTCAAAGCGGGGCCACCATACGTAATGACGGCGGTAAGGTCGGCATTGCTCATCTTGTTGAAAGTGTCGCCGTCGGTGAAAGGATGCGGCTTCACCTCGAGGTTGTCATAGTTAGACACGCGTTCGACCGTGGATTCAGAATCGTGGCAACGTTGACAATACTGATCCGCCAGATGCCGGCCAAGGGTTTGCTGGTAACCGAGAGCGATCTCCTCTACCTTGAGTTCGACTTTCTTGTGAGACCTGTCATAGGTAGATGCAACGATCTGATAACGTCCCGCCATGCCGCCGAGAGAAACGCTGGTGGTGACCTGACCGCTGGAGTCAGTCAAGCCATTGTTCGGGTCGAAGACGACGCCCGACGCGCCCGCGAATTCCACCAGCGCTCCCGGAACGGCAGTTCCCTGCTCGTCGTTTACCTGCACCACGACGGGTTGAGGCAACAAGCTTCCGGTCTGCGCGAACTGCTTTCCACCGCTCGACTCTACGATGGCCGCGCCAAATGCTGTGGGCTTGGGCAGCGGCGCCGACTCGGACTTGCGTGAACAGCTTGTCGCCAGCAGCGCTGCCAGTAGAGTGACAGCTACAATGACCGCCCTGCGCTCGGGCGGATAGCCGAAGGCGGCTGTCCCCATATGTGTCGTGACGCCGTAGCGGATCATTTCTTCGCGACCTCCTGCTTGCCTCCCGCCTTTTGGGACATCAGGAATGCCGTGAGAGCGCGGGCGTCTTCATCGCTCATGGCGCGATTCGGTTCGGCCGTGCCCGGACGCAAGGCCTGCGGATTTTTCATCCACGCATAAATCCAGGCCGCGGACATCCGGGATCCGACCTGGGTCAGCGTCGGGCCGATGTAGCCCTTGTCATTCTTGGTGTCGACGATGTGACATCCCTGGCACGAATACTTTCCATAGAACAGCTGCTTCCCGAGTTCCACCTCGCCTTGTGAGTAGCCGCTCAACGGCATGGAATCGCGGTCCACTGCAGGACTCTGATACACGGTCATGATGTAGTCGGTCAGTTCATTGATTTCGGAGTCGGTCAGGTTGAAGCGCGGCATGCGGCGAATCAGCGCCGGACGCAGCGTATTCGGATTCTTCAGGAAACTTGTCAGCCATGGGCGCTGCACGGAGCTGCCTTCCCACGTGAGATCCGGCGCCATGTCACCACCGCGCCCGTTGATCCGATGACAACTGAAGCAGGCTAAATCAGACATCAGCTTCCCGGCTTTGCCGGCAGGCTGGTAATCTGACTCCGGCACTGCGGCAACAGCCAGCGATGCGGGCAAAGTGGTCGAACGTTCGTTCAGAGCGAGCAATGCGGTGGTCAGCGCATCGATCTGGGCCGGCGTGAAGCTGTATTGCGGCATTCGCAGATTCGGCGAAAATGCCCGTGGCTGTTTGATTTTGCCGGCAAGGTAATCGGGAAGGGTGTGCGGCATCCCAGGAAGAAAAATGAGCTGCGTAATCGACTTGCTGCCAATACGGCTGAGTTCCGGAGCGAAGTTTTCCGGCTTCTTGATTCCGGCGATTTCGTGGCAGGAGGCGCAGCCATAGTCGGACACCAGGCGCTTGCCATGCGCGATCTGCTCAGGAGTCGCCGCGTCCAGGTGAACGTTTGCCAGCAGATCGGAATCTGCCTTGGCGAGAAGGAATCCAGATAATGTCGCGACCTGCGGATCGTTGAAGCGATAGTGCGGCATGGCAGTGCCGGGATCGTACACGCGCGGATTTTTCAGCCAGCCCTGCAGCCACTCCGGCTTCACCTTGCTGCCGATGCGCGTCAGTTCCGGACCAACATCGCCGCCAACCACGTTCCCCGCAGCATTCTGCACCGCGTGGCACGAGGCGCAGAAGGATTCACCATAAAGGCTGGGGCCGGCACTGGGATCGGAAGCGGGCTTGCCAGAGAGACTGGCGGAGTCTCCGGGCACGGCCGTGCTGTTGGCGATCAGGAATGCGGAGACGTTGCGCGCATCGTCATCGCTCAACTTGAAATTCGGCATAGTCGCACTGACCGAATAGGCTTGCGGATCTTTCAGCCACGCGTAAATCCACTCTCGCGTGGTCTTGTCGGCTATGTGGGAAAGAGACGGCGGATCATCACTGGCTTTGAGCGTGCTTCCATCGGGCAGTTTCACCGTATGACAGTTGACGCAACCGTAGCGGGAGAGCAGCCTGCGTCCCAGGTTCAGTACCGGAGTTCCCGGTAGCGGGCCTCGGTGGCATTCCCCGCAGGAAGACTCGATGTATTTGGCCGGAAGAGTGGGCTGCTCCCAGGCGAGCGTACTGTTATGCGCTTCAGCTACGGTAGTCGCTGCCCCCTGCCCGCGATGGCAGACGGTGCAGCCGAACTCATCAAGCTTGTGCGGGATCACGGGATGAGTGCGGAAGGGCTGGGTGGCAACGTCGGTAAGACTGGGTTCCTTCAGTCCGACGTGGCAACTGGTGCAGCGATCAACGACTCCCAATTCGGGCAGCCAGATCTGCTGAATCCCTGGCTTGAAGTGTCGCTGCAGCGTATTGGCCTCGCTGCGGTTGCGAATCGTCTTCAGATATCCGTGCTGGTAGTGGCGCCACTCGCTGAAGAAGTTCTTCGCGGGAGCGATCGCCAGCGATGCGAGAAAAATAAGGCTGACCACACCGAAGGCGCGCACGCTGTCGCCGAATAATCTTTGCCAGAGCGACGTAAGTTTTTCTTTCATGAGCGCCGCATCCTTATTGAACGGTTGTCCTCAAGGCTTTGGAAGGGCCCGGCTTCAGCCGTGCCGCTCAGAACCCAACCAGATATGGGGCTTAGCCGCTGAGGGGCTCGACCCTGCTTCGCAACAAGATTTGTGAAAAGCGTTTCAGTCATCTCGATTAACCCTGCCATGGCCATATCCAGGCCCAACCCGGTCCACGGAAAAATGTGCCGATGGCGGTAAGCACGATGAGTTCGAATAAGAACCAGGTCATCACCCAGTAGGAAAGCGGCCTTGCTGCCAGATAGCGTCGAAAGGCCGAAGGCGACTGCAGAGAACTCTGCGAGGCCAGAAGCATCAACCCGGCCATGATCACAGTCGGAACCAGTGCAGCGAGCACGTGGAAGAGTCCGAGGAAGATTACCAGCACCACCGCGACGACATAGAAAATGCGCAAGCGGCGCTCACGATCCTTCAGGAAAAATCCATCCGCCTCGATATTGACCTTGAAGTAAGGGATAACAATCAACGCCATGACGACCAGTCCCGGCGCAAGCACACCCGCAACCACGGGCGGGAAGTAGTGCAGCATCTCCTGCAGCCCTAGAAAATACCAGGGCGCCTTGGCGGGGTTCGGAGTGTGCGAAGGATCAGCCAGGCCCTCCAGCGGAGCGTTAAAGATCAGCGCGATCCAAACCAGGGCGACGGCCAGCGTCATCACCGCAACCGCCGCGCGGAATAACACCTCGGGAAAAGTCTGCACCTGGTCTTCCGTTTCCGCCTTCACCTGCGCCGAGGTGCGCCGCGTGACGAAGACAATCCGCCGCGGAGATTTCTTCGCGTTCGAGTCGATGCCGGCGATGAAGTCCTTAGATTCTGCCATACTCACTGCGCTCCCTTCTCATTTCGCGTGGCAGCTTCGGCTCGCACGACGGCGGGTTCGCTCGAATGCGAGTACAGCCCGCCATCTTTGCGAATCCGCCAGAAATGGATGGCAACGAAAAATAATGCCGTGAGCGGAAGGATCATGCAGTGCAGCACGTAAAAACGCAGCAGCGCATTGGCGTTGACCGCGTTCCCACCGAGCAGAAGGAAGTGAATCTTCCCCCCCATCACTGGCACCGCCGATGCAATATTCGATCCCACCGTAATGGCCCAGTACGCCAGTTGATCCCAGGGGAGCAGGTAACCGGTGTAGCTAAGCAGCAAAGTGATGAGAAGCAGGACAACTCCGATCACCCAGTTGAATTCCCGAGGCGGCCGATATGCGCCCCGGTAGAACACTTTGAACATGTGGGCGAACACCAGAAACACCATGGCGTGCGCGGACCAGCGATGCAGGTTACGCAGAAATAATCCGGAGGAGACTACGAACTGCAGGTCTTTCGTGTCGGCATAGGCCTGCGGCACCGAGGGGTGATAGTAGAACATCAGCGGAACCCCGGTCGCGACCAGGATGATAAATGTGCCGAACGTGAGCGTGCCCAGATACCAGGTCGCGCTGAAACTCAGCATGCGCGTGCGCACCTTGGTGGAGAACAGATGCAGAAACACGTTCTGCTGAATCGCCAGCGCACGCTTCAGAGTGCTGGAACCAGTGCCGCTCCGGAAGACCGACCGCCATACCCGCGTGTCGCGTAAGTCGTCGAAATATTGGTCCACTGTTTTCGCCATGCTTAAACCCTCACGAACTGCATAGGGGGGATGTCGGTGGAGCGGTCCACCAGCAAGTCTCCGTCGTCATTGAGCCACATGCGCTTCCACGGCAGCGGCTTGGGCGCGGGACCCTCGATTTTGTCGCCTGGTTTGTGATTGTCCTGCTGCTGAACGTAGAACTTGCTGCCGTGACAGGGGCACGCGATGATACCCAATTCCGGCTTCCACGCCGTCAGGCAACCTAGATGCGTGCACACCGCGCTAAGCGAGAAATACCCCTCCTGCGAGTGAATAATGAAAATGCCGGTGTTCGCATCAAGCGTGACGGAGTCAAGCGGATACCGGTCCGGCTTGCCCGCGTTCACCACCGGAGACGGCTCATAGAGCACGTTTGGTTCCAGGTATTGATAGGCGAATGCGGCTGTGCCGGCGGCCGCGATGCTCAAAGAGCCGAGCCCCAGTTTCATGAAGAATTGACGGCGATTCACGTCGTCGACTTTTTTGGTTTCCTCTGCCATCTTTACCTCGTCCTACTTCTGCAAGCCCGCGCCAATCGATGCCACCGAAATCAAGCCGGTCGGCTCGGCCGGCATCAGGTTGTATGACTCCATGGTGATGGTGCCCACGGGACAGCGCATGGCGCACAGCCCGCAGCGAATGCAGCGGGTCTCGTCCTTTAACATGGCCGCTCCCGTGACCACTCCCAGTTCGTCGGCCTTAATTTCATCGAACTCCACGCCGAATAATTCCTGGTTGTCGCGGATGTGCTGCACGGTCTCCGGCTCGAACGAAATCCGATCGAGCGAAACCAGCTCCAGACATTTTTCCGGACAAACATCCACGCACCCGCCGCACAGGATGCACATGCTGCCATCTTCCGGAACGCCTTCGAAAATCGTGTTGACCCAGCAGTGCAGGCAGCGCTGCGCCTCAGCCACAGCGCTGACCGCGTCATACCCGATTTCAACTTCGGTCACGCCCGTGCGCCTCTCGAGCGGAAGCATCGGAACCGGTTGACGGTTGAGGTCGAGGTACCCGAGTGGCATGGAATGCCGTTTGAGTAGTTCGACTTCGATTACCGCGTCCGGATGCTTCCCTCCGCGGAGGTATTCATCGATTCCAACCGCCGCACGCTTGCCGTCGCCGACGCTGTCGATAATCAGGCGCGGTCCAAACACACAATCGCCGCCGGCGAAAATTCCCGCCGCGGATGTCATCAACGTCTGCGGATTCACGGCGATCAGGCCGCGCGGAGAAAGCTCGACTTTGTCTTCCGGCGTGAAGAAATCCAACCGCGGCGCCTGCCCGATGGCCATGATGATCGTGTCGCACTCGATCTGCGTCTCGCTGTTTTCGAAAAACGCCGGATTGAAACGCTTGTTCTGGTCAAAGACCCACCTGGTCTTGAGAGTTTCGAGAGCCGTGACCTTGCCGTCCTTGCCCAAAATCCGCTTCGGCCCGAGCCCGGGATGCATGATGATGCCCTCTTCTTCGGCTTCGACGATCTCTTCGAGGGCGGCGGGCATTTCTTCACGCCGCTCCAGGCAGACCAGGTTCACCTCGCGCGCTCCCATGCGCAAAGCCGAGAGCGAGATGTCGACCATTTCCCTCGTGGCCACGGCCGAGACGTTATCGGCGGAGGGCTCTAATTCCTCCACGCCGCCAGCATGCTGCCTGACCACTTCGCGCGCCGCCGAGCGCGCCACATCCATGGCAACGTTGCCCCCGCCGATCACGATCACCTTCTTGCCAATCGTAAACTTGTAGCCGAGGTTCACGTTCAGCAGAAAGTCGATGCCTTTGTGAACGCCGTCCAGATCGACTCCCGGAATGCTGAGATCGCGGCTGCGATGAGCGCCGACCGCAACCAGCACCGCATCGAATCCTTGCCGGCGCAGATCCGAGATGGTGAAGTCTCGTCCGGCGGCGTGATTCAACTTAAGGGTGATGTCCCCAGTCTCGAGAATCTCGCGGACTTGCGCCTCCACCACGTCGCGCGGCAGGCGATATTCCGGAATCCCCAGATAAAGCATTCCACCGGCAACCGGAGCGGCTTCGAAGATCGTCACCGCGTAGCCCATCAAGGCGAGATCATGAGCGGCCGAAAGTCCAACCGGCCCTCCGCCCACCACTGCAACTTTGTAAGGAAGTTTCTTCTGCGTGCGTCCTTCATTGACATTGATGGGACGCTTCGACTCGGGGCCGTACTGCTCGGTAAGAAAGCGTTTCAGTGCTCGGATCGAGATGGGACGGTCGATTTCGCCGCGGCGGCAAGCGGTCTCGCAGGGATGCGCGCACACTCGTCCGCAGATGCTTGCCAGAGGATTCGGATCGCGCGCCAGGCGATAGGCGTCTTCGAAGCGTCCCTCCGCAATCAGGCCCACGTAGCGCCCGGCGTTGGTGTGAGCCGGGCAGGCCATCATGCAGGGAAAGTTTGTGTGCAGCCAGTCCCCGTCAACCTTCTTGTCTTTGAATCGCTTCAGCATGCGCGGCGTTTCTAACCTCGGAACAGCGGCTGAACGTCCATCTTGGTTTGAAGTACGAAAGCGACACCGATTCGAGGAGCAGTGCCGCAAGCGCAACTGCTCCTCTTCACTCCGACCGAGATGCGGCTACTTCGTCAGGGTGAAATCCGCTTTGCCGCCGCCGGCTACGGTGACGGGCTTCGACTGATTCTTGGCCCCTTCGTGCCAGACGGTCAGTGTGTAACTTCCGTCGGGAACGTCTTTGATCTTGTAGTTGCCGCTGTCGTCGGTCTCGGCAAAATACGGGGTCGGACTGACGATCAGATATCCCGCCATGTCCGGGTGCACGTTGCACAGCAGCGGCACAACGCCCGGTTTGTCGAAGGTAAAAGGACGCTTCTCGCCTTTGGGCCACGTTCCGAGATTGTGGCCAGCTTTTTTGTCGCTGCCGATCGCAGTCCAGAAGACATTGTGTTGCACCGTGTCGCTATTCAGGAACTCAACCGTCGTGCCCTGTTGCACGACCATGATGTGCGGCACAAACATCAGTCCCTTTTGATCGATCACCGGATGATCTTTGGGAGCGGGAAAGGTTTTGCCCGCGATGGCGTCCACGTAAACCACGGAGCGGCCCTTCATTCCCGTAACCTTGCCCTCAATATCGCCCGCGAACGCCGCGCTGCACAACCCAACGATCAAAGCCATCATTACGAATATCTTGCCTTTCATTGCGTTATCTCCTTGTGAGTTGTCACAAACTATTTGTTGCGTGTGTGTCAGAAAATGATCTTTGCATCCAGGTAGAAGGTGTTGTTCGAGCTCGCATTGCGGCCAGAACCGTCGTAGTTGCTTTGGGCTCCATTGAAGCGCGTGTATCCGGTGTATTGCGCAGCGAGCAGCAGATTCTGCCAGGGCCAATAGGTAAAGTTCGCAATATAGCCAGTGCCCCTCGGGTCGCCATTGAAGTTGCCGGTCACCGCGACATTGGGCGGATACAACGTGGTATCGGAAGTGCCGGTCGTATTGAACCAACCGAACGTTCCCGTATAGCGGTTGCCATAGTGATATTCAACATTCGCCAGGACCGTGTTCAGACGGTGCGGTCCCTGCGATACCAGCCCCTGAGACAGACCGCCAAGCAGGTCGTTGTTCTCCCGGATGTATGTCGCCCGGAACGAGAGTACGTCCTTTCTGAACAATGTTTGATCGATCTGGGTATCCACTCCCCAGTCTGTATACGAATCCGTCGGAATCGTGGACCCATCGGCTCCGGTGATTTGGTTGGGAGTGGATCGCATGTGCATCCCATAGGTGCCAACTTCATACTGCGTTTTGGCCGTCAGTTGTTGCCAGGCCGCGCGCCAGTACGGCGCAACACCGCGAATGTTGGTTCCGGCGCCGGCTCCCGGGTTCGGTTGAGCACTCCCCACGTGCTGGGAGCGATAAAGGGCGGCGTCGAAGTAAAGATGGTTGTTCCACATGGCGTACGCGCCCACCCCGGCGACGTCCTGCCCCAATCCGCCATTAATGATGGGAGATGCGTTCGGCGTGGGCGCGAAATCGCTGGCAACCCAAGGATAGCTCCAGGCCGGCGTGCTGTTCCAAAGGTCCTCTACCGTGGGATTGTTGTTGAAATCCAGACCGTAGACCAATTCCTTGCCGCCCAGTTTCGTCGTGTTCGCGTAGCGGACATCGGTGTTGTCCATGCTGAAGTGGTCATCCTGCGTGTCGTATGTGACCTGAACAAAACTTCCCACATGGCTGGTCCAGGCACCTGAAAGGAACAGCGAGATATCCTGAGGAAATTCGACATTGCCATTCTGGGTCGTCGGCACCGGTGACTTGATAGAGGTAAAGGAGGCGTCCAGCATCACCGAAAGCGGCAGTGACGCCAGAAGCTCCAGCGGAGCCGTCTTCTTGCTTCCTTCCGCCTTGATGACCTTCGTCTCATCCGCTTTGTCCACATAGCCCATCAGCTTGAACCTTCGTCCGGCAGGATTGAGTTCCGGAGGAGTGTAGTGGCAGCCGCTGCAGGCTAATCCCGTCTGTCGGGCATAGCTGGGAACCGCCTCCACTTTAGGCGGATTCAGGGCGGCAACAAACAGCAATGCCAGGGTCGAAGCGGACATGAACAGAACAATCGCGACTTTTTTCATCTTGAATCTCCTTGTATTTCCGACCCTCTCCGTTCCGCACCTGAAGTTTGCCAGGGTGCGCTGCGGCCGATCACGGCCGCGGGCACAGATGTGCTGCACGAGCGCATTGGAATCGCCTCCGGCTGACAACTTTTGACGGGTGAGAGTTTCTAGCCTTGCTTCAAGATGGAGTGATATTACAGACGCCCGCCGGAGACCCGCGAGGCTGCAAATCACACCTTTATGTGATTGCAATCACAATTTCCGTCCCGCCCCCGGGAGGGCCGCAGGAGCCGCTGGGTCATCGTAAGGGGAAGAATCTGCAGTCGATGGAATCCACCCGCAGGGGATAGACTTGCCAAGACGTTGAAAATCCAAGTTCTTGCCGAATCACAAGTGAAAGTGACTTAGCTCACATTTCCGGCGCTGCCCAGGCACCATACATGCGGTCGCCCATGGCATGGACCACAAGAGGCATGATGAGGATCGAGACTGGCCTTTGCAAGAGAGTCCCCGGCCGCTGAATGCGGTTCTCATCGTTATCGACCGCCGGCGATCGAATCGAGATCGGCCATCACCTCAGAGGGAATTTGAAGCATCGGAGCCTGAAGATTCTCGCGCAGATGTCCTTTGCGACGGGCTCCACAGGAGCAGGCGCAACGCCATCTGTGGCATAGGTTGCCGTCGCCATGCTCCATGCGGTGGCGGCATCGGAGCCAAGGGACTCCCACATCCACTTCCCGTCTCGTTTGTATCGGGAGTAGTACTTCGCGTCAGGGTGATGCTCGGGAGACGCTTTGACCAGACACCAGAAGGGACGGAGCCAACGCTTGTTGTCGAATAGGGCCGGGCAATACGGGGACTGCGTGCTCTCAGGAGTACGGAATCTGAGATATAGGCTGGCTTTGGGCTTGCGCATACTGATTTCCTGCTTTCCCGGATGAGGGAGAAAGTTCGGAAATCAGTAATTGTTGTTGTAGCTTTTTTTCTCGCTGCGCCTAAGAGCTTGAATCAAAGTCTCTTAGAAAAAACTGGCGGAGAGAGTGGGAGCCAACTCCGCATTGGTGTCTAAAAACACATTCCCACCTGTAATCTACAGCCTGAACTAACACCGCGATTTCACGTGCTCCGAGACAAATGTTTGCCCTGTAGTGCGTGGCTAGCCTGAGAAACGGTCAAATCGGTAAAACGGTCCAGCCTCCTTCCAGATTACCCGTGTCAAGCCTCCTCCTGCCGGGACAAGATTGCTCACTCCCCTACATACCTAATATGGAGGAGACGAGCGATGAAAAAGCAAAATGGCAAGAAGGCAGCAGCGAACGATGTAGAGAAGGAAACACCCAAGGCTAAGAAATCCAAGCGAGTGCCCGACGACGCCCGCTATGTCGTTGGCAATCTCGCAACCGTGAAACGCGGCTTCCTGCTAGAGATGGTCACATTCGCCAAGGCCAAAGGCGAAGTGGATCACGCGATGCTGGTGAAGGAATTCGGCGGTCGCCAGATCGACGGGCACAAGGTGGACGCCGCGCGGATCACGCGGTATCTGGCGTACAGCCGGAATCATGGCATCCTCAAGGTTGCCAAATGAGCGGCCCTCAACCGCTCTTTTCCCTCGGGCGGCTTGTGGCAACGCCCGGAGCACTGGCAGCATTCGAAGCGAGCGGCGATGACCCGCTCGCTTTTGTTATTAAGCACGTCTGCCTCGACCCCGGTGATTTGGAAGCGCACGACGTCCGTGAGAACCAGTTGAGCGTGGAGCGGGGATTCCGCATCCTGTCCGCTTATCGGCTCAGCGATGGCACTCGCATCTGGATCATCACCGAAGCCGACCGCAGTTCAACCTGTCTGCTTTTACCGGAGGAATATTGACTGGCGTGAACAACCATCTAAGTCCGATCCGGACGGCTGATCTCTCGAAAACTGCCGCGTGGAAGGCCGTGCGCGCTGGCGTCTAGTACAATTTCCCTGCTGTGGAAAGACTCCCGTACGCAACGCGAGCCTGCGAAAGAATCTGGCGAGATACTTCTAGTTTCATACGAGGCCGAATTATTCCGTTGGGCCTCGGAATCACGACCATAGCCGTGGGCGTTATTCTGCATTTTTGCTGGCTACACCAGCAGACCGCGAAAGAAATAACCATTCTAGCTTTGGTGTCCCTCGGCGGGTCGTACGCAATCTGGTTTCTAGGGGCGCTGGCCTTCAACACCCTCAGAGTTCCTTGGCTGCTCGACGCAGAGAGTGGGCAACAAATTAGTACATTGGAAGAGCGGGCGTTGGCGGCGGAATCGGCCCTCGATGATCGAGAAAAAATTAAACGAGATAATAAGGAGCTGCACGATAAGTTTGGGCATCTAGCCCAAGCAGGCTTGGAATTTTTCACAGATATCAATAGGGCCACGACGCGAGGCGAACTCATGTCGTGGGATCGTCATTTCAAGACTTGGGTCGATGATGTTCAGTCTGCCATGCGTTATATGGGTTGCCCGACCGATGCTGCTGAATTCATGAGGGCCGGAAGTTTGGCAGTCCCCGTTCAGGGAGTGGTGAACACGCCCTACGAACAAGAAACACGACGACGGGGACTGAAGATGCATCAGGACTACCTCGCAGAGTTTGTACGACGAAAGCTCCCCTAAAGCAAAAATAAACCCCCGTCCGGTGAACTGAACAAGGGGTATTACATGCCGTTTGTTCTTAACGACCGTGTACCATCACATACAAGTCGAGACAGACCTTGCAGATTCGGCACAGAGGGTCGAGAACCTTGGCAATTCGCTCTAAAATAGAGCTAGTTTTGTTTTGCTTCATATTACCTTTCTGATTTTCTACTTCAACGAAATCCTTCGGTTTGCTCTCCAAAGGTCGTGCTCCCGTCTAAATGAATAGCGGGTTGCGGCAATCATATGTGGAGGAGTTGGCGCGACGAAGATTACCTAATGTGGGCGCATTACTTTGGTGTCATGCGCTCGCTCGGTTCCGCTGGCAGAATGGGAGCATGGCTCGCAGGCTGCTTCTCAATGCTTCCGTTGCGGAACTGACCGTCGAGAACGTCCTGACACCCGCGCAGACAGCGAAACTCAAGGATCAATATCTGGACGACACCTACGCTACGTTTCCGCCGATCACCACAAGCACGCTAGCGCGGGATGAGAAGGATCGGGTTGTGTTCCTCTACCTACGCGGCGTGTTGAATCGCGCACACTATGAGCGTGCTTGGGAAGCCGTCCAGAAGATGAAATTCAATGACGCGAAGCGTTCACGACGCAATGCTCTGAAAAAGTCCGGTGGCCGTGAGCTCAACTTCGGCTGGGCAGACAGACCGCACAGATTGAGGCTCCCGAAGCGAATCCTTCAGCTTGCTCCTCCCGGTTACAAGAGGCCGCACAACATTGACTCCTATGTTCCGACGCGGCATCAGTGGGCCAAGTACGCAGAACTGATCCCGCTTATCGACAACATGGACAGGTGGTTCTATCGGTATCTGCCGGATGCTTGGACAACGACGAATTATCGTGGAAAGCTGCGCTCGTATCAGTACCTCCGAGCAACAGGCCACTCATCGTTCAGCACCTTGACGCTGCTGAAGAGCGCACCGACATCGGTGCACAGGGACAGCAACAATGCCGACGCGGGTCTAACCTGCCTCACGACGTTCGGGGAGTTCGAGGGTGGCGACTTGCTGTTCCCGCAATACGGAATCAAGGTGGTGGTTCAGCCCGGTGACCTAATCATCGCGGCTACCCACCGTGAGTGGCACTGCAACGTTCGCCCTCTCACGGGAACGCGCTACTCCCTGATCGGCTATTTTCGGGAAGGATTGATCAATGGCCGACATCGACGCCCCTCGTGAGTACGATCCGGGAGAGCCTGTCGGTCGCAACTGCCCGGAGTACGGCAAGAAGGCGACGCTGGTGGAGTTCTGGATCACTAGGAATGGGGAATCAATTTAATGCTGGCGCTTTGCTTTGCACGGCATGTAACGAGTTCTCGTTTCCTGACAGCCTACCGCCACTTACTTGACCGTCGTCGCCAGTCGCGTGGTTGGAGGCTATCTGCCTTTTGATAATGAACGGGCAGATTTGTGTCTGCCTCTTCCAATTGTAGAAAGGAAGATGCGATGAACAAAAAGTTTGATTGGAAACAACTCGACCCGAAAGTTGCAGAGTTGTGCGCGACACCGGAGGCCCTCACGATTGAAGTGATGGCTCAGCGCCTCGGTGCGGGCGTGCAAACGATTCAACGGTCAATGAGACGGCAGGGCATCAATCGCTATCGCAAGGCGGAGTCCCGTGGCTAATACCATCGAAGACAAGAACAATCCGGAGTTCGTGGGCGATCAGAGCAGGTTCAAGTATCTGGCGATCCACGGCTACGAAAAGTTCCAGCGGGACAAGAACGGCTCGCTGGGCGACGGCTCGCGCCTGTGGATCAAGGACGCTTGCCGGAAGGATTCGGACGCCGAGTACAGCTCGCTGACCGTCACCCAGCGTTACGTATTGGACGGGCTACGCAGGCTCACCGGGTTGCACGGCAAGTGGCCGAACAACGACCCTCTCTGGGTCGTACGTGGGTTGTGCATTGGTCGTAAGGAGCGCGGACCTTGTGCGAAAGCCGTCCGTACCTTGGTTGAACTCAAGCTAGTAACCCTGTCGAATGAGCCGCTTGGTTCTGGAGAAGTAGTAGAACAAGAGAGAGTAGAGGAGAAAAAGCAGACATCATCAGCTGCTCACGCAGCAACGACTAAGACGAAAGACGAAGGCGAACCCCGGTACCCCGATCTGCGAACTCTCCCGCCTGACGACAGTGATCCGTTCGCTAAGGAGAAACTTCTGATGCAAAACCCGCACATTCACCCCTTCCAGCGAGCCAAGTCCGAGTCTGAGGCTACCGCGCTCAAGCTGCTCCAGCGCCTCACAAGTTACACGGGCCGGGGATTCCAGCCGACAGGCGAAGAGGTCCGCATCGCTGAGGAGATGGTCGCGAAGCATGGTCTGGAACTCTGCCTCCAGTCCGTCGTGTTCGCATTCAAGCTAGACGACCCGCGTCCTGACGGCACTCTGTTCTGGGCTGGCAAGGTAGTCGATCCAGCATCGCTCGCGAAAGCCCTCGATGGAGACCTCGCTAGACAGACGCTCGGCTATGCGCAGAAGCAGAAGTACAAAGTGGAGAGCAATGGTCTAGCAGGCGAGATGATCGGCTCCGAATACTTTCATGATAACAGTCGGCTGATGCGTCAAGAAGTCATCGTGGTTGAGGACGGACAGCAGTACGATGACGCAGTGACGCCGTATGAGCCCAAGTTGACCGACCTCATCGCAGGGCCATGCCAAGACCCGAACTGCTTACATGGTCGCGAAGCTTTCGAAGGCGGACGTCCCGGCTGCACTGAGCACTTTTGTGTAGGCAGCGGACCCAACAAGGGGCATCATCGATGCTCGCCGTCGTTCCAAGCACGTCTGCTGAACGAACTGAAACAGCGCCGTCCTACTTGCGAGTTCTGCCATGGCAGGATGTGGGTATGGAATCGTGAGGTACGCTACCAAGGCGTGGTGTCGATACCAGCGCACACTCTGATCCACGACTGCTACGAATGTCGTGATGTACTCGACCAGATTCTCGGACGAGACCCAGAGTCGATTGAGCGCAAGAAGAAGCAGCGAGAACGCGGAGGAGCGACAGGCAGGCGGGCAACCGAGCGCAGTTTCACAGCAAACGCAAATGCGGATATCGACGCGATAAAGCCATGAACGAGATCGACAAAGCGAACGCCCTCGCTGGTGCGCGCTGCCCTGCGTCCCCTCGCTAGTACGCCGGGTTAATGTTGGGGTCCCGCGCGAAAGTGGAATCCCCGAGATCTGAAAGTCCCGCCAAAGTACCGGAAAGGTCCTTGGAAGTACCTGAAGCGAGTGCTTTGCCGCACGGCGAACGAGATGCCATCGGATTAACGGCTGTATTTTCTGTTAGGGCGTTTAGCGGGAACACGTAAACCATGGCGTAAGAATAATTTTCTGCGCTAGCGGGCTAGCTTCTCATCTTCACCAGCGCCGACAACTTCTATCCCGCCGCTTAATATCAACTCAGCATAAAGCCCGCGGACGTCCGTCGTCTGCCACTTTTGGCGGGAGAGTGGCCCCCTCATCCGCCAGATTTCGATGGTAAAGGTGTCGTCCAGCGGGAGAACTCCAAGGATGGGATCTTCGAAAACCAGTTCGTAGCGTACAGGGCGCTGACCCGAGCCAATCACCAGCCTAACCGTGACGTTTGAGACTTCAACCCCGCAGACCCTGACTGCGAACTGAGGCATACGAGCTATTTTCGGTGGAATCATCAACCCTCCAATCATGTGTTTGTGGCCGTGAGTGCCGAGAATCCGGCGCGCTTCGACTTGGCAAGCCCCGACCTGAGCCGGGGTCGCGGTCTATTTCTTGCCGTTCTGCTGGAGAATCCGATAAACGGTTGATTTACTCACTTTCAACTTGAGGGCAATTTCGGCGAGAGTCTTGCCATCGGCCTTGAGGCGCACAACTTCGCTCG
Organism: uncultured Acidobacteriota bacterium; assembly: GCA_963754885.1. Classification (GTDB taxonomy): domain Bacteria; phylum Acidobacteriota; class Terriglobia; order Terriglobales; family Acidobacteriaceae; genus Sulfotelmatobacter. The sequence goes on along the minus strand of CAVWHT010000039.1, from coordinate 3,143 downwards.
GGTCGCACGCGGCGCGCGGTCGGCCACCGATCCGGCCCCGCGCCCGCGCACGTTGCAGCCCAGCAATCGTGCGTTCACTAAGCCGGACGCGCTCCTGCTTCGCAATCACGGCGAGGATCGAGATGACGGCCTCCCGGAACATGCCGCACGAATCGAGATACTGCTCAGTGAAGCTTCTGTAGCCGACACCATACTGGGTGAGATTTTGCAGGTACGTAAGAGTTTCGAGCACTCCCTCCCGACTAAAACGGTCGAGGCTCCAGAAGAGCACCAGCTCAAACTCCCGGCGCGAAGCTGCCTTGAACAATAGTTTGAACTGCTCGCGGTCGCTGTTCTTGCCAGTCGCAACATCAACGTATTCGCGCTTGATGCGCCAGCCTTGGCTCGCCGCGAATCCGCGGAGTTGGTCTAGTTGGTTTTGGTTGTCCTGCTTGTCAGTGGAAATGCGGGAATAGATCGCGATGTCCATGGGAATTGACTACGGAGTGGAGTCGCAAAAACGTCCGTTTTTGAACCAAGAAGAGGGCAGCGCTAAACTGCTGAGTTTGCGGGAGCCAGTTACACGGATTCTGGCCCCGTTTTTGAAACGCTGGTGGCCCGTCTCTGCTTGGCCATCCCGGATCGCTTACAGTGGAGCCACTTAGCGGTTGGATTGAAATTGAAGTGCTTAGGCCTGAGGGCTATGAGATCGGGTTCAAGCGCGTGCTGTTGATTGCGGCGAGTATCCTCGCTGCGCGGAAGCTGGCACAGTTCGATGGCGGGAAAAGAGTTCCGGCCACTATGAGCGCAATCGCGGACGCGGTGCGGTGGGCAGAGGAAATCATGAAGGCCATTGACGAACGCTGGCCCGCTGGTAGGTGAGGCTCCTCGCCACTGTTTGCGGGCCAACGTCACGTTTGCGGATTGCGATTTCCGAAAGGGTTTTCTCTGGTGGTTTCATTCGGTGCCCGTTCATCGGGTATTCTTGACGAAATCAATTCTAATTGGCCGTACCGCGCGACTCATGGCAAAACAGCGACCGACTGGTAAGTGCAAGCTGTGTGGCGAAGAGAGACTGCTCTGCGATAGTCACTATCTCCCGAAGGGTCTTTATAAGACCGCTGGCGCAGGCGCTACCGGACTGAAGAATCCGAACCCCGTAATGAATATCAACGGTGTATTGAAACAAATCTCCGACCAGTACCGGGGGTTTGTACTCTGCGAATCCTGTGAAAACCTCTTCACTAAGCAGAGCGAGAGTTGGGTGTTAGCAAATCTTCCAAAGCAGTACGGCGATCCCTGCGCGCTGCAAGATGCCCTCGCGCCGCTTACTCCGACATCAGGCGGCCAGCGGTGGGAACGCTACAACGTTTCACAAGTGCAGGAGTTCGACGTACAAAAGCTAGTCTACTTCGGGATGAGTATCTTTTGGCGCAGTGCGGTGTACGATTGGAAAACGAGCACCGGGCAAAAGGCCCCGACTGTCGATCTGGGTGCATACGAAGAGTCGATCCGAAAGTTTCTCTTAGGCGATGGACTGTTCCCAGATGACGTAGTCCTTGCCATCGACATTTGGCCTTACAAAGATGTGTTGCCTCTTTTGCATCCGGTGGTCCCCGAACAACTACCTCAAGGAGTCCGACGGTATTGGTTCTATGTACCGGGGTTGCACTTCTTCCTTTTCACTGGCGCAAATATTCCCAAAGACGCACGAGAATCTGCTGCAACTGCTGGCTTTGTAACTCTGGACCTCGATGCGGCAGACTCTCTCAAAGAGTTCGTTAAGCAAGGAATCAAAGCTCAGAACTTCGGCCCGAAGATCGACGCCATGTTCAAAGAGATTGCTTCAATCAGAGCATCCAAGAAGTGACATATGAGCGGCACGCCACGTCTAAAACCCATCCACTCTGCCGCTCAAGATGCCGAGAGAGGCACGATCGGGGTCGGCGGGAGCCGTAAACCAGTGCATCGGACGGAGAAGGGTACGCCGTAAGGTTACGAAATGACGGCGCTGCCACCTACGCTTACACCCATCTGTCCAAGCCCAGCAGCGTCAGGATCAGAGACCCGAGTTTTTGCCGACGCCCGGTGCGGGTCAGCGGGATGCCGATCCGGCGCGAGACCCGCGTCTTGAACGCCGATACCCCCAAGAACCGCCACCACGAAAATCCGCCTCGGTTCACTCCCGTCCTCCGACATCCCAGTCCCCTACCTCAGAATGTTGATTTGTTCCCGCCGCACAGGGTCACGGCGTGACGCAGGGCCTTGGCGAACCTCTTCGCGTACTCCGGAGTGGTGAAACCGAGGGTGTCCTGAGTTTCATCCTTTGTGCTTTTGGCGTTAGAGAAGCCGCAGTAAGCCGTGTTTCCGGGCATTGCCTTACACAGATCATCCAAATCTTCCGCGTTCTTGCGGCTGCAAGTCAGCGTTTTGCCGCCAGATGCGATGCTCTCCACATGGATTCTGGGCTTGGCATCTGTAGTTTTGAAGTTTACCTGCGTGCCTTGCATGTCTTCGCAGTTAAACGGTGCCCCCCACCCCGGTGTCACTGGTTTACAAGAATCTTCAACGTTGATTGTTTGGGGGTCAAGGTTCTTCAGATTGAAAGTGAGCACATCATTTTCGGCGGAATACGTGCCATTGAGATTGGTGTCATCAAATTCGAGATATACCTCGAACTTCACACTGCAACCGTTGTGTGAAAACTCCGTGATTCGCTCCACTGTACGAGGGTCTACGCCCTCTTCTATCTCTTTTTGTGAGCGGTCAGGGAAAGGATGGTGCACATAATAGTTGTTTCCCTCAGCTGGCTTGAGAGTGTTGGACATCCAGTCAAACGTTTCGTTCAAGGACTGCGCCTCTGCTGGGAAAGCTGTCAGGATAACCGCTGTTAGCGCGAGGAATGCAAGTCGTTTCATTGCTCTGTTGTCCTTCCGCCTGTCCGAGTCCGCTGAGGCGGTGCGCAAACATCACTTCCGTGCGCTTGCCGCTGCCGCCTTCGAAAATTCTTTTCGCCGTTCATCGACAGAGGCTATGAAAGCGCGTCTTTTCCATCTCCAGAGCCTTTTCGAGTGTTTGTCAAATCCGGCCGCCGCCCATGGGTTCTGCTGACAAATGAGCTTCATCAACAATGTGGCTTCCTGCTCGCTAACATGAATTTGCGG
>CAVWHT010000038.1:0-1199673 GCA_963754885.1 uncultured Acidobacteriota bacterium | reverse complement strand
GGGTCACATCAAAAGCGGCCAACGGTGGTCACTTCAAAACCGGCCAACGGAAGTTGGCTTGGGACTAGGTTGTTTTACTCCGCCGCCTCCTGAGGAGGCAAGTCTGTTTTCGTGCGCCAACTCCGTGGACCACATTTGAGCACATGGCCGTGATGGAGGAGACGATCGAGCATAGCGGTAACGGCGGCGCTGTCGCCGAGCAGTTTGCCCCAGTCGTCCACTGGTCGGTTCGAAGTGAGCAAAGAGCTGGCGCGCTCATAGCGCCGCATTACGATTTCCAGTAAGTCCTCGGCGGCAGTCATGGGTAACTTCCGCATGCCGAGGTCGTCGATAATCAGAAGCGGTACGGAAACGAACAGTTCCATGCATTCTTTGCGGGTTCCATCGATGGTGGCTTCGGCCAAGTCATCGAGCAGTTTGTGGGTTTCGCGATAGAGCACGCGATAGCCCTGTTGGATAGCGGATTGTCCGATGGCCTGGGCAAGATGACTTTTACCCGTGCCGGGCGGCCCGAGAAACAAAGCGTCTTCGTGGCGAGCGATGAAGGCGCCCGTAGCCAAGTCGAAGAGCAGACTGCGATTCATTTTTCGGTTGAAGTTGAAGTCGAAGTTATCGAGGGTTTTCTGAGCGTCGCGGAACTGGGCCTGTTTTTTTCTCCGCTCCAGTAGTCGCTCGCCACGACGAGTGAGTTCGTCGGAGACGAGACAGGAGAGGAAGTCGATCGGAGGCATGGCTTCGGTCTGAGCTTGGTGAAGCCGGGTTTCGAGCACGGCGGCGATTCCGCCCAGTCGTAATTGTCCTAAAGCTCGATTCAACTCAATGAGGTTCATCGTCTGGCTCCTGGGTTCTGAGGTTGATGAGATCGCGGTAGTGGATCAGTTCGCGAATGAGCGGATCGACTTGCCGCAGGGTGAGTTGTGGGGCGCGTTCGAGATAGCGACGAACGAAGCGGTATTCATGCACTCCCATTTCCAGAGCAGCCGCGCAGGCATCCTCGACCGCGGCGGTACCGAACTTCTTGGCTAGCGAGAGCACGCCCAGGATGCGCCGAATGCCGGTTTCTCCGAGCTGGCTATAAATAAGGTGGCAGAGCGTACCGATGTGAGAACCGGCACGTCCGGCTCGCCACAGTAACTGGGAAACCTGAAGCGGCATGTGCTGGGGACGATCTTCTCTCTTAATGCGATACCAGCCGCGTTTCTGGCGTACATGCTCGCGTAGCAGCAGCCCGTTCTTGGGATCGAGAATGCGCACGTACAGCTCATCCCACTGCACGTTCACTTCTCGTCCGATCCAGCCCGGCGGTAAGCCGTAGTAGGCGGCAGCGACTTCGACGCAACCGTCCAGATTCACGCCCCGCTTGCCATGCTGGTAGTAGCGAAAAGGTTCCAGGGGAAGCGGCAGCAAGGCGGGTTTTTCTTCGACAAACATGGCGGCGACCTGTCGTTTTGTGGTGCCATGAATGCGGGTATCGGCACAGCTTGCCTCCCAACGATCCAGATAGGCTTGGGCTTCCTCCAGGCTCTCAAAGCGTTTTCCCTTTAGCGCTCGTTGGGCGTGGCCGACGCCGGATTCAACTTTTCCTTTTCGATCTGGATCCTTGATCCGACAAGGCAGAGCTACGACGCCATAGTGCGCCAGGAGGTCGCGATAGAGAGGATTCAGAGTGGGATCGTAGATGTCAGGGACGAGCACGCCTTCGCGCAAATTATCCAGAACGACCACACGCGTAGCCCCACCCAGGCGACGGAATGCTTTCTCATGTAACTCGGCCCAGATGCGCGAACTGGAGCGAAACGTTAGAAAGCGTACCGCCTTGCGACTACAGCCGAGCACCATCACGAACAGTCGGGTCCGTCGATATTTTCTGGTCTGCGGATCACGGACCATTGCGCCCGTGCCGTAGTCCACTTGGGACTCTTCTCCGGGAGCGGTCCGAATCACTGCGCGAGGCTGCAGTGGCTGCTTTCCACGCAACTTGCGCACGAAGCGCTTAACCGTCTGATAGCCACCACCGAAGCCGCTCTCCGATACCAAGTCTTGCCAGATTGCGGTGGCATCACGGCCCCGGCTCAGACCCAGTTCGATCGCTTCACGAAAGGGCTCGCAGACACTCCGTTTAGGATTTTCTGCTTTCGACTCCACGCCAAACCCGGTGGTCACTTCCTTGGCCGGTTTTGCGCTTTTGGCTTTGGCTTTTTCCTTCGTAGAAAGGTTTTCGGGGTTGGGGTTGGTGCTGGGGTTGGCCGTTCTCTCCACTGGGCCCGCGTCGGACCCGGTGGTCACTTCGTTGGCCGGTTTTGCCGGTGCCCGCCGTCCCCACCCACCCGGCCGACGCACCCCCACACCGGCCGCCTTCAGATAGGCGCTAGCCGTTTCTCGCCGCACCCCGGTCTCCTGCTCGATGCGCCGCAACGGCCATCCCAGTCGTCCCAGGGCTATTACTTGTTGTCGTTTCGCTTCGCTCAAGACGTTGCTCATATCGACGAAGGCTAAATGCCTCGCGCCGAAATCAACGTCCCGGGCCTCATTCTCGTTGGCCGGTTTTCAGGTGACCCTCATTGGCCGGTTTTGGGTGACCCCCGAGGAACCGACTGACAAGCAGTCCTCTGATTAAACGACTTCTTATAGGACAATCGCCGCAACCTCCACTGCGCCAAGCACAGCCCAGCACGTCGCCCTACGATGCTCCCCCGCTATCCAATATCCACTAGTTGCACTGAAGCAAAGAATTGCACTTGTCCACGCGAATCTTAGCAGCGCCAGCTTGGGCAGGCGTTTGCTCAGGCACCCAACTTAGCAAATTGGTTGTAAAGCCAAGCGAAAACCGCTCCTGCAATAAGCCCGTCCACGAATCCGAAGAGAGTCCCAACGATGACCTCAGCAATGCTGCGAGTCGCATGGTAGCCGAAGTAGACCGACGCCATTGTCTGGAGAAATTGCTGACCATAGCCGCTCCAGATCAGGTTCGCCAGTCCCATCCCCAGCATCGAACCTCCCCAGAGGATTCCAGATGCCAAAGCCAGACCCTTTATGCTCAATTTCATGACTTGCTCCTCTTTTCAATTGTAGGATTCCAGCGAGTCCATTCCGGATAGTCCTAATTTCCACCGCCCAATTGCTGCGCGAGATAGTTTGCAGCGCCCATTTCCGTGATCGAATGAAGTTGAGCCTCCAAGAAATCGGCGTGCCGTTCTTCGTCGCGAATCATGCCCTCGAACAGTGATTTCGACCCATCATCTCTTGCTTCTGCGCAGACCTTCACGGCATCGTTGTACTGGCGCACCGCATCGGTTTCGTCTTTGAGGTTGATTTCCATCTGCTCCTGCACCTTGCTCCCAAGTTGTGGCTTCAGCCCGACCTCGACGCTGGGAATTCCGTCGAGAAAAATGATGCGTTCGATCAGTCCTTCCGCGTGCTTCATCTCCTCGATGGCTCGCGCCTTTGTGAGATCGCTCAGCCGCTTGTATCCCCAGTTCTGGCACATCTCGGATTGCGTTATATATTGCACGATGGCGGTCAACTCCGAACTGAGTGCCGCGTTCAATTGCTCGATGACCCTCTTGTCGCCCTGCATAGTTCTGCCCTCCGCGCTTCCTATATACTGCCGTGTGGCTGAACAGGGACGCTGTGACCCAAAGCACAGAACGCGCTATCAGCGTTGTTGGAAGGTATGACGACAACCCTCATCAAGGAACGCGACCGCCGACAACCGCCACCTCCCTCAGACTAGGGTTGCTACGAGTGCATCGCACCTATTTCTTGCCTCAACGGATGGTCAACGATAACGGCGCGACCATCGGTCAGTGCCTTGACGGAATGCCGGACGTTGCTCGGCACGATCCCCACCAGCCCCGGTCGAGCAACCTGCTTCACGCCGTCGATGGTCAGTTCGAGTTCGCCTTCGATGACCTCGTAGACCTCCTCCTGCGGGTGGAAATGTTCGTGAATGGAGGAGCCACGTTTGAAATCGTAGTGGGCAAAGGTCATGCTGGGTGAATGAAAGTACCGTCCATACCAGCCCGGCAGACGCTCGATCACTTTAAGTGCGCTCGTGTCTATGAAAGGCATGGGTGTGCTCCTCGGCGAGGATTCTAGCACTGCTTCGCGGACTCGTTCGACAGGTCGTCGTTCTCACGAATGGGCGTACCAGTCCGAATGTGCCGACCATCGACTACAACAAAGGCACTGGGTTTCAGTCCACTGGTGCAGACAGGCTGGGCAGACGCTTCCCGTATCCATTTGATCAACCGCTTGTACGATGATCTCAAATCGCTTTCGCCGGACAATCGCCGGACGGTTTGTCCCACCACTTACCCCAACGAGTGGGGCAGTCGCGATTACATTCGAGAAATGGGGACAGGCGTCCATCCTGAGATCCCGCTGGATTTGGACGGGCACGGAGGTTGTCCCACAGACGATTACAGCCGCTCAAGCTGAGGAATGAGGGGGATACATCCACCGCAAGCCTCTCGTCTGGGACAACTATCCCACCAATGACAACGGCGGGTAGTGGCTGAACCTAGATCCTCTCCGCGGGCGAGACGTTGAACTGTTTTCTGCGGTGCAGGGATTGTTTTTCCAATCCCATGAAGCAGGCGCACGCCACCTTGATTCCCCTCCAGACGGTGGCTGACTATTTGTGGGACCCGCGAGCCTACGATCCGGATAAATCGCAGATGCATGCCCTCATTACTCAGTATGGCCAGGACGCGCCAGCTCTCCTCGCCCCGTTGCTCAGGATTTTCACGGCTGATCGGGGAGACGGCTTGATCTTCAGATCTATTTTTGAAGAGAGTTGGACTCCGGTTGATGTTCCCGCCGTCGAATCGGAGGTTTTCCATTTAATTTCCGCAATCTCGGCCCTGCAGGGGCAGCCCCGGTTCAAAAAGCTAGCTTCCGAAATTTCCCCCATCCCGAATATGCTCCGGGATCAACTGGCTCGTGTTCGAACCGACGTCGCATTCAAGCATCTGCTTGACGGCACAATCCAGTGGGATCGCAGGCGGGATGTTCTGCAACAACTCGAAAGACTTTGAGGCGAAAGTTAACCATTCTGAAATCTTCGCATCAGAACACTGCCTCTCATTCACGAGTGCATTGCTTTTTGCCGTCCGACGCATTCGATAATAACAATACGGAACTGGGACCGTGGCGCAGGACGCGTTCGGTTGTCCGTCCTAAGACGCTGAGTTCGAGAAAGGATCTATGCTCGGCTCCCAATACAATCAAATCCACGTTTTCACGACGAGCAAAAAGGATGATCTGTTCGGCAGCATCGCCTCGCACTACAATTTCCGACACGTGACAATGTGCCCGCGCTCTTTCCGGAATTGATTGGCAAAGGTGCTGCCGCGTTCCGTCAACGTCGCTGCTGTCCTCTTCTACAGCGTGGAGTACATTCAACTCGGCGCTCAGGGCCGTCGCCACACTCGACGCAGTCTCGACGTACTCCCGCGATGCCTCTGAGAGATTTGTCGGGCACAGCACACGTTGCAGATGGTCTAGGCCAGCGGGAAGTTCCGGACCTTTTACGATGAGGGTGGGAAGATGTGCCTCGCGAACCACGTTTTCGGCGACCGAGCCAAGCAGGATTCGGGCTACTCCGCTACGCCCGTGGCTTCCCATGATCACGAGATCTGGGGGATTCTGGGCCAGACGCTTAAGAACAACTTCGATTGCATGTCCCTCGACCACGGAGACAGAGTAAGGAACACGTGAACCCAGAACCGAGTGCGCGGCGGCTAGAGTGACGCCGTCGTGCACTCCAAGGGCTGTCTGAGCGACTGGCGGGGCTGAAATGATCCAAGACAGGATGCGGCATTACGCAAATGATCTGCTGGCGAAGAGTGAGATCGCCATCTACACATTCAGAAAGGACGCAGGTTGTCAGACGAAAATCGTCAACACACAGTCGACACTTCCAAATCATTCGACGCAGCGGTTAACGCGGCCGAGCAGAAGACTGCAGAAAGCGTTCCGTGTTCTGCATATTCACGACCTTGCGGCCACTCTGGCTGAAAAAGGATTCGCCGTGAGCCTCTGAAAGTCGTCGAAATCTGCCTCGGAGATTCCTAATCACAGTTGAACGAGGAAGAAGAGCCCTAATGCAGTCAGCGCAAGCCCATACCACCGCTGAAGCTTCGGCGCTCGCGTCTTGATAGCCAAACGAGCGCCCAGTCGAGAGAAGGGCACCGCGCCAACTGCTACCAAGGCGGTAACGATCCAGGAGATATGGCCCAGGTAGGCGTGGACTATAGTCCCTGGTATGGCCAAGACCGAAGAGACCGCTAACGAACAGGCGAACGCTTTCTTCATTGGTTGCTTGAGAAACTGTGTGTAACTGGGCACCAGAAGAAATCCCCCGCCATTCGCAAGGAGCCCTGAGATCAATCCTACGAAGCTCGCGACGGCGATCATTCGTAGGCGCCAGAAAGGCGGACGCTTTCCTTTTGGATAATCCGCCGCCGCTTTGATGAGAGACAAGTCCTTGGGAAAGAAAAGGAACTGGATTCCGAACCCGAGAACCAGAAGGCCAGTGATAACCAGTAAGGGCCGAGCACCCACGGCGTGAGACAAGAACGATCCAGCAACGATCGCGGGAGTGCCCACACCTACGCTCCACCAGAAGATTTCCCAGTCCAGTAATTGAGAGCGCCAGTACTCCGCGGACGCGACCAATGTGCTGGGCACCGTCGCAGGCAGGGGAGATGCGACGGCGACAAAGCCGGGGAATCCGGCCAAACTCAATAGAGGGGTCGCCACGGCGCTGCCACCCTTGCCGAAGAGTCCGCCGAGGAACCCGATGATGACCCCGGTTAGAAGGGCTCCCACATAACGCCAACCCAATCGGTTCTCCTCAGTCGTGCGAAGAAGGGATAGCCCCTTACCGGGGCAGGTGTGCGGCTACAAGATAACTATAGCGCCCGATGTCGATTGCTGGAGCCACGATCCAAGCGCTCTTCTTCAGGAACTTAATTACGTCGGCCGCCGCAAGGCGATGATCCACCGGCGGTCCAGGAGGAGAATTCTTGTCTGCGCGCCAATCGAGTATCGCGAGCCTTCCGTTCGGTCGCAGAACGCGAGCAGCTTCCTGCAATGCAGCCTCATGATCGTCGAGTTCATGCCAGACATTTGCAATGAAAACTATGTTTGCGCATTTCGAATCTAAAGTGGTCTCGCTGGCGCTGCCCTCCACCAGTTCAATATTGTTTGGAGCATCCGATCGTTCTAGCTTTTTCCCCAGCAAAGTCAACATTTCCTGCTGTAGATCGACCGCGAAGACTTTTCCCCCTGGTTCTACGGCCTTCGCCAACGGAATGGCGAAGTAGCCCGTACCTGCGCCGATATCGGCGACATTTATTCCGGCGTGCACACCGATCGCCTGAATGACGTGAGCGACCGGAAGCCAAACCAGACGTTCTGGATCTTCGAGTTTATGAGCATCCTGAAATTTGAAGAGACGTTCACCCATCGGCTTCAATTCCTGGTTTTGGAGATTGGTTTGGTACTCCGTCGAGACTCGACGGAACATGAGTTGCTCTGTCAGGTCGGAACACCCAGTTTTGGCAGCAGCCATTGGGTTAAAACGACGTAGGCAACAGCAACAAGAATTATCCAGGCCCAGTCTGGCATTCAGTTCACTCCTCGTGCCGAACCGATCTTTGATCCACTCTGGCGACTTGGCCTCTTCCAAGATGCAAGGGCATGCTTCCGTAAATCGGCGGCCCTCCGCGCCGTGCTGCGGCAGACCAGTTCGCATAGTTTGAAAACTACGGGATCGGCAATGCTATAGAAGATGCTATTTCCTGAACGCTCGCGGCCTACAAGGCCCGCGTCAAACAGAATTTGCAGGTGCTTCGAGATGTTGGGTTGATTCCCGTCAAGACAGTCGACGATTTGGCCGACGGTCATTGCCCCGCCTTGAAGCGCTCGAAGTATTCGTAAGCGGCAAGGTTCTCCGAGCACTTGGAATCGGCGCGCAACGAAGTCTATGATTCTATCGTTCACCATGCTCCTGCTCCGTCAACCTCTCGAATACTATATAATTATACAGGAATATATCCAACGAATGATCGGTAGGGAGATCCTCGAATGCGGTCCGATATCGAAAAATGTTGGCAGTGCAGATCGCGTTGCACGCGTCGTCGTCGGTCTAGCTCTTCTCAGTTGGTTGTTTTGGGCGCAATGGAAACGCGCGCTGGTGGGGCCTGCTCGGAGTGGTACCACTCGCTACCTCTGCTTTCCGCTTTACCGATTGGTAGGGGTGAGCAGTTGCCCGCTCGCTAGGAAGTAGAACGGTTCGGTGCTCGCTCTCCTGGCATTTCGGATAGAGAGAGGTCGCTGATGATGCTGCGAATCGTGGTTTTCGATGAAGCAACTTCTGTGAAGCTGCGCTTGGAAGGGAAGCTCACGAAGGAGACAACGCCTTCGCTTACCGAACGCTGGGCGGAAGTTCGAAGCAGACTCACTGATCGAAAGGCAATTCTCGACTTGGGCGACGTGGTGGAAATTGACGAAGCTGGCCGTCGCACTCTAGCCTGGCTTGCGAGATCAGGAGTTCGGCTGGGCTATGCTCATCCAAACGTGCGTTCTGTCGTCGAGGACTTGGCGTGCGACGTGCCGGGAGTCCCACATTTCACCGCGAAGATTTGGAAGCGTTTCCATCTGGTAGATTGCAACGCGCGCTGGGATTCGCGGTATCGATTGTGCCGCCTGATCTGCGCAATCCTGCCCTCATCCTGGCGCCCTTGCGGTTGCCGCACAGACTAGCGCCCTCGGTAGCCTGCATCGCCCCCGGGGTAGCGACCGACCGGTCGCGTCTATCGTGCTCAAGTGAATCCGCGGGAACCCGAGGCACCACAGCCGCGGGCTGCGAACGTAGAGAACAATCTCTCGACTTCAGCAGAGCCACACGTCGGGCATTCCAGATCGCCGTTGGCATCTTTGAGCCGACGAAGCATCTCAAATACACCGCCGCAGCTGCTACATCGATATTCGTAGAGTGGCATCCGGACTCACTCTCTTAGGGTCTCGTTCATTGGGTACCGGCCACATGCCCGGCGGGCTAGACGGTTGCCGCAGCGGGGGCTAGCACAACTTGCGGCTCCAGAACGATCTCACTGTTCAGCGATCGCGACACCAGGCAGGCCTTTTCAGCCTTTTCGAGAAGACGCATCCCGCGCTCCCGATCCGCTTCGTTCTGAATCGTCAATAAGGGCCTCACCGTCACGCGAGTGAACCGATATCCGCCCTCGCTTTTCTCTATCCGGCCGTCCACCGAAACCTCCAATGCCGGCGCTGAAAACTTGGAGAACGTGGCGATCGCCTGGAAGGTTGTCACGAAGCAGGTCGCCACGGCGGACGTGAGAAAATGTTCGGGAGTCCAAGCCCCGGCCTCGCCCTGGAACTCCGGCGGAGCCGAAAAATGGATCGTGGGCTCAACCTCGTGCCCGGTTGTGACTCCACTGCGGCCGCTGGTCCAACGGGCGGATGAGACAAAATTAAGGCTGTTTTCCATGACTTCGTTTTCCCCTGTAGAAGAAATGCATTTCTTGCCAAAACTGTTACAGCGAGTGTGATTCCCAGCCACGGCCCATAGGGCATCAGATCACGTGCGTAGCAATCCATTGGCCGACACCCCTGCTGACGATAATGATCATCGCAGCAACGCCAAGGTGCTTCACCATCTCTGAAATAGCGCTAACCCGGCGATGGCGAGCAAGGATGCAAGTGAGGATTGCGAGGAGCGACATTCCCCACACCATGCCCCACACAGCAGCAAGATGCTTTGGAAGCATCATGACAATCAACACGAAGCTCAGACAAACGAGGAAGCGCGTCCCAAAATTTGTCAGTGTCCCGATGAACGCGTCCTTCTGTTCGAAACGTTCCGATTCCTGGTACATGTGAACACTCAGGGAGTCGGTGAGATTGTCGGCAACGGCTGCAATCAAAAGAGCACTGACCACCCCGGCTCTTCCGGCGTGAGCGGCTTCAAGCCCGGCAATTAAGGCCATGCTGGTTACAATCGCGGCGGTTGCTCCGAAGCTGATCCTGCTCGGTCGAATCATTCTTCTTCAATCTAGCTGGTACGCGGCTTGGTGTTTGTGATCCTGATCACTTCCGCTTTGCGCGAGTTCTGAAACAGTGCGTCGCCGCCGTGCCGAAGGGGAACCAAGAAATCCATGAGCATGGACTACGGCCCTCTTGTTTCATTTCTTACACTTCATAATCTTCGAGCGCCCGGCAGGAGCCGCGATCTTTTCAACTGTCCGAAAGTGCTGTTCCAGAACCTTCTGTTCTTGCCGAAGGAAAGCGATAGCTTGCCCGCTTCCGATAAGCGTCAAACGAATGTAGAAGAGAGCTCTGATGAAGCGGTTGCGCGGCACATCATGCTCCATCATCAGGAAGACTCCGTCCGGCTTGAGAACCCGAACGATTTCCTGTAGAGCTTTTGCCTGTGTTTCCCCTTTCAGTTCATAGAAGGCATGTGAGCAGGTTACGGCATCGAAAGTATGAACTGGGAAAGGCAACACGCCAGCCTCGGCTTCGACAAGGTAGAGGTTTTCTGACTTACGGGTTTTTTCCCCGGCAACTTTCAACATGCCATGAGAAAAATCTAGGCCCACCGTTCTACCATCTGGGCCGACCTTCGATTGAATATGGGAGAGAAGAGATCCAGTGCCCGTGCAGAGGTCGAGAACCGAGGAAGGGGTACTTACCATAATTTGATCGGCCAAGAACCGCCTCGCCAGCCCCTGCTTGTCGCCCGAATGGAGAGCAACAAAGCGATCGTAGAACTTCGAGAACGCGTCGTAGTATGCTCGCCTCCCTCGCCTCATGACTCTCCGCTCGCTTAGTGTTGTGCTCCAGGGCCCGTCTCGATGGGAGTACCGAAGGTGGAACTCCACTCGATAAACGAGCCCGCATAGAGGGTAGGACGAAAGCCGGCCAGCTTGAGGGTGAAATAGTCGTGTGCGGCCTGAATCCCGCTTCGGCAGTACACGATCACCTTAGTGCCCGGCTTCACGCCTGCCGCTGCGTATCTGGCCTGAATCTCCGAAACCGGTTTGAATACCGGATTCTGCTGACTGACAAGATTTGCTGCCCAAAACACATTGATTGCTCCTGGTATGTGGCCTGTTCTCGCAACCCCTTCGCTTCGTCCCATGCCCGCATAATCCATGGGCGGACGAGCGTCAATCAGAATCGTGCTTCCGCTGGGGACGGTCTCTCTCAACGTTGCTAGCTCGATTACCAATTCAGGACGAGGGTGAATTGTGAGTACAGTGGGGGCTGGCTCAGCAGGGACGGTCTTGACCGTGTCGTGTTCTTTCGACCACATTTCCAGTCCGCCATCGAGGAGAGCCGCATGGTTGCCCTGGCCCAGGTAGTCGAGCGTGAAGTACGCGCGAGCCGCAAGCAGCCCGAGCATGTCGCCGTAGATCACCACACGTGAACGATCTCCAACTCCTAACCGTTCAAAAGCCGCCTTCAAGTTGTTGACCGGAGGCAGTTGATTGGGAATGCCATTGTGAGGTGCCGCAATGTCGCTTAATGCGAGAAAGCGCGCTCCTGGAATATGTCCGGCATTGTACGAGGACCGATCCGCTCCAACATGCAGTATCACCAGGTTCCGGTCAGAAAGATGCTGCGCAAGCCAGTCTGATTGAACGAGCATGCGCGATGTGTCCGGCATGCGCTGCCGCGTAGACGCCGCGCTCGCTGCTAGTACTAAGAAGATTGCAAATATTGCAGACTTATGAAACATGTGGCCTCCAATCGATTCCAGTCGTACTGGGCTTTTTCGCGATTCGATCTAGTTTCCATCCTCAACAACTGGGCTCCAGGCTCCCAGAACGGTATCCGACCCGCGGCGAGCGCAATTATTGCGTTTATGCAGAGGCTTGCCAGTAGCCCCACCGTGGTGGTCCCGTCGGAGCCTCGATCCTCGTGCCTATGCATTGGGCTCCCTGACTAGACTGTTTCGCGGTATTAAGAATGTTGCCCAGGCGTGCGCCCGTTCGGCACCGTCGGTAAGAAGGCAAGCTTCAGTCAATATCCTTCGCTTACGTCGTTCAACGATCCATCCATGCACGCGAAGCTGCTCCCCGGGAGAGGTCCGGCTGCGAAAGCGGACGTTCACACAGGCTGTGAAAGCCTGCCATCCGCGGGCCATGATCGCCTTCGACATGGCTTCGTCCAGCACGCTCGTGATAATGCCGCCGTGAACCGTGTCTTGAAAACTCTCACTTGCGTCCTTCGGAACCCATAGAGCTTCAACACCCTTGGATCCCTGTTCGAATGTAAGGTGCAAACCGCAAGGGTTGTAGTGTCCGCAGACAAAGCAGTTGGAGTTGACTGGTGCGATCTGACGCGGCGCGGCCCATGGAACGAATTGGCCCGAGCGGAAAGACTCCGCGCGCCGCTCGTACTCCGCTCGCTTCTGCGGAGGCGATTCGGTTCCTACGAGGGCTGAGTCATCGTTCTGCATCTGCTTGAGGCTCCTGTCTCCTGACCTGCCACACTGCAATTCCAGCGAGTATCGCGATGGTCGAGATCATCGCTAAAGATCCGATGCAGAGTAAGCACCAGACTGCGAGTACATAGGCCTCGACGTAGGCCAGGTAAAGGGCAAATCCAACTCCGATGATCGCCGCTGCGAATCGGAATATCGTTGCCCACCTCGCCGGCATTACTGATAAAGCGAACAACAAGATGTATCCGAGCAATCCAACGAAGGCGACTGGGATACCGTGAAACTCGGAAAACGTACTCCGGTTCACCAAATCGCAGTTGAATGTAGCGTTCAGATCACAATAGTCGGTGGCGGACGTGCTGTAGTGACTGCGGAGAGAAGTGGTGGAAAGCATTCCGCCAACTAGGCAGCATGCGAGGGTAAGATATCGAAGCCCACGGCCCTTCATGGGAGTTTGCATCCAGTCTTCTCGCTCAAGGCCTTCAGTTGCTGAACTCCTGTACGACGTTCACCATCGGCGAAGATCCACGTGGGTGTATAGCGAATCTGCGCCGCGATACACGGAAAAGTCATCTGACGGCTGCCCCGCACCGAGCATTCGACATACGGGACGTAACGGAATGACGAGCCAAACAGCTTCTTCTGATCGTCGCAATGGGGGCACAGGAAGCTGCCATACATTGTGGCTTGCTTTTCCGCCAGGCACTTCGCGAAGGCATCGGGGTCAGTCGACTGGGCGAAGGCAACTAACATGAACAATCCCACTGTCGCCAACCTAGCCAACACACCTACAGAAGCGATACGAGCTGTTGTTCTTTGGCGGGAGTGGTTATTCATGGGCGCAGCAGTGTCCGTGATGTCCGTGGTCGCAGCCATGATGGGATGTGCCGCAGTCGTGACGGCCGCAGTTGTGGTCGCCGCAATCGGGACAGCCCTGTCCGGCAAAGGTGCGGTCAAGAGTCAGAGTCTTCCCTCCCATTTGTAGGGAATTGGCCCGCAGCACCCCTCGGTTTCCAACGTGTATGCCCGTCACTTCCACGATCTCGCCAACGCCGGGCAGAAGCCCTTGATCCTTAAGAAACTGTGCCGGGCCCAAGCAAACTTCCGACCCGGTGCTCCCGTTTTGTAGCCAGATGTGGAGATCGTTATTGGATAAGAGCGTTGTTTCGCCGACTGTCCCCTTCAATGTCACCGACTCGCTGGACGTCTGACTCCAAACGAATGGAACGATCATAAGGATGAGGCCGAGCGGTAGTGCCTTTCGGTGATCAGCCATGATTGTCTCCCTCAGGCAGTTTGTTGCAGCACTTTCTTTATCTGCTGAATAGATGTAGTATACACCTAGATGCAATACACTTCTTATGTAAGGAATGGTAGCTTGAACATGCGAATCGCAATACCCTTATCCGCCGGTCGAATCTCGCAGCATTTTGGGCATTCCGAGCAGTTCTTGTTCGTCGATGCCGATATGAAACGCCGCACTGTACTGGGCAAGAGCATCGAAGAAGCGCCCAAACACGTTCCCGGTCTGCTTCCGAAGTGGCTGGTCGAGCACAGTGTTAATACTGTCATTGCCGTGGGAGTAGGTGCCCGCGCCAGAGATCTCTTGTCCGCCAATTCCGTGAACGTGATCACCGGCGTGTCTGTCGCCGATCCTGATGAACTAGTTTCCGACCTTCTGAATGACAGGTTGGTAACAGGCGACCACAGTTGCGACCACTCTGGACACGGCTGCAACCATTGAGCCGTTCAGTTTTGAACTGAGAGGACGAACTTGCCGAAAACCCTCGGAAGAAGAAAAGCCGCAAGCAAGTGTTCGAGGCATAGCTTCCCCTGCACGTGTGCGATGGGGCACTTGTATCGATTTGTGGAACCAGTGTTGCTCCTGGTTCTGAAAGAAAAGGGACGCTCCTACGGGTACGATCTCCTCGGGAGCTTAGCCGAGCATGCATTTACCGATGGTGAAATCGAGAAAGCCGTCCTGTATCGTACACTCCGCCGTTTGGAGCACAACGGATACATTGTTTCCAATTGGGACACGGATGCACCCGGACCGGCACGCAGGGTTTACTCCCTCACCAAAGATGGCGAAAGACATCTGGCGGAATGGGCCCAGGTCCTGGCCAAAGTTGCCAGTTCGATGAATCGATTTGTTCGCAAGGTATCCGCCGGAGTACCGGATTTTGCAGGCAAGCCAGGATGTGCCGGTCGCCTTATCCGTGACTAACTCGCTGACTGCTTGCGGCGACCTGTCGAACACCACACAGCTGTGACCCTTATTGATGAGTCGCCGCACCATGTTGGCGCCCATCCTTCCAAGACCGATCATGCCGAGTTGCATCTCTAACCTCCTTTATGATTGCTTCGATTTCCGGTAATACCTGATCAGGTTGTTGGTGGAACTGTCGTGGGTGAGTTGCGGTTCTGTTTTGCTTTCCAGTTCAGGGATGATGCGTTGCGCGAGGACCTTTCCCAGTTCGACGCCCCACTGGTCGAAGGAATCGATATTCCAGATTGTGCCCTGCGTAAATACGGAGTGTTCGTACAGCGCTACCAGCTTTCCGAGAGTCTCCGGCGTGAGTTTGTCGGCAAGGATCGTATTTGACGGACGGTTGCCCTCGAACACCCGGTGTGGGACGAGCCACTGCGGAGTGCCTTCGGCCTCGACCTGCTCCGGCGTCTTGCCGAACGCCAGCGCCTCGGTTTGTGCGCAAACATTGGCAATCAACATGTCGTGGTGGCATCCCAGCGGATTGAGTGGCTTCGAAAAAGCGATGAAGTCGCAGGGAATGAGTCTCGTACCCTGGTGGATCAGTTGGTAAAAAGAGTGTTGGCCGTTGGTTCCTGGTTCTCCCCAATAAATCGGACTCGTGTCGTGCGCAACCTTTTTCCCTTCGAGCGTGACATGCTTGCCATTGCTCTCCATCGTCAGTTGCTGAAGGTAGGCGGGGAACCGTTTCAGGTATTGTTCGTAGGGCAAGACCGCGACCGTTTGCGCCTTGAAGAAATCGTTGTACCAGATCGCCAGGAGACCCATCAGCACCGGCAGGTTTTGCTGGAAGGGTGCAGTGCGAAAGTGCTCGTCCATTTGATGGAAACCACTTAGCAATGCCTGAAAATTCTCAGGGCCGATGGCGACCATGGTCGACAGGCCAATGGCGGAGTCCATCGAGTAGCGTCCACCAACCCAATCCCAGAACTCGAACATGTTGGCGGTATCGATCCCGAACTTGGCAACCTCGGCCGCATTGGTCGAGACCGCGACAAAATGCTTCGCGACCGACTTTTCGTCGCCGGCTAGTCCAGCGAGTGACCACTCGCGAGCGGTGTGAGCATTAGTCATCGTCTCGAGGGTGCTGAAGGTTTTCGAAGAGATGATGAAAAGCGTTTCCGCCGGATCGAGGTCACGGACGGCCTCCGCGAAATCGGTGCCATCAATGTTCGATACGAAGCGGAACGTTAGGTTTCGATCGCTGTAGTGCTTCAGCGCTTCGTAGGCCATGACCGGACCCAGGTCAGAGCCGCCGATGCCGACGTTGATCACGTTACGAATGCGCTTGCCGGTGTGTCCCTTCCATTCACCGCTTCGCACGCGGTTGGAGAAATCCGCCATCTCGTCGAGCACGGCGTGCACCTTGGGCACTACGTTTTCACCATCAACCACAATGGAGGCGTCTCGTGGCGCGCGCAGGGCAACGTGCAAGACTGCGCGCTTCTCGGTGATGTTGATCTTCTCTCCGTGGAACATAGCCTCGATTCGTGCCCGCAGGCCAGAATCTTCCGCTAGTTGAAGAAGGAGTTGGAGCGTTTCATCGGTGACGCGGTTCTTGGAGTAATCGAGGTAAAGACCAACGGCCTCGACCGCCAAACGCTCACCGCGTTTCGGATCGTCCGCAAAAAGCTGCCGCAGATGCAGCTTTGAAACCGTCTTGTAATGTGACGCCAGTGCGCTCCACGCTGTCCGTCTGGTCCTCGGGCGATTGGTGAGTGGTACGACCTGTGCTGCCATGTGCATGCTCCTTTGTGTTCGCTCGGTTACTCTCGCTACTTTATGCTTTTGATTCAACTGATTGCCCTCAGGGTGCTGCTTTTGTTTGGCAAGGTAGCCTTAGAAGAAATCACGGCCATCAAGTCATTCCAAGACTTCACAACGGACTCGGTTCCCCAGTCTGCAACTGCGTAGCCAGAGCATCAAGATCGATACCTGCCTCGCCAAACTCCGCCGGCACTTCGTGTCCCCTGCGGCACTTAATACCGTCGACCGATACCAAAGTATCGCCGATACCATCGTCCAATTGTTTGCCTCCCCGACTTCTGGTCTTATCACGTTAGGTTATCCGATTTAATCGGACTGGCCACTACTAAGCACAAAGGGGAACGAACGTGAAAATACTGATGGTGCTAACATCGCACGACATACTCGGCGACACCGGGCGCAAGACGGGCTTCTGGCTTGAAGAGTTCGCAGCTCCTTACTTTGTTTTCAGGGACGCTGGTGTACAGCTAACCCTCGCCTCACCAAAAGGTGGGCAACCACCTCTCGATCCGAAGAGCGATTTACCAGAAAGTCAAACGCCCGCCATGAGCCGGTTCAAGCAAGACCCGACGGCACAGAAGGCACTTTCCCAGACGGTCAAGCTCGCCGACGTTAAATCGGAGGATTACGACACGGTCTTCTATGTAGGTGGGCACGGCCCTATGTGGGATCTTGCAGAAAGCCCGGTTTCCATCGCTCTACTCGAATCCTTCTACAATTCCGGCAAGCCGATCGCTCTGGTCTGTCATTCTCCCGGCGTGCTTCGTCACGTGACGTACCAGGGCGCGCCGCTGGTGAAAGGAAAACGCGTGACCGGTTTTACGAATGGTGAGGAGACAGAGATGCATCTCACTAACGTCGTCCCGTTTCTCGTCGAGGACGAGTTGATGCGGCTGGGAGCCATCTTCGAGAAAGTCTCCGACTGGCAACCATTATCCATAGTTGATGGCCGTCTCATTACCGGACAGAATCCTGCGTCTTCGACCGTCGCAGCTCAAAATGTATTGAACTTGCTCGCTGCAAAGAAGGCCGCTTAGGTTCCTGTTTCGATCGGCGCCGGCATCGGCTCGTCCTCGGTGTCTGTTTTGCCGGCCAAGGTGATCCAGGGGTCGACTTGGCCGGTGGGATCGAGCGCTTCCGTAGCGCGGCAAAAAAAGAAATAAATCATGATTCCGCCAAAGCATTTAGGTTTCTTGTCGAATTGAGGGCTCAAGATGAACGATCAACAAAAGAAGGAGCAGTATTCTGGAGTGCGAGATCAAGAGATCCGTGCGGCACTGGATCAGCATTGGGCGGCGTCCGATGCCAACGATTTTGAAACGGAGCACCGCATCTATCACGAGGACGCGGTGCTGGAATACCCGCAGTCAGGCGAGCGAACCCGCGGTCGACGCAACATACAGAACCAACGCGCCAGTCAGCCGAGCAAAAAGCGGTTTACTGTCCGACGAATCATTGGCGGCGGTGATCTTTGGGTCACCGAATTCATCCTGACCTATGACGGCAAGCCGTCCTACACCGTGAGCATCATGGAGTTCAGCGGCGACAAGGTTGCGCGGGAAACACAGTACTTTGCGGATCCATTCGTGGCTCCCGCATGGCGCGCTCAATGGGTCGAACGGATGGACACATAATCTCGAGGCCGAAACCGATGGAGGGATAAGAGGTGGATTGGAAACGGTTGGTCCAGTTTGCGCTGCTGGGTAGCAGTGACTTGGAACAATATGCCATCCTGCTGGTACGCGTTTCGCTCGGGCTGTTCTTCGCTATCTCCGGGGCAAACAAATTGTTTGTCGCGGGCAGCACGCAAACTATGTACGAAACGCTCGTTGAGGCCAAAGTCCCGTTTCCCCACCTGACGACTTATTTCGTGTCGGGTGTCGAGTTCGTTGGCGGATCCTTGCTGACGGTGGGTTTTTTTTCGAGCCTGGCCTGCGTGGCTTTATTGATCGATATGATTGTCGCCATCCTGACCAACACGCTTTCCACCATGCCTAAAGGACTTTCGCCTCTTAACTGGCTCGACGATTTCCTCTATCTTCCGGAAGTCCTGTACGTGCTCTTCTTTATCTGGCTGCTCTGCTCCGGTCCGGGAAAGTTCAGTGTCGATTACTGGCTCGCCGGCAAGTTACAGAGGTGATCGATCGACGAAGCAGTTTGTTGCTGGACCCTTCTCAACATCAGCCCCCAACTTCCTCGATGACGACGGGCATGCGCCAGTGGTTCCAGGGACTCAGATCCGCGGTCGAATCGGAAAGTTGCGCGAGAAGGGCCAATTACTGCGGTGGGGATTGCTTCTGCCCGGATTTGATTTAAGGTTGCTGAACGGCTTCATGAGCATGGATGTCCAGTTCGAAATGTGTGGCGCCACTCAACCGAAGCAGGACGACCACCGATCTCGGCGCCACGACATAACGTAGAGTTTTTAGAGCTTCCCTGGAGTTCGAGAAGTCGCTCGGGTTTGGCAACGCAGTATCGACGATTCTGGTCCACTCCGATGCGGTACCTTCTTGAATCTGAAACTCCAAGTTTTCCCAGTAGGCATTGATCATTACGTAGATATCCTGATCATTGTGAGATACGCCGTGGAGGCAGAACGCCAGGCTGTGGGAATCAGGAGACAAGTCGGCAGCTGCGCCAGTTCCGTACCAGGCAACATCTTCACGCCAGAAACGGCTGCGACTTAGCGTTGGATGGCTTTTGCGGAAGGCGATCATGCTCTTGAAGAAGCGGTAAATATCCTGATTGGATTGGAGCTGGGACCAATCGAGCCATCCCGTTATGTTGTCCTGGTTATACGGATTGTTGTTACCGAATTGCGTGTTCAGAAATTCGTCTCCGGCCCGAAACATCGGGGTTCCGTTCGACAGCAAAAGCAAGCAGAAGAAGTTCTTCACCTGCTTCCGGCGCAGCGCCAGCACTTCGGCGGGGGCGCCTGCATCGCCCTCATGTCCGCAGTTCCAGCTGTAGTTCTCGTTCATCCCGTCCAGGTTGTTTTGTCCGTTGGCCCAATTATGCTTTTCGTTATAGGAGACCAGATCATACAGCGTGAAGCCGTCGTGCGAAGTGACGTAGTTGACGCTCTGATAGGCGTGATACGCATCGTCGCGGTTGTCGGGGAAAAAATCGTCGCTCCCGTAGATCCGCCGCATCAAGTCGGGAACCATTCCCGCGTCGCCTTTCACAAACCGGCGCACGTCATCGCGGAACCTTCCGTTCCACTGGAGCCACGTGATGCCGGGAAAGCCTCGTCCGAGTTGGTACGCTCCCGTGTCCCAGGGCTCAGCGATCAGACGTAACGGACCCAACTCCGGATCACTGGCAATTTCTGCAAAAATCGGAGCGTGCCCCCAGTTCAGCGATCCATCGGCATTGCGGCTAAACACTGAGGCCAGATCGAAGCGGAAGCCGTCGATGTGCATCTCTTTTTTCCAATAGCGCAAGCTGTCCATCACCATCTTGCGCACGTGACTCCTGCCAAAATTCAAGGTGTTACCTGTACCCGAGTAATTCGCATACGGGTTTGCCGGATCGGAGGTCATCATGTAATAGCTTGCGCTGCCCAACCCTTTGTAGCTGTAGATCGGGCCTCGGTGATCTCCTTCGCAAGTGTGGTTGTAGACAACATCGAGCACGATGCCGATCCCCGCCTCATGAAACGCCTTCACCATATTTTTGAATTCAAGGTGCTGTGCATGATCATGGTTGCTGGCGTATTGCGCGTGGGGAGAAAAGAAGTTCAGAGGCATGTAGCCCCAGTAGTCGCCTTCCTGCGGATCGCGCTGGAATATCGGCATCAACTCGACCACCGTCACACCGAGATCTTTCAGGTAAGGGATCTTGTCGACCAGTCCCGCATAAGTCCCTGCGCGAGACGGATCCACACCTGAATTCGGATTCTGCGTGAAACCTCTCACGTGCAGTTCGTAAATGATCGCATCAGCTTCATGATGTGGCGGATGGGCCTCCTCCCAGTCAAACTCCGCTGTCTGGCTCGGCAGCACCCCGAGCGGCGCACGTCCGGCATTCGATCCTTCCCGCATGGCCAACGTGCGGTCGAATTCGGGCGGAAAGAAAACAGCTTTCGCATAAGGGTCCAATAGAACCTTCTGCGGATCAAAGCTGTGAACGCCAGGCAAATCTTTTCCCGACACCGAGTAGGCATAGTAACGGCACTCGCCTATATCTGCGATCGGAATCCGGCAATGCCAAATATGGCCGGACTTGTTCCTCAAGAAGTCGAAACGGTAGACGAAGGCCGGAATCACCGGCTCAGGCTGAGTGTAGAGCAACAACGTCACGCTTTCAGCGTGCTCAGCACAGACGGCGAAATTAAAGGCTTGCTCCTCTTCAAACCAAGTGGAGCCCAGTGGCAAAGGGCTGCCCTCAACTTGCTCCCAGGTTGCGGCTTTCGTGATTTCACGATGGACCATCGAGCGCCTGCGATCAAGCGTGGAGCCTACCTCTTGCGTTGAGTTCTTCACACTGCCTCACTCACCGTGACCCTTACAACAGCGGGACGCTCCAACTTCCTCGGCCGATCGATCTCTTCCGGTTCCGCGCGCTTCGACAGGTCTGTCAGTTCCCGCGTGCAACAACACTCCCGAAGCGCGGTATCCGGGCGAAAATGGCGGAACATCCCGAGGCCCGCCATCAATGCTCATGGCTCAGCTCCGGAACCCAAAGCGTTATTCACTATCTTTTGCGCCTCGCTCACAATGGCGCTGAGATGCGATGTACTCTCGAAGCTCTCCGCGTAGATCTTGTAGATGTTCTCTGTGCCGGAGGGCCGGGCCGCGAACCAGCCGCTTTTTGCCACGACTTTCAGCCCGCCAATTGGAGCCTGATTGCCTGGTGCCTGGGTCAGCTTGGCGATAATCGGCTCGCCCGCCAATTCCGACTCTTTGACTGAGTCGGGAGAGAGCACCGAGAGTCGCGCCTTTTGCTCAGGAGTGCTGGGCGCGTCAATGCGCGTGTAGTAGGGGGTGCCAAACTCTGCCGTCATTTCCTGGTAGTGCTGGCCAGGATCCTTGCCAGTGCGGGCCGCAATCTCGGCGGCCAGCAGGACCATGATGAGCCCATCCTTGTCGGTGGACCACACTGTGCCGTCTCGGCGAAGAAAGCTTGCTCCTGCGCTCTCTTCGCCTCCAAAGCAGCACGAGCCGTCGATCAGTCCCGAGACGAACCACTTGAAGCCAACCGGGACTTCGCGCAACTCACGGCCGAGTTTTTGAACAACACGGTCAATCATGCTGCTGCTCACCACGGTTTTTCCCACAGCAACCGTCTGCCGCCATTGCGGCCGATGCGTCACCAGATAACGAATGGCCACGGCGAGATAGTGGTTCGGGTTCATCAAGCCGGCAACAGGAGTGACAATCCCGTGGCGGTCGGCGTCGGTGTCGTTGCCGAAAGCAACCTGATACTGGTCTTTCAACCCCACGAGCCGCGCCATCGCATACGGACTGGAACAATCCATGCGGATTTTTCCGTCGTGGTCCACGGTCATGAACGAAAACGTTGGGTCGATGGTTCGGTTGACGACCTGAACGTTCAACCCGTAAGTCGAGTTAATCGGGTCCCAGTACGGTAGGGAAGCCCCGCCGAGAGGATCTACGCCCAGCTTGAGATGGGCGTCGCGAATGGAGTTGATGTCCACGACGTTGCTGAGATCGCGAACGTAGGGGAGAATAAAATCTTCCTGTCGGGTGGTAGCCGCTCGAATCGCTTTTTCGAACGGCACGCGTCTGACCCCGCCATTTCCCGCGCGCAGCAGTTCATTGGCACGATTCTGGACCCAGTCGGTCACTGCCGTGTCGGCAGGGCCGCCGTTGGGAGGGTTGTACTTGAAACCGCCGTCCTCGGGCGGATTGTGCGAGGGCGTGATGACGATACCGTCGGCGAGGTGATCCTCGCGACCACGGTTGTAAACCAGAATAGCTCGCGAGATGACGGGGGTTGGAGTTACACCGTCATTCTCCTGAATGATCGTCTCAACGCCGTTCGCTGCCAGCACTTCGAGAGCCGTGCGCTGTGCCGGCGCAGAGACGGCATGCGTATCCTTCCCCATGTAGAGAGGTCCGTCGATGGCTTGGCCTCGTCGGTATTCGCAGATCGCCTGTGTAATCGCCAGAATGTGCGCTTCATTGAAGGTGCCATGGAGAGGCGATCCGCGGTGCCCGCTGGTCCCGAAACTCACTAGTTGGTTGGGGTCGCTCACATCGGGCTTGTGTTCGAGGTACTCTTTTTCCATGCGGGAAACATCAATCAGCATCTCCCTGGGCGCAGGCTTGCCAGCGAGCGGCGAAACCCATGCTTGACCAGGGGTTGTCTGAGGCTGTGACTCTAAGGTATGGGGCATGGTTCCACCTTCCAAATCTGGGTTGTGTATTCGTGAATCGTGCGGTCGGCAGAGAATTTTCCCGAGCTCGCTACGTTCAGGATCGCCTTTTGCGCCCACGCTCCGGGATCGCGGTAGAGGGCGCCCAGCCTTTCCTGCGCTTCGATGTATGACTTTAGATCAGCCAGGTGCATATAGCGGTCGCCGAATAACAAAAGCGTATCGCGCAACGGTTCGAACGCTCCTGGCTCATAGTGGCTGAAATAGTCGGACGAAATAAGGTCGATAGCAGCGCGAGTCTCAGGTTCGTGCTCATAGTGCCACATCGGACTGTACCAGGAGCGGCTATTTTCGACCTGCTCCACGGTGAGCCCGAACAGGAAAAGGTTTTCTTCCCCTGCCTCTTCCGCCATTTCGATCGTCGCTCCATCTCTTGTTCCGACCGTGAGCGCGCCGTTCATCATGAACTTCATATTGCTCGTTCCACTGGCCTCATAGCCGGCGGTCGAAATCTGATTCGAAACATCGCTGGCTGGAATGAGCCTCTCCGCCAGCGACACGTTGTACTCAGGCAGAAAGACGACCTTTATACGGCCGCGCACGACGGGATCATTGTCGATCGTGCCCGCCAGGTTGTTGATAAATTTGATGATGAGTTTCGCCAGCCGGTAGGCCGGCGCCGCCTTCCCGGCGAAAAAGAACGTGCGTGGCACCATCTCCAGGTTGGGATTCTCCCTCAGCCGGTTGTAAACGACAATGATGCGCAGCGCATTCAGCAGTTGCCGCTTGTATTCGTGAATGCGCTTGATCTGACTGTCGAAAATCGTGTCGGGATCAACAATTTGCCCAGACGTCGCCTTGAGCCAGTCGGCGAAACGCACCTTCGCCTCCCGCTTCGATGTCAGGAACGCTTGCCGGAAGGCAGGATCTGCAGCCAACGGTTTGAGATCACGGAGCTGGTTCAGGTCCGTGATCCACTTCTCGCCGATCGCAGCCGTAATCACGCGCGCCAGACTGGGATTCGACTCCAGTAGCCACCGGCGCGGCGTGACGCCGTTCGTCTTATTGTTGAAACGCTCGGGAAACATTTCAGCCAGATCCTTCACCGTCGTCGTACTCAACAATTTGGAATGGACTGCCGCGACGCCGTTGGTGCTGTGCGAACCGACAATGGCGAGATTGGCCATGCGAATCTTGCGTGGACTGCCTTCTTCCACGAGGCTGATGCGCTCGACGCGTCGTTCATCGTTCGGAAAGCGCATACGAACTTCGTCGAGCAGGCGGCGGTTGACCTCATAGATGATCTCAAGCTGCCGGGGAAGGAGCACTTCAAACCATGCCACCGGCCACTTCTCCAGCGCCTCGGGCAGCAAGGTGTGGTTGGTGTAGGCCAACGTCTTCGTGGTCAAATCCCAAGCCTCATCCCAGCCCAAATGCGAATCGTCCAGCAGAATGCGCATCAGTTCTGCGACTGCCATGGAAGGATGCGTGTCATTGAGCTGGATGGCGGCCTTCTCGGGCAGCTTTCCCCAATCGCTGTTGTGCCGGAGAAACCGACGTATCAGATCGGCCAGAGAACAAGCGACCAAAAAGTACTCCTGCACGAAGCGCAGCTGTTGCCCGGCTGTCGTCGAGTCATCGGGATACAGCACACGGGTCAGCGATTCGGCTTCGAGTGTCCCACCCAGCGCACCCACGAAATCTCCCGTGCCAAATTCCTGAAAATCAAAGAAGTCTGCCGCAGCCGCAGCCCAGAGTCGGAGGGTGTTGATGGTGTTTCCTCCATAGCCTACGACCGGTCGGTCAAAAGGAATGCCGAACAGGGTGGATGGACGACCCGGTATCGCCTCCACTCGTCCATCCCGCAGCTTGAACGTGACGTTCAGCTTGATATCCACCTTCTCGTGCTGGCGACATATCTCCCATGGATCCCCGTTGCGCAGCCAGTTGTCGGGATTCTCCTGCTGCCAGCCGTTCACAAACGACTGTCGAAACATGCCGTACTCGTAACGCAGACCATAGCCGGTCCCAGGCAGTTGCATCGTGGCCATCGAGTCGAGGAAGCAAGCCGCAAGACGGCCCAGACCTCCGTTTCCCAGTCCCGCATCCGGTTCCTGCCCAATCAACTCAGGCCAATGAATGCCTTTCTCTTTGACGACTTGCTGCACAACCGGGTCAAGCAACAGGTTCGTGAGGTTATTAGTGAGCGATCGTCCCAGAAGAAACTCCATAGAAAGGTAGTAAATGCGTTTTGCATTCTGCTGCTCATATGCCGTCTTGGTTTTCACCCAGCGCTGCGCCAGAACGTCACGCACGGCATGGGAGACTGCTTCGAAGCGCTCCCGGGCGCTGGCGACCTTCGGGTCGATGGCCCGGTCAAAAACCAGGTGCCGGTCGTAGAGCGCGTCTTGGGTTCCGGCGAATGGAATCTCTCCCGTTCCATACTGCTGGAGAAGTTTAGTAATGTTCGGTGGCTGCGTGGTCAAGGGAACGACCTTGGCGGAGTCCGGGCGTGACATACTTTTTGTGCTCATTCGGGGATCCTCGTACACCGTCCTTGGAGCTTGGCTGGCGTTCTTATAGGAAGAGATGCGAATTCCTGACAAGGGATGACAACAAAAATGGTTGCGGCGGACCACCATGAGGATGTAGTCGTACCGTTCCACGGGCGCGAGTTCGCTGATGAGGGGGACCTTGGTGAGGGTGCGCCGCTAGTTGAAGGGGGTTCTCGATGACGATGCCGTCGCGCTCCAGGACGGCGAGGCGCGGGGCGCAGGCGAAGACGGAGTTGTTTCGGTAGAGAGGCTACGGTTGAAACGCTTATACATCGATCTCGGTGCCGCACTTGCTGTGGCATTAGTCCTTCCCGCACTGGCCTTAGGCCAGAACAATCAAGCGGCGTCGAGAACCGCAACCATCATGGGCACGGTCACCGATGTCACCGGTGATGCGATCCCGCACGCGACGGCACGCACCCGGAGTGCCAAAGTCCCGATTCGTTGGGGGTTGCGTGTTAGCTGCTGATAAGACGCACCTCTAACGGCCGCACGCAAAAGGGGCCGGCTCCGTTGTCCAGGGCTTCGACAAATTTTTTGACAGATGTCGACTGCTCCGACACTTTCAGAACCTTTGCGCACTGTCCTTGCATCAGATTGGACATAATCAAGCCTGTCCTGGGGATTGGGGTCAGGAACCGTAGAAGGGCGCCGCCACTGCGAACAATTCAGTACGAATGAGGGCAAGCGATGGTCACTACTGCGTCAGCCTATCCAATGGTAGAAGAGCAGCGTTATCTCGCATTGCTGCGCGCAGCCAACGCGATCGCTACATCAGCGGACTGCGACTGTGCTTCCAATGCGTTGGTCGAAAGACTGAAGGAGGTCACCGCTTTTGATTTCATACATGTAGCGACATTCGATAAGGAGACCAACCGCACGTGCTGGTCGTTGCTGGAAGCGAACGGCGAAAGAGTGGACTCGGCGCCGCTTGATGATCTTTCTTCCGAACATTCTCCGATTCCCTGGGTCTACGAAACGGGCCTGCCCCTCGTCACTCACGATTGGGGCCAGGAGGCGCGGTTTCAAACCTACGGGCTTTTCCTTGCCAATCACGGCGTCGCGTCAACCTGTACTCTCCCCTTAGTTCGAGGATCACGCCGCTTGGGTGTGCTGAGTCTAGGTCGGTCCTATCCGAACGGCTACGATAAAGAAGAGGTTCGTTTTCTTGGTCTCGCCTCCGAACAGATTGGGCTGGCCATCGATGCCGCGGTGAGCCAATATATTTCCCAGCGTGTGCAAGAACGCCTGAAGCTGATTCTCGACCTGTCGAACCAGATGGTGTCCAATTTGGAGTTGCACGATCTCCTCGTCGCTGCCTCCGCAAGTGTCCGCCGTGTCATGCATTGCGACGCTGCAGCGATTATGTTGGCGGACTCCGAGGGTACACACCTGCGCGTACACGCGCTCGACTTTCCCGAAAGCCACGGAATTTTCACCGAGGGCGTGAACGTCCCGATCGATGGCACTATGCCTGGAGACTCATTCAAGACCGGCAAGCCCATCGTCTTAAACCATCTTGATCCTGGGGAGATTCCTCCCGAGATGTACGCCAAGGCCAACGGGGAAGGCTTGCACTCCTTTTGCGACATACCGCTGATCAGCAAGAGCCGGATGTTAGGGGTGCTGGCAGTTGCCAGACGCGAGGAGAACGCGTTCGACGACGACGAAGTTTCGTTCCTGGTTCAAGTGGCGAATCAGGTAGCAATCGCGGTAGAGAACGCGCTGGCCTACGGCAAGATCGCAGAACTCACCGACCGACTGTCCCAGGAGAAGCTGTATCTGGAAGAGGAAATCCGCGGGGAAATGGACTTCGAAGGAATCGTTGGACAAAGCTCAGCTCTGCGCCATGTTCTGAGCCTGGTAGAGACGGTAGCTCCCAGCGACTCGACGGTGCTGCTGTTAGGGGAAACAGGCACGGGAAAGGAACTGATTGCTCGAGCGATACATGATCGCAGCAAACGTAAAGACCGTACCTTTGTGAAGCTCAACTGTGCAGCCATTCCCACCGGCTTGCTGGAAAGCGAGCTCTTTGGGCACGAGCGCGGTGCATTCACCGGAGCGATCTCGCAGAAGATCGGCCGCCTGGAGCTCGCGGATCAAGGTTCATTGTTTCTGGATGAGGTGGGCGACATCCCGACCGAGATCCAGCCAAAACTGCTGCGGGCCTTGCAAGAGCAGGAATTCGAACGACTGGGCAGCACTCGAACCAAGCAAGTGAATGTGCGACTGGTGGCAGCCACCAACCGTGACTTGGAAAAGATGATTGAAAGGCGTGAGTTTCGCGAAGACTTGTATTACCGGCTGAATGTTTTTCCCATTCGCATCCCTCCGCTGCGGGAGCGCCCCGAGGACATTCCATTGCTCGTTCGTTATTTCACTCAGAAGTACAGCCGCCGCATGGAAAAACAGATCGATTCCATTCCAACTGCTGCTATGAAGAAGCTTGCCGCCTGGCACTGGCCAGGAAATATTCGCGAGTTGGAGAACTTCATTGAGCGCTCGGTGATCTTGACACATACCTCTGCGCTGCAGTTACCCCTGGGAGAGATCGGCACGAACAGAAAGACCCCGCCTCCACCGGGATCGCAAGACTCCCATGATCGCGACGAAATCATGCGCATTCTCAAGGACACCAAAGGTCGTGTTGCTGGCCCGCAAGGGGCGGCTGCGCGCCTGGGCATCAAGCGAACGACCCTCATCTCGCGCATGAAGAAGCTCGGGATCGAGCCACGCGCAGTCTCGTTCTCTTAGCGCCGCAAGTTATTCTTCTCTTCGCGCGGTCTCAGCTTGACTGGCCGCCGCGACCCCCTCGTCAACTGTCGAAGTAGTTGTCGAAGTAGCCATCGACATTTCTCGACAGTGCCGGCCCGCAACTCTTGCTATGACCTATCAATTTCAGTGACTTGCGCGCGTCGTTCACGCAACCTGACTTTGGCCCACCTGTTGCTCTGATCAGAAGCGCCGGTTGAATGAGCAATGTTCAAGATCTCCATCGTTGAAGAGCGCAGCCAGCGAAGGCTGATGTTGGAAGGCAGGTTGGTTCGTCCCTGGACCGCAGAGGTTGAGAGCGCCTGGAAGACAGCCGGGGAAAACCTGCAAGGAAGGAACTTAGTCGTTGATCTGACGAACGTGACCCACATCGGCGCAGATGGTGAGAGCACGTTATTCAAACTGATGAGGGACGGCGCGAAATTTTCCTGCAGAGGCGTGTTCACCAAACATGTCTTGAAACAGTTGGCTAGAAGGTGCCGGTGTACTCCTTGATGGAGTGTATGTGCCGAATTTGCGCGGAGTTTAAACGACTATCTCCAGGAAGAGGAAAAAATGTTCGGTAGAAGAAAAGTCACGAACCAGGGGCCCTCTCCGTATGCGATGAGAAGCGATTTTTGCCGGATATTCGAGAAGGATATGAATAGCTTATATCTCCTGTCGTTCCTGTTGACCCGGGATCGCGCCATGGCCGAGCAATGCTTCGTCGGCGGCCTTCATATCGCTCAGGAAGGGAATTACGTTTTCAAAGAATGGGCGGAATCCTGGGCGCGCCGGGCAATTATTCAGAATGCGATTCGAATGATCCGCCCGCACAAAGTAGCCGACGGTGCACGCTTGGGGGCAGATCCTCGCACTGGCAGAGAACCAATGGAGCATGCCGAAATTGCCGGGATTGCTGATCTGCCGGCATTCGAGCGCTTCGCATTCGTGATGTCAGTGCTGGAACGCTACTCCGACCAGGAATGCTCGCTACTTCTCGGTTGTACCCGCGGCGACGTGGCTGCAGCACGAGCTCGGGCGCTCGAGCGGCTGGGAAAATCCGCCGATCTTCACCGCAAGCTGGTGAGCATCGAATCGAACCAAAAAGCCCGACGCGACGGCTCTGAATCTGCGCCGCAGTTGATGGCTCCTCCCAGCCTCGCTGCTTCTGCATAACCACAACACCATTTTCGGGAATAAAGGATGGCAACGACGATGCTAAGGACGGACGTTTTTCTTCGCAGAGTAGAACTGATACTCGCCGCCGCGGCACTAGCGACGACCGCAGCGTGCAGTAGAAGCAACGTTCACGCTGCGGGCCCCGCGATGCCGCCGCCCCTGGTGACCGCAGTTCGGGCGACGACGCAGGATGTTCCCCGCTACCTCGATGAAATTGGCAGAAATGCAGCTTTCGAGGCAGTCACGGTGACGCCGCAGGTCAGCGGCCGCATTCTTGAGCGGCACTTTCAAGACGGCGAAAATCTTAAGCGTGGGCAGCTTCTCTTTGTCATCGATCCTCGCCCCTACAAGGCGCAGGTCGACGCCGCGCAGGCCGCCCTGGCCCAGGCAAAAGCGGCGCTTGATCTTGCCAAAATCCAGTTCGCTCGGGATGAGGAAGTCATTGGAGTCCACGCCATCTCAAAGCAGGACTACGACACGAAAAAGAACACAGTGGATGTGGATGAAGCGCAGGTCGAATCTGCCGAAGCGGCATTGGAAACCGCGCAGATCAACCTCGATTACTGCTACATTCATTCGCCCATTGATGGCCGAGCGGGCGCCCGTTTAGTCGATGTGGGAAACGTCGTGCAGCCGAACACGACGTCGCTGCTTTCGATTCAGCGCCTCGATCCGATTTACGCGAACTTCACCATCACCGAGGGCGATCTGCCGGCAGTTCAGAAACAGATGTCGAAGGGCACGCTGAAAGCAGCGGTTCGCCTGCCTTCGGACCCCGAAAACTCTGCTAGAAGCGGTCGCGTCGAATTCCTCGATAACGCGGTACAGAACGGTACGGGCACGGTGAACCTGCGTGCCACCATGAGCAACTCTGACCATCATTTCTGGCCTGGCCAATTTGTGGATGTGAAACTTGTTCTGTCCACAGAAAAGGGAGCCGTACTGATTCCGAATCAGGCCACGCAGATCAGCCAGCGCGGACCTTTCGTTTACATTGTGAAGTCGGATGACACTGCCGAACTTCGCCCTGTGAAACTCGGACAGCGCCAGGGCGATCAGGTTGTTGTAACCGCAGGACTCGCCCCAAATGAGCGCGTCGTGCTCGCAGGCCAAATGCTGGTTCGGCCCGGCGGCAAGGTTCGCGTCGATGGCAACTCTTCTTCAGCGCCCACTTCGAATGCCAGTGGCAAGGCCAATCAGAATCCAGGAGGGCAGTCGTGAATCTTTCCGAACCCTTTATTCGTCGCCCCGTTATGACGGTGGCGTTGACGGTGTCCGTAATCCTGTTCGGAGTGGCGGCCTATCTTCGCCTCCCGGTCAGCGATCTACCGGCGATCGATTATCCCGTGATCCAGGTGCAGGTCAATTATCCGGGAGCGACGCCTGAGACGATGGCCAACAATGTCGCCACGCCACTCGAGCGCCAGTTCATGCAGATTCCGGGCCTGGAACTGGTGACGTCCAATAATGGCCAGGGACATTCCAGCTTCGTGCTGCAGTTCGATCTCTCCAAGAGCCTCGACGGCGCTGCCACCGACGTTCAAGCAGCAATCACGCGGGCGCAGGGACAGCTTCCCGTCGATCTGCCCAGCCCTCCCACATTCACGAAAACCAACCCCAACGATCAGCCGATCATGTACATCGCGATGGTGAGCGATACGGCCACCGAAGGCCAACTCTACGACTACGCCAATACTCAGGTGGGCGAGCGCATCAGCATTCTGCCTGGGGTCAGCCAGGTTGCAATATACGGCACTCAATCGGCGGTGAGGATCAAAGCAGATCCGTCAAAGATGGCGATCCGCAACATCACGCTCGAAGATCTGACCAACGCGATCAAGAACGGCACCGCTTACACTGGCGCCGGCCAAGTCGACGGGCCGCATCGGACGTTCCTGTTGCAGCCTCAGGGACAACTCATGACCGCCGACCAATACGACGGCCTTATCGTCGGCCAAAGCAATGGTGCGCCGGTCTATTTAAAAGATGTCGCGTCAGCCAGGGAAAGCGTGCAGGACGAACGTATTGACATGCGCTTCTGGGTGCGTGGTTACCCGCAACCCGGCGCGACTGTCGTGGTGGGCGTCTTTCGCCGTGCTGGTGTAAATGCAGTCGAAGTCGCGAAGTCCGTGCGCGACCTGCTACCCACCATTCAGTCTCAGCTCCCCGGCTCTGTTGTGATCGTTCCGGCCTACGACCGTTCGCTCACCATCGTCGGCGGAATCAAAGACGTCCAGACGACGCTCTACATCGCGTTCGTGCTGGTAGTGATGGTGATCTTCGTCTTCCTGGGACGGGCGACCGACACGCTCATTCCCGCCGTGGCATTGCCGTTGTCGTTGCTGCTCACGTTCATCGCCATGAAGATACTGGGATACAGCCTCGACAATCTGTCGCTCATGGCATTGACGCTGGCCATCGGTTTCCTGGTCGATGATGCCATCGTCTTTCTCGAGAACACCGTTCGGTTGATGGAGAACGGGCATGAGCGCCTTCGATGCGTCTCTGGAATCGGCCAAAGAAATCAGCTTCACAATTTTGGCCATGACGCTCTCGCTGGCTGCGGTCTTCATTCCTCTCGTGTTCATGAGCGGTTTGATGGGACGCATTTTCCGCGAATTCTCCATCACCATCGTCATCTCAATTCTGGCCAGCGGAATTGTTTCACTCACTCTTACGCCCCTGATGACCTCCAGATTACTGAGCAATCGCGGAGAAGGAGCGAAGAAAACCTGGATGGAGCGGGTCTTTGGCGCCTTCGAACGCCGGGTGCTCGATGTTTATGGACGCTACCTCTGGTTCTTTCTGCGCAATCGCTGGATTTCGGCGGTGACCTGGGTCGTCTGCCTCGCGGGGACTGCGTACCTTTTTTATGTCGTCCCGAAGGCATTTCTTCCCGTAGGCGACAGTTCGTTCATCCGTGGCGTACTGGTGGCGCCGGAGGGAACATCGCCCGACCAGATGCACGCATATCAAACGCAGGCGGAAAAAATCATGAAGGCGAATCCCGCCGTGCGCAGCACGTTCACCATGAGCGAGAACGCGGGTTTTCTGGGCTCGAATCAGGCATTCCTGATCGCGTTTCTGAAAGATCCCAAAGAGCGTGCCCCGATCGCTCAAGTCGCAGGCCAGTTGATGGGAGGAATCGCCGGCACGATTCCCGGTGTGGTGGCCTTCCTGCAACCGAATCCGGCGCTGGAAATCAGCACCGGTGCTACCGCCAACGCGCAGGGCCAATTTGCCTTCGCGCTTTCCGGCATTGATGCCAACGAAGTCTACGCAACCGCCGGAAAGATGATGGCGAAGATGCACGAGTATCCCGGATTCCTCTTCGTCAATTCCGATCTCTACAACCACACTCCAAACTTGCAGGTCGATATTCTCCGCGACCAGGCTAAGCTTTACGGCGTGTCAGAGACCCGCATTCTGACCCTTCTGCACGACGCATATTCAGAAAACTACAGCTACCTCATCAAGAAGGCGACGGATCAATACCAGGTGATCCTGGAAGTCGCCGATGATGAAAGGTCCGCTCCGGAAGACTTGAGCAAGCTCTACATCAAGAGCGATGACGGTCAACGGATGATTCCACTCAATGCGGTAACCAGTTCGCACCCGGTTATCGGGCCACAAGCGGTCAACCACATCAATCAATTCACCAGCGTCACCATGTTCTTCAACTTAAAACCCGGATACGCCATCGGTCCGGCGACTCAGTTCGTGCAACAGACCGCGAAGCAGATTCTTCCGCCCGGAATTCAAGGATCCCTGCAAGGCGAGGCTCTGACTTTTCAGAACACGGTTTTCGATTTGGCGATCCTCATGGTCGTCGCAGTGTTCGTCATGTATGTGATTCTCGCGATTCTTTACGAAAGCTATCTGCACCCAATCACGGTGCTTTCATCGTTGCCGGTGGCGCTGCTGGGCGGATTGCTGACGCTCTGGCTATTTGGTGAGGAAGCTTCGCTCTACGCCTACATTGGCATGTTCATGCTGATGGGCATCGTGAAGAAGAACGGAATCATGATCGTCGA
Source organism: uncultured Acidobacteriota bacterium (assembly GCA_963754885.1). GTDB lineage: Bacteria > Acidobacteriota > Terriglobia > Terriglobales > Acidobacteriaceae > Sulfotelmatobacter. Next base: position 1,166,294 of record CAVWHT010000038.1, on the reverse strand, counting down.
CTTCGCCGACCAACGTGTCCGCCAAGGAATTGCCGACGATCAGGCAATTCACGACGCCAGCATGGAACGCTTCCGGCCGATCATGATGACGACAGCAGCAGCGCTACTGGGCGCGCTTCCCATCGCGCTCGGTTATGGTGCTGACGGATCGTCGCGTCGGCCACTGGGTCTGGTGGTGGTCGGCGGCCTGATTGTTTCGCAGTTCATCACTTTATTCGTAACTCCGGCCATCTATCTCTACCTGGAGGAATTCCAGGAAAAGGTGCTGGATCGCGTGCCTTTCTTGCGCTCGACGCGGAAGCCCGCGCAGCCGGCGATTCCAGAATTCGCACTGCAGGAAGGAAGTGGAGATTAATCCCATGAATCTCATTTTTAGGAGTACTTATCTTTCTCTTGCCATTCTGGTCGCTACGACCGGGATGATCGGTTGCGCTGTCGGTCCAAACTACAGGCGTCCGACCGTCGATGTTCCGGTCACGTATCGTGACGCGACGGCTGACTCGTCGGCTCGCCCGAACGCTCAGCCTGGTCAAGCGAAGCCACAACAGCCGCCCGCGGGATCGTCGGTGCAATCTTCGTTGGTGCAATCATTGGGTGACGAAAAATGGTGGGAGGTGTTTCAGGATCCCGAACTGCAGGCGCTGATTTGCACCGCTCTCAAGAACAACTACGATGTACGCATCGCGGCGACGCGAGTTCTCGAGGCGCAGGCACAACTCGGAATCACGCGCGCCGACCAGCTTCCATCCGTGACTGCAGGCGGCAATGTCACAAGCATTCAGAATCCCGTACTCGGACCCATTCCTGCCTACGAGCTCACGCAGGGAGAAGTTGCCGCATCCGCAGCCTGGAATCCGGATTTCTGGGGGAAGTATCGCCGCGCAACGGAAGCGGCGCGGGCGAGTCTACTAGCCAGCCAATGGGCGCAAAAGGCAGTCATGGCGACCCTGGTCGCCAACCTGGCAACCTCCTACTTTCAGCTTCGCCAGTTGGACCTTGAACTGGAAATTTCCAAGCACACATTGAGTTCGCGCGGCGACTCTCTGCAGTTGACACAAACTTTGGAGCAGCATGGCATCAACTCGATGTTGGATGTGCGCCAATCCGAGCAACTCGTATACACCGCTGCAACCGAAATTCCAGATTTCGAACGTCAGATCGCTCAACAAGAGAATGCCATCAGCATACTTCTCGGCAACAACCCGGGCGATGTTCCTCGAGGCCTGAAGCTGACCGAACAGCCCCATGCTCCCGAGGTGCCAGTCGGTCTCCCCTCTTCGCTACTGGAGCGGCGGCCGGATATTCGCGAAGCAGAAGCAAACTTAATTGCCGCCAACGCGCAGATCGGCGTCGCCCGGGCCGCGTACTTTCCGCAAATCTCGCTTACCGGAACTGCTGGCTTCGAAAGTCCAGCTCTCACAAATCTCTTCACGGGTCCGGCTGGCATCTGGAATCTGGCTGCCTCTTTCACGCAACCTATCTTCGAGGGAGGAAGACTCGAGTCCAATGTTCGCCTTACCGAAGCACAGCGCGACCAGATGGTCCTGACCTACCAACAGACGATCCAAGGCGCGTTCCGCGATGTCTCGAATGCGCTGGTTGCTTATCGCAAGGATCAAGAGTTCACAGCTCAGCAACAACACCTGTTCGAATCGGCGCAGGACGCGGCGCGACTTTCACAGGTACGTTTCAAAGCCGGAACTACCGATTACCTGGAAGTGTTGACCAACGAGACCAACTCGCTTACGGCAGAGCTGGGACTGGCGCAGGCGCGAGGCAACGAACTCATCGCTCTGGTTCAGCTCTATCAGGCTCTTGGTGGCGGTTGGCAATGATGCGCACAGACGCGCAGCGCAACTGCGAGCGCCGTGGTGCCCCATTCTAAATTTCGCGTTCTTTGCGAAATTTAGAGTGGGGACGTTGGAGGCTGATCATGCGACAGGCCGTAAGAAGGGTGAAGATCGAGTCGGAATAGCGACGCGGAAAGAGCGGCGCGGGTGCCCCGCCCTTGTCCCTGCGTCCTTTGCAGGGACAGGGTGGGGCTTTTGACTTCCCCAAGGGCGAATCGGGGTCTGGCCCCCCTTCCATCAAACTCACTGAGGCTGCCCCACCTTCTGCGAATTTCAGAGGGTGGGAATCGATGCTCTCAACCTCTTGAGATTTTGACTTTATCCTTGGCGCGTCCGGTGTCACGCACACGGAAAGAAAAACCTGCTTGCCGATTTTGGCTTGACTAGGGATGTTCAGATCTCCCCGATTCTGTCATCCCGACCGGAGCAGATCACCGCGAGAGCGGTGGTCTGGGGAGCGGAGGGACCTGGGGTTGTGACGTTACCTGGCTGTGAGGGACGCGCGAAGATCGAGTTGGAATAGAGGACACGAAAGAGCGGCGCGGGTGCCCCACCCTTGTCCCTGCGTTCTTTGCAGGGACAGGGTGGGGTTTTTGACTTCCCCAAGAGCGATTCGGGGTCTGGCCCCCCTTCCATCAAACCCACTGAGGCTGCCCCACCCTCTGCGAATTTCAGGGGGTGGGAATCGATGCTCTCAACCTCTTGAGATTTTGACTTTATCCTTGGCGCGTCCGGTGTAACGCACACGGAAAGAAAAACCTGCTTGCCGATTTTGGCTCGACTAGGGATGTTCAGATCTCCCCGATTCTGTCATCCCGACCGGAGCAGATCACCGCGAGAGCGGTGGTCTGGGGAGCGGAGGGACCTGGGGTTGTGACGTCACCTGGCTGTGAGGGACGCGCGAAGATCGAGTTGGAATAGAGGACACGAACGAACGGCGCGGGTGCCCCACCTTGTCCTGCGTTCTTTGCAGGACAGGGTGGGGCTTTTGACTTCCCCAAGAGCGAATCGGGGGCTGGCCCACCTTCCATCAAACCCACTGAGGCTGCCCCACCCTCTGCGAAATCCGCAGAGGGTGGGGCAGCCTCATATAGAATTACGTCGAGAGAAATCAAAAGCGAGCCTGGGCCAGCCCCCGTGTGGCCCAACTTAGTCCCGCACGAATGGATGGGGTGTGTGCTGCTCTGCGCTTCCCTCTGGGGTGTGATTCAAGCTAGTTACTGGGATCGCTGCGTCTGGCCCGAATTTCACCCATCGGGCACTCAGTTTCGAGGTTTTCGTGTCTCATCTTCGCCTTGTATTCGCTGAAGGTAATTTGCTAGTCTGAGAGCTAGCTTGCCGATCTAAAGCCGCAGGTTCTTGGGCGCGTGGAACGATAATGGCACAATTTCTCCGGTGGATGCGTAGGGTTTGCCGTTTCTCGCTCGCATTTTTCCTCTGGTTACATGCCCTGTTCATCCTAAATGTTGCGCCCTCACTCGCCCCTTACGCCTCACGCGTGCACTCCAATGCTGCGGAACTAACTGTACTTCTCCTTCTCGCAGCACTGGCAATTTTGGAAAGCTATGGAATTGGCAACGTTGCCGTCGATGCTATATACATCTATTTCTTTCCGTTCGTTTTCCTCTTTTACTGCGCTCTCTTTTTGTTCAAGGGAATTAAAAGAGGATACGAAGCAGTGTGGGGTGAAGACGAGCCGCTGAACGTTTCTCTGAAGCAGCTTGTGGTTGCGCCTCAACCCACCGCCGTTCAGGCTCCGCCGCCGCCCACACAGCCTGCCGTTACAGAGGCTCCCAAAGGCAATCAACCTGCGGAAAAGCGAAACCTGTTCGGCACCGTTCTTCGGCCATTTGGAAAGTTTCTACTGCTCTGGTGTCTGCTCTTGCTGGTCACGTCGCATCGCGAGCTCCTCCTGATTGCTCTGATCGTCGTGCTTTTCCAGTTGTGCCGATTACTAATTCAAGTATTCGCACTTGCAGTCGTATCGAGCAACTGGCTTGGAGAACTCGAGCAGCGAATTAAGAACTATGCTGAAGATTTGATTAGCAAAGTGTTGCTTGCTAAGGAGATTACTCAGGACTTCCAAAAGGTTTTTCTGTCCATCTCAGCCCTTGAAATCGGCCTCACGCTTTTACGAAGTCGCCGCCGCGTGGTCCAGTGGACTATGTATCTCGGCACACTGTTCTTTCTGGGTATCTATATCTACCTCGCGCTGATTTTCAGCTTTGCTTATTATGGCGCCGCCCGCGCACTGAACATTCCCTACGACTGGACTACTTCGATCGTCAATTCGATGTTTATGCCTCTGACCTTCGGGAGTTTACCGTCGAGCAATTGGATCAGAGCACTCGGTGGGATTCACGCGGTGGCGGTTCTTGCACTTAGTATCGGTACGATCTTTGGCTACATCAGACAGAAATTGGATTCCCTCCACAATGTAGCAGACGAAGTGAGTAAGAGATTGGAGCAAGCCGAAGTTCGGGCGAAGGTCGCCGAAATGCGCGAAAAGTTCCAACCGGCTTCCTCCCCGTCGGGTGCGGTCCCAGAACCCAGCAAATGAAGGGCGGATGGTGGGCCCCATTGGGTTTGCAAAGGGCTATCCTGAAGCTAGAAAACCAGGAACAGACGGGTCTGACCCGAATTTCTAGGCAGCGAAATTAGTGAACGTCCCGGGACGTTCACCATTTAACTTACTCTCGCGGATGTATCGTGGGCCCGCTCACTTTTCCACAGCCCCTTTGTGACATCTGACCTTGCGCTCGCCCCACGATTCGTTCCATCATTGTCCCGGCAGAGGAAGTAGACGAAATATCGGCAGGGACGCCTGCGGTCAGGAATCGGCCCGTAACTCCCATGCTTTCAAGATTTTGATTTATAAAATCTTTGCTATGAGGATTTTGCGAGGAATTTCGCCGATCAAATCCGGCAAGTTGCTGATTCCAGATATTTTGCAAAATTGAGGTGGGGGGAGGGGTAGGGTAACTAAAAGATAAACTTACAGCCCAGAACGGACTCCCAATCCGTTCGCTCAGAAAGGAAAAGTCGCATGAAGCGCACCGCAGCACCCCATCCGCTCAGATACCTAAGAAGACGCAGCCGGAAGAATTTGATCTGGTGATGCTCGGTGGCGGCACGGGCTCGACCGCCGCTGCGTGGCATGAGTGAAATGCAGCAGCAACGCAGAAGAGGCGAGCGGCGCAACTGCCTCAATATCCGAGCTGCTTATTGACAACGCTATCGAGCGGTTCACCTCGCTCGAACCGGGTGTACTGGGTCAGAAAAAACCGCATCGCCTGATCCTGCCACTCGGCTGTGTGGTCCGCGCAGTGCGGAGACAACAAGACATTCTCGAGCTTGTACAGCATATGGTCCGGCGGCAGCGGTTCGTGCTCAAATACGTCCAGCCCCGCCCCTCTAATTCGCTTGCTCATCAGTGCCCGCAGCAGAGCTGCCTCGTCGATGACCGGCCCGCGTCCCACATTGATGACGACCGCTGTGTTCTTCATTGCGCCGAACTCCGCATCGCCGATGATGTGCCGCGTCTCCTCGGTCAATGGAGCCGTCACCACAATGTAGTCGCAGCCGGCGATCATCTCCCGACGCTCCTCCGGCTTGTAGAAATGTTCCACCAGAGGATCCGCCGGTCGAGAATCCGCTGATCCTGGAACATGGCGCTTGGTTGCAAGCACGCGCATGCCCATGGCGTGCACGCGGCGCGCCACCGCGCGGCCAATGTCGCCGTAACCAAAAATCCCGACGGTCTGCCCGCTGATCTCTTCGATGTCGAACGGTTCCCAGACGGCTGCCACCTGGTTGCGAATCATCCGCCGCAAATCCTTGGCAAAATACAAGATCACGGCTAACACAAACTCTCCGAGCGAGGCGCTGAACACCCCGCGGCCATTGGTGAGCAAAACTGGGCTCTCAACCAATTCTCGAAACAACACGTTGTCAAGGCCTGCGGCCCGGGAATGTATCCAGCGCACCCTATCGCATACCGCGAATGCCGCCCGCAGCAGGTCGCGCGATCCCGACCATTGCAGAATGACTGTCGCGTCCTTTGCAGCCTGCGCACACGTGGCAACGTCGCCACATATTATGTGAGGTAGTTCGTTCAGCATGGTAAACTGCGGATCGTTATCCGAAGCCAGCACCAACACTGGATTCTTTTTGCTCATCCGAATCACCCTGTAACGCGGATCGGCCCACCGCGTGATTTGCCTGCAACAATCCTGTGTCATCGACTCGCGACGAGTCGCGACTTTTAGTCTATCAACGGACTTCTCCCACTCGACCACTCGCGTGTCGCACTCCACCCCTCCTGCATCCTTATCCGGCAGGCCTGGTGATCGCCACAAAAGGCGGGTATGCGCGCCCTGGTCCCAACCAATGGGCTGAAGACGAACGACCAGAACACCTGAGAGCCGCCTGCGAGGCGAGCCTGCGGCGGTTGCGCGTGGACCGAATTGACCTTTATCAGTTGCATCGAATCGATCCCAAGGTGCCAGTGGAGGACCAACTCGGCACCCTGAGGCACTTGCGGGCGCACGGAAAAATCAAGGACATCGGTTTATCGGAGGTGAGCGTCAGGCAGATTCAACACGCGCGAACCATCGTTCCGATTGTCAGCGTGCAGAATCGTTACAGCTTGTTCGACCGCGGATCGGAAGACGTTCTGGAGTATTGCGAAAAAGAGAAGCTGGGTTTTATTCCGTGGTTCCCGCTGGCGGCGGGTCGTGTGTCCGGAGCAGACAGCCCCATTCGTCGTATCGCAGCTCGTTGGAACGCAACTCCATCGCAGATCGCTCTGGCATGGCTGCTGGCGCGGTCTCCCGTCATGCTGCCGATCCCAGGCACCTCCAAGGTGAAACACCTCGAGGAGAATGTGGCGGCAGCGGAGTTGAAGATTGATGCGGATATGATGCGGGAACTGGACGGAATGGCGCGCGCCAGTTAAAACAGAGCGCCGCGTGCGGCGTCAGATCGTGCGTAGTAGCAAGCTTCAAGGAGAAATGAAATGTCAGCCCCACAGGTCGTAATCCAACGTCCGCCGTTGCCGCCGTTTTCACACGAAACCGCCAGTCAAAAAATTCGACTGGCGGAAGACGCCTGGAATTCTCGTGATCCGGAAAAGGTGTCCTTGGCTTACACGGTTGACTCACACTGGAGAAACCGTTCCGAATTTGTGAACGGGAGGAAGGAAATCGTCGCGTTTCTCGGCTGATCAAAGAGCTTTGGGCCTTCGAGCGAAACCGTATCGCTGTGCGCTTTGCCTATGAATGGCACGATGACGCTGGAAATTGGTTGCGCTCGTACGGCAATGAGAATTGGGAGTTCGACGATAACGGCCTGATGCGCTTGAGGCTCGCTTCCATCAACGATCTGCCAATCAAGGAGACGGAGCGCAAGTATCACTGGGCGCTCGGGCGCCGTCCTGATGATCATCCGGGACTGAGCGATCTTGGACTTTGAAGCGGTTCAACGGTCAAGGCTAGTTCAGCGTTTAGTTTGGCCCGGTCTCCTGTACACCAACCATCTGTCGGACTCGCTATTCTCTAGACAACATGGCCTGTCCCAGATGGTAAGACAGGTGGTTGGTTCGATTCAGCAAGACAGCCAATCGGTTCCGGGTCGGGTCTTTGGCATAGTCATCCTCGGACATGGCGCGGTGCTGCAGCAACCACTCATCCGCGGAGAGGCTTTGAAACTGCGCGAGTAATTTTTCGTTCACTTTATCCCAATATTGTTTCAAATGTCCTGCCGAAGGTATTTCCGCTACCGCTTTGTCGGGATTGTCGATGAAAACGGCATCCAGGTCCGGGTGCAGCCGTGGGCCCAGGCCCAGAATTGAAAACATTCGATCGTGAACGGCAATGAGATGCCCCCACAAATAAATGACACGGTTCTTTCCCGGCGCCACTTCACCGAGGAGCTGGTCTTCAGTCAGTCCTGAAAACATTTTGTCGGCTCTCTCCACGGCGAGCCGCCAGGAATTGATCGCCACCTTCACCGGTAATTCGTGAGATGTCATTTGAACTTAGCTCTTTTCTTCCGTGCTCGATCCGGCCGCCGAACGCTAAAACCGCCTACGCCCAGCTCAATGCTGAACCAGCTTGGGTGTATAAAGATGAAAAACCTCGCGGTATGGCTCGACCGGATAACCCTTCGCTTTCCAAGCTTCCAAGCCGCCTTTGAGGGATTTGATCTTAGAAAAATGCAGGTCCAAGGCTCGACGTAAGATGGCCCGGCTAGTCTTATCCCCCGGACACGTACAGTAAACGATCGCCTCTTTATCCTTAGGAATCAGGCTGGGTGACGCCAACACGTCCGCCGGGGGGACTCTTCGAGCGCCTGGAATAATCTCAGAGTGAGCTAACAGATCGAGCGGCTGGCGGACGTCAAAGAGGGCAACATCCTGATGCGAGCCTAACAGGGAATAGAGTTCTTCGGGAGCGATGGCGTGTTGCTCCATCAACGACCGTTGAGCCCTGCTCCGTTTTTTCCAAACGAGCGTCGTCAGTGACATTATGACTACGACAACACCAATTAAAGTTCGAACCAGGGCCATGCTACCCTCCACCGTTCTTCCTGCAGCAGATTCAATTCTTAGCCAAGAAGATTCATTTCCTCGCGGGAGCAGGCCAAGAAACCCGTCTGCAATGGACCACTCCAAATAAGAAAAACCGCATTCCTGAAATTGTGAGAGTCGTCACATCGGCACTTTCCGTCCAGGGTTACTATCAAGCGTCATCCTCAATTGAGAATTCGGAGATTGCTATGGAACCGTTTCGTTTTCATCTCTTCGTTTGTACGCAACAAAAGCCAGAAGGTGTCGCATCCTGTCCGGCCAGCGGATCGTTGGCGGTGCTCGATGCGCTTGATCGCGAGACCCAGGCACGCGGCCTGAGCCACGAGGTGCAACTCACAACCTGCGGCTGCATGGGACTGTGCGACGAGGGCCCGGTGATGGTCGCCTATCCGGCAGGGATTTGGTACCGGCGGGTGCGGCCATCGGATGTAAGCGAAATCCTGGACACACACGTTGGCGGCGGCAAGCCGGTCGAGCGGCTGGTATGGAATGATCCGCCGGCAATGAAAGCCATGTCGGTCGAGCATGGGGAAAAGTTTCGCGCCGCGATGGCTGCCCGCAACAAAGCCGGAGTGCTGCCCGATCGCCTCGAGCAGATGATCCGTGGCTTCATGCCCAGCCGGTGCATTCTTACAGCGCTCGAACTTGATGTGTTTACGGCCGTCGGGGAAGGAGCTAATGCCGAACAGATCGGGACGAGAGTCCACGCCAATGCCCGCGCGGTGAGCATGCTGCTGAATGCGCTCGTCGCTCTCGGATTGCTCTCGAAGAGCGGCGACGATTACAGGAACACGTCTGAGTCGGCGCGCTTCTTTGCGCAGGGCTCCAAAGACAATCATCGCAACGGCCTGCTGCATACCGCGAACATTTGGCATCGCTGGAGCACTCTGACCGATGCAGTACGAACAGGCACCCGCGTCCCGATCGATCGCGCCAGTTCGCCCGAGTGGACGCGCAACTTCATTGCCGGCATGCAGCGCAACGCCAAAGATCGCGCACCTCTTCTGGTGAAAGCTTTGGGCACGGCTGGAGTACGGCGCGTTCTCGATCTTGGCGGCGGCTCTGGGGCTTATTCCATTGCGTTCGCGAAGGCTGCTCCGGATGTGCGGTGCGAGATTCTTGATGTTGCAGAGGTCGTGCCACTCACCACGGAATATGTCAATCAGGCTGGCGTGGCGTCGCAAGTCAGCGTGCGCGCTGGAGACATGCTGCAAGGCGAATTTGGGAGCAGCTACGACCTTATCCTGCTGAACGCGATCTGCCACATGTTTTCCGAGGATCAGAATCGAGACATCTTCCGCCGTGCCCACCAGGCGCTGGCTCCGAACGGGCGCCTTGTCGTACAAGACTTCATCCTCAATCCTGACAAGACCGGGCCGCAGCACGCGGCGCTGTTTTCATTGAACATGCTCGTCGGCACAGAAGCGGGAGCCGCTTACAGCGAACCGGAATACACGCAATGGATGAAGGCCGCGGGATTCTCCGAAGTAAGCCGAATCAACCTTCCCGGGCCCAGCAGCTTGATTGTGGGACAAGTGAATTAGGCGCCAGCTCGCCCAATAGGTTTGGAGCGAACAAGGCCGTGAATTTTATTCGATGCCGAGTTGCTTCTGCATTTGTTCCAGCGGCACGCCCTTGGTCTCGGGCACCATGGTTTTCACCCAGACGAGCTGCAGCACCATCATGCCGGAGAAGAACAGAAAGACGTAGCCGGGCGCGAAGGCGGTGACCATCTTCGGGAAGAACGTCGTGAGCAGCGCGGCGAAGATCCAGTGCGTGAAGCTGCCGAGCGCCTGGCCTTCCGCGCGATGGCGGTTGGGAAAGATCTCGGAGATGAACACCCAGATCACCGCGCCCTGGCCGACCGCGTGCGCGGCGATGAAGCGCGAAGATGCAGGCCGGCACGATCGAATAATGCTGGGTGAAGAAGGCCCAGGCGGTCAGGCCGAGCGAGAGCGATGTAGCCGAACGAGCCGATGTAGAGCAGCGTGCGCCGGCCCAGCCGGTCGATGAGCCACAGGCCGACGAAGGTGAAGATCAGGTTGGTGACGCCGATGCCGACCGATTGCAGCAGGGCGGCTTCTGGCCCCGAGGCCGGTCATCTCGAAGATGCGCGGCGCGAAGTAGAGCACCGCGTTGATGCCGGAGAGCTGGTTGAAGAACGCGATCAGGATGGCGAGCAGGATCGGCATGCGCAGGCGTCAGGTCCAGAAATGCGCCGACGAGACTTGTTCCGAGGAAGCGGCGGCAATCTCGTCCGCGTGGGCTTCGATGTCCGGCGGCGGAGAGCTCGGGTTCGATTCGCTGCAGCACGGCCAATGCCGCCTCGCGGTCGCCTTTGCGGCCGATCAGCCAGCGCGGGCTTTCCGGAAGGCCGAAGCACATCACGGTGTAGAGGATGGACGGGAAGGCGGCGACTCCCGAGCATCCAGCGCCAGGCGTTCTCGCCAATCCCGGCGAGCAGCGCGTTGGACACGAAGGCGATGACGATGCCGAAGACGATGTTGAACTGGAACATGCCCGCCAGCCGTCCGCGATGCCGGCGGCGCGATTTCCGAGATGTAGAGCGGGGCGGCGACGGTGGAGATGCCGATGCCCAGCCCGCCGATGAAGCGGGCGGCGATGAACGTGACGACGCCGGGGGCCAGGCCGCAGCCGACGCGCCGACAAGATACAGAACGCCGATCCAGAGCAGCGTGGCCTTGCGGCCGAAGCGGTCGGTCGGCCAGCCGCCCGAGCAGCGACCCGACCACGGTGCCGTAGAGCGCCGAGGCCATCGCCATGCCGTGCACGCCCGGCGCTCAGGCCCCAGAGCGACTGGATCGTCTGTTCCGCGCCGGAAATGACGACGGTGTCGAAGCCGAAGAGAAAGCCGGCCAGCGCCGAGGTGATGGACCAGAAGAAGATGCGGCCGTTGATGGTTTCCGGCGCAGACGTTACCACAGCGGAATTCGCTTGCGGTGCAAGATTCACAGGGTTGTTTAAGCCGTTTCAGTCTCGGTTACTCTCTGGTGAGCGGATAACCTTTTTCGCGCCAGCCGCGAATGCCGCCATCCATCGAGATCACCTTGGTATATCCCATTTTCTGGAGATTGTCAGCCGCTAAAGCGGAGCGGAAGCCGCCGCCACAGTAAAGAACCATCTCGGTGTCGAGTTGGGGAACGCGCGCCTCGATGTCGCGCTCAATGACGCCCTTGCCCAGATGAACCGCGCCGGGCAGGTGATCTTTCGCAAATTCGCTTTCCTCGCGGACGTCGACGAGCAGGAAGTTGTCGCTCCGATCCAGTCGTTTCTTTACCTCGTCGACGTTGGTCTCGCGGATGCGGGTTCGGGCGTTGTCGACAATCTTGAGGAAGCGTGGAGGATGTTGGTGAGCCATCGACTTTTCCTTTCCAATATGCGCAGTGGCGGCGATACAAGCGCGGCCGGCTGATTGCACCCATGGTACCAAGCATGCATCGCTTGTGCGCGTGCAGCGCGGCGGCTATATCGATTAGCATGAATCCTTGCCGCTCCAGGGAAAAGTCCGGCGCATTGGCCTGGCCCGCGCACTCTCAAAGCTGGGATATTGCTCGCGCTCGCAAGCCGCAGAACTGGTTCGCGCAGGACAAGTGCGGCTCAACGGCAGCGTGCAGTGCGATCCCGAAAAACCGGTGCGGCTCGATTCCGATCGTATTGTGGTCGACGAGCACGAGGCTACGCTGGGAAAAAAGATCTATCTCATGATGAACAAGCCGCGCGGCCTGGTTACGACCGCGTCGGACGAAAAGGGCCGCGAGACGGTGTATTCGGTGCTGTCTAGCAGTGGCGAATCTCTGCCGTGGGTTGCGCCGGTCGGCCGCCTGGATAAGGCAAGTGAAGGACTGCTGCTGCTGACCAACGATTCCGAGTGGGGCGCGCGCGTGGCCGCGCCGGAAACGCATTTGGAGAAGACGTATCACGTGCAGATCGCAATCATCGCGAGCGACGGCATGATTGCGGCAATGGTGAAGGGGGTCAGCGTTGAGGGACAAATTCTCAGGATGAAGGAATGCCGCCTGCTGCGTTCGGGAGAAAAGAACTGCTGGCTGGAGATCACGCTTGATGAAGGCAAGAATCGCCAGATCCGGCGCATGCTGGCTCGTCTTGGAGTTGAAGTGCTTCGGTTGCTGCGAGTGTCGATTGGGCCGCTGCAATTGGGAATCCTCGCCAAGGGAACGTACCGTTGGCTGAGCATGGAAGAGAAGTTGGCGCTGGATCGGGCCATGCAGAAGCGGTCACGCTCTGTGCACGGGCGATGAGCGTGCTAGACTCCGCTTTTGTCCTGGAGAACTGAGTGCGTGATCTTACATTCCTTCCTGCCGTAACCCTGGCGCAGCACATCCGCGAGAAGAAAGTTTCTGCGGTCGAAGTCGCGGAAGCTCATCTGGAGAAAATCGAGAGGCTGAATCTAAGACTGAATGCCTTCGTCGAGGTGGATCCCAAGCGGGTGCGGCGCGAAGCGCGCGAGGCCGATGCTGCTGTTATGAGCGGGAGAGCCCCTGGTCCGCTTCATGGCGTACCGGTCAGCATCAAGAGTTCGATCGAAGTTGCCGGCATGAAGTGCGAGGCCGGAACCCGGCTGCGCGCGGGATTCGTTGCTGCGCACGATGCTCCGCTGGTTGCGCGGCTTCGGAATGCAGGCGCGATCGTGCTCGGCGTGACCAACACGCCGGAGATGCTGATGGCGTGGGAGACGGACAACCTGCTTCACGGGCGGACAAACAGTCCGTGGGATTTGGAGCGCACGCCCGGCGGCTCGAGCGGAGGCGAGGCGGCGGCTATTGCCGCGGGAATGTCGGCTGGCGGCGTGGGCAGCGACGGCGGCGGATCGATTCGAGTTCCCGCGCATTTCAGCGGCATTTGCGGGCTGAAGCCTACGCCCGGGCGCATCCCTTGCACCGGCCACTTTCCACCATCCGGTGGACCATTTGCTTTGATCGGAGTCGTTGGCCCAATGGCGCGGACGGTCGAGGATTTGAAATTGCTGTTCGAGGTGATGCAAGGTCCTGACGATGGCGAAAGCTGCGCGGCTCCTGTGCCGGTTCGCCGGCCGGACGAAGCCGACGTGAAGCAGTTGAGAGTCGGTTACTTCGAAGACGATGGCCGCACACCCGTTACTGCAGAAATTCGCGACGCGGTTCGTACCGCCGCTGAAACTCTGAGCCGAGCCGGATTTGAAGTTGAGCCCTTTCGTCCCACGGGCCTTGAGGAAGCGCGAATCCTCTGGAAGAAATTCTTCGTCAAAGTCGGGGGCATGCTGATTGGCCCGATGTTTAAGGGGCGCGAGAGCGACTGCAGTCCGATATTGCAGCAATTCTTGGAATGGTCCGAGGCGGAGCCTGAGCTCTCGGGCGAAACGCTTCTCGCTGCATGGATTCAGCGTGATACGCTCCGCGCTGATTTTCTCGCGCAGATGCGGGAGTACCCGATCTTGTTGTGTGCAGCAGCGGCGATTCCGGCGTTCCGGCATGGCGAGCGCACTTGGACGATCGAAGGAAAGACTGTGCAGTATCTGGATGCCTGGAGTTACACGGAGTGGTTCAACCTGCTGGGCAATCCTGCGGCGGTCGTGCCCGTCAGCAGGTCCGCAGAAGGCCTACCTATTGGCGTGCAGATCGTGGGGCGGCCGTGGGAAGAGGAGCAGGTCTTGGCGATCGCCGGCACGCTGGAAAGGGGCTGCAACGCATGGAAGGCGCCGCCCATAGAATGAGCGGTTGGATCCGGTAGATGGGGCGGCTAATCATGCCCGGACCGCATTCGCAGTCGAATAGTACTTTTGGATTATTTCCACCGCAATCCGGGCTGTATACCTTTGTATCCTCGTGATGTCGGCTCTCTGTGGGGCCGCTCACACAACGCACATCTTTCGGCTCAGTACAACATGCAAGCGATGCCTGCTTCCAGGGGAATAACCGTTCGATTTTTGGCGTGGCTGGTCGCGTTTCTCACGGTCTCGGCCGGCTATCTCTACGCCTTTCCTCAGCCCAATATTTTGTACGCTGGCGTAGTCCTGCTGCACGCGTTCGGAGGCGTGCTGGCCGCGCTCCTGCTGGTTCCGGCACTGATCCGCTTGCTGCGCTCTGGCACTTTCTTTAGGCGGGCCGGATGGTTGCTGATTGCGGCGGGAGCGGTTCTGGGACTGATCCTGATCAAGACTGGAACGCCGCGTTCGGAGTGGAACAAGCTCTATTTCCATATTGTGATCTCATTGGCGGGCGTTGGCCTGCTCGCCGCGGATTGGCTGGGCAGACGCGGGACGAGCGACTCCGGCGTGCTGGGTTCAACCGGAACGGCTAGTGCGCTGCGGGTGGTCTTCTGTCTGGCTGTGCTGGCTGGCGTCGGCTACGCGGCGCGCTATGTGCGCAACTCCTGGCAGACGCGCAATCGCATCGAGAATCCCGCCATGCCGCCCGAGAATATGAATGGTGAGGGCGATGGCCCGGAGGGCCCGTTTTTCCCGAGTTCAGCGCAGGTCTACGGCAAGCAGAAAATCCCCAGCAAGTTTTTCATGGAATCCGATTCCTGCAAGCGCTGCCACGAAGACATCTACAACCAGTGGTTCAGCTCGGCGCACCATTTTTCTTCGTTCAACAATCAGTGGTATCGCAAGGCGGTCGAGTACATGCAAGACACGGTGGGGACGAAGCCTTCGAAATGGTGCGGCGGCTGCCACGATCCGGCGGTGCTCTACGCTGGATTAATGGACACGCCCATCAAGCAGATCGTGCATCGTCCGGAGGCGCAAGCCGGGCTGGGCTGCATGATGTGCCACTCCATCGCCCGGGTGAAGAGCACGATGGGGCAGGGGGATTTTTACCTGGAGTATCCCAAGCTGCATGAACTGGCGGCTACGAAGAATCCGGTGGCGCGAGCGTTGCACGATTTTGTGATCCGGCTGAACCCGGAGCCGCACCGGCGCGTCTTCCTGAAACCCTTCATGCGCGATCAGACGGCGGAGTTCTGCTCGTCCTGCCACAAAGTTCATCTGGATGTTCCGGTGAACAATTATCGCTGGTTCCGCGGATTCAACGAGTATGACAACTGGCAGGCCAGCGGAGTGTCGGGGCAGGGAGCGCGGTCGTTCTACTATCCACCGAAACCGCAGCAGTGCGCCGATTGTCACATGCCGACCGAGGCGTCGAAGGACGCGGGGAATATCAATGGCTTCGTGCACTCGCATCGCTTCCTGGCTGCGAACACGGCAGTACCGACCGCTAACGAAGATGCGACGCAGCTCAAGCTGACAGAAGGCTTCCTGAAAGGTGGCGCCGTCACGGTGGATATCTTCGCGCTGTCGCCGGCGCAGGCTCCGCTGAAGCCCGGTGCAACCACGCAGTCCGATTTGTCGACCACCTTTGCGGTTGGAGAAGAAGCCGAGAGCAAGATCACGGGCGGAAATGCGGGGGAGGCCATTCCGGTCACGGCCCCCTTGAATCGGGTGCAGCCACCGTTGCGGCGGGGCGACACCGTCCGCGTGGATGTGGTGGTACGGACGAAGAAAGTGGGTCACTTTTTTCCCGGCGGGACAGTCGACGCTTACGACACCTGGCTTGAATTGAAAGGGACCGACGATAAAGGCCAGATCATCTTCTGGAGCGGTATGGTCGAGGACAACGGCCACGGTCCGGTAGAAAGAGGCGCGCACTTCTACCGATCGTTGCAGATCGATGCGCACGGCAATCCCATCAACAAGCGCAATGCGTGGGCCACACGAGCAGTCGTGTACGTGAGACTGATTCCGCCGGGCGCGGCCGACACGGTGCATTACCGCATGTTGATTCCGGAGAACGCCGGCAACAAGATCACGTTGCATGCGCGGCTGTGCTACCGGAAATTTTCGTGGTACGAAACGCACGAGGCATTTGCCGGCGAGCCCGACCCGACGAAGCCGAATGCGGTTTCTCCCGACTACGACGATCGTCCAACGGTGTTCACCGCGTCCTTGAACGGCGTTTCGGCGAAGGAAGAAAAGATTCCAGACCTGCCGATTGTCACGATGGCCGAGGACGAAGTGACGCTTCCCGTGATTGCCCGGAGCGCGCCGGAGCCACAGCCGAAGGCGATGGTTCGCAAAGAAGAATGGCAGCGGTGGAACGACTACGGAATCGGATTGTTTCTGCAAGGTGATCTGAAGGGGGCGGCGGCTGCCTTCGAAAAAGTGACCGAGGCGGATCCGAATAATCCGGATGGCTGGGTCAACATCGGTCGCTGCGCCGTGCAGGAGGGCGACATGGAGTGTGCGCGAACCGTGCTGGAAAAGGCGCTGGCCTTGTCTCCGAAGCTGGCCCGGGCGAATTTCTTTTACGCTAAAGTTCTGCGTTCGGACGGCAACTACGATGGCGCTGCCGCTCGTTTGCGAATGGTGCTGGCAGAGTATCCCCGCGATCGAGTGGCCTTGAACGATTTGGGGCGCGTGCTCTTCTTGCAACGCAAGTACGACGAAGCCGTGAAAACCCTGCAGGGAGTTCTGGCGATCGATCCGGAAGACTTGCAGGCGCACTACAACCTGATGCTGTGTTACAGCGGCCTTGGGAACGAGAAGTTAGCCAAGGAACATCAGGAGCGGTACATGCGCTTCAAGGCCGACGAATCGTCGCAGGCGATCACTGGTCCGTATCGTCAATTACATCCTGAAGACAACAATGAACGGCAGGCAGTGCACGAACATATTTCCGTCCCGCTGCCAATCATGAATCATGTGGAGACAACCGCCTCGGCTGTCCAGCCGGGCAGAGCCCGGCCTGCGTCGACAGTTGTTGCCGGGGCTTCCAGATAAATGAACGTTCCGGGCAAAGCTTTCACCACGGAGTCACGAAGTCACGGAGGATCCTTCTTTTGTTTTTTTCTCTGTGCCTCCGTGTCTCTGTGGTTCAGTCTGACGGTTGCAAGCCGCGCCCAGGCTATCCACTTTCGCGATATCACAGCGCAAGCAGGCATTCATTTCACCCACAACAACGGCGCGTTTGGAAAAAAGTGGCTGCCTGAAACGATGGGGCCGGGTTGCGCTTTCATCGACTACGACAACGACGGATATCCCGACATCCTTCTAATCAACGGAGACGATTTTCCCGGGCATCGTCATGCCGGGGCGACCACGCTGAAGCTTTATCACAATAATCAGAATGGAACTTTCACGGATGTGACTCGCCGCGCCGGGCTTGCCATTCCGATGTTCGGCTTGGGAGTCGCGGTCGGCGACTACGATAACGACGGCTTTGACGACATCTTCGTCTCGGCGCTGGGGCAGAGCCATCTTTTTCACAACAACGGCAACGGGACTTTTACCGACGTCACCAAAGCCGCGGGCATGTGGGGGCCGAACGAATTTTCCACGAGTGCGGCCTGGGTGGATTACGATCGCGACGGCAAGCTCGATCTCGTAATCGCAAACTATGTGCAGTGGAGCGAGCAGGGCGATCTGTATTGCACGCTCGATGGAGCGCGGAAGTCGTATTGCACGCCGGAATCGTACAAGGGCACGTCCGTCCGGCTGTGGCACAACCTGGGTAACGGCAAGTTCGAAGACGCCACGCGCAAAGCCGGACTGGGCGATCCGACTTCGAAGAGCCTGGGCATCACGATTCTTGATTACAACGACGATGGCTGGCCTGACATTCTTATCGCCAACGATACCCAGCCCAACAAGTTGTACCTGAACAAAGGAAATGGAACGTTTGAAGAGCGTGGCGTGGCCGCCGGTATTGGCTTCAGCGAGGACGGTGTGGCGCGCGCGGGCATGGGCACCGATGCCGCCGACTACGACCGCAGCGGGCATCCAAGCGTGCTGATCAGCAACTTTGCCAACCAGATGGTTTCGCTTTATCACAACGAGGGGAACGGTTTGTTTGTGGACGAAGCGCCGCAGTCGGAGATTGGACGCGACACGCTCGTTACGCTCGGGTTCGGCTGTTTCTTCTTCGATTATGACAATGACGGCTGGCCTGACGTTTTCGTTGCGGATGGCCACATCGAGAACGAAATCGAGCGTGTGCAGAAGCGCGTGAGTTATGCCGAGCCTCCGCATCTTTTCCGCAACCTCGGCGGCGGAAAATTCACCGAAGTGACGGAGCAGATGGGAAAGTCGTTTGCCGCGCCAAAAGTGGCGCGATCCACGGCTTATGGCGACATCGATAATGACGGCTTTCTCGATATTCTGCTCACCACAAACGCCGGGCCCGCGTATTTGTTTCATAACGAGGGCGGAACGAACCGTAGCCTGCGCATCAAACTGGTTGGCACAAAGTCCAATCGCGACGGCATTGGCGCGGTGGTGCGCGTCAGTGCCTCCGGCGATAAACAGTGGAAGATGCTGCGCTCCGGATCGAGTTACTTGTCGCAAAGCGAACTGGTCCTGACGTTCGGGCTGGGCGCACACAGCAAGGCCGACAAGATTGAGGTCCAGTGGCCAAGCGGGCAAGTGGACAAGCTTGCTAATGTCAACGCCGGGCAGACGGTGACAGTGGAGGAAGGGAAGGGAATCGTCAGTTATCGTGCGTATTCTGGGCCGCATCTATTTTCGGCACCGAAGTAGTTCTGTGAATGTCATCCTGAGCGAAGTCGAAGGATCGCTATCGCTCACTGCGCATGCTGCGGGGTAGGGATCCTTCGACTCCGTTTGCTCGCTGTGCGCGGGCAGACTCCGCTCAGGATGACAGGATCAGAATCACAGAACTTGGTTTCCTCTGTGTTCTTGTGCGCCCGCTGTGTTTAAATCTTTAGAGAAATGAATCTGAGAATCTCAGTTGCTCTTTTAGCTACGCTGCTCGCCGCCTTCGGAATCCCCAATCCCGATGGACCTCCCAATCCCATCGACGCCGCCCGCCTGAATAATCTGGGCTGCGCCTACATGAACCAGCAGCTCTTCGAAAAGGGATTGAAAGAGTTTCAACAGGCGGTCGCTGCCGATCCCAAGTTCACCATCGCGCGCCTGAACGAGGGCGTGGCCTATCTGAATTTGCAGAAAGTCGATGACGCTCGGGCCGCGCTGGAAGATTCGCTGAAACAGGATCCGAAGAGTCCGAACGCGTGGTACAGCCTGGGATTGCTGGCGAAAAACATGGGCGATGCGCCGGCCTCGATTGATGCGTTCCAGAAGGTGATTGCCATCGATCCCAACGATGCCGACACGTGGTACTTTCTCGGCACGGCCTACGCGCAAGCCAAGCAGTTTCCGCAGGCGATCGATTCTTTCGATCACGCGTTGAAAATCAATCCGCTGCACGCGTCGGCGGAGTTTGGATTGTCGCGGGCCTACCAGCAGTCGTCGGATGTAAACGACGCGCGCGAGCACCTGAAGAAATTCCAGTACATCACGCAGAACAAACTTGGCTCTCCCATGAGCCTGACCTATGGCGAGCAGGGGCTGTATTCACGCGCAGTCGAATCGCCGCAGGCTGCGCTGAAGCCTCCGGCGCAGATCAAGGTGCAGTTTGTGGATGTGACGAAGGAGGCGGGATTGCCCGTAACCGCTGCCACAGGCGAGCCACAGTTTTTCCATGGTCCGGGCGCATGCTTTCTTGACTATGACAACGACGGATTAGTCGACCTGCTGCTTACGGACTATGGCGCCCAGGGCGGAATGTCGCTTTACCACAACCTCGGGCACGGCAAATTCGAAGACGTAACCGCCAAGGCTGGATTAGATCCCAAGACGCACGCGATTGGTTGCAGCGCCGGCGATTACGACAACGACGGATACGCTGACTTAGCGCTGAGTTTCATGGGTCGGGTCGTGTTGCTACACAATGAAAAAAACGGGACGTTCAGAAATACAAGCGAGCACTTGCCGGTGAAGCCGAATGGATCGGTTCGCACCCCTGCGTGGATTGATTATGACCACGACGGAGATATAGATCTCTTTCTAGGCAGCTCCGGCCAGGGACAATATAAAGGCTCTCCCGTGAATGATGAACTGTGGCGTAACAATGGAAACGGTACCTTCACGGACGTGAGCGAAGAAAAGGGAGTTACCGCACAGGGACGTCATTGGACTGCATTGGGTACCGATTACAACAATGACCGTGCCGTGGACATTTTTGTGCCCGGACTCGATCCGCTCATCTTCGAAAATCCACGGGAAGGAAAATTCATCCCTCGCCAACCCTGGGACAAGAATTCGATGCAAGATAACACCGGTATCGCTATCGCAGATTTCGATCATGATGGATGGATGGACCTGGCGACCACGCATTTCGGGCAGGGTGTGGCAGCTCTGACGCTTTGGCACAACGATCACGGGAAGAGCTTTACTTCGATACAGTTTCCGAAAACTGATCTTGAGGTCGCCTATGGCATCGCGGCTCTCGACTACGACAACGACGGCTGGATTGATATAGTCGTTGTCGGCGAAACAGCGCGAGAGATGAAGGACCGCAAAGGCGAAGTCCGTCTCTTCCGCAATCTTGGTCCCGACGGCTTCAAGAACGTCACTGCCGATGTCGGCCTCGACAAGATTCAACTGAAAGACCCACGCGCCATCATCACCGGAGACTACGACAACGACGGCGCGACCGACCTGCTGATCACGCAGAATCACGGGCCCGCGGTGCTCCTGCGCAACGAAGGCGGCAATCAGAATCACTGGATGCGGCTTGCGCTCAAGGGACTGAACGACAATAAATCCGCCATCGGAACAAAAGTGGAAGTCTTCTCCGGCGGCAACCGGCAGAAGTTTGAGATCTACGGATCGAATGGATATCTCGGCCAGAACTCGCCTTACCTCACCGTCGGCCTGGGCGACGCGAAAGAAGCTGACATCGTGCGCATGCTGTGGCCCACCGGTGTGTTGCAGGACGAAATTCATGTTGCCGGCGACAAGCAGCAGAATCTTCTGGAGATCGATCGCCGCGGCAGTTCCTGTCCCACGCTCTTCGTGTGGAATGGCGAGCACTACGAGTTTGTCGCCGACATGCTGGGCGCCGGCGTCGTAGGACACTGGGTCGGGCCCGGGCAGCGCGACATCCCGCGCCCGGTCGAATACATCAAGCTCAACCGGGATTCGGTCCATGAGAACAACGGCAAGTTCAGCTTCCGCTTCATGGAGCCTCTGGAGGAAGCCGTCTACCTCGATCAGGTACGGCTTCTGGCCGTCGATCATCCGGCGGATCTCGACGTTTATCCCAACGAGTATTTCGCGTCGAACCCGCCGTATCCTCCATTCAAAGTGGTGGTGAGCCACAACCCGCAACCGTTGGCGGGCGCGTGGGACGAGCATGGCCACGATGTGCTGCCTGATTTGCTCGCGCATCGCTATATCGGTGACTTCGCGCTTACCAAGTTTCTCGGCTTCGCCCAGCCGCACACGCTCACGCTCGATCTGGGCGAGGCTTATCACGGAGAGCCACTCTGGCTGTTAATGCATGGCGAGATCGAATACTTCTCGGCCAACAGTATGTATGCCGCGTCGCAGGCGGGGATCGAGGCGACGGCTCCGTATGTGGAGGCGTTGGGCACGGATAAAAAATGGAAGCGCGTGATCGACGATATGGGCTTTCCTGCCGGCGGTCCGCGGACGATCACGGTCGATCTGACGGGAAAACTTCCGCCCGGAACGAAAAGAATCCGCATCACCACCAATCTGCAGATTTATTGGGACAGCATTCTGGTGGACCACACGCGGCAGTTCAAAGAAGGCCAGTCGCACGCGCCGCGCGTGACTCCGGTGCCGCTGGCGAGCGCCGATCTGGAATTCCATGGGTTTCCGTTCAAGATCGAGGGCACGCCGCCGGGAAATGTGAAATACATTTACGAGAAGACCAGCCCGACCGGGCCGTACACCCGGCCGAAGGGGACCTACACGCGTTACGGCGATGTGCTGCCTTTGCTCACGGCCACCGACGACAAGCTAGTGGTCTTCGGATCGGGAGACGTGGTTCGGCTGGAATTCAATCCGGCAGATCTTCCGGCGCCGCCCAAGGGATGGGTGCGCGATTATTTCTTTGCCGCCAATGGCTATGAAAAAGATATGGATTTCTATGCGGCTGAAGGCAACTACGTGGCGCCGCTGCCGTTCCTGAGCATGGGCGAATATCCCTACACGCCGAAGAAATCGTTCCCGCTTGACGATGAGCACGTGAACTATCTTCTCGAATACAACACGCGGCACATGTCAGGCAACGAGCAGCGGGGATACTGGTTCGATTACAGCGAGAAGAAGTAGGCGTCGGTGATTCGTCCGGATCTACAGAAACGTTTTAACATTGACATTTCTGTGCCTTCCATAATCCAATAGCCGTTCCCATGGAAACCTCGACTATCGCTCCATCCGCGGCACGCCTCCGCCGAACGCTCACGCTCTCGGACCTGATTCTGTATGGAATTATCGTGATCCAGCCGGTCGCCCCGATGTCGGTATTTGGGGTGCTCAGCGACCGGGGCCACGGACATGTGGTGACTGCGATTCTTATTGCCATGGTGGCGATGCTGTTCACCGGCATCAGCTACGGCCGGATGGCGCGCGCCTATCCCAGCGCCGGCTCCGCTTTTACGTATGTGGCTCAGGAAGTTAATCCCGCCATTGGATTCGTGACCGGCTGGAGCATGGTCATGGACTACATGCTCAACCCGCTCATTTGCACGGTGTGGTGCGCGGGCCAGGCGCATCAATTTGCTCCGGGCGTTCCCTCCTGGATCTGGAAAATCTTTTTCGCACTGGTTTTCACTCTGCTCAACATCCGTGGCATCAAGACCTCGGCAAGGATTAACGCGGTCATGGCCATGTTGATGGGAATGGTAGTGGTTGCGATCTTTATAGCCGGCGCGCGCTACATCTTTGGCGCGCCGCAGGGAACCATCTCGTACCTGACGCCTTTTTACGATCCGCACACTTTTTCCTGGGGCAACCTCTTCGGGTGTACTTCGATTGCGGTCCTGACTTATATCGGGTTCGATGGAATCTCTACGCTATCCGAAGAAGCCGAGAATCCCAGGCGAAACATTCTTTTGGCGACCGTGCTCACGTGCCTGGTCATTGGAATTCTTTCCGCGGTAGAGGTGTACGTTGCGCAACTGATCTGGCCGGCCCGCGAAGCATTTCCCGACATCAACACCGCCTATTCTTATGTTGCTGGCCGCGCCTGGAAGCCGCTGTTCCCGGTGGTCGGCTTCACTTTGCTGTTGGCAAACTTCGGCTCCGGATTCGGATCGCAGACGGGAGCGGCGCGGTTGCTCTATGGCATGGGACGGAGCAACGCGTTGCCGAAGTCATTCTTCGGGGCCGTGGACCCGAAGAGCCGCGTGCCGCTGAACAGCGTCATGTTCGTTGGAGTAGTCGCCATCCTTGGAGCTTTCGTCCTGGAAGGCGTTGCCAGCTTTCAAGCGAACCCGTCCGTTGCGATTCTGAGCCGGGGCAATCTCACGCAGATCCTCAACGGTGGTGCAGCGTACGGACTCGGCGCCGAAATGTTGAATTTCGGAGCGCTCATTGCCTTCATGGGAGTGAATGTCGCGGCGCTGCTGCGCTACTTCGTGCGCTCGGAAGAGAAGAAATTGGGCTATCTCGTACCGCCCGTGTTCGGTTTCCTGATTTGTCTTGGATTGTGGCTCAATCTCAGCCGGCCCGCCATGATCGTGGGTTCCATATGGATGGCGGCGGGCATTCTGTTCGGCGCGATTCGTACCAAGGGCTTTCGCGGAAATATGATCAATTTCGAACTGCCACCGGAAGAAAATTAAAGCGCCCGACACTCCAATTGCGCGCAGGTGCGAAAGATTCGGTAGATTTCGGAATCGGATAATTAGGCAACTCAACGGCAATTGAGTAATTTGGAAATTTGGTAATTGGGTAATTTAAAACCTGCCGCGCACACCGATGCCTGCAGGTTCAATTACCTAATTTCTCAGTTCCGCAATTACTCAATCTTTCTCATTCCATGTTCCAGCCGCTGACTTCCACCGTGGGCTTGGCTGCTCCCAGTTCGCTGGCGTGATAGGTTGCGGTGATCTCGCGCTTCTCGCCGGGCAGTAAGGACACATAGTTGTCTTCCCAGACGACCGGAAGAATTTCTTCTCCCTTAACGCCCTTGTCGACTTTCAGGCGGACAAAGAAGGCGAGACTCTTGCTCGGGTTCTCCAGGGTTACGTGAGTGATCTCTTCTTCGCCTTTGCGCTCGCTGCGGTCCGTAACTTTTAGCTTGACCTTCGGAAGCTGTGAGATCGCGGTGAAGTCCGCATAGGACGCGGTGGGCGTCATCCACCAGGTGGTCTTCGCCCAGTCGAGCGTCTCGGGCTTGGTCGACAGCCAGTAGAAGTTCGAGCCGACTACTTTGCCGGCAGAATCTTCCAGACGCAGGACCAGGAAATACGTGGGACTCAGGCCGGAAATGTCGGGCAGGGCGAAGATTTTTGCGGTGCTATCGGCCGCGGCATCCAGCGTATTTTCCTGCGTGAACTTCTCAGTCGCGTCGAGATTGTAGATTTTCGTCGTGAGCTTCAGTCCCTTCGCGTCTGTGTACTGGCTGCTGACCACCCAGATGGAGTGGTCGTCGTAGCCATAGATCGGGTGCAGCGCCTCCATCGCGCGCTTGGCTCCGAAATATCCTCCTCCCGGACGTAAGTAGTAGTCGTAAAGATGCCAGATCATGGAGGGCCACGCATTGTTGAGCATCCACTGGATCACTCCAGTGGCCTCATATTTGTTGCGGCTGTAGGCCTCGTACATAGCGCGCACGCCTTCGTAGGTCTGCATCTGCGATTTTATGGCGAAGTCGTCTACGTTGTCGGACTTTCCGTACCGGTTGGCGAGCGCCTGGCTGAACACGTTGATGGTTTTAAATTCGCCGCCGCCCGCGTGATAGTTCCACACGTCGTCCACCGGCCAGAGATGATCTTTGCCAACCATGGCGCGAATGCTCTCCACGGGCGGAACCGCCGGTCCCATGCTGGTTTCCGTGTTGAAGCCGTACGCGCCACCGCAGCCCCCGGGATTGCACTGCTTGCGGCCGGGCTGGCCTTGCGGCGTGTCAACTTCCCAGTAGTTGGGAGCGACATATTCGTAAGGCCCGGTCATCTTCACTCCGCTATTGCCGGTGACGCTGGTCTGTTTGCCCGTAGCTGAGGAGACCACAGGATTCGGCCAGAGCAAATCTTTCTCTACGTCGAGATACATCTGCTCGACGTCGGGCGGCGGAGCGTTGTCGCTGCCATTCAGCCACATCACCAGACTGGGATGGCTGCGCAGCCGGTAGATTTGATCGCGCAATGACTGTTTGGCGATTTCAAAATCCTGCGGCTTCCAGCGCGGCCACCGTTCCCAGAAATCGCAGCAGCACCATCCGGCCATCACGAGAATTCCCTTGTGGTCGGCCAGATCGAAAAATTCCGGCGTCTCCAGCTTGCCTTCGAGGCGGATGGTATTCAGACCCATGTCTTGGACATAGCGGAACTCGTCGTGTAGACGCTGCGAGTTCTCGCGCATCATCATGTCGGGAGTCCAGCCGCCACCGCGGATCAGAATATTTTTTCCGTTGATGTGGAAGGCGCGCCCGCCCACCGAATTAAAGTCTGAAGTAATTTCGCGAATGCCGAACTCGGTCTGGTAAAAATCCGTGGCCGCGCCGCCGGCGTCGAATTCCATGGTGAGCTTATAGAGGTTCGGTTTGCCCATCTGCGTTGGCCACCAAAGGCGCGGATTCGCGAAGACGAGCTGCGGGAATTTGTCGGGGGTGAAGGTAACGTCTTTCGCTTCGTTGGGTGCGAGTTCTACGTCCTGTTCGAACGTTATGCTCTCGATCTGTCCCTTCAGCTTGCCTTTGACCGGTTGATTCGTGCCGTTCTTGACTTGAGCGGTGACGGTGAGTTGCGCGCTGTCGTTCGCCGGCGAGTTCAACTTCGACACAACGGTGGGATAGCGCAGTGCGACCGGGCCGCTGTAAGTGAGATAAACGTCACGCCACAGTCCCATGTTTCTGTCGGGAGGCGCGGGATTCCAATCAACAAACGTGATCGCGAGATCGTGCTCGGTGGGAGCGTAGGCCTGCACCGCCAGAACATTTTCCGCGCCCGGTTTAGCGGTCTCGCTGACATTGAACTCGTAGGTTCGCCACGCGCCGGCTACTTCGTCTGAGTTCGCGATCTGCTTGCCATTCAGCCAAATGCTCGCCCGATAATTGATGCCGTCAAACTTCAGCCAAACTGTCTTGCCCTTGTAACTGGCCGGCAGCACGAATTGCTTGCGGTACCACCACGAGAGCGCATAGGGGCTGTCGGGCGCCATGGCGATGTTTGAAAAATTCCCGCTGATCGGATAATTGACGCCGGCAAACTGGCGCAGATTCATCGCGAAAAATGGGTCAGGAAGGGTCTTATCCTTGACCAGCGCGGCCACTACGGTCGTCGGCACGGTAACTTCGTGCCAGCCCTTGGGAGAGAACTGCGGCGTCGAAATGACCTCTCCCTTAGCTTCGACTTTGGCCGAGGTCTGCAAGGTCCAGCCCTCGTGCAGAGCGAGCCTGCTTTCGGTCGGGTGCTTGCCCTGGGCGGCGGAAGGATTTTTCTCTTGGGCAACGAGAGATGAGGCCGCAAACAATAAAGTCAACAGAAGAAAACCGGGGGTCAGACGATTCCGTAAGCTCATGTTGCTCCTATGCGACGCGCGGATATTGGATCCAGAGCGACATCTTTTGGAAAAATGCTCTGCCAGAATGGATAACACTTCTATTAATTCGTTTCAATAGCGGATTTTTTCACGGATGTGGGCTGGGGTGTTCCGGCGCAGGAGAACCGGGGCGAGCGAGCAAAATTTGCAGGCCAATTCGCGGCCGGCAAGGGAAGAGCGCCGCGTCCGGTAGTTTATAATTGAAAATTCGCCTTACTATTCTTGGAGTGACAAGAACATGATCCGATTTCTGCAAACTGAGGGGCCGTTCAAGAAGTTTGTTCTTGGAGGCCTGCTCCTGCTCATTTGTGCCGCTATGGTCATCGCGTTTGTTCCTGGCGGATTAGGTTCTGAGTTGACCGGCACGCCGGGCAAGGGAGTCGTGGCCAAAGTAGCCGGCGACGATATCACAGCCGACGAAGTACGCGAAACCGCCCGGCAGATGCTGCAACAGCAGATGCCGCAGGGCGGGGCCAATATGAGCATGCTGCTGCCGTTCTTCGCCCAACGCGCAGCCGAGCAGTTGATCACGCGCCAGGCCCTGATCGCCGAAGCGGGACGCGTGGGTCTGCGCGTCACTCCCGCTGAAGTGCGCGACGAACTGCAGCACGGCCGGTATGCCGCCACATTTTTCCCGGGGGGCAACTTCATCGGCCAGCAGGAATACGAGGATTTGCTGCAGCGCTACAACCTGACGACTACCAAGTTTGAAGAATCCGTGGGCCACGACATTCTTCTGACCAAGTTGCAGGCGCTCATTGCCAGCAGCGCGGGTGTGAGCGACGCACAAATTCACGAAGAGTTCGTCAAACAGAATACTAAAGTAAAGTTTGACTACGCCTATTTGAAGCAGGACGACCTCAAGAAGGGCCTTCATCCCACGGACGAAGAATTGAAGGCTTATTACGAGAGCCACAAAGCCACCTACGCCAATTCCATTCCGGAGAAGCGCAAAATCAAGTATGCGGTGATCGACACAGCGAAGGCTGAAGCCGATGTGCAAGTCACGCAAGACGATTTGCGGGCCTATTACGATAATCACCGCGATCAGTATCGTGTCCCGGAGCAAGTCAAAGTCAGCCACATTTTGATCAAGACGCCGCTTCCCGGTCCGGACGGCAAGGTGGACGAAAAAGGCGTCGCCGAAGCCCAGCAACGCGCCGCCGATTTACTGAAGCAACTCAGGAACGGCGCCAAGCTGGAAGATTTGGCCAAGAAATATTCGGAAGATCCGGGCAGCGCGAAGCAGGGAGGATCACTGGGCTGGATCGGCAGAGGCCAGACCGTCCCCGAATTTGAGAAAGTCGCGTTCTCGCTGCCCAAGGGCCAGATCAGCGATCTGGTGAAGAGCAGCTATGGCTTCCACATTATTCGCGTGGACGACAAGCAGGATGCGCACACCAAGCCGCTCGACGAGGTCAAGAGTGAGATTGAGCCGATCCTGAAGCATCAGAAGGCGCAGCAGATCGCTCAGAGGAAGGCGGAAACTCTGCTGCAGCAGGCGCGTGCGCAAGGCCTGGATGCGGCGGCCGCCGTGCAGGGCGTTCCTGTGATCACGTCGGACTTCTTTTCGCGGCACGACACGCTGCCCGGCCTGGGACAGGCTCCTCAGTTCATGGATGCCGTTTTCACTACGCAGGAGAAATCTCCGCCGGACGTGGCTTCCGCATCCGAAGGAATCGTCGTGTTTCAGTTGCTTGCAGTCAAGCCCCCGACGACTCCGACATTTGAAGAGATTCGCAGCCGGGTCGAAGACGAATTCAAGAACGAGCGATCGAACATCCTGTTAACTCAAAAAGCTCAGGAGCTTTCCGATCGCGCCAAGGCCGAGCACGATCTGAAGCGCGCTGCCAAGGAACTCGGCGCCACCATGAAAACCAGCGACCTCGTGCTGCCCGATGGCCAGGTTCCCGATGTGGGCTCGATGTCAGGGCAGGCTTCGGTGGCGTTCACCATGAAGCCGGGGGAGATTAGCGGCCCCATCAATAATGGCGGCAACGCGTCTGTGCTGCAGTTGGTGGAAAGTCAGCCACCCTCGGAAGCGGACTTTGCCGCGAAACGCGACCAGATTCGCGATTCGCTGCTGCAAGTCAAGCAGCAGGAACGTTTCTCGTTGTTTGTCTCGAACCTTCTCGACGAAATGACGAGGTCGGGCAAGATCAAGCGCAACGAAGAAGAACTGAAGGCCCTGGGACGCACCGGCAGCGAGTCGGGAATGTAGCGGCGCTGACATGTCCTTTTCCCGCGCGGCTGGCATCTTGTTGCATCCGACCTCCCTGCCCTCGCGCGGCGGCGTTGGTGACTTCGGACCCGCCGCTTACCAGTTCGTAGACTTTCTCGCCTCTGCGAGGCAGGGCGTCTGGCAAGTGTTACCGCTGGGTCCGCTCGGCTACGGAAATTCTCCTTACTCCTCCACCTCGGCATTCGCTGGGAATCCCTTGCTGATCAGCCTGGAACGCCTTGCCGATCACGGCTGGATCGACCGCGCAAAGCTCGATGGACTTCCTTCTCCTGATGGACCGGTGGAATACGAAAAAGTCTTCGCTCAGAAGATGCCGCTGTTGTTCGAGGCGGCGCGAAGCTTTTTGCGAACGGCTTCGCCGGAAGCCTCCGGCAGATTCGAATCCTTTCGAGCCGAGAATGCCTGGTGGCTCGATGATTTCGTTTTATTTGACGCGCTGCGCGCGCGATACAAACTCGATTCCTGGAATGGCTGGCCGCAGGAACTTGCGCGCCGCGAACCGGATGCGCTAGCCAGCGCTCGGGCTGAACTCTCCGACGATATTCGCGTGCGCAGTGCGGTGCAGTTCGCGTTTTTCGAACAATGGCGAGCGCTGCGGCGCTATTGCGCCGAGCGTGCCATCCGTATTGTCGGCGATGTCGCCATCTTCGTGAACCACGACAGCGCCGACGTGTGGACGCATCCCGAACTGTTTCGCTTGGACAATAATCTTCAGCCCGAAGTCGTCGCCGGGGTTCCTCCCGATTTCTTCAGCAAGACCGGACAGCGTTGGGGAAATCCCTTGTACCGCTGGGATGTGATGAAGGAACGCGGGTACGAATGGTGGATCCAGCGGTTGCGCTGGGCCACGCAAAACTGCGATTACATCCGGCTCGATCACTTTCGCGGCTTCGATCAGTTCTGGGAAATTCCGGCCAGCGAAGCTACGGCCGTGAACGGCCGCTGGGTCGACGGTCCGCGCGATGATCTGTTTGTCAAACTGCGCGAGGCACTGGGCGGCCTGCCCTTTTTTGCCGAGGACCTGGGTTATATCACTCCTGAAGTGCACGCGCTGCGAGACCGGTTGCAGATTCCGGGCATGGCGGTGTTGCAATTCGGCTTCGGCGATGCAGGCGCGCACATGTACCTTCCGCACCGGGCTCAAGGCAAAGTCATCTACACGGGAACCCACGACAACGATACCGTGGCCGGCTGGTGGAATTCGGGCGCCGTAGAACACGAGAAGCGAAATGCCGAGGCCTATGTGGGGCGTTGCGAAGATGGCATTCACTGGGCATTCATCCGGGCCGCGCAGTGCTCCCCTGCGAATCTCAGCATCATTCCTTTGCAGGATATCCTCGGCCTGGGCAGTGAGGCCCGCATGAATACTCCCAGCCTGCATGGCGGCAACTGGCGCTGGCGATTTCGTGAAGGTCAAGTTAACAGTGATCTCGCCGCGAAGCTGGCCCATTTGGCGGAACTGAGCGATCGCCTTCCAGCGCCGGTCGCGTTCCAGACTAGTCAGACCTCTTTGCTTAAGACTGTCGCGTGAGCCAGCCGCGTTCCCCGCAATTGTGAACAGGATGTTAAAGCGGGGCACTTTTATCGGCACATCTGTATAGAAGACCCCGGCGGTGGTTACTATCGAGTATCCCCGGCGCTGATTTCATCGGCTTTTAACTTGCGCTTCATTCTGCTGCAACGCGGTTGCGCTATCCATGGAGAATGCCATCCGACCAGTGGCACACGCCTGCGAGTGATGCCCAAGGACCGCCACGAATCACTGATTTTCCAGCTCTCGCGGCAAAGTTAACTCCGGGAGCGAGAGCGCGAAATCTTTATCGGCGCGTGCAGCAGTCGCCGGAAGGATTTCGTCTGGAGAGCCTGCTCGCGGAAATGCGCATCCGCACCCATATCGAGGCGGCCGACCGTGCGCACATTCCGCTTCGTGGTCCAGTCGTGGTGGTGGCCAATAATCCCCACGGGGTGCTCGATGGAGCAATTCTTTCCACGCTCCTGACTCACGTTCGTCCCGACGTAAAGGTGCTCACTCACTTTCTTTTCAGCGACATTCCTGAACTTCAGCGCTCGTGCATCTTCGTAGATCCTTTTCAAACCGACCGTTCCCTGGATGCAAATCGCAAAGCCCTTCGCGAAGCCGTGGCCTGGTTGCAACAAGGGGGCATGCTTGCTATGTTTCCCGCGGGTGAGGCTCCACATTGGCAAATGCCGGTGACGCAAATTGCCGATCCCGGATGGAACAATACGGCGGTACGTTTGATTCGTCGCACCGGCGCCCTGGCGCTGCCCGTGTATTTCTGCGGGCACAACAACTTCGGATTTCAAATTCTAGGGATGATTCATCCCAAACTGCGCAGCGCGTTCTTGTTGCAGGAATTCCTGCAGCAAGCGGGCAAGACTGTCGAAGTCCGTGTGGGCAGCGCGCTTTCGCCGGATGCGATCCTTAGCATCGACGACGATCGTGAGGCCACTGAGTATCTGCGCTGGCGCACCCATCTGCTGGCCCGCCGCAACCGCCGGGAAAACTCAAGGCCCCCGGCATCGCGCTCCATCTTTCCGTCGAAGATTCAGGAACCGATCGCTGACGTCGTTCCCTCGCAAGCGCTCGCGGACGAAATTGAGACGCTGCCTGCCCGCAACCGGTTGGCTGAGAGCGGCGATCTTTCCGTCTACGTTGCGACGGCGGCCGAGATCCCGCACGCGCTTCTGGAAGTGGGACGTTTGCGGGAATTGACATTCCGCCAGGCCGGCGAGGGCACCGGCAAGAGCCGCGATCTCGACTCCTTCGACCAATACTACTGGCACGTCTTGCTCTGGAATTCGGCGAAGCGCGAACTCGTCGGAGCATATCGCGCAGGAAGCACCGCTGAAATCTTGCGGGAACGCGGTATCCGCGGACTTTATACCAGCACCTTGTTCCGCTACGACGAGCGGCTCTTCGAAAAGCTCGGTCCCGCGCTCGAACTCGGACGATCGTTCGTTCGTCCTGAGTATCAGCGGCAATATGCTCCCTTGCTGCTGTTATGGAAGGGAATTGCCCGCCTCGCGGCTCTACATCCGGAAGCGGCGGTGCTTTTCGGTGCGGTCAGCATCAGCAACGACTACAACAAAGCGTCGCGCGAGATGATTTACCGGTTCTTTGAGGCCCGCATGCATCGCGATGATCTCTCGGCCATGGTTGAGGCCCGGCGTCCCTTTCGCACCAGCCTTCTGCGGCGCTGGGATTATCGCAGCATGTGCCGTGCTCTTCGCGACATTGACGAGCTATCGCAGCCGATCACCGACATCGAATGGGACGGCAAAGGCCTGCCGATTCTCTTGCGGCAATACGCCAAGATTGGGGGCAGGTTGGTCGGCTTCAATGTGGACCGCAAATTTTCCGATGTCCTCGATGGTCTGGTCGTCGTGGACCTGCGGCAAACCGATCCCGCTGTGCTGGACCGTTACATGGGCCGGGAGGCTGCGGCAACGTTCCGAAGAATTCACGGTCTCACGACCGCGAGCTGAGCTAGCGCGCGGATTTCAGGCGAGTCGCCTGCGTGGGAAGAATACACGCCTGCTGCGAATCTTTGAGGGCTTCATCCAGCTTGCGCCCTGTGCTCGTAATCTCCTCAACGCTCATCCGTTCCTGTAGACGCTCGAAAAGCTGGCGCTCTTCTTTGCGGATGTGCGCCGACAGCCGCTCTGCCAGCGCCCGCACGTCCTCTGGCATCACCAATTCCGCTGCTGCTCGCTCAAATTGTCCGCGTAACCATTCATGATCCGACAGCAATTCTTCCACCAGCAGAGCAAGTTCCGTAAACCCGCGCGCAGCCGGGAACAACACGCCTTCCTCTGCCGCAAAGTGAATCCGTATTTCACTCTGAAAAAGCTGCGCGATTTCCGCTTGCCAGGCCGCTAGATCCGCTTCTGGAATGGGAGACGCCCGTGCAATCCGCACGCACAACGCCAGAGCGTGCTGGTGCTGATGAGACAGCGGAATCAGATTCTTATCACGCAGCATGATCGCCGCATCAAGAGTTCGCGGTCTCCAGTTTGGAACTTGCGGTCACGCTCTCCGTAGGCGTCGGCTCCGCGGCCGGACGCACCTTCAGCCAATCCGTCCGTACCCGCTCCCACTCCTGGATCAACATGCCGTTGGCTTCGAAGAAGCTGCGGATCTGGTATCGCTCCCAACCCGCTACTTCTTCGAGAATCGGCGCCAGCACGGCCAGCGCGCTTGTGCTCAACACCGTGCGCTTGGCGATCTGAGAAACATTGCGCGACTCCGAAACCGCGATGGTGAGCCCATCGCGCGAGTTGATGTGCAGCATGACGTGAATGTCGGAACTGCCGTCGCCCGTGTAAACGACGTGGTCCGGCCCGGCAACTTGCTGGAGAAGGAGATGGTCGAGAACCGCAACCTTGCCGTATCCCGCCGTCGCGCGCACAATCGTGTCAATCTCACCCGTGGGCTTGTAGCGAAATTCCGTTCCATAGATGTGATCGGAAGGAACAATATCCTCAAGCGCCGACCGGACGATCTCTACTGGCGCGGCTGAAAGCACATAGAAATCGAATTGATGTCCGTCGATTCCCGACTCGAGCAAATGATAGAGAAGCTTGATATCGCTCTTCAGCCGGATCCGCTTGCCTACTTCGCGCAGGTGCTCTTTGCGCACCTTTGCGTGAAACTCCGGATCGTGCAGCAGCAGGTACGCGAGTTCGGCTCCTTGCTGCACCAGATTGATCTTGGCCATCCCCTTCGATTTTCGTTCGAACTCTTCCGTCGGGATGCCAACCAGTTCCGCCAGCACGTATCCGGAATCGTTGAAGGTGAGCGTCTGGTCGAAGTCGCTCGCAAAAATGTAGCGTTTCAGCACATTGTCTGCCATAACTATTCGATTCGGGCGCGAGGCCAATGCCCCATAAAAAGAATTGATTGCGATTATATGCCCGCATAGTTAACTCGTTGTGAATAAACAGATGGCCACCCTGCTTCGTGCACCTTCGTGTCCTCTGTGGTTCAAGATTTTCGAAGTGTCGCTCCCTTTACTAAACTCACCGGCACGTCCAGAATAGATGTTCCGGTTCGCAGAAGCCGAAACCTGATCTGTGGCCGCATGCGAAATATGGATTTGAGAAAGGAAAGAGGAGCCTCATGGTAGTAGCAACTGGTGAACTTATTCGCGCGATGAATTACGTGGAAGACATTATGGCGACCCTGCGCCGCATTTGCATTTATATCCCTGCCATGAGTCCGGAAGAGCGCAAGCGACTGGCCGAATCGCTGCGCGGCGCGGCCACCCAAGTCAGTGCCGCGATCGCCGATCTGGAAAAGGTGGAGAAATAGGTGGCGCAAGTCCAGACGATTGCGGTCATCGGCGCCGGCATCATGGGACGCGGCATCGCCCACGCGGCCGCGCTCGGCGGTTACCGCACCATCCTCGAAGACCTGCTGCCGGGTGCCTTGCGCAAGGCGGAGAACGAAATCCGCGCTAATCTCGATAAGGCTGTGGAACTGGGCAAGGTGACTGCCTCCGACGCGGACTCCGCATTTCGCCGGTTGGAGTACGCCGGATCCGTCGAAGAGGCCGCGCGTGAAGCGGATCTGGTCATCGAAGCCGTTCCCGAGGAGATGGAATCGAAGATCGAGATCTTCACCTTGCTCGACAAAATCTGCCGCCCTGCAACAATCCTCGCGTCGAACACCTCATCGCTGAGTGTCACGGAAATTGCCAGCGTGACCTACCGCGCGAAAAAATGTGTGGGCATGCACTTCTTCAATCCCGTGCACAAGATGAAGTTGCTTGAAATCGTGCGCGCGCTCGAGACCGACGATGACACGCTGGCCACCGCGGTGGAAGTCGGCAACCGTATGGGGAAAGAAGTCGTCGTGATCAAGGAATCGCCTGGCTTCATTACCAGCCGCATCAATGCCGTGATCGGCAACGAAGCCTTCTACATGTTGCAGGAGGGAATCGCCTCAGCCGCCGATATCGACAAAGCGCTGAAGCTTGGCCTGAATCATCCCATGGGCCCGTTCGAACTGGTCGATCTGGTCGGACTCGACACGCGGCTCAGCATCCTGGAATATCTGCACAAGTCTTTGGGAGAGAAATATCGTCCCGCGCCGCTGCTGGTGCAGTACGTAAAATCCGGACGCCTCGGCCGCAAATCCGGTCGCGGTATCTACGAGTATCCGGAAGGAAAGGAAAAGAGCCCTGCCTGAACCCATTGGGGGACAGCTGCCTGCAGAGTCCTCAGTGTTCCTCTGTGCCCCCTGTGGTGAGGTTCTGCGGATCAGGCCGGCCAAAATTCAGCCCGGCAAGGTTCGCGGTTTTCTCGGGGTCGACGCCCTTACCGGCGACCAGCACGTGAAAGCTTTCCCCCATTCCGGCTGGTGTGACCAGATGCTTCAACTGCAGCGCAACCTTCGCCCGCTCCTGCGGCAGACGACAATCTTCGAAGGCGTCGGCAAACTGATTGGCTTCGCCAATCCCCATCAGGAATTGTGATTGTGTGACGAGCTTCTGCGCATGCATGCCTTGCCTCTCTGCGAAAGCAGCCAGCGCCGTGAAGTTCACGTCAGCTGTAATGTCCTGCTGGCCCGGAGCTTCGTAAGGATTCGCACTCACGGAATGCTGCCGGATCGCCTTCAGTGTTCCGCAATGGCGGCCCGCCAGTTGCTCTTCGCGCGTGTAGCCGTAATCGATGACCACCAGGAATCCGCGCTCAAAGTCCGTCGCGGCCGACACATGCTGCTGCGCCTGCAACGAAACTTCCAGGCGTTCTCCTTCTTCCGGATGAATCGAAAAGCGATCCAGGAATTCCAGTTCCTCCGGCGAAGATGGAACCCAGGTTTCGACAAATCGAGCTTCGTGAGCCTCGATCCGTAGCGATCCTTTAGAACTGACGACCTCAACCGGGATTGCATCGAAGAATTCGTTGGCAAAAACAATGTGTGGGAAGAGCGCGACCTCAGTCGTACCATGAGCCGCAAAATTCCCGGCCTCGGCCCCTGAGGTTTCCGCAGCCAGTATTGCTTTCCCCTTTTCGAGATGTTGGGCCAAAGTAGCTTCTATCCGCAGCCGCAGTGCCGGCGATTGCTCGACGAGTTCGTAGCGGAGCGCGCCAAAGAACTCCGGAAACTTCTTCTCCGACCAGTCCAGCACGTCCTGCGCGAACAGCCCGCGTCCCGGACCGAGTTCACGCAACACCATGGTTGCGGGAGCGCCCAGTACTCGCCACATCTCATCGAACTGCCGCGCCAGCAGGCGTCCGAAAACAGCATGCACGTCGCTGGAGGTATAGAAGTCTCCAGCTTTCCCGAATTGCCCCGCATGGCGCGAGTAGTAGCCGCATTCGGGATGATAGAGGCACAGCTCCATGTAGCGTGAAAAAGGAATCGGCCCGCGCTCGCGGATTTCCTGCTCGACGATTTGCCGGAGTGTGTTCAGAACCCCTTCTTTTGCCGGTCGGCGCGATCTTGCGGCGTGCGGATAAACATCTCAACGAAGTAATCGTGCAGCGCGTCGTAGAGTTGCCGCTGGAAGCTCCATTCGAACTGCGGATCGTCGAGATCGCGAGGGTGCAGGTCGAAATAGTAAGTGTGTACGGGAACGCGCGCGTCTTTGAATTGAATGATCACTTCGACGCCGTCACCTTTGGCGCGCGCGGAAAAGGTCAGCAGCGGGTGCTCGTACAGCCGGAGTTGTGCCAGCACACGATCGAGACGAGCGGTTTCAGACACATCGGGATTGTAACGAAAGCGGAGAGACGTTCACCACCAAGCAGCGGAGGAAAGACGCGTTTGAAAATCATGCCCCCACGCCTCCGGGAGGAGCGTGGGGGCCCCGGGTAACGTTCAGGCGAGGGGTCTCAATCCCGCCCAACCATCTGATCGGAGATACGCCGGCGGGCGATGGAAAGTTCCCGGCTGGCATGTGGTTCTTTAAAATCCAGTCGAGCCAAAAAGAGAGCCGGTCAGAGGAAACGACGGCTACAGATCGACAAACAGAAATAGGCTCAAGTTTCGCGGTCGTACGGTCGATGTTACCCGTGGAAGTACTCAGCGCGACGGAGGTTCGGCATTGGCGCACAATCAAACTTCGCCCGGGGACAAGCCTTGCTCGTTTGCGACGTTTAAGGTCGATTCGGAGCAAAAGCTGGTCGTAGTCCGTTTCGGAAAAACGGTGACCGTTGGAGACATTGAACGATATGCGGCGCGATTACGGGAAAATCCGGCGTTCCAGCCTCTCTTTTCCGAAATCACCGACCTTAGGGGTGTCGAGAAACTTGACCTCAACGCGCGCGAATTCTTCCGGTTGGCTGACGAGGTTGATCCCTTCTCACACCAATCCAAGCGAGCGTTCGTGGTGGGAAACGCTGTCCAGGCCCATGCCGCCCGCATGCACAAGATTCTGCGCACACAGAGAAGTTTCGAGATATTTCAGTCGCTCGAGGAGGCCGAGCGGTGGGTTTCTTCCTCCGCGCCCACCCCTTCACCTTCAAAGGCTGGTGCGTAGCCCTCCCGACGACACCATTAGTTATTGCTGAGACTTCTGCTTCGGCCGCTCGTATGGCTTTTGCATGTACTTGCGTGCTTCCTCGAGGGCGCCGAAGGTGTTGTCGTTGGTCTGGAGAGCCTGGCGATATTCGTTCACCGCCCGTTCGCGCTGGCCGGTAATGTCGAAGATCTTGCCCAGTTGGATGCGGCTCCAAACCTCGGTCCAGCGGGGATCGCCGTCGCCGTTAATGGAGGAGCGGTAGGCGTTCGCCGACGATTGATAGTTTCGCTGCAGAAAGAACACTTCGGCGATGCGGTAATGGGCGAGCGAACTGTTTTTGTTTAGATCGAGGGCTTTGTTGTATTCGGTCAGCGCGGCTGAAAGGTCTCCCTGCTGCTGGATGGCTTGTCCGCGAAGGATGGCGGAGCGCAACTTCACGTCGCTGGAGTTAGTCAGGACGTGGTGGTCGGGATCGATCGAGATGCGGCGAGGCCGCCCGAAGGTTTCGACCGAAAAAGGCGAGTTCGTGCCTACGACTTCAATCCGTTCGTTCTCGGTTTTTCCGTCGGTATCGATTCTAAGGTCCACCGGCATGCGGAACAGATCGAGGTCCTGCGAAATCTCGCCGGTTACACGAAAGCCGGGAATCTTTTCGTCCTTCGGCGATTGCACGGCTGCGGCGCCTCCCAGCCGATACGTGGTGTACTTCAGTTTGAATTCCGGCGCGCCCGTCGAGTCGAGCCATTGCGAAAAGAACCAGGTGAGCTGACTGCCGTAAATTTTTTCGGCGACTTCGCGAAAATCGTCCGTCGTGGCCGATTTTCCCGCATATTCCGCGGCAAATTCGCGCATGGTTTTGTTGTACTTGTCTTCTCCCAGGACCCAGCGCAGCATGTGCAGGATCATGGCGCCCTTGTCGGTGGTGAGCGACTGGAATTCGGTGGAGAAAGTGTCAAGTTTGCTGGCACTGGAAAGCGGCACGGTGTCGTAGGCGAGCGCTCCGACCGACATATCTTTTACCGCTTCTTCGAGGCCGGCGGCGCCGGCGGCGTTTTCCACGTACATGGCTTCTGAATAGCGGGAGAAGCCGTCGCTGAGCCACCAGTCGTCTCTAGTCGCAGGACTCACTGAAACACCCCACCACTGGTGCGCGATGGCGTTGGCCAGCAGGCGATAGTTGGTTTTTTCTGTAATGGAAGGACTCGCCACTCCCGCGATTTCCGGAGCCCATACGTAGGGAAGCGTATCGCCCGGCAATTCCACCAGGTTCAGTTTCTGCGAAGGCGGCAACCCGTAAAGAGTGATGAAGTAGGTGAACTCCTGCACCGCAGTCGTGGTATAAGCCGGGGCCACGCTCTGATGATTCGGCTTGAAGAAGACGTGCAGGTCCATGCCGGCCTCGTCGCTTTTGTACTCCTGAAAAACTCCGGCAACGATCGTGCCCGGAAAACTGGACTTGTCGGAGACGAAGGTAAACGTCTTGGTGGGCAGAACACTCTCAGCCGATTTCTTGGGAGGAGCAACGTCGGAGACGCTCGATTTTCCGCTGCCGATGACCAGCATGTGCGCCGGCACGTTCACGCTGATCGTCGACGTGAAGCGGTTCAAGCCAAATCCATTTACCGGGAACCAGCGGCCGGCATACAGAAGATAGCTGGTGTCGTCCCCGATGTAGGCCAGGCTTAGGCCGGGTACTGGGCTGTTGTCGGCGTTTTCCAGCGTTCCTTCATACTCGAAGGTCAGGGTTGTGGAAGCATCTTTCGCCAGGCCGGACGGCAGCGGAACCCGCACCGTGGAATCCTGGGTAACGCGCTCAGCCGAGAGCAGCTGATTCTTTTCGTCGGAAACCTTGGTGACCCGCAGATCGTTATTCAGTTCAAAGATGGCGACGCTCAGATCCTGGAGGGCGGTGAATTTCACTTTCGCTTGGGCGGTGATCTGATGCAGATGCGGTTGGAGGGTGGCCTGAATCTGATAGTCGTCGACGCGCAAACGAGCTTTTTCTGCGCCCCACAAAGGCAGCGCCGATAAAAATAAAAGGAATACGGTCAGAATGCTCTTAAGGACGCCCAAACCGCGCCGCAGGTCGATCCACATTCGGGAGGGTCTCCAGGAAATGATAACCCATTTCCTCTGATGAAGATTCTGACGTAAAAGATGTCGGGGCACAAGGACCGGGGACCCTGGGTTTCCTGGTCCCTGCGTTTGCTTGCTCGTTTTGGAACGGATTGAGCTCCAGGCCAGCTCCCTTGGGCTAGTTCTGTGTGCCTGGTGGGTCGGGAGCATGCGGCGTGAGCTTGCGGGAGAAAAACTCCTGAAAGACGCCACCGATCGCCGATCCTCCGATGCCGATCAGCGCATTCTCAAAGGTAAGCCCAACGCCATTGCGGCTTGAAGCGGGGTAGTAAAGATTCGAAATGCCGCCCGCGGCCAAGCTGCCCAGCACATTGGAGTAATTTGGTTGCCAGCGTCCGTTGTCGCCTTTGCAGATGACCGCATTGACCATGGCGTAAAGAAACCGCGATTTGCGGCTGCCCGTTCCTTTGTAGAAATATCTCGGATCCTGTTTGAAAAGTGCGGGCAGGATGGCGCTGCCAATGAACGTTCCGGAAACAAAGTCGGCGTAAGTTGCGCCAAAGCGCTTGGCATAACCTTGGGCGCCCTGTCCATATCCGCTGAAGGCGTCGTCGGCCTGCTCAATTCCGGCAAAGAATCCGGCAATTCCGAACGAGACCGGATCGATTACGGACTTCCATCCCAATTGGAATTTTTGCTTGGCATCGAGCGGAGCCGCGTTGGGAACGTAGCTGACGTAGAAGTTCGGAACGACGCCAAACAAGCGCTGTTTCTCTTCCACATGGATCTGCTCTTCGGCAACTTCTTGCTGCGTCTCCTTGACCTCAACCTCGACTGTGGTGGCGACTACGAGTTGGACCGGAGGGGTCACGCAGTCCTCTCCGTCATGTGACACGCCCGACGTTGTCTGGGTCGCGAATCCAGGCGACGTGAACGAAAGTTTGAAGGGCCCGGGCGGGACGCCTGTAAAGTTGAAATTCCCATCGCTGTCTGATACCGATTCCACGGCAGGAGATCCTTCCTCCTCCAAAACGATCTTGGCATTCGTGATGACTGCTCCGTCTTTGTCGACGACTGTGCCGCGTATGGTTCCTGATTTCGGCGTCGTCGCCAAATCTTGAGGAGTTGCTGTTTGGGGCGTGATTGCGCCCGTTCCAGTCGGCGCGGCGGGAGGAGTTTGTTGGGATTGCCCGGGAGCCGCGACGATTGCCAGGACGAGCACTGACAGAGCCACGCGCCACGCCGCTGAGCCAGTATCGGGCAAACGATTGCCAAACAACGTGGACCGGCTCCTGGCGGGTTTCCGTCGACAGTTCCGTGTGTGCACGCTTCCTACCAGGAGTACTCCTCTTGCGAGATTTCGTGACGGCCGTTCTATTTGGCGCCAGCTGGTGAATCCAGGTCGTGAGGTTATGCAGAACTGGTCTTAGGCCTTCGCTAAAATTACCGCACTCTGTGCGAATTCGCAGAACACTTTAGTACTACTACTGTCTTTTAGATGCGCTGAGGTTGCCCATCGCGAGAATGATTTCCGCGGCACGGTCGGCCGGATGCTGGGCCGCGTTTCCTGCTTGTGAGCCACGCAGGACGGTCTTTACGCGGGCCAGGCCTTCCAGCATGCGGTCCCGGGCAGAGCCGTCGGGCAGGATTTCTTGCAACCGCGCAACTACGTTTTCCGCCGTGAAGTCTTGTTGCACGAGTTCTGGAACAATTTCCTCTTCCGCGATCAGATTGACCATGGCAAAGCGGGGAACCTTCACTCGAGGCTTGCCCATCAGATAAGTCAGGGTCGATACGCGGTAAACCATGACGAATGGAGTGTTCATCATCGCCGCCTCCACCGTAGCCGTGCCGCTGGCGACGATTCCCGCGCGCGAATGATGAAGGGCAGGTAAGGCGTCCGGAGCCAGCGTCATCTTTTGTTCGCCGATCAGGTGCGCGCCGATCAAGCTCGAGAGAAAACTGCGGTCGAGCGTGGGAGCGACGGGAAGCACGTATTCGTAGCCCGAGCCGAGAAGCGCTGCGGATTCCATAATAGTGGGCAGGTTCATGCGCACTTCTTTCACCCGGCTGCCGGGCATCAGGGTGATCCAGGGCTTGGCGGGATCGAGATGGAATTCCTGCGCGTAGTCGGCGCGTGTGATGGTCGGAGCCGGCAGTTCCGCCAACGGGTGGCCGACGAACGTAGCATCCACTCCGCGGTCGCGGTAGAACTTTTCTTCGAACGGGAAAATGACTAGCGCCTTATCGATGTAGTCGCGGATCAGGCGGACGCGTCCCTGGCGCCACGCCCAGAACTGGGGCGCGACGTAATACACCGTGGGGATGCCGCGCTTCTTCATCTGGCGGGCGACTCGCCAGTTGAATGCCGGAGAATCGATGACGATGGCAAGATCAGGCTTGCGGCGGTCGGCCTCTTCAATCAAGTGCCGATAAAGCCTGAGGATTTTCGGAAGATGGCTGAGGATCTCAGTGATGCCGACAACGGCGAGGTCTTTGGCATCGACCACGGTGTCGCATCCGGCGGCGCGCATGCGGTCTCCGCCGACCCCGAAGCAAGCAAGCCGACTGTTTTGTGTGGGGACAGGCGCCCCCGGCTGTCCAGCGGAGCGAAGCTCCGCGGGGTTTTTGTCGGCAGCAGCAGCCGAGCTGTGCTCTGCCGGACAGCCGGTGGCGGCTGTCCCCACATGAGCATAGGCGCGGCGCAGCGCCTCGATCAGCTGCGCGCCATACATTTCACCGGAAGCCTCGCCGGCCGAGATCAGAATGAGCACGCAGACATTGTAAGGGACAGCTGCGGCGCGGGCGCTCTCGCCCGCGCTCATGAAGCAAAAATGCAGCCTACTTTTTCCGTGGCCTGAGCTCACCACAACCAAAGTGGAATTCAAAGGCGACGAGATTCAATCATCCGCGCTGACCGTGGACTCCCCGGTATTCGCGGGCGAGAGCGCCCGCGCCACATCTCCGATCTCCTGATCTTTGTATTGCAACTGGTAGAGCTTGTAGTAGATGCCGCGCTGGGCCAGCAGTTCCTGATGGGTGCCCATTTCGCGGAGCTGCCCTTTGTGCATGACGATGATCTTGTCGGCGCGCTGGATCGTCGAGAGCCGGTGGGCGATGATGAGAGAGGTGCGTCCTTCGACCATGCGGGCGAGAGCGTCGCGCACTTTGAATTCAGTCTCGGTATCCACGCTGGAAGTAGCTTCATCGAGAATGAGGATTTTCGGCTCGTGCGCCAGCGCTCGGGCGAATGAGATCAGCTGCTTTTGACCGGTAGACAGGGTCGATCCACGCTCGCGCACTTCCTCGTCGAAGCCCTTGGGCAGCGCGCGAATGAACTCGGCAAGATTTACATCTTCGGCAGCCTGCTGCACATGTGCATCCTGAATGCGCTCGGTGCCCAGGCG
This sequence comes from uncultured Acidobacteriota bacterium, assembly GCA_963754885.1. Taxonomy (GTDB): domain Bacteria; phylum Acidobacteriota; class Terriglobia; order Terriglobales; family Acidobacteriaceae; genus Sulfotelmatobacter. Next base: position 1,123,028 of record CAVWHT010000038.1, on the reverse strand, counting down.
GATGTTGCCGCCAATCGTGCCCGTGAAAAGAAACGGATCCTGCAAGACGACTCCGAAGCGGCCGCGCAGATCTGCTAAGTCCATCTCTTTAACGTCGACGCCGTCGATACGGATCGCGCCTTTCTGCACGTCGTAGAAACGCAGCAACAGCGAGATCATGGTTGTTTTGCCGGCGCCGGTATGCCCAACGACGGCTGCTGTTTCTCCGGGTTCGATGGCGAAGCTGACATCGCGGAGAACCCAATCCGGCTGAGCGGATTCGCCATGGCCATTGCCGGAGGAAGCAACTGCGGAGCTTTGCTGCGCCGGGCGACCGGGGGCGGCCGTCCCCACATGATCCTGGCTAACGTCGGCTAGCTTGCTCTCCTCCGGCATCTCTCGATATGCGAACCAGACGTGGTCAAACTCGATGCGGCCGGGGCCTTGCGGCTTTTTCGTCACGGCGGGCGTGACAATGTCGACGGGACTATCCAGCAGTTTGAAAATGCGCTCGCTGGCCGCCATCGCCGATTGCAGGATGTTGTACTTCTCGCTGAAGTCCATGATCGGGCGGAAAAAGCGCATGGCGTATTGCGTGAACGCAATCAGCACGCCCAGCGATGCCGTAATCGAAACCAGGTGTAGAGCGAGGTGCGGTTGGCGCGTCAATTCAACGGTCGTGACGGAGATCTTCCGAATAACATCCTGCCCACCCCACCAGATCACGCAAGCGATGGCAATGGCCGAGAAGAAATCAACTACTGGATAGTAGAGGGCATAGGCCAGGATCGCGTCCTTGTATGCGTCCATATGGCTGCGATTGATCTCGGAAAATCGCTTATAAGCCCGGCGTTCGCGGTTGAATAGCTGCAGCACCACCATCCCGCTGACGTGTTCCTGCAAGTAAGAGTTGATGCGGGCGATCGCGGTGCGAATCCGCCGGTAAGAATCGCGCACTTTATCGCGGAAGATCTTCGTCGCGACCACGATGAACGGCAGCACCGCAAACGTAATCAACGCCAGCTTCCAGTTCATGCACAGCATGATGCCTAGAATTCCCGTCAGCACGAACAGGTCTTCGAAGATCGAGACCACGCCGGAAGTGAACATTTCGTTCAGCGCATCAACATCGGTGGTCACGCGCGTCACCAGGCGGCCGACCGGATTTTTATCGTAGAAAGCGACGTGCATGCGCTGCAGGTGGCGGAAAATCTGGCTGCGCAGGTCGAACATCACTTTCTGGCCGATCCACTGCATGAAATAGGTCTGCAGGAATTCGAGAACAAACGCGAAGAGCAGCAGGCCAAAATAGATTCCGGAGATCTGGGCGATGCCGTGCAGCGGCGACGGGCTGAGCCAACTCCACAGGCCGGAGGCGGCTCCAGGCACCGGCGCGAGGTAACGGTCAACAGCGACTTTCACCAGGTATGGTCCCAGCACGTCCGCAAAAGACTTCAAAACAATCGAGGCAATGGCGATCGTCACCTGCCAGCGATAGGGACGCAGGTAGGTGAGCAGCCGCCGCATCAGTCGGCTGTCATACGCTTTGCCTAATACTTCTTCTTCCTGGGCCATCGGTTCTCGGGTACTAGCTAGGACGAACGGGGCGGACAGGCGCCGCCAGCGCCCGCCAACAGGGTACCTCAAATAGATGGCGCGAACACGCCGAAGGATGGAAAACGTTTGCGATGGGATAATATACGAGTGAGTCTGGGGATCTACATCTCAGTGCCGTTCTGCAAGGCGAAGTGCAGCTACTGCAACTTCGCTTCCGACGTGTTTTCGCGCACCGTATTCGAGCGCTATGTGGATCGGGTCTGCAGCGATATTGAGAATGCGATGAAGACCGCCGCGGAGATGGGTGGCCGCATCGAGTCGGAAGTGGATTCGATTTACCTTGGCGGCGGAACGCCTACCATACTGGAAGCAGGGCAGCTGCGCAGAATGTTCGACGCCGTACGCGCATGTTTTTCGGTGAGCGCCGATGTGGAGATTACCGTCGAGTGCGCTCCCGGAACGCTGGCGCCCGATGTGCTCGAAACTTTGCTCGGCTGCGGAGTGAATCGCGTAAGCCTCGGAGTGCAGTCGTTTGTGGACATTGAGGCGGCAGCGGTTGGGCGACTGCACAAGCGCGACACAGTTCTCAGCGACATATCCCGCTTGCGGGCGGCCGGAATTCCAAACATTAACATCGACTTGATTGCGGGATTGCCGCATCAGACCTCCGAAAGTTGGAAGGAGTCGCTGGCAGCAACGATTGCGACCGGCGCGCCGCACGTGAGCGTTTACATGCTGGAAGTGGACGAAGATTCGCGGCTGGGACGCGAATTGATCGCGGGCGGGACACGCTATCACGCCCATTTCGTGCCCGACGAGGACGCGGTCGCAGATTTTTATACCGCAGCAGGCGAGGCTCTCGAAGCGGCAGGGATCGTACGGTACGAAATTTCCAATTTTGCGCGCTCCGGCTTTGCATCGCGCCACAATCTGAAGTATTGGACACGGCAGCCCTATCTCGGATTCGGCGTAGATGCGCATTCGATGCTGATCTCTGCTGATCCCGCGTTCGACGCTGTGCGCCTGGCCACGGCCGATGCGTTGGAAAAATATGCGGCGGGCTCGCCCTTGATCAGAGCCGCCGTCTCGCGGGCGAGTGCATTGGAAGAGAGTTTCTTTCTCGGCTTGCGTTTGAACCGGGGAGTCGATCTGCGGGACATCGCTGGAACCTTCGGTCAGGCGGCGATCGACAGCCTGCGTCCCGCAATGGCAGAACTCGTTCGCGATGGACTGTTACAGCAATCTGGGGATCGGATTCGCCTGACGAGCCGTGGTCGATTGTTTTCGAACGAAGTTTTCCAGGCGTTCCTGGCACCCGCCGGCGTTGCGTTCGAAGCCTGAATGCGAGCGTATAATTCGCAGTGGATCTCGATCGCTGGTTGCAGAACAGCGTTGCGGGCCAACCGGGCAAACCATCCGGTCGGTTGGGTGGCAGCAGGAAAAACGCAGAATCACCAGTGTTCATGCAGTTCCTCCCATCCTTCTCCTTTCCTTGCCGGCAGTAACTTCGTCCTCTTCCAGCGCTATGTTCTAATCGAAATTCGGGCCGTTTGAAGCCCGTTGAGCGGAACTGCCAGGCCGCAGTGGCCGAGCGTGCTGGAGGAACTGTGGATTTCCTACTGAATGAAGAACAGTTGCAACTGAAAAAGAGCGTCCGCGAGTTCGCCGAACGCGAGATCAAGCCGCACGTCATGGAGTGGGACGAAGCCGGCGAGTTCCCGCTCGCGACCATCAAAGAGCTGGGCAAGATGGGATTGCTGGGAGTCGTTTTCCCGCCGGAATGCGGCGGCGCGGGCATGGGCTATGTCGAGTACGTCACTGCCATTGAGGAACTCTCGCGCGTCGATGGATCGGTTGGCATCATCGTGGCGGCGCATACGTCACTCTGCTCGAATCATATTTTCCTCGCCGGCAACGAGGCGCAAAAAAAGAAATACGTCAGCAAACTGGCGACCGGCGAATTCATCGGCGCCTGGGGCCTGACCGAACCGTCTTCTGGATCGGACGCTGGCAGCGCGCGCATGACGGCCGTGCGCAAGGGAAACAACTGGGTACTGAACGGCACCAAGACTTTTTGTACCAATGGGCATTATGCCGACGTGGTCGTGGTTCTCGCGGTGACCGATCGCACAGCCCACACGCACGGCATTTCCGCATTTGTGGTAGAAAAAGATACCAAGGGATTCCGGCCCGGGAAAAAAGAAAACAAGCTGGGACTGCGGGCCAGCGATACGGCCGAGCTTATCTTTGAAGATTGCGTGATTCCTGCCGAGAACTTGCTGGGCGCGGAGGGCCAGGGATTTCCCGACGCCATGCGCGTGCTCGACGGCGGCCGTATTTCCATTGCGGCTCTGTCACTGGGCATGGCGGAGGGCGCCTATGAATCGGCTCTGAAATACTCCAAGCAGCGTCGCCAGTTCGGCAAGGCCATCAGCGATTTTCAGGCCATCCAGTGGAAGCTGGCCGACATGGCCACCGAAATCGATGCGGCCATGTTGCTCACCATGCGTGCCGCGTCCATGAAGGACGCCGGGATGAAGACCACACAGGAATCGTCGATGGCAAAGCTCTATGCTAGCGAGGTCGCGGTGCGATGTGCCAACGAAGGCGTGCAGATTCACGGCGGATACGGGTTCATCAAAGATTACCCCGCCGAAAAGTTCTACCGCGACGTGAAGCTGTGCACGATTGGCGAGGGGACGAGCGAGATCCAGCGCTTAGTGATCGCGCGGCAGTTGCTTAGGGATTAGTGTCGTTTGTCATGCTGAGCGAAGCGAAGGACCCATGTAGCCCGCCGGGTGCCGGCAAATTGCACACATAGGTCCTTCGCCGCGAAGTACGCGGCTCAGGATGACAAATGCAGAAAACGCGGCTCAGGATGACAACTGAGACAACCGTGGATTCCAGTTTCCTGTGCCCCTGCTTTACACTGGTCGTTTGAAGACTGCCTCGAATCCCGATCCCCAGGTCCGGATTGATTCCCTGCGCTCCGGCGATCCACGGGCGTTGGCACGCGCTATCTCGATGGTCGAAAATCGAGCGCCAGGATGGTCGAGCCTGCTCAAGGCTCTGTTCGCGCATACCGGGAAGGCTCGCATTCTTGGGCTCACTGGCGCGCCCGGAGCAGGGAAGAGCACGCTCGTCGATCAACTGGCCAAACTGTATCGTAAGCAGAACCGCACGGTAGGAATTGTCGCGGTCGATCCCACCAGCCCGTATACCGGAGGCGCGATCCTGGGCGACCGCATTCGCATGCAGGACCACTTCGCCGATCCCGGAATCTACATTCGCAGCATGGCAACGCGCGGATCGCTGGGCGGCTTGGCCCGCACCACGGCTGACGTCACAAGCGTTCTCGATGCGTCCGGGCGCGACGTCATTCTGATCGAAACCGTCGGCGTCGGACAGGATGAAATTGATATTGTGCGGTTGGCTGATATCACGGTGGTGATTCTCGTGCCGGGCATGGGCGACGACGTGCAGACCATCAAGGCCGGTATCATGGAGATCGCCGACATCTTCGTCATCAACAAAAGCGATCGCGAAGGCGCCGAGCGGGTGGAGCGCGAGATTCGCGCGCTGCAATCGTTGGCCACGCGGAACGATGGCTGGACGCCCCCGATCGTGAAGACCGTCGCCAGCGAAGGAACGGGAGTGCAAGAATTGGCCGCGGCTGTTGCGGAATATGAAACCTACCTGCAGAAAGAAAATCGCGCGCTGAAGAAGAACGTGGAAAACTGGCAGGAGCGGCTGATGGAGATGCTGCGCGATACCATGCTCGAGAAGGCGCGCGCGCAACTCGGAGACGGGAATCTGACGCGACTGGCGGCGGAAGTGGCCGAGCACAAGCGCGATCCATACACGCTGGTGGAAGAACTTGCAGCGAAAGTATGTAGCCCCGGACGCATTCGTCCGGGGGCGGAAGAAGTCCGCTAAAGAAGAATAGGGTCACCCAATATGTTTCAGATCGATCATCTCGGCATCGCAGTGAAATCGCTGGCGGCAGCGAAGTCCATCTATGAGAAGCTGGGGTTGAGCGTGTCTGCAGAAGAGACGGTCGAGCATGAGCAGGTTCGCTTGGTGATGGTTCCCGTGGGAGAAAGCCGGCTGGAACTGCTGCAGCCGACCTCGGAGAGTTCGACGATCGCCAAGTTTCTCGCCAAGCGCGGTGAAGGCTTGCATCACGTCTGCCTGAAGGTTCCAGACTTGCATGCTGCCGTGGAGCGGCTGAAAAAGGACGGCGTGCGGCTGATCTCAGAAGAGATCAAGACCGGAGCGGGCGGGCACCAGTATGTCTTCGTGCATCCCGCGAGCGCCGGCGGCGTGCTGCTGGAGTTGGTGCAGAGCTAGAACCCGGCCACGGATTTTCACGGATCTCAGGGATAAACCAAAGCATGCTTCTACTCGTTACCGACACCTCGGGCAGGGACGGCAGTGTCGCGCTGGTGCGCGCGGGTGAGAGATCCGACGCAGACGGAGCGCAGGTTATCGAAGAGGTTCCGCTCGCGGGCGGAACTTTTTCCGCCCAACTCGTGCCGCAGATTGCGGCTCTGCTGGCGAAGCACAGATTCCACAAGACCGACCTGGATGCCTTCATCGTCGTCTCCGGCCCGGGATCGTTTACCGGCTTGCGCGTCGGGCTGGCGGCGATCAAGGCGCTGGCGGAAATTCTGCGCAAGCCCATCGTGCCGGTCTCGCTTCTCGAAGTCATCGCGCTGGCGAGCCATCGCGAAGGAAAGGTCGTGGCCGCGCTCGATGCCGGACGCGGCGAAGTGTATGCCGGCGAATATAAAGTGGCCGCACAATCCGCGCAGGTTTGCCGGGAACGAGTGCTCACTAAGGATGAGTTCCTGTCTTCGGCGAATGGGTCGGTTGTAGCGACTACGGTCGCGAGCCTGGCCGAGGCGGCTCGCCTTGCTGGAATCCCGGTACAGATGATCGATGGCATCACAGCTGAGAGGATTGCGCTTTTGGGATGGAAAAAGTTGCAGGCTGGCGAAAGCGTCACTCCGGAAGAGCTGGAAGCGAATTACATCCGCCGCACCGACGCGGAGATCTTTGCAAAACCGGGTTCGTCGTGAAGATCCGCAAGGCTACCGCTGACGATATTCCTTCGATCATGAGCTTGTCACGCGCGTCGGTGACCGCCGCTCATTGGACCGAACAGCAGTACAGAGACTTGCTTTCGCCGGCGGCGAAAGTGCATCGGCTGGCAATCGTCGCGGAAGTGGCGCTCGAAGTTCCCAATCCGTCTGGGCCCGAGAGAGGCTTGCTCGGATTCCTGATTGCACGTTTCCTAACCCCCGAATGCGAGTTGGAGAACATTGTCGTCTCCCCTACCGCTCGCCGGAGAGGCATCGGCAAACACCTTCTAGACGCCTTGCTACTGGCCGCTCGCGAAACAAACAGTGAAGCAGTGTTTCTTGAAGTACGCGAGTCCAACCACGCGGCACGCGCTTTCTACGAACAGGTGGGATTCAAACGCGACGGACGCCGCAAGTCCTACTACTCCAATCCCTCCGAAGACGCCATTTTGTACCGCCTACCCGTCCGCTAAACGGTTCTCCTAGTGAGACTGCACCACTTTTTTGGCATTGCCCGCATTGTTAAGCCTGTGTTAATTTGAGGCCATATCAGGTTTGGAGGATGCTGGATGCTGACTCCGAAAGACGAACTCCTGACCAGTCATGAGGTATTCCGCAGACTGGCTCAGGAGCACACGCAGTACGCGGAACGTCTCGAGACACTCACCCAAAAACGCTACCTCAGCGAAGACGAGAAGCTTGAAGAAGTCCGGCTGAAGAAGCTCAAACTGCGCCTCAAAGATCAGATGGAATCGATTGAGCGCGAGTACCGGCAACAGTACGGCGTCAACGTAGCATAAATCTTGATCTGGCCAGCTCCTGGGCGGGCTCGACCGCCGGGGAGCAATCTATCTCACGGAAGGCGCTTTGAAGCGCCTTTTTTTATTTATACTTACGTGTCTCCGCATTTGGACATCTGCCGGAAGATATAATTTAAACATCCCCATGGTTCGTGACGGTTACTTCTACGCGCTACCCCTGATCGCCGTTGCTGTCTTGCTCGCGTGGCTGACTGGCCCTGCCTGGGCGGTTGTGCCAGTGCTCCTCGCAATTTTTTTCCTGTGGTTCTTTCGTGATCCAGAGCGGGCAATTCCGGATGACGCCGGCGCGGTCGTATCTCCGGGGGACGGCAAAGTGACCGATGTTGCCCCTGTGACGTCCGGAGACAAGAAGCAGCTACGAATCAGCATCTTTCTGAACGTCTTTGACGTACATGTGAACCGTTCTCCCATCGCCGGAATCGTCCGTGAAATCCGCTATCAGCGCGGCAAATTTCTCAATGCGATGAACGCGACTTCCGCCGACCACAACGAGCAGAACGTTGTCACAGTGGAAGGCGATGGTCAGACGGTCGTCTTCAAGCAGATTGCCGGTTTGCTGGCGCGCCGCATCGTGTTCCATCCCAAGGTCGGAGATCGCCTGGAGCGCGGTCAGCGCGTGGGGCTGATCAAGTTTGGATCGCGCGTGGATATGCTGTGCGACGCCTCGGCGCGCGTGAACGTAAAAGTCGGCGATCGGGTCAAGGGCGGCGCCAGCGTGCTGGCCTACCTGCAGCCGCAAGGCGCACTGGCGGCGGCTAGCACCTCCGCTCAGGAAAGGATCCATTGATGGATCAGCCGGTCCCCAAACCGCGACGACGGATTAATAAAGGGATGTATATCCTTCCGTCGCTGTTTACCACCGCCAACATGGCGCTGGGCTACTACGCGATTCTCGAGGTCATGCACGCCAGCGCCATCGACTTCTACCATCTGGATAATGCAGCCATCGCGATCGGATTCGCGGTGCTCTTTGACGGCCTCGATGGACGCATCGCCCGCATGACCGGAACCAGCAGCGACTTCGGGCGCGAGCTGGATTCTTTAGCCGACGCGATCACGTTCGGTGTTGCTCCCGCGATGCTCGCCTGGACCTGGGGCTTTCGTCTCATGCCGGAAGTTCTGCTGAAAGAAGGGAACTGGACTCTCAAGCTGACGCAACTCGGAGCGATTGCCAGCTTCCTCTTCCTGATCGCGGGAGCCAGCCGCCTGGCCCGCTTCAACATCACGGCGAACCCGCAGCCTTCGAATCCCGGGCGTCCGGGGAAGAAGTACTTTGTCGGCATGCCCATTCCGGCGGGCGCGGGCGTTATCGCCGCAGTAGTGCACTTCTTTGCCGGCGATCCGCTGGTGTCCGCCTATACCGCGCTGCCTTGGGCCGCCATGGTGACGACCGTGGGTTATCTCATGGTGAGCACTTGGCGCTTTTATAGCTTTAAAGATATTGATTTCCGGTCGCGCCATCCCTTCCGCCTAATCGTCCTTCTGGCAGCATTGTTCGGGCTGATCTTCTTCTTCTCCCGCAAGGTGCTGTTTGCCATCGCACTTCTCTACATGGTTTCCGGTGTGTTCTGGCGGCTGCAGTGGATCTTCCGCCGCCGCCCCGATTCGCCCCCTCCTTCCTACAAGGAGGCGCCGCAGGCACGATGAGCGAGTCCATCAAAGCGGCGAATGCTCCGCAATCCCTTGCCGCGCGCGGCAAGCTATATCGCGCGGCTATTGTTGGCGCCGGCTCGCTGAAGGGCAAAGAGATTGCCGAGATGCTGAACGAGCGGAATTTTCCCGCCGCTGATATTCGCCTGCTCGATGACGACGAAGCCCTGGGCCAGCTCGAGGCCATGGGCGACGAGATTACATTCATTCAGAGAGTGCGCGCGGAGCAGTTTGAGAACGTGGATTTTACATTCTTCGCGTCCGACCAGGACAGCACCCGGCGCAGCTGGAAAGACGCTCGCGACGCGGGCAGCGCGATTATCGATCTCTCGGCGGCTCTGGAAAATGAACCAGGGGCTAGCGTGCGCTCGCTGTGGGTTGAACGCGAACGAGGACAGGTTGCTCCTCCCGAACTGCAACCCGGCCCTTGTGTCACGGCGCATCCGGTAGCGGTGACGCTGGCGCTGTTGCTGTTGCGGTTGCGAAAAATAGGGACCATCCGCCGCGTGGTGACGACGGTTTTCGAGCCGGCATCCGAACATGGACAACGCGGCATGGATGAACTCCACCAGCAGACGGTAAATTTGCTCTCGTTTCAACCTTTACCGAAAGATGTATTCGATGCCCAGGTAGCTTTCAACATGGTGGCGCGATACGGGCAGAAGTCCGAAACCGCGCTGGATTCCGTGGAGGCGCGTATTCTGCGCCACTATCGCAAGATTGCCGGCAGCGATGCTCCTCAGCCTTCCCTGATGTTGCTGCAGGCGCCGATTTTTCACGGGCATGCGTTGTCGGTTTTTGGCGAGATGGAGAATGCCGTCAACGTAGCGGCGATGTCCCAGGCGCTGGCCGGCGATCACGTCTCCATCCCGTCGCCGGAGGAAGATTCGCCGAGCAACGTCAGTTCCGCCGGGCAGCCGGATATTCAGCTGTCGTTGAAGATCGATCCGGTGCAGTCGAATAGCGTCTGGTTGTGGGCTGCCGCCGATAATCTTCGCATCTCGGCCCTGACGGCCGTGGAATGCGCCGAGAGTATGACCGCGACCCGTCCCACGGGAAAAATTCAATGAGCAAGGTTGCGGTGGTGCTGCTTGCGCTCCTCGTGAGCGCCGGATGCGGCTATCACACCGCCGGCCATGCGGCGCAACTTCCCGGGAACGTCAAAACCATCGCCATTCCCGCCTTCAAGAACGAAACGGTTACCTATCGCATTGAGCAGTTGCTGACCGCGGCCGTAGTGCAGGAGTTCACGACGCGCACCCGTTACCGCATCGTCAGTGATTCGGCCGATGCCGACGCCACTCTACGCGGCACGGTGCTCTCCACGGTAGCCTCTCCGCTAACCTACGACACCGCAACGGGCCGGGCGGCGAGCGTGCTCGTCGTGGTGAGCATGAAAGTTGAGCTGATCGGCCGAGACGGCAAGGTGCTTTATCAGAATCCGACGTATCTGTTTCGCGAGCAATATGAACTATCGCAAGACCTGCAGAGCTTCTTTGAAGAGGATTCGCCGGCCTTCCGGCGCCTCTCGCAGGACTTTGCGCGAACCCTGGTTTCGAACGTCCTTGAGGGATTTTAGGTTGTGAAGCGACTGGTTCTGGCGTTGTCGATGATGGTGCTCGCCACCGCTTGTTACAGCGGGTCGAGGCCGCCGCGCGTTGGATCGGCCGCAAAGGATTTCTCTCTGCGTGATTCCGATCACAACGTGACCCTTGCCCAGTTTCGTGGCCAGGTTCTGGTCCTCAATTTCTGGGCGACCTGGTGTCCGCCGTGCGAGGAAGAGCTTCCATCCCTGATGCGCATGCAAGACAGCTTGCGGGCGCGGGGTGTGACCGTGTTGGGTGTAAGCATCGATGTCGATGGCGACGAGTACCATCGTTTTCTCAAGCAACGCGGCGTCAACTTTCTGACTATCCGCGACCCGGAACAGAAAATTGCCACCATGTACGGAACGGCTGGATGGCCCGAAACCTACATCATCGACCGGCAGGGCGTGATGCGCAGAAAATTCGTGGGCGCCGTGGACTGGACCTCGCCGGAAGTCATCGATTATCTGTCTAAGCTGTGACCCTGTGGGAAGGGTTCATCCTGGATCTGAAAGGGAGCATCGCGGTACTCGGGCTACACCGCAACCGGCTGAGATCAGGCCAGTACTATGCGAACTGCGCGCTCAATGCTAAAGTCGAAAACGTGAGTCCTACGTTAACCATCGAGAGTGCGGAACACAGATTTCCCCTGTGAACCTCTGTGCCCTCCGTGGTGAACGGTTGCCGGAAACCTATGCGAGCCTTCGCCCAAGCCGAGCGCTTTGTCAGTGAACTGGAGTCGCGCAAGCTGCGCGCAGCTTACGTCTTCGTCGGCGACGAGGCCTTCTTCCGCAAGCGCTTTCGCGACGCCATCCTCGAACACCTCGTGCCCGCCGACCTGCGCGACTTCAGCCTCTTCGAATTCGATTTAGCCGAAACCGATCTGGCCGAGATTCTCGACCGCGCTCGTACGCCCTCGCTGATGGCTCCGTTTCAGGTTTTCTTCGTACGAGGCGTGAAGAATCTTTTCGGCCGTGGTTCGAACGAAGAAAAATTGGCCGCGATCGAAGGCTACTGCAAGAATCCCAATCCCGACGCGCTCCTGGTGTTTGTTGCCGACCACATCAGCATTCCCGCCAACGTCCGCCGCATGGAGATGCAGGATAAAGAGCGCTACCAGCGCATCCGCGAGACCATGGGCCAGTATTGCGGCATCGTCGAACTGGCGCGGGTGGAAGAGGGCGAGGCCGTCCGCTGGATCACAGATTACTGCGCAAGTCGCGGCGTGAAGATTGAAGCTGACGGCTCCCGAGAACTCGTGGACGCTCTCGGCGGCGACATGATGATGATCTCCAACGAACTGGAGAAGTTGATTCTTTACGTTGGCGAAAAGAAGCGCATCACGCTGGGCGACGTCGAGACCATGGTGCTGGCCGCCAAGCAGCGTTCGCTCTACGAACTGACCGACGCGATTTCCAGCAAGGACCGCGTGCGCGCCCTCGAAGTCCTCGACGCGATCCTGCTTTCCGGAGAAGGCGAAGAGGCCGCCATCGGACACGTGTACAGGCTGGCGAAAACCTTCCGCCAGATGCTGGTGATTCTCGAACGCAATGTTCGCGACCAGCGCATGCTGTGGGCCGCGCTGTGGCAAGGATTCCGCGTGCCTCCCTTCGCCGCCGACGACATCATCAAGCAGGCCCGCCGCTACAAGAACCGCCGCGAACTGACCCGCGCCATTCGCCTGGTAGCCAAAGCAGACCTGGCGCTGCGTTCCAATCCCGTCAGCAAACGCATAGTGCTGGAACGCCTGGTCATGGATCTGACGACCGAGCCTAAGCTGGAAACGCCGGGCTGGATGCAGGAACAGTTGCCGGTGTAGAAGCAGCTGTCAGTTGGCAGCCTTCAGCCGTCAGCTTTTACGAATCGAGAGATGGTATCCACGAGTCATGATCAGCGCCGGTGATGTCGTTTCGTATTTGGAGATGTGCGCTGACTTCGGCGTCAATCTTCAAAGAGGAATGAACTTCCGCCTCAAGCCTGACGTAAGTCTGATCCTGATGACCTTGCGGGTTGGCGCTCCCTATGTGGATCGAGTTGAGGAGAGTGGTCGAGTAATCATCTACGAAGGCCACGATATCCCGTTGACTAAAGACGGTCCCGATCCCAAGTCAGTAGACCAACCCGAGTTCCTGCCCAGCGGGCGACTGACCCAAAATGGCCTCTTTGCCGATGCTGTCCGGCGCTTTAAAGCCGGCCGGGCGGAAGCAGAGAAAGTGAGAGTGTTTGAAAAGATACGCGCAGGCATTTGGGCATACAACGGATTATTTAACCTGGTTGATGTTTGGCAAGAAACATCCGACCGTCGTCAGGTCTTCAAGTTCAAACTCGAAATCATCGACCAACCGCTTGCACTCGCAGCGACTGCTGAAGCTTCGATTGATCATGACAGAGTGATTCCTGCGGCAGTTAAGATCGAGGTTTGGAAACGTGACCGGGGATGCTGCGTCCGTTGCGGGAGCAAAGAAAATCTGCATTTCGATCACATCATTCCGTACTCGCTTGGTGGTTCTTCAAAAGACGCAAGGAACGTACAGATTCTGTGCTCTCGACATAACCTTGAGAAACGGGACAAGATCGAGGGGTAGAGTTTTTCTTTTTGTTATTTGATCCATGGTTGATGTGACTTCCTATCTCGCCCGCATCGCTTATTCCGGCCCGACCACGCCCACGGCCGAGACCCTCCGCGCGATCCATCGTGCACACCTGCTGACTGTCCCCTTCGAGAACCTGGACATTGCTCTCGGGCGCACGATTGTCGTCGACGAAGCGGCCATTGTCCGCAAGATCGTCGAGCAACGGCGTGGCGGATTTTGCTACGAGTTGAACGGTGCCTTCGCGGCGTTGCTGCGGGCGCTGGAATTTCGTGTCACGCTGCTCTCGGCGCGCGTCAGCAGAGCAGGGGGCGGCGAAGGTCCGGAGTTCGATCACCTCACCCTGCGCGTCGATCTTGACCAGCCATGGCTCGCCGATGTGGGGTTTGGAGACTCGTTCGTGGAGCCTCTTCGGTTGGAGCCCGGAACAGAGCAGGAGGATCCGGCGGGCAAGTTTCGTCTGCAGTCGCTCGGGGAACGCCTGCAACTGGAAAAGTTGGGCCCGGACGGGATCTGGAAGCGGCAATACTCGTTCGCACAGCAACCCCGCAAGCTGCAGGATTTCGCGGGCAATGTGCTCCTATCATCAGAACGTCGCCCGAATCGCATTTCACGCAGAACCGCATTTGCACCCGGGCCACGGTCGACGGTCGGATTACATTGTCCGGCATGAAAATGATTGTTAGCCGCAACGGTGGGCGCGAAGAAAAGATGTTGTCTTCCGAAGAAGAGTGCAACCAGGCTCTTCAGCAATTCTTCGGAATCGGACTGTAGCTGGATGAGTTCGGGGGCGGGTAGGGATCCTTCGACTGCGGTTGTTCTTTGCCTTTGGCGCAAAGAACAATCCTCGCTCAGGATGACTATGCCCAGGATGACAATTCTTAACCAGTGACGGCTGAGAACTGGCGGCTGATGGCTGACAGCTGACAGCTGACAGCTGATAGCTGCCCGGCTACTTCATCGCGCCGACGCGCACGCCCAGGCGGGACTTGTAGCGCGACGCCGTATTCTCGTGCAGGGTGCCCTTCTGGATAGCCTTGTCGAGAGCCGAAACCGTCTTGCGGTACATCTGCTCTGCGGCCGCCTTGTCGCCCTTGGCGATGGTCTCGCGCAGGTCGCGAAGCTGGGAGCGTAAGCTTGAGGTATTGGCGCGGTTGCGGGTGGTGCGGCGCTCGGTTTGACGGGCGCGTTTGAGCGCCGAAAGATGATTTGCCATGTCTGGTTCGTTACCTTCGTGTAATCAGAGAGATGTTCGGGGTGGGTCCGAATTCCCTATTATAGGGGAGCAACTCCGGGCCGGTCAAACAGTGAGCAATGAGCAATGAGCTAGTGAGCAATGAGCTTTGAGCAGCGTGCCATGACCGGGTTGGTCCGTAGCTCACCGCTCACTGCTCATAGCTCATTGCTCATAGCTCATCGCCAGGCATCCATCAACATGACGGACACACTCGATCGCCTGAAAGTGCTGATCAACTCGTCGACGCCCATCATCGTGATGGAAACGTCGGAGGAGATGCGCGCCGTCAACATGGTGCGAACGGCCTGTTCTGCGTTGAACATGGCAACATTCGAGTGGAGCATCGCCGACGGGCTGCAACGCTCCGGTTCGTCCGTTCCAGTGGAGTGCCAGAAATCGCCTCTGCAGTCGCGCAGCGATCAGGCCAGTGTGTGGAACCAGGGTCGGGTCTCGCAGGCGCGAACGGTTCTTAGTCCCGGCGGCGGGGAATCAGAGCGGCTGACAAGGGCTGTGATGTCGGCAATGGGATCTGACGCTTCAGCGGCAGCGGCCGCCGGTTCCATTTACAACACGCGCGAACCCGTGCAGGCCCTCGCCAACATGGAATCGATGACGGTCGAAGCCGTCTTTATCCTGAAAGACTTTCATCGCCACATGGACGACCCCGTGGTGGTGCGGCGCTTGCGCGGTGTGGGCCAGAAATTTTCCGCCAATCGCCGGACTGTGATCATCACCGCGCCAGAAATCACGGTTCCTGCAGAACTGACCACGCTGGTCGAATACTTCGATCTGCCATTGCCAGACCGTGATCGCCTGCACGACATAATTCACGACACATTTACGCGACTCTCGAAGACCTACACGCTCAAACTGCAGCTTGACGCCGCGGGCGTCGATGCCATGTCCGCAAACCTGCGCGGGCTAACCGAGGAAGAAGCTGAGCGCGCGATTTCGCAAGCGCTGGTGACACGATACGCACTCTGCCCCGAGACCGTCACCGACGTGCTCGAGGCGAAGAAGCAGTTGCTGCGGCATTCAGGAATGCTGGAGTTCATCGAGGCCTCCGACAATATGTCGGTTATTGGCGGTCTGGAGAATCTCAAGCACTGGCTGCAGCAGCGCCGTGGCGCCTGGGAGGATTCGGCGCGCGAATTTGGCCTCGAGCCTCCACATGGCGTGATCATTCTCGGCGTGCAGGGATGCGGGAAGTCGCTCTGCGCGCGGGCGGTCGCCGGGGAATGGAAACTGCCGCTGGTGAAGTTTGATACTTCAGCAGTCTACGACAAGTACATTGGCGAGACCGAGAAGCGCATCCGAAAAGTATTTCAAGTTGCCGAGGGATTAGCTCCGTGCGTCCTCTGGATCGACGAGTTGGAGAAGGTATTCGCGGGCAGCGGACCGGATTCGGCCTCGGCAGACGCGGGAGTTTCTTCGCGTCTGCTCGCTGCGTTCCTTTCGTGGATGCAAGACCGCAAAGCGCCGGTGTTCGTCGCGGCGACGTGCAATAACGTGACGGTATTGCCTCCGGAGTTGATTCGCAAGGGGCGCTTTGACGAACTATTTTTTGTCGACCTGCCGAACCAAGCCGAACGCCGCCAGATCTTCTCCATTCAACTGGCAGAACGAAAGAGAAACCCGGCGGAGTTTGACCTGGAAAAGGTGTCCCAGGCGGCCAAGGGGTACTCCGGAGCCGAAATCGACGCGGCCGTCCAAGGTGCGCTGTATGCAGCGTATTCCGAAAAGAAGCCTTTGACCACCCGGTCGCTGCTGGACGCATTAGCACAGACGGTCCCGCTCTCGACGACACGGGCCGAGGAGATTGCCAGGCTGCGGGATTGGGCAAATGCCAGGGCGGTGCAGGCCTCTGCCCGCGACGCCAAGTCCTCCACCGCCCTGAGGATTTCCTCTTATTGACGCGCCTCTTGCCCCGGGGTACGCTGTCTTTAATGGTAGTGACTTGCCCTCTGGGCATACGCATTTCGACTCGGCCCGTCTCCAAGCGAAACCTTGCTTTGTCCGTAGGCAGAAATCGGTGTATCCCAGACCCTGAAACCACTGTTGTCCATTTCACTGCCGTCGAGTGCATGAACGCACACCGTAACTTACGAGCATGAAGAAAAGCATCGGGGTTAGCCCCAACATCGAGACATTTTTCGGCACGCGCGACGAGAACGTTCGCCTGCTGGAAGATGGCCTGAAAATCACGATCAACCTGCGGTCCAATGCCATCGAGATCGAAGGCGCCGCCAAGGACGTGGCCCGCGCGGAACAGGTTTTCGCCGATTACGAGAGCTTGCAACGATCCGGGCACGCCTTCAGCAATGGCGACCTCAACAGCATGGTGCGCGTGCTGACCTCCGACCCGAATGCCACGCTGCGCGGCTTGGCCGAGGCCGGGCGCCAGCGTTCGTTGGGACGGCGCACCGTCCAGCCTAAGAGCAGCAATCAGCGCCGCTATCTCGAGGCCATCGAAAAGCACGACATGGTTTTCGGTATTGGTCCGGCTGGCACGGGGAAGACTTATCTGGCGGTCGCCATGGCGATTTCCGCCCTGCTTGCCAAGCGCGTCAACCGCATCATCTTGGCGCGTCCCGCGGTCGAGGCCGGCGAGCGCCTGGGATTCTTGCCAGGCACGCTGCAGGACAAAATCGATCCTTACCTCCGCCCGCTCTATGACGCCCTGTACGACATGCTCGATCCCGAAAAGGTAGATCGCTACCTGGAGAAGAATGTCATCGAGATTGCGCCCATCGCCTTCATGCGCGGGCGCACGCTGAACGACTCTTTCGTCATTCTCGACGAAGCGCAGAACACGACTTCCGAGCAGATGAAGATGTTCGTCACGCGCCTGGGATTTAATTCGAAGGCGGTGATTACGGGCGACGTCACGCAGATCGACTTGCCCAACGCCCGTCGCAGCGGCCTGCTGGAAGCGATTGATGTGCTGAACAAGGTTGACGGATTAGCCTTTGTGCACTTCGACGAGGGTGACGTGGTGCGTCACCATCTGGTGCAGCGCATCGTTCGCGCCTACGACGAGCACAAAGCCCGGGTAGCCGAGCAACAGATGCTGCTGCTGGCCGAACCTCGCAGTCCCGAGGCCGCAGCCGCGAATGAGAAAGTGCCGTCCATCGTTCCCGCCGGGCCCAAGGTGTCGGAAGCTGCGGGATAGGGCGTCTCCTTTTCATTGCGTCGGCAAAAGGCATTCTGGCTTGATCATTCTGCACAAGAAAATTGCCGGCTTGAGCGAGCCCTCGCTCTCCCGCTTTGTGCTGCGAGCGCGCCAAGCCGTGGGATTGCGCGGCTCGGTGAATGTATTAGTGACCACCAGTTCCGCCATGCGCTCGCTGAATTTGCAGTTCCGCGGCCAGAATAAGGCCACCGATGTCCTCTCCTTTCCGGCAGCGTCGAGCGACGCTAACGGCAAAAAAGCTTTCGCCGGTGAAATCGCGATTTCTGCCGAGATTGCCGCGCAAAGTGCCGCGCAGCTTGGACATTCCGTCGCTCTCGAAATCAAGATCCTGGCTCTGCATGGAATTCTTCATTTGGCGGGCTTCGATCATGAGCGCGATAATGGTCAGATGGCGCGCAAGGAAGCGAAATGCCGTCGGGCCCTCCGGCTTCCGGTCAGCTTGACGGAACGCAGCCTGGCCGGAGCGATAGCCACAAAGGACACGAAGTATCACGAAGGAAGCCTGACAGGTAAATCCTTCGTAAACCTTCGTGTCCTTCGTGGTGGACGACGTGGAGTTCGGAGGCCGGCATGACCTTTGCCGTCGCCTTCGCGCTGCTGTTGCTGATCGGGCTTTTGACCCTAGTGTCGTACGTGGACCGGGTCTATCAGGAGGCCGGAAAGTTCCTGTCCCGCGAGTTTCAGGACAACATCGACGTCTTCGAGCAGCAAATCGAGCCCAAACTCGGAATCCCCCGCAGCCAAGCCTCGCTGGCGATGGCGGTGCTCACACAATTGACGACGGCGGTGATCGCTCTCCTGATCGGCTACCTGCTGTTCAGCGATCCCGACTGGGGTATCTACGAACTTCTGCAAGCCGCCATCGTGCTGCTCCTGATCGTGATTGTATGCAATCGTTTTCTTCCCTTCGTCTTCTTCTCGCGCACTAAGGGCGAATGGCTGATTCGGTGGACGTTTTTCTTGCGACTCCTGATGTATCTGGTGCGTCCGTTCACCTTGATTCTCGGATTTCTGAAGTCAGTGGCGTCTCTGACGAAGACCAACACAACGGAGGAACCGGAAACTTCGGCGGAGGCTGTAGACGCGCTAATCGAGGCGGGACAGGAAGAAGGCATCATCCAGGAAGGCGATCGCGATCTGATCCAGTCGGTGGTCGAATTCAGCGGCAAGACGGTGCGCGAGGCCATGAAGCCGCGCCCAGCCATGTTTGCGGTTCCTGCGAATACCACCGTCGAAAATTTCATTGAGATGCTGCGCACCAGGCACTATTCGCGAGTGCCCGCATACGAAGGCAGCATCCACAACATCAAGGGCATTGTGTACGCGCAAGACGTGTTGCAGGTCCCGGACAGCGAAGCCCATGTGCGCACGCTGGATACGATCATGCGGCGTGATGTTCACTTCGTTCCGGAAAGCAAGCTGGGCAGTGATTTGCTGCGCGAGATGCAGAAGCAAAATATCCGCATGGCGATTGTCGTCGACGAGTATGGCGGAGTGGCGGGACTAGTCACCATCGAAGATCTGGTCGAAGAGATCGTGGGCGAGATTCGTGACGAGCGCGACAAGCCCGAAGTCATCCGCGACGGCGAACGGGCATTCATCGTTTCGGGAGGAATGGACGTCGACCGGCTGGATGAACTTTTCGGCATGAAGCCGGAAGGGAAAGAATCGGCGACAGTTGCGGGGTTAGTCAGCGAACTGGCCGGCAGAATTCCGCGCAAGGGCGAGACGGTTGAAGAGCACGGCTTGCGCTTTGAAGTGCTCGAATCCACAGACCGTAAAGTCGAGCGTGTGCGAGTCACGGCGGTGCAACCCCGCCAGCTAAAGCTGATATAGAAGCTGCGAGCAATGAGCAATGAGCGATGAGATCCCTATTCGGCGCGATATCGTCTTTCTTGGGCTACGAGAGGGAAAAATCAACTCTTCATGGCGAAACCTAGTAAGCTCATAGCTCATAGCTCACAGCTCACAGCTCATAGCTCATTGCTCACAGCTCCCATGCCATTTCGCTCCGGTTTCGTCTGCATTCTCGGCCGCCCCAACGCGGGCAAGTCCACGCTGCTCAATGCGCTGGTGGGTGAAAAGCTAGCCATTATTTCTCCCAAGCCGCAAACCACGCGCAACCGCATTCAGGGTGTGGTTCACATTCCGAGGCGCAAAGGGCGCGACGGCGGCCAGGTCGTGCTCATCGACACTCCGGGCGTTCACAAGCCGGACAGTTCTCTCGGACGCAAGATGATGGTTGAAGTCCGCGAGGCTCTGGAAGGCAGCGATCTTGTTCTCGTGATCATGGACGTAACCCATAAGCTCGATCCCCGGGACGAGTTTGCGCTCGACTTGGTCCGGCGCAGCGGCGCCAAAGCTTTTCTCATCCTCAATAAGGTTGATCTGATTCGCGAAAAATCGAAGCTGCTGCCCATCATCGAGGAATACCGCAAGCTTTATGATTTCGCCGAAGTCATGCCCATTTCTGCCCTTAAGCGCAACGGGCTCGATGTGCTGCTCGCTCGTGTCCTCTCAGTCCTTCCCGCGGGGCCGGCTTATTTTCCGGAAGACGAGATTACCGATCAGCCGGCACGATTCATGGCGGCGGAAATCATTAGGGAACAAGTCCTGCTCAATACCAGCGAAGAAATTCCTTACGCCACCACCGTCATTGTCGAAAGTTTTGAGGAAGGGAGGCGTCTCACGCGAATCGCTGCCACAATCTATTGCGAACGCGATGGGCAGAAGGGAATTCTGGTGGGTAAAGGCGGGCGCATGCTCAAGAAAATCGGAACCTCTGCCCGGATTCAGATCGAGCGCATGCTGGGAACCAAGGTCTTTCTGGAGCTTTATGTTAAGGCCGAACCGGGATGGCGCGATTCCCGTAGTTTTGTGAACGAGCTTGATTGGCGATGCCAACTGGAGCAGCGCATGCTGCAGCAGGGTCCAGACGAACCGATGGAAACCCTGCGCGGAATAGCTGGCCCCACAAAAGACTGAAGTTGTGATAAGGTAACGGACGCCTCGAGAGAGGCGGCAGCCTTGCCCATTCTTCATCCCTGCCAGTAGAATCTATAGGCCACTGGGGCGGCGACGACAAGGACAAACGAACCTATTATGGTAGCTGGGGATTCTCCCGAGGAACACCTCCCGGAGTACGACTTCGATCCAGAGAAGTTAAGCCTGCGCGTGCGCGTCATGCTCGCAGCCGACCGCAAGTCTGTCGATCCGGTCGTCGAGCAGGTTATGCATGCCGTGCGCGAAATGAAGTGCGTGGATGGCAAGGAAGAGGCTATTGAACTGGCTCTTCAGGAAGCCCTGGCCAACGCCGTCGTGCACGGGGCGAAAGAAGATCCCAACAAAGTCGTGGAATGCCTGGTGGCCTGCGATGAGCAGCGCGGGCTTCTCATCATAGTGCGCGATCCCGGGGAAGGGTTCGATCCGCAGGCGATTCCCACTTGTACCATGGGCGAAAACCTCTATTCCAATCACGGCCGCGGGATTTTTCTCATCAACCAGCTCATGGACGAGGTTAAGTTCCACAAGAACGGCACTGAGATTCACATGGTGAAGCGGTAGGCTCCCGAAATATCCGTGGCGCTACAAGCGCTGTTGCAGTGAAGTCCTCGCCTGAACCTTACTCGTTCGCGCTAATCCCCAAGGCTTTCATCTTCCGGTAAAGATGGCTGCGCTCAAGGCCGAGCACTTCGGCGGCGCGCGTGACATTGCCGTGATTTTCATCCAGCTTTTTCAGGATGTAATCGCGCTCGTAGGCATCGCGGGCCTGGTGCAGGGTAGAGAATTCGCTCTTCGGGGCGCGCCGGCTGCCGTCGCGGTAAACCAGCGGAGGCAAATGCTTGTTCTCGAATCGCGTCGTTGTCGGATTCATAATGACGATGCGCTCGATGACGTTACGCAATTCGCGCACGTTGCCTGGCCATGAATACCGCATCAAAACTTCGATCGCATCGTCGGTAATCTCTCGCGGACGGCGCCCGTACGTAGCCGCCAGTTCCTTGAGAAAATGCCGAGTCAGAAGCGGGATATCTTCCTTGCGTTCCCGAAGCGGCGGAACGAAAAATGGAATCACATTGAGCCGGTAGAAAAGGTCTTCGCGAAAATTGCCGCGTGAGATTTCCTCTTCCAGATCTTTGTTGGTCGACGCAATGACCCGCACGTCGACCGTAATCGTCTCGTCGCCGCCCACGGGAGTAAACCGCTGTTCCTCCAGCGTGCGCAATACCTTTGACTGCGTCTTCAGGCTCATGTCGCCGACTTCATCGAGGAAGAGCGTGCCGCCGTGGGCTCGTTGAAACTTTCCCTCTTTGTCGGCAGCGGCTCCGGGAAACGAACCCTTGCAGTGTCCAAAAAGTTCGCTCTCAATCAAGTCCTCGGGAATCGCCGCGCAGTTGACCTCAACGAAGGTCTCGTCTTTGCGCAGGCTCTGGGCGTGAATGGCATGGGCCACAAGTTCTTTGCCCGTGCCCGATTCGCCGTAGATCAGGACGCGCCCGTTGGTCGGAGCCATCAACCCGATCTGCTGCCGCAGAGCCTTCATCGGGATGCTGCTGCCGACGATTACGCTCTTGGCCTGAAGCTGCTTCTTCAGATCCACATTTTCACGCTGCAGCTTCTTCGCTTCGATGGCGTTCTTGACCAGGATCAGCGTTTTTTCCATCCGCAGCGGTTTTTCCAGGAAGTCGTATGCTCCCAGCTTGGTCGCGCGCACGGCGGTTTCAATCGTGCCGTGGCCCGAGATCATGATCACTTCCGGAGGATTGTCGAGGTCGCGGATTTTGGCCAGCGTATCCAGGCCATCCGCGCCGGGAAGCCATATGTCGAGCAAGACCACGTCGAACGGACTTTTGCGCAGTAGATCGAGACACGCTTCGCCGGTTGCGGTGGAAGAAGCGGAATAACCTTCATCAGCCAGGATTCCCGCCAGGGAATCGCGGATTCCCGCTTCGTCGTCAACGATGAGGATGTTAGGCATGTTGGGCGGTCGCAGCCGTCGACGTGGGCTCCGGAACCACCGGAAGCTCCACGATGAAACGAGTGCCCATCGGCCGGTTTTCCTCCACGCGAATCGAGCCATGGTGATCTTCGACGATGCGGTTCACGATCGCAAGCCCCAGACCGGTGCCGCGCTTCTTCGTGGAAAAATAGGGCAGGAACAATTTTTCCTTCAGCTCGCGCGTGACCCCGTGGCCGGTATCGGCAACCATGATCTCGACCGCGTCGCGGCTGGCGACCAGCGTCGTGGAGATTTCAATCTCGCGCACGATCGAATTCTGCGATGCCTCCGCCGCATTGTCCACAAGATTGGCGATTGCCCGTTTGATGGCTTCATGGTCGGCCAACACCTGCGGGAGATCCGTTCCGAGCGATTTGTGCAGGCTGATTCCATCCAGCCTGCCGTTGAACATCGAAAGAGCGCTTTCAATGATTTCATTGATGTCGGCCGGCTGCGGCTTGGCGACCGGGAATCGCGCCAGCGTAGAGAACTCGTCCACCAGTTGCCGCACGGTCTCAACCGCGCCGGCGATGGTGTCGGCACATGCCCGTATTACATCCTGAGAAACCGGGTCTGCCGGGGTGGCGCGGTCCAGATGTCTTTGTATGCGCTCGGCAGACAAGGCAATCGGGGTGAGAGGATTCTTGATCTCGTGGGCCACCCTGCGCGCGACCTCGCGCCAGGCAGCTTGCTTCTGCGCCTTTAGCAGGTCCGAAAGATCTTCAAAGACCACCACGTATCCCGAGCGGTCCCCGTGATGTTTCAGCGTGGCCACGGTGACGGCTACATTTAATGGGCCGTGAGGCAACTGCATCTCCATTTGACTGGTCGTGATGCCCATGCGGTCGGCCCGGCGAAGAAGCGGTTCGAAATCCTCAACCACTTCGGCAGGGAACACTTCATTCAGTGATGCGCCGCGTAGAATCAGACTCGATTCGTCATGCCCGGCATCCGGATGGAACATGCGCAGCAAGGCATGGTTGACGTGGGTGACGCGGCGTCCCGCTTCCAGCGAGAGCACGCCCGTGGGAATGCTTTCGAGGATGGTCTCCATCTGGCGGCGACGCTGGTCCAGTTCCGCGTTGGCGTCGCCAAGATCGCGGCTGGAAGCTTCGATCTGGCGGCGGCTGGCCTCCAGGTCTTCCGCCATGCGATTGAAGGAGCGCACCAGGTCCCCGATTTCATCGGCGGCTTTCACATCCACGCGGTAATCGAGGCGGCCGCGCGAAATTTCGCGCGTGGCTTCGGCCAATGCTGCCAGTGGCCGCGTTACCAACTTGGCCAGAAATAATGCCAGCCATGTGGTGACAAACAAAACCATCATGGTCAACAACAAGAGAAGACCCATGTAGGTCTGGCGGACCCGCCGGCGTTCCCGGCTTAGCTGAAAATAGCGCTGCTGGCTGGCCTCAATCTGATGCACCGTCTGCGAGAACTCGTGCGGAAGCGGAACCGCAGCCAGGATCATCCCGTCATTTTTCACCGCGGCGGCGCCCAGGGTGTAATCGGTATCGTGCCATGTGAATCGGGCGGGGCGGCCGGCGGCAGCCTCGGTCAAGGGAAGTCTGGGTTTCAGCACCGGCCAGGGTGCGGGTGCGTTGAAACTGGCTTCCGCATTTCCGTCGAGCACCGCTATGGCGAACCCTCCCTGCAAAGTTAGTTCGTGATGCTGAAATTGTTGTACGACCCCGGAAAAGCTGTGGCCGGAAAAAGCTCGCTCGATCTCTGGAGAAGCGGCAATGGCGGTTGCTTCCGCACGCGCATTTTGCTGCGCATATCGGGCCAGCAGCGAGGTCATGGCTTGCGTGTCGGCGCGAACTTCTTCCACTGGCGTCGAGAACCACTTGTCAATCGAGCGATTCATCAGCCCATAGGCAAACCAGTACATGACCATGACCGGAACAGACGACAGCAGCAGCGCTCCCGCAACCATGCGCGTGCGGAACTTGGATCCCAACACTCCCAGCCGCCGCTCCGCAAAAAGCTTCAGCAGATTGCGCGCGAGAACAAAAAATAGAGCGACGAAAAGAATCGAGATCAGTAGAGAAAGCGCGTAGAACACAACTGTCTGCTGGTTGGTTTCCGGTTGCAGGATGGTGGCATCAAACGCAGTTTGGGAGACCAGAATCGCCAGCAGAAGAAAGACAGACACGGCTAGCAGGATGAGAACCTGTTTGCGGTATGAGGTCTTCTCTGTGCGGATTGGTTCAGGTTGCGCCACGGCTGTTCAAATCCGAACCGCTGCTCTTACGCCGGCCTTTGCGCTTCGGAGATGCTTTGCATTATAGATGCATCTCACCGGCGCGAGATGCGCTGCCGAACCCGGCGAGCAACTAGGACGGGTCGAAGGAGCCGGGTCAGTTCGTGGGAGTCGCCTTCGCGGCGAGCCGCTGGAATATGGCTTGATAGGCCGGCTTGATTCTGTAGTTCCGATCAAAGGGCAGGGCCGCGCCACGCGAACCGTGCGAATGCGAGCCGATCCAGGAATACTTGTCAGTGAATCCCCAGGTCTGAATCGCGGTGCACCCTGGATTTTGCAAGCACGCCCCCACCACACCCCCATAAACGTCAGCCTGCCGCTGCAAATCTCCCATCGATGCATTGCCGGCGGAATCGACCGGCAAGGAAACGTCAAGTTCAGTAATGTGAACTTGCAGGCCCAGCGCGGTGAGGCGGGCAATATTCGCACGCACGGCAGCGGTGTCAAAATCGAGCTGCGAAATATGGAGTTGCAGCCCCACGCCGTCGATGGGAACTCCGCACTCCTTGAAATCTTTGACCATGGCATAGATCGCATCCGACTTGCGATTCATCCCCTCGCCCTCGGCCTCGTTGTAGAAAAGCAGAGCATGCGGATCGGCCTCGTGAGCCCAGCGAAAGGCCTGTTCCACGTAGGCTGAGCCTTTTCCCGAAAATCCGATTCCCGGCTGGTTGTACCACGGCGAGTCCTTGAACCGCCCGTTCTCGTCCATCGCCTCGTTGACCACATCCCACGCGAAGACCTGGCCCGCATAGTGCTTCATCACCGCGGAAATGTGTTCCTGTAATAACTTGGACATCTGCGCCGGGGTGAAGTGACCTTGCGCGAGCCACTCCGGATTGGCGTGATCCCAAACCAGGCAATGCCCGCGCACTTTTATGCCGTGCGCCAGCGCGAAGCGGACCACGGCATCGCCTTCCCCGAAATCAAACGAGCCCTTATTTCGCCGTACGACCCACCACTTCATGGCATCCTCGGGTTCGACCATGTTGAATTCGCGAGCGAGAGTCTCCGAATACGCGGCTTCGGAAAATAGAGAAGGACGCACGGCAGCGCCCACCAGGATTCCCGCTTGATCGCCAGCTTGCCGCAAGGTGATCGGGGGAGCGGACGCGGCCACAAAGAAGAAAGGCAGCAGCAGAATGGCGCAACGCTGAACCGGCGGCAATCGAGTCATGAGTATCACTTACGCGCTGGGAGGAACTGTTGTAAAGGGCACTCGTCACATTGGGGCTGTGATTTTCCACAAAAATGTTTGCCGACTCCAACGAGAAGCCCGTGCATCTCGTTATAGACCTGCACCAAGGCCGTGCGGTGCGCGGTGCTCATGGGGGAAGGAGAATGAGCGGCTCCGCGCAAACCGGATTCAAGACCAGGAGTTGCGTTTGTAGGCGCGTGTTCCAACTCCGCAGCAACCGGCAATAGAGATTCTTGAAACAGTCGCCGGATTTCTTCGTAGTCGGTCTTCTTCGGCAAAATCTCGTGGCGATCGAGAATGCGCCGCGTGTACGCGTCCGCGACAAAAACCGGATGATTGCCGGCATACAAAAGAATCGAATCCGCGGTCTCCGGCCCAACACCATTCAGGTTCAGCAATTGCTCGCGCAGACTGTCTGTGGGTTGAGAAAACATCCGGTCGAGTGAGCCTTCGTATTGCTTGTCCACAAATGCGACGAAGGTCTTGAGGCGCTTCGCTTTTTGGCGGAAATATCCGGAAGGTCGAATCAACCGCTCCAGGCGCGCCAGCCTGGTCTTCCGTATTCCTTCCATGCTCAAGACTTCGGCGCGGCGCAGATTCAGAAGAGCGCGTTCCACATTCACCCACGCGGTGTTCTGCGTGAGATAGGCGCCGGCAATCACTTCGAACCGTGTTTCCGCCGGCCACCAGTGCTGCGCGCCCCATGCGCGGTAGAGCACAGCGTAATAATTCCGGATCGCGTGTTCTGCGAGTTCGGGAGCCACGTGAAAAATTCCTAAGATTGAGTGTAATCGAGCGCATCAATGGCCGCTGAATGAGGCATCGTGCCCCAGTCCGGCTTACTGAAGTGCATGTACCGGAGCAGTCGACATAGGGCTAAAAAAGGCTAAAAATGGGCATTTCTCATTGACGGCAGCGATTTAATGCGCTCAAACCGCGGCGCGTCGTCAGGTGCAAGTACCAAAGTTACTGGCGCAGTAATCCGCTTGCCTTGACAATTTATGTCAACGCGAATGGGCTGCGTTTCTCTCCCAAACGATGGGCAGCCCCTCGCGCCATGCCTTGCGTAAGTGTGAGGCATCGTTCCATCTACGTGGCTAGGAGATCTGCGTATGTCTCAACGGCTGGGTGACCTTCTCGTCAAAGAGAAGATCATTACCCCAGAGCAGTTGGAACAAGCGAATAAGGTTCAGAAAGAACAGAGCTGTCGCCTGGGCTCGGCCCTGGTGAAGCTCGGCTTCCTCACGGATGAGGACGTCACGAATTTTCTTTCCCGCCAGTATGGCGTACCGGCCATCAACCTCTCCTATTTCGAAATTGATCCTGCCGTCGTCAAGCTGATTCCGTTCGAAACCGCCAAGCGTTACCAGATTCTTCCTCTCAGCCGCGTGGGCGCATCGCTCACCATCGCCATGGTCGATCCGACGAACGTGTTCGCCATGGACGACATCAAGTTCATGACCGGATTCAATATTGAGCCGGTCGTCGCTTCGGAAAGCTCGATCCTGGCGGGCATTGAGAAAGCCTACAGCGCGGGCAAAGAAGAAGATCTCGAAGCCGTGATGCAGTCGATGTCGGAGATGAACGAGAGCGACGTTGAACTGAATGAACAGAGCGAGCAGGAACTGGCTTTGTCGGAACTGGAAAAAGCCGCCGACGAGGCCCCAGTCGTCAAGCTGGTCAACGTTGTACTAGGTGACGCCGTAAAGCGGGGTGCCAGCGACATTCACATCGAGCCTTACGAAAAAGAATTCCGCGTCCGTTTCCGTATTGACGGCGTGCTGCAGTCGATCATGACTCCGCCGTTGAAGTTGAAAGACGCAATCACCTCCCGTCTGAAGATCATGGCGAAGCTCGACATCAGCGAGAAGCGGCTGCCGCAAGACGGCCGCATCATGCTGAAGATGAATATTGCCGGGCGCAAAAAGCAGCTCGATTTCCGCGTCAGCACGCTGCCCACCCTGTGGGGCGAGAAGA
The DNA here is from genome assembly GCA_963754885.1 of uncultured Acidobacteriota bacterium. Classification (GTDB taxonomy): domain Bacteria; phylum Acidobacteriota; class Terriglobia; order Terriglobales; family Acidobacteriaceae; genus Sulfotelmatobacter. The sequence goes on along the minus strand of CAVWHT010000038.1, from coordinate 1,094,896 downwards.
TCGTGCTCCGCTTGCTCGACAAAGAAAACCTGCGCCTCGATATGACCAAGCTCGGTTTCGAAGCCGAGTCGCTGGTGAAGTTCGAAAAGGCCATCTTGAAACCCTACGGCATGGTGCTGGTCACGGGGCCGACCGGATCGGGTAAAACCAACACTCTCTATTCATCGATTTCCCGCTTGAACCAGCCGGACACCAACATCATGACCGCCGAAGACCCGGTCGAATTTCAGCTGCAAGGCGTCAACCAGGTGCAGATGAAAGAGCAGATCGGATTGAACTTCGCGGCTGCCCTGCGATCGTTCTTGCGGCAAGACCCCAACATCATTCTGGTCGGCGAAATTCGGGACTTTGAAACCGCGGAAATTGCCATCAAGGCCGCGCTGACCGGCCACCTTGTGCTCTCAACGCTGCACACCAACGGCGCTCCCGAAACCATTACACGACTGATGAACATGGGCATCGAGCCGTTCCTGGTGGCGACGTTCGGTGCATTTGATCTGCGCCCAGCGCCTGGTGCGACGTATCTGCAAAGACTGCATTGAGCCCATTGACGTGCCTCCGCAGACCTTGATCGATGCCGGCTTTACTCCTGAAGAATCGAAGACCATCAAAATCCAGAAGGGAAAAGGCTGCACGGTCTGCAACAGCACCGGATACAAGGGCCGCTGCGGCTTGTACGAGGTCATGGAGGTTGACGATGAGATTCGGGAACTGGTTCTGGTCGGCGCCTCCGCGGTCGAATTGAAAAAGAAAGCCATCGAGCGCGGCATGATCACGTTGCGGCGCAGCGGTTTGATCAAGGTGGCCGCGGGTATGACCACGCTGGAAGAAGTCGCGCGCGAAACGATTCACTAGTTGGCTTAGTCGACGAAAGGGAAGGAATTTCTTATGGGTCTGTCGTTAAGCGATCTGCTCAAGAGAATGCTGGAGATGAATGGCAGCGATTTGCACATCACCACCAACTCGCCGCCGCAAATTCGCGTGCATGGCCATTTGGTCCCCCTCGATCTTCCGCAGATGACGCCTGCCGAGACCAAGCAGCTGGCTTACAGCGTGATGACGGACTCCCAGAAGCATCGCTTTGAAGAGAGCCTCGAACTGGACTTTTCGTTCGGCTTGAAGGGTTTGGCCCGCTTCCGCGCCAACGTTTTTAACCAGCGCGGCGCCACGGCCGCCGTGTTCCGCGTCATTCCATTCGAGATCAAATCGTTCAACCAGCTCGGCCTGGCTCCGGTCGTCAGCAAGCTCTGCGACAAGCCTCGCGGACTCGTGCTGGTCACGGGACCGACCGGATCGGGCAAGTCCACCACGCTCGCCGCCATGATCGACAAGATCAACAGCGAGCGCCACGACCACATCCTCACCATCGAAGACCCGATCGAGTTCGTGCACATGAACAAAAACTGCGTGGTCAACCAGCGCGAACTGCACGCCGACACCAAGAGTTTCAGCGACGCCTTGCGCGCCGCCCTTCGGGAAGACCCCGACGTCGTGCTGATCGGCGAAATGCGCGACCTGGAAACCATCGAGTCGGCCTTGCGTATCGCGGAAACCGGCCACCTGACCTTCGGTACCTTGCATACCAACTCGGCGACGTCGACGATCAACCGCATCATCGACGTCTTTCCGGCGCACCAGCAGCCGCAGATTCGCGCCCAGCTGTCGCTGGTGCTGGAAGGCATCATGTGTCAAAGCCTGGTTCCCAAGATTGACGGCAAAGGCCGGGCCATGATCATGGAAATCCTGGTGCCCAATGCCGCCGTGCGCAACCTGATCCGCGAAGACAAAATTCACCAGATCTATTCGTCGATGCAGTCGGGACAGGAAAAGTTCGGAATGCAGACCTTCAACCAGTCGCTGGCGACCGCCTATTTCCAGAAGCTGATTTCTATGGAGACCGCCATGGCGCGCTCCAGCAACGTCGACGAATTGACCGAGATGATCAACCGGGGGGCCAGCCTGTTGACCCGGCCGACTACGGCGGGAACAACTCTGGCCCGGGGAGCCGCGCCCTCCAAGCACTAGCGCGGTTGGAGCAAAACTTTTGAATCAGTTCAACGTTCCCACAGCAGCATCGAGAATCAGGAGAAGCTAAACCATGCCAGTCTTTACATTTTCGGGAAAAGACGCGTCGGGACAGAAGGTTTCCGGAGAACGGATAGCGGCCAACAAGCAATCGCTGGCGCAGAGCCTGCGGCGCGAGCGCATCACGCCGGGCGCCATTCGCGAAAAGGGCAAAGAATTTTCGCTGCCCACCTTTGGTTCCACTAAGGTCGGGACCAAGGAAATTGCCATCTTCTTCCGCCAGTTCTCGGTCATGATTGATGCCGGCCTGCCGCTGGTACAGTGTCTGGAGATTCTGGCTGCGAACCAGGAAAACCCGGCTTTCCAGAAGACCTTAACGGGCGTGCGTACCACCGTGGAAGGCGGCTCCACGCTGGCCAATGCCATGCGTCAGTACCCCACCATCTTCGACGACCTCACCACCAACATGATCGAGGCCGGCGAAACCGGCGGTATTCTCGACATCATCTTGCAGCGCCTGGCGACCTACGTGGAAAAGGCCGTGCGCCTGAAGGCGGCGGTGAAGTCCGCGCTGATCTATCCGGTCGCGGTGGTGAGCATGGCCGCCTTGATTGTCGGCGCCTTGCTCAAATGGGTGGTGCCCATTTTCGCCAACCTGTTTGCCGGACTGGGAGTCGACCTGCCTCTGCCCACGCGCATCGTCATGGGGCTGAGCGCGGCCGTGCAAGCGTTTTGGTGGGTGGTTCTGGTTGTCGGGGCTGCCCTGTTTTTCGGCATCAAGCAGATTCGCAAGCATCCGCGCGGACGCTATTACTTCGACAAGATGCTGCTCAACATCCCGGTGATGGGGACCCTGCTGCGCAAGATCGCGGTCGGCCGCTTCACCCGCACCCTGGGCACGCTGATCACCTCAGGCGTTCCGATTCTGGAAGGCTTGAGCATCACTGCCCGAACCTCGGGCAATGCCGTGCTAGAAGAGGCCCTGATGAAAGTGCGCAAGGCGATTGAAGAAGGCCGGACCATTGTCGATCCGCTGCGCGAATGCGGCGTCTTCCCCAACATGGTGACGCAGATGATTGGGGTCGGCGAAGCCACCGGCGCGATGGATTCGATGTTGCAGAAGATCGCCGACTTCTACGAGGAAGAAGTGGATGCAGCGACCAAAGATATGCTGGCCATGTTGGAGCCGATTATCATCGGAATCCTCGGCATTTCGGTGGGCGGAATCGTGATTTCGCTGTACATGCCGCTGTTCTCCATGATCGCCAAGCTGGCTGGATAAGTTCAGGTTTCAAGGTGGCAAGGTTTCAGAGTTTCGAGTAGCAATCCGCGAAGCTTTGAAACCTTGCAACTATGAAACCTTTGAAACGTTGACGTTTCCTCCAGGAACCCGATGCTCTCCACGTTCGATGAACGCAATTGGCTCACATGGCTGGTTCGGGTTCGCATTTTTATCCTGACGCTGCTGCTGGCCATTGAGCTGGCGGTCATGCAGTTCAGTCCCGCGCGCCTGCCTTTGCGCCTGTTCATCAGCACCATCCTGTTCTGGTACAGCCTTTCGTTTTTCTACGTGCTGCTGCTTTCCTTGTGGCGCGAGCACCGCCAGCAGGCAACGCTGCAGGTTCTTACCGATTTATTTCTGGTAAGCCTGGTCGTACACGAGACCGGAGGGTGGGACAGCTCCCTCAATTTTCTCTACCCGCTGGTCATCATCGTCGCCAGCGTGCTTCTGCCACGCGTGTGGGCGCATCTGGTGGCCGCTCTGGCCTTCATTCTCTATGGCACGGTGCTGGAACTGAATTACTACGGGGTCGTGCCTTCGTATTGCGCGACGCATCCCCGGCTGAAGACGCTGCAGGCCATCATTTTCGTCAATCTTTTCGCGTTTTTCGCGATTGCCTATCTGGCTGGGCTGCTCACCACGAAACTGCGTCAGGTGGGAGTGCAGCTCAAGGACACGAGCGGAGCGCTGGAAAGCCTGCAGGTACTGCATGAGCACATCATTCATTCCATCAGCAGCGGCCTGATCACCACTGGTCTCGACGGCCGGATCACTCTGGTGAATGCCGCTGCACAACGGCTGCTAGAGCGCTCTGCCGCCGATCTGCTGGGTGCCCCGGTTCATCAACTTTTTCTGGATGCGTTGCCCACGGTGGAATCGCCCCAGGCGCACGGCGAAGTCCGCTTCGATGCGCCCGCGCGATTCCGCAAAACGCTTCGGGTCCGCGTGGCGGGCCTTACTGTCCCCGGGCGCGGGAACCAGGGCTATGTCTACGTGCTCGACGATCTCACCGAGATTCGGCGGCTGGAGCGTGAAGTCCGCATGCAGGACCGTCTGGCGGCAGTCGGCCGCCTGGCCGCGGCGATTGCCCACGAAATCCGCAATCCCCTGACCTCGATCGCCGGCTCGGTCAGCATGCTCTCCGGGGTTCCGGAGATGAACGAAGATCACCGGCGGCTGCTGGATATCGTGACTCGCGAGTCCCAGCGCCTGAACAGCATCATCACCGATTTCCTCGCCTACTCGCGCACGAAGCAATATCACTTTGCCAAGGTCGATCTGATTCCGCTGATCGAAGATACGTTAACGCTGATGGATCATCGCATGACGGCGGAAAAAACCGGGATCAAGATCGAACGCTCGTTCCCCATCCGCGAAGCGTGGACCCTGGCGGATGGCGACAAGCTCAAGCAGGTGTTCTGGAACCTCTCGGAGAATGCCGTGCGCGCCATGAAGAACGGGGGAACGCTGACGGTTGGCATCGAAGTATCGCGCGACGAGTGGCAAGTCAGTTTCAGCGATACTGGCGCAGGCATGACGCCGCAGCAGACCGAAAAGATCTTTGAGCCGTTTCAGTCGAACTTTGAAGGCGGCACCGGTCTCGGTCTGGCGATTGTCTATCAGATCGTGCAGGCGCACGAAGGCAAAGTATTTGCGCGATCCAAGGCCGGCCAGGGAACGACCTTCGTCTTGAGGATGAACTGCCTCGATTCCGGAAGGCCGGTCTTTCCGGATGAAAATGTGACCGAGAGTCCCCGCGTTCTCGTGCCGGCGCACCCTGCCGCCGCCGCAGCCGGAGGAGGTGGGCGTGGCTAACATCCTGGTCTGCGACGACGAACGCTCCATTTGCGAAATGCTCGATATTTCGCTGCGCCGCGAAGGCCACCGGATCGAGACGGTTCAGGCAGGCCAGAGCGCGAAAAGCAAAATCGATGGCGCGCTGTACGACGTCATCATCACCGATATCAAGATGCCGAACATCGACGGCATCGAAGTGCTGCGCCATGCTCACCGCGTTTCGCCGGATTCCGCCGTTATTCTGATCACGGCGGTCGACGATTACGAAGCCGCCGTGGAAGCCGTGAAGGCGGGCGGCGCATCCGACTATATCCGCAAGAGTCCTGGGCTGGTCGACGAAATCAAGCTGGCGATCAATCGCGTTCTCGAAAAGCTGGCGCTCAGCAAGCAGAATTTCGCGTTTCGCCGGGATGCCGCCACCCGAAATTCCCTGGACAACATCATTGGCTCCAGCCCGGCCATGGAGAAGCTCAAGCAGACCGTCCGAACCGTAGCGTCTACGGCCAGCACGGTTTTAATTCACGGTGAAAGTGGTACAGGAAAAGAACTGGTGGCTCGCGCGGTGCACGTATGCTCGCCGCGCGCTACCGATGCTTTCGTTTCCGTCAACTGCGGCGCGTTTCCTGAAACCCTGCTCGAGAGCGAACTCTTTGGATACCTGAAGGGCGCCTTTACCGGCGCCACCCAGAACAAGCGCGGCCTGTTCGAAGTAGCCGACGGCGGCACGATCTTTCTCGACGAGATCAGCGAAATGACCCTCGCCATGCAGGTCAAACTGCTGCGCGTCCTGCAGGAACGCACGGTGCGTCCGGTGGGCAGCACCAGCGAGATTTCCATCGATGTCCGCGTCATCGCCGCCACCAATCGCGATCTGGATAAAGCGGTGGCGGGAAATACTTTTCGCGAAGACTTGTACTATCGCCTGAATGTTATTCCGATCCGCGTGCCTCCGTTGCGCGAGCGCCGCGAGGACATTCCTCTGCTAGCGAATCATTTCCTCAAGAAATACGCCAGTGCGGCCGGGCGCAGCATCCTGCGCGTGCATGCTCCATCCCTCGACTCGCTTTGCGGCTATGAGTGGCCAGGGAATGTCCGGCAACTGGAAAATACTGTGGAACGTGCGGTCGCGCTGGAAATGTCGGACCAGCTTCATGTCGAGCTGCCGGCGGAACGGCCGAAAGCCCGCGCTGCCGCAGCTTCGGCCGATGGGGCCGCGTTACCGGAAATGGGCGAAGCTACCCTTCCGCAAGGCACCGGCATGGAAACCTACGTCGCTGGAATCGAACGATCTCTGCTGCAGAATGCTCTCAATCAGAGCGGAGGCGTGCAGACCAAAGCCGCCGATCTGCTGGGCATTTCCTATCGGTCGTTTCGACATTTGATGAAGAAATATAATTTGTAAGTGCCTCCCCACCTTCCGCTGTGGAAATCCAAACATGGAATCACTAATGGGCTGCAGACCTGGTGTGAATCGTGTAATTTGTGCCGGAAAGATCGGTATTGGTAGGAACTTTCGACTAAGGTGTTCACCTGAATTTCCGATTACGAAACCTTGCGCCAAGTTCCTCCGGCCGGCAAAAGAAGGGTCGTCGTCCCATTTTGACAGCGTCCCGTAGTCGTGATCTTCCATCCACGAAGCTCACTCTGCTTTCTCCCACTCAAAGGCGTGTGTCCATTCGCGTGTGTTTTGGCGGCCAAATCAACGCTGCGCGGTTGAAATGTCGACATCGATGATTTTGTGATCGCTATTTACCGAATTGCGGAGAAACGGGAATCGTCCGCAAGTGCCTGTGCAAAATAATCTTCCGGGTTTTTTTACCGTCCCGCTCGTAGAGTTGGCAACGTGGATGCTATGAGATTTGAAAAGCTTACAGCCGCGAATTACCGGGCGAAGGCAATTATCAAAATCCAGTTAAAGAGGGAGGAAGGAATGAAGGAGCAGACTGTTCGGCTCGGTCCCCGCGAGCAGCAAATTGTTGAACTGCTTTTGCAAGGTTGTGACAATGCGGAGATTGCCAGTCAACTCAAAATGGCGCGGCGAACCGTAAAAGCTCATTTTAACCGGTTGTTCCTCCGTTTCGGAATCACCGGAGGCATTAAGCGAGTCAAACTCGCGACCCTGTTGTACCGGAGGCAATCATGTCTGCAAATGAACGCTATGGCACCCGTATCCCCAGTGAACGGGAACACCGAGTCATCCAACTCGTTGCCGAAGGCTTGAAGAACCGCGAGGTGGCTCAGGCTATCGGGACGACCGAGCACGTGGTGAAGAATTATCTACGTGTAATTTATGACAAACTTGGCCTCTGGAACCGCGTGGAGTTGGCGCTGTGGTACGAATCCCGCCGGAGTCCTTCTGCACTCCTCATGTAATAGATTTGTGGTCCAGGCAAGCGGAGCACGCATGCAGGTATTCCGCCGGTGCGATGCAACGCTAGCCTGGAGCCCGAACCGTTCTTCCTGAAGTTCCAGCTGAAACCTATTGGCAGCCGAAGGCGGGCAGGTTGCGCAGCCGTTCTCCGGCTCCGGCTATACCCTTGCGGGCAGCCGAATCCAGGAGCACGCGCGCCTGATCGCAATTCTTGGAAACGCCTTCCCCCTTCAGATACAGATCTGACAGAAGCATCGTTGCTTGCGCATTGTGTTTCGCGACGGATCTCCAAAGCCATTTCGCCGCTTCCGCGTTATCGCGCCTCTGGCCTGCAGCGCCGTTGAGATAGCGCTCTGCGATGGCAAGTTCTTCACCGCCATTTCCCGCGGACGGTTGCGTTTGTTGTGCAACGGGAGCTGGGGAAGGAACCAGCGCAGCCGGTGTGCTTTCCACAACCTGGGTTTGAGCTGATTTTGTTTCCGGCGGATTCTTCGGCACGTTCGCAGTCGGAGATGTAGGCGCTGATGCATCCGGCGCGGGTGGCTGCGGTGGCTGCTCGGCCGCAGTATTCGCAGCCGACGTAGATGGAGAAGGTGTAGCAGTTGCCGCCGGAGCCGTATCGCTGCCAGCGGCTGGAGGAGGCGCCGACACTTCGTGCGAATTCTGTGAAGCTTGCGTGCCGTGCCATGCCATGTATCCAAGCACCAGGATGATCACCGCCAGCACAGCTCCAATGTAGTAGCGGTAAGGTGAGGAAGGTTCCGGCTCATACGCCCAGTCCATACTCTCGTCTGAACCAGTCTCCTCGGGCGTTTGGAACAGGGATAATCCATTTCCATAGGAGGAACGTCCGAACTCTCGCGGTACTGGATAGGATTGGTTGCGACTCTCTTCGTAGTACTGCGTTTCGTACTGCGCTTCGTGTCGCTCTTGCGGAGAGGTCTCGATCTGCTCGTCTTCTGCGGAACGCTGCTCTACGCTGGTGTGAGGCGGGTACTCCTGTTCACGAAATGCCGTGCGCGACTCATTGTCCCCGAAGATTGAATACGCGCTCGCCTCTCCCAGCCCCGCGCCGCAAAGCCCGCAATATTTGTTCGACTCAGGGTTTTCGCGACCGCAGGCGACGCAGCGGGTATGCGCCGCAGCCTGGACCGGAGTCCGAGGCAACCTCGAATCCGAAGCGCGGTTCGACTCTTCGTCCTGCCGGGATCTTTCCGCCTCCAATTCCCGCAGCAGTTCTACAACCGCCTGTTCCCGTCTTTCGGGAGGGCTGGTGAAATAAACCTCTGCCCAGCGGCCCATATTCTCCGCTAGCAGCGGATTCGACAGTGGATTCAACTCGGCTAGCGGTAACGTTCGCGAACCTGAAGAACGGTCATTTTGACCCAAGCAAGATCTCCGTTTGTGGACTACTCGACTTTTCGGACTACGGCCGACTGGTAACTATGATTGCACTCCGGAGCTGCAAGGTTGTCAATCCTAAAGCTCGTGGAATCAGAGCGAAAGGGCTGCCCAACCCCCGTGTCAGTTACAGGTTTTGCGGTAGGCCGGTTGGAACTGGTCCAGTTGTGCCTCGCGCTGCGTGGTGTACTTTCCGGTCGCGGTTCTGCCGTAGAGATCGGCCCCGGGGCAATAGTAAAGCGCAGTGTGAAGATCAACCCAGACTTGAGTCGAGGGATTGCCTCTGTCGGCGGGAGGTTCGGGGGCATCCGCCAGGCCCAGTGCAATGAGCATGCGCTCGAATATCGGCAGATCGGGTTCTGTTGTCTTGTGCGGCGCGCCTGCTGTCGGCACCGCCGAAGGCTTGGCGCTCACCGGATGGTTCGGCCACATCCCCCAACGAATTACGCAAGCGATCAGGATCACGGCGATCGCGAGGTAAATGTCTCCCCGCCGCTCATTCCAGAACCGCAGCAGAACATGCTGATTTACATCCGCCACTTGTTCCAGAAAATCGCGAGCCGATGTAGCGGAGCTCCAGTCGGCGCGAACGGGCGGCGGGGGCGAAATAAGATCTTCCAGTGCTTTGTTGGTGCGAGGAGCGGGAGCATGCATTTCCGAGGCTGGTTTCGCGCCCGGTGAATCGATGGACGCCGCTGCCTCCTGCGATTCCATCCCATCACTCGTCTCGGCATCGTGCGAACCAAAGTGCGGAACGATATTTCGCTTCGATCGATCAGGCGCATTCAGAATCGACATTCCCAGCTGCACTTGTGCTCCATCTGGATGCCCCGGTTCAGCCGAAAGCTCGTCCAGTTGCACGTTCGTAGAGGGCTCTGTCTTTCTAGTTTCCTGCATGTGCCACAACGAGGCCACTTTGCTCTGTATGCCGACCGGTTCGTAGTCTCCGCTACGCGGCGTGCCGCATTCGCCACAGAACTGTTCGCCGGCCAGCAGCATGTGCCCGCACCTGTAGCACTTGTACGATTCTGTCGCTTCCGGGGCAGACTTCTCTCGCGCCGCTTCCTCCGCTGGGGCTGTCTCCGCTATCGGCGCGGGGTTCGCAGCCGGAGCATCCTTCCACGAAAGTTCCGGCTCGCGGGATAGCGCCTCCGTGATGATTCCGGCCATCAATTGGCAGGTTTGAACATCCTGTTCGGTGAACGCGCCCGGATCAGAGAAGAGCAATTCCAATGCGCCAACACTCTTGCCTTCGTGAAAGAGTGGCGCAGCAATCAGAGAGCCGATGCCGCGGCGCCGGCATTCTTCGCGCTGCATCAGGTTCTCTGAATTCGTATCCGCGCACCGCCATATCTCGCCGTTTTGCAGGCAAGGAGCGCACAGCGCCTCGTCCACGGAAACCTCACTTCGCGAAGGGAGTGTCCGGATTCCGGCCACAGAGCGATAGCGCACCGTATGGCGGCTCACGATCCCAATCGCGGCGCCTCCTGCTCCGCAAATCTCAATCACCTGTTCGGCGATCAGCGACATCGCAGCGTCGAGGTCCAGATGGCGAACTTCAACCTGATTCTGCGTCTCCATGACCTGCGCCAGAATCGAGCCGTAGTCCTTCGGAGCAGCGGCCTCGGGAGCGGGAACAGGCAACCTTGTCGCCGGGGATGGAGAAGCGATCGGAGAGGCAATCGAGGGGGCAGGCAGAGAGGTAGTCGAAGGGGCCGTGGGAGATGGAGTCAGCGAGACAGTCGCGCTTTCAGCATTCGTAGCGCCGGCGTCCTCGCCGGCTGTCGTGGCGGCGTCTCGCCGCCACCCCGGACGCGAAGGCGCGGCCGTCCGCCTCAAGTCGAGACTTGACTTCAACTCCTCCAATTCATGCTGATGCTCTTGCAGCACGTAGGCGGCTTCCAGCACCCTGGCGAGTGTCTGCTCGTCGAAATCCTTTTTCTTCTTTTCTTCCGACACGATTCCGTTTTTCCGCAGTCGCTTTCTGGTCGCGCATTCCACGATCCACATCCCGAATGCGCCTATCCTAAATTGCAATTGCCACGCCCAGCATCAATATCAGTCCATGATTGAAGATTGAGCTTCGCGTGGGGGATGCGACAGATCCCGAGTCTCCTGGAGCACGGAAACCCTGTATCGTGCCCCTAGTGTAGCGCTGAAAGCGCCTACTTGCGAGGGGTTCTGGCCAGAGTTCGCTCAAAAAAAAGGACAGTAAGGGGGCGCTTTGGTAATCAGATTTGAGTAATCGGTTGGGCTGAAGGGTAATCCGTATTTATCTACTTAGCCGCCGGAGCCAGCGTGGCGTTTCCTTCGCCGTGTTTGCCGCTCAGATAATAGTGCACGGCGGGGGTGATCACGAGCGAAAGAACCATCGAGACGAGAACGCCGCCGATTACTGCGATCGCCAGCGGTTGCAGCATCTGCGAGCCCGCCCCAATCGCGAATGCCAGCGGCAGCATTCCCGCGATCGTCGCCAGAGCTGTCATGACGATAGGGCGCAAGCGCCGGCGGGCAGCCTGCAGCATCGCATCCTCCGCCGACTTCCCCAAGCGGCGCATTTTCTGATCCGCATCCAGCAGCAGGATGCCATTCTTGGCCACAATGCCAATCACCATAATCATTCCCATGAATGAGGAGATGTTGAACGTGGTCTGCGTGACCAGCAGGGCAATGAAAACCCCGGAGGTCGAGAGCAACGCCGAGGAGAGAATCGCAATCGGCGCGGCGAATGCTCCAAATTCGAACAGCAGGACGATAAACAGCAGCAGAATCGCCAGGATCAGCACCATTACCAGGTCATGGAACGAGCGCTGTTGTTCCTCATACGTGCCGCCGTATTCCACGCGGATGCTCGACGGGATATGCATGCCGGCAATGGTCTTCTGCACATCGGCCATGCCGCTGCCCAGGCTCCGGCCTTCCAGGCGCGCGGTCACAGCTACGTCGCGCTGCAGGTTTTCGCGACGGATCTCGGTTTGCCCGGGATTGTCGATCACACTGGCGAGCGCACCCAGAGTGGCTGTATGCCCGGTGCTGCTCACCAGCAGGGTGTCGCGCATGGCCTCCAGCGATGCCCGGTTCGCCGCCGGAAAACGCACCCGCACCGTGTAAGCGCGATCGTTCGTCACGACCGGCGTGGGTGAGGGTTCACCCTCAAGGATGGCGGACGCATCGAGCGCCACTTCTTCGGCGGTAAATCCGGCCCTTGCGGCCACGCTCGGATCGACCTGGAACGTGATGGCCGGCCCGCTGATGGTATTGTCGATTCCATTCAGAATGTCCACTACGCCGTGAATCTTTCCAATGGCATCCGCCACCTTCGGAGCCCACTCCTCAAGCTGCTTGGGATCCTGAGAAAACAGCTTGATCTGAATCGGTTCCGGAGCCGAGGTCAGATCGCCAATCATGTCCTGCAGAACCTGCGTGAACTCGATATCCAGCGCGGGTTCCTGCTGTTTCACGTCGGCGCGCACGTCGGCAATGATCTCTTCGATGTCGCGGCTGCGTTTGGCTTTCAATTTAACCAGGATGTCGCCGGAATTCGCCTCGGTGACTGCAGCTAGTCCAAGCTGCATCCCAGTGCGGCGCGAAGTGCTTTCCACTTCCGGAACCTCGCGCAGCATTTGTTCGACGTGCCCGATCACCCGGTTCGTCTCCGCCAGTGAACTGCCCGCGGGCATGATGTAGTCCAGAACGAAGCCGCCCTCGTCCATCTCGGGGAGAAGATCGGAGCCCGAAAATGTGTAACACACATACGAAGCCACGATGAGCAAAGCACTGAAGGCGACCAGAAACCACGGCCGTTCCAGCGCGCGCCGTAGCCAGCGTTCGTGAAAATTCACGATGCGCAGGAAAAAGCCGCTCAGGTGCTTTTCTTCGGCGGCTAACAGTTTGGCCGCATCGGGTTCCTCTCCAGCACCCGGTTCTCCGGTGGAGCTCGGGGGCGCCGTTTCAGGTTCCGAACCTGGCGCTTTCTTGTCTCGCCTCCCTTTGATGAAGTACTGGCTCAAGGTCGGAGTCCAGGTTACGGCCAGCGCCAGCGATGTCAACAGGGAGACCGTCATCGTCACGGCCAGGGCGCGGAAAAAGACCCCGGTCACGCCCGTAATTACGATTAGCGGAATGAAGACCACAACCGGTGTAATCGTCGATCCGATCAGCGGAACGCTGATTTCTTTCAGGGCGCTGCGGATCGCCTCCAGCCGCGTCTGCCCGAGATCGCGGTGCAGGACAATGTTTTCGACTACTACGATCGCGTCGTCAATCACCAGTCCCACCGCTGCAGCCAGGCCACCGAGGGTCATGAGATCGAAGGTTTCGCCCATCAGCTTCAGCGCGATAAACGTCACCAGCACCGTCACGGGAATGACCAGTCCGGCTACCAGCGACGTTCCCCAGTCGCTCAGGAAGACAACCAGAATCACCGAAGCCAGAATGAGCCCCAGCAGGATGGCGTCGCGCACGCTCTTGATCGATTCGCTGACGATGATCGACTGATCGTAGAAAGGCTGAATTTCAATTCCTGGCGGCAGCGTCTTGCGGATACTTTCGATCTCGTTGTGCACTTCATCCGCGACCTGCACCGTATTTCCATCCGGCTGACGCTTGATGTTCAACAGAACTGCAGGCTTTCCATTTGCGGTAACGACCGTATAGACCGGCTTTACGCTGCGAGTGACAGTCGCGACGTCTCCAATTCGCACCGGAATTCCCGCCGATGTGTTCTTGATGACCGAGTTCGCGATCTGCTCGGGCGTGCGAACTTGCCCGTTCACCAGCCCCAGATACAGTTGGTGGTTGCGCTCCAGCAATCCCGGTGAATCGATCAGGTTGGTGCGGCGAACCGTGTCCAGAATGTCGGAAACCGTGATGCCTGAGGTCAGCAGTTTCGCCGGGTCCGGCATGATCTGGAATTCCGGCTCCTGCCCGCCTTGCACGATCACCGTCGAAACCCCCTCCAGACGGTTCAGGCGAGGCTTGATCTCATACGTTGCCATCTCCCAAAGCTGCGTTTGGGGCGTCGTATCCGACGTCAGGCTGTAGCCAATCACCGGAAATGCCGCGAAGGTCAGGCGGTGCGCTTCGATCTGGGCCGTCGGAGGAAGCTCAGGCTGCACCCGCGAAATCGCCGCATTCACATACTGCAGCGTCTGGAACATGTCGACGTCCCAGCGGAAATAGAGATCCACCTCGGCCGATCCCCGGCTCGTGATCGAGCGAACCGTCAGCAATCCCGGTACGCTGTTGACCGCTTCTTCGATCGGACGCGTCACCGTGACCATCATCTGATCGATGGGCATGACACCGTTGTCGACGGCAATCAGCACGCGCGGAAAATTGGTCGAGGGAAAAACCGAAACCGGGATCGTGAACGCGAGATATGCACCCAGCAGCCCCAGCGTAAGAATCAGGAAGATGATCGGCCGCGAATGCTGGGCGATCCAATATTGACCCAAAACCCCGCTTTCCCGTGAGCTCACAGCCCGGCTCCGCCAGATTTATTTATCATCCGAAGTCTCCGGGCCGGCCTTTGAGGTGGTTGCCGCCGGCTTTGATGCTTCGCCTTCCGCGGGAGCTTCAGCCGCCTCGATCTTGATCTTGGTCTTGTCGGGCAAACCGTAGGCGCCGTTCGACACGACCTTGTCGTTCGCGGTGACGCCATCGAGGATTTGCACGTCGTTGCCATTGCGGATGCCAAGTTTGACGGCCGTCTGATGAGCGCGTCCATCGGGGCCCGCAAGCATCACCGTCGTCGATCCATCTGGTGCGGTGAGCACGGAACTGACCGGAACCACCAAGGCGTCCTTCACGGTTTGCGCAGTCAACGAAAGCTGGACGCTGGTCCCGGGCTTCAGTGCAAGTTTCGGATTCTTCGCTTCGAACCACACTTCCACGGTAGTGCTGCCGGGATCGAGCGCCGGACTGATGATCGTGACTTTCCCCTTCACCGGCGCGTCCCTTCCAGGAACGGTCATGGTTCCTTGGTCGCCGATTTTCAATGCAGCAGCGTCACTCTGCGGAATGTGCGCCTTGGCGATCACGGAAGAAAGATCCATCACGGTGAGCAGGGGCGTGCCGGCAGCGGCCATCTCGCCGGGATAGAGAGGGCGGTCGGTGATGAACCCGCTGATGGGGCTGCGGATCTCCGAGTAGCTGAGCTGTGCTTCCGCTCCCAGGTATTTTCCTTTGGCCGACTCCAGTTGTCCGGCGGCGGATTTGAGCTCCTGTGGCTTCCCGATCGCCAGCAGCGCCTCCAGATGGTGCTTGGCGATCGCGTACTGATTGCGCGCCTGCGTGATATCTACACGCGATTGATCCAGCTCTTTTCGCGGCAAAGCGCCCTGATCGAAGAGTTGCTGGCGGCTCTCAAAGATTTTCTCCTCCGCGTCGAGCGCCTGCTTCGCTTGCTGCGCATCGGCTTCCGCTTTCTGGATTTCTTCCGGCAGGTTGGCCGCCGTGGTGGTTTCGTAACTGGCCTGCGCCTGATCGTAAGCGCCCTTCGTATCCTGAGCCGCGGCCGCCAGGTCGCGATTCTCCAGAACTGCCAGAAGCTGTCCTTCATGCACCGCGTTGCCACGCTGCACTAAGAATTTCTGCACTGGAGCGCTGATCTTGGGAACGATTGCCGCCTGCTGTCTGGGAAACAGAATCGCTTGCGTCGTGATCGTGCGCTGAATGTCCGTCTTCTCCGCCGCGGCGACCTGCACCGTGACCAGGGGTTCTTTGTCGCCTTGCTCGGACGAGCAGCTGGTGAGAATCATCAACCCAGCGACGAGGGCGCACGCCCCACTCGTCAGCTGACGGCGCCTCCAGCGTCTAGCTTGATTCCAGTTTTTGCAGACTGCCGTTCGGGTTCGTTGCATTCGGGCCTAGAAGGCTCCTGTCAGAGTCTGTAAGTTTGCGACCGCGACGCGATAGCGCGACTGACCATCGTCATATGCGTCCCGCGCCAGAGTCAACGTATTCTGCGCATCCACCACTTCCAGCACGGTGGACTCACCCGCCTGGTAGCGCATGGTGGTCAGCCGCAGGCTCTCCGCCGCCAACTCCGCCGAACTGGCCAGAGATTCCATCTCTGACCTCGCCGTTTCGGCTTCGCTGTAAAACTCCCGCAAATGGCTGAGCAATTGCCGCTGCGCGAAGCTTAATTCCACGTGCGCCTGATCCCGGCGCAGCTTGGCCTGCTTGAGCTTGCTACGATCGGCGCCCCAGCTGAAAATTGGAATCTGCAACGTGGCTACCCCGGAGTAGCCAAGATTGCGGATTCCATCCGTGCGGAGGGCAAATTGGGTGGAATCAATTCCGTAAAAATAGTCTACGGTCAATGCCGGCAACAGCCCGCCCCACGCTGCCGTGACCTCATGATCGGCGACCTCGTAAGCGGCCAGCGCCGCGCGCAGGTCAGGATTGCTTTTCTTGCCGGCTGCTTCCACCTCCGCAAACGTAGGCAGAGGCTCTGGCGTCTGCAGGTCGTCGACGACGGTAAAGTCTTGCCTGAAATCGGGGAAGAGCAATACGGCCAGATCAAGCCGGCTGCGCTCCATATCGATCTGAGCTTCCTGCAGAGCGCGTTGTTGTTGCTGATCCTGAATCCGCGCTTTGATCACGTCGGCGTGCGCCACCTCACCGCCATGTTCCAGCTTTTGGCTGATATCGAGAAACCGCGATGCCTCGGCCGCCGCGCGCTGCGCGTTGGCGTATTTGCGCTGCGACACCACCAGCCCGTAGTAGGCCTGAGTAACGGTCACCACCAACCCCCGCTTGGCGACTTCCGCCTTTGCCCTGGCCACAGCTAATGCGGCGGAGGATCGCCGATAGTCCGCCAATGTCGTCAGGGAGAGCGCCTGGTGTACATCGGCTTGGCTGATGTATTCGTGCACTGCGTTATTAGCGATGTACCTGGACGGCAGGCATCCCAACACCGAGGTGAAGCAGTCTGCGGGACGCGCCCCCGTTCCCTGCGTGTAAATGAACGAGTTGTTGTAGTTGACGTTCCGGCAGCAGCCCCGCCCTGGCCTGCACCCGGTCCTCGCGCGCCAGTCCCAAGTCAGTAATAGCGGACCGGTATTGAGGATCATTCGTGCCGGCGCGCTGCAACGCGTCCTGCAACGTAATCGTCAAGGGTGCTCCTTGTGTCTGCGCTGTCTGCGGGGTCGATGCCGCCTGTGCAAAACTGCTCGATGCAGACGTGATCAGACCCAAAACGAAAAGGCAGGTCCTCGCTCTCTGTCCGATGTGGGATTTGTAATATTGCTTTGCTGCAGCGGTCTTCTTCAGCGTCCTCATCGGTCACCTCACCTGCTCAAGAGCACGAGCTCCAAGGCCGAACTCTCTGAATCCAAACCCGATTGCCTTCGGCAACGGGGCGCTTCAAAGCCAGCCGCGTTGTTGCCACAGCCCAACTCAGGTTATCGCTGAAAACGAAATCCTGGCCGCGCTGATCTCTCTGCCTCAGCCGGTTGGACCATTTTGGAACTGGCACAGGCTAACACGGGCCACCTGAAAGCCACCTGAAAAGCGCGACCTTCGCCCACAAGTGCAATCGCACAAAGGTACTTAGCTTCGATCTGTCTTCCCGGTGAACAAACGGCGAAGCTCGTGCTTCCACATTGGCGTTTGTCATTTTCAATCGGACAGGAGGCAAGCCATCATGATCGATCTTGAACAGGTCAAAGTTACCCCTCGCGACCAGCAGGTTCTCAACCTTCTGGTACAGGGTTGCAGCAACAAAGAAATCGCGGGCCAGCTCAACATCAGCCCGCGCACCGTGAAGCAGCACCTGCGCACGCTGTTTCTGCGCGCCGGAATTCGCGAGGGCCGCAAGCGCGTGAAACTTGCCATCGCTATCTTCAGCCAGGAGGGCCCACAGTCATGACCCCCCGCGAGCAACTCACGCCCAAAGAAATTCAGATCGCGACCCTTGTCTGGGAGGGTATGACCAATCGCGAAATCAGCAGAATCGTCTGTACCACGGAGCAGGTGATCAAGAACCATCTGCGCAGCATTTTCGACAAGCTCGGCGTCTGGAGCCGCCTGGAACTGGCTATGTACGTGGCCAGCCATGGCGGGCAGTCTTGGATCGAGCCTCACGTGGAAACAGCCGCGCTTGCCCGGGCGGTCGGTGCCCCGCTAGGCCCCTGTTCACTCCATCGAACCGGTCGTCTCAGAATCGGAACGCGTAGCGAATCCATCGTACGAAGGTGACGATTTGTTGCAGATGGGAAGCTTAAACTCTGCAAAACTTTTCTGACGGTTGCCGTCTCCGGGAGAGTGCAACTCAATAACGTATTTAATTATCAATAGCTTGCATGGAATGCTCGCGGCATCGCAATTGCACCGTGTACGGGGTTTACAAGCCGCGGGCTCAACAGCAGCCGAGCCGGCTTCGCGACCCCGAGGCGAAACCTGCGATGGCGTACAAAGAAACTTTCTGGATGGCGTGCGATTCTCCCGAGCAGCTGCGGGCGGAATACGGCCCTTTTCATACTCGTTCCGAAGCCGAGATTGAAGCCAAGAAACTAGGCTTCGGATACCTTCTGCGCTACGAGCATATTCTCGGACCGCGCGAGGAGATCGAAGAAGTGCGCTGCATCTTCGTGGAGCTGCCAGGGGCCGCTCCGATCGGGTCAGAGACAATTCCGGTGAAGCTTCACACCCGCTGCGCCACCTGTGGAGAGTCGGCCACCCACGACAAAGGCTGGCAGGCGGAGGTTTGGGCCGATATCCACGAGTTCGAGCACTCGCGCCACCGGGTGCGGCTGTTCGAGCACGCGCGGGGTAGAGGTTTGAAGGAAATCGCCGACTGGCGCGGATAGTTCCGGATTCGCTCCCGATTTGCCCTAGCTTTTATTCGACAGGCCGCTTGCCGCAGCCCGGTCCAGCAGCCAAACCAGATTGCCATCGCTCGGACGCACCAGCTTCGCCGGATACTGTTCACCCGGCGCATCCTCTTCCAAGACCGTCTTGAGCACGGTGGCCTTGTCCGTCCCGCTGACCAGAAAGGCGACGCAGCGCGCGGCATTGAGCACCGGAAGAGTGAGCGAAATCCTGTGGGTTTTCAACTTTTCGACCCAGCTGGCGACTACCAGCCGCGATTTCTCGCGCAATGCCGCAGTGCCCGGAAAAAGAGAAGCCGTATGCCCATCGGGGCCCAGGCCAAGAAGAATCAGATCAAAGCGTGGCACCGAACCGGGTTCAACCTTGAAAAACTTGCGCAGCGTCTTTTCGTAATCCTCCGCCACGGCGGCCGCATCTGGATTTTCCGCCAGAATCCGGAACACGTTCCCCGGCGGCACCGGAACCTTAGCCAGCATCGCTTCGTCCGTCATCCGGTAATTGCTCTCCGGATCCGTGGGCGACACATGCCGCTCATCGCCCCAGAAGAAGAACATTCGGTCCCAGGGCAAGACGGTGCGAGCGTTGGTAGCGAGCAAATTGTAGAGGCTTTTAGGGGTCGAACCGCCAGACAGAGCAATCGTAAAGCGACCGCGTCCAGCGATGGCCTCGTTGGTCGCCTTGACTACTTCTTCCGCCGCCGCTTCAAATAATTCCTGCGGAGTACTCAGGATGCGAATTGTCGCAGCGGAACTCACAAGATTTGCTCCCGTCCAAATTCAACCCTTGCAGGCGCGCATCGCCGCGCATCGGGCCGCGCCCATCAGTCCCGCTTTGTCGTTGGTCACAACATGCACTGGCATCGACTCCACCAGCGGGCGCATGCGTCCCTTATCCAGAAACGCTTGCATGAAAAGCGGCCCCTGTAATTTGGGAAGGATTTTGGGAGAGATGCCGCCAGCCAGGAACAATCCGCCGGTAGACATGGCTTTGAGCGCCAGGTTGGCGGCTTCCGCGCCGTAAACGCGAATCCACAGATCCAGGGCTTGCTCGGCCAGTGGATCGGTTCCCGCCATGGCGGCACGAGAGATGGCAGCGGCGGCATCCCCCTGTTTCATCGCCTCCGCCAGTTCGGGAGATTCTTTTCCCTTTTGCTCGTCTCGCAGAAACTCATACCCATTTACCAGCCCGGGTCCCGACAGAATGCGCTCGTAGCTGACATGTCCAAAGCGGGCTTTCAAAAAGCGGAGCAATTCGATCTGCAGTTCATCTTGCGGAGCAAAATCCGTGTGCCCGCCCTCGCAGGCGAAAACGTGGTGCCGGACTCCATCCCAGAACAGCCCCGCTTCGCCCAGGCCGGTGCCGGGTGCGATGACCGCCTGGTTGCCGACTGCAGCGCCGCTGACCTGATTCAGCGCCACCAGGTCCGCCGAGGTCAGGGCTCCGATTCCCCACGCGCTCGCTTCCAGATCGTTGATTAACAATGTGGCGGGAAGATGAATCTGTTTCGCGAGTCGCGATTGCTCGATAATCCAGGGCAGGTTTGAAGTTTCCACGCGCCCGTTGCGAACCGGGCCGGCAATCCCGAAGCAAGCCGCCTCCGGATGTGTGCCCGAGTCGTCCACAAACCGGGTCACAATCTCGCCAAGTTCTTTATGCTCGCGACTGGGAAAAACGCGCTCCGACACCAGTTGCAGATGCCCATTCTGGGGTTGAAAGTAAGCCAGCCTGGCATTGGTCCCGCCAATATCGCCGGCCAGAATCATTTCTCGAAATTCCTCCAGCGGCGGCCGTCGCGTTCGAGTAATTCGTCGGCCTCCTTCGGTCCCCAGGTGCTCGACGCGTAGTTGGGAAAATTGCGCGGCGGCAGCGCCTTCCACAGATCGAGTACCGGATTGACCACCGACCAGCCCGCCTCCACCATATCCGCGCGCTGAAACAGCGTCTGATCCCCGATCATGCAGTCGTGCAGCAGCCGTTCGTAGCCAGTGCTGGGCTGCTTGCCAAAGTATTCCTGATACTCGAAGTTCATGTCCACCGTGCCGAGGCGCATCACCGGGCCGGGCACCTTCGCCGCAAACTGCAGCGAGATTCCTTCCTCTGGTTGGATGTGCAGCACGAGTTGATTGGGCATGAGATGTTCGACCGGCGTATCGCGAAACAGTACGAATGGGGCTCGCCGAAACTGTATCACGATATGCGTGTTGCGTACCGGCATCCGCTTCCCCGTACGCAGATAGAATGGAACATCGGCCCACCGCCAGTTGTCGATCAACAGTTTCATGGCCACGAACGTTTCCGTCCTTGAATCCGTTGGAACGTCTTCTTCCCCGCGATAGGCCGGAACCCGTTTGCCCTCCGCGGTTCCCTCGCCATACTGCCCACGCACGGTGCGGCTCAACACTTCCTCGTCGCTCATGGGCTGGATGGCATGCAGAATCTTGGCCTGCTCGTCGCGCACCGCGTTGGCGTCGAAGGAAATGGGCGGCTCCATCGCCGTCAGGCTGATAAGTTGCATGATGTGGTTGGGCACCATGTCGCGCAACGTTCCCGCGTGGTCGAAGTAACTTCCGCGCCCTTCCACGCCCACCACCTCGGCCACCGAAATCTGGATGTGATCGATGTAGCGGCGGTTCCAGACTGGCTCAAAGATTCCATTGGCAAAGCGGAATGCCAGAATATTCTGTACCGTCTCTTTGCCCAGGTAATGGTCGATGCGGTAAATCTGCTTTTCATCGACCAGTTTCAGCAGTTGCTGGTTCAGATTCTTGGCCGATTCAAGATCGTGACCAAAAGGTTTCTCAATGACCACTCGCCGCCAATGGCCGTTGTTCTGCTCCATCATTCCGGATTTCGAAAGTTGCTCCACGATGGGACCGAAAAAACTGGGGGCAGTCGCCAGATAGTAGAAAAAATTCTGGTGGGCCGAGTGCTCCTGATCGATCTTCGCGAGAAAATCCTTCAGCTGCGGGTACAGACCGCCGTCGTTGAAATCACCCTGGAAGTAGTAAAACCGCCGCGAAAACCATTCCCATAAATCGTCATCGACGCACTCGCCGCAATAGGACTTGACGTTGTCATAAACTCTTTTTCGGAATTCCTCATCCGACAGTTTCGCGCGGGCAACCCCCACTACGGCAAACTCCCGCGACAGCAATGACGCGCGCGCCAGGTTGTACAGCGCGGGAATCAGCAGGCGTCCGGTCAGGTCCCCGGCCGCGCCGAAAATCACCATCACGCACGGATCTCCCTGCTTCCCAATGCGTGGCTGCGTTGACGTGGGCTGTTCCGCTATTTGTGCCATGAATAAATCCTCTAAAACTCGTTACCAATCGCTTACGCTGTCTTTTTCGCTTTCCCGGGGTCCGTTTCGACGTGGCCGCCAAATTTCTGCCGCATCGCCGACAGCATTTTCTCCGCAAACGTGTGTTGCTGCCGCGAGCGGAAACGTACGTACAAGGCAGCCGTCAGCACATCCGCGGGAACCGCTTCCTCCACCGCGGCCTGGATCGTCCAGCGCCCTTCTCCCGAATCCTGCACGTAGCCTTCGTACTCCGAGAGCGTAGGATTTTCCGTCAGCGCCATGGCCGTCAAATCCAGCAGCCATGAGCTGATCACGCTGCCGCGGCGCCATACCTCGGCAATATCCGGCAAGTTCAAATCGAAGCGTATGTCCTCGGGCAATTCCTTGCTGGTCGCGTTTTTGAAAATGTCGAAACCTTCCGCGTACGCCTGCATGATCCCGTACTCGATCCCATTGTGCACCATCTTCACGAAATGCCCGGAACCGGTCGGCCCGCAATGAATGTATCCCTCTTCGGCGGTGCCTCCGAGTTTCTCTCTCCCCGGAGTTTTAGGGATATCGCCGTTCCCCGGCGCCAGTGTTTTGAAAATCGGATCAAGCCTCTGCACCGCTTCCTTGGGGCCGCCGATCATCATGCAATACCCGCGGTCGATGCCCCACACGCCGCCGCTGGTCCCCACGTCGACGTAGTGGATGCCCTTGCCCTTCAGTTCCTTCGCCCGCCTCACATCGTCTTTGAAATAGGAGTTGCCGCCGTCAATGATGGCGTCGCCCGCCTGCAAATGTTGCGCAAGCTTCTGGACGGTTTGTTCCGTGGGACCTCCCGCCGGAACCATGATCCACACCGCTCGCGGAGGCTTCAGCTTGGCGACCAAGTCTTCGAGCGATGACGATCCGGCCGCCCCTTCGCCCGCCAGTGCCTTCACCGAATCGGCGCTGAGATCGGATACGACCAACTGATGCCCACCGCGCATCAGCCGCCGCGTCATATTCGCCCCCATGCGTCCCAACCCCACCATTCCCATTTGCATGCTTTGTGCTCCTTACCGTCGGTAGCGTAGCGCCGGCGTCCCGCCGGCTGTCGCGAGGCCATCCTGGCCTCGCACTCGGTGTTCCGGCAAAATCTAGAAGGCTTTCTTAACCTTGGTGGCCAGAGTTTCGGGCAGGGAACTCTTCAGTCGGCTCACGGCCTATCCTTTTTGTTGCGTGCTTTTCTCTACGGCAGCCAGCAGCTTGTCGAACGCGTCGGCGAATAACTTGACGCCATCGTCCGTCAGTTTGTCCGTTACTTCTTTCATCGAAATGCCGGATCGCCCTAGATCGTCCATCACTTTCTGGGCGCCCGCTACATCTTCGATGAGACTGTTCCGCAATCGGCCGTGATCGCGAAACGCATCGATGGTGGCCGGCGGCATCGTGTTCACCGTGTCAGGCCCGATCAGTTCTTCCACATAGATCACGTCGCGATAATTCGGATTCTTGGTGCTGGTGCTCGCCCACAGCACGCGTTGCGTCTGCGCGCCCTTGGCGGCCAGCGCTTCCCAACGCGGTCCGCTGAATAGCCGCTGATAACGCTGGTAGGTGAGCCTACCGTTGGCGATCGCGACTTTGCCCAGTAGACTCTTGAGTCGCGCTTCCTCGCTCCCATCCGAACCTTTCTTCAGCCGCTCGTTCACCATGGAATCAACCAGCGTGTCGATGCGGCTGATGAAAAAGCTGGCCACACCCGCCATCTTTTTCAAATTGCCGCCGCGCTTCGAAAGATCTTCCACTCCAGCGATGTAGGCCTCGGCCAGTTTTTCGTAGACTTCCTGTGCGAAGAGCAGCGTCACATTGATGTTGATGCCTTCACCGATGGCCTGCCGGATGGCGGGAAGTCCCTCAGCCGTGCCCGGAATCTTGATCATCACGTTTTCGCGCTTCACCGTCTTCCACAGGCGCCGCGCTTCGTCGATCGTCTCCTGTGTCTTCCGCGCCAGGTATGGAGAAACTTCCAGGCTCACATAACCGTCGCGAAAATTGGATTGCTCGTAGACGGGGCGCAGCGTGTCCGCCGCATCCTGAATGTCACGAATCGCAATCTGTTCATACCGCCCGGTCGCGTCCAGATCTTTCCGGGCGGCCAGCGACTTCAGCATGTCGTCGTACAGCGAACTGTCCGCAATCGCTTTTTCGAAGATCGACGGGTTCGAAGTCATGCCCCGCAACCCGTCGCCCGCAATCATCTCTTTCAACTTCCCGGTCGTGAACAAATCGCGCCGGATGTAGTCGAGCCACATGGCCTGGCCATAACTGAGCAACTGTTTCAGCGGATTTTGTGTGGCTTTTGAATTTTCGAGAATTCCAGTGGGCTGCATGAGGGCCTCCATAATCGATGGGTGGTGTTTGTTTGATGACCGGCGCACCCGAATCGTTGTGCAGTTCCGGACGCCTTCACCATAGGATTACTTGCCTGCGATCGCGGCGTGTGCTTCCGCGACCACTTTCTCCAGAGTGAATCCAAAATATTTCAGCAGATCCTTTAGCGGCGCAGACGCTCCAAAGCGGTGCATCCCGATGTTCCGTCCCTTACTTCCCGTGTAGCGCTCCCAGCCGAAAGTTGCCGCCATCTCTACAGAGACGCGCGCGGTCACTTCCGCTGGCAGAACGCTTTCTTTGTACGCCGCGTCTTGCATCTCGAAAATTCCCCACGACGGCATGCTGACCACGCGCGCCGCGATTCCTTCCGACTTCAACTTTTCATACGCTTCCACGCACAGCGAGAGTTCGCTTCCCGTCCCGATGAGAATGACCTGCGGCTTTCCTCCCGCAGCGTCGGCCAGCACATAGGCTCCCTTGGCCACTCCGGATGCCGGCGCATATTTCGTCCGATCCAGCGTCGGCAAATTTTGTCGCGTCAGCACCAGCGTTGCCGGAGAATGCTGCAGATTCGCGATAATCTTCCACGCCTCTACGACTTCATTCGCATCCCCCGGCCGCAACACGATCATGTTCGGCATCGCCCGCAGCGATGCCAGTTGCTCGATCGGTTGATGCGTCGGCCCATCTTCGCCGACGCCGATCGAGTCATGCGTGAAAACGAAAATCGACGGAATCTGCGCCAGTGCGGCCAGTCGCATGCCCGCTCGCATGTAGTCGCTGAAGTTGAAGAACGTGGCTCCGAACGCGCGGATGTTCGAAACCGTCATGCCATTCACGCTCGCGCCCATCACATGCTCGCGGACGCCGAAGTGCAAATTTCGGCCGGCGTAGTCATCCGCCTGGAAATCTCCCGCCCCTTCAAACTTCAGCGTGGTTTTATTGGACGTTGCCAGGTCGGCCGATCCGCCAATAAGCCACGGAATGTTCTGCGCCAGCACGTTCAGCACTTTCCCGGAACTCTCTCGCGTTGCCACTCCCTTGACATCGGCAGGGAACGTTGGAAGATTCTTGTCCCAGCCTTCCGGCAGTTCATGACGCTGCATGTGGCTCAAGCGCTCCGCCAACTCCGGATATTTCTGCGAGTAATCCCCAAACAGCTTCGACCACTGCGATCGCGATTCGCGGCCGCGCTTCCCGATCCCTTCGCTGAAATGTTCCAGCACACCTTCCGGCACCAGAAACTTCGCGTCTTCCGGCCAGCCATAAAACTTCTTGACCAGCCGTACTTCTTCCTCCCCGAGAGGTTCGCCGTGCGCGGCATTCGTGTCCTGCTTGTGCGGAGAACCATATCCAATGTGGCTGTCCACAATAATTAACGTCGGTCGATCCGTAGTCTTGTGGAAGGTCTCGAAAGCTCTCGCCAGCATCTCAAGATCATTGGCGTCGGCCACCCGCGTCACATTCCAGCCGTAGCCGACAAATCGTGTCGCCACATCCTCGCTGAATGACCAGTCTGCCGGACCATCGAGCGTGACTGAGTTATGGTCGTAAATCCAGCACAGGTTAGAGAGCTTCAGATGTCCGGCGAGCGATGCCGCTTCGCCTCCAATCCCTTCCATCAAGTCGCCATCCGAGCAAATCGTATAGACGTTGAAATCGAAAATCTCGAAATTCGGACGATTGAAATTTGCCGCCTGCCACTTCCCCGCAATCGCCATGCCCACACTGTTGCCCACGCCCTGCCCCAGCGGTCCGGTCGTGGTTTCGACACCAGTGGTAATGTGCGATTCCGGATGTCCCGGAGTGCGGCTTCCTAACTGGCGGAAGTGCTTGATGTCGTCCAGCGTGATCGAATGATCCCTGGTCACCTGCCCGTCCTCATCGACGCGCCGCACCTCGGTCAAATAGAGCATCGCGTAAAGCAGCATGGAAGCGTGCCCGTTGGAGAGCACGAAGCGGTCGCGGTTCAGCCAGGTAGGGTCGGCGGGATCGTAGCGCAGGAATTCCTGCCACAGGCAATACGCGACGGGAGCCAGTCCCATCGGCGCTCCCGGATGCCCGGAGTTGGCCTGTTGCACGGCGTCTATGGCGAGCGTTCGAATCGTGTTGACGCACAGCGTATCCAGTTGCTTTCCCGTCACTAAAACCTGATCACTGGCGACCATACGATTCCGTCCTCCACTGGATTTGGTCGGTGCTCGACCGCTGTACTTAATTTAGAGTTCCCACCGGCAGAAAGGGTTCAATAGAGGAAGTGTACCAATTTCCGGGAATGCGTGGATTGGACTGCGGTGAAAAAATAGGTGGGATCAGAAACAGACAGAACTAACAGAACTAGAGGAATGACCTTATTTCAATAGTTGCATGTAGCCGTTCTCCCCGTGGGAAGCGCGCGTCGTGTCCTGCACAAATTTCAGGAACTGACGAAGATTGTCGCGCTCCTCGGGCGTCATGCCCTCGAAGCGAACCCGAACCCCGTTGGCGGGACCGCTGCGCGTGACGACTCCGGTCAAGGCGAAACCTTTCACCCAGATTTTCCCGTTCGGCAGCCATAGGCCAATCTCTACTTTAGCCCCTGGCTTTACAGGATTGGCCGTTTCCACCAGACATCCGCCCGCGCTCGTGTTCGAGAGGTTCCCCCAGATCGGTGAAGGCGCGTCGTCGACTCGAAGTTCGACTGCCACGAAGCACTTAATCCGCGGATGCTTGCGTCGGTCGCTACTCCAGTTGTTAGCAAACAGATCCGGCTCAAAAGGAGGCGTGGCGGAAGCGGGCGTGGGAACCGCATGCGGAGTAACCGTGTTTTCGACCGGCTGTACAGCGGCCGCATTGCCCTTGCTGGGGCTCGACGTTCCGGCTTTAATTTCACGCATCGCCGTCAGTAGCGCTTCTTCCCGTTGTTCCGGCGGTGCCTCGCGATAGGCCTGTAACAGCTTGCCTACTTGCCGGACCAAGTCCGGGTCAGAAAGTATTCGCGTCCAGTCAGTCCCCATTGCCGCAGTCATGCCATGTAATCTTTCGTGGCTCAGGTTTTGCCTCGTCTAGAATAGCCGACAGTCATCCGCATTCAAGATGACCTAAGTCACATCGAAAAACGCGACGGTGCGAAAAAAGTTCGCGGGAGACCTTGCAGGATCGACAACTCCGGGTGCGAGCAAATCGGCTTTATTCGGCGTCGAACGTGACCTGTACGACTTCCGTGGTTTCCGCCTGCGCCGGTTCGAACTTCCACTTTCCCACCGCATCCAGCGCCGCATCTACCAGTACCGGATTTCCCCCTAGAACGCGTGTAGTTTTCACGGCCCCGTTCGGACGCACCATGGCCTCAACACGGACGATGCCGTGGATATGCATCTTTTTGGCTAATTCAGGATAGATCGGAGCGACCTTCGAGGCCACTTTTCGATCCGATGCCGCCGTTGCCGAGCTGCTTTGCGCAGCCTGCATGCTTGCCGTCAATGCAATGAATGCCGCCACTAGCAATAATAGGACGCGCTTCCCCACGATTTGCTGCCCCTTTCGTACTCGCCCAGATTAAACGGGGCCGGAAGTTGCAGCAACGCACCGAAGACATTGTCCCCTTGGAGCGCGACCAGCGCCTCTAAACCTCTAGACAGGTAGTGCTGCAGTTTAATTCTTGAGAGGAAGTCATCCTGAACGGAGCCGGCTTTCAGGCGGAGCGAAGGATCTCACGTGCCCACACCCCCTGGACTTCGCCCATAAACTTCAAAACAGGCTTGATCTTTTTCCTCAGAATCGCTTGCATCACAAACTCTCGTCGGAGAATCGAATGTTGCGAGTTATGCTATAGGACGGAAAGGACATTTCGCTCCCGCCGTCTATGGGAGCCGTTCCCCAATCGAAGAATGCAATGCTTATCGAAATCGCATCCCGCCCAGATTTTCGGCCTCGTCTTTTTGTTACTCTGCGCTCCTTCGGGTCTGCTGTCGCAGTCAAGTGGGGGAAGTCCCACCACTCCCAGTATCTCCCTCCCTGGCCCGGAAAATCCTTTTCAAGGAAGTGAACCGGAAGGCAAGGCCACTGCGGAAGTTCTGCAAATCGACTTCAAGGACGCCATCGACCGCGGCCTGCACAATAACCTCGGCCTGTTGCTGGCCGGTGATCAAACGGAGACGGCTCACGGCGAGCGCTGGAAAGAGTTATCCGAACTTCTTCCCAACGTGAGTGGACGCGTCCTGGAGAACGTGCAAACCGAAAGTTTGGCCGCTTTGGGTTTCAATAAACTCTTTCCGCTGCTGGCTGCTCCCGGCACCAACGCGAGCACCCTCCCTCGGGTCATCCCGGCCTTCAATTTCTTCGATGCCCGGGTGAGTCTCGGCCAGTCGCTGTTCAATTTCAAAAATCTGGAACGCGAGCGGGCCGCCACCGAAAGCGAGAAAGCCGCCAAATTCACCTACAAGGACGCGCGCGAAATGGTCGTGCTGGCCGTCGGCAACACTTATCTGCAAGCCATCGCGGCCTCGGCCCGCGTCGAAACCGCTGAGGCGCAAGTGAAGGCTGCGCAAGCCCTATCCGACAAGGCCGCCGATCAGAAGAAGGCCGGACTCACTCCCGCCATTGACGCCTTGCGTGCCCAGGTTGAATTGCAGACTCGCCAGCAACAGTTCATTGTCGCCCGCAACGATTTGGCCAAATCCAATCTGAGCGTTTCCCGGATCATCGGCCTGCCTCCCGGCCAGAACTTCGTCCTCACGGAAAAAGCTCCCTATCAGGCGCTTGCCCCGCTGCCGCTGGAGATCTATTTGCAGCGTGCCTATGCTGGCCGATCCGATTATCAGTCCGCGATGGCCCGGGTTCGCAGTGCGGAACTCTCCCGCCGCGCGGCTTCCGCCGGACGCTATCCTTCACTCGACCTCGGCGCCAATTTCGGGGATATGGGTGTCGCGCCCGGCCAATCCAATGGCACCTGGCAGGTGAATGGAGGTCTGAACATCCCCATTTTTGCCGGCAACCGGGTACATTCCGACGTCCTCGAAGCGGATGCTCAATTGAAACAGGCACGTTCACAACTCGGCGATCTGCGCGGAAGGATAGACTACGAAGTCCGCACCGCCCTCCTCGATCTCAATGCTGCCGCTGAACAAGTGGAGGTCGCCCGGAGTTCAGTCGATCTTGCTGAACAGGCCTTGGCTCAATCCCAGGATCGTTTTACCGCCGGAGTAACCGATAATCTGGAAGTAGTGCAGGCGCAGGAAGCCGTGGCCAGCGCCCATGAAACCTATATTCAAAGTCTTTATGCTCATAATCTCGCGAAGGTCGAACTGGCCTACGCGATCGGCGACGCTGAACAAGGCGTCAAGCGATATCTGAAAGGCAATCAATAAGCTATGGAGCAATCCACACAGAGTCCGCCGGCCGCGTCCAGCCCCGCAACGGATCGGCCGGAATCCGATAATAAGCCGTTGCCCGCCACGGAACGCGATTACCATACCCGGCCGTCGCGTACCCAGAGTTCGGGCTTTCGCATCGGCGTGGTGATCGCGATTGTCGTCCTACTGATTATTGGCATCTTTGCTTATCGTTATTTCACTAGCTATGAATCCACCGACGATGCCCAGGTCGATGGCCACATCAATTCCGTGAGCGCCCGCGTCTCCGGCCACGTCATCAAGCTCAATGTGCAGGACAATCAGTACGTGTCGGCGGGAACGGTTTTGGTCGAAATCGATCCGGCAGATTATCAGGTCGCTTACGAACGGGCCAAGGCCGACTTTGAGGATGCGAAGGCCGCTGCTGTCGCCGCCGGCGTGAACGTCCCCGTCACTTCGGTGAATACCAGCAGCCAGGTCGCCGCCACTGAAGCCGATGTCAACAGCGCTCGTGCCGGAATCCAGGTGGCGCAGCAGCAATACGAGGCTGCCAAGGCCCAGCTGCAAGTGGCGGAAGCCAACGATGTCAAAGCCCAAAACGATCTCGGACGTTACAAGCAACTGGTCGAAAAGCAGGAAATCTCCTCGCAGCAGTTTGACCAGGCCGTGGCTGCTTCCAAGGCCAGCGCTGCGGGTGTTGCGGCCGCTCGCGCCAGTTCCGACGCTGCCCGTCAGCAGGTGACCCAGGCGCAGGGCAGACTCGTCCAGGCCGAGGCCAACTATCGCTACGCCAATACCGCTCCCCGGCAGATGCAGATCATGCGGGCTCGAGCGACCTCGGCGCTCGCCGAAGCGCAGCGCAAGAAGGCCGACCTTGACCAGGCCGCACTGAACCTGCAATACACAAAAATCGTTGCGCCGGTAAATGGCATTGTCAGCAATCGCACCGTCGAAGTCGGCCAAAATGTCGCGCCCGGACAGGAGTTGATGAAAGTCATCAACCTTGACGACATCTGGATCACCGCCAACTTCAAGGAAACCCAGCTCCGCAGCATGAAAGCCGGACAGCACGTCACCATCGAGGTAGACGCCAACGGCCGGAAATATGAAGGCAAAGTCGACAGCGTGGCCGGAGCCAGCGGTGCCCGCTTCAGCCTCCTGCCTCCGGAAAATGCTACCGGAAACTATGTGAAAGTAGTGCAGCGCGTTCCCGTCAAAATCGATCTGAATCCCGGTTCGAATAACGATCACCAGTTGCGTCCCGGCGAATCCGTCACGCCCAAGGTCTGGCTGAACGAATGAGTGCAGCCACCACCATGGACCAGGCCGATGCCTGGCGCCCCGCGGTCAATCCGTGGGTGATCGCTCTTGCCGTCACGTTGGCCACCTTCATGGAGGTGCTCGACACTTCCATTGCCAATGTCGCGCTGCCCCACATTGCCGGAAGTCTTTCCGCAGGGCAGGACGAGAGCACGTGGATTCTCACCTCATATCTCGTCTCGAATGCAATCGTCCTGCCGCTGAGCGGCTGGCTGTCGTCCATTGTCGGTCGCAAGAATTTCTACATGGGTTGCGTCGCTCTGTTCACCATCAGTTCGTTTATGTGTGGACTGGCGCCAAATCTCGCAGTTCTGATCGTTTGCCGCGTCCTTCAAGGCGCCGGCGGCGGCGGCCTGCAGCCCAGCGAGCAAGCCATTCTGGCCGACACTTTTCCGCCCGCAAAGCGCGGCATGGCTTTCGCCGTCTATGGCGTTGCCGTGGTGACGGCTCCGGCAATTGGCCCCACGCTCGGCGGCTGGATCACCGACAATTTCACCTGGCGCTGGATTTTCTTCATCAATATCCCGGTCGGCATTCTCTCGATTCTTCTCACTTCCCGGCTCATCCAGGATCCGCCGTACTTCCGTCGCCGCAAGCTCAGGGAAACGCACATCGATTACATCGGCCTGGGATTCGTCGCCTTGGGGTTGGGAACCTTACAGGTCGTGCTCGATAAAGGCCAGCGGGACGATTGGTTCGAATCTCACTTTATCCTAGCCTTGACCTTGATTGCGACGGTTTCGTTGATCTTCCTGGTCTTCTGGGAATGGCACAGCAAAGATCCCATCGTCGACCTGCACCTGTTCCGTGATCGCACCTTCGGCATATCGAACCTGCTGATGTTCATGCTGGGCTTCGCCCTCCTCGGAAGCACGCTGCTGCTTCCACTGTTCATGCAGACCATGCTGGGATATACCGCCCAGCAGTCCGGCTTGGCTTTGATGCCCGGCGGCTTCGCCATCATGCTTTTGCTGCCCTTGGTTGGTTTCTTGCTGTCTCGGTATAGCCCGCGCTGGCTGCTGGTTTTCGGTCTCGTTGTGCTTTCGGTGTCGCTGTTCAATATGACCCGCTTTGATCTGGAGATCGATTTCCGGACCACCGTGATTGCGCGCATGTTGCAGGCTGTAGGGATGGCCTTTCTTTTCGTCCCCATCAATACCGCAGCGTACGCCTTTCTCCCGCGCGAAAAGAACAATGCGGCTTCCGGCCTGATGAATCTTGCCCGCAACATCGGCGGCAGTGTCGGGATTTCCATAGTTACAACCATGCTTGACCGGCGTACCCAGGTGCATTTGACCGATCTCTCCCAGAATCTGAGCCGCTCCAACCCAGCGTTTCAGAACATGATGCAGGGAGCCACGCGCGCCATGCAGGCTCACGGAGCAAGCGAAGCCGGAGCGACGCAGCAAGCCTACGCTCTGATTCAGGCCACCGTGCAGCGCCAGGCCACTATGCTCTCTTACATCGATTGTTTCTGGTTCCTTGGGGTCGCCATCATGCTGATGATCCCGGCGGTTTTCCTGATGAGAAAATCCAAGCCCGGCGGGGGAATGGCGGTACACTGACATCAGCCATGTTTCGTCTCGTTACCATCGAACGGGAGTATGGTTGCGGCGGCGGCGCGGTTGCCACCCGGTTGGCGTCCCGCCTGGGTTGGAAAGTCTGGGACCATCTGCTCACCGAAGAAATTGCGCGCCTGGCGAATGTCGATCCCTCCGCAGTCATGCGCTGCGACGAACGCATGGATAGCCGCCTGCATCGGCTGTCGAAAGTTTTCTGGCGCGGTAGTTACGAACGCAGTTCGCCGCTCGGCGACCAGATCTTTGATACCGACCGCATGATGGCGATGATGCAGGAGATCATGAACAAGATCGGACGGGAAGGGAACGCGGTCGTGGTGGGCCGGGGAGCACCCTATTTCCTGCGCGAGAATCCTGACGCCTTCCACGTTTTCCTCTATGCGCCGCGCGCCGAAAAAATCCGCCGCACCATTGCCGTTGGACACTCTGCCCACGAGGCCGAAGAGCTCGTCGACACCATCGATCGCGAGCGCATCGCCTACATCAAACATTACTTCAATGCCGACTGGCCCACCCGCTCCCTCTACCACCTGATGCTCAATACCGCGGTCGGCGATGAAGCCGTAGTCAAAGTCATTCTCGACACCATGCGCCTGGTTGAGGGAAAACCGAAAGCCACCGATTTCGAGCGCCCCAGCCAGCAAACCTTATCGCGCTGATCTTCACCGGGCACTAATAAGGCGATATCTCGACAGTTTACCCATTGAAAAATGTTCTCTTTGGGTACATCCTTTGTGCCCAAGTGTGGGGCCCCTGTTCTTACGGCGCTGCGAGGTTTTTGTTCTGCCCGCAACCCAGTTCCTCCTGCTCGGTTAGCCTCCCAGTCTTGCCCGTGCCAGCAGTTCCTCAGCGATCTCTGCGAACCCTCGGCGTCCTCTGCGGTTAAAGCTTTTTCTTAACAGCGCCAGCCGGAAATTCCTTCGGTTTTCTTCGCGAGATATGCCCCATTCCGTAGGTCCCTCCTGCTCGGATAGCTCCTCCATCTTGTCCGTGCCCAGGAGTTCCTCACCGATCTCTGCGAATCCTCGGCGATCTCTGCGGTTAAAGCTTTTTCTTTCCCCACCGCCAGCCGGGAATTTTGCTGATCCTCAGAAACAGTCGTGGCTCAGTTCCCAAAGCCGGCCTTTTGTTCGTCTGTTCCTTCAGCCTGCTTGGAGGTCTCAAGAATAAAGAGCTTAACCGCAGAGGGCGGCGGTGAGGATTCGCAGAGATCGCTGAGGAACTCCCGCCGCGAAAGGTTTACACTGCTCGGTCCTAATCCGCAGCAGGTTCGAACCCATAGAACTGAAGGAGCGAAAGCGATGCCTGACCGAGCTTTGAAATTCTCAGCTTTGTTAATACGCGTGGTCGCGCTGGTTTTGCTGTTGCACGCTGGGGTCGCGAGGCTGATGGCGCAGTCCCATCCGGATGCGAAAGAACTGCTGCGCCAGATGACTCTCGAGGAAAAGATTGCGCAGCTCTCGCAGATTCCCGGACTTCCCACCGCCGAATTTGTCCAGCAGGTCGGCGATGCCAAGGAGTTCGTGCGGAAGTACGGCGCGGGTTCGGTGTTGTGGGTGCGAGACTCGAAAGAGATCAACGAATGGCAGCATCT
The DNA here is from genome assembly GCA_963754885.1 of uncultured Acidobacteriota bacterium. Taxonomy (GTDB): domain Bacteria; phylum Acidobacteriota; class Terriglobia; order Terriglobales; family Acidobacteriaceae; genus Sulfotelmatobacter. The sequence continues at coordinate 1,060,697 of CAVWHT010000038.1, read as the reverse complement.
TGCGGTGGATGGATCGCGGCTGCACATCCCGATTTTGTTTGGGCTCGACGTGATTCACGGCTATCACACGATTTTTCCCTCGCCGATCGCGATGGCTTCCTCGTGGGATCCGAAGCTGGTGGAAGCGGCGCAGACCGTGGCGGCTCGCGAGGCGCGCGCTGCGGGGATTGCCTGGACCTTCGCGCCGATGCTCGACATTGCGCGCGACGCGCGGTGGGGACGCATGGTCGAGGGAGCCGGAGAGGATCCGTATCTCGGCGCGGCGATTGCGCGCGCGCAGGTGCTCGGGTTTCAAGGGCCGAGTCTGGGGGCGCCGGATCACGTGCTGGCTTGCGCGAAACATTTTGCCGGCTACGGCGCCGCCGATGGCGGACGCGACTACGATTCGTCCTACATCCCGGAAGAAGAAATGTGGAATGTGTATCTGCCGCCGTTCAAAGCTGCGGCGGACGCGGGGGTGGGCAGCTTCATGAGCGCGTACATGGACTTGAATGACATTCCCGCGAGCGGCAACCGGTGGCTCCTGCACGATGTGTTGCGCGAGGCCTGGGGATACAAGGGGTTTGTCGTGAGCGACGCGGTCGCGGTGCACAGCCTGATCACCCATGGTTATGCGAGCGACGGCCGGGACGCGGCGTTCAAAGCGTTCTCCGCCGGGTTAGACATGGACATGGCGAGCGGCACGTATATCGCGAACCTGGCCGCGGACGTAAAACAAGGGCGCGTATCGATGCAGCAGATTGACGACGCGGTACTGCCGATTCTGGAAACGAAAATCCGCCTAGGATTGTTCGAGCATCCCTACGTGGATGAAGCGCGTCTGCAGCAGGTGCTAAACGCTCCGGAAAGGCTGGAAGTGGCGCGGAAAGCGGTGCAGCGCTCGGTTGTCCTGTTGCGGAATGAAGAGAAGCTGTTGCCGCTCGATAAAAATCAGATCAGGTCGATTGCGGTGATTGGTCCTTTGGCCGACGCGCAATTGGACGCACTCGACATGTGGGGAACGAGTGTAAAGCCGGGGCCTACGGTCGATGTGGTGCAGGGAATTAAGAACAAGGTGGGAGACGGTGTGCGCGTCGAATTCGCGCACGGGCCAAACATAAGCCGGAATATTCCTTCCTTTTTCGAAGGCACTCCATTTATCCCGGCGAAGGAGCAGCCGGCGCAAACTGCAGACGAAGCGCGTAAGGCGATTGAGGATGCGGTGGCCGTGGCGAAGCGAAGCGACGTTGCGGTGCTCGTACTGGGCGAGATTGCGCTGATGAGCGGAGAGGCCGCGTCGCGTTCGTCGCTGAAACTTTCCGGCGGCCAACAGGAGTTGCTCGAGGCCATAGTGGCGACCGGAAAGCCGGTGGTGCTGGTGCTGATCAATGGACGTCCCCTGGATATTTCGTGGGCAGCGGCGCATGTGCCGGCAATTCTGGAAGCGTGGTATCCGGGAAACGAAGCGGGCAACGGCATCGCCGACGTGTTGTTTGGAGACGCGAATCCCGCTGGACACCTGCCCGTGAGCTGGCCGCGAAGTTCCGGAGACCTTCCCCTTTACTACAATCACAACCGCACGCACGCGCCGGAAGACGCGTCCGACTTCAAGTCCCGCTACTGGGACAATCTCAGTACGCCGCTCTATCCGTTTGGATATGGATTGAGCTATACGACTTTCTCTTTTGACAATCTGAAGCTGAGCCAGACGGAAGCGAAAGTCGGCGCCACTCTCGACGTCTCCGTCGACGTGACCAACACGGTCAGCCGCCCTGGAGACGCGGTGGCACAGCTCTACATTCACCAGCGAGCCGGCAGCGCGTCGCGGCCTGTCCGGCAGCTCAAAGGCTTTCAACGCATTAACCTCGCCGCGGGATCCAAACAAACTCTCCACTTCAAACTAGGGCCGGAAGAGCTTCAGTTCTGGAGTCCGGCGAGCCGTCAGTGGGTGGTCGAGCCGCAACAGTTTGATGTGTGGGTGGGAGAGGATTCTACCGCCAAGCTGCACAGCGAGTTCCGCCTCACTCCGTAGATCGAAATAGTCCCTTTGTGTGGAGCGGGCACTCTTGCCCGCTGCCCTGCAGCGCCAAAAGCCGGAGGGCAAAAGTGCCCGCTCCACAGGCGCTCCGTTACAATGAGAGCACATCTTAAAGAAGGCGGAAAGAACCTGATCGCATGATTCATCCCTGGCACGATGTAACTCCCGGAGACAAGCTTCCGCAGGAATTCGATTGCGTGATTGAAATTCCGTTCGGATCGAGTGTGAAGTACGAACTCGACAAATCGAGCGGCCTGATCCGGCTGGACCGCATTCTTTATTCAGCGGTGTATTATCCGGCGAATTATGGTTTCATCCCGCAGACACTGGCGGAGGATGACGACCCGCTCGATGTGCTCGTGCTGTGCCAGGAAACCGTGGTGCCGCTGACGATCATTCACGCGCGCACGATCGGGCTGATGACGATGATCGATTCGGGCAAGAAGGACCATAAGATCATCGCGGTCGCGACGCAGGATCCGGAATTTAATTCTTATCGCGAAGCCGCGGAGATGCCGCCTCATCGCCTGCTGATGCTGCGCCGCTTCTTTCAGGACTACAAGCAGCTCGAAGGCAAAGCCGTCGAGGTGGATGAAATACGTCCGCCCGCCGAGGCTTATCCCATCGTGCTGGACGCGCTGCACCGTTACAGCGAACAACGGCGCAAAGGATTCAAGGCAGCGAAGTAGGCACTTTTCGCAAATTATCCGGCGGCCGGCGCCAGCCACTTTGCAAATCCCCGGCAAAATGCATAGATTCGCTATCGAGCTATGAGTCAGGCCGCCTCGTCTTCCGTCATCGCGGTTGAAAACGTCATCAAGCAGTTCGGGCGTTTCGCCGCCCTGCGCGGCGTTACCGCGGAATTTGATGCGGGGCGGTTTCACGCCATCCTGGGCGATAACGGTGCGGGGAAGACGACTCTGCTTCGTGTGCTGGCGGGACTGGCGCATCCGACGAAAGGATCGATTTCAATTTTCGGGAAAAGTCCGCAGGCAGCGTGCCGCGACCTCGGGTACATGGCCCATCCCTCGCTGCTTTACGACGAGATGAGCGGAATGGAGAACCTACGGTACTTTGCACGGCTTTACGGCATTGCTGGCGACGAATGCTGTGCCCAGGCGATTCGCGCAGTCGGGCTCGACCCGGAACTTTCGCGAAGCGTAGGGCAATATTCGCAGGGAATGCGGCAGCGGATGTCGCTGGCGCGGGCGATTCTGCATGATCCGAAGGTATTGCTGCTCGATGAGCCGTTCTCGAACGTGGATGTGCATTCGGCGCGCGAGATGGTCGGCCTGCTCAAAGGGATGAGCGATGCGGGGAAGACGATTTTCGTCGTCACGCACCAGGCGCTTCTGCTTGAAGGAGTGGCCGATGAGTTCGTCTGGATGCAGGCCGGGCAGATCGTGGATCGGACGGCAACCGTGATGCGCGGCGCTACGACGCGCGAGGGCGTGCAATGAGTTCGCTCAGGGCGCTGACGCTGGCAACGCTGGTGAAAGACATCCGGCTGGAATGGCGCTCCAAAGATGCGCTGAACTCCATGCTGTTTTTCTCGCTGCTCGTAGTGGTGATCTTTGTCTTCTCGTTCGATCCGCTGGCGGAAGAGTCGCGGCATATAGTAGGGGGACTGGTGTGGGTGGCGTTTCTGTTCGCGGCCGTGGTGGCGCTCAATCAAACATGGGCCCGCGAACTGCGCAACCAGGTTCTGGACGCATACCGTGTGTCTCCGGCGCCGGCCAATGCGCTGTTTATCGCCAAGGCGTTGGGGAATTTTCTTTTTGTCAGCGTTCTCGAAGCGCTGATGACGCCGCTGTTCGTGATTTTCTATAACCTGCACGTGCTCGGTCCGGCGTGGCAATTGATTCCGCTTGCGCTCCTGGGCACATGGGCGCTGGTGGTGAATGGAACGTTTTTCGCGGCGATGTCGCTGCGCACCCGCAACCGCGAGATCATGCTGCCCCTGCTGCTGTTTCCCGTCTCGATTCCGGCGGTCTTGGGCATGGTGGCGGGAACGACCGCGGTTCTGACGGGAGAAAACTCGGCGCACTTCTACATCGTGTTGCTTCTCACCTACGATGTAGTGTTTACTACAGCTTGTCTGGGGTTGTTCGGAACGATCTTGCAGGCAGAATGAAACGGCTTTTTCCCATCTTCTCAATTCTGACGGCGATTTTCCTGGCGTATGCGCTGTACCAGGCGTTGGTGGTGGCGCCGACCGATGCGCTGCAGGGCGACGTTTACCGCATCATTTATTATCACGTGCCTTCCGCGTGGACGGCGTTTCTGCTGTTCTTCATCAACTTCATCGCGTCGGTCGAGTACCTGGTCAATGCGAAACCATCCAGTCGCACCGCGGCCAAGTGGATCGTGATTGCGATCGGCGTGGTGGGAGTGATCGCGACGTTCCTTCCGCAAGTGCAGGCGCTCCTGCCCGCGGGCATGCGGCCGAGCGCGGTCGCGACCACGGTCCTGGCGATTCCGGCATTCTATTTTCTGGTGGGCTGGTTGTTTCCGGGCGAGAAGTTGGATGTGCTCGCCGTGACCAGCGCGGAAGTCGGCGTGGTGTTTTGCACGATCGTGCTGGTGACGGGACCGATCTGGGCGCGGCCGGTATGGGGCATCTGGTGGGCGCCGGGAGACATCCGGCTGACTTCGACGCTGGTGCTGTGGCTGATCTATGTGAGCTACCTGGCGCTGCGCCGGTTTTCGAGCAGCGCGCAGACACAGATGATGGCGGCCGCGCTGGCGGTGTTTGGCGCGCTGGATGTGCCGCTGGTTTATTTTTCGATATGGTTTTTCCGCACGCAGCATCCGCAGCCGGTGATCGGGGGTGGAGGTTCAATGGATCCCCGCATGCTGCACACCCTGCTGATCAGCTGGATGGCGTTTCTGTGCTTCGCCTTTCTGGTGGCGTGGTCGCGATTCCGGCTGGAATTGTTGCAGAGGGAAGTAGAGCAAGCACACGCCATGGAATCGCTGGCAGGAGCAGGCGTTTCGGCGAAGGCCAGCCTGCCGTTGAATCGGAGCGCAAGATGAAGAACGCCGGATTTTTGTTTGCCGCCTACATTGCCACCTGGCTTATTCACGGATCGTATCTGGCGAGCCTGCTGCGGAGGTTCGGCCGGCTGCGGCAACAGTTCAAGGAACTGGGAAAAGAGAAGTAGGACGGATCAGCGTGCGGAGCGCATTAAGTTCTGCGAATCCTCAGCGCCCTCTGCAGTGAAAAGCTTTTTACCGCAGAGCACGCTGAGAAAAGCTCGCGCAGAGAGCGCTGAGAAAGATGGGTTTTGGAAAACTCCGGCAACACACTTTAGTCCCCAGATTTTCTCCGCGATCTCCGCGAAATCTCAGCGTCCTCTGCGATGAAAAGCCTTTTACCACAGAGGACGCAGCTCGCTGAGAGCGCAGGTAACTGAATTTTAGCGTTACATCCTGACTCACTCAGCTGCCGCGGGCTCGGGGATTTTTGGTTCCTTGATCCCGTATTTGGCCAGACACCATAAAGCGCGAAAGCCATCCTTCCAGCCGATTTTCTTGCCTTCCGCGTAGGTGCGCCCCCAATAGCTGATGCCGACCTCATAGACGCGCAGGTTGCGCCTGGCGATCTTTACCGTGACTTCCGGCTCGAATCCAAAGCGGTTTTCTTCGAGCGGGATCGACTGGATGACCTCGCGGCGGAAAACCTTGTAGCAGGTTTCCATGTCGGTCATGTTGAGGTTGGTGATCATGTTGGAGAGCAGGGTCAGAATCGAGTTGCCGACCGAATGCCAGAAATAGAGCACGCGGTGCGGACCGCCGCCGAGAAAGCGCGAGCCGTAGACCACATCAGCCTGCCCGCCTTCGAGAGGTTCGAGCATCCGCGGATAATCGTTGGGGTCGTATTCCAGGTCGGCGTCCTGGATGATCACGTAATCGCCGGTAGCTTCCTGAATGCCACGGCGCAGGGCCGCGCCCTTGCCCATATTGTGCGGCTGCAGGAAGACGCGCATCTGGGGCCAGCGGGTTTGCAACTCGGCGAGAATTTCGCGCGAGCCGTCGCGCGAGCCGTCATCCACGCAAAGCAGTTCGATGTTGAGCCCGACGGAAAGAACGCGCTCGACGACGAGGCGTAGAGTCGCCTTTTCGTTGTAGACGGGCATTACGACTGAGAGCTTCATTCCGCGCGGGGCTCCTCAATCGTTTTGTTAATCTCCATCATTCCGGGGACGAGGTTGCGCGGGCGCCGAAAAAAAGTAGGGCAAGGTGCCCTCAATTCGCGTTCTTCCATTCGTTCTGCAGGGCGGTCAGGAAGTCAGGAGCGCCGTTGGAACGAAGGAATTCGTAGTCCTCGATCATGGCCGCCACGCCGACGCGGGCCGATGGAAGCGGATTTTCGACCCGGATCACGCGGGAGTGGAAGCGAACTCGTACCGCATCGGTCAGGGTGATATGCGGAGGAAAAGTAAGCGTGACTTCCAGCCTGGCGCCGGCTGCCACGGCGCGGTCGAGATAAAGGAATACTCCGCGCGCGCTGACGTTCTGCGTTTCGGTGTGGACTTCGCCGGCGCCTTCCACCCGCACAATAGCGGGAAGCCGCATGTCGAAGCGCCGCATCGCCCGCCGTTCCTGTGAATTCGGTTGCATGTCCGCTACCAGCGTGGTGTCCAAAGAAAAGCGCATCGCAAACGGCAATACTGCCAAAGACTTAGCGAACCTCTACGTCCTCAATGTATAAAATTATCAGCACTTTGCAACAGCAAAATGGCAAGCGGAACTGACTCGGTTAATCTGTCCGGATTTTGAAACAAGCCTATCGTTCGCGTTGGGGGAGGAGGTTACGCTCAAAGGCCGACGTTAGTCGAGCAATCACGCTGCCACGGCAGATCTGGACGATAGGGGCTGTTTCCGGCGGATTCGAGTTCCCGGAAGCGGGCTGGCTGCATTGGCGTGCAAATCTTTGCAAGCCCCAGGGACAACTAGAGGGTCGTGAGGAATTCGTGGGTATTCCTGCTATTTTTGCCCGAAGCTCCGGCCATCTTTCCTCATAGACGACTGCATCTGACGAATCTTGGAGCCGGCGGGGGCGCAGGCGGCTTGACTTGTCTATCCTTCAGATGTTTAAGTATTTATTTAATTTTTTCCGCCAGTTCCAGTGACAGCTAGCTGCGGGCGAAGCTCGCCTGAGAAGGGGCGCAGGCGAGGCGCGGATTGACTCGTGTGCGCAATCCATCTCACCACTGACCTGAGCGAAAACAATTGAGCGTACGACTGAGCGACAAACTGATCTGATTGCATCGGAGGAACGCGTGAACGTAGATGGCCGCTGGTGGAGAACTTCTGTGTTTGGGGGTCGTGTCGTGGCGGGAGGGCTGATCTTGCTCGCCGCCGGATACGCTGTTCTCGGGATCGGATTTCGCCCACGCCAAGGGATGGCGAACGTCGTTCCATCTTCGGCGGAAGTGACCGCGTCGAGCCTGCTGGCTTCATCGCAATCCGCACCGGTTCAGGCCAGCGCGGAAGCTCAAGCCCAAGCTCACTCTGTGCTCTCAGGACTGCCCCTGATCTTCGAACCGAATCAAGGGCAAGCCCATCTCGATCCGGCCGATGCCCGCGCGAAGTTCGTGGCGCGCGGTTCGAGATACAGCATTTTCCTCGGCTCCGAAGGGGCCATTCTCAGTCTGTCTTCAAACGTTCAACCGAAGCGGAAGTCCGGCAAGCAGGATGAACCCTCGCAGGTCCGCGTCACCTCGATCGAGATGAGGCTGGCGGGCGCCAATCCCAACCCCAACGTGCGCCCGCTCGAACCGCTGCCCGGCCGGTCCAACTATTTTATCGGCAACGATCCGGCAAAATGGCGGACTGGCGTGCCCCAATTCGCGCGGGTGAGTTATGAAGACGTTTATCCCGGAATCAATCTCGTTTTCTACGGGAACCAGGGACATCTGGAATATGACTTCAAGGTAGCTTCCGGTTCCGATCCCACGGCGGCTGAGGTGGAATTTGAAGGGGCCAGGAAGCTTGCACTGAAGAATGGAAATCTGGTCATCGAGAACGAAGACGGAGATGTTCAACTGGAGGCTCCCCGGGTCTACCAGGAGATCGGCGGGCGGCAGCAGACAGTCGAAGGGAAATTCGTTTTGCGCGGAGCCAATCGCGTCGGGTTCGCCATTGGATCCTATGATCGCTCGCGGGAACTCATCATCGACCCGATCGTGAATTTCTCCACCTACTTTGGCGGAAGCCTGGACGAGCATTCCACTACGGTTGCGGTGGATGGCAGCTTCAACATTTACATCACAGGCTCGACCACGTCGCCGGATATCCCGGTCACTCCAGGCGTATTCCAGAGCACGCTCAATGGTACGCAAAACGTGTATGTGGCCAAGATCACGCCGCCTTTGAGCGCCGTGCCGGCGGCTCTGGATTACGCTACCTACATCGGCGGCAATGGAACCGACACTCCCATCGGCATCAAGGTCGATGGCGCGGGAGACGCGTTTGTCGTGGGATCAACTTCGTCGACGAATTTCCCGCACACCCAAACTGCCTATCAGGCAACGCCCCTGGCGACGGGAACGCATGTGTTCGTGAGCGAATTGAACGGCGGTCCCACGCCAGCGGCGGCTTCGACGTTGTTGTATTCCACCTATCTTTCGGGCAATGGCACGCAGGATCTCGCGAGCGGCATGACTATAGACGCCGCCGGAGACGTCTATATCACCGGAACCACCAACTCGAACAATACAGCCGACGTGAGCGCGGGTATTCAGTTTCCTGCCAGCAGCATTGGCGTTGTGGGCCAGCAAGGTTCAGGACAGGCCTTCCAGGCGACTTCGAATTCGGCAATTCAGTTCTTCGTCAGCGTGGTCAACACGGCGGCTTCGGGCGTAGAGAGCATTCTGTATTCGACGTATTTTGGCGGGGCGGTCTTTAACGCGGCGCCCGGAACCACGTTGCCCACCGCGATCGGCGGAGGCATAGCCGTCGACCCCAACAACAACATCTATTTCAGCGGAACCACAAATTTTCAGTACAGAGGATGTTCGGGCTGCAGCGCCGGGGACTTCCCCATTCTGAATGCATATCAGCCGTGCCTGGATTTGGCGCAGAAGACAGTCGTGGTGAATGCGCCGCAGTGCACCTATTCCACTACCAACCCTCCTACGGCTCCTGACGCATTTGTGGCCAAGCTGAGCGTGTTCAACAAGGCTCCCGGCCAGCAGTTGCAGTGGTCGACGTATGTGGGAGGATCGGGGACGGACTCCAGCACAGGACTAGGCCTCGATCCCGCAGCCGCGAACGTGTACATCGTCGGCACCACGAATTCCCCCGACATCGCCACCGGGGTGAACACGTTGAGCACGTCCGCGCCGTATCAGGCTTGCCTGGATCAGCCGGGTGTGGCGCTGGGCGCTTGTGCTACGCTCACCAATCCTGCGTACGACGCGTTTGTGGCGCGACTGACCAATCCAACCAACACGAACACGGGAACTCCGGTCTTTGTGGCGCTGAATTACTTTTCCTATCTCGGCGGCAGCGCAGACGAAGCCGGCCTCGCCATTACCGTCGACTCCAACAGTGGAGCGCTGGTCACCGGATGGACGCAGTCCACCAATTTTCCCGTCTCGCCAGCTCCCAATCCCATTCAGGGCGCGCTCACCGGTTTCCAGGATGCATTCATGGCCCGGCTGAACACGGCGGCAGTGATCGGCCAGACCATAACCGCGTCCTGGGCCAACTATTTTGGCGGCACTACTCCGGATGCGGGTTCAGCCAACGCGATGACCGCGGGCACTGGCATTACGCTTGACGTCAACCAGAACGCATATATCGCAGGCGAGACCAACACCACGGACCTGTACGTCCAGAAGCCGCTGTACGCGACTAACAAAGGCGGCTACGACGCTTTTGTGACGCAATTGGGAACGGCATTAAGCTTGTCGATTCAGGGTGTGTTGACGCTGGGCAATAATCAGGTTTACATCAGCGCCGGCAATCAGGCGACATTTACCTATACGATCACCAATAACGGTCCGGACCTGGCGACCAACATTGCGGTGACCGACAATTTGAACCCAGCGATCACGGGCATCCCGCTCACGTTCGTATCCGCTACGGCTAGTACTGGAACCTGCGGCGGGGCCAGCGCGAATTACCTGGTGAGCTGCAGCCTGCCTTCGCTGCAGTCCGGCTCGACCGCGACGGTCGTGATTGTAGTCGTGCCCAACGCCAATGCCAGCGGGACCTCGCCACAGTCTTTCAATGGCGGCACCGTGCAAGTCACCGCACCGGGCAACATTGTTCTTGCCTCGACCTCGGTTCCGGCAGCCATGTCGGACTACAACATGTTTGTCAGTCCACTCAACCAGAGCGTGCCGATCGCTGGAGACACGGCAAGCTATCAGATTCAATTGACGCCGCATCCGCTGTATGTGCAGAGCATTACCCTCTCGTGCGCTAACGCTCCCACCGGGGCGCAATGCAATTTCAGCCCGCAGAATTCTGTGGCCTTGCAGAGCACCAGCGGCGCGACCGTCACCATGAACATCACGACGACGGTGCGTCCGATCGTCATTCCAACGACGATCGTGTTCGGCCGGTATTTCTTTGCCATCTGGCTGGCTTTTCCCGGATTGATGGTGCTAAGCCTGGGGATCAAGGGCGACCGGCGGCGCCGCCGGATCATGGGCATCACGATGCTCTGCTGGACGCTTTTCTCACTCGTGCTGCTGCCGGCATGCACTCAGGCTGTGGTGCAGCCGCCAGTCAGCGGGACGCCGGCCGGAAGCTATACCATACTGGTGACGGCAGCTTCGGGCAGTGATTCGAAAACGCAGAGCGTCGGGCTGATCGTCCCATAGAGCATCGTTCATTAGAGGACTGAGGACTAGCGATCCAAAGAAAAGAGCCCGCGGGCACCGAGCCGCGGGCTTCACTCTTTGGCAGGAGAAGCGTCAGGCGCCTGCAGAAAGCTTGTGATGGCCCTTGGACTCCGCGATGCCATACTGGCGGATCTTATACAGCAAGGCCTTGTAGCTGATCTGGAGAATGGCCGCCGCTTGCTTGCGGTTCCAATTGGTCTGCTCCAGGGCCTGGGCAATGGCTTGAGCCTCGGCCTCATCCTTGGCCGAGCGGGCCAGCGATTTTAAGCCGCCTGCGTCCGTCGATCGGAACCCGGAATCCCCGGAGCCGCCTCCGTTGCCATCATTCCTCGGCAGCAGTTCGGTGACGGCTAAATTCTCATCGCCAAGAATTAAATAGCGTTTCAGAAAATTGTTCAGCTCGCGAAGATTGCCGGGCCAGGAGTGATTCTGGCAGGCCTGCAGCAGCTTCGGAGACAGCGGCAAAGGCGCGCGCGCATAGCGCTCGGCCATGCGGCTCATGGAATGCTTGAGCAGAATCGGAATCTCTTCCTTGCGGTCACGCAGCGGCGGAAGGCTGAGCGTGAATGCGTTGAGGCGGTAGTAGAGATCTTCGCGCAGGCGCTTGGTGGCGAGCGCCTCGGGAATGTTGATGTTGGTGGCGGCAAGGATGCGGACATCGACCTTGATCACCGAACGGCTGCCCAGACGGGAGAATTGCTGATCCTGTAAAACGTGCAGCAGCTTGGCTTGCAGGAGCGGAGGCATTTCCCCGATCTCGTCGAGCAGGATGGTGCCCCGGTTGCAAAGCTCGAACTTGCCCGGTTTCGCGTGGGTCGCGCCGGTGAAGGCGCCCGGTTCGTATCCGAACAACTCGCTCTCCAGAAGGTCGGCGGGAACGGCCGCGCAATTGACTTTCAAGAAGGTGCGGTGAGCGCGCGGCGAAAGCTTGTGAATCAGCCGCGCCAGAACTTCTTTGCCGGTGCCGCTCTCACCCAGCAGCAGCACAGGAATGTCGACATTGGCCACCAGGGCGGCTTGCGAGCGAATCTTGCGCATCGCCGGACTGGCCGCGATGAAGAATACGTCTTCGGCCAGTTCCTCGACTTCGCCGCTGACGGCTTGCTTGCCTTGTCCCAGGCTCAGATCGATGACCGCGTCCAATTCCGCTTTCTGGAAAGGCTTGGTCAGATAGTCCTGCGCTCCGAGTTTCATTGCCTGCACGACTTTGCGCGTGTCGTTCACGCAGGAGAGCATGATGACTTTTACGCCCGGCTGCTTTTGACGAAGCTGTTCGAGGGTTTGCAAACCATCGATGCCAGGCATCAGGACGTTGAGCAGAATGAGATCGGGCTGCAATCCTTTGTCGACGCGTTCCAGTGCTTCCTCGCCGGTGGTCGCGGTCTCCACTTTGTAGTCGTCGACTTCGAGCAGCGTCTTGATGTACCGCAACATGCCCGGTTCATCATCGACCAGCAAGATTTTGGCGGTTTGCTTCATCTACTTTTTCCCTTTACCGGCCGCCGCGGCTGCGGGCTTGTACGGGATGAGGAAAGAAAATTTGCAGCCTGCGCCAGGATCACTTTCCACCCAGATCTTGCCGCTCATGCCCTGTACCAGGCGGCGCGCGATGGCCAGACCGAGCCCCATGCCTTCCTGATTTTCGGTGCCGGGAAGGCGAAAGAAATCGTCGAAAACCTCGAGATGAAATTCCGCGGGAATCCCAGGACCAGTATCCGAGACACTGACCTTGACGGAGTTCGGGTGCATCATGTTCTGGCGACGCCGCTCGGAAGTAGAAGGCTGGGATGCCGCGCGACGTTCCCACATATATGGCTCCGCATGCAACCACACCGTACCACCCTGCGGTGTGAATTTGAATGAATTCTCCAGCAGGTTCGATATGATGCGTTCCAGCTTGGGAGCGTCGAAAGGGAAAAGCGGCAATTTGTCATTTCCCAGGAAATAAAGCGCGATCCCTTTTTCCTGAAAGCGGCTCGACCAGAGGCGGCAGACTCCGGAAAGGCAATCGTTGACGTTGCCCATATCGAAGTGCATGCGCAGGCCGCCGGTCTCCAGCGCGCTGTAGGTCAGGAAATCCTGAATAAATTGTTGCAGGCGCTTTCCGCTGTCCCGCATGTCCTGCAGGACTTCTTTCTGGCGATCGCTGAGCGGACCCAGCTTTTCACTGTGCAGAAGTTCGACGTACCCGTTCAGGATGGAGAGCGGAGTTTTCAGATCGTGAGCGGCCGAGGCTAAGGCATTGGTGGTGCGCTGAAAGCGCTCTCGCAGTTCCTTATATTCCTGCAGCAGATTTTCGGGGCCAGGGACATCGCCGTCAGCACCCATCGCGACTGCGGACGGCGTTTCAGGGGCGGCTTGGGCGTCGGAAACACACGTATTCTTATGCGCAGAGGCCATGAGGAAATACCACAGGTTGACACAGGGAGGGAGTACTCCGCACTCGACCTGTCAACATGAGTGTCGGTAAGCAAATCGTAAGGCAGAGCATGTTGGTTGTCAACGAAAAATGAAACGGAATTACCCAAGTGTAGCAAAACTCTGCACTTTGGCGTCGTTGCTTAAGATGGTTCCTGGACTTCCTAGACCGAACAAAAGGCGAACATAAAGGCCGAGAACTACCGGTTGGATGGGCGTTTTGCCGTCAAACCGCCCGGAATCGCAGTGGTCGTTCCCGGACGCCTACGGTATTTGCCTGAGATTTGGCCACTGATGTGCTCCTTAAGTAGGGCTGAAGAGCATCGCGGAGAGGTCTGCATGATTGGGACAAGTCGGGGGACGGAGCGGCGTAAGTGGGCGAGGTTGCCGCTGGCGATTCCCGTTTTCGTGCGCAGCCGCGACAGCAAAGGTAAGGAATTTCTGGAATTTGCCACCGCTCTCAACGTCAGTGCAGGCGGAATGTTGGTGGCGATCCGCCGAGTATTGCCGCCCATCGCGCAACTGCGGCTTGAAATCCCCAGCGCGCCGGTAGCGGCATTGGCTCCCCTCCCCAAAGCGGCGCGAACCCTTCGCGCCAAGACCCTCCGCACTACGCCTGCGGAGGGTTACTATTTGCTCGGATTAAAGTTCTCCAGACCGCTCGCGCTCGCTCCCACGCCAACCACCCGCCGAAGGAAACTTACTTCAACCCTGTGAAAATGTTTGCGCACGGGTTACCGAAAGATGTTACTCTTGGCATCTCGGATTGATTACCTGCGCTTGGGCTCTGCCTTCTTTCGTAAGTTGATAGTCCTCAAGTAGATAGTCTAGATTGGAGAGTTCAATCTAGAGGTGCAAAATTGTGGCGTTCTGGATGCACCGTTACGGTTGATGTCTCTCCCCCAGACAGCACAAACCATCCATGACTACTACCAGTGTGAACACGCTAGTCCAGCCTTTGGGAGAGATGCCGCCCGAGTCGATCATTTTTGGGCGCACGGACGCCATGCAGGCCGTTCGTGACCGGTTAACGAAATTAGCGGGCGCAAACGTCCCCGTACTGATCCAGGGAGAAAGCGGCACTGGAAAAGACATCATTGCCCGCATGATTCATGCGGCGTCGCCGTGGCGAACCGGGCCATGGGTCAAAGTAAATTGTCCCGCAATTCCGGGAACCCTGCTCGAGAGTGAGCTGTTTGGCTACGAGAAGGGAGCTTTCACGGGCGCTTATGGAGTGAAGCCAGGCCGTGTGGAAATGGCGCACCGGGGCACACTGTTTCTGGACGAAATTTCCGAACTGGATATGTCCCTGCAGTCGAAGCTGCTGCAACTGCTGCAGGATGGACAGTTCTGCCGAATTGGCGCGCAAGAAGACAAGAAAGTAGAAGTGCGAGTGGTGTGCGCCACAAATCGCAAGCTGGAGCAGGAAATTGAAAACGGAACGTTCCGTTCCGACCTCTTCTACCGCATCAATGTCGTGAACCTGTATATGCCTCCGCTGCGGGAGCGGGCCAGCGATATTCCGGAACTGGTGGAGTACTTTCTCGAGCATCACAACCGGAAATACAACTGCCGGGCCAAGCCGCTCTCCGGCGAAATGATGGGCGTGCTGCGCAAGTATCATTGGCCGGGCAACATTCGCGAACTGGAAAATCTGATCAAGCGCTACGTAATCCTGGGCAACGAAGAAGTGATCTCGTCCGATCTGGCGCCGCGCAGCACTGATTTCTTCAATACCGAGATTCCGGTCGATGGGCAGATTTCTCTGAAGAAGTTGACGCGGCAGGCGGTTCGCGAGTTGGAACGAAAGGTGATTTTGAAGGTTCTACAGAATCATCACTGGAATCGCAAGCAGGCGGCGCGCGCTCTGAGCATCAGTTACCGCGCATTGCTGTACAAGATTCGCGATGCCGGGTTGCCTTCCAACCGGATTGTGAAGCAACAGCAACAGCAACAGCAACAGCAACGGCAGGACGACGCTCCCAAGCAGGAAATTGCGGCCGATTAAATTCCGTTGGTTGGCGCAAAGGTGGCAAAAGCGAACCCCGCTTCAGGGCGGGGTTTCGATTTTCTGCGAACTGGAAGCCGCGCTAGCTGCGCAATTCTGAAAGCGCTTTCCGGGCGTCGGTGTTATCCGGGCTCAGCTTCAGGGCTTTTTCCAGTTGTTGGCGCGCCAGGGAAATCTGGTTCGCCTTCTGATAGGCGAGGCCGAGATGATAATGGACGACCGGATCGTCGGGCCCTCCATGCTTTTCATTCAGGCGCAACGCTTCCTGAAACTGATTGATCGCCGATTGGTAGATTCCCTTGTGATAGTAGGCCCAGCCCAGAGTATCGGCGAAACTCGGGGAGTCGGGCATGCCTCTGCGCGCGGTTTGCGCCATGTTCATGGCAACGTCCACATTTCCGCCCTGCTCCAGAATCACGTAGGCAAGGTTGTTGGAGGCCAGCGGATTGTCGGGCGAGATGGTGAGTGCCTGCTGGTACAGGGCTTTGGCCTGATCCCAGTTCTGCTGATCGGAATAGAGTTGCCCGGCAAGAATGAAAAAACGAACCTCCCGCGGATGGCTCTTGGTCGCTTGCAAATAGAGAGAAAGAGCTTGATCGGAGTTGTGTTGCTGGACTTCCACCCGGCCCATCTTTTCAATGGCATCCACGTTGTTTTTGTCGAGAGCGATGGCTTTCTCGAGCGCGGTGCGGGCGCCGGGATAGTCCTTCCTTCCATCGTAGAGCGCAGTCGCGAGCAGATCATAGAAATTGCTGACCTGGGGGGACTTGGCGATCTGGGTGTTGGCGGCGGCAATTGCTTTGTCGTAATTCTTCTGTGCTACATAAACATGCATCAGGCCGCTGAGTCCATTTGTGGAAGATGGATCTTTCTCGAGGGCCTGTTGATAGAACTTCTCCGCTTCCGCGAAATGCTTTTGGGAGAACTGGATTGCAGCTAGTTCGATGTATGGAGCCGGACTCTGCGGAGCCCGTTTCATGGCCTCTTCCGAGTCATGTTGGGCCTCGCTGTAGTTCTGGCTCTGCAGTTCCGCCTGGCTTCGCAACAGATAGCCATCGCCGGAATAGGGCTGTGCCGTGACGATCTGCTGCGCGGTATCGAGAGCTGCCTGATTTTCGCCGCGGCCGAGTTCCAGGGTGGCCAGCGCTTTCTGTGCCTGGATCAGATTCGGGTCAACATGAACCGCGGCGCGCCACTCGGACTCTGCGCGCGCCGCATCGCCCTGCAGTGAGTAGGCGATTCCCATATGGTAGTGAGCCGTGGCGTTGTCGGGATCGTTGCGCAGCGCTCCTTGCAAAGATTCCACCGCGCCCGCCGGGGCACCCTGAGCGATTTGGATCTGGCCTTTACAGATCAGCCCGTCCACGTCGTGGGGATTGGATTTCAAAATTTCATTATTCAGCTTGGTGGCTTCTTCGAGGCGGTTCTTCAGAATGAGCAACTGAACGTAGTTTTTCTTGGCCCGGATATCTTTCGGATGCTCTTCGTGCAGGGAAGCAAACTCGGCGACAGCCTTGTCCAGGTCGCCCACGGCGTAGTAGTAATCGCCGAGCATTCGGTAGCCTTCGGGATTGCCGGCCAGATCTTTCTTGGTTTGGCGCAAGAAGGATTCGATCTCGTCCTTCTTGCCTTCCTGCATCAGCACGGGAACCAGAGCGGCGCGTGGCGCCGGATTTTTCGGATCCATCTCGATGGCGTGCTTGAATTGTTGGTCCGCTTCCGCAAGGCGATTATGCGACGCGTAGAAACCGCCCAGCAGCAGTTGCGCATTCATCGATTTGGGATCGACCTGAATAGCTTTCTTGTAACTGGCTTCGGCTTGATCAGGCAGATTGGATTGCAGTTGAATCAGCGCTAAGAGAAGATAGGATTCCGATCGGTTAGGGTCGAGTGCGATGGCCTGCTGCGCCTCCTGGATAGCCTGGCCCAAATTCTTTTCCGCTAGGTCGTAATAGGCCCAGGCCTCGTGGGTCTCAGGAGTGTTCGGTTGTTTCGCGCGCAGTAAATCCAGATGGGGTTTGGCCTGCTTGAGGGCGTCCTGGACCGCCGAACCATCCGAGTTTCGCACTCCCGATAGAAGATCGGCAATATCGGCATGCGCGCGATAATTATCCGGCGCCAACTCGACGGTGCGATTGAGCTCCTGGAAAGCGTGATTCTTGTCGCCCAATTTCAGATAGGCTTGGCTCAACTGATAGTGAGCCTGGGCAAAACGGGGATCGATCTGTACGGCATTCAAATACTGAATGACGGCTTCGCGGTATTTGCTTTCGGCAAAATACTTCTCCCCGCTGTCGAAATACTTCTGCTTGCGAACGTTAGGATCGCGGGAGCAGCCCGTGAATAAGGCGGCGATGACGCAGCAGGAAAGCAACAGCCGGATGGTGATCGAACGACGCATAGGTGGATTCTCCAACGGGGGACGCAGAAAGCGCGCGAACGTGTGCCGACCCTGCACAAGCCCATGATACTGCAAGCACAACCCTCGAAACAGTTACTGGAGTCATACGCGCGACTCGCAGGATCGTTCCAAAATTCCGGCTCAGCGCGGAATGTAGTTTTGTAGTCTCGGCACCACATCGGCGACGAAAGGCATCGTCCGTTGTTGCGCCTGGTCGATGCTCTCCCCGCGCAGGAGCGGAGTGGTAATGCGCACCAGGGAGCCATCGCTGCGGTTCAGGGCAATGGAATCCGCAACCAGGTAATACTTGGCCCAGTATTCGCTGGCGACGCCCCGATCGTGGGCCCAATACCAGTACAAGACGAGTTGCCGGGATTCTCCCTTGGCGATCACATACCGGTTGACCGGGAAGGGGGAATGACCGGGGACGGCTAGCTCTACGCGATCGGATTCGATCGGCGCCCAGCCCGCTCCCGGCAGACAGTTCTTGGGCGAGTGAATGGTGTCGCCGGCGCGCTGGCTGGGAAAGTAAGCGATGAATAAATCGAGGTAGGGCGCACTGCGATCGGTACGGTTGTAAATCCGCAAGAGGAAGTCGCCCGGGCCGAGAACATCGAGCGTGTCCTTGTCCATCGGCACGTCTGTCCCTGTCCAGTTTCCCAGTTGCTGCGGGAACGACTGCAGTGGCTGGCGGGGCGGAAAGACTTCGCCGCGGGAGTGGGCCCGCAAGAAAACCGCCGTGACCGCGATCAGAACGGAAGCGCAGAGGAAGCGTGCCATCGAACTTCTCACGATTTCTGACTCCTCTCCGGCCAGATCCAGCCGATGAGAGCGTGCAGGCCGTAGAGCAGGATCAGCGAGATCACAAAAATGATCCAGCCCCAGGAGGCATGGAAATATCCCTCAGCTTTTTCCGGATCCCAGTACTGCACCAGCAAACCGGTGCCGATGATGCGAACGCTGTTGGCCGCGACTGCGATCGGTATGGAGGCGGCGGCCAGCAGATAGCGCACCCACAGCCTCTTTTCCAGCAGATATCCGTAAATAATGGCCAGCGTCACCAGCGACATCAGCGAGCGAATTCCGCTGCAGGCTTCCGCGACTTCCAGAGCCATGGAAGGCAGGTTGATCACATTCCCTTCGCGCAGAATGGGCACGCCGAAAAACGGCAGAATCGCTGCCGAAACCCGCGAGGCCAACAACTGCAGCGGGAAGGTAATCTGATTGAAAATGATTGCTGGTAACGGAACCATCAGAAACAGAAACGCCCACGGAAACAGCAAAGTCCGGAACAAGATCCATCCGTAGAACAGGACAATCAGACCGGCGAGAACGATCAACAGCGAGGAACGGGCGAGAAATAGCTCCGCTCCCAGTTGGCCCACAATGAGCAGGCACATCCCGAAGGCCACGATTACCAGGCCGAACCACGAAGGTTTGGGCGTCAGGCGTGAGAGCCGAGCCCGCTCTTGCCAGAGCACGAAAGCCGAGAACAAAGGTACGAAGAAGCCGTGCGAGAAATTTGGATCCTTCCACCATTGGACGACCAGGTGGCCCAGTATGGACGAGTAGAGCCCGAACAGCAGAAGTCCTAAAACGCCGGGCTCCCACAAAGGCAAAAACCCGCCGGCCGTTGCTTCCTGGTGAGCGGGCGCGATCTCGGTATGGGCGAGTTGGCTCACAGTCCAAGTATAAGTTGCGGGGGGAAAACTCAGAATAAAGGAAACTGGGCTCCTGACGCAATGATGCTTTTTGCTCGGGAACGTCCTTAGGGCACAACCCTTAGTTCCAGGCTGTTCATCTTTCTCGGAGCACTCAGGAGCGCCTTCTGAGGATAGCGGGCGGAGGGAACTTCAGTATAATACGACAACGAAACGCTGTTCAAAAGAGACGAATCCACACAAACTCGAGTAACGCGGGTCTTAATTACTCCGGTACTGTTTGCAGATTGGGCAGGCACTTTATGCTGCGGGTGAGGACGAATTTCTTCTTACGATTTTGATCCTCACATCCCCCAGTTGTAAGCTCAGGGTGGGAAAAGTTTTTCCCATAGTTGCGGGAAAGCGAAAACGACGAACCTGCAAATGGCCTGAAATCTCGTTCAACAAACCCGGTGCATCGATAATTAAATTATTTAAAATAAACAAGTTAGTTGAGACCGTGCAATTGGGGATGAGAGTGTGGGTTTCGGCCACTTTCTTGCTGTACAACTTTTGGGGTAGGCGATCTGGGAGTTTTATTGTTTTACGAGCCAAAGGGCAAAAATGAGTAAATCTTCGGGCGAACCCGGAAATGGGGAAGCGATTGCCGGCTACGAGGCGCTCGCCGATGCGATGACGACATTCGTCGAAGGTGTGAGCCTGAGCATGCGGCCGGTTACAGCCGTGATCCGGGAACTGGCGCAAAGCGATGTACCGGTGTTGCTGCTGGCCGAACGGGGCGCCGGCAAGCACGCGACGGCGCGCAGGATTCATGAATTGTCCCGCCGCAGTGCGCAACCCTTTCGCTGGTTTCCCTGTTCCACATTGAAGCCCGCAGATTTGGAAGATTTTCAGAACACCAGGGATTTGCAGGACGGGGCCGGTACCGTGTTCCTGGAAGAACTCGCCGACCTTGATTCCGGGTGCCAGGGATATTTGCAAAGCGCGTTGTCCAGAGCTTCGAACGGCTCGGGCCGGCAATTTGTCAGGTTTATCTGCGGCAGTGCTCGCGATCTGGAGGTGGAAGTGAAGGCTCGCCGCTTGCGCGAAGATCTTTACTACCGCATCAGCGGAGTGTGTTTGCGATTGCCTCCATTGCGCCAGCGCAGGGAAGACATTCCGGTCATGACGCGTTATTTCCTGAACAAGTACGCGCAGGAATTTCGGCGGGAGTGTCCGAACTTGAGCGCCGAGACGTGGCGACTGTTCCAGGATTATGCCTGGCCGGGAAACTTGCGGGAATTGGAAGACGCGGCGCGAATATTGGTCGCCTTAGGGGATGAGCAGCTGGCGATGGGAGGGTTGCGGGCTCTGCTCAGCGCGGCGCCAGCCCCCGGCAATGGTAAGGGAGTTTCTCTGAAGGCAGCTTCGCGGGCGGCATCGCATGAAGCCGAGAGAGAGCTGATTCTCAAGGTGCTGACGCGCACGCGCTGGAACCGGCGGCGAGCCGCCGCGGAGTTGCAGATCAGCTACAAGGCGCTGCTCTACAAGCTGAAGCAGATTGGATGCGAAGGTTACGGGGCCCAATAGCTCCGCCGGAGAGAGTATGAAGAAAGTGATCAAACTGGCCGTGCTGCTGTCGGCGACGTTGCTTGCGGCGGGCATTCTGGCGCAGTCGAGCGATCAGCCGAAAGCCGCCGACAACAAGACCGACAAACCGCCGGAGACGGTGCGAGAGACGGGAGCGACCCCCGATTACGTGATCGGGGCGGATGACACGCTGCATATTTCGGTGTGGAAGGAGCCGGATCTGTCGGAGCAGCTTCCGGTGCGTCCCGACGGAAAAATCTCGATGCCGCTGCTGAATGATGTGCAGGCGGCCGGACTGACTCCGCTCCAGTTGAAAGATTCGATCACCGAGAAACTGAAGAAATTCATCTCCGACCCACACGTCACGGTGGTCGTGCTGGCCATGAATAGCCGCCGGGTTTTCGTGACGGGCGAAGTTGTGCACAGCGGACCGATGACCCTGTTGCCGCACATGACCGTGCTGCAGGCGCTATCGCAGGCTGGCTTCACCCAGTTCGCCAATCCTAAGGCGATTTATCTGTTGCGCACCGAGAACGGCAAGCCGGAAAAACTGCTCTTCAATTACAAGGAAGTGGTCAAAGGAAATCACCCGGAGGAGAACATTGAGCTTAAACCGGGGGACACACTGGTAGTGCCGTAGGGACGAGATGAGTAGACGACAAACAATCTGGATTGCAGGCATGCTGGCCTGTGCTCTCGCTGCAGCGTGGGCGCAGGACAGTACGACTCCCACCGAGACGCCCTCGCAGAGCGGGCAACAGGAACAGCAGGCGCCTGTCCCGGCGTACGGGCAGCAGGGTACGGGGACTATTAGTAGCGAAAACCCTCCCCTGTCGGGGTTGGACTTGCCCTCGCTCGAGCCGAACGCAGCTCCCCTCAGCTACCTGCAGCCAGGGGCAACCTTCGACGAGTCGGCGATTACGAATGCCGGCAACACGCTGGGCGGCGGGTCGAATTTCAGTTCCATCACCCAAGGCTTGGGTAGCGTCACGCTTCGCCGGCTCTGGAGAAACTACGATCTGGCTATGGATTACATGGGCGGAGTGGGCTATTACACGCTTCAGGGGCAGGGTTTGGAACTGCTGCAGCAGATGGACGTAGACCAGAGGATCAACTGGAAACGCGGCAACTTATCGTTGCGCGATAGTTTCAGCTACCTGCCGGAGGGAAACTTCGGGTCGGCTTATGGAGCGTTGGGATCCGTGGGGATTAGTTCCCTGGGCGTCAGTCCTTTTAGCTCCTTTTTCGGCGGAGAGCAAATTGGAACTTTGGGCTTGGCTCCGCGCATCATGAATCTAAGTCTGGCGGATATGAGCGAGACGCTCTCACCAAAATCGGCGATTACCGCCGAGGGCGGATACGCTTTCACTCACTTCTACGGCAGCGACGCGACCACGGGCACATCGTTTATCGGTAGTTCCCAGGTCTCTGCTCAATTCGGCTATGACCGCATTCTGACTCCGCATACCCAGATGGCGTTGATCTACGGATATCAGGCTTTCGACTTCTCCGTTTATGGAACGGCTTTCCATTCCCACGTCATTCAAGGGATGTATGGACACCGGATCAGCGGGCGCATGGATTTGTCGCTGGGCGCAGGGCCGCAGATTACCCTGCTCGGTTCTCAGAGTGCGGCGTGCAGCAATTCCCTGATTCCGCTTCTTTATTGCAGCGCGTTTGGTGCCACTCTGGAAACGGTCACCAACAAGCAAACTCAGCTGGGAGTTGCCGCGCAGGCCCGTCTGCGCTATCAGTTGACCAAAACACTGCTCGACTTGGATTACCAGCGTTTTGAAACGGGAGGAGCGGGCATATTCGCGGGGGCGCAAACAAACCTGATCGCGCTCTCGGCCAGCCGCCCACTTTCGCGGGTGTGGAGCGGGTTTGTCAATATCGGTTACTCGATGAATTCACGGCTTCAGCCGCTCACGCTCGAGCAGGTTACGCAATGCACGCAACTGCTGTCTGGAACCACCTCAGCAACGTGTCCGTCGAACGATGCCTCATCGTACAACTATGGATTCGCTGGAGGCGGTGTACGGCGGCATTTTGGAACCGCCTTCAGTGCATTTATGAGTTACCAGTTCAATGAACTGTCCTTTGACCAGTCTTACTGCCTGAACAGTTCAGTCTGCAACCGAATTTCGAATCAGCAAACCATTACGTTTGGTTTGGATTGGACTCCCCGGCCGATCCGGTTGGATTGATTTCAAGGCCGCACTTTCCGGCAAGACGGCGGGAACGGGCCAGAATGGATACCGAGTGATGATTGAGAACCGCGAACTAAACATCGACGATTATCTGGCGATGCTGCGCCGCCGCGCAAAGGTCATCGTGATCCCGATGCTGCTGGCGCCCCTGGTCGGGTTTCTGATCTCTTATGCCGTCCCGCCAAAATACACCTCGCAGTCTTTGATCCTGGTCGAGGGACAGAAAGTTCCGGAAGCCATGGTGCAGCCGGTGGTATCGGATGACCTGCAGACCCGCATTCAAATGTTGCGAGCGGTCGCGACCAGTGACTCGGAAATGCGCCCCGTGCTCACCAGCCTTTTTCCCAACCGGAGCAGCCAGCAGATCGATGCCATGCTCGACGACATGCGGAATCAGCCAGATTTGATCGGAGTTCCGTTCTCCGACCTTTCTCAGATCACGGGTTCCAATGTGAGGAAGAAACCCGGACAGGCCACATCGCCTGGCTTCTTCGTCTCCTATATCGCGCCGAATCCCCGCGAGGCACAGCAGGTCTGCGAGGCGTTGACTTCCAAGATTATCGCCAAGAACTTGAAGTTCATTCAGGATAACGCCAAAGGCACCGTGGATGTGCTGACCCAGGGCCTGGAAAACGCCAAGAACAATTTAGACGCGATGGATGCCAAGCTGGCGGCGTTCAAGAAACAGTACGCGGGACAGCTTCCGGGTGACGAAGAGAACAATCTGAAGCTCTTGGGAACGTTAAGCACCCAATTGGAAGCAAACACACAAACGCTGAATCGTGCGCAGCAGGACAAGTCTTATACCGAGTCGCTATTGGCGCAGCAGTTGGCGGCATGGAAGGCTTCGCAGTCCTCCACCAATCCGGACACTCTGGAAAAGCAACTTTCCGATCTGCAGTCCCAGTTACTGCAACTGCAGGCGCACTATACCAGCGATTACCCTGACGTAATCAAAACCAAGGCTGATATCGCGGAAGTAAAAGCCAAACTGGCGGAAGTGAACAAGTCGTCCGCGGCCGCCACCGATGCGACGATCGATAAAGGTTCGGCGACTGAACCGCTGGAGATCCGGCAAATGCGCATTCAAATCCATCAGTACGAGGATGCGATTGCCACTGCTACGCGGGAGCAAAAAAGATTGCAGCCCGAGATCGCCGCCCTGCAGGGCCGCGTTTCGCTCAGTCCGGCGGTTGAGCAGCAATTCGAGGAACTGACTCGCGATTACAGCACCGCCAAGAAGACCTATGAGGACTTGCTCGCCGATAAAGGCAAGGCGGACATGACCGCGAATATGACCAGCCAGGCTCAGGGCGAGCGCATGGACGAAATTCAGCCTGCAAGTTTTCCGGATTCGCAGAGTTTTCCCAACCGCCTGATGTTTGCCGCGGGCGGTCTCGCCGCCGGGTT
Source organism: uncultured Acidobacteriota bacterium (assembly GCA_963754885.1). Taxonomy (GTDB): domain Bacteria; phylum Acidobacteriota; class Terriglobia; order Terriglobales; family Acidobacteriaceae; genus Sulfotelmatobacter. The sequence goes on along the minus strand of CAVWHT010000038.1, from coordinate 1,036,142 downwards.
GGCTCTGGGCGGTGGGATCGCTCTGTGGCTCGAGTTGCGCGACAACTCGATTCGCACGGAAGCCGACGCCGAGGCGGCTCTGCAATTGCCACTGCTGGTGGCTGTGCCCTGGGTCGGAGCCGAAGTTGAGGAAAACAAAAATCGCAAGTTCTGGCACAGAAAGAAGAAGCCAGTCGCGGAAAAGGAGACGGTTTCAGTTTAAGCGCGGCCGCCTCGGAAACGACCTATGTACAAAGAGTTTTACGGACTTCGGGCAAATCCGTTCAATGTCAATCCGGACCCGCGTTATCTGTTTCTAACGCGCCACACGGAAGAGGCATTGGCTTGCCTGACCTACGGGATTCAGAGCCGGAAAGGCTTTGTCCTGCTCACCGGTGAAGTGGGCACGGGCAAGACCACACTGATCAACAAGTTGCTGGAATGGTTGCGGCTGCAGCAGGTGGCGACGGCGTTCGTCTTCAATTCGCGCATGAATGTGCCGCAGTTTCTGGATTACATGATGGCGGATTTCGGCATTCCCTGCGATTCGCGCGCCAAGAGCCAGATCCTGTTGCGTCTTTACAACTGGCTGCTCGATCGTTATCGCGCCGGAGAAACCGCGGTGCTCATCGTCGATGAGGCGCAGAATCTCTCCGAAGAAGTGCTGGAAGAGATCCGCATGCTCACGAATCTGGAAACCTTCACAGAAAAGCTGTTGCAGATCGTTCTGGTTGGCCAGCCGGAACTGGAGCAGAAGCTGAAGCAACCGCAGTTGCGCCAGTTACGCCAGCGCTTAACCCTGCGCGCAAAAACCCATGCGCTGACCCTGGACGAGACCAAGGCCTACGTGCAGCAGCGGCTGCGCATCGCCGGCTCGAACGGGCAGCAGATTTTCGAACCCGAAGCGGTGCTTGCCATTCACCGCTACGCGTCCGGAATTCCGCGCGTCATCAACCTTCTGTGCGAGCACTGCCTGGTGAGTGCATTCGTGGATCAGCAGAAGATCATAGGACCGGCGGTGGTGGATGGAGTGGCGCGGGATTTCGATCTTGCCGACCACACCAGTTCGCCTGCAAACATCATTCCCCCGGCCACACCCGCTCCCGGCGCGGAAAAGTTCGATGTTGTGGATGCTTTGCGTTCGCTGGCCACGCTTGCAGACCGTTTGCGACAGGAAGAAAAGGACCTCCCCGAGGAGAGGAAACTATGAGCCGAATTCATGAAGCCTTAAAAAAAGCCGAACAGGAACGCGCGGCAACTCAGGGAGGCGGGGTACAACCCGGCTACGCGCCAGTCTCCGTGGCGGACACGATCGCAGTGGCGGATCGGCCTTCTTCGGTGGCCGCAGCGGCTCTTGCCGACCAGGGCATGCCGAGTTTCGCCAGCCCGTTCAGCGTCGATACTCTGCTCTCACGCTGCGCGCAAACCGAGTGGAAACCCGACTTGTCAACCATGCTGTTCATGAACGGCAACGACGGCGTGGAAGGAACCGAACAATACCGCACGCTTCGATCCCGGCTTTACCACATGCGCGAGAAGATGACGCTCAAGACTTTGCTGGTCACGAGCGCCTTGCCGAAGGAAGGCAAGTCGTTTACGGCCGCCAATCTCGCGCAGGTGATGGTCCGGCAACATGGACGCAGAGTGCTGCTCATCGATGCCGACCTGCGCGCGCCACGCCTTCACCTCATGCTGGGAACGACGGCGGGTCCCGGCCTGGCCGAGTACCTGCAGGGCAAGAATGACGAGTTTTCCATCATGCAGCGCGGGCATCGGGAAAATCTTTTCTTCATTCCCAGCGGCACAGGCATCGAAGACCCCGCGGAAATGGTGGGCAACGGGCGCTTGAAGATGTTGCTGCAACGGGTCGAGCCGCTGTTCGATTGGATCATTATCGACTCGCCACCGGCAGTCCCCGTGTCTGACGCCGCAGTGCTGTCCAAGGCCTGCGACGGTGTGCTGATGGTGGTGCGTTCGAATGCGACGCCATCCGACGTTGCCCGCAAGGCTCGCATGGAATTCCCTGATGAGGCTCTGGTCGGCGTTGTACTGAATGGCACTAGCAAGGACACGGTGCCGTACGCCCGCTATTACTACGAGGCTTACCAGAAGAACAGAACCGAGTCCTAGGGGGAAAAAGTGATCCGGCTCTTCCGAGTCTATTACCCACTGCGAGCACTTGTGCTGCTGGCAGTGGAAGCCCTGCTCATCTGGTTGTCGTTTGTGATCGGAACAACCTTGCAGAACCAGGAAAACTGGTGGCTGCTGCTGAATGTGGAGGGGGGGTACCTCAAGATCCTGGCCGTCACCGGTATGGTCCTGCTGTTTTCGCACTGGCTGGGTTTGTACGACACTACAAGTCTGGATGATGGATGGGATCAGACGTTTCGGCTATTGCTGGTCCTCGGATTTGTGGCCCTGGGTCTGTCCGCCGTCGTGTTCATTTTTCCCCGTCTTCTGCCCGGCAATGGATCGCTGCTGGCTGGCCTCATCATTCTGACCTTGGCGCTCTTTCTGTGGCGCGTCGTGTATTCCTGGTTGGTGCGGCAGGCTTATTTTCGCGAGCGGGTCTATGTGCTGGGCACCGGCGATCGCGCACAGCGTCTGGTCGACGGTTTGCGCCGGCGCGAGAATCTGGGCATCGAAGTGGTGGGATGGACTGGGAACGTGGAAGGTGAACTCACGCGCGAGGCCGTAGCCGCGCACCTCGTGGAACAGGTCCAGGAAAAAGGCGTGCACCGGGTCATCGTTGCCATGACCGACCGCCGCGGCGCCCTTCCTGTGGAAGAGTTGCTGGCTCTTCGCTTAGCGGGCATGAAAGTGGAAGAAGAGACCTCGTGGCTGGAGAAAATTAACGGGAGAATTGAAGTCGAGCAACTGTATCCCAGCTGGCTCATTTTTGCCGACGGATTCCGGTTCAGCGCGTTCAGTCGGATTCTGCGCCGCATCCTTAATTTTACGGCCGCATTGGTGGCTACGATCGTCACCCTGCCCGTGTTGCCGCTGGTTGCGATCGCCGTTAAGCTCAGTTCTCCCGGCCCGGTGCTGTACCGCCAGAAGCGCGTCGGCCGCGGCGGCGTGACTTTCTACTGTTACAAGTTCCGTACCATGCGGCAGGACGCCGAGGCCGATACCGGTGCCACCTGGGCAGCGGACGACGACCCCCGCATCACCCGGGTGGGCAAATTCCTGCGCACCGTAAGACTCGACGAGCTCCCGCAACTGTGGTGCGTCCTGAAAGGCGACATGCATTTTGTCGGGCCGCGTCCGGAGCGTCCGGAATTTGTCGAGTGGCTGGGCCGTGAAATTCCCTATTACGGCATGCGCCACGTGGTGCGCCCCGGAATCACCGGCTGGGCTCAGGTGTCGTATAAATACGGCAACACGGTCGACGATGCCCGCGAAAAACTTCAGTATGACCTGTTTTACATCAAGAACGCATCGCCTGGGTTAGATCTGTGGATCTTGTTTCAGACCATCAAAATTGTGCTGCTGGGACGGGGCGCACAATGATGAACAATTCCGCGACCCTGGCCGTCCCTGGCCAACGAAAGTTTCCGTTGGCCGATCCCAAGCAGCGATCGCGATTCGGCTACTGGACGATGGTCGTTTTTTCCTTCCTGTATTACTTCCGGCCGGGAGACATCATCCCAGGTCTGAGCGCACTGCACCTCGCCAAAGTTACCGCTGTTTTGGCGCTCTTCGCTTTGCTGATGGAAGTGAACCGATCCGGTTCCAAGAAACTTCCAGTTGAAATCAAGCTCATAGTGGCTTTGTTTGCCTGGATGGTTCTGACCATTCCGTTTGCCTATTGGAGAGGCGGAAGTGCGGCTGTAGTTTTCTACGAATTTTCCAAAGCCGTCATTGTCGGGTTGACTCTGGTGATGACGGTGACCCGCCTAGTGGAGTTGCGTCGCCTGATCGTCATGCAAGCGCTGGGTGTGTCGTTAATGACGATAGCCGCCGTGATCGTCAATAACAGAATGCAGGGACGGCTGGCGGGAATTGGCGATGCATTGTTGTCGAACCCAAACGACCTGGCGATGAATATCGCCTTGAACTGGCCACTGTGCCTGCTTCTCTTGCTGACGTCCCGCGGGGCTTGGAAGAAACTGTTTTGGACATTCGCGATGCTGGTCATGATTTACGCGCTGATGGCGACCTATTCTAGGGCTGGCTTTATGGCTCTGGGGATAGCGATCCTGATTTGCCTCTGGGAGTTTGGCATTCGTGGCCGGCGGATTTACCTGGTCGGGGTCGCGGGACTCTGCCTGCTGGGAACATTGGTGGTGGCACCCGGAAACTATGTGAAGCGTCTGGAGACCCTGGTGGGAGTATTCCAGCAAGGTGACTACGACCGCGGTTCGGCCGAGGCTCGCAAAGCATTATTGATCCAGAGTCTGCAGGTTACGGCGACTCACCCGCTATTTGGTGTGGGGCCGGGGAATTTCCCGGCATATACGGGCAGGTGGCTGGTTACGCACAACACCTACACGCAACTCAGCTCGGAGTGCGGCATCCCGGCCCTGTTGTTGTTCCTGATGTTGTTATGGAAGACATTCCGCACCTTACGGCAATTGCGGCGAATGCCGCTTTCCCGCGAAAAAGAAGATACTCATCTCTATACCAGTGCCCTTACGGCATCCCTGGCCGCATATCTGTTAGGCGCTTTTTTCTCCAGCAGTGCCTATGAACTGTTCCCGTATTACATGGTCATCTATGCGACGCTGCTGTACCGGCTGAGTCTTAAGGGAGAAGAATCGAAAACCGCAAAGCCGGTCAGGACAGTGGTGGGAGTTCGTCCGCGAGCCTATACGCCTGCCTGATCGGAGTTTCAGCGCATCCTTCTCCCGCGGCATGCGTCTAGGGCGTGTTAACACTAAATAAGATTTCTGTGATATTGTGAGTCGGTGGAGATCACCGAGGCGCAACTGCATCGCATTGAATCCAGCTTGCCGCGTCAGCGCGGCAATGTCAGAGTCACCCACTTGCAGTTTCTCAACGCCCTGCTCTATGTGGCCGAGCAGGGCTGCAAATGGCGCGGATTGCCCAGGCGTTTCGGCCCTTGGCATACCATCTATACCCGCATGAATCGCTGGTCTAAGAGTGGCGTACTGGATCAGGTCTTTGAAAAATTGCAGCGCGAGCAAATCGTGCGCATCAAGATCGAGGCCGTCAAAATGGACTCGACCATCGTAAAGGTGCATCCCGACGGCACCGGCGCGTTAAAAAAAACGGACCCCAAGCCATCGGAAAATCCCGCGGCGGATGGACCACCAAGATTCATATGGTTGCCGCGGATGCTCGAACGGCCATAATCTTCGCCCTCTCTCCTGGCCAAGCCAGCGACGCCAAGGCCGGACGCGCCTTGTTGGGCGGTCTCGGACCGCTGCCCGCGCCCCTGCATCTGATCATGGACCGGGCCTACGAGGACGGCGAGACTCGGCAACTGGCGCTGGATTTCGGCTTCATCCCGGTGGTTCCACCTAAAAGCAATCGCCTCGAACCCTGGCAGTACGACCGCGCCATACCGCAAACGCAACGAGGTTGAGCGTCTTTTCCGAAGACTCAAAGGCTTCCGCCGTATCTTCTCCCGCTTCGAAAAACTCGATGTCCTGTTCCTCGGCTTCCTCACCTTCACCCTGATCGTCGAGGCCCTAAGATAGTGTTAACACGCCCTAGGTAGTCAGCCACTCTGCCATCCGCGCGACGTTGTCGGCTGGCTGGGCTTGTTCCAGGCTCGCTTTGATCGATCTGTGGTTTTCCATGACAAAGATCAATTTGGCGTTCAGATCCGAGGCGTCGGTCTCGGCATAGGTAATGGTTCCGGCGGGGCGCCGGCCGTTTTCGCTGGCGACCACTGGGATTCCCATTACGAGCGACTCCAGAACCGACGCAGCGACTCCGTCGCACGCAGGGGTTCGAATGCACGCCGTACAGCGGCCCAACAACGTCAGAAATGCATCATGCTGAAGGTTGCCCAGCAGGAGCAGACTTTCCCGTTCTTCCGCCGGCCATTCGCGAACGAATTCCTGGACGCTGGGCAATTCGCGATCCGGGAATCCTAACCAGACAAAGCCCGCATGGGATTGATACTGGCGGAACTTGCTCATCGCCTCCCGTAGCATGGAAAGCTGGTATTCCGGTCGGAACGAGACGTAGCAGAAGAAGGTCGGCGAGTGAGTGCTAATGAAGGACTCGATTTCCTCCGGCAGAGCGATGGGATTGAAATTCAAATACTGCGGCGAGAAGGTCTCGATCACCGCAACCTTCTCGGCGGAGATTCCGTAATCAACAATCGCACGCTTCACGAAATCGTCGTCGCAAGCAATTCCGCCGGCCAACTGGAACAAAACACGGAAGGCGACGCGTAAGGGCAGGTGATCGGGACGCGGAAAAAATTCCTGCGACAGGCCGCCGTGGAAAGTAATCAGTGCGGGATGAAACGTGACCCGTCCCGCGAGAACAGCAATCAAAGCCAATATGTATCCCTTCTTGGATTGGCCGTTGACGTGAACGTTCAAGCGATAACCCTTCATCGCATATCGCAAAACTTTGAGAAGGTAATCGAAGCCTCCCTGGACATCGATGTAGGCCGGATCTTTCACCTGGCGGTTCTCGTTGATCTTCAGGACTTCGCAGACATATCCGTTACGCCGCAGTTCGTCGATGACCAGCTTGGTCTGGATCGCCCAGCCGCACATGGGGGGCGGGTAATTCCCGATCAAAAGAGTCTTCTTCTTGTTCCTCCCCGGACTCTTTCCGGGTTCGGTTTGCGGCGAGAGGGCGCTTGTCGGACTGGAGGCCAACGGCTCTTTTTCTCCTCTGAGTAAGAAATGGTTCGCGAGGGAAATCTGGTTCACGCGACTCTTTTTATGATACCGAAGATCGTTGCCGCGTTGTTCCTTCAACCGCTGCGATGATCCTCAACAGTATCCAATTATGTGGAAATGCCCGCCGGTACTGATCGTTCGAGTGAATACGAGCGCCTCCGGGCGCAGGAGCGATTGCGGACCCGTGCGATATACTCAAACTGTGGATTCCTCGCGGGAAAATACAGTCGCGATTGCACGCGTCAAAGCTGCTTACGATGTGTGCGACGATCGCGATGGCGCTCCCGAGATCGGTGGCGCAACCAGTTCTGCGGAGATTGCCCTCCACCAGTTGTTCCGCACCTGGCGATTGGATTTAGACCATTACGGCAGCCCGGCGTGGAATCCCCTGGCATCTTTGGTCCCGCCGGGTTCTTCCATTGTGATGAAGCCGAACTGGGTATTCCACCAGAATCAGCGTGGCCCAAATCTGGATTGCCTGGTCACTCACAGCAGCGTCATCGAGGGCGTCGCCAAGTATGTTGGCCTTACCAAGCCTGCGCAAGTAACCATCGGCGATGCTCCTATTCAGGGATGTGACTTCGAAGAATTACGAGCGCGAGCTGGGATTGATGAGATGTCTGATCGCCTGCGACAGCGTGGTCTTCAGTTCAGCATTATAGATTTCCGTCGCACCATTCGTCCGGGCAATTCTGCGATGAGAAGATCTGAGGGAGTGCGTGGTCTTGAGCACTTCGTTCTTTTTGATCTCAAGGAAGAAAGCCTGCTCGAATCGTTTGGCGACGATGCCGAGAAGTTCAGAGTGACGATGTATAACCCGAACTTGTTGCACCGTACGCATGCTTCCGGCCGACATCAATATCTCATCGCGAAGGAAGTTATCGAAGCGAATGTGGTGATCAATCTTCCCAAGCTGAAGTCTCACAAAAAGGCCTGTGTGACAGGCGCTCTGAAGAATTTGATCGGCATCAACGGCAACAAAGAATATTTACCCCATCACCGCAAGGGAGGCTCCGCGGGCGGCGGGGACTGTTACGTCGGCCGGCCTTTATGGAAGCAGGGAGCAGAAGAACTGCTGGACGCAGCGAACCGGCGTGATCCCGGAGTCGCGCAAGCGGCGCTCGCCTGGATGGCGGGCAACGCGGAACGGATCGCGGCTAAGTTGGGAGCGGACGAGAATCTGGAGGGCGCATGGTACGGGAACGACACGATTTGGCGCACGTGTCTCGATCTGCAAAGAATTCTTCGCTATGGAAGAATTGACGGTACTCTTGCCGCGACTCCGCAGCGAACTGTGATCTCGATTACCGACGCAATCATCGGAGGCGAAGGCGAAGGCCCGCTGGGCAATACGCCCACTCCGAGCGGTTTCGTTACTGGCGCAGTAAATCCAGCGGCGGCCGAGTGGATTCACGCCCGGTTGATGGGCCTGGATCCAAGGAAGATTCCGGTGATTCGCGAGGCGTTCGGACGATTCTCTTATCCTCTGACGGATTTTTCGCCAGATTCCATTCGCGTGTGTCTGGGTGACGAAGAAAAAGCAGCCGCAGAGATTTTCCCACTGGACGGCCGCGGCTTTTTGCCACCGCGCGGATGGCAGGGGCATTGCGAACTGATGGAATCCGGTTTTTCAGCGCGCAGGACGTTTACTAAACCAACTTTTATTCCGGTGACAGAATAGAGATGGTCCCAGAAGCGATCAGCAGCCTATGGTGGCGCCGATACCTCAGGCGAAACGCAACCTCCTGGGAGGATATCGATCGCTTTCCCCAGTTGCGTCCCGATGAGCAGCGGAGGCAACTGGCTGAGAGATTGTTGCAGCAGATTCGCTACTTTGGCGAGCGCGCAGACGCTCTACCGGAATGGCGCGAGGCCGCCCGAATTGAAAATCCTGACGATCTGTGGCGCGTCTGGTCCGACTTGCCGATCATTACGAAGAATGATCTCCGGCAAAGGTTCCCAGCAGCGGAAATTGGGCAGCGTTTCAACATTCCGGGGCAGGCGAACTGCACGGGTGGCTCGACAGGCGAGCCCGTATTCTTCTTTCACGATACCCAGATGATAAGAAGCATCACGGCTGCGGTGACTTTCAGTTCCATTCGTATGGGATGGACTCCCGGAATGCCCACCATCATCGTTTGGGGATCGGAACGCGACGTTAAGAAAGACACCACATTGCGCAATCGCGTTCACGGCCGTCTGTTGAATCAGTTCCTGGTTGACGGCTACAACCTCTCAGACCAGACGGTCGAACGCGTATTCGCCTACATGGGGGATCGCCCGGTTGCCATTTACGGATTTACTTCCATGCTGGAATTTGTCGCGCGGCGGGCCCTGGAAGCGAAAAGAGAAGTGCGAGCCGGTGCAGTTCGCGCTGCATGGAACGGTGGCGAAACCTTGTTTCCGGAGCAGAGCGAAATTTTCCGTCGGGCATTCAAAGTGCCGCTCTTCAATCGCTACGGCGGACGTGAGCTCTCAGTGATGGCGTGTCAGTTTCAGGAACGCAGCCCTCTGCAAGTATTGCGCCCCTGGCTCTTTCTGGAGATTTTGAACAAGCATGGCCGCCCGGCGGCGCCGGGAGAAATTGGCCGCCTGGTCTGGACCAGCACCGTTTGCCGAGGCACTCCTTTCCTTCGTTATGACGTGGAAGATTTGGGTGCTTTTCGTGTCTCGGATTGCAACGAGGCCGGCATAGCGGCGATCGATGAACTGCATGGCCGCGTTGGAGGATTGCTTGAATTGCCCGGAGGAAAACGGATTAGCAATCTGTATTGGAATCATTTCTTCAAAGAGATAAAAGAGGTCGCGCAGTTTCAGGTGATCTTGCGCAAGGATGGGAGCCTGCGAATTCTTCTTAGAGGAGTTGGGTTTTCCGAGCCGCGAGAAAACGAAGTTCGCGGGTTGCTGGCCCACTTTCTGGGGGATACGAGGTTTGATCTGGAATGGGTGGAAAGCATTCCTCGCACTAAGGAAGGGAAGTTGGTGCAGGCTTATCGGGAAGTCTGAGCCCATCTTGGATACACGGCACAAGTGTGGATCGTGGAATCGGTCGGCTGTTTCTTCCAAAAAATGCTAAGACAGATCCGGCGAGCGATATTGCATCTGCAGCGAAACTCGGGCGTCTTCCGCCTGGTTGCGGAAAGCAATTGGCGAAGAAAGCGTCTGCTGATTCTTTGCTATCACGGCATCTCGCGCAAGGATGAGCACCTGTGGCGTCCCGATTTGTACATGCACCCCGATGTCTTCCGTCAACGGATGGAGATCCTGAAACAGGGGGGCTGTCACGTTCTTCCGCTGGGAGAAAGTCTTCGGCTCCTGCAGGCGCGAGACCTGCCCTCAAAAAGCGTAGCCATAACCTTTGATGACGGCGGCTACGACTTCTATGCGGCGGCTTTCCCGATCATCAAGGGCTATGGATTTCCAGTCACTGTTTATCAAACAACCTATTACGGCGATCATCCAGTGCCAATCTTCAATCTGGCGTGGTCTTACCTGCTGTGGCAAAGGCGAGGCAGCGTTTTGACGGGCGGAAAAGCATTTGGACTGGGGGATTCGCTGGACCTGAGGACGGAAGATAGCCGCGCCCAGATCGTACGGAAATTGGTGCTGAACGCTGAGGCGGCCCACCTGACCGGAGTGCAGAAGGACGACTTAGCGTCGCAATTGGCAAAATTCCTTTCTATTTCGTATGAAGAAATCGTGGCAAGCCGGATCTTCCAGGTCATGACGCCCTCCGAACGATCCCAACTCGCGGCGGAAGGAGTTGACTTTCAATTGCATACGCATCGCCACCGGACACCCATTGATGAGAATCTATTCTGCAAAGAAATTCAGGACAACCGGCGCGGATTGCGAGAATTGGGCGAGAAAGCCGTTCACTTCTGTTATCCGAGTGGAGTTTATCGGCCCGAGTTCTCAGAATGGTTGAAAAAGGAACACGTGGTTTCTGCGACCACCTGCGACGCCGGTCTGGCCGATCAAAGAAGCAACCGTTTTCTGTTGCCGCGCCTGGTTGATACGTCGGCGCGTACGGAACTCGAATTTGAAGCGTGGTTGAGTGGCGTCGCTTTGCTGCTGACTTTTCGAAGAGCTGCAACCCAGGTTATTCCGGCGGCGGCAGGCAGAGCGTCGCAAATCGATGATCGGTCGAATTCGGTTCTGGCCAGCGGAAGCCGGGAGGATTGATGGCACGAGTTTTGGTGCTGGATGGTCACAGTCCAGCCGGGTTGGCTTTTACCCGATCTCTCGGGCGCGCAAAATATTGGGTTGCCGTAGGCTCGAATCAAGGCATCCACGCGCCGGCTGCATCCTCGCGCTACTGCCAGCTCAGTTTTACTTATCCGGTGCCTTCCGAGGATGCTTCTGGTTTTGTCGAAGCAGTTCTCCAGTTTGCGCGCCGCAATGAGATCGGGTTAATTGTTCCGGTGACTGACTGGACGGTTCTGCCGCTCTCGAAATACCGCGATCGATTCGAGGGAATTTGCCGCATCGCTGTGGGATCCAATTCAGCGCTGCAGATCGCCGCCGACAAGTTCAGAACCATCTCTCTCGCTCGAGAATTGCGAATCCCGTTTCCCGAAACTTCTCTCATTCAGTCGTTGGACGAACTCGAGGGCGTGTCGGCGAGTTACGAGTTTCCGGTGGTTGTCAAAGACCGGTTTTCGCTGCGCTGGGAAGGCGACCGTGCGATCGCCGGCTCAGTGGGATATGCCTATTCGCAGGACGATCTGCGGCAGAAAGTGGCCGAAAGGTTGAATCGAGTCAGCGACGTGCTCATCCAGCAATTCGTGCCGGGCGAGGGTATCGGCTTCTCGGCTTTAGCCGCCGGCCAAGGTATCTTTCTTCCCTTCATGTGGTCACGGGTCCGCGAAACCGACCCTCGTGGATCGGGGAGTGCCGCGGCGGTTTCCATTCCGATCATCGCGGGGTTGAGGGAATCCAGCCTGGCTCTGATCGCGCGAGCCGGTCTGGAGGGCGTCTGCATGGTCGAATTCAAGAAACCGCGCAACGGTGGTTTGCCCGTGCTAATGGAAATCAACGCTCGTCCCTGGGGTTCCATGCCGCTGCCCATCGCCTGTGGAGTGGATTATCCATTCTTCCTTGTGGACTGGATCTTGAATGGTAAGTGGCCGCCGCAGGAGATCGAATATAAGCAGGGCATGCTTTGCCGCCGCTTCGTTAACGACCTTACACACCTGGAACACACGTATCACGGAACGCCTGTGGGCTGGCCGATCCCGTATCCCGGTTTTCTCCGGACCTTGCTGACGATTTCGGTGCCGTGGTACCCAGGCATGCGCTACAGCGATCTTTGGTTGAGCGATCCAGTTCCCGGATGGGTTGGTTTAGAAGGATGGTTCCGCGGGCATTTCCCGCGATCGAAATCCTCTGCAAAGAGTTCGCAATAGAGACGCCGCAAGAGACAAACTTCGAGTGGGAGGGAGAAATCACGCTCAGACTCGCGCTGCAGGCTTGTGTGTGTCGATCACCTGTTGCAGAATGCGCGAAAAACCGTCCGCGATTTTTGACCAGCTGTAATTCTCCTCCACCAGAGTACGGGCGGCGCTCCCCAATCGGCGCCGCTGCTTGACGTCGCGCATTAAAGACAGCACTGACTCGGCGAAATCATTAGGTGTGTCGGCCAACAGAATATTTTCTCCGCTCTGCACTGGTAGACCCTCGGCTCCCACGGTGGTGGAAACGATCGCTTTGCCCATCGCCATAGCTTCAAAAATCTTGAGGCGCGTGCCACCGCCGATGCGAAGCGGAACAATACAAACCGAGTCGCGCGCGAGAAACGGCCGGATATCTTCTACCCAGCCGGTGAGACGCAAAGCTTTTTCGTTCTCCGCCAGAGCCTGCAATTTGCGGGACGGATTCCGTCCTACGACTTCGAGAACAAGGTCAGGGCATTGTGGCTTCACCAAAGGAAGAATCGCTTCCACGAAATAGCAAATCGCATCTTCGTTCGGAAGCCAGTCCATCGACCCGGTGAACACGAGAGAATTCGGAAGTTCTTCCACCGGCATGGGCTTGAAATAGTCCACGTCCACGCCGGTGGGAATCACCGTAATCGTTTGGCCGGGCAGGAAAGACGCGAACGCATCCCGGTCGGTTTCGGAAACGGTGAGCACACGATCCGCGAGCCGAAGATAGCGACGTTCCGCGGCTTCCATCTTTCGCCATTCCCACCACGAAATCCCTTTCCACACGGGATTTTTGGCGATCTCGTAGTGACGCTTCCAGATCATCGCTTCCACGTTATGGGTGAATAGCACCTTCGGGATTGGAGAATCCCACGGAATTACTCCGGCCGGCGTGAGGAAGTCGCAAAGGATCACGTCATACTCTTCCTGTTTTAGCAGCGCGCGCAGTTGCTGCCGTACTTCACGGCGGCAAAATTTTGTGATGCCATAAGGCTGCGGAGAAAACAATCGAATGCCATAGTCGGCCAGTTCGCCGGAACTCTTCGGCGCAGGCAGCGCAAGCGGGACACACACTACGCGCTCGAAAACATCTTTCAAGCCGGGATGCTGGTCATTCTCATGTGCGCCGTGAAACGAAAAGAATGTAATGGAATGTCGGCGCGCCAGCTCGCGCAAAATGTTGTAGCTGCGTATTTTCCCGCCTGTGTCTGGTGGAACCAGACCGCCAGCTTTGACCCACAGGATTCTCATGTCAGCAGGGGACTACCAGCAGATCCCTTCGTATTTGCCGGAAGGTGCGGGTCTGGTGGCGCGATCGGTATTCACCAGATCGATGACCACGTGCTCCGGCTTCAGCAGGTCGCGCAACTCAGTGGCTTTCAACCCGCGAGTAGCGATCACGACGACCTCGGCTCCCGTGACTACCTCTGACAAGTTCGTGGAAAGCAGCGAACCGATGTGCGGGATTACTTCCTCGATATATGCCCGATTCGAGCCGATCAGGTGTCCCAGCGAAACGTTGTCATCCCAGATGCGAATCTGGCGGCCTTCCCCCAAAAGCCGCTTCACAAGCTGTACCTGCGGACTCTCCCGCAGATCGTCGGTAGCTGCTTTGAAACTCAGTCCTAGCATGCCAATCTTTTTCTTGTCGGTGGCCAATACCATCTCCACGGCGCGATCCAGGTGCTCTTCGTTGCTGGGAAGAATGGATTGAAACAACGGCAGATTCAGATCCAGTTCTTTGGCGCGATAGGTTAGCGCGCGTACATCCTTGGGTAGACACGAGCCGCCAAAGGCGAATCCTGGCTTCAGATAAGCCGGGGATATGTTGAGCTTGGTATCAGCCGAAAAGATTTCGATCACGGCTGAGGCATCTACGCCCAACTCTTTCGCCAGGGTTCCGACCTCATTGCCGAAGGAAACTTTGACCGCATGCCACGCGTTGCAAACATACTTGACCATCTCCGCGGAGCGAAATGAAGTTTCGAAGATTCGTCCCGGAGCCCAGTTGTAGATCTCGCGCAACCGGTTGCTGTGGGCGGTTTCGGCCGCCCCGATCACTGTTACCGAAGGCTCAAGGAAATCGGCTACCGCGGTTCCTTCCCGCATAAACTCTGGATTGACGCACACCCCGAAGTCCTGGCCAAGCCTTTTTCCGGAAGATTTTTCCAGCGCCGGCACCACGATGGTTTCGGCTGTTCCGGGCAACACGGTACTGCGCACCACGATCAGGTGAAAGGCGTTTTTCTTCTTCAGAATCTTCCCGATTTCCTGGCAAACCGGCTCGATATGACCCAAATCGAGTTTTCCATTGCGCAGACTCGGCGTCCCTACACAAAGGAACGAGATATCGCTGTTGAGTACCGCGTATTCCGGCTCCGAGGTCGCTTGCAGGCGACCGGACTGGTGGCTTTCCGAGATAAGATCAGAGACGCGCGGTTCGACGATCGGGCTGCGACCCGCCTTCATGGCTTCAACCTTTGTGACGTTCGGGTCGACTCCGATTACGTTGTGCCCCTTATGCGCGAGACAGGCGGCCGTGACGGTACCTACGTAGCCCAGCCCGAATACACTCACCGATTCAGTCATCCGATTTTTCCCTTTTTTCTGCGATAATGCAATGAATGCCAAGCCCGCTAGCCAAGCTCGTGAAACGCTCGTTGCCCAGCTTAAACCTCTTTGAATCAATATTATACAGATTGTCGGCGGCTGGCTGGATAGTCCTCGTATTTCGAAATCGCACTGCGTTCTCGATAGTATTTAATCACGCCGCAGCGATTTGCGACTCCTAGAGGACGCACGCCGGTAACTAAGTCTAAATCGTTTCCCGGTCTTATTCTTGAATTTCGTGACAGAAGGCAGGCGCTCGTAAGGAGCGCGGTCGCGTATCGATGAACGAGCGATGATCAAGAGCGCGATCAAAAGCGTAATGGTTCGGAGTGGCCTCCTGCAGACGGTCGGACGATTTCGTCACCCCGATGCTGTCATCCTGATGTACCACTCGGTGTTGGAGGATCCCCGGTCCCAGGATTCGTATCTTGGGGAGATCAGCTATGCACGGGACATTTTCCGCGGACAGATGGAATTGCTGGCGCGACGATACCATCCCGTAAGTCTCGAAGACATTTTGCGGTTCGTAACAGGCCAAGCCGAACTTCCTCGTCGGTCCGTCGCGGTCACTTTTGACGACGGCTATACCGATAATTACGAGGTCGCTGCCCCTGTTTTGAAGCACGCCGGGGTTCCCGCAACATTTTATGCAACTGTCGACTGCGTAGAGCGCCGCAGACTACCTTGGCCATCCCATTTGCGTTTTATGCTCCGCAACACGAAAAAAGAAAAATGGATCGACGCGTCAGGAAGAAGTTGGCCCCTGTCCGGTCAGACCGAGCGGGAAGCCGCCCTGATGCGATCCTGCGATGAATGTTGCAAGCTGGTTGGCACGGCCCAGGATCAGTACATTGCAAGACTCAGCGCCGAACTCGACATTCAAGTACCCGCCGACTCGGGGGTGCTGATGATGGACTATGTCCAGATGAGGAGCCTCATCAAGCAGGGGCACATCGTTGGTTCGCACACCTTAAGTCACCCCAACATGGCGTACGTGGAACCAGAAACTGCGCGTCGCGAGTTAGCCGAATCGAAGCAGCGTTTGGAGCAAGAACTGAAAAGTCCGGTTACCCATTTTGCCTACCCGTGCCCAGCTTTATCGCCGCATTGGACGGAGCAGACGGTGGTGGCAAGTCGCGAGGCCGGCTACGCGAGCGCCGTGACCACCAACCCAGGCTCGGCCCGAGCGGGGGACAATCCACTGCGGCTGAAACGCATTGGTGCGCCCAAAAGCGTGAACGAATTACAATGGAATCTGGAGTGCGTTTTCGCCGGACGTTTAGATTAAGCTGCGTCTTTTTCCTCGTGCCCCGGACACCTGACGAGACTTATTCCACGCCGGCGATCGCCGAATCGATCGCGTCTACATCGGCTCCGACGTCTTTGCCATCGGTGCCCGCTCGCTTATACCGGCTGGAACTCTGCAGGTGGTAGTCGCCGCCATTTCCGCCGTGGTAATTCACAAACTTGACCGCCGCAGGGGATGGCGGGAAAAAGTTCCTGTCAGGCCAGCTTGCCTCGCTGGCAATCGCGGGAGGCGCGATAATTGCGTTTCCGGCAAACCAATAGCGGTTGAAGCAAGCCTCAAACGTGGTGCGGGGGGAATTGTGGACAGCACAGTTTGCTGCGCCACCAGCGCCCGTCGACCATACCGGGTAGACCCCTGCGTTCACGATATTGTTGGTAAAGACAAAGTTCTCCATTCGTGCGTGGTTGGAAAATTGCGCGCCGATGATGAAGAGCAGCTTGATCGGAAAAGCAGTGATATGACTGATACTCACGTTTCGCAGTACCGCAGCCCCCGAGCCCATCGAGATTTGGGCAAACTCACCGCCCCCGTTGTATTTCTGGGCATCCATGTCGTCGATAGTGATGTCGTGAATGCTGTAACGCTGGCCATCGAGTGCCGCTGCGCCCTTATCGGATAATCCGTTCGCGATCTGCATTCCAGCTCCCACGTGGCTAATGCGGTTGTAGCGGATCGTAACATCGGTAACCTGACAACTCGGGCAAAGATTCCCCAATCTCCCTTCCTGATTCTTGGGCGTCAGCAGCACGGCAAAACCAACTTGCGAGAATCCACCCCAGGAGTTCTCCAGAATGTTGCCCTCCAGCAGAACGCGTTGCGCATTTTTCAATTCAAAGAGATTCTTAACGATGAAAGGATTTCCGTCAGTACCGCCCACGTATCCGGCTTGTCCGGCCATCCAGGTGATCGGTTTGAACATGTGATTGCGCCGGACCTCAATATCCTGCGGCGTGACGGTAGCGTGTCCACCACCGAACATGATGTTCTCGCCCGCGGCTTCCAGAAAATTGTTCAAAATTTTGTACGGACCCATCGGATTCTCGCCGATCCCGCCAGTGATGGCCTGCGAGTCTGTACAGGCGCCGCTCCTCGCTACACAGTGGAAGTCGGTAAAGAACGAATCTACAACCGCGACATACCGGCTTCCACCGAGCAGGATGCCGCGCACCGTTTCGTCGCGGGGAGTCCCGTGTAGCCACAAGCGATCGAAGACCAGGTGATCGGCGGGTCCCTGAAATTCGACCAGATTGTAGACAGTGGCAGAGGAGGCGGCACGGGTTACCTCCAAACCGATTAGCCGGTAGTGGTTGGCGCCGGCAGCGAAAGTGATCGGCCCGGATCCACCCTTTCCATTGAATTCAATTTTGGCCAGAACATTCGCTACGGAAGCACAGTTCAGCGGGGGCCGGCCTGGCAGAGACTCGATCCCGGCATAGCAGGGCGTGATTCGTGTGCCTTCCGGCGGCAGACTGGAATCAGGCGCGCTGGTGCGGATGGTGATCCAGTGCGCATCATCGCAATTCTTGGCTGGCACCACGACATTGCCGCTAAATGTCGCTCCTGCCTGCAATTGGACAACGTCGCCGCAAGAGGCTTGCGAGAGAGCCCGTTCTACGCTCTCCCCGCCGTGCACCATCCAGGTCTTCCCCTCCGAATGAGTATCCGCCAAAGAACTCTTCACAGACTCCCTGGGCAACTCGGCAGGGCCATCGAAGTTGCCCGTTGCCGCAACGGTGAAGCCTTGGTTCGTGCCTCCAAAAGTGGAAGAAAGGGCGAGCAGCCCGAAGAGAAGAACAAGGTTTGAAAAAGTCATTGAGCCACTACCGAGCCCCACATTAGGCACACCTGACGTTGATTTTGGAGAAGAAATCCGCACGAATCCCTGCTTCCAGTGTATACAACCTGGGAGTTTGCGTTCGCGAAAAGAACATGGTTTTTTCGACGGGCAAGTGTGAAGGAAAACTAAAAGGGGTCAGCTTTGAAAACTGACCCCAGTAAGCGTTCGTGCGGTATGGATTCGTCTTTTACCGGACGTTCGCAGTTGCCGCGTCGATCGCGTCCAAGTCCGCTCCCAGATCCTTACCATCGGTGCCCGCACCCCGATAGGGACTGGCGGACTGCAAATGGTAATCCCCACCGCTGCCTCCGTTGTAATTCACAAATTGGACCGCGGACGCGGCCGCCGGAAAGAAGTTGTGGGCCGGCCAAGCTGATGCGGGATAAGCAGGTGGACTCGCGATCGCCGCATTGGCAGAGAACGTGTAGCCGTTAAAGCACGCGTTGAATGTGATTAGGGGGGAATCGTGGACCGCACAGTTGAGAGTGCCATCGCTACCCGTGGACCATACCGGATAGGTCCCCGCGTTGAAGATGCTGTTGGTGAAGACGAAATTCGGCATCGCCGGATCCAGCGAGAGTACATCGCCGATCAGGAACGAAGTTGACTTCGGGAAAGCGGTGACGTGGTTGATTGCGACATCGTGCAAGACTGGGGCACCAGGACCAGTGGAGATCTGAACGAATGTGCCAGGACCATCGTACTTTGGACCGTCAATGTCATCGAACACTACGTCGTGAATGCTGTAGCGTCCGCCATCCAGGGGAAGCGAACCATCGTCCGCTGGCCCATTGCCCAGTTGCATCCCGGCTCCCATGTGGCTGATGTAGTTGTAGCGCACTGTCACGTCCGTGACCTGACAAACCGGACATGGAGTCAAGGCTGACTGGTTCTTTGGAGTGAGTAGGACCGCGAATCCGGCCTGCGAGTAACCACCCCAGGCATATTCCATAACGTTGTTGTCGAGCAAGACTCGCTGCGCATTCTTCAGCTCAAACAGGTTCTTGACGATAAAGGGATTCCCGTTGGTGCCGCCTACGTATCCGGGTTGGCCCTTCATCCAGATGAGCGGCTTGAACATATGGTTGTTACTCACTTCAATATCGGCCGGAGTCATCGTCGCTTTGCCTCCGCCGAACAGGATGCTCTGAGCAGCGGCTTCCAGGAAGTTATCAACGATCTTGTATGGGCCCATCGGATTTTCACCCGTCCCGCCATTGATGCTCTGAGAATCGGTGCAGGAGCCGGTGACAGCGACGCAATGAAAATCTGTAAAGAACGAGTCGATGACCGAGATGTAAGTTCCTCCGCCCAGTTGCACACCTCGCGTGGTCTCGTCCTGGGCAGTGCCGTGGAACCAGATCCGGTCGTAGATAATGTTGTTGTCAGCGGTGCCAGTGGCCGGCGAACCTAGCGCATACACCACGCCGGTTCCGGGAAGACGCGTGAGCTCCAGACCGATCAGCCGGTAGTGATTCGCATCTGCCGCGAAGACCACGGGACCACTGCCGACCTGGTTCATGACCAGCTTGGCGAGCACGTTCTTGGTTGAAGTACAGTTGAACGCGGGACGGCCGGGCAGCGAAGCAACGCCCGCATAGCAAGGCGTAAGGCGAGTTCCTTCGGCCGGTAAAAGGGAATCCTCAGCGCTGGTGCGGACGATGATCCAGTGACTGTCGTCGCAGCTCTTGGCGGGGAACTTAAACAATCCAGTGAAGGTCGCCCCGGCTTGCAGAAGGATCGTGTCGCCACAGCTGGCATTGTCCAGCGCAGACTGCAGATTGCCTCCGCTGTTTACTGTGATCGTAGTGCCAGGCGCCGGCGTATTGGCCATCGCGGTCGGAATCAGAACTCGCGGCAATTCCGCCGGCCCATCAAAGCCGCTGGTGGAAGTTGACGAAGTTGATGACGTTGACGAAACCGAGAGCGAATAAGAGTGTACGGCGGAGTTTCCCGTGCTATCGGTGACTTTCGCGGTGAAGGGAAAGGCTCCGGTGGAAGCAGTCGTCCCGGCAATCGTTCCCGTTGCAGCCAACTGGATGCCGGCCGGCAAAGCTCCCGAGTTCACACTCCAGTGGTAAGGGGACGTACCCCCGGAGGCGGAAAGGGAATCGCTGTATAGCGTTCCCGCATTCGCGGCAGACACCGTGTTCGTGTCAATGGTCAGTGCGGGTATGGGAGTTACATTGACCGTGGCTGCTGCTTTCAGGTTGTTACCGTTGGCGCGTGTCGCTGTCACCGTGACTGCGGTATCGCTGCTGACCGCAGGCGCGGTGAATTTACCGGTGCTGGAGATCGTTCCCACGCTCGCGGACCAGACAACTGCGGTATCGGATGTTTCGGTAAGGCTGGCAGTGAACTGCTCCGTACCCCGGGAGGGAACGGTAGCACTGGTGGGCGAGATCGTAATATGAGGCTGGCGGGATGAATTAGCCTTACCAGGGGCAACGTTGACACGTCCTGCTCCCGAGCCGCGCTCGGTGTTCGAAGAATCTGAAACGGATAAAACAAACGTGTAGCTACCCGCAACCGTGGGCACGCCCGTGATTGACCCGGCGTGACTATTCAGAGTCGTTCCCGGGGGCAAGCTTCCACTCGCGAGGGAAAAAACGTAAGGCGCAATTCCACCACTGACGGCGGCCACCGAGTTATAGGCAACTCCCACTTCTGCGGCTGGTGACGGAATGGTAATTATGATGTGCGCGTTGGTCGTTGCACTTGCTGCGGGCGAAGCCACGCCGCATCCCGCGCCAAGACTGGTGTGGATGCTTAATGCTATAAGTAAGAGGAAGCTTAAAAATTGGCCTTTCTTGCTGGTCGAGGTTGCTGCTGCAGCCAAACGCTCGATTTCAGAAAACATGCTTTCATCCTCGGAACGGAAGTTGGGGGCCCATCGTTCGAGTCCGTAACAAGAACAATAGAGACGCCGAAGATAAGAAGGCAGATAACCATCGGTCAGGGCCCATCGGGCCCCACTAGTTCATCCGTAGTACGCTGTACTCCTGTGTGCAGATCAGGCGAGCAGATTCGCTCTCAAGGCCGGTGAAGGGCTTCACCAACGCGGCAAAAATCTAAATACTTGGCAATCTTGCGCAGTTGCGTCTCACATTTTGCGCGAGCAGACAAGGAAGGAAGAATTAGACAAGCCGGATCTAGGCGGCCGGCGGACGATTTCCCAGTCGATCCAGCTCTACCCGGGACGGGATGGCGCGACCGTGACGCAGCGCGTGGTAGACCCAGGCAAAGAGCGCTGAGTTAATCATGCAGAAATAGTAGGGAAGGCGAAGGACTTTCGGCCTCAGCCTGAACTTGCAACCCAGCAAAGCAAGACCGTAAAAGAGCACTTGCCCAAGCAGCAGCCAGCCATATGGAAATTCGTCACGCAGAGCGATATTTGTGGCCAGTGTCACCAGCATAAACACCGGCACGAGCAACCGGCCGGTCTTGTGGGAAAGCAGACAGAATGCGACCAGCGGCCGCGGAGGCCATAATAACCCCTTGATTTCGCGCAGTTGCTCGATGTTTCCCGCCATGATCCGCACTCGCCGGGAGAACCCCTCCATCTCGTGCGCCTCTTCATAAGCCACCGCCGCAGGTTCGTAAGCCACCCGATGGCCGCGCTCGAGGATGCGAATGGGAATGGTGAAGTCGTCATTAATCGTGTTCGCGGAAGGAAATGGATAGAGTTCGCGACGAATCGCGTACAGCGATCCGTGTGCGCCGGTAAAAGCGCCGACCTTGGCCTCCTGCACCTTCAGGAACGTCTCATATTTCCAATACAGATCCTCTTGCGATCCGAGGTGCGCCTGATCTTTTTTCAAAAGACGGTACACACCACTGGCCGCCCCGATGCGAGGATCGCTGAAATGCTGGACCAGGGTTCGGATAGAGTCCGCAGCCAGCATGCTGGAGGCATCGGAAAAAGCGACGATTTCGCCACGCAGTTCCGGTACAGCTTCGTTGAGGACCGTCGTCTTGCCGCGGTTTACTTCGAAATTCAAAAGGCGAACACGCCCGCTATTTCCAGTTGCTGCAAAGGAGCGCACGATGTCCGGGGTTGTGTCTTTGGATCCGTCAGACGCGATAACAATTTCGAGTTTTTCCGCGGGGTAATCGAGCGCAAGACTGTTCCTGATCTTTTCGCCAATCACTTCCGCTTCGTTGTACGCAGCGACGAGCAGCGAAACCGACGGCTCGATTGGCTGTTTGCGCGGAGACGAACCAAATACCGCCTGCAGTATCCAGATCAACAGCGGATATCCGAGATAGACGTACAGCGTGAATCCAGCGCTGATCCAGAACCAAAGCTTGGTCATCGAACTAGATCGCCCTGGACCGCACGCAGTTCAATTGGCCCAGAACCTGGTTCGACTCGACCTGAAAGCCTGCTTTTTTCAGGTAGTCCTCGACCTGTGCCAAGTGAAAGAAGTAAACCGGGCAGCCCGATACTTTCAAGCGCACGCTGCGAATGCCTGCCCGCAACGTGCCGGCACGAGGCCAGGCGGAGAGGAACGTGGAGGTTGTAAGCTGGCGGATCACCTTCAATCTGGGCAAAGGATCAGCCACGTAATCCCAGAATCCGATGGCGATCACCAGATCAAATTTTTCTTCGGTCTTCCAGTCGAGCACGTCGCTCAGCACGAATTTACATCGATCCGCGACTCCTTCCTTTTCCGCTAGTTGAGCGCCGATTTTCAGCATCTCTGGCGCAAAATCCACGCCGGTTACTTGCGCGCCTCGCTTCGCCAGGCTCGACACAAAGCGGCCCGATCCGCATCCGACGTCGCAAATCTTCATTCCCCTCACATCGCCTGCTTCTTTCATCACCCACTCGAAGCGCTGATAGATGTCCCGCCGCAGCCACTTGTCCATGTTGCGAGCTACCGGGTTCTTTTTGCCCGTGTAGATGGAATCGAAGTCGTGGGCGATGTCGTTCCAATATTGTGCGATTTGCTGCACTTCGTCAGTTTTTGTGCTGGTTCCAGGCATAAAAGTCAAAGTCCTTTGCCGAGTCGGCGAGTCCGCTTTCTCGAAAACTAGTGTAATTTCCTTGTTGCAAAACACTTCGGAGACGATCGAATGTCGATGACAGGTTTGCGTAGTGGCGAATTCGCGATTTGAAACCTACGGGCAAGCGCGGCTGTTCCGGATCGATTTCCCAGGGATGGATGTAGACCACAGCTGGCACACCCTCTTTTTGCGCCTGTCCTAATCCGACCCGGGTGTAAACCCGGGGCAATAGGCGAAGATAGCCACCTCCGCCCACCGGCAGGTTGTGTCCGGCGACGCGAAATGTAGTAATGGGAAATTCCGTCATGAATCCAGAAGTTGTACGAAAGCGAAACGGGGCGCGGGGCGCATCGGGCATTCCATACCGGTCGTGCCGAATCGGAAAAATACTCGAGTCGTAGGTGAATCCTAGTTCGCTTAGAATATCCAGCGCCCATACCGAGCTGTCGATCACGGAATACGTGGGCGCGCGATAACCATAGATGGGCCTTCCTGCGATCTGTTCAATGATGTCTTTGGCGCGCCGCGTGTCTTTGCGGAACTCCTCGCGATCGAGCTTGTAGATCAGGCGATGCCAGTACGAGTGGCACGCCAATTCGTGTCCGCCGGCCGCAATCTCGCGCACCAGCGCCGGGAACCGTTCCGCAACCCATCCCAAAACAAAAAATGTGGCGTGTACCTCGAGACTCTCGAACAAATCAAGCAGCCGCCGCGTGTTCATCTCGACGCGGCTGCTGTAAGAGTCCCAATGGGCGCGGTCGACGATGCCGGAAAAAATCTCGGCGTGGAAATAATCTTCCACGTCCACCGACACAATATTTCGCGGTAATTGGCCAGCCATTCTCAGTCGATTGCCCACAGAACCGTCCTTCAAGTATTACCCATGGACCAACAGTTTGGAAACCGAATTCCCACGCTCTGCGGCTTCATTCGTAATCTGTGACCAAAGTAACCTTAACTTCAGCTTCGTGGGCGACCCGGCTCCGCCATTGAGGCCGGATTTGCGCACCCGGTGCCTGCGTTGTGCCCGGACGGCGGCGAATCAGAAACAGCGCTCTTTCCCCTGTTCGCCAGAGAAGCCGGAAATAACGATCTCATTAGATTGCAAATGCAGGTTTGCAGTTGCTGCCCGCAGAGCAGGGTTCCCTCAAGATCTTGGTGATAAGGGTCCCGAATTTCACCGTATCGCCCCGGCCCGTCGGAATACGCGCTGAGCATACAGATCTTTTCCCGAAATGCGGGGTAGAGCGTCAGCAGTTCAGCTTTATTCTGAAAATCCATCGCAAAAATGCAGTCGGCTCGTTCCACCATTTCCAAGGTGAGCGGTTTGGCGCGATGCTCCGCTAAAGAAATGCCGAGCTGTACGGAAGCTTCCCGGGCCCAGGGATGCGCTTCCCGGCCAGCCGTGGCATGCAAACCGGCCGAGATGATCTGTGCTTGTTCCGTTAATCCGGCTTCGCGCAACGCTCGCCTCATCAGGAACTCCGCCATCGCGCTGCGCATGATATTTCCCCAGCAAACGAAAACCAGCGAACGCGCGGAGGACGGAGCAAGCCGCTGATTGGCAGCGCGGATTCCGACCGCATCCAGCAAACGCAAACGGATATACACCCGGCCCGCTTTCGGCCCAAGCTGTTGCATGATCTCTCGTTCCTTGAGCAGGATGTCCGGGACAAACCTTCGGAGGGTTGCTTTCGACCCGCTCAGCGCCGGTTCCTGGGTCATGACCGCATCTCTCGATTTGAAACCACAGTTGGAGCGGTTGTTCCGTAACTCAGTTCATATCCCAGATTCTGCATCAGATCGCCCCATGCCGATTCAATAGCGGCAACGGACTCAGGCGCTAGTTGCGATTTCCATCCGCCGGAAACCGCCGATCGCACAAAAGGTTTATCGGCCCGCGTCTGCTTCGTCAGAACCCAATTTGCGGCCTCTTGTTTTTCGAGAGCCCGCATTCGTTCCGGCGAGCTCAGTTCCACGGTTCGCTGCAGCGCCTCGATGCTCGCATCGATGTTGCGGAAGGAGCAGCGCTCAAGGAAGGCTACAACGCTGCCCAGCGTCGCGACCGTATCCCGCTTCAGATCCTCATAACGAATCATCAGAAAATCCGGAGAACTCCCGCGCAGTACCCTCCAACTGAGCACGTTATCCCGCCACGAACCGAAGGCATGGTCGAACTCGGACGCAATGAAACGGGGAACAAAGCTCGCCATCGGATAATCGTCTGGAATGTTTCGCGCCTTCACATTGTGGTGATAAAACGAGACGGCCACATCGCGCGGATCGCGCACGATGTAGATCACCCGCGGATAATGCGGCTGAAAGGATTCGTGACTCTTCAGCATCCGCGGGCGCGGAAGGGCGCGCATAAACCGGTCGGGATTGAAATAGATTTCCGGAATCCTCGACTCGATATTGGAAAATGTGACCGGGTTTTTCTGGTCGAGTAGATTGCCCAGCAGAAACCGCGTCCACGTATTGCCCGACCGCGGGTACGATGTCAGAAACACGTCATCAGGAAAGACTGTCACTCCCTTTCCCGCGAGCTGTCTGCCGGCTAGAACACGCCCTACCTGCACCACCCTGGCGAGCAGGCTTTGAGAATTCCCTTTGGTCGGCGGCATTGGCCCTAACCTCGCACCAGTTCGCGGTCAGCACTGCCGTCCGTGACCAGTTCGTAACCGAGTTCTTTTATGGTCGCTCCCCACGCGTCTTCGATCATCTTAACGGCCACCGGAGACAACTTTTTGCGCCATCCCCCGGCTTTGGCCTCGCGCACAAATGGAATGTCCTGGCGCGTCCCTTTTGTGGCCACCCACTCCTGAGATTGCTGCTTTTCGAGAGACTGCATGTGGCTCGCCGAGCTCAACCGCACGGCGCGTTCGATCCGCTCTGGAGTTGGATCAATCCCGACCAGCGGAGCCAATTCCGTAAGCGTTTTCGCCGGATCCGCCAGAAGATCTTCGTACCGAACTAAAACGAACCCCAGCTTCCCTTGCCGCAGTCGCACCCAGCTCAGAACGTGGTCCTGCCAGCAGCCGACTCGATCGGCATAGTCGACTACCTTGGCCGCTATCCATTGCGTGACAAATTCGTCCATCGAGTAACCGTCCGGGATCACGCCGACTTTGATGTTGTAGAAGTAGAACGACACCGCGACGTTCTCGTGGATCGCGCACGATGTAGATCACCCGCGGATAACGTGGATCAAAGCACTCATGACTCTTCAGGACGCGGGGCAGGCGACGCAGCACACGATCCGGTTGGTTGTAAATAATGGGGACGAGCCTCTCCATATTGGTAAAGGTGACGGCTTCGTCCTGGTGAATGAGATTTCCCAATAAAAAGCGAGACCAGGTGCTGCCCGAGCGGAAGTAACTGACGATGAACGTGTCATCGGGAAATACGGTCAAGGCTCGTCCAGCCGGTGTGCGGGCTAGGATGGACGACGTAACCGCTCTGACATAACTCCCGATTCGATCCAGTCGTATCATGCGCTCTCCTACGCTTCCTCCTGGTACGTTTCCACCAGGGCGAGCGTCACTTCATCCTCCGCATTTGTGCCGAGATGTCCTACATCCCAGGCGCGATTCGCCCAGAACGCCCACCCCAGTCCAACGGCGTAAACTACGGCTGCGATTCCGAGCTGCAGCAAAAGTTCGCTCAGCCGGTGCGGCACAAACCAGCGCTGCATCAGGAGAAGCGCACCGACCATAGGGACGCACAGGGCCAAAGGTAGCACAAACGCGCGATACAAATAGGTTGTGAGTCTGACTCCAAGCAAGTGACACAGGTGGCCAGGGAGGAAAAAAATCTGCGTACATGCCAGCGGGATCGCCGTACCAATGGCGTCCCCTAGAATGCCATAGCGGCGCACTAGAATCACGCTGAGAATGAGGTTGGCGACACCCTCGGCCAGAGTCACCCATGCCAGCACCTTATGTTTTGCCAATCCCCACAGCGTGCGCCCGGAGGCGGACTGAGCCAGCATCAGCGTCGTCGGATACAACAGTACCAGCAAGATCGGATAGCTCGCGGCCACATACTTCGCTCCCACCCAGGACTCGATGACGGATTTGCCCAGGATCGTGAGTACAGCCGTAATCGGAAAGATTATGAAAGCGCAGGCGCGATTCCCCAGAACGAAAATCTTCCGCACGGCATCCATATCCCCTTTTCCTTGGGCCTGGCTCGACATAGGGATGAAAAGCTGGGCCAGGCTGCTCACCGTCTCTGAGGCATAGTCCACCAGGCGAGAGCCAATCGTGAAGTAGGTGACGGCCGCGGCCGAAAGGAATGTGCCAATGACCAGAGCGTCTGTCTTAAATCGCAGACGCTGGGCGACGATGATGAGGAACGTCGTGCCGCTGTAGCCAGCAATGATTCGCAAAGTGGACCAGTTCGCAAAGCGTAGTCCAAAGTGCAATGGCAAGACTCGCAATGCCGTGAAGAAGTTGGCGATGCCACCGATCAGCGGCAAGCCAACCGTAATCAAAGCCACGATCAGTAATCCGCCTCCATGCCGGAGCGCGACCACAATCAGCAGCGCACGCAAAAACGTGGAAGCGACGCTGATGGAGTTCAGCACGTAAAAACGCTGCAATCCTTCCAGAATGCCGCTGAAAACTCCGATGGGAAACCCCAATGAGACCGACGTTCCTACCATCAGAAGCAGCCAACGCGCTGTGGTCAGGAAATCGGC
This sequence comes from uncultured Acidobacteriota bacterium, assembly GCA_963754885.1. Lineage (GTDB taxonomy): Bacteria > Acidobacteriota > Terriglobia > Terriglobales > Acidobacteriaceae > Sulfotelmatobacter. The sequence continues at coordinate 1,008,436 of CAVWHT010000038.1, read as the reverse complement.
CGGCACTCGGAAGATCGAGCCCACGTAGTGGGTGGCAACCAGGGTGATTGCCATAGCCGCCAGCCCAATCAGGCTGTAGCTGAACATCGCCGTATTAATCAGCCGGTTCAATTCGTCCTGCTCGTTGGTGGCTGAGTACTTGGCGACGTAGCGGACGATGGAAGAACGAATGCCCAGATCGAATAGCCCGTAGTAGCCGGTGACCGAGAAGATCAGGATCCACAGACCGAAGGCGTCGTCACCCAGGCGATGCAGGATGTAGGGGGAAAGAAAAATACCCACCACGACATTTACTCCCAGCGCGAACCAACTGGATCCCACATTCTTGAGGATTTGACCTTTGTCGAACTTCATGAACCCTGTCGCACCTGGCGTCCGGAAGCGGTTAAGGCCTCGTGCTCAGCCGCACCCTGCAACTGGCTGCTTCCAAGGCTGATTCGTGTCATCCACTGCGCCAGCACCTCGCCGAACTGGCGGACGTGTGGCTCGCGCAAAATGTTCAGGTGGTGAAAATCAATCTCGTGGATTTCGACGCCCCTTCCCGATCTCTTTCCCCATCCCATCTGCCGATCTTTGACGTAGTAGAACTGCTGTCTGGGCCGCTTAAAAAGAACCACCGGAGCCCGGAATCGCTGAGGAGTGAAATTTTCCGGCCAGTAGCGCTCCTGCCAATCCGTTCGGCCAGATTTTTGACCAGTCGCAACCAAAACCCGAGTTTCCGCCGCCCGCTTGTAAGTCGCAAGGCGTTCTTTGAAATTCATCTTTTTCATTTCTTGTAAACGCTGACCGTAATAATGAAACCTCCACAACCAGCGAATCTGGCTGTGTTGCATGACCCAGGTGTCAAAGATGGCGAACAGTCCTACTTCCTCTCCGTGCGCTTCGAGACTCAACACGATCTGCTCGGCAATGTGTGTTCCGTCGCACAATCCTCCCAGACAATATGGACCGTGCGGCTGTACCGACCGAATTGCGCCGACATACTCGTCAGTCAGATTCTTCAATTCTTCTCGGGTGTGCGGTCGTGAGCCATCGAGGACTGGAGCGTGCCCTTGAATTTTGTATACCGTTTGCGCCGAGCCCATGTGTCGCGCCAACATGGCGTAACCCAAAGCTTCCTCTCCGGGAGGCACAATGGCGAAGAACGGAAGGCGGCTTCCGTCCCCTGACTGGATGTTCATCGCGACAGGCTCGGTGCTGACTTCGGCTCCGTGCTCAATCAGGTGCGCCAGAGATTCCACGGTAGCGGAATGAAACAGAGCCGAGAGCGGGATCTGTTTGCCGGTCGCCTCTCGGATTTGCGTGAGCAGGCGAGCCGCCAGGAGCGAATGTCCCCCCAGGCTGAAGAAGTCATCCAGGACGCCCACCGCTTCGACATTCAGAACTTTCTGGTAAATCGCAACCAGTTGGCTTTCCGTTTCGCTCCGCGGCGCTACTATGCCGGATCGATGTTCCGGGGCCGCCGGAGCCGGTAAATTCTTGCGATCCACTTTGCCGCTCGGCGTGAGCGGAAACTTTTGCACAATCGAAAATGTTCCCGGCACCATGTATTCCGGCAGGGATTTTGCCAGGTACTTGCGCAATTCCTGGATGTCGAGATCGTCTTCTTTCGAGAGGATGTAGGCGACTAACCGTTTGTTGCCGGGAACGTCTTCCCAAACTGTCACCACTGCCTGTTGCACCGCCGTATGCTTGGTGAGAGCATTTTCGATTTCTCCAAGCTCAACCCTAAAGCCGCGAATCTTGACTTGTTGATCGCTTCGGCCAAGATATTCTATGTTGCCGTCCGGCAAGAAACGGGCGAGGTCGCCCGTCTTGTAAAGACGAGCTGCAGACGTTTGCGCATAGGGATCGGGAACGAACTTTGCCGCGTTCAATTCGGGCCGATTCAGATATCCCCGAGCGAGCGCGACCCCGCCAATATAGAGCTCCCCGCAGACTCCGACAGGAACAGGGTTCATCGCCGGATCAAGAATGTAAATCTGCGTATTCGCGATGGGCTTCCCGATGGACGGCAGCATCGGCCAGGTGTCGGGAGTGCCCGTCAACTGAAACGAAGTCACCACGTGACTCTCCGAGGGTCCGTAGTGGTTATAGAGTCTGCACTTCGGCATGTGGAGAAATAGGTTCGTTAACTGCCGTGTCACCTGCAACTGCTCGCCGGCGGTCACGATTTCAAGCAGATCACGCGGCGGGTCGTTCTCGTCTTGGGCAGCCTCAGCCAGATGCTGCAGGGCGACAAACGGAAGGAACAGCCTGGCAATCTTCTGTTCGCGCAGGAAATGCAGAAGACTGAATGGGTCGCGTCGCAGCATTTCCGAAATCAGAACAAGCCTGCCGCCGCTGCACCAAGTGGAGAATATTTCCTGGAATGAAACGTCAAAACTTAGAGAAGTGAACTGGATGGTCGGCGATCCCGCTGGAAGGTGTGAATTATCCAGCTGCCATAAGGCCAGATTTGTGAGCGCCCGATGCGGCAGGCACACTCCCTTTGGCTTGCCAGTCGAGCCGGACGTATAGATCACGTATACGAGATCTTCGCGGGTTGCGCCGCTCCTCAGGTTCTCGCTGCTCTGCGCCGCAATCTGTTCCTGGCTGGAATCGACACAGATCGCATTCGAGATGTTTCCCGGCAGTCGTGCCAACATCGCTTGCTTGGTCACCAGGGCCGCCGCGGACGAGTCTGACAACATGAATGCAAGGCGATCTGGCGGATACATCGGGTCCAGCGGAACGTATCCGGCCCCAGCCTTCAGAATTGCCAGGACGGCCACCAACATGTCGATGGAGCGCTCCATAAAGACTGCAACCAGCTTGCCGGCTCCAACGCCTCTGGCAGCGAGATAGTGAGCCAGTCGGTTAGCGCTCTCATTTAGTTCGCGGTATGTCAGAGATTGGTTCTCGTAACTAAGAGCGGTTGCGTTGGGCGTCCGCTCGACCTGTGCCTCAAACAAGTGATGGACACACTCCACTGGCGGATAAGAGACCGCTGTATTGTTCCATTCCACTAACAACTGCTGGCGCTCTGCCGCGCTCAGCAACTCCATGCGTGAGATCGGGAGCCCCTCGTCCTGTGCGCATGACTCCAGCAGGATTCGGAAATGTCCCATCATGCGGCCGATTGTCTCCGCATCAAAAAGATCGCAGCTGTAGCTGAAACTCGCTTCCAGCCCGTTCTCCTTCATCGCGCATTCAACGGACAGATCGAATTGCTCGGTCGGATTCTGTACATCGAACCAGTTCACACCCGGCGCGAGGGGAAGACATTCTCCGGCATCTTGCATCGTGAACATCACCTGGAATAGCGGGTGTCGGCTCATGTTCCGCTCCAGATGTAACTGCTTCACGACCGCTTCAAACGGTACATTCTGATGCGAGAACGCACCGTTAGCACATTCGCGGACACGTGCTAGAAAATCAGCGAGCCTCGCATCGCCTGAAGCATCCATGCGAAGCGCCAGCATGTTTGCGAGCGGACCAATCACGTTCTCGAGCTCACGCCGTTCCCGTCCGGAAACGCGTGTACCGACGACTAGATCATCCTGCCTGCTGTACCGCGAGAGCAGAACAGAGAACGCCGCCAATAGAGTCGTAAAAAGGTCTGTGCTCTGCCTCTGACCGAGGGCTCGAAGCCGCTCCAGCAAAGGTCCTTCCACTCGGGTCTTTTGTTTTGCACCTCGGAAACTCTGTACCGCGGGCCTTGGCCGATCGGTAGGCAGGTCAATGCTGGAAGGTGCTCCCTCCAGCAGCTGCTTCCAGTAGGAAAGATCTAACGTCGATGGCGCCGCGTGTTCGACCGCAACGTCGCGGTATTGCAAACTTTCGACTGTACTCTGCGACTTCCCGGTTAACCCGGCTTCGTAGCCCCAATAGAGTTCGCGCAGCGCATTTCTGACCGACAGTTCGTCGCACACGATGCGATGAGCGGAGGCCAGAAGTACTTGTTCGCGCTCGCTGAGTTGAAAGAGAGTTGCGCGCAGCAAGGGCCCGTGCACAAGCTCGTACGATCTTTCCGTTTCTTGCTGTGCTAACCGAAGGAGTTCCTGCTCCCGTTTCTGCACCGGGACCTTACGCAGGTCAACGACGTTTACGCTGATCCGGCGAGCCGCCCGCACTATCTGAACCGGCGCTCCATTTTGTTCGCGGAATTCCGTCCGCAGGATTTCGTGCCGCTGCACGACTTCGTTGAGCGCTGCCTCCAGAGCTGTTCGGTCGAGTTGTCCCGTGAAACGCAGACCGCATGCCACATACTGAATTGGATTGCGAGGATGTAATTGCTCGAGTACCCAGAGTCGCTCCTGCGCAATCGACAATGGGAGTCCCTGCGCGGGAGACGATCTCTCTTGTTCTATTAACCTGGGATTCATTCTGCCTAAACTCGCCTTGTTCTGGTCCTGATCATCACTTGCTGCTGGATTCTGAAAAGCACCGCGCAGAGAAGAGATAAAAACGCATACCCGGGCGGCTTAGGAAGATCTCGCTTCATCAAGCCAGCAATTTTTGGTGCAAGCTTGCTACCCCGTGCGGGTAAACATTCGCTGATTAGATACACACCCACTTCTGAAGTCTACCTTGCCAGCAATCGTTAATTGTTTCAAGTCTGCGTCCGCGATTCATGTTCCTTCCGTGTAACATCTGGCATATACATGAAAATAAATGACTTGGCGGAAGTCGCCGATTTATCGTCTCCTAAGCTGCCGACTGACAGCTCCACAGCGTAGGGAATCAACGGGAACGGGAGCGGGTGCGGGTGGCTTCAAGGGGGAAGGCGGTTTTCAGAGCTTGCCTAATGATACGCAAATGCTGGCCCGTCCGGGTTTAAGTGATTGGATCGTAAGTTGATAAGGATAAAGGCTAAACTCCCGATCTCGAGGAACCGATTAGGGCTTGGGTTCGCGCCTGCTGCAAATCCCTGCGTAAAGGGGAAATCCTTTCATCTCTTTTGCGCGATTCCTGCAAATGCGTGCGTGCTAGGACTTCAAGACCCACCCGTTTCCCTTCACGCACAAAGCGGCTTCGTATCCATCCCCAGCTTCAATTTCGCACAGGGACCAGAGCGCTGCTTCTCCACCGTCGGGGCGCGTTGCCAGCAGAGCGTTTTGCTCTCCCCGCTTCAGAGAAACGTCGAACCCGTCCAGGGGAAGAGACAACCCGGCTCCATTCGCCTTGATGTACGCTTCCTTTCGAGTCCAGCAACGAAAAAAGCCTGTGCACTTTTCCGGCGCCTCGATCGCAGCGAGTTCCTTCTGTTCGGCCGGCGAAAAAAAACGGCGGGCGATGGACTCACAATCGAAATTGCTCCGCACCACTTCCACATCCACCCCAACCTCCCGCCCGCGTGCGAAAGCAAGCACAACCCGCGATCCCGAATGAGACACATTGAATTCGACCGCGCTTGCACCGGGATTTGACTCCAGAAACGGTTTGTTTTTCTGACTATAGTGAAAGACAATTGTTTCCGGATTGCTGCCAACATACCCGCCTAGAATAGTCCGCAGCAAAGCGCGCGTCGCCGAGAACTTTTGCCGATCCCGCGAAAAATGAAAACGCTTCGCCCGCGCCAGTTCCTCCTCGGAAAGGATGCGTTGCCATCTCGCCTCTTCCGCCGCCGCTCTGTCAAGATTGACGCGCCACAGATGCACCTCATCCGGGGGAAGGGTCAGAGCCCCGGGTTCGAAGCCGGGATTCGAGATCTGCATCGAGTCGCTCACCTTGGGCACAGGTCTTTTCTATTGAGCCAATCATCGCTCGCCGGCTGCTCGCCTAGCGGGAGTAGCAGTTGCACAGAATGCACTTGGGAAGCTCTAAATAAAGCATACTAAACCGGAACGATCACCAACACGCATCCGCCCCAGTGATCGACTTGCCATAAGGTCTTCCGACGCTCAGAGATGGCACGGATGAAACTTGAATGCCGGCGTTTCGAATTCTGCCCGCAAGTCACGGCCAAACTCGGCCGCATGGGCGAGAAGATTGCGGAAGTGCCGATCTGCAGGCGAGGTCCTCCGGACATATGCCACCTGTGGCAGATTGAGACTCAAGGTGAAAACTTTCGCTGAGCAGTTCGTTGATCCCCGCGCGCATCCGGCATCCCGCTTAGTCCTTTAGTTTTAGCGAAATACAGGAGGTGCTTCTCGGACTCAAAGCCCTCGCCCGATGCCCTTTCGGATAACATTTGCCCCCTGTGCACGGTAGGTATTTGCCGCTACTATGAAGAGGCATGACTCCATCGGATCAGCCCCATTCTCCGGTCTTAACCGCTGATTCGGATGTCCGGCAGGGCAGCCCTGCTTCTGCCCCTGCGGCCCGGCGCCGCAAAGTATTTTTCCTGCTGGATTCGCTGAATGTGGGAGGCACCGAGACCCAAGCCGTCGAGTTGGCCACCCGGCTCGATCCGGTTCGCTACGACGTCACCCTGGGATGTCTTCGTGCCCGCGGCCCACTTCTCGAAAAGCTGACGGGATCTGCGGTCGATCTGCGAGAGTTCTATCCCAAAGGCGGCTTCGATTCCTCGGGCGGAATCTACCAGATGCTTCGCCTGGCCATGTTTCTGCGTCGCGGCGGCTTCCAGATTGTTCACACCCACGATCTCTACGCGAACCTGCTGGGCATTCCTGCCGCGGTGCTGGCTCGAGTGCCAGTGATTATTTCTAGCCAGCGCGATCTGGCTCATCTCGACTTGTATCGCACACGCCGCCGGGTCTGGCTGCGCCGCTTGCAGAATCTTTCCACCGCCGTGCTGACCAATGCGAATGCGGTACGCGACGCCGTGGCGGCCGAAAAACACATTGCCGCGGGTAAGATCCGCGTCATCTATAACGGAGTCGATTTGGAGCGGTTCGGCACGAAAACGCGCGATCGTTCGTGGCTCGCACCGAATGCCGAGCAGGAGAAATGGGTCGTGCTGGTCGGCAATATGCACAGTGATGTGAAAGGTCATCCCTGCCTGATCGCGGCTGCGGAAGCGGTTGCTCGCGAGTTTCCCGGCGTCCGATTTGTGCTGGCCGGAGACGGAGAGCAGCGACAGAATTTTGAACAGCAAGTCGCGCAACTCGGCTTGCAGAATAATTTTCTCTTTCTGGGCCGCCGCGACGATGTTCCCCGCCTCCTCGCCAGTTGCGACATCGCTGTCCTTCCCTCGAAAGCCGAAGGATTGCCCAATGCCGTTCTGGAATATCTGGCAGTCGGCCTGCCCACGGTCGCCAGCCGCGTCGGCGGCAATGCCGAAATCGTTCAGGATGGCAAGACTGGATTGCTGGTGCCGCCAGACGATTCTTCCGCTCTGGCCGAGGCCTTACTCCGTCTGCTCCGCGATCCCGGCTTCGCCGTAAACTTGGGCAACCGCGGCCGCGAATACGTGACCTCAGAATTCAGTTTCCAGCGCATGATCGAAAACACCGACCAGCTTTACACCGAACTCCTACGCCAGCGAGGGATCGAATGAGCCGGGTTGCGGATTGGAAACGCATCTCGGCTCGGCTGAAGACGATGAGCCGCGCGGAGCTTGCCGATCGTCTGCGCCAGCAGACGACCGCTCGCTTGGATTTCTGGAGGTACAAGGCAGGTGCCGGCGTGAAGCCTCATTTCCGCTCGCTCGTCGCTGGTCCGGCGCGGCAATTCTTTTTTTCTCCGGAGCAGGTTCCCGAGCTTTGTTCCAGGTTGCGGCAGCTTTTTCCGGAGACTGCTAGGCAGATTATTCAGCGCGCGGAGCGCATTTCAGAACATCGCTTCGATTTGCTTGGCTACGAAGCGGTCGACTACGGCGCGGAAATCGATTGGCACTCCGATCGCGTGCACGGCAAGCGCGCTCCGCTCAAGCCCTGGTTTCAAATTAATTACCTTGATTTCGCCGAGGTGGGCGACAGCAAAGTTACATGGGAACTGAATCGTCACCAGCATCTGGTCACGTTGGCGAAGGCCTACCGGTTGACTGGCGATCAGAATTTTGCGGCGGAGTTGTTCCGCCAGTGGGAGCACTGGCACGCGAAGAATCCGTATCCCATCGGAATCAACTGGGCCAGCAGTCTGGAAGTTGTTTTTCGCAGCCTGTCGTGGATCTGGGTTTATTTTCTGCTGGCCGACTCTCCCGCGCTGCCCATGGCCTTTCGCCGCTCGTGGCTGCGCAGCCTGGCCATCTCCGGCCTCCACATCGAAAAATATCTGTCCACATATTTTTCTCCCAACACTCATCTGCTGGGGGAGGCCGTTGCGCTGTTTTTTATCGGAATGCTTTGCCCCGAGATTTCTTCCGCCGCACGCTGGCAAAAGCGCGGGTGGGAGATCATCCAGCAACAAGCCGCGCGGCAAGTTCGTTCCGACGGATTCCACTTCGAGCAATCGACCTATTACCACGTCTATGCCCTCGATCTCTTTCTGCACTCGGCCGTGCTCGCGTCGTTGAACCACCTTCCGCTCCCGCCGGAGTTCGACAGCACCATGCGGCGCATGCTGGAAGCGCTCGCCACTCTGGCTCGCGGCGGCGCTGTGCCCCGGCTTGGTGACGACGACGGTGGCCGCCTGTTCGATCCCTCGCGCAATCGAGCCGCTCATCTGCTCGATCCTTTAGCTACTGGGGCCGTTCTCTACCAGCGGGGAGACTTTAAGAAAATTGCCGGCGGGCCTCGCGAGGAAACTCTGTGGCTTCTCGGGGAAGCCGGCATCGAGGAATTCGACAATCTGCCGGAGGTGGCTCCTTCCCAGGATTCCGTCGCTTTCCCCGCGACGGGGCTGTACGTGATGGCAGGTTCTAATCCGCAACGCCAACTGGTGATCGATGCGGGTCCGCAAGGCGCCGACACCGCCGGCCACGGCCATGCCGACGCTCTCAGTCTCACCGCCAGCGTCTCCGGTCAAGAAGTGCTCATCGATCCAGGAACGTTTCAGTACGTGGGAGAAGGCTCCGACCGCGATCGCTTTCGCGGCACCGGGGCGCACAATACGTTGCGGATCGCGGGTCGAGACCAGGCTGATCCCAAAGGTCCGTTCGGCTGGCAACGATTGCCGAGGATTCAGGCAGAAGGCTGGATTTCAGGCAAGACGTTCGATCTGTTCGTCGGCAGCCACGATGGATATAGCCGGCTGCCCCACCCTGTTTTCCATCGCCGTTTCGTATTCGCTCTCAAATCTGGATTCTGCCTGGTGCGTGATTTAGCGCTGGGCCACGGAGAATATGACCTTGACCTCGCGTGGCACATCGCGCCGGAACTGCAGGCGCCGGATCGCAAGCAGGATTTCTTTGTCGGGGATCATGCCGGTCTTCGCTTCGTGACTGCGGAAGGTCACGGATGGTCGCGCACCGTGGAAGAATTTCCCCATTCACCGGTATACGGTCAGCAGCAAAAACACAGCGCATTGCACTTCGCCACCAAAGCCAAACTGCCAGCGGAGTTCGTGACCCTTCTGCTGCCATCCGCCGCAGAGAGCCACGACGAACACAATTTGACCAGCATGGCTGCGGAATCCTCCCCGGTAGCCGCGTATCGCTATCGCACAGCCGGGCTGGAGCATGCTTTCTTCTTTGGACAGGGCGAGCCCTGGAAATTGCACGATTGGAGCAGTGATGCCGAGTTCTTGTACGTCAGGCAAGCTGGCAGCGCTCTTGCCGAGATCATTGCTTGCAACGCCAGCTTCGTGGAACGCGGCACGCGGAAGCTGCTGACCGCCCAGCATCCGGTCTTGCGCTGTGAGATCATCGCAGGAGAGCCGCTGGAAGTCGTGTCCAGCGATCCCGAAGCGGTTACCGTGGAGCGCGAAGCCCGGGGGACAGCTGCGAAGGGCGATCCTCAACTTGTGATTAAGCTAAGTTAATCGAAAACCTATGTGCGGAATCTGCGGAATCTTTTTTCAACATCGTGACTGGCGCGTTCCGGGCGACGTGCTGGCGCGCATGAACCGCAGTATCGTCCATCGCGGCCCCGATGATGAAGGATTCTTTGTCGAAGAAAATGTTGGTCTGGCCATGCGCCGGCTGAGCATCATCGACGTGAAAAGCGGGCACCAGCCGCTGGCCAACGAGAATCGCGATGTTTGGATCGTCTTCAACGGCGAAATCTACAATCACGCCGAGCTGAGAGTCGATCTCGAAGCCAAAGGCCACCAGTACCGCACCCACAGCGACACCGAAACGATCGTCCACTTGTATGAAGAATACGGGCGCGATTGCGTGAAGCATCTGCGAGGCATGTTCGCGTTCGTAATCTGGGATCGCCGCCGCCGCGTGCTCTTTGCGGCGCGCGACCGCCTCGGCATCAAGCCGTTCTATTACCGCTGGGACGGCGCGTCGTTTCTGTTCGGCTCCGAGATCAAGACGATTTTGAGTTATCCCGGCATCGCCGCCGAATTCAATCGCGGTACGCTCGCGGAATATCTTGCCTTCGGCTATATCACGGGATCCGAAACCATGTATACCGGCATCCACAAGTTGATGCCCGGACACACGCTGGAACTCACCGAACAAAGCGAGCCCCGCATCGAGCGCTATTGGGATCTCACGACCGAGGTCGATCGCCCTGCGAAGCCGCGCGAATACTACGTTAAAACCTACCGCGAATTGCTGGAGCGAGCCGTCGGATCGCATCTGATGAGCGATGTGCCGCTCGGCATGTTCCTGAGCGGCGGCCTGGATTCGAGCGCGGTTGCGGCGCTCACGGCCAAGATTCGCAGCGACCAGATCCAAACCTTTGCGGTTGGTTATGGGGAAGAAGCTTTCAGCGAACTGCGCTACGCCCGCGAAGTAGCCGAGCACATTCGATCGGATCATCATGAAGTTCGCATGAGCCGCGAAGAGTTTTTCGAAAGTCTGCCGCGCCTGATCTGGCACGAGGACGAGCCCATCGTTTGGCCGTCGAGCGTGTCGCTGTATTTCGTGGCGCGCCTGGCTCGTGAACACGTCACCGTGGTGCTGACCGGAGAGGGCAGCGACGAGACGCTTGCCGGCTACACGCGATATGCCTGGACCCTGCTGAATTCGCGCATGGACGGCGCCTACCGTGCCGTGACCACCGATGGCTTACGCCGCCTGGTGCGCAAGGCCATCCACTCCAGCCCGCTCAGCGCCGGCCTGCATCGCAAGCTCGACCACACGTTCCTGCTGCGCGACGGAAATTCCTGGCCGTCGTTTTACTACGACAACTTTTTCTCCGCATTCTCGGGCGCAGAACAAGCCGGGTTGCTGATGCCCGAAGCGCTGGGCGCGGGCGGCGACGCGTACGCCGGCTCCATGCAGGCCTGGGAACGATCGCAGGGCGACCTGCTGCATCGCCTGCTCTACGCCGACATCAACAGCTATCTCATCGAACTACTCATGAAGCAGGACCAGATGAGCATGGCGGCATCGATCGAAAGCCGCGTGCCTTTTCTGGATCATGTGCTAGTGGAGTTCACCGCAAGAATTCCCGCCCAGTACTCGATCAACGGCATGGCTGGAAAATTCGTTCTGAAGCAGGCCGTCGAAGATCTGCTGCCCAAGCCGATCATCTATCGCCAGAAGATGGGATTTCCCACGCCCTGGGCTTACTGGCTGGAAGGCCCGCAATTAGAAGACCTGGAGCGCATGCTGCTCGAGCCGCGCACTCTGGAGCGCGGTCTGTTCCGGGAGGAGATGCTCAAACAAATCTTCGCCGAGCATCGCAGCAAAGTTCGCGATCACGGCAACAAGATCTGGCGGCTGATCAATCTGGAAGTCTGGCAACGCGTTGCCATCGATGGCGAACCCGCAGAAGCCGTGGGCGCGCAACTCACTTCCCCGGCTGCCGTGCGAGCTTAAATCCGCATTGTCTGGATTAGCGGGACGCGGGTTCCTTCGCCGGAAGATGTCCTTCCAGTGCCCGCAGCAGGGAATCGCGTAGAAACGGGCCGCTGGCCATTAGCCCACCGAGCCGCGGGTCACGGCGATTGCAGCAGAGTGGAGCGTTATCGAGCGTGGCCACAAATCCGCCTGCGCTTTCGACCAGCGCCGCGCCGGCCGCAACATCCCATTCGTTCTTCGGCGTAAGTGTGAAAGTGATGTCGGCTTTTCCGGCCGCCACCAATCCAAGCTTGTATGCGACCGATCCCATGGGACGGATGCGGTAATCGCCACTCTGAAATTGTTGCCACTCGCCGCGTTTCACCTCGCTGCGGCTGGCCAGAATCAACGATCCTTCGAGCGTCGTTCTCTGGCTGGGCTGAGCCGGCTTGCCGTTGTAGAGAACTCCACAATCGATTGCGCCGATAATGGTTTCATTCGTCGCCGGGTTGCAGATTCCTCCCGCGACTGGCCGCCCGTTCTCGACGAATCCGATGGAGACGCAAAATTCCGGAATCCCGGCCACGAATTCGCGAGTTCCGTCCAGAGGATCGACCACCCAGACTCGCTTCTTGCCGAGCCGTGAAATATCGTCCACGCTCTCTTCAGAAAGCCAACCCTCGCCGTCCCGCAACAGATTCTGGCGCAGGACGGCGTCCACAGCGCGATCCGCTTCGGTGACCGGATCGTGCCCGATCTTGTATTCGGTTTCAATCGCGCCTGGAGTAAAGCGGGCAAAAACGATGCGCGCCGCTTCGAGAGCCGCCTCGATGCGCTGCAGAATGTCGGCGTACACGGAAGAATTCATGTTTTCCTGAGTCATCATTCGACTAAGCCCAAAGCATCCGCGCGCCCGTGATCAACAGCAAGGCGCAAAGGATGCGGCGCAACCACAACATCGGAACCCGCGTCGCGAGATGCGAGCCCACCAGTCCGCCCGGGATGGATCCAATCAGCAGCGAAAGCACCAGCCCAGGATCCACGTTGCCCAGCCGGAAATGCATCAGTCCGGTGACTCCCGTGAGCACCACGGCGTGCACGATGTCGGTTCCAACGTTGACCTTCGGCGGAAAGCTGTAGAACAGCAGCATCAGCATCATGATGATGCTGCCCGATCCCACCGAGGTCATGCCCACAAGAAATCCCGCAACCAGGCCGATCACGGCCATGCCCACGAAACCTTTGGCTGTGGGCGGCCGGTTCGCGACCCGCTCCTCAATGCGCCGCTGAAACAGCAGCAGCATGGGGATGATAATCAGCAGCACGCCGACCGCGGTCTTGATAAAGCTGTTGACTCCGTTCCCGTACAGGTGGCGGATGTGCATGAGCAGCTTTACGCCGCAGATCGAGCCCGGAATGCTGCCCGTGGCCAGCGCCATCACCACTTTCCGCCGCACCGTACCCTTTTTCAGATGCATCAGGCTGGCGGGAATCTTAGTGAAGAAGTTGAACACTGCGTCCGAGCCCACTGCCATAATCGGCGGCACTCTCAAGCCGAAGATCAGCACGGGGAGCAGCAACACGCCGCCTCCCACGCCGCTCATTCCGATAAGAATGCCGACGAAAAACCCAACGATGATTTTGACTGCCAGCAGGGGCATGGTCCGATTCGCCCTGGCTTACGCCGAGGCGCCATTCACTCCGATGAAGCCTTCCCGTTCCAGATGCAGAATAATTTCCTGCGCAGCCTCCTCGGGTGACAGTTCGCCGGTGTTGATGGTGACCTCGGCATCCGCCGGAGCTTCGTAAGGATCGGAAATTCCCGTGAATTCCTTCAGAATGCCGGCGCGGGCTTTGGCGTACAGACCCTTGCGGTCGCGCTGCTCGCATACGTCGACCGAGGTCGCGACGTGCACCAGAATGAATCCGCCGTAGGGCTCGATTATCTGCCGCACGTGCTTGCGCGTCGCGTCATATGGAGCGATGGGCGCACAGATCGCGATGCCGCCGTTCTTCGTGATTTCGGATGCTACGTAACCGATGCGCCGGATGTTGATGTCGCGGTGCTCTTTGGAGAATCCCAGTTCCGAAGAAAGATGCTTGCGCACGAGGTCGCCATCGAGCAGCGTCACCGGACGTCCGCCGACCTCCAGGAACTTGGTTAGCAGCACATTGGCGATCGTCGATTTCCCCGATCCCGAAAGGCCGGTGAAGAAAATCGTGACCCCCTGCCGGCTGCGCGGCGGAAAACTGCGCCGCAATTCGTGCACAACTTCGGGATAGGTGAACCAGCCCGGAATATCGCGGCCTTCATTCAGCCGCTGCCGCAATTCCGTCCCGGAGATATTCAGCACCCGATCCGTTTTCTTCACTTCGTCGTCGGGTACGTAGCGATCTTCGTCTTCGAGGTAGACCATCATGCTGAAGGGAACCATGGTCACCCCGATTTCCGACTCGTGCTTCTTGAACCGTTCCTGCGCTTCGTACGGACCGTAAAACGGCTTGCCGTCGGTGTCTTTGCCTGGGCCGGCGTGATCGCGGCCCACGACCAAATGGGTGCAGCCGTGATTCTTGCGGATGAGCGCGTGCCAGATCGCTTCCCTCGGTCCGCCCATGCGCATCGCCAGCGGCAGCAGCGAAAGTTTCTGCGTTCCCTGCGGATACTTCGAACTCAGCAGTTGATAGCAGCGGACGCGCGTGTAGTAATCCACGTCGCCGGGCTTGGTCATTCCCACCACCGGATGAATGAGAAGGTTGGCTTCCACCTGCTTCGCGGCGCGAAAGGTGAGCTCCACGTGCGCCCGGTGCATGGGATTTCGCGTCTGAAAAGCCACTACGCGGCGCCATCCCAGGCGCGCGAACTCAGCCCGCAATTCCGCCGGAGTAAAGCGCAGCGAGCGAAAATCGTAATGCGACGGAGCCTGCAAGCCCTCAACGCGGCCGCCGACGTACCACGGGTTCGCCTTGTTCATCGTGTAATCCGCGCCCGGATGAGCCTTGCTGGTGCTGTTGAAAACTGCTTTGGCCTCGGCGGCGCGATCCGGCTGCCAGATTTCCTCGACGTGCAACACGGCGAGCATCACCCCTTCGGCGTCGCGCAGCGCGACTTTGCTGCTTCCGGCCGTGAGTTTCTTGGCAAAGTCCTCGGTCACGTCCAGCGTGATCGGCATCGGCCAAAGAACTCCGCTGGCCAGGTGCATGTTGTGGCAAACGCCTTCGTAATCGGCTTTGTTCATAAAGCCGTGCAGCGGAGAAAACCCTCCGCTCATGAGCAGTTCCAGATCGCAAATCTGGCGGGCAGTCAGGTCCCAAGACGGCCACTCGCGGGAGGGGGCTTTCAGTTCCGCAGCCCTTTCCGAGGCTGCCATTAAGTTCACCAGTTCACCACCGTGCGGAGCGATCAAATGACTAGTCGAAGCAGACAAGCGCGGGAACCTCCCAGGTTCGATGATTTTTCAGTTGAATGCATTAATGTTCAGCGTCTCGCTGATGAATCTAATGATGGCTTCCAGACCGGTTATTTCGGGGGGGACCATGCCAACGAGACCGCACTTTTTTCGCGGGTCACTGACCAGTTATTTTCAGTGTACTCCCAAGAAATCATTACCTTTATGCTTCGCAACTGTCGTGCCGATGAGCGTTCTTGCATTGTACTGTAATCTGATAAGGATAAAGCTCAAACTTCGGTTTCGATGTCCTGGTTACTCCCGGGTGTGCAACTCCTTGCGCACTCTGATGAACGCGATTCCTCTTTTTCTTCCCTTTTTCGACGGTGCTGGGATGCCGAAAAAAGGGAATGTTTGCGCCTTCTTTTTTGCTCGAGTGAGACTGAAAACAAAAAAGTGAGATCTGTTGCGTTCTCAACCGCCAGGTGAATCCGACTTGTGCTCAGTAACATCACCCACAATTACTCAGCAATCTCGAAATCCCGTTAGGCTAACTCTACTAGATGCTCAGACAGGCCAAACTTGCCGCCCTTTATTTTCTCAAGGTGCTGGCGTCTTCGAGTTGGTAGCCAAGAGCAGTTGGTGGCAGAAGCGGCTGCTGATTCTTTGTTACCACGGGATTTCGCTCGAAGAGAACATCTTTGGTGGCCTGCCTTATACATCGAGCCGCCAAACTTTCAGCAGCTTCGAGTTGCTGAAAACCGGCTTTTCGGCAGGCGCGGCTGCGGGCCCGGATTTTGCTATACCCGCTTTTCTATTGCCCGAATCCCCGGTATGCTGGAAGAGAGCCCCTCAGTGACTTCTGCGGCGACAGTCCCCCGGTCTGCCGAGCCGGCGATCGAAAATCGCTGGGCCGGATGCGTGTCGGTCATCATTCCCGTTTACAACGAAGTGGCGCACCTGGAAGAATTGTTGGCCGCCGTGCAGGCATCGCCGGTCAAGAAGGAAATCATCATTGTCGATGACGGATCGACCGACGGCACCCGCGAAAAACTTCGGGCGATGCCGGCGATGAACGATGTCACCGTCGTTTTTCACGCAAAGAATTGCGGCAAGGGAGCATCCATCCGCACGGCTCTCGCTCATGCTCACGGCGAGTACGTGCTGATTCAGGACTCGGACCTGGAATACGATCCCCAGGATTATCCGGCGCTGCTGCGCCCCCTGCAGGATGGCACCGCCAATGTGGTGTATGGCGTGCGCCCCGATCGTCCCGAACGCGGCCTGCGTTTTTTCCTGGGGGCGAAGCTGCTGACTCACCTCACGAATTTTCTTTACCGCGCGAAAATCCACGATGAAGCGACATGTTACAAAGTCTTTCGGCGTTCGGTGCTGGCGCAGATGAGATTGGAGTGCCACCGCTTCGAGTTCTGTCCGGAAGTGACAGCGAAGCTATGCCGCATGGGTGAGAGCATTGAAGAAGTGCCGATCTCGTATGCTCCGCGCTCGGCGGAAGAGGGCAAAAAGATTCGCCACTCCGACGGCGCCCTCGCCATCTGGACGCTGATCCGGTGCCGGCTTTTGCCTCGCGGAAAATGGCTGCGGAAATCTACTGAGAAGATGCAACCGCCGTTCCCCGTAAGCTTCACCCGCCAGCCCAGCGAGTAGTTAGCTCCCTTTTTTCAACTGCTGCTTCCAGCCCAGAACGCGAGCCTTGGCGCCCTCGGCTTCGGCCTCCGCAATCATTCCTTTTTTCTGATACAGAACCGACAGGCTGGTGTGGGCGAGTACGTCATCGGGATCGATTTCCGCGATCCGCTGCGCCGCGGCAATCGCCTCATCGTATCGCTCCAGATCCTGCAGCGCCCGCGCCAGGCCGTGCATGGCTTCGGTGAAAGTGGGATCGGCGGCCAGCGATTCCTGATACGCGGCGACGGCTTTTTCGAGTTCTCCCTCCGCCATCAGATCGAGCGCGGCGTAGTAGCTGTCTTCAGCTTTCTGTCGGGCGTCTGCGTCAGGCATGCGGGAAATTTCCAAGCGGAGCCTGGATTCTAGCATGATCAATGTGGCGGCATCCGGTCACTCTTTCCTTCGGAAAGGGTATCCCTCAAACCCAGGCCCGTGTACCTTCACGCCTTTTGTGTTTATGATGCTGGCATGCGCTACAAGATCCGCTTCCTGTGGAACGCCACCAAAGGCCATCGTCTGGCCCCGTGGCGCAGTCCCTATCTGCTCTGGCGCATCGAAACCTACACCGGCGTCAAGATGACCCAGATCGGTTTCCTTGAATTTTGGGAGTTCGTGTGGCGCGAGCGCCGCGAACTATGGGGATTCCTGAAGTGGACGGGCGAGATGGAACGCTGGGTCCATCCCAAACCGAAAAATTCCTGAACCGGATCTTCGAACTATAGAAGGCGCAAGGCAGTATGCGAATTCCCCCGTGAACCTCTGTGCCCCCTGTGGTGAAGAGTCTCTTAAGCGCCCTTGCCGGCCGCCGCGCCTTCGCCGAGCAGGATGCTGACCTCGCTACCCTTGCCCGCGCCCGTGAGTTGCGCCGCGGCCGCGCGATTGGCCACGATTTCCAGGTATCCCATGCTGCCCAGCACGGCGAACACTTCGCCCGGCGCTCCCTCGGCATAAGCGGTGCGAATGTCGGAGATCTCCTTGCTGCCCACGACAATCTTGAAGACCGCGTTCGGCGCGAACAGAGCGGGCGCATCTTCGGGGGTCACGTTGGTGATCAGGTTTCCGAAACGATCGACTTTCAGAACCACGCCGCGGAGCTTGTTTTCGCCGGCCGGCTTCGGCTTGGGCGCCGCGAAGCGCACATAATCTTCAATCTCATCCCCGAACTTGTGCGAATCGACCATCTTCGCGAGATATCCAGCCACGGGCGCAAACACATCTCGCGCGTGAAAGGTGTTGCTCACGGGCTGCCGGAAATAATGGTCGGAAGTGATGTGCCGCACGTGGATGCGCTCTTCGCGCGCGTAAACCATCGACAGCACGCCATTGTCGGGCGCCACGAAATGATATCCGTCACTCGACGCAATGATAGGCCGCCGCGCCGTGCCCACTCCCGGATCGACCACGACCATGTGCACCGTGCCGGTGGGGAAGTAGGAATAGGCCTGCGAAATTGCCAGCGCCCCGTCGAGCACATCAAACGCCTGCACGGCGTGCGAAATGTCGACGATCGCCGCCTCCGGCACAATGTCTAAAATGACGCCCTTCACGGCGCCTATAAAATGATCGTTAGTTCCGAAATCGGTGGTGAGCGTAACAATCGGACGGTGCGGCAAGGTTCCCTCGCTGGAAGACAGAATTTTCCCCGTGTCTGCGAAGTTAATTCTCAGCCAAGCCGCGCGTCAAGGCACGCAGGTAATCCTTTGGCCAACTTGCACCCTTGATTTCGAGCCGGTCGAGCAATCGCCGACCGCCCATCGGTTGAATCGATCGGTCGGTGCGTTTACTCGTACCTTAGCGCTTCGATCGGATTCAGTCGTGACGCTTTCAGGGCAGGGAAGAATCCTGAGACCACTCCCACCATGGAAAGGATGGCGAACGAGATGATCATCACGCCCATCGAAGCGTGCAGAAAAATCGCTCCTTCGTGGTCGGCCGTCTTGTAGAACTCGTCATACAGCGGCATGGGCGGGATGACCCAGGTAAGAAGTTCGGCGACCGCCATACCGATCAGGCCGCCGACAAACGTCAGCACCAGCGCCTCCAGCAGGAACTGCACCAGAATGTGGAACCGTCGCGCGCCGATTGCCTTGCGCAAGCCGATCTCGCGCGTGCGTTCCGTGACTGAAACCAGCATGATGTTCATGACGCCGATGCCGCCTACCGCCAGCGTGCACACGCCAATCAGCCCCAGCACCGCCTGCAGGCCGTAGGAAAACGCGTTGATCATCGAGCGGTCTTCGATGGTGTCCCACTCAGGCGTGGCCTTGTCGTCCTTGGGATCGAAATGATGCCGCCGCCCGATCACCTCGCGCACCGCCATCAGCGCCTTCTTGTTGAGTTCCGGAGCGGTCGGCTGAATGATGATCTCGTCGGGGTCGCGCAGATTTTTCAGATCGCGCATCAGCGCAAAGGGGATGAACGCATTCTCGTTGTCCGGTCCCTGATACATCGAATCCTGGATTTTGTTGCGCATCGTGCCAATCACTTCGAAATCGAGGCCGCCGATCTCGACGTGTTGGCCCACTCCGGGCGCCCCTTGAAAGACTTTTTTGGCCGCTTCGTATCCCAGAATCACTACGCGCCGGTGATCGCTGAAGTCGGTCTCATCGAAATAGCGGCCGTCGGCCAGATCGAGCTTGCGCATCTGTCCGTAGGGCATGTCCACGCCCCGCACCATGATCGAGACCACGCGCGTGCCGATCTTGAAGCCGAAGTCGCGATCAATTTCTCCACTCACCGCCCGCACCAGCGGAACTTCGTCGCGGATAGCTTCCACATCTTCCAGTTCGTACGTAACTTTCTTGCCCGCTCGCTGCCCGCCGGCTTGCATGCTGGTTTGACCCGGCCACAAAACGATGACGTTGTTGCCCATGTTCAGGAAGGCATGCAGTACGCATCCGCCCAGCCCCTGCCCGTAAGCCAGCAGCAGCACCACCGACACCAGTCCCCAGCCGATGCCCAGCATGGTCAGCGCCGAGCGCGTGCGATCCCGCATCAGCGCCTGCCATCCTTGCGAAATGAGCTCTTTCAGGAACATGGTCTGACTCTCGATTGCTTTGTCATCCTGGCGAAGGACCTATGCAATTTGCAGTTTGCTAGAGACTACAGAGGTCCTTCGCTTCGCTCAGGATGACGAGGCTTCGCCTCGACCTACTCAATGTGAATGTCGCCCGATCCCGTGCGCACGCGCAGCACCGGCCCGCCGCCATGCACCTTCCCGTGAATCGATTTGTGCTCTTCTTCCACGCGGCCCTGCACGGTCATCTCGATCGGCATGCCGACGTCCACGCTTCCCGAACTGGTCGAAATATCCGCGTCAAATGCCGCATTTCCCGGCAGCCTCACATGCACGTCGCCCGACCCGGTGCGGATCTCCCACGGACCACTCTGGGTTCCTTCCGCCGTGACGTCTCCGCTGCCGGTCTCGCCGCGGAATCCTCCCTGTATGCCGCGGGCGTTGATGCCGCCCGATCCGGTGCGCAGGTCAATGTCGCCCTGGCCGGTTTCTTCGATCTCGATGTCGCCGCTCCCCGCGCCGCCATGTACTGCGCCCGAGATCTGGCGCGCCCGCACGTCGCCCGAACCGGTCTGCAGTCGAACCTCGCCTGCCAGGTTGGTCAGCTTCACATCGCCCGAGCCAGTCTGCACGTCGACGTTTCCATGCGTGCCTTCGATCGTCTGATCGCCCGATCCGCTGCGAGTGCGGACAGTCGTATCCACCGGCACAGTAATCTCGTAGTCCACGGAAATATTGTGCGCATTCACGTAATCGATGTGCACGCTGTTGCCCTCCTGCCGGATCGGAGGATTCTGCTCGATGGCGTGCACATCATTTTGCCGGTCTCCGGTGAGCCAATGATTGCCCACGTAAATCTTTCCGTGGATCTGCACCGACCCCGATCCTCCGGCCCGCACCGTGACATCGCCGGAGTGCGTCAGCACTTCCAGATCGACCGGGCCGCTCACCTGCAGAGTTTTGTCGAATGTTCCCTGCGGATTGTTGGAAGCGAAAACCAGAGTAGAGGAGAACAGAACGACCAGCGCGATCGCCAGTGGCGATCGGCCGGACACGGTAGTTGAGCGCGGAATTGAATGCTTATTCATAGCGTAGTGACTCCACAGGTGTCATGTCCGCGGCGCGCTGGGCCGGATACATGCCCGCGGTCACGGTAATCAACGAAAGCGTCAAAATGGAAACGACAATCGAAATCGGCGAAATAATCGGATGCGGGACAAAATCAGGCAGCGGCAGCGCCTGCATGCCAAGGCAGATTCCCACGCCAGAGCCGAATCCCAAAACTCCGCTGGCGATGGTCAGCATGGCTGATTCGGCGAAAAACTGCCGCAGGATGTCGCGCTTGGTCGCGCCCATGGCTTTGCGCGTGCCAATCTCCCGCGTGCGCTCGGTGACCGAGACCAGCATGATGTTCATCACTCCGATGCCGCCCAGGCACAACGTGACCACCGCCACGCAGCCGAAAAACAGCGTGACTACGGCAAAGATTTTTGCCAGTTGCCTGGCCCCGTCCATCGTGTCCCATATGAACAGCGCGTCTTTATCCAATGCATCGAAATGCCGGACCCGTGCAATCGCCCGCCGGACCTGCAACACCGCCGCTTCATGCTCTGCCGGATCGCCCACTTCGAACACGATGTCATCCAGATAGCCACGGGTAATTCCGGCGCCCGGTTTTTCTGGAGGAGGGAAGTCGCGCGACACAGCCGAATACGGAGCAAACAGATAATCGTTGTCCGGCCCGCTGTAGTTCGAATTTTGTTTCTTCTCCGCCAGGACTCCCACGACGGAATACGGAATGCTCTTCACCAGCACAGTCGCGCCAATGGCCGGCTGTCCGGGAAACAGCTGCCGGTAGGCCTTCGAGCCCAGCACCAGCACGCGGCGCCCTTCGCGCTCATCGTCGTCGGTGATCAGGCGTCCTTCCGAAACCTTCAGAGACCGGAAATCCTGGTACGAAGGCCACATCCCCACCACGCCCCGGCTCGCCAAGTTGTATTGGCTTACTTCGGGGATCGTTCTTCGCAACTCCGGGCTGACGTTCTTGATCAGGTAACACTCGTCGCGAATCAACTCCGCATCGCTGACATTCAGCTGAATCTCGCGTCCCGCAGCCCGTCCGCCCACCTGCGAGCTCGTCCGCCCGCCCCACACGATGACCAGGTCCTTGCCCAGCGTCTCCATGTGTTTTTTCTGGTCGACGACGAATCCGCGGCCCAGTCCCACCAGAATGATTACCGACGCGATCCCCCACACCAGCCCGAACATGGTGAGGAAGGTCCGCATCTTGTGCGCCCGGAACGTGGCGACCGCCTGTCGGAGAATTTCGCTGAGAGTCATAACCGCTCTGAAAACAACTTCGGCTTCCGGCTCGTGGCTTCCGGGATACGGATAAGCTTTTCGAACCGGAAGCCGGATACGCCCTGCTACACAGTGGAAACCTTGAAACTCTGAAACCTTGCGCTTACTGCAGCACGACCTCCTGCCCTTCCTTCAATCCGCTCAGCACTTCGGTCTTCGCCCCATTGGAAATCCCGATGTTGACGGCAATCTTGTCTTTGCCGTCCTTGCCCTTCGGATCAGGAATCTCAACGGAGGCCTTCTTATCCTTGTCGTAGAGAATCGCGCCTTCCGGAATCTGCAGCACGTTCTTGTGTTCTTCCAGAATGATTTCCGCGTTGGCGGTCATTTCAGCCTTCAATTCGCCGCCCGGATTCTGGATCGATACCCGCACTTCAAACGTGGTGACGTTATCCTTCTCCACGCCCATGGGAGAAATCTTCGTCACCTTGCCCTCGAAGGTCTTGTCCTTGAACGACTCCACCTTGATGCGTGCCCGCTGTCCGAGATAGACCTTGCCGATGTCGCTCTCGTCCACCTTGCCCTTGACGTAGACTTCGCTGGTATCGCCGAGGGTCATCACCAGAGTCGCGGTAGAACCCAGTACCAGGATGGAGCTAACTGCATCCCCCATCTGCACGTCGCGCGACAGCACGATGCCGTCGATCGGCGACACAATGTCGGTATAACTGAGCTGCTCTTCCAATTGCTTCAGGTTCGCTTCGTCCTGCGCAACATTGGCTTGGGCCTGTGCGATCTTCGCCCGCAACACTGTGACCTGCGCTTTCGAGACGTTCTGCTTATTCAACGCCATCTCGTAGTTCTTCTGCGCGTCTTCCAGCGCTGATTCCGAAACCACGCCGTCTTTGGCCATGCTGACGTCGCGGTCGTAGGCTCTCTTGAGCAGCGGCACGTCCGGACCTTCGGCATCCACTTTGGCGCGTTCGTAGTCGGCCTGCGAGCTTTTCAGATTCGCTTCTGCCGCTTCCAGCCCGGCCTGCGATTGCGCTACCTGCGCCTCAATCTCAACTTTGTCGAGTTGCGCCAGCAGTTGGCCCTTCTTGACCCGGTCTCCGTAGTCGACATACAGCTTCTTCACGATGCCGCTGGCCTTGGATTTCACTTCCACTTTGATGATCGGCGTTACTTTGCCGGTCGCCACTACGCTCTTGGCCAGATCGCCCTTTTCGACCTTGGCCAGCTTCGTCGGATCGATCTTGGTGCCGCCGCGCGTCGCCGCGAACACTCCTCCCGCGATCAGCAATACCAGAACGGCAGCGATGCTGACCCATATGATGATTCTGCGACGCTTCTTCTTATTATTATTCCCGTTGCCGTTCACGACGCCTCCTTGCGGCACTGCCAAGTGGAGATTGGGAGCCATTGCGCCCTCACTCGCTGTTACGTAATCCTTGGGATATTTGTTCCTGAGTTCCTATGAATAATCTGGATACGCGCATGGACCGGGCGGCTTATCGGACCATCTTCCGCCTGCCGATTAGACCAGCTTGCTCGTAAAAGGATAGCTGATGTCTCGGCAGAATTTTGTGATGCCGCACACAGTTATTCAGGATGCACCAGCGGGCAGGAAATTGGAGCCGCATTCCTGGCAACTGCCTTTTAAATGTTAGAATTACCCTTCCATGATCGCCTTTGTGCTGCTCCGGGTCTTAGTGATCCTTCTCCTGGTCGCAGCCAATGCTTTCTTTGCCGCCGCCGAATTCGCGCTGGTCAGCGTTCGTGACACGCGCATCCAGCAACTCATCGAATCCGGACGCATCGGCGCCCGCATCGTTCAACACCTTCACCAGCATCTCGACGAAGTCGTCAACGGCGTCCAGCTCGGCATCACCATCGTAAGCCTCACCCTCGGCTGGATCGGCGAGCCCATGGTCGCCGGCCTGGTCGGCAGCCTGCATTTTGTTCAGCGCTTGCCGCACGTCGCCATCTACGCTCACGGCATCGCCATCGCCGTTGCCTTCAGCCTGATCACCTACATGCACGTGATCCTCGGCGAACTTGTCCCGAAAACTCTGGCCTTGCAGCGCGCCGAGCAGATCGCTCTCGCCGTCGCCGCTCCCATGGAAGCCTTTCTCACCCTTACCCGCCCTGTCCTCTTTTTTATGCGCCGCTCTGGAGGACTGGTGCTCCGTGCCTTCGGAGCCCATCCTGCACGCCGCGGCGGCGCTGTCCACTCTCCCGACGAGCTCAAGCTCATCGTGACCGCCAGCCGCCAATTCGGACAGATTCCTGAATTCCAGGAAGAGATGATCCACAACGCCATTGAACTCGACACCATTACCGTCAGAGAAGTCATGGTCGCGCGTCCGGATATTTTTTCTTTGCCTTCGGACCTGATGCTCGACGAAGCCTTGGTGCGCGTGGTCGAGGGCCAGCACTCCCGCGTTCCCGTCTACGATCCGCAGCGCGGTCCCGAGCACATTGTCGGCGTGCTTTATTACAAAGACCTGATGCGCTGGATGCGCCTTCGCCTGAGCAATCTTGGACAGACGACCGCAACCCGCATCTCCCGCATGCAGATTAGCCAGATCATGCACGACGTGGTGGTCGTCCCCGAGACCAAGGTTTTGGCCGAACTGCTGGCCGAGTTCAAGGAACGCCGCCGCCATCTCGCCGTCGTTGTCGACGAATTCGGATCGACTGCGGGCGTGATCACCGTCGAAGACATCCTGGAACAACTGGTCGGCAACATCGAAGACGAATTCGATGTCTCTCCCAGCGAGCCCGCCTTAGATGAATCGGTGCTGGTTCTGGAAGGATCGGTGAATATCCGCGACCTCGAAACAGAATACGGCTTGATCTTGCCGCGCGATGCCGGATTTGAAACCCTGGCGGGATTCATTCTCGCGCGCTTGCAGCATATTCCCGCGTTGCGCGAGTCTTTCGAATACGAAGGCCGACGCTACACGGTAGAAGAACTGGAAGGTCACCGCATCGCGAGGGTAAGAATCGAGAAGACAGCGAAGGCAGAAGGCGAAGCGGAAGCGGCCAGGCAGGGAGGCGATTGACGAAAATGCTGGAGGAAATGCTAGCCGTTAACGCTAACCCAAGCGCCTGTCATCCTGAGCGAAGCACGGCGACGAGCGAAGCGAGCCGTCGCGCGAAGTCGAAGGATCCCTACCCTAGTCGCTGCTGTTCTGGGCGCAATATATGTTCTTCCCGTCTTTCCAATGTCAGCGCTGGCGCAGGTAGTGATCCTTCGACTGCGCGAGCTCATTCGAGCCCGCTCCGCTCAGGATGACACCATAGAGTAACAACTGGAAACTGAGAACTGAGACCCCTCCTCCAACGCGTCCTCTACACCCTCCCAGTCATCTGGCTGGTCGTGAGCCTCGTCTTCCTGCTCATCCACCTGGTTCCGGGAGATCCTATCGCGCAGATGCTTGGCGAAGGCGCGCCCGCCGCCGACATCGCCGCCACGCGACATGCCTATGGCCTCGACGCTCCGCTCGGCGAACAATACATTCGCTACTGGAAGGGCGTCGTGCACGGCGATCTCGGACGCTCGATCCGCTACAACCAGAGCGTCACCAAACTGCTGGCCCAACGCTATCCCTACACCCTGCGCCTCACGCTGGCCAGCCTCTTTGTCGCGATCATTCTTTCTATCCCTGCCGGAGTCCGTTCCGCGCGTCGCCGTAACCGGTGGGACGACCGCCTGCTCTCCGTCGTCAGCCTCTTTGGCCTGTCATTCCCCAACTTCGCACTTGGCCCGATCCTGATCTTGCTGTTCGCGATCAAACTCGGATGGCTGCCAGTCTCAGGCGCAGGATCCTTCGCAAATCTCGTGCTCCCCGCGCTGACCATGGGCGGTTCGCTCGCCGCCATTCTCACCCGCATGGTGCGCACGTCCATGCTCGAAGAGCTCAGCCAGGACTACATCCGCACCGCGCGCGCCAAGGGCCTACCTGAGCGCACAGTCGTCTACCGTCACGCTCTGCGCAACGCCATGATCCCGGTGCTGACGGTGCTGGGCCTGCAATTCGGAGCGCTGCTCGCCGGTGCCATCGTCACCGAAAAAATCTTTTCCTGGCCCGGCATCGGACGCCTCACCATCGACGCTATCTCCAACCGCGACTATTTCCTGGTGCAAGGCTGCATCCTCGCCATCGGCTTAACCTACGTCGCCGTCAACTTTTTGACGGACGTGCTCTACTCCGTAGCGAACCCGAGAATTCGGCAATAAAGTGGGCATCGTGAGCCGAGGGGGTAACGCCGAGATTTTCGTTCAGTGGTTTGATTCCGAGTCGGACTGATGTTCAGCGCCGGGTGCCCCATTCTTCGCGTACTTTGCCAAGGATAGGCACGATCCTACCTGCGACGAAAGCCTTGCTCTTGACTGTATATACAAAAACGGTAATATGTATATAGCGCTTGAGGTGACACTATGGCTGTGACCATGACCACAATCCGTCTGGATATGGACCTGGCCGACGAGGCGGTAAAGGTGCTGAAGGCAAAATCACGCACCGACGCCGTTCACATCGCACTCCGCGAAATCGTTGCACTCAAGCGTTTCAAAGCCTTGATGAAGAAGAACTCCGGCAAGCTGAAGTTCTCCGGACTTGATGAGTGACATCGTCATCTTCGACACAGCGGTTTTGGTCGACGAGGTCCGCACAGGGCGCCACCGCAAGAAAATCGAATCGGTGAACGGTTTGGTCCGCACGTCTTCGGTCGTCCTTGCGGAACTATGGCGCGGCGTAATCGGGCCCGCGGAACACAAATTCCTCCGCGCCCTTGCGAGAAATCACCCCATCCTGACCCCGACGCAAAAGAACTGGCTGGAGTCTGGCGAGATACTAGCCGACATTCGCGCCGATCGAGGCTTCGAGCCGCACAAACTGCGCGGCCTGCATTTCGACGTTCTCATCGCACTCACCGCCCGCTCTTACGGCGCCCGTCTCATCACAACCAATCGGGCAGACTTTGAGCTGATTAATCGTTATCGCGAGATCAAACTGGAAGTGTGGTAACACGGGTACTGGGCAACTCGTCTCTGTCGGCGGTGGATAAACGAATTCCCTGTGGCCGACGGCTTATGATTTGACTTAGTTGTGTACTAATGCAAATCGAAAGTGCAAGAGGCGGGACGTAATCGCCCCGCCTCTTGTCCCAAACCACTACGCGGCTTGCAACTTCTTCGCCCGCTCTTCCAGGTCTTTGGGTGCCACATCTTCCACGTGCGTGGCAATGCCCCACAGATGCCCAAACGGGTCTTGAATGAAACCCGAACGGTCGCCGTAAAACTGGTCTTCCACCGGTTTCAGGATTTTCGCGCCCTCGGCGGCCGCACGTGCCACGACCTGATCGACGTCAGGGAGGTACACGTAGAGGCTCACCGGGCTCTGACCGATCGTGGCTGCACTGGTGTGCCCCTGTCCCATACTGGGGTTCTCATCGGCCAGCATGAGGTGCGAATTACCGATCTTCAACTCGGCGTGACCTACCTTGCCGTCGGGGCCATTCATGCGAAAAAGTTCAGTGGCTCCGAAGACCTTCTTGTAGTAATCGATCGCTTGACCAGCCCCCTTGATGATCAGATAGGGCGTAATGGTGTTGTAATCTTTGGGAATGTACGAGACTTTACTCATGATTTTCCTCCTGAGAATGTAGGCTGAAAGGTGGAGGTTTCGGCGCGCCGCGGGTCGCGATGCGATCCGCTACTGCTTTCATTCTTTTCTATTGCTCTATGGAAACATAACCCGCCGTATTTCTCAAGGACGTTGACAAGGATTTAATACTGCGTTCATCCAGCCCGCGCCAAGTATGTCCGAGTGTCCGTTTGGAGAACGTTCGAGAGAATTCGCCTTGCATCTATTTTGGAAGCATTTATCCTAACGCCGAACCCTTCGCCTCATGTCCACGACTGCGATCTCGGTCCATCCCGGCGCTTCGCCGCTTCTGCGCCGGGTGCGGGACGGCGCGCGCCGCAATCCCCTCGCAGCTGCAGGCGTGGTGCTGGTCCTCCTCTTCGTGATCTTCGCCCTGTTCGCGCCTTGGATTGCGCCGCAGAATCCTGCCTCGATCCATCTGCCCGCGCGCCTCGATCCGCCGTCGTCCGCTCACTGGTTCGGCACCGACGAACTCGGCCGCGATATCCTCTCGCGCACGATCTACGGCGCTCGCATCTCGATGCTGGTCGGCAGTTGCGTGGTGCTGACCTCGCTTGCCGTCGGGCTCATCATCGGCTCCATCGCCGGATACTACGGAGGAGCCATCGACCGCTTCGTCAATGTCGTGCTGATGAACGCCTTCCTCTCGTTCCCCGGCATTCTGATTGCCATCGCCTTCGTCGCCTTCCGCGGCCCCGGTATTTTCAATCTGGTGGTCGCGCTCTCCCTCGGCGGATGGGTCGGCTACGCGCGCCTGGTTCGCGGACAAGTCCTCGCCGCCCGCGAGCGCGAGTTCGTCGAAGCCGCCCGCGCGTTGGGCGCCAGCGATCTGCGCATCATCGCGCGCCACATTCTTCCCAACATCATTCAGCCGGTAATCGTGCAAGCTGCCATCGGCATGGCCGGAGCGATTCTGGCGGAAGCCACCATGAGCTTTCTCGGCCTCGGCGTTCCCCCGCCCACGGCCAGCTGGGGAGCGATGTTGAATGACGGACGCGTGTACCTTTTCGAAGCTCCGCACCTGGTTCTGTTTCCCGCGCTCGCCGTCATGCTGGCGGTGTTGAGTTTCAACTTCATCGGCGACGCGCTCCGCGACTATCTCGACCCGCGTTCCCGCATCGAAGCCGGACTCTAGCGACGCGCCTGTTTCTGAGTACACTTTTTTCACTCTTGCGGGCACCAGAGGAGATCCACAATGGCTGTCCCCGCAGCGAGGATTACTCGCCGCTCATCGCTCATAGCTCACCGCTGATCCTCCCGTAAATCACTGATAATACAGGTATATACAAATCTTGACAAACATTGCATATTGCAATATAAATATCTCGATCTGAAATATAGCCTGAGGCGGCCGATATGAAGCTGGGCGAAAAAATCCATTACCTGCGCGAGGTCGAAGGTTCCCTGCGCGGTCTCGGCCGTCCCATGACGCAGTTAGAACTGGTCCGCGCCATCCGCGAAGAACTCGGACCGAAGAATACGCTCAGCCAGTCCTATCTCTCGCAGATCGAAAACGGCTCGCGGCCGCACATGACGCAGTCGTCGCGCGCGCTGCTGGCGAAATTTTTCAAAGTGCATCCCGGATTTCTGGTCGACGATCCCGAGGGCTACCACGCCGAGCTGACTTCCGACTTGCGCACCACCGAAGGCCAGCTGGATGTTTGGCTGCTGCAGGGATCGGAACGATTCGCGAGCGATCCGGAAGTCAGCAACGTGCTGATCAAGGCCGCGCGCGAAAAAGATACGCGGCGTTGTTTCCTGCTGCTGGGCGCGATTCTCGACACGCCGGGGCTCGCCGACCGGCTGCTCGAGGCGTTGCGTCCGGAAGTTGCAGGCGGCAATCCTCGCCGCGCCTCTGGCGCGGAAGGGAGGCGAATCCGATGACCTGGTCAGACTTCTATCTGATTTGTTTTGCGGTCGGCTTTTGCTTCAGCTTCTTTTCGTTCATTTTTGGCGGAGGGCGCTCCGGACGCTTGCATCTGCCGCATTTTCACGGGCACGTCGCCCACTTGCCGGCGGCGCATGGACCGATGGGGCAGGCTCCGGCAGCAGGCGGACATGCGCCAGCCGCAGGAGCGGCGCGTGGAGCGGGCGGAAGTCAGCAACGCGGGACAAGTGTTTCGCCGCTCAATCCTCCCGTGCTGGCAGCATTCCTGGCATGGTTTGGCGGAACCGGTTATTTGCTGACGCGGTTTTCGGCCGTCTGGGTCGGCATGGGATTGATGCTGTCCGTGCTGAGCGGCCTGGTGGGCGGGGGGATTATTTTTCTGTTCCTCAGCAAGGTTCTGATGTCCGACGAAGAGTGTCTCGACCCGGCCGATTTCGAGATGGTTGGTGTGCTGGGAAAGCTTTCGGTGCCGATTCGAGAAGGCGGGACGGGCGAACTGATCTATTCGCAGGCGGGAACGCGCCGGGTCTGCGGCGCGCGCAGCGAGGAAGGCGTAGTGATTCCGAAAGGGACTGAAGTCGTGGTCACGCGCTACGAGAAGGGGATTGCTTACGTGCGGCTGTGGGAAGACATGGCCAACGAGTAGATCGGCAATCGCCGCGCCATGCGGCGGAACAGGAGCTCAGTATGGCATCGGACGCACTACAAGGCGATTTGCTGGCGGAGGAGACGCACTCCGGCCGCGTTTGGAGCTTGCTCATTCTTCCGGCGCTGATCGTGCCTGCCATTTCGGTGGCGTTTTATCCGACGGCGCCGGCGCGTTATGCCCTGGCGATTGTGGCCTTGGTTGGAGTAGGAACTCTCGCGTTGATGTTCGGAGGATTTCAGTATCGCTTCCTGCGGCACGGAGTCGAAGTGCGCACCCTCGGATTCACGCTGCGCACGATTCCGAAGCAGGCCATCGTCAGCTACTCCATCGAATCCTGGGGACTGCCGCGGGGATACGGCATTCGCGGCATCGGCAACACCCGCGCCTATGTGTGGGGAAACAAGGTTGTCCATATCAAGACGACCAATGGCGAAGTTTATCTGGGGCACAGTGATCCGGAAAGAATCGTCCGCGACTTGAACCAGGTGACCGGTTTTGTGACACGCGGTTAGAGGTTTTGGGTCGTACGCGCAGCCGGCCCATTCCGAGTTGGTGGGCCCGAATTCCCCGGCGATACGTGACTCGCGTGAAAACAAGTTTTCTGGCGCTGCACTTGTAACAGGAGGCGTTATGTTTTCTGGACTTTCCAACGTAGTGGTGATTTGGATTTTCGTAGGCCTCGGAGTGATGGTCCTGCTGTTCCTGATCAATGGAATGGCGAGGCTCTATCGCAAGGCCGGGCCGCACGAGGCGCTCATCGTGTACGGACTGGGTGGGACGCGCGTGGTGAAAGGCCATGGCACGGTGGTGCTGCCCATGGTGCAGGTCTGCCGCGAACTCTCGCTCGAACTGATGTCGTTCGACGTGGCTCCGCAACAGGATCTTTACACCAAGCAGGGTGTGGCAGTCACGGTAGAGGCTGTAGCGCAGATCAAGGTGAAGTCCGACACGGAATCGATTCTGACTGCGTCCGAGCAGTTCCTGACCAAGACGGACGACGAACGGCAGGGATTGATTCGCCTGGTCATGGAAGGCCACCTGCGCGGCATCATCGGACAGCTCACGGTGGAAGAAATCGTCAAGCAGCCGGAGATGGTTTCCGACCGCATGCGAGGAACTTGCGCCGATGACATGAACAAGATGGGCCTGGAAGTCATCTCTTTCACCATCAAGGAAGTCCGCGACAAGAACGAATACATCACCAACATGGGACGTCCCGACGTCGCGCGCATCAAGCGCGATGCCGACGTGGCTGCCGCGGAAGCCGACCGCGATACCGCGATCCGGCGGGCGCTGGCTACTCGGGAGTCGGCAGTCGCCAAGGCGCAGGCCGATCAGGAACGCGTGCTGGCCGAGACGCTGTCGCTGGCCAAACAGGCCGAAGCTCAACGCGATCTTGAAGTAAAGAGAGCGCAGTTCCTCGAGGTCACGAAGCGCCAGCAGGCGCAGGCGGACAAGGCGTACGACATTCAGGCCAACATCATGCAGCAGCAGGTGATCGCCGAGCAGGTGAAGGTGCAGCAGGTCGAGAAAGAGCAGCAGGTCAAGGTGCAGGAGGCGGAAATCAACCGCCGCGAGAAGGAGTTGATCGCAACGGTGCTGAAGCAGGCGGAGATCGAGCGTCAGCGCATCGAAACGCTGGCCAATGCCGAAAAGGCCCGCCTGATGGCCGAAGCGGAAGGTCAGGCCTCCGCGATTCGTCAGCAGGGCGAAGCCGAAGCCGAGATCATTTTCAAGAAAGGTGAAGCTGAGGCCAAGGCGATGAATGTGAAGGCCGAGGCGTATCAGGAGTACAACCAGGCGGCCGTGATCGACAAGCTGTTCACGGGCATGCCGGAGATCGTGAAGGCGCTGGCGGCTCCGCTGGCCAACGTCGACAAGATCACGATCGTTTCGACGGGCAACGGCGATGCTTCCGGGATGAACAAGATCACCGGCGACATCACCAAAATGGCGGCGCAAGTCCCGGCGTTGTTCGAAACGCTCTCGGGCATGCCGCTGGGAGAGTTGTTGGGCAAGGTACGGCAGATCGGCGACAAGTCCGCGAAACCGGGCGATGCGCCGAAAGCCTAGCGGGTTCGTGTGGGGCGGGCACTCTTGCCCGCCTCCCGAGCGAAGCGAGGGCGCGAGCGAAGCTCGGCCAACCATAGGAGTCAGTTATGAATAGCAAACCGAAACACGCGGGATTCGGCATCGCGCTAGGAGCGGCGCTGGGCGCGGTGTTCGGCGTCGTTGCCGGACACATGGGCGTCTGGCTGGCCGTGGGAGTCGCGATCGGAGTGGCCATCGGCGCCGCGCTTAGGGGCAAGTCAGAGAATTGCCCGCAGTGCGCCACTCTTCACAGAATGCATCAAGAAAAGACTGAAAGCTGACGGCTGATAGCTGAAAGCTAGAAAAAAAGGGGGTTCGATATGGCACTACTGGAGCGCGTTTCCACATTGGTCCGGGCCAATCTCAACGACCTGATCGATAAGGCCGAAGATCCGGAAAAGATGATCAAGCAGGTGATTCTCGACATGCAGAACCAGCTTCTGCAAGTCAAAACGCAGGTCGCGATTGCCATCGCCGACCAGCACCTGCTCGAAAAAAAGCAAAAAGAAAATGAGGACAAAGTGGCGGAATGGATGCGCAAGGCCGAACTCGCCGTCGATAAGAAAGAAGACGACCTGGCCCGCGCCTCACTGCTGCGCGTGGAAAGTTACCGCGAGCTCAGCGAGAACTTCAAGCAGCAACTCTCCGATCAGAAAGCGCAGGTGGAAAATCTGAAGTCCGCTCTGCGCCAGTTGGAGCAGAAGTTGACCGAAGCGCAAGCCAAGTCCGATGTGCTGATCGCGCAGCACCGCCGCGCCCGCGCTGTGGGCAAAGCGAACGACGCGCGCATGGCGTCGGGTGACGGGTCGAAAGCCGCGGCCTTCGATCGCATGAAGCGCAAGGTCGCGCACTCCGAGGCCGTGAGCCAGGCGAAGTCGGAGATCGCGTCCGACAATCTGGATGACCGTCTCGCCGCTCTGGAGAAAGAAGACCGCATCGAGCAGTTACTGGCGGAGTTGAAAACGAAACGCGGAGCGTGAACGTAGCGGGCCGGACTTGCCTTGAGCGGTACACGGTTCGCGCCGATTAGCGAGCTAGATTTGTCATCCTGAGCGAAGTTTGGTCCGCGCAGAAGCGCGGGCCAAACGCAGTCGAAGGATCCCTACCCGCCTGATCTCTTCCCTGGAAGTGTCTGAAGTTGTCCCTACAGCGGAGCAGGGACAGCCTCAAGCAGCCTTGGTCCAGTCTTCCACCTTCAAATGCTTCACCCGGTGGAAGACGCGGTCGTGGCTTACCAAAATCGCGTCAGCAGCGAGTGCTTGCGCGGCGATCATCATGTCGAGATTGCCCATAGGTGTTCCGGAATCTTCCAGCGCGCTGCGCAGTATCGCGTAGTGCCGCCCGGCAGCCGAGTCCCAGGCCAGAATCTCGACTCTCACCAGGAATTCCTCCACAGCCGTTCCCAGTCGGACTGACTCGGGTTTGCGGGCGACGCCGAAGCGCAGTTCCGCCTCCGTAACGGCCGAAATACCAACGTCAGCCATGGGCACTCGCCGCAGATTTTCCCGCACGTGTGCAACATCGCCCTTGATGACATAGCTAGCGATGTTTGTGTCCAGCAAGTAGCGGACGGGCATTAGAAGAGTTTCCGTTTTTGTGGCGGCAGGTCGCGACGATTCGACAGGAAGTCGTCGGGAATATCGAGAGTGGCTGTGAGGTCGAAGAAGTCCTGCCACGAATCAGGACGGCGCGACAGGATGACATCGCCGGTAGCCGGATCGCGGCGTACGTAGACCTCCGTTCCCGGAAAACGAAAATCGGCAGGCAGGCGCACTGCTTGGCTGCGTCCATTCCGGAAAAGTTTGGCAGTCTGAGCCATGCAGCCTCCTTGATCGATACCAGAGTATATCACATGGTATCTATCAGAGTCTATATCGAAACTGGACCATCATTTCCTCTGATCCTTCACTATGACGAAGGTCTAACCCGACGCCGAGGGTGGCCCGGTCGCAGCCGGGCCAGTACGTTTCCCTTCCTACTTCGTTGGTCCTTCCTTACATCTATTGACGGACCTGCCCGCATCTCTCTATTCTCGTAGAGATCATTCTGATCGATATCCCACCAAGGAAGTGAAATGAAGAAGCTCGCGCTCCTGCTTGTGCTGGCTGTGGAACTGGCGGTTTGCGGATGCGGGAATCCTCCCATCCAAACCGTCGTCACCACGAGTACCAGCGGAAACTGGGAGGCCCA
The DNA here is from genome assembly GCA_963754885.1 of uncultured Acidobacteriota bacterium. GTDB lineage: Bacteria > Acidobacteriota > Terriglobia > Terriglobales > Acidobacteriaceae > Sulfotelmatobacter. Next base: position 973,826 of record CAVWHT010000038.1, on the reverse strand, counting down.
GCTGTTCAGCAACAACGCTCCCGTCAGCGACCTGAATTTTGTGACCTCATTCAACATCACGAACACCACCGGATTTCCCAAAGAGCCGATCGAGATCACTGGCTTTGGCTTCTTCAATTCGGGGCCATGTTTTGATACAGGGTTGACCGCGGAGACCTATGCTGGAACGGCCACCCTGGATACAGACAACGCCGGACAGGTCACCGGCAGCTTTACTTTCACCATTACTTCGACCACGATTCCGGGCAACGTACTAACTTTGACGACGTCTCCCAACGGCGCACTGACGGGGGTCTCGAACGGAACCACTACGACCACCGGCACTCTGAGCAAGGGAGTTGTAGTCGGGACCTGGACATTGAAAAGCTCGAAATCGAGCTGCGCTAATTCGAATCCGACCAATACTTTCCTGATGTGCCAGGGAGCCGCCACCTGCACGCCCCCAGCGTAGGACGTTTTCGGGGCCGGTTGCGCTGAAGGCAGTGCTCGGGCCTGCCCGCGCCCTGCATGCTTTTTCCCTGTGCGCACTTCCGTCCGCTCGCCCGCTGCTATACAGTGAAGGCCATGAAACGCTCGCTGGAGCAGATTGCGAATGCCGTGGGAGCCCGTCTTGTGGGCGACGGTCAAGCTGAGGTGAGCGGTGTCGCCAGCATCGAGTCAGCGTCTGCGCAGGATCTGGTCTTCGTCGAGGACGAAAAATATCTTCCCGCCGCGCTGCAATCCAATGCCGGCGCCGTGATTGCCCCCGAATTCGCGGCGTCCGCCACTGCCGGAAAGCCCCTGCTCATCAGCGATCATCCCAAGCTAGCGTTCGCCCGCGCCTCGCGGATGCTGCGGGAAGGTTCGCACATTGAGGCGAGGGCCGGAATTGTACATCCAACGGCCGTCATTCATCCTTCCGCCAGCCTCGGGTCCGGTGTTTCGGTGGATGCACATGTGGTGATCGGCGAACGCGCCCAGATCGGCGCCGGCAGCCGCATCGGCGCCGGGTGTGCCATTGGCGCCGATGTCAAAGTCGGCGCGGCGTGCGAGATTTATCCCAACGTTTCGATCTATCCCGGCACGACGATCGGTGAACGCGTCATCGTGCATGCCGGCGCGGTGCTGGGCAGCGACGGCTTCGGGTACGTGCGCGATGGCAAAACCGGACATTATGAAAAGTTTCCCCAAGTCGGTCGTTTAGTCATCGAAAACGATGTGGAGATCGGAGCCAATACCACGATCGATCGCGGCGCCCTCGATGAAACCAGAATCCGTTGCGGATCGAAAATCGACAATCTCGTCCACATTGGCCACAACTGCCAGATCGGAGAAGATGTCGTCATTGCCGCGCAGACCGGGCTCTCCGGCAGCATCACCATCGAGAACAGTGTCGTCCTCGGTGGACAGGTCGGGATCGGCGAACACGCCCGCATTGGCGAAGGGGTCATGCTCGGCGGCCAGGGCGGAGTCCTGCCCAACAAAGTCTTGCGCGGGAAAGGCATCGCCTTCTGGGGCACTCCCGCGCAACCGCTGCGCCAGTATCTGAAGCAACTGGCGACCCTGGCCCGACTCGCCAAGAAGGATTAACAAAGAAGGATTGAAAACATGGCTGTGATCGTCATCGGCGGGCATTCGCGCAGCGTAGGCAAAACCAGCGTCGTCGCGGGGCTGATCTCGGCGCTGCCCGAATTCGAATGGACGGCGGCGAAAATCACCCAGTACGGACACGGCATCTGCTCGGCCAATGGCGAGGCCTGCGACTGCGCGACCGGCCACCATTCCTGGGCGATCATCGAAGAGCGCGACCGCTCCGGCGAATCGGATACCTCGCGTTTTCTGCTGGCAGGAGCGGCGCAGGTTTTCTGGGTAAGAACGGAGCAGGGCCGCCTCGCCGAAGCCATGCCCACCCTGCGCAAACGGCTCGAAGGCGTGCGCAACGTGATCCTCGAGTCCAATAGCGTGCTGAAGTTCCTGCGGCCAGATCTGTATTTGACCGTGCTCAATCCGGAGACAGCGGATTTCAAAAATTCCGCCCGCGAATTTCTCGATCGCGCTGACGCTGTCATTCTGCACGAAACGCCGGGCAGTCCGGCGTGGCAGTCGGTTTCCCTGAAGCCGGCGGCAGGCCGCCCCGTTTTCCGCATCACCCCGCCGCCTTATGTCACTCCCGAAATCGTGAACTACGTACGTTCAAAGCTCGGTTCCATGTCTCAGACGGAGCAACTGGCAACTGGCAACTGACGACTGGCTACTGGTCTTTGCTATCCTTTCCCGTGCGCCAAATCCACTCCAGCGCCTGGCTTTTCGTACTGCTGTCGGCCGCCTTGCAGATACTCATCTTCCCGCTGCCGGGCGTATACGTTCTCTCCTGGTTCGCGCTGGCCCCGCTGCTCTTGGCTTTGCTGCGCGCGCGTCCGGCAGGCGAGCTTGAAGTTTCCGGCGCGGTTCGATTAATCCCGGCCAAGCCCGTCCAAGGATTTCTTCTTGGCTACGTCTGCGGCATTCTCTGGTACGCGGGCACCTGTTACTGGATCTTCGACACCATGCGCCAGTATGGAGGCCTGAACGTCCCCATGGCCGTGCTCGTTCTTTTTCTCTTCTGCTGTTATCTGGGGCTCTATCACGGTTTCTTCGGACTACTGGTGAGCCTGCTCGCCGGCCCGCGTGACTACCGCCGCGCCCTTGTCGCCGCTCCGTTTCTATGGGTCGCTGTGGAACTGGCCCGCACCCGCATCACCGGATTCCCCTGGGATCTTCTAGGTACCGCGCAAGTGGACAACATCGCGCTCTCGCGCATCGCCACTGCGACAGGCGTTTATGGAATTTCGTTCGAGATCGTGCTGGTGAATGTGGCGCTCGCGGCCGCTTTTCTGATTCCGCGGCAAAAGCGCGGAGCCATGCTGGTCGCGGCGCTCGCGGCCGCCGCCGTTCTGCAGGCCGGCCGGCTGGTCGAAGCACCTCCGGCCCACGCCGATCACGCCGCTCTGCTCGTGCAGCAGAATATTCCCGTCTCGGCCGAATGGACGCCAAGCTATCTCCAGCAGACGTTAACCGACTTGACGAATCTCACGCTAAAGTCCGCCGAAAACAACGCTGCCACAAAAATTGATCTGGTCGTCTGGCCCGAATCGCCCGCGCCATTCTTCACCAACGATCCTCGGTTCCGCAGCGCGCTTTCGGATCTGGCGCGCCGGCTCAATGTCCCGATCGTCACCGGTTCGATCGGCAGCGACGCCGCCACGCCGAATGCGGACTCGCCCGTTTTCAACTCCGCGGCGCTGATCAGCCCCACCGGTGAGTGGATCGCTCGCTATGACAAGGTTCATCTGGTGCCGTTCGGCGAGTACCTGCCGTTCCCCAGCCTGTTCTCTTTTGCCGGAGGCCTGACCAAAGAAGTGGGCGCATTTGGGCGCGGCGCGTCCCGACGCCCGCTCACAGCGGAAGGCAAGCAACTCGGCGTTTTCATCTGCTACGAATCCGTTTTTCCCGACGAAGTCCGCCAGTTCGCCAACAACGGCGCGCAGGTCTTCCTGAACATTTCCAACGATGGCTGGTACGGCGACAGCGGCGCATACGCCCAGCATCTGAACCAGACTCGCATGCGCGCCGTCGAGAACAATCGCTGGCTGCTGAGCACGACCGACACGGGCGTCACCGCCGCGATCGATCCCTGGGGACGCATTGCGGCTCGCGTTCCGCGCAAGGAGCGAATCGCGCTGGTCGCGCCCTATGCCCTTACTTCCGTCACCACGTTCTACACGCGTCACGGCGATTGGTTCGCCTTCGCTTGTGCGATAATTTCTATCGGAGCGCTGCTGCAGCGCTTTTTATCCTCTAAATACGGCAAGAAAGTTCAAACGTCCTCATGAATCAAGAGATCGAACAGGAATACGAAAAGCTGAGCAAGAAAGTCCACGAACTTCGGGAGTATCTTTGACGCGGACAAGCTTCGTCCGCAGCTAGCCGAGATCGAAAAGCAGGCCGCCGACCCGAATCTGTGGTCGAATCCGCAGCGTTCACAGCAGGTGATGCGCGAAAAAAAGCGCCTCGAACATGTGCTCGCCACCGACGCCGACCTGGCTCGCCGCGGCGAAGATATCGTTGCCTATTTTGATCTCGCCAAAGAAGGCGAAAATGTCGACAGCGACTTGCAGCGGGAAATCGCCGCTCTGCGCGAGTCTGATCGACAAACTCGAAACCGAGACGCTGCTCTCCGGCGAAAACGACGCCCGCAACGCCATCGTCACCATCCATCCCGGGGCCGGCGGCACCGAGTCGCAGGACTGGGCCGACATGCTTCTGCGCATGTATCTGAGATGGGCCGAGCGGCAGGGCTTCGAGACCGTTCTTTACGATTACCAGCCCGGCGAAGAAGCCGGATTGAAATCCGCGACCTTCGCTGTAAACGGCGACTACGCTTTCGGACTTCTGCAGGGCGAGATCGGCGTGCATCGCCTGGTCCGCATCTCGCCTTTCGATCAGGCAAAGCGCCGCCACACATCTTTCGCCAGCGTCTTCGTTTCGCCGGAAATCGACGACAGCATCGAAATCGTCATCAAGCCCGAAGATATCCGCATCGACACTTACCGCTCCAGCGGCAAGGGCGGACAGCACGTGAACACCACAGATTCTGCGGTGCGCATCACGCACATTGCCACCGGTCTCGTCGCCAACTGCCAGAATGAACGCTCGCAGCACAAAAACAAAGAACGCGCCATGAGCATGCTGCGCTCCAAACTCTACGAGTTCGAAATGGAGAAAAAGCGCGCCGCGACGAAAAAGATCGAAGACTCCAAGCTTGACATCGAATTCGGATCGCAGATTCGTTCCTACGTGCTGCAGCCGTACCGCATGATCAAGGATCACCGCACCAAGACTGGAAGTCGGCGACGTCGATCGCGTGCTCGACGGCGATCTGCAGCCGTTCATTCGCGCCTATCTGCTGGCGCGGCGCGGAGAAAAGCAGTGAGCGTCGCCAAGAAAAAATGTTCGCCAAGGAAGACTCGGGGTTCAAAAGCACTCGGCCCGCGCTTCCTGCGTGCCTTTGAATTCGCGGCCAAAAAACATTCCGGACAGACGCGCAAAGCCTCGACGATCCCTTACATCGCGCATCTGATGGGCGTGGCATCGCTGGTGCTCGAAGCGGGAGGCGATGAGGATCTCGCCATCGCCGCGCTGCTGCACGATGTGGTTGAAGATTGCGGCGGAGCGCCCATGCTGAAAGAAGTCCGCCGTCGCTTCGGCGACCGCGTGGCGAAGATTGTCGACGGCTGCACCGATGCCGATACTTATCCAAAACCGCCGTGGCTCGAGCGCAAGCAGAAATACATCGCGCGCCTGAAAAAAGAAGGCGCGGACACGCATCTGGTCTCGGCCGCCGACAAGCTCAATAACGTCCGCTCCATCCTCAGCGATTACCGCGCGATCGGCGAATCAATTTGGTCCCGTTTCAACGGTGGACGCGAGGGCACTCTTTGGTACTATCGAACGTTGCGGGACGAATTTCTACGGCACAAACCGAATCGCATTACCCGGGATTTCGAACTCGCCGTGCGCGAGCTCGAGTCTCTGGCCGCGGGCAACGCGGTTTCGGGTGATCAGAATTCCGGTGCCGGGTCCGAGGTGTGAAGCTATGGCGCGCATGATCGACCAAATCCGCGCTTCGAAGTTGCCTTCCAACATGATGCAGTTCGCTGCCCGTGGCGCGCTGCAGGTTCCTGCCGCAGAGAACATTGAGATCCTCGTCTACCTGGCGCGCTACAACAAGGTGTTCGGCGAAACCGCTCGCATGACCCTGGCCGGCTGGGATAACAAAGCCTGCCTCGATGCTGTCAGCGATCCGCAGACTCCAGCGGAAGTTCTGAATTATTTCATCTCGCCCGACAACGTTCGTCCAAAGTTGCTACCCGCGTTGCTGGAAAATCCGTCCGTGCGCGAAGCGCAACTGGTGAAGCTCGCTGGGTCCGCACAGCGCGAGACGCTGGAAATCATGCTCAAGAGCCAGCGGGTGCGTTCGACGCATAGCGTACTGGAAGCCCTGCACTCCAGCCCATATTTGAAAAAAGAAGAATCGGATGAGCTGAAAGGCTGGTTGCACACGGCCGAGCCGACCGCGCCCACCGCGGTATCAGAGAGCCATGAGGAGCACTCGATCGCCGCTTCCGCCGAAGTGGATCCTGCCGCATCGCACGCCTCTGCGGACGCCCATCTCGCTACACCTGCCGAAGTGGCCCATGCTGCAGAGCCTGCCGCGACTGCCCCGGCTCAGCCCGTTCCTGCTGCCGAAGAAACTCCCGAGGCTACCGTCGGCGTGGACGATGAAACCGTGTTCTCCTACTTCCAGCAGCACGCTCAGGATATTGCCTCCGAAGGCGACAAGCCATTTCAGGCAATTGGGGGCACTTTTGATCTGCTCGGTCCCGAGTATTTTCACGAGGACGAGTCAGAGGCACCCACACCCGCAGTGTCCGCAGCGCCGATTGGCGCTCAGTCCGAAGCTCATGCCGCCCCGCCCGCCGCTCATCCCCAGCAGCCCAAAGGTCCGCCCAAGCGGGAAAACACGCTGCAGAAAATCAATTCCCTCGACGTTAAGGGACGCATTCAGTTGGCGCTGAAAGGCAACAAAGAGGAGCGCTCGATCCTGATCCGCGATGGCACGAAAGTGGTCGCGCTGGCCGTGCTCGAGGCCCCGAAACTGGCTGACGGCGAAGTGGAAAAATTTGCCAGCCAGAAAAATGTGCTGGAAGCCGTGCTGCGCCAGATTCCGCTCAAGCGCCGTTTCATGAAAAACTACATCGTAGTGCGCAATCTGGTCGCAAACCCGCGCACTCCGCTCGATCTCAGCTTGGGATTGGTGAAGAACCTGCTGGTGCAGGACCTCAAGAATCTTTCCAACAACAAGGAAGTTTCCGAAACCATCCGCAAGCTTGCAATGAAAATGTACAAACAGAAACTGGACGCGGCAAACAAGAAATAATGGCCTCGCTCCAGCAATCCGATCCTATTGCTGACCTGCTTCGCCGCTCCAGGACCATTGCGGTCGTCGGCCTCTCCTGTAATCCGCTGCGCCCGAGCCATGGAGTTTCGGCTTACATGCAGAGCCACGGCTATCGCATCATTCCCGTCAATCCACGGATCGAGGAATGCCTGGGCAAGAAAGCGTACGCGAGCCTGCTGGATGTTCCCGAGAAAATCGACATCGTCGATATTTTTCGCCGTCCGGAATTCGTGGAAGAGATCGTCGATCAGGCCATCCAACTCAAAGTGCCGGCCATCTGGATGCAGGAAGAAGTAGTCCACGAGAAGGCCGCAGAAAAGGCGCGCAAAGCGGGAATCTTCGTGGTGATGGACCGCTGCATCCTGAAAGAGCATCGCGCGCGGATGCGCTGATCACGGTGTTACGCCTATAAACACCACGCTGGCATCGTCGCGCACGCCGGAGCCATTCGAAAACGTCTGCACCTCATCCACAATGCTCACCGCCGAAGCATCCGGCTTGATCGCATGTTCCACAAGTCGGCACAGACCGTATTCTTCCTGACTCGCATTCTCCGCTTCGGTGATGCCATCGCTGTAGAAGATCAGCCGTGATCCTCTCGACAAAGAAACCTCTGTTTCGGAATAGTCCCCAGCGGCCAGCCCCAGCGGGAGCCCGCGTTCGACGTCTAGGAAATGCTCGCCCTGGTCGTCGATGAACAGCGGGCGCAAGTGGCCGGCATTCGCGAAAACGACAGTGCGTGCTGCTGGATCGAGGACTGCGTAAACCAGCGTGACGAACCTTCCCGCGGGAAAATCGCTGACCAGCAACTCATTCAGCTTCGTCAGTACTTCTCCCGGGCTGCAGCAGGCTTCCGCCAACGAACGCAGCATGCCGCGAGTGGCCGACATCAGCAGCGCGGCCGCCGTTCCTTTGCCCGAAACATCGGCCAGAACAATTCCCCAACGTCCGTCGTCGAACGGAATAAAGTCGTACCAGTCGCCGCCCACTGCGCGCGCGGGCACGCTGCGTCCCGAAATCACAAAGCCGGGAATGTACGGCGAGCTTTTCGGCAGCAGCGCCTGCTGAATGCTGCGCGCCTCATCGGCCTCGCGATCCAGCGCCGCGCGCTCGGCACGCTCCGACTGCAAGCGCCTCGCATTGTGAATAGCGACGGCTGCGTGATCGCACAAGGCCTGTAACATTCGCAATTGCTGCCGTGAGAATCCGTCCACCTCAGGATGTGACGCCGTGAACACGCCCACCAGGCGCTCGCCCACCCGCAACGGGATGGCTACTTCCGATCGCGTCGACAGCTCGCAGGCCACGTAGTACGGGTCCTTGTGTACGTCAGGCGCATAGCGTGTTTCCCCCGTCGAAGCTACATAGCCCACCATGCCCTCGCGGCCGATCTTCAGGCGGTAGCCCTTGTCGTGTTCGGTGCAGCCGTCCACCCCAGACAGCACCATCTCGCCGCGCTCTTCATCGTGCAGATAAATGCCTGCTTCCAGGCAGCCGAAAGAATGCCTCACTTCGCTCACGACGCCGTCGATCAGTTGATCGAGATCGAGGATGGAATTGATCTTCTGGGCCGACCTCTGCACGCGCTGCAGGTCCTCCAGCAGATCGGCGGGAAGAGTCCGCGCAGAAGGCTCAATACGGGCGAGATTTGGAATCGCAGCCATAGGACCGCCCTACCTTACTGACTTTGATGGATTTAAAGATGCCGCGCAGGTCGTTTACGATTCTTTCTTTCGTCGTGCCAGGTCGCTCTCGGCACCGCGGGTCCGCTGCCGTTTGATCTCCTCCATCCGCTCGCGAATCCGCTTCTCGATCCCCTCATTTGTCGGACGGTAATAGACGCGACTGCGCAGATTATCCGGCAGGCACTGCATGTCCGCGACTTTGGATTCGAGGTCGTGAGCGTACTGATATCCCTGCCCGTAGCCAAGGCCCTTCATCAGGCTGGTCGGGGCATTGCGCAGATGCAGCGGAACGGCTTCCGCGGCCGTCTGCTCCACGTCAGCCTGCACGCTGCCATACGCGGTGTACAGCGCATTCGATTTCGGCGCCACCGACAAATAGACGACGGCCTGCGCTAGCGCCAGATTTCCTTCCGGCATGCCGATGAAATCCACCGCGTCACGCGCAGCCATGCACAATGACAGCGCATTTGGATCGGCCAGCCCGATGTCTTCCACCGCCATACGCACCACTCGGCGCGCTATGTAGAGCGGGTCTTCGCCCGCCTCGAGCATGCGCCCCAGCCAGTACAAAGCCGCGTCGGGATCGCTGTTGCGCACCGACTTATGCAGCGCCGAAATCAGGTTGTAATGTTCTTCGCCCGTCTTGTCATACAGCAGAATGCGCTTCTGCAGCGCGTCGCGGACGATCGTGTCGGTGATTTCGCGCGCACCCTGCGAATTTTTCTGTGCCAGCCCGGCAGCCACCTCCAGCACGTTGTAGGCGCTGCGCGCGTCGCCGCTGGTGTAGCTGGCGATTGTCTTCAGCACTTCGTCGGACGCAGTCACATGCATTTCGCCGAGTCCGCGTTCTCGATCTTCGAGCGCGCGCTTCAGCAATTGCACAATCTGCTCCTCCGTGAGCGGTTGCAGCACGTACACGCGACAGCGCGAGAGCAAAGCCGAATTGATTTCGAACGACGGATTCTCGGTGGTCGCCCCAATCAGCCGGATGTTTCCCTTTTCCACATGCGGCAGAAATGCATCCTGCTGCGCCTTGTTGAAGCGGTGAATCTCGTCAATGAAAACGATCGTGCGCGTGCCATATTGCCGCGCCCGCTCGGCGTCGGCCATGACCTGCTTGATCTCTTTGATCCCAGCCAGCACCGCCGAAAACTCGATGAAATCCGCCTTGGTCATGTTGGCAATAATCTTGGCGAGCGTAGTCTTGCCCGTGCCCGGCGGTCCCCAGAAAATCAGAGAGCCGGAATCATCGCGCTCAATCTGCACCCGCAGCGGCTTGCCTCGCCCGATCAGGTGTTCCTGCCCAACATATTCGTCAAGCGTCCGTGGACGCATGCGATCGGCCAGCGGCCGCGTAGCATCCGCGGCATTGCCGGCATTCGGGATGGGCTGGAAGAGGCTCACAGGTCAATCACGTTCAGCTTAACGCAAACGGAACAAAGGCATGAGTAAAAGCAGAAACCGCGAAGGCCACAAAGGATCACGAAGGCAGCCTGGACGATTTTCCTTCGTGTAACTTCGTGTCCTTCGTGGTTAACGGTTCTGACTGTAGACGCGCTGGCGTCGTAGGGAGGAACGGCTCGTTACCCGCGGTGTGCCGTCTCGCGCGCCGACTCCGCGAACTGCAACTCCGGCGCGGCTGGCAGCGCCCCGATCTCCGCCGCGTATTTGTAGAACAATCCCAGCCCCTCGAGACAGCCCGCGTCCAGCTGATAATGAATGTTCTCCGTCAAATACTCGCGAGCCCGGTCCTCGCTGAGTCCTAATCGCGGCGCCCATTCCCGCACGATCTGTTCTAGATTCTGCGCTTCCAGTCCGTGATCGCGCGAATCGCGAAACACCGCTGCCAAATCCAGTCCCGGATCCGCTTCCCGCAGCGCCTCTCCGCGCACCGCCCAGAACGCAAACACAAACGGCTTGCCCGTATAGCGAATCCATTCCTCCGCCAGATCGAGGGTTTGATAACGCGAACGATCCACCTGCAACGCCGGATCGCCAATCAACAGTCCGGCATCACACTGCGCCAGCATCTGCTCGAGGTTGGGCTCCATCGGTGTGAAAGTGCGTCCGCCGCCCAGCCATTTTTCGAACAGAACTTTCGTCAACGCCACGGAAGTCATCGAAGAGGTGTCGAGCGCTATCGTGCGAACTTTCTCGACCGGCACGTTGCTCACCAACAGGATCGACCGAACCGCGCGCCGCGAAGCGATAGCAACGTCGGGCAAAATCTGCAGTCCGGGAATTTGCGTGTAGGCTGCCGCCGGGATAATTCCGATATCCGCCGCACCTTCGGCCAGCGCCCGCGCGCAACCCGAAGGCAGTGTGTAGGAAATATCGAAGTCGCGGCCGGCCTGCCCGTGCTCGAAATCCCACATCAAAGGGGCGGTATTCAGGTAAGAAATGGCGGAAATTCGCAAACGTCTCATGAATTTTTCAATTTCGGGATCTTTCCACAATATTAACAAACCATTGTGACGGATGACCTTGACAGCATTCTCCGGCGGTCAGTACAGTCCGCTCGGAGTCCTCTGTGTCGAATGCCGCTGTCCTGTCCGCGAATACCCATCTTGTCGAATGGCTCGCGCTTACGCTGACCCCCGGCATGGGGCCGACCAAGTCTCGAAAACTGGTCGAGCACTTTGGATCGGCGGAAGCCGTCTTTCGCGCCAGTCTCACCGAACTGGAAGGCAGCGGCATTCACGCTGTTTCCGCCCAGGCGCTGGCCACCGGCAAGTCCGCCGAACTGGCACGCGAAGAAATTGCTCGCGCCGCCGCTGCGGGCGTGACCGTGCTTTCCATGGACGATCCCCTGTATCCCTCGCGGCTGAAAGAAATCTACGATCCGCCGCTCGTTCTGTATGTACGCGGCGACGCGGAGGTCCTGATCAAGCCCGGCATTGCCATGGTCGGTACGCGCCATCCCACCCCTTACGGCTCCGGCATGGCCGAGCGCCTGGCCTCGGATCTGGCCACGCAAGGTCTGGTCATTATTAGTGGGATGGCCCGTGGCGTTGATACAGCCAGCCATCGTGGCGCCATCGCGGCAAAAGGCAAGACGGTCGCCGTTTTCGGCACGGGCGTCGACGTGATTTACCCGAAAGAAAATTCGCGTTTATCCGAGCAGATTCTCGCTCTCGGCGGCGCTTTAATCTCCGAGTTTTCACTCGGCAGCTTTGCCGCTCCCCAGAATTTTCCCATCCGCAATCGCATTCTCAGCGGGATGTCGGTGGGCGTGCTGGTCGTAGAAGCCGCCGAGTATTCCGGCACACGCATCACGGCGCGTCTCGCCCTCGAGCAGAATCGCAACGTCTTTGCCGTCCCCGGCAACGTCACGAATAAGAATTCCTGGGGACCGAACACTCTCATCAAGCAGGGCGCCAAGCTGGTCGCGACCTGGGAAGACGTTTGGGAAGATCTCCCGACAGAAGTACGACTTGCATTGACCCCGCCCGCCTCGCCTGAATCCCAAGGCTCCTCGTCCGCATCTCTATTTCCGGACGAAGGGCTTCCTCCTCACGAAAAGCGGATCCTCAGCCTGCTCAAGGCTGACGAAGCCACGCACATCGACGAACTGGTCGAGAAGCTGGAAACAGAATTGTCCTCCTCGGAAATCTTCGCCGCATTGTTCGAACTGGAACTGAACGGCAAAGTCCGGCAGATGCCGGGGAAGAATTTTGTGAAAAGCTTTTGAGAGCGGTCAGCTATCAGCCGTCAGCTCTCGGCTGGTCGGCCGTGAAGGAGGGATGCGTGCAAGATTTCAGAAATCTCAAGGTTTGGGGAAAGGCACATTTGTTGACTCTCGATGTTTACAGAGTTAGCAAGTCATTTCCGCGAGAAGAAATGTACGGTTTGACGAGTCAGATGCGCAGAGCGTCGGTTTCGATCGGCGCGAACGTCGCTGAAGGATCTTGCCGAAGAGGAGACGTGGATTTCGCTCGCTTCTTGCAGATTGCCGCCGGTTCGGCCGCCGAATTGGAGTATCACCTGCTCCTATCGCGCGATCTGGACTTGCTCGAAGAGGCTGATTACCAGCGGCTTTCGGACAAGACTGTAGAAGTGAAACGGATGCTGGCAGCGCTCATGCAGAAGCTGAGAGCCGAAAGCTGATAGCTCAGAGCTTCTTTCCCGTAACTTGTTGCTTTCCGCCTATTCGTGCTAGCTTCAAAAAACGTACACAAGAAAACAGAGGTTCCATTGTCAAAAGGTTTAGTCATTGTCGAATCGCCGGCCAAGGCGAAGACCATCCAGAAATATCTGGGGAAGGGCTTCTCCGTCGAAGCCTCGCTCGGGCACGTCAAGGATCTGCCTAAGAGCACTCTCGGTGTCGACATCACCAACGATTTCCAGACGGATTACGTCGTCATCCCCGGCAAAGAAAAAGTTGTGGCCAAGCTGAAGAAGCTGGCGGCCTCGGCGGATGCCATCTATCTCGCGCCTGACCCGGATCGCGAAGGTGAGGCCATCGCCGCTCATCTCGCCGATGAACTTGACGGAAACGGCGCCAAGAAAAAGAAAGCCAAGAAGGCAAAGAAGGGCGAGCCGGTAGCTCCTCCGCGCATTCAGCGCGTGACTTTCAACGAGATTACGAAACGCGCTGTGCAGGCTGCCTTCGAGCATCCCCGCGCGATTGATCAGAACTTGGTCGATGCGCAGCAGGCCCGTCGCGTCCTCGACCGTCTCGTGGGATACCAGGTCTCTCCACTGCTGTGGGACAAAGTGCGCCGCGGACTTTCCGCCGGCCGCGTGCAGACCGTCGCTCTCCGCCTGATCGTCGAGCGCGAACGCGAAATCAAGGCGTTTGAGAAAAAAGAATATTGGACGATCGACGCCCATCTCGCGGCCAACAAGCCGCCAGCGTTCGATGCTCGGTTTGTAGGCAAGGGCGAGGAGAAAGTCGAAGTCACCAACGGCGAAGAAGCGGAAAAGATCCGCGCTGCGCTGGAAAAAGCCGACTGGATCGTTCGCTCGGTCGACAAGAAGGAACGCCGCCGCAACGCCGCGCCTCCATTTACTACCAGCAAACTGCAGCAGGATTCTTCCCGCAAGCTGCGTTTCAGTGTGAAGCGCACCATGATGATCGCGCAGCGCCTCTATGAAGGCGTTGAACTCGGGGAAGAAGGTTCGGTCGGTCTCATTACCTACATGCGTACCGATTCCACCCGCGTCGCGCCGGAAGCGATTACAGAAGTGCGCGAGTACGTTGGCAAGGAATACGGTCCAACCTACCTGCCGGAAACGCCGAACACATTTAAAGAGAAGAAGGAAGCGCAGGGAGCCCACGAAGCCATTCGCCCGACTTCGGCGATGCGCCATCCTGACCAGATCAAGCAATATCTGAAAGAGGATGAGTACAAGGTCTACAAGCTGATCTGGCAGCGCTTTGTCGCTTCGCAGATCAACCCTGCCGTGTTCGATCAGACCACCGTTGACATCGACGCAAAAAGTGGCGGCGACGTGTTCTGGTTCCGCGTAACCGGATCCGTTCTCAAGTTCGACGGCTTCCTCAAAGTCTACGAAGAATCGAAGGAAGGTAAGGACGAAGAAGACGAGGAATTGAAGCACAAGCTGCCCGCGCTCGAAGCCGGACAGAGGCTCACGCTCAAAGAACTGAAGCCGGAGCAGCACTTCACCGAACCGCCTCCGCGCTTCAACGAAGCGTCGCTGGTGAAAGAGCTCGAAGAACGCGGCATCGGCCGTCCGTCTACGTACGCGGCCATTCTCACCACGATTCAGGAGCGGCAATACGTGCAGAAACTCGGCGGGAAATTTGTTCCCACCGAAATCGGCTTGGTTGTCACCGATCTGTTGGTGGAAAACTTCCAGGACATTTTCGATCTGCAATACACGGCGCGTCTGGAAGAAGAACTCGACGAAATCGAAGAGGGCAAAGAGAAGTGGCAAGACGCGATGGCCGAGTTCTACAAGAAATTCCAGAAAGACTTGAAGTACGCGGCCAAGCACATGGAAAACATCAAGCGGATGGAAAAACCCACAGACGAGAAGTGCGAAAAATGTGGCGCGCCGCTGGTGATCAAGTGGGGCAAGCACGGCTCGTTCTATGCCTGCAGCACCTACGACAAAGACGATCCGAACACCTGCACGTTTACAAAAGAAAATCCCATCAACCTGCCCGATCTCGATACCGCCGATGTGCAGGGCACGACGCAGGAAGAATATTGCGAGAATTGCGGCCGCGTGATGGTGCTCAAGCGCGGACGCTTTGGCCAGTTCATGGCCTGCACCGGCTATCCCGATTGCAAGACCACGCGGCGTCTCGATCAAGGCAAGAAAGTTCCCGACATTCCGCTCGACGAGCTTTGCCCGAAGTGCGGGCGCAACATGATGATCCGCCACGGACGCTACGGCGAGTTCACCACTTGCAGCGGATATCCTGAATGCAAGTACGTGAAGCAGAATTACATCGGCGTGAAATGTCCCGAGTGCAAAGACGGAGACCTGGTCGAAAAGCGTGCCCGCAAGGGCAACACCTTCTACGGCTGCGGAAATTATCCGAAGTGCAAATTCACTTCGGCCAACAAGCCCATCGCCGAGAAGTGTCCCAGCTGCGGCAGCGAGTACCTGGTGGAAAAGAATCTGAAAGCCGGGCCGGTCATCGCCTGTCCCAACAAGGAGTGCGATTTCGAGCGGCCAGCGCCACCGCCAGCAGAGGCGCCAGCCACCAGCGCGCAGACCGCCAGCAGCTGATACTGAATGGGTGCCCCACCCTTGTCGCGCTTTAAGCGACAGAGCCTGCCCTGAGCGCAGTCGAAGGGGTGGGGATTTTGATCGCCATCGGTTAAAAGAGTTTTTAGCTTCTTGTAGACTTTTCCCGCATCCTGCAACAATCCAAGGAGGAAGTCCATGGCCAAGAAGCCGACCACTGCTGACGCTCACCTGATCCTCGAACTCTACGATCTGCGCCGCGAAGCCGAAATGCGCAAAGCTCGTTCCTGGGTGGGCGGCGAATTTTTCCCCGAAAATGCCGACGACTTCCTAAAAGTCGCCTGGGCGATGGGCACGCAAGAGAACGCCTGGCTGCGGCAGGTGGGTGGCTACTGGGGTATTGTGACCTCATTTGTGCTGGCTGGCGTGTTGAACGAAGAATTATTTCTGCAGCCCGCCTTCAGCGGCGAACTGTTCCTGATCTACGCCAAAATCCATCCCTTCGTGAAAGAACTGCGCCAGAAACTCAACGATCCCGAGGCCTTCCTCAATCTCGAAAAGGCGGTTACGCGCACCAAGTGGGGCAGGAAGCGTCTGGAATTCATGATGAAGCGCGTCGAAGTCCTGCGGGAAAAACGCAAGAGCGCTTCTTAGCCTTGGCCCTGACATGCTGCAAATTATCTCGAGATAGGCGTCATCCAGAGCGCAGGCGCTTTTCAGCCGGAGCGAAGGATCTCGGTGTGCATGAGGGCCAAGGCCGGCCGTTAGCAGCTTGCCGCTGGAAGCTGTTATCCTAATCCGCTGTGCGGATGATCTGGTGGTTCCTGATCCTGGGCGTGAGTACGTTGGTGGTGGTGTGCGTGGCCATTGCCCTGTTCATGCACCTGCGAAGACATCTGCAGAAGGCGCACGCTTCGCACGAAGAAATCGCGGACCGTAAGGCCGGCGGCGAGTAAGAGCTTCGGCTGGGAAATGTCGTCGCCATCGGGAGATTTAGCTTATGGCAAAGATTGCAACTCAGACTCTGAACACTCCGCAAGAGCGGATGCTCGAAGCCTCGCGGCAGGTGGCGCTGGTGGTTGGCGCGAGCCTGTTTGTCGCGCTCTGCGCGCATATTACCATCCCGCTTTTGCCGCTCACCCCGGTTCCGCTCACGGTGCAGAATCTCGGCGTGCTGCTGGTCGGACTTCTTCTCGGAAGCCGGCGCGGGTTCGCGGCGCTCGCTCTTTATCTGGCCGAGGGCGCGGTTGGGCTTCCCGTGTTTAATCCCACCGGCCTGGGTGGAATGGCGCAACTGCTCGGACCGACTGGCGGATTTCTGATGGTGTACCCGTTCGTCGCTTTCCTGGCCGGATACATCTTCGAGCACAGTGCAAAGACCTTTGTCCGCGCAGCCGTCGCGGGCCTTCTGGCAGAGATTCTGCTCTTCGCCGGCGGCCTGACCTGGCTCTATGTTTTCACGCATTCGCTGGCCAAGGCGGCCTACCTGGGCCTTTACTGGTTTCTCGCCGCCGAAGTGATGAAAGTGATGTTCGCTGCCGCCATCGCAACCCGCTGGCGTCGCAGTTGATGTTTAACCGTAATTTTTCTTAGCTGTTGGAGTTCATTTCATGATGCCCGTCACCGAGCAGGAAACAAAAAATCCCGGAAGCACACAAGTTCGCGAAATCAGTGTCGCCCATAGCCCTGATTCCGACGACGCCTTCATGTTCTACGGACTGGCAACGCACAAGGTCCGCACGCCCGGCCTGCGCTTCACCCACACGCTGTGCGACATCGAGACGCTCAACCAGAAAGCCCGCGAAGGCGTTTATGACGTCACCGCGATCTCGTTTCACGCTTATCCCTACGTGCAGGATAAATACGCGCTGATGGCCTGCGGCGGCAGTGTCGGTGAGGCGTACGGCCCCATGATCGTTTCGCCGCGTCCATTCTCCGCGACCGAGATTAAATCGAAGCGGATCGCGGTTCCCGGCACGCTGACGACGGCGTATCTGGCGTTACAACT
Source organism: uncultured Acidobacteriota bacterium (assembly GCA_963754885.1). Taxonomy (GTDB): domain Bacteria; phylum Acidobacteriota; class Terriglobia; order Terriglobales; family Acidobacteriaceae; genus Sulfotelmatobacter. The sequence continues at coordinate 956,491 of CAVWHT010000038.1, read as the reverse complement.
TTTCGCTCCGGGGATTGAGACCGAGGTCGTTCCCTTCGATCAGATCATCCCGCAGGTGCTCGAAGGCAAATACGAAGCCGGACTCATCATCCACGAGGGCCAGCTCACCTACGAGAAGTCGGGCCTGCATCGCGTTGTCGATCTCGGCAAGTGGTGGCACAAGGTCACCGGCCTCCCGCTGCCGCTCGGGGGCAATGCGATCCGCCGCGCTCTCGGTCCGGAGCTCATGCCGGTCGTGACGGCGGCTTTGAAGGAAAGCATCCAGTACGCTCTCGATCATCGCGAAGAGGCGCTGGCCTATGCCATGCAATTCGCCCGCGATCTCGACACGGCCTCAGCTGACAAGTTTGTTGGCATGTACGTGAATGACCGCACCCTTGACTACGGCCCCGATGGCCGCGAAGCCGTCCGCCGCCTGCTCGACATGGGACACAAAGCCGGCATCATCGGGCCAGAGGCGCAGGTGGATTGGGTGTAGAGAAGCTTCTAGCTGCCAGCTTCTAGCCTCTGGCCAACGCTGTCTGCTTCCGACTCTCGGAGACATTTTGTGAGCGCTTCGTTCGAAGAATCTTGCCGGCGCTTCCGTGAATTCCTGGTTAGAAATGGATACCCACACGAGCTTGTTTGGATTACTTCAGAGGATGTTCTTCTCACTAGACGACGACTTTTCTATATGAAACTGTCCAATCCCGATCGCGGTCGGAGTGCTGCGCGAGCGCGGTTCGAAGCAGCCATGAAGGAACAGTCGGGCGTTTCTTTCAAGGCGATGTTTGAAACCGACCACAGAACTCTTTGCACAGTGTGGGTGCCGAGTGACGATTCCGAACGCGAGCGCGCGATGTGCTCGAAAACTGACTTGAAGATGTCCTCTCCCACTGAAAGAAATAGGGTTCCCATTAAAGAAGTACGCAGTCGCTTGCTCTGGTGGTGTCTGCGGTTGCGGTATCGACAAAAGCAAACTGGGAAAGATGATTTATTCTGGGGTTAGGTTTCCGCGCAATCAAAACCTCCGACACATCCGCGGACTTTGATTAGCCAGAAGCTAGCAGCTAGGAGCTAGAAGCTTGTCCCCCCAGACCCTCCTCATCGACGCCGACGACACGCTGTGGGAGAACAACGTCTATTTCGAGCGCGCCATCGCCCGCTTCATCTCTTTCTTGAACCATCACGAATTCTCCGGGGAGCAAGTTCGCGAAGTGCTCAACGACGTCGAGCGCGAATGCATTGTGAAGCACGGCTACGGCTTGCACAGCTTCTCGCACGCTCTGGTCGATACCTTCGAGCGCCTCAGTACGCATCCGGTCACGCCCGAATTACACGAGCAGGTCCGCAGCTTCGCCCTGGCAATTGAAAATCATCCCATTGAATTTCTGCCCGAAGTGCCGCAAACGCTTGTACACCTTTCCAATCGTCATCGCCTGATTCTGGTGACCAAGGGAGCCATTCCTGAGCAGGCGGGAAAGATCGAGCGCTCGATGATCAAGAAGCATTTCGCCTCGACTGAAATCGTCGCCGAAAAAAATGCCGCCACCTACGCGCACATGGTCGAGAAATATTCTCTGAACCCGCATTCCACCTGGATGATCGGCAACAGCCCGAAGTCTGACATCAATCCCGCGTTGGCTGCCGGGCTGCACGCGGTTTTCATCCCTCACGGCGACACCTGGATTCTCGAGCATGAGGAAGTCAATCCAGCTCCGCCCGCCAGAAGTTGCTCATCGTCGGCCGCTTCGCCGAACTGCGGGAACACTTCTAGCAGCGCTTCAAGAACAGTAGTACCTCAAGCGGTTCTTCCACTTTCGTGGTAGAACAATCTGTGTCACCTTGGCTTCAGCATCGTTAATACCGCATCAAACTAACCAACAACCCGCCCTCGCGCGGAGCATTTATTGCGTGTTACGCTCAATGTGCTCTGCGATCTGGCTCCCACTTCGTTCGTGGCGATTCAGACAAACAATTTACGGCGGCTGTTACACACAGTCGAAGCGCTTTCCGAGCTCGGGCCCGCGCTGACGGCCGAGCGCGAGTTCTCGGAAACTTCACGCCTGATGTTGTCTGCCGTGATGGAAGCGGCAGGCGCGCGCGAAGGTGCGCTCTTCCTGTTCTCGGACAAGCCCGCCATGCTGACCTCCGCGACTTCGCTGGGCTTCGCGCTGATGCCGGAGCCCGCTTTCATTCCTCTCCTGCCCAAACACGTCCACGCGCTGGCTGCGGCGCGCGGCCCCATTGTTCTGAACTCGTCCACGTACTCGGTGTTCCTGAGTTCCAACGGCAACGTCGCGCCGGAACTGTTCAAGTGCCTCGCGCCCCTGAAGGCAGGAGGCCGTCTTGCGGGCGTGATCAGTCTCGGACGCCGGCCGGGCGATTCGCTTTATGAAGACAGTGAACTCGATGCGCTCGAACTGCTGTGCAGCTACATTGCGCTCGCGGTCCAGAATCACGCCTTGACTCAGACCATCGCGCAGCGCGTTTCTGAAAACTTGAAGCTGATGGCCTCGCTGCACGGTTTTTACGACAATGCTCTCGAGGCTTTCGCCACCGCCATCGACGTGAAGCACGTGAATATTCACGGCCACTCCCTGCGCGTCGGCCGTTACGCCTCTGCCATCGGCGAAGCCATGGGGATGGAGGCCAACGAGGTCGCGGCCTTGCGCAGCGCGGGATATCTTCACGATATTGGAAAAGTCGCTGTCGACCGCCGTCTGTTTGGTAAGCCGGGCGCGCTCGATCCCGAAGAATTTCGCGAGATGGCGGATCACACCACGGTCGGGCACCAGATCGTCAGCACTGTGCAATTTCCGTGGCCGAAGATTCCCGAGGCGGTGCGCTGGCACCACGAGCGCAGCGACGGTTCCGGATATCCTGACAAGCTGACGGTCGAGGATCTGCCCATGTCGGTTCGCATCATCGGCCTCGCCGATTCCTTCGATGCCATGACCAGCATCCGTCCCTACCGCGCCCCGCTTTCGGTGGGCAGCGCGCTCAGCGACCTGGTGCGGATGGCTCCGGAAAAATACGATCCCAATGTGGTGCAGGCGCTGCTGATCCAAGTGCGTCGCGATGCGGTGGGCAGCAATCGCACTCCCCTTCTGGATTCCACTGCGGTGAATATCGCCGCTACCGACATCGACCATCTGGCCGCGACTTTGCAATATAAAGTCTCGCGCGGCAAAACCTATCTGACCACGTAGGACGTGCCTGCCGGCTTCTTGACAGAGCACCTCAGCAACGTCTAGGGCATCAACTTTTTCTCCCATTTGGGTTCATAATCAGCAGACCTGGTCTGTCTGGGGAGTGTTGATGCGATCCAGCGCCATCAAGCTGTCGGCTTGCCTGTTGTGTCTGAGCCTGGCCTGCGCCGTCCCGCAACTGCTCGCCGACAAAAAAGAAAAGCTCGACGCCGGCACGAATGACCAGAAGCGTGCAGTGCACGCCTTGAACCGCCTCACCTTTGGCCCGCGGCCCAGCGACGTGCAGCAGGTCATGTCCATCGGCGTAGACCGCTGGATCGATCAGCAATTGCATCCCGAGAGAATCGCCGACGGTGCCATGGAATCGCGCCTAGCGCAGTTTCACACGCTGCACATGAGTTCCAGAGAAATCGCCGAGGAATTTCCTGACGGCCAGAGAAGATGAGGCTAAGCTAGAAGCTACGAGCTAGGAGCTGTGTATGATTACTCGCCGCGTTTTCGTTCGCAAGAGCGCGCTCGCCGTCGTGGGGACGGCTGCCGTGCCCAGCTTTCTGACCCGCGCCGCGTTCGGAGCGGTCGAAGCCGCGAGCGGCAAGCGTCTCGTAGTCATCTTCCAGCGAGGCGCGGCTGACGGGCTCAACATCGTAGTCCCGCACGGTGAGCCGCAATATTATGCGATGCGGCCCAGCATCAACATTCCGCGCAAATCTGTGATCGATCTCGATGGGTTCTTCGGACTGCATCCCTCGCTGGCGGCGTTTCAGCCGCTGTGGCAGCAACGCCATCTCGCCATTGTTCACGCTGCCGGATCGCCCGACGCGACGCGCTCGCATTTCGATGCGCAGGATTTCATGGAAACCGGCACGCCCGGCGTGAAAGTGACCGAAGATGGATGGCTCAATCGTTCGTTGCACAACCTGCCGCCTGTCGCCGCAGAATTCTCCGTTCCGCGCGATCGCGCTCGGACCATCGCTGCCGCGCATTCTGAGCGGCTCCGAGCCTGCCGTCGCCATGAACAACATCAACGACTTCTCGGTGGGTGGAAGAAATCCCAAGCCTTCGCCGGCGGCGCGCGCGTTTGAGGCCATGTACGATCACTCCTCCGACAGCGTGCTGCACGGCACGGGCGAGGAGACGTTCGACGCGGTCAAGATGCTGAAGGCCGCCGATCCGGGCAAGTACACGCCCGCGCCGGGCGCCGACTATCCCAAGGGACGCTTCGGCGACAGCCTGCGGCAACTCGCGCAGCTGATCAAAGCGAATCTTGGTGTGCAGGTCGCGTTTGCTGACATCGCGGGATGGGACCATCACGTGAACGAAGGCGCCGTTGAGGGCCAGTTGGCCAATGTGCTGACCGATTTCTCGCAGTCGCTGGCCGCGTTCTGGACCGACCTTGGCGATCTTGGCGAAGAGACGGTCGTCGTCACCATGTCGGAATTCGGACGCACCGCGCGCGAAAACGGAAACCGCGGCACCGACCACGGCCACGCCAACGTGATGTTCGTCCTGGGCGGGCCGGTCAAGGGCGGCAGAGTGTACGGCCGCTGGCCCGGTCTCGATCAGTCGCAACTCTACGAAGGCCGCGACCTGGCGCTGACCACCGATTTCCGCCAGGTGATTGGGGAAGCCGTCGCGCGGCACATGGGGAACGAAAATCTGGCGAATGTGTTCCCGGGCTATGACAATCAGCCGGGGAAATTCCTGAAGTTGCTGGGATAGGCGGACGGCTAAATTTCGATCAGCACGTCGCCGTCTTCCATTTTCAGGGGATAGACCGCGACCTTGGCGTTCGCGCTGTGCGCGGCCTCGCCGGTTTTCGGATCCCACACCCAGCCGTGCCAGGGGCAGACGACCTTGCCGTTCTCGATCATGCCCTGACCGAGCGGGCCGCCGCGGTGCAGGCAGACGTTGTCCATGGCGGAGTAGCGTGCCGTTGACGTTGGCGATGCAGATGGTCTTGTCACCGCAGGGAAATTCCTTGGCCGTGTCGGCGGTGGGGAGTTCGGATTGGGTGGTGAGTTTGGTGAAGGCATGAGCTTATCTTGCGTCTGAACCCAAGGTCCTTCGACTTGCCCTCGCTTGCGCTCAGGGCGGCACTCAGGATGACAAAATTGATCTTTCTCTTACGAAAGTGCCGAGCTTTGCTCGGCTGGACAGCCGAAGGCGGCTGTCCCCACGTGAGTTGTTTCACTGACGGCTGATGGCTGACGGCTGACAGCTACTTCGGCTGCAGGGTTTGCGCGATCATTACCTGGCGCTTGAAATTCTCGACCATGTTGGGATCGAGGCGAACCTCGGTGGGCTTCCGGGCCAGCGTCATGGTGTCGATTTTGTCCTGCAACTTCAACAGCGCATAGAAAAGATTCTCGGGACGCGGCGGGCACCCGGTGACGTAGACATCGACGGGGACAATTTTGTCCACGCCCTGCAGCACCGCGTAGGTATTGAACGGTCCGCCGACCGACGAGCAGGCGCCCATCGAGATCACCCACTTCGGATCGGGCATCTGGTCATAGATGCGCTTGACCACCGGCGCCATCTTCAGCGTGACCGTTCCGGCGACGATCATCAGATCGCTCTGGCGCGGGCTGGGACGGAAGACCTCGGAACCGAAACGCGCAATATCGAAGCGTGAGGTGGAAGAGGCGATCATCTCGATCGCGCAGCAGGCCAGGCCGAAGGTCATGGGCCACACCGCCGACTTGCGCGCCCAGTTGAAGACATAGTCGACGGTCGAGATCAGGAAATTCTTTTCAAACTTGTTTTGCAGCCAAGACATGAATGGTCCCTCGTCACCATAGACGTGCCCGTACACAGGCAGTCTAGGTAAGGCGTTCGGTGGTGTCAAACCGCGGAGCTTGGTAAGCGTGATTTTTGGGATCTTTTCTCCTAAAATCTTGGATCTAAAATACTTACCGACCGCGAGATGCCGATTGCGTTCGCAAAATCTTGATTCACAAAGGGTTATACGTAAAATCTTGCGGAATAAGGAGTTCCGGTCTTTATTTGCCGAGTCGAGGAATTCGCTGGAACGTGCGATCGAACATGCTGCCAGTTTTCCTCTTCTTCGTTATTCGAGTAAAGGTTGTTCGTCACACTGAACGGCGGTGGGGCTGTGGAAAATTCGTGCCCACCCTCCGGTTATTGCCGGCAATGTCCATCGAAAAACCATCGCGGCTTCTGCGGTAAGAAAGAGCTTAACCGCAGAGATCGCCGAGGATTCGCAGAGACCGCTGAGGAATTCAGGAAGCATGGGCAGACTCAGCCACTACTGTGTCCAGCCTGAGTCGCCCGCCGGAGTTGGAGGATTGGGGCGGTTCCCGCTAAAATTAAAGGTTCTGTGGATCTCTTATGTCCTTAACCAAACAGCAAGCGCTGGAGATGTTTGAGTCCGATGACCTGATCGGCATCGGGATGGAAGCGGATGCGATGCGGCGCAAGCTGCATCCCGAGGGCGTGGTCACCTACATCATCGACCGCAACATCAATTACACCAACTTCTGCACCGAGTACTGCACCTTCTGCGCGTTCTACCGGCCGTTGAAGGGGCCGGCGGCGAAGGAAGGCTACATTCTCGACTTCGACACGATCTACGAGAAGATCCGCGAGACGGTCGAACTGGGCGGGACGGGCGTGCTGATGCAGGGCGGGCTGCATCCGGACCTGAAGATCGACTGGCACGAGAAGATGCTGCGCGGGATCAAGGGCCGTTTCCCGCAAATCCATCTTCATTGTTATTCGGCGTCGGAGATTATTGCGATTGCGGAGTACAGCGGGCTGTCGATCCGCGACACGATTCTGCGGCTGCGGGATGCAGGGCTGGATTCGATTCCGGGCGGCGGGGCGGAAATTCTCGACGATGAAGTGCGCTACAAGATTGCGCGGCTGAAGTGCCTGACCGAGGACTGGATCAACGTGCATCGCACCGCGCACCAGATCGGCATGCGAACCACGGCGACGATGATGTTTGGCGTGGGCGAGAATCACGAGAACCGTATCAACCATTTTCAGAAGCTCTACGAACTGCAGGAAGAGACGGGCGGATTCACGGCGTTCATCCCGTGGAGTTTTCAGCCGCAGCACACGGCGCTGGGCGGGCGGCACTGGGACGAGGCGACGGCGGTGGAGTATCTGAAGGTGCTGGCGATCTCGCGGCTGTATCTTTCGAACTTCCTGAACGTGCAATCGAGCTGGGTGACGCAGGGACTGAAAGTCTGCCAGATGGGGCTGCGCTTCGGCGGGAACGACGTCGGCTCGGTGATGCTCGAAGAGAATGTAGTGCGGGCGGCGGGCGTGACCAACTGCACGACGGAAGAAGAGTTGCGGCGGATTATTCGCGATGCGGGATTCAGGCCGGCGCAAAGGGATACGTTGTACCGGCAGTATTTCCTGAATTAGGCAAGGGCCGCGCTGCGCGCGGCGGACAGCCGAGGGCGGCTGTCCCCACATTTTAAGTTGGGAAAGTCCCCACATTTTGAATTGGGAAAGTTGGATGGCATATCCGATTAAAGTTTGTGTGGTTTGTGGTGAGGAGTTTGAGTTGAAGCCGGGGAAGCCTGGGTTTGCGAACCAGTGTCCGTCGTGCAGCGAAGAGGAGGGCGATGTGAACGTGAAGCCGACGGACGTTTTGAAATCGGACAAGGGAGCGAATGCGGCTCGGCGCGAGGCGATGCGCAATCTGCTGTACCGCAAGGATAGCTGAGGGCGGCCAACCTATCTCCCGCGTATAGTTGGGATGGCTTAGGCAGTTGGCGGACGGGAGTGTCCGCCCCACACAAACATCCCCCCTCCCCACAAGCCTCGCTTCGCTCGGTGGATGGACGAATGCGTCCGTCCCCACATGATTTACTGCTTCAGGATACAGGTTGAGATTTTTTCCAGGGTCATAAGAAGGAGATTGAGCGGGCCGCCTCACGGTCCGGGTACGCGCTCAAACCTCCCTCAACACGAATGAAGCCATTTCTTACATGCCTGACAATTTTGTGGCTGGCCACGGGCGCGGCGGCGCAGAGTTCGGGTGCCATGGCGGATGCTCCGAAGCGAGCGGCGCTCGAGGGCGTGGTCACCAAAGACCCGGGCAGCGAGCCGGTGAAGAAGGCGTTGATCGAACTGATCGCAGAGAACCAGGCTCAGGGCGGGGATTACACGGCGGTGTCGGGGGCGGACGGGGCATTCCGCATCGAAAACATTTTGCCGGGGCGATACCGGCTGTTCGTGGAGCGTACGGGTCTTCTGGATACGGATAAAAGTCACCAGCGGTCCGAGGGGCGCGTGCTGGCGCTGGCCGCGGGGCAAGAACTGAAGAACGTCAACGTGCGTCTGCAGGCTGCGGCTGTGTTGCGCGGGCGGGTGACGGATGAAGATGGCGATCCGCTGCCCAACGCAGAGGTGACCGTGCTGCGGCAGACTTTTGTTTCGGGGCATCGTCACTGGGAGCAGGCGGGGGCGGAGCGCACTAACGATCTGGGGGAATATCGCGTGGCGAATCTGCCGGCGGGGAATGTGTATGTGTCGGTGAATCCTCCGCCGGACTTCAAGAGCCTGATCGAGGCGGGAGGCGCGGGTGCTGAGCAGCGCAACTCGGCTGGCGCATCCACTTCCGGCGCATCCACTTCGTACCAGACGACGTATTATCCGGGCACGACGGATCGCAGCCAGGCCGCGCCGTTGCAGTTGCACGCGGGAGACGAGTTTCCCATCAATTTCTCGCTGGCGCCGGGGCCGAGCTTGAGCATCCAGGGATCGGTGGTGAATTTGCCGCCGCGAACCTCGGCGACGATCATGCTGCAATCGCGCGATTTCCGGTTGGTGCTGAATGGGGCGGAGATGCACAAGGACGGCAGCTTTGTGATCCGCGACGTGTCCCCGGGAAACTACGAGATTGTGGCGACGGTGGATGGGTCGGCGGTGCCAATGATTGCGCGGCAGCCGTTGCAGGTGGGATCGAGCAACGTCGAGGGGCTGCGACTTTCGCCGCAACCGGGAGGATCGGTGCGCGGGCATCTGCGGGTGGAAGGGAAAAATGGCGCGCCGCTGCGGCCCGATTTTGAGCGAACCTTTCTGCTGCTGGAATCGACCGAAGACGACGATGACGAAGGCGTGTTGGGCGGCGGAAAGTTTACCAACCTGGCGCACGTGGCTCCGGATGGAAGTTTTGCGTGGAGCGATGTGCCTCCGGGAAATTATTACGTGCAGATCGCGCGCGACGCCGGTGCGAATGATGATTGGTTTGTGAAAGCGCTGTTGGCGGGCGGACGCGATGTCAATGATTCGGGAATCAATGTGAATGGCGGCACGGTGGCGCTCGATCTGGTGGCGAGCACGAACGGCGGCATGGTGGACGGCGTCGTCACAGATCATCAGGGTCAGCCGGTGGCGAATGCCGTGATAGTGGCCGTTCCCGAGGCGCGCATGCGCGGGCGTATGGATCGTTATCGCAAGACGCAGAGCGATCAGAATGGGCGCTTTCAACTGCAAGGCATTCGTCCGGGCGATTACACCGTGCTGGCGTGGGAGAGCGTGGACGGTGAGGAGTATTACAATCCCGATTTTCTGAAGGCCTATACAGGCCAGGGAACCGCGCTGCGAGTAAGCGAAGGAGAGCGCAAGACGCTGTCGCTGGAAGCGATTCCCGCCGCCGCTTCCGAGCAGATGGAATGATTTTCGCTTGATGGCTTGGCATCCAGCCGCGTTGTTTCTCGCGTTTTATCCTCCCGTAGGTTGAAAATCCCCGTATTTGTCTTACTTTTGTCCGTTTCTGTAAATCCTCGAAACTTATTGTAAACACACTAGTATCAATAGGTTAGCCTTGCATCTTGCCTTCTATGGTGAACATCCAATAAAGCAAGAGGATTCGTGAAAGGAATGGTGGGGGTATGAAGCTGGCGAGATGGAAGGCGGTGGCGACAAGCTGTTTTCTGGCCGCGATTCTGTCGGTGCCCGCGTGGGGGAATGACACGGACAACGGACAAAACGCAATGCCGGGAACGCTGAATTACGTGGAAGGCCAGGCGTCGATGGGAGACCAGACGCTAAATTCGAAATCGGTGGGAACGGCTGAACTGCAGAACGGGCAAGTGCTCGAAACGGGGGACGGTAAGGCTGAAATGCTGTTGACTCCGGGCGTCTATCTGAGGCTGGGGAGTAACAGTTCGGTGAAGATGGTCTCCAACTCATTGACCAACACACAGGTTTCCCTGCGGCAAGGGGAAGCGATGCTGGAGGTGGACGATCTTTATAAAGAGAATTTCATTCACATCAGCCAACCGGGAGCGGACACGCGAGTCGTGAAGACCGGTTTGTACGACTTTGACGCGAACGATCAACTCGTGCGGGTGTTCGACGGGAAGGCGATTGTTTCGGCCGACGACCGCAATACGACGGTGAAGAAAGGACACGAGGTCGCGCTGAACAGCGCCCGGCTCAAGGCAACGAACTTCGATAAGAAGGAAGTCACGCAGAATAACGATTTGTATCGCTGGAGCAGTTTGCGGTCCGAGTATCTCTCGGAGGCCAACATCGACGAGGCTCAGGCTTATTACGCCAATGGCTGGTACGGTCCGGGATGGTGGGGAGCGGGATGGTATTGGGATCCGTGGTTTGACGGCTTCACGTTTCTGCCGGGCGACGGATTTTTCTACAACCCGTTTGGATGGGGCTTTTATTCACCGCTGATGGCGTGGAACGCGCCGTACTACGGCGGCTTCCGCGGCTATCACCACTTTGACGGAACGCGTTCGGCAGCGATTGGACGCGGCTTCCACAATCATGCCGTGACCAGCTTTCGAGGGGGATACGGGATGGGTGGATTCCATGGCGGCGGCATGCGCGCTGGCGGTGGGTTTGGCGGGTTCCACGGCGGCGGCTTCGGTGGCGGCGGCTTCCATGGTGGTGGCGGCGGGGGACACCGGTGAGTTCCTGGTCTCTTAAGAACCTGGGAAGTCTCTGAAAAGTCTGGGAAGTCAAAAATCCCCACCCTTCGACTACGCTCAGGGCAGGCTCCTCTCGCATAGAACGCGAGAAGGGTGGGGCGACCCGTCTTTTCAGAATTCAAAATTTACTTCACTACGGGCGAGTCGGTGTCGGCGGGCTTGGATTCGTCGGCGTGAATTTTGCCGTCATCCTCCGCATAGAAAGACCGGTGCTGGGCGTCGAGATTTTTCGGCGTCATGGTGAGGACGTAGCTGTCTTTCTTCCCCTTGAAGCTGGCAGTGTAGTCGCCGCGGTCGGGATTGACCATGCGCTTGGTGAACGATCCGGAGTGGACAAGTTCGGGGAGCGTGGTGGCGTAGTGTCCGTATTGCTTGTTGAACTGATGCTGGGCGCGGATGACGACGCGCATGTAGGCGAGGGCTTCGGCTTCGGAGTCGGAGCGCGCCGGATCACCTTTGAACTTGGGAATGTACCCGGGGGCTTGCGGCGAGGCCGGCGCTGCCTCTTGAGCGCAGAGCGTGCATGCGGCCAGCGACAGGGCGATGAGGATGACGAATAGTTTGAGAAATGCTTGTGGCGTCGATCGGATCATGCGAGGAGATTCTCCCTGGCTGAGTGCAGTTGCGCGAGAGGCCGTCGAGACCGGCAGTCCACACGGTTTTTCTGACGAAGCTTTCATGCGGGATGCTTTCGATGGCCTTTCCAGCCTGCAAACAGCTGGATTTCATGTTACTCCCGTAATTTCCCTTCGGTCACCTTCTCTTTGCATCGGGTCGAATTATTACTATGCTGAGTAGAAGACTTTGACCCTACAAGGGAAAACTATGAAAGCAGCAGTGGCCAGAAAACCTGTCATCCGAATTGCGGTCGTGGAGAGCGATCCTTTGCGCTTTGTTGGATTCCGCGCATTGTTTGACGCCGAGCCCGAGTTCGAACTTATCTCCGCGACGCTGCCCGAGATCGGCGTGCTGCAAGGCATCGATCTCATCCTGCTCGGCAACCGTTCTGGGCAAAACCTGTTCGATGTGATGGCCAGCCTGAAGGCCACGCGCCCGGACCTGCGAATTATCGTGACCGGGTCGGGCATCGACGAAGAAACCATTTTGAAGGCCATTGCCTCCGGCGCCAAAGGATACGTGGATGAAGCGGCCACGCCGTCGGAATTTGCGCAGGCGATTCGCATCGTGAATCAGGGATCGGTATGGGCTCCACGGCGCGTGCTGTCGATGTTCATCGAGCGGGTCTCGTCGGCGCCGGGCAGGATTTTTCCGGCGGGCCGTGTGACCTTTACCGACCGTGAGAAGGAAGTGCTGGAGATGCTGGTGGCCGGCCGTTCGAATAAAGAGATTGGTGGCCAGTTAGGGATTGAGGAACGCACCGTGAAGGCGCACGTAGCCAAGTTGATGCGCAAGGTGGGCGTGCAGAACCGCATCGCGCTGTCGGTGCACGCGATTACGCATTCGCTGGTGACAGCGAAGTAGCTAGCCGCCCAATCTCTTGTGCAACAAGATCAAGTGCGTCAGATTGGGAATACCTCACGCTGGGAATATTTTGGTCAGGAGTATTATGGCCAATCGCCTCTGGGTCGGGAATACTTTGGTTAGGAGTATTATGGCCAATCGCCTCTGGTTTCTGCCGGGTCGCGTTATTAGCAATCAGCCGCGACCGCAGATGAGAAGCAGCACAAAAGCCGGCAGCGCCACTCTCGGTTTTCGGGGTACCTTGGCAGGGGAAGTCGGATAGCTCGCGTCTGCTAGTGCGAAACCACACTTCCGGCAGAACTGTGAATCATCCGGCGCTTCGGTTCCACATTTGCAACAAAACACGGCAGTAAAGCCCCCTTGTCCCCGGAATCGTAATACTCGGTCAATGCCTCGTCAATGAGCGCCGTCACGGCAAGCAACCCGGAGCTCTCGGCGAAATCTCCCCGCGCCCCGCGTTGGAGCTTGCGCTGACCTCTAGCTCAGCGATTCCGGACGTACCTAATCGGGCACTTACCTTCGTAATCTTGTTGGAAATTCCGGGGCGATGCATACTCGCCTCACCTACCACAGAACCTGGGAGACGGGGTTGAGAGTGGCGATTAGGGTCACTGCTTTCAGCCCCGCATTTTTTTGTCTGGCTGTTTCTCTGAAATTCTCAGCAGACCGAAATCTCACGAAATTGCTGATTGAAAGCACAACTCCGTTGCTGCAATGATCCCCGCGCAGCGTGCGGCTGTCCGATTTCATTTACAATCCAGATACCAAATCCCAGTGAATTATTGTGGTGAGGAACCATGAAAAAGCTAGTGGTGCTGCGCTGTTGTGTTTCTGTGTTCGCTCGCATTTGCGGCGGACGATCAACCGAAGGAATCGAAAGCGGTCGACCGCGTGCAGGCGGCGGCCGATGTGCTGAATGAAATCCAGTCGGCGCCGGACTCCGGCATTCCCGGAAGAGATCCTGAGCCGCTCGCAGTGCGTGGCCGTGGTGCCCTCGATGTTGAAGGGCGGATTTATTGTCGGCGGCAAGTATGGGCGCGGGCTGGCCAGCTGTCGCACTGCGAAGGGATGGAGTTCGCCGGCATTTTTTACGGTGAAGGGTGGCAGCTTCGGATTCCAGATCGGAGGCCAGGCCGTCGACCTGGTCATGCTGATTATGAATAACGACGGGATGCAGCATCTGCTGTCGAGCCAGTTTGCGCTCGGAGCGGATGCGTCGGTCGCGGCCGGTCCGGTGGGGCGGCACGCCGAGGGCAATACGGACTGGAAGATGCGGGCGCAGGTGCTGACGTATTCGCGGGCGCGCGGCGTGTTTGCCGGAGTGAGTTTGAACGGCGCCGTGGTCAAGCAAGATAAAGACAGCACGCGGGAATTTTACGGTCACATGGTGACCTCGAAGGCGGCGCTAACAGGGGAAGTGGAGGCTCCGGCGCCAGCGAATCCGTTTTTGAGCACGCTGGCGAAGTGGGCGCAGGAAGCGGCGAAATAGGGGCCGCGCGACTATCGGGAGCATTTCTTGGCTGACGCGCGTGATTTGTTGCGGTGGTAGGGGTCCTTCGACTCCGCGGCAGATTCGCATGCGCGAATCTGCCGCTGCCGCTCAGGATGACAACCTGGACGGCCGAATGCTGAGTGCCGATTGCTGAATGCGTTTCCTCCCCATGAAACCAACTTCTCCCGCGTGATAGAGTGACGCTTTCCTGATGCGGCGAAAACTCGAATACGCGGCTGCGTGGCCGTTCATCAAAATTCTGGGCATTCTGCCGCGTCCTTTCTCTCGCGGGTTTGCCATTGCGATCGCGCAGCTGGTTTATCTTTTCCATTTCCGGTTGCGCCAGGTGGGCATGCGCAATCTCGCGATGGTCTTTCCCGAAAAAAGTGTGGCGGAGCGCAAGCGCATCCTGCGCGGGGAGTTCACTTCGCTGGGACGCCAACTGGCCGAGTTGTGCCAGTTTCCGCGCTACACGCCCGAGAACGTCGACCAGGTCGTGGTCTACGACGGGCTGGAGAACTACGAGCGCGCCTACGAGCGCGGCAAGGGCGTGCTGTTTCTGACGGCGCATTTTGGCGGCTGGGAGCTTTCGGCGTTTGCCCATTCGCTGCACGGCCACTGGGTGAACATCGTGATGCGTCCGATGGACAACCAGTATCTCGACCGCATGCTGCAGAACTACCGCACCATGCACGGAAATAAAGTCGTGCCGAAAGACGATTTCGTGCGCGGTCTGCTGGCAGCGATGAAGGCGGGCGAGACCGTGGGCATATTGATGGACACGAATATGACTCCGCCGCAGGGAGTGTTCGTGGATTTTTTCGGGATCAAGGCGTGCACGGCGAGCGGGCTGGCGCGCATCGCAATGCGCACCGACTCGGCGGTGGTTCCGGGATTCACCATCTGGGATGAGTCGCTGGGCAAATACCGGCTGCGCTTCGATCCGGCGCTGGACTTGATTCGCACGGGGAATCTCGAGGCCGACATCGTGGCAAACACGCAGATGTTCACGAAGGTGATTGAGGATTATGTGAGGAAGTATCCCGAGCAGTGGTTGTGGGTGCACCGGCGCTGGAAGACGCGGCCGGAGGGGGAGACGGGGCTGTATTGAAACTGTTCTGAGCGTAAAGCCCTGCTTGCAACAGTTGCTTTTCCGCGTGTAAGGTTGTTCCGCCTTTGCGGTGTGAACAATGACAAACCAACAGCTGTTGTCGCGATACTCAACTGACCTAGAAATCGCGCAGATCCTATTGAGGTTTCATCATGACCACGCAGCAGTGGACGTATTGCAAGCCTTGCGTGAAGAGCTTGTGCGTGTGCCTGACACTGTTGCCTTGAAAGCACTTGCGGCACGGACTGCCCGAGGCTTGGGCGGCATGGAGTCTATCGGAGAGATGGCAAGCGGTTTAAACGACAAGCTACTTGTGAGTGTCGTAGAAGACCTGTATGCAACCTGCAAAGAGATAGTGTCCTCGCTGCCATGACCCGATGCGACCAACCGCAAATACTGCGCTGAGCTGGCGAAAACATCGCGATATCACTCATCGATTACCCCCTAGTGTCGGCCTCCCCTTCTGCGGTCTAATGCCCCATGGCTTATACGTGGTTCATCCTGCTGATGGCGGTGGCGGGGACGGCTCTGTTCTTGCTGATTCTTCATGGCACGTCGCTGGGGCGGGCGGTGCATGATGGCATCCCGGACCGGCCGCGTGCGCCGGCTGTTTATTGCGTCGGTAAGTTTCTTTCTGACGTTCGCCGGAGTGCGAGCCGTGGTGTACGGCGTGCTGCATCAGATTCCTCCATTCCACTTCGTACAGATGGGCGGGCGGCACGTGCATCATCTGGTCTTCGGGATCATCATCCTGCTGCTCGTGGGATACGGGTGGCTGTGCGAGGTCGGCAACGGCTCGGACCGGTCGTCGATTTTTGTAGGCCGGCTGATGTCGATTCTCTACGGCGTGGGCGCGGCGCTGACGCTGGATGAATTCGCGCTGTGGTTAAACCTGAAAGACGTTTATTGGTCGCGCGAGGGGCGGAGCAGTTTCGACGCGATCATTTTGTTTGGAGCGCTGCTGGCGGCTGGGCGCTTGGGGAGCGCCGTTGTGGAGTTGGGCAAAAAGAACTCTTGAGTCGAGGTAGCTGCCGAGTGCGAGCGCGAGACGCGCTCGCGACAGCCGGCGAGACGCCGGCGCTACGAAAGTCTGGCGCTACGAAAGTCTGGCTATGTCGCGTTTCAGCTGTTGCGACTGGCTCACCATGAGGAGAGCGGTTTGCGCCAGGCGTTCCAGGATAGCTAAATCGCCTTCGTCGAACGCGAACGTCTGGGGAGAAAAAACTTCGAGCAGGCCGACCACGTCGCGTTCGTAGCGGATGGGCGCGGCCGCGATCGAGCGGATGCCGAGGCGGCGGCAGATTTCGGCGGCGACGCGGGAATCATTTTCGGCGTCGTCGCAGCGCAGGGCTTTTCCGGCGCGAAGACATTCTCCGGAAAAGCCAGAGTTGATATCCACGCGCGTGCCCAGCGGAGGGCCTCCTTGGCCGACGCTGGCGCGGCACATCATCGGTCCGCCGTCGATCAGAGCGATGGCGGCGCCTTGGCCGCGCAGCAGGGTTCGAGCCCGCTCGCTGATCACGCGCAGCGCCGCATTCAGATCAGGGCCCAGCGACTGAAATTCATACTGAATCGTGGTCGAGACGGGCGGCGCGCCGGCTGGCGCTTCGGTCGCGGCTCGGCTTCCAGGCTGATGGAACGCGTCTTTCTTGTTTCGTAGCCTCTTGTTTCGTAGCCTCCCGATCCGTTTCCTCCCGACCCGTTGCCCGCCGACGAAACTGGCGGCTCCGAGCGCGCGATCGACGGCAAGCGTGGGTGCTTTGCGGCTGGGCGCGGAATCGTTGAGCGCGAGCCAGTGATCGATTCTCTGGCGGGCGTCCTCGGGAAGGTCCGAGAAGCGGACGCCGGCGCGGCCCAGCGCGTCGGCCCAGGCAATGTATCCGGTAGTTTCCAGGTGAGCGTCGGAGTCGGGCAGGTCGAGGCGAAGGTGAACGCGGCGATCGGCGCGATCGGTTTTCATGGGGACGACGGTCTGCATGGACAGGCCTTGCTCGCTGAGATCGAGGATCATGCCTCCGGTTACGCCGTCGAAGCTGGCGAAGACCGGACCATTCACTTTGTGCCGCACGCAACTGCGCCGTTCGGTGAACATCCTGCTGCCTGGACTCGTGCGTTGGCCGTTCGCTGGGGCACGAGATCATCCGATCAAGAAGACGGTGCACACACCTGAGGCTTGCTATCGCGGTGGAGAACGTCTGTGGAAACTGATCTGGCTGGATCATCGGATGAAATGGCGGCGCTGGGAAGTGATTTACGGGGTTCGCTAGTTTTTAGCGCGCCCACGACGCGCGCGAGTTTTCGCGGGTGTGCCAAACCGCGGTTCCTCACCTTCCGGTAAAATCGAGAGTTCCCCTATGGAGGTCTTATGAGTACTACTACTATTTCTCCCGATACGGCTTCGACTTCATCTAGCGCCTTTGAGCAGATTGCGGAGCGGGAGCGGAAGTTCCTGTTGACAACGTATAACCGTTACCCCGTCGTGCTGACGCGCGGGAAGGGCGTGTTTCTTTGGGATATCGAGGGCAAGCGGTATCTCGATTTCGTTTCCGGGCTGGGCGTGAATGCGCTGGGGCACGCGCATCCGCGGATCGTGAAAGCGATCCGCGAGCAGGCGGCGAAGCTAGTGCATGTTTCGAATCTCTACTATCACGAGTATCAGGGGCCGCTGGCGGAGAAGCTGTGCGGGCTTTCGGGACTCGACCGCGCGTTTTTCTCGAACAGTGGAACCGAGGCGATTGAGGGATCGATCAAGCTGGCGCGGCTGGCCGGACATCGGGCAGGGGGCGAAGCGAAGTGCCGACTGGTGGCGCTCGAGGGTTCGTATCACGGACGCACGTTCGGTGCGCTGTCGCTGACCGGGCAGGACAAACATCGCAAGGGTTTCGAGCCGATGCTGGAAGGCGTGACCTTCGTGAAGCAGAACGATCTGGAGGGATTGCGCGCGGCGGTCAATGACACTACTTGTGCCATCGTGCTGGAGCCGATTTTCGGGGAAGGCGGAATTTACGAGTGCTCGGTGGAATTCCTGCGCGAGTGCCGGGTCCTGGCCGATCGCCATAGAGCTGCTCTGATCTTCGATGAGATTCAATGCGGGCTGGGGCGCACCGGGACGATTTTCGCGTTTCAGAGTTTTGGCGTGACGCCCGATATTGTGGCGGTCGCCAAGCCGATCGCGGCCGGGCTTCCTCTCGGAGCATTCATTGCAAAGGAAGAATTTGCGAATGCGATTTCGCCGGGGCAACATGGCACGACGTTTGGCGGAGGTCCGCTGGCGTGCCGCGTCGCGCTGGAGTTTCTTGCGATCGTGGAAGACGAAAAGCTCCTCGAGAACGTGAACAAGGTTGGAGCGTATTTGCAGGACAAGCTGAAGGATCTGGTCTCGAAACGAAACGCGGCGGTCGGGGTGCGCGGGCGGGGATTCATACAGGGGATTCAGTTGGAGATTCCGGCGCGCCCGATTGTGGATGAAGGGCTGAGCGAGGGAGTGTTGTTCAACAGCACGCAGGATACGGTAGTGCGGTTCCTGCCTCCATTCCTGATGGAGGAGAAGCACGTCGACAAAGGGATTCGGGTGCTGAAGAAATTGCTGGGGAAGAAGCGGAACGCGGCGTGAGCAAGGTCAAAATCCCCACCCTCTCGCGCACAAACCGCGCGAGAAGGATGGGGCACCCCCTCGATCTATGAGGGGCACTCTCGCGATTTGCGCTGTGAAAAAAGTGGGGAGCCGAAGCTCCCCGAAGTGAAGCGACAGAGGCGTTGTTTCCCTTAGATAGAGTCCGGCTGGCGGGAAAGAGTTGTCCCGGGTTCTGCGATTTATCCGCGATCGTAAAGTTCGATGATCGTAAATTTCAATGATCGCAAGTTCAATGAATGACGTTCGGGAGATAGCAGGTCACGAAGCTCCGAAGCTGGATAACGGTATTGCCGAGTGCTGGATGGATTTTAACGGAGCGCGGATGCGGTATCTGCGCGCCGGATCGGGGCCGGCGCTGATTCTGCTGCACGGGTTGATGGGATATTCCTTCTCCTGGCGCTACACCATGCCCGCGCTGGCGCCTCATGCCACGGTGTATGCTCCGGACCTGCTGGGAGCCGGGTTCTCGGATCGGCCTTCGATCGATCATTCCATGAAGGCGACCGGGTTGCGCGTTCTGAAGTTCGCCGAGAATCTGGGGCTTACAACTTTTGATTTGCTGGGAACATCGCGCGGGGGCGCGGTGGCGATGTGTGCGGCCGCCGAGTGTCCGAATCACGGTTTGCGGGTGCGGAAGCTGGTGCTGGTGGCGCCGGTGAATCCTTACTCCGAGCATGGACGGCGATTGGCGCCTTTTTTCGGGACTAGCGCAGGCGCGACTTTGTTCCGGCTGGTGATTGGGCGGATGCCGTCGCTTTATCCGTACTGGCATGGTCGGATGTTTGGAGACCGCGAAAAGATTCCGGCAGGAAGTTTGGATGGCTACAAGGCGCCGCTGGCGATGCCGGGACTGTTCGACCACGCATTGAGCATCGCGCGCACCTGGACGGCGGACTTGCAGGAGATGGAAGCTCTGCTGCCGGAATTGCGGGCGCTTCCTACGCTTCTGATGTGGGGCGACAAAGATCCGGCAGTGTACGTCTCGTCGATGAAGGAACTGGCGCGGCATTTTGATGACGTGCACACGATCGTGTTCCCGGGGGTAGGACATTTGCCGTATGAGGAGTGTCCGGAGGAGTTTAATCGCGAGTTGATGCAATTCTTGAAGTCGTAATCCTGCGCACAAGGGCGGCGGCGAGATGCCGCCGCGACAGCCGGCGGGACGCCAGCGCTACCTAAGGCCAGCGCTACTGAAAAATAGCTATCCAGATGAACCAGTCCATTCTCGAACTGTTGCGGAATGCAGTGGTGCAGTATGGCTATTGGGCAGTGGGTGCGGCGTTGCTGCTGGAGAACGCCGGCGTGCCCGCGCCGGGCGAGACGATGCTGCTGCTGGCGAGTTTTCTGGCGTATTCCCAACACCAACTGGAACTGGGATGGATCATCGTGGTGGCGACGATTGCAGCGACCCTGGGCGACAATCTGGGCTTTGCGCTGGGATATTACGGCGGGCGTCCTCTGCTGGCGCGTTATCAATCCATCTTTCGGGTGCGGGCATCGAGCCTGGAGCAGGGAGAGCGTCTGTTTGCGCGATACGGCGCCGTGACGGTCTTCTTCGCGCGTTTCATCTTCGGCATGCGCATTGTGGCCGGACCCATGGCCGGAGTACTGCGGATGCCGTGGCGAAGATTTCTGCTATTCAATTTTCTCGGTGCGGGGATTTGGGTGACCGTGATATCGAGCGCTGGGTATTTGTTTGGGCGGCATTGGCACCGGCTGGAGCGCGTCATTAAGAAGGTGGACATCGCGGCGGTCATCATCCTGCTGCTGGTGGCGGCATGGTTATGGTGGCGAAACCGGCGGGGAGCAGCGACATCTGCGAAGTAACGTTTTACACAGCCGGGAGATTGGACTCGGCGGCTATACTGTGCGGGTGTCGCGGGCGGCCTGTTCAAAAATGTGGGGTTGGGCCGGTCCGGGGCAATGCATGAATCAGAAGGGCTGCGTCCGAGCCGGAATGCGGACGAGGAGGACTACATGAAGAAGATTGGGTTTCTGACTCTGCTCATCATGGCAACACTTCTGTTTACGCTGGCATTTCCGGCGGCAGCAGCCGGGCCGAAGGCGCCCGCGCCTCCAGTGCCCGCGGCGCCGGCGGTTGCACCTGTTCCGGCGGCAGCGGCGGCGCTTCCTGAACCGCACCCGCACATTCACGAAGCGCTCGAAGCCATGCGGAACGCGAAGCACCACCTGGAAAGCGCGGCGCACGACTTCGACGGCCATCGCGTGAAGGCGATCGAGCACCTGGATCAGGCGATCCACGAAGCCGAAATCTGCGAATCCATGAAGTAAACGAGATCGCGCGAGTTCCGGCAGCGTCTTTGCGCGCTGCCTTTTTTATTTGGGCGCGACGGGTCTTGGCGCAGGCTTGGGGGGATGGGTGCCGAACACGTATCCGATGGTCGCGCCTACGCGAAAGACGTTGTCGGAGTGAAATTCGTAGTTATTCGGGATGACATACCAGTTCACTTCGGGCCGAACAAAATATTTTTGCCAGAAGCTGTAGCGCACACCCACTCCGAAGTGAACCAGAAAATGAGTGGCGTTCAAATATGTGCGGCAGCCGCCGGCGGGGATGGTGCAGTAATTGTTGGCGGGGTAGAACAGCAGAGTCTGGCCGCCAATACCGGCCATGAAGTCGCCCGTAGTTTTGTGCGCTAAGTGGGCCGAGTAGACGCCGTTTACATCATAGATAACCGGCCGGTAGGGCTGAAAACCGGCGTAGAAGCCTTGCTTGTAACGGAAGGATGTCTCGGCGTTAATCCCAAAATGATTGGGCAGGCGGTATTGAACCAGGATGCTGGGATAAAGCCCGCCTGATTCCGGTGGAGGGACGAAACCCTCGGACGCACTGATGTTTTTCGGAGAATAGAGCTCGCTGGCGCCGACGCCGAAATCAATTTCCTGTGCCCGGGCGAAAGTGGCAAATGCGACAAGCATGCATACGAACGTCGTCGAGACGAACCTTCTCAATCCTGCCCCCTGTGGGTGTTGATCTCTCAGACATACTGCGGACAGACGCTCGCGCACGAGCGCGCAGCGAAGCTGCATCGCTCGCACGCAACCGAGTGAAATCGAATTCAGCCGCAGTTTAGTCCGGACCGATAGTGTATCCGATCGAGGCACCGAGGTGGAGAATGTTGCCCGATGTGAACACGTCGGTGTTGTTCATGACGTGGTAGTAGCGAACCTCGGGCCGGACGAACACGTGGCCCCAAACGTAGTAGCGGACACCCGCGCCCAGGTCCACGAGGAAGTGGTTGGAACTGGTGTAGCAGGAGCCGAAGTAGACGCAGTTGCTGGTGGCGGTGTAGCCGTAGAAGCGGGTGCTCTGCCATCCGATGCCGCCGAACAAGTCCAGACCGGTTTTCTTGCTCAACTTAGGCTGATAATCCGCGTTGATATCGAACAGCAGCGGGCGATAAGGCTGACCCGTGCCGGCGAAGTCGCCCTGGCCGCCTCGCCATGTGGCGTCGAAAGCGGCGCCGAGGCGTCCGTGGAAGATGACGTCGCCGCCGAGATTGATGTATAAGCCGCCCTTTTCGGGGCAGGTGAGATTCACGGTCAGAGCCTGGCCGCATTGAGCGGCACCGGGGGAGACGACGGTTCCAAAGCCGATCATGGCATCTCCCTGTTGGGCGGAAGCCAGGCTGGCTAAGGCGAAAAATGCAAGAACGGTCGCGAGGAAGGCGTGCTTTCTCAAGAGAAACCTCCTGTGTTGATCGCTGCTGTTGGCGTTAGATGCGGCCGCCAAACTACTTGGATGCAACATCCTGGGTTGCTATTGATCATAATTCCGGTTCGCCGCAGATTCAAATCGCCGGAACCTCGGAACCAACGGGCGGCTAGCCGGAACTGGATTACCGGGCGGCAGTTGCGCGTCCGGGCGTAAACCCGCGGCGAGCGGGAAAGTTGCGGTGCTCCACTCAGGAGCGCTTGGATATGCTGCCTCCGCCCCGGAGAACGTGATCGATCGCGATCGGCCCGCCTCCAAAGAAGATCAAGGCGAACGCCAGAGCGGCGAGGGAAAGGGTGAGTTCGTAGCCGGGTCGATCGGGCGATCCCAGGATTCCGTTATGCCAATGCACCTTCCCGATCGCGACCACGAGATCGATGCAGAGGGCGAAAGCTGCGGGACGGGTGAAGAATCCGGCGAGGATCAGAATGGCGCCGATAAATTCGGTGAACGATGAAACGTAGCCCAGCCATGCGGGCATGCCCAGGCTGGTCACCAGATGAACATGGTCCCGCAGATGGCGGAAACAATTCTGATAGCCGTGCGCCAGCATAACGGCTCCCAAGGCGAGGCGCATGACAAGAAGGGCCAGCGGTTGCAAACGGTCGAGGTAGCGCAAGTCGTTCTCCTGACGAGAGGATAGCTTACCGCAAGCCTGGACGGCGGAAAAGGAAAGCTGGCCGTCCAGAAAACGATTGCGTCCCTGAAAGAGTTTTGATAACGTTCTTCCGCCGCGAACCCCCACACCGGAAGGGAGTACTCCGGCGGAGTGAGTGCGGTTCTCTCTTCTCGAAGTTCCTGGGCCCCTAAAAGTAAAGCATGGTTTCGACTGGCCAACTAGTCGCGCGCCTGACGAGCGCTTGGCGGTCGGAAACCCTAGTTTTCAGGAGTAAGTGATGAATTCCAAAAAGAGTTTCAGCGCCCAAAGATTTGTTCTGGCTGCGATGCTGATGCTGGTCCCGGCATTTGCCGGGGCCCAGAAAAAGAGCGCCCCAGCCCCCAAGGCGGCACCGGCGCCCCATGCCAGTGCTCCGGCCCATAACAACGCGCCGGCACAACATTCCAACACGCCCGGTCATCCTGCCAATTCGAACATGCAAAACCGCGGTGGCAGCAGCATGATGGGTCACACCAACACGACCAACAACACGATGGGCCACGGCAATACCAACAACATGGGCCACCGCAACACCAACAACACGGGCCGGAATAACACGATGTCGAATGGCCGCGGTAACTCGAACGCGATGGGCGGCAAAGCGAACAACGGCGCAATGGGCCACACCAATGCGGCGAATGCCGGGCGCGGCGGGAATGGCGGGGGGCGTACGGCGGGCGGTCATGCGGCTCCGGGACGCCAAGTTTCCCTGCGCGGTGGAGGCACGGCGCATATCCGTCCGAATGGCCAGATCCGCTCCGTCAACCGTAACGGCATGCAGATTTCCCACGGGATGCACGGCGGCCGCACCGTGGTGAGCACTCACAATGGAGCGCGTGTAGTGAGCGTGGGAAGGCGGGGCGGATATGTGCAGCGCGCGTACGTGGTGCGCGGCGGGCATTCCTATTATTCGCGCACCTACTACTATCACGGTGCATACCGAGCCGGGGTTTATCGCGGCTACTACTATGGCGGACGGCCGTACTACGGCTACTATCCCGCCTACTACTATCAGCCGGCTTATTACGGATGGGCTTACAACCCATGGCCGGCGCCGGTCGCCTACGGTTGGGGATGGGGCGGTGAGCCTTGGTACGGCTACTACGGTCCGTACTACCAGCCGTATCCGGTGTATCCGTCGGCGGCATTCTGGATTACCGATTTCATGATCGCTGCGACTCTGCAGGCGGCGTATGAAGCACAAGCCGCGGCTTGGCTGGGCCCGAACGCGCATGACGGCGATACCCTGGTGGCGAGCCTGATGCCCATCCCGGCGGCGGAGACGGCGAAGCTGAGTCCGGAAGTGAAGCAAGCGATTTCCGACGAGGTGAAAGACACGCTGGCAGCGGAGCAGGCTGAGGCCGGGAAGAGCGGCGGCAGCAATTCCTCCGGCGGCGGCCAACCGGCAACGTCCAATGAAGCTCCGCCGGCGCTCGATCCGAAGTTCCGCACCTTTATGGTCTCTTCCGACATGAGCCTGGTGCCGGAAGATGGCGAGGAATGCCCGCTCTCGCAGGGAGACGTCATTCAGCGTACTACCGAAACTCCCGACGACGATGGGAACGTCAACGTAAGAGTCGTCGCCAGCACCAAGTCGGATTGCGCGATCGGCAAAGAGGGGCCGGTTTCAACCGACGATCTGCAGGAGATGTACAACAGCTTCCGAGAAAGCTTGAAAGACGGTATGGGAGAGCTCGCCAAGAAGAACGGCACCGGCGGGCTGCCCAAGGCGCCGGATACGAGCACGGTGAATGGCGATGTTCCCGCGCCTCCGCCCGACAAGAGTGCGGAGAAAAGCTTGCAGGACCAGCAGTCAGCTGCCGATCAGGCTGAGACGGAGGCCAAGCAGGAGGCCGGTTCCGGCTCGGGCGGCGGGTCCCAGTAAATCAACCAGCGATGCAGCGGGAGCATCTGCTGGGGAAGGTGCTCCCGAATTTTTCCCGCGATGAAGGCGATTGAGCGATCCATCCATTGAGCGATCATCAATTCAGCGATTCATCAGAAGCAGAACACTCTCACCAAGATTTCAGGAGGCATCCACGATGTGGCAGAGATTGCGGGTTCTCATTCCAGGGGCAATGCTGCTGTCGGCAGGACTGACTTTCGCCGCCCCGGCAGTCGCCCAGGCTCCCTCACTGCAAGAGCAGCTGGCGGCACAGTACAAGCTGGTGAAGATGGGCTCGGATACCGGTGGATATTCCGTGGTGGATGCGGGAACGCTATTGGCCATCCAGAAGGGTGGAATCATGGGCGTGCCCTACACCGATAAGACTGTACTGACCACCAAGTATGAAGGCGGAACGGTGCACGGTCCGAACGCGATGATGACCGAGGCGCGAAAGCGTATGTTCGGGCACTTCTCGCAGACTCAGTCCGAAGGCCAGACGACGCACCTGTTCCAGAAAGGCGACAAGGTTTATCCCACAAAAGTCGACGTGAACTTGGACAAGGACATGGTCGTGCTGGGTATCGTTGCTTGCGACACTTGCAACAAGACGGATCCGCCGACCTACAACAAGGCGAACGTGGTGTTTCAGTTTCCCAAAGGCACTCTGGCGAAGGCCAGCGCCGGCGATGTCGAGGACACGATCGGGCAGTTGATGTCGATCAGCGATGATTCGCAAGACGCGCAAGGCGGCGGCGATCAGCAGCAACAGGGTGGCCAGCAGCAGCAAGGCGGCCAGCAGCAAGGCCAGGGTGGTGGCGGCCAGCAACAGCAACAGGCCCAGCCGGAGACCATTCAAATGGGTATGACGCCCGATCAGGTGCAGGGTACCTTGGGGCAGCCGGAAAAAATAGTCAACCTCGGCGCGAAGCAAATCTTCGTCTACAAAGACCTCAAAGTGACGTTCTTCGGGGGCAAGGTCGTCGACGTTCAGTAACCGGAAATGCTGAGTTCGGCGGCCGGAGGGAAAGGCCGCCGAACCAGCAACTTGGGCGAGCGATATAGTACCTCCGTACCGTGCCTAGTACTTCAGTTACCGCACTCGCGATAACTGAGCATGCCTTCTGCCGTACATCCCACTAATAGTGGCATTCTGTAAGTTAGCTACTACATATAGATTTCACTCCCTCCTGGACTCCTGCCGAATTCCAAGAAAACGGCCAAAAACACGGCAAAACACGGAAATTCGCTACGACCCAAGGTTTTTCAGGGCTGATATATGCTCTGGACACCGAAAGCCCTCGGAGCCGATAGAGAGGGTAAGGCAGTCTCCCAGCAAAGCCCGCAGCGGTGGAAACCATGCGGGACGGTTCGAGTGGAAAAAAGGCAAAAGGAACTATGGCCGACTCGCGAGAAGTGATGAACATCCGCCAAGCGTCGCAATACCTGGGCGTGAGTCCGGACACTTTGTACAAGTACGTCGGCGAACAGAAGATTCCCGCGTTCAAGTTGGGCAACCGCTGGCGCTTCAAGAAATCGAAGCTCGACCAGTGGATGGAAGAGAAGTCGATGGAGATGGAACCGGTGGCGAAGCGGAAGACGAAGGCCGTGGGGAAAGCGGCCGGGTCGCAGTAAGGGAAAGTCGAGGGCGAGACGCCCTCGGGACAGCCGGCGGGACGCCGGCGCTACAAAACGTCGCGGGCGAAGGCGCCCGCGCCACAAAAAGGTGGGCACATGTTTGGACTTGGATCGAAGTCGATTGTTGGCCTGGATGTGGGCTCCTCGAGCATTAAGGCAGTGGAGCTGAAGAAGAAGGGTGGGCAGATTGAAGTCGCGCACCTCGGTCTGGAACCGCTGTCGTCCGACATCGTCGTGGACTCGATGATCGTGGATTCGGGCACCGTGTCGAGCGCGATCTCGAAGCTGTTCCTTGACAACCAGATCAAGACCAAGGCGGTGGCCACTGCGGTCAGCGGACACTCGGTGATCGTGAAAAAGATCTCGCTGCCTTCCATGAGCGACCAGGAACTGGCCGAGACCATCGAGAAGGAAGCCGCGCAGCACATTCCCTTCGATCTGGCCGACGTGAGCCTGGATTACCAGATTCTCTCCGACGAAGTGGGGGCTCCGAATATGGACGTCCTGCTGGTCGCGGTGAAGAAGGACAAGATTCTGAACTACACCAACGTACTCTCGATGGCGGGCCGGACCCCGGCTATCGTCGACATCGATGCGTTGGCCCTGCAGAACTGCTACGAGTACAACTACCAGCCCGCACCGGGGCAGGTAGTGGCGTTGCTGAACCTGGGCGCCAGCGTGATGAACATCAACATCGTGAAAGGTACGACGCCGCTGTTCCCGCGCGACGTCAGCGTGGGCGGGCATCAGTACACCGACTCGCTGCAGAAAGAGCTGGATCTGAGCTTTGAAGACGCGGAATCGCTGAAGCTGGGCAACAAGGTGGGCACGGTGAGCGAAGACGCGAAGCAGCCGATCCTGCAGCAGGTGACCGAAATTATCGTGCTGGAAATTCAGAAGACATTTGACTTCTTCCGAGCCAGCGCGGCCGGAGAGCACATCGAGAAAATCTACCTGGCGGGCGGCTCGTCGAAAGTGCCGGGCCTGGTGGAAGCGTTGCGGCAGGAATTCTCGATGCCGGTGGAGTTGTTGAATCCGTTCCAGCGGGTCACGCCGCCGGTGGAAGGACACGGAGCGGAACTGGTGGAGCAGAACCCCGGCCAGATGGCAGTGGCGGTGGGCTTGGCCCTGAGGAGCTTTGAATCCCTATGATCAAAATTAACCTTCTCGAAAACTCCAAAGGCAAGGGCAAGCGCGCCAGCGCCGGCCCGTCGATGCCCTCGATAGAAATGGGCGACATGGGGTCGCCCAAGCTGAAGGTGCTGGTGGTCGTGGTGCTGGCCGGGCTCATCAATCTCGGCTACTGGTACCGCCTGGACCATCAGCAAAAGGCCATCGCCGCGCAGATGAAAGTGGCCGAGCAGAAGAATCGCGAGCTCGCTGATGTAAAGGCGCGGTACATGGAGCGGCAGACTCAGGCCAACGCCTACAAGCGGCGCGTGGATGTGATCGACGGGCTGCGTGCGAACCAGACGGGCCCGGTCAATCTGATGGCCATGCTGGGCGAAACCATCAACAACACCGAGGCGGTGTGGCTGAGCAGGATGGACGACAGCGGTCCGCAGGTGAATCTGGAAGGAACGGCTTTGAGCACCGATGCCGTGGCCAACCTGATCGCCAACCTGCAGAAGACGGGCTTCTTCAAGAGCGTCGAGATCAAGGAAACCTATCAGGACGAGACCATCAAGGACATGCAGGCGTTTCAGTTCACGCTGACCTGCGAGAAGGGGAAGTCGTAGAGGCGGACCTATGGCGAACTTTAGCGAACTATCGGGGATCAAGCAGTGGGCCACCGTGCTGCTGGGCGGAGCCATCGTAACCGGGGCGTTGTACTTCACCATGTTCAAGAGCCAGAGCGAGAAGAACGCCGCGGCGCAGCATGCCCTGGAAGACAAGATTCGGGAGAACAACGAACTCGAGTCTTATCGGCCCAAGCTGAAGCAGATCGACCAGCAACTGGCCGAGCTCAAACAGCAACTGGAAATCGAGCAGCGCATCGTTCCGGACGAGAAGCAGATCGATGGCTTCATGACCGTGATGGACGGCGAAGCCCAGCGGGCGGGTGTGGAACTGCGGCGCTATACGGCGAAAGACACCAAAACGCAGCAATACTACACCGAAGTGCCCTTCGATATGGAACTGGATGGGCGGTATTACGCCACACTGAATTTCTTCGACCGGGTGAGCAAGCTGGAACGCATCGTCAACATCAGCAACCTGATGCTGTCGACGACCAAGAAACCGAGCGGAGCGAAAGCCAAGCGCACGTATCAGTACGCACCGAATGAGAGCGTAGTGGCGACATTCACGGCAACGACGTATTTCAGTCACGATTCGACACCTTCCGCGGCAGGCCCCGGAGCAAAACCCGGAAAGCCGGCGGCGAAGAAGTAGGGACGGATATGAAGCTGACGACTGGCATTGTGGCAGTGGCAATGATGGCGGGCATGGCCTTTGGACAGAGCCCGGACGCTATCGACAACGCGCGCAGCACCGTAAAGGCGCTGCAGCAACAACAGGCTTCGGGCACGACAGCCGCCAAGCCCGCACCCGGCGCTCCGGCTCCGGCGGTGAAGGCGGCGGTGATCCCGGGAGCCAAGCCCGCGGTTCCGGCAGCGAAGCCGGCGGCGCAGCCTGTCTCCGCCTCCGCGAATAACAAGCTGGAGCGGGTGAACGTGGTGCCGGGCAGCAACGACATCCAGATCGAAATCAGCTCCAGCCGGGCGGTGACGCCGCGAGTGAGCAAGATGAGCTCCCCGGCGCGCGTGGTCGTGGCACTGCCGGAGACGGTGGTGGCCAGCGCGCAGAACAAGATTCCGGTGGGCAGCGGCGGAGTGAAGGGCGTCCGGATCGGCATGGACGGCAAGACTCCTCCGACCACCAGCGTAGTCGTCGATCTGGAAAAGCCGATGGCGTTTGAAGTGGCGCCTGGTCCAGCAGGCAAGCTGGTGCTCATCCTGCACACGCAGGATGCAGGTTCCACGGTAGCCAAGAATGTTCCGGCTCCGGCGACCAAGGCTCCAGTGGCGGCAGCGAAGCCTGCGGCCGCGGCGAAAGTTGCCGACGCCAAAGCTCCGGTAGCGAAGCCGGTGGCTGCGCCCAAAGTAGCGGACGCTAAAGCGCCCGCGGCCAAGCCGGTCACGGCCGCCGTCAAGCAGCAGGGCAAGACCACAGTGGTCGCGGCCAAGCCCGCGCCCGCTGTGAGCGCGCCGGTGAAGGCGGCAGAAGCTCCCAAGCCCAAGCCGGAAGAGAAGAAGTGGGCGATGAACGGGAATCGCGATCCTTTCTTCAGCCCGGTCGTTCAGCAGAACGGTTCGGGATGCTCGACGGGCAAGAAGTGTCTGGAGATTGGCGCCATCAATGTGCGCGGCGTGGTGAAGTCTGACGCGGGCTTCATCGCCGTGGTCACCAACAACCTGAACAAAGCGTATTTCCTGCGGGAAAACGATCCCGTGTTTAACGGCTACGTGGTCAAGATCACGGGCGATTCGGTGACGTTCCAGGAGACTGTTCAAGACAAGCTGGGCAAGTCGTTCACTCGGGAAGTGGTGAAGAGAATCATTACTCCGGCGGTTTAAGCAAGGCGGCGCTTCCCTGACGGAACGCCGAAATCAAGTTCGAAGAAGGACACGCGGGCCAGGCCCGCGGGTGGGGAGAGGCGAAATGCGAAAGCGACAACTGACACTGTTCGTATCGTTGCTGGCGATGGGGGTGGTTGCGGCCGCCCAGACGCCGAGCCAGCTCGATCGAGTCAACGTAGTCCGGGACACGGACACCATCCGAGTCGAGATGAGCTCGAAGGGTGCAATCACCCCCAAGCTCAGCACTCTGGACTCGCCCGCCCGCGTAGTGGTGGATTTGCCGGAAACCGTTATGGTGACTGGACAAAGCCGCATCGCGGTGGATGCAGACGGCGTCAAGGACGTGCGCATCGGAATGGGTGCGAAATCGCATCCCAGCACGCGCATCGTCGTTGACCTGGAGAAAGCCTGCGCTTACGAGCTGACTCCGGGCCCGGCTGGCAAGCTGATATTGACGCTGCATGCCAACGCCGTTGCCCAGGCCGCTGCCGACACCAAGACTGTGGCAGCCAGCGAGCCGGCTCCCGTGAAGGCGGATGCGACTCCGGCGCCGGTGGCGCAGCCAGCCGCTTCGGCCAACAACTACGTATTCGTCGAACCTTCGTATCAGGCCAAGACCGACGCGAAGGCCGACGTGAAGACGGATGCGCCTGCGGACGAGCCCACGGCGCGCGCCCAGGAAGCGGCAGCCCGGTTCTCTGACAAGACCGCGGCCGAGCTGATTCCGGTGAGTGCGCATGCGGCCCAGGCCTCCAATACTTCGGCCCCTGCGATTACTCCGGCGGTGAATCTGGCGGCCGAGCAGAAAGCGCAAGCCGGACAGCAGCCCGTCGCGGCTGGCCCCAAGTACACGGGCGAGCCGATCTCGGTGAACTTGAAAGACGTTGACCTGAAAGATTTCTTCCGCCTGATTCACGAAATCAGTGGCCTCAACGTGGTGCTCGATCCGCAGGTACATGGCACGCTGACCATCGTGCTCGACGATGTGCCGTGGGACCAGGCGCTTGACATCGTTCTCAAGAACAACGACCTGGCGCGTGAACTGGAAGGCAACGTCCTGCGCATTGCGACGGTGGAAACCTTGAAGAAGGAGGCCGACGCTCGCCGGGCGCAGATCGAATCGGAAGCGCTGGCCGTGGATAAGGTCTCGGTCACTCGCTTCCTGAGCTATGCCAAGGCGAAAGATGTGATCATCACCGTGAAGAAATTCCTGTCGCAGCGCGGCGATGTAGTGGCCGATGACCGCACCAACGCAGTGATCATCCACGATATTCCGAAGGTGATACCGACCATCGACCGCCTGCTGACACAGCTCGACCGTAAGACGCAGGAAGTTGAAATCGAAGCGCGGGTCGTGGCTGCCACCCGGCAGTTCGCGCGCGATATCGGCACCCAGCTGGGCTTTGGCTGGGGCAACAGCACGACCAACGTCGGCGGCGCGAGCAGCGTAGGAACCTCGCCCGAAGGCGTGTTTGGCGGACAGCCCCCCTTCTATTCGATTGTGGGCTCGAGCGCCCCGAGCGGAACCACTTTGAACCAGATTCCTCTGTTTACGAACCTGGGCGTCACGTCGCCAACCAGCGGCCTAGGCTTCCAGACTTCAACAGCGAATATCCGTCTGGATGCCATTCTGACCATGGCTGAGTCACGCGGACTGTTAAAAGTTCTGTCGCGTCCGCGGGTGGTAACCCAGAACAACATCCAGGCGCTGGTCCGGCAGGGCGTGCGCGTACCGATCGTAACGCAGGCGCAGTTGGGTGGTCCTCCGACCGTGACCTACGTCGACGCTTTCCTGCGCCTGACGGTGACTCCGCAGATCACGTCGGAGAACACCATCTTCCTGAACGTGGACGTGGAGAACACCACCCCGAACTTCGCGCAGGAAATCCAGGGCAACCCGGAACTGATCACGCAGCAGGCCACCACGCAGGTGCTGGTGACCGATGGCGGCACGGTAGTGATCGGCGGCGTCATCCAGACGCAGAACTCGATCAACATCAACCAGGTGCCGTTGCTGGGCAATATCCCGATCCTGGGCAACGTGTTCAAGCACACGACAGTGACCACCCAGAACCAGGAACTGATCTTCTTCATCACGCCGCGAATCATCCAGACGTAGCAGCGCGGTTCGAAGATTGAAGCCGCCGGCCTGAAGAAACTGTCAGGCCGGCGGTTTTGGTTTTAGCGATGAGCTATGAGCCGTGAGTGATGAGCAACGAGCAGATCGAAGACAATTACCGACGGCGGCTCCGCCGCGGTTACATCTCAAAAGCACAGTAGAGGGGGCAGGGGCAACACTCACAGCTCATTGCTTTCCTCCTGATAAACTTTCCCCAATGAATTTCCAGGCCCGCCAGCGAAAACTGCGGCAGCATCTTGCCACGACCCGCTTCGATGGGTTACTGCTCAGCCATCTTCCCAACATCCGATATCTATGCGGATTTACCGGCAGTGCCGGGCTCCTCCTGGTCGAAGAATCCGGCAGCGTTTTCTTTACCGACGTTCGCTATGACACGCAGGCGCATGAGGAAGTGAAGAACGCGAAGGTGGTGGTTGCGCGCAAGTCGGTGCTGCAGGCGGTGGCCGATTTCCTGGGGCAGCGGCGGCGTCGCGCCAAGGGATGGAATATCGGCATTGAGTCGGAACATTTCACGGTCGCCGAGAAGAGCCGTCTGAACAAGCTGCGACCCTCGGGTGTGACGCTCAAGGATGCTCCCGCGATCGTGGAACGGGCCCGCATGGTCAAGGACGAGGACGAGATCCGGCGCATCCGGGCGGCGGTTGAATTAGGCGCGAGGCTGTTTGACCGCGCGGTGGAAGTGATGCGTCCGGGGATCAAGGAAGTCGAAGTTGCGGCGGAGATGGAATTGGCGGCTCGCCGCGGCGGCGCGGAAGAGATGTCGTTCCCTACCATCATTGCTTCGGGAGGCCGGTCGGCCTTGCCTCATGGACGCGCCTCGGAGAAGGTGATCGCTCCCGGCGCGTTCGTCGTCTGCGACTTCGGTGTTATACTCTCAGGTTATTGTTCCGATCAGACCCGTAGTGTGTGGGTGGGAAGCGTCGCGGATGACGCTCGCTCGGCCTATGAAGCGGTGCGGGAGGCGCAGCAGGCGGCGATCCATGCGGTGCGGCCTGGGATTACGGTCGGCGAGGTCGATTCTGCGGCTCGCAAGGTATTGCAGAAGGCCGGTTTTGGCCGATATTTTACGCACTCGACCGGGCACGGAGTCGGACTGGAAATTCACGAAAGCCCGCGAGTAGCAGAAGGGCAGCGGGAGGTCCTGCAGTCTGGCATGGTCATCACTATCGAGCCGGGAGTATACTTCCCCGGAAAATGGGGTGTAAGGATCGAGGATATGGTGGTGGTCACGGACGGTGGTTGTGAGGTATTGACGCCGACCAGCAAGGAATTTTTGGCAGTTTAGTCTTCTTAAGGATCAGCTGGGCAAGCGATCTTGGCCCAGCTTTTTCGCGCCGGCCAGGTGCATGGATCGGCAGACGGTCCCGCCGCAAACGAATGAATCAAAAAGAGCTAAAGGAACTCATCGAGTTTTTAATCGAAAAAGATATCGCCGAGTTTGAACTGGAGCGCGGCGACGTCAAGGTGCGCATCAAGCGCGCCGGAGAGCACACGTTTGTGCACTCCCAGGCCGAACCACGCTTTTACGCGGTGCCGGCCGCGCCCAGCCCAACCGTCGAACTTGGAGCCGTTCCTGTAGCCGGCGCCTCGGCAGCCGCTCCTCCGGCGCCTGTGGCTGCTCCGGCTGCGGAAGAAGGGTTGCACACGGTGAAGTCCCCGATTGTGGGGACGTTCTATGAAGCGCCATCGCCGGGAGCTCCTCCGTTCGTGAAGCCAGGAGACAGCGTCGAAGTGGGGCAGGTTCTCTGCATCGTCGAGGCCATGAAGCTGCTGAACGAAATTGAATCGGACGTTGCCGGAGAGATCGTCAAGAAGCTGGCAACCAACGGCCAGCCGATCGAGTATGGCCAGGAGCTGTTTGTGATCCGGCCGAAGAAGTGAAGGTGGAACTTCCGAGGCGCGCCTCTTGCGCGCCTTTCGTGCGTTTATGGCCCCGAGCCGGACTGCGTCCGGCGGACGGCCGAGGGCGGCCGTCCCCACATAAATTCTTGGCTTCAAAAGCTGAGAGCTGATGACTGAAAGCTGATAGCTGATTTCATGTTTAAGAAAATTCTGATTGCCAATCGCGGAGAGATTGCACTGCGCGTAATCTGCGCGTGCAAAGAGCTGGGGATTCGTACGGTCGCGATTTATAGCGAGGCCGACCGCAACTCTCTCCACGTTCGTTTCGCCGACGAAGCGATCTGCATTGGCCCGCCACAGCTAGCGCAGAGCTATCTGAATATTCCTGGGGTTATCAGCGCGGCGGAGATTGCCAACGTCGAAGCCATCCATCCCGGATATGGCTTGCTCGCCGAAAACGCCAACTTCGCCGAAGTATGCGAGATGAGCGGCATCAAGTTCATTGGACCGCGGCCGGAAGTCACCCGGCTGATGGGCGAAAAAGAAAAAGCGCGGACCGCGATGAAGCAGGCCGGCGTGCCGATTTTGCCCGGCTCCGACGGAATCATAGCCTCGGAGGGCGAGGCGATCGAGTGGGGACGGCAGGTCGGCTTCCCGGTAATCGTCAAAGCCTCTGCCGGGGGCGGCGGGCGCGGCATGCGCATTGTCCGCAACGAAGAGGAGTTGCCGGGCTTGTTCAAGGCGGCGCAGGCCGAGGCGGCGGGCGCGTTCGGCAATGGCGACCTCTACATGGAGAAGTACGTCGAGCATCCCCGGCACATCGAGTTTCAGGTGCTGGCCGATGAGCACGGCAACGTGGTGAGCCTGGGCGAGCGCGAGTGCTCCATCCAGCGGCGGCATCAGAAACTGCTGGAGGAATCGCCTTCGACGCAGGTGACGCCGGAACTGCGCGATCAGATCGGCGCGGTGCTGTGCAAGTCGCTGGCCGCCATCGGATATTGGAACGCAGGCACGATCGAGTTCCTGATGGATCAGGACCGGCGGCTGCACTTCATCGAGATGAACACGCGCATCCAGGTGGAGCATCCGGTCACCGAGATGGTGACCGACGTCGATCTCGTCAAAAGCCAGATCATGATTGCCGCCGGAGCGAAGATGAGCGATGTGCTGCTTGGTCCGATCGTGCACCGCGGGCATTCGATCGAGTGTCGCATCAACGCGGAGCATCCGGAAAAGTTCACGCCATCGGCGGGGAAGATTACGGCATTCCATCCTCCGGGAGGAACGGGAGTGCGCGTCGATACCGCTGCCTACGCCGAGGGAGTGATCCCGCCGTATTACGATTCGCTGATCGCCAAGCTGATCGTGCGCGCCAAAGACAGGAATGAAGCGATATCGCGCATGGCACGGGCGCTGGAGATGTTCATCGTCGAGGGCGTCTACACGACCATTCCGCTGCACCGCAAGATTCTGGCCGATCCGGATTTCCGGGCGGGGAAGATCGATACAGGCGTTCATCGAGAGATTCCTGAGCAAGAACGGTGGTACTTAGTAGCGAGTTGCGAGTACCGGCTAGCGAATGAAAAAGTTCTGGCAGTTCACGGTGGTCGGCTTAGTCGAGGGCGTCGTCGTAGGCTGGCTGCTATCTCTCGTGTCGGGAAACTACTACGTCATCATGCGGTGTTGGCCTCCTTGGGATAATGATCGGAATAGTTCTCGGAATCGTCCACAGGAATGACCCGTGATTCCCACTGCCTCTCATTCAAAGCCGATTGAACTCCCTTGCCTTTATGCCATTCTGGATACCGTGGCGTCCCGTACCACTGCGGAACTGATCGCACTCGCACAGGAGCTTGTATCCGCCGGCTGTACCCTTCTGCAGTATCGCAATAAATCCGGCAATGCGCGTCTCATGCTCGATCAGGCTCGGGGATTGCGCCGGCAGTTGCGGGCAGGAGT
Organism: uncultured Acidobacteriota bacterium; assembly: GCA_963754885.1. Lineage (GTDB taxonomy): Bacteria > Acidobacteriota > Terriglobia > Terriglobales > Acidobacteriaceae > Sulfotelmatobacter. The sequence goes on along the minus strand of CAVWHT010000038.1, from coordinate 920,211 downwards.
GCCCGCGCCACATATTCGGCTGATCATGAACGACCGCGCCGATCTCTGTCTGGCGGCCGAGTTCGACGGCGTGCACGTCGGGCAGGACGACCTGTCGCCCGAGTCAGTGCGCAAGATCATTGGGTCGGACCGCTGGCTCGGGGTTTCCACGCATAATCCCGAACAGTTGAGCGAAGCCGATCTTACCTCGGCGGACTATCTTGCCATTGGGCCGGTGTTTGCGACCTCCAGCAAAGAGAAGCCGGATCCGGTCGTGGGGCTCGAAGGAGTCCGCCGGGCGCGGGCTTTGACCCGTAAGCCGCTAGTCGCGATCGGGGGCATTACGCGGGCGAACTGCGGCTTCGGTGATCGAGGCTGGGGCGGATTCGGTCGCGGTGATATCCGATCTGTTACGGGAGCCGCGCAAATCGGCAGAGGAATTTTTGCGGATTCTGCGGTAGAGTCTCTTGACGTTGTGATTGCGGCTGGCGGCGCGGGCGAGACGCCCCCGCGACAGCCGGCGAGGACGCCGCGCTACGCCAGACCGCCAGCGCTACGCTAGGACGACAGAGCTACTTGGAGGAATTCCTGAGCACACCGACAGCGGCAAAACCCGCCAGCGACTGGGAAGTTCACAGTCATCAGGATCAGGAACTGGTCAAGGGATTGGGCCTGACCAGCGCGACCATGCTGGTCATGGGCTCGATGATCGGGTCGGGCATCTTTATTGTCTCGGCCGAGATCGGGCGCGAAGTGGGATCGCCCGCGTTGTTGATTGGCGCCTGGGCCGTGGCCGGATTCATGACCATTGTGGCTGCGCTGAGCTACGGCGAACTGGCCGCAATGATGCCGCGAGCCGGCGGCCAGTACGTCTACCTGCGCGAGGCACTGGGACCGCTCTGGGGCTTTCTTTACGGCTGGACGCTCTTCCTGGTCATTCAAACTGGCACCATCGCGGCGGTCGGCGTGGCGTTTGGGAAGTTTCTCGGTGTGTTCGTTCCTTCAATTTCTTCGACCCGCTGGCTCGTGCATCTCTGGAAGGTTCCACCCATTCATGTTGGCCCCATGGTGCTGGGCAATATGGAAGTCGGAATCAACACGCAGAACCTGATGGCGATCCTGCTGGTGATTTTCCTGTCGGTCGTGAACATTTTTGGAGTGAAGACCGGCGCGGCGATTCAGAATGTATTTACGGCCGCGAAGGTTTCTGCCCTGCTCGGGCTGGCGGCGTTTGGATTTGCCTTCGGACGCAACCCGCAAGCCCTGGCCGCGAACTTCGGCGCCAACTTCTGGCATAACGCCGGACTGGGCGCCCAGCACGCCGTTCAGGTGGGTGTGGGCGGACCGATCGTGATGGTCGGCACGCTGACGATTCTGGCCGTGGCCCAGGTCGGGTCCCTGTTCTCAGCCGATGCCTGGAATAACGTGACTTTTACCGCCGGAGAAGTAAAGAATCCCAGCCGCAACTTGCCGCTGTCACTGGCGCTGGGCACGGGCATCGTCATCGCACTTTATATTGCCTGCAATTTCATCTATCTGAGCGCGCTGCCACTGAACGGAGTGGAGGGCGGAGCCACCATCGTCGCCCGGGGAATTACGCACGCCGCGGAGGATCGGGTAGGCACCGCAGTGATGACTCAGATGCTGGGATCGGTAGGCGGGCTGCTGATGGCGGCGGCCATTATGATCTCCGGCTTCGGCTGCGCCAACGGCCTGATTCTCTCTGGAGCCCGCGTCTACTACGCCATGGCGAAGGATGGACTCTTCTTCCGCAAGGTCGCGAAGCTGCATCCTACTCATAAGACGCCCGCGATCTCGCTGATGGTGCAGATGGTCTGGACCTGCGTGCTGTGCATTTCCGGCAGCTACGGACAGCTTCTCGACTACATTATTTTCGCGGTGCTGGTGTTCTACATTCTGACCATCGTCGGCCTGTTTGTGCTGCGCAAGACACATGCCGAGGCAAACCGGCCGTATCGGGCTTTTGGCTATCCGGTTCTGCCGGCGATTTATATTGTGATGGCATTATTCATCGATGTCGTACTATTGCGCTACAAGCCGCAATACACGTGGCCGGGGCTGATTGTAGTGCTGCTGGGAATTCCGGTGTATTACGCATGGTCGCGGAGCGCGAAGGTTCAAAGGAGTACATCCGCATGAGCACTGAGGTCCTGACTCAGGAGAAACAGAGACGAATGCCCAACCTTCTGGCTACCAAGCCGCTGAACCTGCTGATGGAAGAAGCCCGCGAGACGGGCGAACACAGCCTTAAACGAACATTAGGAGTCTTCCAGCTCACCGCATTGGGCGTGGGCGCAATTATTGGCGCCGGCATCTTTGTCATGGTTGGACTGGGCGCGCAGTACGCCGGTCCCGGACTCACTCTGTCGTTTGTGCTGTCAGGGTTGGGATGCGCATTTGCGGGCCTGTGTTATGCAGAGTTTGCGGCCATGATTCCGCTGGCAGGAAGCGCTTACACATATGCCTATGCGACCCTAGGCGAGTTGCTGGCTTGGATTATTGGATGGGACCTTACGCTCGAATACGCGATGGGCGCCAGCACGGTGTCTTCCGGCTGGTCGAACCACTTCATCGAACTGCTGGATATCTTCCACGTCAAAATGCCGCTGTGGCTGGCCTACGATCACTGGACCGCGCTGAAGACTGCCGAGAATGTTGTCGCGCGGCAGATGGCGCAAACAGGGGATTCGTCGCTGGTACCCGGAACGCAGGCCTTTCTGGACAAGGTCACCGCGATCATCACTGCTCAGTCGCCCGAGTTGCTGCAGCGGGCGCACGAGTTGCTGGGTGCGCCGCACTTGTTTGGGATGGAAATCGGCTTCAACCTTCCCGCCTTTCTCATCGCGCTGATCATCACGGCGATTCTTGTGGTCGGGATCAAAGAGAGCGCGAGGTTTAACACTGCGATTGTCGTCGTCAAAGTGTCGGTCGTACTCTTTGTCATCTCTCTGGGATCTCACTATATCAACCGCGCGAACTGGGGTATGGATTGGCACTCCTATGCTCCCCACGGATTTGCCGGAATCGGAGCGGGCGCGGCCTATATATTCTTTGCATACATCGGCTTCGATGCGGTTTCAACCACGGCCCAGGAAGCGAAAAATCCGCAGCGCGACTTGCCGATCGGCATGATCGCCTCGCTGGCGATTTGCACTGTGTTGTATATTGCCGTGGCCGGCGTGCTGACCGGCATGGTGCACTGGCAGCAGATCAACATTGAGGCGCCGGTCGCCGTTGCATTCCTGGACCGCGGTCTCAGTACTGCGGCGAACATCATTACGCTGGGCGCTCTAGCCGGGCTGACCAGCGTGATGCTGGTGATGTTGCTCGGACAGACGCGCGTCCTCTACTCGATGGCCAACGACGGTCTCTTGCCCAAGAAGTTTTTCGCGGATATCCATCCCAAATTCCGCACTCCGTGGAAGAACACAATTCTGGTGGGCCTGCTGGCGGCGATCGTCGGCAGCCTGACTCCGATCGACGACATCGGCAAGATGGTGAATATCGGGACACTCTTGGCGTTCGTGATCGTGTCGCTTTCAGTCTTGGTATTACGACGTACGAATCCCAGCCAGCCGCGACCCTTCCGGACGCCGTGGGTTCCGCTGGTCCCGATCCTTGGCGTGATCTCGAACGGATATATGATGTTTAAACTGGGCTGGGTGAACTGGGCGAGGCTGATTATCTGGCTCTTTATCGGGCTGATTGTGTACTTCACTTACGGTCAGAAGCACAGCCGGGTGCAGACGCTGGCAGCGGGCACCCCGCCGGAGGCATGATTCTGCGTAGGACTGACGGGCCCTCCGCACGGCGCGGAGGGTCGTTTTGTTTTATAGTCGTGGGTCGAGAAAGTGGTCAGTGGCCAGTGGTCAGTACTGCACGGCGCGTCGAGACTTTGCTCACTGAATACTCATCACTGGCCACTGACCACTGACTCCCATGAAGTCCTTCCGCAATCTTCGAACCATCGGAGCGCTGCTCGCGTTGGTCATGGCGATCGGCACCGCCGGCTATCACTACATCGAAGGCTGGCCGTGGTTTGATGGCTTCTACATGGTGGTCACAACGCTGACCACGATCGGCTATCAGGAAGTGCATCCGCTGTCGCATGCGGGACGCGTCTTCAATGTATTCATAATTCTGGCGGGCGTGTCGCTGCTGTTGTTAGGAGTCGGAGCGCTCAGCCAGGCTTTGCTAGAATTCGAACTGCAGACTTTCTTCGGAAGGCGGCGCATGGAGCGCGAAATCGGACGTCTCGACGGCCACTTCATCATCTGCGGCATGGGACGCGTTGGCCGCAGCGTGGCTCGGGAACTGGCGCGCAAGCCGGTGCCGTTTGTGATCATCGACAACGCCGAGAGCAAGCGCCAGCGCTACGCTTCCGAGAATTGGCTGGTGGTGGCGGGCGACGCGACGCTGGAGCAAACCTTGCGTGAGGTGCAGATCGACCGGGCACAAGGCTTGATCGCTGCCACGACCACCGACGCAACCAACCTGTATATCGTGTTGACGGCGCGCGGGCTGAATCCGCATCTAAAAATTATTGCGCGGGCCAGCGAAGACGCTGCCGAGAAGCATCTGCTCACCGCCGGCGCCGATTCCGTGGTTTCGCCGTATTCGTTTGCCGGGCAGCGGATTGCGCAATCGCTATTGCGGCCGCACGTAGTCAGCTTTCTCGATACCGCAACCACGCATCTGGGCATGGATCTGGAAATTGGCGAGATCCACATTACTCCGGCTTCGAGCTTTGCGGGGAAGACGCTGGAGAGTTCGCGCATTCGCCAGGAGCGCGGGGTGATCGTGCTGGCGATCAAGCGCCGCGACAACATGCGTTTCAACCCCGCGCCCGATGAGCGCATCGAGCCCAACGATTGCCTGATCGCCATGGGCGAACCCGCACAACTGCGGCAACTCGAGCGGACTGCCGCGTCATCATGAAGATCGCAAGCCTATGAAAATCGTCACTGCGGCGGAAATGCGCGCCATCGATCGCGCCACCAGCGAGCGCTTCGGCGTGCCGTCATTGACGCTGATGGAAAATGCCGGGGCGGCGGTGGCTGAGCATGTCCAGCTTTCCTGGCAGCCAGATGAGAAGATCGTTGTTGTCTGCGGGAAGGGCAACAACGGCGGCGACGGCTTCGTAGCGGCGCGCTTGCTGCACGAAAAAGGGAAGCCAGTTCAGGTCATCTTGCTGGCTGATCCGGCGGAGCTGAAGGGCGATGCGGCGGTGATGTACAGCCGTCTGTCTTTTGCCACGACCATCGTTCGTACGAGCGAAGAGTTGAAGAGCGATCGAGTGCGGCAGTTGTTGTCGGCTGACATTTTTCTCGATGCGATTCTGGGCACGGGATTCAAGCCGCCTGTGAGTGGGCTCTATGCGGAAGCGATTGCTCTTTTGAACGCCAGCAAGGGAAAGGCGATCGCGGTCGATATTCCTTCGGGCGCGGACGCTGACGCGATGGCTCCGCAGCAAGGATTGATTGCGCGAGCTGACGTGATCGTGACGTTTACCGCGCCACGTCCAGCGCACGTGTTCAGCTTGCTGACGGAAGGGCCGACGTATGTCGCGGGCATCGGCTCTCCGGACGAAGCTATCCTCTCGTCGCTGCATCTGAACGTAATTCACCCGCGCGATTTCACGGATCTAACTGCACCCCGTCCCGCGGAATCCAACAAAGGCAACTACGGGCACGTGCTAGTGATCGGAGGTTCAGTAGGTAAGGGAGGCGCGGCGGCCATGGCTGGAATGGCCGCGCTGCGCGCAGGTGCCGGGCTGTCGACCGTTGCGACTGCGAAGTCCGCTCTTCCGACGGTTGCCGGATTTTATCCCGAGCTCATGACCGAGCCTTTACCGGAAACTGATGGCGGCACGATTGCGACGAGTGCCGGAGTAAGGATCGAAGAGTTGCTGAAAAGCATGACCGTTGCGGCGATCGGTCCGGGGATTTCGCGCGATCCGCATACCGCGACGCTGGTGCGGTCGCTGGTGGCAAATCATAAAATCCCGATGGTTGTAGACGCGGACGGTCTCAACGCGTTTGAGGGACGCGCCGGCGAGTTAAATGGCAAGGGCAGAACACTGGTCATCACACCACATCCGGGAGAGATGGCGCGGCTGGCGGGCATTTCGATTGCCGACGTACAAAAAGACCGGCTCGGAGTCGCCCGTCAGTTTGCCCGCGAGCATGAACTGATCGTTGTGCTGAAGGGGCATCGAACTCTAGTGGTTCAGCCGGATGGCGAAGCGTGGGTGAACACGACCGGCAATCCCGGAATGTCGACTGGCGGGACCGGCGACATCCTGACGGGAATGGTGGCAGCGTTGCTTGCGCAGGAAAAGAGAGCGCAGAATCCGCAGACTGCTTTGCTCGCTGTCTGCGCCGCGGTGCATTTGCACGGGCTCGCTGGAGACGTGATGCGCGAGAGGGTGGGAGAGCATTCGCTGGTGGCTACCGACCTGCTGCGCGGATTGCCGGACGCGTTCGAGCGCGCCCGCGCAATGGCAGAGAACAAGTGCGCGGGATGGGACGGATAAAATTGTCATCCTGAGCGGAGTGCGGCTGGCGCGAAGCGTCAGCCGCACGCAGTCGAAGGATCCCTAGGCTCTGAACTGCTCCCGTTTTTGCATGGAGGTGTTCTTCCATGGGGAATAGGTGCGTGGGTTGAATTCCTTGCACGGCCGCCGGCGATTCAAGCGAACACAAGGTCCTTCGACTCCGCCCATCCTGCGCTTCGCGCAGCATGGGCTCCGCTCAGGATGACAAAGCTATCTAGCGGGTAACCGAATCGTCTTTCCCTCCGCTGCCGAGCGTCGCGCTGTATCCAGAATCTCTGTTACGGTCACGTTAGTCTCCAGAGAGGACAGCGCGTCTTCCTTGGCCCCATCGAGGATCACCGCTCGCACATATGATAGTTCGTTATCGTAGGGCGCGGGCACCGGCTTGGCGGCGAGTTGCTGCGCTTGCTGATCGTCTTTGCGGCGCAGCAGGATGTCGTCGTGTTTCACCGTGATCACGTATCCGGTCTGGCCGTAGACTTCCATATCTTTGCGGTCGAATGGCCAATTCCATGACGCCTGAATGATCGCCTGCGCCCTTGGATAAGTCAGGATGACGGTCGCTTCATCGTCGACGTGCGGATAGATCTGCGGCTTGATCTGCTGCGTCACCGCCGTCACCGTCTGCGGACCTTCACCGTTCATCAGCCAGGTCATGAGATCGGCCCCGTAGCAGCCGAAGTCGAACAGGGCACCAGCGCCGTTGAGTTTCGGATCCGTGAGCCAGGCGAAAAATTCCGGCTCCACGCCAATTTCTTTCGGGCCTTGATGGCCGTCATGCACGACTACTTTGCGGATGTCGCCGAGCGATCCATCGTGCACCAGATCGTAGGCGGCGTGATTGCTGCGGTACCACGACGTTTCATAGTTGACCATCACATGAATCTTGGCGGTATGCGCGGCTTTCTCGAGGGCCAGAGCGTCTTCGTAAGTGGTCGCGAGCGGCTTCTCCATCACGACGTGAACGCCATGGCGGGCGCAGATTTCGACCACGCGGCGATGATCGAAAGTGTCGGTATAGACGAGCACGGCCTGGGGATGCGCCTTCGCAATCATCTCTTCCAGATCGGTAAAGAGCAGTGCCTGATTGAAACCGTATTTCGCGGCGACCGCGGTCAGCAATTGGCGGTCCGGTTCGGCGACGCCGACGATCTCGATCTCGGGGCTATGGCGGAACCGTTCCAGAAATCCATGCACGTGCCCGTGCACCAGGCCAACAATCCCCACGCGAAGCGGAGGATGGGTTTGCGCGTCCGAAAAAGTGCTGAAGGTAAGAGTGGAGAGCAGTGCGAAAGTAAGGGCAACAAGCGTAAGTCGTGGCATCGATTCCTCCGAACAACTCTTGTGCCAACATGGTAATCGGACGAGGCGTGCGGAGTGAAAGCGGGCCTGTCCGGTAGGACATTAATCAGTTGGTAAACATGGCGTAAGTGCTTTGCGGAGCGCGGCTTCGATCCGGCGTCTGCCTTGCGCAGTGCGGAATTCGGACGAGGGGCTCCCGTAATCTTTTATATAATAACGGTCGGCGCCATACTGAATTTGCGTATGACCCACTTCCCCCAACCGCACCCCACGCGGCGCGCTTCCCGGGTCCAGCTTGGAGATTCGGTCCTGGCTGCGATTCGGCTCGAAGACGGACGCCGCACCAAAGCGAAACTGCAAACCATCTCCGCGACCGGCGGATTGCTGCGCCTGGCGCAGTCGTTGGCGCAGGGCGACTTTATCGAAGTTGCCTTTCAAACCCAGGCCGGCCCGATCCACGGGATGGCTGAAGCGCTGAGCCCGATGCGCAATATGCCGGATGGCGTGCTGCAACCGTTCCGCTTCGTAGCCCTTGAGGATGACGATCACCGCCGACTCCGCATGTCGCTCGATCACGTGGCCGAGCGCAGTTCGCTGGGCATGAAGTCGAGCGCGTTCTCCACCTACTGAGTGCCACGGTTGTTTCTGGAGTCTCGTTATACTGTTCGTGTGTCCGGCAAGACCTCAACGGGAAAGTTGCTGCGCGAAATCACCACGCATTCGGCTGAGGAAACCATCGCCTTCGGCCGCACGCTGGCAGAACTTCTGACTCCGCCGAAGCTCGTGCTGCTGCGCGGAGATCTGGGCGCGGGAAAGACCACGCTGGTCAAGGGAATTGCGGCCGCGTTCGAAGCGGCCAGGGAAGAAGACGTAACCAGCCCGACTTTCACCCTGGTGCACGAATACCGCGGGCCCCGCGCCAAGCTCTACCACATCGATCTGTATCGCATCGACACGCCTCGTGAACTGGATACGCTTGCCTTGGACGATTTCCGCTCCGACGACAGCCTTCTGCTGATTGAGTGGGGAGAAAAGTTTCCCCGGTTGCTGCGGGAGCGGGACATAGAAATCTCGCTGCGGCACGAGGGGGAAAGCGGGCGGAAAATTAAGGTCGAGAGCTAGCTAATTCAAAATCCCCACCCTCCTTTGCACAAAACGCAAAAGAAGGATGGGGCACCCCGTCGCGGGATACCAGCACCGCTCGCGCACACTGTGCTGGAGCGCTCCATTCCCGCACCATCGAGCACAGGATTACGGCGGCGAAAAAGATGAAGGCAAGACGGTTCGTTCGCATGGTCTGCAGTAAATTATAACCCTTGCTGAATCTAGCCTGCCCGGACAGCCGATGGCGGCTGTCCCCACATGTGACTGAGAACTACTTCAGAATCCCATGATGTTATAGCCACAGTCGACGTAGATCGTTTCGCCGGTGATGCCGCTGCTGGCGTCAGAGGCGAGGAAGACTCCGGTTGAGCCAACCTCGGCCACTTCCACGTTGCGGCCTAGTGGCGCGCGCTCGGCGTGGCTTTTGTGCATGTCTCCGAAGCCGGCGATGCCGCGCGCGGCCAGCGTTTTAATCGGGCCTGCCGAGATGGCATTCACGCGAATCTTCTTCTTTCCCAGTTCGTAGGCCAGGTAGCGCACTGAGCATTCGAGTCCGGCCTTGGCGACCGCCATCACGTTATAACGTGGCACCACTTTCTCCGACGCGTAGTAGGTCATGGTCATGATCGACCCGCCGTCGTCCATGAGCGGGGCTGCGGCGCGGGCTACGGCGACCAGCGAATAAACGCTGACATCCAAGGCGACGCGGAATCCTTCGCGCGACGTATTGATGAAGTCGCCTTTCAGTTCGTCGGCCGGGGCGAACGCAACCGAATGCACCAGCGCATGCAGCTTTCCGTAGCGCTCCTTCAGCGTGGCGAAGAGACGAGCGATCTCTTCGTCCTTCGACACATCGCACATAAAACCTTCGGCGCCCGGAAGCGACAGGATGAGATCCTTCGCCTCCTGCTCCAATCGCTCGTTCTGATAGGTGATGGCAAGCTTCATGCCGGCGGCGTGCAGTCCTTGCGCGATCGACCACGCGATCGAGCGCTTGTTGGCGACTCCAAAGACGACGGCATTACGGCCCTGCAGATCAGAGGACATGTTCGCTCCTTAGGAATTTGAAAGGATATCAGTCCTCGGTGGGTCTTTACCACGGAGACACGGAGGCACGGAGAATCGCTTGCCAAAACTCTTCGGCTAGCACGCGGTTCGTTCTCTGAGTTGCATCTTTTGGATTCCGAAATCTCCGTGCCTCAGTGCCTCCGTGGTGAAAATCCGTCAGCCGGCGGCGACTTCTTCGCGAACGCTGGCTTCCACTGGCCAACTCGATGCGAGGAACGACAGCCCGTAGACGCAGGCCAGGATGGCGAACGCCAGGACCAGGCTCAGTTTATGCGCGACCATCCCCACGACGAACGCGAGCACAATCTGCAGAAAAGTTCCGGCGAAATAGAACGTGTTCTGCACGCGTCCCATCAGATGCTGCGGCACCATTTCCATGAGGTTGGTGTTCATGGCGACGCCGCCCACGCCGCGAGCCGACCCCATGATGAAGTACGCCGTCATAGCGAGAACGAGAAATCTGGAAATCGGCGCGAACGCAATCGCGGCCGCAATCAGCGCCATCGAGAATGCCACGGCGCGGCGGCCGCCCAGGCGCGCAATCGCATAGGCGGTATACAAGGCGCTCAGGAATGCTCCCGTGCCCCAGCTTGCGCTCAGCCATCCGTAGCCGACCGCTCCCGCGTGAAAGATGCGGTCGCTCAGCGACGGAGTGACGACGGCTCCGGTCTGCATGGCGCCAAGAAATAGCGCCCAGCTGATTCCCAGCAGCACAACGGCGCGATGGTCGCGCAAGAAATGCAAGCCTTCGCGCATCTCGAGCCAGAAACGCTTCAGTTGGCTCTCGGCCGCAACGATATCGGCGCGCAACTCGGCGGGGCGGAGCACAACCTGGCGGCCCTTTCGAACCGCGAAGTAACAAAGGAACGAGACCACGTACGTGGAAACGTCGATGATCAGCACGCCGCCCAGACCGATGTGGTTGTACATGAATCCCACGATCGAACCGGCAATCAGCCATCCACCCTGCACTCCGGCCATCAGGAACGTATTGGAATGGACGAAGCCGCCTTCGGGCGTGAGCTCCTGAATCAGCGCAGTGATGGTCGGCCAGAACATCCAGAAGCCGGCCGCGACCAGCGTATTCATGAGGTAGAGTTCCCAGATCCGCACGCGATGCAGAAAGGCGAGGATCGCTACGGTCACGATAACCAGCGCCCGCAGCGCGTCGAGCCACATCACCAGCCGCCGCCGATCTTCCCGGTCGATAATGACGCCGGTGAAGGGCAGCATCAGCATGGCGGGAATGGTTTGGATGATAACCAGCGTTCCGAGCGCTACTTCCGAGTGCGTGGCCTGCAGGATGTACCAGCCGACGGCAGCCGAGTTCATCCCGCTGCCGATCATGGAGATCAGATTGGCGGCAAAGACGAAGCGCAAGGGAAGCTGTCCGAAACTGGCACGCATCGTTCTACTTTAGCAAGAAAGATTTCTCCGCGGCGGCGGGGTGACTTCAGCTTGAACTTCGTCGGATGTGTGCGGGAGGGGAGATCCCTCGTCCCGCTGGTGAAAACGCGGGAGCTTCGGGATGACGCCTCTCAATCTCGTGATCACAGGCCTTGCGTACCGCCGCATTCAGCGCTACGATTCGCGTGCTGCTCAAAAGTAGTGCCATTCTTTTCATATTCCGGAGGCGGGCTATGAAACGCTGGATCGGATTGCTGCTGCTGTCAGTCCTTATCTCTTTCTTATTTCTAATTACCCAGGCAGGCGCGCAAGTGGATCGCATCGTGATTGCCGCGGGTACCGACGAAGATCGCGCCCTCCAGGAAATTTCCAACGAGCAGGACGCTACAAAGAAAACGACCATGTACCAGGACTTCGTGCAGAAGTTCTCCGCCAATCCGCAGGCGGTGGCCTACGGAGACTGGCAACTTGCCCAGGCTTACCAGGCCAGTGGCGACCTGCAGAAGTCGCTCGATTTCGGGGACAAGGCTCTGGCCGCCTCTCCGCACAATCTCGACATCCTGGTTTCGCAGTCCAGCACGGCGCAACAGGCCAAGAACAATTTGAAGATGATGGAGTACTCGGCGAAGGGCGGAGAAGTTTGCCAGTCCATCGCCAAACAGCCGAAGCCACAAGGAATGAGCGACGACGAGTTCAAGACCAGGGTCGAATCGGAAAAACTCTCGGCGCAAAACAACTGCGAGTACCTGGAAACCAGCGGCTACAACGCCATCACGTCGGAGAATGATCCCAAGAAGCGCATGACGGAGATCGAATTGTTTACCTCCGCTTATCCGGATTCGAAGTTCAGCGACGCGGTCTCGAATTATGCGATGTATACCCTGGGCCCGGGACAGTTGAACGATCAGGCGCGGCTGGTTTCGTTCGGCGAAAAAATTCTCGCCAAGAATCCGAATTCTCTGCCGGCCCTGCTGTTGCTCGCCAACTATTACGTTGACGCAAACAGCTCTGCCAAGGCGATTACGTATGCGCAGAAGGCGATCGAGGTGGCCAACGCCGACGCTCCGGATGCCGATAAATCGCGCAAGCTGTCCGCTGGAGCGGCGCATTCCACGATCGGCTGGGCCGATCTGAAGCTGGACAAGATGGCGGCAGCAATTCCCGAACTAAAAACTGCGTGCACCTTGGTGAAGGGACAGGACGACCAGCAATATGCGCGCGCGCTTTATGGCTTGGGATTGGCCTATGGCAAGTTGAACAAACTGACTGAGGCCAGGGAAGTGCTAACCGAAGCGGTGAAAATTCCCGGACCGCTGCAGTCGATGTCGCAAGATTTGCTGACAAAGGTGAATGCTGCGAGAGCGAAAGGAAAGTAGCTTGGCTGGCCCCTGGCCGTTACTTTTGCGGGTTCACCAGATCTTCGGAGAGCAGTTCCGCCTTCCACGCCAGGGTGCGCGCCCGTTCCGAATCTCCATTCGCCGCGGCGGCTTTGGACTGTTGCATGAATTGGTGGATTTGAGTCACCGTATCCTGCTGGTCCGAACTGAGTTGCCGGCCCGAGAGCTTTTTTAGATTTGCTTCTGTTGATCCCAATAATTGAATGGCGGCATTTTTCTGCTGAGAAGACTGGTCTGTGGCCGGTCCCCCCGCCAGTTGGATACTAGGCTCGGCGGCACCGCCGTGGCGCACGACGATTTTTTGTGGAGGACAATTTTTCGGAGGGTCGCCAGATTTCGGCGCCTGGGCCGAATCGCCCGCTGTCGCCGGACTAGCCGACGGCTTGGCGTCTAGACTCGATTTCGCCGCAGAAATCGCAGGCGCCGCCCCACAATCCGAGATTGCCGGCCGCTTCTTATGAGTCCGCTTCCCCGCCTGAGATGCGCTTGGCTTGGTTGCGGCCGGGGAAGGAGGCGGAGCGGGGTTACTTGCCGAAGAGGGTGCAGTCCCAGTTTTCTGATCTTGTTGCTGACTGCCGGATGGCGCTGCTTCTGGCGCGGATTGTGCCGCCGACTGGGGCGGATTGACCGCGCGCGGAAGCGCAGCCAAATCTGCTCCAAACAGTCCGAATAGAACGATTACGGCCAGAGTCATGCGGAGGTCCCAGGGTGGAAGAATAATTATTTTTCAATTCTACGCCTCCGTACGGCATGACAGCTATGAAAACTCCGCGGCGGAAACCATTCAATCACCGCGCTGGCTGGCTGTGTCCGCGGCATATTCGGAACCATTTTCCGCTGTGGCTCCCGCTAGGGGAATTTGAAAGCGGAAAGTCGTTCCTGCGCCTTCCGCCGACTCAAAATCTACCGAGCCATAGTGCCACTGCAGAATTTGATATGTCTGGGCGAGGCCGATTCCGCTGCCTTCTTTTTTGGTGGTGAAGTACAGCTCGAAGATTTTGTCTCGCATATCTTTGGGAATTCCGCCGCCCTGGTCCCGCACTTCGGCGACGACTGCATTGTTTTCGCGGCGTGCCGAAATCGTGAGCCGGCCTCCCTGTGGCATTGCTTGCACTCCATTGATCACGACGTTGAGAATCGCCTGCTTCATCAGATCGACGTCGACCTTGACCGGCAGATTCGAATCGGGCAAGTGGCGCTCGATGTTGACGCCGTGTTGCTCGGCATCGGGCGCGGCCAGTTGCGCCACATCTTCGAGCATTTGGCGCAAGTCGATTTCCTCGATATGAAGATCGCGCGGGCGGGTGAAATCCACCAGGGTCTGCACCACGCGGTCGAGGCGGCGGATTTCGCTGTCGATGATGTCCATGTGGCGCCGCGTGTCGGGCTCCTCCTGCGCCAGCTTGTTTTGCAGAAGTTGCAAGTGAAGCACGATCGCGTTGATGGGATTCTTCACTTCGTGCGCCACGCCGCGGGTAAGGCGGCCGCTCGCCGAGAGCCGGCGCGACATCTCGATTTCGTCCCCGATGCGCCGGACCGACTCAGTGTCCCGCATGATCACCAGCGCGCCGATCTGCGACGTTTCTTCCTGCACGAAGTCGAGCGAGACCTGCACCCGCTGCCCACCGGCGGCCTCAAACTCTCGCTGCGAGATTGGCCGCCTGCGCTCGAACGCGTCCAGCAATGCTGCGCCCAGCAGAGATTGACGGTCGAAGACCTCCTGCACCGTGCGCCCCAGCAATTCCCCGCGTGGACGGCCCAGGAAGGCTTCCACCGGCGCGCTTACCAGCACCACCCGGGAATCGCGGGCAAACAGCATCAATCCATCCTGCAGCTTCGACATCAGTTGGTCGACGTTGTCCTTCAGTGCCGAGAAAATTTCCCGGCTGTCGCGAATCTGGCGGCCGAGGTTGGCAATCTTCAGGCTCACCAGGCCGTACTCGTCGTGTTCGGATTCGGCTGCATACAGCGCTTCCGGTTCGCCGGCGCTGACGCTGTCGAGATTACGGCTGATCTCTTTCAGAGGTCCGAGCGCCAGGTTCGAGATGCCGGCCGCCAGCAGCAATGAGGCAAAAATCAGCGCCACCGAGATGTAGAGCGCCTTCATCAGGCGCGTCGCCACTTCGCTCTTCAGGAAGATGGTTTGCACCCCGATGCGGATTGTGCCGAAGGGCGCGCCATTCAATTCCAGGGGATAAGTGACCTCGTACACGGCCGCCGGGCTGAACACCAGGCGAATCTGCTCGCGGAACCGGGCCCGCACTATTTGCTCAAAATCGGGACGCGGTGGAACGATCTTGCCCAGCAGGCTGGCATTGGTATGCAGCAACGCCTTGCCGTTGATGTCGACGATGGAAACATCGTAGATGTAGCGCCAGTCGCCAGGATCGGACTGGAGCAGGTTGTTCAAGTCGACATCGGTTTGCACATAATCCGTCAGCGCCCGGCTCAAGGCTGCCGGATTGCTGGTATCGACCGAGGTGCTGCTGAAGTCCGGCACGGCATTGCCGGCGGCATAAGCCAGTTGATGAGTCAGGCTGGTTGCGGTTTCGTAGGCATTCGCGATCCTCAGTCGCAGGATCTGCGAAATGTACAAGTACGAGAACGCGGAAACCATCGCCGTCACCATGAGAGTGATGACCAGCACGATGATGGTTTTTCGTCTGAGCATGAGGAATGTTCGACTTATGCAAAGCGGCGAACCCTAGCCGCTAGGTACTTCCTCTTTGCCGGGTACAGGGTCGGAAGTCGCGCTTCCGTATTCCTTCAACTTATTGTGCAGGGTTTTGAGGCTGATGCCAAGAATCTCGGCCGCGCGAGTCTTGTTGTTGCTGGTCGCTTCCAGCGTTTTCAGGATCAGCATCTTCTCCGCTTCTTCGACGGTCGTGCCCACGCCGAGGCGGACGGCGTCCGGATCGTTGGCCGCGGTGCGCAGCGGAGCCTGTCCGAATCCCGGCGGCAGGTGCTTGGTCTCGATCACGGCTGTGTCGCACACAATGACCGCACGCTCGATGGTATTGCGCAACTCGCGAACATTGCCCGGCCACGAATAGTTGTTGAACTGGTTCAGCACTGCCTCGCTGACCGCAGTCACTTTGCGGCTGTGCTTGCTGCCCATCTCGGCCAACAGCAATTGCACCAGGGCGGCGATGTCTTCCTTGTGTTCGCGCAGCGGAGGCATGTGGATGTTGAACACGTTGAGCCGGTAATAAAGATCGCTGCGCAACTCGCCTCGCGACACGGCCTCGTCGGGGATTTTGTTGGTGGCGGCCAGCACCCGCACATCGACGGAGGTTTCCACCTTGCTGCCCAGGCGACGCAGTTTACGATCCTCCAAAACCCGTAGCAGCTTGGCCTGGGTGCCGATCGGCATTTCACCGATTTCGTCCAGCAGCAGTGTTCCCCCTTCCGCCAGTTCAAAGCAGCCGGTCCGGCGTTCGAGAGCTCCGGTGAACGCGCCTTTTTCGTGACCGAAGATCTCGCTTTCCATCAGGGTTTCAGGAATAGCGGCGCAGTTGATGGCCACGAAAGGCCGCTCTTTCCGCGGGCTGAGTTCGTGAATGGTGCGCGCCACCAATTCTTTTCCCGTCCCGCTTGCGCCGGTGATGAGCACAGATGCGGTGCTGGGTGCGACCATCTCGATCAGCCGGAAGATTTCCTGCATTTTGCGCGAAGCGCCGCTGAGCCGACCGAGCGAGCCCGTATCGCGCAACCGTCGCCGCGTGGCCTCCAGTTCTGCGCGGGTGTCGAGCAGAGCCGCGGCGTTGGCAAGAATTGTCCGGAGTCGGTTGGTGTCGATGGGCTTGGTGATGTAATCGTAAGCGCCCATGCGCATGGCTTGCACCGCGCTGTCGATGGTGCCCTGCGCCGTGACCAGGATGACCGCAATGGTCTGAGCCTGTTCGGCAAGCTGACCCAGCAGTTCGATCCCACCCATACGCGGCATCTTGAGGTCGGTAATTACGATGGAAGGCGACCACTGCATCGCCTTTTCCAGCCCTTCAGCGCCATCGCTGGCCGTTTCTACGCGAAAGCCCCATGAGGTGACCAATTCCGCGAGCCCCGAGCGTTCGTTCTCTTCGTCTTCAACAATCAGTACTTTTTCGTGATTCATTTGGCTTGGGCTGACCCTGTTCGATCCCGCATGGAAAAGCCCACTGGCGTCGACCGAATCCCCACGATACGCGGGCTATGGCTGCCAGACAAGATCCGTTCAGGACCTGCTCCGCAGCCGCGGTTGAGCCGGCAAAATTTCATTTTAAGACCACTCCTCGCATCCTGGTTGCCAAGATCGGCAATTTCATCAGTCTACGCTTTCGCTATAAACTGCTGTGCGATAGAATTTTGCGCTCCAGAGGGCAAACCTCTTTTCCACTAGCCTTGCAGTTGCTTCCTATCACCCCCGGTCCCACGTCGCACCGCGTGGTGGGCTCACATTTTGGAGGTTTTATGACAATAAGCAGGACAACACGTGTACACCGCACGGCGGCTGCTCTCGTGTTTGCAGTGATGAGTATGGTTATCATTTCCGGGACTGCGCTGGCACAGAGCTCCACGCCGAAATGGGATCTATTCGCCGGATATCAGTGGCTGCATCCCGGAGCCACCGTTCCCGCAGCGTTCGGCGATCCGAGCAACCCTACCGCGTACAGGGTGCCGGATATGGCCAAAGGATTCGGTACGGCACTCACTTACAATTTCGATCCGCATTGGGGTGCCGAAGCCGATTTCGGACACAACTGGGGCGATAGCAACTATGAAACTACCCTCTCGGGCGGTCCGCGATTCATGTGGCGCACCGACGACGGGAACTACTTCCTGCATGCCCTGGTCAGCTATAACCGGCTGAACGTGAGCGGGCTGAATGGATCGAACGGCATCGGATTGATTCTCGGCGGCGGCTGGGACATGCCCATCACCAAAAAAATTGCCTGGCGCGTCTTCGAGGCCGACTATGTCTATGGACGGCACAACTACGCCGACTACGCTGCTCCGCAGTTTCCCGATCTGCGGCGTCCTACCCTCGATGGCGTTCGTCTGCGAACTGGCATCGTGATCAGATGGGGCGGCGCACCAGCCGTGACTCCGGCTGCCGCCTGCACCGTACAGCCCACCGAAGTGATGGTCGGCGAACCCATCACCGCGAACGTAACCGCAAGCAACTTTAATCCCAAGCACTCTTTGAGCTATAGCTGGAGCGGCAACGGGGGAACGGTGACGGGGAAAGACACCTCCGCCAAAATCGATACCACGAACGTAGCTCCGGGCAGCTATGCGGTCACGGCGCATGTAACCGATGCCAAGGCGAAGAATGCGAACGAGGCCAGTTGCACGGCGAATTACACGGTGAAGCCGCTGCCGCCCAAGAATCCTCCGACTATGTCAATGTCGGCCAATCCGAGCGAACTGGCTCCGGGTGGACCGGTAAGCCTGACGGCGAACTGCACCAGTCCTGATGGCGTGCCTGTCTCCGTTGCCGACTGGACCTCCAGCGCCGGCACGGTTTCCGGCACGGGTACTTCTGCAACGCTAAATACCGCGGGCTTGCCTCCCGGTCCGGTGACGGTGACTGCGACCTGTACCGACTCGCGCGGTCTGACCGGACAAGCTTCCACCCAGGTCACAATTCAGAATCCTCCGCCGCCTCCGGTGGACAAGGCTCTGGAAGCCCGCCTGACGCTGCACAGCGTCTACTTCCAGACGTCCATGCCCCCGGTGAAGGATCCCAACGCTGGATTGCTGCCCAGCCAGCAGAAGATCCTGATGACACTGGCCACCGACTTCAAGAAGTATCTTGAAGCCAAGCCCAACACGCACCTCGTTCTCGAGGGTCACGCCGACATCCGCGGTTCCGCTGCCTTCAACCAGGCTCTTTCGGAACGGCGGGTGGCTCGCGTGAAAAGCTACCTCGTTGAGCAGGGAGTTCCTGAGGCCGATATCGAAACCAAGGCCTTCGGCGCTCAGCACAACCTGACCACCGAGGAAGTGAAGAGCTCGATCGAGCAAAATACCGAACTCACGACCGAAGAGCGCAAGCGGGAGTTGGCGAGGATGGCGGTCATTAAGCTGGCCAGCAATCGCCGGGTGGATCTCACTCTCAACTCCGCGGGCCAGACGGAAACGTCAGTCCGCCAGTTCCCGTTCAATTCCACCGACGCTTTGAGTCTGATCGGCGGGCGCGAGAGTGAGAAGAAGGCGGTAAAACGCACGCCCAAGAAAGCGGGGAAAAAACCGTAGACTACTAGGGCAAATCCTGCATCAGTTGGAAGCGGAGGGCCGAAACGCCCTCCGCGTTTTTTGGGGTGGCGGCCCTTTCCAGCCGGAGAATTCGCCGCTTTAGCGGAAGAATCTACACGTATGCCCCGAAAGTGCTATCGCCAAGTCGTTGATTTGGTGAGATTGTGGGTGGTATCCGGGTTGCGACAGAATTAAAGCAAAGAGTTAAGCGTGCGGTGGGGGCACATGACTTTCGCTAGCCAGTTCCGTAGTCAGACGACTTGCCTGATGCTTCTGGCGCTGCTTGGCGTCAGCGGCTGCAACGGACCCGCGAGCGTGCCCAGCGATGAAAGCTCTGCGCCCACCGACCAGCATCAAGCGCCGTTCCACGACGAGGCTTCTAAATCCGTCCCATCCAGTTCCGCAAAACTGCTGAACGCAAGCGATCCGGGCGTCAAACCGGACAATCTACCTTTCCAGGACGAGAATCTTCCGCCTGGAACCCTGGTCACGGTGAGTCTGAAAGCCGCTATTTCGGGTGGAAGTTCCGGCCTGCACAACACGTTTGAAGCAGTTGTCGACGAACCGGTCGTAATCGAGGGCAATACGCTGATAGCGCGGGGCACGATCGTTTCCGGACGCGTCCAGTCGGTTCGCACATCCAAGGTGGAGCCCTACCGGGGATATATCTGCCTGGCTCTGGCCTCGATTCACGTCGGTGGCATCGACGTGCCGGTCCAAACCGCCAATCTGTACGCTCGCCAATCCCCGACGACCAGTAAATCCTCCTCCGTCATTCGTCTGGAAAAAGGCCGCCGGCTAACCTTTCGGCTGACGGAACCCGCTTACGTCTCCTCCCAGCGCGCCCAATCTGCTCACTAATCCCGGTCTTAAGAAAGTTTTCCACAGAAAGATTTCCCGTTTTAGTGACATCTGCCCTTAGCACGCACAGGCCTCGCTCTCTATAGTGGGGTCGAAATGGGCGTAGAGGAGCCGAGTTGAGACGCCCAAGTCCCATTTCGGGAAAACGAAGGTAGGAAGCAGCGGGATTCTGAGTTCCTTTTGGAACCCTTCCCGCGCAAAGTAGGAATTTATGAGCGCTGTCGCGAAAGCCAGTTGGACGCCAGAAAATTCTCAACCCCGCCCCCATCAGCATCTGCTGCAAGCCGAGCGTTTGGAGGCTGTCGGACGCCTGGCCGGAGGGGTGGCGCACGATTTCAACAATCTGCTTACCGGCGTTCTGCTGTACTGCGATCTCTTGATGGCCAGCATCGAGCCGGACCATCGTGCCCGCAAGTACGCCGACGAGATCCGCAAAGCCGGCATGCAGGCCACCGGCCTGGTCCGGCAGTTGCTCGCCATTGCCCGGCCTCCGAATTTTCAGCCTCGTCTGCTTTCCCTGAATGAAATTGCCGAGGGGATGCGTAACTTGCTGGCCCGGTTGATGGGGGAAAACATTGAGCTGAAGTTCTCTCTGGATCCGAATTTGGGCCTGATCAAGATGGATCCCACCGAAGCGCAGCAGATTCTGTTGAATCTGGTGCTGAACGCGCGCGACGCCATGCCTCGCGGTGGCGGGATTTCCGTGGAAACCCGCAATTGCAAAATCCAGGCGCTGACTGAATCGGTGCTCGGAACCAGCACCCAGGCGTGCCTGCCCTGCGCCCTGTTTGTGGTTCAGGACAACGGAAGCGGCATGGACGACTCCACTCGCGCCCACATGTTTGAGCCGTTTTTCACGACCAAGGCAGGCAAGGGAACCGGCCTTGGACTGGCTACGGTTCACGATATTGTGACTTCGAATGGCGGGCTCATCCACGTGCAAAGCGCGCTAGCCTGCGGAACCCGCGTCAGCGTGCTCTTGCCCCTGGATCCCGGGTTCACTCCGGAACTCTCCCAGCACAACGGTTTTCATCCCGTCCCCGACGGGCAAGTACTTTCGTCCCAGGAAGAGGAATGAACGTCATGACGTCAGCAGCCTTAAGCCCGGTTGTAGTCGCGCCTCAAATTGAACCCGCCAACTTCCTTAATCTCTTAATCGTCGACGACGAGCGCTCGATTCGCGAAGCCTGCCGCGAAGTCGCCCAATCGCTGGGATTTTCCGCGTTTGTCGCCGATTCGGCTGAGCAAGCTTACCGTGCTCTGGACGCACAGACGTTCGATGCCGTGTTGCTCGATCTGCGCTTGCCGGGAGCGGGCGGCCTCGACGCTCTCCGTCGTATCAAAGAGCGCCGGCCGGAAGCGGTCGTCATCGTCGTGACCGGATATGGAACCGTGCAATCCGCTGTGCAAGCCATGAAGAACGGTGCCTATGACTATGTGACCAAGCCCTTCAGCGTCGACGAACTCAAGCTGCTACTCGAACGTGTGGCTACCCATTTGAAGTTGAAATCCGAGAATCGCCTGCTGCGCGAGAAAGTCAAATCCAAACAGGGATTTGGCGGAATCATCGGGCGCTCGCCGGAGATGGAAAAGCTGTACCGCATCATCGCCAAAGCCGCCAACAGCGTGCACCCGGTGCTGATTCTCGGGGAAAGCGGAACCGGCAAGGAGATGGTCGCCCGTTCCATTCACTATTCCGGCCCCTTCCGCGACAAGCCGTTCATTCCTGTCGATTGCGGATCCCTGGTCCCGACTCTGATTGAAAGCGAGCTGTTCGGTTATGTAAAGGGAGCGTTCACCGGCGCCAATGTTGCCAAAGATGGCCTCATGGCCATGGCTGAGGGTGGAACTATTTTCCTCGACGAAGTCGGAGAACTTCCCGTCGACCTGCAGGCGAAAATGTTGCGCGCGATCCAGGAGAAGGAAATTCGTCCGGTCGGCAGCACCCGCCGTATTCCCATCAACGTCCGCATTCTAGCCGCCACCAACCGCGATCTGGAACAGGGAGTGATGCAGGGCAGCTTCCGCCGCGATCTGTATTTTCGCCTGAACGTGCTGAGCCTGCGCATCCCCGCCTTGCGCGAGCGCCGCCAGGATGTTCCTCTGCTGGTCGGGCATTTTCTGGAACGCATGACCAGAACCTCCGGGCAAGAAAAGGTGCTCAGCGACGACGCCCTGAAAGCCATGCTGGCCTATGACTGGCCGGGCAACGTGCGCGAACTCGAGAATTGTCTGGAGCGCACTTGCGCTTTTACCAGCGGCCCGCTCATCCATGTCACCGACCTGCCCCAGGAAATCGCAAATCTTCCCATCCCCGAATCTTCCAACGGAAACGGCAATGGCCAAGGAAACCAGAAGATCATGCCGATCGCGGAACTGGAGAAGCGCATGATTCTCAGCGCCATCTCCGATTTGAACGGCGACAAGCTGCAGGCAGCGCGCCTTCTGGGCATTGGAAAAACTACTCTCTATCGCAAGCTGAAGGACTACGCCACCCAGGGATACTAGCCGGGGAAGCCCGATTCCGAACCGGATGGGATTCCGCAAGTACCGGGAAGGGAAGCCGCCGCGCCGCCCGCAGAGCTAAACGCAGTGTTCTCAGAGCGATTCCGTTGGCGGCATAAATGCAATCGAAAAGACATGATTCTACTCATAACGCCGTCCGCCACCGGTCCACAATGTGCCGAATCCTTGTATGCCGCCACTGGCCAGGAAACGCACTGGGCCCAATCCCTGCAGGAGGCCGCGACTCGCCTGCGTGAACAAACTTTTTCTGCCGCGGTCATTGATCAGTTCTTACTCGAGACTGAGCCCGAAGGGAGCGATCAGATGATCGAACATCTCGGGACTGCCTTCCCCGTCTACCTCAACTTTGCCGTAACCGGCATGGAGCGTCTGGTGCGCGAGGTGCGTTCCGCGCTGCGCCGGCGGAAACGCGAGGAATCGGCAGCCCGCCGCTCCGTGGCCGAGCAGATGCACAGCGAGATGCGCGAGACCCTGACGGCCATGCTGCTCTCCTGCGAACTAGCCATGTCGGTGCCCGATGTTCCGAGTCCCGCGGCGGAAAAGATTCGCACCATCGACAATCTCGCCCGCGAACTGCGCCTTCGCCTGGAGGTGAATTGATCGGGCAGGTTGGATTCGTATCCGGCCATCGCTTCAGCGATGCCGTAAACCTGAGCGCGATTGTGTGGAGCGGGCACTCTTGCCCGCTGGTTTTGAAGCGCTGCCGGCAAGCGGGCAAGAGTGCCCGCTCCACACTGGCCGCTGCGAAAGCTGGTAATTGCAACTCGCAGTTGCTGCGATGCGCAACTTTTTGCGACCCCTTTCAAATCAGCCCAGGCTCGCTTTCCCGGGTCCCTAAGAATTTCCTCTCACCTTCCCCGAATACCCACTAGAATGGATCAACCTTCAGCCGCATGCCGCGCCCACTGGGCATTCCGCTGAACTCCCGGAGGTTCGGTGCACGTCCTGGTCACGGCCGATTCGCTCTCAGGTTCGTGGACATATGTTCGCGAGCTGGCGACGGGTTTGGTTACCCGCGGCGTGCGAGTCACTCTTGTCAGCTTCGGCGAGATCCCGCTTCCCGACCAGATTTCATGGATGGACCATCTCCACGGCCTCGACTACCGGCCCACGGCTTTCCGGCTGGAATGGATGCAAGAGGCGGAACAGGACTTACCCGAATCATCCGCATACTTGATGGCGCTGGTGCGCGAACTGCGTCCCGACGTTCTCCATCTCAACCAGTTTTGCTACGGCAATTTGCCGGTGGATGTGCCGCGCGTGGTGATGGCGCACGGCGACCTGATCACTTGGACGCAGGCGGTGCACGACCGGCCGCCGCATCCGGCGCGCTCTCTGAATTGGTATCGCCGCACGGTCCTCAACGGCTTGGCCTGCGCCGATGCCGTGGTGGCTCCATCGGCCTGGATGCTCGACCGCATCTCGGCTTGCTATTGTCATCCGCGGCGCGCGGAAGTGATTTATCCCAGCCGCAATCCGATCTTTTTCAATCCGTACGTCAGTAAAGACGATTGCGTGCTTGCGGTTGGCCGCCTGGTGGACGCCAGCAAGCAGGTCTTCCTGCTGACGCAGCAACAACATCCGCTGCCGGTCTGCATTGTGGGCTCCGAGCAAACCGTGCCTATGCCGCGCATTCCCATCCGCGCGGATGTGAAAGTGGCTACGGAGCGGACCACCGTGGCCATACGCGGCCCGCAAACCGATGCGCAACTGCGCGCGCTCTATAGCCGCGCCGCCATCTATGCCGCAACTTCGCGCTACGAGCCTTTAGGCATGCCCGCGCTGGAAGCGGCGTTCTCCCGGTGCGCGATCGTCGCCAACGATATCCCAAGCTATCGCGAAATTTGGGGAGATGCGGCGGTTTACTTCCGCACCAATGATGCGGCGAGCCTTGCAGAAAACATTCGGCTGCTCAACGAGGACCGTCCCATGCGACGCGCCTATGCCGAATTGGCGTACACTCGCGCCCGCGAACGTTTTACCACCAAGCGCATGATCGATCAGTACCTGGAACTTTACCGCAGCCTGCGCGCCGCTCGCGTTGAAGCGGCATAAAGCCCGACATCCTGCGTCGCTCCATTCCACATGTCCACGGCCGCTTTTGCGCAGGTAGTGGTGCAGTTTGAAGAGATTTGTATCAGGGCACGCCTTCAGGCGTGCCAAAGCGCGAGCAAATGACCGGCTTTAGCCGCTGCCAGCGCGGCTTAACCCCCGGAGGCTAAAGCCGCTCGTATTTCCCGATGTTGCGGCATCGCTGAAGCGATGCCCTGATACGAATCTTCTCAAACTGCACTGCTACCCAGGTCCCCTCGGCCAAGACATTCAGGCTGGATTGGTGGTATCTTTTTTAGGCTTACTAGAAACCCGTAAGGTTGGAGGAATGGATTCATGGCTCAGGTAAAAATCACCGTGCGGCCCAACGGGCCCTACCGCGTCGAGGCTCCCGAAGGCTCCGTCGAACTTGTCAACGTCAATGGCAACAAGTTCGACCTCACCGGCAAGCCCGCATTCTCCCTCTGCCGTTGCGGCGGATCGGTCAACAAGCCTTTCTGCGACGGAACCCATAGCAAAATCGGATTCCAGGCCGCGGAACTGGCGGTGAAGAAGGTCGAAGGTCAGTCTTAATTAAGTCCTAAGAAGTGGAAGTCATCTCAGAGCGGAGTGGGATTGCGGAGGGATTGTGCACGACAAACGGGACCGGGAACTGGGGATGTATCGCAAGATTACGCGCCGTGACTTTATCAACGGCGTAGCCGTGACGGCCGGCGCGGCCATGATGCCTTGGCAATTGTTGGGCGCCGACACTGCGGATCGCACGAAGTCTCCCGGCTACTATCCTCCCGCTCTTACCGGAATGCGTGGCAGTCATCCCGGCTCTTTCGAAGCGGCCCATAGCGTGCGCGACGGGACGTTCTGGGATTCCGCTGGTCAGCCCGAAAATACCGGAGAGACTTACGATCTGGTCGTGGTGGGCGGCGGCATCAGCGGCCTCTCGGCTGCGCATTTCTATCGCAAGGCGACCGGCGGCAAAGCGCGCATTCTCATCCTCGATAACCACGACGACTTCGGCGGACATGCCAAGCGCAACGAATTCCGCGTCAACAATGCCTTCCGTCTGGGTTTCGGAGGCACATTCTCAATTGAAAGCCCTGCTCCTTACAGCGCGGTGGCGAAAGGCGTAATTGAAGAGCTAGGCATAGACGTTAGTTCCTATGGAAAATACTTCGACAAGAATCTTTATCTCTCGCAAGGGCTGCATCCCAAAATTTTCTTTGACAAGGAAACCTTCGGCGCCGACAAACTAATCGTCAATTTCAATCCGCGCGGCTGGAATGAAAGTGAAGACATCATCAGCCAGACCTCCCGGCTATTGAAGCAGTTCGCGGCGGAGGCTCCGATTGCAGAGCAAGCGAAGAGCGACCTGCAGCGCCTTATTCAAGAACCGAAGGATTATTTCCCCGGTCTGACTTCGGATGAGAAAAAGGCGAAGCTGGCACGCATCAGCTATGCCAAGTACCTCACTGACGTTGCCGGTGTCCACGAAGACATCGTCAAGATTTATCAAGCGATGCCCCACGGACTATTTGGCGTTGGCATCGACGCCGTGGCGGCGCAGGACGCCTGGGGCCTGGGTCTTCCCGGATTCGACGGCCTGAAGCTGGATCCCACGCCGGGAAAAGGCATGAATCGCGACGCCATCCCCAACGAGGAAGCCGAAAAGTACTTCTTCCATTTTCCCGATGGCAATGCGACGATTGCCCGCTTACTGGTGCGCAGGCTTACCCCAGGTGTGATTCCGGGCAATTCTTCGTCCGACGTGGTTCTCGCCAAGGCGAACTATGCCAAGCTCGACGCTGCCGGTTCGCCGGTCCGCATCCGCCTGAACAGCACTGCGGTGCGCGTCAAGCATTTGGGCGACATGGCCAGCGCCAAAGAAGTGGAAGTCACCTACGCTCGCGGGGGCAAGGTCTACACGGTGAAGGCCAAGAATTCGATTCTGGCCTGCTGGCACGTGATGATTCCCTACATCTGCGAGGAACTGCCCGACAAACAGAAAGAAGCGCTATCCTCTGCGCAGAAAGTTCCGCTGCTCTACACCAACGTCGCCCTGCGGAACCGGACCTCATTCCAGAAGATCGGCACAAATGCTGTCTACGCCCCCGGCATGTACCACAGCGGGGTGAATCTCGACTTGCCCGTCAGCATTGGCGGATACGAATGCGCGCGCAAGCCCGAGGAACCGATCGTCGCTCATATGATGAAAGCGGCGTGTCATCCTGGATTGCCGGCCCGCCAGCAGCACAGCTACGGCCGCATGGAGCTGTACACCACTACATTCGAAACCATGGAGCGCAAGATCCGCGATCAGTTGGCTCGCACTCTTGGGCCCGGCGGATTTGATCCCGCTCGCGATATCGCCGCCATCACCGTCAATCGCTGGCCGCACGGTTATGCCTACGAATACAACTCGCTGTTCGATTCGTTCTGGCTGGAAGGCGGCGAAACGCCCTGTGAGGTGGCGCGCAAGCCGCATGGACGCATCGCCATCGCCAATTGCGATGCGGGCGCGTATGCCTACACCGACGAAGCCATCAACCAGGCCTACCGCGCCGTGGGAGAGATCACAAAGGACTAAGGCAAGATCGCGAAGGGCTAAGAAGAACCAATGTGGGGACAGCATGTGGGGACAGCCGCCCTCGGCTGTCCGCCGAGCGCAGCTCGGCCGCGGCCGGTGAACGTCAATCGATATTCTGGTCTTTGAGCTGCGCGGCTTTGTTGCGTGCTTCCTGCGCCTGCTGCTGCATCCCTTTCGCTTCATACGCATCCGCCAGCGCAGTCTCCAGGCTGGGATCGTCGCCGCCCTGTTCCCGCTCTTTCAGATACGATGCAATGGCGTCATCGTACTGTTTCAATTGGGCCTGCGACATACCCATCCGGTAGTAGACGTCCCTGGTCTGTGGTTCGAGACGCAACGCTGTTTTGTATTCGCTGATCGCAGCTTCGTGGTTGTTCTGATCGGCCAGCGCCATTCCCAACCCGACATGCGCATTTGCGAATTTGGGTTCCTGTGCCACCAGCTTGGCGAATTCTTCCTGCGCCTCTTTCGGTTGATCCTGGCTCAGATATGCAGCTCCCAGATCCATGCGGGCATTTAGATTCTGAGGTTGCAGATCGAGCACTCGCTTGAGTTCGGCCTCGCCTTCCGGGAATTGTCCCTTGTTGAAATAAGCGTGCGCGAGTGCATAGTGCGCTGAACCATCTTGCGGGTTCTGCTGCACCTTCTTTTGAAATAGGTCGATCATCCGGTCGATGCTTCGTTGCGCACTCATCGCGGAACCGAAGTTCGCGAAGCCGCGCCAGCGACGGATCCCCAAGGCACTGCCGGTCAGGATCAGGACCATAAACAGCAAGATGCCAGCCCGCCGGAGCGGCCGATTGTGTTCCGGCGCGAGCAGTGCGATGAGCGCGCCGAGAATAAGGCCGCCGACGAACCCGCCAACGTGGCAGGCATTGTCGATGCCTGGAAATATCCTGCCGAGAAAAAGGTTAAAGCCAGCAAAAACAAGCAGGCTGTTCAGCACTCCTTTGATGGAGATGCCCGACAGCGAAAACTCGCCTAATGCGAACGATGCGATCAGCGCTCCCGTCAGGCCGAATATCGCACCCGACGCGCCCACGCTCAGCACGCCCGGGTTCCAACCTACACTCGCCAAACCTCCCGCGACCCCGGTGAGGAGGTAAACGGCTACGTACGTCCAGCGCCCGTAGAGCGACTCGCAAAGCGCGCCCAACTCCCACAAGCACCACATGTTCATGGCGATGTGGAACAGGCCGCCATGCAGAAACATGTAGGTCACGAGCCGCCACCACTGCCCCGACAGGGTTAAAGGGCCGAAGTTGGCGCCGAAGTGGACTGTAAGGGCGCCAGTGAAGTTCAGCGAAGGCCCGCTCGCCGCAATCATCGCGAGAAACACCATCACGTTCGCGCCCAGGAGCACCTGAGTGACCGAGACGCTGGATTCGCGCTGCACCCAGGGCGCAGCCATCACCGGCTGAATGGCGTCTTCGTCTTCCTCGCCGCGTTGTGCCGCCTCGTGCCGCACGCACCACTGGCAAATCTTTCTGAAACTGAAGGCAGGAAGCTGCCTCCCGCATCGAATACAGTTGGCCATGTTATATAGAAAAGATTATCAGCAGCTGCGTAAGTTTGGGGAACCGCGCATCGGCTCATGTGTCAGGAGGCTTTGGGAAGGGCACGGCTTCAGCCGTGCCGTTGAGAGCCCGTGTGATTGGGGCTTTAGCCCCTGAGGCCTAATGAATCGTCTTTGTCTTCCGCGACATGTAATCCATCAGCAGATACTGCCCGAGTGTATACGGAGTAGTGAAGTAGGCCTTCCCACGGCACATCTCCGTCACCTTCTGCACGAACTGCACCAACCCGTAATCAGACGCCAGCATAAACGTGTTGATCAGCACGCCTGCCCGCTTGCACTTTGAAACTTCTTCCAGCGTCTGACTTACCACCAGCGGATCAAGCCCGAACGCGTTTTTGTAAATGCGTCCGTCTTCCAGCGTAAGCGCGGAAGGCTTGCCGTCGGTGATCATCACGATCTGCTTCATGTCTTTCCGCTGGCGCTGCAGAATTCTCTGCGCCATCCGCAGCCCTTCGCGCGTGTTGGTGTAGTACGGACCGACCTTTACGCGTGCCAGTTGCGAGAGTGGGATTTCCTCCGCCGAATCGTGGAACAGCACCAGCGACAACGAGTCTCCCGGATACTGCGTGCGGATCAAATGCGACAGCGCCATCGCAACTTTCTTTGCGGGCGTGAACCGATCTTCCCCGTAAAGAATCATCGAATGCGAGCAATCGAGCATCAATACCGTCGCGCAGGACGACTGGTACTCGCACTGGTGCACCTGCAGATCGGAGTATTCAATATTCAGCGGCAGCGTGAGCCCTTCCCGCTGAATCGCGTTCGATAACGTCGCCGTGATGTCGAGATTCAATGTGTCGCCAAACTCGTAAGTCTTCGACGATCCGCTGGCCTCGATGCCGGTGGCGAGATCGCGCGTATCGTGCCGCCCAAAACTCGATTTGCCCAGCGATCCCAGCAGGTTTCGCAGCGACTTGAAGCCGAGGAAGTCCAGGCTCTTGTCGGTGATTTCGAACTTCGCCTGCTGCGCCTCGCCGGTCTGCCCACCGACGCTCGACTGCCGCGCCGGATCGTGCGGCTCGTCGATGGAGATGTAATCTTCCTGCTGCATGCGCTCGATCAGCTTTTCGATCAGCTCATCCAGTTGCCCCTCCGCCATCATCTGCTCAATCTGCTCGCGCAGGTTCTCATCGAACGTCTCGCCGTTGAGCAGAGCCTCTTCGATGGCGCGCCGGAGTTCGTCAAGCGTGTGCTCTCCCTCGGGCATTTCGTACCACATGGAATCCTGAAAGCCGCTCTGCAGCAGGTAGTCCGAGAGCGCGCTGAGCAGATCTTCCATGCTCATCTCGCCCGCGGCATCGGGCACGTATTTGGAATAACGAATGCGTTTCATAAATGCGTCGTTAGTCGTTGGCCGTTAGTCGTTGGTTTAGCGCCTCTGCCTGCGCTAACGACCAACGACCGACGGCGGTTTAATTAAACTGCCTTCTCTGCCGGTACGGCCGCTCCTCTTCAAACGATTTTTCCCGCACTGGCTCCGGCTTCTTCTCGCCGGCTTTGAACACGCGTTCCTCGCTGCGGCCGATGCGCTTGTGCGCGTGCAGGCCTTCGAGGATGAATTCCGCGGCCGATACCTGCTGCTCGGCACTATCCTTGGGAGTAACGCTCAACGGCCCCAGTTTGTCGACCAGTCCCTGAATGCCTTTCAGGTTTTCCAGGGCCTCCACCGCCGGAACCGAGTCCGAAAGCTGAATCTCTCCGCCCAGATCGAACCACTGCACAATCTGTTGCACGTTCGCCCCGGTGAAATACTCGTCGTACGTTTTGGCGATCGCCGCGCGAATCAGTTCGCGCCCCACGTGATCCGCGCCCTTCATCTCGCCTTCATATTCCAATTCCAGCTTGCCGGTAATGGCCGGGAGCGCCGCGTAAATGTCGCTGACTCGCGGAACGACGATCTTTTCCCGGTTGCGAATCGCTCGCCGCTCCGCATTCGATATCACATTCTCCGTCGCCGAAATCGGCAGCCGCTGGCTCACTCCCGACCGCTTGTCGATCTTCTTGTCTTCGCGCGCGGCGAAGGCGATGCGCTCGATCACTTCCTGCACGTAATTCGGCAGATGCAGCGCGTGCCCGTTGCGCCGCGTCCAGGCTTCCTGCGCCGTGATGGCAATCCCTTCCTCGACGGTCGCGGGATAGTGCGTGCGAATCTCCGATCCAATGCGATCTTTCAGCGGCGTAATAATCTTGCCGCGGGCGGTGTAGTCTTCTGGATTCGCGCTGAACACCAGCGCCACATCGAGCGGCAGACGGATGGGATATCCCTTAATCTGCACGTCGCCTTCCTGCATGATGTTGAACAAGCCCACCTGAATTTTCCCGGCGAGGTCAGGCAGTTCATTGATGGCGAAAATTCCGCGATTGGCCCGGGGCAGCAATCCATAGTGCACCGTCAACTCGCTCGACAATTCGTGTCCGCCGCGCGCCGCCTTGATGGGATCGATGTCGCCGATCAGGTCGGCGATGGTTACGTCGGGTGTCGCCAGTTTCTCCACGTAGCGCTCGTCGGGCGTGAGATACGCGATCGGCGCAGCATCGCCCAGCCGGGCCACTTCCTCGCGACATCGTTTACAGATGGGTGCATAGGGATCGTCGTGAATCTCGCAGCCCGCCAGATATGGCATCTGCGGATCGAGCAGCGTGGTGAGCGCCCGCAGGATGCGGCTTTTGGCCTGTCCCCGCAGTCCCAGCAATATGAAATTATGGCGTGACAGAATCGCATTGATGATCTGCGGGACGACGGTATCGTCGTATCCCACAATTCCCGGAAAGACCGCCGCATCGCCATTTTTGCGCAGGCGCGTTACCAGATTCTCGCGTAATTCGTCTTTGACTCGGCGCGTGCGCAAACGCTCTTCGGAGAAATTACTGCGGCGCAGATCACCCAGCGTGCGCGGAACACTCATGAAAGGACCCCCACAGAAAAAGCTTTTCCCGATTATACGCCGCGTCCCCCGAAGCGTTTTTCCACGCTCAAAGCAGCCTCAGTGCACGTGGCCATTGCCGCCGGCCTTCTCACGCGTCCGTGCTACCCGGCGCAATTTTGGAAGGGTGCACTCCAGGTATTCGGACACGGCCTGAATGCGCTCGCCCTCCGAGCGCATGCCCAGCAACTTCTGCTTGAAATCGAGATCGAGGGGCAGCGATCCCGCCAGATAAAAAGAAAGCTGATTCTGATCGGCGGACGAAAGATCTTGCACCGCGCCAGCCAGCGACAAAATTTCCAAATGGAGTTGAATGGCCCGCACTCGCTCCGCGTCGGCCGCGGCGCCGGGTTCATCCGGAACCAGCAGCACCTCGGCCTGCAGGAATGGCCGGTCCTGATTGAGTTTCAGCACCTCGAAGCGCTTGCGGCCCTCCGCGATCAGGTCCATGCGGCCGTCGGGATATTCCTTGGTGACGGTGATAATTTCCGCCGTGCATCCCACCTCGGCGATGCCCTCTTCGGAAGCGCGAATCACGCCGAAGGGCGCTTCTTTGACCAGGCACTCGCGGATCATTTCCTTGTATCGTGGCTCGAAAATATGCAGGGGCAAAGGAGTCCCCGGGAGCAGAACGACCTCGAGCGGAAACAAGGGGAGCAGGGCCACATCTTCTCCGGCGGGCGAGCGATTGCAATTCTTTTTCGATTGTACGACACCCCTGCGGTTATCTTGACTTGCTAGCGCGCGGAGCATACAAACGCGATCATGGAACTCGACGGTAAGGTAGTCGTAGCCACAGGCGCGTCCATGGGCATTGGCGAGGCGATCGCGCAAGCGTTCGCAGCCCAGGGCGCGAGCATCGTACTGCTCTCGCGCGATACGGCGCGTGCCGAAGCGGCCCGCAGTCGAATCGGTTTCACCGAACGCACAGCCGCCCTTTCTTGTGACGTTCGCCACTCGGAAGAAATCGATCGCGTTCTCGCCCTCACTCTGCATCACTTCAAGCGCGTAGATGTCTGGGTCAATAACGCTGGACACGGGCTGCTCGATTCGGTCGCGGAAGTCGATATGGCGGCTTGCCGTGAACTTTTTGAAACCAACTTGTTCGGTGCGTTATCGGCGATGCAAGCCGTTATCCCCGTGATGCGCCAGCAGGGAGGCGGCGCGATCATCAATGTTTCGAGCGTCGCCGGACACATTCCTTTGCCTTTTCATGCCGCTTATAGCGCAACCAAGTTCGCGCTCAACGCGATCGGCAAGGCCGCCGGTGTCGAATTAAAGAATGACGGCATTCACGTGCTCACCGTTTGTCCCGGCTACGTGCGCACTGCGTTCAGCGAAAATTCTGTACGGGGAAATGAACTGAAGAAAGTGCGTCCCAGCTCCGTGCGCGGCATTACGGCGGAACGCGTAGCCCGCGCCACTCTGCAGGGATATTTGAAGAAGAAGCGGGAAGTCATCGTTCCCTGGCCGATGCACATTCCCGTGAAGCTCTACCAACTATTTCCGGGATTGGTGGAGTGGGGAATGGGCAGGATGGCGAAATAAGCGAGGTTTCAAAGTTGCAGGGCTTCAAGGTTTCAAAGTAAAAGCAAAAGCCAGCGAAACCTTGAAACTTTGAAACCTTGAAACCTTGAAACCTTGAAACCTTGAAACCTTGAAACCTTGAAACCTTGAAACCTTGAAACCTTGAAACCTTGAAACCTTCCTACCCCAGCTCTGCCAGCATGGCTTCCATTTCCGATTGTGCATGGAGGTTACCGGTGCGCCGCGCCGAAGCGATGCCATCCCGCAGCATCTTTTTCGCCTCTTCAGACTTCTCCGCCCGGGCCAGCGTCTGCGCCGCCATAAAATATCCAGCCGTGTAATCAGGATGGTTTTCCAGAAGTATGGAGAACTCCGCGAGCGCCCGGTCGAAATCGCCTTGCTTGGAATACTCCATGGCAAGGCCGTACCGGGCAAATGCATCCTTCGGATTTTCCGTCAGCACCTCATTGAGCGCCGCAATGCGATCCATAGCAAGTTCCTGCCAACGAGACTACTACAGTCGTGCGCCCACCGCTCTCCCGGCAAAGCTAGGCAGATCTGCTGGCAACTGATTACAATGGCCAAGCTCCTGAAAATTCAATTCCAGGGAAAACTGCATTGGCCTGTCCTTATTTCATGCCGATCGTGAAACTGGAGAATGGCGCGTGGCCGCATCCCGCGCGCCTTCCGCTGGGTTGCGGATGGAACGGCCATTGCACCGCGCCCGGCCATGAAGGCGAAATTCCGCCGCAAGACATCTTAGAAGCGTTCTGCAATCTGGGGTACGCCAGCAGTTGTGCGTGGGCTCCGCCGGAGCGCGCCTGGGATGCGGTCCGCTTCTCCGTTTCCGCCCCGGCCGGCTCAAGGAGCAAAGACCCAGAAAAACATTCGGCTGATGCCCGCGTTCTCCGTCTCGTCTACGTTTGCGAACGGGATCATCGCCCGGCCGTGCACGGGGAACTGACATTCGATCTGGCAACCGCCGCCTGGATGCGCCCGCATGAAGACCCCCGCATCCAGAAAATGGCAGAGTGTTTCCTGGATTCGTACTTGAAAAGGAAGTCTTGACACACATGCCCGGCAACGACATCCGCTTCACAAAGGAAAGAACATGTCAGAGGAGATCCTGACTCCGCGTCCGGTCCGCGATTCGCAGTCGGAAATGGCGGAGATTGTATTGCCCAACGATGCCAACCCTCTCGGCGCCCTGCTTGGCGGACGCCTGATGCACTGGATCGATCTGGCCGGCGCCATGGCCGCCCATCGCCACTCGCGCAACTACGTCGTTACCGCTTCCGTTGATCACATCGACTTCCTCGTTCCAGTGCGCGTTGGCGATCTCGTCATTCTCCGCTCGTCCGTTAACCGTGTCTTCCATACTTCGATGGAAGTCGGAGTAAAAGTCTATGTGGAAAATTACATTGCCGACACCGCTCAGCACGTCGGGTCGGCTTACCTGACGTTTGTGGCCGTTGACGGGGCGGGCACGCACCTGAAAGTTGCGCCGGTGATCCCTGAAACGGAGGAGCAACAGCGCCGCTATGACGACGCGGGGCGGCGGCGCGAAATCCGCCGTGCAGAATTGGAACGACGGCGCAAAAACCGCCGCTAGGCCGTCGCGAAATGTGACTAAAATCACATCCAGACAACGGCCTCCACTTGTAGGTTAAGTGGTATCCCCGATCCGAGGACGTTATGGATAGTGCCCTCTTAGTACATCGCCTTCATTTCGCCTTTACCGTTACCTTTCATTACCTTTTTCCCCAACTCACCATGGGCCTGGCGCCGCTGATTGTGGTGCTCAAGACTCTGGGAATGCGCCGCAACGACGAGACCTATAACCGCGCCGCGCGCTTCTGGGCGCGGATCTTCGGCATCAATTTCGTGCTCGGCGTGGTCACCGGAATCCCCATGGAATTTCAGTTCGGCACCAACTGGTCTCACTTCTCGCGCTTTGCTGGAGGCGTCATCGGCCAGACCCTCGCGATGGAAGGCATGTTCGCCTTCTTCCTGGAGTCGGCATTCCTCGGCCTCTTCCTTTACGGAGAAAAGCGGCTGAGTGCTCGCGCGCATTGGTGGTCGGCGGTCGCCGTATTCCTCGGGTCCTGGCTGAGCGGATTCTTTATTATCGCCACCGATGCCTGGATGCAGCATCCCGTGGGATACGCCAAGGCCGCGGACGGTTCGGTGCAACTCAGCAGTTTCTGGGCCCTGGTGCTGAATCCGTGGGCGTGGTGGCAATACGCCCACAACATGAGCGGCGCGGTCATCACCGGCGCATTCGTGATGACGGCGATTGGCGCCTTCTACCTGCTGTGGGGCAAGTTCGTTGAGTCTGGCCGCATCTTCGTGCGAGTCGGAGTGGTTGCTGGACTCGTCTTCAGCGTCCTGCAGTTGTTTCCTACCGGAGATGGTCAAGGACGCATGATCGCGGAGAATCAACCGGTCACGCTCGCGGCCATGGAAGCGTTGTTCACCACGCAGCCCGGCGCGCCGCTTGTCCTGGTGGGTCAACCCGACACCGAGCAGAAGAAAATCGACAATCCGTTGATCGTTCCCAACGCGCTGAGTTTCCTGACCTATCGCGCGTGGAAGGCTGAAGTAAAAGGCCTGAACGCGTTTCCTGAAGACCAATGGCCTTCCAATCTCGCGTTGCTCTATTACAGTTACCACATCATGGTCGGGCTGGGTACGATCTTCATCGCGGTGATGGTCGTCTCCGCGTTTTTGCTGTGGCGCGGGAAGCTGTTTCAGAGCCGCTGGATGCTGTGGATCCTGGTGCTGGCTCTGCCATTCCCCTACATCGCGAACACGGCAGGCTGGATCACGGCTGAAATCGGCCGTCAGCCCTGGCTTGTCTATTCGCTCATGCGCACCGCCGATGGCTACTCGAAAACCGTCTCGGCCGGGAACGGCATGTTCACCCTCCTGGGATTTATGGGGATGTACACCGTGCTCGGCATCTTTTTCCTGTTCCTCGTGCGCCGCGAGATCGAGCGAGGCCCAGAAGTAGAAACGACAGGGGGGCATGAGTAGCGCCGCTGTAATGGCGGAGGAGCAAGCCGGGCCGGAAGTTGGATAGGCATTCGTAGCGCCGCCGTCCCGGCGGCTGTCGTGGCGGCGTCACGCCGCCACCGGCAGCGGCAAGAACGCAGGCGAGGTCTAAGAGCAAATGAGGTCTGAGTACTGGTTGTGGAAGGGCACGGATTCGGCCGTTCCATCAACTCGCCTCAACACGAGGGGATTAGCCCTGAGGGATTTATAGAGGATTCATATGGAAACGCTCTGGTTCATGATTGTTGCAGTCATGGTGGCCGCCTACGTCGTGCTCGACGGATTCGATCTCGGCGCCGGCGTTATCTATCTCGGCGCTGCCCGCACCTCCAGCGAGCGCCAAGCCATCATGCGCGCCATCGGCCCGGTGTGGGACGGAAATGAAGTCTGGCTGCTCGCCGCCGGCGGTACGCTCTACTTCGCATTCCCGCTGCTCTATGCCTCCAGCTTTAGCGGATTCTATCTGCCGCTGATGATGGTTCTCTGGCTGCTGATGCTGCGGGGCATCGGCATCGAACTGCGCCACCGGATGCATAACCCCGTCTGGGTCGGCTTCTTCGACGTCATCTTCAGCGTAGCCAGTATCCTACTCTGCATCTTCTTCGGAGCCGCGTTAGGTAACGTCGTACGTGGCGTCCCGCTGCGCCCCGACGAATATTTCTTCGAACCGCTCTGGACCAATTTCCGTGTCGGCGCCAACAACGGCATCCTCGACTGGTACACGGTGCTGACTGGCGTGATCGCGCTGGTCACGCTGACCGCGCACGGATCGCTCTATATTGCGACCAAGACGGAAAACGATCTGAACCGCCGCGCCCGCACCACGGCGATGTGGGCCTGGCCCGTGCAACTGCTGCTAACCGTCGTCGGATTGGTCGCAACCGTTTCCATCCGCCCCGGTGTGCTCGACAACTACAAACAACACGCCATCGGATTCGTCATCCCCGTGCTCGTGTTCGGATCGCTCGCGGTCATGATGCACGCGATGATCAAGGGAGCCGAAAAAACTGCATTCGTTGCGTCCGCGCTCTACATCGTGGGCATGCTGGTGGGGGCGGCATTCGCGCTCTATCCTGTGGTGCTCCCGGCAAGCACCGATCCCGCTTTGAACCTGACCATCTACAACACCGCCGCCGGACAGCACGGCTTGGCCGTCGGATTCACCTGGTGGATCCTCGGCATGATCCTAGCCCTGGGCTACTTCTTCTTCCTCTTCCGCATGTTCAAAGGCAAAGTGCGGCTGGAAGGGGAAGGCTACTGAGGTCGCGATCATCTGAACTGTCATCCTGAGCGGAGTTTTCGTCCGCCAGAGCGGACGAAAACGTAGTCGAAGGACCCCTATCGGAATTCGTGAGCGTCGGATTTCAGGAACACCCTTAGGACAAACGCGCGTGAATGCCGAGAGCTTCGGCCACCTTGCGCAGCCTCCGG
Source organism: uncultured Acidobacteriota bacterium (assembly GCA_963754885.1). GTDB lineage: Bacteria > Acidobacteriota > Terriglobia > Terriglobales > Acidobacteriaceae > Sulfotelmatobacter. Next base: position 882,602 of record CAVWHT010000038.1, on the reverse strand, counting down.
TCCTTTGTCCACAGCAGCGTGGGCGAATTGATAAATACAGAAGCGATCAAATGTGCATCCGTAAGACCGATGCCGAGACTGTACAAACGTCGAGCCTCAATCATGACTCGCAGTTCGCTTAATTGCGCGACGCGTCCCTGCGGTAAAAGATCCAGCAGGGCAAGCGTCTTGCTGCGCTGTTGAAGCGATCCCAGGGCAAGTTCCGCAGTGATGAATGGATGGATGACGATCTGTCCTAAGTCCAGGAGCCTGCGCATTTCCTTGTTGCCTGAGCGCAGATGATCAATCCAAATCGAGGTGTCGGCAAGGATCAATTTTTTCCTGGCCTGCGGCGTGGAACATTTTTCAATCCCGGCATGGTGCCGCCCAGAGACGCCAGCCTGCGAGCGCTTTCGCGTTCGATGAGGGCCTTGAGCGCCTCCCGAATCAACGCCGTTTTTTCCGCCACCCCGGTAAATTCCTGGGCGGTGCGTACCAGTTCGTCATCCAAGGCTACGGTGGTTCTCATAGATCTCTCCAATGCATCAATTATAGCATCAAATGATGTCATAATTAGTGTCATTTCGCACTGAGGCCGACTATCTCGCCGGCCATCTGAACTGTCATCCTGAGCGGAGTTTTCGTCCGCCCGAGCGGACGAAAGCGCAGTCGAAGGATCCCTATTGGCTAGAAGTATCGCGCGGGTGGGGAACCTTCGACTTCGAAACTGCTCCGCTTTGCGGACCAGTTTCTTCGCTCAGGATGACAGTTGCCATGACTCCGGAGCATCCTCCCGGCCTGTATAATTAGGCATTGGGGTTCTGCTTCGTCTTCCGAATTCATTCTTTGCCAATTCGTGTCAGGAGCGTGATTCTTTGAGCGCACATACACCGCATCAACATGGACAAGGTCCCGCGCAGCCCGGTCCGCAGCCGCTGCCGGGCGTGGACGCCATCATCGCCGTCGGTTCGGGCAAGGGAGGCGTCGGCAAGACCACGCTGTCGGTGAACCTGGCCGTTGCCCTCGCCAAGATGGGACACAAGGTCGGCCTGCTTGATGCAGACGTCTACGGCCCCAATGTCCCGCTGATGCTGGGCGTCAACACACAGCCGCGCATGATTGGTGAGAACCGCATTGAGCCCATCGAGGCCTTCGGCCTGAAAGTCATCTCCGTCGGATTTCTCAATCCCGGCGACAAGCCCGTCATCTGGCGCGGGCCCATGCTTCACCAGATCATCCGCCAGTTTCTCGGCCTGGTCGAGTGGGGGCATCTCGACTACATGGTCGTCGACCTTCCTCCGGGCACGGGAGACGTTGCGCTGTCGCTGGTGCAGACCGTGCCGCTGACGGGCGCAGTCGTGGTCTCGACTCCTTCGGATGTGTCGCTGCAGGACGCGCGCAAGGCCATCGAAATGTTTCGCCAGATGAAGGTCGATGTCGCCGGCGTAGTCGAAAACATGAGCTACTTCGTCTGCCCGCACTGCCAGCACGAAATCGATATCTTCTCGCGCGGCGGCGCGGAACTCATGGCGAAACGATTCGACGTGCCGTTCCTGGGCAGCATCGCCCTCGATCCCGAGGTTCGCAAGTCCGGAGACGGCGGCAAGCCGGTGGTGCTCGAAGGCGAAAATTCTCCGCACGCGAAGTCGATCTACGAATTCGCGCGCAAAGTGCTCGACCGCGTGGCGGAGATCAAAGCCAACGCGCCCGCGAACGTAATCCAGATCCAGTAGTCTCGATCAACTTGGGATGTCATCCTGAGCGGCCGGGTGCCCCACCCTTCTCGCGCGGTTTGTGCGCGAGAGGGTGGGGAATTTGATTTTCCCCGCTTCAAAAGTTTCTTTTATCAGAGCGCGGCGGCGTCATCCAGGGCGGAGTTCTTGCCGCGAAGGACCTATGTATTCTGCGGCAGCACCGGCGCAGCAAGCGACTCCGCAGGTCCTTCGCCGCAAAAGCTGCGGCTCAGGATGACAAAGGTCTCTTGCCCGCGAACCGGTCCAGTCTCCAAATCGGTTGCGATTCGCGATCTTTCAGAATCGACTCGGCCACCATTTCGCCGATAGCCGGCCCATGCTTGAATCCGTGCCCCGATCCTCCGCCTAGGATCCACACATTCTCGTTCTTCGGATGGCGATCCATAATGAAGTGACTATCCGGCGTTTGTTCGTACTGGCAGACGCGAGTTTCAACTAGAGGCGCATTCTTGAGGGCAGGGAAGCGAAAGCCGACATACTCGCGGATGTTCTTCAGCGTATCTGGACTAACGACCCGTTCGCTGGAAGTCGGATCGAAATCCGGCCCGCGCGTATCGTCGGCAATCTTGAAACCACGCCGGTCGTCGCCGGGAATGCCGTAGCGGAACCGCCCGCGATGATCCGCCCAGACCGGCATCTGGCCGTCGCTGAAGCGCGAATCTCCGGCCGGCGTGCCGAAGAAAAACACATCTTGTTTGGTGGCGCGCACGAGATCGCCGACCGTTCGCGGAAACAGCTTGCCCAGCCACGGTCCGCAAGCAAAGACGAAGGCATCGGCCTTAAGCCGCGATCCGTCGGAGAGCGCCAGACTGCGCAGCGGCGCATCTTCCAGGCCGTCTGGCACTATCGCAACCTGCCGATAGCGTCCTCCGGCGGCCACGAATGTGTCCACCACTACAGCACAGCTTGCCCGCGCATCCAAATATCCGCACTCCGGCTCGAAGATGCCCCACTCGATTCCCTCGAAGTTGATCTGCGGCCAGCGTTTCTTCATCCGCGCCGCCGGCAGTTCCCGATACCGGATCTTCGCCGCCCGCAGCATCTCGACCGACCCGCGCTCAAACGCATCATCGCGCCCCGCCGCCATCCACAGGACGCCCGAGCGATGCAGAAACTGCCGCTTCCACCGTCGCTCATATCTCGCCCAGAGTTGGAGTGCCCGCGCCGCCATCTCCGTATGAGGCTGATTGGGACCATAGGTGCCCCGCATGACACGCGTCTCCCCGCCCGAAGATGCCCGCGAATTGCCCGGGCCCCAGGCATCCAGCAGCGTAAGGCGAGCCCCGCGTTCAAGCAGATGCAGAGCCGTCCATCCGCCGAAGGCCCCGGCCCCGATGACGGCGACATGAAGTTTGGATTTCATGAATGAGGTAGAAGAATACCAGCCGTGTTTTCCTTCGTGAACCTTAGTGTCCTTTGTGGTTAACGCCTTTTGGCAGCCGCAGTCCCCTCCCAACTTTGCTCCCAAACCCAACCTTCTGCATCTAAAATAGTTAGGTAAAATGAATTGGACGCAGTTTCTCCCTCGGCGCCGGCTGCTCGGACTGAGACAACTGACATAAGGCATCATGCCTGCTGACCCTAATATCGGGAATCGCGAACGCGAAATTCTGACCGCCATTGTCGAGACGTTCATCTCGACCGGCGAGCCTGTCGGATCGCGCACGCTCGCGCGCTCCAACCGCGAAGGCCTAAGTCCGGCCTCCATTCGCAACGTGATGGCCGATCTATCCGACGCCGGATTCCTCGAGCAGCCGCACACCTCGGCGGGCCGCGTCCCTACGACGGAGGCGTACCGCTATTACGTCGAGCAGATCTCCGGTACTGCCCGCCTGGCGCCGCAGGAAGAGACGATGATCTCCGACTCGCTGGCCGGCATCACCGACGTACAGGAATTTATGGAGCGCACCTCGCACGTGCTCTCGCTGATTTCGCGCAACGTGGGCGTGACGGTTGCGACCAGCGGTCCGAAGAATGCACTGGAGCATGTGTATTTCTCACGCCTTGGCGATCAGAAAGTTCTGGCCGTGCTCGTGACCCGCTCCGGCCTGGTGCGAGACCGTGTGCTGCGCCTCGATCTGCCTCAGTCCGATCTCGACCTGGCCGCTCGCTACATCAACGAGAATTTCCGTGGCTGGACCATGGAGGCCATGCGCTCCGAGCTCTCGCGCCGCATCGAAAAAGAGCGCAGCGAATACGATCGCCTGATGAACTCGATCGAGCAGCTGTACAAGCAGGGCGCACTCGCCGCCGAGCAAGGCTCGCAGGTGGTATTCGTGGAAGGCGCGGCAAACCTGGTCGCGGGTGAGCAGGATCGCGAGCGCCTGCAGGAGATGCTCAAGACGCTTGAAGAAAAAGAAAAAGTAGTACAGCTTCTCGGCGCTTACCTCGACGTGAAGCAGGAGGCGGTCCGCGTGGTCATCGGCCTCGATCAGGCGCTGCCCTCGATGCAGAACTTCGTGCTGATCGGCGCGCCGGCTCATGCCGGAAACGAAGTCATGGGCTCGCTGGCTGTAATCGGGCCCACGCGCATGGACTATCAGCACACCATCACGGCCGTTTCTTACATCGCGCGCCTGTTCGATAAAATCCTGAATGAATCGGAGTAACACCGCAGTTATGGGGAAATCAAACGGAAAATCAGAAACGAAAGAGCTTGACCTGGAGCGCGAACTTCCTCCCGCCGACGGCGACGAGAACCCTCCGGCGCCAACCGCCGAAGCCTCGCCCGGTAGCGTCGAATCGTCCAGCGCAGAGTTGCAAAAGCTGAAAGCTGAGCGCGACACTTTACTCGACCGCCTGGCTCGCGCGCAGGCGGAATTCGAAAACGCGCGCCGCCGCGCCGTCAAAGAGCAGCAGGACTTCCGCGACTTTGCCACGGTCGATGCCATCAAGTCGCTGCTCCCTGTGATCGACAGCTTCGAGCGCGCGTTGCAGGCCAAGTCCGACCCTGCCGATTTCCGCACTGGCGTCGAACTCATCTACAAGCAATTGCAGGACGTGCTGGCGAAGCTGGGAGTTCGCCCCATCACCGCCAAGGGCGAACCATTCGATCCGCATGTGCATGAGGCGATCGAGATGGTCGAGACTTCCGATGCGGCCGACCACGAAGTCCTCGAAGAATGGCAGCGCGGATACAAGTTTAAAGACCGTCTGTTGCGTCCCGCGATGGTGAAAGTCGCAAAGAATCCTGGGAAATGAATTGGCGCGAGCTCCTGCACAGGCGTGCAAGTGTGCGCCCTTTCAGGGCTGCATAAATGACAGAAAAGCTGTAGGCCTGCGTCTTCCCGTTGAAATTGTTTGCCTGACGAAAGGTTGATTTGACCACTAACGCAAAACGCGATTACTACGAAGTGCTGGGCGTGAGCCGCACGGTGACTGAGGTTGAGCTCAAGAGCGCCTACCGCAAACTCGCGCTTCAGTATCATCCGGACCGCAATCCTAACAATCCGGACGCGGAAGAAAAATTCAAGGAAGTCAGCGAGGCCTACGCCGTGCTCGCCGATTCCGATAAGCGCGCGGCTTACGACCGTTTTGGCCATGCCGGGCTGGGCGGCGCGGCGCAAGGCGCGGGCTTCGATCCCACGGTCTTCCAGGATTTCAGCGACATCTTCGGCGAGTTTTTCGGATTCGGCGATATGTTCGGAGGCGGCGGACGGCGTCGCAGCCGCGTGCAGCGGGGCGCTGATCTGCGCGAAGATTTGACGCTGGAGTTCGAAGAAGCATTCTTCGGCACTCAGTCTCAAGTGACGGTTCGCCGCCACGAAGCTTGCGAAGACTGCCATGGGTCCGGTGCCGCCCCCGGCAAAGGGCCGACCACCTGCCGCTCGTGCAACGGTCGCGGCCAGGTTCGTTACCAGCAGGGATTCTTCAGCATTGCGCGCACTTGTCCCACCTGCCAGGGTTCCGGCAGCGTCATTACCGATCCCTGCCCGAAATGCAAGGGCGAAGGCCGCATTCTGCGCCAGCGAACGGTAGACGCCAAAGTTCCGGCCGGTGTGGAAGATGGAACCCGTATCCGCTTCGCGGGAGGAGGAGAAGTCGGCCCGTTCGGCGGTCCGGCTGGAGATCTATACGTCGTCCTTCATGTCAAAGAGCATGCCTTCTTCGCGCGCGAAGGCAATGATCTGCATTGCGTGGTTCCCATCTCGGTGGCGCAAGCCGCCATGGGCGCGGAAATTCGCGTGCCCACCATGGAGGGCGAACACGCGCTCAAGATCCCCGATGGCACGCAGCCCGGCACCGTATTCCGCATTCGTAACAAGGGCATTCCTGTTCTCAACGGCCATGGCAAGGGAGATCTTTACGTCGAAGTTCGCGTGCAGGTGCCGACCCGGCTGAACAAGCGCCAAAAAGAATTGCTGCAGGAACTTGATGCGCTCTCGAAAATCGACAACCAACCGCTCATGCGCTCTCTGCTCGGGAAAATGAAAGATATGTTCCAGTAATCATGTGTTTTTGCTCGGTACTCACGACTCAGTACCCAGCACGCGTATGACCCACCGCCGATGACGCGCCGAAGATGACCCGCCGAAGATGACCCGCCGAAGATGACCCGCCGAAGATGGATCGCCGATGAAGTCTCCGGAAATCGCGCCGCCCTCATCGGCCATCATGCGGATCATCTCGTGCGCGTTCTGCGTGCCCGCGTAGGGCAAGAATTCGACATCGTCGCCGATGCAGCAGTTCGTCGCGGCCGGATCGTCCGCATCGCCGAAGATCGCGTCGAGTTCGAACTCGGGGAAGAAACGCCGGCAGCTGCACTGGCCGATCTCACTCTGCTGTTATCGATTTTAAAATTCGATCGCTTCGAGTGGGCCATCGAGAAATGTACCGAACTTGGCGTGAAGAAGATTATCCCGGTCATCGCACGCCGCACCGATGCCCACCTCGCCTCGGCATCCTCCAAACGCGTCGAGCGCTGGCGGCGCATAGCGGTGCAATCTGCGGAACAGTCCCGCCGGACCGCTCCTCCCGAAATTTTCGATCCAATGAAATTTCAGCAAGCCCTTCGCGTTCCGGGCCAACTGCGGATCGTTCTGTCCGAATCGGAGCAGCACACTCGACTGCGAGATCTCTTCGCCAGCAGCGAGAACGTCGATGCGGCTCTCGCTATCGGACCAGAAGGCGGCTGGATGGAAGATGAACTGTCGCTTTTTGCCAGAGAAGGCTGGACCTCAGCCTCGCTAGGCCCAACCATCCTCCGCGCGGAAACCGCCGCCATAGCCGCAACCGCACTAGCCATCTCCCTGCTGAACAACTAGAGCAACGTAGCGCACGCCGTCCCGGCGGCTGTCGTGGCGGCGTCTCGCCGCCACAGCCTGCAGTCCCTCGCTCCCGGACACTTTCTGCACAATCTTCCTCATCCCCCAGGTGGTATGCTGACCCTCAATGCCGCCGTCGAAGTCGACTTCTCGTCCCGTCCCATTCATCCCCGACGATCGTCAACGCGAGGCTATCGATCACGTTAGCGGCCCCATGCTGGTGATCGCCGGCGCCGGTACAGGCAAGACTTCGGTCATTACTCACCGGATCGAGCGCCTGGTTCGCGAGGGCCATGCGCAGCCCGAAGAGATTCTTGCTCTCACCTACACGCGCAATGCCGCCTTCGAAATGCGCGATCGCGTCCGCAAACTGCTCCAGGGAAAAGTGGTCCAGGCCACTACGTTCCATGACTATTGCTTCAACCTGCTCAAAGACGCGCATAAAGGGTTTGGAGTTCTCGACGAACAGGATCTTTGGATCTACCTGCGCCGCCGCATTCGTGAGCTTCGCCTGGAGCACTTCATTCGCGCCGCCAATATCGGCCAGTTCCTTAGCGATCTTCTGAAGTTTGTCACGCGCTGCCACGACGAACTGGTGAGCCCGGAAAGATACGCCCACTACGTCGAGCAGTTGGAGCGCGGCGAGGTGTCCATTCCGCGGGTCGCGAAATCCAAAAATGTTCTTGAAGATGCGGAAGTCATAGGCCGGTGCCGGGAGATCGCTCGCGTCTTTTCCACCATGGAGCGCTGGCTGCAGGAAGAGAATCTCGGAAGCTTCAGCCACATGATCACGCGCGCCCACGCATTGCTCCAAAGCGATGCGAGCGTTTTGTCCGCGGCCCGCGCTCGTGCCCGCTTCATCCTCGCCGATGAGTTTCAGGACGCCAATTTTGCACAGATCAAAATTCTCGCCCGGTTGGCCGGTCCGTCAGGAAACATACTGGCCGTCGGCGATCCGGACCAGGGAATCTACCGCTTTCGCGGAGCCTCCAGCGCGGCCTTTGAACTGTTCCGCCACCATTTCAGCGATACGAAGGTGGTCGTGCTGGAGAAGAATCGACGGTCCACCACCCCGATCCTGCGCATCGCGTTCGCCGTGATCGACAAGAATCCGCCGGCTCTCACGCAGCAGGCAGACGCAGCCCATGCCTATCGCCGCACTCCCTTGCAATCGGCGCGCGAAGAGGAAGCCGCGAAAGCAGGCCAGCAGTTTCCCAGTGCGCCCGTCACCGCCTTCATTCTTGCCAGCAAGGATTCCGATGGCGCCGATCTCGTCAGCCTCATTCGCGACTCGCAGAAGAAGTCCAAATGCAAATGGCCGGACTTCGGCATACTGTACCGCTCCCACACGCATCGCGATGATGTCGTCCAGGCGCTGGCCGAAGCCGACATCCCCTTCGTCATCGAGAGCATGGATATCTCCGACACTCCCGAAGCCCGCGACCTGTTTGCTTGCCTGCAGGCGGTGGCCTCAACCGGCGACGACGTGAGCTTGTTCCGTGTAGCAGCTCTGCCATGTTTCAACGTGGATGCCGAGCAGTTGCGCCAGGTGATGCGGGCGATCGCGCACGATAATCGCGAAGAGCAAGTGGTTCCACTCTTTCATGCCCTCGATCGCGTCGCAGGCGGTGAGGCGATTCTGGCCGCGGTTCAGCGGTCGCGCGAAGAGATTCGCCGCCGCGAGGCTAAAGCCCGCGCTGCCCTCGACATCATCGTCAACGAGTTCGCGCTCGACCGCAGTTCGCCTGTTCTGCAAGCCGTTCTCAAGTTCGTGGACCAGTGGGAGACCAAGCAGATCAACCAGACCACTGAACTGGAAGAACTGGTCGACTATCTCGAATACTTCCGCGAGGCTGGAGGCGTGATTCCGCTGCAGTCCGACGAGAACGAAAACGCGGTCCGCCTCATGACCGTGCACGGGGCCAAAGGCCTGGAATTCCCTCAGGTTTTCATCCTCCGCGCCAACTCGAACTCCTTCCCCAGCTCCTACAAGGAGACGCTGGTCGCGTTTCCCCGCGAACTGCGCCAAGCCGATTCTCTGACCGAGGCCGACGATAAAGCTCTTCACGGCCAGGAAGAGCGCCGCCTTTTCTACGTCGCCATGACGCGGGCCCGCGACTCATTGCATATCTACGCACGCGAGGGCATCGGCAAAATCGATAAATCTCCTCCCGGCTACGTTCGCGAACTGATGACTGATCGCACTCTGGCTGGCTGGTTTCGGGCGATTCCGGCAAGGGGCGCGCAAGCCACGCTCGATATTCACGCCGCGGCGTCTCCGCTTTATCCCGCCGAGTCGCAAACGACGTTATGGCTCGAATTCCCCGTGCTCGAGGGTTTACATCGACGGCTGAGCGCGTCCGCAGTCGACAATTACGAGCGTTGCGGATTGCGTTTCAAACTGGAGCGCGACTGGCGCCTTCCCGCCAAGCCCGCGGCCGCTATGCAGTATGGCGCCGCGATCCATCGCGTGCTCAAAACCTATGTCGATTCCATTCGGCTCGGGCGCCCCAGGACGAATGACGAGTTGATCGATTTATTTCGTCAGGACCTTGCCGCCGCCAAAATTCAGGAAGCCTACCAGCACGAACTCTATGAACGGCAAGGGATCGCACAGCTGCGCGACTTCCTTGCCGTCGCTTCCTCGATTCCTGCGTCTGACGTGCTGCATACGGAGGAGTCGTTCGAGATTCGGGTGGGCGATACATCTGTCGTCGGACGCATCGACCGCATCGACCGCCGTTCCGATGGCACCGTCGCCATCATCGATTACAAGACCGGCAAGGCTCGCGATCAGGAAGATGCCGACGAGAGTCTGCAACTTTCGTTGTACGCCATCGCCGCCCACCAAAAATGGGGATACAAGGTAAGCGCGCTGGTCTTTCACAATCTGGAAGAGAATGTGCCGGTCATTACCTCTCGTACTGAATCGGAGTTGCAAGTCGCGGAGGAGCGCGTGAAGAAAGCCGCGGCGGGAATTGCCAATAATATTTTCGAGGCACACACCGGCATTCACTGCAGTTTTTGCGCCTACCGAAGCCTGTGTCCCGAGCAGGAGAAGCGCATCCCGCGGCGCGTGGAAGTCAGCGCGGAGAAGCCCAACTGACGGGATTCGGTGATCTTGAAACTTGAAACCCTGAAACTTTGAAACCTCGACACCAAAAAACTTAGGGGACGCATTTTGCGTCCCCTTTTGCCTTCGTTACGGAAACTACTTAGTGTTTCTTTTTCTTCTTTGCCTTTTTCTTGGTTGCCATTGTTTCTATTCTCCCTTCCATTCTTCATGGAAAATGTGCAGCGGTGTTTTACTGCAACTAGTTGATGTATAGAGTTAATGAAAAATGAAGTCAAGAAAAAAATGCGCATTAATTGGCGTAAGTTGTGACACCAAAGTCACGACGAAAGAATTTTCATGGCAAAAGTCAACCAGATTTTTTCCGCGGGCGCGTCTCTGCCGTCGGAATTTTGATTGTTCGACCTGCCGATCTCATTTCGGCAAATCGTCGAATCGATTTCTTCATCACACATCGCCTGCCGGTCGTCGGCCGCACGTCGCCGCGCGATAAGGAACTATTCGTCCTCCCAAGATCTATAATGAAGCGAGCGAAACCTTCGCGGGAGCTTGATTCATGGCCTCTTTCGACGATGTTGTCATCATTTCCGGCTGTCGCACTCCAGTGGGAAAATTTCAGGGGAGTCTTTCCGATTTCACCGCGCCGCAACTGGGCGCCCTGGTCGTGCGCGAGGCGGTGAAGCGTGCCGGCATCGATCCGGCGCAGGTCGACGAGTGCATCATGGGCAACGTCGTCTCCGCGGGACTCGGACAAAATCCCGCGCGCCAGGCTGCAATCTTCGGCGGACTCTCTCCCGCGACAGGTGCCATGACAATAAACAAAGTGTGCGGCTCCGGATTGAAATCTGTCGCCCTCGCCGCGCAAGCGGTGCAGACCGGAAACAGTTCTATCGTCGTCGCCGGCGGAATGGAATCGATGACCAACGCTCCCTATCTCCTCCCGCAAGCGCGCAAAGGATACCGCCTGGGCAACGCGCAGATCATCGATTCCATGGTGCATGACGGACTCTGGGATATCTACAACGACTACCACATGGGCATCACCGGCGAGAACGTCGCCGAGAAATATGGCATCACCCGCGAAGAGCAGGACGAGTTCGCCGTGAACTCTCACCGCAAAGCTCTCGCCGCGATGAAAGAGTGCCGCTTCAAATCGCAAATCGTTCCCGTCGAGATTCCGGCGAAGAAGAAAGGCGCGCCTCCTACGATCTTCGATAAGGACGAAGGTCCGCGCGAAGACACGACCATCGAAATCCTGCGCGCTCTGAAGCCTGCCTTCAAGAAAGATGGCACTGTCACTGCCGGCAATGCTCCCGGAGTCAATGACGGCGCCGCGGCCTTAGTGGTGACCAGCGCGGAGCGCGCCAAAGAATTGGGCGCCAAGCCCATGGTTCGCATCATCGCCCAAGCGACCAGCGGCGTCGAACCCAAATGGGTCATGATGGCGCCCGTGGGGGCGGTGCAGCAGATCTGGCAAAAGACTGGGTGGAAGAATGAAGACGTCGACCTCTACGAACTGAACGAGGCGTTCTCGGTACAGGCGCTGGGAGTGATGCGCGAGCTGAAGTTGAATCCCGAAAAAGTGAATGTGAATGGCGGCGCAGTCGCGATCGGCCATCCCATCGGCGCCAGCGGCGCCCGCGTCCTGGTCACGCTGATCTACGAAATGATCCGCCGCGACGTAAAGCGGGGAATCGCCGCCTTGTGTCTCGGCGGAGGCAATGCGGTAGCGATGGCCGTCGAGCGCTAAGAAAACTCATGTGGTGACGGCCGCATTCGTCCGTCCAAGCAGGTGCGAAGCGCCGCGCCAGCGAAAGTAGCGCGTTACCGGAAGGAAAGTTTTTCGAAATCCGAGTTCTACAGGCGCGCGCTCAGTTCGCTTTCGCCACCGGCAGCGTCACCGTAAACATCGCTCCGCCATCCGGCGCGTTCGCCGCCTCTACGCTGCCATTGTGTTCCTTGAGCACCGACTTGCAGATGCTGAGCCCCAGCCCAGTTCCGCGTCCCGGACGTTTCGTGGTGTAGAACGGATCGAAGATGCTTGTCAGATTTTCCTTGGGAATGCCGGGCCCGTCGTCGTGAAAGCTGACCCAAACCGAATTCTCGCCCTTGCCTAGCCGGATTCGCAGGGTGCCTTTGTCGCGCCCCTCGCGGATAGCCTGCTCCGCGTTCAAGATCAGATTCAGGAACACCTGCATCAACTGGTGCGGATCTCCCAGCGCGTACGGCACGCCGCTCTCTTTCAGGAAGTCGACCGTGATGTTGTTCTTGCGCAGCGAGTAGGCATGCAGGTTTAGGGTACGCTCCACAACCTCCGCCAGATTGATGCGGCTCTTGCCCGGCGCCGGAGGGCGCGCGAAATAGGTCAGGTTCTGCACAATCTCTGCCGCGCGCCGGGCTTGCTGTTGCAGCATGCCGAGTTGCTTGCGTGCCGTGTCATTGGTCTCGATATCCTGCAGCAATTCGCTGACGCCGAGGATGGCGGTCAGAGGGTTATTCAGTTCGTGGGCAACGCCGCCGATCATCGCTCCCATCGCTGCCAACCGTTCGCTCTGCACTACCTGTTGCTCCAGCTTGCGTTCGAGCGTGATGTCGCGGACGGAGATAATCACGCCGGTGATTTTTCCTTCCCCATCCGCCAGCTGGCTGGCAGAAGCGCGCATCGTTCTCCAGTTGCCGTCGCGGTGGCGCGCCCCATATTCCGCCGAGCCAAATATCTGCTGCCCCGAAACCACATCGTGATACAGCGCAGCCAGTTCCGGCGAATGATCCTCTACGTCAGTAATCTTTTTCCGTAGCATGTCCTGCGGAGCGTAGCCCAGCAGATCGCGCGACCGCGAACTGACGAATGTATAGCGCTCTTCGAGATCGACCACCAGGATCAAATCCGGGAAACTCTCCAGCAGCCGGCGCCGGAATTCTTCCTGCTGCGCCAGTTGCCACTCCATATCCCTTTTTTCCGTGATGTCGACCAGCGTACCCTGATAGCGAATCACGTTGCCTGAGGTATCCCACACGGCACGCGATGAATCGAGAAAAACGGCGGCCTTGCCGTCTTTGCGGCGCAGTCGAATCTCGCGCGTGCGCACGCCCCCGCGATCATCCGCCGCGCGCCCCAGCACCGGCTGCCCGGGATCGAAATTCAACGCCGCAGGTTCCACGGCCAGCAGTTCGCGCTTCTCCTGATAACCCAGCATGCTGACCAGCGCCGGATTCGCATCCAGCAGTTGCCCCTCCGGCGTGCTGAAGTACACCCCTTCCTGCAACGTCTCAAACAGTTCGGTGAAGCGCAACTCCTTCTCGCGTTGCTCGGTTACATCGCGCCCCAGGATGCTGGCTCCGACGACCTCGTCTCCCTTGACGATGCTGTTCACCACACAATCAAAATAAAGCGGCCGCGTGGTGTTTTTCAGGCGCAGGCGGATCGTTCCGGCCCAGTGCTTCTTTTCCAGAAAACGGGCGAAGCTGCGCTCCGCATCTTCGCGGGTCGGTTCGTCAATCAGATCGAAAAGCTTCTGTCCTACAAGATCGGTGTATTTCAAGCTGGTCAGTTCGGTGACGCGGCGGTTCACCGTTCGCAGCGTGCCATCCAGGGAAACCGCGCATGCCGGATCGTCGAAGGAGTCGATCAGTTCCTTGAAGTTGCGCTGGGAGCGCATGATGACCTGGCTGAGCTGATCCAGTTGCTCTTCCGAAGGAGCGGCGCCCACATGCTCCTGCAGCCCGCGCAGGACGCCCTTGAGTTCGGTGACTTCGCGCCGCCGGCCCGCCGCATAAACGGCAAACAGTACCGACAGCACCAGCACTCCGATGGGAATGGCGCGCAGTTGGTAGGGAATTGTCTCCAGCCGCTCCCACATCAGAGCGGTCAAGGCGACCGCGAGAAGCAGCATAAATCCCAACACCCATCGCCACAGCTGGGACTCCTCTTGTTCAAGAGTTCCCTGGGGACGAGGGTTCCGCGCCGCATCGTTACGATTTGGGCTCATGGAAAAGGGCTAAGTTTACCAAAATGTCATCCTATCTTCTTCGCCATCCGGCAAACAACCGGATTGTTAGACACTTTGGTTCGTATAGAGCTGTTGCACGCTCGGGTAGGCTCGGGGAGGCCCCATTTCGAGCCGCGCGCAGCGGCGATTTCCACAGCTCGTGGTGACATCCGTCACAGCCTTGTCCCTCTTCCAAGCCGTAACGTGGGTGCCTGGCACAAAAGGACGTACGGGACGACTCTCGGGTCTCCGTGTGCCCGATCACCGTTCTGCCTGCGTCATTGGAAGAAAGCGGGATCTTCCGTCAGTCGCCCATGCTTTATAAGACGCTCAGCGCCGCGGTTTACGGCATCGATGCCAACATCATCCAGGTGGAAGTCGACTGCTCGGGCATCAAGTGCGACCAGGACCATTTCCATACCGTAGGCCTGCCCGATGCTGCCGTCCGCGAGAGCCGCGATCGGGTTCGCGCCGCTCTGAAGAATTGCGGCTACGATATTCCGCCCACCCAGATCACCATCAATCTGGCCCCGGCGGACATTAAGAAGGAAGGTTCGGGATTCGACCTGCCGATGGCTCTGGGCATTGTTGGGGCCTATGGCGGTCTCACGAAAAAAGAAATTTCCGACTGCCTGTTCGTCGGCGAGCTTTCTCTGGACGGGGGCGTGCGCAGCGTTCGCGGAGCATTGCCCATCGCCATCGAAGCCCGCGGACGAAAAATATCCCGCCTGGTCGTCCCCGAAGCCAACGCCAAAGAAGCCGCCATGGTGGGCGGAGTCGATGTCTATCCGGTCCGCTCTCTTCTCGACGTGATCCACTTTGTGAACTCCGGCAACGGCATCCTTCCCATGAAAGCCGACGCCGACTCCCTTCTGCGCGAGTCCCAGCAATTTTTCGTGGATTTCAAAGACGTCCGTGGACAGCAGACTGCCAAGCGCGCCATCGAGATCGCCTGTGCGGGAGGCCACAACATTCTCATGATCGGACCTCCGGGCTCGGGCAAGACCATGCTGGCCAAGCGCATGCCCACCATTCTTCCTCCATTCACTTTCGAGGAGGCGCTGGAGACCACGAAGATTCACAGCGTCGCCGGAGTTCTCGATCAAGGCTCAGGCTTGGTGGGAACACGCCCCTACCGCGCTCCGCACCACACGATCTCGGATGCCGGACTGATCGGCGGCGGCGTCATTCCTCGCCCAGGCGAAGTTTCTCTCGCCCACAACGGGCTGCTCTTTCTGGACGAGCTTCCCGAGTTTCCCCGCAATGTCCTCGAAGTTCTGCGCCAGCCGCTGGAAGATGGAACGGTGAGCATTGCGCGCGCATCCATGTCGCTGACTTTCCCTGCGCGTTTCATGCTGGCCGCCGCCATGAATCCTTGCCCTTGCGGATTTCACAATGACCGCAGCCGGGAATGTCAGTGCACCTCGCCCATGATCCAGCGCTATATCTCGAAAATCTCCGGCCCGCTTATGGACCGCATTGACATCCACATCGACGTGCCAGCCGTGAACTACAAGGAAATGCGCTCGACGAACGAACCGGAAAGCTCCGCCAAAATTCGCGAGCGCGTCATGCGAGCCCGTCAGAAGCAATTAGCACGCTTCGCCACTTCCCGCGAGAAACTCTACTGCAACGCCCAAATGCACTCCCGCCACATCCGCGCTTTCTGCGAACTCTCCGCCGATTGCGAGCGCCTGCTTGAACGCGCCATGACGCAGCAAGGACTCAGTGCCCGCGCGCATGATCGTATCCTGAAGGTTGCCCGCACGATTGCCGATCTGGAAGATGCCCCCAACCTCGAGCCGAAGCACATCGCCGAAGCCATTCAATACCGCAGCCTGGATCGGACCTACTGGGCGTAAAGAAATGGACGAATGGGCGGCGAGACATGCACACGGCGCTTACCTGTAGGATGCGAAACAGAGCCGCGAAGCGGCGCAAGAATGCAGCCCACGGCGCAAGCCGTGGGCGGGAAGTCCATCTGCACCGCCAGCCCGGGAGGGGCGTAAGAACATGGCGCATACGGCGACGAATGTCTTAATCCATTTCATCTTCAGCACTCGGCACAGAGCACAGCTGATTACATCGGAGATGGAAGGAGTGCCCCACCCTTCTCGCGTAGTGTGCGAGAGGGTCGGGATTTTGACTTTGGATTTCTGATTTCGATTTTGATTTGGGTTTTGATCCGACCCGACTCAACCCATCTAGAATCCCTTGGTCTTCAGTAACGTATCCAGATCGTCAGGATGGATCGCCCGCGTCATCGCATCCTCGCGCGTCAGATCCTGCTGGAACACCAACTGCGCCAGTGATTCCTCCATGGTGAACGACCCCTGCTTCCGAGTAATCGTGATCTCCTGATGCAAATGCTGCAGCGCATTCTTGCGGATATGCTGTCGCGCTCCGTAGCTCACCATCAGCAACTCGGCCGCGGGCACGCGCCCTCCATTCCGTCGCGGAATCAGCGTCTGCGTCAGCATTGCTGCTAGCGCCATCGCCATCTCGGCCCGCACCGAATGCTGCCGCTCCTGCGGAAAGGAATCCGCAATGCGCGACACTGTCGAAGCTGCATCGGTGGTATGCAGAGTCGTAAACACAAGGTGTCCCGTCTCCGCGGCCGACAAGGCAATCCGCGCCGTTTCCGGATCGCGCATCTCGCCGACCACGATCACGTCCGGCGCCTGCCGCAGCGCCGCCCGCAATGCGGTCGGGAAGTCGGGCGCATCAATCCCGATCTCGACTTGCTCCACGACGCTACGGTTGTGCGTGTGTTCATACTCGATGGGATCTTCGATGGTCACAATATGCCGCGCGTCGCGCTGATTGATCTCATTGACCAGCGCAGCCAGCGTCGTGGTCTTCCCCGATCCCGTCGCTCCGCCGATGATCACCAGCCCGCGCTGCAGGCGCGCCAATGCTGCCACTCCGGCCGGCAGTCGCAATTCCTCGAGCGCCGGAATCTTCGAGGGCAGCGCCCGCACCGTCGCCGCGGCGCGTCCCCGCTCCCGGTGCAGGTTGATGCGAAACCGTCCCAGACCTTCTACTCGATACGACGAATCGGCAATGCCTTGCTGCTGATAGGCGTGGCGCGCGTGCACCGCCAGGGCAGGGAGCACCATCGCCTCGATCTCGTCCCCGCTCAATGTTCCTTCCTGAATCGCCCACAACGAGCCCTCTACGCGAATCGCCGCCGGAGCCTCCGCAACTAGCAGCAGATCGCTGCCCTTGCGCGACACCAGTTCTCCCAGCCAATGGTTCAGTTGAGCGTCGGCGTGGTCCTCGGAGTGAATTACTTGCATGCGTGCTGGATTTCCTTCAGCTGTCATGATCCTCTTTAGATGCAACCGGAGTTGAGTGCGGCTTCTGAGTCACGTATTTCCGATACTTCTAAGAACGCAAGCCTCTTGACCGTTTGCACCGCGAAGAATACCCTCCCGGAGTCAACCGAAACCAGCTTTTTCGTCGCAGGAGGCGTCCATGGTCCCACTCTCCGCTCTCTGGCTGCCGATCGTACTTTCCTCCGTGATTGTCTTCATCGCCAGCTCGATCATGCACATGCTGCTGCCCTATCACAAGGGCGACTACGAGAAGCTGCCCGAGGAAGAGAAAGTCCTTACCGCCCTTCGCAGTGCGGGTTTGAAGCGCGGACTCTATGTTTTTCCTTATTGCACTCACCAGGACATGAAGTCCCCCGCCTCGATCGAAAAGTACAATCAAGGGCCCGTCGGAATGATGACAGTTTTCCCGGTCGGACCACCGGCCATGCCCAAGTTCCTGGGCTTATGGTTCGCTTACTGCCTGCTGATCTCGTTCTTCGTGGCGTACCTGACCGCGCACACCGTTCCCCGCGGCACGTATTATCTGGCAGTTTTTCGCGTGGTAGGAACCGCAGCCTTCCTCGGCTACGGCCTGGGAACGATCAGCAACGGCATCTGGAAAGGACAGACGTGGGGATTCACCATCAAGGAAGTAATCGATGGACTGGTCTACGCCCTCCTAACCGCCGGAACCTTCGGCTGGCTCTGGCCCCGCTAGACGTTTATGTAGGGGCGGACGCATTCGTCCGCCCGTGCGAGTGAAGCGAGCAGTGTTCACAGACGCGGTAGCTCCTGAACTCTTTCTTGTTAGCAACCGCTGACGTTGCGCGCTTTGCGGACCAAACTGTCAACCATGTCCCCGGTTCTTTTTGTCAACTATGTCCCCGGTCTGGACCTTTCATTAGCCCGGCACGTAAGTGCCGGGAGGGCGTGAGCGCACACCCCGATCGAGTCCGAAGGACGGCACTTGGTCCCATGCATCCATGCGGCAGGCGTTCTTCGCTAATCGTTACTTGCCGTTCTTTACCAACAACGGTCGGGGAAAATAGGGCAGAGGCAGATTGTCGATAACGGCGCGGGGATTCGCTTCCACCAAGGCGTCTGCGACTTCCTCTCCGCAAATTTCGCCTGCGGCTTCGCGTGCGGTGGAAAGGATCGGAACACGCTTGAGCGTGTCGTGGGCGTCGGTCGCCAACACATGCACGGACTGATGTTCGAGCAGCCACTGCGCAGCGCGGCGGCTGCGTTCGCCCCAGAATCCGGTCAGGGACGAGCCCGTTACCTGCACCACGCAACCCTGTTCGGCCCACTCGCTGATGCGCTGCGGATTTTCGCGAAGGATCGGATTGCGCTCGGGATGGGTGACGATCACCGTGATTCCGTGATCCGCCAGCTTGGCGAAAGAATCTGTGATCTGCTGCGGGATGCTGAAGTTGCTGAATTCCACCAGCAGGTAACGCGTGCCCCCGATAACATAGCGAGTGGGATGGGCCAGCGCGTCCTGCACGTTCTCGTAGGAAAGATGGAAATCGCATCCCAGCATGATCCGGAGCGAATCCCCGACAAGTTCCTGCAGATGTACGACGAGTTGCTCCAGATATTCGCGGTCGTAATGATAGCGATCATTGGCATGGGGCGTGGCCACCATGTGCGTGATGCCGTCGTCGGCCGCCATGCGGCACATGGCCACGCACGTTTCCCATGTCTTAGGACCATCGTCGACTTCGGGAAGAATGTGGGAATGAATATCGATCACGATCGCTGGGACACCGCGCCCGCCGGGCTAGACCACGTTTGATTTAAGCAGATTTGGCGGGGAAAGAGGAAGGTCACTAATGTCACCGGCGCGGCGAAAGCTTACCAGATGGTCGGCACAGCTCCCGATTCGCGGATCGCCTGGTCGGCAGTTACGAGCGTGAGTCCTTGCACGACAGCAGTGGCACCGATGATTCTGTCGGCCGGGTCTTTCGGGTAGTCAGGAGGAAAGGCCAGTGTCTGTACGCAAACGGCCCTGGTAATCGGCAGCACCACGAACTTCTGCTCCACCTCGTAGAGGAAGGATTCCAGGCTGATATCAATCCCAAAACGCTTCCTTTGGAAAGCCATGGTCAATTCCAACAGGGTGAAGTCAGAGATTGCCAATCCTCTCTCGCTCTGGCGGGCCCGATCAATCGCGGCTTTGGCTTTCTTTGAGATCCGTATTTCATCGAACGCCAGCCAGAGAACTATGTGAGTGTCCACAAGGATCAATAGAGGTCGCCCCACTCCTCAGGACTCAGTACGGGAGATACGACATCGCCCAGGATCTTCCCTTTCCCTTTCAGGAAGCCGAAGATTTCGTCTTTTTCTGTTTCGATCGGGACGAGTTTCGCCACCGGCTTGCCGCGCTTGGTAATAATGACCGACTCGCGTTTGGACTGAACCTCGTCCATGACTGCCAGACAATGGACTTTGAACGCTCCCGCTGGCATGGTTTTCATGACTGGAATCTCCTGATGATCATGGTCATTATACCATGGTCATATGGCGTCGTCCTGAGCGGAGCCGCTCTTCAGGCGGAGCGAAGGATCTCCAGCTAGACCTTGTTACCCGTTTCCGTAGCGCTCGCGGATGAAATCCGCAATCCCCGCGTATGCCTTGGTGAGCGTCGGTTCATCCGGCAGGAAGACGATGCGGAAATGTTGCGTGCCGGGCTTCTGGCCGAAGCCGGAGCCGTGCACGACCATGACGTGCTTCTGGCGGATCAACTCCTTCACGAAGACTTCGTCGCTCTCGGGTATGTCGATTTTGGGGTAAGCATAAAAAGCTCCGCGCGGGGCGACGCAACTGACACGCGGCGTCGACTCGCACCACTTCTGTGTGAGATCGCGGCGCGAGCGCAGTTTCCGGCGCACTTCGATGAGATGATCCTGCGGACCTTCGAGCGCGGGCTTGATCGCGTACTGCTCCGGATGGTTGGCGCACAGGCGCGCGCGCAGCAGCCGGTGCACGCCTTCGCAGTAGGTCTTCACCGCGGCGGCGTCGCCGGAGACGATGCCCCATCCGATCCGCCATCCGGGGACCAGGTAGTTCTTCGACATGCCTCCGAAAGTCACGCAGGGAACGTCGGGCGCGACTGCGGCAAAGGCGAGATGGGGGGTATCTTCCAGAATCAGCTTGTCGTAAATCTCGTCGGCGAAAACGATCAGATTGTGCCGGCGCGCCAGTTCTGCAATCTGCTCGAGCATCTGCCGCGTGCACAATGATCCCGTCGGATTGTTGGGATTGATCAGCACGATGCCGCGCGTGTGCGGCGTGATTTTGCGTTCGATGTCGGCCAATTCTGGCTGCCAGGCGTCCTCTTCGTTCAAATCGTAAGCGTTCAGCCGAATCCCCAACTTGCACAGAACGGCCGAGTAGAGCGGATAGTCGGGGCTCGGAGTCAGAAGATCCTCGTTGGGATTGACCAGCGCCGAGAGGCAAAGATCGACGGTCTCGCTCACGCCCGAGGTGACGAACACGTCACGCACCGTGGTGATGCCCTTGCGCACTGCTTCGCTGCGAATCGCCTCCAGCGCCTCGGGGATGCCGTCGGAGGGCGCATATCCATTCTTGCCGTCGCGCATGGCTTTGTGCACGGCTTCAATGATGTGCGGCGGCGTCTGGAAGTCGAAGCTGAGCGGGTCGCCGACGTTCAGCGGGAGAACTCTGTTTCCTTGTTTAATGACTTCGTCGGCCACACACGCGAGGTCGCGGATGGCATAGCGGACGTTATGAAGGCGGGAGGCAGCAGCGATCTCGCGGGTCTGGGTCACGGGCATAAATCAAATTCTAACCGCAGAGGACGCGGAGGACGCAGAGAAATCCTGCGGATTGTCATCCTGAGCGGAGTGGGCGGCGCGCGGATGCGTGCCGATCACGGAGTCGAAGGACCCCTACCGCACCGAACGCATTCGAGCCACACGAAAATTCTCTCTTGGATCTCGCTCGCCCTGCTCGAAAAGCATCGTGAGGATGCCTTGCCGAGGCGGTGGCGCCGCACGCGAGCTCGAGGTCCTTCGACTCCGCGGCCTCTTCGCGCTTCGCGCGAAGAGGCTGCTCCGCTTGATTGCATAACGACGTTGGCCCGTCGCGAGTAGATTGGTATGCGATGGACAAAGACCAAGGCTCGTGAGAGGAGCCAACGTCATGTTGATTATAGGATGCGATTTCCATCCTGGGTTTCAGCAGGTCGCGATCTTTGACAATCGAACGGGAGAGATTCAAGAAAAGCGGTTACAGCACCGCACCGAAGCGGAGCAGTTTTACCGGTCGCTGGCGGGCCAGGAAGTGCGGGTGGGGATGGAGGCGTGCGGGCACTATCCGTGGTTCGAGCGGCTGCTGGCGGAACTGGGCTTCGAGTTGTGGTTCGGCGATGCCGCCAAGATCCGGGCCAGCGTAGTGCGCAAGCAGAAGACCGACCGGCGGGACGCGGAGCATCTGCTGGAGTTGTTGCGGCAGGACCGGTTTCCGCAGATCTGGGTGCCGAGTCTGCAGGTGCGGGACGTGCGGCAGTTGCTGGTGCATCGCCACAAGCAGGTGCAAGCGCGGACCCGTACGAAGAATCAACTGCAGGCCATGGCGCTGAGTCACGGGGTGCAGAAAAAACGCAAGCTGTGGAGCAAGGCAGGGCGCGCGGAGTTGGAGCAGTTGCCCTTACTGCCCTACGCGGCCGAGCGGCGCAAGCGGTTGCTGGAAGCGCTGGACGGGCTGGAAGCGGAAATCGTCGAGCTGGACCGGCGAGTCTGGGAAGAAGCGCGGCAGCGGCCGGAGGCGGTGCGGCTGATGACGCATCCAGGAGTGGGACCGGTAACGGCGTTGGCCATGGTGCTGACCCTGGGGCCGGCGGAACGATT
Source organism: uncultured Acidobacteriota bacterium (assembly GCA_963754885.1). Classification (GTDB taxonomy): domain Bacteria; phylum Acidobacteriota; class Terriglobia; order Terriglobales; family Acidobacteriaceae; genus Sulfotelmatobacter. Next base: position 860,352 of record CAVWHT010000038.1, on the reverse strand, counting down.
CGAATCGGGCAAGCAAGTGGGCAGTTATTTTGGCCTGATTCCGAGCGAAGATTCCAGCGGCGGAAAACAGCGGCTGGGCAGGATCAGCAAACAGGGCAGTTCGTTTCTGCGCTTTTTGCTGGTGGAAGCGGGACAGACGGCGGCGCGTTACGATCCGCAACTGAAACGCTTCTATCGCCGCCTGGCGGTGCGCAAGAATCGCAGCCTCGCCAAGGTGGCCGTGGCCAGAAAATTGGCCACGCGGTTGTACCTGATGTTGCGCGAAGACTGGACGTACGCGCAACTCTATCAGGCCGTCATGCAGGTGAGCCCGAGTCATTCTGTGGCCGGCGAGTAACGGAGCCGAGCGCTTGAGTGGGCAGCCTGCCTCCCTGAAGCGTCAGGGAGATCGAAGTGAATAATCGTGGGCGCAAGTACCGAAGAGATGGATGGTGGGACCTGAGGTCCCGCTGCAAGATTGAATCGAGTGACGAGCTTGGTCTGGACATCAAAAACGTTCTACGAGAGCGAAATGGCGCTGCTTTCGGCGTCCACGCCGGAGTGTGGGCAAAATTCGCTTGACAGAGTACAACGTCGTTAGAGACAGGATGATAAATAGTGCGCGCGCTGCAACGAAGGTGCGCGCCAACGAGCGCTTAGTCTTCCCGGTCGATCTGCGCCTTCTGCAGTTTGTCGGAGTAATCGACGTAGACCGACTTCCACTCGGTGTAGAAATCGATCGCGCCGATGCCGCCTTCGCGGTGACCGTTGCCGGTAGCCTTCGTGCCTCCGAAGGGCAGATGCACTTCAGCTCCGATTGTAGGCGCGTTGATGTAAGTGATGCCGGCATACAGGTCGCGAATGGCCGAGAACGCCTTGTTCACATCTTTGGTGTAGAGCGCCGACGACAGTCCGTACTCGATGCCGTTGGCAATCTGGATCGCGTCTTCCAGGCCTTCGCAAGGAATGATCGAAACCACGGGGCCGAAGATTTCTTCCTGCGCGATGCGCATCTTCGGATCGACGCTCGTGAATACGGTCGGCTCCATAAACCAGCCGTGCTGATATTCGCCCTTGTCGAGGCGGTTGCCGCCGCAGACCAGCTTCGCGCCTTCGTTCTTGCCGATTTCGACGTAGCTCAAATCCGTCTCCAGCTGCTTCTGATTGATGGCCGGGCCCATCTGCACGGTTTCATCGAGCCCATTGCCGACCTTCAGCTTCTTCGCGCGCTCGACCAGGCGCTCGACGAATTCGCGATACACGCCTTTCTGCACGATCATGCGGCTGGTCGCGGTGCAGCGCTGGCCGGTGGTTCCGAACGCGCCCCACAGGCCGCCTTCAATGGCGAGGTCGAGGTTGGCGTCGTCGAGCACGATCATGGGATTCTTGCCGCCGAGTTCGAGCGAGCAGTGCTTGAAGCTCTGCGCTGCGATGCCGCCGACGATGCGTCCGACGGCGGACGATCCGGTCAGCGAGATCGCGCGCACATCCGGATGCTCGGCCAGAGGCGTGCCTACGTCAGCGCCAAAGCCGGTCACGATGTTGATGACGCCCTTCGGCAGGCCGGCATCGCTGAGAGCGCGCACCAGGTTGAAGGTGGAGAGCGGCGTGTCCTGCGCGGGTTTGATCACGCAAGTGTTGCCGCAGACCACCGCTGGCAGCAGCTTCCACGATGAGATCGCCATGGGGAAATTCCACGGCGTGATCATGCCGCAGACGCCGATGGGTTGCCGCACGGCCATGGCAAACTTGTTCGGCATCTCCGAAGGAACCGTGGGACCGAACAGGCGGCGGCCTTCGCCCGCATTGTAGTAGGCGGCGTCGATGGCTTCCTGCACATCGCCGCGCGTCTCCGCGAGAACTTTGCCCATCTCGCGCGTCATGTCGCGGGCGTAATCTTCTTTGCGTTCGATCAGGATTTCAGCCGCGCGGAAAACAATTTCGGCGCGCCGCGGTGCGGGAACCAGACGCCACTTCAAGAATGCCGCTTTCGCCGCTTCGACCGCGGCGTTCACATCGGCCTTCGCCGATCTCTGAAAGATGCCCACCAGGTCGCGCGTGTCGGCGGGATTGCGATTTTCGAAAGTTGCTCCCGTGGTGGAATCAACCCATTCGCCATCGATGAAATTCTTGAAAACCCGGGTCTGGCTGTCGCTGAGATGAGCTGGAGTCGCTAGAGTGTCGGTCGCCATAAGATCTCCTTAATGAATGCCGAACCTTTTGATGCTACAACTTGCAGGAAGGAGCGGCAAGGCGGGAGGCAGCCCTCGCCGCAAGCACGGTCCACATGCCGCAGACCTCCATAGCGCCAAAAACGGAAGGATCAAGAGCCTGATCACTTCGGTAACCTTCCACGGTGATTACCTGTTCTTCCCTTTGTTTTCCTTGTGCTACCGTTTTCTTTACTCGCTTTTCACGAAGGTTCGATAGGCAAAGTGTCTTCTGACAATCGCAAACCGGGAATCCACGTCGCGTGGACGACTGTCACATACCGCAGTCTCGTCCTGCTTATTTCTGCGGTGGTGGTGGCGTTATTCATTGCCGTGCGCGTCGCCTTTCCGCAATTCACCGAGAATGGCGTCAAGAAGGCAAATAATATTATCGGCATGCTGCTGGAGCGCGTGGCGGGAATGGCTCCGTCGACCGGCACGGGAGTCGTGACCGCGCAGCAGGCGCACTTCACTGCACTTGACGGAACCGTGCGGGTGAAAAAGGGCGACGGAAACAGCTGGGTGGCGGCCGATTACAACATTCCTTTGGAAAAGGGCGATGTGGTGCAGACCGGCTCCGAGGGCATGGCAAAAGTGGTCTTCAACGACGGCACCAGTTACACCGTGAAGCAGGATTCGCTGATCGTGATCGAAGAAAATTCCGCGAACGATCAGCAGCAGACGAATGTCGCGGTCGCGGTCAGCACGGGAACGGTGGATCTCTCGACCGCGACGTACAGCCAGGGATCGAAATCCCAGGTCATTGTGGCGGGCGCGACGGCTTCGCTGTCGCCCGAGTCGGCGGCGCAGGTGCACAACGATCCGAAATCAGACCAGCACGAAATCCTGATGAAAAAAGGTACGGGCGAGGTCTCGCGCAACGGCGAAACCGTGAAGCTGGCGAACTGGGAAAAAGTCACCTTCCAGGGACAGCAGTCGCACCTGGAGAAAGCGAAAGAGATTGGGCCTCCCACGCCGATCGCTCCGGCCAACATGGCTCCGCTGTTTTCTTCCGGCGAGGCGACCAAGGATGTGGAGTTTTCCTGGACCCCGATGGCGAATGCAGTTGGTTACCGCCTGCGCATCTCCCGCAATCCTTATTTTTCCTCTACACTGGTTAACAAAAAGATTAATACAGCCGCAGTAACCGTCACGAACCTCGGGGAAGGCGCCTATTACTGGATGGTGCAGTCCTACGACGCGGTGGGCAAGGAATCGGTGGAGAGCGAGAAAAACCGCTTCACCATCATTTCCAAGGGCAAAGAGACGGAAGCGATCGATCTGGAGCTGGATCCATTTATTCAGCACGGGCACGTGATTGAAGTGACCGGCAAAACGCAGATGGGGGCGCGCGTCATGGTGAACGGCAGCGAAGTTCCGATGATCGGTTCGGATGGCCAGTTTCATTACTTCACGCCGCCGTTGCCGACCGGAGAGGCCGTGATCACGGTAACCGCCCAGACCGCGCAGGGCGGCGTGAACACGCAGCAGAAAAAGATTGTGATTCAGTAAGGGCAGGTTTCAAAGTTTCAAGGTTTCAGAGTTGCAAGGAATACAGAATCGAGTCGGTGAGGTTTCAAATTCGGGCTGCAAGGCTTTGAAACATTGAAACATTGAAACTTTGAAACTTTGAAACTTGGGTTTGGTCAGGGTGGGCTGGCATCCCGTAGAATAAGGACAGTCACCCCTGAAAAGATAAAACCCTGCCGGGATTTTTCCCGGCGGGAAGCATGGTAGAAAGACGGATTATTTCGTCATGTCAAACAACGGATTCCACTCAGGCTCCACGCGCAACCACAACCTGCGGTCGCTGTTCAGCATTTTCTCCAGCGATCTGGCCATCGATCTCGGCACCGCCAACACGCTCGTCTACGCGCGAGGGAAGGGCATCGTGGTGAACGAGCCCTCCATCGTCGCCATCAACAAGAACACGGGCGAAGTCGAGGCGGTGGGCAAAGAGGCGAAGGAGATGCTGGGCCGCACGCCCGGCAACATCGTCGCCATCAAGCCCATGAAGGACGGCGTCATTGCCGACTTCAAGGTCACCGAGAAGATGTTGAACTACTTCATTCAGAAGGCGCACAACCGCAAGATGCTGGTGCATCCGCGCATCGTGATCGGCGTGCCTTCGGAAATCACGCAGGTGGAAAAGCGCGCGGTCATGGATTCCGCGTATCGCGCCAAGGCGAGCGAAGTGCATCTGGTGGAACAGGCCATGGTGGCCGCCATCGGCGCGGGCCTGCCCATTACCGAGCCCAGCGGCAACATGGTGGTCGACATCGGCGGCGGCACCACCGACATCGCAGTGATTTCTCTGAGCGGCATCGTTTATTCGCGGTCGGTGCGCATGGCCGGCAACCAGATGGACGAAGCCGTCATGAATTATCTGAAGCGGAAATACAACTTGCTGATCGGCGAGCGCACCGCCGAGCAGATCAAGATGGAAATCGGCTCGGCGCACCAGCTCGACAAGCCCATGACTATGGAGATTAAGGGCCGCAACCTGATCGAGGGCGTGCCCAAGACGATCACGGTGGACGATGGCGAAATCCGCGAGGCGCTGAGCGAGTGCGTTTCGACCATCATGAATGCGATTCGCGTCGCGCTGGAGCGGACGCCTCCGGAGCTTTCCGCCGACATCAGCGACCGCGGCATCGTGCTCACGGGCGGCGGGGCCCTGCTGAAAAATCTAGACAAGCGCATTCGCGAAGAAACCGGCTTGCCGGTTTCGATTGCCGACGACCCGCTGTGCAGCGTGGTGCTGGGCACGGGCAAAATGCTGAGCGACTTCAAGCTACTCAGGAAAATTTCAATCGAATAAAGCAATGAGCGATGGGCTGTGAGCGAGCGAGTTCAGGTTCATTTGCGGTTTTGCTCATAGCTCACGGCTCATAGCTCAAAGCTCATATGGAATCCGTACTCGGCCGCTACCGCAACCTGATCATCCTGGTAGGCGTGTTGTTTCTGCAGGTGCTGGGGCTGGCTGTGCAGGTCAAGCGCGGCAGCAACGAAACCCAGGACACGCGACTGATCCGCATATGGGCGGTCGATGGTTTGGCTCCTTTCGAGCGTGCTCTGGTCTGGATCGAGAGCGGGACCGGCAACATCTTTCATAACTACATTTATCTGCGCGGGGTGCGGGCCGAGAACCGCCAGCTCAAAGAGCAGATCGAGCAGATGCGGCTGGAGCAGGTGCGGTTGAGCGAAGACGCGGGCCAGGCGCGCCGTCTGCAGAGCCTGCTTGGGTTCAAGGAGCAGTTCGTCGCGAAAACCGTAGCAGCGCAGGTCATCGGAACCAGCGGCAGCGATTTCTCGCGCGTGATCACGATCGATAAGGGCGAGAGTTCCGGCATTCGACGCGACATGGCGGTCATGACCGCGGACGGAATTGTCGGCAAGGTGCTGATGGTCTATCCCTCAGTCGCGCAGGTTCTGCTGATTAGCGATCAGACGAGCGGGGTCGGAGTCATTCTGGGGAACACGCGGCTGCAGGGTGTACTGGCCGGGACAGTCAATGGCGAGGTCACGCTGAACGGCATCATGAGTGATGAGCAGGTGCCAGTCGGGGAGAATGTGCTGACCAGCGGCGGCGACCAGATTTTTCCCAAAGGATTGCCCGTCGGTACCGTCACCAAAGTCGGAGCTGGCAAGGACCTTTTTCTTAACATCCGAATCAAGCCCGCAGCCGACCTGAGCAAGCTGGAAGAAGTTCTGGTGCTGGTCGAAAAACAGGAAAGGCAGGCGACCGCCGACACTAACGTGCGCGTGCGCGCCGCCGATATTCTTGCCCAGCGTTTGCCCTCGGTGCCGGATAAGCCCGCGGATGCGAACGCCACAGCCCCTGCCGCCGGACAGACGAAACCCGCTGGGACAAATTCCGCAGCCGCGAATACCGCGCCCAAGGCCGCAAGCGCCCCCGGTGCTGCGAACGCGCCGGCGACCAAGACCGCAACCACTGTACCGAATAACCTTTCGCCAAGCCAGCCGGTGAAGCGTCCAGTGGCGGAGACTTCGGGGCAATCGGTTCCATTTCCGAAGAAGAATGTCGTTGCCCCGGCTACCAAGCCCGAGACGACCCAGACCAGCCCGGTGATCACGCCGGCGATCACCGAAGAAAAACCGGCGAATCCCGGGACCAGCCAGCCCAATCCGCCACCGCCCGCCAGCGACAACAGCCCAAACTAGCGTGCCTATCACTTACACATCCGGGGAGCAGGTTGAGGTTTACCGGTTCAGCATCCCGGTGACCATTGGCGTGCCGCTGCTGGCGCTGTTTGTGCAGGCGTTTGTGCCGCTGAGGTTTCCTGGCTTCGCCAAATATCTCGACCTGCCGTTGTTGGTCACGATCTTCTTCGCGATGGCCCGGCGCAGTCCGATCGCAGGCCTGTTTACCGGCGCTTTCATCGGGCTCGCGCAAGACATGCTGGGACACAACCCGATCGGCATCTACGGGATCGCGAAAACCGTTGTCGGATACGGCGCTTCGTCGCTGGGAGTGAAGCTCGACGTGGAAAATGCCGGAGCGCGCTTCCTCGTAACCCTCGGGTTTTATATGGTCCACTCCGCGGTCTACTTCATTGTTGCCCGGCTGCTGGTGAACATGACGCAGCACTGGAACTGGGTCCACGGAGTTTTGGCGGGCTTGGCGAACGCGTTCGTGGGCATGTTCCTTTACTTCGCGCTCGACAAGTTCAAGCAGAGAACGTGAAAGCAGTTGCCAGTGGTGACCACTGACCACTGAAACTTACTTCGCGGCGCTGGCTACTTTTAATCCGCGGGAGTTTACGGCGTAGCGCGCAATGCCGCGGTAGAGAGCTTCGGCGATTTGCTCGCGGTAGCCGTCGCTGCGCAATTTTTGCTCGTCGGTGGGACTGGAGACGAAGGAAACTTCGGCGAGAATTCCGGGCATGGCGCTTTCGGTCAGGACCACGAATCCCGCTTCTTTAATGCCGCGATCGCGCAATCCCGGATTCTGTACGGAGAGCGTTCCATACAGCGAGCGCTGCACGCTGGATGCGAGCCGCCGCGACAACTCGATGCGCTCGTGCAGATCGGCGGGCGAGAGCGTCGGCACGACGGCGTTCTGCAACGATCCGGCAACGCTGTGGGCGTCGGCATCTTTCGAGCCGGCCCCTTTTGATCCCGGCGCTGAGAAGGAGTTCGTGTAATAAGTTTCGACGCCGCGCGCCGAAGGCAGGTCGCTGTAGTTGGCGTGCACCGACACGAACAGATCGGCTTGCGCCTGGTTGGCGATCTCGGCGCGTTCATCGAGAGGAATGTAGGTATCGTCCTGGCGCGTGTAGATGACGTTGGCGCCCAGCCGCGATTCAAGCAACTTGCCCAGCCGCTCGGCAATTTCGAGGACGAGATCTTTCTCGAGCAAGCCGCGACGGCCGACGGTGCCGAGATCCCATCCGCCGTGACCCGCGTCGACGACGATGCGCATTTTGGCGACCCGCGCGCGCAGTTGCAGATCTTCTTTGGTCGGCGGCGGAATCACGATTGCGACCTTGCGCTTCTCAGCCTCGGGAGCGTTGGGAAACAGATTGACCGCGCCCTTGGGCGTAGTGCCGACCTTACTGACTTCCACGATCAGGCGGTAAGGATTCGGTTCGAGGCTGACGGAGAAGTTTGTGTTGGGCTTGGTTTCGAGCACGATGCGGGTCATGCCCGCAACCGGCTGCGCCATGCGAATGCGGCTGATGAACGGGTCACTGATGTCGATCGACTTGTTGGTGAGGTCGGCGGCGAGTTGCGTGTCGTGGAGATCGAAATAGATTCGATCCGGCCCGGTCAGGCGATGCGCTTCATATTGCACCTGGTCTTCCAGATCGAGCACGACAGTGCTGGAATCGGGCGAAGACCAGTGGCGCACGCCGGTCACGCGCGGGAATTTCGAAAGCTCCTGGGGCGCGGCGGGCGAAAATTCCGATTCGTCCTGATCGGCGCCCGCGGTCGCCGGACTCGGAGGAGCCAGATTCGCCGGAGCCGGAGATGACGGTCGGCTCTTGACCGGAGCGGCATTCGACTGCGCAGCGGGTTCGGTGTGAATCATCTCGCTGCCCAGCTGCGCGGTCTTCAACTTCCACCAGACTCCGGCAGCGAACGCGGCGGTGATCACGATGAAGACGAGCACGATCGGAATCCAGCGGTGTGGAGAAGGAAGCTGCGGCTCAGTTTGTCCAAAAGTGAGCTTGGGTTCGGGCGCGGGCTCGGTTGTCGCGGCGGCGACTTCGGGAGCTGGAGGCTTCGCCACTTCGGCGATGACCGCAGCCGGCTTCGCGGATGGAGCCACGGACAGAGCCGGTTTTGCTTCCAGCTTTGTCTCGGATTTTAGATCGGGCTTTACCTCGGGCTTCGCTTCAGGCTTCGGCCCGGGAGCTGCGGACGCAGGCTGTGCGGACGGAGGCTGCACTAACGCAGGTTTGGATAGCGGAACGGCAGTCGTCGGCGGTTCTGGACGCGTCACGGGCTGCGTCTTTACAGGCGCCGGCGGGGCGGAAACTGGCGCGGAGACCTTTATGGGTGCAAGCGGAATCGTAGTCGCGGGAAGGGAAGCCGCGGGAGGCTTGCTGGGCTCCAGCTTCTTGACCGCAATCTGCGCCGAATTGGCGAAGCGGTCTTCATCCTCGGGCTTGAGCGCTGCGAGCACCAACTCGGCGAGAAGAGTCAGATTGCGAACATCGCTATCGTTGAATCCGAACGGCCACGAGGAAAAGGCCTCGAGAAGTCCGATGACGCGGCGACGCCCGCAGAGCGGCACGGCGACCATGGAGCGAGCGCCGAGTTTGCGGCAGGTCTGGAGGTTGACTCGGGGATCGGTTTCGGTGTCGTCGCAGTTGACGATCTGCGCGGTGCGGAAGCAGGCTCCAGAGAAAGCGGAGTCGCGGTCGATGCGCGCGCCGACGTCAGGCCGAATGGTTCCGGCAGCGGCGCGAAGAACGATTTCGTCATTCTCAGCCAGCGCAATGGCGAGGCCGTCGGCGCCAGTGATGGAGACGGCGCGTTCCGCCACCAGTTGCAAGACTTCATCGAGAACGAATTGCTCTTCGGGATCAAACTCGGCGACGGGAGTTTTGGAGTCGAAGGCGGCATGCCGCCCGGCAAGCGCTTTTCTTCGGCGTACTTGCTCGTGCAGGGCAGAGAAGGCCAGCAAGGCCTGCAGGGCGTTCTGCGGCGCGGGCCTTTCGTCGGCATAGGCCGTCGTGCCGGACGAAGAGTTCGATGCTTTCGTCCAGCCCGGCACGCTTATCGCTGACAGCGGATCGGCCATTTCGATGTCCGGCTTCGTGGGGGTCGTCGCCATTCAGACACAGCTCATCTGTAAGTTATCGGGGTTTGGGGCCAGTTGCAATTACCAGACCGTGCTAGGCCGGTTACGTTGGTGACGTGGAGCGCTGAAGGCCCAGCATGCCTATTTTCGGCATATTGGGGTGAAAAAGCTAGTGGGGGGGCTGGTTCCGGGAGCGAGTCCCATTCCGGGGAACCAGTGCAGTTACTGAGAGCCGGAAGGGGCGGGCGATAAGATTTCAAGAACAGGCCCGGTTCGACCAGTCATCTCCGGCGGTGTGTATGGACGCAGGGATATCCCCCGCGCGACAAACACGGACGCAGTACCGCCATGAACTCCACACTCTCACGTATGTGACTCTGGATCAGGCGAACGGCGGGATCGTGCGCAATCTGAGCGGTGAGGGGATTGGAGTGCAGGCGGTGGCGGCGCCGCGTCCGCAGCAGCAATTGCGCCTGCGTTTCGAGTTGCGGCGTCCGCGGGTACGCATCGAGACCCGCGGTGAGGTGATGTGGTCGACGAGTTCGGGGCAGTGCGGAATCCGGTTCATGGATTTGCCTTCCGGAATGATCCGGCAAATCAATGAATGGGTCTTCGGCGATCTGCTGGAAGGCGCGTCCGTGCATTTAGAAAAAATAGGCCCCGTCTTTATTGAGCCTGAAGTGCGACCAGAGAGGGAATTACGGGAGGCTGCTCTTGTTTCGGGCGCGCTGCAGGATGATGGCTTGCTAATTTCACCCGCTCCCATGAAGACCATTGAATTAACCACACGTCAGGACCCGGTGATGGTCTTAATGAACCAGGCCACGTGGGAAGTGGAAGAGCCGACTTCAGCATGGGATTGGCTGTCGCAGCCAATGTCTGGACGGAGGCTGGCCTGGGCCGTCAACACGCTGGTGGTAGTGGCAGCTTTGCTGCTGTTCACGCTGGTGTTCTTGTCCGTGACCAATGAAGCTCCGCGGTGGCCGCTGTTGATGATCGTTGCGGGAGCATGCGCGGTGGGCGCGATGTATTGGGCGTTCTTTCGGATATTCGGAGGCTCAAGCCTGGGCGCAAGATTGGCGCGCCTGGCGGCGTCCGACGAAGAGGACGAGGAAGAACGGGACGCGCGCTTCCGCTGAAATCGCAGGGCCGCGGGTAGGGATCCTTCGACTGCGTGGTCGTCCGCCTTCGCGGACGACCACGCCGCTCAGGATGACAAACCGCTCAGGATGACAAGCCTATTTGTGAGGTAGGTTCTAGTTGGCCAGGAACTGCTGAGCCAGCCAGAGCTGGAGGGTTCGCTGCTGGGGCGGAGCTACCTTCACGAAGCGAACGCCAATGTTGCCGCGCTGATCCTGCCATACGATTTCGGCGTGGGCTTTCAATCCGGACCGAGCGCCGGGCAGCGCAAAGGAAATCTGCAGGTTCCGTGCGGCTTCCAGGGAAGTGTCGGTGCGCAGTTGCATGCCTCCCTGGCTCAAATTCACCAACTCGGCATCTTTGGGCTTCTGTCCTTTCCACTTGAGGGAAACCGGAACTTCGAGGCCTGCGCGATGATAGCGGAGGCGTCCGTCGACAATCATGTTGCGAGCCGCCGATAGCGTGCGCACGGCTTGCTCCACGGAGATTGGTTTTTCGAAGGCAAACAGCGCGCCGGTGGCGTCGAGAGTTGCAGAGTGTTGGGGCCCGCCCATGATCACGAGAGGAACAGTCTTCGTCTGCATCGCGGGTGTTTGCAGTTCGCGCAAGAGCTGCGTGCTGCCATTCAGGTCACGATCAACGATGAGCGCGTCGACTTTGGATCGGGAGAGCCGGGTCAAAGCTCGTTGCGGTTCGTTTTCCACCGTGACATCCATGTGAAGGCCGCCCAGGATGCACTCGAGAACACTGACTTCCTGCCAGTCGCGCGAGACCACCATCGAGGAAAGTGTCATGCGGACCACTGTAGCCTCGGGCGTAATATTGCCGTAGATAACCAACGTAATGCGGAGCCTCGGAGCGCGCTTCAGGCTGTCGATGCATTTGGAGTTGTGATCATCCCGTGAATGAACCCGGCGCACAGATTTGTCCCAGCTGAAAAAATCATGCTGATCAGAATTTTGTGCATGATCCTTGGTTTGAGGTTCGGGTATAATGTCGCCCACTCTGGGTGGGGCCTATCGGGGTTGACCTCATAAAAAGCACAGAGAATCGAGCAGGCGCGGGACAAAGAACACCCATGAGATTTTCTTCACGAGTGTCTTTGCCCGGCGGAGCTACGTTCCCGGGAGAACATGTCGATGACGCGAATCCATCAGCAGGTCAGCAGTGGGCAGCAGGAGCGGTGGTATGAGTTGAGCATTCGATGTGTGCGGGGAACAGGGCGCGCGATTGTTGTGTTCGCAGCGTTGGCGCTTTTGACCCAGTTCGCTGCGGCGCAGGCAACCAGCCAACTGAATGGCAGCGTGACGGACCCGTCGGGCGCGACGGTAGCCGGAGCGACGATTACGTTAACGGAAGCGGCAACCGGATTTCAGCGGCATACGACGAGCAACGGATCGGGTCTCTACCAGTTCCTGGAAGTGCCTCCGGGCAGCTACCGGTTGGAGGCGATGGCCAGCGGCTTTGCTCGCTTCTCGGCTTCGAACGTGACGCTGGTCGTCAAACTGCCCTCCACCCTCAACATTAAGCTTCAGGTTGCGGGTGGGACGACCGAGGTAACGGTGGAAGGCCAGGCACCGCTCATCAATCGCACTGACGCGTCGCTGGGTAACGTTATCGAGAACGAGCAGATCTCGGAATTACCGATTGCTGACCGCAACGTAACTTATTTGCTGAGCCTGCAGCCTGGTGTGGCGTTCCTGGGGACGCAAATCAATCAGGACACGGATACACGCAGCGGCGCAGTCAACGGTGTGCGTAGCGACCAGTCCAACGTGACATTGGACGGCATCGGGGTCAACGATCAGAACAACGGTTATGCATTTACGAGTGTGCTGAATGCCCCGCCCGATTCGGTCGAGGAATTCCGGGTCACCACCTCCAACTCCAATGCCGATTCCGGTTACTCTAGCGGCGGGCAGGTGGCGCTGGTCACGAAGAGTGGCACGAACAACTTTCACGGCTCGGTTTACGAGTACAACCGCAACACTATTTTTAGCGCCAACGATCCGTTCCTAAAGAATTCCCAGTTAACCGGCGGCCAATCCAACACCGCGCCGAAACTTCTGCGCAACGTGTTCGGCGCTACGTTCGGTGGGCCGATTGTGAAGAACCGCTTGTTCTTCTTCGCCAACTATGAGGGTCGGCGCGACGCCGAGGGCAGCAGCACCCTGCGGACGGTCCCGAGTCCGACTCTGGCCGCGGGCAATGTCGTGTATCTATGCCAAACCGATGCTAATGGCAACCCGGACCTGGTTGATTGTCCTGGCGGTACTGTGAATGGGGTGACCGGCGTCACGCCAGGCTATTATGCGCTGGGGCCAACCCAGATCCAACAGATCGATCCCGAGGGAATCGGCAACAATCAGAACGTCCTGACCCTTCTCAACCAGTATCAACCCGCCAATGAAAATACAGCCGGAGATGGTTCGAATACGTTAGGTTATCGATTTTCTCCGAACGTTAACCGCAGCTTCAACACCTATATTACCCGTCTCGATTACCACATCACGTCGAACGGCTCGGAAACCTTGTTTGCGCGCGGAGAAATGCAAAACTTCAAGGAGCCAGGAGTGGAACAGTTTCCTGGGGAGCCGGCAGTTTCGAACTTACTGGACGACAGCAAGGGCGTCACCATTGGACTGACTTCACTCATCACCCCCAGGCTGATCAATGATTTTCACTGGGGCTTTGTTCGCCAGGGACAGCAATATGGCGGTACGTCTGTGTATCCGGGGGTTTTTCTGAGTGGGCTCGACAGCCTGGTTCCCTTCACTCGCCCTACGACTGCTTTTGTGCCGTCTAACCAGTTGAGCGACAGTTTGAGTTGGACTCATGGAAATCACACATTTCAGTTCGGTACCGACTTATTTCTGATTCGCAACAACCACCTCAGCTACTTGAATTCTTTCTCGGATGTTCAGACCAACGTGGTCTATCTCAACACGGGAGGAATCGCCAACACCAACAGCCCACTCGATCCGCACAACAACAAAATTCCGGGTACTAACAATTACTATCCGAAGGTGGATAGCAACTTCGGTCCGAATTACGATAACGCGATTGGCATTGCCATGGGTATTTTCTCCGAGGGGGATGGCATTTATAACTACGCGCGCGACGGCAGCGCGCTACCCCAGGGCCAGGCGATCAACCGTCGTTACGCGATCAATGACTACGAGTTCTTTGGCTCGGATAGTTGGCGAGTCAACCGCCGCTTAACCGTCTCCTACGGTCTGCGCTGGGTGCTGGAAACTCCGCCTTACGAAACCAACGGCTATCAGGTCGCCCCCTGCGTAGAGGCGGCGAGCGGCGGCTGCACCAACCAAAACGTTGCGGACTGGTTCAATCACAGCGCGGCATTGGCTACGGCTGGCCAGCCGGCCAACAATGCAGGGGAGATTGGTTTCATCCTGGGTGGGCCGAAAAATCACGGCCCGGGCATGTGGAACTGGGACCACAAGGATTTTTCACCACGCATCGCGGTGGCGTGGGCGCCCGATACGGGTGGGGGATGGGTCTCAAAGATTCTTGGCAAAAAGGACGAGTTCACGATCCGCGGCGGTTACAGCATTATGTTCGACCATTTTGGCGTTGCCGTGGTGAACAGCTTTGATCAGAACGGTTCATTCGGGCTTTCCACACGTCTGGGAAACTCTGCTGGTTCGGTGACGGCCGGAAACGCCCCACGCTTTACCTGTCTCATTCCGGGGTCTGGCGGGCAATCCTGCCTGCCACCGCCATGCGCGAGCTTAAACGACGCGGGGTGTTTGTTCGGCCCTCCACCAGCGGGTGGTTTCCCCAATATTCCGAGCAACACTGCGTTCGCGATCAACTGGGGACTCGACCAGTCGGTGAAGACGCCTTATACGCATACGTTCAATTTTTCGCTTCAGCGGCAGATCACATCCCATTCCTCGTTGCAAATTGCCTATGTGGGCAGTGTCGGCCGGCGCTTGCCGATGCAGGTGGATATGGGCATGCCGACAAACTTGAACGATCCGACGAGCAACACGAGATACTTCACAGCAGCTACCATGCTCTCGAAGCTCGCTGCCGCGGGCACGGACGTCAACTCAGTCCAGTCCATCCCATACTTCGAGAATCTCTTTCCCGCTTGGGCTGGGGCGGCGACGCAGAGCATACTCGCAAACGAAACTGACTCGTCGGGTAAGCCGGCGCCGCAGACTTGCGCCACGGGCGCCTTACCCGCGAATCCGACTGCCACACAAAACGTCTATCAAATCTGGAACTGCTACCCGCATAACGAAACCCTGACTTTGAAATACCTGGATTTGCCGAACAGCATCAACCAGTTCGGTACCGCGCTGCCAAACAGCAAGCTCGGCCCGTACGCCTTCTACCACGACCAGTTCAGTTCGCTGTTTGCGTGGCGGAACATCGGGACGTTCGACTACAACGCGTTGCAGGTGACCTATAACGCCCGGTGGGGAGCCAACCTGCAAGGGCAGTTCAACTACACGTTTTCGAAATCGTTTGACGAAGCCTCGGCCGCGGCGAGAATCGGTCCGTATGAAGGAACCGGCGGAACCGGCAACGACTTGAACGGCGGCGGGATTGTCATCAATTCATGGGATCCGCTGGCGTTGCGGGGGCTCTCGGATTTCAACGCCTTCAACCAGCTCAATGCCAACCTGGTGTATCAACTTCCCTTTGGCAAAGGCCAGACGGTGCTGGGAAATGCCAGTCCGTTGGTGAATGCGGCAGTGGGCGGCTGGCACGTGTCCGGCATTTTCCGCGTGACCAGCGGTTTCCCCATTACCATTGACAACGGTTTCACCTGGGCTACCAACTGGAACATCGAGGGCGACGCCGAGCCGAACGGGCCCGCCCCAAGGGCATCCAACCCCAAGAACGTCGTCGTGAATGGTGTAAGCGGGCCAGACATCTTCGCTGATCCGGTAGCGGCAGAGGCGGCGTTCCGGCCAGAGTGGCCGGGCGAATCCGGGGTTCGTAATAACGTGATTGGCGACGGGATGTTCAACATTGATACTGGCGTGGCTAAGGATTTCTCGCTGGGTGAGCAGAGACGCCTGGAGTTCAAGTGGGAAGCGTTCAACGCCACCAACTCGGTGCGCTATGACGTACGCGGCGCTCAACCTTCGCTCTCCTACGACCCGTCACAGTTCGGCAGATATGTTGGAACTCTCACCACGCCTCGGTTCATGCAATTCTCTTTGCGGCTCGCGTTCTGAGGTTGCGGCATTGCGGCTTGGGCTCGGGAGGGAGCGGATGCACTCCGCTTCCCTCAGGGCCGCCTTAACTCCAGGGCTTAAGGTGCGGGGTCGCGCTCACTGTCCCCGGTACCAGTCCACGGTACGGCGCAGGCCTTCTTCAAAATCCACTTTCGGTTTGTAACCCAGGCCGGCTTCCGCTTTGGAAATGTCGGCCAGCGAGTGCTTGATGTCGCCGCCGCGCTCCGGACCGTAGTTGGGTCGCCCGGTAAAAGAGGTGAGTTTTTGCAGCGCTTGGAAAGTTTCGTTGAGCGTAACCCGGCGAGCGGTGGCGACGTTGAAAACCTGTCCAGCCGCTTTTTCCGCGGGCGCTTGGCAGGCGAGCAGGTTGGCTGCAACCGCGTTATCAATGTAGGTGAAGTCGCGGCTTTGTTGGCCGTCGCCGTGCATGGTGGGCGGTTCCCCGCGCAGCATCTGCGTGATGAACTTGGCCAGGACGCCGGAATAGGGCGAGGAAGGATCCTGGCGAGGGCCAAAGATGTTGAAGTAGCGGAGGCAGACGGTTTCGAGGCCATAGCAACGGTAGAACGAGATCATGTAATGTTCGCTGGCCAGTTTGGCGACGGCGTATGGAGAAATGGGGTCGGGGGTCATGCCTTCGTGTTTCGGCAATGTCGGAGTGTCACCGTAGGCGGAAGAAGAAGCGGCGTAAACCACGCGTTTCACTTTGGCGTCACGCGCGGCGACGAGGACGTTGACCGTGCCATCGATGTTGGCGCGATTGCTGGCCAGCGGATCGAGCACGGATTTCGGCACCGAAGGAAGGGCGGCCTGGTGCAGAACGAAATCGACTCCAGCGCAGGCACGGTGCACGGCATCGAGGTCGAGAATGTCGGCCTCGCGGAAATCGATGCGATCTTTCATGTCCTCGAGGTTGGCCCGATTGCCGGTGGAAAGATTGTCAACGCCGCGCACTTTCTCTCCGCGCGACAGCAGTTCACGGGCGAGTGACGATCCGATGAAGCCGGCGATACCTGTGATGAAGTAGAGAGCCATGCTCCATCATGATAGCGAATCCGCGATGGAAGCGGGGTTTCAGGCGGAAATTTGAGGCGGGGAGGGAATCAAGAGAGAAATTTGCAGTGCGTGGCCGATCGCGGTCACACTTTCGTTTCCGTGGTTTGGCTTTTGCGCAGGATGCGGAGGAAATCTTCGCGCATGAGCATCTGGCGGCTCTCAAAGAATTCGACGAGATCCTGGATCGCGGCCTGGGGATTGGCGACGGGGGGGACGGCTTCGACCCGGCTGCTGATCGAGGGAAGCGACGACGCGATTCCCGGACCCATGATTACGCATGGATGCGAAATGGTGGCGAGCAAACGCCGCAGGCGCGCCTGGTCTTCCTCCAACATGCCTTCAAACGCGATGCCCATGCCCAGGTAGGGGTAACTCACACGTACTTTTCCCTTGGTCTCGACCAGAATGCCGTTGGCTTCGAGCTTCATGTGGAGGATGGTTCCCGCGGGATACGTGGCTTGCGCTTCCAGGTAGCAGCCATGCAGGCTGATGTCGGTGAAAGTAGCCCAGGTGCGCACGTCGCGGCCGTCCTCGCGCATTTCGGCGCTGCCCTCGCACTTGTAACGCGGGCTGCGCCGCTTCTCTGCGCCCTGGAATTGCTCGCCGGGAGTCGCGTTGCTATCTCCCGGACTGGAAGAATCTGTCTTTGTGGCGGGGGCAGACGCCGCAGTTTCAGAAGCGAGGGACTGCTTGAGCGCCAGCAGATAGGAGATGCTTTCGTTGCTTTCCTGCGCCATAGAAATTCCGTGCGGACAAGATGTCCCGTGCAAATATCGGCCCCCACTTGCGGGGCAGGGATCTACTGTCCTTATCGGAAGAAGCGCGGGCGGAGATTAGGGATGTAGCGGCGAGGCGTCGGTTAGAGTTTCTAATTTTTAGAGTTTCTAATTTGAAGAAGCTTCCGCTGCGGGCATCTGTTGCGCGGCTTGGCGGATCTGTTTCCACAGGTCTTCGCGTCCAGCGCCGGTCTTGGCCGAGTAGGGAAGAAGGCGGGCAGAAGGATATTCCTGGCCGAGGGCTCGCAAGACATTGCGGAGTTGATTATTAGAGAGTCGGTCGCTTTTGGTAGCGACCAGCAGGAAATCGCGGCCCGAGGCGTTCAGGAAATCCAGGAGTTGGCGATCGCTTTGTTGCGGAGGAACGTTCACGTCGACCAGCGCAATGCAGAGGGCGAGGGTCGAGCGCTGGTGCAGGTAAGGCTCGATGAACTTCGGCCACTCCTGCGAAATCTCGCGGGAGATCTTGGCGTAGCCGTATCCGGGGAGATCGGCGAAGATCAGTTCGGGATTCGGCTTTCCGGGCCAGCGGATTTCAAAGAAATTGATGCTGCGGGTGCGGCCGGGAGTGGAGCTGGTGCGCGCCAGCTTGGTGCCGACCAGAGAGTTGATCACGCTGGATTTGCCTACGTTGGAACGGCCGAGGAAGGCGATTTCGGGAACGGAGGGAGCGGGGAAGTGGGAGACGTCGGTTGCCGCCGCCAGAAAATTGGACAGGACTCTCATATCCAAGTTTGCAACGGGACGAGGGAGATTGGCAAGGCGACCGCGGAGCGTGCAAGGAAACCGAACATCACAGATGCTAGCAACGCAAGGAGCCTTTTGCGGCGGTGTATCTTGGTTCCCGTGACGTGCCTGCGGCGAATCGAGTCGGTATTATGAATGAGCCTGCCCTTCAAAAAGAGAGGGAAATGATCACCAGGAGCCTCAGGTTCACGACTCATATCGGTGGTTCGGTTGAGACTGTTTTCGATTTGGTTGCCGACATGCCGAACTACGGCCGATGGCTGCCAAATTCTTCGGCCTTCGGTGGTACGGTCAACGTTAACCCCTATCCCGTCCGACTGGGGACGACCTATCTTGATGCGGGTCGCATAGAAAAACCCGGATCGGTAACGGAATACGATCGTCCGCACCACATTTCTTTCCATCATGTTGTGCAATTACGGCGAATCATCCTCCATACGGATGTTGGCGCTCGTATTCGCTACACATTCAGTCCAAAAGGTAGGGAGACCTTCGTCGATCGTAGACTGGATCTCACGTTCGATCTT
This sequence comes from uncultured Acidobacteriota bacterium, assembly GCA_963754885.1. Classification (GTDB taxonomy): domain Bacteria; phylum Acidobacteriota; class Terriglobia; order Terriglobales; family Acidobacteriaceae; genus Sulfotelmatobacter. Next base: position 841,428 of record CAVWHT010000038.1, on the reverse strand, counting down.
GATGGGATTTCGAGGCTGGCGCTCCCTCTTCTCGTTTACGGATTCCGCAGCGAAAACAGCCGGACGCTGGAAGCATTGAAGCGATATGTCGAAGCTGGACGAAATAGATCGCCGGACTAGATGCACGGAATTGCCAGGGCTGAAATCCATCCTCCGCGAAAGCTTAACTCCCCTTCCGAACCAAGGTAACCAACTCGTTCTCGAACGTGCCTCGCGGAAATTCAACCTTGGTTCGGGCGAGCCGATTGAGTCAGTAAGGGCGCGGCACGACAGGCGCTGGCCCGGAAAAGAAGATCATGGACGACAAGACACCCTCGACGCTGGCCATGCATACGCTGCTGTTGTGCGCCGACGCACAGTTTCTAGGGATCACGCGGAATGTGCTGAACCAACTGCATGTGACTCCGAAGAATGCGGCGGGCTCCGATGCGGCGCGGGCGATGATTCACTCGCATGAATTTGAAGTCATAATCATGGATTGGCGGGAGATCGACAACGTGGGGGATTTCCTGGGCGCGGTGCGGCGGTCGAAGCAGAATGCCGATTGCGTACTGGTGGCGATTGTCCGCGACCTGCTCGATCTGCGGCAAGCCTTTGCTGCCGGAGTGCATTTTCTGATTCACAAACCGGCGTCGGCGGTGCAGATCGAACGCTGCCTGCGGGCGGCGTATTGCGCGACGGTGGCGCGGCGGCGCAAGCAGCATCGCGAACCGGTGGAGATTCTGGCCTCCGTGCGCACGCATAGTCAACCCCTCGCCGAGGCCTTGATCGTGAACCTGAGCGAGGGCGGAGTTGGTCTGCAGACTGGCGCGCAGGATTTCATTGAGGGCGTCTCGGTGAGCGCCGGCGAGGAAATTGGACTTCGGTTTGCGTTGCCGGATACGTCCGAAATGGTGGATGTCGCGGGCACCGTGGTATGGACTACCAGCGATGCTTGCGGAGTGCGGTTTCGGTATGTTCCGGAAAAGCAGCGGCTGGTTTTAGAGCAATGGCTGACGGAATGCGTGGAACGGTCGCTGGCGGAGATGTGCGAACGAGTGCGGGAGGTTTGCGCTTAGCACGCTGCACGCAGCGACGGGCGAGACGCCCGTCGCGACAGCCGTCGGGACGGCGGCGCTACCAAAACCATAAGGCCCGCTGGCGCGGGCCTGTTTAATCATATCTCGTAACTGCAATCTACTGATGCGCTGTGGTGCTCTCGGGCGTGCTGGTGGTTAAGCGGCGCGATCGGCTGCGTGGATTCTTCTTCCTCAATTTTCGGCAATGGGGATTCCAGGGCGATTTGCAGAACCTGGTCCATGGTATCGACGAAGTGCAGCTTCATGGCGGTGCGCAGATTTTCTGGAACTTCCGCCAGATCTTTCTCGTTGTCCTTGGGCAGGATCACTTCGAATAATGCCGGCGCGATGAGCTGCCAGCAGCTTTTCTTTCAGGCCGCCGATCGGCAAGAACCTTGCCGCGCAGCGTGATCTCTCCAGTCATCGCCAGGTCGCGGCGCACCGGAATCTTGCTGAGCGCGCTGGAAATTGCCGTGGCAATGGTGATGCCCGCCGACGGGCCGTCTTTTGGGATAGCGCCTTCGGGCACATGCACGTGCAGGTCGAGGTTGCGATAGAAGTCACGGGTCAGGCCGAGACGGTTGGCGCGGGAGCGAACGTACGACATAGCCGCCTGCGCCGACTCCTGCATGACGTCGCCCAGTTTGCCGGTCAGCGTCAGCTTGCCTTTGCCATCGACCACACTGGCCTCGGTGCTCAGGATCGACCCGCCGACTTCGGTCCAGGCCAGGCCGGTAACGAGTCCAACTTCTGACTTTTCGTGAGCCAGCGTGTCGCGGAACTTGATCACGCCCAGGAAGTCGTTGACGTTCCCGCCAGTGATGGTGATGTTATAGTTCTCGCCTTCCTTGACGACCTTGCGGGCAACTTTGCGGCAGACGTTGCCGATTTCGCGCTCCAGGTTGCGAACGCCAGCTTCGCGCGTATAGGAGCGGATCAGCGCGGTGATGGCTTCGTCGGTGAACCTGATGTTCTTTTCCGACAGGCCGGCGGCCAGCATCTGCTTCTTCACCAGGAACTGCTTGGCGATTTCCACCTTTTCCTGCTCAGTGTAGCCGTGCAGGCGGAGCACTTCCATGCGGTCTTGCAGAGCCGGTGGGATGGTGTGCATCACGTTCGCGGTGGCCACGAAAAAGACTTGCGAGAGGTCGTATTCCACGTCGAGGTAATGGTCAATGAACATGAAATTCTGTTCGGGATCGAGCACTTCGAGCAGAGCGGCGGACGGATCGCCGCGAAAGTCCATCGACATCTTGTCGACTTCGTCGAGCATGAAGACCGGATTCTTGGTGCCCGCCTTTTTCATCATCTGGATGATCTGGCCGGGCAGGGCCCCGATGTAGGTGCGGCGGTGGCCGCGAATTTCGGCTTCATCGCGCACGCCGCCCAGCGACATGCGGACGAATTTGCGTCCTGTGGCCTTGGCGATCGACATGCCCAGCGAAGTCTTGCCCACACCCGGAGGTCCGACGAAGCAGAGAATCGAGCCCTTGGGATTTTTCACCAACTGGCGAACGGCGAGAAATTCAAGGATGCGCTCCTTGATCTTTTCCAGGCCATAGTGGTCTTCGTTCAGGACTTTTTCGGCGCGGGAGATATTGCGGATTTCCTTGGAGCGCTTCTTCCAGGGCACGGCCAGCAGCCAATCAAGGTAATTGCGCGAGACCGTGGACTCGGCCGACATCGGCGGCATGGCTTCGAGCTTTTTCAACTCTTGCAGGGCCTTGTCTTTCGTTTCTTTGGGCATGCCTGCAGCTTCGATCTTCTTCTTGAGTTCGTCGAACTCGCTCTTTTCGCCGCGGCCCAATTCCTTCTGGATGGCCTTGATCTTTTCGTTGAGGTAATACTCTTTTTGCGCCTTCTCCATCTGGCGCTTGACGCGCGACTGGATGGTACGGTCGACGTTCAGCTTTTCGATTTCAATATCGAGTACGTCGGCGATGCGGGTCAGGCGCTCCGCAGGGTCGAAAATCTCCAGTAGTTCCTGCTTTTCTTCAATCGAAAGTTGAAGGTTGGCGGAGATCACGTCGGTCAGCTTGGCCGGATCTTCCATGCGGACCGCGGAAATCATGGTTTCGTACTGCAGTGACTGGCAGAGCTTCACGTATTGCTCGAACAGGGAAGTGACGCGCTGCATGGCGGCTTCGAGCGCCGGGTTGGCCTCGGTGGCGAAGCGTGCGACCCGCACCGTGGCCTGCATGTAGCCTTCGGTGTCGGTGACCTGAAGAATCTTGCCGCGCTCGATGCCTTCGACCAGAACTTTAATATTGCCGTCAGGAAGCTTGAGGCTCTGCACGATATTGACGATCGTGCCCACCTGGTAAATTTCGTTGGCCTTGGGCTCATCAATGGAGGCATCGTGCTGCGTGGCCAGGAAAATCTTCTTATCCGCCGCCAGAGCTTCTTCGAGAGCGCGCACGCTGGACTCGCGGCCCACCACGAACGGAGTCATCATGAAGGGAAAGATGACCACGTCGCGGATGGGCATCATCGGCAGCTTTTTGGATTCGTATTTTTCCTTGGATGTAGTCACTGAGTCTCCCTGAGATGACGGCCAAACGGACGCCTAGAGGAATTCTACCCTGCCGCGGCCCTTGGGTGAAATGGCATTTAAGTTGTAAGGTTCTTAGACTCGCAGGTGCATCAAAAGCAATCAACCACTGAAGGACACTAAGGTTCACGAAGGAAATCTTGGGCCGCTTCGTGTTCTTTGTGGTCAAAGTGTCGCGTAAACCTATCCGGCCTTCTCCATCACCGTCGCGAACGACGCACTGCGTTTTTCAACCATTTCCCGCGTGACTTCGAATTCCTTGAGCTTCTTCTGGCTGGGAAGGTTAAACATCAAGTCGAGCATGAGTTCTTCGAGGATCATGCGCAGGCCGCGGGCGCCTACTTTGCGCGCCATGGCCTGGCGGGCGATTGCCCGCAGAGCTTCATCGTTGAACTTCAGCCGCACATTCTCGAATTCGAACAGGCGCTGGTACTGCTTGACGATCGCATTCTTCGGACGAGTCAGGATTTCAATCAGCGCGAACTCATCGAGATCTTCCAGCATGCCGACCACGGGCAGCCGCCCGACAAATTCCGGGATGAGTCCGAATTTGATGAGGTCTTCCGGTTGCACTTCCTGCAGCAACTCCTGGGTGCGCTTCCTGGAACTGAACGCTTCTTCTTGTTCCGCGTCTTCGCCGGTGCGGAAGCCCAGCGACTTCTTGCCGATTCTGCGCGAGACGATCTTGTCGAGGCCTACGAAGGCTCCGCCGCAAATAAAGAGAATGTTGGTGGTGTCGACCGGAGTGAATTCCTGGTGCGGGTGCTTGCGTCCGCCCTGGGGCGGAACGTTGGCGATGGTGCCTTCGAGAATCTTCAGCAAAGCCTGCTGCACACCTTCGCCGGAAACGTCGCGGGTGATGGAAGGATTCTCGTCCTTACGCCCGATCTTATCGACTTCGTCAATGTAGATGATGCCGGTCTGGGTGCGGCTGACATCGCCGTCGGCGGCTTGCAGGAGCTTCAGGATGATGTTCTCTACATCTTCACCGACATAGCCAGCCTCGGTCAGCGTGGTGGCGTCGACGATGGCGAAGGGGACGTCGAGCATGCGGGCCAGGGTCTGGGCGAGCAGCGTTTTGCCCGTACCGGTAGGACCGATCAGCATGATGTTCGACTTCGACAGCTCAATGCCATCGCCGGTCTTCTGCCGGTTCATGAAGATGCGCTTGTAATGGTTGTAGACGGCGACGGCCAGCTTCTTCTTGGTCTGCTCCTGGCCGATGACGTACTCGTCGAGGAAGGTTTTCACTTCCTGCGGCTTCGGCAGTTGGTTGGGAGTGCTGCTGGGAGGAGTTGCGGTGCGGTCATCCTCGAGAATGGAATTGCAGACCGCGACGCACTCGTCGCAAATGTAGGCCCGGGGATAATCGCTGGGGGACGAGATTAATTTGGCGACCGCGTCCTGGGACTTGTGGCAGAACGAGCAACGAAGTATTTCGTCCGTTCCTGACTTGTTTTTCACTCGGCGTTACTCCTCCAGCGGTTCCCGCGGCATGATCCGGTTCCAACTTTGTGTGAACCGTCCTTCCTGCCGCTTTGTTTCTGACCTCAGGCGCGAAGGCCGATCATACCGCTTTTGCCGTCTTATAGATGATATCGTCTATGATTCCGTATTCCTTAGCCTGCTGCGCGTTCATGATGAAGTCGCGCTCGACATCCTTCTCGACTTTGTCCAGTTTTTGTCCGCTGTGCTTCGAAAGTAACTGGTTAGTAATCTCGCGCATGCGCAAAATCTCGCGGGCGTGGATATCGATGTCGGTGGCTTGTCCCGACAAACCTCCCATGGAAGGCTGATGTATTAGAATCCGTGAATTTGGCAGTGCCAATCTCTTTTTGGGTTCGCCTGATGCCAAAAGTAACGCGGCCATCGATGCCGCCTGGCCAACGCACAGCGTCATGACATCGTTTTTCACGTACTGCATGGTGTCGTAGATTGCCATTCCGGCCGTGATGGAGCCACCGGGAGAGTTGATGTAAAGCTGGATGTCTTTCTCCGGATCTTCTTGAGCCAGGAACAACATTTGGGCGATCACCAGGTTGGCGATATTGTCGTCAATCGGCGTGCCGATAAAGATAATGTTGTCGCGGAGCAGCCGGGAATAGATGTCGTAGGCGCGTTCGCCCCGTCCGGTCTGCTCGATCACCATCGGTACCAGCATCATCTGAGGATCGTTATTGTTTTTCACGTTCACCTGCCACACTCCGCCCCGATGCAACCACTTGCTTGCCTGGAGAGGATCGAAAGTGCCCGCGTATTTTCTGGACTTACGCGGACTGGTGATACAGAAATTCGAGGGTCTTTTCGCTGCGGATTCTGTTCCGGATTCTATCGAGGCCCCCATCTTGTGTCAATCGAGCGCGGATCGCTTCCGGAGTCTGTTTGGTCTGCTGAGCCAGCGCTTCTAATTCGTGATTCAACTCGTCTTCGCCGACCTCAATTTTTTCCAGCTCCGCAATGCGTTCCAGTAACAACGACGACTTTACATCCTGCACAGCCTGGTCCCGCTGGCCCGCCCGCAAGCGAGGGAGGTCCATTTTTTTCATGTCCTCCATCTTCATGCCCCGGGCCGCCAGCGCGCGCAGGCCGCGCTCAAGGCGGAGATCGATCTGGCGGTCAATGAGCGACTCCGGCACTTCGAAATCGTTGCGCTTTACCAGTTCGCCGACCAGCTTATCTTTGGCCTCGCGCTCGGCGGTGTGCTTGCGCTCGGCTTCCATGTTCTCGCGAATCTGCTTGCGGACCGCTTCAAGACTCGTGAACTCGCCGAGTTCCTTGGCGAAGTCGTCATTCAACTCGGGAAGATTCTTTTGCTTGATCGCTTGAATCTTCACCGTGTAAACCAGAGTCTTTCCGGCCAGACGCTTGTCGGCCGAGTCGTCGGGATATTTCACTTCGAACTCCCGCTCTTCGCCGGCGTTGGCGCCGCGCAGGTGCTCGGTGAATTCCGGGACGGTGTTCTTCCCGCCGATCTCGATCAGAACTTCGTCCATGTGGACTGGGTTCGTCTTGTCATCGGAATCTTTGGGCTTGCCGTCCATGGAGGCCTGGGCGAAGTCGCCGTCGGCCAGCGGACGTCCTTCGACGGAGGTGTAGGTGGCATGCTGCTCGCGCAGGCTGGTCAGCGCCTCTTCGACTTCGTCGTCCTTGACTCCGATCTCGGGATGATCGGCGCGCAGCTCCTTGTAGCCTTCGACCTTGATCTCGGGCATGATCTCGAAGCTGGCCTTGAAACGCAGCGGCTCGCCGTCGTGAATATGCAGATCGGTGACGCGCGGCTGGGACACGGGAATCATCCCGAGCTTCTCCGCTTCTTTGCGGAAATACTTGGGGACGAGCGCTTCGACCACATCGCTCTTTAGATCTTCTTTGAAGCGCTGGCGGATGATGGAGGCGGGCACGTGTCCGGCGCGGAAGCCGGGCAGCCGGGCGACCTTCTGATATTTCTGAACAATGATTTCGGTCTCGCGGGTGACTTCTTCCGCGGGGATTTCGACCGAAATCTCGCGTTTGACGCCGTCTTGTTTTGTTGCGTCGATCGTTTCTGTGGGACTCACGTTTACCCTTTCAGCGGACTGCAGTGGCTCTGACAACCTCTGGCTGGAAACGGCCCGCGAAGCGCCGGGACCCGGGCTCCGTTTACACGCCGTTCACATGAGTTTAAAGATAGAAGGAGAGCACCGTCAAACGAGGAAAACCGTTGTTGTTAGTTTTTCCGCTGGACACTTGCCCAATTCTGGAAACGTAGGCGAAATTGCGGGTGCCTCATCCTTATCTCGCCGTTCTTTGGCGAGATAGGATGGGGTCTTTGACGTTAGACTTCAAGCAGGAAGGACCGAGATAGCCACGGACAGCAAACACTGCATTCGCGCTATTTCGGCATGACCTCGTGTGCCAGTTTGCTTGCCACCACTTCGCGGATATCGTTGCGCTTTTTTCCCGCTTCGATCATTGCTTCTCGCGACCCGTACTGTTTGGCGATAATGGTGGCCGCCCGGGCGTCCGCTTGATCGATGGCAGCCCAGTTGGGGAACAACAGCCCCAGCGCGACATCCCAGTCGCCCGGGCTGTCAGTCGTCACGTTCGTCCAAACTTTGTAATCGCTGAGAATTCCCTCTTTCTTTAAAGTGGCGTAGGAGGGCTTCAGGTTCTCGCGGAAATCCTTCCAGAAGGCCTCGTACTGACCGGGCTTGATGTGGTAGTAGACGACGCGCCAAACCGGTCCGACATCGTAATTCGGGTTTTGCGCGAAGCCTGGGACTGCAGCGAACAACGCGATCGACAAACAGCGCGGCACACATAGCTCTTTTCATATCGGCTCCCGTGATTTTCAAAATGCACGACCCCAATGACGACGGCGAAGCGTAGCATCCACCCGACGGATTTACAAGACAACACGAAAGAGGCTTCGACAACAAAGTCAAAGCCCCCATCCTTATCTCGCCAAAATGCGGCGAGATAAGGATGGGGCACCCGAAGCACAGGTTCACCCTAAGAACAGGGCTGCCCGCGGATAGACGAGACATAGCGACTCTCGCTGATCCCTCACGTATGGTGTAATGAGCACGTGTCCTGGCTCACCATTCTCAATCGCGACGTCATCTCGTGCACGCGCTGTCCGCGGTTGGTGGCATACCGCGAGCAGGTTGCTCGCGAGAAGCGGCGCGCCTACCTCGGGTGGGAGTACTGGGGCAAGCCCGTGCCCGGCTTCGGCGATCCGCACGCGCGGGTGCTGATCATGGGACTCGCCCCCGGGGCGCACGGATCGAACCGCACGGGGCGTCCGTTCACCGGTGATGCTTCTGGGAACTTCATGTATCCCGTGCTCTACGAGACCGGATTCGCCAGCCAACCCACGGCTACCGATCGCAATGACGGGATGAAGTTGCACGATCTTTACATCACGGCCGCGGTGCGCTGCGCGCCTCCGGACAACAAGCCGCTTGCCGCAGGAACTCGCCGAGTGCTCGCACTTTCTGGATCGGGAGTTGGCCGGATTAGAAAATTTGAAAGTTGTGGTGGCTCTGGGGAAGATCGGTTTCGACGCCTATTTGAATTACTTGAAGCGCCGCCTTGCCCACCCTTCCGCAAAAAACGCGGAAGAGTGGGGTACCCATTTCAGCAAGAAAGCCTATGCCTTCAAACATGGCGCGAGTTACCAGATGCCCGACGGTAAGGTGTTACTCGCGTCGTATCATCCGTCGAACCAGAACACGCAGACCGGCAAGCTGACGCGGGAAATGTTTGTGGAGATATTCAAGCAGGCGGCGAGACTTGCCGATAGAGAAGGCTGAAGCGCCGCTGGAGCCGGGTCGCTCGACCCGCCCCCTCGATGGGGCCTGAGCCGCAAGGCAAAGTCACAATCCGGAGCGGCGCTTATTGGTTCTGTGGGATTTGTTCTGTGGGCGGACACTCTTGTCCGCCGCTTTTGAACTTGGTTTTGTTCTTGCTCTCTTCGAATGCAAGATCAAAATCAAGAGCAAAATCAAAGTCAAAAGCGGCGGACAAGAGTGTCCGCCCCACATGGGCGCCCGCGCTACTCGACCTAGAAGCCGACCATCACCGGTTCCGGATCCAACTTCACGCCCCAGATTTCGCGGACGCGTTGCTGGATCTGATTTTTCAGGGCGAGCACGTCGGCGGCGGTGGCTCCTCCGCGGTTGACGATCGCGAGCGCGTGCTTGCGGGAGATGCCGACGTTGCCAACATCGTATCCGCGGGCGAATCCGGACTTTTCCACCAGCCAGGCGGCGGAAACCTTCTTCCTGTTCTCCAGCGCGGGATAGCTGGGCAGAGTCAATCCTTTCAGCGCGGCTCGCTTCCGCAAGTCGTCGTGCTGCGATTCCGTGAGCACGGGATTTTTGAAGAACGAGCCCGCACTCTGGCAATCGGGATCGCCCGGTACGATGAGCATGCCCTTGCGCGCGCGGATGTGGCGCACGGCCTCGCGTGTCTCGGCAAGGCTCGGTGAGTTTTTTCCCCCTTCGAAATGGCGCTTCAGGTCGGCGTATTCGAGATGGGGTGCGCCTCCTGGGGATCAGTGCGTACGTGACGCGCAGGATGATGAAGCGCCCGCGCTCCGACGTATTGAAAATGCTGGAGCGGTATGAGAATCCGCAGGCTTCGCCGCAGAGTTCGCGCACTTGCCCGTTCTGGAAGTCGAATACTTCGACCGATTCAATCGTTTCCGAGACTTCCTGTCCGTAAGCGCCCACGTTCTGCACGGGCGTGCCGCCGACACTTCCTGGAATGCCGCTCAGGCATTCGACCCCGGCGCAGTCGGCAGCGACCGCATGGGAGACGAAGCGGTCCCAGGACTCGCCGGCACCGGCATCGAACAGAACTTTTCCCTCGTATTGGCCGGGACGCTGCTCGATTCCGGCGATGGCAATTTTCAGGACAACTCCCGGCCATCCGGCATCGGCCACGACGAGATTGCTTCCGCCTCCCAAAACAAAGAGTGGGAAATCTCTCGATCGCGCGAAGGCAACCCCTTCGCGCACTTCTTCAGGCGACTTGGCTTCGATCAGGAAGCGTGCAGGCCCTCCGATGCGGAAGGTGGTCAGCGGCGCGAGCGGAACGTTTTCCTGGAGAAGCATGAGATTCGCTTTGACTATACAACTGCGCGTGAAGGTGTTGCTTGCAGCTTTCGCCGGCGCGTTTCGACGAGAGAGAACTCGCTGGGCCAGCGCTACTCCCAACAGATAGGGATCTTTCGACTGCGTTGCCGTTCGCCTTGAGAACGGCAACTTTGCTCAAGATGACAAGGGCTAGCTCAAGATGACAGGGGTTGGCCCAAGATGACAAGGGTTTGGAGATTCCACGTTACAATGAAATCAACTTCAATCCGGGGGACGAAAGACAATATATGCCGATGTATCCAGAAGTCATGGTTGTGCCGATGCGCGAAGAATTAACGCGCCTGGGAATCGAAGAGCTGCGTACCGCCGAGCAAGTTGATCAGGAACTGAAAAACCGTCCGGGCACGACGCTGGTGGTCGTGAATTCAATTTGCGGATGCGCGGCGGGCCGGATGCGTCCCGCGGTTCGCGTGGCACTCGGCAATTCGCTTCGTCCCGATTATGCCTTCTCCGTATTTGCCGGGCAGGATAAGGAAGCCACCGAGCGGGCGCGCAGTTATTTCACAGGGCAGCCACCTTCTTCGCCTTCGATCGCGATCCTGCGCGACGGGCAACTCGTCTATATGATGCCGCGACGCGATATCGAATCGCGCGAAGCACCAGCCATTGCGGCCGATCTGAAAGCGGCGCTGGACCGGCATTGCGGGAAACCTGCGACCGCCTAATCTCGTCGTGATTTCCGAAGAGCGAGGTGGAACCCTGCTGTTTCCCAGCGCCGGCGACAGCAGGTTCTTCGCTGTGTCTGAATAATTAAGTTGAGAGACGCGGCTAGTGTTTTTTCCCGCTGTTGGCCAGGAACGCTTTGATCACGATTGCGTTCGGCTGCATGCCCACCGGAATCAGCGTGAGCAGGGAATACTCCGAGGTTTCAAGTGTGCGCCGCGGCTTGCGTTTCTGGATCACCGTGACATCGCCAGACTCGGTGTCGAGCACCAGCAGATAGTTCTGATCGGGCGTGAGGGCGAGGGCGTCAGGATGCGCGCCAACGTTCAAGGTCGCGATGCGGCGGCCCATGTCGATGTCGTAGACGGCGACGCTGTTCGATCCAAAATTGGAAACGTAGAGACGCGAGTTGTCGAGCGTGACCACGCTGCGCGCGGGATGCTGCCCGATCTCCTGACTGCTGCCGACTTCGTCGTTGCCGGTTTCGACGATCGAGATACTGTCGGAGTCGAAGTTGCAGACCATCATCTCGCCGCCATCGGGCTTGACGGTGAGGCTGACCGGCGTTCGACCAACGTCGAGCAGAGCGAGCACTTTGTCTTCGGGATGAGCTGCGTTTCGCAGTTGAATGGACGCGACCTGCGACGATCCCGAGCAGGCGACGAAGGCTTTCGTGGAATCGGGCAGGATCGCGATGTCTTCCGGCTGCTGGCAGACGGGAAGCGTCGAGCGAACGCGCAAAGCCTTCGCGTCGATCACCGAGACGGTATTGTCGCCGCGATTGGAAACCACTACGGTCGAGCCATCTGGCGAGACCCGAGCCAGCCCCGGCGACGCGCCCACGCGCAAATTGCCGATCACCGTTCGCTTTTCGAGATCGATGATGCTGACGTTCGCGGATCCTGAATTGGCCACGTAGGCGCGGGTGCCGTCGGCGGCAACATCGATGAAGTAGGGACATGTCCGTGCACACCGATCGTGGCGACCACGGCGTTGGTCTCGGCATCGATCACGCTGACATTGCTCGATCCAGAGTTCACTACGTAAATTTCGTTCTTCTTACTGTTGGCAGCAATGCCGGTGGGCTCGCTGCCGACGTGGAGAGTCTTGGCGAGTTCGAAGGTGCGCATGTCGATCACGCTGACCGTGTTGCTCTTGCCGTTGGAAACGTAGGCATACTCGCGGAAGGCAGGCCCGTAGTCAGGAAACGCGGGCTCGCGGAAGTACCACCAGCCGAGTCCGGCGAGGATGGGAATCAGGACAGCGATGAAGAGGAGTTTTCTCAAGGCGACAATCGAGTAAGAGAGAAAGATTAGCAGAAGTGAAGGTCCCGGTGCCCCGTCCTTGTCCCTGCGTTGTTTGCAGGGACAGGGCGGGGAACTGGATTGTTCTGTTCCCAAAGATTCGCTCGGAAGTCAAAATCCCCCCTCCTTCGACTGCGCTCAGGGCAGGCTCTGTCGCAACGGCGCGACAAGGATGGAGCACCCCTCGGTTCTTATCAACTCCTAGTTGCTGGCCGCTACTGTTTCCCTCACTCCAATCTCCGGCACAGTTCTGCCCACGACTTTGGCGATCTGGCGGACTTGGAGCATCAGTTGGTCGAATTGATCGGGGAAGAGCGACTGCGGACCGTCGGAGAGCGCCTGGTCGGGCTTATCGTGCACTTCCACGAGCAATCCGTCGGCGCCGACGGCGACCGCGGCGCGCGACAGCGGAGTGACCTTGTTGCGCTTGCCGGTGCCATGGCTGGGATCGACCAGGATGGGCAGATGGCTGAGGCGCTGCACGGCCGGAACGACGCTCAGGTCGAGAGTGTTACGGGTGTGGTCGGCAAACGTGCGCACGCCGCGCTCGCAGAGCGCAACATTGTAATTGCCCTCGCTCAGGACATATTCCGCCGCCATTAGAAACTCTTCGAGCGTGGCCGACATGCCCCGTTTGAGCAGGACCGGTTTGCGCGACCGTCCGGCACGCTTGAGCAAAGAAAAATTCTGCATGTTGCGCGCGCCGATCTGGATGACGTCGGCGTATTCCTCGACCAGGTCGAGCGATTCGTGATCGATGGCCTCGGTAATGATCTTCATGCCAAACTGCTGGCGAATTTCGGCCATGATGCGCAAAGCCTCTTCGCCCAGCCCCTGAAAAGAATATGGCGAGGTACGCGGCTTGTAGGCGCCGCCGCGGAAGAACTGTGCTCCGGCACGATGCACGCGCTCGGCTACAGCGAATGCCTGCTCGCGGCTCTCGATGGCGCACGGACCGGCGACGATGGCCAGGCCGGTTCCTCCTAGGGTCGCGGCCGTGTCAGAGAAACGAATGACAGTGTTCTCCTCTTTCACGTCGCGGCTAACCAGTTTGTAGGGCTTCGAAACCTGGATGACTTCCTGCACTCCCGGCATTTCTTCGAGCGTGCCCTGTTCTACTTCGCCCTTGTTGCCCGTGATGCCGATGGCGGTGCGGGTTGCGCCGGGCATGGGATGAGCGCGATAGCCCAGCTTTTCAATTTTTTGGCAAACGGCGCGGACCTGGTCTTCCGTGGCCTGCGCCTTCATGACGACTAACATAGGATCACCTTAGGAAGAAAACATATGAAGACAGCCGTCAAACCCGCCGACCATCGAGCGAAGCTCGACTTGCTCTGCCGCGGTTGCAAGGGAAACCGCCCCTCAAGTCTACCTTTGGCCGCGGGGGCTCCGCAAACGGGCTTGTTGTCGTCCTGACGGAATTTTCGTCCGCAAAATGCGGGCGAAAACGGAGTCGAAGAATCCCTATCGGTGCTGCGGCTTCGCCGCAGGGGCCGCGGCTTGGAACGCCTCTGTGCGCGAGGGTGCGTCTCAGTGATAGGGGTCCTTCGACTGCGAGATTGGTTCACTTCGTGAACCAATCTCTTCGCTCAGGATGACAAACGGCCGGGATGACAAAATGTTTGATGACAAAGCTAACCAGGGATGTTGCAAGCTGTCGTCTTTACCATCGATACTCGTGGGATGGCGCGGGAGCGCGACATTTTGAACCGGCCGGCGCCGAAACGGGCGCCCCGCCTGACTTCCCGGCGCATCGGCATTCATACGTCGTCCGCCGGCGGAGTGCAGAATGCGGCCGAGCGCGCCTACCGGCTGGGCTGCAACACGTTTCAGATGTTTTCTTCCAGCCCCCGCCAGTGGGCGCCTTACGAACTGGGACAACCGCAATGTGCCGAGATGAACCGGCTCCGTGCGCGCTACGATCTGAAGCCGCTGGTGATCCACACAAATTATCTGGTGAACCTGGCCAGCTCGAATGAACTGTTTCTGCAGAAATCGATGCAGGCGTTTCGCGGCGAAGTGGAGCGAGCGTTGGCTCTGTGCGCGGATTATCTGGTCTTGCATCCCGGATCGTTTCGCGGCGCGGATCGCGAGCAAGGATTGCTGCGCACGGCTGCAGCGATTGCCGCGTCCACGCGAGGGCTCGAGCTGTCCCAAGGCGGGTTAACGATCCTGATCGAAAACACGGCCGGCGCGGAATTCTCGCTCGGTGGCAGCTTCGAGCAAGTCGCGGAAGTTCTGCAGCGGCTGAATGGAATTGTTCCGGCCGGCGCCTGTATCGATACGTGCCACACCCACGTGGCCGGATACGACATTGTCAGCGAAGAAGGTTTGTATCAGACCCTGCGGCACCTTGACGCGATCATTGGATTGAATCGAGTGAAAGTGTGGCACTGCAACGACGCCAAGGCTCCGCGCGGATCAAGGCTCGACCGCCATCAGCACATCGGGAAGGGAACGATCGGCAAAGAGACTTTTCGAATTTTGCTCAACGATCTTCGCCTGGCGCATGCCGCCTTTATCGCCGAGACGCCGATCGACGCGCCCGGTGACGATCAGAGAAACGTCGCGGCGCTGAAGAAACTGGTGCGCGAGAACTGACGTCGGGTCGTTGATAGTTCTGATATATTCGTGGGCGCTTATGGGGCGATTAATCGCATGGTTGCTGACCCAGCCGCTGTTCTGGGCGTTGGTGGGCGTGATCGGCGGCCCGATCCTTTTCGTGCGCGGATTCGGGCTGCTGCACCGCAGGGCTGAACTGCGAGATCTGGCGAGGCTGAGGTGCCGGGCGCCCCGCGAAGGATCGCATCCGTTGTAAAATCAAAGATTATTCACCCGCCGTCAACCTTTACTATGGCGCAGGAAGAAAGAACAGGAGCTACCGTGACTAGCGTGGATCGCGCGGGCAGCGATCGTCCGGGGGCAGAACGTGCCGCAGAACGTGTGAATGATGAGCGCTACGATGCGCAGTGCGTCGAAATGAAATGGTTCGAGCGCTGGCGGCAGGATGCGGCGCTCTACGCCGCTGAGCCGGACTCGACGAAGAAGAAGTACTACGTGCTCGAGATGCTGCCGTATCCCTCGGGCGCGCTGCACATGGGGCATGTGCGCAATTACTCGATCGGCGATGCCCTGGCCCGCTACATGTGGATGAACGGCTACAACGTGCTTCATCCCATGGGGTGGGATTCGTTTGGCTTGCCCGCGGAAAATGCCGCGATCTCGAACAATACACCACCCCGCGAGTGGACGCTGCACAACATCGCCAACATGAAGGCGCAGATGAAGCGGCTCGGCTTCGCCTACGACTGGTCGCGCGAAGTCACGACGTGCATGCCTGACTACTACCGGTGGAACCAGTGGTTCTTCCTCAAGCTCTACGAGCAGGGATTGGTCTATCGCAAGAAAAGCAAAGTGAACTGGTGCCCGAAGTGCGCGACGGTGCTGGCCAACGAGCAGGTCCTTCCCAATGGCTGCTGCTGGCGCCATGAAGACACGTTGGTGGAACAACGCGAACTGGAGCAGTGGTTTGTGCGCACAACCAAGTATGCCGAGGAATTGCTGCGCGATCTCGACAAGCTGGAAGGCTGGCCGGAGAAGGTGCGCGTCATGCAGCGCAACTGGATCGGGCGCAGTGAAGGGACGTTAGTCGATTTCAAACTTGACGGAAATGCCGGTCCGGCGGGTTCGACGATCAGCGTGTTCACCACGCGCATCGATACGATTTTCGGCGCGACCTCATTGCAGTTGGCGCCCGAGCATCCCATGGTCGCCGACTTCACGCGATTCAACCAGCCCCTCGGAGAAGCGGTGCAGCAGATGATTGCCGAGCAGCGGAAAGCCAAAGAGACCGGCGACATCGGCGAGATTGAAAAGCATGGCGTGAACACGCACCACTACGCCATCAATCCGTTCAGCGGCGAGAGAGTGCCGATCTGGATCGCCAACTACATCCTGATGGATTACGGCACGGGCGCGATCATGAGCGTGCCGGCGCACGACGAACGCGACTACGACTTCGCGAAGAAATACAAGATCGAGATCCGGCTGGTCATTCTTCCGATTGCGAATGATCCGGAAGAGACCATGACCGAGCCGCAGTTGCCCTTTACGGCGCACGAAGGCATGGTGATCAACTCAGGTCCTTATAGCGGGATGAGTTGCTCGGACGCGATCCAGAAGATGACCGCTTATGCCGAGGAAAAGGGTTTTGGCAAAGCGACGGTTACGTATCGCCTGAAAGATTGGGGAATCTCGCGGCAACGCTATTGGGGAACGCCGATCCCCATGCTCTATTGCGAGAAAGACGGCATCGTCCCCGTGCCGGAAAAAGATTTGCCCGTGATCTTGCCCGAGAACGTGAAGGTTACGCTGGCGGGTGGATCGCCGCTCGGGGATGTTCCGGAGTTCGTCAATGCGATCTGTCCGAAATGCGGCGGGCCGGCACGGCGGGAAACCGACACGATGGATACGTTCGTCGATTCGTCGTGGTATTTCTATCGCTACACCGATGCGCACAACGATCGCGCTCCGTTCGATGGAAAGATCGCCGGATACTGGTTCCCGATTGACCAATATATTGGCGGCGTCGAGCACGCGATTTTGCATTTGATCTATTCGCGCTTCTGGACCAAGTTCATGCGGGATCTCGACATGATCACCCACGATGAGCCGGTGGAACGCCTGTTCACGCAGGGGATGGTGATCAAAGAAGGCCGGAAGATGTCGAAGAACCTGGGTAACGTGGTCTCGCCTGACGAGATGGTGGCGCGCTACGGGGCGGATGCCGCGCGCTTGTACAGCTTGTTCGCCGCGCCGCCGGACCGGGACTTGGACTGGCAGGATACGGGCATCGAAGGCATTCAGCGTTTCCTCGGGCGGGTGTACCGGTTCTTTGTGCGCAACCCGGTGAAGGCGGATTCCCGCGCGGTTGGCTCGTCGGATTTGTCGCCCGAGGCGCGCGCGATCCAGCGCAAGCTGCATCAGACCATCAAGCGCGTGAGCGACGACTTTCGGGGACGCTGGCACTTCAATACGTGCATCTCGGCCATCATGGAATTGATCAACGTCCTCTATGGGGCCGAGGCGGCGATTGCCCAGGGAGCGGTTCCGCCGGCGTTTCTGGCGGAAGTGCAGCGCGACGTGGTGTTGCTGCTCGCGCCGTTCTCGCCTTATCTGGCGCACGAACTTTGGGAGATGCTCGGAGAAAAGGAAAGCCTGTTGCGCGCGCCGTGGCCGAAGTACGACGCCGAACTGGCCAAAGAAGAGGAGATTGAAATTCCGGTGCAGGTAAACGGAAAGCTGCGCAGCCGCGTGGTCGTGCCGGCCGATGCGGATGAGAATTTCGTTCTTGAGCGCGCGCTGACCGATGAGAAGGTCCGGGCTGCGATCGCCGGAAAGCAGATCGTCAAGAAAATCTATGTGCCGGGCAAGATGGTGAATCTAGTGATCAAGTAGGGACTGTTCTACGCCAAGAAAGAGGCGGGCCGCGATCCGGCCCGCTTTCTTCATTTACCGAATTTACCGACGGCGCAGCGCTTACGATCCTGCCAGCACCAGCGCTTCCGTGCGGTGATTAAAGTCGATTTCATCGACGCGCGCGGTATGGTTGTTAAGATTTCGAACGGTCACCGAGTCGTAGGGAGCTTTCGACGGAAGTTCCTTCAGTGTGCCCTGCGTGGTGGCGACCGTCTTGCCATGGCGCAGGATGGAAATTTGCAAGGCTGTGTTGGGTCCGGTCCACTCTGCCTTGTAGTGTCCGGGCTGCAATACGGCAGAGCCGACGTGCACCGTTTGCGTCAGATCAAAACTGCCGGCGTTCGTATCCTTGGCAAAAGCCGGCAACGAGAGAGCGAGTGCGACAACTGAGAATACAGCGAAGAATCGTATGGATTGCATTGGACTAGTCTCCTTCAATCAGATCAAAGACACGCTGTCCGTCAGATCTCCCCAATGATCAGCGTTCTATTAAGTCGTGCCTTACTAATCTGGATGCCCGCCGTCCCAGCCTGGTTGCATAATGTATCGTTGGACGATGTAAATTAAAAATGCTAAGGGAAAGACTTCAGGCGGAGTGCAGTTCCCTTGCGATGAGCGGGATCGAGTGGCGTCTGAACATCGGCAACCGTGAATTGCGTTATCCTGAATGCATGTCGCGTATCTCGCCGACCTTGGAAGGGTTTCGTGCGGCATTCCGGCGTCCCGCGCTAACGTTCGGCGAAATTCTGTGGCGCTGGAGTTTCGGCGCCACCACCGTCGCGCTGCTGCTTTTCGGCTTCTTCGAATACCTTGACACGCTGCCCGTAACGAACGGGGAATTATTTTTCTTGCGGACCCGCCATCCATTTTTCGTGGCGCAGGCGCTGGCGCACATTTTGCACGGGAGCCTGTATCGAGCGGTGATCTCGTTGCTGGTCGCGGCGTTAATGCTGCTCCTGGTCTGGATGTTTGCATCGTCCGTGGGGCGGATCGCGACCGTTCGGGTTCTATTGGATCATTTTCGAACTCGCCGTTCCGATGATAACGTCGAGCCGAACGAGAGCGAGCGCGCCGATGCCCGGGACGAGTACCCGAAATCATGGACGGGAGTGGTGCGGCTGAACTTCCTAAGGGCCGCCGTTCTGTTGGCCGCGATCGTCGGATGCGGAGGGGCGGCGATCCTGGCCGGCTTTGCTTCGCCGAAGGCCAATCCTCAGCCCGGACTGGCTTTCTTTCTCTTTCTGCCGATAGCGGGCCTGATCTTCCTGATCGGATGGGCGCTGAATTGGTTCTTATCGCTTGCGGGAATCTTTGCCGTCCGTGACGGAGCGTCGGCCGTGGATGCCATGTTTGGCGCAGCGACGTTCTGCCGCGAGCGCACCGGTGCGGTATTCGCCGTGAGTACATGGACCGGGCTCGCGCATGTGATCGTTTTTTCGGCCGCGACGGCGGTGGTTGCCGTGCCCCTGGGCGCCGCTGGCTTGCTGCCGGGACGGCTGGTTGCTTTGTGCGTAATCTTGGTGACGTTGGCTTATTTTGCGTTCGCCGACTGGCTCTACATGGCGCGGTTGGCCGGATATGTGTGCATCTCCGAGACACCGGAGGCGCTGCTTAAGCCGCTTCCGCCGATTGCTCCAGTCAGCGGGCCGCCGGTTATGGCTGAACCGCTCGTGCAGACGAGCATCGACCGCGACGAGTTGATTCTGAGCGACGTGCCGGGCAGCGTTCCGGTCTCATCTTAAAGAGGGCTCGGACGACGTTGCTGCGGAGCGATAAGACTCCCTTTACACTTTCTCCCTGAATTTGAGAAACTCATCCGTGGCGACCCCATTCCCGCACAATTCACTGGAAACGCAATCCATCGTTATCCTCGACTTTGGCGCGCAGTATACGCAGCTGATCGCGCGCCGCATCCGCGAGCAGAATGTTTTTTCTGTCGTGCTGCCCTGCACGGCCAAGCTCGACGAGGTCAAGAGCTACAAACCGATGGGCATCGTGCTCTCGGGCGCGCCATGGTCCGTCTATGACAAAGACGCGCCGCCGGCCGACGCGCACGTGTTTGATCTGGGCGTGCCGGTGCTTGGCATCTGTTATGGCCTGCAGTTCATGGTGCACACGCTCGGCGGCAAGGTCCGGCCGGCGGACAAGCGCGAGTACGGCCATGCGGAAATCGATATTGTTTCGGATTCGATCCTGTTTCAGGGGCTGGCAAAAAAGCTGGCGGTCTGGATGTCGCACGGCGACGAGGCGCTGGAACTGCCTCCCGGCTTCGAGTTGATGGCGAAGACGCATTACGCCGTGGCCGGAATTCAGAACGTCGCCAAGAAGTGGTACGCGGTGCAATTTCATCCCGAAGTGCACCACACGCCGCAGGGCACGCAGATTCTGAAGAATTTTATTTTTCAGATTTGCGGGGCGAAGCCGACGTGGACTCCGCAGCATTTCATCGACTCGACGATTGAGCAGATCCGGCGGCAGGTGGGCACGGGACGCGCTATCTGCGCGCTCTCGGGCGGAGTCGATTCCTCGGTGGCGGCGGTGCTGGTGGATCGTGCCATGCGCGATGCGAAAGGGAAGTCGAGGCTGACCTGCGTCTTCGTGAATAACGGCGTGCTGCGCAAGAACGAATTTGAGAAAGTGCAGAAGACGTTGCGCGATAAGCTGGGCCTGCATCTCGACGCCGTCGACGCGACCGACCGCTTTCTCGGCAAACTTGCCGGTGTCAGCGATCCCGAGAAGAAGCGCAAGATCATCGGCAACGAATTCATCAAAGTATTCGAGAAGGAAGCGCGCCGCATCGAGAAGACGGAAGGCAAGGTGAAGTGGCTGGTGCAGGGCACGCTCTATCCCGACGTGATCGAGTCGCGTTCGGTGCGTGGACCGTCGCAGGTGATCAAGTCGCATCACAATGTTGGCGGCCTGCCCGAGAAGATGAAACTCAAGCTGATCGAGCCGCTGAAAGATCTGTTCAAAGACGAAGTGCGCAAGATTGGCCGCGATCTTGGCATGCCGGAAGAAATTCTGCAGCGGCAGCCGTTTCCCGGGCCGGGGCTGGCGGTGCGCGTGCTGGGAGAGGTTACGCCCGAGAGGCTGGCGGTGCTGCGCGAGTGCGACGACATTGTGGTCAGCGAAATCAAGAACGCGGGCCTCTACAACAAAATCTGGCAATCGTTTGCGGTGCTGCTGCCGGTGATGTCGGTCGGCGTGATGGGCGATATGCGGACGTATGCTTACACGTGCGCGATCCGTGCGGTGAGTTCTGAAGACGGCATGACGGCGGACTGGGTGCCGTTGCCGCACGAAGTTCTGAAAATCATCTCGACCCGGATTGTGAATGAAGTGAAGGGCGTGAACCGCGTGGTGTATGACATCACGTCGAAGCCGCCAGGGACGATTGAGTGGGAGTGAGACGAGCTTTCAGTTGTCAGCACTCAGACTGAGTCAGGGCGAAGCTTTTAGCTATCAGCTGTCAGCCCTCAGCTAAGTCAAAGCGCAAACGCGAATTTACTCGCCATTAGGATGGATGTCAGAAACTCAAATCGGGAAGGGCACGAGTTCCACTCGTGCCGATTCCGCTATCCGCGAATTCGGCTTTAGCCGCTGGGGTTGGTTGCGATTTTGGTTCCGAGGACGCTCGCTTCGCTCGCGGGGCGGACGAATGCGTCCGCCGCTACATTTTTTTCTTGATCATTCGTCGCGGTGCACCGTCTCCATCGAGAAGGCTGGCAGGCAGACTGCGATGTATTCGGCGCCTTCCGCGTTCGGAGTGGAATAACGCACCCATTCCCCGGCGTGCGCGACGACGGCCTGGCCGGCGTGGACATCCAGCGTCCCGCCTTTGTGTTCGACGCGCAGCATTCCTTTCAACACGATCGTGAATTCGTCGAACTCCGGAGTCTGGCCAGGCTCGAGCCATCCTTGCGGACTGCGCATGTGCGCGACGCTGGCGGCGGAGGTCTTTGAATTGACTCGGCCGATATATTCGTCGATGAGTTTGGGCTTGTTGCCGGCGGATTGAATGCGGGTGGGTTGCGGGATCAGAGTTGGCATGGGTTTGAGGATTCAAGAGTAACAAAATTAATTGCCGCCATTTCTTGTCGCCGGCTTCGGCTGCGAAAATCTCAACCACAGGGGACACAGAGGCCACAGGGGAACACAGAGGCAATACGGGACACAGAGGCCACGAGAAAACAAAGCCCCGATTGGAGCGGCCGTTACTTCGCTCGAGGCAGAGCACATCGTCACCCTCGATCGATTCACGGGCACGGATATGGTGTTGGGGGCGTCGGCGGCGTGCCATGCATCAGAACTGGTGGTCCGGGAATGCCGTCAGGTCCGGGCACTCCGGGGACCAGTCTCGGCGGCGTGCCCGGGGTGCCTGCGGGGTAGCAGGTACCGGCGCTCCCTTGCGCAGGTTGCTCCCCCGATTGGCGCACCGCCTGTGCTACTTCGTTTTGCTGCAGGGTCACGGGATGCTGCAATGTCATTTCCACCGGCGTTCCCACGTCGATGAAGAAATGACGCGAGCCGAACATCAGGGTCATGGAGGCGATCATTCCAACGGCTGCGCCAACTCCGGCGCCGATGATGGTGTTTCTGCCTTGGTTGCTCGGACCGGTCACGCTCGAAGAGATGCATTCCGGTGGAGGCCCCACACATCCAGGCGGCTCGCTGCTAGTGAGTGTGCTGGGTGAGCCGCCTACAGAGTGGCCGATCAATGCACCCACTCCTGCGCCGGCAGCGGGCAGGGCGAACGCCCATACTGATCGCTGGGGCCCGGGATCGGTGAACGCGTATGCGTCGGTGCTCTCTAACGTTGCCGGTCCGGAAATGGGAGCAACGTAGCCGTCAGGAAAAGTGATCGACATGGACTGCACGCGCAGTTCTGCGCGGCCGCCGTGGCGTTCCAGTTTGTCCATCGTTCCCTGCACAAATGTCCCGGCGGGAATCGCGACTTCATTTCCCGCAGTCACCGGGGAAGTTACCTGCGCGTAGATGTCATCGCCGCGACGAAGAGATCGGCTCTGGATCGGTTGTGTGAGCACGAGAGAAAGTTGCGTCCCAGCGGGAATCGTGATCGTGGAGCTTTGATCGGATTTTGATTCCGGTTGCTGGTTTGTAGCGTTGGCTTGGGGTTGATTTTGCGCGGTGCAGGTAAGGCTGGCCAGCAGAAAGCCGACGAAAAGCGTCATTCGACGGGCTCGATTTCTCTGAGCATTGGTCGGAAAGTTTGGGATTGACCGAAAGACTGAAAACCAGGAGCGAAGGTACGGCATGGGCACCTCCCTCACGAAAGCCCCTCGTGGAGCAGGCTCTTCGAGCGTAGCGGATTCAATAGAGAGAACCCGCCAGCTAACGATTGGACTCGCGAAGTTGCGCGAAAGGAGCGGATTCGCGAGCAAAGGTTTGCAAAGAGAATGTTGGAATACGTAAAGGTCGCGTTGAGCCCCTGCCGGCGGTCGCAGGGTGGCCCGCGTACTGCAGGCAAGCAAGAGGAATAGGGAAAAAGTCTCTTGGAGGATTCCCGCGATTCGAAAGAGCTACAGGGGTATGGATCGCAGAGCCATCTTGACCGTGCGGTTCAGCTCGGCCTGAGTTGCACCATTCACCGCTTGAACCGCAAGACCGTTCATCACAACCAAGATATACCGGGCCAGGTCTTTCGCATCGATATCTCTGGTGAGATCACCTTCCTTCTGTGCCCGCCGCATCCGCTCCTCCAGCCGTTTCAGTCCGCGCCTGCGCCAGTCGATCATGGTTCGCTTCACGCCTTCGGCGCTGGAACCGCACGCCAACCCACCCTGCAGGGAAAGGCAGCCGCGCGGATGCGTGGGATCCCCCAAAAAGGCCACGGTAAAACGCAAGAGGTTTTCTACGACAGTTCGCGCGGTCGGTTGCTGCAGCGCCTCGTGAATGAAGGCGATCGGGCCCTCGGTGTAGCGCGCGATGACCCTGTTGAATAGCTCTTCTTTATCTCCAAACGAAGCGTACAGGCTCGAACGATTGATGCCCATGGCCATGGTCAAATCTTCGAGCGAAGCGCCTTCGTATCCTTTCTCCCAGAAAACACGCATGGCCGAATCCAACGCCGCCGCCTCGGAGAATTCCCGAGGGCGTCCCATCTTTCTGGGATTGGCCGCTCTGCTCATACCAGGTTCGATGCACTTTTATACCATCCAGTTCAGAAAAGGTGAATCCATTCGTGAGCCGTCTACATCTGAACTGTACGGTTCGAAAGTAACCGGGAATGGAGAGATCTTATGGCAGGCAAACTGGAAGGTAGAGTCGCACTCGTTACCGGCGGCAGCAGCGGGATTGGGCTGGCCACGGCGCAGCGTTTCGTGAAAGAGGGAGCGTACGTCTATATCACCGGACGGCGGCAGTCCGAACTGGATAAAGCGGTGAAAACGATTGGGGGGACGCAGGTCAAGGCGGTCCGTGCGGATGCGTCGAGCCTGAGCGATCTCGACAGACTGTTCGCGCAAATCAAGCAGGAGAAGGGACGACTGGACGTCGTCTTCGCCAACGCCGGCGGCGGCAGTTTTGCTCCGCTGGGAGCAATCACCGAAGAGCACTACGACCAGATCTTCGACACCAACGTGAAAGGAGTACTGTTCACGGTACAGAAGGCGTTGCCGCTGATTCCCGATGGCGGTTCGGTCATCTTGAATGCGTCCGTCGCGGGCAGTAAGGGTTTGGAGGCATTCAGCGTGTATTCGGCGACGAAGGCGGCCGTGCGGTCATTTGCCCGCAGTTGGACCACCGACCTGAAGCAGCGCAAGATCCGGGTCAACGTGATCAGTCCGGGGCCGATCGAGACGCCGATCCTGGATGGACTCGCGGAAACGAAGGAGCAGCGGCAGGGCATTGTCGATCACCTCACCTCGATGGTGCCGCTCGGGCGCATTGGGCAGCCGGATGAGATCGGCAAAGCCGCCGTGTTTCTTGCCTCGGAGGACGCGAGCTTCGTGGCTGGTGCCGAACTGTTCGTCGATGGTGGCGCGGCGCAAGTGTAAGGTCCGGAGAATTGGGAAAGTCGGTCGAGACGCCGCTGGCCAGGTCTCGACCGACACCATTCGGAAGCAGCAAACGCAGTCCTGGCAGGCTTCGTGGCTACGGCTCTATTTTCTCGGCGACCCAGCGCGAAACGGCGGTGACCATCTTGCGCGGAGCAAAACGCGTGGATTGCGCGACAGCCCAGTTGTGCAGGCCGCTGATGGCCAGGGTGCGGCCGTCCATGACAGCGCGGTAGCCGTCGAGCGCTACTTTTTCGGCGCTCATCCCGCCCAGCTGCTTGAACAGGCGCGATTTCTCGGTACCGGCGCGCTTGGCGAAGCCGGTATGCGTGGCTCCCGGGCAGAAGCAGGTCACGGTGACGCAGGAATTGCGCAGTTCGTTGGCGATCGATTCAGAGAACGAAATCACATAGGCTTTGGTGGCATAGTAGACGGCCATGAGCGGGCCCGGCTGAAATCCGGCGGTGGACGCGACGTTCATGATGCGTCCACTGCGGCGCTGCACCATGGGCGGCAGGAACAGACGCGTGAGTTCGGTGAGCGCGGTGATGTTGAGACTGATCTGGCCGAGGATTTCTTCTTCGGGCATCCGGGAAAATTCGCCGTACACTCCGAAGCCGGCATTGTTGATGAGGATGTCGACCGCTATGTTTTCGCGTTGGAGTTGATCGAAGAGAAATTTTGCCGCGGGCGGCTGGGCAAGGTCGAGTGCGACGGTCTTCACGGTGATCCCATGAACTTGTAGCTCAGTGGCCACCTGCGCGAGTTTGTCGGCGCTGCGGGCAACAAGAATCAGGTTGTGGTGATCGCGGGCGAAAAGCTTGGCGAGTTCGTATCCGATGCCGCCGGAGGCGCCGGTGATGAGAACAGTGGACATGCTTCGTTCCTCCTCCGTTGAAAGGATGTCGGGGATAGTTGAGAGAACATCTTAAACGCAGAGTCCGCTGAGGAGGGCCGCTGAGAGCGCGGAGGAAGACTTGCTCGTGGGAACCGAACAGAAAGAAGCGCGGGTTGGTCGCCCGCGCTCTCAACAAAACCCACGCGGGCGAGGGCGCCCGCGCCACACAATCCTACGCGTGAACCAGTTCTACGCCATAGATCGAGTGCCAGCTGGTTGCTGCTTTCAACTTGTCGTTGACGTTGTGGATGTTCTTCACGCCTTCGGTTTCGAGCCATTTGCGGAAAGCGGCAGCGCCCTGCTTGGCATAGACCGGGATGCCGTCTTTCCACGTGGCGCGGCCGCAGAGCACGCCGTTGAACTTCACTCCGGATTCTCCGGCGAGTTCGAGCGTCTCGCTGAATTCCGCATTGCTGACGCCGGCCGACAAGTAGATGAACGGCTTGGTGGCCGCAGCGGCGGCTGTATGGAACTGATCGATGGCTTCTTTCTTGGTGTAAGCCTTGGTCCCGGTGAAACACTTCACGCCTTCCACGAACTTCATGTTGACCGGCACCTCGACTTTGAGCACGTCGACGCCATAGCGGTCTTTGGAGAACTCGCGCATGCTTTCGGTGACGATGTGCGGCTTCTTTTTCGCGTATTCCAGGCCCTTTTCGTCTGCGCCTTCTTCGTAGCCGACGAACTCGAGGAAGAACGGAATGTCATTGGCGCGGCATTCGTCGCCGATGCGCTCGACCCAGGCGTGCTTAGTCTCGTTGACGTGCTTGGGATCGTCAGGAGTGTAATAGAGCAGAATCTTGACGCAGTCGGCGCCAGCCTCTTTCAGGCGGCGGGCGGACCACACGTCGAGCAGATCGGGCAGGCGGCCGGGGCCGGTCTTGTCGTATCCGGTCTTCTCATAGGCGAGCAGCAGGCCGGCATTTTTTGCGCGACGTTTCGAGGCGGGCAGTCCCCACTCGGGATCGAGCAGAATGGCGGTGGCGTGCGGGGTAAGAACTTCGGTGACCAGCGACTTGAATTCTTCCATCATCTGATCGGTGACTTCGCCACCTTTTTCCTTGGCGAGCGATTTTTGGAGTGAGCCGCGCTGGTCCATGGCAGCGGCGGCGATGATGCCGCGTTCGTTCGAGACTTTTTTGAGACCGGCTAATTTGCCAGGGGTAAGCTTCATGAGATTCCTCCTCGAGAGTGCGAATAGAAGATGAGTGCTTGAGAAATACCGATCATTGTAAATCATTGACACGGCCTGTCGCGGCGCGATGACGGCTTTGCGGAAAGATGCAGTCGGAAATGGGAATCAGTGGGCATGCGAGGTGACGGCGGTCACTGCAAACATCTGTCGCGTGGAAGATACTTTCGGCCGTAGTCACCTGCCACCACGACAGGTTTGGAGGTGACGCCATGCTGCTGTTCCACTTCATGCTCCTGATCGCGATTGGAGCACTCTTCCTCGTTGTTCTGGGCGCCTTCAAAGAGTTTCACGAATTGTGGGCGTCTTTGCACAAGCAGGCGATTGCGCGACATTCACATTTCGCGAGGCCGAGAACGAGATAAACCCACCCCATTTGGGATCGCAATGAGGGAACTGATTTTCAATGAGCGGGGAGGAATTCCCTGTTTCCGGAGTGGTATAGTGGTATGAGCGCTGCACGTCTTTCCGTTTTTCTTGCAAAAGCGGTTTAATCAAGGTTCGACCCTTTCAAACAGCATTCAGCGCCCTGCTCGAGGGCGAACGAAAACTCGCACTTGTGAAGAAAAGGAACTGCCGTCTATGCCAATCGCGACTATTAATCCGGCTACCGGGGAAGTGATCAAAGAATTTAAGCCGCTGTCCGATGCGGAGATTGAGAAGAAGCTCCAGCTGGCGGTGAGCGTGTTTAAGTCGGAACGCCGGACCTCATTCGCCGAACGCGCCAAACGCATGCTGAAGGCGGCAGAGATCCTGGAGCGCGACAAGGACAAGTTCGCTCATCTGATGACCCTTGAGATGGGCAAGACCTACAAGTCGGCTGTGGCCGAGGCGGTGAAGTGCACCACGGCGTGCCGCTACTACGCGGAAAAGACCGAGCAGTTCATGGCAGATGAAGTGGTCGAAACGGGAGCGAAGAAGAGTTTTATCCGTTACCTGCCGATCGGGCCGATTCTGGCGGTAATGCCCTGGAATTTTCCCTTCTGGCAGGTCATTCGCTTTGCCGCGCCTGCGCTGATGGCGGGCAACGTCGGATTGTTGAAGCACGCTTCCAACGTGCCGCAGTGCGCGCTGGCGATCGAGAGCATCTTTCTGGAGGCGGGATTTCCCGACGGTGCTTTTCAAACCCTGCTGATCGGGTCGGCGCAGGTGGATGCGCTGCTGAATGATCCGAGAATTATGGCGGCAACTCTGACCGGAAGCGAGCAGGCCGGCATTCAAGTCGGAGTGGGAGCTGCCCGGCGGATCAAAAAAGTCGTGCTGGAATTGGGTGGCAGCGATCCCTTCATCGTGATGCCGTCGGCCGATCTGGAGGCGGCCGTTTCCACCGCGGTGCAGGCTCGCGTGCAGAATAACGGGCAATCCTGCATCGCCGCCAAGCGCTTCATTGTGGCCGAAGCGATTGCGGAGGAGTTCGAACGCAAGTTTGTGGCGAAGATGCAAAACCTGACGGTGGGCGATCCCTTCGATGAGAAAACCGATGTGGGACCGCTGTCGACGCCCGATGCGGTGAAAGATCTCGATGCCGACGTGCAGAAGAGCGTGCAAGCGGGGGCGAAACTGCTTACTGGGGGATATCCGCTGCAGCGCAAGGGAAATTATTATGCGCCCACGGTGCTGACTAATGTGCCCAAGGGATCGCCGGCGTACGCGGAAGAATTCTTCGGGCCCGTGGCCTCCATTTTCCGCGTGAAGGATCAGGACGAGGCCATCCGTCTCGCCAACAACGTCCGCTTCGGATTGGGCGCCAGCGCCTGGACAAACGACGACAAAGAACGCGAGCGGTTCATCAATGAACTCGAAGCCGGCATGGTTTTCATCAACAAGATGGTGGCGTCCGATCCGCGCATTCCGTTTGGGGGCGTCAAGGCGTCCGGGCATGGGAGGGAACTGGGAGCGGTGGGCATCCGCGAGTTCTTGAACGCGAAGACCGTCTGGATCGCGTGAGGTGCCTGCGCGGGCGAGACGCCCCCGCGACAGCCGGCGGGACGCCGGCGCTGGGCGCATCTGGCTCCCAGCAGTCGCAGGGTTCGATTTCCAACGTCGCCTACGGTAGGAATAAGAAAGCCAGAGTCGCCGTCACGAAGGCTGTATGTCCAGGGGCACGGCACTCTCTGCCGCTTCTTCCAGCAGCAACTCGCGCCAGGGACAAACGTCGGGTTCGATGCGGTGGACGGCGACCTGCATTTTGTCTCCAGTCTCGTCGTAGCGAACCCAGACCACGCGGAAGCGCGCCTTGCGCGAGCCGTAAAGGATTCCCACCACATCGCCGGAGCGGAGTTCGGCATCCAGGCCGGAGAGCAACGCGCCGCTTAGGCTGATGTCGCGGGCATGAGCCTCCTGAACAAAACGTTCTCCCTGTGTGTCGACCCCCCAGACCATGAGGACGAGGTCAACGTTGCTGCGTGCTTCCCGACGGCGATCAAAGCTGCGAAGAATTCCCATGGCAGTTTCCTCACACTAGCGCCGGGAAGCAGGGTCGTAAAGATTACCGCGCCAGATTTTCCGGACGAAAGACGCTCCGGCGGTTCCGGATCGGAACAGGCCCGAAATGGGAATGGCAGTGTCTTTAGATTCTTCGCCGCCACATCAGCAGAAAACTTGATCAAGCTTCAGACCATTCCGGTTTGCTCCCGTCTAAGCCACCAGCGTCTTTCCGGAGGAGGATCAAACCCATGAAGAGAATGTTCCTGTCTTTGCTGCTTACGTTGGGATTGAGCGCGCTTGCTTTCGGCGCGCCCCATTCTGACGATGCTGACCACAGCGCCCCCAGTTATGACATGAAGGGCCAGTCCCTGGTGGATCTTGATGCTATGCAAAAGAAGTTTGTGGATTTGGCCAACGCCGTTCCCGCGGACAAGCTGACATGGCGTCCCTCGGCCGATGCGCGCTCGTTTGCCGAAGTATTTCTGCATGTGGCGGGCGAGCGCTACGGAATTCTGTCGTTGATGGGCGCGGAGAAACCGGCGGGATTCGATCGCAAAACTTTTGAAAAATCTTCGACGGATCGCGCACAGATCGTGGCGGAGCTCAACAAGTCGTATGACTTCGCCAAAAAAATGATCGACGGCATGACCAACACCGAGTTCGCCAAGCTGCTGCCGAAACTGGGTCCGCAGGCCAATGCTGGAGACGTGGTGTACATCCTGGTGGCCGATGCGCACGAGCATCTCGGCCAGGCCGTGGCTTACGCGCGGGAGAACGGGATCGTGCCGCCGTGGACTGCGGAAGCGCAGAAGAAAGCTGCGGAGAAGAAGGTGGAGCAGAAGTAGGACGTCGGAATTGAAGGGTGCCGCGTTCGCTAGTGTGGAGCGGGCACTCTTGCCCGCTGGCTTTGTGGTGCTGCAGGCAAGCGGGCAGGAGTGCCCGCTCCACACATGTGATTCTGATGCCGAGTTACGGTCGGCGGACAGCCGGAGCGGCTGTCCCCACTTTCAGGGCCGAAGCGTCAGCGCGCTCAGCACCGCCTGTTGCTTCGCGATCAACGCCTGCACGCCTTGGCGGGCGTAGGACATCATCTTTGCCAGTTGCGCATCGTTGAAGACCTGGTGCTCGGCGGTGGCCTGCAGTTCGACCATTTTGCCGCCGGCGGTCATGACGAAGTTCATGTCGACGTCGGCGCGGGAGTCTTCTTCGTAACAAAGGTCGAGCAGAACTTCTCCATCCACAATCCCGACACTCACCGCCGCAACGAAATCTTTAAGCGGAACTGAGGGCAAGGTTCCCGCTTCGACCAGCTTCCCTAGAGCTAGTCCCAGGGCCACGAATGCCCCGGTAATCGAGGCGGTGCGCGTGCCGCCGTCGGCCTGAATGACGTCGCAATCGATCCAGATGGTGCGCTCGCCCAGCTTCGCCAGATCAGTGACTGCCCGCAGCGAGCGTCCGATGAGCCGCTGAATTTCGTGGGTGCGGCCGCTCTGGCGTCCCTTGGAAACTTCCCTCGGTGTGCGCGTCAGGGTCGAGCGCGGCAGCATGCTGTACTCGCTGGAGATCCATCCCTTGCCCGTGTTGCGCATGAACTGCGGCGCCGCCTCTTCGATGGACGCGGTGCAGATCACGCGAGTGTTGCCGACCTCGATCAGAACGGAGCCTTCGGCGGTCGTAATGAATTCCGGCGTCATGTTCACAGGCCGAAGCTGGTCCGGGGCGCGGCTGTCGGAGCGATAGAACATAGGTGGGATTGTAAATCATTGAGAGAGAAGCGAATCCAGTTGTTGACAGTTAGATATATCTAAAGATATATTGTATGTAATATTTAAAGAAACTAAAAGGAGCTCGATATGTACGGAAGATGTGGAAGTTGGTGGCGTGGTGGGATGGGGTCAGCATTCATTGGAGGTGGATTCCCTTGGGGACGCAGCGGTCGCTGGGGACGCTTCTTTGGTCCGGGAGAGATCCGGCTGGCTTTGCTCTCCATGCTCGAAAGCGGTCCCAAGCATGGTTACGAGTTGATGAAGGAACTGGAGACGAAATCCGGCGGAATTTACAAGGCCAGCGCAGGTGCGATCTACCCGGCGTTGCAGCAGTTGGAAGACGAAGGGATGGTTACGTCCGACGCGGCGGCCGGGAAACGCACCTATTCACTGACCGAGGCGGGCAAAGCGGAATTACAACGCGAGGCCGAGACGGTAAAACGAATCTGGCAGCGGGCTGAGCAGGCCGGCGACTGGGCTCCGTGGATGGGAATGGAAGGCGCGGAAGTGATGCGCCCGGCAGCCGATCTGATGAAGACGGCGCTCAAGGCGGCGACGCGGGGCACGCATGACGCGGCGAAGATCGCCAAGATCCGCGAAATTCTGGAGCGTACCAAGCACGAGATCGAAAGCCTGGATAAATCCTAGACAAATCCTAGACAAATCCTAGTAATCCAGAAGTTTCGAGAGCTGTGCCTCCCGATGGGTGCGAGAGCAAGATGCTCTCGCGACAGCCGGCGAGACGCCGGCGCTACGCCTTCCATGGCCGGACAGGCGGCAACGGCGGGTTCGCCAGTGAATCTTATTTCCAACCTGTGAACCTCTAACCGGTGAACCGATTGGCGATTGCCAGGGCCCTACGGCGACTGCAGTTCGGTGGCGAGCTGGTTCACGTTGGTTACATCGTAGAAGTCGGAGAGATCGGCGTGTCCGGCCAGAGTGTCGCGCTGTTTTCCGTCGACGAGAATTTTGACCTTGAGAAGGCCGGGAGTATTGGCGGAAATCGTGTGAATCAGCGAGGCGACAGTTAATTCCTCGACCAGAACGCCGGAGCGGTGGGAATCGGCGAACGCGCCATTCACATCAATGACCGCGACTCCGGGATCCACGAGAAAAACGCTGCGGATTTCGGAGCCCGCACCCAGCACGTGAGGCGACGACTTATCGAGATACAACGAAAGCAAGGCGCGCAGCAACTCTTCGGAGCGCTGCTGGCGGCCTGAGGGCATGGGAATCTGCGCCGTTTCGGGGCGGAGTGTGCCGTCTTCATCGTGAGCTACAAAGAGAACGACGCGTTCCATCGGTCCGGAGGGCGGAGGTGCGAGCGGACGCGTGTCGACGCTTGTAAGCGGAGTCGAGACAGCCGATTTGCGCACATGCCATGCATAGACACTGAGTCCGAGCGCTGCCACGAGAAGAACAGACATGGCGATGAGAAGGTGGCGAGGGATCATCGGGCAGACCTCATGGCGCTCCTCATGGTGCTCCCCCCAGCTGGTCTCGAGTTGCGGCGATGGCGGTCGCAACCGCGCTCATCACCAGCTGTTGATAATCGGGAGCGGTGAGCTGTGCGACGTTCCGCTCCCTGGGGCGCAACTTCTACGGCAATCGCGGGTCCGGTGATGTTATTCAACGGCCGGAGGGGCGCAGCCAGGTCGCGCACTGGAATCTGCCTCCTCTGCAGTTCACCGGCTATCGCGATGGCGGCCGTTTGGCTAAGCGGCAGCGAAGGACGCTGGGCGGTGGTCCAGGAACGAAACGGGCCATGATCATCTTCCCCGTAAGGCAGCAGCGCAGTGTAAACCCGCACGCCACGCCCGCTGGACGCCGCGTGCAATGCGATGTAGATGGCTGCGTGATCGGCATTGGCGAAGACCGCGCGCTGGTCGACCGAAAGGTTCGCGTCGGAGTCGCGCAGAACCAGAGTGCTGATGCCGCGGCTTTCGAGTTCCTGGCGCAGGCTGTGGGCCAAAGCGACGGTGACGTTCTTTTTCCAGAAGGGTGGGGCTGAGCGTCTCCCCGTGATCGTCGCCGCCGTGGCTGCCATCGACCACGGCGAAATAGCGGCGGGGCGCCGGGGCGGCAGGAGTCGCAGCCGGAGTCGACGGCGCGGCTGGTGCTTGCGGGGTTGGAGAAGATGCCGGGCCGAAAGGGGGCGCGTTTTGTGCCGCTACGCTTGTGGCGGTGACGGTGATGATTCGACCATCGTTTCCGAAGGTTGCCATGACCGGAATCGTTGCGTTTACCGTGAGCACAGCGCTGCCATTATTTTCGCTGTAATTGGCGGAGGGCATGGCCTTGCTGCCGAAGGTCAGGGTAGGTGAGGCGGGCGCGACCACCGGCTCGCGCGAGAATGTCAGCCGCAGCGCGCCGGGTTCGGTAGCCACGGTTGGATTGACCGGCGCGGAAAAATGAAGGACGAGCCGCGGGGGATTGTCGCCGGAAAGCGAAGCGGTGAAATGGGTCGCGACGCTGCCGATGAAAAGCCGGTCCGATTCTTCATGCAGCGTGACCGGACCGCCGAGAAAGCGCGGTAGTAGCGAGGCCAGAGATGAGACGGGAACGAGTCCGCGCCGGTTCTCCAGTAGAAATCTGCCGCCGAGATCGGCCTCGCGATCCTGCACACGCGCGCGCGTTCTGCCGATCTGAAAGATGCCTTCCACCCGGCTGTTGTAGCGCAGACGCCAGCGCGAACCCTCGGTCTTGCTCGTGACATTTCCCAAAGGTTCCAGCAGTTCCAGCAGGCCTACATAGTCGCGGCCTTCGCGCTGCACCAGCGGCAGAGAATAATTGGCGGCAACGGAATAGACGGAGAGATGCTTTTCGGGCGCGGCTCCGGACGACAAAATTGCACCGAGCAGAATTGCGCTGAACAAAACGAGCCCGCGCGCCGGCCAGACAGGGCGCTTTGCCCGCCGAGATCCCCGCCCCCGTTCCCTAGTCCAAGGCATAGGCCGTCAGTCCGCTCAGCAGCTTAGGATAAAAGTCGGTGGACTTCTGCGGCATCACTTCGCCGGCGAAGGCAACGTCTCGCACCGCCTGGACCGGGCACGGATTCATGAGAAAGGCAATGTTGGCCTCGCGGTTCCGAACCTGGCTCATTGCTTCGGCGGCATCGCGCAGATAAGACAGGTTCTGCTGGTTGCGAATGGATTCTTCCGAGAGTTTCAGCACTCCTTCCAGCAGGCATTTGTGCAACTGCACAACGTCGAGCGCTTTCTGCCGATCTGAAAGCCCGCCCAGGAACCGGAATGCGGCAGGCTTGGGCGAGTGCAACAGGAAAGCCCGGTCGGCCGTTACCGCCAGGAAGGCGGTTCCAGAGCGCGCCTGGTCGCGCAAGATTTCGGTGGCTTTCTCCGCGGTGATCGCGGGATCTACATCCTCTGTCGCGAAAAATTCCTGGGCGGCTTGCTGAAATTTCTCGGCCGAGAACGAATCCAGGGAATGCACAACGCGATGCGTGGGCAGCACAAGCAGCCCGGGATCGTTCATGTTGACGAACGTCATCATCACGAACTCGTAAGGAGCGTCCGGGTTCGAGTCTTTTACCGCCGGCCGGCATTCATTCCTAAAATTGAGCGCAGTTTCGTAGCGGTGATGGCCGTCGGCGATTACCAGCTTCTGCTCGCGCATCTTTTCCTGAACCGAGGCAATCGCGCGAGCGTCCCTGGTCTGCCAGACCCGATGAGCGACGCTATATTCGTCAGACGCATCGATCGCCGGCTTTTCCGAGGTTGTGAGCAGGGAATCGATCTCTCCGGAATCTTCGTATAACAGAAACAATTGTTCATAATGGGTGCGGGTTGCGCGCAGCAGATCCAGGCGATCTGCTTTGGGCTTGGCCAGCGTCTGCTCGTGGCGGAAGACTACCTTTGCCGAATAATCTTCGACCCTCCCGAGGGCGATGAATCCCCGCCGCTCAAAAATTGCCCCCGACGGCGCCGTGAAGGTTTGCGAGCAGGAGTAGATCGACGGGGTCGAGTCCTTTTCGAGGATTCCCTCCGCGCGCCACTTCCGCCCATACTCCGCGGCCCGCGTGTATACATTCTCTGCAGTATTGTCCCCGGCCTCGCGGCGGCCGAGAATAATCCTGACAAGGTTGTACGGGCTGGCCGCGTAATAACGTTCCTGCATGGCAGGGGTGATCTTGTCATAGGGTTGAGTGACGACCTGCGACGCGGAAACTTGGCGCAAGTTGTAGCGAAGAGCAGAGAACGGACGTATGTCAGCCATAGGAAACCTTTGATTGTAACAAGTTAGCGGCAGCGCCCGGAAATCCCCGTCTGATCGGTGTTTCCCGACGGCGCAGAGGCGAATTTTGTCTCCGATTTTTGACAAAAAACTCTGCGCCGCGTGGCGGAAGCTGTGCTAACATCCGCCGCATTGAGGTTTATTTATGGCCCGCCTGGTAGAAGGGCGCTGGTCATCTCGCCCGAAGGCCCTAGTTCGAAGTGGCGCTCCGGCTCTCCTTGGGGCTCCGACTCAGTCTTTGCTGCGAAAAAAATCGTCGCTGCTTTCCGGGCGACGGTGGCGCGGGATTTTCTGGACTCTGGCGGCCCTGGCTTGCCTGGGGTTGCCCGGGTTTGCGCAGACGGACGTTAATGATGTCCATGTGCAACCGCGCGAGATCGAAAAACCGAAAGACGCTTCCGAGGCTGCCAAAGAGAACTTGGTCAACTCCACGACCAACGGGTTGAGCGCGCACGTTCGGCCCCTCAAGGTGGATGTGGATCTGGTTCTGGTTCCGGTCACGATCACCGACCCGATGAATCGCCTGGTCACCGGGCTGGACAAGGAAAATTTCCAGCTTTTTGAAGGCAATTCCGCACAGGAGATCCGGACTTTTTCCAGTGAGGATGCGCCGGTCTCGCTGGGCGTCATATTCGATTCCAGCGGCAGCATGACCAGCAAGATGGACCGCGCCAAGGATGCAGTGATCGAGTTCTTCAAGACGGCGAATCCGCAAGACGAATTCTTCATGATCACCTTTAACGACGAACCGGAGGAGGTGACCGATTTCACCAATTCGGTGGATGACATCCAGAACAAACTCGTGTTTACTGTACCTCGGAAACGGACGGCCCTGCTCGATGCTATTTATATGGGCATCAGCAAAATGCGGCAGGCAAAGTATCCGAAAAAAGCGCTGCTCATCATCTCCGACGGCGGCGACAATCACAGCCGCTATACCGAAAATGAGATTCGTGCGCTGGTGAAGGAAGCCGATGTGATGATCTATGCTATCGGCATTTACGACCGGTATGCTTCTGCGGTCGAAGAGCGACTGGGCCCGCAGTTGCTGAGTGACATCACGGAGCTCACCGGAGGCCGCGCTTTTACCATCGACAATCCCAACGACTTGGGCGACGTGGCGACGAAGATCGGTGTTGAATTGCGCAATCAATACGTCTTGGGCTACCGTCCAACCAAAGTGGTGCGCGACGGCAAATGGCGTAAGATAAAAGTGAAGCTGCTGCCACCGAAAGGGTTACCTCCTCTAAAGGTGTATGCCAGGACGGGATATTACGCGCCTGCGGAATAAGGCTGCGAGGGTTCTGCTGGTTCTCACGTTTCTGATGGGGTCCGGGCTGCGCATGCTCGCTCCGGCTTGGTCGCAGGCTGCCCCGGCGCAGAACCCATCCACACCCGGGGCAAGTCAACCTGCAGCAGGCAATCCGCCCGCTGCCGACGCTCAGGACAACCAGGACAAAGTTCTCAACGATCAGGGCGTTTTCGTCTTCAAGAAAGACGTAGACGAGGTGATGCTGCATGCCTCCGTGATCGACGACCATCAACACATCGTCACGAACCTCGACCGCAGTGCCTTTAACGTTTTTGAGGACGGCAAGCCGCAGCAGATCATCTCGTTCCACCATGTCGATATTCCGGTCGCGATGGGTATCGTTATCGACAATTCCGGATCGATGCGCGAGAAGCGCAACAAGGTGAACCAGGCAGCCCTGAACCTGGTGCGCTCGAGCAATCCGAAGGATGAAGTTTTCATCGTCAACTTCAATGACGAGCAGTATCTCGATCAGGACTTCACCAACAACCTGCTGAAGATGAAAGAAGCGCTGGAGAAGATCGATGCGCGGGGCGGGACGGCGCTGTACGATGCCGTCGTCGCGTCCGCCGACCACCTCAAGCAAGCTGCTCGCCTCGAGAAAAAGGTGCTGTTTGTGGTGACCGACGGCGAGGACAATGCCAGCAGCGAAACGCTGGAGCAGGCGGTGAAGCAGCTGCAGCAGGAGAATGGCCCATCGGTCTATGCCATCGGAATCCTGGGAGATGAGGAGCATCCCAAGCGGGCCAAAAGGGCGTTGCAGATCATCGCCGATCGCACGGGCGGAATCGCTTTTTTTCCGAAGACGCTGGATGAAGTGGATGCCATCAGCAAAACCGTCGCCAATGATATCCGCAATCAATATGCGATTGGCTACAAGCCGACTACTCCCAAGGGCGCCGGCGGATTCCGCCAAGTCCGCGTCGAAGCCAAGGCCAAAGGGCATGGCAAATTAATGGTGCGAACCAAGAGCGGATATTACGCCGGGGCGCAACCTGTCGCCGGCAGCGCGAAATAGCAGCTTCAGAATCACGGGCCTGGCAGGATCAGGGCCGTACCTCGAAGGTGATCTTGACTTCAGCCGTGGTCAGTGAGGGCCATGGGGCATAGAGCCATTGCTTGGCCGCTTTCGCGGCACACTCGGCAAGGATGGGGTTGCCTCCGAGTACCACTACAATTTCGACGGACCCTTTTGGCGAAATGGTGAGTCGCAGTCGGACCGCGCCGCCAATCCCGCGGCTGCGCAGAGTTTCCGGGTATTCCGGTTCGACACGGGTAACGAGTTGTCGTTCGAGCCTGGTCGCAGGCTGCGAGATGGCGAGGACCTTCACTGCCCCTGTGGGGGAGTCGATGCTCACATATCCAATCGCCCCTCTTGTTCTAGCCACGTAGTTGACGATCTCAGTATCGGAGTCCAGAAACTTGGGCATCACGCCGGTTCCCGTAAAGACCAGAGTGCGGTAGTAGGTGCGCAACTCGTCGTCGGTCTTGCCCACATATTGCCGGAGGAAGGCGTGGTGCGCGGCTCCGCTTTTGGCGAGGACCGGTTCGACGTGCGAGCCGTCGTTGAGCGTTCTCCTGTCTTCCAGAAAGACGCCTCGCAGTTCGGCCACGGTAATGGAGTCCGCTCGCACGCTGGGGTTGGCCACGATCTTGACGTTGCCAGCCAGTGCGAAAACTGAAGCGAATATCACGCCGGCGGCAGCGAGGGGAAGTATTCCGTAGTGCTTCATGAAGTTCTCCTGTATACCTGCCTCCGTCGGCTTAGAAATTCGCGCTGGTCTTGAGCACCAGGGCATGGGTGTTGGGCTGGAAACCTTGAGCGTTGACCTGGGGATAGAATCCGTCGGGAAATGTGCCGTCCCCATACCCATCCATAAAGTGACCTTCGATTTTTGCATTCCAAAATTGGTTTAGGTCCACCCGCGCCGTGACCACCTTGTCATAGATGTGATTCTCCGGCAGGCTGGTGTCAGTTTCTTGGGGGATTCCCAAGGTAGCAAGGATGCCGCCGACAACACTGGTGATGGCGTAGCGGGAATAGTAGGAACCGAGTTCCAGTCGCTTCGCCACCCGGTAGCTTCCGGCGACGTACCAGCCGCGCACGTCGGTCAAGTTCACCGAAGTTCCGCCGAATATAGCCTGATCCCTCAGGTAGCGGCGATATTCGGAGTCCACTCGCAATTTGCCCCGCGTGTACTGGCCGTAAAACTGATTGGTCCAGTCGGCCCTCGACCATTCGGAAAACGGAATTCTCCCCCCGCTCGGGTTGGCCGGATTGACGCTCGTCCCATGGCCTGCGGTGTACTGGTTCAGGCGGGAACCGCCGATCAGGAGGCCGGAGAGTGGAGTATTCCAGCGGAGATCGCCCCCATACTGCAGGCCGCCGAAGCCGGTGAACTCGGTTCCGAATTGAGATAGCAGATATGGGTAGCCACTGTGGATGCTGTCCCAGCGATGCCCGGCATACACCGTGTAGGAAAGCGTCCCAAGACGGCGCCGGAGGGAAACTCTGCCATAGACGTCGCCACCGGTGTGAGCGATGGTGGCGTCGCGAACATCGGTGGGATAGACGCTTTGCGGCAGGAGCGCAAAGGCGTGGAGAAAATCCAGATCCTGGGTATCGTTGTAGAGGCCGAGCACCGTCTTTACTTTGCCACCGCGAATGCCGAACCAAGTCTTGAAACGGTAGTCAGCGAATGCCCAGTCAAGCGAGGGGTGCCACTCTCCCAGGTTGCCCAGGTTGCGGTCGTATACTTGGGCTCCAACCCGAAACTTGTCGGTTACCTGCATCGAAACGTTGGCTCCGAAGTCGGTGAACGCTCCGCTGCCCTGGCTGGAGTGCATGGTCAGCCAGTTATTCTGATCGGTATAGACGAATCCTTGCGAAGCGAACCCGTGAAGCTGAACGGTGCGGTCGAAGACTTTGAACTCCTGTCCGCGCAAGGCGACCGGGGCTGCGCAGAGGCAGAGAAGAGCCAGTTTGACTGTTCTTCGGCGCATACACCCTCCTCAAAAGTTGGGCTACAGAGAAGATCGGAAAAGCGCGAAAAGTCTTGAATGGGAATGCGTAGAGACGGGCGGCAATAGAGTCGGAGCCGAGAATAGTTAGGCTCTGTGGGGGTGCTATTTCGGGAAATAGTTCGTATCAGGACATCGCCTTAAGGTCCGCTCCGATACGAACCTCCTTCAAACTGCGCCACCCTAGAGGTCTGTAGTGGTGCAGCCTTGAAAAGATTTGTATCGGGGCATCGCTTCAGCGATGCCGCAACATCGGAAAATACCAGCGGCTTTTAGCCGCTGGGGGTTAGGCCGCACTGGCAGCGGCTAAAGCCGGTCATTTGGTCGCGCTTTGGCACGCCTGAAGGCATGCCCTGATACAAGTCTTTTTAATCTGTACCACTACCTAAAGGTGGGTAGTGGCCGAAATGTGCGTTGATGCTGGTAGGGGGTTTACCGAGCAAGGGCTTTCGGCGGGAAATCATCCTCACACGCTCATGCAGTCGGCTTCGAGTCATCGAATTCCAGCAAAATCCTGAAAGCGGCACCGTTGTTGCTCTTGCGTATATGCCCAATTGCTTGGACAAAGTTTAGATATTTGGAGGTTGTAGCCTCGTAAGGAGTGGTGACTATAGCAGGCTCGCTTCCGATCCACACAGCACAGTCTTCCTTCGGGCATTTCGTAGGAATTCGGATGTCATCAGGTGACATGCTAACCCGTGTGTGGCACTGCCTGCACTCGAATATCACTGCTTTTATGTCGTTCAAGCCGACTACGATCTTGTGTTCAAGAGTCATGGTAACTCCCAACTTCATGCGGCCAGCAGTTCTTTCAACTCCCATACATGGTCGGTTAAGCCCGCTTCCATCGCCGGGGTAACGCGCAAGGTCTGATGGACGCGGCAAAAATTGTAGTACGCGAAATGAAGCGCGATAGCCGCTCTCAGGTTCTCCCACTTTTTCGAGAACGCGTTAGTGAGCCGCGTCAGTCTGCGAATCTGCATCCTCATCGTGAGGTTCTGGCGTTCAACGTGCGATGTGCAAATGCGCTCGTAGTCAGGCATTCCGGCTCTTGGGACTACTTCCACATCTACGACTTCGGCGGGAGAGTACCGTTGCTCGCCGTCTCTGGAAGCAGCATACACCTTGACCAACTGTGCGTAGTCGATTTCACTTCCAAAAACGCGCTCAACCGCATCGGGATACGACGGCCAGCCGTCCGTTGTTAGCTGGAATCTTCCTTCTGTGGCATTGCGCAGTTTCAGGATGAACGCGAGGGTATCTTGCCGGTTGCGCTTGCCGAGATGCCACGCCAGGATCAGCTTTGAATTGCGTTCTAAGGCAACATAGGTGTAAGCGTCACCGAGCGCATCGTCGTTCTTGGAGAGGTTCCCTTTGGCCTTTTCCTTCATGCCCACGAATCCCCACATCTCATCGGCTTCCACATCTCGGACTCGCAGTTTCGTGATCGTGTCGGCCAGCAGTTTTTCGCAGCGCTCTCCAGCGAGAATGAGCAGCCGCGCGATAGTCGTTCGGTCAAGGCCGGAGATGCGCTCACTGCTCCGAATACTGTTTCCTTCGAGCAGGAGCCGCGTCACCAAAACTGCTTTGTCTTGGGGAATGTACATCGTGTTGAGCGTCCGAGTGTGCGGTTCGGTGTAAGTGCGCTTGCACTGCGGGCAGCGAAATCTGCGAAGGCCGTTCCGGTGCAAACCGAAGCGTTGACATTGAACGTCGCACGTCCTGCAGATCATTGTTTTTTCGGTATTTGCTGTGTTCAGCATGATCCAAATAATACAGCTAGCGCTAGCTGTTTGTCAAGAGAAAAGTGCGAAAACACGCCATTTTCTTTGCTTTTCGGTGGTTTATTGTCTAAGGTGAGTGAGTGAGAGATACAAAGGGAAGCAGTCAAGCTGCTCCCCTTTTCAGCCTATTTAGTCGGTGGGGATCGCGTCATCGATTCTTACCTGTCTTTCTGAGACGCCCCGCGCTCGAATCGCGTGGCGTCTCGCATTTGCGTCCAAAGTCATTCGCCGGTCCACAGGTAGGCCGTGCGATCGCCACGAACCTTCCGTTTAACCTGTCCCTTATTGCGAAGCCGCGTCAGAATGGCATGGATAGAGGCGAGAGGGCTTCTGTATGCGCCCAGGTTAAATCCATCTTTCACCATCTGATCTCGAATTTCGGGCGGGGTCAGGGGAGTGAGGCGACTCTCTCTGAGAATTCGCCGAATAGCATCCGTAAACCCCTCCGCCTTTACAAGCAATTCCACTTCCGCCAGTACTCTCTCTCTTTCGATTCGATCTTCAATCGATTGAGCCAGAGCCTTCGCTATGCGTTCGTATCGGGCGATCTCACCTTCAATCCGATCACGTTGTTCCGTAAGTTGCCTCAGCTTTGCTTTGGCGTCGCGAATCGCAGATTGGTAGGACGGTTCCATGAGTAGGCATACAAATACTACTACACGTCTAACAGACGTGTCAAAGACAAAAGCGGGATCACAGACAAGATCGCTAGGGTCATGGGCCGACGCAATCGCAGATTTTAGGCAGCGGATTCGAGACCTGAAGCGGGCGATCTCAGTCTTTCAAGATCAGAAGCAACGAGGCGAGCCTTGGCCGGGCAAATCAGCAAAACGGAATTAAACAGT
The DNA here is from genome assembly GCA_963754885.1 of uncultured Acidobacteriota bacterium. Lineage (GTDB taxonomy): Bacteria > Acidobacteriota > Terriglobia > Terriglobales > Acidobacteriaceae > Sulfotelmatobacter. The sequence continues at coordinate 799,221 of CAVWHT010000038.1, read as the reverse complement.
TTATTCTGATTTCTTACGAGGTCTGCCGCCAGCGTGCGTTTTGCGCTGGGCGGCCATCTGGCGGTAGTGTTCTGGACCGTGCCTGCGAGCGGTCACCTTCCCACCCTTGCGCCCCATAATCACGGCGGTCGTAACGGATTGCTTCAGCAGGTCATCGGTAAGGGCTAGGGCCGACTCCAACAGCTCCCGGCAAGCCGCTGTCCGGTTCTGAGGCAATGGGGGAGATGTGGAGAGAATGAGATCGGCTTGAGTAAGCATATTTTTCAGGGAGCGGAGTTCGGTTCGATTCGATGCCATGCCTTCACGATAGGGCGATTGGCATAAAAAAGCAACCGCTAGCTGTTTAGGCCTCAACGCACATTTCGGCCACTACCTAAAGGTGGGTTCCATTGACGACACCGGACGATCCCCGTTAGCCTGTAGCGTGCGCTCGAAAATTTCTGAAATGTCCCGCCTGCGCGTCGCCGACGACATCACCCAACTGGTTGGCCAAACTCCCATGCTGCAGTTGAAGCGGATGGTCCCGGCGGGATCAGCCGACGTCTTTGCCAAGCTGGAGTACCTGAATCCCGGCGGCAGCGTCAAAGACCGGGCGGCGATTGGCATCATCCGGCAGGCCGAGCGCGATGGAAAACTTTTTCCCGGCGGAACGATTGTGGAAGCGACTGCCGGAAACACGGGCATTGGCTTGGCGCTGATCGGCGTCAACCGCGGCTACAAGGTCCGATTATTCGTGCCGGAGAACTTCTCGCAGGAAAAAGTGATCATCATGCGCGCCCTCGGTGCCGAGGTCGTCCGCACTCCCGATGCGGAGGGCATGCAAGGCGCCATCAACCGCGCGAAAGCGCTGGTTGCCAGCGATCCGACGGCATTCATGGCCGGACAGTTCGAGAATCAGGCTAATCCTGAGTACCACTATGCGACTACGGCCGAAGAGATCTTCGAGCAGATGGAGGGCAGGGTGGAAGCCGTCGTGCTGGGCTGCGGGACATGCGGAACATTCTCAGGAGTAGCCCGCCTATTAAAAGAGAAAGTGCCTGGGATTTTGGCTTTCGCGGTCGAGACTGAGGGATCGGTGCTGGGCGGCGGGCAACCGGGACCGCACAAAGTCGAGGGGATTGGGGCGAGTTTTATTCCGCAGACCTTTGAGCGTGCCGTCTGCGACGAAGTCATTGCGGTCAGCGATGACGATGCCTTCGCCACCGTGAAAGAGTTGGCTGCGCGGGAAGGCGTGCTGGCCGGTTCCAGCGGAGGCGCTGCGGTGTTTGCGTCGCTTGCTGTCGCGAAAAGGCTGGGCCCACGAAGGCGGGTGGTTACCATCATCCCCGATTCGGCCGAGCGGTATCTGTCGAAGAAGATTTTCGAAGGCGGCATTTAGGGCCGAGGGATTGCATTTCCATTTCCATGAAGAAGACAAAAGAGCTGGGTTTCGCTACGCGTGCGATTCATTCGGGTCAGGAACCGGATCCTTTGACGGGAGCGGTGACGGTTCCGATCTATGCGACTTCAACCTATGTTCAGCAGGGAATCGGCGAGCACAAGGGATACGAGTATTCCCGCGTCTCCAACCCCACCCGCACGCGGCTGGAAGAAAATCTGGCGGTTCTCGAAGGTGGAGTGGCGGCGCGGGTTTTTGGCAGTGGCATGGCTGCGATCCACGCGGTTGTGAGCCTGTTGAAATCCGGCGATCACGTGGTATGCGGCAACGATCTTTACGGCGGGACGCCGCGCCTGTTCAACCAGGTCATGTCCGATTTCGGCCTGGAATTTTCTTACGTGGATACTGCTGACGCGGAGAATGTGCAACGCGCCATCGGCAAGAACACCCGCATGGTGTACGTGGAGACGCCGACGAACCCGCTGATGCGTCTGAGCGATCTGGCCGCGATCAGCGCGATTTGCCGCCGTAAGAAGGTCTTGCTGGTGGTGGACAACACGTTCATGTCTCCGTACTTTCAGCAGCCCATTGCGTTGGGTGCGGACCTGGTAGTGCATTCGACCACCAAATTTCTCAATGGCCACAGCGACGGCCTGGGCGGAGTCGTGGTCTGCGCTCGACAGGAGCATGCCGACCGGTTGGCGTTCTTACAGAAGGCGATCGGAGCCATTTTGTCGCCATTTGAGTGCTGGCTCGTTCTGCGAGGAGTGAAGACGCTGGCCGCGCGCATGGGAATTCATGATCGCAGCGGCCGCATCGTCGCCGACTTTCTCTCCAAGCATGCGAACGTAAAAGCTGTTTTTTATCCCGGCCTGGCAACCCATCCGCAGCACTTGCTGGCAAAACGCCAGATGAGCGGTTTTGGCTCCATGATTACCTTCGAAACCGGATCGTTGAAGAATGCCAACAAGATGCTGAAGAAGTTGCGAGTCTGTTCGCTGGGTGAATCGCTGGGAGGAGTGGAAACGCTCATTTCCCATCCCGCGACCATGACGCATGCTGCGCTCGGTGAAAAGGCAAGAAAAGCGATCGGCATCACCGACGGCCTGGTGCGCATATCCGTTGGCATCGAGGATGTGGACGACATTCTCGACGATCTGGATCAGGCACTCAACGCGATTTAGTGAAGCAGTGTAGCGCCGGCGTCTCGCCGGCTGTCGCGAGGACATCTTGCCCTCGCACCCGACCTCAGTACGAATGTATGAAGATTTCGAGAACTCGGTTTCCCGGGTGGCAGAATCGCGAGTGAGTGAGTCAGAAAAATTTTCATTCCGCGCATGGAATTCCGCCGTCTACCATCGCCTTTCCGCACCGCAAGTCAGTTGGGGGAAGAAAGTTCTGTCGCGCCTGCGTCTGCGCGGCGACGAGGTCGTGCTCGACGCCGGGTGTGGAACCGGACGCCTCACGGCCGACTTGCTAGAAGCTCTGCCGGAAGGCTACGTCGTCGGCGTCGATCTTTCCCAGAGCATGCTCCGGACTGCGCGCGAACATCTGGCGCCGCAGTTTCGTCATCGCCTTAGTCTGGTAGTCTGCGATTTTTTGCGCCTGCCCTTTGAACATGCGTTTGACGTCATCGTCAGCACTGCCGCGTTCCACTGGGTGCTCGATCACGACCAGCTGTTCGCGAACCTTCACAATGCGCTGCTTCCGGGAGGATGGTTGGAAGCGCAATGTGGAGGCGGACCGGTTCTCGCGCGCCTTCGAGCGCGAGCTGATGCGCTGGCGGCGGCACCGCAGTTTGCCGCGCACTTCTTTGGATTTCACGAGCCCTGGCTCTTTGAGGATGCGGAAGGCGCCGCGTCGACGCTGAAACGAGCAGGATTCGTTGAGGTGGAAATGTCCCTCGAATCCGCTCCGACACTGCTGGAGGACGCCGATCACTATAGCGAATTCATTCGCAACATCATCTTTCGGCGCCATCTGGAAAACTTGCCTACGGAAGAACTGCGTGCGGATTTTATCGAGAGCTTGACGCAACAGGTTGCAGCCGATGATCCGCCGTTTCTTCTGGATTATTGGAGGCTGAATCTGCGGGGCCGCGCGGCGCGAAGCATTCACCCCACCGATTGCTCGATCCACTGCAGGTAGTCGGGACTGCCGTCCTCGATCGCGATGGCAATGCATTCCGGCAACTCGTAAGAATGCAATTCACGAATGGCGTCACGAACGCCAGCGAATTTGTCGGCTGTGGTCTTAATCAGCAATAACCATTCCTGGTGGGATTCTATTTTGCCCTGCCAGCGGTAAATGGATTCGATCTGCGGGACGAGGTTTACGCAGGCTGCCAGCCGGTGCTCAACCAGATAATTGGCAATCTTACGGGCTTCTTCCTTAGATCCGGCGGTAGACAAGACGACGCGCTTGGAGGTCATATAAAATCAGCGGTCAGCTCTAGCTGATTAAACTAGAGATTAGCATTTCGTGAGCCGGCAGGTGAGGCCGAACATGCCAACCCAGATCAAATTTGGCACATCCGGATGGCGCGCCGTAATGGCGGAGGAATTCACCTTCGCCAACGTGCAACGCGCGGTGGGCGGGATTGCGCGATACGTAGCTTCGCAGAAGCCGCAGGGTGCGCGCGTCATTGTTGGGCGCGACCCGCGATTCCTCGGCGAAACATTCTGCGCGATGGCCGCGGAAATCCTGGCAGTTCACGGAATCACGCCACTGGTCGTGGAGGAGGCCGCTCCGACTCCAGCGTTTGCCTATGCTGTGGTGCACGAGAATGCCGATGGAGTCATCAACTTTACGGCATCGCATAATCCTGCGGAATATAACGGGATCAAATTTTCCACTCCGGATGGCTGTCCCGCGCTACCCGAGGTGACAAAAAAGATCGAGGCGGAAATCATTGCAGGGGATAGTGCTGCTTCCGCGAAGCGCGCAACTGGCAACGCTGCAGCAGTCGAAACACTCGATCCCAAGCCGGCATATCTGAAGCGTCTGGCGGAGACCATCGATCTCGAGGTGATTCGTAAAGCCGGGCTCCGGGTCGCGTGCGATCCGATGTGGGGGGCTGCGCGTGGGTACTCCGACGAACTACTGCGTGGCGCGGGAGTGCAGGTCGCGACCGTGCATGACTACCGCGATGTGCTCTTTGGCGGACACGCTCCGGAACCAGACGATCATCTGCTGGAAGATTTGCGAAAGAAGATGCGCGAAACCGGAGCGCAGATTGGCATTGCCACCGACGGCGACGCGGACCGCTTCGGAATCGTCGACGCCGACGGGACCTTCCTGCAGCCCAACTACGTGATCGCGCTGCTCTTTGATTATTTGGTCGAGAGCCGCGGTTGGAAGAATGGCGTCGCCAAGTCGGTGGCCACCACCAACCTCATCAATGCGCTGGCGGAGAAACATGGCGTTGAGCTGCACGAAACCCCGGTGGGCTTCAAATATATTGGCGAACTCATCATGCAGGATAAGATTGCGATCGGCGGGGAAGAAAGTGCGGGGCTTTCCATTCGCCATCATGTTCCCGAAAAAGACGGCCTGCTGGCCGGGTTGCTCTGCTGCGAGGCGGTGGCACGAAGAGGGAAGTCGTTGGGCGAGCAATTGAAGACGATCAGTAATCAAGTTGGTTCCTTCTTTCCGCAGCGGGAGAACTTCCGATTGACGCCGGAGGGGAAGGCGAAGTTCACTGAAAAGGTCAAGTCTGATCCCGGCGAATTTTGCGGCCGTGCGGTGAGCCAGGTCGTTCGCACGGACGGATTGAAGCTGGTGTTCAGCGACGGTTCGTGGGTCTGCTACCGCTTGTCGGGTACGGAACCGGTGGTGCGCGTCTACACGGAAGCGCGCAGCAAGAAGGGGCTCGAGAAACTGGGCACCGTCGCCAAGCACTGGATTTTTGAGTAAAAGTATTGATGAAGAATCTTTCCCGGATTGGCCGATTTCCGCGCCCGGAGAACGGCCTGCGCGCCATGGCCGAACGAGTGCCACAGGCGGAGGCTATGGCGGCATCGTGGATCGAAGTTGCCCGGCCCACGGCGCTCCGCATCTATGCGCTGCGGCGGCGCATCGCAACCATCGCCGTGGCGCTGCTGGCGGCCACAGTGTTTGTGCATGTTATGTTTGGCGCGAATGGAATGGTGGTTTACAAGCAGAAGCGTGCCGAGTATGAAACACTGCGCAAACAGATCAGCCAGGGGCAGCAGGAAAACGATCGCTACACCCAGGAAATCCAAGGGCTGAAGAGCGATCAGACTGCTATCGAAAAAGAGGCGCGGGAGCAGTTGGGATACGCCAAGCCGGGCGAGTATGTGTACGTTCCGCCCACCCCGGCAAAACCCACTCCGGTTCCGAATCACACAGCGAAAAAATAGCGCTGCAGTTTTCCTGGGGGACAATTTGCCGCGCGAACCATGACATCCTGCTGACAACCTCCCCGCGCCTACGTGGTATAGTTCCTCAGCCTGATTTTCAGAATCGAGCCGGGGTGTGTCGTCCAGGCGATGACATTGCTCCCGACCCGGTGTGGTTCGTTGCGGCGTGGGGCCGCAATCTGACTTCAAAAGGAGAACAACCGGCCATGAGAAAGGTTCTAGCGATTTGTCTTGCGGTATGTTTCGTATTCGCTCTGTCGGCGCTGGCTTTTGATTCCATGGGGAAGAGCGCAACCGTCAAAGGATGGGTGACCGACGACAAATGCGGCGCCAAAGGCGCCAATGAAAAGGCGGAGGCGTGCACCAAGAAGTGCCTGGCCGCCGGCGCAAAAATGGTTGTGGTCACGGATGGAGACGAGAAAGTGCTGAAGGTCGAGAATCCGGACGCGCTAAAGGGGCATGAAGGACATCACGTTGCCGTCACGGGATCGGTGAAGGGCGATTCCATCCACGTGGACAGTGCCAAGATGTTGTAGGCGAGTAGGCAAGTGCACGGCTTGAAGGGCGGCTTACGAGTCGCCCTTCGCTTTTGGAATTGAGGAATTGAGTGATTGGGAAATTCAGTGATTGGGTGAATAAACCCGCACTTGGCTTTTGAATTACACAATTACTAAATTTCACTTTGGTGCTACTCCGTTGTGCCCTCAGCGGACCACGCCCTCCAGCGGGGAACTCGCGGTCGCGTACAGCTTCTTCGGCATGCGTCCGGAGAGATACGCTTGGCGGCCAGCCAGCACTGCGTGTTTCATGGCTTCGGCCATGAGCACTGGATCCTGGGCGTTGGCGATTCCGGTATTCATCAGCACCGCGTCGGCGCCTAGTTCCATGGCGATGGCAGCGTCGGAAGCCGTGCCGACTCCCGCGTCGACGATCAGAGGCACGCCAGTGATCATCTCGCGCAGGATGCGGATGTGGGCGGCATTCTGAATGCCCATGCCGCTGCCGATGGGCGCGCCTAAGGGCATGATCGTCGCTGCGCCGGCATCGATCAGCCGCTTCGCAAATACGATGTCGTCTGACGTGTAGGGAAGAACGGTGAAACCCTCTTTCACCAGCACGCGCGTGGCCTCAAGCGTGGCCTGCACGTCGGGATAGAGCGTTGCCTGATCTCCGATCACTTCGAGCTTGACCCAATCGGAAAGTCCAACTTCACGGCCGAGGCGCGCGGCGCGAATCGCCTCGTCAGCCGTGAAGCATCCGGCGGTGTTGGGCAGCAGGAAGTACTTCTTCGCGTCGATGTAATCGAGCAGCGACTCCTTGCTGCGATCCAGATTGACGCGTCGCACCGCGACCGTCACCATCTCTGCGCCGCTGGCTTCGAGAGCGCGCGCCGTTTCCTGAAACGATTTGTATTTTCCCGTGCCAACAATCAGCCGGGAGCGGAAAGAACGTCCGGCAATCATCAATGAGTCCGACATGAGGATATTGTATTGAATTTGCGAGCGTTCGGGCGAACATCCGAGGAGAGGACGAGAAGTTTCTGCTCGACCTCAGACGCGGTGGTTCGCTTCAAGATGGGAGAGCCGCTGGCATTGCAGGTCAGTGCGTCTGAATGCAGGTCGTGGCTGGCGCTACTCTAGAAGAAATTGCGGGTCCATCGTGGGGAGCTTTCGTCTGCGGGATTCTCGAAATCGCTATGGTGCAACGGCAAGATACTGACGGAAGAAAGCCCGCGTCTGAGTCGCTAATGTCCGCGTCGCTTCGGCAGTTTGAAAGTTGTGGAAGTCGTCGACTTTCACGAAAGACACTGGCACTTTCGCTGCTTTGAGCTTGTCATAGAGTTCCTGTGCTTGCGAGATGGGGACATTTGGGTCTTTCGTGCCGTGTACGATCAGGAACGCGGCACTCTTTTTCGAGACGTGGAAAACGGGCGAGGCATCGCGCCAGAGTTCAGGATCTTTCGAGAATTCGGCTCCGAGGAAATTCGCCAGAAACGCGTCGTCCTCAGTGTTGCGATCGGTGGTGAAATCGGCGGGGCCGCTGACATCAACCACTGCCTGCACCTTGCTGGAATACCTGGCGAGTGCCGGATCAGAATTATCGCGGGTTTCTTCCATGCCGAGCAGCGCAGCGAGTTGGGCTCCAGCGGAAAAGCCGAAGGCGCCGATGTGCTGACGATCGACGTTATGCTTATCGGCGTTAGCGCGTACCCAGCGAACCGCGCGCTGCGCATCATCGAGTTGCGCGGGCCAGCGGTTCTCGGCGCCTTGGAAGAGACGGTAGTCCACGGCGAAGGCAACAAATCCCAGGCGGGCGAGAAACTCTCCCATGTCACGCATCGAACTTTTGTCGTAACTGGTCCACCCGCCACCATGGAAGAGCAGCACTGCTGGACGAGGACCGGTGCCACGATCGGGAGGTTGGTAAATATCAAGATGCAGATCGGTGCCTCCGATCTTGGCGTAGACCACATTTTCCTGAACGCTGACTGCTCCGTGCTCAAGAGTCGAAACCGGGGCCTGCGGCCTCATGCCGCTTTGCTGCTGGGCGAGCGCGAGGCCGACAGCGCTGCCGAGGAACGCGGCCGTTATCCAAAGGGCGGGGCGGTTCATTGCTGAAGTCTACTACTCTGCGATCTGGCCTTTGCAAAGTTGACTGCCGAGATCGTGCTCACTAGGCTGGCTGGCGGCTCATCGATAAGCGAAAGTTACTACGGCAGGCTCGCGGCTTCCGCCTGGGCGTACAGTTCGTCGATTTGCTGGCGGTAGCGCTCTTCGATGACGCGGCGCTTGAGCTTAAGAGTGGGCGTCAGGACCCCGTTTTCGGCGGTGAATTCGTCGGCCACCAGCAAGACTCGCTTCAGTTTTTCGAAGCGGGCCAGATTCTGGTTGATACCTTCCACGATTTCTTCATACAGACTCTGGATTTTTGGGTTTGCGACCAGCTCTAGCCGCGAGGAAAACGGGATGTTGTTGGCACGCGCCCATTGCTCCAGCGCCACGAAATTCGGGGACACGATGACAGCGGCGAATTTGCGGCGATCGCCCAGGATCGCGGCAACTCCGACCAAAGAATTGAGCTTGAGGGAATTCTCGATCGGCTGCGGCGCGATGAATTTTCCGCCTGACGTCTTGATGAGATCTTTTTTGCGGTCGGTGACCGAGAGATATCCATCGGCATCGATGTTGCCGATGTCCCCAGTCCTGAACCAGCCATCCGAGAGCGCGGCCTTGGTCTCTTCCGGGCGGTTCCAGTAGCCTTTGAAGACCGATGGACCGCGCACCAGGATTTCGCCGTCTTCGGCAATGCGCACTTCAAGATTGGACAGAGTCTTGCCCACCGTGCCGATGCGGTGGTTAATCGGCGTATTCAGTGCGATGACCGGTGACGTTTCCGTGAGACCGTAGCCTTCGTGAATGCGGATGCCGACGGTGGCGTACCATTCGGCAAGCTCGCGTCCCAGCGGAGCGCCACCGGAGATGAACGTTTGCACCTCTCCGCCCATGCCTTCGCGGATCTTCGAAAACACCAGTTTGTTGGCGAGTTTCCAGCTGCCGGATGCGGGAATTTTTCCCGCTAGGATTTCCGGCTTGTGTTTGCGTCCGAGCGAGAGCGCCCAGTCAAAGATCGCGCGCTTGGGGAATCCTTTGGCTTTCTGCTCGGCCTGGGCATAAATCTTCTCGTAGACGCGAGGAACTGCGACGAAGAGGGTTGGCCGGACTTCCTGCAGAACCTCGGGAAGGCGCTCGATGAAAGGACAATAGGCTAGCGTGACTCCGTGGTAGAGCATCGCGAAATCGACATGACGGGCGGTGATGTGGCAGAGGGGCAAGAACGAAATGCTGGTCAGGCCCGGCCGCATATCGAATCCCAGCAGCGAGCACTGAATGTTCGAGGCGATGTTGCCGTGGGTCAGCATGGCGCCCTTGGATGTGCCGGTGGTGCCGGAGGTGTAGACGATGGTCGCCGGGTCGTCGGGAGTGACGGCGCGGGCCGCGGCTTCGAGTTCCGCGCCCAGATCGTCAGCGCCTGCCGACGTCATCTGCGACATGGTCACGCATCTGTCCGCGAAGGCAGCCAGATCGCCGGTGAACTCGATGGAGTCCATCACAATGATTTTTTCGATCTGGGTCTGCGGAAGGATGGAAAGAACTTTATGCAATTGATGATCGGAGGAGAGGAAAATCATCCGGCAACCGGCGTCGCTCAGGACGAAGGCGGTTTGCTCCGGCGTGAGCGTAGTGTAGAGAGGAACAGTCACCGCCTTGAGCAAGAGGCTGGCCACATCGGCGGTCGGCCACTCGGGGCGGTTCTCGCTCAGGATGGCGATGCGATCTCCGGGCTGGATGCCCCAGGCATGCAGAGCGTGAGCCGTGCGCGCGACGCGTTGGCCGAACTGGCGGGAGGAAATGGGCAGCCACTTTCCCGCCTCGCGGTTGAGCATGACCCTGTCGAGATTGCGCGCTACCGCTGCGAAGAAGATGTCATTCAGCGTGGCCAGACTCATATCCCGGGTCCGATGCCGCGGACAAGCGGCAAACCTCGACTGCAATGTACTGTGTTGTGCTCGGTATGAGCAACGTGAAAGGTGCGCGGCAGAGTTACCGAGTAGCGTACCTAGTTTACCGCAAAGCCAAAGGCAATGTATGCTGGCGGAGTACTCCCGTGGGGGGAGTTCAAGATGAGAAAAAGGTATTCAGCCCTGCTGGCTGCGGGATGTCTGCTGTTCGGCGCGCTCGCTTCGACCGCCCCGGCGCTCGCCCAGACCAAAAAGGAGAGTTCGAGCATGCCCAAGGTAGGCGATACGGCTCCGGATTTCTCGCTCAAATACTTCGACGGCAACGATCTGAAAGAAGTCAAACTGAGCGACTATCGCGGCAAGAAGAACATTGTGCTGGCGTTTTACATTTTCGCGTTCACCGGTGGTTGAACCCAGCAGATGAAGAACTTCCAGGCGAATCTGAAAACCCTGGAAGCTTCCGACACCCAGGTCCTGGGTGTGAGCATGGATAGCGCGTTCTCGAACAAAGCTTTCGCCGACCAGATTGGAGTGACGTTTCCGCTGTTGAGCGACTGGGGCGGCAAAGTTACCCGCGAGTACGGAATCTACAAAGACGAATACCAGGCGCCCCGCCGCGTGAACTTCCTGATCGGCAAAGATGGAAAGATCATTGAAGAACAGGTGGACAAGGACGCGATCGATCCCAAGAAGATCGTGGACACCTGCCAACGTCCGGCACTGAAGAACTGACGGAAACTGCGTTGTGGGGCGCCGCTGATGTGGCGCCCCCGCCATGCTAAGGATGTTGATTGGCCGCCACTGACGGCTGTATCAGACTTAGACCCGGCGACGGGCAGACATCCGGAAATTCCTCGTAAGTAAACGAGTGCACGTTTTTCGGCTGGAAATTCCTCATCCACGCGACGAGGTTATCGATGGATGCGGGGAAGGGGCTCTCGCCATCCGCGTTCAGCCACTGTAGCCGCCGGGTTTGATCATCAGCGTCGCCTTTACTGGCCGGAACCGGAAACTCGGCCGCGAAGTTCTCCGCGTTCTGGCGAATTAGTCCGGCATGATTGCTCCCTAGCACCTTGAAGCCGGGATCATCGAGTAGGGCGTCTATTTCCTGAAATTCCTTCTTCGAAAGCTTCCCTCGTAGACGTTGGGGACCATCGAGCGTATCTTCCGTCGATCGCACCATGCGATACGATCCGTCGAGCGTAACCGCAAGGCAAATCTGAGTGGTAAGCGTGTTGTAGGAAAGCCGCGCCAACATATCAGGATCATGCGGGCCGTAGATTTCTTGAGCCGACAAGCTGACGGACATTCCCAGAACAGCAGCGACTAGAATTGCGGCCAGGCGAGGCATAGGGAGACCTCCGGAGATAGGCTGTCATTTAGACCGTCCTGAGGACGAAAACGTCAACCTGATTTTCCTGCGATCTCGATGAAGTTCCGTGCAAACGTCGGTGATCAAAAAGAGCTTTACCGCAGAGCCCGCTGAGGTTTCGCAGAGATCGCAGAGAAACCTCAAACAAGAGCGAGATATGCGGCCCTACACGGATTTCAGGTTCTCGAAACCCCTTGTATAGCCTGGGCTTGCAAGCCGCACTAGCGCTTACTCGCGAGCTGCGGGGAAACTTAAGTGGATCTATCGTGTTTAAGGAGATGCGCGTAAAATTAGTGCACACGATCTCAATTTCTTGTTTGGGGCGGGTGTCATGAAAACACGTACGCTTCGCGTCTGGACTGTTCTGCTGGCAAGCTGTCTCTTCGTGGTTCTGCAATTTTCCACCGCGGCAAAAGCGCAAGATCAAGGTGATGAGGATCAGGGACAGGATCCGCCAGCTCGGGTTGGGCGGCTGAATTTCGCGCAGGGCTCCGTTTCCTTCCGGCCCGCGGGAGAAGACGATTGGGTCACGGCGGTTCCGAACCGGCCGATGGTATCCGGCGACGATCTATGGGCGGATGAGAACTCGCGAGCGGAAGTGCACGTCGGCTCGGCGGCCCTTCGCCTGGGATCGAAAACTGGAATCACATTTCTCGAACTCGACGACCACACGACGCAGATCAGGCTGGCGCAAGGGTCGTTGATTCTGCGCGTTCGGCATGTCGATGACGACGACAGTTATGAAGTTGACACGCCGAATCTGGCGTTCAGTTTGTTGCAGCCCGGCGAGTACCGCGTGGATGTCAGCGAAGACGGAAGCCAGACGATCGCCACGGTCTGGCACGGCCGCGGCCGCGTCACCGGCGGCGGATTTACGTATAGCGTGGTTGCCAACCAAACGGCGACGTTCACCGGCAACCAGGATCACCTGGATTACGATCTCGGCCAAATTCCCGAGCGCGACGATTTCGATGCCTGGGCGTTTGACCGCGACGACCGCGAAGATCGCGCGGATTCGGCAAATTACGTCTCGCGGGAAATGACCGGATACGAAGACCTGGATGAATACGGCGACTGGAGCTACGTTGCGGGCTACGGTCCGTGCTGGCGTCCGCGGGCGATCGCTGTGGGATGGGCTCCGTATCGCTTCGGACACTGGGCCTATGTTGGTCCGTGGGGCTGGACCTGGGTGGAAGACGAGCCCTGGGGATTTGCGCCGTTCCACTACGGCCGATGGGCATTCGTAAACAGCGGATGGTTCTGGGTGCCGGGACCGGTGGTGGTGCGGCCGGTGTGGGCTCCCGCGCTGGTGGCCTTCGTTGGCGGCGGACCGGGCTTCCACTTTTCCGCTGGCGTGGGAGTGGGATGGTTCCCGCTGGCTCCGGGAGAAGTCTATGTCCCCGGATATCACGTCAGCCGAGCCTATGTGAACAACGTGAATATCACGAACACGACGGTGAGCGTCACTCGCGTCACCAACGTGTATAACACCGTCATCGTGAACAAGACCACCACCATCAACAACGTCACGTACGTGAATCAGCGCGTGAATGGCGGGGTCACGGTTGTGTCCCATGAGGCGTTCGTGAATGCCCGGCCGGTGGCGCAGAACGTGATGAGAGTGGATCAACGAGAGCTGGCAACGGCGGCTGTGAGGCGCGTGGCGGCGGTCGAGCCGGTGCGCACAAGCGTTGTGGGCGCTGGACGACCGGTGTCGGCGAGGCCTCCGGCGGCTGTGGTCAGCCGCCCGGTCGTCGCTGTTAGGACGCCGCCGCCTCTGCCGCGGCCCATTGAGCAGCGGCAGGCGCAGGCCGGTGGACATCTCAACGAGCAGGCGCTGGTGCGGCCCGCGGGTCCGGCTCGGCCGGCTGCGCAAGCTCCAAATCAAGGCGCACGGCCTGAGCCCGCCGAATCGGGATTCCATTCGTTCAATGCGCCGAACCCGGGAAATGCGCCGAACCCGGGCAACGCGCCGAAGCCGGGCAACGCTCAAGTCCACCAGATGCCTAACACCCAGCCGCGGACGTTTGAGCAGCAGGGAAATCCGCCGGCTGAGAACCGAACTGTGCAACCGACCGAAAATCGTACTCCGTCCAGCAATCAGGGCTTCCGCCCGCAGCAGGAGCAACCGCAACCGCAACGGCCGGCCGCTCCGCCGGAAACGCATCCGCTGGTTCGGCCGACCCCTCCGGTACAGCAGCGGACTGCAGAGCAGGAACATCAGCAGGAGCAGAAGTTCAATCAGTGGCACCAGCAACGGCCGGCCGCGCCACCGCCCGCTCCAAAACCGCAATCGCGTCCTGCGCCACCCCCGAAGCAGGAGAAACCCCCGAAGAAGTGACATTGACGCTGACCGCTCGCAATGTGATAGGGTTCGCATAAGATGCGCTCGCGGACCAGCAGCACATAAGCACGCCGGGACGGCAACGGCCGTCCCGGCGTAATTTTTTGTAGGAATCTTCTAAACAGCCATGACCGAAGGCAGGCGTCCAACGATTATGTGGATGGATGTGGTGTGGCTGGTGCTGCTGGCCATGCTGGCACTGCTTCCGCCCATCCGGGAGATCCATAAACAACTCATCTTGCTGGCGTTCGGAATCATCCAGTTGGGCGAGAGCTGGCTTATTGGGCGAATCCCGAAGCGGGGCGCGATTTACCTCGTCCTCATGAAGATTGCGCTGGCGACCATGCTGGTCGATCACACCGGCGAAGTTGCCATCAACAGCTATTACTATCCCATTTACTTTTTGCCGGCGGTAACTGCGGCCGAATATTTCGGACCTTGGACCACGCTGGCGTGGACTGCGTTGGCGTCGGCGGCTTATTGTTCGTATCTGTATCCCGCGTTGCAAGAATTCGAGATTACGAGGGATGACTACGGGCGGCTGGCGATCCGTATTCTGTTTTTCTTCCTCGCGGCGATGGTGGTCAACCGCTTTGTGCTGGAAAGTCGACGGCAGACGCTGCGCTACCAGGCGTTGGCGGAGACTCTAGCGGAGGCCAATCGCAGGCTGGAGCTCGCGCAGGCGGAGGCACGGCGCTCCGAGCGGCTGGCGGCTCTGGGGCAGCTTTCCGCCGGGCTGGCGCATGAAATTCGTAATCCCCTGGGAGTGATTAAGGGCTCCGCGGAAATGCTGACGCAAAAGCTCGCAGAGTCGAACCCGCTGGCAACCGAGCTTGCAGGATACATTTCAACCGAGACCAACCGGTTAAGCGCGCTGGTGACGCGATTTCTCGATTTTGCGCGCCCGCTGCATGCCGATCTGACGCCCCTCGACATCACCACAGTGCTCGATCGCGCGCTGAACGACGTGGCACAGTTCTGGAAAGGCGCGCCGGTGAAGGTAGAAAAAAGTTATCAGGCCAATCTGCCTCTGGTTCCGATGGATGAGAGCTTGTGCGAGCAGGGGTTCGTAAACATTATCCAGAACGCTTACGATGCCATGAACCCGAAAGGCGGCAGCTTGCGCGTGATGGTTGAGCGGGCTCGCCATGATACGCGGGAGGCCGCCGGGGTTGAGGGCGTAGAGATACGGATTGCGGATTCCGGGCCGGGGATTGCGCCGGAGTTGCGGGAACAAATCTTTAATCCGTTTGTGACTACGAAGAAGACGGGCGTGGGGCTGGGGCTATCCATCGTTTCGAAGATTATCGACGGGCATCATGGCTTCATTCACGTCGAAAGCGCGAACCAGCCTGCGGGCGAGGGTGGACAACGATCGGGCGCCTGCTTCGTGATATTTTTTCCTGCGGCGAGTGCGACCACGCCCGCCGGTCAAGCCCATCTCGTGATTTCTTGAAAAGGGAGCGACACTCGAACTCTTTATGCCGGCAATTCTGATTGTTGAAGACGAAGCCAAGATGCGCCGCTTGCTCGAGTTGAATCTCGGCGAGGATGGGTTTTCCACGTTTTCTGCCGAGGATGCGGAAGCCGGGCTCAAATTGCTTCGCGAGAATCCCATCGATCTGGTTGTAACCGATCTGAAACTCCCCGGCATGAATGGTTTGGAATTTCTGCAAACCATCAAGCGCCAGAACGCAGCGCTTCCGGTCGTCGTGATGACCGCGTTCGGCAGTGTGGAAACCGCGGTGGAAGCCATGAAAGCCGGGGCCAGCGATTACGTGCTGAAACCGTTTTCTCTCACCGAAATGCGGATGGTCATCCATAAAGAACTGGATGTCCGCAATCTGCGGGAAGAAAACCGCTCGCTGCGCGAAGCGCTGGGCAAGCGCTATTCCCATCCCAATATTGTCGCCCGCAGTCCCAAGATGCAGGAGGTATTGGCTACGGTCGAGCGCGTTGCGCCCACCAATGCTACCGTCCTTCTCGGCGGAGAAAGCGGAGTCGGCAAAGACTTAGTCGCACGCGCGATTCACGAGAAATCGCGCCGCGCCTCGGGTCCATTTCTCAAGATCAACAGCACAGCCATTCCAGAAAATCTCTTGGAAAGCGAATTGTTTGGTTTTGAAAAGGGAGCGTTCACCGGAGCGGTTGCCAGCAAGCCCGGAAAATTTGAACTTGCCGATAAGGGGACATTATTTCTCGATGAGATTGGCGACGTGCCTCCGGCCACACAGGTGAAATTGTTGCGCGTGCTGCAGGAGCGGGAGTTCGAACGGCTGGGCGGAACAAAGACGGTGAAAGTCGATGTTCGCCTCATTGCGGCGACTAATCGAGACCTTCGCGAGGCGTTAGAGCAGGGCACATTTCGCGAGGATCTTTATTACCGTTTGAACGTCGTCCCCATCGACATTGCCCCGTTGCGTGAGCGCAAGGAAGACGTTCCGGATCTCGTGAATCTGTTTGTCTCGCGTTTCGCGGGAGAATCCGGCAAGCAGATCGAGGGCCTTACTCCACAGGCCATGCAGATCCTGGTGAACTATCACTGGCCGGGTAACGTCCGCGAACTGCAGAACATTGTGGAACGCGCTTGCGCCCTGTCGAAGGGGCCGACGCTCGAGGCCGCCGACATTCATCTCGATCTGCGGCCGAGCAAGGCAGGCAACGGGGCACCGGGATTTCTTCCCGATGGCATGACGCTGGAGCAGTGGGAAGATGAGATGGTGCAGGAAGCCTTGCGACGAGCGAACGGCAACAAGAGCCAGGCCGCGCGACTGCTGGGACTTTCGCGCAATGCCCTACGCTACCGGCTATCAAAAATTGGCATCGCGGACGAAAGCGAGAAGGAAGGCTAGAGATGGGCAGAGCCTCCCAACGCCGCAAGAGACGGAGCAAGGCAAGCGTCGGGGCGGTTTGAGTTCGCATGGGCCTGAGGCCCACCCATAGATAATCACGCCAACTGTTCTCCCAACGTGCATTGCTCTCGCCGTCCTCTAACCGCAGCAATATGAGCGCAATGGCGATAATTCGCCAAGTGGCCCGTCCGCTACCGATCGTGTTCCCGGCAATGGAATTGTATGCCAGGCCAGCCTACCTGCCAGCCTGCTGCTCGGCAATGTCGCCGATCACGGGGAGCTTGAACATATGTCCCTGATAGGCCTTGAGCACCAGAATCAGCCAGATCACAAACCCGGCCAGACTGACCAGCGGCCACACAAAGACTGTCGCCCACCCAAGAAATGGGATGTGGCCGATGAATGCCAGGATGATCCAGAGCACAGTCCAGGCGATCGCAAAGAAGATGCATTGAAAGGCATGGAAGCGAATGAAACGCTTCTTGTTGAACGGCTCCAGCACCAGAAAAATAATCGCCGGAATGATGGTCACGTAGGCCAGCGCGCCGGCCACGTTATCGGTAAGTCCGGCGGCTGCGGGTGCGGGGCTTTGGCTTTGGACAGCGCTGCCAGCACACTTGGAACAGGTCGCCCCATCCGCGATTTGCGTTCCACAGGTTGGACAAAAAGCCACGGGGACCTCCTTTGAGAGACGAGAGGCAAGTTATCAGAATGCTCGCCGGGGCGCAATGGCGGCGGGTTGGGCGTTTTCGAGATTACTGATTTCTTCGGCTTCTTCCTGCGTGTCCAACGGCGAGAATGCGCAGAGGAAATTCAGATTAAGTTCCTGGGGCGAGACTCTCGTTTCTGGGACCTTGATCTGGATGAGGACTGCGCAGGAGTCTGGTTTTCCGAATCGGAACGCTGACCACATTCGCTGCTCCGCACAACTGTCGAAATCAGATGGGATGAGGAAACCTTCTCATGGAAGGCCTTGGCACTTAAAATTCCCGCCTTAGGTGGTCGCTCGGATGACGGGCGCTGCTCCTACTCTGACTTCAGCAGCATGCAGGTGACATCATCATGCTGGGGCGTGTTGCCGACGAACAGGTCGACTTCCGCCATCAACTGCTTGAGCAGGTCACGGGGTTCGACGGATTTACCTCGTTCAAGCGCAGCCAGCAGGCGCGTTTCCCCATATTCTTCCTGGCGAGCGTTTTCTGCTTCGACCAGTCCGTCGGTGAAGATGATCAGCCAGTCTCCCGGAGACAAGGTCACTCGGCCTGACTCGATATTTGACCTCGGGCATGATGCCAAAGGGCAAGCCGCCGATATCCAGCCGCTCGATCTGTCCGCTGGCTCGCCGCAGAATTGGATTATTGTGACCCGCATTGATGTAATCGAGCGTGCGCCGCACCGGGTCATATTCCGCCAGAAAAGCTGTGGTGAAACGCAATCCTCCCTGGCTATTGCTGCAGGCGTAGCGATTCATGTTGGAGGCCAACTCGGGCAGCGCCACCTGAGCCGTCGATAGAGTCTTCAAGCTTGCCTGGAAAGTGGCCATGAGCATTGCGGCCGGAATGCTTTTACCCGCGACGTTGGCCACCGCCAGCACAACCCGGTTTTCTTCGTTCGTCCGGCCCGGTCGAGGAAAGACGTCATAGTAATCCCCAGCGACGGTGTTGGCGGGACGAGTGATGTAGGCAATCGCCAAGCCCGGAATTTGCGGCGCGGCTCCGGGAAGCAGCCAGGTTTGAATTTCGCGTGCGATCTGCAGGTCGCGCTTCATCACCACGCGATCGGCAATCTCAAGAATCAGCAGCAACAGCAACAAGAGAGCCGCCCAGAAGTGCAGGTCGAATTCGACGGCGTAGACTTTTCCGCCGGTCGATTCGAATCCACCTTGAGGGATGGCGAGCAGGATCAGCGCCAATAGCAGCAAGACACGCCGCGCTGGCGACAGCTTCTCAAATACCGCCCAGAAGAATTCTTTGAGGACATGCAGACGGCGGCCACGATTGGTTAACCCCTCCGGGGTTTTCGACGCAATATCTTTTGAGTACAAGCGGTAACTGGCGCGGGCCTCGGTTTCGAACTGCGACCACAGTTGGCTGACTTCCAGGCCCTCGGTGACGCGCCGCCAGAAATTCTTCAGCCGCATGCTGAAGGTCAGGGGCGGTGCGGCGGGTTGCGCGGTGGGAGGAGTGGCCATCTTTCTCAGGGGAAATTATAGAGGATGTTCCTTCAACGTCGCGCAGGGGAAGTTACCGGGCGCGCGAAAACTCAAAACAGAGTCAATTGTTCATCGAAGGACTGCACCGGCCACTTGGTTGCGAATGCCGAACGCTGCTGCCGGTCGGCGCGAGTGAGCCTGTATTTCTCCCGCAGACGATGGATCAGCTGCGAAAGGCGCTTGGCGTACGCGGGAGGCAGAAAGGCGCGGTCCTGATAACGCAGTCGATAATTCTCCACCAGGTGAGGGAAGTTCTGTTCGAGGAAGGGAAGAAAGATTGCCGCCGAACAAGGCTTCAGGAAAAGTGGATTGGCGAAAACATAATCCGCGCCGGAGTCCGCAGCAGCTTCTATCAGAGACTCAAGGTCCTTGGGCGAGTCCGTGATTCCCGGGATCACCGGTGAGCAGCTGATTCCGACGCGCAATCCGGCCTGGGCCAGAGTTCGAACCGCGTCGAGCCGGAGATCAGGACGTGGAGCGCGCGGCTCGAGAATCCTCGCCAGATCGATATTCAATGTCGTGACCGTGATGTGTACTGAGAGCTGGTTCGATTGCGCGACTTGCTGCAGCAGCTCGAGATCGCGAACCATCAGATTGGATTTGCTGACGATGCTCAGTTCATAGCCGCGATGGCGGGCGAATTCCTCCAGAATTCCGCGAGTAATTTCATAGCGGCGTTCGGCCGGCTGGTAAGGATCGGTGGCCGTGCCCAGAGCAATGGGCTCGTGCGGCTTCACCCGGCGCAGTTCGTGATGCAACAACGCGGAAGCGTGCTGCTTCACATAGATTTTCTGCTCGAATTCCATGCCCTCGCGCATCTCCATGAACTCGTGAGTGTAGCGGGCATAGCAATAGCGGCATCCGAATTCGCATCCGCGATAAGGATTGATCGTCCACGTGAATGGCATGGCGCGGTTGCTGACGCAGCGATTCAGCAGGGACTTCGTGGGCAGCGTGAAATATTCCACATTATGGCCCTCTCGCATGGACTCGCCTTCGGAAGCAAGGCGAGCGATGCCGACGAGGTGGGGCTTGGCGGGAAGGGGAAGCAAGGGCAGGGAAGACATGTAGATTCGCCGTTTGTTCGCCTACGATAAACCCGAGCGAAGCCGTTGTCAAGCTCGACAAGGGATAGGAGGTAGGAGAAAAAAAGTCTGCCGCTCATAGTAACCATGTGGTAAACAGGGGGGCTTGCGCGGGTGGAGTGGCGAGGCGGCGGGCCGGCGGGGCGTATGGTTTGGATGGCTGGGTAATAGACACCGATTTGGCCGTTTCCTAAGAGCGGCGTCGCGGGTGGGACTTTGAGATTCCAATGCAATGCTAAAATCCAACTTCAGAGCGGAGAACGGCTTCGAAGCTGAGCTACAGAAGGCGGAAAAGAATGGCACTACTAATGGCAAACCTCGATGTTAACAAGGTGATCGAGCATCTTCGTGTGAAGTGGTCCGGGCGTGCCTGTCAGATGTGCGGCGTCGGCAATTGGAACGTACAGAATTCAATTTACCAGCTTCTCCAGTTCAACCAGGGCGCGATGGTCATCGGTGGCCCCGTCATCCCCGTTATCCCCGTCACATGCAACAACTGCGGCAACACGGTACTCGTGAACGCGATTACGGCGGGTCTACTGACAGTTCCGGAAGGAAAGCCATGACCGAGACTGGCGCTTTTCGCATTTCGCAAGGACTGGATGTTCTGCCTCCGAAGTCCGGGAACGCGTACCCGATTCCCTGCGACGAGTGGCAATTTCTGAAAAACAAACTTCGGCAAGTTTCTACAACTCCTTGGGGCTATCAGAGTGCTGCCTCGTTGCTCGGCGGTGTGGGAATCGGGACCTTCGTAACTATTCTTACTGGCGCACTCCCATCGGGGCCGCAGTCGCAAGCACGGGTGATTGCCTGGGCCGTCGTAACTGTCTCGATGCTTTGCGGCCTCACATGTCTATTCTTTGCCAAAGAGCAGCGAAAGATGCGGTCGGTTCACGTGTCTGACGTGATTACACAAATGGAGCTTATCGAACGTCGTTTCGAGGTCGCGGCCGGAGTGACACAAACGATTGTGATTATATTGTCGGCTAGATATGGCGCCGCGAGCACGTATTCCGATGTTACCTCGGTCCTCGCCCAGCGCGTGGACGGGTCGGGCCTCCATGTTATCGCGGGCAACCACCTAGCTCCCGATCCCTGCCCAGGTATTCCGAAGGAGCTAATCGTTGACTATGAACACAATGGGCGGCGGCACAGCAAGACCGTAGCAGAAGGCGAAATGCTCTCCATTCCGTAGGCGCCGACCGAGGAAGTGTGCCGTACTCGGTGGGCCAGTATTTCTATTTATCCTACTGCTTTTCCGCCGAAGGTTCCGCGGGCTTTTCAAACAGCTTGGGATCGAGTTGCGGATTGAGTTCAATTTTCTTGAACTCGGCGGAGCTAGTCTGCTCTCCGTTCTGCTTGTTCTCGTGCTTGTAGGGCATGGTCAGGCCGTCGGAGGTGTGCCAGTCGGAAAGATCGCTTTCGCCGTCAAACGGTCCGGCTTGGCCTACGCCTTTGTATTTTTCGCGAAGGACGTATCCGGTTTTCGGATCGATATACCAGCGCACCCAGGGAACGGCGCCGCCGATATCGAGAATGGCGGCATCCACATCGCCGACCTTTTCTGTTCCCGCAGCCGCAAACGTAAAACTCGGATCATCGGCGTGCTGCGCGACATAGACGAGATCGTGATGGAGTTGTGACAGCATCTCGGCTTTCTGGTCCGGAGGCATGCTGCGCGAGCCCATTCCGGGCATCGACATGAACGCCGCGTTGGGAGAAGCCACAATCGTGAGCGTTCCTTGAGCCACCCCGCCCTGCGGCATTTGCACGTCGATGTGCATGCTGTCGGGAAAAGCAAACATCGCGTCGATCTGGGCCGGAGGGCCGCCGGATTCGCTTTGCGTCATGCTCACGCGCATGGTCTTAATCGACTGCAGTTTGGGCAGGCCTCCCATGGCAGTCGCAACCTTCGCCGCAAGAGCTTTGCCCTCAGGATTCGAAGCTGCAGGCGAAGACTTGTCCTTGGTTTCGGGCGGAGCCGGAATCGTGATGTCGATGTCCTTAACCGCACCGAGCGAGGACAGCGGTTTGTCGAAGTCCTTGGTATTGCCGACTACAAGCACCGCCAGTTGATTCTTGTGTAGGTATTTGGCTGCAACGCGGTTCACGTCCGCGGCGGTAACCTTCTTGACCTCGGCCTGGTACTTATCCAGCCAGTCAGGAGGGTATCCGTAATACTCGTACGCCATGCGCTCGCCCAGAATTTTGTCGGGCGAGTCGAGCCGGAAAATAAACGCGTTGAGGATGGAGTCTTTGGCGCGCTGGATCTCGTCGTCGGTGATGGGCTTCGTGGCGAGATTGTCGATGTCCTCGTCCGTAGCTTGGATGGATTCGATCGTGCTCTGGCTTTTTGTCCCGATCGAAATCTGCAGAATGCCGGGATGCCCGAAGTTCGTGCCAATGCCTCCGCCCACGCCGTAGGCCAAGCCGCGCTTAGTGCGAATATCGTTAAAGAGGCGCGACGAAAATCCTCCGCCGAAGGCTTCGTTGAAAACGCTGATGGCGTAGTAGTCAGGATTGTCGCGCGTCGTGCCCATGGCAACCATGCGGATGTTGCTCTGGTTCACGTCTTCTTTGGGGATAAGGTAATAGCCGGGCTTGGCCGGGTTGTATTGAATCTCGTTCTTGGGAAGATCCGGGCCCTTGGGCCAGGAGTCAAACGCGGCGCGCAGCCGGGCTTCCATTGCCGCGGCATCGAAATCTCCGCTGATGCCGAGAATGATGTTGTTCGGGTGAACGTACTTGCCGTGCCAGTCAATCAGGTCCTGGCGAGTGACGGCGGCAACGGTCGCATATTCGGGAACGCGGGCGTAGGGATTATCGGCGCCGTAAGCAAGTTTGATGGACTCGCGATGCGCGATTTCGCTGACTTCATCGTTGCGGCGAGAGATGGAATCGTTCTCTCCTTTTTGCGCAATCTCGATTTTGTCAGCGCGGAACTCGGGATTCTGAAGAACGTCGACAAATGCTTTGAAGACATCATCGAGATCGCCCTTCAAACAGGAGAAGCTGATCGTGGTTGAATCGGGACCACCGCCGGTTTCTACTTTGGCGGCGCGCACTTCGAGGAAATCGTCGAGTTGATCTCCGGTTTGCGATTTCGTGCCGCCGGTGCGCCAGACTTCGCCATAAATATCGACCAATCCAACTTTGTCGACGGGCTCATTGACCGAGCCGCCGTGAATGCGCGCTGTTCCGTCGATCAGCGGCAGTTCGTGATCTTCCTGCAGAAAGATCACCATGCCGTTGGAAAGTTGGATTCGCTTGGGCTGTCGCGGCTGGAAGTTGGGCAGCTTGGGAATCGGAATCTGTTTCCAGCTTTCCGCTTGTGCGGCCGATTGCGGCAGCGCTGTGAGTAGCGCGAAGACGGCCATCACCACAGCCAGAAGAGTCCGTTTCATTGGCCGCCTCCCTGTTCCGCGGAACCACTCGAGCCCTGTTCGGCTCCGTGCCCGCCTCCCCCGCCGGAGTTTTCGATGATTCCCACCGTGCGATTGGTATCAGTGAAGACTTCATTCGCCACGCGGCGGATGTCGGCTTTGGTCACCTGATCGATGCGATCGACCGAGCGGAACAGCTCGCGCCAGTCGCCGTAGCGGGTCTGATACGTCGCCAACTCCGTGGCGAGTCCCTCGTTGTCGGCCAAGCCGCGGATCAGATTGGCTTTGCTGCGGGTCTTGATCATCTTCAGTTCGTCGTCGCTGATGTCTTCTTTCTTCAGCCGATCGATCTCCGCGTGGATGGCAGTAGCCATCTCCTCCGGTTTGTGGCCGGGAAGCGGGACGGCGATGAAGGCGAACAGGTGCGGGTACTTGATGCCGGGATACCCGGTGAGGCCCTCAGAGAACGAGGCGATTTTTTTATCGCGTACCAGAGAGCGGTAGAGGCGCGAGGTGCGGCCTTCCGACATGAGATCGGAAATGGCGTCGAAGACGGCATCATCCTTGCTGCGGTAGTCAGGCCGGTGGTATCCCTCGATGTAAATCGGCTGACTCGATTCCAGCAGAACCACCCTACGCTCGGAATTCTGCGGAGGTTCGGCGGTGGTGGTTTCGTCCGGATGCGAGTGCGCGGGCAGGCGTCCGAAATACTTCTCGAGAATTGGCAGGGCCTGAGCAGCTTTGATATCGCCGGCCACCGCTACCACCATGTTCGAGGGGACGTAATAGGTGTCAAAGAATTTCTGGGCGTCGGTGGCGGAGAAGTAATTCAGATCCGACATCCAGCCGACGGTGGGTCGGTGATACGGATGCGCCGCAAACGCTTCTTCCGTGAACTGTTCCAGCAGGCGGCCGAAGGGATTGCTGTCGGTGCGCATGCGGCGCTCTTCGATTACCACATTGCGCTCTTTGTAAAACTCGCGCATTACGGGATGCAGAAACCGTTCCGATTCCAAGTAAGCCCACAGTTCCAGACGATTTTCCGGCAGAGAGTAGTGATACCCGGTTTCGTCATAGCTGGTGAATGCGTTTAGGTCCTCGCCGCCATTCTGTTCGACAATTTTGCCGAACTCGTTGGACTTGACGTATTTGTCGGCAGCGGCGATCGCGTCCTTCCAGGCTTTCTCGAGTTGCTTCAGCTTGGCCGGATCTTGGCCCACGCGCTTGTCCCGTTCCGCGATATAAGCCGCGTACGCGACTTCCACCTTGGCAAGCGCGGGTTTTTCGGCGGCATAATCCGTGGTGCCAATCTTGTCGGTGCCCTTGAATGCCATGTGCTCGAACATGTGGGCCAGACCGGTCTCTCGCATCGGATCTTGTGCCGAACCGGCGTCGACCAACGTAAAGAAAGAGAACACGGGAGCCTCGGGACGCTCGCAAATCAGCAGCGTCAGCCCGTTGGGAAGCTTCTTGACGGTCACCCGCTTTTCGAATGAAGCAACATCCTGACCGAGAGCGACGGCCGAAACAAGCAGTACAAGACAGGCGACTTGCCAGGTGCGGTATTTCATCGGACCTCCCAGGGCTGCACGGATCTCTGTGCCAAGAACATAGTTTGGACGGGCCAGCAGGGCAAAAGTCTGAAATTACGTGGGCAGGCGGGACATTGTCAAACCGCCCGCGGCCTCAAGATAGGATTAACGCTGTATTCTGTGACGAACTGGATTTCAGACACAATAACCAGACGGAGACCGCGTGACTGACTCAACCGTCGAAATTCAAGGCAAAGATCTCAAGCTGTCGAACCTCGAAAAGGTGCTCTATCCGGCCACCGGCTTCACCAAGAAAGATGTGATCGATTACTACGTGCGCATCGCGCCGGCGATCCTGCCGCATTTGGCCGGGCGGGCGCTGACGCGCAAACGCTATCCCGACGGCGTGGACGCCGAACCGTTCTTTGAGAAAAACGCTCCCATGCAGAAGCCGGCGTGGGTAAAGACGGCGCCCGTATGGAGCCAAAGCGGGCGGCGCACCGTGAATTACATCCTCGCAGACGATCTGGCCACACTGGTGTGGCTGGCAAATCTGGCTGCGCTCGAATTGCATCCATCTCTTGCTTTGGCCAAAGACATCCAATGCCCCACCGAAATGGTTTTTGATCTCGATCCCGGCCCCCCGGCGAATATTGTGCAATGCTGTCAGGTCGGGCTGTGGCTGCGCGAGATTTTCGAGCACTTTGGGTTGCAGAGCTTTCCGAAAACCTCCGGCTCCAAGGGAATGCAGATTTATGTCCCGCTCAACACGCCGACGACCTTCGACGCGACCAAGCTTTTCTCGCATGCGCTGGCGCAGTTGCTGGAACACGATCATCGCGAGCACGTAGTTTCGGATATGAAGAAAAAAATCCGCGGTGGCAAGGTATTCGTGGATTGGAGCCAGAATGACGAGCACAAAACCACGATCGCCGTCTATTCGCTGCGGGCGAGGGAACACCCCACGGTTTCGACCCCCGTGACATGGGACGAGGTCGAGCGTGCGCTCAAGAAAAAGGATGCCAGCCTGCTGGTGTTTGAAGCGGCGCAAGTGGTTGCGCGTTTTGAAAAGCAAGGCGATCTGTTCGAGCCTGTACTGGAATTGAAGCAGAAGCTGCCCGAGTTGAAGGCTGCGGCTTCTGTCGGGGAAGTCAAGTCGCCGCCAATCGAGATCGCCGCACAAGCGGAAGAGAACCCTCCCCGGCGGAGAGCGAGCCGCCGGGTTCCGGCAAAGCCAGCCGTGACCCGAAAGAAGAAGAGCAAGGTATAATCCCGCTCGATTCATTCCAAACGGAACTCAATCACATGCCGCAAATTTTCGCAGGAACTTCGGGATGGGCCTATCCGAGTTGGAAGCCTGATTTTTATCCGGACAAGCTGGCGCAGAAGAAATTCCTGGCTCATTACGCGACTCAACTGAATACCGTCGAGGTCAATTTCACCTTCCGGCAGTTGGTGAAAGAGTCGACGATCCAGAACTGGTTGCAGCAAACGCCCGCTCATTTTCGCTTCGGCATCAAGGCGCACCAGGTCATCACGCACATCAAGCGGCTGAAAGCTACGGAAGATTTTGTGCCGCGGTTTCTGGCGACGATCGAGCCGCTTGCGGTGGCCGGCAAACTCGGCCCCGTTTTGTTTCAGCTTCCACCAAACCTGAAGGCCGACGCAGCGTTGCTCAAAGATTTTCTGGCGGTGTTGCCGCGATCTGTGCCGGCGGCGTTTGAGTTCCGGCACGCTTCCTGGTTCAGCGACGCAACCTGGGATCTGCTGAAGGCGAGCAACGCGGCTCTGTGTGTCGCCGAGACCGAAACCATGACCACTCCTGACATCGCGACTGGCAAGTTTGTCTATTACCGCTTCCGCAAGCCAAGCTATACGGGAGAGGAGCGGAAGTCGATGATCGACCGCATCGCGCAGCATCTTGCCGGCGGCCGCGACGTGTTCGCCTATTTCAAGCATGAAGAAACTCCAGAGGGCGCGCTCTATGCGGTGGAATTGCTGCGCGATCTGCAGCGAATCTGAATCCAACTTAGGAGTCGGCCTGGTTCGCACCCGCATCATCACTTTTTCGGAAGTCCGATAAAGCGCATACTCTTGAAAGTGGCTTCCACTTCCACTTCCAATTCGCAGGTGCTGTCTGGATTTCTCGACTATCTCCGGATCGAGAAAGGCCTAGGGCAGCTTTCCATTCGAGCCTATTCCACGGATATTCTTCAGTTCGCGGAGTTTCTGGAAAAAGGAAAGCGGCAGCTTCTAAGCGCCCAGCGTAGCGATGTCCGCGAATTCCTGCAGCGGCTTTTTTCGAATCGGGTGGATGGGCGCAGCGTGGGCCGGAAGCTTTCGGCATTGCGGCACCTGTATCGTTATTTGCTGCTTGATGACAAGATCGACCATGATCCCACTCTCGACATCGAGTCGCCAAGGCAGTGGAAGGTTTTGCCGAAGTCGCTGGCGCGCGACGAGATCGAGGCTACGTTGGCTGCTCCGGCTGCCTTGCTGTCCGCTCACCATCGCGCCTCGAAAGATACTGCGCCGCTGGCGGTTCGTGATCGCGCCATGCTGGAGTTGCTATATGCTGGGGCACTGCGAGTCTCAGAGTTGGTCACCGCAACTTTGGAAGATCTGAAACTTGAATCCGGTTACATGCTCGTTCGCGGCAAGGGTGACAAGGAACGTATTGTGCCGTTGGGAAGGCCTGCCCAGGATGCGCTGGTGGAATATCTTGCCGACGGGCGCCCTGTGCTGGCCGAAATGCGAGCTATGAAATCGAAGAAGAATGGACTGATCCAGAACTCATCCAGGAATTCTCCCTTCCTTTTCATCGCACGCGGTGGGCGCAAACTGACGCGCCAGCGGATTTGGCAGGTGGTGGGCCAGGCGTCGGCGGCGTCGGGACGGCATGCGTCTCCCCACATGCTGCGGCATTCCTGCGCCACGCACATGGTGGAAAACGGAGCGGACCTGCGAACCGTGCAGACCATTCTTGGACACGCGGATATTTCAACCACGCAGATCTATACGCATCTGGCGCTCGACCGTTTACGCAGCGTGTATCAGAAGCATCATCCCCGGGCGAAGCCGAGATAAAGCATGAGCAAAGCCAACACAAGCGTCGGCAAAGCGGTCGAGGATTTCCTCCGCCATCTGCGCGAGCGCAATGCCTCGCCTCACACCGTCAAGGCGTACAGCGGCGATCTCGCGAGCTTCACCGCTTACGCCGGTTCGCGCGGATGGAAGCAGATCGATCACATCGCCATTCGCGGATTTCTTTCGCAACTCTACGAAAAGGGACTGAGTAAAACATCGGTGGCGCGATCTTTGGCCGCCGTGCGGTCGCTCTACCGCTGGTTGGCGCGAGAAGGGGTGGTGGAGCACAATCCGGCCAAACTCGTCGCGACTCCGAAGCTCCCCAAAAAACTTCCACGGGTTCCCACGATCGAAGAGATGAATTCCGTGCTCGATGGACAGATGCCGGAAACAGCCGCATTTCCCGAGCGCGATCGCCTGATGCTCGAATTGTTGTACGGATGCGGGATCCGCAACTCCGAACTCATCGGGATCAATCTTGACGATATCCGGCTGAGCGCAGAGGCGATCCTGATCCGCGGCAAAGGCAAAAAGGAGCGCTATGTCCCGTTCGGCGCCTCAGTGAAGAGTGCTTTGGCAGCCTATCGGCCGGCGCGCCAGGCGCTGTTGGCCGAGCGTCGCCAGAATACTGCTGCGCTCCTCGTTAACCAACGCGGCGGGCGCCTAACGACTCGCAGCGTAGGCCGCATTATCAAGAAAATCGCCGTCGCCAAAGGACTCTCGCCCGATGTGCATCCTCACACCTTGCGCCACGCGTTTGGCACGCATCTGCTGGAAGAAGGCGCGGATTTACGGGCGATTCAGGAATTGCTCGGCCACGAACGACTCGCTACCACGCAACGCTACACGCAACTTTCGATGAAGCATGTTCTGCAGGTTTACGATCAGACGCATCCTCGCGCCAAGTAGCCGCTTTCGTGCATCTGCTGCAATTACCTCAGTAACTTGGGATTTTCGGAACCGAGACCCGAAAATGGTAGGACCGGGAATCGCCGGAGGCTTCGAGTCCGGCGCCCTGTTCTGGCGGAGGAGCGGTGCGCAAAATCAATCCGGAGCTATGGCTGCTGTTGTTTCTGGTGTTAATTGCGGCAATCTTGAATTTTCTCGTCGCCTCGCAGCGCATGGCGCTCGTCTTTTATTTCCTGCCAACGCTTTTCTCTGCATATCATCTCGGCCGGCGCCACGCGACATTGACGGCGTTTGCCAGCGTGGTCCTGGTGGTAGCGATGGCGTCGCTGAATCCTGCGTTGTTCACCCGTCGGGTTGAGTTGCCGTTTGCCAAATGGCTTGACCTCGCCGTTTGGGGTGGCGTGCTGGTGGTTGCGGGCTACGCGACGGGAACTCTCTACGAAAAGAACCAGAAAACGCTGCTGGAAATGGAAGAAGGCTACGACGGAATGCTGACAATCCTGCAGAACTTCTTGGCTAATCAGAAATACAGCGACTCCCATGCTTACCGCATTTCGATGTGTGCCACTAAAGTAGCCGAAGGCGTGGGGCTGGATGCCGGCAGCGTGGAAGACATCCGCACCGCTGCGTTGCTGTTTAACATGAAGGAATTGGGCATCACGAACGAAGTTCTCTGCAAAGCCGCTCAGGTTTCGCAGGAGGACTTACGCCAGGGACGGCAGAATCTCAACAAGACTTTTTCCAAGGGCAGTGCCACGGGTGGTTCGTTGCGGCGTTCGATTCCGATTTTCCTGGAAGAACGGCAATTCCGCCAGACTGGCGGCAAGCCGGAGGACGCTCCTTTTGAAGTGCAAATTCTCGTGCTTGCGGAAGAGTACGAAGCGCTGATCAGCGGCCAACGTGGAACCAAGATGTCTCCCACGCAGGCGGCGCAGGAAGTGCTCAAGCGGGCCGAGGGTCGCTATGACTCGATGATCGTCAATGCGTTTGCCAATACTTTTGCCGGGAATACCGCTGCCGCCAAGGCCTGAACTGTAGGATCACCGGCGCTCGCGCAGCTTTTCCCACATCGTCACAATCTTCGCTTTCAAATCCGCCGTCAGTTGTTCGTACGTTTCTTCCGAAGCGGAGGATTCCGAAGGAGGTATGATCGGATCTCCAAAGGCCATTTTCAGCGGCGCAAATTTCTGGAACGTCTTGTTTCGCGGCCACGCATCGTGAAAGCCCTCGATCGCCACCGGCACAATCGGCACTTGCAGGTGGACCGACAGAATGGCCGCGCCTTTCTTGAAAACTTTGGGCTCGCCGTCAATCGAGCGCTCACCTTCGGGATAGAGGATGAGCACTTGCCCATGCCTTAGCCCAAACGCGCCGGCCCGCATCGCCGGCACCAGATTCGCGTCCGGATCTACCACGATAACTTTGATCGATCGCGCTAGGCGCCGCATGAGTCCCTTGCCGAAAATGTCGCTGGTACCCACGGCAAATGATCGGTAGAAAACCTCGGGCGGAAGAACACTCGCCAGGATCAAAGGATCCAGATAACTCTGGTGATTCGAACTCAGAATGTAAGCGCCAGTCTTGGGGAGCTTCTCCAGGTCTTGTACCCTGAACTGGAAGCGATCGAGTGCGATGACCTGCATGATGCGAGTTACGAAAAACCAGAACCCGTCGTTCCAGCGACTGGGATGAAGTAAAGCGAATACGTCCGGGTCGTCGGGATTCTCCGCGAGGATCGCCTTCCATCCGGCGAAGGCCGCCCGGGTCGCCGGTCGTGCTCCGGTGGCCGCGCTTTGCAAGACGGCGTCGATCAGATCGCGAACCGTATAGATATTGGTGAGCTGCGATTCGTCGACATTGCCGCCCAGTTCCTCCTCCAGATAGCTCAGGACCTCGACTCGCTGCATAGAGTCGAGGCCGAGGTCGAGTTCCAGATTCAGGGTCGGCCGCAGGGTTGGCGGAGCGGAACGTGCCGACTCACGCACGATCTTGACTCCGCGCTGCACGTCCGGTTGGTTGAGCCATTCAGTCTCTTCGCTGGTGAGAGGCTTTTCCGCTGAAAGTTCGGAATCGTCATCGACTTTTTTCGCCTGGTTCGCTCTCACCCGCTTCTCAACTTCGAAGCGCTTGATCTTGCGAGTGGTAGTGCGAGGCAGATCTTCCTGCCAGATTTCATAGCTGCCGATGCGCTTGGTGGACGCGATCTGCGGCGACAGGCCTTCAATATCGAAGCGAATGACTTCCTTCGCATTGACGATCTTGCGCTGCCGCAGCTCATCGAAGTTCGGGACGATCACCGCGTGCAGACGATCTCCGCCCTCGCCGGGCTTGCCTTCCAGGCCCATCACCGCGATTTCCTTGATGAACGGCGACTTCAGATAGTGCATCTCGATTTCTTCGGGATACACATTCTTTCCATTGCTGAGAACGATGACTTCTTTCTTCCGGCCGGTGAGAAACAGGTGGCCGTGCGCATCGAAATAGCCGAGGTCGCCGGTCAGAAACCAGCCATCGCGCAGCACGGCCGCTGTGGCGTCAGGACGATTCCAATAGCCCTTCATCACCACTGCGCCGCGCAGCGCGACTTCGCCGACCGGCGGCCCTTCCTCTTGCGGCTGCGGATCGACAATCTTGCCCTCGACGCCCTTCAACGCTTTTCCGACCGAGCCAATCTCGTTATCGTGCGGCGCATTGGCATAGACCGCCGCCGTGGTTTCGGTGAGGCCGTAGGCCTGCAGCACATCGATTCCCAGATCGTGGAATGCCCGGGCTATAGCGGGATCGAAGCGCGATCCACCCGTGACCAGGTATCGCATCTTCGGACCCAGCGTGTCGTGAACTTTGCGAAACAGAAACGGACCGGCGTTGATTCCAACTTTGCGCAAAGTGCGGTTCACGGCGAGCAGCGTGGAAAACACTTTCTGCGTAATCGCTCCGCGCTTTGCAATTTCCTGGGTCAGGCGCTCGTGAATCAAATAAAAAAACTGCGGAACGACGGCAAACGCCGTGATGTTGCGCTCGGTCAATGCTCGCAGCAGTTCGGTCGTATTAAGCGTCTCCAGGTAGACGACGCGCGATCCTTTTACCAGCGGCAGAAGCAGATTGGCCATCTGCGCCAGCACGTGAAACAGGGGCAACACGCCGAGCAGCGCATCGCTGGGGCCAAGCTCAACCCAGTTGAAGACGGCCTCTACCTCGCCCAGAAAGTTGGCATGAGTGAGCATCACGCCCTTCGGATCGGCGGTGGTACCGGAGGTATAGAGCAGCGAGGCAAGATCGTCGTTCTGCGCCGCTACCGGTTTGAACTGGCCGGGACCCGCCTGGAAGATCGCCGGAAGATCCGCCAACCACTTTTCCTGAACGGTATGGCCGCCCATCCGGTCTGGATCCATCAGGATCATGCCCAGCTTAAGTTCGGTCGCGGCGGGGTGCGCCACTGGAGCGTGCTTCACATCGCAGAAAACAGCCGATGCGCCGCTATCTTTCAGCAGCTTGCTTACTTGATCGTCATGCAGCGCCGTGTCGAGCGGCACTATGGCGCAACCGGAAGCAATGATTCCAAGATAAGCCGCGACCCAGCGTGGATGGTTGTCAGCCAGGATGGCCAGCCGCGATCCGCGAGCAAAACCTTTTTCCGTGATCCATCGGCCGACCGATTCGGCCATGCGGTGAAGCTCGGCGTAAGTGCAACTTTCGATGTGATCGTGACGCTGCAATTCCAGGGCGACGTTGTTCGGCCAGCGCTGGGCGCATTCCACAAAACGGTCGTAGAAGGTGGGCATGGGTCGTGGGGAATATACACGAAAAGCGGCTCAGGACGCAGTATTCCTCCACCCTCGTGAGGCGCGAGACCGAGCGCTGAGAAACAGCCGTCAAAAAGGGAGGCTAGGGCTTCTTGGATTGCTGGGGCTTCTCCGCTTTTGCGAGGGCTTTGCGGAATTCTTCCACGGCAGCCACCTTAGGCGCGCGCAAACAGTCTATGGCGTTGTAGCGCCACACGGCAGACGAGTCCAGCGGGTCCACCACCCCGCCGCGGTAGACCGCAAAAGAGTCTTCCGAAGGCCCAACCTCGTTGCCCATGTGAGGCCCTTGATTTTGCGGATCGGTGGAAGGATCGGTCAGCGGAGGCGGCGGTCCGTGTTGTCCACCAATGCGGATGCTGCTGTCCGTGCTCTGTCCGATCCCCGGGCGCTGATCGATCGGCCCACCTCGGATCGTTGGCTGCATGGCCCTGCCGTTGCCGACCCGTACGACCATGATGAGATCGGATTCTTGGCCATCGAGCGCCAGCCTGAAGCGGCCCCACTCCAGCAGTGACTTTTCGACGTTGTCGCGGGCCGTCGCGTTGGCATTAGGTTGGTCGAGGGGTTCCCCCGCATCGGGGTCGATAACCACCAAAACCGTCTGCGCCCGCAGAACGTATTCCGGCAGGGTGGACTTGTTCTTGTCTTTCGCTAGCGCTTGAGCTGAAACCAGAACGAGCAGAGGAAGCAGAAACGAGAGGCGGACCTTCATAGAGCCTCCAGCGACCGGCTGGCGCAATTATACTGGAGGAGCGCACCACGTTCTCTATAGGGTTGGGGTGCATCTAATATGCTAGGCTTCTAAAGAAGGTAATTGGGCATCTTCTGCCCGCTGAAGGACTTCCGGATTGATTAACACACTACTAGGCAAAGTTTTCGGCACCAAGAACGAGCGTGTCATTAAGTCGATGATGCCGAACGTGCGGGCCATCAATGCGCTCGAGCCTCAGATTGAGA
This sequence comes from uncultured Acidobacteriota bacterium, assembly GCA_963754885.1. Taxonomy (GTDB): domain Bacteria; phylum Acidobacteriota; class Terriglobia; order Terriglobales; family Acidobacteriaceae; genus Sulfotelmatobacter. Next base: position 765,406 of record CAVWHT010000038.1, on the reverse strand, counting down.
AGCTCACAGACGCCGAACTGCGCGCCAAAACCGAGGAATTTCGGCAGCGCATCCAGGAGCGGCTGAGCCAGATCGCCAAAGCCGTGCCCGAGCCGGCTACCCCCGAGGCCGAGGACGAGTCCGACCTCGACGAGCAGAAGCGGCTGGAAAAGCAGGAGTACGACGATCTTCAGGAAGTGCTCGAAGAAATCCTGGTTGAGGCCTTCGCGGTCGTTCGTGAAGCCGGACGCCGCGTCCTCAACATGCGGCATTTCGATGTGCAGCTGATTGGCGGCATGGTGTTGCACAGCGGCAAAATCTCCGAAATGAAAACCGGCGAAGGCAAGACGCTGGTCGCGACCCTCCCGGTCTATCTCAACGCGCTCAGCGGCCGCGGCGTGCACGTGGTCACGGTCAACGACTACCTGGCCAAGCGCGACTCGGAGTGGATGGGCCGGCTGTACCGTTTCCTCGGGTTGACGGTGGGCGTGATCGTCCACGATCTCGACGATGAGGAGCGCCGTGCCGCCTACGCCGCCGATGTTACGTATGGGACGAACAACGAATTCGGCTTCGATTACCTGCGCGACAACATGAAGTTCGATATCAAGGATTGCGTGCAGCGCGGGCACAATTACGCCATCGTCGACGAAGTCGACTCCATCCTGATCGACGAAGCCCGCACGCCTCTGATCATCTCCGGCGCCAGTGAAGAGTCGACGGACAAGTACTACAAAGTCAACCGCATCATTCCCAAGCTGGAAAAGGGTGAGGAGATCGAAGGTCCGCCGGGTGAGGCCCCGCAGTACACCGGCGACTTCGCGATCGACGAGAAGCATCGCAACATCACGGTCACGGATGAAGGTTGGGAAAAAGTCGAGCAGTTGCTGGGCATTGGCAACATCGCCGATCCCGAGAACTGGGGTTGGAAGCACCACGTCGAAACCGCGGTTAAGGCGCACGCGCTGTATCGCAAAGATGTCGAGTATGTCGTCAAAGACGATGAAGTCATCATCGTCGACGAGTTCACGGGACGCATGATGCCCGGACGGCGCTGGTCGGACGGCTTACATCAGGCGGTGGAAGCCAAAGAAGGCGTCAAGATCGAGCGCGAGAACCAGACGCTGGCGACCATCACCTTCCAGAACTACTTCCGCATGTTCAAGAAGCTGGCCGGCATGACCGGTACGGCCGAAACGGAAGCGGAGGAATTCGAAAAGATCTACAAGCTGGACGTGGTCGTGATTCCCACCAACAAGCAATTGCTGCGTATCGAGAATCCCGACATCGTCTACCGCACCGAGAAGGAAAAATATTTTGCCGCAGCCGACGAGATTCAACAACTGGCCGTAAAGGGCCAGCCTGTGCTGGTGGGCACGACCTCGGTAGAAAAGTCAGAACGGCTCTCCGATCTGTTGAAGAAAAAGGGAATCAAGCACGTCGTGCTCAATGCCAAATTCCACGAGCGCGAAGCTGAGATCGTGGCTCAAGCCGGGCGCAAGGCGATGGTCACCATTGCCACCAACATGGCTGGCCGCGGTACCGACATCCTGCTCGGCGGCAATCCGGAATTCATGGCGAAGCAGGAGATGGTGAAGAAGGGAATCGCCCAGCAACTGCGCGTTGCGCAAGGCAAGATTGAAGGTCCGCAGGAAGACGGCCAGACTTCGATCTTTTACTACAACGGAAACGAGTACACCGTTCCGACCGATAAGTGGACGGATGCATTCAACCGCTACAAACAGCAGACCGACATAGAACACGACGAAGTGACTGGGGTTGGCGGGTTGCACATCCTGGGCACGGAGCGGCACGAGTCGCGGCGCATCGACAACCAGCTTCGCGGACGCGCCGGACGCCAGGGCGATCCCGGCTCTTCGCGCTTTTATCTCGCTCTCGAAGATGACTTGATGCGCATCTTCGCCAAGGAGTGGGTTTCGAACCTGCTGCAGCGGCTGGGCATGGAAGAAGGGGTTCCCATCGAATCCAAGATGATTACGCGGCGCATCGAGACCGCGCAAAAGACGGTGGAAGGGCAGCACTTCGAATCCCGTAAACATCTGCTCGAATATGACGACGTGATGAACAAGCAGCGCGAGGCCGTGTATGGCCTGCGCCGCCGCTTGCTCGAAGGCCTCGATCAGAAAGATCTGATCCTCGAAGATTACGTTTCTGCGACCCTTGCCGACCAGTTGGAACAGTTTTGCCCGCCTAAAGCGCACGTGGACGACTGGAACATCAAGGGATTGAAGGACGCGATCTTCACCCGCTTCGGCGTCGACTTTCTCGCCGAGGGCGTGAAGCCTGAAACTCTGAACCGGGGGGAACTCGGCGACGCCATCTTCGAAAAGCTGAAACAGCGCTACGACGCGAAAGAAAAGCTCATTGGCCCCGACGCCATGCGGCATCACGAGCGCATGATCATGCTCAGTGTGATCGACCAGCAGTGGAAAGATCATCTGCTCAGCATGGATCACCTGAAGGAAGGCATCGGGCTGCGCGGCTACGGCCAGCACGATCCGCTGGTCGAGTACAAAAAAGAATCCTTCGACATGTTCGAAGCGATGATGCAGCGCTTCCAGGAAGACACGGTCCGCTATTTGTACCTGATGCAGATTCTGGAGCGGCCGCGGGAACCAGAAGTAAGTGTGCCGGCGGAGCAGGCGCTGGAGGCAGGATCCCCGGCGCACGGCGATGGCAACGGCCGGCGTCATCCGCGAATGGTTTCGACCTCTGCCGACGAACTGGAAGAGGCGTTTATGCGCCGCAAGCGCCGTGAACTGGAGCAGGCGCGCATGGCGGGTGGAGGAGGCGAAGCGCCGCAAGTACAGCAGGTGGTTCGCGGACAAGAAAAGGTGGGACGAAACGATCCCTGCCCTTGTGGTTCAGGGAAGAAATACAAGAAGTGCCACGGCGCGTAACGGTATTCACGGCGTGAGGTAGAGAAGATCGCGGGTGCCCCATCCTTGCTGCGGTTCTTGCAACAGGGTGGGGCTTTTGAATTTTGAGGGGGCGAATTTGCCCAACTAAATAGTCAGAATCCCACTTTGCGGCTCAAAGCGTGAAATGGCCTGTTCTCAAAACCTATCGTATGGCGACAAGCGTATTCTCTTGGGAATGAGGGCGGTCCGCCTTCTGGCAATGGTTCTTGGGGCGCTGCTTGTGCTCTAACTGTGGACTCTTCAATCCCCGTCCTCAAACCACTCACTCACTCGCTTCTGCTCACGAGATAAAACCGCAGGGGTTAGGTGAGAAGCAGCGCCGTCACGTAGTTTGATTATCTGTTCTTGTTTCGCACTCTCAGTCTCGCCATGCGCTGCAATGGCGAACCAGTAATAGGCCTCTGCGTAGTTTTGCGTCACACCCAGACCGTTGTTGTACATAAAACCAAGGTTGCATTGTGCCTGATAATTTCCTTGCTCCGCCGCCTTTTGATACCACGCCGTTGCCTGAGCATAGTCCTGGGGCACCCCTAGACCTTTGTGGTACATGAGGCCCAGGCTGAATTTGGCATCTGAAGAACCCTGTTCCGCCGCCTTGCGAAACCGCGACAGGGCCTGCGCATAGTCTGGCGGCCCGCCCTGACCCTCAGCGTACATTGTGCCAAGATTGAGTTGCGATACTGCATCTCCCTGTTCCGCCGCCTTTTGATACCAGACCAGTGCCTGCGCGTAGTCCTGAGGCATACCGTTTCCGTTGTAGTACATACGACCAAGTGTGAATTGGGCCTGAGTAAGCCCTTGTTGTGCGGACTTGAGAAACCACGCCGCCGCTTGTGCGTAGTCCTGCGTTACACCTTCACCGTTGTTGTACATGGAGCCAAGGTTGTATTGGGCATATTTCTCCCCTTGTTCTGCCGCCTTGCGATACCATGCCATTGCCTTGGAGTAGTCGCGCGGCACAACTTGACCTGCCTCATACACAAGGCCAAGACAGAATTGCACGTAAGCATCGCCAGAGTTGGCATTCGCTTGGACAGCTGACTTCGAGTTTAGTAAGGAATCACAAGTGGGCTGCACCTGTGCCACTGCCCCAAGCACACATACCAAGGAAAGAACAAAAACCGCAGCGCGGACAAAAGTTCTTGAACTCATGCTTGTTCTTCCTTTCCCGCTCAGCATATTCGATGTGTACGCAAACCTCGTTCTTTATCGTACCGAGGCAACAGCGAAGAGGTAAGTGACTGCGGTAATGTGGCGAGTCATCTGGAGTCTGGTTGTTGAAAAATCCGGATTTCACTCAGAATGCCCCGCCCGGGATTGGTTCGGGTCGTGTTCTGCAGGGCCGTCTGCGGCGCTTCTGGCTCACGCGGTTGAGAGATCGAAGCGTCGGTCGAGCTTCAGATCAGGTTGGTTTTGCCCGGATGCTACGATCTTATAAATCGATTTAACTTGTGAATATATCTTATTGAATACAAATGACATACAAGGAATAATTTACACAGCCTTCAGGCGGCTCAACCATTCTCGAATCATTCGGTTGGAGGGAAATCCCACAGTTTCCGAGGCATCCGGTACACGTTCAAGGTCTTGACTTTTCTCTGCTCCGGAACGAGTCCCTTATTTTGTCATCCTGAGCCGCGATGTAAGCGGCGAAGGATCAATGCAATTTGCCGGCAGCACGGACGCTGCAGACGAGTTGCAAAGATCCTTCGGCGCGAAACGCATGCGCCTCAGGATGACAATCAACGCGATGACAATCAGCGCATCAAAATCAAATATTGCTGATAACTTTTCCTTTCCGGGCTCTAGCGCTTTACGGCTTGGAAAGTCATCTCCTTCGCGGCACTTCCGGTCTCGCGTTTCCACTCTGCGAACAGCGTCGCGTAGTTCTTCATGATGTACTGGTCGCGGGTCACGCCCAGTTTCTTTGCGGTGGCATCGATCCAGCGCGGCGGACCTTCGATCTCACAGAAATTGCCGATCGGAGTCTGATCGAGGACGACCTGGCCGTTGCGATCGCTCCATTCGGCGCGGAATTTTTCATAGCGGAATGACGGCGAGTAACCCAGCGCCCGTAGGATCGCCTCCATTTTCTTGCCGTCGCCGACACTAGTCTCGAGTTCCACCCGGCTGCTGTGGCGTTTCACTTTGCCGCCGCTCTTGTGCGTAAGTTTCCATTCAGAGCCGTAATTCCGCAGACGTAAAAGTTCTTTGCGTTTCCGCAGGACCTCGCCCGGAAGATCGTACAAGGTGTTCATCTCGTGGGTGCGCCGCGTGACCAGGCGGAATCCCGCTGCCCGCAACTTGCGAGCCAGCGCCCGCAGATCGGCCACGCGAAACTTGATTTCGATTTCTTGCGCCATGGAAGCAGTGTATTACGGCAGGGAGGCGTTGGCGGCTGGTGCCGCTGGAATCATCGACCGCGCGGCGACGCGCTCCCAGTCGACCGGTTCAACCCGCCCGACGATGAATGCCCAGGAAACTGCTCCTATCCACGCCACGGCTGCAGTGATGAGAAACGCCCACCAGAATTGCCCCGTACGATCCACTAAAAAGCCAGTAAGTATCGGTGCGACCCATCCCGCAAAGTTTCCAATGAAGTTCTGCACGCCTGCCCAGCGCCCCGCAGCGACGGGTCCTGCCAGAGTTTGCGTAACGGCCCATGAAGTAGAGCATGGCACTCCGAGGCAAGTCCCGGTCAAGGCCAGCATGGCGAGGAAACTCATGCCCTGGCTCATCACCGTCAACATCAGGAAGACGCCCACCCCAATACTTCCCCCAACCAGCGCGGATTTGCGGACCAGGGTTGGAGTGGCGCCAGCATTGATCCACTGGTCCGACAACTTCCCCCAGATAACCGCTCCAATCGCTGACATCACGAACAAAAGAAATCCGTCCCGGCCAATGTCGTTCATCGAAAGGCCGCGCTCGCGTCTCAGGTAGGAAGGCAACCAGGTGACCAGAAAGTATAAGTAATAGTTGATGGAAAATTGGCCCAGGCAGGTTCCCCAGGCCGACCTTTGTTTCAAGACCGATTTGATCCCCACGCCCGACGAAGAAGTATGTGCGGCAGTTTTCGGCTCTCTGCGCGGCATCCAGGCCAGCCACGGGGGCAACCATAACAATGCTCCCAATCCCAATACCAGGAAGAACGGGCGCCAACCGAAGGTACCAATGACAGTTCCTCCGATCAGAATTCCGAGCGCCGGACCCAAGGAGATGCCGACCATGAGCATGGCATTGGGAAAGCCTCGCTTGGCCTCCGTAAAATAAGTGGACAAGATCTTTGAAAACGAGGGAAACGCGACCGACTCCCCGATGCCCAGGATTACTCGAACTACGACGAGCGCGACGAAGCCGTGCAGTATGCCTGTAACTCCCGTTGCAAGGGACCAGAGAAGAAATCCCCCCGCAAAGACCCACTTCACATCAAAGTGATCTACGAGCCATCCGGCTGGGATTTGCAGTAAGGCATAGACCCAGAAAAATGCGCCCAGCAGAGTGCCCATCTGCGTGTTTGAAATATGAAGCTCGTCCTGCAAAAGAGGGGCCGCAATCGATAAATTGCTGCGATCGATGTAGTTGATCAGCACAGATAGCGAGAGCAGGAAAACAACCCGGTTCATCCCCGGATGCACGACGGGGCGTGACGAATGCGCCTTATCGTCGAGCGGGTCGCTCGACTCCTCGTGGATTGGGAATGCGGTCATAGGCGCAAAGCCGCACAATTGTACTCTCATGCGGAAACAAAGCGTGCGCCAAGGTTTTATGAAGAATCAATTTCGACGGGAGCTAACTAAACGTCGGCAGCTTCACCAGATCATCTTTTGGCACGGACTCCAGGTGTCCCCCGGCTTTGCGCCAGGCCGTGAGTCCTCCCACAATCACGAACGTGTTGAATCCTTTTTCTCGCAGTAGATGCGCCACCCGGGCGCTAGTCGCTTCGCGCGCTCAAGTGCAATAAAGGTAAATGTCCTTGTCTTTTGGCAGGTTCTTAAGCTCTTCTTCGAGGTTGTTCGGTTCGATGCGGATCGATCCTGCAATGCGCTCGGCGCCAACATCGTAATAGCCGTGACTGCGCACATCGACAATCAGCACGCGGCCGCCCTGGCCTGCCGCCAGGCGCGCGGCGAGTTCCTGAACCTGCACCCGCGGCACTACGTCATACTCCCGGTACTTGCGAAATTGCACTATGCGATACACCGCATAAATCACGAGGGCTACAATCACGACGACTTCCATCACCCGCCCTGCGGCGTGAATGCTCCTCAGCGTAGCGGCCAGAAAGTCGCGCGAGAGATATCCCACGAGCAGATACGTCGCCGAATAAAGCAGCGCCCCAGCCAAGTCGAGGCGCAGAAACTGTCCGAACCGCATCTTCATGCTGCCCGCCAGAGGTGCAGCCATCGTGTTGATGCCAGGGATGAACTTGGCGATGACCAGCGTCATCTTCCCGCGCTTATAAAACGACTCTGCCGAGCGAAGGATGCAGGTCTCTGGATTCATCGAGAGGCGGCACAGAAATCCCAACAGAGCCCAGCCGGTAAAGTGTCCTAACCAGAACTGCACAGTATCACCGACGAGGAGTGCGATCGTCGCGGCCAGTAGGATTCCGCTGCCGGACAGGGTATGCGACGGCGACGCGACGGCGGCGCCCGCCGTTACCAGTGCGATCGACGCGGGAAAGGGAAGTCCCATGGATTCGGCGAGCAGCACTGCAAAGATTAGCGCATAGCCGTGGTGGGCCATCGACAAGAGCAGGTGGTTCATAAGTTAAGCGGGTTCGATTCGCTGAAATGCTAAACGGTTCAGTATAAACAAAGCCGGACGCGCCCGATGGAGCACGTCCGGCTTTATACGCGAGGAGAGAGTCTCTCAGGAGGACTTTCCTCGATTGGGTGAGCAAGATGGCGGCCAGCACTCGAAGTCTCTCCGGCCCTGTCCGGGCCGGCGCGTCGAAAAACCTAGGCGCCTTTCGTCTAAAGCTTCGACTGAAGCCGCCCTCTCAGTTAACGGGGTACTCGCAACGGAAAGAACCCCGGCGACTTGCCTTTCCCAAGTGCCGAGGGGAGAGAAGTGAGGTCACGTTACCGCGCCCCACCGCATGCCAGTGCGTCTCGTTGGCCTTCCGCTCCGGCAGTACTCCCATCAACTGGGGTGTATTTTCCGACGCTTGGCAGCCGGATGTCTGTGGCACGCGTCACTCTCGAAGGTGACCGAAATCAAGCCAGAACTGCCCGCGGTTCTGTGCTCCGGATCACAGTTGGCTCGGGCCGGGATAACCTTAGTCCTGAAATAGAGCCAATTCCGGCTGAAAATGGGGCTGGGGTGGCCGGCGGCTACTTTTCTCTTGCCACTACGAATTCGGGCGCCCAAAGCAATGCCCGTTTGATCTCCGAATCCGGGAAACCGCATATCGCCTTGCTGGCCGATTCGGCATACTCCGTCGCACGCCTGGAGGCGGCTTCCAACGAACCGTAGCGCTGCAAGATCTCGAGAATGTGCGAATGCGTGACCCCGTTAAAAGCTCTTTCTCGCAGGATGGTTTCAATTCGTGCGCGCTCTTCCAGGGTGCAGCGCTCCAGCGCATGGATCACGGCCATTGTGACCTTGCCTTCGCGCAAGTCGCTGGCTACCGGCTTGCCCAGCACGTCTTCGGAGGCCGTCAGGTCGAGCACATCATCGACGATCTGAAACGCCATTCCGAGGTCGTGGCCGTACCTTCCCAGCGCATCCTCCTGCGCCGGCGATGCGCCAGCAAGAATCGCGCCCAGCCGCATGCAAACCGAAAACAGGCACGCCGTCTTGCGGAAGATCAGGTCGAAGTGCTCATTCAGCGTAATCAGCTTGCCCAGCTTTTCCATCTGCAGGAGTTCGCCTTCGACCATTTGTTGGGTGAGTTCGATCAGCGTGTCGAGAATGCGAAAATTTCGCTCCTGCACCGCGATCTTGAAGGCTTGCATGTAGAGCCAGTCGCCCGCCAGCACGCATTTGGAGTTTCCCCACTGCGTATTGGCCGCGGGGCGTCCGCGCCGCGTTTTCGCCTCGTCGATGATGTCGTCGTGGACCAGGGTCGCCGTGTGAATAATTTCCACCACCGCGCCCAGTCGCACCGCTCCTCGTCCTTGATAGTTGAGCAGCTTCGCGGAGAGCAGCAGGAGCGCCGGGCGGATCCTCTTGCCCCCGCCCACCCGCAAGTATTCGCCGATTTCCGTAATGGCCCCGACACGGGAGACCGTATCGCGGCCGAACTCCCGCTCCAGCGCGACCAGGTCGTCCCGCAGGAGATCGAATACTTCTTTGCCGCTAATGGTGGCTGGCGCGCTCAAGATTGCTTTCTATAACTCGATTTACCGCCGAATTCGCCAAGATTGCCGAGAACTTCTCTCTGCGTCCTCAGCGTCCTCTGCGATAAAGCTCTTGTCCTTAGTTCGTTAGTTCGTTCTGTAATTGATGAACTGCAAGTCGATTCCGAAATCGTGTTGTTTCAGCAATGCGATGACTTCCTGCAACGTATCGCGATCTTTCCCGCTGATCCGCACTAGATCACCCTGGATCGAGGCCTGAGCTTTTTTCTTTGAATCCTTCACCAGCTTTACAATCTCCCGGGCCTTCTCAATCGCGATCCCTTGCTGCAAAGTGGCGCGCCGCTTGGATGTTCCGCCCGCCGCCGGTTCCACGGCCCCGTAGGTCAACGCCCTCAGCGAGACTCCGCGCTTCACCAGTTTCTGTTGCAGCACGTCATTCACGGCCTTTAATTTGTACTCATCGGCCGAGTGCAGCACGATGGCGTCTTTTTCCAATTCGATATTGGATTTCGAGTCTTTCAGGTCGAACCGGGTATGAACCTCCTTCAACGCCTGCTGAATGGCGTTGGAAACCTCCTGCAGATCGACCTTGCTGACCACGTCAAAGCTGTTATCGGGCATACATTTCTAATCTTTCTGAAATAAAGGAATCCTAGAATGAGGGTACCAGAAGTGCCGGCTAGCGCGCCGAAACTTTGCTTTCAGCCGTTTCAGAGATTTTGAAAAATTTGTAGAAATTCCGCGAGGTCTGCTCGCCTATTTCCTCCATGGAGCGTCCACGCAGTTCGCCCAGTTTCGCCGCCGTCTGTTTCACGAATGAAGGTTCATTGCGCTTTCCCCGGTGCGGGACTGGAGCGAGGTAGGGACAATCGGTTTCGATCAGCAATCGATCGAAGGGAACCTCAAGAGCCGCATCCCGAATCTGCTGCGCTTTCGGAAACGTCAGGTTGCCGGCAAACGAGATCATGAAGCCCATATCGAGCGCGCGACTGGCTTGCGGCCGTTTTCCGGTAAAGCAGTGCAGGATGCCGCCAATCCCTTTCCCGGACCAGCGTTCCCCGATCAGCCGCAGACAATCCTCCCAGGCATTATCGCTGCCCTCGGAAGGGCGACAGTGAATCACGATGGGAAGCGTGGCCGCAGCCGCCAATTCCATCTGCCGGATAAAAACCTCCTGCTGGATCTCCCGCGGCGAATGGTCGTAATAGTAATCGAGGCCGATCTCTCCCCACGCAATCACCTTCGGATGGCGCGCCAATCGCTCCATTTCGGCATAGGTGTCCTCCGAAGCCAAGCGAGCTTCGTGGGGATGAATTCCGACCGTCGCGTACATAAACGAATACTTTTCGGCAAGCTGCACTCCGGCATCGAGCGTCGGTGGCCCGTCGCCATTGCCGATCGCGACCATCGTCGTGATTCCGGCTTCCAGCGCCCGCGCGATCACCTGCTCGCGATCCGAGTCAAACTGCTTGCCATCGAGATGTGCGTGAGAGTCGACGAACACGTTTATGTGATTACTGCTGATCCGAAGCAGCTTTACGTGGGGACAGCCGCCCTCGGCTGTCCGGCCGAGCGAAAGCTCGGCCAGGTTTTGATCTCCCAGCCCCGCTCTATTTCAGCCGTGCTCCCACCGGCACATCCTCGAGAAAGCTTGCCAGCACCGGCTTTCCGCCTTCCAAAGAGGCGGCGACGATCATCCCATTCGATTCCAAGCCGCGAAGTCTCCGCGGCGCAAGATTGGCTACAATCACCACCTTGCGCCCAACCAGCGTCTCAGGCGCATAGGCTTCGGCAATCCCGGCCAGCACCTGCCGTACCTCGGTGCCGATATCGATTTCGAGCCGCAGCAACTTGTCAGCCTTCGGCACACGCTCTGCCACTTTCACCATACCAACTCGCAGCTCAACCTTGGCGAAGTCATCAATCGTAATCTTGCCGCCATCGTTAGTCACAGCAGTCGGAGGCGCAGTCACGGGAACTTGCGGTTTTTCAGGCACTTGCACCGTTGCAGGTGGGACGGCTGTCTTTCCCTCTTCCAGCACAGGCCCTCTTTGCTGATCCTCCATCTGCTGCATCCTTTCGATTGCACTCTTGTCCGCGCGCGGAAAAACTGGCCGTACCTCTCCCAGTTTTGTGCCGAGATGTAGTTGTCCCCACGCCAGCTCGCCCAGCGCGAGTTTCTTGATGTCGCCCAATCCCATCTGCTCCCATATCTTGCTGGTCGCCTCTGGAATCACCGGATGCGCCAGTGCCGTCGCGATCCGAAGCGCTTCCGCCGACGTATAAAGCACGGTGGCCAGCCGGGCCCGGCTCTCATCATCCTGTTTCTCTCCCAGCGACCAGGGCTCATTCTCGACGATATATTTGTCTACCGCCGCAACCAGTCCCCATGCGGACTCCAGCGCTCGCGAAAACTGATATTGATCAAAAAACGCGCCACATTCGCGGATGGTTTTGCGCGCCGTCTCGGCGATGGCATCGTCGGCAGGGGCCCTGGCTGCCGCGTGCGATGGATACGGCACTTCTCCGTTGAAGTACCGGTTGATCATAGTTAGCGTCCGGCTCGCTAAATTGCCAATGCCGTTCGCCAGATCCGAGTTGTAGCGCTGCACCAGCGCATCGAACGAAAACGATCCGTCCTGCCCGAATACCACCTCGCGCAGCAGAAAATAACGCAACGCATCAGCACCCAGCACGTCGAGAATCGTCTCGGTGCGCACGATGTTGCCGCGAGATTTTGACATCTTGCTCTCTTCAAAGAGCAGCCATCCGTGGGCCACAATTGCTTTGGGCAGCGGCAAGCCGGCCGCAAGCAGAAATGCCGGCCAGTACACGCAATGGAATCGGACAATCTCCTTGCCGATCATGTGCACATCGGCCGGCCAGTATTTCTTGAATGCCTCCTGCGCGCCCGCATGCGACGATCCGTAGCCGATGGCCGTAATGTAATTGGCCAGCGCGTCGAGCCATACGTAGATCACGTGCTTGGGATCGTCCGGCACAGGAATACCCCACGAGAATGTCGAACGGCTGATCGATAAGTCGCGCAGCCCCGAGCGAACAAACGAAATCACCTCGTTCCTTCGCGTTTCCGGACGCACAAAATCCGGGTTGGCGTAGAGTTCCAGAAGCTTGTCCTGGAACGCGGAAAGCTTGAAGAAATAATTCTCTTCGTGAACCGTTTCCGTGATGCGGCCGCAAGTCGGACAGGGATCGCCCGGCTGCGCGCCGTCTACGTAGAGTTCGTCGGAAACGCAGTACTGCCCGGTGTACGTGCCTTTGTAAATGAACCCGTTGTCGCGAATCCGGCGGAACAGTTCCTGAACCCGCTTTTTATGCCGGTCTTCCGTCGTGCGGATAAAGTCGTCGTTCGAAATACCCATCCGCTGCCACAGCCTGCGAAACTCCCCCGAAATTTCATCGGCATATTGCTGTGGAGTTTTCCCGGCGGCCTGCGCGGCGCGCTCAATCTTCTGCCCGTGTTCATCCGTGCCCGTCAAAAAAAACGTGTCGGCGCCCCGCAATCGTTGTCGCCGCGCCACCGTGTCACAGGCGATGGTCGTGTAAGCGTGTCCAATATGCGGCCGCGCGTTCACGTAGTAAATCGGAGTCGTGATGTAAAACTTCCTGTTCATAATTTCTTGTCTTAGCGAATAGTCCTGGGGATACGGAGGCTTCTGCCCCGTGTTCCTCTGCGTCCTCTGTGGTTAGAGTTTCTCGTCTCTTCCAAGATAGGCCCGGGCCGCTTCCTGCATCACCGTCTTCAGCGGGACGCGATGCTCGGCCGCCAGCCGCCGGCAATCTTCATACTCGGGCGCGTAGTTGGTTACTGTTCCATTCATGCTGGCAATCTTGATGCGAACCTCGCCCCACCGGGTGCGAACATTTTCCCAGCGCCGCGCCAGCGTCTGCCGCACTTCTTCGCGCCGCCGCACGCCCAGGGTCGTGGTTTCCGCAAAGATCAGTTCCGCCAGTTTCTCCGCGGATTCCGGCTTGCACAACACGGTCAGCAACGTTCCCGGCCGATTCTTTTTCATCTGCACCGGCATGCCAAAAACGTCGAGAGCGCCTTCTTCGAACAAGCGGTCCATCACATAGCCGAACACCTGCGGATTCAGGTCATCCACGTTCGCTTCGAGAACCGTGACCATTTCCGAGGCCGTTCGCGCTGCATGCGTGGACGCGGTTTCTCCGATCACCAGGCGTGCCACGTTGGCATGTCCGTCAAATTCGCGAGATCCCGCGCCATATCCCGAGTTTTCAATTCTCATCTCGGGGAACGCGCCAAAGCGCTGCACCAGCGTCTTCACGATCGCCGCTCCCGTCGGCGTGACTAGTTCTGCCTGCAGGCCCGACGAATATACCGGCGCATCTTTCAGCAACTCGACAGTTGCCGGAGCCGGGACCGGGAACGTCCCATGCGCGCACTTTACCGTTCCTCCGCCGACATTCAGCGGCGAGCAGACGATCTCGTCAACGCCCAGAGCCTCCGCGCCGACTGCCGCACAGACAATGTCGACCATCGCGTCCACGGCGCCGACTTCATGAAAGTGAATATCCTCGATCGACACGCTGTGGATCTTCGCCTCCGCCGCGCCTAGAGCCTCAAAAATGGCGATCGCCGTCTTCTTTGCCGAATCAGAAATCGCAGAAGAAGAGATGATCTTCCGAATCTCTTTCAGCCCGCGATGTAGGCGCTCATGTGGTGCGGGCACTCCTGCCCGCGAATCTCGATGGTCGGACAGATGCCCGTGGTCGTCATGATGAGCGTGGCGATGCTTCTGCTCATGATGATGATCGTGCTTGTGGTCAACTTTCGCGGGCGAGAGCGCCCGCGCCACATGATCCTGCTTCGCCCAGTACTCCTCGCGGGGCATATCCTTTTCGCCATCGACCCAGAACGTCAACTTTGGTCGCCGAGATGCCGCTGCGCATGACCCGCGAAATCTCCAATCTTGCGCCCACTCCGAGGGCCGACACCGCTTCTTCCAGCAACCGCGGCGAGACACCGGCGTCCACCAACGCGCCGAGAAACATGTCGCCGCTGATGCCCGAAAAACACTCTAGATAAGCGATGCGCATAAAAAATCGTGAGTCGCTAGCGGTTGGTCCTTGGCCGAGAGTTCTCGCCCGCGACGAACGACCAACGACTGACGACCGAGTTTTCATCATAGGGAACCGCTCTGGCCGCGTCAAACGCCCGCCCCTCGCCGAGTCTGTTAAAATCACTGTTTCTTCAATAGCTTAGAGGGCCTCCTTGTATCGTGATCTAGAGCATCGTCTTGCCCAGCGGGTGCGGGAGTGTCTGGAGCGCCGTCATCCCGGCGTCGCGCTGCCGCCGGTGATCGTCGAGCAGCCGCCGAAGGTCGAACTCGGGGATTTCGCCATCCCGATTTTTCCCTTCGCCAAGCCGCTGCGCTCCGCCCCGCTGAAGATTGCGGAAGCCATTCGCGCCGAGATCGGTGCCATCGAAGGCATTGCCGAGCTGCAGGTTGCGCCTCCCGGATATTTGAATATCAAGATCGATCGCGGATTTCTGGCTGCCCAACTCGCCGCCGACTTCACGCCCCATTCCGCAATCCCTGCCGGAAAAATCCTGGTCGAACACACCAGCATCAATCCCAACAAGGCCGCGCACATCGGGCATCTGCGCAATGCGATCCTTGGCGACACCTTCGTGCGCCTGCTGCGCTATGCCGGTAGGGAAGTCGACATACAGAACTACATCGACAATACCGGAGTGCAGGTGGCCGACGTAGTGGTCGGATTCACCTACATAGAGAAGAAATCCCGCGCCGAGATTGAGGCGCTCACTCGTCAGCCGCGCTTTGATTATTACTGCTGGGATCTGTACGCGCGCGTTTCGCAGTGGTACGAAGCCGACAAAGAGAACAAGCGGGTGCGCCTCGAAACGCTGCATGCCATCGAAGATGCCTCGAGCGAGACGGCGGCCGTCGCCGATCTAATCTCTGTTGCGGTCCTACGACGCCATCTCGAAACCATGGATCGCCTCGACATCGAATACGATTTCCTTCCCCGCGAGAGCGAAATTCTCCACCTGCATTTCTGGGACGCCGCCTTCACCAAGCTAAAAGAAAGCGGCGTGCTCGCCTTCGAGAGCGAAGGCAAGAACAAAGGCTGTTGGGTGATGCGTAGGGCGGGAACCGAAGCCGTCCTCACCACAGAGGACACGGAGAACGCAGAGCAAGAAAAGATTTCCGAGGAAGACCAGAAGGTCATCGTCCGTTCCAACGGCACCGTCGGCTACGTCGGCAAAGACATCGCCTACCACATGTGGAAGTTCGGTCTGCTCGGGCGCGATTTCGGATACCGCAAGTTCTATCGCTATCCCAACGACCATGACTGCTGGATCTCATCCATGCAGGGCGAGAAAGAGCATCCACACTTCGGCGATGTTGCCGAAATTTATAACGTGATCGACGCCCGCCAGTCTGAGGCACAGAACACGGTCATCGAAGCGCTGCGCGGCCTCGGCCACAATGAGGCTGCCGATCACTACACGCATTTTTCCTACGAGATGGTCGCACTCACCCCCCGCTGCGCCGCCGAACTCGGCTACACGCTGAGCGAGGAAGACAAGTCCCGCTCCTACATCGAGGTCAGCGGACGCAAGGGGTTCGGGGTAAAGGCTGACGATTTGCTCGATCAGCTCATCGCCTCGGCGAAGAAAGAGGTCGATTCGCGCCATCCGCAAGTGAGCGAACCGGAGCGTTTGGCCATCGCCACGCAAATTGCCATCGGCGCCCTGCGCTATTTCATGCTGAAGTACACCAAGCAGTCGGTGATCGCCTTCGATTTCAAAGACGCGCTCAGCTTCGAGGGCGAGACTGGGCCCTACGCCCAGTATGCGGTCGTGCGCGCCCAGAGCATCTTCCGCAAGGCCGGCCTCGATGCCGAGAACTTTGGTGTGACCAATGCGGACGGCTTGTCGTCCATCGATTTCGCAAACTACCTCACTCGCGAGGGCGCCAATGAAATCTGGGAACTGTGGTTGGCGACTTCGAAAACGTCCTATGTAATCGATCAGTGCATCGCCACGACCGAGCCCGCATACTTGGCCAAGCATGTATTTCAACTCGCTCAACTTTTCAATACGTTCTATCATCGCTACCCGATCCTCAGCGAGACGGACGAAAAGCGGAAACAGTTCCTGCTAGTCACCGTGGCCGTGGTCCGGCGCGAATTGATTCGATCGTTGGCGGTCATGGGCATCACCGTTCCGCCCGTCATGTAGAAAAGTCGGCTCGCGGGCGCTGGCTCGAGCGCCAGGCATATCCCGTTGATGAATCATATTGTTCGCCCAAACCCGGCGCCTCGTTTGTGGTTTCACAGGATCGCCATCCTCCTCGGAATTATTTTCCTAGTGATCGCGTTCGCCGGATTTCTCTACGAGAACATGTCGGAGACGCGCGATCGGCGCTCCAACGCAATGCCCGGCAAGCTCATCGATGTCGCGGGAAAGAAAATGCACATCGACTGCATGGGAGAGGGAAGTCCCGCCGTGATTCTCGACTCGGGACTCGGCGACAGTTATGTTTCCTGGTTTAAAGTGCAGTCGCAAATCGCAAAATTCGCACGCGTCTGCTCCTATGACCGCGCCGGACTCGGCTACAGCGACTCCAGCTCCGAACCTCGCACCAGCAAGGTGATCGCCCAGGAACTGCATGCGTTGCTGCAAGCGGCGGACGTCGTCCCGCCCTATGTTCTCGTCGGCCATTCCATGGGCGGATTCGACGTCCGCCTCTACGCCAGTCTTTACCGCGACCAGGTTGCGGGCATGGTTCTGGTGGACGCTTCCCATCCCGACCAGGAAAACCGTTTCCCTCCAGAAGTGAAGAATATGGAGGGAACTTGGCTGCGCGAGGCGGAGTTTCTCGAATACACCATGCCCTTCGGTGTTCCCCGCTTGCTTGGTCTCTGCGAGGAAGACCCAGTGCAACGCGCTGCCGAATGCAATTTCCATAGCGCGCGCGAAAACGTGGCTGAGTTGAAAGCAGTTTCCGAAAGCGCTGCGCAAGCTGCGGCTACGCCCTCGCTCGGCGACATGCCGCTTACGGTGCTCTCTCACGATCCCGAAAAGCCTTCCAGCGAATTTCCTCCCGACCTCGCCAAACCCATCAACGATGCTTGGGAAAAGATGCAGGAAGAAATGGTTCATCTTTCCACGCGAGGAACGCAGACGATTGTGAAAAACAGTTCGCACTACATCCAGATCGATCAGCCGGCCGTTGTGATCGACGCCGTGCACGCGGTTGTCGAGCAAGCCAGGCAGAATTCGACCGCGTCCACCACTCCGCATTCCTGAGCCACGGAGCGCGGCTGACTCTGATTGTTCAAACCTGCTACCCTTTTTCCATCTTGAAAGCCTCGCAGCGTTTTTCCCCCGCAGACCAGGAGCAAGATCAGGAGCAGATGATGGAATCCTCGGACCGTCCTCGATTCATCGGCGTCGTTTTTATTTTCCTGCTGTCCATGGTTCTCTCCGTCGCAGTTGCCGCGCAAGACGCTTCCCCGGTCGCGGCTCAGTCGGTGCCCGCGCATCGTCCGCGAATCGGGTTGGCTCTCAGCGGTGGGGGCGCGCTCGGACTGACGGAAATTGGGGTGATTCAGTGGATGGAGGAAAATCATATTCCGGTCGACCGCATCGCCGGGACTAGCATGGGTAGCATCATCGGCAGTATGTACGCCACTGGCATGACGCCCGCCGAAATTCGCGCTTTCGCGGAAAAAATCAATTGGGATCAAGCTCTTCTACCCGAGCCGCCCTACTCAGATCTCTCCTTTCGCCGAAAAGAAGATCGCCGCGACTTTCTGATCAATGCGCCCCTTGGCCTCAAGCACGGCCTCCATGGTCCCAACGGCTACAACCCCGGCCAGGGTGTTGGACTCTTGCTCGATCGCATTGCCTTCCCGGAATCCGGCATCTCGAGCTTCGACGATCTGCCGATCCCGTTCCATTGCGTTGCTACCGATATGCAGAGCGGCGAAGCCATCGTGCTCCACGACGGTGGTTTGGCCGAAGCGGTGCGCGCCTCAATGGCTATCCCGGGCGTATTCACTCCCGTGGAAATCAAAGGACGCATGCTGGCCGACGGCGGCATGGTGCAAAACATCCCCGTAGAAACGGTCAAGGCGATGGATGCTGACGTTGTCATTGCCGTGGAACTGCGCCTTCCACCCGGCGACATCGCGCAGCTGGAATCTCTCGTCGGCGTTCTCTCACGCGCCGTCGACGTCATGATTATGCAAAACGAGCGCCATTCGCTCTCGCTGGCCGACGCGAAAATCAGCGTGGACATGAAAGGGTTTTGGGTGAATGACTACAGCCGCGTCGATGAACTCATCCAACTCGGATATAAAACCGCGGCCAGTGAATCCGCCAATCTCTTGCGCTATGCAATTCAAGATCCGGCCGAGTGGCAGCGTTATCTCGACGAGCGTGCCGCCCGCAAGCACGCTCCTCTTAGGAAAGTGGATGCCATCGAAGTTACCGGCGCGGATTCCGATACCAATCGCAGAATCGAACATCAGCTCGGCAAAGATGTTGGTGGACCTCTCAACTTGCCCGTCCTTGAGAAGCAACTGACCAAGATCGCGGGACAAGGCCAGTTCGACGATTTAGGCTACGAAGGCTTCATCCAAAACGGAGTTCCCGCCTTGCGCGTGACGGCCCATGAGAAAACCTATGGTCCACCGTTCGTCGATTTGGCGGTCAATGTCGACGGATCTGGAGTCGCTGCCTACAATTTTTCCGCGGGTGCCCGAGTCACTTTCATGGACGTTGTCCACCGGGGAGGCGAGTGGCGCAACGATCTGCTTTTCGGGTCAAGCAATCTCGCAGCCACCGAGTTCTATCAGCCCATTGCTCAGTCCCGCTTCTTCGTCTCCCCCTATGCTTTCGCGTCGAAGTTTGGCCGGAACTCCTTCACCGGCCTGACGCGTATTGCCATCTTCGGGGACGAGCGAGCCGGAGGCGGTTTCGACCTGGGATACAATTCCGGCCTGCGCAGCGAACTGCGCATTGGATACGAACTCTACGATGGCAAGCTGAGCCCGCTGGTCGGCGCTGCCGGTCTGCCCATCGTCCACGGCAGCACCGGAGAATTCCGCGCCCGCTTTGTCTGGGACGGGCAGGACAGTCCTTCGGTCCCGGGAAAGGGAACTCGCATTGTCGCCACACTCACGCACGTGCTGCAGAGCCCCGGCGTAACCAGCCCCATTACTCAGTTCGATGTGCAGAGCTCAAACGTTTTTGCGGTAGGAGACAAAACGTCGCTGTTCTTGGATGCCTCCGGCGGAACTACGTTCTGCGGCAACGCCGGCCCGTTCCAGGTATTCGAACTCGGCGGACCATTTCGTCTCGGCGCTTATTTTCCCTACGAGTTCTTCGGCAACCACTATGCCTACACTTCGCTCGGTTTTCGCCGTGAACTTTATCGTCTGCCCCAACTCATCGGAAATAAAGTTTACTGGGGCGGATGGTACGAGGCGGGAACTGCCTTTGGTGTGCCCGGCAATGATCCCGGACCGGTCGTCGTGCGCGGCACGTTCAATCTCGGTGTCATTGCCGATACGATGGTAGGCCCGATCACCATCGCCGGCAGTGTGAGTCCGACGGGGCAGAGCCGCGTCAATTTCTCGATTGGCCGCATCTTCTGAGGTTGCCGACCAAGGTCCCCGGGAGTTTCTCAGCGATCTCTGCGAATTCTCAGCGACCTCTGCGGTTAAGCCCTTTTTAGAAGCTGAGGACGCGCCAGGCGATTTCCCCCGCATCTCATCGATTGATATACTGCGCCCCGCGGTTCATCTCGAGCATTTCATGGAGCCCATACGGTGCATCGACGCCACCTCTATTTTCTGCTAAGCCTTCTGCTCGTCGTTCATGCCGTTGCGCAACAGCCTTTCGCGCCACAGGCGCAAACTACCCCTAAGCCGCTGTTCACGCTGCAGGAAGTCATGATTCCGGTGCGCGACGGCGTGCATCTCCAGACCGCGATTCTGACTCCCATCGACCAGCAAGGTCCGCTGCCGATCCTGTTCCGCCGCACGCCTTACGGCGTTCCTGACAAGGCGCCCGAGCAGATACCCGCATCGCTCAAAGAACTGGCCCAAGACGGCTACATCTTCGTCTTCCAGAATCTGCGCGGACGCTTCAAGTCGGAAGGGGTCTTCAATCTTTCCTCGCAGGTGGATCTCAGCGATCCCAAGTCCACCAATGAGACCACCGACGCCTACGACTCGATCGAATGGCTGGTGAAAAATGTGCCCAACAACAACGGCAAAGTCGGAATGTTTGGCGTCTCCTACGATGGCCTGACCACTGCGCTCACCCTATTGCATCCGCACCTTGCGCTCAAAGCCATCAGCGAGCAAGCTTCGCCCGTCGATCAATGGATGAACGACGACGACCATCGCTACGGCGCGCTCCGCGAGAGTTACGACTTTGAATACGCGGTCATGGAGCAATCCGATAAGAACAAAAATACTCACTTCGATTTTGAGACCTATGACACCTACGAGTGGTATCTCGATTTAGGTCCGACGGTGTCCTGCTCGTAGTTGGAGGTTTGAGGAGCGGCGCTCAGGTTCATTTTACGCGGCCTCCTGTTGAGCGGTAGCCGGTTCACTTATTTTCCTTCCCAAGATGGTCTCCAGTTGCCACAGATCCTTCCAGCCCATGATGCGGCGGAAGTTCTTCTCTGTCGCCAGAAAGGAAGCCGCCGCCCAACGCTGGACCATGGCCGCATCCCGCCAGCGGCAGACGCGCCGGGTCCGCATGCGCACGCCCGACTGCGGGCTTTCGATCAAGTTGGTCGTGGCCAAGCAGCGATGCAGAGATGGCGGAATGCCCAAGCGGTTGATGGTGAAACATTCCTCCAACCCTTCCCGCAAACTGTTCGCTGCCGCCGGCGATTCCTGCTCCAGCCAGTCGGCCAGTTTCCGCAGCCGCGCCATGCCTGCTTTCGCTTCCAGTTTGTAGCTGGCGCGCATGGCCGCTTTTACCTGGTCCTTCTGTTCCTCCGGCAGGCGGTCGCACACGTTGCGGATCTTGTGATTGCGGCAACGCTGTACCGGATGCTGCGCTCCGAACACTTTGTTAATCGCAGCTCGCAACGCTTTGGCTCCGTCGATCACGAACAAGCGCTTGGCCTTCGGGTCCAGCCCACGCGCCACTAACTGCTCCAGTAAGTCCTCCACCGCTGCCGCGTTTTCTGTCGCTCCCGGCTGCATACCCAGCACGTGCTTGTGTCCCCCGCCATCCACGCCCACCGCGCTGATCACATGATGCTCGCCGAATTGCATCCCGTCGAGGTAGATCACCAGCAGATCGATCCCCTCGAAGCGTCGCTCCAGCAGCTCCTTCAGCGCTTCCTCTCCCGCTTCCGCCGCTTCCCGGCTCACCGTCGACTTCGACACCCCGCAGGTCGAAGCCATCTCCGGCAGCACCTCCGCATACTGCCGGGTGGAGATGCCGCGCATCAGCACATCCAGCATCCGCTGGCTCATCCCGTTTTCCTGCATCGCCTCGTAGGCGGGGATCGCCACTTCGCCGCCGCCTTTCTCCCGCAGTCGCGGCTTCGTCACCCCCAGTTTGCGTTCTTTCAAACACACTCGCCCCGCCTGCCGGCCATGCCAGAGCAGGCTTCCGCGCCTCTGGCCGGGCGTTCGCGGCCCCGCCACTTGCTCGGCCGAGAGCTGCAAGACGGCTTCAATCGTGGCTCGCCCGGCCATATCGATCAGCTCATCGACGGCCAGTCGCGATTGCTCAATCAAATCGACCATGGGCAGTAGTCCTTGCCCATGGCGGCTGAAGAACTCCGCCAGCTTCCTGGCGTTGCTTTGTCCTTTGCTGGTGACGGTGTGATAGCTTCTTCGCAAGGCGGTTCTCCTTTCCATGAGAAAGTTTCCAACCCGACTCTACCAAGAATCGGGTCGAGAACCGCCCCTCTTAACCTCTAACTAGGAATGGGCCACCGTCCCAACATCAATGCGATGTATCTTCACGGTTCCATTCCTTACTGGAATTCGACCATCGACCATCCTGATTACGACGAATTCTGGAAGAAGGAGGCGTGGGTCAACCAGCTGCATGCCTCGACAGTTCCTAACTTGAACGTCGCGGGATTCTGGGATCAGGAAGATCCGTGGGGCCCGTGGCAGATTTTTCGTCATGCCGCCGAAAGCGACCCGCAGCATACCAACTTCATCGTCGCCGGTCCCTGGTATCACGGCGAATGGCAGAGTCTGAAGGGCGATTCGATCGGCATCATTCCCTTTGGCGGACACGAAACGGCGCGCGAGTTTCGCGAGAATATTGAAGCGCCGTTCTTCCGTTATTACCTGCACGGCGAGGGCGCGAAGCCTGCCTGGCAGGCCAGCACATTTCAGAGCGGCTCCAACACCTGGCACACGTATCCAGCATGGCCTCCGAAAGAATCGAAGGGCACGAATTTATATCTTCATGCGGATGGAACGCTCTCATTCGCCGCGCCCTCAGCGAATGCAGGCAAGCCCTACAGTGAATACGTCTCCGATCCCGCCAATCCCGTGCCCTACCGCCAGCGCCCCATTTCGCCGACTTATCCAGGCGGCGACTGGCGCACTTGGGAGGTCGCGGACCAGCGCTTCGTCGATCACCGGCCTGACGTGCTTTCCTTTGTCAGCGCTCCTCTCGATCACGATCTCACCATCACCGGCCCGCTCGCCGCGGATCTATTCGCTTCCACTTCCGGAACCGACAGCGACTTCATCGTTAAGTTGATTGACGTTTATCCGCAGGATACCCAGAAAGATAACTGGAATCCCGAGGGAGGACCGAAGCCCGGACAATATGCGCAATCTCTGAACGGATACGAATTGCCGGTAGCTATGGAAGTTCGCCGCGGCCGCTACCTGGAAAGCTTCGAGACCCCGCATCCCTTGCCGGCAAACCGGCCAGTCGAGTGGAAGGTTCCCCTGCGCGATCACGATCACGTCTTTCTCAAAGGTCACCGCATCATGGTGCAGATTCAATCCACCTGGTTTCCGGTGATCGACCGCAATCCGCAGAAGTTCGTGCCGAGTATCTACAAGGCTGCCCAGAGCGATTTCGTTTCCGCGACTCAGCGCATTTACTGCTCGCCCGACATGCCTTCGCATCTGGTGCTGCCCGTAATGCCGTGACCGTTAAAACAGCTGTGAGCGATGAGCTTTGAGCAATGAGCAAACTCGAGGTTTCACGATTTTGCTCATTGCTCATCGCTCATAGCTGGCAGACCGTCAAAAAGGAAACGGCCCGGACTCATATCCGGGCCGCGTTCCGTGCAACGATCTGCCAGCTATTTTCCCGCCGCGGTTCCATGCTGTCCCAGCCATGATGCCAGTTGCGGTTCCTGCTGTGTCTTCAGATCGATGCAGCTGTTGATGCGTTCGATGGACTGTTTATACGTACGTTCCGCTGCCGCAACTTTGTGAGCGTTGAAGAACTCCGTCACCTGGTCGCGCAGTTCCGGACTGCAGAATCCGCTGGTCGCTCTCACGATTTCAGCGCTGGCGAAGGGACCTCCGGCTTTCTCCAGTTCGCTCCAGTGTCGCCGCACAAAATCCCAGCCGACTTCCTGTCCGTCCGGATTCTGCAGCACACTCGAGACCAGTTGCAGGGCGTCCTGCGACCGCACCTCCGGCGAAATCGAGAGGTCGAGCGTACGCTGCAGCAGTTTCGGATCCCCAAAGTGAGGCAGGGTGAAGAAATATGTGTAGTACTCCTCCGGCGATTTCGCGTTCTTCATGGCTGCCAATACCTTGTCATAGAAATCAGGGCCGGCCTTGAGCGCGGCCAGAGGAAACGCCCCGCTGGCCAGTTCCTGATCCACTGACGATGGGTCGGCTAGAGCCTGATCGGCAATCTTGCGCGCTTCTTCCAAAGCTTGCGGATCGCGCGCATCGTAACCCAAAGCCGTAAGCAATCGCGCCCGCAACGACTTCTGCTCGTCGCTCTCTCCAGCTTTCGGTTCCCATCCAACATCTTGTATCGCAGGAGTCAGAAATTGCCGCATCCATGCCCGATATTGTTCGCGATCGCTGTCGTTCACTAAGTGTCGCCCAATGTAGTCGAGCCCTCCCACAATGTCCTCGAGCACGGCGCGATTGCGATCCTGCTGCAGACCCTGCGCGAAGGCAAGATAGTCGCCCACCGGTTCACGTCCCACGCGCACCGAAGCCCAGGTATCGTTCTCGAGAACGATTCTCTCTGCCGGCGTCAGTTTCGTCTCGGCATCCGCGGCCAGTGCGTGGACTGCTTCCGGCTGGTATCCCACGCGGTAGTAGCCGTCCGCGCCCGCATTGCCCAAAACCCAGGTCGAGCAGCCGGGCAGAGTGAACGTCTCCTCTCGCTTCGTCATCAGTTCGCACTTGGCAGCGCCGTTTTCGGTTGCCGATCCCTTCAGGCACAGCGGGATCTGCCACAGTTGATCGTTCCCGGCTTCAAATTTTGTGCGATCGAAGTAATACCGCTTCTGGCTCACGGATACGTTAGTCGATTCCCCCGAGCATTGCGCCCTCACATTGACCATGGGTACGCCCGGCTGCTTCACCCATGTGGGCATGATCTTGTCGACAGGTTTCTTCGAAGTCCTCGCCTGCGCATCCCAAAAGTCTTCGGCCGTCGCGTTCGCATATTGATGCTTTTGAATATAAGCATTCACCCCGGCGCGGAACGTCTCTTCGCCCAGATACGATTCCAGCATCCGCAACACGGCCGCGGCCTTGCCATAAGCGATTCCGTCAAACAATTCCTGAATCTGTGCCGGCGTATTCGCTGCCTGATGGATCGGGCGCGTGTTGGCCAGCGAGTCCACATTGAGCGTTCCGCCCGTGTTCACGACATCGTCGAGATTGAAACCCCATTCCGGCTTCCACGCTTCAATCGGTTTGCTCGACATCCATGTGGCAAAACCTTCATTCAGCCAGATGTCGTCCCACCACTTCATCGTGACCAGATCGCCGAACCACTGGTGCGCCATTTCGTGCGCAATCACGCTGGCAATTTCTTTTTTTAGATCGACCGAGCCCTGCTTCTCGTCGATGAGGAGAATTACTTCGCGGAACGTGATGCAGCCGGTATTCTCCATCGCGCCGGCCGAGAAATCGGGAATGCCGATCAGATCCAGCTTCCCGTAGGGATACTTGATTCCAAAATATTTGTCGTAGTAGCTCAGGACGTGCTCCGCCGTTTCCAGCGCGAATCGCCCCATTTCCTTCTTGCCGGGAGTTGCATACACGCGGATCGGGATACCGTCCGCTTCTCCTTCGATGTACTCGAAATGTCCCACCACCAGCGCGGCCAGATACGAAGACATCTTCGCCGTGGTCGCGAAGCGCACGGTGTGCTTGTTGCCCGGCCCTGGCGTATCGGAAGCAACTTTTTGGTTCGAGATCGCTACCTGGTCTTTATCGGCGACGGCAGTGATGTCGAAGGTCGCCTTGTAATCGGGCTCGTCGAACGATGGGAAGGCGCGCCGCGCGTCGGTGGCTTCAAACTGCGTGGACGCGTATTTGCGTCCCTGGTCGTCCTTGCCAAGATAAAGGCCGCGCATCTCGCTGTTCAGAATGCCCGAATACGTGATGTGCACCGTGGCCGGACCCTCGGAGAGCGGCTTCTCGACGGTCAGCACGACCATCTCGCTTTCTTTCTCCGGCATGACCGTCGCCTTCTGCATGGCGCCGCCGTTTGCGATTGTGACCTCGTGGAAGTCGATGTCCACCGCGTTCAAAACGATCTTCGACGTGGGCTTTAGAATCCGGATGGCGATGGTCTCGTCGCCTTCAAAAGTGGCAGCGTCAAGGTTGGGAGTAAATTTCAGCTTGTAATTATCCGGCCGCGCGATTTCCGGCAGCCGCTGGGCGACTGCCGCAGCGCACGCGAGGGCAAGCAAAATCAACACTGCAATGGTTCGCTTCATGGATATCCTCAAAAGATTGATTCGCATTCGTTCGATGTCAGGTCTGTGGAAGGGTTGGCACTTGATGGTGAGTTGCCGCTTCCGCTTTGTACGTACCGCATCTGGGAAGTTCAATGGTTCTCGATGACCCCATTGCAAACCGCCAGCGCACAATGATTAGCTCCGAACCAGTAAGGAATTTCACGGTAATCATCAACGGCAAATACGGCTAAATCCGCGTCCTTCCCCGGTTCGAGGCTCCCTTTGCGATGCCCAAGCCGCAGAGCCCAGGCTCCATTGATGGTCGCGGCGGCCACGGTTTCTGCCGGCGACATCTTCATGTGCGTGCATGCCAGCGACATCGCCATCGGCATGCTGATGGTAGGTGACGTACCTGGATTATAATCTGTCGCCAACGCTACCGGCACTCCGGCGTCGATCAGCCGGCGCGCATGCCCATATGCCTTGAGTCCGAGGAAATAATTTGCCCCAGGGACAAGGGTTACCACCGTATCGCCGCCACTCAACTGCGATATGTCGGCCTCGTTGATGTGATCCATGTGGTCGAGCGATGTCGGGCTGAACTGCAGCAGTCCCTGCAAGCGCGTCTCGGAAAGCTGTCCCACATGCGCCCGAACATGCAATCCGTGCGCCTTCGCGGCGGTAAAGATCTGCTCCGATTCTTCGAGAGTGAACGCGCCTGTCTCGCAAAACACATCCACGAATTGGGCGAGCTTCCGCCTAGCTGCCTCCGGAACCATCTCTTTAGAGACGATTTCAACGTATTTTTGTGAGCAACCCTGAAATTCTTTTGGAACCACGTGGGCACCTAGCAGCGTCGGAACCACGGTGCCGGACCAGTTCGACGATGCCGCGCGGATCGCCTCCAGCGATTTCAGTTCCGAATCGACCGTTAATCCATAGCCCGATTTGGCCTCGACCGTGGTGGTTCCATGCGCTGCCATCTCTCGCAGAACAGAAGAAACTTTGTCGGCCAGGGCGGCTTTCGTCGCACGGCGGACGGCTTCCAGGCTGGAGCGGATTCCGCCTCCCGCCGCTGCAATCTGCTCGTACGATGCCCCTTCGATGCGCTTCTCGAAATCCACCAGCCGAGGGTTCACGAACACGGGATGCGTATGCGAATCGACAAAGCCGGGAAGAACGACTTTGCCGGCGCAGTCGATCTCGAG
Source organism: uncultured Acidobacteriota bacterium (assembly GCA_963754885.1). Taxonomy (GTDB): domain Bacteria; phylum Acidobacteriota; class Terriglobia; order Terriglobales; family Acidobacteriaceae; genus Sulfotelmatobacter. The sequence continues at coordinate 738,047 of CAVWHT010000038.1, read as the reverse complement.
AACTTTCTTTCGCTGCTTCCGAATCCACGCATCGCGGAGAGCGTCTTTCGTCGACCCTACAGATACGATCTTCCCGCCGACGCACAGCACCGCACCGTCTTCGATGACACCGAGGTGTTTGAGGTCGGGACCGCGGCGCGGGCCGGACTGAGCAGATGGAGAGCGGAGAGTCAGAAGTTGGCCAATGTTGACCAGCAGCAATGGAGGCTGCATTTTCTCATTAACTTTTCGGCGTGAGGCCACTTTAGAGGAGTCTAACAGGCACTGAAAACCCAAATTGATTCAGCCGAACGTCTGTTTGCCTGAATATCAGGCACATTGTATAATCAGGCATTCAGGCATGAGGGGTATATGCAATCGGCAAGGGTCGGAAAGCGCGGCGCCATCGTTGTACCCGCAAAGCTGCGCAAGCGTTTCGGCATTGAAGAAGGCAGCATCGTAATCGCCGAGGAAAAGGAAAACGGCATCCTCATTCGTCCCGCGATAGTTGTGCCTGTCGAACGATACACACCCGAGCGCAAGGCGGAATTTCTTCTCACTAATGCTATCGACGCCGTCGACTACCGCAAAGCCCGGAAAGAGGTTCGGAAGCTGGGTCTCGATCCGGATTCGATTCCCCATCTGCGACCTGAATAATGGATCGTCTGTTTCTCGACGCCAACGTTTTGTTCTCTGCGGCGTACCAGCCCGAGGCGGGACTTCTTCGGCTTTGGAGGCTCAAGCACGTTGCCTTGTACAGTTCCCGCTATGCATTGGAGGAGGCAAGAATCAATCTTACAGAGGAAGATCAGTGGACGCAGCTCACCAAGCTGTCAGGATCGCTTCACCTGTTTGAGGCCGGCCAACGAGCTCTTCCGCCAGGGATTTCTCTGCCTGACAAAGATGTGCCGATTCTGCTAGCTGCGATCGAGGCTCAATGCACTCATCTTTTGACGGGCGATCTTCGGCACTTCGGCCCATACCTCGGTAAGAAGGTTGAGGGGGTTGCGATCATGCTTCCGGGAGGGTACCTCAAGGTGCGGGTTCGGTGATCCCCAATATGTACCGCCTTACATCCTCGTAGAAGAAGCCTGTAGCGTTGCTCGGATATCCGTAGTTCCAAAAATCGTAATCGCTGTTTCTTTCCGTGCACCAGTGCTTAATGTGCCGCGCTGTGAGCATCGTTGCGAATCTCTTATCCCACTCCTTGACTTCGTTGTCGCACCCGATATCGTGAATCAGTTCACGCGTATCGAGGTCGTTCCAATATTCCTGAATGAGACAATTGGGGCAGTATCCGTTCTCAACTTCGGCCACGAACTTTTTCCATTTACTTAAGAGACGGTCCTTGCCTCCCTCCCAAACCGCCTTCGGACAACCTCTGCTTCTTAAATATTCTCTCACCTGTTCTTCGGTCATTGCTTTCCTGCTCACGCTGCAGATTCAAGACGGCGAGTCAGACTATTGCAACTATCCCATCGGCACCTTCACGCCGCTCTTCTCCGCAAACGTTTTGGCTTCTTCGTAGCCGGCATCGGCGTGGCGGATAATCCCCATGCCCGGGTCGGTCGTCAGCACGCGTTCAATGCGCTTGGCCATCATCTCCGTGCCATCGGCAACCGTGACCTGGCCTGCGTGCAGCGAGTAGCCGATGCCCACGCCGCCGCCATTGTGGATCGAAACCCACGACGCGCCCGCCGCCGTATTCAGCAGCGCATTCAGCAGCGGCCAGTCGGCCACCGCGTCCGAGCCATCTTTCATGCTTTCGGTTTCGCGGAACGGCGACGCCACCGATCCGCAATCGAGATGATCGCGGCCAATGACAATCGGCGCCTTGATCTTGCCCTTTTTCACCAAATCATTGATCGCCAATCCGAATTGCGCCCGCTCGCCGTACCCCAGCCAACAAATGCGCGCCGGCAGTCCCTGAAACTTGATGCGCTTGCGGGCCAGATCAATCCAGCGCCGCAGAATGCGGTTCTCGGGAAATAGTTCGAGGACCAGTTCATCGGTCACGTGAATGTCGGAAGGTTCGCCCGAAAGCGCCGCCCAGCGGAACGGGCCGCGTCCTTCGCAGAACAACGGACGAATATATGCCGGGACAAATCCGGGGAAATCATAGGCATTCTTGACGCCGCGCTCGAAGGCGAAGGTGCGAATATTGTTGCCGTAATCGAATGTGACCGACCCCATTTTTTGCAGCCGCAACATGCCCTCGACATGCCGCGCCATCGCATCGAGCGACTTCTCCTGGTATGCCTTCGGATCCCGCTTCCGAAGTTCCAGCGCCTCTTCGAATGTCATGCCGTTCGGCACATATCCGTTGAGCGGATCGTGGGCCGAAGTTTGATCGGTCAGAATGTCAGGCACCACACCACGTTCGGCAAGTTCGGGAATGATATCGGCGCAGTTGCCGATCAAGCCGACAGAAACATTCTCCTTTTTGCGCACCGCGTTCTTCAGAATGCGCAATGCTTCGTCGAGCGTGGTGACCATGAAGTCGCAGTAGCCGGTCTTCAGCCGCTTCTTGATGCGCTCGGGATCGACATCAATGCCCAGAAATGCCGCGCCGGTCATCGTAGCCGCCAGTGGCTGGGCGCCGCCCATGCCGCCCATTCCGCCGGAAACGATCAGCTTGCCCGAGAGATCGCCGCCGAAATGCTTCTCGCCTGCCGCCGAGAAAGTTTCGAACGTTCCTTGCACGATGCCTTGTGAGCCGATGTAGATCCAGGAACCGGCCGTCATCTGGCCGTACATCATCAGGCCGGCGCGCTCCAGTTCGTTGAACTTCTCCCAGTTCGACCAGTGGCCGACCAGGTTGGAGTTGGCGATAAGCACGCGCGGCGCGTGATCGTGCGTCTTGAACACGCCGACGGGCTTGCCTGATTGCACCAGCAACGTCTCGTCGTTTTCGAGATTCTTCAGGCTCTCGACGATGGCGCGGTATGCTTCCCAACTGCGCGCGGCGCGGCCCGTGCCTCCGTAGACGACAAGGTCCCGGGGGCGCTCGCCCACCTCTTCGTCCAGATTGTTCATGAGCATGCGCATGGCCGCTTCCTGCGACCAGCCTTTGCAGGTCATCTGATTGCCGCGAGGCGCGCGAATGGAGGTGGGCACCTGAATCTCAGTTTCGACAGGCATACCCAGATGTTACTGGTTACGCGGTAGCCAGCACAAATGGTCCCGTTAAGTCTTGTCATTCCGACGCGCGAGCGTAGCGAGACAGGAGGAATCCCTACCTGCACGCATACCGGCAGCGGGAAAACCGGCTCTTAGCGTTGTGAGCAGCAAAGAAAATCAGGCTGGAGCTTACGCGGCAGCCGCTACCATGTGCTGTACGTTGTGCCGTCGCTTGCAATGCCGCTCGAGGCGGAGTGGACGTCGGTGATGCCGGGATCCTGTTGATCGACGGCCATCATCACGTCTTCCTGCACCACCTCCCAGTTCGGCTGGTGGGTTATGGGATCGAGAGGAATCTGGCGCAGGTATCCGGCGGTGACCAGATCGTCGAGCGACTGCGGAGCCTTCTGTTTGTCGAGCGTGTATTGCGAGATGACGGAGCGCAGCGTCGCCAGGTTTGATCGCAACACCGATTCGCGAGCCTGTATGACGGACTGGTTGTAGACCGGCATCGCGATCGACGCCAGGATCATGATGATGAAGATGACCACCATCAGCTCGAGGAGGGTAAATCCGCGGGCGCGACGCAATGCCTTCCCCCGGGGAAGAGCAGGCAGACAGCCGCGGCCGTGCGGAAGCGTGCTGGATTGTGACTTGTTCAGGCCCCCGAGCATTTACCAGTCCTTATACTTCGTGCCGTCGAGTCCGGTGCCTTCCGATTTGGTGTAGACGTCGAATATGTTCTGCCCGCCCCACGAATCGGAGTCGGGGTCGTCCTGCATCGAGCGCAGGCCCCATTCTTTGCTCTTGGTCATGGGGTCTTCAGGAATAGAACGCAGGAAACGAATTTTCTTGCCGCCCTGCGCTTCTACGCCCTTGACCAGCGTTTCAAGGTCGGGCGGATAATTCTGGCTGTCGACCTTGGTCTGAAACATCTGGCGGTCGGCGGCCTCTTTGTAGCGATCGATGGCGTCGCGCATCTCCCACAAAGCCGTGCGCAGCTGCTTTTCCCTCTCGCGCTGAATGGTGACGCGCGCCAGCGGCAAGGCCATCATGGTCAGAATCGTCAGGATGGTCGTCGCCACAATCAGCTCTATTAGCGTAAAGCCGCGTGCGGACCCGCTGCGATCGGATCTCGGCAATGGAATGTTTGTCCTCATCTTCAACACCGTTGTCTTCAGACTTCCGAGAAAAGCTGTCCTCGGCGTGCTTTCCCGGTCACTGCACAGTCACCGACGCCTGTGCGCCGTTCACAGTGATCGCCTGTAGTCCGGGATCGCGCGCGCCGCCGCGCGTGATGGTCAGCGGAGTCTGCCCGCTGGCCTTCGCCTCGAACGTCATGGTGATCACTGCGCCTTGGCCAGACACGCCGCCCGATCCAGGCGGACGCGTGGCCGTAATCTGCGATTGCCCGATAGTCTCGTCTTCGCGATGAACCAGCGCCACCGCCTGTCCATCCTGCGAAAGGAAGCCACCATTGGAGACATTCACCAGTTGCAACATCTTCGGATCGTAGTTCACCTGCACGGGCACGGAGTAGACGTTCTGTGCGCCGGAAATCAGCAGGTTCACCATAAATGTGTTGCCTTTCGTGGTCTGTATGGTTGGCGGATCGAACAGGAAACTCGGCGTGGCAGCATTCCCCGCAGCGGGTTGAGCTGGGTTCGGGCGCGCCGCGGGATTCGCTGGCGCTCCATTGGTCGCCGCACCCGGATTCGTTGCTTGCGCACCAGCTTGCGCACGGCTGGCATGGCGCAGTTCGATGGTGGTCGCAGTACCGATGTCGATGGCCCGCTGGTTGAGTTCGTTTACGTCCGTGCTGCGAATGATGTGAGGGGTGATGGCGAAGACGGTTTCGTCGGAAGAGTGATCCGCAGTCACTTGGCCAAAGAGATAACGCAGGATCGGAATCTGCGCCAGGCCGGGGATTCCGGCCAGAGCCTTGGTCTGCGAATCGTCCATGATGCCGCCGATGAGGCTGGTTTCGCCGTCTTTCAGGCGGATCTCGCCCAGATCCACTTTCTTCTGGCCGATGATGGGCTGAGTGATGCCGCCGATGCTGGCCTGGCCAATCTCGGAGGAGATTTCCATGGAGACTTTGAGGGTGACATCGCGGTCGGCATGCACGTGCGGCGTCACGTCAATGTTCACGCCCACATCGATGTATTGGAACTGGGTATTGACGAGCGGGTTGATGCCGACGCCGCCGATGCCGGGCTGGAACGATCCGGTTGCAACCGGCAGGCGTTCACCAATCTTCAGTGAGGCTTTTTGATTGTCGAGGGCGCGGATTTGCGGGCTCTGAATCAACTTCGTGTCCGTGTCATTCATGACCGCCGACAGGGTGGCCGTGCCGATCGTCACATTGAAGTTGGTGGCGTTCAAATTGCCCAGCGTGTTGAGATTGATACCCGTGTTGCCTGTGCCCTGGGTGACGGTCCCGCCTGCCCCCGAAGCCGTGGTGGCCGTAGTGGTTGTGGTCGTCTGATTGATGTTTGACTGCAGGGTAACGCTGGCGCTGGTGGGCGGGCTCAAGCCCAGCGTGTGTGACTTATCTTTGCTGATCTGCATTACGTCGATGTCGACGATGACTTCGGGACGCGCCTTATCGAGATCTTCTACCAGCTTTTCGGCAAGGGCAATTTGATCAGGCGTGCCGCGCACGACCAGGGCATTTTGTGAGAGCAACTGCTGCACGCGCTGAACATCGAGCACGGCGCGAATGGCGTTCACTACATCCTGCAACTCGGTAGGCTGCGAAAGATTGGTGAGATAAAAGGTCTTCAGGACGCTCTGTTCGAGTTCCTTGCGCTTGGCGGGAGTGTCGGCAGCGACGAAAATCGAATTTGACGTAACCGGCCGCCAGAACGTCTTCGATTCGAGCGCCGTGATTTCCAGCGCCTCCTCCAGCGTGACTCCATTCAATTCAACTTTGATGGGGCGGGGAGTGTAGTCGGGATCGAAAAGGACGTTGATTCCGGCCAACTGGCCGATGGTGCGATAAACCGTGTCAGACTTGTCGGTAAGCTTCACGGTGATGGGAACGTTCGAAATAGGCGCCAGTTCTACGGGGCCCTGGGCGTCGCGGAGCTTGCGTTCCAGCCCTGGGGGCGGTCCGACCGCTTGCGGCGGAGGATTCTTCTGATCATTGATCATCTGCAACGTGCGGTTGAGTTCCTGCTTGGCCATGAACAACGAGGGATCGATACTGAGAGCTTTTTGGAACTCGGCGACGGCCTCGTCGAGCTTTCCGTCGTCGCGCAATTTCTGGCCGCGATGAACAATCTGGGCGGCAGCTTCGAAACGGACGCGTTCGAAGGCGGTGCGATAGCGGAGATCCTTCGGCTTAAGATCGTAAGCCTGCTTGAAAAAGCCGTAGGCGGCTTCGTAGTTCTGGCGGGCTTCCGCATCCTGACCTTTGCCATAGAGGTCTTTCGCTTTGTCGGCGAGGGCGGGGAGGGTGAAGGCAGCGACCAGCGACAGCAAAAGGGCCGGCCGCAGTAAGCGTCTCATTCGATAATCCTCATGATGAAAACAGTTTCGCCGGACAAGTAGCATCCCCACGCGTGCGGCTCGTGCCATGAGCGCAGTCGCGCGGGTTCCCACTCGACGCACGAAAATAACTCGCGGTGAGGCGATTATAGCATCGTGATTTCCGGCTTCCGAAGTCCTTGTGCGCACGAGGGTTACACTCTTTGGTCGTAGGACCAGCGGGTGTGGAAAAGCGGGCTCAGGCCGCACAGCTCAGACCGCACAGCTCAGACCGCACAGCTCAGACCTACACCGCTCGTTGGAAGCGATCCTAGCCCTCAGTCGCCTATGCTCTTCTGCTGTTAAGATTGAATCCGCCGCACAAGTTATGGCCCGCCAAACCACGCACCAGACCAAGTCGAATCCGGAGAAGTCTCCGCGCCGCGATCCGACCGCAAGCGGCCTGCGAGACGCTGCCGTTAATAGGATCGCTTCACATAACTACTTCTTGCTGGAAAAATTTGAGGCCGGAGTAGCCTTGACCGGGACCGAGGTTAAGTCCATCCGAGGCGGCCTGGCTAACCTGAAGGATTCGTATGGCTTGGTCAAGGACAACGAGGTCTGGCTGCTGAATGCGCATATCGGTCCCTATGAGCATGGCAACATCTTTAATCATGCTCCGCTGCGAACGCGAAAGCTGCTGATGCACCGGGAAGAGATCCGCAAGTTGATTGGGAAGACGCAGCAGAAGGGGCTGACGCTGATCCCTACCCGTATGTATTTCAAGAACGGTAGAGTAAAGGTTGAACTTGCGCTCGCAAAAGGAAAACAACTTTGGGATAAGCGCGAGACCGAGCGTCGGCGGACAGCGGATAAGGAAGCACGCGAAGCGGTGGCGCGGGGAAGAAATAGAAAATAGAGAGCATGACAGCCGCCCGGGCTGTCGGCGAGCGGACCGGGGACTCGCAGATCAGAACCGTAAACCTCAAATCGGATCGCCCTCCGGTCCACGAAGCCTTGCAGCGATTGGATCGGGAGATCGCGCTGGCGCGTCAGCAGAAGCATTCCCTGTTGAAAGTGATTCACGGCTACGGATCAAGTGGCGAGGGCGGAGACATCCGGATCGCGGTGCAGAAACGGCTGAGGGAAATTGCCGGGGCTGGTCAGATTGCGGGCTGCATCTTCGGGGAAAACTGGTCCAGGAGCGACGAGACCACCTGGCGGCTGATTCAAGGGAAGCCGGAACTGAAGAGCGATGCCGACCTTGGCCAGCATAATCGCGGAATCACGATTGTGCTGCTCTGATCCGTTCCGAGCGAGGGCTCTGCCTTACGTTGCAGTGGGCGTAGTTGGGGCGATGGGCGCAGGCTCCGGCGCCGCGGGCACAGGCGTGGGGGTAATGGGTTCGACCACGACGACTGGAACCAGCATGTGCTGCTGCCAATAGGACACGGCAATTCCGCGCTGCCAGAAGCGGGGAATCAGGAGCAGAAAAAGCGTGATCTGGCTCATGACGAACGCCCCGAGAATGCTTTCGGGCGACACCAGTTTCATCCAGGCCAACAGGCCGCACAGCAGAATGACCGCCGCGACAATCGTAGTCAGGACGTAACCTCCGAGCAGACCTCCGAATCCGCGGAAGGTGTGCCGGAAGGCCGTGGCGATGGATTTGCGGACCGCCCGCTGATCGTTGAGAACCGTGTCGGCCTCAGCCAGGTCGAACCAGATCCGCAGCGCGGTCATCACCAGGAAAATGATCGCGAATCCCGTCATCCGCAATTCGAAAGGCAAAACTTCGTTGGTGCTTTCCCCGGCCTTCTTCACGATCGCTCCGTTTGCTGCGAATAGAATCCCCGCAAAGATGCCCATCACAATGCCGGCAATGATCATGATCCGAATGAAGCGCCAGAGGTTCCGGCCGCAGGCGTGGAAGAAATCTTCGCGCGGCAGTCGGTAGGTGGAAGCGTAGCCGGCGAAAACTCCCGGCAGAAACAGCGCGGTGAAAACGAAGAACAAGAAACCAAAATAAAGGGCCGGGGTGGTCATGGAGCTCATGAATCCAAACTCGGGTTTCACGAGTAATTCGACAAAGGCGCTGGCATGGAAACCGTGCGTCAGGCGTTCGGCGTACAAGCTGTGATCGAGAATGGCGTGGGCGCTTTTACGGAACGCAGCCGTGCCGAACTCGGCAAGGGTGATGTTCAGAAACCAGAACCAAAAGATAAGCCGCTTGTTCTGGGCGACCCGGCTGAACCCGCTGCTCACTAAGCCTTTGTTATCGTTCATTCATTCCTCAATCTCTGCTGGATTAAACCGCCCACCAAGCCATGGCCTGGCTTACCCACTGCGTGACAAATAGCCAGTACGTAGAGAGCTTGTAGGTCGGCTTGGGATTCGGCTTGACCACATAGCTATTGTTGAAGAAATTGCGATCCAGGCGGACAGTGTGGTCAGGATCAATCTCGGCGGAAGCCACCTTGGCTTTCTTCTGATAACTGAATCGGATCCAGCGATTCTGACCGTCCCAATGCTCGCGGACTTTTTCCCCGTTATCGAATTTGACTTCGATCTCGACGGGCATCACAAAATCTCCCTTGCGGTGGACCGCCACGTAGGATTGATACACCGTTTTGTCTTTGCCTTTTGCTTTCTTTTCCGCTTTCTTGTCCTCAAACCAATTGATGGGGAAAGAGTGCGCGTCGAGAATTTGATAATCCAGGACCTGCGTCCCATAGACGGCCTGGTTGAAGTACCACCGCAAATCCTTTCCCGAGACCTCCTCGACCGTTTTCAGGAAATCTTCTTTAGTGGGATGCGTGAAACGGTACTTCATGAAGTACGTGTGCATCGCTTTCGCCAAAGTGTCTTCGCCGATAATTCCTTCCAATGTAAGCAAGACCGTGGCCGTCTTGCCGTAGGTGATACCTCCATAGGAGTTGAAACTGTAATACGCGTATGCATTCTGAGCCATCGCATCCATGTCAGCGGAGTGGATGTAACTGTCGCGTTGTTCCTCGCGCTCGCCGTATTCGACCCCGGCAATGTCCATAATGGATGTGTCTTTTCCAAGAATCGAATCCAGCACTTTCACTTCGGTGTAGCTGTTAATGCCCTCGTCCATCCATGCGTCTTCAAACTCGTTGGTGGCGACCATGCCGTACCAGTACTGGTGTCCGAACTCATGTTCGACGACCAGTTCAGGAACGTGCAATCCCTCGGGCATGAACCAGCTTGTGTCGCCGGTGATGAACGTGGGGTATTCCATGCCCCCGGCGGCAGATCCAGGTTCGGGATCGACGACTGTCAAGGTCTTGTAAGGATAAGGGCCGTACCATTTTTCGAAGCGATCGAGCGTTTCGCGCGTGATGCGTTCGTGGCGCTCGGCCTGGCTCCAGTGCGCGGGTTGCATCAGGAATCGAAGCTTGACGGGGCCCATCTGCGCCTGATACGTCGCCTCTCTGACTTTAAATCGAGGACTGACGGTCCAGGCAAAATCGTGAATGTCGTCTCCGTGATAGGTCACGGTCTTGGTACCGTCAGCGTTATTGACGCTGGAAACTTCCACCCCGCTCGCGCCGATCACCTCATTTTGAGGGACGGTGAGTTTCACATCGTAAACACCGAAGTCAGCGAAGAATTCCGTTGTAGCGTGATATTGGTGACAATTCCACGCTCCATGCCACCACACGCCCACTTTTGGAAACCACTGGCCGCCCAGCATGAAATCGCGCTTCCATCCGGAACGCGCCTGGGTCTCGGGCATCTGATCGTGGAAAGCGATTTTGAACTGCACGAAGGCGCCCGGTGCGATCGGCTTCGGCAGATGCACGTCAACCACCGTCTTGTCATCTTTATTACCATCGTCGGGAGCGATGAATTGCAGATCTTTGGTCAGGTCCCCCTGGCCGACAACTTCGAAACGTTCGATGTCTTCCGAGCCATATTCTTTCTTGTCCCACTTGTCATAAGTCGTGTCGCGGCTGCCTTCGAGCTTGGAATCGCGGACAAAGGTCGACTTGGGTTGAAACGCATTCTGATAAAGATGAAATGGGAAATGATCGAGCGCCTGCCCGGTCAGGTTGTGATAGGTGAGAACTTCAGTTGCGTCGACGGTGTGCTTCGCAGCGTCGTACCTGGCGTCGATTTCGTAGTGGACGACGCGTTGCGACATAGGGGTCGAAGAATTGATGGCCAGGGTGGTATCGGGGATCGACATCGCGCCGCCCTGAGCCGGGCTGGTGCTGGCTGATTTCTTGGCTGGTGCTGCGGCTTGGGGAGCGGCCGTCGCCGTCTTTCGATTCAGCAGGGAAGCAAGAACGAAAACTGCCACAACAGCCAGAGCAACAACTCTCCATCGCATCATCGTGCAATCCTCATAGGTATCAGTCGCGGCCTTGAATCATATCCCAGCCGAGAGAATTCCGTCATCTCGAGCTGCAATGTGGTAGTGGTGCAGTTTGAAAAGATTTGTATCAGGGCATGCCTTCAGGCATGCCAAAGCGCGAGCAAATGACCGGCTTTAGCCGCTGCGAGAGCGACCTAAGTCCCCCGCGGCTAAGGCCGCTCCTATTTTTCCGATGTTGCGGGATCGCTGAAGCGATGCCCTGATACAAATCTTTTCAAACTGCACGATTACCCGCGATGTCGAATGCGGAGCAGCCGATTGAAATGTTTCGGCATTTTTATGAAAACGGTGGAACTGAAGCGATGATGCGGATGTTTTACAAATCTTGACCATAACTTACTGCGGTCGCGAACGCGCATCGTTATCATGAGGAGTGCCTGGCAACGCAGGATCTGCGGCGCTCTGCCGCAGGCTGCATGCCGGCCGGAGAAGAACCATGAGAACTTTATTCGTGGTGATTTTTCTCGCATCGTCTGCCCTCGCCCAAAACCCCGACCGCGTACCGCATGCGCAACCTGCCTGTGGCCCGCTGAATGTCGAGTTCCAGATAAAAATGGACAACAGCCAGTCACCAGGCTTTCAGCCGGAAAGCGGAAAGGCGCTGGTGTATGTCGCAGAGGATCAAAAATTCCAAGCTGCCAAAGATGTGACGGCGAGGATCGGCCTGGATGGCGCATGGGTCGCCGCAACCCGCGGCGATTCGTACGTGTTCTTTTCGGTGGATCCCGGCGAGCACCATCTGTGCGCCGATTGGAGGTCGAGCTTTCTCTCGGCCGGACGGCTAGTTTCGCTTTTCGGTTTCACCGCCGAGGCCGGCAAAGTTTACTACTTCCGGGTGCGCACCACGGGCGGTCCGTCATCCATGCTCGATCGAAGCGCGCTGGATGAGTCGGCATCGCTCGATCTCGACCTGATCAATAGCGACGAAGGCAAGCTGCTGGTGTCGACTTCGCCCTATAGCGCTTCGCGTCCCAAAAAGTGAGGACTGACGCGCCAAAGCCGAATCCTGGTTGTCTGCCATTCCGCAAGGAGAAGAAATAATGAAAACTCTGGTCGCGATAATGTTGTTCGCTGTTTATGGTCTTGCCCAGCAAAGTTCACCGCTCCCGCAGTTCCATGAAGCCTGTGGACCGCTGAAGGTGAATTTCGAAACCAGCATCTCGACGAGCCGTCCGCCGGCGCAGCCCGAGCCGGGCAAGGCGCTGGTGTATGTCGCGGAAGATTCACCGACGATCGGCGCCACCGTTGGAGCTCCCACATTCAAGATTGGTCTCGACGGCGCCTGGATAGGAGCGACCCACGGCAGTTCATATCTTGTTTTTTCTGTCGATCCCGGCGAGCATCACATGTGCATCCGATGGCAATCGCATCTGGACTGGCTCTCGCGGCTTGTTTCCTTTGCGCGGCTCACCGCCGAACCGGGTAAAACTTACTATTTCCGCGCGCGCGCAATGTCGTCCTCATCGCCAGCCACGATGTACCTTGATCTTGATCCCATCGACCCGGATGAGGGCCGGTACCTGGTAGCGTCGTCTCCTCTGAGTACTGCGCACGCCAAAAAATAATTGACTTTCCGCAGCAGGCTTGACGCCTCCTTGTGACTGGCGGAGAATTCCAGCGAACGTTCATAGTCGTCTGCGCCGCTGGCAATTTGGTGCGGCGGAAGGAGCGAATCGATGCGTCGCGTTGAGCAAGGAGATCTCAGCCTGCTGCAGCATCCGGCGGCGCAGGAACTTCTGCAATCAAAGATTCCGGCGCGGCTGGCCTACGTGTGGACCGATGGGACGCCTCGCGTGGTCCCTATCTGGTTTCACTGGAACGGACGCGAAATCGTGATGGCGAGTCCGGAGAAAGCGCCCAAGCTGAAAGCCCTGGCGAAAAATCCGAAGGTCTCGCTGACCATCGACGACAATACATTTCCTCACAAGGTGCTGCTGATTCGGGGTACGGCGCGGCTCGAGCGGGTGGAGGGCATTGTACCCGAGTATGCCAAAGCCGCCGAGCGGTACTTCGACGCGCAGCAGGCGGAGGCCTGGCTGAGCCAACTGCGCAAGCTAGTTTCGTCGATGGTGCGCATCACGATCACTCCGGAGTGGGTGGGCGTGCTCGACTTTGAGGCGCGCTTCCCCAGTGCGCTGGCAGGCTGAAATCGAGTTCCGAACAAGGGCGGCTTGCGCTTTTCCCTTCCTGCCGACGATACTGGAAGTGTTACCAATAAATTACATTCGAATATGAAGATCACATTTTCTCCCTCTGCGCCTGCTGAAGTTGAAACCGAATCGCTCGTCGCGGTGGTGCTGGACCATTCGGATCCGGCGTCTACCGATAAGAACAAAAAACCGGAATTGAAAATCGCAAGTTCCGATCCGGCAGTGCAGTCGGTCGCAGCCGATCTGTTGGCCAGCGGCGAAGTCTCCGGCAAGCCGTTTGAGACGAACCTGATGCACCGGCCCGTCACCGTGATGGCAAAGCGCCTGCTGCTGGTTTCGGGCGGCAGTGCGAAGAAGTTTTCGAGTTACGATCTCCGCCGGATGGCTGGTGCGGCGGTGCGAGCGCTCAAGTCGCGCGGGATTCGCAGCTGCGCTTTTATTGCGCCGTCCGGAATTCCTGCGGAAGAGGCGGTGCGCGCGATCGTGGAAGGCGCGCACGTGGGCAATTTCGATCCCGACTACTACCGCAGCGATCGCAAGGATCAGAAGATTGATGCGCTGACGGTGGTGGCGAGCGGCGATAAGGCTGCGCTCGAGAAGGCGGCGAGCGAAGCGCAAATTGTCGGCGAATCGCAGAATTTCACCCGCGATCTGGTAAACGAGCCATCCAATCGCATGACGCCGACGATTCTTGCCGACCGTGCGAAGAAGATGTGCGCCGAAGTCGGCTTGAAATGCGAAGTGTACGGCGCGGACAAGATTAAAGAAATGAAGATGGGCGCATTCTGGAGCGTGGCACAAGGTTCCGACGAACCGCCCGCGCTCATCGTGATGACGTACGAACCGGCGGGCGCTCCGGCAAAACCTGTCGTCGGTCTAGTCGGGAAGGGAATTACTTTCGATACCGGCGGCATCTCGATCAAGCCCGCCGATGGTATGGAGAAGATGAAGTACGACATGGCCGGAGGCGCGACCATGATCGGCGCCATGCGCGCCATCGCGCTGCTGAAGCCGAAAGTCAAAGTGATTGGAATTGTCTGCGCGACGGAGAATATGCCTTCTGGCAAGGCGCAGAAGCCCGGCGACGTGCAGATCGCCATGTCGGGCAAGTCGATCGAGATCATCAACACAGACGCGGAGGGCCGCCTGGTTCTCGCCGACGGTCTTTATTATGCGCGGCAGTTAGGCTGCACGCATCTGGTCGATGCGGCCACGCTCACGGGCGCAGTGGTCGTGGCACTCGGCTTTAACAACGCGGGAATTTTCGCGAATGATGACGACATGTACACCCGCATCCAGAGCGCCAATAAAAAAGCCGGTGAGAAAATGTGGCGCCTGCCCTTGGACGACGAGTATAAAGAGCAAATTCGCTCGTCCATTGCCGACATCATGAATACCGGCGGGCGATGGGGCGGCGCGATCACGGCGGCCATGTTCCTGAAAGAATTTGCGGAAGAGACGCCGTGGATTCATCTCGATATTGCCGGCACAGCATGGATGGAAGATCAGAAGCCCTGGATCGCAAAAGGCCCGTCGGGGATTGCGTTGCGAAGCCTGGTGGAATTCGTAAAAGGCTTCGCGGCATAACTGGCCGCGGATCTGCACGGATGCTAGCGGATCGTGCGTTCGTGCTGGAGTGCGGATATCGGTGAAGATTTGATCCGACAAGACCTGATCTGCAAAGTTCTAGTCTGTCTCATTCTGATCGTGGCGTTCCGGAAATCCGTGGCCCGGTTGGTTGCCTCTCATACATAACCCGCGGGATGAGAAATACGTAGCACGTAGTTGCCGCTCGTACGTTGCTGGTTGTCGTCTATGCACGCATGCCGTCGAAGGAATCACGCAGCTCGCATTGAGGGAAATCCGCGACGTTGTTATAATCGATGGCGTTCCACACGCTTGCAGTCGTTGGTACGGCCGTTCGTCCCACCACACTCAGGCTGAAGCGGACAATCCTCGCAGCCCGCAAACAGCGGCTCTGGAAACGTGGCCAGGTAGCTCAGGTGGTAGAGCGCAGCCCTGAAAAGGCTGGCGTCGGCGGTTCAACTCCGTCCCTGGCCACCACATTTTCAATCACTTGCAAATTTGATCGGTTCTCAGTCGGCGCACAGAACGGCGCAGAAGTCCCTTGAAATGCCTCATCGAATGCGCCCGCGCCTCTCAGCGAGGCTGCAATGCTTCTGCGCCGTGCGGGACGCGCTCCGCCTCAATTCGCGTCAGCCATGGTTTCGTAGCCGATTCGGACGCCACGCACAACTGCCTGCCATTTTAAACAGTCAGCACACAGCCCAAGATGCGCCTCGCAGAACTGAGCCGCGCCGCTGGCCAGACTGGGCGCTGATTCGATCACATCCCCACGGAAGCAAACGGTGCAGAACAGTCTCGCAGGATCAGCGCCGCGCAACTGGCGCCCGCAGCGGATGCAGTAGTGCCTCGCAGCATCCCGCGCAGCGGCATCCTGAGCAGCGGATTTCCAGTTCGGGTACCTGCAAAGTGTGCAGAGGCCTGTCGGATTGTTGCGGTTGATTCGGCGTCCGCAGTCAGGAGTAGAGCAGACGCGCCTGACTGTGACGGGAGTTTCGGTTGGAACGGCCGTGCTGGCCAGCGCTGGCGACGCCAATTTTCCAATCCCTCGTTCGTGGGATGGCAGGCCAAAGACGAAGCCGACGCGATGATGGCCGAAGGCGGAGGAGCCGTCCAGTGACGCGCCGATGCCAGCACCAAGAGGTAAAGGGCGGGCCCGTGTGTGGGATCGAATTTGAGCCGGCACCGCGGATCGGCGGCAGTGGCCACAACACTGGCGTTCATCCGAATCAGCGCTATTGCCCCGCGCACCAGACCGATCAAGCCAGGGGGCGTCCCAGATGGAACAACACGCCCGATGAGAGAAGAAAGGCTATCTATCGCAGTTACCGCGCACGCAACTTGGAAATGATCAGGGCAAAGCAGCGTGCGACGCTCAAACTCAAGCGCGCCAAAATTGCGGAGACGGTGGCGAAGGCTGAGCGCATCCTTCTCGGCGAAATTCCATCGCAGGCGACGGCACAGCGCCAGCGCGGCCATCCGAAGGGAGCGCGGGAATCGACGAGTCGGAAACCTCCCTGTTCAGTCCCCATCGGGGCTCGTCATTCGTTTAGTACAGGTGGAAATTGACTTCCACATTCACCTGCACTGCAACCGGCACTCCGTCTTTGCGGCCTGGTTCAAATCGCCAATGACGAAGGGCGTCGATTGCTTTCTCATCCAGACCCATGCCCAGGGATTGGAGGATGCGAATATCCCGCGTCCGGCCATCAGGCCCTACGACGAGCCACAGCACCACTGTGCCCTGGTACTTGGTTCTGCGTGCTTCCTCGGAGAATTCCGGCTCCGGAGCATAGATGAGGCGTGGAGCGCTGACCCCGCCACCAATTGTGTATGCTCCACCGCCAATTCCTCCTCCCCATCCCGGGCCTACTCCTGGTCCGCGCCCGGCACCGACCCCGCCGCCACTGCCGGAGCCGATCCCGCCGCCCGAGCCGATGCCGCTCGAGGGTGGGCTTAAAATCGAAGACAACGGATCTCCAAGCGCACTAGCCTGTGACACTACGAGATGGATTTCAGGTGGCACGATGACAGTTGCTTCCACTGGAAGCTTGGGATTCTCGTTGCGGATTACGACCACAGGAGGCGCCAATTGTTCCCGTGAAAAACGAGGCAATGTTCCTTTGGAAGCTGCCAGCGTGTCACGGTCTCCGCCGCCACCACCCCCTCCCGCTTTCGAGGTCGATGGAGGCAAAACGTAAGGGCTCACATCGCTGACTACCGCGATGACGTGTTGCCGGATTTCGTGAGGACGCGCCGCAATAAATCTCCCCGAGACCACGAGCAACGCGATCGCCAGTAAGTGCGTGAGTAAGGAAACGACGAAAGCGCCTCTCCGAGTCTTGTACTGCCCGTAACCCTCGCCGAAAAGAGTGGGCAGAATTACGGGTGCCGTTGCAGAATCGAGCGGAACCCGTTCCAACCGACGCTTCACAGCCACGGACGACATCCCGGCCTCCAGAACGGCAGACCTTCAAAAGCTCCATTCCGCCCTAAGTCCTACGCACGCGGACACTGTCACGTTCCACGGTCGAAGTTCCAGCTGCCCGCGCGCCTTTCTTCGCGGAGAAACGTTAAGAGAGCCAAGGTGATAGCGAGGGCAATCGGGCCAATGAAGACCCCGAGTCCCCCGAAAGCTTGCAATCCTCCCAGCAATGCAAAGAAAACAAATAGTGTCGAGAGCTTTGTGCGGCTGCCGATCAGATGTGGGCGCAACAAATTGTCCACCGGGTGGACAATTGCCAGTCCCCAGGCAAGGAGAATAAGGCCTTTGATCCAGTGACCGCTCACCATGAGCATCGAGATTGCCGGCAAAAGAACAATTCCTGTGCCAATAAATGGCAAGAGCGCACACAGAGCAGTGACGATCGCCCATAAACCTGCTGAAGTGACACCCAAGAACCACAAGGCTAGACCGGTAAGAGCGCCCTGCAGAGCCGCC
This sequence comes from uncultured Acidobacteriota bacterium, assembly GCA_963754885.1. Taxonomy (GTDB): domain Bacteria; phylum Acidobacteriota; class Terriglobia; order Terriglobales; family Acidobacteriaceae; genus Sulfotelmatobacter. The sequence continues at coordinate 720,397 of CAVWHT010000038.1, read as the reverse complement.
ATCGCAAGTGTTCCATACACGGTGGCGTTGAGGATGTCTTTCACCAGAGCAAAAAGCCTTCTGGTTTGATCTCTGCGCAAGGGGAGCAGAACGGCGGCGCGGCGCAACATTGCATTGCCATCACGAAGCAAGAAAAACAGGACGAAGAAGGCAATCAAGGCATTGGCGATCAAAGCCGTGAAGCTGCCGACGACTCCAGCCGTCAGACCAAGGAGGGTCGAGACTGCCTTCTCAGCCTGGTTTACCGTCGCCGATCGCAAGTCGGAGGTAGAAATCGGTAGATAGTTGCTCGCCAGTTCAACGGCTCTTTCAAATAGATGAATAACGTAAAGGCTCAGGCGTTCACTCCCGTCTCCCGAACTGCTTAGTGCCTGGTAGACGTCGCGCAGTCCGGTTGCCAGGGCCCTTACAAGCAGTACCGTAGCCAGAACGATGAATAGAACGACAAGACACGTGGATAAGAGTGCTGAGAGATTACGATTGCGGACACGGCGTTGAATACGCGAGTGGAGGGGATAAGAAAGAACAGCTAAGACAATGGAGAACAGGAGCGGCTTTAGAAAGGGGGCAACGAGAGCGTAGCAAAAATAGAGAGCTACAGCGGTCACGGCCAGCAGGAAGAAAAGGCCTGCGCGACGGTTCGTTTTATTGCCGGATCCCGACATGCACGCTCCTAATCGGCGCACATAACGCTCATGGCCGGAACCTTGAAGATCAGCAATCCTCAAAAGTCGGCCAAGTCCCCAGTGGGAAGGGCCACCCGAACGGCGTTCGCCACTGCGGCCAAATCAATGATCTCCTGCAGAATGGCGCCCTCGAGGGGAGGCAGGTAACCCACGGCGGCGGCGATCATACCCGCCACGCTGGCCGCCATTCCTCCCAGCGCACTTTGCAGCGCGATCGAGCGCATCCTGTGACTGACGTGAATCAATTCATCTACCTTGCCCAGCGAAGCAGTCAAAATCACTGCATCGGCAGCCTCAGAAGTAATGTCGCTGTTAGCCCCAAAGGCTACGCCTACTGTCGCCGTCATGAGTGCAGGGGCGTCGTTAATTCCGTCGCCGATGTAAAGGGTACGAGCCTTCCTGGTTTCTTCCTCTACAATCGCAACTTTCCGTTCCGGTGTTTGTCCCGCGTAGACTTGAGAGATCCCAACTTCCTCCGCCAGATAGCGGACCTCCGATTCCCGGTCCCCGGAGACCAGGAGAACGCGATTCACCTGATGATTCGGTTTCAAGTGGTGAACGAAGGGCTTGGTGTCTTGACGAGGCGCATCGTGAAAACGAAATGCCCCGGCATACTGCTCGTCTACAAAGACGAGGCACTCCAATCCCGAAGCGAGAGGAGGCAGTGAGGACAGCAGTTCGGGATCTACTTTGCCGCGTCCGGTGATACGCACGCTCCTGCCGGCAACCATGCCGCGAAGGCCATCTCCCGGCTTCTCCTGCATCTGACTGACCTCCAGCAAGGCCAGCTTCGCGTCCTGTGCGGCCCGAACCACAGCGCCAGCAAGTGGGTGCTTAGAGAATTGTTCAAGGCTGGCGGCGGCTTGTAAGACCTGGTCCTCGGTAAATCCGAGTCCGCACAAGACACTGGTCATTTGAGGTTGGCCGTAGGTCAGAGTTCCCGTCTTGTCGAAAATGAGCGTGCGACAGGTTGTGATCTGCTCCAAGGCTGCGGGATTCTTGATGATGATGCTGTGCCTCGCCGAGAGCGAGATAGCCCCGATCACCGCAACCGGGATCGCCAGGATGAGAGGACATGGAGTGGCGATGACGACCACAGCCAGAAAACGCGTCGCGTCGCCGGTAAACAGCCAGGTCAGTCCGGCAACACCCACAGCCAAGGGTGTGTACCAAGCACCGATGCGGTCTCCAATACGGCGGAGCCGCGGCCGCTTATCTTGAGTTTGCTCCATCACCTGCATGATCTTGGCGTAACGCGAATCAACCGCCAACTCCTCGGCTTCGATGGTCAGAGCCATGTCCCCGTTGATTGCTCCGGACAGAACCTTCGCGCCCGGAGTCTTTGAGATTTCAAAAGGCTCCCCTGTCAGATAGGACTCATCCATGACCCCATGCCCTTCGACCACGGCACCGTCCGCCGGACAGATTTCATGGGGTAACACAATAATGTGATCGCCAATCTGGATCTGTTCGAGTTTGATGTTCTCCACCGACGTCCCATGTTGGCGGTGCGCAACTTGCGGCATGCGCTTCGCCAAGGCGTCGAGAACGGACGATGCTCTTCGCGTGGCGAACTGTTCCAATGCCGTCCCGCCCGAAAGCATCAGAACGATGATTGATCCCACGAGGTACTCACCCATTGCGACGGAAGCGACGATAGAGACGCCTGCAAGTAAGTCGGAGCCGAATTCGCGCTGCCAGAGTTTTTTGCCCAGGCTCCAGAGGATTGGGATTCCACCGACGACCAGCGCAAGAAATAACGGTCCCAGATGAATCCATGGCGGCAGGTGGGTCCAATAACGGAGAACCAGGTGTGCAGCAATCGCGATCAGGGTCACCGCCGCGATGTAGGTCTCCTTCGCGGTCGAGATTTCCGGCTTGACAGGAACGCTCACTGAAAGAGACATAAGGGTTAGGCGGCCAGACTGGTGTTTGGAATTGATTGACCCAAGCGAAGTGCTTTTCGAGTGGAACCATCCGGCTGGACCCGCTCTCTCGGGATCTTAGGCCCATGCCATACACGTTCGATTCTCAGCCGTCTGATTCCTCCCGGGACCTTCGCTTCGATGACGTCTCCCCTTCTGCGACCGAGCAGAGCAATTCCAAGTGGCGCGAGAACTGAAATAAAACCTCGTGAGATGCTCGCCTCCTCGGGAAAAACCAACGTGTACAGTCCCTTCCGTTGGGTATCGAAATCGAGCACCCGGACACGAGAATTCATCCTGACCACTTCTTTGGGAACTCGACCAGATGGCCGGATCTCGGCGCTCTCCAGTGTCTGATCGAGAAGATCGAGCTGCCGCTGATCTCGAAAGAGAGAATACTGGAGAGCCCGGACCAAGCGTCTCAGCCTTTCCACGTCGGCTTCAGTGACGATAATGGAACGATCGGTCATGATGAACTCCTTTGCGTTTTTGCTCGGTTGCGTTTATGCGGCTTTCTTTTTGTCGGCCGCAGGTTCAACCGTGTTCTGGCTTTCCTTCGCTAACACTTCTGCACTCGCCGACTTTGCCTTCTGATGGGCATCGTTTCGCCGTGAGTTGATTTCAAACCACGCCAGAAGAGCTACAACGCCCGCAAGTAGCACCAGTACTAGAATCATTGCCGAGTCCATACAAGTACCCTCCTTATCTAGTCTTCCTCAGCTTTCTGTGAGTCGCCGACAGTCACCACAGGACACGTAGCGAGAGCTACCACCCTGTGGGCAATGGAGCCAAAACGACTTGCTGCCTGCGCGAAAGCTCCCGCTCCCCGCACACCCATCAGGATGAAGTCAGCCGACAAGTCAGCCGCAACGTTAAGAATGCGTTCCGCTACGTTTCCGGTTTCTACGACGATCTCCGGTCGGTAAGGCAGTTCGGGTTCGGGAGGGATCATCTCGCGCAAGCGATTCTCGGTGTGTTGAATGGCCAGATGGAGCGAGGCCCCGAGACTCCCTTCCCTGACGTGTACAACGGTGAGATGCGCCTTATATTCGTGTGCCAGTGACGCGGCGAATTCGAGTGCTCGCAGAGAAGGCGGGGAGAAATCAGTTGCGCAAACGATGCTGTGAACTCCGTCAGAAGCCAATGTTGTGACGTGTGGACCGACCGTGAGCACCGGGCAGGACGCTTCTCGAATCACTTCCTCGGCGACCGAACCGAGGACTACTTTGCCCCATCCTGCGCGACTGATCGTACCTACAACGACCAGGTCTGCGGAGTATGTCTTCACCCAGTTTTCGAGCACCTCCGCTACGTTTCCCTCTCCCAACAGTGCATCGCAACGCAGGCCCCGACCTCGAAGTGAGCTTGTGATCTGACTCAGCGTGTATCGAGCAAAGTCCCCGACTTCCTTCAAGACACGGTGGATGGATCCGGGAGAAGCATAGGCATAAGCCTCGGGCGGTATGACATGGGCCGCATAGAGTTTTGCTCCGTACCGATCTGCCAGCGCGGCAGCGAACGGCAGAGCTCGGCCCGCCGACACCTCAAAATCAGTTGCGAACAGAATGTTTTTGAGTGTGACCTGCGGTTCAATTTCCAATGCTTTCATCTCGCATCTCCTTACAGAAGTTTCGCTTAAGCTAGCTTTGCCGAAATCAGCGAAGCGCTCTAGTCGTTTTCCACTCGCAGATTGTTCTCTACCGAAAACACACCCGACACACTATTCGCTTGCACTCCAGCGACTTGTTTTTCCATTTGGCGTGCCACGACGCCTTCCAGCGTCACGTGGCCATTTTCAACAACGATGTGAATTGGCGGAACGGCACGTAGTTGATACTGCGAAAGCACGCTGTGCCCATAGATCTTCCGGTACGTCGCTCGCCGAATACGGTCATCGTTGGGGGATACGGGCAACACCTTGATCTGGTTGTCCACTCGCTCGACACCTTCAATCTCTCTCACCGACCTTTCTGCGTCTGACTTGAGGGTTGGCCGGCTTACTTCGCCGAGCAGAGTCACCGTGCCCTCTGGGGAGACTTTGTACTGCAAATTGTCGAACACTCCGTAGAACGGAAGCATCACCAGTTCGTGGTGGACTTCTTTGACGATGCGCTCAACGCCCTTCTGGCTCAATCGGGAGTTCCCGGATTCGTTGCCGTATTGATTCGCTCTCCGAATCTGGACGAGACTGCAGTCGGGACTCAGTCGGCTGTGGTTCAATTCGAACGCGTCACCTCCCAGCGGTTCGACGCATCAGTGCAACGCTCGTGGATACGTTCTCCAGTCACAGGTTTCGCGTGTCGACTTCGGAAGATCTCAGCCATGCATGGGCCAGCTACGTCAGGGTCTACGATTCCCAGCGCGAGAGCACTTTCTAACAGGCCCATCGAGGTTTCTCCGCTCTCGACGAGGAAGGTTTGCGCAAGCAGGCGGACCTCTGGATCGCTGGAGTTGAGACCGTCTACCAAATCCCATCCCGCTTCCGGATCGGCCGTCTTCCGCCAGACGACGCCGCAGGCCAGCATGTAAACGGCTTCCATGGTGAACCTCCCTCAACCTTTCGCAGTCTCTTCCGGCTGGCGTTCAGGCAGCCGGGACCCGCTTCCGCTCGCACAGCAGACATTCCCTGACAATCTCGACAATCTGCCGACAACAGTGTTTGCACACGATATCTCTCGCGCCCAATGCCTCGAACCGGGCAAAGTCCCCGATCTCAGGTGCGCTCGGCTGCATCACGATGCAGGCGGTTTGCTCACCTCTCTTCTGCAGTGCCTTCAGCACGTCGTCGCATTCGGCATCGGGCAAGTATTCGTTCACGAGCACCAAGTCGAAAACATGCGCATCAGCGAGCGTCAGAGCTTCCTTTGCAGTCCATACCGTCGTCGTGTCGAAGCCTGCGTCCTCAAGAAGCCTCTCGAGAACGATGAGGACATCTTCGTGACAATCCGCAATCAGAATTCTTTTTCGCGTCGGTTTCATGGCGCCGAGCCTCCCCGAGGTCGAAGAGTCGCCGCCGCTGCGGGCGGTCCTCCGAGCAATTGCTGAGTATCTTTCCTGAACCGCCGTTGCTCGTGCTTACGCACAAAGTGCCGCTCTACGAGGCTGCGAACTTTGCCAGCGATACGGTCAATCGCTCCTTGGACAGTTGAGGCACGACTTTCCAAGATGATTGGCGATGAGTGCGCCATCGAAATAGCAAGTTGACATCGCTTATCTACTCCACCCCGCGAACCGTTCAGATCTCCCACTTTCAGCCGCACGGTCCTGATTCGTTCTGCAAAACGATCTAGCGCGAAGCCAAGGCTCCGTTGTGCGTAACTACGAAGCGAGTCAGTGATCTCAACGTGTAATCCGCGAATCTCCAGTTTCATCACAGTCACCTAATTGGAATAATTCTCTCGGCGTTTTAGAGTTGGCCTTTCATCATCAGCTGTTGATTCATCGTTTTTGGTGGGCGGCGCGCGGCGCAGTGTCGGTCGCTTCTCCTTTGTTTCATCGCTTACCTTCCCGCGATTCTCAAAAATCGCGAGTCGACTTCTGACGTCGTCAAACTCGGAAGTTGTCACGACATAGTGAAGCCTGGACGGAAGCTTTGTGTCAGTCTGTCTCTGGATCTTCTCTACGCGGCTCTCCAGCGGAGGGTGGGAAGCAAAAACTTTGGACAGAGTGCCCGGCTTCTTCTTCTCTTTGGCTTGGATCTTTTCGAAAAATGTGAGAAATGATTGTGGATCGTACCCCGCCTTGTACATGTACTGCAGTCCGAGATAATCCGCTTCGTCCTCGAACCCACGAGAGAATTTCATGAAGCTCATCGGCACCCCGATCCCCGCCGCGGAGCGAGCCGCATAACCGATTCCTCCGCCGACGAAGATCAACGGGATCGACGCGAGGTTCGCAAGGGTCCCTCGTGTCATCTGTCGCATAGCATGACGTGCCGCCACATGGGCGACCTCATGGGCCATGACCCCGGCCAATTCAGCTTCTTCGTCGGCGACCAGCAGCAGTCCCGAATTCACATAGAAGAAACCGCCGGGAAGGGCGAAGGCGTTAACTTCATCAGAGTCAATCACCTTGATGGTGAATGGCACTTTCGAATCAGAATTTCGTACGATATTTTGTCCGATCCGGTTGACGAATTCGGTGATGACCGGGTCTTTCACCAATTTCACGGTGGTGTCGATCATCTGGGCATATTCCCTACCCATTCGGATCTCAGTTTCCAGCGAATACCAATTCCCCAGCCCCCGGCCGCCGCCAACATCGCGGTTTCCGATGGCATCGATGTCATCCTTACTACCTGGTTTCGGTTTGGGCTCTTGCTGTGCAGTACGCCGCGACTCGTCGTTCCGGACGTCGTCTTCAGTGCGCGCAAAAACCGGTTGCACAAAGATCAAAAGGATCAATAAGAGAGCCAGAGCGGTAATCAAAGCTGCGATGGTGTGTTTCATCGCCCACCTCCCCTCGATCTTGTGTGGCTCAGGAAACTTTCCTCTGACCATGAGGCAGTCTCTTCTGAAGACTTGCACCGCTTCTCGTACTGCCGCATTCTCCACGAGACGCTAAGCATGTTGAGTACCAGGGGTACTCACAAGAGGACCGTTACAAATCTTTACTCACCAGTGATTTCAATCGATTGAAGGAAAATGCCAAGAGAAAGAGAACAAAGGCGACAGAGCCGTTTGGACTCTGTCGCCCATCCTTCCGCCCTAACCTAAAACCGGAGGCGTGAACTGTTGTGGCGTCCGATACTTTGGACCTCGCGGTCCGATTCTTTTGACGTGCGTCGGCCTCCAGGTGAGGCCGGGGGTATCCTCGACGTTTGTTTTGTGCAACTTGTCGTTCGTCAATGCCTGGCACAGGCCGTGCCACAAATCAGAGTTCTCCTTGTGTTCCGGTTTCGAGGTTCCTGCGGGGTGAGACTCATGGGACACAAGAAGAGCGGCGCCGACGGAAGCACCCTGTTGGACAAATCATCTAAAGGAGAAATCGAAGTGAAATCTTCTCAGGTAATCCCCTCTGTGCCGATCAAAGCAGATCTCCAAAAGCCCCATGGTGGCTCTGAATTGCAGGACCAAATTCGGGCACGGGCCTTTCAACTTTATGAGCAGCGTGGAAGAGATGATGGACGCGACCTGGACGACTGGTTGCAGGCTGAGGCTGAATTATCCCAAGTCCAGAAGGCGGCCTGAGTAGTTCTTATGTGCAGAGGGAAGGAGGCCGGGCCGCGACTACAGTGAACAAGCTGAGATTAAGCTACCCGAAGTAGTGTCCCAGTTCATGGAGAACCTCCTTCCTCTCGGCTCGCAACGGCAAGAGTCTGAACGAAATACGGTCAGAAGAGCACCAGCTTTGACTCTACGCGGAGTGCGCGCTCGTGAGGCCAACTTCAGTTGGCTTGGTAGTCGTTCCATACTGAAGTCGTTCTGCTTGCTTCGCTGTTCGTACGGTCCTTCCGACCTCATTCCCTAATTTGGTTCACAAAGCAGCACTCTAGTCCGGGAGTAACAACACTCACGCACAAGGCAGATGACCTATGACGAATTCAGACGGAACTAAGACCTGGCTGGCGCTCTATAGAGAAGCCGTTCTGGAGCCAGACCGCAAGAAACTCAAGACACGCGTCGTCCAAGCTCAAGCCGCAATCCGTCTCCGCGCCCGCGAATTGTGGTACGCCGGAGGGCCAGAAACTGGGGAGCGACGCCAGATGGACGCGGCCGCCAACTTGCTAGGAATCCTCCGGGTGATCGGAAGAGAGGAATAGCCACGCACGAGTCGAATACCCGATGGAGATATATCGCGGACACCCGCGCTTTTGGTACGCCGGCTTTTGGTTCGGTTTCATGGACCCATGGCCAGAGTACTGGGCGGACGATTGGTACGACAACGATGATGTGTATGTCGTTTACTCCGAAGACGGCTATTACCTGTACAACCGCAGGTACCCCAGGGATCGGATTGCAATCACCGTATATGTGGAATAACGGTTCCTTGCGGTCGATTGCAGTAGTTCTGCAGCGTCCGGGAAATTAACCGACTTCGCTTGGAGCTAAACGTCTTTAAGTTGGGCCTCGTTCATTCCAAAGTAGTGCCCCATCTCGTGGAGCACGGTCTGCCGGACTTCGTGACGGATTTCTGCTTCATTCCGGCAGATGGCCTCGATATTTTTCTGGTACAGGATGATGCGGTTCGGTCCCGAGCTGAATTCAAAGACGCTCCTCTGGGTGATGGGTGTCCCCTCGAAAACTCCGAGGAGCAGGCGGCCGGGCTTGGCGGGACCGATGTCGCGGCTGTTTCTAAGCGGCCTTCTGAGTCGTCTTGGTCTATCCTGAACGAGTACCGCAAGGTTGTGGATTCGTTGGCGGAACTCTGTCGGAATCGAATCCAACACTTCCTCGACCAGACGAATGAAGTGCTCCCGTTTCATTTTGCCCACCCTGGCTCATTCTCCATCGAGAAGTCAGGATCTATTCGTAGCGTAAAGCTTCGATCGGATTCAGGCGTGCCGCTTTCCGCGCAGGGTAGAACCCGAAGAAAATCCCCACCGCCATAGAGAACATCACCGCCGTTACGATTGCGAGCGGAGAAATCAATACCACCCAGCCCAACGTGTTGGTGATGAGATAGGAGGCGCCCATCCCGAAGACGATTCCAATCGCGCCGCCAATCAGACTGAGCACAACCGCCTCCGTCAGAAACTGGCTCTGCACATTGCGCTCCGTGGCGCCGACCGCCATGCGAATGCCAATCTCGCGAGTACGCTCGGTGACCGACACCAGCATAATGTTCATGATACCAATGCCACCGACGATCAATGAAACGCTGGCAATCGAGGCCAGGAGCATGGTCATCACACTGCCGGCCTGGTCTGCCAGGTCAGCCATGTCGGCCAGGTTCCTTACCATGAAATCATCATCTTGCCCGACACGAATGCGGTGACGATCCCGCAGCAGCGATGTGATCTGCTCCTGGGCGGCGTAGCTTGCCTGACGCGAACTGGCGGAGACCATGATCCAACGCAGCCAATCCTGCCCGGTTATCTTCTTCTGAAGAGTCGTGATGGGAACAAGAACCACGTCATCCTGATCATCGCCCATGGCTGCGGAGGTGCCTTTTTGTGCAAGCACTCCCACGACCTTAAAAGGCAGACTCTTGATCCGAATGGTCTGTCCGAGGGGGTCGGTTGCTGCGAATAGGTTTTTGCGCACGCTTTCGCCGATGACCGCTACATTTGCTGCCATTTCCACATCTTGCTGCGTGAATGCAGTTCCCTCCTGGAATGGCCAGTTTCTGATATCGAAGTACTGCGGCTCGGTGCCGTTGATTCGAGTCGCCCAGTTGTCATTGCCAAAAACAACCTGTGTACTGGTATTACTTCCGGGTGCGGCAGCTTTGACCGCCGGGCACTCCCTTAGGATGGCGAGCATATCTGCATATATGAGAGTCTTCGTCGCGCCCCAACCCATATGGGTTCCACCGCGTGTAACAGTGCCCGACCCGACGAAAAGAATGTTCGAACCCATGGCAGCGATTTGCTGCTGTACCTGTTGCTGTGCCCCTTGCCCCACCCCAACCATCGCGATGACGGCACCCACGCCGATGATGATGCCCAGCATGGTAAGGCTGGAGCGCATTTTGTTGCGAGCCAGAGCTCGTACCGCGATTCGCGCTGTGGCGATCAAGTCCATAAGTAATTCCTCGTCATGAGACGATCGGGCTGCTAGTCCTCCTCCACGGGAAGGCTCTTTAGCACTTGGGACGCGGCCTGGCGATTTACCACAAGCTCATCTCGTCGAACTCTCCCGTCGCGAAACTGGATCGCGCGCTTGGCAAACTGCGAGATATCGTGCTCATGGGTAACCAAAACGATGGTCAGTCCAGCGTCATTCAGCCTCTCGAGAATCCCCATGATTTCCACGGACGTGCGGCTATCCAGATTGCCGGTCGGCTCATCCGCCAGCAGAATCGACGGTTTGTTCACCAGGGCTCGCGCAATCGCAACTCGCTGTTGTTGCCCGCCCGAAAGCTGTGAAGGAAAATGTGCTGAGCGGTCTCCAAGTCCGACAAGATCAAGCGCCTCTCGCGCCCGCTTCTCGCCCTCTTGCTTGCTAACCTGTGCGTACAAGGTCGGCAATCCCACGTTCTCCAGCGCCGTGGTTCGTGAGAGCAGGTTGAATCCCTGAAATACGAAGCCGATCTTTCGATTCCGTATGGCTGCCAACTCGTCTTTGGCAAGGCTTGATACGTCGATACCGTCGAGGAAATATCTTCCAGAACTGGGCCTGTCCAGGCAGCCCAGAATGTTCATGAAGGTAGATTTGCCGCTTCCGCTCGCTCCCATGATGGCTACAAACTCACCACTGACGACGTCCATGGTGATCCCACGCAAGGCATGGACGCGAGTTTCGCCCAAGTCGTAGTACTGGTGAACATCGAGGACGCGAATCGTCGCTTCCATTTTTTGCGGAATCGGGACGTTAATCTCGGATTGGCTCATCGTGACCATGGAGTTCCTGAGCATTTCTGCGCTAGTGCCTATTTGCGGCCGTCGTGCCGGGCCCCATCTTTGGTCCGGCAAGAACAGCACCGGTAACCAGGTCGTCGTCAGTCTTCAGCGATCCGTTGAATACCTCGGCCACTTCCGTCACAGTGTGGTCGGTTATGCCGGATCGGATTCTTACCGGCTCGAGAGTCTTGTCCGGACGCAGTTTCCAGAGGACGACCCCATCAATGCCATGAGCAACTGCCGGGGCCAGGTCAATTGCTTTGTTTTGGCCTGCGGCTGTTCGACGGTCGACTTTCTTCACCGTTCCAGCAACGGATTCCGGGCCATCGTCTGCCGCCGCATGATTCCCGGCGGACCACGGGCCTGGGTTGTCGAGCCCAAATTTCTGATATATGGCGCGAATTTCCTCCGCCTTCATGTCGGGTTTGTAACGAAGAGCGCTATTAGGAACTCGGAGTACGTCTGTCGCCGAGACCACAGGGATTGTGATGTAGGCCGTCATACCAGGAAATAGCTTCATTTCGGGATTATCGAAATCGATGATTGTGTTGTAGGTGACAACGTTCTGAACAGTTGTGGCGTTCATCCGTACTTGAGAAACCAGGCCGCTGAAGCTCTCCTTGGGATATGCATCAACCTTGAAAGTGACTAGCTGGTTGCGCCGGATCGCACCTACATCGGATTCATCGGTGCTGGCATACACCTGCATCTTCGTCAGGTCTTGAGCAATCGTGAACAGTGTCGGTGCCTGTAACGAGGCTGCGACGGTCTGGCCAACGTCCACATTGCGTGCGATAACGGTACCGTCGATGGGAGCACGTATGGTCGTGTAGTCCAGGTTGGTCTGCGCCACCCTGACAGCGGCTTGGCGCTGCTGCACTTGCGCTTCGGCTTGCTTCACCTGGGCGTCAGCGGCGGCCGCACCGGCTACAGCGGAATCGTAGTTAGCCTTCGCGAGGTCGAGTTGCTGCGCGCTCATGACGCGTTGTCCAGTCAAAGCGTGGGTGCGTTCGTAGTCGGCTGCGGTCTGAACCTGCAAAGCAAGTGCCTTCTGGAAATTCGCCTTGGCAATCGCGATGCTTGCTTGCGCGTTGGCCAAGTCCGCTTTGGCCTGCAGTAGCGATCCTTCGAAGAGTGCGGGATCAATCTGGGCTATGACTTGTCCTCTTTTTACGCGGGAATTGAAATCTACGTACAGACGAGAAACGGTCCCAGATACCTGAGAGCCGACTTGGACAGTGGTTACCGCATTAATCGTGCCGGTGGCCTCGACTACCTGGCTGATGTCACCGCGGTCGACCTTGGCCGTGAAATATTGCGGACTCTTATTTTTTTTCAATTGAAATACGGCAATGACAGCGACTGCCAGCGTGATCAGGATCACGATCAACCAGTGGCGTCTAAGAATCTTCATATGATGTCCTTGAACAAGACGCAGCGTTCGGGATGGTGCTTAGATCGATTCCTTAATCCGAAGACCAGGCTCGAAGACAAGAAAATCGCGCCTCTCCCGACTCGCGTGACTGCTTCTCATCGCTTTGCCTTCCAAGAACGCTCGTGCATGCTGAGTGCCGAGCAGGAGCGAAGTAGGGAGGAATTACAAGTCTTTACTCCCGGAATCCGATCGAAAATGGCAGATGCTAACCGACAGACAACAAACTGATAAGGACCGTGGGCAGTCCGGCACCTTGGTTCGCCAGCTTGGACATCCGCTCGAATCAATCACCAACCGGCTACAGGACGTTCTGCGGCGTCCGACGGTTTGGACGGCACCTGTCCGATTCTTCTGACATTCGGTGCACCTCGGCTCAAGTCGTCGCTGCTTTTGCTGTTTGTTCTGTGCAACTTGGCGGAAGTCGATGCTTGGCCCACGCCGTGCCCTACTTCACCGCGAGCGATCTGAATGCAGGTCGCCATTCGTTGAGATTGAACTGGAGAATACTGGATATGAAGAAGCTCGCTTGTAGTGCACTCGCGCTTACGCTCGCCTTGATAGCTCTGCCAAACGGGGCGGTAGCCGCGACGAAAACACTCGACAACCTGCAGGCCGGATTCAACGGCGAAAGCAACGCACATGCGCGTTACCTTGCATTCGCAGAAAAAGCCGACCAGGAAGGGTACGGTAAAGTTGCGAGTCTGTTCCGGGCTGCAGCCAAGGCGGAGGACGTTCACGCCGCTAATCACGCGGCTGTGATCAAAAAGCTGGGCGGAACGCCCGAAGCCAAGATCGAGACTCCAGTCGTCAAGTCGACGAAGGAAAATCTCGAAGCCGCCATCAAGGGAGAGTCGTACGAGCGTGACACCATGTATCCGGAATTCCTCAAGCAGGCTCGCGCTGAGGGAAACAGAGATGCTGTTCAGACTCTTAACTACGCAAAGACAGCAGAGGCCGAACACGCCAAGCTGTACTCCGAAGCTCTGAACAACCTACCCAACCTCAAAGGGTCCAAAGCAAAGGACTACTTCGTGTGCACGGTGTGCGGGTACACGACAACGAAAATGGACTTTTCTAAGTGTCCGGCGTGTTTCACACACAAAGACAAGTACGAGAAAGTCAGCTAGCAACCGGGGCGTCCCGCTGCTACGGATTAAGGAGTTTCTATGCTTCACTTTTCGGCAATTCCAAGTTGGGATGCCTTGCACCCCCTGATCATCCATTTCCCGATTGCTCTTTTGCTAATGGCCCCGATCTTCATAGTGATTGGTGCTGTGCTGACGCCGGCCAAGGGCCGTTCTTACCTGATCGCAGCGATGGTCCTGCTGTTCGTTGGAACAGCCTCAATCTTCGTGGCGGTCGAGACGGGTGAAGCTGCAGGCAAACTCGCCGAACGGACTCCAGGGATGGAACAAGTCCTCGAAACCCACGAATCCCTTGCCGAGCGTACACGAGCCGTTTTCAGTGTGCTGTCGGTGATATTCCTTGCACTCTTGGCGGTGCCGTGGTCGCTGAAGAGAGCAGACACTCGCTTCACAACAACGATCCTTCCGCTGGCTTTTCTGGTTCTGTACAGCGCGGGCGCCTTGCTGCTGGTTAATACCGCCCACAATGGAGGCAGGCTCGTGCACGAATTTGGCGTGCGGGCGATGGTAACCTCGGCTCCCGTAGACGCCAACGCTACACCTCCCACGCAGACAGAACAGGATAAGGACTAAGCCGAAATGAAGGCTGGCGCAAAAGCACTTCGAATCCTTGAGCGCGGATTGCTCCTCTTTGGTTTGGTTCTCCTTCTTATGTTTGCATTCGCCCACATTCATAGGTTCATCATGTTCCGCGCAGAGATGGCGAAATTTGAAGCCAGGCAACTCGAGTCCAACCATAAGCCCAGTGCGGGAGTAGAAGCAATCGGTGGCGGGAATCGCAATGCTGAATTTCGTCAGGCGCAGGACACCGAATACTCGCCCCGGTCAATGCAGCGTAAAGAGTCGTATCCCGCCAATCTCGGCAAGAATGGTGCATCGCTAGCTGTCTTGCGGATTCCTGCGTTGCATTTGGAGGTTCCGATATTGGAGGGCACTGATGCGGCCACATTGAACCGCGGGGCCGGACGAATTGCCGGCACTTCGCTTCTAGGACAGGGTGGCAACATCGGCATCGCCGGACACCGGGACGGGTTCTTTCGCAGATTGAAAGACATCAGGACCGGAGACGCGATTGAGTTGGTCACAATGTCTGGAACAGATGTTTTCGTCGTGGACCAGATCCGAATTACCAGCCCAGCTGACGTTAGTGTCTTGCAACCAAGAACTAAGAATTCGCTCACGCTGGTGACGTGCTACCCATTTTATTTCGTCGGCCCCGCTCCTGGTCGCTACATCGTCGAAGCTTCTTTGAAGTAACAAGCTGTGCGAGATGAGGAACAACAAGAAGATCACTTTTTGCTAGAAGGAGAAAACCAATGAAGCAATCCAAGCACACACTATTCAGCTTAGCGTTGGTCATACCGGCGTTTCTTTGCGCCATGACTGTGGGCATCGTCGCCCAAGACATAACGCACCCATCAACCACGAAAACAACAGAACCGCCGACGCACGAGGTTCAAACGACTCATGTCCAGAATGCGGAAGTCATCCACGTTTCTGGTCATGAGGTTGCTGTAGAACTCGAGAACGGCAAATTTGAGCTCTTGAATCTGGCTGACGACGTCAGGTTTCAAGTGGATGGCAGGGACCTAACCGTCCATGAACTGATGCCCGGGACGAAGCTGTCTCAGGATATTCACACGATCACCACACCCCAAGAGGTCACAACGTTGAGAACGGTGAATGGCAACGTGTGGCAGATCAACCCTCCGCATTTGATCTTGTCTTTCCCCGGCGGTGAAAACAAAGCCTACACGGTACCCGATGGAATCGTGTTCCACATCGACGGTCAAGACAAGACGGTATTCGATCTAAAGAAAGGAATGGAAATTTCAGCAACGGTGTTGACTGTTGAGCCTGTGCAATCGGTCACCAGGCACACGGTTGTGACCGGTCAGGCGCCGCCACGGCCGGCTGTGGCGTTTGAAGGTCCGATGCTCATAGAATCGGACAGAGAGGCTGCAACCTTGACCGCCGCCATCGAGGAACCAGCACCGCAAGAACTGCCGAAGACCGCCAGCCTTGTGCCGTTGGCTGGAATACTTGGTTTCTTGTCGCTGGCCTTGGCCACCGGTCTGCGAATTGTTCGAAGGAATCCTCGCAACAACTCTTGACGATTTCATGGCGGCCAGACTTGCGAAGGCTGACCGCCACCTCTCCGGACCAGCAATCGCCTTCTCTTGACTTGAGTATCCAGGAGTACTCTAATCGAAAGTGGCACAAGCTAGACCAGAGTCGCGAACTGTCGGCATGTTGGCGCGTTTCAATGAATCGTTCCGACAGCAGGAGATGGTTTTTGCAACTCTAAATCTATTTGTTCTCGCTGCACTCCTGCTTCTCCACTCGCTGTTTTCTTCTCTCCTGGGCGAACCCTCGCCCGTCTTGCTGGTAACCCTAGGAGCCGCCTTTCTGGTCAAGATGCTGGAATTGCTTTGGCTTTGGTCTCGCTCACAGCCCCTGACCAAAACCCTAGAGGAAGTCGTCGTTTGGGCTTCGATTTCTCTGAACATCGGTCTAAGTCTTCTTTTAACATTTCTCACTAATCGGGAAGACAGTCCATACTTCGTTCTCCTCGCCCTGCCTGTCTTGCAGGCCGCTTACCGCTTCAGCCTTCCCGCTTGTATCGGTGTGATCGCAGTCGCGGATTCCATGACCTTCTTCTGGGTCTCGCATTTTGCTGTCTTTCATCCGCCAGTGCAAGCCAGTGAGTACTTTGAAGCAGGAGTCATTTCTGTTGTCTACGCAATCGTGGGGCCCTTGGTCTGGCTGCTCGTCAACCAGCTTCGAAGTGATCAAAGAAAGCTTGCCGATAATCTGAGAGAACTCGAGCGCACGCGTGAGCGACTGGTGGTCGAAGAGAAACTCGCGGTTGTGGGCCGTCTCTCAAGTGCGGTAGCCCACGAAATTCGCAACCCAGTTTCCATCATTGCGAGTTCACTGGTTACCGCAGACCGCCCTGAGGTCGGGGAACAACAACGGCAAGAGATGCACGCTATCGCACGCAGCGAAGCCGCTCGGCTGGAAAAACTGACCAGTGACTTCCTTTCCTATGCGCGTCCCAGTCAGCCAAAGCGAAATCCCATTGACCTGGCAGATGTCTTAGGCTACATCGCGGAGATTGCCAATGTGCATGCTTCGAAAAAAAACATCACTGTCTCGGTCGAGAGTGACGACGGTTTGCACGCGAATGTTGATCGCGAGCAGTTGCAGCGCGCTCTCCTCAACTTACTCCTCAACGCGATCGATGCTACGGCGGGTGGGGGACAAGTGGTGGTCCGCTGTAAGCGTCCGTCGGCCGGAAGTGTGGAACTCCAGGTCGAAAATTCGGGCGATCCAATTCCCGAAGAGGCGCTGTCCAGAATCTTCGAGCCTTTCTACACAACCAAGCCACACGGAACAGGTCTCGGACTAGCGATTTCGAGAAATATTGCCAGAGCTCAAGGCGGTGACCTGGCCGTGGCACGGAACGAACCCGGCCACGTATGCTTCGCAATGACGATTTCTGATGGAGAGCCAAGTGGCTCCGGAGCGAACCAACCATGGGTAGATTGTTGATTGTGGATGATGAACCCAATCTGCGAAAAGTCCTAAGTTCAGAGCTTCGCCTCGACGGCCATACAGTCGACGAGGCTGACGGAGTCACGGCCGCTCTGCCCCTTCTGGGGGAGCGCGAATATGATGCAGTCATCACGGATCAGAAGATGCCGGATGGGGACGGACTGAGAGTTCTATCGGCCGCTCAAGAGAGCGATGCGTCGTTGCCAGTAATCTTCCTCACCGCAGTTCCGACGATTGACTTAGCTGTTGAGAGCATGCGCAAGGGAGCCTTCGATTTCGTCACAAAACCTTTTAATCCCGAGGTTGTCAGGGCGACCGTTCGGCGCGCCTGCGAGCGTGCGAATCTGGTGCGCGAGAATCAACTCCTCAAGTCCACCGTCGGCAACCTCCTCGGTGCCGAAACCATCTTCGGGAATAGTGCCGAAATCAAAGAGGTGCGCGAACAGGTGGCCCGCGTTGCCCCGACAGACGCAACTGTTTTGATTGTAGGAGAAACAGGAACGGGCAAGGAACTGGTAGCCAGGGCAATTCATCGGAACAGCCGCAGGGCCCAGAAACCGCTGATTGCAATCAATTGCGCCGCCTTCACCGAAACTCTCTTGGAGAGCGAGCTCTTTGGACATGAGCGAGGAGCCTTTACTGGAGCAGATCGAGCCCGGCAGGGTCTGTTCGAGGCCGCCCACCGCGGAACTCTTTTCCTGGACGAAGCCGGTGAAATGTCGGCAGCCGCTCAGGCTAAATTGCTCCGCGTCTTGGTGGATGGCGAGGTGCTCCGGGTTGGGTCGACACAGACCCGGACGGTGGATGTACGGGTCTTGGTTGCTACCCACCGCAATCTTGAAGAACGGGTGCAACAGGGACTCTTCCGGCAGGATCTTTACTACCGACTGGCGGTTGTACCAATTCGGATTCCGCCGCTCCGCGACCGCAAAGAAGACATTCCCGGCCTCTGCGAGATCTTGTCAGCCCAGATCGCAAAGGAGTTGAAGGTCCGGCCCAAGCGCATGAGCCCAGAGGCTCTGCAGAAGATCGCGAACTACACATTTCCCGGAAACATTAGGGAGTTGCGCAATATTTTGGAACGGGCTCATATTTTGGGGCGGCGCGAGGAAATCGCCGCTGAGGAACTGCCGGCAGAAGTCAGCGGATCTGCCGCAGACTCGTCCCGACCAATTGAAATGCGCGATTGGCTCAGAACTCTGCCGGCTACCGTCGATCTCCGCGAACTGCTTACGGCGTTCGAGAAGGGCCTCATCGAGCGAGCATTGGAACAGGCAAATGGCGTGCAGGCCGAAGCGGCGCGGATGCTGGGAGTATCGCGCAGCGACATCGGCTACAAAGTCGCAAAATACGCGATAGCGCGACCAGTGGATACCACCTAGCCAACCCGAAGTCGCATGCTGCCGCGTGACAGGCAGTCGGTCTAATCAATCGAGCTCCATTCCCCTCGTCTGACTACTGCAGTCGACCCAGTACCGGAAGTCTTGTGGGGTGCTGGTCTTTTCCGGTCTAGCTAAAACTCGGCCCTCGAGTGCGACGTTAGGGGATCGTTCCCCATTTAGGTCCATAGCTATTTCAATCCCTCGTGCGAGATATGGCAATGATCGCTGCGGGCCAGGGTTGAAAGGGGCACATGTAAGAGCAGTGCTGAGCTTGAGCTTGGAAACATTGTCCCAGGTGCGTTGACCGTGTGAACGCAAAAGGTAACTTGGGCCAGGATTGGACTCAGGCGGTTCATGGCTTGGCCGAACTCCATCGTTCGAATCGGGCGAAGAGGCAGGCATGGGAATGGAATGGCGGATTGTGATGTTACATTGTGGAAGTGTGCTCAATAAAGTTTCTCGTCCGCGTTCCGCACGGCGGCTAAGGAGAAGTCTGGCGATTTCAGCACAGTGGTGGACAGACAAAAGGCGGAATGCAAATTAGTACTCCGCCGGAACACCTGGGCGAAGCGGTCTTACGCCGTGGTCTTGTTTCGGGTTTTCGTTTTGTCCTTTGTCTTCTTTTCTCGTTTTTCCGCGAACTCACTGGCCACGGCTTGCTGAAGCTTTTCAGTGTCGACTCGGTAGCGTTGGCGGCATCCGTCACAACATCGTCGCGGCTGGCGGCGGATCGCTGGTAAGCTGAATCCAGCAGGCTGATTTCGAGAAGCAGTTTGCGGAGTTCCGAGTCGTCATACGTGCCTACTTACGGGTCTGCAGACTTTAGAGCCCGATTTATACCGCCAGCGAGGTTCGTCTTTCGGGCTGGGACCATTCCACCGCACGTGCACGCAGCTCAAAAATGGGTCTGTCTCAAGAAGGGAATCCGGATTTCCTCCGGCTCACTTCCCGGATGCGCGTCAGCAGTTGGTCAAAGCCAAATGGTTTCGTAATGTAGTCATCCGCCCCAGCTCCTCGCGCCGCAGCCTTGTCCTTCTCGGAATCCCTAATTGACACAACAATGATAGGCACTTCAGAGTCCGCACGAATCGCGCGGCAGGTCGCAATTCCATCCATACCTGGCAGATTCAGGTCGAGAAGGACAAAGCCACAGCGCTCGGCGTTCAACTTGTTCAGCGCTTCCTCGCCGGACTCGGCCTCGACCACTTCATAGCCGTGGGCAATCAGGCTAGCGCGGAGTACACGCCGCATCTGCAACTCGTCATCGACTACGAGTATCCTCTGAAGGCTCATGCGCACCCCTGGGACATGGGCAATTAGGTGTGAGGAGGAACTCTCATGTCCGTGAACTTCGAATTGTGTCCGACAGGCGAGGTCTTCCTCCGCAGCATCCATTCGTGCTGCCGGAGTCTCCTCGCGGAGCACGCTTGCGCTACCCCGTCAAACTTCTGACGACAGCGTGAATCTCCCAGGCTGTCTCGAGGGCAAACCCTGTTTGTTCCTTCGAGCATGTGTTGGAACCCGCAGAGACTAGGACAATCTTAGGGGCAGAAAATTAAAAAGTCATAAGGAACGAGTTGCTTCAACGCCTGCTAGGTGGCGGAGGCGCGAAGCGGTATCCGGCCTGTAAGCGTCAAGGAAGCACACGGTTGACGGGAGAGTGGCCAGCCAGGGTCAACGTGCCGATGTAGTTGCCAATGCCCAAATGGTCCATGGTGGGTTTTGATGCGCTTGGCCGTCGGCTGGCGACCGTTCCGCTACGGGTCGACCTTCTAAAGCGCCGTCATGCCGGCCCGCATGTGCTCGTCGAAGTGGCAGTGGTACATCCGGGTGCCGGGATCGTCGGGAACCATATCCACGGTCCCCATCTGCACGGAGGCGATGAAGATCACGTCGGTCCGTTTGCCGCCGTCCAGCGCTCTGTCCCTTTTCACCTCGACAGGTATAATGCCTCCCTCGCACGCGGGGGCGCTGCTGATATCGTCCAACCTTTGAAAACAGCCGCATGGGCGGCGCTAAAACGACTGGCTCTTGGTCTAGGCCTGATCGCGTTGTTCTCCGCCATTTTGCTGTTCTCCGATCTGGCCCGCCGAAATAACGCGTCCGGGTCTGGAAGCGCTCGGGTGTTCAAGGCTGCAATTGTTTACTTCGCTCCCAACGTCGGAACTGACATCTGCGTGCAGGGACTGATCGATGGCCTGAAAGCCAGCGGCTTCGAAGAAGGCAAAAATCTCGAAGTTCGCATCACCAGCGCGCACCACCCTACTGCTTTCGCTGATGCTGTTTTGCCCGCTGACGGCACACATGATCGATTCTCGCGCGCAGAAACAGCGTTCGACCGTCGGTTCTACTGCGCACTGGCGGCATTGCTGACAATCAAGCAAGGTAATGGCTCCAAAATCCTGCCCGGATTACAGGGTTCGTTCAGTATTCGGTAGTTCGGTTCATCGAAACAATGAAATTACAAAACGAACCCGAAAAGCCAAGCGGGAAGGCAGGGAGAGAACAAGCGGGAAAAAGCACACGAAGGTCCGGCGCTGCTCCAGAGGGTCGCGGCAGGCTAACGTTGACACTTGGATATGCGAACAGAGGGTTGCTCCCTCGGCGACGATAAGGACGAATGCTCCCTAGTGTCGGCTTCGCAGGTCCATGTTGCCGTCTGTCGAATGCCCTGGCCCCGCTGAACGCTGGTTGCGTGGAATCCCGTTCGGGGAGCAGTACCTGGTTCTGTGTCGCGGCGGATGCACCAGCTAGCCTCATCCCCGAATTCTTTTCCCGCAGCGCTGTGAGTCTCGTCACGGTCAAGGATGAGCAAGTGCAGTTGAATAACGGTGGCGGGCGATGGAATCGCCGACGGGAGCATATCTACATACAGGACCGTGGCAGTTGGTAAGACGCCTGTCACCGCAGCGCTCGGACTTGTTTGGGTGACATCGCGACGAAGCCAGCCGTGGAATCCCCGTGACTGAGTGCGGATGCGCGGGTTGCTTTGACTGTGCCGGATGTGCCGAGGGAGGGAGGACGATGGAAAACGCGGTCGGTCTGGTCATGACGGGTGGCGGGGCTCGCGGCGCTTATCAAGCCGGTGTTCTCAAGCGCATTGGCGAGCTAAAACGCGTCCGAACCAAGGGTAATCCTTTTCCGATCATTGGAGGCGCTTCCGCGGGAGCGATTAATGGTGCTGGTCTGGCCACGGGTTGCGACGATTTTGCTCTTGTAACCCAGCTTATTGCAGAGGCCTGGGCGACCCTCAAACCTTCCGAGATTTTTCACTGCGGGCTCTTATCCCAGGCGCAAAATTCCCTGACCTGGATGCTCGATCTCTCCTTCGGAGCGATTCTGGGGGGAGGCCATGCCCGATCGTTGTTAGATGCCACTCCCCTCCGCGGTTTTCTCCGTCGGCATCTCGACTGTGACCGGATCCAGGAAAACATCAAGCGCGGAAACCTCTACGCTCTCGCGATTTCCGCGACCAACTACAACTCTGGGAAAAGCTATCTTTTCATTCAGGGAAAGAGAGGCCATCCGATGTGGAAGCGGGTCCGGGTGGTGACGGTGGCCACGAAGATTACAGTCGACCACGTTTGCGCGTCCACGGCTATTCCTATGGTATTCCAGCCGGTAAAGCTCAAAACCCCGCGTGGGTCCGCCTTCTTCGGTGATGGTTGTTTGCGCCTGCAACAGCCGCTCAGCCCGGTGATCCGCCTGGGGGCGGAGAAGGTTTTCGCGATCGGCGTCCGCTGTGGAAATAGAGAAAGGCAAGAAGAAAGCACAGATGAGAGAAACCCTTCGCTCGCGCAGGTTCTCGGGGTTCTCCTGAACGTTATGTTTCTGGACCATCTCGCAACTGACATCGAGCACCTTGAACATTTGAATCAGTTGCTCAACGATGGCCACATCAATCAGCTTGGTATTGAAGGACATGAAAAGATACGGCCATTGCGGACCCTCATCATCACGCCTTCGGTCAACTTGTCAGATCTGGCGGGGCAGCACCAGCGGGACATGCCGGCTCTGATCCATTACTTTGTATCCAGTTTGGGACGAGACGCGGCTTCCTCTGCCGATCTGATGAGTTACCTGCTGTTCACGCCCAGCTACACGCAAGACCTCATTCAGATTGGTTACCTTGACGCCAACGAAAGAATCGAAGAAATCGAACAGTTTCTCTATTCTTCCAACGAAGGTGACGCTGAGAGACCACTGGCCAGCGGAACGGAAGGGAACGTGCCTAAGGCAGGCTCAGTAACGAAACGGACGCGAAACGTGGTCAGGTCCCGCGGCTAATCATCCGCCTCGAATGCAAGCTTTGCCTGCGGCGTATTCATGTACGCACGCCCAAGGTGCGCCGAGTTACAGTCCAGCATTTCCATACGATGCCATCACCGAAGGGAAACCTATTAGCGCGACGGCATGCGGGAAACACGACGAGGCGTGATTCGAGTCACAGAAGCATAAGCGCAAGGGCTGAAGAATGGGTTCGTAACTTCGCCAGCAGCTCGTCTGGTGATTAGCGGCCCGGCCGGGCATGAAGGTAGCCTTGCGTTTTCTAAAACAAACCAAGCTAAGGACTCTCTCGCAAATCGTTTTCTTCGTTCTCTTTCTGCTTCTTCTGGTGCGTACTGAGTTCCGGGGCTCGCTGACGGCTTCCAACAGTGAAATCCGTCTGCCTTACCCCGTTTCTTTCTTTTTCCAGCTTGATCCGCTGGTGGCGATCTCGAATGCACTGGCTAGCCATGCGCTCTACCGTGGCCTGCTGTGGAGCCTTGTAGTTTTGATCCCCACCATGTTCCTGGGGCGCTTTTTCTGCGGATGGATCTGTCCTCTCGGCTCCATTCACCATTTCTTCAGCAGCTTCAAATCGGAGCGCAAACGCGGCAAACAACTCATCGACTCCAATCGTTACAAACGCTGGCAGACGACCAAGTATTACTTGCTCATCGCATCTCTGGTCGCGGCCTTGTTCGGCACGGGCATCGTCGGGTGGCTGGACCCGTTCTCTTTGTTGGTGCGATCCATCGGTTTGTCGATCCTGCCCGCAACCAACTATGCCCTGCGGGGATCCTTGAGCATACTCGAGCACAGCCGTTATGGGTACGTGCAGAGCATCGGCAGCGGATTGCACTTCATCCTGGGACTGCTAATGCTGAGCTTCAAGCAGCCCTATTTCCGTTTGGGGATATGGCTGGGCCTGATCTTTGTCTTCCTGGTTGCGTTGAATTTCCGCATAACCCGCTTCTGGTGCCGCGCACTGTGCCCGCTGGGCGCGTTGCTGGGCATCGTGTCGCGCTGGTCCGTGCTTGGACTGGTCAAGAATCCGGAGCATTGCAAGGATTGCAATCGCTGTCTGCTGCGCTGCCAGGGCGGCGACGACCCAATCGGTGGCGTGCCCTGGCATCAGTCCGAGTGCCATCTGTGTCTGAATTGCGTGGATGAGTGTCCCGAGCATGGGTTACGATTCCAGTTTTTTCCCGGACAAATAGCGGTGGGCGCAAACCTGCAGAGACGGAAAGTCCTGACCGGCCTGGCTGCGGGCGCTGCCCTGGTTCCTCTGGCGCGCAGCACTTCCGGATTTGCCGCAGAACACCATGAACGCCTGCTGCGCCCTCCCGGAGCCCTAGATGAAGAGTACTTTCTCTCCCGTTGCATTCGCTGCGGCGAGTGCATGAAGGTTTGTCCGAATGACGCCCTGCATCCTGCTTTTTCAGAGGCTGGGATCGAAGGTCTGTGGACACCCGTTCTGGTACCGCGAATCGGCTACTGCGAAACCAGTTGTGTGCTGTGCTCGCAAGTCTGCCCCACGGGAGCTATCTGGGAGATCACGGCTAAAGAGAAGGGCTGGTCCGTCGATGTCGGCCGCACTGACAAGCCGGTCCGCCTCGGAACCGCTTTTTACGATCGTGGCCGATGCTTGCCCTGGGCGATGGCGACCGAGTGCATCGTGTGCGAGGAATGGTGTCCGACGTCGCCGAAGGCAATCTACCTTCGACCGGTGGAGCTGATCGATGCGGCGGGCAGCCCGAAGGAAGTGAAGCAGCCTTATCTCGATCCGTCGCGCTGCGTCGGATGTGGCGCCTGTGAATACGCCTGTCCCGTGCAGGACCGGCCCGCGGTGTACGTGACCAGTGTGGGCGAAAGCCGGTCCCGCACCAACCAGATCCTGTTGAATCGGAGGAAGGGATGAGAGTTGGTACAACTCTTGCGCACCGACTGACAGAAATTGGATCTGACGAAATTTGGATCGTTGACATGGAGCTTTCATGCAATCCGAAGCGATCCCTCTAAGCCGTCGCGACGCATTGATCAAGCTGCTGCGCGTCGCTGGAGCAGGCGCCGGTGCAGCCGGGCTGGGCCTTTGGCTGAACCAACGAAGCTGGCGTCCTGAGCCCACGCTAGCGATGGCCGCGAAACACGGCCACACTGTGGCAGCCGATCCGCAATTCCCCGAGATGGCGGTCATCACCGGCGACGACCCTGCGCAACTGGCGCGTCAGGCAATTGAAGAGCTAGGGGGAATCGGCCGCTTCATTGCGCGCGGCGACGTCGTGCTGGTGAAACCCAACATCGGATGGGATCGCACTCCCGAGCAGGCGGCCAATACCAATCCCGACGTCGTGGCCGAAATTATCCGCCAGTGTTTGAACGCGGGGGCCAGGCGAGTCATCGTCACCGACGTAAGCTGCAACGATCCCCGCCGTTGTTTTCAACGATCGGGAATCGCCGAGGCAGCGCAGCGCTCGGGCGCTGAAGTCCGCCTCCCCGATCCGTCTATGTTCAAGGAAGTGGATCTCCAGGGAGAAGTTTTGCGAGCTTGGCCGGTCCTCGATCTATTTCTGAATGCGGACAAAGTCATCAATATCCCGATCGCCAAGCACCACAGCCTGACCGGCACAACGCTGGGCATGAAGAATTGGTATGGCATGCTCGGTGGGCCACGTCATCAGTTGCATCAGAGGATTCACGAAAGCCTCGTGGACCTTGCCGACTTCGTGCGTCCGACTCTGACCGTCATTGATTGTTACCGGATCCTCGTCCGCAATGGCCCAACCGGAGGCAATCTGCAGGACGTGCTGCTGAAGAAGACGCTCGTCGCCGGAACTGATCCGGTTGCTCTGGATGCTTACGTGGCGAAGGCGTACTGGAACCTCGAGGCATCCTCACTGCCATATCTCAAGATGGCGGCCAATCGCGGGCTGGGGACATACGAGTTCGAAAAAGTTCGGACGCTGATCAAGACTTTGTGACGTGGATCCGTTGCAAGTCGATTGAAAGCTCGAGGAAGTCAGAATGAAACGTTGGACGAAATGGGCTACCGTGCTGATCGGTGCCGCGCTAACGCTAGCGACAGCACAGGCGCAGAGTTCAGCATCCCCTAATAGCGGCTCCGCTAAGCGACCCGCGGATGCATCGCAGAAGCAATTTGCGAATCTGATGCGCGAACCTCTTCCGGGCCACGCGGGTGCGCAGGCCCCGCCTTCGTTCTATAACCCCAAGACTCTTTATCAGCAGATTGACGGTGGAGCGGATCTCTATCTCCTCTATGACTTCAAGAGCCTGCTGCATCAGGATTTCAAGAGCGGCGCAGCAGAGCTCACCGTCGACATCTACGACATGGGCAGGACCGAGAATGCGTTTGGCATTTACGCGGCCGAGCGCTCGCCTGCGTACAAATTCGTTGCGATCGGTGCCGAGGGATATCGAGATAAGGGAGTCCTGAACTTTCTGCAGGACCGCTACTACGTGAAGCTTTCCGGATCCGGTGCGAACGCGGATGGTTTGCTCGATCAATTTGCGCGACTTCTTGCCGGACGAATCGGCGGGACGCGCACGCTGCCGGCACTGCTAGAAAAGCTTCCCCGAGAACATCGGGTTCCTCATTCCGAACAATATGTGAGGAAGGATCCACTGGGGCATGCGTTTCTGGCACCGGCATACGTCGTGACCTACGCGCAAGCAAAGCAGGAGAGCAAGCTCGTAGTTTCGGTGGCGAACAGCGCGCAAGAAGCGCAGTCGCGATCGGAACAACTCGCGAAGCATTTCAAGCAAAGCGGTGAGTGTGCTTCGGCACCCGAGTTGGGAGAAGGGGGGATCCGGGCAAGAAACAACTACGAAGGGCGCCTGATCGCGCGCACGCAAGGGCGCTATCTGATCGCGCTGTTGAATCCCCCAGAGAACGGTGCCGAGATTCTGAAGGCCGTAGCGCGGAGCCTTCTCTAGCAAACTTAAACGCATTCATAAAGCTGTGAAATCTGTTTTCAGGAGTGAGCCATGAAAAACGACGGAAATTGGAATCGTCGGGAATTCATCGTGAAACCGATTCTGTGGGCGGGAACGGCGAGCGTGTTAGCAAAGACGAACGTACTGCTGGCGGGCCCCGCGCTCGAGACCTCGGCCTCGCCGGTGTTGCAGCGCACGCTGGGAAAGACCGGCCTGACTCTACCGGTGGTCAGCATGGGAGTCATGAACGCCGACGTGCCTGGGTTACTGCGCCGCGCGTATGAGCTCGGCATACGACATTTTGATACGGCGGCAGGTTACCAGAACGGACGCAACGAAGAGATGGTAGGACGAGTGATCAAAGAGATGGGCGTGCGCGACAAGGTTGTGATCTCCACTAAGCAACCGTCGCGGAACCAGTTCACAAAACGCCGTCGAGGCCAAGCGACAGTTCGTCGAGGGAGTTGAGGCAAGTTTAAGAAGACTGCAGATGGATCACGTCGACATTCTTTACCATCACGCCGTGGATTCTGTAAACGACACCCGGGCGGAAGGGCCGCTGGAAGCCCTGCAGAGCTTGAAGAAAGATGGCAAGACAAAATTCATCGGGCTATCGACACACACCACCGTTAACGTCTTGAGCGAAGCGACACATCTGGGCCTGTTTGACGTCGCGCTCGTGATGCTGAACTACACGATGGCGCACGATGCGGAAATCCTCTCCACGATCGAGAAAGCCGCCAAAAGCGGAATGGGAATTGTTGCAATGAAAACCCAGGCCGGAGGCACGATTAAGCCGGAGGCAAAACTTCCCAAAAAATTGCCGGCGGCGAGCCAAACCGCGCTGTTGAAGTGGGCATTGCATCACGAGTTCGTGACAACGGCCATACCGGGTTTCAGCACCTACGAACATCTCGAACAAGATTTTTCTGTGGCGCGTAATCTGGCCTATACGCACGAAGAAGAAGTCTTCTTGGCGGATAAGGCTTTTGTGGCCGAAGCAGAGTTTTGTCAGCAGTGCGGCGAATGCCGCAAGGATTGCCCGAAGCAGGTAGATATACCTCGGTTGATGAGGTCCCACATGTATGCGGTGCAATATCGAAATGTTGGAATGGCGCGCGAGATGCTGGCGTCTACCGCTCCGGGCCGAGGACTCGAAGCGTGTGGCGCCTGCGAATCGTGCCTTGCAACCTGCCGAAACACGGTGCAGATCGCGCGCAAGATTGCACAACTGAAAGCACTATCAGTCCGTCCAATGCGCGCGTAGTCAGGGATTTCCGATTAACGACAAAAGAGCGTGTTTCGCGCGTTGTCTGCCAAGACCCGCTACCGGAGTGGATCAACGTGCCGGTGCACCGCAGGCCGCAGCATAAAATCGAAGCACTCGCCGAATATGGTGGACGATGATAGCGGCAGCATCATTCTCCAGTGCGCCCTCGCGAATCGCCTCGTACTCAATCGGGAGATATTGGCTCAGCAGGGTCAGCGGGCATGAAAAGCGGTCGAGGTTCCGCAGCAGGTGCTTTACTTCTTCTTGTACGGAAGGTTGCGGCCAGTAATAACGACAGCGGTCGCTGAAACTGAAGGCGCGCGAGAGGTGCAATTCGTCGTCGCCCGCGGTAGTACGAACGCCAGTACGCCGGGTTGCGCAGCATCTCGGACTCCAGCGCCTCCCGCACTTGCGACAATTTCACCTCGCGTTTACGGCCAACGATCTCGCGTTCTATGCTGCTCAGTGCAAAAATTGCTTCCCGATACGCGAACGTAAGCCAGGGGCCGACCTTCAAGATTGCAAAATGATCCTCCACCATCTCTGCTAGAGCGGCGGGAGACTGGTAATCGGTGGAATGGGCCTCATAGACAAGCGATGGACTTGCAGGCAATCCTGCCGACAGTGAATGCGCTTTCTGGCGATCGTAGTCGAAAACCCTGGTGTCGCCAAATTCCACGGCAGGTTGAACGACCAACCCGACCACGTTCTCCCAAGCCGCGAACAAGCCAAGCGCTCGGAACGCGGAGCGGAAGACGTCCAACGTGCGATGAACATCGTCGATCATCGTCGGAGCTGGACATTCCCCCTCCGCCACTTCTCCGCCCGGAGCCGGAACCTCCGTTCCAATGACGTAAAGCGGTCTCGGCCAACCAGTCGGCATCTCGTCGCAAGCTTCCTCCGCAGCTCGGCACAAAATGGCGGCGCGTTCCGCGACAGTCTTCTCATCGAGACTCTTTGCGTCGTCACCACATGGCATGCTCGTGTCCAAGTGGATCTTCTGATATCCCGCATGAACGCAAAGATGGGCCAGATCGCAGGCCTTCGCCATGGCTGTAGCCGCCGGTTCACTGCGCCAAGCAAACGGACCCAGGTGGTCAGCTCCGAGCAGAAGGCGATCTGCTGCCAATCCTGCCGACGCGGCAGCGACGCGCATTCCATCAGCGAATTGCTGCGGCGTCATACCCGTATATCCGCCAAACTGGTTCACTTGGCTGGAGGTCGACTCCACGTGAAGACAGTTGCCGTCTTCGAGCGCTTGCTGAATGGCTGCATCGATCACTGCGGGGTGGGCAGAGCAAACTGCGTAACTGCCGACAGCCTCGCCGCTCCGATTTCGTTGGACGACACTTCGCAGATATTGGCTCGGCCCATCAGCTACCGTGGCGCGATCTGTCTCTACGGGATTGGGTCTCTCATCCATCGCTTTCGCATTATAGATTCTCGAGCTGAGTCGCTGCCTAACTGAGGTGGCTCCAACGGCCCGTGTGAGATTTGCCTTGGCTTCTCCGCAGTCGAACTTGACCCCATGGCCTCATCGGTAGAGTATGGGTTCCTGCTGCGATGCTAAACACACATTGGGAGATTGCCGCTGTGCCGAAAAAAAATCGAAGACTGGTTTTCAGAGTTGGACTAGCAATTATCGCTGGCACGCTGATCGTAGCGCTGCCGTGTGTGGCACAGCAGTTGACGAACGACGAGCTGTCCTTGACGGTCAACGCGCAGGAGGGATCGTACCAACTGTCGGTGCACGGCGGCCCGCCGGTCCTCAGCTCCCGTGTGGCGGCACAGGTGGACCACCAGTGGCTGCGCCCGAGCGATTACCCGCGGCACCAGGCTTCGGAGTCCACCTTCGAAGATGATCTCGGCTCCGGCCGGCAGGTGGCCGTTACTTGCAGCGGACTGGACGGAAAACCCGATCTGGTTTATGTGCTACAGCTCTACAAACAGCGCCCTTACGGCACTGTCCAGGTAAAAGTGCAAAACGGCGCGGGAAAGGAAGTAACTGTTCAGGCCATTCGCAGCGTGGAGGCCATGGGTGAGCCGCTCCTCAATCTTGGTGGCGCTCCATCGGCCGACCGGATTCTATCCGACAGTTTCAGCGAAGACTGGCCGGACCTGGCCCTCTACGACCTCGGGGGAGCGCCCGGCGGGATGCATCGCGGTGCAGGAAGTCAACTCATCTACAACCGGGAGAGTAAGCAGAGTTTATTTCTTGGCGCTCTCACCTCAGACCGATTTCTGACCCTGATGCATCTGCAAGCTGAGGGCACGGGAGCGAAGGCCAAGATCGCGTCCTATACCGTTGAATCCACCGGAACCACGGAAATCCAGAAGGAATTCGATCTGAAGGATTCTCCCGCCGACGATCAGGTCGAATTGAGCCTTCCCCTTAAACCCGGGGAAGACATGGTTTCAGAACGATTGATGTTCGAGGCCGGACCGAATTACCACGAGCAATTGCTAACCTACGGTGATGCGATTCGCCGTCTGCACCGCGCGCGCGTTTCTTGTGAGACTCCCATCGGTTGGTGGAGCTGGACCGTCTACTACGGTGCCATCAACGAGGGCGAAACCCTGACCAATGGCGACTGGCAAGCCGAACATCTGAAGTCATTCGGCTATAAGTATTTTCAAGTCGATGAAGGTTATCAGTATGCTCGCGGAGAATATACCACTCCAAATGCAACACAATTTCCAGATGGCATGCGGTTCGTCGGGCATCACCTTACCGAAGAGGGCCTGACCTTCGGCGTATGGACGGCGCCGTTTGAGGTGACAAGCCGAGCTTGGGTCTACGAGCACCACAAGGATTGGCTGGTACACAACGCCAAGGGAGAACCGATTCCGATTGGTGATGTCTGGAACCAGAAGACAGATGTGCTGTACGCGCTGGACACAACCCACCCCGGAGCGCAGGAATACCTGCGCCAGACGTACAGAACACTGGTCCGCGAATGGGGAGTCCGCTTCATCAAACTCGATTTCATGGACACTACCGCAATCGAGGGCTACCGCTACCGGCCCAATACGACCACTCTGGAAGCGCAGCGCATCGGACTTCAGATCATCCGTGACACAGTGGGCGAGGATGTGGTCCTCGACAAAGACGGGAGTCCCATGCTCAACCCAGTTGGGTTGGTAGATACGGGCCGGATCTCCGCGGACACGGGCCATAGCTTTGAGAGGACGAGGAATGCCGCCTCCGGCATCGCTGCCCGCTTTTACATGAATCGTAATTTCTTCGTCGATGATCCGGACGCTTTCAACGTCACCGCAACCCATCTTATGGAGCATGCGCACGAACGGTCTTCGATTTCGCTGGCTGCGGCCGAGGCGTCGATCGCGCTGTCTGCAGTATCTGGCGGCATGTATGAGATTGGCGATGACATGCCGGTGCTGGGCTCAGAGAAGGATCGGCTGGCGCTGGTTGAAAACCGAGAGTTGCTGAATATGGCCAAAGTCGGCCGAGCTTCCACGCCGGTAGACCTGATGACCTACGATCCGGAGGATGGACAGCCCAGCATTTTCTTTCTCCGGGAAGATCAACGGCAGTCCATACTGACGGTCTTCAATTGGACGAACACGGTGCGCTCGCACACGCTAAGACTGGCGGACCTCGGCCTGCCTTCCGGCCATACGTTTGCGGCGACGGATGTGCTGAACCAGAATGAGATGGTTCCGCTCGCGGGTGGCGCATTGCAACTCGAGAACCAGCCACCTCAGTCGGTGAGGGTGATCAAGCTGATTGACACGAGCGTTGCCGAAGCCGCCCCAACCGTGACAGCGCAGGTGCCCACAGCGGCTAATACCGGTGAGACGATCACTCTTTCGGCGCTCTCGGCGCAGGCCGAAGCTGGCGATGTGCCCGCAGTCGCTTATCACTGGGACCTCGGCGACGGCACGAGCGCGGATACTCCCAAGCTATCTCATGCCTACACCAGCCCGGGGGAGTTCGCGATCCGCCTCACCGTGGACGGAGTGGACGGTGTACCGGCCCACAAGAATTTCTCCGTCAAGGTAACCGGCAATTTAAGGGCGCACTCTAACCTTATCGACAATCGACGCTTCGTAGAGCCAACCGACCGCTAAGCGAAGATGCGCAGTTCATCGATTGATTACCGATTACGCAAACTTCGCCCGCAGCGCGCCCCCAGCGAAATAGATCAGCATGCCCAGGATGGCGATCTCGGAAGCCCGTGCAGCCGATTGGCTTCCCATTAGGACTCCCGAGAGAAAAACCAGAAAACCAAAACCGAGTATCCAGGTCCCAATGGAGGCCATGGTGAGGCCCAGCTTGCTCCTCGCTACAACTTCAGCAGCGGCGTGACCGTCAAGTGCTTGGTCCAACGAATCGCTGCGTGCTGTCTGGACGAATCTTCGCCCCAGACTGGCGATCGGACAAATGCATAATGCCACCGCGCCGCTCATCAACGTTACCGGGGCAACATCGAAGTGAAAGACAAATCGCAGCACGGCGCCGGCGACTGCTCCTCCCAGATACCCCGACATAGCGCCCTGCCAGGTTATTTTCCTCCACAGCAATCCATAGACGATTGCGATCACGAATAGCGGCATGTCCACGATGCTGATCACCGTGAGGTACGCCTCCACCGCGCCGCCCAGGTAAGGGATCAAGCATGTAATGCCAATCATCAGTAGACCGGCAATCAGCGTTGCCACTCTCACGGCAACGAGTAACTGCTGCGGTGATGCACTCTTGTTTACAAAACGTCCGTAGATATCGTTCGTGATCAGGGTTGCGACGGCCCCAAGATTTGAGCCGATCGTCGAAAGTCCTGATGCCATAAAACCGCAAATTACCAGCCCGAGTGCGCCGGCAGGAACTAAATGCACAATGAGCGTGGGAACGGCCAGTTCACCTTTTGCCAGTCCAGGGTAAAGCACTCTGGCCGCAAGACCGGGGGTGATCCATAAGAAAGCGAACGGGGTGATCATCAGAGCGGATATGACCATTCCTTTGGAAACGACGCGGGGATCTCGGGCAGAAAACGCCGATTGCAGCAGCCCCTGGTCCAATGATGCCCATTGCAATCCCAACAGCAAAATTGCCAGGATGAATTTCCAACTGTACTTGCCGGAGTGCGGCACGAACTGCAAATGCCCCGCTGGCAGGTGAGCCACCATTCCCGGCCACCATCCTACTGATCTCATCGCAATGGGGAGCACGGTCAGGACGCTGACCATCACCAGCAAGAAGCCTAGATTATTTGTCAGCACAATCGACCACATCCCACCGGCGGTGGTGTAGACAATCACGATGCAAGCGAACACCACCAGCCAGAGTGCGAACAAGGGAATGCCTGTGAGTTGTTGCGCCGCCATCACGCCGGCATAGAGCACGACGCTGATCCAAAACGTCAGGCGAAAAATCCAGAGCACTCCCACCAGGCCACGAACACCGGGCCCATAGCGCATCTCAAGAAACTCGGGGACCGTCCGAATGCGTAAACGCCGCAAGAATGGAATGACGTAAAGACCGCTGAAGACCAGGGCCATATTGCCGGTCCACGTCAGCCATATGATGGAGATGCCGCTCTGATAGGCGGTTCCGCTCACGCCAATCAAGCTAAACAGGCTGATATTCGCCGTGGTCATACTGGCGGCGAGGATGAATGGAGTGAGTTGCCGGCCGGCCAGGTAGAAGTCATCCGGCGCGCCGATCCACTGATAGAATCGGGAGCCTAGCCACAAAACACCGATCAGGAAAGCAGCCACGGTCGCATAATCAATGGTCTTCATGTGCGAACCGGTTCGGCTCCCATCTGGGCTGCTTCGTCTGTTCTCTCCGCGAGAAATGCCTCCACTTCAGGGCAAGTGGGAAATCCTTCTATGCCCCCCAGGGCCCTTGTAGAAAGCGCGCCACAGGCGTTTCCCCACGCGATGCATTTCTGTAAAACCTCCCCTTGCAGATGCTGAAAGAGGAAGCCGGCATTGAAGCTGTCACCCGCTCCGGTCGTATCTACCGGTTGGACGTTAAAGCACGGCGCCGAGACGATCTGATGGCTGCGAATTACGGACACGCCCTCGCTCCCCCGCTTGATGACAGTCGTATGCCCGAAGCCGTCAAAGAACTTTGTGGCAGCATCTAAATCTTGCGTTTCGGAAATTCCTGCAGCCTCCAGTTCGTTTGGCAGGAACAGGTCCACATGCTTGAGCAATTGCCGGATGCCGCTGTTCCACTCTTCGTGAGGATCATGATCCGGATCAAGCGACGTGGTAAGCCCGGCAGATTTCGCGCATTGAAATAACTCCAGGCAGCCGGACTGCAACCCGGGTTGTAAGTAATAACTCGAGAGGTGAAGATGACGAGCTTGCTTGACGTAATCGAGATCGATCTCGGGGAGAGCAAAGCTTTCACGAATCCCCGGATAACTCACCATCGCATAGTCGTGCGGGAAGGACATCGAAACGCAAACGCCTGTCGGCAGCGTTGAGTCTCTAACGACGCGCGACGTGTCCACCCCTACACTCTTCAACGTGTCGGTCAGAAAATCGCCCAAGTGATCGGTCCCAACCTTACCCACAAAGCCGGTGGCCGCCCCCAGTCGCGCGATGTTGTACGCAAAGATAGCCGACGAACCACCGAGAGTAAATTTCATGCCCTTGGCATGCTTGAGCTTCTTGAATTCTGGCAACGATGGCAGGCCAGTAAGGATGAGGTCTACATTGATATCGCCAACCACCACAATATCCATGCCGCTCCTCTTTTTCACATCAGTTACTCGAGTGTATTGCCGGTGGCACGGGCGCGGTAGTATGCGAAAAGCTGCATCACAGGCATCATGAGAAGCAGATACGCCAATTCAGAGACTCCCGAGCCGATCTCGAAAATAAAGTCCGCCTTCTCGCGGATCTCATTCGAGGCCTTCTCACAGATTACGAATTTGCACGCTCCTGAAGGGCGCAATCGCTCCAGTAGCCCCAATTCGTGCGTTCGTGCGCTCTCGGCATGAAGTAAAGCTACTAGCGTCTTCTCGCTCAACAAATAGTTGGGTCCGTGCATGACTTCCAGCGATGGATATGCCTCTGCAGGCGCTTTCACCATCTCCTTCACCTTCAGCATCGATTCGGCTGCCAGGCCATAGAATGGGCCCTGCCCCAGGCCAACATAGTCATCGAACTGCCTTTCTTCCGCGAGAAACTTTACCGTGCTGCGGCATGACTCAATCACGCGGCGGCAGGCTTCCGGGAGTTTGCGTAGTTCCCGAGCCAGCTCGTGATTCCCCGTGCTGGTTGCGATGAGGTAGTGAAGCGCCAGCAGACCGCCCGTAAATGAGCGGGTCATATACCGGCTCTTCTCCGCGGCCGCCGTCAACAGCAGTCCCGGTTCACAGATTTCAAGCAGCGGGCTGTTGGTAACGGTAGAAAGAGCAACGGTCGGAGCCGATCGCGACTCTTTAAACCAGCGTGCGGCGCCTATGGTCTCCACTGACTTCCCATTCCGCGACACAGCCAAAAGCGAATACGTCTCACGTTCTGAGAAGAGAGCGCCAGGAAAAGTACAAACTTCGGAGCCGGAAACAGCCAAAGCTCTACGCCGACTTAGCTGGGTAAAGAAAGCCGCGGCCGTCAGGCAGAGATAGAACGAACTGCCAGACCCCGTCAGCACTGGCTGACCGCTGCTGATCCATTCCGAGATCTTCTTGTGCTCCTTTTGTTCGCATAACTCAAGAATCTGCTGCCATACCTCCGGCTGAGAATGAATTTCGTTCAGCGTGTAATCAGTCATTTTTTTTCAATCCGTTTGTGTCGTCGTTGGAAGAGATCTCTGAATTCCCGAATGGTTTGAACGCACCAATAGAGAAGCATGACCAAACCAATCCCGAAGACGCTCCAGGTAATCCAATCGATTTGCATTACATTCTTCAGGATATGACCTCCTGAGGGTTGCAAACTGCGGAACATCCTGGGGTTGGATCGCCGCCTTCGTGCAGGGATGCCGCCGAGCACGACTCCCCTTGGGCACGCGTCTCGTTATGTTTCATTTCATTTCCTTTGTCGCTAGGTGAAGGGAAAGGTAATCGCGCAAAGCTTACCATATGTTTCTTTTCCTTTCTAAAGTTTTCTGTTATCTTCGTTCTCGTCAAGGAAGGCAGCTGCAAAATGCCAACCGCATTCCCAGGACAACAAGGAAGAGCCCGACAGTTATTCGCTAAAACTCCAGAAGAACAGCAGCAATCAGGATACTTCCACACCTTGCCCGAGATTTGCCGTCAACCCCAGACCTGGCGCGAAACCTGCGAACTGATGATCCAGTCGACCGCGGCCGTGAACGCATCCTTGCGCGGAGCAAAGAGTCTCATCTTCACTGGTTCCGGCAGTTCTGAATACGCAGGCGACTGCGTGCGTGCCACGGTGCAGGCGGAGTTGGGTATTGACTGCCAGGCGATCGGCGGAGGGGTTCTCCTCACGGAAAAAACAGAAGCGCTACCCGTTTGCAGGCCTCGCCTGATGGTTTCTCTGGCTCGATCCGGAGACAGCCCCGAGAGCACCGGGGCGCTGTCCATGATGCTCGCGCACGACCCTGAAATGCGTCATCTCGTGCTCACTTGCAACAGCACTGGAGCCCTTGCTCGGACTTATCGCAATCATACGCAAGTCAGCGTTATCACCCTGGGCGACAACACCAACGATCAGAGCCTGGTCATGACCAGTAGCTTTACCAATCTGATTGTAGCTGCCCGCTTTCTCGGACTCGTGAAGCACCCGGACGCCTACAGGGCCATCTGCGATCAGGCGGCAAGCATCGCCGCCGAAGTCATCTCATCGCAGTTTGACACCCTGGCGGAAATTGCGGAATCAGGTTTCAAACGAGTCGTTTACCTGGGCAGCGGTTCGCGTTTTGGCGGCGTTCGCGAGGCCGCTCTGAAGATGCTCGAGATGACCGCGGGCCGCGTCACTTCACTGTACGAGAATTATCTCGGGCTTCGGCACGGACCCATGAGCTACCTCGACTGCAACACCCTGGTCGTCTGTTTTATCTCTTCCGACCAAACTAGGCGAGGCTACGAAACGGATCTCCTTCGCGAACTCTCCCAGAAGCGCCTGGGTCTGCGGAAGCTGATAGTGGGAGAAGCGATCCCGACGAACGTCATCCGACCGGACGATGTGGTGGTCGAATGTCGCGGCCTCAAACAGTTGGGCGATCGCAATGCGGTATTGGTGGATGCAGTTGTGTCGCAGTTGCTGGCTTTTTTCCGGTGCATGCAGGAAGGCTTACACCCAGACTCACCTTCCCGAGATAACGTGATCAACCGAGTCGTCCAACGATTCCCGTTGTATGGGATGTGACATCTGCTCGTTGGTCGGCCGCAAGCCAATGGGGGGCAAATATGATCAATCGGCGGCAGTGGTTGTATGGAGTGGGAGTCATGGCCGGCGCGGCTGCCCAGCCCGGCAACGGTTTCGCCAAGGACAATCAAGAAACACCGAAAACACAGCCTCGCCCTTTGGATCTCCACGACTTCGAGCCAAAAAGCATGCTGCAGGTGCATGAGTCGCGAATCGAGCGTGCGAAATTTCCTGTGCTCGATTTTCACACCCACATCACAACGTCTGCCCGGTCCGAAAACGGTGTGGAATTGGCCTCGGAGCGTACATATCTGGGCACGCCGGAAGAGCTTCTCGCCGTCATGGATCGCAAGAACATCCGGGCCATGGTGAACCTCACCGGCGGCTATGGCAAGGGCTTGAGCGAGGTCATCAACAAATACGACCGAGCGTTCCCCGGTCGCTTCTACACCTTTACCGAGCCTTGCTATGAGCGCTGGATGGAGCCCGCCTATCCCGAACTTCAGGCCCAAGCCATCGAGCAAGCCCATCGGCAGGGCGCGAGGGGCCTGAAAATTCTGAAAACTCTGGGTCTATATCTTCGCGAGAGCATCACTACCGGAGAACTCGTAAAAATCGATGATCCGCGATTCGATCCCATGTGGGACGCCTGTGGCCAATTCAACCTGCCCGTGGCGATTCACGTATCCGACCCGGTCGCGTTTTTTACTCCTACAGATCGATTCAACGAGCGCTATGAGGAGCTCAATAATCATCCGGACTGGTCTTTTTACGGAGGCGACTTTCCCAGCAACGCGGAATTGCTGGAGGCCCGCAACCGGGTTTTTGCCAGACATCCCAAAACGCAGTTCGTTGTGTTGCACGTGGGAAACTTCGCCGAGAACCTGGCGAATGTAGCGCAGAACCTCGACCGCTTCCCGAACATGACCGTCGACATCGCCGCCCGTATCGGAGAGTTGGGCAGGCAGCCACGCACGGCGCGGAAGTTTTTCGATAAGTATCAGGACCGCGTCCTGTTCGGCACCGACGCCACTCCGCACGGTGACGAAACTCCCCAACAGGTATTCAACGACCAGTTGTACGAAATCTACTATCGATTTCTGGAGACTGACGACGAATACTTCGACTACGCTCCGGCGAAAATTCCGCCTCAGGGGCGCTGGCGAATCTACGGCATCCATCTGCCGGAGACGGTTCTTCGCAAAGTGTATTTTGAGAATGCCGCTCGTCAACTGAAAGTGCAGATCTGAGAGTGAAAGTCTGATGCATCGATTCCTGCGAACGCGCATACGCAATGCCGTGATCGCGTGTACCCTCGTTTTCATCACAATACCGGTACTCATGGCAGCCGATCCCGCGGTGATGGAAAGTACAAAAGCTCCGGAAGACGTGGCGCCAAGCACGGAGGCGAATAGCGCGTTCTGGCGCGGAGCCCGCCTCGTCTATGCGGATAAGGCTCCTTACGGCCAGAACCAACCGCGCTACCGTACCGAAGTCCGCTCCCGCTGGACAGAGAGGAATCTGTATTTCTTATTCGTGTGTCCTTACGAAGCGCTGAATCTCAAGCCGTCCCCCAGCACTTCAACCGAGACCAATCAGCTTTGGGATTGGGATGTTGCCGAGGTCTTCATTGGTTCTGATTTTCAAAACATCCGCAGATACAAAGAGTTCGAAATCTCGCCGCAAGGGGAATGGGTCGATCTCGACATTGACCTGTCCAAGCCGCATCACGAAGATGGCTGGACTTGGAACTCTGGCTTCACGGTAGCCGCTCGCATCGATCCGGTCGCGAGGATTTGGTACGGAGCCATGCGCATTCCATTCTCGGCTCTGCAAAGCCGGGCTCCGGCCCTTGGCGACAAGTTTCGAATCAACTTGTTTCGCAGCCAGGGCCCACCGCCGAACCGGATTGAAGTTGTCTGGCAACCTACGATGAGTCATACGTTCCACACTCCAGAGAAATTTGGCTTGCTTCGCCTGGTAGCGGAAGAACCCAAGTAGAGCCTCTGGCGCCAGCCCGCCCCCATCCGAGTCTGATGACCTCCGTCGTCTATAGCCCCCCAGTCTGTTATTCCTCAGGATTTTCGCTTGCTATCGAAGCGTTGGTTTTTTCTGGACAAAAGGCAACAAAACGATATAAAAAGAAAGGTTCCGTTAGTCCTCGGCGCAGTTTCTGTGCCGCAAACAGCGGGAGGGGTAGAGCCGGTTGCGAGATCTGCTGCCGAGCCATTGATCGACACTGCATCACGTCCGCGGAAGGAGAATCACCTATGAGAAAGACTATAGGAGTTGTCGTTTTTCTGATCAGTGTGGCCGTGGTTGGGTTCGCGCAAGTCGATACTGGCAGCCTGGTGGGGACGGTCAAGGACGCCAGCGGCGCACTCCTGCCCAACGTCACCGTCACAGCTACCAACACGGATACAGGCATTGCCACTGCGAAAAAAACGGAGCAGAACGGCGATTATGTGATTACTCCGCTCCATATCGGCCGATACTCTGTTTCCGTCGAAGCCACCGGCTTCCAACGGGAAATTCGTAACGACATCGTGCTCGATGTGCAGCAGACCCTCCGGCTGGACTTCAGTCTCAAGGTCGGCTCGGTTTCGGAAACGATGGAAATAAGCGGAGCCCCTCCGCTACTCGAAACCGAGAGCGCATCCCTGGGCAACGTGGTTACCGCCGAAACGGTTGAGGAGTTGCCCTTGAATGGGCGGCGTTACACGGACCTCGCGGAACTCACCTCGGGGGTGGCCAAGGTCATCGAGGGACCGGTCAACGGCGGCAGCACACCGACCAACGGGAACGCGGGCGGAAGCTTCGCGGTCAATGGCACTCGCGGGGATCAGAACAACTTTACTCTCGACGGCATCGACAACAACTCCAACGACAACGGAGATGTGGCTGTACTGAGCAGCGTTGACGCCATTGCCGAATTCAAGATAGAGACCTTGAACTATTCCGCGGAATTCGGCCGCAGCGGCGGCGCGGTCATCAACGCCACGACCAAGTCGGGCGCAAACAAAATCCACGGCAGCGCCTGGGAATTCCTGCGCAATGACGCCTTGGATGCCGCGCAATACGGTTTCGGCTCTGTCCTCACCAAAGCGCCTTACAAGCAAAACCAGTTTGGCGCGACCTTCGGCGGTCCGATCAAAAAAGACAAAGCGTTTTTCTTCGTCGATTACGAGGGAACCCGCATCCACCAGGCGCAAAGCGACATTGTCACTGTGCCGACCGACGGCACCAACGGCACCAACGAGCGAATCGGGGATTTCAGCGGTATTCTCGGCAGTACGCCATCGGGCACAGATGCGCTAGGTCGGCCCATTTACCCCAACGAAATTTACGATCCGTCGACTACGCAAACCCTTCCCGGCGGTGCTGTCGTGCGCAACGGTTTTGGATTTGATGCCGCGGGGATGCCCATATCAGGACAGGCGAATATTATTCCCGCAGGCAGCCTGAACAGCCTCGGACTGAACTACGCTGCTCTTTATCCTTCGCCAAACCAGCCGGGACCGAACGGAGACTATTCCACCCTCAACTATGCAGTGAATGCGCCCGGAAGCGACCGGATCGATCAGATGGATGTGCGGGCCGATGAGAATCTCACCGACAAAATCCAGCTCTTCCAAAGATTTTCATACATCAAGGACACACGTTTTCAGGCGCCGGTGTTCTCGGGGATTGCGGACGGAGGCAATTACAACACCGGAGGGCGGCCTTTGAACACAGAGGGGGCGGTGTTCGGCTTGAATTATGCTATCAAGTCGAACATGGTGAACGCGTTCCGCGCTGGATTTAACCGCGTCCACTACGTCTCCAACTCTCCTTCCTATGGGCAGCAATTTCCGCCTGCTAACCTGCAGGTGCCGGGTGTGCCAAACGATCCCCTCATCAATGGACTGACTTGGTTTGCTCCCGGCGCGTACGCCGGGCTGGGTGAACCCACGTATACGCCGACCCGCAGCACTACCCAGGACATCCAGATTAACGACACGCTAAGTATTGTGCACGGGAAGCACTTGCTCAAGTTTGGACCGC
Organism: uncultured Acidobacteriota bacterium; assembly: GCA_963754885.1. Taxonomy (GTDB): domain Bacteria; phylum Acidobacteriota; class Terriglobia; order Terriglobales; family Acidobacteriaceae; genus Sulfotelmatobacter. Next base: position 678,917 of record CAVWHT010000038.1, on the reverse strand, counting down.
AGTTTCGCTTTGACCAGTTCAACCTTCTGCAGATTGGCCAGCCCCGCGGCAACCTGTCGTTTAGCGGCCAATTCACCTCCGATTCCGGCAGTCTCGGGGATGGCAGCGGCGACGGCCTGGCTGACATGCTGGTGGGGCTGCCGATCACCTCCATCATTTCCAGCGAGGTGTATTTCGGCAATCGCCAGCACACGTATGGGGCGTTCGTTGAGGATACTTACCGAGCAACCCCGAAGCTGACCCTGGACCTTGGGCTGCGCTGGGATTATGCGACACCTGTTTACGAATCCCAGCATCGCCAGAGCAATTGGGATTACACCAAAGGCGTCCTCGTTCCTTCCGGGACTGCCGGTTATCCGAAGAACCTGGAGACCACGGACAAAGACGACTTCGCTCCGCGCATTGGCCTGGCCTACAGCCCTTTTCCGTCCAAGCCATTCGTGATTCGGGGAGGGTACGGGCGCTTTTTTGTCTTCTATGAAATTCGCACGGGCGACCCGCTGCAAGTCGACTACAATCTCCCGTTCTTCTTCGAGCCTACCTTCAACAGCGACGGCATAACGCCTTCGCAAGTTACCCTGACGTCTGGATTCCCGCCCCTCAATCCGAGCCAGGCACCATTCGCGAATGTGACCAGCCAGGACTGGAATCCTCACACGCCGGTTTATGACCAGTGGAATCTGAATCTCGAATACCAACTGCCGGGCCAGATTGTGATCAGTCCGGGCTATGTCGGGACGAAAGGCACGCACCTGCAAGTCCTGCGCGACTACAACCAGATTCCCACGCCGCAGTCGACGTACGACCCGACCTTGGCGCCCTACTGCGACCCCACCGCCATCCTGCAATGCCAATATGGGACTTTCACCTCGATCACGAATGGCGGAAACTCTACTTATCACGCGTTTCAGATCAAGGCTGAAAAACGGACCAGCCATGGTTTGTATTTCCTGAGTGCGTTTACTTTCGGCAAAGCCATTAACGACCAGCCCGAAATCTGCTGCAACTCTCCGTGGCCCCAGGACAGCTACAATATCGCGGCAGAAAAAGGGCTGGCGGACTACGACAATCGCAAGCGCTGGGTGAATAGCGTCGATTACCTGTTGCCTGTCGGAAAAGGCCAAGCGTTCATGAACCGGGGTGGCGTGGCCAACTCGATTCTTGGCGGATGGCACGTAGGCGGAATTATTACGTTCCGCTCGGGCTTCCCCTTCTCGCCGGCGATCGGATTCGACCCAAGCAACACAGGTTCTCCGGGGTTGCAGCGCTCCAACCAGACCGGTAGTGGAGCTCTCCCGCATCCCAGTCCGAACCTGTGGTTCAACCCGAACGACTTCCCGATTCCCAACTGCCCCAACGGCTGTTTCGGCAATGCGCACAAAAACATTCTCGAAGGACCGGGAGAGAAAACAGCAGACTTGTCGGCGCGAAAAATATTCAATGTCACAGAACGGTTCAATCTTGAGTTTCGCGCCGAGTTCTTCAACGCCTTCAACCATGCGGTCTTTTCTCAACCCGATAACTACATCACCGATGGCCCTGGAGCTACCGGCGTGATCACGTCCACGGTGATCCCGCAGCGGCAGATTCAGTTTGCCCTGAAGTTGGCGTTCTAGTTCCTCGCTTCCCTGCGCAGTGGCCTGAGGTGCCAGGGAAGCGGGAACTCTCTTGCCGACAGGCGTGCCGAATTGCTGCATTGGGAACTGCGATGCCAATCGTCCGCATCCTTGATATACCGCCGCGAAGACTCCCGCCCGGGCACGTCTGTAGCGGCGTCGGGACCAAGAATTCCTAACCGAAGGAGGACATGACTTCGATGCAGCGCAGAGACTTTCTCAAAAGCGGTGTTGCACTGGCTGTAGCAGCCGAACTCGGAACCGGCAAAGCGCATGCATTCGTCCCCGCTCACAATTGGGGAAAATACGATTTCGGTTCTGGCCCTCCCGTGACCGATCGCCTCAACCAGGGTCCGTTCTCACAGTATCCACCCGATGCCGTCATTCCCACGGATGATGTGGTGATGACGACGACTCCGTCGGAAGAAGTCGTGCCGAACTATGGCAAAGGGCTGATCACCTACATCACTGCAGACAGTGGCACGGACGAAATCAAATCGGACAACGTCAATCAGGCGATTGAGGATCTGGTTCGATTTCCCTTGGGACAGCAGCTTTACATCCGTCCGACCTGGCGAGAAGTCCAGCCGCGGCCGGGACGCCTCGAATTGCCCGATTACCTAAAGCTCGTCTTTGATCTGGCAAAGAAAAATAACAAGCGCATCGGAATGCGTATTCAAATGAGCGCCCCCGACTATACCCACGAAGCTGCCCTCCCCGATTTTGTTCTCGACAAAGTACCGAAGGTCGATTTGGTGTTGAGCGACAAGGAGAACAGCCGGGAGGCGGAAAGGTATCTGCGAAATCCGCACGGGAAGTATCAGCCGCGCTTCGACGATCCATTCTTTCAGCAGGCCTTTAAAGATCTAGTTGTAGCGTTAGCAGCCGAATTCAACGGAAATCCTCAGGTCGAGTTCATCGATACCTTCATGTACGGCTTCTGGGGCGAAGGTCACACCTGGCCCTTCGCCAACAATCCCTTTCCTGATTATCAGACAGCCGAGCGTACCTGGATCCATATGCTCGAAGTTCAGTTAGAGCACTTCACGAAGACTCCTTTATTGACCAATACACAGCCAGACTACAGCCGGGTTGGCAATTCGGAACTTCTTGACCGCACGGTGCGCAGCAACAACTGGATTCGCAGCGACACCATCTTCATTGAAAACGAGCAAATTGAGGCGCTCAGCAATCGCCCGCCGTGGATCGCTGCGTTGCTGGAGCAGGGGCTCCCGGGAAAGCCTCCCGACGCGGCGGCCGTGCAGGAGGGAATCTCGCCGGCGGAAAACATGATTGCCCATGTGATGGATATCGGGGCGAATTACTGGTCGCTGTGGAACTTCCATCAGATCAGCGCGAAGAATCTGATGAGCTATTACCAAGCTTATCCAGCAGCGTTTGACCGGATCAATCGCCGCATTGGCTACAACGTCAGGCCGTCATTCATCTGGAGCTATGAAGACGAGGGTTACGCCGGGCTGATTATCGGCTTCGCCAACGATGGCGTCGCCGGCGTTCCTGGCGTGCTGCGCGTCACCGTTGAGAGTCAGGATGGAAGAGCGCTGAAGAGCGGCTGCTTGGATCCGGGGTATCCATTGCCCGGAAAAATCCGCCAGGCGCAATTTGTGCTGCCCAAAGGAACCAAATGGGAAGGATTGAAGCTCAAAGCGGAGATCGAGGTGAAGGGCATGCGTTATCCGGTGCGCTGGGCCTGTCACCAGAAGCTGAACCATGATGGCTCACTCACTCTGCGTCCCAACCTTCATCGTGGGATTTAGCCACACCACCATCTGAACCTGAGGAGGTGCAATTATGCGCAGGCGTGACTTCTTGAAGACAAGTGCAGTCCTGGCAGGGGCGGGCAGCTTTGCCTCTCGTCGAATGCTGGCGGATGTCCCTGACCATCTCTGGGAGGGCTATAACTTCGGCTGCCCAACCGTAACCAACCGCCTTGACCAGGGCCCTTTTGGCATCGCCCAGGATGAAGGCTGGTTCACGATTTTCGCCACGCAGCCGTCTCGCAATCACATCCGAAATTTCGGCACGGGCCTGGTCGGCTACACCTGGGAAGAAAACGGTCCGGCTCTCACCGTGCAGTGTGGCAAGGAGACGCTGGAACAAGGCGTGGAAAAAATGGCGTCTCAACCATTCGTCGACGTTTTGTACATCCGCTGCGACTGGCGAGATGTACAGACCAGTCCCGGAAAGCTGCAACTCTCTCCGGTTTGGGAAGCAACATTCGATGCCGCCAAGCGCCATAATCTAGGCGTCGCCTTCCGAATCCAACTTTCCAGTCCAAATATCCAGCCCAAGAAACTCTCGATGCCGGACTTCCTCCAAGGCAAAGTTCCGATCGTCAATATCGGCCACAAATCGAAGGAGCACCATACCGGCTTTGATTTCTACGAGCCGCGCTATGACTCCCCTGAATTTCAAAAAGCCTTTACCGAGTTGAATGAATTGCTCGCCGCGAAGTTCGAGGGTAATCCGCAGTTGGAATACATGGACTTGATGATGTACGGATTCTGGGGAGAAGGCCACACCAACGATCTACCCAATCCGTTTCCCGACTACTTGACCGCTGAAAAGACCTTTGTTCACATGACCCAGCTTCAGATCGATGCCTGGAAGAAGACTCCTCTGGCGGTCAACACTGAGCCCGACATCAGCAATGTGGGCAACCGGCAGGTGCAGGATATGGCGGTTCGTGCCGGATGTTGGCTGCGCTCCGACAGTCTGATCATGGATGAACCCATCCAGATCGAAGAACTCGGTCATCGTCCACCCTGGGTCGCCATCGTCATGGAAGATGGCGAAAACCGCCACTATGTGCTCCCCGAGTTCGCTGCCGAGGAGAAAGCCTGTCTGAGCAAGTTGTCCGACTCGATGCTCACCTTTGTTGGACCGGACGACGAAGCCGTGCCGACCGACGATTATCCTCACCGCGTCGGCGGCCCGATTGATCGCCCCTATCGCGAGAGCGCGAGCTTTCATGCTCTTGATATCGGAACAAACTATTTTGGTCTCTGGACCGAAGCCGATAACATCCGGCGCTACTACGAGAAGTATCCCGATTCGCTTCGCGCTATGGAGCAACGGCTCGGGTACCGTGTCCGTCCGTCCATCATTTGGCAGAGAAGACGCTATGACACGATGGAACTGATTCTGGGCATCGTCAACGATGGCGTCGCCGGTGTGCCGGGAATTCTGGGTGTGTACGCCGAGACTCCCGACGGCCGCGTCAAAGTAGGAGGCAATCTCGATGCCGGCCAACCGTTCGCCGGCAAATTGCGCCAGGCCTCTATCATCCTCCCCAAGGACATGGATGGTCAGCAGATCAATCTGCGGGCTGAAATTGAGGTCAAGGGCGTGCGAAGGCCCGTCCGCTGGGCATGCTACGAGCGAACCAATCCCGACGGTTCCCTGACTATTCGTCTGAAAAAGGGCAGCGATCCAGACTGGAAAAAGGGAGTATGAGTATTCTCGTTCGAGATCCGACGGTCATGGATCCGAAAGGGCTGAACATGGAACCGTGTCAGCCCTTGTTCCTGAAGTCGGTGATTCTTCGCCGTTCGAATCTGCGGCGGGCGTTATCTGTCGGCCTCGCGTCTGTACTCCTTGCGCTCCCGGCGGCAACCGCGGACGACAAGCCTGAGGCCGGCTTCGACCCGCAGCGACTCGGCAGAATTCAGCAAAGAATGCAGGAGTACGTAAATGCCGGAGAAGCCGCCGGCATCGTGACGATGGTCTTGCGAGGCGGCAATGTCGTGCAAAAGACAGCGGTCGGAATGCAGAACATCGAAGACAAGCGTCCCATGCGCGAGGATTCGATCTTTCAGATCATGTCCATGACCAAGCCCATTACCGCCATCGGAATCATGATGCTGTGCGAGGAAGGCAAGATCAGTCTGTACGACGAAGTTCAAACCTACCTGCCCGAGTTTCGCGACCAGATGGTCAATGCCAACGGATGGCTGAAGAAGCCCTCCCGCCCGATCCGTATCGGCGACCTCCTTTCGCACACATCCGGAATGCGCCAAATGCCGCAGGGCGACATGAAGGACATTCACTGGAAGATGGATCACACGCTGGCGGAAGCCGTGGCCTCATTTGCGAAGGAGCCGCTCGAATTCGAGCCCGGCACGAAATGGCTCTACAGCAATACCGGATTCGCTACCCTCGGCCGCATCATTGAAGTTGTTTCCGGTCAATCCTATGAAAGCTTCATTCAAAGCCGGCTCCTGCAGCCGCTGCAAATGAAGGATACGTTCTTCTATCCGCCTGCCGACAAATTGGATCGAATTGCAATCGTCTATTCGCCCAAAGACAGCAAAATGATTCGCGCCGGATCTCAGATCCTGGGCGGCGATCCGGGCGCCTTCCGCAAAGGCGCGAAGTATCCGGGACCGGAATACGGCCTGTTCTCCACCGCGGAGGACATCTCGCATTTCTGCCAAATGATCCTGAATCACGGAACCTGGAAAGGCATTCGTTTTCTTTCTCCCGCAACCATCGAAGCCATGCGGGAAGTGCAAACCTCAGGCATGGCGGCTGGCTGGTATCCCGGAGCCGACTATGGGCTGGCTTGGGAAATCATCAGCAAGCCAACTGGAGTTTGGGGCTTACTTCCGCTCGGAACTTTCGGTCATGGAGGCGCGTTCGGAACCCAGGAATGGATCATCCCATCTCGCGACATGATCACCGTCTTCATGGTGGCGTGCGAGGGGGAATGTTCCGAGCGACCGGAGCGCGCATTCCAGGAGATGGCTATCTCAAGTCTGGAGTAGGAATCAAAACTCGACAGCGTCGAGATAATTATCCGTAACGCCGACCGCCTGGAGACCCACTCCCTTCACTTTGCGGCAGCCCCAAGCCTTGTCTCGGGGATGCGATAGCAATTAATCGAAACAACAGATAGCCGAAAATCGCAATAAATCATAAGTATTGACAATAAGCCGTAAACCGCCTACGCTTTGCTCGCGCTCGCCGCGCTTTCCTGCTTCATTCGCAGCATTCCACCGGGGACCGATGCCGGATCGAGGAAGCAAGGAGAATGGAGCATCCCAAAATCAACCGTTAGGTAAGGCCACGATTCAAAATCGCGTCCACTACGCTCTAAGGAGGCATTACGATGATCGGCGGCTTACACGGCACTACCAGATCCATGCGGAAGCACGAACTGATTCGTGCCTTGGTCATCCTCTTATCCAGTTGCTTCGCGCTCTCTTATTACGCCGAAGCCCAATACTACGTTGCCAAAACCGGCAGCGATTCCAATAGCGGCAGCGCCAGCGCCCCGTGGCTCACGATCGGGCACGCCGCTTCCGTCGCGCAGGCCGGCGCGACCGTCTATGTGGAAGCGGGAACCTACAACGAAAGCGTAACTTTCGCCAACTCAGGAACGGCTGCGGCCCCCATCGTTTTCAACGGACAGGGCGTCGCGATCGTCGACGGCACCGGCGTCTCCTGCTGCAATTCCCCCAGCTTCGCAACCAGCAACGGATTCATCGGCACCAACACGCAGGGCCTGTTCAACATTGGAGCATCGGGTGGCCTGAATTATTTGACCATCGAAGGATTCACCATCCAAAATTACAAGACCGCGAGCACGGCGGAAGTGCCGCTGGGAATCCTGGTCGTGGGCAGCGGTACTGGGATTAACATCCTGAATAACACGGTGAAGAACATTCAAACCACCGCGGGGAAAAAAGGCAATGCCTATGGAATCGGCGTGTTCGGTATCAGCGCCACTCCCCTCAGCCTGACCGTCAGCGGCAATACCGTCACCGGATGCCTCACCGGCGAGAGCGAGACGACCACCTTCAACGGCAACGTCCAGAACTTTGTGGTCTCCAACAACACGATCTATAACAATGACAACATCGGCATGGATGCCATCGGTTTCGAAGGGGTCGGCCCCACCGGATACGACCAGGCAAAGAACGGCGACGTGTACGGCAATCTGATCTACAACAACAGCGCTAAAGCTGATCCCGGGGAAGGCAATCAGTACGACGAGGACGGCCTTTACTGCGATGGCTGCAGCGAGGTGACGTTCGAGCGCAATACGCTTTACGGCAACGATCTGAACATCGAGGCCGCAAGTGAAATCTCGGGCCAGGTCTCCAGCAACGTCATCATCCGCAACAACCTTTCCTACGCGGCGAACTCGTGCGGCGTTTCCGTGGGCGGTTACGCCAAATCCGGAACGGGGGGAAGCACCAACATCACAATCGTAAACAATAGCCTCTACGATAACGACACGCAGAAAACCGGCAGCGGAGAATTCCAGATCCAGTACCGCGCCACCGGAATTATCTTCGAGAACAATATCGTCTACGCCGGCGCCCAGGGACTGTTCGTCCACGGCTTTACCACGGGCAGCAGCGTGACCGCCAACTACAACGATTACTACACCACCAGTTCGACGAAGACGTTTGAGTTGAACGGGAAAACCTATACGTCGTTTGCGTCCTACCAGTCGGCCACGGGACAGGACAAGAATTCCGTATTCGCGAATCCCGCCTACCTCACGGTACCCACGTGCACCTCGACGGTTGAGAGTGGACCGCCGACCCCGATCACCACCTGCTCTCCGACGCCGAATTTTGATATCCCGACGAGTTCCCCAGCCGAGAACACGGGGAATGCCAGCCTGGGATCGTCGGATTTTGGCACGGTGGACTTCAACGGCAATCCGCGCGTCAATTCCAACGGTCAAATCAACATGGGAGCTTATGAGCAGTAGGTTCAATAGGGCACGCGCCCGAGGTGCGTGCCCGTTTCTATGTCTCCTGCTGGCTAGCGTGGCTTGGGGACAGGCGGCTCAACCATCTCTCCCCGCTAACTCGCCAAAAAATATTCCGGCGACTGACAAGCCTTCTGAAGTACAGGTTGGGCCCGACGAGCCGGTCATTACCCTCGATGGATTCTGCGCCGACAGCCTTCCCCACGATCGCCCATGCAAAACAGTCATCACCCGGGCGCAGTTTGAAAAACTTACTGAAGCGCTGCAACCAGGGATGCCCCTCGAACTTCGCCTGAAAGTCGCAAATGCTTACGCGCGAATGATGAAAATGGCTGCCGCTGCCGAAAAGTGCGGCCTCGATAAAACTCCTGCCTTCGAAGAAGAGATGCGCTACGCACGCATGCAGCTTTTATCGCAAGATCTGAGCCACGCGCTGCAGGAGGACGCCAACAACATTTCCGAAGCCGATCTCAAGGATTATTACCACCAGAACCAGCCAGCCTTCGAGCAAGCTACTCTCTCGCGAATTTTTGTCTCCCGCAGCAAGCGAGTGGCACCCGCAAACAATGCGTCGGAAGCCGCGGACTCCGCGTCCGCCGAACCATCGACTGCTCAACCTTCTGCACAAGCCCCGCCGGATGCGCCAGAGCGGACGAATGAAGCAGCCATGACCCAACTCGCAGCCGATCTCCGTGCCCGCGCCGCCAAGGGTGAAGATCCCGACAAGCTGCAACTCGAAGCCTACTCTGCGGCTGGAATTACAGACATAAACTCCACTTCGAAGATGGAAAAGGTACGCCGCGCCATGCTGCCTCCGCAGCATGAGGCAGTCATGGACCTGGAGCCTGGGCAGGTTTCCGAAGTCTTTTCCGATCCCGAGGGCGCTCACTTCATTTACAAAATGCTCGGCAAGGACACCGTATCCTTCGAAAATGCGAAAGCGGAAATCCGTAGCCTGATGGCGAACCAGCGCTATCGCGACAGCATGAAAGCTTTTCAGGGAAACGTAGTCTTCAACGATGCTTATTTCGTTCCCGCCGGATCCCAGGTCTCAGCGCCCCACTCCCATCGCCGGCAAGCCGGTCCTCTATCCCAGCCCAACCCAGCTCAAAAGTGATGGCGTGAGGCAATGTCGACAGTTCGCATCGACGACCAGGATTCCTCTTATTCCGGCTATTGGGACTTCCGGCAGACCGCTTTGGCTGTTGCCCTGGTCTTGAAAACTCAGAAGGGAATTGCTTACTTGAGTCCTTCCACTAGATAGAGGTCTGAAAGAATTCGGTGATAGCCGTACAAGCACGACTTGCCATCCGGCGTGAGGAGGATAGGACCAATACGGCTTACGCCGGCTGAATCGGAGGGCATCAGCTCCTTCCACAGAGTCTTGTGGCCGGTCGCCAAATCGAGCCGATAAACTTTGGCGGGCATGTCTCCCGGCTTGTAGAAATAGATTGCTTTCGCGTCATCACTCCATTGAATCGGTTGCTCTCCTGCATCAATCCCGGGAACGGCGCGAGGTTCCCCACCGGCGACCGAAAAAAAATAGGCTTTTTCGTCGGGCCCGATGCCGACCACCTGCTGACCATCCGGGGATAGAACCAAAGCAAGAGGATCGATTCCCTCTGGCGAGATTGGTACTGGTTTTGCCTCGGGCGAATCCTGGCGGTAAATGCGGGCGCCGTGACCTGGTTCCTTGCCGGAGAACACAAAGCGCCGGCCATCAGGAAGCCACTTCGCCCGGCTGTGGTTGATCGAGTCATGGGTCAGAGGCTTGGCCTCGCCCGGCCCAGTTGGGAGAAGAAAGAGCTGGGCCGGCGCGGAGATAGTACTGACAATCACCCACTTGCCATCAGGAGACACACTGAGCGCCATGCCATCGCCTAACCGGACAGCCGACGCCTCACCGATCGTTCGTTGATAAACAGAATAGTTCGGGCCTCCGCCTTCTCCCGCCTCGGTGAAGAGCAAGTCTTTGCCATCGCGCGACAGGTCGGAGGGGTAAGAGTAGTCGAGCCACGACATATCGCGCTCTTTATTCTCGCCGGCAACCAGGCCGATTAATTCTCGCCGCCACGCGTCCTTGGCGAGGAGTACGCGACCATCCTGCCAAATATCCTGCAGCATCAGCGTCCCCGGAACTCGCGCGATGAGGCGCTCGCGGCCGCCAAGCGTGACCGCGTAGATGGAACGTTTGAGCCCGAGGGCGGCGGCGGTAAACCATATTTCCTTGCCATCGGCAGACCAGGCTAATCCCTGTGCGGTTTGAAATCCTGCCGCCAGAGTCTTGACGTGTCCGCCCAGGTCCACAATCTTGACTGAACCCGCGTCATCGCCGGGCAAAGGATGGTCCAGAAACGCCACCTGATCGCCCTTTCTTGAAACTCGAGGATGGCTGATCCAGCCGGAGGTCTGGTACAGCACTTTCCCGATGGGAAACTCAAGTTGGTTTCGACCATCGACATCGCGCACGATAGCCAGGTCATTTCCATCAGGAGACCAGTCCGCCCACTGCACGTTCTCTAACACGGGACGAGGAGATCCGCCGTTGAGCGGCACTCTGGCCAGCGTGCCCACCTGGGCATAGACCCCGGAAGGGCGGCTATCCATCGATACTGCCATTTCTCCAGAGGAGGAGATTGCCAACAGCGCGGCTCCCACAAGATTGAGGGAACGCGACTGCGGACTCTCCGGACTGGTAATGAACAGATCGATGGGAGATCCTTCCCAGGAAGCTCCGTAGACGACCGACTGTCCGTTGGGTGTGAAGTGCGCCGACCGAATGGTCCCTCGGCGAAAGGTGAGTTGATGGTATGAAGGCTGGGACGCCGGCGTCCAAGTGCCACGGAGAAACCATCCTGCTCCCACTCCGAGAAAGAGGGCCACAAAGGTGATCAATCCTGTTAATCCGAGGGAATATCCTTTTCTGGCCACGGTTGCCGGAGCCAGAGTTCCGGCCGCCTGTGCTACGGATACCGTACCTTGCGCTGCGACACTCCGGCTTGAGTCCAGGTCGCGCTTCAATCTTTTTAATTCGGCGCGTATTTCAGAAGCCGTCTGATAGCGCAACTCACGATCTTTTTCCAGCGCACGGCCAACGATGCGGTTGAGATCGGAGGGCAAGCCAGGATTGAGCTGCGGCGGCGGCGTAGGAACGCGATTGAGAATGGCTTCGAAGATGACGGCGGAAGTGCTGCCGCCAAACGCCACTTTTCCGGTACACATCTCATACATGACGGCGCCGAATGAGAACAGATCAGTACGGGCATCGAGCTCTTCCCCTCGCGCCTGTTCGGGGGACATGTAGGCAACGGTGCCTACGGTGCTGCCCGGACTGGTGAGTTGCTCTTCCTTGATATCTGCAATCGTGGAGCCGTCCATCGAAGCCGGAAGATTGCGGCTGGCGTTCAGTTTCGCTAGTCCGAAGTCGAGGATCTTCGCCTGTCCCCGGCTGGTAACGAAGATATTGGCTGGCTTGATGTCGCGGTGCACAATGCCGCGGGTGTGGGCTGCATCGAGTGCATCGGCAAGCTGTAGGCTCAGGTCCAAGAACTCCTCAGTCTTGAGCGGCCGGCTTTCGACTTTGTGCTTGAGCGTCACACCATCCAGAAACTCCATGGCGATGAAGGCTTGGGTACCTTCCTCACCGATGTCATAGATAGTACAGATGTGGGGGTGATTCAGGGCCGAGGCAGCCTGTGCTTCGCGACGGAAGCGTAGCAAGGCTTGAGGGTCTTTGGCAACGTCATCGGGCAGGAACTTAAGGGCGACAAACCGGTGCAGGCGCGTGTCTTCGGCCTTATACACCACACCCATGCCGCCGCCACCGAGTTTTTCGACAATGCGGTAGTGTGAGATAGTTTGGCCGAGCATGGCGCGACGCCATGGTATGCGGGATCCCAGAGCAAGTCAATGAAAGCTAACCCGTCTAAGGGGCCCCCCGCTTAGTGTTGAGAGAGCCGAGCCCAGTTGTTTCAGATCGTCCATGTGGGGATCTTCGAGGGCGCACAATTCGGGATCTTTGATTTCGTTGGCCGGAAGAACCTGTGCCCGTTCGAGCGAACCAATCGCGCACAGAGCACCGCAGGAGTGCACTTAGTGGCCTGTCGCGGAGCAATCATTACCAATCCGTTCGTACAGTCGCCGAAGCGAACCTTTGCTCGCTCGACAGCGGGATTCGGTATCAACAGCATCGCCCTGCCGCGTCCTCAGTAACGAATTCACTGCGACAGGCCACTAGTTCTTCGCATAGACCGGCCCAGCTTCGCGAGATGGGGGATCGGAGACAGCACGGATATAGGATATCAGCGCCTCGATGTCCGGCTTGCTGAGCGTGTTTCCCCATGGCGGCATGAGCGCGGACTTGTTGAGCGCCGGCCCGCCGTGCGTGATGATGGCGGTGAGATCGGCATCGCTGACCTGATTTAGAGTATCGCCGTCGGTGAATGCGTGCGGCTTCACATCCAAGTTGTCGTAATTCGAGACGCGTTCCGCCGTGGACTCGGAATCGTGACAGCGTTGGCAGTACTGATCCGCAAGACGCCGTCCGAGAGCCTGTTGATAATCAAGCGCGATCTCGATGAGTTTGAGCTCGATTGTTTTGTGCGATTTGTCAAAAGTGGAAGCCGCAATCTGGTAGCGTCCGGCCATGCCTCCGAGAGAGACATTGGTCGTGAGCTGGCCGCCGGAATCGGTCAGGCCGCTGGGCGGATCGAACGTCACTCCGCGGGCGGCGGTAAACTCCACCAGCGCTCCCGCCACGCCGTTTCCTTGATCGTCGTTGACTTGCACCACGACCGGCTGCGGCAACGGGCTTCCGGTCTGGCCGATCTGCTTTACCCCGCTGGATTCGACCAGGGCGGCGCCGAAAGCGGTGCGCTTAAGCGCCGACGTAGACTCGTTCTTGCGTAAACAGGAAGTGGCCAGCAGGGAAGCGGTCAGCATCAGGACCATCATGTAGCGGGTCATTTCTTGGTAGCCTCCCGTTTGGCTCCGCCTTTTTGGGAGATCAGGAACGCGGTCAGCGCTCGCGCATTTTCATTGCTCATGGCACGATTCGGTTCCACCGTACCCGGACGCAGCGCTTGGGGATTTTTCATCCATTGGTAGATCCAGGCCGCAGTCAGACGGGAACCGACGTGTGTCAAAGTCGGGCCAATGTAGCCCTTGTCGTTGTTCACGTCGAGGATGTGGCAGCCCTGGCAGGCGTACTTACCGTAGAAAAGCTGCTTCCCTAGTTCGATCTGGCCTTGCGAATATCCGCTGAGCGGCATGGAGTCACGATCAATCGCCGGGCTCTGATAGACGGTCATGATGTAGTCGGTGAGTTCGTTCGCCTCCGCGTCGGTCAAATTAAAGCGCGGCATGCGGCGAATCAGCGCAGGGCGCAGAGTCCCCGGATTCTTCAGAAACTGCACCAGCCAGTCACGCTGCACCGAACTGCCTTCCCAGGTAAGGTCAGGAGCCATGTCTCCGCCGCGCCCGTTGATGCGGTGGCAACTGAGGCAGGCTAGATCGGTCATCAGTTTTCCGGCTTTACCGGCGGGCTGGTAGTCGGACTCACGCACAGCTGCCACGGTCAGTGACGGCGGCAGCGTGGCCGAGCGATCGTTCAGCGCCAGCAGCGCCGTCGTCAGCGCGTCAATCTGTGCCGGGGTGAATGTGTATTGTGGCATCTTCAGCCCCGGCGTAAAGGCGCGCGGCTCTCGGATCTTGCCCGCGATGTAATCCGGCAGGGTGTGCGGCATTCCCGGCAGGAATATCAGCTGCGTGATCGGCTTGCTGCCGATGCGGCTGAGTTCGGGCGCGAAATTCTCAGGATTCTTGATGCCCGCGATTTCATGGCACGATGCGCAGCCGTAATCGGAGACCAGGCGCTTGCCCTGGGCAATCTGAGCCGGGGTTGCCGGTTCGAGATGAACGTTGGCCAGCAGGTCGGAATCGGTTTTCGTCTCAAGGAATGCCGCGAGCGTCACGATCTGGGAATCATTGAAGCGGTAGTGCGGCATCGCCGTGATCGGATCGTATTGGCGCGGATTCCGCAGCCAGCCCTGCAACCAGTCCGGCTTGACCTTGCTGCCGATCCGGGTCAGCTCCGGCCCCACATCGCCACCCACAATATTTCCCGCGGCATTCTGCACGGAGTGGCACGAGGCGCAGAATGACTCTCCGTAGAGGCTTGGCCCTGCCGTAGGGTCGGATGATGGTTTTGCCGAAATCGTGGCCGTGTCTTCCGGAACCGGCGTGCTATTGGCGATCAGGAACGCCGACATATCGCGTGCCTCGTCGTCGCTCAGCTTGAAATTCGGCATCGTCGCCGTTGTGGCGTACGCTTGCGGATCTTTCAGCCAGGCATAAATCCATTCGCGCGTCGTCTTGTCGGCAATGTGCGACAACGACGGCGGATCATCCGTCGCTTTCATGGTCGTGCCGTCGGCTAACTTCACCGCGTGGCAATGCACACAGCCGTAGCGGGAAAGCATGGTGCGTCCCTGATTCAGCTGAGGCGTGCCGGGCAACGGACCGCGGTGGCACTGGCCGCACGAAGACTCGATATACTTCACCGGCAGAATCGGCTGCTCCCACGCCAGGGTGCTGCTGTGCGCTTCGGAAACCGTCGTGGCCGCGCCCTGTCCGCGATGGCAGATGGTGCAGCCGAACTCATCGAGCTTGTGAGGGATCACCGGGTGCCTGCGAAACGGCTGGATCGAAACATCGCTCAGACTGGCTTCTTTCAAGCCAACGTGGCAACTCGTGCAGCGATCGACCACGTCGAGGTCCGGCAACCAGATCTGCTGGATGCCTCCCTGGAAGTGCCGGCGCAAGGTGTTTGCCTCGCTGCGATTGCGGATCAGATTCAGATAGCCGCGCTGGTAGTGCCGCCACTCGCTGAAGTAATTCTTGGCCGGAGCAATCGCCAGCGACACCAGGAAAATCAGGCTGACGACGCCGAACGCGCGAACGCTGTCTCCGAACAACCTCTGCCACAGCGACGTGAATTTTTCTTTCATAAGCGTCGCATCCCTAGGACTCTTATATGAATCGTCATCAGTAAACCTGCCATGGCCAAACCCAGGACCAGCCCGGTCCGCGGAAAAACGTGCCGACGGCGGTAAGTACAACCAATTCGAACAAGAACCAGGTCATCACCCAAAATGAGAGCGGCCTCGCCGACAAATACCGGCGGAAGGCCGATGAACTCTGCGGAGAACTTTGTGATGCGAGAAGCATCAGCCCGGCCATGATCAAGGTCGGGATCAGCGCCACGATGACATGACACCAGCCAAGAAAAATCGAGAGCAGAATTGCGACGAAGTAGAAAATGCGCAACCGCCGTTGGCGATTTTTCAGGAATAGTCCGTCGGCCTCAATGTTGACCTTGAAATACGGGATCACGATCAACGCCATCACGACCAATCCCGGCACCAGCACGCCCGCCACCACGGGCGGGAAATAGTGCAGCATTTCCTGCAGTCCGAGGAAGTACCATGGAGCCTTTGCCGGATTTGGAGTGTGCGAGGGATCGGCAAGGCCTTCCAAGGGGGCGTTGAACGTCAGGGCGATCCACACCAGCACAATTGCCAGCACCTGGATCGCGACCGCGGCGCGGAACAGCACCTCCGGGAAGGTCTGGATTTGTTCTTCTGTCTCGGCCTTGACCTGGGCCGAGGTGCGGCGCGTGATGAAAACGATGCGACGCGGAGATTTCTTCGCATTGGAATCGACGCCGGCAACGAGATCTTTGGAGTCAGCCATGACTATTGCGCCTCCTTCGCGTCGGCTGGAGTGGGAATTCGGACATCCGCGGCTTGCGCTCGCACCACGGCAGGTTCGCTGCCGTGGGAGTAGAGACCGCCGTCTTTGCGAATCCGCCAGAAATGAATTGCTACGAAGAACATCGCCGCCAGCGGCAGAATCATGCAGTGCAACACGTAGAAGCGCAGCAGGGCGTTGGCGTTGACGTCATGACCGCCGAGCAGCAGAAAGTGAATCTTATCGCCGATCACCGGCACTGCCCGGGCGATGTTCGATCCCACGGTGATCGCCCAATACGCCAACTGGTCCCACGGCAGGAGGTAACCGGTGTAGCTGAGCAGCAACGTAATGAGCAGAAGGATTATGCCGATCACCCAGTTGAACTCTCGCGGCGGCCGATAGGCGCCGCGATAGAACACTTTGAACATGTGCGCGAACACCAGAAACACCATGGCGTGCGCCGACCAGCGATGCAGGTTGCGCAGGAACAATCCGGAGGAAACGACGAATTGCAGATCCTTAGTATCAGCGTAGGCCTGCGGCACGGATGGATGGTAGTAGAGCATCAGCGGAATGCCGGTCGCGACCAGAATCAGAAATGTGCCGAGCGTCAGCGTCCCCAGATACCAGGTAGCGCTGAAACTCAACATGCGCATGCGCACCTTGGTAGAGAACAGGTGCAGGAACACGTTCTGCTGAATGGCAAGCGCGCGCTTCAGGGTGCTCGATCCGGTGCCGCTGCGGAAGATCGAGCGCCACACGCGCGTGGCGCGCAGTTCGTCGAAGTACTGGTCCATGGTTTTCGTCATGCCGATTTTTGCCATGTCAGACCCTCACAAAGGAATCGCGCGCCAGCGGCGGAACGTCGATCGAACGGTCCACCAGAAGGTCGCCGTCATCATTCAGCCAGATGCGCTTCCAGGGTAGCGGCTTGGGCGCGGGCCCTTCGATTTTGTCTCCGGGCTTGTGGTTGCCTTGCTCAAACGCGAAGAACTTGCTGCCGTGACACGGGCAGGCGATGATCTCCAACTCCGGCTTCCACGCCGTCAAGCAACCCAAATGGGTGCAGACAGCACTCAGCGAGAAGTAGCCTTCCTGCGAGTGAATGATGTAAATGCCTGTGCTCGCATCCAGCGTGACGGAGTCGAGCGGATAGCGGTCCGGCTTGCCGGCGTCAACCACTGGCGACGGCTCGAAAAGGACGTTCGGCTCAAGATACTGATAAGCAAACGCCACCGAACCAGCGGCCGCGATGCTGAGCGAGCCCAAGCCAAGCCCCATAAAGAACTGCCGGCGGCTAACTTCGTCGGCCGGTTTCGTTTCTTCTGCCATGAGTGCCTCTTGCTTACTTTTGCAGCCCCACACCGATCGACGCGACGGCGATCAATCCGGTCGGCTCGGTCGGAAGCAGGTTGTACGATTCCATGGTGATGGTTCCCACCGGACAACGCATCGCGCACAGCCCGCAGCGAATGCAGCGGGTTTCGTCTTTCAGCATGGCCGAGCCTGTGACAATGCCGAGTTCGTCGGCGGCGACTTCATCCAGCTCTACGCCGAAGCATTCCTGGTTCTCGCGGATGTGTTGCACGGCCTCAGGCTCGAACGCGATGCGGTCGAGCGAAACCAGCTCCAGGCATTTCTCGGGGCACACGTCCACACAGCCGCCGCACAGGATGCACATGCTGCCGTCCTCCGGCGCGCCTTCGAAAATGGTGTTGACCCAGCAGTGGAGGCAGCGCTGCGCTTCCGCCATGGCGCTGGCAGCGTCATAGCCGATCTCGACTTCGGTGACGCCGGTGCGGCGCTCAAGCGGAAGCATGGGGACCGGCTGGCGGTTGACATCGAGATAGCCGAGCGGCATGGCCTGCCGCTTGAGGAGCTCAACTTCAATGATCGGTTCAGGATGCTTTCCGCCGCGGAGGTATTCGTCAATGCCCACAGCGGCGCGCTTGCCGTCGCCGACGCTGTCGATGATCAGTCGCGGCCCGAACACACAGTCGCCGCCGGCAAAAATACCGGGAGCGGAAGTCATCAGTGTCTGCGGATTAACCGCAATCAGCCCTCGCGGCGAGATCTCGACTTTATCTTCGGCCGTGAAGAAATCTAGGCGCGGCGCCTGCCCGATCGCCATGATGATGGTGTCGCACTCAATTTGGGTTTCGCTGTTGTCGTAGAACGCGGGATTGAAGCGCTTGTTCTGGTCGAAAACCCACTTGGTCTTCAGCGTTTCCAGTGCCGCAACCCTGCCGTCTTTGCCGATAACTCGCTTGGGGCCGAAGCCGGGATGAATGATGATGCCCTCTTCTTCGGCTTCTTCGATTTCTTCGAGGGCAGCGGGCATTTCATTGCGGCGTTCCAGGCAAACCAGATTTACTTCGCGAGCCCCCATGCGCAATGCCGACAGCGAGATGTCGACCATTTCCTTAGTCGCAACCGCAGAGACATTTTCCAGAGAAGGCTCAACGTCTTCGACTCCCGCGGCATGTTGCCGGACGACCTCGCGGGCGGCCGAGCGGGCGACGTCCATGGCGACGTTGCCCCCTCCGATCACGATGACTTTCTTCCCAATCGTGAACTTGTAGCCGAGATTCACGTTGAGCAGGAAGTCGATGCCCTTATGCACGCCGTCGAGATCGACGCCGGGTATGTTGAGATCGCGGCTGCGATGGGCGCCGACGGCGATCAGGACCGCGTCGAATCCCTGTTGGCGCAGATCAGAAATCGAGAAATCGCGTCCTGCGGCCTGATTGAGCTTGAGCGTAATGTCGCCAGTCTCGAGGATTTCGCGCACCTGCGCCTCGACAACGTCGCGCGGCAAGCGGTACTCCGGAATTCCCAGATAGAGCATTCCGCCGGCGACCGGCGCCGCTTCAAAGATGGTGACGGCATAACCCATCAGCGCAAGATCGTGTGCGGCTGACAGTCCGACGGGACCCCCGCCGACGACCGCGACTTTATATGGAAGTTTCTTCTGTCCCCGCCCTTCATTGATGTTGATCGGATGCTTCGACTCGGGGCCGTACCGTTCTGTGAGAAAGCGCTTCAAGGCACGAATCGAGATGGGCTTGTCAATCTCCCCGCGCCGGCACGCCGTTTCGCAGGGATGGGCGCAGACCCGTCCGCAGATGCTGGCCAGCGGATTCGGGTCGCGCGCCAGCCGATAGGCTTCTTCAAACCTGCCTTCCGCGATCAGTCCGACGTAGCGCCCGGCATTGGTGTGGGCCGGGCAGGCCATCATGCAGGGAAAGTTCGTGTGCAGCCAATCGGCATCGACTTTCTTGTTCTTGAATCGCTTTAGCATGCTTTCTCTCGGGCTGACGAATCGTTGCCAATATCCATCCGCAAACGTCGGGAGGAAAAATGGGGAGCGAACTTGCCTGCCGCTCTCCGCCGTGGCCGAACCGTTACTTGCGCACGGTGAAATCTGCTTTGGCCCCGCCCGAGACCGTTACCGGCTTCGATTGATTCTTCGCGCCCTCGTGCCAGGTGGTGACGGTATAGCTGCCGTCGGGAACGTCTTTTATCCTGTAATTGCCGTTCTCGTCCGTTTCAGCAAAATAGGGAGTTGGGCTGACGATGATGTATCCCGACATGTCCGGATGCACATTGCAGAGCAGCGGCACGACGCCTGCCTTATCGAAGGTAAAGGAACGCTTGTCTCCCTTGGGCCAGGTTCCGAGATTGTGACCGGCTTTCTTGTCGTTGCCGATCGCAGTCCAGAACACGTTGTGCTGCACCGTGTCGCTGTTCAGAAAATCAACCGTTGTTCCCTGTTGCACGACCATGATGTGGGGCACAAACATCAGCCCCTTTTGATCCATGACGGGATGCTCTTTGGGAGCGGGAAAGGTTTTCCCTTGAATGGTGTCGATGTAGACCACCGACTTGCCCTTCATCCCAGTAACTTTGCCCTCGATATCCCCCGCCCACGCGGCCGTGCACAACCCGGCTATTAGTACTGCCAAGACGACTAAATTGGCCCTCATTGATTTTTCTCCTTTGCTTTTGTCATTCATCGTGGCTCACCTGTGCGTCAGAAAATAATTCTTGCATCCAGATAGACTGTGTTGTTCGCGCTGGCATTGCGACCCGAACCGTCGTAGTTGGTCGTGCCGCCATTGAAGCGAGTGTATGCGGTGTATTGCGCGGCCAGTTGCAGATTCTGCCACGGCCAAAACGAAACGTTGGCAATGTATCCCGCGCCTCTCGGGTCGCCATTGGCGCTGCCGGTCACCGGGTTTGGCGCATACAGCCCCGGATTGACGGTGCCGCCGGTGTTGAACACGCCGAATGTGCCCGTATATTTGTTGCCGAGGTGGTATTCGGCATTGGCTAGAAAGGTATTCAGGTGGTTTGAACCGAACCCGCTGGCCAATAAATCGGAGTTCTCGTGAATATATGTGCCTCGAAACGAAAGCACATCCGTCCGGAACAGCGTCCGATCGATCTGAGTGTCAAAAGCAAAGTCGGTGTACTCATCCTCGGGTCCCGGACCAGTAAATGCGGTGCGCCGCACGTGAATGCCATAGGTGCCTACCTCATACTGAGTCTTCCCGGTCAATTCCTGAAAAGCGAGACGCCAGTATGGTGCAACCCCGCGAATGTTGTTGGTAGAACCATCTCCTGGATTCGGCTGCGGCCCGCCCACGTGTTCCGAGCGATAGACGGCTGCATCCAGGTAAATATGGTTGTCCCACATGGCATAGCCACCGAACCCTGCCACGTCCTGCGCCAACCCGCCATCGATGATGGGAGAAGCGGCCGGGGTCGGTGCAAAATCGCTGGCGATCCACGGGAAACCCCATGCCGGCGTGCTGTTCCACAGATCCTCGACGGTCGGATTGTTGTTCAGGTCCAGGCCGTATACCAGTTCCTTGCCGCCCAGTTTCGTCTTATTTGCGTAGCGGATATCTGTGTTATCGCTGGTGAAGTGGTCGTCCTGCGTGTCGTAAGTCACCTGCAAAAAGCTGCCGATGTTGCTGGTCCATGCGCCCGAAAGGAAGAGCGACACATCTTGAGGAAACTCAAAACTGCCGTTCTGGCTCGTCGGCAACGGCGACTTGGTTGAGGTAAATGAGGTTTCAAGCATTACGGAAAGGGGCAGTGCAGACAGAAGGTCAAGCGCGGCACGCTTTTTACCTCCGTCGGCCTTTATGGTCTTGGTGTCATCCGCCTTATCTACGTAACCCATCAGCTTGAATCTGCGTCCGGCAGGATTCAGTTCCGGAGGCGCGTAGTGGCAGCCACTGCAGGGCAGGCCCGTCTGCCGCGCATAGCTTGGAACCGCCAACAACCTGGGCGGATTTAGTGCGGCAAAAAAAATCAGAACCAGGACGGGAACCGCCATCAGCAACCAGACCACCACTTTCTTCATCTGGATTCTCCTTCTTGATTTATCTCCTGCTTCTTTGTTCCGTGCACGAAATGTCGGGAGTCTGCACCATTTCCGGTGATCTAACCGGCGTCTGCCTGTAGTGGTTGGCACTGGCGGGTGTGTACTGGAAGAATTGGTTGAAGCGTAGGCCAATTGGCGGAATACCGCGAATCGTTCTATTCATCTTGAGGAGCTCGCGCAACTTCATTCTTGCCTTGTGCAATTGCGACTTGCTATTTCCGATCGAACAGCCCAGCATGGTTGCGATCTCATTGTGTTCGTAGCCTTCCACATCGTGTAGCACAAAGATCGCTCGATAACCCGGAGCTAACCGGTCAATCGCATTCTGCAGCTGCAGCCGGTCGATCGAACCGGCCAGGTTCGCGTCTTGGACGCCTAAATCCTTCTTCGGAGCATCCTCTCCGCCCTCGGTGGTCTCTTCCAGCGAGACCACCGGCAGGGCCTTCTTTCGCAAATGCATCAGCACGACGTTGACCGCCATGCGATGCAACCACGTGGAAAATGCTGACTCTCCGCGAAACGTGCCAATCTTGCGGAATAATTGCAGAAATGTTTCCTGAGTGAGGTCTTCCGCTTCCGCAGTGTTCGCGGTCATGCGCCAGCAGAGGGAATATACCCGCCGTTTGTGCAGGTTATAGAGCGCTTCGAAAGCTTCTGCAGCGCCCTGCTTAGCCCGCTCGATCGCCTCCGCTTCGCTGAGCTCGTCGCTCTGTCGTTGCCTTCGGTCGGTCAAGTTGCCTTTTCCGGTCGCACTTTCTGAACTGCTGCTGGAGTAAGTATCTTTCGTAGTATTGGTTGCGGGTGCCTGTTAGACCATTGAGGTCCCATAAATGTTCTTGCTCGGGTCGTTGTCCCAAGAAACAGGCCTAGTTTTAGCAGCAAGAAATAAAGAAGTCATAAGGAACGGTTTTAGGATTGCTTTAACGGGTGTCGTTTCGAGGAGCGACGAAGCGGTAACCGACCCACGGCTCGGTGAGAAGATACTTGGGGTCACGGGCATCGAGTTCGATTTTTCTTCGAAGCTGGTTGATGAAAACTCGAAGGTACTCAACCTCTTGACCGTAGTTTGGGCCCCAGACTGCCTGGAGCAAGCGACGGTGCGGAATGACTTGACCAATATGGGAAACCAGGTACCGCAGCAGCTCGAATTCTTTCGGAGTCAGGTGCTCCTTCCGGCCTCGACCCGTGACCTGATGGGTCTCAAAATCGATGGTTACGCCGTCCAGGACCAGCACGCTGGATGGTTTTTTTGTTACAGGTTTCCTCCTCGTTACTGCCTGGACGCGAGCCAAAAGTTCATGCACACCAAACGGCTTGGTGATGTAATCATCGGCTCCTGCTTCCAGCGCTGCGACCTTGTCCTGCTCAGAAGCCCTGATCGACACAACGATGATAGGCACCTCAGAACCAGTTCGTATCGCGCGGCACGTGGCCATCCCACCCAGACCCGGCAGATTCAGGTCGAGAAGGACAAAGTCACAGAGTTCAGCGTCTAGTTTGCGTAACGCTTCTTCACCAGAATCTGCTTCGACCACGTCGTACCCATGGGCATTCAGGCTGGCACGCAGTACGCGCCGCATCTGAGGTTGATCATCGACCACAAGTATTCTCTGAAAGCTCATGCGACATCCCGCCGCGACACAGGTAGTGAGAAATAGAATACCGAACCGGCACCTGCCTGACTCGTGACCCCAATGCGTCCACCGTTCGCCTCGACGATGGTCTTCGCGATCGACAATCCGAGACCTTTACCTGGAGCTGCCACCGGGCCCCGATAGTGTTTTTCAAATATGTGGGATTGCACGTCCCCTGGGATGCCAGGCCCCGAGTCCTTCAAGGAGATAACGATTTCGTTGTTCGCCAATTCAGCGGAAATGGCTAGCGGCGAGCCAGGGGGAGAATACTTCAGCGCGTTATTCAATAATTCTTTAAGCACGCCCTTGATCATGTGGAAATCGAAGTCCGCCTTGGGCAGCGAATCCGGAATAGCAAGCTCACAAGGCGTAGCGCTGAGACGAGACCGTAGCGATTCCACAGTGGAATCTATGAACTGGCGAACGTCATGTGGAACCCTCTCCGGCTTTAGAATGCCCGCTTCCACATTCGCGGTCCAAAACACCTCGCTCATCGAAATGTCCAGCCGATCGGCCTCTTCATTGATAATGCTAAGAAGCTCATGTCTGTTGCTGGCATCGAAATCTCTGGACAGCAAAGAGCTCACCGCGGTCTTAATCACGCTCAGAGGGGTCTTAACCTCATGGATCAGGGAATCGAGAACCGCTGACTTGATTTCCTGGCCTCTCCGGGCTGCCTCGGCCTCACGTACCCTTTGCAAGGCACGGGATTTTTCCAGGTCGGTCTCCATGCGCTCCACGATTGCTCGGAAGGTGTCCTGCGAGATGCCGCCTCCGCAAGTACCCAGGCTCCCGACTACCTGACCACCCAAGCGGATGGGCATCAGTAATGTACCAGTTCGCTTGTCAAGTGATAGATCTGCGTGAGTAAGAGTATCCCGGAGTCGGTCCAACGGGATGGCACAATCCTCCGATCCCGAACGGATAACCCTGCCCGTGCGTTGATCGTAGAAGACCGCCGCCGTAGTTTCGAACGCGCGCACCAGGCATTCCAGAAACCGAGCGACCATCGAGTCGGTGCCGACACCCATTGGTAAGTCCCGTGCGAATGCGTACAGCTTCTCCAGTTCGCGACTGCGTGCAGCCGCCTCAAGGGCCTGATGCTTTGCTCGTGCCGCCAGATGGCTTGTGACAAGGGCAACAGTCAGAAACGTGAAGAAGACCAGCGAGAGTTCAGCGGATTTGATACCCCAACCTGGTGGCGGAAGGAAGAAATAATCGAGAAGCAACGCTCCCAGGCATGTCGCTACGGCGGCTTCGCTGAAACCCCATTGACTGGCTATGATCAAGATCGCGAGGAGCAGGGCGAGGACTACAGTTGCAACATGGACATGTCGTATGGAAGCACACACTGCAACGATCCCCGCGACGGCACCAAGCGAAACACCTAGCCGCAGGATCCGACTTGGGATGCTCACAGTGTAGCTTTCTCCGGATACATGGAATTGTAGCGCGAGGTTTCTCAAGTCCGCAAAACGACGTGAAAAACTCGACACAATTTCTTTGCTAAGCTCTTCACAAGTCGACTTTTTCCTTTTCGGCCTCCTCATTTCTGTTCTGGCCGTAAGCGTTGGAACGCGTACATTTCATCTGCAGATTGTGCATTCCAGGACTGTAGGGTCCGGTTCTGCTGGAGTGATGCGACAGCACTTGGACCAGGATGCCACGTCTTGGGTTGCTCCCATTCGGCCCGTTACGATTCTGCACGTCCATCCTTCCTATATTCCCGCAGCACATCCCGATGGCTTCCCAAGCGTCCTGCTGCAACAGCGTCCTTTTGATCGACCTCCTCCCTTCTGCTGAGCTTCGGTTCTGGCCCCTAGTCTGACTTGGATTGTTTGGCACAGTTTTGTCCACCGGCGGGATGCGTCGCGACAGGTCACTCTCGAAAGACAGTCACTGAATGGATTCGTCGGAGGTTGCAATGAAGCGAGTGCTATTTCTGGCAGTTTTGATTGTGTCCATCGTGGAATTCGCAATGGAGCGAGACCGGATGTACCTTCTCCTTACGACGGTGGCCTTGGTGGCTCTGATCTACAGGTTTTTCCACCAGGGACATCGGATTCGCGCCGCTACGAGTCTAAACGAGCATCCTAAGCAGAAGGAAGCAACCTATGAAGATTTTGCTAGCGATTGACGACTCGAAATTTGCCGAGGCGGCGATCCAAACGGTAATCTCGCAGGTCCGTCAGGATCATACGCAAGTGTTCGTGCTGCACGTGGTGGATTGGAGCAACTTTATGCCGACTCCCTTTCCCAGAGTCGGGGAGGAGCCAATGTACAGCGCGCGTCAACTCGAATCCATCATAGAGGGTGAAACCACGAAAGCTCGCCGACTGGTGACCAGTGCCGCTGATCGTCTGCGTTCGGAGGGGTTTGAGGTGAGCACATCCGTGCGCGAGGGAGACCCCAAAGCGATAATTCTCGATTGTGCTACCGAGTGGGGATCTGACTTGATTATCGTGGGCTCACATGGACGCGAGGGTGTCGCTCGTTTTGTCTTGGGAAGCGTATCCGAAGCCGTCGCACGCTATGCTCGCTGCTCGGTTGAAATCACGCGTTTGCCAAGGAATGTCTAAGGGATTCGTTGCGAATGTGTTCCCAACCCTGCGTGGACGGGAAAAAATGACTACTGAGAATTTGGAGCCGATCGGAGACCTTCAGGCTCGCGGTCTCACCCGCGAGGAAGCCAGCGCGCGGTTGGCACAATACGGCCCAAATTCTGTTCGCGAGGAAAAGTCCCATCTGTTTCTTGCGATTGCTCAGAAGTTCTGGGCGCCAGTCCCTTGGATGCTTGAGGCCACAATTGTATTGGAAGTCATTCTAGGCAAGCGTCCCGAAGCCATCATCATCGGCCTTCTTCTTATCTTTAACGCTGGCCTCGGCCTGGTACAGGAGAACCGGGCTCAGAATGCACTCGCCCTGCTTCGCAAGCGGCTGCCGGTAAAAGCCCGTGTGAGGCGCGGTGGTCAGTGGCAGTCGGTGGCGGCCGAGGAATTGGTTCCCGGCGATTTTGTGCACGTCCGCATGGGGGACCTGATGCCGGCCGATGTGCGACTCGCAGAGGGGCATATCTTGCTCGATCAATCCGCACTCACCGGCGAATCTCTGCCTACCGAAGCCGGATCCGATCGCACGGCATTTGCCGGGTCGGTTGTAGTCCGCGGGGAAGGCAGCGGCGAGGTGATCGCGACAGGGGGTCGGACATACTTCGGCAAGACGGCGGAGTTAGTGCGAACGGCTAAGACCGTGAGTCATCTCCAGACCATCATTTTCACCATCGTCAAATACCTGGTCATGCTGGACGGCGTTCTCGTTCTCATCCTTCTGGTCTACTCCCGGTTTGCACAATTGCCGATGATGGAAATGCTGTCCTTCGCTCTCATTTTGCTGGTGGCTTCGGTTCCCGTAGCGCTGCCAGCCACCTTCACTCTGGCGACAGCGCTTGGTTCTCTGGAACTCGCCGCCAACGGCGTGCTGGTTACACGTCTCTCTGCCATCGAGGAGGCCGCCGCCATGGAAGTGCTGTGCAGCGACAAAACTGGCACGATTACGCAAAACCGGCTGGCAGTTACGGCTCTCCAACCCTATGGAACATACGCGGAGAGCGATCTCCTGCGATTTGCCATGTTGGCGAGCGATGAAGCCAGTCAGGATCCGATCGATCTGGCCATTCTGACAGCGGCCCAGTCCCAGGGTGTTGATCCCGCAGGATGGAGAAGACTTGAATTGATTCCATTCGAACCCGCAAGCAAGCTCTCTGAGGTAATCCTCAGCCAAGCCAATGGAAGCTTTCGCGCCATCAAGGGCGCGCCCAGCGCAGTCGCCGGCAGGGTTAGAAGTGCCCCTGATTATTCGGCGAATGTGGAAAGATTGGCTGAGCAAGGATGCCGCGTGCTTGCGATCGCTGCCGGGCCCGGCGACGACCTGCAGTTCGTCGGATTGCTCGCTTTGGAAGATCCTCCGCGCGAAGACTCGAAGAAAGTCATCGAGAGCCTGCACGATCTGGGAGTGCGCGTGATGATGATCACCGGCGACGGCTTGTCTACTGCGCGTGCGGTCGCCCGCCGCGTCGGCATCGGCGGTCGTGCTGTCGAACCCAAAGCTTTGAAAAATGAGGCAGCAGAGGAGGTGCTCCAATGCGACGTCTTCGCCGGGGTCTACCCAGAAGATAAGTTCCACTTAGTCCGGGCGCTGCAGAAAGCCGGCATGGTGACGGGAATGACGGGAGATGGTGTAAACGACGCTCCGGCCTTAAAGCAGGCAGAGGTTGGAATCGGGGTCGCAAATGCCACGGACGTAGCGAAAGCAGCAGCCAGTCTAGTTCTTACCAATCCCGGGCTTACTGATATTCTCGCTGCGGTCAAGACCAGCCGCCGCATCTATCAGCGCATGCTGACATACACTCTGAACAAGATCATAAAGACGGTTGAGATCGCCTTTTTCCTGAGTGTGGGCGTGATGCTCACCAGGAGCTTCATCATTACGCCTCTGCTCATCGTTCTCCTCTTGTTCACCAATGACTTCGTGACCATGTCGATCGCCACAGATACCGTGTCCTATTCGCAGCAGCCGGATCGCTGGCACATCCGTTCGCTGGTCCTCGCTGCTTTGGTGCTCGGCAGTCTGGTTCTGGTGTTGTCTTTCGGCATCTTTCTGGCAGGCCGCTACTGGCTGCAATTGCCACTGCCACAGTTGCAAACCCTGGTCTTCGTGACCCTAGTCTTTACCGGACAGGGCACGGTTTATCTGGTTCGCCAACGCCAGCATTTTTGGAAGTCGAGACCCAGCAAATGGCTGCTCCTAAGTTCAGCTGCCGATATTGCCGTCGTGAGCGTGTTGGCTACGTGCGGCATTCTAATGGAGGCGATCCGTCCGCAATTGGTGTTGACCGTACTAATCGTGACTGTTTGCTATTTGTCAGCTATCGACCTTGTGAAGATCCGCCTTCTGAGGGAACTCCCGCAAAGGTGACGAACGGCAGTCTACTTGGTCATCGAGTTGCGACTGTGCTCCAATGAACTTGCCCGTTGCGACAGTATCTCAAACTTCTTGTGAGGCAGAATTCTTGTCTTGAGGGGTTGAAAGGCGATTCGAGTGTGTGCGTTTTTGTATGCGGTCGCTGCAACCTGCGGCTTTTTCGGCTAACTGCGGTTGGTCAGGGCAGGCGGTAAGCATTAGATTCAGCTGCTACTTGATTGCTTGCTCGGAACTTGCTGAAGCGGCGGAATTTATGGATTTCGAGGGTGTGTCTGCCAGGTCGGGTTGGCCCGCAAAAATCAAACAACCAAGCTTGGAGGGTTGGGAGCCACCCGCGGAGCGGGCGGCTCCGGTCATCCTCCGTGCAGTGACTGTGCTCACACCAGGGTGGCGGGACCACAGCAAAACTCCGCGCAAGTGGATTCGCGGGAATGTCGATCTTCGCGGGGCCGCGACGGGCGCAGCCCGGCTTACGATGCCGCTGCAGCTTTCCTTCGGCGCCAGAGCGTTGCGCGGGATCACGCCAGTGCGGCAACCCCTAACCGGCGTGCCTAGGAGGACATAATACCCAACCGTGCGAGGTATCGAGTTGACTCAAACAGGCCGACGTTGCCGTCACGACAAGTGAATCGCCTGGCTTGCGGGCCGGAGCTTGGCCGCCATCCTCACTAGATCAGCGAGCGAGTTCGCCTTCATCTTCTGCATGACCTGTCCTCGATGAGCTTTAACCGTAATCTCGCTAATGCCGAGTTCACCGCCGACTTGCTTGTTCAGCAGGCCGGACACGACTAACGCCATCACCTGCCGTTCTCGGGAAGTAAGAGAGGCGTAACGCTCCCGAAGCTCCTGCGTCTCCGCGTTCTGAGCGAGGGTTAGACTGCTTCGTTGGAGAGCGTTTCGGATGGCGCTCAACAAGGCGCCGTGATTGAGGGGCTTCGTTAAGAATTCGAGAGCGCCGGCTTTCATGGCCTGTACTGACTTCGGAACATCGCCATAGCCGGTGATGAAGATGATCGGGATGTCGACATGTTCAAGCGCAAGCCGCTTCTGCAGTTCAAGGCCGTTCAGGCCTGGAAGTGAAAGGTCAAGGACAACACAGCTGGGGACAAGTTTTCTCGGGTGGTCGAGGAATTCTTGTGCGGACGCGAAGGTCTCCGGTTTCCAGTTTTCATTCCGGACCAACAGTTCCAGCGATTCGCGGACGGACACGTCATCGTCAACAATGAACACGATGGGAATAGCGCTCGACATTGGTGATGCCCCTACTTCATAAAGGGTGCGCGCCGCATTCATTGTATCCCCCTAGAGGTTCACCGGCGGAGCCTCAGATGGCTTGCAGTGCGGTCTTGATGGCCGCAAGCAGAGCTGCGTCACTGAATGGTTTGAGCAGAAACCCCGCTGCGCCTTGCTCGAGCACTCGAGCGCGAACCGTCTCATCTTTTTGACCGGTGATGAATATGATCGGGATCTTTGCGCCACGTCGCTTCAGTTCCTGGTGAAGTTCCGGTCCACTCATGCCCGGCATAGCGATGTCGAGGATCAAACAGCTGGTCTGATGGATAGAACCGGACGAGAGAAACTCTTCCGCTGAGGAAAAAGTGCGAGCCGCAAAGCCGAACTCCCTTAGCAGGTCGGGCAGCGACTCCCGCACCGACTCATCATCATCAACTACGGACAGAAGCAGAACGTCCGTTCCCGCTCCCGTCCTTAGGGGACTCCATGACAGAACAATGCGCCAATTCGATGACAAACGTCCATTGTACTTTGGTATTGGTTCTGCCCCACGCGCCGAGATCGGGGAAGTGATCAAGGTGATCACCTCGATCGAGCAGCAGACCAAGCTGCTGGCCTTGAATGCCACCATCGAAGCGGCTCGAGCCGGGGACGCGGGCAAGGGATTTGCCGTGGTGGCCAATGAGGTGAAGGAACTGGCGCGGCAGACGGCGAAGGCGACGGAAGACATCAGCCGGAAGATCACGGCGATCCAGACCGATACGCAGGGAGCGGTGGAAGCGATTGGGACAATCAGCACGGTGATCAACGAGGTGAACGATATATCGGGGACGATCGCGACGGCGGTGGAAGAGCAGAGCGCGACGACGAACGAGATGACGAGGAACGTGGGGGATGCGGCGAAGGGATCGAGCGAGATCACGCAGAATATTGCGGGGTCGCGGAGGCCGGCGCAGGGCACGTCGTCGAGCGCGCAGGAATCGCAGAAGGCGGCGAACGAACTGGCGGAGATGGCGGCCCGCCTGCGCAGCCTGGTCGAACAATTCAAAATCGCCGAAGGCACGTCTAAATCTCGCGATGCGGGCAAGGCCGATCGCCCCCGGAGTATGGCAGCTCACGCCTGAGGGACAAGCACGCTTCGCCCGTCTAGCGAAGCCCGGGTCGCGTGAGGAGGTCGGCCAACCCACGGGTCCAAGTGTTCCCGGCGTTTAGCCGACCCCTCGAGCTTAACCGCTATTGACTGCTGCCCTGATCCTTACGGGATCTGTGCCGCCGTCTCATTCGAATATTTGCTTTCCATCCCACCCGAGGCAACCGACGTTGTGACGTAGTAGTAGGTCTGGCCGGATTGAACGGTGCCATCCGCGTATGTCGTCATCACGGTATCGACGGAGGGATTGATTCTCGCGTACGGGCCGCCGGAACGTCGTCCCGCGATAAACGTTATAGCCGGTTACTGTGGAGGAACTCGGGCTCCAGGAGAGCGAAACTTTGTACTGCGGAGCTTGCCCGGTTCCGCTTACGGTTTCACCAACGGTTGAAGTGGAAGCGTTGCTGACGAAGGATAAGCTTCCCGACACAGTGCCGCTCACCAGCGGTGAAAAGGTCACGGTAAACGGCACACTCTGTCCAGATGCGATGGTCATGGGAAGACTGATGCCGCCGATCGTGAACTGAGAATTACTGGAGGAGGCGGAGGACACGGTCACGCTGGCACCAGTGGCGGTGAGCACACCGCTCTGGTTCGAACTCGTGCCCACAGAGACGGTGCCGAAGGATACAGACACGGGCGACGCCGTCAGCTGCCCCGGGCTTGCGCCTGCACCGGACAGAGCTACGGAAAGGCTGGAGTCGGTTGCATTGGAAGAAAGGTTCAGTATGCCATTGGCCGCGCCTGCGGAGGTCGCAGTGAAACCGACGCTCAAGGTGATGCTTTGTCCCACAGCCAGGGTCTTCGGGCTGAAGCCGCTCATGGTGAATCCGTTCCCGCTCACCGCAGCCTGCGTAATTCCGACGCTTGATCCGCCGGAGTTGGTCACGGTTACGGATTGCGTCTGCTTGCTGCCGACAGGAATATTGCCGAAATTCAGGCTGGCGGGGGACGGTGTGAGATAACCGCCCGAGACTCCCGTCCCCGACAGAGCTACGGAAAGGCCGGAGTCGGTTGCATTGGAAGAAAGGTTCAGTATGCCATTGGCCGCGCCCGCGGAGGTCGCAGTGAAACCGACGCTCAAGGTGATGCTTTGTCCCACAGCCAGGGTCTGTGGGCTGAAACCGCTCATGGTGAATCCGTTCCCGCTTACCGCAGCTTGCGTAATTCCGACGCTCGATCCACCGGAGTTGGTCACGGTTACGGATTGCGTCTGCTTGCTGCCGACAGGAATACTGCCGAAATTCAGGCTGGCGGGGGAAGGTGTGAGATAACCACCCGAGACTCCCGTCCCCGACAACGAAACCGTCCGGCTCCCCGTGTGGTGCTTCTCCCATCTGCCGTAAAAGCCAGAGTCCATGATGATCGCGCTGCCGCTCGCGGCACCCGCCGTCTGCGGAAAGAACGTGACGTACACATTTGCACTCTGTTGCGGGGCCAAGGTGATCGGCAAGTTCGGACCAGCAAAACTGAATTCGCTTCCGCTGACAGTGACCTGGGTGATGGTCAGGCTTGATCTGCTGGTATTGCTAACCGGAATGGGGACGGAACTCATGCTCCCGACCTGAACACTCCCAAAGTTCACGATGGAGGTGGGGACGGCTAATTGACCAAAAGCGGCAATGGAACACAACCCAAGGAGGGCGACAAGGACTGTAGTCCATGTCGCGCTTCTCCTGCTCTTGAGGAGGCAACTCATCTTGCAACTTCTTTCCCCGTGTTCAAGGAACACGGTCGGGGGGATTGGTCGTGGTTTCCGTCGCCCTTACCAAGCTCCGGGACGGAGAAGGTACGACAGAAAGCACGTCTTAATTTTTTCGTGACATGGCCGGACTGAAAAGGTCACGGAAGGTCGGGGTGGACGCACATCCGGAGTACAACCTTTGAGTTGTCCTTCCGACTACAACCTTCGAGTTGTCGTCGGCGCGATGGAGCTGGCCTTGACCGCTCGCTTGGCGCTGGAGAACTCAAGGAACCGCTACTTTGATGGAGGACGATCTGCTGCTTTCATGACCGTAGATGTCCACGGTCGTGGCCGCGTAATAGTATGTGCTGCCATTGGCCACGCTCGAATCACTGAAAAACGTAGAGCCAATCAGACTCACGTTCGACCTTTTCCACGTCACTTCATCCGGACTGCGATAAAGGTTGTAGCCGGTGATGTCGCGCGAGGTGGAAGACTTCCATTGCAGGTCGACAACGTGGTTGGCGGTGGACTGGATCACGATCTTGTACGATCTTGTGGAAACAAGTCCTCCGCAGCCCTTTACTGAGACCGTGAACGAATCGGAGCCTGCGCTGGTCGGGGTTCCCGAGAGATCCAGCGAAGTCGTGGAGGACGATACTTTCTTGGTGATGCCGGCCGGAAGCGCTCCAACGATACTCCACACGTAAGGAGGGCAGCCATTGGTGGCGGAGATGACCGCGGAGTATTTGGTGTTTACCGTGCCGTTGGGCACACTGGTCGTAGCAATTTCGACTGACGCTTGCGAGGGAGAACCGGCAGCGAACCAGAGCAGAATGAGGGAGAATATCGAAATCTTCATACCTCATGCTCGCGCCTGCCGTAATTTCCGGGTAGATTCCAGAGGTTTCTAAACCTCCCGGAAAAGTCAGTGAAGCGACAAAAGGCAAATAAGGAGGCGAGGCGCTTTTCCGGAGTATTCCCGACGCAGGGGTATTTTTGGAGGATTACGGAGCAGGAATTTGAAGATTCGAAACGATGTTCGAATAGCCGCTTTCGCTATTGCTGGAATTCACAGTCGTGGCGGCGTAGCAGTAAGAGGCGCCATCGGTCACGGTCGAGTCGGTATAGAGGGTTCCCGTGTTTATCTGGGAGTTGAGTTTCTTGAATGTTCCACAAGAGGCTGCATACGGGGCGCGATAGATGTTGTATCCGGCGACGTTTGCGGAAGGGCTGGCAGCCCACGACAAATTTACCGAATGCGTGGGCGCCGGCGTCCCGTTGCCGGTCAACGATTCCGTTGTCGAAGAGGGTTGAGCGTTACTGGCGAAGGTCAGCGTAGCCCCGGCAGTTCCGGAAACCTGAGGGCTGAAGGTAACGGTGAACGGAACACTCTGGCCTGCAGGAATGGTGACGGGCAGGGAAATTCCGCCGATCACAAAGACGGAGTTGTTGGAGGTGGCCCCGGTGACAGTTACGCTTCCACCACTGGCGGATAAAGTTCCGGACGCCGTTCCGCTGGTTCCAACCACCACATTTCCCAACCCTAGAGTAGTCGGAGTAACGCCGAGTTGAGCCGTTGTTACAGTACTTGTGCCAGTGCCGGATAAC
Source organism: uncultured Acidobacteriota bacterium (assembly GCA_963754885.1). Taxonomy (GTDB): domain Bacteria; phylum Acidobacteriota; class Terriglobia; order Terriglobales; family Acidobacteriaceae; genus Sulfotelmatobacter. The sequence goes on along the minus strand of CAVWHT010000038.1, from coordinate 645,114 downwards.
GGAATCGTCAGCGTGGGGTTAGACCCGTTCGAGGTGAGGATGACGCTGCCCGATACGCTTCCAGATGCTTGCGGGGCGAAAGCTACGCTGAACGTCATGCTCTGGGAAGCATTCAACGTCAGGGGCGCGGTGATCCCGCTAATCTGAAACCCCGCGCCACTAACGGAAACCTGCGAGACATCGACGCTGGTTCCTCCGCTGTTGGTCAGCGTAAGCGTGGATGATCGACTGGATCCAACGGTCACGTTGCCAAAAGACTCACTCCCAGGATTGAGAGCCAGTTGCCCGGAGGTAGTCGCGCTAGTAGTCCCCGTGCCCGACAGCGCGAGACTGGTTACTGAATCTGTGGCAGTACTGGAGATGGAGATTGAACCATTGAAAGTCCCAGCCGCGTTCGGGGTAAAGACAACGCTGAGGGGAACGCTTTGGCCGGCAGCGATGGTCACCGGCAGGATGGGTGAGCTCAGATTGAAGTACTTGGTAGAGATGGCGACGCTGTTGATGGTTAGTGCGGCGGAGCCTGAATTGGTCGCCGTAGTCGATACCGTCTTGCTGCTGCCCGCCTTCACACTGCCAAAAGTTAGAGACGGATTCGTGAGAGTAATCGTGCCGCTCTGAGATTGATTCGAAGAAGCAGTGCTGAGACCCGCGCAACCGGTCAAAGTCCACAGCGCGCCCAGCAGGAGAAGGGAAGCAATTATCTTTGAGCAAACTTCTCCGCCCGTCACGCGGCCCTTGGCGAGCGGGCGCAAGTCGTAAACAAGGGGAGGATTACTCATCCTGCCTAGTATCGGACAACAGGATCACCCGCCGAAAGATACCTGAAGTACATACCCCGCTCGTGCGACCGAGCGATACGGGTGGCGTCTTTTTGCACCTCTCGGCGGTCCAAAAACCGTCAATTCACAGGTTTGGATGGAGGCGCGACTCTGGCGGTCGCGGACCGACACTTTGCATCTCAGACCCGGCGGCGCGCCTGCTTCGATGCGAGCAGTAAGAATCTCGTTGACGCGTGGGGATATTTGTGGGATAACGTGCGTGAACTTGCGGGGTGAGAATTCTCACAGCTATACCAGCAAGTCGGGCGCAGTGAATGCGCCCAGCGTGCGACAAAGTTTGGGGTGACCACTCTCGCGATTCCCACGTTCTTAAGGCGCGTGCTGTAGAAATCAAGAGCGATGGTCACCACAAAGCCGCCCGTAGCCCACGAGCTGCGGGCGGCGAATTCTTTGGGCAGTCATGTTTGGACAGTCAGTGACTCGGTGCCGCACCCAAAACTGGCTAAGGTGTGCGTCCCCTAGGATCGACGCCCACTTGGCGGATTAGCCGGTATGCGCGATCTTCAAGGACGCCAGTCTTGATGCTGAAGACTCGCGCGTCGACACCGATGCATGTTTCTGTTCTACCAGCCAAGTTCGGGCTTGACGTTGGCCTTCCTCAAGCTCTTTCGCCGACATGGTTCTCGCCAGGGTGGACTGAGCCTGGGCCAGACGTTCGGTCAAGATCAAATACCATTTATATGCGCGTTGAGCGTCTTGTGGATCTTCGCGGCGTTCGTTGTAAACCTCTGCCAGGGTTAATTGCGCATAGGGGAACCCTTGTTCCGCGTCTCGAATCAACGCGGACAGCGTTTGGTCGTCGACGGGGCCGACGGCTTTGAAGTTGCGGGCCGCGATGCGTCCTTCTTCCACATTATTCTGGCTCAGGATGAGGAACAGAAGTTCGCCGCGGCTGGACACGCCCATTTTTTCGAAGATATGAAAAATGTAGTTCTTAACCGTGTGCTGGCTGAGGGCCATCCGGTCGGAGATCTCCCGGTTTGAGAGTCCCTGAAACATCCATTCCACGACCTGGCGCTCACGCTTCGATAAAGTCTCCATTCCTTTTGTCCACGTTTTTGAGACGTTGGGTAGAGCCGCCAGGGCGTTGATTACGACCGAGACCCCTTGACTGTCAATCCAGAGTTCCCCTTTGTGAACGCTATGCAAACATTTTCGAAGCATCTCCAGGGAGCTTTCTTGCGGGAAGATTCCTCTGGCGCCGGCGCGCAGGAAATCCAGCACCAGCGCGTCATCTTGAGAGTCCAGCAGAACTACGATCTTCGTGTCCGGCTTGGCCGCATGCATTTCGCGGACGATAGTTACCGCTTCCTGGGAACCGCCGTCGAGCATGGAGCTGATTGCGACCACATGAATGTCATGGGCAAGCGCGGTGGGGATGAGAGTGGACCGAACGCAATCCCAACAGATCACTTCGAAATCGGAATCACGCTGCAGAATTTCTGACAACAGCTGCGTGTGAATACGGGATCGGTCAGCAACGAGAGCACGAACTTTTGGCGTTGTTCGATGCGTGGGGTGCATACGTACTCCGAATTCCGGGGAGGCTGGATATTGGCCTTGACAGGATCTTTTTATCCACTGGTGGCGGCTATGGGGGGGAAGCAACCAAACCCAGTGGCAACAGGGCCCGGCCCCATTTTAAGCCTGGGGCAACTTCACATGGCTAAGGGGATCTGCCCTCAGCTAGGGAACTCTTACTCTAGCGCAATCCATGGCGGACGGCAAGGACTGTGAGGCGTATTGCACTTTAGTGGGGGGGGTGTGGCACTCTCGTGCTTTTCTGTCGAGCGGGAGGCGGACGCTGCGTTTGGGAGTCAGGGAGCGGGATTCTAATCTCGCCATATGCGGATTCCTGGGGATAGAAATTGAGGAGGTCCGTTGAGTTTCAATCGGATAGCGGAGACGGTGGAATTGCCACGTCCAGTCCATTAGAGAAGAACGGCAACCAACGGAAGGCCTATGCAGGGAGAAGAACGTCCGTAACCATCAGAGGAATGAGAGGAGACAAAGTTCCGGAGAGAAAAGATACCTCTTGCAGAGCATCGCACTTCTGAGTTAAGTTTTAGTCGCTCGCGGTCTATCCAAAGAAGTTTCCTCCCCCTCGAACCAAGCAAAGCTTCCCCCCAAGGCTTTCACTGGTAGTTCTGCCGCTCACTTTGCGGGTCACCGGATTTGTGACTCAGAGGGCGAAGCTATGGCCAGTCCGTATCCATCTCTGCCGTCGTCAGCGTTCACCGACCTGTCGAAGGAGACTCAGCCGAATCCGCCCGAGCAGTGGTATGCCTTGTACACTCGGGCACGCCACGAGAAGGCTGTCAAAGAGCGACTGGAGAGGCAAGGAGTTGTCACGTTTCTGCCGACGGTGATCCAAGTGCACCGCTGGAGTGACCGCAAGAAGAAGGTCGAACTGCCACTTTTCGGCTGCTATCTTTTCGCCAGGCTTATTCCCCGCAAACTGGACCGCCTCCGAGTGCTCTGCGTTGAGGGAGTATTCAGCTTCGTAGGGCCGAGAGGGGAAGGTTCGCCTATTCCTGACGAGCAGATCGAAGCCATCCGTACGCTGATCAAATCGGAACTGCCCTGCACCTCGCACCCGTTCCTAAAGATCGGACAGCGAGTGCGCGTTCGAGGCGGATCCTTGGACGGGCTCGAGGGAGTTCTCGTGTCTCGCAATGGCGATAACACGTTGGTGATATCGGTGGACGCCATTCAGAGATCACTTTCGGTGCGCGTAAACGGATACGAGATCGAAGCCGTCTAGTAACCATTCTCCGACCAGATTTCTCTTATCCTCCCGATCCGAGTTGTGGTTCCATCCATGACTGACAGCACCCTGAATTCTGCACGCCTCCTAATCGTCAGCTCCCAATTGGCGCTGCTGCGCTCGGCGTGGTCGGTGAGGGAGACAAACCCCTGGCATATGGAAACTGTGGAACACAGTTGGGAGGCGATGTGCCGGCTGCAGTCGGAGCCGGATCTGCATCTTGTTGTATTGGACGTTTCGTCTTCTGAAAAAGACGGTTTGCAACTACTGGGCTGGCTGCGCCGCACCCGTCCGGATCTGCCAGCAATCGTGATTTACTTCGCGGAAGATGCCAACACGAAGGAAGAAGCCATTCGCCTGGGTGCAAGGGAAGTGTTAACCCGGCCGGTGAGCGAGCATCAGTTAGAAGAATCCATTCGCGGCGTCTTGGATTCTGCCGACAGGCATCCGGCATTGGAGCTCGTCAACCACGATGTTGCCCCCATCGCAGAAGAGGATTTCTTATTGAGTGTGGGGCCGCTGATGCAACAAGTCCGAGCCCAAGCCGAACTGCTGGCCCAATCCAACGTTCCCGTACTCATTCTGGGGGAGCGAGGATGCGGGAAACTAGCGGTCGCCCGTTTTATTCACAAGCTATCGGTTTACTCCGGGTTCCGGTTTTCGAGGGTCAACTGCGCTGCGATGCCGAAAGAGATGCTGGAAGCGGAGTTGTTCGGTAGAAGTTCCGTCCGGCATGACAGCCAAGGGAGCCAGGGGCTGATGGAGAATGCAAATCCCGGAACGCTCCTGTTAGAAGAGCTTGCGGAGATGCCGCTGCCCATCCAGGGGAAGCTTCTACGCGTTCTCCAAGACATGCAGGCTGGCCACACGGATGGTGGGGAAGTGCCGTCGCGCATTGTCGCGACCAGCAGCGCCGATCTGTCGCAGGCCGTGGCCAAGAAGAGCTTGCAGGAGGATCTTTATTATCTTTTCAGAACGTTCACGATTCACGTTCCTTCGTTGCGGCAGCGGAAGGACGAAATCGAAGCGCTTCTGCGCTACACCATGCACTCATTCGCGAAGCGGTATGGGCTTCCAGCGAGAGAATTCACGCAGAAGACCCTCGATGCGTCCATCAATTACTCCTGGCCGGGAAATCTGCCGGAGATGCAAGGCTTCGTCAAGCGCTACCTGGTTGCCGGAGAGGCAAGGCTGAATTGTGCCGAGCCGTTTTCTTCTCGTAACTCTGCTCGCACATCGGCGCCCTGGGCTCAATCAGCCGCAGAAGTTCCACCCCACAGCGCGAGGCGAGCGAGTCTGGAAGACCCGACTTCGCTGAAGTCATTAATTGAAGGCATAAAGTCAGACGCCGAGAAAAAGGCAATTGCAGTGACCCTGGAAAAGACTGGCGGAAACCGCAGAGCCGCGGCGCGTTTGCTGAGAGTCAGTTACCGTACGCTGCTTTACAAGGTTGAACGGTATCAGATTGGCGCCTCCAAATCGAAATCGGACTCCCCTGCCCATGTGGCGACTGACGAGAAACCGAAGTCGACGCCGGCCGGCAGCCCGTCTGGATTACACCTCGCACACTCGAAGTAGGCCGAGGAGAACAAATTTTTCTAATCGCGAATGCCGTCGTTTTTCCGATGATCTCGACCGGATAATTAGACGCGTTGCAAGTGTAGTTTAAGGCGTTAATCGATCCCAGCAGTTCTAATTCAAAAATTCCCCCGCACAACCCGACTCGTAAATGCGCGACGTTCACCGACGCGCTTTAGATTTCGCAGCTCACAAAGTCAAAAGAAGGAGATATGCCGTGAATTTAAGTCGCGAAGGTGCCGGGGCCATTTCTTCGGACTATGGCGTAAAACAAATTGCCGAGGAACGTCATTCCCGAGCCAGTATTCCATCGGATAATCGCCCTCGAGAGAAAGCGGAGTGAACGCTCCCGCAAGCCCTTCGTCTTGATGATTGTGGACGTAGGCGATGAACAAGAATCCGATAAGTACACGAAAGCGCTTAGAAAAGTTGCGTCCGCTCTTTCCGCCAGCACCCGAGAGACCGATGTCATCGGCTGGTATGCAAAGAACCGGGCTCTAGGCGTCATGTTTATAGAAATCGGACCTGACGGGAAGAGCGCGACCTTAAGCATCATCGTCGGCAGGATTACGGAAGCTCTTCGCGTCAATCTGGCCTTTGAACAATTCAATCAACTGCGGATTTCATTTCACGTGTTTCCGGACGACTGGAAGAAAGAAACCGATCAACGACCCTGCAACCCCACTCTATATCCGGACGTGATGAAACGAGAAGATTCGAGCAAGTATCTTCGCGCGATCAAGCGAACGATGGATATCTGCGGCAGCTTGGCCGGGTTGGTGCTGGCGGCTCCAGTGTTCCTGCTGGTCGCAGCCGCGATCAAGCTCACTTCGCAAGGTCCCGTGTTTTTCCGCCAAATCCGCGTGGGACAGTACGGAGAGAGATTTGTATTTTTGAAGTTCAGATCGATGTACCTGCATAACGATTCGCGGGTCCATCAGGAGTACGTCAACAAACTGATTGCGGGGAAGGCGGAAAAGCAGCCTTCGAACGGAAATGGCGCGGCGGTTTACAAGCTGACTCGCGATTCGCGGATCACGCCGGTGGGGGCTTTTCTGCGCAAAACGAGCCTGGACGAACTGCCGCAATTCATCAACGTATTGAGAGGGGAAATGTCTCTGGTGGGGCCGCGGCCTCCCATCCCGTATGAGGTTGAAGCCTATGACATTTGGCACCGCTCTCGGGTCCTGGAGGCAAAACCCGGAATCACTGGCTTGTGGCAAGTGAACGGACGAAGCCAGGTGAAGTTTGATGATATGGTTCGCCTCGATCTCCGGTACGCTCGAACCTGGTCTCCCTGGATGGATCTGAAAATCCTTCTGCGAACGCCCGCCGCCATCGTTGGCGGTGAGGGTGCTCTTTAAGTTTGTCACCTTTCAACATAAGTTCCCGCCTCCCCCCTCAACAAATCCACGAAAGATAGAGAAAAACAATGGCCACCTACGTTCGACAACCCGATTTATCTGAGGCTTCGCGCAAACAGGGAAGCGGAATCATCCGATTTGGCGTCATTGGCTATGGGTATTGGGGACCCAATATTGTTCGCAACCTGAATCAACTGGAAACTGCAGACGTGCTGGCCGTGTGCGACACCAGTGAGGCATCCAGGCGCAAGATCTACAAAGCGCACCCCCAGGTCCAAGTGAGCTCGCAAGCCAGTGAACTGATCGACTCTGCAGAGATCGATGCCATAGCGGTGATTACGCCCGTGTGGACGCATTATGAACTGGCGAAGGCCGCGCTCGAAAACGGCAAACACATCTTCGTCGAAAAACCCTTCACAACCTGTCCGGCTCAGGCAGAAGAACTCATTGAGCTCGCGGCCCGGAAGGGCTTGAAGATCATGGTGGACCACACCTTTCTATTCACGGGCGCGGTCCGAAAAATCAAACAGCTTCTGGATGAGGACTCGTTAGGTAAGTTGTACTACTACGACTCAACCCGGGTGAACCTGGGACTGTTCCAGCACGACATCAATGTGATTTGGGATCTCGCTCCTCACGATCTTTCCATCATGGATTACCTCATCGCCGCCAGACCGGAGGCGATCGTGGCTACCGGGCAAACCCACCTCAACGGTTTTGAAGACATTGCGTTCATCACAGTTTACTTTCCGGACAAGATGATCGCCCACCTCAACGTCAACTGGATTTCTCCGGTGAAGATCAGGACAACCTTAATCGGCGGCGAAAAGAAGATGCTGGTGTGGAACGATCTGGAAGCCGATGAGAAGATCAAGATTTACGACAAGGGCGTAAGCGTTACGACGCGGGAAGGGCTGTATAGCCTGTTGGTGAACTATCGTTCGGGCGACATGTGGGCGCCTCAGATTGAACAGGTGGAAGCGCTGCACCGCGAATTGGCTTACTTTGTGGAGTGCATCGCGAGCGACAAAGATCCTATCAATGACGGCCAGGCCGGAATGCGGATCGTGAAAATGCTGAAAGCCACATCCGACTCTCTCCGCCAGCGTGGAGCGTTAGTTTATTTATGAGTTCCTTTGTCTGCGTCGCTCCTGATGTGAAGCTGGGTAAAGACGTTAAGTTATCCAAGTTCATTAATTTGTATGGCTGCGAGATTGGGGATGAGGTGAAAATCGGCGCGTTCGTAGAAATTCAAAAGAACGCAAAGGTGGGTAACCGCTGCAAAATCTCGAGTCATACTTTCATCTGTGAAGGAGTGGTCATTGAAGATAATGTTTTCATCGGACATGGCGTCACTTTTATCAATGACTCCTATCCGAGAGCGACAACCGGGGATGGACAGCTGCAAACCGAAGCCGACTGGAAAGTTGAGCGAACGACTGTGAAGAAAGGCGCATCCATCGGCTCAGGCGCCACAATCCTGGCGAACCTTACGGTCGGCGAGAATGCGATCGTGGGGGCGGGAAGCGTTGTGACCAAGGATGTTGCGGCCAACAGCATTGTCATCGGCAATCCGGCAAGGTTCTCGCGTTATATCGAAAAGAGCGGTGGTAAGTGAAATGTATAAATCGTTTTATGGCCTAAGTCGCAGCCCGTTCGAGACCACACCCGACCCGTCGTTCCTATTCCCAACGGAAACCCACGATAGAGCCCTGTCGTCGCTGTACCAGGGAGTACGGCGGCGCAAGGGAATCATGGTGTTGACGGGAGAGGTGGGCACCGGAAAAACGCTGATCCTTCGAACATTGTTGGAGTTGATGGAGCAGACGAAGGACGTAAACTTCGCCTATCTCTTCAACGGACGCCTTTCCGTGCTGGAGTTCTTGCGATACATAGCCAGCGATCTGGGAGTGAGTCAGGCCAACGGGAAAAAAGGACAAGTGTTGCTCGCCATCGTTAACCACGTGATCGCGTGCAGCCAGAAGAAGCTGACTACCGTGCTGATCATCGACGAAGCGCACCATCTATCGGAGGAGATTTTGGAGGAAATACGCCTCCTGACCAACTTGGAGACGCCGAAGGAGAAATTGCTGCAGATTCTGCTGGTGGGGCAACCTGAACTGGATGAGAAACTGGACTCCGTTAGTCTGCGGCAATTGAAGCAGAGAATCGCGGTGCGAGCCCGCCTCGAGCCACTGAATTCCGACGAGGCCGTAGGGTATATCGAACGCCGCCTGCGGGTCGCCGGCTGTCATGGTCCATCGGTCTTGTTTCCGCCGGAGACGATCGCCGCTGTGTATGAGCACTCGCGAGGATTCCCCAGGCTCATTAACACCATCTGCGAGAACGCCTTGATTATGGGCTATGAACGACGAATGGAAAGTATCAGCCCTGACATCATCGACGATATCGCAACCACCTTTCGGCTACGGCCTCAGCGGGCGCACATGGAACAACCTGGAGCGCTCAACGACGCCGAGATGCGGAAAGCGGCCACGATCATGCTCGAATTGAATGCCCGGCTGAAAGCCGAGAAAGCGGGCAAGCCGCAATCGCCAAACGGGTCCGCCTCCCGCGAAGTAGCTGTTTCTTCTGAAGAAGCGCCGGGCGGTCTTTACGAAAATGGTTAAATCAGGGAACGGCAACGGAGCGCGAAAGAGAATCTGGGTCGATCTGGATAACTCGCCCCACGTTCCTTTCTTCCGGCCGATTATCGAAAAGCTGCAACAGCGAGACTACGAACTGCTAGTGACTGCGCGAGATGCTTACCAGGTGCGGGAGCTCATGGATTTTTATGGGGTGCAAGCGCAGATCGTGGGCAAGCATTACGGCAAGCACAAAGTGTTCAAGGCGCTGGGAACTTTCTGGCGCGCATTCTTGTTGATGCGACTGGTGCGCAAACAGAAACCGGACCTTGCCGTTTGCCATGGGTCCCGCGGGTTGTTGCTGACCTGTACGCTGCTCCGGATTCCGGCCGTAGCGTTGATGGACTATGAGTTCGGAGCGGAACTGCCTTTTGTCAAACCGAAGTGGCTCATGATACCGAGCGTGCTCTCGGAGCATCATATGGGCTTCACTTCCGGGGTCATCCAGTATCCGGGATGTAAGGAAGATGTCTATCTTTCCCTGTTTCGGCCGGATCGGACGCTGAGGAATCGTCTTGGAATTTCCGCGGATGACGTCCTGATCCTGGTTCGTCCTCCTGCCGGCGAGGCTCATTATCATAATCCGGAAGGCGACAAGTTACTCGACGAAGTACTCAATCGCTTCACGGATAACGCTGACACAAAAGTACTTCTGCTCCCGCGGAACAAGCGCCAGGAAGTTGAATTGAAGGCGGCATGGGCTGGTCAACTTGCTTCTCATAAGTTCTTAATCCCCGAGCACGCCGAAGATGGTCTGAATTTGATCTGGAATTCGGATCTCGTGATCAGCGGTGGCGGGACGATGAATCGAGAAGCAGCCGCGATGGGAGTGCCCGTCTACAGCATATTCCGGGGAAGTATTGGGGCCGTCGATCGCTACCTGGTGAAGCAGGGGCGGCTGGTATTACTGGAAAGTGTCGAAGATGTCAGAACGAAGGTGAAAGCGATTCCCCGAGAAAGAACCGGCACTCAGGCAAACGGAATTGGAAGGGAAACGCTCGAAACCATCATTAGCAACCTGGTTTCGCTCGTGGAATGCAACGCGCCCGCGTCGGAAGTTCATGTTCATTGAGTCCAGGCCTGTGCTCTCGCAGAGACAAAATCTTATGTTGAGCGTCGTGAACAGATCGGAGAACCGCGAAGCAGTGGCAGCGCTACCGAAGCTCGTTGCCTATTGCCAAGAAAATAACTGGGCAGGTTACGATCCCTACGATGCCCTGAACAGCCGACTGCTGGAAAAGCTGCCGTTTCTGGATCGCAGACTTCCGAGGCTCGCACTGACTCAAGCGTTAAAGCGCAGTCCCGTCAACCTGCGGCCACTAATGCTGATTCCAAAAACGCAGAATCCAAAAGCGATCGGTCTGTGTCTGGCGGCATTTGTCAAGTTATCGGCGCTTGGGACAAAGTCTTGGGATAGGCTCATTCCTTACATGATCGATCGATTAGTTGATCTTCGGTCACCAGCCATTCCCTATTGGTGTTGGGGATACAGTTTCCCCTGGCAAGCGAGATTGATGAAGGACCCGGTCGCCAAGGGAGCACCTAATCTTGTGTGCACCACGTTTGTCGCGGATGCTCTTCTGGACGCATATGCACAAACGCGAGATGCACGGTGTCTGGAAATGGCATCCAGCGCTGGCGAATACATTCTCAACGAACTGTACTGGACGAAGGAAAAGTCGGATGTCGCCGGCTTCGCCTACCCTCTACCATCGGTCCGCAACAATACTTACAACGCGAACTTTCTGGCTGCCGCATTATTGTGTCGCGTATCCAAGTACACGGGGGATGACAAGTTCCTCAACCCGGCGCTTAAGGCGGCCCGCTTCTCAGCCGCACAACAGAATGAGGATGGCTCGTGGTACTACGGGGAAGCTCCGTCACAAAAGTGGATTGATAATTTTCATACTGGATACAACTTGTGCGCGTTGCAGGCGATCGGGAAGCATGCCGCAACGACCGAGTTTGAAGCGCACGTGCAGCGCGGGTTCGAGTTCTACCGGAATCATTTCTTCCGTAAGGACGGCGCCGTCAAGTACTACCACGACCGCAGCTATCCAATCGACACCCATTGTGTGGCCCAGAGCATCATTACGCTGCTCGCCTTCAAGGACCTGGACCCAAGCAATGCAGATTTAGCAAATTCGGTCTTCCGCTGGACGATGAAACACATGTGGGACGAGCGGGGTTGTTTCTACTATCGCGTCCTGAGTATGTTCACGGTTCGAGCTTCCTATATGCGGTGGTCGCAGGCGTGGATGCTATTGGCAATTGCGGCGCTCATTTGTGATGGTGCAGGCGGTTCTTGTCTGAAAGAAGCTGCCGGCGTCCTTGAGTTTGACCAGGTACGGCTTCAACCAGAAGATCAGCGCGAGACAATTCGTATTGCGCGATGATGCTCAAGTTAGAATGAGTCGATGTTAGATAGCGCTCCATGTGGCGCGGCGGTAGTAGTCGAGATCACTGCTGTCCAAATTAACCAGGATTGGGGAGTGGGAGTAGGGGAAATTGGGGCATTTTCTGCTTCTCGGTGGTCGTTCCCAGGTTGAGGTTGCCATTCTGCTGTCCAAGTTGGGTTACCAGGAAAGCGGGATTTGTTCGGCGATGCGAGCGAGTTGGGGCGGGGGTTGAAAGGGTTGATCGATCCAGGAGAACAGATCGCGATAGACGAACAGTTGCTGGCGCAGCAGAGCGGCGAGATTGGACAGGCTCCAACCGAAGCGGGCACGCAGTTGCAGGTACTTGAGCAGGAGCATGGCAATCAGCGCGGTCCAGACCTGAATCTGCAGCGCATTGGCGCTGGTGCCAACGAAAGTTTTGATGCGGAGGTTTTGTTTGAGCGCCTTGAAAAACAATTCGATCTGCCAGCGCTGACGGTAGATAGCGGCGACCGTGGAGGCGGCAAAGCGGCGATGCTTGGTGAGAAACACCAGGGTGCGTTGCTGCGCGTCGTCCCAGACCTCGATGCGGCGCAGGAACAGATCGCGCTCGCCGCTGCCGGCCAACTTGTACAGAAAGATGATCTCATCGTGCTGGACGGAGCCGCGCTCGGGCACGGGGCGGCGTTCCACAACGCCGTAATCGGCGTTGTCCTTCATGCGGGTGACGAAGTACACGCCGTCGGCGTCGAGCGCAGAGAACCAGGCATAGTCGGTATAGCCACGGTCGAAGACCACGATGGCGCCGGGATCGAAGCGCAGCGTGCGGGCCACGCGGCTCTCATGCATGCGGCCTTCGGTGACGAGGGCAAAACTGGGCAGCAGCCCTTGATGATCGAGCAGCAGATGCAGCTTCACGGCGCCCTTGGTGCGCCGGTACTGCGCCCAGTCGAAGACGCTGGCGCAGAGTTCGATCAGGGTGGCGTCCAGGCTCAGCAGTTTGTTCTTGAAGCGGAAACCATGCGGACCGGAAGCTTCGCGGCAGCGGCCCAGCAGTTGATAAAACACGGCGCGGTACAACTCCCAGGGCCGATGCTCGTTGGCATAGGCCAGGGTGGAGCGCTTGGGCGCATCCGGCAACCCCAGGTGCCGCAACTTGCCTTCGCTGGCGGCCAGTCCGCCGCAAATCTCGCGCAAGGACTGGGCCCGCCCCAGGTGACAGAACAACATGGCCACGAACTGTCCCCAGCAACTGAACCCGCGAGCGTGGCGCTCGGCCCGGTGCTCGGCGACCGCCTGCTCGAACTCTTGGCGGGAAAACAACTGCAACATCTGGCTGAAAATGCTGGATACTCGTATCACGGCGGTGGTGGCCCTCCCTACGATAGATTCACGTCTCGCAACGCAAACCGTAGCAGAGTTCTACCCCCGCCGCTCAAAACCTAATTTGGACAAAAGTGAGTCGAGATGCAAACAAATCCAATCAAAGATAGGTAGTCAAGGTCATTCCATGAGCCGACTAATCGACCGTTTAAATGGTGTTGAGCCAGCCGGAGAAATCGTTCCAAGGGCAGAGGTTCGTCCTTCTGCGGCTCGCGTGGTCCCCAGTTACACTCCACTGCCTCCGTCGCAACCGGAGTCCTTGTGGAACGTGCTGGACATTGTGCGAAGAAGAAAGTTCACCGTAGTAGGCTTCTTTGTACTGGTTGTCACACTCGTGGCGGCAGCATCGCTGGTGATGAGACCTAAATACGAGGCCGTGGTTCGGATCGTGTTAAACCGCGAGAACGCGAATCCTCTGGGATTTAAAGATCTGGGAGACGGGACGCGCGATGATCCCGATTACACCGTCTCCCTGGACACGCAGGTGCAGATCTTGCAAAGCGAGACGCTAGCAACGAATGTAATCCGGAACTTGCATCTCGACCAGAACCCAGCCTTCGGAGGCAAAAGGGCGTCAAGTGGAAAGGCGGGCAGTGGCCGCTCCGAGGACCGCCAGGCGCAACAGAGAGTTTTGCGCGCCTTCAGTGATGGTCTTTCCGTCTCCAAAGAGAAGAACACACGAGTGATCGAGATTCGCTACAAGAGCAAAGATCCGAAACTTGCGGCCGATATCGCCAATGCCTTGACCCAGGCATTTATCGAGCACAATTTCAAAATGCGGTTTCAGGCCACGACTCAAACCTCCAACTGGCTTACGCAACAACTGTCGGAGCTTGCGACCAAAGTTCAGGACTCGCAGCAAAAACTGGTTGATTATCAGAAAAAGCATGGCTTTGTCGAACTGGACGAAAAGCAGAATGTTGTGACAACTCGTCTGGACGATCTCAACCGGGAACTAACAGCGGCCCAGGCTGACCGGATCACAAAAGAGGCTAACTACCGGCTTACATTGGCCGGGAGCCCGGAACTGACCGCCAAAGCGGAGCCCAATGCCCTCATCGACAGACTGAATGCTCAGGAGGCGAGCCTCAAGACGCAATACGCACAAGCGACGGTACAGATGGGACCCTCCAACCCCAAAGTACAAGAGCTTAGTAATCAGATTAAGGAAACTCAAGATGAAATCAACGCCGAATTGAAGAAAATGTCGGACCGCGCACAAACCCAGTTCTCCGAGGCGGGAGTGCGAGAGAAGATGCTGCGCGCCGCGGTGGAAGAACAAAAAGAACAGGCGAACAAACTTAGCGAGACTGCAATTGAATACAGCCTGCTTAAACGCGACGCTGAGTCCAACCGCGCGTTGTACGAAGGCTTACTGCAAAAATTGAAGGAGGCGGGCGTTTCGGCGGGCATGCGCTCCAGCAACATTGAGGTTGTCGACGTTGCCGATGTGCCGGTTGTGCCGGTTGAACCCAACATCCCTCGAAATCTTGTCGTCGCCGTACTGCTGGGCTTAGTGGGTGGGATCGGGCTCGCTTTCGTCCAGGAAAAGCTCGATCAAACCGTTCGTAGCTTCCACAGTCTTCAGGCGGTGTCGTCGCTTCCTCAACTTGGAATCATTCCTCTGGCGTCCTCGAACGGGCTTCACTTAACGGCCGGTCCGAAGCATGAGATGAACGCCTTGCCGCAGGGCGGAAGCCCGGTGGATCTGATCGTAAGCTCTGATCCAATGTCACCCATCGCGGAAAGTTATCGAGCACTCGTGAACTCCATTCTGTTGTCCGGACAGGTTCCGCCTCGCATTATTCTCATCACGAGCGCGGTCACGGGAGACGGAAAGACGGCCACCAGTATCAATATTGCGCTTGTTCTTGCCAAGCAAGGGAAACGAGTGCTGCTGGTGGACGCGGACGTGCGCCGGCCCAGTATCGACAAAGTCCTACGACTGCGATGTACGGGTGGCTTGAGCACGATTCTTCGCAGTCGTGACAATCCAGCGGTAAGGGACAATAAGACCGCATCGGATGTTTTCCCTCTACGGCTCACCGGGATTCCAAATCTCTTTGTGGTACCAGCCGGACCATTAGAGTCGGATTCGGCGGAGTTCATCGGGTCAAAGGTGATGCAGGACCTTCTTCAAGAATGGAACATGCAATTCGACCACATCATTATCGATAGCCCCCCGGTCAGTCTAGTCGCAGATACAGTGCGTTTGTCGGTCTCGGCCGATTCTGTGATTCTGGTTGTCAGGTGGGGACATACGCCGCAGGGAGCTCTTGCGCGGGCGCAAGAACTGTTATCTCAGGTCAACGCTCCGGTCATGGGAGTTGTGTTCAACGCTGCGGATCTGAGTTCTCACAGTGGCAGATACGGTTATTACGGATATGGGTCCTACGGTCATCCAGAAAAATATGTGAGAGCGGGATAGGTCATTGACAGAGATCGGCATTGTCATAACTCGATCATGGCCACGAAGCTAATATGATCGCGAAGAACGCAGGAGTGGACAATCCGTACGCAGCGCACGTGAACTCAGGTGCGGTCGAGTTCCACGATACGCTCGCGGCGAAATGGGATGATGGCTATCTGGCACCGACGTTCTCTTGCCGGCTGGCTGTCATCAGCGAACTGTTGCCGAGCGCGACAGGACTATGGCTTGACGCTGGCTGCGGTACGGGAACGATCAGCCGTTGGATGGTGTCGAACTACGGTTGCGCGGTTGAAGCAGTGGACGGCTCTGCAGCCATGGTTGCCGACGCGGTTCGTCGCGGGACGAAAGCACAGACTGGTTCGGTCGAGCAGTTACCCTATGCGACGGACTCGCTGGACGGCATCATCTGCTCAAGCGTGCTTGAGTATGTAAATGACCCCAATGTTGTATTACGAGAATTTCATCGTGTCCTAAAGCCGCAGGGATTACTGCTCATTTCCGTCCCGCGCGTGCGGACACACGTAGTAATGAAGTTAGTGCACTTCGTGACATTGGGCAAATGGTATTCGGCCTCGCGATACTCCAAGCACTCCTATGGACCTAAATCGTTCGCCGCAGTTCTCAGACGTGGCGGTTTCGCGTACGAGGACCATCGCTGTTTCAGTCCCCTAGATCTGCCCCGCGGAATGAGTTTAGACCTTGGCGGGACATTGACCATGTTCCGCGCCCGCGCCCTCAAAGCTTGAAAGCCCCCTTTCAGAGCGAATCATGACCCTGCCCGCTGAGTTTACAGAGCAACAAACCTTTACGAGAGTGCGGGAAGACCTCGTAAGCCGACTGAGCCCAGAGGCAAAGAGTTATGGCTCGAAAGCGTTCTGGTGGCTCTTTATCGCTACGGGATTGGCTTGCGCGTTAGCAGTTGTGCAGCCTGAGTGGGGCTTGGGGTTGGTGGGGGCGGTGCTTGCTGTGGGTGTCGTTATTGTCTTCCTGGGCGCTATATTTAGCGGTGAGATAGACCGACTTATTCTGACCTGGGCTCTGATTTTCCCTCTTGGTTATTACTACCTGTCATTCCCTGTTCAGAAGGCTATTTTTACCCTGGATCGGATGCTGCCCATCGCTGCGGGCCTGGCTATCTTATTCGCTAATTCCTCTCAGTCAACAAAATTGCCACGGGAAATTAAGCTCTGTGGCGTGGCATGGGGGGTGTTCCTCCTCTTCGCCGCTATTTCACTAAAGGACGCGACAGACAGACTGGCTTCTGGCCGTCTTCTCGTCGAGGGCTTTCTGCTACCCGCAATCATGGCATGGATCGTTATCCGCTATTTCAGGGTTAGGGAGAACGCTGCAACGCTGCATTTTATTATAAGCGTCATGTCTTTGTATGTTGCTTGTATCGGAGCTGCGGAAATGATCCTGAAAGAGGATCTGTTGCCTTTACCAGGCTCCGAACTAACTTTCGCTGGACCCATACCTCGTCCGAATGGACCGTTTGCCACTAACGACGCATTCGCGCTGATCGGATTTACGTCCTTTTGTCTGTTGCTTTTTCTCCGGAAGCTACTCGACCGGCAGCTCTCGCCTATGCGGTCGTTCATTCACTACGCTGGGATTGTTGCCTCCCTGGCGATGGCTCTCATGCCAATGTGGCGATCTCTCGATATTGCTCTGATACTTGTCCTCCTGATTGCGACCGTGACTACCCGAGTTCCATCCAAGCGGCTTCTGGGAATTAGCACTCTTATGCTTTGCGCCCTTGGAGTGACTCTGCTCAGCGTTCTGGCGCCCGACGTCTATAGTGACCGGAGTGATCCAGCCAATCTGTATGGGCGGTTCGCTCAACAAGAGCAGACGTGGCGCGTGTTTGTTACGCATCCAGTGCTGGGCGTCGGGCTCGGCTCTTTTCATGATGTCGTAAGTCAAGATACAGGATACCTCGCCGATTACTCGAATGTCCGATCTGTCGATTGGCCGCACAACAACGTGGAAGGCATCCTGGCAGAAACAGGGCTTCTCGGGGTCATTCCATACCTGACGGCGCAGGCAATGCTCTTTGCAGTCTTTTGGCGCATGCGGCGGAGTGCCTCAGGGGTTGCGCGCCGTGCCTGGACTTATTTCCTGTATATCTTCTTAGGCTATTGGATCCATGGCATGAGCGAGTCGAGTGGCTACATCTCTGATCTGAATCTATGGTTCGTGTTCGCGATTGCAGTCTTATATAAGTATTCGATGAATCAGGTATCCTCGCCAGAAGGCCGTGCTGTCCTGAAAGAAGCTATCGTTCGCTGACCGGCCTGTCGAATTCTATGAAGCGCCCTCAAGCGGTATATTTACTTGTTCTAAGCGGCAGTGTGGAGCAAGCGGTGCATGCCGCCATGGAACGATATAGTGGTTGCACGGTTATAAAGCTGTCCAAGAGGGAACTTCGGGAAGGTGGGTGGAGGCGTCAACTGAAAGTACTGCGCGGGCTGAAGGGCGAGGCTTTCCTGATCTACACCGAGTCACTGGAAGAGTTGCAAGAACCTCTGTTATTGAAGTTAACGATCATGCTTCATCGATGTAAAGAGACCGTGATCGTCGACTCGCAAGGCCGTGTGCAGATGTTTCCGAGAGGAGCAGTATGGAAGCTTTTGGCTGAGATGGCCGTTTCCATGGTGGTGGATGCCTTTGTGTTCCTGACGACTTGGATTGGACTGCAATTCTTACGACTCAGAGTAAGGATGCATCCAGCCCTGACAGAGTCGCCCACGGAGTCAGATGTGGTATTTCTCTACCCGTTTTCGTTGGGCCAGGTGGAGGCAGGCGGAGCCAACACCCATATCACGGGATTTCTCTCCGGACTGTCCCGTTGTTCGGCGCCGTGCAGGATATTCTCAGGCCGTCCTATTCCCACAAAATCTTTCCCGGTGCGTGAGGTTCCTTACCGGAGGCGATTCTATCTCTTTCGCGAGTCCCTGGCGCTTTCGTACAACGCTTATTTCGTCAGGGAGGTGGAAAAGGATTTAGGTTGCATTCCATCCTTCATCTACCAGCGGCATGGACGCTATGTTGTTGCAGGCGCTCTGTTGTCGCGCGCGTTGCGCCGGCCGCTAGTGCTGGAGTACAACGGATCAGAAGTCTGGATCTCGAAGCATTGGGATCCAGCGAGGTTCCTCTCCTGGCTCAGATTGTGTGAAGAAATCTCTCTCTCCGCTGCCAGCGTAATTACCGTGGTGTCGGAGTCGCTGCGCGACGAGCTAATCCAAGCCGGTATTCCAGAACGAAAAATACTAGTGAATCCGAATGCCGTAGATCCTGATGTGTTTCACGCGGACTGCGGCGGCAAAGAGGTGCGTGAAGAGCTTGGCTTTAGTCCGCATCACATCGTAATAGGATTTATCGGCAGCTTCAGCTATTGGCACGGCATCGGCATTCTGCGGCAAGCCATCGAGCTGCTGCTAGCAAAGCAGGGAGTCGATAAAGGACAGATTCGATTTGTGCTCATCGGAGACGGTCCACTGCGTCCCGAGATCCGAGACGCTCTCGATCCATATTGCGAGCAAGGTGTGGTTGTTTTTACTGGACGGATCGCGCACGAGCAGGCCCCACGCTACCTTGATGCGGCGGACATTCTGGTGTCTCCGCACGTTCCCAACTCCGATGGAACA
The DNA here is from genome assembly GCA_963754885.1 of uncultured Acidobacteriota bacterium. Taxonomy (GTDB): domain Bacteria; phylum Acidobacteriota; class Terriglobia; order Terriglobales; family Acidobacteriaceae; genus Sulfotelmatobacter. Next base: position 626,082 of record CAVWHT010000038.1, on the reverse strand, counting down.
CCATTTTTCGGATCACCCACCAAGTTATTTGAATATATGGCCATGGGGAAAGCAATCGTGGCCAGCAACCTCGACCAGTTAGCGCAAGTGCTGACTCACCAGGAAACGGCTTGGTTGGTAGAGCCCGGTAATGCGACACGACTCGCAGAAGCAATCTGGATGCTTTCCGCCAACCCGGAGCTGCGGAGACATCTGGGAGAGAACGCGCGCAGAAGTGCTCTGAGCAATCACACGTGGCAGCAGAATGCGGCTAAAGTCCTGTCGCGCTTTGCCGAGACTAAAGCATCCTCAGCAGTGATGGAGCCGGTGCGAGCCGCATAAGTGCATCATGAGCGGCCAAGACACAGTTGCGGAGTCAAGAGTTCCCGCGAAATCCCGATTCTGGCAGAGCGTGGTCGAGACTTATTTCACGCGAATTTTGCTCATCGGGATCGGTTTTCTCACGACAGTCGTTGTTTCTAGAGAACTTGGGCCGGCGGGCCGGGGCGTGTTTGCCGTCGCGACCGCCATCACCGCCATCGGCGTACAGTTTGGGAACCTAGGGCTGCAAGCCTCAAACACGTACTACGTTGCGAAAGACAGAGGCTTGTTGCCAGTTCTTATTGGCAATACGCTGGCGGTAAGCTTTGGTGTGGGAGGCGTGGTCGCGCTGGTGGGCTGGATCGTAGATATGAACTGGCCGCAGTTCGTTCCAGTCCACGGGATCCTACTGATTCTGGCGCTGGGCTGGATTCCGTTTAGCTTAGGGCTGATGCTGCTACAGAACCTTCTGCTCGGTATCGACTGCGTACGTTCTTATAACGGCACTGAGATGGCAAGCAAGGTGCTGGGGCTTGCTCTTATAGGTCTGGCTATTCTATCGAGAAGAATAACTCCTGAGGTAATGTACGCCGCAACTTCAGGCGGTATCATCCTCAGTTTCTTGTGGATATTGGTCCGGTTACGAGGGTTGCACACCGGGCCACTCTCATTTTCCCTGCGGGTGTTTCAGGAGCACGTTGGACTTGGCATCAAGGCCTACTTGATTGCGTTCTTCGGCTTTCTCGTCTTGCGTATTGATCTGGTGATGGTGAAATACATGTTAGGCGCGCAAGCCGCAGGTTACTACTCAATCAGCGAAATTCTGGCTGAGAATATGTTGACCCTCCCCATCGTGATTGGCGTGATCCTGTTCCCTAAGCTTTCGGGAATGACTGACAACAGACAAAAACTGCTCTTAACCAAGAAGGCCGCGCTGATTGCAGCCGGGCTAATGGCGCCGTTAATGGGGTTAACGTCGTTCTTGGCAAAGCCGCTCATCCAGTTCGTCTTTGGCGCAAGCTTCGCGCCAGCGGCAGGCCCGTTCCTTTGGTTGATGCCTGGAAGTTTCCTTTTGGGAGTGCAGGTCGTGATCGTTCAGTACCTGAATAGCTTCGGGTTTCCAAAGATCATTGCTTATTCATGGTTCGTGGTAACCGCTTTGAATGTAGGGCTTAATCTTTGGGCGATCCCTGCGTACGGAATTACGGGAGCGGCCGTCGTCTCGACTGTCTCCTACTCTCTGATATTCGTGCTGGTGCTTTCGGTGATCTATTTCCGTAATGGCTCGGAGCAGCTTGCAGTAACTAGCGAAGTCCCGCAGTACATCGCCTGATTCAACCAGAACGCCCAGATACGCGCCGCAGCTTACTGTGCGGCCGAATTCAGGCGTAGCAATTCACGGTCGAAGCGATTCATTAGGAGAGTAACCGATGTGCGGTATTGCAGGAATGGCCGGTATTGCCGATGAGCCTCTGCTGAAGGAGATGCTCGCGATCACGCGTCATCGCGGCCCCAACGACACTGGCACTTATGTAGTGGAAGGGCTTACGCCAGCCTCTCGTATTGCCATTGGCAATAACCGCCTGAGCATTATCGATCTAAGCCAGGCTGGCCACCAGCCCATGTGCAACGAAGACGGAACCGTTTGGGTTGCTTACAACGGGGAGATTTATAACTTCGCCGAACTGCGAAAAGAACTGCTATCTGACGGACATCAGTTCAAGTCACGTACCGATACCGAAGTGCTCGTGCATCTTTATGAGAAATACGGCACGGCTATGGTGACGCGCCTGAACGGCATGTTTGCCTTCGCGATCTGGGATGCGCGCAGCCGAGAGCTACTAATTTTCCGCGATCGAACCGGGATTAAACCTCTTTATTACACAACCGTGGGCGGGCGTTTGTATTTCGCCTCCGAAATCAAGGCCTTGCTCGCATGCGACGAGATTGCGGTCGAACTCGATCCTAACTCGCTGTGCCAGTATCTCGCTTATTTGTATGTCCCCAATCCGGACAGCATGTTCAAGGGAATCTCCAAGTTGCCGCCAGGCCACTGCTTGCAATGGTGCAACGGAGATATACGCGTGGAGTGCTACTGGAACCAAAGTTATGGACCGGAGTTCGAAGAGTCGGAGGATGTCTTAGCTGAACAATTCCGCGACGTTCTGACTGCCGCTACGCGACGACAATTGATCAGCGATGTGCCGGTGGGGTTTTTCTTGAGCGGAGGGCTGGACTCAAGCACGCTTGTAGCGTGCGCGGCTCGGGCTGGGCAGTCGTCTTTGAAGTGCTACAGCATCGCCTACAAACAAGAATACGGCAGCACCGAACAGTGCACGGATGATGCCCGCTATGCGCGAATAGTGGCTGAACACTTCGGAGCGCGCTTTCACGAGATAGTCGTCGAACCGGATGTGGTGAGTCTGTTGCCAAAGGTAGTCTGGCACTTGGACGATCCCATCGCAGATCCCGCTGCGATTGCGACCTACATGATTTCACAAGCGGCTGCCCGTGAAGTAACGGTATTAGTGAGCGGGCAGGGGGCGGACGAGGTCTTGGCCGGTTATCGCGTGCATCGTGCTCATCGACTCGCTGCGTGGCTGAGACTGCTACCCCGGCACGTACGCGAGGTGACGGCACCCTATTTGCTCAAGCGCATATCGCTTCTGGAGAACGGAATATGGGGAGTGCCGCGCGGGCTAGTTCTGGGAGCGTGCCGATACTCCGACCGCCTGCTAAGTACGGCGGGATTGGAGCCATCGGAGCAATACGCCGCTTTTCGCGCTTATCTGCATGATGACGAGGTACGGCGACTGCTCTCCCCTGAACTGAATGCCAGCAGCAAGGACTGGAGCTATCGGCATACATTCTTAGATCTTTTTGGGAAAGTGGCGGCCGAGGATTATGTGAACCAGATGCTGTACGTGGACGCTAAGACTTTCCTGCCAGACCTCAATCTTGCTTATTCTGACAAGTTGAGCATGGCATGCTCGATCGAAGTTCGCGTACCGTTCCTCGACAATGAGGTTATTGATTTTCTGCAGCGCGTTCCCGCCGGCCTCAAATTGCACGGGCAGAATCAGAAATACCTATTGCGCAAAGCCATGAAAGGAATTCTGCCTCCAGACATTTTGCGGAGACGGAAGGCCGCATTCGGGTTGCCGGTCCGAGGCTGGCTCAGAAACGATTTAAGAGACATGCTCCATGACATGTTGTCGGAAGAGCGAATTCGTCGCCGCGGAATACTGAATGCGTCAGTGGTCGCACAAATGATTCGGGACAACGAAACGGGTGAGAAAGACTACACGCTTCAGCTGTGGGGCTTACTTACCTTGGAACTCTGGCATCAAGTCTTTGTAGAGCAGAGAACCACGGTTCTCGCAGAACAAATTTCAGCGTGAGCAGTGTGTGTTTGCTGACGCTGCTCTCTAAGGAAATATCCCATGCACATACTTCACGTTGTTGGCGCGCGCCCCAATTTTATGAAGGCGGCGCCTGTGTTGCGCGCTGTCGGGCAAAAGGGCGCCCAGCAGACCCTGGTTCATACCGGACAGCACTATGACGTCAATATGTCCGATGTGTTTTTCAGGGAGTTGCAGATACCAGAACCGGATGAGAATCTGGCGGTTGGGTCAGGAAGCCATGCGCAACAAACTGCCGAGATCATGACCCGATTTGAGGCGGTGGTTCTGAAGCACAGGCCCGATATCGTCCTGGTGTATGGAGACGTAAACTCTACCGTCGCGGCCGCATTGGTCTGCGCCAAGTTGCTGATTCCGGTTGGGCACGTGGAAGCAGGTTTACGCTCGTTTGATCGCACCATGCCCGAGGAAATTAACCGCGTAGTCACGGATCAGCTATCCGACGTGCTATTCACCCCTTCCGCCGATGGAGACGCAAATCTTCATCGTGAGGGCATCGCGGCAGAGAAGGTTCATCTGGTGGGAAATGTGATGATCGACACGCTCGTGCAGTTTCTACCCATTGCACGCGCCATCAAGAGCAGTCTTCCGCAAGGATACGCGCTCGTCACGTTGCATCGACCGGCAAATGTTGATGACCCTCAGATGCTACAAAAGATCTTGAGTGCGCTGGGAGCCTTGAGCCGAGACTTACCCGTGATCTTTCCCGTGCATCCGAGGACACGGCGCGCCATTCAAGAATTCGGATTGCAGGCTGACGGAATTCAGCTCATGGATCCGGTGTCGTATTTGGAGTTTCTGGGCATGCAGTGTCGCGCTGCGGTGGTGATTACGGACTCAGGCGGCATCCAGGAGGAGACTACGTACTTGGGGATTCCATGCCTGACGGTGCGGCCGAACACGGAGCGGCCCATTACTACGGAAATTGGAACGAACACACTGGTCGGCGACAACATGAATCAATTGCGCAGTGAAACGTTGAGAATTCTCGAAGGCCAAGGCAAGCAAGGGCGGGTTCCGCCGCTGTGGGATGGACACGCAAGCGACAGGATTGCGACTCTTCTTACCGCAGGCGACAGGAGTTTCGCGACGGTAGAATCGTTGGAGGTGGACGCATGAAGCGCTCAAGTAGTAGTAGTTCGATCTGCTCGGTCGGCATGGCCACATTGCTCGCACTGTTACTTGCGGGAGTAGCCGTCGGACAAGAAAGAGTCAACGCGGCCAGCGAAGCTCCCAGCGCAACTCCAAGTCCGGTAAAGCCGGAGCTCGCGACCGAGTCTGCCCAACAGCCATTCGCCGATCTGGTCATCGGAGATGGAGATCTTCTTCAAATCAGCCTCTATGGTGTGCCAGACTTCAACTTGAGGGTTAGAGTCGACTCGAATGGTGAAGTCTCCCTCCCAATGATCGGGACCGTAAAGGTTATCGGGATTACGACGGCGCAAGCCGAACAGGTCATAGACAAAGAGATCAAAGACAAGGGCTATTACAACAATCCCCAAGTCTCGGTTGTACAGCACGAGTTTGGGGGGGCGAGAGGGGTATCTGTTTTGGGAGAAGTAGAAAAGCCGGGAGTATATCCTGTGCTGGCTCCGCGTAAGTTGTTTGACATGCTGTCGGCGGCGGGTGGCACAACTCCGAAGGCCGGTCGGGAGATTTTGATTTCCCACCGCGGAAGTCCCGAGAAGGCCCAGAAGCTGACATTCTCCAGCGATACTGACAAACAGATGGACATTAATGTAGACGTGTATCCCGGAGATACCGTCATGGTTACAAGGGCGCCGATCGTCTATGTCGTCGGAGATGTACGCCTGCCCGGTGGGTTCATCCTGGATAAGAGCAACGGACTGACCATCCTGCAGGCGCTCGCACTCGCGCAGGGAGCGACCAATACAGCTGCTCTAAACAACAGTAAGTTGATCCGAAAAACAGCTGACGGCCCGCATGAAACCCAGATTTATCTCAAGAAGATTCTTTCGGGCAAAGCGGAAGATCTCAAGCTTGAGGCGGATGACATTCTTTTTATCCCTCGTAGTACGGCTAAAGCGACGATGCAAGGAATGTCGGCGGCGCTACAAACGGCCGCCGGAGCAGCCGTGTATCGGTTCTAAGATAGACTTTTCCTCCCCCAATAATTCCCCCCGGCACTCCTATGAGGCGATCCTTTACCGAGATTCTTAGACAAGAGTCCCCGATTTCTCTTGCGCGCGAGGCCCTGTGGCGCACGCGGAAGGGATGGCGTAGAAACCGGCTCTTGGGACAACTCGAGCGGGCGCAGTGTCCCGTTAAGTTCAGGAACATTCCGTACTATGCCCTCGGTGTTCCCACCCTTACAGAAAGTAGTAAGGAAGCCATCGTTGGCTACGCCAATGAAATCGGACGAGGCCGCTTTCCATTTCTCGGCTATGGGACACAGGACTTGGGCTACGAGCCGTCCTGGAATCTAGACTTCGTTTCAGGCCATGAGTGGAGTCCGATCGGAACGAACAAGTATGTCGGCTCGGATACGACAGGATCGGACATCAAAGTTCCGTGGGAATTATCGCGTTTGCAGTTTCTTCCAATTCTCGGCAAAGCCTACGTCATTACCGGAAAAGAGAGTTATCGCGAAGACGCAAAACGATTGCTGGCGCACTGGATCATGAAGAACCCAGTCGGCGTAGGAATCAACTGGTCGATTGCCATGGAAGCAGCGCTGCGAGCCATGAGCATGTGCTTCCTGCTCAATTTACTATCGCCGCTGCGAGCGGAGGAGCAAAACTGGCTGCGCATGGTGACGCGCTCTTTATGGCATCACATGTTGTTTGTCGAGGCCCACACGGAGTTCTCGCACTTAATCAGAAGCAATCACTATCTGAGTAACGTCGTTGGGCTTTACTGCTTATCAGAATTCCTCGAGGGAAATGGAATGCTGGCGCGGCGTGAGATCTACCGTCGGCGGATGGAATCCGAAATCTTACGACAGGTCTATAGAGACGGTGGAGACTACGAAGGTTCCACGGGTTACCACGTGTTAGTTACCCAGATGTTCACCAGCAGCCTTCTGCTCATGCGGGCCGCGCAGGTGGCTCCGGAGCCGCGGTTTCTGGAAAGACTTCGGCGAATGTACATATTCATGGAGCGCATGGGCGGCGAGTCGAACCAGCTCCTACACATTGGAGATTGCGACGACGGACGCGTCGAGCTATTGCTGGATGACTTGGATCAGATGCTGGCGTTGCCGGTTCCTGAAAGAAATTCGCTTCGCGTCTCGAACCTGGTCGGTATTGGAAGATGCCTTTTCGGCGGAGAGCGGGGAGCAGCCGAAGACGCTCGTTGGTACGGGCTCGACCCAGCCACTGCTCCGGTCTTCCCCGACGCCAAGAGAACGGCCATTGCGAGGTCCTCCGAGTCGGCTGTCTTTCCCCTGTCCGGAGTAGGTACCGCGCGCAAGGATCATGCCGAGGTCTTGTTCTTTGCGCTGCCGAACGGAATTTCCGGAAAAGGTAGTCACAACCATAACGACAAGCTCAGCTTTGTTGTGCGGTTGGACGGAAAAGAAGTGCTGTGCGACTCGGGTACGGGCACGTATACCCGCGATCCGCTACTGCGAAATCGATTTCGTGCCACCGCAGCGCATAACACGATCGTCATTGACGGGCAGGAGCAGAACGCGATTGATGAAGGCCGGGCTGGCCTCTTCTACATGGGAAATCAGGCCCGAGTAAGCCCGATTGAAGCTACGAAAGAAGGAGACGATTTAGTCCTGCGAGCTTCTCATACGGGATATCAGCGCCTCGGGGTGAAGCACACTCGCACGGTCCGATTGCGCGCGAATCAAAATATGGCGATTTTGGAAGACCAACTCGAGGGCGATGGAACGCACGGCTTCGAGATCAATTTCCAGTTCGCGCCCGAGTGGAGAATCTTGTCGATCGAGACCGTGGGATCAGAGATACAGGCCTGTGCTTCAGGCGCAGGGGAGTTGCACATTTGTTTTGAAGGGCCGGAGGGGGCGGAAGCGGAAAAACAAGATTCGCCGGTCAGCATGACATATGGAGCGTCGTCCTCCGCTGAGCGGCTGAGCATTCGTGGAGCGTCGAATCTCCCAGTGACGCTTACGACTGTGATCCACTGGCCGTCAGCGACGACTTGCGATGAGAAGGAGACGAGTGCGGCTCATGTCTAACGAAGATGCGGTTCGCGCCAGCTCGAATGATCCGCAATATGGTGTGGCGGGGGAGCCCATCATCTGTTTTGCGGGCGAGGATTGGTGGTATCACCACCCGCATTCGAAGAATCACATTTTGAAGCGCCTTGCGGTGCAGAACAAGGTTCTGTTCGTAAACTCACTCACCATGGGCCTGCCTTCGGCGTCGAATCCTGATTTCTTCTTGAAGATCTGGAGAAAGCTGAAGAGCTACATGCGATGGCTGCGTAGAGTTCCTGAGGGCTTGTACGTTCTGACTCCAATCTCGATTCCGCTGTATGGCTCTCGCCTGGGCCGTGCTCTGAACCGATGGCTCTTGCTGGCCCAACTGCACTTGATCATGATTTTCCTGGGAATGCGCAAGCCCATCGTCTGGGTGGCCATTCCCACCGCTGCCGACATCATTGATTCGCTCGGCGCCAGGCTAGTTCTGTATCAGGTGTCCGACAAATACGAAGCCAACGAAGACAGCGCCCTGTCGGCGAAGGTGATCCGGCAGATGGATCAACATCTTTCGCAACGGGCAGCGGTCGTCATGTATTCTGGCCGCAAGCTTTTCGAGGAGTCGAATCTTCCGCATCGACATTTTCTCGAGCAGGCGGTGGACTTCGGTCGTTACGCGGCCGAACCACCCGAAACCGCCCCTGAAGTTGCTGACATCCCCCATCCGGTTCTGGGCTACTTCGGGGCCATGGACTACGTGATGGACGTGCCGCTCATGGAAGAAGTCGCAAAGCGGCGTCCTCAATGGCACTGGCTGATGATCGGCGCGAAATCGAATCTCGTTCATTTTCAGTCGCCGAATATTCACCACATTCCCTCCCGGCCCTATGCGGACCTTCCGCGCTACATCCGACACATCGATGTGTTCGTGCTGCCCTGGAGCCAGAACAACAAGTTCACAAGTTACGGGAGTGCGATCAAGGTCCGCGAGTATTTGGCTACGGGCAAACCGGTTGTGATCTCGCCTTTGTACGAATATTTGAAAACGCCCGGCATCCGCATTTACCGCAGCTGCGATGAGTTTATTGCGGCGGTCGAAAGCGCGCTCCGCGATGACACGCCGGCCGATCGGGCCCTTCGGCAGTCTGTGGTTCGCGACTGTACCTGGGATATTCGCGCGCGTGAGGTTGGAGAACTGATGGCGAAGGGACTGAAGGGAAACCTGTCTCCGAGTGATTTGAAGTCGATTCCAGATGTAAACAGCCAGTTGGAAAGCGTGGTTGCGCGTTGACAAACCGCAGCAAGAAAATTCCCACCGAGTTGAACGAAGAACGCGGAGATTGAAGAGTAGCGAATATGAAAGCCATTCTTGAAGATTTGAAATCGGGTAAGGTCATGGCCTATGACGTTCCACAACCGGAGTTGCAGGCCGGTGGCATCCTGGTGCGTACCGCTTTTTCGGCCATCAGTTCTGGAACAGAGCGCGCGAAACTGGAGGCAGGCGAAAAAACTCTGGTAGGGAAGGCTCTCTCGCGGCCGGACCTGGTGCGGCAAGTCCTCGACTTTGCCCGTAACGAAGGGATCATGGCCGCATATCAGCGGGTGCAGTCGAAGCTCGAAGCGCTATCGCCTCTGGGTTACAGCTGTTCGGGAATTGTGACTGCCGTGGGGGAAGGCGTACAGGAATTTCAGCCTGGCGATCGCGTCGCGTGCGGCGGCGGTGGTTATGCGAGCCATAGCGCGATCAACTTCGTCCCTAAGAATCTGGCGGTGAAGCTTCCCGACTCCGTCGGCTTGGATGCGGCCGCTCTGACCACGATTGGGGCAATCGCGATTCAGGGCCTGCGGCAGTCCGATGTGCAGTTTGGGGAGACGGTAGCCGTGATCGGTGCCGGACTGGTGGGGGTACTGACCATCAAGTTGGCTAAGGCCGCCGGTTGCCGCGTGGTCGCGATTGACCTCGATGCCAAGCGAGTGGAGCGTGCCATTGAATTCGGCGCTGATCTGGGACTGTTATCCAACGATGCTCGGACGCCGGTTGCGGTCAAGGAATTCAGTGTTTATGGGCCAGACGCTGTCATCATTACCGCTGCGACTCGTTCCGCGGAGCCCATTGAACTGGCCGCCGCCATCGCTCGCGACCGCGGACGCATTGTCATCGTAGGCAACGTCGGCCTCGGCGTTTCTCGTTCGAACGTCTATCTCAAAGAACTGTCAATATCTCTTTCCCGCTCTTATGGTCCCGGCCGCTATGACGTGGATTATGAAGAAGGAGGAGCGGATTATCCGGTCGGCTATGTGCGCTGGACCGAAAAGCGCAACATGGAGGCGTTCGTCAATTTCCTGGCGTCGCGGAGCATCGATGTAGCACGGTTGATTGAGAAGCGTTATCCGGTGGAGCAGGCTGACAGCGCATACGCCGCCATCCGGGAAAGCGGTTCGTACACGGCTCTGATTGACTATGCCGTAACCGATTCCACAACCGTCAGCGCATCAACCGTACCGTCCGCTCGTCAACCGGCAGTTGCAGGCGGATTAAGAATTGGCTGCATCGGAGCCGGAGGGTTTGCTAGAAACATCATCTTTCCAGCTTTGCGCAATACAAAGGGCGTCATCCTCGATTCAGTGGCGACAGCATCCGGAATCGGAGCGCAGTCCGCGTGCAAAACCTTCGGCTTCGCCAAGGCGAAATCGCCCAGCGATCTGCTGCAGGATACCGAGACGAACGGTATCTTTATCCTCTCTCGTCATGACAGCCATTCCCGTTACGTCGCGGCCGCTCTCACCAATCACAAAGCGGTCTTCGTGGAGAAGCCGTTGGCCACTACCGCGGATCAATTGGAGGAGATCCGCTGTGCATACGAAGCCGCCAGGGATCAGGACAAAGGAGCTTTTGTCATGGTCGGGTTCAACCGGCGCTTCGCTCCGATGACAGAAAAATTGCGCGAGTTCTTTGCCCACCGACGAGAGCCTATGATGATCGCGGTTCGAGCGAATGCGGGCTATCTGCCGCTCGATCATTGGACGCAACGCAAACAGGACGGTGGCCGCATCATCGGCGAGATGTGCCACTTCCTCGACTGGGCGCGCGCCGTTGTCGATCGTCCCATACGAAGCGTTATGGCTCAGGCATTGCCTGACGGGTCGCGTTACAACAGGGACAACATCACCGCGACGTTGTCCTTTACCGACGGCTCGGTTGCGAACGTAATCTATGTTGCCAACGGGGACAAGTCCGTTCCCAAAGAATACTTCGAGGTCTTCTGTGAAGGCGGGGTGGGGATCATCCACGACTTCTGCACGCTGGAACTGACTAGAAACGGAAAAACGACAAAGACGAAGCATCGTCGAGATAAAGGCCATCAGCGCGAGGTCGAGCTGACCCTCAAGGCCATGCGATCTGGCGGTGCAGCGCCGATTCCTTTTGAGCAGTTAGTCGAGATCACAAAAGCTTCTTTTGCCGTCCACGAGTCGATCTCGACAGGTCAACCGGTTTTACTGGGGAACGCGGGGAAGATCCGGCCAGAAATGGCGTACGTGGATCGTGGATAGTCGAGTTCACACAGACTGAGGCGACGAGCCAATTCATGCAAGACGCAGTTTCATTCCACGATTCGCTGGCTCCAAAATGGGAGAGCGGCTACAGAAAAGAAGCGTTCAGTGAACGCCTGCGAGTTGTGTCCTCACTGCTCCCGCAAGGTCATCCGGGACAACGTTGGCTGGATGCCGGATGCGGCACGGGAACGCTCTCTCGCTGGATGGCGCGTGAACGCGCGTTTTCAGTCGTATCCATTGATGCCTCGGAAAAGATGCTGGCGAACGCTTCGCCGGAGGACGGAGTAGAGTACTCGAAAAGGGAAGTGAGTAATACGGGGTTCGCGGACGGCAGTTTCGATGGAGTGCTCTGCTCGAGCGTGCTCGAATACATTCCAGCAATTGATGGGGCGCTGAAAGAGTTTCATCGTCTTCTCAAGCCGGGCGGAGTGTTGCTGGCGTCGGTTCCGAATTCGGCTTGGTCGGTAAGATTTCCCCTAAAACTTGCCTACTGGCTCACCTGGCCCCTTGGTGCGAAGCGCATGTTTCGATTTCTTGATTACTCCGTGCATGCTTATTCCCAGAAAAAGTTTGCGGACCTTCTCTGTCAAAACGGCTTCCTGGCAGAGCGTATGGTCGAATTTGGGGAACTGGGGCTGCCCCTTACCCGGGGCTTATCCGCGAAACCTTTAATTATGGCCTTGGCGACACGAATGGAACTGGGAACTGAGCCCCGGGACCCGCGAGACGAGAATGCTTACGCGAAGACGGACAACCCAGTAGCTGTGGATGGCGCGAGGAAGATGTAGATGTCTACATCTTCCTCGAACGAGTCCTTATTGAACGACTGCGGTGAGCCCAGTCGGAGGATTAGGAGCCGTGGCCGTCGTCGTCCCACACGTTCCGGAGGGAAGATTGCTATTGAGGCCATTCAGAGTGTTCGCGGATCCCATGCTCGTAGTGTCAGCGACGTGGATCGCGCCGCCCAGTCCACTGCCGGACATGAACACATTATTATTGATGCAAGCGCTCCCGCCGGATATTACGATGCCGTAATTTGCGGGCCCGCTGATGGTGGCACCCATAACCGTGAAGCTCGGGGTGGAGGTAGCGGTATAGATGACGTTTTGCCCGGAAGCTCCCGTAAACGTCCCACCATTGATCACGTTCCCCGTATCGTTCGTGCCCACGCCAAACGTATAGGTTCCAGGGCTGGTCACGCTTGCCGTACAGTTATTGAAGGTGTTGTAGGAAACATTGCCCTCATTCTGGCCGTTGTTGTCGCCGTACAGATTGATGGCGAAGCTGGTGTTGCCTGCGATGCCGGTGGCGCTGCAGTTGTTGAAGACGCTATGGGCGGTAAAGTATTCCAACGTAATTCCGTTGTCGCCCACGGCCACGCTCGATTGGTTCTTCACCGTGACGTTGTTGAATGTGCAATACCGGCAATCTTCCAACTTGAACGGACGTCCAACTCCGTCGCCACTGGCGTCGACGGTGATATTGGAGAATGTGCCCGCAGCTCCCTCGGCGGATGAGAAACCGAAAAGACCGGTCGAGCCGCCGGATCCCTTGCCATTGCTCATCGACATGCCGTCAACCGTTAGATTGCCGGACTTCAAAGAATTGAACTCCGTGCAGAACCCATTGCTGGAACTATGCCCGATGCCAGTGAAGTTAACGTTGGTGAAGGTAACGCCGAAGGTGATGTAGGGTGTTACTGCCCCTGAGAACATTGGCCCGTTGCAACCGATTACGTTCTGAACCGAGATGTTGGTGAAGTTGGAATTGACGACGTTGTCGACGTTGATTGCATTCTCCGTCGTGCTCGACCCATTGATGATGATGTCGTGCATATTCAAGCCGCTCGTCATATTCCGTGCCAGGAACACCGTGGCGACCTCATTCGTCTGAGTCGTGCTGAAGGTGTCGTGCAGCTCAGTAGTCACAGTGGCGGCATTTCCGCTGATACTCTGGATCTGAAGAATTTCGCCACGCTGCCCTGAGGCTCCGGTCGGCCCCTGTTCCACCAGGATGTATGACCCATTGGTCGCCCCGATGGCGCTGAAAGAAGCCTGCAACGAAGTGGATTGCTCGTCCGCGTTGGCGGTCAGAGGCGTACCCGAAGAAAGGCCAGCGCTGCTCCCAAGTTGAAAAAGAAAGCCGCTTCCGACGGACAGGATGGTCGCCGAACTGTTCGAGCCGTCGATGGTGATGTTGTTGGCTGAGATGCGATTCAGCGCAGAGCTGACTTTGTAAGTTCCTGCCGGGAAAAGCAGCGTATCGCCGGAAACCAGCTGCGCGATGCAGGAGTTGATTGCCGCAGTATCGTCAGTGCTGCCGTTACCGGTTGCGCCACAGCTGGTCTGTACGTTGCGCACAGTTGCGAAGGCTGGCAACTGCAGCCCGCAAAAAAGCAGAACAGTGACTGAAACGAAAAGGTTGAGTTTCTTGGAGAGGAGGCCTTTCACTGAAATAGCTCCTTGTCATCGTAAGCACGGTTACGACGTGGGGGAATTTGAGCTTCGTACCCGCAAACATGACATAACTTTGCGCACGTCGTACAGGTCCCGTTTGGACATGAACTCTTGCACAAACGCGATGAACTGTCGTACAAAACAAAACGACCGAGCCGCACAAAATATCGCCTCGGTAAATTATTGATTCTAAACTCGATATTTTTTCACGATTGCGGATTAGCTATTAGTTTTAATCCTCTTCCCTGATTCCCGAAATGAATCTGAACGGCACAAAATCTCTGATTCAATATTTTCGCTGCCCCGAAAACATGGTGCAGCTGGACCAGCAGAGGCCGCTCTCGGAGAACAGCGGCTATTTCGAGTTTGGCTCAGGCACGACATGCTATGGCAGATGCGCCGGGCATTCTCCTTCCAGTGTTCCGGAACAGGCGGCTGGCGCTCGATGTGACGCCGACATTGAGGGCGAAACGGTGTATCTCCCATTCGATCTGGAGCAGGTGGTTGAGAATTTGCGCTGCGAGGTGTATGCCCAGCCGGGTCGGAGTTCTGCCCAAAAGCGCGCGATTGCTTGGGCCTATTACCGTATGCGTCCCCTGCTTTCGGTGTCAGTGCGAAAACACCTGCAGGAATGGCATCTGCGGGGCTGGGATCGTTTGACGTTCCCGCGCTGGCCGGTGGATGCGACTGTCGATCGTCTGTTCGGTCAGACGATGCTGTTGTGCCTCAAAGCGCAGAAATTGAATGAAATTCCGTTTGTGTGGTTTTGGCCGGAGGGTGCGGCCAGTTGCGCCATTCTGACGCACGATGTGGAAACCGACGTGGGCGTGCGGGCCTGCTCCTATCTAATGGACGCCGCGGACGCTTTCGGGATGAAGTCCTCGTTCCAGATCATCCCCGAGCAGCGCTACGAAGTCACTCCCGCTCTGCTGGACTCGATTCGGGAACGCGGCTTCGAAATTGCGGTGCACGATCTCAATCATGATGGGGAACTGTTCCGCGATAAAAATGAGTTTCTTCGCCGGGCCTCGAAGATCAATTCCTATAAGGAGCGGTTCGGCGCTACCGGCTTTCGGGCTGGAGTTTTGTACCGCAGGCAAGCGTGGTTTGACGCCTTGGATTTCTCCTACGACATGTCGGTGCCAAACGTTGCGCACCTTGATCCGCAACGGGGAGGCTGTTGTACCGTCATGCCCTTTTTCGTCGGGAAGATTCTGGAGTTGCCGGTAACCGCGACCCAGGACTATACCCTATTCAACATCCTCCACGATTATTCGATCGAACTGTGGAAGAAACAGATCAGTCTGATCATGGAAAAGCACGGTTTGATCAGCTTCATTGTGCATCCTGATTACGTCGGCGGCCTCCGTGAACGCGCGGTTTACGAATCGCTGCTCGCGCACCTTGCTGAATTGCGCAGAGACAAAGGCATTTGGATTACAACTCCGGGCGAGGTTGACGGCTGGTGGAGAAAAAGGGCCGAGATGAAGCTCGTCAAGAGCGAGTCAGGTTGGCAGATCGAAGGCCCGGGCAGCGAGCGCGCCCGCATCGCATACGCCTGCCAACAGGATGGCCATATTTCGTACAGATTCAGTTCCGCTTCTGATGAGTTCAGACTGCCCACCCATGAAGAAAGCTACCACTGATGTTTACGAGTTGGACCCGGTACGAGATCCCCGCTGGGCCAGATTCGTTGCTCGCCATCCGCAAGCCTCGGTATTCCATAGCCCGAAGTGGCTGGGAGCGCTGCAGAGCGCTTACGGTTACCAGCCGGTTGCGGTCAGCACGGACGATTCTGAATCTGAGTTGACGAATGGACTCGTCTATTGTGCCGTGAGCAGTTGGTTGACCGGCGGACGGCTGGTTTCGTTACCGTTTTCCGATCATTGCGAACCCCTGGTCGAGAGCGCGTCCGACCTGGAAAAAATTCTGCTTTTTCTAGAGCGGCAGGTGGATGAAGGGAAATGGAAGCACATTGAACTGCGACCGATGTCGCTTGCCCCCAACGGAAACACAAGACTCGGGAAGAGCTCGACCTATTGTTTCCACCGCGTCGATCTCAGTCCGAGCCTCGAACAACTGCTTGGGCACTGTCATAAAGACAATATTCAGAGAAAACTTCGCCGGGCCGGGCGCGAAGGATTGAAGTATGAAGAAGGAACGTCGGAGGATTTGCTCGAGAAGTTCTATCGTCTTCTCCTCATGACTCGCAGGCGCCACCGCTTGCCGCCACAGCCACGAGAATGGTTTCGAGCCCTGATCGCATCTTTCGGAACCGATCTTAAGATTCGTGTGGTGTCAAAAGGCGATGTAGCGGTTGCCAGCATTCTGACGCTCTCTCACAAGAAATCCATCGTCTACAAATATGGGTGCAGTGATCCCGCATACAACAACATGGGAGGAACCGTCCTGCTGCTCTGGAAGACGATCGAGGAGGCCAAGGCCGCCGGGATGCAGCAGCTAGACTTGGGTCGCTCTGACGTTCGATAACGCAGGTCTCATCAACTTTAAACATCACTGGGGAGCGATCGAATCGACATTGAATTATTGGAGTTACCCGCCTCGCAATGCGGAGTCTTACACCGGCGTTGCCGGGCGATTATTCTCAATGATGCCAGATGCGGCTCTGCAAGCCGCAGGCAGGCTTTTGTATAAACATTTCGGATGATCGCTAAGCTTTAAACGAGTATGCTTCTCCTGCTCCAGAATTCATTTCACAAGGACTCATACCCGAATGGGATTCGAGAACCACGATGTGGCGGTGACATTTACCGGGCTTACTGATTATCCAAGGCAAGTTCCGTTCAATCCTCCGCAAAAATATCCTGAGTACTGCGGCACCCAGCTGGATCCGGGAAACCAGGTCTACGATTCCGTCCGGGAGACGTTGCACCGACTTGGTCTGGATCGCGAAAACTTCAATACACCACAGTGGAATCCCTTCAAGGACGTGATCGAGCCGGGAATGATGGTTTTTCTCAAGCCGAACACCGTTCGCCACTTCCATCTGGAAGGTAAGAATATTTTTTCGGTCATCATCCACGCTTCGGTGATGAGGCCGGTACTCGATTACATCGCCATAGCGCTGAAGGGGCGGGGAAGAATCATCATCGGCGATGCGCAGGTGATCTTCGGTCATTTCGACGAAGCGATGGCCGTTTCGCAGATTGATCAACTGGTGACGTGGTATCAGAAACAGACGCCCATTCCGATCGAATTATTCGATCTACGCATTTACCGGGCGGTCCCGAGTTGGCTGGGCGGAGAGCGAGCACGGGCCAAAGTGGAACAAGATCCCCGCGGCTACACGTGGATCAATCTGGGCAACCACAGTCACTTCGAAGGAATCGATCCGAAGATTCTCCGGATTAACATTGCCAGCAACAAAGTCATGGAGCCCCATCATGGGCCGGGGAAGCATGAATATCTCTTCCCGAACTCGGTTTTGCAAAGCGATGCGATCATCAGCATTCCAAAATATAAAACCCATCGGCGCACTGGGGTCACGATGGCCCTGAAGAACCACATGGGATTGCCCGCGCTCAAGGATACGCTGCCTCATTTTCTGCTCGGGTCTCCCAAGGAAGGTGGCGACCAATATCCTCACTCGAGCGCGAGAAAAAGATTCCACACTTGGATACGAGATCGAGTGGAGGGCAGCCAGTACATCGCAACCAAGGGCATCTATGCGGGCCTTGACCGCCTGGTCTGGAGCAGTCGCTATCTGGTGCCGTTCAAAGATCCGGTCAACCAGGGCATGTGGTATGGCAACGACACATTGTGGCGAACTCTCCTCGAACGTCAACCGCGCCGTTTTCTATTCGGACAAGGCTGGGCAGATCCAGAACACCATCCAGAAACGTTACTTCTGCCTGATGGATGGGATTGTCGGCGGCGAGGGCGATGGCCCGATCTCGTGTGACCCGATTACACCCGGAGTGCTGATGGCAGGTCACAATCCGGTTGCTTTTGATGCCGTCGGATCCACCCTCATGGGTTTTGATATCGAAAAAATTCCCCTGGTGAAGCGTGGGCTGGAACAGCCCAGCGCACTACCCCTGTTCCAGGGGAGCCGTGAATCGATTCGAGTCAAGGACGGCGACCAGACGCTAACGCTAGCGGAGTTCGCCAATCGACGCAATCTCAAGTACGCCCCTCATCCCAACTGGGTCGGACACATCGAACGAGCTTGATGCTCGAGAATTCAGTCAACCGCCGTGGGTAATCTACAGTCAAGCGCACAGTTGTGGATTCGCAAGTTCGAGCGGAACTTGCAAGATCATTCCCTGAAGACCGCTCTGCGGAAAAGTCTGGCGTACGTATTCCGCTTCGCCTACGAGCACACCGCGTATCGCTTATACAGAATTGATCTTCTGAGGTCCGCTACCGAGCCGCCTACAGAGATCGAGGGCATTACGTTCCGGTTCTTGAAGCCGGCCGACGAAGCCTGTATCCAGCAAGTCGAACTGAACTCAGAATGGTTGTCGGGCACGGTCAAAGACCGGCTGACAGCAGGCGCTCTCTGCATCGTTGCGCTGGACGGTGAACAACTGGCCGGTTTCAACCTCGTGTCATTCGGAGAAGTCTACATGCCTCTGGTCCACTTACAGCGGCGCTTCCGGAGTGATGAAGCCTGGTCCGAGCAAATCGCAACTGTGAAGATCTCTCGAAGAAAGGGACTCGCGGCCCAGCTGCGGTACAGAGTGTTCGAAGAGCTTCGCCAGCGCGGTATCCGAACGTTTTACGGAGCAGCTCTGCACGACAACCTTCCTTCCTTAAAGCTGGCGCAGCGAGTGGGATTTCGGCAGTTCGTCGAGATCCGCTATACGCGCCTGTTCACTAGTCGCAAGTGGCGTTATGTGAGGCTATATAACGAGAATGCTTGAAACATTCGACAACTGGCTGGTGGGCAACGTTTCTTTTCCGGTGACCAACTATCTGTTTAACCGGAAGGGCGTGCGGGCCGAATACGCGCGGTTACTCCGGTCCGAATACGATAGCCCCGAGCGGATCGAGCAATTGCAGATCAAGAAGCTTCGCGCGGTGTTGCGTCACGCGTACGATTTCTGTCCGTATTACACCGCAAAGTTCAAAGAAATCGGGATCTTACCGGAGGACATCAAGACGTTGGCGGATGTCTCTCGCATTCCAGCATTGAGCCGCCAGGAAGTCATCGCGAACTGCGAAAGCATGGTGGACTTTCGCCAGCGTTGCGGTCTGGATGCCGCCAGGCATTCCAAGCGACCACCCGGCGCTCCCGTTCCCTTGGGCCGCTTCCGTGGAAAGAAACTGGTGCGCAACACTTCTTCAGGGTCAACCGGTGCTCCGGTCATCTTCTACGATGACGGCTCGATGACGGCTGTCAGCTGGGCGTTTGAGATGCGCCTCCGAAAATGGTATGGCATCGATCCCGGAGCCCGCGAAGCGCGGTTGGCGCGCATCTCGGTGGATTACATGCCAAAGGATTTTCAAGTTTGGATGCGCAAACGCCTGTGGCATCAACTCATGCTCCCCGGGGTGAACCTGGCAGACAAAGAATACGCATTCTGTCTGGCAAAGCTACGCGAGTTTCGTCCTCGCGTGCTATGGGGTTTCACCAGTGCACTGGCGGGGTTAGCGGACTACATCCGCCGAACCGGGGAAGACGTCCGCGATTGCAGTCCCGACCTCGCTATCGGATGGGCTGCTCCGGTCTACGAGCATGAAGAAAAGATTCTGCGCGACGTCTTCCATTGCGCCGTGACCAACATCTATGGCGCCAGAGAAGTGGGGCACGTGGCGGCCTGGTGCCCCGAGCACACCTGGCACATCAATCAGGAGCACATGCTGGTCGAAAGCAATGGCGATCCGCGCGATGGCGAAATGGGAGAGATCATTGTTACGCCGCTTGACGTTTCTCCCATGCCGTTCATTCGCTATCGTCTCGGAGACCTTGGGCGTCCCGCCCTTTCCCGGTGCGGTTGCGGGCGAACGCTGCAAGTACTCGAGGATTTTCTCGGCCGCACAGGAGAAATATTCGTTACTGAAGACGGGCGAATGATCCCGCCGAATTTCTGGTGCCGTTTCTTCATGGTCGACGGCCAAAGCCAGTTTGTCGAACGATTTCAGGTGATTTATCGGCGGCCGGATTTCATCACCATTCGGATCGTGAAGCGGCAAGGTTTTTCTGAAGGCACGGAAGAAGACATGAGAAAGATCCTTCGCAAAAACTTCAGCGCGAAGGTTTATTTCGAGTTCGAATATGTGCCGCGAATCGATCCGCAAATCTCAGGCAAATACCAGATGGTGATCAACGAAACCCGTAACCCTGCAGTAGGAGGACTTCATGGATGTGGTACTCGTTAAGAGAGAGGATTCCGGCGATTGGGACCGGTTCGTTGCGGAGAGCCCGGGCGTCATCGCGTGGCACCACTACCGTTGGGCGGACATCCTCGCGGAGCACTACGGGACGCAGTTCCATCCGCTTGCGGTCTATGACGGACCCAGGATCTGCGGGATTCTCCCGCTCTATCGCATCAAGACCCTAAGAACGGGCGAAGCGCTGATCTCGATCCCGCACTTTGTTGCAGGCGGTATCGTCGCCGATCAGGAAGACGTGCGCCAGGCGTTGCTGATGAAAGCAATCGAACTCGGAGAGAAACTCCACATCAAGCAGCTGGCACTCCGGCAGTATAAGGTCAAAATCAGTGGGGACCTGCGCACCGACGAAAACTACTACAACCGCGAGCTGGAGTTGTCTCCTGATCTGGATCTTGTTTGGCAGCGCATCAGCGAGAACAACCGGCAAAAAATCCAAGAGTCTCAATCTTTCAACTTGCAGTTAGAGTATCCTGCCACCGACACGTCGAGCTTTTTTCGCTTTCTTCTGCACGATCAGCACGCGGCCGGTGTACCCTGCGTGGGTAAGTCCTGGGTCGTAGGACTGTACGAAACGGGAGCTTACGAGATTGCCTTGCTTCGCCTCAAAGGGGAACTCGTGGCGGCCACCATGGTCAAGAAGTTCCGAGACACGGTGTCGTTTCCATTCTCATGCTTGAAAGACCAAAGCGAACGGACGACTCTCTTTGCCTATAACCTGTACTGGCAACTCATGGGCAGGCTGGCGAAACAGAGAATTCGGATTGCTCACTCCGGACGCATCCCGATCACCGATGCGGCATTCGGCTACCGATTAGGCTGGGGCGGCACCAAGTACAACTACTACTACCAGTATCATGGCTACGGCGAGCAAAAGACCGAATTTTCCACCAAGCGCGGCCCGAGGCGGCAGCTGGTCGAATCCGTATGGAAGAAAATGCCGGGCAGCGTAGCGCAAGTGCTGGGCCCGGTTGTAGTCAGGCAGTTCCCGTAGGATGTATGCAGAACGACCTTCCCCAAACCTCCAGCCAAGACGCGCCTCACGCTCGGTCTCGAAGCGATCCGGCGTGCAAGTTCGCTCCCCCTTGCGCGTAGCCGGCGTTGTTATTCTGCTGGCAATAGTTGTTTTCCTGCTCCTCATCCATCGCTTCCTGGCGGTGAGTAGCCCGACGAGCCAGGGAATTCTGGTTGTCGAAGCGTGGATCCCCAGCCAGGCACTGCCGCAAGCTGCACAAATTTTTCAGAGGGGGTCCTATCGCTACCTGGTGGTCGTCGGCAGTCAGGTAAGCACTTGTGATCATTCGCCCAACTATGCAGATCTGGCGGCCGAAAATCTTGCCAAGCTCGTCCCAGCCAAGGATAAGATTGTCAGAATCGCGATGCCGTACCAGCCTGCTAACCACACATTCGCGACGGCCAACGGTTTCAAGCAGTGGTTTCTGATCTCGGGCGCAGGGACATGTTGTATTGACGTTTACACCGTAGGAGTCCATGCGAGAAAGAGTTGGATCACCTTCCAGTCGGTACTTGGGAGCAATTACCGAGTCGGCGTGATCGCGGGCCCCGAGACGTCGTACAACCCAAAATACTGGCTGGTGTCGCGTCGGGGCTTTTGGCTCGTGGCACGGAACCTGGCTGGCTACCTCTACACCAGGTATGAAATTGCGGTTGAAGCAGCCCCAGGGTAGCAAGCTCATTGGAAGCCGCTTCACGTATCCTCCGACAACTCAACGGAATGGTTACGGCCCTGCCCCTATCCGGGTAACCCAGTACCAAAAGTTGTTCTCGATCCTCTGTGAGGGACGACCATGGCGAACTACAACCTTGAAAATCCATTCGGGACAATCGAGAGTGCTCAGGAATACATGAGACTCCTGGCCGATGCAGTCCTCGAAGCAAAACAGGACTTGGAAGCCGATATAGGTGCAGACACAGCACCCAGGTCCTCGCGGCACGTAGAGGCTCTTCGCGTCGCGCTGTTCAGCTTGAATAAACTTGAGCATCACGTTCAGATCGTCCTTAGAGGGCTGAATGATCTGCGTAGCCTGCATCGACTCATGTGGCGAGAGCGATCGGAAGAACCTGTTTCTAACTTACCCAGCAGCCTCGTTCCGGCCTTAGGTGGCGAGTCGCTCAAGAAGGCATCGTAGGCAGGATTGCACATGCGGTTTCGACGTTCTTGGCTGCTTCTTTCTCGCTCCAGTCTTGCGGTAGCGCGGGTCGGAACGCCACGAGGTATATTCGGTCTGTGCGAGCTGCCCTGATTCCACGAAATGGACCGCCGGACGTGCTCGAGATCGGCGAAGTGCCAGCGCCGTCCATCGCGGATGCAGACGTGCTGGTGCGGGTTTTCGCCAGCAGCGTAAACCCGGTGGATTGTTCTGTGCGGCGCGGCGGGCTGCGGCGTTATGCACGAGTTCCGTTTCCCATTATTCCGGGCGTGGATGTTTCCGGCGTAGTCGAAAGGGCGGGCCCTGACGCGCGCGAGTTTCGTCCGGGTGACGAGGTTTTTGGATTCATCCCGCGAATCGGGGGAGCATGCGCCGAACTCGTAGCTTGTAATGCCCGATGGCTGGCTAAAAAACCCTCACGTCTGAGCCATACCGAGGCTGCCGTGGTTCCCTGCGTCGGTCTCACCGCATTGCAGGCACTGCGGGATAAGGCGCGGCTGAAGGCAGGGCAGAGCGTTTTGATCGTGGGTGCGTCGGGTGGTGTGGGATCGATGGCCGTGCAGATCGCGTCTCTGATCGGTGCGGAAATCGTAGCGGTTTGCAGTGCGGCCAATGTCGAGTTTGTGCGAAGCCTCGGTGCTAGTCGAGTCATTGATTACCGCAAGCAGGACGTGCAACGGGAGACGCGGCAATTCGATGCGATTTTCGATTGTGTGGGGAACCATCGATTCGCCTACTACTCCACACTTCTTCGCCGCAGTGGACGGCATGTTGGAATCTCCTGTACCCGCTTGACGTTGCTGGATAGCCTGCTCTCGCAACTTACCCCTGGCAGAAAGTCGTTTCAGTTTCACGTAAAGGCAGAGCGCAAGGACTTAGACCAGTTACGAGAGTGGATTGACCAGGGCAAAGTGAAACCGATCACAAGTTGCGTATATCCACTCGAGAAAATCGCGGAAGCGCATCGGCAGTGCGAAACCCGGCGCACCGTGGGCAAGATCGCAGTAACTGTGCATGAGCACTAGCAGCTCGAGAAGTATTTGGATCAGAAACGCTGCGCGCGGAAAGATAGATGAAAAAACACTGGCAACTACGAGCGCGTCCCTGCCTGACGCTTGTGATAAGTACGTGTATTTTGCGGAGTTTCGTTGCCGCACAGGACGCGACGGACTTAATCGCAACAACAAGTCACTCAGGGAAATCGCCCAAAGATGGCGCAGCGTCTCCAGTGCCGCCCTCGAAACTGCCTCCTTGCCCGGAAGCAGGTGTCCCGGTCCCGGATGCCTCCTCGATCACCGGACACCACAAAGTGACTCTCACATGGAAAGCCAGCACTTTTTCGGCGAACGCCGCAAGTAATCCTGTAGGTTATTGTTTGTACCGGAGCAAGAAGCAAGGTCTGCCAAAGATGGCGATGGCCATTCCGAATGCCCACTGTGGGGGATGCGAACAGGTCAATCGCGTACCAGTCGTCGGCATTGGATGCATAGACGATTTGGTAGAAGACAGCACGACTTACTACTACGTTGTAACTGCGATTACGGCCACCGGAAGCATGAGTTCGTCTTCTGCCGAGACGATCGCTGAAGTTCCCCCCCGTAAGAATGCCGCTACTGTGCCAAGCGCTTATCCCTCCTGTCGTGCGCCGGGGCGGTCCCAGTAGCTGCGAACTTGGCTTGATTCCTGAGCACCTTCAGCAACCGTTGGAAACCCGGATTCAATGTGCGTGCCCGCGAAGTGACGAAGTCCCTTGGATTCATGAACACCATGAACAAAGCGTCAATTACTTCCAGCGCTGCTGAGATCATTCATCTAACCGGGCAGAGTATTGTTGAGTTACTCAAGGCGGGAGAATTATCCGCGTCTGAGGTACTCGAGTCATATATTGCACGAATTGTCGAGATCAATCCCCGGATCAACGCATTAGTCATTCCACTCTTCGACGAGGCGCGCAAAGCTGCCGCTTCTCTTGATGCGGCATACCTTAAACGACAGCCGCTAGGTCCTCTTCACGGATTGCCAGTCTCGATCAAGGAGTCGATCGAAATTGCGGGTACTCCAAGCACTTTGGGCCTCACGGCCCGCGTGGGACACCGCGCCGCTGCCGATGCTCCACAAGTTGCGGCGTTGAAACAGGCGGGCGCCGTCATCGTCGGCAAAACGAATGTCGCTCTGCTTCTCAAGGCTTACGAGACAAATAATCCGGTTTACGGACGCACCAATAATCCCTGGAGTTATGATCGTGCTCCCGGAGGCTCCAGCGGCGGTGAAGCCGCGCTGATTGCGGCAGGCGGATCCGTTCTCGGGCTTGGTTCTGACCTTGCGGGAAGCATCCGTCTGCCCGCGCACGCCTGCGGAGTGCATGGACTTCGACCCACGGCCGGCAGGCTGACTATGCTTGGGCATGCGCGCATCCATCCGGGTGGACTTTCGGCCATCACTTCCCAGGCCGGCCCCATTTCACGCAGCGTGGCGGATCTGAGGCTAGCTATGAGTGTGCTCGCCGGTCCAGGGTGTGAGGCCCGCGATCCAGAGATTCCCCCGGTGCCTTGGAATGACTCCGTAGATCCGTCTCGGTTGCGAGTAGGATACTTCACTGACAACGGAATCCTGACCCCCGCCCCGGCCATACAACGGGCGGTTCGCGATGCAGTCCACGCCCTTCAACAGGCGAGCCTGGACGTTGTGGAATGGCGCCCTCCCGACCCAACCGAGGCGTGGGAGATCCAGCTACGCCTGATGTGTGCCGACGGCTTAGCCCACTATCGTCATGCGTTGCGCAACAGCAAAGGGGGAAAGGTACGACTTGCCGCCATGCCGGAGAGCATTCGTTCTTTGGCGAGTGTTGTCGCGCAGGTCGCCGGACAGAAGAAACTTGCCGCCACGCTCAGGTACAAACATCGATCATCCTTGGCTGAATATGCAGCCCTGTTAGGACGCCGAAGAGAGTATGCTCTGCGCTTTCGTCGGGCGCTCGATGCCGCCGGCGTTGACGTCATTCTCTGTCCTCCGGATGCGCTTCCTGCCTTGAAGCATGGCAGCAGTCCCACGGTGAGCGCTTGTAGCATCAGCTACCCCGGTCTGTATAGCTTGCTGGGAATGCCGTGCGGCGTGGTCGCGGCCACGCGAGTGCGGGCCTGCGAAGAGACTCAAAGGCCCAGCGGAAGAGAATTCTTCGAGCGCGCGGCGCGCCGGATCGAATCCGGCAGCACCGGCCTTCCCGTGGGGGTACAAGTCGCGGCCCGACACTGGCGGGAAGATGTCGTCCTCGCAATCATGTCTGCACTGGAAGATTATTTCCGGCAGCAGCCCGACTATCCCGGTTTAGACCAGATTCCTTGTGGGCACATTCATTAGGCATGGAACTGGGAAGGCTAACGCTTGTCCCGAAACTTGTGCACCAGATCGGTTGGGCAGGATAGCGGAGGTGCTGGTAGCGATAGAACAGGCCAAGGTGTGATCGCTGAGTTTTAGGTTGCCATCTTGATCGTCGAGAGGGGGGCGCTTGCCCCCCTCTTTTTTTGTTTAGTGTGATCGTCAAGCCGTTGGCACGGAGGTGAGGGTGTTGGCGGGAGAGGTAAGTCCGCGACTACTGTGGCTCGGATAGCGAATGCCGTGAGTTAGAATACATCCACTGAGCTTGGGGTCGCAGCTTTACCCAGGAGGATGACGCGGCGACGAAGCTTGGCGAGCAGGTCGTTCGGATTGAGCCTCTGCACGAGACCTGTTGCTGGACAATTCGTGCGCTTTGATCTTAACCCTTATGCGCTCGAGGTACTTTCGGAGATTCGCCCCGGCCGCAATATTGTTCCTGTTGGTGGGAGCAGGCGGTGCGCAAAATACGACGCTGATCAGTCTGGATCAGGCCATCGATCTGGCGCTGGCGCACAACCATTCTATAAAAGCCCAGCGCACTCTAATTCTTCAGAATCAAGCGCAGGAAATTACGGCGAACCTGCGCCCCAATCCGACTTTCCTGGCTGATTCGCAGTTCGTCCCATTTTTCAGTCCACAGGATTTTTCCGGCACTAACCTGAACGAGACGCAGCAGTTTGATGTGGGACTCTCGTATTTATTTGAGCGCGGTCACAAACGGCAGCGACGTCTCCAGGCGGCCCGGGATCAGACGGCGGTGACGCGCGCTCAGGTCACGGATGCAGAGCGCACGCTGGCCTTTAACGTTGGACAACAGTTCGTCAGCGTGCTGCTGGCTGAATCGACACTGCAATTTGCCTTGCAGGACTTGAAAGATTTTCAAGACGAAGTCAGCATCTCAGAAGCGCAGTTGAAGGCAGGCGCCATCAGCGAAGGCGATTATCTTAAGATCCAGCTTCAGTTGCTGCAGTTCCAAACTGACGTATCCTCGGCCCGCCTGGCCAGGGTGCAGGCCTTGGTGGGTTTGCGCCAGTTCTTGGGATACGATGCGGTTCCGGAGAACTTTGACGTGATCGGCGACCTCGCGTACCAGCCAATCCAGGCGAAACTGGAAGACTTGCAGGCCAAAGCGTTGCAATCGCGTCCAGACTACCGTGCTGCCGAGTTAGGCATTACCGCTGCCCAGAGCCAGATCCTTCTGGCTAAGGCGAACGCCAAAGTCGATGTGAATGGCACCTACGACTTCACGCATGTTTCGGGCGAGAATACTGCTTCGATTTTCGCCAATTTCGATTTGCCGATCTTCAACCGCAATCAGGGCGAGATCGCGCGAACGCGCTATGCACTTACGCAAGCGCAGGAACAACAGCAATCCGCCAGCGACACGGTGCTCTCGGACGTTTCGAATGCTTATGAAGCGCTCCGCAGTAATGACGAGATTGTGCATCTTTATACGTCTGGATATCTGAAGCAAGCCCAGGATTCGCGGGACATCAGCGAGTACGCTTATAAGCGCGGGGCGGCCAGCCTGTTAGATTATCTTGACGCTGCGCGCAGTTACCGCGCGGCTCAGTTGGCCTACCGGCAAGCTCTGGGATCTTATATGACCGCATTGGAGCAGCTGAAAGAAGCGGTGGGGACGAGGAACCTGCAGTGATGCGCATCGATATTTCACGAAGTTTGATTGCAGTAGCGGGTGTAATGGCAATCGCCGTGACATTCACCGCTTGTGAAAGCTCGAAATCCAACCCCGCGGGTTCCAGCGCCAACCGGGGCAACAACGCCGAACTGTTTACCATCCCGCAGGATCAGATGTCACATGTGCAAGTCCTGACCGTACATCCGACGACGTTAGGCAGGTCGCTCCGCCTGACCGGAGCGGTCGCGTACAACAGTTTTCACACGACTCCCGTGATCACGCAGGTGAGCGGTCCGGTCAGCAAAATCGTGGTCGTTCCCGGGCAGAAAGTAACGCAGGGAGAACCGATGTTGTACGTGGCGAGCCCCGATTACTCACAGCTCCGCACGAACTATTTGAAAGCGAAGGACGCGTATGCCCTGGCGCAGAAAGCATATGCGCGAGCGCAGGATTTGTATCAACATCATGCGATCGCCGAGCAGGGACTGGAGCAGGCAGCGTCGGCCGAGGTGCAGGCGGGCGGTGATCTGGTCGCCGCGCAAGCCGCATTGAAAGTGATGGGCATTACCGATCCCGACGCACTGCTGCAAGCTCCGCCTTCTTTCGAGGTTCCAGTCAAGGCGCCGATCGCGGGCCTGGTGGTGGAACAGGATGTGTCCGTGGGCCAGTTGATTCAGCCGGGCAGCACGCAATGCTTCATGATCTCAGACATCAGTAGTGTCTGGGTTCTGGTGAATGTGTATCAGAAGGATCTGCCGTATGTACGTGTCGGCGACGCGGTCACGATTCAAACCGACAGTTATCCCGATATTTTTCATGGCCGCATTTCCTACGTCGCAGCATCTCTCGATCCCACTACCCGCACCCTGCAGGCGCGCATTGACACGCCCAATCCGGGCGACAAGCTGAAAAAGGACATGTACGTGACCGCAACCGTGCAAGCCGGATCGATTCCGAATGCCATCGCCCTGCCCGATGCGGCCGTCCTGCGCGATAGCGAAAATCAGCCTTTCGTCTATGCCATGACCTCGTCAAGCCAGTTTGGCAGGCGGACCGTGACTCTAGGAGAAAGCTTGAACGGGCAAACCGAAATTACCAGCGGTTTGAAGGCGGGAGATCAAGTTATTGGCAATGGCAGCTTGTTTCTGCAGTTCGCGAACTCACTGCAGCGCTAGCCAGATCGAATCGGATGTCGGAGAAACTCTTGCAAGGGACAGTGTCTACCGCAACTGAATGATTCATCGAATAGTCCAAGCGGCGCTGCGGCAAAGATTCCTGGTGCTGATGCTCACGGCGTTTATTACCGTGGGCGGAATCCTGTCGTTTCAGCGCATGCCGGTGGACGCCTATCCTGACCTCTCGCCTCCACAGGTCGAGATCATCACGCAGTGGCCGGATCATGCTGCAGAGGAAGTGGAACGCCTGGTCACGCTTCCGCTCGAACTGGAGATGAACGGCGTTCCCCACATGGAGATCATGCGTTCGATCTCCCTCTATGGTTTGTCGGATGTCATTCTGACCTTCGAGGAAAGCACCGACAGCTATTTTGCGCGGCAAATTGTTTTTGAAAGGCTGGCACAAGCCACGCTGCCGACCGGCGTGACTCCGACTCTTGCGCCCCTGTTCAGTCCCAGCGGACTGGTTTACCGCTATGTGATCGAGAGTCCCGACCGCTCGCCGCAAGAATTAAAGACCATCGAGGACTGGGTAGTCGAACGCGCCTATCGATCGGTTCACGGCGTAGCGGATGACTCCGGTTTTGGTGGAACCGTGATGCAGTACCAGGTGCTGCTCGATCCGGCGCGCATCTATGGATATCACCTGACCGTTCCCCAGGTCACGGCTGCGCTGGCGGCCAACAATTCCAATGCCGGCGGCGGCTTTTACTCGCAAGGCGGGCAGTTCGACTATGTGCGGGGAATCGGTTTGGTCCGCAATACCGAGGACATCGGAAACATCGTGGTGGGCGCCAATAAAGGCGTGCCTATTCGCGTGCGCGACATCGGCGACGTAACCATCGGCCACGCCCCGCGTCTTGGCGAATTCGGATTCCAGAAAAACGATGACGCCGTCGAAGGCGTCATCCTGATGCTGCGCGGCGATCAGACGCAAAACGTTCTGAAAGGCGTTGAGGCCAAGACCGAGGAACTCAACCGGCAGATCCTGCCGCCCGACGTCAAGATTCATCCGTATTACGACCGCAGCGAACTCGTCGATCTGACCACCGACACGGTGGAAGCCAATCTGCTTCGCGGCATGGTGCTGGTGCTGATCGTTCTGATTTTCTTTCTGGTCAGCTTTCGAGCTGCCGTCATTGTTGCCCTGACCATCCCCCTCTCGCTGTTATTTGCCTTCATCGTATCTGCATGCGCACGACGTGGCCGCCGAACCTGCTTTCCATCGGAGCGATCGACTTCGGCATCGTGATCGACGGCACCGTGGTGATGATGGAAAACATCTACCGCGAGCTGGCGTTGCGGACAGGGCAGGACTACAGCCTGAACGAAGTAATCCTTGCGGCCGCGAAGGATGTGGACCGCCCCATCTTCTATTCAGTCGCGGTCATCATTGCGGGCTATTTGCCGATCTATGCCTTGACCGGGCCCTCCGGAAAACTGTTTCATCCGATGGCGGAGACTATGTCGTTCGCCTTGATCGGCGCGCTGATTCTGACTCTGACGCTGATTCCGGTGCTGGCGTCGTACTGGTTCCGGAGCGGCGTTCGAGAACGACCCAATCGTGCCTTTGAATGGATGAAAGAGAAGTATGCCGCGCAGCTCGATTGGGCGCTTAACCGTCCCAAGACAACGATCATCATTGCGACCTTCATTTTTGGCGCGACCCTGCTGCTGGTTCCATTTATCGGCGGGGAATTCATGCCTCACCTCGACGAAGGCGCGCTGTGGGTGCGCGCCACCATGCCCTACACAATTTCATTCGAAGAGGCCAGCAAGATCGCGCCGCAAATTCGCAACATCCTCATGTCGTATCCGCAGGTCACGGTTGTCGGTTCTGAACTGGGGCGTCCGGATGACGGCACCGATCCAACCGGCTTCTTTAACTGCGAATTCTACGTCGGCCTGAAGCCGTATAAGGACAAGGCCTGGACGTGGTGAAGTCAGCGACAAGAAACAGCTCATAGAATCGATCGACAAAAGGCTCAGTGCCTTCCCGGGCATCATTTTCAACTATACCCAACCGGCGGAAGATGCAGTCGATGAGGCGCTGACCGGCCTGAAGAGTTCGCTGGCTGTCAAAATCTATGGGGACGACCTGAACGTGCTGCAGGAGAAAGCCGTCCAGATCAAGAACACGCTCGCCAAGATTCCGGGTTTCACCGATCTTACAGTAGTGCGCGAACTAGGGCAGCCCAGCCTGCTGATCGACGTGGACCGCGACAAAGATTGCGCGCTACGGCATTAACATTGCCGACGTCGAAGCTGTGATTTCGGCCGCGGTCGGCGGGCAGGCCGTCACTCAAGTCATTCAAGGTGAAAAGCTGTTCGACCTCGTGGTGCGCATGCAGCCGCAATTCCGCAGCAGCGCCCACGATATCGGGAACCTTCTGGTGGGCACACCCGACGGCCAGCAGATCCCGCTGAGCCAGCTTGCCAATATCACACAGGGAAACGGAGCGTCGTTTATTTATCGCGAGAATAATTCGCGCTACATCGGCGTGCAATACAGCATTGAAGGCCGTGACCTGGAAAGCGCCGTGCGCGATGGACAGGCCGCCGTCCGCAAGGCCGTTCTCTTGCCCCAGGGGTATCGGATGGCGTGGGGCGGCGAGTACAGTCAACTTCTGGAAGCGCGGTCGCAAATGTACTTCATCGGTCCCCTAGCCGTCGTGCTGATTTTCATGATCCTGTTTGCGCTGTACGGGAATTTTAAGTTCCCCGTCACCATCGCTCTCGGCGTGATCATGACCGAGCCGGTGGGCGCGCTGGTTGCCCTGAAGCTCACGGGCACTCCGTTCAGCGTTTCGTCCGTGCTGGGTCTGCTGGCGTTGCTCGGGGTTTCCGTGGAGACCGCGGTTATTCTCGTTTCCTACATCAACAAGTTGCGGCAGGAAGGGATGGATATCCACGCGGCTACACGGGAGGCTTCGCTGTTGCGGCTGCGTCCGATCATGATGACAGCCCTGGTCGCGTGCCTTGGACTGTTGCCCGCGGCTCTTTCCACCGGCATTGGATCCGATACGCAAAGGCCCTTCGCCATCGTCATCGTGGCCGGGCTCATCTCCCGGCTCTTCATCGGGTTCTTCGTCAATCCCGTGTTATACGAGATGGTTGCGCGCGAGGGCGACGTACTCCAGGTCTGAGGCGCCTAATACTTCCCCTTTACTGGGCTCCGTTGACGGCGAACCGGATCGCGCACCCGTACCGTCCAATGGGCAAACGTCGTCCCATAGCAATGAACGAGGCAGGAGAGGCTTCGCTCCTGCCTACGTGTTCACTTTTTAATTTCGGCGGTTTTGTCGATCCCTGTTGGGGGACCGGATCAGAGCCTGGGTTATTCGACAGGCTTCTTCGGAGACGGGTGAGGCTCCAGGGAGGCCGAGGGATCGTAGCCCATCTGGAACATGGCCGCCTGCGCTGCCGCGGCTTCCCGGAGTTCATCCAACTCATGCATGCTGCCGGCTTCCGGCTTCTCCTGCTTCCTTTGGTTCCTGCGTTCGGCTTTGTCCCGTTGTCTTTGCTGGCGCGTCTGCTCTTTCTGGCGCTTGGTAAATGTTGATCGGCCTGCTGGCATAGTGATTTCCCCCAAATAAATGATTTGTTCGTCGCTGGCTAATAGTCCACCGCCTCTTCTAAACCCACCGCAAAGACCTACCAGCGAGGTTCGCGTGGCTGGCGCGGATGGCCCCGATAGTCGTCGCGCCCGCGGCCGCCGCCACCACCGCCGAAGCGCTGGCCGCCACCTTTCGGCCGGTCGGTTTTTGGTTTGGCCTCGTTGATGGTCAAGGGCCGGCCGCCCAGATCCGTGCCATTCAGAGCCGCAATGGCCTTGTCGGCTTCACTGGCATTGGTCATTTCCACGAATCCGAAACCGCGCGAGCGCCCCGTCTCCCGGTCGGTCACGAGGGTGACTTTTTCCACGGCGCCGTGCGGCTCGAAAACGTTGCGTAGTTCGGCTTCAGTGGTGCTGTGGGGCAGGTTGCCAACGTAAAGATTCTTCATTGCATTTCCTCTCTCAGTAAGTCGTCTAGAGTAGTCGCGGCCGCGGTGCGTTTCGAAATACGTTCCTCGGAAATTCGTGGTGGCGCAGGCCTGTCGCGCATGGCTTTGCTGCGGGCGCTGCAGGCGGAGCGAACTGCGGAAATTCGCCGGGAAGCTTCCAGAATGCCCCAGCGCTGGTTGAGATCTTTCAGATGGGCGGAAAGCGCATTCTTCACGTCGCCGATCAGGGCTTGATCGCTGCCATTCTGGGGCGGAAATTCTTCGCTCTCACCGGGCGCATCAGCGAGGTATTCGGGCTCGCCGACCAGGAAGGCAAGCCGCTGCGGAGGCGTTGCGCCGCGAATGTCTTCGCAAAACCTGTCGCGATGGCCCCGTCCGTTTTCCATGTTGATCAAGACGAGATCGTACAAATCCGCTCTCCACCAGGAGCGAGCTTCCGCGATGTCGGCAGCGCAGTCGACGTCGATACCAAGCTTCCGCATGACTTCGGCGCGCAGGTCGCGTTTGTAGGTGGAGATGTCCACGAGAAGCACGCGCTTCTTCTTGTACGAGCCGGGAACATTCATGGACAGGGGCAAGGCAGGCAGTGGCGTGTTCATGCCGGCACCGACCTTGGCCTGGCGGGAGCCGCTGGAGTCACCGGCTTCGGTTGAATCGCTGTGGAGTTCAGCAGTTCACGGTTTCGCTTTCGGCGGGCGATCTTCTGCTTGCGCAGGCGATTGAATCTCGACTTGTCACCATTGAGTGCGGACATATTGAACTCCTGCCGTTTGGATTGATGGATCGCCGGACCGTCAAAATCTTCCCGGTCGCGCAACCGCCATTGTGGATGTTCGAAGGATCATGGGCGATGCCGCGAACAGCGCCAGGCTCGCCATGTCCAATATGGATATGAGGTGGTGGGGTAAGTGACCGACCTGGAAGGGCGTGAACACACCCAGAATGCCGAGGAAGGGAAGCGTCCACAGCAGCTTTCCAGTGAGCAAGCAGCGGACCACAAGCGTGGTCGCGGCTACGGATACGATGATGCAGACCACGATCCGGTAATCAGAGGGAGAGCGAAACAGCACGGCCAAGGCCAGCACTGCCGTCGCGAGCAACGCCATAAGCCGCGTCAAAATGCACGCTTTCGAGTGGAGTCGCAGTGAGTCTTGCAGTCGGGTGAATGGTTCAGTAGTAAACGCCGGGACAAACAGACGCCTCTCGATCTCTCAATCGCGAAGGCGCAGGACCTGGATGGCGTATCTTCGAGGTTAAGTATCCTCAGTATATCCTGTTTAGTCGCCTCCTGCTGAATCATCACAACTTCGAATGCGAGTCAGCACTGCCGTTGGATGCACAACGATCGAGGGCAGAAAGAGCTTAACCGCAGAGGGCGCTGAGGATTCGCGGAGTTCGCCGAGGAACTGCAGGGCAAGAGTAAACTGAGTCGCGATACATCATCGAGTTCGTTTGCCAATCCCATGCTTTGCGTGTAGTATCAATGTGTGCGTTAGACCGAATCGGTCGTGAGCAGCCCTCGCCTTTAACAGCCAGTACCCTGCGCAAGTTTTCTTCCGAATCCCTCCAGCGTAACTCATCACAAAGGAACAAGAGTACAAAACACATGGAACAAGGAACAGTAAAGTGGTTCAATGACGCCAAAGGCTACGGCTTTATCAGCCGTCAGAATGGCGAAGACGTTTTCGTGCATTTCTCGGCAATCCAGGCGGGCGGTTTCAAGAGCCTGCAGGAGGGCCAGACGGTGCAGTTCGACGTCACAAAGGGTCCCAAGGGCTGGCAAGCGGAAAACGTGCAGGCGCTGTAAGCCGACGAATCGTTGTGAAAGGCGATGTCTTCGGAGATCGCCTTTTCGCTTTTTACGGGCCAGGTGTTTTACGGGCCAGGATGGTTGCACCTTATCCTGTTTCTCTCTGATCAGCGTTTGAACACGCTGCGAATGGATTCTTTCTGACACGCGAAGACGCCAGTGCTTCCTACGTGATCGTCCTGCACAACGTCCGAACTTATCGGTCGGGCGGAGTGGTGGCGATCGTGCGCGGCAAGGAGAAGGCAGAATCCGCGTTGAAACAATTTCAGGAGTCGGAGAGTTCCTCCAGCTATCACGAGGGCTGGCGCTACTTCATCGAGAAAACTGATCTAGCGGTTGGAACCGATCCGGCAGAAGCGACCAATCTTCGCCAAGCTGAACTCGAAAGACGCGAGTCGAAAGCACCGCAAGAAACCAGTCTGCCAGTTCGCCCTTCCTCGAATTCTCAGAAATAGCGACTCATTGCAACGTCACGCCAGGTAGTCGCTTGCTCGACGGCCGTTCGTGCCATTGGCTAGAAAGAGCCTTAACCGCAGAGGACGGTGAGGATTCGCAGAGTCCGCAGAGGAAACCATTACGGCCCGCAGCAGCACTTCACACGCCTTCGAATCGAGCTGCCGGGTTTCCACATCACGCTCACTTCTGGAGGGAATAGCCGCCAGCTTTCTTCGTGAGCTGAGACGGGGTGGGTAACTGCGAGTTGTCCCATCCGCCTCCAAGCGCCTCGATCCGAGAGACCGCCAACGTCATTTGCTCCACCTCACTGCTGTCCAAATTAACCAGGATTGGGGAGTGGGAGTAGGGGAAATTGGGGCATTTTCTGCTTCTCGGTGGTCGTTCCCAGGTTGAGGTTGCCATTCTGCTGTCCAAGTTGGGTTACCAGGAAAGCGGGATTTGTTCGGCGATGCGAGCGAGTTGGGGCGGGGGTTGAAAGGGTTGATCGATCCAGGAGAACAGATCGCGATAGACGAACAGTTGCTGGCGCAGCAGAGCGGCGAGATTGGACAGGCTCCAACCGAAGCGGGCACGCAGTTGCAGGTACTTGAGCAGGAGCATGGCAATCAGCGCGGTCCAGACCTGAATCTGCAGCGCATTGGCGCTGGTGCCAACGAAAGTTTTGATGCGGAGGTTTTGTTTGAGCGCCTTGAAAAACAATTCGATCTGCCAGCGCTGACGGTAGATAGCGGCGACCGTGGAGGCGGCAAAGCGGCGATGCTTGGTGAGAAACACCAGGGTGCGTTGCTGCGCGTCGTCCCAGACCTCGATGCGGCGCAGGAACAGATCGCGCTCGCCGCTGCGGGCCAACTTGTACAGAAAGATGATCTCATCGTGCTGGACGGAGCCGCGCTCGGGCACGGGGCGGCGTTCCACAACGCCGTAATCGGCGTTGTCCTTCATGCGGGTGACGAAGTACACGCCGTCGGCGTCGAGCGCAGAGAACCAGGCATAGTCGGTATAGCCACGGTCGAAGACCACGATGGCGCCGGGATCGAAGCGCAGCGTGCGGGCCACGCGGCTCTCATGCATGCGGCCTTCGGTGACGAGGGCAAAACTGGGCAGCAGCCCTTGATGATCGAGCAGCAGATGCAGCTTCACGGCGCCCTTGGTGCGCCGGTACTGCGCCCAGTCGAAGACGCTGGCGCAGAGTTCGATCAGGGTGGCGTCCAGGCTCAGCAGTTTGTTCTTGAAGCGGAAACCATGCGGACCGGAAGCTTCGCGGCAGCGGCCCAGCAGTTGATAAAACACGGCGCGGTACAACTCCCAGGGCCGATGCTCGTTGGCATAGGCCAGGGTGGAGCGCTTGGGCGCATCCGGCAACCCCAGGTGCCGCAACTTGCCTTCGCTGGCGGCCAGTCCGCCGCAAATCTCGCGCAAGGACTGGGCCCGCCCCAGGTGACAGAACAACATGGCCACGAACTGTCCCCAGCAACTGAACCCGCGAGCGTGGCGCTCGGCCCGGTGCTCGGCGACCGCCTGCTCGAACTCTTGGCGGGAAAACAACTGCAACATCTGGCTGAAAATGCTGGATACTCGTATCACGGCGGTGGTGGCCCTCCCTACGATTCACGTCTCGCAACGCAAACCGTAGCAGAGTTCTACCCCCGCCGCTCAAAACCTAATTTGGACAAAAGTGAGACTACTTATTGAGCGAGATATCCTCCGTCAATTACCCAGTTAGCTCCGTTGACATAAGTGGCTGAATCACTGCATAAGTACGCAACCAGTTCGGCTATCTCTTCGCAACTGGCGAACCGCTTCTCGATGTACTTCTCGAACAGTTGCTGTGGATCGATCACCCCAGCAGCAATCAAGTTCTTTGTCACATACGTCTCAATCGCTGCCGGGCAGATTGCGTTAACCCGGATTCCCCACGGGCTCATTTCAACTGCCATCGCGCGAGTCATCGCCGTTAGCGCGCCCTTGGTCCCGGCGTATGGCACCAGATTGGCGTTTCCCGCGAGCGCATTGACGGAACCGATGTTTATGATTACAGGATGGGGAGGTTGAACTTTGGCTTGGGAAATCTGTTTCAGCATTGCCTGTGCCAGGAAAAACGGTGCTCGCTGATTAATGCTTACGACGCGGTCGAATTCGGGAACCGTCACTTCGCTCATCGGTTTGTGAAAGCTCCAGGCCGCGTTGTTAATCAGGGCGTCGACGAGTCCGAGTGTCCTTGCCGCCCGCTCAAACACAACCGGAGCAGCATCTGGCTCGGCCAGGTCCTTGACCAGAGCGAAAGTTCTTTCGGCTATGAAACCCTTTTCCGTGATTCTGGATAAAACCGTGCTGTCACGATCTACCAACAATAGAAAGGCACCGTCAGCGGAAAGTCTCTTTGCGATAGCAAGTCCCAATCCATTTGCCGCCCCCGTAACCACCGCTCGTCGAGCAGTCTTAGCGGCAATGGTCTCATCCTGAATGTTGGTGTCCTCCAAGGGTTTCCCTTTCTACTTGTTCGACTACAGTCTGATCTAAGCGCCGTCTCGGAGTCGTCGCGGAGCAAAGCAAGGGACCTTGCTGGGCGACGGAAGCACAAAGTACGCCCTGCGACGATCAGGGTGGGGATCATATCGGTCTGGTGATGATAAGTCAATATCCAAACCTCCATCCGTTATACGGAACACAGCGAGATTCAGGTTGGGTAACCTCCCCTGCGATGAGCGAGGTGCTTGGGCACTCTTCAATACCAGCTGTTCCGGAACACGGATATGATACCGTTAATAGATGTGGAAGTGGTTCTGGATGACATCGCGTTCGGTTGCACTTGGAGTGGCAGGGGGGCGTGTTGAAAGTCACCGCTGACTGAGCCGCCTTCCGCTAAACAAAGAGGAGCTTGAGGTGCCGAAGAAACGACTGCTGAAGCCGGCGTGCGTACAGGCCGACAAGAACTACATCGAAGTGATGGGCAAGATATTTGCCGTGTTGGAACATTTTGTCGAGGTGGGTGCTACGCGGAAATCCGTTGCTTTTGCCGATCTGGCTCGTGCTGTTCCGTTCGCCCGAACGACGGTGCACCGGATTTTATATTCTCTGGAGAAACTCGGATATGTCGAGAAGGACGAATTTAGGTCTCACTACCAGTTGGCTTCCAAGTTCTTTGAACTAACCGGGCCGACAGTTCACTTTCGTCGATTGCAGTCGATTGCGAAGGGCGTCATGCAGACCCTACTTCTTCGTTTCGGCGAGACCATCAATCTGGGCATTCTCGAGGAAGGGCAAGTCGTATACATCGACGTCCTGCAGAGTCCAAGCGCTTTGCGGATCGCTGCCGTACCTGGCGAGCGAAACCCGGTTCATTGCACATCCTTGGGAAAGGCCATGCTGGCATTCCTCCCGGAGAGCGAAGTTCAATCCATCCTCGAACACAATCCCATGATTCGAAGAACCCCGAAGACCATCACGCAACGGAAGCATTTCTTAGAGCATCTGGCTTCGGTACGGGAAAGAGCGGTCGCGCTGGATATAGAAGAAAATGTCAATGGAGTCGTGTGTGTGGCGTCCCCGATCTTCGATCAGGGTGGCCGGGTGATCGCGGGTCTGAGCGTCTCCGGTCCGGCGACCCGCATGGAGCCTAAACTGGCGCAGGTGCAGGAAGAAATACGGAATTCGGCATCAGCCTTGTCGCGAATGTTGTCGCCGAGCGCGCTGGCACCCGGCGTGCTTTCCCCTTACCGGCGATCCGTGACTGGAAATCCCTCTTTGCCATAGGCCCTCGGGGCATTCCGTTGTACGGACAGCATTCCTTTTTGTTCCGTTGACGCTGGGCAAACCTCCTTGTAGCTTAGTCGATCCGCTGGCCTAGCGGTATTAAACAGCAGGTTCGGAACGTTGAAGTAGACCGGATCCTCACTATCGAGGAGCCCCGCCAGTAGCTCAAATCATCAGATCGTAATCACTGGGAGCCTTTCTGCGGGGGACTATCGGGACGACGTGTGACGTCCTGCCGACCAGGCGACTTTTTTCGATAGTCCACACGGAGCGACACAATCTCATAAGGATGTACAGGGAATGTAACTTCGCTCGATGGCGTGACCACTAGTGGCTCTCCTTCAGATTCTTCCATGAGATTGGTGAGATGCGCCGCCGTGGCTCCGTTTGGAACCGTAACCTGCACGTTGCCCGATTTTCCAGCCCATTCATAGACTCGGAGTAAGAGCGCGTCGCTATCTTCCGCTTTTTTTAGGGCCGTGAGTACGACATTGTCTTGTTTGATTCCCACAAAAGAGTGCACGGGCGGCAAAGCGCCGGAGTGCGATTGCACCTGCATGGCGGTCAACTTGTAGTTGAATTCGTAGCCGCGACGCACTGTCAAAGCCTGTTTCCAGTCGCCGGCGTGCGGGTAAAGGGAATAGCTGAAACTGTGATGTCCACGGTCGGCTTCGGGGTCAGGCCAGGTAGGCGAGCGCAAAAGCGAAAGCCGCAACACATTGCCCTTCGCGTCGTATCCATATTTGGATTCGTTGATCAGACTGAGCCCGTGATTTTCGTCGCCCAGATCCGCCCAGCGTAGTGCGGGAACCTCGAATTTGGCAGCCTCGAATCGGTTGTTGCGTGTGGTCGGGCGTTCGATCGCGCCATAAGGAATCTCATAAGTAGCTTCGCCACTGGACGCGGTTAACGGAAAGGCCGCCTTCAGCAAAATGTGGCTCTCATGCCAATCAAACTCATTATGGACGTCCACTCGATCCAACCCAGCGTAGAGGGAAATATCCTGCACGAACTTCGAATGTTGCCATGTGCGCACGACTCGAATCGTCGCTCGCAAGGGGCCCTGTTCAATCAGCTTTACAGAATCGGCCGCATCGAGTTTCGTGAACTGCTGTTCGAAATCACTGTCGATATTCCAGGCATCGTAATTCTTAGGAGTGTCCTTGAAGGCGATGAGTTCGTTGCCGCAACCGTTGGAGGCAATGAACTCGACTTTCGATTGCTTGTCGTAGAGGCTGCTGATGCAGCCGGTTTTCGAATCGACACTCAGCCGCAGGGCTGAGTTTTCCAGCGTCAGTCCATTGGCCTTCAAGTCCGTTCCCGCAGCCCGTTCCCCAGGAATAACCTGAAACATGCGATAGCCGAGCGAAGGCACATCGTTCGCTGCGATTAGAAGTTGGTAAGTGTTGAGAGCCGGGTTTCTGGAAAGCACCTGAAATATCTGCGGCTTGCCTTCCGAATTCACCACGGCGATCGGTCCGCTGTGAAGCTCAGGCAGTTGTACGTCGACAGACACAAGATCTGTTCTATCCCACGCCAGGGGATTCATGACGATGACGGGAACGCCACCGTCATGTGAACGGGTGTCGATCTGCTGTTCCAGTGTGCGCAAAGCTTGGGAAGACACGTGCCCGGTGACCAGGCGAACGGAATCGTAGTCGCGCTGAGCGTCTCGATAAATCACGCCGATGCCTGAGCCCGCCGCCAGATCGTGGAATTGATTGAATAAAACTTTTTTCCACGCTTCTGTCAGTTCAGTGTTCGGGTAAGGATCTCCTGAGAGCCATGCTAAAGACGCGAGCTTTTCGGCATTGAGCATCTGCTCTTCACTTTCCCGCATGTTCCGCTTGTGCTCCGCCTGGGTCGTGAAAACGCCGCGGTGATATTCAAAATACAGCTCATCGTTCCAGACCGGCAGGCTAAACTTTCCTGCTGGAAAAACTGGCAATTGCGAGGCGCCCGCCGCCAGCGTCTTGTAGTTCCACACAGGCGCGTGCTCGGTATCTGCTTTCCCTTCGATATCGGAAAAGAATCCTTGAGCCACGCCGAAACTCGTTTTCGGAAAGATCGCATCAGGATTCGACCAGCGCATACCGCTGTCG
Organism: uncultured Acidobacteriota bacterium; assembly: GCA_963754885.1. Classification (GTDB taxonomy): domain Bacteria; phylum Acidobacteriota; class Terriglobia; order Terriglobales; family Acidobacteriaceae; genus Sulfotelmatobacter. The sequence goes on along the minus strand of CAVWHT010000038.1, from coordinate 585,374 downwards.
AGCATGGCGCGTGTGACTCCGCCTCCATGATCGCCCATGCCAAAAAGGTGCATCATTTCGTGCGCGCCCGGATTGAGCGCTTCGCTGGTGGCAAGGTCTCTCGCCATTCGTAGCGGGTCGATGTCATTCACGTAGTCGTGTGGGAAATAAGTAAGAACGCGGCTTCCATCCGGAGATTGCCACCAGAAGATCTTCAGCGGCAGCTGATTGCTATCATTCCAGGCCATCTTCTGCGTGACGAAATAATCAATGCCAGACTTCTTGTAGATCTGCGGCAACTGCCAGTTGTAGCCAAACGAATCCGGGTTCCACCCGATTCTCACATCGACGCCGAACTTGTCCTTGAAATAACGCTTCCCGATCAGCAACTGCCGCACGAGCGATTCACCGTCTGGCAGGTTCAGATCAGGTTCCACCCACATCCCGCCCACCATCTCCCATCGTCCTTGTTTCACGCGCTCCAGGATCTGTTGATAGAGTGACGGATATTTCTCGACTATCCACTCGCTATAGGCCGCCGCAGACTGCGCGTATGTTGCCTGCGGATACTCGTCCATCAGTTGTAGGGTGGTGCCGAACGTTCGCCGTACGACGTCCACGGTTTCTGTCCAGGGCCAGAGCCACGCAGCGTCGATGTGCGAATTGCCGACCAACCAGATAGAAGATTTCTGCAAGTCAGCCTTGAGCGGATCGAGCGCTGCCGTTGCGCTGGTCAGTGATTTGTCGAAAGCCGGCTGGTCGGCTTTTCCTAGCGCGTTGAGATCAACCGCAGCCGCGGATTCGGCAAGACCTGTCTTCAACCTTTGCGAAGCCGAAGAAAATGGAGCGAGAATCGAAACTGCTCCCATCTCCTGAAACAATTTGGTTGGATCAGGCCGAGTGCCCGGATACTCAATGCGCAGCCGCACGCCGATAAAATGTTTCTGATCGACCGATCGGAGCAGTTTCACCGCGACCAGAACCCGATCACCCACGTGCGCGCTGTCGAAAAGTACAACGGGCTCCAGTTCATCGCCCATGGCGATTCTTCGGCCGTTGAAATATAGGATTTCCGTGACTGGGCCATTGGCGTCGTACTGGAAGTCGAACCAAATTCTCGCTCCGGTCAAATCGTACCCGTTCAGATTCTTCGGAATCTCGATCCAACGGCGGTACCACACGGCCTCGTAAGGAGCGGTGGTGCCCGGTCCCACTTCATTCCACGAACTGTCGTCCAGATCGATCGATTCGCCGTGGGGGATGTCGCCCGGATGAATCTTCCACTTCTCCACTGGCAGGTACATCAGATGGTTGAGCTGGGTCGCAACCGATTCAACCTTTCCCAACTGAGAAGATGGCAAACGTTGCCAGTTCACCGCTTGCTTATCGGACCCAATGGACCACGTTCCGCGGATGGTCTGCGAGTCGGCCGACAGCGAACCGTCATAGGAGATTAGGCCAGCGCGAAATTGCACCGCGGAGTTTTCCAGCGAAATCATGTCGACCGCGTTGTCGAATACGAAATTGTCCGGAGCGTCAAGGGTCGCGGTGGCACCGCGATCCGATCTTGAAATACGCAGCTCATAACGCACGGGCAATCCATGCTCCTCCACGGAAGCTTGCCAACTTCCTTGCAGATCTTGCGCGGAACATACACCGGACAACAACGCTGCCATGCAGAAATATACGAGTCTCATTGCGGCTCCATGCAGTGCCTGATCGAAAATACGGCGCGGCTCTCGAATCGCGTAGTGAATGATGGCGGTGAAGTGAAGCGCGCTCATGCTACAAAATCCATTTCCGAGCGTCAACTTAATTTGTACGGATGTGTATCCGTTATACGGACTATTCCTGTGAAGATGTTGCCCAAGAGCTCGCCAGTGAAATGTTGGAAGATCGCAAGAGTTTGGCCTGGGGCAAGTAAGGGAAACTATCGCCGTCGGAGTCGTAATGAACTCCGTAATCCGGACGAATGTCTGACAATGCTCCGCGTTCGTGTAGGATACTTGCCGTCTTCGGAACGCCAGCCCGATGGAATGCTGAAATCGGCAGGGAATCGCACGAAAGGAAAACACGGGGCACCGAATGTCCTTTTCTCTTCACTGGATCGACTGGTTCGTCTGTCTGGTCGTATTAGGATTTAGCGTTTTTCTGGGTCTCTATTTGGCCGTCCGTAAGAAGTCTTCGCTCGATAGCGCTCATTTTTTTCTCGCCGATCGAAGCCTGTCCTGGCCTCTAGTGGGCGCATCGTTGTTTGCTACGAATATCGGCGCTGAACATCTGGTCGGGCTTTCTGGCGATTCTTACCGCTACGGCTTGGCGGCGGGTACGGTCGAGCTTACCACCTGCATCTGTGTCGGTTTTGCGGCAGCTTTTCTTTATCCCTTCTACATTCGCAATCGAGTATTTACCACTCCCGAGTTTCTGGAGACCCGTTACCATCCGGCGGCTCGCGCATTCTTCTCCGGACTGATGCTGGTCATCTCCATCACCACCAAAATGGCGTTCCATCTTTATGCCGGTGCGCTTGTGCTACGGGGGTTGATCGGTTGGGACGTGATGACCGTAGTGTGGATTATGGGGGCCGTCGCTGCCTGCGTCACCATCATCGGCGGATTTACGGCCATTGCTTATACCGATTCCATCCAGTCCGGTATCATCATCCTCGGCTGCGGTCTGATGGCCCTCACCGGCCTGCATAAAGTCGGAGGATGGCACGCGCTCGTCGTGCGGGTTCCCCAGGCCGTGCACATCGCCAAGCCTTACGACGATCCGAATTATCCCTTCCTGGGAGTGATGCTTTCCGCCGTTTACGGCGGCATTTTTTACTGGGGAGTGGATCAGGTAAATGTGCAAAGGGTTTTGGGCGCTCGGAATGTCGATCAGGCCCGCTGGGGCGGGATGTTCACCATTGTCTTGAAGTTCCTCCCGGTTTTCATCTTTGCTCTTCCGGGGGTCATTGCGCTCGCGCTCTTTCCCGGAAGAGAGAGCAAGACCACGTTCGTTACCCTGCTCAACGAACTTTTGCCGACCGGAGTACGAGGACTGGTCCTTGCCGCGCTCCTGGCATCATTGATTTCCTCAACTCTCTCTGTGATGAACTCGGTTTCAACGCTCACGGTGCGGGATTTCATTCTGCATTTTCGTCCGGCCACCAGCGAACGTGCCCAGGTATTGCTGGGTCGCGTCGTAATCGTAATCTCAACTTTGCTCGGCATTATGGCCGCATACGCCGTTTACCGGACTCCCGACGGCCTGTACAAATATCTTCAAACTGTCTCCATCTACCTGATCATGCCGGTTGCTCCCGCCATCATCTTCGGCATTGTCAGCAAGCGCGTGACGGCCATGGGAGCTCTGGCGTCCGTAGGGGTGGGATGCATCCTGGCTTCTATTTTCGTGACCGATCAGTTGCTTGGAGTCGCAAGAGGATCCGTTTTGTTTCCCTGGCTTCACACCAAGCTGACACTCAATTACACGTACCGCGGGTTGTGGGGAAGCCTGGCCGGAACTGCAACGTTGTTCTTTGTGTCGTCGTTCACCAGGAAGACAGATCCGGCAAAGTTGGAGAAACTGACAATAAACTGGAAAGGACAGCGGGAGCGCTTCCGTGGCGTTTTTGATTGGAGATTGCAGTTGGCCGTGCTCTCGGCGATCACCGTAATTCTCTACTGGGCGATTTGGTAGATTGCCCGGTCACACATTCAGGAACTTGGAATGTAGTCTCTGGCATCCCTTCGGCGCGTTACGGTTTTTACTTCGTCTGATTCTGGAGTACTTGGCCCACAAGTCGCCAGCTATCCGGTCAGTTCACGCTCAGCCCCACGGAACAGCGCGCGCATAGCTCGCAGTACGAGCCGGGCCAAAGCCACAATGATCACCACCAGGATGGTCGCGAGCGCGCCCGCCACGTAAGGATGCCGCGTCGCCAGCCACGTCAGTCCAATGGCGAGAACATCCTCGCCTACGCTCAGCGTGATATTCGAAAAAGGCTCCGGAGACGGCGTCACCGCGGCGCGCGCTGCCGTCTTACCACAATGCGCGATCAGCGCGATCCCGGCGCCCAGCAGTGTCGCGAGCAACTGGTGCTCGGGAGAAAGTTGGCTGGTGGCGCGGTAGGCCAGCAATCCTGCGACCGGCGCGCGGATAAAAGTATGCAGCGCGTTCCAGATCAGATCGAAGGCGGGCATCTTGTCGGCAAAAAACTCGATGACGAACAGGACTAGCGCCGCGGCGATGACCGGCCAAGATTCCAGCAACTGTAGTTCGGGAGGAAGTGGCAAATGACCAAATCGCGCCAGCAATCCAAGAGCCGCCACCGTCGCATAGAGATTCAAGCCTGCCGCGAAGCCGATCGCGGCCAGCAGCGCGAACAATTCTCCCGGCGGGATTTGCGGGACTTTGAGCACGGGACGTTCGCAATCTCAGAGAGAAATCATACAGGCTCCCAAGCATCTGGTGCGGATTTCAGCAGCGTGCGTCGACACCCCGATCGGCCCGCTCGGCGGATCGGTGCCCGCTTCCCTCAAGCAATCTTGATCGGCCGGTCTTGCTCCAAATGCAAAGGGCCGCTCCAAAGAGCGACCCTTAAACCTTTGTTACGAGTGTGTTTTTACAGTGTGGACTCGATCTCAAAGCCCCATGCTTCCAAAAGGGGCTCAGGGATATACTTCGAGTTCTTGTTGCGACGGGCCCACTCGCGCAAGCGAGTTGACCGCAAGTACTGGTCGGGCGAAAGCTTGTACTCGCGCACGACCTGTTCGAATTCGGTGATGGTCGGGGTGATGGGCCCGATCGGCTCGGGCTTGCCCCAGTTCGGATTTCCGCGTCGTTTGGCCATGAAAGAATGCCTTTCCACTCACAGGAATGAAACCACTACTCCCACTTGAATATAGGATTCTCCGAATCTCCTTCGAGATTCACTTATCGAAACGCTCTGCACGTAAAAATAGGCCGGAAACTCCTCAAGCACAGCAGGGGTGATCGGAGACTCAGTATCTTACGGTCGATTTAACGGAAAAGTCAATGAAAATCTCCTCAAGCGTGGGAGTCCGGAATGGACTATCCCACTGTAGGGTCAGTACTTAGCATGGAATCTGGGACGATTGCGCCAGCGAAATGTTAGCTCGCGAGATACCTGCTTCGGAACCCATGTTATTCAGTCGGTTAACACGGTTCCGCGGTCCCGCAAATCGCCAAGTTTTCGGGATTACCGGCGTAACCGTGCATCGCGGACAGAAGTTGATCACCTTCCGGAATGGACATAGAGTGCAGGTAGGAAGTTACTCTCCAGAATCGGCGCTTGTGACGGCGGATTCTTCCGCCAGCGGATTCCTGGCCAATAACTTGAAACGTGCGGCCCATGGCTCTGAAATCATTAGTTTTGTGCTCGGATGAAAAGATCGTGCGGGTTTTGCGCCGGGTCCTTGGCGACCTCGACATCGACCTCGAGTTGTGCCCCGATTCTGAAGCCGCGCTGCATAAGCTGACCCGCCAGAGATTCGAAGCCATCATTGTCGATTGTGACGCTAAAGGAGCCTCGGATGTGCTGCGCAGCGCCCGCAGCGCTCCCTGCAACAAACTGGCGGTTGCCGTCGCCATCGTCGAACCGGTCGTTGGTTTAAAAGCAGCTTTCGGACTGGGCGCACACTTCGTCCTTTATAAGCCGGTCTCGAGTGAACGAGCCAAGTCGAGTTTCCGGGCCGCTCGCGCCCTCATGAAAAGCGAGCGTCGCCGGAATGCGCGGGTCGCCGTTCAAATTCCAGTGACCATGGCGAGTCCCGATCTGGGTGGCAGTATGAGGGTTAACACCGTCGACGTCAGCGAAGGCGGCATGGCCGTCAGCCTTCCCAAAGGCCGCCGTCCGGCTGGCCGCTGGCACGTTTCGTTTACCTTGCCGGGTACCAAACATTCCCTGGACCTTTCCGCCGAGTTTGCCTGGGAAGGCTCCAGCAAACAAGCGGGCCTGCGCTTCCTGCAGACCTCTCCGGAAGCCACGCTCCAGTTGCGGGAGTGGCTCAAGCAGAACTCGCCCGATACCGAACAGGATGATCCGCCCATTCGCTGCCAACTTTCCGACCTGAGTTTGGGCGGATGTTATCTGGAGATCTCGTCGCCGTTTCCTGTGGCGACACGTGTGATCCTGTCGATGCGCGCCGCCAGCGTCGAAGTCCGCGCTCAAGGCGTGATCCGGGTGATGCATCCTGACAAAGGGATGGGCGTCGAGTTCGTGCAAGCTACGCCCGAACACCGTTCCGCCGTGGAAAAATTCCTGGGCGTGCTCACCCAGAACCGTAGCTTGCTGCCCGAGTTGCTGGTACAGCCCGACGGATTGGAAGCGGAACGGGAGCGGACGAACCCGTCGCCGGAAAACAGCGACGACCCGCTCCTGCAATTGTTTTACGGAGACACGCTCGCCACCGACACGTTCCACGAAGCGTTACGAAAGCAGCGCGCTGTCCCGGCAGGGATGGCAAACCGCGCCGCAGCCGGTGCCCAAGCCTGACCCCCGGTCTTCGCTCGCTCATTCCTAGCCTCGCATCTCTGTCCATCATGCAGAATCCCGCCTCGCAGCATAAGCTAGAATATCTGCGAGCCGGGATGGCGAAATTGGCAGACGCAGCGGACTTAAAATCCGCAGGGGCCAAAAGCCCTGTGGGGGTTCGATTCCCCCTCCCGGCACCATGCTTCGAGGTCCGTCGCTGTGATCAGGATCGTCCGCAGGCTCCCGCCGCGCGCATATCAGGCCGAACAATTGGATAGTCTGCCGACACTGCGTGAGGTTGCTTCGGTAAAAGTCATGCGGATTCCTTGCTCCGGCCGCAAGATCACCATCGGGCGGGCTTCAATGGTCTGGCCGGGAACCAGATTGAAATCGTATTTTCTGAGCAGGACACTCAGAATCATGAGCATCTGCAACATGGCGTAGTTGCCGCCGATACAGCCCCGCGGCCCGGCCCCGAAAGGTAAATGAGAGAAAGGCGTCTGAAGTTTCTCCTTCGCTTTGGCGAAGCGTTCCGGGTCAAAAGTCTCTGGTTGCTCCCAGTACTGCGGCGAATGATGCGTGCCATAGATGAACACAACGACTGTCGACCCTTTGGGGATGTCGAGATCTCCTGCGCGGTCGTCTGCGAGAGCCATGCGGTCGACCATCCAAAACGGCGGATATAGGCGTAGCGCCTCCGATATCACCTGAGTCGTAAACTCGAACTTCGGAACGTCGGAGTAATTCAGAGGCTTGTCGCCCAGCACGGAATCGAACTCCTGCCGAATCCTGTCGACACAATCTGGACGGGAGCTCAAGAGGTAGAGAAGCCACGATAAAGCATTCGACGACGTTTCATGGCCGGCGACCAGCAGTTGCATGCTCTCGCTGAGGATCAAGTCGTCGCTCATGCCATGGCCGTCGCTGTAGCGAGCATCCATCAGGATTTGCAGTAGATCGTGGCCGGGGGCCTCCTTGCGCCGCCGCTGGAGGTATTCGCGCAGAACCCCGAAGGCGCGGCTTCGCATGTCCCAGTGTCTGCTCAACTCACCCGAGACGGCAAACCAGGGATTCAGGTAGGGCTGAATGGTTTGGCGAACCATGAATTCCTGCACGGTCGAGATGGCCAGGCTGATGAGGTCGATGTCTTCCTCTTTCAATCGGGCCCCAAACAGAGATTTGCCCACCATGGCGAAGGTAATCTTCATCATCAGGGGGTAGATGTCGAGAGAGCCGATACGAGCCTGTCTGTCGAAGTCCCGCAGCGAGTCGGCGAGCGAGTTCTGCATGATGGAGGACAGTACCTCGAGCTGCTTTCGTTCAAAACCCGACTGGATCAGGCGCCGTTGCGTGCGCCAGGGTTCTCCCTCAGTGGTGAGAAGACCTTTGCCCAGGAAATGACCCATGCGCTTCTTTTGGATTTCGGACTTGTGGTAGTTCTCCGAATTCGTCTTCAGCACGTGCTGAATGACGACCGGATCGGTGGTGACAATCGCCTCCTTGACGCCGCCAAAATAGAATCGGAAGGTGCTGCCATGAAGTTCGGTGTACTTCGAGAGAACCTGTACAGGATTGTGGGCCATCGCGCGCGAATCCAGGAAGGAGCGGGATCGAGAGACGGTGGGCACGCTTTGCGCCAAGGTCACGCCTCGCTATCCAGGCGCGTATGAACAACTGCCGGAAATCCTGCGTGGTCTGCCTGAGTGGATAGTCTGATCATCTGTGTGAATTTAGGTGCTCGAAAGTTGATCCGCGTTTCCCAATTGCTTCAAGAGTAGCAGATGATGTTTGATCGCCAGACTCATTGTGGGATGTTGCCGGTAGGGCACGCCAAATTCCTCGGCAGTCTCCTTCACAATCCGGGTCAGCGAAGCATAGTGAGTGTGGCACACAAAAGGGCACAGATGATGGACGATATGATGATTGAGTCCTCCGGTAAGCCAACCGACGAGCGGCTTAGTCGTCGCGTAGTCGGCCGTGGTCGCGAAGATGTGATAGATCCCGTTGTCAAATTCGCTGCGGCTCAAGGGAAAGTAAGTGCTGTCAACACAGTGTGTGGTCTGGAATACGAGGGCCACGCTCAAGCCGATGATCAAATGGGCGAGCAAGAAAGACAAGCCGACAAGCAGAGGCGATTTTCCCAGCCACACGACCGGCAAGACGAGCATGTACGTGAGGTAGAAAGCTTTCCCCGCAAAGAGAATGACGTATTCCCGCGCCGGATGCTTCGTGTTTTTCAGATAGTCGTGGGACGGGAAGAAAAAGCACTCAAAGTCCCTCACGAACACATAGTCGAGAGAAAACACCGCGTAAAGCAACAGCGCATAGATGTGCTGGAACCGCTGCAGAGGCGCCCGCGGTTCGTGAGGTGTAAACCGAAGGATGCCGCGTCCCGTAAGGGCGTCGTCTTCCCCGTGGAGATTGATGCAGGAATGATGACCTCGATGATGGAGGATCCGCCACATGTATGAGCTGATTCCACAGACATCGAAAACGTAGTTCAGGGCTTTGTTCACAGACCGCACCGACGAGATGGCGTTGTGGTTGCTGTCGTGCGCGATGTTCAGCAGGAGGAATGTCTGCGCGATGGCATTTAAAAGGTAGAAGCCAACAAACCTCCATGAATCCGGCTTGAGGGCGAAAAGAGCAATCCAACTGCCCGCCAGCACTCCCAGCCCCACCGCGATTTTGACCCACATAGTACGGTCGGCTTTGGGAGAGATATTCCCGTCCGAAAAGAAATCGTCGAGGCGGCGGCGCAAGACTTTCGGGAACGAAGACGCATACGCCGGGTCTACCACGGAGTGCTGCAGCGAGGCCTCCGATGGTACTAGGTCATCAATTTCCGGGTTCAGACTGATAATTGCCTCGTCTCGGATAGTCACTGGCACAAGGATGTCAAGTGGCCCAATCCATCCCGGACCTGTTTGCCGAAGGCCGACCAGGCCAGGGGCGGATTTTTATTTCCCCAGACGCCGCTCTGCGCTGCGTTGAAAAACGATGTTAGCCCTAAAACTTGAAGAAGATCAAGGGGCATTTCGGAATCACTCGAGACGTTGTTACGATGCATGTTATCGGAAGTAACTACGGGTGGGTAGTGGCTGAATTCAGCCACTACCGGGGGGGAATTCCTTCACAGCCTTTCAAATCTCTGTTAACATCAACGGCTCAGTGCTATTGAACCAAGACGCTTTAAGTCGGGCGATCCAACGCCGGGGGGCGGGGCTCGTCTTCACCGGACCGAGAGATGTATGGTCTTCGGAATGCGTGTGCCTCTGTTCTCGAAGTTGTTCCGCCGTGGGTAGGGGGGAGCAGCAAGACTTTTGTTTTCTTATCACCGAGTCTTCAACGTAGGAGGTTAGCGAATGGCGGTGCCACCGCCATGAGATCGATCCGAACCTTATGATAGCTTCGATTTTGGGCAAGCTGGATAGTCTAGGGGAGCAGCACCCGCACAAAGTTCTCTATTCGTACATTGACGTGAACGGCAATCCGATTGGGGGCTACTCTTACGAGTCGTTTCTCCACCGGACGAAGGTGATTGCCGGACATTTGCGCAAGGAGCATGGTTTCGCTTCCCAGGACCGCCTTCTGCTCGCCTATCCCCCGGGGCTCGAAATGATATGCGCGTTTTTTGGCTGCGTGCGCGCCGGGCTGATTCCAGTGCCTGTCTATCCCCCCAGTTCTCGTGGTTTCCAGAGCTCGCTATACAAAATGGTCCACATCGCGAAGGACTGCCAGGCGGCCGGCATTTTAACCAGCAAAGACTACCTCGGATCCCTGAAGACAAATCTTGCTAGAAGCGGAGTCTCGGCATGCGGAGTCGACGTCGATTACATTTCCGGTCTTCGTTGGGTGGTCACGGAAGACTTCGTCGATACAGTCTCGAACGAAACTTTCAATGGCGCCTCAAAGATTCTGTTCCTCCAGTACACGTCGGGGTCGACTCGAGATCCTAAAGGCGTGATGGTCACGCACGAGAACATATTGCACAACTGCCCGCTGGTGATCGACCATGACGCGCCAGTAGTCGTCTCCTGGCTGCCGCAGTATCACGATATGGGGTTGATTGGGTGCTACCTTTATCCCGCGCTCACAGGCGGTACGACCTACGGCTTCGCTCCCACGGATTTCATTCAGCGCCCGACCCTGTGGTTCGACGCAATCAAGACTTATGAGGCTAGCGCCTCGGCGGCGCCAAATTTCGCCTACGACTATTGCTTGCGAGCCGGGAGGGTTTCGAAGGAGAGCTTGGAGAGTTGTGATCTTAGTTCGCTCCGGTTGCTGATGGTAGCGGCAGAGCCCGTCAAACCGGACACGTATAAACGGTTCCTGCAGGCCTTTCAGTCCTATGGTCTCAAGTCGGAAAGCTTCTTTGTCGCGTACGGGCTGGCGGAAAATACCCTCGCGGTGTCGCTCGGCGGCCGCAATATTATTTCGGTCAACAAGAACGCCGTTGCGCTGGGGAAGGCCCGCATGACCACGGAGGTTTCCGAAATCGGCGCGGCCACTCAGATTGTCAGCTGCGGAACTCCGCTGCCGGGCCTCACCGTAAAGATCGTGGATCCGGAGAAGCACGTCGCTCTGGAGCCGGGTCGAATTGGCGAGATTTGGATTGCCGGGGGAAGTAAGTGCCCGGGTTTCTGGAACAATCCGGAATTAACCCTGAAGCTCTTTCACGCCCGGCTGGTGGACGACAGCCCCTATGACGATGGCTACCTTCGCACCGGCGATATGGGCTTCTTACACGAAGGCGAACTCTTTGTATGCGGCCGTATCAAGGACATGATTATCATCCGCGGGCAAAACTACTACCCGCAGGATATCGAAGCAGTGGTGGAGAAGGCGTCTGGCCTGATCCGGACGAATTGCGTTGCCGCGTTTCAGATTAATGAAGACAGCGAGCCGGCGCTGGCGATCGTTGCCGAGGTGAAAAATCCAAAAGCGCTGCCCGATGCGCTCAAGATTGCAGCCGCTGTCCGGAATTATCTCAACGTAGAAGTGGCGCTGATCTCTTTTATCGCACCCCGTGCCATCCCAAGAACCAGTTCGGGCAAGATCATGCGCCACAAAGCCAAGCATATGTGGCTGCAAGGTCAATTTACCGTGCTCTCGGAGTTTTCGCGCGAGAAGGACGCTGAAACCTCCGCCTCCGGTTCTGTAAGCCAGTCGCCTTTCGACGTATTGAAAGCCCGTTACAACCTGACAGGCACAGAATCCTACAATCTCATCGAAGCCGGGCTCGACTCCCTGGATCTGGTTGTGTTCATGCACGAGATCAAGGAACTCCTAAAGAATAAAAATGCCGAAGTGCTGGCGAGACAGGTGGATGTCGGTCTTATTCAGCGTGTCAGCGTAGCTGAGCTATTTCAACTGGCCGAGCAGTTGGAGCGGGCTCCGGAAGAAGCACTGGCCCCGCTGCGGCAGTCGCTGGCGGCTTTCCGCGAAGAGCAGCGCGCAGCGGAAGAGCAGATGATGAGGAACGACAGGAAGCTCATCTTCGAGCCTCCGGCCCCTGTGGCCTTGCCCCAAACACCCGTCCTCAATAATGTCCTACTCACCGGCGGTACCGGCTTCATCGGACCGTTTCTGGTGAAAAGTCTGCTGGAACAAACGCGCGCGCAGATTCACGTTCTCGTCAGAGCCTCCGACGAGCATCAGGGCAGGCAAAGGCTCAGAGCCGCGATGGAATCGATGGGGCCTCTCCCGGCGGAACTGATGGATATCTTCGAGACTCGCGTGACGCCCGTCTGCGGGGACCTTGGCCAGAAGGGGCTGGCATTGGCGCGAGAGGACTGGGATTTTCTCGCGAATGAAATCGATACGGTGTTCCACAACGGCGCAACCGTAAACTACCTGCTCAACTACGACCGGATGCGCGACGCCAACGTGCTGGGGACGAATGAGGTCTTGAGACTGGCGTTCGAAGGACGGGCCAAGAGCTTCAATTACGTCTCGACTACCTTCATCTTTGGCTGGGCGGTTAAGAAAGTTCTGTACGAGACCGACTTCAACGAGAATATGGAGCTTCTCGATTTTGGATACAGCCAATCCAAGTGGGTATCGGAGCAAGTCGTGATGGACGCGCGCCGCCACGGGCTGGCGACGCGAATCTTCCGGCCCGCTCTAGTGAGTCCCTCCATTACCGGCGGAGGTAATAACTTCGACATAGCCGTGCGTTTAGTGGCGTTCATGGTGAATCACGGCATTGGGGTCGATGCCCTGAACCAGGTCAGTTTCGTTCCCGCTGATATCACCGCGAACAATATCGTTGCGATCTCCACGACTCCCGGCACGGAGAATAAGACGTATCACGTAGTGAGGGACGACTACGCGAACATGCTGGATATTACCGGACTGATTACAAAAGCAACCGGCCGGCAGTTTGAAATATTCAGCCTTCCCGACTTCGTTCCCGAGCTGATCCGGAGATGCAGAAAAGAAGATCTCCTCTTTCCGCTGCTGGACTTTCTGGTGAACTCGGTGGACAACATCTCGTCGATGGAGTTCAAACGCTACGACAGTTCCTGCTATCAGGCGGCGCGGGATGCGTGCGCATGCGGCAAGCCGGATCCGTCTCTCGAAGATACCGTCAACGGAATCCTGAAATTCATGTACCGCAAGGGAATCATCTCGGTTGCGCCTCGGGAGTTCAACGCAGTGGGTGCCTTGCCGATCGGCGGCGCACCTGCGGGTGCGGCGGGTGTGGCGCAGCGATAGTTATTGTTTCCGATACACCAGGGTCTCTTTTACTTGCTGACCGGGTTCCAGCGTGCCTGACGTGGTCATGGTCATCTCTGTCCCGTCGGCGGAAACCACCCAGCGATCCTTTTGAGTGATCTGATCGTCCCGCCGGTAAGTCGAATCGACGGTATGAGCGTCGACGAGTTGGAGACTCACAGTATCGTTGTTCGAGTATTTCAGATCGTATTCCTTACCGTCAAAGCGGGCGGTGTAGCTGAAGTCGCCCGAGAAGCGAACCCCGTCCTTTCCGTCCGCCTCGATCTTGAGCACCAACCCTTGCCGCAATCGAGTCTTGCTCAGATCCTCGGTCCACACACCAGCGAACAAGTCATTGGCAATCTTCTTTCCTCCGCTCCGGTTCCACACCGTGATCTTGTCGGAGCGGCCGTTCTGCGAAGTCGTACTCGTTAACTCGTTAGCATCCCGCGATAGCTTGTCGCGAATAGTCGCCACCAGCGCTCCATCCTTTTTCTGGCTGATTTCGACTTGATGCTTATCGATTCTCCGCAACTCGATTTGATTAAATGACGGATTTCCTGGTACCGGCGCGTCGTGGCCGTTCAACTTCGCCGTAAAATCGAGGCGGGTGTTGCCCGAAATCACCACGTGCACGTCATCGTGAAGACGTGTGATGGAGAGTTTGTTGGGAGGATCCAGGGAAGACTGCGCAGAGACGAGCGTCCATGAGCCGATGCGGGGGTCTGCGGCACCAAGTTGAAGGGCGGCAAACAACCCGAGCAACGCGAGTTTGCGCAATGGTCCTCCTGAAAACCGTATATCCTTTACCACACAATAAAGTAATACGAAACTGGCCTCGGCGCGGGATGAGAATCTCCTTAACGGTAACGATTTTGAGTAGTGGGCTAATTCCGTGTTGCTGATCTTTCCGCCAATCCTCTAGGATTCCGAATTACGACAACCAAACGATGAAGAACCAGCCCACTACCCGATTTTGCGTGACACCATGAATTTCATGCGCGTGCGCCATTTCTGGCTGGCCGGAGTAGTCCTGGCCGCCGTTCTTGCGCTCCTGCCATTTTCCTTTCACGCCGAACGCCATCTGGAGACCGCAACCCGCATCGAAGGTAGCGAAGCGGGAAGGGTCCCGGAGGAGCTGGCCACTCGCTTTCGCTCGCCATTTGTCGACCGCGTGGTCCTGGTGATTCAGGGGCTTCCCCCCGTCGATTCGGAGGAAGGCGAGCGCGCGCTCGCAACCATTGAAAAGCAGCTGCAAGCGGAACCCGGAGTGTCCGGAGTTGTTTCCCATCTCGATTTTCGCGATCCCATCTTCCTGGGCAAGGGAGGAGGAACTTTTATTCTGGTGGGACTCGCCTCGACCGAAGGGCCCGTGGAATCGCTCGTCCCCAAGCTTCACGAGCTGGAGGACTCCCTTCAGAACCAATTGCGGGGCCGCTATCCTGCGGTGAAGCTCGAACTGACGGGAGAGACGCCGCTTAATTTCGACATTCGGAAAGCCAGCGCCGACGATGTGAACCACGCCGAAACTCTCGCGATTCCTGCCACGCTCGCACTTCTGCTGATCGCTTTCGGCAGCCTGGTGGCAGCCCTGATTCCTGTAGCCATTGGCCAGCTTGCCATCGCGAGCGCTATGGCGATTGCAGGATTCCTGGCCCTGCATTGGCACTTGTCCATCCTGGTTCACAATTTGTCCACGATGCTTGGTCTGGGCTTGGGAATTGACTATGCACTCCTCATGGTTAGCCGGTTCCGGGAAGCGATTGCCGCCGAGCAACACGGACTCAGAGCCTCGGTCATCGCGGCGCGCCAGGCAGGTCGCACACTTCTGATTTCTGCCTCGACTGTGGCCATCGGATTCCTGGCCCTGTTGACCGTCCCCATCAGCGAAGTCCGTTCCATTGGTGTGGCTGGATTCCTGGTGGCAGGAACGAGTCTGCTGCTGGCCAATACCGTGGTTCCGGCACTGCTGGCGGCTCTTGGTCCCCGAATCAACGCTGGCCGGCTGCCCATTATAGCGAGTTTTGATGAGCATCGAGCAGCTCGCACGGCAAGCCGTTGGAGGCGATGGGGGAGAGTGATTGTCGCCCATCCGTGGCTTGCCATCTTTCTGGCAGGCACCCCCTTGCTTCTGCTCGCCTGGCAGGCCGCGCGGCTCAATACCAACGTTCCCAGAGGGGATTGGTTGCCGTCACAAGCAGAATCGGTTCGCGCGCTTCACACCCTCGAAAAAATGGATCGGGTTGGCATTGTCTACTCGTTGCGCGTGATTCTGGAACTTCCAGCCGATTCCATTGCGCAAACGGACTCAGGCTGGAATGCGCTGGATCGTTTCAGCAAGCGGATCGCGAGCGACCCTCGTGCCGACCGCGTAATCTCCCTCGCAACGATTGCGGAGAGCAACCGGTCGGCCCTCGGTAATCTCTCGCGTGAGACGCGTCGAACGTTCTTGAGTCGCGACGGGCGGGCAGCGCTGATCGAAATCTTACCCGCGACTTCCGTCTCCCTGAATGATCAGGTCAACTGGGTGCGGGAGCTGCGGAAAACCGGCGCGGTAGCTCTTACCGGAGTGCCCGGCGCCACGCTGCGCATCGGAGGTATACCGGCCTTGACTGCGGATTATCAAACCATTGTCCGGGACCGGTTCGTTTCCGTAATAGCGCTGGTGGTGGGAGGGACGCTCGTAGCGCTGCTAGGCGGTTTCAAGTCGCTTTTCGCCGCGGTGAAAGCGATTGCTCTGAACCTGCTTTCGGTCGCGGCCTCCTTCGGAGCATTGGTTCTGGTGTTTCAGGAGGGACACGGTATTCGCTTCTTCGGAGTTCCCCAAGGAACTGCCAGCATATTTCCCATTGTGCCCATCGTCGCCTTCGCCATCGTCTTCGGACTGAGCATGGATTACGAAGTGTTTCTGGTGGCGCGAGTTCTCGAGGCGAGACGGTGCGGGATGAGTGAATTGGAGGCAATTCCCGAAGGGCTGGCCAGAACCGCAGGACTGATTACCAGCGCCGCCGCCATCATGATCGTCGTATTCGCGGCCTTTACCTTCGGCAACTTCCTGGTAGTCAAGATGCTCGGATTTACGCTGGCAGTAGCTGTATTCATTGACGCGACCCTGGTTCGCATTGTGATTGGGCCTGCGCTGCTTCGCGTGGCCGGCGATTGGAACTGGTGGCCGGGAGGGCTGGCCGGCGCACGCAAGGGCACCGTGATCGCCAGCGGCAAATGATCCATCCTATTTTGTCGCCTTCGCCGTCGTATGCGTGCGGCGCATCTCGGCGGAGAGTTCCTTGATTTCAGTGAGATCCCGCTGCATTTCGCTCCACCCATACCAAAGCGCATAGTCGGGACTGCCGTGGAACGTTCCTTGAAAAGTTCGCATGCGGTGCTCGAGATACATCACAAAAAGCTTCTGCTCGATCACGGTAGGCGCATCGTGAAACGTCAGCAGGTTGGGGAACGGATACGCGTAGTTCTTCGGCTGCGGCAGGACACCGTCTTTGTAGAGAGCCGCGACGATCCGTATCGCCTCCGCCATGAGGTGATCGGCGTTCTTGATCATGTCATCGCCGGCCTGCAGTTGCTCTTTTGCGAAGTTCCCGGAGTGGCATTGATTACAGGTCTTTAGCATCTTGTCGCGTTCCTGCTGCCAGTCTTCTTGTGTGAGGCGAGCCACATCGGCAGCCTGCACCGTGCCGACCAGCGCGGTGGGCTTTCCGTCTGGATCAAGCACACCCAGCGCTTGCAGGACGACGGTACGATCGGCGGCCCACTGCTTGTCTTCCGGGAGCGGCAGGCGAACTCCCAGAAATCCCCAGGCGGTCCTTACTCCGTGATCGCCATTCTGCATGTGGCAGGTCTGGCAAGTCGGAGCGGCGGCCCCCGCGGGCAGAATGCCTCGCTGCTTTAAGTCCGAGCGAACGCCATGCTTTGAGGACGAAAACATCTCCCACTGGGGATGGTCGAATCCCATATGGCAGGTTTCGCAGGCTTGCGGAGACTTCGCCTCTTCCAATGAAAAGGTGTGACGAGTGTGGCAGGAGTCGCAGGCTGCCGCGCCGAACTCACTGCCTTGCTGGCGCAACTTGGCAACCTCTTCGACCGGCTTCTCTCCGATCTTGTGGCATCCGCCGCAGCCTTTTTGCCCTTCGATCATGGCCATCGGCTGCCAGTGAATGGTGGGCATCGCCATCATAGCTGCCCACGCCTTGGAGTGTTTGCCGTGCCGGTACTGTTCGACCTGGGACTGATGGCATTGGGCGCAGGTTTCCGGGGTCGGAATCTTCACCTTCGAGACGTCACTGGGGGACTGGTGCTGATCGCCGTGGCACGTCACGCAGGAAACGTCAACCTGGCTGTGCTTGCTCAGCTTCCAGTCGGAAACGATGTTGGGCGTGACTTTGCTGTGGCAGTCCACACATTGCGAGGCCGTGTCGGCTGCATAGGCGGATACTGTGAATGAGCACGTTGCAAGAACAAATACCGCAGTAGCACAGAACCCTCGACAGCGCATGGAGCCTCCTTGAGGTTAGAGGGTATGAGTTGAGGCAATTGCCAGCATTTAGGGCAGGCTTGAACCTGCTTCCATCGCGGCTGCGCGCGGAAACAGAACGTTGTTTTCCAGATGAATGTGCTGGTGCAGATCTGTCTCGAATCCCTTCAATGCATCGAACAATGTTCGGTAGCTGATGCAGGCATCGTCAGGGACCTTGTATTCGTTCGTAATAGAACGCAGCGATCGCAGGATGTCTCCGGCTCCGTCGTGCTCCTGCATCATCATCCGGATCGGATTCGCGACCGTCCCGAACATGGCCGGGGGCACGGGTTCCCCTGCCAACGCACTTTCTTCCATGCGCTGCATGTAGGGGAAGAGAACCTGCTCTTCCTTCATGAGATGCACGCTGAGTTCGTCGGCCAGAGCGCAGAACTGCTCTTGTACGGCGAGCAACTCGGGATGGTTCTTGCCATGCACAGACACTACCTTGGCTGCGAGCGCCTTGATTCGCCCGCACTCGGAGCGCACGAAAACGTGATGGGTGGATTCGATGTGATTAATCAAGTCCGCGAGTGCTTGATCGTTCCAATTTCGCTCACCGGGCGGGAAAACCATGGAAGCGCTCTTGGCCAGGCGCGTCAGCACCTCATCTACACTAATCTTCGCTTCGGCGCACGCTTCTGCGAGCGTGCGGCTTCCGCCACAGCAATAATCAATTCCTAGCTTCTCGAACTCCCGCGTCGTAGCGGGGGCTTCCGCGGCAATCCGTCCTACGGTCTCGGTTGTGCTGATGCTCATCGTCCTGCCTCCTGCGAGCGCAAGTACTTCCACACGCTCTCCAAGGCAGACTAGTGGCAGTCGCAATCTGTGGCTATGACTTTTGTCACAGCCTTTGTGGATTTGCAGTGTCTTTGGTCCTGCATGTCAGCGGCCGGGGTCTTGCAGCTCCGACTCCAATCGTTTCAGAGAGGGGATCTTCCAGGTCTGCTCATTGATGTCGATCAGGCGTTCCGACTGCAGCCGGCTCAGATTGCGGGACACCAACTCACGGACGGTTCCGATTTGAGCCGCCAGTTCACTGTTGTTGGCCGGGATCGGAAACTCAACGGCATCGCCATCTCCTCCGGTTCGTCCCAGCCGCACCAGCAAGGCGATGAGCCGCTGGCGAACCGTGGTGAACGATAGTTCTTCGATGATGCCGACGAGGCGGCGCAGCCGTCCGCCCATCACCCGCAGAATCTTGAGCGCGACCGCGGGATGTTGCAAGCAGAGAGTTTGAAAATCCTGCTTTCGAAAAAACCATAGCTGCGTCTCGCTCAAAGCCACCGCCGAGGCGGGATAGCTTCCTCCGTCGAAGACGGGCAGTTCCGCGATGGAAGAGCCGGGACCGTCAATCGAAAGCACCTGCTCCCGGCCCCCTGCGGAACTCTTGAAGATGCGGACATTCCCGGACTGCACAATGAAGAGTCCGGTGCACGGGTCGCCTTCATGGAAAACAGCCTCGCCGGAACGATAGCGGCGGGTTATGAGGCGGGGCGAGACGAACCCCAGTTCTTCATCAGAAAAATCAGAGAAGATAGCGATCTGTTTCAGGATGGGTCGAGAAATTTCGCGATCAGACATAAGGTCGCACCTGCAAACCAGTTGAAAAAATATAGTAGAGTAGAAAGCTCTCCAGTAGAGGCAGAACTCGTTGTGGAACTTAAAATCCGCAGGGACCAAAAGGCCTGCGCGGGTTCGATCCCCTTCCCGCCACCAAGAGGTTGGCCGTTCCTTCGCCGAATGAAATAAGCCGCATGCGGCGCCCTCTTTCATTGGAAGTGATCGGAATTACTGGCCAGCGCAGTTAAAGGATTGCGGAGCCGAAAGAGTCGTTAACTCACTTTCATCCAGATAGCTGTAGGGCGGCCTCGGATACTGCGCGAGTGGCTAATTGGAGGAGGATCCTGGATTGGGATTCACCCGTAGCAGCATGCCGCTCCCCGAGGGTACGTTGAGCTTACCTTTGGCGGCACGTAACGTGATCTGGCCGACGGGTTCGGTGCGTCCCGCATGCACCAGGGTCAGATCGGGCAGATCGTAAAGGCCGCATGCATCGGAAGAGAACACCCAGAGAGCCTGCGGCGCGTCATTGCTATAAAGCATTCCGCGACACGGAGTGCCGGGCTTGGAAGCGGGTCGAACCAGAACGCCATCCGCGACGGAAGCGCCGACCAGCGAGGAACCACGATCGACTCTGGCTCCGTGATAGTTCACCTCTCCTCCGATCTGATCGGTAGTCCAGCTATATTCCGAAGTGCCACGGTCTGGGCCGCTCTCCGGTTGCTGGGCTTCCGCAACGTCCATCATGGTGGCCAGGGCTCGGAGATTTGTGACTATCGGAATTCGCCGTTTCCCGATCCATAACGTGTCGAAGCGCAATGAAACTTGGATTTCGCCCGGGCTCGGACTTTCACTGGAGACTACATGGCCGAGAATTTTTGCTCCGCCGGGAATCTTGCGGTTCGCCGGCAGCCGCACATCCTGCATCAGCCGCGCGCTGACCGTTTGCGCCGGCCGCAGCTTGCCGCCCTTGAGCGAAGAGTTCAATTGAACCGGCAGGATCGTCCCAGCAGGAATTGCATCCTGCGCGAACGATCCTGCCGACAACAGCAGCACGATGAGAGCCAGTCTCCTCATGCCTCACCTCCGATATTGCTCGTGTCCCGCCGGTCCGCTCGATTGAGAACCTCTGAACGTATAATCGACGCTTCAAGCGAACGGGCTAACCAAAGCTGAATTCCACATTGTCATAAGAGAACCAACGTGGCTTCCGCGGTCCGTAATCAAAATCAAAGAATCTCCGCTTATCCTGCCCGCCTCCAATTCGAGCCGAGGGGCTGAGAAGTTCGGGCCGCCACGCTGGCTCCTACTTCGTCTTCCAGTTCTTCCTGGCATGATAGGCAAAATTGTGTCCACGGCACAGCCTGCAGCCTGCGTGCCTGGATCTCATCGCCGCACGCTACGCAAACCCCGAAGAAACCCTTCTTCATTCGCTGCAGCGCTGCCTCGATGAGACGCAGAATAGTTCTTCTCTGGCTGCTTTGTTCGAACAAAGATTCTTTGGACAGGTTCACGACACAGCGGTCGGCGCTGTCCTGGGTGCTGTCGGCGTCGAGGGAACGGCTCTCATTCTTGAGCCGGTCCAGCAACTGCATCGATTCCTGCCGGAGATTTTCCAGCTTCTTTCTCAGTTGTTCCATTTCTGATGGCGTCATGTCCTTTTTCCTAACTATCTAGATCTGAATAAGCCCAATCTGGTTTCTCACTATTGCGAAGATAAGAATCAAAAAAGCGGAGCAGAAATGGAGTCTGGTTTCCTACTCCGGAAAACAGGAGAACCGGAATTTCCGGCTTGATCC
Organism: uncultured Acidobacteriota bacterium; assembly: GCA_963754885.1. Classification (GTDB taxonomy): domain Bacteria; phylum Acidobacteriota; class Terriglobia; order Terriglobales; family Acidobacteriaceae; genus Sulfotelmatobacter. The sequence continues at coordinate 564,298 of CAVWHT010000038.1, read as the reverse complement.
GTTTCATCTCCGAACGCACAACGCTGCCGGTCACGTCCGGCAAATCGTATTCGAGCAGAACCCCTTGCAGGGGTTCTTGTGCGAAGAGAATCAGAGCCTCCGCTCCGGTGGTTGCCGGCACGACCTGATATCCGCTTGCTTTCAGCATGGATTGCAGAATGTCGAGATAGTGGGGCTGGTTTTCGACACAAAGGACTCGAATCGTGCTCACAGGCGGTCTCCTCGTTGGGGATTGAAATCGACGTTCTCCACGGCACGACAATTGCGTCTTACGAAATGGGCTCGATTCTCCTCCGGCGCCGTCCGAGGTAAACACTGGAGGCGGGACGACGAAAATCTGCTTGCCGAATTCTTACCGGGAATGGACGGCATTCTCACCTCGCGAGGTTTTTTTCGTTCCGGGTTGCGGAAAGTACGCAGGCTGCCTGTCTTCCGGCAAGGGTTTGTTTCGCAGCAGAATCTCGCGCAGCGCCCATTCAATGTGGTCAACGCTTTGCGAAATCACTCCAATGCATTGCCGGTTCTCAAGGGACTCGATAGAGAGCGAAATCACCGCTAGGGCGTCGCGGATGTGGTGGTTCATCTCCGAGATGACCTGCATCCGCAGCAGAGCCGCTTCCCGCCGGTGGTTGGCAATCTGCATGAGCTTGAACGTCAGCAGAGCAACCAGCGCGGCGGAAACACCTTCCGCCGACAGTCGTTCCCAGCGGCGCCCGAGATAGGGGACAAGCAGGAAATGCATGAATTCCGTTGCCAGGAGCGAAATCAGGCCGACTCCCAGGGAAACCCGAAGGATGCCCAGGGATTCGCCTTGTCGCGAACGATCGATCACGGGTAATGGACTTCTTGGCGCAGCAGAGCCAGTCATGGGCGCAGCCTCCGAGCATGGACAAAGCCGACGACTCGTCGAAGGAGGAACCCTCCTTCAGCGAATCATTTCGCAGCAGCTAGGCGGCGGGAGGCGGGCGGTTGTAGTGAATACCCGCGGCTTGCAGGCTCGAGAACAACTGAGATTCGGGCGCTATTTGGCGGGACGTTCCCGCAGACTGGAGAGGTTGAAAACTGCTTGTGGGCAGGCTCCACTTAGTCGCGTCACAGTTGAAACGGGGTCTCTGATCGTGACTGGAAACGGCATGGGTGGACGAAGCAGAGTTGGCAGCGCCGGGAAATTGCGGCGGTACATTGCGAGCCACCAGCAAGGCAAGTAATACGGCTATCCCCAGAAATCCGTTGATCCAGTGGATTCCGGCTCTGCTTCTTCGGGTATGGCAATGGGTCGACATATCCCTTGGCTGAAGGATGATTGTACTGCGGGTTTGGTTGGCTGTGCTCGTTTTCAAGTCGCTCGAACCAGAGAAGTATAGATGGATGTCATGCGAAAGTACTAGAGCTGCGCAGCCAGAAAGGTTACTTGTGTGCGCCCGCGATATCGCAGTGTAAAAACCTGGTGGTTACCGAAGGGAATACACTCAGAGGGCAATTATCCTCAGCGCGATACAACCACCTTGGGGGCAACGCACTCCAACGTATTGTGCTCGGTACTAACGTCACCCTCTTGCATCTTGCTTCCGTGCTGCCAAACCGCTATGTTAAAAGCGGAGCGTCGAAAAGCCAGAGAATGCTGACCCTTACCGATCGAAAGAGTGGCGGATGCGCGCGCTGGTGTGCGCTCGTGGTTTTGACCGCCATCTTTGCGCTGGCGATCAGCCTCACGACTCGCTATGGTTCAGCCGAAGGTGCTTCGGCTTCGGCAGTCAAGACCTCGCACAGCTATTCTTCGCAACTGCCTGGCAGGCAACGTCTTACCAAGGACGCTGCGAACTGGGTTCCGCCAACGATCGACTGTGTGCCCCTGCAGGCTCCAGCCCGTCCCGTGCGCATCCCGTCTGTCGGATGTGCAATTCCCAACCTTTCGTTTGCCAGCATTCTCTACTACCGTCCGCCTCCGATTTTCTCTTCGTTCTCATAGCTTCGTCATCCCTTGAGCCGTCCGTGGTTTGGATTCAGCTCATTTTCCTTTACGTTCGATGCGAATGCTTATTGTCGTTGAAACCATTGACAATGTGGGCGCATCCAGCAATTCCGGGGTCAAGAAAACCAAGCTTTCGGTAGATACTGAGCACATCCGAAGGGGAACACATGAGCGTTGCCTTGCGGTTAACCGAAGAGCAGTTGGACGCTCTTCGCCAATTCGATACCTGCATGGTTGCCAATGCGGTTGAGACCTTTAACGTCCGGCTGCGCAATACCGGCTTCACCAACGCCTCGGTTCGTTGCATGTTCGAGGACGCTCCCCCGATGGTGGGCTATGCCGTAACGGCGCGCCTCCTGAGTGGCGAGCCGCCCATCAAGGGAGGCACCTATCGCGATCGCACCGAGTTCTGGAGTAGCTTCCGAGACGTGCCCGCGCCCCGCATTCTAGTTTTGCAGGACATGGATTCGCCGTGCGGCCGCGGAGCTTTTGTGGGAGACGTACATGCCTCCATTCTCAAGGCGTTGGGTTGCATCGGATACGTCACCAATGGAGCCGTCCGCGAGTTGCCAGCCGTGCGCGCCGCGGGAATCCAGTTGTTTGCCGGAAGCGTCCTCGTGTCGCATGCGTATGCCCACATATTCGACGTGGGCGCCGTCGTCACGATTGGCGGAATGGAAGTCCGCCCCGGAGCGCTGCTGCATGGCGACCGCCACGGAATTCTGAACGTACCGTTCGAGGTTGCGCCCGCGATACCCGATGTCGCCAACGCGCTCGAACAATCCGAGCAGAGAGTAATTGAATTTTGCCGGTCGAATTCCTTTTCCATTGAAAAGCTCAGCGAACTAATCAAGACGATCAAGTAGTCGGATCCCAAGATTGCTGGCCAGGAGCCAGAGAAAGCTGGTCACAGATAAGCGATGACTCAAGGTGGAAGTAGACCGAATACCGAAGAAGGCCGCCCTGCTGGAAAGGGCAAGCTGTGCGCTCTCGCGGCCTTTGCAATTTTCGTCGCCCTGGGTCTGTCGTCCTGCTCCGGCGGCGAAAAAAAAGTGCAGGCCAGTGAACCAGCGGTCACGGTCGGAGTGACCAAGGTGGTCAAGAAATCGCTGGGCCGCCAAATCACCTTGTCGTCAGAGTTGGTGCCTTTCCAGGAGATTGATGTATATGCGAAGGAATCAGGCTTCGTGAAAAAGCTGAACGTTGACTACGGCAGCAGGGTGAAGACGGGGCAGGTCATGGCCGTTCTGGAAATTCCTGAATTGCAAGCCCAGCTCGAGGAAGATCAGGCGGAGATCAAGAACGCCAACAATCAGGTCACCCGTGCGGACCACGAACTGGCGCGCTATCAGGCGCAGTACAAGGCGCTGCATCTGGAATACACGCGCCTGAACGGAGTTTTCGAAACTCAGCCCGGCATTGTGGCCCAGCAGGAAGTCGATGACGCCCAGGGCAAAGATCTCGCATCGGCCTCGCAGGTGGACGCGGGCCAAGCCGCCCTGGATGCCGCCCAGAGCCAGCTCGCCGCCTCCAAGGCGAAGCTGGTTCACGATCAAAGCCTTTTCGATTATTCAAAAATCACGGCTCCATTTTCGGGCGTGGTCACCGAACGCTATGCGAACCTCGGAACGCTGGTGCAAGCAGGGACGGGGTCGAGTACGCAGGCAATTCCGATCGTGAAGCTCTCCGAGGATGATCTCTTCCGGCTCGTGATCCCGGTTCCTGAATCTTACGTCCGATTTATCCGCGTGGGAGATCCCGTAGATGTTCGTGTGCCCTCGCTGAACCGTACTTTTCCTGGGAAAGTTGCACGGTTCTCGGTGGACGTCAGGGAAGACACGCGCACCATGCACACAGAAGTGGACGTTCGTAATCCGAACCGGCTGCTGGTACCCGGTTTATACGCGGAAGCAGCGGTGACGCTCGAACACCGTGAAGATATCCCTTCGATCCCGCTCCAAGCGGTGAATCATGAAGCAGACAAGACAACCGTGTTTGTTGTAAACGGCAACGGCGAACTTCAGGATCAACCCGTGGTTTTGGGCCTCCAAACTGCCACCGACGCCGAAGTCGTCTCCGGCCTTCAAGAAGGAGAGCAGGTTGTAATCAGCGATCGCAGTGGATTAAAGCCGGGCGAGAGAGTGGTCGCGCAGCCGGTTCAAGTTATGCAGTACCACGAAAGCACTCAGGAGTAGAACTCAAGGCAGGTGCAGTAGCTATCGGTACGAAAAATGTCACGTTTCTCCATTCGAAATCCGTACTTTATCGTCGTCATCTGTCTCGCGTTGATGGTCATTGGCGTGACCAGCCTGGTCCGCATGCCGGTGGATCTGTTTCCCACGATCAATTTGCCCGAGGTCGTGGTGGCAACGTTCTACTCGGGCATGCCGCCGCAAGACATTGAAACCGACATTACGGATCCCCTGGAGCGTTTCTTCACACTGGCGAGCGGAATCGACCACATGGAGTCCCGCTCGCTTTTGGGTGTCAGCATCATCAAGGTCTACTTTCAGCCGGGAACGAGTGCGGACGCGGATGTCACTGAACTTTCCAATCTCGCCCTCGCCGATCTCAAGCGTCTACCGCCGGGGACCTTGCCACCAGTGGTGCTCAAGTTCGATGCTTCGAGCTTGCCTGTTTGTTTGGTGACATTGAAAGGGGAAGGGCTGAACCAGACGCAACTGCACGACATTGGACAGTTCACCATCCGCAATCAAATCGCGGTGGTGAAAGGAGCGGAGATCCCGCCTCCGTTTGGCGGCAAGTATCGCCAGATCATGGTCTACGTAGATCCATACAAGTTGGCGTCTCGCCAGTTGAGTCCGATGGACGTGGTAAGCGCCGTCAATGACTCTAACCTCATCTTACCCGCCGGCGATGTCAAGATGGGCGCGCTCGATTACTACGTTTACTCCAACAGCCTCGTTAATAACATGGGTGAACTGGGAGCAGTCCCGGTGAAGACTGTGGGGACCTCCTCGGTCACGGTGAACGATATAGGGAGGGCTGAAGACGCCAATCAAATTCAGTATAACCTCGTCCGCGTTGATGGCCAACGTTCGGTGTATTTGCCCATTATGAAGCAAGGTGGGGACACCAACACAATCCAAGTTGTCGATGGCATTCGGGAGATGATTAGCCATCTCTACGATATTCCCGCGCAATTGAAGGCAACGGTGGTCTTTGACCAGTCCGCCTTCGTGAAAGAGGCCATCAAGACGTTGCTCCACGAGGGCCTGATCGGCCTGCTGCTCACGAGCCTGATGATCCTCATTTTCTTAGGGAGCGTTCGCGCAACTTCGGCTGTATTCCTCTCCATTCCACTTTCTGCCCTGGCTACCTTCGTTGTCTTGTACATGTGGGGAAGCACCGTCAACACGATGATCCTCGGCGGGTTGGCGCTGGCCTTCTCGCGTGTGATCGATAACTCAGTGATCTCGCTCGAAAATATTTACCGTCACCTGGAGATGGGTGCTGCGCCCGAAGCCGCCGCTGAGGTGGGAGGATCGGAAGTAAGCCTTGCGGTTCTGGCGGCGACGTTGACGACAGTGGTGGTGTTCTTCCCGGTTACCTTTCTGTACGGCGTCAGCAAATTTCTCTTCACCGCGCTGGCTCTCGCCGTCGTCATCTCTCTTTTCGCCTCTTACGTTGTGGCGATGACGGTGATTCCCTTGTTTTGTTCGCGTTTCCTGAAGGCGGCGCCGCATGGCGCAGGACAGGCGCAGGACGAGAGGCAAATCGCATCGGAACATCACCGCTCTTGGTGGGACCGCTTCAATGCCGGATTCAACCGGACGTTCAATCGCGTGCTGGATTTCTACGAGCGCTGGGTGCGGAGGGCGGTGCTGCGGCCGGGTTTGACGGTTGCGGTTCTGAGCGGAGTCTTTCTGCTCAGCTTGGCCATCTATCCGCTGCTGGGGCTGGCCTTCTTTCCGCAAACCGATGCCGGACAGTTCACCATCAATCTGAAGGTTCCGACGGGGACGCGGATCGAGGTGACCGAGCAATATGTGGCCAGAGTGGAAGATCTGATCCGTCACAGCATCGACCCGAAGGATCTGAAGATGGTGGTCTCGAATCTGGGGGTGGTGCCTGATTTTTCTTCGCTCTACACGACCAACGCCGGCCCCTACACGGCCACGATTCAAGTGGCGCTGCAGGATTCGCACAGCAAGAGCAGCTTCGCATACATGGACCAGGTGCAGAAGGAAATGGCAAAGCAATTTCCCGACGTGCGGACCTTTTTCTCCAGCGGATCGATGGTGGATGCGGTGCTGAACATGGGGATGCCGGCGCCCATCGATGTGCAGGTGAGCAGTCCGGATCTAAGCCAGATTTACGGCGTGGCGCAGACCTTGGCAAGCCAGATTCGAAGCCTGCCGGGAGTTGGGGAGGTCTATATACCACAGGATTTGAACTATCCCGCGCTGCGGCTGGATGTGGATCGAGTGCATGCCGGGGAATTGGGGTTGACGCAGAAAGACGTAGTGGACAACGTAATCACGGCGTTGAACTCGAACTACATGATTGCGCCGAATTACTGGGTGGACCGCAAAAGTGGCAACGACTACTACCTCACCGTCCAGTATTTCGAAAAAGGCCAAGCCGCGATCCACAACATGGTTGATCTCGGGCAAATTCCGCTACGAACTGGGGCAGATGCGAAAAAAAACCTCCGCTGTGGGCCCCCGCAGGTGAAACCGGCGTCTTTTCAGTTCTCGCGCCTCCTCCCCAATCAAAAGACTCCTTGGGCATGCTCTCAGGCGATGCCTGATCCCAGGCGTGTCCACCCTCCCTCGATTGCCGGGCCTACTCGTCCCATCTCCGTTCTCGACAACGTGGTGAACGTGGAGTACATCCAAACCCCAACCGAGGTAGACCACTACCAGATTCAACGCGTCACTGACGTGTATGTCACTCCGGCCTCGGAGGATCTCGGGAAAGTTTCGGACGAGGTTGCCCGGCTCATCCCGCATCTGAATGTTCCCGAAAACGTGCGCATCAATATTCGGGGCATGGTGCAGGGGATGAATGCGTCGTTCCGCAGCTTTGCCATCGGCCTCTCACTCTCAGTCGTACTCCTCTATCTGATTCTGGTGGCGCAGTTCAAATCGTTTAAAGATCCATTTCTCATCATGCTTGCCGTCCCGATGGGCTTCATCGGAGTCCTGATTATTTTGCCTTTGACGGGCACGACCCTCAATGTGATGTCGCTGATGGGCATCTTGATGTTGGTCGGCATTTCCGCCTCGAACAGCATTCTAATCGTGGAATTTACTCACCGCCTGGAAGAGCAAGGCGAAGCGATTGAAGAGGCCGTGATTACCTCCTGCCGAGTGCGTCTCCGCCCGATTCTGATGACTTCGTTGGCGACGATTATTGGAATGGTGCCGATGGCGCTGAAACTCGGAACGGGCAGCGAGCAATACGCTCCTTTAGCCCGCGCCATCATCGGCGGGTTGACGGCTTCCGTCGTACTGACCGTTTTTATCGTGCCCGCTGCGTATTTGCTGGTCTATCGCAACCGGGAGAAAGTGACCCATTCATGATTTGGACAGTGTCTATTTGCCGGGCGGTATATGGGGGATCGCAAGAGCGATAGGAGTTAAATGCCAGGATTCTCAATTCGCAATCCGTATTTCATCATCGTCATCTGCCTTGCTCTCCTGGTCATCGGCGTGACCAGTCTGGTGCGCATGCCGGTGGATCTGTTTCCGGCGATTAATCTGCCCGAGGTCGTAGTCGCCACTTTTTACTCGGGGATGCCGCCGCAGGACATCGAGACCGATATCACTGATCCCCTGGAGCGCTTCTTTACCCTGGCCAGTGGCATTGACCACATGGAATCGCGCTCCTTGCTGGGCGTGAGCATTATCCGCGTTTATTTCCAGCCTGGGACCAACGCGGATGCCGACGTCACCGAGCTCTCGAACTTGGCTCTTGCTGACCTGAAGCGCTTGCCCCCCGGAACGCTGCCGCCAGTCGTTCTTAAGTTCGACGCCTCCAGCCTTCCTGTTGCATTAGTCACTGTCAAAGGGCAGGGCCTCAACGAAACTCAGCTTCACGATTACGCTCAGTTCCAGATCCGTAATCAAATTGCCGTGGTCAAGGGAGCTGAAATCCCGCCTCCCTTTGGCGGCAAATACCGCCAGATCATGGTTTACGTCGACCCCTACAAGTTGGCCTCGCGGCAGCTGAGCCCGATGGACGTGGTGAGTGCCGTCAACGATTCCAACCTCATCTTGCCCGCCGGGGATGTCAAGATGGGGCCGTTTGACTACTACGTCTACTCCAACAGTCTGGTGAACAACATGGATGAACTGGGCAAAGTCCCAGTCAAGACCGACGGTACGTCCTGGGTTTCGGTAAACGATTTGGGCCAGGCAAAAGATGCCAATCAGATCCAGTACAACGTGGTGCGTGTCGATGGCCAAAGATCCTGTTACATCCCCATCATGAAGCAAGGTGGAGACACCAATACGATTGACGTGGTGAACGGGATTCGCAGCCTGGTCGGGCATCTCTACGACATCCCCAAACAGATGACCGCAACGGTGGTTTTCGACCAGTCAGTCTACGTGAAGGAAGCGCTGAAGACCGTGCTCCACGAAGGTGTGATCGGACTGTTTCTGACCAGTCTGATGATTCTGATTTTCCTAGGCAGTGTTCGCGCCACTACAGCCGTTCTGCTCTCCATTCCACTCTCCGCCCTGGCTACCTTCGTCGTCTTATACATGTGGGGAAGCACCGTCAACACGATGATCCTCGCGGGGCTGGCGCTGGCCTTCTCGCGCGTAATCGACAACTCGGTGATCTCGCTCGAAAACATTTACCGTCACTTGGAGATGGGCGCGACTCCCATGGTTGCTGCCGAAATTGGAGGAGCCGAAGTCAGCCTGGCCGTGCTGGCGGCGACCTTGGTGGATGTAGTGGATTTTTTCCCCGTTACTTTTCTCTACGGAGTAAGCAAGTTTCTTTTCTCGGCCTTAGCGTTGGCTTTTTGCCTCTCCTTGTTGGCTTCTTTTGTCGTGGCCATGACGGTGATTCCACTTTTTTGTTCGCGCTTCCTGAAGGCGGTGCCGCATGCCAGCGGACATGGACAACATGGACAGAAGGAACCTGAATATGAAGTGGAACCGACACTGCCATTGAGCGGTTCCTGGTGGGACCGCTTCAATGCCGGATTCAACCGGACGTTCAATCGCGTGCTGGATTTCTACGAATACTGGGTGCGGCGGGCACTGCAAAGGCCCGGCCTAACGGTAGCTGCTTTGAGCGGAATGTTTGTGCTCAGCTTGGCGATCTACCCGCTGTTGGGACTGGCATTCTTTCCGCAAACCGATGCCGGGCAGTTCACCATCAATCTGAAAGTTCCGACCGGGACGCGGATCGAAGTGACCGAACAGTATGTGGCCAAAGTGGAAGATCTGATCCGTCACACTATCGCGGCCAAAGATCTGAAGATGGTGGTCTCGAATCTGGGAGTGGTGCCCGATTTTTCTTCGCTCTACACCACGAATGCGGGGCCGTACACGGCCACGGTGCAAGTGGCGCTGCAGGATTCGCACAGCAAGAGCAGCTTCGCATACATGGACCAGGTGCAGAAGGAAATGGCGAAGCAATTTCCCGACATACGAACCTTTTTCTCGAGCGGATCGATGGTGGATGCGGTGCTGAATATGGGGATGCCGGCGCCCATCGATTTGCAGGTGAGCAGTCCGGATCTGCACCAGATTTACGGTGTAGCGCAGGATTTGGCCAGCAAGATACGGAGCCTTCCAGGGGTAGGGGAAGTGTATATCCCGCAGGACATGAACTATCCGGCGCTGCGGCTGGATGTGGACCGGGTGCATGCGGGGGAACTGGGGCTGACGCAGAAGGATGTAGTGGACAACGTGATCACGGCGCTGAATTCGAACTACATGATTGCACCGAATTACTGGGTGGACCGCAAAAGTGGCAACGACTACTACCTCACGGTCCAGTATTTTGAAAAAGGCCGGGCGGCAATCCACAACCCCACCGATCTCACCAACATTCCACTCCACGCCCCCAACCTGCAACAGCCAACGACCTTAGACACGGTCGTGAAGCTGCAAAACATCCAAACCCCAACCGAAGTAGATCATTACCAGATTCAGCGTGTGATGGATGTCTATGTAACACCGGCTGGAGAAGATCTGGGACGCGTTACCGATCAAATCAAGCGTCTCGTGAAGGACACAAAGATGTCTCCCAATGTGCGCGTGAACCTGCGGGGCATGGTCGAAGGCATGCATGCCTCGTTTACCAGCTTCGGGCTGGGTTTTCTGCTCTCTTTCGTGCTTCTGTTCCTCATCCTGACGGCTCAGTTCAAGTCGTTCATCGATCCGTTTCTGATCATGCTGGCGATTCCCATGGGATTTGTCGGAGTGTTGATCATCCTGCCGCTCACAGGGGCGACTTTGAATGTAATGTCGCTGATGGGAGTGCTGATGCTGGTGGGCATCGCCGATTCCAACAGCATCCTGATCGTGGACTTCGCACACAATCTCGAGAAGCAGGGATTGTCGCCCTCCGACGCGGTGATTACGGCTTGCCGCGTCCGCCTGCGTCCGATTCTGATGACCTCGCTGGCCACCATCATCGGCATGATTCCGATGGCGCTGAAATTAGGCACGGGCGCGGAACAATATGCTCCCATGGCCAAGGCCATCATCGGAGGCTTGACCTCATCGGTCCTGCTCACGATTTTCATCGTCCCGGCCGCTTATCTGCTGGTCTATGGGAAAAAGAATCAGCCACCGGCGACCGAGGGTCCGATGGAGACAGCCGTATAGAACGGAAGAGGCAAGACGATGACGAGGACTTATACATTTTCATTTTGTGCGCTGCTGATGGCACTGTGGATGCTCCCGCCGCAACTTGGATGGGCGCAGATCTCGGAAATAGCGCCCGCCTTACCTTCGGCCCCGCAGCCACAATCGACATCCGCGCCAGCGCGTATTCCCTCCACAGTGGAGGCGCAAGTGGTGCTCCTTCCCGGTGCTGCTGGGGCTCAGGCGACGTCATATCCTGACCAGAAACCGGGGCAGGCGATTCAACCCCCGAGCGGCACAATGAGGTTGACCCGCACCGAGGCGGAACAGCTTGCCCTGAAGAACAATCCGCGGATCAGCGTGGGACGTCTGCTCGCCCTAGCCCAGCATCAGGTCTATCGCGAAACCAGATCGGCTGAACTCCCGACCTTCAACGGCACGGTGACGGCAGTAGACGCGAATGAGGGCAGCCGTATTGGCGCCGGGGCCCTCAATGCTCCGCGACTGCTCGAGCATGCCGGCGCAGGCGTAACTCTCAACCAACTTCTTACGGACTTCGGACGCACGTTCAATTTAGTGTCCTCTTCGAAATTGATGGAGAAGGCGCAAAACGCAAACGCGCTGGCCACGGTAGAAGATATTGTTTTGGCCACGGACCAGGCTTTTTACAACGCCCTCGAAGCTCAGGCCTTACTCAAAGTGGCACAACAGACGGTGGACACGCGCCAGTCCGTGCAACACCAGGTGGACGAGTTGACCAAGAGCAAGCTGAAATCGACTCTCGACCTGGCATTCGCCGAGGTTAATCTGTCGCAGGCCAAACTGCTGCAACTCGACGCAGAAAACAATGTGAATTCAACCATTGCAGCTCTCACGGCCATCCTCGGCTTTGACAAGCAGGTGAGCTACGAACTGACCGAAGAGGAAGAAGCGCAACTGCCTTCACCTCCGCCGGATGTGGACGTGCTCATCAGCACCGCATTGAAGCAGAGGCCCGATCTGCAGGCCCTCACCTACGATCAGCAGGCCTCGGAGAAGTTCCGCCGCGCTCAGCGTGATCAGCTCTGGCCCACCATCAGCGCGCTCGGCATGGCGGGAGGAACTCCGGTCAGGCCGGATTGCTTCGGTGGATGCTTCCCCAACTATTTCACTTCGAGTTGGTACGGGGCCATCGGCGTGAATATGAGCATCCCGATTTTTAATGGCTTCCTGTACACCGCGCAGTCTTCCGAAGCCAACTATCGTGCAAAGGCAGCCGCCGAGAATACTCGCGACTTGCGAGACAGCGTGGTGCGCGATGTCCGCACGGCCTGGCTGTCGGCGAATACGGCGTTTCAGCGAGTAGGTGTGGCCGCCGAATTGGCTAAGGAAGCGGATCTGAGCTTGAGTCTTGCCCATAGCCGCTATCAGTTAGGCTTAGGATCAATAGTCGAACTCAGCCAGGCGCAGTTGCAGCAGGCTGACGCGGCGATCGGTTACGTGAATGCCCAATATCAATATCGCCTGGCTCTTTCGACTCTCAATTTTGAAATTGGAATGCAGCCCTGAAGAATAGGAAACACTGAGGAGCTTGTGGCCCTGAGGAAGATCTAGCTTCGCTCTAACTCAGCCTCAGCTCACCTGCCAGACGGTGTCGAGCACGGTGCCGTCGACCCACTTCACGACGGCCACGGGGCGATCTCCACGTTTCGGGCGGCGAGGTTTTCCGCCGCAAATGCGTTCCACTTCTCTTTGGATTTCTTCAATGGATCGTATCGGCAACGTCGATCCGCGCGTCGCGTCCAGCAGATCCTGGCGCTTGGGATTGATGGCGATACCCCGCTCGGTCACGACCACATCGATCAATTCGCCGGGTCCGCACAGGGTGGTCACTTCGTCGACGATGACCGGAATGCGGTCGCGAAACGAGGGAAGGGCAAGGATCGTGCATCGCGAAGCCAGGCAATTCTGCCAGCCGCCAATGCCATGAAGCAATCGTCCGTCGGAGTGGGTGACCACGTTGGCGTTGAAGTTGGTATCGACTTCTGTCGCTCCGAGCACCACCGCGTCCACCATGGAGGCGAAGTTTCCCTTGCCGTGATAGTTGTAAGAAGTGAGCGGGGAAGTGGCAACGTGCCGTGGATTATTGGCGATCGAGCGGATTCCGTCGAGATCGAAAGTCTGCCCGTCAAGAATGTAATCGGTCAAACCCTCTTCCAGTAGTTCGACCAGATATTTGGTCGACCCGCCGCGGACGAAGCGCGCCTTGACGCCAGCCTGCTTCATCATCTGCTTGAGATAGCCGACGAAAGCGAGAGCGATTCCTCCCGCACCCGCCTGGAATGAGAATCCGTCGCGCATGATGCCCACATCCCGCAAAAAGCGGGCCACAAATTCGGCGATGCGCAGCCGATCGGGCGAGCGCGTGATCTGCGTCGTGCCCGACACGATACGCGACGGATCGCCAATCGAATCTACTGCGACCACGTGATCCACATAGTTTCCTTGGATCTGCCAGGGTACGCACGGGAAGGGAACCAGGTTGTCGGTCACGACGATGACACGATCGGCATACAGCGAGTCCGCCAGCGCGAAGCCCAGCGACCCGCATGCGGACTTTCCATGCGATCCGTCGCAGTTGCCGAACGGATCGGCCGTGGGAGCAGCAATCACCGCAATATCAATGTGAACTTCGCCATCTTGTATAGCCTGCCAGCGGCCGCCGTGCGAGCGCAGAACGCCCATCCCGCGCATTTTGCCTTGGGTGCAGTAGTCGCCTAGCGGGCCGTTCATGCTGCCTTCGATGTGATCGATTACGCCAGACTGCATCAGTTCAATCGCGCTCTTCTGGGAAGGGAACGACGCACTGGGAAACCACGTCAGATCTTTAACTCCCATTCGGGCGGCGGTTTCCAGCGCCATAAGGGCAACACGGTCGCCATCCCGCAAATGATGATGCGAAGAAATCACCATTCCCTCCCGCAACCCGCACTTGCGCAACGCCGTCTCGAGATCCGGAACGCGCTTATCGCCGTCAGAGGGATAGTCTGAGGCGCTGCAGATTGGAGGCGATGCCTTCCTCCCCGTTGGCTGGTATTTCCCGACGCCCATGTAAGGAACCTGCGGCCGCCCGTTCACCGTCTCCGGCACGTCGCGCCCGGCTGTATTTGCGATCAGTTCAGTTTTTTCCAACACTGCCATAGAAACTCCAACTCATTCGGCCATCAGCGGATCAATCCCATGGCTTGCGCCCGCGCTACGAGTTTCAGGGCGCGTTGCACGACCGGCGGATCGATCATCTTTGAACCCAGGCTGACCACTCCCAGGCCTTTCTGCTGCGCGTCATGAAAGGCGGCAACAATTCTCTGTGCTCGCTCGATTTCAGTCGCGCCCGGAGCGAATGCCTCGTGCACGACTGGAACCTGCGTAGGATGGACGCATCCCATGCCTTCGAAGCCGAGAGCGCGGGAGTTGAGACCCCACGCGCGCAAGCCGTCCATGTCGCCGACATCGCCGAAAACCGAGTCGATCGCCTGCACGCCAGCCGCGTGTGCGGCATTCACGACCCGTTGGCGCGCGTAAAGAGATTCCGCGCCGGTCGATGTTTTCACGACTCCCAGGTCGGCCGTGTAATCTTCCAGCCCAATCGTGAGGGCCACGATTTGATCGCTCGCCTTGGCAATGGCGAAAGCATTCTCGATTCCGAGAGCGGATTCCAGGATCGGCATGAGCCAGATCGGCCGCGTGATGCCGTAGTCGGCTTTGATCTCGGCGATGCGCGTGTTTGCCGCAATCACCTGGTCGGGATTTTCCACCTTCGGGATCAGCACCAGATCCGGCGACTCGGGGATAACCTCATCGAGATCTTCGAGTCCGAGGGGAAGCTGGTTGATGCGTACCATGCGCTCCGAGTGTAGGAAATCAACGGCGCGCAGCGCATTGCGCACCAGCAATCGCGCGGCATCTTTTTCTGCGGTATGAACGGAATCTTCCAGATCGAGAATGACGGCGTCAGGCCCGTGCAGAGCGGCGTTGATGAAGTATTTGGGTTCGCTGCCGGGCAGGTAGAGCCGGGAGCGGCGAATGCGATCCCGGTCAGAAGGACCCGGCGGGACGATCCGATCGGGAAGCACGCGCGTGCCTTCGCCCAACCCGGCCCGCCGGACCGCGGCCTCGATGCGCGCCGCGATCACAAAAGGCAGCGCGCCCTCATCGCGAATCAGAACCTGCGCGTGTCGCACGCCCAGAGCTTCCAGCACCTCCTCCGCCTGCTTGCGGATGGAGTCGCCGTAATAGGCTTTCACCCGCGACTCTAACTCAATCTGTAAGCCGCCGGAGTCGCGCGGTTCGAGACGCACATAAAGGTCGGAGCGAATTTCGGGGCCGCAGTGCCCCGCCTCGCCGATCCGGATTTCCGTTGCCACTGTCATAAAGATCTCTCTGCTAGATGCCGCCGCCCGCTTCCACCAGTTCGCATTCCGCAGACGCGGAATCCTGTTTCTGCAGCTTCGCCAACACCGCATCGGTCATTTTGATCGTGCTGGCTGCGCCCTGGCTGATCGCCTTCGGACCGCCGGGAATGCGCATCATGTCGTAGGTGCGCACTTTTCCTTCCTGCACGACCTCCGCGATTGCCTGCCGGATGCGGTGCGCCTTTTGGATTTCGCCTACATGCTGTAGCATCATGACGGCCGACAGAAACATCGCAATCGGATTCACGATTGGAGGATCGAGTTCCGCATATTTCGGGGCCGAGCCGTGCGTGGGCTCAAAGACGGCGACTTCGTCCCCGATATTGCCGGATGCGGCAAAGCCCAGGCCTCCAATCAGCCCGGCAAAGGCGTCGGAGATCACGTCGCCAAAAAGGTTCGACGCCACCACCACCCCATACTCCTCGGGATTCTTGGTCAGCCACATGGTTTGCGCGTCGATGTTCGTCGACCACAACGCGATGCCGGGATATCCCTTCGCGACGGCTTTGGCTTCGTCCTCCATCATGCCGGAGGTCTCGCGCAGCACGTTCGGTTTCTCGCAAATCGTGACCGACTTGTAGCCGTATTTCTTCGCCCAATCGAAGGCCCCCTTGCAGATCTTGTGGGCAGCGTGGCGAGTCACGATCCGCACCGAGATCGCGAGATCGGGCCCCGCCACCGGGAGAAAGGGTTTAAATTTCGGATGCGAGCCCAGTGCGGCACGAACCTGCTCCGGCGGATTCGTCCATTCCACCCCGGCATAGAGTCCCTCGGTATTTTGCCGGAAGACCACGACGTTTACGCACGGCTCCTCGAAGCCTCCATCGGCCCGCTTGCGAATGAAATTCAGCGGATTCCCTGGAAACGAAATGCACGGCCGAATGCAGGTGTCGAGGTTGAAGCGCTGCCGCATGGTCACGATTGGGCTGAAGTACGAGTAGCCCTTGCCGCGCAATTCCGGGCGCAGTTCCGCCTCGGCCTGCTTCTTCGGCTTGGAAGTGATGGCGCCAAACAGTCCCAGCTTGTGCGTGGCGAGCAGATCGATCGTGCGCTGGGGAAGCGCATTGCCTTCGCGACACCAGCATTCCCATCCAATGTCGGCGTGGATATATTCGGCGTCGAACTCAACAGCTTTCAGTAGCCGCAACGCCTCGGGAAGAACCTGATTGCCAATCCCGTCTCCGGGCATGGTGACAACGATGTGCTTTGCCATGATTGCTAATCTCCTGAAACGACGAGCTCTGGATGCTCTTGCTTGCCTGAAAATCCCAGCTTCTTTGCGACCACATTCTCCGTGCCGCCGGTGATGACCAGAGACTGCGGGACGCGTCCGAGCGGCGGAAAGGCGAACGACTCTTCACGCCATTTCAAAGTGCTGGAGACGAAATCGATGCTGATCGTGTCTCCGGGAATGATCGTCTTCTCCTTGCCGGCGATTTCATTTCCAAACTGTTCGCGTAATCTCTTAACCAGGGCGGGAACTTCAATGCACAAGAATCCATTGTTGTAGGCGTTGCGCAAATAGGTTTGCGAAAAGCTGGCCGCGATCACCAGCGGAATGCCCTTCGCCTTAAGGCAGGTGACGGCCTGTTCGCGGCTCGATCCTGTGCCGAAATTGAAGCCGCCGACGATGACATCCCCGGCGCGAGTGCGCGCGGCGAACTGCGGATCGTAGTTCCCCATGATGACCCTGGCCATCATTTCCGGCGTCATATCGTCGCGATAGGTATAGTCCTTGCCGTAGATGGCGTCTGTGTTGATGTTGTCGGAGCACATGAACACGAGGCGCCCTTGCAGGTGCTCCGGAAATCCCGGCAGAATCTCCACGTGCTCCGGGGAATAGCTGGGAGCCGGGAGTTCCTGATAAACGCGTGCGGGTTGCACATCCGGGAAGGAACGCGAGCCAATGATGTATCCGGCGACAGCGGACGCGGCCACAATCTCAGGACTCGCGAGATAGCATTGCGCGTCGCGCGAACCCATGCGGCCTTTGAAATTGCGATTGGTCGCGGAGATGCCGACCTCGCCCTTTTCCAGCAGGCCGGTTCCGAGGCCGATGCACGGGCCGCAACTGGGAGGCAACGGAATCGCTCCCGCATTCAAAAGCGTTTGCCACACTCCGCGCCGCTCCGCTTCCTGCTGTACCCACGCGCTCGCCGCTCCCACATAGAATTTCACGCCAGCAGCCACGTTCCTGTCGCGCAGGACCGAAGCTGCATCTTCCAGATCAGTTAGACGCGAGTTCACGCAGGAAAGCAGGTAGGCTTTCTGGATCGCGACCTTCTTTTTTTCGATGGCGGAAACAGATGTCATGGTCTGCACACTGTCAGGACCGGAAACATGCGGTGTCACCTGATTAAGGTCGAGCACGATGCGAGCGCTGTAATCGGCGTTCGCATCGGGCTGGGGCGGCCTCGTAGCCCAGCTTTCGACATCTTTCTCGCTGAAGCGGCGTATGCCGGAAGCTTCCAGGCAGGAATGCACGTTGCGCAAGTACTGAATCGTGACCTCGTCGACCGGGAACCAGGCGACAATCGGCCCCCATTCGGTGCTCATGTTGGAGATGGTGAAGCGGGCGTCCATCGAAAGGCTTGCCACGCCCGGACCCGCGAACTCGATGGCGGCGTTCAGCGCTTCGTCGTGGTTGTACAGCCCGCACAGCGTGATGATTACGTCCTTCCCGCTGACGCCCGGCTGCAATTTGCCTTCGAGGACAACCTGAATCGTTCGAGGAATCTGCCACCAGAATTCCCCTGTGGCCCAGACGGCGGCGGCGTCGGTGCGCACAATGGGCGTGCCGACGGCTCCCAAGGCACCGTACATATTCGAATGCGAATCGGAAGCGACCACGAACGATCCCGGCACGACGTACCCGCGCTCAATCATGATCTGGTGACCGATCCCTGATCCCGCCGAATAGAAGGCGATCCTGTGTTCTGCCGCGAAGGCGGCGATAGACTGGTATTTCTTCAGATTCGCCTCTTCGCGGTTCTGGATGTCGTGATCGACGGCAAAGACCGGCTGCTTAGCATCGTAAATACTTTTGGCGCCAATCGCTTTGAACTTGCTCATGACCGCGGAAGAGTTGTCGTGCGTCAGCACGTGAAGCGGACGAATCGAAACAAAGTCGCCAGCACGCAGCGGGCGCTGCGGGCCATCTGACATGTGAACTTGTGCGATTTTCTCGACGATCGTTTGCGACATAAGAACTCCTTCACGCAAGCAGGCTGTGCGGCGTAGTGGATGATCGTTTAGGCAACGGCCGGGCTGCGTTTCGCGGTCTTGCTTCGAGCGTGCGTCCTGGCTTTCGTTCGCGAAGATTTTGCTTCTCGAACATCGGCTTCCATTAACGCCATCAGTTCAGTTACCGAGCCCACCCGCTCCAGATTCCATACCACGTCTTTCACTCGTTTTTGCGCGCCGGCCGACAAGACTCCATCAGCCAGAGCCGCAAATTTTTCTTCTACCTCCTGATCGGTCAAAGGATTGCGAGGATCACCTTTAGGAAAGTCGAGTTGCTTAGTATAAGAGCGTCCATCCTTGGTATTGATTTCCACGATTACCCTCTGTAAGGCTGGAAATACTTTTTCGATCTCAGGATCGGCGACCACTTCAATCTTCCGCAGTTGTTCGCGAATCCTGGGGTCCATAATCTTTTTCATGGTGAACTGCACCGGAGTGACCTGCCGTTCGACCAGTGCCGCCGCGATGACATAGGGCAGGGAATGATCGGCAGTTTCCTTAGTGTTCGGATCGTACTTGCTGGGATCGGAAAGAATGTCGGCGGCCCGCGCCAGCGACCGGATCTGGACCTTCTCCACTTGCTCAGGATGCAGATCGTTGTTCTTGACCAAGTCGAGCACGGCGGAGATGGGCGTGTGGGTCAAGGCCTCGGTGGGAAAAGCCTTCATGCCGCATTGCGTGATGCGCCACGATTCTCCCAGCCCGTCGGTCAGCAGATTGAGTTTCCACTCCGGTCCGAAGACGTGCGTCAGTCCCTCTTTGCCATCGATGACGTGCTCCGGTCCGGAATAACCTTTCTCGGCCAGCAGCGCAGCCAGGACGCCGCCTTGCGTCGCCATGGGGTCGACGGTATTTTTCATCATCGTCAGCTTGCCCGCGGTTACTGCGCCTAACGTACAGTGGCGGCTGGCAGAGATGCCGATCGCATGTTGAATCTTCTCCCAGGGCAGATGCAGCGCGCGTCCGGCGACGATGGGCGAAACAAACGCCGTGAGTGTCGCATGGTGCCACCCGCGCTCGCGAATTCCCGGGAAGGCGGCTTCGCAGAGCCGCATCTCGAATTCGTGGCCGAGCACCAGCCCCACGATAAGTTCTTTTCCGTTGCTTTGAGCGCGCTCGCAACCTGCAATCGCGGCCGGAAAAATGTCCGAAGGATGCGATGGATCCTGCTTCCAATAAATGTCGTTGTAATCCATGCAGCGGATCATCAGCGCATTGGCGAACGCGGCAGAGACTGGGTCAACGCGGCGTCCGCTGCCGATCACGGTCGCCCGCCCAGCCGCCGCAATCTCGTCGAGAACCTCGAGCGCCATCTTTACGTCATGTTGCTGATAGCCGCCTAGGGCGCAGCCCATAGAATCGAGGAAGAATCGTTTGGCCTGATAAACGGCCTCGGGGGAAAGGTGCTGGTACTGCAAATCGGCCGCCCAGCGCGACATCCGGGCTGTGACGGTTTCTTTAGGCGGGAGACTCGGATTGGCAGAGCGCATGATAATTCCTTACAGGTTCGGCTTGATGTTTTTCGGATTTTTGAAAGGTAGAAACGCCATAAAGTCGGCGTGATGCACGATGACAGCTTCGGTCGAGCGCTTGACCAGATCGCCCTCGGCGGCGTGCGCGGCAATGATGTGGCAGACTGCGTCTGGCACACCGCATTCCAGGGCGAGAGCGACTCCAGTAAACGGATGGCGCAACGCTTCGCCGCGCTCGCTTTGCCGGCTCTTTCCATCTGGACCGAGTTCGTATTCCAGCAATTTGCCGACATCGGCCAGGATTGCCCCCGCGATTACTGTGTCCATATGGACGGGCAACGCTCGCCCCATAAACTGCCGCATCGCCGTAGCGCTGTCGCGGGCGATGTGCACCACGCAACGCTTGTGCTCCATAAACGTGATCGGGCAGTTGGGCACCAGCAGCGTGAAGGGAATCTGGTTCAGGTCTTCCGGCTTTAGCGGACTGCGCTCGAGGGCCTTGACCCACGTTTCGGTAACTTGATCCCGTAATTGGGGGTTCTCGATCCAGGCGATTTCCGGCCATAGCCGCTTGACGGTCTCTCGCATACTGGCGTCCGATGCGAACAACTGAGGCTATCTTGCCAGCGCAGGCGGGCACGACGACTTGGATCACAGGAGGCTGTGATTGGAATACGAAGCAGGTCAGAAGGGAAGGACAAGCTGCGTAACCTATTGAATATAAACGGAGTTGCGGGCGTTATTATTTTGACAAGAGAGCGGTAATTTCCTGTTCGAAGGTTTGCGCCTTCGTCGATCCCATGTGCTTGGCGACGATTCGCCCGTCCCGGTCCAGCAGAAATATGATCGGCAATCCCAAGACTCCTCCGTAAGCCTCGCCGGTCTTGGCATCTCCCATGACCACGGGATAATTCATGTGGAATTGTTGATAGAAGTCGCGGACGGGGTCGGAAGTATCATCCATCGAAACGCCGATGACCTGTAGGCCGCGGTCCGCATGTTTTTGCTGCAGTTCGACAAAATGCGGAGTTTCCGCGCGGCACGGATCGCACCAGGTTGCCCAGAAATCGAGCAGGACGACTTTCCCGCGATAGGCAGAGAGTCGGAGTGGTGTGCCATTCAGTTGCGGGAGCACGAAATCGGGAGCGAGAGGATGCTCTTTCGCGATTCCTGTTTTCGGATGCGGAGCCCGGTTTGACCGAACATAAACGCCCGTGAGAATCGCGGCGATAAGCACCGCCGGTAAAATCCACTGGAGCTTCGAACGCAGGGACTATTCTCCTCTCGCGGTCGGGTAGCCTTTGTCGACCCAGTTCGCGCCGAAATTGTCGGCAATATAGAGAACCTTTACGTTCGCGAAGCCCATCGCTTGCAGAGTATCGAAGGCGGGCTTCACGTTGGGACAATGATTCCATGGGCAACAACCGCAGTAGAGAACAATGGATTTCTTTCGCGGCAGAGGATCAACGCGCTTCCGAAGCTGCTGCAATCCCGCTTCGCTCGATGCGGGCCCAATGTACTCCGATCCCGGGATGTGCGCCTGCTGGTAAAGAACATGCGAGCCCACCTGGATCATCAGCGGCTTTTCCTTCCCCGTCTGAATTGTCTTTACCAGTTCTTCCGGGCTGACCAGTTGCGAAGCAGGAATGGAAGTTGCCTGCCCCGCTGCCTGAAGAATAGAGGCGCTGACAAAAATCGCGGCCATGAGCGTGTGCGTGCTTACCGATATGAGTTTCATAGGAAGCCTCGAAGAATATTTTTCCACCGGACCATCAAGAATACACCTCGGAACTTATCACCGGCTTGCTCCGGCAAGTTCGCGCAGCCTGGCGGCTGCAACTTCAGGTGTGATGTCGCGCTGCGGCGTGCCTAGCATTTCGAATCCGACCTGGAATTTGCGAATCGAGGCCGAGCGCAGCAGCGGTGGGAAGAAATGCGCGTGGAAGTGCCACTCGGGATGGTCCTGATGATCCGTCGGTGAGGGATGAAAGCCCATGGAGTAAGGGAAGGGAACTGCAAAGACTTTGTCGTAGGTCCCCGTTAACTGGTGAAGCATTTGGCTTAATAACCGCGCATCGTCGGGCGTGAAATCATTCATGCTAGCCATGTGCCGCCGGCTGCATACCAGAAGTTCGAAGGGCCACACCGCCCAGAAAGGCACCACCGCGAGGAAGCCCTCATTTACACAAACAATGCGATGCTTCTGGCGTTGTTCCATCGCAACGTAGTCACAGAGAAGACATCTGCCGTGCTGTTCAAGATACGCTTGCTGCGCCGCGAGTTCCTTTCGCGGCACCTCGGGAATCGAAGAGGTCGCCCAGATCTGGCAATGGGGATGGAGATTGCTGGTACCCATCATGGCCCCACGGTTCTCTAAAATCTGCACGTAGTTGAGCGAGTCGATGCCGCCCAGTTCGCGAAATTGTCCCATCCATGTATGAACCACCGGTTCGATTTCTTCCGGCGACATGCTGGCCAGAGCCAGATCGTGTCGTGGAGAAAAGCAGATCACGCGGCAAATTCCGGATTCGCCTTCGGCAACCAGCAATCCCTTGCCTTCGAGATCGAGTCGGTCGTGGGGCGTTTGAGCCTTGAGCGCGGGAAAATCGTTTTCGAACACAAATGTCGTCTCGTATTCCGGATTGCGCACTCCGCCTGCCCGAGCGTTCCCGGGACAGAGATAGCAATTGGGATCGTAAGCCGGTTCAGATGCGGTTTGTACGCGCTCCAATTCTCCCTGCCAGGGACGTGCGGTGCGATGCGGCGACACCAGCACCCATTCGTTGGTGAGAGCGTTCAGCCTGCGGTGAGAATCTTCGGTAAGGTTCAGATTTCCTGCCTCGCAAGCATTCTACGATGAGAGCAGGGCCAAGCTCGGCGTTACCATCCGCGAACTGCACTACGCTGAGCGATCAACCGTCGGTAGGAGCATCTAGCGACGCACATCCGCTTGTGATCAGGAGCACATTCAGTGATGTTGCGGCTACCTAGAATTTTGATGGTGTGCTATGAAGTCCTCAGAAAAGATTCGTGTGCTCGTATTTTCTCTTTTCCTTTTCGCGCTGATAGTTTTCGCGGTCGCGTACAGGCCGATCCATGCCGTGAGTCACCCGGCAGATCAGACAAAATCCGCGAGTATGCAAGGCAGTACTGAAAATTAACCTGCCGTTGGGTGGGAGGAA
This sequence comes from uncultured Acidobacteriota bacterium, assembly GCA_963754885.1. GTDB lineage: Bacteria > Acidobacteriota > Terriglobia > Terriglobales > Acidobacteriaceae > Sulfotelmatobacter. Next base: position 541,180 of record CAVWHT010000038.1, on the reverse strand, counting down.
AGAGGAACCACACCACCGCAAGAATCACATTCGAACTCGGCCTTCGAGCAACAGATGAACAGTTACCGGCTTCCCGAAGATGCGGAGGCACTAAACATCTCCGGCGGATCAAAGAAGCATTGGTGCCACAAAGCTGAGTCCGAGAGCGTGCCCGCGACCCACTGCTGAAGGCTAGCCGCGGTGGCGGCAATCATGCCGCCGTCGGCGGAATCAAAAATCACGACGACACCCTGAAGATCCTGATGCGTCTGCGCGCTTTCTTTGTAGCTCTTTTCCAATAAGAATTTCGCATACGCGAGCCGATCCTTGGGGCCGCTATCTTTAGCCGCTTCGTCGACCTTCTGTACGGAAATAATTTTTACCGTTTTGCTGCGCAGCGGTTCCCAATCTCCGGGAAACGGCGCCGTTTCTTCGCGAATCACGTGAAATAGGTCAGCGGAAGGTGCCTGGGTCGAGGCCGCAGGCACATCCGTGTCCGCGATGCCGTCGGGCATCTCGACGCTGTTGCGCCAGATCCACCCGCGGGAAATTCCCGAAATCCGCACGTGCACCCAGTCCGCACTGAAGTCCAGCAATTCAAACTCGTCATGCTCGCTGGCCAGAAATTGCGGTTTGGCCGTCAGGCTCGGAGTCGTCACTACCGGCGTACCAGATTTTTTCACCGCAACCAAATTGCGGGGATGAGCCATGTTCTTCACCACTTCTTCCAGACTGGAGGCTTCCTCCTGCAGAGCGCTGTCTTCCTTTTCGATGCGCAATTGCTCCGGAGTCGGCGCAGCCGAGGGTGGCGGAGCTGGGATGCTCGTCCCGGGCGACGTAGGGAAGGTTCGGGGGATGCTGGGGCTGGCCGCAGTGATCGCAGGCCCCGCAGTTTTCTTTGCTTCGACTACGGGCTTCGAAGTTGCAGCTGGCGCTGAAGCCGAAGTCGTGGCCGTGACTGTAGGACGCGGCGGCACTGCAGCTGGCGCCGGAATCGGAGCTGCTGCCGGAGCGGCGGCCGCCGCCCGAACTTCCGTCTGGGGCGCGGTCTTCGCGACCTCATCGGCCAGTTGATCGAGCAGGTCGGCCTCCAGCCGGCCGTTGGAGGTCAACAGTTGGTATCCCGCGTGGGCACGCGCAGGATCCGCATACCAGGCCGTTACTTTGGAGGTAACACGTACGATCGAACCGCCGGAGCGAGTGGAGATCACTTCGACGGCGGATTGATAGTAGCCGCGCTGATAACGATCGAGCGGCTGCTCTCCGGGTTTCGCGAATCCGTCCAGCGTGGGTAGGCGACCCGCCAGATTGCCTTGGATCACCTTGAGAGCTTGTTCAACGGTGGCCTTCGACTGCGGGAAGGCGCGCTCGTAGACAGCGGTTTGTGACTGCGCAAATATCGAGCCCACCGCCACCGTGAGCAGCGCTGCCCTGCCCAGCACACGGGTCATTCCCAATCGTGCGTTCATGGCAAGAGCTCCAATTCATCGCGGAGCATCCATCCGTGCTGGCCCTCATGAGTTTCCACGCCGTACCAGTATGGCGTCGAAACTACGATCAGAACTTCCGTTCCCGGCGCCAGAGACTGCAACGTGCTTGCCGTGTGAAAGGGGGCGGATTTGAGCGGCGCGCCGGGTGCCTTCACCAGCCGCTGCACTTGCCGTCGAAGATCCTTGACGTGCTCTGCCAGCGTTTGCGATGAATCGTCAACACTGACGCTGGGAGGTGGCGAACTGGGCGAAGGCGATGCGCTGGCCGGAGATGGCGCAGCGGCTGAGAGCGTCGAAGCGGAAGAAGTTGTCGAACTGGAAGGTGGCGCTGGGGCAGGCGACGCCGCCGGGGTTGCGGGAGTTGCGACCGGGGGAGCGGGCGTGACCTCCGCCACCGTCGTTGCAGCTACGGGGGGCTCCGTCGCGGACGCGGCTTCTTGCCGGGATGCAGCCATCTTTTCCCGCGCTGCTTGTTTTTCCTTTTCCGCTTCGGCCGTCTCGCTCTTCATCAGCTCGATAGAATCGAGTCGATCATGAATGTCTTTGTATTCCGCGTTCTCTACCGAACCATTGGAGGCGTGCGAGACGCGGCGAAAATCTTCCACAAAGCGCGCGTCGATGCGCAGCACGGTATGGTCGGTGCCTTGGGGCTGCACGATGTAACGAACGGCAAGCGTGCCCGAGTCGCCGCTGTCCTTGAAGTTTCGCGGGTCGAGCGCATGCAGGCGAATTTTGTAGAAGACCTTGCCGTTGTCTACCTTTTCGGAAAAAACCCGCGTCGTACTGACCGCGGTGGCTCCCATGACGTATTGGTCCTTGTTGTACTCCTTGGTTCCTCGGATGATTCCGTCCTGGATCACGTCTTGCACAACCTGCGTGACCTCGCTCTCGGAAAAGGGAACATTGACGATCAGGCCGGCGCCGTACTGCAGATTGTCCTTGTCGCGGGCAGAGAGTTGGATTGCCGCGAGCAATATCACAAGCCCCAGTCCCCTTTTCCACAAGCCTGACGACACGACCTCCGATTGGCTGCCCAGCCGCGTCCGGCCAGCTTTCGAGAATACAGTTCTCGATTCCACCAAAAACCCTCCCCGGCAGCAAAAGAGTCTCAACTCTCTCACCGCCCTGTCAACTCCCCGCGAAAAGACTGGTCTCTCGGGCGGCAGCGATTCCGCGTGGTTTTACTTTGTAAAAAGAATGTAAAAAAAAATTCTCCCACCCTCTTGCAAGTGATCGCGCTCGCATAGTAGCATTCACCTCCGGTACGGTGGTAGGACCTTCCAGCCAGAAAATCGGTTCAGGGTTCTGCTCTTGGGAAGCACGCGCTTGGAGGGGTCCAATCGCGATTGCTGTGCAGTGGTTCTCGCCCTTTGCATTGTTGTGGGAATGCAGCAGCGCTGTGCAAAACACAATTGCCTCCTAAGGAGTGCGGCATGAATAGGGGAATGCAGTCTCGCCAAGGTGGGAAACTGTCGTGGGGAATTCACTTCCTGGCTGGGGCTCTGGTTTTAGTCTTCTTGGTCCTGAGCAGCAGCCAAAATGCGAATGCGCTTCCCGCCTTCGCCCGAAAGTACGGCCTTCGTTGTTCCGCCTGCCACGAGTCCTGGCCGATGCTGAACTACTTCGGCCAGAAGTTCAAAGACAACGGCTACCAGCTAATGAATGATCGCGATTCGCCGATCTGGCAGAATCCTAGTTACTGGCCGGTTACGTTCCGCATCACGCCGATCTGGCATCGTGTAAGTACGGACAAGGTCCTGGTGGACACGTATCCTGGGGGCACCCTGAATCCGAATTCGGCCGTCCAGCGCGTCACTACCTCCGGTTTCGACCTGAGCGGTCTGGACTTCCACACCGGCGGCACGCTGGAAAAGAACTTCTCGTTTTATGTGTTGCCTTCCTCCGACAACACCGCATCATTCCACTTCGAGACGGTCATGGCACGGTTGGACAATGTCTTCGGCAGCACTTGGCTCAACATCAAGCTGGGCAAGTTCGAACTCGACAACCTGCTCTCGGAAAAGCGCATCCTCACGCTCACCGGCAACGGCGGCATTTACCAGCTCTATCACTTCATTCCGGTCGGCGATGGCAACATCTTTGGCCAGATGGGCGATAACCAACTCGGCGCCGAGTTGATGGGCCACTCCTATAACGATCGCACCCGATACTCGGCTGCGCTGTTGAGCTCCAACGACGGCAATGTCGGCCTTCCCTATGGCAATTCCTACACCGGATTCTTTACCGTGAGCCAAGCCTTTGATGTCGGGAAGCTTGGGGTAGACCGCATTGGCGCCTACGCCATGGTTGGTCAGGCTCCGACGTACTATCTCACCTCCGGCGGCGCGCCTCAACCCGGTACTGGACTCAGCAACAAAGGGTTCCATCGCGAAGGCTTTGTCGGATTGTTCTACTTCGGCGAGCACGCCGATGTAACGGTCGTGACTCAGCATGGCTGGGATAACGCATGGTTCGGTCAAGGCTATGGCGACCTGATCGGTGGCACGGTCACGGGTAATAACACGCCCGGAACGCTGCTGCCAGCAGGTTCGCAGGCGCCGACTTGGAACGGCGTTCTTGTAGAACCTCACTACGTCTATAGTCCGCAACTTCTCTTCCTCGCACGCTACGAGACGATTCGTATGTCGCGACAGGCAAATGGCCCGCTTTCTGCCTCTCCGAGTGCGTCGAATTTAGGAGATATTTCCACCTATACTTTGGGGTTCCGCTACAACCCGTTCATGACCAGCCGTGCCGGTTTCGCCTGGCACAACGAGTACAACTGGCTGCACCAGGACGGCACGGGACCTACACTCTCGTTGTCTACAGCAAACGTCAACACCAGCGAGTTCCTGACCGGATTTGATTTCGATTTCTAGAGAGGGCATGATGCGAACAAAATTGCAGATGTGGACGCTGATTATGGGCGTGGCTGCGGCTCTGGCCCTCCCTGCGCTTTCCAGCGCTCAGTTGTCGACCGAAGACATTCAGTCGCGCATTGGCATGGAAAGCCATATCGGGAACGTTACCGGTCACGCCAAGGACGGCAAAGATGACTACCGTCGCTATTGCGTTGGCTGCCACGGCGACCTTGGAGACGGGAACGGCGAAAACGCTGCTTGGTTCGACACCCCTATGTACCAAAAGCCACGCGACTTCCAATTGGGCGTCTTCAAGTGTCGTTCCACTCCCACCGGAACCCTGCCCGCAGACCAGGATTTGTTTGACGCCATTACTCGCGGCTTCGACCGGTCCAACATGCCGCCCTGGAGCACATTCACCAAGCAGGAGCGGGCCGACCTGGTGGCATGGGTCAAGCACTTTTCTCCTCGTTTTGTGAGTGAAAAGCCCGGGACCCCCATCCAGATTCCTCCCGAGCCGGCGGTTACTCCAGAACGTATTAAGGCGGGACGCGACGTATTTGCCCGGGTGCAATGCTGGAAGTGCCACGGCGTGCAAGGCATGGCCAATGGGCCGTCGGCGGCAACCCTTACCGACGATCAGGGCCGCCCCATCGCCCCCTTCAACTTTACCGAGGGCGCGAAGCCAAAGTGCGGCGATACGGATCGCGATATCTACAGAATTTTCATGACCGGCCTGGACGGCACTCCGATGCCGTCGTTTGCCGACAACATCAAGCCGGATGAGGCTTGGGATCTGGTGTTCTATCTGCGCACCTTCATGGCTCAGAGGAGCGTAGAAAAGGAGATGGCCAAGAAACTTGACCTGAAACCAGTCAACCCTAATGCGCCTGCGGGGCAACAGTAAACGCACCATTAGCATCGCAAAGCAGTGTCAACTTCGTGGTTTGTAAGGAGAGATTTCCAATGAAGATGCGAAACAAGTTAGGGACTGTTCTACTGGCAGTCGTGCTGGTCTCCTGCGGTGCGCTCTTGCTGAACCAGAAAGTCAATGCAGCTGCTGAGGGCAAGATCACGGGGACGGTCAAACTCACCGGCACTGCTCCCCACATGCGGGGTATCGATATGTCGAAAGACCCCTACTGCGTGAAGCAACACGTCAACAGTCCCGCCCACCTGGAAACCGTGGTGGTCGGCTCCGACTCCGGCCTGGAAAATGTGGTTCTCTACATCTCTGAAGGCTTGCCGGCCAATGTGTTGGCCGAAGTTCCGAAGACGGTGCCTGTCTTCGATCAGAAAAACTGTATGTACACTCCCCATGTTCTGGCGATGGATGTGGACCAGACTTTCAAGGTAGAAACCAGCGATCAGACGACCCACAACATTCATCCCCTGCCGAACCCAATGACCGGCAATATCCCTTGGAACCAGTCCCAGCCGCCGGGAGCGGCGCCGATTGAGAAGAAGTGGAAAGCCGCGGAAGTGATTCCGGTACAGTGCAACATCCATCCTTGGATGCACGGCTGGTTTGTTGTGGTCAAAGGGCCATACGCAACTACCGACGATAAGGGGAACTACACCATTGAGAACGTGCCACCTGGGAACTACACCGTGACCGCGTGGCAGGAAGACTATGGTACTCAAACCCAAAAAGTGACGGTGGCCGCCGGGAAGCCCGGAACCGCCGATTTCACTTACAAGGCGAAATAGAAGTTGAGTTCATCGCGGTTGAAGTTGGAGCGTCGTGGAATTGCCGCAGTCTAGGCTGCGGCAATTCCCAAGAAGTCCGATTTCTGATTTAGCCTAAGGCGGAGCGATATGGCGAAGATATTCGCGGTGACGATTATTCTGATCGCAATCGGTTCGGCAATTCCCATCGTGATGCATACCTGGTATTTGCCGCAGGACATCTCCACTCACGGTCCATTGATCGATGAACAATATTCCGAGACCATGGCGGAAGCGGGCATTTCGTTCCTCGCCTCGCAATTTCTCCTGGGGATCTTTATCTGGAAGTTTTCGAGCCCCGCGCCAGGGGCGAAGATCCGCAGCTTCCCCGGTGGAGCAACCGGGCTGGTAATCGCTGCTTTCCTGCTGGTGGGCACCGAGGTTTTGGCTCTCGGCGTGTTCGGAGCTAAGGCTTGGGCAAGCGTGTATTTCACTCCTCCCGCGGCCAACGCGATGCCCATTCAAGTGCAGGCGGGGCAGTTCGCGTTTTATTTTCGCTATCCCGGCCCGGATGGAAAATTTGGCCCTCTTCACCCCGACCAGATCAACGAGGCCAATGCCAACTTCTTCGGCCTTGACCAAACCCACGATCAGGATTCCAAGGACGATATCGTGACGGCGGAGATGGCAATTCCCGTGAACCGGGAGATCCACCTGCTCATGCATTCGAAGGATTTGGGGCATTCCTTCTTTGTGCCGGAATTGCGAGTCCAGCAGGACTTCGTCCCCGGCCTCGACGTCTCCATTCATTTCACCGCGACAAAGATTGGCAAGTATGAAATTGTCTGTACCCAGCTTTGTGGCTTGGGGCATTACAACATGAAGGCGTACCTCGAAGTGATGAGTCAGGGAGACTTCGATAACTGGCTCAAGCAGCAGGCGGCATTGCAGTAGCTGTCGCACGCATCATCTGGACAGACCAAAGATTCCTTGTGAGGTGAGCGCAATGCACGACATGTCGGCACACGCAGCGCAGCACGGAGCTCCGACGAGCTTTATCCGGAAGTACATCTTCAGTCTCGACCACAAGGTCATCGGCAAACAGTATTACGCGCTGGCCCTGGTCGCGGTGGTGTGGGGAATGGTGCTCTCGTGGCTGATGCGTATCCACCTGGGGTGGACGAATTTCCCGATTCCTGGGCTGCACTTTCTTTCTAGTACCGGAGCGCCCGGCAATGTCATGACGCCGGAGTACTACCTGCAATTGATGACCATGCACGGCACGATCATGGTCTTCTTTGTGCTCACGACCGCTCCTTTCGCGGCGTTCGGTAACTTCTTCCTTCCCATCCAGGTGGGCGCGGAAGATATGCCCTTCCCCCATTTCAATATGATGTCGTTCTGGGTCACGTTCGTGGCTTTCCTCGTTCTGGTGTCGTCCTTCTTCGTCGGAGAGGGACCGACGCTCGGCGGATGGACCCAGTATGCGCCGTTGAGCGCCGTGGGTTCTGTGTCGGGGCCGGGGCAGGGTTTGGGCGTAATTCTCTGGGCTGCCTCGATCGCCATTTTCTGCGTGGGCCAGTTGCTCGGTTCGTTGAACTTCATCACCACTACCCTCGACATGCGGACTCGGGGTATGTCGCTGATGCGTCTGCCGCTGACCTGCTGGGGCTGGTTCATCACGTCGGTGATGGGCCTGACGGCATTCGCGGTTCTCATGCCGGCCTGCATCCTGCTGATTCTCGATCACGTTGCCGGAACCAGTTTCTTTGTAGCCTCCAACCTTGTGATCAATGGCCAATTACTGCCGCATACCGGCGGTTCCACTCTGCTCTGGCAACACCTGTTCTGGTTCTTTGGACACCCCGAGGTTTACATTGCGATTGTCCCGGGCATGGGCATCGTCTCCCACGTGCTGATTACCAATATGCGTAGGCCGATGCTGAGTCACAGGGTATTGATTTATTCCATGGGATCGCTGGCGGTTCTCAGCTACATGGTCTACGGCCACCATATGTTCGTCAGCGGAATGAATCCGTTCTCCTCGCTGGCCTTCTCGTTCCCCACACTGGTGATCACAATTCCATCCACCATCGTCGTGCTGATCTGGCTGGGTAGTTTGTACGGTTCCAAGCTGCGGATCAACGCGGCATCCCTGTTCGCGCTGGGATTCATTTCCATGTTTATCAGCGGAGGCGTCAGCGGCTTTTTCCTGGCTCAGCCTTCCATCGACATCATGCTGCATGCCACCTATTTTGTGGTTGGCCACTTCCACCTGGTCATGGCGGTTGCAGCCATCTTCGGCATCTTCTCCGGAACCTACTTCTGGTTCGGGAAGATGACCGGGCACATGATGAACGAGACGCTGGGCAAGCTCCACTTCTGGCTGACTTTCGTGGGAGCTTACTGCATCTTCATGCCGTTTCACTATCTGGGAATCGCCGGCAACGTGCGTCGCTATCAGGCGTTTACCGATGACTACCTGATCCCGCTAATTCCCCTGCACAAGTTCATTACGGTGGCCGCAGTCCTCACCGGACTCGCTCAGTTCATTTTCATCTACAACCTGATCTATAGCCGCTTCAAAGGCGCGCCGGCACCGGACAATCCATGGGAAGGCACCTCGCTGGAGTGGAGCACGGCGACGCCGCCGCCTCACAACAACTTTGGTGATAAGATGCCGGTCGTTTATCACGATCCCTATCAGTACAACATCGAGGGAGCGAGCACCGAATTTGTGATGCAGACCTCTCCAGAACAATTTGTGAACCCGCACGAGGAAAAGTAATTTTCCGAATACTGTAGACCTTTTACCCTGGGAGATTCAGCAGTATGGCGACAATCATTCAACCACCGCCGCAAATCGACGCCGAGCGCCTGGTCGGCCATTCCGGCAACGGAGGGTGGAGAAATCTGGTTCCGGCCGACGGAGATCTGCGGAGAGTCAAAAACGCCTCTCCTCCTCCGGCCAGCACTGGGATATGGGTGGGATTGGCTGCAATCACGATGACCTTTGCAGCCTTTACCAGCGCGCTCATTGTTCGCCAGGGAGCTGCGCAGGATTGGCGGCATATCGCGCTTCCCCCGGTCCTTTACCTCAACAGTCTGGTGATTATTGCCAGCAGCATTACCCTGGAAACGGCGCGTCGCCGCATCGCTGCTTTCATGGGAGGCTTGCGAACGAACGCCGAGAGCCCGGCTCGCTGGCTTTACGTGACCCTGTTCCTGGGCTTGCTCTTTGTTGCCGGTCAGACCTTTGCCTGGGTGCAACTGAAGTCTCAGGGGTTCGGGCTCGCCTCCAATGTCAGCTATTCGTTCTTCTACGTGCTCACCGTAGCCCACGCTTTGCACGTATTCGGCGGGCTCGGAGGGCTAGTTCGTGCCATCGGCAAATTGAACCACAACGCTCTGCGACGGAGCACTCTGGACGCGACTTCGCGCTACTGGCATTTCATGGGCATTCTGTGGCTGTATCTGCTTTTGCTGCTTTGGATCAAACTTTAGACCAGTCGAGGGTAGGGAGGCAACGTGAGCCAAGCTGATCTTTCCATTCAAGATCATTCCATTCACGCGCAAGTGTCGCGATCGGAAGCGACCGACGTAATGACTGCGCCGACGTTTTCTGTTCCCGCAAAGAAAATGGCGATGTGGTTGTTCATCATCGCAGACACCGCTACTTTTGCCGGCTGTCTCGTCGCCTACGGATTTATCCGCAACGGCACCCCCGATTGGCCAAGACCCTTCCATAGCATTACCAATGTCGCGCTCATGACATTCATTCTCCTCACCAGTAGCTTGACCATGCTGATTGGAGTGAGGGCGGCTCAGAGAGGCGACAAGGCGGGAGCTTTCCGCTGGACCATGATTACGGCCGTGGCCGGAATCCTGTTCGCTGCCCTGCACATTCGTGAATGGATGGGATTGATTGGGGAAGGCGCGACCCTTTTCCACAATCCCTGGGGCACGCCTCTGTTCGGCTCTGCCTTTTTCAGCATAACCGGCCTGCATCTGTTGCACGTCACCGGCGGCGTAATCGCCCTCATCGCGGTTGCTATCCGCTACAACGGAGGACGCTACAAAGCCGACGACCTTGAAGTTACCGGACTCTACTGGCACTTCGTGGATCTGGTTTGGATGTTCGTCGTACCGATGGTATATCTTCTGAATTTAGCCCACTGAAAAACGGAGCAAAAGACTATGGCGACCGCCGAAGATCACAAGAGCAGTGGAATGGGGAAGGACCTCGTCGTCTACCTTTGCATTTTGGCTCTCGCAGCGATACAGTTCGTCATCGCTTATCAGAGTATTAGCGCGTCTCAGATGTTTGTTCGCATGCTGATCGTCGCTATCGTCGAAGCTACGCTCGCGCTTTTGTTCTTTATGCATCTGAAAGATAATCGCGGGCTCTTGTGGTTTTTCGTCGTCTTCACCGGCTTCGTGCTGCTGGCGATGCAATATGGGTGGACAGACAGTTTCCGCCTGGTAGACGGCGTGCCGTGGGCAAAGTAAACTGGAACACCGCAACTTGCTCCTGATCCGCGCAACTATGAAGCTCTCGAGATCAATCTGGGTCTTTGCTTTCGCGCTCGCGGCACTGATGGTTCTGCTGGCGCCGACGACAGCTTTTGGCCAGAGTTGCGCTCTTTGCTACACCCAGGCGGCAGCCTCCGGATCGCGCATGATTCAGGCTTTGAAGAGCGGGATATTGATCCTTATCACCCCTCCGACGATTGGATCGATCGGTGTCATCGCTATCATGTATCGCAAGCGCAATCAGGTCAGGGAGACAGAATCGGGTGATGAATCCCGGCAAGACTGGTAAAATGGCAACCACTCAAGTGCTAGCTCATCCCGTTACTCTGCAGAACCTCAAGTCCAAGCTTCGGGACTACTACACCCTGACCAAACCTGAGGTGAACCTGCTGATCCTGATGACCACCTCAGCAGGATATTACCTGGCCTCTCGAGGTCCAGTGCGCATTGCGGGCCTGGTCAACACACTGGTGGGGACCTTGCTGGTAGCCAGCGGCACGGCAACGTTGAATCAATGGATGGAGCGGGTTTGGGATGGCAAGATGCGCCGCACCGCATCGCGTCCTCTCCCTTCGGGGCGGCTCTCGAGCCGCGAGGCGCTTCTATTTGGCATCGGGCTGAGTGTCGCCGGCGGTGTATATCTTCTGCTGGCGGTCAACCTGTTGTCTTCGCTGCTGGCGGTTTCGACATTGCTTTCCTACCTGCTCGTTTACACCCCGCTGAAGCGCAAGACTCCGCTCTGCACGCTATTGGGAGCCTTCCCGGGTGCGATGCCGACTTTGATCGGATGGGCCGGAGCCTCGGCGGTTATCGATCGACAAGCCTGGTTCCTCTTCGCCATCCTCTTTTTGTGGCAGTTTCCCCATTTTCTGGCGATCGCACTGATGTATCGCGAGGATTACAGTCGCGCCGGCTACCGCATGCTCCCGGCGTTCGACCAGGACACGCGCTTTACTCGCGCCGAGATCTTAGGATTCTCGCTGATTCTGGTGCTCGCCACAATGCTTCCGCTGGCGGGCCGCGGTGGCATGCTCTCTTGGTCCGCCATGTGCTTGGCAGGAGCATTCCTCCTCTATTACGTGGGGAAACTTGTCGCATCGAGTTCCACCGTCAGGGCCAGCCGTCTCCTGCATGCTTCGGTTCTCTACCTCCCAGTGGTTCTCGTGATCATGGTCGTCGCGAAGAAGTAGGGAAGGAAGATCGCGACTGCTGTCGAGCTTTTCTTATTGTGTCCGATCACAAAACATCCCTCGCCCTCACAGCAACGTTTCGGGGCGAGATCTGCCTTATCATCGTGGTTCTAAGCATGGCTGTGGCCATGACGGGGATCGTTGACGCCCAGACGCCAGCCCTACGGCGACGTTCCGAGATCCAGCGCACCCTGCCCATCACCAAGTTCTATGACACTCCCGATCCGCTTCCCGAAGGCAAGCCGGGAGCCCTGATCCGCTCTCAAGAATTTGATCAATACGAGATCCCCTACTCGATCACCGCGATTCGCATTCTGTACCACTCGCGTTCCGCCAGCGGGAAAGATGTGGCAGTATCCGGAGTCGTGCTCTTTCCGTACGACAAGGAACCGCCCGCCGGGGGCTGGCCGGTCATTGCGTGGGCGCACGGTTCCACCGGCATCGCGCGGGCATGTGCCCCCTCACTGATGCGAAATATCGGGTACGGTCCCTTCCTCTCCATGTATGTGAACCTGGGATACGCTGTGGTCGCCACAGATTACACTGGACTCGGAACTCGTTTCCGGAATGCATTTCTGGATGGTCCCTCCAACGCGGCCGACGTGATCAATTCGATTCCCGCCGCTCGCGCCGCCGTCCCGCAGTTGGGCACGAGGTGGGTTGTCATGGGAAAGGCTGAGGGAGGTTTAACAGTTGTCGCTGTCGCCGACAAGGAGAACGAGATTCGCGATCCCGGTTATCTTGGAGCTATCGCGATCTCGGATCTAGCCAGTGTGAGGGAGATTTCCGCAGACCTCACTCGCGGTTCCTCCAGCCTCATGCTTACATCTTTGGCTTACGGGGTTAAGACGGTATATCCCCAGTTCGAAGAAACCGATGTGCTCACGCTCAAGGGGCTTGCCCTCTATCATGAGATCGAGCAGGATTGCTCCGAAGCAAGAACCGCTCCGGAGTTGTCCCCCGATCAAATCGTGAAGCCAGGCTGGGAGAGGAATGCCTTCGTCCGCCAATACTTTGATCGCAACGATCCTGGCCGGATGCGGGCTTACGGGCCAATCCTTGTCATCAGCGGCGCAGCCCCTTCATCGAACCTCGCGACCGTCACAGCTCAAACGATCCATCGCATGTGTAAACAGGGCGATCGGATTCAATCGGAAGGATATCCAGATCTTGACCCCGGCAGTGTGATTGGCGATTCCGTGCGCGACCAGATTGGATGGATCGAAGGCCGTTTTGGCGGTCGCCCTGCCCGGACGAATTGTCCTTAAGTGTTTTCGGCCCGTGTTGGGTCCCCTGTGTTCCTCTGTGCCCCCTGTGGTGAATGTCTTTTCCCGAGTTGACACCGAAAAAAAGCTTTCACCACAGAGATCACAGAGGAACACAGGATTTTCTCTGCCACTTCGCCTTTTGCAAAAACATCTCTGACGTTTCCTTTCGCGTGGCATAATCTTCCGCAAGTTCCTTCATCGGGTGCCAAACTATGCGTCCAGTTCTAATTGCTGTTGTTTGTCTTTGTGTGTTCATGATGGCTCTGCCTTGCGGAGCCGCGACCCCCCGCAGCAAGCCCTTGCAAATCTATTTCATCGATGTAGAAGGTGGTCAGTCGACTCTGATCGTGAGTCCTTCGGGAGAGTCGCTCTTGATCGATGCCGGCTGGCCAGACAATGACGGCCGCGATGCCGACCGCATCGTGGCGGCTGCCCACCAGGCCGGGATCAAGCAAATCGACTATGTCCTGATCACGCACTTCCATCGCGACCACGTTGGCGGCGTTCCTCAGTTGGTGGAAGGTATCAAGATCGGAACCTTCGTCGATCATGGGCCCAATCTGGAAGACTCGGAAGTCACCCGCACCGATTATGCCGCCTATGAAAAGGCGATCGCGGGTCATCCCCGTATGACGGTGAAGGCGGGATGGGGCTTGCCGATCAAGGGAATCCAGGTTCGAGTGCTCGCCGCCGCCGGAGAGGGCATCGACACGCCGCTGCCCGGAGCTGGCCGGGCGAATTTCTATTGCGCGTCTGAGCCCGCTGCCCCCGTTGACGATACCGAAAACGCGCGCTCCGTCGGAGTTCTCATTACCTACGGTCGGTTCCGATTCCTGGATCTCGGCGATCTCACCAAGAAAAAAGAGCTCGCACTCGCCTGTCCCAATAATCTGATCGGCAGCGTCGATCTTTTCCTGGTGACGCATCACGGAGCGGATCTTTCCAACTCCAAGGCGCTGGTCTGGGCCGTGCAGCCGCAAGTCGCCGTCATCGATAACGGCCCCCGCAAGGGATCCAGTCCTGCCGCCTGGCAAATCGTCCACGATGCGCCCGGCCTGGAAGATCTCTGGCAACTTCATTACGCCGAGGAGTCCGACAAACTTCACAACGTGGACGCAGACCATATTGCCAATGTCAAAGAACACTGCGAAGGCGCGTTCCTGAAGGTATCCGCCGAAAGTGACGGCTCGTACACTCTCACCAACTCCAGAACCGGCGTTACGAAGAGCTACTCCCACCGCGAACAGGACCATCCCACGCAACAATGATCGTGATCGTCATGGGAGTTGTCGGCTCAGGAAAGACGACCGTAGGGCGGTTGCTGGCCGAACAGCTTGGTTGGGAATTCGCCGATGCCGACGATTTTCACTCGCCCGCGAATGTGGAGAAGATCCACAAAGGAATTGGGCTGACTGATGAGGACCGCACACCCTGGCTGCAAAACCTTCGCAAGGCGATCCTTAAGTGGATTGTCGAGCAGCGCAGCGTCGTGCTCGCCTGCTCCGCCCTGAAGCACTCCTACCGGTCGCAGCTTGAGGCCGCCCGGAGGTCCGTTTTGTATATCTCAAAGGAAGCGCCTCGATGATTGCCAGCCGTCTTCACGCGCGCCGGGGACACTTTGCCAACGAGCAGATTCTGGCCAGTCAACTCAGCGATCTGGAGGAACCGGAGAACGCCCTCACCGTTGAAATCGCTGGGACGCCCGCTCCAGATCGTGCAGGAGATACGGAACAAGCTTGCTTTGGAGTAGAATCCTCAGACCGAAGAACCAGATCTGAATCCATTTTTTCCGCTTGTATCGGAACCTTGCCCTTGGAAAACTCCCGCCGCCTCGAGTCTGCCGTTGTCTCCCGACTGATGTGGCGGCTCATGCCGTTTCTCTTCCTCCTTTATATAGTCGCCTACCTTGACCGCATCAACGTCAGCTTTGCGGTGCTGCAAATGCGCGGACAGCTGGGCTTGAGCGATCGCGTCTATGGCCGCGCGGCCGGAATCTTCTTTGCCGGCTACTTTCTATTCCAGCTCCCTAGCAATCTCGCGGTCGAGAAAGTCGGCGTCCGGCGCTGGATTTCCGCGTTGATGGTCGCCTGGGGCCTGATTTCGTGTTCGATGATTTTTATCCGCGGTCCGGTCAGCTTCTACTCCACCCGTTTCCTGCTGGGCGCCGCCGAAGCTGGATTTTTTCCCGGCATCATCCTTTATATGAAGCGCTGGTTCCCATCCCGCGCTCGGGCTCGCGCCGTTGCCTGGTTTATGACCGCAAATCCGCTCGCCGGAGTCGTCGGCAGTCCCATCTCCGGAGCCCTCCTCAACCTCCATGGCAAAGGGCTGGCCGGGTGGCAATGGATGTTCCTGATGGAAGGCATTCCCGCAATCTTCTTGGGTGGAACGGTTTTCTGGGTGCTCTGCGACAGGCCTCAAGAGGCTCACTGGCTCGCCGGCGACGAAAAAGCATGGCTGCTGCAAGAACTGGAAATCGAGCGACAGGCCGGATCCGCTGTGCCCCAAGGCTCCCTCTGGTCCGTTGTCTTCAGTCCGCGCATTTGGTTGCTCTCGCTGGTCTATTTCGGCGTTTCGACCACCATGTATGGTGTGACTTTGTGGTTGCCCAGCGTCATTCGTTCGTTGTCCGGATTGAGCTATTTCCGGACGGGCATCGTCGCCATCCTGCCATTCCTCGTAACCGTGCTTGCCATGGTGATGGTTGGCGGCCGCTCAGATCGCGTTGGAGAACGGCGTTGGCACACGGCTATTCCCGCATTCGCCGCGGCTTCTGGCCTGGCGCTGGCAGCCTATGGATCTTCGACGATTGTGGTCGTCGCCGGTCTCAGCGTGGGACTTGCCTGCGCCGAGTCCATGGTTGGACCCTTCTGGGCGATGGCTACCTCAAGCATGGCGGGACTGTCCGCCGCGGCGGGCATCGCCATGATCAACTCGCTGGCGAACCTCGGCGGATATTTCGGTCCTGACATCATCGGCCTGTTCCGGTCACAGAACGGCAGCTTCACGGGAGGATTGCTGGCGATCGCTGCCACCGTGGCCCTGAGCGGCATCGTCGCCGTGGTAGTAGGCCGTCAGCCAAGCAGTCCAAAGACTCCAAACTAAGGCCAGGCAAGTATTCCCAGCGATCTCTGCGGAACCTCAGCGACCTCAGCGGTTAAGCTTTTTCATTGCGGAAGGCGGCCGAGAAGTTCCGGCTAGGCAGCAGGGCACAGGAGAGTACTGGCCGCGGGGTAGTGTCTTAATTCTGTTCTTGGCGATTGGATGGCATGTCCTACGATACGGCGAGCGCTCGCTGAAGGCAAGAGTTCAGCGTTTTCCACCAACGCACATTTAAGCCACTACCGGCCGCGGCGTTCCGCTTCGTTCCATTGCGTCAATTGTTTACAATAGGAGTTTCGTTCGAAGGCAGCACCGACTTATTAAGGACGCACGTAATCTTGGATCATTCGCATTCCGATTCCAGCACGGCCCCCACAGTCTATTGGCGGGTCGAAGGCAGCCTTCTCGACCTCACGGTCGTGAGGCCGGTGGCCTTCTTTACCTGGAATGCCCAGACCTTTACCGAGCGCTTTCGCCGGCGCGGCCTGATTTTCCTGATGGCCCTGCTGCGTCCGTTTCTTTATTCCACCAATCGTAAATTCGCCACTCGCGCTCTGCATACCGTACTGCGGGGCGTTTCACGCGATCGCCTGGACCTGCTGGGAGAGGAGTTTTTTCAATACAAACTCAAGCCTCGCCTCAAGGAGAAAGGCGTTCAGCAAGTGCAGGAACTGGTCGAGAGCGGCGCCGACGTGGTTCTGGTAAGCCAGGCCTTGGAGCAGGTCATGCGCCCGCTCGCGCAGCATCTGGGCGTGAAGCACGTGGTCGCTAACCGCCTGGAGTTCCGCGACGGCATCGCTACCGGACGATTGCTCGATCCCGTGATTCGCCCCCGCGGCGCGTTCGCTCTCTTCCGCGAAAACATACCCGACGGCCGCCGAGCTCCCAAAACTCTGGCGCGCCATCTTGATATTTCTCTGGAGGCATTGCGCGCAGCGGTGATTCCGGCCGAGCGTCAGCCGGTCGTCCAGGTTAGTCCCATCGTCCATTTCGACGGGCACCGGCAGGCTCAAGGATTTTCCGTGCGCCGCGCCTTTGCCGGAAAGCAGGTCATGCTGATCGGAGTGACCGGATTCATCGGCAAGGTGTGGCTTGCGAATACTCTTCTGGACTTGCCGGAGGTGAAGCGAATTTATCTTCTGATCCGCCGCCAGAAGTCGAATCCCGCGGAGCAGCGCTTCCAGAAAATGGTGGAGGAGTCCCCCGTCTTCGATCCTCTATTTGACCGCTATGGCGACCGCCTGCTCGATTTCCTGCGCGAAAAGATCGAAGTGGTAGAAGGCGATGTGACCCAGCCAGGTTTGGGATTGAGCGCAGAGACGGCCAGCACCCTCCAAAAAAATCTCGACCTGATTATCAACAGCTCCGGCCTCACCGACTTCAATCCCGATCTGCGCGACGCTCTCAGCACCAACACTGATGCCGCCGTCAACATCCTTGAGTTCGTGCGCACCTGCGACCATGCCGGACTGCTTCACCTTTCCACTTGCTACGTGGCCGGCGAGCAGGATGGCCGCGTCAGCGAGGAGATCACTCCCAACTACAATCCCCGCGGACTGGTGGAATTCGATGCCGAGCAGGAATGGCGCGCTCTGCAGGAACTGGTAAAGCAAGCTGAAGCCAGGGCGGAAAGCGATGAGGTCACTTCCGGCCTGCGCATGCAGGCCCAGGCGAAGGAACACGCGGCGAAAAATCTGCAGGGCGCAGCGCTCGAAAATCAGATCCGCAAAAATCGCGTTCGCTGGTTGAAGACTTACCTCACCGAGGCGGGAACTCGTCGCGCGAAGGAGCTCGGCTGGCCCAATACTTATACTCTCACCAAGAGCCTGGCCGAATCGCTGATGGCAAAATATGGCGACGGCTTGCCAGTCGCCATCGTGCGTCCCGCCATCGTCGAGACCTCGGTCTCGAAACCGTTTCTCGGCTGGAACGAGGGCATCAATACGTCGGCGTCGCTCTCTTATCTATTAGGCACATATTTTCGCCAGCTGCCGTCGAATGAAAGCAAGCGCCTCGACATTATTCCCGTGGATGCCGTTTGCAGCGGAATGACGCTGGTCGCCGCGGCCGTGATGGAGCGCCGTCATGATCCGCTCTACCAGCTTGCGACTTCAGTGACGAATCCCTGCGATATGGGACGTTCCATCGAATTGACTTCCCTCGCTCACCGCAAACATTACCGCGCTCAGGAAGGGTTGGAATCGTGGCTGCGTCTGCGGTTTGATGCGATCCCGGTCTCCAAGACGCGTTACAACCGCATGTCAGCGCCGGCGCAGAAAGCGATCGTGAAATCCATCCAGCGCATCATGTCGCCGCTGCCCCTGAAAAAGGCGCCGCTGGTAAAAGCGGAACGGAATCTGGAGCGCCTGGAAAAGCTGATCGAATTGTTCGAGCCTTTCATCCTGCTCAACGAGCACGATTTCACTGCCGAGAATATCGAGAAGCTCTCTTACGCGCTCGTGCCCGAAGAGCGCAAGCAGTTTGCTTATGACACCCGCTCCCTCGACTGGTGGGAGTACTGGATCAACATTCATATTCCAGCTTTGCGGCGCTGGACGTATCCTCTAATCGAAGGCCGTCCGCTCGAAGCGCGGCCTCCTCGAACTTTTCAACTTGCTCCCGAGAACCATGATGCCGTAAAGACCGGGACCAACGGAGCCACGTGGCGATATTCCTGACCGGTTCGACCGGATACATCGGCGCACACGTCGCCGCCAATCTTCTCGAAGGGCACGGCGCCTCGCTGAACCTGCTGGTCCGCGCGCGCGATCCTCAGGAGGCGCAACTCCGCCTGTGGCGCGGGCTGCAGTTGCATCTGGAGTTTCCCCGCTTCTACGAGTATTTACAGATGAAAGTGCGCATCTTCTGTGGCGACCTGACCTCTCCCGGCTTCGGCCTCAGCCGCGACGAGTACGACCGCCTCGTGCATACTACGGATTCGGTTATCCACTGCGCCGCTTCTCTCAATCGCAAGTCGGAAAAGAGCTGCCTCAATGTGAACCTGCGCGGCACGCTCGAAGTCCTGACCCTGGCGCGGCACGCCGAACACTATCATGGCCTGCGCCGCTTCAGTGAAGTCAGCACCGTCGCTGTGGCGGGCAAGCGCAGCAACGAAGTCGTCGCCGAAGACCGCTCTATCGAGTGGGATCGCTCCGATTACGATCCTTACGCCCGCACCAAGAAATTTTGCGAGCACATGACGCGAGTGCTGCTGCCCGATACGCCCAAGACCGTCTTTCGACCCAGCATTGTGCTCGGCGACAGCCGTCATGCCGAGACCACCCAGTTCGACATGGTGAAAGCGTTCGTGTTCCTTGCGGGATTGCCGGTTCTGCCGTTTCGGCCCACCGACCGGATTGATATTGTCAACGTAGATTTCGTCGCCGACGCCATCGCGACCCTTCATCAGAAAGAGCAGCCGAAGTACGATACCTATCATCTTTCGTCGGGCACCGCTTCGCAGACTTTTCGCGATTTGACCGATGCCCTGGCCGCCTCTCAGCAGAAGCGCAAGCCTGTATTCCTTCCTTTTACCGAAAAACCGTTTTCCGGATCGGTCAATTTTCTTTCCAATCGCAAAGGACCGATGGGATACGGCGCCTCGCTGATGAAAGTGTTTCTCCCCTATCTGGTTTGGAACACGGTCTTCGATAACACTCGCGTGACTTCCGAGTTGGGTCGCAGGCCGGTTCCGTTCTCGCAATACAGCTTTCCCTTGCTGAAGTTCAGCCGCGAAAATAATTTCGACTATCCTTATCAGCCTTGGCCTTCCGCCCGCGGAGGTACCGCCGCATGATGGACTTCATTCTGGAGGCGTGGGTCAGCAGTAACATCGAGCGCGCCAAAGCTCGTTGGATGCTGGGCGGCAACCAACCCTGGCAGCCCGGCGAGAAGCTGAGACTCCTGTTCGCCGGATACAACGGCACGCGCAATATGGGCTCCGATGTGCGCGTCGAAGAAATGCTGCGCCAGATACGTCACATCCTGGGCGCGGAGCGCGTCGATTTCAGCGTCATGAGCCAGAATTTCGACTACTCCAAAGGATATTTCGAAGGAACAAAACAGGTGCACCTGCCCGATATCTTCCCCCCGTTCCTCGCCAATGAGGTTCCGAAACATCACGGCGTGGTCGCCTGCGAAGGCTCGATGTTCAAAAGTAAGTTCGCCAACGCGCTCACCACGATGATGATCGGCTCGCTGGGCATCGCCGCCGTCGAGAATAAACTTTCAGTGGGATACGGCGCGGAAGCCGGTCACATGGATCCTCTGGTGGCCAAGATGTGTGCCCGCTATTGCAAGAACTCGCTGGTCATCACCCGCAATGAGGAATCGCGCACCGTGCTCCGCGAACTGGGTGTCCCCACCGAGCTGGGAACGGATACAGCCTGGACCTTCGAACCGAGCCCGGCGGAATACGGCCAGAGCGTGTTGCGGCAAATCGGATGGGACGGCCGCACGCCCGTCCTGGTGGTATGTCCGATTAATCCCTTTGAGTGGCCGGTGAAAGCGTCGGTCGCAAAGTACGCGGTGCATAGTCTCACCGGGGCCTATAAAGACAGTCACTACCGGACCGTCTATTTTCACAACTCCGGCCCCGTCGCGGACCGCGCGTACCAGCATTACCTGTCCTCCATCGCCAACGCCGTCGATACATTCCGCAAACAGCGAAATGTGTTTGTCATTCTGGTGGCGACGGAGCGTCTGGATGCTCGCCCCGCCAATCGCATCTCCGAAAAGCTGGGCGGGGTGCCGGTTTTGACCTCAGACCAGTACAGCATGTACGAACTGGTCAGCATTCTGCGCGCCTGCCACATGATGGCTTCCTCGCGTTACCACGGCATCGTCACGTCTATGCCGGCGCTTGTTCCATCGGCTGGGATCACCATGGACGAGCGCATTCGTAATCTGATGCGCGAGCGCGGACATCAGGAATTGTTGATGACGGTCGAGGATCCGGATCTTGAACAAAAGTTGCTCCAGGCTCTGGAAACGCTGGCCACGGAGGCCGACCGCATCTCCGACGGCATCGCCCGCACAGTGGTGAAGAATCTGAAAGTGATGGCGCGGATGGGCGTCTTTTTCGAAGAAGAAGTGCAGCGGCGCTATCCCGAGTTTCCCACCCGGACGGGCGAATGCAGCTGGGAAGATTATCTGCCGCCCATGAATGCCTCATTACGGCAGTTAGTCACAAGTTATAGCTAAAAGAAATATATATTTCAGGGTAGAGCCGTTTCAAACAAGCGCGTGTACCAAGCGGAACACTGTCTATAAGCGCCGGAAAACGATTTGCAGCCTTCCGATAGGAACTGAACCGACCATGCCCTTTGTTGGAGAAATCTTTTCGCAGCTCCATACTTCGGCGAACACGCCGATGCTGCAGGAGATCCGCGAGGGTCAGATTGCCGGTGCGACGGGAGCTCAACTGCTGGAGATGATCCGCAAGGCGCGAACGTTCCTCGCCTCAAAGGGATTGAAGAAGGGCGATCGCTGCGGCATTCTCGCCGCCAATAGCATTCGCTGGGTCGCCATGGATCTGGCTGCCATGGCCGAAGGGTTGATCGTGGTTCCGCTGTACTCGCGACAAGCTTCCGGAGAATTAGGCGCCTTGATGAAAGACAGCACGCCGTCGCTGGTCTGTTGCGGCGATGCGGCACTGCGGGACGGAATCCGGCAGGCTTGGCCCGAGGGGCCACCGCTTTTTCTTTTCGACGAGATCTTCGCTCGCATTGAAGGCATCGCGCTCGATCGTCCGCAGATTCGCGAGGAAGACCCCGTCACCATCATCTACACTTCCGGCACTTCCGGAGAAGCCAAAGGCGTGGTGCTGACCGCAGCCAATGTCGGCTTCATGCTGGGATGCACTTCCGCGCGCTTGGGTCAGTTGATGCGCGGTCGGACGGGTCAGGATCGCATCTTCCACTACCTGCCATTCAGCTTTTGCGCATCATGGATCGCCGTGCTCACGTTCATGCTGCGCGGCAGCCTCGTTACGCTGAATACCGATCTGACGAAAATTCCCAATGATATGCCCGTGGTCGCGCCCCACTACTTCCTGAATGTTCCGCAATTGCTCGAACGCATGCGGCGCGGCGTCGACGATCAGATCGCAAAACAACGCGGCCTCGTCCGGGCCATCTATTCGCGTGCCAAAGCGGCATGGGCACGAAAGGGAAGTTCGTTCTGGCTCTGGCTGGGGAATTCGCTGATCTTCCCCAAGATCCGCAAGAAGATGCTCGGCGAGAATCTGAAAGCGCTGATCTGCGGTTCCGCTCCTCTCACCCCTGAGACGCAGGATTATTTCCGTATGCTGGGCATTCCCGTGCTGCAGGTTTATGGCCTCACTGAAACCACCGGCATCTGCACCATGGACGATCCGGACCATCCCGCGCCCGGCCGCGTTGGACCCGCGATCCCCGGCATCGAGATGAAACTCGGCGAGAACGACGAAGTCATCGTTCGCGGCCCGAACGTGTTCCCCGGCTACTGGAACCGGCCGCGGCAAACCGCGGACGTCCTCCGCGATGGATGGTTTCACACTGGCGATCAGGGCGAACTCGATGCCTCCGGGACTTGGCGGATCGTGGGACGCATCAAGAACCTGATTATCCTCGGCTCCGGCCACAAGCTTGCCCCGGAGGCAATCGAGAATGAAATCCAGCGGCATCTTCCGGCAGCTCAGCAAGTGGTGATCGTCGGTAACGGCAGAGGATATCTTTCAGCTATTGTTACCGGCTCGGTCAGCAACGAGCAAGTGCAAGCCGTTCTCGATATTGTCAACGCTCAGCTTCCGCACTATAAACAGGTCCGCGCATTTTGTGTGCGCTCCGAGCCTTTCTCCATTGAGAATGGGATGCTCACGGCCAACGGCAAGCTCAAGCGGGATTTAATTTCTAAACGCATGCAGAACGAAATTGAAGATATGTACCGCGTGAAGCAGGCGGTATAGCGGGGGAATTCATTTGGCGACGGAAGGGGTCGCATCAAACGTGGAGCAATTCCAAGGGCAGACATTATCGTGGGAAGTCGGCAGCGGAGTCATCGAACTCGCGCTGCATCGCACTCCCTGCAACGAACTGGGATCGCTCTCGCTGACCGAACTCGAGCAATTCGTCTCCGCCCTCGAGCAGTTGGAGAAGACCGCGCACGCTCTGATCATCCACAGTGAGTTGAAGTCCGGTTTCTGCGCTGGCGCCGATTTGCGCGAGCTCTATCAGCAGTCGCAAGAGATGGAAAGTGCGGCAGCTCTGCGCGGAGTCCGCGACTTTTTAGAGCGCATTCATCGTGCTCTCAACCAGATTGACGCATCCCCCCTGACCACGATTGCCGCCGTCCATGGCGTAACCTTTGGCGGAGGCCTCGAACTCGCTTTGGTCTGCGATCTGATCATCGCCGACAAAACGGCCCGCTTCGCATTTCCGGAACTGCGCCTCGGATTGATTCCGGGATTCGGCGGCATCCCGCGACTGAAGCGCGATATTGGCAATGCCGTAGTTCGCGATTTACTGCTGACGGGCCGCAGTTTCAATGCGACCAAAGCGCAGCAGATCGGCCTCGTCAGTCAAGTCGTTGCCGAAGGCGAGGCTCTGCGTGCTGCCCGCGCGACGGCAGCGCAGATCGGGAAATTCGATCGGCCGACGTCCGCCGCTGCCAAACAATTTATCAAGCCGATTCCGCACGAGGAATTGCGCCGTGAAATCGAGATCTTCTGCGAGCTGTTTTCGCGTCCCGCGGTACAGGCAGGATTGAAGAAGTTCGTCGAGAGTAGCGGCCCACAGCCCTATTTGCCCTGATCAAACTGAATTAGAATGACTGCTTATGCCAACCGCTGAGAAGACTCTCGACGAGATCCTGACGCTTGCTGCCGCACACTTCAAAGTTGCGCGTGAAAAACTCTCACCCGACGACGATTTTTTCAAGGCTCTCGGGATCGATAGCCTGCAGACACTTGATCTGCTCACCAAGCTGGAAAATCATTTCCACGTCGAACTGCCGGACTATGAACTTCAGGGCGTCACCGACTTTCGTACGCTTGCCTCGAAAATTCAGGCACGCTTGTAGTCAGGGTCGAGCGTTCCCGTCAAAAACGGTAGGGGAAGGTTCAGAAAGCCTTGAGAAGGGCATGACTTCAGTCGTGCCGCTGAGAGCAGCCAAGTATGCGGGCTTTAGCCCCTGAGGGGCGGTGTCCCGGAAGCGCGAATGCACTCTTGAAACCAACGGAAGAGACTCTCGGGGTGGTCAATTGATAACTAACCTTTTCTCCGTACCTTCGCGCCTCTGTGGTGAAATAACTCTTTGATGCTCGACCTCACGAAATATACCTGTCTGGGAGCAGCCCTGCGCGATGCCCTCGACCGCTTTTCGGGCGAAGTCTGCATGATTGAAGCCGAACGCGATCGCGAGAAACTTCGCCTGACCTATTCCGATTTCAAGGAAATCGCCCTGCCGCTGGCTCGCGCCCTCGAAGACGCCGACTTCGATCCCAACGACCGTGCCGCCATCATCATGACCAATCAGTCGAAGTGGCTGATTTCGGCATATGCGATTTTCTATTGCGGCGGCGTCCTTGTGCCCCTCGATTACAAACTCACCGCCGCCGAGCATCTGCAACTCCTCAACCACTCCAAGGCGAAAGTGCTGATCGTCGAGTACCACCTCTGGCGCGCGATCATGCAGGCCCCTGAATTTCATACGATCGGCACCAAGATCGTTCTCGTCACCGAAGCCCCGCTGGGCACGGACCTCGCGGGAGCGTTCCGCTGGGAGGATTTCAAACGCAAAGGTCTCCCCGACTTCGTCATGCGCCAGAAAGACGACGTGGCCTGCATCGTCTATTCCTCCGGCACGGGCGGCCAGCCCAAGGGTTGCGTGCTCACCCATGAGAATTACATGGAACAGTGCCGGGCGCTCACGGCCTGGTACCCGTTCTGGCCCGGGGTTCGCTATTTGAGTATTCTTCCCACCAATCACGCCATCGATTTCATGGTTGGATTTATTGGGCCTTTCGTGTGCGGCGCCTGCGTCGTGCACCTGCGGACGCTGCGCCCTGAATTTGTGCGCGATGCCTTCGTCCGTTACAAAATTACCTACGTCTCGCTGGTTCCGATGATCCTCAAGAACCTGGAAAAAGGTTTGCGCGCCAAGTTCGATGAACTGCCCTCGTGGAAGCATGCGCTGCTAAACTCCATGATCTCGATCAACCGGCTTCTCACCCGCCGGCGGCCGAATGTAAAGCTCAGCCGGATGCTGCTCTCCAACATTCATCGCGGATTCGGCGGAGAGTTGCTTGCCCTGATCACCGGTGGCGCGTTCATGGAGCCATCGACAATGCAGTTTTTCTACGACCTCGGCATTCCCGTCGTGAACGGATACGGTCTCACCGAAGCGGGCACCGCTCTCACACTGAACGACCTGAAGCCGTTTCGCGCCGACACGGTGGGTAAGCCGCTTCCTGGAGTTGAGCTACGCATCCTGAATCCCGACGCGGAAGGCGTGGGAGAAGTCGCCGTGCGCAGCAAAACCGTCATGTCGCACTATCTCGACGATCCCGACCTCACGCTCGAGACCATCGTCGATGGCTGGCTGCTGACTGGCGATTTGGGACGTTTCGAGGGTCACGGGCATCTGCAATTATTTGGCCGCAAAAAGAACATGATCGTCACCGAAGGCGGCAAGAACATCTATCCCGAGGACATCGAAACCGTATTCGACGGCCTGCCCGTGAAGGAGTATGCCGTGTTTGCTGCGAACTACATCTGGCCGCAAAAAGAATTGGGCCGCGAGGCGCTCGTCCTCATACTGCGCTTGGAGCAAAATCAGAAGCTCGACGGCAAGCTGCTCGAAGACATCTCGGCCCGCAATCGCCGCTTGCCTGACTTCAAGCGCGTCGCCGGATATTTGATTTGGGAAAGAGATTTTCCCCGCACGGCTTCCATGAAGATCAAACGTCAGGTATTGGCTGAGGACATCAGCAAATCTTTGGAGCGGAAAGCAATTGTCGGATTGTGACCTGTCCTGCAGTCGAATAAATGTGGCAGACTCATCCGCCTTGAAAGTGATTTCAAATCTTGGGGCAACGTTATCTCGCGATCGTAAATCCGGCG
This sequence comes from uncultured Acidobacteriota bacterium, assembly GCA_963754885.1. Taxonomy (GTDB): domain Bacteria; phylum Acidobacteriota; class Terriglobia; order Terriglobales; family Acidobacteriaceae; genus Sulfotelmatobacter. The sequence goes on along the minus strand of CAVWHT010000038.1, from coordinate 514,989 downwards.
GCTGGAGGCGGTAAGCGGGGCAAACTCCTCGCTCCTGCTCTCGAACGCTTGCGGGCCGGGGGAATCAAAATTGAGGTCGCATCAACCTCCTGCGCCGGGCAGGCCACGGAAATCGCCCGCCAGGCCTACGGCCGCGGCCTTCGCAATTTCATTGCAGTCGGAGGAGACGGCACGGCCTACGAGGTCGTCAACGGACTATTCCCGCAGGCCGTCAGCGGCGAGCGTCCGACCCTTGCCTTCCTGCCGCTGGGAACGGGAAACTCTTTTCTGCGCGATTTCAGCCAGCAAGGCATCGAGCACGCCATCGGATCGCTTTTGGCGGGCCGCAGCCGTCCCTGCGACGTGATCCGCCTGCGCCATCGTACCGGCGTCATTCATTACATCAATCTGCTCAGCATGGGCTTCTCCGCCGACGTTGCCACTCTGCGCGCTCGCCATTTCAGCGCCTGGGGAGAGTTGGGATACATTGCGTCGATTTTCCTGACGCTGGCCCGTTTCCAGCGCCGTCCGTTTCCGGTGCGCGTCGACAATGAAAAAGATTTCGATTCTCGCCCTTGCCTGTTCCTCACCTTCAGCAACAGCAAATTCACTGGCGGAACCATGATGATCGCTCCCCATGCCGACATCAACGACGGTCTCATCGAATACGTCCGCTGGGGGCCGATTGGCCGGCTGGGTCTCATCAGGAATCTTCCCCGCCTTTACGACGGGACGCATATTCAGCATCCGCTCGCCGAGCGCAAAGCCGTCCACCGCATCGAATTCAAATTGGACGGCCCGGTGGATGTGATGGTCGATGGGGAAGTGCTAAGCCTGCACTGCGAAGAACTCGACGTGCTGCCGGGAGCGTTGAACGTCGTCGCCTGAATCGCCATGATATAAGGTGAGCTATGCCGGAAGGGAAGCAGAAGAAGTCAGGGGCTCAGGGCAAGGACGCGCTTCCGAAGAAAAATAATCTGCTCGTCTATGCCTGCGTGCTGGTTCTTTTCGCTGCCGCTTATCACGGAGGCCGCTACTATCGGAGTCACAAATACGACGCTTTTGCTCAATGCCTCGCCGGGAAGCAGGCCAAGATGTATGGACTCTACTGGTGTCCGCATTGCGCCGATCAGAAGGCTATGTTCGGCGCCTCCTTCCACTATGTTCCTTATGTCGAATGCGCCATCAAAGGATCTCCGAAAGAGTTGGCTCCAGCCTGCAAGGTGGCAGGTGTGACTCTGTTTCCGAGTTGGCAGTTCGGAATGGATCCTCCGCACGAAGGCGTGCTCTCTCTCCACGCTCTGAGCCAGAAAACGGGGTGCAGCCTGCCGTGACCGATTCTTCGGCCCGCGATCGAATATTGTTCGCCCTGATCGCCGTGTTATCGCTTGTAGGCATCGTCGATTCGGCGATCTCTCTCCAACGCCACTACGCCAAGTCCGCCACCACGTATTGCGATTTCAGCCAGAGGTTCAGTTGCGACATCGTGAACCGCAGCGAGTATTCGGAAATCGCGGGCATCCCCGTCGCCGGCATCGGCGTCGCCGGCTATGCCGCATTGTTTGTGCTCTCGACGTTCTGGAGGTCGCGTGGCGAAACGCCGTTCCGCCTTTTCGCGGGATCACTGGCGGGCTTGGCATTTGCCCTGTATCTGACCTACATCGAAGCGTATCAGTTGATGACGTGGTGCATTTTGTGCCTGATCTCGCTCGCTCTGATCTTCCTCATTACCGTGCTTGCGGCAATCATAAAATTCGGAACTTCCAAAGCATGAGGTCTGCCGCCGTTGTATTCTGAGAGTGAACTTTTTCCTGATGGAAGAAATCCAGAAAACTGAAAATCAGGCCCCCGATCACCTTCCGGGCATTATTCGCGCAGGATCGGCGACCGGCGACTTGCGCCTGCACGAATTTCGCAGCCGCGTATTCCACAACACGCGGTTCCTCCGCGTCTGGCTGCCGCCTGGATACGACGATCCGGAAAATGCCGTCCGCCGTTATCCCGTCTTCTACCTGAACGACGGACAGAACCTGTTCGAGCCGGCGACGTCCTTCAACGGCGTCGAGTGGCAGGTCGACGAAACCAGCGACCGTCTCATCCGCGAAGGAATGGTACCGCCGTTCATCGTCGTCGGCCTCGACAACGCAGGCAAAGACCGCATCCGTGAATACATGCCTTACCGCTCTCTGCAACCGGTCATCATGCGCGTGCAGGGCAGTCGTTATCCCGATTTTCTGATCAAGGAAGTGATGCCGTTTGTGGCTCGAAATTACCGCGTCGCCTCTGGCCCGCAAAATACCGGGCTTGGCGGATCTTCTTTAGGGGCGCTGATCGCGCTCTATACCGCGATCGTTCGTCCCGGGATGTTCGGTCAACTTCACCTGGAAAGTCCGTCTCTGTGGGCGTCGAACCGCCGAATCATCAAACAGAGCCGTCCGGTCAAGATCTGGCCGGAGCGGATTTTTCTGGCGATGGGCACAGCCGAAGCAGGCCGCGCCGATCGCGACCGCAGCATGGTCGACGATGTTCGAGAAATGGCAGCCATCCTGCGCCGCGCCGGATTGGACGATAAGCGCTTGCTCCTGAAAATTGACGAAGGTGCGACTCACCACGAGTCCGCCTGGGCTCGGCGCTTTCCTGAGGCGCTCTCTTTCTTATTCGGCCGGCAGCGGTAATCTGCAACCCCTAGCGAGGTGCGATCGCGCTTATCGATTCCATTCGCGTGTCCGGGTTCGGTATAGCGCCCGAAGACAGGCGGGCGATCACGAACACCAGAGCAACCATTGCCAAAACGGAAAGCTGAACGTGCGTATAGCGAGCGACAATCCCCAGCAAGGTCAGAGCGTATACCAGGTAAAGCAGAGTGCTCGCGTATCGCACTTCGCTGCTCGACTGCTGCCCGGCCAGCCAGTCCGATAAAACCAGAATTGCCGGAGCCAGGACTACGAGGTCGTACACCGTGAGGTGCGGCGCCACCAACACCGTTGCCAACAGCAGCGCCGAATACCGCAGCGCGAGCGGCACTGACTGGTGGCGATTCCACAGTCGGACGGTTGCAACTAAAATGATCGCCGCACTCGCCCCGTAAAGCGCGAACGATAGCGCAGGCCAGGGTACGATCATGGTCCAGAACGTTCGCAGACAGTGCGTCTGGTACGGTTTCGGTTCAAGCCACGGCAAGAGCGCGCGGAGGTTCCAAAGCATGCCGAGCCAGCGGCGGAATGGCTCCGTCCCGTAATAAATCATTCCGAGCGACAATTGTGCTGTTGAGGACAGAGCCGCACCAGCCAAAATCCTCCACGCACCGATCGCTGTGAACACAACGGCAGCGGCCAGTCCGAGTTGCGGTTTGAAAATCAGGCAGCCCAGTGCGACTCCCGCGATAAATTCCCGCCGGTCGCGCAGCAAAAAGTACGTCAAGGTGAAGCACGCCAGCGCCACGGCTGAAGTTTGTCCCCACGCGATCAGATTGAAAAAAGCCGGGGATGCCACCGCGAGCAGCGCAACGGTCCCGCCGTGATCGCGCAAGTTCGGGCATGCCCGCCACATCCAGTAACAGCAGAGCCCGTACAGCGTCGCGCTGCAAATCCACCACACGATCAACGCCCCCCCATACGAAAGGGAAGCCAGTGGCGCGAAGAAGATTGAAACCTGCGGAGGATACAGCGGCAGATACCGTATGCCCGCCGCGTCCTGCACGCGTTGAGCCGCCAGCGCAGCCTGCGCGTTCATGTCGTACAAATTCGCGCCCCGATGCTCCGCCGCCAGCGATCCCAGAGTGTAGAGATGCAGGAAATCTGTTCCTTTCAGATTTCCATTGCGATCGCGCAGCCCGGGAGTCGCGACGGTCCACACATACAATCCCCACAACGCCACGGCAAGAAGGAGTCCGTGCGCGCGCAGCCGCTTCGGAGTGAGCCAGGTTTCGCCGGCGGTTTTCATGGGCCGCCTCATCATATCGAAGCAGCGCGGGATTTTCTCAGCTCACTTAATCCTGAGCCGTCAACCACCGAGACCGCTGCGTGATCCCGAGCCACCCTACCAGGAACGGAAATAGAAGCACCAGCACTGAGGGCAGCAACGGAAGTCGGTTTGGAGAATCTATCTGCGGAGGATGCACCAACAAGATTGCCTGCACGATCCACGGCCATGTGACAAGCGCCGAGAATCCTATGCGGCCCAGGCTTGGCAGTGTTTTCCAATCGCGCAGCAGCAGGACGACCGGCAGCAGCAATAATGCCTGGTTGTAGGGCGTCAACAACGGCATCAGCAGCGTCGTGGCGATAAAAAATAATGCCAGCGTGTAGGCAAACTCGCGCGAATCTGCCTCTGTTTTCCGCACGCCCCACGCAAACACAACCAGGGCAGCCAACGCCAGCACCGAAAGCGCTCCTCCGATCCAGTTCCCAAGAATGAGCCGCACCGGGGAAGTCGTCGGAAAATACTTTGCATACGCTGCCAAACCTGCAAGAAAGAAACGCGGCCAGCCCGGCAACAGCCATTCTGCGCCGCCCGCCAGTAGCGCTAAAGAAGCGCCGAATCCTGCTGCCAGCGGCCATCTTTTTCTCCAGTCGCCGAAGCTCCAGAGCAGGAACCAGAGCAGCACCAGCGCCACCATCTGCGGTTTGATGGTAGAAATTGCCAGCAGAACGCCGGCCATCGCATACCGCTGGCGAGTCACACACCAACTTGCGAGTGCAATCAGAAACACCACGAAGAGTCCCAATTGACGCAGCCGCAGTCCCTGCGCAATCTGCGGACTGCTCAGAACCAGCATGATCATACCAGCGACGGCCAGCCGCGGCGGATGCCAGTCCAGCACTCTCATCCACAACCACAGGCTGATCACGGTGACGGCTCCAAAGAACACCGGCGCCCAACTCTGCAATTGTGCAAAGTCCCAGTGCACGCTCGGAGCCATCAGGAACACGACATACAACGGATACACGAACCGCTGCTCGTCTATGATTTCAAAGCGAGGCTTGTTGTAACTCTGTTCGATCGGCCGCCCGTAGAAGCCCATCTGAATCTCATGGCTGACCTCGGGTCCATACGGATTGCGGCCATTCAGCAGCAGTTCGCGAGTGCCGACCCAGCGCGGATACAAATCCCCCAACTGCGCCTTCACCTGCCCCTGCTGCACATTCACGAAATCTTCCCAGGGGAGCAGAATGCGATGCATATACGTCCAGCTGACTATGCTGGCCAGAATGCCGGCAAGAACCCACCACCAGCTTTTCGCATTGGATCCCGTTCGCATTTGCCTGAAAGTTGAGCGACAACAAAAAAGCCTCCGCCCGCATAATGCGGCGGAGGCCCATTTTATCGAGATTACTTGCTGGCCGCTTCCTTGACCCCGATCTCTTCGAAGAGGCCGGCGGCTATCTGAATCATTTCATCGTCTACCACCCGGTTCTTCGAGATGGCTTCCTTCAGCGGGATCGACACGATCCGGTTCGAGCGCAGCGCGGCCATGCAGCCGAACTCGCCGCGATGCACCATATCGACCGCGCCCAGCCCATACCTTGTTGCCAGCACCCGGTCGAAAGCGCTTGGTGAACCGCCCCGCTGAATATGTCCCAGCACGACCGCCCGGGTTTCAAAGCCGGTACGCTGCTCAATTTCGCGAGCCAGGAGGTTCGCAATCCCCCCCAGCTTGGCGTGGCCAAACTCATCTTTTCCCATGTCTTGCACCACCGGCGCACCCGCCCCGGTCGAAAACTTGGCACCCTCCGCCACTACAACAATCGAGAAATAACGTCCGCGTTCGTGGCGCTGCCGAATCGAGTCGGCTACCTTATCGACATTGAATGGCCGCTCCGGAATCAGAATCGCATCCGCCCCGCCCGCAATTCCGCTGTACAGCGCAATCCACCCCGCATCGCGGCCCATCACCTCGACCACCATCACGCGGTTGTGCGCTTCGGCAGTCGTGTGCACGCGATCGATCGCTTCGCAGACCACGTTACAGGCCGTATCAAATCCAAATGTGTAGTCGGTTCCGCCCAGATCGTTGTCGATGGTTTTTGGCACGCCGACCACTTTCACGCCCTTCTCATATAGCTTTTCGGCCACGGACAAGGTATCGTCGCCGCCAATCGCGATCAGCGCATCGATGTTGTGCTTCTTAATCGTGGCCATGCAGCGATCGAAACCATCCGGACGTTTCGACGGATTCGTCCGCGAAGTGCGTAGAATAGTTCCTCCACGGGGGAGAATGCCGCTGACGGCATCCAGATCGAGTTCCATGCTCTGGTCTTCGATCAGCCCGCGCCAGCCCTCCAGGAAGCCCACGATTTCATCGTGATAATGGAAGATTCCTTTGCGCACCACGGCCCGAATCACCGCGTTCAGTCCAGGACAATCGCCTCCACCCGTTAATATCCCAATTCGCATCGTATGCTCCTTGTTAAGTTCAGGATGGCATCCTCGGAATGCACCCAGGTGCAGGGGTACGACGAAATGGCCCAATCCGCGGGGGTGACAATCGCTCGGAACAGATAGAGTAACACTAAACTTATTGGCGCTAAAACGCGGAAGTATTCAAAAAATCGTTCAGGTTGCGCCTCTCTTGCACACTCATATTTGCGTTGCGCTTGTTCCTCAGATTCGCCACAATGCTCGCTGGTCGCCGTCACCTTCACGGCTTCGTGGCAGAAGATTTTCGACCCCAATCCGCGAATCGGCTTCCTCGCCCAGGCGCGCGCTCTCGCTACCGCTCCCGCAACCAGTGCGACGGGACGGCTGATCCTGAACAATCGGTTGGACGCCGCGGTCACCGCCATCCTCGTCGTCATGGTGGCGCTGGTTCTGATTGAGTCCCTTCGCCAATGGGTAGGCATCTTCCGGGGCCAGGAAGTGGCTCGGGTGAGGGAAGCCCCGTTTGTAATGACGCGTCTCACTGAGCAGAGAGCATGAATCGTCTCCCCAGTGCCGCCCGGATTGCGCTGCTGATGCTGCGCGAGATTTTCGACGAAGCCGCCTATTCCCGATTTCTGCAGCTGCATCAGATGCCATCCTCGCCGCACGCGTATGACCTGTTCCTGCGCGAGAGGGAAGCCGCGGCTGCTCGACGGATCCGATGTTGTTGACGTAGAAGCGAAAATCAGCGACGAGAGAGGAATTGCCTTCGCCCGAAATCTCCTCGGCGATCTCTGCGGCATTTCTCTGCGTACTCTGCGGTTAAGGCTTTCCTGCGGGTAATGCAGAGAATGCCGCCGAGAGCCATGTTTCCCACTCCAGTTCTCCCGCCCACAACAGCTTGGTCGCTTTCAATCTCCGCGATACACTGCATGCACATGCGAGTTCTAGGAATCGATTGCGGCGGAGAATATACCGGCTATGGAGTCGTCGAGATGTACTCCTCGGGAAAGCTCTGCTGCCTGACTTGCGGCGCGATTAAGCTTTCTGCTCGCGAACCGTTGCCCCGTCGCCTCTCCCGCATCTTTACTCAACTTGGCGAACTCATCACCGAGCATCAACCGGACGAAGTCGCCATCGAAGATGTCTTCTACGCGCTCAATGTGAAATCGGCGCTCAAACTCGGACAGGTTCGGGGCGTCGCCATGCTAGCCGCCGCGGTAGCCGGACTCGATGTTGCCGAGTACTCGCCCCTCACCATCAAGTCGTCGGTGGTCGGATATGGCCGCGCCGAGAAGCAGCAGGTTCAGCACATGGTGACCCGCCTGCTCGCGCTACCGCATCCTCCCGAGCCCATGGACGCTTCTGACGCCCTCGCCATAGCCATCTGCCATCTACACACTGCTGGAACCCTCACCCGGCAACGCGCCATCGCCCGCTAGCGTCCAACAGCCTCTTCATTTTTGGCATAATCTCTATTTGCAGTTTTAGCTGTGGCGCAGCCTACGTCAATGAATCAGAGTCCGATAAGTGCCAGCGCGAAGTCCGCGCTTCTTCCCGCCGCCATCACGCAGCTTTTGATCTGCGTTTTTCCTGCCCTGGTTTTCGCCTGTTTTCTTAACCTTCCAGCCCACGCCACCGACTCTGCCACCGTCACCTTCACCTTCGATTTTCCCAGCTCCAGTCCCGAGCACTATTCCATCACCGTAGAAAAGGATGGCCACGCCCACTACGAGTCTGTCGGAAAGATTTCCGACGATTCTGACGACCGCGAGACTTATCAGATCGACTTCGAGTTTTCCGACGCAACCCGCGTCCGTATTTTCGGCTTAGCCGCGCAAGCCCGCTATTTCTCCGGGAAAATCGACTCCGGCAACAAAAAGCTCGCCTTTACCGGATCCAAGAAATTGGCCTATCACGACGCCCAGCGCACTTTATCGGCCGACTACAATTTTTCCCCCCTCCCGGCAGTGCAGCAGCTCACTACGCTGTTTCAAAGCCTCAGTGCCACCTTGGAATATGGCCACCGCCTCGCGTATTTTCATCGCTTTCAGAAGCTGGCCCTCGACGACGAACTCAAGCACATGGAAGATCAAGCCCGCAGCGGCGAAATCGTTGAATTGCAGACCGTAAAGCCAATCCTGCAGCAGATTTACGACGACGAAACCGTCATGAACATCGATCGCGCCCGGGCTCTCCGAATCATCGACATGGTTCCCTCGCCGACCGCCGGAAAATAGCGACCCCGGCCCCCTTACCCCTTTGGAACCCAGTTCGAGCGCCGATTGCGGCCAGACAGCATAACTTTTTACAAACTTTCTTTACGAAAACATGCTCTAATGGAACACACACCAGGGGGTTGTCATGCTCACTCCTACCCAACGCAAGTCCAGTCTGATTCTCACTCTCGTTGCTTGCGCCCTTGTCGCCCTCCCGGCTTTTGCCGAATCGCAAGCGCGCATCGTTCGCCTCAGCGACGTTCATGGCCAGGTTCAAATCAACAAGAACACGGGTCTCGGTTTCGAGAGTGCCTTCGCCAATCTCCCCATCACCCAAGGCACGCAACTGCGCACTTCCTCGAGTGGCCGCGCCGAAATTGAATTCGAGGACGGCAGCTCCATGCGTCTCGCTCCCGATACCAGCATCGAGTTCAGCCGCCTCGGACTCAGCGATTCCGGTAAACGCATTTCCCAGGTCCAACTCGTGCAAGGCCTGGCCTACGTCGATTGGCTGGGTAAGGATGACTTTAGTCTGAATTTCTCCCGCGAATCGATCTCCCTCGACCACGCCGCGCACTTCCGCGTCGACGCCACTCCGCAGACCGCCGACCTCGCAGTCTTCAAAGGCGATGTCGACGTAGACGGCCCCTCGGGAAAGCTGGTCGTGGAAAAGAAGAAAACGGCAACGTTCAGTGCCGAGGATGACGACAAGTACACCCTGGCCAACAAAATCGCGGAATCCCCCTTCGACTCCTGGGATAAGGACGCCATCGGCTACCACGATCAGTACGCCAAGAACAACCAGGCGCAGTCACCTTACGGATACGGGCTGAGCGACCTCAACTATTACGGCTCGTTCAGCAACGTCCCCGGCTACGGCATGATGTGGCAGCCCTTCTTTACCGGCGTCGGTTGGGATCCCTTCATGGATGGGGCTTGGAGCTGGTATCCCGGCTATGGCTACATGTTCGCCTCGGCCTATCCCTGGGGATGGATGCCGTATCGCTACGGCAACTGGATGTTTCTGCAGGGCATGGGCTGGATGTGGCAGCCCGGTGGGTATAGCAGCTGGATGCCGATCCCGCGCTACACGGCAACAAACCTGACGCACGTGACGCCCTTGGTCGCTCCCACAAGCGCATCCGGGAGAACGGTCCTGGTTGGCCGTGCTGCCGCTGCGACTACGTCCTTGTCGTTCTCTCGCATGACCGTAAACGCCCGCTCGGCGGGCATCGGGATCCCTCGCGGCTCGATGGAGAATCTCAAAGGCTTAAATCGCGAAGTCTCGAAACACGGTTTCGCCGAAGTTCGGCCCATGCCGCAATTCTCCGCAACCTCTCCCAGCCGAGGCTACGCCTATGGCGAATCGCGCGGCTTTGGCGGATCGCGCAGTTCCATGGCGGGCTCGTCGATGGGTATGGGACACGCTTCTGCCTCGGCTGGACATTCGTCCGGCGGAGCCGGCGGTGGATCTCATAAGTAGAATCGTCTTTTGTTTTTGGCCAGATCACCGGGCTTCACGAAAGTGAAGCCCGCGCTGGGTAGTGGCTCAGTTTGAAATCCTGAACCGTTCAGAATTGGCGTCATTCCGACCGGAGCCGCTTTTCAGGCGGAGGGGAGGGATCTCCACCCACGAAAGGTTGCGGCTTTCCGGCACCTCTCCGCGTCCTCTGCGGATTTTCTCAGCGCACTCTGCGTTTTAAGATTTGAGGCCGCATCGCAAGAACAGCGCCCAGTTCGAGAGAACCCATCGAGGGAGAGATATCCAAAATTCAAAGTGACCCACTTCCCCGCGCTGTTTCGGCCGGTCAACCCACGTCACGCCACAACCACCCCCGCGTAGCCCACGACCACCTCCCAATTGCCCGAGACGTCTCCCCGAGGTCGCATACTTCACCAGTTCCGCGGACTTTGCTCCCAATTCCCGCGCTGCCGTGATCATCGCGACCGCCGGACCGAATCCACACATGCTGATGCTCTGCTGCGTGACCACGTCGAAAAGTCCACGTGCATCCAGGGTCAGAATCCGCTCGATCGCCCGATGATCCTTTGCCCGGGTAACGGCATCCGGCTCGTAATGATTCATGTCGCTCGAGGCCACCATCAGCACCGGATCGCTCTGCCGCGCAATCACCTGCGCCAGGGCCCGTCCCAGCTGTTCCAGAATCTCGAACCTCCCCGTCCCCAGAGCGATGGGAACGAACGTTAACTCCGGCTGGCGTAGCTGTAGAAACGGGAGTTCCACCTCGGCGGCATGTTCTGCGCGATGAGCCGCCGCATCTTCTTCAAGAGCAGGGAATTGCTGCTTGAGCGACTCGGCCAGCTCGCAATCGATGGGAACCTCGCCCAGCGGCGTCTCCCAACTTCCCCGGCTCATGATCGCCAGCGCGCGGCCCATCCCCGTGTGGTTCGGGCACATCACAATACAGCGGTGCGGAATCTCGATGCGGGCGAACACAGCTCCCGCCACGTGGCCGGAGTACATATACCCGGCATGCGGAGCGATGCAGCCGATCGCGCGCAGTGGAGGTTCGTTGGTCGATTTCGGGGATGAGAGATAGGCGCTGGCTTCGGCGCGCAGGTCGTAAGCGCCGCCGGGATAAAATCTCCCCGCTACCGCGGGATGACGCACCACCGTACTCGCCATGGCCCCTCCTTCGCCCTAAGCGGGACCAACTGCGCTCATGCTACGTCTGGTCGTTCAATTTCTGCAAGGCGCGAAACACCGCCGCGCTTTTTTCCAGACTCAGCGTCTCCGCCCGGGCCGTGGGCTTTACGTTGGCCTCGGCGAGAGCCCGCTTCAGCGTGGCATCTTCGTATCGCCCCTTCAGATTGTTCCACAACGTTTTGCGCTTCTGGCCAAACGACAGCCGCAAAAAGTCGATGAACCCGTCCCCCGCCACGCCCAGCTTTTCCTGCTGCGGATCCATCGTCAGCCGCAACACTGTCGAATGCACCTTCGGCGGAGGCCTGAATGCCCCCGGAGGCAAGGTGAACAGCTTCTCGACCCGAGCATACAGTTGCGCCGTTGCCGACAGTACTCCGTAATCGCGTACACCCGGCTCCGCGGCAATCCGGTCGGCCACTTCTTTCTGCACCATGATCACGATGCTCTCGAAATATTTCGAGAATTCGAATAACCGCAACAGAATGTCGGACGTGATGTAGTAGGGGAGATTGCCCACGACTTTGACCGGCTCTGGTTTCAGTTCGATCCCGGGACGTCCCAAGCCCGGCTTCGGTCCGAACAGCGAATCGAAGTCAATCGCCAGAACATCAGCCTCCAACACCTCGACATTGCGCGCCATCCCGAACTGCAACCGCAATTGCGCCGCCAGCACCCGGTCCAGTTCCACCGCGATCAGCCGCCGCGCCCGCTTGGCCAGAACACAGGTGAGGATACCTTTTCCCGGCCCAATCTCGAGCACAGTGCTCTGCGTGATATCGCCTAAAGCTTCGACAATGCGCGCAGCCGCGTCTTCGCTATTCAGGAAATGCTGTCCCAATTTAGGCTTCGTTCGCGGACGCTGGGCAGATACGACCTTTGGCACGTTGACCCTCAACCCCTCGGGAAGTAGACTTTCAAGTCGGCCCTCGCATCTTAAACTTTCGGACCGGTCCCCTGGTTACATTCATCATAACGTGGGCCGCAAAAACTCGCCCGCCGCTGGAGGTTCGCACTCATGAATATCGCATTCGCCGCTTCGGAGGGAGTTCCATTTTCCAAAACCGGTGGGCTCGCTGACGTGGTGGGCGCTCTGCCTCGCGCCCTCGCCGCCTTAGGCCATCAAGTCACCGTATACCTGCCCCGCTACCGTCAGACCAAGCTTTCCGATCCCGCCGTCGTGGTGCGCAGCGTCACCGTTCCCTTCGACGATCAGTACCGCTTCGCCTCCGTCGTCTCCGGTGGCAGCCAGAATGGGGTGCGTTTTTATTTCGTCGAATATCCTCAGTACTTCGACCGCGACGCTCTCTATGGCACGCCTGCCGGCGATTATCCCGACAACGCCGAGCGCTTCGCGCTGTTCTCACGCACCGTTCTCGAAGCTTCCAAGATTCTCGGCGTTCCGCAGATTTTCCACTGCCATGACTGGCAATCCGCGCTGGTTCCGGTCCTTCTGCGCACCATCTATGCCGAGGACCCGGCATTCCAGGACGTAGGCACCGTTTTCACGATCCACAACATTGGATATCAAGGGTTATTCCCTCCCGACACCCTCCCGCTCCTCATGCTTCCCTGGGATCTGTTCACGATGTCGAAGATGGAATTTTTCGGACAGGTGAATTTCCTGAAAGGCGCTCTGACCTACTCCGACTTCATCACTACGGTCAGCAAGAAGTACAGTCAGGAAATTCAAACCGCGGAATACGGATTTGGCCTCGAAGGCGTCTTGCGCGACCGCGCCGCCACGGTCACCGGCATTCTCAACGGCGTCGATTACGACGAATGGAGTCCCCAGACCGACAAGTTCACGACCGCCAAATATTCTCCGCAGGATCTTTCCGGCAAAGCCAAAGACAAGCAGGATCTGCTCGCTGCCTTCGGCGTGGCTAAGGCCGATCCCAAACTTCCCGTGATTGGAATCGTCTCCCGCTTCGCGGCCCAGAAAGGCTTCGACCTGATCGCGCAGGTCGCCGACCGCCTGGCCCGCGAAGAAATGATCATTGTGGCCCTGGGCGCGGGCGACAAAACGTATGAAGAGATGTTCCAGCGTCTCGCCAAGCAATTCCCCAACAAGATCGCCGTCAAGGTCGCCTACGACAACGCCATCGCCCACAAGATCGAAGCCGGCGCTGATATGTTTCTCATGCCCTCGCGCTACGAACCGTGCGGCCTCAACCAGATCTACAGCCTCAAATATGGCACCGTTCCCATCGTCCGCGCGACCGGCGGCCTCGACGACACCATCGAGCCCTGGGACGCCCGCACCGGCAAAGGCACCGGCTTCAAGTTCACCGAATACAACGGAGAGTCGCTGCTGCTGACAATCAAGCAGGCGTTGACCGCCTATCGCGACCAGACCTCCTGGCAAGTCCTCATGCGCAACGGCATGAACAAGGATTTTTCCTGGAACGCCTCCGCCCGCGAATACGGCAAGGTTTACGAACGCGTGAAGCAGATGCGCGCGCAGCCAGCCTCAGAAAGAGTCGTGGCCGTATAGTCGCAACCTCGAGTTCCAACCTGTCCTCCTGAGCGAAGCCGGGCTTCACGAATGTGAAGCCCGGCGCAGTCGAAGGATCCCTACCGCAAGCAACGGTCACACACATCGCTCATCATGCGGACACTGTTGCGCCCGCGTCGGCTGCTAAAATTCCCCCAGACATGTCCGCCGTCCCCCATTCCGCGTTTCCCCGCACTATCTTCCACGTCGATATGGACGCCTTCTTCGTCTCTGTGGAAGAGCTCTACGATCCCAGCCTCAAGGGCAAAGCCGTGGTCGTCGGCGGACAGCGCGACGAGCGTGGCGTGGTTTCTGCCGCTTCCTACGAAGCGCGCAAGTTCGGAGTCCACTCCGCCATGCCTCTGCGCACCGCCGCCAAGCAATGTCCGCACGCCATTTTTGTCGACGGACATCCCGAGCGTTACCGCGAGTGTTCCGAAAAAGTCTACAAAGTTCTCGGCACCTTCTCGCCGCAAATTGAAATGGCTTCCATCGACGAAGCCTATCTCGACATGACCGGAACCGAGCGCTTGCACGGGCCTCCACTCAAAGCCGCGCACCATCTCCACCAGCGCATGAAAGTGGAAACCGGCCTGAACTGCTCCGTAGGAATCGGAACGTCGCGCCTGATCGCGAAAGTGTGCTCCGGCCAGGCCAAGCCCAACGGCGTCCTCTGGATCGTTCCCGGCGAAGAAGCGAAGTTTCTCGCCCCGCTCGAACGTCCGCGAAATTCCCGGCGTCGGCAAAGTGATGGAGACTCACCTCCACGCGCTCGGCATCAAGAGAGTCGGTGACCTCGCCAAACTCGAGGACGGCGAACTCGAAGATCGCTTCGGAAAGTGGGGACTCGCCTTAGCCGGCAAGGCCCGCGGCGAGGATGCTGGAGGATGGTTTGATGCCGAAGTCGGCGCCGATCTCGACGCCAAATCCATCAGCCACGAGCACACCTACAACGAAGATACCTCCGACCAGGCACAGCTCGAATCCACCCTGATGCGCCTCTCCGAAATGGTCGGACGCCGCCTGCGCGAATCCAACTTCCACGCCCGCACCGTCCAGCTCAAGCTTCGCTACAAAGATTTCACGACCATCACCCGGGCCCACACGCTTTCGTGCCCGACTCAACTCGACACGGAAATCTTCCAGCAGATTCGCGCGCTGTTCCGCAAAAATTGGAAGAAAGGAATGCAGGTCCGGCTGCTCGGCGTGCAGGTGTCCTCCTTCGGTTCGCAGCCCGCGCAAATCGATCTGCTGGAAGGAAATCGCCAGCAGCGCTGGAAAGATGCGCTGGCCGCCGCCGACAAGCTGCGCGACCGTTTTGGCGAATCGACTGTAGGACTGGCCGCCGGCCTGAAGGGAAGTTTCCGCGAGCGCACCCACGAAAATCCAGCCGGCCTCCCCGGCAAGAACAAAGGTAAAGCGTAGCCCGATAAAGTGTAGCGCCGGCGTCTCGCCGGCTGTAGCGGGGGCGTCTCGCCCGCGCCATCTATCCCAGGGAACAGGATGTCAGCTCTCAGATCAGCACCGAGATTTTCAGTTTGTCATCCTGAGCGAAGCGAAGGACCTTTGCACTTGCGCGCAGCTTATAGACCCTCGCCCGATTCCTGTCGGGTAATTTGAACCAGCGAAGACTGCTCTCCCACAAAACGAACACCCCTCCACCGATCCGGCGCCTCGCCATCCCCGCGCAACTTTTTCACCGCCGATCCCACCGCCAGGGAGCTCCGCACCATGTGCCCAATTTTCAACGGTCCCGCAATCCTGACGTCCCGAATCCAGTGCAGCGCGCTGCTGATGCTGCATCCGCACTGGCTGCAATCCGGAGTGCCGCCGAAAACACAGGGCTCCACATGCGTCCGCAAGTCCGCGGAATAATTCATCGACATCTTGGAGAACAGGCAATCTTCTGGGCTCTTCGGCGGATTCACAAACGCCCGTGCCACCCCTTCCGGCAGCAGCAACTTCGGATAAGCCTTCCGTAATCGCGGCAACTCCGCGGCAAGCCGCTGGCGGTCATCCGCCGTCAGCCGCTCCGCACTTTCCTCGCCAACCTGCGGACTGTAAAGGCTGACCCAGATGTGGTCCACTTCCTCCCGCGCATTCCAGAACGAAACGTACTCTTCCAGATACGAAGCGCGCAATAGCATGGGACGCGTAATCACCCAGTGCACATTGATCGAGCGCCCTTCCACGTTCTTCAGGATGCGTTCGTAGGTCGCGGGCTTGCGCCGCTCGTCGTGATGTTCGGGGAGTCCATCGACCGAGACCGCCACGCGGAAGCGGGGAATTCGCATCCACTCCTGTGGGATCGCAATCACTCCGCTGGTTACCACCATCGAGAACACGCCCATCTTGCTCAACTCCGGAAGAATGCGGCTTAGCTCGCGATGCCGGACCATGGGCTCGCCCCCGACCAGCGAGACGTGCAACGGCTTGTGACGCCGCACCAGGTTGAGCACGCCATCCACCAGCGAATCTCCCCGCAGGTCGCTCAACTGCCGCAGCGTGGTTTCTCCGCCAAGATGATTCTCGCCGTAGGCGTAACACCCCGGGCAAGCTAAGGGACACTCGCGCGTAATCTCAATCGACATCATCGGAACATGACCGTTGAGGACGCGCCACCACGCCGAGGCCAGATCGCGTGGCGTCAGACTGGAAGCAACTTGTACAGCTGACATATATGAGCGTTGGATGCGCCATCTTCCGCTGAGGTTACCCATTTTTGAGCGTCGCTTAGGGGCACGACCGCGCGCCCAATTCATGAATGTAAAAATTCGGTTGAGTAATATGTCCGGTCAGCCCGGGTGACGCCTGATCTCGAATCATAAGGTGAGAATTAAAGACATAACGTTTTACTCAGTGGAAGGAGCCTGCTTCAGGAGGCGGACCATGACGCGGAAAACAAAGGCCGGGTATTCCGGAAGGGTTTCCGGATCCCGGCCTTGTTTTCGTTCAACTTGGAATGTCATCCTGCCCGAAGAGCGGAGACGCATCTTCGCACAGGATGACAGCGCTAACGTCGTGTAATTCCTAGTTCCCCGTGTTTGAGTTATTGGCGGCGGTGGTGGGCGCAGCTGCAGCGTTCGCACCATACCGGCTCAGGCGCGGGAAGAACGGCGTAACTTCAAACGGCATTTTGTCGCGCGCCGAGGTGATGGCGACCGGAGCCGTCTTCACCATTTCCGCCTTGTCGTCCCACGGGTTGATTTTCACGCGGCCGCCCAGAGGCAGAGCCGCAATCTGATCGAGCTTCGTGTTGTCGAGTGCCGGTCCCTGGCTCTCCAGAGCCGACAGCCGCGTTACCGTTCCGCCTTGGGCCAGCGGGTTGCCCAGGTGAGTCGTCAGCAACGCATTGAGTTGCGGAGCCCGCGCCTGCAGCGCCTTCAGGAACAATCCCACGCTGTCGAGCTTCTGTGCGTACGGCGAGTTCTTCAGGAATTCGATGGCCTTCTTATCGGCCGCCTGCTCTTCCTCCGGAATATGGCGGAAGCCCAGGTTCTGATACGTGCCTTCATCGGAGAACAGCATGCGGTCATTGAAAGCGTACTTCGAACCCAGATTGTGGCCGAGCACAATGTGCGCAAGTTCATGAGAAAGGACAGCGGCTAGGCTGGCCTCGTCCGGCAGCACGTCCACCAGTCCGCGGCTGATCACGATCGTGTTGCCCACGCTGAACGTTTCCAGAGGTGCGGTCAGCAGCACGCGCGTGCGCACCGGCCGCGGCAGATCGATGTTGTTGGTGACTTCCAGGTTGTTGACCACGGTCTGCAGAATGCGGTCCACGTCGCCTTCCGGTGCCAGCAAGCCCGCGTTCGTCAGGCGCTCGACTACGTTATCTTCTGCCTGCTGCTGCCAGGCGCGTTCCGCTTGCAGCGGAGTAGCATCTTGCGCCGCCTGACTCTCGTCGGTAACGCTATCCACGCGGATCTGCGTCAACTCGTCATCCTTGCCGCCCTTCTTCAAGTCGTATCCCCAGATACGGGTCTGCGCCTTGAAGGCCATCTTGTTCTTGACGCCTGCGCTGAAGTCGCCTTCTTCGCTGTAGATAAACGAAGGCACCCAGTAGCCGGGAATCAGGTTTAAGCGCCAGCTATCCATGTGGAAGAAATACGAATTGCGCGGCGCCGGATAATACGTGCCGTTCAGGCGCACGATGTTGAAGCCCTGGTCTTCCACCCATATGCGGCCCAGAAAGCGTCCGCGCCCCGAACCCTTCTTCGGCGTCACGTCAAACACCAGGCAGCGCACGTCGCCCAGGAATTCGCGGCGGGCATAACGGAAGTTATAGTGCTCACGGTCAAAATCCGTGCGGTCGGCGTAGACCATCCACGAAAAGCCCAGCGGCTGGTACTGCACCTTGTAGAGCTTCTGGAAGCCGCCCAGCAGCCGCGCCTGCATGCCCTTCTCTTCCTCTTTCAGATAATCTTTGCGATCGATGTTCTCGCCCATGTCCATGCGGCCGAGGAAATAGTGATCGCCGCTGGGAACCGGGCCCAGTTGCGCATCGGCGGTGAGATTCTGCAGATACGTTTCCACCACCGGAGTGCGCGTCTGCAGCATCTTGATCAGACCATGCTCGCGCTCGATAAACAGGTTCACCACCTGGTCCATCGTGGTCGGAGCCGGCGCCGGCGCCGGCTGTGCCGCGGGCGCTTGCTGCGTGTCCGCCGCGGACGGCTGCGCCGGCGCAGTTGCTGCCGCAGCCGGTGCGGGCGTGGCTTGCGCACTCTGCGTTACATCCACCGCGGGTGGTTGTGTCGAAGCTTGCGAATCCGCCGCTTGCTGTGCGGCCGCGCTGAACGATGCCAGCAGCGTTGCTGTGACGATCCAATTCGTAGTGCGCATGACTCTTTCTCCAGGTCTTTCCGACCCCTATCGTTTTCTATCGACCAACTGCCAGACTTGCTTCGCCAAACTTTTAGTACGCCAACTGGAACGAAACGTGAACCACCGCCGTCGAATCCACCGGCGTGCCGAAGCGCAATGCCGGCTTGAATCGGATCTTGTTGGCGGCTGCGACCGCTGCCTCATCCAGACCGTGCCCCAGGCTGCGCACCACGCGATTCACATGCAGCGATCCATTCGCCGAGAAATTCACTTCCAGCAATACTTCGCCTTCCAGCTTCAGATCGCGGGCTTCCTGCGTGTACACCGGATTCGGCTTGTAGGTGATTTCCACGGGCGTGGTCGCGGGCCCGCTATCGGCCTGCGCGATCTTGGGTCCCTGGTGCACCACCTGCTCCGATCCGAATCCGCCCGTCGCTACGCCTTTGCCGTTGCTGCGGCCGTCGCCTTTGCCGCCGTTGGCGATCCCGTTGCCGAAGTCGGCGCTGGCCACCGTGCCCTTGATTCCTTTGGCGCCGCCCGATCCATTGCCTTGTCCCGGCCCCGCCGGCATGTCAAACGATCCGGTAGGAGCCGCGTACAATTTCGCTCCTTGCTTGCCGGTGCCTTTCAAACCATTAGGATCGCCGAATCCCCCCGTCTGAACTTTTTCCACCGCCGCGTTCACCGTCGGGGCTTTAGAGCTGCCTTCGTTGAAGTCCCCGGTGTGTACCAGTTGCGGACGAGCGCCGCCCACCGCCAGCTTTAACTGCGGAGGCGCAAAATTATTGACTACCACTTTCGGTGCCTCGACAGGCTGCGGAGCTTCCCGCCGCACTTCTTTCGGCATGACCAGCTTTGGCTGCTCGAAAACCGGCAGCTTCACCGCGGGCAGCAGATGCGGCCTGACCTCCGTGACCACTTTCACCGGCTCCGGCTCCGGACGAAGCGATGGCATCGGAATCAGCTCGGTCACGTGGTACTCACGCATCTGCAACCTCTCTGGCATAAATACCCCGAGGCTGACTACGATGAGCAGCACCAGCGCGACTAATCCATATGCCGTCGCGATTGCCCGCTTGTTGAGCTTGCGTTCGGGCAGTAATCCGAGCTGAAACCCACGGTAAGGCGTTGCCATGCACTATCACTCCAAGTTTGGAACCCGGTTGGGGATCTGCCCGGGACTGGAGATTTAAAAATACGGGAGATAGGACAGGGGGTAAACGTGTCCACGGCTCTTGTCCTTAGGTAACCGGAGATGTGTCCTTATGGGAAACCGGTTCAAAACGGGCGCCAGATGGGCATCTCCGCAGATCGTGCCCAAGCCAGCGGACGAAAGACCGCCGAAACTGGCGAGGTCGAGGGATAATCGCGGAGCGAACCGGCGAACAACCTTAGTTCCGCCTGAAATCGCAGGCAGAAACCAATCAACCACCTGCTTCCCCGTGTCAGAACTCAGACCGTTTAACCGCAGAGCTCGCAGAGAAACATCGCCGAGAACGCTGAGAAATGCGAATTCTTATTTCCGTGGTGGTCTCTGCGTTCTCCGCGGCAGTTCTCAGCGATCTCAGCGGTAAAAATGCTTGGTTTCGTTTCGGGAATGTTCTCCCATTTATTTCGTGCTTGGATCTTCCAGCGCCGATCCACGCCTTAGAGTGTGTCCAGAGGTGCGGAATGTCTGACCCACACACTACGGGGCGAATCATCCAAGCCGCCATCAAAATTCATCGCAAACTAGGCCCAGGACTTCTCGAGTCCGCCTACGAAGCCTGCCTGGCCTATGAACTCGAGCAGGTTGGACTTCAGGTGCAGCGCCAGAAGGCGGTCCCGCTTGTGTACAACACGGTCAAACTCGAATGCGGATTTCGAGCTGATCTGGTCATCGAGCGCGAAGTGGTAGTTGAGATCAAGTGCAAAGAGGCGATTCATCCCGTGGATCAGGCGCAGCTTCTTTCCTATCTCCGGCTCTTAGATCTGCGGGTCGGACTCCTCATCAACTTTCATGTTCTTATGCTCAAGGACGGGATTAAGCGGATGGTGAACAACTATCACGACGTGGCTTGGGACGTTACGCTGGACGAGGAAAGCATCTACCGCTGAAATCGCAGAGAAGGCCGCAGAGATCGCTGAGAAAAATCGCAGAGATCGCAACAAATCATCACCGGCGCAGGGGATTAGCTCTTCTCAGCGTTCTCCGCGGCCGTTCTCAGCGATCTCAGCGGTTAAGGCTTTGGATCTGGAAGCGAAGAGAGCGCTGCAGATCCATCCCACGGCGAAGGTGACAGAGGTTCCAATCATAACCCACCAGGTCCACGGAACCGACGTCCCAAGCCACAGATACAACTCGATTCCGAATCCGCAGACCATTCCAATCATGGCGCCCAATTGATTCGCCCGCCGGGTCAGGGTGCCGAGCAGGAACGCGCCGAGCAGAGCGCCGTAGGCAACCGAGGCGATCTGCAGTCCGACCTCCACCACACGTCCCACTTTATGCAACGCGATCACCGCCAGCGCGAACAGCACCAGCGCCCACCCCAGTGTGGCCAGTCGGGAAAGACGCATCTTCGTTTTCTCCTCCGATTGCGGCCGCAGCTGCGCATAGAAATCCATGATGGCGCTCGACGAAAGCGAATTCAGCGCCGCGCTCAGATTCGACATGGCCGCCGCCAGGATCGCCGCAATCAGCAACCCGGAGATTCCATGCGGCATGTGCGACACAATGAACGTCGGATAGATCCGGTCCGGCCTGCCAAACGCCGCGGACGGCACGCGGTAGTACGCCCAGAGCATCACACCCACCATCAGGAACAGTGCGAACTGAAACAGGATCGCTACCCCGCTCGACAGCAGCGCTGTCACCGATTGCCTTTGTCCGCGGGCCGCCAGCAGGCGCTGCACGATCAACTGATCCGTGCCATGGCTAGCCGTGGTGAGAAACGTTCCTCCGATGACTCCCGCCCAGAACGTGTAAGGAACCGAAAGCCTGGCGGTGAAATCGAAAATCTGGAATTTACCCGCGCTCGCCGCCGCAGAATGAATCGCAGCCCAACCGCCGGGCACGAGATGGACAATCGTCACTAGTCCCACCAGCGTGCCGCCGACATAAATAACGGTCTGCACCACGTCGGTCCAGATCACGGCCGCCAGTCCGCCTTCAAACGTATAGATGAGCGTCAATGCAGTGATGATCGCGATGGACGCAATCTGTCCGGTGCCCAGTGCGATCGACACGACAATCGAAACCGCATAGACGCGCACTCCTTCAGCCGCCGCCCGCGTCAGCAGAAATAAACCGGCCGTCACCGACCGCAGCCCCCGCCCGAAGCGGCGTTCAATCAGTTCGTAGGCGGTATACAGATCTCCCCGAAAGTAGTGCGGCAGAAGCAGGAAGCTGATGACAATGCGCCCCACGACATATCCCATCACCACCTGCAGAAACGTGAGGTTGGTGTCGTAAGCCAGTCCGGGGATGCTGATGATCGTCAGCGTGCTGGTCTCGGCCGCGACAATCGACAGCGCGATCGCCCACCACGGAATCTCGCGCCCGGCCAGAAAATAATCGCGCAGCGTTCGCTGCTTCTTGCGAAAGCGCAAGCCAAACAACGTGATCCCGGCCAGGTACAGCGCGATGATCGAAAAATCAACTTTGTTCAGGCCCATGCGTTATGCGGATGCGAAACTCCCATTATCGAAGCAATCGCCCGTTCCCGCGAGTGAGACTCTAGACACGCGGCCGGACAATTTAAGGATCCAAACATCGACCCCTAGCAACTGAGAACTGAGAACCCAGAGCTGGCCATTGAGAACTGGCAACTGGCAACTGCCTTTGTGTTAGAACTAACCCGTGCCCTACTATCTCGGCATTGACGGTGGAGGAACGAAGACGACGTGCGCCGTGGGAGACGAAGTTCATCTTCTCGCCACCGCCGCCTCGGGCCCGAGCAACATCGTTCGGGTCGGCGAATCCCAGGCCCGCGAATCCCTGCTGCAAGCGGTTCAACAGGCATGTGCCGCTGTCGGCATCACGCCGCAGCAGGTTGCCGCCACCTGTGTAGGGGGATCGGGCGCGGCTCATCCCGAACTGGCTGCCGTCTTCCGCGACTGTCTTTCCGAAATTCTGCCGAGCCCGATTGACGTCGTCGGCGATATGCAAATCGCCCTGGAAGCCGCCTTCGATACCGGCCCGGGCGTCATGGTCATCGCCGGCACCGGCTCCATCGCCTACGGCCGCGACCAGCAGGGAAGAACGGTCCGCGCGGGAGGCTGGGGATTCGCCATCGGCGACGAAGGTTCGGCCCACTGGATTGGACGCTCCGCCGTGAACTTGCTTCTGCGGGCCAGCGACCGCATCGACGGCATTTCCGAGACGCCGCTCGCAAAGGCGCTTTTCAAGGCCTGGGGAGTTAGTTCCCTCGGCGACTTGGCACGCGCGGCTAATTCCGTTCCACCTCCGGATTTCGCCGCGCTCTCTCCCGCCGTATTTGCCAGCGCCGATGATGTTGCTGCCCAGGTTCTCACCGCTGCGGGCAGGGAACTCTCCGCAATTGCGCTTGTGGTAATCGGCCGCCTGTTTGCCAAAGACCACACCACCGCTGTTCCCGTGGCCATGACGGGAGGCGTCTTTCGTCATGCTCCCGGGGTGCGCGAGGTTTTTTACAATGAACTTCGCCGGCTCGACTCTCGTGCCGCGGTAAATCCGACTGTTGTCGATCCGGTGGAAGGCGCGCTGCGCATGGCGCGCAGAGCCGCCGTAAGCCGCAGTTGAGATTTATGCGGGGACAGCCGCCTTAGCCTGCCCTGAGCTTGCCGAAGGGGGCTGTCCGCCGGGCGCGAGCCCGGCCGCGCAATCGTATGCCAGACGATATTCAAATCGATGATGCTCGGGAATCTGGATCGCCAGCCGGAGCGACTTCTTCCGAGGTAGAGAAGCTGGAGTCCGGCGCGCCACTCACCGAAGATTTGGCACTCTCTCAACTGGCCGACCGCGATCTTTCCCCCGATACCGTCGAGCAGATCAGCCGCAATTCCGCGCTCATGAAGTCCCGCAAAGTGCGCTTGGCGCTGGCGTCTCATCCGCGGACGCCGCGCCGGGTCGCGCTTCGCCTGATCCGCGAGTTGTATACCTTCGAGCTCATGCGCTTCGCGCTGATGCCGGCTGCTGCTGCCGATTTGCGTCGCGTCGCCGACGAACTGCTACTCTCCCGCCTGACCTCCATTACCCTGGGCGAACGCATCTCGCTCGCCCGGCGCTCTTCGGAATTGGTCGCAGGCGCGCTGCTGCTCGACAAAGAAAATCCCGTGTGGCAGGCCGCGCTCGACAATCCCCGCCTCACCGAATCGGCGGTCGTGAAAGCCTTGCAGCGAAGCAACGCGACGGCGGCCTTGGTCGGCGCCGTGTGTCATCACGCGAAGTGGTCGGTGCGCCCGGAGATCCGCGTAGCTCTGCTCCGAAACCAGCACACTCCGTTGGCGAAGGCTCTGGAATTCGCGCGGCACCTCCCACCAGCGCAACTGCGCGACATCCTGCATGCCTCGCGTCTGCCGGGGGAAATCAAAAGCTATTTGCGGAAAGACTTACTGCAAGCAGAGAGCTGAAAGCTGAGAGCCGCGAGCTACCTACCCCCGCCAATCTCCAAAATCGCGCCCGTCACATATGACGCCGCCGGAGACAACAACCACAACACGCCTTCCGCAATCTCCTGCGGCAGTCCCGCTCGTTGCATGGGAATGCTGGGCATCAGCCGCTGCAGCCGTCCCGGCTCACCGTTGGCCGCGTGCAGTTCCGTGTCGGTGAGTCCCGGCGCCACCGCATTCACGCGGATCCCTTCGGTCGCCACTTCCCGAGCCAGTCCGATCGTGAAGCTGTCAATCGCGCCTTTGGACGCAGCATAGTGCACCCACTCGCCGGCGGATCCGGTGTGTGCAGCGCGGGATGAGATATTCACGATCGCTCCGCCCGCACGTCCACGCCGCGTCGACATCCGCCGCACCGCTTCCCGTGCGCACAGCATTGCTCCTGTGACATTCACCGCCAAGGTCCTTTCGATGGCGGCGGCTGTGACGTTCTCTACGCGGGCAAATCCGCCGGTAACGCCCGCATTGTTCACTAAGCCGCAGATCGGTCCAAGTTCCCGTTCCGCGGTTTCAAACATCTGTACGATCTGCTCTTCGTGTGCGATGTCGGCATGGATCGCCAGCGCCCGTCCCCCGCTCGACCGAATTTCGTCGGCGATCTTCTCCGCCTCGGCCTTCCCGCTGCAAAAGTTGACCGCAACAGCATATCCGCGCCCACCGGCTAGTCTCGCCACAGCCGCGCCAATTCCACGACTGGCCCCGGTGACGATGAGCGTGCCCATACCATTCGTCTTGTTTTGATCTTGCAAGAGGACCTCTGACGAAACCATCACCAGCAGCAAATTCAGAATGCAGACCAGAACTTACGCCTTCACCATCTCATGCTTTCCATGCATCAACTGCACCACAGCCTCGTACAGGCGTTTGCGCGACTCGTGCCGTTCGTACGCCCGCGTTATGTAGCGTACGTGGATCTCAATGCCGGCCGCCGTCGGGACCACATTGATGGCGGGCACGGCCGACAGCGCCTTGGCGTGGTAGCGCGTCGTCGCCTCTTGCCACTCGGCCTCCGCTTTCCCCGCATTGGTCGCGGTTTCTGCTTCCACAATCTTCTGCACCCCGGCAACGATCGGATACGGGTCCTGTCCCGCCGGAATCAGCACTTGCAGTTCGTCCCACATCCACTGGCCCGACGTTGTGAAGTTGAAATAATGTCCTTCCACGGCGAAGCTGTTCACAAACGATACGCGCCGCCCCGTGGGATGGCTCGAGTCGGTCCAGTTGCCGGTCTCGAGCAGGACCGTTTTCAGCAGCCCGATCTCGACGACTTCGCCCCCCACGCCGTTGATCTCCACCCAGTCGCCCACGCGGATGCCGTTGCGCCCCATCAGCACGAACCATCCGAAGAAGGCCACGATGAAATCTTTCATGGCCACGGTCAGGCCTGCGCCGGCCAGTCCGAGCACCGTCGTGATTTGCGTCGGCATGCCCAGCACGATGAATACGATCGCCACCAGGCCCACCAGCTGCGCCGCAACTTTGGCCACCGCTCGCAGAGTATCGATCCGCTTGTTCTCCGCGCTGATTCCGACGAACAGATGCTCGATAAGGCGATCTGCGGCGTAGACCATCAACAGCACCAGCAGAATCCAGAAAATGCCCTCGATCAGATTGTGCAGCGCCGCGCGCTCGCGCACCTCCACCAGTCCGATCCAATTCGCATAAATTTCGCTGAGATCCTGCTCGTCCTGCAGCCGGCGACCGCGGTCGGCCAGATTCTTTTGATCGATGGTGTATTGCCGTAGCGAGCTCAGAGCGGCTTCCGCCGCCGCCTTGGAGTCCTCACGGCTCTTGGCCGTGCTGCCTTTCGAAAATCCCTGCGCCTGACTCTTGGCGGCGTCACGGTTTTCCTTGTCCTTCTCTACCTGCGCCGCGACTTCATTGCGCCTCTTCGTCAGATACGTAGCCTTGTCGAGCGCTTCCTGACGGGCTTCCTCCAACAAGGCCTTTTTCTCGCGCAGCGCCTGCCACGCGCGGAACACG
This sequence comes from uncultured Acidobacteriota bacterium, assembly GCA_963754885.1. Classification (GTDB taxonomy): domain Bacteria; phylum Acidobacteriota; class Terriglobia; order Terriglobales; family Acidobacteriaceae; genus Sulfotelmatobacter. The sequence continues at coordinate 488,828 of CAVWHT010000038.1, read as the reverse complement.
CTCAGCCACGTGTGCGCCTGATAATCCTGCTCGTGGGGATTGACTGCCGATCCTACCTGCGGCGGATTGTGATCGGCCGCTGCGTGCTGCTCCTGCAGGCGTTTGATCTTCGATTGCAAATCGCCGCCGGCCTGCTCCAGGTCTTCGCTCGCGTCGTCGAACTCGTCCTGGTCCAGGTCCATCTGCGCCTTGGCGACGTTGATCTGATCCTGCAAATTATCTTTTTGCGACTCGGGCGCGGCGGCCAACCGTTTGGTAAGTAGCGCGATGTTGTCCTGGTCGTCTTTCAGCGCCTGCTGCGCCTTGGCTTTACGGTTGGCGATCTGCTTGGCCTCCGGCGAGAGCGGCGGAGGAGCCTGTTGGGCCATGCGCAGCGCATCAAAAAAGGCGAGATCGACTTCGTGATCTCCGACTTTCTCCGCCTCGTGCGCCTGGGCCTGTTCTTCGGGCGTGCCGGCCATCGTCGCCATGCGCTCGGCGGTAAGCAAGGGACGCTGGTCGACCAGCGCGCGTCGCGCCGCCACCGGCTTCCGTCCCTGAGGCTTGTTGCCGTCCGCCGACGATGCTTCTGTGCTGGGTTCGCTCCGCGTCCATACCAGACCCACAATGGCCGCAGTGCTCAGCAGCAGCAGGACGATCGCGATGATCCACTGGCGAAGCTTCATAGGTGTCTTCGATGGTCGTTACGATGCGGCGCGCGTTAGCCGCACCCGCGGCGACACAACAATGTAGCAAGAAACGGCTATCCTCGCGAACCGAAAGGTTGCCTGAAGAAGATCACTGTCAATATGACCAGCTATCAAAAGGGAAGTGGCTCGATTTGCCCGCAACCTTGGGCTATCTCAGCGATCTCCGCGAATCCTCAGCGCTCTCTGCGGTTCAAGCTTTTCCTTGCCAGCGAACCGGCACAAATCAGAACCCAAACGGTCCGGTCGCCACCCGCGCCAGATTTTCCAACTCTTTCTTGTAAATCGGCCGCAGCAGCAGAGTCGCAAACATCTTTTCAATCGATCCCTGAATCCCGCTTCTGACCGGCAGTTCCGTAGAAATGGTCACCTTCGAATCCGCAGGAGCGCTGCCCGCCTCGACGGTAAATGTCGTAATCGTCCCCGCCGGATCAAGGTAGGTTTCGACCAGCGTGCGTCCCGGTTCCGGTTCAGTGACGGCGGCGCGAAAATTCTGTTTCTTCCCCAACAGCGTCATCTGAAATCGAATTACGGTGCCGCTGCCAATTCCACCCTCTTCCACGACCAGCCCGCTGAATTGCTTGGGAAGAATCCTCGGATGCCCATCGCGATAATTGGCCAGCAACGAATACACGCGCCCGCGCCGCGCCGGAATAATCGCTGACGCGCTGATGATATGTTTTTCCGTCTTGCCTGCCATGATCTCTAACGCTCACTGTCATCCTGAGCGAAGTCGTCGTCCGTGAAACGGACGACGACGCAGTCGAAGGATCCCTACGAGTAATCTGGTGTTCACTTCTGAAAGTGATTCCGAATCGCCTCAGCCTGCACTCGCGTCACCACCGCCGACAAAGCCGCAGCGTCTGCCTGTTTCACCGCCTGCACGCTCCCGAAATGTTCCAGCAGTCGCCGGCTGGTGCTCGCCCCCACTCCAGGAATTTCCAGCAGTTCCGTTGCCCGGTCGCGCATCTGCCGCCGCTTGCGATGAAACGTCACGGCGAACCGGTGCGCCTCATCGCGAATCATCTGAATCAAGTGCAGCACCGGCGAATGATGGTCGAGTGCAATCGGATCCTTCTCCTGCCCGTACACGTACAAAATCTCTTCGCGCTTGGCGATCGCGGCCAGCGGCTGGTTGATGATTTCCAGTTTCTCCAGCGCCTCGGCGGCGGCGTGCAACTGTCCCAGGCCACCGTCGATCAGCACCAGGCTGGGCATCGCCTTCTGTTCTTCCTGCACGCGCTGGTAGCGCCGCGTCACCACCTCCCGCATCGACGCAAAATCGTCCACTCCCTCCACCGTGCGGATGATGAATTTGCGGTAGTCCGATTTCTTCATCTTCCCGTCTTCCCACACCACCATCGACGCCACGGTCTCCGCGCCCTGAATGTGCGAGATGTCGAAGCACTCGATACGCTTCGGCAAATCCGGCAGACTCATCACTTCCTGCAATTCTTCCTGAATCTTCCGCGCATTCGGTTTCAGGACGCGGAAGCGCTGGTCGTACGACTGCTTGGCATTGTTCCCGGCCAAATCGATCAGCGAACGCTTGTCACCGCGCTGCGGCACGAGAATATGCACTCGTGTGGCGCGGACCCGCCCAGAGCGAGAGTCGAAGGGGCTCTCGCCCGTGCTTTGCTCGGAGAGCAGATCCTCGAGCTCCGCGCAATCTTCAAAAGCAACCGGCACATACAGATTCCGTGGAACATAAGGCTGCCCAATGTAAAGCTGCTTCAGCAGCGCCGAAAAAAACTCCCCGGGATGAAAGTCTCTGCCACTTGAATTGTCATCCTGAGGACCGCGTTCTTTGCGGTCCGAAGGACCTATGGACTCGCCGGCGGCATTGATGCCGCCTGCAGATTGCATAGGTCCTTCGCTTCGCTCCGGATGACAAGGCGAAGAGTTCGTCCAGGCAGGTTCACTCACTCCGAACTCCGGCAAATCTTCCCAGAAGAACTCCCGCCGGTCCACCATCTTGCCGCCGCGCATGTGAAACAAATTCACCGCCAGCATGCCGTTCTCGTAGTGGTACCCGAATACATCCGCGTCGTCGCCTTCCGCGGCCGCAATGCGCTGCCGCTCCTGCAACTGCTCCACCGTTGAAATCAGGTCGCGATACCGTGCCGCCCGCTCGTACTCCTGCTCCGCGGCGGCCTGCTCCATGCGGCTGCGCAGCGACCGCGCCAGATCCGTCGGCCGCCCTTCCAGAAACATTTTTACGTCGTGCACCGCCTCCTGATAAACCTCCGGCGTCGTCAACGCCTGTACACACGGTCCCAGGCACCGCTTGATGTAATACTGCAGGCAAGGCCGCGGATGAAATCTCGTCAGATCCACCTTGCACGACGGAATCAGAAAATTCCGGTGGATCAGGTCCAAGATGCGGTACGCCAGATTAGCAGGGAAGTACGGCCCGTAATAGGCGCTGCCGTCCTTGCGCAGCCGCCGCGTGACGTACACGCGCGGCCAGCGCTCTCCCAGCGTCAGCTTCACATACGGATAAGTCTTGTCATCCCGCAGCAGGATGTTGAACCGCGGCTTGCGCTGCTTGATCAGATTATTTTCCAGCGCCAGCGCTTCCTTGTTATTGCCCACCACGATGTATTCGACATCGACCGCCTCGCGCACCAGCGTTCCGGTCTTCGCATCCTCCCAGCGCCCTTCGTGGAAGTAGCTGGCCACGCGGCTCCGCAGGTTTTTCGCCTTCCCCACATAAATGACCTCGCCCTCGGCGTTCTTGTACAGATACACGCCGGGCTCGGTGGGAATGGTGCGGATTTTTGCGAGCAAGTCCATACATGTACCGCGGACGCGTTCGTTCGCCTGTGAAGGGATGGAACTATTCTATTGGATGGAAACCGCTGACAGCCAACGCCACGCCGCCGCCCCATCACAGATGTCTGGAAGCGCGCAACCGTAGCGCCGGCATCCTGCCGGCTGTCGCGAGGCCATCTTGGCCTCGCACCCACTAGCAGAGCAAATCATCCGTCAAGATACGACTGACCAATCCCCGACCGTATAAAATTTCCCTTCCGGGTGATCCCTTTGCGTCATCTAAAGTGACGGGTGAAGTATTCGATCCCCGGCAAATGCCGCGCAAATTGCTGAAAACGTATATACTTATTCTAGCCACGCGGAATTCCGAGAACTGGCATTCCCCGTGCACAAGTACAGAACGGGACTAGTACACTGGTTAGTCATTCCCAGGGCCTGAAGTTCGCAAATGCAGCGCGCGGGACAACCCAGACGCGCAATATCAAGATGGAATCAAGGAGCCTGAACCCTATGAACCGCACTTCGTTAGTGATTTGTCTGGCAGCCAGCATGGCCGCCACCGTAGGTTGCGCCAGCAAGAATTATGTCAAGCAGCAGACCACTCCCCTCATCAACAAGACCAACGAACTCGATGACCTCACCGCCAAGAACACCCGCGATATTAAGGACGTCGACGCCCGCGCTCAAGCCGGCATCCAGGCCGTGAACGCCAAGACCGCCGAGGTCGAACAGAAAACGGCAACCGCCAGCCAGAACGCTGCGCAGGCGCAACAGACCGCCGACGCCGCCAATGGCCGCGTCAGCGTGCTGACCAACACCGTCGCCAACCTCGACAACTATCATGCCGTCGCCGAGACCTCGGTGAAGTTCGGCTTCAATAAGGACAACCTGACCTCGAAGGCGCAGGCCGCCCTCGATCAGCTCGCCTCCAGCATCGCCTCGACCAAGGGATACATCATCGCTCTCGAAGGCGGAACCGACTCGGTTGGACCGGCCGACTACAACTATGATCTGAGCCAGCGCCGCGCCAACTCTGTCATCCAGTACCTCGCGACCAAGTACAACGTGCCTGCGCACAAGATCTATGTGATCGGTCTGGGCAAGGACAAGCCCGTCGAGTCCAACAAGACTTCTGCGGGACGCGCCGACAACCGCCGCGTGGATGTTCGCCTCATGACCAACACCGTGGGCGACACCACCCAGCACGCGCCGGCAACGGGCCAGAACCCGTCGATGTAAACAAAGTTTTCCCTCCTCCCCGGAGGACTTCGCCAACCAGGCCGCTCAAAGCCTCCCCCTGAGCGGCCTGCTTTTTTTACTGAATCCAGGCCAACGCCGACGAAATCACCGCCGGTCGTAAATCCAAGTCAACTCCTCTGATTTGTCATGCTGAGCGGAGAAGGAGTAGCGCGAAGAGCGCTACTCCTTCGCAGTCGAAGCATCCCTACCCGGAGTTCGCTCCCGCGGTAGGGATGCTTCGACTCCACCGTGAGATCGCTATGCGATCTCACAGTTCCGCTCAGCATGACAGACGACCTGCCCTGAGCGAAGCCGAAGGGGCGCAAGCCGTGGGTAACAACGGCACAAAGGGACAAGCCCGGTAAGGGGCGAAAGAAGATCTAGCACAGGCGCTGCGCCATGCCAGCGCCTTCACCGCAACACGCTTCCCAGAACTTTCCCTACCCCATATCCAAAGACGGGTGTCGCAAATAGCAGAATACGATCGCCACTGCGATAAACACGGCCTCCCGCCTAAGGCTTTTCATCATCCCAACACCTAAGGACGAAGAGGCGGCACGAATGTACCGGGAAACGGCACTCGAAATCAGTTGGTAGACCTACGAAGTGTTAGTTTTATCGAGTTGGGACGGGGAATTTTCGACCTTCAGAGTGCACCCGGTTTTGCTCGATCGTCGGCATACATAAAAAGAAGCGGGACCCTCCTCCCCCGAAGAGGTCCCGCCTCAAGAGCCGCCAAACGTTCAAAACGACTTCTCGAAAAAGAATCTACATCCCCACGCAACAGTTACAAATGCCACGAAAGTGACATGGCATCGCCCAGAAATGCTGCAGGATTTTACTGAGCGAAGCGCCCCGGTCTGCGTACCAGACTGTGGAGGGCAATCCCGCGGCGTAGCGCCTAAGCCTCAGTACCCTCGGCTGGCCCGAATTGTCATTCTGAGCGAAGCGTCCGTCCGCGAAGCGAACGGACGCGCAGTCGAAGAATCCCTACAGCGAAACCACCGCCAGCAAAGGCACGGAGTTCTGCCGCCTTCCGTCTCCAGGCCGCTGCTCTCACTTCTTCCGCCCATTCAGCTTCTCCAGCACGCGCTTCAACTCTTCCAACTTCTGACCCGCTTCGCCGAGCTTGCCCTCGGCAGTCAAGCGCTGGTAGTCGGCGAGATCTTTGGCCGCCTCTTCGATGAGCGTGTTGAGATCCGCCGCCGGCTGCACTGTCCCTGCCGCCGCCCCGCCCTTCGATTCCGCGGCCGGCGCCGCGCCACTCGTCGTCGCCGTCAATGAAGAAACCGCTCCGCCAAACAGCGACGCCAGCGCCGTCTCGAACGTCGGCCCGTACGCCAGCCGATCCTGCAGCGCCAGCACCACCAGCCGCAACTCCGGCATCGGACTCCGCTCTGCCTGCAGATAGATCGGTTCCGCATACAACAGCGCTTTTCCCGTCGGAATCACCAGCAGTGCCCCGCGTCTCACGTGCGACCCTTGCTGGTTCCACAGCGTCAATTGTCCGGAAAGCTGCGCATTCTGATCGATGCGCGCCTCGATCTGCAGCGGCCCATCCACCAGTTTCGTCTTCGGAAAGTTGTAGACCACCGACGTCCCATAATGTTCGCCGTCGCTGCGCCCGGCGATCCATCCAATCAGGTTGTTCCGGTTGGCCGGCGTGAAGGGCAGAATCTCCACGAACTCCTCACCGCTTTCTCCCGGCAATTTCATCAGCACAAAATTCGGCTGCATCTCTTGTGTCCGCTGCTCGCCTGAGTCGCTCATGCCGACTTCGCTCGCCACCGTCCACAAATCCTCGCGGTTGTAGAACGCTTCGGCATCCGTCATGTGATACAGACCGTAGACTTCCGCCTGCAGCTTGAGCAACAGCTCCGGATAGCGCACATGCTTGCGCAGCCCGGCCGGCATCTGCGACGCATCTTTGAACAGGCTGGGAAAAATCTGCCGGTACGCCGCAATGATCGGATCCTCCGCATCGAACACGTAAAACGTGGTCGTGCCGTTGTAGGCGTCAATCACCGCCTTCACGCTGTTGCGCATGTAGTTGATGGAACTGTTGCCCAGCTGATAATGCGTCGAGTAAGGATAGCTGTCCGACACGGTGAACCCGTCCATGATCCACGACAGCCGCCCATCCTCTCCCAGCACGATATAGGGATCGGGATCGAACGTAAGGAATGGCGCCAGCGCCGCCACACGATCGCGGATGTTGCGCCGCATCAGTAACCGGCTGTTCGCGTTCACGTCGTCGCTGAACGGCAGTTTTCCCAGGTCGTCGCGGTCAAAGGCGATGATCAGGCGGCGCAGAAATCCGTCAATCACGATCCCGCCCGTACCCTCGTACGAATTCAGATTGTTGGTCTGGCCTTGCGGATAGTTGAATTCCTGCTGCCGCGTCTTTACGTAAACGTCGGTATTGGTCAGCTCGCCAAAATAAATTTCCGGACGCGTTACCTTCAGGCTGCTCACCGTGCTCTGCACCGGCATGTTGCTCAGAATCAGATTCGGCAAGCCTTCCGGCGTGAACCCATTCACTGGATTCATCGTTACCCCGTAGCCGTGGGTGTAGATCAGCTTCTCGTTGATCCAGTTCTGGCTGCTCTCCGGCAACTTGTCCACGTTCAACTCGCGCGCCGCCAGCATGACCTCGCGGGTCGTCCCATCAATGTCATATCGATCGATATCGATATCGGGGAAATCGTAATATGTTCGGATCTCCTGAATCTGGCGCAGCGTGTCCTGCAGCGCGCGCCAGTCCCACAGCCGTATATTCTGCAGCGTAGCCTGATTATTCGCGGGATCGGCCGCCTCCACCGTGGTTTCAGCCGGAAACTCGCGCTGCGACACCGCGTTCAATCCGTAAGCCTGCCGCGTCATCGCCGTGTTAAAGACGATGTAAGGTTTCTCGCGCACCAGTTCGTTCGGCTTGACGATGAAGCTGCTGACGTACCACGCCACTATCTGCAGCGCCACATAACACACCGCCGCCGGAATCACCGCAATCACCAGCCAGCGCCCGCGCTGCACCCGCACATTGGCCAACGCGATTCCTGCCCCAACTACCAGCGCGACGCACACCACGAGCATCCCGGTCAGGATCACGTGCGCGTCGGTGTAGGTCACACCGCCGAAGATCGTATGATCTTCCAGCAAGCGCTCGAACCGGCTGATATAAGCGTTCATGGCGAAGATCAGCAAAAGAAATGCAAACGAGATCGAGAGCCCGCGCCACGGCAATGCCACGTGCCGGCTCAGCTTCCCGGTAATCGCGCGCGCTCCCCCGGTGATCAGCACGAAGAACGCGGCCAGAGCACAAATCATCACCGCCAGGGTCAGCAGCCAGCCTAGGATGATCTGCCACGCCGGCAAGGTGAACAGAAAGAAGTTCAGCGGTCGGCCAAAGATCGGATCGACAACGCCGCCGGATGAAGGTGGTGCGTACCAATACAGCGCGAGCGTTGGCCACTGCGCGCTCATTGCTGCGCCCGTGGCCAGGGCAATCGCTAGCGATACGGCCAGCGCGATCAGACGCAAAACAGGCTCCACGGGCAGCTTCAGCGGCTGTCCGCCAATCAGAATCGTGTGCCCTTCCGGCAAGTCGGGAAGATGGGCTCGCTTCAGCGCCAGAAACGATCCGTATAGGATGAGAAATGTAGCCGCTGCAAACCCCGCGAAGACTTCCCACTGCAGGCTCAGCGTCCGGAAGAAGACATCCGCGTAGCCGAGCGACTTGAACCACAGCACGTCCACGTAATACGACAACGCGGCCCGCCCTCCGAAGAATAGGACGGCCAGCGCCACCAGAATGAGAAGGAAGCGGCGGCGACGGCCCGGACGCCCTACCCGCGGCGGCGGCCAGTCGATGGTGTCAGGCATTACTCAACTCCGTTCTTATGCGGTTTCATGTGCATAATACTCTCTCCGCGCGCAGCCCACTCGCCGCGTGGTAGTGGTGCGGTTTGAAAAGATTTGTATCAGGGCACCCCTTCAGGCGTGCCAAAGTGCGAGCGCGAGCAAATGACCAGCTTTAGCCGCTGCCAGCGTGGCCTAACCCCCAGCGCCTGAAGCCGCTCGTATTTCTCGATATTGCGGCATCGCTGAAGCGATGCCCTGATACAAATCTTCTCAAACTGCACCACCACTTGCCCTGTCGCTCACTGCTCGCCTCTTGCCATCAGGCGTAATATGGCAGCCATGTCCTATTCCAATTTTTCCCGGCGTGCTTTCCTTGCCATGTCAGCGGCGTTGCCTTGGGCTTTTCGTGGCCTTGCCTGGGCCGCGTCTTCCGCTTCCATTCCGGTCGGCCTCGAACTGTATTCCGTGCGCGACGATCTTCAGAAGGATCCCGAGGGCACCGTCCGCGCCGTGGCGCAGATGGGCTATCAGGCTGTCGAATTCTATGCGCCGTATTTCGATTGGTCCGATGCGCAGGCCAAGAGCATGCGCACGCTGCTCGACGATCTCGGCATCCGCTGCTACTCCACGCACAATAACGAAGATTTCTTCGGCCCCGCCAAGATCGACCGCGCGCGCGATCTGAACCAGATTCTGGGCGCGAAATATTTGGTCTTGGCCTGGAGCGATCCCAAGCCCGATCTCGACGGCTGGAAAGCGCTCGCCGAAAAATTGAACGCCGCCTCCGACAAGCTGCAACCCTCAGGACTCAAAGTCGGCTATCACAACCACGATGCCGAGTGGAAACCCATCGCCGGCAAACGTCCTATGGACATCCTTGCCGCGAATACACATCCCTCCGTCCTGTTGCAACTGGATGTCGGTACCTGCCTCGAAGCCGGCGCCGATCCCGTCGCCTGGATTCAGGCCAACCCGGGGCGCATTCGCTCCATCCATTGTAAAGACTGGTCTCCCGATCCCGCCGTGGGCTACAAGGCGCTCTTCGGAGAAGGGAAGGCCGATTGGAAAGCGATCTTCCGTGCCGCGGAAAATGGCGGAGGCGTCGAGTTTTATCTGGTTGAACAGGAGGGCAGCCGTTTCTCTGAGCAGGAGACCGCGCGTCGTTGCCTCGCGGCATTCCGCAGCATGCACGGATGACGGTAAAATAAGCGTATGCGCAGTTTGCTTTGCCTCATGCTTCTAGGCTGGAGTATTGGCCTCTGGGCACAGAGTTCGAATTCAAATCCTTCCGCGCCCGCTCCATCGAATTCGCAAACGCCGGATTCCGCCGCTCCCCCCGCGAAATCGCAGCCGAATGCCAACCTCGCCCCTCCGCGCTCCGACAGCGTCAACGCCGATTCACTCGATGACGGCCCCGGCGAGAGTTCCAGCAAAGACACGCAGATCGATCTGAGCCCTCCGCCTGACGATGCCAAGGGGCATCCTCACAGCTCTGACGTTTTAAAGGATGAAGGGTCGAGTGGGGACGTTGGCGAAGTCCATCCCTGGGACCCGCACCGGGCTGCCAAAGATATTGAGGTTGGCGACTTTTATTTTAAGCGGAAAAATTACCGCGCTGCCGAAGACCGTTACCGCGAGGCCTTACTCTACAAAGACGATGACGCCATTGCCACCTACCGCTTAGCCATCTGCCTCGAAAAAATGGATCGCCCCGACGAAGCGATCGCGGAATTCGAAAGCTATCTCAAAATCCTGCCGCATGGCTCGAAGGCCGAAGATGCCCGGAAAGCCATCGACCGCCTGAAAGGCCCTTCCGCCAGCGTCAAGCCGGCAAAATGATCGCCAGAGTGTGTCAAGCGGGAAAATGATGGCCAGTGGTTCGGTTTGCCCAAGCCCACAGTTTTTCTCAGCGATCTCAGCGAAATCCTCAGCGACCTCTGCGGTTAAGCTTTTGATTTCCGCCGAAGCCGCCAGGAATTCCGCCCAGTCAGCAGGGAACACAAGAGAAAGAAGATCGGCCTTTGAAGCTGAGTTGCCACCAGATGATCAGCTCGGGTCTCCGCTTCCCGCTTTTTTACCCGCGCAACTCGCGGGCTGCGAAGAGTTCAACGATGCAGCTTCCGCGCTCGCGGTTTTGGCTTTTCCCGCTTTCCGTTCACGCGACTTTGTTCGCCCTCGCCCAGAATCAGTGTCGCTGGCCACCTCGGCCCGGAGTGGATCGTTCCTTTCTTCTCGGCCGCGGTCTGCACAAGGCTGTCCACGGTATCGACGCAGGCATGCATCGCCTGCGTGCGCAGCGCTCTTTCGAATCCTCCCCGGATGATCAGCATCGCGGTTCCATGCATGAGCGACCAGATCGCCAGGATGAGCCGGTTGTGCTCGCGCGGTGTGCCTCCGATCTGCCGCGCCAACCGCTCCCGCATCAGATTGAACGACGGCCACGGCTCGTACAGCGAAGGCGGACGCCCCACGCCGTCAAACAGCACTTCATACGCATAGCTGTTCTCCAGCGCGAATTCCAGTTGCCGCTGCACCGCCTCGCGCAGCGTCCGCGTGCGGCTCAGGGCAGAGAACAGTTCACTCCTCGTCTTCAGCCGCAGGGCCCGCAGAATGTCTCCACGGTCGCGATAGCGCTCGTAGACGGTGGGCGTGGTCGTCCCGGCCGCTTTGGCGACCGCCCGCATGGTGAGTGATTTTTCTCCGCCTCGCGCCCACAGCCGCGAGGCCGCGCCCAGTATGCGTTGTTCCAGCTCAGGATCGGGATGCCGGGGCACTGTACCTCCCTTTCTTACGCTTGGCCAATTGGTAACTTGTACTGTGTATTGTTAACGCTGTATACTATATCCATACCACTAAAACGGTAACCTTCGCAGGCTGGGTCTCGCGTGTTCGCACCTGGTGGCAGTCCTCCCCATGCGGATCGCGGGACCTGCCTGCGTTGTGTCCCTCATCACCAAAGGAGTAGAAATGCAGTTTGGAACCAGGAAGCAGATCGATGTGCCCCGCCTCAAAGCCGACCTCGCGGCTGCGACCGTCGAGCTTTTAAGCGCGCACTGTGCCACGGACCGGGTTCGTCTCCAGTATTCCCCACAGGATATCGTTGCCCACGGCGAGCGCCCCGCTCTGAAAAAAGCCATCGCCTTCGCGGGCGCCCTGCACGACTTCTTTTCCCAGATCGACCACCACATCAAGCTCGCGGAAAAGGCGAAGCGCTAGGCCTAGGTTCTCCGCCAGCAACGCGGCTCGCCTCCCACTCTACTTCTCCACCCGGATGAATTCCCCCGTCGACGCATTCACCGACACTGTCAACTTGGCTCCCTCGCGGCTTGCCCCGTAAATGACGTGCCACACCAGTTCGTTGGTGTTGTGGTTCCAGTCGCACACGTAGATGACCGGCGTGTCCGCCGCCTTTTCCAGCAGTTTGTCGCCGCCATGTTTCTGCGCGGTCTCGAACGCCTGGTCCGAGTCGATCTTCAGAAACGCCATGTCGAACACCTGCGTCGACGCGTTCGAAGCGCTGTAGCTGTCCTCCGTGCCCGGATTGATGCCGCGCGATGGCGCACCATCCGCCGCGCTGCCCGACCAGGTGTAGGACTTCTCCGAACGCTGCGCCGGCGAAGCGAAGCTGGCACGCCACACTGCCCACTTGCCGTCATGACCGTTCCCGTCGCTGGTCGCCACCGCCTCCAGCCGGTAGGGCTCCGCATCCGCGTTCCAGCCGCGCGCCGCAATGTACATCCGCTGAAAGGCGGATCGCGCCGTGACCAATTCCGGTCCCTTCCTCTCCGGCGTTTCCGGTTCCGCTGGCTTGTTCGATTCCGAAGAGCAGCCGCTCAGCAGCGTCAGCAGCACCGCGGCCAGGGCCGCAGGCAAAATCGAACTACGCACTCCGCGCAATTTTCCGTAATGACGTCGGCCGTCGCGGGAATCAGCTGTGCCCGTCATCTCCACTCTGTCAGCCGCGGGCTCTCGATGGGCGGGGATAACCATTCTCATGGCGTCCTTCCTGATATAACGTTGGATGAGTGTTTCATTCAGCGGCTACATTCTAACTGAAAGGCCGAGAAAGGTTAGTAACCCTCGTGGACCCTCATCTTGCCACTCTGCAGCGCGCCATCGCCTCGGCCATCGACGGTCTCTCGTCAGAGCAGTTAGCCTGGCATCCTCAGCAGAAATGGTGTGCCGCCGAAATTCTCGAGCATCTCTATCTCACTTACACCGGCACGACGAAAGGATTCGGCCGGGTCCTCGCCGCAGGCCAGCCCCTGGCGGCCAAACCGACTTGGAAGAATCGCGCCCAGGCCCTGATCGTACTCCGATTCGGCTACCTGCCTGCGGGACGCAAGGCCCCTGCCAACGCGCAGCCTCGCGGCCTGCCCTTACAACAAGTTGCTTCAGAGATTGCCACCAAGATCGCTGAAATGGATGAAGTGATCGCTCGCTCTCAGGAGAAATTCGGTGCGCGCGTGAAGGTCCTCGACCATCCCTTCCTCGGTCCATTCTCCACTTCGCAGTGGCGAAAGTTCCACCTGCTGCACGGATTGCATCACGTAAAACAGATTCAAACGCTGCGGAGCCAGGTCAGCAGGCAAGCGAGCTAAAACAGCCGCGTAGCGGCGGTATGTGATAGCCCGGCACGTAAGTGCCGGGTGCGGCGAGGAGGAATGATCGAGTCCCGCAAGGGACGGTACAAGTGCTCACACAGACATTTCAACCCTTGGCGGAAGGTGTTCAGCGCGTCGAAACTAGCCAGGATCGATGCGCACCCGCAATGAAAAAAACGCCGGAACGAAAATCCGGCGCTTCCAATTTCCACCCGCTGGAACTGAACCTTACTGCTCCACCACGGAGTTCGGCATGCCCGCCCGGTGGGCTTCATCCTGCAGGTCGGTAAGTTTTTCCTTGGCTTCGTCCAACGATTTCTGCTTGTCCGCAATCTGCTGTTTGTACTGTGCATCCTGCTTGTCCCAATCAGCCTGGTTGCGCAAACGGTTTCCCGCATCGGCGTACATGGCCGCGGCGCGGATCTGGTATTCGCGCTGCACCACGTTCAGTTCCCGTCCCAGCAGATCAATCTGTTGCTGCTGCGCGGTCAGCTTGTCGGTCCACTGCTTGATCGCGGCCTGCCTCGCCGCTTCCTCGTCCGGAGCTTTAGTTGCGCCCTGGGCCGCTGCCTTATCCGCATCTGGCTTGGTCCCTTCGGCCGCCGCTTCCTCCGGCTTGGCTTCGTCGGAGTTGTCGCTCGGCGGCGCAGCCGGCGCGCCTACGATCGACAGCTTGTCGCTCTTCGGCAGATTGTCATTGTCAAAAACTTTTGGTTTGGCTTTTGCGTCGGGTTCTTTGCGAATCTGCCGCGCATAATCGCCCAGGGATTGCCCCGTGCTCGATGCGCTCTGCGCGCCGGCCGGCATTCCGGCCAGACCCAGCAGTAGCACAATTCCTATTCCGTTCTTGGCCATGCGTTTCATAGCTTCCACCTTCTCCTGTTACAGGAATCTGCGAACCATTCCTTCTCTGCCAAATTCTCAATCTGCCAAACTGCCCGCGGACTCTGCGTTGCAATTTCTGGTCAGAAATCCGCCAATGCTTCGATCCAGCTGCGCCGCTTCGTGCGCAATGTCTTCCGCAATCTGCCGCGCCAGCCCGGGATCCCGATTTTGTGCCAGCTGTTGCGCGTAGCCAGAAATTGTCGCGAGCGACGTCCGCAGCTGCAGCGCCATTTCCGCCGACATCTCGCCCTGCAACTCCTGTTGTCGCCGGATGCCTTCTAGTTCGCTCACATCGTTGATCAGGCACGCGGCGCCCAGCAAGCCGCCATCCGGCGCCGGAACCTCGGAAACCGTCATCGCGATCGATCGCTGCTCGCCCGCCGGCGTCTCGTACTCGCACTCGAGTTGCCGCCGCTTACTGCCGTCGCGCAGCACCGCATGGATCTCGTCGGATACCAGGGCCGGAGTTCCGCCGATTTCTCCCGCGTCTTCACTCCATCCGCCCACCCCAGCCGTCGCGTTGCGGAAAATATCCTCCGCGCTCATCCCCGTCGTCGCGGCGAAGCCCAGAATCGCCTTTGCCGCCGGATTCGCGCTCTTCACCAGTCCGTTCGCTCCAAACACCAGCACGCCCGACGAAAGATTCGCCAGCACCGCGTGGCTGAAGCTTTCACTGGTTCGCGCCCGTTGCTGTTCGGCGTGCGACTGCACCAGCAATTCATGCTTCTGCTGCTTCAATTGCTGGATCACCGTGTTGTAAATGTGCAGCGGCAGTTGTTCCAACGAGGGCGCCGCCTCTGTTCCCAGATCTTCTTCCTTGGTAATGCTCTTGCGCAACGAGCGCACAAAAAGCAGGCCCACCAGAAACGCGAATGTCGCGCACACCAGCACCGTGACCGCTCGCAATAGCACCGGATTGGCCAGCACTCTCACCAGAGCCTCCCATACCAGTGCAGCAGCCGGTCGCCGAAAAAGAACGCCACCATGGCCATGCTCCCCAGAAACACGCCAAACGGCATCTGGTAATTGCGATACACCACCTGCGCCGACTGCCACGCGCGCCGCCGTGCTGCCCGCGCCGCCAGCCGCTTCATGAAGCGATGCGTCCGCTTCACCCACACCACCAGAACGGTTCCCACTCCGAAAAACGATCCGGCCAACGACGCGGTGAAAATGGTGAACACCGTGAGCTTCATGCCCAGGAACGCTCCCACCATCGCCATCAGTTTGACGTCGCCAAATCCCATGCCTTCGCTCCCGCGCCAGCGCAGATAGATCGCGCCCGCTCCGTAGATGAACGAAGCTCCTACGGCCGCGCCCAGCAGCGAATCCACCAGCGAAACCAGCCGCACTGAGATGTCCCCGCTGAACGGCAGATTGATCATCCCCGGCAGAAACTGCGCCGCCAGATCGTTCACCGGCGTGATCAGGCTGAACGCCACGCCCAAAGCCAAACCCGGCAGCGTCATCTTGTCGGGCAGCAGCTTGGTTTCAGCGTCGGTAAAAATCAACCCCAGCAGCAGAAAAGACAGCGTGCAGTATTTCAACGTCGCCAGCGTCAGTCCGAAATACCAGTAGCAGGCCAGGAATAGCGCCCCCGTGAGCAATTCAATCAGCAGGTAGCGCGGCGAAATCGGCGTTTGGCAGTGCCGGCAGCGTCCCCGCAAAATCAGCCAGCTCAGCACCGGAACATTGTCATAGAAGGCGATCGCCTGCTTGCAATTCGGACAAGCCGAGCGCGGCGTCACCACCGAGAGCCCGAGCGGCAGCCGGTAGATGCACACATTCAGAAAGCTGCCAAACGTCAGCCCGAACACAAAAATCGTCGATGCGATCACAGGATCCAAATCGATCTCTCATGCCTTTCAGGTCGCCCGCGCCACCGTGCGAGCCTCTCCTGAAGAATGCTGGACGATCCAGCTCTTGATGGGATTATAAGTCGCTGATCGGGCGAGGACTAAGGTACTGAAGTCACTGGCCGCCTGGCCAATGGCAGCGCAGCTATTGCACACTGCCTGCCAGCGACCTTCCTTCGTGTAACTTCGTGTCCTTCGTGGTTAAAATCCTAGTGTGGTTCGGCAATTCCAGCGGATGTCATATTTGCTGAGACGGAGAGATGGGCAAGATGGAGAAACCAAGGTCACGTCGAGCAGATCGTTCGAAGGTTCTTACTCCACACAAAGAATGACGGCCGGAGCGCGCCCATCGCGCTCCGGAGCCGTCCCGCTTCAACTCCCAGGGAGCCTGTTCTTACTTCGCCTGCAGCCCCTCGATATACGTCACCAGATTAGCGACCCGTTGCTGGACCTGCGCATCATGCCCTTGGCTGATGCTCGAAAATAGCGGTCCCCAGACCGGCATATCCTGGCTGCCGTGCGAGGGTGTGTTGGCCTGTCCACGAATCACCGCCGCCACGTGGGCTGAGGGATACTTTCCACCATCGTTCTTTGCCAGGACGGTCAAATTCGTCGGCGGAGTCTTCATCGCCGACGCTGCCGGTCCATTACCCTTGCCATCTGTTCCGTGGCATACGGCGCAGTAGCTGTTGAACATTTCCTTGCCCGAGTTCGATGGTGCGTTGGTGATCGGAACGTGCCGAACTTGGGTTGAACTCTGCGCCGGAGCTTGCTGCGCCACGGCGAGGGCCGAAATTATCACCAAAATTACGGCCACACTGATGAATTTCATTACACGCATGTTTTCCTCCAGAGGGCTGCATGCCCAAACTGCCACAACAACGCAGTCTAGGCGCACTCCGCCAAGAGGAATGTGATGGAAATCACTACCGCCTGTGAGCCGTGTTGAACCCTGCCGCAGTCGCTCACGGCAGCACGAACCGTAACAACTCGCCCTCCAGCGCCTGCGCGCTGGCTTCGTTCTTGGGAAACCGCCCCTCCCACTGCTTCCAGTTCGCCGGTACCAATCGCGTCTGCGCTACGGGATTGTCCACCCACCCCTCCGCCGTCTCTTCCCGCAGGAAAACGGAATACCCGGAAGCACTCTCCGCAACCGCTTCCGACTTCCATTCAAACAAGCTCGCCGCCAGGCTCTCGGTCAGCGACTCGCTGGGATCCAGGCAGAGAATCCACTCCTCGCGCCCCGGCCGGGCGATCTGCAAATCGCCAATCGCGAAGCCCTCCGCGCCTGCCTCAACGATCCGGGCTCCGTATTCCCGCGCCACGCGCAGGGTTCCGTCCTCCGAGCCGTGATCTACAACGACGATCTCGTCGCATGGATGCAAGGTTTCCAGGCAACGCCCAATCCGCAAGCCGTCGTTGTGCACATGCAGCAGTGCTTTAATCGGAACCATAGGAAGAATCCGCGTCGAAAGTGTAACTGAAGACCAGATTTCTGTGGGGACAGCCGCCATCGGCTGTCCAGCCGCGACGCGGCGCAAGATGCTGCCTGCCCAACTTGCCCTGAGCGAGCCCGAGAGTTGGTGGAAGCCGCGAAGCGGCGAAGGAATGCAGCCCACAGCGCAAGCCGTGGGTAGGAAGCAGAAGAAGCAAAAGCCCCCAGAGGGGCGAAAGAAAGAGTCCAACAATACTCCAGTGCTCCGCCACCCTTGACACACTCCCCATCCCTTTACTACAATTGGCACTCGTTAGGCGCAACTGCTAACAGCGGTTCCTGGCCCAACCAAATCATAAAGTTACGACAGATCCCAATCCAGCAACGCAACCTTTAACTACTCGAATAACTACTAACTACTCGAAAGGAGTTTGAAACCATGGCGAAATTTGCACCGCTCCATGACCGCATTCTGGTGCGCCGTGTGGAAGAGGCAGCCACCACGCGCGGCGGCATCATCATCCCCGACTCGGCCAAAGACAAGCCGCAGGAGGGCGAAGTCATCTCCACCGGCAAAGGCCGCACCAACGACGAAGGCAAGACCTTCCCTCTGGCCGTCAAAGAAGGCGACCGCATCCTGTTCGGCAAGTACTCCGGCACCGAAATCAAAATTGATGGTGAAGAGTTCATCATCATGAAAGAAGACGAAGTCCTCGGCATCCTCACCGGCGCCGCAGCCCCGGCCAAGAAAGAACTCGCCGGATCCAAGAAATAAGCGGATGGCGTCATCCTGAGCGCAGCCGCTCTTCAGGCGGAGCGAAGGATCTCGCAATGGACGAATAAGAGATTTGGCTGGAAGCTAACAGCTAGAAGCTCATTGCTCACGGCTCATAGCTCACAGCTCAAAAGAAATTCATTAAGGAGACAACAGCAATGGCAAAACACATCGTTCACGGAGAAGAATCCCGTCAGGCGATCCTCCGCGGCGTCAACCTTCTGGCCGATGCCGTGAAGGTCACACTCGGCCCCAAGGGCCGCAACGTAGTCATCGAAAAGAAATTCGGTTCGCCGACCATCACCAAGGACGGCGTCACCGTCGCCAAAGAAATCGAACTGAAAGACGGCCTCGAGAACATGGGCGCCCAGATGGTCCGCGAAGTTGCTTCCAAGACCTCTGACGTCGCCGGCGACGGAACCACCACCGCCACCGTTCTCGCCCAGGCCATCTTCCGCGAAGGCGTCAAGACCGTCGCTGCCGGCGCCAATCCCATGGCCCTGAAGCGCGGCATCGAGAAGGCCGTCACCACCATCGCCGGCAAGCTCGACAAAGAAGGCAACCGCATCAACGGCGAACTCGACAAGCTCAGCAAACCCGTCTCGGGAGAGATGATCGCACAGGTCGGCACCATCTCGGCCAACAACGACGAGACCATCGGCAAGATCATTGCCGAGGCGATGAAGAAGGTTGGCAAAGACGGCGTCATCACCGTGGAAGAGTCCAAGACGCTTGAAACCCAGCTGGAAGTCGTGGAAGGCATGCAGTTCGACCGCGGCTATCTCTCGCCCTACTTCGTCACCGATCCCGAGCGCATGGAAGTGGCCCTCGAGAACGCTTACATCCTGATCAACGAAAAGAAGATCAGCTCGATGAAGGACCTGCTCCCGCTGCTCGAGCAGATCGCCAAGAGCGGCAAGCCGCTGCTCATCATCGCGGAAGACGTAGAAGGTGAAGCGCTGGCGACCCTGGTCGTCAACAAGCTGCGGGGCACGCTGCAAGTCGCGGCCGTCAAGGCTCCTGGCTTCGGCGATCGCCGCAAGGCCATGCTGCAGGATATCGCGATCCTGACTGGCGGCAAGGCCATCACGGAAGATCTCGGCATTAAGCTTGAGAACGTGCAGATCTCCGACCTCGGCCAGGCCAAGAAGATCACCATCGACAAGGACAACACGACCATGGTCGAAGGCAAGGGCAAGCACGCTGAGATCGAAGGCCGCGTGAAGGAAATTCGCAGCCAGATCGACAAGACCACCAGCGACTACGACCGCGAGAAGCTGCAGGAGCGGCTGGCGAAGCTGGTCGGTGGCGTGGCCGTGATCAAAGTCGGCGCTGCAACCGAAACCGAAATGAAGGAAAAGAAAGCCCGCGTGGAAGACGCCATGCATGCGACGCGCGCGGCCGTGGAAGAGGGAATCGTCCCCGGCGGCGGCGTGGCTCTGGCCCGTTGCGCCGCAGCGCTCGACAAGTTGAAGGCCGAAGGCGATGAGCAGATCGGCATCAACATCGTGAAGCGCGCCATCACCGAACCGCTGCGCCAGATCGTCGAGAACTCCGGCGAAGAGGGTGCTGTGATTCTGGGCAAGGTGCTCGAATCGAAGGAGCCCAACTACGGCTTCAACGCCTTCTCCAACGAGTACGAGGACCTGGTCAAGGCCGGCGTGCTCGATCCCACCAAGGTCGTGCGCACGGCGCTGCAGAATGCCGGCTCCATCGCCAGCCTGATGCTCACCACCGAAGCCCTGATCGCGGAGATTCCGGAAAAGAAGGAAGCTCCGATGCCGGGTGGACACGGCGGCGGCATGGGCGACATGTACTAAAGACAGTTGCCAGTGGTCAGTTGCCAGTGGCCAGAAAAGGAACACTAGGGTGCCCCACTCAAGCTTTGCTTGGGTGGGGATTTTTCTTTGGGATCATCTGCCAGAGAGAGTCTGACATAGAACTGTTCCGCACGCCTGCTCAGGCATATACTTGCGCGCAACCCGGGCGAATACGCCCGCGGGTACGAATCTTTCCGGCCAAGGAGGACATTCGAATGAGGGCACGCTTGTGTCGGTTCTCAGGGTTTGGGGCCATTGTGGGGTTCGTTACGACGTTGATGTGGTCCGGTACGGCATTGGCGCAGGACTCACACAATCCCGCTGCTGCCTTGCTGGGCGGCACGATATTGCTTTTCATCATGGGCTTGGCGCTGTGCGGCTATATTTATGTCGCCCTCGCGCTTCAGACCATTGCCAGCAAGACTGCCACGCCGAACGAGTGGCTCGCCTGGATTCCCATCGCCAACATCTTTCTGATGCTCGCCATCGCCAAGAAGCCGATGTGGTGGTTCATCCTTTTCCTGATTCCGCTGGTGAATATCGTCATGGCGGTAGTGGTGTGGATGGGCATCGCCGAGGCGCGCCAGAAACCGAATTGGTGGGGTATTCTGATGATCGTTCCGATCGCGAATATGGTTGTTCCAGGATATCTCGCCTGGGCAGATTAACGAATGGCCAGTGGTCAGTTGCTAGTGACCAGTAGGAACCGTGTGGGGACAGCCGCCATCGGCTGTCCGCCGAGCGAAGCTCGGCAAGCGCTGTATAGAAGCCCCGCTCGGAAGAGCGGGGCTTCTGCTCCAGAAATAGGACTACCGGAATGTCTTTCGTCGAGCACCCAAAGGCGCTTAGCTCCGAGCAGCACCGGGCATTCTCGGAGAGAGTTGCCTGGTAAACCGCTATCGTCATCAACGGTGTCCGAGTCCAAGGAACAACTCCCACGGGGCAGGCCCACTCAACGGAGACCGTTGGAGTGGGCTCTGCTTGCCGATGGCGCGGCAAGGAGTTGATCCTTACGGCAAAGCATGTTTTGGAAGGTGCTGGCACTGCGGATGTTCGTTTTTTTCTTAGGCCAGGCGGAGCCATCGATTGGAATACTCGCCCATCTCAGCCAGCTACCGCCGAGTGCACCAGGTTTGAGATTGATGACATCGTTCGGTGCGCCCCCGAGGATCTCGCTTGCATAGTCCTTCGGCCGGGAAGTGCTCACCATTCCTTAGAGTTTGCCGATCTGCCAGCAGCATTCGCGGATATTCCGCCGCCAGGAAGCGGCACACTCATCTTCGGCTGTCCCTTCGACCAAAGCATCCCCGTCGCCAGTTTCTCGCAACCGGGCGGCCCGCTTTGGCGGGCGCTTGCCGCGAGGCCCCAAGGCTGTTGGGCGTTGGTTGAAAAAGATCCTCCTCCGTTTTTCCCCTCGTCGTACGATCCGGTACGACATTTCTTGCTGCGATACGATCCCGCTGAGGAAGGTGCGCTGCCACATGGGTTCAGCGGAGCTGGCAGCTGGTATCAAAATTTGGCTAGGGCGCCGTTCTGGGCCGCGAATCCTGTCTTGGCGGGAGTACAGGTTAGCTGGCACCGCCCGAGTAATCTCATGATCGCAATCCGATCCGAGGTCGTGCGCGGATTCATCTCCGACGCCATTCGATGAGTAAAAGTTGGGAAATGGCGGATGGCTCTGCTTAGTTCTTGGGTCGGGGGACTTGCCCATCCAAACTTCGGCTGCCCCACGCTTCGCGGTGTTCGAAGCGTGGGTACGATGCTGTGGAAATCTAGAAATGTTAACGGCCAATGCTGCGCGGAAGTCTGGGGGTTTGAAATCCCTTGCTGCTAGCAGCACGAATGCCCAGCCTTCGAAAACCGCGAAGGCTGGGGCAGCCGATGTGATGAAATCCCAGGTACCAAACTATAGGCGGGCCAGCCCCCGGTGTTCGAAGCGTGGGCACATACTCTAGGAATCTGGATACGTTCCAGGCTGCGGGTGAAGTCTGAGAGATTTCCTGCTGGAGATCCTTCGCTCGGTCTGAAAAACGGCTGCGCTTAGGATGACCCCGGAGGGAGAGGACAAAGTCAAAATCCCCACCCTAACGTCGCAAAGTGCGCGATGTTAGGATGGGGCACCCTCAAGATCCACCGACCCGCGGATTTTGAAGCGTGGGTAGGATGGTGTAGAAATCTGGAGACGTTCGCTGCGGTGAAGTCTGAGAGATTTCCTGTTGGAGATCCTTCGCTCCGCCTGAAAAACGGCTACGCTCAGGATGACCCCGGAGCGAGAGGACAAAGTCAAAATCCCCACCCTAACGTCGCAAAGTGCGCGACGTTAGGATGGGGCACCCTCGAGATCCACCGACCCGCGGATTTTGAAGCGTGGGTAGGATGGTGTAGAAATCTGGAGACGTTCGCCGCGGTGAAGTCTGGGAGCCTAATATTTCCTGTTGGAGATCCTTCGCTCCGCCTGAAAAAGGGCTGCGCTCAGGATGACCCCGGAGCGAGAGGACAAAGTCAAAATCCCCACCCTAACGTCGCAAGTGCGCGACGTTAGGATGGGGTACCCTCGAGATTCCACCGATTCGCGGGGTTCGAAGCGTGGGCCGATGTGGTCGGGACATGACGGGCCATCCTTCACGGAACGCTATCGCGTGTTTCCCGCCACGCTGCACCGTGATCACACTTACGGAATTCCCCGATCCTTTCTGAGAGCCTAAGCTGCCATAACGTGTGGCTAGCCTCCACGGACCTTTGGTCCGCGGGGGCTTTCTTTTGGGCGTTCGTCGTGAGGGACGGGGAGTCAAAATCCCCACCCCTTCGACTTCGCTCAGGGCAGGCTCTCTTTCGCAAGAAACGCGAAAGAAGGATGGGGCACCCTCGAGCGCTTTTGATCTTTGACAATTTGGCTGGCGGAAAAAGGCCTGCCCTCGCTTGGCGGCGTGGGGCGGGCCGGGCGGAGCTTGTTTGAAATAGGGCGAGGCAACTTTATGAAGGGAATCTTCGGTGTTGGGAATCGGGGAGAAATGGTGACGTATGGGAGTGGAGTTGGTTGGGGGGCGGGTAACGGTCGGGCGTGGGGAAGCGAGCGGGAGGAAGGCAGTTCTCCAGCTTCGCAACGGAGTGACGGGGAAAGCAGTGCGGAAGGAGAGCCGGGGACGAGGTGAGGGCGGGGAAGTCAAAGTCCCCACCCTCTTTCGCACAGAACGCGAAAGAAGAGTGGGGCAGCCGGAGTATGTCGCTTCGCGCGCCACGACGAAGCTGACGCGCAAGCAGCGCGGAGAAATGGCGGAAGCGGCGTTTGTGGCGAAGGCGGCGAGCCTGGGCCTGTGCCTGTCGAAGCCGTGGGGAGAGAGTTCGCGGTACGACATGATTGTGGACAACGGGAAGAGATTGCTGCGGGTGCAGGTGAAGTCGGCGCATCGGGCGGGCGAGTACGGCGGTTACACCTTTCACGCGCACGGGAACACGGCGCGAGCGTACGGGGCGAATGAGATCGACGTGCTGGTGGCGTATGTTGTCCCGGAAAATGCGTGGTACGTGTTTCCGGTGGAGGAATTCCGGAAATATAAATCGATGAAGTTGTTTCCGGTCAGCCGGAGGATGAGTTCGAAGTTTGAGAAGTTTCGGGAGGCGTGGGGAGGGGTTGGGGTGGAGAGCTACTAACTGCTCAAGTTCCCACGGTTCGCGTGTTCGAAGCGTGGGCTTGATGCTGTAGAAATCTAGAGATTTTAACGTTCGATGCGGCGGTGAAGTCTGAGAGTCTAGGGCACGATACTAACCACAATAAGCGTCTGGCCGTTTTCGTCATGGATCCACACTGTCAATGTACTGAGCGCGTAGTCCGCGACCCGTTCGGCACGTCCTTCGGACGCTTCACAGGGCAGGCTGAGAACTGACCCGCGGGCGCTCATCCTGCCCCGACCAAGCCCAACGCACGCCTAAAACCCTTGCTCCACCAGATCCTCAATCGTCAACGCACTCTGCGAATCGCCCTTCATCATCTTCTCCACATATTTCGCGATCAGATCCGCTTCCAGGTTCACCGGATCGCCAGGCTTTAGCGAATGCAGGTTCGTCATCTCCACCGTATGCGGAATGATGGCGATGGTGCAGCGATTCTTCTCCAGCTTCGCCACTGTCAGGCTGATACCTTCAATCGAGAGCGATCCTTTGAAGACCGTATATTTTTCGACATCGTCGGGAAGTTCGATGTGCAGCCACCAGTTTTCCGAATCGGCAATGCGGTCGAACGCAATCAGCTTGCCCACGCCGTCCACATGGCCTTGCACGATGTGTCCACCGAAGCGCCCATCGGCCTTCATCGGCAGTTCCAGATTCACTAGCGCGCCCTCGTGAATGCGTGAGAATGATGTTCTCTCCCAGGTCTCGGGCGCCAGATCGGCGCAGAACGATCCCGGCTTGATGTCGAGCGCCGTCAGGCAAACTCCACTCACGGACACGCTGTGTCCCGTGCCCAGTTCTTTGGGCGTATTTTCCGCGGCAATCGTAATGCGCCGGTTCTCCCCGCGCTGCTCGATGCGAGTAATGCGTCCGACTTCTTCCACAATGCCCGTAAACATGAATGCCTCCAGAATGAACTGAACATTCTATTTCACCACGGAGGCACGGAGACACAGAGAAAGCGATTCGGGGAAAAAGACGAGAAAGTTGTTCTTTCTCCGTGACTCCGTGACTCCGTGGTGAGCTTACTCTCCATACGGATCCCGCAAATATCCTTCCACCGCGAAATCTTCCCCGAAGCGATGCAAGCGGACGTGCTGTACCTGCGCCGCCTGGCCCATGTGGCGGAAGCCCGCGCCCGAGGCGAAGGGAATCGATCCCGTTCCCGCCAGAATCTTGGGCGCGTAGTACAGAAATACTTTGTCGACCACATTCGCCGCCAGCGCCGCCCAGTTCACGGTGGCTCCGCCTTCGATCATCACGCTCGTGATTTCCAGTTGTCCAAGACGGTGCAAGATCGCCCGCAGATCCAGGAGTCCATCCGCTTCGAGAATGGGCACCGTCTCGACCCGAATCCCCATCTGTACCAGCTGCGCTTTTTTCTGCGGATCGGCGGACGCGCAAAACACCAGCACATCGTTTCTCCGCAGGGCCGCGACATCCTGCACCAGTCGCGACTCCAGCGGCAGGCGCAGCCGCGAGTCGACAATCACGCGCAGCAGCGGACGCCTCCGCTCGCGCCCGCTGCGATCGGTGAGCAGCGGATTATCGGTGAGAATCGTCCCCACGCCAACCAGCAGCGCATCATGCTCGTGTCGTAGTTCCTGCACGTGCGCGCGCGCCACTTCGCTGGTAATCCATCCCCCTGCGGGAATGCCGTCGGCCTTCGCCAGCGCTTCGGCGGGCGGCGGAGCGATCTTGCCGTCGAGCGTCATCGCCGCCTTCAGCGTCACCAGCGGCGTTCGGTGGCGAATGTAGCGCGCGAATGCTTCGTTCAACCGCCGCGCTGGTTCCTCCATGCGTCCGACTTCGACGTGAATCCCGGCCGCGCGCAGTTGCTCAAAGCCGCGTCCGCTCACCTTCGGATTCGGATCGGGCATCGAAGCCACCACGCGATGAATGCCGGCCGCGATCAAAGCATCGGTGCAGGGAGGCGTTCGTCCCTGATGGGCATGCGGTTCCAAGTTGATGTAGAGTGTTCCGCCGCGCGCTTTCGCTCCCGCCGCTGCGAGCGCGAGGATTTCGGCGTGCTTGACGCCCGCGTAGGTGTACGTTCCGCTGCCCACGACGTTGCCGTGAGCATCGGCAATGATCGCACCCACATATGGGTTCGGCGACGCGAGCCCGATTCCTGCGCGCGCCAGTTCCAGTGCGCGATGCAGATACGTTTCGTCAGCGGAACGTTCGGACATGAAGGGAACAATCTGCCACGTGGAGGCAGTAAGGGGCTTGCATTCGCGTTGTCATCCTGAGCGGCGTTCTTTGCCGCGAAGGACCTATGCAACCGCCGCCAGCGTTGACAGTATTGAAGAGTACATAGGTCCTTCGCTTCGCTCAGGATGACAATGCAATGTGACGCACGCAACCCTCACTCAAACAGCGAATCCACAAACTCCTTCGGATCGAACGGCAGCAAATCTCCGGCTTTTTCTCCCACGCCGACATAACGCACCGGCAATCCGAGTTCGCGGCAGATGGCCACCACGACTCCGCCCTTCGCCGTGCCATCGAGCTTGGTCAGCACGATTCCGGTCACGCCCGCCGATTGCGTGAACAGCCGTGCCTGCTGCAGTCCGTTCTGTCCAGTGGTCGCATCCATGACCAGCAACGTTTCGTGCGGAGCTCCCGGGATAATCCTCTGCGCGGTCCGCCGCATCTTCTCCAACTCTGCCATCAGGCTGGCTTTGGTGTGCAGGCGCCCGGCGGTATCGACGACGACATAATCCGTTTTGCGCGCGACCGCCGCCTGAAGAGCATCGAACAGCACGGCTGCCGGATCGCCTCCCGCTTTGGTTTTGATCACTTCCGTTCCGGTACGCTGTCCCCAGATTTCCAGTTGCTCGATCGCGGCCGCCCGAAATGTATCCGCGGCGCACAGCAAGACGTTTTTTCCCTGCGCGCGGAAAACTTGCGAGAGCTTGCCGATCGTCGTCGTCTTGCCGGTGCCGTTGACCCCCACGACCAGGATGACTTCCGGCGTGCCGTCCACTTTGTTCACCGGACGCGCATTCGCCGTGTTCAAAATCGCGAGCAGCTCCTCCTTCAGCAGGCGCTTGAGTTCCTCGACGTTGCCGATCTGCTTGCGGTCGGCCTTTTCGCGCAGTTTGCCCAGCACTTCCTGCGTGGTGGTCTGTCCCAGATCGGCGGCGATCAGCGTAGCCTCGAGATCGTCGAGCGTGTTGCGGTCAATCTCCTTGCCGAACGAAACGACTTCCTCAATGCGCTCGGCGAGATTTTCGCGCGTGCGCGTGACCGCCTGCTTCATGCGGTCTAAAAAGCCAGTTTTCTTTTCTTCCTCAAGACTGCCAAATAAAGTTTGAATCATAAAAATCCCAAAACTTGATTATACGGGGATAAACGTAGGGGTGAATGTGCCCGCTCCAGAAGGGAAGGTTGTGTAGGGGCGGACGCATTCGTCCGCCCCGCGATGGAAGCGAGCGGCTTTCGCTAATGGGACAAGAGCGAGGGAGCGGAGCAACGAATAAACCGCCCCGCACTCCCGGGTTATTTCGCCGGAAGAGAAAGATCCTCGAGACGAGCGCCCTTCTTGGCCACGTAGAAGGCGAGAGCCTTCGCGGGCTCGGTGGAGCTGGCATTCTTCACGTTGTGTACTTGGCCAGCCGAGGTCGTGAACGCCTCCCCAGCCTTGATCGTCGCCGGAGCTTTGCCCTCAACTTCCAGTGTCACCGCGCCCTCCTGGATGTACACGATCTCGTTCCCCGACTGCGTGTGCTTGCCGCTTGCCGCGCCCGGTGGCAGCGTGCGATCGACCAGGATGGCTTCCCATCCCGGCGCAGCCTTCAGTTCGGTTCGTTGCAGCACCTTGCCGCCTTTCAAATTGTCTTGCGCGTTTACTCTCCAAGTGCCCAGCGATCCCAGCGTGACCCCTAACGCCAACGTAGCCCCAAGCAATCCATAGATACGCTTCATAGAAGCTCCTTTTCGAAAGATGCCGAATCCTATCACAGCGTGCCGAGAGGTCCATAAGGCTCAGAGCCGGATGTCGCGAGAGGGGTTCGTCCCGCGCCGCCCGCGCCCGAGTTCGAGTCCTGTGCGAATATAGAATGTCATAACCGCTTCTTGCTCATGCCAACTTCGACGCTGCGCCGAGTCTTCAAGGCATTTCAATATCGCGATTTTCGCCTGATGTGGATCGGCGCCTGCACCTCCAGCGTCGGCACCTGGATGCAAATTGTCGCACAAGGATGGCTGATCTACCGCTTGAGTCATTCCTCGTTCCTGCTCGGGCTGGACCAGTTCCTGGCAGGGATTCCAATCTTCCTGTTCACACTGATCGGCGGCGTGGTGGCCGACCGTACCGAGCGGCGAAAGATTCTGCTGGTCTCGCAGTACATACAAATGGCGAGCGCTGGCACCCTGACTCTGCTGGTCGCGCTTGGCGTGGTGCATGTGTGGCAGATTTTGTGTCTGTCGTTTGTGTCGGGCTTCGCGCAGGCTTTCGGAGGGCCCGCGTATCAGGCGCTGATTCCCACCCTGGTCGAGCGCGATGACATGCCCAACGCGATCGCGCTGAATTCGATCCAGTTCAACCTGGCGGTGACGGTCGGACCGGCGCTGGCCGGCATCACGCTGGCCAGGCTTGGCGAGAAATGGTGCTTCGGGCTCAATGCGCTTTCATTTCTCGCGCCCATCATCTCGCTTTCCATTATTTCCGCGCGGTTCATGCCGGAGAGCACCAAGGAGACGATGTTCAACAGCCTCAAGCAAGGAATCCACTTCGTCTGGCGCCATGGCTCAATGGTCGGCTTGATCGTGCTCGCATTCCTGATGACCTTCCTGAGCATGCCGATGCGGACCTACATTCCGGTGTTCGTAAAAGATATTTTTCATCGCGGACCGCAAACCTATGGCAATCTGCTTTCGCTGATGGGGGTGGGCTCGATCTGCGGTTCGCTCGGCGTGGCGGGCCTGGGGAATATCTCCAACAAAGGGCGCTTCGCATTAACGATGCTGATCCTGTTAGGCGCGGGCATCGCGGGATTTTCTCTGTCGAAATTTCTGCCGGTTTCGTACACCATGCTGGTGCTGGTCGGGGCTTCGATGATGGCCGTGTTCGCCACGGTGACCTCGCTGGTGCAGTTGATTGTGACCAATGAAATGCGGGGGCGCGTGATGAGCGTCTACAATTTCGCCTTTCGCGGCGGCATGCCGATGGGCAACCTGGTTTCGGGATGGCTTGTCCCAGCCTACACCGCCCCATTGGTGTTGGCGGTGAACGGGTTTTTGTTGATCGCCGTAGCGCTATATTTTCTGTTGGTGCAGAGGCGCGTTGCCGCGCTGTGAAGTGCCAATTCTGGACAGGAACAAAGACTTCACCACAGGGGAACACGGGGGCTCACGGGCGTGGAGGACGAGTATGAGAAACATTCACTATCGTGTCGCCATGAGTCTGGATGGCTTCATCCTGGGCCCAAATGGGGAAGTGGATTGGATCGTGCCGGATCCAGAAGTGGACTTCGCGGAAATCTGGGCGCAGTACGACACCCTTCTGATGGGCCGCAAGACCTATGCTCCGGCCATCGACCGCCTGGGTCCGAACGCATTCCAGGGAATGAAGACGGTCGTTGTCTCTCGCACGCTGCAGCCTTCGGACTGCCCGAAGGCGATGATCATCCGCGAGTTGACGAACGATGGTATTCGGTCTTTGCGCGAGCAAAGCAAAAAGGACATATGGCTGTTTGGCGGAGGCGAGTTGTTCCGGTCTTTACTGGAGATGGGCGAGGTGGACGCCGTCGAAGTCAGCATCATGCCGGTGTTGTTGGGCGGAGGCGTCCCGCTGATGGCGCCTCCCGCGCGACGCAGCAAGTTAAGGCTGAAGGGACAGAAAATCTATCGTTCAGGAATCGTGTCGCTGGCGTATGACGTTGAGAAGTGAGCTATGTTTACTGCGATTCCCAATCCACTGAGTAAACATCTTGCGTGCCGGTGTCGTGCAGCAAGAGCGGGGAATCGTCGGGAGTGAGCGCCAGCCAGCCTCCGTAGCGGCCCACCGTGATGAAGTTCTTCAAATCGACGACTTGTTCGGTCTTGCGGTCGGCAACGCGGATCCTGACCACCGCATCTTTGCCTCGAAAATCCAGAACATAAACGTACTGGCTGTCGTGCGACCAGTTGAGCCAACTCAGCGAGCCTTCGGCCAGCTTCGACCACTTCTCGGTGCGGAAGTCGAACAATAGCAAAGTTTTCGAGTCGGCAGAGAAGGCGCTGACGTAACGTCCGTCCGGCGACCAGCGCGGAGAGTAGAGGCCATCGGAACCCGGCAAGCTCGAGATCTTGTGCGTTGCGAGGTCGAGCACGCGAATCGCGGACGAGGGATCGTTGGATTCGCCGGCGAAGATGATCTTGGTTCCGTCAGGAGACCAGTTTGGATCAAGCTGCTGGGTGTGGTCGTCGGGAAGAAGCTCGCGCGGACTGCCACCGTCTCTGGAGACCTGATAGATGCGGGCAGGCTTGTCGGAGGCACGCGCGAATTCGAAGAAAATGATCTTGTTGCCGTCCGGCGACCAGCGCGGCAGCACGGGATACATCGGCGGGTAAGTCAACTGTACGCGCTCGCTGCCATCCACTTTGCTGCGCCACAGAGTGCCTTCGCGATAAGAGACGTAGGTGACCCATTGTCCGTCTCTGGAGAAGTCGACAAACTCCGCGGAAATGCCGCCGAGAAACGGCGTGAGTTGCGAGGACTTGGCGTCGTAGTGCATCAGTTCCCCGCGATAAGTTTGTCCGATGACGAAGAGTTTGCGGCCATCCTTGCTCGGGACGGGCGAGGAAAGCGAGAGCGGGCTTGAAGTCAGAGCGACGGGTTGCGGATTGGCTCGAAGGAAAGAACCTTTCTGCGCGACGGCCCAGATCTGCCCGCCGGACTGGAAGACGAAGTATTTCGCATCAGGCGTCCAGCGGCCGCAGCATTCGTTGGGTGGATTGTGCCATCCCGCGAAGAGACGATGAAGATTGTTTCCCGACGTGGAGACTTCCCACTCGAGTTGCTGGCCCACGGTTCCAGCGGTCTCGGAAGAATCGAAGCGCAAGCGGGAGCCGTCGGGCGACCACGTGATATTGAGAATGTCTCCTTTCACGCTGATCAGCTTGTGAGCATCGGTGCCGTCGGAGTTGGCGAGAAACAAGTCGCCGAGTACGCTGTAGGAGAGCCGCTTGCTGTCAGGCGACCAGGAGGCGGTCTCGGCGATGATGTCGCCGAGCCGCCGCGGCGATCCTCCCAGGATTTCCAGGCTCCAGAGGGGGCCTTTGGGTGGAGCGCCTTCGCCGTCGATGGCCAGGACTTGCGATCCATCGGGAGAGAGATCAACGGGCACCATGTTGACTGACGGCATGATGGAAATCTTCTTGGGCTCGCTGCCCGTGGACGACATTTCTGCAACGCCATGAAAGGCGAAGCTTCCGGCTCGGACTTCGCCCAGGCTCAGATAGATTCTCGCGCCGTCGGTGCCGATGATGGATTTCTGCTGGCCATCGTGCGTGAGCTGAGTGTAGTTGGAAACCCGGGGCGGGGGCGGAGGCTGCAGCAGGAAATATGCGGCGACAGCAATCACGACCGCGGCGACCAAGAGAGCGGCGAGGATCTTGAATCGTGGACTGCGCGGCTCATTCGAGACGATCGGATAAGCCCCGCTGGCGGGTGAAATTGTAGGATCGGATAGTGCTTCCAGAGCGAAGGCCAGATCCGAGGCGGAGTGGAAACGCTGCGAAGGATCCTTCTCCAGACAACGGCGGACGACGCGTTCCACCGCGACCGGAGTATCGGGAGAAAGCTGCGAAATCGATGGGGGCTCGTCGTTGAGGATGGCGCTGATGGTGTCGGCGGATGTGCCGCGCTCAAACGAACGCTTGCCCATCACCATCTCGTAGAGAATGGCGCCGAAGGCGAAGATATCCGCGCGATGGTCGGTGTGCAGTCCGCGTACCTGCTCGGGCGACATGTAGCCGATGGTTCCCAGCGCCACGCCGGGCAGCGTGATGGTGGCCGACAGGTGCGCCGCGCCTTGCTTGGGCTGAATCACCTTGGCGAGGCCAAAGTCGAGAATCTTGACGCGATCATCCTTGGTGACGAAAAGGTTGTCGGGCTTCAGGTCGCGATGGACAATGCCCTTTTCGTGGGCGGCGGCCAGGCCGCGGGCAATCTGCACTCCGTAGCTGATCGCCTTGCGCAGCGGGAGCGGGCCGCGGCGGATGTGCTCGGTGAGCGTTTTGCCTTCGAGCAATTCGGAAACCAGGTAGGGCATGCCCTGATAATTGCCCATCTGGTGAACGGCGAGAATGTTGGGATGGTTCAGCGCGGCTGCAGCTTTGGCTTCCTGCTGGAAGCGCAGCAGGCGCTCGGGATCGAGCGAAACGAGTTCGGGAAGAACTTTGATAGCAACTTCGCGGTCGAGCCGGGTATCGCGAGCGCGGTAGACCTCGCCCATACTACCGGCGCCGAGAGGCGAAAGGATTTCATATTGACCGAGCTTCGTGCCAGAGGGCAGGGGCATGTGTGCGTGCGCCATTATAGCCTGAAGTGAAGTTTCTTCTTTGGGATTCGGGTGCCGGGTGTGGGCGTGGATCTTGGATGGGTTCTTGGTTCCGCTATCTGGCCGGAAGGCGCGGGCGAGACGCCCACGCGACAGCCGGCGGGACGCCAGCGCTACGACTGTTGGGCCGCAGCGCTACGTCTCTAGACCCTCGTTCGTTCCAGAGGGGCGGCGTTGGCAGGAGCGGTAGGTCGGGCGGTTTCGCGGACAGGATTTTTTACGGCGGCATCGGCGATGGGCGGCGCAACGGGGCGCTTGAGTGTGAAGCGCTGGATGCGGATTTCTCCGCGCTCGTACACAGCCAATAGGGCGGCTATCGCGGTCGGATCGAGGCGTTTGCCGGCGAGATTGCGAATGATCTCCAGGGCTTGTTCCGGCGTGTGGGCCTGTTGGTACGGACGGTTGGTAGTCAGCGCATCGAAGGTGTCGGCCACGGCGATGACCCGCGCCAGCAACGGAACCTGCTCGCCCTGCAGGCCGTAAGGATAGCCGCGGCCGTCGAGCGCTTCGTGGTGCAACTCGATGCCAGGCAGCATCTCGGCGAGTTGCGTGACCGGACGCAGAATGTTCGCCCCTTTGGTGGTGTGCGTCTTCATGACTTCAAACTCTTCTTCGGTCAACGCGCCCGGTTTCTTCAGGATGTGATCTTCAATGCCGATTTTACCGACGTCATGGAGCTGGGCGGAAATCTGCAGCGTCTCCATGAAGTCGGGAGGCAGGTTCATCTCTTTGGCGATGAGCAGGGAATAGCGGGTGACGCGGTCGGAGTGGCCGCGCGTGTAGGGATCTTTTTCATCGACGGCTCCGGCGAGCATCTGGATGGAGCCCATGAAGAGCGCGCGATTTTCTTCGGCGGCTTTTTTCAGGTCTTCGACGAAGCGTTCCAGTTCCTCGGACATGGTGTTGAAGGTTTGCGCGAGCTCGCCGATCTCGGTGCGGCTCCGGAGATGCACGCGTTGCGAAAAGTCTCCGCGGGCCAGCGCGCGGCTGGACTGGGTCAGAACCTGAAGGGGATTGGTGATGCGGCGCGCGGCAAAGATGCTGACCAGAATGCTGACAAGGACCGCGATCAGAGCGAACAGCCGTCCGACGCGCTGCATGTCGTACACGTCGCTATAGGCTTCGCGCGTCGGTTTCTGCACAATGACGGCCCAGTCTAGTGAGCTGACCGGACTGTAGGTGCCGAGCATTTCAATGTGGTTGGAGCCGTTTTTGTTCTCGAATTCCTTGGTCTCGGAAAAGAGCGCTTTGTTGCTCCTGTCGACAAAGCTTCGCACAATGTTGAAATTCTTCATGTCCTGTCCGGTGGCGAATTCGGGAGTGGCGGCGGCAACAAGGCGCCCTTGAGAGTCGACGACATAGGGAGTGAGTCCGCCACCGCTAGCGTCCCGCAAGCGGCGAATCAGGAACTGCAGATCGACGACGGAAGCCACCATGCCAAGAAAGCGGTTGCCGTATTGCACCGGGGAGCTGACGAGAAACACGGTACGGGCATTCTTGCCTTCGCCAACGACGAGAGCTTGTCCGTTGTAAACGCGGCCGTCCCGAGCAGCCGCATACGCGCGCTCGAGTTCGCGCTGCAGGAAGGCGTCCGGGGCGATGCTTCCGGAGAAAATGCCCTTGGCTTCGGAGTTGAGCAGCGTGGCGTAGGCGACATCGTCAGAGGAGGAGACAAAATTTTCCAGAAGGGCGCGGAGCTCGGGAGATTCGATATTCTTTTCGCCGATATCGCCGCCGCTGGCGACCTGAATGGAAGAGGACAGGTTGGCCAGCATCATGCGCTGCGAGCGTTCGTGTTCTGCAAGATCGTCGGCGAGCGACCGAGTGATGGTGTTCTGCAACAATCTTTCGTTGGTTTTTAGACGGTCGCGGTTGATGGCTTCCACCCGCGTCGAATAAAAGTAAATCGGGACGATGCTGATGACGAGCAGCACGCCGAGAATGACGTAGAGAATTGGGATGCGTGCGGGATTGGAAGCGCTGTCGGACAAGTCTCTCCCTTCACTCGTCGCAGACGCCGAAGGCGAAGTGGCGGCAGCTTTCAAGGGAATCTCTAAAAGTTTAACGGGAAAAAGGATGGGTGGAGTGAAAAGGCGGGGCTGTCGGCATTACCAAAGTACCTGGGGAAACGGGCGCCTGGCGCGGGTTTGGCACGGAAAGGCGTTTGGAGCGCCGTGAATGCGTGAGTCTGTAATTCTTACTTCGCCGCTTGCTGGACAGCCGAGGGCGGCTGTCCCCACAAAAATCTGTATCTGCGCTTGGCCACCCCTATACGCCAGTTTCGCTCTTGCCGGTGCGGGTCATTAGTTCCTGGATGGCTTCGCGCGGGGATTTGCCGTGGTGAAGGATGGCGTGCATCTGTTCGGTGATAGGCATTTCCACGCCGCGCGCGTGCGCCAGGCCGACGGCGGCGGTGGTGGTGAAGACTCCTTCGGCGACCATGCCGTGCATGCCGGCGATAATTTCGGGAAGCTTTTTACCGCGGCCGAGTTCGACTCCGACGCTGCGATTGCGCGACAGGCCGCCAGTGCAGGTGAGGACGAGATCGCCGAGGCCCGCAAGTCCAGCCATGGTTTCGGGGCGTCCGCCGCAGGCCGTGACTAGCCGCGTCATTTCGGCGAGGCCGCGGGTGATGAGGGCAGCGACGGAGTTGTGTCCGAGGCCGAGACCGTCGCAAACTCCCGCGGCGATCGCGATCGTATTTTTGAGCGCGCCGCCGAGTTCCACTCCGACGACGTCGTTGTTGGTATAGACGCGGAAGCTGGGATCGCTGAACTCCTGCTGGACCGTGCGCAGCAGTTCCTCGTGTTGCGAGGCGATGGTGATGGCGGTGGGATCTCCGCGAGCGACCTCCTGGGCGAAGGACGGGCCGCTTAGGGCGCCGATGGGTAAGTCAAAATCCCCACCCTGTCGCGGATCGCGACAAGGATGGATCACCCTCGTCATTTTTCTCTCTGTGGAGAGCGTCCGCGATTACTTCGCTCATGCGCAGCAACGATCCTTCTTCCAGGCCCTTGGTTGCGCTGACGATCAGGGCGTGCTTTGGCATCATGGGCCGCATGCGCTGGAACAGGCCTCGGCAATGCTGCGAGGGCATGACGCTGACAATGATCTCGGCGTTTTCGAGGACCGCCTGAAGATTGTTGGTCGCAGTAACCGAGTCCGGGATGGGGCGGCCGGGCAGAAATTGTTGGTTGATTCGCTTTTTGGCGATGGACTCGCACACTTCGGTTTCGTGCGCCCAGAGGCGGACGCGGTGCGTGCCCTTGCGGCCGAGAACGATGGCCAGGCCAGTGCCCCAGGCGCCGGCTCCGATGATGGCGATTTCGCTCATTTGCGTCCTAAAGAAAACTGAGGCTCGGCGCCGGAGAGAAGGCGGCGGATATTCTGGTGATGGCGGGCGATGATCAGCAGCGCGCTGGCCGCGATGAATGCGATGACCCAGGGATCGCGGGAGCGATGGAGAATCCATACCGAAACCGGGAAGAGCGCCGCTGTCAAAATTGACCCCAGAGAAATCCGGCGCGAAACCAGCACCACCATGATGAAGATGATAATCGCGATGCCGACCGCTGTCGGGCTGAATCGCAAGAATGCGCCGAGCGCTGTGGCGACGCCCTTGCCGCCGCGGAATCCAAGCCAGAGGGGGAACATGTGTCCCATGATGGCGAGCAAAGCGGAAGCAGCCATAACGCGTTGAATGCGGGGATCCCCGCTGGAGAATGGCGAAAAACTGCTGGCGAGTTGAACGGCGAAAAATCCCTTGGCGGCGTCGAGAAGAAGCGTGAGAGCGCCGAGGGCGGGAGATTTGCGGGAGACGTTGGTGGCGCCGATGTTGCCGCTGCCGCTGCGGCGAACGTCTTCGCCGCGGAAGATGCTAACCAGGAGATAGCCGAAAGGGATGGAGCCTAGCAGATAGCTGGCGGCGGCGATGAGGAGCAGGCGGGGCATGGGTTCGATTCAATCCAGGTCTGAAGTGCTGGCCAGAGGCGCGGGCAAGATGCCCCCGCGACAGCCGGCGGGACGCCGGCGCTACTGTAACGCGAATTTTGCCAGCTTGGTGTAGGTGGATCCTTTCGGCGAGAGTTGGCTTCGATAGAGAAAGAACTCGCGGGGGGTCATGGTACCAAATTCGGGGGCGGGCAGCGCGGCCAGTTTTTGTTGCAAGAGCTGGAAGGTGCGATTGGGCCGGTCGCTTTTGCGATGGCGCGGAGAACCGGAACTTCTGCTTCCCGGACCGCGGGCGAGGGTCAGATGTGGACTGAATGCGCGATCCTCTTTCGGAATGCCCAGCGACGGCATTTTGTCGTCGATGGCGGCGGCCAGAGCTTGGAGTTGAGGGCCGGATTCCATGCCGATCCAGAAGACACGGGCCGCGGTGACAGTCGGAAAAAATCCATAGCCGCGGAAGTGAATCTCGGTGGTCGAAACCTTGACTTCGGCCAGTGCCTGCTTGATATGGTCCAGAGCGGCTTCAGGCTGCTCGCCAATGAACTTCAAGGTGACGTGCAACGATTCTGCCTTAAGCCAGCGAGCGTCGGGGGCGAAGTTGTGAACTCCGTCGACGAAGCGGGCGATGCGCTCGCGGATGGCATCGTCGATGTCGAGAGCAATGAAGAGGCGCATAAGAGCAGTGAGCGATGAGCAATGAGCAATGAGCAATGAGCAATGAGCAATGAGCAATGAGCTAAAAGCTTCTGAGGTCGGCTCACCGCTCATAGCTCATCGCTCTTTCACATCAATTTCTTTCTTAACATATCCAGCGCCATGGTGGAGGCGAAGCGGCGGATGCGTTTGCGGTCGCCGGGAAAATTACGCTGGACGACTTCGGTCCCAGAATCGCTGGCGACGGCGTGGAAGACCAGGCCCACGGGTTTGTCGGCGGTGCCTCCACCGGGTCCGGCGACGCCCGTGATGCCCACTCCAAGAGTCGATTCGCAGCGATAGCGAATGCCTTCCGCGAGGGCGGCGGCAACTTCGCGGCTGACCGCGCCATGACGAAGAATCATGTCGGCAGGGACTCCGGCGAGTTCGGTTTTCAACTGATTGGAATAGACCACGGCGCCGCCGAGAAAATAACGCGAGCTGCCGCTGATGGAGGTGATGCGCTCGGCCAGCAAGCCGCCCGTGCACGATTCGGCAACGGCAACGGTAGCGTTGCGCATCTGGAGCCAGTAGCCGACGATCTGCTCGAGCGATTCGCCATTGCGGGAGTAGACGGCGTCGTCCAACTCATCTTCGACCAGGCCGGCGACCTCGTCGGCGCGAGCCTGTGCGGCGTCCATCGTGGTGGCCCGGGTTTTGAAGTGGAGCTCGATTTCCCCTGCGCCGGCGAGGATGGTCGTCTCTACATCCTTATAGCGCTTGTAAATCGGAGCCACACGAGAGTCGACTGCGGACTCGCCCAGCATGGCGACTTTCAGCGTGCGGGTGAACAGATGAGCGGGCGGAACCTTGGCGCGCAAGCGCTCGCGAACCTCATTTTCGAACACGCCCTTCAGTTCATGCGGAGGGCCGGGCAACAAAACAATGATGTGTTCGCGCCCGTCGAAGTCGCCGCTGAGCCACTGTCCGGGAGCGGTGCCATTGGGATTGGGAAGGACGGACGCACCCTCGAGGACATCCGCCTGCTGGGCGTTGTTGGGCGTCATCTTCCAGCCGCGTTCGGCGAAGCGCTGTTCGAGACGGGCCAGGAGTTCGGGGTCGCGCTTCAGGCCGACTCCGAGAGCTTCGGCGACCGCCTCGCGGGTCAGATCGTCCTGAGTGGGGCCGAGGCCTCCGCTGAAGATCACAATATCGGAGCGAAATAAAGCATGCTGGGCGGCGGCCACCAGACGGCGGAGATCATCTCCGACAACGCTCTTGAAGATGACATCGACGCCGAGCAGGTTGAGCTGCTCGGTGAGGTAGAGCGAATTGGTGTCCATGCGGTAGGGAGTGAGCATCTCCGAACCCACCGCGATGATTTCGGCGTTCACGCGTTACGAGTTTAAATGAAAAGTGAAATGAAAACCGCAGAGGTCGCGGAGGACGCAGAGGTTTTAGAGAAACTCATTCCGGCAACAGCTTCAGGCCTGGGATATTCCACGAGAGGTGATGGACGGCGCTGGTGGTGGCGAGGATGACAGAGCGGCCAGGAGCGAAGGCTAGTCCCACCAGGCCCTGGCCGGAGACTTCGAGCTTGGCCTTGGCGTCAGGGGTGATTTTCACGATGCCGCGAGTTCCGGCCAGGGATGCCGCAACATAGAGATTGCCGTCCGCGTCGAAGGCCAGACCTTGCGGCCTGCCGAGTCCTTTGTAAAACGTGGTCACGGTTCCATTGGGATCGATTTTGAAGACGCGGTCGTTCGGTCCGGTCACGAACAGGTCGCCATGCGGTCCGAAAGCCAGGTGGTAGGCGGAGACGCTCATTTCGAGAGTGGCGAAGACAAAGGTTTGCTGATCGCGCGAGATTTTGAAAATGGTTCCGTTGCGGTCGCCAACATAAAGACTCTGCGCGCGATCAAACGCGATACCAGTGGCGATTCCCAGGCCCTCGGCAAAGGTGGTCACGGATCCGTTGGGAGCGACGCGATAGACGGCTCCGTCGTAACGCGACGAAACATACATCTGTCCTTGCCGGTCGAAGGCGATGGCCGTGGCGTTCATCATCTCGGCGACGAAAGGCTTCACGCCATAGTTGGTATCAATCTTGAAGATGGCGACCGGAACTTTCTGGCCGCGTGATCCGGAAAAGGTGACGTAGATGTTGCCTTCGGCGTCGAGCGCGGGATTGGTGACGGGATGAAGATTTTCGGCGACGGTGACGGCAACTTTTACGGGATGGGGATTGCTGACATGTCCATTAATGGCAACCACGACGGGCCCCGAAGTTGCGCCTTCGGGAACGCGGGTGACCAGGAAGGAGTCGGAACTGACGACGACAGGAGCCTCGCAGTCGCCGAATTTTACTTTCGGACGCAGCAGTTCCTGCGGACGTAGGCCGGAGCCCGTGATGCGGACCTCGCCACCGGCGAGGGCCAGAGCGGGAGCAACCGTTTCGATCCGAGGGGCGCCGTTCACGTTTTTTCTGCCAAGAATGCGATCGGAAAATCCCATGAAGAAATACCGCACACCGTGTAACGAGCGGCGAATCCGAGCGCGTGGCCCGGAACTCGGTACTCATAACCGGCACTACTTTAGAAAGCCTAAGTGGAGCAGAAGTTGCATTACTACGAGAGCATAGATTCCCGCGGCGACGTCGTCGAGCACGATTCCGGCGCCTTCTGGAAGTTTCTCCAGTTGTCGAACGGGAGGGGGCTTGACGATATCGAACGCTCTAAAAAGTATAAAACCAGCGAGGAAAGTTTTCCACGCGAGGGGAACAGCAATGAGAGCGATGAGCTGTCCGGCGACTTCATCGATCACGACGAATTGAGGATCCTTGGTTGCAAAGGCCCGCGCTACCTGAGTGGCGGCGGGGATGCCGATAAGAATCACGACGAGGGCGAGGGCGATGGCTGTCGGAGTACGGGCTACAAGCGGCAGAGCGTGGGCGAGAGCGTACCAGAGCACCATTGCCGCGGCCGAGCCCCATGTGCCCGCGCCGGGACGCACGCGTCCGATGCCGAAGAAGGTGGCCAGCAGCGTTGCCCATAGCGGGGCGCGCGGGCGAGACGCCCCCGCGACAGCCGGCGGGACGCCAGCGCTACGGTCTGGCTGGTCTGTGCTATTTGCTGGATTGGTCATTGCAAGGTGTAGCGCTGCCGTCCTCGGCGGCTGTCGTGGGGGCATCTTGCCCGCACGCCCAGACCCATGGCCAATGTCGCAGGTTCGCTTTCTCTGGATTGTCGGCTACATAGCGCACAGCACGAGCGAGTTCAGCTTCGTCTCGAACCAGGTGATCGTAATACTCTCTCTGCCAAAACGTACCACTCGAACTGAGTATTTCATTCGCGCGTTTGGCCGTGAACGACTTCCAGGAATGCATGATGGCGGCGAGCGTGTGCCCGGGAAAGATCTTGAAGACTACATGCACGTGATTGGGCATGATGCACCAGGCGAACAGGCGATACCGCTTTTCGTCGAAGTGAAAGAGGGCTTCGGCGATTTCCTGGGCGACGGCGGAATTACGCAGGTGGCATGCGCCAGAACCACTATCCAGATATTGCTCGATCACCGGCGAAGAGAGAGTGCGAATCTTGCTTTGCTCGTCGGGGCTAAGAGGACGGTGCAACTGGGCTGCGGTTCGGACGATAGCGTGGCGCTCGGAGTCGATGCGGTCGAGAACGGATTTGGGGAGGGAGTCGGCCAGGCGGAAGGTGACGAAGTAGGTGGCGCTCTCTTTTTCCCAGTGGGGTAGTCTGCCACGGTCGTGGATTTTTACGCTGCCGAAGCACGGGCGAGACGCCCCCGCGACAGCCGGCGGGACGCCGGCGCTACGGACGGTGTGAGACACGCTTTGGGGTCCGGCTTTCAACATTACTAAACAGGCTACTACTGGGTGGGAACATTCACGAATCTGAATCGCTGTCTTCGGGGGTGGTGTTTTCCCGGATTGATTCTTCCGCGTCGGTTACCGGGGAGGAGATCACGTACTGGCCGCTGGCCCATTTTCCCAGATCGATGAGGCGGCAACGGTCGCTGCAAAAAGGGAAGTCCGGGTCGGTGCTCTTGACCGGTTTCTTGCAGATCGGGCAGCGGAGTTTGACGGCCTTGCGCGGCATGCGCTTTGTATTGTAGCTGCGAACGAAGCGATCGCCATCTACACAATTCTGGCGACCAGGTCGTAGTCGTGGGCTTCGGTGATCTGGCAGCGGTAGAACTGGCCCGGCTGGGGTGTGAGTTCTTCGGGAAAATCGTTGACGAAAACTTTGCCGTCGATTTCGGGAGCGTGCATCGGGGTGCGGCCTTCGAGCAGCAATTCGGTTTCTTCCGATTCTCCTTCGAGCAGGAAATCGAAATCGCGTCCTACCAGGTTTTTCTTTTTCTTCTTGCTGATCTGGCGCTGAATCGACATCAGGTGTTTGCGGCGCCGTTCGATCTCGCGCGGGGACAGTTTCTTTTCGAGCGAGTAAGCGCCGGCGCCTTCCTGATCAGAGTAGGAGAATGCGCCCATCCAATCGAACTGGGTTTCGCGCACGAAGTCGCAAAGCTCTTCGAACTCCTTTTCGGTCTCGCCAGGGAAGCCGACGATGAACGACGTGCGCAGCGTGAGATCGGGCACGGTGCGCCGCATCTTCTCAATCGAGCGCAGAAAAACGTCGGCGCCGCCGCCGCGCTTCATGCGCTTGAGCACGGAGGCCGAGGCGTGCTGCAGGGGCACGTCCATGTAAGAGCAGATCTTTTCGTGGGCCGCGATGGTCTCGAGCAGCTTGCCGGTGATTTTATTCGGATAGGCGTAAAGGAAACGCACCCAGCGGAGATCTTCAACGGCGGCAAGTTTTTCGAGCAGCAGGGCAAGGCCGTCTTTGAGGCCGAAGTCTTCGCCGTAGCAGGTTGTGTCCTGGCCGATGAGGGTGATCTCGCGGACGCCGGATTGTGTGAGGCGTTCGGCTTCGGCGATAACCGACTCGAAGCGGCGGGAGCGGAATTGGCCGCGAAGCTGCGGAATGATGCAGAAGGTGCAGGGGTGATCGCAGCCCTCGGCAATTTTGATGTACGCCCTGTGGCCGGGGGTCGCGAGGATGCGCGGCGTCTCTTCGTCGTAAAGATAGTTGGGAAGGTCGGCGATGGCACCGTCCCAGTTTTCGCGAGAGAAACGGCCTTGCGTTGCGCGGGCGTCGCCTTCGGGACGCGAGGGCAGGACGACGAATGGAGAATGGGATGGAGCGGGGGCGGGTGCGATTCCGGTGGCGGCGAGTATCCTTTCCAACTCGCCGGTCCCGACGACAGCGTCGACCTCAGGAATATCTTTGCGGATCTGGTCGCGGAAGCGCTCGACCAGACATCCGGCGACGACCAGTTTTTTTGCTTTGCCGGCAGTCTTGTGCCCGGCCATTTCGAGGATGGTGTTGACCGACTCCTGCTGGGCGCTTTCGATAAAAGAACAAGTATTGACGACGATGACGTCGGCGTCTTCGGCCCGACGGGTGAGTTCAGCCCCCGCGCGAGCCAGCAGGCCCATCATGACTTCGCTGTCGACCAGGTTCTTGGGGCAGCCCAGGCTGACAAAGCCCACTTTCTGCGGGGCCGTGGAATGCGGCTTCTCCGGAGATTGAGCGAGCTTCGACTCGGGCGAACCGCTGACGGTGAGGTCCTTCACAGGCATGCAATCTTCTTATTTTAGCATTCCATGAGGCCAATGCTCGGCTTCCGCGCGCGACGACGGCGGTGGGTTGAATCTGTTGCCGACTCGGTAGGTCGTGCCGCTATGGAAGAAGGGTACTCAGAAAACAAACGTTCACAGGTTCAAAACGGGCGTTATCGTGCTAGGCTAGGGTTTCCGCCGTAACAATTCATTGGAGAAATAGCACCTCGCTCGGAGGGGAAATGTCTGGCAAACGGCTTTGCATTTCAGTGCTGCTATTGGCGACGATGCTGGTAGCATCGGCGGTGGCGCAGGACGAGAAGAACGAAGTGGGTGGGATGCTCGGGCGAATTTTTATCAGCGACCAGGGGATCACGGGAGCTACCTACTTCAACCCGACCATCCACTCGGGCAAAGGTCTGACCTTCGATGTGGAGTATGCGCGGCGATTCATCGTGGCGCCGATCTACTCGCTATCCGGAGAGGTGTTGTTCGCCTACAATCCCGATGAGGATTTGAATGCCGGGACGACCGGGAATGCCGTGGTTCCGACCAACTACAAGGAGCTGTTTATCACGCCCGCGGCGAGAGTGAATCTGTTTCCCACCACCGCGGTTTCGCCCTGGGTGAGTTTCGGAGCTGGATTTGGCCATATCAGCCAAAGCAGCGCGCTGGTTTTTGGAGGCAACACGAATCCGGGAACGTCGACCACGAGCGCGGCGATTGAAATGGGAATCGGGCTGGACGTGAAAGTCTTCAAGAAGCTCAGCTTTCGGGGCGGGCTGCGCGACTTCTGGGCCGGCGAGCCGGATTTTCCGCTGGCGCCCACCGGGAAAACTCGCCAGCATAACTTTTTCGTCGTCGGCGGCGCGTTCTGGCGTTTCTGAACCGCCGGTTGCCGATTCGACGTTCACAGTAGAAAGAACAGGTGCTGGCGCCAATCTTTAGGCCGCGGAATGACCTTGCGAGGCCGGCCTGATCTAATTTCATCCCTGGCATGATTCAACTCTCCGACATACAGTCCGCGTTGAGCAGGATCCGGGCGGACATCCGCGTGTCCCCGTGCCCTCGTTCCGAGGCCTTTTCCGGGCTTACCAAGAATTCCATTTTTCTGAAGCTGGACAATCAGCAGCGCACCGGAGCGTTTAAGGAGCGGGGCGCGCTGAACAAACTGCTGACGCTCAGCGATGAGGAACGAGGCCATGGGGTGATTGCTGCGTCCGCCGGAAATCATGCGCAGGGCGTGTCATATCATGCCGGGCGGCATGGAGTGCGGGCGCGGATCGTGATGCCGCTGCCTACGCCGCTGACCA
This sequence comes from uncultured Acidobacteriota bacterium, assembly GCA_963754885.1. GTDB lineage: Bacteria > Acidobacteriota > Terriglobia > Terriglobales > Acidobacteriaceae > Sulfotelmatobacter. Next base: position 445,133 of record CAVWHT010000038.1, on the reverse strand, counting down.
AGGTTTCTGCGACTCGCGCCTATGGAGCCGAGGTGGTTTTACACGGCGCCAATTACGACGAAGCCTACGAGCAGGCGGTGGAACAGAGCCGGCAAGAGCGGCTGACGCTGATTCACGCCTTTGACGACGATGCCGTCATCGCGGGCCAAGGAACGCTGGGGCTGGAAATTCTGGAGCAGCATCCGGACGTGGAGGTTATCGTGTCTCCGATCGGCGGAGGGGGGCTGATTGGCGGAATCGCTTGCGCGGTGAAAGAGGTGCGTCCGTCGGTGAAAGTCTTTGGAGTGCAGCCGGCGCGCTTGCCCTCGATGAAGGCGGCAGTGGCCGCGGGCAAGCCGGTCACACTGGAATCAGCCAAGACCATTGCCGACGGAATTGCGGTGCGCCGCGCGGGAGATCGCACTCTGCCGCTGGTGCAGAAGTACGTCGACGATATTGTCACAGTGGAAGAGGAAGAGATTGCCAACGCGATTCTGCTGCTGCTGGAGCGAGAGAAAACGCTGGCGGAAGGCGCCGGAGCGGCCGCGATGGCCGCGATTCTGAATCGCAAGCTGCCGCTGCAAGGCAAGCGGGTTGCGGTGCTGGTATGCGGAGGAAACATCGATGTGACGCTGCTGGCCCGCATCATTGAGCGCGGCCTGGTCAAGGATGGACGCTTAGTGCGGCTGCGCGTGCATCTTCCCGACTATCCGGGTGCGTTGCACCGGCTGACCGGAATTCTGGCGGAACATCGGGCGAATATTGTCGAGACCGCCTATGACCGGGCGTATCACGGCGTGAATCTGGGCGACACCGCCATCGACATCACCATGGAAACGCGCGGTCCCGAGCACATTGCGGAACTGCTGGTCGCGCTGGTGGCGGCGGGCTATCCGCACGAGCGCATCCTCTGATCCTGAGTCTGGCGAGCCTGGTCGGATCATCCTTGTCTGATAATCATTCTCGCCTTTTCTGATGATCCTGGTGTAGGCGGGGAGCATCCATTCCAATCAATGCAAGCCCGAGGAATCGCTTAGCGCGGCCGCGGCTTTGTAATCCTTTGTTCACTTGGTAAAACTTTGTAAATCATAGGGTTGCAGCGCGTCCTGCGGGTTAAATTAGAAGGTGGGCGTATGAACGGAAAAGCTATTCCAACGAGGTGGTTGATCGTGTCGGCGATCGCGCTGACGGCGCTGTTTCTGCCGGCGATCTCGCAGCCCGCCGCGCAAGCGCAGCAGGCGAGTCAGCCGGTGGTCGCAAGGCGCATCGGGGCCATCAAGGCGATCAACGGGAACACGCTGACGCTGTCGCAGGATTCCGGTCCGGACATCACCGCGACGGTCGCGGCCAATGCTCGCATTCTGCGCATTGCGCCGGGAGCGAAGGATCTGAAGGATGCCACGGCGATTCAAGTGCAGGATCTGCAGATCGGGGATCGAGTTCGAGTACGAGGGCAGGCCTCGGCCGACGGCAGCGCAATCGCGGCGCTGGAAGTGATTGCGATGGCGCGTACGGACCTGGAGGCGCGGCGGCAGCAGGAGCAGCAGGACTGGCAAAAGCGCGGCATCGGTGGGCTAGTGAGCAGCGTGGATGCAGCAGGCGGCACGGTCAAGATCTCGGTCACCGGGCTTTCCGGGAAACGGGAGATTACGGTGCAGACGTCGAAGAGCACCGTGATCCGCCGGTACGCGCCTGATTCCGTCAAATTCGACGATGCCAAGGCCAGCAGCTTGCAGGAGATTCATCCCGGAGACCAATTGCGGGCGCGGGGCGAGCGCAGCGCGGATGGATTGCAAATAACGGCCGACGAGATTGTCACGGGCAGCTTCCGGAATGTCGCGGGAACCGTCAATTCTGTGGATGCAAGCGCGGGAACCATCAGCGTTCAGGATTTATTGAGCAAGAAAGCTGTGGTGGTGAAAATCACCAGCGAGTCGCAATTGCATCAACTGCCGCCGGAAATGGCGCAAAAAATCGCGATGCGGTTGAAGAGCAGCATGCCTCCGGGAGCGACCGGTGCAGGAGGTTCGGCATCCGGAGCTGCCGCAGGCAATCGTGGGCAGAAAGCAGCGGGTGGGGCGCCAACGGCCGGCGGGGGAATGAATGGCGAAGGAACGCATGGCGGAGGAATGAACGGCGGCGGGGCGGGCGGCATGCGAGCGGGCGGAGGCGCGGACTTTCAGCAGATATTGAATCGCATGCCTGCGGTGACGTTGGCGGATCTGCACAAAGGGGATGCAGTGGTGATTGTGGCCACGGAAGGCGCGGCGTCGACGGCGATCACTTTGCTGACCGGAGTGGAACCGATTCTGCAAGCTGCTCCTACTGCCGGGCAGGCCATGATGTTGACGCCGTGGAGCCTGGGTGGCGCTCCCGCCGGCGATGCTCAGTAGGCCCCGATTTCAAATTGTGGTCCGAGTTCATATTGTTTTGCGAGAAATGGAAATACTCAAGATGAAGGTTAAGAAGTGCGGGTATCTGGCTGCGGCTCTGATATCTCTGCTTTTATCGTGCGCGCTTTCGGCGGGGCAAAATCCGACCGGGAATTTGCACGGGCAAGTGTCGGATCCCTCGGGCGCGGCCATTTCGGGGGCGAGCGTGGTTCTGACTCCGGCGACCGGATCGCCGATCGTGGTGCAGAGCAATGCGCAGGGGCTCTATGAGTTCAAGAATGTGCCCGCAGGGAAGTACATGCTGACGGTAGCGGCGACGGGGTTCACGCTTTACGAAAATGACAACGTAGCGATTGGCGTACAGGCGTTGCGGCTCGACGTATCATTGACGATTGAAGTCGAGACGCAGAAGGTGCAGGTGTCGGACACGGCGCCGACGGTGGATGTGAATCCGAATAACAACGCCGGAGCCATCACGATCTCAGGAAAGGAACTGGAGGCGTTGCCCGACGATCCGGACGAACTGCAGTCCGATCTGGAAGCGCTGGCGGGGCCTTCCGCCGGACCGAATGGCGGCCAGATGTACATTGACGGGTTCACCGCCGGACAGCTTCCGCCCAAGTCGTCGATTCGCGAGATTCGCATCAATCAGAATCCATTTTCGTCCGAATACGACAAGCTGGGCTACGGGCGCATCGAGATCTTTACCAAACCCGGGACCGACAAATTGCATGGCCAAGTGTTTGCGAGTGGAAATGATTCGTCTTTCAACGCGCCGAATCCGTTCATCTCGACGGTGCCGCCATATTATTCGACCCAGTTCAACGGGAACCTTGGCGGGCCGCTCAGCAAGAGCGCGTCGTTTTTCTTCAACATCGACCGACGTGATATTAACGACGTGTCCGCGATTAATGCGACGGATCCAACGACGGGCGGAACGCTTGCGAGTTCGGTGGCGAACCCGCGGCAGCGCACCAATCTGGGGCCTCGGTTCGATTGGGCGATTACGAAAAACAACACACTCACCGCCCGCTACCAGTATTACCGCGACACTGAAACCGGGAATCTGACTAACCAGTTCAGTCTTCCGACCCAGTCCTATTACACCCAGAGCACGGAAGATACGGTGCAAATCAGCGACACCCAGGTGTTTGGGGCGAAGATCGTGAATGAGACGCGCTTTCAATACAACCGCGACAACAATGTGCAGAACCCGCAGTATACCTATCCCGCAGTGAGCGTTCTGGGCGAATTCCTGGGCGGCGGCAATAGTGAAGGAACGCTCAACGATCTGCAGAATAACTACGAACTGCAGAACTATACCTCGCTGATTCACGGTAATCACACCATGAAGTTCGGGGCGAGGTTCCGGGCGACGCACGATTCGGATTACTCGACCAGCTTGTTTAACGGCACGTTTATTTTCCCGTCTTTCGCCGCTTATCAGATGGCGGAGAACGAAGCGCTACAAGGGCTCACGCCAACGGGAGCCACGCAACTGTCGATCACCACCGGTTCTCCGAATGCAGCCGTCAACTACTACGATGTCGAACCATATTTTCAGGACGACTGGCGCGTGCGTCCCAACATCACGTTGAGCCTCGGGCTTCGCTTCGAGACGCAGAATGCGATCCACGATCACGGCGACTGGGCTCCGCGGCTGGGATTTGCCTGGGGAGTGGGCGGCAGAAACAGCGCGCCGAAGGTGGTGATCCGCGGCGGTTCCGGCATTTTCTACGACCGCTTTCAGGTGGACAACCTGCTGCAGGCGGAGCGGCTGAACGGGATCACTCAGACGCAGTATGTAATTCTCAGCCCGACGTGCTTCCCGGGACTGGACAAGCCGCTGACGAGTACCGTGTTCAACTGCGGCACGCCTCCCACGACGCAATCGACCAAATACCAGATCAGTCCTACGCTGCATGCGCCGTACACGGTGCAGAGCGCGATCAGCGTGGAGCGGCAGCTCACGAAGTCGGCGACGCTGACGGTCAATTACCTGAACTCACGCGGCTTTGACCAGTTCCTCACCATCAACGCGAACGCTCCTTATCCCGGAACACCGTGCTCGCAGCCGACCCTTCCGCTGCCCGGACTTCCGCCGTGCGCTCCAGTGACGGGAGGAAATCTGTATCGTTACGTCTCGGAGGCGAATTTCAAGCAGAACCAGCTCATGGTGATTTCCAACGTGCGCGTAGGTTCGAAGCTGCAGCTGTTCGGCTACTACTCGCTGAACTATGCCAATAGCGATACGGGAGGCGTGACAACGTTTCCATCGAACTCGTACGACATTAGCGCCGATTACGGGCGGGGTTCGTTCGACATCCGGAACCGGCTCTTCGTCGGGGGAAGCATCGGGCTGCCGTACTTGTTTCGGCTGAGCCCGTTTATGGTGATCAGCTCCGGAGCCCCGTTCAACATCTCGTCTCCCTATGACTTGAATGGAGATTCGCAGTACAACAACCGTCCCAGCCTGATTTCGCATGCCACGTGTCCGCTGCCGGTGACGCCCGCAGGGTCGATTTACTGCACGCCGCTGGGAACGTTTGACGCGACCGCCGCCACGGGCCAGCCGTTGCCGATCAACGACGGGACTGGGCCGGGACATTTTGTGGTGAACCTGCGGCTGACCAAGACAATCGGCTTCGGATCGAAGACCAACACTACAGGCGGGGCTGGGGCCGGGGGGCCGGGAGGGCACAGCCACCACGGGCCGCTGTTTGGCGGCGGCGGGCCGATGACGATGTCGTCGAGCTCCGACCGGCGTTACAACCTCACCTTGGGCCTGAATGTTCGCAATGCGTTTAACAATGTGAACGCGGCGAATCCGAGCGCGGTTCTGGGATCAAGGTTTTTCGACGTGTCCAATTCCCTGCAGGGAGGGCCATTTTCGCCGGGCTCTGCGGCCAACCGGCGGATAGATCTGCAGGCAACGTTCAGCTTCTGAGACGAATCCAGATCTTTCTACGGCAAGAAAAAGCTTAACCGCGGAGGCCGCCGCGGATTCGCAGAGATCGCTGAGGAACCGAGGGCTAGGGGAAACTTCGCCGCTACCCGAAGCTAGCCTTTCTATCGCGCATGCCCAGCTTCGCGTTATTCTGAAATGTGGGGACGATTCCTATAGAGTCCAAGGTTCCAGAGAGGGCGTTGCCGCTCACGATCAGCCGGCGTAAGTTCCTGGGGATGGCGGCGGCCGGAGGAGCGGCTGCGCTCGCAGCCGACGGTCTTCTGATCGGGCCCAATCTTCCGAAGGTGGTGCGGCAGCAAATCGCGCTGCGACGCTGGCCGCAGCGCATGGACTGCTTTACTGTCGCGCTTCTTAGCGATTTCCATTACGACCCTTACTTTTCGGTGCATCCTCTTCGTGCCGCGATTGGCATGGTCAACGAACTGCGTCCGGACTTGATCGTTCTGACGGGAGATTTCGTTTCCATTCCATGGTTTGGAAATTCCGGCGAGGGCGCTGCGGCCGCGGAACCCTGTGCACAACTGCTGCGGCAGATGCGGGCTCCGCATGGTCTGTGGGCGGTGATGGGGAATCACGACGCTGGCACCGATCCGAGCCGTGTGACTGGCACGCTGCTGGACAACGGCATTCATGTGCTGCGCAACCAGTCGGTTCCTGTCGAGAAGGACGGATCTCGATTCTGGCTGGCCGGAATCGATGACATTCTGGGGCGGACGGCAGATCTTTCGGCAACCTTGCATGGCATTCCTTCCGATGAAGCCACGGTCTTATTGGCGCACGAGCCCGACTATGCGGATTATGTGGCAGGGTATCCGGTGGACCTGCAATTGTCGGGACATTCGCATGGCGGGCAGGTGCGGATACCCCTGTTTCCGCCGCTGGTTCTGCCGAAGCTCGGCAGGAAATACATTCTGGGTCGATACACGATCCGCGAGCTGGCTCTTTACACGACCCCGGGGCTGGGAACGGTCGAGATTCCTGTGCGGTTGAACTGCCCTCCGGAGGTCACGTTACTGACGCTTCGCCGCTCGTAGGCTGGTCCTGGGGAGACGGTCGAAGTTGACGGGGGAACCGCAAGCCACCATCCGTTGATGTGCAAATCATTTCACAAACAGGAGATGGGGAACGGCGCGCAAATCGGGCAAAGGATTGCCGCAGAATGACATCAGAGGCGCGAAGATGGCCTCAAATTTGCGCGAGGTCCGTGTGGACAATCTTCACCACAGGGAAAGCATGACAGCGCGTCGCATCTGGCCTGCGCTTTTGTTCCTCGCGATTGGTGTTGGAACGCTCGCCGCGAGCACGACTCCGGCGGATTTCCACTCAGGAAGTTTCGAACGCCGCGAGCGCCTCGCGACGAAGCGGTTAATACGAGCCTCGCAATTCGTCGACGTGCCACACGTCAGCGCGCGCGCAGTTTGCCAGGACGTGCAGCCGCCGGAAGCCCTGACCACTCCCAACCCTATGTTCGTAGCGGCGGCGTACGGGCGTAGAGTGGAGGTCAGCTTCATTATTGGAACCGATGGCCGCGTGCACAGCCCGCTGATTCTGGAAAGCGCGGGATTGTCCGGAGATCGGGATGTGCTGCAAGTCGTGCGCAGCTGGAGATATCGCCCTGCGACCTGTGATGGTGTGCCCACCGAGATCGAGGGGAAGGTTGAGTTTTCCAGCAGATAGCAGCAGCCGGACCCACTAGGCTAGAATTCCCTCAGCAGTGGAATGAGTGCGATTCGTGAACAACGATAAAAAGCCCAAATCCTCGAGTCTGCCCGCGGACGTTCCGGAGCGGAGCGCGGAAATCGATGAACTGTACCGCAGGCTGCAGCCCGAGATGCGGCGTCCCAAGCCGAGTCCAGATGCGGTCGCGGCGGCGATGGAGGCCGCGCAGCGACTGGTTGCCGAATCGGATGCGGAGGATGCGGCCGACGACATTTCGGACGATGTGATCCGCGAGATGGCGAACCGGCCGTCTGCGGTGGTCTGCGCAGTCTGCGGACACCAGAATCGCAAAGGAACGAAGTTCTGCGGCATGTGCGGAGTTGCGGTGGGGGCGGGCGAGGAAACTGGAGCCGCGATCTCACCCGGGGACGAAACGCGACCTTCTGCCATTGCCCGGTCGGATGCAATGCGGGACGGAGAAATCGAGCCAGAGGAGCGCCGCGCCAGCGGGAATGAGACCCATCATTACCACCACCACTACCACCATCATTATTTTCCGGAGGCGGGAGGAGGGTTTCCGCGCGCGACTGGCGATACAGCGCGGGATGAGAAAATGCGTCCCAATGCCGCGATGCGCGGGGAAATGAGCCGGGCCGAAGCCGCGGTGCGCCGGGTTACGCAGGAATGGGTGCTGGCCTGCAACACCAAACATCTGGACGATCTGCTTGAACTCTACACCTCGGATGCGCTGGTGCTTCGGTCGAACTGCCCGCCGATCCGGGGGGCGGCCGCGTTGCGCGAGTTTTACTTTGGCGCGCTCGATGCCGGGCTGGGAGAAGTGGAGATGGAGCCGCTGCGCGTGGATGTAGTAGGCGATCTTGCCTATGAAGCGGGACGTTTCAAGGCGCTCATTCCCAGCGCTACGGGCAAACGCCGGGAAGAGCGCGGCAAGTATTTGTGGGTCTGCGCCCGACAGAACAATGGGGAATGGAAGTTGGCGGCGGATTGCTGGTCGAGCGATCTGACGCTGAGCATGCTGGAGTCCGATATTCCGGCGGGTGCAGTGGTGAAGACGAGCATGCCGCGGAAGAACGGGTAAGCGCGCCGAGACCCTCAGGGGCTCAAGCCCCGATTCTGGTTGACGACTTTGTGGCACGATTGAAGTCGTTCCTTTTTCGTTCGGACTGTTCTTCTTGTGCCCTCGAGTTGTTTTTCTTTCCGGTTACGTTTTCTTCTTTTTCCTTGACGACATTTGACCCCGCTTCGGCTGCGCGGGCGAGTCGCCCCCGCGACAGCCGGCGGGACGCCGGCGCTACGACGGTGGGGCGAGTTGTCGATTCGCTATGGAGTTACTCCTAACTTCTTCAAATCTGCGCGTAGTTGGGGCAGATTCTTCATCTGAATGGTGTGCATTCCCAGTTGGGCGGCGCATTCCAGGTTGAGGGCGCGATCGTCGATGAAGCAGCATTGATCGGCGCGGGTCTGCGTGATTTCGAGTGCCAGACGATAGATGTCGCGCTCGGGCTTGCGCAGGCCGACAAAGCAGGAACTGATGAACATTCGAAATATCTTTCGCAGCCCGAATTTCTCGATGCGGTAATCGTTCAACTCGCGCGACTCATTGTTGATCGTCCCCATCAGGTACTTGTTGGAATCCGCCAGGGACTGGGCGAACTGCAACACGTCGGGAAACGGCTGCGAAAGCGAGAACATGGTTTCGCGGAAGGCGTCGCGGGTGAAGGAACGCTGGGTATAAAAGACGGTGCGGTCGAGATATTCGTCGAGCGTAATCTTGCCGCGCTCGAACGGCGAAACCAGCAATTCGTGGCGGGTGTAGAATTCTTCGGGATCGAGGTGAAATTGCGCGAGCGCCCGGGCGCGTTCCGTATGGTCCCAGGCATTGCTGAGCAGAACCCCGCCGACGTCCCAGAAAATGGCTTGAATCGTGGACAAGGAATTTCCCTCCAATCGGGCTGATAAGAGAGTTTAGATCAAGTCCACCGAGGTGGGTTGCGCTGGCAGCGGCGCGGGCGAGACGCCCGCGCTACGGCTACGTTGCATTTCTAGCGTTTGTAAATGGTGGTGTCGGGGTGATAGTTGCGCCAGTCGAACCAGTAGTCTTTGAGGGCGGGAACGTGGTCGAGGCATTTGCCTTGGGCGGGGCCGGAGGTGGCGCAGCCCTGGAAGTTCCATTCGCTGGCGGTGGTCGTGTCGAGTAGGGACCATGGGTTCGGAGAAGATGCGGGTGGGTTGGGTGCGGGCTGGGCGTTGCGCGGGCGGGGCGCCCCCGCGAGAGCCGGCGGGACGCCGGCGCTACCTGGCGACTGGGCTGGCTCGCTCTCGCCTTTCAGGAAAAATTCGGCGTCCTGGCCATCGATGCGGCTGACGAAGACGCGAAAACTTTTGTGATCGGGGCCGACCACGATCAGAACAGGCGTGCCGTGGACTCGATCCATCACGGGAGATTGCTTCAGCAGCGTCTCCCACGGATAGGCGCGGCTCGCGCCCTCAATTTGCAGTCCCACGACGATGTCGCGGGATTTCAATTCCGTGCCCGGGAACCTGATGACTACAGGCAGCTTGGCGACCTCGGGCTCCCAGTTGCTGTCGTATTCTTTCTTGTATTTCGGGACCTCGGCGAGAATTTTTCCGTCGGTAACTTCTGACTTCCACTCGCCAAAGGTGAGCTCGTCGCTGGGCACGAGTTCGAGGTTCGCGCCGCGCAGCGGGCCATAGATGGCGCTGCCCGTGATCTGCTGCCACCAAGTCCCGGTTTCGGTATCGCGCATCAGGAAATTCTCATTGTTGATGCCCGCCAGATAAAAATGCAGCACCCTGCCATTCACCGTGCGTGTCCACACCAGACCGGTGTGACAGAGCGTTCAATAGGTGACGGCTATGGGCACCCCGTTGACCACGTCGTTGAGGACGTGGTGGTAGGCCATCTCGCGGATGGGATAGGCGCGGGCGTCGGCGGCGAAGCGGATGGCGAGGATCATCTCTCCGGCGTCGAGTTTGCTGGCGGCCTCGGATTCAAACTGCGGGCTGTCCACGGGATGAAACATCCACTCGAAGTAGTTCAGGCGCGACATGACGGCGGAGAAGACGACGAGAAGCAGGACTGAGCAGAGAACACTCTTGCGCCGAAGATTGTCGGCCTGCCACAAAAGCAGCGCAAATATCACGCAAACGATCGCGGCGATCAGCGTTCCCCAAGGCGCGCGTTGGCGCAGGTTCATCGCCAGAGCCAAGGCCGAGGGCGTCTGATGATGGAACGGGCGAATGATGAAGGCTGGGACCAAGAACAGTCCGATTCCGGCCAGCGCCGACACGAGGAAGATCAGCCAGGAGAAAGGGCGAGTGGAAGATAAGGGCATAATGTGCTCACCCCGCCTAAGCATGGGGCGGTGGCATCCACAATTGTAGCGAATTATATCCTCTTTGTTTTCAGCGAAGGACGTGTCCGGGCGAGCCGTCTGAAGCCTGGACTTTCAACCCCGTAACAGTCACTTTCGTTATCTACCGGAAAAACCTGTGATTGCTATTCTGGTCGGCGACAAGGGCGGTCTGCGCCGTCCTGTGGGATTTCAGACTTTATGTCCGGTCGAGCGCCGCAGCTTTCCCCCCGCGAATGCGGTTGGACGCCAGGTTTGGAAACGGAAAGTCGCTTTCTAGGGCGTGTTAACACTAAATAAGATTTCTGTGATATTGTGAGTCGGTGGAGATCACCGAGGCGCAACTGCATCGCATTGAATCCAGCTTGCCGCGTCAGCGCGGCAATGTCAGAGTCACCCACTTGCAGTTTCTCAACGCCCTGCTCTATGTGGCCGAGCAGGGCTGCAAATGGCGCGGATTGCCCAGGCGTTTCGGCCCTTGGCATACCATCTATACCCGCATGAATCGCTGGTCTAAGAGTGGCGTACTGGATCAGGTCTTTGAAAAATTGCAGCGCGAGCAAATCGTGCGCATCAAGATCGAGGCCGTCAAAATGGACTCGACCATCGTAAAGGTGCATCCCGACGGCACCGGCGCGTTAAAAAAAACGGACCCCAAGCCATCGGAAAATCCCGCGGCGGATGGACCACCAAGATTCATATGGTTGCCGCGGATGCTCGAACGGCCATAATCTTCGCCCTCTCTCCTGGCCAAGCCAGCGACGCCAAGGCCGGACGCGCCTTGTTGGGCGGTCTCGGACCGCTGCCCGCGCCCCTGCATCTGATCATGGACCGGGCCTACGAGGACGGCGAGACTCGGCAACTGGCGCTGGATTTCGGCTTCATCCCGGTGGTTCCACCTAAAAGCAATCGCCTCGAACCCTGGCAGTACGACCGCGCCATGTACCGCAAACGCAACGAGGTTGAGCGTCTTTTCCGAAGACTCAAAGGCTTCCGCCGTATCTTCTCCCGCTTCGAAAAACTCGATGTCCTGTTCCTCGGCTTCCTCACCTTCACCCTGATCGTCGAGGCCCTAAGATAGTGTTAACACGCCCTAGGTTAAGAGTAGGAAGGTGTTCCAAATGTTCTTCAAGTCCTTCACAGGTTGTCGGCACGAAGAGAGCCGCGATTCCAGATCCTGTCGTGGGTTCAGTCTTTTCGAACTCATGATTGTTGTCGCCATCACCATGACGGTGATGGCCTACGCAGTTCCCAAGTTTTTGACCGCCTACTACACGGTCCGGCTGAAGGCTGCATGCGCCGATCTTTCCGGATTAATGCAGAAGGGCCGGATTCAGGCGGCCCGCGAGAATGCCATATTCCAAGTTCTTTTCACTACCGGCAGCCCGCAGACAGCGTTCGTCGACATGAACAACGACCAGCAATGGGATGGCAACGCGACGGTGAACGGTGTGCAACAGTCAGAGCCGATCATTTACTTCGCCCCGTCGATCACGATGGCGAGCGGCGCGCCGAGTGGTACGGGAGCGCCACCCCTTACGTGCTGGTCGGCGATACGTCAGGTGCGACATACGACAATGCGACCATCCTGGGCTGGTCCGCTCGAGGCTTGCCTTGTGCCTATGTGCCCGGAAGCTGCGCCACTCCTGCGGCCGGATATTTTGCTTACTACGTCAAGGACCAGCGCCCGACTGGTACTGGCTGGGGAGCGGTGGTGGTGACCAGAACCGGAAGAACGAAAGTCGTAATTTGGAATGGAGCGGCATGGCAATGATGCGACCCAGAAAACAAAAGTCGACGTCCCGTCAGCAGGGCGGCATGACTCTGATCGAGTTGATGATCGCCATGCTGGTTCTCGCGGTCGGAATTATGGCATCGATGGGGCTGATTGTCCGGGCGATCAGCGGGGATGGGTGGAGCAAGCAACTGAGTAACTCCACCGTCCTGGCGCAAACGGTGACGGAGAGAATCATGGCCATTCCCGCTTCGAATAACACCATTGTGACCATTACGGATTGCGCCGCTAACGTCTCCAACGTGAGTACGAGCCCCGGCGGCGCGGCGCTGCTTTCGACCGGCGAGGTGGATTTCACGCAGGATGCCGTGACGAACTACCAGATGTTCTATACCGACTGCGATACCAACGGACACCAGGCAACTTACGACATACGCTGGAACGTGCAAGCCATTGCGAATTCCAATGGTTACGTGAAGCTGCTGACCGTCTCCTCACGATTGAAAAATGCTGGGAATAGCCCGATTGTATTTGCCCCGGAAGCCACGGTCCGCACTATTGTCGGGCAGGGTACATAATCCATGAGACATCTTGGCTATCGTCACAACGCGCAGGGAGCGACGCTCATCGAGTTGATGGTTGGGCTCGGGATTCTGGCGCTGATTACGGCGGGAATTTTCGCCCAATTGAACGCTGCAACCCAGCGTATCGCCACCGAGCAGGTTAAGGTCGACAACTTCGATGAAGCCCGCGACTTCGTCGATCAGTTTTTCCGCGATATCAACCAGATCGGTTATCCGGACGGGCACGCAGTCGCCAACCTGATTACGCCGAACACCAATGATCCGCGAGTTGCCGTAGGCCTGGTGAAGATCAGCGCGAACTCAATCTGGTTCGAGGGAGACATCAACGGCTCCGGCGTGGTGCAGGAGGTGCAATACCAGATCAACGGCTCGGGAACATGTACGCTGTGTTTTCAGCGCAGCGCAGTTCCGAAGCAGCAAGGTGATCCTGAAACCGGGCAGGCGGCGGCCGGCTGGGGAACGGAAGTCAACGACCTCATTACGCCCGCCATATTCACTTACTACGATGCTAACGGCAATCAGATCACGACTCTTCCAGACGACATTGATACAGGCGGCGCGAGCATAGCGAGAGTGAAAACGATCCATATCTCGCTGACCATTCAAAACAACCAGGTCATGGATCCTAAGACCGGCCAGCCGATTCAGACGAGTTTCGAGGGAGAAGTTTCGCTGAACAATTGTTCGCTCGCGGCCACAGGCGTTCCCCCAATGAGCTGCTTCTAAGGAGTAAATCGATGACTCCGAAACCTATGACTTCAAAATCCAGAAAAAACACGAGTTCCGAAAAAGGCTTTGCGTTGTTGATTGCGATCTTCACGCTGCTGCTGCTCACGGCGATAGGAGCCGGCATGGTGGCGATGACCAACACCGACACCAGCATCAGCGCGAATTTCCGGGATGAGCAGTCGGCATACTTTGCGGCCAAGGCCGGCATTGAAGAAGTGCGCGACCGCTTCCGGAGTAACGCCAGCAATACGCTGGCGACCAACTCCTATTTCTCGACCTCAAACCTGGCGGGGCAGGGCAACGGCGTGCTGTATATCACTAATCCCGACACTGGTGATACCGTGACGCCTTGGGCAACCAACGGCAGCGCCACCGTCTACCCCGACGACGAAATCTGCAGCGAGCTTTCCAACATGGGAACTCCCTGCAGCAGCGGCGCTCCTACCGGTTCGTGGTACCTGACTACTTCCGCGAGCACCGCGTACGCTCCTACGACGGGTAGCAAGTTGCCGTGGAAATGGGCCCGGATCACGGCCAAGACAGACCTTACTTCATCGGGCACTTCTTCGACGGGGAGTTCGCTGAGTTCGGTCGATGGAAACACCGCCAATGCGAGCTACCGAGTTTGCTGGACCGGTGCGCAGGAAGTTGCGATTTCCAACACCACCTATGCCAGTTGTGGTGCGTATCCGGCGACCCCAGCGTATTTGCCGGTTTATGTGATCACGGCGCTGGCGCAGACGCCGACCGGATCCCGCCGGATGGTTCAGGCGGAGGCGACGATGACAACGTTTCCTTCGATTCCGGGACCGCTGGTTTTCGACGGCCCGACCCCCCAATTCCGCGGGTCAGCCTGCCGAGTACGCTCTCGGCGCTTTTGACAACGCCGACGTGACCACGCTGCAGACCGATGCCAACAAACGTCCGAACAGTTATATCGGCCTCGGCAACCCGACTGGAACCACGGGTACGGCAAGTTCGGGCAACGTAAACTCGCAGCTCGGCAGTCTGACTACCGTGGCTGGTTTAGATGCGCTGGTGAGTTCGGTAACGTTGGTGGCGGGCAATGAAGGCAACGTTTACGGCAACAATCCAACCATCTCGCATTATGGCACCATCGCTAATCCGCAAGTCAACGTCGTGCAAGGGGACCTCAACGTAAGCGGCGGATTGACCGGAGCGGGTATTCTGCTGGTCACGGGCACCTTAACGATGAGTGGCAACCCCAGCTATGACGGGCTGATTCTCGTGATCGGAAAGGGCGCGCTCGTCAAGAATGGTGGCGGCAATGGGACGGTCGACGGCGCAATGCTGGTGGCTAATCTGTACTCGGGCACTCCGCCTACGTACGGGTCGCTCCTGCCGACGACAGGTGCTCCCGGAATTCCGAGTGTCACCTGGAACGGCGGCGGCAACGTGCAGTGGAATTATGACAGCTGCTGGTCCACGGCGATGAGCCAGTCGCTGGCCTGGCGGATTGTGGCGATGCGCGAGATCATCCGCTAATCGCCGGCATTCGAATTGAAGGAACAACCGGTCGGGGCGCGCTGCCGCAAAATGGACAGGCGCCCCGACTAGTTTTTTCTGCATAATCCCCGCATGCGGATCGGGCACAGGGTCTCATGACCCTCGTAACCTTGCCCCGGTCACCCTTAGAACCTACGATTACGGCACGTATGACTCTATCTGCCCTGCTGGTGTGTGTGGACGAGAAGGCGGCGGACGTATTGGGCCGCGTGCTCAAGGAATTGGGTATCCAGGTCGAACTGTGCGCCGATATAGGGCGGGCGACGATCCGTACGGCGCAAGAGCGCTTTGACGTGGTGATCGTAGACGGTGAGTCGGGCGCCAACGTCATCTCTTTGTTGCGGGAGACGCGGCTGTCGCGGAAAAACGATGCCACGCTGGCAGTGGCGATCGTGCCGTCGCAAGATGCGATTCGTGAGCTGTTTTCGCTGGGCGTCAATTTTGTGCTCTACAAGCCGGTGGCGTACGAGCGCGCGTTGAGCAGCCTGCGGGCGGCGCGAGCGCTGATGCGGAAAGAAAAGCGCAAGAACGCGCGGGCTTCCGTGCATGCCCATGCCACGGTGGATTATTTAAACATTCAGCAGGAAAAGGCTACGCTGGTGGACCTGGCGAAGAACGGCATGGCGGTTCGGTTCGGCAAAAAGCTTCCGCCCACGAGCAAGGTATATTTCCAGTTCAGGCTTCCGCAGCAAACGCAGAGTGTGCGGCTTTCCGGACAACTGGTTTGGCAGGACTGGAATGGACGCGGCGGAGTTCAGTTTCTGGATGTGCCCAAGGCATCGCGGCGCCTGCTGGACGAGTTTCTGGGCGCGCATGTGCAGAAAGACATGCAGCAGGAGCGTCCGGATGTGACCGTGGAAATGGAAGAACCGGTTCCGGTGGCGTCGGCAACCGCAGCCGCGCATCGCCATGACAGCGAGAAGACGCAGCATGCCACGCACAAAGTTGCAGTATTGGAGCAGACCGTATCGGAGCAGAGCAGGGAAGACTCCAAGGCGTCTGCGCTGGCGGAAGTAGACGCCAACAACCGGCGCGCGCAGACTCGGTATGCCTGCCGCCTGGGCGCGGAAGTTTATCGGACCGGGACATCGGTTCCCAATCATTGCTGCCTGACCGATCTCAGCTCAGGCGGATGCTACCTGGAAGTTCCGCTGCCGTTTCCGAAGGGATCGTCAGTCGAGATCGTGGTACGGACCCATGAAATGAAGTTGCGGCTGCGAGGAACAGTACTGGCATCGCATCCCGGCTACGGGATGGGAATCGCGTTTGATTTGAAGCCCAAAGAAGCTCAGGCCAACGTCAAAAAGTTGACCGAATTCGTGGTTTCGACACAGGCTTCTTAGAACGAGAATTCACCACAAACTGAGGCACACAGGGTAAGGCTGGGCGCACTCTCTGGAATTTTCCCGTTATTGGCGCCTATTTCGCATCAGAATCTTCCGCTACGGCTTTCTCGAAATAGTCCAGCGACAGACGAAGTCCGGCCTCGAGATCAATCTTCGGTTCCCATCCCAATAATGCGCGCGCTTTGCTGATGTCGGGACGGCGCTGCTTGGGATCATCCTGCGGCAGCGCTTCGTAACGGATGCGGCTCTTCGATCCCGTCACTTTCAAAATCATCTGCGCGCATTCGAGAATGGTGAACTCGTTGGGGTTGCCGATGTTGACGGGAAGATGCTCGTCGGATTTGGCGAGCCGCAGGAATCCGTCGACCTCGTCGCTCACATAGCAGAAGCTGCGCGTCTGATCGCCATTGCCGTAGACGGTGAGATCTTCTCCGCGAATGGCCTGCTTCATGAAATTGGGCACGACGCGGCCATCGTTGAGCTGCATGCGCGGGCCGTAGGTGTTGAAGATGCGGACGATGCGCGTATCGACGTTGTGGTAGCGGCGGTAGGCCACGGTGGCAGCTTCGGTGAAGCGCTTGGCCTCGTCATAGACGGAGCGCGGGCCGATGGGATTCACGTGTCCCCAATAGGTTTCTTTTTGCGGATGCTCCAGCGGATCGCCATAACACTCGGAAGTCGAAGACACGAAATATTTCGCGCCGTACTTGCGGGCGACTTCGAGCGCATTGAATGTCCCGAGCGAGCCGACTTGCAGAGTGGCGATGCCGTGAGTGTGGTAATCGACGGGGCTGGCGGGACTGGCGAAGTGAAAGACGTAATCCACTTTGCCCACGTCGAACGGCTCGCAGATATCTTTTTCCACGAATTCGAAGCGCGGCTCCTGGCTGAGGTGGGCCAGATTGGCGCGGCGGCCGGTGAGCAGATTATCGACGACGACGACATTCCAGCCTTCGGCCAGCAACGCATCGCAAAGATGCGAGCCCAGGAATCCGGCGCCGCCGGTAACGACCGCGCGACGAGAGGTCATGCTTTTTTGCCGTTCTTCGCGACCGGGGCGGGAATGCCGTCCGGATGCGAGGCGGCGCGGCCGACGCTGTAATAGGTGAATCCCTGCGCGGACATCGCTTCGGGATCGTAGAGATTGCGCCCATCGATCACGATGGGATACCTGAGTTCCTGCCGAAGCCGGTTGAGGTCAAGCGTCGCGAACTCCTCCCACTCGGTGAGTATCAGCAGAGCGTCGGCGCCGCGAGCCGCTTCGTAGGAGGAGCCGGCGAAAGCGATGGTATTGCCGAGGACTTCGCGGGCACGCTCCGTGGCCGCGGGATCATACGCGGTGATTTTGCTGCCTTCCTGCAGCAATGTTTGCACCAGAAAGAGCGCAGGAGATTCGCGAATATCGTCGGTGCCCCCTTTGAAGGCGAGGCCGAGGACGCCCAGCTTCTTGCCGCGTAAGGTCCAAAGAGCGTTGTGAACCTTGCGCAGGAAACGCTGGCGCTGATCCTCATTGATGCGCATGATTTCATCGAGCAGGCGGAAGTCGTAACCGTTTTCGCGCGCGACCGCGCGAAACGCCATCACATCCTTGGGGAAGCAGGAGCCGCCGTAGCCGATGCCGGGATTCAGGAATCGGCGGCCGATGCGGGAATCGGTGCCGATGCCGTGCACCACCTGGTTCACATCCGCGCCTACGGATTCGCAAACCGAGGCGACCGCATTGATGAAAGAAATCTTCATGGCGAGGAACGCGTTCGAGGCATGCTTGATTAGTTCCGCGCTTTTGCTGCTGGTCACGATGAGGGGCGGCGGAATAGTGGCGCGGTCGGGCCCGGGAATGGCGTCCGCGCGCTGATAGTAGCTGCCATCCGTCAGAGGAGCATAGATCTCGCGCATACGCTGGGCAGAACGTTCGCTGTCGCAGCCGACGACGATGCGATCGGGAAACAGAAAGTCGGTGACGGCTGTGCCTTCGCGCAGGAACTCGGGATTGGAAGCCACGTCGAAGGAATCGGAATCGGTGCCGTTGCGCAGGATGATTCTGCGTACCCACTCGCTGGTATAGACGGGCACGGTGCTTTTCTCGACGATGACCTTGTAGTCATCGATGCCGCCGGAGATTTCGCGAGCAACCGACTCCACATACGAGAGATCGGCCTCGCCCTTTTCGGTGGGCGGAGTGCCGACGGCGACAAAGATTGCGGCGCTGAGGCGGGCCGCTTCTTTCAAATCGTCTGAAAATGTCAGTCGGTTTCCGCGATGGCGGCCGAGCAGTTCGGGAAGAAATTTCTCATGGATGGGAACCTGGCCGCTCTGGAGTGCGGCCAACTTCTGCTGGTCGTTGTCGACGAGGATGACCTCGTGCCCAAGATCTGCAAAGCAGGCGCCCGCGACGAGCCCTACATACCCCGAACCTACAACGGCAATGCGCATCATATCCTCAAGGAATTGGAATCATAACATCGGCCGAAACAGGGCTTCGCGCCGTCTGGGACTTCGCTAGAAATTCTAAAGCTCCCCTTCGCCATCGTGTATGGGAAACTTGTGCACAGCCTGAGGAAAAACTCAAATCGGGAATGGACTTTTGATTGTTGAAAGCCGAGGCCGATGGCCGCATAATGGCGGTACTCAGCATTGCATTGCCGGGGCCTCAATGAATTTCCCTCCAAGGTTGCGGCGGAACCTGCCCGAAGCGACATTATTCGGGCCAAACAGAGCGCCGGACGGCAGTGCGGATTCCGTTGCGCCGGAGCCTGTGAGCGACGTAGACCAAATCGCAAAGAAATTGGCCGCCTTCGCCAGTGGGGACGTAGCGCGGGATCTGGCGCTCGACCTCGTGCTCAACGAAGCGGTCGAGCAGGCGCGAAAAGCAACCGGGGCCACCGGAGCGGCCATCGCGCTAACTAGAGACGGGGAGATGGTTTGCCGCGCCACGACAGGGAAGAATGCGCCCGACCTGGGCGTGCGAGTGGATATGACGTTAGGTCTGCCAGGAGCATCCCTGATTACGGGAAAGGTTCAACAATGCAGCGACACCGAGGAGGGGGGGCTGGTAAATGCCGAAGTATGCCGACGGCTAGGCGTGCGTTCCATGGTGATCGCGCCCCTGGTGAACGGCAGCGGAGCTTTCGGAATCTTGCAAGTATTTTCCAGCGAACCCCACGTCTTCGGAGAACATGAGATCGAGACCCTGGAGATCCTCGCGAAACGAATCGCCGAAAACAAGGCATCGGTCAACACCAGCGATTCTGCGCCGCCAGAACCACCACCCACGGAGTCACCATCTATGACGTCCACGTCTACGCTATCCGAGCGATTGAAGGGGCTGGAGGAGGCGGAACAAGATCCCGCAGCAGGAGATGGATGGCTAGCAGGTTCGGAGTACGGGGTAAACGCCGTGCTTTTCATTTCGGTGATTGTGGCTGCTTTGGCTTTGGGCCTGCTGATTGGATGGCATGGAGCTGTAAAGGGAACGAGAGCGGGATTGCAGAATAATAGCGCGGCTAAGACAGCGCCGCAGAATGCCGCTCAGGGCCGACAACCGGCGTCTGCCGGCGGTTCGCGGTCGACAATAGCGCGGCCGCCTGCTTCCGCTGTGCCGCCCAGCGGAGGATTGACGGTCACTGAAAATGGCAAAGTCATTTATCGGGCGGACCCGTCGGAAGAGGAGCAAACTCCCCCGGAAGCAGAATCGCAAACGTCGGCGACACAATGGATTCATCGGGTGGACCCGGAATATCCCGAAGAGGCCAAGGCCCAACGGATCCAGGGAGCGGTTGTTCTGGACGTACAAGTTCTCAACGACGGCACGGTGGGAAACATAAAGATCGTCAGCGGCAATCCGTTGTTGGCGGGGGCCGCAGTGAAGGCCGTGAAGCAATGGCAGTATCAGCCTTATGCCGCGGAGGCGGGCGCTGCCGGCAGCCAGACGCAAGTCACGGTCAACTTCAGTTTGCCGGCCAGTTAGGCCCAACGCCGTTGAGCAGGCCGCGAATGGCGTTACGAACCCGATAACCCGACGAGGGTTGGAGCGGGGAGAGTCGCCGGCGCGTGATACACTCCTTGCACCAAAACTGGTGCTAGCCTACTTGCCGGCCCAGAATTCCTGAGCCTCGAGGAATGCATGAAACCAGCCATCGAGACGCCGGGCGGCGTCTCCAGCGATCCTTTCAGTAAAACCGTGTGCTGTCTGCGCTGTGAACAGAGGCTGCAACGCTATCAGTTGATGCGGGCCAGCCTGGCTCCCGGCGCGGGACACGCCATTTTGTCGTGCTCGCGGTGCGGACACGTGGAGTTTCTCTCCGATTCCAGCCCGCTCCTGCAGAATCTGGAACTGGTTGCCTTCGACGCGGGAGACGGAGATTGATGAATGATGTGATGAATGATGTTATGAATTATGTGGGGACGGCCGCCTCGGCCGTCGGCGGGCCGCAGGCTCGCTCAACCACCAACACGCTCTTCCACACCAACACGCTCTTCCACACCACTAACTAGAACGGAATATCTTCGTCGGTGATGGGGCCTGCGGGGGCCGCTTCGGGTTCCGGAGTGCGCTGATCAAAATTATTGCCGCCGCCCGCGGAAGAGGACGCGGCACGCGAGCTGCCCGCGTACTCGCCGCCACCGCCGCCTTCGCCGCGCCCGCCGAGCAGAATCAAATCGCTGGCCACGACTTCGGTCATATATTTTTTCTGGCCGGTCTGCTTGTCGTCCCAGGAGCGGGTTTGCAGGCGGCCTTCAATGTAGACCTTGCCGCCTTTCTTCAAGTATTCGCCGGCAATTTCGGCGAGGCGCTGCCAGAGGACGACGTTGTGCCACTCGGTACGATCCTGCCACTCGCCGGCTTTGTCTTTGAAGCGCTCGTTGGTGGCGAGGGTAATCTTGGCCACGGGCGTGCCTTGCGGCGTGTATTTGATTTCGGGATCCTTGCCCAGATTGCCGATCAGTTGAACGCGGTTCAGACTTTTTCCAGCCATGACGATGCTCCTTTGCAGGGGTTCACTATAACAGAAGGGAAGCGGTGGAGATCGTGGCGGGGGTCACGGATCCGGGCGGCGAGTGTCATTTTGGTCCACAAGCGGTGAGTGCACAGATCCTTCGCCGCAACACCTGCGGCTCAGGATGACAAGGCTATCGGCGTTTGACCAGAAATGGATTGCTCTCGCGCTCTTCGCCAATCGTAGTCATCTCTCCGTGGCCCGGGACAACGACGGTCTCATCCGGCAGCGCGAGCACGGTGTTGTGCAGGGAGCGCATAATTTTCTGCGTTGAGCCGCCGGGGAGATCGGTGCGGCCGATCGATCCTGCGAAGAGCGTGTCGCCCGCAATCAATTTCTTGTCCGCAGCGAAGTAGAGGCAGATGCTGCCTTCGGTGTGGCCGGGCGTGTGCAGAATCTGAGCGCTGTGTGATCCGGCGGCGACGGTTTCTCCCGTGGTGATGCTGCGGTCGATTTCGACTTTGCCCGGCGAGGGCATGCCAACCCAGGTGGCCTGTACGTCGAGCATCTTGAGCAGGGCATAGTCGTTCTGGTTAAGCAGGATCGGTGCGCCTGTGGCGGCGCGGAGCTTCATCGCTCCGCCGACGTGGTCGATATGTGCGTGGGTGATGACAATCTGTTTGACCTGCAGATTATGTTGGCGGATCAGCGCCAGAACGTCCTCGATGTCGTCGCCGGGATCAATGACCATGGCTTCGCGGCTGGCCTCGTCGCCGATGATCGAGCAATTGCATTGCAGCGGGCCGACGGGAAGGATTTCGTGGATCATGGATTCATTTTACGGGGAAATCCTTCGCCACGGATTTGCGCGGATTCTCACGGATAGATCAAGAAACTTTTTTGTTTGATCCGTGGAAATCCGTGGTGATCCGTGGCCGTGTGCGGGCGAGACGCCCCCGCGACAGCCGGCGAGGACGCCAGCGCTACAACTTTGCCGGCTTTACAATTGTTCGGACTTGCCTGCCGGGACTGCTGGGTACAGAATACGAGTGGGTGCTGGGGGGAGGTTTTCTTGGCAAAATACCGTCAACCTGGATATCAGGACAGCGATCGTGAGCCGCGCAGGCAGGAGCCGCGAAAGCCGCCCGCGGAGCGCAAGAGCGGTCCACCGAAGTGGGACCATGCAATGGGTCCGCGACCGGTGAATCTGCCGGGGACGCGGGCGGTGTCGCGCTGTGCGCAGTGCGGGACCGTGTTGCAGGGGATGCCTAGCGATGAGAAATGTCCCAAGTGCAGCTTTGAGCTGCATTCCTGCAAACAGTGCGCGTATTTCGATCCCGGGAGCCGGTTTGAGTGCATGCAGCCGGTGAAGGAGCGGATCGCGAAGAAAGATGCGCGGAATGAGTGCACGCTCTACGAAATGCGGGTGACGCGCGAGAAAGAGACTTCGACTCCGGCCAGCCTGCGGCCGAATGATGCACGGGCGGCTTTCGAGAATCTGTTCAAGAAGTAGATCGCAAAACATCACCACAGAGGACGCTGAGGATCACAGAGGGAATTCAAGCTTCTTTGATCTCGGGTTGCTCTTCGCGACCCCACTTCACCCATCAAGAAAAACTCCTCACGGCTACGGCTTCTGCGTCGGCCGCACCAGAATCTCGCTGATAAACGACTGCGGGGCCTGCGTTACCAGCGCGACGACGGCATGGGCGATATCGTCCGGCTGGAGCATTTTGTTCGGATCTTTGCCGACATGCGGGCTGAGTTCTGTGTCGACCGAGCCGGGGCAGATCACCGACACGCGGACGTTCTGGGAGCGCAGCTCTTCCGCCACCGAATAGGTCAAACCATTCAATCCCCACTTGGACGCGGCATAGGCGGCGCCGTTGGGAAGCGCATTCTTTCCGGCCAGGGACGAAATGTTAATAATGTGCCCTCCGTATTCGCGGATCATGAGAGGCGCAAACGTGCGGATTGCGTAATACACCCCGCGCAAATTGGTGTTGAGAATACGGTCCCATTCTTCGGGCAGCAGATTATGCAGAGCATCGTTGAAGCTGCCGACTCCGGCGTTGTTGACCAGGATGTCTACGCGGCCGAAGGTGCTGTCGACGCGGGCCGCGGCATATTCGAGTTGATGGAGAACGGTCACGTCGCAGGGGATGACTTCGGTCTTGCCCCCAGCATCGAGGATGGCGCGCGCCGTTTCATCCAGCGTCGACTTGGTGCGACCGCAGAGGACCGCGGTGGCGCCGAGACCGGCAAGTTGGCGGGCGATCGCGGCGCCGATGCCGCGGCCTGCGCCGGTGATGACTGCGACCTGCCCGGCAAGGGGTGGCGTGGTGTCCATAGCAGAAGGCGCTCCTGAACGCAATTTGGGGAGCGGGAAACCGAAACATCCGCTCCCAGCGGTCAATGCATCTTAGCAATAAACGGGAGCGTGTATGGGAAGTCGCTTGCCTTCGGCAAGAGAGGTACTTATAATCCGGCCAACCGGGAAAAAAGGGTCAGCCGCCACAACGCTCCAACCGGGTTACCCTCAGTGTCCCGGCCCCCCTGCCAGGAAGGCCGGCATTCCAAAGCAGGATCCGAACGCCATGCGGTCCAGGCGGAATGCAGTTGCTGCTTTAAACGTAGTAGAGTAGACGATTCCCAGAAAAGATATTTCCCGAGAGTTCAAGGAGCCATACTGATGAAAAAGATTCTGCTTTCGGTTGTGCTTGGGGTAACGGTGGTCGCAGTGGGAGAGACGAATCCTGCGCCGCTCGCTCCGGGACAACCGGCCACGCCGTCGGCAACGGGACAAGCCGCCGCGCCAGCGCAGCAACCGGCCCCATCCCAGGCGCCGGTGATCAAAGACCCCGCCGAATATAACGCCTACGTGGCTGCAGTACAGCAGAAGGACCCTAACGCGAAGATCAGCGGATTAGAGGCCTTTGTGACGCAGTATCCCAACAGCGTCATGAAAAACCAGGCGCTCGAGATATTGCTGGGCACATACCAGCAAACGGGTAACGTTAAGAAGGCGCTGGAGACGGCCACCAAGCTCGTAGCCGTGCAACCGTGTTCGGTACCTGCCCTGTTTTTGCTGACCTACGTGAACCGCGTGACGGCACAGAGCGGCGATGCCAACGGCAAGCAGGAATCGGCCGATGCCGAGAAGTACGGCCAGCAGGGGCTGGATTGCCTGCCGAAGTATCAGAAGCCCGAAGGCACCAGCGACGCCGACTTCCAGAAGCAAGTCGCAACCATGAAAGAGAACTTCAATGCCGGAATCGGCTGGGGCGCGCTGCAGGAAAAGAATAACGCGAAAGCGGCTCAGTTCCTGAAAGCGGCGACCGATTCCAATCCTCCGGATTCGCAAAAAGATTTGGCTCTGCTATATCCGCTGGCGCTGTCCTACCTGCAGCAAACGCCTCCGGACTACCAGAACGGTGTGTGGTTCGCGGCGCGGGCAGCGGCCGTCGCCCCGGCGGCGTCGCAGCCTGGGCTTGAGAAGTACGCGCGCTCGCAGTATATGCATTATCACCAGGGCGATGACGGCTGGGATAACGTTTTGAATGCAGCCAAAGCTGGCGGCCCGCAAGTGCCGATTCCGCCCCCGCCCACTCCGGCGGATCAGGCCCACGACATGGTCGCGAAAACACCTCCGGACAAGATGGATTTTGCCACCTGGGAATTTGTGCTGACCAATGGCAGCCAGGCCGATCAGGATACGGTTTGGAATGCCATCAAGGGCAAAGCGGTGCAGATGAATGGCACCGTGATCAGCACCGAGCCCGAGCAGTTCATGATCGCGGGGAGTTCGGACGACATCGACGCGAAGAAGGCGGACATCACGCTGAAATTCGAAGAGAAAGTTCCGGCAAAAATGATACCGAAAGATGGAGCCAGCTTCGATTTTCAGGGCGAGCCGGCATCGTACACGCCGAACCCGTTCATGATGGTCATGGAGAAGGGGCAGTTGCTGCGGGCCAAGCCGGCAGCTCCGGCTCACAAGCCCACCACGCATAAAAAGCCAGCCGCGCAGTGACAGAGCGCTTTTCAGCAGACGATCGAAGGGCAGCCCTCGCGGGCTGCCTTTAGTTTTTGCCCGATGTTTGGAAATGCTGGGGCGTAACTGGACGGTAGGGATCCTTCGACTGCGCAAAGGGTTCGCAATTCGCGAACCCTTTGCCCAGCTCAGGACGACAAGTTGGTGGAGGTTCTCAGCGCACGACTTTCTTTTCGAAGGAAACCGGGCGGGCGCTGCGAGGCGGGCGCTTGACGCCGTCGCGCAATTGGCGAACGTCGATTTTTAATTCGGCGATGGTCCGGCTCAAAGTATTGCGGTGCATGCCCAATTCGCGGGCGGCGCGGCACTGATTGCCTTTGTTTTCCTGCAGAACCGTCAGAATGAAACGTTTCTTGAACTCCCGCACCCCCTCAGAATACAGAATGTTGCTGCGATACATTTGCAGGACGAGTGCTTCCAATTGATCTTTCACGATGCGTCTCTTTCTTTCTGGAATTTGTTCAGTGCACCGATTCCGACTTCGGCGCCGAGGCAGGACTGCCGTTCGAATGCGGAGAGGCCTGATGAATCAACTGCAGACCCTGATTGAATCGAAGCCTGAGCTCTGCTGGAGCGATCCATATGGCCGCCCGCCCCACCACAAGAAAGTAGGGGGCCAGCTGCGACTTCTGCAGAAGCTTCGACGTTGGCGTAAACGCTGTCATACCCATCAGGATTACTGCAACCATCAGTCCGCCCTTCAGCAGTCCCAACAAAGCGCCGAGGAAACGGTCAAAACCGCTGAGCCCAGCTTCCTTCATAATCCAACGGGCTAATCTGGCAGCCAGGCCAAACAAGAGCACGATGGCAAAAAAAATAATCAGGAAACCCAGAATCTCAGCTAACCACGGGTTCTTCAAAAAACTCTCAAGCCACTCCGCCAGGCTGCGATACTTCCATGCGGCCAGGACATAACCGACGACCAGGCCGGCCATGGTAAGGGCCTCAGAAAAAAAACCCTGCATGGCAGCCGTGACGACGTTCACAAGCACTACGGCACAAATCATCCAGTCCGCGACAGTCATAATCCGCGCTCGCTGGAAGTACCGAACGCTTGGCTAGACATCCAGCTTGCGTCCCGTAAGCTGGAAGTACGCCTCGAGGTATTTCTCGCTGGTGCGGCGCGCCACGTCCTGCGGAAGAGCGGGAGCCGGCGGCTGCTTGTTCCAGTGAATTTGCTCGAGGTAATCGCGAACGTACTGCTTGTCATACGAATCCTGCGCCCGGCCCGGCTGGTACTTGTCGGCAGGCCAGAAGCGGGAAGAATCGGGAGTCAGGACTTCATCCGCCAGCGTGATGCCCTGAGCGGTGCGTCCAAACTCAAACTTGGTATCGGCGATGATGATGCCGCGCTGCCGCGCGTAGGCCGCCGCCTTCTTGTAGACGCATAATGTTAAATCGCGAAGGTGACTGGCGGTCTCTACGCCCACGATCTCGCACATCTGGTCGAACGAAATGTTTTCGTCGTGCCCGGTGGTAGCCTTCGTCGAAGGTGTGAAGATGGGCTCGGGAAAGGCGTCGGACTCTTTCAATCCAGCGGGAAGTGTGATGCCGGAGACTCTCCCGGTCGCCTTGTACTCCTTCCAAGCGGAGCCGGAAATATAACCGCGGACCACGCATTCCACCGGGAACATCTCTGCGCGCCGCACCAGCATCGAGCGTCCGCGAAGCTGGTCGGCATATTTGCGGGCCGCGGCCGGATAGCGCTCCACATCGGCGGTGATCAGATGATTGGGGACGATATCCGCCAGGTAATCGAACCAGAACAGCGAGATCTGGTTGAGGACCCGGCCCTTATGCGGAATGCCGGTGGCCAGAATATAGTCGAAGGCCGAGATGCGGTCGCTGGCGACGAACAACAGTTGCTGGTCGTCAATATTATAAACGTCGCGTACCTTACCGCTGGTGTGGAGTTTAAGATCGGGGAAGTCGGTTTGTATGAGAACGGGATCGAGGAGATCAGAAGTCATGGTGAAATTTTACAGGTTAGAGGCGAGGCGTATTCTAGCTGGTCAGAAAAAAATGTCAACGATTCTGATCACGTGCGAAGAACGATCCCGTTTTCTGTAGGATGGAAAATTGTTGACAGCAAAGCGGATCGCGGAGATGCCGTTTCGGGCAGCGAAAGACGAGGATTCAAGTTGTGGAAAAGCTGAGGATGACCGTGGATATCTGGGGTCGAATTAAGAAATCGCAGAAGGTGTGTGCATGAGCGGGATAAAAGTGCAATTCGCCGGAGTGGAACTCTACTTCGAAGACTTGGAACGAGCGCGAAGATTTTACGTGGAAACTCTGGGCTTGGAGATCTCAGACGAGCAAGCCGGACATCATGTCAAGTTTGACACTGCAGCAGGATTTATCTGTCTGGAACGAAAAGGCGTGGAATCCTATCCGTCAAAGGACAAGGCTGTGCTCTTTTTTGAAGTGGCAGATTTGCCAGCGACTTTGCGCGCAATTGGACCCGACAAACTGGTCCAATCCGAATCGAACTGGGCTGTGTTACACGACCCAGAGGGACATAACATTCTTCTGCTGCAGAAGTAGAGTAGTTCACCGCTTATTGAGCCCCGAAGCGCACCGAAACCAGCTTCGAGACGCCAGGTTCCTGCATAGTCACGCCGTAGAGAACCGGAGCGATGCTCATGGTTTTCTTGCTATGGGTGATGAGTACGAACTGCGTCTGCACGCTCATCTCCTTGACCAGGTCGGTGAAGCGCCCGACGTTGGCTTCGTCGAGCGGCGCATCGACTTCGTCGAGGATGCAGAACGGGCTGGGGGCATACTGGAAAATGCCGACCAGCAGCGCCAGAGCCGTGAGCGCTTTTTCGCCGCCAGAAAGCAGCAGTACGCTTTGCAGGCGCTTGCCCGGAGGCGAGGCGATCACGTCGATGCCGCTCTCGGCGCTGTTCTCCTCGTCGGTCAGCTTCATGAAGGCGTGCCCGCCGCCAAACAGCTTCTTGAATGTGGCCTGGAAATTTTCGTTGATCTTGGCAAAAGCCTCTTCAAATTTCTGACGCGAGATCTGATCGATCTCTTTAATCGTCGCCGTCGTGTTCTCGATCGAGGAAATCAGGTCCTGGCGCTGGGTTTCGAGGAACGAGTGACGTTCTGCGGTTTCCTTATATTCCTCCAGGGCCATCATGTTGACCGGACCCATCGCTTCGAGCTTGGAGCGCATGTCGCGATAAAGCTGATCTTCGGCGGCCAGCTGTTCGCCCGTAACCGTGGTCAAAGTCGTGTCGGCCAGCAAGGCGGCGCGCTCGATGCCCAGTTCATTCAGACAGGTTTCCGACATGTACTGCGCGTCTGACTGGAGCTTAGCGGCGGCGGCGGACAGTTCACCACGCCGGTCGCGAGCCTGATCCAGCAGCAGGCGGCTGTTGCGCAGCAGTTCATCGATTTCGGTCAGTCGCGCGCGAAGTTGCTCGGTTTCGAATTGCAGCAGGCCTTCGCGAGTCTGCGCGGCATTGCGCTCGGCTTCCAGATCGGCGGCGCTTTGCGCGAGTTGTTCGTTCTCGGATTCGCGTTGCTGTTTCTCGGCAGCGGCTCCCTCGATTTGCGACGACAAGGCATGAATGCGTTCGCCCATTTCGGAGAACAGCGACTCGATCCGCTGCAGCACCGACGCGGCCGAGCGGTGACGCTCTTCCAAAGTGGCGACCCGGGCGGCATGCTGCGAGGTCGTCTGCGCGGATTCTTCTCGCTTCTGCCGCAAAGCAGTCAGCGATTCCTGAGCCGCGGCAAGCTGCTGTTCGAGCTCGGCGCGGCGCAGTTCTACCACTTCGATCTCCGACTGCCGGGCACAAAGAATCCCTTCCTGCTCGGCGCGTTCGGCGGCCAGGCGTCCCAGTTCGAGTTGAGAAACGTTCGAGACGCTCGCTGACGCGCGTCATCTCCGAATCGAGCTGTTGCAGCATGTGGCCGGAAGTCATCGCTTGATGCTCGGCTTCGCGCTTTTCCCCATCGAGGCGTTCCAGCAGGGAAGTCAGTTCCTTGATCTCGCGCCCGAGGGTAAGCACGCGGCCTTCTTCGTCACGCAGGGCGCGTTCCAGGTCGTCGAGCTGGCGCAAGACTTCGCGCAGCTCGCGCTTCATAGAAAGCGGCCCTTCGGCGCGCTGTTTTCCGCCAGTCACGGTGACATTGTGGAAGCATTCGCCGGCTTGCGAAAGAAAGAAAGCATCGGGATTTTCGAGGGCCAACCCGCGCGCTACATCGGATTCCGGAACGATGTATCCGTCGCGCAGCTTGGGAAGAATGACTTCCAGCGATTTTCCAAATCCGTCGAGCACGCGAATGGTGTGCTTGAGGGGCACGATCTGGGCAGCGGGCGGCGCCGAGTGCGCCGCCTCATCCAGCACGAAAGAAAATTTAGCTTGCGAGTCCTCCGGGTGGACGAGGAAAGTCGCGCGTCCGTCGACATCGGTGCGCAGCATGCGGAGGCCTTCGTCAGCGGCGTCCCAGGATTTGACCACGATGTAGTTGAGCTCATCGCGCAGAAAATCTTCGACGACACGCTCGTAGCGCGGTTCGACTTCGAGGAAGTCGGCCAGCACGCCCACTGGCGCCAGGCCGCCCTGCATCACCCCGGACTGGAACAGGCGGCGCACCGATTCTGTGGAGTATCCGTGCTCGGCGATGACGGCCTCGAGCGAGCTTTTTTTGCCGAGAGCGGTCGCGTATTCGGCGCGGAGCACGTCGAGGTTCGTCTTGCCTCGCGTTTCGTCGAGCTTCTTGGATTCGATCAGGCGGCGAAGTTGGCTGATTTCTTCCGTGATCCCGCTGACCCGCTGCGTGACGGTTTCGAATTCGAGGGCGAGTTGTCCACGCTGTCCGCCAAAAGCTTCCACTTGCAGGTTCGCGTTCGTGATTTCGGATTCGAGACGGCGCGCCTCGCGGTCGGCTCCGGCGAGACGTTCTTCCGCTTGCGCCAGTTGATTGCGAAGGCGAGAGGCGGCGGACACCGTGTCGAAGATGGCGACGCGTGACTCTTCCTGCTGGCGCTCGATTTCGGCGAGAGAGGCGGCAGCGGTGGCGGCCTCCTGTTGGCACAAGGCGAGATCGCTCTGCGCGGCGGCAAGATCGGCGGTAGCCGATTCGAGAATCTGGCGATTCGATTCGCGCTCCGATTCCAGCGCGGTCAGGCGGTGCCGGGCCTGCGCCAACTCCGCTTCGGCGGAAGCAGCGCGTACCAGCGACTCGGCGCAGCGCTCTTCATTGTGGCGGCGGCGCGCGTGGGCACGGTCAATCTCCAGCGCAATCTGGCTGATGCGGTCGCGATTCTCGCGCAATTCAGCCTCGATAGAATAGCCGCGCTGCGTGCGCTCGTTGTGCTCCGCTTCATAATGCTGGACCTCTTCCGTCCGATGCTGCATTTCCTCGGCCAGGATGTTGAGTTGGGCGTCAATTTCCGCGCTCTCGTGCTCGATCTCGGCGAACTTGCTGGCCAGCACCAATCGCAGCTTGGCGCGCATCTCGTCGCGCAGGCGGGCGTAGCGTTCGGCCTTGGAAGCCTGGCGCTTGAGCGAGTTCATCTGCCGCGTGACTTCCTCGAAAATGTCGTTCACGCGGTTCAGATTCAGCTTGGCATCTTCCAGGCGCGCTTCCGCCAGCCGCTTCTTGGTTTTGAATTTCGTGATGCCGGCCGCTTCTTCGAGAATCGCGCGGCGATCGGTGGGACGGCTGCTCAGGATCTGGCCAATGCGTCCCTGCTCGATGAGAGCGTAGGATTCGGGGCCCAGTCCTGTGCCCATGAAGAGTTCCTGAATATCGCGCAGGCGGCAGAGTCTGCCGTTGAGCAGGTATTCGCTGTCGCCCGAGCGGAACAGCCGCCGCGTGACCACAATTTCTCCCGCATGGAATTGTTGCTGATTGAACTTGCGGCGGCGAATTTTCAGAACGACGTGCGCAGCGGGTGTGCCGATTGAGGCAGCGCTAGCCGGAGCCAGTACGTTGTGCGCGGGCAGCGCGAAAATAGGTTCGTCATCCGGAAAGGCTATGGCGATCGTGTTGATCTTCGACCGCGGCACTTCGACTTCTTCGGTTTTACCGGGCTGAGCGTCTTCGACGGCTTGCTCCGTCTCGGAGGCGGCGCGGGCTCGGATCGAGGTTTCATCCCAATCGTCAGCCACGGGAGACTGCGCGGGTTCGGGCATATCATCTTGGATGTCGATCTCGGTCGCGGCATTGGCGTCGGCGCCGCCGCAGACTGCCGGATCGATCAGCGTGAGCGAGACTTCGGCCATACCGGTGGGCTTGCGATCGCGCGTCCCGGCAAAGATGACATCTTCCATGCGCGCGCCGCGCAAGGTCTTGGCCGACTGCTCGCCGAGCACCCACGAGATGGCGTCGGAGATGTTCGACTTGCCGCAGCCGTTGGGGCCAATAATCGCCGCCACACCGTCCCCGTGGAACTTGAGTTCGGTGCGGTCGCAGAACGACTTGAACCCGAGAATCTGAAGTCTCTTCAGTTTGAGCAACGTGAACTCCTTAAGAACAGCGGATCCGATTTCGGGTGCCCCATCCTTGTCGCGTTGTTTGCGACAGGGTGGGGATTTTGACTTCGCGTATGGCGCACGGCATTTATCAAACGGTGTTTACCAGGAAGATTCCTCTTCCGCGTTGGATGCCTTCCGTACTCCCGACCGGACCCAATTTGCGTCTCTTCATCACCCCAGGCTGGACAGGGCGGGCACAAAGTTAAGCTACTGTAACGGTGAAATTGGGGCGGGGTCAAGCAATATAACACTATATATAGTGTGGGGTTAGAAGCGACCGCGTTGTATTGCACAGACATTGCAGCAAATGGGCGGCATGCGGGTGGAGAAGGAGAAAGAGGTGGGAGAACCGCGAGAGCAGAATAAGGCTAGCGCAGACCGTTGGCGAGTGCAATGGGGATGTTGCGACCGGGTGAGCTTCTCCTTACCATTTCACCTTCCGGATCGCCAGCCAGGTCTCCCCGCCGAGGATCAGAATCAGAAACAGCCAATAAACGGGGTCGTAGAGTAGCGCTGGTAGTCCGGTGGCTCTCGCTCTGTGGATCGCCATCGTCAGGATCGCGAACGCGATGCTATATAGGGCGCCGGATAGCAAAAAGCCCAAAATGAGCAATACCACCTTAATGCCGATCAACGTGGCTCCTCCTTCGGTCTCAAGGATTGCTCGTGCAAGGATAGGACAGTATTTGGCGACTTCACAAATTCCATTTGGGATAAGTGATTCGTGCAAATCTTCGATACGTTAGGCCGGTGGAGCGGGCACTCTTGCCCGCTGGTTTTGTGGTACTGCAGGCAAGCGGGCAGGAGTGCCCGCTCCACACTTGATCGATTGTCTACCCGCCAACCTTCTCGAAGAACCTGCAGATGGTTTCGATCCCGCGATAGAAGTTGGGGATGTGGAACTTCTCGTTGGGAGCGTGCAGGTTGTCGTCGGGCAGGCCGAAGCCCATCATCACGCTGGGAATTTTCAGCACGTCCTGGAAGCTGGTGACGATGGGAATCGAACCGCCGCTGCGGATGAAGACCGTGTCTTTCTGGAACGTATCGTGCAGCGCAGCAGTGGCCGCCTCAATGTACTTGTTGTCGGTGCTCACGACGCACGCCGGCCCTTTGCTCCACACTTTGATCTTGGTCTCGATGCCTTTGGGCGTGAGTTTTTTCACGTAGGCAGTGAATTTTTTCAGGATGTCATCGGCGTCCTGGTTGGGGACGAGGCGCATGGAAACTTTGGCCTGCGCCTTTGCCGGAATCACGGTCTTGGCGCCGGCGGCGATGAAACCTCCGGGCATGCCGTGGACTTCGAGTGTGGGTCGCGCCCAGGTGCGATACAGGACGGAATATCCCGGCTCGCCCGTGAGAACCTTTGATCCGACTTCCGTCTTGCGGTAGTGCTCTTCGTTGAAGGGCAGGCGCTTCCAGGCTTTCAACTCGTCCTTGGTCGGGGCCTTCACGCTTTTGTAGAAGCCTGGGATCAGGATTTTGCCTTTGGCGTCTTTCAGCTTGCTGATGATTTCAATCAGGGCGAAGAATGGATTCGGAGCCGCGCCGCCGTACACGCCGGAATGCAGATCGGTCTTGGCCCCGACAGCTTCAATCTCGGTGTAGACCAGGCCGCGCAGGCCGACGCACAGCGTAGGTAGATCGGGAGCGAAAAGCTCGGTGTCGCAGACCAGCGCGAAATCCGCCTTCAGCTTGGCTTTCTGCTTGCGCAGATATTCTTCGATGGCTTCGCCTCCAACTTCCTCTTCGCCTTCGAAAATGATCTTTACATTCAGCGGCAGCTTGCCGCCGCCAGATTGCATGAGTGCTTCGAGCGCTTTCACTTCCATCCAAAGCTGGCCTTTGTCGTCGACCGCGCCGCGCGCATAGATATTGTTGTTGCGCTCGGTGGGCTCGAACGGCGGTGTATGCCACTCGTCCAGCGGTTCGGCGGGCTGAACATCGTAGTGCGCGTAGCAGAGAGCGGTCGGCTTGCCCTGGGCGTGCAGCCAATCGGCGTAAATGAGCGGATGTCCCTTGGTAGGGATGACTTCGACGTTTTCCATGCCGATGCGGCGCAGTTCGTTGGCGATAAAGTCGGCCGCTTTCTGGATGTCGGGTTTGTGTTCTTCGAGGGTGCTGACGCTGGGAATGCGGAGAAGATCTTTAAGTTCGTTCAGGAAACGCTGCTGATTACTGCGGGCAAAATCGACGGCAGGAGAGGCCATGATGAGTCCTTTCTTTCGTGCGACGACCTGGATCTCGGCGGAAACGCAAGACAGCGAATCGGAAGTCCGAGCAAACGGATCAGTATAGCGCGAACCGCGCGGACACGGTGTGAGGCGAGGCTTCTAGGGAATGGCTTAGTTTGCCTCGCCCAACCGAGTATCGTGTCCCACAAATTCGCAACATAAATTTGAATTGTCATCTTGAGCGAAGCGAAAGACCCATGCAGCGCAGATTCAATTACATGGGTCCTTCGCGTTGCTCAGGATGACAGGGTTCATTTATGCGACGAATTTCCAGGACACAGCACTAGTTCCTCAGCGATCTCCGCGAATCCTCGGCGATCTCTGCGGTTAAGATCTTTTTCACCACAGGGGACACAGAGGGTCACAGGGGAAGCGAGCCTGTGAGTACGGGAATCAGCGGAATCTTGCGGGTGAGAATGGCGTCAGATCATGCTCGGGAGCGCGACCTTCGATGACGGCCGTCATAACTTCTGCGGTGATCGGAGCCAGCAGGATGCCGTCACGGAAATGGCCTGTCGCCACGTAGTAGCCGGGAGTGGCCGTTGCGCCGAGGATCGGGAGCGCGTCGGGAGTTCCGGGACGCAGACCTGCCCAGTCCTCGAGGATTTTCGCGTCTCGGAGTTTCGGGACCAACTCCAGGGCGGCGCGATGCAGACGCTGAATGGTCGCAGGATCGGTCCGCTTGTCGAAGCCTGCTTCTTCCACGGTCGCGCCAACCAGCAAGCGGCCATCGCTGCGCGGGATGAGATACGCCTTCGGCGAACGGATGACATGCTTGAGCAGTGTGCGCGCAGGCATCACAAGGCACAGCATCTGACCTTTGACCGGCCGCGTGGGGAAGGGATCCGGCCCGATCTCTCCCGACCACGCTCCAGCACAGTTGACCACTTTGGCCGCTGCGAATCTCGTCTTTGTCGTGCTCACCCCAGTGACCTGGCTATCCGACAAATTCACTGCCGTGACCGCATCTCCGGAGGAGAAATCCACACCGCGATTCTTGGCGGTTTTGAGCGCAGCGGCGGTAAGAGCACGGGGATCCACGCTGCGCTCGGGTAAATAGAATGCCGGCTGATCGCTCGCCAGTTCAGATTCCAAGTCGGGGGCTTTGGCTGGAGTAAACCCGATGTGCTCGCAATTCTGCACGTGCTCTGCAGAGGGGAACAGAATCGTTCCCTGATGCCGCAAGTCGACCTTCGTCCCCGACTCGACCTCCAACTCATGGGCGAACTCTGGATACATGCGCGCGCTCGCAGTGGCTAGCGATTGCAGTGCAGCCGGAGTTTCGAGCAGGCAATCGACCAGCATGCCGCCCGCAGCGTGCGAGGCTTCGCGTCCCGGTTCGCCACGCTCGACGACGAGCACAGTTGCGCCCCGCTTCCGCAAAGCGATGGCGAGCGAGAGGCCAATGATGCCGCCGCCGATGATGATTACGTCCCAGGTCTTCACCCCGGCAATTGTAAAAGAGGGGGGCATCATTGTCCGATTAGACACCTTCGCGCGGGGTGCGGGCAGGTGACAGGCGCGCCTGGAAGTGCATAAAATGTCATCCATGAACAGGCGTTTCATCGGTGGGGCGGCGGTGCTATTACTCGCGATGGCGAGCGTGGCCGTAGCGCAGAAGGATAAAGACGTTGAGCCTACGTGCTGGATTTATTTCACAGTAGTGAAAGATGACAACGGAAAGCCAGTCCGGAACGCGGCCGTGGTCATGCATCCGGTGAATGCCGCCGGCAAGCAGGAGCGTGGCGGCATGGAACTGAAGACTAATTCTGACGGCAAGGCGGATTTTGACGGTGTCCCCTACGGTATGCTGCGCGTGCAGGTGCTGGCACCCGGATTTCAGACGTATGGGGAAGATTTCGACATTGAGAAGGATAAGGCCGAGATCACGGTCAAGTTAAAGCGGCCGCAGGGGCAGTACTCGGTGTACGAGGACCATCCGGCGGAACCGGCCAAACAAAATCCACCTCCGCCTGACTCCAAGAAACCCAATTAAGACAACAACCGAGAGCAGAATCTCTTGCGAAACTGGGGGATCGCATGGACTACT
The DNA here is from genome assembly GCA_963754885.1 of uncultured Acidobacteriota bacterium. GTDB lineage: Bacteria > Acidobacteriota > Terriglobia > Terriglobales > Acidobacteriaceae > Sulfotelmatobacter. The sequence continues at coordinate 409,052 of CAVWHT010000038.1, read as the reverse complement.
TACTGAAAACAGAGCCTTCAACCTACTCGTTTGCCGATTTACAGCGCGAGAAGACGACGGTGTGGGATGGCGTTTCGAATCCCGTCGCCTTGAAAAATCTGCGCGGCATGAAGCCGGACGAACGCCTGATCATTTATCACACCGGAGATGAGAAGAGTGCCGTTGGAACGGCGTCGGTGGTTTCGGTGGATGCTTCGGATGCCAGCAATCCTCAAGTGAAGATCAAGGTCGGGGAAGCGATTGCCAAGCCAGTGACGCTGGCGGAAGCGAAGGCTAATAAGCTGTTTGCGGATTCGCCGCTGGCGCGGCAGGGAAGATTGAGCGTGGTGCCTCTTACCGAGGCGCAGTACAAGTTTCTGACCGGGAAGTGAGTGGCGTGACCGGAATTTTCTTGCCAGCCTGAAGGCAAACGCCCCATCCCTCTTCCTGAAATCGGAGAACAAGGATGGGGCAAAATTATCCCGGCCTCGCTCAAGTCTCAAGCGCGGGCGTCGCGACGGATCAGAGCCGAATCCAGAAAATATCCAAGACCGAGTGTGAACGGGATTGCTCCGAAGGCGGCGGCGATCAGGGCGTCGGGTTCCACGCGCGCGACAATGCTGAAGGCGATCATGTAGCCGACGGCTCCGGCGACGAGCAAAATGCCGGCGCGGCGGGATCGGGCCGACTCCGAAAGTTCGGCTTCCATGGGAACGGCGACGCCACGCTGGATGGCTGCCAGTCGCTCCTCCGAGCGCAGTTTGCGCACGCGATAATAGGTGTACATCCCGAGAATGGCCGTGGGCATGCCCAGGAACATGATGACTGCTGCGAGACCGGTGAGTCCTTCCATGGTAGTTCTCCTTCTCGGCGGCACTTGGTGCGCCTGCCGGCGTTGAACTTCGCTGTCGATGGAAGATACGGAGGCTCTGTGGGGAAAGTTCCGTGGGTTGGCCAACTTCGAAGCGAAAGGATGCTTCCAAACAAAGGAACTGTCTGCTTGGCAGCCTCGCGGGTCGCTTTTCTGGAGACAAGATGAAACTTCGATATTTCCAACGAATTCGTGTTGCCTCAAGCTTCGCGCTCTGCGGCCTGATGCTGATCGGCGGCCTCAAGCTATGGGCGCAGGAGACTAAGGAAAAGGTGACAGTCGATGACATGGACCGCACCTTCCTAGTGCGACTGCCGCACGGGTACGATCCGCAGCGCCGTTATCCCGTGGTGATCCTGCTGCATGGGCTGAACCAGGATCCGGATGACATGGAGCGGCTCACGCAATTCGACCAGCTCGCGGACAAGGACGGCATTATCGCCGTCTATCCGTTTGCATTGCATGGTCGATGGAACGTTGGCGTGCGCCCGCAGGAGCAGCGGCGGCCTATGGGCATGGGCCCGGGAAGGCGTGGACGCTACGGTGGGGGAGGGTATCCCGGAGGAGGCGGTTATCCGGGAGGGGGCGGCTATCCCGGCGGCGGAGGCTACCCGGGCGGCGGGGGTGGTGGTGGATATCCGGGAGGCGGCCAGCAGCGTCCCAGCAATCCGCAGGACGATAGCGCCAAAAGGCCCGCCAGCAACGCCGACGACGTTGCCTTCTTCAATCAGATGCTCGACGCGTTGGGCACCAAGTTTTCCGTGGACACAGCGCGCATCTACGCCGTGGGCCTGTCGGAGGGCGGGTTTATGAGCATGCGGCTGGGCTGCGCTTTAGGAGATCGGATCGCCGCCGTAGGGACGGTCGGTGCGACGATGCCAAAGACCATGATTTGTCTGCCGCAGCGTCCGGTGCCGTTGGTCATGATCAACGGCACTTCGGATCCGGTTGTCCCTTATGGCGGAGGAACCGAAAAGAATATGAGCCTGCCGACCTTGTCCGCCGAAGATAGCGCCAAATCCTGGGCCAAGATTGACCACTGCCAGGAAAAGCCGGAAAAAAGCAAACTGCCGGAGCATGCAAAAGGCGGCATGGAGACGAAAGTCGATACCTACGATGGATGCCAGCAGAATGCGCAAGTCGTCCTCTACAGCATCAAGGGTGCAGGGAATACGTGGCCGGGTGGAGAGCAGTACGAGCCAGAGAACGCCATCGGGAAGACAAGCAACGACCTCGATGGCAATCAGGTGATCTGGAGTTTTCTGGTGACCCGGAAGCTGGCGGCTCAGGATAAAGCGAAATAAGGTTTTCCGGACGGGCGGCTTGTCTGCTCCGGTCCGTAAAGTCAAAATCCCCACCCTCTCGCACACTTCGCGAGAAGGGGGCGCCCGGATGTGTCTCCACTTCACTTCTGGCGCTTGAGCTCTGGTACCTCGATCAGGCCATTTGTTTGCGGAGTTCGCGGCGAAGAATTTTTCCCGACGCGGTTTTCGGCACTGCATCGACGAAGTGGATTTCCCGCGGCTGCTTGTAGTGGGTGAGGCGATCAGCCACGAAGGCGCAAAGTTCTTCTTCTAGTTTGCGGCTGTCGACAAATCCGTCGCGCAACGCGACGAAAGCCACAGGGATTTCACCGGCATTGACGTTAGCCCTGCCCACGACTCCGCATTCCTTGACCGCAGGATGCTCGAGCAGCACAGCCTCGACCTCGGCCGGGGCGACGGGGAAACCTTTGTACTTGATCATCTCTTTGCGGCGGTCTACGACGCGATAAAAACCTTCGCGGTCGCGGGTCACAATGTCGCCCGACCAGTACCAGCCATCGCGTAAGACAGCGGTCGTGGCTTGCGGTTCTTTCCAGTAGCCGAGCATGAATTGCGGGCCGCGCATCACCAACTCTCCAGGCTGGCCAGCGGCCGCTTCGGTGAGATCGTCGGGAGTGCCAGCGAGATCGATGTCGGACTGCGAAAGAACGCGGCAATCGGTTTGCGCCAAAGGATGGCCGATGGAGTCCGGGCGATACAGTGCCGGATCAAGAAAGCCGGCATGCGTGACGGGCGAGGCCTCGGTCATCCCGTATCCTTGGCAGACTAAGATGTTGGTCAGCGCTGTAAAACGGCGAGGAAGGTCAGGAGCCAGAGGCGCGGCGCCTGATTTCACCCAATGGACTTTATGATCGCGGGGGAACTGTCCGGCCTCGGCAGCCTGGCAGAGTGCATTGATGGCTGGCGGCACCAACGGCATCATGGTGACAGCTTCCTGCACGATGAGTTCAGTCATTTGCTGCACGTTGAATCGCGGCATCAATACCAGGGTCGCGCCCAGGACCAGCGCGGGATTGAGGATCACATTCAGACCGTAAATGTGATACAGAGGCAGGCAGCACAGAATCGTGTCGGCGGAGTTGAGCGCCGTGGCGTTCGGGCCGAGCAGTTGATAGATGTTCGCAATTAGATTGTAGTGCGAGAGCATGACTCCCTTGGGGAGACCGGTCGTGCCGCTCGAGTAGGAAAGAGCAGCCAGCGCCTGATCGGAAGGCTGATCGGGCTTGGGATACATCGTTGACGCGGCCTTCAGCAAGTTGGCGAAAGGCTCTGCTCCCGGAGCCATTTGCCTCGTGGTATAGACCCGCCGCAGCCTCGGCAATCCCGCGACGTTGATGCCTTCGAGATTTCCACCGTCCGTAATCAAAAGAACGGCGCCGGAATTTTCGAGCTGATAGCGTACTTCGCGTTCGCGGTACGTAGGATTGAGAAGCGTAGGAATGGCGCCGGCCAGCTGGGTGGCGTGGAACACGGTGCAGAACTCCCATGAGTTGGCCAGAAAAATGGCAACGACATCCCCCGGCTTGACGCCTGCGCCGATCAAACCGCGAGCCAGAGATTCGACCGTCTCTCCGTATTCGGCATAGGTCATCCGTCGATTGCAGGAAGCATCGACCAATGCGGTTTTGTTGGGATTACGGCGGCAAGACGCGAGAACCAGATCGTGCAAAAACAGGTTGTGCGGATCCGCGTACAGCTCCGTGCGCATCATCATGTCCGGAGAGATTGTAAAGGAAACGACGAGAATGTCACGAGTAGTCTAGCTGGCCAGCCTTCGCAGAAACTCCTGCTCGTCCATGCGGTACTTGAAAGCTTTGCGGCCATCGATGAAAACGACCGGCACCTCGTCGTTGAACTGGCGGCGCAGTTCCGCGTCGGCATCAACGTCGATTTCGCGCCACGTGAAGCTGCCGCGGCGGGAGAGCTTCGATAGGCTCTCTTTAACGACCTCGCAAAGATGACATCCCTTGCGAGAGTAAACGATAACGTTCCGTAACTCTGGCATGCCGGTTCGATTCTAGCTTGCAGAAACGAGATTTTTCCAGAAGGAAAGTTAAAGGTATGCTTGTTGGACCATTTCGGAACTGCGCCCGGGGGAGGCAGTAGAATGGGCAACATGCAAGCCATCCAGCAAAAACCTTTGCACGGCAAAACCGCCTTACTGACCGGAGCAGCCCAACGTCTGGGACGAGCGTCGGCAATGGCCTTAGCGCAGGCGGGTGCCGATGTGGCGATCACCTTCAGGGATTCCGCGCGCGAAGCCCGAGAGACGGTGGTAGACCTCTCCGCTTGCGGCGTCCGCGCGTTTGCCCTGCATTGCGATGTGACCGACGAGGCGAGTGTGCGCGCCATGATGAAGGAGGCTGGTCGGGAACTGGGCCGAATCGACATCCTGGTAAACAACGCCGCGAACTACGAAACGGCCGAGTTTGAAAAGCTGACCGTCCGACAGTGGGATGCGATCTTCGCCTCGAACACGCGAGGGCCATTTCTGGTTAGCCGGGAGGCTCTGAAGTGGATGCGGCGCAGCCGGGGTAAGAATTCGGGCCCGATTGAGGCCCCGATCGAGGCAAAGATCATCAACATGGGGTCGCTGGGCGGGCTCCGACCGTGGGCAACGCACGCTCATTATTGCTCGTCGAAGGCGGCCTTACACATGCTAACGAAAGTGATGGCGAAGGCGCTCGCGCCGGAAATCGCCGTCAATGCGGTTGCGCCTGGCATGATCGATCTGGGAGAGCGCTCCGCCGCCGCATTCATGCGGAAGATGGCAAAGCAGACGCCCATGCTGCGCAATGGCCGGGCGCAAGAAATTGCCGTGGCGGTTCTGTTCTTTGCCACTGCGCCTCATTTCATCACCGGACAAATTCTGGCGGTGGACGGCGGCCTCGGCTTGTAGAGCTTACGCTTCCGCGGAAGTGGGATCGATGACCAGCTTCACTTCCGATACGCGGTTGGCCGGAAAGCCGCCCTGGCGGGCATGTTCCCGCACCATCTCTTCGTTGGGCGCGATGTAGACGCAATAAATCTTGTCCTGGGTGACGTAGCTGTGTAGCCACTGGATCTGCGGTCCAAGCTTGTTCAGCACGCTGCAGGACTTTTGCGAAATGGCGATGACTTGTTCCGGCGTCACATCCCCAACGTTGGGAATGTCGCGTTCGATGACATATTTCGGCACGTTCTTCCTCCGCTGATGTTCTGGTTAGATACGCCCCAAAGGCAATGGGCAAGATTGTAGGACAGGATTCCGGAAATAGCCATTGTCGACGAGGCAAGGTATATTGAGGTCGAATGAAGAAAACAAAAGGCAATCGCTCCGGCTCGGCTTCGGCATCCCGCGTGAAATCCCCTCGAACGCTGCCATCGAAATCCAGTTCGGCACCAAGAATAGCGGTGGCGATCATGGCCGCCGGCAAAGGCACCAGGCTCAAATCGCAACTTCCTAAAGTATTACATGAAGTCGGGGGCAAGCCCTTGTTGGAGCATGTCATTCGCGCGGCTGTGCGGGTAGTGCCGGCTCAAGACGTGTTCGCGATCGTGGGTCATGAGGCGGAGCGCGTGCGCGAAGCGATGAAGCACACCGGCGTCAATTTCGTGCTGCAGGCCGAACAGCGCGGTACAGGGCATGCGCTGATGGTGGCGCGCGAGGTATTGTCGGGATATGACCACGTCATCGTCCTCTCGGGTGACGCTCCGCTGATGACTGCCGAGACCATCGAGAAGCTGCGAGATTTCCATCTGCAAGAGCAGGCCGCCATGACCCTGTTGAGTGCGGAGCTGGAGAATCCGACGGGCTATGGACGCGTGTTGCGGAAACGGGCTGGCAGCGCGGAAGTCCAGGCGATCGTGGAGGAGAAGGCGGCAAGCCCTTCGCAGAAAAAAATCAGGGAGATCAATTCCGGCTTTTATGTTTTCGCGGTCAAGGATCTCTACGCGAACATCGGGCAGCTCTCGACCGACAATGCCCATGCCGAGTACTACCTTACCGACATGGCACAGGTGCTTCGCCGGGCGCGGCGGCCGGTGGTGGCATGGAAAACTGCGTCTCCGAGCGAAGTGCTGGGTGGAAACACGCGGGCTGAACTTGCCGACATCGACCAGCAGATGCGGCTGGCGAAGTGCCGGCAGCTGATGGCGGATGGAGTCACCATCTTTTATCCTGCCACGTGCGTGATCGACGCGGATGTGGCGATCGCGCCCGACACTGTGATCGAACCCTACGTACAGCTGATGGGGCGGACGAAAATCGGCAGCGGCTGCCGGGTGCGGTCCTATTGCGTGATCCGCGATTCGGAGATCGCAGATGGAGTCATGGTTCGTCCCGGGTGCGTGATGGAAGACGCAAGAATCAGCGCCGGAGCCATCATCGGCCCGTATTCGCATCTGCGCCTGGGCAGCGAGATCGGGGAAGGCGCGCACGTCGGTAATTTTGTGGAAACGAAGAAAATCAGGCTGGGCAGAGGCTCGAAGGCGAATCATCTGACCTATCTTGGGGACGCCGAGATCGGCGCCGGGGTAAATATTGGCGCGGGAACCATCACTTGCAACTACGACGGCGTGCACAAGCACAAGACGGTAATCGATGACGGAGCCTTCATCGGCAGCGACAGCACCTTAGTGGCGCCGGTGCGCGTCGGCAAAGGTGCGTATGTGGGAGCAGGTTCCTGCATCACCGACGACGTTCCTGAAGACTCGCTGGCGATTGGACGCGGCCGGCAGGTGGTGAAAGTAGGCTGGGCGCGAGAGAAAAGACAGAAGAAGTAAGCTGTAATGGGCACCCGGCAAAGAATTTGATTAATGAAAAAAGGCCGACTCGCCTGTCGAGTCGGCCTTTAAAGTTGGCGGCGAGATCAATGCGTCACTGCCGCAAACAGGTCCGAGTGCATGATCGATTGGAACTGCGAATCGTTGGCCTTGAAATGCACTTGAACGTTGTCACCGTCAGAGTCGACTGTCGTGTTATCGACGGCCACCTTTTCGGCCGGCGTGGCGCTCATCTTCTTGTAAAGCATGTAGCCTTTGAGCAGGGACGCCACGGTGCTGGCCGTGGTGGAGTCAGAGGTAACCACCGTCATATCGAAGGTGACGCCGCTGCGAAAATCCATGGCGTAGTAGGAGCCGAGCAGGCGCTTCTTCACCGAGTCGTAGTCGGCAATCTTGGAAGCGTCGCCCATGGCCGAGTGGACTGCGTTTTGCGTCCCCTGCTGGTCGAGGATGCTCCACACCGGAGCGGAGTCGACACTGGTCATCATGTCAGCCATGTTGCCGTTGGTGTCCAGGCCCAGAATCTGGCCGTCGCGGGTGTCGAGGGCAACCCGAATAGAAGTTGAGTCGCCGAAGAGCAAGGTGCTGTCATCCAGAAAACTCATGATGAAGCCGCCGTCCATGGGATAGAGATCGGAGTTGCCGTATTTCTTGGGCTTGTAATTCTGCAGCTTCATTTTCTTGAGCACGGCTTTCATGTTGAAGGGGCCGGCGGCGACGCCTACCGTCTTCACTCCTTGTTTCCCGGTGCGAAACGAAGCGAAGGTCAGGGTATCCACGTCTTTGTCGGGATCGAGCCCGATGCCTTTCAGCGCCGTCTCAAACTGCTTGATATTGTCCGGCATGAGCTGCTGCTTCAGCGCCATCGCGGTGGACGAATCCTTCAGAGCACGGTAGTCCACCGAGATCAGTTGCAGCAGGTCCGCGGGGACGCAGGATCGGGCAGAAGAATTCAACGGCATGGCGTACGCCATGCTCACCAGCAGTAGCAAAACCAGGCAAATCTTGAAGAGTTTCATAACGCCTCGAAGTCAAAAAATGGTCAACCCGCGCACCCTCGGTTAGATGCGCGATTAAGACCAGTCGTTTGTAGATCGCTTCATTCTATTTTACTTGTGGCCCGGTTAAGAGGAACAAAAGGACAAGACCGGTTGACCGGCTAGAGTCCCGGGCAGGGCCCTTACTGTCGGATTCGACGAGTGCGCTGGTGGACCTCGGCCACAAAGGATTGATCTTTCAGGGACGCCAGATTGATCTCGACATTGGCCAGAGCCCCTGTGATCGCCGCCTCGGCCAGGGCCAGCGCGGTCGTCAGATCGGACTTCATGTTGGGATTGGTGATCGGCTCGAGCGACTTGGTCACCTGCGCGACCTCGTGCGCCTTTTCCGCGACGCTCAGGGGCACCGCCGTTGCCTCTTTTAATGCGCTTTCGATCATGGCCTCGCCTGCCTTTTCGTCAGCCGCTCCACGCGCGGATTTGTACGCTTTCATCACGGAATCGTAGGAGGCAGCGTCAGCGTCGATGGCCGCCTTTAACTGTTCCCGCAGAGGAGTCAGCCGGGCGATCGCGGCGCTGAGCTGTGTCTCGTACTGCAGATAAGCTTTTTTCCCGCGCGACATGGAAGCGACCATCGCGGCGAGCCCCGCCGCCATGGCCGCGGCTGCGGCTGAGGCGCTGCCTCCTCCGGGAGTGGCTGTGGGAGCGGCTAATTGCTCGACGAACGGCTCCACTCCGGCGCGCAGGCCCCCGACCGCCATCTTACCGCCCATGACGGCGGCGAGCCGGTTCTCCAGAATCAGGGAAGAATCGAAATTCTCGACTTGTAAAAACCATTCCGCAGCCTGCTCCAGAGCCTTCTTCGGAATCAGTCCAACAATTTCACTGGAGACTGGCATGACGCCATAGCGGGCAGCTTCGCGCATCACCATTTCGAAAACGCGATGGATGGGCGTCTGCTCAAAGTCCGTGAGATTCATCGAGACCTGCGCCAGGCCGCGCACCAGAAATCCCGCGCCCTTGACGAAGCGCATGCCGCCGCTCGAAAAGCGCACAGCCTTCGCGATTTTCTTCGCGATGTCCACATCGGCGGTGTTGAGAAAAACGTTATAGGCGATGAGAAATTTGCGCGCGCCGACCACGGTTGCTCCCGCTGTCGGATGAACCCGAGCTTCGCCGAAATCCGGACGCCGGGCGGGATTGGTCGCGATTTCAGCGCGGATGCCTTCGAACTGCCCGCGGCGAATATTCTCCAGCCCCTGCCGTTCGGGCGTTCGGGCCGCGGCTTCGTAGAGGTACACGGGAATCTGAAAACGCTTCCAGATCTCCTCGCCGACGTGGTTCGCCATGGCGATGCAGTCTTCGATGGTCACGCCGTCAATCGGAATGAAAGGAACGACGTTCGCCGCGCCCATGCGGGGATGCGCTCCAGTGTGCGTGTTCAAATCAATCAGCTCAGCGGCCTTACCCACGCCGCGGATGGCGGCCTCCTGAATGGCCTCGCGCTCGCCCACCAGGGTGATCACGCAGCGGTTGTGGTCGGAGTCCATCTCGCGGTCGAGCAGGTAGACGCCTGGCATCTTCATGGCGTCAATGATGGCGTCAACTTTGGCCTTGTCGCGGCCTTCGGAGAAATTCGGAACACATTCGACGAGCGTAGACATAACGGATGAGCATAAAGGGCGCGGAGGGCGGGCGCAAGGTTGATCACGGTGCCGTCGCGATTGAGAGATCTTTACCACAGAGGACGCAGAGGATTCGGAGCATTGCCTAATGCTGTCTGCTAGCAAAAAACTTGCCGACTCCCAGCCGCACTTGCACCGTGTTGATCCCGGGATTCGGCGTGGCCAGTCCGGCGTTCGAGATGTGCATGTAGCGCAGCTCGAGGCTGACGTTATGCCTGGCGCCAAGGATGTGCATGCCGAGCGCGGCCTGGTCCATGAAATTCACCGTGTTCGTTCCGGCGGGAACGCTGTGGTCGGTGAAGACCGCGCCACCGGTGAGTTCAAGATAAGGCGAGAAGCGCCCGCGACGCTGAAAGTTCCACTTCAAGCCGAGCGGATCGAAGCCCACTCCATACGCCGTGTTCGCGGGTTGGAAAACCAGGAAGACCGGAACGGCGTCGACCGCATATTCGAAGCGTCCGCGGAGAAAGCCGGGAAGATGTGGGCCGGTAAGGATCCATCCGTAACGCAGGCCAGCGTTGAAGGCGCCGGTGCTGCCGCGACCGCCGGCGACGGAGTGTCCGCCGCCAGCCCAAATCTGAATTTCATGACCGCCTTGTTCCGGCCCGGTTTGCGCAGGGCACTGGTAAGAGGCGATCAGTAGTACGGGAATGAGGAGCAGGGACGATCGCATAACGGTTCACTCCAAAGACGGCAGGCTTCGAAGCGGAGACATCACCATACAGGAAGGGATTGTGCGGCGACAAACGAGGTTGGTGCGAACGTCGGCGGGAAGCAGGTTCCTCGCTCCGCTTGATTGCATAACGACGTTGGCCCGTCGCGAGTAGATTGGTATGCGATGGACAAAGACCAAGGCTCGTGAGAGGAGCCAACGTCATGTTGATTATAGGATGCGATTTCCATCCTGGGTTTCAGCAGGTCGCGATCTTTGACAATCGAACGGGAGAGATTCAAGAAAAGCGGTTACAGCACCGCGCCGAAGCGGAGCAGTTTTACCGGTCGCTGGCGGGCCAGGAAGTGCGGGTGGGGATGGAGGCGTGCGGGCACTATCCGTGGTTCGAGCGGCTGCTGGCGGAACTGGGCTTCGAGTTGTGGTTTGGCGACGCCGCCAAGATCCGGGCCGCGGTGGTGCGCAAGCAGAAGACCGACCGGCGGGACGCGGAGCATCTGCTGGAGTTGTTGCGGCAGGACCGGTTTCCGCGGATCTGGGTGCCGAGTCTGCAGGTGCGGGACGTGCGGCAGTTGCTGGTGCATCGCCACAAGCAAGTGCAAGCGCGGACCCGTACGAAGAATCAGCTGCAGGCCATGGCGCTGAGTCACGGGGTGCAGAAAAAGTACAAGCTGTGGAGCAAGGCAGGGCGCGCGGAGTTGGAGCAGTTGCCCTTGCTGCCCTACGCGGCCGAGCGGCGCAAGCGGTTGCTGGAAGCGCTGGACGGGCTGGAAGCGGAAATCGTCGAGCTGGACCGGCGAGTCTGGGAAGAAGCGCGGCAGCGGCCGGAGGCGGTGCGGCTGATGACGCATCCAGGAGTGGGACCGGTGACGGCGTTGGCCATGGTGCTGACCCTGGGGCCGGCGGAACGATTCGAATCGGGCAAGCAAGTGGGCAGTTATTTTGGCCTGATTCCGAGCGAAGATTCCAGCGGCGGAAAACAGCGGCTGGGCAGGATCAGCAAACAGGGCAGTTCGTTTCTGCGCTTTTTGCTGGTGGAAGCGGGACAGACGGCGGCGCGTTACGATCCGCAACTGAAACGCTTCTATCGCCGCCTGGCGGTGCGCAAGAATCGCAGCCTCGCCAAGGTGGCCGTGGCCAGAAAATTGGCCACGCGGTTGTACCTGATGTTGCGCGAAGACTGGACGTACGCGCAACTCTGTCAGGCCGTCATGCAGGTGAGCCCGAGTCATTCTGTGGCCGGCCAGTAACGGAGCCGAGCGCTTGAGTGGGCAGCCTGCCTCCCTGAAGCGTCAGGGAGATCGAAGTGAATAATCGTGGGCGCAAGTACCGAAGAGATGGATGGTGGGACCTGAGGTCCCGCTGCAAGATTGAATCGAGTGACGAGCTTGGTCTGGACATCAAAAACGTTCTACGAGAGCGAAATGGCGCTGCTTTCGGCGTCCACGCCGGAGTGTGGGCAAAATTCGCTTGACAGAGTACAACGTCGTTAGAGACGGAATGACAACAAGCCAAGTACAGCGCGACGGTTCAGTTCCGCGACTCCACTACGTAGTGCGATTCTCCCTTGGGTGTTCCGAGGCAAGCTGCATCAGATCGCGCGCCACGCGCGAGGTGTTATGGCGCGCTACGCCCGCTTCTTCCAGATAATCGCCGAGAACGGGAATGACGCCTAGAGCCTCGATGGCGTCGAGGTCGTTGACAATCTGGCAGGCGCCTTCCAGCGCGTACTTTGCCTTCATCTCGTCCGACGCAGGAGTGCGATTGATCAGGGCATAGTCGAAGATCTGTTTTTGAGCGTGCCGGCCTAACGCCCGAATATGATCGGCCGCCGTCAGCCCAAGGCTTTCGTTGGCCTGCGTCATCAGGTTACAGATGTACACTTTGGTAGCAGGTGATTCGACAATCGCCTCCGCAATGCCTCGCACCAGCAGATTCGGGATCAGGCTGGTGAACAACGACCCCGGACCGATGGTGATGAGATCGGCGCTGGCAATGGCCTCCAGCGTTTGCGCCATGGGGCCGACGTTCGGTGGAACCAGGAACAGTTCGCGGATACGTCCTTTGCTGGCGGTGATCTTGGTTTCGCCGCGCACGCGCGTCCCATCTTCCATCAATGCTTCCAGTTCGATGTTCGAGGTGGTTGCCGGGTAGATATGGCCGCGGGTAAGAAGGATTTCTGAAGACAGCCGCACTGCTTCGGAAAAGTCCGAGGTCAGGGAAGTCAGCGCCGCGAGAAAAAGATTGCCGAAGCTGTGTCCCTCCAAACCCGATCCTTTATCAAAACGATGCCGGAAGAGTTTCGAGAGCAGGGCTTCATCTTCGCTGAGGGCCACGATGCAGTTGCGGATGTCGCCCGGCGGGAGCATGTTGAGTTCCTTGCGCAAGCGCCCGCTGGAGCCGCCGTCGTCACTGACCGTAACCACCGCGCTGAGATCGCGAATTACGGCTGTCTCGGCAGACGCAGGCATCTCCGCCGGCGTCAGCACATAGCGCTTGAGTCCCTTGAGCAGCGTGGAAAGACCGGTGCCCCCGCCAATGGCAACCACGCGTAGGCCGCGCGCCAAGGCGGTCTGCTGCAGGGTCACGAGCTCAGCCGTTTTTGATTCCATCCAGATTTCCCGGCAGCTTAGAGGGAATCTTCTTCCCCGACGCCGTCGGAGTCGAGCTCGGCTCCGGGATCGGGATAGAGCAATTCCGTGAAACGAGGATCTTCCGCCAGATTCTGGAAGTCGGAATCATTTCGCGCCTGGAAGCGCAGCTGCGAGTTCAAGTGCAGGGCTTCGTCCAGGCGGCGAAGGGAATCCTCGACGTGACCGGTGAGGCAGTCGAGCGCCGCCAAACCGTAGATCACATAATCAGCCTTGGCATTCTGCTTGAGCAGCTTTTCCAGATGCTCGCGGGCAGTCACGTAGTCGCCGACATTCATCAGCGAGACGGCATAATCGAAATGCTCTTCGGGCGTTCTGAACTGCGTCGCCGCGGAGCGCTCCAGATGCTGATTGCAGATGCTGAGATGCACCGTGGCGCGATCAACCAGTTCCTTGCTGGGTCCGGCGATTACCTTCTGAAAATTCGGCTTCGCCTTGTCGAACTTGTGCTCCTGCATGGCGCGCAGGCCCGCCTCGTAGCTCTGCAGAGCCTGCGTGTAGCGAGGATCTTCCGTGACAGTCTTCTTGGCGCTAGGTTTCTGAGCCATGTGCAAAACTCTTCCTGTGCTCTTTGGAATGGGGAACTCCTTGCGATGCTGCTTGGAATCCGAGCAGTAAAGTATCACTCAAAGTGAGGGTAGAGGTCCAGTTGACCGACTGAGTACCGAGTACCTGGTAGCGGGTATCGAGGGAGAACCAGCGCGGTTTTTCCCGGTGCGCGGTACTCGCAACTCGGTACTTCTTCAGTTCATCGTCGCGGCCGATTGCAGGTCAATTTGCTTCCAGTCTCCCTTGATGATGCCGGCGCGGATCTGCGTCGCGGTCTTGCCCTTCTTATGCTGCTGATAGGAATAGTAGAGCTCTTTCAGGCAGGTCGAGCACTGCGCGCCGTGCGTGTTCTCAAAGCAACTGTGCAGGCTGTTGTGCCCCATACGGTCGCAATAGCAGTAGCAAGGCTGCTGATGAAGAACATTGGGAATCTTGGCAGCGAGCTCATACGCGTGAGTCTGATAAGTGTTCTGGGCGTCCGCGCCCCAGAGGTCGGCTTTGGTCAGAATCGGCGGTAGCTTCGTTCCTTTCGGCGGAGGGGCGGCGTTATAAGCCGGGACGCCGCTTTCTTCCTGCGGCGAAGTCCACTGGGCCGATACACTGAGCGTCACCAGAAACAGAAATGCCAAGGTGAGGCTCCGTCGAAGCGTCTGACTATTCAACAGGCGGTGTGTCATAAGGTTCCCCCGAAAGCACTCTATTCTAACCGGACTGTGACGAACTGAACAAAGCCCCCAAATTTCATCCCACACGCCGATGGCATACAACCCGCTTCTCTTCGTTGAGGTTCTGTATACAATAGACGGGCATGCCGGAAATAAATTCAGATGCGGGCGCGGTAGAGGGTACGAGAGCGCCAGCCCGTGAGATGGCCACCGCAGTCGCGGTCGCGCCCGTGCGGATGGGGACCGGTATCGGGGTGTGGCTCCGCGACCTGATTATTTCTCTCGCCATATCCGCGTTCATCATCATCTTCCTCTACCAGCCAGTAAAGGTAGAAGGCACCAGCATGATGCCTTCTCTCGAAGACCAGGAACGAATCTTCGTGAACAAGTTTGTGTATCGTCTGGAACCCATTGAGCGTGGGGATATTGTTGTCTTTCGCTATCCGCGCGACCCTTCCAAAAGTTACATCAAGCGCGTCATTGGAATGGCGGGCGACCGCATCCGAATTGATGGTGGACAGGTGTACGTGAACGGGCAGGCTTTGGATGAATCCTACGTGCCGCCAGAGTACACCGATTCGCGCTCGTATCCGGAGAGCGTCGTGCCGGCGCATTCGTATTTCGTGCTGGGCGATCACCGTTCCATGTCGAACGACAGCCGGGATTTCGGATCGGTAAACCAGAGCTTCATCTACGGCAAGGCTGTCTTCGGCTACTGGCCCATGGACAAGCTGGGGCGGGTGCGGTAGTCCGGGCCGCGCGCTGCTCGGACCGGCGGGATTCCCAGCTTTTCTCTGCGATCTCTGCGAATCCTCAGCACACTCTGCGGTTTAAGATTTTTGCCGCGAATCATGCCTGGAGAACCGCTCTCCTCCTCGAGTTTTCCTCAGATTTCCTCACTCATTCCTGTTTACGCTATTGGCCCCTGCCGCATTCCCTGCTAAAATTCATAAAATCCACTCCCCGGAGCGAGAATGCAAGCTATCCTTGCGCTGGAAGATGGCAGAGTCTTCCGAGGCAAAGGCTACGGCGCCAAAGGCGAATGCTACGGCGAAGTCGTTTTTAATACTTCCATTACCGGATACCAGGAAATTTTCACTGACCCTTCCTACTCCGGACAGATCGTCGTTCTGACGAATCCAGAAATCGGAAATTACGGCACCAACCAGGAAGACAACGAAGCCACACGTCCGTGGATCGAAGGCCTGATCGTGCGCGAGTTCTCGCGCGTCAGTTCGAACTGGCGCTCGCAGCAGGTGGCAGAAGAGTATTTGGAACAGTTCAAGGTGCCGGTGCTGTCGGACATCGACACACGCGCGCTGGTGCGGCATCTGCGCGATCACGGTGTAATGCGCGGGGTGGTTTCCACAATTGAGAGCGACACGGACAAGCTGATCGCAAAGGCACGGTCGATCCCGAAGATGGATGGGACCGACCTGGCGAAGGAAGTCAGCACCAAGCGCTCGTACGTTTGGGAAGTGGGCGAGCGCTCGCACGAGCCGGTGGCCGTGGTGGGAGTGAAAGACGAGCCGCCACGATTTCACGTGGTCGCCTACGACTTCGGCATCAAGCAGAACATTCTCCGCAAGCTGCGCGGCGAGGGATGCAAGGTGACGGTGGTTCCGGCGCAAACTCCTGCCGAAGATGTTCTGGCATTGAAGCCGGACGGAGTTTTCCTGTCGAACGGCCCTGGCGATCCCGAGCCGTGTACGTACGCGGTCGATTCGATCCGCAGGCTGATGGGGCGGCAGCCGATCTTCGGAATTTGCCTAGGGCATCAACTGACTGGGATTGCGCTCGGAGGCAAGACATTCAAACTCAAGTTCGGCCACCACGGCGGAAATCATCCGGTGAAGCAATTGAAGACCGGCAAGATTGAGATCACCGCTCACAACCATAATTTCGCCGTCGATCCGGATTCTCTTGCCGACAGCGAAGTCGAATTAACGCACGTTGACCTGAACGACCAGACGCTTGAGGGCCTGCGGCATCGGAATCTGCCCCTGTTCAGCGTGCAGTATCACCCGGAGGCCGCGCCCGGCCCGCACGACTCGCATTATCTGTTCAAAGAATTTACGAAGATGATGGAGGAGTGGAAGAGGTGAGAGTTTCTCTGTCATCCCGAGTGGAGAAGATCGTTTGCGAAGCAGACGATCTTCGCAGTCGAGGGACCCTGCGTTTTGCTTGGAGCGGCTTTGGACCCGACGGAAGCACAAGGTCCCTCCACGCGCGAGTTAATCGCTTCGCCATCAACTCGCTTGGTCGGGATGACAGAAATCTCATGACAACGAAATAAATGCCTAAACGCACTGACATCTCAAAAATCCTCGTCCTCGGTTCCGGGCCCATCGTCATTGGGCAGTCGGCGGAGTTCGATTACTCCGGCACGCAGGCCTGCAAGGCGCTCAAGTCTGAGGGCTATGAAGTCGTGCTGGCGAACTCGAACCCGGCCACCATCATGACCGATCCGGAGTCCGCCGACCGCACTTACATCGAGCCGCTCACGCTGGAGTACTTGGAAGAGATCATCCGCATTGAGCGCGAGATGTCGCCGGGCGCAGGTTTTGCCGTTCTCCCCACCGTTGGCGGGCAGACTGCCCTGAACCTTGCCATCGAGCTTTCTGACGGCGGCGTGCTGGAAAAATACAACGCGATCCTGATCGGCGCCAACGTAGCTGCCATCAAGAAGGCCGAAGACCGGCTGTTCTTCAAAGATGCGATGCAGCGCATCGGCCTCGACGTGCCCAAGTCCGCGCTGGTCAACAACACAAAAGACGGCCTGGAGTTCGCCGGCAAAATCGGATTTCCGGTCATCGTTCGTCCCTCGTTCACGCTCGGCGGCACCGGCGGAGGCATCGCTTACAACCGCGAAGAGCTTGGCGAGGTGCTCGCCCGCGGACTCGATCTCTCTCCTGTGCACGAAGCGCTGATTGAAGAGTCCGTGCTCGGATGGAAAGAATTCGAGCTTGAGGTGATGCGCGACAGCAAGGACAACGTCATCATCATCTGCTCGATCGAGAACTTCGATCCCATGGGCGTGCACACCGGGGACTCGATCACCGTCGCCCCGGCCCAGACGCTGACTGACCGCGAGTACCAGGCCATGCGCGACGCTTCGATTGCGGTGATTCGCGAGATCGGCGTCGATACCGGCGGATCGAATATTCAGTTCGGCGTGAATCCAGAGACCGGGCGCATGGTCGTGATCGAGATGAACCCGCGCGTCTCGCGCTCGTCGGCGCTGGCATCCAAGGCCACAGGATTCCCGATTGCCAAGATTGCCGCGAAACTTGCCGTCGGCTACACGCTTGACGAAATCCCCAACGACATCACGCGCAAGACTCCTGCGTGCTTTGAACCGACGCTCGATTACGTGGTCGTAAAGATTCCAAAGTGGCAGTTCGAAAAGTTTCCCGGCGCTGACGATACGCTGGGCCCACAGATGAAGTCGGTCGGCGAGGTCATGGCCATCGGCCGCACCTTTAAAGAAGCGCTGATGAAGGGCGTCCGCTCCCTAGATACCGGCAAGAAAGTGGGCGCCGATAAAATCGAGCCGAAGATTCTGACGCAACGGTTGGTCACGCCGCATCCCGAGCGCCTCGCTTACGTCCGCTACGCCCTTCGTCAGGGACACACCGTCAAGCAGATCGCCAAGATGACTTCGATGGATCCGTGGTTCCTATATCAACTCAAGGAAATCAACGACCAGCAGCTTGAGTTGGAGAAGCATCCGATGGAATCGATTCCTGCCGAAGTATTGCGCGAATCGAAGCGCATGGGATTCTCCGACGGCCGTCTGGCGCAGGTCTGGCGCCTCGAAGGTCAGGAAAAAGTTCGTCACCTGCGCAAGAAGCACGGCATCCTGCCGGTCTACAAGCGCGTGGACACATGCGCTGCCGAATTCGAAAGCTTCACCCCTTATCTCTACTCCACGTACGAAGACGAGGACGAGGCCGCGCCGACCGACAAGAAGAAAGTCATCATCCTGGGCAGCGGGCCCAACCGCATCGGGCAGGGAATTGAGTTCGACTACTGCTGCTGCCATGCTTCGTTCGCGCTGCGCGACGATGGCTACGAGACGATCATGATCAACTGCAATCCCGAGACCGTCTCGACCGACTACGACACCAGCGACCGGCTCTATTTCGAGCCGCTCACCTTCGAAGACGTCTGGGCAATCTACCAGCACGAAACTTCGAAAGGCGCTCCAGTCGGTGTGATCGTGCAGTTTGGCGGACAGACGCCGCTCAACCTCGCGCTGCCCCTGAAGCAAGCCGGCGTCAACATTATCGGTACGTCGCCTGAGTCGATCGATCTGGCGGAAGACCGTAAGCATTTCAACAAGCTGCTGGAAGATCTGCACATTCCGCAGGCCCCGGGAGTGATAGCGACTTCGATCGAAGAGGCCGTCGAAGGTGCGAATCGCATTGGCTATCCCGTGCTGGTGCGGCCTTCATACGTGCTCGGCGGACGCGCCATGGTGATCGCCTACGACGAGCAGTCGATCCTGCGCTACATGAAAGATGCGGTCGAGTACTCGCACGACCGTCCAGTGCTGATCGATCACTTTTTGGAAGATGCGATCGAAGTCGACGTGGACGCACTGTCCGACGGGGAGGACGTCGTGATAGGTGGGATCATGCAGCACATCGAGGAAGCGGGCATCCATTCCGGCGATTCGTCGTGCGTGCTGCCGTCGGTCGATATCCCCCAACCGCTACTGGAGCGCATGCGCGAATACACCTTCAAGCTCGCCAAGGTGCTCAAAGTTGTCGGGCTGATGAATATTCAGTTCGCCATTCCGCGCGGAAACGGCGGTTCCGAGGGCGGCAAGGTGTACGTGCTGGAAGTGAATCCGCGGGCTTCGCGCACTGTGCCTTTTGTTTCGAAAGCCACGGGCATTCCGATGGCAAAGATTGCGGCGCGACTCATGACGGGCCGCAAGCTGCGCGAATTTCTGCCGGAGTTTATTGAACGGGGCGCCGACCTCGATACCGGAAGCCACTACTACGTGAAATCTCCCGTGTTCCCGTGGAACAAGTTCCCCGGCGTCGATACGGTGCTCGGTCCCGAGATGAAGTCGACGGGCGAAGTCATGGGAGTCGCCGACAACTTCGGCGAGGCCTTCGCCAAAGCGCAGCTAGCCGCGGGCCAGAAGCTGCCCACGCAGGGCGCCATTTTCATCAGCGTGACCGATCACGACAAGCGCCACGTCGCTCCCGTGGCGCGCAAGTTTGTCGACATGGGATTCAAGCTGGTGGCTACTGCGGGCACAGCGGATGTAATCGAATCCGCAGGAATGAATGTGGAGCGCGTCTACAAGGTGAAAGAAGGCCGTCCCAATGTGGTGGACTTCATCAAGGGCCAGCGTATTCAGCTCATCATCAACACGCCCACCGGACTGGAGCCGTGGTTCGATGAGAAAGCGATTCGCCGCGCCGCCGTGATGGCCCGCATCCCGACCATTACGACTCTGGCGGCAGCGCGGGCGGCAGCAGAAGGTATTGCCGCTCTGCAGCGCGGAGAGGTGAATGTGAAGGCACTCCAGCAGTTGCATGCGGAGCGACACGCAACCCGCTCCACCCTGTCATCCTGAGCGAAGCGAAGGACCTATTGAATCGCCAGCAGTGCCTATGCTGCCGGCAGATCAGACAGGTCCTGCGGTTCGCGGATGACAATTCGAGACACGGAACGTAATCTGATAGCAGAGGCCAATCATGCTCCTACACGGTATTTTTCCTCCCATCACAACGCCGTTCTATCCCGACGGCAACGTTTATTACAAGAAGCTCGAATCGAACGTCGAGCGCTACTCGCGCACGCCCATCACCGGCATCGTCGTGCTGGGATCGACCGGCGAGGCGATCATGCTCTCCGATCAGGAGCGGCGGGACGTGTTGAAGTCCGCGCGCGAGGCCGCGGTGCCCAGCAAGGTTCTGATCGCGGGCACCGGCGTCGAATCGGCGATTGAGACTTTGCGTCTGACCGAATACGCCGCCGAACTCGGCTACGACGTGGCTATGGTACGAACGCCGCACTATTACAAGAAGCAGATGGAGCCGGCCAACATGCTTGCGTTTTATCGCACAGTGGCCGATCGCTCGCCCATTCCCGTCATCATCTACAACTTTCCGCAGGCCACCGGCTACGACATTTCCCCCGAGTTGGTGATCGAACTGGCGGAGCACCCCAACGTGATTGGCATTAAAGAATCAAGCGGCAACCTTGAAAAAGTGCGCAAGATGGTCGAGGGGACGCGCCATGTCCAACGCAGCGCCACGGTCACCGAAACGTTTGACGCTGTGACGCCGCGCATGATCGCGGCAGCCAACTCCGCGGTGAACGAGGGTGGGGAACTGGTTCAGGTCGGAGCGCTTTTGGGTTCGCAAGACGCGAAGCCGTCTTCCTCGGCCGTTACGGTCGTGGGCAAAATGAAGACGCGCCAGAAGGAAGTGGGATTCCAGGTGATGGTGGGCGCGGCGCATCAATTGCACCCTTCGCTCGAGGCGGGCGCGGTGGGCGCGATTCTCGCATTTGCTTGTCCAGCCCCAACCGCCTGCTACGAAATTTATGCCGCATGGAAAGAGGGCGACGCCGAACTCGCCCGCCTCAAGCAGGAGCGAATCGTAAAGTGTTCGCAGCGCGCTGTCGGCGAACTGGGCATTCCCGGAGTGAAGCACGGCATGGATTTCAATGGCTATTACGGCGGCCCGTCCCGTTTGCCGTTTCTGCCGTTGACCGGTGCGCTGAAGGCGGAAATCGAGCAATTGCTCGCCGACGTGAGGAATTAGACGCGAGTCGGTGAGTATTGCGGGCGAGCAGCTTCGTTCTCGGCCGACGCGTATGCAGGGCAAAGAAAACAACATAGTTCCTCGCTCCTTGTGATCAGAATCACACCGGAGTATACTGTCTTCGAACGAACGTTCGAATGATTTGCGTCGAGGACTTATGGGGAGTCCGTCCACCGCAACCCGAGTGTCCCGGCAGCGCCGTGGAGCACTGCCCGAGCCGGAGACCCGCTACGATCGCCGGCTGGCCGAGATCCTTTCCCACGCAACCGAAGTCTTCTGCAAAAAAGGTTACGAAGGCGCTTCCATGCGCGATCTGTCGCGGGAGAGCGGCATGTCGCTGGCGGGTCTGTACTATTACTTCGAGTCCAAGGAGCGGCTGCTCTATTTAATTCAGAAGCACACCTTCTCGACCATCGTGCAGAGGTTGAAGACGCGCCTGCAGGGAGTGGACGACGCGGAAGAACGCATACGAATTTTCATCCTCAATCACCTGGAATATTTTCTGGCCAACCAGGCGGCCATGAAGGTCCTCTCACATGAAGATGAGGCCTTGAAAAACGGCTTCGGATCCGAAGTTGCAGCCATTAAGCGGGAATACTACAGAATCTGTGTGGGACTGCTGGACGCGCTGAAGCAGGAGCGCAAGCTGCACTTTACCACGCGCATTGCCGTGCTGAGCCTGTTCGGGATGATGAACTGGATCTATACCTGGCACAACCCGCGGGTCGATGCCGACGCGGCGACGATGGCGCGCGAAATGGGAGATATGTTCCTGCGCGGCGTGATGGCCGGCCGGGGAAGTGGCAGAAAGCAGTGAAGGAAGGTAACGGGCACGGTTCAAGCCCGCACGATTCGAGAGGGCCAAAAGTTTAAGCCCTGAGCATTTGCTCAGGGCGAACATCCGAATAGAAGGAGTTACAGCAATGGCAACCACAGTGCAGCCCGCAGCCGGAGAGAGCACGAAACAACTCGTCAACTACCGCACCGAAGGCGGCGTCGCCGTCATCGAAATGTGCGATCCTCCCGCCAACACGTACACCTACGAGATGAACCGCCAACTGGATGACGCGATCCTGAAAGCCCGCATGGACAACGATGTGTACGTGATCCTGCTGACGGGCGCCGGCGACAAGTTCTTCTCCGCGGGCGCGAACATCAAGATGCTGTCCAGCGTCGATCCCACCTTCAAGTATTACTTCTGCCTCCATGCCAACGAGATGCTGCTACGGCTGGAGCATACGCCGAAGCTGGTGATCGCGGCGATCAACGGGCACTGCGTGGGCGGCGGGTTGGAAATCGCCATGGCGGCCGATATCCGCATAGCGCGGCGCGACTCCGGCAAGATCGGTCTGCCCGAGGTGAACCTTGGAGTTCTTCCCGGCACGGGCGGAACGCAGCGCCTGTCACGCCTGGTGGGAAAGAGCAAGGCGATCGAGCTCATGGTCACCGGCAATACGTTTTCGTTCGAGGAGGCGCAGGAACTCGGCATTGTGAATGACGTGTTCGAGCGCGAAGGCTTCATGGAAAACATCATGGAGTACGCGAAACAATTCTGCCCGCCCAACAAGGCTTCCAAGGCCGTGGGCCGCATCAAGCGCGCGGTGCAGACGGGCTGGGAAATTCCGATGGAGTCGGCTTTGGCCGTGGAGCGCGAGAACCAGCAGTTGCTCTTTCAGAGCGAGGACGCGAAGGAAGGTCTGGCAGCGTACGTGGAAAAGCGCCCGGCACAGTTCAAAGCGAAGTGAAACTGAAACTGAGGAGAAGTGTTCCTGCTGGAGGTCTCTGAGATGGCTGGCACCGCTCTACTGCCGTGGGAACAATGGCTCGCTCGGCTGCTTCACCCGCTGTATGTGGCCATCAGGAGGTCGCTGTACAAGCGGCAAAGGCGTCAAGAGTTGAGTGCGAGTGAAGGATGGCCAGAGACGGAAGGAACGATCCACTCGAAGAGGTGGGATAGTTCCTTGCCTCGTGAGGAACTCCTGTTCTCGTACTCTACGCCGCAAGGCTATTACTCGGGCAGCCATTGGATGTGGTTCGAACGTTCTGAACCGCGTGAGGTGAAAGTTGGTGATCGGGTCGTTCTGCGTTACAGCCTGGATGACCCTGAAAAATCTGTTTTCTTGAAGTTCAGCTGACAGGAGTGTGGGGAAGTAATGATGGCAGCAACGAAAGTGAGTCTCAAACCGAGCCGGATGCTGATCGGCGGCGAATGGATCGAAGGATCTAAGCACTTCGACACCACCAATCCCGCCACGGGCGAAGTTCTGACCCAAGTGCCCGAAGCTTCCGCCGCAGATGTCGATCGCGCCGTCGAAGCCGCCCGCCGTGCATTTGAAGACCGCAACGGTCCTTGGCGCAAACTCTCTGCCAGCGAGCGCGGACGCCTGATCTGGAAGCTTGCCGATTTGATCGAGCGCCACATCGACGAACTAGCCGAATTGGAAACTCTGGACAACGGCAAGCCCATCTTTGAATCCCGCTACGTAGACATGCCCATGGTGATCGATGTCCTGCACTATTACGCGGGACTGGCCACGAAAATCCACGGGGAAACCGTCAATACATTCGATGCGGCTTTTACCTACACGCTGCGCGAGCCGGTCGGCGTGGTGGGATTGATCGTTCCCTGGAATTTCCCTTTATTGCTAGCCTCGTGGAAGGTGGGGCCGGCGCTGGCTTGCGGCAACACCATCGTGCTCAAGCCGGCCGAGCAGACTCCATTGACCACTCTGAGGTTCGGAGAACTCGTCGTTGAGGCCGGGCTTTCCGGCGGGCGTGGTCAACATCTTAACCGGCGGGCCCGAGACCGGGAAGGCCATCGTGGCGCATCCTGGAATCGACAAGATTGCGTTCACCGGTTCGACGGCTGTCGGCAAGGAAATCATGCGCGGAGCCGCCGACACTCTTAAGCGCGTCACGCTCGAGCTCGGCGGCAAGTCTCCCAACATTGTTTTTTCGGACGCCGACATCGACGGAGCCGTGAAGGGCGCGATCAACGGCATCTTCTACGGCAAGGGCGAAGTCTGCAACGCCGGTTCGCGGCTCTTCCTCGAAAGCAAGCTGAAAGATGAATTCACCGAAAAACTGGTCGCGCGCGCATCGAAGATGCGGCCGGCGGATCCCCTCGACCCGAAAACGCGCTTGGGAGCGATCGTCAGCCAGGAGCAGATGCAGACGGTCCTGGGCTTCATTGAAGCAGGAAAAAAAGATGGAGCGAAGTTAGTGGTGGGTGGAAATCGTGTAGCGGTGAACGGCGACAAGGGATTCTTCATCGAGCCGACGATCTTCGGAGATGTGAAAAATGACATGAAAATCGCGCGGGAAGAGATCTTCGGCCCGGTTCTCTCGGTGCTCACGTTCGACGACATCGACGAAGTGATCGAGCAGGCCAATAACAATCCGTATGGCCTGGCCGCCGCCGTTTGGACGCGCGACGTGAAGAAAGCGCATAGCGTTTCGCGGCGTCTGAAGGCGGGCACGGTCTGGATCAACACCTACGGACTGATGGACGCGTCTCTGCCGTTTGGCGGATACAAGAGCTCCGGTTTCGGACGCGAACTGGGAGCCCACGCAATCGAGCACTACACCGAATTGAAAACAGTTTGGCTGAACATGGGATGACGGCATTAGCAACGGCTTGCCTAACCACTAGAGCCGGTCTCCTAAATAGTTTTGGGAAGGGCACGGCTTCAGCCGTGCCGCTAGCGATCAGAAAAACGTGGGCTTTAGCCCCTGCGGGCCTCGTAGAAAGAAGTCAGCAGCAAATGAGGATTTTCGTATGCCAGGAAAAGTAGCAAAAATCGGAACATTCAGTGACTGGATCGGCCTGTTCAACGACTGGCGCAAAGAAATCGGTGTCAATACCGAAGACATCGAAGCCTTCCATTTCGATACTTTATACGGCGCGATCGATACCGAGGAGATCGAATTCGGCTCCTACAAGGGCCGTCGCAAGTGGGAAAACCTCCGCCAGATTCCTACGCAGCAGATGCGCGATGCGCTCATGAATATGATCGTTTACCAGGGCGACACGGAATTCGCCAGCGTCGAGCAGCAGCGCAATCTGCTCGATAATGCGCCCACCGATTGGGACCGCCGCGCCATTACCCGCGTCATGATTGAAGAGATGCGCCACGGCTGGCAGATGTGCGCGTTGCTGGTCGACCACTTCGGATATTCCGGCAAGGTGGAAGCGCAGAAGATGCTGGAGCGCCGCGCCTTTGAGAACAAGCGTCTGCTCGGAGCGTTCAACGTCAACGTCGATAACTGGATGGATTTCTTCACCTACACTGATTTTGTGGACCGCGATGGAAAGTTCCAGCTGCAGATGCTGAAGTATTCCGCATTCGCGCCGCTGGGCCGCTCCATGTCGTATATGTTGCGCGAAGAGGCATTCCACATGGGCACGGGCAATGACGGCCTGCGGCGAATCGTGGAAGCGGGAGTCATTCCGGCGTGGCTGATCCAGAAATATCTCAATAAATGGATTTCGAGCTCGTATGATCTGTTCGGCACCGATCATTCTTCATCGGCGCACTGGGCCTATGTTTGGGGCGTGAAAGGCCGTTACGACGAGCCCAAGAACGACAAGGCTCCGGACCTCGACGACCTGAATGACTACAACCGCAATCTTTATCGCGACGAGGTGGCGGGACTGATTGAGCGTTTCAACGGATACCTGAAGCCAGGCGAGCCCAAGCTCTACGCGCCTGACATCAAGTTCAATCGTGCCATCGGAAAATGGGCGGGACAAAAGTTCCACGCGCAGACCGGGGAGCCGCTGGATGACCGCGCCTACGAAGTACATTTGAAGGAGTACACGCCTTCGGCGAATGATAAGAAGCTGCTGCTCGATATCATTGGGACCGAGAAGAAGTGGATTGCCGAGAAAACGGGAGCACGCGATCCGCTGTCAATGATCGGCGAAGTCAGAAAGTCCGCCATCAACCTGTAGTTCATGACGACCGCACTCACAGACGCCAGGCTCACTCGAATCTCGTGCGAGATTGAGGGCGCCGTCGCGCGCATTGAACTGCGCAACCCGCCGCTCAACGTGATCGACATCGCGATGATGGAAGAACTGGCGCGGTCTCTGGCCGAGATGGAAGGTCGCAGCGAGATTTCCGTGATCGTACTGGGCGGATCCGGCAAGGCGTTTTCTGCGGGCGTGGATGTTGCCGCGCACACTCCCGACAAGGTCGAGGAGATGCTCGCCAAATTCCACGCTGTGATTCGCGCGCTTGTGGCGACTCGAAAGGTCACGATCGCGTCGGTCCATGGACTTTGTCTGGGTGGAGGTGCGGAACTTGCCATGGTTTGCGATTTCGTGTACACGATCGACGACGCGGAGTGGGGATTTCCCGAGATTCGACTGGCCTGCTTTCCTCCAGTCGCCTGCACGGCGCAGGCTGCGTTGGTAGGTCAGAAAAAAGCTGCTGAGATGATTCTGACCGGCCGCTCCATCACCGGCAGGGAAGCTGCTGAAATCGGATTAGCGACCCGCGCCGTTGACGAGAAACAGCTGGATTCTGCCGTGCAGACCGCCACTGCGCAATTACTACGGCTGAGCCCGGCGGCTTTGCGTGTGGCGAAAAAGGCGTCGTATGCCTGGGATACCATGCACTTCGACAAAGGCCTGGCTCGCGCCGAGAAGATTTATTTCGACGATCTGATGAAGACTGCCGACGCCCACGAAGGCATCCGCGCGTTCCTCGAAAAGCGTTCTCCGAAATGGACCGGGAAGTAGGTTGGCAAAATTGATGGACTACGAGATTACTGCCGAACAAGTAAAGGCCAAGCTGGACAGTGGAGACAATGTTCTAATGCTCGATGTGCGGGAACCATGGGAGTTTGAAACGGCGCGGATTGACGGCGCAAAGCTGATGCCCATGGGAGATGTGCCGACGCGAGCGCATCAGGAACTCGATCCCGACGATTCGATTGTCGTGATCTGCCATCACGGTATTCGCTCCATGAGCGTGACCGCGTGGCTCCGGCAGCAGGGATTTGAAAAGGCGCAATCGATGCGCGGCGGTATCGACGCCTGGTCGCGAAGCGTGGATCCCAAGGTGCCGGCGTACTGAAAGCTGTCAGCCATCAGCTGTCAGCTTTCAGGAGAGCGGTGTTGCTGATGGCTGAGAGCTGAAAGCTGAAAGCTGCATGAACAAAGAACTCATCGAACTCCGTGTCAACGGCCGCTCGCATGAAGTCGCTATCGAGCCAAGCGCACTGTTGCTCGACGTTCTGAGGCAGGAACTACAACTCACGGGCTCGAAGCGCGGCTGCGATGACTCCTCTTGCGGCGCGTGCACCGTGTTGGTCGATGGCGTCGCCATGATGTCGTGCACACTGCTCGCTGCCAGCTGTGAAGGGCAGGAGATCACGACCATCGAAGGCGTCAGCGAACACGGCAGCCTGGCCGCCATTCAGAAGGCCTACGGCGACTGGGGCGGCGCGCAGTGCGGATACTGCACGCCCGGCTTCATCATGACGGTGAAGTCGTTGCTGGCGGAAAATCCCGACCCGACCGAGGCCGACGTGCGCGCCGCGCTCAGCAGTAATCTCTGCCGCTGCACCGGCTACAACCAGATGTATGAGGCAATCCGATCGGCCGTTGCGGCGGAGCGCAAAGGATTGGCGGCGGCCAGATGAGCAACGATTTCTCCATCATCGGCAAGCCCACCGCCATGGTCGACGCGGCCGAAAAGACCACCGGAGCCGGCAAGTACACCGACGATCTCAACGTTCCCGGCATGCTCGTCGGTAAGATCTTGCATTCGCCCTATCCCCACGCGCGCATCCGAAACATCGACACACACCGCGCCGAACGACTCGACGGCGTAATCGCAGTTGTCGTCGGCAAAGATGCACCCAATCCCTATGGCATTCTTCCGGTCGGTCACGATGAACATGCACTGGCGCTCGACAAAGTGCGCTATGTGGGCGACAACGTAGCCTGCGTCGTGGCCATTTCAGAGGCGATCGCCGAGAAGGCGCTTGAGCTGATCGATGTGGATTACGAAGTTCTGCCTGCGTATTTCGATCCCGAAGAATCGATGAAGGCCGAGACCGATCTGATCCACGACAACAAGCCGAACAATCTGGAAAAGGATTATCACCATGTCTTCGGAGATCCGGAAAAAGGATTTGCCGACGCGGACCAGGTTGCCGAGGCTCGCTTCATCGCCAACGAAGTCACGCACGCGGCGATGGAGCCGCATTCCACGCTGGCCTCGTTCGAAATCGATCCGCACACCGGCAAGCGCGGACGTTTGACCGTGTGGTCTTCGACGCAAGTGCCGTATTACTTGCAGCACAAGTTGTCTCTCGTGCTCGAGATGCCGATGGCGCAGATTCGCGTCATCAAGCCGCTAGTCGGCGGAGGTTTCGGCGGCAAGAGTGAAGTGATTCCGCTGGAGATCATCGCGGCCATTGCGGCGCGCAAGGCGCAGGCGCCCGTCAAAATCACGTACACGCGCGAGGAAGTGTTCTGGGCTCATCGGGGACGCCCTCGTACCATCATCGATTTAAAGACGGGCGTGAAGAACGATGGCCGCATCACTGCCGTCAAGGCTCGCGTGGTGCAGGACGGTGGTGCGTACTGTTCCTATGGCGTGGTCACGATCCTCTATTCGGGCGCGCTTCTCGGCGCGCTTTACGACATCCCGAACATTCAGTACGACGGCTACCGCGTGTTGACCAACAAGCCGGCCTGCGGCGCCATGCGCGGACACGGCACGGTGAACGTGCGCTTCGCTTTCGAATCCCAGCTCGACGAACTGGCGGCGAAGATCGGCATGGATCCCGCCGAGATTCGCCAGCGCAATTTACTGCAACCGCCTTGCATCACAGTAAATGGCTTGCGCGTGCAAAGTTATGGTCTGCCGGAGTGCATCGAAAAGGCGGTCGAGCGTTCCGCATGGCAGCAGCGCAAAGGCAAGCTGCCCAAGGGACGCGGACTCGGCATTGCCTGCAGCCACTACGTCAGTGGCGCGGCAAATTCCATCATCCGTTCCGATATGCCGCACTCCACGGTGAATATCAAGATTGATCGCGATGGCGGCGTCGTGGTGTACACCGGCGCGTCCGAAATCGGACAGGGCTCCGACACCATGACTGCGCAGGTCGCGGCCGAGGTGCTCGGATGCTCCCTCGCTAGCATCAGAGTCATTGCGGCCGACACCGATCTGACGCCCATCGATATTGGTTCGTACTCCAGTCGGGTAACGTTCATGGCCGGAAACGCCACGTTGCGCGCCGCCCAGGAAGTGAAGAAGCTCATCGCTGCTGCCGCCGCAAAAAAGATGGGTTGTGCGCCAGAAGAATTGGTGTTCGGTGACGATCGAGTGGCTAAGCGAGATGGTCATGTGGGGACGGCCGCCCCCGGCCGTCCGGCCGAGCAAAGCTCGGCCCCTACAGTCTCCGGTCGCGTAGAAGGCCAAATCCTTCGCGGCTCCCTCCAGCAGAAGCGCAAGGACGAAGGTCCGAAGGAGTCGATGACCTTCGAGGAAGCCGTGGTCGCCGCAATTGATTTTCATGGCGCCCTCACCGGCACCGGTTCTTATGCACCGCCGCAGGAAGCGCGCGGTGGCAAGCACAAGGGGGCTGGCGTTGGGCCATCGCCGGCCTATTCCTACTCCGCGCAGGTCGCCGAAGTCAGCGTCGATGAAGAGACGGGCGAAGTTACGGTTCACAAAGTCTGGGCCGCGCACGACTGCGGCCGTGCTCTAAATCCGGTCTCGGTCGAAGGGCAGATCATCGGCTCGGTCTGGATGGGCATGGGGCAGGCCCTGACGGAAGAAATGATTTGGAAAGACGGCATGCTGATGAATCCGGGGCTGCTTGAGTATCGCAGCCCGTCGTCGGTGGAATCGCCTGAGGTCGAGCCGATCATCGTCGAGAGCATCGATCCCGAAGGTCCGTTTGGCGCGAAGGAATGCAGCGAAGGATCGTTGGCGGCAACCATTCCAGCGATTGCGAACGCCATCTACGATGCGGTTGGAGTGCGCCTGCACGAATCGCCCTTCACGCCGGAAAGAGTCTTGGCCGCATTGCGCGCGAAGAAAAATGCGAAGGCCTTGAATCTGACGGAGGGCATTGATCCGACTTGCCCCTCGACCTTCCGCGAGCACGGCGGATCGCTGTGGTTCAAAGGCAAGGGTCCTGAACGGCACCCGCTCGATCCATCCCGGCGGGAGACGGCCTCGGCCACCGGAGGTGCAAATTGAGCCTTCCGCAATTCAGACTCCTGCGGCCCCGATCGGTGGAAGAAGCAGTCGCATACCTTGCGAAACACGCCGGCAACATGCGAGTGCTCGCGGGCGGAACCGACCTGATTCCTTCCATGCGCCAAAAGCTCTTCGAGCCTGAATATGTCCTGGATTTGCGCGGAGTGAGCGTCATGCGAGGGATCACGCCGCTTGCGGACGGTGGAGTCGAAATCGGCGCGCTCACCACGCTGCGCACGATCGAGCGCTCCGATTTTCTGCGCCAGCATTATCCGGTGCTGGCTGAAGCGGCGGCTACCGTGGCTTCGCCTGTGCTGCGCAACATGGGCACCATCGGTGGCAACATTTGTCTCGACACGCGCTGTCTGTGGTACAACCAGTCGCTTACTTGGCGTAAAGGCTGCGGCTTCTGCATCAAGAAAGACGGCGATCTCTGCCACGTGGCGCCGGGCGGCACCAAGTGCTGGGCTGCGTTTTCAGGGGACACGCCTCCGGCGCTCCTGTGTCTCCATGCGCAAATTGAAATCGCCGGATCGCAGGGCATTCGACGTATTCCGTTACAGGATTTCTACACTGGGTTGGGCGACACGTACCGCAAGCTGCAGACGAATGAATTGGTGACGCGCGTCATTCTCCCGGCGTCTGCTGCCGGTTATCGCGGCCTCTACCGCAAACTGCGAGTCCGGGGATCGATCGATTACCCGCTGGCCGGCGTTGCGGTGGTGATGAAGCGATCGAACGGCCACGTGACCGATGCCCGCATCGGCATCACTGCGGTCAATCCCGCGCCCCTGCTGGTGAAAGGCGCATCCGAGTTGTTTTCAGGCAAAGCGATCGACGATGCGCTTGCCTCCGCTGCCGGAGACCTCGCCGCCAAAACCGCGAAACCGCTGACGACTTCCGCGCTGACCCCGGAGTATCGCCGGGAGATGATTCGCGTCTTCACCAAGCGGGCGGTGCTGGCGGCGGCGAGCAGCGAGTTCGTCTGATATTCTTCACTCTAACTGGCCACTAGCCACGGAACACTGGCAACCCATGATCACTGACTGCCACATTCACATCCAGCCGATGGCGATGTTCAAGCCTCACGCGCTGGAACTCATGAAAAGGAAGCGCGCGAATTTCGAGCAGATCGAGGAATTCTGCCGCTCGCCGAAAGCCTTCCTCAAATTCATGGACGCGAGCGGCATCGATCGTGCCATGCTCATCAACTATGTGGCTCCAGAGGTGATCGGTTTCACCAGCGGAGTAAACCAGTTCGTCGCGGATTATGTGAAGGAAGATCCCAAGCGCCTGCTATCGTGCGGCAGCCTGCATCCGCGGCACACTACGAACGTTCTCGCCGACGTTGAGCAGATTTTGCGTTTGGGATTGCAGATGATCAAGATCCATCCGCCGCACCAGTTGCTGTTCCCGAACGATTACCTGAGCGGCGCCAAAGAGCTGGAGATCATCTATCGGGCGGCGGAAGCCAATGGGGTTCCCGTGATGTTCCACACCGGAACGTCGATTTTTCCCGGCGCACGCAACAAGTACGGTGATCCGATTTACGTGGATGACGTTGCGGTGGATTTTCCGAAGCTGAAGATCCTGCTGGCGCATGGCGGCCGCCCACTCTGGATGCACACCGCCTTTTTCCTGGTGCGTCGGCATCCCAATGTCTATCTGGATATCAGCGGCATCCCGCCGAAAACCTTGCTCAAGTATTTTCCTCGGCTGGAAGAAATCGCGGCGAAAACATTATTCGGTACGGACTGGCCCGGCCCCGGCGTGCCCGACATCAAGAAAAATCTCGACGAATTCCGCGCTCTTCCGCTGAGCCAGTCGGTGCAGGAACAGATTCTCAGCAAGACCGCGCTCTCACTGTGGTCTGCTTGATTTCCGAGCCGTCCGCCGGCTTGGACACCGCTATTTGTTTCAGGTATAAAAAAAGGTTGCACCCCGCGCCGCGCTGCTCGCACGGTTTCGCAACGCTAAGCACTGCGGTCGAGGCGAGAACCCGATGTCCGATTTGACTACAACTCATGCTCCCAAGGGACTTGAGGGGGTCGTTGCTACCACTTCCAAAATCTGTTACATCGACGGCGATCGCGGCGTCCTGGCGTATCGCGGCATCGATATTCATGAATTAGCCGACCATTCGAATTTCGAAGAAACCTGCTACCTGCTTTGGTTCGGCAAGCTTCCCACTCGCCGCGAATTGCGCGAACTGCACGACCGCCTCGCCGAGGAGCGCAAGCTGGATGCTTCCATCATCACCCTGCTGCACAACGCTCCCCGCCATGCTTTGCCCATGGACGTGCTGCGTACAGCCGTTTCTGCCCTGTCGTTCTACGATCCGGAAGAGAAAAATAATGATCGCAAGGCGAACGTCGATAAAGCGATTCGCCTGACCTCGCAGATTGCGATGATGGTGGCTGCGTATGACCGGATCCGTAAGGGACATCCCGTCGTCGAGCCTGAACGTTCGCTTTCACATGCGGCCAACTTTCTGCTGATGCTGAATGGCAAGCATCCTTCGCCGACGGCGGAGCGCGCGCTCGACATTGCGCTGATTCTTCATGCCGATCACGAACTCAACGCTTCCACTTTCGCCGCGCGCGTGACCGCCGCAACTCTGTCTGACATGCACTCGGCCATCACTTCGGCAATCGGAGCCTTGAAAGGCCCGCTGCACGGCGGTGCCAACGAGGCTGTATTCCACATTTTGGAAGCCATCGATCAGTCAGGTGCCGACCCGATCGACTATGTGAGAGGGATGCTGGCGCAGAAGAAGAAAGTTCCCGGCTTCGGACACCGCGTTTACCACACCGAAGATCCGCGGGCCACGCATTTACGCGTCATGTCCCGCGACCTGGGCCATTCCAGCGGGCAAGCCAAGTGGTTCGAGATTTCTCACAAAATTGAAGAGTTCGTAAAGGCCGACAAGAAGCTGAACGCGAATGTGGATTTCTACTCGGCCTCGACCTATCACACGCTGGGAATCGACGTGGATCTGTTTACGCCGATCTTTGCCGTCTCCCGCGTCAGCGGATGGGCCGCCCACGTAATCGAGCAACTCGACGATAACCGCCTGATCCGCCCCCGCGCCGAGTATCTCGGCCCTGAATATCCCAGCCACTACGTCCCGCCAGACCAGCGGTAGGCGGCAGAGAAATAGACCATATGGCGACGGCCGCCTTCGGCCGTCCGGGCAGGCCGCAGCCTGCTCGGACCGCGCATCCGTGCCTCAAGGTAGAATAGAAGCGGGGTTCTGCATGCATCGTGTTTATCTCGACAACAACGCCACCACGCCAGTTCTGCCCGAAGTGTTTGAGGCCATGCGGCCTTACTTCGGTGAGTACTTCGGCAACGCCTCATCCATTCACCATCACGGGCAGGAGACGCGGGCCGCGGTTGAAGACGCCCGCGACTCGGTGGCGGCGTTGCTCGGCTGCAGCGGTTCCGAGATTATTTTTACCAGCGGCGGCACGGAGAGCGACAACCTGGCGATTGCCGGATTGATTGCGCCCGGCGATCATGTGATCACTTCGAGTATCGAGCACAGCGCCGTGCTGCAGTCCTGCAAGGCTCTGGATAAGCGGGGTTGCGAAGTCACGGTTCTGCTCGTCGATGGACGCAGCCTTATCGATCCGGCAGATGTGCGCCGCGCTCTGCGTCCCAACACGAAGCTGATTTCCGTCATGATGGCGAACAACGAAACCGGAGCGCTGCAGCCCGTCGAAGAGATTGGCAAGATTGCTGCCGAAGCCGGCGTGCTGTTTCATACCGACGCGGTGCAGGCGGCAGCGAAGGTTGCAATCGACGTGAAGCGCATCGGCTGCCATGCGCTCTCCATCTCAGGCCACAAGATTCACGCGCCGCAAGGTACGGGCGCTCTTTACCTTAAGAAGGGAACGGAGATCCGGCCGCTTCTGTACGGCGGTCGCCACGAGCGTTCGCGGCGAGCTGGGACCGAGAATGTCCCCGGAATCGTTGGGCTGGGAAAGGCGGCGAAACTGGCGAAGGAAGCTTTTGATCGCGGTGATGACCGCAAGATCGCCGCGATGCGCGACCGCCTGCAGCAGGGAATTCTCGCCCAGGTCGACGAGGCCGTGGTGAATGGCGAGGGCATCGCGCGCGTTCCCAACACGACCAACATTCGCTTCGACTACATTGAAGGCGAGGCGCTGGTGATTGCGCTGGATCTGAAGGGACTCGCCGTTTCCACCGGAGCGGCCTGTTCTTCCGGAGCGATCGAGCCTTCCCATGTGCTGGTTGCGATGGGCCTGCGCTCGGATCAGGCGCGAGCCAGCATTCGCTTCAGTCTGGGCAAGCAAACGACGGCGGAGGATATAGATTTCGCACTCGCCCTCGTGCCCGACACCGTGGCTCGTTTGCGCAATCTTTCACCCGCATACAAGAAAGAAGCCGTGAAATCCTAAGGTCTTACTGACTGAATCAACTCCGGGCAAGTTATGTGACCGACAACAACAATAGGCGGACGCACCCGACGATGACGGCGAAATTCAAGGCAGCCCTCGCGGCAGGGGTCTGGTTTGCCGTGGTTTCATCAAGCATTTCGCGTTGATGTATTTTCACCGTCACCCGTAGTCCAAGGATCTTAAGATTAAGCTGATGTCCACTGAACAGACCATTGCGGTAGCGATGTCGGGCGGTGTGGATTCTTCCACCGTCGCGGCCATGCTGCGCGCCGACGGCCACAACGTCATCGGCCTGACCATGCAACTCTGGAACCAGCGCCGCCTCGCCGGACGCGACGGCATGCCTGAGTCTGTCCAGGGACGCTGCTGCTCGCTCGACGACGTTTACGACGCCCGGCGCGTCGCTCAGCAGATCGGCATCCCGTATTACGTGGTCAATCACGAGGAGCGCTTCGAGCGCGATGTCGTCCGCCCGTTCGTAGAAGAATATCTTTCCGGACGCACGCCGATCCCTTGCAGTCTCTGCAACAATCACTTGAAGTTCGATCAGCTACTCATTGTGGCCCAGCAGATTGGGGCCGAGCGCGTCGCTACAGGGCACTATGCCCGAGTAAGCTCCGACGAAGCCCGAGGCCGTTGGCTGCTCAAGCGTCCCGCTGATCACAGTAAGGATCAGACCTACTTTCTCTTTGGCCTGACGCAGGACCAACTCAGCCGCACGCTGTTTCCGCTGGGAAACATGACCAAACCCGAGGTCCGCGAACTGGCCCGCAAGCACGGACTCGCGTTGGCCGAAAAGCCGGACTCACAGGAGATCTGTTTCGTCCCCGGCGGCGACTACAAGCGCTTCATCGATGCCTACCTTGCCGAGCAGGGCGAGTCGCTTCCCGACACCGCCGGTGAACTGGTCACGACCAGCGGCGAAGTCATCGGCGAGCATACCGGCATCCACAACTTCACGGTTGGCCAGCGCAAGGGACTAGGCGTCGCTACCGGATCGCCGCTCTACGTCATCCAGATCAGCGGGGCCGACAAGCAGGTCGTGGTCGGCGGCGACGAGCATCTCTACTCGAAGACTCTTCGAGCGCGTCGTGTGAACTTGATCTCGGTGGATGACCTGCATGAGCCGATGCGCGTGGCCGTGAAGATTCGCCATCGCCACGAACCGGCGCCGGCTGTGATTGAGAGAGCGGGCGATGAGATCCTGGTCACGTTCGACCAGCCGCAGAGGGCCGTCACGCCAGGCCAGGCCGCAGTGTTCTACGACGGAGACATCGTAGTAGGCGGCGGCTGGATCGCGTAAACAAAACGGGTGCCCCACCCTTATCCTCCGGTTTTTGGAGGATAGGGTGGGGATTTTGACTCTCCCTCGTTCTTAAGAATCACGCGCTGAAAATCAAAATCCCCGCCCTGTCGCCCAAAACGCGACAAGGACGGGGCACCCGGGGGCATTTACCCGCCGCTTCGTAACGATTCCAGAAACGGCGTGCCAATCTTTTTCAGCTTTTGTTCCAGCCGCGCCGTGCAGTCGCATCCATCGCAAGCCCACGGTTTCGTGCCGTTCTCGTCCTCGCACTTCCGCCGGTCATGCGCATCCTGCACTCGCGTGAGGTCGAAATATTCCTCCCAGTACGGCCGCTCTTCCTGCAGCGGCGTCGGACAATAACAGATTTCGACCCACCGCGCCGTCTGATCCGCACACACGCGAGCGTCCTTCATGTTGCGCAAGTATTCGCCTTCCGCGACGGACCCTTGCCCCAGAGTTTCGTCTTCGATTGCTTTCAGCAGGTTGCCTTCGCGACCCGGTTTTACGCGGGCTCGAACGAGATAACGCATAACAAGTTTGACGCTAATAAGGTTGAGCGGGATGCATTCATCGGATTGAGCTTCGAGGGGCAGATCGCTGGAGCTCCTGAACACACTGGGTGCCCCACCCTTATCCTCCGGATTTTGGAGGATAGGGTGGGGATTTTGACTCCCTCGTTCTTAGAATCACGCGCTTCCTAAAATCACGAACTGAAAATCAAAATCTCCGTTCTGTCGCCCAAAACGCGACAAGGAAGAGGCACCCCTAGTGCGGTATGAAGAACGAGAATTACGGGAGAGCTAAGTCAGATGAACATCTCATCCTGCGGAACTGGGCGCCGCTCCTCCCGGCTGCCGCCATTTCGCCGGTTGCGGCCGCCGAACAAAAACTCCAATCCCACCGTGATCCCCTGCATCAGCCCGGAGAGCTGGCGCACCGGCGAGACCACAGTCTTCTGCACCATATCCGACGTTTGTTCCACGCGATCCAGGGTGCGGGTCAGCAACTCGTCGCCGCGAATAATTTGCAGACGAGCGCGATCCATGGCGTCCGTCACGGTTGCGTCCACGCGCTCTATCTGCGATCGGATCACCGTGGTTGCGCCCTCAATATTCTCGACAATCACTTCGAGCTGCGGACGCATTTCCGTCAGCATCTGCTGGGCCTGCTCCACCGTGGGCATCACTTTGGTTTTCACTTCGGAGGCCAGCGCTTCCATGCGCTTGCCGCTCTTGCGCATCGTGAAATACATCGCCATCAGAACTCCGGCCTGCAGCAACACCGCAATCCCGGTTAGCGCAATGAAGACCGTCAGTTTATCCATAGTCGATCCTCCCAACATGTTTCCTGACTCGCGCGCGGAGGGAGACGCCGGCGCGATCTCAATTACTTGGTGCTGCCGGTCTCCGTGGTGGCTTCGTGATAGGCCTGGCGTCCCGCTTCATAAGCCGCGCGAAACTGTTCCTTTTGCTGGCTCACAACTTCGCGGCCTTTGTCGGCCCACTGGTTGGCCTGTTCGCGCGCTTCCCGCGCCCGATTACGAACATACTCGCGGCCTTCATCGGCGCGCGCACGCAATACTTCCCGCGTCTCGCTGCCCGAACGCGGAGCGTACAGCACTCCCGCCAGTGCTCCTAGCCCAAGCCCCGCCAGAAACCACACAAAACTATTGCCGTCACGATCGGACATATCAATTCCTCCAGACTAATGCGTCTATCTCGGATGTTACATCCTCTTTGGGGCAAATACAATTACAGCCGACTCTGTACAGTCGGGCCGGGAAATGCCTACGGTCATCCATAGGAGAACAGGAGTTCGGGAGCTCGCAGCACACGTATGCCTGCAAAGCCCGGCGAAAGGAAGATATGCAAATAGAACGGGATCGGCTTACTTTTTGGAGGGCAATCCCGCAGGCGTGTTCGCGGGTGCTGGCTGGGTCTTTACCGGCTGCGACTTCAATCCCTGCAACACTGAGCCCGGACCACCCCGCTTGCTGGCATAAACCGACAGCGCAATGGATGTGACCATGAACGCCACCGCCGACCAAGTCGTGGCTCGGGAAAGCGCGTTGGCCGCTCCTCGCGGACCGAAAGCCGTCTGGCTGCCCTGTCCGCCGAAGGCCGCGGAGATGTCGCCACTCTGCCCACTCTGCAATAAGACGACGATGATGATGAAGAAACAAACCAGGATATGCACGGCGGTGACGAAATAGATCATTTTGAATTTGTCCTGACGATGCTCGCTTTTATTGGCCGCCCAAAAGGGCAAATTATGGTGCGGAAGGGGGGATTTGAACCCCCACGCCTTTCGGCGCCACCCCCTCAAGATGGTGTGTCTGCCAGTTCCACCACTTCCGCACAGGGATGAACTTTTGGTTCCTAGCAGCGTTTTATTATAGCAAAGGACGCCTGCTTCACTCCCCCCAGGAACGATGCCGATCTTCCTGAAATACATAAGGCCGGTCCCGTAAGACCGGCCCTTGTACGGTGTCAGTTCCCGTGCGCC
Organism: uncultured Acidobacteriota bacterium; assembly: GCA_963754885.1. Classification (GTDB taxonomy): domain Bacteria; phylum Acidobacteriota; class Terriglobia; order Terriglobales; family Acidobacteriaceae; genus Sulfotelmatobacter. The sequence continues at coordinate 370,642 of CAVWHT010000038.1, read as the reverse complement.
GTAAACATCAGTCCCCAGACGGCAACAGCATCTCCTCCGAACCCAGATCAATGTTTATCGGCGTGTGCGGGCAATTCCCCAGGATCGGCTGGCAGGCCGCGTCCGGACCTTTTTCCGGCCTAGGCTGCTCCTGATATCCCATAAATTGCTCGGACTCCGTGGATCCGGTCAGGGCCGTGGTCGATGACAGTCCTCCGCTGATCACCTGCTGCACGCGATCAAAGTAGCCGGTGCCGACGAAGCGCTGGTGCTTCACCGCCTCGTAGCCGTACTCTGTCTCGCGGCTGAATTCCTTCTCTTGCAGCCGCGAGTAGGCCGTCATACCTGCCAGCTTGTATCCACGGGCCAGTTCGAACATGCTGAGATTCAGCGCGTGGAAACCGGCCAGCGTGACGAACTGGAACTTGTAACCCATGCGCGCCAGTTCCGTCTGGAATTGCGCGATGGTCGCCTCGTCGATATTTTTTCTCCAGTTGAAGCTGGGTGAACAGTTGTAGGCCAGCATCTTTTCTGGATAGTGCTCGTGAATGGCGTCGGCGAATTGCCGCGCTTCCTTTAGATCCGGATGAGAAGTTTCGCACCAGATCAGATCGGCATAGGGAGCGTACGCCAGGCCGCGTGCAATGGCCGATTCGATTCCACCGCGAATGCGGAAGAAGCCCTCAGGCGTCCGCTCGCCAGTGCAAAAGGCGCGATCGCGCTCGTCGATGTCGCTGGTCAGCAAGTTGGCGCTGTCCGCATCGGTGCGAGCCATGATCAGCGTCGGTACGCCCATCGTATCCGCCGCCAGCCGTGCCGCAACCAGCTTTTGAATCGCCTCGGGCGTCGGCACCAGAACTTTTCCGCCGAGATGGCCGCACTTCTTCGCCGACGACAGTTGATCTTCGAAGTGAACGCACGCCGCCCCGGCTTCGATCATCCCTTTCATCAACTCAAACGCGTTCAGCGTGCCGCCGAACCCGGCTTCCGCATCGGCGACCAAGGGAGCAAACCATGTCTGCCCCGGAGCCACTTTTCCTTCCACATGATGAATCTGATCCGCGCGCTGCAGCGCGTTGTTGATGCGCCGGCAAAGATTCGGCACGCTGTCTGCCGGATACAAGCTCTGATCGGGATACATCGTGCCCGCATTATTGGCGTCGGCCGCGACTTGCCAGCCGCTGACATAGACCGCTTTCAGCCCCGCCTGCACCTGCTGCACGGCCTGGTTGCCGCTCATCGCCCCCAGCGCCGGCACGTAAGGCTCGCTATGCAGAAGTTCCCACAAGCGCTCCGCGCCCAGGCGCGCCAGGGTGTGCTCGATGTGAATCGAGCCCCGCAGCCGCAGCACATCTTCGGCTGTGTAAGGACGCTCGATCCCTTTCCAGCGCGGATTGTTCTTCCAGTCCTGATCCATTGCGGCCTGGGCTAGCGTATATTGCGATGCGCGCTCGCGCTCGCTCAACGCCGTCTCGATCGCGTGGGTTGAAGTTTGTTCATGCTTGCTGTTTCCATTTTTGTGGGCCGACATTACTTTTCTCCTGAAATTCCTGAAATTATTCGTAGGGTGAGTGTTTGACTAAACCGGGTTGAATTCTCCGTTGGCGATCATGGCTTCGCTGATTTCGCGGGCGCGGCGGAAACGATCTCGTTCTTCCGGATCCGAGTTTGCGGGAAGCTCGAGCAGCAGCCGTTCGAGTTCTTCATCGAAAAGGCGCGTGATGAACTCCGGCGTATGCTTCACCGCTTTCCCATCGTCATCCTGAATGGCAACGAGATCGCGATGCAGTACGCGCTGCGCGATCATCAAGCGGTAGATGCGGTCCGTAGCCAGATCCTCCATGTAGCCATCGAGCAAGCTGGCGCCCCGGCCGCTGAGCACTCCGTGCCGGTACCGGATCACGGTCCGTACTGCCGCTCGCGTGCCCTTCACGGTGCGCGCTCCAACTCCCTCCGGCCTCGGCCGCAGGTCGGGATAGCGGCTCGCGTTCTTAGGGCGGGCCTGCAACTGGTTGGGATAGGGAAATTGCGCCACTGCGATCGGATTCTGGTCGGGATGGCCGGTCCATGCCCCATCCATCAGGCAGTCCGCTTCGTTCTTCTTGTCCTTTTCGAGAATGCTAAGTGCGCGGGCATTCAGTTCTGCGTCTTCGCGGCTCGGATACAGCGCAGTCATTCCCCCGATGGCGAGGATTCCGCGGTGATGGCAAATCTCCGGCATCAGCTCGCGTAGGTTCTGGAAGAACGGCACGTTGTAGGGAATCGTGTTGCGGTCGGGCAACACCCAATCCGGATCATCGAGATTGAAGTGGATCAGACTGGCCATGTAATCCCAGCGCCCCAGGTTCAGGCCGATGATGTGTTCGCGCAGGTGATAGGCGAATTCTTCCATCTGAAACGCCATCGGATGCGACTCCACCAGCGCCATACACTTGATGTAGTTATGCGGCAGCCCGCGTTGCCTCGCGAGCATCTGGAACAGATCGCGCCACCACAGCGCCTCTTCGGCCGCTTCCGATTTTGGAATGTAGATGCAAAGGGGATGCTTCAGCCGTTCCGGATCCATCTGGTAAAAAATCCGCGCTACGTCAATCAGCGATGCCGAAACCAACTCGCCCGCAACCAGCCCTGCCTGGCTCAGGTGCAGCCCGCGCGGACGGGTGAAGATCACCGTGCCGCTCGGCTGGATCGTGACCGTGCGTTCGCGTTTCTTGTCGTAATAAGAGAGTTCGCCACGCAGACAGGCCAGAATGTTCGCCACGCCCGTCTGATGATGCGACCACTCGTTCACGCACGAGTCTTCCAGATCGAGCATCACTCCGGGCGCGCCCGAGTTCAGCATCTTGACGCAGAGTTCGGCGTCATCGGCCGGACCGGTCATCTGGTTGCGCTGATCCTGGCACCATTCCTGAAGAGTGATCCGCCAGCCGTTGCGCACGGTGTCGGAAGGGAAGCGGTGCGCCGGCTTGGCGCCCTCGAGCGATCGCTGCAGCACCTCGATGCGCTTGTAAGCCAGCTCCTGCTGCCGCGGCGTCAATGCGCGGTGCAGTGGAAGCAGAAATTCCATGAATCCCTCGGGAAGATCGCGCGAAGCATCGAAGTTCGTCGGGGCGCTGCTCACCGGATTGACCAGATCGTTGGTTTCCGGTGCGGCGGTTGCGGTTGGCGTCATGCAAAAAGCTCCTGGATTCGAAATTTGGCTGTTCACGATACTGAACACACATTCGTAATACTGGCGGATCGTAAGATACCTGGAATTTCCGGTCAAGCCTGTTGTTCAATATGCGGAACATACATTCATTTTGTTGTCCAACTAGAGGTTTTGCTACCATAACGATTTGGCTATGCCTCACCCAGACGACTCGCCCTCGGTTGCGGTAGAACGCGCTCTCGGTATGCTCGAAGTCATTGCCCTCGAGCCCGAGGGTTTGAGCAATGCCGAGATCAGCCGCAAGCTGAAGATTCCAAAGAGTTCCGCCAGCTACATCCTGCGCACGCTGGAGAAGCAGAATTACCTGAACCGCGATCCGGAAAGCGGAAAATACCGCGTCGGACTCAAGATCCTCAGCCTGAGCCGGGGCGCTCTAAGCGGGATCGACGTGCGCGAAGTCGCGCTGCCCATCATGCGGCACCTGATGGAAAAAACTCACCTCACCTGCCACCTCGCGATTCTGGATGGTCCGGAGGCGGTCTACATCGAAAAAGTCGAGCCGCAGGGATTTATCCGCATGGATACGTGGGTGGGCCGGCGCATGCGTGTCCATGCCACCAGCGTAGGCAAAGCCCTGGTCGCGCATATTCCGCAGGAGCGTCTCGAAAAGATTCTGGCGGATCGCGCCATGGAGAAGCGCACGCCCAAGACCATCACAACCGTTACCCGCCTGCTGAAGGAACTCGAAAAAGTGCGCGGGCAGGGCTACGCGGTCGACGACGAAGAAAACAATCTGGGAGCGCGCTGTGTGGGCGCTCCCATCTTTAACCAGCACGGCGCCATCGAAGCCAGCCTGGGCTTGAGCGGAACGATTCACGAAGTCAACGCGCAGACCATGCCGCGCATCCTCGAAGCCTTGAAAGATGCAGCGCGCCACATCTCGATGCAATTGGGATACCGCGCCCCGCAGCGGCGAGGAAGTACCGCATAACCCGCACCAGATTCTTGTCATGGCCGATGACAAATCCAAGCACCGCATTGTTCAGTATTACGAAGAAGGGGACGAAGCCTCCCGTCTGCACAGTGGATGGTTTCAACTCGAGCAGGCGCGCACCCGGGAACTGATACTCCGCCACCTGCCTCCCGCGCCCGGGACCATCATCGATGCCGGCGGAGGCGCCGGCGTCTATGCCTGCTGGCTGGCCACGCTCGGCTATCAGGTGCACTTGATTGATCCTGTAGCCAAGCATGTGGAACAGGCGCGGCAGGCGTCGGCTCGGCAGCCGGAGCATCCGCTGGCTTCTGCGGAAATCGGAGATGCGCGGGCTTTGTCGCACGCCGATCAATCCGCCGACGCGGTTCTGCTATTGGGACCGCTCTATCATCTCGTCGAGCAAGACGAGCGCTTGGCTTGTCTCCGCGAGGCGCATCGCGTTCTGCGCCCAGGCGGCTTTCTCTGGGGCGCCGCGATCAGTCACTTCGCATCACTGCTCGATTCGCTCGCGCACGGTTTTTTTGACGATCAGGATTTTGCGTCCATTGTTCAGGGTGATCTGGAGAATGGCCAGCACCGCAACCCGAGCGGGAATCTTATGCATTTCACCGATGCATTTCTGCATCGCCCCGGAGAATTGTCGCGCGAATTGCTGGCTGCGGGATTTCAGGTGGTGGCGATAGCCCCCATCGAAGGTCCAGGCTGGCTTGCCCGGGATTTCGAACGCTTGTGGAATGATCCTATGCAGCGCGAGCGCCTGCTAGCGGCCATCCGCAAGGTGGAGCGCGAACCTTCCATTCTCGGCGCCACTTCCCACATCATGGCCATTGGACACAAATAAACTGCCCCTGGCATTTGTCCGGCGGTCGCGGCGGCTGTTCGCTCTCACGCACGCCGCCTCATTTTTCATCCCGCTGCAGCGAATCTCCGGTATTCACGCAGCTTTGACCGCGTGATGCTGGTACGTCAGTTCCGCCACGGTTGGATTCACCAGCCGCAGCATGTCGTCCCAGTGCATGCGAACCAGTTCGCGATGCGTGCCCGCGGTAAATGTAATCTCTTCGTTCTCCGCCAGCTTCACGTCCGCATAGACGGACATGTCATAGAGATTGCCGAAGGGCGGCATCGCGCCGGTTTCACAATCCGGAAAGGCATCTTTGAATTCACTTTCCGAAGCCAGTTCAACGGTCTGCGCGCCGGTCAAGGTTTTCAGCCGGTCAAGATCGACGTGGAACGATGCGGGAACAACCGCCATCGCCAGGATCCCGTCGATCTTCACGATGACGGTCTTGGCCAATTCCTTGCCGGAAACGTGCGCCAGGGCGGCAACTCCCTGCGCCGTATAAGCGAGCGAGTGCGAAATGACCAAATACTTAATGTCGTGGGAGTCGAGAAACTTACGAAGCTTTGAGAGCGTCATACGACCTCCTCGAGGGGTGGAAGAAAGTTGAGGGACCACCTACGCAGTTTCGCTGAGAATAACTGTAAGTCGGGTTTGGGGCGATTGCTGTGCGCGCGATCACCGTGATGAGGCCGCTATCATCCCAGCGCAGGACATCGGCCGCTCAAGCAGCCCAGTCCGGAGTCGAAGGATCCCTACTCGAAGCACCGACTTTGAGGAGAAACCGGCGAACGAGTTCCTACGTGGCTCAAGCCGGAGCAGGGAATAGGGATCCTTCGACTGCGTGGTCGGCCGCCCTTGCGGACGACCACTCCACTCAGGATGACAAAAACGAAAGCGGGACAGATCCGTCCCAGCCTTGAAGCATTTTCGCCCTCAGCTTATAAATGGTTCGGAGCCCTCACTTTGAAACTACGCCCATCCTTCTTTCTTCTTATAATCCCCATCGTTGCCCTATGCTCTGCCGCCCAAACTCCGCGCTGGACGGACCAGAAAGCCAATGACTGGTATGTGCAGCAACCCTGGCTCGTCGGCAGTAACTACATTCCGAAATCCGCGATCAACGAACTGGAGATGTGGCAGGAATCCACCTTCGATCCCGAGCAGATCGACAAAGAACTTGGCTGGGCCGAATCCCTCGGCATGAACACCATGCGCGTTTTTCTCCACGACTTGCTCTGGCAGCAGAACGCTCCCGGCTTCCACAAGCGCCTCGACCAGTTTCTTACGATCGCCGCCCGTCACCACATCCGGCCGATGTTCGTGCTCTTCGATTCCTGCTGGGACCCGCTTCCGCATCTCGGCCCGCAGCATCCGCCCATTCCCGGCGTTCATAACTCCGGATGGGTGCAAAGTCCCGGCGCCGCTGCTCTCTCCGATCCCGCCCAGGTTCCGCGTCTGAAAGCCTATGTGCAAGGCGTGGTGGGAGCTTTTGCCAACGACCGGCGCATCCTCGCCTGGGATATATGGAACGAACCCGGCTCCGACCAGACGGAGAATTATCCGAAAACCGAGATGAAGAACGACAAGAAAGTCGCGCTCGTGGCCGCGCTCCTGCCGCAGGCATTCGCATGGGCCCGCGAGATGAATCCGACCCAGCCTCTCACCAGCGGCGTCTACGATGTCGACACGACCGCTGACGAGAGCGCTCTCGACGAAATCGCTCAGATCCAGTTGCGCGAGTCCGACGTCATCACCTTTCACAACTACAGCTGGCCGGAATCGTTTAAGGCGGAAATCGCGTGGTTAAGAAGATTTCACCGTCCTGTGATCTGCACCGAATACATGGCGCGATCGGTCGGCAGCACTTTCGACACAATTCTTCCCATCGCCAAGCAGGAGCACGTCGGCGCCATCAACTGGGGGTTGGTCGCCGGCAATACGCAAACCTATTATCCGTGGGAGTCCTGGCAGCATCCCTACATCCTCAGCGACCCGCCCGTCTGGTTTCACGAAGTCTTCCGCTCCGACGGAACTCCATACCGCCAGGCCGAAGTGGATTTGATCCGGCAACTGACGTTGAAGCCCTAAAGTCACCGCGTACCGAGATTGAAGGGATTCCCTCAGCGTTCTCTGCGGCCATTCTCAGCGACCTCAGCGGTGAAGAGCTTTGGAGAGCGGAGCTATTCCTCCTGCCCCGTAGTTCGATTTACAATCACTACGACTATGAAGAACTTAGCCATTACTCTATTCATCGCGGTCGCCTGCCTCACCGCCTGCAACAAGCCGTCGGCGCCCGCTTCTTCTGCCAACGGTGCTGCAAAGCAAGATGCCGTCCAACAAAAGCTGCAGGAATACGCCGGCGCCTTGTCCGCCGACTGCGGCCGCCTCGACGTCCACGCCACCGAAGCCCAATCCAAAACCGCCAGCGACTGCGCCCTGCAGGCTAGCCAATCCAAGCGCGCCTTCTATGTCGCCTACGATATGCCCGGCATGACCGTGGGCGTCGCCGCCAATTCCGCGGGCAAGCTCTTCACTGTCCAGTCGGAAGGCACGGGCGCCGGGGCCAACCTCACCGGCGGCGATTGCCCTTCGCAGTTGCGGGTGGCTTCCAGCGGACGCATTACCTGCTTCGCCCCCGGCGACATGGGATCGATGGGAACCGGCCACGGCGCCGGCGCCATGCCACCGGGCATGTCGAATCCGCACGCCACAGGCACGCAGAATCCGCATGGCGATGCAAAACCGCCAAGCAATCAGCCGTAAAAGTTTGGCCAGGAAATGTGCAGAAAATGTGGAGCGGGCACTCCTGCCCGCTGCTGTTGCTCCTCGGAAATGAAGGCGCTCGCCGATACTGATCTTTAGCGCCCAGCGGAGCGTCCGACTGACTGCCGCCCGTCTGTGATCCTAATCACACCCTCAAGTGACCCGCTTTGTTGGCCTTACGCGCCGCACCCTGCACAATGCCAGCGTGGTCGGAAGGAATAAGATTCCGGCGCTGATTTGGGGTAAACTCGTGGAATTCAAGACTTTGGTATTTCCAACCTCCAGTCCAGGCAAGCGCCGGGAACGAAGAACTGGGAACTGGCAACTGGTAACTGAGAACTGCTCTTAAAAGCCTATGTCATTGCTCTGGCTGCGTTTCGCACTGGCGTGCTACTTCATCGGACTGGTCTACGCCTTCGTCGCGCTGACCCGCACCAGTGATCTGTTCAGCCGCATCGCCCTCCACGCCGCCAGCCTCGGCATGGTGTTTCACTTCGTTTCTCTCACCGAGCTTTTTCTGTCGGGCCAGGTCGTTTGGGCATCGGTCCACAACGGCGAATCGCTCCTCGCATTTCTGTCGATGTCGTTCTTTATGGTTATTTACACCATCTACCAGACCACATCGCCAGGAGTCGTCGTCTTTCCTGTGGTGTTTTTTCTCACCTTTGTCGCCGCCGTCGATGAGCAACCCGTGCTGCTGACGCAATTTGTCTCACACAAGGGATGGCTTATCGCGCATATCATCCTCATCTTCACTGGATATGCGGCATTAGTCCTCAGCTTCGGCGCTAGCCTGCTCTATCTTCTGCAGGAGCGCCGCCTCAAGTCCAAGAAGCCAACCAGCCTGATCTCCTTCCTTCCAGCTCTCGAAGTCATCGACCAGATCGGCTACCGCTCGCTCCTGCTGGGCTTCCCATTCATGACTCTCGGTCTGATCACAGGATCGGTGGTCGCCGTAACCACCTACGGCCATGTCGATTTCCTCGACCCCAAAATTCTGCTGTCGGTCCTGATGTGGGCCGTGTACATGCTGATGGTCTTCACCCGCTGGAACTCCGGATGGCGCGGACGCCGCGCCGCGTTCCTGGCAACCTTCGCCTTCGTGGCCGCGCTGGCTGCCTGGGCTGCTAACTATTTCTCCGCGATCCACCGGTTCGCCGCATCATGAGATTCCAGCTCATTGGCGTGAATCATAAGAGCGCGCCGCTCGAAATCCGCGAGCGCCTGGCGATCCCGGAATCCCGCCTGCCCGATACCTGCCGCGATCTGACCGCGTATCCCGGCATCGAAGAGGGTATGGTCATCTCGACTTGTAATCGCGTCGAGATCGTCACCCACACCAGTAACGGCCACGCCGATCTTCGCGGATTTCTCCACGACCACTTCCATCTTGATCCCGACGAACTCGATCCGCATCTTTACGAATTTCGCGAGAAGGACGCCGTTCGTCATCTCTTCCGCGTCGCTGCGAGTCTCGACTCCATGGTGGTCGGCGAAGCCCAGATTCTCGGCCAGGTCAAAGAGGCCTATGCCACCGCCCGCGCCGTCGGCGCGGTTCGTGGACAGCTAGACCAACTTTTCAGCCGCGCCTTCGCCGTCGCCAAGCGCGTGCGCACCGAAACTGCGGTGGGATCCTCCTCGGTCTCGATCGCTTCGGTCGCCGTCGAGCTCGCCAAAAAGATTTTCGGGACATTGGAAGGGAAGACGGTCTTCATCGTCGGCGCTGGCAAGATGAGCGAACTCGCCGCGCGCCACCTGATGGCCCACGGTTGTGCCTCCATCTTCGTCGCTAACCGCACTTACGATCGCGCCATCGGCCTGGCGCAGAAATTCAACGGACAAGCCATCAGGTTCGAAGATCTTTATTCGACCTGCGACCGCGCCGACATCGTCATCACCTCGACCGGCGCGCCGCACGCCATCTTCCGCCGAGAGCATGGAGAGCAGTTCCTCACACGCCGCAAGAATCGCCCGATGTTCTTCATCGACATTGCCGTGCCGCGCGACGTCTCGCCCGACATGGCGAAGCTCGACGGCATCTTCGCCTACGATATCGACGACCTGCAGCAGGCCGTCTCGAGCCATGTTGCCGACCGCCGCAAGGAAGCCGAGCTCGCCGAAGCCATCATCACCAGCGAAGTAGAGAAGTTCGAATCGCGTCAGCAAACGCTCGATGTGGTGCCGACCATCGTGAGTCTGCAGGATCATCTGGAAACCATCCGCCAAGCGGAAATCGACCGGGTCCGCGGAAGAATGGGCCAGCTGACGCCGGAGCAAGAGATCGCGCTCGAGGCCCTGACCCGCGGCATCATCAACAAGGTCATGCATACCCCGATCACCACTCTGAAGACCGCGGCAAAAGAGTCGGAAGCGACGACCGTCGTTGATGTCGTTCGCCGCCTCTTCAACCTGCAGGTAAAAGGGAAAGAAGCAGCGGCAGAGCCCGCACCAAAGAAAGACGAAGTGGGTACGCGTCAATGAAATGCTTGCCCGATCAGCCGACCTCGAATGTAAGCATCACCCTCATACCCTGTCATCCTGAGCGGAGTCCGGCGGAGAGCGAAGCGAACCGCCAGACGCAGTCGAAGGACCCCGCGCCGGCTGTATCTGCCACTGGCAATTCGGGGAATTTCCGCGTCGTAATCCGTTTCCACGACGAGCAAGGTACCGAGTTGTTCCTCACCTCCAGCCGCGAGGCGGCGGTATGGGATAGCCCGGCACGTAAGTGCCGGGTAAGCAGAGAGGATCAAGCGAGTCCCGTAGGGATGCCACAACCGATCTCTATAAACGCAAAATGATCTCCCGACCTACAAACGGCAATCGTTCCCACCTCCGCATCGGCTCCCGCGGCTCCCAACTTGCCCTCTGGCAGGCCAACCATATTTCCGCCCTCTTGCGCGCCCGTGGGCACGAAATTGAAATTGAAATCATTCATACCACCGGCGACAAAATTACCGACGTCGCCCTGGCCATGGTCGGCACCAAGGGAATGTTCACCAAGGAAATTGAAGAAGCCCTCGCCGCCGGACGCGTCGATCTCGCGGTGCACTCCCTTAAAGACCTGCCCACCGAACTGCCCGCGGGATTTGAAATCGCCGCGATCACCGAACGTCAAGACCCGCGCGATGCCTTCTGCTCGCTCCACTTCACGAGCTTTCAGGGATTGCCGCACGGTGCGCGCGTCGGCACTTCCAGCCTGCGCCGCCAGGCGCAACTGAAAGCCGTTCGCCCCGATCTCGATATCCATCCTCTGCGCGGCAACGTCGACACCCGCCTGCGCAAGCTTGAGCAAGGAGAATACGACGCCATCATCCTCGCCTCGGCCGGCCTGAAGCGTCTCGGCAAAACGCAGTTGGTCAAACAAATCATCCCCGCGGAAATCATGTGCCCCGCCGCCGGACAAGGCGCGCTCGGCATCGAGATCCGCGAAGGCGACGCGAAGACGCGCAACCTGCTCTCTTTCCTCAATGATCCTGCCGCCCGCGCCGCCACCACCTGCGAACGTGCTCTGCTCAACAGTCTCGGCGGAGGGTGCCAGGTTCCCATCGGAGCGTTCGCCGAGATTCGCGCAGTGGAACACCGCAAAGCACGCACAGACGGCGAGCAGCAGATGAACCGCGCGGGCGAGGGAAACCGGGAAGGGCACGAGTTCACTCGTGCCGCAAAGAACGCCAGAAAAGATTGGGCTTTAGCCCCTGGGGTGGTCATCCATCTCGAATCCATCGTCGCCGACCCCGACGGCTCTAAACTCCTGCGCGACTCCCGCGATGGAGACGATCCCGAAAAGCTAGGCAAAGAAGCCGGAGCAGCCCTGCTCAAGCGCGGCGGCGACCAGATCCTCGAAGCCGTCTACGGCCGACGTTTAGCCGTCCCTCCACAACCATGATCTTCACGCCGCGAAGCGCCAGCTTCGTATCGGGGCATGCCTTCAGGCATGCCGTTCAGCTTCTACAAAGATGCGCGCCTTCAGGCGCTGGAACTTTCGTCGCATGACCCGCAACGTCCTCCTCAAGCTTCTCGGCGGCTCCCAGGCCCACGCTCTCCGTCGGGGAGTCAATCTTTGGCCTCCGTTCCTGGGCATGGGCATTCGCGTCCGGCACATCGCGCCCGACATGAAATCCATCGACCTCGAGATGAAGCTGTGCTGGTGGAACGCCAACTACGTCGGCACCCATTTCGGCGGATCGCTCTTTGCCATGACCGATCCTTTCTATATGCTCATGCTGATGGCAAACTTGGGCCGCGACTACATCGTTTGGGACAAGGCCGCCACGATCCGTTACCGCAAGCCCGGCAAGGGCACGGTCCGCGCCGAATTCCGCCTGACCGACGCCCAGCTCGACGACATTCGTGAGAAGCTGAAGACGTTGCCCAAATGGGAGCCGGTCTTCAAGATAGAAGTGAAGGACGCACACGGGACCGTGATCGCCGAAGTAGAAAAGGTGCTCCACGTTCGCAAGAAGGATGCAGCGCAGAATCAGCCGTGACCCGCGGCCTGCATGCTTGAGCGCCCCAGTCGCGTTAGCGGCGGAATGAGAAAACCCGGCACGGAATTGCCGGGGACAATAACGGAATAGTGGCCGAGGCCCGCAGGGACGGCACAGCTTTGAGGAAGAAGCGCGTGTACATCCCCGAACATTTTCGCGTCGAAGATCACGCCACCGCGATCGCCTTCATGCGCGCCAACCCGTTCGCGATTCTGGTTTCGCAAACCAACGACGGCCCTTTCGCCACGCACGTCCCGGTCGTCATCCGCGAAGCCGCCGGGCAAGCTTTAATCCGGGGCCACGTCGCGAAGGCCAATCCGCACTGGCGTCATCTGCAGGAGCAATCGCACTGCCTGATGATCTTCCACGGCCCGCACGCCTACGTTTCTCCGACGAACTACGCGACCCAGGAAAATGTTCCCACCTGGAATTATGGCGCCGTCCACGCCTACGGCAAGGCGCGTACATTCTCCGAAACGTCAGACTTGCTCAGCATGCTGCACGACCTTATTCCCACGTTCGAAGCCGCCTATGCGGAACAATGGGCCGGCGTGAGCGAATCCTACCGCGCCCGCATGCTCAGCCACATTGTGGGATTCGAAATCGAGATCACCAAAATCAAAGCCAAATTCAAACTCAGCCAGAACCGCACGCGCGCCGAGCAGCAGAAAGTGATCGACTCGCTCAGTCGCGCCAGCGATACGGCAATCTCCGGCACAGCCCGCCTGATGTGCGACCATGGACTAGGAGCGAAGAAAGAGCACGAGTGATTGTGTGGGGCGGGCGCTCTCGCCCGCGACTCTGACCATGAGCAAAGCGACCAAATCCACGGGAAACCAGCCACTCCAGGGCGTTCGAGTGCTGGTAGGCCGAGCGCGCCATCAAGCCGGAGCGCTCTCCGCCGAACTGCGCAAACTGGGCGCGCAGGTGCTCGAAATCCCCTTCATCGAAATTCGCAAGCCGCGTTCATTCCAGCCGCTGGATTCCGCCTTGAAAAATCTCGATACTTATGACTGGCTGATCCTCACCAGCGTCAACGGAGTCGAAGCCATGTGGGCGCGCCTGGAAAGACTGCGTCCGCTGCGAAATCAGAAAGGGCACGACTTCACTCGTTCCGCCAAAGAAAACCGGGAAGGGCACGAGTTTACTCGTGCCACTAAAGGCGCAAAAAAGAATGCAGCTTTAGCCGCTGGGGGAATCCGCATCGCCGCCATCGGCCCTGCCACCAGGAAAGCGATCGAACAGCGCGGCGCGAAAGTCGATATCGTCCCCAAAGAATACGTCGCCGAATCCGTGGTGCGCAGCCTGAAGGCCAAGGTGAAAGGCAAGCGCGTCCTGCTGGTGCGCGCCAAAGTCGCCCGCGACGTCATCCCCCGCGAACTGCGCAAAGCCGGAGCCCATGTCGACGTGGTCGAAGCCTACGAAACGGTCGTGCCCGCCTCGTCTCGTGTGCGCCTGCGGGCCGCCCTCAACGATCTCAGCAAGCGGCCTCACGTAGTGACTTTTACCAGTTCTTCGACGGTAAAGAACTTCGCCGCCTTGCTCGACCGCAGGAAGCAAGCGCCCTTCGCCGCCACGCTCACCGCCTCCATCGGTCCGGTCACTTCGGCCACGCTCCGCGAGTTGGGATTTCCCGTCGACATCGCGGCGAAGGAATTCACCATCCCCGGTCTGGTCGCGGCCATCGTCGAAGTCTTTCGCGGCGAAGGCTAAATCTTCCAAAAGGAGCGCTTCATGACGAAACCCCGCATCCATCTCGCGGACTCACCGGAATGCTGGCCCACTCTTCGCCTGGCCGACTGGAAAGATACGTGCGCCACGCTGCACATGTGGACGCAGATCGTCGGCAAGATCCGCCTCGAGCTGACGCCGCTGGTCAATCACTGGTGGAATGTGCCGCTCTACGTAAGCCCGCGCGGGCTCACCACCTCGATCATTTCGTACGGAAATCGCTCGTTCGAAATGGAGTTTGATTTTCACGCAGACCAGCTCTTCATTCGCACCTCCGATCCGAAAGACGCATCTGTCGCGCTGGCCCCGCGTTCGGTCGCCGACTTCTACCGCGACGTAATGTCGGTGCTGCGCTCCCTCGGCATCGAGGTGAAGATCTGGACGATGCCGATGGAAGTCCCCGCGCCCATCCCTTTCGATCAGGACACGGTGCATGCGTCCTACGACGCCGACTCCGCGAGGCAGTTCTGGCGGATTCTCCTCTCGGTCGACGACGTATTCAAAGTCTTCCGCTCGCGCTTCATCGGCAAATCCAGTCCGGTGCATTTTTTCTGGGGCAGCTTCGATCTCGCTATCACGCGTTTTTCCGGACGCCGCGCCCCCCGGCGCTCCGACTGGCCTCCGGGCCTCGGCAAAATCATGCAGGAAGCCTACTCGCACGAAGTAATCAGCGCGGGCTGGTGGCCGGGTAGCGGAGAAATCACCGAGGCCGCTTTCTACTGCTACGCCGCCCCCGCCCCGCCCGGATTCGCCGAACAAAAGGTTCGTCCCCCGCAGGCGTTCTATTACTCCGGCCTGGGCGAATATCTGCTGATGTACGACGAGGTGCGGCGCGCGAAATCCCCCCGCGCTACACTGCATGGAATTTCTCGAGAGCACCTACGAAGCTGGCGCGACGACAGGGAAGTGGGACCGCAAAGCGCTGGAAGCGGCATAAGTAAAATCCCGAGGGGGACCGCGGCCCCGCCTGAGGCAATCGAAAGGACTACGAATCAGGTGTATGCGTGTGACATCGTCGCCCAAGCCACCATCTTCGGGCCGCGATCACGGACCAGACTGCCTCCACCAACCCGAATGGCCAGGCACCCTGCAGGAACCCGTAAATCGAGCCCAGAACGCAGGAAAGCGCGAAGCCCAGGACGAACCACGGGCTTCGTTTCTCGAAGGCATAACACAGCACCATGGCGGTGACGGCGAACAGTCCAAACGCGGTAAGCGGATTCACGCCTGGTTTCCCGTGCCCATGTCCGAGGTCCTGACCATCGCCCTTGTCGCTAAAAAAGCAGAGCCCGGAACGCGTCCGGGCTCATTTGAAAAATCGTCAGATACTACTGGTTGAAAGCGGGTGCGGCGTTATGCTGGGCCACGATTTTCCTGGCATTGTCGGCTAGCGCTTTCGCCTGCGGCAACAACTCCAGAGCCTTCACGACTTCGGGATCGGACTCGGCGCGAACCTTCATGCCCTCGTCCTGCCCGAAAGCATCGATGAAAATCTCGGATTTAATGTTCGACCTGATCCAGTCATTGTTGTCCATCAACTCGGCTTGGGTGTAGGGAATCCCGGCCTCGTCGAGCGATTTACGGAATTCCTGCATCGTGGCATCGTCCACCTCGAAGCTCTTGGCCGGATGATGATCCACGACATAGCGCTTGGCGAAGTTGAAGAATGCGTAGTGCTGCAGCAACGTGTCCTGGAAGTGATTGGTTTTTACGGGAGGAATGCTGACATCCGGAGTGATTCCGCCGCCGCCATACACCGTACGGCCGCTGTCGGTAAGCTTCACCTCGCGGTTGGCGGTATTGGAAGTCTCGGCGTCGCGGTTGTAGTAATAATCGTAGAGGGAAATGTTGCTGTAATCGCGCTGGATCAGGCGTCCGCTCGGCGTGTAGTAATGAGCGGTGGTGAGCGCGAGGCCCGTGTTCTCTGATAACGGATACACGGTTTGCACCAAGCCTTTGCCGAAGGTGACCTCGCCTACGATCAGGCCGCGGTCGTGATCCTGAATCGCACCCGAAACAATCTCCGCCGCCGATGCCGTCAGCCGGTTCACCAACACGACGATCGGATAATCCTTGCCTCCGTTTCCGTGTTGCGCAACGTAGCGCTTCTCGGCAGAGGCACGGCCATGATGCGAGACGATCAGCTGTCCCTTCTTCAGGAACTTGTCAGCCACTCCAACGCCCTCGCTTAACAATCCGCCAGGATTGCCGCGAAGGTCGAGAATCAGGCCCTTCAAATCTCCAAAGGAATCGAGCGCCTCGGAAACCTCATGCTCGGTGGTTTCGTTGAATCCGTTGACGTGCATGTAGCCGATCCCGGGCTTGATCAGGAAGTGCACGTCCACGCTGTAGCGCGGAATTTCGTCGCGAATCAGGGTGAACTCCATCGGCTTCTCGACGCCTTCGCGCGAGATGCTGATGTGTACAGTCGTCCCTTTAGGCCCCTTCAAAAGATCTGCCACGTCGCTGGTGCTCATGTTCTCGGTCGATTTGCCGTCGACGGCGATGATGACGTCTCCGGGATGAATGCCGGCCTTGTAGGCGGGAGTTCCGGTGAACGGATAAATGACGATCACTTTATTGTTGCGCGGACCCACTGTCATGCCGACGCCGTAGTACTTGCCGCGTTGGTCTTCGCGCATGAGCGCGTATGATTTCGGATCGAAGAAATTCGAGTGCGGATCGAGCGCGTGCAGCATGCCCGGAATCGCCCCGTTGTAGATGGCCTTGTCGGGATTCACCGGTTCGACGTAGTTGTCCTCGACCAGGGCATATACGTCGGTAAATTGCTTGAGGCTGTCCTTGACATCGGAGTCGCCGGTCACCGACGACTGCTGTCCGGAGCGCTGGGCAAACAGGATGCCCAGAAATCCGCAGGTAAGAAGAAAACAAACGACTAGAACGAGTGATCGGCGAGAACTACGTGCCATCTTGAGAGTTCCTTCGTTGAGGGCTTTCGTGCACCCCAGTTACCGCACTGAATACAGGCAGTATATCACCACATCAGACGGGTTCGGGCCGGGAAGGTTACCATTGGAACCCCTCCCGAAAGCGACATATCATGAGATGCGGTGGGCAGCCTGCAGGCTTCCTGAATAGCGACGGGGGAGCGTTTTCGGAGCGTACCGGGTGGTAGCTTGGGAGTAGAGATTTGCACCAAAAAGCAAACCAGGCTAGCAGGGCGGCTTTCCTTTGCAGGACGCCGCCCTGCTGGCCGGAGGGCCCGATGAAGGCCTGATTGAGTTGTTACCGTCTATGCGGTGACCGATACTCCAGTCGTGGCCGTTCCCGATGCCGGTTCGGACGTCCCGCTCGCACCGAACTGCGCGAAGTCCTGCTGCATCGTTCTATAGATTTGCTGCGCGCTCGACAGGCTGCCGGATTGCAGTGCCTGTCCCAGCTGCTGAAATAGCTGAGAGATGGAATTCGACTGGTTATCCCCGCCTCCGCCATGATGATGGTGATGGTGCCCCTGCGCCTGCGAAGCTTGGCTCTGCAGGTCCCGCTGGATGTTGGTGAAATCCTGCTGTGCGGCCGACAGATTTCCCGATTGCAAATCCTGCCCCAGTTGGTTAAAGGCTTGCGCTAATGGATTGCTGCTGGCGGTCGACGAGGTCGAACTGCTAGAGGTCGAACTGCTGTTCGAGCCAATCTGCTGCAAGGTCGCAAAATCGGCCTGTGCCGCCGACAGATCGCCGGATTGAAGATCCTGGCCCAGTTGCTGGAACTCCTGCTTGAACTGCTGCATTTTGTTCTGAACGCTTTGGTTTTCGTAGTTGAAAAGATTGCTGCTGGAAATACCTGACAGTGACATTCGGATCTCCTTCGAGGGAACGATGTGCTCGACAGTGTTATCGGCAGCTTTGGACTGATCTTTAGGAGCCGTCCCTCTCGTTCAAGCGGGCACGCTTAATGCCAACTCTCAGATTTCAAGAGCAGAGCTAGGTCCGTCCTGCAACACAAGTTAGTTTCCGGCACGCGGATGAGAAGCTCATCATTTGCTGGTAACTGGGCAAGACGTGACTTCGGATGCTGGGCAAAACCTGCCGCCTTGCGTCAAACCATGCTTGAACCAAGCAAACGCCGCTTCCGGTAGTGGTGCAGTTTGACGAGATTTGTATCATGGCATCGCTTCAGCGATGCCGCAACATCGGGAAATACGAGGGGCTTTTAGCCGCTGGGGATTAGGCCGCGGCTGAAGCCGGTCATTTGCTCGCGATTTGGCACGCCTGAAGGCGTGCCCTGATACAAATCTCGTCAAACTGCACCACTACCGTGCTTCCGCTCTGCATTGCCCGGTTGGCTTGCGGGCAGTATGATGAAGCGCATGAGTTTTTCTGAGACGATCTTCCTTTTCTTTTTGGCCCTCGTCGTCTTCGGGCCCAAGAAGTTGCCGGAGATCGCCCGCCAGATTGGCAAGGCGTTGAACGAATTTCGCCGCGCATCGAACGAATTCAAGGCGCAGATCGAGCAGGAAATCGCGCATCTTGAGGTCGAGAAGCCCACGATTCTGCCTCCCACGCCCGCGGTGCAGGGCACAACCAGCCGGACTCTCCAAAGCGTCGAGGCCGAGTCCAAGCCGGCGGAGGCTCCCGCGACCTTGGCTGCTACCGAGCAGAATCCCACTTCTGCGGCGCCGGACACGACGCCGGACACTACTCCGAACAACGGATCGTCGCCGGGCGCCACCGAGGCTGTTCACCCTGCCGACGCCGTAACCTCCAACAGTTCGCAGGAATCGCATGCCTGAGCTCGCTACCGCTACCTCGAGCGGAGAACAAGAAAAAAAGTCCATGCCCACCATGGGTTTCCTCGATCATCTCGAGGAACTGCGCAAGCGGATTGTGTATTCGGTGATCTCAGTCGCGGTAGGCACCGCTCTCTGCTGGGCTTACCGCGAACGCATCTACGGCGTAATGCAGAGGCCGATCATGGATGCGCTGCGCTCGCAGGGTCTGCCAGAAAAGCTGGTCTACCTGAATCCCATCGACCCCTTCAACCTTTACTTGAAGGTTTCGATGCTGGCGGGACTTTTTCTTACCTCACCCTTCGTCCTCTATCAGGTATGGATGTTCATTTCTCCCGGGCTGTACCGCAACGAAAAAAAGTACGTCCTGCCCTTCATGGTTTCGACCATCACGTTGTTTACGCTGGGTGGGTATTTTGGATACCGGGTCGCTTATCCGCGGGCCTTGGACTTCTTCGTGGTCAGATTCAACGGCCAGTTCCAGCCCATGATCACCATCAACGAATACACACAGCTGTTTCTGAGCATCGTGGCGGGACTAGGACTGATCTTTGAAATGCCGATTCTGGTTTTCTTTCTGGCGTTCCTGGGGATCATGACGCCGTCGTTCATGATCAAGAATTTTCGCTACGCGATTCTGGTGATGTTCATTCTGGCGGCGATCGTTACGCCCACACCCGACATCGTAAACATGTGCATTTTTGCCGCGCCCATGATCGCTCTGTACGCCGTCAGTATTGGCGTGGCCTGGCTGGTCCATCCCAAACAGCGCGCCAAGCGAAAAGGGAAAGAGAAGCCGGCGTAATGCGCGGATCGAAAGCCCTGCCCTGGATGCTGCTGGCGCTCGCTTTGGCGCTGGTGGCTTGCGGCCGCGACAAAGGCGTCGCGCAGGATCAGACGGCTTCCGCTCCCGCTGCGGCGAACCCACTAAAATTGACGCTCCCGCCTGACACCGGCCCGCTGCCTGCCATTGACGGCAGGCGCGCGTTGCAATACGCGAAAGAAATTGTGAAGTTCGGTCCGCGGCCCCTCGCCAGCGCGAATCACAAAAAGGTCGAAGACTACATTGACGCGCACTTGAAAGGCGATCAGGTCGAAGACGACACTTTCATCGCCGAGACGAACACCGGCAAGTTCCCGGTGCACAACATCGTCGCCAAATATCCGGGCACGAAAGACGGCATTATCATCTTTGCCAGCCATTACGATACAAACTATCCTTTGCGCAACACTTCATACGTCGGCGCGAATGATGGCGCATCTACCAGTGCGCTGTTGCTCGAGATCGCCAACCAGTTGCGGGGCAAGACCCGCGACGGCTACAGCATCTGGCTAGTGTGGGATGACGCGGAAGAGGCCATGAAACCGGACACCGAAGTGGATTTCATGTCCGACAGTCTCTACGGCATTACTCATCTCGCGGAAAAGTGGCAGGCCGACGGAACGCTGAAAAAGGCGAAAGCATTTCTGCTGGCCGACATGATCGGCGATGCCGACCTGAACGTCGATCGCGACACTAACTCAACGCCGTGGCTGCAGGACGTGGTCTACGAAGCCGCCACACGTCTGGGAGAGCAGTCCCATTTCTACGCGCGCTCGCTTCCCATGGACGACGATCACCTTCCATTCGTGAAGCGCGGTGTCCCCTCTGTCGATCTCATCGATTTCCAGTACGGCTATAACAACGTCTTCTGGCACACGCCGCAGGATACGATCGACAAACTCAGTCCCAAGAGCCTGGAAATCGTGGGCGGAGTCATGCTGGAGACAGCGCGCATTGTCGACAAGATGGATCCGCTGCCGCCCAGGTAATTCTGTTTTCTGTTCATCGTCCTCGGGCTTTTGCGCTTTTCCAGAATTTCATTTCTAATGGCAATCCAATATGCGAACTGCCAAGGGCCTGTTCTTTGTTTGCATTTTCAGTTTTTGTGCGCTCGCCGCAAATCCTCCCGCCGACAACAACGAAGTCAATCAGATCATCCAGGCGTCGCTGCAGCCCTCGCCTTTGCAGGACAATCTGCGGCGATTGACGGACAACATCGGCGGCCGCGTTCCGGGCACCCTCGCCATGCGGCACGCGATCCAGTGGGGCGTGCAGGCATTCACTGCGGCCGGAGCCGACAGCGTGCACACCGAAGGATTCCAGATCCCGTACTCGTGGGCCGAGGGCGACACCCAAATGACGGCAACGACCGGCTACGAGGTCAACCCGACAAAGGTCGGCGGGGGAACTGTGCTCACCTCTTTTCGCGTGCGAGCCGTTTCCGTAGCCTGGGCTCCGGCGCTGGCGCCGGTGAAACACGTTCCCATCGTGGACGTCGGCGCAGGGACCGAGGCTGACTTCCAAAAGGCCGGCGACATTTCGGGAAAAATCATCCTGGTACACACCGTTGTCCTGAAGACGTGGGAGGATCTTTTCGCCGAATATGCGAATGCGCCTCCGGTGATCGATCGCGCGGTCAAGGCCAAAGCGCGTGCGGTTGCCTTCATGGCAACCCGCGAGCACGACATTCTCTATCGCCACACTAATTCCGGCGCAGGAGAAATCGACCGGCTTCCCATGGTGATCGTGGCGCGGGAAGATGGCGAACGCATCGCGCGCCTGCTCGCCGCGGGTCAAATCGTCTGGGGCGATCTTTCTATCCCCAACCAGATAGGGGGCCCGATTTCAAGTTCCAACGTAATCGCCGAGATCCGCGGCAGCGAAGTGCCCGACGAATTTGTCATTCTGGGCGCGCATCTGGATTCCTGGGAATTGGGCACCGGCGCGCTGGATAACGGCTGCAACGCCGCGCTGGTGATCGATGCTCTGCGAGCCATTAAAGCGTCAGGAGTAAGGCCCCGCCGTACCATACGCTTCGTTCTTTTCTCCGGCGAAGAGGAAGGCCTGATCGGCTCCCGAGCCTACGCGTTTACTCATCGCGCGGAACTCGACAAGGCTGCGGGAGTGATCGTCTACGATTCGGGAACCGGTAAGACTACGGGCTTCTCGATCGGCGGACGCAAAGACGTTTTCTACGCCGCGAAACCGCTCATTGCTCCGCTCGAGCAGTTCGGCGTCAAAGACGTGCTGACCACTATGGAATGGGGTACGGACCACTTCGATTTCATGCTCGAAGGCGTGCCCACGTTCGTCGCCGAGCAGGAGGAGGCGAATTATCTGGAGAACTATCACGCCGTCTCCGATACCTACGACAAAGTCGATTTCGCGCAATTGAAGAAGCACGTGGCCGAGGCCGCCGCACTGAGCTTTGAGCTGGCGAATTTGCCGCAGAAGATCGGCATCCGTTTGACACACGATCAAATCGAACAGACCATGCGCGACAGCCACAGCGTGGAGATGTTGAAGGCCGACGGTATTTGGGACGATTGGGTCAGCGGCAAACGGGGAAGACAAAAATGAGTTGGTGATTGTTGCATTGGATGAATTGGAGGACAGCTCAGACTGTCTGCCGCGCCCAGAGCTGAATCACAAATCATCGATTCCTAACTCTCCAGGAAGTCAGCTTGTTCTATTTCTGGATTATCTTCAATCTTTTCGCGCTCGGGATGCTGGTGCTGGACCTTCGTGTCTTTCACCGGCCCGGCCGCGTGGTCGGTTTCCGCGGAGCGCTAGGCTGGAGCGCAATGTATGTCGCGCTGGCCGCCGTCTTTGCCGCCATTTTGTACCTCTGGCAAGGCCAGCAGGGCGCTCTCGAATTCGTTACGGGTTATGTATTAGAGCTCTCGCTCAGCGTAGATAACCTCTTTATCTTTCTGGTGATCTTTAATTACTTCGCCGTTCCCGAACAGCAGCAGCGTCGAGTCCTGTTCTGGGGAGTCATCGGCGCCCTCCTGCTGCGCGGGATTTTCATCGGAGCGGGAGTGGGGTTGATCCTCCGCTTCCACTGGGTGCTCTTCCTGTTTGGCGCGTTATTGATTTACAGCGGCATTCGCGTGTGCGTCTTGGGCGAACATCAGATCGATCCTTCGGCGAATCCTGTCGTGAAGGCGTTCCGGAGTTGGATGCCGGTCACCGAGGACTACCATGGCGGCCGATTCTTTCTCCGCAATGCCCAGGACAATGGCCGCCTCTATGCGACGCCGCTCCTCATCGTGCTGTTAGTGATCGAGACTACGGACGTGCTCTTCGCCGTCGACTCCATTCCCGCGATTCTCGCTATTACTTTGAATGCGTTCATCGTCTACACGTCGAATGTCTTCGCGATTCTCGGGCTGCGGTCTTTATACTTTGCCGTTTCCGGCCTCATTAAAATCTTTCGCTTCCTGCACTATGGCCTGGGGATTGTTCTGGTCCTGGTCGGATTGAAAATGCTGGCTTCGGATTATTTCAGGGTGCCCATCGTGTTGACGTTGTCGGTGGTGGCGGCGATATTGCTTGTCTCGGTGGCGCTGTCCGTGGCGTTTCCGGAGCCTGCAAAGGAGCAAAAAAAAGACGAGGCACCCAAGTCAAAGTGAGGTGAATGCAAGGTTAAAAGAGGAATACAACTTTGTCGCCGCCGCGCACGACCGAGTGCTTCAGAAATTTCTTGTCGTCGTGATCGGGAGCGTCCATTCGATAATGGCTTCCGCGGCTTTCTTCGCGGGCCGCAGCCGATCGCGCGGTCAGCAGGGCCGCCGTATGCAGGTGCGATGCTTCGTAGGCGCGACGCGTCTTTGGATGCGCGACCTTGGGCGCCATTTCTTCCAGACTCTTGATCGCTTTCTGCATTCCCACTCGTGTGCGCACGATCCCGACTTGGTTCCACATCAAATCCTGAATCTGTCGAATCAGTTCTTCCATCCCCGCATCGACCGGACCGTTGGAGTAAGCGGCCTTGGGTTCGACGCCGGTTGCCGAGGGCGACTTTTTCACCTCTCGCATTGCCCTCCCGGCTCGAGCCCCGCATACAAGGCCTTCGAGCAACGCGTTACTGGGTAACCGGCTGGCTCCGTGCACGCCCGTAGCGGCGGTTTCACCGGCGGCATAGAGTCCGGCAACATTCGTCTTGCCGTCGAGATCGGCGCGGACCCCGCCCATCGAGTAGTGCGCGGCGGGGCGAACCGGAATCACATCTTCGGTGAT
Source organism: uncultured Acidobacteriota bacterium (assembly GCA_963754885.1). Classification (GTDB taxonomy): domain Bacteria; phylum Acidobacteriota; class Terriglobia; order Terriglobales; family Acidobacteriaceae; genus Sulfotelmatobacter. The sequence continues at coordinate 346,881 of CAVWHT010000038.1, read as the reverse complement.
GTCCACGTTGTGCGCCATGCAGGTTTCATAAATTCGCGTGAAGTGTTTCTGCACCATCGCCGCTTTCAAATGCGTGAGATCGAGATAGACGAATGGATCCTTAGCCCGGCTCACTTCCATCTCGTGCACAATCGCCCGCAAGACTAAATCCCGCGGAGCCCGCTCGCCCAGCGGATGATATTTGCCCATGAACCGGTCGAGTTCGAAATTGCGCAAATAAGCGCCCTCTTCCCGCAATCGTTCCGACAAAAACAAGGGCGGGGCGTTTTTCATGTACAGCGCCGTGGGCTGGAACTGAACGAATTCGAGATCGCTGACCTCTGCCCCGGCGCGAACCGCCAGTCCGATGCCATCCGCGGTTGCGGTCTCCGGATTCGTGGTGTTGCCATAGAGCTGTCCCATGCCTCCCGTAGCCAGCAGCACGGCGGAGCACGCAACATTGTGAGGCAGGCCTTTTTCGTCGAGCAAGGAAAGGCCTGTGATCCGCCCGCCGGCAACGATCAGGTCGGTCGTGAAAGTGAATTGAGCCAGTGAAATGTGCCTCTGAGAGTGCGTCTTCTCGTAGAGCAGGCGCAGGATTTCTTTGCCCGTCGATGCCCCTTGCGCGTGCAGAACTCGACTGCGGGTGTGGGCGTTTTCCAGTCCGAATACCAACTTTGTTCCGTGATGCTTTCCCCAGGCGATCAGTTCGTCAATGCGCTCCGGCGCTTCTTCCAGCAAGAGCTTTACCGCAGCCAGATTGCAAATCCCGTCGCCCGACTCGATCGTATCCTGCAGGTGCAGACTGATTTCATCCTCATCGCTCAGCCACACCGCATCGCTTTTCTCGTCAACAGCGTTGAAGTTGGGGAGCTCTTTCTTGGAAAGCACAAGCACACGTCCGGCCTGAGCCAGTTCAATGGCCGCGCGCAGGCCGGCGATGCCCGCTCCGATCACCACGAAGTCAGTTTCGGCTGGAAGGACCTTCATAAACCGGGGGAAATAGTACCACCGCCGGGGGCAGGACGCTCATCCCAACGCATACGTTATGATGGGAACGCAATGCCGCAAGCCACCATCCATGTGGTCCCACGTCCCTATCAGGCCTCGATCGAGAACGGCCTGCTCACGCGCGCGGGCTCAGTTTTGAGCGAACTCCTGCCGCAATCCAGCCGCATCTTTGTGGTCACGGTTCCTCCGGTGCGCAAGCGCTGGGGAACGAAATTTATCAAGTCTTTGAAAGCCAGCGGCTTTGCGCCGCAAGTAATTATGATGCCCGATGGCGAGCCCTCCAAGCGTCTGGCGACGGTTGAGGCTATGGCTGAGAAACTGGCGCGTATGGGCGCCGACCGCAAGGCCGTGATTATCGCGCTGGGCGGAGGCGTGGTGGGCGACGTTGCCGGCCTGCTGGCCTCGCTTTACATGCGGGGCGTGGAATTCGTGCAGGTTCCCACCACGGTGCTGGCTCAAGTTGATGCTTCCATCGGCGGCAAAACCGGGGTGAATCTTGTCGCCGGCAAGAATCTGATTGGCACCTTTTATCACCCGCGCGTGGTGCTGATCGATCCCACCGTTCTCAAGACTTTGCCCGATCGCGAATTCCGCGCCGGTCTTTATGAAGCGCTCAAGTGCGGCGTCATCGGGAATGTGGAACTTTTTTTGCGCTTTGAGCAGAATCGCGCACGCATCCTCAAGCGCGATCTCGGGGAATTGGAATGGCTGATTGCGCAATCGGTAAAGCTCAAAGCGGAGGTAGTCTCGGCCGACGAACATGAAGGCGGGTTGCGCCGCGTTCTGAATCTGGGGCATACGATAGGGCACGCGCTCGAATCCGAAACCGGCTACCGGCAACTGCTGCACGGAGAAGCTGTCGCCTGGGGCATGATCGCCGCAACGAATATCGCACTGAGCGTAGGCCGCACCGATAGCGTGACCGCGGGCCGAATCGCCGATGCGGTGCTCAGTCTCGGCCGCTTGCCGGAAGTGAATGTGAACCCGCGAAAAATACTGGCTCGGCTGCAATCCGACAAGAAAACGCAGAATGGAGTGGTGCACTTCATCCTGCCGCGCGAAATTGGCAAAGTGGAAGTCGCCAGTGATATTCCGACGTTGGCGATTGTCGAGTCGGTCGAAGAGTTGCGCCGCCTCTCCCGGGGCGGATGGGTTTGGGGAAAGTAAAAGAAGAGGTTTGCCATGCCAGAAACCGCAGAGCAGTACATCGGAAGAATCCTTGGCTATGTTGAAGGGCGCGACGCAATCAAAGTGCAACGGTCGACCGCGGCGCGGCTCAAAAAGTCGATTCAGGGCTTAACGCCGAAGCAGTTGCAATGGCGCTCCGAGCCGGGCAAGTGGTCGATTGCTGAAATCATCGCGCACCTGGCCGATGCTGAAATCGTCGCCAGTTGGCGGATGCGTTCAGTGATCGGAGAAAACGGCATCACGATTCAGCCCTTCGATCAAGATGCGTGGGCCTCGGTATTCGAATATCGCGGGCGCGATACCAAACGTTCTTTCGAGTTGTTTCGCGTGCTGCGCGAGAACAATCTGGCCATGCTGAAAGAAATTCCGCGCGAAACATGGGAAAACTACGGCATGCATCTGGAGCGCGGCAAGGAGAGCATCGCCCACCTGGTACGCATGTTTGCCGGGCACGACACGAACCATGTTCTTCAGATAGAACGCATCGTCAAGCAGCTGAAAAGTTCGAAATCAAAGAAAAAGAGATAAGCGACGATTCTGAATTCCCGTGCCTGAAAACAAATCGACAGTCATCGGCGCCGCGCCGGAAGGTTCGAGCGATCAAAGCTCGGCGGCTCGCGCCGTGCGCGACATGTTCACCTCGATCGCGCCCCGCTACGATCTTCTGAATCATGTGTTGTCGGTCAATGTGGATCGCATGTGGTGGCGCCGCACTGCCCGCGCCTTCCAACACATCCTCAGTCGCCCTGACGCCCGCATCCTCGATCTCTGCTGTGGCACCGGGGATATGGCCTTCGCTCTTCGCCGCCAGGCAGGGAAGTCGCATTCCCGCATTGTGGGCGCGGATTTTTCGCACGCCATGCTGCAGCGGGCGATGGCGAAGTCGTGTTCCGCCCCGGAGTCCGCACCCGAGTGGATCGAAGCGGACGCCCTCAACCTTCCATTTCCCGCTGCGCATTTCGACCTGGTGACCTCGGCCTTCGGCTTCCGAAATCTGGCGGATTATGATGCTGGCCTGCGCGAGATCTTCCGCGTGCTTCGCCCGGGAGGCGAATGCGGCATCCTCGATTTCGGCGAGCCCAAAGGGCTGTTGGGCGCTGCGTATCGCATCTATTTCAAACAGGTCTTGCCGCGCGTGGGGACCGTCATCTCGGGCGTGCGCGGCCCATATGCTTATCTGCCCGCCTCCGTCGAACGATTTCCTGCTCCGGAAGAAATGCTAATGCGCATGCGGAAAGCAGGATTCAGCGAAGTCTCCTGGACGCCGTACACATTCGGTGTTGCGGGACTGTACCGCGGAAAGAAATCCGCGTGATTGCCGGTGACTCTGTCTTCGATCGCGAAACTATTGTGGCTGGAACGAATCGGCAAACGCGTCCGCAATGGTGTAGCGCATGACGTGCTCGTACTCCGGGCCGAGAAATCGCCGGAGCCGGTCGGTATTCATGGTGTATTCACCGGTCATGTAGGGCACCGCTTGCGGCGGAATCGCGGAGATTCTCTGCTTCCACAAAAAAGAGAGCACCTGGCGCATGGCCCATTTGCCAGGAACGCGCACCAGCTTCGCCTGCGCCATCTCGATGCAGCGTGCAAATGTAAGCGGCTCGCCTCTGCCCGCAACATTCAGAACGGTCAGCCGCTGGGACTCCGGTTCGCGCTGCAGAATGTGCTTCAACAGGCGTGCCATATCGTCGACGTGGATGAATTGCAACTTGTTGTCCAGATAGCGCTGCCCGCGTGGCAGCATGCAGGGCAGCCGCTTGCCTTCCTTGCGCATCTTCTCCGCCCGCTCGCTCTTTCCGTTGGGCGTGCCGCGGAAGGCTCCCATGAGATAGTTCTCGACGCTGGCTCCGGCGAAGATGTGGGGACGCAGGATGTACACGCTGCATCCGCGCAGGGCCGTGCAGCGCTGCTGGACTACTTCATCCGACTCTTTTTTATGGATCGCGTAAGGCAGCGTGTGTGCCGCGAGTGGTGCGTCTTCTGTGACCAGTCCCGGCAAGTCGGGTCCATAGGCCGAAACGCTACTGGGAAAAATGAACTGCCGGATGCCGTCATCGGAGGCGCGGTTCACTTCCGTAACCGCTTCCATCACGCGGGCCGTGCCCGCCACGTTGATCTGCCACATCCGATCGACGTCGAGCACCCCGGTGCGCACCGGATCGATCACGAACGCCAGATGCACCACGGCATGCGGACGCGTGTCGCGCATCAATTCGTACAGAGCCCGGGTCGAGGATTCCTGGCCCAGATCCATGCTCTCAAATTGCAGCTCCGCGTCGGTGCGGGGCGGATGCACATCCACCCCAATGACCGAAAAGCTGCCTAAGAGCGGCAGGAGCCTGCTTCCCAGATTGCCCGAAATGCCCGTAACGACAACGACAGGTTTTGCCATCAGTTCGGCTTCGCCGCCGGAGGCTGATCCGCGGGCGGCGTTGGCGGTGCGGCCGGGGGATGGGACGCGGCTCCGGCCGGCTGTGTGCCCGGCCGCATGCCCGGCATGGGACGCATCGGCCTCGGCGGCATCGCTCCCGGTCCGCCCGGTCCAAAATATGCCTCGTTGGTTTCCACTTTGAACGAGCTGTTCAGCTTTTCGATTTGTTCGCGCATGCGTTCGTTCTGCAAGCGGCTGTGAATCTCGCCCTTGGCCTGCTCCAGCGGCACTTCAGTCTTGCTGTTCAGCTTGTAGATGTAGTGCCCGCCCGCATCGCTGATCACTGGCGAGACTTCGCCTGCTTTCAAATCGAACACGGCGGCGTGCGCCGGGGACAAACCCGTCCGGCGGATGCTCGGCAGATTCACCGTGGGAGATTCGATCTTCATCCCGGCGGCCTCAAATGCCTCTTTTTGCAGCTTGATGAAGTCCTCGCCGGCTGCAGCCCGCGTCCGCAGATCGTCGGCCAGCTTGTTCATGGCCTGCTGGCCCTCTTCTTCCTTCGCATTTTCGGCAGCCTCTTTCGCCTTCTGCTCGTCCTCGGTCAACTTCTCGTTACCGGGCTCAGTCTTGAGTTCGGCTTCCTGTTTGGTGCGCGGTACGAAAATCCGGTCAAGATTGTATTGCTCGAAATTTTCCGGATGATCCTTGTAATATTTCTCGATATCCGCGTCGGGCACGTTCGCGGCTTCTTCTTGAATCTTTTGCTGGAGTGCTTCGGCCAGAACCTGCATCGTCCGGAACTTCACTCGCTCCTTGTACTGAGGAGTCTTGTCCAGCCCCTGCTTCTTAGCATCATCGGCCATCGCCATCAGCCGCGGCAGCACACTCGCCAGTTGTTTCTTCATCTGCGGCGTGATGTTGGGCGCGAGATTGTTGGCGAGCAGCTCGAATTGCGCCTTGGTGATGACGGTCTTGCAATCGGCGGACGACTTGCCCTCCGGGGTCTTTGCCGAGGCGGGCTTGGCGGCGGCTCCCTTGGCGGCAGCCGGCTTGGGCTGTGGGGCGCACACTCCCTCAATGGTGATCACTGCTCCGTTCGGAGGCACCGACGCCGAGTTGTCCACCGGGACCGGCGGAGTAGCCGGCGCGGGGGTAGGAGGAGCCTGTCCCCAAGCCATCGTTGCCAGCAAAGCACACAGCAGCCAACTCTTACCCATAACGCATCTCCTCCAGGATTGATTCATTAGAAAGGCGATCTCGCTAAACAGGAAATCCTAGCACAATCAGCAGGCTTTGCTGTGCGTCTAGGACGGCACGTTGCCTTATCCGCTGCGATCGAATTATCTCTGGAGTTCCGGAAGCTGACGCTGAGCCCGATTCGCTTGTCGCTTTCCGCTCCCAGCAGCGATAATGCCTGCATGTCGAGCAGCCCGGCGGTTCCATCCGCGGAGTTGATGCGTGCTGAAAAGCGTGCTGCTGCGGGGAACTCTGTTCTGGCTGCGCTGGTGATCACCAGCCTCAAGATCGTGGTCGGAGTTACCACGGGCAGCCTCGGCATCCTTTCCGAAGCGGCGCATTCCGGCCTCGATCTGATCGCTTCCATTCTGACGTTTTTCTCGGTACGAGTCTCCGATAAGCCCGCCGACGCCGAGCACCAGTACGGTCATGGCAAAGTAGAGAATTTTTCCGCCTTCGTCGAGACCGGACTTCTGCTCTTGACCTGCGCCTGGATCATCTACGAAGCTGTGCTTCGTCTTTTCTTCCGCCGCATCGATATCGAACCCACCTTGGCCGCATTCGCCGTGATGTTGTTTTCGATGGGCGTCGACTGGTGGCGCTCCCGCGCTCTCGGACGCATCGCCAACAAATACGACAGCCAGGCGCTCGAAGCCGACGCACTCCATTTTTCCACCGACATCTGGTCCGCCGGCGTGGTCGTGCTCGGACTCGCGTTGGTCCTGCTCGGCCGCAGTTATCACATCGACTGGCTGCGCGACTCCGATCCGGTGGCCGCACTTTTCGTTGCCGGAGTGGTGGTTTCGGTGAGCTGGCGCCTGGCTCACCGCACCATCGACGCCCTGCTCGATGCCGCACCTCCGGGTGTGCGCTCGCAGATCTATGACGCAGTGTCGCGGGTCGATGGCGTTCTCGAAGTCGATCGCGTTCGCATCCGCCGGGCCGGCAATCGTTACTTCGCCGATCTCGCTGTGGGCTTCGCTCGCACCGTTACGTTTCAACGTTCGGGCCAGTTGGTATCTGCGGTGACGGAATCCGTTCGCCGCGTCCTTCCCGATGCCGACGTCACCGTACAGCCGCTGCCCCGCGCGCAACGCACCGAAAATATCTTCGACCGCATCCGCGGCGTCGCCACCCACAGAAACCTCAACGTCCACGACATCAGCGTGCAGGACCTTGCCGGACGCCTCCACGTCGAGCAACACGTCGAACTCGACGAGCGCATGTTGCTCAAGGACGCACACGATCAGGTCACCGAGCTCGAAGCCGACATGCGGCGCGATGTCCCGGAAATTTCCGACATCCTGACGCACATTGAGAGCGAGCCGGCGACGATCGAGCGGCCCGAAGAACTGGGCGGCGATGCGGAACTGGAGCATCGCCTGCGCACGGTGGCGGCGCAGTTTCCGGAAATTCTGGATGTGCATGAATTCATTTTCAAGCGCGTGCGCGGGCGGCTATTCCTTTCCTGCCATTGCACACTGCCTGATGATCTGCCCTTGTCGCGCGTGCATGACATTCAGACGGAGCTGGAGATACGATTCAAGCAGGATGCGCCGGAGTTGTTTCGCGTATTGATTCATCCCGAGCCCAGCACGGATAACCGGAGATAAGAATGATTTCAGCAAAGGTTCTCTGGACCGACAACGAACGCTACATCGGAGACTCCACGTCTCGCCATGCCATTGTGATGGATACGGCGAAAGAGAAGACCGCCAATACGCCGATGGAATTGGTTCTGATCGCGCTTTGCGGCTGCACGGCCTCCGATGTGGTCGGCATCCTGCGCAAGAAACGCGAGCCTTTCACCAGCCTCGAAGTGAGCGCCGAAGGGGAGCGCGCGGAGGGCTATCCGGCAGTTTATACGGAGATAAAATTGAAGTATCGTGTGGGCGGCAAGGTTTCGCACAAAGCCATGGAAGACGCGGTCCGTCTCTCGAAAGAAAAATATTGCTCGGTTTCGGCGATGCTGGAGAAAACGGCCAAGATCAGAATTGAAATCGAGTACACGGAGGGTGCGATATAGAACCGCATGCTTTCTGCCAAGCCGCGAAGCGGCGTCATTCGTTAGCCCAGGACGTAAGTCCTGCGTAAGCGAGGGAAAGAGGAACGAGTCCCGGAGGGACGATACAACCAACTCCATGCCCCGCATCCTGCTCTTCACCCAACCCGGTTGCCTCTCGTGCGAGCTCATGCGCATTTACCTCGAGGCCCGCGAGGTCACCTTTGAAGAGCGCGACATCAGTACCGATGCTGAGGCCCGCCGGATCATGATCGAAGAGCACGATAGCGAGGAGACTCCCACGCTGGTGTTCATTTCCGGCGAATTCATCGAAGTGGTTACCGGCTTTGATCCCACACGTCTTGACCAGTTGCTTGATTCGGCTCCATCATCGGATTCGGTGACCGAAGCCTGAACTCCTCGAATTCCAGCCCAAGTTCTCATCCCCTGCGCGGATATTTCTTTATCGCGGCGGCGACTTTCCTTTGGGGAATATCGGCCGCGCTGGGCCGGGCCGTCTTTACCGGAAGACTCCCGCTTGGCGGAGAATCGCTGCATCCCATCGATCCGCTGATCCTGTCGCAAACCCGAACGTCATTCTCCCTGCTGGTCCTGCTGCCCGTCCTTGTTGGCTGCCGCGGGTGGCAGCGCATCCGGCTCCCCATGCCCGATCTCATCCAATGCCTCATGGTCGGCATGCTCGGCGTAGCCGCTTCGAATTACTTTTATTACGTCGCCATTCAGAGGACGAGCGTCGCCATCGCCATCATCGTGCAATACACGGCACCCGTATGGGTCTTGTTTTGGGTGGTCGCGCGCCGGCAGCAAAAACTCTCGCTGCAGAAGGTTGCGGCCGTCGCCGTAGCGATTGCCGGCATCGCCTTGACCATCGGCATCGTCGGCACGAAGTCGACGTCTCCTCTGCACCTTGACTCTTACGGCGTGATTGCCGCGATCATAGCCTCTTTCTCATTCGCCTTCTACAACGTCGCCGGACACCGCGTCCTCGCCCGTCATGACCGCTGGCGCGTGCTGGTCTGGACACTCGCCGCCGCCTCCGTCTTCTGGCTCGTGGTCAATCCTCCGTGGAAGGTCGCAGCCGCCCATTACGCGCCCGCCCAGTGGGGATTTCTCTTCATTTTCTCGATGATCTCGGTGCTGGGATCGTTCTCCCTCTACTTTCTCGGCCTGCAGCACCTCGAACCGACCCGCGCCATCGTCACCAGTTGCTTAGAGCCGGTGTTCTCGATCCTGCTGACGGCAGTATTGCTGGGCGAAGGCGTCAGGCCGATCCAGACGCTGGGAATTGTTCTCGTGCTGTCGGCGATCGTGATCGTGCAGTTGCCGGGAAGGGGCGCGGTGGATCAAGAAGCAGTGGTGGTCGACCCGATCGAGTAAGTTTCAGCCGGTACCGCGTCATGTGGGGACAGCCGCCATCGGCTGTCCGGTCGAGCGAAGCTCGACGGCTGTGGCTGCCGCCGTGAAGAGGCTTCTAGCTCCGGAGCTTGCCTCGACCCAGCAGCCGAAAATACCGCCGCGCTTTCTTCACATCGCGCGCGATCTGCTCGCGCAGCGCATCGACTGAAGGGAACTTGATCTCATCCCGCAGCCGCTCCAGAAAGCAGATCTCGACCTCCGTCTCCGGAGTCAGTTCGAGCGGATGAAAGTTCAGCAGGTGCGTCTCAACCGCGAACAGTTCCGCTTCAAATGTGGGCCGGCTGCCCACGTTGGTGACGGATTCAAATCTCTCCGCTCCCACGCGAGTCCAGGTGATGTAAACGCCATCCTTGGGGACGAGTTCGTCGTAACGCGCCAGGTTGATGGTGGGGACTGTGTATTTCGATCCGTAGCCGCGCCCGCGTCCCGGTGTGCCCAGAATGCAGAATGGACGCGCCAGCAAATGCCGCGCCCGGCTCACGCGCCCCGAGGCGATCAGCCGGCGAATCTGGCTGCTCGATACGGTCTCTCCGCGCAGAGACATCTCCGGATAAACTTTGACCTCGAATCCCATCTCCCGCCCGAACTCCGCCAGCATTTTCACGTCGCCAGAGGCTTTGTGTCCGAAGCGAAAGTTGAATCCTTCGTGCACCTCGCGGACATGCAGCCCATACTTGAGGACGCGTTCGGCAAACTCGCGCGGAGTCATGAGCGAGAGATCGCGGCCAAACGGAAGCACCAGCACAGCATCGATTCCCGTGCTTTCGAGCCAGCGCAGCTTTTCCGGCAAGGGCGTCAGCAGCTTCAATCCCGACTCGGGCCGCAAGATTCGCGTGGGATGCGGCTCAAACGTGATGGCCACAGCCTTCCCGCCGCTCGCCCGCGCGCGCGAAACAATGTCGCTCAATACGTGGGCATGCGCGCGGTGGACGCCGTCAAAATTCCCCACGCTGACGAAGGTGGGGCCGAAGTCGGCGGGAATGTCCTCGAGCTTGTGAAAGACTTGCATAGATTGCGAATGGGAATGTTGATTTTTGATTGTTGAATAAGAACCACCGACGGATGCAGGGGGAATGCCTTCCATTCAACATTCAACAATCAACATTCAACAATCAACATTCAACATTAGCTTCAGATTTCAAACTCGAGCTTCATCCCGTCATACGACAGCCGCACATGCCGCGGCAGAGTCGCATTCGTGGCCTCGTGCGCAAGATCGTGACAGATGTGGGTGAAAAACGCCCGCTTGGGCTTCAGTCGCTCGACAATCGCCAAAGAAGTTTTCACGGTGGAGTGCGTGGGATGCGGCTTGTGCCTTAGCGCATCGAGAAACAGGATGTCTAATCCTTCCAGTTGGTGCATCGAGGAAGCCGGAATCTCGCTGTGGTCGGTCAAATAGGCCGCCGATCCGAAGCGGTAGCCATAAATCTGCGTCTCTCCGTGAATCACCACGACCGGTTCGAAGCGCACTCCGAGAACGTTCACCGGGCCATCGATAGGCTTCAACTCAAGCAGAGGCAGACTGCCAAATTTGTAGTCCGCGTCGAAGATATACGTGAACATCCTGCGCAGAAATGCCGCCGCTTCCGGACGCGCATAAAGGGGCAGCTTGTTCGGCTTATGCCGGTAACTGAGGGGCCGGAGATCGTCGATTCCCAGGATGTGGTCGGCGTGCGTGTGCGTGTAGAAAACTGCGTCGACCCGCGTGATATTTTCGCGCACCGCCTGCGCGTAAAAATCCGGAGTGGTGTCGATCAGAACGACCTTGCCGTCAAATTCCAGCATGATCGACGGCCTGGTTCGCCGGTCGCGCGGATCGCTGGAATGGCAAACCGCGCAGTCACACCCCAAAGTGGGCACGCCCATCGACGTCCCACTGCCCAACACGGTCAAGGTCGCTTTCATCTTGCGGTCGTTCCAGTCGCCGGCCCAGGTTGCGGCGGACGCGCCAGAGCGTTCGTGACCTCCACATAAGCCATGCGTAGTTCGTACAGGCTGTTCTGCAGAAAATTCTCTTCCGCCGCCGTGAGGTTTCCCTTGGTCTTTTCGGAGAGCAGGCTCAGCGTGTCGATCGTCTGCCGCGCGCCAATGATGTCGACCTGCGGCTGTCCGCCTTGCTGCCGCATCAATCCCAGTTGCAGCATCGCAGTCATATAGAGCGAGGCCATAAAGCGCTCGAACGTGATCTCAAAATCTTTCGCCGAATGCCCGCTCAACTCGACCTGCTTGTCGAGATCTTTGGAGGACTGCTGATAGGCGGCGGCTTGCGCCTCCTGCTCCGCGCTGGTCGGGGGGACCGGCATCTCGCGGTCTTCGACTTTTTCCGCGGCTTTTTCCGTCGCCACCGTCGCCGGAGTCTTTTCCGCGGCCGTTTCTTTGGGCGGAGTTGGCGCAGCCTTCGGTGTCTCGCTTTCCTCGATCGCCTCCGACCGCAATTCGCCGTCGGAGTTGAACAGCCGCCGGTCCGTCACCGTGAAACTGGATTGTTCGTGCTTCTTGTCAGCCATAGGTTCCTCAACGATCAATAAGGTCTGGAATACAAACTTTCTATTATGCCGGACGCTGTTCCAACGCGCTCGTCCGGTGCGCAAAAGAATCTTCGGTAATCGGTAACGCTGTCAGGGTTGCTTTAACCGCACTAATCATGACCTCGCGGCCGGGCGTGCCCACTTCGCGCCGGATGTATCCCAGGGCGACAACCCGGTTCGCGTTCGCGAGCCACACCCGGGTTGCGCTGGTAATCTCCCCGACTTCCTTTTCTCCCGCTACGACCTTGCTGCCCGGCTCTACCGGAGCATCCACGACGAATCCCGAGAACTTGCGATGGACCGCGCCTCGCGAACGGATGCGCTCCACAATCTCCTGCCCCACGTAGCACCCTTTGTTAAAGTTCAAAGCGCGCGCCTGCTCGGTCTCCTGGGGTAGATCGCGCTCCCGGATGTCCACTCCGTAGCGGGGAACGCCCGCTACGATGCGCTGCAACTCCAAGGCCTCCGCTCCCACCGGGGTTGCGCCTGCGGCGACCAGAGCCTGCCAGAGTTGACGTACGCCGGTGGGCGCCAGCCAGATTTCATACGCGGGATGTTGCGCGTCTTCCGTGCGGACGAGCGTGCAGTCAATCCCGTTCCACGAGATCGATTCGATCTGCAAGGCCCTCATCTCGGGAATGGTAAATCCAGCGTTGGCCAGAATCTCGTGCGCTTTCGGCCCGCCAATTCCCACGGCCGTGATTTCCGCGCTCAGATCCTTGACCTCGACATCGTCCATGATGATGTAGTGATCGAAGGTCGCGAGGATCTTTTCCAACTGGCCGTGGTCGGTGTCTACCACGATGGACTCGCCGCGGTTGTAGGCATACAGATCACCCAGGATGTGTCCCTGAGCATTCAGCAAGAAGGCGTATACTCCGTGGCTCGGCGCAAGATCGCGGACGTTATTGGTGACCATCCCGTTAAGCCAGCGCACGCGGTCGCTGCCGGTCAGCGAAATCTTCGTGCGATAGCCCAAGTCATAAACTCCGCATCGTTGGCGCAATGCGGCGAACTCCGCCTGCGGATCGGCAAATCGAGCGGCAGTCGTGGCGCCGCGATATTCGCCAACTTCCGCCGCGCCTGGTCCGGGTTCCTGAGCCTGCAATGCGGTAAGCCCCATACTTGTATTCGATTATAGCGATTGTGTTAACGTTCCAGCCGTGGACCAGAAAATGGACCAGAAAAACGCAGCCAGAAAACGCATCGCCGTCATTCCTGGCGACGGCATCGGCAAGGAAGTCATTCCGCAGGCCGTCAATGTAATCCAAGCCTCTGGGGCAGCCGTGGATCTCACCGAATTCGATTGGGGCGCCGACCGCTATCTCCGCGACCAGACCACCGTCCCTCCCGACGGATTCAAGATGCTGGCGCATGACTTCGACGCCATTCTCGTCGGAGCCTTCGGCGATCCGCGCGTGAAGACCAACATTCATGCCAAAGAAATCCTGCTCGGCATGCGCTTCAAGATGGACCTTTACGCCAACGTGCGCCCGGTGCGCCTGCTCGACGCCGCCCTTTGCCCGCTGAAGGGCATCGAGCCCAAAGACGTGGATTTTGTCGTGCTCCGCGAGAACACTGAAGGTGTCTACACCGACGCGGGCGGCGTCTTCAAGCAGGGAACTCCTGACGAAATAGCAACTCAGGAAGACATCAACACGCGCAAGGGCGTCGAACGCATCCTGCGTTACGCCTTCCAGTATTGCCAGGACAACACCAAGCTGGATGGCTCGCGTCGAAGCAAAGTTCTGATGTGCGACAAGTCCAACGCCATGACCCACGCTGGAGGCCTGTGGCAGCGCGTCTTCAAAATCGTCAGCGCCGACCATCCGCAGATCACGGCGCAGCACATGTATGTGGACGCGCTCTGCATGCAGATGGTTCGCGACCCGCGCCAGTTCGACATCATTGTCACGAATAACATGTTTGGCGACATCATCACCGACCTCGCCGCCGGATTGCAGGGAGGCCTTGGGATGGCCGCCAGCGGCAATATCCATCCCGGGCGCACCTCGATGTTCGAGCCCGTTCACGGCTCGGCGCCGCCGATCGCCGGGAGAAACCTAGCCAACCCGTTTGGAGCGATTCTGACGGCGGCGATGATGCTTCGCGCATCTGAGCTTCGCAGACGGAGGCGGACAAAATCGAAGTCCGCAGTGCTGGAAGCCGTGCGCCAGAAGAAAACCACGGAAGATATCGGCGGTAAACTAGGCACGCGCGAGGCTGGCGAATTTATCTGTAAGGCTGTGTCATCCTGAACTACAGTCGTGTCATCAAAGCAAAGCCCTCATCCCCACCAGCAGCGCCAATTCCCGCCACTTCCACTGGCAATCCACATCCACAAACCCGATCTCCCGCAACCACCTCAGCTGTGTCTCGAAATCCAGCAGCTTATTCGAAGGATCCTCCGTCTCAACCGTAAATCCGATCCTCAGCAAAAATTCCTCGTGCAGCCGCGGTGAAGCCGAGGACACGTGTTCCAGGTTGCAGAAAACTCCGCCAGAATTCAGCACCCCAAAAATCTCCTCGTATAGTCCCCGCTTCCTCTCATGCTCCAGGTGATGAATGGCAAAACTGGAGATGACTGCATCAAACTTGCCAAGGCCCGGCGGCAGGGACGAATCCAGATTGTGCTCCACGATCGTTACGCGAGCATCTCCGGCAAAGCGTTTCCGCGCGGCCTCGATCATGGAGGGGGAAAAATCCACGGCGACCGCATCGGTCTCGGGGTGAGCCTGCCGTACCAGCGCCAGGAGGCGTCCATCGCCGGTCCCGAGATCCAGAATTCGCCGCGTGCCCTGCCGAATAAACTCCAGCAGCGCCGCTTCTCCTTCGCCGCGATGCGAAATCGAGTCAGCCCGCTGCAAGGTAATCGCGGGCGTGTTCGGCAGAAGTCCACAGATTGACAGGTTTGGTAGCAGTCATGAGAGAAACTATAAGGAAACGTATAAACTCAGTCTTAATGAATAGAGCCGAAGTGCGTTCCATGGGGATTTTTCGGTTGCTTTTCGTGGTTGTACTGGCTGTGGCCATGTGGCCATTCCCAGCCGCAGCCCAAGAGTCGCAGGACCAGCCCGCCCAGCCGCAATCTCCCGCGACACAAGAGCCCACCAAGCCGACGCCTCCCACGGCAGAGCCGCCGCAAGAGGGCGAGGTCAAGATCACTCCCCGGCAGGCCGAAGAACTCTTCCACTCTGTCGACGAAATCCTGCAATTCGACAGCAAGGAAACAGGTCTGCCCATCAAGCGCGAGGTCAAACGCAAACTGACCAGCCGCGACGAAGTGGTCTCGTATCTCACCAAGCACATGAACGACGAGGATACGCAGCGCTTGCGCCGCTCCGAACTGGTTCTGAAAAAATTCGGCCTGCTTCCGCGCGACTTCGATCTGGAAACTTTCCTGGTGGCCCTGCTCAAAGAAGAGGTCGCCGGCTACTACGATCCCAAAACTAAAACCGTAAACCTGCTCGACTGGGTGCCGATCGAGGAGCAGGAGCCGGTCATGGCCCACGAACTCACCCATGCCCTGCAAGACCAGGACATCAACCTGCAGAAGTGGATGAAGAAGGGCGACAAGGATTTAGGAGAGATCAGGAAAGACCCGACTCCCGCTGACATCGAGAACGATGAAATTGACAATGCCCGCGAAGCCGTCGTCGAGGGGCAGGCCCAGGCCATGATGTTCCAGTACGCGATCGCTCCCACTGGACACTCGATCGTGACTTCTCCCGCCCTGGTTGGCGCCATGGAAGAAGAAACTTTGACTGGATCTTCCAGCACCAAAGTCTTCAATGACGCGCCCATCTTCATGAAGGAGTCGCTCACGTTTCCCTACACCTATGGCATGGATTTCGTGATCAAGTTGATGCAAAAGGGAGGCAAGGAAAAAGCATTCGCCGATGTGCTGCACAATCCTCCGCACACCACGCGCCAGATCATGGAGCCGGAGACATATCTGTCGGGCGAAAGAATCGAGCCCATGCACATTCCCGATTTCAAGCGCGACTTCAAGGATTACAAGAAATTCGATATCGGCGCGATGGGGGAATTCGATGTGGCGGTGCTGATCGAGCAATACGTCGGGAAGCCGCTCTCAAAGAAGATGTATCCGGAATGGCGGGGCGGGTATTACTACGCAGCAAAAGCTAAGACGAACGCGGACGCTCCGCTTGGACTGCTCTACGTGTCACGCTGGTCAAGTCCGGAGTCGGCGGCCGAATTCGCCGGTATTTACGCCCGCTCGTTACACGAACGCTACAAGCACGCGACCGAAGCTAATGCTGCTTCGGCCTCCGCTGCGAGCTCCGAAGGCGACGAAAAAAAGTTACCGCCCTCCATCCGCGGCCGCCATGTCTGGAACAGCGACGAGGGGACGATTGTGATCGAAGAACAGGGCGACACGGTTT
Source organism: uncultured Acidobacteriota bacterium (assembly GCA_963754885.1). Classification (GTDB taxonomy): domain Bacteria; phylum Acidobacteriota; class Terriglobia; order Terriglobales; family Acidobacteriaceae; genus Sulfotelmatobacter. Next base: position 330,717 of record CAVWHT010000038.1, on the reverse strand, counting down.
TTGTCAGCGAAAGCCTCGATGCCGGTACTACGTCCGCTCTGGAACAAGAAGTATTCACCACGCAGCAAGCGGCGAAATAAGCCGGATCGCCGCGGGGAATTTTTCGATGTTCGGCAATCAAGGCAACTAGCACTAAGGGCACGAAGATTCACGAAGGAAACCCTGGGATTTCCTTCGTGTGACTTCGTGTCCTTTGTTGCTATTGCCAGTTCAGCCTACTTCCTCTTTTTCTTGCTTTCCTTTTCTTCCACCGCTTCTCCGAGAAAGTGCTGCACTTCCGCCGTCACTACAAACTTCTTGTCGCCTCTCCGGATTGTCAGCCTCCGCTCCTGTCCGGGCATTCCCCCGAGCGTGGCCCAGACCTGTCCCATGGTTGACGTGTGAACAGAAATGTCGTTCACCGCGACCAGAAAATCTCCCGGCTGAACTCCGTCGGGACCAACCGGCACGGACGGCTTCCCGTCGATATCCGCTACGCCTAGAATCGTGAAGCCTCCGGAATTCTCCGGCTTCAGAATCAGCCCTACAACGTCGAAATCAGGAAACGTGGAAGTGCGTCCAACTTCGAAGTAAACCGTGGAATGCGCATAATCGAGCCCAACCCTAAAATTTTGCAGCGCGCTCGCCCCCAGCAGGCCCGTCGTTGCGATGCCGGCGCGCTTGGCGAAAAAGTCGGCAGTTTCGTTGGATAGCTCCACAAAAACCACGTTGGTCAGGAACGCTGGCCCGTACTGCACGCGATCCACGCGCATCACCTTCCACTTCGTTTCTTCCTCAGCGCCCCACATGTTGGCCGAACCGACGGCGCCGGTCATATGTGGCCAGTCGGGATTCGCGGCTGCAAGCTTGTCGAACAATTCCGGCGAGAGAAGGCTGATGCACGAGCCCACATCGAGCGCCAGATTGTACTTTTTGTTGTCGATCCTGCTTGGAACCTGGATGAGCCCGTTCTCGGCATTGATGACAACTTTGGCTGCCTCACCCCGAAACTGGATCGACCCCGGCGCGCCGATCGTGAACGTGTGTTCGGGAAAGTCGATCAGCACGTCATGTTGACGAAGGACGGTCGACGGGATGTTGAGCTCCACATTCATGCCCGGCGCGATCACCGCATTCAGAGGGATCTTTATCGGGTTCGATGACGGCAGAGAGACCCTCATTCCGCCGATCAGAATTTCCAGCGCAGGCAACTGCGGGTTCGCTAGACCTGCGCAGGTTTGTCCGTCGCAACTCACGCTCAGCCCCATCAGTTGAGCCACACGCTTCGACATCCAGAGGTCCGGATTTCCGTTATCCACCCAGGCATGAACGCTCGCTGTCGTGCCGTCTTTGAGTGGAATGCCAACCTCGATCACCACGCGGTTGTGATCGATCGTCGCCGGAACGGTGACTGCAGGTGGCTCCGTGGAAGCGTGTGATTTCTCCCGTGCCCACGCTGCATTGCACAGCGACAAGCACACGCAGACAGCAGCAATGAATCTCATCCTTGAAATTGTAGCGCCTGCTTGAGAGAGGCCCGTTCCCAGACTGTTTTCCTCAGGAGACGACGAGCCTACTCGCAAATTCTGTCCTGTATAATCACAAGTTTGACTTTGCGAATCTGAAAAGGTTTTGGAGGTTGATTGCCACAGGCGGAGATCGGAATCATCGGCGGGAGCGGGTTGTACTCCATGCCCGGGCTCAGCAAAATTAAGGAAGTCCGGATCAAAACGCCTTTCGGCGCTCCCTCCGACGCCTATGTCTGCGGCACTCTGGAAGGGCGCAAAGTAGCTTTTCTCGCCCGCCACGGGCGCGGCCACACCATCCTGCCCAGCGAACTTAACTTTCGCGCAAATATTCATGGCTTCAAACAGCTCGGAGTGGAGCGCATCGTTTCCGTCTCCGCCGTCGGATCGCTCAAGGAAGAGCACAAGCCGCTCGAGTTCGTGATTCCCGATCAATTTTTCGATCGCACCCGGCATCGCATCGACACATTTTTCGGCGGAGGCGTGGTCGCTCACATTGCCTTCGCCGATCCCGTCTGTGGAGAATTGGCTCGCGTTGTCGAATCGGCCTGCGAGAAGGCCGGAGTCGTCGGGAAACATGGCGGAACCTATTTGTGTATGGAAGGGCCGCAGTTTTCTACCAAAGCTGAATCCAACGTCTATCGCGGACTGGGCATGGACGTGATCGGCATGACCAACCTGCAGGAAGCCAAGCTGGCCCGAGAGGCGGAGCTTTGCTACGTCACCGTCGCCATGGTCACCGATTACGATTGCTGGCATCCGCATCACGACTCGGTGACCGTCGATCAGGTGGTTGCGGTGCTGATCAAGAATGCGGAGAATGCCGCGAAGGTTGTGCGCCAGACGGTGGCTGCCATGCCGAAGCCGCGCTCCTGCAAATGCGGCTCCGCTCTGGCCCACGCCATCCTTACCGATCACAAAAAAATCCCCGTGGCGACGCGGAAGAAGCTAAGCCTGATTCTCGGAAAATATTTGAAGAACGGCGGCTGAAATCTGCCTAAGAATTCAGAACTCGGCCCTTAGGCCCGAACTCCAAAAAAAGGGAAACATGAGCATACTCGTAGTCGGTTCCGTGGCATTCGATGACGTCACCTCGCCCTCGGGCAGCGTGAAAAATATTCTCGGAGGAGCAGCCACTTACTTTGCGCTCGCCGCCAGCTATTTCACTCAAGTCCGGGTCGTCGCAGTTGTCGGAGAAGATTTCGGTCCCGAGCAGGAGAAAGTCTTTGAGCGGCATGGCATCGACACGCGCGGACTTGAGCGCGCCAAGGGCAAGACGTTTCGCTGGGGCGGATCGTATGCCGACAACCTCAACGAAGCGAAAACGGATTACACCGACCTTAACGTGTTTGAAACTTTCCAGCCTCGAATTCCGAAGGAATACGAGGACACCGATTTCCTTTTCCTCGCCAACATTCAGCCGACGCTGCAGGCCGAGGTTCGGCGCAAGATGAACGGCGTCCGCCTGACCGGCTGCGACACCATGAATTACTGGATCAAGGGCACTCCGAAGGAACTCGCTGAGACTCTGAAGCTGGTGAACGTACTGTTAATCAACGATACGGAAACGAAGATGCTGGCGCACGAAGCGAAATCTGCCGCGCGCGGCGCAAAAGGTTTTGGCCATGGGTCCGCAGGCTCTAGTCGTCAAACACGGTGAATACGGCGCCACTATTTTCTTTCGTGAGGGAGCCTTTGGAATCGGCCGCCATCCTTTCCGTGCCCCCGCGCTGCCCATCGAAGAAGTTCAGGATCCCACCGGAGCCGGCGATTCCTTTGCTGGAGGCTTCATGGGCTACGTTGCCTCGCAGGAACAGCTTAATCGCGAGGTTCTGAAGCGCGCCTTGTTTTATGGAGGCGTTATGGGATCGTTTGCCGTCGAGCGCTTTGGCACTGAACGTCTGCAGTCGCTGACCCGCGAAGAGATCGATGCTCGCTTCCAGATTTTTCGTGAATTGACTCGTCTGGAGTAGTCAAGCCACGATGCGCAAGCCCCGCAAAATCGAACCCGTCCATTCTTCATGGGATTCGGAAGTGCGCCTTCTCGCCTGGCTGGCCACTTGCGCCTCGGTCATCTCCTTTTTATTTTATGCTCAGCGCGACCAGGTCCTGCTCTACGGCGACGCCATCGCCCACATCAACATCGCCCGTCGCGTCTTCGATTCCAAAACTCCCGGATTGCTGCAGTTAGGCACTGTTTGGCTGCCGCTCCCGCACCTGCTCATGATTCCATTTCTCATCTCTAATGAGATGTGGCGCCGAGGCGCGGGCGGTTCGATTCCCTCGATGGTCGCTTATGTTTTCGGCGTGATTGGAATTTTCCGCCTGACTCGCAGCGCCCTCAAGCACGGCGATAAGCCTGACAGTCCTGCCCGCGTCGCCCCGTGGATTGCCGCGCTCGTCTATGCAGCCAATCCAAATCTGATTTACGTGCAGTCCACCGCCATGGGCGAGACCCTCTATTTCGCGTTTTTCATCTGGTCGCTGGTGTTCTTGACCGAATTCGTTCGCGGCGAAAGCAATGCGCTCACGAAATGTGCTCTCTGCCTGGCGGCAGCCTGCCTGACCCGCTACGACGGATGGTTTCTATCTGCTGCGCTGGTCGCATTCATTTTGCTCCGGTCCCTGCTCGGCGCGAATTCCGCCGGCGAATCGCAGCCGGATCCCCAACTGCGAATTCGCGTCGTCAAATTCGTTTTGATTGCCGCCGCCGCTCCGGCCCTCTGGCTCGCCTACAACGCCATCGTTTATCGCAATCCGCTCGAATTCGAAAATGGTCCCTACTCCGCCAAAGCGATCGAACATAAATCTCAGGCCGCGAGCCATCCGGGCCATCCGGGAAGCGCCAATCCATGGCTTGCTGGAATGTATTTTGTGAAAGCGGCGGAAGACAACATGGCCGCGAATCAATGGCTGCAGCGGACCTGGATTCTGTGGTGCCTGCTCGCGGCTGCGGTCCTGATTTTCACTCGTCGTCAGCGGGCAGGAGCTAGCGGGCAGCAATCCGCGGCCCTTTGGTGCTTACCCTTTCTGCTGCTTCCCATCCCGTTTTACGCGCTCTCGATTGCCTATAGCGGCGTTCCTATCTTCGTTCCCAACTGGTGGCCGTTCACGCACTATAATGTCCGCTACGGATTGCAACTGCTCCCCGCTTTCTCGATCGCTCTGGCGCTGCTCGTTTACGGCGTTCTGCATTCCACCGCCTGGAATTCCCGCCTGCGCGTCGCCTCCATTCTGGCAATTCTTACTTTCTCTGCGGCAAGCTACACATCGATCTGGCAGGCCACTCCGATCTGCCTCGCAGAAGCTCAAATCAACATGCGCAGCCGCAATCAACTCCAGATCGAACTCGCCCGTTGGCTCGAACGATTGCCCCCTGATTCAACTCTGTTGATGTACCTGGGCGACCAGGTTGGAGCCTTGGAGCGCGCCGGCCTTCCCTTGAAGCGCACCATTAACGAAGGCAATCACCGTGTTTGGAAACAGCCCGTCGATCCTGAAGGTCTTTGGGAGCGGGCGCTGGCCCACCCCTCGCAATATGTCGACTACGTCGTCGCCTTTGACGGCGATCCGGTCTGGCAGGCCGTCCACGATTTGCATCTCCCCGCGCTGGTTGAACTCCACGTCACCGGACAGCCGCATGCCATTCTCTATCGTGCCCGGTAATCACCGCGGTAAATGCAGGACGACCTCGCGCGGATGATAAAATTCGGCCATCCAAGCGATTTCGAAAGCGATCTCAACGCCCGCATGAACTGGCAACGCCTCGTCGATATGATGCACCAGGAAATGGCGAGCGGTATTGTCGGCGGACGGGTGGACCGCGAGTGACCTCCGGCATCCGTACTATTCCATTCGTCAAGGCCAGCGCCTGCGGCAACGATTTCCTGTTGATTGATTTTTCTTTGATTCCCGCATCCGAGGCTCAGGACTTCACTCGGCGCATCTGCGACCGCCATGATGGAGTGGGAGCCGATGGCGTCGAGTGGATGCTGTCTCATCCCACCGCCAACGTCGAAATCCGCCTCATCAACGCCGACGGTTCGGACGCGGAAATCTCGGGCAACGGCACCCGCTGCGTTGCGGCTTACTTGTGCGCCGAACAAGGGAAGGAGAAGATCGCGATTCAAACCGGCGCGGGCATGAAGACATGCATTCTCATCTCGCGCCGAGACTGGGAATACGAATTCGAAATTGCTATGGGTTCCGCGACCGTCGAGAAGGAACTCGTAGTGCAGAACGCAACCGGCGAAGCTCGCGGAATCCCGGTTTCGTTGGGAAATCCGCATTACGTCGTATTCGTTTCCGATTTTGTTTCCGGCTGGCAGTCGCAGGCGGCCGAAATTCAACGCTCGCCGCAGTTTCCGCAGGGCGTCAACGTCGAGTTCGTCCGGGTCAACGGCAAGCATGACGTGGGCGCGCTTTTTTATGAGCGCGGTGTCGGAGAAACGCAATCGTCGGGCACCGGTTCATGTGCGTCCGCCGTTGCCGCGATCGCCACCGGCCGAGCCGAGTCCCCAGTGAAAGTGCACACCGAGGGTGGAACGCAATCCGTCCGCAAGGAGGGCGGCAACATTTTCTTGCGCGGTCCCGCGCAATTGGTCTGTCGAGGAGAATTCTTTCTAAGCTGAAGCGGATCATTCCTCCGCTAATGCCGCAGCTGGCCCAATGCCGATTTCGAATTCCCAAACCGTTAAGCCCCCTGCGCTTCGCCCCGGCGATACCATCGGAATTGTTGCGCCTGCCAGCAATATCCAGAAGACTGATCTCGAAGCCGGTTGCGCAGCCCTCGCCCGCGCCGGATACCGAACGTTTTATCTCGACTCTATTCTCGAGCGCGATCGCTACTTTGCCGGATCGCCCGCCCGCCGTGCCCGCGAACTCGAACAAATGTTCGAGCGCGACGACATTCGCGCCATCCTGTGCGCTCGCGGCGGTTATGGCGCGAATTATCTGCTCCCGCATCTCGACCTCGCCAAGATCAAAGCCCATCCCAAGATTGTTATCGGCTACAGCGACATCACCACGCTGTTGACGCACTTCCTTGATGCCGCGGGACTCGTCGTCTTCCACGGTCCCATGGCCGCCAAGGACTGGGCGCACGAAAAAGGCGTTGACTTGAATTCATGGCAGTCGGCTTTATCCGGCAGCGCGTCGTGGGATGTTCCTCTGAATCCGGAAGTGGTCGCGCTCGCCGGGGGCGAAGCCGAAGGCATCCTGTACGGCGGGTGTCTTTCGATTCTGGTCGCGTCCTTAGGCACGCCCTATGCGATCAAAACTGCCGGCACCATTCTGTTTCTGGAGGACGTCGCCGCCAAGCCTTTTCAGATCGATCGCATGCTGATGCAACTGAAACTCGGCGGGCATCTCGATTCGGTACGGGGCATCGTCTTCGGAGAAATGCTCGACTGCTTCCAAAACGCAACTCAGGATTACACTCTGCAGGAAGTAGTTCAGCGAATCGTCGGCGACTTGGGCGTTCCCATGGCCTTCGGCGTAAAGTCCGGACACGTGACCTCAGGCAACATTACACTTCCGTTCGGCGTGAAAGCGAAGCTATCCGTGCGAGGAGCGCAGGTGGCCCTGAAAATAGCGGAATCAGCAGTAGAGTGAGAAAGAAGGATAGGTTTTCCTTCGTGTACCTTAGTGCCCTTTGTGGTTGTCGATTTTGTTTACTATGACCCAGCCCAAGCACATCCATCTCATCGGCATCTGCGGCACGGCCATGGCCTCGCTAGCCGGCATGCTCAAGCAGCGAGGGTTCCGCGTCACCGGCTCTGACGCGGCCGCCTATCCACCCATGTCCGATTTTCTGCGCGAACTCGAGATCCCGGTAGCCCAGCCGTTTGATGCCAGGAACCTGGAGCCGCGTCCCAATCTCGTCGTCATCGGCAACGCGATGTCCCGTGGCAATGTCGAACTCGAGCACGTCCTCGACCGGCGCATTCCGTTTTCCTCGCTTCCGCAGCTACTGCATGACGAATTCCTTCGCGGCAAAGAAGTGCTGGTCGTCGCCGGGACTCACGGCAAGACCACGACCACGTCCATGCTCGCCTGGATTTTTCACTCTGCCGGCCTCGACCCCTCGTTTCTCATCGGCGGCATCGCCGAAAATTTTGGCTCCAGCTTCCATCTCGGCCAGGGAAAGCATTTCATCCTGGAAGGCGACGAGTACGATACCGCCTTCTTCGACAAGGGGCCGAAATTTCTCCACTATTTTCCCGATAGCATCATTCTTACGTCGGTCGAATTCGATCACGCCGATATTTACAAGGATCTCGACGCTGTCGAGACGGCATTCAAGCGTTTAGTGAATCTCATCCCGCGCCGTGGCCGCATCGTGGCCTTCGATGGCGCCGTCGGAAACGTCGCCGAAAGCGCGAGCCTGGATCGCTGTGTGGCCAAAGCTTTTTGTCCGGTCGAACGTTACGGCGCCGGACCCCATGCCCACTGGAAAGTAACCAACGTTCGCTTCGAACCGGCCCACACCAGTTGGACGGTCGAGCATGACGGGAAGCCATGGGCCGATTTCGAATTCGCCTTGGCCGGAGAATACAACGTGTGGAACGCCACGGCGGCCGCGGGCCTGGCCAGTTCTAGCGGCATTTCCCGGGAGGCAATTGCCGCCGCGCTCAAAACCTTCAAGAGCGTGAAGCGCCGCTTGGAGGTGAAGGCGCAAGTCAACGGCATCACTATCATCGACGATTTCGCGCACCATCCCACCGCGATTGCCGAGACGCTGAAGGCCCTGCGCACTCGTTATGCGGGAGCGCGCCTGTGGGCCGTTTTGGAGCCGCGCTCCAACACGCTGCGCCGTCGCGTCTTGCAGAGCGATTTAGCGCGCAGCCTCGCTCAAGCCGATGAAGTAATCGTCGCGGGCGTATTTCGCTCTGAAGCCATCCCCGAAAACGAACGCCTCGAACTCCCCGCTCTAGCCGCGGAGATCCAGCGCAACGGCCGGCCGGCGCGCTTTCTTGCCGATGCCGACGCCATCGTGCAAACTATCTCTCCCGAACTGCGCAGTGGAGACGTGGTCGCCATTCTCTCGAACGGCGGGTTCGGTGGCATCTACGAAAAACTTCCCGCGCGCCTGCGCGAAATGGCAGGGAAGCCATGAAACGATCTGGCCTCCAGTTGCGTCGCATGCTCCATCTGGTCTGCTGGGCTACGCTGCTCACTTCGTGGGCGATCGCGCAATCGTCGTCTCCTCAAATTTCCTACACGATCTCTCTCACCTCGCCCGAGCAACATCTGCTGGAGGTACAAATCCTGTTGCCGCCGGGCGCAGCCGAACGCGAGCTTCAGCTTCCGGTCTGGAACGCGCTCTATCAGGTCCGCGATTTCTCCCAGTACATCAACTGGATTCGCGCCAAGAATCGCGCGGGGCAGGCAATCGACGTCCACCCCATCAACGACAGCCGCTGGCGAATCGAAAACGCCGCCGCCGGCGCCATCGTGGAGTATCAAATCTACGCCGATGTGCCCGGCCCATTCGGCGCGCAGTTGAATACTCATCACGCCTTCTTCAACCTGGCGGAAATTTTGATGTATCCCGTGGAATTGCGCAATTCTCCGCTGACCCTGCATTTCACTCAACTGCCGAGCGGATGGCGCATTGCGATGGCGATCCAGGCGACAGGTCTGAATTTTCACGCCGACAATTACGACCGGCTGGTCGATTCTCCCGTAGAAATCGGCACGTTTCAGGAATCGGATTTCGACGAATCCGGCGGGCACTTCCGCGTGATCTTCGACGCCGATCCCGCCGACTACGACGCACAGAAAATCGTTGCTGATCTGCATCGCATCGTCGCCGCGGCCATCACCTGGATGAACGATCGTCCCTTCGACACCTACACGTTCTTCTATCACTTTCCCCGCGGTCCGGGCGGCGGTGGCATGGAGCACGCCTACTCCACCGCCATCGAAATCAACACGGAAGCTCTGAAGGGAAATCTCGATGCCCTCACCAGCGTCTCCGCCCACGAATTTTTCCATCTCTGGAACGTAAAGCGCATCCGTCCGCAATCGCTCGAACCTATCGATTACACGAAAGAAAACTTCACGCGCGCTCTGTGGTTTAGCGAAGGTGTTACCAGCACCGCCGAAGGAGTGATCCAGCTTCGCGCCGGCCTACTCGACGAAAGGCAATACCTTGACCGTCTCAGCGATGAGATCACGGAACTCGAGCGCCGTCCCGCCCACTTGACCCAGTCCGCCGAGGATTCCAGCATGGATGCCTGGCTCGAAGGCTTCAGCTATTACCGCCGCCCCGAGCGCAGCATCTCCTACTACAACAAAGGCGAGTTGCTTGGCATTCTGCTCGATCTCGCGGTGCGCGACTCGACCGCAGACCGCCTCTCGTTGCGCGAAGTCCTGCAATGGATGAACGCCAACTATGCCAGGAAAGGCCTGTTCTTCGACGATTCCAACGGCGTTCGTCAGGCCGCGGAAACCGTCAGCCACGCCGACCTTGCTTTCTTTTTCACCCGCTACGTTGCCGGAACCGACGAGATCCCCTGGGACGATTTCTTCCGCCCCGTGGGTCTGCGCGTCGAGGCCGAAACCATTACCGTCGCCGACCCGGGGTTCATCGCGTCCCGCAATTTTGGTGGTCCCATGTCGGTCGCTGCCGTTACTCCTGGCAGCGACGCTGAGCGCGCCGGCTTGCAAGTTGGCGACACCATCGTCGAATTGTTAGGGAAGCCTGCCGGACAGGAATCCCGCCAGGAATTAGCGCGCCTGAACCCCGGAGATTGGCTTTCCGTCAGAGTGCAATCCCGCCGCGCGGGCGAGCGCCAACTGAGATGGAAAGTCGGCAGCCGCCAGGAAGTCGAATACGAAGTAAAGGACCTCGATCAGGTTACAGCCGAACAGCGCGCCCGCCGCGCCGCGTGGCTTAAAGGAGAAGCGCAGAACCATTCCGCGGCTCCCGAGGCTGCCCCGAAATGATTCGCACCATAGTCATGTTGCTGTTCTGGGCGCTGACCATGCCCTTCGCGGCATTGATTGGTTTTTCCTGGGCGCTTTTGACCGGAGACGTCCGCGTCCTCTATTCCACCTTCACCTGGGGCGCCTACGCTGGAGTCTGGCTCACCGGCGTGCGGGTTGACATCATCGGCCTCGATCAGTTCGATCATTCCCGCAGCTACATCTTCATGACCAACCACGTTTCCAATCTCGATCCCCCGATCCAGATTCCGCTGATCCCGCGCCGCACGTCGGTCATGGTGAAGAAAGAATTGTTCAAGACGCCGATCCTCGGCCCCGCCATGCGCCTGGCTTCGCTGGTTCCCGTCGATCGCGGCAATCGTGACGCCGGCATCGACGCCGTCAACGCGGCCAAAGCTGTTGTCGCCCAGGGACTCAACATGACTATCTACGTGGAAGGGAAGCGCTCGTTCGACGGCAAACTCCTGCCTTTCAAGAAAGGTCCTTTCTATCTGGCGGAAGAATGCGGCGTGCCCATCATTCCGATGACGATCGTGGGCACGCACTACGCCATGCCCAAGGCCAGGTTCGCCATCAAGCCGGGCCGCGTGAAAGTGATTTTTCATTCGCCGATCGAGCCCAAAGATTTCGGCTCTCGCGAATGCCTGATGGAGAGAGTTCGCGCTGCCATCGAAAGCGGCCTGCCAGAAGAGTACCGACAAGATGGGCTCACCACAGAGGACACGGAGGCGCACAGGGGAACGGCTTAAGAGAACCATCTGTGTCCTCTGGGGTTATTCTTTTTTCGCGCGCACGGCGCGCGCAATCTCCGGGAGCTTCGGCAGGATCGCCGAATACTTCAGCCACGCCCTGTGATCCACGGCCGGCGCCCCGCTCACCAGTGCGCCCGGCGGAATATCGCCCGCGACGCCGCTTTGCGGAGTGACAATCGCATTGTCGCCAACCTTGCAATGCCCAACCACGCCTACCTGACCGGTGAGGATGACGCGATTCCCAATCTCCGTCGATCCTGCCAGCCCGACCTGCGAACACAGGAGCGCATCCTCGCCCACATGCGACCCGTGTCCCACCTGCACCAGGTTGTCGATCTTCACGCCGCGCCCGATCCGTGTCTCGCCGACACTGGCTCGATCGATGCACGAATTTGCCTGCACCTCCACGTCGTCCTCGACCACGACCGGCGCCGGCTGCGGAATCTTGTGCCATGTCCCTTCGGCCGTCTTGGCGAATCCAAAGCCGTCTCCGCCGATGATCACTCCATTCTGCAAGAGCACATTGTTGCCGATGCGGCAATTTTCCCGTACCACTGAATGCGCGTGCGCGAAGAAATTGTCTCCGATCTTGACTCCGCGATAAATCACCACATGCGCCAGCAGCACCGCATTCGCCCCGATTTCGACATCTTCGTCCACAACCACGTAAGGCCCGACGTGAGCTCCGGGGCCGACGCGGGCACTTACGTGCACCACGGCAGTCGGATGGATGCCGGCCGCATATTTTCTCGGGGTGTGAAATAGCTCGAGCGCCCGCGCAAACGAAAGATAAGGATTCTTCGCCCGCAACATCGCCGCAGGAATGTGAGGGAAGTCCTCGCTGACGATGACGGCCGAAGCGCGGGTAGTCCGCGCCGCCGAGGCGTATTTGGGATTCGACACAAAGGTCAATTCACCGGGTCCGGCCAGTTCAATCCCGTTTATCCCTGTAATCTCAGTTTCAGGCGTCCCATTTTCGAGGCGCAAATCGAGAGCAGCAGCGATCGCAGAAAGTTTCATTGAGATGAGATGTAGATGCGACTAAATCCTACACCAGAAGCACAGTAGCCCCGGATGCCTTCGCCCGAAGCCCAGCAGAAAATGCCGCAAGGAGTGTCCCGCTTCCGGCCGCTGCCAGCAGGGATTCGGGGAAGAGTGAACTCAGTGTTCCGTAGCAATACGCAAGAGGCCAGCAGGAAGGCCGGCCTCCCGATCCGAAAGAGGTTTACTGAACGACGAGCGTGAACGCGCCCGACTGAGTCACGGTTCCGGCGGTTGCCGTTAGCGTAACGGTGTAGGTTCCGGCCAGCGTACCGGGATCCTGCTGCGGCGCCGGACTTCCTCCTCCACCTCCGCCGCCACATGCCGGCACCATGACCAGCAGTGCAAACATCATCAGTCCAACAAAGATGCTCCACCGCCGCCGTCGCGGCGCAGCCACGAAAAAGATCCCGGCGAGCGGCAACCCTCCGACCAAAAGCACGGCGTAGTAGTAGTGCCGCTCGTTGGAGCGCAGCATGGTCGTATGCGGCGCCGTGGTGGTCACAGTAATGTTCGCCTTCACAACTGCATCCGGTCCTTGCCCGGTGGCCGGTGGGGCGGAGCAGGTTGCCTCCGACGGCAGGTTGCTACAGGTGAATGTGATGGCGGTCGAGAAGCCGGTCGAGGTTACGATGCCAACTGTCGTCCTGCCTGTCGCGCCAGGGGCTGAGATGCTTACAGGTGTCAGGCCGGAAATTACAGCGAATCCCGGCTGAATCGAGAAGGTGACTGGCGTCGTGCTGCCGCTAGCCTTAAAGCTGGAGTCGCCGACGTAGCTGGCTGAAATGCTGTGGTTGCCGGCATCGAAGCTGATAATTCCGTCACCGATCGAAGTGTTGCCTTGGCTATTGAGAGCCGGGTTACTGACGACCTGAACCGGAGGATTCACCTGCGGATTCACCGACGGCAAAGGGCCGAAGGTGTCGCTAAAGTTGACAATCCCGGTCGGTATGCCGTGTCCTGAGTTTCCGGCAACGTCGGCCCTCACAAGAACAAGGCTGCCGAAAGGGTACGGGCTGGCGACCGGATTTCCGTTGAGATCCGTGGCCTGCAAGCTCAACGTCGTCGTGCTTGGCTCAGGGCTCACTGTAACGGTGATCGGGTTGGAATCACTGGGAGCATAGGTGCCGTCGCCACTATAGTGCGCCCAAGCGTTGTAAGGGGTGCTACTGCTGCCCGGCAGTGAGTTCGTCGAACCACTCGCCTGTCCGCTGCTCAACGGAAACAGGTCCATCGTGCTTGGAACACCGATCCTATTCGTATACAGAATTACGTTCCCGGTGACCGGTGTTGTCCCGGTATGAGTAACCGAGGCACCGACGGCCACAGTCTGGCCGTGGGTGATTGTCACCGCGGTTGTGCCGCCGTTTAGAGTGAAGGCCGTCGTAGTGGGATTGAACGTGGCTGTGGCCCAGTTGCTGACCAGATTGGCGACATTCACGGACCCGAGGCCCGTTGTCAAATCGTAGCCGGGGCCAGCCTGATAATTCGAGCCAATCTCACCCGGTACTACGTTGTTCCCAACGGTCACGTCATTAAAAATGCAGGTGCTGGCTGGCGCCCCGGACGTGTCTGAACCATTACATTGCGAAGGGTAAATGCCTCGTGCAGCTTGCGCTGCGGCCAAAGGATAAAGCACGTAATTTGCTTGGCCTTGCCGGCCGCGCTGGCTCTGGTCCACTAACGCCATAATGCCGGCAAAAGACGGAGCCGCCGCCGAGGTGCCACTGATCAAGTACACAGAGATATACCCTTGGCTATCGGGAACACAGGAGCCCTCCAGGCAAAGAATATACGGATCGTGGCCCGCGGCAGTTAAGGAAACATCGGGCACGTCGCGCACTCCGTCGGCTGGAATGTTCAGTCCGGTGCCAGATTGCCAGGAAGGCTTGGGCACACCACTGGTTGTGCCCGGGGGCGAAATCTGATTATCTCCGATATTTCCAGCGCTCGCTCCGCCGCTGCCGGCCCAAAGTCCGTTTGTGGGGCTGCTCTCATTCCAGACATTTTCCGGAATATACGAGAGCGCGGTTTCAGAGATGGGAGGAGTTGAGGCCCAATACTTGCTGGGATCGCCGTTCTCATTGAACATGGTGCCGCCGACCGCGACATTGAACGGCGTCGAAGCCAAGGCGTTCACGGAGACGGGATACTTGGCGGGTGGATTACTGGGATCGTCACAGCCCTCCGCTCCACTGTCGCCCGCAGAAACAAAATAAGTGATGCCCTGGGCTGCAGCCTGTTCCGCCAAGGCATTGATTCCCTCTAGTCGTGCATCGGTCGCGAAATACTCGCACGTACCGAAGCTCTCGGTCATGATGTCGGCGAGGTTGTTCTCGACGATGTACAACTCTGAGAGATCGATGCCATCCGTAGTATTAGTGGAACCAGAAACCACGAAATCGATGGCGGCGCCGGGAGCAATTGCTCCCGACCAGGTTGTGTCCAACGTGGCTTCGGCTTCGTCTCCACCACCGGAGTCGCCAGGGTCCGGGCCGTCCACGCTGATGGTGAGATCGGAGCCCCCGAATTCGCTATTGGCGTATCCGATCGTACTGTCGAAGTTGAGAACGTCCTGGTAGCCAAGGTAGAGATCGCTGCGCCCTACTACGGCGATGGTCACGCCGGCTCCGGTATAGGTGCTGTACACCGGCTGGATGTCATAGATCACAGCGTAGTCCTGGGGTGCAAGAGCATTCAATGCGGGTTGGCCGTTCTGTGCAGGAAAAGTTACCTGCGGCTTGCCTCCTTTTCCAATTCCAACCTTGGCTAGGACAGGTTCCTTTGCGAGATGGCTTGCCGGTTTGCTGATGAAGTTATGCAGTGTCAGCACTCCCGCGATCGCCGGCGTCAGCGCCGTCGGAATTTGCGGATCGCTTGCGTTCGCCCAGTGCTGCTCGCCGTTCACAAGATATTTGTGCATTGTGGTGTGGAACGCCTCCCGCACCTGGCTCGCCGATCCGGAAAATTCCAGCACCGTGCGTCCCTTCGTTGCCCCGACCTCAAATCCATGCGACTGCAACCAGTTTGTAATGACCTGTATGTCACTATCAGTCGGGCCAAACTGTTTGCCGAATTGCTCCGGCGACATCCATTTGTGATAGTTCGGAGAGTTCTTATCCTGCTGATCGTCCAGCAACTTGTCGAGCGCCGCCTCCTGCTGCGAACTCCGTTTCAGTACCAGCAACATGCGCTGCATGGGCAAACTGGCCGGTGCCGTTCCCAGGTCAAACTCCGGCCGCGCCAGCGGATGCGTATTGCCCTTCAGCGTCGTGAGCCGTGTTTCGTCGATCGCCTCGGTAATCAGCGGCGGCGGTGCCGCGATCATTTCTTGTGTTGAGTCTTGCGCCCAGGCGCACAAACGCGCCATCCCGAAAATCGCTCCCAAAAGCAGAACGGAAATCCCAGAGTGGAATGACTTCACCGAAGACAAGAAGATCCCTCGCAAAGTGGCATCGCGTCCGAGTCGAACCAGACAGGAGGAAGGGGGGACCGCTCGACTCGATTCCAGGGCCCAAGAGCCTATGGACGGGACACACTACATCAACTTTCGCAGCATTTCAACTCGCTGTTCGGATTTCGTAACAAGATGCGTCCCGCGGGAGTCGTGGTGGCTCCCCCACTCTAAACGTCGCAAAGGACACGACGTTTAGAATGGGGCACCCGTCCGCAAATTTTCTGGGGATTTCCAACTGGAGAGCACGAGCTGACCCATCACTCTTCAAACATCGGGACCTGTCGCTGATCCTCTGCTCCGCGGCGTTGCCGCCGGGTCGCTCCAATCACCGCCAGCACGGTGAGCGATTCCAGCGCCGTCCGCGGCACAAAAATTCGCTGCGTGTTCGATCTCTGATCGGGAGGATTGACCAGAAATCCCTCTGCCATGGTCTGGGTCAAATCGGCGGGCATGAGCCCCTCTAAGACTTCGCTGTCCTTAAAGCGCAGCCGCACCCACAATCCCTCGGCGCGAGGACGCGAAGTGAAAGTCTTCCGCGTCAGCGATTCCGAATCGCCAAACTCCCGCACAAAATACACGCCCTTGATTTCCTTCAGGTCCATCGCAATGACCGTGCCCGAGGTATTCAGCAGCTCCAGCTTTCCCTCGTGAACGAACTGTGACGGAGACACGTATCCTGAGACCGAATCCCGGTCCATCTTCCGGACGATTACTTTTTTGTGCGTTGAGGGCATGAAAGGCAGTGCTCAGTTATCAGTACAAATTGATACCGCCTTTGTCTGGCCTGATCACTGGCCACTGATCACTGATCACTGGTCTTCAGATTCTCGCACTTTTTCGCGACGTTCTGCCGGAATCCGCCTTGGCAGTAGCCAAATCGTAAACGTTGTGTTATTTTCTTGAGCTTGCCGCAGAGTTTCCACTTCGTATAAGTACTTTGTCTTTCGCCACTTGCATTCCTGTGGCTCAGGTCTCGGTAGTACGATGGTTTCGGCCTGTGGAAATCTTGTGGAAAGCCCGGCTGGTCCGGCCCGCTATCCCGGGTCCGACCGCCGATTGAAAGCGAATGGCTGATTACATTTACACGATGGAAATCCGGTTGACGCCGGACCAACTCAAAGGCGTCGGCCTCGTGCAAGACGTAGCCCGTGCCGCCGGCATGAATCTTTACCTCACCGGTGGCGCCATTCGCGACATCATCAGCGGCTTCGCCATCCGCGATCTCGATTTCACTGTCCAGGGCAATCCTCTCAAGCTGCAAAAAGAGTTCGAAAAAGCCGGCGCCAAAATCACCGCCGTCGAAGAAGATATCCGCACCATCTTCCTCTCGCTGCCCGGCAATGCCCGCGCCGAAGTCAGCATGGCCCGCACCGAGCGCTTCGAGAAAACCGGCAAGCCCCCCATCGTGATGCCGGCCACCATTCACGAGGATCTGCGCCGCCGCGACTTCACCGTCAACGCCATGGCGCTTTCGCTCAATGAAGGATCCCGCGGACTTCTGCTGGATCCGTTCAACGGTGTCGCCGACCTCGAAACCAAGGTCATCCGCATTCTGCATAATTATTCTTTCCTGGAAGATCCTTCACGCCTCATTCGCGCCACGCGCTTTGCGGCCCGCTTCCACTGGCCGCTCGAAGAACGCACCCAGGCCCGTTACGACGCGGCGAAGGAAGGGAAGTATATCGAGCACATCCTGCGCAGCTCGATCGGCCACGAGATCGCCGCGCTGGCCCACGAAGACGATCCGTTAAATGTTGTAAAAATGCTGGAAAAAGAAGGCTGGCTTGAGGTTCTGCATGATCGCTGGACCGTCGCCAAAGTCGACGCCAACGGCCTCAGTTCGTTAATGAAGACGCGCCAGCAGATGGTCGATCTCGGCTACACGCCCGATGCCGGCCCGGCCGTCATGTATTTTCTTACTGCGCATTTCTCCGACAAAGACGTTCAGCGACATTCAAAAGCTGATCCCGCGCAAAGATCTTGTCGAGGCGTGGCGCGACATCGAAGATCACGCCAAAGAACTGGCCAAGCGCCTGATGGGGAAGGAAGCCGCCACGCCCTCGCGCACATGGCAACTGCTCAGCTCCGCGCGCCCGGAGATGGTCCTGTTCCTTGCGGTTACTGCGAAGCAGCAATCGGTGGAACAAAAAATCAAGAATTATCTGACCAAGTGGCGCCAGGTACAGCAGAAGATTCCGCTCCCGGAAATGACGGAGTTGCTGATCACGCCGCAATTGCCGGAGTATCCCAAGCTGGCGCATGACGTCTTCATGCTGCTGCTCGATGGCAAGCTGCGTTCGCGCACCGAGACGCTGAAATTCCTGAAGCCCTTCGCTCCGCCTCCGCCGCCTCCGCCGCCCGCACCGCGTCGTGGACGCGCCGCGAAGGCCGCAGCCGAAGCTGCAGCAGCCTCCGCAGCGGCCGCGCAAGCTGCCAAGCTCGGCCCCAAAGGCAAGAAGGGAAAGGCCGCGGCAGTCGCCGTGCCGGTCGCCGCTTCTCCAGTTGCAGCGCCCAAAGCGGAAACCAAGGCAAAAGCCCCGGAAAAAGGGAAGGCGGCGTCCAAGCCGCATAAACATGCTTCTAAGCCCGCCAAAAAGCCGGCCTCGAAAAAAGCCAAGGGAAAGAAGTAATTTCGCTCGCCAGCGCATCGCCGCTGCGTCTTCGTCACAAATTGTAAAACTGCTCTGCTTCTTGAAAAACGGACTTATAATGGCATTGGTATGCGTCGCTTGATGGCCATTGCGGCGTTCGCGCTCCTCTTGGCGGTGCCCATGTGGGCCCAGCACGGTGGAGGAGGCCACGGCGGTGGCGGCGGCCATGCGGGATTTGGCGGCGGACACGCCGGATTCAGCGGTGGCCATGCCGGTTTCGGTGGTGGGCATGTCGGCTTCAGCGGTGGACATGTCGGCCGGGGCAGTGCATTCGTTCAGCGGAGCTCGTTCCGCTTCCGGTTTCTCCCGAGGTTTTTCTCCTTCTGCGCGAGCCGGTTTCTCTCGCGCTCCCTTTTTGCACAACGGATTTCGCGGGCGCAATGGCTACGGTTACCGGGGCCGCTCCGGTTGGGGATTCCGCAATAATTGCCGCGGCTATGGATGCTGGGGCGGCTATGGCTATCCCTGGTGGGGCGCCGGATACTACGATCCGTGGCTCTGGGATTGGTGGGATTCCGATTCGTCCTACGATCAGGACTATAACAACAATCTCGCCATCGCCAACGAGATGAACGAGCAAAGCCTGGAGCAGCAGCAGATGTGGCGCCAGGAACAGGCTGACGGCGATCAGGATGCATACGCGCCGCGCTCCTACTCTTCGCGGCCCGCGCCCACTGCCCAACGCCCGGCCGGCGATCCGCCGTCCCCGATCATTCCTCCCACAGTCCTGGTTTTCCGCGACCAGCATCAGCAGGAAATTCAGAACTATGCCATCGTCGGCCAGACGCTCTGGAATTTTGCGCCGCAGCGTACGCGGAAAATTCCGCTCTCCGAACTGGATCTCGCCGCTACCGAGAAAGCCAATGACGACCGCGGCGTAACTTTCCGACTACCTATCGCCAGTGAAGCTCAGTAGCTGACTTGCCCGTTCACCCCGGCCTCGTCCCCATTCGCTGCGTCTAATAGAGCATTGACCCGGCGTTCATTTGCATTTGCCGCCAGACCGAGTACATTTAAATCAAGAGTTTAGGGCCAGTTCAAGGTTGGCGAGGAACCTTCGGCAGCACCCGGTTGCACTCGGGAATGACCTCGCCCGAATGGTAAAATAAACGAATCCACAATATGCCTTTCAAAACACTGTTTCTCAACCCTCCGTCCTTCGAGAATTTCGACGGCGGCGCCGGTTCACGTTGGCCAGCCACCCGCGAAATCGAAAGCTTCTGGTACCCCGTTTGGCTGGCTTATCCGGCTGGGATGCTGGAAGGGGCCCGGCTGCTCGATGCGCCGTCCCACCACGTTTCCGGCGAGGAGACCATCAACATTGCCAAGGACTACGAGTTCCTCGTGCTATTTACTTCCACGCCCGGATTCCCCGGCGACATTCTCCTGGCGAAGGCGATCAAGAGCGCCAATCCCAAGATCAAGATTTGCTTCGTCGGCCCGCACGTGAGCGTGCTGCCGGAAAAATCTCTGCGCGATTGCCCGGAGATCGATTTCATCTGCCGCAAAGAATTCGACTATGCCGTGGTCGATTATGCAAAAGGCAAAGCACTCGAAGAGATCCCCGGCGTCTCGTTCCTGAAAGAGGGCAAGGTCGTGCACAATCCCGACGCGCCCCAGCTTCAGGATCTTGACTCGCTGCCCCACGTCACCGAAGTCTACAAGCGCAATCTGGATGTCACCCGCTACAACGTGCCTTTCCTGCTGCACCCTTACGTTTCGCTCTATACGACTCGCGGATGCCCGGCGCAGTGTACTTTCTGCCTGTGGCCGCAGACTTTGAGCGGTCATCCCTGGCGCAAGCGCTCCACTGACGATGTCGCCAGTGAAATGGCGAAAGCCAAGCAGATGTGGCCGGAAGTGAAGGAATTTTTCTTCGACGACGATACCTTCAACATTCAGGGGCCGCGTACCATCGAACTCTGCGCCAAGCTCAAGCCCCTTGGCCTGACCTGGTCGTGCACCTCGCGCGTCACAACCAACTTTGAAACCCTGAAAGCCATGAAGGAAGCGGGATGCCGCCTGCTCATCGTCGGCTACGAATCGGGCGATCCGCAGATCCTGAAGAACATCAAAAAAGGTGCGACGGTCGAGCGGGCTCTGCAGTTCACCAAGGATTGCCACAAACTCGGCCTGGTCATTCACGGCGATTTCATCCTCGGTCTTCCCGGAGAGACGCACGAGACGATCAATCGAACGATCGCCTTCGCCAAGGAACTCGACGTCGAAACCATTCAGGTTTCGGTGGCCCACGCCTATCCCGGCACCGAACTTTACGACCATGTGGTCAAGAACGGATTCATGGTCGGCGACAACAAGATGGTCGACGAGGGCGGACATCAGTTGGCCCACATCCAGTATCCCGGTCTGCCGGCCGATGACATCATGTCGGCGGTGCACCGCTTCTATGACGAATATTATTTCCGCCCCAAGGCCGCGTTCCGCATCTTGCGGAAGGCCGTATTCAACGGGGATGAGCGCAAGCGTCTCTACAAAGAGGCGAAGACTTTCTTGAAGCTGCGCTCCGCGCGCAACAAGATGGTAAAGAAGCACGCCGAGGCGGCCGCGTCGGCCCAGCCTGCCAAGGCCTAACCGCAGGCTTCAAAGTTTCAGCGTTTCTAGGTTTCAAGGTGAAAGCCTGACGGACCAGAAAGTTTGAGACCTGGAGACTTGAATCCTGAAACTTTGAAACCTTGACCTTCCGCAAGTATCTGGTGCTGGCTGGAGTGACCGTCTTTGCAGCGGCCGGTGACTCCATGCTTTCGCACGGCATGAAGCAGACCGGCAGCATTTCCCTCCATCATCTGCAGGGCGTCATCCTGGCGGTGCGCAATCCCTGGGTTGCGGGCGGGATTGTCCTGCTGCTCGCTTTCTTCGCTTCGTATACGAACGCGCTTTCCTGGGCCGATCTGACTTACGTGCTGCCCGCGACCTCGCTGGGATACGTTCTGCTCGCGATGGTTGGCCGCTTCGCCCTGCACGAGCAAGTTAGCCCCCTGCGCTGGATGGGCATTGCTCTGATTTCCGGCGGCGTCAGCTTCGTGGCTGGTGGTCCCGCGCTCACCTCCCATCACCGTGCCGAATGCACCACGTTCGCTAAGGACGCGCCGCCCGCCTCCGCGCTTCCCAGCGGAGCCAAGCGATGAAGCATCTCTACACCTGGGGCGGAATTCTGGTGGTGGTTTTCTTCTCTGTTGTCGGCGACATTCTGATTGCGCGCGCCATGAAGCAGGTCGGCGACGTGCACGAACTGTGGAAACGTTCCGGGCCGTGGACGGTCGTGGGCCGCGTGCTCTCGAACGTAAGGTTCTTTCTGGGCGTGACCGCGATGGCGGCGGCGTTCTTCAGTCTGCTTTTTTCGCTCTCATGGGGCGATGTGAGCCTGGTAGCTCCGGCCGCAGCCTCTCTGACTTTCATCGGAAACGCTTTCGCCGCCAAAATCTTTCTTCACGAAAGAGTGGATCGCCGCCGGTGGATCGCCGCCGTTCTAGTCGCCGCTGGAGTCGCGCTGTTGGCAGGGTAGCCTCCCCAACCGGGTCTCCCTTGCCGCACGGCCACTGTGTTTATCGCCAGTTTCGTTTTCGAAATATCATAGAGCCAGAAAATCGCGGTCGAATGAAATGAGCCGACCCATTCTTCTCTACGACGGCGTCTGCGGCTTCTGCAACTGGGCCGTACGCTTCATCTTGAAACACGATCGGGAAGCAGTTTTCCTCTTTGCCTCGCTGCAAAGCGAGTGGGCAAGGCGCATCCTGCCGAAGCACGGAGCCGATGCTTCCCGGCTCGATACTCTATTCGTTGTCCTCAATTACTCCGCGGATCAGCGGGTCGCGATCCCCTCGGGCCAGGAATCACTGCTCTCGCGATCCGATGCCGTACTCTTCGTAATGAACGAATTGGGAGGGATGTGGCGTGCGATTGGGCGAATTCTAGGCATTCTGCCCCATGCCGTTACCGACTGGGGTTACCGCGCGTTCGCGAAACATCGATACTCGATCTTCGGGCGCTATGATTCGTGCCCGTTGCCGAGCGAAGCAACGCGGTCCCGGTTTCTCGATCTCTAATCCCGCAGAAAGCCGGAACCAGCAGGGGTTTCGCTCTCGTATCTTCCAAGCGGATATGACAAGCCGCGGGGGTGTGACCAGCAATTTCCCCTGGATTTGCAGAAATGGCTTTCTGCTGCGATTCCAATCACATCTTGCGGTTCCGTGTGTAGAATAAACTGCGCAAATTCTGTGCCGGCTTTTTGCAAGCTGGAAAACTTCTAAATCCTCTGCGTTGAGGTTTGCACATGGCCGACAATGCCGTCATCAATCCACAATCTATGGATATCGATTCCATCCTGCAGGAACAGCGACGATTTGAGCCGTCGCCGGAATTCAGCCGGCAGTCACACGTAAAAAATCTCGAGGAATACGATCGCTTGTACAAAGAGTCGATCGACGATCCCGACAAGTTCTGGTCGGCCGTGGCCGGCGAGCTGCATTGGTTCAAGAAGTGGGACAAGGTGCTGGAGTGGAATTGCCCGTGGGCGAAATGGTTTGTCGGCGGCGAAATCAATCTCTCGTACAACTGCCTCGACCGCCACGTTGCGACGTGGAGAAAGAATAAAGCGGCCATCATCTGGGAGAGCGAGCCCGGTGAAGTTCGCGTGCTCACGTACCAGCAACTGCATCGCGAAGTGCAGAAGTTCTCGAACGTGCTGAAGTCGCTGGGCGTCAGAAAGGGTGACCGCGTTGCCATTTATATGGGGATGACTCCAGAGTTGCCGGTCGCCATGCTGGCCTGCGCCCGCATCGGAGCCACGCACACCGTGGTCTTTGGAGGATTCTCCTCGAATGCGCTCATCGATCGCATTCACGACTCGCAGGCTACGGCCGTGATCACCCAGGATGGATCCTACCGCCGCGGGGCGGAAGTAAAGTTGTTTCCCGCCGTCGAAGAGGCGTTGAATTCTTGCCCGTCGGTGAAGCACGTGATTGTCTACAAGCGGACCGGCACACCCATTAACATGCAGGCGGGGCGCGACCACTGGTGGCATGAACTCATGGCGAAGGCTTCCGACGTTTGTCCCGCGGAGCCGTTGGATGCCGAGCATCCTCTCTACATTCTTTACACCTCGGGCACGACCGGGAAACCGAAGGGCGTCGTGCACACCACCGCTGGATATTCGGTGGGAACGTATCTCACCACGAAACTAGTTTTCGATTTGAAAGAGGAAGACACCTTCTGGTGTACCGCCGATATCGGCTGGGTCACCGGACACAGTTACATCGTGTATGGTCCGCTGCAGAATGGCGCGACCAGCCTGATGTATGAAGGCGCGCCGAACTGTCCCGAGCCCGACCGCTTCTGGTCGATCATTGCGCGGCACAAGGTGAATGTGTTCTACACCGCGCCCACCGCGATTCGAACCTTCATCAAGTGGGGCGATGAGTGGCCCAAGAAGCACGACATGAGCAGTCTGCGGCTGCTGGGCACAGTCGGCGAGCCGATCAATCCTGAGGCCTGGATGTGGTATCGCGACACGATCGGCGGCAATCGCTGTCCGATTGTCGATACCTGGTGGCAGACCGAGACCGGCCACATCATGCTGACGCCGCTTCCGGGTGCAATCGCCACCAAACCAGGGTCCGCGACGCGGCCGTTCCCTGGCATTGTCGCCGAGATCGTCAACATGGAAGGCAAGCCTGTGCCCGACGGATCGGGCGGCTATCTGGTCATCAAGCGTCCGTGGCCGGGCATGTTGCGTACCGTTTATGGCGATCCGGACCGTTACGTGAAGAATTACTGGTCGCAGATTCCGGGGATGTATTTCACCGGCGACGGCGCCCGGAAAGACAAAGACGGATATTTCTGGATCATGGGCCGCGTGGATGACGTTCTGAATGTCAGCGGGCATCGCCTGAGCACGATGGAAGTGGAGTCCGCGCTGGTCGCGCACGATGCGGTGGCGGAAGCCGCCGTGGTCGGGCGTCCGGATGATTTGAAGGGGCAGGCGATTTCGGCGTTCGTGACGCTGGAGCAGGGAAGAGAGCCGACCAACGAACTGAAAGAAGAGTTGCGCAAATGGGTGGCCAAGGAAATCGGAGCGCTGGCCAAGCCGGACGACATCCGATTCACCGACACCCTGCCCAAAACGCGCAGCGGCAAAATCATGCGCCGCCTGTTGCGCGAACTGGCAACGAATGGCGATGTGAAGGGCGATACCACCACGCTGGAAGATTTCAGCGTCATTGCCAGACTAAAAGAGCAGGACGAAGTTTGAGACGCCCGCTTTGAAAATTGCGTCTTGGCTTTGCGCTCTGATCGGCACAATGCCGGTCAGACCGCTTTTCTATTGCGGGAGGTGCGGATCGCTGTGCGCTTAGCGCTGGTTTCAAAATAGTTTTGGAAGGGCACGGCTTCTTAGCCGTGCCGCCACGAGCTGCCCATTCACGCGGCTTTTAGCCGCTGAGGTAACGGCGGCGGATCGTAAGCAACTCCAATTTTTAAACGCGCCTAGCCAACCGGGTCACGGACGTGCTACTGGCTGAGCTTGATGGCCAACTGTCGTTCGGGCTGCGTCATCTCGCTCCAGAGTTTCTGCAGATCGGTCTGCACCGCGTCGTTTGAGGGATCTTTCCGTAGAGCCAGCGCGAACCAGCGATAGGCCGTGGGAAGATCGTGCGGCGTGCACAATCCCGCGGAGTAGAGCGCGCCCATCTCGATCATGGCCTTCGGGTTGCCCGCGTTGGCGGCCGGTTTTAAGATGCGCAGGCCGCGGTCGCAGTCCTGTGCCGAGCCCCCACGTCCATATAAATATTGCTGGGCTTCAGCGACCGGATCCACCGCGGGCGCAGGCGCGCGCGCGGCGCGCGGCTTGGGCGCGGGCTTTCGCGGCTCCGCGGCCGGTGTATTGTCGCGACTCGCCGGGGCCGTGGCGGCAGACGGTTGAGTGGCTCCAGTGGGCGATTCATCGCTGGGCTTGGGCGCCGTACTCGCAGGAGCCTTTGCGTAAGCTGCTTCCCCGACGGGCGCAGTGTTGTTCGACGGAGCCGCGGCTGCCGGCGCTGCAGTAGCCGGCGTTGAGGCTGGAGCGGTTGCCGTCGGAGCCGCTGCAGCCGGCGGATTTCCGTTCGGAGCGGTAGTCGCGGGTGGTTGCGCTGCTCCGGAAGGTTGCGCCGTACTGGACGGTTGTGCTGCGCCGGATGCTGGTGCGCCGGACGGTGCTGCCGGCGATGGCTGCGATTCGGGAGCACTGCCCGAAGAAGCGGGAGCGTTCCCGTCATTCGTCTCGGAATTCTGCACCGCAGCCGCCGGCTTGTGTGATCCCAGATTCAGCCAGCTCAACCCCTGATTCTTCCAGCGCAAGTATCCGAATCCCACGGCGAGCGCGAGGGCGATGAGGATCAATAGAACTTTTCCCGCTCCGAAATGTCGCGGCTCGTCCTCGTCGTCAAGCAGGTAGTCGACATTCGAGGAGGAGTGCGGATCGATACTCAAACTGCCACGGGTTCGGCGCTGTGGAGAGCGGTCGTTCAGTCCCAAGAATGACGGGCCGCTGATTGACGGCTGCGGTTGCGGAATCGGAGCGCTGCGCGTAGCCTCGGCGGTCTGCGGCCGCGATGCTAGAGGAGCGGGCGCAGCGGGAATGGCCGGAGCGGGTGTCGCCGGACGCTGCTGTGGGCTGGTCGCGACCGGGGGCGCCGACAGCAACGCCGCTCCACACATGCCGCAGAAGCGGTTGCCATCCGGATTTTCATTGCCACAACGCGAGCAGCGCACGTACCCTCCCTCTCTATATATAGCTTACGATATCTTTGAGCTTCGATGCAGCCCCGGGCGCGAGCGGAGTATCCGGAAGATGACGGTCTAACGGAAACACCTGACTTCCGGCGGGAATGGAGCTTACGCGAGCGGCCCACAGAACGATGTCTGGCGGAGAAGTTCAGAAGTTTCACATTACGGTGCAGGACCGCAGCCTGGAGGTGCAGCGCATCTCCGGCCGCGTTCCTAGCGCGCCGGAGCTGGTTTTTCTGCACGAAGGCTTGGGATCGGTCTCGCACTGGAAAGATTTTCCGGCGCGCGTGGCTAAGGCGACCGGGTGTCCCGTGACCGTGTATTCGCGTTATGGTTCGGGCAACTCGGCGCTGCTCACCCAGCCTCGGCCGGTCCGCTACATGCACGACGAGGCGCTCGCGGTATTGCCGGATCTGCTGGCGCAACTGCAGATCGAGAATCCGATTTTGATCGGCCACAGCGACGGCGCTTCGATCGCCATCATTTACGCCGGGGCGCACGACCATGTGCGTGGCCTGGTGCTTTTGGCGCCGCATGTCTTCGTCGAAGATTTGAGCGTGGCCAGCATCGCCCAGGCGAAGGTGCAATTCGAGACCACAAATTTGCCGGAGAAGTTGGCGCGCCATCATCGCGAAGCGGCAAAGACGTTCTGGGGATGGAACGAGATCTGGCTCCATCCGGAGTTTCGCAACTGGAACATCGAAGAATATCTGCCGCGGATTGCCTGCCCGGTGCTCGTGATTCAAGGCGTGGACGATCAGTACGGAACCATGGCGCAGGTAGAAGCGATCCGACGACAGGCCGCGGGCAAGGTGGAAGTGGTTGTGCTGAAGAATTGTCGCCACTCGCCCCAGCGCGATCAGCCAGAGGCGGTGGTGGAAGCGATCCGCAAGTTCGTGAGCCGGGTCTGACGCGGATCTGAACCGCGGCGCGGGTGGTGCGCTTTGAGACATCAATCCTTTCCTCGTTTCTTCTCGCCGCACGCGCTGAAGGAAAGGTTAACTGCACAGTAACGGGGTACCCCCCTCCCCCTCATTTTTTTCGCAGCGCTTTCGATAAAATATCTGTTTTGAGTAAGTTACGGGTTTCCGATGACATTTCGGCTCGCAAAATCTTGGATCTAAATGACTTACAGGTAAAATCTTCGGGAATAAGGAGTTAGGGGATTCCTGCAGACGACGGAAAGCGCCTTCCAGAGCGAGGTCCGATTCTATTCCGAGAGCGTTTGCGCGCACGATTCCAGTTTTGCGCTGTCCGATATTGCGAGTAAAGGTTGTTCGTCACAGTGGGCGGGATAAGAGCTGTGGAAAAGCGGGAATTCGAAAAGCGCAACTGTGGCGGCGCCTTTTGCATGAGAGGGTGAGGGCGCAGAATCCCATGGTGCCGTCACCCTGCCGCCCACCCTTCGCGAAAGGCACGCGAAGGGAGGGGGCACCCCTTGTGTTAGTGGCGCCAAGCGAAAATCAAAAGCCTGGGCCACCCGCCCTGCGATTGATGAGTGGTTGTTAAAGGTTGAGAAGGGCGAGGCCGCGTGATGCTAAACAACAGGGTTTTATGGAAGCATGCTGGCTAAGTGTCTGAGATACGAAGCACGCTGGGACATGGCGGCATCGTCCTTCGTCGTCCAGACGTAATCGGTCCTTTCGATATCCGCCTTCGGTCCTAACCTTTCCAAGAGCGCATCCCGTAGCTTGCTTGCTTCGATCATCAGTTGTTCGTTGTCTTTTAGAAAATCGATCCTTAATTGCGCTCTCTCGCTTCGACTGACGCTCGTTGCGTCGCGTCTTCAAGCTGGGATTCCTTAGTGCCCAGCCTGTTATTTTTCTGATTAAAGACCTCCCAAGCCGACTGCATGCGTCGGACTATCTCGCCGGTCTTCGATCGTAAAGCAGCATTGGAAAGCCCCGGCTCAGGTCTGCCTTGAATCACTTTCAGGACTGCCTGAGCCACTGGTCCCGATTTGTCAGTCGATAACAACTGCTGAATAACGTTTAGCTTCTCATCCGCTATTAGCAGTTTGTCAGACAAACCTCTCTCCGTTGCTCTCGCCTCCTCCGCTGCCTTATTCTGTGCCGCCGACGCTCTCACGCTCTGCCAAACGCTAAGACCTATTGAAGCGAAACTTAGAATTATGAAGATGACGAAATACGAGATTCTTTCTGTTCGATTCGTTGGTGGTCTTAAAGACAACATGGTTGCCACCAACCCAATAAAAGCAGTAACCACGGCAATAAATATGGCGAGCACCAAATCCGAAGTAGCCACAGAGCCTCCGTCAAAGGTCTTTCCAAGGTACTATAAGGGAAACTCGGCGAACGGAAAACGAATCGATGGGATAGCATGGATAAGTCTAGTCAGTTGGTAGGGTTACCCCACTCTCATCCCATGGAGCACTTTGGACTGTAACGGAAATGAAGGAAATAAAAGGGATCGCGCTGTAAGAAGACTATGCTAACCACATTTGTTTTCAACAGCATGAGGGGGCTGGCCCAGACTTGCTCCCGCATGAACTACTACGAACCCGGTTGCCCCACGCTTCGTGGGGTTCGAAGCGTGGGCATCCCTGCGGCCGGCATCAGGAGATTTTCCTGACCCGCAACTCCGCCTTCTGCGGTTCGTTCACCGCGACCGGACCGGGCTCGTCGTAAGCATAGTGTCGGAAGCTGCTCCAGGCCCATTCTTGCGGCTCCAGAACCAGGCCCCGCTTCACGGGATTGCGGTGGATGTAGCGCAACTTCTCCACCCTTTTGTGTTCCGAAAACACCACGAAGTCGTAGAACCGTGCCTGCCAGATCCGCCCGCGTTCCATCGACGCCTGCCAGAGCGACAGTTCATTCGAATCCATCGTACAGCGCAGGCGCGAGAGTAGACGCCGGGCGAATCCCTGCTTCACCGCTTTCATCACCAGCGATGGGTCGCCGCGCTCGGGCTCGCTGATCAACAAGTGCACATGTTCCGGTATCACCACATATCCCGCAACTACAAAGCAATAGCGTTGCCGTACCTGCTCCAGTACCCGCAGAAACAGATCGCGATTCCGGGCACTGCCGAGCAGCGGCCATCGCTGGTAACAACTGGTCGTGATGAAGTGCGAGTAACCCGCACCATAGTATCGATGCAGCCGGTTGGGCATGGGCGACGTATAGCATGAATGGGAGAGCGGTGGCTGTGACGGCTGAACATCTGAGGATTGACGCCGGTGGAAAAAGCAGCGGGATTGCAGACGCATTTGGGAAAATCTCCTGCGAGTCAGCGGCAGGAGTGCCCACGCTTCGAACCCCGCGAAGCGTGGGGCAGCCGGGTTCTTGGTGGTGCATGCCGGGCGAGCCCGCCGCCCTCGTTTTTGCCGCTTGCTACAACATCCCATCCTGGTTAGATTTTCGCGGGCAGGAGTGCCCGCGCCACACATATCAATCACTGTGGCCGGCGCATTTCATTACGCCTAGAAATGGAGCCCAGGGGCCGACGGCTTCGCGATACTGATGCGCCATTACGCGGGCGATCTGGTGCAGGTGGGTCAGGTCGTGAGCGGCCCAGGTGGCGAGCAGATCCGACATGGTGACGACGCCTTGGGTGGGATGGAGTCCGCGGCGCTCGAGGTCCTGTGGCTGCAGATTCAGGGCGCGGAGGCCAGTCAGATTTTCCGCCCGCAACCGAGCGAACTCGTCCAGCAACTGGGGCAGAGACTTGCCCTGGCTTTCGCGTTCTTGAGCCCAGCGATCGAAGGGATCGAAAGGCTTGGTCTCGCCAAACTCCAGGATTCTCTTTACGCGCGGCAGCCAGTCGGTGCGCTCGCCATGATTCAGATGGCCGACGACGTCGTAGGCGCTCCAGGTGTTCTCGCCTTCGTTGCGGAGCGTCCAGCTGTCGGGCAGATCGCGCAGGAGGGCATTGAGCGCGGCGGGAGTGCGGGAGAGGAGGGAAATGGTGTCTTGCAGATTGTGGGTCATGCGGTTCCTCTGAATCGAGATCTTTGAACACTTCGAACAATCCGGTTCTGGGTTGTGGCGCTTCCTGCCAAATTCCTATCCTGGTTAGATTTCGCGGGCGGGAGCGCCCGCGCCACACATTCCTGTTAGTCGGCGGCGCTGCTCTTGCTGGGGAACGCTTTCTGCACGAGCGTGTAACGGGCGGCGCCCAGCAGGCCGCAGTCGTCGTTCAGGATGATTTTCACCGGCATGTCGCGGAGCAGGGTCTCCATGCGGCCTTTGTCGAGGAAAGCCTGCATGAACTCGGGCGCGCGCATCTTTTCGACAATCTTGGCGGCGATCGTGCCGCCGATGAAAATTCCTCCGGTGGACATGTAGTGCAGAGCGCAATTGCCGGCTTCGGCGCCGAAGACGCTCACAAAAATCGAAAGCGTCTGTTGGCAGATCTCAGCCTTACCTTCGAGCGCGAGTTTCGAGATTAGAGCGGGCTGATCATGGGCCACGGCAAGTTGATCGCGCAGCCATGCGGGCTCTTCAGCTTTGTGCGCGTCGCGGAGAAATTCATAAATATTTTTGATGCCCGGTCCGGAGAGAATGCGCTCGCAACTGACTCGTCCAAATTTGTTCTGAAGATAGACGAGCAATTCCGTTTGCAGCGCGTCTTTGGGTGCGAAGTCGGCGTGACCGCCCTCGCAGGCGAAAGGATGGTGGCGGAATCCGTCCCAGTAGAGGCCGGCGACCCCGAGCCCGGTCTTCGCGGAGATGACGGCGCGGTTGCCTTCGGCGTCGTCGGAGCCTTCGCTGAGCGCGACGAAATCTTTGGATTCGAGCGCGTCGATCCCGTAGGCGTAGGCTTCGAGATCGTTGAGCAGGCCGACGGACGCGAGTTTGAGCTGGGCGGCGAGTTCGCGGGAATCGATAGTCCAGGGCAGATTGGAAATCTTGCTGCGCCCGGCGCGAACGGGTCCGGCAACGCCGAAACACGCGCTGTGCACCGGAATGCCTTCGGAGCGGGTGAACTGGGGCAAGATCTCCGCAAGGCTCGAGTGCTCCTGGCTCTTGAAAGTTTTTTCCACAACGCACTTGAGGCGATTGCCTTCCGTCTCAAAGGCGGCGAGGCGCGTGCGGGTCGCGCCGATTTCTCCGGCGAGGATCATGGCTCGATTGTCCTCCATTGACGGTTGTCGGCCTGCAGCAACTGGTCGGACTCGGCCGGGCCCCAGGTGCCGGAGGCGTAGTTGGGAAACTTGCGCGGGGGCAGCGCCTTCCAGAACGTCGAGCACGGGATCGATGACGGTCCATCCGGCTTCGACCATGTCGGCGCGCTGGAACAGCGTGGCGTCGCCCATCATGCAGTCGTAGAGCAGCACTTCGTAACCGGTGTAGGCGTCGGCGCCGAAATATTTCGAATATTCGAAACTCATATCCACAGCACCGACGCGCAGCAGAGGGCCAGGAATTTTTGCGCCGAAGCTGAGCGAGATGCCTTCCACGGGCTGGATCTGAATCACCAGCGTGTTGGTGTGCAGTTTGTGGAAGGGCGCGTTGCGGAATAATTCAAAGGGCGTGCGCTTGAACTGGATGGCGATTTCGGTGTGACGCTGCGCCAGCCGTTTGCCGGTGCGCAGGTAGAAGGGAACGCCCGCCCAGCGCCAGTTGTCGATGTTCAGCTTGAGCGCGACGAAAGTTTCAGTGCGCGATTCCGGATTCACTCCCGGCTCGGAGCGATAGCGTGGAACGTTTTCACCGCTGATCGCGCCGTTACCGTACTGGCCGCGCACGCTGCGTTGTAGAACGTCTTCGGAATTGAGCGGCTGCAGCGAGTGCAGAACCTTGGCTTGCTCGTTGCGAACAGCGTCGGCTTGGAAGGAAACCGGAGACTCCATGGCGGTGAGGCTGAGCAACTGCATGACGTGGTTAGGGACCATGTCGCGCAGGGTTCCGGCGTTGTCGAAGTACGCTCCGCGGAGCTCCACGCCCACGGTTTCGGCGTTGGTGATCTGGATGTGGTCGATGTAGCGGCGATTCCAGATCGGCTCAAAAATCGCATTGTCGAAGCGGAAGACCATAATGTTCTGCACGGTCTCTTTGCCGAGGTAGTGATCGATACGGTAGATCTGGTTTTCCTGCAGGACGCTCTTGATGTCGCGGTTGAGGGCCTTGGCGGAGTCGAGATCCTGCCCGAAAGGTTTCTCGATGACCACACGGCGCCAGCGGCCGTTCTGTTGGCGCGAGAGTTCGGACTGGCCCAGTTGCTGGACGATGGGCGCGAAAAATTTGGGAGCGGTGGCGAGATAGAAAAGATAGTTTCCTTCCGTATGAGATGCAGCGTCAATCGCAGCCAGGCGATCGCGCAGGCGCGCGAAAGTGTTGGGATCGCCGAAATCTCCGCGCTCGTAAAAGAGCCGGCTGCGCAGCCAGTCGAAGGCTGCGTCGTCGTGCGTAGGAAGAAATTCGCCAACCTGTTTGCGGAAAGTTTCGGCGTCGAGATCGTCGACCGAAACTCCTACCACGGCGAAGGTGTCGGGCAACAGCTTGGCGCGCACCAGATTGAACAGCGCGGGAATCAGTTTGCGCTTGGTGAGATCGCCGGCGGCGCCGAAGAGAACGAAGACGCAAGGTCCGGCGATTTTGCCGGAAAATTCAGCGGCAATGTCGGGATGGGTGGCGACGGTGGCTGGCATGCGTGAAGCTCAGAGTTCCCACAGAGGGCGAGTGAGAAGTATTTTAGGCTAAGTGAGCGGGATTTCCCAGTGGGCCGAGAACGGCGTCCCGTGCGGCGAGAAAGAGCTTTTGACCGCAGAGGGCGCCGAGGATTCGCAGAGATCGCTGAGGAGCTTCCGGGCAAGCTGAGCACCTATGGAAAGGCCGGCGTTGCGTTTTGAGGAATGGTTCGGAGCAGGCTTCGACGGATGGAGCCTAAGAGCGATAGGATGGAAATCTGGCGGAGAGGGTGGGATTTGAACCCACGATACCCGTTAAGGTATGTCCGCTTTCGAGGCGGATCGTTTCAACCGCTCACGCACCTCTCCGCGTTAAAACAGCTGTCAGCCGTCAGCTCTCAGCCGTCAGCTAAAACAGGTTCCTCGCTGCGCTCGGAATGACATGCTGCGCGAGAGTTGCCAACGACTGACGACTACTAACGACGGCTCTTAAAGAACGTTTGCAGCAATTCGGCGCTGCGGCCGGCTAATACTCCGCTCTGGACCTCGACTTTATGGTTCAGTTGCGGATGATTCAGCACCTGCATCACCGAACGCACGGCGCCAGCCTTCGGATCGTCTGAGCCATATACGAGGCGCCGGATGCGCGCGTGCACCATCGCGCCGGCACACATCGCGCACGGTTCAATTGTAACAAACAGTGCGCAGTCTCCCAGGCGATGATTACCGACGTGCGCACCCGCTTCGCGCAGCGCGATGATTTCGGCATGCGCGGAGGGATCGGAGTCGATAATGTTGCGATTCCATCCGCGGCCGACGACTTTTCCGCCACAAACAACAACGGCGCCCACGGGGACTTCGCCGATCTCCAGCGCTCGCTGGGCGCAGCGGAGGGCTTCTTCCATCCATAGTTCGTCGGTGACAGTGGATCGCAGGTCGTTAGGCATCTTCTCGTAACAGACTATGCGGCATCGCGAGGCCGTGGCAAGGATTCGAGCGATCCAGTTCGGAGCGGTCTAGATCATGCTCAACACGCTGCGCACGACTTGCGGCACAACCTCGTGAACGACCGCCAAAACGACGATGCGGCCGATGGGATAAGCAATTGCCAGAGCGGGCACGACGAGGAGCACCCAGGTTTTCGTCGGCAGGTTGGTGAAATAGGCCTTCATAGGCATTCTCTGGTTAAGGATACGGACTGGGCGCTGGAAAAGTTTCCTGTGACAGGCGGAAAAACCACTCGACACAGAGGACACGGAGGGCACGGGAGCAGACTCGCGAAAAAATCTTAAAGATATTAACCGCAGAGGACGCTGAGGCTTCGCAGAGATCGCTGAGGAACTACATTGGCATGGGCCTACTTTGCCACGACCCGCTGCCTGGGCCCGCTGCCTGGGCCCGCTGCCTGGGCACTTTGGGGAACGCGGTTTGGATGGTATGCTCTCCGTTATGGGCATGCCAAGCTTGCTGCGCAAAGTCTTCCTGGTTGATCTGCTGCAAGGTCTGAAGGTCACGTTCCGCTATCAGGATCCCAAAGAAATTTATACCGAGCAGTATCCGTTGGAGCGGCCGCAGGTGGCAGAGCGCTACCGGGGAGCGCCGCGGCTGAATGTGAATCCTGACACCGACGAGACCATGTGCATTGCCTGCGACCTGTGCGCGCTGGCGTGTCCCGAACATCTGATTGTGGTTTCAAGCGAGCGCAACGAGAAAACCCGCCGCAAGGAACTCACGAATTTCACCTACGACCTGAGCCGCTGTATGTTCTGCGGGCTGTGCGAGGACGCGTGTCCTACCGACGCTCTGGAGTTGACGCAGGATTTCGAGCTGGCCAGCTACACGCGCCAGGGATGGATATGGGACCGGGAGATGCTGGAAAAAGGCCCGGAGCCGACCCAGTATCAGAAGTAAGCACTCAGCCGTCAGCATTCAGCCCTCCGCCTTTCATGCATTGTCGCGGAGAACGCAGTTATTGTTGATTGCTGATTTTTGATGGTTGAATGAAAAAGCCGGATGGTCGCCTGGGTGGGGTTTGCATTCAACAATCAACAATCAGAATTCAACAATTCCTCTCCCTGCCTCTTGTCTCCGTAGTGAGTTGGCTTATGCCGGCTGCTGCTGGGTCATGCAGTGCATCGCACCGAGACCCCAGATGAAATCTCCGGAATAGATGGGAACAATCTTGCGACTGGGGAAGAGTTGCGCCAGCATGTTGAGGGCGATGCGATCGTTGGCGCGATTGAAAACGGGCGCGAGCACGACGCCATTGGCGATATAGAAATTCGCGTAGCTGGCGGGCAGGCGGCGGCCTTCGAAGACCACGGGCTGCGGCATGGGAATCTCCACGATGTTCAACTGGCGGCCATTCTGATCACGCGCAGCTTGCAGGCGGCGCAGGTTGGCGCGCAGCGGAGCGTGGTTTACGTCTTTGGAATTCGGCTCGACCATGGTGACGACCGTGTCTTTCGCGACGAAGCGCGTGAGGTCATCGACGTGGCCGTGCGTATCGTCGCCGAAGATGCCGCGTCCCAGCCAGATCGTGTGCCCAGCGCCGAGATAGTCGGCAAACGCTTTTTCATAATGGACGCGGGACATGTGAGGATTGCGCTCCTGCTCTTTGCTGAGCAGGCATTCCTCGGTAGTCAGGATCGTCCCGGCCCCGTTCACATCGATCGATCCGCCTTCGAGGACGATGCGGTTTCCGAGCGAGAGCGGACGAATTTCCTGACAGCGGGCGGCCTTGGCCATCAGGCTCCCGATTTTTTCGTCCAGGCGCCAGTTGGAGTATTTCGCCCACGCGTTGAAGCGGAACTTTACCGCGAGCGGATCCTCAGGGGCTAAAGCCCTTCCTTTTTTCTGGTGCTCAACGGGACGAGTAAACTCATGCCCTTCCCGTTTGTGCTGCTCCAGGGCTCGGGTAAATTCGTGACCACTGTGCGGTGAGCTGGCGTGGAGCAGAGGTGCTCCAAAACCTTCGCGGGCGGGAGCGCCCGCGCCACATTTCAGAAAGATGCAGCCGGAATCGCGTAGCCAAACGCGATTCGTCGGCCAGTGGTGGAAACGAAGGTTGTCGGAGAGAGCGTCGGCGCGTTCCAAAATCTTGCGCGCCTGGCGCGCCGCCGCCGCGTTGATCACGATCAGTTCGACGCGCTCGTGCCGGGCCAGGTTGCGAATGATCTCGGCATAGACCCAGGGAATCGGCTCGAATTTCGCGGGCCAATCCCCTTGATAGTGCGGCCATGCGAGCCAGGTCGCGGCATGAGGCTCCCACTCGGCGGGCATGCCGTAGCCCCGCGAAGCAGGACTTAAAGTATTGCTTGAAGGCTTGGACAGGGGATGGGCCACGATGGAGTCTCTAGTCGATCAACCGGTTTGAGATGGGCGCGTAGCTGTCGATGCGGCGGTCGCGCAGGAAAGGCCAGTTGCGCCGGATATCTTCGAGCGCCTTCAAGTCCACGTCGCCGACCAGGATTTCTTCGCGGTCGTGAGAAGCCTCGGCGAGCACGCGGCCAAAAGGATCGCAGAAAAATGATCCACCCCAGAATTCGAGTCCCTGGCCCGGAGCCGACTTTCCGCGAATGTTGCCGGTCTCGAAGCCGACTCGATTGACGACGGCCACATAGACTCCGTTGGCGATGGCGTGGGCCCGCTGAATGGTGCGCCAGGCATCGTGCTGGGCCACGCCGAACTCGGCCTTCTCCGCTGGATGCCATCCGATGGCCGTCGGATAAAACAGCACGTGCGCTCCCTGCAGCGCCGTCAGGCGCGCGCCCTCCGGATACCACTGGTCCCAGCAAACCAGCGTACCCAGCTTGCCGGCGCTGGTGTCGAGCGCGCGGTAACCGAGGTCGCCGGGCGTGAAGTAGAACTTCTCGTAATACAGCGGGTCGTCGGGGATGTGCATTTTGCGGTACAAGCCACGCAGGGAGCCGTCGCTGTCGAAGATGGCTGCGGTGTTGTGATAAACGCCAGCAGCGCGCTTTTCAAACAATGATGCAATCAGGACGACGCCGTTCCTGCGGGCGGCGGCTGCGAGTTTCTCCGAACTCGGCCCGGGAATCGGCTCTGCCAGATCGAAAAGCGCGTGATCTTCGCGCTGGCAGAAATATTGCGTCTGAAACAGTTCCGGCAGGCAGACAACTTTTGCGCCGCGCCCGGCAGCTTCTGCGGTGCGGCTAAGAGCCTTCTCCAGATTTTGCTCGGGTTCCGGTCCACAGGACATCTGGATCAGAGCCACGCGAAATTTCTCTGGCGGCAAGCGGTGACGACCTCCCGAGTTCAAATATAGCAGGAAGCAAACTTTGAGCAATGAGCCGTGAGCAAGGAGCGATGAGCAATGGCCATGAGCGCGGATGAATGAGCTGTGAACCCGTGCTCGCCGCATTTGCTGGCAAAGGTGCAGTTTGAAGAAAGGTTCGTATCAGGGCATCGCTTCAGCGATGCCGCCGGCGGAACTTGGCTGAACGGCTTTAAGCCGGTTCAAGCTTCGAACTCGATTCGGCACGCCTAAAGGCGATGCCCTGATACGAACCTCTTCCCCAAACTGCACGCCTACCCATTTCCTCGTCTTGGCGCGCGTCCATCAGATTCCTGTAAAGTAGTGAGTCGAGAAAAACGTATCTAGCCTGGAGGCTTACGTTGAAACAGGGCAATCATGGCAATTCGCACGGGCATTCAGAACCGGGACATGCCGGAGAAGGCAAAGACCGGCACCTGCACAATCCCATCGAAGACCGGCTGATTCCGCTGGAGCCGCTGGATCTGTCAAAGGTCACTTCGATCGACACCCTGGTGCGAGCGATGGCGAAGACAGCATTCAGCGGCCGCCAGCTGGGCGAAGCTGCCGATGTGCTGGAGGCGATGGCGCTGGACGACGATGCCTTCATCGTGATGACGCTGGCCGGCGCCATGACCGTCGCCAAGCAGGGACTGATCATCACCGAGTTGATCGATCGTGGCATCGTAAACGCGATTGTCTCCACTGGCGCACTCATGGCGCACGGCGTGGTTGAGGCGACCGGGCGCGCGCATTTTCGGGCAAACCCCGAGGTGTCGGACGAGGAACTCTACGAGCAGGGCTACAACCGCGTCTACGACACGCTCGAGCCGGAGCAGAACCTCGACGACGTCGAAGAGGTCATGTCGGCGGTGCTGGAAGCCTGGGACCACAACGAAGTCATGTGTTCGTACAAGCTGAATCACGCCATCGGCGAGTATCTGGCCAAGCATGCGCAGGGGCAGCGAGGCATTCTGAAGTCGGCGTACGAGAAAGGTGTTCCGGTATTTGTGCCGGCCTTCAGCGATTCGGAGCTCGGTCTGGATACGGCGCTGAACAACCGCCTGCGCGAATCGACGGGAAGGCACAAGATCCGCTTTGACCCGTTTGAGGATCTGGAACATTTTGCGGCGACACTGCTGCGGCAGAAGAAGCTGGGAATCTTTACCATTGGCGGCGGGGTGCCGCGCAACTGGTCGCAGCAGTTCGGACCCTTCATTGAACTAAGGCACCGGCGGTTGGGCGAGAACGTGCCCCTGAAGCGCTATCACTACGGACTCAGGATCTGTCCCGAACCGGTGTATTGGGGGGGGTTGTCGGGCAGTCCTTATAGCGAGGCGATCTCGTGGGGGAAGTTTGTGCCTCCGTCAGAGGGCGGAAAATTTGGCGAGGTTTTTGTGGATGCGACCGTCGGCCTGCCGATCATCGTCGCGGCCGTAATCGAGCGCCTCGACAAAGCGAAAAAGGGAGCGCGCAAGGGCACCAAGGCTGCGGTTAGGAAGTGATTCTCACGCTCGAAAATGTCGATGCGAATTTGTTGACGCTTTAGGGGAATCGCCGCAGTTAGACGGTGCTTTCGCACTCCTCGGCGGGAATTTCTTGGCCGGCAGCATTCCGCTGGTCTTTCTGCTTCTCCGCGTTCGAGCGCAGGTACAGTGAAGCAATTGTACTGTTTTCAATTGCTTCCGACTCTGCTTGAAACCAATCCTGCAGGTCTTGGCCTTCCGCCTGGCCGCGCGACTCATACAGCTGCTTCGCCCGCGAGCGAACCTTCCGCTCAAGCATCTGCCTCATAAGAGCCTTCTGTTTCTTTCTGCGCGTTTCGATATCCACGGAATTCCCCACCCCCCCACTCACTGGATGAATCTCTAGTCTCTACTGCCATGATACAGGAAGTATGTTAACGAAAGATTACTAGGGAAAGAGGGCGCTGGTTACTGAAGTGTTAATCGACCGGAACCGAAAGCAGAGTGGATTTTTTGGTGGTTGCTCGCGATTTGGCACGCCTGAAGGCGTGTCCTGATACAAATCCGTTCAAACTGCACCACCACCGGATTTTTCCCGCCAGCCGGTGCTCGTGCCGCCGCTAATCGAAGATGAGCACGGCCGATGCGATTACGGTCGTCCACAGGCCGCGCTTGTCGCCGACGGCCGACTGGGTGACGTTGGCCGTGCGCACGATTTTGTTGGAGAGGCGGTAGATCTGCTTTTTCTCGTCCCAGGAACGGTCGGGATCGAACTCCACGTTGAGGGTGGTAGCCAGCATTTCGGCGGCGAGTTCTTCGGCATATTCTCCGGCGGCATCTTCGGTCTCGCCGAAGGAGTGGTGCTCGCTGAGATAGCCGTAGGTGTTGCGGTCGGCCGGGATGGCCACACCGATGGAAGAGGCCAGCAGGCGATGCGGTTCGCGGGTGGAGTTTTCAGCGACCACGGCGAACACGACTTCTCCGGGATGCAGGTACTTCACGCCTTCTTTGCGCGCGAGTAGTTTGCAGTTGGGAGGAAAGATGGAAGAAACGCGCACCAGATTCTGCGCAGCGATGCCGGCATCACGCAAGGCCAATTCAAACGAAGTTAACCGCTCACGGTGTTTCCCCACACCCTTGGTGAAGAAAATCCGCTTCGGAACCATGTCTTTGCCCAATTCGCGTGTCCTCCAAAAAAGTCATGTCCAAGAATGCACAATCTAACACAATGCTTTGTGAACGATTGATGAATTTCGCGGCGGAGAACAAAAAAAGTCGATGGCGTCTCGGACGGAAGGCAGCAGGGCCCGAGACGCCATCGCCACAATCTGGACTAGTGAGCAGCTTTGACGGAGCTTACGGTGATGGTGTTGTCCTTCTCGGTTCCGGTGACGGTCGCTTTGGTTCCGGCCTGCTTGTCGAGCGTGGCCAACGCGGCTTCATTGCTGGTTTCCAGCGTGTAGACTTTGTCGCCCACGACGAGTGCATACTTCGAACCTTTCGAGACGCAGGCGCGGGTGCAAGCGGCGTCGTCGCCGGGCATCGCATGCTTGGCGCCGCACATGGAATCACTGACGGTCCCCGTGAAGGTTTTCCCGCCGGCGGCAAAAGCAGAAACCGCCATACCGATTACGAGCAGCAGGCTCAAGAGTCCAAATCCGGTTTTCGCGACCCGAACATTCATCACAGATTCTCCTTTTTTCGTGTGGGCTTGTCCCGCGAGCAATTTTGGCGGCACGAGCTCCCGCTTAGAAGATGCGCCTTCAGGCCGGAAGTTACAAGGTTTTGTCTCCGAAAAAAATGGGGGACGCGCTGGCACGCGTCCCCGCTGAATGCCCGGAACGGATGGGGGAGGGCCCGGGCAACTACTGCCTGGAGGTCCCGCCACAGAGACCTCAGACGAAGCTCCGCCAGAGTAGTCCAAGGACGCGACGGCAAAAAAATCTTTTCGGATTGTTCCAAAAACCGGACAGACGGAAAACGCGGCTCGGCGCTACTTCGGCGCTTTCGCCGTGTAAATGAGATCGAACGTCGACGGTCTTATCCCCAATATTCGCGGTGACGTGAGAAGACGTTTCCCAGTCGAGCGCGGACGGCAGCAGTTTCTGGGCGATGGGCAGGTATTCGCTAAGGTAGGTGGCGTCGTAGACGTTGCCGGGGCGGATTTTCCAGGCGTTGCGCAACTTGTCGGTCAGGCTGTTGTCGAGCCCGCGGAGCGCAAGCTCGCCCATGTGGTAAACAAATCCTTCCTTGACGTTGATGCGGATGGCAACCGTGCTCGCGGCGTCGTCAAAGTCGGCCTTGGCGGTGAGTGTCGCCGTTACGTAGCCGCGCGATCCGTAGAGCTTCTGAATGTCTTTCAGATTGTCGCCGATGCGGACCGTGTTCGCCGGTTCGCCGGCGCGCGCGTGCACCATTTTCTGCAGCACGTCGGTCGGAAACGCCTGATTGCCCGACCATTCCAACCCTTTCAGCTTGTATTGCTGGCCCGGCGTGACCGCAAAGATCACGTCGACAACGGTGAGGTTGTGAATGCCGGCGTCGTTGCTTTCGGAGGGCTGCTTGACTACCTTGGGTTCGGGCGGACCGAAGGCCGCTTTCAGATATCCGCGCGCATAGTAGACCGGCAACAGTTGATGCTGGACCAGCGCGCTCAACACCGTGCGAGAGTATTCCCGGTCGAAGACCCGCTGCGCGGCAGCCTTCAATGCGGACAATTCAGACGGGGCCACGCCGGTGAATTCCACGTTGCGAATCTGAATCACAACATCGGAAACCTGGTAGATAATCGCGTCGACCGGGCTATCGCCTTTGCCGGAGCGGACATACTCCACGTGCCCGGGAATCGACCTTTCGACCAGCATGGCCTGCAGCACGTCCGACACTTGATCGGCCAATTTGCCGAATAGCGGCAGCTCTCCATCGAATAGGGGCGCGCTTTCCTTGATGCGTTTCAGAAGTTCCTCATCCGTGAACCATACGAAATCTTCGAAACGCACGGGGACGAATTTCGCGACGTTGGTGACCTGCAGCACGAGCTTGGTTCCGGCGGAGGTGAACGAGTAGGTGTATCCCACCTCGGTGAACACTCCCATATCGCCCAGCCGGCGCGCCGCGGATTTGAAGTCGTCCTCGGTGACGGGAGTGCCCAGTTGCAGGCCGCTGGCGGCGGCGATGGTTTGTTCGGAGTAGCGCTTGCTGCCGGTGGCTTTGATAGAGATGAGGGTTCGGGTCGAGGCGGGCAGTTGGGAGAACTGCTTCTGGGCCGATGCCGGGAGAGGCACGCTCAACCCCAGCAATAATGACAACAGCAATGGGAGAATCGGGTTCCTCATCGGGTGGGGATCGGCACTAATTCTTGCGTGGACTTGTGCTTCACGGCAATGTCAATAAAGGCGAGCGCGGCCCGGCTGAGCGCCTTATCTTTGCGGAAGACCAGCGCCAGATCGCGGCGCACCTGGGCATCGGCCAGGGGAATGGCGGACAATACTTTGGCCCGAACATCTTCTTCCACGTTGGAGCGGGCAATGAAGCCGATGCCCACGTCGGCGG
Source organism: uncultured Acidobacteriota bacterium (assembly GCA_963754885.1). GTDB lineage: Bacteria > Acidobacteriota > Terriglobia > Terriglobales > Acidobacteriaceae > Sulfotelmatobacter. Next base: position 288,691 of record CAVWHT010000038.1, on the reverse strand, counting down.
CCACAAAACGCTTCAGCAATTCGCTGGAATCCAGTTCCATGGTGAAGTTCGGCTTTAGCCGGCGCTCGTGAAACAGTTGTTCGATGGCGTCGCGCGTGTGCCCCGCTTTAGGAACGACCAGCGGGAACTTGCTTGCGTCGGCGATGGTGGCTGATTTCAATTTGCCGAGGGGATGTTGCGGGGGCGCGATCAAGATCAATTCATCGCGATGGATGAGCACCACCGTCAGCCGGGGGTCATTAACAGGAAGCGAAATGACGCCGAAGTCGACCGAGTTGTCGATGATCGACTCCAGAATCTTGGCGTAGTCGGCGCGCTTGATGTTGACCGAAACGTCAGGATATTGCTTCTTAAAATCGGCAAAAACGTAGGGCAGGATGTGCAGGCAGGTGCCCTCGTTTGCGCCCACGATGATTTCTCCCCGAGGCACGCGTTCCATTTCGGCGATCGCGACCAGCATGGCCTTGCGCGCGTCCAGCGTCTCTTCCACGTACTTCAGGAAGGCCTTGCCCGCGGCGGTGAGCGAAACCTTGCCGCCGGAACGGTCGAACAGCTTGGCGCCGACTTCCTCCTCGATGCCCCGGATCTGCGAGGAAATGGCGGGCTGGGTGCGGAATCGTTTCTCCGCCGCCCGTGAAAACGAGGCGTGCCGCGCCACTTCGAGGAAGGTTTCGAGCTGGTCGAAATCCATAAGAGCAGTTGCCAGTCGTCAGTGGCCAGTTGCCAGTGGAACCGATTTCACCAAGGGGTTTGGGTCCATAATGCAAGCTCTCAGCCGTCAGCCCTCAGCCTTCAGCCAGAGCAACTCTGCTCTCCAAGCTAGTTTCGTAGCGCTGGGAGCTGAAGGCTGATAGCTGACAGCCGACAGCTCAAGTATAAAGTGCGCTTTATCCCGGCTATAAGAACAATCGAATTGCCAGCCTTGGCCGCTGGCTTTAGACTCGTCGGTCGACAACGCGACCGATTGTAGCAGCCTGAAAAACATCCATCGCGGGGCTGGTCATTCGAGCGTTCGCGAATCGATTCACGAACGACAAACGACGATCGACCAGCGACATTTTCGCAGCGCTTCAACGCTGATTGCTCGCCTCCCACGAAGGAGCCTTATGCCTGACGCCAAGACCGTGCTGGAATTTGCCAAGAAGCATGACGCCAAGATTCTCGACCTGCGCTTCACCGACATTCCCGGCCTATGGCACCATGTCTCCTATCCCATCGAGCAGTTGACTGAGGCTTCCTTCGAAGAGGGCTTCGGGATCGACGGCTCCTCGATTCGCGCCTGGGCGGGCATCCACGAAAGCGACATGCTGCTCAAGCCGGATCCGAACTGTCATCTGCTCGATCCCTTTACCGAAGTTTCGACGCTGGTGCTGGTCTGCGATGTGGTCGACCCGGTCACCAAGCAGAGCTACGATCGCGATCCGCGCTACATGGCGCGGAAAGCGGAGATCTACCTGGCCTCCACCGGCATCGCCGACACGGCATACTTCGGAGCCGAAGCGGAATTCTTTATCTTCGACAATGTGCGCTTCGACCAGCGCGAGCAGTACGGCTTCTACTACATCGACGCCGAGGAAGGCCGCTGGAATTCGGGCAGGGAAGAGAACAATCTCGGCTACCGGCCGCGCTACAAGGAGGGCTATTTCCCGGTCGCGCCCACCGACCACTATCAGGACCTGCGCTCTGAAATGGTGTTGACCATGCAAAGCTGCGGCATGGACGTGGAATGCCATCATCACGAAGTAGCGAGCGGCGGGCAGACGGAGATCGATCTCAAATTCGATTCGCTGGTGCGGTCGGCCGACAAGATGCTGCTCTACAAATACATCGTCAAAAACGTCGCCTACCGCAACGGAAAGACGGTCACGTTCATGCCCAAACCCATCTTCGGCGACAACGGCAACGGCATGCACACGCACCAGTCTCTGTGGAAAGACGGGCAGCCGTTGTTTGCCGGCGAGGGATACGCCGGGCTTTCGCAGATGGCGCTGTGGTATATCGGCGGACTGATCAAGCACGGCCCGGCGCTGTCGGCGATCATCGCCCCGACCACCAACTCCTACAAGCGCCTGGTTCCGGGATTTGAAGCGCCGGTAAATCTGGCCTATTCGCGGCGCAACCGTTCTGCGGCCTGCCGCATTCCCATGTATTCGGCGGCGAACAAGGCCAAGCGCGTCGAATTCCGCCCGCCCGATCCGAGTTGCAACCCTTACATGGCATTTGCCGCCATGCTGATGGCCGGGCTCGACGGCATCCAGAACAAAATGGATCCCGGCTTGCCGCTCGACCAGGACCTCTACGAACTCGATCCGGAGGAATTGTCGAGCATTCCTTCGATGCCGGGCTCGCTCGAAGATGCGCTCGATGCCCTGCAGCGCGACTACGAGTTCCTATTGAAAGGGGATGTGTTCACCCAAGAATTATTGCGGACCTACGTAGACTACAAGCGCTCCAAGGAAGTGGACGCGATCCGCCTGCGCCCGCATCCGTACGAATTCGCGCTGTACTACGACATCTGAGGGCAGAATGTAGAGCCTCATAAATAGGTTTGGGCAGGGACAGCTCCAGCCGTGCCGCTAACCTGGATTATTCACCCAGTCTCTAGCCAAAAAAGAAAGGATGCTCTAAAAGGAATGATGAACACTGGGTTTGCGCACCCAGCATTCCCTTTCGGAGCATCCATCGCTTGATACAAAGTGTTTTACCACAGGTGACCTTCTCCTTCTACCGTCATCAACCCGTTCGCGCCGATTTTTCTGGCGGGCAGATCACTAGCGACGCCGGCCTGCTGCGGCTGCGCGCCTTCGACGAGCGCCATCATCTGACCCGCGATCTAGCCGCGCTGCTCAGTGATCCGCGGGAGGACGAGCGCGTCCGCAATGAACGAACGGAAGACAGGGAAGCGCGGTATCGCTCAGGGATGTTGAGTTTCAGCGGCAAAGTCAGCGTCCTTACATTTCTTGACCGAGCGTGAGAAGACAAACAGGCCAAGAGGAAAAATAGTACGAGTGCCCCAAACCCTGTGCATAAAACTGTGCAAAACAGGGCTAAATTAGGGCTTCTAGGTATCTTCCGCGTCACGGCGGAACCTCGTCTGTCAACAGTTTGCAGCCATCTATGGTGCAGTGCGAATTTTCTAGACACAACAGCTTGTGTATTGAGCAATGATGGTGTCGCATTCCTTGTTGTGCCTTTGAAACAGTGCATATTTGCATCGCCCGATATAATGGCTCTGAAACGGGAACAGCAGGAGCAAGAAAAGAAGGAACGGGAAGTGAAAAGGCGACCGAAGAAGTAGCTGGCCGCCGATCCCGTCACGGCAGGATTCCAGCCTAGACATCAAACCCACGTTTTACCAAGTATATTATTGCCTAGTTCTCGCTTGACTTCACCCATTAGGCACGGGAGCCCGAATGACGCGACGCGGCAGGGTGCTGCTGTGGATGAGCGACGCTGTGATGGCCAGTGGTTCTGCGTGGTCAGCCGCGCGCATTCGAACCCTCTGCTGGATTTACCATGCTGCGATAATCTCGACGTCAAGATTGATTATGGGGACGCGCTGATCGACTTTAGTTACGACGCGAAACGCTGGGGTCGCTGATTCGTGCGTTTTGCGGCTCGCTAATTCTTTCCGATTATTGACCCAGCCTAACTAAGTTCCCATAATCCTCGCACTCTGGGGTTCGATCGTTTCACACATTCCAATCACTTTTGGCGGGAGGGTCGCAGAAGTGTGCGCGAATGTCGTGAGATGAATCGTCGAAAGGATTGTGGGGATGACTTCTGTCAGGAATGGGGGCTGGCTGTTGTTCACGCTTCTTGCTGCATTCGCGGTTTCTGCTCAGCAGATCACGGGAAACATCCACGGCACAATTACCGATCCGAGCGGCGCGGTGGTCTCGAATGTCGCGGTCACCGCTACGCAGGTCGAGACCGGACTCACACGCACGGCGACTACCGATCGCAACGGCAATTATCTGCTTATCGAATTGCCGATTGGGCATTACACGCTTGAAGTCGCAGTCAAGGGTTTCGCCAAATACCGGCAACAGGGAATTACGCTCAACGTCAACGAGAGTGCGACGGTGCTGATCCGGCTGCAGGTCGGTTCAGAGATGCAGCAGATCGAGGTCAACGCCGACGCAGCGTTGATTCAAAACACAGTGAGCAGCCTCGGTCAGACGGTCATGCAGCGCGAGATTCTCGACCTGCCGCTCGATGGGAGGAATTTTTCCCAGCTTGGTTTGCTGCAACCCGGAGTGGTTCCGCTGACGCCCGGACTGCTGGAGGCGGGCGGTCCGGCGCGGCAGAACCAAGCCTACGCCGTGGATGGTCAGAGGCCGGAGTCGAACAATTTCCTGATTGACGGCGCGGACAATGTCAGCTCGGTGGACGGCGGCTTCGTCCTGAAACCGCCGATCGATGCCATTGATGAGTTCCGCATTCTCTCCCACAATGCCAACGCCGAGTTCGGGCGCAACACGGGATCGACTACGAACATCGTTACGCGCAGCGGGACGAATTCATTTCATGGCGCATTGTGGGAATTTTTCCGCAACGATGCGATGGACTCTTCCGATTACTTCACGCAATCGGTGCAACCGCTGAAGCAGAACCAGTTTGGCGCAACCTTCGGCGGGCCGATTTTCAAGGACAAAACTTTTTTCTTTGGATATTACGAGGGCTTCCGCAACCGGCAGGGCGAATCGGTGCCTGCCACCGTGCCCTCCAAGGCGGAAAGGCAGGGAAATTTCGGCGAACAATGTACGGCCGGTTTCGATCAAACGACCGGACTCTGCGACAACCCGCTGCAGCAGCTGACTTTTATTGGCACGCCTGTGCCCTTCAACCAGATGACGCTGTTTACGCCCATCGATCCGACGGCGGCCAACGTGCTGCCATTTTTTCCGCTGCCCAACAGCGGCGAGAACGGATATATCGGAACGCAAACTCTGATCGAGAACAACGATCAATTCGGCTTGCGCGTCGATCATTACCTCTCGCCAACGGACACGCTGAATTTCCGCTACATGTACAGCGGCGGTCCGACTACCGATCCGCTCTCGCCGGTGGGCGCGAATGTTCCCGGCTTTCCGGTGGGCGAGGACGATCGCGCGCAGAATCTGGTGGCCCAGGGGACGCATGTCTTTTCTAAGACGACGATCGGCGTGGCGCGATTCTCTTATCTGCGCAACAAATTCCTGCTTGACCAGCACTTGAATAACGAATCGCCGTTGAGCCTGGGCTTTCAATACGATCCAACGTTGCCGTTGGCGGCCGGACCTCCGTTCATACAGGTTTCCGGCTATGCCTCGGCGGGCGATCCCATTACCGGACCTCGCTACACCTATCAGAACACGTTCGATCTTTCCGGCTCGCTGAGCTGGATTCATGCTCGTCACGAATTGAAATTTGGCGGAGGCTACCGGCGCGACCAGATCAACGCGCTGCAGGGAATCGCGAGCAACGGATTTTTTGTGTTCTCGACGTTTCCTTACAGCGACGGGTTTGCCAGTTTTCTGTCGGGCAACCCGGTCGTCTTTTTGCAGGGCGGAGGAGATTTCAGCCGCGAGATTCGCGATCGCGCTCTCGATCTTTATGCCCAGGATACTTTCAAGGTAACGTCGCGCTTCACGCTGAATTACGGACTCCGGTACGAACTGCCGTTTCCGGCGACGGAGAACCATAACAAGGTGAACCTGTTCGTTCCGGGGGCACAGTCGACCGTCCTTCCATCGGCTCCGGCGGGGCTGCTTTATCCCGGAGATCGCGGAGTGCCTGCGGGGTTGATTCCCACGCAGAAGACTGCTTTCGCGCCGCGAGTGGGATTTGCTTTGGACCCCGGCGGAGACGCGAAGACCGTGATCAGCGCGGCTTACGGAATCTTCTACGAGCCTTACTACACGGGCGAGGGCGGGCCGTTGCAAGATCCGGTGAGCGCGCCTCCTTATCTCAAGACCCAGCAGATCAGTTTTCCGGTGAACTCATTCGCCAATCCTTTTTACGCGCCGAATCCTTTCAGCCAGCAATTCCCGGAGCCGATGACTTTGCTGGTGGTGGCTCGCAACCTGCATCTGCCATACGCGCAGGACTGGAATCTGAATGTTCAACACTCGTTTGGAGAAGACTGGCTGCTGCAGATTGGATATGTGGGCACGACGGGCGTGCGGCTGCCGCGCTTCATCGAAGGCGACCCGGCGGTGTTTATTCCGGGACTGGACTCGAGCGGCAATCCGATCTCGAACGAAAATAACGTGAACCAGCGGCGGCTGTATTCGGGATGCACGCTCAGCTCGAATCCGAATGCGCCCTGCGTCTATAGCTCTGTTGGAGAAATCGCCAGCATCGCCAACTCCAGCTATAACGCGCTGGAGGCCAGCCTGCGCAAGAGGTTCAGCCACGGGCTGTCGTTCCTCGCGTCGTACACGCTGTCGAAATCGATTGACGACGTGTCATCGTTCAACATCACCGGCTCGGCGTCGCAACCCGTCGCCGGAGAAAACGATCTGGCGCAAAACCCGTTCGATCTGGCCGCCGAGCGCGGACGTTCCATGTTCGACGCGCGCCATCGTTTGGTGTTCAGCTACCAGTGGAATCTTCCGTTCTGGAATCGTCCGACGAACTGGTACCAGCACACGCTGGGCAATTGGCAGATCAATGGGATCGCCACTCTGATGAGCGGCACGCCTTTCACCGTGTTCGACTCGAATGATATTTCGCTGCAGGGGCAGGCTCCGGAGATCACCGGCTTTTCCGCGAATCGTCCGAACCTGATTGGCAATCCCAACTCCGGCTCACGGACGCCGCAGGAGTGGTTCAACAAAAGCGCCTTTCAGCAACTGCAACCGGATCCTCTGGGACGCTTTCAGGTTTTCGGGGACGAGGGCCGCAACGTGGTCGCAGGGCCGGGATACATGAACTGGGATTTTTCAGTCTTTAAGAACATGGTTGTCAGGGAAGGGAAAGACGTGCAATTCCGCGCGGAATTATTCAATCTTCTCAACCACACAAATTTCCGTCTGCCGGTCAGCGACATCAGTTCGCCCAGCTTCGGACAGGTTCAGTCCGATGTAAGCCCGCGCGTGGTGCAACTGGCGTTGAAGTTTCTGTTTTGAATTTGTGCGAGACGAGCGACGACTCCTCTTCGACGGAACACTCGAGCGAAATCCGGCTCGTGCATCCCTCACTGCTGTCGCGGCATCTTGTGTTGTAAGACCGAAGGAGATCCATTTCATGTTGGGGATGAGACTAGTGCGCCTGATCGAGGCGCACTCGGAGGCGTTGTCGCAAAGGGTGGTGGATGTGATTCGCGGATCGGAGCGCACTTCCGATTTTCGAGCGATCCCGCGGGAAGACATGCAGCGCCGGGTCAGCGAGGTGTACCGCAATCTTGGAGAATGGCTACTGCAGAAGACCGAGCGGGATATTGCCAGCCGGTTTAAAGCCGTCGCTGCGCGGCGAGCGGCGGAGGGGATTCGCTTGCCCCAGTTCGTGTGGGCCCTGATGCTCACGCGCGATCACTTATTGCATTTCCTACGACACGAAGCGTTCGCGGACAACGTCGTGGCCCTTTATGGCGAACTGGAACTGCACCGACTGCTCGATCAGTTCTTCGACCGAGCTGTCTACCATTCAATCCTCGGATATGAGGAAGCTGGTTCAAAAGCCCGGCACGTGGGCGATCTGAAAAGAGCTGAATCGGGCCTATCGATGACGGCGGTCTCGACGCCAAGGTAGTCTGTAGTCTTCTGATTCAGTCAAGTCACGGTGGTGAGTCAGTCTGAACTTCGTCGGCGGTATGCTTCCGGGAGATCTCTTGTCCCGCTGTGAAATCGCGGGACTTCGGGACGACGCTTATCGGAGACTTCGCACTGTGGAAAATGAAACTCACCGAGCGCCCCCTTTTGCGCGACGCAGTTGAAGGTTTTGAGTGTTATGAGGATGTTTCAACAGTTAGGGAACCTCTGAAGAACTCTCCGATCCACAGGCTGAGCGTATACGGTGTAAGTCGAGGTGAAAAGGCGGATGCGACAGCAAACTTTGGCGGCGCAGACGGGGTTCGAGAAGTACGGGCGGAAGACGAAGCGGGAGCGGTTTCTCGAAGAGATGGAACAGATCGTGCCGTGGGCGGAGTTACAGGCGCTGGTGGGGCCGCACTATCCGAAGGGAGAGAACGGGCGGCCTCCAGTAGGACTGAGCATCATGTTGCGGGTGTATTTTCTGCAGCAGTGGTTCAACCTGAGCGATCCGGGCGCGGAGGATGCGCTGTATGAATCGCCGGTGCTGCGGCACTTTGTGGGCATCGATCTGGGGCGGGCGGCGGTGCCGGATGAGAGCACCATCCTCGGGTTCCGTCACCTGCTGGAGAAACACGAGTTGGGCGGGGCGATGCTGAACGCGGTGAATCTATATCTGGACAGCCGGGGCATTCGCATCACCACGGGGACGATTGTGGATGCGACCATTATTCATGCGCCCTCGTCGACCAAGAACCGGAGTGGAGAGCGCGACCCGGAGATGCATCAGACGCGCAAGGGAAAGCCGTGGTACTTCGGGTTGAAGGCCCACATCGGAGTGGACTCCAAGCAAGGCCATGTGCCTTCGGTGTGCACCTCGGCGGCTTCGGTGGCGGACAAGCACATGCTGCCGGATCTGTTGCACGGCGAGGAGCGCAAGGTGTGGGGCGACGGCGGATATCAGGGACAGGGCGAAGCCATCCGGCAGGCGGCTCCGCGCGCGCAAGATATGACCAGCCGGAGAGTCCGATACAAGAACTTTGTGGACGAGTTACAAAAGGCCAAGAACCGGGTGAAGGCCAGAGTGCGAGCGAAGGTGGAACATCCGTTTCGGATTCTGAAGCGCATCTTCGGCTTCGAGAAGGCCAGATACCGCGGGATTAAGAAGAACCATCATCGACTGTGCACCAGCTTCGCGTTGGTAAACCTGTATCTGCACCGCAGACGGCTGGCAGTCGCGAGGGCGTAGTGTCTCTGGACCTTGCGTAAATAGCGGGTTCCGGTAAGGCCGTAAGCAATACAGGAAAATTCCTGGCCTGTGTAGTTCTGAAAGTTTTGCCGCCTTCAAAATCGATGGTTGCTCAGAGGTTCCCTAAGGCCGCCACTCGTAATTCGTGTAGAACCAGACTGTGTACCAATGGCTCTCAAGCCGCCGCACAAGGAAGACTTCGCACGGTATGCCTCTGTACTTCCCGGGCTGGTGGCTGCTGGCCGCCGGAGACAGTGAGTCTGTAGGATCGAACACCAGATAAACGACCGTGTCCATTCCAGCCCATCCCCAACCATCCCATTCAACATGTTTCAACTCGCCGTTGGTCGAGTCAGGCTGCGCTAAGACCTCGACCTTGTAGCCACGCGATAGCAGTAGCCATTTGGTGGTGGTGCCGATTGCGGACCTGTGTCCGATAACAACCCACCAAAGTGCAGCGATTGCCATGCAGCCCAGAGCCGCGATGATAAGGAGTAGGTTTTTGGACGTGCGCTTCACGGCTGAACTTTACGCCCAAGCATGGTGATTTTTCCACTTAGCTGTTGCAACCGCATTATAAAAGGGCGTTCCTTTAGGAGTAGGTTGTGATCGTTCGCATCATCACCTACGAAAGGAGCACCCTCGTGAACGATGAAAAGTATGTTGGGCTGGACGTGCATCAAGCAACGATCTCGGTGGCCGTGATGGATGCCACCGGCAAGGTGGTCATGGAATCCATCCTGGAGACGAAAGCAGCAACCATTCTTGAGTTCTTTGCGGGACTGCGCGGAACCTTGTGGGTGACCTTCGAAGAAGGAACTTGGTCCGTCTGGCTGTACGACCTGCACAATCCTCGTGTCGATAAATTGGTGGTGTGCAATCCGGGCAAGAACGCGTTGCTCAAAGACGGAAACAAGAGTGATCGCATCGATGCGTGCAAGCTGGCAGAGTTGTTACGCGGCAACCAACTCAAGGCGGTCTACCATGGCGAGACGGGGGTGCGGGTGCTGCGGGAACTGTCGCGGAGTTATCTGTCCATCGTCAAAGACCAGTCGCGCCATGATGGGCACGATCAAGTTTTGGCTATCACAGGAAAGCGCTTCTCAGGGCGCGTTTTCGGTCGCGGTCAGGATCCGAACCATCCGACCCTTTGCTTTCAACAGCTTAGCTCCGTATAATTCGCCCAGGAACCACTAAACCCCGATTTTGCACCGTTCGTTGGGATATGGATGCGCGAGGCCTAAGGCTTCCAATAGGATACGTGCAGACTAACACCCAGGGAAAAGTGTAAGGCAGAAGGTCTTAAGCCGCGGTATTTTCCCGGGGTGTGCCGCAGTTTTTGGGTGAGACTTTCTCAGGTTCATCCAAAACGAAGGCGAAAAGAAATGAAGTCAGAGGGATAGCACTAGCCGTTGCGGTCGATGGCTATCCCGACGGAACGCAGGCTCGAGTTACAAGCTCAGAGCCCAGCCAAGAGGAGCCGAAAGTCATCATGCGCAAGCCGATTAAGTACGTTGAAAAAGCAGTTGTCACCGCTGCCCAGGGCGCTTGGGTTGTATTCGACCGCTTGAATCGCATCAACCCCAACCCGTCGCCGACGCCGAAGTGGTCAGACAAGCCGCTGCTCAAGTCGTACGAGAAGTCCAAGCCGCCGCTGGGCTGGCCGCGCTCCACCGATTCGCTGTGCCCGAAGTGTGTGCCGGAAATTCGCCAGCAGATTCTCGACGGCCATCTGCCGCACGAAGTGCTCATGAACGAGAAGGTCGGCGAGATCAAGGCGACAATTATCGAGCGCGACGGCAAGATCCTGATGGTGAAGGACTGCCCGAAGCACGGACACTTCGAAGATGTGATGTCGATCGACACCGAATTCTCCAAGCACCTTGAAGACGTGTTCCCCGGGCGCGACATTCGCGCGCACAGCGACGAGCACCTGCATCATCATGGATCGTCGACGGTAAAGTATGGGCGCGGCGCGGTGCTTACCATCGATCTGACCAACCGCTGCAACATGATGTGCGATCCCTGCTTCATGGACGCGAACCAGGTGGGCTTCGTCCACGAACTGACGTGGGAAGAAATCAAGACCATGCTCGACAACGCGATTACGATCAAGCCGCGGCGTCAGATGAGCGTGCAGTTCTCCGGCGGCGAGCCGACCTTGTCGCCCTACTTCCTGGATGCGGTTCGCTACGCGCGCCATGTGGGATACAACTCGGTGCAGGCTGCGACCAACGGCATCGAGTTCGCGAAGAGTTTTGAATTCGCGCAGCAGGCGGTCGAAGCCGGCATGCGTTATGCCTATTTGCAATTCGACGGCATCGGCAACGCCGCCAACGCGCACCGCGCCGTCGGCAACCTGTTCGACGTGAAGTTGAAGGCGATCGAGAACCTGCACAAGGCAGGATGCGAGATTGTTCCGGTCATCACGATTGTCAACGGCATCAACAACGAGCAGGTCGGACGCATCATCAAGTTCGCGCTCGATAATCCGAAGACGATCAGCTTCCTGTCGTTCCAGCCTGTCTCTTTTACTGGACGCGATGAGGCCGTGACCGACGAGCGGCGCCAGGCGCAGCGCTATACGCTGAGCCACCTGGCGCACGACGTGAAGAATCAGACCGGTCTGGGCGAGCCCGCGCGCGACTGGTTCCCGATCAGCTTTATGGGAACGTTCAGCGACTGGGCCGACCTGATGCACGCGCAGGACGCCAACAACGACTGGGGCCAACTCTCTTGCGGCTGCCATCCGAACTGCGGAACGGGCATGGCGGTGATGATCGATAAGGAAACCAAGGAAGCTGTGCCCGTGACCGCGTTCCTGCATGGCGACCAGCTTGCGAAGGACATTGCGAAAGTGAACGACGGTTCCCGCGGGAAATTCCTGACCGGGTTGGGCATGGCGCTGTGCCTGATGAAGAACTACGATCCGTACCAGTCGCCGACGCACTTCAAGCTGATGGACCTGTTGAAGAAGTTCGACAAGAACTATCACGTCACCCGGAAAGATTACGGGAAAGTTGGTCCGGACCGCACCATTGACGACGTGATGAAGCGACGCACGACGGATCGATGGAACTTCCTGTTCATCGCGGGCATGTGGTTCCAGGATCTGTTCAACTACGACTTCCGGCGGACGGAGCAGTGCATCATTCCGTACGCGACGCAGGAAGGCGAAATTTCGTTCTGCGCCTACAACACGGGCGTGGGATGGCGGAACATCATCGAGAAGATGCACATGACGGCCACGCTCACCAAGTGGTACGAGGAGCACGGGCGGCACGAGATCTTCGCCGGCGGCAAGAAAGTGAAGATGGATGAGCCGGCGACGGCCACCGAGTATCTGAAGCTGCGCGAAGAAATCGTGACCAACGAACTGCAGCACGATCTCGACAAGCTGGGCATCGCAAAAACCGCGCGCGAAGAGAAGAAGCGGGCGCGGGACGCGAAGGCTGCGGCTGGCGAGGCGCGTGGACCGCAGAAAAACGACGAGGCTTACAACGCGCGGATGGCCTCGCTCTATCGCGAAGTCGTGCTGAAAGAGAAGCCGGTGCAATCGCAGGACGGATTCATTCCGCTGGGCGCGCTAGCCAAGCCGACAAGCGGCAATGGCAACGGACACAGCGCAACGGAAGCGAAGCCGGAGATCGCCGAACCGGTGGCCGGAGACTAGCCTTCAGCTTTTGCTCTAACCAACGGGCCGCCCGCGGGCGGCCCAATTTATTTTGTTGATGGATCCTGCGGCGCACAGGATTAGCGGTGCTTTTCGGGTAGCTTTCCTGGGCGCGTTGGCGTACAGCGTGCGCTGTATTGCTTCCAGGGACGCCAGGGACGACCATCGTGAGGATAGAATAGCGAGAGAAAGACAAAGGCGATGCTCGAAGAGAAATCTGGCGTATGTGAAGCAAATCCTTCTTGCCGATGACAGTGCCGTGGTACGCAGAAGCATGCGGCGGATGTTCGAGCAAGCGGGTTGGACGGTCTGTGGCGAGGCTTCCGACGGTGAAGAAGCGGTGGCGATGGCACAAGAGCTCAAGCCGGATGTCATTGTGCTGGATCTCTCGATGCCGCTGATGAATGGGCTGACGGCCGCTCGCGTCCTGAAAAAAATACTGCCCGAGACGCCTTTGATTTTGTTCACTTCTTTTGGGAATCTGCTGAGTGCGGCCGATCTGGAACTGGCGGGCTTTGCCGCGTCGATTTCCAAGAGCGATGCCGGTAAGCTGGTGACCACAGCGCAACGTCTGACGAACGTGCATTGATCAGGTATGTCCCGGCGCAGGCGACGACTTCCCCTCAGAGCGTGACATTCGGTTTGCGTTCAATCTGGTTGTTTTCCATTCGTAAGGAGTAACTCGAACCGTTCAGATTGGGGGCGCCAGAACCGTTGCATCGGTGAAGTGCTGTAACTGGGTCGGAGCGAGCGGAGGGACTGGCCAGCGGAAGTGCGACGCGGACGCTGGTGCCGGGGTTGCAGGAGCGGATTTCGAGATGTCCACCTAGTTCGCCGACGCGCTCCCGCATGCCGCTGATTCCCACTCCGGCTCTGCTCGAAGACGTATCCAGTCGCCGAAGTTGTTCTTCGGAGACACCCCGGCCATTGTCAGAGATCTCAAGGCGAAATTGACCGTGGTCGAGGCTGAGGCAGATGCTAGTGCTGGTCGCTTCGGAATGGCGGTGCACATTGGTCAAGCTTTCCTGCAATACACGGAACAGGACGAGTTCGCACGCCCGGGGCGGGCGCGGCATGTTTTCCTCGATATCGCACTGCACCTGAATTCCGCTGCGGCGTGCGAATCCGTCGACGAACCAGCGAGCGGCAGAGGCGATTCCGGCTTCGTCGAGCAGGGGCGGATGGAGCAGATAAGAGGCGGTACGAACTTCCTGAAGCGCCTCGTCCGTGAGTGCATTGAGGTCGTCGATCAACGGCTGAAGTCCCGGCGTAGTGCCGTCGGCCTGACGAATCAAGGCGATCGACATCTTCATAGCAGCCAGCGTTTGACCGGCCGTATCGTGCAGTTCGCGGGCAATGCGGCGGCGTTCCTCATCCTGCAGCGTCATAAGCCGGAGGGACAGGTGGCGGAGATGCTGCTCCGCTTGTTGGCGCACGCTGATTTCAGATTCCAATCGAGCCAGGGCTTCAGAGAGTTCGCGAGTGCGAGCCTGGACGCGTAATTCCAATTCGTCGTGAGCCCGGCGAAGTTCCTGCTGCGCGTGCTTGCGTTCGCGGGCTTCGGCGGTGAGCGCGCAGACGCTCTCGTTGAGCCGCAATTGTTTGCTGCGGTTCGCCTGGCCCAGTGCGATCAAGACCGCACACACAAGAAATGCTCCCACAATGCCATGGATTTCGGACGGCCGGATCACCAGCAGGGAATGGCGAGGATCGACGAACCAATAGAAGATTCCCAAAAACCCCAGAACTCCGCTGACAATGGCGGCGAAGTAGCCGCAAACGATTGCACAGAAAGTGACTGCGATGTAGACGGTGACATAGAACGCAACGTGGCCCAACACGGGATCGAGAAGCCAGCGTAGCAGGATGGCCACGGCTGCCGTCATGAGCGCGACGGAATAACGCTTGGCCACGCGGTCGCGCGGAATCGGAATGAGGAATGCCAAAGAACGCGTCGAAAGCAAACCTGCCATACAGATTCACCACTGAAACTGAGAAAGGTTTACCGGCGCCCTATCGAAGGCGACGGAGTGACTGTCAGTCTGGTGCTCGAGAACAGCTAGAGTCTATTTACTGAGGATGCGCGGGCAGGCAAGAAAGTTGTAGCGCGACGGCGGGAGAATGATTGTTTTCTTGACACGTGGGTCGTGCCAGAGGCGCTCGAAAGCGGAGAGGAAGTCTGGCCCGCTCCAAGGGACAGTTGGGACTCGCAATGTGCTAAATTTGAAGAGGTGGGGCGCGTAGCTCAGGTGGTAGAGCAATGCCCTTTTAAAAGCGCGCTCTGCAACGCGCCTACAGCGGATCAATCACTTACAAGCGGATTCTCACCCAATAAACGGGGTAAAGTGCCGGTGTTCGGCACGCATTGTGCGCTGAATTGTGCGCTGGCTTTCGGCTCGCCTTGGGTTTGCCCCATAATGCGAGCCTCAGTTACCTCGGTAATGAACCAATTCTCATCGTCTCCTGCTACTTTAGATTGCGAATGACAATTGGCCGGTCGATGCCCGGCTTACCAAAGCACATTCCCAAGCCCCAAGGGAAAAAGTGCGCCTCGAATCACCTCGGCGCAGCTAATAGGACGGTGGCCCATTCCTAGTTAGAGGTTAAGAGGGGCGGTTCTCGACCCGATTCTTGGTAGAGTCGGGTTGGAAACTTTCTCATGGAAAGGAGAACCGCCTTGCGAAGAAGCTATCACACCGTCACCAGCAAAGGACAAAGCAACGCCAGGAAGCTGGCGGAGTTCTTCAGCCGCCATGGGCAAGGACTACTGCCCATGGTCGATTTGATTGAGCAATCGCGACTGGCCGTCGATGAGCTGATCGATATGGCCGGGCGAGCCACGATTGAAGCCGTCTTGCAGCTCTCGGCCGAGCAAGTGGCGGGGCCGCGAACGCCCGGCCAGAGGCGCGGAAGCCTGCTCTGGCATGGCCGGCAGGCGGGGCGAGTGTGTTTGAAAGAACGCAAACTGGGGGTGACGAAGCCGCGACTGCGGGAGAAAGGCGGCGGCGAAGTGGCGATCCCCGCCTACGAGGCGATGCAGGAAAACGGGATGAGCCAGCGGATGCTGGATGTGCTGATGCGCGGCATCTCCACCCCGGCAGTATGCGGAGGTGCTGCCGGAGATGGCTTCGACCTGCGGGGTGTCGAAGTCGACGGTGAGCCGGGAAGCGGCGGAAGCGGGAGAGGAAGCGCTGAAGGAGCTGCTGGAGCGACGCTTCGAGGGGATCGATCTGCTGGTGATCTACCTCGACGGGATGCAATTCGGCGAGCATCATGTGATCAGCGCGGTGGGCGTGGATGGCGGGGGACACAAGCACGTGCTGGGTATGCAGCCGGGAGCGACAGAAAACGCGGCAGCGGTGGAGGACTTACTGGAGCAGTTAGTGGCGCGTGGGCTGGACCCGAAGGCCAAGCGCTTGTTCGTGATCGACGGAGCCAAAGCGTTGCGAGCTGCGATTAACAAAGTGTTCGGAGCGCAGCATCCGGTACAGCGTTGCCGCAATCACAAGATCCGCAACGTGTGCGACCGCCTGCCGGAGGAACAGAAGGACCAGGTAAAAGCGGCCATGCGCGCCAGCTACAAACTGGAAGCGAAAGCAGGCATGGCGCGGCTGCGGAAACTGGCCGACTGGCTGGAGCAGGAATCGCCGGCGGCAGCGAACAGTTTGCGGGAAGGGTTGGAGGAATGTTTCACCATCAACCGCTTGGGCATTCCGCCATCTCTGCATCGCTGCTTGGCCACGACCAACTTGATCGAAAGCCCGCAGTCGGGCGTGCGCATGCGGACCCGGCGCGTCTGCCGCTGGCGGGATGCGGCCATGGTCCAGCGTTGGGCGGCGGCTTCCTTTCTGGCGACAAGAAGAACTTCCGCCGCATCATGGGCTGGAAGGATCTGTGGCAACTGGAGACCATCTTGGGAAGGAAAATAAGTGAACCGGCTACCGCTCAACAGGAGGCCGCGTAAAATGAACCTGAGCGCCGCTCCTCAAACCTCCAACTACGAGCAGGACACCGTCGCTAATAGTTCCCCCGAGTATTGGGACGGTGAGGCTCAACACCGAACGGCGACATTTTTGAGTCAGGCAATGGGGTAGGGGTAAGGTGTGTCAGTCGCTTTTCCACACGCTGTAATTCAGCAAAACCAATAAAGAACACAAATGAAACTGTTTTTTAGATGGATCTTCTTTGCGGAGATCGCTGTAGTGCAAATCTACGGCCTCTGGCATTTGGTCCTCGTGTTGTTCTTTTCCAAACGCCGTCGCTAGTTAGTTAAAACGGCCCGTTGGGACACTGAATTTTTCCAATTTAGGGGAGGTCCGCCCAAAATCCGGCAATGCCGCCTTTTTAAAAGCGCGCTGCATTCCAGCGCCAAGCGAGCGCAGATCAGAGTACCAGCGCACCATACGCTCTTGGTTGCAGTGCCGTGATGTTTCCGCATTTGGGGGCCGTCACTCTGCTGGTAATCCTGCGCATTGCACTGAACCTAAGAATGGCATAATATGAGGCCGTCAAGCGCGTCCCCTGCGCTGCAGCCTGATAGTTGGCGCGGCTCCCCACTCGGAATTGCACTTCACAGTGAGCTTAGGCTGACCCCCAGGGTTAGAACATTTCCACGCGAGGAGTTCACAAAAATGAAATGCAAAAATGTCGCTTCGTATTTAGGACTGCTGTTTGCCGCAAACACCTGCTTCGCACAGACCGCCCTCTCACGAGCAGTGGCGCAAACCAACTCAAAGGGAAACACAGTAATCAACCATCTACAAACTATAGAAGATGGCCAGAAACACCGGCCCGTTTGGATTCGAGAAAGGAATGACACCTCAGCAAGTAATTCAACTTGTCGGAAAGGACGCCGTCGTTAAGGTCGATGATAACATCATAACGTTCAAAACAGCACCTAAACCCCATCCCAATTTCACTGAGTACATGCTGCTCTTCTCGCCGACCGATGGATTGTTAAAACTGCTCGCTAGCACAAGACCAATACAAACCGGTGACGCAGGATCTGAAGTAAGAGAAGTATTCAACGATATAGTAAACGGGGTGGGTCAGAAGTACGGTCCTCCTACCAAGGCGTTCGACCGCTGCGGTGGAAATGATACAGAGTGCGATAACTCGCAATTCTGGATGCTGAGTCTAAAGGATAAAAATCGGACTCTAATAGATTTCTGGGAAGTCAACACGCCCATTAATGGCGTAACACTGATTATTGTTGAGGCTGTAGCGCTGAGAGTTAATTCCGGCTATATTCAGTGCTCGTTTGAGTTTTCCGGATTTAATGAGTACACCGAAGCCAAGAAACGGCAGAAAAATAATAACTACTGAACGTAACACATGCTGGTGCGGCGGGCTGAACGATCCGAATCGTGCGCCAGATTTCCACGATTCAGCACACAACTTTTCGCTCACGGAATCTCAATCGGAATTGTGCCACCTTTTGCAATACGGATGGTTGCGGGAAGTGGGAACGTGACCGAAGCAAATTGCCCCAAGGTAGTCACGTTGGGCGCGCCGTCTCCTTCATAACTGACAAGTAGTACAGTTGTGTCGTTCTGCTGGGCAATTACGTCAAGAGGGTAGCTTGCTACACCTGCAGATACCTGAGTTTTAACTTCTCTGTCCACAAAACCGATTTTGTCTGCCCAAGGTCCGTACACCCCCGCTGTGATCATGTTTGTTCTCTCCCTTGCCGGTGTGTAGAGCGTTCTCCGCTCCCAGCTTACCCATCATAATGCCCCGGCACATTCCTGTGGAAATGGGGGCGCGCCGGTGTGCGGTGAGGGGAAATCAGAGCCTACGCAACTGAGTAAGAATTACAGCCCCAACAAAAATAAATTTGCGACTTTGCACCGAAACCGGGGCAAGTGGGTTTTTCAAAATCGGTATATGAGAGTGATTTGTGGGAACGACCGGCACGGCGCATGACTCGCGTTGAAGAAGAGTGAGAAAAGAAAGGAGAACGTATGACGACGCAGGGGCTCGATTACCCATGTTGGCCGGATCAGAGAAACTACCGTGGGGGATTTGATCGAGTTTGAGTTCATCTCCACCAAGTCGGGAATGCGGGCAAAACTGGTGCCGTCCAGATTTCCAAGAAGCGAAATAGAGGACGAACCCGCGCTCTGGCGCAAGCACCTTTTCGTGTATGGCGGGGGTACGGATGAGCCGGGTTTCACTCTCAGAGAACCTCCTTCACTCCTTAAGCTCGAACCCGCTCTCGAAAAGCTTCGAGAGTGGGAGAGACTGAGAGTGCCTTTGAATGTGTACTTGAGGCGGGGGCCTCTTGACCTGTCATATGTAGCACAAGAGACGAAGGAAGTTTCACCCGGTTCGTTTGCCTTCATCGTTCACTCAATCCCGGCTCAGTTGATTATCAGGCCGGACGCGTACACGGTCGTCACCGTCAAGTCGGAGGCTAACAATGCAACGACCATTATCCTGTCTGATCTAGCAGCGGAAGAGTTCTGCGGCGTGTCAGACATCAAAATGAGTCCTGAAGTATTGTTCAAGCGGTTTGCAGACGGAAGCTCGACCATTCAATGACAGTATCGTGGTCATGCGCGCTCAAGCGGGATTTAGCAGGTTCAGTTGTCAGAAAATATAGCAATATCAAAAGAGACCAAGCCCCGCGTAGGGGCTTACCTTTTCTATCGTTTGCTATTGATCTAAAGTATGTAAGTTAGGATAACTGGTGACGTTACATCATGTTACATTCAGTCGTTTCATGGTTCTCCACAGCACAAGGGTGCTATAAATGAGTGAGTAAGTCGGGTGCACCGTCTTGGAAACGGGCGCGTCCGTCGCATCAGGCAAACCGGCGCTCGACCAGGGGTGACCGGGTTGCAGTCTGGGCAATGGCGGGCTGAGCCGACGCTCTGACGGGGCAAGCCACGAGGGTACCGGAACCGCTGTGAGGTGTTAGACGGCGCGCCGGGAGAGTGTGGCAGGGGATCATCCGACCGGGCGCTATGTTCGACCGTTGAAAATCTCCGCTTGACAAGCCTGCCAAACCTGTTACAGTTGCTGCAACGTTCGATGCAGTAAATGTATCGGATATGGAAAGGCATATAAAATGACACCTCGCATGCAAAGGTTCATCGCTTATTACCGTGTGAGTACCAAGCGCCAGGGCCTGTCCGGTTTGGGTTTGGACGCGCAGCGAGACTCCGTAAAGGCGTACCTCGCTAGTGTTCGCGGCGAACTAGTTGCTGAGTTCACTGAGGTGGAACACGGCACCCGCAAAGGGAATCACCGCCCACAGCTTGCGGCTGCGCTGGCGCAATGCAGAGTCCACGGCGCAACGCTGATCATTGCGAAGCTAGATCGGTTGGCGCGCAATGTTGCCTTTGTCTCGAATCTCATGGAGTCCAATGTTGAGTTCACCGCGTGCGATTTCCCGCAAGCCAATCGGCTCACGGTTCACATTCTGGCGAGCGTGGCAGAGCACGAAGCAGAAATGATCAGCGCGCGCACAAAGCTCGCTCTAGCGGCTGCTAAACGCAAAGGCGTCGTACTTGGCGGGGATCGTGGCAATGCTCGCCTGATCTATCGCAAGGGCGCCAAAGCTTCCGCGCAGGTTCGGGGTGAGAAAGCACAGCGCCGTGCGGCTGATCTGCTTCCCGTCATTACCGATTTGCGTACAAAGGGTGCAACTAGCTTGCGCCAGATCGCAGCGGGATTGAATCAGCGCGGGATTCTCGCGGCACGGGGAGCGGCATGGTCTGCCGTGCAAGTTGCGCGAACGATGGCGCATGCAGAAGCGTGACTCCGCAGACATAGCAGGCAGAGGCGCTAGAGTGGCGGTTCCCGCGATTTCTAGCCCGATAGAGCCGTAGATTTTGTTGGCGGTGAACATTCCCCCTACCTTTACGCTGTGGGCAGTCTCAAATCAGCGCCTGACCAGAGCTTTTTAATAAAAAAGGAGCGGCGCGCCTGGTTTGGATGCTCGCCTGCCCATCCCAAGAAAAACGAGGGCATGAGCCTTGTCTGTCCCATACCCTCAGGAGGTCCGGGTAGCCGCCAAAGGACCTATAAGCCTCTAACCATCTGTCCCTTGGCCCCTTACCCAGAAGGTAATGAAAACAGATGTTAAAGAGGACAGATCAGGACCAGATGTTACATGACGTTTTGCCCTTTTTCTCCCATCTGATCCTCCGCTGTCCCGTCGGGACTGAAGTGGAGAAGGGCGACTTGATTACTGAACTTGTTAAATCCAGTGGGGTGGACTTCAGCTTGAAATCCACCCTCTAGATGCCAGGATTGACAATGCACATTAGTCAAGCGATACAACCTTGGTACTGAAATCATTTCAGAATCGGATACAGCACAACATCCATAGGCCGTTGTCCCGCTAATTGGACGGCGCTAGCATTCACGACGGGCACATTTCCTTGCTGTGTATTCCGGGCCACGGCTGTAGCGCTCAACGATGTCTGCGTGGCCGTTGTCGTTCTCCCCGAAGTAGTGGCACCCGTTCCAAGGTTTGCAACCGTGTTGTCGGGAATCGCGGCTGTGCTGTTCGCAAGCCACGGCCCCGCGCTGTTTGTGAAAGATCCCGGACCTGAAGGAAATGTCATAGTTTCTCCAATCTTTTTCTAAGCGCATTTTCTCACTGCGTTGTTAACGAAACTTTCCATGCTGTCGGCAAGCGCCGTCCCCTCATCCTCAGTACAACCGATTGCGGCGCACGCCTTGGCAACCATCTTGTCGATTGCCCGACGATGCCGTGATGGCGTCCTGGGGGTGCGCACCGGGTGCAGCGGAGTCGGCCTGTTCGGGATCACCGGCGGTCTAGTCGGGATGACTGGCGGTCTGGTGGGCGGGGTTGAAGCCGCAAACTCAGCCATGCTCTTGCTCAATCCCATATCGACTAACTCGCCAATTTCTTGCACGCGCTGGAACTGCGCGTCAACGGCGGCCTGGTTCTTGAGCAGTTCCTCATGGGCTGCCAACTGAGCCAACTCAGCTTGATCCGTGCCGAGAACACGTTGCAGCAAATCATCTACCCATAAACCCCGGATCAGATCGTCGGCTGCGTGGCTGGATGGCTGCAGACACGCCAAGGGATCTTCCAACACGGGAAGCGCGGGGGGTTCCACAGAAATCACAGGTGCTGGCCAGTCTGCACCCATAGTGCTCAGAAAGTCGAAATCATTTCCCATATAAATTCTCCCTAGATTACAAATCCGCCAACTGCCGCAAGCAAAACGAGTGTGCCTGCCGTTCAAGTTCGATCTTCTCAGGCAACGATGCGTATAGCGCGCTGTACTCGGTAATTCGTATCTGGTGGTTCTCCAGTTCAGTTTGCAAAGCTTTCCTGCGTTGCTGCTTGCGCTCTTCGGCCTGTTGGCGATCATAGGCGGTGCGCGCATTAGCCAGCGCGGTTTCCGCGGCTGCCTGTGCCTGCAGTGCGGATTGCTCGATCAGTTCTTGCTGTTCGATCTCCGCCTGTAGCAATGAAAAGATTTGCGGGGAAGCAGTCAGGCGTTCCCGGTCAAAATCAGCGCTAAGCGATTTCAGTCGCGCGGCCTGCCGGGTATGGTCTGCGCTGGCACTGCGCGCTCGCTCTTCGAGCGCCTGCAGCGTCGGCAGTTCAGCGGCGGATTGGCAATGGGACACGGGCAATGATTTTCCTTTCTGGTGCGTGAGCCCAGAGCGAATCGGGTAGCTGCACGGTTTTTATGACGTTGTCTAAATATTGACGTACGACACTGACAGCCGCCGAAGGCCAAGCGCGAAAGTCTGCTGGCAGGTTAGAGAGATCGGGCGATTCGGACTGCAGTTCTTCACGTCTTCGCAATCGGAACTCCAGGCCACGCAAACCAGCGGCGAGCGCTTGACACTGTTCCCGCACTTGGCCGTTTACTCCGGCCTGCAGATACAGTTGATCGGCGCGGCTTGACCATAGCTCAAGCTCCTGAGCTTCAGACATGGGCGCGAAGGCGTGGCGCTTGTGGCGGCTAATCTGACCCGCGCTGAGCCCAACCGTTTCGGCAACGGTCTTGGCACTGGTGCCGGACGCCAGCATCTCGTCAATCTCCGTCATCCGGGGGCTGCTGCAACAAGCGCAAGCTCTAGCCATTCTTGCCCCCAATCTGGAATCCAGACTCGCGGAACTTGACCAGCGTCGATAACCTGAAACGCATATGCCCTTTGGCAGACGCGCGCCATACCGGAAGCTTGCCCCGTTTCACGAGGGCGCGAAGTGTGTTGCCGGAAACACCCAGCAGCAAGCGCGCCTCAGTAAAGGGCAAGAGCGGGTCCAAAACCATTTCGTCTTTCAGCGCCTTAACTTTTGCGGCCTGTGCCAGCAGCGCGGCATGCCGATGCTTTCCGCGATTGCCAGGATTGCCGGCTTGGTTGGTCGAGGTGAATAAGTGCTTTCCGGGCGTATCGGAAACGGCAGTCGGTTGATTAGCTGCAGAAGCCATATAAGTCGCACTTTACTGCTGGAGCGCTGATAAGTCCAGCGGAATTTGCGGATCGACGAACTTCCCGATGTAACTATGGAATAGCTGGCGGTCACCTGGGTAGGTCTACGCGTGCCACTAATGAGATATACGGCCCACACGGATGTATAACATCTGTTTGCACGCTGGGAATTATCTGTGCATAGGTCATAGGGCGGACGTTTGTCGCGACCTGTGACCGCCTTGGATTTGTACCAGGCCGAATACCTGAATTTCGGGCGTTCGCAGTCTGAATCCCTGAAATTCGGGTATTTGTGAAATCGGGATGTTCGCGGCTGAACCCCGTGAAAGCAGCGCTCGCGGAGGGCTGTACCAGCTTTGTACCTTGGCTGTAGCAGTGTCTGTAGCAGTTGTAAGCTATTGATGCAGTTGCTTGTACCACTGTACCAGTTATATTCTCTCACACACACAAGGGATATACATCTGTATACGTGTATAGGGGGGTATATCCCCTCTCTATAAGTGTTAGAAACGCTGTTACGAGGTGATACAGCGGTACAGTGGTACAAAACTGACTAACGCAGTGCGCGCCACGCGCTCAGGCGGTTGGGCGTATTAGGTAATAGATGATGACGGTTATCTAACCTTCTTTGTAAGTGGGCTGTGCCAGCGTTGCACTCCGAAGTCGCAGTTTGCCGCAATCATGTACGCAATTGCGTTCTATAATGGCTTGGCCAACGACGGTTGGCGCTTTTCGAGCGGGTCAATGGGGGTGACGGCCTAACACGTTATCCCCACTCCGCACCCGTTAGGGGGTTTTGCGATGTCGGAATCTGAATCTCGCTTTCTGGGTAACAAGTGGTCGCCCGATCCTGAAGCCAAGCCAGATCGAAAAACGGAGAAGCGCTGGCATGAGCTTTACCAGGATCTGCATCTGCCCGTCACCGGAAGCCCCGAACCTACACCAAAGCGCACGCGCCCCCGGTGGGAACCCACGGCGCGGGAGCGAGCGATTCTGCAGCTCCCTGCACCCGGCACGAAAGATCATCCCGGTGCGATGAAGATGGACGCATACTGTCAGGCTTTAGACGATGCGGGCATCCTGTTTCCCGAGAAGTGGCAGAAGCGTGGAAAACCCAAGACGCACCGCGAGGCTTGGGAATCGAAAGATGAGCGCCTGCAGCACAGCCTGATGAGTGAACGGCATAATGCGTGGAAACGGCTCCGAAAAGGGTTTTAAACGTTCCCTAGGTTTTAAGTTAAAACCTCTTAAAACCAGCATGAATACTGGCGATTCGCACTACCCCCCTTGCGCATTTTCCTGTTTTCGCTAACCTCCCAACAGCGGCACAAACCTATGACCAAAAGACAAAACATCGCTGACGCGGTGCAGGACATTCGGACCAATTTGCAGTACCAGGCCGAGTATCTGCGGCGCTTCGATGCCGAGACGCCCGAGCGCATCGCCAAGCGTTTAGATCGCTTGCGCTGGGATCTGAAGAAGTTCACGGCAAAAGAACTGGGCGATTCAGAGCAACAAGTTTGAAGTCTGGGCGCTGGCACGCCAGCAAGAGAGAGAGAACCGGAAACCCGTTGGGCTACCTGTCAGGCGCTTTGAG
Source organism: uncultured Acidobacteriota bacterium (assembly GCA_963754885.1). Classification (GTDB taxonomy): domain Bacteria; phylum Acidobacteriota; class Terriglobia; order Terriglobales; family Acidobacteriaceae; genus Sulfotelmatobacter. The sequence goes on along the minus strand of CAVWHT010000038.1, from coordinate 264,005 downwards.
TTTCCGGTTCTGTGGATCAAAGACTATGCCAGATCACGATAACGCAGACCCGCGCTCACCGCAAGAAAATCCGCGCGTGCCTGTGATCCCGTTGAATCCCAACTCGATCCCCGTCGCAATGCGGGAACTGCCCCACTGGCTCTACTGGAAACGTGAGCCTGACAAAAACGGCAAACCCACGAAAGTTCCGTATATGGTCAGCAAGCGGCGCAAAGGTTCTTCGACTAAACCTGGAACCTGGGCGAGCTTTGCGACGGCGCTCGCCGGTCTGACTAGCAGCAACGGTTCTTTCCCTTATGACGGCCTGGGTTTTGCCCTGCAGGGTTCTGGGATCGTGTTCATTGATTTCGATCATGTGCGCAACGCGGAAACCGGCGAAATTGCCCCGTGGGCGAGTGAAATCATCACGGCCTTGGACAGCTACACCGAAATCTCACCTAGCGGTGACGGCCTGCATGTTTATGCGCTGGGGAAGTTGCCGGAGAAAGCGGCGGGCATTGAGCGTGAATTCTCCGATGGCACCCGCGTCGAGATGTATGACACGGGGCGCTATACCACGATCACGGGGGCTCCGCTTGCCAATTCTCCGGATGATCTCTGCGTCCGTGACGTTCAATCACTTTATGCACGTCTGAAGAACGGAGAGGTGGGTCCGGACCAAGGCAAGCCGACCACGGAAAAGAAAAAGCAATCAGCACCGACGGCAGGAAGCAAAGCCGGTAGCGTTCGCACTCTGCTGGAAAAGTTCGGCCTGGTCATTGCCGCAACAGAAGATCCATACCAGGGGGAAACTGAAACCGGCGTCAAATTCGTATTGAGTGCGTGCCCTTTCGATCCCACGCACAAAGATGCGGCAATCTTCGATTATCCGAGTGGCCCGGTCTTTTTCTGCTTTCACAAAAGTTGCGCCGGTAACGACTGGCGCGCGCTGTGCAGCAAGTTCGAGTATCAATCACTCATTGTGGGCGAAAACGGAAAGCCGAAGGCGTTGTTGGCGAACGCCGTGGTAATGCTGCGCAACGCGCCAGAGTGGCAGAACGTGTTGAGGTTCAACGCCTTCACTTTATTCGTTGAAACGGAGCAACCCGCACCCTGGTCACAGTCGTGCGCGGGCGAAGTTTGGACGGACGACCACGACGCTCGCACCGCGTGCTGGCTGCAGCAGCACGGCGTTGCCGTCACTCCCAAACAAGCCCACGACGCCTGCCAAATGGTGGCCCGCGAGCGTTCCTATCATCCGATTCGAGAATATTTGGCCAGTCTAGTCTGGGACCAGAAGCCACGGATCAACGATTGGCTGCGCGATTACTTGGGTGCGGAAGATACGGCTCTGAATGCCGCAATCGGCAGGAAGTGGTTGATTCAAGCTTGCGCTCGTATCTGCGAACCAGGTTGCCAAGCCGACGCCACGCTGCTGCTGACGGGGGACCAGGGGCTGAAGAAAAGCTCCGCGCTGCGAGTGCTGGCCGGGGCTGAGTATTTCACCGACGCTCTAACCGATTTGGGCAGCAAGGATTCCCGCCAGGAGCTGCGCGGCAAGTGGATTGTTGAAATGTCGGAATTTTTCAACCGCCGTAGCGAGCTAGAGCGCAAAGCCTTTTTGACGGCGCGTGCCGATTATTATCGTGCGGCCTATGAACGCCGTCCCCAGCAGATCCCGCGCAGCAATGTGTTTGCTGCTAGCTGCAACAATGCCGAGCCGCTGACGGACGAAACCGGTGGCAGGCGTTATTGGCCGGTGGCAGTCGGCCAGATCGACATTGAGAAACTGAAACAGGATCGTGACCAGCTTTGGGGGGAAGCTTTTGCGCTCTACAAATCGGGGGAGTCCTGGTGGGATGATTTCGAGGAATTTCACAATGCGCTCACGGAGGAACAGGAATCCCGCTATCAGGGCGGCCCTTGGGATGAAACGATTCTGGAATGGTGCCGCAATCCCCAACAGCGAGAAGAGTGGTTGAACGGTATCAAGACTCCGATCACGCCCTTTGACTCGCATCGTAACCAGGTAACCGTCAGGGACATTCTGACGCATGCCCTCGACAAACCCGTGGGTTCGTTCACCTTCAGCGATCAAAAAGCGGTGCGGGACTGCCTTACTCACCATGGCTGGGAAAGAAAGCAAATCAGAGTCCAGGACAGGGTTGTGCGTTATTACGTCCGAAAGGAGCAGTTGCTGCCCTGGGAGCAGTGAGCTTTGTTTATGAGCCTTATTTCCGAAGATGAATTGCAAGCGTCACACGAAAAATACCACCGCGACCACCCGGAAGTACTGCGCAGCCGTTGCCCGCAGTGCAAGCGCAGCCGTCAGGCGGAGAACAATCACGCAATTAAAGTCGTGTGCGACTGCGCCAAGGAAGATGCAGGCTACACCGTGCAAGAACTGGCCAAAGCCAGCGGACGGCGGCCCGCGTGGGTTCGTAAGATTCTGCGGCAAGCCGGACTGAGCGCACCAGAACAACCCCGCGCGCCGTGGGTGCCCAAAGGCAAGCGACCGTGCGCCGTTTGCGGGCATTTGAAATGTCACCATTGTCGGGGCACGGCTCCGAGGCGACACGTCAACCCTGGGTTGTGCACCGGTTGGTGGATTTGCCCCCGTGTGCCGCATTGCAAGGATGTGATCGAAGTAGCACCCGAGCAGTTTGTCAACTGCAGTTGCACTCATTACTCAACACGCCCGCTAGGCTAAAAACTTTGAGATTGTACCCGTGACCAATGCAACTAGACCAACAAAAACCCGGCAATCAAGCCACAGCGGCGATCTGGGAATTGATCGACGCCCCGGAATTGGCAAAACGTTGGAGTCTTCCCGCGTCCTGGATTCGGGAGCAGACCCGGACCCGCGCCACAGATCCCTTGCCGCACGTTCGCTTTGGAAAATACGTGCGCTTTCAGTGGGGCAGTCCTGAGCTTGAGCAGTGGCTGAACCGCCGTCGCAGCCACGGAAAAAATTAACCGGCTTGACACCGGGCATATAATCAGCTTTGGGGGTAAGCTGAATGAAACGATCAGATGTTTTGAAGCGCTCAGACTTTGTGAAAGCTGGTGCTGAGGGCGGAAGAAAAGCCGCATCCCGCATGACCGCGAAGCAACGCAGCGAACGCGCCAGAAAAGCAGGCAAGGCGCGACAGGCTAAAGCCAGAAAGGGGCGCGCATGAAAAAACAGAATGGCTACATCTACAAGCGGGCCGCTTGGTGGGTTCTGCGCTATCGGGAAAACGTGCTGGAGAATGGCCAGATCGTGCGCAAACAATTAGCCAAGCAATTGGCCGAAGTCAAACCCGAACACGCTCGCCTGCGGAAACCACCGGCTGATGTTGTGGACATGGCGGAAGATCATTTGCGCCCACTCAACCGGGGCACGGTGAACCCGCAAGCAACCCAGACCATTAGGCAGTTTGCGGAAGACTTATTCTTTCCCATGCTGAAAAGACAGGTGCGGCAGAGCACGCTCAAGGGATACCGCGCCCGCTGGGAATCACAATTGCTTCCCCGGTGCGGTGATATTCGGCTGCGAGATTTCAACGCCCTCTCCGCGCAGCGCGTGATTGATGACGTGAACCTGCAGAACCCCGAAATGAAACACAGTTCCCTTGCTCACCTGAAAAACCTACTTAGCCTGATTTTCGATGAAGCGCTGCGCCTGGGCTGTGCCGATGCAGCGCGGGGCAATCCCGCGCGGCTGATCAAGATTCCCCGCGCGCCAGAAGGAGACGAAACCCACTCTTACGGTCTGCGTGATGTCGAAACAATGTTGGCGGTTCTGCCGGAACCGGCTGCAACGGTCTGCGCCGTGGCTGCCTTTGCTGGTTTGCGCCGATCAGAATTGCGGGGTGTGCGCTGGGAAGATTACGACGGCGATTCGATCATGGTCATGCGTTCGGTCTGGGAAAAGTTCGAGAACGAACCGAAGACGAAGCGCAGCAAAGCGCCGGTGCCAGTCATCCCCCGGCTGCAGGCAATCCTCGCAGCGCACAAGCTAGCCTGTGGGAATCCCAAGAGCGGGCCAATGTTCGCCAACGGGGCAGGGAATCCGGCGAACCTGAACAACACCCTGAACCGAGAGATTCTGCCGGTGCTGAATCGTTGCGGCATCTGCCGGAAAGGGAAGCTCAGCCACGATGCTGGGGTCTCGCACGAATACGTGAGGGATGGTAGTCTACCAATGTGGCATGGGTTCCACAGTTTTCGCCGTGGACTCGCTTCCACGCTGTACGGTCTCGGAGTGGATGACTTGATGATTCAGCAAATACTCAGGCACCAGGACGTGAGCGTGACTCGCAAGCACTACATCAAGACCACAGGCGAGCAAACCGTTTCCGCTTTGGCCAAGCTGGAAGCCGCATTGTGCGCTGATCGTGCGCTGGCCACAGCGCCGGTCAAGAGCGCTCAACCGAATTAGTTGTTTGTCTTCAGTTGTTTAGATTTGCTGTGGGCGCGTAGCTCAGGTGGTAGAGCAATGCCCTTTTAAGGCATGGGTCGCAGGTTCGAATCCTGCCGCGCTCACCAAAAAATTTCTTCCCTTCCCTTCCCTTCCCTTCCCTTCCCTTCCCTTCCCTTCCCTTCCCTTCCCTTCTCTTCCCTTCCCAGCTTGGTGCTATGCAGAGCCAAAGAGGCGAATCAAGAGCCTATGTTGTCCGCGCACTGCGGGTCGCGCACGATGGGCAAGGGTTGATTGTCCCCAGTCACTTGGGGGCACTGCAAAAGTAGCTTGCGCGGGCGGGGCTACGCCCGTAAGATAGCAGCGCTTCCCAAGACCGCATGATCGGCCAAACGATATCCCACTATCGGATTCTCGAAAAGCTCGGTGGCGGCGGCATGGGCGTCGTCTATAAGGCCGAGGACACGAAGCTGAAGCGCTTCGTGGCGCTGAAATTCCTTCCCGATGAAGTGGCGAAAGATCCGCAAGCGCTGACGCGTTTTCAGCGCGAAGCGCAGGCGGCGTCGGCGCTGAACCATCCCAACATCTGCACCATTTACGAGATCGATGAGCATAACGGCCATGCCTTCATCGCCATGGAGTATCTGGAAGGGCAGACCCTGAAGCATCGCATCGGCGGGCGGGCGATGGATGTGGAGACGCTGCTGGGGATCAGCATTGAAATTGCCGACGCTCTGGACGCCGCGCACACGCGCGGGATTATTCATCGCGACATCAAGCCGGCGAACATTTTTGTGACCAAGCGCGGGCAGACGAAGCTGCTGGACTTCGGATTGGCGAAGCTGGCGGCGAGCACCGAACATACGCTGACCGCGCAGGAAGGGGCGATGACCAGCCCGGGATCCACGATCGGAACCGTGTCTTACATGTCGCCCGAGCAAGTGCGCGCGGAAGAACTGGATCCGCGCACGGATCTGTTTGCCTTTGGGGCCGTGATGTATGAGATGGCCACCGGGCAGATGGCGTTTTCGGGAAGCAGCAATGGCGTGATTTTCGAGGCGATTCTGAATAGGCCGCCGACGCCGGTCGAGAGTTTGAACCCGGCTATCCCGCAGAAATTGGATGAGCTGATCACGAAGTCTTTGGAGAAAGAGCGCGACATGCGCTACCAGACCGCGGCGGAGTTGCGCGGCGATCTGAAACGGATCAAGCGCGGGATGGAGAGTTCGCGGATCCGGGCGGCGAGCGCTTCGGGAATCGCGGCGGTTTCGTCCGCGAAAGTTGACGCGCAACCCGCGGCTCAGACGATGGTACCGCAGCGCCGAATGCGGATCATGGTTGCCATCGTGGGAGCGCTGGCTCTGTTCGCTGGATTGAAGCTGGGATCGATGTTGATGAAAGCTCCTGCCAGCACCGACTTTGCGGAATATCATCCTCTGACCTTCCGGCGCGGGATTGTGCACTCGGCACGGTTTGCGCCCGATGGCAAGACGGTGATTTACAGCGCAGCATGGGAAGGCAAGCCGCTCGATCTGTATACGACGCGTCCGGAGAGTCCGCAGTCGCAGCAGATGGAACCGAAGGGCGCGGACATACTGGCCGTATCGGCCTCGGGCGAGATGCTGCTGGCGCTGCACAGCAAGCCGCGCGATTCGTCATTCCTGTATGCGGGAACGCTGGCGCGAGTGCCGCTGGTCGGCGGAGCGCCGCGAGAAATCCTGAATGACGTGGAATGGGCGGATTGGGCGCCAGACGGATCGAATATCGTGGTCGTTCACGAGGTTGGCGGACGGAAGCGGCTGGAGTATCCGCTGGGCAAGACTCTTTATGAGGCGGATGGATGGATTGGAAATCCGCGGGTGGCGCCGGACGGCAAGAGTGTGGCTTTCGTCGATCATCCGCAAACCGGCGACGATGGCGGCGCCGTGGCCGTGCTGGATTTGAGCGGCAAGAAGACGAAGCTTTCCGAGGGCTGGGACAGCATACAGGGGCTGGCCTGGTCTCCGGATGCCAGTGAGATCTGGTTCACAGCGACGCGCACGGGAGGCGACCGCTCTCTTTATGCAACCGACTTGTCCGGGAAAGTTCGGGTGCTGGCACGGGTTCCTGGCGAGTTGACGATTCTCGATGTTGGCAAAGAAGGGAACGTGCTGCTGACGCGCAACAACGATCGGGCAGGTATGATCGGGCTGGCGCCGGGCGAACCAAAAGAAAAAGATCTGTCATGGCTGGACTGGTCGGTGCCGGGGAGTTTGTCGGCCGACGGCAAGATGATTCTGTTTTTCGAGACGGGTGAGGGCGGTGGGCCGAAGTACGCGGTGTATTTGCGGAGCACCGATGGATCGCCGGCGATCCAGTTGGGCGAAGGGACCGGGCTGTCATTATCGCCGGATGGCCAGTGGGCTTTATCGCGCTTGAACGTCGTTCCGTCGCCCTTGGTTTTGTATCCCACCGGAGTGGGCGACGTGAAGCAGTTGAAAGCCGACGGGCTGAATCACATGTCGGGCAGTTTTCTTCCCGATGGAAAACATTTTGTGTTCAGCGGCAACGAGTCGGGTCACGGTGCGCGGCTATATCTGGAATCGCTTGACGACGCCAAGCCGCATCCTTTCAGCATGGAAGGAGTCGGGGGCGCGGGAGTCGGTGGTCTGGTCCTGTCGCCGGACGGCAAACTCGTAGCGGCCCGCGGTCCGGATCAGAAGGTGTATGTTTTCCCAGTCGGCGGAGGAGATCCTAAGGTGATCACTGCGGCGCAGCCGGGAGAGTTTCCGACCGCTTGGTCGTCCGACGGGCGCTCCCTGTTCTTGATCACTCGTGGCCAGATTCCGGCGCAAGTCTTTCGCGTGGACGTCAGTTCGGGGCAGAGAACTTTTTGGCGGTCGTTTGAACCCGCAGATGCGGCGGGAATCGATACCATTCGCGGCGTGCTGGTTTCCAGCGACAACAAAGCTTACGTGTACGGCTATACGCGGACGCTATCGGATTTGTACCTGGTGCGTGGGCTGAAGTAGGCCGGCTGCGATCTCCCAGCGTCGATTCATTTTGGTCAATTTCATCCGAGTCTTCTCCTGCGGTATATTTCCAGCGTGATCCCAACCAGGTTTGGTTGTCTTCTGCTGCTCGTGTCGATGGCATGCGTGGCGGGTCAAGCCCGAGCCCAATCCTACAAATACTTTCGCATGGGGAATCGAGAGGATGTTGCAACCAAGCCAAGCCCAGGCATTGCGATGATGGGTGGCGGGCATGATCTGGATGATGCTTTTCGGTGGCTGTGTAATAAAGGCAGTGGCGGGGATTTTCTGATTCTGCGCGCCCGCGGCGATGACGATTACAACTCGTATGTGAACGGGCTGTGCAAAGCGAATTCGGTGGCCACGCTGATTCTTCCCGATCGCAGGGCGGCGGAGGATCCGGCGGTGGCGGAGATCATTCGAAAAGCCGAAGTGATCTTTATCGGCGGCGGGGACCAGGCGAACTACATTCGCGGATGGCAGGGAACGCCCGTGGAGCAGGCGATAAACGATGATGTCGCTGCCGGCAAACCGATCGGCGGAACCAGCGCTGGACTGGCAGTGCTGGGCCAGTTGGTCTATGGGGCGCTCGGGGACAAGCCGGACGACAAGGATCTCGCTTCGACGGACGTGTTGCCGAATCCTTATTTTGAGCGGGTGACGCTGGTGCGGGAGTTCCTGAAGATTCCGCGCCTGCAGAATGTGATTACGGATTCGCATTTTGCCAAACGCGATCGCATGGGGCGGTCTCTGGGATTTCTGGCACGCATGATGAAAGACCGATGGAGCGCTTCTCCGCGCGAAGTGGCCATCGATGAGAAGTCGGCGGTTCTGGTGGAAGCGGATGGGACAGCCAGGGTCGTGGGAACGGGCAAGGGCGCGTATTTTATGCGTCCGACGAAAGCGCCGGAGGTCTGCGAAACGGGTGTGCCGCTGACGTTTCGCGAGATTGGCGTTTATCGGGTGAGTTCCGGCGGGCATTTTGATTTGGCAAGATGGACGGGAGAGGGAGGCGCCGCGTATTCTCTTTCGGTCGTGCAGGGGCGGATTGAGAGCACGCAAGCCGGGAAGGGAATTTATTGAGGGACTCATCCCGCTCCTTGGGTTCTGCGCGCCTTGAGGGTTGGATATAATCACATTTCGAACCACTCCTCGATCGTCGTGTTCTGTCTGACCTCCAGCCTCGCTTTGTTTGTTGTGCTCACCACTCAAGTCACAAGCGCAGAATTATTGATGACCCAGACGGCGGCGACTTCCTCCTCAGCGGTTTCTGCAAAATCGGCCGCGCAGCAGGCATTGCGGCGCGGGCAGGAAGCGCTGCAAAGCGGTGACGTGGCTCGTGCACGAAGCGAGTTCGACAAGGCGGTGCGGCTTGCCCCGAACGATGCGGCCGCGCAGTCGGCGCTGGGATGGGTGCTGGCGGCACTCGGCGACGGGTCGGCGGCCGAAACGCACCTGCGGGCCGCCATCAAGCTGAAGCCGGGATTTGTCGATCCGCGGCTCACGCTGGCTGGAGTCTTGTCGCAGCAAGGAAAGGTCTCAGAGGCTGAGCAGGAAGCGCGGACGGCGGTGAAGTTGGCGCCGCAGAATGCGGAAGCGCACCGGACGCTGGCGCGGATCTTGAGCCAGAGTACAGGAGATGAGGCGCTGGCGGAGATGCGCCGCGCAGGGGAACTGGCTCCGCAGCGAGCCGACTTGCGGGACGAGTTGGGAACGATTCTGGCGCAAAGAAATCAGTTTGGCGAAGCCGGTTCTGAGTTCAAACAAGCGATTGCGCTGCAACCGAATCTGGAATCGGCGCACTTCCATCTCGGAGTGGTGCGATTGCGGCAACAGCAGCTCGATGATGCCGCGAATGAGTTAGAAGCAGCTGTGAAGCTCGCTCCGCAGGATGCGACCGCGCATTACTACCTGGCGAAAGTGTTTACTGCGCAGTCGAAAAATGCCGAGGCGCGGGCAGAGCTGCAAAAGTGCGCCGCATTAAAGCCGGACTGGTTTGAATTACAAGTAGAGTTAGGGATTGCAAGCCAGCACGCGGGTGATATCGACACAGCCGTGAAGGCGTTTAGCGAAGCCGTGAAGCTGCGCCCCGAGGATGCGGAGGCTTACAACGACCTGGGACTGGCGCTGCTCCAGAGAGGAGATGCGCGGGGTGCGGTGCAGAAGTTCAAGACAGCGCTTCAACTGCGTCCCAATGACGCCGATCTGCTCGGCAATCTGGCCGTTGCCTTCTTGCAGATGGCAGATTTTGATTCTGCAGTCATGGAATTACAGGCTGGACTGAAGCTGGCGCCGGAGAATGCATCGCTGCATTACAACCTGGGGCTGGCCTACAAATTGAAAGATCAGCTCGACAAAGCGGTTCCGGAATTTCAGGAAGCCATCCGGCTACAGCCGGATTTAGCCGATGCGCACTACACGCTGGGAATCCTGTTCTGGCAGCGAGGCGAGTTTGACCAAGCTGTCGCCGAGATGCAGAAAGCGATTCAATCGAAACCGGATTATGCAGAAGCTCACTACACCCTGGGCACGGTTTACAAGCAGCAGGAAAAACTGCCCGAGGCCACGGCGGAGTTGCGGGAAGCGATCCGGTTGCAGCCGGATTTTGCGGGAGCCCATACCACCCTCGCCGGTGTGTTACGCCAAATGGGCGATTCCACAGGCGCGGCGCAAGAAGCGAGGGAAGGAGCAAGAATCGTAGCTTCAACGAACAACCTGCAGGCGGCCACAGTGTCGACCAATTCCGGCAAGAGATTATTGGCAGCAGGCGATCTGGATGGCGCGATTTCGCAGTTTCGATCGGCCATCCACGCGAAGCCGGACTATGCGGCGGCACACTATCAGCTCGGGTTGGCGTTGCAACAGAGCGGGAAGAAAGAGGAAGCGCAGCAGGAGTTTCAGAAAGCGGCGGAGTTGGATCCGCATTTCGTGACGACCCAGAAGTAGGCAGAGCCGGAGGCGGCTAAGGGATAATTCAGGCCCGTCTTCATTAGTCCAATCGTGACTAGCCCACTCTTCACGAATTCGTAGAATTTCGAACGGAGATCAGGTCCGTCTTGACCGGGACTCCATGAATGATTCTCACGTGGAGGAGGGCTTCAAACGGTTTGAGCTCGCTGGGCTTGGCTACTTTCAAACGCTGCAGCAGTTCTTTGATGGAATCTTCACGACAAACGTATTCCACGGCAGCCTGGGTGCCGAAGGTGGAGTTGCCCGCCAGGATCAGAATGGCTCGCGCGGGGTCCATCCCGGGGAGCAGAGCAACCACGGCGTAGTCTTCGACCATAGGCTGATTCGCCGGACTCGACAGGAATGATTTCGGTTCACCGGGGAGAGGATTGGTATTGACTAGGGCGAGGTCTCCTTTGCGCGGCCCGGAGTCAAGGCGTTGAAAGATGAATTCGCGAGTTCCGGGCATGTCGAGCAAAGTGAGGTTCTCCGAGGGTGAACCGACGAAAATCAAATCATTATTCTTGGCGTCGTCAAGCGAGAACAAGGCGCCGCGCTTAACCCGCAACTGCCGGTTGAACATGGTAAAGACGCGATCGAGTTGATGGATGGCGAGAACTTCTCCCACGCCGGTGTAGTGATCGAGAATGACGGCGTGAGCGTCTGTCGCAGGATTGAAGTACCGCATGCCGGTTTCAGGGCGTCCCACAAAACTGCCGTTGCTGAAGATGACCCACGGCTGCTGCGCTCCGGTCACAAAACGATTCCAGAAGAGTTGGTAGGGCGGAGCTACCGCAGGGGTGGCAGCTGACTGTGTGCGTCCGCGCTGCGACAGCAGAATCGCGCTGGTAATAAGTGAGGCGGCGAGCAAAACCAGCAGGACCACAACCGTAATCGCCCATCCCCGAGGGAGCATGGGCACTTCCGGCGTTTTTCGCTGAGCCTCGATTGGCAGGGGCGTTGGAAGTTGTATCCCGGACTTCGTTGCCTGCAGGTGGAACGTCAGCGCATACGAACCTTTGGGGATTTCCACCCGGATTGGATCATCAACACCCTCATGGGCGTAGTACTCGGCGAGCTTCACTCGAAGCCGCCCCGCCTGTACGCGAACGGTGGAGTCGCTTTGCGGATCGAATCCCGCCGGCCGTCCCAGAACCTCGGTGGCGATCTGATATTCCTTTAGCGCAATACCCGGGTGATCGAGAGAATGCTCTGCGAGGTAGTGGAGCAATTTGCAGAGAGACTCAGAGCTATGCAGGATATGACTTTTGGTAAGTCTCTCTATTTGCTGGAAGCATTGCTCCCGGCCGATCGCAAATGAGTGTGTGACAGCCATATAACGTGGGTGTAACGAGAAGTCTTATCTCGTTGTGCGATCTGAACTTCGCTGCCGTAACAGTATCAAACCTAGTGAAACCTTTTCCAGCTAATAGTTTTGCATTACGACTGCACGTGGTCGGGTCAAGCCTTCTTCTGCATTTGTGGGGCAATTGTGTTTGGCAAACGGGTAAGGAGGAAGTTCATGAAAAGATCAGCCTGGGTCGCAGTGGCAGCGTTGAGTCTTCTGGTAGGTCTGTGGGTTCCAATGGCGGTGGGCCAAGCTGTATATGGCAGCATCTTGGGAACCGTGACAGATCCCTCGGGAGCCGCTGTCGCCGGCGCCAAAGTAACCGTCACCAGCCAAACGAAAGATGTCTCCACGACGACGACGACGAATGACAGCGGGAACTACAGCGTCACGCACCTGATCCCAGATGTCTACAAGATCAGCATTGAGGGCAAAGGGTTTAAGATCCTTCAGTTCAAAGACATCCAAGTTTCCGCGGATGCCGGTTCGCGGGTTGATGGTCAGTTCCAGGTGGGATCGGCCAGCGAGCAGATAGAAGTGACAGCGGAAGCCCCGCAACTCAAGACCGACCGTGCCGATGTGGCGACAGAGTTCGACTCGAAGTACGTTGCGGACATGCCCATTCTTAACCGCAACTTCACGACCCTTCAGTTGATGGCTCCCGGTTCTCAGAAACTGGTGGGATGGAGTCATGCGGCGACAGAGAATCCGCAGGGCAGCCAGCAAATCTTCACTCAGGGCCAGCACTTTAGCGGTACGGCATTCGAACTCGATGGCACCGACAATCAAGATCCGATCCTAGGAATCATCGTGGTTAACCCGAACTTGGACGCGGTTACCGAAGCTAAAGTGGCGCTTCAGAACTACGATGCAGAGTTCGGTAAGGCTGTTTCGAGTGTAGTCACGGCGCAGACCAAATCCGGCACTAATAGTATTCACGGCAGCGGTTTCTGGTTCCGGCGCACCGACGCTGAGCAGGCGCGGAACCCGTTCACACAATCTACACCGGACCCGCTGACCCATCGGTTCATCCCGCCGTCGCGGTGGCAGCAGTTTGGCGGTACCGTGGGCGGCCCGATTATCAAGGACAAACTGTTCTTTTTCGGAGACTACCAGGGCACGCGGCAGGCGCTCGGCGTGAGTGGCCTGTTCAACATGCCGACCACTGAGGTGCAGCAGACGTGCAACCCGGCAACAAACGCGACCAGTCCTACGCCCGGGTTCTGCGATCTCAGCCAGTACCTGCTGGCGAACGATCCCACCAAGTCAGTGCCAGGTGGCGGGCAGGTTTACGATCCGACCACGGGTACGCCGGGGGTGGGCCAAGGTGGCACGCGCACGGCGTTCCCCAACAACATGATCCCGATCGGTAGGATTTCTCCAGCGGCAGCCAAAATCTTGGCGGCTCTTCCGACCGGTTCCTCCAGCGCTGGTATCGTGAACAACTTTACGGGTTCCGGTTCCGGACCATTCAGTCAAAATAGCTTCGATACTCGGATTGACTACTCAGCCAGTTCCACAGTGAGTGTCTTCGGGCGGTTCAGCCTGGACTACTTTAAGCTCTCAGGTACAGGAGTTCTGGGTGCGCTACAAGGACCCGGTGACGGGGGAGGAGCCAGCGCGCCCGGCTTGGCTGGCAGCTCCATTACACACAACTATAGTTTGGCAAGCGGAGTCACCAAAACGTTCAGCACTTCGTTGCTGGCGGACTTCCGTTTTGGTTACTTCAAATACAATCCGCAGACCCAGAAGCCAGACGGCGGTACCCCGATGACGGACTTCGGTATCCCTGGCGCAAACACCAGCGATCCGAAGACTGCGGGTCTAGGGGCCTTCATTCTCGGCCCGGATCAAATCAGCGGTGAAGGTGGGGCAACAGCGAACAGCGGCCAGGGACTCTTTATCTCGAGTTTCGGTGACGGCTTGGGCGTGGCTCGATGCAACTGTCCTCTGACTGAGAGCGAGCAACAGTTTCAGTTTGTGACCAATTGGACCAAGACAAAGGGGAATCACATTTTCAAGGTTGGGGCTGACATTCGGTATGCCATGAACTTGCGTATTCCCAGCGACAATAACCGAAGCGGCGAGTACAATTTCAGCCCTGAAGCAACGTCTAGCGGTGGTGCGGGTGCTGGTGGCTTGGACCTTGCCACCTTCCTCCTGGGAGACGTGACTTCGTTTGCGCGCTATGTCAACAACCCGAACTTGCCCGGGGCCAACAGTGCCGCCGAGCGCCAGAAGCGATGGTTCTTCTACGGGCAGGACACTTTCCGATTGAACTCAAAGCTAACTCTGAGTTACGGACTGCGCTGGGAAATATACTTCCCTGAGTCGGTCAATGCGAAGGGGAATGGCGGCTTCGCCAACATCGTTGACAATGGCGGCCTCGGCGGCATTCGCGTTGGCGGCTATGGTCCTTACGGCTTGAATGGTAGTATCAGCAACGACCTTCATGCCTTCGCCCCTCGCATCGGCGTTGCTTATGAAGTGGCTCCACGGACTGTTGTGCGCATGGGTTACGGGCGCAGTTATGATATCGGTGTGTTTGGTTCCAACTTTGGACACACGGTGACTCAGAACCTGCCGGTTTTGCTCAAGCAAAACTACGATGCCACCACCTACTCCACCACTGCCGCAGGTGGGTACAACCCAGTTGTGGATCAGAATGGAAAACCTTTTTTGCTGGACGTAGGACCGACTGGGCTAGGGATTGATCCATCGACGGCCTTCCCAGCAGTTCCGTCGAATGGCTTCATTCCACTGACCGCGCAGCTGTCCGGTACTCACATCCGGCCCATCAAGCAGGTTCTGCCGACAGTCGACGCTTGGAATGCCACGGTGCAACATCAACTTACCAGTACCATGTCTTTGGAAGTTGCTTATGTGGGCAGCAAAGGCACTCACGGCTTTGCTGGAAACGGACCCAACTACGATGTAAATCCAGTTGGCCTTGCGAACTTCAATGCGATCAACCCTTTAACGACGGCCGCCAATGGAAAAACCACGCTTTTCACACAAAACGAGCGTCGTCCACTCTGTGGCCCGGAGGTTACCGTCGCGACCGCGACGCAGGCTGTCGGGGATTGTTCGAGGATCGGATTTGATCTCGGCAACTACTACGGCAACGACGCAGCCAGCACCTACAACGCCTTCGAAGTGAAGGTGGAAAAGCGATTCGCACAAGGATTAGAGTTTGTATCGCACTACACGTACTCTCACGCTGATAACTTTACCGATAGCTACTACGCAATCGATCACCGAATCGCGTGGGGACCGGTCGATTTTAGCCGCAACCACGTGTGGGTTTTCAGCCCAATCTATGAATTGCCCTTCGGGAAAGGCAAAATGTTTCTGGGCAATGCCAACCGGGCGCTGGACTATGCTGTCGGCGGATGGCAAATAAGCGACACCACCAACTGGAGCAGCGGCCTGCCTTGGACGCCCAGCTTTAACGAGTGCGGCAGTGAGCAAGATGTGGGCCAGTGTCGTCCGAGTCGAGGAAGTGGTTC
Source organism: uncultured Acidobacteriota bacterium (assembly GCA_963754885.1). GTDB lineage: Bacteria > Acidobacteriota > Terriglobia > Terriglobales > Acidobacteriaceae > Sulfotelmatobacter. The sequence goes on along the minus strand of CAVWHT010000038.1, from coordinate 248,807 downwards.
GTTTCATACGGGGGTGACGGGTGGAATCGATGCGAACCATCATCTAACCTTTTACACACCCGTTCCGGACATTGTTACCACTCCCGGACCTTTTGCCGATCCTGGATTTGGAAACATCGGCAACATCGGACGCAACAGTTTCCACGGGCCTTCGGGGTTTTACTCCGACCTGTCGGTCGCGAAGAGATTCCGCATTTACGAGCGACTGAACGCGCAATTCCGAATGGATGCGTTCAACATATTCAATCACCCTGTCTATGCATTTAGTGCAGACAACGGGGCGCAAACTTGTATTGATTGCTCGGTGGGCAGCACCGGCAAGATCAGCAACATTGAAGATGGCTCGACGATGCGTGAGCTTCAGTTTGCGCTGCGCTTCGATTTCTAGATCACGATAAATTGCAAATTACGAGGGATTCCTTCGGGAGTCCCTCTTTTTATCTCTGCCACGCCCGGAACATTTTCCGGTATAAACATCGGGTGGCAACGATGAAGAAAAGAGTCGTCGGACTGGGCGAAGTGCTCTGGGACGTCCTGCCGGAGCGAACGTGTCTGGGCGGCGCACCGGCGAATTTCGCGTACATCACCACGTTGATGGGGGACCAGGGTATTGTTGCCAGCCGGGTAGGGGAGGACTCACGCGGGCTCGATGCGTTGCGCCGCATGGAGGAACTGGGGCTCGATATCGATCACGTGCAGACGGATGGAGAACATCCGACGGGCACGGTGAGCGTCGAGTTGGATGGCAACGGACTGCCGCGCTACGAAATTGCGGCGCCGGTGGCGTGGGATTTTCTGGCATGGACGCGGGACTGGCAGCAGCTGGCGCAGAGCACCGATGCGGTCTGCTTTGGATCGCTGGCACAACGGTCTGAGGCCAGCCGTGCGACGATTCGAAGATTTCTTGCCGCCGCTTCCGCCGATACCCTGAAAGTCTTCGATGTGAATCTGCGCCAGTCCTTTTATTCCGCCGAGACTCTGACGGAATCGATGCGGCTGGCCGATATTGTGAAGCTCAACGACGAGGAGTTGCCCAGGATCATGAGCCTGTGCAAATTCACGCACAAGGACGACCTGTCGTCGGCGCAGCATCTGCTGCGCGAGTACGCTCTGAAAGTCGTCTGCGTCACGCGAGGCGGACAGGGCAGCCTGCTGGTGCGAGAGCACGATTGCAGCGTGCATCCGGGATTCAAGGTTCACGTTGCCGACACGGTGGGGTCGGGAGACGCCTTCACCGCGGGACTAGTGCATGAGTACCTGCACGGCGCACCGCTTGACCTGATGAACGAAGTGGCTAATCTGGTGGGCGCCTGGGTGGCCAGTGAAGCGGGTGCAATGCCCACTCCCAAGCGCGGCGCCCTGGAACATTCGCTGGCGGAGATTCGATAAATCGAACGGGCACTGCCACTCTTGCGATATAGTACGAAAGATTTCTTTTTCTTTCGGTATACTATGGGCGTAACGGGGACAACCATTATGCGTATCCGGGCCGGAGTAAGCCATTCTCGATCTTCCTGCATTTTTCTCGGAATTGCACTTGCCTTGATTGCCGGAGCGATGGTCAGTTGCTCCAAGCCGGTTCAGCCGGCAAAAGCGCCGTCTTCGCGGCCCTCCGATATCCATGTCGAGGTTCGTGACGGAGGGCCGGTGCTCATTACGACGAGCACGGCGGAATTCCAGGTTCTTCCCTCGGGCTATGTGCATGCGGGTTTAGTGAAGGATGGCCAGCGCCTGACGCTCGACGAGCCGGTGGTGGGATCAACGGGCGGCAGCGACTCGGTTGTGCTTGGCGGAAAGGAATTCGACTTCGTGCCGGATTTCTCCCAGGCGAAAGTCCGCGAGGCTAGCGGAAAGCTGGGACGCGGAAAGCGGGTGGAGATACCGGCGCGTCCGCTGGCGCCTTCTGGAGTGGCGCTCGAGCGCGTGCTGGTTGTCCAAGCCTATGACGATTTCCCGAATATCGTGCTGGTCAGCTCAACTTACAAAAATGTAGGTACAACCGATCTGGCGATCGACCAGGTGTGGATGCAGCAGCACCGGTTCAACGCGCAGAATGTCGACGAGAAGGTGCAGCCCTACAACATGTGGTCGTTTCAGGGATCGAGCTACGACTGGGGCAAGGATGACGTGCAAAAGCTGACCCGCGCCTCAGCGCAGCCCAATGCGATGGGCGAGGCGGTGAAAGGCGGCTATGGAGGCGGAATTCCGGTGGTCGCGTTCTGGACGGCATCCGTCGGGGAGGCGATTGGACATGTGGAGACGCTGCCCTGGACCCTGTCGATTCCCGTGAAGGTGGAAAAGGACGGCCGGGTGAACGCCAGCATCACTATCCCGGTCAATGCAACCCTGAAGCCGGGAGAAAGTTATGAAAGCCCGCGCAGCTTTGTGGCTGTTTACAAGGGAGATTTCTACGAGCCGCTGCGCCTGTGGTCGAGTGTGCTGCAAAAAGAAGGATGGGTGATTCCCAAGCCCTCGAGCGAGGCCTACAACGTGAGCTGGTGCGGGTGGGGATACGAATTCAACGTGACGCCCGCGCAGATGCTGGGAACCGTCCCCAAGCTGAAAGAAATGGGCATCAAGTGGGCGACTCTGGACGACCGCTGGTTCAATACGTATGGCGACTGGGATCCACGATCCGACACGTTTCCGGACGATTCCATCAAGAAGATGGTGGATGAATTTCACAGGCAGGGAATGCTGGCGCAATTGTGGTGGCTGCCCCTCGGCGTGGAAGATGGGCAGGGAAAATATGAGTCGCACAAGTATGCGATGTCGAAGGTGGTCCAGGAGCATCCAGATTGGCTGATTCTGGATAAGGATGGGAAACATGCGCGGATGACGCGCGACCTGGCGGTGCTGGATCCATCGCTGCCTGAGGTGCAGGCGTATTACAAGCATCTGACGGAAAAATTTATTCGCGACTGGGGATTCGACGGGTCGAAGCTGGACAATATCTACAGCGTGCCGGCCTGCTACAACCCGGCTCACCATCACAAGTCGCCGCAGGATTCGGTGAATGCGATGGGCGAAGTCTACAAGACCATCTTCGAGACGACGCGGGCGATCAAGCCGGAAAGCGTTACGCAGGCTTGTCCGTGCGGGACGCCGCCCTCGCTGGCATGGCTGCCGTTTATCGATCAGGCCGTGACGGCCGATCCCGTGGGAGCCGTGCAGGTACGACGGCGGATCAAAATGTATAAAGCGCTGCTTGGCCCGCAGGCCGCCGTCTATGGCGATCACGTCGAACTGTCGGACATGACGCCACTGGGACACGGCAATTGGAGCGAACATGGTTCGGACTTCGCGTCGACGCTGGGAACGGGTGGAGTGCCGGGAACAAAATTTGTATGGCCGGATCTCGGACCGAAGTTCAAACCAGTGGCGCTGACCAACGAAAAAGAAGAGCACTGGAAGAAGTGGATCGGCCTGTACAACAAGAAGATGCTGTCGAAAGGAAACTTCCTCGATCTCTACGTCTACGGATACGATTTTCCCGAGGGATATGCGATCGAGAAAGACGGCAAGATGTATTATGCGTTCTTCGCGGAGAAGCCGTTCGTGGGGGAAATCGAATTGCGTGGGTTGAAACCGGGAACCTATGAGGTGCTCGATTACGTGGACGGAAAAAATCTGGGCGAGGTACGGGCCGAGAGCGGCAAGGTCCCCAGGCTCAAGACTGCGTTTCAAAATCACTTGCTGCTGGAAGTGAGCGCGAAGTAGCAGATGATCCGGGTTTCCAACGCGGAGGCGTCCTGACTCGATTGGCACCCGGTCATGGCTTCCCGAGGAAGTCTTCGCGATGAGCAAGGTCGCGGAAGGCTTCTGTGCCGCCAGGGCGAGTCGTAGAAAGCGCGCCCACAAGATTGCCGCTGGCAAGGCAAGTTTCCAAGTCAGCGCCGCGGACGAATTCATGCAGGAATCCGGCGTCGAAACTGTCGCCCGCCCCTATCGTGTCAACAGTCTTCACTGCTCGTGACGGGCTCACGAAACGCTCTGTCCCACGCTGTGCTAACGCTCCGTTGCGGCCGAGTTTGACAACCACGAGCGGCACCACATGGGAGAGCTTTCGAATCGCAGCTTCCAGATCATCCGTCCCCGCGGCCTTGCAGGCTTCCCGTTCGTTGGGCAGGAATAAGTCCACGTGCCGCAACACTTCCTGCAGGCCGCCTTCCCAGCGGCCGTCCGGATCGTCATTGGTGTCGAGCGAAATCGTGAGTCCTCGGGCCTTCAGTTGTTGAAACAATTCGCTCATGTGCGGCAGCAGGGCCCGCTGCAAATAGTAGGAAGACAAATGAAAATGGCGCGCGTCGGCAAGATAGTCGAGATCAAGATCTTCCCAAGCCAGTTCGGAGATGGTTCCGGCATAGGTAAGAATATTGCGCCATGCATCGTGATGCAGGATAACGGTGAGTCCGGTCGTGCTTTTGCCCTCGACTCGCCGCACGCGCGAAACATCTACGCCACTTTGGGCAAGTCGCTGGAGGGAGATCTCGCCGAGAGGATCGTGGCCGATGCGGGATTGGAATCCAACGTGGCTGCCGAGTGCGGAAAGGTTATGGGCAAGGATCGCGGAGGACGAACCCAGGGTGAGCATCATGCGGTCGGCGAGCAGTTCGCGCTCCGGGGCAAGTTGCTCGGGGAGACCGTAAAGGATCAGGTCGAGATTGAGTTCGCCGGCAATGGTCACATCGAAACGAGGCATGTTTTCTCAAGACTGACCTAGACCAGGGTCACTTCGATTCCGGCTTGCTTCAAGGCGCGCAGGTCGGACTTCGGCGCTCCGTGGTCCGTAATGACCTCCTGCAGAGCGGAGGTGGGCGAAATCAGCGACAGGCTGCGCCGGCCAAACTTGCTGGCATCGCAGACCGCAACCGTTCTTCTGGCCACGTCAACCATGACGCGGTTGACCTTCGCTTCCAGCAGATTCGGAGTGCTGAGTCCGAAATGAACGTCGAAGCCGTCCACGCCGAGAAATAGAATGTCAGCGCTCAAACGGCGCAGAGTCTCTTCGGCGATGGGGCCGACCAGCGAAAATGAGTTCTTGCGCAGAGTTCCGCCAGTGAGAATTACTTCGACGGCGGTGCCGGCCAGTTCGGCGGCGATGTTAACCGCATTGGTAATGATCGTCAGATTCTGAAAGCTGCGCAGCGCGCGGGCGATTGCCGTGGTCGTGGTGCCGGAATCGAGAATCAGCACCTGGCCTTCTTTCACTCTTCCGACCGCGCATTCGGCAATACGCAGTTTTTCCTGGTGGTGCAGCTTCTCTTTTTCGCGAAGCGTGGGATCGTCGAGCGCGTCGGCGCGTGAGGGAAGCGCGCCACCATGGGTTCGATGGACTAGTCCATGGGCATGAAGGATTTCGAGGTCCTTGCGAATCGTAACCTGGGAGGTTTCGAATCGGCGGGAGAGTTCGGTGACGAGAACGCGGCCATGATGATTCAGCAGGTCGAGAATAGCGCGGCGACGCTCTTCGTTGAGCATATTTATGGCATAGCAGCGATTTCGCTGACTTGGAAATCGCCGGACGGAGCCCAAAAACTCACCTTTCCTTTTATAACGTTTAGTTTCGTTTGTCCAGTGCGAAAAAGGCGGGATCCGGAGATCGAGGGTTACGGAACGCCTGCCGTCCGCTAAAGCGGACTCGGGTTGGGTCACCGCTCGGCACCCGGCACTTACGTGCCGGGCTATCTCATTCCGCCGCTTCGCGGCTGGTTTTGGACTATTTAATCGCCATCTGCGTCGGATAGTATTTCTGAATCATTCTTCCCGTCATCAGACCGCCTTCGTATTCTGGGATAATGACCTCGTCAGCCCCGGAGTTGCGCATGGCCGTGGCGTAGCGTTGCTGGCCGGCACGCGTGATGATTTTGATCTTGGGATTCAGGGAGCGAGCGGTGACGGTGATGTAAAGATTGTCGGCGTCATTGTCGATGACCACGCAGATGCCCATAGCGCGTTCGATCCCGGCCTGCAGCAAGACATCGTGCCGCTTGGCGTCGCCCTGAATCACCGGAGTGCGGTCGCTGAGCAGTTGGTGGTAGAGGCCTTCGTTGGTCTCGATCAGGACAAAGGGAATCTCGACGTGGCGAAGCTGGTCGACAACGGTGCGGCCGACCTGGCCGTATCCGCAAATGATGAAATGATCGCGCAGTCGATCGATGTTCACTTGGTTGACCATGGTTTTCCAGGCCTCCACGCCTTGCTTGCTGAAAATCGTAAGCAGCACGCGCTCGGCAATCCAAATCTGGAACGCGAACACGCCCGCATAAACGAACAGCGCAAAAATCTTGGTGGACCTGTGCACCGTCCGGTAATCGATGGAATGGGAGTGAAACACCCAGAACAGGGCGTCCAGCGGACGCAGGCCTTCCAGGCGAACATAAACGGCGACGCAGATCCCCAGGAACGCGGCCAGCACAGTCAGCGGCAGCCACAAACGCCGGAGAAACAGGATCAGGATGCGTCCCATGAGCTTCCTATGCCACCTTTCTCCAAGACAAAAAATGGTTCCGAATATATCAATCGCGAGGCTAGAACGCCATTCAATTCCTTGTTGACGGGCAGCGTTTTTTCAAATCGTGTTCTCGCCGGGCCGCGATTCTGCCGGCAATGTGCGTCTTCTCAAGACAGGGCCGGCACCGCTGCGGCGAAGCCGGCCGTTTGGCGCAGCGGTTCGGTCAGGGCTTTCATGACCTTGGAAAATCCGGCGAAATCGAGAGACTGCGCACCATCGGACAGGGCGCGCTCCGGGCAGGGATGAACCTCGATGATCAGGCCATCGGCGCCCACAGCGACGGCGGCTCGAGAAACTGCGGCAATCAGGCTCTGCTTGCCGGTTCCATGAGAGGGGTCGGCGATCACGGGCAGATGCGAGAGATCGCGCGCCAGGGCAACGGCGGCCAGATCGAAAGTGTTGCGCATTTCGGTTTCGAAAGTCTTGATTCCCCGCTCACACAACACGACCTGTTGGTTGCCGCCGGAAAGGAGATACTCCGCGGCCAGGAGCCATTCTTTGACCGTGGCCGAGGGACCGCGTTTGAGCAGGACGGGCTTATTGACCGTAGCCAGGCGGCGTAGCAGGGCGAAGTTCTGCATGTTGCGCGCTCCGACCTGCAGCATATCGACGTGCTCGCAAATGATGTCGATGTCTTCGGTGCTCATGACTTCCGTTACGACCGGGAGGCCGGTTTCCTGCTTGGCCTCGCGCAAAATCTTCAAGGCTTCGATGCCGAGACCCTGAAAGTCATAGGGAGAAGTTCGGGGCTTGTAGGCGCCGCCGCGCAGCATGGATGCTCCCGCCTTCTTGACAGCATGCGCGGTGTCGAGGAGTTGCTCGCGCGACTCCACGGAGCAGGGGCCGGCGATCACGACGACGTCAGGGCCGCCGATGGAAACCCCGTTGATCTTTACGATGGAACGTTCCGGCCGCACTTGCCGGCTGACGAGTTTGAAGGGCTGCGCGATGGCGACCACATTGTCGACTCCCGGCGCGACTTGCAGCGCTTCGATCTCGTGACGCCGTCCACTCCCGACCGCCGCTACGATGGTGCGCTCCGTACCGCGGGTGACGTGCGGCTGGTAGCCGGCCTCGCGAATGCGCTCGATCACATGATTGATTTCCTGCTCGGTAGCTTTCTCGGACATGTTGACGATCATGGCTGGATTCTCCTCGTGGGTTCGGTGGTAAAAACAAAAGCCGCGATCTCGGATCGCGGCTGGCGGCTCAGCTTGTTGTTTAGGTGACCGTCAGTGGCCGAACCCTACTCCAAGCTGCTCCGCAGCCGCTACCCAGGTAAATCGGTAGTAGGCGGTAAACGCTCGGCCTGAAGTAAATCGTGTCATAAGATAGTGCGACCAAATGGAAACGTTTCTAACCTCGATAGCGCTTCACATCGAAATGCTGGGAGCTTGGCCTACTGCAGCGAACTGGCAACGCTGGAAAATGCATTGTTGGCGTTTGACCCGATCAAACGCACCGTGCCCACTACCAGAACCAGGATCACTGCCAACATCACCGCATACTCGGCGATGTCTTGCCCCGCATCATCGAACCAAAGCCTGCGAATCAGTTTGGACATGTGCTCTCCTTCACACGACACTCAGTTCCATTTTAGAGGGAAGAACTGAGCTGAAACTCGGTGCACACATGATGCACGCAGCCTAAGGGGCTTGTCAAATGAAGCTCCAGGTTTCTCCACAGGAAAATTATGGCTGCGGAAGGGGCGCTGGAGGCGGGATTTGGGCCGTGCTGGATACCGGCGAGGATTGCCGAGGCAGTAAATCTTGCGCGGAGTGCTGGGCGGTCTGGAGTACCCGGTTGGGGAGAAGACCGAGATAAAGTGTCGCCAGGAGGCTGACCGCGAGTGCAGTTCCTAATCCAAACGAAATGCGTGAGACGGGAACCTGCTTGCGGGACTCGCGCATGTACATTACGACGATGATGCGAAGGTAATAATAAGCGCCGACGGCGCTATTGATTACGCCGATCACGGTCAGCCAAATCAGATTCGCCTTCATGGCAGCGCTGAAGACATAAAACTTCGCGAAGAATCCCCCGGTCAGGGGAATACCAATCAGCGAAAGCAGGAAGATAGTCAAAGTTGCGGCGAGCAGCGGGGAAGACCTGCCTAGCCCTTCGTAATCTTCCAGGGTTACATAGCGCTCGCCGGCATTGGCGAAGTGGCTGACCACGGCGAAGGCGCCCACGTTCATGGCAGCGTAGGCTGCGGTGTAGAACATGGCTGCAGAGATTCCAGCAACCGAGTCCTGCGGCGAGGTCATGGCGAACGCCACCAGCAGATATCCGGCGTGCGCGATGGAAGAATAGGCGAGCAGTCGCTTGATATTGGTTTGGACGAGAGCGCCGACGTTCCCCAAGGTCATCGAAAGAGCCGCTAAGACCCAGAGAACCCAGAAGCGCCCGGGCGCATTGATGGCGAAGACGACGCGCAACAGGACGGCGAATGCCGCGGCCTTGGGCGCGGTCGACATGAATCCGACAACGGGAGCGGGAGCGCCTTCATAGACGTCAGGGGTCCAGACATGGAAGGGCGCGGCGGCAACTTTAAATCCCAGGCCCACGAACATCAACGACATCGCGACGTACACCAGAAGCTCGACCGGCCCCGCTGGCAGTTTCTGCGCAATCACGTCGATGTTGGTCGATCCCGTTGCGCCGAACATGAGTGCGACGCCATAGAGGAAGAAAGCCGTGGCAAACGAGCCTAGCAGGAAATATTTCAACGAGGACTCGCTGCTGGAGGCTTCATTGCGGCGAAATCCCGCCAGGATGTACGTCGAGATGGAGGAGATTTCCAAGCCGATGAAAATCATTACCAGTTCGATCGCGGATGACATCACTGCCATGCCGACAACGCCAAAAAGAATGAGCGCGTAATATTCACCGGCGCGGATCCGTTGCACGGCCATGTATTCGAACGAACTGAGAATGACCACGGCGGCAATCGCGATCACGAGGAACGTAAAGAAGACACTGAAGCTGTCGATGCGGATCGTGTTCGAGAAAGCCAGACCGGGAGATTGGGCCATGAACCAGGTCGCGATCAGACCGGCGACCGTTCCAACAAAGGCGATGAGGCCCAGGGTCTTCTGGCTTTTCTCTTCATCCACCAGCGGATCGAGCAGCATGACCAGAATGCCGAAGGCGGAGAGAATCAGTTCCGGCAGAATGCGGATGTAATCTGCGCCTTGCGGAATGAGTTGGAGTTGCGCCAGGAGGGTGGTCATTGTCCCACCACCTTGCTCAACATTTGTGTTGCTGGGCTGAGGGCGGCCTGCACGGCGGGATCGATCGCACCCAGCCAGAGAATGGGAGCGATGCCCATGATCAAGGCGGCCACAGCACAAGGCCAGATGGCAGCTTTTTCAAAGCCGATGAGATCCGCCATGGAATTGTTCACCGGATGCGTGACCTTGCCGTAGAAAACGCGCTGGAACATCCACAGCAAATAGCAGGCGCTCCAGATCACGCCGGTAGCCGCGAGGATTCCATAGATCGGCTTGTCCTGGAACGCGCCGCTCAGCACCAGAAACTCGCCGACGAATCCGTTGAGCAAGGGCAGTCCCACCGAGGCCAGGACGATAAACAGATAGGAGGCGGCATAGACAGGCATGGGAGATGCGAGGCCGCCGAATTCGCTGATCTCGTAGGTGTGGCGGCGTTCGTGGAGAATGCCGGCCAGCATGAACAGGGCGCCAGTGGAGACTCCATGCGCAAGCATGACGAACATCGCGCCGTTCAGTCCGGACTGCGTGAAACTGAAGATGCCGAGTACCACGAAGCCGAGATGGCTGACCGACGAGTAGGCGATCAGCTTTTTCATGTTGGGCTGTACCATGGCCACCAGCGCGCCATAGATGATACCGATCAAGGCGAGAATCATGATCCAGGAAGCGTTCCGCCGGGCTTGCTCGGGGAAGAGACCGAGGTTGAAGCGCAGCATGCCGTAGGTGCCCATCTTCAGCAGAACGCCAGCCAGCAGCACGGATCCGGCGGTCGGCGCCTCGACGTGTGCGTCCGGCAACCAGGTGTGGAACGGGAACAGGGGTACCTTCACGGCGAAGGCCAGGAAGAATCCGAGGAACAGCCACTGTGCAGCGGCAGGGAAGTTGGGTACGGCGCCATGCGCGATGAGGTCACGAATGGTCACGAAATCGAAGCTGTGGGTGTGTGCGTAAAGCCACAAAATCGCCGCCAGCATGAAGACCGAGGCGATCATGGTGTACATGAAAAACTTCACTGCCGCATAGACTTTGCGCTCGTGACCGAAGATGCCGATCAGCAGCGCCATCGGGATCAGCGTCGATTCCCAGAAGAAATAGAAGAGGAACAGGTCGAGAGAAGTGAAGACGCCGATGAGCGCGGTTTCGAGAATCAGCAGCAGGATGAAGAATTCTTTGACTCGATCGTGCACCGACTTCCACGAGATCAGCACGCACAGCGGCGTGAGGAACGTGGTTAGCACGATCAGCCACATGGAGAAGCCGTCGATGCCCATGTGGTAATGAATATTGGGGCTTGAAATCCAGGGCTTGTCGATCTCGTACTGAAATCCGGTTTGCACGCGATGGAAATGCACCGGGAGATGCAGCGAAACTACAAACGCGAGCAGCGAGATGACGAGAGCGAAGATGCGGATGTCGCGATCGCGGCGCGGAAACAATACGAGCAACAGCGCGCCTGCGAGCGGGATGAAGGTCACCAGCGTCAGGATGTTGAGGTCAAGGGAGTTCATCGTCCCACCCCCATCCACACCATGTAAGCGATGATCACCGCGGCGCCGGCCGCAATCCAGCCCGCGTAGGAGCGCAAATTTCCGGACTGCATGTGGCGGACTTCGTCGGAAACATGCCGCGCACCATCGGCGGCGTTGTTCACCGTATCGTCGATGACTTTGCGGTCGACCCCTTGCCAGAGAATGGTGGTCGATCCATCGACCAGCGGCTTGACGAAAACCTTTGCATATAGCTCATCCACGTAGTACTTGTTCAGGACGGCGTTGTAGAAAGTACCGAGCGAATCGGCAATCTTTTCGGGCAAGTAAGGCTTACTGACATAGAGCATGTACGCGAGGAGAAATCCGAGAACTGCTACCGTCACCGAAACGGCCATCAGCAGCAATTCTGTTGCGTGGCTGGCGGCCTCGCCCGCTCCCTCTGCCGCTTGTCCGAATACCGGAGCCAGGAAATGATCGAAGCGGTCTCCGATGCCGACTAATCCGCCTACGATCGAAAGCAGCGCGAGGATTATCAGCGGAACCAGCATGACCATGGGGCTCTCGTGCGGCTCGCCGTGACCGTGATCGTCGTGCCCGTGGGCGGAGTGGGCGCGTCCGTGGTCATCCACCCGAACGCCGTGATAGTCGCCGAAAAACGTCATGAACAGCAATCGGAACATGTAGAACGAAGTAATAAAGGCAGTAATGACACCGATCAGCCAATACACCCAGCTCCCGTGATCGCTCGAGAAGGCCTTCCAGAGGATTTCGTCCTTACTCCAGAAGCCCGCGAAGGGAGGAATTCCGGCGATGGCCAGCGTGGCAATGAACATCGTCCCAAACGTCCAGGGAATGTAAGAGCGCAGGCCGCCCATCTTCCGCATGTCCTGCTCGCCGCCGACGGCGTGAATGACCGAACCGGCGGCCAGGAAGAGCAGGCCCTTGAAGAACGCGTGCGTCATCAAGTGGAAGATGCCCGCGGAGAACGCTCCTACGCCGCAAGCCATGAACATGTAGCCGAGCTGGGAAACTGTGGAGTAGGCCAGAACTTTTTTGATGTCGGTCTGCGTGATGCCGATCGTGGCAGCGAATAGAGCCGTCAACGTCCCGATAATGGCGACCACCGTCAGAGCAATCGGAGCCCGCTCGAAGATCACGTGCGACCGCGAAACCATGTACACGCCCGCCGTCACCATGGTCGCGGCGTGGATCAGGGCCGAGACTGGCGTCGGACCTTCCATCGCGTCCGGAAGCCAGACGTAGAGCGGGATCTGCGCGGACTTGCCGCAGGCTCCGACCATCAGCAGAATGCCAATCGCAGTGAGCAGTTCCGCGCCGGCAGTCTCTGGTGCTAGGGGCCGGACTTGGTCGAAGACTTGAGTGAAGTTCAGCGAGCCAAAGTGCTGGATGATCAGGAACAGTCCGATCAGGAATCCGGAGTCACCGATGCGGTTGACGATGAACGCTTTCTTGCCGGCCGACGCCGCCGAATCTTTCGTAAACCAGAACCCGATCAGCAGATACGACGCCAGGCCCACTCCCTCCCACCCGATGAACATCAGCAGATAGTTATTGGCCAGAACCAGCGTCAGCATGAAGAACATGAACAGATTCAGGTAGCTGAAGAAGCGGTAGTAGCTGGGATCGTCCCACATGTAGCCGACGGAGTAGATGTGGATCAGAAATCCGACTCCGGTGACGACCAGCAGCATGACCAGCGAGAGTTGGTCCAGATACAAGGCGAAGTCGGCGCTGAAGGCTCCCGAGCGGATCCAGTGGGCAACGTATTCCTGGTAGGGAATTGCGACGGAGGAAAAGCGCAATGCGACTGTCAATGCCCACGCGAAGGCCGCGCCAGAAAAGAAAAGGCCCACGACGCTGACAGCGGTTCGCGACGACTTCTTTCCCAGGAAGCCGTTGATCGCGGCGCCCGCGAGAGGCAGAACCGGAATCAGCCAGAGATTGAGAGATGACGTCATAGTTTGAGCAAATTCACCTGATCGATATTCAGGGTTTCGCGCGTTCGATAGACGGAGATAATGATGGCCAGTCCGACCGCTGTTTCAGCCGCGGCGACGACCATTACGAAAAAGACAAAAATTTGCCCGGCCAGCACGTGCCACTGTGCCGCGAAGGCTACGAAGGAAAGATTCACGCCGTTGAGCATCAACTCAATCGACATGAATATGGTGATGATGTTGCGCTTGATCAGGAATCCAGTTACGCCGCAGGCGAACAGGATTCCGCTGAGCACGAGATAGTACGAGAGAGGCACCATTAGTCGTTCACTTTCTTTGCCGGAGCGGAAGGAGGCTTGCTGGCCAGCACTACCGCGCCCATGATCGCGATCAAGATCAGAATCGAAGTGATCTCGAAGGGCAGGAGGAACTCGTGAAACAGCAGTTCGCCAATGGTGTTGGGCGCACCGGGCAAAGCGCCAGCCGAAACTGCCACGGTATTGGAATGGCGCAAGACGACCCATGCGATCAGCACACTTCCCAGCAGCATTCCCGGAATGCCAAGAAGGAGAGCGACGCGACTCCCTTTGGTCTCTTCTTCAACTCCGGCGTTTAACAGCATGATGACGAAGACGAACAACACCATAATCGCGCCGGCATAGACAATGACTTGCACCGCGGCAACGAACTCGGCACCCAGCAGCAGGTATTCGCCGGCCAGCGCCGCCATTACGGCGATCAGCGAAAGCGCGCTGCTGATCGGATGGCGCTGCACCAGCAGGTTGACTGCGCCTGCGACGGCCACGGCTCCAAAGGCCAGAAACAGAATGAGATGAATGCTCATGAAGTCAGTTGTCAGTTGTCAGTGGTTAGCGACGAGGGATCAGTTCTTGGCTCTTCACTGACCACGGATCGCTGGTCACTTCTTTTCTCACCACGCTACTGCGATCGCTGTGCCGATCAGATTCACCAGCGCCAGCGGCAGCAGGAACTTCCATCCAAATGCCATCAATTGGTCGTAGCGGAAGCGCGGCAACGTCCCGCGCACCCAGATATACAGAAAGAGAAATGCAAAGATTTTCGCGACAAACCAGAACACGGGCATGATCGGCTGCAGAAAACTGATCGAAGTGATCGGTCCGTGCCAGCCGCCGAGGAAAAGCAGGGTGGCAAGACAAGCCACCGTAATCATGTTTGCGTACTCGGCCATGAAGAACATGGCAAACTTCATGGCGCTGTATTCGGTGTGATAGCCGGCGACCAGTTCGGTTTCCGCCTCGGGCAGATCGAACGGAATGCGATTCGTCTCCGCATAGGCCGCCATCAAATAGCAGAAGAAGCCGACGAATTGCGGAATGATGTTCCAGTGCGGGATAAATCCCCAGAAATGTCCGCCCTGCGCATCGACAATCGCGCGCAGGCTGAAGCTTCCCGACATGATCAGCACGCCGACCAGCGAGAGCCCTAGCGAAATTTCGTAGCTCACCATCTGCGCGCTGGCCCGCAATCCGCCCAGCAAAGAATATTTATTGTTCGACGACCATCCGGCGAGCGCCACTCCATACACCCCGATCGACGTGATTCCGAGAATCATCAGCAGCCCGATATTCACATCGGTGATCTGGAGCGGGATTTCGTAACCGCCGATCGTGATCGAGTTGCCAAACGGAATCACCGCGATGGAGGTTAACGCGAAGATGACCGCGATCAAGGGCGCCGCGATGTACAGCGGCTTGTACACATGCGGCGGCGTGAGGTCTTCTTTGAACAGGAATTTGAGGCCGTCGGCGGCAGGCTGCAGCAAGCCGAACGGTCCCACCCGCGTGGGTCCCCAGCGGTTCTGCATATGCCCTACGACTTTGCGCTCGAGCCACACGGTGTAGGCGACCGCCGTGAGCAGAACTCCCAGCACGATCGCGGACTTGATCACAGATGAAACGATATAAAGCCAGATTGGCAATGTCCTGCTTCCTCTCTTACCGGGACAGCAAATTCAAATCGCTACATCGAATCAAAAATCTTCAGTCCGCCGCGACCTCGGCCGGCTTAACTTCGTGACTTTCCATTACCGATTTCAAGGCGCGCGAATACTGTCCCAACGTGCCCGAAGTGAACAGACCGTCGTTGGCCGGGACAATCAGATCGCCTTTTTGCAATGCGCCCGGACCGCTCTTTTCCAGAGACGTGTGTTCGCTGTTTCCCGCGAGTAGATTCATGCGCGATACGTCGTAGCCGGGGACCAGGCGCTGAATCTCGTCGAGAATCGCCATCGGATCCAGCGGACTCAGCTTGGGCTCGAGGCCTTGCATCTCAAGCCATACGGAATGGCGATCCGCTTCTCCGGATTGCGCTCCGCGGGACTGGCCCATGTCCGCGCGCACGCCGCCGCCGAAAGGAACAAGTTTACGAACATCGGCTCCCATGGCATCGGCAATGCGAACCATCATTTCGAAATCAGTCTTCGTGCCGGAGACTTCGCCGGCTTTCTTCACGAGTTGCACGTCGCCGCAGGTGTTGGTAGCGGTTCCAGATTTTTCGTATGCGTTCGCCGCCGGCAGAACGACATCGGCGATGACTGCAGTTTCGGTGAGGAACATATCCTGCACCACCACGAAGCTATGCGAGAAGGCGAAGGGATCGACCTTCAGCCGGCCGATCGGGTTCGATCCGACTACGTAGAGCGCCTTCAACTTGCCGGTTTTCGCGGCGTCGATCATGCCCGGCAGGTCAAGGCCCGCGGCCTGCGGCATCTCCGACCACTCTTGATGGAACGCGGTATTGCCCGCGGTGGAGTGATAGCCGGGCAGCAGGTCGGGATACAAACCCATGTCGGCCGCGCCGCGCGAGTTCGAGTAATCGCCCAGGCATAGGAACTTAGCGCCTGCGATGCCGGATCCGAATGCAACCAGGCTGGCGATGTCGTTGCCTCGGATTTCAGATCCGAAAATAATGATCAGATTCTGCTCGCCACGAAGTTTGTCGCGCAGAGCCAGCCATGCGTCTTTACTTACCGACGGGCTAGTGAGCGCATCGGCGGCAGCATCGTCGCCGCCCAGAAATGCGGCCAGCTTGCCTTCAGTTGCGGCTGGAATCTGGGTAAAGGTTGTGGCCTGGCGCCGTAGTTTGATCGAAGCCGAGTTGATGACGTGCAACTTGGCGCGGTGCAGGCGGACATTATTGCGAATCTGCCACGCCAGCAGCGGATGCTGCTCGGTGGGATCGTTGCCGATCAGCAGAATCGCCGGCGCGCTGTAGACGTCAGCCATGCTGGCGGTGGCGTCCGGCTTGCCTCGCAACGCCGTAGCCAGGGCAGGGAAGTCGGCCGTGCGGTGATGGTCGACGTTGTTAGTCTTTAACACCGTGCGGGCGAATTTCGAGAGCAGGTACGCTTCTTCATTGGTCGTGCGCGTCGAGCCAATTACGCCGATCGCCTGGCCGCCGTCTTTATCGCGAACTTCGGCAAATTTCTTTCCGATGAGTTCGAAGGCTTCTTCCCAGGTCGAAGGAGTCAGCTTGCCGTTCTTGCGAATCAGCGGCTGGGTCAGGCGATCTTCATGATTCGCAAAATCGAAGGCGTAGCGGCCCTTGATGCAGAGAAAGTCTCCATTCGTCCCGCTCTTGTCGCGGTTGTCGCCGCGGACGATCTCCATACCCGTGTCGGAGCGCCGCACGCCGAGCGTTGTCTTGCAGCCGTCGCCGCAGTGCGTGCACACGGTGCCGACGTGCTTCATCTCCCACGGCCGCGTTTTGTAGCGATAGGCTCCCGAGGTGAGCGCGCCGACCGGGCAGATGTCGATGCACATGCCGCACTCTTCGCACTCCAGATGATCTTCTTTATTGGGAGCGATCAGCGAACTGACGCCGCGGTTCTGCACGCCGAGAGCCCATACGTCCATGCCCTCGCCGCAGACGCGCACGCAGCGGTAACACAGAATGCAGCGCGGCCGGTCGAAGAACACCACCGGAGACCATTGCTGCTCCTCCTTATGATTCTTGGCCTCCATGAATTTCGATTCGGCGGCGCCGTAGGAGAATGTCATGTCCTGCAGTTCGCATTCGCCGCCCGCATCGCAGACCGGGCAATCCAGCGGATGGTTGCCGAGCAGCATCTCGAGCATCGACTTGCGCGCCTGCTTGATCTCCGGACTGTCGGTGGTGACGGTCATGCCCTCGCTGACCACCGTGGTACAGGCGGTCTGCAGCTTGGGCATCTTCTCGATTTTCACCAGGCACATGCGGCAAGCGCCCTGCAGAGAAAGGTTGGGGTAATAGCAGAAGGAGGGCACTTCGATGCCCACAGTCTTGCAGGCTTCAATGAGCAGCGTGCCCGCGGGAGCCGCGAATTTCTTGCCGTCGACAGTGAGGGTTACATCAGCCATGAATGATTTGGTGATTGGGCGATTGAGCCATTGAGTGATTGAAGAATCCAACCCTGCAAGATTTTCAATCGCTCAATCACCCGATCGCCAAATGACTCAATTCCTCTAATGTGCCATCGCTGGCAGTTGTTCCGCCGCGCCTTCTTTTTCGTAAGGGCACGGCCTTCCGTCCAGGTGATCCTCGAACTCTTTTCTGAACTTTTTCACGAACGCGATGGTCGGCATCGCGGCCGCATCCCCGAGCGGACAGAACGTTCGTCCCAGCATGTTCTCTGCCAGGTACTGCATGTTGTCGATGTCCTTCTTCATGCCGCCGCCGTTATGGAACCGAATCAGCGTCTTCTTCAGCCAGTCGGTTCCTTCGCGGCAGGGAATGCACCATCCGCAGCTTTCGTGCTGGTAGAACTTCATCGTCCGCAAGGCGAACTTCACGATGCACTGCGCGTCGTCGATCACGACCACGCCGCCGGATCCCAGCATCGATCCGGCCTTCGCGACGGAATCGAAATCCATGGCGACGTCGACTTCATCTGCAGTCAGACAAGGACAAGACGATCCACCGGGAACTACCGCTTTCAGATTCCGTCCATTGGGAATTCCACCGCCGACCTCGTAGATCATCTTCTTCAGGTTGTAGCCCATGGGCAGTTCGTAAACGCCGGGCTTGGCGATGTTGCCGCTCAGGCAGAACAGGCGCGTGCCGCCGTTTTTCGGAGTGCCCAGCTTGGCGTACCAGTCCGCGCCGCCCAAAATAATGTGCGGCACGTTGGCCAGCGTCTCAGCATTATTAATGATCGTAGGACCGCCCCACAGCCCAACCACGGCCGGGAAGGGCGGCCGAATGCGCGGCACGCCACGCTTGCCTTCCAGTGACTCCATCAGCGCGGATTCTTCGCCGACTTCGTAAGCTCCCGCGCCTCCGTGCCAGTACACGTCAAAGTCGCGTCCGCTGCCGAAGATATTCTTGCCCAGAAATCCCTTGGCATAGGCGTCCTTGATCGCCTTCTGCATGATGATCGATAGATAGCGGTACTCGCCGCGAATGTAGATGTATCCGCTCTTTGCGCCGATGGAGAGCCCGGCGATCATCACGCCCTCGATCACCGAATGCGGATCGTGCTCGAAGATCAGACGATCTTTGCAGGTGCCGGGCTCGCTTTCGTCACCGTTGCACAGAACATATTTCGGTTTGGCCGATTGCTTGGGCACGAACGACCACTTCATCCCAGTGGAGAATCCCGCGCCGCCACGTCCGCGCAAGCCGGAATTTTTGACCTCGTTAATAATGGCGTCCGGTTCCATGGCGAGTGCCTTCTGCACGGCCTTGTAGCCGTCGAGCTCAAGGTAGCGGTCGATGTTGGTCGCACCCTGGCCAAAGCGCCGGGAGACGACCTTCACCTCATCGGGATGGGAAACCAAGTCAGCCATGGAAATTGAGTGATTTTGCGATTCAGTCATTGCGTGATTAAAAAACGTGTGAGTGAAAACGCGCTTTTCAATCGTTCGATCACGCAATCGCGCAATCGCAAAATTTTCTTACTGCGTTCCCTTCTTCTTGTACTCATCGAGAATCTTGTCCATCTTTTCGGTAGTCAGGTTCTCGTGAAAGTCGTAATTCACTTGCGCCGCCGGGGCCCAGCTGCAGGCGCCGATGCATTCCACTTCTTCCAGCGTAAACATGCCATCGGGCGTCGTCTGTTTGTGTCCGATGCCGAGTTTTTTTGCGCAGTGGTGCAGGAGTTCTTCGCCGCCGCGCACCATACAACTGATGTTGGTGCAGACCTGCACGTTAAACTTGCCGCGCGGCTTGGTGGTCAGCATCGAGTAGTAGCTGATCACGTTGTGCACTTCGAGCACGGTCAGTTCCAGGCGCGCCGCGATTTCGGCGATGACCTCATCGGACAGAAAGCCGACCTCGTCCTGGGCGTAAAGCAGCGTCGGGACGAGCGCCGAGCGTTTCGTCGGATAATGCGGGAACCATCTCCGCGAAGCGCGTTTCGAATTCGTCCGAGAATTTCATAGAAAATTGAGTGATTGAGTGATCGGGCGATTGTGCGATTGAAAAATCATGCTGCATGCCTTGCGGTGCGCTGCGAGGCCGCAAAAATCGCCGTCACTTCGTTCGCTTCCTTCAGTAGCGCCTCCGTCTTTGCCAACGAAACCATGCCAGAATCGGTCATCAGCTCCAGCCACAGAACCGCTTCGTCCGCTTCCTCAACTACGATTCCCATCTTCGCTACAAACTCAGCCTTCGACCGTGCCCGGCATACTGCACGATAATTCGCAGCCACTGATGTACCGCATCGCAAAAGCTGTTTCCCCAACACCTGCGTATCCGTCTTGTACGGCAGCGACCGGTAAAGTCGGATTACACGCAAGGCAAATGCTTTCGTTCTATCCCGCAACTGCTCTGGCTGACTGCTCACAGGTCTGTCCCTCAAAATGCAATCGCCCAATGACCCGATCACTCAATCGCTCAATCCCTACCGGTCGATCTCTCCCAGCACGATATCGATGCTCCCGATCGCCGCGACCACGTCTGCCAGCAGTCTTCCTTCGCACATCTTCGATAGCGTTTGCAGGTTCGCGAAGCACGCCGAGCGCATGTGCACCCGATACGGCTTGGCCGTTCCATCGCTCACGATGTAGTAGCCCATTTCGCCGCGCGGCGATTCGACTGCCTGATAGACCTCACCCACCGGAACCGCAAAGCCTTCCGTAATAATCTTAAAGTGATAGATGAGCGATTCCATCTGCGTCTTCATTTTTTCGCGGTCGGGAAGCACAATGCCTGGAGCGTCGGCCTTGACGGGTCCTTCCGGCATGCCATCGAGCGCCTGCCGCACGATTCCAATCGACTCGCGCAGTTCCTGCACGCGGCACATATATCGCGCGAAGACGTCGCCTTCCTGCGAAACGGGTACTTTGAACTGGAACTTTTCGTAGCTCGAGTACGGCATGTCGCGCCGCAGATCGATATCCACGCCGCTTCCCCGCAGGGTCGGCCCGGTCGCGCCCAGCGCAATCGCATCTTCCGCAGTCATCCTGGCGACACCCTTGGTCCGCATTCCCCAGATCGGGTTGCCGGTCAGCAGATTTTCGTACTCATCGACTTTCTCCGGGAAATATCCGGCAAAATCGCGCACCCGATCGAAGAATCCCAGCGGAGGTTCCAGCGCGACTCCGCCCACGCGGAAGTACGAAGTCATCATGCGCTGACCGCTGATCATCTCGAACATCTTCAGCACTTCTTCGCGCTCGCGGAAGCAATATAAGAAGACGGTCAGTGCGCCGATGTCCATGGCGTGCGTGCCCAGCCACACCAGGTGCGAGTTGATGCGCGTGAGTTCGTTGAGCAGCACCCGCAGCCATTGCGCCTTCGGAGGAATCTCGAGTCCCAACAACTTCTCCACCGCCAGCACGTAGCAGAGGTTGTTGGTCATCGGGCACAGATAGTCGATGCGGTCGGTGAGCGGCACCACCTGCTGGTAGAACTTGGCTTCGCAAGTCTTCTCGATCCCGGTGTGCAGATACCCAATATCCGGCATCAGGCGAACCACGGTTTCGCCGTCAATTTCGAGGATCACGCGAAGCACTCCGTGGGTCGACGGGTGTTGCGGGCCCATATTCAGGATCATGGTACGATCCTGTGCCGGCTCCAGCACGGGTGTAGGATTCAGGTGTGCCATCGTTGTCTCGAGATCAGCGGTAGCCCTCCACCGGATAATCTTTGCGGAGAGGATGGCCTTCCCAGTCCTCGGGCATCAAGATGCGCCGCAGGTAAGGATGCCCGTTGAAGCGCACTCCAAACAGATCGAAGACCTCGCGCTCAAAATAGTTGGCGCCCGGCCAGACCGAAGTGATGGACTCGATTGCCGGACTGGCACTGTTCAAGCGAACCTTTAAGCGTACCCGCTCTTTATTAGGAATCGACAGCAGATGGTAGACGACCTCAAACCGTGGCTCCGCCGGGTACCAGTCGACGCAGGTAACGTCGGAGAGGAAATTAAAAGGGCAGCCGGGATCTTCCTTCAACAGTGCACAGGCTTCGCGGATGGCGGATCGCTCGATGTGAATCGTCATCTCGTCGCGATCGAATTTTGCACCCTCAACGGCGTCTTTGTTCCAGCCAAGCAGGCGGGCCAATGCCGGATGATTCTTCAGTTCTTCCAGATCTGTGACGGCGGGGACCAGCGGCATTAGAAGTTCCCCCGTTTCGCGGAGGTCTCGCCCCAGTCCAGAACGCCCTTTTTCCACGCGTAGAAGAATCCGACCAGGAAAATGCCGATATACAGCAGCATCTCCCAAAGGCCGAAATGGCCTTGTCCGTCCGCTTTCAGCTTCCGCAAGATTACGGCCCACGGATAGATGAAAACCGCCTCCACATCGAACAGAATGAATAGCATGGCCACCAAGTAGAACTTCACCGAGAAACGCTGGCGGGAGTCACCCACCGGGGTCATGCCGCATTCATAAGGAGAAAGCTTGGCGCGGGTGGGTTTACGCTGCCCAATCAGCCAGGAAAGTGTGACAATCGCAACCGCAATGCCGCCGGCCATCAGCATATGGATCAGGAAGGGGAGGTAGCGAGCGAAGTAATTGTCTGGCATAGGATGAGGTATATATAATTCGCGCCAAGTGATTGCTTAAACATTCTAGGTTATGGGCTTGCACGCGAGAGTGTCAAGCGAACGCAATGCGATTTTTTTGAAATCGAAAGGAAGCGATTTACGATTGTGTGATTTGGCGATTGAGCGATTGAAATCTGCAACCACCGTTCGGTGAAGTCGCGGTTACGCCGTTCAATGCCTCAATCACTCAACGACTCAATGGCTCAATCCTTATGATTTTTGGCTTCAATACCGACGTGAAGCATGGCGACACCATCTACCACGTGCAGAGCGAGGCGCGCGAGGGAGAACTGTTGCTCCAGACCCAGGTGTTTGTCCGCGGACGCTGCATTGGCAAGCGGGCCAAATCGTACGCCAGCCAGTCGAGCGAAGGTCAGTCCGGCGACGCGCAAAAGGAGCATCAACTTCGCGAGCAGCACCGCTTGGTCCTGGATGCGATCCGGGAGGGCAAGCTCGATAGCGTTCTGGATCGCCCCGAACCAGAGGCTTTGGCCGCGGTAAAAGAGTTGGACGTGCAATGGCTGAATGCCGAGTCGGTTCACACAGAGCGGAATTTGACCATGCAGTTGAAGGTGACCGAAGGAGGCGCGGCGGCGTCGGGTGCTCGCCTAGTTTTTCGTTTTGCGCGTCCCGGCGCGGCCCCGTTTTACACCCAGGCCGTGGCCGATGCCGGCGGCGCAGCCGAGATCAAGATTGAGGTAGAAGAAACGTCGCTGCCGGATTCCTCGCTCCTCGTGCAGGCGAATTTCGAAGGACGCACCGCCACGAGGAAGTTCGTCCTGCGCAAAGCCGAATAGAAGCCGCGCACGGTACAATCTGCCTGTGGCGCGAGCGCGCGCCTCTAACCTCTTTAATGAAACTGCATATCAATGGAGAAGAGCGCGATTTCGTCGACGTCCCTCCTGCTTTCACTCTCTCCGCCCTGGTCGAGAAACTCGGCATGAAGCAAGACCGCGTGGCGGTGGAACTAAATCGCGACATCGTTCCCCGCGATCGTTGGGCGGAAACCACGCTGAGTGAGGGCGACCGGCTGGAAGTAGTCCACTTCGTCGGCGGCGGCAGCGGCTGGCCCCGTCC
The DNA here is from genome assembly GCA_963754885.1 of uncultured Acidobacteriota bacterium. Taxonomy (GTDB): domain Bacteria; phylum Acidobacteriota; class Terriglobia; order Terriglobales; family Acidobacteriaceae; genus Sulfotelmatobacter. The sequence continues at coordinate 225,525 of CAVWHT010000038.1, read as the reverse complement.
CGTTCCAATGTCATCCTGTGCGGAGAAACCGGTCGGCGAAGCCGATCGGTCTCGCAGTCGAAGGATCCCTACCAGCATATCGACCGTCTCCTTACCGAATCCACCAGAGAAACGCGTGAAGGGCAGATGGTATTTTTCCTATAGGGGTCCTTCGACTGCGTTTCGTCCGCTTTGCGGACGAAACTCCGCTCAGGATGACACACCCGCTCGGATGACAGCCGCTCAGAATGACGCAGCCTAGACTGCCGAGATCGCATTCATTCACACCGATGAAACTCCAGCCTGACGGGGAACTCTCTTAGTCACTAACCCCTTACTTTTTCTTCATCTGATCCACAGGCCCCCATGCCTAAAATGTGTGAAACATTTTGCACCGCACTTGTTTCGAACATGTTGAGGTTAAATGCAGGATCGCTTCACATCCCGGGAAGTCATCGCGCTCACCGGCATCACTGCCCGGCAGTTGCAGTGGTGGGACGAACGGGGCGTGGTCCAGCCTGAGCGGGAAGGGCATCGCCGTCTTTATTCGATTCAGCATCTAACCGAAGTCGCCGTGATTTGCGAACTGCGGCGCAAAGGATTCTCACTGCAGGGCGTGCGCAAAGTCATGCGGTTTCTGGATCATGAATTCGGCAAAGGGCTGGCGGAGATGGTCGACCGCAACTCCGAATATCACCTGCTGACCGACGGCAAGCATCTTTATCTCGAGACCTCGGCGCGGCAGATCGTGGACATCCTTAAGAATTCAGACCAGCCGATTCTGGGCATATGCCTGAGCGACGCGGTGCGGCGGGTGCAGGCGGGGGTTACTTCGGGCAAAGGAAATACTTCAGTAACGTCGCCCGATTACCGCCGGCGTGCTAGAAAAGTTTCGTAGGGACAATTTTGCGGTTCGCGGCACCAAACGGAAGAGAAGCAAGGAGGAACACATGGTCGGTGAACTGGACATCCTCAACGAATGGATTCCGGAACAGATGCAGCCTGGTACCGTCTTTGTGCTCGAAAATGCCGGCGAAATCGGAGAGAAGGAAGATCCCTACTGGGCCGTGCTGTCCTGTCCGTCCTGCGGCATGCTAGGCCTGATTACCCGCAAACAGATCAACGGCCTGCTGCCCGTCATCTGCGGCTCGGAATGCTGCTCCGCGCAATTCTTTATTCGTGACGCCGAGGTAGTAGTGCGCAAGCCGTTCTAGAAAATGTGGCGCGGGCACTCCTGCCCGCGAAATGCCGGCAGCGGATCGTCGTCAGGATTCCTGTTTCATCAACCGGATTAATCCAGCGTCTGTCATCGTGAGCGAAGCGAAGGACCCATGCATTTTGCCAGCATGAGGGAGTACAGAGGTCCTTCGGCGCAAACCCGCGCCTCAGGATGACAGAGTACGCGAACCCGCGACTCAGGGTAGCAGTGATAAGAGCTAGAGGGTGCGAGTCTTGCCCGCACCAAGCTCAACCGGCACTTGCTCGACGATCTCAATTCCAAAACCTTCGAGCGCGGCTACTTTCTTCGGCCGGTTGGTCAGCAGGCGGATGCGCCGCAGGTTCAGGTCCGAAAGAATCTGCGCCCCGATGCCGATCTCGCGCTGAATATGTTTCTCCGCATCATATAAGGAAGGAAGCGTGCGGCCGCCGTGGAAGCTGAGGGCGATTCGGTCGCCAACTTTTTCGGTGGAGAATCCTTGCGAAGTCTGGTGCAGATAGATCAACGCGCCCAAGCCTTCCTGCGAGATGCGTCGTAGCGATCCTTCTAGCGTGGCGTGGCACTCACAGCCGGTGGCGCCGAAGACGTCGCCCATTAAGCAATGGGCGTGCATGCGTACCAGAACCGGGACCGAGCTATGCTCGATGTCTCCGCGCACCAGCGCGACGTGCGACTCGCCCCCATCCACTTCGCTGGAGTAGGCGATCAGGCGGAATTCTCCAAAGCGCGTGTCGATCAGCGCCTCGCCCACGCGATGTACGTAGCGCTCGTGCGCCATGCGGTAGCGGATGAGTTCCGCGACAGTGAGCATCTTCATTTTGTGCTCGCGGCAGAACTCGATCAGGTCCGGCACGCGCGCCATGCTGCCGTCATCTTTCATGATTTCGCAGATGATGCCTGCGGGAACCATTCCCGCCAAGCGCGCCAGATCGACCGAAGCCTCGGTCTGTCCCGCGCGTACCAGCACGCCGCCTTTGCGCGCGCGCAGAGGGAAGACATGGCCGGGACGCGCCAAGTCACTCGGCTTGGTCGCGGGATCGATCGCAACTTGAATCGTGCGGGCACGATCGTAGGCTGAAATGCCCGTCGTCACACCCTGGCGGGCGTCAATCGCTTCGCAGAAGGCGGTGCCGTACTGCGAGGTATTTTCGGCGGTCATGGGACCGATATTCAGATGTTCGAGGCGCTCCTCCGTCATGGCCAGGCAGACCAGGCCGCGCCCGTACTTGGCCATGAAGTTGATGGCTTCGGGGGTAACTTTTTCGGCGGCCAGCGTGAGGTCGCCCTCGTTCTCGCGGTCCTCGTCGTCGACGATAACGATCATCCGGCCGGCACGCATCTCTTCAATCGCGTCGGGAACATCCGTAAATGGAGGCTGGGAGCTCATATGGAGGCGATTTTAGCAGAGCCGGTAACGGTCGGCATCGCGGTCTATGCTGGCAAGGATTCGGCGCAAGAAACGGACGTCCTGATGACATGTGGCACGAGGCTCCTTGTCCAAATATTCTGCCATTGCCGTTGATCGGTTGAGCACGTATAATTGTGCTGCACGTAAATACGTGCTCCTATGAAGACCAATATTACGCTCAAACTGGATGCCGACCTGCTGCGAGAGGTTCGGGTGCTCGCGGCGGAAGAAGATACCTCGATCAGCGCCATGCTGGCTGAGAGGTTGGAGCAGATTGTGCGCGAGCGCAAGGCTTACCATCGCGCCCGCGGACGCGCCCTGGCGCGGCTACGCGAAGGAATGGATCTGCGGTGGACGCCGGGCTCGCGCGACCAGCTTCATGAGCGCTGAACGGAGCAGGTATTTCTCTCCTAAGTTCAGCCGGGGAGTTCTGCTGCGAGGACGATGAGCGAAAAATATTTTGTCGACACTAACATTCTGATTTACGCGCATGATCGCTCCCAGGGCATCAAGCACGAGCGGGCGCGGCAGCTGATCGAGCGCTTGTGGACCAGCGGCCAGGGCGTATTGAGTACGCAGGTGTTGCAAGAACTTTGCCTGAACCTCCGACGTAAGGTAGCCAATCCTGTTTCGGTGGACGAGGTCCGTCGACTAATCCGCGACTATTTAAGTTGGGAGATCGTGGTCAACACGCCCGAAGCGGTGCTGCAGGCCCTTGAGATCGAAGTGCGATACAAAACTTCCTTTTGGGATGCACTCATCCTGCAAGCGGCCGAGCAATGTGGAGCGGCGGTGCTTTACTCCGAGGACCTGGCAGGGAAGCAGCGTTACGGGACGGTCAGGGTGGTCAACCCGCTGGCGGCGTGATTGAGCAGGCGGCCAGAAATGAATAGCCTTACCCCGGAACCCTAAAGAGTGCGCAAATCGGCCTCCTGGCGGCACGCTCCCGAAAAGAAATCCAGCGGCCATCGTAACGTCTGCGGGCAAAGCTGCATCAGATAGGCAGTTTGCCGTTTCGGGCCGGGTCGCTGGGATGTATTCGGAGGAAAAACATTGGTAACTTCGCAGGAATCACTTTCCTGTGTAAACTGACAACCTGTCTATGGCATCGATTCCCTCACAACCGTCGCTCACGGAATTCCAGAGCCCGTGGAAGTCCGGATTGAAGAAGTCCGTCAATTCGCGGTGGACTTTTGTGGTCCTGCAGGTTCTGGATTTGACGACGACACTGATCGCGTTTCACCTGGGCGCGATGGAGGCGAACCCGCTGGTCGCGCATTTTACGGCTACATTCGGCTGGTTGCGCGGATTAGTGATCAGCAAGCTGATCGCTATCGCGATTGCGATGGGAGTAAGGCGGTTAATCTGGGTGGTCAATATCTTCTATGCTGGAATCATCTTCTGGAATCTGGTGATTTTGCTTTCCCTGCATCCGAAATGAAAGCGGATTTTGGCGACCCACAGGTTGCCCAGCCTTCTAAGGAGTGCCCGCTTCTTTGTTCGTGAAGTCCGCGACCCCCACCTTGACGACTGTACCCTTCGGTTTTGGCTTTGAATCGCTTTCTTTTGTTTCTGTCCCCTTATTGCCTGCTGAAGCCGGTGCGGGCTTTTCGGTCCAGACGCCGTAAACCCGGCCACCGAAGGCAGCCAGTCCGCTGTAGTCGCCAAAAAAGACGCCGCCCGCTTCGAAGGGATCCTCGGTCCAGGCGTAATTGTTGAAGCTGCGTCCGCCATCGCTGGAGCGCGCCAGCACCACGATTTGTTTGCGATTCTGCGGATCGCGGCGGCGATCATAAAAGACGACGTTCACTGAACTGTCAACCGGATCGACAGCCAGCCATTGGAAGAATTGTTCTGCGCCGTCGTGAATTGCATCATTGTTGACGCGCACCGGAGACGTCCAATGCTTGCCTTTATCATTGGAACTCGAAAGAAACACATCCAGGTCTCCGTTGCGGTAATCGCTCCAAGTCACATAGAGGTGCTTGCTTTTGGGATCGATGGCAATCTGCGGAAAGCCGTTTGCTCGGTCGAGCGTGTCGATGGCGAACATGATCGGCGCTGTATGAATGATGGAACGCGCGCGCGAAAACCTCTGCCCACCGTCGCGCGACGAGGTCAGCATAATGTCGTTGTCCTGGCTCCAGATGGCGTAGAGCGTGCCGTCGGGAGCGACTGCGCCGTCAAAGCCCTCCGCGGCGCCGTTGTCATCGCGCGGCAGTCCGGGATGTGCATCAATCTCGACCGGCTTCGACCACGTCTTTCCATCGTCGGTTGAGCGCGACAGCACCATCTGCGAATCGGTTAATCGCCAGCGCGTCCAGCCAATATAGAGATTGCCGGCGTATTTGCTCTTGGTATTGTCGGCAACAATGTACGGCTTGTCTTCAAACGGAATTCCAGCTGCGGTCGGCTGCTCCGCGACCGGGATGTGATCGGGCTCCCATGTTTTTCCGCCGTCGAGCGAGCGGCGAATGAAGATGCCATTGCGCGTCGCGCCGTGCGCCCAATAGTTGAATGTCCCTAGCCTGTCGAACGCGATGTAGCAGACGAAGGCGTGCCCCTGATTGTCGAATGCCACCGACACATCTCCGGAAACTTTGTAGTTCTTGGGGCTGGTGTCTTCTACCTGCCACGTGTGACCGGCATCCTGCGAATAAGCCGCATGCGCGTTGTCCTGAAACACCGCGACGACCTGTTGCGGATTGGCCGGATTCACTGCGATCGCGGGTTCCGTGAACGATCCCGGCGCGGGAGTGAGAGTGAAAACTTCAGAGTGAGGAGCTTTCGGCAAGTTTTCGGCCGACGCGGCCAAAGCGGTCACGAGAACAATAGAGGCGATGTAGGCGGAGTATTCGAAAAAGCGTCGTAGGAATAGCATTCTGGTCCTTTGGTTAGGATTCTTATGGCACGGCTATGGCTGCTTGCCGGCGCAGAGAGCGGCGCCTCCGGCGATGCCCGCGTCGGCTCCATAGTGAGCCATGAACAGTGGAATCTCAGAGACAAAAGGATTCACGCACCAATCGGGAAGTTGGCGCTTGATGTCCTCGAAAAACGGCTTCAACATGGCAGCCACTCCGCCGCCGATCACCAAAACGTCGGGATCGAGCAGGTCCACAATATTCCCAAGCCAGGCAGAAAGCAGGGCGACCGTTTCCTCCAGGATCTCGCGGGCTACCGGATCGTCCTCCGCGAAGGCTCGCCCCACCAGTTCGCTGGTCACCGCGTGAATGTCGCCTCCGGCAAGATCGAGAATCGCGGAATGCGGCGTTCGCGGGTCGGCAAGTTTCGCGCGCGCCCGCACGCCGATCGCCGGCCCGGCTGCCAGAATTTCGATGCACCCGAGTTTCCCGCAGCCGCAGCGCGGGCCACGATAATCGATGGTCATGTGGCCGCCTTCAACAGCGGATCCGGTGTTGCCATGATAGATAGCTCCATCGAGAACAAAGCCGGCTCCGATGCCGGTGCCGATGGTTGCGTAGAAAACGTAATGGAAGCCGCGCGCCGCACCCCATCGTTCCTCAGCTAGAGCGGCGGCGTTGCCGTCGTTGTCAACCTTCACCGGCACCTGATATTTGGCTTTGATCCGATCGGCCAGCGGGAAATTCCGCCAACAGGGAAGGTTGGGAGGGTTGAGGACAATTCCAGCGCGCGGGTCTAGAGGGCCGGGCGCGCAGATTCCGATGCTGCGCACACCTCGACCTTCGGGCGTGGCGAGCATGGAGTCAATCGCGCCGGTGACCGCGTCCAGCGCAGCCTCTTCGCCAGCGTCCGCGACCATGGGCTTGCGCCCCCGAGCCAGGATGGTTCCGCTACTATCTACGATCCCGACCGCAACTTTGGTCCCGCCAATATCTACTCCGAGAACTGGAGGTGAGTTCATAGCCGCCCCGCCGCTGCCGTTTGCGGGATTCCACGAAACTGCCTTTTGATGGCAGGATGGTTCTGACACGGCCCAACCGGCGCACAAATGAAGATAATTGCTAAGACCGAGAACGGAGCGGAGCGCTTCATGCCAGCGTACCTTTCGGGTCGTTGCAAGATGTAAGCAACGAAAAGATTATCATTAAACATTTGTTTGGACGTCTAAGTTGCTGATTCTACAATCAGCCGAGTCGAAGTTTCTGGTATGAACAAAATTTCTGATTCTTTTTATGCAAAGTTTGAATCCAAACCAACACGCAAGTAAGTTGACGGGCGCGAGCGGGCCCGCATAGAATCGAGCCTCAATGTCAGGTAGTCTCAATCTTCGCGCGGTGTGTTGTTGCACTTGTTGTTGTTGTGCATGCGTGTGCTCCGGCGCGGGGAGGCTGCTGATCTAAGAATCTTTTCTTAATACAGGCACTCATCGACCCACCGCCAGAGCGATCTGGCGGTGGGTTTTTTATTTTCCAAAACATATGGCGACGATGACGAACACGGTGAAAGAAACGAAAGCGCAGCGGGTCGAGCGGCTGAAGCGGTCCATGAATCCTTGGGAAGGCATTGAGGAGATCCGCCGCTTCGCTCGCGAAGGATTCCAGTCGATCCCTGCGGAGTGGATCGGCACTTACTTCCGTTGGTGGGGCGTTTACACACAGGGCGACGGCGCCGGCGTTACGGGCGGCCAGGGCGGCGAAGGCCGGGCTTTGCAGCGCTTCATGGTTCGCATCCGCATTCCCAACGGCATGATGTCCTCTGGTCAGCTGCGCGCAATCGCCGACCTGACGCGCCGCTATGCCAAGGGAATTGCCGACCTCACGGTTCGTCAGAATATTCAACTGCACTGGGTCACGATCGAATCTCTGCCCGACGTTCTCGAAGGCCTTTGGCAGGTTGGACTGAATACCACAGGCGCTTGCGGCGATGTCGTTCGCAATGTAACGGGCTGCCCGGTTGCCGGAGTCGATGCCTGCGAGATCGTCGACGCATCGCCACTGGTGCTGGAAGCTTCGAAACTGCTGGCGGGCAATTCCGATTTTTATAACCTGCCGCGCAAATTCAAGATCTCGATTGCGGGATGCCGCTCCTGGTGCTCCTATCCAGAAATTAACGATATTGGCCTGACTGCGATCACCCGGACCGTGGGATCGAAGCCGGAAGTTGGGTTCTCTGTCCGCGTTGCCGGTGGACTCTCGACGGAGCCTTATCTCGGTGCGCGGTTGAACGCTTTCGTGCGCTGGAACCAGGTGCTTCCGGTCCTGAAAGGAATTGCCGAGCTGTTTCGTGATTCCGATGTCTTGCGCGAACATCGCGAACGCGCCCGTCTGAAATTCCTCTTCCTGCGTCATGGATGGACCGCCGAGCGTTTTCTCGACGAGCTGCACAGCCGGATCGGCTTCAAGCTTGATCCCGCTGCTGAAGAGCATCCTCCGGATGACGTTTACCGCGACCATGTGGGCATCCACGCTCAAAAGCAGCCCGGCCTTTCGTATGTGGGAGCCGTCGTTCTGCGCGGCCGGATCACGGCCGACCAGATGCATTCCGCGGCAGATCTGGCCGAGCGGTACGCGGGCGGCGAACTGCGCGCGACCAGCATGCAGAACCTGCTGGTGGTGAATGTTCCCACTATCAACGTGGATTCGCTGGCAAAGGAACTGGATGCGATCGGCCTGCGGGCGGGCGGCTCATCGTTCTCGCGCGGAACTGTTGCCTGCAGCGGCACCGAGTTCTGCAAGCTCGCCATCACTGAAACGAAAAGCTTCTCGCGTTGGCTGGTAGAGGAACTCGAGGAGCGTCTGCCCGGATTCGATCAACATTTGAAGTTGCATGTTACGGGATGCCCCAACAGTTGCGGCCAGCACTGGATCGCCGATGTTGGCATTGAGGGCAAGAAGATCAAGGTCAACGACCGCCTCGTCGATGCCTATTACTTTTGTGTTGGCGGGGCCCTGGGATTACATCAGGCAACGGCGCGGCCTGTGGGCTACCGCTGCGCGGCGACCGAGGTTCCGGACGCGCTGGAGCGGCTTCTGGGCCGCTATCTCGCCGAGCGCGAAGCCGGAGAGAATCTGCGCCGCTTCTTCGCGCGCCACAGCGACATACAGTTGCGCGAGTTTCTTGCCGGGGAAATGGTTCCGGCGGTGGCTCGTGATCTGCCTCAAAATCTGCCGCAATCCACGGGAGGAATCGGTGATTAGCCTATTTCCCATGTTTCTGAAATTGAAAGGCAAGCGATGCCTGGTGGTGGGCGCCGGACATGTCGGCGAACCCAAGATCGAGGGCCTGCTCGAAACCGGAGCGCAGGTGCGAGTGGTCGCGCTGCAGGCGAGTCCGGCCGTGCGCGAATGGGCGCGCGCCGGCAAAATTGATCTCGAACTGCGCGCCTTCACCGCTGATGACCTGCGTGATGTGTTTCTCGCAGTCGTGGCCACGTCATCGCGAACGTTGAATGAACGCATTTATCACGAGGCTCAAGTTCGCGGCGTGCTGTGCAACGTGGTGGATGTTCCTGATCTTTGCGACTTCTTCTACCCAGCGGTTGTCCGTCGCGGCGATTTGCAGATTGCCATTTCCACAGCGGGGCAGAGTCCCTCGCTGGCGCAAAAGATCAGGCAGCAGCTGGAGAAACAGTTTGGTCCGGGATACGCCGCGTGGGTCGCGGAACTGGGCGCGACCAGAAAACTGATTTTAGCCAGCTCTCTCGACAAGCAACAAAAATTGGATCTGCTGCATTCGCTGGCCAGCAGGGAAGCGGTGGAAGCGGCTTTGGCTGAGCTTCCGGAACTCGTGGGCAAAGGGGAAGGCGCATGAACGGCAAAGTCTATCTAGTCGGTGCGGGGCCGGGCGATCCGGAATTGCTTACCGTGCGGGCTCTGCGGTTGTTGCAAAGCGCTGAGGCTGTACTCTACGACGAACTGGTTTCGCCCGAAATCCTGAGCCGCATTCCTTCGACGGCGCAGCTTCACAATGTGGGAAAACGTTGCGGCAGGAAAAGCGTGCAGCAGGAAGAAATCAATTTCCTGATGATTGCGTTGGCGGAATCGGGCTGGCAAGTGATTCGTCTGAAGTCGGGTGACCCTTTGATCTTTGGACGCGCGGGAGAGGAAATCGAAGCGCTGCGCAAGGCCGGCATTGCCTGTGAAGTTGTTCCGGGCATAACCTCCGCCCTCGGTGCAGCCGCTGCGGTACAGATTCCATTGACTCATCGCCGAACGTCTTCCGCCGTCGTGCTTCTCACGGCGCAGCAAGCGAGCGGAAGTAAAGCCGCGGAATGGGAAAAGCTCGCGGGCAGCGGCTCGACTCTCGTCATTTACATGCCCGGTCAAAACTATTCTGAAATCGGGTCAAAGCTGCGAAACGCCGGCCTTGAGGAAGATACTCCGTGCGCGCTGATTTCGCGGGCGACCACTCCGCATCAGCGGGTTCACCGCACCAACGTTGGCGAATTGGACCAGGCGCCGCATCTGGATTCCCCGATGCTTTTGGTTGTGGGCGAAGTCGTGCGTTTGGCTGATTCGTCGGTTCTCGACGCCCTCGGCGCATCCAGCTTCGTGGGCGACGACAGCATAGTTAGCGATACGGTTGCGGTGCGACTGGGAGATGAGGAGGCGCTGGCGTGAAAGATCAAGTCTTAGAGAACTTCCAGGGCTTCACACAGCTGCAAATCGCCGATGTGCAAGAAGCAGCAGAAAGCTGGGCTCCGCAACATACGCTGACATGGGCCTTTGAGACTTTCGGCAATCGCGTGGCGATTTCGTCGGCATTTGGAGCGGAAGGCATGGTGCTGATCGACATGGCATCTCGCCTGCGCAAAGACTTTCGCCTGTTCACCATCGATACCGACTTTCTGTTTCCCGAAACCTACAACCTGATGGACCGGATCGAAGAAAAATATGGGATCACCATCGAAAAGGTATTTTCGCTGCTTTCGCCGGAAGGGCAGGAGCGCACTCAGGGCGCAGCGTTGTGGACTCGCGATCCCGATGCCTGCTGCAATCTGCGGAAGGTCGAACCGCTCCGCCGCAAACTCGGAGAACTGAGCGCGTGGATTACCAGCATTCGCCGTGACCAGACTTCCGCCCGCTCTGGCGCCCATCGCGTCGAGTGGGATGCAAAGTTTGGACTGGTGAAGGTCAATCCGATTGTCAATTGGACGTCGAAACAGGTGTGGCGCTACATTTACGATCACGACGTGCCCTACAATGAATTGCACAATCAGGACTATCCCAGTATTGGTTGCACACATTGCACCCGCGCGGTCAGGGCAGGAGAAGATCCGCGCTCGGGGCGTTGGCCGGGATTCGCCAAGACAGAGTGTGGTTTACATGTCATCGAACCGATGCCGAATGGGGTGGAATAGTGCGCGTATGTGGAGCGGGCACTCCTGCCCGCTAGCTCTTGCCGCCGCAAGCAGAGCGGGCAGGAGTGCCCGCTCCACATACACTCAGGCGCGCTCTGCGGGCTACCCAGCCTGGCAGAACGCGGTCGAGATTCCGCCCCAGTCTCGCGCCGGCTCAATCTTCGGGAAAAAGACTGCGTGCAGTCTCCGCACGGATTCCTCGGCCTTCGATTCTTCCACCAGAAACGAAATCGTGCGCTCCGAAGCGCCCTGGCAAAAGACGCGCACATCCATATCCGCTACGGCCGCAAAAACCCGGCTGGCGACCTCCGGCTGTCGCCGAATGTTCTCGCCTACGAGACAGATCAACGCCTGGTGATTCTCCCAGCTCACATCAGCAATGCCTTGAAGATCAGCCGCTATTGCTGGCAAGGGCACGGTTGAAGCCACCAGCAATGAGATGCGACCGGGCGAGGTTGCCATTACGTCGACCGAACAAGCGTGCTGATCGAATGCCGAAAATACCGTGCCCAGTAAATCAGAATCGACCTTCCCACGCGGAACAATTTCTACAGAAGCGACGTTGCGCTTCGCGCTGATGGCCCGCACCTTGTGGCCGTGGTTCGCATCCGCGGTGATCTCCGTGCCCTGGTTCTGCGGACGCCGCGAGTTCAGCACATAGACGGGAATGTTTTCGCGCATTGCCGGAGCCAGCGTCGCCGGATGCAGCACCTTTGCTCCGAAATGCGCCAGTTCCGCTGCTTCGTCGAAGCTCATCCTGCGGATCACACGGGCATCGGAACACAACTTCGGATCCGTAGTCATCACGCCGTCCACATCGGTCCAAATTTCAACCCGCGACGCTCCCAGCGAGGCTCCCAGGATGGCAGCGGTGAAATCGGATCCGCCACGACCCAGCGTGGTTGGGACGCCATCGGTGGTGGCTGCAATGAATCCGCCGAAGACCGGAATGCGGTCGGTCGACAACAGCGGCTCAACGATCTGCTGAACGCGTTGGTTGGTCGCTTCCCAGTCCGGGCACGCCTGTCCATGGCACGCGTCGGTAACGATGCTGGAACGGGCGTCAACATGGCTCGCACTGAGTCCAGCAGCTACCAGAGCTTCAGTGACCAGCTTGCTCGAAAAGCATTCGCCAAAGCCGAGCAGTTGATCCTGTAACTTCGCATCGAGAGCGCGAGCGGCTGCGATGCGGTGCAGGAGCGACTCCAGGATCTGAAACTCGCCGCGAAGTTCGCGGTCGAGCGCAGAGTGAGCGGACCCGTCCAGCAGAGATTGCGCCAGTTGCTCATGGCGGACGTAAGTATTCCGAACCGTTGCCAGAGCAGATCCAAGGTGCCCGCTGGCCGCGGCCCGACCGGCCTCGAGCAGTTGATCCGTGACCTTCGCCAGGGCGCTGACGACGACCACCGCCTGTTCGTTCCGCCGGCTCTGCACAATTCCGGTGAGGCGGCGAATGGCCGCAGCGTCCTCCACGGAGGTGCCTCCGAACTTCATCACCACGAGATCGTCAGTGCGGTCGAATCTGCTTAGCTGTCCTACTTCGCTCATAAACTTGTGCTCCGTTTCGTATTTTGGGCAAAGAAAAACCCACCGCCAGATCGCTCCTGGCGGTGGGTTCGGGTGATTCTCTAAGAGTGCTTTACTTCATCCGTTCCCGTCCTCCAGAAGACACGTAATTCGTGTCGACATGCCTGTGCCTGTCGATGTAATTCGCGTCGCCTTCTGGATCGTGGAACTCATAAATAGGTGTTCAACACGATAACGATATCGCTGGATCGCGTCCGAAGGAAATTGAAAATTGCGATATGCTGTATCGAAATTTCCGTTCGAGCCGCTTACGCGTCGTTCTTTTTCATCTGAGTGGCAAATTGACGCAGCAGGCCTACAAAGGCTGTCGACGCGACAGACAGGGTTCGGTCGCGGCGGTAGGCGAGTCCCAGCTCGCGATAGAGTTCCGCATCCTCCAGGTCGATCAGCTTCACCCGTCCGGCGTCGACTTCGTCGCGCGCGAACGAAGCGCTGATCAGCGAAACGCCAAGATCCGCTGCCACAAAGCTTTTGATCATTCCGATGCTGGGGAGTTCCATGCGTACCTGCAGTTCTGCGCTATACGGGCGAAACAACTTATCCAGCAGCCGGCGTGTGTGGCCGGTCTTAGGGAACAGCAGCGGATGTTTCACAATCTCGCTGACGGGCACAACTTTGTGTTTGGCCAGCGGATTCTTGGGGCTTACCATCAGCAGCAGCTTGTCGCGGAAAATGGGCTGAATCTTTAGGCTCGGAGACTGAATCGGCAAAGTAAGAATGCCTACTTCGACCATGCCGTTTTCAAGTTTTTCCACAATCTTGTAGCTGAAATTCCGGTAAATGCTGATCTGGACCGGAGGATAGCGGCGGCAATATTCGGCGAAGACCTCGGGCAAAACATACAGGCACGTCGCCTCATTCGCGCCCACCCGCAAGGTGCCGCGCGGAGTGCCGCTATGATCGGCCACAGCCATCAAAGATTCGTCGCGCAGACTCTTGAGGCGCTCGGCGTATTCGTAGAAGACCTGGCCGGCGGGAGTCAGCTTAACGGTTTTTCCCGAGCGATCGAGCAGGCGATCGCCATATTCCTGCTCCAGTTGCCGAATCTGGGCGCTGACCGCAGACTGCGATCGGAACACCTTTTCTCCAGCGCGGGAAAAGCTGCCTTGCCGGGCAACTTCCAGAAACGTGATGAGCTGATCGAAGTCCATTTGGGTGTGAGCGAGATTATAACGGAGTCGGCTGAATTCGAGGTTAATTCCGAGTTACGACCAGGCCCTCCCCGGCCCCCGAATTTTGCATGGCTTGGATCGAAATTCTGCATTGTACTTTGCCGGCCCGCGAGCGCTATTAAATGAACTACGAAGATTTGCACCTGTGTCGCAGTGTGCGACGGCAGTCGCTCAACTATGCAGGCCTAAGATCGAGCCCTTCGAAAGGAAATCGCTTCACCCGACGAAGTCCATGACGACCCGTCTCAATCCGAATACTGGCCTTCCTCCTGCCCAGGGACTTTACGATCCCGCGCACGAGCACGACGCATGCGGCATCGGGTTTGTCGCCAGCATCGGCGGCCATAAAAGCCACGACATCATTCGTCAGGGAATCCAGGTTCTGGAGAATCTGGCGCATCGTGGAGCCTGCGGCTGCGATCCAGAAACCGGGGACGGCGCCGGCGTGCTGATCCAGATTCCTCATCAGTTTTTTGCGCGCGACTGTGAAAAGCTGGGCTTCACTTTGCCTGCCGCAGGAACCTATGCGGCGGGAATGACATTCCTGCCCGTGGAGAAGCATCCCCGGCTGCAGTGCGAGGGAATTCTGGAGCGGATCGTACGCGAAGAGGGGTTGACCGTGCTGGGCTGGCGCGACACGCCCGTCTATGCTTCAGCGATCGGCCGCGTGGCACGGGCTTCGCAGCCGTACATCCAACAGATTTTTGTCGCATGCCCGCCGGGGATGGACGAGGACGCCTTTGAGCGCAAGCTCTACGTTGTGCGCAGGCGCGCGGAAAATGAAGTCCGCGACTCCGGCATCGAAGACGCTGGAATGTTCTACATCCCCTCGCTCTCATGCCGCACGATCGTTTACAAGGGGCTGCTTCTCGCACCGCAGATCACGAACTTCTACCGTGAACTGTCCGATCCGGATGTGATCAGCGCGTTGTGCCTGGTGCACCAGCGCTTCTCGACTAATACATTTCCCAGTTGGCAGCGAGCACATCCTTACCGTTATATCGCGCACAATGGCGAGATCAATACGCTCCGCGGAAATGTGAACTGGATGCACGCTCGCCAGTCGCTGCTGAGTTCGCCGCTGTTTGGCGACAACTTGCAGAAGCTGCATCCCATCATCGCGCCCGACGGCAGCGATTCCGCCAACTTCGACAATGCCGTGGAATTACTCCTGCAGGCGGGACGCTCCCTGCCACATGTCATGGCCATGCTGATTCCCGAAGAGTGGGCAGGCAATCCGCGCATGAAGCCGGAGAAACGCGCCTTCTACGAGTATCACGCTTGCCTGATGGAGCCTTGGGATGGGCCGGCGGCCATCGCCTTCACGGATGGACGCGTCATCGGCGCGACGCTCGATCGCAACGGGCTGCGGCCGGGACGCTACGTGGTGACTCACGACGATCTGGTGGTGATGGCTTCCGAGGCTGGGGTGCTCGACATCGCTCCCGAGCAGATCAAGAAAAAGGGCCGCCTGCAGCCAGGAAAAATGTTTCTGGTCGATACGGTCGCAGGCCGCATCGTCTCCGACAAAGAGATCAAGCAGAAGCTCGCTTCCCAGCAGCCTTATGCCCAGTGGGTGGCAGAGAATCAAATCACGATGGACCAGCTGCCTGAGCCCACGCGCATGCACATTCCTGACGCCGAGACTCTTCTGCGCCGCCAGCGTGCATTCGGATACAGCGACGAAGACTTGCGCATGATTCTCGCGCCGATGGCGATCAAAGGCGAAGAACCGGTCGGCTCGATGGGCACCGACACGCCGCTGGCCTGCCTTTCCGACAAGCCGCAATCGCTGTTCAATTACTTCAAACAGCTTTTCGCGCAGGTGACCAATCCTCCCATCGATCCGATTCGCGAAGAGATGGTGATGTCGCTCATCAGCTACATCGGAAGTGAGCGGAACATTCTGGAGGAGACGCCCGAAAACTGCCACATGCTCAAGTTGGAGCATCCTCTGCTTACCAACCGCGAACTGGAGAAGCTGCGCCGGGTCTCGAATCGTGATCTGCTGGCCACCACACTTCCCGCGCTCTTTCGAGCGAGTGAAGGGGAAGCGGGCCTGAAGCGCGCGCTCGATGAACTCTGCCAAAGAGCGTCGCTCGCTGTGAAAGCTGGCTACTCGCTTCTCATTCTTTCCGATCGCGGCGTGACCAAGGACTACGCTCCCATCCCATGCCTGCTGGCCTTGGCGGCGGTTCACAATCTGCTGGTGCGCGAAGAGACGCGAACCCAGGTGGCGCTGATCACCGAATCCGGAGAGCCGCGCGAAGTCATGCATTTCGCTCTGCTGAGTGGATATGGAGCCAGTGCGATCAATCCTTATCTGGCGCTCGAAAGTGTCGAGAACCTTGCCTGGCGCGGCGAGTTGGGCGACGGCGTGACGCCTGACGTCGCGGTCAAACATTTTCTCAAAGCCATCAAGAAGGGCCTGCTGAAGACATTTTCTAAAATGGGGATTTCGACCCTGCAGAGCTATCAGGGAGCGCAGGTCTTCGAGGCACTCGGGCTCAACAAGGATCTGATCGATGCCTATTTCACCGGGACAACATCGCGCCTGGAAGGCATCGGGATTTGCGTTCTCGCCGCAGAAGCGCAGTTGAAGCACGAGTACGCTTTCCGTCCGCTGACCGAGTTTGAGACCGAGTTGGCAGTGGGCGGAAATTATCACCAGCGCGTCAACGGCGAATACCATCTGCTCAACCCGAACACGATCGGCAAGCTACAGCAGGCGGTGCGCCAGGACAGCTTCAAAACTTTCGAGGAATATACGAATCTGATCGATCGGCAGAGTGCGAACCTGTGCACGTTGCGCGGCCTGATGAAACTGAAGAAGAGCGACAAGCCGGCGCCGATTGACGAAGTCGAACAGGCGAAGGAAATTGTGAAGCGCTTCACGACCGGCGCCATGTCATTTGGATCCATCAGCAAGGAAGCGCACGAGACTCTCGCGATTGCGATGAATCGCATCGGCGGCAAATCCAATACGGGCGAGGGCGGAGAGGACGAAGAGCGCTTCAAGCCCGACGGCAACGGCGATCTGCGACGCAGCGCGGTGAAGCAGGTGGCCTCCGCCCGCTTCGGGGTCACGGCGAACTATCTCGTCAATGCCGATGAACTGCAGATCAAAATGGCGCAAGGGGCCAAGCCGGGCGAGGGCGGCCAGCTGCCCGGACATAAAGTGGACTCGGTGATCGCGCGCTTGCGGCACTCAATCCCCGGAGTGGGACTGATTTCTCCGCCGCCGCATCATGACATTTATTCCATTGAAGATCTGGCGCAACTCATTTACGACCTGAAGAATGTAAATCCGAATGCGCGCATTGCGGTGAAGTTGGTCGCCGAAGTAGGCGTGGGTACGGTGGCCGCGGGCGTGGCGAAAGCTCACGCCGACGTCGTGCTGATCAGCGGGGACACCGGCGGGACCGGCGCTTCTCCGCTGAGTTCCATCAAACACGCTGGCATTCCGTGGGAGCTGGGCTTAGCCGAAACGCAGCAGGTTTTGTTGCTGAACGATTTGCGCAGCCGCATCCGGGTCCAAACCGACGGCAAATTGCAGACCGGGCGCGATGTCGTGATCGCCGCTCTGCTCGGCGCCGAAGAATTCGGCTTCGCTACGACTCCGCTCATCGCCATGGGATGCATCATGATGCGCAAGTGCCATCTGAACACGTGTTCGGTTGGCATTGCCACGCAAGATCCCGTGCTGCGCAAGCAGTTCCAGGGGCAGCCCGAGCACGTCATCAATTTCTTCTTCTTCATCGCGGAGCAGGTTCGGCAATACATGGCGGAACTCGGTTTCCGCACCGTCGACGAGATGGTTGGCCGGGTGGACATGCTGCAAGTGGAAGAAGCGGTGGATCATTGGAAGGCGCGCGGTCTGGATTTTTCCGCCATTCTCTACGATCCGCCAGTGCCGTCGCGGGTGGCTCGCCGATGCGTTCACCCTCAGGACCATGGGCTGCACCACGCGCTTGACCATCAACTGGTCGAGCACTCGATCGATGCGCTGCTGAGTCTGAGCCCGATCGAAATTAATTTGCCGGTTCGCAACGTCCATCGCTCGGTGGGAACCATGCTGAGCGGAGAAGTGGCGCGCCGCTACGGCTCCAGCGGGCTGCCCGACGATACGCTGAGAATACGTTTGCGCGGCTCGGCCGGACAAAGTTTGGGAGCGTTTCTCGCGAAAGGAATCACCATCACGCTTGAGGGCGAGGCCAACGATTACGTTGGAAAGGGCCTGTCGGGCGGACGCCTTATCGTCTATCCGCCTCGCGACTCCAGTTTCGCTGCCGAAGAAAACATCATCATCGGCAACGTTGCTCTTTATGGCGCCACTAGTGGCGAAGCCTTCTTCAACGGCGTGGCTGGCGAACGGTTTGCCGTGCGTAATTCCGGATCGACTGCGGTCGTGGAGGGCGTAGGCGATCACGGTTGTGAATACATGACCAACGGGCTCGTACTGGTCCTTGGCGCCTGCGGCCGGAATTTTGCCGCAGGCATGAGTGGCGGCTTGGCCTATGTCTTCGACGAACGCGGAGATTTTACGCAGGAACGCTGCAATCTGGACTCTGTCGACCTCGAACCGCTCGTCGAGACGCAAGATGTTCAGTGCGTCCGTGATCTCGTCACACGTCACATGGAACTCACCGGCAGTCGCCGCGCTCAATGGATTCTCGACCACTGGGACGAAGCCGCCTCGCGGTTCATCAAAGTTTTCCCGCGCGAGTTCAAGCGAGTCCTGGGTGTGAGCCGCAGCGAGCATGCCTATATCCCCAGCGAACCGGCAGCGGTTCTGGCGAATGCAGAGCAGGTGCAGCATGGGTAAGACCACCGGCTTCATGGATTATTCGCGAGAGTTGGCGCCGCGCCGGCCGGTGCTGGAACGCGTGAACGATTGGTTTGAGATCTACCAGGATTTTCCTGAAGAGCAGCTTCGCCAACAAGGCGCACGCTGCATGGACTGCGGCGTGCCATTCTGCCAGACGGGATGCCCGGTGAATAACCTCGTCCCTGACTGGAACGATCTGGTCTATCACGGCCGCTGGAAAGATGCCGTACGCCAGTTGCATGCGACCAATAATTTTCCGGAATTCACTGGACGGATATGTCCCGCGCCCTGCGAGGCGTCCTGCGTGCTGGGCATCAACCAGCCTCCGGTGACGATCAAGCAGAACGAGAAAAACATTGTTGAACGCGGGTTTCTGGAGGGATGGATCGGGCCGCAGCCTGCGAAATCGCGCTCGGGAAAGAAGATCGCAATCGTCGGTTCCGGGCCCGCGGGACTAGCTGCCGCACAACAACTCTGTCGCGCGGGTCACGCGGTTACCGTTTACGAAAAGGCAGACCGAATCGGTGGGTTGCTGCGGTACGGGATTCCGGAATTTAAGCTGGAGAAGCACATCATCGATCGCCGCCTCGAGCAGATGTCGGCGGAGGGCGTGAAGTTTGTAACCAATGCGGAGGTTGGCAGAAATGTGCCGGTGGAAGACCTTCGCCGCGAATTCGATGCCATCGTTCTGGCTGGAGGGTCCGAGCACCCGCGCGATCTGCAGATCCCGGGCCGCGAATTGAAGGGCATTCACTTCGCGATGGAATTTCTTCCGCAGCAGAACAAGCGCTGCCAGGGCGACACAATCGACACCGCGATAGAAATTCTGGCTACAGGCAAGCGCGTGGTGATTATCGGGGGCGGAGACACAGGCGCGGATTGTCTCGGCACTGTACACCGCCAGAAGCCGCTCTCGGTTCACCAGTTCGAAATCATGCCCAAGCCTCCCGAAGAGCGTTCTCCGCTCACACCTTGGCCTCTTTGGCCTCTGCAACTGCGCACCGAAGCGGCGCATGAAGAGGGAGGCGTTCGCGACTGGAGCATCGCGACGACCAAGTTCAGCGGTAACGACAGCGGTAACGTCAAACAACTTCACGCCGTAAGGGTTGGCCCTCCCCCGAAGTTTGAAGCGATTGCCGGAAGCGAGTTCACCATGGATGCCGATCTCGTGCTGATCGCCATGGGTTTTCTCGGTCCGGTGCGCCAGGGGATGATTGAACAATTAGGAGTGCAACTCGATCATCGCGGCAATGTTGCTACCGACGAGAACTATATGTCGTCGCTTCCGGGCATATTTGCGGCGGGCGATATGCGGCGAGGCCAGTCGCTGGTGGTGTGGGCGATTTCGGAGGGTCGTAAAGCGGCCGCCGGCGTGGATGCCTATCTCAAGCGGTTGAGCATTCAGCCGCAAGTGGAACCTGCGCGCATTCACCAGGGAATTACCGGTCTCGCGTAGCCGCTTCCACTTCTTCATACAACTCCTCAAGGCGCCGCGCATCTTCAGAGCTGTTTCCAAAGCGCGCCGACTCGTACACATCGGTGAAGCGAGACACAGGCTGGCGAAGACGAGCGTCTTCGATGTTTCGAACGAACTCCTGCGCAGTCTGCGCCTTCGATTTTTTCATTCCGCGCCGCGCCAGAACGCGCGCCATCCGCTGATACCACATGGCGGCGGATTGCTCGGGCGAGTGCTCAGGATGCGCGGCGAGCCATTTCTCGTACATCGCCCGCACCAACCGGCCCATATTTCCGAGAAGAACCAGGGCCAAAGCGATTCCGACTCCGAGCACTGCCCAGCGGCCGGGTGAATGCTGCACTCGACCCTGAGTCTGCCGCGCCCACTGCAGCATGGTCGAATAATGTTTGCTGGCCCAGCGGCGGGCGTTTTCCCATGCTCCACGCGATCCATTCACCGCGGCCTGACCGAGAACGTACTGATGCGAACTGTCATAGCTAATGATCCACTCGCGCCAGAACGAGGCCATGGCATCGACGTATAGTGCTAGCCGACCCCATCCATGAGGTGTGCCCGTGCCATTGCCCGAAGGGGTCGGATCAAACGTCTGCCAGCCGTATCCCGGGAAGTACGTCTCGACCCAGGCATGGGCATCCTTAGCTCGCACCACATAACTGCCAGTCAGATCGTTGAACTCATCGCTGCGGAATCCATTGACCACGCGCGCGGGAATGCCGAGCGTTCGCAACATGACGGCCATGGAGGAAGCGAAGTACTCGCAGTGACCCTGTTGGCGCACGAAAAGGAAATTCGCCACGGGGTCCGTCTCCGCGGTTCTGGGAAGCGCAAGAGTGTAGCCGTACCGCGTTTTAAGATACAGCTCGATGCGGGCCGCCTTGTCGTAATCGTTGCCGGCGAGGGCTGTAATCTGTGCTGCCAGTTGACGGATTCGCGGATCGAGCGCGGGCAGGGACAGATAAGTGTTGCGAATCAGCGCCGGATAACCACGCCCCGCCGTTCGCAATTCGGCCGGCGAGGGAGTTGCAATGTCCGATATCGCCTCATAGTGGCTGATGGCCCGGCGCGGATCGAAGTCGTAGATCGCCCCGCCGCTGTCAGCTGCGAGCACGTGGTAGTCTCCGCTGACGCTGCGCGCCCAGGGGGCAAGGAAGAAAACGTTGGTGCCGATGGGCTCCATGAGGACGCGATAATGGATCAGATTTGGCGGCTCCGCGCGTGACGCTCCGGGAATTCTCGCGGCATCCAGGCTGGGTATAGCGAAGCTGTTATCCGATTGCCGTTGCAGCAAGGATTGTTCCTGCGGGCTTGACCAGCTGTGCCCGTCAAAATTCGCGAGCGCCACTCCGCGCCAGTGCAAGTCATAGCGTCCGCTGCTGTCGCCGTCGATTTTTACGTGCATGACAACGGAATTCGACTGCTGAATCTCGCCAATCTGGCCCAATTGCACGTGATCGCTGAAGCCCGCGGAGAGATCCGTGCCGTAGGAATACCCCCCCAGGTTTCCGGCGGACATGCGCGGCATCACAAAAAACAAGGCTGCGCCGCACATCAGGATCATGATCATTAGAGCGGGGGCAATCCTGACCAGCGCAAAGGCGAGGTGCCGGTGTTCCTGCGGATCGTTGGAATGCCGCGCCTCGATGTTGGCGTCCTGTCCCGAGCGCCGCATTTCCATCAGCACAAACGTGGTAACGGCCATCAGCATGAACGTTGCAAAGGCGAACAGAAAGATGCTGTCGACAGTCAGCACCGCCGAGGCCAGCACCATGAGGAAGGCCAGGATCGCGAGGGTGATGTGGTCTCGCTCGCGCCGTAACGAGAACATTCGCACTACCACGCCAAATAATGCGAGGTGAATGGTCGCGGGCAGAAAGCCGCGGGAGAATGCGAAATAATCGACGACGAAAAACGCGAAATAGGCCAGCGACAGCGGTGTGGTCCAACTCTCCGAAATGACAAATGGATTTTTCTTGGCCAACAAGTAGCCACGGACCGCCAGCGCCGCTCCCACCAGGACCACCGAGGGTAAATCGAGCCCACCGGTGCCGGCCAGCGTCCCAAAGCCTGTCAGGACCAATAGATACAGGGCAAGCTCGAAGTAGTGATCGATGGCTCGCCGCAGCGGAATAACGTCGAGTTGTGAAGACGGAAGCGCCATGCGCGGCGGAATCGATAGCTGTGAAGCCCCAGCAATTCGGCTTCAATCAACATTGTTCGCCAACGTCCACCAGAAGGGAAGGCCTTGCCGGTAAATTCTTGCACCAAAAGTCACATACACCATCAGTAGTGGTGGTCAGTGGCCAGTAGAAAGTGCACACCGATTCGTTCCCGCGTTCGAATTCGGTCGCGACCCGCTAAAAGCCATCAAATCGGGATGCTAGAATGATCCAGGTCAGGCATCGGTCTTACGCGACGTACTCTCGCCAACCCCGCCAGGTCCGGAAGGAAGCAACGGTAACGGGCTCTTGCGTGTGCAGTGAGTTCCCGGTGCCTGACTTTATTGTTTCCGCGCCAGCGTTCCGTGGTTCTGACACCTCTGATTACGGAAATTTACACCTCGTTTACCACTCTTTTCGCAAGAAACGCTTTCCTGAGCATCCATTGGGAGTAGGGCGCGGCAACCCCAATCATGGCGCCCGAGGGAAATCATGAATATTCGCAATAATTCCGCCCATGTCACGATTCGAGTCTCCGGAAAGTTGTTTTGCGGACATCTGTCTTATCTCGATCAGTTGGTCCAGTCCGCGAGCGAATGCCGCTTGTGGCCCCTCCTTAGCCTGGCGAATCTTGAGGAATTGGATCGCGTTGCGCTGTTTTATCTGATGGACGGCGAGAAGCGGAAATTTGGCCTGGTCTCCTGCCCAAATTTCATTCGTGAGTGGATGGAGCACGAAAAGGAGCGCGCCGCGGCGTGAGACGTGTGCTTCGCCCTCAGTTGGCGCGATCAGGTAAGGGATTCGGTTAGACATTCTGGCTGCAATCCTTCAAAATACTGGGTTTCCTCTTTTCAGGAGCCCTCATTGACCAATCCTCTCCGCGCCAAAATCAGCGCGCTTGGCACTTATTTGCCTCCGCGCGTGCTCAGCAATGCTGAGCTGGAAAAAATGGTCGACACGACCAACGAATGGATCCTCGAACGCGTCGGAATCCGCGAGCGCCACATCGCCGACAAGGGAGTGGCCGCCAGCGACATGGCGGTGGCCGCGGTAAAGAACCTTCTGGAATCGCATCCCTTCGATCTGCAGGAAGTGGACCTCATCATCGTGGGCACGGTGACCCCTGACATGATGTATCCCTCAACCGCCTGTCTGGTTCAGCACAAGCTCGGCATCGAAAATACCTGGGGCTTCGACGTCTCCGCCGGTTGCTCCGGTTTTCTCTATGCCCTCAACGCGGGCGTGAAATTCGTCGAATCCGGCCAGTACAAAAAGGTGCTGGTGATCGGGTCCGATAAAAACTCCGCCATGACCGACTACACCGACCGCGCGGTATGCATCATCTTCGGGGATGGAGCGGGCGCCGTTCTGCTCGAACCTTCCGAAGATGGCACCGGCATCATTGACCATGTGGCCCAGATCGAAGGGGTGGGCGGACAGTTTCTGTACATGCCCGGTGGAGGCAGCCTGAACCCGGCCACCCATGAGACGGTCGATCAGAAAATGCACTACATCCATCAGGATGGCAAAAACGTGTTCAAGTATGCCGTGAAGAAGATGGCGGAGATGACCGAGCGCATCCTGGAGAAGAACCAACTCACAGGCAAGGATGTCGATTGCTTCATCGCCCACCAGGCCAATCGCCGCATCATCACCGCCACGGCCGACCGTCTGGGCATGCCCATGGAAAAGGTTGTCATCAATATCGACCGTTACGGCAACACGACGGCGGGGACGATCCCCATCGCCATGCGAACCGCGCTCGACGAGGGCAAGTTGAAAAAGGGAGACCTGCTGCTGATCGCCGCCGTGGGTGCGGGTTTTACTTCGGGAGCATCGCTGATTCGCTGGGGGTATTAGGGTTTTAGGTAGCGCCGCCGTCTCGGCGGCTGTCGCGAGGGCATCCTGCCCTCGCATGCGCGGGCGAGACGCCCTCGCGACAGCCGGCAAGATGCCGGCGCTACGAGTTGCCGGCGGTTAGACTTTCTTCCGACGATCCTTCAAAATATTGACATCATTTTCAGGGGTTCTCATTGACCAAACCGATCCGCGCCAAAATCAGCGCCCTGGGCACGTACGTTCCGCCCCGTCTTCTCACCAATGCCGACCTGGAACGAATGGTCGACACAAACAACGAATGGATCATGGCTCGCGTCGGGCATCCGCGAGCGCCACGTCGTCGAGAAAGGCGTGCCTACCAGTGATCTGGCCGTCGAAGCTTCGCGGAAAGCTCTGGCACTGCGCGGCCTGAATCCCAGCGACATCGAAGCCATCATCGTGGGCACGGTCACGCCCGATATGTTTTTCCCCTCGACCGCCTGCGTGGTGCAGGAGAAGCTGGGCGCCAGGGGAGCCTGGGGATTCGATCTGTCGGCCGCTTGCTCGGCCTTTCTCTACTCGGTGCAGGTAGGCGCGCAATTTATTGCCAGCGGTGCGCATCGCCGCGTGCTTGCGATTGGCGCGGATGTGATGTCTTCGATCATCGATTACACCGATCGCGCCACCTGCGTCATTTTCGGAGATGGCGCCGGCGCTGCCATCCTCGAGCCCGCGGAAAACGATTCCGAGGGCCTCATCGACTTTATTCACGAAGTGGATGGCTCGGGCGGTCAGTATCTTTACATGCCGGGCGGAGGCAGTCTGCATCCCACCAGCAAAGAAACCATTGCCAAGCGCATGCACTACGTCCACCAGGACGGTCAGCAGGTGTTCAAGTTCGCCGTGCGCAAGCAGACCGAGTTGTGCCTGAAGCTTCTCGAGCGTAACGGGCTGAAAGGATCCGACATCGACGTCTTTATTCCTCATCAGGCCAATCTGCGCATCATCAACGCCACCGCCGACCGCCTGGGTCTGAAGCCGGAAAGCATCGTTGTCAACATCGATCGCTACGGCAATACCACGGCGGGAACCATCCCCCTAGCCATGAATACGGCGATCGAGGAAGGAAAGCTGAGGAAGGGAAGCCTAGTCTTGCTGGCCTCCGTCGGAGCCGGCTTCACCGTGGGTGCGACCCTGTTGCGCTGGGCGTATTAACTGGCGCTGGAAACGGGCTCTGGCGCGTCTTTGCGGCCCAGCGTTGCAACCGTCGGCGAACAAGGATGTTTTCGCCCGTGACGTTCGTAACTTTGCCGAGCGCAATTCGGTAGCTCAATCCCAGTCGCAATTGTTATTGTCAGCAGACGTTCGCCTCACGTGGGGATGCTGGCGAGCGTGTACGGGCATGATCCGCATCATCTGCTGTTTCCTGGTCCTTGCCTCCGTCGGGATGGCCGCCCAACAGGCAGATCCTCGGGAAAGCAAACTTCTGGTTCTGGAGCGCCTATGGAACGAAGCCCAGGTGAACCGGGATTCGTCTGCCCTTGATGCTTTGGTCTCAAGCCGCTTCGTCAACACCGAGTGGGACGGCGAAGTCAGTGATAAGCAGAGATTCCTCGCCGATATCAAAGACCCGCTCTTCAAGCCAACGCTGGCGAATATTCAGGACGTCAAAATGAATTTCTTCGGCAACATGGCCGTGATTACCGGCGTTTATCGCACGCAGGGAACGTACCATGGCAAGCCCTACGACCACGTCGGACGCTTCACCGATACCTGGTTTTTCGATCTCGGCAAGTGGCAGTGCGTCGCCAGCCATACCAGCCTGCTCAAGAAGTAGCTCTCGTTTATCGCCCTATAAAAACATTTGATGAGGCAGTTCTGGGTCTTCGACGGAGTCCGGTGATCTAATCGACATCAGCGACTGTGGCGCGGGCACTGCTGCCCGCGTCTGGCCAGGAGTTCGTCCGATGGAAACCATGACGCGCCCTCCAACCTGGAAAGTACTGCTCGCCTTCGCCATCATTTACTTCGTATGGGGCTCCACGTTCCTGGCAATCCGCGTCGGCGTGCGCGAGGTTCCACCGTTCCTGCTGGCTGCGTCATCCCGACGCGCCCGCGTTTTCTCCAGCGGGCCGAGGGATCTCACTTGGATCAGACGCTGTAGTGGTGTAGACCTCGCTCCGTCTTTCGGCTAAGTTTACTAGAGTAGCTGCGCCTGAGATCCCTTGCGCCGCTGGAGAAAACGCGGCGCTTCGGGATGACCCCGTGCGGGAAGGGGCGAAACTGGGGGCGTTCAGTTCTTACGGATGCGTCATCCTCTCCGGCTTGACCAGCTGATCGAATTCCTCGCCCGTAAGATATCCGAGCTTCAGCGCCGCCTCGCGCAGGCTGGAGTGATCCACATGCGCGGTGTGGGCGATCTGTGCCGCTTTGTCGTATCCGACCTTGGGCGCCAACGCCGTCACCAGCATGAGCGAATTCTTGACGTACCAGTCCACCTTGGCGCGATCGACTTCGATGCCTTTGATCATGTACTCGACGTAGCCGTGGCAGGCATCCGTGATCAGCGTGACCGAGTGCAGGAAGTTGTAGATGATCACCGGCTTGTAGACATTCAGCTCGAAATTGCCCTGCGATCCGGCAAATCCGACTGCGGCCGCGGCTCCATGAACCTGCACGCAGACCATGGTCATGGCCTCGCACTGCGTCGGGTTCACTTTGCCCGGCATGATCGACGACCCGGGCTCGTTCTCGGGAATGGACAACTCTCCTAATCCGCAGCGCGGGCCAGACGCCAGCCAGCGAATGTCGTTGGAAATTTTCATGAACGACGCGGCCAGCGTCTCCATCGCCCCCTGCGCGAACACGATTTCATCGTGGGCGGACAGGGCTGCGAATTTGTTGCCATGCGAGCGGAAGGGAAGTCCGGTGAGTTCCGCGATCTTTTTTGCGGCGCGCTCGGCGAACTCCGGATGCGTGTTCAGCCCGTGTCCCAACCGCCGTCCCGCCGATGGCCAGATCGTAAAGACCTTCAAGCACCTGCTCCAGGCGATGAATGTCGCGCTCCAGCAAGCTGGCCCAGCCGCCAAACTCCTGCCCGACGGTCAAGGGTACGGCATCCTGCAAGTGCGTTCGGCCGATTTTCACAATGCTGTCGAATTGTTTTGCCTTGGCCGCAATGGCATCGCGGACAGTCTTGACGGCCGGAATCAGCGCATTCTTCACGCGGTCTGCCGCGGCAATGTGCATCGCCGCCGGAAACGTATCGTTCGACGACTGCGACATGTTCACATGATCGTTGGGATGAATCGGCTTCTTCGACCCCATCTCGCCGCCGGCCATCTCGATGGCGCGGTTCGAGATGACTTCATTCACATTCATGTTGGTCTGCGTGCCGCTACCGGTCTGCCAGATACGCAGCGGAAACTGATCGTTCAGCTTTCCGGCAATGACTTCGTCGGCAGCTTGCACGATCAGCTTGGCCTTCTCGGCAGGAAGTTTTCCCAGATCCTGGTTCACCAGCGCGCACGCCTTCTTCAGCGTTCCAAAGGCGCGGATCAGCTCCGGCGGCATAGTGTCGCAGCCGATGTTGAAATGCAGCAGCGAGCGCTGCGTCTGGGCTCCCCAGTACACATTCGCGGGGACTTCGATTTTTCCCATGCTGTCGGATTCAATGCGGGTCTGCGTGGCAGGTTCGGTAAGAGTAGACATGAAGGCTCCTGATGCGAGCGGAAGGATAAGTGCAACTGGAGATTATAGCGCGGGAAGGCGAGCCCGACTGTGCGCAAGCGCCTGCGCCCGGAGCGCAAGATGCGCTCCGTACAGCCGGCGGGACGCCGGCGCTACATTGCAGCGCTGCTGCGGTCATGAAGAGCCGACTGCCGCGCATGCTAGAATCAACGGTTTCCGAGTTCCGCTCGAACCCCCGTTAGCCTCGAGTGACTCTGCCTTGAATTTCATGCCTGATTTCCTCACTGCCGAACGCGTCGATACCCTGCCCAAAGCGAAGGCCATTCCCCGCCCGGAAATGAATACGGACGTGCTGGTAATCGGAGCCGGACCCACGGGCCTCGCCTGCGCCATCGAAGCGCAAAAGATCGGCCTCAAAGTCGTGGTTCTCGATAAGGGATGCCTGGTGAACTCCCTGTTTCACTACCCGGCCAACATGGTCTTCTTCACCACTCCGGAGTTGCTTGAGATTGGCGACATCCCGTTCACCACTGCGCTGCAGAAGCCAACGCGGGAGGAAGCGCTGGAGTACTACCGCAAAGTTGCCGAGCACTACCATCTGGACGTTCGGCAATACGAGTGGGTGAAGACCGTGATGGGCGAGGACAAGAACTTCAGCATTACGGCGACCGATCGAGCCGGACGCCCCCGCGACTACCGCACGAAGAAAGTCATAGTCTCGACCGGCTATTACGATCTGGCAAACCAGCTCAACATTCCGGGCGAAGATCTGCCCAAGGTCTCGCATTACTACGGCGAGCCTCATCCCTATTACGACGCAGACGTACTGGTGATCGGCGGCAAGAACTCGGCTGCCATCGCATCGCTCGATTTATGGCGGCATGGAGCCCGGGTCACGCTGGTCCATCGCGAGGCCCAGCTGCATCATCACGTGAAGTACTGGATCAGGCCAGACATGGAGAACCGCATCAAGAATGGGGAGATTGAGGCCTACTTCAACAGTTCCGTGCAGGAAATCGGAATCGACCACGTGGTCATACGGACTCCGCGCGGCCCGGTGCGCGTGAAAAACGACTTCGTGCTGGCCCTGATTGGCTACCATCCCGACTATGATTTTCTGCGGAGCATGGGAATCGAACTCTCCGATCAGCAATGCCGGCCGGTTTGCGATCCGGTCTCGCTGGAAAGCAACGTCCGTGGAATTTACGTTGCCGGCGTCATCGTGGCGGGTTCACGGACGAATGAAATTTTCATCGAGAACGGACGCTTCCATGGCAAGCAGATCGCCGACGACCTCAAGCGCAAGCTGGATGTTTGAGCCCTGCGGTGGAAGTTCAATCAGACATTTTTCTGGGTAGTGGTGCATTTGAAAGGGTTTGTATCAGGGCATGCCTTCAGGCATGCCAAAGCGCGAGCAAATGATCGGCTTTTAGCCGCTGCCAGCGCGGCCTAAGCCGCTCGAATTTTCCGATGTTGCGGCATCGCTGACGCGATGCCCTGATACAAATCTTTTAAACTGCACCACTACATTTTTCTGCCAAAGAAAAACCCCGGAGCGGCGCTCCGGAGTTTCAGTATTTTTAGTCGAGGTTAACCTTTTCGGGCGTTAGCTCTTCGCCATCTTGCGGCGAACCAGACCAGCCAGGCCCGCGAGTCCCGTTCCGAGCAGCGTCAGGGACGCCGGCTCCGGAGTCGTGGTGGTAGTCGTGGTATTCACGCCAGCTTCAGAGTTGGCGGTGACGGCAACAATCTGGCCACACGAATTGACGACCTCGCCATAGAGAATCGTTCCATAGCCCAGGCCGCTCGACGTAACCGAGATCGGCACGTCGCTGAAGGATCCCAGGTTTACATAGCCGTATTGCACGTTTCCGGCAGTGATTCCCAGACCACTCCAGGTTCCCGCGATGGCGCCGGACGAACCGCCTTCAAGGATGGACGAGGTTCCCATCGTGAACGACATGCCATTCAAGGTCCCGGTGAGGCCGTTCGGTGCAGCGGCAATGATGACCAGATCATCGCCGGCGGCGAACTTGTGGCCAGTTACGTTGATCGTGAAGCTGTTGCTGCCCAACAGAACGGTATCGGGAAGGCTGGTGTTGACTCCGGTCCCGACGAATTTCACGTTGTTACTATTCTTTTCGCAAGTGTGGGTAGAGAAAGCATTGCAAGTGTCTGCCGAAGCGGGCAGAGCGGCGATCAGGGTTAAGGGCAACAGCAGTAAACACATCTTCAGGGCGCGCATCGACATTGTTCTCCTGAGTCTATATATGGCTTGACTGCTTAAAACAGAGCACGTAGGGGGCCGCTACATGCGGAAGTTTCACATCATAAATATATGTGTAAACGATTGAAAAAAACGCCTATTAGCAAACACTTCAACAACCCAATAGACCTGTGCCGTATGCAAAGCTTTGACCATAAAAGCGCAAGTTCTGCCTTTGGAGGCTGGGGCCAGAGGCCAATCCTCTCAAACCATTGAGGCAGCTTGAGTTCCAGCCTCGGACATGCATTTTACCAGCGCTCCGGAACCGATTACTCTATCCGTTCGATATGGAACTGCAACCAGAGCTGATCGCAGCCCCGATTTCGCTGAGTTCTTACGGGCGGCTGATCAGAGCCAATCCTAATTTCCGGCGGCTCTGGCTCGCCCAGATTGTCAGTGAAATCGGGGACTGGTTTTACACCCTGTCGATCTACACGCTGCTGCTGCAGTTGACCGGGCACGCCAGTTCGGTTGCCCTGGCGCTGGTTTTGCAGGTGTTGCCGCAAACTCTCGTGGGGCCGACTGCCGGGGTGGTCAATGATCGGCTGAAGCGCCGCCACGTCATGATCGCGACCGACGTGATTCGCATCTTCATCGTGCTCTCCATGCTGCTGGTCCGCTCCCGCTCCATGGTGTGGCTCGTCTACCCGTTGCTGCTGGCGGAAACCAGCATGGCCGCATTCTTTGAGCCGGCGCGCACCGCGGTCATTCCAAACATTGCCTCTGCAGGCGAAGTCCTGGTCGCGAATACGCTGTCGTCGGCAACCTGGTCCGTGAACCTGCTGATTGGAGCGTCCGTGGGAGGCGTGGTCGCGGCATTTCTTGGCCGCGATGCCGTTTTCATTTTGAATGCGCTCTCGTTTCTCGTCTCCGCCCTGCTGATTGCCGGCATGCGTTTTGCCGAGCCTCACGCCGAGGCAGCCGCTCCGCTTCGGCCGCGCGATCTGGTCGATTTCTCGCCCGTACTCGAGGGCATCCGCTACATTCGCAACCATCGCCAGCTGGTGCCCGCCGTCTTTGCCAAGGCCGGAGAGCTCATGGTTGGTCCCAGTTGGGTGATCTTCACCGTGATGGGTGCGCGGGAGTTTGCGGTGCACGGGCGCGGCATCGATGCGGCCGGAGGAGCCATGCTGGGCATGAGCATCCTGCTGGGAGGCCGCGGGCTCGGCGCTCTGTTCGGACCCTTGATCTCGGCTCGCTGGGCGGGGCAAAGCGATCACCGGTTGCGGCTCGGCATATTTTTCGGTTATCTCGCGATCGCGGTCGGCTATGGCGTGCTGGGCGCCAGCCGAAGCGTCTGGGTGGCTGCAGCCTGCGCGATGTTTGCTCATGCCGGGGGCTCGACCGTCTGGGTCTTCTCGACCACGTTGCTGCAGCTTCATACCGAAGACCGTTTTCGCGGACGCGTCTTTTCGGCAGATTTGGGCCTGGCCAGCTTCACCTTCGCCAGCACCGGGTACCTCTCGGGCCGCTTTATGGACTTCGGCGTTTCTGCCCGAATGGTCTCCACCGGGACCGGGCTTCTGATGTTAGTTCCGGCAGGCTTGCTGTTGTGGGCGCTTCGCTCCTCCGCCACGCAGACCGCGGGATCACACACTTCGTAATCTGCCGGACGTGCGCTTTTCTCGCACGCTCCGCTTGCGGATTTCGATTTGGCGTGTTTGGTCGCGCGATCAGCCCCTGTTCAAGCGATCAATTTTCGCCGCCATGATGAAATCGCTTTCGGTCAAGCCATCAATTTTGTGCGTCCACAAAGTGATGTCCACTTTGCCCCATGCCAGCAGAATGTCGGGATGATGGCCCTGCTCTTCGGCAACGGCGCCGACTCGATTCACGAAATCCAGAGCCTGCTTGAAATCGGGAAACCGGAACTCGCGACGAATGTGATGCTCGTTCGTGACTGTCCAGTCGGGAACATTCCGGTGAAGTGCTTCTAATTCCTTGCCCTTGAGCGGCGGCACTCCTCCGCGGCAGGGCACGCATTTTTTGTCGGCAAGCGATTCGCTCATGAGAATCTCCCAGGATGGAATGTCTCAGGTGAGTTTTGTGGACATCTTAGCATTCATCGGTCGTGGGATCGACTCTGTCATCCTGTCTCTAACGACGTTGTACTCTGTCAAGCGAATTTTGCCCACACTCCGGCGTGGACGCCGAAAGCAGCGCCATTTCGCTCTCGTAGAACGTTTTTGATGTCCAGACCAAGCTCGTCACTCGATTCAATCTTGCAGCGGGACCTCAGGTCCCACCATCCATCTCTTCGGTACTTGCGCCCACGATTATTCACTTCGATCTCCCTGACGCTTCAGGGAGGCAGGCTGCCCACTCAAGCGCTCGGCTCCGTTACTGGCCGGCCACAGAATGACTCGGGCTCACCTGCATGACGGCCTGACAGAGTTGCGCGTACGTCCAGTCTTCGCGCAACATCAGGTACAACCGCGTGGCCAATTTTCTGGCCACGGCCACCTTGGCGAGGCTGCGATTCTTGCGCACCGCCAGGCGGCGATAGAAGCGTTTCAGTTGCGGATCGTAACGCGCCGCCGTCTGTCCCGCTTCCACCAGCAAAAAGCGCAGAAACGAACTGCCCTGTTTGCTGATCCTGCCCAGCCGCTGTTTTCCGCCGCTGGAATCTTCGCTCGGAATCAGGCCAAAATAACTGCCCACTTGCTTGCCCGATTCGAATCGTTCCGCCGGCCCCAGGGTCAGCACCATGGCCAACGCCGTCACCGGTCCCACTCCTGGATGCGTCATCAGCCGCACCGCCTCCGGCCGCTGCCGCGCTTCTTCCCAGACTCGCCGGTCCAGCTCGACGATTTCCGCTTCCAGCCCGTCCAGCGCTTCCAGCAACCGCTTGCGCCGCTCGGCCGCGTAGGGCAGCAAGGGCAACTGCTCCAACTCCGCGCGCCCTGCCTTGCTCCACAGCTTGTACTTTTTCTGCACCCCGTGACTCAGCGCCATGGCCTGCAGCTGATTCTTCGTACGGGTCCGCGCTTGCACTTGCTTGTGGCGATGCACCAGCAACTGCCGCACGTCCCGCACCTGCAGACTCGGCACCCAGATCTGCGGAGACCGGTCCTGCCGCAACAGATCCAGCAAGTGCTCCGCGTCCCGCCGGTCGGTCTTCTGCTTGCGCACCACCGCGGCCCGGATCTTGGCGGCGTCGCCAAACCACAACTCGAAGCCCAGTTCCGCCAGCAGCCGCTCGAACCACGGATAGTGCCCGCACGCCTCCATCCCCACCCGCACTTCCTGGCCCGCCAGCGACCGGTAAAACTGCTCCGCTTCGGCGCGGTGCTGTAACCGCTTTTCTTGAATCTCTCCCGTTCGATTGTCAAAGATCGCGACCTGCTGAAACCCAGGATGGAAATCGCATCCTATAATCAACATGACGTTGGCTCCTCTCACGAGCCTTGGTCTTGGTCCATCGCATACCAATCTACTCGCGACGGGCCAACGTCGTTATGCAATCAAGCGGAGCAACCCGATTCGCGAATGCGAATCGGGTTGCGGAGTCGAAGGATCCCTACAGCGTTTCGTTAGTTTGGGGGAGTAGGGAATTGGCCGTCGGATACGAACTAGCTCCCGACATTTGGGCTGAATGCAGGGATCCTTCGACTCCGCAGGAAATGCGCTGGGCGCATTTCCTCCTCCGCTCAGGAGGACAAAGAGAAGCCCCACATGAAGACGTTAGAAATCTCCGCTGTGTACAATGTTGTGCTCACCTCCCAGTCTGATTTATCCGGGATTCGATGGCAGGCGAAAAGGAATCTAGAGTGATTGTTTTAGTCATCGGCGGCGCTGGATATATCGGCAGCCACACGGCGAGGGCATTGAAGCGCGCCGGCCACGAAGTGATCATTTTCGATAATCTCAGCACCGGTTACGAATTCCTGGCATCCGGATTTGAGCTCATCAAGGGCGATATTCTCGACGCTAAGGCCTTGAACGGCGCGCTGAGCCGGGTCGACGCTATCATGCACTTCGCCGCTCACGCCTACGTCGGAGAATCGGTGGCGAATCCAAAGAAATATTTCCATAACAACGTCGAAGGCGGCCTATCGCTGCTCAATGCCGCGCTGGAAGCAGATGTGAAGAAGATCATCTTTTCCTCCACCTGTGCGGTTTATGGCGAACCTGCCAAGGTGCCGATCGCAGAAGATATCCCCCGCGAGCCGGTGAACCCTTACGGTGTGTCGAAACTGTTTTTCGAGCAGGCCCTGGAAGCCTACGATCGGGCTTACGGTTTTCGTTTTGCCAGCCTGCGATATTTCAACGCGGCCGGAGCCGATGAGAGCGGCGAGATTGGAGAGTTGCACGATCCCGAGACCCACCTGATTCCTCTCGCCTTGCGCGCCGCCGCGGGAAATGGTCCGGAGTTAAAAGTTTTCGGCTCCGATTACCCCACGCCCGACGGCACCTGCGTTCGCGACTACGTCCACGTAAACGATCTCGCGAGTGCTCATGTGAAAGCGCTGGAACATCTCGCCGGCGGCAAGACGAGCTTTGCCGCCAATCTGGGAACCGGAACCGGCGCTTCGGTCAGCGAAGTGATCTCGACCGTGGAGAAAGTTACCGGCAAACCGGTACCGCGAAAAATAGTACCGCGGCGGCCGGGAGATCCCCCCGCTCTAGTGGCCAATCCGGCAAAGGCGCAGGCTCTGCTGCAGTGGAAGGCATCGCGCGGCCTGCTCGATGTGGTCACCACTGCCTGGAACTGGATGCAGCGGTCGGAAAAAT
Organism: uncultured Acidobacteriota bacterium; assembly: GCA_963754885.1. GTDB lineage: Bacteria > Acidobacteriota > Terriglobia > Terriglobales > Acidobacteriaceae > Sulfotelmatobacter. Next base: position 190,910 of record CAVWHT010000038.1, on the reverse strand, counting down.
TGAAGTAAGCGGAGCGCACGCGCGGCTTCTTGCTCTCTACTTAAGTTTTATTTTCTCCGTGATTCTGGTGGTTGGAAAGGGCAGTCGAGGAAAGTTATGACAACGGATCTAGCTGGAAAGAAAGTCGCATTTCTCGGAGCGGGCAAAATGGGCGGAATCATTCTTCAGGCCCTTCTGAAGCACGGCATGCTCTCGCCGAAGTCAACCCGTGCCACGGTAGCACACGAAGAGCGTGCCAAGGCGCTCGCCGCGAAGCTGAAAGTGAAGGTCGGCACCAACAACGTCGAAGCCGCGAAAGACGCCGACATTATCGTGATCGGTGTGAAGCCGCAGGTGGTCGAGGACGTGATCCGCGAGATCTCAGGCCACATTACCTCGAAGCAACTTATTGTCTCCGTGGCGGCGTCCGTGCCGACCTCGATGATCGAGAAGCATCTTTCGGCCAATGCGCCGGTCATTCGCGCCATGCCGAACACGCCGTGCCTGCTGGGAGCGGGCATGACCGCTATCTGCAAAGGCAAGCACGCCAGCGCCGCCGATGTGGCCATGACCTGCCGCATGTTTGATGTTGTCGGACGCACCGTTGTGGTCGATGAGAAGCACATGGACGCCGTAACGGCGCTCTCCGCGAGCGGTCCGGCGTATATCTACATCATTCTTGAATCGCTCGCGGAGGCGGGAGTGAAAGTGGGCTTGCCCCGCGACATCGCTACGTTGCTGGCGGCACAGACAACTCTGGGGGCTGCGAAAGTTGTGCTTGAGACTGGCGACCATCCTGCTCTGCTGAAAGACGCCGTCACTACTCCGGCGGGCTGCACGATTGATGCGATCATGGAACTGGAAGAAGGGAAACTGCGCGTCACCCTGATCAAAGCGGTCGTGAAGGCTGCCCAACGCGCGAAGGAACTGGCATTCGGATAGATATGACCTCCACCACAGGGGACACAGACGGACACAGGGGGAAATCCCTGTGACCCCTGCGTCCTCTGTCGCCATCGACTCCCGCGCCTGACGAAAAGTCGGGTGGGGCTGACGATTTGCCCCTTTGCCATTCTCCAAAACCATGAAGCTCTTACTGGTCGTGCATCACCGCTTTGATCTGTGGAATATCCCGGCATGGTTTGTGGAACGGCTGGCGACGGATTTTCCGACCTTGGAGATCGTGCAGCGCGGCAGCTATGAAGGCGTTGCGGAAGATCTGCGCGATGCGGAAGTCATCTTCACGATTTCCCTGCGCCCCGAGCAGTTTGCCCTCACGCGGAACCTGCGTTGGATCCACGCTCCTACCGCGGCGGTTCATCAGTTTCTCTTTCCGGAACTCGTGAACAGCGACGTTATCCTCACGAACTCACGAGAAGTGCACGGGCCGGTTGTCGCCGAACACGTCATCGCGCTGATCTTCGCGCTGGCCAGAAAAATTCCGCAAGCTGTGCTGCTGCAGCAGAAGCAAGAGTGGGGACAACAGCAGATCTGGACGCAAGGCGCGCATCCCCAGGAGATTGCCGGTGCCACCCTGGGACTGATCGGCGTCGGCAGCATCGGGCGCCGGGTCGCTCAATTGGCGTCTGCCATTGGTATGCGAGTGATCGCCGTTCGCGAGCACGTGGAAATGGGAAAACCCGCAGGCGTAGAAGAGATTCTTCCCATCGCAGCGCTCGATCAACTTCTTCAACAATCGGATTACGTAGTTATCGCAGCCCCTTTGACCGCTGCCACTCATGGGCTGCTGAGCGCGGACCGGTTTGCCGCCATGAAACCTTCCGCATATTTGATCAATGTTGGACGCGGCCCCCAGGTGGATGAGGCTGCCCTGGCCGAAGCGCTGCGCGCGCGCCGCATTGCTGGTGCGGCGCTCGATGTCTTCGAGCGCGAACCGCTGCCCGCGGACTCGCCGCTCTGGACTCTCGACAACCTCCTCATCACCCCCCACACAGCCGGCCTCACGGGAAAGCTCTGGCACCGGCACTATGAGCTATTCTCCGGCAATCTGCGCCGTTATCTTAGCCACGAGCCACTGCAGTACGTCGTCGACAAGCACAAGGGATATTAGGCGGGCCGCTTCGTGCTACAGTTTTTCTAACGGCTCCCATCCGGCGAATGGGCGAATCACAAGGAACAGCAACCATGGAATCGCGGCTCATCCTGATCAATCTGCTGGTCAAGCTGGGCGTAGCCGCGGCCGTTTCCAGCAGCCTGGTGCGCTCCAAAGAATTCAAGAAGCTGTTGTTTCGGGAAGAGCGCACGTTTCGGCAGAAAGGGTACCTGGTGCTTTGGTTTGGCCTGCCCATCATGGTTGGCGTGTGGTTCCGGATCGTGCAGAAGAGTTTTGCGGCGGGCGATCTGAGTTTTGAAACTGCGCTGCTGTTAGGCGTGATTGGCGGGCGCTGGGCGGGATCGCTGGGCGGCATTCTGATCGGAGTACCCGCGCTGCTGCATGGTGAGTGGGCGGCGATGCCGTTTGACGTGCTTTCCGGTTTTCTCGCGGGCCAGTTACGCGCCATGGCGGTCGATAAGGACGACATCTGGTCGTTTTCGCCGTTCATCGACGAAAGCATTTTCCGACTGATTCGGCGAAACCTGCCGCGGCCCCGACTGTTCGACTGGCAGATCATGTTTTTCTGGACCGCGATTGGCTTGCGTTTCGTGCAAACCGAGCTGGCGCGATACTTTCCGGGATCCGTCTTCAGCATGGAGAGCCCCGAAAACTATTGGGTCTATAGCGCAATCTATGCGGCGGCGGTGACCGCGATCGGAATCGAGTTGAAGATTTTCAACAGCGTCCGCATTCAGATCAAGCTCGAAGAGCAGGAACGGCTGCTGCTGCACGCCCGCATGGAAGCGCTGCAGAACCAGATCAATCCACATTTCCTGTTCAACACCCTGAATTCAATTTCATCGCTGGTGCGTTTCGACCCCGACACGGCCCGCGACATGATTTTCAAGCTGGCCACCATTCTGCGTCGCCTGCTCAACACCGGCGAAGCCTTTGCGTCGCTCCGGGACGAATTCGAGTTTGTCGACAATTATCTCGACATCGAAGTAGTTCGCTTTGGCCCCGACAAGCTGCGAGTGGTGAAGGAAATCGATCCCGCCTCGCTCGATGTGGTTGTTCCCAGCATGTTGCTGCAGCCGCTGATTGAAAATTCCATCAAGCACGGTCTTGCCCCCAAGGTGGAGGGAGGCAGCATCTATCTTCGCAGCCGCCTGACTGATTCACGCCTGATCATCGAGGTCGAGGACGACGGCGTCGGTATGGGTGGAGCTCAACTGGAAGAAAGCAGCACATGGACGGGGATGGGCATCGGTATGGCGAATATCTCAGAGCGCTTGCAGGTGCTCTACGGCGACACCGCCCGCATGACCATCGACAGCCACGAAGGGAAGGGAACCCTCATTCGCATCCGCTTGCCGCTCATCGAAGCGGATAGTTCGGTGCCGGAAGGCTTCTACGCTGAGCGCTCCAGCACCCGCCGGTAAAAATCTTCATACTGCTTCACTATTTTTGTCGAGCAGAAGCGCTCCATGGCGACCGCTCGCGCCGCCTTTCCCATCTCGCGCAGACGCTGCTCATTGGTCAGTAGTTCGATCGCATAACGCGCCATGGTATCGACGTCGCCCACTTCCGCCAGGTATCCCGTCTTGCCATGATCCACGACTTCCGGAACGCCTCCGGCTCGCGTCGAGATCGGCACTACCTCGCACGCCATTGCCTCCAGCGCCGCCAGCCCAAACGACTCCAGTTCGCTCGGAAGCAGCATAATGTCGGCGATCGACAGCTTCTCGTAAATCTGGTCCTGCTTCCCTAAGAACAGGACGTTGTCATGAATCCCTTTCTGCACTGCGAGCCACTCGGCCACGGACCGGTCCGGCCCGTCTCCGATCAGCAGCAAGCGGGATGGCATCTGCTTGTGCACCCGGTCGAAAATCTCGATTACGTCGGTGATGCGTTTGACGGGCCGGAAGTTCGAAAGATGCACCAGCACACGCTCGTTGTTCGGGGCGTACTCCCGCCGCATCTCGGGGGCAATCTCCGAATTGCGGCTGTAGACGTTGCAATTCACTGAGTTGTAGATCACCTCAATTGGCTTCTTTACGTCGAACACTCTCTGCGTCCGGTCGCGCAGGTAATTCGAAATCGCGGTAACGCCATCGCTCTGTTCGATGGAATATCGGGTAATGGGGAGATAGGACCGGTCCAGGCCAACGAGAGTGATGTCGGTCCCGTGCAGAGTGGTCACAAAGGGCAGCCGTTTCTTCTGCGCCCCGTCGGCCAGCATCTGCCGCGCCAGCATCGCGCTCACCGAATGCGGGATGGCGTAGTGCACATGCAGCAGGTCGAGATCGTAAAGCTGTGCAACCTCTGCCATGCGAGTGGCCAGCGCGAGGTCATACGGCGGATAGTCGAACAGCGGGTACCGCGAAACCTCCACTTCGTGATAATGGATATTCGGTTCTGCGCCCCTTAGGCGAATGGGCTGCGCATAAGAAATGAAGTGGATCTCGTGGCCGCGCTGCGCCAGTTCCAGGCCGAGTTCGGTGGCGACAACGCCGCTGCCGCCATATGTCGGATAACAAGTGATCCCAATTTTCATGTGCGAAAGTTCGCCCTACCGAAGGCTTTTCATTCGATGGCTGCGGCGAACGATAGATGCAGATTTTACACGAGAGTGGTGAATCGGCCCGGATCTACTGGCCGCCTCTCGGGCCGAGCGCATGTTGCGAATCGAGCTGATCCAGATGCGCCTGAAACCTTCGTTTTAGCTCTTCTGTCATGCCAGTGAATTCGATGCCCATGCCCACGCCGGGATCGCGCGTGCGAACGACCGCGCTGGGCGAAAGGTGTTCGTCTCCAATCCACAGATCGACGCGCAATGCAGTTGCTACTGCCAGCGGCATGACCGTCTCAACATAACAGCCGTTTCCGCTGATATCGGTGGCATTCACGCGTAAGGGAGTATTGACGCGCTCGTCGCGCAATTCCAGGGGAAAGGAAATCTTGTGGCGTGCAAACTTGCGCCGGTTATCGTGTCGCGGCGCCGTCCGTTCTTCCGTCTTCATATCGACGGGAAGCGCCCCACTCCATGGACAATCCTGATCAACGACCAGTTGCACGCCCACCTGGGTCTTCTTCAATGCTCCTGCATTCACCACCCAAACGACTTTGCAGCGGGCTTTCTTCGTCTCGTATTGCACACCGATGACGTCGCCCACCTTTAGCTCGGGCTCGATGCCATAGATGCACGCGCCGGTCGCGCTGATGTTCTGCGCCATCGCACTCTGGAAAAATGGCTGGCCGTTGGCTCCCATTCCCCACACTTTTACCTTGAGTTCCAGCGTGGCGCGCGGCGCTGACCCTTGAGCCGACATATCAGGTCCTCCAGCGTACAAAAGGCTGAATTGTAACCTAATCTTAACCACCACCATTTAAGGGTGAACGTTACGAGAGTACCTCAACTGTGTGTAACCTGGATACCATGGCATTGTGAAAGTTATCCCGGTTACCCCATCAGATCGCAATACGAAATCAGCTGAACCCCCTGCTGTGCCAGCAACTCACGTGCTCCCGCGCAGGGTCAGCACTCGGAGTTCAATCTCTCGCGACTCGCGCAAACGAGTATGGGCCGCTTGCAGATCCGCATCGTTATAGCCGGGATGGCAAACGAACTCCCAGGTTCCGGCGGGAATACTCTTCGCAATGGTGCGAAACAGCGTCTCATCGAGCGCGCCCGTGACCTCAATCCCCAGCGTTCCGTCCGTGGTTGCGAAGCCTTCACGATCGACTGCGGAGCGGAACTTTCCCGCAAAACTGCGCAGGATTCGCACCTCCGCGAATCGAGTCCACAGGTTCGGCCTCGCCAATAGCTGGCTCGACCGCATGGGAAGCCGCGGGCCAAACGGATTGCGCACCGCCCGCACCCCGCATTCCTTCGCCGCCCGCAGCACGGGGCGCAAAATCTGAGGGAAGAGATGCGTGTGTTTGTGCGTGTCCACGTGCGAGAGATGAATTCCGGCCGATTGCAGTTGGCGGATCTGCGCGCCGGCTTCGGCCGCGACCTCGTCTGCATCGATTCGGCCTGCAAGGGCGCGCGCGGCGAACGTCTTCAGACCGTCGCAGAAGCGGCGCGCCTCGGTCAAAGACGGAACTTTGTCGGAATCGAGCACTGGTTCACCATCGATGAGCACCAAGTGGCATCCGATGCTCAGTTGCGGCATCGTCTTCGCCATCTGCGCCGCCTCGGCAAACGCCGCGCCTTTCGCCATCAGCGTGGAAGACGTCACCACACCGTGCGTGTGAGCCTCCACAATCGCCCGGTTCACTCCCGAGGTATAGCCAAAGTCATCCGCGTTGATGATCAGCCGCCGCACTGAGCGAGTTTAGCAGGGAGAGCATGCGCGGCCTGAATTGACTGGACACGGTAGTGGTGCGGTTTGAATCTGGAGGGCGTCATCCTGAGCGGAGCCGCCTTTCAGGCGCAGCGAAGGATCTCCCCGCTCGTAAAACCGCGGGGCTTCGAGATGACCCAACTACGCTTCAAATTGCACCACTACCCGTGGTTCTCAAAAAACTGTTAGCGGGTTGGCGAACAGTGCTCCGCACAACCACCGGAATCATCGATGAGAAAATCACCGTTAAGAAATCGCGGGAAATGTATGGCCGCAGTCGCAGCCGCGTTGACCCTTTTTTTCACGCTCGCGTATACTCAAGCAGTCGCGTTTCGCGCCGGATCCCTCTCATGCGATCTCGCCTCCGCGCGGCTCCCCGGCCCTGCGAAATTCAAAGGGCGGTTAGCTCAGCTGGTTAGAGCGCCTGCCTTACAAGCAGGAGGTCGCAGGTTCGAGTCCTGCACTGCCCACCAATCTGGTCAAGTTTGGCGTCCGTCACCAAAATGGCTGCGATCTGATGCACTTTTTACGTGCTTCTAAGGTTGGGGATGCTGTGAGGAAGATCACCGCTATTGGGAGGTTGTTGTTGAAACATCGCCATAGCGCGCATCGCCGACTACTGAGTCTGTCCAGAAAAGGGAGAAGTCATCACCTCCCAAGCTTCTCCACTTCCGTGATACGTTTCGACGCTCAATTGGAACCGACGTGAGCAGTTTGTACATCCCAGAACGTGAACAATATAGTCGCTTGGCCATTGCTTCGATGTAAGGACTGCTTCCAACGAGCAGGTTCCGCTCAGCAATTGAAAGGGTCCCCTGCTCTACCGTTCCAATAATTTGGCGAACGAGGGCGCGGTAATCGCCTGGTCCATACACCCGCCTTCTCTCCAAGAATCCATCACACCTAGAGCACATTGAGGACGGCAGTCTAAAACAAGTGTCAATTGGCGCGAAATCCCCACTGAACGCATTGCCCCCAAAAGAGAGCCACGAGGAACTCGAAGAGAGCATGTTCCCCATGTGGGCACCGCGGCCTCGCGCCGGTCGCCACTTCGGGTCGCTTCTTTCACAGCTATCTGTGCTAAGGTAACGGCCAACTATGCGATGGCCAATCGGTTTTGCCCTCTTTACCTGCCTTTTGAGCTGCGGATTGCGGGCGCAGGAGACGCAGAATTATCCCAAGGCGCAGATCTCAAACGGTCTCATTCGTGCCGAACTCATGCTTCCCGATCCTCAAAATGGCTCCTATCGCGGCACCCGGTTTGACTGGTCGGGAATCATTTCGAGTCTGCAATTCGACGGGCACGAATATTTTGGACAATGGTACAAACACCACGATCCGAAAATTCACGATGCGATCACCGGTCCGGTGGAGGAGTTTCGGACCAACGACAGCGGGTTGGGTTATCAAGAGACCAAGCCCGGCGGCGCGTTTGTGCGGATCGGGATCGGCACCGTCCGCAAGCCGCAGGAGAAGGCCTACCGCCCTTACGATACCTACGACATTGTGGACCCCGGAAAATGGACCGTGCGCCGGCACAAGGATCGCATCGAGTTCACTCATCAGTTGCGCGCGGACGATGGCTACGCCTATGTGTATCGCAAGACCGTCCGGCTGGTGAAAGGGAGGCCCGAACTACTGATCGAACATTCCTTGAAGAATACTGGGAAGAAAGTCATTGAGAGCACGCAATATAATCACAATTTTTTTGTGATCGATCACGAGGTCGTGGGTCCGGACGTTGCCGTGAAGTTTGTTTTTACTCCCAGGCCAACGCGAGACTTTGGTGGCCGCGCCGAAGTGAAGGACCACGAAATCGTCTTCCCGCATGAACTCGAGGACAAAGGCGTCTTCACGGAGCTGGCGGGGGCCGGTACGGAAGTCAAAGACTATGATTTCCGCATCGAAAACCTGAAGACCGGGGCTGGCGTTCACATCACCAGCGATCAGCCGCTATTGAAGGTCAACTTCTGGGCCATTCGCACCGTTGCGGTGGCGGAGCCTTACATCCAGTTGCGCATTGAACCGGGCAAGGAGGCGCACTGGACGATCCGCTATGACTTTTACACGATGCCTCCAAGACTGGAGCGAAAGACTGAAGCCCAACACTGAAGCCAAAGACTGAGGGCTCGAGCGGCGCCGGACTATTTCTTTGCCTGAACCTTGACTCCGCCAATCCAGACAGAGTCGATCGCGCGCGTGTTGCGGATGTCGTCGAGCGGGTTGGCGTTCAATATAACGAAGTCCGCCCACTTGCCCTTTTCGAGCGTGCCCGCCAGTTGACTGATGTTCACCGCTTGGGCCGCTCCGCTCGTTGCTGACACGAGCGCCTGCATCGGGGTAAGGCCCGCTTTAGTTTCGTACTCCAGTTCGAGATGCTCGAAGTATCCCTGGAATCGGCCGGGCCCGCCGCCGCTGTCGGTGCCCATGGCAATCACGATGCCTGCGTCGCAAAGAGCCTTGAGATTGTGCATCGCGATCGGCAGATGGTCTTTGTACCACTGTGCCGCACGGTCATTGCGCACGGACTCTTGATGCTTAGGGTCTGACATTTTCGCCATTTCCCCCGGATCTGCCTCCTTCAGGAAAAACGGATCGCTGAAGAATGCCGGCGTTTCCGAATAGGTGAAGACCGCCACTTCGCGGGTGAGCGTCGGGGAGTAAAAAGCGTGGCGCTCTTTCATGAGTCGAATGAACTCATCATCGACTTCGCGGTCGCGCACGCTGTGAGCGATGTAATCCACTCCGGCGTGCAGTGCACCCTTGGCATCGTCGAGGAGAACGACGTGGGCCGCCGTGCGATACCCGTTCTTGTGGGCTTCGTCAATGACCGCCTGATACACCTCGGGCCTCATTTTCGGGCGGGCGCCGAGAAAATCATCGACGCGGACCTTGACGATGTCGGGCCTGTTGAGAATCAACTCGTCGACGCTCCGCCGGGCCTGTTCCGGAGTCGTAACTGCCACGGCGCCAGGAATCGCAGTGGAATCCTGAATCGGTCCTGCAACGTACAAATGCGGCACCGTGCCCGGAGGCGCGAGCGCGCACTGCTTCCGCAACGCGAATTCCTTGTCTCCGCCTAGGCTGAAGACCGTGGTAATTCCGTCGCGCAGGTAAAATCCCAACTGTTCCGGGCTGTTGACGTGTCCGTGCGCATTGATGAGCCCCGGGATAATCGTCTTTCCGGTGGCGTCAATGTGCGTCACGCCGGCGGGCAGTTTGACTCGCTTCCCGACGGCTTCGATCCTGCCACCGCGGATAAACAGAGTTCCTCTTTCGATCGCTGGTCGGCCGCTGCCGTCGAGGATGCGCGCTCCGATCCACGCCTTCCCGGCATCGGGTGCGGCTACAACTGCGGATGGTTGAGTTTGGGAAAGACAAAAAGTGCTCAGGAGGGAAGCGACGATCGCAATGCCGGCGGTCTTCATGAATTTCATAGTATCTCCATTATGTAATATTATAAGATTACACGTTGGTTTTTTCATTTCAGGAAAACTTTGCCACGGAGAAAGCCACATGAGAAAACGTGCCCTGTTGCTTGCACTTTTTGTTTCCGCGACCTCGCTGGCCGCCACCGATCCGAAGGGATTTGCGGTGTGGAAGGCAACCGTGGTCAAAAACTCACGCGAAGAGTTGTCGCACAAAATTGACGATCAAAAGTTTGCCTGGCAGGGCCTGGGTACCTACGACAACCACCTGATCGGCATCTCGCATCGCGAAGGCGATGGCAGCGCCGAACTCCACGAGACGCAGACCGACATCATGATCGTCGACTCCGGCAACGCTACGCTGATCGTAGGTGGAACCATGGTGGCGCCCAAGACCGTGAAGCCGCACGAAGTGCGAGGCACATCGATTGAAGGTGGAGAGAAGAAAGAACTGAGTCCTGGTGATATCGTGCACATTCCTGCCAACATTCCTCACCAATTGAAGATCGCGGACGGCGCTAAGTTCACCTATCTGGTGATCAAGGTGGATAACAAATAGCGCGAGCAGGGAATCCCCGTCTAGAGCGAGCTTTCGCTTTTCTGACCGGACAGTGGCGTGGCCGTTGGGATGCGGGTCCCGGTATGCTCTTCGTCTTCGAGGATGTGGGCGTTCCGTTCCGCGGCCTTCAAGTGCAACAGCATGGCGCGACGAGCTTTCTCCGCATTGTTTTCTCGGATGGCGCGGTAGATAGACCAGTGTTGCCGCAAGCCGGCTTCGGGTACTCCTGGCATTTCGTTGGTGCGGCGGCTGACTTCGGCCAAGGGTTCGGAAATCGCCTCCAAAACCATGATCGCGAGGGGATTTCTAGTGGCGGCGGCCACGGCTTTGTGGAAGCGAATGTTGGCGTTGTTGATCGCTTCATAAAAGCGCACGTCCGCATTGGGCGTGCTGCGATCCATGTTCAGCGCGGCTTCCTGCTCCGCCAGGATCTCGCGCATCGCCGCCCAATCCGCAGCGGTGGCTTTTTCCGCGGCCAGAGCGACCAATCCGGATTCCAGCACCTTGCGAAATTCGATCAGCGACTCCGCTTGCTGCATGAACGCCGAAGTCGATAGGTACTCGGCATTGATTAACGCCACGGGAGAAGGCTCGAGCACCACGGCGCCGATCTTCGGTTTTACCCGGATGAGTTGCAGCGATTCCAGAGACTTGATGGCTTCGCGGACGCAGGTCCGGCTGACCGAGAGTTCTTCGATCAGCTGTTTTTCCGTAGGTAGTCTTTCCCCCGGTTTGACTTGACCTTTTTTGATGATGTCGAGGATGTAGCTGATAACTTGAGCGGTGATGGTTTGTCTACGAATCAGGCTGATACCCTCCAGGGGCACTAGCGGCCCGAAGGACGCTCACCTTAAGCTGATTATATCACCATTATGTTGTTCTCATTCTGGCAGTTAAGGGAAGCACTTAGGGAACCTCTGAGCAACCATCGATTTTGAAGGCGGCAAAACTTTCAGAACTACACAGGCCAGGAATTTTCCTGTATTGCTTACGGCCTTACCGGAACCCGCTATTTACGCAAGGTCCAGAGACACTACGCCCTCGCGACTGCCAGCCGTCTGCGGTGCAGATACAGGTTTACCAACGCGAAGCTGGTGCACAGTCGATGATGGTTCTTCTTAATCCCGCGGTATCTGGCCTTCTCGAAGCCGAAGATGCGCTTCAGAATCCGAAACGGATGTTCCACCTTCGCTCGCACTCTGGCCTTCACCCGGTTCTTGGCCTTTTGTAACTCGTCCACAAAGTTCTTGTATCGGACTCTCCGGCTGGTCATATCTTGCGCGCGCGGAGCCGCCTGCCGGATGGCTTCGCCCTGTCCCTGATATCCGCCGTCGCCCCACACCTTGCGCTCCTCGCCGTGCAACAGATCCGGCAGCATGTGCTTGTCCGCCACCGAAGCCGCCGAGGTGCACACCGAAGGCACATGGCCTTGCTTGGAGTCCACTCCGATGTGGGCCTTCAACCCGAAGTACCACGGCTTTCCCTTGCGCGTCTGATGCATCTCCGGGTCGCGCTCTCCACTCCGGTTCTTGGTCGACGAGGGCGCATGAATAATGGTCGCATCCACAATCGTCCCCGTGGTGATGCGAATGCCCCGGCTGTCCAGATATAGATTCACCGCGTTCAGCATCGCCCCGCCCAACTCGTGTTTCTCCAGCAGGTGACGGAACCCGAGGATGGTGCTCTCATCCGGCACCGCCGCAAACCGGCAATGCAGTCTGACAGTTTTTGCCACCTGCACCAGCTTCGGTGCATGTCCTCGCGCCCGCACCGTTTCGGTCAAACTCATTTACACTTCCAGCCATGAATAATCCGACGCAGCCCAACGTGAAGTTAACGAATGACGCGAGCTATCGCGAGAATTACGCCAACAGCGTGCAGATGCGCGTCAACATATGGGATTTCTTCCTGGTCTTCGGCACCCTGCAGCAGCAGACCGAGACCCATGTGGACATCCGCAACTTTCAAGGAATCTATCTGAGCCCGCAGCAGGCCAAAGCGCTGCTCGGCCTGTTGCAGCAGAATGTGGCCGGCTATGAAAGCGCCTTTGGCGAGATCAAGCTGGATCCGCGCATGGCGCCTCCGGGGCCTGTGCACTGATCGGACACTGCCGCCATCCTGCGCGGTCTCGCAGATCTGCAGCAACGCTTCCTGCAGGCCACGCCCCTGCGGATAGAATAACTTCTCCATGCGATCCAGCCTGCACCCGGCCCTGGTGTTCGCGGTCATCTTCATCGTCGTCTTCCTGCTGCACGCGCCGCTGCTGCAGCTGCCGTATTTCTGGGACGAAGCGGGATACTATGTTCCGGCGGCGCGCGACATCCTTCTCACTGGCAGCCTGATTCCGCACACGACGGTTTCCAACGCGCACCCTCCGCTGGTGCTGGCCTGGGTTGCGCTGTGGTGGAAATGCGCCGGTTATGTGCCACTGGTGGCGCGGTCGGCCATGCTTTTGGTGGCGGCATTCTCGCTGCTGGGAATCTATCGCATGGCCGAGTTCGTGGCCAATCCGCAGGTGGCGATCGCTGCCACGCTGTGCACGGCTGTGTATCCCGTCTTCTTCGCCCAGAGTTCGCTGGTGCAAGTCGATCTGGCATCCGCGGGATTTATTTTCTGGGGCCTGCGCGCTTTCCTTGAGCGCCGGCGGGCGGCAACGGCCATTTGGTTCTCGCTCGCAGCCCTGACCAAAGAGACCGCGATTCTCGCACCGCTGGCTCTAGCAATTTGGGAACTCCTCGTGTGGAGCGGGCACTCCTGCCCGCTTGCCGGCGGTGCCTCAAAAGCAGCGGGCACGAGTGCCCGCTCCACACAATTCGCGGCGCTGCTGATTCCTCTGCTTCCTCTGGTTTCCTGGTACGTCTATCACTACGCTCGTACGGGATATGTTTTTGGCAATCCCGAGTTTTTCCGTTACAACGTCGCGGCCACTCTGAATCCGTTGCGATTTCTGCTGGCGCTGCTTCTGCGTCTCTGGCAGGCGTTCGGATACATGCATCTTTGGCTGCTGACGCTGGCTATGCTGCTGGCGATGTTCCTTCCACCTCTGCGCGATGGCGCCAGCGAACGCCAGCGCATTGCCATCCCGGTCCAGCTCATTTTTTTCGTCGTGATTGTAGCGTACGTGATCGCGATGGCGCTGATTGGCGGAGCGGTGCTGGCGCGCTACATGCTCCCGGCGGTGCCGCTGGTGATCATCCTCGCCGTTTCCACCTTGCGCAGACGGTTGCCCTACTGGCCGGTGGCAGTGGGCGCCATTGCGCTCGCCTTCGTCTTGGGATGGTTCTGGAATCCACCGTATGGTTTCTCGCCGGAAGACAATCTCGCCTACCGCGATTATGTCCTGCTGCATGAAAACGCGGAACGCTTTCTCGAAGCCCGCTATCCCATGGTGCACGTGCTTACCGCCTGGCCCGCGTCCGACGAACTGACCCGGCCGTGGCTGGGCTATACCACGCGCCCCATGCAGGTCGTGCGCATCGAAGATTTTTCCCTGGAACAAGTGATTTCCGCGGCTGACTTCCGATCACATTTCGAGGTTGCACTGGTTTTCTCGACCAAATATGAACCGGCGCATCCGCTGCTCGGCCGCTGGCAAACTTGGACGAATCTGAAACGGCGTTTTTTCGGATTCCATCGCGATCTGCCGCCCGCCGCCGCGGCCCAGATTCTCGGCGGACACGTTGTCTTTTCCGCCGAGCACAAGGGCCAATGGGTCGCCGTGATTGAGATGGAGCAACCGGAGTTCTTCAACGCCTCGCATTTCCCCAGACAAGAACTGCTCCAATCCACAACGTTCCCAAGGTAACCGCGCGCGGTGACCGGCGTTCGTTGAGCATTCTATTCACATCGTCTACATTTGAATGGCTCCCCGTACGTCTTCCGGAGCGCACGATTTCCTGCGGCATAACGCATTCCTGCAATTTTAGGAGAGTGAGTGAAACGGCCCAGAGTTCTGCTGGTGGATGATATCCCTGAAGTGAGTGAATACTGCGCGAAAATTTTGCAGAACGAATACGAGGTGGTGGGCATCGCGCAAAACGGCGAGGCCGCGCTCAGCGCCGCCGCCCTCGTCGCACCTGATGTAATTGTTCTCGATATTTCCATGCCCGGACTCAGCGGAATCGAGGTCGCGAAACGCCTGCGCAGTGCCGGTTCGCAGGCCGCGATTGTATTTCTGAGCGCGGAGGATCATCTCTTGGGTCCGGCGTTGCAAGCCGGAGGTTCGGCCTACGTCTCGAAGAGTCTGGCCAACTCCCATCTTCGTCGGGCGATCGCGGAAGCTCTGGCGGGCAGACAATTTGTGGCTGTTCGCCGGGACGATGATGAGAATATTAATGCCGAACCGGCGCGCGGTTGAGACTCGCCTGGACGATGAGCAACGGGGCAACCGCATTCCGAATTCCGATTTATTTCTGCATCAGATGGCAGGAATGCGTTTTGATTACCAGCCAGACTTCGCGGCCGGGTTCGAGTTGCAGCGAGTCGCGCGCCGCGAGTGTGAGGTGGACGTCCATCTCGACCCTGCACTTCACACGGGCAGAGACGATCACGTCACGCTGCTCGATCGATTGGATGCGTCCCGGAATGATGTTGCGCGCGCTCAATCCGGCAGGCGCGGAGGTTGCCAGCAGGATATCGCCGGCGCGAATGCCCACTCGGAAACTGGCGCCTACCCCGCCGCGGACCAGCGGAGTTTCCAGCACCAACGAACCTCCGTCTCCATTGACGCGGCAGGTCATGGTTCCTCGTTCCGGCCGCACCGCTTCCACCACGGCCTCGAAGACGTTTTCGAATCCCGCCAGTTGCGCGATCGTTTCCTGCAAAGGCGCCATCATGACTTCGTGCGGCGTGCCTTGCGCCACGATGCGTCCGGCGTCGAGGACAATGACCCGCTCGCCCAGGGCAAAGACTTCCTCGTGGCTGTGCGTGACATAGAGAATCGGAACACGATGCGCACGGTTCCACTCGCGCAAGTCGTCGATGATTTGCGTTTTGGTGGAGACGTCGAGTGAAGCCAGCGGTTCGTCGAGAAGCAGGATCTCCGGATCGGTCACCAGCGTCCGGGCCAAAGCCACGCGCTGATTTTCTCCGCCGGAAATTTCTCGCGTATTTCGCTTCGCCAGCGGTGTGATGCGCAGCGCCTGAAGAATGGCCGCGACCCGTTCCCCGCGCTGAGCCTGCGACAGATGGCTCAATCCGTAAGAAACATTCTGCTCAACGCTCAAATGCGGAAACAAAGCCAGGCTCTGAAACACATATCCCATGCGCCTTTGGGCGACGGGGACATCGACGCCCCGGGAAGAGTCGAACAAGTCGCGATCGCCCACTGAGATGTGTCCGGAGTCCGGCCTCCGGAGACCCGCGATGCAATCCAGCAGCGTGGTCTTGCCCGCCCCCGAGGCGCCAAACAGGATGGTGAAACCGGATGCGGCCTGGAACGCGACGTCGAGAGTAAATTCATGGCCGCGAGCCGCATGATGCAGCGAAAGGCGCACCGCCAGCGGCGGGCTGGCTGGTTCTACGCTCTGCGCAAGCGAGGCTTGGGCTGCGGTCTCGGCGGCGGCCAACCCACGGCTGTCATTCATCGCAGTTCATTGTAAGAAGGACCCCGCGCGTTGGCAAAGCAACAGCCGACTTCGTTACGGAAAGCGGCATTTAGGCAACCGCTGGAAAAGCCGGCACGACAGCCGCGCAGGTGTGGCATTCATTAGCCCAGCGCGTAAGCGCTGGGAAGGCCGCGAGTGGAAAGAACCGAGTCCGCTTTAGCGGACGGCACTCCGTCCTTCGATCATGGCTTCAGCAGAAACGGCCACGCCTTTCGGTTCAGCCCATAGACGACCGTCAGCAACACAAAGCACACCATCAGCAGCACCAGCGCGGTCTGATTCGCGCCGGCATAGTCCGACGCCTGCACGCGGTCGTAGATATCGATGGACACCGTACGGGTCACGCCGGGAATATTTCCGCCCACCATCAACACGACTCCAAATTCTCCCATCGTGTGCGCAAACGACAGCGCCACGCCCGTGATCAGGCCGGAGATCGAAAGGGGAGCGGTTACGCGGAAAAAAGTTTTCAGCGGCGACGCGCCCAACGTCGCCGAAGCCGCGATCAACTTGCGGTCTACCGCGGAAAAAGATGCGGCGAAGGGCTGCACGGCGAAGGGCAGGCTGTAGAGAATCGATCCGATGACTAGTCCGCTGAAGGTGAACGCCAGCGTGTGTCCGGTGAGCGAGATCCACCAGCGCCCCAGCGGACTGCGCGGCCCCAGCGCCACCAGAACATAGAATCCCAGCACAGTCGGCGGAAGCACAATGGGCAAGGCGATCACCGCTTCGACTAGGAATTTCCCGCGCCAGCCGGAGAACGCGATCCAGTAGGCCAGCGGAAGACCCAGAACTAACAGGATCACAGACACGGTCACCGCCAACTGCAGCGTGAGCCAAAGTGTTTGCCAGTCGATGGCCATGGTGATGTGTGAGCGATGTACCGAGCTAGCGGCTGGCCGGCGGAATAATTCCATTCATCCGCAGATATTCGACCATCTGCCCGTAATGATCGTAGCCGTGCGACGCCACCGCCATCGCTAATCCGAGACGCGATACCGAGCCTTCTCCGAAGGGGCTCCTCACGGTTCCCGAGAAATTGCTTTCGTTGATGGTCGCGATGGCCTTGTGCACGTAGTCGAAGGAATCCTTCAGGTACTTCAAAATATCAGCCTTGCTGGTGATCGAGGCGGGCCCGGATTCGTCGCCAATATCCACCGGAGGTTTCTGTTCGAGCAGGGCGGCTCCAAGTTCGTAGTTCACGGCCGCGACGTGCTTGATCTGTTGCGCGAAGGTGCGCACGCCTTTGAATTGGCCATTGCTCGGAGCGAAGCCGTATTTATCTTCCGGCATGGCTTCGGCGGCGGGAACGAATTCGTGCTGCATGCTGGTGATATTTCCGTTCAATAACTCCGTTACCGTGCGATGCTCCGGCTTCGGTTTGGGGGCCTGAGCTTCCGCGGCCGCCATCATTAAGAATGCACACCCGAAGAGTGCTAGTATTTTTTTCATTCATTCCTCGTCATTGGATCAATCTCTCAGGATCAATCTCGTACGACCGCGGGAGCCATCCGCAATTCGGCTCCAGTCAAGCGATGCCGGCGAATCGTCGACAATCCGACGATCATGGCAACCGCGGACCACGCCAGCGCCTCCGGCACTCCCCGGCGTGCGGCCAGTTCTCCCCAAATCGCGCTGCCCAGCGCCATGCCTCCCTGCAGCACCAGCAAATACATGGAAAGCGCGCGCGCCCGCATCCAGGAAGGGCACATGGTCTGGGCCACGACATTAAAGCATGCAAGAATGCCGATCCAGGCTGCTCCCGCCGTAAACAATACCAGACACAGCCATTCAAAGAAATGCACTTGTCCGGCGGCGAAGGTCATCAGGGCGAAGACCACAGTGGCTCCGGCGACCAGGCCATCCACGGAATATTGCGTGCGCAGCCGCGGCAATACTGCCGCTCCCGCCAGCGCTCCCAGGCCGAAGCAGGTCAGCAGAAATCCGTATCCTTGAGCGCCGTGAGGCTGGCAGATCAGCGGCAACAATGCGAGCAGAGAGGTGGCGCCGATGCTGAAGGCTCCGGTGCGAATTAGAACGGACCGGACCTGTGGCGCGCCGCGCACGTAGCGAAAGCCTTCGAGGATCGCGCCATACAGCCGCTTCGCCGCTCGCGGCTCTTGCGGAGACCGTTTCCAGCGGTAAAGGAAAAGAATCACTCCGAAAAACGAAGCCGCATTGAGCAGGAAAGACCATCCGGATCCCGCAAGTGCGACGATCGCGCCGCCCAATGCCGGACCCACCGCGCGTGCCACGTTGAACCCGGCGGAATTCAGGGCTACCGCCGCCGCGTGCCGGCCCGGCGAAATGACCTCGGGCGTGATTGCCTGCCATGCGGGATCGTTCATTACCGCGCCCAGCCCCATCACGAAGGTGAACGCCAGCAGCACCCAGGGATTCACCGCATGCAACAAAGTCAGAACGCCGAGAGCTGCGGCCGCAAGAATCATCCAGCTTTGAGTAAACAACAACAGCCGCCGCCGGTCGACCATGTCGGCCAGCGCCCCGGCCGGAAGCACGACCAGAAAAACGGGGACTGCGGCGGCCGCCTGCACCAGGCTCACCATTAACGGGGAAGTGGTGAGCTGCGTCATCAGCCAGCCTGCGCCTACGTTTTGCATCCATGTGCCGGTGTAGGAAACGACAGCGGCGATCCACAGCGAACGGAAGATCGGTTCACGAAGCGGTTCCCAGGCGGCGTCAGGTTGGCTGCCGCGCACGCTTGGAACGGACGGAATGGAGATGTGATCGGCCATCGATTGTCGATCTATCGAATACTGGCAGGTTCGTTCCCCACGATTTTATCGACTTCCGTTAAGTACAATTATCGATATTTGTTAACTATGGTTAATCATTGTCAAGAGGTTGTCGGCGAAGTTTCTGGCGCGGCCGCAAACGGCCATCCCGATTCTTTCCACGCTCGAATCATGTAAATGATCAATCCAGTCAGCAGGATGACCGCCGCGTACCGCACTTCTTTCTGCCAGTTGGCGCGGCTGAACAGAATGAAAATAAATCCCGCGCTCGCCAGCAACGCCGGCAGAGGATAGAACCACATGCGAAAAGGCCGCGGCATGTCCGGTCTCCGGATGCGCAACACAATCAGTCCCAGCGCCTGCACCAGGAACTGCACGATGATGCGAATCACGACCAGCGCGGCAATTGCATCTTTCAGGCGCAGGAAGCAGAACGCCGCCGCTACCACTCCCAGCGCCAGCAACGAAATGTGGGGAAACCGGTGTACGGGATGGACTTTGGCAAACGCGCGGAAGTAGTTTCCATCTTTCGCCGCCGCGTAGGGAACGCGGGAATAGCTCAGCATCAGGGAAAAAACCGAGGCGAACGCCGTCCAGATCACCAGCGCCGTGACCAATCTAGCGGCCCACGGTCCGTAGATGCGCTGCATGAATACCGAGACAATGTACAAACCGCTGTTGTTCTGTCCCATGTGCAGCATCTCGCGCCAGGGCACCACCGCGAGAATGCACACATTCATCATGATATATAGACAGGCCACGATGAGAATGGAAAGCAGGAGGGCGCGGGGAATGTTCTTGCCAGGATCCTTGATTTCGTCGCCCAGGAAGCAGATGTTGCCGTAGCCCCAATAATCGTAGGCGGCGAAGACCATGGCGCCGCCCAGCCCGGTGAAGAATCCGTGCGAGAGGTGGAACGCTCCGGGTGGAAAATCAAAAGCCTGCGCGGCATTGAAATGCGTGAGCCCGGCAAAGATGATCCACGCCATGGTTCCCATCACGCCAAACCACAGCGCCTTCGAGAGCCGGCCGATCACGGTAATGTTGCGGTAAAGAAGAAAGACGGTGAAGAGACAGATCGCCACCGCGATCGAAGTACCGGGAGTCACGATCCAACTTATTTGCAAAGGGCCGGCCCAGGGCAGCCGCAACGCTGCCTCGTGATAGGCGTAGATCGTGTCCATGCCGGGCCAGTAATAGGCTGCATATCCGGCGAGGCCGATGCAGCCCGAAGCGATGGAGAGCGGCGCGCTGAACGAGAGCTGCCAGATGAACAGGAACGAGATGAGGCGTCCGAGTTTCTGCGGACCATAAGTCTCGCGCAGGAAGCGGTAAGATCCACCGGAGCCCGGCATGGCCGCGCCGAGTTCAGCCCAGACCAAACCATCGCACATGGCGAACAGGGCTCCGAAGATCCATCCCAGGATCGCCTGCGGGCCGCCCATCGCAGCCACCACGAGCGGCATGGTGATGAACGGGCCCACGCCGATCATGTCGATCATGTTCAGCGCCGTGGCGCTGCCCAGGCCCATGCCGCGGATCAGGCTGGGAGAATCGGCTGCAGGTTTTCGCGGATCGTCCATGAATGAAGTGGCCGTGGCTAGTGATCGTGATCAGTGGTCAGTGGGCAGTCTTCGGCATTTAGTGCATCGTGCTGATGAAGCGGTATTGCTTGCAGCGTCCGAATGACTTTTTCGGTATTTCTCGACAGATTGGCCGCTAGCCTGCTGACAACTGAGAACTGAGAACTGAGAACTCGAGAACTGAGAACTACCACTGACCACTGACCACTGACCACTGGTTCCTGCTCACTGTTTCCCGTGTCCCGCGCTCAGCAGATTCACGTACAAGCGGACCGCGCCCGGGACGCCGGCTGGCAATTGCCGAAAGAACGCGTAGCCTGTGTAAATGTACGTTCCTTTGCCGTAATGCGCCAGCAGCAGGCCGCCCTTCTGTTCGTCTTCGCCGGGATCGTGACAGGCCAGCAGCGCCTGGAAATGGTCGTCCCACTTATCCATGAAATAAAGGCCGCGCTCCTGAATCCAGCCGACGAAATCATGCGGCGTAATAGCATTCGGATAATGGAAAACGGAATTTTCCGGCGCAAGAATCTGGACCGGTGCCTCCTCCACGGAAACGCGCGCCCGGCTTAGTTCCGCCGAATAAGGAGTGAATTTGCCGTCGTTGAAGTCCGGCACGCCGGTGTTGTACTGCACGACCAGAGTTCCGCCGGCAGAGACGAAGTCGAGAAGCTTCTTATTGTTGGCGGCCACATCCTTTTGCGTGTCGTAAGCGCGAATGCCGAGCACGATCGTTCCGAACTTGCTCAAGTCCTCGGCGTGCGAGGCTTTCGGCGGGAATCATGGTGACGTCCATTCCGATCTGTTTCAAGACGGTCGGGATGTCATCACCAGCGCCCATGATGTAACCGACCTTCAGGTCATGTGGCGCTTGCACATCGACAATGCTCACTCGCTGGCGCGCCGGCTGGTAATAGTAGAAGCCTCCAAGATCTTCGCGCGTGATCAAGGTATAACCTTCGCTGTACTTTTCGCCGTCCGATGTGAGCACGGCGCGCAGGGTTGCGCGGCCTTGCTGCAACCCTGCTGGGATGACCTTGAACTGAAAATCGCGCTTCTCGCCGCGAGTTTTGAAATTCACAGGAAGCTGAGCGGGCTCGGAACGCCAGCCATCGGGCAATTCGAGCCGCAAGGTGCCCTGCGCCGCATGGGACAGATTGCTGGTGATGCCGACTGCGACCGTGGTCGTCTTTCCGTTGTGCGTCGAGATCGCCTGCGTGCCCGGTTCCAGCATCACCGAGAAAGCGGGCACGACGGCCAAGGGGCGCGCGGCCTGGCTTTCCCGCATCGTCGATGAAGCGGGCTCACTACCGCCGCGGTAATCGTAGATCTGGCGTGCGCTGCGCCGTCACTCACGGAGTATTCCACTCGAGCGCGCAGCGCTGGTGGCGGGAAAGGCAGCGTCGCATATTTTTCATTGTCGATGTGATTGATACTCTCGGTGTCGGGATTATCCCGATGCCAATAGGGACGCGTGTACGGCGTCTCCTTCGGCACGCGAAGGCCGAAGTCGGCGTGCAAATCTTTTCCCGGCGCGACCGTTTCCGATTTCGTTTTTGCGTTGATCGTGTTCCACCCAGAGGGAACTTCGAGCGAGATGTGGTCGATGGCGAGCGGCTGCTTCGATCCGTTGTGGAAGGTGACGGCCACCGTGAACTCCTGGCTTGGAGAGACCGTGGTGAGAGCGGCAGCTTCTTTGGGAACGCTTGCATTGGCTCCCTGTTTCTGGGACACATCGGTGACCAGGGTCAACCCCAGCGCCAGATTCAGCGCAGTCTCGGCCTGCTGCTGCTTGGTGGCGATCCCAGTCAACAACTCTACTTTGGCGGCGGAGCTGAGATTGCTCGCTTCTATTTCTGTGCCTGCCTGCTTCAACGAAGACACAGCCTTGGCCAGCGGCGCGGTTGCCGCGGAAGCATCGCTGCTTTTGGCCGCCGAGGCCGCATCGGCAATCAGCTTGGCGACCGACTGCAGTTCCGAGTGGAGGCGCGGAAGTTTCGCGGCGGCATCTCCTGATCCGCCAATCCCGGCAGGCTTGTGTCGATGCCGTCGAAGAAACTCTTCTCATGACCGTCCTTGCCGGCGGCCGACGGAATGACGGAATCTACGAGCTTGTAAAACGTGTAGCGGTCTCCGGGCTCGACGGTCCAATTCGCGGCGCCCTGTGACTCCTGGTGACGCAGGCCTTGCATGGAGAACTGTATGTACGAGCCGCCCAGCGCGTCGTTGCGCTCTCCGGTATTAAACTTGAGGGTCCAATTTGCATCGGGACAGCTCATCGCGCCCCATGGGCACACGTTGCCAATGTAAAACTTTTTTGCCTGCCAGGGCTCGAGTCCCTGGGCGATCTGTTCGGGAAAGCGCTTAGGATCAGCCGCGGCACGAAAAGCCTCCCTGGCAAGAATGCTCGATGCCTGATGATTGCCGTGGCCATCGCGATCCGTGCCCGAAAAGCGCGCCACCAAAACATCCGGGCGGAAGGTGCGGATCACGCGCACCATGTCGGCCAGAGCGATGTCATGCCCGCCCCACTTGTCGAAGGTTTCCTGGGCGCTTTTGGAAAATCCGAAATCGGCCACCCGCGAGAAGCGCTCCTGTACACCATAATACTGATCGGACGCGAGCAACTCTTCGGCGCGAAGAACGCCGAGAACGTCAGACAGGTTGCTGCCGATTTTGTTCTGCCCGCCTTCCCCGCGATTGAGGGTCATCAGCAAAGTGGCGACTCCGCGGCCGCGGGCTTCAAGAGTCAGCAGGCCGCCATCTTCGTCATCCGGATGCGCGACCACTTGCATGAGGCGAGCGGTCGTTCCCAAACGCAGCAGTTCGAGGCGCAGGCCGGGCAGCCCTTCATCTTGAGGGATCTCGGCGGGAACTCCCTGGTAGAGCAAGCCGGGCGGAGCGACCAGCACGTGATCGGTAAGCACCTCGGTTTGCGAAGCGTGCAGGCTCGGTTTTTCAGACTTGGGCGCTTCGGTAGTTTGCGACGGCGCCGCCAGAGCAAACAGCAGCAGAAAAGCCGCCAGGCGAATGATGGAAAAGTGGAAAGCCCTAAGGTCAGTAGTAACGCAGCGCCCCACGCGCGGCATCAGGCTGGCAGGTTCGA
Organism: uncultured Acidobacteriota bacterium; assembly: GCA_963754885.1. GTDB lineage: Bacteria > Acidobacteriota > Terriglobia > Terriglobales > Acidobacteriaceae > Sulfotelmatobacter. The sequence continues at coordinate 167,491 of CAVWHT010000038.1, read as the reverse complement.
AATTTCTCACCCTACAAGGATGGGGCCTAACCGGGCTCGGACGCAAATTCTTTGCGCACGAAAAAAGCCGTTACTTGATGTTCCGGCCTTCTTTGAACACCGCCTGGCAATTGCTGGACGCGGTCAGGACTTCGTCGAAGGCAGTTTCTTTGCGGAGATTCTTCAGCAGGGGGTCGTCGAGCAGAGCTGTATAAGCGCAGTAATTCTGCTGCACGGCGGCTTTCAACAGGCGAAGAGCCGGTTCGTTCTGGCCGCAATAGGCCATCAGCGCCCCCACGTGATACCAGGCTTCGGAGTCGGGTTCCAGCATCACGGAGGATTCCGCGTCGCGCACGATTCTGGCCAGATCTGCCGGACGCTGCGCGGCGGTGCAGGCTTCCATCAAATCACGGTGATAATACGTCGCCTTGCTCATGTTCTTTACCGCAGAGCGAGCGTCACCGATGTTCCCTTGGCCCAGATAGACGTAGGGAGTCACCCAATTCGCCCATTCCGAACCCGCATCCAGATGCACGAAGTCCATGGCGCGATCGGTCTGGTTCATCTCAAGGAACGCCCAGGCGCACGAGCGGAAATTGAAATTTCCGGGATCGAGCTGGCGGGCCTCGTTGCACTGCTCCGTGGCCTGCTCGAGCATTCCGGCGTAGCGCAGCACGTAACTCAGAGCGAAATGAGCGTCGGCGCTCTGCCCGCGGCGTTGCACCAGAGCGGAGGCCTCGTCGTAGGCGCGCCCTAGTTCTCCGCGTTCCACACGATTCACGATCAGCAGGCTGGCGGCGCCGACGCGATTGGGATCGAGGGAAATGGCGCGCTCGTAGGCCGCATTCGAGCGCTGGAACATAGTCTCGCCGCCATCGCTGAAGCTGGAATCGAAATAGTAGCGCTGTCCTAAAGCTTCCCAGGCCGGCGCATACGTGGGATCGATTCCGACCGCCCACTCCAGCATCTTGATGGCTTCTTTATTCGGCTTGGGATCGTGGGGCACGGCCACGCTGCGCAAGTAAAGATCGTAAGCCTGCTGATTCTTCGGACGCGAGGCCGCGGCTTCGACTGCTCCCGATGCGCCTCCCAGGATTGGCAACAGACCGTGCTGGACCTGGGTGGTGAGCTGCTCCTGCAATCCGATCAGGTTCTCGGCCCTCTCGGTGACGGTGGTTTGCCAGAGGAGTCGATCCGTAGGAACATCGATCGCCTCCAGAGTCACGAGCAACTCGTCGCCCTGCTTTCGAAAGGAGCCGGTCAGCAAGCGTCCGACACGAAGATCGACGCCGACGTTTTTCGGGTCAAGATCGACCGCTATGTATCTGCGCGTGACGGACGAGGGCCGCACTTCCAGGCTTCGCGAATAGGTCAGGACGCTAGTGAGTTCGTCGGCCAGCGCGAAGCGCAGGTAATCAATGCTGGGATCCCCGTTCATGTTCTGCAAAGGCAGCACGGCGATCGCATTGCGTTGTTCGGCATTGGCCACTTCCCTATGCTTGAACCACCAAGCTCCGACCGCCGAGAGCACCGTGACCAGCAGCGCCGCCGTGCCCAGCAAGAGGTAGGTCTGCAGGCGCGAATTTCTGCCGAATGTGCGCGTGGCGACGCGCAGCTTGGCGGTGGCACTGGGAGTCTTGATGCTGCCGGATTCCGCCTCTTTCTTGAGCAAGGCAAGATCGGAGCGCATCTCCGCGGCGCTCTGGTAGCGATGCGCGCGGTCCTTCTCCATCGCCTTGCCGATGATGCCTTCCAGTTCGACCGGAATCTTCGGGTTGATGTCTTTGGGAGGAATCGGTTTGGCGTGGAGGACGGCATCGAGGGTGACCAGCGAATTGGCGCCGCTAAAGGGCTTCTTGCCCGTCGCCATCTCATAGAGGACGACACCGAAAGAAAACAGATCGCTGCGGGCGTCGACGGTCTCGCTGCGCGCCTGCTCGGGCGACATGTAGACGGCGGTTCCGGGAATGACTCCGACGGCGGTCAGAGACTGGTCGGCATGCTCGTCGGTCAGGCTGTGGACTACCTTGGCCAGCCCGAAATCGAGCACCTTCACCTGCCCGCTGGGCGTCATGAAAATGTTGGCAGGCTTGATGTCCCGGTGCACGATTCCCTTAACGTGAGAGGCGACCAGGGCGTCGGCCACCTGCACGCCCACGTCGAGGACTTCGTCCACGTTCATGGGATGCCCGGCGATGTGCTGCTTCAGGCTCTCGCCCTCCAGTTTCTCCATGACAATGAAAGGGTGGCCATGGTTGTCTTCAATGCCGTGGATAGTGCAGATATTGGGATGATTGAGCAGCGACGCGGCGCGGGCTTCGCGAGTGAAGCGCTCCAGCGATTTGGGATCGCCGGCCAGGTTTTCCGGGATGAATTTGAGGGCGACGTGGCGGCCGAGCTTCAGGTCTTCGGCCTCATAAACGACGCCCATACCACCCCCTCCTAGTTTGCCGAGGATGCGGTAATGGGAGACCTGCTGGCCGATCATGAGAGCGCGCGATCTTGCTCGGCGGTAATGTTAGGCCGCCCGCCGAGTCCGGTCAACTGCCTTGTGCGACGAGTGGCCCGGCGTAACTTAAGAACTTGTTGCAAGTTGCCGATTTATAACAGTCGGACCAAAGCCGGACGAACCCTCCTTAGGCTGGGCTACGTCCTTTCAATATGATGCTGAGGCTAGCAGGTGGGGTTTAGATGAACTAGCATGAGGTGGTGGCGGTTGCACCGAGCTTGGATTGAGTTTGGACCGCTGCTTTGGTCCCCCGTAGGAGATTTTGTGATGAAAACCAGTCCTTTACCCGATTCCAGCCGGTCCAGCCCTGTAGATAGGGAGCTCCATGAGACGATCCGTCGGCGTGCGGAGGAAATCTATATCCGAAGTGGGCGTATACCCGGGCGCGATACGGAAAACTGGGCGCAGGCCGAGCAGGAAATTCAGCGCGAGGCCGCGGGCGGCGCCCGGCGTAAGGCAGTAGTGGTTCGAGTGAATGGGGTGCAGTACTTCGGCGAATATCAGCCGGAAGCCTGCGATGGCTATCGCCCCGGGGAGTTCGGAAAAGGCAATTTCGTTCCCGTTCGCTTTGTAGGAAACAAGATGTTTGTAAAGCGTCCCAACGGGAAGGAATTGGAAACCACCATCGTGAAGAAGATCGGGTGAATTTGCTTTCGAGCAGGGAAGAGCGATTGGGCCCGCGCTTGATATATTGCCAAGATGTTCAGCCTGATCGTTCAGAGCCCCAGACACCGCAGCAATCCTCGTCTGCTATCCACACTGCTGCATCTGGGCGCGGCCGGCCTTTTTTTTCTCGCCATTATCGATAGTTCTCCTTTGCCGACGTTAGCCGGGCCGGATATTCTTACCGCCATTCTTGCGGGCAGCCATCGTCCGTTGTGGTATGAGTACGCGGCGTCGGCCACAGCGGGATCGGTCGTAGGAGCGTATTTCACGTTTCGCGTAGCTCGCCGGGCTGGATCCGCCTACCTCGACAAGAAATTCAAGAAGAGCCGTCTGGCGAAATTCTTGAAGTTTTTCCGGCGGTGGGGTACGGGAACTTTGGTGGCGTCGACCGCGATCCCGTTGCCGACGCCGACCAGCATGTTTTTCGCGGCGGCGGGGGCTTCGAATTATCCCAAGGGAAAGTTTCTGGCGGTGGTCGCGGTCTCACGCGCGGTCCGATATTTCGGGATTGCCTTCATTGCTGGTCACTACGGACGCCTCCTGCGGGTGCTGCGGCATCCGGTGCAGCATTGGGGATGGTTGTTGCTGTTTCTTGCCTTGGCCGGCGCGCTTGTTGCTGGAGGTATCCTGGCCAGCCACCGTCTGGAAACCGTTGGCGCGGAGTAGGCGGGGCAAGGCTGCCCAGAGGAGCGTTATTGGGTGCTTGTCATCCTGAGCCGCAGCATTTAGCGGCGAAGGACCAGTGCAGTTTGCCTGCGCCGAGCAAATTGCAGAGGTCCTTCGTGGCAAAAAAAAAGCCACTCAGGATGACAAGAACGTGGCGAACACTTCTATTGCTCCACCACGTACAGACCGGCGGATGCGCCGACCCACTCCATGTTCTTGTTGTGATCCACACCCATTTGCAGGCCGCGCCCGGTGCGGATGATCGTGAGCACCGGCGTCAACTTGTCGAGCCACACGTACATGACGCGCACTTCGGCCTTCGTCCCGCCGAACGGCGTCTCGATGACCGGCTCGAAGTTCATTCGCTCCTGCAGGATGTAATACGGGCGCTTCTCCGGCGGGATTGCCGCGATGTCATCTTTTTTCGGCGCGATGACCACGCCAAGCCCGGCAAAGGAATACAGCGGTTTGAGCGCGTAGTTCTCAAGATCTGCGGGAATGTCGCGGAGTTGATCGAGGAACCAGGTCTTGGGGACGGATGGATGCTTGAGGTAAGGAATCGAAAATTTGCTGATGCGGAAGTACCAGTTGGGATGGCCCGCCCATTCCACGTCGAGATCGTCGCGCCAGTCGAAGGCGAGCTTCACGTGCTTGCGCTCGAGTTCGTCGACGATGGCGCGATTGTAGATGCGTTCGATGGGCACACGCTTGCCGTCGCGCTCGTAGTAAAGACGCGAGCCCTCTTTCCTGACGTCCACAATATCGACGGTGCGCACGCCCAGCAGTTTTTCGGTGAGCAGAAAATCCGGCAGGGTCTTCTGTTCCTGCGGGCGAATTTCCATCAGGATGACATTCTGCGGATCGTGCGAGCCGACGATCGCCTGACGCAGCAGATCGCGATAGGAATCCGGTTCAAGCCCGCTCAACAGATATTTGAGTTCGCCCGAACTTGCGGAGCGGAATTCGGGTTCGCGCAGCCCGTAGACATCGATGTAAGCCTCGGCCAGCGGACCTTGATAGGCATAGAGGGAAGGGAAGGCCTGCAACTCAACCAGCTTCGGCTGAACGTTACCTTGCGCATCGCGCACCAGGCCAAAATCGACTTGCACAAACATCGGCTGGGCGGCTTCGTTCGGAACATTGAATTCGGCCGGAACTGCCTCGTCAGACTTGGCGCGATAGCCGGGGCTTTCGACAAGCTGGCGGATCAGTTCTTCGCCGGCGCGTGCCATGCGATCGAGCAGCGGCTTGGGAAAGAAGCAGGGAGTCTCCGACAGGCGAAACTGCACGTGCGTTCCGCAAACGTCATCCACGCGCCGCAAGAATTTCTGGTATTTGTCAGGAGTGAAGTTCGCGTTGAACTGCTGTCGCAGGCGGGGAATCATCTGGATTTAGTAATTTGGTAATTTTGTGATTGGGTAATTGAAAACCTACGCGTGCAGCGTACCTTTCCGGGGTGCCCAATTACAACCTTACTCAATTACGCAAGTCCTGCGGCGACGTCGGTCACTCGCGGATTTCCATACTACTGATCAGGCCATCTTTCAGGGAATAGACGTGCTCGACCATGCGATCCATTAGCACCTTGCCAGCGAGATCGCGCACGACCTGATGAACACTGACGACGATCCTGCCGTCGCTGTCGTTCGTGAATCGGACGGGATCGACATGCGGATCGATCATGCCCCACTGCCGCGTCCAATAGGCGCGGATGCCTTCGTGCCCGTGAACCGTACCGCCTTCCATGCCGTTGGGCCAGGCCACGTCGGGCTGCATCGTGGCAAGCGCGCCCTCGAGGTCGCGGGCGTTGAAGGCGGCGTAGGCCGCCTTCAACAGTTTCGTTCCCGAAGCTAAGTTCGTTGCAAACATGCGAAAGTCCTTGCGAAGGCGTCATCCCGAAGCCCCGCGCTTTCACCAGCGGGGCGAGGGATCTCCCGCGCCTAAGAACGCGAGCAGCATGAGATCCTTCGCTCCGCCTGAAACCCGGCTACGCTTCAGGATGACGCACTCCTAATGGAGCCGGCTTATGCCTCTACTAAGAACTTCCCATCGCGCATGATCTGCTGATCATCGACCCATATGTTGAACTGGCGGCCGACCACATCGATGTGGGTGGTCGAGTCCCACTCGGCGCCGGTGTGGGCGCCGTAGGGATTACCAAACGCAATATGCACGCCCGGGTACTTCTCATCCTGCAGAATCTCACCGATCAAATTTTTGAGCCCGATGTTGGTGCCGATGGCGAACTCGCCCACGCGATCGCTGTTCGCGTCAGTGTGCGTGTATTTCCAGAAATCGGTTTCGAGTTCGCGATTCGTCGAGCGCGCCTCGGTCAGGCGGTTGGCTTTCATGCGGATGGTGAGCGGACTCTTCTCCAGATTGCCAAATTTCGCGCACAGATAATCGCCGACCACGCCGTCGATCACGAATGCACCATTCACTTCCCCGGGAGTGGTGAAGATTTCTCCGCCCGGCAGGTTGCCCCATTTCTCGGGCGAAATAATGCCGCTGGTCTTGAGCCACTTGTAATTCGGGTTCAGGTCGGCGGTCAGATCGGTTCCGGCCGCGGTGGTGGCGCGAATGCGCGACGCCTTGCGCACCATCTCGATTACCTTCTGGCTGAGGCGGTCCACGCGCTGAAAGTCGGCGCGCATGCCTTCGAGCATGATCTGCCGGTTGATGTTGACCATGTGGGCGTGTCGGATCTTGCGGCGATTGACCACATCGGTCATCTGAATGCGCGAACGCAATTCGTTGGTCTGCGCCTGCACGGCGAAGATGGAAACCTGGCTGGTCCCCAGATCTTCGCGGATCTCAGAGGGCATATCTTCAAGCGGACGCTCCGCCAGTTCTTCAAGAACCCAGGCGTGATAGGGTGCGCCCAGCTTTTCGAGTTCGGCCACGATGGCCGCTGCGATCTCAATCGTCGCCTCGTCGGTGATGACGCACACTTGTTCGTGCGGCTGGATTCGCAGGCAAACGTTGACCGCATTGCGAGCGCCCGGAATGAATTCAGCGTCGAAGGGAATTTTGTTCAGTTGTCTGGGATTGGAACGTACGGAAATGCTCATTAACCTATTTTTTGAACGGCCGCCGGTTCTTCAGTTTCCGCCAGTCCGGCTTCCGTCTCCTCGATGATGTAGTCGACCACTTTCTTCAAGTCCCCGGTTTCCTGGAACACGCGGAGTTGGCGGTCAGCGCCGCTGCCCCCGTCCACAATTTTGTGGATGTAATTCAACTCCTCGCGCGAATCCAGTTCGTCGACAACGTCGTCGACGAAATCCAGATATTCGCGCACCAGGTCGCGGGCTGGAACTTCTTTCTGCTTGCCGAAATCGATCAGCTTGCCGTCGAGCCCGTAGCGCGAGGCACGCCACTTGTTTTCCATGATCAAGGCGCGGCGGTACAAACGGAATCCCTGATTCGCGGTATACAGCTTGTACAGCTTGGCCACGGTAGCCTGAATCAACGCAGCCAGCGCGATGGTTTCATCGGCCCGCATCGGGATGTCGCAGACGCGGAACTCGAGGGTGTTGAAGAACGGATGCGGCCGGATGTCCCACCAGATTTTCTTGGCGTTGTCGATGCAGTTGGTCTTGATCAGCAGCTTGATGAAATTTTCGTATTCGCCCCAGCTGGGAAAATAATCGGGAATATTGGTGCGCGGAAACTTGTCGAACACCTTGCAGCGGTACGATTTCAGCCCGGTGTTCATGCCCAGCCAGAACGGCGAGTTGGTCGAGAGCGCGAGAATGTGCGGCAGGAAGTAGCGCGCGTGGTTCATCATGTGGATCGCAGTCTCGCGATCCTCGATTCCGATATGCACGTGCAGGCCGAAGATCAGGTTGGCCCGCGCCACCAGCTGCATGTCTTCGACAATATTTTTGTAGCGCGGGTCGGGATGAATTTCCTGCACGCGCCAGTCGCCGAAAGGATGCGTCGCCGCCGAAGCCAGACGCAAGCCGTTTTCTTTGGCCAGCCGCACCATGTTGCGGCGCAGTTTCTTGACCTCGTCCCGGGCTTCCTTGATGTTGCTGCAGACCGAGGTGCCAACCTCCACGACCGACTGGTGCAACTCGGCCTTGACGCGTTCCTGGAGAATCATCTTGCCCTTCTCCAGAATTTCGGCATGAATGTGGGATCGCAGATCGCGCGTGACCGGATCTACCGTCTGATATTCCTCTTCAATGCCGATGGTGAACGTAGGCGTCATATAGGGTGGCGCGGGCACTCCTGCCCGCGAAGTCTAACCAGAAATCCCAAAGCCGAGAGCGCCAGCACTGGGTCAGAACCAGGTCGTAACAGTATAACAATGCTCGCAAGCGTCGAAGAGCCGGAGTTGCACTCCAGAGCGGCGGGCGAGACGCCCGCCGGACAGCCGGCGGGACGCCGGCGCTACGAAATATCTGATGTGGGGACAGCCGCCTTCGGCTGTCCGCTGAGCGAAGCTCGGCTGCACTTGCTAACTTTGCTTCGACGGTTTGCGTTTGCGTGCCGCTACCCATTCGGGAGCGCCTTTGCGGGATGGCTTCGCGACCGGCGTGCCGGGCAGAAATTCCGCCCAGCGCAACTCCTTCACGGGACTCCCTCCGCTTAACGCCATCTTTACCGCCATCTCCGCTACCGCATTCACGATCCAGTCAAAGTTTTCCTGGCCGACCGAGGTGATCTCGGCATCCGGCGCGGGATTCAGGAAGTCGATGGCATACGGCACTCCGCCTTCAACGGCAAACTCCACGGTATTCAAGTCGTAGCCTAGAGCGCGACACAGGCTCAGAGCATCTTTCTCGATGCGGTCGCGCAGTGCCGGAGTCGATGGCGGAGGATTCCCCTTCACATAGCGCTCATGATGTGGCGCCTTCGGGTCGTACTTCATGATGTGGACTTTTTCCTGTCCCACGACATAGCAGCGATAGTATTCGTCAAACTCCACGTTGCGCTGCAGGGTCATGCAGAGGTCGCCGGTCTGATTGTAGTGATGGAAAAATTCTTCGGGCGAATGCACCTTGTAAACGTGCTTCCATCCGCCCCCGGAATAGGGCTTCAGGAAAGCAGGAAAGCCGACGTATTCGAACACTTCCTGCCAGTTCAGCGGATAGATCAGATTCCGCATGGACTGGTCGGTGGTTCCCTCGGGATGCTTGTTATGCGGCAGAATCACCGTTGGCGGAATGGCCACGCCCATCTTGTGGGCGAGCGCGTAATTGAAGAACTTGTCGTCGGCCGTCCACCAGAACGGGTTGTTGACGACGATCGTGCCGTGCAGCGCGGCATTCTTCAGATAGGCTCGATAAAACTGGATGTCCTGCGAAATGCGATCGATGATGACGTCGTATTTCTTCGGCTCATCCATGCGGATGCCGCCGATCTTGACGAACTCCGCCTCGACGCCGTCAACCTTCATCGCATTGATCTTCTCGACCACGGCGGGCGGAAAGGTATTTTCCATGCCAAACAGAATGCCAATCTTCTTCACAGCTTTCTCCTTATGTCATCCTGAGCGAAGTCGCTGTTTCGCGAAGCGAAGCACTTCCGTAGTCGAAGGACCCCTATGCGCCTGTCTTCCGCCGCCACTTCGGCTCCGCTCAGCGCTGGCTTCCGCGGCTGGACAGCCGATGGCGGCTGTCCCCACAAAGATCTCTTCCCTTCTTCAGTTGCGATCGCTTCCACAAATCAAAAATACTTCCCCGCCATTCTTAGCCACAGCGGCCAGTCGTGCTTGGAATTGTCATTCCACACGTCGAGCCAGTTTGGAATCGCCTTGCCGTTCAGGATCGCAGAAAACTTGACGTTCTGATTCAGGCACATATCCCAATCGGCCGAGCCCAGCACGATTTTCATCTGGCGGTAGCGGCTCAGGAACCAGTCGTCGGTTAAGTTCGGCACAAAGTCCGGAGGATTGTTGAAGTAACAATCGTTGTCGTAATAGCCGTCGAGAAACTGGTGGATATCGAAGGCTCCGCTCATGCTGACGCAGTGGGTCACGATGTCGGGATGCTTCAAAGCAAAATTGATGGCGTGGTAGCCGCCGAAGCTGCAGCCGGTGACGGCCAGTTGCCACGCCTGATTTTTCCAGCGGATGAACGGCAGGAACTCGTGCAGGAGGTAGCGCTCAAATTGCAGATGGCGCAGCACGCGCATCCGTGGATGCACGCCCTTGTTGTACCAGCTCTCGGTGTCGACGGCGTCGGGACAAAAGACCTGCAGCTCGCCGCGCTCGATCTTGGGCGCCAGAACGCCGATCATGCCGCGATCTTCGTATTCGAAGAATCGTCCCATGGAAGTGGGGAAGACCAGAAGGGGCAGGCCGGCATGGCCGAACACCAGCGCCTCCATGTCGCGGTGCAGTTCCTGGCTGTAACCTTTGTGATATTCGCGGTTCATCGTGAAGGAATGATGTCGGCGCGTCTGTTTTGTAGCCGGAGTATCTTACCCGATGGAAGCCGGAAACCCCTAGTCGTAGAGAAGCTGGGTAGTGGTGCAGTTTGATTCCGGAGGCGTCATCCTGAGCGGAGCCGCCTTTCAGGCGCAGCGAAGGATCTCGCGCGAATCGCGGGTTAGGCTGTTCGCGAAATCCCTCGCCCCGCTCGTAAAAGCGCGGGGCTTCGGGATGACCCCACTCTTCAAAATTGCACCACTACCAGAAGCCGAGATCCGTCCTGTCCGGCTTCGGCGGTAAGAAGAGTTGACCGCAGAGGACGCCGAGAATTCGCAGAGATCGCCGAGGAACTCCCGGGCCGCTGCCGAAGTTGAATTGACGAGTAAAACGCCGGCGAAACTGGTTGGGACGTAGACCTCTGGGGAAAAGATCAGGGGCCCCTCGCTGCTGCGAGTCCAATCAGTCGTAGACATCAAGCGCAGTCGCATCCGACATCGGTACTCCGGAGGAACTATCGCTTGTAAAGGAAGATTGCCAGAGCAATCAAGGCGACTGTGATGATCCACAGAATGACGTCTTTGCTGCCCTTTTTTTCGTCTGCCATAGAAGGAGTACAGCATACCCGAAATTGGGCTGCAAGTAATCGTGATTTTTGCCGCCACTTTACGGTTTTGATGCCGCGCTGGTCGTGGCTGCCCGCTTGTAGCCGGTGAACTTCACGATTTCGCGCACGTGCACCGATTCCGCCTGAAAGTGCAGTGTGTCATCGACGCGCGCATACACGGGGAACCAGTTCCCATCGACAATTTGCCGGTAACCCACGAACGTGGGCCGGACATCCATGGGCTGGTTTTTCTTGACGTGGACGGCCTCGGAGACGCTTTTACCGCACAGTTTTACAACTTGCAGGTCGCGGTTATCGACCCACACCCGGCCTTCAAAGTAGCGCCGTTTTTTTTCTTCTTTTTTCGGCACAACGTGGAAGACGTAGGTGTCGAGATCATCCACGTGCTGTTGCCCGGCGTAAGTCAGGTTGTATTGGGCGGCTTCGTCGCTGGTGAGAATCCACTGCATGAACACGCGGATATCGTCCATGTCCTCGGCCGACATCTGAATGCCCCGAAGCGTGGACTGCTCGGAAAAGGTCACGTTTTCCACCCGCTTGCCCTTGTCGTCAAAGGAAACGCTCGTCACTTGGTGGAACTGGCCGTCGGGAGTTGTGCCGTTCAGGGTCTGCACCATAACGTCTTGCGTGAAGGAATAGTGCGAGCGCGCCTCCTTCACCCGGTCCTCGCCCTGAAGAAATTTCTGAATTACCTCCTGCGGCGAGAGGTCTTTGGGCGGCGTCGTGTCAAGGATGCCGTTGCCATTGCCGCAATCGGTCTGCGCCCAGACACGCGGGAGCAGCGCGGAGAGAATCAGCAGGAAGAAACAAACGAACTGAATTCGCGGTCGCATAAATGATTCGCTTTACGAGAAGGATATGAGCCGAAACATACACCGCCGCGAGCGCTAGCCGCAAACGTAAACGCGGGCGGTAGGTGCAAGCTAGAAAAATGAGCGGTGGAAAACGGTGTCCGAGAGCGCCTCCTGAAATGTGCAAAACCTTGCGTGGTTACTTAAGATTTCCGCGTAAGCGCAAGGAATGCAGGCACTTGCTTTGGCATTGAGGTTGCTTTTGTAGGGTTGAGTCAGGATAAGACACTATGAAGAACATACTGCTGGCAGTGATGATTGTATTCGTAGGAAGCGCGTGTTTCGGACAGGCAGCGGCGGCGGTCTCGGCCCAGCCGCAAATTATTCAGATGACCTCCCATCCCATGCATGCCGACCAACATGCCATGGCCTCGGAGCATTCGCTGGTGGGCGGAGGGCCCGGCACCTACTCTTACGCGCAAGGAGAGCGCCCGCTGTGGGAATTCGGCCCGGTCTCTGAACCGGTTTCGCTCGGCGATATCGCTCGCGCTTTGCGCAAGGAAAAGCTGACCGCGAAGAAGGCGGAGATTGTTTTCGAGAAGCAGGGCTCCTAGATCGTAAGGGCAGCAGGCGGGCATGCGCCCGCCATGCCGCCTTTTGCATTCGTTGTCCAGCCGATGTCCCGCCTGGCCTGCCTAATCATGGGCGATTCACAAAACGATTCCCCCAACTTCGGCATCACACCCAATACAATTAAGATTCTTGAGATCACCCGCCGCTCGCGGTCTGATGGTACGCTCAAAAGTGTCGAGTTTCCCATACGGGGGAGGAAAAGCAGGGATGAAGCGATGCAAGACGCATCTGGTGTGCGTGTGTTTATTCTTTTTGGCGGCGGTTCCGCTCTACGCTCAACGCGGGAGCCTCGGCGTTGATTTAGGCGAGACAACCGACAAGTTTGGCGCCTTGCCATCGTCCACGGGCCTGGTATTTATGGTTGAGGGCCAGTTCAACGTACTCAAAGCCAACGAAAAAACTGGCAGGCCCAACATCGTGGCAGGCGGCGACATCCGCGTTCCCAGCGACACCGGGCACCACTCCAACGAATTCGCCATATTTGGCGGCCCGGAATTCCAGTACCACAATTTTACCTTTGGAGTGCGCGCCCAGATTCGTAAGATCTATCTTCCGTCTTCCATCGTGGATAACCAGTTTTTCGTTCGCTACAAGATGGAACTGCTGCAAATCCCCGTGATCGTGAAATACACCTTCGGCACCGGCAAACACGCTTTCGTTCAGGCGCAAGGCGAGCCGGAATTCAGGCCGCGCTTCCTTTCCAACGGTTCCCAGTACTCGCTGCCCCATCCGAATCTGGACCATGGTTATTCGGTGCGCGCCAGCGCGGGCTATGACTTCGGCAAGTGGTACGCCAAGGGCACGTATGAGACCCGCTACTTCAAGTTCGTGCCCGATCTGGGTAATCCTAACGGCCTTTACAACTGGAAGAGCAACTTCTTCACGGGCGGTGTGGGTTTCGTTTTCTGAGTCATGATTGCGCGCCCAAACCGTAGGATCACATGCAGCCCCGAAAGATCGAATACTGATGTGTGCCGGCGATCTGCTGCAGGTAGCCGGCTTGGGCGAGAACATCCGCGTGTTGAGGATTGTAGTAGATCATGTACACCGCTCTTGGGCTCCCGTCCAGAGCGCGTCGGAGATTGGCCAGCACGCGCCGCAGCACTGATTCCGGAAATGGGTTGAAGAGGTAAATCAGCAGCGGGCCCGCAGGAAAATTGAACTGTCCGGCGTCGGCGCAGATCGATTCCAGCGTAAAACATTTTTGCGCATCGCTCTTGTATTGCGCAAGATTCTGCTGCGCGATGCGGTGCAGCGCGGGAAGCAGTTCCACTCCCACGATTCTGCGAAAGGGATAATCCGAGGCCATGAGCAGCGTCCGCCCTTTGCCGGACCCGAGATCGACGAAGGTAAACTCCGCGAAATTCGGATCCGCGCTCTGCTGCAGAGTTTCGAGCATCTCGGGGAATGCGGACGGCTCCGTCGGCTGGTAAGCGGAAGTGAAAGCGCCCAGCAGTCGCTCGCGCCAGCCCACCGCGCCGCTCGTGGTGTTGACCCGGTAGTCCCAGTCGTAGTCTGCATCGCCGAAGCGCGAGCGCAGGCGCGCGGGCGTGGAATCGCGCAGAAATTCCCACAGCGCGAACGCGAGCTCCCGAGTTGCGGCCAGGCGCCCGCTGCGGGAAGCGATGTCACTCCAATATTGGCCGGCTGCCGGCAGGATGCGGGTTGAATCTCGGCTGGGATGATCCACGAAACCATTCTCCCAGAAAATTGAGAGTAGAAACGTGGCCCTAACCACAGGGGGCACTGAGGAGCACGTTCGATCTGCGGTTGCGTGGCATCCCTTCGATTCGAGCGCTGCGAATCTCCAGCGTCCTCTGCGGTTGAGATCTTTTTACCGCATCGAACGCAGAGAAATACCGCTGAGATCGCGGAGAACAACTCGTGCTACAGGATTGTCGCGAGACTCTAATCCTTGCTATGGAACTTCGGTAGACCCGGCTTGTAGTCCGGAGGCACACCCTTGGTGATGAACGTAAAATCGTCAGGATGCGCGACTAATACATGGCCATCGGCGCTGAGTTCGTAGGGATTGCCGTCCGGGTCCACCGGAATTCCGGGAAGGTGCTCGGCAGCGGCGAGTTCCCAGAGGGTGGCGGGGGCGCGTCCGGACCGCTGCTCGAAGCGAGTCACGGCATTCTGCAAGCTCGTGACTTCCTCATCCACCTTGATGGAGCGCAGGTGCTCGAGCGCGTTCTGGCGAATGTTGGTCTGGGTGCTGGATTCGTAAGTCGCCATCCACAGCATGCGAGCGGTCGCGTAATCCTCAGCGTGCTCGGCCATCTGTGCGGCGAGAATCTTCAGAAAAGCATGCGCGTTTGGCACCTTGGAACCGAGTTCGAACACCTCGGCCGCTTTTTTGAAATCTTTCAGTTCGGTGTAGTAGACAAAACCGAGATCGTAGTAGAGCTGCCAGTTGTCGGGATTATGCCGGATTCCATATTGCATGAGTTCAACGGCACGGCCGGGCTCGCCAGCGCCGTTCGGCGGGGCGGGCGCGAGGAAGCTGGCTCCGAACTGGTACGCCGGAATCATGTGCGGGTCGAGCGTGGTCGTGATTTCGAGCAGCGGCGCCAGTTCGTTGTAGGTATATTCGCGAAGGACATGGCGGCTGCCAAAATACTGGACGGCCCGCGTCCAGTAGATGCAAGCCATCAGGCCGTCGAAGCCCAGGCTGGCGCGCTTGATGACTTTTGGCGAATTGATGTAAAGCGTGTCTTCGATGGTAGCTCGGGGACGAATCTCGTCAATGTGATGGAGCAGCAGAACACAGGCCGCCATGGAGACGACCAGGGAGGCAGCGGCCACGATCGTGATGCGCTTCTGCGACGTCATGCGAGCGAACTCCGAACTGAAATCCGCGGAATCATTTCAAATTCCTGCGTTCGAAGATCAGCACCGCGCCGCTCAGAGCGACGGCGGTATAGAACAAAGCATAAAGCGTGTTCTGCACGATGAGCTGAGCGCCAATGGATTGTTGATGGGCAACCGCGCTGATGACGTTGAGAGTCGAGAAATTCGGCACCAGGTAGGCGGCAGCGGTGGCAATCCAGCGGGTGAGGCCGTGAGTCAGAGCGGCGAATCCGCGCAGGTCGTCCGCGAAGCTTCCGATCACGAACAACGAGAAGGCGAATACCGCCGACAGCAGCGGCGAAGAGAACGACGAAAATAGCAGGGCCAGAGAGCAGATAATCAGGAACTCGAGGATGATGAAATAAAGTGCCACCAGGATGGACGCGTCGGATGGCGAGAACTTGTGGGCCACGTAGAGCAGGGCGCCGAATACGCCGATGGCCATGAAGAACGTGTTCACGACCAGGGTTCCAGCCAGCCCGAAAAATTTGCCGATGATGAACTCCCAGCGGCGGACCGGACGCGAGAGAACCGTGTACAAGGTGCGCTTCTCGATCTCTTTCGATACCAACCCGATGCCGATGAAGATGGCGATCACGATGCCGAAAAGCGAGACCGCGGTCAGGCCGAGATTGACCACCACTAAGCGCTCGATGTCGATGGAGATCTGCCCGATCAGAATCGCCGCGCCCGAGAGCAGCAGCGCGAACGCAATCAGGTTGTAGAGAACCCGGTCGCGCACCGCTTCGCGGAAAGTATTGGCTGCGATATACCCGATCCTCGCATTCATCGGGCACCTCCCGCGGTCGAGTCCGCTCTCCGCGTCTTCTCGACGAAATACTCTTCCAGCGAGGTGCGCACCGGGGTAAGCGAAATCAAGCGCAAGCGTTCGCGGCGCAGCGCGTCAATCGCCGCGTCCTGCTGGGTCTCTGGAATGACCGCACGCACCGTATCTCCCGTCACATGGCATTCCGCTCCCAGCGCCTTGATCGAAGCGGGCACTTGCGTGCCTTGCCATACAATGTCCACTCGCCCCTGCACCGTCGATGTGAGATCTGCGACGGCGCCCACGCCGCGAAGCTCCCCCTTGTAAATGATGGCAACCCGGTCACAGAGGGCTTCGGCGTCGGAAAGGATATGAGTCGAAAAGAAAACCGTCTTGCCTTCGTGCTTGAGTTGTTCCATCAGGTCGCGAACTTCCCGCCGGCCCACAGGATCGAGGCCTGACATCGGTTCGTCAAGAAATATGACCTTGGGATCGTGCAGAATGGCTTGCGCGATGCCCGCACGCTGCAGCATGCCCTTGGAGAATTTCCGGAGATGCATGCCCTTCACGTCTGTGAGTCCCACGCGTTGCAGAACTTCTTCAATCCTCCGCTTGCGGTCCTTGGCGGGAACTCCCGACAGTTGTCCGTAATAGTCGAGCAGTTCGTGCGCGGTGAGATAATCGTAGAAATAGGGTTGCTCCGGCAAGAAACCAATTTGTGCCTTGATCGTGGGATCGGTCCACTCGCGCCCCAGAATCCGGGCCGAACCCGAGGTGGGGAAAACCAATCCCATCAGAAGTTTTAAAGTTGTAGTCTTGCCGGCTCCGTTGGGGCCAAGGAAGCCGAAAATCTCACCATCCTCGATGCTCAGATGCAGCGGGAACAGCGCCTGTCTAGGCTTCTTGCGCAAGAAGCCGACCGTGTAAACCTTCTCCAAACCTGCGATTTCGATAGCCGTCATACCAGAATATGCAATTCATCAAACCCGAATCCTGCTACGGGCAAATTAAGTTAAGACTCGTGGTGAACGACGTTCTCATTACGATCCTCGTCCAATTTTACTGAACCGGGTCAACCCGCAGGGCGGCGACTACTCCGCTAACAAGCGAGCCGCCTCCTTTTGGGCCATGTCAAAAGCGGGGGCAATTTTCCTGGCCTGCTCCAGAGCAGCGGCGGATTCCGATTTGCGGCCGGCCGCCTCCAACGCCCGAGCCAGCAAAATATATCCCACATCGGATGGGCTTGCCGTCATTGCCCGCGAATAGTAGTCAACCGCGTCCGACAGGTTGCCGGTTTTTTGTGCGACTAATCCGAGCCCGAGCAGCGCCATCGCGTAGCCCGGGTCGATCCGAAGCGCGGCCGTGTAGTTGTCACGGGCAGCCGGATAATTCCCCTCCACGCGATAGAGTGACCCGAGGTTGCTGAACGCCGTCGAGCGCAGGGTCGCCGCCGCCGTCAATCGCAGCGCCGCCTCATAGTGTTCGATGGCGCCCTTCACATTGCCCATCTTCTTGTCGCAGACGCCTATGTCGATTTGACTGAAAGCATCTTGTGGATTGATCTCGGTGGCTGCCTGAAAATGGGCCCGTGCTGCAGGAATATTGCCCTGGTTGATCAGCTCCGCTCCCATATTGTCTTCCGCCACGAAATTCGGCCCGGTGACCTGCAGGGCGTGCGACCAGAGAGCCGTTGAGCTCCCCCAGTATTTCATTTGCACATGCGCAACCGAGGCCAGTGCGGCGGCAACCAAAAGCGACGCAGTCGCTAAGTATATCGGTGGGTTCCGCCTTGCCTCCGCCCAATCTGCTACGGCCCAGACCAGGGCGATGAACAAGCCGATGAATGGGATGTAGGCATACCGGTCCGCCATTGCCTGCTCGCCAACTTGCACGAGGCCGATCATCGGAACCAGCGTTCCAAGAAACCAGAACCAGCCAACCGCCAGATAACGCTTCCGCGCTTGAAACAACACCGCGCAGGAAACTGATAGAACGACCAGCGTCGCAAGCCCACCCTCCCAGCCCAGCAACCCATGACGAGGAAATGGGTAGAGCGCCGCGAGGTGACTCGGCCAGAATGCCTTGCCGATATAACGGGCGTACGAAACCATTGCGTTTTCCAGCCGCAATGAAAACGGATACTCGGCACGCAACGCGCCACCACTCTTCTGAACGATGACGGTGATGACCGCACTGGCAGCGGAGAGAAGCAGGAGCGGGACCTTTTCCAAAACCAGCGTGCTCACCGCCCTTGCTGGGTACGCAGAGGTCTTTTCCGATTCGCGAGTAGCGACGAACGGGCGCATGCGCTCCAGGGGCCAATAGTCAAGCAGGAGCAGAACACAAGGGAAAGTGATTGCCATGGGCTTCGACATCAGTGCCAAAGCGAATAAGAAGGCGACAGCCAGGTATCTTTTGAGATCGGGACGTTGGGCGTACCACTGGTAGGCACAGAGTCCCAGCAGGAAGAAAACCGTGCACAGAACGTTCTTGCGCTCAGAGATCCAGGCAACGGATTCCACATTGATGGGATGAACCGCGAACAGCGTTGCGACCACCGCGCTGCGTCCTACCAGACCTGTAACTGACTCGAGGAACAGGAACAAGAGGACGACGCATAGGGCGTGCAGGAGAACGTTATCGTAATGATGGCCCGCCGCCTTGAGATGAAACAGTTGATAGTCGAAGGCGTGCGAGAGCCATGTTAAGGGATGCCAATTCGCTTGCTCCGTGCTCGAAAATGCCCATTGCACGGTCTGCCACGTAAGACCGGCGCGAACGTGGGGATTGCCCGTTACATATTCCGGATCGTCGTAGTTAACGAAGCCATACTGGGTTACGGGGTTGTAGAGCAGGAGGACCAGCAATGCCAGCAACAGAGACAGAACCATCCGGCGCTGTTTGGGAGAGCTGAATAGGGCGAGGCCCATTGGCTTCCTAGCTTCCTGGTTCAGAGCGACAGTCGCCATATCCGAAATTTAAACATAAGGACCACAGCGGCGGCACTTCGGGCAGAGAGAGCAGAGTCACCAAAGTAATCCGAAAGGAGGTTGTTAAATCCTGCGACAAATGTCGGATCGCTTATTGGAGACCGGGTAGGGCCGCGCACGCCGCCTCAGATCCGATCACGGCACCGCTTGAGTCATAGCGAATCACTCCGTCTTCGGTCGAGCAGAAACTGCGCGTACCGCTGCCGCTCGGGACATTTGGATATGCCGATACAGAGTATGTGGCCGGCGTGTTGACAAGACCATAGACGTAGCCGCTTTTGCCCGGGGGCGCGGTCGCCGTCGCCAGATTGTTGTCGATAAAGCAGGCGGTAGCCGACGTTGCGGTGCAGGGGCTCGCTCCCGCGAGTTGGGTGATGCTGGCGTAACCCACCGTCGGGTAGGCCGCCACATAACTGACTTCGGCAGTGTTGATGGTTCGAATCGCGCTGGTTGCAGCCGATTCATTGGCGGCCATTCGTGCCTTCCAATAGTTTGGAATTGCGATCGCCGCGATGATCAGAATGATCGCAACCACGATCAGCAATTCAATTAAAGAGAAACCGCGGTTCTTGCTAGTTTTCATACGCCCCATTCCTGAAATACGCTTTACACCTGCTTGAAGGATGTTGCACGTTTAGTTCCGAAGATTGGCGGGCCAGGGCCGACAGTACTCCGCTAAGAATAGGAATATGAGAGGGATACGGGAACGCTCGTGGTCGTAGCAAGCCCAGGTGCGAAGACTCGAACGCTAAGCGACAAATTTTGTCAAGGATGACCGATCAAAGAGTATGTCCTCTTTGCGGGAACCAAAAGCTCGTTTACGTGAATTGTTTTTTGATCGAAACGAGAAAAAAAGGGGAGCAGAGAATCTGCTCCCCTTTTGCCGCTATACTTTGCGACGTTGCTTAGTTTGCGATGCCCGGCAGCGCTTGGCACCCGCCGTAGCCAGGATCAGCAGCCGTTCCGGTGGTGTCGACGCGAACCACTGCATCTTCTACCGAGCAGAAGGTCTTGGTGCCCGTGCTGTTGGTCGTAGTCGGGTACGCAGAGGCCTCGTAGGTACTAGTGGTAGGCACGACCGCACCGTAGATGTAACCGCTCTTGCCAGGGGCGGCAGCTCCCTGGACGGCCAGGTTGTTGTCGATCAGGCAAGCACTTGTCACGCTAGCAGTGCAAGGCGAAGCGCCGCCAAGCGCCGCGAGGGTACCAAACCCAGTCGTCGGATACGCAGTGATGTAGCTAACTTCAGCTGTGTTGATGGTGCGAATCGAGCTGGCCGCAGCGGACTCATTGGCCGCCATGCGGGCGCGCAGCAAGTTCGGAATAGCGATAGCAGCGATGATCAGGATGATCGCCACCACGATCAGCAGTTCGATAAGTGAGAAACCCTTTTGCTTCCGCATCTCTATTTTCCCCTCGTTGTGTGTTTAGAAGTCTCTGGTCATGCGTGACCCAGTCGCTATCGATATTGCACTTGCCTGCCCAAAGTCGCTAGTTACCTTGGTTCCAAGGGGCAGTTCTGGAAAGGCTTTATTTTCAGTGGAGGTACCCACTAGAGTACTCTTTCGACGGTTTGCCCACTACCCCAAAACAGGCATCCTTGGCAAAATACGGCGGTCCGGATGACAATTCCTGTCAAGTTGGAACTAGTCAGCGTTCCATTTTAGGAACGCGCCTCGCCGCCCAACTTGCACGCCCGCCGGATTTTCGTAAATCCCGTGCCTGGTGCCGGTGCTGACAGCGCAATGGACGCCTAGCGTAGAATGTGCGGCGTAATTCATTCCTCTTCTTCCATGTCTCTTCCCAAAGACGATCTTCGAATCGAAGCCGATATCGCGCGGGCCTGGACTCTTCCCGCCTCCCTCTATTTCGAACCGGCGGTCTTCGCGGAAGAGAGGGCGAAGATATTCTCGCGAACCTGGCATGTGGTTGGTCACGCGAGCCAAGTCGCAAGTCCCGGGGATTATTTTACGACAGAAGTGGCGGGGGAACCTTTGCTTCTGGTGCGGGGCGCTGACGAACAGTTGCGGGGATTTTACAACGTGTGCCGGCACCGTGCCGGTCCGCCGGCAGAGGGCTGCGGCTCGCGCAAATTATTCCGCTGCGGCTATCACGGATGGACCTACGGCCTGGACGGCGCCCTGATCAGCTCCACCGAGATGGAAGGAGTCGAGGGATTTCGCCCTGAAGAATTCGCGCTGGCGCCCGGGCGAACCGAGGAGTGGTTCAATCTGGTCTTCGTCAATCTGGATCCGCAAGCGCGATCCCTGCCGGAGAGTCTGGGAGACTTGCCGCGGCAAGCCGAAAAATTTCCTTTCGCGGCGATGAAGCTTTTCGAGCGCCGTACTTACGAGATGAAATGCAACTGGAAAACTTATGTCGACAATTATCTTGAGGGATACCATCTGCCCAGCGTGCATCCCGGACTGAATCGCGAACTGGATTACAACGCCTACGTGGTCGAGGCTTATGAGACGCACGTGCGCCAGTTCAGTCCGATTCGTGGCGCACAAGCGGGCGATGTCACGCCGCGGCGCTACCAGCAAGCGCGCGAAGATCTGACCACCGACTATTTCTGGATTTTTCCCAACTGGATGCTGAACTGCTATCCCGACAATGTGTCGCTGAATATTGTGGTGCCGCTTGATCCGGAGCGCTCGCTGGCCATCTTCGAATGGTATCTGCCCGAGAAAGATCACGGCACGCCGGCCGCGAAAGCGTCGGTCGATTTTAGCGATCAGATCCAGATCGAGGACGTGGCGATCTGCGAAGCGGTGCAGAAGAATCTGCGTTCGCGGAGTTATTTGCGCGGGCGCTTCAGCGTCAAGCAGGAAAAAGGCGTGCACGCCTTCCACCGGATGTACGCCAACATGATGAGTTCCGGCTGACCCTCCCAGGGTCGCCCCGAGGTGGCCGAAAACCACCAGCTTTGGCTGAAGCCGGCCACTTTGTTCGATTCTATCCACCTGCCTCGAAAATCCGAGTTTTTGCCCATTGAAAACACAAGAGTTATACCCGCTCAATCCCTCTTCGTTGGCATGGCATTTGCATTTGTTGGGATATGCAGAATGGCGTAAACAACCTCGACTCCAAGAGGTGGCTTATGAAGAGCAAGTTTGCCGGAAACCTGGCTGTCCTGACATTGGCGCTTTCGGGCGCCCTCTCGATTGGCGCATTGGCTCAGACCACGGATGAGGGCCCCGGTCCGTCGGAGCAGCCCAGCGCTCCCATGGAAGTCGGTCAAGATCAGCCGCAGCAGCCCGCGGGCGCGCCGCTTTCCGAACAGGAATCGGGTGCGCAGCCCACCGAGGCGCAGCCCGGCGGACCGTCCGGGGAAGCTCCGGCGCAGACCGATCAGGGCGTGGCGCGCGTCAGCCTGATTCACGGCGATGTGTCGACCCAGCGCGGCGACTCCGGCGACTGGTCGGCAGCGGCACTGAACCAGCCCGTGATGGGCGGCGACAAAGTTTCTACCGGCGATAACGCCCGCACCGAACTGCAGCTCGATTTTGCCAACACTGTTCGCCTGGGGCCAAACTCCAAGGCCAACATTGCCACCCTGACGCACAAGAACATTCAGATTCAATTAGGGCAGGGCATTCTGAACTACACGGTTTCAAAAGACAGTGAAGCCGAACCGGAGATTGATACTCCAAACGTTGCGGTGCATCCCGCGCATCACGATGGAGTGTTCCGCATTGAAGTGCGGCCGGATGGCGACACGATTGTGATTGTGCGCCAGGGCGAAGCGCAGATCGCGACGCCGCAGGGCAGCACGGAAATCCACGCCGGCGATATGGCCACCGTGCGCGGCGATATCAATTCGGCGCAATACAAGATTGGAACGGCTCCCGATCGCGATGACTGGGATCGCTGGAACAGCGACCGCGACCACATCATCCGGGACGCCAGTTCCTGGAAACACACCAATCGCCGCTACACCGGAACGCAGGATCTGGACGCGTACGGCCAGTGGCAGAATGTTCCCGATTACGGCGATGTGTGGGTTCCGAACGAGCCGGAAGACTGGGCTCCGTATCGCGACGGCAACTGGGTGTATGAGCCGTATTACGGTTGGACCTGGGTCGGTTACGAGCCTTGGGGCTGGGCGCCTTATCACTACGGACGCTGGTTCTGGTACAACAGCGCGTGGGCGTGGTGGCCGGGACCGGTGTACGCGGGCTACGACCCGTTTTGGGCGCCGGCCTATGTCTCGTTCTGGGGATGGGGCGGCGGCTTCGGGTTTGGTGTCGGATTCGGCGGATGGGGAGGGTTCGGCTGGCTCCCGCTGGGGCCATGTGACTGGTTCCATCCGTGGTGGGGCGGATATGGTGGCCGCTACGGCTGGGTCGGCCACGGTGGTTGGGGCGGTTACCGAGGTTGGGGCGGACGCTATGGTGGCTTCGCGCCGCTGCATAACGGACTGCGCTACTCGAATATCGCCAATCTCCACGACTCGCATGTGGGGCGGGGCCTCTCGACGGTGGGAGCGGGCCGCTTTGGAGCGGGCCGGGTTGGCGCCATGGCGGCGACCCATGAACAGATTGGCAGCGCACGCATGATGGCGGGCAACCTGCCGGTGGTTCCATCGCATGCCAGCTTGTCGGCGAGCGGACGGGCGGCGGCTCCGTCCACCGTGCGCAACGGTGGTTCGCAGAGCTTCTACGGATCGCATAACAACATGGCGCGGCCGGCATCGTTCCAGCAGCAGACCGCAAGCCTGCGGCAATCGATGCAGCAGAGCCACGTAGGCGCGGTTCCGGCCGGTGGCCGATCGAACAGCCAATTCTCGGCGCGCGGCCGCAGCAACATGCAGCGTCCGAGTGCCGGCACTCCGGCGAATCGCGAGAGTGGAGCAAACAATCGCGGCATGGGTAATGCGTCTGCATCCGGTCAGAACCGGGGCGGGTTCAATTCACCCAACGCGGCAAATGGAAATCGTGCCGCGGGATCGGCGATGCAGAACTCGCGGAGTACCAATGCCGCACCCGGCGGATATCGCAGCTTCACTCCGCCTGCGAACGGAACCATGCGTTCCAATGGCTATGGCACTGCGGGCTCGCGCATGGGGACGCAATCGGTAGGAACTGAGAACCGCGGCGGGTTCCGTCCTTTCACGCCGCCCTCGAGCAGCCAGTCAGCGCGTGGCGAATCCAATTCCTACGCAGCGCGCGGCGGCGGCGCAGCTACTGGAACCGCACGGCGCCGAGTTCCTCAATGCAGCGTGGTTATAGCGGTACGTCGCCGAGTTCTTCAGCTCGGCGTGGTTATAGCGGTTATGGCGGTTACTCAAATGGCCTGAACCGTGGATCCTCGTATTCTTCGCGTCCGCAATTGGACATGCGGCAGCCGATCGCGCGTAGCCCGTCCTATGGCGGATATTCGCGCGGCAACTACCCCGGATATGGCGGATCGCGCAACTATGGCGGATCGCGTTCCGCTCCGAGTTATGGCGGCTCGCGCGCCCCGAGCTACGGCGGTGGCGGCGGACATGCCCCGAGCGGTGGCGGCTTTAGTGGTGGTGGCCACTCTGGTGGAGGAGGTGGCGGCCATTCCGGTGGTGGAGGTGGCGGGCATTCCGGCGGTGGCGGTGGTGGTGGACACTCCGGCGGCGGCGGGCACCGCTAAAGTTTGAGACGCTGCAAGGCGTCTCAAAGCAAGCAAGTTGATGTAAACGAAGTGAAGTCAGAGGCGAGAAGGGCGTGCTGAACGGCACGCCCTTTCTCTTTTGTCTCTGATTTCGTCTTACGCGACTCAAGGCCGGGCATATGCCGGACTGTCGGGTTCGGGACGATCGTAGTCCCGCCCGTACTTGTTCTTGTGCGCGACCATTACGTCCGATTCCGCCAGCGTGAAGCTTCCCAGGGAAGTTTCGCCGGGAGCCACGGTAATCTCGCGCGTAAGGGCCCGTAAAGCGTCGGACGGCACGGCGGAATGAAAGACCTGCATCTGGTACCGGCCGGGAGGAACGTCGGGAAGGCGGAGATCGCCGCGCGCATTCGAGATTGCGTAATAGGGTGTGGCCAGCGCGATCACCACCGCACTCATCTGCGCATGGATGTTACAAAAGATAAACGAGATTCCCGGCTTATCGAACTGCACGAAACGCGTCGTTCCGCTTTCGTAGAGTCCCAGATCGAAGCGCTTCCCTTCAAACAACGAGAACACGTTGTGGAAGAAGGGATCGTGGTTGGGAAATTCGACTTTGCCGCCCACTGGAATCACCAGCAGGGAAGGATGGAAGCTTTTGTCCTTCTGTACCAGTTGAGGAATCTCGGATGGTTTCTGCCTGGGCGGCTCAACGTTAACGCCCATCGGAGTCAGCCAGACTACCGCCCGGGAAGCGTCTTTCAGGCGATGGCCGTCGCGCGTCAGATCGACGTGAGCTTTCAACTGCGCTTGCGCGCAGACGGTGGCCAGCAGCATACCGAGTGACAAGCCGGTTTGGATGGGCGCGATTTTCAAAATAGGATCCCCACCGATAGATTCAGCTGGTTGGTCGCACTGCTACTGCTATAGACGGGGAAAGTTTGCAATCGTCGCAACTCGGCGGAAAGAATCAGGTCGGAGCGCGGCCGGAACACGACATTGGCTAGAGCGCCGCGGTTGCGTCCCAGGATGGTGCCGAAATTATTCTGATCCGTCGCGAAGCCGCGCACGTCTCCCGCGAAGGCGTTGTCATCGGAGATGACGCCGTTGATTTCCAGCTTGGGAGTGAGCTGGAATTTGAGCTGCGCCCAGCCTCCGGCGGCATCGAGTCCGTGGATCGAAGTGTAGGGAGCAGAAGGATCACCACCATACAGGATAGAAGTACCGACCGCGCCTCCCAGTCCGCCGATGCCGCGTCCGCGATAGAACTCGCCCGATAGGGAGAGTCGCGGCAGAATCGGAATCTGCCAGTCCGCCATTCCGGCCCACGCATCCACATTGCGGCCCCAGGTCCAGTTCTGGCGCCCGTAGTAGCCGGCAACGCCAAAACTCAGGGGATGATCCTGCACCCCACGTGACCACGCCGTTCGAACCGCATACGCGGGCTGTCCGGAAAGTTCACCGGCTTGGGCCGTGCGGTAGAACGAATTGTAGGGAGGCTCCCAATCGAGGTTATCGAGAACTCCGGCTTGCACGGTGATGGTCTGCTGACTGGAAACTGCGAAGCGGTGTTCCACGCGCAACTGCGGGGTCCATCCCCAAAGGTTTCCGGCAAAGGCGAAGGCGGGCGTGGCAAGGGAAGCGAAGGAAGTCGGCGAGAGTGGCGAGATGAACAGAGAATCCTGCCCGGCAACCACCGAGGTGTGCTCCCAATCGAAGCGCAGACTGGCCGTCTGCAGCCGGACGATGCCAAAGTTCACGCCGTTTCCCGTGGCCGGAAAGCCTCCGGCGAAATCGAATTGAACATCGGCCGACGTGCGCGCACCGGCAATGCTCGGACCGAAGATTTCGAATCCGATTTCCGACTGGCGCAGGGTCGCACCGATCGTAGCTTGCGGGGTGCCCGCCGGCGCCGGTTCGGCGTAGGAGGGAAAATCCAGATTGTCAGAGCCGCCAACGTTGCGGAATGCGTTCATCAGAACGATGCCGTGCAGGCGGGCGCGGTACTTGGACGCGGTTTCGACCTTCGTCTGATACTGCTCATCAATTTTGGAGCCGATCAGCGAAGTCGATTCCTCCAGTTTCTGGACGCGCTCTTCCAGCGTGCCGGGAAGTTCAGAAGTCGCGGGCGCGCTCGACGATGAACTGGCGGGCTGGGCTGGAGCGGGAATGGAGTTGGCCGCAGTTTCTGGTAACACGCCGGCAGCGGGGGGCTGCAACAAGGCACGCGTGGCTTGCAAGTCCTGGCGCAACTGGCGCATCTCGGCACGCGACTCGGCATTTTCGGCGCGCATCTGTTCGATCAGCAAGCGCAGCTGCTGCACCTGTTCCTGCAGATCGCGAACCGAACTAGCCGAATCACCCGCCTCCGGGACGGGAGCATTTTGCGCACGCGCGGCAAAGCTGAGCAAGCCGAGAACGGCCAGGGTCATGGCCGCCCGGCGAAGGGCAAGATTTCGATGGCTCTTCACAACGTCCTCCTGCACGATCCGGAGCGGGCGCGCGTGCAAGCCAGGGAGCGCGGGCTCACGCGTCCGGATGCGAAATCGAACTGTGGCTGATCTTTTCGGACTGCACGGGAACGAAAGAAGGGTTCACGGCATCGTGATTGCCGGCCCCCGGCGTATTTTGTTGAACGCGGCCGGGCAGCACGATGCGAAATACGGTCGTGCCATGTGCCGTGCGCTCCACAGAAATCTCCCCGCCGTGATCCTGAACAATTTTCTGCACCACCGCCAGACCCAGCCCCGTGCCGTTTTCCTTACCATAGCTGACGAAGGGATGAAACAGACGATCGCGGATGGATTCTGCGATGCCCGGACCGTTGTCCGCCACCGAGAGAGTGATTGCCCCGGAGGCTTCGCCGGCCGTAACTTCGATTTTGCCTCCGACTGGTGGTGCGGCTTCGCTGGCGTTGAGCAGCAAGTTGTACAAAGCGCGTTCCATTTTACGTTGATCGAACCAGCCCGAGACCTGCGGCCCGCACAGCACGTCGATGGAGCGGGAATGATGCCGCGGGTGCAATCGCACCGCCTGCACCGCGCGCTGAATCGTCTCTGAGACGTTGCCGTAGGTGGAGTTCAACGATTCCCGCGTACGCGCGAATTCCAGCAGGGAATCGAGCAGGTCCGTCATCAGATTCACGCCGGTGCGCACTTCCTGGTAAAGTTCCTCGCGCTGCACCCGGGTCAAATGACTGTCGCAAAGGAATTCGGAGTTGGCGACGATGGCGGCGAGAGAATGGCGCAGGTCGTGTGAGATCGAACTGGCCATGCGCCCGATGGTGGCGAGTTGTTCGGATTCGAGCAGATCCTGCTGGCTTTTGAGCAGGCTGGCGCGCATGCGGTCGAATGCCCGCGTCAGTTCGGCCACTTCGTCGCCTCCGCGCGAATCCAGAGGATGATGGAAATCTCCGCCTTCTAAGGCGCGCACTCCGGCCACGAGATTGCCGAGCGGCCGCGTGAAGGTATGAGAAACGAAAAACACCAAGCCGCTGCCCACCAGGACGGCGGCGAAACCCAATAGAAGCAGGTAGCGATTCAACTGGTCGACAAATTTCGTTGCCTGATCATAGGAGCCCAGCACGCTGAGCCGCACCGGAGTGGCTCGCGAGCCTGACAATTCGAGCGACGTAGCGAGAAAACGTTCCTTGCCGATCTCGATGTCGCGCGGCTGTTCCTGGGCCGCGGCCGTGATCAAGGGCTGCAGCTTTTCTTTCTGTGCTGGCGGCAGGGTTGTGGCGATCACTTCATCGCCGCAGGAAAACGCGACCTGGCTGCCTGCCACCTTGCTCACTTCGGCGGCGAGCCGGTCGTTAATTTCATAACCGATCACCAGAAATCCCGTCAGGGTTCCGTCGGTCCGCGAGCCGCGGTAGATCGGCTCAATAAACGTCTGATACAGGTGATGCTCGCCCAGCCACCAGTGGCTGGATTCTCCGCGATCTTCGTCCAGCGATTGCTGAAAGTACTTCTCGGCCACATCCCGCGTAAATCCCGGAGTTTTTGTGTGCAGGGCCAAGACCTTGCCGCTGCGGTTGACCAGCACGAACAGATCAAATCCCGCAATCTGCCAGACTTCCTGCGATGCGTCTTGAATGGTGACGGGATCGTCTGGCCCCGTCATGATGGCGCGAGTGATGGGCAGATCCGCCAGCAAGGCGACATCGCTGGTCAGCATGGTTTCGCGCTCCTGGCGGAAATCCTGAAACGCGGCCACCGAGTGTCGCAGGTTTACCGCAATGCTCTGCCGGACGTTCGCCTCCACGCTGCGCCGCACCAGCAGCAGGCTGGTGGTGGTCAGTCCCGCGGTGATCACCAGCATGGAAAGCAGGAAGCGTGTGCGCAAGCGTGTCCGCGGTACAAATCGGCCTGCCGATCGGGCCGGAGAAGATCCAGAAACGGGCTCGGAAGGGAGCGTCACAGGAATCAGCGAACGAACTTATATCCCATCCCGTGGACCGTGCGGAAGTGAGTCGGGCTGGATGGGTCTTTCTCCAGTTTCTGGCGAAGTTTGAGGATGTGATTGTCGACAGTGCGCGTAGAAGGATAGTTCTGATAACCCCACACCTCGTTCAGCAATTCGTCGCGGGTGATCACGCGATCCGCATTCTGCACGAAAAATTGAAAGGTCTTGAATTCCTGCGCAGTGAGGACGACGGGCTCTCCGTCGCGCTTGACTTCCATTTTTCGGAAGTCGACCGAGATGTTATCGAAGCTGACAACCTGCACCTCCGGCGTCCGCGCGGTATGGCGCAGCGCGGCGCGAACCCGGGCCAGCAGCTCTCGAGGACTGAACGGCTTGGTCACGTAGTCGTCGGCGCCCAACTCGAGCAACAGAACTTTATCGGAGACATCGCTGGCCGCGCTGAGCACTACGATGGGAAGAGTCGGCGCCTGGGCTTTGATTTCCTTGCAAACGTCCCGGCCCGACACTTTCGGCAGACGTAGATCGAGCACTACCGCGGCGGGGGTGGAAGCCTGAAAACTTTCAATCGCAGATTGCCCGTCGGATTGAATCTCGACCGTATATCCCTCGGTTTCAAAGAGTCTTTTCAAGGCCTTTTGCACCGCCGGATCATCCTCGACCACCAGGATGCGGGCGGCTGGCCGAAGCGGCGGAGCCTGGGTTGCGCTCTTCGCGCCGGTGAAGGGAGTAGCGAGGTTCCCCATAAGATTATTATCCTGTGATGGACGAGTCAGACTACCGGTTCCCCATGCCTCGGGACGTTCCGATCTCCGAAGCTTACAACGGCTTGACAACTATTATCCGGCACCTGATCGCTTTTGACATTCTTTTTACAAACCTGAAGTTTTCGTCACAACCACTGATTTCGAGCCCCGGCTACCGCATTGTTTCAGGATCATCTACAAGATTGCCTGTATGGCCGGGCAAACCAGGGTGCCCTACGCTGAGACTGCTTTCTGCCGTCCTCAGCCACGATTTGTCGAACCCACAAGGAGTATTGGGATGCTTTCCCGCAGGTCCGCTGGTGCTGTTCTGTTTGTTTCTTTTCTTATGCTGTCTAGTCTAGCTGCCGCTGATGAGGGCGACTTATTCAGGGGAACGGGAGAGGAATTGACAGCCACGAATTTCGATCTGACCTTGTCCGCGTCGTCGCCGATTGTGTTCGAAAGCAGACTGACCGACGGAGTCCTTTTTTCAGGCGCATTCTCTCAGCCCGCAGTCTCGACTCTGGACATTCTCGCCCACGGGACGCACGGCTACATTCTGACTGCTGTCGTGACCGGCGCCGGCGTGTCGGGCTTCACCGGCGTGAACATCCAATCGACCACTGCTACCCCTACGGGATACTTCAGAGGTCCCAGCGTGCTGGCCAGCAACCCGGTGCCTACCTCGTTCGTCGCGGAGCCCTCGACGGCGAGTTTTCTGATCACTGGAATCTTCTTTGCGGCCGGAATGCTCCGCCGCCGAGCTTTCGCCTGCTAACCTTTGCAAACGAGTCTTGGGAAACCCATTGCGCGCTTTGCGCGTGTAGGGGCGGACGCATTCGTCCGCCCCGCGACGCGAAGCGGAGCGTGCCGGTCCCAGCCGGAATGCCGACTGTCGTAAAATGAACGGCTTGCCGCCTGATTCCTCAGACTTGAGCCGTCTCGTCGTCGTCCTGGTGCGCCCCCGCAATCCCTTGAACATTGGAGCGGCCGCCCGCGCCATGACGAATTTTGGCGCACAGCATCTTCGCGTAGTGAACCCGTTCCGATTGGCCTTTCGTGAAGCACGCTCCGCGGTGGGTGCGGCCGAGGTCCTCAAGAGCGCCGAGGAATTTACCACTCTCGCGGAAGCCGTGGCCGACTGTTCGCTGGTCATTGGAACGACGGCCGTAGGAGACAGAACCTTGCAGCAACCGCTTCGTCGTCTTGGAGACGAGGCCGCCAGGGCCGTCCGGGCGACGCTCGAAAACGGCCGCGTAGCCCTTCTGTTCGGTTCCGAAAAAACCGGGCTCTCCAATGACAATTTCAGCTACTGCCACTGGCTCCTGAATATTCCCACGCGGGAAGAAAATATCTCGATGAACCTGGGGCAGGCGGTCGCGGTTTGTCTGTACGAATTGGCGCGGAGCGTGGCATCCGAGGCGCACGCGCCAAAAACCGAACCGGCTACCGCGGCTCAGACGCAACAGATCTCCGAATGCCTCTTCGAAGCTCTTCGCATCAGCGGCTATGTGAAGCCCGGGACCAGCGCCATGTTTGAGAAGAAGGCGCGCAGCCTGATCCTGCGCTTCAACCTGGAAGCCTACGATGCGAAGCTTCTGCTGGGCATGGTCCGCCAGATTCTCTGGAAACTGCGTCAGGGGGAAACGACTGGGGAAACGACCGGTGAAACGACTAACGACTGATGCGCTGCGAAGATGCTTCGACGCCGCTGCGGCGCAAGCGAAACTGCAGCAGCCAGGTGCTGGCAGTGGGTTCGCCGTTTGACTGAGGCGGAGAGAATTGCCACTGCTGGGCCGCCGCCAGCGTCTTACCCGCAAAATAGCGACTCGGTCCGGCAGACTTGAATCTCGCCGCTTTCACTTTTCCTGAAGAATCCACGTCGACGAGCACGCCGATTCTGATCGTGCCGCTGATGGTGTTCTTCGCGCTTTGCGACAGTTCGGGCATCACCTGATGCAGGACCGCGCCCTCAGCACTCGTTGCAGTTTTCGCGGGCGGCGCGGCTTCGGGCGCAGGCGCCGCTGCCGGTGCAACGGGCGCAGCTTGGCTAGCCGCCTGCTGCGGAGTCTCCGTAGCCTGTTCTGAGGAGTTTTTTCCGCGCGAGCGAAAAAGCGAGAAGGCGAGCAGCACAGCCGCAATACACGCGAGCACTAAGGCATAGATCGGCTTGCGGCTTTTTGTCGAGCGCTGCGGAGCCTTCACCGGTTCCAGCGCTGCAGGCACAGACCGTCCCGCGGGCTGCAGCCGCGCCCGAATTTCCGCCAACGAGCAACGCCGCTTCGGGTCGAGATGCATACACTCGCGGGCGATTCCGCGGTAGGGCTCCGGAATGCTATCCGGCAAAGCGGGCTTGCCCGGATCGGCTTGTTCGGCAAGGGTCACGTTCTGCATGATGGCGGCCACCAGGGTCACGCCCACCGACCAGACATCGCCCGCCGGCGAAACGATGCCCGCCGCGGTTTCGGGCGCGTCGTAGACGTCGCGGCGCCGTCGAGCGGAACTGGGCTCCGCGATCGCCATAATCGAATCCGCCGATAGCTTCAATTGGTCGCCCACCGCCAGAACATTCGACGGCTTGACTCGTCCGTGCACATAGCCCTTCCCATGAAGGTAGGAGAGCGCATCCAGCAGCGGCGGCAGAAGGTCAGAAACTTCCGACGGAGCGAGCGGTCTCTGCGGAAGGATTTCCGACAAATCTTCTTCCGCATATTCCGTGACCACGTAAACGAACGGCGAACTATCCAGACGGCAGCGCCCCGATTCGAACACTCGCAGCAGGTGCGGATGCGACAGTTTCGCCGTCGCCCGCAAACGCGCCAGTTGCCGGTCGATCTCCGCAGCATCGGTTACGATCAGCTTGATGGCGGCCTTCTGCGCTGTCCCGGGGAGCTCGGTCAGAAAGACGGCGCTGTGGCCGGAACTGCCGAGCTGCCGTCGAATGGGGAACTTGCCATCGACCACGCGGCCTTCCCACGTTTTCCACGTTTCAGGTTTGCTCATGAGCGGCATCCGCGATCCACATTCTATGCCATCCGCTGAAACAAGGCATATCCGGGGTTCGGGGATGCCGCCCGGCTTGCGCCCCTGGTCTACCGGCTCTTGTAACTGAAGGTCACCTTTGTTTCCTCATCGAGCACCAGCGGCCGGACGAAACTGAACGAGGTGCCCGCCCGGGGAACGTCGATAGCGACAGGCAACACGCCCGCCACGCGCTTCTGCAGGTCGACGACATTGGCCGAAGCGGTATTGAGTGGCTGCAAGTCCGTGCTCGCGCGGGATCCGTGGATCTTCCGCCCACTCACCGTCGCAGTAGTGTTGACCACCGGCGATTCCGCCGCGACCTCCACGGTTTCGGAAGCGCTGCCGACATTCAACACCGTGTTGTAGTTTGCCGGCTGGCTGGCGTCATACGCGAGGTTGAGCCCATTGCTTTGAAAGCCGCGCATGTCGGTTTGCACGTTGAAGCTTCCGGAAGGCATGCCAGCGATCAGCCAACGACCGAGAGCATCGGTGACTGCGGTTCGGGCTCCTTTACCGTCCGGCGAACTGACGGTCACGCGCGCGTTCGGAACCACCGCGCCGCTGGGATCGGTGACCACTCCTCCCATCTGTCCGGGAAAAACCGCGACGCGAATCTCCGGGTTCGGCCGTGCTGGTTGCGCCATCGCAACGCCCTCGTAGAATGCCGGTGGCACGCGGTCGGCGGCAATCACGTCGCCTCCGAAATCTTTCACTTTATATTGTTCCGGCAGAAAGACCTCCCAGTGCAGCAGGCTGATAGGAATGTCCATGTTCGGGAGGCTGAGTTCCGCGCCGCCCTTCTTGGCGAACGGCGCTCCCGAATGCATAAACACGAACGACACGGTGTAAGAATCGGTCGGGCGAAATCCGGGACGCAGCAGCGGCACGCGGCTTCCGTCGGGGCCTTGCACCGGCTTGACTCTTTCCCCGGCAACCTCCGCCGAAAGAATAGTCGCTCCGGCCGGCAGCGCGACTTTCAAGAACGGTTGTGCTTGATTCTTGAGAGTCAGCTTCACTTCCGTCAGCGACTTGCCTTCGGAAGTGACCAGAGTCGTGACCACCGCGTTTTCGGCAACCGCGGCCAGCACGCTGCCATCAGGGAACCGCACCCAATCGAGCGCCAGCGTGGGCGTTTCACTAGGCTGCTTGTGGTAGCGAAAGGCCGCTTGCGGCGGAAAATGCGCCAGCGAACGCAGATAAGGATTCGCTTCTTTCACATCCATCCGCTTGAGTCCGCCACCTTCCGTGGCTCGGATTTCCATGGTGCCCGCGCCTTCGACCAAGACCTCGCCGGTCTCGCGCTGCGCTTTCTTGAAGCTGACAAAAGGCGCCTCGGCCTTGGCATCATTGATCGACCGCTCCATCGAAATCAGAAATTCGTGCGAGCGCTGCGCAGGAGCCGTCACTTTCAGTGTGAGGACGTCTGAGTGAATTTCGCTGGAATCGAGCGTGGGGCCCGTCACTCCGGTGACTTCGAATCCCGCCGGAAGCTGAACCTGAAATTCGGAGGGATCGCCCTGTACGACCGTGACGTCGGCGAGAACTGCGACCCGCATCTCCGCCTCGCTCACCGACACCAGCGTCTTGCTGTCGGAGAGGAATCGAACCTCCTTCGGCACGACGGGAGCGGCCGTTTCCCGCGTCGCCCACCAGATGTTGGCGGGCTGTCCGGGAACGAGCGTAGCTTCGATCGCCGTATGTCCGTTTTCCGATTTGCGGCTCGTGATCAGTCCGGAACTGATGTTGGCAATGGTATGGTCTCCGGGGATTACAAGCGTAAGTTGCACGCTCCCGGCTACCGGAGCCGGCAGGCTGAACGAGGCACGGCCGACCTCAATTCGCAAGGGAAGTCCCGCGTCTAGCGCGACCGAGAATTCGCCGGGGCCCGGCAGCAGCGCAGCGTGCGTGCCGTTTTCCTGGATCAACGGAATGCCCTTGCCATTCTGGTGAGCGTCGAAAATCGTCATGCCGCTGGTGAGCGGAACTTTGCTCATTCCTTTGCGGAAAACTTCGCCATCGAGTTCGACCGTCCCGCTGACCGAATCTTTCTCGACGCGCAGTTTCAAGTCCGCATGCTTGATCGAGTAGGCGAGCGGCGCCGTATCCGGCCTCTTGGGCGGTTTGGCGGCCAGTTCCACCAGCTTGTTGTACTCATCGAGAGTCAGCGTGACGTTGCCGGGGTCCGGCAAGGGCAGCGTGGATTTTTCCTGTGCCGCGCACACCAGCGCCGCACATGCGCAGCAAACCGTCACCATCGCCAATCTGTTCTTCATCGCACACCTCCCTTTTTGTCACGCTGAAAACTGAATTCCGCCGCCGGAAACTGGTTCTCGCTGGTCAGTTCCGAGACCAGAAAAATGGACGGACCGAATGCCGGGAAAGAGACGCTGACCGGCAGGATGCCCGTCACTTTCCCTCCCATGGACTTGGCCTTGAATGTGTCGAGCAAGGCCTGGGTTGCATCTTTCTTTTCGGCACTTTGCAGCTGGGCAAATTGTTCGAGGTGATTCTCGGCGTCGGCGCCCGGCATGTCCCGGGTCGCGGGCCTTCCGTTGAACACGCCTCCTCCATAGCCACCGCCGATTCTTTCCATGGGGGCGCCGAGCACTGGAGGGGCAAGCGCTGCCGACACCGGAGCCTCATACTCCTGCGTGCGGAAAGTTCCCGGCTCGGCTGTGATTTTGAACGCGGGCGGATAGTAGAGCAGCATGCCGGTGCGCGAGATGGGAAGATCCAGCGCTGGCAGAGTCAGCCGTTCATGGCCTTTCTCGGACCACACGGAAGCCTTGGTGAGATAGAGAATTTCTACGGTGAACGCCGGCGCATCCTCCCCGGCGCGCGATTTCTCGAGCGGCAAAAGCAGGCTGCCATCCGGAGATTGCCCCGGCCGCACCGGTTTGCCGCCCAGCGCAGCGCTCCACACCACCGCGCCTGCGGGCAAAGTAATCTTCGCGAAATTTCGCTGGTTGTTGCGGACCGCGTACCGTGCCTCGACAAGTTCCTTGCCGTCGGAACTCATCAGCACGTCGTAACGCGCTTCCTCGATGTTGGCCATCAACACGGCCTGTTGGTCGTAGCGCGCGATGTTCAGGCTCAACGATCGCGTTTCGCCCGCCTCTGCGGCACGCGCGCGAAACGCCACCAACGCTGGAGATTGCCGGCTCGCCACCATCTCGCCCAGGTCGCTGGCGTCGGCCTCTTCGAATCCCTGCGCCTTCTGATCTTTGATCTCGCCCGCACCCAGGATTTCGACCGCGACTCCGCCGGTATCGCGCTCCGTGTTGAGCAGCCGCAGCAGCGGAATGTCGACAATGCCATCCCGCGGAAGCCGCGCCTCACCATTGATCACAAAGCGCGCGCTGTGCTCGACCGGTTCGAGGAAGGTTACGGCGAGTTCTCCGTTTTTCATCTCCCAATCGGCCACCATCGCGCCTGAGACCTGGTTGATGGTGATTTTTTCAGGAAGCTGGATGCGGACCTCGCGGGCTGCGCCCTGCACGACTTCCACGTTCACTTCGGCATAGATAGACGTTGAATCTTCGGCGAGGCTGGTCAATTGCGTCAGGGATCCACGCAGGCGCAGCGGCAGTTCCGCGTGATGATCTTCCGCCTTCTTCCGCCAGGTAAACGTCAGCGGCTCGTTGCCGCGTCCATAGGCCATCCACTTGGTGTCGCCGGAATTTTCGGATTTCTCCGACAACAATCCGCCCGCTACGCGAAGGTCGATTCCTGCGCGCGCCAGCTGCACCGTCGCCCGCGTTACGCCCGATTCGGTGGAAGGCAGGGAAATGCTTTCATCCCCGGCCGACACGTTGACCGGCAAGTCGACATCGAGCGCCAGCACCCAGCGGCCCGCGTGCGACAGCAGCGCCGAAAGATGTGTTCCCAATTTTCCCTGCGGCCCGGGCACCAGGGATACTTGCTTGCCGTCGAGCCGTGCCTCGCGAACCAGCAGGCCCGGAGGCACTGGCACGCGTACCCATCCATCTTTCAAAACGTCAACTGTAAGATTGGCGCGCCCCGAAGCTAAATCCCCGAGGACGCGCAGATCGTAGTCCACACGGGTCAGCGTCGCGTCGAGCGGAGGCGGTTCCGGGTCGTGCTCCGCAGGATAGGCCTTGGCCCGCAGCACACGATATTCCTCCACCGGGATGACGACCCAGCCTGCGGCGTGCGCGGCTTCCACCGGCTTTTCTTGAGCTCGGACCGCTGTGCCCGACAAGAGGGCAACGGCCGCGAGGCAGGCAAACAATAGTCTCAGAAGCAAGCATCTGAGCGTGGAAACTGCGGCGTGAATCGGCGTTTTCATGATTCGACCCCTCTGGTTCAACCTTCACTCCAACTACTCTGGCGATGCGTATCGTTCTTCGGGGGATGTTTGGGCACTAGCGCTTCGTTCAAGGTAAGAATGCGGGGAGGTCGAAAAATTGCGGGAAATCTCTGGCAGGATCCAGCCGGGTTACTTCGGGAACTCAGCTCCGGAACCGGCGTCTGACGGCATTCTGCTGCACCACAGCCAGTTGAATTCCGTAGCGCCGCCGTCCCGGCGGCTGTCGCGGGGACGTCTCGTCCGCGCCGGCGAGGGCAAGATGCCCTCGCGACAGCCGGCGAGACGCCAGCGCTACGTCTGACGCTTTTGCCGCGCCGCTTCGTAGAGCACGATGCTTCCCGCTACGCCCGCATTCAGCGATTCCACCTGCGCGTTGTGCGGGATCGCGACCAGTTCGTCCACTTGCGCCATCAACGTTCGCGGCAGGCCCGATCCTTCGCTCCCGATAAATACCGCCGTGTGTCCCGCGAGTTCCGCCTGGTCGATGGGCGTTCCCTTGTGCGAAGAAGTTGCGATCAGGCGTACGCTCTGCCCGCGAAGCTTGGTCAAGAGTTCATCCATCCCGCCGGCGGTTTTTGCAATTACGCAAGGCAGGCGGAAGATCGATCCTGCCGACGCTCGAATCACCTTCGAATTAAACGGACTCACGGTCCCTTCGCCCAACACGACTCCGGCGCTGCCAAAGGCTTCCGCCGAACGCAAAATCGTTCCCAGATTCCCCGGATCCTGCAGCCCCACCACCACGATGATCGGCCCAACCTGCAAACGCTCCAGCACGTCTTCGACCGAAAATGTCTTCACACGCACCAGCGCCGCCACGCCCTGCGGCGTTTCGCTTGGAACCGTACCGTCGAAGAGTTTGTCGGGAAGCAACAGAGTCTCCACCTGGGCGCCGATTTGCGGAAGCAGCCGCTCGGCCAGGTTCGGCGCCGACTCGCGGAAGAAAATGGACTGAAAGCGCAGGCCGCTGCGAATGGCCTCCTCCACAATGCGCACGCCCTCGATGGCGCAATGGCCGTCCTCGGTGCGTTCCGCCCGCGCAAAGGCCTGGCGCAGTTCTTTCAAAAGGTGGTTGTGGCGGCCCTCGATGCGGCGAAGGCGGCCCTCGCCGCGGAGCGTTTTTTCAGAAGGTGGATTCATGTGGGTTCGTATCTTTCTCCAGTTCTTCTCCACGGCGGCCGCGATTAGCTCCGCGCACCTTCCTCGCCTTGTGTGCTTCTCCAGTATTATGATAGGTTTCGCCATCGATATTCATCTAATCTTGCAACCGCAGACAGAGAAGGGAGCGCCGTGCGCGCCGAGATCGTAAAAATTAATTCCGAGACTCCTGAATTATCCCTGGTCAAATACGCTGCCGATCAGATCCGCTCCGGCGAAGTGCTGGGCATGCCCACCGACACGTTCTA
The DNA here is from genome assembly GCA_963754885.1 of uncultured Acidobacteriota bacterium. GTDB lineage: Bacteria > Acidobacteriota > Terriglobia > Terriglobales > Acidobacteriaceae > Sulfotelmatobacter. Next base: position 129,114 of record CAVWHT010000038.1, on the reverse strand, counting down.
CGGACTCGCCGCCGATCCGTTCAATCTGCGGGCCGTCGATAAGGTGTACGACATCAAAACCCGTTCCCGCCACAAGCCGCTGTCGCTGCTCATCGAGAGCGTGGATCATGCCGAGGAACTGGCCAAGCCGTTGCCCGAGGAATTCTATGCGCTGGCGCGCAAATTCTGGCCCGGCCCGCTGACCATCATCGTGAAGGCGGGCTCGCGTCTGCCTCTCAAGGTGACGGCCAACACCGGCAACGTCGCCTTGCGCGTGCCCAATGCCAAGATTCCCCTGGCCGTGGTCACGGCCGCTGCGATCCCAATTACCGCGACTTCGGCGAACCTGAGCGGCGCCTCGGAGTGTACCAGCGCCGAACAGGTGCGCGACCAGTTGGAGGGACGGATCAGCATTATTGTCGACGGCGGCGACTCGCCACGCGATGTGGCCTCCACAATCATCGACTTGAGCGATGAGACCGATCGTTGGCGCATTATCCGCGAAGGCGCGATTCCCTCCGACGAGATCTCAAAGTTCTTCGCGCAGGGATGATCGCCCGAGCATGATCGCCCGAGCATGATTGCCCCAGGATGACCGCCCGAGGATGAATGACGCGAATGCCAACCAGCCTTTACGAATGCGCTGGTGGGTTTGTCTGCTCGTGGTTGCCGCCGGCGCCGTCCTGCTCTTTCTGACCGTCACCGTGGTGCGGATCGTCGGGACGGGGTCGCGCCAGGAAATTCATTCCGCCGACGCCATCGTGGTGTTCGGCGCCGCCGAATATTCCGGACATCCCTCGCCCGTGCTGCGCGCCCGCCTCGATCATGCCCTTGACCTCTTCCATCTCGGACTGGCCCCGGTGATTATCACCACCGGCGGCGCGGCCTCTGATCCTCACTTCAGCGAAGGTGGCGTGGGACGGGATTATTTAATGCATCATGGCGTGCCCGAGCGCAGCCTGATTGCCGAAACTCAGGGCCGTGACACTTCGGAGTCCGCCGAACGCGTGGCCGTGATTATGCGCGCCAACGGCCTGCATAGTTGCGTTGCGGTCAGCGATGCGTATCACGTTTTCCGCATTCGCAAATTGCTCGAGCATCAGGGAGTCGGCCCCGTCTACACCGCGCCGCGGCTGGAATCTCGCCCGCACAGCATCCTGCAGCGGGCCGAGGCGGCTTCGCGCGAGGCCATCAGCTATTTTCTCTGGAAGCTGGGAATCACGTAGGAGAGTAGAAGCCCGTCAGCCCAACGGCAGCCCGTGCCGCGAAGCGACTTCATAGTGCGATGCCTTGGCGTCGAATCTTGCAAGATGTTTGCGGCGCTCTTCGGGGATGACTGCCGTTTCGTAATCCGCTCCGGCAACCGCGCGAATCGCCTCGAGCGAGTCCCAGAGCAGAATCGTGATGAACTCCACTTCCGCGCCCGCATTCCGCCGCAGCACGTAACTCCCCCGGTAGCCTTTCACTTTGCCGAGGCCGGGCAAGGGCTCAGGCTTCAACATGGCTTCGTACGCATCCGCGTGTTCGGGCTTAGTGTATCCATGCCACACTCTTGCGATCATTGTGAACCGCTCCTGGAATCAAAGGTCAATCATAACCGGATTGAATCCTCTCGCGGCGAAGGATCAAGCCCGGTCATTCGGGGAGGTGGATCGCTCCGTCGTCGGAGATTGGGAAGAACGGATTCCATGCGACTTCCCACAGAAATCCGTCCGGATCGGCGAAGTATCCCGAATAGCCGCCCCAGAAAGCGTCCTGGGCCGGCTTCAGAATTTTGGCGCCAGCGCCCTGCGCCTGCGCGAGCACGGAGTCTACTTCTTCGCGATTGCGGGCATTGTAGGCGAGCGTGATCCCGCCGAAGCCGTGGCCGTCCGCGGCGACGTTCGCATCCTTGGCGAGTTCCTCTCGAGGATATAGAGCGAGCGCCATGCCTCCAGCCTGGAAGAAGACGATGCCTTCGGTTTTGCTCGCGGCTCGTCGCCATCCCAGGCGCTCGTAGAATTCCCGGCTGCGTCCCAGATCCGATACGCCAAGCGTCACGATGCTGATCCGTTGTTCCATAGGTGCGGTCCTGTTCCGCGGACGAAATGTCCACCGCTTACCACGACCTCTGTTTGCGAAGCTCCGTGATGTGCGCCACGTGATGCCGTCCGTGCCAGGCATAGAGCGCCAGCGTCTTTTCCAATGTCATGGCGCCGAGTGCGGGATGGCGGAACGTCTTCTTCCAGTCGTCGGGCGTGAGAGAGCGCAGCAGTCGCACCCAGCGATCGTGCAGCGCATCGAGCAGCGTCAGTGAGACCTCAATTGGAGTCGCTTTCGTGTCGGCCAGTTCCGCCCACTTGTCTTCGGCGTAGGGCTTGATGGTCGGCTCATCTTCGGTAAGCGTCAGCTTGAAGCGTACATAGGAATTCATGTGGCTGTCGGGCAGGTGGTGGACGACCTGGCGCACGGTCCATCCGCCGGGGCGGTAAGGCGTGTCGAGCTGAGCCTCGGGCAGGCCTTCGACGGCGGCGCGTAAATTCGCTGGCGTGCGGGCGATGTCGTTCAGCGACGTTTGTTTCTGTTCTTCGCGCAGTGGTCCTTCGTAGTGAAATTTGCCGATGGGATAGCGCTGGTCGTTCATTTTGTCCTCGCGTCGAGAGCGTTTGCCCGACAGATGATCCTTAACGTGTGGAAGATGCAAGAAAGCGGGGTGATGGCTCAGTTTGAGGCGGAAGCAAAATCAAAACCACGAAGGACACGAAGTCACACAAAGGAACCCTCGACAAGGAATTCCTTCGTGATCCCTCGTGGCCTTCGCGGTTAAAGGCTTTTCCTTCTAGCGCCAAATCGAGTCACTGCCGGAACCCGCTGCGTTAACTACTACCCCTAGTACCCATCCCCAGCCGGACCCCATTCGTCCAGCTTGGAATTTCGATTCCCCGTGACCGCCACTTGATGCATCCAAGGGCAGTTTAAGGTTAAACTCTTTCCTGCCATTGGAGTTTAGCCACTCTCCCGAGCGGTTGTGGGGCTTGGGAATCGCCTGCGAGGGGGAACTATGCCGTCGTCGGTCTGGTCTGGTCACTTAACCTTCGGACTTATCTCCATGCCGGTGCGCCTGTTTTCCGGCGCGCGCAGTTCCGGCATCTCGTTCAACATGCTGCATCGCACCGACAAGTCCCGGCTCAAACAGCAATACATTTGCCAGGCTGAGGGCGTGGTCGTCGACCGCAATGACACGGTGAAGGGCTACGAGTTCCGCAAAGACGAATACATCGTCATCGAGCCTGACGAGATCAAGAAGATCGAGCCCCAGACCGCCAAGACCATGGAGATTCTGGAATTCGTGAAGGCCGGCGACGTCGATCCCGTCTACTTCGAATCCTCCTATTACATGATGCCGGAAGAGGCCGGACGCCGTCCGTATGCGCTGCTGACCAAAGCGCTCGAGGAAAGCGAATACGTTGCCATCGCCAAGATCACCATGCACAATCGCGAGTACACCGTGTTCCTGCGCCCGCACGAAGGCGGACTCATGCTGCACACCATGTATTACGCCGAGGAAGTACGCAAGGTGGAAGGATTCGGCGCCCCGGATGTCGAACTGAAAGAGGCCGAAGTGAAAGTGGCCCATCAGCTCATCGAAGCGTTGGCGGATGAATGGGATCCGGAAAAGTACAAAGACACGTTCCAGGAAAATCTGAAAAAGCTAATTGAGACCAAGCTCGAAGGCGGCGAAGTAGCGGCCGTCGAAAAGCCCAAGAAGTTAGCTCCAGTGGTCGATCTCATGGCAGCCTTGAAACAAAGTTTGGCTCAGATGGAAGGCAAGAAGAAACCGGCAGCCACCGCGACCACGGAAGAGCCCGTGGCAGCTACGGCGAAATCCCGGCGTCGCCGCGTTTGATATCTGCCCACAGCTCCAACTACGCTCGACGGTTGCAGCCAGGCATCCCCGGTCGTCTCTCGGCGCATCCCTAACAAGAAGCTGGTACTCAGAAATGTTTGGTAGCGGGTCAGTTTGAAAAGATTTGTATCAGGGCGTCGCTTCAGCGATGCCGCAGCGTCGGAAAATAGGAGCGGCTTTTAGCCGCTGGGGGCTTAGGCGCTGGCAGCGGCTAAAGCCGGTCGTTTCCTCGCGGTTTGGCATGCCTGAAGGCATGCCCTGATACAAATCTTTTCAAACTGCACCACTATCAACTGTTTCCTTCTCTAGCGCTTACGCCCGGCAATCGTTACAATATCCAATTCTGTCATATGCAGTCGAAATTCTCCCTCGGGGTGCCGATGAGTCTCAGACGTGTGGGCGGGATCGCCGCAATCGCCGCGGCAACATTGATAACCATCTCTTGCGGTCAGGTATACCGCCCCGTGGTCATTCCCATCAACATCACTCCACCGAATTCGCAGAACTTCCACGCGGTCTTCGCGATTAACACCAACATTCAGGCGAATCCCGGCACGGCAATGCAGATCGACGTCTCCGGAGATAGCGACATCGGCCAGGCGAACATGGGCATCAGCCCCACGCACATGGCGATTCTTCCCAACGATTCGCGGGTTTTTGTGGCGAGTGCGGGAAGTTTATTTGCCGGCGAATCCGACGTCATTACCGCTTTTGCTCCCGCCGCGCATAGCAGCATCGCGACCGGCCTCGGGCCGCCCACTATTTTCACCTACCCCAATACGAGCAGCGGCCCCTCTTCGACGATTACCGCGATCAGTGAATCCGGCAGCACGGTGACGGTTACGTTGAGCCCGCCGGGGCTGACCGGAGCCAACGTGGGGGCAGTGCTTGCGATCGCCAGCGTCAGCATTGGCGGATACAATGGCACGTTTCCAATTTCACAGGTCACCTCGCCGACCAGCATCCAATACCAGAACCCGACGACCGGCTTGGCCAGCTTGGCCGCCCCAACTGGGTTTATCGGAACGGCTTCTCTTCCGGTGACCTGTTCTTACCTACCCGATTACGTCACAACCACTCAGAACAACGCTGTATTCGTGGCCAATTACGGCGTCGAAAACGCGACGAATTGCAATCTCGCCAGCACCGATTCCGTGGCTATGCTCAGCCCCACCACCAACTCGATTACCAATATCCAGTACCTTCCTGGAGGCTCGCATCCCATCGCCATGGCCGAGACGCCGGATGGACTCAACCTGTACGTCCTGAACCAGGGAAACAATACGGTTTCCAATCTTTCCCCGATCGACCTCTCGACTCTGGCCACCATCCCGATCCCGGCCAGCCCACTATGGGTGGTTGCGCGTTCCGATAGTCACCGGGTTTACGTGCTCACCCAGGCGGGCACGATTATTCCCATCGATCCGGCGACCAACACGATTCTTCCGAGTGCGACCGACTTGTCCGTCGGTGCGGGCGCCAACATCATTCTGTACGACACCAGCCTCAATCGGCTCTATGTCACCAACCCCGGCATTCCCAATCCCAGCGACGCCGCGGTCTACATTTTTGGAACGACCGGCGGCACCGATCTATCGGGGAACCCGAACGATACTCCGTCGCTGTTGAATGTTATTCCCATGGGGCCCGGCTCGGCGCTTTGTCCCGGTAGCAGCGGATGTTCGCCCGTTTCGGTGGCGGCGCTTCCCAATGGCACGCGCTTTTACGTTGCGTCCTACGAAAACGAAACAGCCTGCTCCGATCCCAACGTCGGCACCTCCGTTCCGTGCATGATCCCGATGCTCACGGTGTTCGACGCCCTGAGCATGACGGCCAAAACCTCGGCCTCGACGCTGCTCTCGCCGCCGACTTCGCTGTCGTTGCTGACCAGCCCGCTATTTTCTACCACGCAGTATGGCGTGCCGCCGGTGGCCTCGTGCGTGCCCGCCGCTTCCTATACTCCGGGCACGACGCGTTTCCGCATGTTCACTGCGGCTGCCTCCGATAGCAGCCACGTTTATGTGAGCATCTGCGATGCCGGCACAGTGGCCGACGTTGCCACGAATACGACCACGATTGCCACCGGAACGAACACGCCCGACACGCTGATGGCCGACCTTCTCGCTCCGTTTGGCAACTGCATCACGGGGTGCACCTCGGTAGCCACGATTACGTCGCTCCAGATCACCTCCAACGTCGTGACCTTCCAGGCCGCGAACAACTTCATCCCAGGAACGCGAGTCAGTATTTCCAACTTGACGTCTACGGCGGGAGTTCCATTGAACGGGCAGATTTTAACCGTGTTGGCGACCGGGCTGTCGGGCACGCAATTCGAATGTAACGTGTCTGCCGCGAATGTTGGACCGACAGCAGATGTGGGCACTGCTGTGCCCCAGTCGCCGCCGCAATCACCAATTTTCCTGCTGACCGGACAGTAGAAACTGGCCGGACAGTAGAAGACTGTGCCGCTTCGGCGGACATCCGCCGCCGAGATTACTGTCCGTCGAAAGATTCATGCCAGGGAAAAATTCGCGCCAGGGAAGGTGCGCGGAAAGATTCGTATCAGGGCATCGCTTCAGCGATGCCGCAGGTCCCGCAGAACTAGCTCGGCTTCAGCCGCTGCGGGATGCGAAAGGGATTACACCTTGGCGGGAACTTCTTCTTTCACGTCCTTGGCCGCATAGTGCGAATCGACGTATTCGTCGAGAATCTCGATGAACTCGGCGACGATGCGATCGCCCTTCAGCGTGGTGAAAAGCCGCCCGTCCACATACACCGGAGCTTTCGGCTCTTCGAACGTTCCCGGAAGCGAGATTCCGATATTGGCGTGCTTGGATTCTCCCGGCCCGTTTACCACGCATCCCATCACCGCCAGCTTCATGGTTTCGACGCCGGAGTAACGTCCCTTCCAGCCCGGCATCTGCTCGCGCAGGTACGACTGAATCTGCTCCGCCATCTCCTGGAAAAATGTGCTGGTGGTGCGGCCGCAGCCCGGGCAAGCCGTAACCTGCGGCGTGAAGCTGCGAATGCCCATCGATTGCAGAATCTGCTGCGCCACGCGCACTTCTTCGCTGCGATCTCCGTTCGGCGCCGGCGTCAGCGAAACCCGAATGGTGTCGCCGATGCCTTCCTGCAGCACCACGCCCATCGCCGCGCTTGAGGCTACAACGCCTTTGGCGCCCATGCCGGCCTCGGTGAGTCCCAGGTGCAGCGGATAATTACACCGTGCCGCCAACGCGCGATAGACGTCGATCAGATCCTGCACGCCGCTGACTTTCGCGCTGAGAATGATCTGGTCCGAGCGCAGTCCGTACTTTTCCGCCAACGCCGCCGAATTCAGCGCGCTCACTACCATCGCTTCCATTGTGACTTCCCGCGCGTCTTTCGGCTCGTCGAGCTTCGAATTCTCGTCCATCATGCGAGTCAGCAGCGTCTGGTCCAGCGATCCCCAGTTGACGCCGATCCGCACCGGCTTCTGATATTTCACCGCGACTTCGATCATGGTGCGGAAATTCGAATCGCCTCCGCGCCCAATGCTGGCATTGCCGGGATTGATGCGGTACTTCGCCAGATCGCGCGCACACTCCGGATACTTGGTCAGAAGAACGTGGCCGTTGTAATGGAAATCGCCGATGATCGGGACGCGCACGCTCTGCTTGTCGAGTTCCTCCACGATGCGAGGAACGGCTGCGGCCGCCTCATCGTTGTTCACGGTCACGCGCACTAGTTCCGACCCGGCGCGCGCCAGTGCGGCCACCTGCTGCACGGTCGAGGCCACGTCGGCAGTGTCGGTATTGGTCATGGATTGCACCACAATTGGTGCATCCGACCCAACCGGCACACCCCCGACTACGGCCGTTACGGTTTTTCTGCGTTGAATCGTCGCCATAATGGGAAGTTCTATTTTATCACGTGGAAATGCGCGGAAAAATCGGCCCATCCGTGCCTGGTCTACAACCGTTAAGACGTACGTCTGTTGCCTCAAAAAATCGCAGAAATCGCAGAAAATCAGGATTAGAACTCAAACTATGAATTAGAGTAAGTTCAATCGCGCTACTCCGCCAAACGGCTTTGTCGCAACGCTGATAGCCGCATCTACAGGTCTTCCGCTACTGGCCTTACTCAAACCATCCTCTGGCCATATCTCTGGTCAAAATCATCGAGGACGCACTCATGCCCCCACGGAAGAAATCGCGAAAGCAGTCATCGGCCAGCGACAGTGCAAGCTCCGGCACTCCGTCGTGGCCCAGCTATAAAGGCACTTCCCAACTCGTCGGAACCAGCCCCAGCGGCCGGGTCACGGTTTACGTCGAACCATCGCTCGGGCAGCAGGCGCTCAAAAACGCGCAAGATCTTCTCAACGACGCGGACCGCATCGTCACCGCCAACGACGGAATTTTCGGCACGACCGCAGGCAAGGTGAACGTGATCGTCTTTGCCCTCGGCGGGGCCACCGATGGCACCGGCGGCGCCGACCACATGGGATGCGATTACACCACCGGCAACAACATTGAAATCGACGCGTCCTACGGTAACTCTTCCCGCGTCTCCGGCCTTTTCGAAGCCGAGCTGAGCGAGTGCTCGATGAACGGAAATCTCTGCGGCGAAAGCACGGGTGAAGCCCTGTCGCGCTGGTGCGCCGCGGTCGTGAGCAACAACGCGCTGTCCGATTTCGCCACCGCGCCGCAGTGGGTGCAGGACGGCGAGCCGGATTGGGTCGACAAAGTCGATCCCACCGACCAAGACGCCGACAGCATCGGCTGCGGCATGGCGTTTCTGTCGTGGCTGATGAGCACTGGCTATGCGCTCGATAAGATCGCCCCCGCGATGGTCTCGCTCGGCGATTCCGGAACCCTGGCTCAGCTCTATGCGAAGCTGACCGGCGACTCGGCCTCGAACGCCTGGTCGAAATTCCAGACGGCAATCCAGGCACTGCCGAATGGCGTCACCAGCGACGATCCCTTCAACGCCTTCACGGCGGCCGCAGCCGGAATTCCGGCGCAACTCGCCGCGGGCATAACCGAGACACAAGCCCGGAAAGCGGCAGCGGCGCCGACCGCGCCAAAGAGCGTCTGCCAGCCGAAATCGCACCGGCTGCTTCCTCCGAGAAAGGGCCGATAAAAAGGAAACCCGATAGCGAAGGCCATCGGGTCAAGTTCCAAAAACGTCCGCCAGCCTCAAGGCAGCTTGTCAGCCAGGCCCGGAATCGTCTTCATCAGATCGTTGTAGATCACCATCACGGCGAACAATACCAGGAACACGAACGCCGCCTGGTATACGCGTTCCTTGATGCTGAGGCTGATATCCCTGCGCATCAAGCCCTCGATCAGCAGAAACAAAATCACCCCACCGTCGAGGATGGGAATCGGCAGCAAATTGAAGATGCCAAGATTCAGGCTGATCGCCGCCGTCAGGCTCATCAGCGGAGTCCAGCCCTTGCGCCGCGCGGCTTCGCCGGCCGCCTGCCCGATCCGGATCGGCCCCTCGATCGACTTCATCGAGATCTTGTGCTGCGCCATCTTCTTGACCAGTTCCAGAATCAGCAACGCATTTTGCTGGTTCTCGTGCAGCGAAAGATTCAGGGCCTCGGCAAAGGGAAGCGTCTTCACCTTCATCTGCATGCTGCCGATGCCGATGCGATACGTCTTGTCGGAGAGCACCGGCTGCACCGTAAATGTCTTCTGCTCGCCCGCCCCGCAACACCGTGATCGTGACCGGCTTATCCTTGGTGACCTTGAGGGTGTCGACCATCTCGGCCAGCGCCGGTACTGGCTTGCCGTCCATGGTCAGGATCTGGTCGCCCTCCTTCAATCCCGCTTTTTCGGCCGGCATGCCGCTGACAAGATCGGTAATCGTGACCGTGCTCGCTTTGGGAGCCCAGCCTGCATACCCGATCTGATCGACTCCCGTAGCTTCCGGCACAACGGTCTTATCCAGAATCTTCCCGCCGCGATCCACCTGAACATCCAACGGTTGTCCGGGGCTGAGCGCCTCTTTCAGTTCGACCTGCTCCCATGTGGGATTCTCAATTCCGTCCACTCCGTGTGATCCGGTCGCCGACTTCGAATCCCGCCTTGGCCGCGGCCGTGTCGTTCAGCACCCATCCGATCACCGGCGGCTGGTCGTACACCGCGGGATATTCGTAATGCACCATGTACACCGTGGTGAGCAGAACGATCGCCAGTAGAATGTTCATGGCCGGCCCGGCGATCGCGATCAGGAAACGGTGCCAGCGCGAGTGGTTCATGAATTCCCGCGGATCGTCGGAGCGCTCGATCCATGGGATTCTCGCCGCTCATCTTGACGTAGCCGCCCAGCGGGATCGCGTTGATGCGGTAGTCCGTCTCGCCCCTGCGGAAGCCAATCAGCCGCTTGCCGAAGCCGATGGCGAACTGCTCCACCCGCACCCCGAGCCACTTGGCCACCGCAAAGTGGCCGAACTCGTGAATCAGAATCATGAAGCCCAGAACGGCAACCACGGCGACGAGTGAGGTTAGGAAATCAGACATATTCGAGGTACGTACACTCCCACTGGTTAGATTCCAAAACTATGCGAAAGATGTTGCCCGCGGCCGTCTTTTCTGGACTCTCGCCAACGCTGCCTCTGGGCGCCCCGCTGGGCTTCTCCGTCCGCTTCCAGAACCTTCGTAATAGACTCCAGAGTCCCTGAATTTGTTTCCGCCAGCACGTTTTCGATGACCTGCGGAATCTGGTCAAACCCTATCCTGCCCTCCAGAAACGCCGCCACGGCAACTTCATCGGCCGCATTGAGCGCGACGGTTTTCGCGCCGCCTGCCTCGACCGCTTCATACGCCAGACGCAGACAAGGAAATCTTTTCAGGTCCGGCGGACTGAAGTCCAGATGACGCAAGTCACTGACCGCGAACCGCATCTCCGACACGATCCGCTCCGGATATGTTAGCGCATACAGAATCGGCAGCCGCATATCCGTCACCGAAAACTGTGCAAGTATGCTGCCATCCACAAACTCCACCATGGAATGAATTGTCGATTGCGGGTGGACAATCACTTCCACTTTTGCGGGCGGCATGTGAAACAATCTGCACGCCTCGATCACCTCAAACCCTTTATTCATCAACGTCGCCGAATCGATCGTGATCCGTCTTCCCCATCTTCCACGTGGGATGATTCAGCGCCTGCTCCACCGTGATCGATGCAAACTGCGACTGCAGGAGTATTTCGGAAGGGCCCGCCAGACGCCGTAAGCCAGACGCGCTCGACTTCCTCCATGCGCCCGCCGCGCATGCACTGATGCACCGCATTATGCTCGCTATCGATCGGCAGCAGCGCGACATTTCGCCTGCGCGCCTCGGCGGTAATCAACTCTCCGGCCAGCGACCAGGCATTCTTTATTCGCGAAGCCCCAGAGTCTTACCCGCGCGCACGGCTTCGTAGGTAGCTTCCAGCCCGGCCACGCCCACGATCGCGCTGACCACGAAGTCGACTTCTGGATGCGTGGCGACGCGCACCGTCCCCGCCGCGCCGTGGACGACTTCGATTTCGTTAAGCCCTCTTTTTTCAGTCGAGCCCGCAGCCGGTCGGCATCGGCTCTCGGCCGCCATCGAAATCACCCGCGGCCGCCAGCGCCGCGCCTGCTCGAACGCAGCCTCGAGATTGCCTCCAGCGGCCAGCGTCACGATCTGGAACCGCTCCGGATAAGACTCCGCCACACTCAGCGTGCTGCGTCCGATCGATCCGGTCGATCCCAGGATGGCAATTCGTTTCATAGAAAAGGGGAAGTCGTTAGCCGCAAAACCCGACACAATTCTCTATTCTACGATGGTTCCAGCTCGGCAGGTGGGAGTAAGTAGCGCTGGCGTCCCGCCGGCTGTCCCGAGGGCGTCCCGCCCGCGGCCCAAGCCCCGTAATAGAGGCCGTCGCTTTTTGCCACTGCGCTTCCGCGACCGAATCCCTATCCGAGCTACAACCGCAGTATTCCGCAGCAGATGCATGCCCTCCCTACTGCATCACCCGCCAGGCCGCGTAGTACCACAGCACCGGCGCGGCAAACAGCAGGGCATCGATGCGATCCAGCATGCCGCCATGCCCCGGCAGAATCGCTCCCGAATCCTTTACTCCCGCTCCGCGCTTGATCAGCGACTCCACCAGATCGCCGAGTTGCGCAGCGATGTTGATTACGATTGTCAGAAAAATGACCGGCCCCATCGCCGGCTGCTCCAGTCCAAACAGCCCGTCCCGCCGCTCGATCAGCCCCGCTCGCAGCAGCGCCGAACTGATGGGCAGAGCATAGTGGAACAGCAGCCACCCCACGCCGACGCTGGCCACCACCGAAGCCGCCGCGCCCTCCCAGGTTTTCTTCGGACTGATCCGCGGCGCCATCAGATGCCGCCCGATCGACTTGCCCACGAAATACGCGAAAATATCCCCCGCCCAAACCACCAGCAACAGATACAGCAAATAGAACGCCCCGGCCCACTGCTGGCGAAGTTGCACCAGCATCCCCATGGGCAGCGCAATGTAGGTGAACGCGAACACCGAAGCCGCCGCCGCCGGATATCCGCTGCTGAGATCCGTATCTCTCATCGCGCGCGTCAGAAAAATGAACGGCGCAATGGCGGCTGCAAATCCCAGGCAGTAAACGAACACGGCCGTCGAGAGCAGCGGCTTTTCATTCCCCACATTGAACGCCAGTAGCAGGAAAAAAATTCCGCAGAACGTGTAGGTCAGCACCCGCAGCGGCTGCACCCCGTACGATTCCGTCAGCTTAAGAAATTCATGGATGGTCACGAGCGCTACGATGCCGACCACAACGGCCAGCACCGGTACCGGCGCCCGCAGAATGAGCACCAGCACGATCGGAATCAGTACGACTGCGGTCGCAATTCGCTTTAGCAAGAGAGATGTTTTGGAACGTGAAAGCCGCCCGCGCAATTATAACCAGTGTGGAGTTAGGGAGTGTTTTTCCTTCGTGTACCTTGTGCCCTTTGTGGTTAAGAGCCCTTCGTGGTTAAGTCTTTTGCGCAGTTTCGAGCGGCAAAGCAGCGTCGTGATTGAGCCCCCCATACCGCCGCTCGCGCTTCTGATATTCCGCGATGCCCTCGAGCAAATGCACGCCGCGGAAATCCGGCCACAACGTCGAGGTCACATAAATCTCGGCGTATGCCAGTTGCCACAGCAGGAAGTTGCTCAGCCGCATCTCGCCCGAGGTTCGCACTACCAGGTCCGGATCGGGCAGATGCCGCGTGTAGAGATGCTGAGAAACCATGTCCTCATCGATGCGCAGATGATCGAGTCCGCCATTCTGCGCGGCCGCTTCCAGCATCGAGCGGAACGCATCCACCAGTTCGCTGCGCGCGCTGTAGTTCAGCGCCAGCGTCAGCACCATCCCCGAATTGCGCGAGGTCGCCTCACGCGCCCACTCCATCCGTTCCTGTACATCGCCTGGCAGTTCATGCTGCCGCCCAATATATTCCAGGCGGATATTGTTTTTATTCAGAGTGGGAACCTCCGCCTTCAGATAGCGGCTCAACAATCCCATCAGGAATCCGACTTCGCTCGCCGGGCGCTTCTTCCAGTTCTCTTCCGAGAAGGCATACAGAGTAAGCGCGGGAATATGGATGCGCGCCGCGGTCTCGACGGTCGAACGCACGGCCGTCACACCAGCGCGATGTCCGGCCACACGCGGCATGTGGCGCCGTTTCGCCCAGCGCCCGTTGCCGTCCATAATGATGGCGATGTGTTTGGGGAGTCGCGCCGGATCCAGATGCCGGTAAACTTCGCTTTCCTTGCGATCCAGCCCCTCGGGTACTTTGTGTTGCAAAGTGACCTCTCGAAAAGAGAGTACCACAGCAGGCAGCAGGGCGCAATGACAGGAAGGGTCTTGACCAGTGTGGGGCGGGCACTCCTGCCCGCGGCTCTGACCACGAGCAAAAGTGTGGAAAGCGAGTGGATTGGTGTATGACTGTGGGCCGGGCTCTCGTCGGCTTCGCGGATGGCTCCAAAACCTTGGCGGGTAAGAGTGCCCGCCCCACACTGCCCGCCCCACACTGGCTTCCCACACGAACTTACCGCGCTTCCTCCGGGACGACTTTCAACTCCAGCTTCTCGGTCCAGCGCAGCACGGTCAGCGTGCAGCTTACGCTCACCCGCACGTCGGTCAGCACGCGGTGCAGATCGTCCACGCCCGCAACTGGCTGCCCGTCGAGCGCAACAATGATGTCACCCTCGCGCAGTCCAGCCCCTTTCGCCGGACTGGCATCTTCGACCGACAGCACCAGCGCTCCCGTCTCCTTCCGTAGATCGTAGAACCGCACGACCCGCCGGTGCACCGGAACCGTCTGTCCGGAAATTCCGACATAGCTGCGCCGGATGCGTCCATCGCGCAGCAACCGGCTGGCCACAAATTTCGCTGTATTGATGCCGATCGCAAAGCAAATCCCTTGCGCCGGCAAGATCGTCGCCGTGTTCACGCCCACCACGCGTCCCGCGGAATCGACCAGCGGTCCGCCCGAATTTCCCGGATTCAGCGACGCATCCGTCTGAATAACGTCATCAATCAACCGGCCGGAATACGAGCGTAGCGACCGCCCCAGCGCGCTCACCACGCCCGCTGTCACCGTTGACTGAAATCCGTACGGAGCGCCAATCGCAATCGCGATCTGTCCCACGCGCAGCCGCTGAGAATCTCCCAGTTCGGCCGCAACCAGCCCCGGCTCGTCTACGCGAATCACCGCCAGATCGCTCGCCGGATCTTCGCCGATCAAAGTTGCCGGCATGTGCCGTCCATCGGCCAGCGTGACTGCGATGCGCGCTGCCTCGTGCACGACGTGGCTGTTGGTCAGGATCAGCCCGTCGGGCGTGAACACGAATCCCGATCCGCCGCCTTGCCGTTCCCGAGGCTCTCCGGAGCGCGTCCGCCCCGCCGCCTGATGCACCTCGATGTGCGCGACCGACGGACTGATCCGCTCCACCGCGCCAGTCACCGCGGAAGAATAAGCATCGAGCAGGGAAGGATCTCCGGACGAAGGCGCTCCGTCGCGAATCCCGTCCTTACCGTGCGTTTCGTAGGGAATTTCGTGGTTTGCCGCAACCGGCAATACAGAATCAAATCCAGCTTCCAGGTTCATGAAGGATAGATGCCGGTCGATATACCAGGGATTCAACCCAGGCGTCTTAGGGCCTGAATCAAAAAAAGCCGGAACCAGTGGATGGTCCCGGCCAGTGTTGGCTGGTTGCCCGGATAAACTCTAGGAGAAAGTTTCAAGGTGACAAGGTTTCAAAGTAGAGTTTCAAGGCGACAAAGTTTCAAGGTTTCAACGCAAAACCAATCCGCCCTGAAACTCGAGCTTTCGAAATTTTGAACCTTGAAACCTTGAAACCTTGAAACCTTGAAACCTTGAAACCTTGAAACCTTGAAACCTTGAAACCTTGAAACCTTGCCTCTAAGCACTCCTTCTCGGCCGCACCGTCAAGTCCCGCACCTGCGTCAGGATGCTCGACATCTGCATCCCGTTTAGTTGCGTAACGAACGGCAAGAGTTCGGCGATAAATTGATCTTTCATCAATTCGCTGACTTCTTCCTGACGGGTTCGTTCTCCGCCGCTGAGCAGTTCGGGCACAGTAACCTCCAGTGCGCGCGCCAGCCGTTCCAGGGACGACAGCGTAGGCGTGGCCTTCTCGTTTTCGATTTTCGAAACGTAGGTGCGCGGAACCGCCATCCGTCCCGCCAGTTGCCGCTGGCTGAGGCCGCTGCGCAGGCGCAGCGAACGGATGGAGGTTGCCAGGTTTAAATGTCCGCGGCCGGTCCCCGGCACGGGCATCATCAACGGTGGAGCTACCTCAATTGGTTCGGGCTCCGGTTCCTCGTCTAGAGACGCGTGGCAGCGTCGGCAATTGTTATTGGATGTGCGGAACTGAACTAACAGGCAGTGATCACAGCGAACGACTTCCCTTGCATCTACCGGGGCAAGCGTCGTAGCCATCGGGTTGTGGGAGTGCCAGAGCGGGCCCTCCTAACAGCCTTGCAGGAACTCTTTTGGGGGAGAGGTTCAACTGCAGGCTCAATTTGCGACAGGCAGCCTGTGGAAGTCAAGGGTAAAATTGCAGGAACACGCGGCGGTTTTCAGGATAAAACACGGTGAAAGCCGCAAGAATACCGGAGAAGTCGGCTCAAAACTATGATCGGTCTCGGATCAGCGCGGTGTTTACTATTTGGATTCGAGCCGCGGCTGGCCATCCTCTTGCGCACTCCTCATCCGTGGTTGCCCCACCCTTCCCGCGTTCTTTGCGGGAGGGTGGGGTCTCCCGATGCTGAGAGTCCACTACCGCTTTCCCAATTTGGGCAAGCGCTTGCTCTATCTTTGTCGCCCCCGACACCCGCGACGAGAACGTGGAAATACAATCTATATTCATGATCAAGCCGATTCGTTATCAGCACCAAGGTTGCCTTCACTTCATCACCTTCAGTTGTTACCGACGGATGAAATTGCTCGACTCCCCCGCCGCGCGGCAGGTTTTCGAGCAAGAACTGGAGCGAGTGCGGCGCTGGTACGGATGCTCTATTGCCGCCTACGTGGTTATGCCCGAGCATGTTCACTTGCTCATCAGCGAACCGGAGCGCAAGCCGCTTTCGGTGGTGCTGCAGATGCTCAAGCAGATCACCTCGCACAAGCTGCGACGGAGCAATCTCCCTCGCTTTTGGCAGGTCCGCTATTACGATTTTCCGGTCTGGAGCGAGCCTAAGCGGGTTGAGAAGTTGCGCTATATCCATCGGAATCCGGTGAGGCGCGAACTGGCAGACCGGCCGGAGGATTGGCCGTGGAGTAGTTTCGTTCATTACGCGACGGGAGTGGAGGGTGTGGTGGAGATTGAATCGCAATGGACGGCGCGGAAACGGGAACGCCTCGGCCTGCCCGCAATCCTCGCGAAACCCCACCCTCCCGCAAAGAGCGCGGGAAGGGTGGGGCAACCTCAGTAAGAGATGTATTCGCAAAGGATGGGCCAGCCCCCAAGAACCCGGAGAAAATCAGGCAATGCCCGTAATCGATCGCGAATCCGCGTTGTGTTTACTAACTGAGTTCACCCAATCCGAAAGCCTGCGCAAGCACGCGCTTGCCGTCGAAGCCTGCATGCGCGCCTGCTCCCGAAAATATGGCGACGGATCTTCCGACACCGAGAATCTCTGGAGCATCGTCGGCCTCATTCACGATTTCGATTACGAACGCTGGCCCACGCCCGAAGAGCATCCCTACAAAGGTAACGAAATCCTGAAAGAGCGCGGATACTCGGACGAAATCCGCCGCGCCATCATGAGCCACGCCGAATATTCCGGGGTCAGCCGCGACACACCCATGGAGAAATCTCTCTTCGCTTGCGACGAGCTCGCCGGATTCATCACCGCCGTCGCCCTCATTAAGCCCAGCAAGTCGCTCGCCGAGGTCGACGTGAAGTCGGTAAGAAAAAGAATGAAGGACAAAGCCTTCGCCCGCAAAGTGAATCGCGACGACATCATCAACGGCGCGAAAGAACTGGGCGTCGATCTCGATGAGCACATCGCCTTCTGTATCGAAGCCATGAAGCCGGTCGCGAAAGAGCTGGGCCTGGACGGCAGCGCCGCGAAGCCAGCGTAGCGAAGCCGTGGCGCGGGGCGAAGCCGTCGTAGCGCCGCCGTCCCGGCGGCTGTCCTGAGGGCGTCTCGCCCTCGGGTTTTCCTCTCCACCCGATGGCACGAGTCAAAATTAACGTGCAACCCAGACTTCTTTCGCCGATAATCTCCTGTCCCCATGGACCCGCCCCAGAGCGACCTCGAAGCCATTCGGCGCATCCTGGCCGAACTCACAACTCGCATCTCCCGCATCGAGCGCCGCCTCGAAATGGCCGCGCCGCCGGTCTCGGCCGCGCCGCCGCAGCCCTCTCTCGTGCCGCCATCCTCGCAACTCAATGCCGCAGTTCCTCCGCCCACTGCTGCCGCGCCCGTCCAGCCACCGTATCCTCTGGTTCCTCCACCACCACCTCCGCCGCGTCGGACGAGCGCCGCACACGCGCCGCAGCCCGATCTCGAATCTCGCATCGGTTCGCACTGGCTCAACCGCATCGGAATCGCCGCACTGCTGATCGGGATTTCTTATTTCCTGAAGTTCGCCTTCGACAATAACTGGATCGGCCCCGCCGGCCGCGTCACCATCGGACTGATCGCCGGCATCGCCCTCGTGGTGTGGAGCGAGCGCTTCCGCATTCACGGCTACAAGGCGTTTTCCTATTCGCTCAAGGCAGTCGGCATCGGAGCGCTCTATCTTTCCCTGTGGGCGGCGTTCCATGTCTACAGCCTGATTCCCAGCGGCGTCGCCTTCGCGATGATGCTGATCGTGACGGCTGCCACCGGGGCCATGGCCCTGTCGCAGGATGCGCAGATTCTCGCCGCCTTCGCCCTCGCCGGAGGTTTCAGCACGCCGTTGCTGCTCTCGACCGGGCAGAACCGCGAGGTCGCGCTCTTCTCTTATGTCGCGATCCTCGACCTGGCCGCGCTCGTTCTGGTGACCTTCAAGCCCTGGCGCCGCCTGCTCGTCATGAGCTACGTGGGCACGCTGCTGCTCTACATGGGGTGGTATTCGGAGTTCTACACTCGTCCGCAACTCGGGCTCACCCTGGCCTTCGCGACCCTGTTCTTCGCCATCTTCGCAATCGCCCCCCTGGTCACGCTGCAGCCGGAAAATGAGATTCCTTTTCTCGCCGCGATTCCCGCCGTTCTGGCTTTCGTGAACGCCGGCGTCTATTTCCTCCAGTCCTACGCCATGATCGAACAGGTCGACAAAACTTACATGGCGTGGTTCGCGCTGGCGCTGGCCGCGATCTACATCGTCCTCAGCCGCCAGGTGCACGCCCGAAATCTCAATCGCGGCGCCTCGGAGATTCTTTACTTCCTGCACCTCGCCGTTGCCATCGGCTTCATTACCGTCGCCATTCCCATTCGTCTCGATGCTCACTGGATCACCATCGGATGGTTCATCGAGGCTGGCGTGCTGCTGTGGATCGCCAACCGGATCCACTCTGATTTCCTGAACGCCTTCGCCCTGGGGGCGCTCGCTCTGGGCGTAGCTCGCCTGCTGGTCATCGATAATTTCCAGACCACGCAGCTGATCTTCAATCTCCGCATGGCGACGTACGCCGTCGCGGTTGTAGTCCTGGGAGCCGTCGCCTGGTATGCGGCACAACGCGACGATGCCTCCGCCCGCACCGTGGCCGCGATCGCGGTCGTGGCCCTGAATGTGCTTGCCCTGATCGCGCTCACGCGCGAGGTTGCCGACTATTACGCGCGGCAGCAAGTGGCGATGTATCACCCAGGTTCAAGGCTGCAATGGAGAACGGCCTATGTAGACTATCGCCGCATCGGGATTGAGCGCGACTTCACCTACTCCGCGCTCTGGATGGCTTACGGTGCGATGTTGATGGTGATCGGGTTCCTGCGCCGCAGCGCCTTCGTGCGCTGGCAGGCTCTGCTGCTGATCGCCGCCACCATCGCTAAAGTCTTCGTCTACGACGTATCCGAACTCGATCGCGGATACCGCATCGTCAGCTTCATGATCCTGGGCGTGTTGCTGCTGGCCATCTCGTTCGTCTACCAGCGCGATTGGCTGCAACTCGGCAAGCGCCGGCCGGCGGAAGGGAGCGGTGCATGAAATTCGCCGCCGCGGTAATCGTGTTGTTCGCTCTGGCCGACGCTCCCACGCGTCCCGAGGCCGCGATTCCTTACTTCACCAATGTCCGCGACGTGCAAATCGCGCAGCCCGGCAGCCAGAACTATTTCGTCGTCGACGAAGAACTGTGGACGCATTCTCGTCCCGACCTCGGCGACTTGCGCCTGATGGACGGAGACTCGCCGGTGCAGTACGCGCTCTCCGAGCAGCGGGCCGGGACCACTTCCGAAGAAGTCGAGGCGAAAATTCTGAACCTCGGCAGCGTCTCCGGCCACACCGAATTCGATCTCGATGCCCAGGGACTCGCCGAATACGATCGCATCCGCCTGCGTCTGGACGCCCATGATTTCGTCGCCACCGCCTCGGTCTCGGGCGGCAGCGCCCCGGGAAAAGCAACCGAAGTCCAACTCACACCCTCCACGCTCTACGACTTCACCAAAGAGCAACTCGGCTCTAACTTTCAACTCAAACTTCCGCCGTCAAGTTTTCGCTATCTGCACATCAAGTTGTCTCCGGGAATTGCTGCGCAGCAGGTGAAGAACGCCGCCATCTTCAATCTGCGCGAGCAGCAGGCGAGGTGGGTCAAGGTTGGCTCCTGCGGGGCTCCGCAACAGAAACAGCGACTCACAGTCATCTCCTGTTCTGTGCCGCCGCGCGTTCCGTTGAGCCGCATATCCCTTCAGGTCGCGCCCGCACAGGTGAATTTCCGCAGGATCGTAAGCCTCGAAGACGACAAGGATATGCAGTTCGCCAGCGGAGAAATCAGCCGCGTGCGCATCAATCGCGCCGGGACCCTGGTCGTCAACGAAGAATTATCGGTCGCGACCTCGGGCGGCCCGGGCCAGTTCACCATCTCCATCGACAACGGCGACAACCCGCCGCTCAACCTCAGTGGTGCCGAACTGCTCTCGATCGAGCGCCGCGTCTATTTCGATCCGCAGGGTAAATCGACGCTGCGGCTCTTTTACGGCGACGAGAAACTTCCGGCTCCTATTTACGACTATGCGCGCTTCTTCCACCAGGAACCCTCCGCTGTACAGGCGCAGTTAGCTCCGGGCACGCACAATCCGCAGTACACCGGACGTTCCGATGAACGCCCCTGGTCGGAACGCCATCCCGGAATATTGTGGTCGGCAATGCTTCTGGCGGTCGCGGTCCTTGCCCTGCTCGCGTTTCGCGGATTGCGCACACCCGCCACGCACTGAAGCCGTCGTAGAATTCCTGCGCTGGTTCGATCACAAACCGATCGATCGCAAAGCGAATCGAAAGCCGTGCTAACATCGGCTGTCTTAACCTCGGCTGTCTTGGGACGCGTACAGAATGCCGGCCGCCAGCAGTCCCGTTCAACCTTCTTCCCCGCAGAAACGACGCCCGCGGCATTTCTGGCGCTGGATTTTTCTCGCGCTCGTGGTGGCCGCAATCGTTTGGGTCGCGATCAGCGCGAATCCCTTTGCCCAGGGCCTTCGTGAAATCGGCGGCGATAAGCCTGATCAAGCGATCCTCGATCGCACGTTCTCGCTCTCGCCTCGCAGCTTCCGGTATTACCAATTCACGCTGCCAGAAGGATCCCGCCACGTTATGCTCGTCGGCGAGTTCACAGCCCTGCCCGAAGGGGATAAAGGCCCGGACGGACCGCAGAGCGCCGCTAGCGGCATCGAACTTCTTGTGCTCTCCGAAGCCGCCTTCGCGATTTGGCAAAAGGGAGGCAGTACCGGTTCCGTTTACGACAGCGGGCGGGTCTCACACGCCAAAGTGCGCGCCGAACTGCCTGACGGCGCGGGCGTTTACTATCTCGTCTTCGATAATAAATTCAGCAACAAACTCTCTCCTTCGGGCGCCAGCCACGTCCGCGCGAGCCTGGAGTTGCATTCCAGGAGTTGGCTCGCTGACTGGATTCGGCGCCTCTCCGCCCCCCGCGCCAATTTCGTTTGGAATCCTACGAGCACTTACATTCTAAGCAGCTTATTATCAGCAGGCTAACAGCTGGTATGACTGTTGGCGTCAGCATTACTACGGCCAAGGCCTTCAGTTACTTGCCGATTATCTCCGCATGAATTCCACTACTCCCAGATCGTGCTTCAGTCCGGCACAGTAACTCGACTTTCAATTCAATGTCAGCCCTG
This sequence comes from uncultured Acidobacteriota bacterium, assembly GCA_963754885.1. Taxonomy (GTDB): domain Bacteria; phylum Acidobacteriota; class Terriglobia; order Terriglobales; family Acidobacteriaceae; genus Sulfotelmatobacter. The sequence goes on along the minus strand of CAVWHT010000038.1, from coordinate 107,452 downwards.
AATTGAATCCACTGTTGCCGGCAAAAACCACTCATCTTTAGGAGGAGTCACAGTGCGTAAATTCCTGGTACTAGCCTGTCTGTTGGGATTGTTTGCCGTGTCCGCGATGGCAGCCGATTCCGGCAACTTTCCGAAAGCCGAGTTCTTTGGCGGCTATCAGTACTCTCACTTGGAGGGCGGACTCAACGCCAACGGTTTTGATTTTTCCGCCGCCGGAAATTTCAACGAGAATTTCGGAATCGTCGGCGATTTCGGTTCAGCCTATGCGACCCAGGGCGGGGTCAACATCCACAACTTCACCTACACCTTCGGGCCGCAGTTGTCGCTGCGGGCGAATAAGGCCTACACGCCCTTCGTGCACGCGCTGATCGGTGGAGATCACGCTTCCGCCGCTTTCGGCGGGGCTAGCGGAACGGGCAACGGATTTGCCTTGTTGGCCGGTGGCGGCGCCGATTTCAACTTCAACCGCTACATGGCCTTCCGCGGCGGGGCTGACTGGATGATGATTCACGGTAACGGCAGCACCAGCAGCAAGAATCTGCGCCTGTTGATGGGTGTGGTTTTCCGCTACTAAGTGTCTGGAAAAATCAAAAGGGCGGCCCAAGAGCCGCCCTTATTTTTGTGTTCGCTTCTGAACGTTTACCGCATCGACTCTTCAATCTCCGAAATCCAGTCCGGACGCTTCAACACCTCGCGCGGCTTGGGACCATCCGCCGCGCCCACAATTCCGTCCTGCTCCATCAGATCGATGAGATGCGCGGCGCGTCCATAGCCGATGCGCAACCGCCGCTGCAGCAGGGAAGTGGACGCCTTGCCGAATTCCACCACCAGCTTTACGGCATCGTTGTACATCGGATCGTCTCCGCCCTCGCCCGCTTCTCCGGCCTCTCCGCTCGCTCCGCCCCCGGCAGCAGCTTCGCGCTCTTCCTTCGGCACTTCCAGGAAATGGTGGATGTACTCTGCCTGTGCCTGCGCCTTCCAGAACTCCACTACGGCGGCAATTTCTTTTTCGGTGACGAACGGAGCGTGCAGGCGATGCACGCGCGCCGAGCCCGAGGGCAGGTACAGCATATCGCCCTTGCCCAGCAGAGCTTCTGCGCCGTTAGCGTCGAGAATCGTCCGCGAATCGACTTTGGTCGCGACGCGGAACGAAACGCGGGCAGGGAAGTTCGCCTTGATCAACCCGGTAATCACGTCGACGCTCGGTCTTTGGGTTGCTAAAACAAGATGAATGCCGACCGCGCGCGCCATCTGCGCCAGGCGCGTGATCGATTCTTCCACGTTCGACGAGTCGAGCATCATCAGGTCGGCCAATTCGTCGATGATGATGACGATGTAGGGAATCGGTTTCTCGTCCGACGCTTCGTCAAACAGGCTCGGCGTGTCGCCCTGATCGAACAGCTTGTTGTACTGATCGATGTTGCGGACGCCCTTGGCCGCAAGCAGTTTCAACCGCCGCTCCATCTCGCGCACCGCGTTGCGCAGCGCGTTCGCCGCCAGCTTCGGCTCGGTGATGATGGGCGTATAGAGATGCGGAACGCCTTCGTAGTTGCCCAGTTCCAGCCGCTTCGGATCCACCAGAATCAGCCGTACCTGATCGGGCGTCGCCTTGTACAGGATCGACATGATCATCGCGTTGATCGCGACGCTCTTGCCGGCGCCCGTCGATCCGGCAATCAGCAGGTGGGGCATCCCCGCGAGATCGGCGGTGACGATGCGGCCATTGATGTCCTTGCCCATCGCCATCGTGAGCTTCGACTTCGAGCCCATGAACTCCTGCGACTCGATGTTTTCGCGCAGCCATATGATTTCGCGCTGCCGGTTCGGCACCTGAATTCCCACCGTGCTCTTCCCGGCCATGCGCTCGATCAGAATGCTCTCGGCCTTCAGCGCCAGGCAAAGATCGTCGCAGAGATTGGTGATGCGGCTGTACTTGATGCCCGCTTCCGGCTTGAACTCAAACGTGGTGACCACCGGCCCGGGATTGATCTGCGTGATCTGTCCGTGAACCTCGAATTCCGCGTACTTCTCGGTCAGCACTTGCGCCAGCAGTTTGAGTTCGTCGGCATCCACGGCTTGCTGCTCGTCGGGACGCTGCAGCAGGCTGCTCGACGGAAGCTTGTATCCTCCGGCAATGCGCGGCATCGTGGTCTTCGCTTTGTGGCTGCTGTCGGCGCGTTCGGTCACTTCCGGCGCCGTTTCCTGGGCAGGCGCCAGCGATTCGGCCAGGATCCCGCCCGTTTGTGCCACAGTCTTCGCGGCCGCTGGCTCTTCTTCCGCCATCATGCGCTCAATGCCGGTGCGTCGCGGTTCAGCCTCCGCCACTGGCTGCGCGGGACGCGATGGAATCAACTGCGTCTTCACCACCGGCTTCGAGATGCGCCGCTGCTCCAGTTCCTTCTGCTGCTTTCGCTTGAGTCGTTCCTGCTTCCAGTCTTTGTAGCGATTCCACAGCGCGGTGACGAAGGCGAAGCGCGTCGGAGCCCATAGCTGAATCGCCGAGAACGAGAACGCGGTCGAAAGATACAGCGCGACCGCCAAAATCGTGGCGCACACAATATAGGCGCCCACCACGTTGAGATAGTGAATCAGGAAGTCGCCCAGCACGCGTCCCATCAGGCCTTCGATGGGGATCACGCGCATCCAGCGCATTTGTCCCGGCAACAGCGCCAGCAGCGCCGGAACGAACATGACCAGCCAGATTCCGCCCAGCGTCTTGGCCAGCGGAGATTGCACCTTCATCGAGCGGAACCAGCGCGTCCCCAGCATCACCGGAAACACGACCAGCAGGAATGCGCCCACGCCGAAGAACTGCAGCACGGCATCGGCCGTGTAGGCGCCGACAATGCCGATCCAGTTGCGCGCGGCGTGCGACCCGGTCAGAACCGAGGCGCTGTTCCACGAAGGATCGAGCGGAGAATACGAAACCAGCGCGAGGAAGAGGAGGAGCGCGGAGACGCACATCAGGAATCCGATCAGCTCGTTGAGCCGCCGGTTCCCGGTAGGCACAAATATGGTCGCCAAATAGTCCATGAAGGCCAGATTCACCGCCGAAGACGCAATCCGCCATCGACGCCGCAATCGGCCAGAGCCCTTACATTATGCCAAGAAGCCGGGGTTCCCACAATGAGGGAAATCGGAGGCGGTGCTGATGTGGTTATCTAGTAGAGGAATCAGGGTGTTTAGGACAATTACGTGCCTGACGTGGCGGCCTCTGGTCGTCTGGCTGCGTGCCGAAAAATAGGTCAAAACTTGGTGTGGCCTGATTTCGTGAACCGCTCGTGGACAGGCTGAGCGGCGGAGCAAGCTTTGGATATGAGACGAGTATAGTCCACAGTTATGGACTTAGCAGGCATCCGTCGGCTAGTAATCATCGCTATGTTTTCCGATGACGTACTCTTCGGTAGGCTCGTTCTCAAAGGGGGGAATGCAATAAGCCTCGTATATGGGTACGGGACCCGAGGCTCTTTGGACGTTGACTTTTCCATAGATGGGGACTTCGATGATCTGCAAGACGCGGCACGGCGCATCGAGGCCGCTCTGACTGACCGCTTCCGTTCAGCAGGGTATGTGCTCTTCGACTACGGCTTTGGACCTCGCCCCTCCATCATTGGAGCGAAAGGCGAGAAGTGGGGTGGGTATCGCGTTCAATTCAAGATCATTGAGCGCGAGAAGTATGAAAAGCTGGGTAGGGACTTGGAAGCCGCCAGGCGAGAAGCGACCGTCATTGGCCCTTCCCACAAACGCAATTTCATCATAGACCTGAGCAAATGGGAGTTCTGCGCGGGGAAGGTCTATGCGGACCTTCAAGACTATTCGATATTTGTATACACGCCTGTGATGCTTGTGTTGGAAAAGATCAGGGCCATTTGCCAACAAATGCCTGAGTACCAACTGCGGACTGAGAAATCAGCGCGCGCACGAGACTTCTACGATATTTATGTATTGATCAAGGAAGCCAAAATTGACCTGGAAACTCCCGACAGTCTTGAACTGGCCAGACAAATATTCGCGGCCAAAGATGTCCCGGTGGACCTTATCAGCAAGCTGTCGGATTTCCGAGAGTTTCATCGGCCGGATTGGCATTCAGTCGAAGATACCGTGAGTGGCGACGTGCAATCCTTTGACTTCTACTTTGATTTTGCGCTCCAAGCCGCGAAGACATTAGAAGCCCTTTGGAAAGAATAATCGCCAGTACGGGTCGAACTCTCGATCTCTGATGTCGTGGGCTAAGTAAAAATCAAAATTTGTTCCTAGGGCGTGCAGTCGTTCATATCTGCTCTGCTCGTATCCTGCTCTTTGCATGTAAAAGCCGATCGCTTGGTGATACGGATACACATGATCTAACTTTTTGAGCGTCGCGATTAAAGTGTTTACAGAGACCCGATCCTTGGCAAATTTGAAAGCTTCCAGTACCTGATAAACTCCACCCGCATAAGCCGGTCGGACGGTAATGTCGATGAGAGTTCTCTCGATTCCCGTTACGTCAAGCGTTTCTCCTGTCGTTGTCGGTAGCGGCACAACCTCCAGCCTTCCGGTGTGCTTGCCACTGAGGAGCAAAATACTTGCTTCTCTGAAAATAAACACGTAGGTGGACTTTCTTTGAGGTCGACTGAATGCGAGTTCCAGAGAGTGTTGAGTTAGGGACGATAAGTCTGAACGGGGCTTAGAGCTCTGCTCCTTATTGACGTAAATGGTACGCGGGATCTGCTCAGTCAGGCCGTGCAGAAAAACCGCGGAGCTATGCGATAAATACGCAGAGGGGCGCAGGGACACAGCAACTGCAAAGTCTGAGACTGCACCCCACGTGTACCGAACAACAGGTTGTGTTCGTGAAGCAATTTCGACCCGATCGAGTTTGCCGCGCGTGGACAAGAAACTTACGAAACGGTCGGTAGAAATGTAATCAGGAAGTTTCCAATCGGAACGGTTTGACTGAAGAATTGAGGTGAGTTGACTATATGTATAGACGCGACGTGAGGCAGCATCCATCGACTGGAAGATCTTCTGGCCAGCTACTTCGATAGCACCTTTTCTGGGCACAGAGACCTCCAATCCGGTCGTTATGAAGTATATATACCACATAACGACCCCAACGTGCGATGGCGTACCGCTTTAGGTATATATACCTTAAGCGTAACGATCATCATCGTAATATACATCAAATGCATGATTATAAATGCTTTAACACGTATTTCGCGATATTATTGATGTAAGGTATATATACCTTAAATCTAATGATATTGGCGAGGTCCTTTTTGATTCCGTCGGGGAGGGGGAAGAACTGTGAAACAAGGTCGTCTAGGCGAGCTTAGCGGCGAAGATCAGCACCAATGCTCCCACGATGATCCGATACACCGCAAAGGGAGTGAATCCGCGCTTGCGCACGTAGGCCATGAACCACGCGACCGACGCATAGGCGACGATGAAGGAGACGACAAATCCAATGGCCAGCACGACCCACTGGTGCGGGTCGATCTGGGCCACGCCGATCGGATTCTCGCCTTTCCCGCGCAGCGATTTGTAGAGCGTGTAGAGCGTCGCCGCAGCCATCGTGGGAATCGAGACGAAGAACGAAAATTCCAGAGCCGAGGTCCGCGACATTCCCGCGATTTGCCCGGCCGCGATGGTCGACATGGAACGCGAAGTTCCCGGAAACACGGCGGAGAAGATCTGGCAGAAGCCGATCCAGATCGACTGTCCCAGGCTCATGTCTTCCATCTTCCAGGTGTGGATGCGGCTGTTGCCGCCCGGCCCAACGGCTTCGGCCTTGGCGTGCGTGGCGTCGACGATCCACATGACGATTCCACCGATCAGCAGCGACCAGCCGATGATCGTGATGTCCTCCAGATGCTTGCCGATCACCTTGGTCAGCAGAAACGCCGGAATGGCCGTGACCACAAACGCAACCATGGTCAGCCCGAGCGGATGCGTCAACGCCGTGCGGTTTCCACTTTCGCCGCGAGGAAATGTCGAAACGAATTTGACGATGCGGCTCCAGAAATAAACCGGCAGGCACAAGATCGCGCCCAGTTGGATCACGATGGAATACATCTTCCAGTAGCCGTCAGAAAGGCTGATATGCAGCAGCACTTCCGACAGCCGCAGGTGCGCTGTGGAACTGACCGGAAGAAATTCTGTGAGTCCTTCCACGATTCCCAAGATGAGAGAGAGCAGGTAGTCGTTCAATCATCCTCCGAAGAATAGAGACAGTATCGCAGGTTGGAAGAACGTTGGGGAGTTTCACGCGAGGTGTCACCGAAAATCTAATCGTGAACGCTGTCATCCTGAGCGGAGGAGTCGTCTGCGAATGCAGACGACTCCGGAGTCGAAGGACCCCTTTCACTTCCACACACTGAGCGGCGCCGTCAGGAATTCTGCCGGGATGCTGGGGGACGCATCGGCTCATCCCGGAAACCAAAGAAGCTTGCAGGGGTCCTTCGACTGCGGGATTGCTCCGCTGCGCGAAGCAATCCCTCCGCTCAGGATGACAAAAAATTCAGGATGACAAAGAACTCAGGATGACAAATCACTCCATAGCATTCCCGTACGTCGGAACGCCGTTTTGCACGTAGAAGATCAGCGTCTGCGCCCGATTGGCCCAAGCGCTCTGCCCATACTGGCTGAGAATTCTTTGCGCGAGTTCGAGAGCGCGGCTCTTCGCCTCTCCCGATTTCTTCAGATTGGCCTCAGTCTTATAAATCTCAATCAGCGCGGATTGGCGCCAGGCCGCGTCGTACAAGGCTTCCGCCGCCGCCGGAGACTGCCCGTGCTCCTTCACGTACTTTTCGTACATCTCTGACTCTTTTTCCGGACACTTCGAGGCCGCTTGCCAATCGCCGCAGAGCTTGTTTTCGATCAGGTGGAAGGCGGCGAGATCGGCCCATTTGGTGCCGGGAAATTTCTTCATCACAAGCTTCATCCAGTCCTCATTGATCTGGCCGCGCATGTAGGCTTCGCGTTCGCGGGCGGACGGGCGCGTCATCACATCGGCACGCTCCATTTGCCAGCGGATGTCGGCAGCGCGGTAGAGCCCTTCGGCAGCAATGGGCGAAGTCGGGAACAGATCATAGACGCGGTAGTAAAGACGCATGGCGTCCTGAGCAGCGTCGCGGCGGCCGCGGCGGCGGCTGGCTTCATCCTCGGAATTGGCCGCCTCGCCGAAAATAATCTTGTCGCCGTCGGTCGTGCTCATGGTAACCAGCGCTTTGTTCTGCACCCATCCAGTGATGGTCTTGCTGTCGTCGTCCTCATCGTCTTCGTCGTCTTCATCTTTTTTCGGCTCGCGAATGATGGCTTCTACATGCGTCCAATCGCGGCTGGTATCGAGAACGACCAGTTCGTATCCGCGTCCGGCCTCGCCGAGTTTCGCGGTGTCGGCGCTGGGAGAAACGCGGATGTTCTCTTCATGGACCAGTGTTCCGCGCTGCCCTTGAGCAGCGGCCAGCGACGTGAGCATAAAGAGTGTGGCGGCAAGAATCAGCAGGCGCAGTTTCATGCTTAGATTATTGGCCGAAGAGACGTTGCTTGCAAACTCCCAGCAAGCGGGTGCCCCATCTTTGTCGCGTATTTTGCGACAGGATGGGGAAGGTGACTTCCAATGCCGCGATCACCGTCTCAACTCGTCCAGCATGCCCGGTTCGATGTTCCCGCCGCTGATGATGGCTACGTTCAGCATGGTGCGCGGCAGTTCCTGGGCGTGGAAGATGAATCCGGCAACCGAGACGGCTCCGCTGGGCTCGGCGACGGTGTCGGGATTCGCGCTCAGATATTTCATCGCCTGGCGGATTTCATCCTCGGTGACGGTGATGATGTCGTCGACATAGGCGCGGATGTGCTCGAAGTTAATGGCTCCGATGCTTTGCGTGCGGAGCCCGTCGGCGAGCGTGCGCGAGACTTGCTCGGCGGGCCACTGGACGATGTTTCCGACGCGTAGGCTGGCCTGAGCATCGGCTGCCAGTTCGGGCTCGACGCCGATCACTTTCACTTTCGGATTCGTCAGTTTGATGGCGGCGGCAACACCGCTGATCAGTCCTCCGCCGCCGACAGGTGCGAGCACGGCCTCGACTTCCGGAAGGTCTTCGAGGATTTCCAGCCCGATGGTGCCTTGTCCGGCGATGATTTTGTCGTCGTTGTACGGTGGGACGATGACGTAACCGTGCTGCGCCGCGAGTTCTTCGGCTTTGGTTTTGCGCTCATCGCTTCCGGGGCCGACGAGAACGATCTCCGCGCCGAGCTTCGCAGTGGCCTCGCGCTTGATCACGGGCGCATTGTTGGGCATGACGATCACCGACTTCACGTTGAGCGCTCGGGCGGCGTAAGCGACTCCCTGCGCGTGGTTGCCGCTGGAGTAGGAGATGACGCCGCGCTTGCGGTCCGCCTCGGAAAGTGACGCGATCTTGTTGTAGGCTCCGCGGAGTTTGAAGGCGCCGATGGGTTGCTGGTTCTCGGGCTTGAGCAGCAGGCGGCGCGGGTCTTCGGCGCAGAGCGGGAAGGCGATCAGGCGTGTGTGTCTCGTGATGCCTTCGAGGCGGGTGCGGGCAGTTTCGAGGTCGGAGAGAGTGATCATTCGTTTCAGTTGTGCCTACGCCACAGGGTATCGTCAATGGGCGGGTTCCCGCCACAGGGTAGGGATCCTTCGACTTCGCAGTCGTCTGCATTCGCAGACGACTCCTCCGCTCAGGATGACATCCCGATAATGTTATGACGTTCCGATTATGTAGGGACGGACCCATTCGTCCGTCCCGCGAAGGCGAAGCCGAGCGTTCGGTTCCACCAACGCAGCTGCATCCGTTCTGTCACGAGATTTGCCGGGCTTCGTCCGGCGGACAGCTGAGGGCGGCTGTCCCCACATGAACCGTTGCAATCAAGAATCCGTGGCAATCCGCGCAAATCCGTGGCCGATCGAACTCAGATTTCCAAAATCACCGGCATGATCAGCGGGCGTTTTTGACTCTGCTTGTTGATGTAGCGCTTGAGGTCGGCGCGGATTTTTTCTTTGATCACGCCGTAGTCGGCTTTCTCCTCGTCGCTGGAGTGCGCGAGCGTGTCTTCGACCATGCGCTTGGCGCCTTCCATGAACCCGTCTTCGCCGATGTTGAAGCCGCGAGTCACGATCTCGGGCGCCGTCTCCACTTTTCCAGAAAGCTTGTTGATGGCGATGATGGGCAGCACGATCCCGTCTTCGCTGATGTGCCGGCGGTCTTTGATGACGAGATCTTCGACCACGTCGGTGCGGCTGCCGGAGTCGATGCAGACGCGTCCGACATTCACTTTGCCCGTCTTGCGCGCGCCCAGTTCGTCGAATTCGAGAACGTCTCCGCTTTCGATCAGCATGACTTTGCCGACCGAACTGCGCATGGCCGCAGCCATTTCGGCATGCAGCTTCAGCTGGCGGTACTCGCCGTGCACGGGAATGAAGTAGCGCGGCTTCACCAGGTTGATGATGAGCTTGAGTTCTTCCTGGCTGGCGTGCCCGCTGACGTGGATCGGCGGCGAAGTGCCGTCTTCATAGATGACGTGAGCCTCACGGCGGAACAGGTGATCGATCATCCGATAAATGGTTTTCTCGTTGCCGGGAATGATGCGGCTGGAGAGGACGACCGTGTCTCCCTTTTCAATTTTCGCGTGCTTGTGATTGTCGACGGCGGCACGCGACAAGGCCGACATCGGCTCGCCCTGCGTCCCGCTGATGAGCACGCAAACTTTTTCGGGTGGGAAATTCTTCATCTCGCCGGGATTGATGACCAGACCTTCCGGCACTTCGATGTAGCCGAGGTCTTCCGCGATCTCGGCCGAATTGTTCATGGAGCGGCCGATGAAGGCGACCTTGCGTCCATGCTCGTGCGCGAGTTGCACCGCGAGGTTGATGCGGTGAATCGACGACGAGAAGCACGAGATGAACAGCCGGCGCCTGGTGTGCGCGAAGACTTCGTCGAACTTGCGCCGGACCGCGCGTTCGCTGGGCGTGTATCCCTTGCGCTCGACGTTGGTGGAATCCTGAAACAGCGCCAGCACGCCGCTCTTGCCGTATTCCGCGAACGTGTGCAGATCGAAAAGCTTGTTATCGGTGGGCGTGGGATCGACTTTGAAATCGCCGGTATGAATGATCACGCCGAGCGGCGTATGGATGGCAAGCGCGACGCAATCGACCAAACTGTGCGTCACCTGGATGGGATGGATGGTGAAGGCTCCAGCTTTGAAGCGCTCGTTGGGGCGCATCTCGCGCAGGTCTGCGTCGTCGAGCAGTCCATGCTCGTCGAGTTTATCTTCCACGTAGGCCAGCGTGAACTCCGTGCCCCAAACGGGCACGTTGAGTTCGGAGAGCATCCAGGGCAGGGCGCCGATGTGGTCTTCGTGGCCGTGGGTCAGGACGATGCCGCGAATGCGCTGCCGATTTTCGACGAGATAGGAAATGTCGGGGACAACAATGTCGACGCCGAGCAGTTCGGCTTCCGGGAACATGAGGCCCGCGTCGATGACGATGATGTCGTCGCCCCAGCGCACGGCCATGCAGTTCATGCCGAACTCGCCCAGGCCGCCCAGAGGGACGATTTGCAGTTTTCCAGTTGGCATGGAGTAAAGAGAATGCTAGCACAGGAGCGAGCGGTGAGCGGTGAGCTATGAGCAATGAGCAGTGAGCAATGAGCTAAGCCCCACTAGATCACTGCCCACTGCCCACTGCCCACTGCCCACTGCCCACTGCCCACTGCCCACTGCCCACTGCCCACTGCCCACTGCCCACTGCCCACTGGTTCCTGCCAATGGCTTTCTCCCGTCGCGTGCGATAAGGTGGAGTCAATGGCGGGACGAACCAAGTCATGGCTTCGTGGCCGAGTCGAGAACGCGCTGGTCAAGGGACTGACGCGCGCCTATTCGAAAGTCCGCGTGGATCCGGACAGGTTTCTCCTGCAATTACGCACGGCTTACCGCGTGCCCATCTCGGGATATCACGGCGTGTTCTCGCTGGAGATTCATGAGCTCGACATCGTGGCGGATTCGATCATTCGCAGCGGAATGAAAGTGGCGGCCGTGGAAGGCGCGGGGCTGGGGCTGGGCGGCTTGATGACGATTGTGCCCGATCTCGGGATCTTGTCGGCGATCACCATGCGCACGATTCAGAAGCTGAGCCTGCTTTACGGATTTGAATTCAACACCGATGACGAGATCGCTGAGTTGTGGATTGCGGCGGCCAGCGCGGCGGGAGTCGACATGAGCCGCGAGTTGCTGGAAAAAGAAGTCATCAACAAATTTGTGCCGCGCGTGATCCAGCGCATCGCCGCCCGGGCCAGCACGGAAGTCGTGGAGAAGTGGGCGGGACGCGTGATCCCGCTGGCCAGTTCGGCGATTGGCGCGGGGTTGAATTACTGGTTCGTGCGCGCCTGGGGAGAGCGGGCGCGAACGCACTTCCGGGAACGGCATTTGAAGCTGCGGCAGCGGACGCATTTGGCGGGCGATCAATTCACTCTGTCATCCTGACTATTTTGTCATTCTGAGCGAAGCGAAGGACCTATGTAATCTGCCGGCGCTGAGGCGCTGCCGGCAAAATGCATAGGTCCTTCGCTCTGCTCAGGATGACAATATGAACTGTTCGATTGCCTCGGCATTGCACTCGTACCCCGCGTCCCTGTGATACAAAAATAAAGATGCCTACCTTTTCCTGCTCAGCCATTTTGTTCGATCTGGACGGAGTTCTGTGCGATTCCACGGGCGCGGTCGACCGCGAGTGGCGCGAATGGGCGCGGCGCAAGGGCGTCGACGCCGAGGCGGTGATGGCCGTTGCGCATGGCGTGCGTACGATCGAAGTCATCCGCAGGGTTGCGCCGCATCTGGATGCGGAGGCCGAGGCCGACGCAATCGAGAATGACGAAGCCAGCGATCAAGCCGGAGTCTCCGTCATGCCTGGCGCAGCGGAGTTGGTGAGATCGATTCCGCCGGGGCGATGGGGCGTGGTTACTTCGGGTTCACGGCTGCTGGCCAGCGCGCGCTTGCCCTTTTGCGGGCTGCCGGTGCCGGACGTTCTGGTCACGTCCGATGATGTAGCGAACGGAAAGCCGCATCCCGAGCCGTATTTGAAAGGCGCGGCGCGGCTGGGTTTCGATCCGGCGGAGTGTCTGGTGATCGAGGATGCGCCCGCTGGCATTCAGGCGGCGCGCGCGGCCGGAATGAAGGTGATCGGAATTACCAGCACGTATCCGGCGGAGGCTCTAGTGCAGGCGGATGCGGTGATTGCGAGGCTCGCGCAGATTCAGGTAACGTCGAACGGGGCGGGGAAGTTGGGGGTAGAGGTGAGGTAGAGTCCAGTCGCAGAACTCCAACATGATTACATGACTCTGGGGAACGTGTGGAAGGTTGAGAACCGAACGTGTTTGAGATTCTGAGATTCCTCCAACTCCTCCGCAATCGTTGTAAGTTCCGCGGAGACGTTGAGCGCGTCCGAAAACGCAAAGACACTCTCGATTGCTACGACCTCAATGCGGTAGTCGTTCATCGCAGTTCCAACCTTGGTACGACATTCCATTTCGTTGGCCGCGAGCGTTAGTACGTTGACGTAAGCCCCCTCGTCGTCCTCTAGCAATTCGCACTCCTCGCGCGGTGCCACGACAATTCGGGCCATCCACACCTCGAGTTTTCCATGTTGATTCAAGTTACGGATGAACGTCCGGCGAGAATTATCTCAGCCTATTCGATGCGTTGGCCAATTCTTCTGGGGCTCAGGCGAAATCATCCAGAATCAATACGTCTAAATCGGTTACCCGTTGGAACACCGGATCGTTTGTGATAAACCCCGAGGCGCCGGCGTGCATGGCGGTCGCGGCCTGCAGCGCGTCGGGGGTTCGCAGTCGATACTGCGCCCGAATTTCAGCGGCGCTGGCTGCGATTTCGAGGTGCGGCGCGACCCACTCCAGATTCGGATAAGTCGAGAGCAGCCCAAAGAGTTCATTGACTCGCACCACATCGTGATTCCGGTAAGGATGGACCATAAGTTCGGTCATGGTAATCGTCGAGGTAACCGCCGCTAAGTCAGAGTGCTCCAGCGAAGAAAAAATATAGTCGGTGAAGGGCGAGTAACGCGGGCTGGCTTCCCATTGATAGATGAAGATGCAGGTGTCGAGCCCAACCCGTCGATGGCGACGAAGAAAGGAACGCAGTCGCGCTATCTCCAACTCTGCCTTTCCTTTTTCAAGTAGTTCTTGGGATAGGCGCCGCGTCCAAGAATGGCCCGATGATACGACGCCGGTTTCTCCATGATGAGGATCTTTCCCGCATGGGTGCGGACGATGAGCTTATCTCCGGGCTTGAGCTGCAATGCTTCGCGAGCCTCGCGGGGGATGACGATCTGGTTCTTCGACGACATGGTAGCTTCTGCCATGCTTTACATTATAGCATAAAGTAAAGCGCCAATCCGGGGGCGTGGTAGTGGGTCAGTTTCATTTCCACGGGCGAAATTTCCGAGAGGCGTCATCCCGAAGTCCCGCGTTTTCACCAGCGGGACGAGGGATCTCCCCAGGGCACACAGCCGACGAAGTTCAAACTGACTCACTACCCGAGACCTCGTTCCCTGGCTGTGTTATCGCAGCCAATCTTCCAACTCAATTCCGTGCTCGGTTTTTTCGTCGCGATACTTCACGATCACCGGCGTGTAAAGCGAGAGATTCCATTCCGCGGCCTTGCCTTTTTTCACGGCGCGCGAGCCCGGCACTACGACCGCATTCTCGGGCACTTCTAGCGGCGCGTCCGCCGTGGCGCGGTAGACCTCGCCTTTCACCAGATCGTAGAGCGGCGTGGAGCGCGTCAAGATTGTTCCCGCGCCCAGCACTGCTCTCGCCCGCACCAGCGTCCCTTCGTAAATACCGCAGTTGCCGCCAACCAGCACGTCATCTTCAATTATCACTGGCGCGGCGTTGATGGGCTCGAGCACGCCTCCGACCTGCGCGGCCGCGCTCAGGTGCACGCGCTTGCCGATCTGCGCGCAGGAGCCGACCAGCGCGTGCGAGTCGATCATGGTGCCCTCGTCGACGTAGGCTCCAACGTTGATGAACATGGGCGGCATGCAGATCACCGACTGCGCAACGTAGGCGCCCGTCCGCACCGACGATCCGCCAGGCACGACGCGCACGCGGTCGCCGACCGTGAACTGGCGGGCAGGGAAAGTATCTTTATCGACGAACGAGAGGCCGGCAGCCATTTCAGTAATTGCACCGAGACGGAAGCCGAGCAGGATGCCCTGCTTGACCCAGGGGTTCACCGTCCAGCGCCCACATTTCCTTTCGGCAGCGCGGATCTTGCCTTGCGTGAGCTGGTCGCGGAATTCGAGAAACGTTTTCCGCGCTTCCGGATCATGTTCGACTTCGCCCTGCGCCGAGAGGCGCTCAATGGAGGATTTGAGGGTGGACATGAATGGTTGATTGTCGATTGCGGATTGCGGATTTGTCAAAGCGCGGAAAACGCAAGGTCCCTCCACTCCGCTTGCTTTCGCTGCGCTCCGGTCGGGATGACAATGAGTGTGATCGCGGACGCCGGGTTTTGGTCAACAATCAAACATTCAACAATCAAACAATCAACAATCAAAATTCAACAATCAACAATTTCTCTTCACACGCACTTGCACTCGCTGCGGATCAGCACGCCGGTCATAGCGTGGGCGGTTTCGCGGGCTTCGGCGAGCGTCGCGTAGGGGCCGTGCCAGCGGGCATGGTTGGCGTCGTGGCCGGAGGGGCGTCCTTTGCCATGGCTGCACTGGCCGCACGTGCCGCGATGCACGACGATCTTGTGCGGTCCGGCGGCCCAGTTTTCGTAGATGAAAAATTCGGTTGCCGACGGCGCGGGCCCGGCAGGCTTGCTGATCAGTCCAATGTCGGTAACGATTTTCTGCAGCCGCGAGCGCGTGTCGCGGCGCATGGGCAGAAGCGGCAAGCGATAGACTTCCTCAATCTTTCCCATCATCGCCAGGACCGCTTTCACCGGCAGCGGGCTCGATTCGATGAAGTTGGCCTGCATCAGCGGCAGATATTTGCGTTGCAGGCTGCGCGCCGTGGCCCAGTCGTTCGCGAGGGCGGAGCGCGCCATCGCGGCCATCTCGTGCGGAATTTCATTGGACGCGACCGAGACGATTCCAACGCCACCCAGTGCGATGACGGGAAGCGTGAGCGTGTCGTCCCCGGAGAAGACCAGAAAAGTTTCCGGCACCAGGCTGATCGCCTCGGCCACCTGTGTCATATTCCCGCTGGCTTCTTTCACGCCGACGATGTTCGGAATCTCGGCGAGGCGGGCCAGCGTCGCGGGCTCAAGATTCGCGGCGGTGCGTCCGGGCACGTTATAAAGAATGACCGGCTTGTCTCCCACGGCCTCGGCGATAGCTTTGAAATGGCGATACTGGCCCTCTTGCGTGGGCTTGTTGTAATAGGGCGACGCGGTGAGGATCGCGTCGACTCCGGGGCGCGTCGCAACGTCTTTCGCTTTCTCGACGGCTTCGTGGGTTGAATTCGAACTCGCGCCCGCCACGATGGGGACGCGTCCGGCGGCCACTTCGATGGTCGCATCGATGACGTAGAGCCATTCGTCGTGGGTCAGAGTCGGCGTCTCGCCCGTGGTTCCGCAGGGAACAAGAAAATCGATGCCCGCTTCAATCTGCCACGCGACCAGATTCCGCAGAGCCGTACCATCGATCGAACCATCCTGCTGAAAGGGAGTCACCAGCGCCGTGCCACATCCGCGAAGTTGCATAGCTATAAGATAGCGCTAATGGCAGCCGAGGGAAAATCGCGTGAGGGCAGTCACAACGATTTGGGGATTAAGGATGCAACTGAGACATTAGGTCCTGCTGTCGCTGGTCAAACCCCAGCCCCGAAGGGGCGGAATACCTTAGCCCAGGACGTAAGTCCTGGGTAGCCGCTACGCGCTACGAATGCATCGTCGTGTGGGATTCGGACGCCACGAGGTCCTCACAACTCGCGCCACACGTCCTTGAATTCGAACAAGCCCTTCTTCCCGGCGAGCCACTCCGCCGCTCGCACCGCGCCTTCGGCAAAACCGCGGCGGGATTTGGCGTCGTGGCACAGATAGATGCGGTCGGCCGCGGATTCGAGAACAAGTTCATGCAGTCCCACAACTTCGCCTTCGCGGAAGGATATGATTTCCAGCTCTTCATCCTTGCCGCTGGCCTCGCGAATCGTGCTTTGGAGAGCCATCGCGGTACCGCTGGGCGCGTCCCTTTTACTGGCATGATGGCGCTCGAAGATTTGTCCGGAGTAATCGTAGTGCAGGGCCGCTGCCGCACTCCGGGCGACTTCGAGGAAGAGATTCACGCCAATGGAAAAATTCGCCGCGTACAGAAATCCGGTGCCGTGTTCCTGCACTAGCCGGCGAATGCGATCGATCTCTTTGTGCCAGCCGGTTGTGCCCACCACCATATTCTTTCCCGCTCGGACGCAGGCTTCGATATTGGCGAGCACGCAGTGCGGCCCGGTGAAGTCGATGACGGCGTCGATATCACGCAATTTCTCCGGCGTGAGCGCGGCGCAGGCGGAATTTTCCATGGAGCCAACGACGCGGACGTGGTGCTTGCGTTCGGCGGCGATTTCCGCGACGACGGAGCCGGTTTTTCCGCGGCCTAGGAGAAGAAGGTTCATATCCTCACACAGCTTACCTCAGGGAAGTGCCCTGACGGCAGTCCAGAGAAGACAACTGCGGGGGCGGGGACGAGAACGTCCCCGCGACAGCCGGCGGGACGCCAGCGCTACTTTGAAACCTCGGCGGACGATGCGTCCGCCGCCACACTTGCCCCGGATTCAGGCGAACGTTTCGTGATCCAGTTCGGCGAAGAAAGTTTTGTGCAGCCGCTGGATCACGTCCGGCACTTCGTCTTCTTCGATCACGAAGGTGAGATTGATCTCGGACGCGCCCTGCGAGATCATACGGATTTTTTTGTCGGCCAGTTCGCGAAACACTAACGCCGCGATCCCGGGCGTGTCACGCAAGTTCTCTCCGACCAGGCAGACGATGGCCTTGCGTCCCTCATATTTCACGTCCGCCAGTTTGGCCAGATCGGCGGCCAGCGCGGGAATCGCCTGATTCGAATCGACCGTAAGCGAGACGCTCACCTCAGAAGTCGAAACCACGTCGATGGCGACTTTATGGCGGTCGAAGGCCTCGAAGATCGCCTTGAGGAATCCGTGGGCTAGCAGCATGCGCGGTGCGGCCACGTCGACAATCGTGATCTTCTTCTTGGCGGCAATGGCTTTAAAAATATTCTTGCTGTGTGGAGCGCGGGTGGTGATGCGTGTCCCTTCGCACGCAGGATTGCGCGAATTCAAAACGTAGACCGGAATATTTTTCTGGATCGCGGGCAGCACGGTCGCGGGATGCAGCACCTTGGCTCCGAAATACGCAAGCTCGGCGGCCTCATCGAAGCTGATGACCTTGATGCGGCGCGCATCCGGGCAGATCCGCGGATCGGTAGTGAGAATGCCGTCGACGTCGGTCCAGATTTCGATGCGCTCGGCGCCCAGGCCCGCGCCGAAAATGGCCGCGGAAAAATCCGAACCGCCGCGGCCGATAGTGGTGGTGATGCCGGCGCGATTGGCGCCGATAAATCCCCCCATCACCGGGACTTGTCCGTCACGCAGCAGGGGCTGAACTTTTTGCTGCAGCCGGGTATTGGTCTCTTCGTACTGCGGGACCGCTTGCATGTAGCTGTTGTCGGTAACCAGCACGTCGCGGGAATCGACGTGAGCGCCGTTGACACCGCGCGCATGGAAGGCTGCGGCCACGATTTTGCTCGACAGCATTTCCCCGAAGGCGGCGACGTGGTCGGTGGTGCGGGGAGTGATTTCTCCGACGGCCGAGATGCCGCGTAGAAGTTCATCGAGCGTCTCAAAGTCGGACCCGAGTTCGGAATGAAATTCAGTGAAGCGTGCCGTGCCCAATAATTCGCTGGCGGTGTTGTAATGGCGTTCCTGCAGCGAGCGACAGAGCTTGAGCGCGGTCTTGCGCTCGCCGGCGCCCGCCGCTTTGGCCATGGTGAGCAGCATGTCTGTGACCTTGGCCATCGCGCTGACGACAACCACGGGTTGCTGTGCCTGGCGGCCGTGGACGATGGACGCGACGCGGTCGATGGCCTTGGCGTCTTCGACCGAAGTGCCGCCGAATTTCATGACAATCATCGGCGGGGCTCCGGATCGAGAGGTCGGCCGCCCGTAAGCAAGATGCCGGTGCGGGCGGGACGCCCCCACGACAGCCGGCGGGGCACCGGCGCTACGTTGAAACGCCGGTCGCTCATCCTAAATAGCCTTGGGCCTTCAGCAGTTCCGCGTTCAAAACAGCGGCGCCGGCTGCTCCGCGAATCGTGTTGTGCGAGAGCACCGTGAATTTCCAGTCGAGCACGCCGCACGGACGCAGACGCCCCACAGCCGTGGTCATGCCCGCTCCCATATCGACGTCAAAGCGCGGCTGCGGACGGTCGCTGGCTTCGAGATACACCACCGGCCGCTCGGGAGCGCTGGGTAGCTTCAACTCCTGCGGCTCGGCGCGATACGCATTCCACGCGGCGATGATCTCTTCCGGCTTGGCTTTTTTCTTCAGCCGGATCGAGACCGACTCGGTGTGCCCGTCTTCAACCGCGACGCGGTTGCACTGCGCGCTCATCGCAAACGCGCCGGGAACAACTTTCGATCCGTTCAATTGCCCGAGCAGCTTTTTCGTCTCCTCTTCCATCTTTTCTTCTTCATTGCGGATGAACGGGATCACATTGCCAAGAATGTCGAGCGAAGCGACGCCGGGATATCCCGCGCCGCTGACGGCCTGCATCGTTACGGCCATCACCGTTTCCAGGCCAAACTTCTGGTGGATCGGCGCGAGCGCCAGCACCAGTCCGATGGCGGAACAATTCGGATTGGTCACAACGTAGCCACCGGATTTCTTGCGCCAGTCTTGCACGTCGATCAACTTGATGTGGCCGCTGTTGACTTCGGGAATGACCAGAGGCACGTCTTCCTTCATGCGCAGCGCGCTGGAGTTCGAGACGACGGCGCAGCCGGCTTCGGCAAAACGCGGTTCGAGTTCGGCGGCGATGGAGGCATCGAGCGCCGCGAAGATAATTTTGGGCGCGCCTTCCGGCGCTGCGGGTGAAACCGGCATCTTGGCCACCGCCGCAGGAATGGGCGTCTTCAAGCGCCAGCGCGCAGCTTCGGCATAGGCCTTGCCTTCGGAGCGGTCCGAAGCGGCCAGCCACGCCACTTCAAACCAGGGATGGTGCTCCAGCATCTGTATAAACCGCTGCCCGACGACGCCGGTGGCGCCGAGAATACCTATAGGAAGTTTTTGGCTCATAAGGGGGTACTTGGAATTCTATAACAGGCGCCTACGCGGACTGCAGGAATTGCCTCCGTCTGCCGATAGGAGATCGTGGAGGCAATCCCATGGCAGAGCTGCGGCAAAACTTTTTCACCAAGGAATGGGTCATCATCGCGACGGAACGGGCCAAGCGGCCGGAAGAGTTGGCGACGCATCGAGCGGTGCAGCCGATACCGGCATTTATCGAGACTTGTCCATTTTGTCCGGGCAATGAAAGCAAGACGCCGCCCGAGGTGATGCGAACGCCGGTCAACGGCCAGCCTTGGGAAGTGCGGGTGATTCCTAACAAGTTTGCGGCGTTGTCGAGCGACGTTCAACCGATCCGCAGCCTGCAACACTTGCGGCGGCGCGTGGCCGGATTCGGCTTCCACGAAGTCATCATTGACAGTCCAGACCACTCCCGCTCCCTGACCTTGCTCGACGATTCCCACGTGGCGAAAATTCTCGGCATCTACAAGCAACGCTACAACGCGTTGAGCCTCGACCCGCGGGTGCATCACGTTACGATCTTCAAGAATCACGGACTGGATGCGGGCGCGAGCCTGCAGCATCCGCACTCGCAGTTGATTGCCACG
Source organism: uncultured Acidobacteriota bacterium (assembly GCA_963754885.1). Taxonomy (GTDB): domain Bacteria; phylum Acidobacteriota; class Terriglobia; order Terriglobales; family Acidobacteriaceae; genus Sulfotelmatobacter. Next base: position 87,524 of record CAVWHT010000038.1, on the reverse strand, counting down.
CCGGTCATCCCCAGCCAGGTGCGGCACCGCCTGCACGAGGCCCTGCGCCACTATGACGACGTTGGCGAATGCATGTTCTGCCACATGGTAGAGCGGGAAGTGGAAGACCAGACGCGAGTCGTGTTGAAGAACGAACATTTCGTGGCCATGGAAGTGTTTGCCTCGGCGACTCCGTTTGCCACGCACATCTTCCCCTTGCGGCATATGGCGAGCTTCGGAGAAATTTCCGAGCTTGAGATTGCCGACCTGGCGCGCGTTTTGCGGGCTCTGCTGGCGAAGATGTACGTTGGCCTGGAGAATCCTGACCTGAACTTCACGGTACGCAGCGGCCCGGCAGAGTATGCCGGAGCCCGCCACTTTCATTGGTATGTGAGCGTGATTCCGCGGCTGACGCGCGTGGCCGGCTTTGAATTGGGATCGGGAATGTTCATCAACACCGTCCTGCCGGAAGATGCGGCAGAATTTCTGCGCAAAGTGTCGATCGAAAAAGTCACGGCAGCGGGCGCCGGGCAGTAAGCTCCCAGCTGTCAGCCATCAGCTCTCAGCCTTCAGTCCGAGCATGAACTTTCAGCGGGAATGCTCCACTGAAGGCTGGCAACTGGAAGCTGGCAGCTGGAATCTACGTCCGGTGTGTCTCCTGACCGCGGAAGGGATATTCCGAGAGCGAGCCAAACCGGCGCTTCTCGGCATAGAGGCGCCAGCGGCGGAAGACGATGCGCAGGCTGGCCATCACGGGAATCGAGAGATAGACGCCGAGAATGCCTGCCACTTCGCCGCCCGCCATCACTCCGAAAATCGCCGCCAAAGGATGCAGTTCCATGCTCTCGCCCATGATGCGCGGCGACGAAACGTAATCCTGAATCAGACGCCAGGCCCCGAGAAAGATGATGAGCACCAGCCAGTGCGGATAGCTCAGCAGCAGCGCCACCGTGACAATCGTGAGGGCGGCGACCAGAGGGCCGACCACCGGCACAAATTCCAGCACCCCGCCCATCGTGCCTAGAACCAGCGGGTAGGGCACCCGCATGGTCGCCAGGAATATGGAATACACCACCAGGGTCAGCGCCGCCAGGGTCAGCTGCGCGCGGATGAAATGGGCCAGCATCTGGTTCAGATCGTTCAGCACATTTTCCAGGAACTCGCGCTGCGGGCGTGACTGGATGGTCGAGAGCAAGAAGTCGCTGAAGCCGCGACCGTCCTTCAGGAAAAAGATCGACAAGAGCGGCACCACAAAAAACAGCCAGGCCTGCTTGGCGACGTTGGCCACGCGCAACCCGATGCGCTGCGCCAACCGCGTGATTTCGTCCTGATGGCTGATAAGAAACCCTTGCACAAATTCAGTTGTGTTCAGGCTCCAGCCATGGTTCGCGCCGACTTGCCGGGCGATCTCGCCGGAACTGAGCTTGCCCAGCAAGACTGGCACGGACTGTCCCAGCTTCGCGCCTTCGCGTGTAACCTTGGGGCCGACCACAACAAAAAACACTACGACCAGCGCGATCAGAAGGGAATAGATGACGGCGATGGCCAGACCCCGGCTCTTTAATAACCGTTCCAGACGGTTGACCAGCGGGCTCATCAGGTAGGCGAAGAAAATGGCGAAGAGAAAGGCGATCAGGGTGTCGCGCGTGACGTAAAGAAATCCCAGAACCAGCGCGAACAACAGCACCGTGACCAGTACCCGAGCCGTACGTGAGTCAGCCAGCGACACTAAGGTATCCAAGGCGAGCTCGATTCTGCCGCCGGGCTATGCTTTAATCCCGGACTACTTCGGTATTATCGGCAGCAATCGCCACCCGCACGAGTTTGAACTGATCGTGATCGTCCACCCACAGGGCCCACGCAAAATTATCGCCCGTCAGATTCAGGCGCAGCAATTCCCGTTCGGTGCCCCGGATCATGATTTTTTCCTTGCCTACCAGTTCCAGGCGCACGTGCACCGAAACGCGGTCCTGCGGAACCAGCACGCCGAAGTCTCCCGGCGTATGCTCGCACTTCAAGCCGGCCGGATCCGATTTGCAATTTGCCGCCAGATAGCGCCAGGCCAGCACTTCCCGGTGAATGAAGAAATTGTTGTCCAGAATCGACGACGTGCTGGGCATCAGGAAAGGCTGTTCCGCGGACTTGCCCGAAGAAGGCGGGGTGATCCTCTCTAGCAGGAAATCGTTGTTCGGAACCACCGTCAGCGACCCGCCCGCGGACTGGCTCCATTCATAGTGCAGCAATTCCCCGCTGGCTGTAATTTGCAGATCGGATTTTTGCGTGGCCGTATCGTTTCCGCTGGTTTCCTTGAATTGCGACTTGATCGAACTGGCGCCGTTCTGCTGCTGGATGCTGAAGGTTTCGGTGGCCACCCGCTGTCCTCGGACGAAGATTCCGAAGGAACCGGAGTCCACCGTTTGCGCGCCGCCGGGCTTTTCCTTTTTCTCGCGACCGTGGGCAGGAACGATGGCCACAAACAAAGATGCCAGAAGCAGAGCCGCTACCCGCATTCCCGTTGCAAACTTCACTCCGTCTCTCCTTGTTGGTTGCGGACTTCGATTTTCTTCAGCCCCAGCGTTTCCGCAATCTCGGCGGCGATGACTTCCACGCTCCGATTGCCGACTTCAATCCTGAGGACCGCCTTCGCATAACCCGGACGCCGCGACTCGTACAGCTTGCGAAACTGCTCTTGACTGCGCAGCAACGGTCGCTCCGTCCCGTCTTCGCTGGCCTGCTGCGAGCAGCGTTGCCACAAATCGTCGACCGGAGCGTCCAGAAAAACTGTGGGCACCTCCGACGCCTTTAACAGCGACGCATTGTCGGGCTGCACAAACGCGCCGCCACCCAGGGCGATTATCCTCGTGCTTCCCCCGCGCAGTTCGTCGAGCACATGCTTCAGCGCATTGTGCTCGGCGCGTCGAAACTCGCTCTCGCCCGAATCGCGGAAGATTTCAGCGACGCTGCGGCCTTCTCGAGCCGCGATGCGATCGTCCAGGTCTTCAAAGATCCAATTCAGCCGTTGCCCGAGGGCGCGGCCTACGCTGGTCTTGCCCGCTCCCATAAAGCCGACGAGAAAGACCGCTCCCAACTGGCGATTTCCCGCCGGCCGCAGCGGGCGTTTCGGCTGCGCACGCATGCTAGCCTGGGCGCTCGCCGGTTTGCCAGAACGCTTCTTCAAACGGCCCGGATTCTTTCCCTGTTTTATTTTGCGGAGCGTTTTCTGAGGTGGATTTTACCACTGAAGCTGCGCAGGACTACGGTCGAAGAGACCGCCGCGCGGCCCATGGTACCCCAGAAGGCACGTCCCTGCTGCATCACATAGGACGTGTGCTGTTTGGGCTGGAGAGGAATATCGTCATGCACTTCGCCGCGCACCGAGCGCGCGCTGACGTCGGCCGAGGTGGAATCGGGCACGATGGCTTCGATGTCGCCGCTGTGGCTGGTCAGGCGATATTCGCCGCGGTCACCAAAGTCGCCCAGGTAATGAATGCCGCCGCTGGTCGAAATCACTTGCACCAGCGGGCCCGTCACGCTGTTCAGAGTCACGTTTCCGCTCAACGAGTCGACTTCTACGTGCCCGTCCTGCACGTTGGTGAGCGTGACCGGGCCGTTCAGAGTTTTCACGTGGAGATGGGCATCGCTAATATCGCGAACGTCGACGGTCGCACCCGCTCCCTCCAGCGTGACGTTGCCATGAAGTCGTTCCGCATGCAGCGACCCGGAACTGGAATGCAGGGTGACGCTGGCATCGGCCGGCACCAGGATTTCGTAGTCGACTCGGCCCGATTGCGCATCCGCTCCGGGCAGCAGATGAGACACTACTTCCACCCGGTTTCCTACCGCGTTGTTGTCCACCTCGACTTTATCCGAGGATAGAACGGCATTCACCACCACCACGTTGGTGGTTGCGGGTTTCACCGAAATGGAGCCGTAGGGATTGTTGACGGAAATTCCAGCTCTAGGCCCGACGTTGAAGCGATATTCCTTGTGAGTCTCGGCCACGGCCGTTCCGGCCAGCAAAATTCCGGCCAGCATTGCGCTGATCACTCGAAGCTCGACCCTTCGCGCCGTCATATGATTTCTCGAAATCCTTCGTCTCCGCTGTAGCAACTGGTAAATGGCGTTCATTATGGCAGAGAGCGGTCTAAAGCGAACTCGAAAAGCATGGCTTTTTGCTGGTACGCTTCCATCAGGGAGCGTCGAGCTTCCTGATCATTGGGATCGGCAGCCACCACGTTTTTCGCGTCCTCGATGTACTGATTAGCGCGGCGCAGGCTCTCGCTGTACTCCGCCTGTAGTGCGGCCGGCTGTTGCTCGACCTCCTGCATCAGATCCTCATCGTTCAGTCCCGCGGCTAAATCCGAGCCCGGCTCAGACAAAGCAGGGCTGGGGTTTTCGTTCCGGGCGATTTCGTGGGAAGCGGAATGCTGGCGAATCAGAACGCCAACCGTAACCAGCAAGGCGGCGGCCACGGGGAACATCCAGCGAGTCCATCCCCAGGAACTGCTGAAAGCTGGCAACAGGGAACCTTTGACCCGTTGCGGCCGGATCAGGCCCTCTCGCCGCAATGCGGCTTCGATGCCGTTCCAGACGCGGGGACTGGGTTCGTGCGCCGCGCGCGATTCACCGGCGGCGCAGGCGATCACCAATAAGTCCGAGACCAGAGCGGAGCACTCCGGGCAATTCTTTAAGTGAGCCCGCTGTTCGGGACTGCTGGCGCCCTCGTTCTCCGCCAGGCTCGCTTGCAATTCAACGCAGGTCATACAGCTTCTCCCCAAGCCTCTGATGCTTCCATACACTGCCAATACTGCCAACGTGCGTGCCACCACGGCCGGTCTGCGCCGGCTCGTTTGATTGCTTGCTGGCTTGCAATTGTCTTGCGCCCTGCTGTGTCTTACTTAGTTAGTTGCGTCGAACCCCGCTCAGGATTTCTCGGCCTTTTCGGCTCGATTCATTTTGAGCAGATCGCGCAACTTCATGCGTGCTTTATGTAACTGGGACTTGCTGTTCCCGATCGAGCAGCCCACGATCGCCGCGATCTCATTATGTTCGTAACCTTCGACGTCGTGAAGCACAAAAATCGTACGGTAGCCGGGAGGGAGGTCACCCACTGCCTTCTGCAATTGCAGCCGGTCAATGGATCCGGCCAACGCCAAATCGTCCGCCCCGAAGTCTTTCTTCGGAGTGTCTTCCTCGCCTGCCTGCGTGGTTTCTTCCAGCGAAACCAGCGGCAGACTTTTCTTTCTCAGGTGCATCAGCACCACGTTCACAGAAAGCCGGTGCAGCCAGGTCGAAAATGCCGATTCACCGCGAAACGTTCCTATCTTGCGATAGAGCTGCAGGAACGCTTCCTGGGTCAGATCCTCGGCTTCGGCGGTATTGGATGTCATCCGCAAGCAAAGGGAATACACCCTTCGCTTGTGCTTATCGTAGAGGTCTTGAAACGCCTCGGCGTCTCCTTGCTTCGCCCTCTCGATGAGCTTGGCCTCGGTCGAATCGCTGGCCTGTTTCTGTTCTGGGTCGGTCAAGTTGCCTTTTCCGGCCGCACCCCGTGAGATGCGGCTAACTATCTTTACGTTGTATGGCTTGCGAGTGCTCGCGAGAAAACTACCGTAACCTCTGTATTCAATTTATGAGAGCAATTCTACCGTTCTTTGGATTCTTTCCTGAGATGCTTCGTCGCTCGAAATCCTTTGCTTCGACCCGTTTGAAGCGGAATCGTCCTTGACAATAAAACCCTATCCCAAATTTAGAGTCGCATTCTTCGAAAATTTGTAATTTTTAATGTCGCGGTCATGCGGCGGAATGAGCAGTTGTGATCGTCTCCAGGCCGTGACCGTGCGGACCGGTTTCCCTGGCGCGAAGCAGGATCGACAAAGCCATTCCGATGAATCCTAAGATGGAAAAAATCCACATTCCGAGAGCGTAACCCCCAGGATTATCCAAGCCTGCGTGGGAGTAGTCATTCGCCTTACCGATCAGCAGGTTCAGGAGGAAGAACCCAATCTGCTGGATGAGCGTCATGAGGGCATAAGCAGTACCCAGTCTGGATTGGTCCACGATATAGGCAACGGAGGGCCACATGACAGCCGGAATCAGCGAAAAGACGATCCCCATCATCGACACGGGAACGTAGAGCGAAACAGACGAATACGCCATCATCAGATACACCGGCATGAGCAGCAAGGATCCCAGCATCATGAACCAGGCGCGCTTTCCCACCCGGTCTACCAACAGGCCGAACAGCGGGGTGGCGATCATCGCCGTGAATGGCAGCAAGCTGTTGAGGTTGCCGGCTCGCTCCAGGCTGAGGACTCTTGCTGCCTCCGTGGCCGCCGTACCGCCGTGGGCCGCGAGAATCTTGTTAGTGAAGAAGTCGATGGCGAACGTGCGGAAGGGAAAGATTGCGGAATAGAACGTGAAGCACAGGCCCACCACTAGCCAGTAGGACAACTCGAAGCGAAAGATGCCTTTGAATTCGAGTTTGTCGGTCTGGCCGGCTTGTCCGAGTTCATATTGCCTTTCTGCATAACTTTCCATCGCCCAGTAAACCGTTGAACAAACCATAGCCAGGACTCCGGCCCCGACCGCGATTAACAATGGACGCTGCCAACTGGGTTCGCCCGCCGGCCCATGAGGATAGAAAGCCCAGTTCGCCCATGTGGGCGAGTTGTCTGCGGCGACGGAGGCAAGCCGGGCAATGGTCAGGTTGATGCCGAAAGCAAAGCTGAGTTCCTTGCCCTTGAACCATTTGGCCAGGGCCGTGGTAACAGCGACGATCATCGATTCTGCGCCGAGTCCCAGAACCGTGCGCCCGACGATCATCGTCACCGCGCTGCCTCGGGAAGCCGTGATGACCGCCCCTACGAAGCAAAGGGCTGCGAAGGCCAGGATCGCCTTTTTTGTGCCGATGCGGTCAATGATGATGCCGCCGATCAGAAGGGTCGCGACGGCGGCCACGCTATAGCTGGCATTGAGCCATCCGAACTGAGTGGCAGAGAATCCGAGACGGTCGATGAAAATCCGCTCCAAGGCATTGATACTGTCGTAGATGTAGTAGTTCCCCCCCATGGCCACGCTGACGATGATGAGAACCGCCCATCGGTAGAAGCCTGTGGGATGCGGGCGAGTGTTTTCAGCCATTCGGGCCTTTTCTGTGCGGGAACCGTTTTGACGAGCAAACGGAGAAGATTAGCAGAAGTCAGCCGCGAGCACCTAGCTACATGGCTTCATCGGCAAGAAAGAGCGGCACGTTCGTCCCGACGACGATCCGCAGTACGGCGACGTGTGGACGTTCTGCGCGATTGATGCCGAAACCAAATTGGTGCCCTCGTTCAAGTGTGGAAAGCGTGATCTCGCGACGGCGAAGGTTTTCGTTGAGGACGTGGCGAGCCGGATGCGGACGCGGGTGCAAATCTCTAGCGATGCCCTCCGCGCCTACGTTGACGCGATTGAACAGGTTTACGGGGCAGAGGTAGACTTCGGGCAGATCGTCAAGACTTACGAACACGACGGCGCCCAGAATGCCGAGCGCAAGTACAGCGCTGCAAGGTTTGTCTCCGTCGATAAACGGCCCGTGACGGGTGCGCCCGACATGGACTTGGTTTCGACTAGCTACATCGAACGGTTGAATGCCACTACCCGCCTGCACATGCGCCGTCTGACCCGCTTGACGCTGGCATTCAGCAAGAAGTTTGAGAATTTCGAGGCTGCTGCGTGGGATGAGGTTGGGAAGCGGGTAGGGATGCTTCGACTCCGCGGTGAGTCGCTTCGCTCCTCCCCGCTTCGCTCAGCATGACAAAAAAGTCCTGTCATGCTGAGCGGAGCCAGAGGATCGCGGAAGCGATCCTCTGGCGGAGTCGAAGCATCCCTACCCGACCCAATTCCCGCGATGGGAACGGATACCCCACTTTGTGACGCACCGCACAGCCAGCCGCTGGCGAGCCAACAATGTGGAGTCATGGCGCACGAGCGAAAATATTACTGCGTGTACATCATGGGCAGCCTGTCCGGCACGCTGTACATTGGCTTTAGCGGCAATCTTCACCGCCGCATCTTCCAGCACAAGTCGCATCACTTTGAAGGATTCAGCGACAAATACGAGGTCACCCGCCTGCTCTACTGGGAGTCCTACGAGAACGTGCACAAAGCGCTGGCGCGTGAGACGCAACTGAAAGGCTGGAGGCGTGAGAAGAAGGTCGCGCTGATCGTGAAGAAGAATCCGCACTGGATCGATCTGGCCGCGGAGTGGTACCCGTGGATGAAGTCGGAATGGAGTAGGGATACTTCGACTGCGCGGTGAGGCTCGCTAGGCTCGCCTTACCGCTCCGCTCAGCATGACAAACATAATCAGCCTGGAAATATGCTGGGTCGCCCGAAGCTCTGTCATGGCATGACAAACGGGGACCTCTGTCATGCTGAGCGGAGCCAGAGGATCGCGAAGCGATCCTCTGGCGGAGTCGAAGCATCCCTACCCGACCGAACTCCCGCGCGGGAGCTGTGTGAGTCGGCGTGCGGAAGAATGCTTCGGGGTGGGCGGAGTCGAAGCATACCTACCGACGCACCTCCGCGCGACAAATCAACTCCCCACAAAGCGCGCGTACAAACTACGCGCCACCGCAGTGTCCGTGGTTCCCTTGATGATCGCCCGGCCATCGGGGAACAGCGTCATCTCGTACGGCTCGTGCCAGAATTTCAGAACGAAGTCATTATGGCGGACCATGCCGTGCGGCTGCAGGCGCCGATCCATCTCGGCGAAATCGATGGGGCGTTGCCGCTCATGGATTTGCACCGAATTCCTGCCACACAGCGTGATGTGCGGGCGTCCCTCGCCCGCCAGATGAACGAAGTCCCGTTTGCCGCAGGCTCGGCAGTCCGGCCTGGGTTTACCGGCCGCAATCTCCGCTCGATCGTTGGTCCACAGGTCGAACGAAAGCAGGCTGCGCCGCAGACCGCCGGCTCCGACCAGAAGTTTCAGCGCCTCGGTCGCGGCAATGGATGCGACCAGATTCACCGCCGAGTTCAATATCCCCGAAGTCTCGCAAGTCTCCACCATGCCGCGCGGCGAATCCGGAAAAATGCACGCGAGGCACGCGGTCTCTGCTGGCAGCACGTTGAGCGTCACCGCATAACTGCCCACCGCTGCCGAATAGATCCACGGCAACCGGCGGTCTACCGCATAGTCATTGATCAGGTAGCGGGTTTCGAAGTTGTCGGTTCCGTCGAGGATTAGGTCCATTCCTTCCAGCAATACTTCAATATTTGCCGGGACCAGATCGTCCACCTTCGCTTCCACCGCGATCTGCGAATTGAAGGCGGAAATCTTGCGCGCCGCCGCGATGGCCTTCGGCAAAGACTCGGCCGCATCCGACTCATCGAACAGCGATTGCCGTTGCAGGTTGCTGGGCTCGACGTAGTCGCGATCAATGATCCGCAGCGTGCCCACGCCGGCTCGTGCCAGCAATCCTGCCAGTGCCGATCCAGTTGCGCCGCAACCCACGATGGCTACGCGGCCACCCGCCAGCTTCCGCTGACCTTCCGCGCCGATCCCGCGAAACAGGATTTGCCGGGAGTAGCGTTCCTCCGCCAGCGCTTCGCGGGGAGAATTGAATTCAGCGCGACGTTCTGTTTCCTGTGCCAAAGAGGTCACCAGTCTTGTGCTGCAAAACCTTTATTATAAGTGGCTGGGTCGAGTGGAGATGGACGCAGCCGGGTTTCTATTCCAAAGCCCGCCAACGACTCATACGGTTTGGGCGCATCTCAAGCGAGTCAAAACAAGCCCGAATCCAAGGATCCCTTTGCCACGACGCTATGCGACATTTTTTTCCGCGCTGATCCTGCTCTGGACCGCGGCCCTGTCGCCTCCGGCGCACGCCCAGCAGGGTTCCGAACCGGGGATCTCCACCTCCAACTACGAAGGCAAAATGGTTCTGTCGGTCGAGCTTCCGGGAGCCGCACAACGGGACCGCGAGCACCTGCTGCATTTGTTGCCGCAGAAAGCGGGCGTGCCCCTGCAGCGTGTGCTGGTCCGCGACAGCATCAAGGTTCTCTATGCCACCGGCCGCTTCGCCGACATTCAGGCCGAGGTCACTCCTTCGGGCGACGGCGTCCAGCTCAGCTTCGTCACCTCCCCCAACTTCTTTGTCGGCGCCGTCGATGTCGAAGGCGCCCCTGCCCGGCCCAACGCCAATCAGATCGTAAACGCCTCGAAGCTCCAACTGGGCGAGCGCTTTAGCACCGACAACTTGGACCGCGCCCTGGAGAACATTCACCAGCTCATGCAGGAAAATGGATATTACCGGGCGCGAATCACCGCGGAACGCACTTCCAATGTCACTACCCAGCAGGTGGATATTCTCCTGCACCTTTCTCCCGGCCCGCAAGCGCATGTCGGGGAAGTGAAAGTTACGGGGACTTCCAGTCTTTCCGTGGCCGAGGTTCGCCGCATTGCCAAGATGCGGCCCGGAGACAAACTGACCGCCTCCCGCGTCAGTGATTCCCTGCAGCGCATGCGCAAACGATTTCAGAAGCAAAGCCGCGCGCTGGCCCAGGTTTCGATCGCCGAACAGGTATACCGGCCCGCATCCAATGCCGTCGATTTCACCTACCAGATCGATCCCGGTCCGGTGGTTTTGATCTCGGCCCGCGGATTCCATATCAGCAAAGGAATTCTTAAGCGCCAGATCCCGGTCTACGAAGAGAATGCGGTCGATGACGATTTGCTCAACGAGGGCAAACGCAACCTGCTCGACTACCTGCAGACCCGCGGCCATTTCGACGCCAAGGTCGACATCGTGAAGGAAAGTGACCCGAAAACCCTGCGCGTGATCTATCAGATCGATGCCGGGGCGTTGCACAAACTCGCCCTGGTACAGATCAGCGGCAACAAGAACTTTCTGGACACGGCGAAGCTGCGGTCTTACCTGCAGATTCAGCCGGCGAACCGCTTTCTGAGCCACGGGCGTTACAGCGAGGCGCTGCTCAAGGCCGATGTCGCCACCCTCGAAGGCCTCTATCGCTCCAACGGCTTTCGCGATGTCCACATCACCACCCAGGTGGATGACAACTATCAGGGATCTTCGAACAAACTTGCCGTTCATATTGACATCGAAGAGGGAGTACGCAGGCGGGTGGGTGAGGTTCACGTGGTAGGCAATCAGAAGGTTAGCCGCAGCGATCTTCCGGAATTGACTACGGAGCCGGGTCAACCTTATTCGGATCAGGATCTGGCCAACGACCGCGAAAGAATTCTGAGCTATTACTTCGATCACGGCTTTCCCAACGCCTCGCTCGAACTCACCACCGCGCCTTCTGCCAGCCAGCCCCATCGCGAAGACGTCACATTCACCATTCAGGAAGGCGAGCGCTTCACCGTCGATCAAGTGATGGTTGCGGGAACCGATCACACGCGCGACTACGTTGTGCAACGCGAACTGGAAGTTCATTCCGGAGATGCTCTCAGCCAGCAGGACCTGCTCAACACGCAGACCCGGCTTTACGATCTTGGCATCTTCAGCCAGGTCGATACCGCGGTACAGAACCCGGAGGGCACCGATCCCGCGAAAAACATTCTGGTGCAAGTGCAAGAGGCGAAACGCTACACCTTTACTTACGGTTTTGGACTTGAATTTGAGACCGGGCTGCCGGCGGGTTCCACCGCACCGACGGGGGCAACCGGTGTAAGTCCGCGGGTGGAATTCGATGTGACCCGGCTCAATGTCGCAGGACGCGACCATACCCTGGCATTTCAATCCAACGTTGGCAGGCTGCAGCAGCGCGGGCTGACCAGCTATACCATCCCCAAGCTTTTCGATAACGACAAGTTCAAGCTCATCTTTACCGTCTTCTATGACAACAGCCTCGATGTTGCCACCTTCACCTCGCAAAGACTGGAAGGGAAGATCGATCTCCGGCAACAATTCGGCAATACCGGGAGGGAACCGGGAACGCGTGCTGGTCCGGATTCAATTACCTACCGCTTCGATTTCCGCACCGTCAAAGCCAGCCACTTTGCCAAGGATTTCCCGGCTGGTGAAATTGCCCTCTATTCGCTGCCCGCGCGTGTGGGTGGTCCCGGCTTCACCTTTATCCACGACAAACGGGATAATCCCCTGGAGAGCACGAAAGGCAACTACTTCACTCTCGACGCCTTTCTCGCGTCGAGCTTCTTTGGCTCACAGTCCGAAACACCGCAGTCCACTACTGGGCCAAACATAGGCCTTCCCGCGAACTTCGCCCGCGCGCTGGCGCAGTTCTCGACCTATCACGCTTTTGGACGCAAAAACAAACCCGAGCATAAGTTCGTGTTCGCCCGCTCTACGACGATTGGCTTAGTGCAGCCCTTTAGAGGCACGCGAGTTTTGCCCCCGGGATCTTGCCCGCTAAACGCCCTCGGGGAGCCCACTTGTTCCGACATCGCGACCATTCCTCTGCCCGAACAATTTTTTGCCGGTGGGGCCAACTCCCATCGCGGATTCGGGTTAAATCAGGCAGGACCCCGCGATCCGAGTTCGGGCTTCCCCGTGGGCGGCACCGCGCTATTTGTCAACAACATGGAACTCCGCTTCCCCGAAACCTCGCTCCCTTACCTCGGAGAAGGATGGGGGTTCGCCATTTTTCACGATATGGGTAACGTCTTTACCGCGCCGCACGACATGTTGAAGGGCCTGATGCGCTGGCATCAGCAAACCCCCCAACAGTGCTTGTCCGGAAGTACACTGAACGCTCAGTGCGTCACCAACTTCGACAACTCCGGCTATGATTACACTTCGCATGTGGTGGGGGTCGGTGTACGATATAAGACGCCCATAGGCCCTTTGCGTTTTGACTTTGGCTACAATCTGAATCCGACCCGTTTCTTCGACGCATCGGTGCCCACGGCTCCGGTGCAGCGTTTACGGCCTTTCAATGTATTTTTCAGCATAGGCCAGCCATTCTGATGCCACACATTTTCAGGAACAAGACGGTCGCGGCGGTTGCACTCACGTTGTTCTTGAGCGCTTTTGCGTGGCCCGCTGCCGCCGGTGAGGTGATCGACCGCATCGTGGCCACGGTCAACGGCCACATCATCCTGCAGAGCGATTGGGATCAGGGTCTGCGCTATGAAGCCTTGCTGAGTGGCCGCCCGCTCCGCCTTTTTACCGACGAAGACCGCCGCGCCGTGCTCGACCGTCTGATCGACCAGGAACTGCTCGCCGAGCAAATGAAGTCGGCATCCTTCCAGCATGCCACCGAAGCGGAAGCGGATGTTCAGATCGACAATGCTCGCACGCAATATCCGGACGCGGTTACGGAGCAGGACTGGCAAAAAGTCCTGGCCCGTTTCGACCTCACCGAGCCGGAACTGGTCGAGCATGTGCGGCAGCAGATCGACCTGATGCGCCTGGTCGATGCCCACTTGCGTCCCGCCGTGCAAATCGATTCCAAAAGCATTGAAGCCTATTACCGCGACAAGTTCGTTCCGCAGTTGAGGCAGTCCGGCGGCAGCGATGTCCCCCTGGCGGATGTTTCTGGCAAAATCCGCGAACTCCTTACCCAGCAGAAAGTGAACGAACTGATGGTTTCGTGGCTGCAGTCGCTCCGTTCCGAAAGCAAAGTGAGTATGCCCGGCGCACTTGAGTCCCCTGGGGAGGGAGTCCAGACGCGGTGACCGAACCTGCCGCCCGGCCTCGCCGCTGGTGGAAATATCTTCTGCTGGCTTCCGCCTTCGTGCTCGTCGCGATCCTCGCCGGTCTCTGGTACACCACCACCAATTCTTTCCAGTCCTACGTTCGGCGCCGCATGGTCGAGGAAGTCGACCGCATCACCGGTGGGCGCACCGATATCGGCAGCTTCCACGTCGTTCCTTTCCGTCTGCAGGTTGAGGTCCGCAACATCACCGTCCATGGCAAGGAAGCGCCCACGGACGTTCCTCTGGCTCATGCCGACAGCCTGATCGCGCACATGAAGGTCATCTCCTTTCTGCGCACCGAATTTGGCTTTACCTCTTTGTCTCTGGAGCGTCCGGTCATTCATATTGCGATTGGACCCGACGGCGCGACCACCAATGTTCCTGCGCTGCGCGTGCTGCCGCAGAACGTGCCGCTTCATCAACGCGTCGAGCAACTTTTCGCGCTCTCCATCGATCATCTATCCGTCCGCAACGGCGAACTGCTCTGGGGGGACCAGAAGATTCCGCTGGACTTTTCCGTGCATGGCACCAACCTGCAGATGGATTACTCGTTCCTGCGCGGACGCTACGTCAGCCATCTGGCAATCGGCAAAGTCGATACCGCCTTCGAGAATTACCGTCCCTTCGCGTGGATGACGACGGTGGATTTCAGTCTGGCAAGCACGTTTGTCGACATCCAGTCGCTGCAATGGAATTCCGGGAAATCGTCGCTGAAATTGAGCGGCCGCGTCAGCGACTTCCGCAATCCGCGAGTCGACGCCAGCTATGAGGCCCAGGTCAATCTGCAGGAAGCCGCCGCCATCGCCCGCCGCCGCGATCTGCGCGAAGGCTACGCGCAATTCAAGGGAGACGGACACTGGTCCTTCAACGATTTCACCACTTCCGGCGAACTGCTGCTGCGCGATCTCGGATACCAGGACGATCAATTTGCCCTAAAGAAAGGTGAACCTCGGCACCGACTATGCCGTGACCGATCAGCAGATCAAGCTTTCAAAGTTGCAAGGCAAAGTGTTGGGCGGGAGTTTCACCGGCGATGCCCAGATCGATAACTGGTTGCACAGCATTCCGCTGCCGCCTCCGGGCAAGAACAAAAAAGAAGAACTCCCGGTGATCACGGCGGCGCGGCCACCGCTGAAAAAAGGCGAGAAGCCCAAGTCGCCGGGCGTGCAGGCTGGAGTCGTGCATCTGCGCCTGCGCGATGTTTCCGTGGCGGATGTCGCATCCGCGCTCGATGTGCCCGCTCATCCGCTGGGCCGCTTTCGTCCCGTAGGATCGGCGCTAGGCAGCATCGATGCTAACTGGAAGGGAGCGCCGCGAAATGCCGAAGTGGCTTTCGGTTTCGACGTTGCTCCACCATCGCGGACCCTGCCACGAGAGTTGCCGATCACCGCGCGTCTGCAAGGCAAATACCGCGGCGCCACCGACTCTCTGGAACTGTCGCAATTCGACTTGACGACGCCCGCGTCCAAGTTACAGGCTTCGGGCACTCTCGCGTCCTCCTCGACGCTGCACTTTTCTGTTTCCACTTCCAATCTGGAGGAATGGCGTCCCTTGGTCGCCGCCTTGGGAGGACCCACCGATCTGCCCTTTCGCGTGGACGGCAATGCCACCTTCAACGGCACCGCCGCAGGGACATTTTCCGTGCCCACTCTGAGCGGTACCCTGGTCGCCGAAGATTTCGAATTCACCCTGCCTGCCACTTCGCGAACGCCGGAGAAACCCGTGCACTGGGATTCGTTTGCGGCCAGCGTCCAGTTCTCCTCGCATGATCTTTCCCTGCGCGGAGGAAGCTTGCGCCGTGGAGACACCAGCGCCAATTTCGAACTCAACGCCTCACTGCAAAAAGGCCAGTTCACCGAAAATAGTCCCTACACCGCGCATGTGAATCTGCACAATGTGGATGTCGCTTCAACCGCAGCCCTGGCCGGCTTCGAATACCCGGTCTCCGGAACCGCCAACGTCGCGCTGCAGATTTCCGGAACCCGGGCGCATCCGCAAGCGCAAGGACACATCCACGCGGCCGGTGCCTCCGCGTACGGCGAGGCCATCGAAAAGATCGACGCCGATCTGCACGTGGGCACGAACGAGACCGAACTCACTAACATTGTTCTCACTCACCAGGACGCCGAAGTTTCCGGCAGCGCCGCTTATGCTCCCGCCACCCAAAGCTTTCGCCTGGATCTGGTCGGGAAAAATTTCGATTTGTCGCGCGTGCACCAGATTCAACTCGATCCCCTGCTGATCGAGGGCCGCGCCGACTTCACTCTTCTGGGATCGGGAACTCTGAGCGCTCCTGAGATCGACGCGGTTTTTCACGGACGAGATCTCACCTTCGATCACGAGCTTTCCGGCGCTCTGGATGTGGAGGCCAGAACCAGAAACGGCGAACTGCATCTGACCGGGCAATCCCAATTCACGCGGGGCTCGGTTTCGATTGATGGCACGGTGGGCATGCACGGGGATTTTCCCGCCACCATCACCGCCCATATGGATCATCTGGATGGCGACGCTCTATGGCGCGCCTATCTCGGCCACCAGTTGACCGGACATTCGGCGGCGGGCGGATCGATCACCATGCAGGGTCCGCTGCGCTATCCGCGGCGCTGGACGCTCGACGGCACCGTCAACGACCTTGCGCTCGATGTCGAGTCCGCCAAACTGCACAATCAGGGCCCCATCCACTTCACCTTCGCGAAGCAGACCATCTACATCCAGCCCACGCACCTTGTGGGCAAGGGAACCGACATTACCGGCAGCGGCTCTATTCATTTTGTGGGCGGCGAGGAGCTTGATTTGAAAGCCGACGGGCAGGCGGATTTAAGCCTGCTGGGCGGCTTCGATCAGAATCTCACCGCTTCCGGACTGGCTACGGTTCACATGATCCTAGGCGGTACGCTCAACGATCCGCTTCCCCAAGGCACCGTTGAGATCAAGGACGGAAGCGCGAACTATGCCGGGTTGCCCAGCGGCCTGAGCGAAATGAACGGGTCGCTCGAGTTTACCCGCGACCGCGTCCGCATCGGGCAGCTGAGCGCCCGCACCGGAGGCGGCACGGTCGATTTCAAGGGCGACGTCACCAACTACAACCGCCAGCTCAATTTCAATCTCACGGCGGTGGGCAAAGAGGTGCGCCTGCGTTACCCGCCCGGCGTCAGTTCCACCGCGAATGCGGAACTGCACTGGGTCGGCAACCGTTCGGCCTCTCTGGTCTCCGGCGACGTCATGGTCACGAAGCTGGCCGTGACCCCGGGCTTCGATTTCGGATCCTATCTGGAACGCAGCCGGCAGTCCGCCAGCATTACAGCCGCGAATTCGCCGCTCTACAATGTCAAGCTGGATGTTTCCGTGCGCACCGCGCCCGAGCTCCAGATGAAAACCACGGTGGCGCGCCTCTCCGGCGACGCTGACCTGCGCCTGCGAGGTTCGCTCGCCCGCCCCAGCGTACTCGGCCGCGCCGACATCCTCGAAGGCGACGCTACTTTCAATGGCATCAAATTCCGGCTGGAGCGCGGTGACATTACCTTTGCCAATCCCGTCGCCATCGAACCGCAAGTGAACCTGCAGGCCACCACCCACGTCCGCAACTACGATCTGGACGTGACCGTCACCGGAACCCCCGAGCGCCTCAACGTGAACTATCGCTCCGAGCCGCCTCTGCCCAAGTCTGACATCATTGCGCTGCTGGCGCTGGGCCATACCACCGGCGAATCCGAACAATTGCAGCAGCAGTCGGGACAGACCCTGTTCACCGATCAGGCCACCAATCTCATCATCAATCAGGCCATCAATTCCACCGTCAGCAGCCGCATGCAGAAGCTGTTTGGGGTAAGCCGGGTCAAGATCGATCCGCAGGGGCCGACCACCGAAACCAACCCCACCGCGCGTGGGCCTCAGGTCACCATCGAGCAGCAATTCGCCAACAATCTCACTCTTACCTACAGCACCAACGTTTCGCAGAGTTCGGAACAGATTATTGAAGGCGAGTATTTCATCAACCGGAGTATTTCGATTGTGGGCACGCGCGATCAGAACGGCGTGATCAGCTTCGATGTGCGCGTTCGCCGCCGCAAGAAATAGAATTGGTTTAGTTCTAACGCGACCTTCCGCATGAACTCCCCAGCCGCAAGCTCCGCGTACTCGAATCTGCGCTTGGCGATGGTCGATGCCCAGTTGCGGGCCCGCGGCATTCGCGACGAGCGCGTGCTCGATGCCATGGCGCGCGTGCCCCGCCACGAATTTACGCCTGAGCTCTATCGCGATCAGGCCTATGAAGATCATCCTCTGCCGATTGCGGAAGATCAAACTATCTCTCAGCCTTACATCGTAGCCATCATGTTGGAAGCCCTGGCGCTTGAGCCCTCCGACAAAGTTTTGGAAATCGGAACCGGATCCGGCTATGTGACCGCGTTGCTGGCGGAACTGGCGGCGCACGTGGTCTCCATCGAGCGCCACGCCTCCCTCGCCGAGGCGGCACGCCAGTTGCTCTCCGCAATGGATTATCGAAATGTGAGGGTGATAACCGGCGACGGCAGCGGTGGATTTGCCGCGTGCGCACCCTACGACAAGATCATCGTCTCAGCCGCTGCGCCGGAGTTGCCGCAGGCGCTCGTACATCAGCTCGCCGAAGGCGGTCGAATGATCGTTCCCGTGGGCCCCGACGACTCGCAGCAACTGCAATTGATCGAAATGCGCGAGGGCCAGCCGCGCACCATGTTCCGCGAGCTTTGCCGCTTTGTGCCGCTGGTCTCGGGCCCCACCCAATAATGCTGACCCCTGGACCCTGAACCCTGAGCGGTGAACCCCGTTCTCCGACCCTGCATTACAATCGACACGTGCCCGTTCTGCACAATCTGCGCATCACGCTGGAGATGATCAAGTGGGAGCACTCCATCTTCGCGCTTCCCTTTGCGCTCTGCGGAGCGATGCTGGCCGCGGGCGGATTTCCTTCCATTCATCAACTTCTTTGGATCATCGTGGCCATGGTCGCCGCCCGCTCCGCCGCCATGGCGTTCAACCGCTGGGCCGATGCGGCCATTGACGCCGCCAATCCCCGCACCAGCACGCGCGCGCTTCCCGCCGGGCATCTCTCGCCGGCGTTTGTGGCGACCTTCGTCGTGGCCTCCAGCGCGATCTTCGTTCTTGCTGCCAGCCGGCTGAATCGTCTTTCGTTGCTGCTCTCTCCCGTCGCGCTTGCGGTCCTGCTCCTTTATTCGTATACCAAACGGCTCACTCGCTGGTCGCACCTGGTGCTGGGATTCGCTCTGGGCATTGCACCGGCGGCTGCATGGATTGCCGTCCGCGGCTCGCTCGATCCGCGCATCCTGTTACTCACCGCCGCCGTTACTTTCTGGGTAGGAGGATTCAACGTCCTCTATGCCTGTCAGGACTACGATTTCGACCGCCAGGCCGGATTGCATTCGGTCCCACGCTACTTCGGAATCGGCGCTGCGCTGTGGATCGCCCGCGCCTTCCACCTCATCATGGTCGCGCTGCTCGTGGCTTTACTCGTGGTTTTCGGGCTGGGCAAGTTCGCCGCGATCGGAGTTCTTGCGGTCATTCTGCTGCTGCTGTATGAGCATTCGCTGGTCCGCCCCAACGATCTTTCGAAACTGAACGCCGCATTCTTTACCATGAACGGAGTCATCTCAGTTCTGTTTTTTCTCTTCGTCGCCGCCGATCTGCTCATGCGCAAGGCGTGAGCTTCGGATTTCAAGTTTTCGTTCGGGGCATACCGCTTTGCTGTCTCTGAGGCCCGCCGGTTGTCCTGATTGGGACGGCGTCATTTCGTACGGAGCCGCATTTCAGGCGAAGTGAGAAATCTCACGCCGTTGTGCCCGCAGGAGCCGAGCTCTCAGACTCCTGCATTTCAATTCTGCGACCTTACCCGTTCACTTTCAGCAGCAGCATGGTCCCGCTTTCCAGCTTCACGTTGCTCTTCTCCGAGCTCATGACCGGTCCCTGGGCCCCATTCTGCGCCGAGGAAAGCTTCACATTCGGAACTCCGATCACGCCTTGCGTCTGGGCGTTGATGGGAGGATACGCCCTCCTGCCGCTCTGCGTGTCACCGGAGCTGCTAGGCAGGCTCTCTGCGCCGGAAGGAGTCGGAGGCATCTGAGATCCGCCCATTCCGCCGCGTCCAGCACTGGCGCTGGGCTAAGGCATGCCGCCGCCCGAGGATGCTCTTGTCCCGATGTCGTCGGGTGCGCTGGCGATGGTATTCCGCGGAGCGATCACCGCCTGAATCGACATGGGCAGCCGCACGTTCTCCCCATTTTTCAGGACGGCGTGATCGAAGGCGATCGCCAGTTCCGATTCCTTTTCTCCCTTGGTGCGCGCTTGCGCTTCGGTCACATGCCCAATCACTTTCGTATCCTTAGGAACCAGAACTTCTCCCGTCTGCGTCTTCATGTCCTGCGTGACTTTCGCCACGACTTCGTCGCCCGTCTTCGCTTTCTTCGCGTCCACGGTTTTGGTCAACTGCACGGGGATCACGCTGCCGGGGGCAATGCGGGGCGCGCCCGCCGTTTGTGCTTGCGAAGTCCCAGCATTGCCGGCCGGCGGAGGCGTGCTTTGCGCCAGCAACACCCCACACGACATAGCCGCGGTCAACGCGGAAACCATCAACATTCGCTTCATAAAAACAACTCCTCCTTCAAGTTCGATAGGCGCAAATAAAGCTGCTTGTTTAGATGCTCCTGCAGGCAGGGAAGGAAACACCAATCTGCGCCTCGCGCTCACCCTGAGGTGCGCAGGGCATTGGGGTCGTGGTTTAACGGAAGCAGGTTCAACGGAAGCCTTGGTAGTGGTGCAGTTTGAGAAGAGTTGTATCAGGGCATCGCTTCAGCGATGCCACAACATCGGGAAATACGAGCGGCTTTAGCCGCTGGGGGTTAGGCCGCGCTGGCATTGGCTAAAGCCGGTCATTTCCTCGCGCTTTGGCACGCCTGAAGGCGTGCCCTGATACAAATCACTTCAAACTGCACCACTACCAACCCCTTTCGCGATGGCCGACCGGGATATTCCTGCGATATCATCAATGGGATGTCCGCCCCGCGCCCAACTCACAGCTTTCAGACCGACGATCCGCGTCTCGCGCCGATCCACGAAAAAGTCCTTGCTGGCGAGCGCCTTGATGCTGCCGACGCCCTCACCCTCTACCGCACCGGCGACATTCTGGCCGTGGGCTGGATGGCCAACTCTGTGCGCGAGCGCCTGCACGGCGATAAGACTTATTTCAACGTCAACCGCCATATCAATCCGACCAATGTTTGCGTGGCGGCCTGCCGTCTATGCGCCTTTGGACGCAAGAAGGACACGTCCGGCGCCTACACGATGGCCCTCGAAGAAGCCTTTGAAACCGCAGCTTCCGGATACTCCGAAGCCGTCACCGAATTCCACATCGTCGGCGGACTGCATCCCGACCTGCCGTTTCAGTATTTTCTCGATCTCTGCGCGGGACTGAAGCAGCGCTTTCCGCAAGTGCATCTGAAGGCGTTCACCATGGTGGAAGTGGCGTATCTGTCGAAGCGCGCCAAGCTCTCCATCCGCGAAACGCTCGAGCAACTGAAAGCTTCCGGAGTGGACTCGCTTCCCGGCGGCGGCGCCGAAATTTTTGCCGACCGCGTGCGCCACATCATCTGCGATCACAAGATCGACGGCGACCAGTGGCTCGATACCGCCAGGCTCGCCCACCAGATCGGCCTCAAGTCGAATGCGACCATGCTTTACGGGCACGTCGAGAACGACGAAGATCGCGTCGACCATTTACTCAAATTGCGCGCCCTGCAGGATGAAACCGGTGGCTTCCAGACCTTCATTCCGCTGGCCTTCCACCCCGATAACACGCCGCTGCAGCATCTGCCCAAGACCACCGGCATGCTCGACATCAAGCAGATCGCGGTGAGCCGCCTGGTGCTCGACAATTTCCCGCACATCAAGTCGTACTGGCAGATGATGACCGCCAAGATTGCGCAGATTTCCCTGCGCTTCGGCGCCGACGATATGGACGGTACGGTGATCGAAGAAAAGATTTACCACGACGCCGGCGCGACCACTCCGCAAGGCATGCGCCGTGAAGAGTTGGAGCGCCTCATCCGCGCCGCCGGCCGCGAACCGATCGAGCGCGACACGCTCTACCGCCCCGTCACCCGCACCGAAACCTCGGTCACGGTTGCGGTGTAAACGTCAGGGAAGAATGCGAATCACTTCCTTACCCTTGAGCCGGGGAAGGCGTGTCATATCGAGATTTGTTGAACTCCAACCAATTCAAGCGAACGGCTGGCGCCATCTTCGCTTTCCAGGCATACTTGGACTGCTTCGCGAACCCGTTTCATCAGCGTATCGAGCGTCTTTGCCTGCGTGTGACAGCCCGGCAGAGTCGGAACTGTCCCGACATAGTAGCCGGCCTCGTCTCGTTCAATCACAACTGTGAATTTTCGCTGATTCCGCATGGTTCAAAACTCCGGCTTCAATGTTACCACCTCGCACTTCTCTCACTGGGCGGGCGGCGTTGCACTCAGTTTCCGCAATTCTTCCGGCGACGTGTTCAGCAGATTCCTCAACACAGCCACCTCCGCCAGGATTCCCGTATGTAGAGCCGGATCTACATCTGGCGCAAAGAATGGCGAGTGATTCGAGGGCAGGTGCGTCCCATTGGTCTTGGCCTCGGCAAATTTCTCCGGGTCGGCGCCGCCCAGGCTGAAGTAAAACCCGGGTACGCCTTGTTGGATGAAGAACGAAAAATCTTCCGAGGGCGCAATGGGCCCAGCCGTCACTACATTCTTCTTCCCTAACGCCGCCTCCAGCGGAGCGCGCAGCCGCTCGGCCAATTCCGGATTGTTGTAAACCAGGTCGGTGCTTTCGTAATGCTCGACCAGCGGAGGACGCGGTGCACCCGCTGCCGAAGCTTCGGCGTCCGCGATGCGCGTGATCGCGGCCAGAATTTGCTTCCGCACATCCGCTTTGAACGTTCGGATGGTCAATCCCATCTCCGCTTGGTCGGGAATGATGTTGTTCTTCGTTCCGGCGCGGATGTAGCCCACGGTGACCACCGCCATCTCGCCAGGCTTGACTTCCCGCGAAACGATGGTCTGCAACGAGAGAATCGTGCGCGCGGCAATCACGATTGGATCCACCGCTGTATTCGGCATCGCTCCGTGCCCGCCTTTGCCGTAGATCGTGATCCGCACGGAATCCGAATTCGTGTTGTAGACGCCGGGAGTAATGGCCGCCATCCCGGCCGGCAATTCGTTGCTCACGTGCAAAGCCACGGCGACATTCGGCTTGGGAAAGCGCGTGAATAACCCGTCGGCGATCATGCCGTCCGCGCCGTGGATCGTTTCTTCGGCAGGCTGCCCGATCAGCATCAGCGTTCCATGCCAGCTATTCTTGCTCTCCGCCATGATCTCGGCCGTGCCCAGCAAAGCCGCCATGTGCAGATCGTGCCCGCAGGCATGCATCACCGGCACATCGCGGCCGGCATCATCTTTCATGCGCACTTTGCTGGCATAAGGCAGGCCGGTCTGTTCTTCCACCGGCAACGCATCGAGCTCGGTGCGCAGCATGATGGTCGGGCCCGCAGCATTTTTCAGCAGCGCCACCACGCCCGTCCCGCCTACATGTTCAGTCACTTCATAGCCGGCGCTTCGCAGTTTTGCTGCGAGCTTGGCCGCGGTCTGCGTTTCCTCGGACGACAACTCCGGATGTTGGTGCACATCCACGTAAAACTCATGGGCCTGGGGATAAACCTTGTCAACTTCTTTCAAGGATGGACTTTGGGCAAAGGTAAACGCAGCGAGCAGGAGAAAACAGCATAGGCGATGAATCATCGCCCCGGATCATAAACTGCCCATTCGAAAGTCTGCAAACCGCGTGTGCACTCGAGAAACGATTCGTATCATGTAGGGGCGCCGGAAGGTTGCAATACTTTAAAAAATTTCGCCCCCCATTTCTGCTTTGCCTTTCTCATACCGGGTGTACAATCGCCTTAGAAAGCACTTGGTGGCGCACTTCGTAAGCAATGCCGAGGCGCTCATGAACGTTCACGTCAGTTATCGCCTTCATAAAAATCCTGCCGTCGAGAAAGATGTTCAACACCACATTGAAAAACTGCAGAAGCGCCTGCAGGTGTTTCGTCCGGAACTGGTTCACCTGAAGGGCGTGGTCGAGGAAGTTTCGCCCCGGGAGGGCACCAGCGTTTCGCTGAACCTGCGCCTTCCGTCCGGCCAGATGGCTGTGCAGATCGCCGCTCCCACCGCGACCGCAGCCGTCAAAGCAGCCTTTGAAGACTTGCTGCAGCAGGTCGGAAAACACAAGGACCTTTTGCGCGCTGCGCACAAATGGCAGCGCGGACGTTGTGGCAACAGCGCGCGTCCCGGCCAGACCGTCCGCGAAGTTCCCTTCGAGCAGACGCTGGCCGCCGTTTTTCCGGCCACCATCGATGCCGACGACATCCGCTCTTACGTGAATGCCAATCTCGCCCGGCTCGACCGCTTCGTCGAGCGCGAAATCTACTTCCGCGAGGCACAAGAGACCATCCCTCGCGATTCCATTTCGAAAGAAGAGGTCATTGGCGAAGCCATCGCTGCCGCTCTGAGCGAAGGCTTGGAAAAGCCGGAAAAGCTGGCTTTGGAGCCCTGGCTTTACCACCAGGCCCTGCGGGCGCTCGACCGTCTTTCGCGCACCGACGAATCCAATGGCAACGCCGTTCACCTGGAAGATTCGGCTCGCCAACCCAACGTTAAAGGCAGCGACGAGCCGGAGTTGCAGTTTCATCAGCCCGATGAAGCGGTAACCGGCGCCACCATTATTGCCGACTCGCGCATCGCTACGCCCGAGCAGATCTTGGCCTCCGACGAACTTCTGCGCCTGATTGCCTCCGCCTTGCGGGACCTGGGCGACGGGCCGCGCGAAACCTTCATCCTGCATGCCGTCGAGGGCTTCAGTGTCGAAGAGATCGTGAGTATCACCGGCCACCCGGCGGAGCGGGTGCTCGCCTTTGTTTCTGCCGCGCGCGAACATCTACGCAAAGCGCCCGGGCTGGCCAAGCAGTTTCAAGGCCGCATCGCTCCGTCCGGCGCCGCATAATTCCAAAATCTTTGGGGAGATGATCCATGAGTATGACTCGCGAACAAATCCGTGAACTGGCTGAATTCCAGGATGAAAAATCTTGCGCTGTCAGTTTTTATTTTCAACCTTCTACTCCGCGCAATAAGGCCCATAAAGAAGACACGATCCTGATCAAAGACCTGGCCCGCGAAGCCCTGCGCCGTCTCGAGGACAAGGGAATGAAAGAGGGCGCCCGCGCCGACATCGAGCGCGTGGTGCGGCTTTCCGGTGAACTGCGCAGCAATGGCACGCACGCCAAAGCCGTCTTCGCCTGCGCCGGGCAAAATATCTGGCGGGAGTATGAGTTGCCGGCAACCTTAGGCAGCACGCAGCTTTTTGTGGATCGTCACTTTCACCTCAAACCGCTGGCCCACCTGTTCGGCGCATCTCCGCTGCTGGGAGTGGTGCTGCTCGACCGCCATCGCGCCCGCATCTTCGATCTTCGCCTGGGAGAGTTGACCGAACGCGATGACCTCTTCCACCCGCTACCGCGCCGCGGACGCAGCGATGGCTACGCCGGCTACGATGGCGGCCACGCGCAACGCCGTGTTGAAGACGAAGCTCGCCAGCACTATAAGAATGTCGCTGCCACCGTGAAAGATCTGCTGGAGAAAGGCATCTTCGAAAAATGGATTCTCGCCTGCCAGGATGCCCATCGCCCGCTTTTCGAGCCGCAACTGCATCCTTACGCCAGCCAGGCCCTGATCGGCCGTTTTCGCGCCGACCTCGCCAGCGTTACTGCCGATGAGATTCGCACCCACGCGCAGCAGATCGTGGACCACTGGCAAAGCGAACGCCGCCGCGATCTGGTCGGCCAGGTTCTCGGCGAGGCGCGCAGCAGTCATGGACGCGGCGTCACCGGCCTGCGGCGTGTTTTGCGTGCTCTCGAACTCGGCGAAGTGCAAACCCTGCTGCTCGGTGAAAATCTGCAAGGCCATGCCGTGGAATGCCCCGGATGCGGCCACATCGACGCCCATCTGGTCAGCGACTGTCCGGTATGCGGCCGGGCTACGCAGGAGATTGTCGATGTGGGCGAGGCCATTCTGCCGTGGCTCATTCGTCGCGATATTGAAACCTTCTATGTCAAGGACGATCCCGAGTTTGACCGGGTCGGCAACATCGCCGCGCTGCTCCGCTTCCGCTCCGAGAAAGTGGAGCCGATCAGCATCTCGATGGCGGAGCAACTGAAACAGGCAGGCGGCGAATATCCCGGCCGCCTGCGCCGTTTCGCCCGACGCTGAACAGAGGGTTCGGGGGATAGCCGCGCGCTATCCCCGAACCCACCTAGTTCTTTTCCTTGTTTAATTCAGACAGATCCCTAGTGGTGTCTCAGTAGTGGTGTCTCAGTTTGAAATCTAGAACTGTTCAGAGTTGGGGTCATCCCGACCGGAGCCGTTTTTCAGGCGGAGGGAGGGATCTCCCACCCGCGAAGCCAGAGGGAAGGAGATCCCTCAGCCGGCTGAGATGCGCCGGCTCTCGGGATGACCCTTGATGAGGGATATCCAAAATTCAAAGTGACACACTACCAGATCCATACTCCGCAGGCTTGTCGGTGCGATATCGTGTTATCCTGCCGCCTTCCGCGATCGTTTGCTCCGCGCGCTGAATGCGGCAACTCGTTGTGCATCGATGCGGTCTGTATTTTCCTCAAGCCGAAGTGAAGGGAGAATTCCGTGTCCTTTTCGCGCCGTGATTTTGTGAAGACTTCCGTTCTGGGCGCGGTGGCCGCCCGAGTTGGGGCGAACGCTGCTGTTCCCAAGGCTGTTGCCGAACCGGCGCAGCAGGGTCACGCTTCGCGAAATGATGCTCCGAAGCGCCCGATCATTATCTGCGCACACAACGGCCACGCCTACGCGGAAGCCGCCTTCGCGTTTCTCAGAGGCGGCGGCGACACGCTCGATGCCGCCATCCGCGTGGTCAAAGGGCCGGAGGACGATCCCAAGGACGATTCCGTCGGACTCGGCGGCCTGCCCAATGAGGAAGGCGTCGTCGAACTCGACGCCTGCTGCATGCACGGTCCCACGCGCCGCGCCGGCTCGGTGGGCGGCGTCCGCAATATCAAAAATGTCTCCATGGTTTCAAAGGCCGTCATGGAGCACACCGGTCACGTCATGCTCGTGGGCGAAGGTGCCGAGCGCTTTGCGGTGGCTGTGGGCTTCCCGCGCGAGAACCTGCTGACCGACCGCTCCCGCAAAATCTGGCTGCTCTGGAAGGAATTCAACTCCGATCGCGACTGGTGGGGGCCGGGGATTGCCGATCCACACTGGCATCCGCCCGCAGACGTTTCCAAACCGCAGGCCGATCTTTGGCGCGATCGCATTCAGCATCTGCAGCAGCGCGCCGCCGATCTTGGCATCGAACCCGAATTCCAGCTTGCCGCCGTGCGTCGCGTGCTGTTCCCGCCCACGGGCACGATCCACTGTTCTGCATTAAACGAGAAGGGCGAAATTTCCGGGATCACCACCACCAGCGGCCTCGCCTTCAAACTCCCCGGCCGCGTGGGCGATTCCCCCATCATCGGCGCCGGATGTTACACCGATCAGGACGTGGGCTCCGCCGGCGCCACCGGCAGCGGGGAAGAGAACATCAAGGTTGCGGGCGCTCACACCATTGTCGAGAACATGCGCCACGGCATGTCTCCGCAGGAAGCCGGCATGGACGCGCTCAAGCGCATCGTGCGCAATTTCAACGGCGACATGACTCGCCTGCGCTATGTCGACATGACCTATTACATCCTGCGCAAAGACGGCGCCTACGCCGGCGTCAGCCTGTGGGAAGGCTATTCCGCGGGCCATCCGCACACGATCGTCGTGCACGACGGCACCTTGCGCGCAGAAATCGCAACCCCGCTGCTGAAAGGATATTCCGAGGAATGGCCGCCCTTCCCCACGATCCCGGAAGATCTGAAGAAGGATTCGGAGTATCTGAAATAAGAGGTTGGACCGGGAGGCTCAAGGCAAGAGACGCATTGCGCGAGCACTGTCATGCTGAGCGGAGCGGTGAGGAGAGCGAAGCGAACCTCAGCGCGCAGTCGAAGCATCCCTACCCGCAGCAGGCTTCATCCCATGTACCACTCGCGCTGGAGGACGCTCTTTCCTAGAACCGCACCTTCACGTCCGGCCCCTTCTCGAGGTGAATGCTCTCCACGAAGCGGACCTTGCCCGTGCGCAGCGTCATGATCACGGACGATGTCCGCGTGCCCTCGCCGAAGAAGCGCACGCCCTTCAGCAGCGCGCCGTCGGTCACTCCCGTGGCTGCGAAAATGAGCTGTTTGCCCGGTGCCAGATCTTCAGCTTCGTAAATGCGGTTCTTGTCTTTGATGCCCATGCGTTCGAGGCGCTCTTGTTGTTCCGGCTTCACCACCAGGCGTCCGAGCATGTAGCCATTCAGGCATCGTACGGCAGCCGCGGTAATCACGCCTTCCGGTGCGCCGCCCGATCCCATGACCGCATGCACGCCGGTCCCGATCACGGCGGCCGCAATGCCCGCCGAGAGATCGCCGTCGCCGATCAGCCGGATGCGCGCCCCAGTCGCGCGAATATCGGCAATCAATTTTTCGTGGCGCGGCCGGTCGAGCACGATCACCACCAGATCTTCCACGTCGCGCTCCAGACGCCGCGCAATATTCTTCAGATTGTGCGATACGGGGGCGTCGAGATAGACGGCGTCTTTGCACGACGGGACCGACCACGATTTTGTCCATGTAGCAGTCCGGCGCATTGAGCAGGCCGCCGCGCTCCGAAGCCGCCAGCACGGTGATCGAACCGGGGGCTCCGGTTGCGCAAAGATTCGTGCCTTCCAGCGGATCGACGGCAATGTCGACTTCGGGCACCTCCATGCCATCGGGAAATTCCGCGCCGACCTTCTCTCCGATGTAGAGCATGGGCGCTTCATCTCGCTCGCCTTCGCCGATCACGATGGTGCCGCGCATCGGAATCGAGTCCATGGTCTTGCGCATGGCCTCGGTCGCTACCTGGTCACTCAGCTTGCGCTCGCCCTTGCCCATGGTGCGGGCCGAGTCGATGGCCGCTACTTCGACGACCCGCAAGAATCGCGATGCCAGGTCGCTCTCAATGTTTTCCCCGAAGCTGCGGGCTTTTCCTTCCGGACGGGTCTGCGTAGCCATGAGTGTTTTCTCCGCGTCAGCGTTGATGCGCCGGGTTGAGACTATAAACCAACCGCAAGAGGAATGAAAATACAGGATTCGCCCAATCGATTTTGTCCATCGAATTCTTGCTCGCGGTGATTCCCGCCCGCCGTGGTATCCTCCTATCCCTGATTCGGACTCATCTTCATGCCTGACGCGCGCCCCTTGACCTTCCTCTGCATCACCACCTACGAAAAGGGCCAGGAGTTCATGCGCGAGTGCAAGCGCCAGGGATGCCGCGTGATCCTGCTAACCGCGGAAAAGCTGCGCGAGGCTGACTGGCCGCGCGAGAGCCTCGACGAAACTTTCTATCTCCCGGAAGAAATTTCTCTGCCCGACATCGTGAAGGCCGTGACTCATCTGGCGCGCGGACAGAAACTCGACCGCATCGTGGCCCTCGACGAATTCGACATGGAGACCGCCGCGACCTTGCGCGAGCACCTGCGCATCCCCGGCATGGGCCTCACTACCATGCGCTATTTCCGTGACAAGCTGGCCATGCGCATGCGCGCGCTCAATCGCCAGATTCGCGTGCCCGACTTTGTGCCCGTCGTCAACCACGACGACATCCGCTATTACCTCGATCACGTGCCCGGCCCATGGGTGCTCAAGCCGCGCCAGGAAGCTTCCGCCATCGGCATCAAGAAAATTCACACGCCGGCGGACCTGTGGCCCATCCTCGATCAACTCGGCGACAAGCAATCCAACCATTTGCTCGAGCGGTTCGTTCCCGGCGAGGTCTACCACGTCGACTCGGTCGTCTCGGAGAACGAAGTGGTATTCGCGAATGTCAGCCGTTACGGCAAGCCTCCCATGAACGTGGCGCACGGCGGGGTATTCACGACTTACACGGTGCAGCGTGGAAGCCAAGCGGATGCGGACTTGTGCGCCATGAATCGCGATTTGATCGCAGCTTTATGCCTGCTGCGCGGCGTCGCGCACGCCGAATTCATCGAGGCCCACGAGGATGGAAACTTTTATTTTCTCGAATGTGCCGCGCGGGTTGGCGGAGCCTATATCAACGAGATGGTCGAAGCCGCGACTGGGTTGAACCTGTGGCGCGAGTGGGCCCGCATCGAAATCGCCAGCGAAGCGGGACGCTATCAATTGCCGACGGTGAGGGAAGATTATGCGGGAGTGATTCTCTCGCTGGCGCGGCAGGAGAATCCGGATACTTCGGCCTACAACGATGCCGAAGTTTTTCTTCGCATCAAAAAGCACCACCACGCCGGCCTGGTACTGAAATCGTCCGATCCGCAGCGCATTCCCCACTTGCTGGAAAATTACGCGAGCCGCTTCGCCCATGAATTCCTGGCCGTAGAACCGCCCCGCGACAAGCCCACCGCCTAGCTGTCGGCCTCCATCCATGCAGCATGTGGAGACAGCCGCCTTCGGCTGTCAGGGAGCGAAGCTCCCGCAGGTTCGAGTGCGCATGCCCCGGCATTTCATATTTTGCCGACGAAGGAATCAATGTAGGGGCGGATGCAGCTTGCCCTGAGCGGAGCCGAAGGGTCCGCCCCGCAAGCGAAGCGAGCGTCTGCGGCCCTCCTCAGAACGCATACCGCAAACTCAACTGAATCTGCCGCGGCGGCTTGTTCCCGTACGCATTCGCCGACAGGATCTCTCCAAACAAAGCTCCACCCAGAACGTGACTGGGAATATCAAAGTTCGGATGGTTGAACAGATTGAAAAAATCCCCTCGAAACATCAGCCGGTGGTTCTCGCGCAGCGCCACGCTCTTCGACAGGCCGAAGTCCAGGTTCGTGTATCCCGGTCCAGTCAGAACATTGCGTCCTTCATTGCCGAACTCGTTAGTTCCCGGAAACAGCCCAGCCGGTGGAGTCACAAACGCGCAAGGATTGAACCACGCTGCAGGCGTTCTCACCTGCGCCGGCGCGGTGCAACTCTGATTCGCCGCCACAGTACCCGCGGTGAACGGACCGCCGACCAGATTGGGTCTGGCCGGATTTCCGAATGCCGCTGCGGAGGCAGCCGGAGCTCCAGCCAGCACCACGGTAAACGGAGACCCGCTCTGCGCCGTCACGATTCCTCCCGCCTGCCAGTTGTTCAGCATTCTCTGGCTCCAGGCTTTGCCGTGCGCCCAGCGCTCCAAGGGCAAGTCGTAGACAAAACTGCCGGTGAAGCGGTTCACCGCGTTAAAGTCCGATGGCCCTCGATCGGCCGCGAGGTCGTCTGAATTCTGTGGCAATCCCGCTCCCACGCTGCCTGCGAATACCGACGAGATGTCGTCGAACGACTTGGAGTACGTGTACGAGAGCAGCAGCGCCAGCCCATTGCGCGTGCGCTTCTCCGAGCGCAGTTGCAGCGAGTTGTAGTTGCTGCTCGCCCTCGACTCGGCATAGAGAATCGAAGAAAACTGCCCGTAGAGCGGCCCGGTCAGCGGGTCTGGCTGGTTCAGATCGAGCACGTTGCTCAGGTACGTCCCCTTCGATCCCACGTAAGCCGTGTCGACCATCCAGTTCGGCAGCACTTCATATTGCAGGTCGGCGTTCCACTGCTGCATGTATCCGTCGCGGAACTTGGGAGAAATTAAGTTGCCCTGCACCACGCCCGAGGTTTGACCCGGCAGGCTGAGAATGTCCTGCACCGTGCACAATCCTCCCGGACAAGTCGTGGGATCCTGCGGAAACAGCGCCAAATCGTAAAAAGGCGGATTGATGCGCGGGAAAATGTTGATGTTGGCAATCGACGAGTCGTAGAAGATCCCGTAGGCCGAGCGCACCACGAAGCGCTCGGTCTTCAGCGGCCGCCAGGCAATTCCGAGACGCGGTCCGAAATCGTTATAGGTCGGCGAATACGTTGCGCGAGGAATGGCGTTCGTTCCCACCACGTTGAATGTCGGCGGCGTGGCGCACTGCGCAGGAATGTCCGGACACGGAACCAGATCGGGCACGCTGAACCGGTTGAGCGCTTCCACCGGCGGGCTGTTGTACTCATAGCGCAGGCCCACGTTGAGCAGGAACCGCGGCACCACGTGGATGTCATCCTGCACGTACGTGCTTACGCCGTGGCTGCGCAGACTGTTGTAAGTGTTCCCGCTGACCGCCAGCGCGTAATCGGGGATGCCCAGCAGCAACTGGGTCAGAGCACAGACCGAAGGATCGCACGCCCCGCCGAAAATTCCGGAGCCGGTTTGTCCCAGGTAGAACCAGTCTCCCCGTCCCAGAAAGTCCAGATAGTTGTCGATGCGTAGATGCCGCAGATCGACGCCCATTTTGAACTGGTTGCGGCCCACCGTCCACGCTACGTTGTCCGCGATTTGCAGCGTGGTGTCGTGGCGATCCTGCGGATAATTGATCGGTTCTCCGATCCCGTCGAAGTTCAGAACGTTGAGATCGGGGTAGCCCAGGTCCACCGGATTCGTCAGCACGTCCGGATATCCGAGGGTTGGAGCGATGTCATCGCCGTGATTCTGTTGCAGCACCGTCGCTCTCATGCGAATGAATCCCAGCCGGAACTCATTGAGCAGTCGGGAGCGAAACACGCGCGTCCACTCGATTCCCGCATTCTGCCCGTGATTCAAAGTGAAGCTGCCATAACCCGGAAGATTCGTGAAGGCGTTGACGGGATCGAAAGGACTGAAAATGTTCTCATCAATCAGCGAGTAGTGCGCTGACACTGTGTCGGTCGCGCTGAAATGCTGATCCAGTTTGACGGAATAGAGATTGTCCGAGCGGCGAATGACCGGGGCGGAGAGAAATTTGTTCGAGCTCAACAAATCCGAACCCACATTGGCCTGTGGATACAGACCTTGAACCGTAGGGATCAGCGGGCAAGACGGGACCGGATTCACGAAGCAAAATCCCTCCGCGAAAAACAAAGCCGTTCCCGGGGCCGGGTTGGCGGGATCTCCCCATTGGTTCTGCGACGGCACGTTCGCTTCCCGCGTGCTCGCCTGCCGCAAGCGCAATCCTTCATACGAGAGGAAGAAGAAAGTCTTGTCTTTGATGACCGGCCCGCCCAGCGTTCCCCCGAACTGGTTGCGCTGCAGGCCCGGAATGCCTGCGCACGTGCCCGGCACCGAGCTTGCCGTGCAGCCGGGCAAGTCGAAATAATTCTTGGCATCCATGCTCCGGTTGCGGAAGTATTCGAACACGCCGCCGTGAAACTCGTTCGTGCCGCTCTTCAGCACGACGTTGATCTGCGCCCCGCCCGTGCGTCCGTACTCTGCCGAATAATCGCTGGATTGAACTTTGAACTCCTGGATCGCGTCCACCGACGGCAGAGCCACATACTGGTTGATGTACGGATCGTTGTTGTCCACGCCGTCGAGCAGAAAATTGTTCGATTGTTCGCGCGCGCCGTTGACGCTGAGCGCTCCGCCTTGCGTCGAGTTCTGCGATCCCTCCGCCGGCAACTGGCTGCCCGGTACCAGCAGGGCAAAGTCCAGAAAGTTGCGTTCGTTCAGCGGCAGTTCCTGCACCAGGCGATTGTTGACCACTTGGCCCAGCGTCGACGTATCCGTCTGAATCGCTGGCGGTGTGTCCTTGACTCGCACCTCTTCATTCGCGGCGCCCACCTGCAGCACAAAATCAACGCGGATCGTCTGATCCACGTCGACCGTGACGTTGCTGAACACAGTGCGCCGGAAGCCGGTGTTCTCGGCGGTTACGCGATAGCGCCCGGCCGGCAGCAACGCTACCGTGAAGTCGCCGTCATCATTGCTTTCGGCGTCGCGAACCGCGTTCGTCCCCTGGTCGGTTACCGTGATCCGCGCCTTGCGCACCACTGCTCCCGAAGAATCAGTGACGGTTCCGGTGATGGTTCCCGTGGGACCGCTGGCGAAAAGATAAGGAGAGAGGAAAAAGGCGAGGGCTAACATTACGAAACTGCGACGTGCCATGTCGTTCTCCCGGAGCGGCGCGCCGACTTCGCAACCAAACGCACTGGCGCCCGTCTCTAGAAAAGCACAATCAAAGCCGGGGACTTTTGCATTCCCCGTCGTCGGCAGGTTCTTCCACTCACATTCTTCTCGACACGCGAAGAATCGGCCGAACGCAAGCTGATCTGGAACTCGGGTTACGAGGGCATCATCCTGCTTCCCAATCCGCAGTGTCAACCCGTGTTTTCGGTAGTAGGCTCAGTGTGCTTCAGCACCGGTGCTTCCTCAGTGATCTCTGCGAAATTCTCAGCGCTCTCTGCGGTTAAGCTTTCCTGACCACAAGCTCGAACCGAACAGCGCAGAAGAACTAATAGTTGAAACGCAGTCAGGTCTTTTCTCATCCCACACCATGCCGCCTCTGCTACCATTTCCGCATGACCACGACGAATAACGATCACTCACCCGTCGCGGAACGTCCAGCCGCAGAACGCAAGGAGCCGACCTATCTTTTCACCGAGAAATACGTTGCCGACAAAAGCGAGACCGCGCGCCGTTTCCTCGATACGCGCGAGCGCCTCAACGCGAACGTCGACAAAGCCAACAATTTTCTGGTGAAGCGCTTTTACAACATCGATCACAACACTTATCTGGAAGGCGCTCTCCCGGCGAAGACGAAAGAGTTGATGGGGCTGGTGGCTTCCGCGTGCCTGCGCTGCGACGATTGCATTTTCTATCACGCCATCCAGGCCTATCGCCTGGGCGTGACCCGCGCCGAGCAGGAAGAGTCGCTCAACGTCGCGCTAGTGGTCGGCGGCAGCATCGTGATCCCGCACCTCCGCCGCGCCTACGAGCTGCTGGAAGAAATGTACGGCTAGGTCAAGCGGGAAGGGCACGGCTTTCAGCCGTGCCGATAAAGCTATTGAGAGATTTGGGCTTTAGCCCTGAGGATGGCTGCCGCAGCTTTCCCACAGGGTTCACCTTCGCATGAAAGAAATCACCAGCGCGACCAGGACCAGCGCGATTCCTCCGCCCAGTTCCAAGCGATGCGCATGCGCCAGTGCCGCCCATGCCGCATCCGGAGGCCATACCACCTTCGCATCCCGCAGCGCATCCAGGCACGCAAGCATGCCGGCAAGAAATCCGGCCGCTGTGGCTACTCGACGGCCTTTGTCGGGCGTAATCCCGGAAGCGACCACTGCTGTTCACCTTACAGGAAAAGCTGACAGCTGATGGCTGAAAGCTGGCAGCTGTTTTTTAGAACGCGTCGATCCCCGTTACGCTCTGTGCGATGATCAGCGAGTGGATGTCGTGCGTGCCTTCGTAGGTCTTCACCGATTCCAGATTCATCAGGTGCCGCATGATCGGATAATCGTCGGCTACGCCGTTCGCTCCCAGAATGTCGCGCGAAAGCCGCGCGCACTCGAGAGCCATCCAGACGTTGTTACGCTTTGCCATCGAGATATGCTGCGGTTCTACTTTGTCCGCATCTTTCAACCGGCCCACCTGCAGCACCAGCAACTGCGCTTTCGTGATTTCGCTGATCATCCACGTCAGCTTGTCCTGCACCAGTTGATGCGACGCGATCGGCTGATCGCGCCACTGCTTGCGCAGCAGGGAATACTGCAGCGCGCAGTCGTAGCACGCCATCGCCGCGCCCACTGCTCCCCACGCAATGCCGTACCGTGCCTGGTTCAGACACATCAGCGGAGATTTCAAGCCGCCGGTCTTGGGCAGCAGGTTCGACGCAGGCACGTGCACATCCTGCAGCGATAATCCCGAGGTCACCGACGCCCGCAGCGACCACTTGCCGTGAATGTCATCCGCCTTGAATCCGGGACGGTCGGTCTCCACCAGGAATCCGCGAATACGGTTGTTCTCGTCCTCCACCTTCGCCCAGATGATGGCGACATCGGCAATCGTGCCCGAGGTGATCCACATCTTCTCGCCGTTGATGACGTACTCGTCGGCGACTTTCTTTGCCCGCGTGCGCATGCCGCCGGGATTCGATCCGAAATCGGGCTCGGTCAATCCGAAGCAGCCCAGCTTCTCGCCCTTCTGCATGGGCGGCAGCCACGTATCTTTCTGCTCATCGGTGCCAAACGCGTAGATCGGATACATGCACAGTCCCGATTGCACGCTCACAAAGCTGCGCACGCCCGAGTCGCCGCGCTCCAGTTCCTGCGTCATCAGGCCGTATTCGACGTTGCCCATGCCGGCGCAACCGTAGCCTTTCAGCGACGCGCCGAAAAATCCCAGGTCCGCCATCGGCTTGACCAGTTCGCGCGGAAACCGCCCGGCGCGATTGCACTCTTCGATGATCGGAATCAGGTTGTCTTCAATGAACTGGCGGGTGGTGTCGCGGACGAGTCTTTCCTCGTCGGTCAGCAGTGAATCGTACTGCAGAAAATCGACACCGCGGAATTTGATGGCAGGCATGAGATCGTCTCCGTAGCGATGAAATGGGCCCCAGCCCCGGGCAGAACGCGAAACCGTTTGCCGCCAGCAGAACCGGCCGCACGCGATAGGGCAAACATATGACGGTAGCAGGGGCAGGGAAGCGAGGTCAAACTAACCGGGGAGCTTTCGATTGGAACCTGCTATTTGAGCCTCGGAATCCAGCGCGGCACCGTTCTCCGGTATTCCTCGTACGACTCGCCAAACTGACGCCGCAGCGTCGGCTCTTCGTAGAGCACGACGAAGACATGAGTCGCAGTCAGCATCAGGGCTGCATACTCCAAGACGTGAACGGAACGAAACAGCGCTGCTTCTCCCACGATGACCAGCGCCACGCCCACATACATCGGATTGCGCGTGTAGCGGTGCAGCGCGGTCGTGACCAGAAACTTCGTCGGGGCGAGCGGCGCCGGAGTCCCCAGCCCGCGCACCGCGAATTCCCAGGCGCAGCGGAAGTAGATGGCCGCTCCGAGCGCAAGCACAGCGAATCCCAGCCACTCCAGCGGTCCACTCGCCCGATGCGCGAAACGGTCCGCCAAGCGATAAGGAATGTACCCCGCCACCATTCCTGGCACGAAGATGGTGAACAGAATCGTATTCAGGATCGGGACCAGAGCGCGTGGCATGAGCAGATGAAAACTTGGCAACCACGAAGGACACGAAGGTGCACGAAGGAAATCATTGCGGACCGGGTTCCTTCGTGAAACTTCGTGTCCTTCGTGGTGATAGCCTTTCGACAGCCGGCACAACCTTACTGTAAAATTAACTCCGACGGAAGAAAATCAAGACGCAGCAAGATCTTCCCAAGTGGATTCCCGCGGTTCCGGGCGAAAGTTTCGGCGACATCCCATCCACATTTTTCCGCAAGATAAGCGGACGCGCTGCGCACCCATTCGAATCATCAGGAGAGCTACCATGGCAGTAGGCGCCAAGATCGCAAAGACAGCCGACCGCAAGAAGGTCATGGACACCACCAAGAGCACGGATTGCCCCAAGTGCGGCAAGCCCACGCGCATCGTCAAGCGCGTGAAAGACCGCGAACGCGGCGTCCCGGGCGGGATTTACATCTCCTGCTCAGGCTGCGAGTTCTTCGAGAAGCTGTAAGGTTTTTCGCGAAGATCGCCTAGTCAAGTGCGAGCGCGGCTCGAAGGGCTTCGTCCAGTTCAGCAATTTTCAACCACGAAAGCGATCCCAGGAAGTGCGTCAGATCTGATTTGGCGACGCTTCGGAGATTGTCACACACAATCCAGCTATCGTGTTTGAGCCCTTCGTTCTGCCCCACTGCGACTTGTGTGGACAATCCTCGGCCGTTCGTGAATATGGGAGCGCAGACCACAGTGGCATAGGTCGAATCGATGAGTACCTGTCGGCTCACCAGAACGTAGCAGCGGTACTTCTTAGGATCGGTCTCCGGCTTGTGAACGCGATAGATGTCTCCACGCCGCATGATCTTACTCAGTCTTCGGGCCTCTCGCCGATGGGCGCTTGATATTCCAGCCCTTCGATCGCATCACGGTTGAGTTCGTCGGCGTGGCGGTTGATCAGTTCCAGATCTCGCGCATCTCTTTGCGCTTTTTTCCGCTCGCGCAAATACTGAGAAAGCACTGCCTCAATGAAAGCAGACCGCGACCGCTTCGATCCTGCCATATGATCAATCCCTTTCAGCACGTCTTTCGACAGTGTGATAGAAGTCTTCTCTTTCATACCACCAATATACTACCAGAATACTCTCAATGGAATACCGAAACCGCGATTTGGGCATTGAGTAAGAGGAATCGAGTAAGAAAAAGGGTAGGACCTACCCGCTGATCTCCGCCAGGATCGCTCGGGCTGCCGCCGCGGGATCGCCGGCCTCGGTGATGGGCCTTCCCACTACGATGTGGCTGGCTCCGGCCTTGATGGCTTCTGCTGGAGTCACGACCCGAACCTGGTCTCCCACGCTGCTGCCGGCTGGGCGCACGCCCGGAGTCACGATGGCGAAGTCATCGCCGAGCTCGGCCCGAACCGTGGCCGCTTCGCGAGCCGATGTGACAATGCCCTGGCATCCGTGGGCGAGCGCGATCGTGGCCAGCCGCACCACGCTGTCGGCCAGCGATCCGCGCATGCCGATCTTTTCCACGTCCTGCTCGTCCATGCTGGTCAGCACGGTAACGGCGAGCACCATCAACCCGGGACGCGTCTTCGCGGTTTCCACCGCGGCTTGCAGCATGCGGCCGCTGCCCGAGGCGTGCACCGTCAGCATGCTCACGCCCAGCTTCGCGGCCTCTGCCACTGCCGCTCCCACCGTGTTCGGAATATCGTGATACTTCAGATCGAGGAATACCCGCCGGCCCGATGCCACCAGATCCCGCACCACTTGCGGGCCTTCGGCGGTGTAGAGCTGCATGCCGACTTTATAGGTCAGCGCCGAATCCCCGACGGCCGCGACGATCTTCTGTGCGGCTGCCGCAGTCGATATATCGAGCGCAACGATGAGCCGCTGGCGCGGATCATCGTTGCGTCGAATATCGTCTCGATAGCTCAAGCTATCGTTCGGGAGGCGGTTAGGCAGAGCTGCCATCCCGGCCAGTTTAAAGGTTCTACGGGAGTTGCGCTACTGGCTTGTTGTAAGCGACCGTCTGGTAGACGGGCTTGGGTTGGACGGGGTTGACCAGGTCCAGGCGGACCCGTTGCAGGCCGCGATGGCGGAATTGCAGGGCCTGTGCCGCACCGTAGGAAAGGTCGATAATGCGACCCGGCACGATGGGGCCGCGGTCATTCACCCGCACCACTACCGACTTGCCATTATGCAGGTTCGTGACCTTCACGTAGCTTCCCATGGGAAGCTTCAGGTGGGCTGCGGTCATGTCGTACATTTCGTACGGTTCACCGCTGGCCGTGGGCTTGCCTTGAAAGGTCTCTCCGTACCAGGACGCTGTCCCAATTTGATACGGCTTCGTTTTGACGACCTGTGGGCGGACTACGTTTGTAGCTTGAACGGAACTAACTGGAGCCGGTTTCGCCTCCGAGATGTTCGGTCCCTGAGCCGCTCCCAGGCCGACGATCAGAAATGCAATCGCCAGTCCATGAGCTATACGTCTTCGCATTCAGTTCTCCTCGCATACTCAAACGGTTACTTTGGCCTTAAGGCTATTTCGCTGCAGTTTGTAGATGCTATCGGCCTGCCAAATGCGTGTCAAGGTGAAATGCCTCCTCCGGCGATGACCTCCTAGTAATGGAAGTCTTACGTAACCTATTGGTAATTTAGGGAGATGCGGGCAAGATTCTTTGTTTCTGGAATGTTACATATTTACCAAAACGCAAATAGCACGACCGAATGTGCAGAGTAGAAATTACAACCTGACTGGAATCAATGACTTACAGGAATGTCGATCGCAAACTACATGGAATCACGTATTTACGGGGATGCTTGGCGGCGCCGCGTTAGAAAATTTTTCCGGGGTAAGCCTTCAAAAGTAACTTACAACTGTGGTCGATATGCCATGCAAGGCGGATTCGGGGTAGTATCGAGCTTCGTCTCGGAACGGAAGTCCATGCCCGATAAGCCACCGGTCGTGCTCACTATCGCGGGATTTGACCCCTCCTCCGGGGCCGGCGTCACGGCCGACATCAAGACCATCGCTGCCCACGGCTGCTATGGAGTGGCCTGCATCACCGCCATGACGATCCAGTCAACTTCTGGAGTGAAGCGGGTCGAACCGGTAGATCCCGTCATCGTAAAGGATACGTTGGAGGAGCTCGCGGGAGACTTGAACATTGCCGCCGTCCACATTGGGATGCTGGGATCGGGCAAGGTCGTCAAGGCGGTCGCCGATTTCCTGTCAGGCACCTCTGCCAAGTCCGCAGGCCCTCGGCAGGGAACGACCAAGCCGCCCAACATTGTGCTTGACCCGGTGCTGAAATCCTCGTCAGGCGCCGATCTCCTTGATACTGCTGGGATAAAGCTCCTGATCGACCGCCTTATTCCCCTGTGCAACGTCATCACCCCGAACATCGACGAGGCGGCCGCATTGACTGGCGTTATGGTGACGGAGCCCGAGGAGATGAAGGCCGCCGCAGTGAAGTTGCACGAGATGGGCGCGGCAGCCGTAGTCGTCACCGGAGGCCATCTCGATAAAGCCTTGGATTTGCTGAGCTTTACGGCGAACCGGGGGATCGAGCAGGAGATCTTCAAGGCCGAGCGCCAACGCTCCAATTCGACCCACGGCACCGGCTGCGCCTTTGCGACCGCCATGGCCTGTCATCTGGCGCTCGATCGCGGGCTGGCCGAAGCCACGCTTCTCGCCAAGACCTACGTCAGCGCCGCCATTGCCAATGGACAGCCCCTCGGCAAGGGCACCGGACCGGTCAATCATTTGTATAGGATGAACCAGCAGCGTCGTGCCGCTGGTACGGGCGGTAGCGGAGAATCGTCTTAACCGAGCCGTCCGGCTAGCGTCGTTCCGTGTTTGTCATGCTGAGCAAAGCGTTGAGGGGAGCGGGAGCGAGCCTCAACGCGAAGTCGAAGCATCCCTACCCTTACCTTATTCCAACTTCATCCGCGCTATTCGTGCTTTTGGCTAGTCGTGGTCGGAAGGAGAATTCTTCTTCAGCAGGATCCCGGCCACAAACGCCGCGGTTGCCGCCAGCAGCCATTCCGCGCGGTAGAACTGAATCGCCTGCCAATCCACTAGAGTCTTAGCGGTCAGCAATCCAACCAGCAAAGCTCCGGCAATGCAGGCCAGGCCGATCACGAAAGCGATCAGCGATCCGGTCGAAAGCCCCACTCGGCTCTTGATCTCGTGGAAGTGCAGATACTGCAGCCAGGAAGGGAACTTGACCTTGTGCCACGGAATCCCGGTCACGAGGGAACGCACGCGATGCACAATCTTCACCCACAGTCCGGCCACGGCCGCCGCATCGGTCTTCGCCGACGCACTCAGAGCTTCCGGACGCCGTCCGCCACAGGAGTGGCAGAAATGCGATCCCAGCAGAAATTCACTGCCGCAGCGCGGGCAGGCGTCGGCGAGGCTCGGAGTGGCTTCCCGCATGAGTACGTCGTTGCCCAGCCGTTGCGACGGCGGACGCCAGAATTCCTGCTCTGTGCCTTGTGCTGCTTCTGCCATAGTCTTCCTGCGGGAAAAGTGTTAACCGCTCCACCGCATTCCAAGCGCCAAATCCGTCCTACCCCTAAACCGCTGCAATACCGCGACTTGAAAGAACGTGCCCGGCGCCGAATCCATTCTGCGTGGCAATTATTACTTGCGCCATCGAGTAAAGATGCGTCAGTTACGAAGGCCCCTGAACGTCTACGACAAGGCCGTGCGACGCTTCTGCCTCTTCAGAAAGTATAGGAGCGGTTAGACGAATGAGATATAGCCGGAAGGGCACGTAGATGACGATCTTGATTCGGGCGCCTTGATCAGGTAGGGATGCTTTGACTCCGCCAGAGGCCCGCTTTGCGTGCCTCCGGCTCGGCTCAGCATGACAAGGTCTGGGGGCACGGTGCAGCAATGTGGGGCAGGCCTCGGTTTAGGTTTGTCCCTGAGCGAAGCGGCGAGGAGAGCGAAGCGAACCTCATCGCGCAGTCGAAGCATCCCTACCTCATTCCGACTTCATCCAGCGCGTATCCGCCGCTTCGTTTAGACTAGGAAGCAAGGGTTCACCCAGAGTTCCAGGATGACAATCTTTCGTCTGCGGCCATTCCTTGTTTTCTTCCTGATCGCATTCTGCATTTCCGCCTTAGCCCAGGCGCCGCCCGATCCAAAAGTCCTCCACGGCGCGCCCCACGATCCTCAGACCGACGTCGCCTTCGATCACTTCTACAACATGGAGTACGACCGCGCCGAGCAGGAGTTTGAGCGCATCGTCGAAAAGCATCCCGGCGACGCCTTTGCTCTGAACCATCTTCTGACCGCGGTTCTGATGCGCGACCTGTACGACACCGGCGCTATGAACACCGGCGACTACGCCAACGACAGCTTCATCGGACGCACCCCGCGCCCCACCGATCCCAAAATCAAAGAGCGCATCAAAGATCTCGTGCGCCGCGCCCAGGCCGTCGAGGAAAAGCAGCTCAAGGCCAATCCCAACGACGTGGCCGCTCTCTACTGCCGCGGCGTCACGCGCGCGCAGTTTTCGGTTTATACCGGGCTGATCGAGCGTGCCTGGTTCTCCGCGCTACGCAATGCAGTCGGCGCCCGCCACGATCACGAGCGCGTGCTCGAGATCGATCCCGAATTTATCGATGCTAAGCTGGTTGTCGGCACGCACAATTATGTCGTCGGAAACCTGCCCTGGAGCGTGAAGGTGGCCGCGGCCATCGCCGGGCTGAGTGGATCGAAAGAAAAGGGCCTTGCCTACCTGCGCGACGTGGCCCACAGTGACGGCGAAAATGCGGCCGATGCCAAGGTCGTGCTCACGCTGTTCCTGCGCCGCGAGCACGAGTACGACGAAGCCATCGGATACATGCAGGACCTCACGGCCAAGTATCCCCACAACCACCTGTTTCCGACCGAAATCGCCAACCTCGACCGCTCTGCCGGACGCCTGCCCGAGGCCGAGGCCATGTATCGCAAAGTCTGGCAGAACGGACGCGAAGGCAAATACGGCAACCTGCATTACGAGCTGGCCGCTTGGGGACTCGGCGAACTGCTCCGCAGCCAGAAAGATTTGACCGGAGCTGCAGCCGCCTACGAATTGGTCAACCAGGCTCCCAATCCCGATCCCGACGTTCTTCAGAAGGCAAACCTGGCCGCCGGAGAGATGTATGACCTGCTCCAGAAACGCGATCTGGCCATGAAAAAATACGAGACCGTGCTGGCCGGCAATGCCAACACCGGCCCCGCGGACCAGGCCCGCCGCTACATAAAAGAAGCCTACCGGGAGTAAGCACATGTAGCCGCGGACGCATTCTTCCGCGGGGCCCGCTTAGGGCCTGACAACATTTTCC
This sequence comes from uncultured Acidobacteriota bacterium, assembly GCA_963754885.1. Classification (GTDB taxonomy): domain Bacteria; phylum Acidobacteriota; class Terriglobia; order Terriglobales; family Acidobacteriaceae; genus Sulfotelmatobacter. The sequence goes on along the minus strand of CAVWHT010000038.1, from coordinate 44,395 downwards.
AGCGAATCGCGTTAAGGGGGAGCCATGACCTTTCCGGCGGGTCGAATGAAACTTTCCGGTCTACAATTCCGTATCATCCAATGAGGGTGGAACTATGTACTGCAACCATTGCGGAAAAGTGATTCAAGACGATGCCGCGGTTTGCGCCTATTGCGGGATCCGGGTGGGAACATCGCAGGCTCGAAAGAAACTGATGCGCCCGCGTGTGGGACGGAAAATTGCCGGCGTGTGCCTCGGCTTCTCGGAATATTTCGACCTCGACGTGACGCTTGTGCGGGTAGTCTGGCTGATCGCGTCCTTTGTGACGGTGATCGGTTTCGTGTCGTATCCGATCGCCTGGATCATCATGCCCGAAGAGCCCCTGGCGCTGCCCGCTCCCAACGGCGCAACCCAGGCCACGAACTCGTAGCGGCTTGAAGGCCGCGGACGCGCGGCCGAGACGGCCCCGCGACAGCCGCCGGGACGGCGGCGCTACGAAGCGCGATCGAGCCGTAGAGTTTTTTGTGGGGACAGCCGCCTTCGGCTGTCCAGCTGCGAAGCGGCGGAAGATGCGGGGCTTTAGCCCCTGAGGTCCGCTGTGTTCTAATCCCGCATGGCGCCCATCCCCTCCACCCGCGTAAAGAGCCGCGATGCCGAAATTGTGTACTGGTCCCTCGGCGACGGACCGCCCGTCATCCTCCTCCATCCTTTTCCCGCGAATCACACTTTCTGGCTGCCGATTGCCGAAGAGCTCTCCACGCGCTTTCGCGTGATCCTGCCCGACCTCCGCGGACACGGCGATTCCGAGGCCGGCGAAGGTCCCGCCACCATGGACAAACACGCCGCGGATCTGGCGCGCGTGATGGACGATGCCGCGATCGGCCGCGCTCCGATCATCGGAGTCTCCATCGGCGGCTACATTCTTTTTGAATTCTGGCGCAGCTACCGCAGCCGTGTCCTCGCCCTCGGGCTGTGCAACACCAAGGCTCCCGCCGACAATGCCGAAGGTCGCGCCGTGCGACTGCAAGCCGCCAATGATGTTCTGGAGCGCGGCACCGAAGCTTTTTTTCATTCCATGATTCCGCGCCTGCTGGGAAAGACGACGCGCGAAAATCGTCCCGACCTGGTCGATGATGCTCTACGCATGATGGACAAAATGTCTCCCCAGGACGTCGCCCAGGTGCAGCGTGGCATGGCCGAGCGCCCGGATTCAGTCGAGACCCTGGAAACTATCAACGTGCCCACGCTGATCGTCACCGGCGACGAAGACCCGATGACCGGCATCGGCGAAGCCAGCCTGATGCACGAGCACATCCCGCAAAGCGAACTGCGCGTGATCCCGCGAGCCGGCCACTATTCGCCCTGGGAGCAGGCGCGCGAATTCAGCAAGCTGCTGCGCCAGTTCCTGGAAAAGCTTTAGGCGATCTTCCGCTTCAGGCGCTGCCCGCTTTGTGCCTCTGTGCCTCCGTGGTGAAGTCCTGCTGCCGATGGCCGCCGAAAAAGATTAAAATCGATCCGCCATGAAGAACCTGATTCTCCCGCTCATCATCGCGTTCGTTTCCATTTCGTCGCTCGCGCAAACCAAGGCCGCAGCCCGCCCGCGCATTACAGGCATCGATCATGTTGCCTTCTACACCACCGACGCCGACGGCGTGAAGAATCTCTACGTCACCATTCTCGGCCTGACGCAGGCCGATCCCACAGAATCCGGCGAGACCGCGCGTTACCTGGTCGGCAAGCAATGGGTGGGATACAGTCCGGCGCCCGATCCGAAAGCCACCGACCGCATGGATCACGTGGCCTTCACGACCGACAACATTGCCACGCTGCGCCGCTATCTGGTCGAAAAGGGAAGCAAGCCTTCGCAAATTCAGGGTCGCTCCGATCACACCCTCATTTTCACCGTGGACGATCCGGAAGGGCACCACATCGAGTTCGTCGAACACAGCAAGGCCGAGGCCCCTACGCCGCCGGCTTCTGCTGTATCCCGCCACATGATCCACGCCGGTTTTCTGGTGCAGAGCCGCGAGGCCGAAGATCACTTCTATCGCGACATCCTCGGCTTTCGCCCTTACTGGCATGGAGGCATGAAGGACAACGAGACCGACTGGGCGTCATTCCAGGTGCCCGGCGGCACAGACTGGCTGGAGTACATGCTGAACCAGACGGCGCATCCCGACCTGCGGCTGACGGGAGTGATGAATCATATCTCGCTCGGCGTGCCGGACATGAAGCGAGCCCAGACACTGCTCGAGGCGCATGGCTGGAAAGAACATGGCGACGAGCATGCGGAGATCGGCCGCGACGGCAAGTGGCAGCTCGATGTCTTCGATCCCGACCTGACCCGCATCGAACTGATGGAGTTCAAGCCGGTGCAGAAACCCTGCTGCAGCGCCTTCACCGGCCCGCATCCCACGGAGTGAGTAAGATCACATTGTACGTACAAAACTGTACGTAATGAGTTGAGAGCAAATACAATTTCCCATTAGATTGTCCGGGCCGGGGAAAGGCAAGGCCGTTTAGGGATGCTGTCCGTCATCTACGATGCCCGTTGCGGGGCCAGAAACGCCTTTGGCAGCGCCGATCTTTGCCGCCAAGAGGGGAAATCTTCGTCCTGCGAAAAAAGATCTCTCATTCGGCCTGCAAACGCGATTTACGATTTTTCAATCACTTCCACCGAAGTTCAACGACTTACACCAAGACTCAATAACTTACGAATCTAGCTTGTGATCTCGCTCGAATCAGCAACACAAAGGGTGCCCCGTCCTTCGCGGACTTTTGTCTAGTCCCAATACATCCTTTACATTACGTCCCGAGACATCCTTTACAGTTTTCGGTGTTCGGGCGACTCAGGGAACCAGCGCTCGACGATCGTCGAGCGCTGGTTCCCCGAGTCGAGTTCCCGGATCAAGGTCGTGCAGTAGAACACCAACATCCGGTGTTCGACCTGCACCACTTGTACTCGCTCCCCGGAGAGGGCTTTACTGACTTTCCATTTGCGCCCCTGTATCTCCGCCTGTCCATGGCAGTCGAGTTTCAAAACCCAGGCGCCGGACGGATATTCCCAGCGCGGCGGATGTGGATCGTAGCGCCGCGGACTGGGCCGCCAAAACGTGGCCGGCGTCTGCATCCCCAGCGCTTCGTGTGGACGCACATGGTTGTGTTCTCAGCGATAAGCGTCCAGCCAAGCTTGCGTCTGCTCTCGCGGCCAACCACGCCGTTGCAGAGCGCGCTGCAGCGATCCGTGGAAACGTTCTACCTTGCCCTGGGTTTGCGGATGTCGAAGGCCGCTCCAATGCAGCCGGATTCCTTGCCGCATCAGCCACAGCGACAGATGAGTTTGTCCGGACGGCGACTTCTGACTCCACCACGGCGTGCCGTGATCCATCAACATCCCTTGCGGAACCCCGCAGCGCTGAAAGGCTTCTTCCAACTGCTCGCGCACCGGGGTGCCGTGCGTGCTGCCGTTGTCCGCCAGAGTGATCAGATAGCGGCTATGATCGTCCAGCACCGACAGCGGTCCCACCGGGTGCGGCCATCCCTTGGGACCTTTGAAGTCCATCTGCCACAGTTCGTTGGGCTGAGCCCGCTCAAAACGCTGCGTCGCCGGGCTGCGCCGTTCCTCCTCGCGCACCAGGCCGTGACGCAGCAGAATGCGATGGATGGTGTTGCGCGGTAAATCCACACCTCCCGCGCCAACAGGACGCGCAACTTCCGCGCCCCCCAGTCGGGATAGCGCAAGCGTACCTCGACCACGCGCTCCTCCAGCTGGGCGTCGGTGCGGCGGGGGCTGAAGTGCGGCTTGCGACTCTGTTCCGCAATACCCCGCACCCCGGACTCGTCGTAACGCCGCAGCCACAGGTATCCTGTCGGCCGCGAAATCTCGTACGCGGCACACAGTGCACTAAACGGCCGCACCTTCTGCCTAGCCTCCACCACAAACCGGACCCGCTGCTCGTGAACATCCATCGTCTTCCAGGCCATCTTTCTTGCCACCCCGGTGCGTGCTTCGCACGCGCCGGAGTGTAAAGGATGTCCGGGGACAGTGTGTAAAGGATGTCCGGGGACTGAACAAAAAACGCAAGGACGGGGCACCCACCGCAGAGATGGCCCTCCGCCATGTTCTCCGAATTTGTTAGAATCACTTCGCAATGACCACTGCTATCGCTGAAATCAATCTGGTTCCCGCCGGCACGACCGCCAGCACCAAAGGAGACGGGCCCGCCGTGGATGTGAGCGGCGCCACCATTCGCGTGTTCCTGGTGACGCTGGCCATCACGAAAATCATCGAACAGGAATCGCTCGACATCAGCATCTTCGGCTCAGCCGACGGCGCCACGTGGAGCGCGAAATCGATCGCGGCGTTTCCACAGAAGTTTTATTGCGAAAAGGCGCCGCTGCTGCTCAATCTGACCGCGCATCCTGACGTGAAGTTCGTGCGCGCCCACTGGGAAATGGCGCGCTGGGGACGCGGCGTCGAAACTCCCATGTTCGAGTTTGGCGTGAGCATGAGAGAAGTCCCCGCCGAAATTCTGAGAGAGGCTGCACAGGCGAAAACGCCGGCCTAAAAGATCGTGTGGAGCGGGCACTCATGCCCGCTTTGCCGCCATCGGCAAGAACCAGCGGGCAGGAGTGCCCGCTCCACCTTTGAACCGCTATATTTAATTCAACATGAACGTTCAGTCCCAGTCTCAGGTTGTAATTCGTCCGGCGCGCAATATTCGCGGCAGTGTTACGTTGCCCGGCGACAAATCGATTTCGCACCGTTACGGCATGCTGGCGGGAATCGCGGAGGGAGCGTCGCGCCTGCGCAATTATTCGACCGGGGCGGATTGCGCCAGCACGCTCGCCTGCATGCGCGCGCTGGGCGTTTCCTGGAAGCGCAACAGCGACGGCGAGATCGAGGTCGAAGGCCGTGGCCAAACGCTGGCGGCTCCATCGATTCCACTCGACTGCGGCAACTCCGGCTCGACCATGCGGATGCTGAGCGGCATCGTCGCCGGGCAGCCGTTCACCAGCGAAATGGTGGGCGATGAATCGCTCTCGCGGCGTCCCATGGAACGCGTGATCCAACCGCTTTCGAAGATGGGCGCGCGCATCAACTCGCAGCAAGGCAAGCCGCCGCTGCGCATCACCGGCGGAGCGCTCCAAGCCATCGACTACAAAATGCCCGTGGCGAGCGCGCAGGTGAAATCGTGTCTGCTGTTTGCCGGACTTTACGCCGACGGCGAAACCCGCGTCGAGGAACCGCTGCGCACTCGCGATCATACGGAAGTGGCGTTGCGCGCTTTCGGTGGCCATGTAGAGCGGAAAAATATCGGCGCAGGCAGCGAAGCGCGCATTCGCGGCGGACAGCGCCTGCGCGGCATCGAGGCGCGCATTCCGGGCGATCTTTCGAGCGCAGCGTTTTTCTTGTGCGCCGCCGGATTGTTCCCCGGCTCCGAACTCACGCTTCCCAACCTGCTGATGAATCCCACGCGCGCCCGCTTGCTCGACATTCTCATGCAGATGGGACTGCGCATCTCGGTCACGCAACTGGAAGAAATTCACGGCGAGCTGGTGGGATCGCTGCAGGTAGAGGGCGCGAAGTTGAAGGGAACGAAACTCGCCGGAGCCGATTCGGCGGCGCTCATTGACGAGATCCCAGTGCTGGCGGCGATCGCTCCGTTTTCCGAGCAGGGAATCGAAGTGCGCGACGCCAAGGAATTGCGCGTAAAAGAATCGGACCGAATTAAAGCTGTGGCCGCGAACCTGCGCCTGATGGGCGCCGAGGTCGAAGAGTTCGAAGACGGAATGAAGATTCCCGGGGGCCAGAGCCTGCGCGGCACGGAGCTCGATTCGCTCAACGATCACCGCATCGCGATGGCCTTTGCCGTGGCCGCTCTGCGCGCCGAAGGAGAGACGTTGATCCGCGGCGCCGAATCGGCCGCGATTTCCTATCCCGCATTCTTTGAAGCCCTCGAAATGCTCGCCGAGCGCTAAGGTCTGTAACTTCCGAGCAGTTACTTCCGAGACCTGTAATCTCGTTTCCCGCTCAGGAAAAATATTCCAATCCGAGGCTTTCCGCCTCAGGACTGAACTGGGGGTTCGCCTAAATCTCGGGGGGAATCTGATGATGCGTTCCAAGCTGACGTTGTGCGTTGTTCTGGCGCTGGCTGCGACGGCCTTCGCCAAAGATCCCAAGGCTTACCTGACGGGCAAACTTGTGCAGATGGATTCGGTTTCGTGCGGCATGGCCGAGAAAGATTCCCAAAGCCTCGCGGGAGAAATGCTAGGCACCGACTCCGGCCACAAGAAGACGCAGGAAGTTCTTTGCCAGGAGTATGTGCTGCAAACCGAGCGCGTGATGATCCGCATTCGGCCGCGCGATGAGAAGCATCCGGAGCTGCTGCCGATCGGCGAGTACGCGCAGTTTCGCCTGCAGAAGGACAAGCTGCTGCTGATGGTGGAAGGCTTCGACAGCAAGGAGCGGGAATATTTTGTGGTATCGATGATGCCGCGAGCCGATGCCAGCACCGCCGATGCCAGCTCGGTGCATATTAACCACCTGCAGTGAATGGGTAGAACCCGGTAGATTCTCACGAGACGGACGGGGTCGTGGCCGCGCTTCGCGCGGGGGCGGACCCTTCGACTCCGCTCAGGGCAGGCTGCGTCCCCCCTACATTACATTTCCTCACAGGCTGGCGTGACCTGTATCACAGTCGGGGCGCCGCTCCTGCCCTAGAGTAAACAGTTGGCAATCTGAATTTTCCCGTTTGAGCGGTTCGCGGTGGATGCCTATCCACAACGCGGCGTAAATCCGTGGGTCGTCACCTGTTCGGTGATGCTGGCGACCTTCATGGAAGTGCTCGATACCACGGTCGTCAACGTTTCGATCCCGCACATCGCCGGCAATCTGGCCGCGACCAATGAAGAAGGGACGTGGGTGGTCACGTCCTACCTGGTCTCGAATGCGATCGTGCTGCCGATTTCGGGATGGCTGGCCAATCGATTCGGACGCAAGCGGCTGCTGCTGACTTGTGTCGCCGGATTTACTCTCACGTCGTTGTGCTGCGGCATGGCGACATCGCTGTCGCAACTGATCATTTTCCGCGTGCTGCAAGGGCTGACCGGCGGCGGACTGCAGCCTCTGGCGCAGGCGATCCTGCTCGAAACCTTTCCCAAAGAGCGGCACGGCCATGCCATGGCGGCGTTTGGCCTGGGCATTTTGCTGGCGCCGATTCTGGGGCCCACGCTTGGCGGATGGATCACCGACAATTACAGCTGGCGCTGGATTTTTTATCTCAACCTGCCGGTGGGCGTGCTCTCGCTTTTCCTGATGAACCGCTTCGTGTTCGATCCGCATTATGTGAAGCGCGGCAACGGACGCGTCGATCTTTGGGGAATTGGATTTCTGGCGCTGGGCATCGGATCGTTGCAGGTGCTGCTCGATACGGGGCAGCGCAAAGATTGGTTTTCGTCGCAGTACATTCAGACCTTCGCCGGGCTCTGCGTGTTCGGGCTGGTGGCGCTGGTGATTCGCGAGCTGATGACGGATCATCCGGTCGTCGATCTGCGCGTGCTCACCAACCGCTCGTTCAGTTCGGGAGTGTTTCTAATCAGCATGCTGGGATTCGTTCTCTACGCCAGCCTGGTCTTGCTGCCGCTCTATTTGCAAACGCTGATGGGATATCCCGCGTATAACTCGGGCCTCGCGCTGTCTCCGCGGGGCGTGGGAGCGTTGCTGTTTACGCCGTTGGCCGGGCATCTGACCACCAAGACCGATCCGCGTCGGCTGCTGCTGGTCGGCTTCGGGCTGGGCTCGGTCACCATGTTTCAGCTCTCCGGGCTGAATCTGAATGCGGGCTTCTGGGACATTTTCTGGCCGCAGGTGTTGCAGGGCGTGGCGCTGAGTTTTCTGTTCATTCCGCTGATGGCGCTAGCCATGTCGCGCATTTCGCCGGAAAAGATGGGCAATGCCACCAGCATCTTCAATCTGATGCGCAATATCGGCGGCAGCGTGGGCATCGCCACCATGACCACGTTCCTGGCGCGGCGCAGCCAGGTGCATCAGAATCACCTGATCGCCAACGTCCGGGCGGGCAGCGGGCAGACTTACAGGATGCTGCAAGGGATGAAGGAGAATTTTTTCCTGCACGGCGTCGATCCGGTTACGGCCTCGCGCAAAGCGTATGCGGCGGTGTACGGCCTGGTGCAGCAGCACGCCGCCATGCTGGCGTTTGTGGAGGCGTTCTGGGTGATGGGCGTCGTGTTCTTGCTGATGATTCCATTCCTGCCGGTGCTGCAGTATTTCAAGCCCAAGCCCGCTGCTAAGCCGGCTGCGAAGCCCGCGCCGGTGCTGGTCAGCTCAGATATTCCGCAGGATTGGCTGGAACCCGAGGAAGAAAAGGCTCGCGAAGAAGAGCATCACCTGGTGCTGCACTGAGGCGCGTCCTTCGCTGCTCCGATCTGCGCTGTGAAGATCCTGCGCCTGTGATAAAGTAATGCCCAACCCGCAGTAGGCCGGCCGTGGGGGCCGGTTTCGAGTCCGCAGTGCCGCTCGTCTCAAGGAGCATTTCTCATGAAGACCCTCCGCGACCTCATCAAAGACCGCAGACTTTATTCTGTCGAATCCACCCGCAGCGTTCTGGAAGCCGCGCGCTACATGATGGAGCACAACGTGGGCGCCGTCCCGGTGCTGCGCAATGGCGATCTTGTCGGGATTTTCTCGGAGCGCGACATCATGAACCGCGTGGTCGCGGTCGGGCGCACGCCCGGCACCACCGCGGTTTCCGAAGTGATGACGGCCAACCCGCGCGCGGTCGCCGCCGACGAGAGCATTGAAGAATGCCTGTTCATCATGCGGGAGTTCGGATTCCGTCACCTGCCGATCGTGGAGGGAAAGGAATTGAAGGGACTGGTTTCGCTGCGCGATGTGTTGATGCACCAGGCGGCGGAGATCGAGCGGCAGACGCGGCGCGCGGCATCGTAGCCTCGCCCCCGGTTCAACCCGCTTACTCGCGTTTGCGCAGGATCACTTCTCCCGGCTCTGGCGGCAGCTTGAAGGGGAATTCGAAGACCTTGCCTTCCAGCGGAATCCGCAGGAGGAATTCTTCCTGCTTTTTCCATCCATTGATCCACTTGCTTTGCGTGCTGAACAGCACCCATCCGCTGGTCTCGGGATTGCCCGGGTTGAGCGTGGTGGGGCGCAGACTGTTCTTGCCCACGAATTCCGTCAGTTCGGCCGAATCCTTCAGAAACGCCCGCATGTAGGCTTCCTTCTGCTCTTTTTCCTCGGGATGTTTTTCCACTTCATGCGCGATCTGATCGTTCAAAGCGTCGGCATCGCTCTGCACTTTGGCGGAGAAGTCATCGGGATCGAGCGAGGTCTGGATCACCTGAAAATGTTTCAGGAACTCCAGAGTGATGTTGGTGGTCGAGAGATCGAGCGATCCCTGCCCGCGATAATGAATGGTCAGCAGCACGCCGAAAAACTGCTCGTGGCGGCGATGCACTTTTCCCAGTTCCTGGGAGTCGACGGCCATGGTGATGGCCACATCGCCGGACCAGAGCCCGTAGCGGTATTTGCCATCGTCGCCGCGCGAGAAGGTGCAGCCAGGATGAGTTTCGTCCCAGCGCACGGCGGGAATTTTATTTTTGTCCGTGGGAGAAGCCGCGCGGCCAATGTGCGGGCAGAGCAGGAAAGGGGCGACGAAAACCAGCGCCACGCCCGGCAGGATCCGCCGCGTGCGAGAAAGCATGGCGCGCTACGGGTTTGGCGCAGTCACCGTGAGGGTGACAGTCGGGCTGGTGCTGCCTCCAGTGTTGCTGGAACCGACTCCGTTGGTGTCGACGCCAACCAGCGTGAAGATATAGGTGTTGGCGGGAGTGACGCCATTCGGAGTCGAAGTCGGAAGGTTGCTGTTGGCTTTGGCGCAAGAGCCCAGAAGCAGCAAAGAGCCGCTTAAGATAAAAAGGGCAAGAATGCCCCACGCCTTTCTCGATTTCCTGCCGCCCAGGGCCGCGCCCAGTGAGACCAGCCCCATCAGCGGAAGAGACAACCAGAGCGCGCGCGGAAGATCCCTGGAAGGAGTGTGCGCCGCGGTGGTGAAGTTGCCAGTCGTCTGGATGGTTATGTTCGCCGTTGCCGAACCGGTGCCGCTGATAACCACTCCAGGCTGGCCATTGTAATTGAACGAACACACCGGAGCGATGGTCACCAGCGGGGTGATCGTACTGCAATAGAGCGTGATATATCCACCGGTCGGGGTGCGGTAGCCGTTCGAGGGGTTGATGCTGATGATGCCCTCGGAGCCACTGCCTGCGGGCACGCTGGTTGGCTGCAGCGCGGTTTGTACCGAGATGGTGTACTGCGGCACCACGGAAAGCACGGTCAACGTGAGCGGCTGCGTTGTCACGGAGCCGGAGGCATCCGTGCCGGTGATCGTAATGTTGTAGGCGATGGTGGGCGTGCCCGTGGTGGTCGGGGTGGGCGCCACGGTGGTGATCGTCGCGCTAGCGCCTCCGGGAGCGGTCAGCGATAGAGGACTGACCGTGCAGACCGGGAAATACTGGCTGGTAATCGGCACGGAAGGGGTCACGGTGCAGGTCAGGCTGACGGGACTGCTGAAGGTGCCGCCGGGCGTGGGGGTTGCCACACTGATGTTGGTCGAGGAGACCTCGCCCGGCACCACCGCGTTGGGATCCAAAGCGAGCGTGGTGACCGTGAAATCCGTGGCCGCATAGGCCGGCAACGCCGCAGCGCAGAACAGCAGGCACAGCAGGGGCAGGACGGCTTGCCCAGTCCAGAACTTCCATTTGAATTCAGACGGTTTGGATTTCAACATGAGCGGATATCAGTTCAAGTTCCTTCGATTCCTGGGACCGCGAAAAAGCTGCCCGTGCGGGCTGAAGTCTCGCGCTCATTTTATCGTAAGACGCGGCGGCGGAGCACAGGCCGCACCATTTCGCGAATCATTGGCGCGGAATCATCCATACTACCATTCCTGCGATTGGAAAAGCCCGGCGGTGGTGTGGTGCAGTTTGAAAAGATTTGTATCAGGGCATGCCTTCAGGCGTGCCAAAGCGCGAGCAATAGGACCGGCTTTTAGCCGCTGCCAGCGCAGCCTAGGGCCCAGCGGCTAAAAGCCGGTCCTATTCCTGTTCGTGCGGCATCGCTAAAGCGATGCCCTGATACAAACCTGATGGGCCGCCGGCAAGAAAGCAGATTCCTCCTGTCTCGCTGCGCTCGCGCGTCGGAATGACTACGGTCGGGCGTCGGAGAGGAGGAAGGGATTCCTCCTGTCTCGCTGCGCTCGGGCGTCGGAATGACAAAGGATGGAGTTAGGCTCGCGCGTCGGAAGGACGAGGGAAAGAAGAAAGCCGCCTTCCTTGGAAGGCGGCTTTCAATTTGAACGGCAAGTTTAGTTGACGGTGAGGGTCAACGCGGGCGAGCCGGTGGCTACCGCTCCTCCGCCGGAACCGGTGACCGTGATGGTGTACGTGTTGGCGGGCGTTCCACCTCCTCCGCCACCACTGCTGCTACTGCTGCTGCAAGCAGGCAGGATCAGCAAGCCGGTGAGGACCACGCCCAGCAGGATGAAGCCGAACAATTTTCTGCGGCGTGAACCGGAAGGTCCGAAACCAGCGCCGACCACGGACAATCCGAAGACCGGCAGGATCATGGCGTAGAGCATGCCTGAGCGCCCGTTCGCCGGAGGAGTGAGGCGGGCGCTGGCGGCCGTGGTGGCCACGTTCAGCGTTGCCGTCCCGCTGCCGTTGGCGGGCGGAGTGACCGGGCTTCCAGTGAAGCCGCAGGTCGGTCCATTCGTGACCACGGGCGAAACCGCGCAGGCCAGGGTTACGGCCGAGGTGAAGCCGCCGCTAGAGTTTACGGTGATGGTCGCATTCGCCAGGACTCCCGGACTCCCCGAGGGGTTGGAGAGCGCGCCGTTAGCGATGGTGAAGCTGCCGCCGCTGGTCCCTCCCGTTGCGTATTTCGCGACGAAGGCATCCTCGTTGCCGCCATAGGTTCCTTGTACGGCAGACCCCGTCACTGGAAAAGTTGACGAAGCCGTGTCGCCCGCCACGTAGATATTGGCGCCGGCACTGTCGACGGCAATGGCGCCAGTCGCGGTTCCGTTGGTCGGCACGTTTTCGTCCTGCGAGCCGCCCAGAAAGGTAGAGAAGACCAGGGAACCACCCCCAGCAGCAATCTCGCTGACAAAGGCGTCCTTCCCGCCTCCGATGTTCGTTTGAGTGGGGCTGGCAGTCGGGAAGTTGGTGGAGTTGGTTTGCCCGGTTACGTAGGCATTTTTGTTGCTGTCGACCGCAATGCCGGTTCCGGCCTGCGAGACTGAGCCGCCAAGGTAGGTGGAATAGACCGCGGTGGCGCCAGTCGAGGTGATGTTGAATTCAGAGACGAAAGCGTCCTGGGTGGTGCCGGCGAAGGTGCCGTACAGGGCGTTTTTCACAGGAAAGTTTGTGCTCTGCGTCAAGCCGGTGATATAGGCGTCGCCGGAGCTGTCGACCGCGATGCCGAGACCCTGATCGATCCCCGTGCCGCCGAGGAAGCTAGAGTAGACCAGGCCCGATCCGGCCTTGTCTACCACGGTGACAAAAGCATCATAGAGGCCGCTGCAGCCGCTGGCGGTGCCGCCGCACTGCGGCTGCAGAGGATTCTTGAGCGGGAAGGTGCCACTGGCATTTACGGTTGCGCCGGTCACATAGGCCTGATTTGAAGAATCGACCGCAACGGCATTGGCAACGTCATTCGAGCCCCCGCCCAGGTAACTGGAATAGACGAATGCGCTTCCGGAGCTATTCAGTTTGGTGACGAACCCGTTGGAAGTTCCGCTGATCGCGGTCTGGAAGCCGGAGGTGGTATCGGGGAAATTAGTGGATGCCGTGGACCCAACCACGTAAACGCCGGAAGTATCGACGGCGATGCCGAGGGCGACGTCATCGCCATTTCCGCCCAAATAGGTAGAGAACGTGAGAGCGCCGCCGGTGGAGTTGAGTTCGCTAACAAACGCGTCGAATCCCACTTGGAGAGTATTTTGGACGACGCCAGAGGTGACGGGGAAGTTGGTGGAATTCGTTCCGCCCGCCACATACGCATTGCCCGAAGCATCGACGGCAATCGCGTTTCCGGAATCGGCTCCGCTGCCGCCCAAGTAGGTGGAGTATTCGAGCGTGGTTCCGTCGGCGGAAATCTTGCTCACGAACGCGTCGATGTTGAGTTGATATATTTTGTATGGAGCCCCCGAGGTGGTGGGAAAGTTGGTGGACGCCGTTTCTCCGGTCACATACGCAGCTCCGCTGCTGTCGATCGCAATGGCGTAGGCTTCATCGTCGGCGGTTCCGCCCAGAAAGGTGGCGTAGGTGACGCTGGGGTCGATCACCAGCTCGCGGCTGCGATCATAATTTCCTAGCGTGAAGCCGATCTTGTTGTTGGCCTGCATTACGAAGCCGGCATCGACCGGTTCACGCGTGTTGTTTTTTTCCTGGTAGGCAATCGGCTTGTGCAGGAGCACGTTTCCGGCTTTCGACGCGAGCACGAGATTTCCGTCCGCGTCGGTCGAAATCTTCCTGGCTCCCGAGACATCGAAGCCGATGGGCGCGGCGCTGGCGCCGGGAGCGACGATGAAATCAAATTCCAACTGGCGCTGCTGGCCGTGGAAAGCCATGTCGACGCCGGGATAAACGTCGCGATAAGAAACGCGCGAGTACTGCTTCACGCCGGTCTGCCACTGGCTGGGATCGCGGCCGATGAAGTAATTGCTGTGGCCGGGAAGTTCGTTCTGGGCGGCGATCTGGGGCTGCGGATTTCCTCCCGCCAGCTTCATGGAAATGGAAGCGGTGATCTGCTTCTGCGCGAGACGCGCGTGGAAGCGATCCGCGACATTCGTCGTGGGCGCTGCGGGCTCCGAGGCAGGCGTGGAGGAATGGAGCGCGAAGACGGTGTCATTCGGAGTGAGGAAGACGGTGTAGCCGCTGCCGCGCGCCATGTATTTCACCTGCGGATCGGTCTGTCCCTGATTGGCTTCGAAGGCCAGCGGGAGCGCTCCGAAATTGCTGCGCACTCTGCTCGAATGCTCGGCGCGGGCCGGTGCCGGCGCACTCGCTGCCAGCTGCGGAACGGTTGCCCGTTGATGGCGGAGATGAGTCACTCCGGCGAAAGCCAGCACAGCCACACTGAGCGTGGCCACGACCGACACAATAGGTTTCCACATGGTTGATCTTGAAGACGAAGACTTAGACACGAAGCTCCTCCTGTGACGACATCCTGTAACACGATTGGGCGAAAATCGACTCGGAGGGGAGGCGTATAGCGCTGGAACCACGCGTCCCGGGACCCGAGTCAGCCAGGTTGCCTTTGTGTGTAGTGATCAGCGCGAGTATGGAATGCCCGAAAGCCCTTGTCAATGAAGCTCTTGGTAGCAATTCAGGTACCACGCGCCGGCCCCCCAATGCGCAGCCCACACGAGTAGTCCAACAGTATTTTGAGATTAATCGGAGTGCTAGATCCTAAGAGTTCCGGACCTCTCGGGTGGTGATTTAGGGGACGGTAACGATTACTCCGGTGCAGAGCTTGGAACCCCGGCGGCGGTAGCTGTGCTGCACCGCGGAATCGAAGTAAATGGCGTCTTCGGCTTCGAGCGGAAATTCTTCGCTGCCGATCTTCAGGGTGAGCGATCCCTTGATCAGGAAGAGGAATTCGATTCCGGCATGCTGGTGCTTGAGTTTTTCCACGGGGATGTCGTGGAATTCCGCATAGAAGGCGCTCAATTGGCGCTCGGTGGCGCGGTAATCGAGGCATTCGAAGAGGTAGGGCACGTCTTGCGCGCCGGGACGTTCGGGAAGGCGGACGCGTTCTTCGCGACGAGACAGCGCGACCACGCGGCGCTTGCGTTCGTCGGTAAAGAAATACTCCAGTCCCACCCCGAATACCAGGGCGATGCGCAATAGTGTGGGCAGAGTGGGAAACAACTTTCCCCTTTCCAATTTCGAAAGCAAAGCGGCGGAGAGCCCGGTGTGCCTGCCGAGTTCCACCAGGCCCATGCTTTTGCGCAGGCGCAGAGTGCGCAACTTTTCGCCGATCGAGTAACGGCTCAGGCCTTCGGAGATGGTGGTGGAGACGCCCGCCATGATTTCGCAATACTAAAATGAATATTCCTGATAGTAAATAGGAATGGGACCGGCGTCATCGGCATTGTGGGCCCAAAAATTCTGGCCACGGATCATCACGGATCTGCACGGATCGTGACGCCTGTCATGCTGAGCGGAACCGTGAGATCGCATAGCGATCTCACGGTGGAGTCGAAGCATCCCTACCGCGAGATCGTGCTCCGGGTAGGGATGCTTCGACTACGAAGGAGTAGCGCTTCGCGCGCTACTCCTTCTGCGCTCAGCATGACAAATGCTAAGAGAGATCCTGATGTATCCGTGGAGATCCGTGAGCGGGCAGCGATCAGTGGGCACGAAAATATTGGCACGGATCTTGGCGGATTCTGAAACCCTGTCATGCTGAGCGGAACCGTGAGATCGCATAGCGATCTCGCGGTGGAGTCGAAGCATCCCTACCGCGAGATCGTGCTCCGGGTAGGGATGCTTCGACTACGAAGGAGTAGCGCTTCGCGCGCTACTCCTTCTCTGCTCAGCATGACAAATCCTTTATCCGCTACTGCTTCTTCTTGAACAATCCCATCACGTTGTTGATGGGATTTTGCTGGTTGGTATTGCCTTTGTTGGAAAGAATGTTTTGCAACATGCCGGTGGCCATTCCCTTCACGTCAGGAGTGAACTTGGGATCGGAGGTTGTGCCCTGGACGCCGAACGGAACAGTCAAGCCGGCGACCTGCGCCTTCATCTTGAAAGCGAGTTCGTTGGACGGGCTGACGGTGCCGTCGCCGGTCAGCACTCCGATCGCGGGGACATTGAGGTTGATGTTGGTGGCGGCTGTGCCTTGCGGCGACATTTTCACGTCAGAACTGAAATTCTGGATCGTGGTGTCATTGCCGGTGTTTTTGCCGGAAAGCGCGGAGATGGCCGACAGTTTCGATCCCAGGTTGAAATTGGCCAGGGTGGAATTCTGCAGGCGCACCGATCCAACGGTAACTAAGGCGTTAACCGGACCGCTGCTCGCCATGGTCGTGTTCAGATCGCCGCCCTTGAGTGTTGCCTTGGGAGGTAATATGACGCCGACGGCCGGAAGCATGGCTTCCAGATCGTCGACCGGCATATTCTGGCCGTTGAGTTTCAGATTCACGGTCGTGACCTTGCCGTGGGCGTCGTAAGTGCCGGTCAAGTGGGCCACGGCCTTGCCCATGGCAACATCGCCCTGGGTGAGGTTTCCGTTTTGCTTCACCAGATCGTGCACCACGGCGAAGGTGACGTTGACGGGTTGACCCGCGGGCGATCCCTTCTGCACAACCTGTAAATTCACGGCTTTCAAGGTGCCGTTGAGTTTCGCCTGGTGGCCATCGGAAGCGAGAGTGCCGTCGAGATCGGCGATGCCGGCAATGCCCGCAGCGGGATCGATAAATCCCGAGGCTGCCAGGTTCATTTTCTGAATACTGATTTTGGCGTTGAGCGGAGTTTGAGCCGCGTTGCCGGCGTTGATGGGACCGGCATTCCCCGTCAGTTTCAAGGTTCCACCGGCGGGCGTCTGGGCCGTCATCTCGAACGGGAAGGATGAATTGAAGGAGAAGTTTGTTACTGTGATATTAACCGCGCTATAAACGCGTTGTTTCTGCGTGGAATCCGTCTGCGACACCGTTACCCGCCCGCCATTCACGTTCAACTTGGCGACCGAAAGATTCGGCTGGGCCGCTGGGGACGCGCTGGACGGCTCCGCGTTCGTGGGATTGGCCGGGGTGGGTTTCGCGGAGGGCGCCGTCGACGGCGAAGACACAGGTTTGGAAGCGGCGCCGGGCGCGGCTTCGGAAGCGGGAGCGGCGGCCGAAGGGGGCGTGGCTCCGAGACTGGAGAAATTCCATTTCTCGCCATTGGCCGATTTCACCAGGCTGATCTGGGGCTCGTTCAAGGTGACTTCGGTGACGTTGAGAGTCCGCGAAAAAATCAGGGGAATCAATTCTACACCCACCTTCAGCGACTTGGCCTGCACAAACGGAGTGGTGCTGAATTGCGGGTCGTCGGCGATGGCAATATTGTCAGCCGCCACGCCGCCGGAGAACAGCGAGAGCGATAGGTTGCCCACCGTTACCTGCCGGCCCAGAGCGCCGGTTAATTCCGACTCGAGCCTGGGCTTGAAGGTGTTGGCGTTGATGAGGAAGGGAAGTGCGATGGCGACAACGATCAGCACTCCGATGATGATGGCCACAACTTGCAAAAAGCGTTTCATGAATTTTACCTCCTGCCGGAACGGCAAAATTGCGTTGGTATTGAAGGAAAACTTGCGGCCGCGGCCAGTGTACCACCGGGAATCGTCGATGGTTGCGGAAACGCGGTTGGCGCTGGATCGCGGTCACTCCTGCCCGCTGGTTTTGTGGTGCTGCAGGCAAGCGGGCAGGAGTGCCCGCTCCACCCATTTGAGGGGCGCGCTTGACATCCGTATTACTCTGGGCTGTAGTTTGTGGCCAGCATTCGTCGTGAATTGCGGTGCAGATTCATTGCGAATGCTGCCGCGGCGCTCGGGGGTCCTAGGCAAGGCTCTTGTCATGGTAACTATTCGGGACGTGGCGAAGGAAAGCGGGTTTTCCTCGACCACGGTGTCGATCGTTTTGAACAACGCGCCGCTGGCGCGCTACATCCCTGCCGTCACCAAAAAACGAATTGAACGCGCGGCCCAGAAACTGGGATACCGTCCTAACCAGTTCGCCCGCTCCTTGCGCAGCAAGCGCAGCCATACGGTGGGAGTCATGGTGTTCGACATGACCGACCCGTTCTGCACGCTGATTTTGCGCGGCATCGAGAACACGCTGTACCAATCGTCCTATTTGCCGATTCTGACCGATGTGCACAACGAGCGCAGCCGCTTTGAGCGCTATCTGGAGATGTTGCTCGACCGGCGCATCGAGGCGCTGATCGTGCTGGCCAACTGGCTGTTTCTCGATATCAACCTGCTGGCCGATCTGGAGAAGAGCAGCATTCCCACGGCGATGATCGGGTGCGAACTGAAAAACGATTCGATCAGTTCGGTGATTGTGGATAACGAAGTCGGGGGCTACATCGCTCTCGAACACCTGCACTCGCTGGGACATCGCAAAATCGCTTTCATCCGCGGGCCCAAGGCGCTGACGGATAGTTCGCCGCGTTGGCGCGGCATCCGGGGTTGCGCCAAGCAATGCGGCCTGGAGCTCGATGCGCGACTGGTGATGGATCTGCCCGAGTCGCGCGATCCGATTTCCAGTTTCGAGTCGGGATACAAGCTGACCGAAGATCTGGTGCGGCAGAAGCGCCCGTTCACCGCGCTGCTGGCGTTCGATGACATGAGCGCGTTCGGCGCGATCCGGGCGCTGAACAAAGCGGGAATCCGCGTGCCCGAGCAATGCTCGGTGATCGGCTTCGACGATGTTTCCACCTCGGCGATTTATAGCCCCTCGCTGACCACCGTCCGGCAGCCGATGGAAGCCATGGGCACGTCGGCGGTCGGCATTGTGCTGGACGGCATCAATGCGGTGCTGGAAAAACGGGAATGCTGCCCTACTCACCGCAAGGTCGCTCCGGAGTTAGTGGTGCGGGAATCGACCCGCAACCTGGGCTGATCTTGCAGGATGAATCCCGAACCCGAAGGCGGGAAGCCTCCCGGCAAGGTGAAACTACGCTTTTTTCTTGACAGTCGTCCTCATATAAACGCACTATTCATACGATTTAATAACTCCGTTCCGGGTCTCAATCCAGACGGACGCCTGTGTCTCAACACCATTCGAGCCGCAATGGCTAGGGCAAAGAGCGGCCAGGCCGGTTGAACTGGCGCGAAAACGCTTCGCGTAAATGGGAGAGGTAAACATGAAATCTTATCGTGTGTTTTCGATTGCGATGTTATTAGCTGTGGCGCTCATCGGGGCGGCTTGGGCCCAGGACACGGCCTCGATCACGGGCACCGTCACCGATCCGAGCGGCGCGGCGATCGCCAATGCCCAAGTGACCATCAATAGCGCGGAACGTGGCCTGGCCCGCACCGTCAGCACCAACGGCGCCGGCGACTATCTTTTCGCCACGCTGCCCATCGGCAGCTACGACGTGAGCGTCGTGGCCGAGGGCTTCAAGAAATACCAGGCGAAGGCACTGAAGTTGGATGTGGCCGAGAAGGCGCGCCTCAACGTGACCATGCAAGTGGGCGCGGTCACTACCGAAGTCGTGGTACAGGGCTCGGAAGTGGCCGAGGTGCAGACGCAGTCCTCCGATCTGGGCGGCACCGTGAACGGCAAGGAAATTACCCAGCTCGAATTGAATGGACGCGACTTCAAGCAGCTCATCACCCTGGTTCCCGGCGTGAGCAACCAGACGGGATCCGATGAAGGCGGCGTGGGCGTGACGGCTAACAACCAGTTCAGCGTCAACGGCGGCCGCGTGGAGTACAACAACTGGGAACTGGACGGCGGCGACAATCTGGATAACGGCAGCAACGGCACGCTGAACGTGACGCCCAGCGTGGATGCCATTGGCGAATTCAAAGTTCTGACGTCGAATTACGGCGCGCAGTACGGCAAGAACGGATCCGGCACGATCGAAGTTGAAACCAAGTCGGGAACGAATAAGTTCCATGGCGATGCCTACGAGTTCGTGCGCAACAACGCTTTCAACTCGCCCTCCTGGAACCAGGGAGGTGTAGCGCCGGCGTATCACAAGAACGATTTCGGATACACGATCGGCGGGCCGGTCTACATTCCGCACGTCTACAACGAGAGCAAGAGCAAGACGTTCTTCTTCTGGTCGCAGGAGTGGCGGCGAGACCGTCTGCCTTATACCTTCGATCAGTTGGTTCCCAGCGCGGCGGAGCGGCAGGGCAACTTCAGCGACATTTGCCCGGCTACAAATACTCCGTTCCAAACGACCGACTCCAGTCCGGCCACTGGCCAAGATCCTTACTTTCCGGACTGTCCCGGGGTCGCCGCCGGAACCACTACTGTGAATGGGGTGTCCGTGGCGCAATTCAACCCCTATACCGCGAGCAACGGCGGCTATGGATTGAACCAGATCCTGCCCACCGGGGGATCGACCGATCCGAATGTACAAGCGCTGTTAGGGCTAATTCCTAGCGCCAACTTCGGGAATGTGAACCAATCCGGGCAGGCCTTTTATTACGATGTCACTTCCCAGCCGACCAACTGGCGGCAGGAGTTGTTGAGACTCGACCACAACATCACCAACAACGAACGAGTTAGCTTCCATTACATCCATGATTCGTGGAGCACGATCAATCAGATTCCGCTGTGGACGAACCAGGGAAGCTTCCCGACGATTCAGACAAGCTTCACCGGGCCGGGCATCAGCTTGCTGGCGCGCGTGGCGTCGACTTTCTCGCCCACGCTATTGAACGAGTTTGTGTTCAGCTACACGACGGACCACATCAGCCTGACCGACCTTGGGGCTTGGCAGAGGCCACCCGGCACGACGTTCGGAGGAATTTTCCCGGGTGCCGATCGCGGCGTGATGCCGGGTATCAACCTGGTGGATGCCGGCGGTGTTTATGGCAACTTTGGAGAGGACGCGGGTTATGTTCCCAACGGTCCTTACAATTCCAACCCGACTTACAGCTTCCGAGACAACTTGAGCAAACTGGTCGGCAAGCACAATCTGCAGATGGGCGCGTACTTCCAGGCAGTCCAGAAGAACGAACTCGGTGGAGAGCTGGGAGCAGGATCGTATCCCGGTTACATCACGTTCGATCCGAGCGTGGCATCGACCACGACCGGGAATCCTTTTGCCGATCTCTTGCTGGGAGACATGTACGCCTTTGGCCAGCAGAACACGACCGTAAAGTACTACAACCGCTACAAGATGCTGGAGCCGTATTTCAACGACGACTGGCGCATTACTAACCGCTTGACCTTGAACCTGGGCCTGCGAATCAGTTTGTTCGGGACGTATCGTGAGAAAGAGCATCAGGCCTTTAACTTCGATCCGGCGCATTACGTGCAGGGCCAGACGAGCGTCGACCCCTCCGACAACGTCACCAACCTGACGATAAACAACCTCACCCCGACGGTGGGCAATCTGCCAAACGGAATCGTGCAATGCGGCGTGACGCCGGGAGTTCCAGTCGGTTGCATGAGCGGGCATTTGTTCAATCCCGCGCCGCGCATTGGATTCGCCTGGGATCCTCAGGGAAACGGCAAAACCGCGATCCGTGGCGGGTATGGAATCTTCTTCGAGCACGGCAACGGCAACGAGGCCAACACCGAATCGCTGGAGAATTCGCCGCCGCTCGCCTATGCGGCGCAGCAATTGAATATTGTCGGCTACTCGAACATCGGCGGCGGAACGGCAGCCACTCAAGCCCCGTTGAGCGTAAACGCCATCCCCACCAAGGCGCAATGGCCGTATGTGCAACAGTGGCATTTGGACCTGCAGCACGAGATTGCGCGCGATACGGTGGCCACGATTTCTTACGTGGGAAGCAAAGGCACACGCCTGACCCGGGTCACCGATCTCAACCAACTCTATCCGGTCGCAGCTTCCGCGAACCCGTTCACGGCTGGCCAGACGTTCCAGGGAGCGTCGACCGATTGCCCCGCCGCCACTGCTGACATTTATGGCGTGCCAACGGCTGCTACGACGCCAACCGGGGTCGCGGTTGGTTATAACGTAGGAGCCAACGGCATACCCTATGGGCCGGCGGTCAACCTCGCCGTTGCTGAGGGATGCTCCACTGCTGGCGCCGATCCCTTCCGGCCGTATCCAGGCTACGGAGACATCTCGAACCTGCAGACGGCGGCCGCTTCGAACTACAACGCCTTGCAGTTCCTGCTGCGCCGCAGCGCCCACGGCATGGAAGTGGATGTGGCGTACACCTACAGCCATTCCATCGACGACTCGTCCGACCGCTATGACGGAAGCTTCGTGAATACTTACAATCCAGCGGCCAACCGTGCCAGCTCGAACTTCGACGAGCGGCACGTGCTGAACGCGAGTTACATCTGGGATGTTCCGGTATTCAGAGGGAAAGGACTGACGCACAACCTGCTGGGAGGCTGGCAGTACTCCGGCATTATGACCTTCAATACCGGATCGCCCTTCAGCGTGCTCTACAGCTCCGACAACGCCGGAGTAGGGAACGGAGTCGGTACCACCGCTTTTGCGGATCTGGTGGGCAATCCGAACTCAGCCTCTCATCCGGTGAATATTAACGGGCGTCAGTACTACAACCAGGCGGCGTACAACACGCCAACGGCTCTCACGTTCGGAAACTCGGGCAGAAACAGCTTGCGCAATCCCGATTTCATCAACTTCAACATGGCGCTCTTCAAGCATTTCACGATCAAGGAAAGCACGGCGCTCGAATTCCGCGCCGAGGCATTCAACATCTTCAATCACACGGAGTGGGTTCCGGTCGCGGGGCAAGCGGGCTCCGCGGCGAACATCAACGGCTCGGGCAATAACACGCTCGGACCGGACAACTTCCTGTTCTCCGGCGGAACGCACGAATCGCGCGTGCTGCAGCTGGCGTTGAAGTTCCTGTTCTAACGCCTGCGGTGTGGAGTTATTAAAAACCCGGCCTCACGAGGCCGGGTTCATTTTGTTGGCAGTTCGGGAAGCGGGGACTTGCCAGTTCTCAGTTGTCAGATCTCAAGCCTGGGAGAACTGACCACCGACCACTGACCACCGACCACTGATCCCTAGCCCACGGGGACCGTCTGGCGCGCGCCGACGGCTTGGAGGGCGTGCTCTAGGTCGGCGATCTGGTCGTCCACGTTTTCGATCCCGACCGAGAGCCGCACCATCTGCTCGGTCACGCCCATCTTGGCGCGCTGCTCGGCGGAGATCATGGCGTGCGAGGTCAGCACCGGGATCGACACCAGTGACTCGACGCCGCCGAGGCTCGTCGCCAGCGTGAACAGGCGCATGGCCTCGCTCACGCGGCGCGCGTCTTCGCCCGTGCCCTCGACTTCAAAGGTGACCATGCCGCCGCCGCCCGACATCTGCTGGCGCGCGATGGCGTGCTGCGGATGGCTGCTCAAGAATGGGTAATGCACGCGCCGGACTTTTGCATGCTGCCCCAGGAACTCCGCGACGCGCAGGGCGTTTTCGTTCTGCCGCGCGACCCGCACCGCCAGCGTCTTGAGCCCGCGGATCAGCAGCCAGGCCGCGTGCGGGTCCATGCAATTGCCCAGCGTGGTGCGCGTCTCCCAGAGGCGGTCCATCAGCTCCTGCGAACCGCAGACGACGCCGCAGGTTAGATCCGCGTGGCCGCTGAGATATTTGGTTCCGGAATGCATGACCAGATCGATCCCGAATTCCGCGGGATGCTGGTTGATGGGCGTGCCGAAGGTGCTGTCGATCATGCTGGCGAGGCCGTGCTGGCGGGCCAGCGCCGCGGTCTTTTTCATGTCGACGACGCGCAACGCGGGATTGGTTGGCGACTCGAGATAAAGCATCCGCGTATTCGGCCGGATAGCGCGCGTGTGCTGCTCGTAATCGTTGGTGTCGACGAAGGTGGTTTCAATGCCCAGCTTGGGCAGCCACTGGGAGAGGAATTTGGTGACTCCTCCATAGATGTCGCGCTGCGCCACGATGTGGTCGCCGGCTTTCAGCAGGGCGAGGATGGTGGTGGTGATCGCTCCCATGCCGGAGGCGAAGACGCGGGCGGCCTCGGTGCCTTCGAGCGCGGCCAGTGTCTGCTCGGCGACGGTGATGGTCGGATTGCCCCAGCGCGTGTAGTAGCGGTCGGTGCTGGTGACGCGGATCTGCTCGTCGTTGTCGGTGACCTCGAAGGTGGACGTTCTGGTAGATCGGCGTGGCGACGGGGGCGTTTTTCTTTTCGAGGTCCGATGCACCGTGGACGGCGGCGGTTTCCGGGCGGCGGTTGCGTTTCATGGCTGCCTCTCGCTTTCCAGAGTAATTGCGAGGATTGGGGGGGGCAAGGGAAAGCGTGGCGCCATCGGGGGCGGAGCTTTCCTGACGCAGGGGATGCAAGGGAGATCCCTTCGGCCTCGCTCAGGGCAGGGCTCTTCGCTCCGCCTGAAAAGCGGCTCCGCTCAGGATGACCCCGCGGCTTGGAGCGGGCGTAGCGTTTATAATTCCCCATTCACCAAATTATGGATATGGGATTGAAGAACCGTGTTGCCCTGGTAGCCGCATCCAGCCAGGGATTGGGACTGGCCACGGCCGAGGCGTTCGCCGCCGAAGGCTGCAAGGTGGCCATGTGCGCGCGCAACCGGCAGGCGCTAGAGGCGGGCGCGGAAAAGATCAGAAAGCAGCATGGCGCGGAAGTTTACGCCCAGGCGTTCGACGTGACCGACGCTGGCGCCGTGGGCCGCTTTGTGGCGGCCGTCGCCGGGAAATTCGGTGGCGTCGATATTTGTGTCACCAATGCTGGAGGTCCTCCAGCAAAAGGATTTCTGGCGGCCTCGCTCGAAGACTGGCAGAAGGCCATCGACGCCAACTTTCTGAGCACGGTCTACTTCTGCCGCGAAGTGATTCCGCACATGCAGCGCAAGAAATGGGGACGCATCGTCACCATTACGTCGATCACCACCAAGCAGCCGGTGACCGATCTGGTGCTGTCGAATGCGGTGCGCGCCGGGGTGGTGGGGCTGGTGAAAAGTCTGGCGAACGAGTTCGGCAAAGATGGGATTCTGGTGAACAACGTCGGCCCGGGTTTTACGGCGACGGATCGGCTGAAGGAATTGGCGAAGGCCCGGTCGTCGGCCACGGGAAAAAGCGAGCAGGAAATTTTCGATGCCTGGGCCGCCGACGCTCCGCTGAAGCGGTTGGGCGAGCCGCGCGAACTGGCCGACGCGATCGTCTGGCTGGCGTCGGAACGGGCATCTTACATCACCGGACAGACGGTGTTGGTGGATGGGGGCATGTATAAAGGATTCTGAGCGTGAGCGGTGAGCAGTGAGCAATTAGCAGTGAGCAGTGAGCAATTAGCAATTAGCAAAATGCGGCCGGGTTGGCTCAACGCTCATAACTCATCGCTCACTGCTCGAAGGGATTTTCATGCGATCGATTGCTTCACGAATGTCGGTGATGAGCGGGGAAGGCGCGCTGTCTGTTTTTGCGCACGCTAAGGAACTGGAAGCGCAGGGGCGCTCCATCATTCATCTTGAACTGGGCGAGCCCGATTTCCATCCCGGACAGTCGGTGATTGATTCGGCGGCGAAGGCGCTGGCCGAGGGGAAAGACCGGTACTGCGCCATGGCGGGCCTGCCGGCGCTGAAGCAGGAGATTGCGGCCTACTTGGCGCGCACTCGCAGCATCGAGGTGGCGGCGGAAAATGTTGTCGTCGCTCCTGGATGCAAGATCGCTCTTTTTCAATCGATGATGGTGTTGCTTGAAGCGGGCGACGAAGTTCTTTATCCCGACCCCGGTTTTCCCGGATATGCCTCGATCACACTGGGTTTGGGCGCGGTGCCGGTGCCGTTCACGCTTTCGGCGCGCAACCAGTTCCAGCCGGATCCTGACGAAATCGCCGCGAAGATCACGCCGCGCACGCGCATGCTGCTGACGAATTCGCCGGGCAATCCGACGGGAACGGTTTACACGGACGCGGTGCAGCGCGAACTCGCCAAACTTTCCGTCAAGCACGATTTGTGGGTGCTCTCGGATGAGATTTATGCGCGCATTATTTACGGCGGTGAATATTTTTCCATGCTGCGCTATCCGGGCATGGCTGAGCGAACGTTGATTATCGACGGCTTCTCGAAGAGCTTCGCGATGACGGGATGGCGCTTGGGTTATACGGTCGCGCCGCCGGAGGTGGTGGCGGCGCTGACCATGATGGTGGTCAATACCTATACCTGCGTCGCGGAATTCACGCAGTATGCGGCGATCGACGCGCTGCGCGACCGGGAGGGCAACACGCCGCGCATGGTGGGCGAATATGCGCGGCGGCGGGAACAATTCGCGCGCGATTTGAATCGTGTGCCCGGATTCCGTTGCCTGCCGCCGGACGGCGCGTTCTATGCCTGGGTCGATATCACCGGGACGGGCATCTCCGCCGAAGAGCTGTGCCGGATTTTGCTGGAAGAAGCGGGCGTGGCGGCGATTCCGGGAGCGGCGTTCGGAGCGGCGGGAAAAGATTTCATCCGATTCTCGTTCGCCTCGTCGATGGCGACTCTGCAAGAGGCAGTCGAGCGCATTCAGAAAGTATCGACGGCGTGGCAGGGAACGGCGGTTGGGCGGTGATTGCGGGAATCCCCGGTTTTACTAACAGCCGGGAAGCGGCGCTTTCGTGAGCGTTACGGATTTCGTGGTGGTTCCGCCTTGCTTCGCTTCGGCGGGATGGCCGAGGCGGCCGTCGCCACATGTTTCTACTTCGTGTCTAAGGGTGTCCGATGAAATTTCTATCTTTCGTTTTGCGGTTGTCGTTGTTCTGTGGTTTGGGTGCGAGCCTCTGTCTGGGACAGGCACGTCCTTTGCCCGGGCCCGACGTGCAGCAGATCTATCAACGACTGCTGCCGCAGATTGATAAGATTCCTGCGTTCGATCATCACGCGCATCCGGGATTTGCCGACGATCCCGATGTGGACGCTATGGCTGCGCCGCCGAATGCCAGCGAGGCTCTGCGCACGCGCGATGACAATCCAGAACTGGCGGTGGCGGCGAAGGCTCTGTTCGGATATCCCTACAGCGACTTCTCGCCCGAACACGCGAAGTGGCTGATCGATAAGAAGAATGAGCTGAAGAAACAGCTGAGCGGAACGGCGTACTTCGACTCGATTCTCGACAAGATCAATATCGAGAGTTCGGTGGCGAACCGCGCCATGATGGCGGACTATCTCGATCCGAAGCGCTTCCCGTGGGTCTTCTTCGCCGATTCGTTCATGTGGCCGTTCAATAACGAGCGCGAGACGGGACGGAATCCGGACGAAGGCGTATACATTCCGCTGCAGGAAAAGATGCTGCACCGCTGGATGCAGCAGGAAAATGTGAGCAAACTTCCTGCCACGTTTGGCGACTACCTGAAGTTCATCAGCCAGGTGCTGGAGGATAATTCGAAGCGCGGTGGGATCGCCATGAAATTTGAAGTGGCGTACTTCCGGCCGACAACTTTCAGCGATCCCTCGCGCGCGCAGGCGGAAGATACTTACCAGCGGTTCGTGGGCGGAGGCATTCCGACTGAGAGAGAATATCGCACGTTTCAGGATTTCATCTTCCGCTACCTGGTGCAGGAAGGCGGGCGGGTGCATCTGCCGGTGCACATCCATACGGCGGTGGGCATTGGCGATTACTTCAACCTGTCGCAAAGCAACATCATGAATCTGGAGAGCGTGCTGCGGGATCCGCGCTACGCCTCGACCACGTTCGTGATGATTCATGGGGGATATCCGCTGGAGCGCGAGGCGATCTGGCTGGCGGCGATGAAGAATGTGTATCTGGATTCTTCGTTTGGCGAGCTGGCGCAGTATCCTTCGGCGTTCAAAGACACGCTGAAGATGTGGCTGGAAACTTTTCCCGACAAGATCACCTTCGGCACGGATTGTTTCCCGTACAATCAGGTGCTGGGAGCGGAAGAGAGCTACTGGCTGGGCGTGCGGTCGTCGCGGACGGCTCTGGCCGCGGCGTTGGCGGAGATGATTTCGGAAGGCGAGATCACCGAGCCGCGGGCGCTGGAACTGGCGCATGCTTACCTGCACGATACGGCTGTGAAATTGTATGGGGGCAGGGTGCATTAAAAAGGATGGCTTGTGTGGAGTGGACGGGCGGAGCGCAAGGTGCGCTCCGGACAGCCGGCGGGACGTTGGCGCTACGTTTAGTCGCTACGCTGCGGCGGTGCTGGTTGCTTTCCGCGCACCGCGTGACACTAGTAGAAGGACTTGAAAGTTTCCCTATGGCCAAAGCAAAATCAAAATCTAAAGCGAAGACGAAAGCTAAATCCACCACAGCCTCTAACACGAAATCTCACAACCGCGCCGCACGGGCGGTTACCAAACATGCCGCGGGTTCGGCGGCGCTGCAGTATATTCCCTGGCACACGATCCCGCTGGAGGATCTGAATCCGCTGCTGCAGCGGCAGTTCGTGGTGGGACAGGAAATCATGCTGGCGCGGGTGCTGCTGAAAAAAGGCTGCATCGTCCCGGAGCACAGCCATCACAACGAGCAGCTCACCTACATCGTGGAAGGCGCGTTGAAATTCTGGATCGACGGCAAGGAGATCGTGGTGCACGCGGGAGAAGTTCTCTGCATACCGTCGAACATGCCGCACGAGGCTGAGGCGATGGAGGACACTGTCGACCTCGACATTTTTGCTCCGCCCCGCCTGGACTGGATCAATAAAACCGACCAATACCTGCGGAAAGAGAAATAAAACGCGGCCATGTCATCGCTCCCCACTTCCGCGCCGGGCGTGCGTCCAGCGGACTTCCGTTTTCGCTGCATTGCCTGCGGCGACGTGCGCGACGCGGCCAGCCGGGATTTTCGTTGTGCGGCATGCGGAGACTTGCTGGAAATTGCGTATCCGCATTGGAAAGAAGTGGACGCACCGCAGTGGAAGTCGGCGTGGAGCGCACGGCGAGCATCGCAGAGCGCGATCGATCTCAGCGGAGTTTGGCGGTTCCGCGAGCTGCTGCCGGGGCTCGACGATCCACAACAGGCAATCACGCTGCGGGAAGGCAACACGCCTCTTTACGAGCTTCCGCAATGCGCGCGGATCACCGGCGTGCCGCGCCTGTACGCCAAACATCAGGGAATGAATCCGACCGGCTCGTTCAAAGATACCGGGATGACGGTCGCGGCTACCTTCGCACGGCGCGCAGGATTTCGCTGGGTGGCTTGCGCTTCGACCGGGAACACGTCGGCGTCGATGGCAGCGTATGCGGCGCGCGGCGGACTGCGCAGCCTGGTGCTGGTACCGGAAGGAAAGATTTCGTGGAGCAAGCTTTCGCAGGCGCTGGACTATGGCGCGGTCACGTGCCAGTTGCGCAGCGATTTCGATGGCTGCCTGCGGCTGCTGCAGGAACTGGTGCGGCGCGCTCCGGTTTACCAGCTGAATTCGATCAATCCCTTTCGGCTGGAAGGGCAGAAGACGCTTGCCATTGAACTGCTGGAGCAACTCGAGTGGGAGGTTCCCGACCACATTATTGTGCCCGGCGGCAATCTGGGGAACAGTTCGGCGATTGGCAAGGCACTAGTGGAGATGCGCGACCTGGGATTGATTGCGCGCTTGCCCAAGTTGTCGGTGATCCAGGCGGAAGGCGCGAATGCGCTGGTGCGCACGCTGCGCGAGGCGGGCGGGAAGCGGCTGATTGCGGTGCGAGCCGAGACGCGGGCGACCGCGATTCGCATCGGCAATCCTGCATCGTGGAAGAAGGCAGCTCACGTTCTGGAAGCGACGGGTGGCGCATGCGAGCAGGTCAGCGAGATCGAAATTGCGCAGGCCAAAGCGGAGATCGGGGCGGAGGGCATCGGGTGCGAACCGGCGTCGGCCGTAACGCTGGCGGGATTGAAGAAACTGGTCAAGCAGGGATTTGTGAAGCCCAACGAGAGCGTGGTGCTGGTGTTGACCGGGAATCTGCTGAAGGATCCCGACTTCACAATCGAGTTCCATCGCGGCGAACTTTTCAAAGGAACGAAACTGGAAGGCGCGAGCGACGAGCTGAATGCATTGCGGCGCCCGCCCATCATTCTGGATGCTACGCTCGATGCCGTGCTGCGAACGCTGGAGCAAGCCGAAAAATCCTGATGCCATCGAAAGTGAACCGCAAGAGCAAGAGAAATTCGCAGAGCGTGCGCCTGGCGCTGCCTGCGACCTCGGCCAACCTGGGCCCGGCTTTCGATGCGGCCGCTCTGGCGATGGACTTCTACATCAAGATCAAGGCGCAGGCCGCCGAACGATTTTCCATCGTCGCCGCCGGGCGCGACGAAGAAATCTGCGGCAATCTGGAGAACCATCTCATCCTCACGACGTACCGTGAAGTGCTCAAGGCTTCGGGGCGGGAAATCACGCCGCTGTCGCTGCAGATTGATAACGACATTCCGATCGGGAAAGGCTGCGGCTCTTCGGCGGCGGCGCGTCTGGCGGGGATTGCGCTGGCGGTGCAATTCGGACGTTTGCGCTGGACGGATGCGCAGATCATCGGCGAAGCGTCGCGGCGCGAGCACCATCCGGATAATGCCTCGGCGTGCTGGCTGGGAGGTCTCACCGTGGCTCGCATGTCGGGAGACGCGAAGGCGCAAGTGGTGCGGGTGCTGCCGAAAGGGAAGTGGCCGCTGCTGCTGGCGGTGCCGGAGCAGTCGCTTTCGACCGAAGCCGCGCGCCGGGTGCTGCCGGCGCAATATTCGCGAGCTGATGCTGTCACGAACGTGCAGAATTCGATGTTGCTGCTGGCGGCATTTACACAAGGGCGTCCCGATCTACTTTCGGCGGCGCTCGAAGACCGCATTCATCAGCCGTATCGTGCGGCGCTCTGTCCGCTATTGCCGTGCCTGCAGGAACTGAAATCGAAGGACGGAATCCTGGGCGCAGTGCTGAGCGGAGCAGGTCCCTCGGTGTTGGTGTTCGCGGATCCGCGCGCATCGTTGCAGACGGTGCGCAAACGAGTGGCCGCTCAACTCTCCGCGAAGCACCTGACTGCCGAGTTGTTGCCTACCTCGATTACAACGCGTGGCGCAGGCTTGTAAATCCTGAATTATTTTGTGCCGACCATCTGGCTCGAATGTGCCATTTACTGGCAGCGGCGCGCGCGATAAGGTCGCCTTGTCCCGCCTTTCATTTTCATACAACTATTCGCTCTCGAAAGTGTTCTTAATCGAGAGGTCGAAGTTCCCCGCCAGACGGGATGTCTGGATAATTCAGGGCGTGCGGATGAAACGCAAGGAGTCTTCCGGGAGGGGTAACCGCGTGAGTAGGAGTGACCGCGTGAGTGGCAATGAAGAAGCGTGTTTGGAGATTCAGAGGTTCTTGAAGGCGCTCGATTCGTATCCGGAATGTTTCGCGCGAAATCCGGAAGTCAGTTTTGAGCAGCATCACAGCGGCTTAATGCTCGTTGGGCGCAACGGGTCTGGCCGGGCCAAGAAAGATGACTCTGATGCGCGGAAAAATTGAAGCTGCGAAAGTTCCGGTAGTGAGTCAGGTTGACTTCTTCGGCTGTATCCTTACGGGAGATCCCTTCGGCTTCGCTCAGGGCAGGCTCCTCGCCCCGCCGGAGAAAACGCGGGCTTTCGGGATGACGCCTCTGGGAAATTTCGCGCTGTGGAAATAAAACTGACCCGCTATTAATTTTCCCTTCCTTTAGTTTTCTTCTCCAAGCCAACTGCTGATGGGGTCAATTGCGGGGCCGGATTAGAAGCTGCGTTTGCGATTTTCCCAAAGTGGGCCAAGTTTGATCGTCGGCAGCGTTTTTGCATTGATTCACCTGCTCCCGCTTTCGATACTGTCGAGTGACCGTCATGGCGACTCGACGTGGTTGTTTCATCCTGCAAATCTCTCTCCTCGTTATTTTCTTGTTTACGATAACTTTGCAGGCGCGAGCGCAAGGTGCGAAGCAGAGCGTGCCGCAGAGCCCGATTGGGGATGCCGACGCGGACCATGTGAAAGAGCGCAATGAGTGGTTCTATCGGGGGCGCATTGTGCGCGGGCGGCTGTCGGCGGAGTTGCGCCGCCGGGCCTATCAGGCGAAGCTCGAGTTGCGCGCGCAGAGTGCACGGGCGCTTGCCGTCAAGGCGAATGGTCAACCATCGCTTTCGTCAGGTTCATGGACGCCGCTTGGTCCGGTTCCTCTCACCTCCGATGCCAGCGGCAACGGGACGCAGGATTATCACCAGGTTGCAGGACGCGCGACCGCCGTTGCCATCGATCCCGCCGATGCGACCGGCAACACGGTTTACATTGGAGGCGCGCAGGCGGGAGTGTGGAAGTCGACGAATGCGGCCAACATCAGCGCGAGCGGCGTGAACTGGACGCCGCTGACGGATGGCCAAGCCACGCTGTCGATCGGCGCGATCGCGATTCAGCCGGGGAACGGCGATCCCACGAAGTCGGTGATTCTGGCTGCGACCGGCGAGGCCGACAACTCCGCCGATTCTTATTTCGGATTGGGCATTTTGCGGTCCACGAATGCGGGCGCGAGTTGGAGCCTGGTTTCCACGGCGAACGGCGGCGCGCTTTCGTTTAGCGGACTGGGCGGAACGCGGATGGCCTTCAGCAGCGCGAACGGGCAAAGCAGCACCGTGGTTTCCGCGATGGCGACGACTTCGGAAGGCATCGTCGACGGCGCGATCAGCAGCGGCACGACGAGAGGGCTCTACACTTCGCTCGACGCGGGGCAGAGTTGGACTTACGATGCGATCTCTGATCCCGGAGGCGCGACGGACGCGACTTCGGCCACTTCGGTCGTCTATAACGCGGGCGCTGCGCTCTTCTTTGCCGCGATTCGTTATCACGGATTTTATTCCTCGCCGGATGGAACGCACTGGACTCGTCTGGCCGTCCAGCCCGGAGGGGCCGCGCTGAGCACGAGCGCGTGTCCGCCGCAATCGACTTCGAACGGCTACGCCTGCCCGATTTACCGGGGTGAGATCACGGCTGTGCCCAGCCGCAACGAGATGTATGCGTGGTACATCGCGCTGTCGTCGACAGGCAGCCCGGTAGATGGCGGCATCTGGCAGAGTTTGAACGGCGGCGCGTCGTGGACGGCGCTTTCGGATGCCGGCATCACCAACTGCGGCGATGTGGATGGATGCGGAGTCGAGCAAGGCGCTTACAACCTGGAATTGCTGGCCGTCCCCGATGGCGCGGCGACTGACGTGTATGCGGGGGCGATCAATCTGTACAAGTGCGTGATCACCACCGCCAACCCGACGTGCGCGGTCTTGCCGTTCCTGAATCTCACGCACGTTTATGGATGCGATCCTGTTTCGGCGCCGGCCCACGTGCATCCCGATCAGCACGCTCTCGCTTATGCCATCCCGGCCGGCGGCAGCGATTCCGGCAACGCGCTAATGTATTTCGCCAACGACGGTGGAATCTATCGGGCACTGAACGCGTACTCAGGCCTCAACACGGGCGCGTGTTCCGGCACGAATCAGTTCGACGATCTCAATCAGAATCTCGGGTCGATGACGCAGTTCGTGAGTTTCTCGCAGCACCCGACCGATCCCAATACGATGCTCGGCGGTACGCAGGACAATGGTTCTCCCGCGACCAATCAGGCTACGACAATCTTGAGCTGGATTAATGTTCTTGGCGGAGACGGCGGATATAACGCGATCGATCCGGCGGTGACATCGAACTGGTACGCCTCCAATCCAGACATTCCGCCGGGAGGGCTGGGCGTGCAGCTTTGCCCGAACGGAGTAAGTTGCAACGAGAGTGAATTCAATTTCGTGGTCACCAGCGGGACAGTGGGCGGCGACGACGGCGCGTTTTATTTTCCCTACATACTCGATCAACATTCGTCGACGGCCATGTTGGTCGGGACCTGCCGGGTTTGGCGTGGACCGCGCACGGGCGGAATGTTTACGGCGCTGAGCCCGAATTTCGACACGCTGGGCTCAGGAACATGCTCGGGCAGTGAAGTGAACCAGGTGCGCGCGCTGGCCGTCGCGGGTACGCCCGATAGCAACGGCTCGAGCATCATCTATGCCACGACAAGCGGATTGGGTCCGCTCGATGGTCCTCTCGAGTCGCCCGCCGGCGGCCGCGTGTGGGTCACGACCAATGCTACGGCGGGAGCGGCGGCGTTTGTCGACGTCACCGACAACGGCCCGCAAGGCAGCATCAATCCAAATCAGTTTCCGATTTCAAGCGTGGCCACCGATTTCTCCGACGCCAGCGGCAATACGGCGTATGTAACCGTGATGGGCTTTACTGGCGTCGCCGGGCACATCTGGAAAACGACGAACGCCGGCGCAAACTGGACGGATTTCACGGCGAATCTGCCGGACTCGCCGGTGAACGCGGTCGTGCTTTATATGGCGTTGTCGCAAGTCTACGTGGCAACGGATGTGGGAGTGTTCGCCAGTTCGACGTCGACGCCCAGTTGGACGGAACTCGGGCCGCTGCCCGGCTCGGGCCAGGCGGGCTTCCTGCCGGATGCCGCAGTGACCGCGCTGGGCATTTTTGCCTCCGGCGGCAACCAACTACTGCGCGCATCGACGTATGGACGCGGAATGTGGCAATTCAATCTGGTTACCACTCCGGACTATGCGATCAGTGTGTCCAATTCTCCGCAGACGGTTTTCGCCGGGCAGACAGCCAGCTTTAGCGGCATAGCCAGCGCGCTGAACGGATACACGAGTTCGGTCACGCTGACGTGCGTTGCCGGAAGCACAGCCCCGCCGAGCACATGCACTCCATCGCCCTCCACACTGACTCCGGTGAACAATACGCCGTTTACTCTGACGGCTGGCGGCGCGCCCGGAGATTACAGTTTCAATCTGAAGGCGACAGGGGCCGATGCGAATCAGATTGCGCACACCGTTCCGCTGACGCTGCACTTGATCGCTTTCGGCTTAACCGCGCCATCGCCGACGAGCGTGACCACGGGCGACGGCACGACCTCGCCATCGGTGAGCTTTCAGGCTACCGCTGCCGGATCGTTTGCGCAGAGTGTGACGGTTTCCTGCAGCACGGGAATTCCGAATGCAATCTGCAATCTGACTCCGGCTGCGACCGTGAATCCCACAGCGAACGCTCCTGTGAATATGACGGCGAGCGTGACGGTGCCAGCCGGAACCAGCGCCGGAGCGTATACGGTTACCCTGCAGGCTGCGACGGCGGGAAGTTCCACCACGCTGAGCGTCGCATTCACGCTGAACGTTACCTCAAATCCTGATTTTATTCTGGGCGAGCCCAGCGCATTTCCCGAGATCAATGCCGGGAGCAGCGGTTCTACGGCGGCGATTTCGATCACATCGCAGGATGGGTTCAGCGGCGCGGTCACTCTGGATTGCCCTGCCACATATGGAGCGGGCAGTTGCAGCATCAGCCCAACTTCGGTCAGCTCCTATCCCGCAACGGCGACTCTCACCATCAACGGCACGAGTTTCACCGCGGGTGCATATTCGGTCTCGATCACGGGGACTTCGG
This sequence comes from uncultured Acidobacteriota bacterium, assembly GCA_963754885.1. GTDB lineage: Bacteria > Acidobacteriota > Terriglobia > Terriglobales > Acidobacteriaceae > Sulfotelmatobacter. Next base: position 9,276 of record CAVWHT010000038.1, on the reverse strand, counting down.
GGTCGACGGTGCATTCGCTGGTAGTTCCTTTCAACGTGGGCGATTACGCCATCACTGGGACACAGAGCTTGGCCGGTGTGCCGGGAGGGCAAGCGACGGCAAGCTTCACTCTGAGTTCTTCGTTCTCGTACAGTGGGAAGATCAACGCGACGTGCGATGCCAGCGCGCTTTCTGGTTTGATGTGTACGCTGAGTCCCGCGAATCCGATTGCCATTGCCAGTGGGGGCCCGGCAAGTCTTTCGGCCAGCATCAACGTCCCGAATAACGCGGTTCCCGGCAATTACAACATCAAGATCAAGACGCAGGACACAACGGGAGAGCCCAGCCATTCGGTCAGTTTTTCCCTGAACCTGGGGCAGGATTTCGAGTTGACCTCGTCCACTTCGAGCCAGACCATGACGGCGGGGCAGACTTCAGGCTCATATAATTTGACGGTTCAGCCGGTAGGATCGTCTTTTAGCGGCGCGGTCACGCTGGCTTGCACGACGGGGCTGCCGGTGCAGGCGCAATGCCTGTTCAGCCCATCGACACCGGTCACCCCGGGAAATTCCGCGGTCGATGTGGTGATGAATATTTCCACCCAGGCCAGTGGGAGCAGTCACAGAAGGCCGGCGGGTCGCCCCGCGATCTGGCTGATGACGGCGGTGTTGCTGCCGGGAATCCTGATGGTTCCGGCGGCGGCCGGGCGGCGCAGAATTCAAAGGGTCCGCGCGGTCCTGCTGCTTCTGGTTTCGTCTCTTCTGACTTTGTCGCTGTTGTCGTGTGCCGGGGTCAGCAGCGGCGGTGGGGGGGGCACTACGCCGCCGATCAATCCCGCGACATATCACGTGACGGTGACGGGTAGCTCTCCGGGTACGGCGGCAGATGCGGGTCACAGCGTGATGGTGACCCTCGTCGTAGACTAGGAGGTCGCAAAGTTGAGGCGCAGCAGGACTGCTGCACCCGATGCTGGATGACCGACTCTCGCTACAACATCATCGTGATTGGCGGCGGCGCCGTGGGATTGGGCGTCGCGCTGGAAATTACGCGGCGCTTTCCGCGCCAGCGCCTGCTGGTTCTCGAAAAGGAGGATCGTGTCGCCCGCCACCAGAGCGGGCACAACAGCGGAGTTATTCACTCCGGCGTTTATTACAAACCGGGTTCGCTGAAAGCGCGGCTGTGCGTGGCGGGGGCGGCAGCCATGGTGGAATTCTGCCGCGAACACGGCATTCCGCACCAGGTTTGCGGGAAAGTGATTGTGGCCACCGAGGAGGAGGAAATCCCGCGGCTGGAAGACTTGCGCCAGCGCGGAGAGGCCAACGGACTCACCGGCCTGCGCGTGATCGGTCCGGAAGAATTGCTCGAGATTGAGCCCCATGCTGCCGGGCGCAAGGCGCTGCTGGTTCCCTCGACGGGAGTGACGGATTACGCGCTGGTTTGCGCAAAGTATGCGGAGCTGATTGCAACCAACGGTGCCGTGCTTACTTCCGCCGCCGCCACCGGGATCAAACGAAGCGCGAGCGAGATTGTGGTGGAGACGCCGCGGGGAGCGTTTGCGACCGATGCGCTGATCAATTGCGCGGGCCTCTACAGCGACCGCATCAGCCGCATGGCGGGAGACGATCCGGGGGTGATGATTGTTCCGTTCCGAGGCGAATATTACGATCTGGTGCCGGAGCGCGCGGCGCTGGTGCGCGCTCTGATCTATCCGGTGCCCGATCCGCGATTTCCGTTTCTGGGCGTGCACTTCACGAGGCGCATCACGGGCAAGGTGGACGCCGGGCCCAACGCGGTGCTGGCCCTGGCTCGCGAAGGCTACCGGCATACGGACATCAACCTGGGGGATCTGACGTTCGGCGCTGGCGTTTCCGGGATTCTGGCGCATGGCGCGCCAGCACTGGCGCAACGGTTGGGGGGAATGGTACCGGTCGCTGTCGAAGGCGGCATTCGTGAGGGCCCTGCAGCGCTTGCTTCCTGAGATTGGCGCAAACGATTTAATTCCGGGAGGCTCGGGCGTGCGGGCGCAGGCGCTCAAGCCCGATGGGGCGCTGGTGGACGATTTCCAGTTCGTACCGTCGGGCAAGGTGCTGCATGTATTGAACGTGCCTTCGCCGGCGGCAACCGCCTCGCTGACGATCGGCAAGGCGATCGTGGACATGGCTGCGAAGAATCTTGGCCTGAATTAGCTGCGTTCTAATCCCGCGGAAACTCAAAAATCAGAGTGCTCGGCTGCTTTGGACTGATGCGCTAGTGCGCTGCTCGACGCGTCAATGCCTGGATTTGTGCAAGAGATCAAATTCCCCACCCTCTCGCCAAAAACGCGAGAAGGGTGGGGCACCCTGTCGGGACCCCTGTGTGCTACGCGATCATCTTCCGATGTCTTCGTTCCACAGATCAGGATGGTCGCGGATGAAGTCGCGCATCAACTGAATGCAATCCGCGTCGTCGAGCACGACGACGTTAACGTTATGTCGGCGGAACAAGTCTTCGGCGCCCAGAAAATTGCGGTTTTCGCCAATGATCACGCGGGGAATTCGATAGAGCAGCGCAGTGCCCGCGCACATGATGCAGGGACTGAGCGTGCTGACCAGAGTGAGCTCAGACCAATCCCGGCGGCGGCCGGCGTTGCGGATGCACACGGTCTCAGCGTGGGCCGTGGGATCTCCGGTTTGCACGCGCAGGTTGTGCCCGCGAGCGACGATGCGTCCCGATTGATCAGCCAAGACGGAACCGATCGGCAAGCCGCCTTGGCGCAACCCGGCGCGCGCCTCTTCCAGAGCTTCGCGCAGCAACCGGCGATCGTCGGTCATGGCTTATGGGTCTGCGGAGCAGTTTAGCGGGAGCCTCCGCGTCCAAACTGTACCATGCTTTTTTCCGTGTGGTGCGGGCACTCTTGCCCGCAGGGTTTTTGCCGATGGCGGCAAAGCGGGCAAGAGTGCCCGCTCCACACGACTCTTTACCGCGCCAGAGCACAAGCCTGATTCATTGATACGAGAAGGTCAGATTGTCGAGATACACGTTGTACGAATCCTGGTTGTGATTTCCGTCCATCTGGTAGTTGGTGGTGACGCCATACCAGTTGGACGCGCCGTGGCCGAAGGTCCAGTTTAGAGTGCTGGTCACACCGTTGAGCGTGATGGAATCGCGAGATTGGTTTAAAACCCTGAGGGAGAAAACTTTGCTAGCGCCCGGTTGTGATTCAATTTAGCGTTAGAAGGAAAAACCTCTAACCACGAAGGGCACTAGGGATCACAAAGGAATTCATTGTCGAGGGTTCCTTCGTGTGACTTCGTGTCCTTGGTGGTTTTGATTTTGCTTCCGCCTTAAACTGCGCCATTACCCAGCGTCAGGAAGGTCGCGAAGGGAAGAGCTTGTATTGCGTTGGGCAGAACTAAGGTTGGGCAGGAGCAGGGAAGAAGCGAAATAAAGATTTGTAGAAAGAGTTTTGGTGCGAAAGGGGGGACTCGAACCCCCACGGTTTTACCCGCCAGATCCTAAGTCTGGTGCGTCTGCCAATTCCGCCACTTTCGCAGGCCCTGGAGGGATAGTTTACCGTTGTTTGCAGCGGGGAACCAAGCGGGCGATCGGGGTAGTGGTGCGGTTTGATTCTAGAGGGCGTCATCCTGAGCGGAGCCGCCTTTCGGGCGCAGGGAAGAGCTTGCCCTGAGCGAAGCCGAAGGGATCTCGCGAATCACGCGTTAGGGAACCTCTGAGCAACCATCGATTTTGAAGGCGGCAAAACTTTCAGAACTACACAGGCCAGGAATTTTCCTGTATTGCTTACGGCCTTACCGGAACCCGCTATTTACGCAAGGTCCAGAGACACTACGCCCTCGCCACTGCCAGCCGTCTGCGGTGCAGATACAGGTTTACCAACGCGAAGCTGGTGCACAGTCGATGATGGTTCTTCTTAATCCCGCGGTATCTGGCCTTCTCGAAGCCGAAGATGCGCTTCAGAATCCGAAACGGATGTTCCACCTTCGCTCGCACTCTGGCCTTCACCCGGTTCTTGGCCTTTTGTAACTCGTCCACAAAGTTCTTGTATCGGACTCTCCGGCTGGTCATATCTTGCGCGCGCGGAGCCGCCTGCCGGATGGCTTCGCCCTGTCCCTGATATCCGCCGTCGCCCCACACCTTGCGCTCCTCGCCGTGCAACAGATCCGGCAGCATGTGCTTGTCCGCCACCGAAGCCGCCGAGGTGCACACCGAAGGCACATGGCCTTGCTTGGAGTCCACTCCGATGTGGGCCTTCAACCCGAAGTACCACGGCTTTCCCTTGCGCGTCTGATGCATCTCCGGGTCGCGCTCTCCACTCCGGTTCTTGGTCGACGAGGGCGCATGAATAATGGTCGCATCCACAATCGTCCCCGTGGTGATGCGAATGCCCCGGCTGTCCAGATATAGATTCACCGCGTTCAGCATCGCCCCGCCCAACTCGTGTTTCTCCAGCAGGTGACGGAACCCGAGGATGGTGCTCTCATCCGGCACCGCCGCCCGCCCCAGATCGATGCCCACAAAGTGCCGCAGCACCGGCGATTCATACAGCGCATCCTCCGCGCCCGGATCGCTCAGGTTGAACCACTGCTGCAGAAAATACACCCGCAACATGATGCTCAGTCCTACTGGAGGCCGCCCGTTCTCTCCCTTCGGATAGTGCGGTTCCACCAACCCCTGTAACTCGGCCCACGGCACCACCTGCTCCATCTCCTCCAGAAACCGCTCCCGCTTCGTCTTCCGCCCGTACTTCTCGAACCCCGTCTGCGCCGCCAAAGTTTGCTGTCGCATCCGCCTTTTCACCTCGACTTACACCGTATACGCTCAGCCTGTGGATCGGAGAGTTCTTCAGAGGTTCCTTAGGGCTTGAACCCGAGGATGGCGTCCAGAGGGCAACCCGTCATGAGGCCCTGCACGTTGACGAACCCCGCGTCCTCAAGGAGTCGGCGGTACTCGCCGAGCGAGCGCTCCTTGCCTTCTGTGCAGACCAGCATGTTGAGCGATTGAAGCTGAGCCGAGGTAGGGCCGGCTTTATCTTCGTGCAGCAATTTCTCCGCCAACAGGATCCCACCTCCGGCAGGCAGCCGACGGTAAATTTTGGCGAGCAAGGTTCGGATCTTCTCCTCCGGCCAGTCGTGGAGAATGCGCCCCATGGCAAACAAGTCCGCGTCGGGCAGTTCGTCGCGAAAAAAATCTCCCGCCAAGACCCCTACCCGGTCTGCCGTGCTGGACTGGGCCGCTTGCTTACTCGCCGTTTCTATAACCTGGGGCAAGTCGAACACGATCGCCCGAAGTGCGGGATATTTTTCGCAGGCCGCGATGGCCAAGTGGCCCGTGCCTCCCCCCAAGTCCACCATCCGGCGAAAGCCCGCAAGCGAGAAGGCCGCGACCACGGAAGGCGAACTGAGCACGCCGAGTCCGTGCATGCCGTGCAGAAAAGTCTGTTTGGCTTCGGCAGTGCGGAAGAAATGATCGAAGATGGAACCGTCCGTGCCAAAGGTCTGGGTCCAGCGCGGCGTGCCTTCGCGAATCGCCTCTTCAAGGTGAGCCCATAGCCGGAACAAAACATCGTTGGAATACAGAATGTATCCGGCGAGCGAACCGGGGCTGGTCTGGCACAGATAGGCGCGCGCGACGGGCTCGTTTTCGTAAGCGGCATCCTTGCGTCGCAACAACTTGAGGCCCACACATGTATCCAGCAGCCGCTCCAGCGGATCCACCTGGACACTCAGCCGGCCGGCGAGCTCATCAGCCGTGGCGGGAGCGCCTTCGAGGGCGTTGAACACGCCCAGGGACACGGCTGTAAACATCGCCTTGGAACGGCGAAAGTCTTCGATCAGTTGTAGAACGGGAGCAGCGTCGGGACGGTCCATCACTTGATTATCATCATTGGGAGGGCGCAACATCCAGTTCCCCGCCGATTTCTCGCGCAGCTGGTTCCGGGTTGGTGATCCGGCCCAAGCCGGTGTTGGTTTTGGCGCGCTCGATGCGGTATCCCAAACGCCGGAGAATGGGAGCGACGGCCGACTCCTCGCCATTTTCATCGCAACGCGTTCCCACTCCCAAGGCAACCACGCTGTCGATCTCACGCTCGAGATCATGCATCAGCCGGACGATCTCTTCTACGCGGCCGACCGGCACCTTGATCTCCACGATCGCCGATAGAACCTTTTCGTTCAAGATGTCTGGCCTAAGCGTTCCTGTAGTGACGTCACTCATCAGAAGCGTCATCGGATTTTTCTTTTCGAAGGGAACGTTCGCTCGGGCCAGCGCCTGCGTGAACTTCTGAATGTCGCGGAACCATACTCCCACGCCCGGTCTGCCAAACTCGATGGTAAAGCCCGCTTCCCCTTCTTTTACGCGGTGAGTAACGTCGTTGGTCTTGACCTCTTCGGTGCCGCGGCCCTGCACGCCGGTGGACTCGTGCGTTGCCCGGGGATCGGAAAATGCACGGCGCACCACGCGCGGCCACTGTAAGTCGTCAGGCTCGAAGGCAGACGTGGGGCAGATGTCCGGCTCGGGATCAAAGCGCAACCGCGCGATCTGTAAGATCTTGCGTATGGCGCGCACGAATGTGGGATTCATGCGCTCCCTGCTCAGTCCGTAATAGCAGGCATAGCACTCCACGCACTCGTCGCGATCTACGGTCGCGCGGTTGGTTGCAGGGTCCACGTAGATGGCGCCCATGGGGCATACGTAGGTGCAGTTCCCGCAGGCAACACACTTATCGGGGTTGATTTTCATGAAATTCTCGCGACGGTCAAACCGTAATTCTTGGGGGAGGCAAGAATAAATCATATAATAGCATAACTAGTGAATCTGGCCCGACACGCCAACCGCCTCCGGAACCTCACCCGCGATTTTCTTCTCCGCATTCACCCCCAGGCTGAACCCAGCGCCCGCCAGACAGAGCCCGGAGCATACCAGAAACGGCATATTCCATCCGGAAAGCCCGACCAGATACGCTAGCAAAATGGGAGACACAGCGCTGCCTAGGTTTCCGAACGTGTTCATGACCGAGGCGATCGATCCCGCATAGTCGCCTCCGATATCGAGCGGAATGGCCCATGACACGCCCACCGTCAGCTCGAGCCCCAGCACGGCGACACAGGAATAGAGTACGGAAGCGACGGAGTTTGTGGTCAGGGTCGCAGGCACAATAAAAACGGCAGCGAGGAGAAAACCGGCGAGCGCGACACCCCGACGAGCCGCCTTCAGATTTCCAAAGCGTTTGGCGCAGCGATCCGAAACCGAGCCGCCCAGAAGATCGCCAGCGGCGCCGGCCAGCAGCGGCAAGCTGGCGTAGAAGCCCATCTGGGTGAGGTTGAAGCCGCGATGGTCGTTCAGATACTTGGGAAACCAATCCAGGTAAATATCGATGGCGTAACCGTAACAGAAATACATGAGAGAAAGCGTCCACATGGAGGGGCTAAGAAGAATGGCTCGCCATGGGACGGCTCGCGCGCTGGCATGACGAACGCCCACGGAGCTTTCGATGAGACGGCGCTCCTCGGCGTTGACGTGGCGATGCTCGGCGGGCGTGTCGCGGTAATAGCAGAACCACACCGCCGCCCAAGCCAAGCCCAAAATTCCGAATAAAAGAAATGGAGCACGCCATCCGAATCGCACCATCAGCAGCACGACGAGCGCCGGCGTCAGGGCCGCACCCACGCGCGATGCCGCGTGGGTCACACCCTGGGCGAAACCACGCTCCGTGGGCAGTATCCATGCCGAAAGCGATCGGGTGGCAATCGGGAACGCTCCGGCTTCGCCCAGGCCGAACAGAAATCGGCATATCCCCATGGAGAGAGCGCTCCAGGCGAAGGCCGTCAGCGAGGTGAACGCCGACCACCATACGACGACCAGCGCTAGCGCACGCCTGCCGCCGATGCGGTCGCCCAGCCATCCTCCCGGGGATTTGAAGAGCGCGTATCCCCATCGGAATGCGGCAAAGATCCAGCCAATAGTGATCATGGAGAAGCCGAGATCTTTTTGGATCACGGGGACCGCGGACGCAAGATTCACGCGGTCCATGTAGGTGATCATGTAAGCGGCGACGATGAAGGCGAGCACAATGAAGCGGGTATGTGTGGGGCGAGGAGTCGTGGAAGCTTCCATTTCGCTGATGAATCAGAATCCGGGATCACAACTATTTCCCGCTATTCGTCACTGCTGTCGCGGAGAAATTCGCGATCAGGCCGCTCAGGCAGAGCAAACGCCACGCACATAAACGCTGCCGGAGGAAGCCTTCAGATCCTTTCCTCCTCCTGCCGTAAAGACCACGTATTGTTTTCCATCGACCATGTAGGTTGCGGGGAATACGATCGAGGAGTGGGGCAGCACGGTCGACCAAAGCAATTCTCCAGTGCGGCTGTCGAGGCCGAGCCTTGCGATCGAAGACGGTAGCTCCGATGAATAAAACATCACCCGCCGTTACGATCGGACCTCCATAGTTCTCCGAGCCCGTGTTCGGGAGACCCTTGGCCGCCAGTTCCGGATATTCGCCCAGCGGAATCTTCCAAAGATATCGGCCGGTGTTGAGATCGATCGCATTGAGAGTGCCCGGGCGGCGTGATTGCAGGGTAGCCATCCGGATCGAGGAAATCGCGCGAGCCGGTGATTCGATATTTCATCGGCGCGCCGTCGACCGTGCTGGAGTATATCGCGTCGTGGTCCCGATGAACGTCGGCGGCACTCGGAGATGTAGAAAGAATTCACCAGGCTGCCCACTTGTGCGGCGGTCAGTCCGGAGAACGACGGCATCTGTCCCTTGCCATGGATGATGCGGTCTTGGATCTCCTGGATCGAGAGACGCTTTTCGACATCGACTAAAGCTGGAAAGGCGGAAGGCTTTCCCTCGCGCTGCTGGCCGTGGCAGCCGGCGCACTTGCTTTGATACAGGCCGGCCCCGGTCAGGGGAGAGTCTTGCGTCGCATCGGGCGACTTGGCTTCCGTCTTCGGTTTGGATTCCTCCTCGCTCACAAACTTGATGAGGGCCCGCAGATAATCGCCCTGCAGATTGGGGAAGGCAGGCATTCGACCCTTGCCTTGGGCGATCGTCGCCTCAATCTCGGCTGGAGTCAGCCGCTTTCCCACATCCACCAACGACGGATATGTGGGCGGAGAGCCCGTCCGGTCATCGTTGTGACAAATGCTGCACTGATTGTGATAAGTCCTCTCGCCGGTGCTGCGGGCTGGCTTGTTTTCCGTCAGAGCGACGACACAAGCCGCCTCGTTCGAATTGATGAAGATGACGCCGCGTCTGGGATCGACCGCCGGGCCGCCCCACTCCGCTCCGCCAAG
>CAVWHT010000037.1:0-22459 GCA_963754885.1 uncultured Acidobacteriota bacterium | reverse complement strand
AGGGATGAATAAAGTAGCCGGTACTGGTCCACCTGAGCCTTGTAGGAAGCGGCGATAGCGTGGTCAGGAAAAACCGATTCGGTGACTCGGACCACCTGTTCGACAGCCTGCGCCAAAGTCTTGTACTTGCCGGCAGCAGTTCCTGCAAGGATTGCCGTCCCCAGGCAGACCGCTTCGGGGCAACGCATCAAATGGAGCTCTCGGACTGCCAGCGCCGACCGCAACGTCAGGCCCGAGCCGAGAGCGCGCACCGCCGCCGCTGACGTACACATCCTTAAATTCGCCGGAGGCTTGCTCCAGCAGTTCTGCCATGCAGGCAAATTCGCATGCGATCCCTTCAAGAATACCCTTGTAGAGATCGAACCGATTCGTGCCTGGACGAATGCCGGAGATCACTCCGGTTGCGGCCGGATCGAAATCCGGATTACATGTGCCTAACAGATGCGGGGTAATGCATAAGCCGGTGGGGCCGACAGGCGCGCGTGCTTCTAGCGCGGCGCAGAGGTCTTCAATCGATGGCGTGGGGTTTGCTTCTCCGGAAAAGCCCATGAGGTGGAGGAACCAATCGATCATGATCCCGGATGGAAAGTAGGCGAGAGTTACGTAGCGGCCCGGAGCGACGTGACAGTAAGTGTTAAGGTTTGCCGTAAGTGAGGTATCACTCAGCGCAGGAGATGCGGACGCGGCCACCAGACACTCGTAAGTTCCGAGCGAGGCTGACACTCGCCCAGGCTCCAGAACTCCACTGCCTAGTGCGGCGCAGGGCTGATCGTGACCACCCACTACGACGAGAGTCGACGGTGGCAGACCAAGATCGGTCGCGACGCGTGCTTCGAGTTCTCCTGCGATCGTGCCCGCGGGAACGGCAATTGGAAACTGCTCGACATTCAAGTCGCAGAACGACAAAAGGTCCACGGACCATTTGAGCTTGCAGATATCAAAGGCGAGGTACCGGGAGGCAAGGGAATAATCAACATAGGCGGGCAGACCCATCTTCGTCAGCAGGTAGGTGGGTAGCGCCAGAAACTGAGCCGAGGAGTTATAGGCGTCCGCCTCGTTCTTGCGCAGCCACAGTAGTTTTGCCAGCGGATACATTGAATGTACGGTAAGCCCAGTAATGTCGAAGATTGTCTTCTTGCCGATTTCGCTTGCCAGCCAGTTTGCTTCCTTTACCGCGCGATTATCGACGTTGAGAATGGCCGGTCTGATCACGCGATATCGCGAATCAACAGGAATGAAGGTCTCTCCGTGTGAGCTGATGGCCAGAACGTCGACCGGATCTCGATTCACCTCAGCAGCGACTCCTCGCGTCACTGCCACAAGAGCCTGCCAGAATTTCTCTGGCGCGATTTCGCTCGAGGACGAATGAGACGATTCCGCAGCATAGGGAGAAGTTTTCTGAGAGAGTACGCGTCCGTCTTCCGAGAAGGCTAGGGCCTTGCAGTTCGTGGAGCCCATGTCCACAGCGAGCAAACTCACGGGTCACTTCCCTTGTACTGTCGCTTTATCGCCGAGAGCGGAATGGATACGCAACAAAAGTTCGGACATGTTGGCGGATTGAAAAATGTTTCGGCCGAAGAACACCCCCGCGGCTCCCGAGTGCATGATATTGCGGACCGTTTTGACTACGTCCTCATCCGATCCCGTGCGGCTTCCGCCCAGAATCAGGATAGGAACGGGACAGGCGCTGACCACCTTGCGCATGGCCTCATTGTCATCCGCACTCTCTGTCTTGATCACGTCGGCGCCCAGTTCCGCAGCCATCCGGGTGTGCAGCATGAGCCATTTCAATTCGCGCGGATTGCTAACCGCGGCTCCTCGGGCCAATGATTCGACGATCAACGGCATTCCCACTCGTTCGCATGCGCGCGCCAGGCTGCCCACCCGTTGAACTTCTTTCTTCTCAAAGTCAGCGTCGCCGCTACCTACGAAAAGGAACGTGATGACGGCATCGGCCCCAGCGTGTAATGCATCTTCAGGGTGAGCCACGAGGCACGTCTGAAAACCATTGGGAGAAGCGGTCACAGCCTCGTTGAAGGCGGTGGTCCAATCGAGGCGCGCGATCAGACCAGGCGGGAAACCGGACGAGACGGCGTCCGCGAAGTAGCGGATGTTGCCGAGATTGAGAAGGACGGCGTCTGCCTTCGCTTCTACCAGCCGTCTGATTTGGGCTGCCGGATCTGTGGTGCCTGGGATGGGACCCAGGATCAACGCGTGGTCAAAGGCCACTACCAGAGTACCGCGGTTGTGCCGGAGGATCCGACGCAACCGGATCTGTTTGCCAAAGTCTCCCAAGCTATGTCTCCAGGTAAGAAGTTACAAACCAGAAAAATGTTGACATCCGACGAGCCGCTGCCAGTCTTAGCGGGCCGAGTGCGGCGTTTAGCGAACTGCCAAAATTCTAAGGGACTCCAGCTACCCCGAATTGACGGAGAACATGCGGAGATTCGGCCTGCAGCCGTGGCTGTTGACCCTTAGTGGCACCTCGACTCCTCGCGCCTTCGAACTCTCGCGTCGGATCAGAAATAGAATTTCAAGGCAAATTGGATCAACCGGGGATCTCTTGCCGCCTGGTACGTTCCATATTGCTGGGTTGCGAGTTCGATGGAAACAGGTTCGAGTTGCCCATCTTGTCCTTGCCGACCAGTTAACCAGTTCACATGATTGGCAACGTTGAACGCCTCAGCGCGAAACTCGAAGTGCTTGTTCTCGCTGATCGGGAAATCTTTGTAGATCGACAGATCCCACTGCTGGTAACCAGGTCCCAGCACCGCATTCCGGCCTTCGGTCCCAAGCGTCCCCGCGATCGTATTTGATACGAAAGCGCAAGTGTTGAAAAAAGTGCCAGGAACGCACGGCTTTCCATTCGGGTTAGCTACCTGGTTAGGCCGGGCGCAATTGTAGACAACGTTTCCACCGCAATCCACGCCGATGAAACTCGTGGGATCGCTTACGGTATAAAAGTTCCCGGTCGAAGCCGAAACAATGCCGGCCATTTGCCAGTTCCCGATCACCTGGTTCAGAACGCCGGAAGCATTTCCTCGAAATGCGTGGCCTTTCCCGAAAGGCAGTTCATACATGAAGGTGCCCACGAAGTGATGACGCACATCGAAATCAGAATTGCCGTAGTCCAGCGAAGGATTGAGCTGATCACGAAAATCGCCATTGTTCAGCGATCCGAGGTCGGCGCTGGAGGCGTCATCGAGCGCGTGGCTGTAGGTGTAGGAGGCCTGAAATTGCAGGCCGCGGCTCAGGCGCTTCTCGATGTGGAGTTGCAACGAATCGTAGTTCGAGTAGGCGTTGGAGCGGAAGGTGGGAATTCCTCCAATATTGGCATTTGAGGTTGCTGGAGGAGTGAAAGGCCGGGGACCATTCGAGGCGAAGCCATGGGGATACTGGTTCCCGTTGTAGAAAGCGAAGAGCCTGCTGCCTTTCGATCCCGCGTAAGAAATTTCAACGACTGTCTCACTGGGCAGTTGATACTGGAATCCGAAATGCCACTGTTGCGTGTAGGGGGTCTTCAGGTTCGGATCGACCGAGAAAAGCACCGGGCTGTTGGGATCGCTTAGCGACGTTGCAGGGAATCCCCCGGCCCAAAAGTTGCTGACCAGCAAGTTGGGAAATCCAACCGCGCAGTTAGCAGGATCTGTCGGATTCGCGTTTGACGGAAAGAATCCCAGGTTTGTCGTGTAGCAGGATGGCTGGGAGAGGAACGCTTGGCTGCGAAGAAATGGCGGGTTGAATCCTGGGCTGGGATTCGAGAAAGGACCATTTTCCTGGCCCCCGTAGAAGATTCCGTAACCGCTTCTCAATGCTAACTTGTCTGTGATTTTGTAAGCCAGTCCTATCCGCGGTGCGAAGTTGGTGTAGTCCGGATTCACCAATCCCCTGGGAGCGTTCCGCAGCGCGGGAATAGCCGAAGCGATCGTGGGCGTAAGCTGGGCATTCTGCCCGGCTGGCATGACCAGGGAATCCGTTCTGAAATCGAAGTTCGCCTGCTGATTGTTTCGCTCCGTAATCGGCCGGAAGATCTCGTATCGCACACCAAGGTTAAGTGTCAGGCGAGAGGTGGCTCTGAAGTCGTCCTGAACATAGCCAGCATCGATTTGCCGGAAGTAATCCACATTGTGCAGGTTTACAAGATTCGCGCCGTCCGGGATCCCCAACAGCCAGGTGGCAACATCTGAGCCGCCGGTTGCCGAGCCATCCGGGTTCGAGGGCAACGCCGGATTGTTGGTGAAATCCACGCCGAACCCCATGTATCCACGAGGATACGAAGGCTGAAAAATCGTGAATTCTTCACGGCGGATTTCGACTCCGAACTTCAGAGAGTGACGGCCACGAACCACGTTGAGGTTGTCGGTCAGAACATAGCTGTTCTGCAATTCCTTGGAGGGCTGGAACGGCGATGCCCCAATGCAAGTTCCAATCAGGCTAAAGCACATGGCAGGAAGTCCACCGATGCCCGGTTCAAAGGGAACCCCCTTGAGACCAAGCTGGCCGGATACGTCAGTATTCGAATACGGCTCAAGGCGGTGGGAGTTGACCCGGTTGTAGCCAAGCCTGAACTCATTGGCCAGGCTCGTAGAAAAAAGGTGCGTTTCGCTGACCGCCACGCTCCGGTAGGAATTCTCGATGTCTCCACCCGTAAAGCCGCCGCCATCGAGGAAATTGTTGAAGGGACCGGGGATGTTCCTGGGTTGAACTTCATAACTAAAGCGGGTGAAGAAGGCATCTTTCTGCGAAATGGTCTGGTCTACGCGCACGTCGAAGTTGTTCTGGCTGATCCGGTTGACCGGGTTCACACGATAGTTGTTGCCATTCGAGAGATTCGCGTTCGGCGCCGGGAACAGCGCTACCACGTTCCGCGCCACTGGATCTATGGAACCACTCGGAATAATGTTGGTGGGAGCAGTGCCATTGACCGCAACTGGCGCACCACAGAGCCCGGTGGGGTAATTTCCGCTTGCGGTCCTTTGTTGAGTAACTTGAGCGTTGAAGATCTCTCCCTGAAATGTCGGATTGCCACTGCAGTCGAGGACTGGATAGACGGCATTTACCACCCCAAACACACCGTTGGCGTCGGTGAAGGTGACCGGATCGGTAGTGAGTTGGTCGGAGAAATCCCCGCCGAGTTGTGTCGGGGTCGGGATCAATAAGGTCTGCGGATTCGCCGTGCGAATACGCGTGCCCTCGTAGTCGAAGAAAAAGAATGTTCGATTCTTGAGTATGGGGCCGCCCAGGGTGAACCCGAACTGATTCTGCTTGTACGGTTGCCGGACTGCATCGAAGGCGTTCTTTCCATCCAGCTTGTCGTTCCGCAAAAACTCGTAAAGATCGCCGTGCAGGCGGTTGGTACCCGATTTGATGACGGCATTCATGATGGCGCCGTTGCCGCGGCCGAATTCGGCGCTGTAGGCGTTGGTTTGCACTTTGAATTCCGCTAATGCGTCCACGGACGGTTCAATGACGTAAGTGCTCCCATTCAGCAGGTCGCCCAGGTTCGCGTTGTTGTCGACGCCGTCGAGCAAAAAGTTGTTTTGCAGCGACCGTGCCCCATTGGAACTGAATCCGTAGCTGACCTCAGCTCGAGAGCCCGGTTCGGTGGGTGCAACACCGGCCGTAAGTTGGGCCAATTGGGCGTAGTTCCGCCCATTGAGAGGCAGCCCCGTAATGGTGTGAGTCCCGACCACGTGACCGAGTTCCGAGGTTTCCGTCTCCAATTGTGGACCCTCTGTTGTCACCGTCATGGTTTCTGAGATGCTGCCAACCTGGAGGGTAACGTCCACCTCGGGGCGCGCCTGAACATCCACCGTAACCGGGCCCACAACTGTCTTCTTGAAGCCGCTTTTTTCGACGGCAACGTTGTAGCGGCCGATCTTTAAAGGGCTGGCTACGTATTCACCTAGGTCATTCGTGGTACTGGTAAGAGTCGTTCCTCGATCTGCGTCCGTGATTGTGACCTTCGCTCCGCCGATAATGGCGCCGCTCGAGTCCTTCACGAGGCCAGCGATTGCCCCTGTATCCTTTTGCGCCCATGCCGGGAGACATATCACGAGCATCAGCGACAATAGAAAAGGTGAAGTTTTCTTGGAGATGGTTGGGATTAAGGGAGAATGGAATGCAAAACGTCCTCTCATAAGTCCTCCTGTGGTCAGGGGTGAGTGCCTGATGCAAGCATCAATGCGGACGCGCAAGTATAATCATTTAGTGTATCGTTTCACCAGGACCCTCCTAGTTACACCACCGCGACGAGCTTTGTCAAGAAAGACTCCTCGTTGAGCAAGGAGATGGTTGAAATGTTTTCAATTAGGTGAAAGGAGGCGCATCGGCAACCGGCTTTTTGCTATAAGCGTTTCATGGCCGAGAGCGGTCCTTCGCGACGACAAATTTATGGAATTTGCCTTAAGTGAGACGATAAAATGAGGCGTTTTTGCTTTTGGCGAACGGGTGAGCAAATGACACCGGGGCGAGGGACGCAAGATTTGCAGGCTAAGTGCGATGGGCATTCCCCAGCGAGCGCGCCATTCTGCGATCGCAATCAGTTTCCGGCCGTCGTCTTCGACTGCGACGGCGTGGTGGTCGACTCTACGACGCTGGCACCGGAGGACCTGCAAGAGGCGGACTGGATTGTGCGGAACCACGACGAACCAGCGAGGCTACTCGCAGCTCGGGTGGACGACGACTCGCTGGCGCAGACAGGGAAAGCATGGTAACGATCAAGGACGTTGCCGGGGAAAGTGGAGTCTCGGTTACGACTGTATCGATGGTGCTGAACGACGGTCCATCGGCGCAGCGTATCTCCGAAAAGACTCGCAAGCGGATCTGGAAAATTGCCAATGAACTCGGCTATCGTCCCAACTTATTTGCCCGCTCGCTGCGCAGCAATCGCAGTCATACCCTGGGAGTGGTCCTGTTTGATATCACTGACCCCTACTGTACGCAGATCTTGCGTGGTATCGAGAACCACCTGCGCCCTTCCGGCTATTTTCCCATTTTCTCGGACCTGCAGAATGACCGTGCACAATTCCGACCCAGTATCGACATGCTCCTGGGCCGCAGAGTAGAAGGCATCATCGCCATTGCCAACCCCATCTATCTGGAAAGCGAACTATTCAACGAATTCTCAAGAAGGAATTTGCCAGCCGTTATCATTGGCCGGGAGTTGAAAGGGACATCCATCAGTTCCGTCGCCGTCGACAACGCGCTGGGTACTCGGCAGGTGATTCAACATCTGTATGAGCTTGGACACAGCAAGCTTGCGGTCCTGAAGGGTCCCAGGGCGATGGCCGACAGTGAGCAGCGATGGCGCGGCCTGGAGCGGTTCGCTCAAGAGGTGGGGCTGAAACTGGATGCCAGGCTTGTGCTTGAAATCCAAGGCCGGAACTCTACTTACGCGGAAGGCTACCAGCTTACTGAGGAACTCCTGAAACAAGGATCAGAATTCACAGCGATCGTCGCCTTCGATGACTTGACCGCTTGCGCGGCGATCGGTGCGCTCAGCAAAGCGGGACGACAGGTGCCCAAGGACTGCTCCGTGGCAGGATTCGATGACATTCCGAGCGCCGCCTTCTACAATCCGCCACTGACCACCGTGCACCAGCAACTCGAAATGCAGGGTTGGTTGGGGGCTGAGATCGTGGAGGAACAGATGCGGGCAGCTGCAGAGAAACGCTCGATCGCTCCCCGGCATCGGATTGTCGCGCCCAAGCTTATGGTGCGGGGCTCTACCTGCCCAGCGCCGCGTCGCTGAATTCAGATATGCGGGTAGTGTCTGAAAAGTCTTTTAAGGCACTACCGATATGCGCGCCGTTATTGACAGCGACAGTGCTTGAGTGTAACGTTTCACTTCAGGATTTTGTAGGATGGCTGCAATTTCGAAGTCCGACCTCTACCGCTGGTGCTGCGTTCCAGCTCGCGATCTGTCCTCTCATCCTCAGCTCAAGGTGCGATTTCGGATGGTCCGGGATTCGACAGAGATGGGGCAGCTCATGGCCGAGGAATTAGCGTCACTGGTCGAGAGCAAGAACGCGGCTGGTCTCTCCACACGCGCCATCATCCCCTGTGGTCCAAAGTGCTGGTACGAACCATTCACCAAGGTCGTGAATGCCCGGCGCATCTCCTTGCGGAATCTCACTGTATTTCATATGGATGAATGTCTGGACTGGCAAGGACAGCCATTACCGGTCCATCATCCGTATAACTTCCGCACGTTTATGGAGAAGCATTTCTATGGAGGAATTGATCCGGAATTCGCTGTGCCTGAATCCCAACGGTTCTGGTTATTGCCCTCGACGGCGGAACAGGTGCGAGTTGCCATTGAGAAAGCTCCGGTTGATCTCACGCTTGGAGGCTGGGGACAAGACGGGCACATCGCCTACAACCAGGCGAGACGTCATCCTTACAGCGCAATCACGCTCGAGGAACTTGCCGGATCGACGATTCGGATCCAGGAGAACAACCTTGACACCATATGGGCACTGGCGCAGCGGACTTTCGGGGCAGCCTACCAGTTTGTTCCTCCCATGTCGATCACGCTTGGTGTCAGGGAATGCCTCTCTGCCAAACAGGTTCGAGTGTTCAGCGACACAGGCTCCTGGAAGCAAACCGCACTTCGCGTAGCACTCTTCTCTGAGCCGACGCCGGAATACCCGATGACGTTGTTGCAGCGGCATCCCGATGCAATCATCACCGCAACCGAGGATACGGCCGGCCACCCGATTAGCGAGAATCCAGATTGGGAGCTGATCTGACGGCAGTATGAACGTTCTGCAGATTGATCGCCATTGCCCTTACCGCAATCTGATCGGAGTGGGTGGACTCGGCACTGGAATGTTCTTCGCCCTTGAGGGCGATCACACTCTTGGACGCAACGAGAGCCGTCCGGCCCGGCTGCTTGATGTTCACGATTATTGCAAGTTGCACATCGTAATTCATTATGTCGCGACCCTGCTGGGCGCTCGGCAAAGTGGGTCCCCATTTCATGTTGCTGCCAGTGGGGAAGGTAGGTGCAGACCAGGCCGGCAAGCACGTGCTGGGCGAGATGCAGAGTGTTGGCATTGATACGGCACTGGTACAAGTAGAGAATGAGAGGCCGACACTTCTGAGCGTCTGTTTCCAGTATCCCGACGGCAGCGGCGGAAACATCACGACTAACAACTCGGCAGCTGCCGGGCTTTCCGAAGAAGACCTCGGCGCGGCTGCTGAGTTCCTCAAACTAAACGGCGCGAGCACCATCGCGCTTTCCGTTGCAGAGGTTCCACTCAGCGTCCGGAAAGAATTTCTGAAGCTGGCAAGCGACGCGGGAGCGTTTCGCGCCGCCTCCTTTGTGGATGCAGAAATCGATACGGCCAGACAATTGGGCATGTTCGAGATGTTGGATCTGATTGCCTTAAATGAATCGGAGGCCGAGGCTTTCACAGGCTGCAGCTTTTCCCCTTCCCTTTCGGGAGAGTTCGCGAAGAAATGTCAGGCACTGGCAAAGGGACCTTACCCCCGCTTGAGGATCGTGGTCACTGCAGGCAAGCAGGGCGCACTTGCCTTCGCTGAAGGCCGGTGCGACTTCTGTCCTGCTCCCGCCGTGCCGGTAGTTTCTACGGCCGGCGCTGGTGACGCTCTGTTGGGAGGATTACTGTCCGCGCTGGCAGCGGGGGTGCCTTTTATGGGATCAGGAGTGATAAGGAAAAATCTGAGCGATGGCCCGATCGCGACCGCGCTTGACTTCGGCGTCTTGCTGGGCAGCTACAAATTGAGCTCCCCTCATACGATTCATCCCCTGGCCTCCCTCGACACGCTGCAGAAATTCGGCTTGGGTATGGGTGTTGAGTTCTCGCTTCAAATCGCCGGGCGTATGGCGGAATCGTCCCGCATCGTCCTTACACCGCTTCCCTGAACACGCACGGGGAGAACGGTTTTGTCTTTTCCTCTTGACATTCATGCGACAATACGATTAGTTTCCCATAGTGTAACGTTTCACTTGCACCGACAGTTCTGCCTCGAATGGCATTAGCGAGGTCACCGCATGATTCCCATTCTGAACTGCAGATTTTTCGGAAATCTGTCTCCGCGGCTTCTGCGCCTCATAGCCTTCCTCACGGCAACCTCCCTCACGCTCGTTGGGTGTCGCCAAGGCACACAGGTCCGGAAAGCTGACGATGTTTCCAGCATTCGAGCGGTCGCGGAGAACGGTGCGGTCGTACTAACAACCCCCTCGGCAGAGTTCCGATTTCTGCCCAGCGGCTATCTGAAGGCATCGCTGTTGCACGAGGGGGCGCGCTCAACGCTCGACGATTCACAACTGGGAGTCGACAACGAGTACCTTCAAATTAAGGGAAAGCCGGTTCAGGATTTTCAGTTTGATCTTTCACGACTTGTGATCAGCGACGTTTCCGGTGGGCCGTCAGGACGCGCCAAGCGCGTCGAAATCTCTGGCAAGAGTGCTTCGTTCCCGGACCTCCAGAAGACAATTTCGCTCGAGGTCTACGACGCGCTCCCCAATGTTGTGGTCACTGGTGTGAGCTACAAGAACACAGGGACGGAAACCATTCCGCTGGATCAAGTAGTGTCGCAATCCCGCGTTTTGAATGCCGCCGAAGCCGATCCGAATGCTGCGCCTTACGCCATGTGGTCTTTCCACGGGTCGAGCGAAGCCTGGGGCAAAGACGATGTCATGAAGATCACCGAGAAGTTCGATCGCAAGAATCCCATGCAGGAGATGATGCACAATGACGAGAATCAAACCGGTGGGGGCCTTCCCGTCGTCGCTTTCTGGACTCGTTCGGTAGGCGAGGCCGTAGGCAGCGCAGAAACGATACCGTTACGGATGGCGATTCCTGTTCATACCTCCGAAGACGGCCGGGTACATGTATCGATCGTCAACAACGAGCACGTGCGGCTGCAACCGGGCCAGGTACATGCCTCTCCCCGAACATTTCTCGCAGTTTTCCAGGGAGATTTTTACGAGCCGCTAAGTTTGTATTCGAGACTGCTGCAGCAGCGAGGGTGGAGTCTCGCAAGGCAAACGGACTCGGATTATCAGGCGAACTGGTGCGGTTGGGGATACGGAATGGACTTTACGCCCAAGCAGATGCTGGGCACCATTCCAAAGCTCAAGGAGTTTGGGATCAAGTGGGCTACTCTCGACGCGCGGTGGTTCGACGTGCGAGGTGATTGGCAGCCGCGAAAAGACACTCTGCCCGGTGATGAGATCAAGCGCATAGTCCGCGCCTATCACGATGCCGGCATCAAACTCACTCTGTGGTGGATCCCCGTTGTAGCGGAAGATGGCCATGGGAAGGATGTCCTGGACCATCATCCGTACAAAATCTCTGAGGTCGTGCGCGATCACCCGGACTGGCTGATTCTAGACCAGCAGGGTAAGCCTGCACGCGCTACAGCGGATCTGGGAGCGCTGTGCCCGGCTGTTCCCGAAGTTCAAGAGTACACGCGGGAGCTCACGAAGCGATTCATTCGCGATTGGGACTTCGACGGCAGCAAGCTGGATTTCTCATACACGGTGCCAGCCTGCTACAACCCCAAACATCACCATAAATCCCCCAACGATTCCGTTGCGGCGATGGCAGACGTGTACCGCATCGTTCTTGAAACCACGCGATCTCTCAAGACCGACACTGTGACGCAAGCCTGCCCTTGCGGAACGCCTCCCAGCCTGGCGTGGCTGCCCTTCATCGACCAGGCCGTGACGGCCGATCCTGTCGGCGCTCGTCAGGTCCGAGAGCGCACGAAGATGTACAAAGCTCTTCTTGGACCCAATGCCGCCGTTTACGGCGATCACGTCGAGTTAACCGACGTGAGATTCATGAACACGCTGCACGAGGTCGACAAGGGAGAGGATTTCGCGTCGGAGGTCGGCGTGGGTGCCGTGCTCGGAACCAAGTTCACGTGGCCCGGCTACGGTCCGAAATTAAAAGACGTGGAACTTACACCGGAAAAGGACGCACGTTGGAAGAAGTGGGTCCGCATCTACAACGAAAAAATGTTGTCAAAAGGCACTTTCCTCGATCTCTACACCTACGGTTACGACTTTCCTGAAGGTTACGCGATCGAGAAAGATGGAAACCTGTACTACGCCTTCTACACGGAGAAGGGCAAACCGTGGTCTGGACAAGTTGAGTTGCGGGGTCTGAAGCCGGGGCATTATCAGCTCACAGATTACGACAGCGGCAAAGCGATGGGATCCGTCGATTCGCAGAACCCAAAGATTCCGGTCTCCTTCTCGGAACACCTTTTGTTGGAGGCAAAGCCGCTCTAAATCGAATTTGCCAGACTCCCTCGTCGAGCACAACGTTATGGCGGAAACTCAGGCGGCGGTCGCGAGCGGTCCTAAGCTGCGGCGGGCACTAAGGCTGTGGGACCTGATTCTCTACGGGATGATCGTCATCCAACCGACCGCGCCCATGCCAGTCTACGGCGTGATGAGTCAGCGGGCACACGGGCATGCCGTGACGACCGTGCTCATTGCCATGGTCGCCATGCTTTTCACTGCGGTCGCGTACGGTCGCATGGCGCGCGTTTATCCGAGCGCTGGTTCCGCGTTCACCTATGTGGGCTGCGAGATACATCCGGCTCTGGGTTACATCACGGGTTGGAGCATGGCCATGGACTACATGCTCAACCCAATCGTGTGCACGATTCTGTGCAGCAAGTTCGCCTTGAATTTTGCTCCGGAGATTCCCTACCCAATCTGGGTAGTGGCGTTCCTTGGTCTTTTCACAGGGCTAAACCTGTTCGGCATCCGCACGTCAGCGCGGATCAACGAAACGCTTGCTGCCGGAATGGGGGTGGTGATCGTACTTTTCCTTCTCGCTGTAGTCCGCTATGTGCTTCACACTCCCCACGACGGACTCGCGTACTTCACCCGGCCTTTTTACGATCCTGCAACTTTCTCCATGCCGGCAGTCTTGGGGGGTACGTCGCTCGCTGTACTTACCTATATCGGGTTCGATGGGATTTCCACTCTCTCCGAAGAAGCCGAGAATCCCAAACGGAACATTCTGCTGGCCACGGTTCTGGTGTGTTTGATCGCCGGTGCGCTGGCATCGATCGAAGTGTACGCGGCTCAACTCGTATGGCCCGGGGCGCAGCCATTCCCTGACGTTGATACCGCTTTTGTGCACGTGGCGGGTCGCGCGGGAGGCGCGTGGATGTTCGGACTAATCAATGTAACTCTTCTCGTGGCGACCATAGGCTCCGGGATGGGGTCCCAGTTGGGTGCTGCGCGGCTGCTCTATGGCATGGGGCGGGGAAATGCGATCCCCAGATCTTTCTTTGGCGCAATCGAGCCCAAGCGCAGAATTCCACGCAACAACGTCTTGTTTGTGGGCTTGCTGGCGCTCGCCGGGACTACCGTTCTGACTTTCGAGCGCGCTGCAGAATTGCTGAATTTCGGAGCGTTGCTCGCGTTCATGGGAGTCAATGCAGCCTCGTTCACGCATTACTTCTGGCGCGGAAAAGAGAAAAAGTGGACGGATTTTGCAATGCCTGTACTGGGTTTCGCGATCTGTCTTATGCTTTGGCTGAATCTGAGCCGACCGGCAAAGATCGCAGGTTCCATCTGGATGATTCTCGGCATTGCCTATGGCGCCGTTCGCACGCGGGGCTTCCGGGCCGATTTGGTGTCATTCGACGTACCCGACAACGGAGACGCGACCACGGCGCCCTCGTCCTAAGGCAAGTCGCTCATGCATGTCGAAAACCGTCGTCAAGTCGAGCGCTAACGGAAGTGTTCGGTCGAAGCAACAAAAAGGAGGTTGTCTTGGCAATTGTGATGCGTTTAGTGCAGCGATTTCAGGCTTCCAAGAAACATGAGTTCATTGAACTGGAGAAGCAATTCGCCGAGCTCGAAGCCCGCGGAATTCTGCCCAAGGGCGAGCGCTTGCTTTCACTGTCCGGCCGGGACCCTGGCAACACGCTCACCTGGCAGCGCCAGTTCCCGGACCTTGCCGCCGTGAAGGAGTTCTTGCAGCAGATTGAAGCCAGTCCCGAGCATACCGAGTTGGCCAAAAAGCAGGCACCCTTTTTTGAAGGCACCTGGATTGAGCTCTACGAAGTTATGGATTACTAGTTGCTTCTTGATTGCCTGCGGAGTACTCGACCATGACTGCTCAAAAAAGACACCTCGTATTCTTTGTATTTCTTGTTCTTCTGTTCGCCGCGGTGGCCCTGCGAACATCGAACTCAAACAACGCGCTGGCCGCATCAAACACCAGTGAAGAGGATGCGCTGAAAGCGTTGGCCGCTCTCCGTCCGATCGACGCCCATGTTCACATCTTCAAGACGGCCCCGGAATTCCAGTCGATGCTAGAAGGGGAGCAACTCACAGTGCTCAACGTCCTGGTCGTGGACGATACCTGGGGGCCGCGGAATCAGCTTCAACCACAAATCGATGATGCCTGGAAGCTCGTGCACTCCAGCAATGGCCATGTTTTTCTCTGCACGACATTTGATGGATACAAGTTCAACTCACCGGCGTTCACGCAAGACAGCGTGCAGCAGATCAATCGTGACCTTAACGATGGCGCCATCGCCGTGAAAATCTGGAAGACATTCGGCATGGAGATCAAGGACAGCAATGGCAGATATGTCCTGCCGGACGACCCCAAGCTAAAGCCGATTTATCAAGACATTGCCCAGCACAACAAGACGTTACTCGCTCACCTGGCGGAGCCCGACCTTGCTTGGGAACCGCTCGACGTTAAGAAAGATCCGCTTTCGCAGTACTATATGGAAAATCCGCAATGGCACATGCTCAACAAGGCGGGCGTGCCTTCGAAGAAGGCAATCCTGGAAGCTCGTGATCGCGTTCTCGAACAGAATCCGAACCTGCGCATGGTCGGCGTACACCTCGGGAGCATGGAGAAAGATCTGGACGAGATTGCTCGTCACTTCGACAAGTATCCCAACTTCGCTGTCGATACTGCCGCGCGCATGGAGTACCTGATGTATGGCGATCCCGCGAAGGTTCGGGCCTTTCTGATGAAGTACCCGGATCGTGTCATTTATGGAACGGACCTTGATGTGAATCCCGACGCAGACGTGCAGAAGTCGGTGCAGGAATGGAAGGAAACATACGCCAACGATTGGAGGTTCTTCGCGACCGACGAGACTTTCCAAGTCGAAGGGCATACTGTGCACGGTTTGAAGCTACCCCAAGATCTGTTGCAGAAGATCTATCGGACAAATGCTCAGCACTGGATAAAGGGCCTGCAATGAAAAAAACAATCACTCTTGGATGTTCGATTCTTCTCTTGGTCTTATCGGCTGCTTCCCACGCGCAGACAGGCACTGGCGATTACGAAATTTCCAGTCGTGCTCTTAGGGTGTCGCTTGTGAACAAAGGGGCGGTCTACCAGGTGAAGGGACAGGGACTTGAGAGACCGGTCTTCTCTGCCAGGATCGGCGTGGAGGTGGATCATCAATGGCTATGGTCCACCGACTATCCGCAGTCGCACGTTGTTTCTTCTGAATTCCGCGACCAGTTGGGCACCGGGCATAAATTGGATGTTGCCTTCACCGGCCTCGCCAACCAACCGGACTTGAAATACGCCGTTGAGCTTTATGACCAACTCCCGTTCGGCGACGTGCAGGTGAGCCTGCAGAACCAAGGCACGAATGATCTGCAAGTGCAAGCAATGCGCGTGCTGGACGCGAGCGGCTCGCCGGTCCTCGACTTAGGCGGTCCGGAAGAAACTGAGCGGGTTATGTCCGACAGCTTCAGCGAAGACCGCCCGCCGTTGCATATTTTCGACCTTGGAAAAGCTCGCGAATACAAGGGTGAAGATTCGTACTCAGACCAGTTGACGCCGGTGCATTTTGCGGTAGGCAGCCAACTGATCTACAACCGCACTAGCCAATACAGTTTGTTCATGGCGATCCTGACGTCGGAGCGCTGGCTCACGGTGTATCACCTTGCCACCGAGGGAGAGGCGAGCGGACACCCGCGCACGACCTCCTATGCGGTGGATTGCACGGGCACGACCGAAATCATGAAGAAGGAGTCGATCCGTGAAAGTCCCGCCGATCAGCAGATCGAGTTGAGCCTTTCTGTGAAGCCGGGTGAAACGATTTCTTCGGAGAGAGTAACGTTCGCCGTCGGAAAGGACTATCACTCGCAGCTTGAGGCCTACGGGCGTGCGATTCGTGTTTTGCGCAATGCGCGCGTTTCCAAGCCTTCCCCCTGGGGTTGGTGGAGTTGGACGGCCTACTACTATGGCCTTACCGGCGGTGCGGCACTCACGAATGCCGAGTGGCTTGCCCAGAATCTGAAGAGCTACGGGTATGACCTTTTTCATATTGATGAGGGGTATGAATACGCCAACGGCGAATTCATAACCCCGAATGCGGCTTTGTATCCAAATGGGGTTCGCAGCCTCGGCTACCAAGCAACGTCCATGGGGTTGCGCTTCGGCATGTGGATAGCGCCGTTCCGGGTATCTCCCCGATCCTACGTTTACGAGGAGCATCCGGAGTGGCTGGTGCACGATGCGAAGGGGAACCCGATTCAGATGGGTTTTGTCCAGGACGGCCGCGATCCACTATACGTTCTCGACACCACACATCCCGGCGCGCAGGATTACCTGCGCCAAACCTATCGCACTCTGTCGCGCGAATGGAACGTACGCTATCTCAAGATGGACTTCATGGACGACACGGCCATCGAGGGCTATCACTATCGTCCGAACACGTCAGCGATTGAGGCCCTGCAGATCGGGCTCCGAATCATTCGCGAGGCCGCCGGCCCGGATGTCCTGCTCGACAAAGATGGTTCCCCGATGCTCGCTGCCGTCGGCTACACAGATCTGGGTAGAACGTCCACCGACACCGGCCACTCCTACAAGGGCACGAAAGAAGATGCGGTTGGAATCGCAGCTCGGTACTACATGAACGGCAACTTCTACGGCGCGGATCCGGATGCGTTCACCGTGTCTGAGCAACTGATCACGGATCAGTCGTGGCATACGCAAAAAGCCCCTCTGTCGCTCAACGAAGCTGAAGTGTCGATTTCGCTGGCTGCGATTGCCGGTGGAATGTTCGAGATTGGAGACGACCTGCCCGCACTTGGGGCGCAGCCCGAGCGTCTGAAACTGTTACAGAACAAGGATCTGCTCGATATGGTTCGGTTGGGACGCGCAGCGAAGCCGATCGACCTTATGACGTACCGCGACGAAGACGAGCAGCCCAGTGTCTTCTTCCTGCACGAGGATGAGCGGCAGGCCATGCTGGTCGTCTTTAACTGGACGGAATCAATACGTAGCCACAAGTTCAACGTGGCCGAGTTGGGCTTTCGAGCCAAAGGCAATGCTACGGCTACCAACGTGCTGCATCCGGAGTGGAAGCTGAATATCGACACTGGCATACTCGCGATTGTCGATCAGCCTCCGCGATCGGTTCGCGTCATCAAGTTGGTCGATAGCGGTATTCCGGCCAGGGCTCCCACACTTGACGTCAAGGTGGGAGGAAACTCGGACATCGGACAGAGTGCGGAGTTTCAGGCCATTGTCGATCCCACCGGAGTGCCGGCAACAGGCTATCACTGGGACTTTGGCGACGGCACCACAGCGGACGGAGTGTCCGTCGTTCAGCATGCATACACTCGCAAAGGCAACTTCAGAGTGCTCCTGAAAATGGAAGGTCTAGATGGAGTGGCGGCAACTCGCGAAGTGCCTATAACAGTGGGAGGAACTCTGAAGACCACCTTCGAAGTTCAGAATAGCCGGCGCTATCAAGAACCGTGAGTTGCGAACTGCTCACGAATTTGTCGCTTCCAAGAGAGCGGACGGTCTGATTGGAGGCCTAGTATGAGTACCGATTCCAGAAGACGCATGTTGAATGGCTTGTCGGCCTGCAAAATGTAGAGTCCTTTCTTGTGCAGTTTGCGCTTTTGTTGTCACACCACATAATTCTGCGGTCAAGAGCAACGCCATAGGGAAGCGGGGGAAGGAACTGTGTTGCGCCGGGATTGTTTTTGCAGCCGAAGTCCCTGACAGCGAATTTGAAACGTTTGAAATTGCGGCGTACGCCGCTGGTCCATCGGGAGTGCACTCATGAGATTCCTAATCGCACCCTCTGTCTTAGTAACTTTCCTCGTTGCTGTCAGCCTGGTTTCAGCTCAGGATGCAAGCGACACCGCCACTTCGCAATACGAAGCTTTAAAACACTCCATTCTGGTGCTGAAGTTCGGTCTCTCACCCGATGGGCAGCAGATCCCTTCGCCCGACTGCTTCAGCCGGGGACCATGGGACAGGCGATCATGGTTCGGTGGAATGGACCCTTGCACTCCGAGTGAACACGATACCTGGCTGTCCGATCTTCGGCGCTGGCGGGACGAGCGCCGCATTCGCGTCGGCTATGACGGCTCCCGCTACGATTTGCCCGCTCTCAAGTGGACGCAGTCCAGCTTTTTCCAGCCGCAGATGATGGTCCAAGACCGTTACTTCTATAATCCGCTTGCCCGCCGCTACACGGTCGACCGTTATCTCGATGACTTGGACAAACGATACGGCGGTATCGACGCGGTGCTCGTCTGGCCCACGTATCCGAACATGGGAATCGACGATCGCAACCAACTCGACCTCATTCGCTCGATGCCCGGAGGTATCCCCGGTGTGCGGCAGGTGGTGGCCGACTTTCATCGCCGCGGCGTGCGCGTGCTCTTCCCGATGATGATGTGGGACCAGGGAACTCGGGATCCGGGGAAGCCGTGGCCGGATGCGATTGCCAGTCTGATGGCCGAAGTCGGAGCGGACGGCGTTAATGGCGACACGCAGGACGGAGTTCCGCCGGCTTTTTCTCTGGCCTCCGACAAGACTGGTCATCCGCTCGTTTTTGAGCCGGAGAGCAATCCCCCGGACGAAGCCCTGGGCTGGGACCTACTGACCTGGGGGCAATATGAGTATTCCTTTGTGCCCATGGTGGACAAGTACAAGTGGCTGGAGACGCGGCACCAGGTGAACATTTCCGATCGCTGGAAGAAAGACAAGAACGATAACCTGCAGTTTGCCTTCGTGAACGGTGTGGGCTGGGAGAGTTGGGAAAACATATGGGGCATATGGAACGGAATCACTCCGCGCGACGCCGAGGCGACCCGCCGCATCGCCACGATGGAACGCGCACTGGCTCCGTTTCTCATCAGTCCCGACTGGGAGCCACTGGTGCTGATGTCGCGCTACGGAGTGTTTGCCAGCCGTTGGCCCTTGGGACAGCAGACCGTCTGGACGATCGTCAATCGCAATAATTACGACGTGGAAGGCCCGCAGATCGAGCTGCCATCGGAAAACGGCATGCGCTATTTCGATCTCTATCACGGAGTCGAACTCCAGCCGGCCAAGAATCAGGCGGGCAAGGTGGAGCCCAGCTTCCCGGTCGAGGCCCACGGCTACGGCGCCTTGCTGGCCACTCCCGGAGCACCGGATGCTGGCCTTCAGACGCTGCTATCGAAGATGAAGGAGCTGAGCGCGACTCCGCTCTCCACGTATTCCCACGAGTGGAAAGTCTTGCCGCAACAGATCGTGCCCATCGCCGCCACCCAGCCACCTTCGGGATCGCCTGCGGACATGGTGAAGATTCCTGAGGGAGACTTTCACTTCCGCGTGGTGGGCATTGAGCTCGAAGGATTCGACGACATCGGAGTGGATGTGCAATACCCGTGGGAGAATTCGCCACGCCGCTTTCACGATCACCCCATGCACGTGAAGTCATACTGGATCGACAAGTATCCTGTGACCAACGCGCTGTTCAAGAAATTTGTTGATGCTACTCACTA
Organism: uncultured Acidobacteriota bacterium; assembly: GCA_963754885.1. Taxonomy (GTDB): domain Bacteria; phylum Acidobacteriota; class Terriglobia; order Terriglobales; family Acidobacteriaceae; genus Sulfotelmatobacter. The sequence goes on along the minus strand of CAVWHT010000037.1, from coordinate 2,679 downwards.
TCATCCCCAAGATGATTTGAACTTCCTCCGCGACTGGAAAGACGGAAACTATCCCTCGGGATGGGGGAACAAGCCGGTCACATGGGTCTCGCTGGAAGACGCTCGCGCTTACGCGGCCTGGGCAGGCAAGCGTTTGCCCCACGAGTGGGAGTGGCAGTATGCGGCCCAAGGGGGAGACAACCGCGCTTATCCGTGGGGAAATGACTGGAAAGAGGATGCCGTGCCCGTTCCCGACCACGGGCGGACCATGCGTGGACCGGATGCGGTCGATGCCCACCCGCAAGGCGCCAGCCCGTTTGGCGTGATGGATCTGGTTGGAAACGTGTGGCAGTGGACCGAAGAATTTCAGGACGAACACACCCGCGGCGGGATTCTGCGAGGAGGCAACTATTACCAGCCCCAGGATTCCGTCTTCTACTTCCCGCAGGCATACAAACTCGGCGAACACGGGAAGCTTCTGTTGATGGCTCCCAGCATGGACCGCTCAGGGGGAGTGGGGTTCCGTTGCGCCCAAGATGGGCAGTGAGCGGATAGCGGATATCAGACCGGAACGGCAGCTTCGGCGACTTATTCCGCCTGGCAGGAGAAGGCTCTCGTCAGCTGGAAATTCTGGACGGTCGGCTGGGGAAGCGCTCATGATTGAAACGTTTCAAAACGTCCTGTCTGATCCCGCGCAAAGGGAACAGCCTGCGAACTCGTTATACAATTTTGCATTCCGTTCCCTGGTCACAACTAAGGTTTTTTCACCAGGAGTCGGATCACCAAGCAAACACTCGGTGGTATGAATGCGTAGCTTGTGCGACGACAATCGGGTTCGCGGCCATACAGAATTCATGAATACGGGACTTGAAAACGCACAGAAAAAGGATGTGGGCGAAGCGGGACACTGCGGTCCGACCGTTCGCTCGGATGTGCGGGTAAGCATTGAAGCACGCCAGCGCGGCGGGATTGACCTTGAACTCGAATCGCGCGTCAAACCTTACTACGGCGACGCCATCCGCCGACAGGCTGAGGAAGCACTCGAAGCGCTCGGGGTAAGGCATGCCCGGGTGGTCATCCATGATGAGAGCGCCCTGCCATTCGTGATTGCTGCGCGCATTGAAAGCGCGGCGCGCGGGACTCGGCGAGGGCACTCGCGTTTTGCCGAACAGGCTGTCGACTCCCGAGCCTTCCGCGCGCGATCGCATGCGGCGTTCGCGACTTTATGTTCCCGGCAGCGAGCCTAGGTATTTCATCAACGCGGCGCTGCACGGAGCGGATGCCGTGATTCTCGATCTTGAGGATTCGGTCCACCGCAACGAGAAGGATGCGGCACGAGTACTGGTGCGCAACGTCGCACCTCCCCGGACGATGCGGATCTTCTCTTCGGACTGGGCACGGTGTTCTTTCGAGAGCATAACTGGCCCAAGGCCATCGAAAACTATAGAAGCAGCATCAATGCTCGGCCGGGGACGGTCAAAGTTCTCTACTACATGGCAGAAGCTTTTTTCGCCGAGGCAGATGTGGATCGCGCCCGTCAGACCATTGCCATGGCGGCCAGCCTCGCACCCAATGATGCACAGATCTGCCAGAAGTACGGAGAATACCTGGCGGTGAACATCGAAAACCGCAAGGACGGGCTTTCGTGGATGGAGAAAGCTCGCCGCCTCGATCCCGGGCTGGCTCGCATTGATTTCGACATTGCCCGGACGCAGTTCGAATTGACCGATTTCCAATCTGCCATTGCCAACTTCGATGCGGCCCTGAAACGGGATGCCGACAATGGTGAGGCTGCATTTTATCTAGGGGAGTCTTGGGCAAACCTAGGCGACTGGGGAAAAGCCCGCGATTTCTACTCCTACGCGCTGGCGCACCGGTACGAAAGAGGCCCGGCATTTTACGGACTGGGAAGAGCGCAGGTGGAATTGGGGCAGTTTGAGGATGCCGTAGTATCACTCCAACGCGCGATCGTTCTACAGCCTTCCCTGATTAAGGCCCACTTTCAGCTCGGGAAAGCATACCGGCAACTAGAACGAACCAGGGAAGCACGGGATGAAACCAGACTCTTCGACGCGATGACGGACCGCATCGACACTTCGAAGGAACTGAAGAGCCCCGAAGAGGAACAGGCCTGGAAGCAAGTGAAGCCGCTGCTGGAAGCAAATAAAGAGCAGGAGGCTCTGGCAATCCTGGCGAAGTTGCCGGTTGCTGACGGGCCCGAAAGAGGAGGGCCACTTTACTTGCTCGGAACCATGTACTACAGCATGGGAAAGAAGGATGACGCGAGGCGAGTGCTGACAATTGCGCGAGCGAACGATCCGCAGTCCGCGCCCATCGCGGCCTACCTCGGAATGGTGCAGCTTTCTGGTGGAGAAACAGCCTTGGCGGAGAGTTCCTTCCAGGCAGCCCTCGCGCTCGATTCCACCGAAACTCTTGCTTTGATCGGAATGGGGGGAATCCGATACCAGCAGCAGCGCTGGTCAGAGGGCATCCAGTATCTGGAAAAATCGCGAACGGCGGATCCCGATGCCCTCTTCTTGCTGTGCGATTCCTATTACAGAGTCGGAAAAAAGGACGACGCCCTGCTCACGGCCCAAGTGATTCAGGCACTTGGAGCGGACAGGAAAGATCTGCTCGATAGACTGAAACAGCTCGTGGCCATTCATCAGACGGATGCGCCGCATGTAGGACCATAATTCT
>CAVWHT010000036.1:0-65504 GCA_963754885.1 uncultured Acidobacteriota bacterium | reverse complement strand
GCAAGCGGGCCCGCTGAACCGTGCGGAACTCCGACGCGGGCAGTCGACGGCGCAAATACTCCCCCTCGACCGGATCGACCAGGTTTCGAAACGCCTCAAGATCAATGGGCTCGAGCTGCTGCCCAAGGCCGGCTCCAGATCTCTGGTGAATCGCGGAAACCGTGATGCGCGCCAGGAAAATCAGCGCCAGCGCCGCTGCGATGATGAGAATGATCGCTAAATTCATGGTTGTAACAACCTCTCCAGTTCGTGATTCCATAGCTCGAGATTGTGCTCTGGCACGACCCCCGCCACTCTCGGAGCCACTCTGCCCGGAACCAGCAGATAGTATCCCCAGAGCAACACGTAGAAGTGATAGGTAGCAAAGTTGAGCAGATCGAGCAGCGTTCTCCCATGGTCAGACAGATTGGTATTGGCCAAAATGGCCCAGGTAGTCAGGAACACGCACGACGCAAGCCCGAATCCCTGCAGGATGCCGAAAGACAGTCGATCCCACGTCAGCCTAAAATGCGCTACGAACAGGAATGCAAAAACTGTCAGCCCGAGCTGAACGATGTACACCGTCTGTTCCATCACATGAAATCCTGAAATGATGCGAACTTGGGTAGGATCTCGCGATAACGCGGCAGCCAAGGCGGCCAGCAGCACCAGCACAGCTCCGAATCCGCTGATCAGAATCTTGCCCAGCCGGGCGAGGAAAGGATACGAATGGAGAACTCGCGAGAAAGCTTCTCCGATCACAATGAACTTCAACAGACTCTCTACGATGAGAGCTCCCCAGGTGAAAATCCAAAAGGTCTCTGCGGATGCCGCGGGTGCGACGTTCGAGAACGAAACGCACAAGATCTAGGGTGGGAATCAGCAGTGCGAATGCCACAAAGCAGGGGACCTGCCGCCAAAGCCCGCGCCTCCACATCAGCACACCCAGCGCAAAAAGATAAAGGTTGGGAGCAACCCAGAGATAATTCCACAGAAATGAGTGCGCCTGCAGCATTGCGATTATGGGCACTATACCGCCCTCGGCTGCAGGTCGCAACGTCTGTTGCCTACTTGTTCGGTTTTCGTAAGAAAAGAGACTTCATTGTGCAGGCAGGCTATGTTGCCTGCACAATGAGTCAGGTAGCGTAACCTACTGAGCGTAACTTACGGCTTGCAGATGGCGCCGCCGCCGCAGCTGGTTCCGCCTCCGCCGCCGACATCGGCACGGGCCACGGTTGGAACGACGAAGCTGTTAAGGAAGAGGACTGCAACGGCGATTGCGAATAGCATATGTTTCACGGTTTTTTCTCCTTTGAACTGCGAGTTGGACCGTGATAATGTCATCGCCGCGACGCCGTCGCGCATCGTTCTCAATCCGCGGGATTGTTCGGAATTCGTAACAGCATGACTCTGAAATCAGCGCTACAGGACGTGAAGGAAAGCACACTGGCCGCGGTATCCGGGCTGCTGGGAAAGCTGGCTTATTTGGCCTCGCTGCGCCGCGAGCATGGCCGCTACGAGCATTGGGGAATGGAATCTGTGTACGGTCCGGAGTCGTCGCAGCGCGCTCTGAAAGCTGCCCACTCCGAGGTCATTACCGGAGTCCTGCGCACACCTCTGGCGTTTCTGTTGGAAGATTTGGATCAATCGAGGAAAAGCGGCGGGCTTCCTGCGCAGGTCTATGTGGACACGATGCGCAGTCACTTCGCGGACTTACTGCCCGAAGGCCGCCAGAATGCTCCGGCTTCCAGCCACCTTAATTCAGTGCTGTTGGCCCTTTCGAGTTTGGAGCGGAATCGAGAGCGTGCCACTCGGTCAATTTCATAGCCACTCCCACCACTTGACCGAGCACTTCCGCTTCCTGCGGATGCCGCAGAATTCGCACTGGCACCGGCGACAGAGGATGTGGCTGCAGAATGATCTCTTCCCGGCGCGTGCTGCACCAACAGCATGTATGTCCCTCGCGGGTTTCCACGAAATAAATCGGACGTTCATATTCCGAACGCCACGATCCTTCGACCACCCTGTTGCGCGACTCATCCACTTGTATGAAACTGCCTGGCGGCAGAATCGGATACATGGTGAAATCCTGGGTGCCGACGTAGCCATACGTGAAATCGCTGTTCGCAAACTGCGCCAGGTAAGCAAATGGCACCAATCCCCACTGCTCCACCATTCGTCCGAGGTTGGTAGTCCGCTTCTCGTCGAAGCCGGGATCCATGCGCACCGGTACCTGCACCGACGCCAATCCCGCCAGTGCATTCGACACATGCGATTTGGGCGGCGCCACCAGACCCAAATCGGCCGCCATGTTATTCATATCCACGCCGTACCACGACATCAGTTCGCGAAGATCCCGCCGGTAGATCACGGACAACGTGTAAAGACGATAAATGTTCGGAAGAATTCCCTTGGTTTCTATATCCGACAATCGACTTGGCGGAATGGAAAATTCTTCGTTACGATAGCGCTCGGCAACACGCGCGCTTGAGTTCTCCACGTCGCGCATGGTAAGGCCAAGTTTTTCACGCAGCGTGCGAAGACCTTTTCCTGCGGGCAGCACCGATACCTCCTGAAGAAGTGTCGGAAATCATACCAAAAGTGAAGTCGCTTGTGTTCTTCTTTTCCTACCCAGAATAAGCTCCCGTCTACTTTGTTACGAATTCCGAACACACGTCGAACCTCGCCAGATGTGCTAATATCGCATATCATCTTCCTGGTCGAACTAACTGCATTGTCGCATTAGCTGTTACCGATCTTGTATCTTTGTTCGTATTTCGTAACACGCCACCGTGCACGACTTAGCAATCTGAGGCCGGAACCTCCCGGGGCTTTTCTGATTCTCCAGCGCCAGCTCCAGCTCCAACTACAGCCGGATTCTTGTATCTCATTCGCAAACTTCCGTTTCCAAGGACGAATGACATTTGTCACCCCCGGCGCGTGATGGATGGCACTGGCGCGACGACCTGTCCTATTCGATGATGCGAATACCGGCGCTAAGAATCAAGCGCGAGGATCGCGGGGGTCTAACGAACATGATCGCAACTGCGGAACCAGTCCACGGCACGGAACGCGGTGCGACCGATTTCATCGTCGCGCACCTGGAAGGTGTCAACAAAAACTATGGAGACGTCCGAGCCCTGCGCGGCGTCAACTTCCGCGTGCGCGCCGGAGAGGTCCTGGCTCTGCTCGGCCCCAATGGCGCCGGCAAAACCACGGCGGTCAAACTCCTCTTGGGACTTCTCCAGCCCGATTCCGGCAAAGTGCGCGTCTTCGGCGGAGATCCCACCAATCCCGAAAACCGCATGCGCACCGGCGCTATGTTGCAAGTTGGACGCGTTCCGGAAACTTTGCGCGTCCGCGAACATATCGATCTGTTTTCCTCTTATTACCGCAACCCCATGCCGCTGGCGGAAGTCCTGGCCGTCGCCGGGCTCGACAAGCTGCGCGACCGCAAATATGCCGAGCTTTCCGGAGGCCAGAAGCAGCGCGTGCTGTTCGCTCTTTCCATCTGTGGCGATCCGGACATTCTTTTCCTCGATGAACCTACCGTCGGCCTCGATGTCGAAGCCCGCCGCTTGTTGTGGGACCAGATCCGCACACTGGTCAGCCGCGGCAAAACCATTCTGCTGACGACTCATTATTTGCCCGAAGCCGATGCCCTCGCCGATCGCGTCGCCGTCATCAACCAAGGCGAGATTATTGCCGAAGGCACTCCCGCCCAGATCAAGGCCCAGACGTTCAGGCAAGCGGATCCGCTGCATCACTCGATTGACTCTCGCATCGCTCCGCCAAATTCCCGGCGTCACCCTTGCCCAGCAGGACCGCGAGGCCGTCGAACTGCACACTGGTGAGGCAGAGCCTGTGGTCCGCGAATTGCTGGCTCGCGATGCCACCCTGTCGGGCCTCGAAATCACCACCGCCGGTCTGGAAGAAGCTTTCCTCGCTTTGACTCAGGATGCTTCGACGCAGGATAGTTCGGCAAACGGGAATCGCTTGAACTGAACTTTTGAAGGAGACACACCATGAGCACAGCCACCGTGGCATTCGACAACGTGCAGATTGAGCGCACCCCGGCTCACACCGCGACCATTTACCTGAAGGAAGCGAAGTACGAATTTCTCAAGAATCTCCGCCTGCGCATGTACACAGCTTCCGTGCTCAGCTTTCCGATCATGTTCTACGTTTTGTTCGGATTAGTGCTCAACGCGAAGGAGTCCATCGCAGGCATGCGCGTGCCTACTTACCTCATCGCGACCTACGGCACCTTCGGAGTGATGGGGGCTTCGTTATTCGGGACGGCGGCCGGACTCGCCTCCGACCGCGGCCTGGGGTGGCTCCAGGTAAAGCGTGCCAGTCCCATGCCGCCCTTCGCCTACTTCGTGGCCAAGGTCATCACCAGCATGGTGTTCAGCTCCATCATTGTGCTGGTGTTGTTCGCCCTCGGAATTGCCGTCGGCGGAGTCCGGATGCCTTTCTCTGATTTCGCTCGCCTGCTGGGAACGTTAGTGGCAGGATCGCTTCCGTTCTCTGCAATGGGATTGGCGGTCGGCTACTTCGCTGGCCCGAATTCAGCGCCTCCCACGATCAATCTGATTTATCTACCGATGTCGTTCTGCAGCGGTCTATGGGTGCCGTTCATGTTCTTGCCCAAGGTGGTCCGTCAAATCGCGCTGGTGCTCCCGCCGTATCACCTGTCGCAATTGGCCTTGGGGGCTGTGGGCGCGGGCAGCCAAGAATCGAATGCCGCGCACTGGGAAGTCTTGATTGCGTTCACCATGATCTGCCTGGGCATCGCGCGCATCGGCTTCCAGCGCGATCAGGAAAAAATGTACGGCTAGGGTATTGCTCGCTTCGTATGGTCTGATTCGTGCGGTCTGATTCGTACGTGTTGATTCGAGCGGTTCAATTCGTACCGTTTGATTCGTATCAGGGCATCGCTTCAGCGATGCCGTAAACGCGGCACCATCAGCTCGGCTTTTAGCCGCTGTTGCCCGACACAGGAGACTTCCATGCACCGGAATTCGAAACAATCCGCAGGCTGGGCTATCGTTCTCATCCTTTTCGGCATCGTCGCCTTTGTCGGCGGAATGAAATGGCTCATTCCCCTCATTCCCGCGGCGATGCTGATCTGGTATAGAGTCGGCCCCAGCTTGCGCACTGGCCGGAATTGACGAGAGGGTTGAAAATATAGCAATGCCGTTACTGGGCGGGCGACAGTTCGACAACGATTCTTCAGTCAGCAGTGCCCCGCTGAAACTGCGCCCTCTACGCTCGGTACTTCATGACAGAGATCATGGATGGGGTCCTCTGCTGTGGGTCCTGTATCTCGGTTTCTTCTTTGTCCAACCGGTCATCGATCACGTCAGCGGCAAACAATGGCTCTTCGACATTCTAGGAGCCGCAGTTTTTCTGCTCCTGTACTGGGGAATTTTCTTGTTGGAGAGGCCTCGCCCGCTGCTGCACGTGGGCGGGATGCTGCTGTTGGGAATTTTGTTTTTTCCCTTCAACACGGGGGCGTGCACCTTCTTTATCTTTGCGGCGGCCATGGTTCCTTTTCTGGTCGGCACGCAGGGGCGGGCGATCGCTGGGCTCGCTGCCATTGCGGCAATTGGAGGCATCGAAGCCTTTTTGCTGCGCTTGAGCGGTTGGGGGATCTTTTGGGCGGCGGTATTTCCCGCATTCATCGGAGCGGGCAACGTATTTTTCGCCGAGCGCAACCGCATGCACCGCCAGCTGCGCAAAGCCAGCGAAGAGATCGAGCACCTCGCCAAGCTCGCCGAGCGCGAGCGCATTGCCCGCGATTTGCATGACGTGCTGGGACACACGCTCTCCGTTATCACGCTGAAATCGGAACTGGCCGGCAAGTTGATGGGTCGCGATCCCGAACGTGCGGGAAAAGAAATCCGAGAAGTAGAACAAATCTCGCGGCAGGCCCTGTCCGATGTGCGCGACGCGATCCGCGGCTATCGCGCCCAAGGCCTGTCCGCCGAACTGGCGCGGGCCAAGTCGACGCTGGAGACTGCTGGCCTTACGGTACAGTGCGATGCCGCGACCACGATGAAACTCCCGGCGGTGCAGGAAAGTGTGCTTTCGCTGGCGGTGCGCGAAGCCGTCACAAACGTTGTGCGCCACGCGCAAGCGCGCACCTGCCGCATACACCTCGAACAACAGAATGGAAGCTGCCGGTTGGAAATTCATGATGACGGTTGCGGCAATTCCACTGCCGAGGGCAACGGTCTGCGCGGCATGCGCGAACGCGTGGAGATGATTGGCGGCACGTTGCAACGCACGACAGAAGACGGCACGACTTTGACCATCACTCTGCCGCTGAAGGAAGTCCCACCGTACCGCGAAGGCTGCCAGAATTGAATCCCTCACCCAAAGAAAGCGGCAAAGACACCCGCAAAATGATCCGCGTGGTCCTGGCTGAGGATCAGGGCATGGTGCTGGGCGCGCTGGCGGCCTTGCTCGAAATCGAGGGCGACATCGCCGTCATCGCCAAGGCGCGCAACGGCAAAGAAGCTCTCGAAGCCGTGGTCACCCACAAGCCCGACGTTTTCATCACCGATATCGAAATGCCCCACATGAGCGGTCTCGACGTTGCGGCCGAGTTGAAGCGGCGCAAGACCGGCACCCGCGTCGTCATCGTCACCACCTTCGCTCGCGCCGGATATCTGCGCCGCGCCCTCGAAGCCGGCGCTTCCGGATATCTGTTGAAAGACATGCGCGCCGAGGAACTCGCCGACGCTGTCCGCCGCGTGCATCAGGGATTGCGCGTCATCCATCCCGAACTCGCCACCGAAGCCTGGAGCGAAATGGATCCGCTCACCGACCGTGAGCGCCAGGTCCTGCGCCTCGCCGGCGAAGGCATGGCCAGCGGCGACATCGCCAGCGAACTAGGATTATCCGACGGCACCGTGCGCAACTATCTCTCCGAGGCCATCAGCAAATTGGGAGCAAACAACCGCGTCGAAGCGGCAAGAATTGCCCGAACCAAGGGCTGGCTCTAGGATTTGTGTGGGGGTGAGTGTGGGGCGGACACTCCTGTCCGCCAAATGCCGGCACGAAAAATATGCCCGGTGTCAGCGATCCAGAACTCCACCAGCTCAGATCAGATGGACGCACGCGGGCATGAGTGCCCGCGCCACAAAATTACGGCATGCTGCGCTCGATACCCGCTTCCTGCTTCTTGACCGTCTTGTACGCCCAGGCCATGCGCGGAGTGTTGTGGGCGATGCCGATGTGGCCTTCGGAATTTAACACGATGATGCCGCCATGTCCGTTAACGCGCTGCTTCAGATAATTCATCGCCTCCTGCGCCGACCACTCCGGCAAGTTTCCGGCGGCGATGCGGTCGGCCGTCCACTTGGCGAGCACCAACTTCATGATCGGCTCGCCCCATCCGGTGGTCGAAGCGGCGGCGCTCTGATTGTCGGCGTAGCAGCCGCATCCGATCAACGACGAATCGCCGAGGCGCCCCGGAGCCTTGTTGAGCGTGCCCCCGGTCGAAGTGGCAGCAGCAATGTTGCCTTCCCGATCGAGCGCGACCGCGCCCACCGTGTCGTGCGAGATCGTCACATCGTCAGACTGGGACGCGAACAGATCGTTGCCGTCCGCTTTGGAATCAGTCTGCGCAGCCTGATACGCGCGCAGGCGCTCGACCTCGCGCGGGATGATCAGATCTTCATTCTTACAGAGCGCGATGCCGTGCTCGGCGGCGAACTTCTCCGCGCCTTCGCCGACGAAGTAGACGTGCGGACTCTCGCTCAAAATTTTGCGCGCGGCGCGCACCGGATTGCGCAGATGCTCGACGCATCCCACGCCGCCGGCGCGGAGCGTGCCGCCGTCCATGATGAGGGCGTCGAGCTGGACTTTTCCGTCGCGATTCAAAAAGCTGCCGCGTCCGGCGTCGAAGGTCTCGTCGTCTTCCATGATGACGACGGCCTCCTCGACGGCATCCAGCGCCGAGCCACCGCGCTCAAGCACGCGCCAGCCCGCAGCCAGCGCATTGTTTACGCCGCGGAGGTGCGCCTTGACCATGTCATCAGGCATGGCCCAAGCTCCGCCGTGAATAACGAGCACAGGATCAGTCGGCAAGATTTGTTCCCAGAGTCGGTGTCGCGACTGATTAGGATAGCAAATGCCAGCGCTATGTACCGCAGCTGGGCTGTCATCCTGCGGACCGCGCTTTTTGCGGGCCGAAGGACCTTTGATTCGCCGGCAGACTCGGCGATGCCGGCAGAGCGCATGGGTCCTTCGGCCAACATGAAAAGGCGAAACACAAGGTCCCTCGACTTCGCTCGGGATGACAATGACAATATTGTCGCTAGGCGGCTTGGTGGGGAGTTACTGCTACCGGCGGATCCTGCGTTCGCGTCCAGGTGTAGCGCATGCGGTGGATTACCGTGATGGTCGAGAGCACTGCGATCACCCACAACACTGGAGCCATGCGGTTGAACAGCGCTCCGAGGATGACCAGGACCAGCCGTTCGGGGCGCTCCATGAATCCGACGCGGCAGGAGCCGATCAGAGATTCGGCGCGGGCTCGGGTGTAGCTAACCATGATGGCGCTAACCATCACGAACGCGGCGAGCACCACCCAGAAGAAGCGTCCGCCGCGCGCGTAGAAAACCAGCAGCCCAAGGAACTGGCTGGCGTCGGAATAGCGGTCGACGACCGAGTCGAAGAAGGCTCCGAAGCGGGTGACGCGGTTGGTGGCGCGGGCGACTTGTCCATCGACTAGGTCGAAGAAGCCTGAAAAGATGATGACCAGTCCAGCGTACAAGAACATGCGCCTCTGGTTCGAGGCGTTGGCCGATCCGAACAGGATCGCGGCCCAGGTGTTGACCACCAGTCCCATGAAGGTTAGGACGTTAGGATTGATCCGGGAGAGCGCGAGCCAGCGGACGATGGTGTCGAGTAGGACCCCGCAGGCGCGTCCGAAGGCGGAGGTCCAGGACGCGCTCATCGGCAATCCCTCGCCGTCGTCAAATCTTCAACCACTAAGGGCACGAAGTTACACGAAGGAAACCCTGAAAATCTTTGCCTTCGTGTGACTTCGTGTCCTTCGTGGTTCATGAATTTATGCTTTACGCTCCCGCCTCTTTAGGCGCATCACCTTGCAAATCGTCGTGGATAGTACTGAGGCTCAGAATCTCCAGCGTGCGCTTGCCGTTGGGCGTAACCACGACCGCTTCCTCTCCTACCTTCTTATTGAGCAGGGCGCGGCCGATGGGGCTGGTGGTCGAGATCTTTCCGGTCGCTACGTCGGATTCTTCGCTAGTCACCAGCTTGTATTCGAGTTCCTCGTTCTTAGTGCTGTCGTAGACCTTAATGGTCGAGCCCAATCCCACTTTGTCGTGGGGAATATTGTTCATGTTGACCATCGACAGGTCGGCGAGGCGCTTGCCGAGCTGGCGGACGCGGGCTTTGACGAACTCCTGCCGCTGCTTGGCCATGTGGTACTCGGCGTTTTCGCTGAGGTCGCCGAGGGCAGCGGCTTTCTTGATTTCCTTGGGAAGTTCATGGATCAACTCGTGTTCGAGCGCGTTGATCTCTTCCTGCAGTTTTCGTTTGATTGCGTCTGTCATGGATTACTAGCGGCCGGATTACGGCAAGGCTTCGAACATTATACGCCGCGCCTCCGCAGCCGGGCTAAGCCTGGAATTCGCTAGCTTCGGGGAAGCGAAGCTTACATTTGGCGAGTGCGGTGGTGAGGAGTTCTTCGACCTTCGATTCCTCGCAGTTGCGGGCCATGGCCAGTTCGCTCACCAGCAGGTAACGGGCGCGCTCCAGCATTTTCTTTTCGCGGAAAGAGAGCGGCTTGGCTTGATGCAGCGCGATGAGGCTCTTGAGCACTCCGGCAACTTCGAGGAGCGATCCCGTGCGCATGCGGTCGGAATTCTCCTTAAACCGGTCTTTCCAGTCGCCGTTGCCGTTGCCTTCGGCGATCGAGAGCACGTCCAGAACTTTCTGGATTTCGCCGTTCCGCACCACCCGGCGCAGGCCCACGCTGCCGGCATTTTGGCAGGGGACCATCACCTTGAGGCTGCTGGCTTTAATGTGGAGCAGGTAGAACTTCTCCACCGTGGAACCGATGGAACGACTGCTGATTTGCTCGATGATTCCCACACCATGGTTGGGATAAACGACCTTGTCGCCGATGTGGAAATTCAGATCAGAACCACTCATATTCGGGCACCCAGAAGGCCGGAGGGTTGCGGGGAAGACTCGTCAAATTACTATAAACATGCTACTCCTTGGCCCGGACGAAGGCAAGGCACGAAGCAAAAGCATACTGGTAGTGATTTTGCAAATGCTTGAAATTACAGAGAGATGTGATCGGAAACATGGCAAACCGTGAGCATATAATCGGCACGTGAGTACAGAGCCTGATTCCGATACCGTAGCTTCCGAGGTGGCTTCCGAGAAGGATAAATCCGTCGTCGAGGAGGCTTCCCGTCCAGCCGATGTTCCAGGGCGCGTGCTGGGACTCGACGTGGGGTCGCGCAGAATCGGGGTGGCTGTGTCGGATCCGTTGGGCATTACGGCCCAGGGCCTGGAGACGTTGCAGCGACGGAACAAGCGGCACGACTTCCAACATTTAAGGAATGTCATCCGCCAATACGAAGTGAAAGAGATCGTGGTCGGCCTGCCTCTGCGAATGAGCGGCGAGGAAGGAATTCAAGCCGACAAGATGCAGGGGTTTGCCGAGGAATTGCGCCACAGGTTCGGATTGCCGGTTCACCTTTGGGATGAGCGTCTGACCTCGGCGGAAGCCAATCGCCTCCTGCGCGAGACCGAGCTTTCCATCGAAAAGCGAGGCAAGGCGGTGGACCGCATGGCGGCTGTCCTCATTCTGCAGGGATGGATGGAGAACCGCGGAGTGGGATCCCGGAATTCGGATGCCACAGATTGATAGTGTCCTCCCGTATCTTCCTGCAATTTGAAAAGACGGCGGACGGGGGCGGGCTAATCCAGTTCTTTACGGAGAAGGTCCAGTCCTGCGATAGCATCGGAAATAGCTTGCCGTTCATCAGGAGTGCCGTGATGATCCTGCGCCAGTTGCTGGATGCGAGCGTCGATAGCAGCTTGCGCCGATTGAATGAGCACGGGCAGACGCGAGAGATTGGTCTCGACGATCGCGGCTTCATAGAAGCGTTGCCAGCCATACTGCCATGTCATTCGAAAAACCCCTGGTGTAAGCCCTTTACCCCATCGGATAAAGTCCGGTGGGCTGGGCCGGTTCATGCTCTTAACGGTGTTTGGAAAGCTAGCATGCAGAAACGAGACTGGGATGCGCCAAACAACGCCAACGGGCATCCAAGAACGCGGTCTTCGTGAAGTTCGGTTCGACAGTTTGCGGGGAACCGGACTTGAGTTCGCGCCACCATTCTAGTTGCCGCTCTCGGCGTGATCTAGAATGGCGGCGCTCAAGATCATTACGGCATCATGTGGAGCGGGCACTCCTGCCCGCTTTGCTTGCGGCGGTAAGAATTAGCGGGCAGGAGTGCCCGCTCCACATGACAGTTTCAATGCATTAGGGCGCAATTTTTCGAGAGGCGTTCATGCCAAGCGGTTCAAAGAAGAAGAAACAGCGCGCTACCAACCCCCAGGCGACGGGTAACGCTTCTGCGGAGCAGGCATCGGCAGAGATTTTTCCCATTGTTGCGATTGGCGCGTCGGCCGGCGGGCTAGAGGCGTTCAGCACGCTGCTTCGCGCCATGCCGGTAGAGCCGGGAATGGCGCTGGTATTCATCCCTCATCTGGATCCGACTCACGAGAGCGCGATGGTGGAGTTACTGTCGCGAACCACGCATCTGCGGGTGTTACAGGCGGCGGACGGAATGCACGTCGTGTCTAACACCGTCTATGTTTTGCCGCCGAATTCCGACATGACGATTGCTAACGGCATTCTGCGCCTGGCGAGGCGCGAAGCCGGCCGCGGGCATCACATGCCCATTGATAAGTTCTTCCAGTCCCTGGCCGCGGACCAGACCTCGAACGCCATCGGGGTAATCCTGTCAGGCACGGCGAACGACGGCACCGCGGGCCTGGCTGCGATCAAAGACAATTCCGGCATCGCCTTCGCGCAAGACACGGAGTCCGCCAAATACGACGGCATGCCCAGCAGCGCGATTTCTGCGGGCGTGGTGGATTACGTGCTTCCCCCGGAGCGCATTGCGCAGGAATTGATTCGGATCCAGCGGCAACCCGCAGGGCAGAAAAGACCGAGTGACATCTTCGACGGCAAAGACCGCCAGATGAAAGAGATTTTCCGGTTGCTCAAGAACTTCAGCAAAGTGGATTTTGTGGATTACAAAGTGGCGACGATCCGGCGACGGATCCTACGCCGCATGAATATCCACCGCATCACCGAACTGGAACACTACCTGAAGCTGCTGCAGCGGAACCCTCAGGAGTTGGAAGGACTGTACCGGGATGTGCTGATCAACGTAACCAGTTTCTTCCGCAATCCCGACGTATTTGCCTATCTGCACGACACGATATACCCGAAAATTGTCGCCGCGCATTCGAACTCCGAGCCCGTGCGGGTGTGGGTTCCCGGATGTTCGACGGGAGAGGAAACCTATTCGCACGCGATTTCACTGGTCGAGACGCTTTCCGAGCTGCGGATAGAAATACCGATTCAGATTTTCGGGACTGATCTCAGCGAGAGTGCGATCCAACGGGCGCGGGCGGGAATGTACAAAGACAACATCGTCAACGAAGTGTCGGAGGTTCGGCTGCGGCGCTTCTTTCACAAAGTGTCCGGCGGGTACCAGATTTCGAAGTCGATTCGCGGCGCGTGCGTATTCGCGATGCAGAACGTATTTAGCGATCCGCCGTTTTCGCGTATGGATCTGATCAGTTGCCGGAATGTGCTCATTTATCTCACGCCGGTTTTGCAGAAAAAAGTGATTCCGATTTTTCACTATGCCTTAAAGCCGGGCGGCTATCTGCTGGTGGGAAACACCGAAGGCTTGGTTGGATCAGGCGCGGAGATTTTCGATCTCGTGGACCGCAAAGGAAAGATTTACCAGAAGAAAGCAGTTCCATCGCCAGTAAGTTTCGGGATGGCGGTCAGCCCGCATGCGGCAGCCGAGCGAAACCAGGGAAAACCACTCATTCCCCGCAGAGAGGACGAACTGGTCAAGCCGCCGTCGGATGTGCAGCGCGAAGCGGACCGGCTTCTGTTGACGAAATATGTGCCCTCGGCGGTGGTGGTGAATAACGACCTGGAGATTCTCCAAAGCCGGGGAAGGACGAACCGCTACCTGGAGCTTCCGACCGGCAGGGCGAGTTTGAATCTCTTAAAGATGGCCCGGCCCGGCCTGCTCTATGAACTGCGGACTTTGATCGAGAAAGTGCGCAAGAGTGGCACTTCGCTTTCCAAGGACGGCCTCGTCGTGGAGGACGGGAACCAGGCGAACCTCGTAAAGATCGAGGTCATCCCCTTTCGTACGCCAGCACGCGATGAGCGCCATTTCCTGGTGCTGTTTGAGGAGAAAGAGTCGGTCAAAACCGCCCCTGAGCCAAAGCCAGTCTCGCGGCAGGCGAAGGAAATTTCCGACGGCAAAGACGTACAGATCGCGCAACTCAAACAGGAACTCGCCAGCACCAAGGAATATCTGCAGTCCATCATCGAAGCGCAAGAAGCCACGAATGAGGAATTGCAATCCGCCAACGAGGAAATTCAATCGGGCAACGAAGAGCTGCAGAGCACCAACGAAGAGCTGCAAACTTCCAAGGAAGAACTGGAATCCGCCAACGAAGAGCTGAACACGGTCAACGAAGAAATCCAGCACCGCAACCAGCAACTGGCGCAGCTCAGCAACGATCTGATCAATCTGCTGAACAGCGCGACCATCCCAATGATTCTGCTGGGCGAGGATCTGCGCATACGGCGGTACACACCGGAAGCGGAACGCGTCTTTGGCTTCTCCAATCACGATACGGGAAAGGCTCTGAGCCATCTGTTGCTGAACCTGGACATTCCAAACCTGGAGAGCTGGATGCTCGATGTGATGCGAGATGTGACCGCGCGCAACGAACTGGTGCACACTCGCGATGGCAAAGCCTACAAACTGCGCATCACGCCCTATCGAACCATGCAGAATAAGATTGATGGCGTGGTAGTCGTGCTGCTGGATATCAGTGATGTACTAAACGCAGGCAAACGGAATCGAAGAGCGTAGATCGGCGGTAAATGATGCAGGCGGTTCTAACTGACTTTGCGGTATCGGGGCTGCGCCGCGGCGAAGTCAAGAATTATTTTTTCGTTCAAATCGCCGTCCAGAAGCGTCTGATTCGGGGAAGCCGGCCACCGATTCTGGTTCAGCTCGCCTTGCAGGCAGTTGACACTTTCCTTCAGCAGTTGGACGGAGGATGTGACTTCCGCGCGGAGAGCCAACAGCTGATCGCGTAGCTTGCCCATCTCCGCAAGTCCGGCCCGGAAGACTTCTCTGGCATCGGCCTGTTGCAACATCTGCGTCTGCGTTGAAAGATGAAACGCTTCGCGAATCGGGCTGGCCACGACCCAGGCGTCTAGCTCGGCCTTGGTGGCCACGACGGAACCCCAGTCTTTGCCTGCGGGGCGGCGTACCGGCAGTCCCAGATACCGCTCGTAGCGCTGCACCGTGCGGACGCCCTTTCCCAGATAGTTGGCGATATCTTTCCAGCCACTCAGGAATTGCTGCGGCTCAATTTTCCCCGGTTGCTTGTTTTTCACGGCAGACTTCCACTGCGATCGATTGAATTCCCCAGCATCCGAAACACTTGTCCCGATTTTAGCACCGGGGTCAAGGGAATATTCGGTTAGTGCGGTCAGTTCATTTCCACAGCGGCGTCATCCCGAACGCCCGCGTTTTCACCAGCGGGCGGAGGGATCTCCTGTGGCATACGGCCGTCGAAATTCCCACTGACTCACTACCGAATTTTCGCCATTGCGTTGCGCGAAAAATGCTGTCGCGCGTGGGCAGGAATGGATCTTTTCCCGCTGCGAACGGGGGACAATAAAAAGTCACTCTGGCGCACCTTGGCGCGTCAGTCTACATCGAGCTGCTGATAGCCTGTTTACAGGCAGTAATGAAAACATATCCTCACCCGCAGCATCCGTCGTCTTCAGACCCTCCCCCGGAGTCCAGCCCGGTCGCTCTGCGGCAGGCAATTGCCAAACTTTTTAGCGAGGCTCGTTCTCAGGCCGCCGAGCACCAGCTTTGCCCTCAGTGCGGCCAGCCAATGAAGCTCGTAGAAACGACCTTCTACCTTTATGGAACCGACGCGCAGTGGATCGTGCGCTTTCCAGTTTGTTCCTGTCAAGACGAGAAGGTCGGGGACGCTTCGTTGCGCGACATGAGTTCGATAAATCGGAAAGCGTCCTAATTAAGAGGGCTTTCTCTTGCCCCGATCCAGGGCAAGCACGCCGCGCAGGCGCGCGAATCCCGTTCCAACGGAACGCACTCGCTGCTCACGCTCTACAACTTGAGGCATCCGCGGAGGGCGTGCAGGGCGTTATTAAGGGCCCGCTGCTCGATACGTTCGGTCGCCGGTATGTACATGTGGCTCGGTGCCAGACTGAGCGCCTTCCGTATTCAATCCCATATCAGGTTCCCACCTTCTCGTCCGGCATGCTGAAGCAGAATAGCCAGATAGGTCAGGGCATTGTTCAAATCCTGCAGTTCGCCGCCATCGGCACCCTTAGCGCGGCGCAATTCGACCATCCGGTCCTGCATTACCCGCCGGGCGCGCTCAATCTGCAGGAGGGCTCTGCTCTCATTTCCTTCCGTCACGGCAGCGAAATAGAGTTGGTACCATCCCGAGTCATTCGGCCCGGCCGGACGCGACCTTTGCCTGCGTTCTCTCATAAGAAAGACTGCGTGAATCAACGGCTTCGCATCTTCCGCGCGAATATCCAAGCACTGAAATACGAACGGAGTGTCACAGTAAACAGATCTCCAGGTGGGGGCAATACAGTGAACCCGGTAATCCGGCTGATATAACGAAAGCGGCGATTGAAATCGAAGCGGAGAATGGCGTGGATTGCTGCGGCGTTGTCGAGTGCTGGCAGACCGGGAAATCAGTTGCGCGCTCGCTCGATCTGCGGCGTTTCGGCCGAGAGCGGGAACGTTCTGTCGACTTTCGAACGGGTCCGCGCCTTTGCTGCCGTGGATTCTGGTAGAGTCAGGTGCATGCGTTCGTGGCGTCCGTTCTGCTCCGGGTGCGCCGGTGGGATACGCTCGGGCACGATGCCCAGCTTCATCCACCACACCGCTAAACGCGATAATCCGGCAATGGCGCGGGAAGCGAAGGGCGCGCCGTTATCCGTGCGGATTGCCTCCGGCAGGCCGCACTCGCGGAAGGCAGCCTCGAAGATGGCTTGCGCGCGCTCGGTGTCGGTCTTCTCCACGGCCTGACAGCGCAGCAGGTAGCGGCTGCAGGCATCGGTGAGAGTCAGCGGATCGATGCGCGCCGTCCTGGGTGCGGCCCCAGCCTTTGAAGTCTCCGTATCATACCCGATTGGGCGCGTCGGCCGCGGCAAAGGGCGCAGTATACGGATCCGTGCGGCGCCGTTTCTTGCGTGCCATTACCAATCCTTCGCGGCGCAGCAGTTCGCCCATCGTGCTCACCGCCGGCCACGTCCTATCAGGCTGCTGACGTTCCAACACCGCCTTCAACTTTCGCGGCCCCCAGCGCATGTGCTCGTGCCGCAGCTCCACGATCTGCTGCTCGATCTCGGCCGCTGTCTGGTTGGGATGACGACGCGGCGCACGGCTGCGCTCCTCCACGCCCTCCCCGCCGCCTTGCTGATAACGGACCAGCGTGTTGTATCCGGCCTGGCGCGAGATCCCGTGCCGGGCACAGAGTTCGGTCATCGTCCACTCCTCGGATAACCACTGCTCCACAAACTGCCTGCGCTTCTCCACCACTCCGCTCACTTTCCAAGGCATGCTCTTTTGTAGCCGCCTTCGGTGAACGGACCAAACTGTCAACCATGTCCCCGGTCTGGTTTGTCAACTATGTCCCCGGTTTGGACCCTTTTCGACCCACGGCTTGCGCCGTGGGCTGCATTCTTCCGCCGCTTCGCGGCTCCTGGTCGCATATCCACCCGCTACCGGGTTTTGGGATCACGGGATGAAGGCTATGGAGCCTTTGGGGCCTACTACTAGGGCTCCGCCTTCGGGGAAGGGGCTGACGGCGTTGAAGGCTAGGGCTTGCTTTTTCTTGCCTCCGATGCGGCGGGGGTTGCTGGGCGGGCGGAAGTCGAAGATAAAATCGGGGCCGATGATGAAGAGGCGTTCGGGGGCGGTGGGCTGCATGCGGAGTTTTTTTCCGGTTTGTTCCGCCGCTTTCTGTTCGGCTTGCTGGTGAAGGGCGGCCTGGTTCATGCGCAGGTCGTAAGCGACGGCGGAGAAGTAGGCTTGGGGATGGAGGGGGGAAAGAGTCCAAGTCTGGCCTCCGTCCGCGGTGAAGGCGAGGTCGGGTCCGTCGTCTTTGGGACGCTTGTAGTCTCCGCCGGCGATTACGCCGTGAAGCGCGTCGCGAAACGCGATGGAGAAGATGCCGGCGGAGTCGGGGCCGTGCAGGATGGGAGTGTCGAAGACTTGCCAGGTTTGTCCGCGGTCGGAGGAGTGGAAGACGCGGGCGACTTTGCCTCCGGTGGCGAACCAGATGTTGGGGTTGGGGGCTGAAGAGCTAAAGCGCAAAATCGCCAGGCACGAGTTGCTGGCGGCGAAGGCGCCCTCGCCTGCGACGGCTTCCGGGAGCTGCGAGGGTGGGATCGCGCGCCAGGTTTGGCCATCGTCGGTGAGGAGGAGTTCGAAGTGCAGCTTGCCGGATTCGTCGGGGATGGGATCGCCTAGCACGACGCCGTGTTTGGAATCCCAGAAGGCGATGGAATCGAAGAATCCCTTGGGGTTGTCGTTTTTGAATTGCAGCTGCCAGTGCCGTCCGGCGTCGGTGGTGTGATAGATGCGGGACTGGTCGCCGGCTCCGGCGGACATGAGGAACGCTTCGTCGGCGGAAAAGGCGACGACACCGCGGAAATCGAACTGGAGGGCGTCGGGAACCTGGGCAGAGGCCCAGGTGCGGCCGGCATCGGTGGTGCGGAGATAGGTGCCGTGCGTGCCGCTGGCCCAGGCAACTTGCCGCGAGACGGCGCTGACGCCGCGCAGATTTTCTGTCGTTTGGGAAGTGTCGACCCGCGGGCCCGACTGAGCCACAGCGCCCGCAGCGAGCAAACAACACAGCAGTAAACGCATGAGGAATTGTCGCAGAAATGGAGAAGAATTATGAAGTCTTGTTTTGGAGAAAGGAAAAGCTTTAACCGCAGAGGACGCAGAGGAATTCCGCAGAGATCGCCGAGAAACCCTGAGAGCACGCGCAACCCGAGTTTGCTACTTTCGTCCCGGCGCTTACTTAGGCAGCCATAGAGACACCGCTCGATTTACTTGGCCGTGAAGTCGGCGAAGGATGCGCTCTTGCCGATGTAGATGCGCAGGGTGCAACGGGCTCCGACGTGGGCGAAGGCTACTTCTAGCGCGTCGGAGGGTTGCTCGACCTGGGCGGTTTCCATGGGAGTGCGGGCGATGTCCTGCTTTTCGTCATAGGCAGCGCCCGCGGTGACATTCTTGTTCACGACGAGGGTCCAGTTGCCGCGCGCGGGGAAAGGATAGAGCGTGTAGGCGCCGATGGGAATCAACGATGTTCCCAGCGTCAGCTGCGCCTCGGTGAACAAGGTCATGGGGACGCCGCCCGGAGTGAAGGGCTTGCCATTCGAAATCTTCTCCTGTTTGGTGGGAATGGCGATGTAGCGGACATAGACCTGGCGTCCGTCGTCGAGGTTGCAGGTAGTGGTAGATTGGTTGTTTTGTGCGGCGAGGCAAGGGGTCAACAAAATCGATATGAATACAGCTCTCCAGACGAGAGTGGCGGGCATGGGTTTGGAAGAACCTCCGCGGGAAAGTGTAGCGCCGGAGAGGCTTTTTGTGAAAGATTTTTAGCGCGGCGAACACCGATTTAGGGCAGAACAGTCTCGTTCGTGATGAGACTTCGGTGACGTATCCCGGGGGCGGGGCGGTTGCTACCGTTGCTTGCAGGTACCGGTGCGTAAGCGTACCGAGCGAGGACGGGAGTCAATGGCGAAAGCAAAACTTAGCATTCTTTATGGTGAAGGGGATGGAGAAGTTCTGGCAGCGCAGGCCGCCGCGATCGAAAAGGCGGGCCACAGGGTGCAAACCGCGGAGGGACGCAAGGCCGTGGACGAGGCATTGAAGAAGTCGAAGTTTGACCTGGTTGTGCTGGGAGCGAGTTTGACCCGCAACGACCGTCATCATCTGCCATATATGGCGAAAAAGGCGCAGGCTGAAATCAGCGTGCTGGTGCTGCATGCGGATGGGACGCGGCATCCGTATGTAGACGCTTGCGTGGATACCGGGGCGAGCCTCGAGAACGTGCTGAGCCGGATCGAGAGCATGAAGATCGCGGCTCCGGCGGCGAGGGCGGCAGGGGCGGGTAAGTAGTACCGAGTCGCGAGTACCGAGAGTGGGCGGCCTTGGGCCGCCCTCTTTTATTTGGCGGCTCGAATATAGATGGTTACGAATCTGGCTGGTTAAGTGGTGGGATGAGTCACGTTATCTGATGCGTTTTTGGCCGTGGCACCGGAAGACAGTTGGTTAGAAGTGGGAAATCCGGCTCGGGGGCTTTTGCCTTTCCACGGGAATCTGATTGGTAATCGGTGGGAATTTTTGATCGGAATCTGCTGGTTTCTGGGTTGGTCGGAGCGCGGATTCAACCGAAAGGCTGGCTTCGTGGTAAGTGGTAGCGGGCGAGAGCGCCCGCTCTACACTTTTTCTGCGAATGCTGAGACTTAGGGGAGCGTTTTTGGAGTTTGCTTGCCTGCGGGTTTGTAGTCTTTGGGATAGACGACCAGGCAGCGGCGCATGCCTTCGCCTTCGCTCTCAGTGTGCAGGTCGGCTTCGTCGCGCAGGGCGAGATGGACGATGCGGCGCTCGCGCGAGGACATCGGGCTGAACTGATAAGGCGTGCCGGTCTTGCGAACCTTGTCGGCGGCGACGGCGGCGGCGGTGCGCAGTTCCTGGATCCGCAGAGAGCGGTGATTCTGGCAGTCGAAGCTGATCTTTTCATGTTCGCCAGAGGCTAGGCGCAGCATTTCCAGGGCGAGCAGTTCGAGGGCGCGAAGGAGTTCTCCGCCGCGATCGAGCAGCAGGGCGGAGTCGGGGCCGGCGAAATCCACGAGAATGTCGGGTTTCTCCCAGTCACGATTGTCGGGGATGGGCGGATCGACGACGATGCGGTATTTCAGGCGGAGCCCGCCGTGGGTGACGACGGCCTGGAGGAATTCGTTGATTTTATTGGCGGCGGCGATTTTGTCCATAAGTCAGCTTTCAGCGATCGGCCCCCAGTTCGGGGCGGAAATTTGTTGATGCGAATGCCAGAGGGCCGAAACCCTCAGGGGCGCGCGTGAGCACTCGCGGCGTAAATTTTCTTTCGCCCCTTCGGGGCTGGCGCCGTTTACCACTCTCCTACCCACGGCTTGCGCCCCTTCGACAAGCTCGGGGCAGGCAGTGGGCTGCATTCTTACGCCGCTTCGCGGCTAACGCCCTTCCACCTGACGCGCTATTTATCTTTCTTGCGGGCGCGCTTGGCCATCATTTCGCGCATTTCCTGGCCCAGGTGCGTCTTATTCATGACGGCCTGCTGGGCGATTCCAATCACGTTCACGACCGCGTAATACAGGTTCAATCCGGCCGCGAGGCGGAAGAAGATGAAGCCCATCATCAGGGGCATCATCACGTTCATCATTTTTTGCTGCGAGGGGTCCATGCCGGCTTGCGGCGTCATGCGCTGCGTGACCAGGCTGCTGATCACCATGAGAATCGGCAAAATGTAGATGGGATCGGCGGCGGACAGATCTTTAATCCAGAGCCAATGGGCATGGCGCAGATCGAGCGCGGTGCCGAGCATGCGATAGTACGCGAACAAGAACGGCATCTGAATCAGCATGGGCAAACAGCCGCCGGCGGGATTGACGCCTTCTTTCTTGTAGAGGGCGCTGATCTCCTCATTCATGGCGGCCTTGCGCGGATCGCGCAGGCTGTACTTCTTGTACTTTTCCTGGATGGACTTGATCTGCGGAGCCACGCGCTGCATCTTCAGCATGGACTTCATCTGCGTGATGCGCAGAGGCAGCAGCGCCAGGCTGATGATCAGAGTCTGGACGACGATCGCCCATCCCCAGTTGGGAACGATGTAGCGAAAGGTCCACTTCAACCACACAAAGAGAGGCTTGGCGATGATGCCCCACCAGCCGAAATCGACGAGGCCGTTGAGATCGCTGTCTGCGCCGGTAACCCCGGGGACCGGAACCTTCTGCAGGACTTCCAATTCCTTGGGACCGACGAAGGCGCGTTCCGAAGTAGGGCCGTGGAGGTTGCCGACAGCAGCGCCGAGAACGTCGACATTGGCTCTTTCGGCGTCTTTGCGGGAATCGCGCGCGATCGAGAGCGGATTGCGAAGCGTGACCATCGAGGTCGCGGCCGGATCGTCGGGGATGAAGACGGCGGCGAAATACTGGTCGGTGGGGCCAGCCCAGTGGAACGGGCCGGGCAGCGTGGCTCCGCCGCTGATCTTTTTAGAAGTCAGGCGCTCGATGTTTTTGTTGAATTGATAATCGATCCAACTGGTGGCGTAGAAGGCCGGAGTAGCCTGATCGCCGAAACCGGACGGCCACGCGGGGAGCGCGGGAACGTAACTGCCTTTTGAGGTGACGCTGGTTTCGATTTTGACGATGTAGGTATTGTCGAAGCTGAAGGTCTTGCGAACGGCCAGGTCCTGATCGGCGTATTCGAAAGTGACCGTCGTGGGAGTGGAGTGCTGTCCCTGTTGTGAAACGACGTAGAGCGCGGAGCTGAGCTTGTTGCGCAGGCCTTCATCGTAGGTCCACAACGAGAGTGGGTAACCGTAGAGCGCGGCTGCCCCGGGATTGACGAGGTCAAGCGGACCCTTTTCGGAGTCGTTGTCGTATTTTTTCAGGATCCAGGATTTGACCTGCGCGCCGCGGTTGGTGAAGGTGATGCGGAAGAGATCGTTCTCAATCACCGTTTCGGTTTCGCCGGGCGCCTGCTTGGTGACTCCGGCGGGAACGGCGGGTGCGACCGCAGGGACGGCGGTGGCGGGCAGCGGGCCGGGCCGGCTCGGGCTGATTGACTTTCTGCGGAGCCGGAGGCGTGGGCAGATATTTTTTGAGCAGCGGTTGAAACGCCAGCATGATGATGAACGTCACCAGAAAGATGAGCATCAGGCGGCGTTCGCTGCCGGGTTCGTGCTGAGGATTTTGATATTCGGCCAAAGTTTCACTAATCCGTTCTAAATCTGGGGCTAAGGTCGTGGTCTTCGCGATGACACACCGGATCGTAGCCGCCCTTCGCGAAAGGATGGCAGCGCAGGAGCCGGGCGAGTGCCATCAGAGTTCCGCGCAGCGCGCCGTAGCGCTCCACCGCTTCCATGGCGTATTCCGAACATGTGGGAACGTAGCGGCACGCGGGTGGAAACATCGGCGAGATGGCGAACTTGTAGGCTCGCAGCAGAAGTAGCGTGACGCGTTGGGCTAGATGGCGCATGGTTAAATCGGTTGGCACCGTCCGGATCTCGGCTGTGCCGTCCCTACGGGACTCCATCTTGACTCCGTTCCTGCCCCGGGGCTTAGCCCGGGGATCACATTCCGCCCTTGCAGGGCTGAGGTTGAGCCGCTGCGAGCTTCTGTTCTATGACTACGAACGCGCGGCGCACTTCGTTCAGAATCTCGTCAAAATCCGCGGTCAAGACAATCTTTTTGGGATTGATGACCACGTCGGCCGATATTTCCGTTGCGGGCCGGGTGAGGCGCACGGCTTCGCGAAGACGGCGCTTCATGCGATTGCGCTGGACGGCGCCACCGAGAGCGCGGCCGACGGTGAAGCCCACTCGAAGTCCCGCTGGGACAGCCTGCTTTCCAGACAAGTCTTGCCGTTGCCAATAAAATACGGTCATGGATGGCGAAAAGTGGCGGCGGCCCAGCTTGTACACGCGTTCGAAATCGGCATGGCGCAACAGGCGCACGCTGCGGGGAAATCTTCTTTTACCGCGCTGCGGCCTGACACTCTGATTCGATGCTCCGGGCACACTGGCAGTCACAGTGCCTCTAATATCCAGATCGCTGTTAGGAGTCGCGGGCGAGGGCCACAACGGCAGGCAGGTCCGCGCCACGCTCAAAGTTATTCGCGGAAACCTGGTTTCACAGAGACCCGCTTGCGCCCCTTGGCGCGGCGGCGGGCGAGAACCTTCTGGCCGCCCTGGGTCTTCATGCGCGAGCGAAATCCGTGCTTCTTCGAACGCTTGCGCCGGTTCGGTTGGAACGTACGTTTAGGCATGAAAAGTTAGCTGCTCCTGATAGGATCGACGGTCTTAGGGCAAACTAAAAGTATAAATCAGCGCGGGGGGTAGGGCCAAGTCCCCTGCTTAGCGATAACTCTTTGCATTATTCCGAGGCGCTCGCTTTGCTCGCGGGGCGGACGAATGCGTCCGCCCCTACATTGCTTCGACTAGCCTGTACACGATTGCCAACGCAAGCTTAAAATGGCGCTGGATTCGCGCGAGTTTTTTCCTTTGACGCAGCCAAAATCTCAGTTCAGTGGGCCGGCGGGGGCAGCACCGTCCGAAGGGTCCGGTACGTCGGGGATCGCCGGGGCAGAAACCAAATCGTCCGCATCGTCGTCCTCCGAAGTGCCTCCTGTCGAGCGGGACCGCGAAATCAACGAAGAGCTACGGCGCCTGAATCGCGCGCTGCGAGCGCTGAGTGCGTGCAACCAGGCGCTGGCGCAAGCGGGCAGCGAGCAAGAACTGCTGAATCAGATCTGCGACATCATTGTGCGCCTGGGCGCATACCGGTTTGCCTGGATCGGCTATGGGGAATCGGACGAGGCGAAGCAGGTGCGGCCGATGGCGCACGCCGGGTATGAAGAGGGATACCTCGATCAAGTGCAAGTGGAGTGGTCGGAAAGGCCGGTGGGACACGGACCCGCGGGCACAGCGGTACGCGAGAACCGTATCTGTGTAGTAATGGACGCGGAGCGCGATCCTTCGTTCGAACCCTGGCGGGAGGCGGCGTTGAAACGGGGATACGCGGCGGTGATTGGATTGCCGCTGCGGGTTGCAGGGCAAGCTTTCGGCGTGCTGGCGATCTACTCGGATCAAGCCGGATCGTTTGACAGCTCCGAGGTCGAGTTGCTGACGGAGATGGCGAACAATCTGGCATTCGGAATCACCGCGATCCGGTCGCAGGAGGAGGGCAAACGGGCGACGGCAGCGCTGCGCGAAGCGGAGGAGAAGTACCGGCAACTGGTGGAGCAGGTTCCGGCGATCTCGTATGTGGCGGAGGCGGGAGCGCAAGGTAGGTTCCTTTACGTCAGCCCGCAAGTGACCAAGATTCTGGGCTTTCGCCCGGAAGATTGTTTGGAGGATCCGTGGTTCTGGTGGAACCACTTGAACCCGGAAGACCATAGGATCGCGCTGCTGGAAGACACGTGGGAAGAAGGGTGCCCTTTCCAGGTCGAGTACCGGATGATCCGGCAGGATGGACGCGAGGTATGGCTGCGTGACGACGCGGTGATTGTGGTCGATCCGCAAACCGGGAAGCGGCTGACCCGCGGATTGCTGATCGACATTACGGAGCGCAAACGCGCCGAGGAAGCGTTGCGGCGCAGCGAAGAGAATTACCGCATGTTCGTGGCTCAAAGCTCGGAAGGAATCTTCCGGCAGGACCTGGATGCGCCGTTGTCCATCGACCTTGCGGAAGAGCAGTTGATTCACGGGATCATTCACGGATCGCACATGGCGGAGTGCAATGACGCGATGGCCCGGATGTACGGGCTGAACTCGCGGCAGGACTTGCTGGGCAAGCGGCTGTCCGAGCTGCTGCTGGCCGACGATCCGCACAACATCGAGCTGACCCGGGACTTTATTCGCAACGGATTTCGCGTGGTTGAGCGCGAGTCGCATGAGGTGGACGTACACGGGAACATGAAAGTGTTCGTCAACAACATGTTCGGGATCGTGGAGAACGGGAAACTGCTGCGCACGTGGGGAATCCAGCGGGATACCACGGAGCGGCTGAAATCGGACGCGGCGCGCCGGAAGGCGGAGGAAGCGCGGCGGGAGAGCGAGGAACGGTATCGCGTATTCGTTTCGCAGAGTACGGAAGGAATCTTCCGCATGGAGTACGATCCGCCGGTTCCCTGCGACCTGCCGATTGTGGAACAGCTCAAGTGGGGGCTGAAACACGGATATATGGCGGAGTGCAACGACGCGATGGCGAAGATGTACGGCCGGTCGTCGGCGGCGGAATTGACGGGAAAGCGGCTGACGGAGTTTCTGGTGCTGCACGATCCGGTGACGCTGGAGTTTATGGAGAATTTCGTGCGCTCAGGCTACCGGATCACGGATCAGGAATCGCGGGAGATCGATGCGCAGGGGCAAAGAAAAATATTCCGCAACACGATGATGGGGATCGTAGTCGACGGACACTGGGTGCGGAGCTGGGGCATTACGCGGGACGTGACGGAGCGGATGCAACTGGAAGAGCAACTCAGGAACGCGCAGCAGATGGAGGCGGTGGGACGACTGGCGGGAGGAGTCGCCCACGACTTCAACAATATTCTGAGCATCATCATGGGACACGGCGAGCTGCTGCTGCGGACGGGCGAGGTGGATGAGCGGGTGCGCAACGGGCTGGAGCAGATCCGGCGGGCGGCCGAGAGAGCGGCGTCGCTGACGCAGCAACTGCTGGCCTTCGGCCGAAAGCAGGTGCTGCAGCCGCGCATGCTGGACCTGAACGAGGCGGTTGCCGACATTCAAAAAATGCTGGCGCGGGTGATTGGTGAAGACATCGAGCTGGTGGCGAGCCTGCATCCGTCGCTGCTGCCGGTGAAGGCCGATCCAGGACAGATCGAACAGGTGTTAATGAATCTTGCGATCAATGCGCGCGATGCCATGCCGCAAGGCGGACGGCTCACCATGGAAACGTCGAACACGGAACTCACGCCGGAGCAGGCCCGCGAGCGTGATCTGGCAGCAGGAAGTTATGTGATGCTGAAGGTCAGCGACACCGGGCATGGAATGGACGCGGCGACGCGGATGCACATTTTTGAGCCATTTTTCACGACCAAGCCCCGGGGAAAAGGGACAGGCCTGGGGCTGGCCACGGTGTACGGCATTCTGAAACAAAGTGGGGGAAGCATCCAGGTGGAAAGCGAAACCAACCGGGGCACCGAGTTCCGGGTGTATTTGCCGGCGGCCGCCGGGGCGGTGCACAAACAGCGGCCACGCTCGCTAGATAAGGACGTGGCTGGAGGCACGGAGACAATTCTGATTGCCGAGGACGAGCCGGATCTGCGCGAGCTTGCCCGTATCTTTCTGCAAGATTATGGATACAAGGTGCTGGAAGCAGCGAGCGCCGATCAAGCGATCAAGACAGCCGAGATGCTGGCCGAGCCGATTCATCTTCTGCTCACCAACGTCATCATGCCGGGGATGAGCGGGCGACAACTGGCGGAGCGCATTTTAAGCAAGCGGCCGCAGACCCGAATCATGTATATGACGGGCTACACCGACGACATGGTGGTGCAACATAAAGTTCTTGAGCCCGGCGTGCAATTACTGCAAAAGCCGTTCACCCGGGCGGATCTGGCGTTAAAAGTACGGGCGACGCTGGATGCGCCTTAGCGTTAGCCGGCTGATGCTCGCGCGCTCTTC
Organism: uncultured Acidobacteriota bacterium; assembly: GCA_963754885.1. Taxonomy (GTDB): domain Bacteria; phylum Acidobacteriota; class Terriglobia; order Terriglobales; family Acidobacteriaceae; genus Sulfotelmatobacter. The sequence continues at coordinate 38,714 of CAVWHT010000036.1, read as the reverse complement.
GGTAGAATTGATTTATCGCCAGGTGTTCACAAACGTTTCCATACGAAAAGGGATACATGTCAATGACACAGATGCAGGAGGGCGGCGGGATTGTGGATGAAACGCGGGCAGCAAAGAAGATCTGGGTGACGCAGACCGGGTTGCCGCTGACGGTCAAACTGGATTGGCCATTTCATCCATCGACTTCGGGTGCGGATTTCTGGGTGCTGCATGGGGACATCCGGCTGGAGGGTTCCGAAGGGCTGCATGCGCCGGTGGCGGTGAACTTGTCGCAGACTGTGCGCGAGGTGATGCCGTCGCTCGAGCCGAATGATGCGGAGGCTCCGGTGATCAACGCGCTGCGCAAAGAAGTGGACCGGCGGCAGATTGAATTCTTGAAGTCGGGGAAGCTGCTGCCGGTGCCGTTCTCCAGCCGTCATTATGATTTCAAGCGCCAGCAGTGGGTGTTTGGCAAAGCCAGCGATGAAGCGATGGCGGAGTTTATCGAGCGGAAAGTTTACTGGCAGACGGCGCTCGGTTGTGCGGAGATGGGGAAGTCAAATTCCCCACCCTCTCGCGAACTGCGCGAGAAGGGTGGGGCACCCTCGAGAGTGTGGATCGGGGATCCGGCGGAGGCGCAGTATGTGCAGACGACTCCCGCTCACCTGCTGGAAGTGGCGGCTCGGCTGGTGGCGGCACAGGGATTGTTGCGGATCGAAGGCGAGTTTGCCGAGGCCACGCAGGGCCTGATGAATCAGGCGGAGCGCTTCGAAGATGCGCGGCGCGCGGCGATGGAAGAGTTGGAGAAGAAGCACGCCTTCGAGAGGGGATAGCTGTACGTGGGGTAGGGCTCCTTCGACTGCGGAACTGGTCGGCTTCACTGACCAGTTCCTTCGCTCAAGATGACAATTCGCAATTCTGATGACAGTTCGCAAAGCTCAGGACGATTTTCGCGAGAATAATCCCCAGCAGAATCTTGGCGCGATGGCGTAGTTCACCTGGACCAGCACAATCGCGGCGATGCTGTAGTACGTATTCAGGAAGCACAGCGCGGCGCCGGCCGCGTAGAGGGTTTGCGCGATGACGATGCGACGAACGACCGCGGGATGAATCTCCGCTGGTACGTCTTCGGATAAAAGGTCGGCCCGCGTGGCGTAGCTCCAGCTCCAAAATAGTGTGACTCCCAACAACAAAATGTTGAACCAGTAGACCAGCAGCGCTATCCGATAGTGGATGAACTCTGCCAGCAGTGACGTTGAGAACGGAGTCAGCGAAACGCAGCAGAGGAAGGCGATGTGAATCCAGGCGACATTGCGGTCGGCGCGGGCGAACTGGTTGAGCTGGGTCTGCTGGCCGACCCAGAAGATGCCCAGCGTCATCACGCTCATCAGGAAGATCAACAGGCGCGGCGAGAGCACGACCAGCGCATGCCATAGATCGCGCTCGGAGTGGACAGCTTCGGCGGCGGGTACGCGCAGGTCGAGCACGAGCAGGGTCATGGCCACGGCAAAGATGCCGTCGCTGAGGGCGGCGAGGCGTTCGACGCTCTGTCCGGCAACGCGGTTGTAGAGGGATGGCATCGAACAGAGTCTAGCGGGTTGTAGAGACTCGGGCAAAACTTGATTCAAAGGCCGCGATTCGCGCGGAAGGGTGGAAAAGCTTGGGGACAGCACGCCGAGGTTGGTTAGTCTCATGGACAGTTTTGCTGATTTGGACGACGGCTGCATGGGCGCAGAGCCAGGGCACTCCCGAATTGCCTCCGGCTCCGGAGCCGCAGGACCAAGCCAACGCCCCTGCGCCGGAGAAAAAACAGGAAGAGGAGAATCCTGCGCAGGCGGCAGCGGAACAGGCGAGAAAGATGACGGTGGAAGCCGCCCAAGCCACGATGCATATGGGCGAGGCGGCCATGGTGCGTGCGCGCGACTGGGAAGCCAGTTGGCTGACGGGCGTCTTCGTGGAAAGGGGACACACCATGATGCCGCTCAGGTTGGAGGAGCGCCGCGAACTCTATCTGCAACAGACGCTGACGACGCCGGGCGCCTATCTGAAGCGCCTGTTCGCGGCCGGGATCGACCAGGGGCGCGGCGTGCCTTCTCAGTGGGATGACGGGTGGGGCGGGTTCAGCGAGCGGTTCGCGTCGCGCGAAGGACAATTCATCACCGCCAACAGCGTGGCGGCAGTAGGAAACGCCGTGCTGCAATACGAGCCGCGCTACGATCAATGCCAATGTTCAGGATTCTGGCCACGGACGCGCCATGCGATCGTGCGGAATTTTGTGACCTATAACCATAGCGAACAGGAGCTGCGTCCGCAGTGGGCACTCTACACCGGCGCATTTGTAGGAGGCGTGGTTTCGACGGCCTGGAAACCGCCTCCGCGCAATGCCTTTGCCCAGGGCGGCTACGCCATGTTGGGGCAGGCGGGATACGGGGCGCTGCTCAACTTCTTTATCGAGTTTGCCGGTGACATCAACCACAAAATCGGCGCGAAAAGGCGGGACGGCCAGAGGTACTAGTGGAAGGTACTAAGAGGCCTCCCGTCGCGGCAGTCGGAGTTTCCCTGTCGTTCATTTTGGTGTGCGCCCGATAGCGAGAAGAAACCAGTACGTGATTTAACTGTTGCCGGTCAGGTTTGCATATCGCCGCATCCTCTGAAGCGTGGGTCTTCTGAGTGCCTTCCGCAGATGAAACATGGACCCGCCGGAGATAGTTGACCGCGAATGTGTGCCGCAACGGGTGGAACTCATTACCTGCGCGATAGGGAATTTGGCACTTCTACCCCGCCTTCGATTTTCGGGATGCCGAAATGTCCGCCCAGATGCGAGAGGTCGAGCGGGCTGATGGAGCCGGAAACCGTAATCAGCGTGACCTCGTCCGCCTTGGCCACCAGAATGGCGACGTTGCTGATCGCGTTGTTCTCAAAACGAATCCAGAGATTCGTGACTCCCGTGCCATCCCGCCGCTGGTGATTATTCACTAGCTGCTTCCAACCGGCCGCGTGATATTCGTGCTTCACGGCGTCGAGGGCTTCGGGGTCGTACATCCCGGCGTCCGGGAAGCGGTAACGGTGAATCGAAAGGCCGCTTACCCCGGCGATCACGCGGCGGAGGTCTTCGTTGTTGGAGTCGAGCTTTGAGGCCAGCACCAGCATGGAGTGGTCCAGAGTGAACTCAGTCTTCGAAGAGGCGTTGTGCCGGAGTGCTTCGATGCTCGGCGGCACTTCGTCGGAGGGTTGCTGCGCCCAACTCAGGTTCGCAGTAAAGGCCGCGACGAGAAACAGGAACAATACGCGGGGATGCTTCATAGACTCCTCGGGTAGATGCGATGCAGGCCTTTTCTATATTCGGGTCCCGCGGTTGGCAATGCATGGCGAGTCAATCGCATCTCAATTGCTAAGTCTATGGATTGATTGGATCAAAGCGTCGCGGATCAAGAGCCCGGCTGAGGAATCGCTTTTATTCCTCTGATTTCGTGGGTGGGAGATCCCTCCCTCCGCCTGAAAAGCGGCTCCGGTCGGGATGACCTAACTCTGAACAGTTCTGGATTTCTAACTGAGACACTGCTCCCTATTTCAATCCCTTGACCACATACGCCTGCGACAAGATCTGTTCATAAACGTAGGCGTAGGAGCTTCCGTCCGAGCTGAGGTGGGGTCCTCCAGCGTTAGCGCCCGGGGGCAGGCTATCGCCGAAAGTCTTCCATAGATCCATTTTCCCGGTCGTTATATTGACCCGATAGACCTTGGCGAGTTTCTCCCCGAGGCCGCGGTTCGAGATCGCATAGAGCGATTTTCTATCGGCCGTCCAGCCCAGTACGCCGTAGGTTGAATTGAAGTTCGGGATCAGGCGAAAGCCGCTGCCGTCCATGGGCCAGATTCCGCGCTTGCCGCTTCGTTCCACGACCGACAGACTTCGGCCATCGGGTGAAAGCGAAATCCCCACCGTGCCTTCTGGCGTAATCGGTTTGGAATCGCCGCTGTCGAGGTCGATGAGATAAGACCGCACGCCATGATTCGGCTCGATTCCGGCTGCCACCAAGTGTTTGCCGTCGGGAAGGAAACGAACTCCGCCATAACTGATGTTGTCGTGCGTCAACGCCCGGGTTTCGCCCGTTCCCGTGGGCACCAACATGAGCGCGCCGCCCTTCGCGGGTTTCGTGATGGCCCACTTCCCGTCGCGAGAAATTGCGCCGGATACGCCTTCGCCGATGCGTACCGGAGGCGAGCCATCGGTGTCGCGCAGAAATACCGTGTAGTTCGGGCCGCCGCCTTCCCCTTCTTCTTCGAACAGGATCTTCTTCCCGTCTGGAGTCATGTCGCGCACGATCGACCATCCGAACCATCCGAGTTCGACTTCCTGCTTGCCGCCGGGTGGTAAGCCGCGAATGCCAATGCGCTGCTGGTGCGTGATCATCAGCGCAACTCCATTGCGGAGGTCTTCCAGCCACATGCCGCCGGGGACGTTGGTGATGCTGCGCTCTTTGCCCGCTAATGTAACGCCGCGCAACTGAGTCGCGCTGCCGCTGCGTGTGGCCGTGAACCAGATCTCATCGCCGGAGGGCGACCACTGCAGTCCCTCGATGGAAACGAAGCCCGATGCCAGCTTCTTCTCGTGGCCGGCCATGTCGATGACCGCGACTGAACCTTCGTCATCGCCACCCGGATTTTCGTGGTCGGCGAAGGCGATCCATTTGCCATCGGGAGAAATCTGGGGATGACTGATCCAGTTGATGCCATCGAGTAGAACGTGGCCTATCGGATATTCCAGGCGCCAGTGACGGTTCTCGGACACGAGATGAACTATGACCATGTTGTCGCCGTTGGGCGACCATTGCGCATCTTGGACGTTATCGAGCACCTCGCGGGGAGTGCCTCCGCTGAGCGGAACACGGGCCAGGGTTCCGGTGCGGGCAAATCCGCCGTAGAAAGCGGAGTTGAGACGGATGGCGAGTTCGCCGCTCTTGGAGATGGAAAGCAATTCGGCGCCGTCGAAGCCGAGTTCGCGGGAGCCGTTATCGTCGACGCGAGCCATGTAGAACTGGTCCTTGCCGCCATCCCACGAGGCGCTGTAAACAATACTGCCGTCGGGCGTGAAACGGGCATTGCCGATAGATCCGGTGCGGAAGGTGATCTGCTGATATTGCGGCGGTGCGCTGGCGCCGCTGCCCCGGCCGATCCACCAGCCGAGAGCGAGCATAGCCGCTGCCAGCACCACGACCGCCGCTGCCGCTGCGACCAGACGGCGCGATCCCGCGGTTTCAACTTGCTGCACCGCCGCTTGCGCACCCGATTTCGTGGAGGCGGAAAGTTCGGTGAGCGCTTCGAGGTCGAAAGCAAGATCGCCCGCGGACTGAAAGCGCTGCGCCGGATGCTTCTCCAGGCAATGACGGACGATTCGTTCCAATCCCGGGGGAACGTTGCGCGCGGTTTCGGAAAGCTCCGGCACTTCTTCCTTCAGGATTGCGCTCATCGTGTCGGCCGGAGTTTCGCCATGAAACGCGCGCTTGCCGGAAATCATCTCGAAGAGAATTGCGCCGAACGAAAAAATATCCGAGCGGTGGTCGGTGGGTTTGCCGCGAACCTGCTCCGGCGACATGTAGCCGGCCGTGCCCATGACCAAACCGGTTTCGGTCGCAACCTGGACCGTAGGCGCGTCTCCGCTGCCGGTGGTTGCTTCCGGACGAGTCAGCTTGGCCAGGCCGAAATCCAGAATCTTCACCCTGTTGTCGTGGGTCAGGAACAGGTTCTCCGGCTTCAGGTCGCGGTGGACAATGCCCTTCTCGTGCGCGGCCGCCAGACCCTTCGCAACCTGTATCGCGTAGTCGATGACTTTGCGGATGGGCAGCGGTCCATTGCGCAGCCTTTCGCGCAGCGTCTCTCCTTCCAGCAATTCGGAGACGACATACGGCGCTCCCTGTTCTTCGCCAATATCGAAGATAGAAAGAATGTTGGGGTGATTGAGCGCCGCGGCCGCGCGAGCCTCCTGCGCGAAGCGCTGCAGGCGTTCGCGATCCGCCGAAAAGGAAGGGGGCAGGACTTTAATCGCCACTGTGCGATTCAGCCGTGAATCGTGCGCGCGGTAGACTTCGCCCATTCCGCCCGCGCCCAACAGCGATTCGATCTCGTAAGGGCCTAATTTTGTGCCAGAGGTCAGCGCCATGTCGCGGAATTATACCCTGCCGATGGCTACGATCCGAACCTTCGCCGCCAATTCCGGCCCCCCCGTTCCGAGGAGGATAATTTCTGATGGCGTTTTTTGCCTGGGGTGAGCCTTGCCGATTGGGAGCGTGGAAATCCGGAGCATGAAGACGTTGAAGTCGATGCTGCTGCCGGGCGGAGCCCTGCTCCTGGGTGTGATGGCGCTGGTTTATTCGGGATGGTTGACCCTGGCTTTGCCCGCGCTCAGCTTCCTCTATTATTGCGCTTTGGCGGGCGGGATGTTGCTGGCGTGGCGCTTCCACTCCAGCCGGACTTTCCTGGCTTTGCTCGTATTATCTCTTGCCGGACAAGCTGTTCCCCTGCTCGCCGGCGGAACGCCCGCTGTCGTTCTGACGATCGTGCGCATCGTGTCAGTGCTGGTGCCGATCAACTTCGTCCTGATCGCTGTAATGCACGAGCGGGGATTCACGATGGAATCGATCTCTCCAGTTGTACTGCTTCTGTTTGTTGAGTCCGTGGTCGTGTTCGTGTTCTCCCGGATTTCGGTTACGGCGCCCTCGGCGGCGCACGCGCGCCACGCCGCGCCGACGACAATGCAATTCCAGGGCTACGCGTTGATCGTTCTCGCCGCAGCTTGCGCTTTTCTGGCCGGGCGTTTTCTGTTCACGCGTAAGCCGGCCGACAGCGCCTTGTTCTGGTCTCTGCTGGCCTTCTTTCTTTCGCTGCGCTTCACCGGCAATGCGCGCATTTCGATCGTGTACGCGGCGACCGCGGCATGCATTCTGGCGACATCGATCATTGAGAATTCCTACCTGCTCGCCTATCACGATGAATTGACCACGCTGCCCTCGCGGCGGGCGTTCAAAGAAGCGATGCTGCGGCTGCAGGATCCTTATTCCATCGCCGTGGTCGATATCGATCACTTCAAAAAGTTCAATGACACCTACGGCCATGATACCGGCGACCAGGTGTTGCGGCTGGTGGCTTCGAACCTGGCGCGGGTCACCGGGGGAGGACAGGCCTACCGCTGCGGAGGCGAGGAGTTCAACATTCTGTTTCCCGGCAAGAGCACGGCTGAAGTCGTGGAACATTTGGAACGGCTGCGGGAAAATATTCAGACTTCAGAATTTCGCATGCGCGGCAATGACCGGCGGCAGGCGCCTCGAGGCCCCGATCGCCGCAATGAGAAGAACCGAGGCCGCACGGCAAAAGGGCATGTCATTCGCCAACTCGCGCAAGACAAGTCTCCAACGTGGCTCTCTGTGACCGTGAGCATCGGGGTGGCAACGTCGTCCCGGCAAGATGACGAACCCGACTCCGTGCTGAAGGCCGCCGATAAGGCTCTGTATCGCGCAAAGGCCAACGGCCGGAATCGTCTCGAGACCGTCTCCGCGCGGCGCACGCGCACCCAGGCCGCCGGCATCGCCTGAACCATTTGCAGCAATCCGTTGGAGAACTTGAAACGCGGTGGGCGGAATCTGCGTCGCACCGGACCGTCCCCTGGGACGGGAAAAAAAGGTGGGACGGTCCGGCTTGGACGCTTCGCAAGCACCGCGGGCCGTGCGGTCAGCCGGCGGTCGTGGGAGAGATCGGGTGTCTCCGACCGGTGCCGCCGCAAGCGGAACATTTCACGCGGATAAATGCAACTCCTTCAGACTTGCCGTTCAGGTCCACAGGCTTCGCCACATATCCGGTGCCGCTGCATTTGGGACACTCTTTCGGATCCACTCCTCTCCCCCCTCACTGATGCAGGCATTTTGAACGATTGGAGAAGGAAGTGTGCAAGAGATCGTTCTGCGTTACAAAAACCGAACAGAAGGGCGGGCCACGAGTTTACGGCCCACGATCACCCGGCTGGGACACCGGGATCGCGCAGAAGGGCTGAGTGCGTGTCTAGTCGGCCTGGCGCCAGCTGGCGTCCCGACCGTACCGGGTCAGAGTCTTGGCGATGACGGCGGTCCGTGGGCCCAGATCCTTTTCATAGACGACACCGTCCTGATCAACCATGAAGGTCATCACTCCCGAAGAGCGGTATGCGGCGGGATAGGCTAGGAAGGCGAATCCACCGGTCATCTTTCCGTCGACGATGTAATTGCGCGATCCCTTGGCCGTTTTCTGCCCGGTCAAAATCCGGAAATAATAGCCCACGAACGGTTGCGGTTTCTGGTCTGAATTTCCAGGATCGGCGGCCGCGGCTACGAGCGGCCCAATCGGACTTTCGGGCTGGCCAGCGCTGGTTTCCCAGTAAAGACCATTGTGCTTGCCGGGATCGCTGGAAAGCTTGCTGGCGTATTGCTGCTGCGACTCGCCGTCGCGGGGCTGCGAGTAATACTCCTTTTGGGCGTCGACCAGTTCCTGGCACACCTGGATGACGGCCAGTTCGTTTTTCCCGATCCTGCGATACAGGATTTCTTTCTTTCCGGCAGGCGTATCGAAATACCAGGCGTTGCCCTTATGCAGCAGGGGTATCGGAGTGGGCCAATTTTCCGCGCCGATGTAGAGAGTCGTCGTTCCGTCCGGCTCGTTCACCAGGCGGTGCATCTCTTTGTATTTCTTTACGAAATCTTCCCGATGGCTCTTGTCTTGGGCCGGGTCGCCGGACGAAATCAGGTCCTTCGCATCCGGTCCCAGGATGCTCAACAATGCAGACTGATCGTCGGACTCGACGGCTGCCACGAGAGCGTGGCAGGCCTCGGCGGCCGAACCGAATGTCTTTTGTCTGGCCTGCTGTGCGGCGAAAAGGGGCGAGGCCGAAATGCCAAGAGCAAGAACAACAAATGTCGCCAGCTTAAAAAATTCCCTGGGAAGTTGTCTGAGATTGCGATCCTCTTGAGACATCGTTCTGACCTCCTCTGGTATTCACGCTTCGATTGTTTGGCCCGACTGGCGATTGACAGGATTACCGGCGTCCGCCGCCCCCACCGTGTCCACCACCACCGCCGTGTCCACCGCCTCCGCGTGCGCCGCCACCTCCGAAACTGGAGCGGCCGCGGGCCGAAAATCCCCGCGACACACCGCCGCGAGAAACGCCTCCGAAGGCTCCCACGTGACCTCCGACTCGCGGTGAGGAATTGAACGAGCGGCCTCCGCCACGCTCGGCAGGACCACGGAACCCGCCGCCCGGACCACGGAATCCGCCGCCCTCAGAATGGAACCCGCGCAATTCCCGGTCACCGCGGGCGAACGGCGCGCCACCGCGATAACCTCCGTGGAAATACGCATTGCGGTCATAGAATGCGTGGCTGTGAAAGGCGTAAGGACGGCCACCGTAGAGCAGGCCCCGGTGATACCAGTCAAATCCCCATCCATGCCATCCCCATCCAAATCCGAAGAACGGGCCAATGCCGAATCCGAGGCCGAATGAGATGTATGGGCCGCCGACTCCCCACCACGGGTAAAATCCCGGCCACAGACCCACGGGATAGCCATAAACGAATTCCGGATTATATTCGGGAACATACACGACCTCAGGATCGGCCGGCGCGATGTCGATATTGCCTTCCTGGTCGGTAACAGTCTGCTGAGGCGTGCTTCTAAGATTGCCCACCTGCTGCGCTTTCTGGCGCATGTACTGGATCGCGCTCATTAGATCGGCCTGTTGGTTGTAATTCGCGTCGCCGAGTTCCAACGTCCACGAAAGATCCTTGTTCATGTTCGCCAGCACCGATGGAAACTGGGTGAGAGCCTTGACACTTGGATCCCAGTCCTGTTGGTCGACCGCATCGCCGAGATCCTTGCCTTTGAGATTAGGATTCTGTTCGAGGAAGCGCTCGGCTTCGACGATCTGCGTGGGGTACGCCGCCGCGGCTAGAATCTGTGCGACCAACGCATCTGGAAACAGTGCGATCGGCGCCACCAGCTGTTGCAGTTGCTCCGGACTTAGCTGCGATGGGGCCGGCTGATCGGGCGGAGGCGGAGCCTGTTGCTGTTCTTGCGCCAAGGCAGGGAATGAAAAAGTCGCGAGTACGAGTGCGCACGCGATCATGCAGCTCAGGACTTTGTCTCTACAAAGCTTTACGTTCATCGTGTCCTCCTGATCATGCTGCTCATGCCGGTAAGGCTACATCCGGATGTAAAGACGAACGATTGCTTCACTTCCAGCCAAACTAAGTTAGATGCGGTTTAGTGAGAATCGGTGATTCAGCGTTCACGGGGTGCATCCACAGAGTTAGATCGAAGGGCGCGGAACTTCGGTTACCTGGACTGCAGTTTTCGTAAGTATACTCCGCAGAATTGGCACTGAAGTCGAGGGATTTTTCAGGTAGTGGGCTAATTCAGTTAGCCCGCTACCATTTTTCATTCGTGCGCGGGACGGTATAAAAAATGTAAAAGGGACAGCCGAGGGCGGCTGTCCCCACAAAAACCCTGGACGGACCCTTCGGCTCCGCTCAGGGCAGGCTGCGTCCGTCCCCACATGGGCGGTCACTGTTTTACCACCGAACGGATTTTCGGCGTGCCGGAGACTGCTGCTTTCAGCGTCTCGTCCGTTTCAATCAGCTGCAGAACTTTCCGCGTCATCTCTTCGTCGATATCGGGAGCGCGGCGAATTTCCACGGGATAACGCACCAGCAACTCCAGTCCCGCATCGGCAAATTGCAGCCGGGCTTCGGGGCGCGGAGCTTCGATCTGTATATCCACGCGCCGCTCGATGGCAGCGTGCTGGCGTTCGATCTCCTGCCGGTATTGCGAGTAAACGGAATTCACCGTCGCCACCAGCTTTTCCTGTGCCGCTTTGTGATTGCCCTGCGGCGCGATCATGATCCCTACTTCGTGCCAGGCGTAATCGGCGCCGGGAATCTGCTTGAACAGCGGCGTTCCGGTCTGGAAGAGGACGGCGTTCGAGAACACGACCAGCCGGCCCGTCGGATAAAAATCCAACCCGGTTCCAGCCATTTCCATCAGGTAGAACCGCACCAGCCCGAGATCGACCACATCGCCGGTGATGCCCGCCACGCTGATGCGGTCGCCGACCCGAATTCCATAGCGGCCGATAATGAAGAAGTAGGCGGCCACGGAGAGAAGCACGGCCTGCAATCCCACGGCGATGCCCGCGGTAATAAATCCCGCGAACGTGGCGAGAGAGCTGAACTCACTGACGAAGCCCAGAATCAGGACGATCACGATGAGGAATCCGATCACTACCCGGCGCAATACCAGGAACTGCCGACGCCGCCGCGGATCGCTGATGTAGCGGAAGGTGACCTTCCGCCAGACTTCGGAAAGAATCAAAATCACGGCGAGCGCTCCGAGGATGCCTCCCACACGCACCAGCACAGAACGCAGCACATGCTGCGATTCGCGAATCACGGAGCTGCGCCACTCGCCGAAGTTGGTTTTGCTGTCGTTGAGGACGATGATTTCCTGACTCAGAGGCAACAGGGCCCCGGAAAGCTGTTTGAAGCGTTCCGTGATCCCCTGAAAATTCTGCCGCTGCGCTTGCAGTTGCTGCGGATCGCCGCCGGGCTGCTGGCCGTCCTCGCCGCGACCCTATCCCGCACGTGTCTCCGAACCGGAGTACGGCAGTTCCATGATCGTGCGGCGCGTCTCCCCCGGCGGCCAGTTTATGTGGATGACTCACGATGTGTTCTTAAGCGAGACTCTGCGGGGAGAACGCATCGCATTGCAGCCGATCGACGACCGCTGGTACACCATTTACTTCGCAGAGTTTGCCCTGGGGCATTTCGACACTCGAACCCGAACGGTTCATCGCCGAATGCCAGCTCCCGGCTTCTACAGAGCTGATGCAGGGGAAGGGGAACCGACCCCTTCCCCTGCACCCCATCCCCAAAACCCGGACCAAAATCTGTCAACTATGTCCCCGGTCTAAACTGTCAACCATGTGCCCGGCTGGACAGAAGCTGGAAAACCGCGAGCCCCGCAGGGGCGAAAGAAATTGCTACGGCACCGAATCCGCAGGGTCGCGGGTCATCGCGCCGCGCCTTCGTCGAGGAGGCACCCAATAGCCTATGCACCTTTGATTCTTTGCTCATAAATTCTTTGGTTGTCTGGCGCATCCTCCCTCTATTACATTGGCTCCAAGTTCCGGAGGTGCGTATGCGCACACACCTGTTTCTACTCACACTTAGTCTCTGCCTCGCATTCGCTGGCGTCGGATGTGCGAGCAAACCGCCGGCCGACAACACTACAACCGGTTCCGATGCTCAAAATGCTCCCGGGCAAAATGCTCCCGGCAATGGCGGAACAGCAGACGGCAGGGAAGGCAGCGGCCGCAAAGAAGCGAGAGAGGCGAAGAGAGAACCGATCGTGGTGCACGCAGGCACCTCGGTCACCGTCAGACTCGGCTCCGCTCTTGGCTCCAAGCTGAGCCAGGCTGGACAGACTTTTTCGGGCAGTGTTGCAAAAGACGTATTAGTTGGCGGCTCCGTAGCCATCCCTCAGGGCGCTACTGTCAACGGCACGGTCACCGATGCCAAGCCGCTGGGCAAGTTTGCCGGCGGCGCGGTGCTGCAGGTTCGCCTCGACTCCATCAATCTCAACGGCTCCGATATTCCCGTGCAAACGGCCTTGCGCACTTTCTCCGAGAAAGGTAAAGGCAAGCGCACCGCGATTCTGGCCGGTGGAGGCGCTGCTCTCGGCGGCCTCATCGGAGGCCTTGCAGGCGGCGGCAAAGGCGCCGCCATCGGATTGGCTGCCGGCGGCGGCGCCGGAGCAGGTGGCGCGGCACTCACCGGAAACAAGGAGATCGTCCTGCCTTCCGAGTCCGCCATCAGCTTCGAATTGTCGCAGCCCCTCGAGCTTCAACCCTAAAAATCCTACGCATCGGGAAGGCACGGCTGCGGCCGTGCTTTCCTTTTTCCGCGCTGCTCGGGAATGGACGAAGCTCTCTACCTCCGATCTTGACACTCCCTCCTGTCAGGCGGCGATATGATATTCCTGTCGCACGAGTGCTCCCGCCATGCTCGACTTCACTCGCTACGAAATCCTGACCTTCGATTGTTATGGCACTTTGATCGACTGGGAGGCCGGAATCCTCGCCGCGCTCCACCGCATCCTTTCCGCCCACAACAAAAAGCTCGACGATGCCACCCTATTACAACTCTACGGGGATTTCGAAGAACGCTCGGAGCACGGCAGGTTTCAGCCCTATCGTGAGGTTTTGAAATCGGTCGTGCGGCAATTGGGCGAGGAATTGAAATTCACGCCCGCTCAAAAGGAAGAAGACTCTCTGCCCGAATCCCTGCCCTCGTGGAAGCCCTGGCCCGATACCGTAGCCGCTCTTCATCAACTGAAAACGCGCTTTCGACTGGCCATCCTCTCCAACGTGGATGACGATCTATTCGCAGCTACCCGACCTCAACTCGGCGTTGCATTCGATGAGGTAATCACCGCGCAGCAAGCCCAGGCTTACAAACCTTCACTGAAAATATTCGAACTCGCTCTCAGCCGCATCCACGCTCCCGCCCACCGCGTTCTGCACGTTGGCCAAAGCATCTATCACGACGTGATTCCCGCGCAGTCTCTCGGATTGGCCACGGTGTGGGTGAATCGTCCATCGGCGCGGCCGGGCGTAGGCGCGGTCAAATCCGCGGACGCCAAACCCGATCTCACCGTCACTAGCCTCGCCGAACTCGCCGCCGCAGCTTGTGATTGACGCAGAATTTCCGCGTGGGTCAGTTTCATTTCCACAGCGCGCAATTTCCGAGAGGAGTCATCCCGAAGTCCCGCGTTTTCACCAGCGGGACGAGGGATCTCCCGCGAGCACACAGCCGACGAAGCTCAAACCGACTCACTACCTGAGCTCGCTCTGCAAACCATCGATGACACCAATTCTAGAAATTCACCGGCAGCTTCACCACTTTTTTCTGGATCGCCCACATCACCAGTTCAGCCTTGTTGTGAATGCCCAGCTTGCGCATCAAATTGAACTTGTGCGCATCCACCGTCTTGGCGCTGACTCCCAAAATGTCCGCCGCCGAGCGCACCGTCCGGCCCTCCGCCAGCAACTTCAGCACTTCGCGCTCGCGCCCCGTCAATACGCGGTTGCGCGGGACGACCTCATCCACCGGCCACGCCGTCACATCCGGCATCTCCTGCACCGCCGATCGCCCTAAAGCCGCGCCCCGCACCATCTCCAGCAACTGCTCTGCCGAAGTATGCCGCTCCGCGAACGCGGCTCCCTCCACGGCCGAATGAGCCGCCAAGTCATGGTGGTCGGCCCGCAGAAACAGCACATTGCTTTTGGGAGATTCCCGCAGGATCAGCCGCTCGCTGGCCTCAGCATCACATTTGAAAATATGCAGCGCCGCGATCACAATCTCCGGACGGTGCTCGAACACGCGGCGCAGCGCCTCGGCGGCATTTCCCGCCTCCGCCACCACGGCAATGTCCGGCTCATCTTCCAGCAGCCGGCGCAATCCCTGGCGCAGCAGCACATGATCGTGCGCCAAAACGCAGCGAATGCTTTTACTTTCTGGTTTCTGTGCGTGGGGGCACACAGCAACTCCTTAATATTCAGGCCAGAGATAATTGAGGTGCGCGGGCTCGGTTCTAAACCCGCGGACGACGCAGACGTCTCTATTGTAACCTCTACGTTACCCGAATCGCCTGCGAAGGTGCTGCGGCCCGTCATTTTTCGCATCGCAGGGGACCGCTTGCCGTGAAATCCTCATCCTGCCGGCCCTATCAGGTACAATCAAAAATTTATGTTGCGCTACTTCACTGCAGGAGAATCTCACGGCGAGGCCCTCGTCGCTTTTCTTTCCGGCATGCCCGCCGGATTGAAGGTCGACCAGTCGTTTCTCGATCGCGAACTCTGGCGCCGCCAGCAAGGCTACGGCCGCGGCGGACGCATGAAGATCGAGCGCGACACTGCCCATATTCTTTCCGGCGTGCGCCACGGCATCACCATCGGTTCGCCGATTTCCGTACAGCTCGAAAATCGGGATTGGAAAAACTGGCAGGAATCTCTTCCCGTCGGCGAAGGCGATCCCGCCCGGCACAAGCGCGTCGCCTCGCCTCGCCCGGGCCACGCCGACCTTGCGGGCGCTCTCAAATACAATTTTCCCGAAGCGCGCTACATTCTCGAGCGCGCCTCCGCCCGTGAATCCGCCGCCCGCGTCGCCATCGGCGCCCTCGCCAAACTTTTATTGCGCGAACTCGGCATCGAAGTCTTGAGCCACGTGGTCACCACCGGCAGCGTGACGCTGCCCGACCAGGTTCCGTGGGAAAAAATTCGCGCTCTGCTCGATCGCGACGAGGTTCTTCTCAACTGCGCCGATCCCGAAACCGAGCAGCGCATGAAAGAGGAAGTCGACAAAGTCCTGAGAACTGGCGACTCTCTCGGCGGAGTTTTCGAGGTGGTCGCGCACAACGTTCCTCCCGGCCTCGGCACGTACGCACAATGGGATGAGCGCCTCGACGCCATGCTGGCCGCCGCCGTCATGTCGCTGCAAGCCGTCAAAGCGGTCGAAATCGGCTCGGGCGTCGCCGCCGCCTTCGCGCCCGGTTCGCAGGTTCACGACGAAATCGGCTACACGGCGGCGTCCGGATTCACCGCCTTTTCGCGCACCCACAACAACGCCGGCGGCATTGAAGGCGGCATCTCGAATGGAGAAGAAATCCGCATCCGCGGCTACCTCAAACCGATTTCCACCCTGCGCCGTCCCCTGCAGTCGGTCGACTTTTCAACTCGCGAGCTGGTCAAAGCCGCGTACGAGCGCTCCGACGTGTGCGTGGTCCCGGCCGCCGGAGTCGCTGCCGAGGCCATGGTCGCCCTCACCCTGGCGCGTTGCGCTCTGGAAAAATTCGGCGGCGATTCCATGACCGAAACTCTCCGCAACTTCCACGGATACTGCGAGCAACTGAAACGATTCTGATGATCTATCCGATCGTTAAATTCGGCAACCCGGTGCTCGAGAAGCTCTCCGAGACCGTCACGGTCTTCGATGAGGATCTCGAAAAGCTGATCGAAGACATGTTTGAATCCATGTACGCGGCCCACGGCGTCGGCCTCGCCGCCCCGCAAATCGGCATCGGACGCCGCATCGCCGTTATCGACGTCACCTTCAAAGAAGATCCCAAGGCCAAGCTGGTCCTCATCAATCCCGAAATCATTCACAAGGAAGGCAAACACACACAAAGCGAGGGGTGCCTCAGCATCCCCGATTTCCGCGAGAACATCACTCGCCCCAACAAGGTGACCGTCCGCGCCCAGGATGTTCACGGCAAGGTCTTCGAGAAAACCGGAGAGGAACTTCTCGCCCGCGCCTTGCTGCACGAAACCGACCACCTGAACGGCAAGCTCTACATCAGCCATCTAAGCGCCATCAAGCGCGATCTGATGAAGCGCAAAATCCGCAAACTAATGAAAGCCGGAGAGTGGTAAGAATTGAGTCATTGAGAGATTGAGTGATCGGGCCATTGGGCCGTTCAAAACCGCTCAATCACTCAATGACCCGGTCACTCAATGATTCGATCCCTCAATCTCGTTTTCTGCGGCACTCCGCGCTTCGCCGTCCCGGCGCTAGAACGACTGGCCGAAGCCGGACACCACATCCATCTCGTCGTCACGCAGCCCGATCGCCCCAAGGGACGCGGCCTCGAGCTCATTGCCTCTCCCGTCAAAGAATCCGGGCTGAAACTGAATCTCCCCATCGCGCAGCCCGACCGCATCAAGACTAACGAAGACTTCCGCGCGCAACTCACCGCCCTCAAGCCCGACGCCATCATCGTGGTCGGCTACGGCCGCATCATTCCGCCATGGATGCTCGATCTCCCGCCCCTCGGCAACATTAACCTGCATGCCTCGCTGCTTCCCAAATACCGTGGCGCCGCGCCCATCCAGTGGGCCATCGCCAACGGTGAAACCGTCACCGGCGTGAGCACTATGCGCATCGACGCAGGCCTCGACACCGGCGACATCCTGCTGCAGCAGGAACTCCCCATCGCTCCCGACGATACCTCCGAAACCCTTGCCCCCGCGCTGGCCAGCATGGGAGCCACTCTGCTCGTCGAAACTTTGCGCGGCCTGCAAGCCGGCACCATCCAGCCGCGCAAGCAAGACGACTCTCAGTCGTCGCTGGCCCCAATCCTCAAAAAAGAAGATGGCCTGATCGACTTCTCCCGCCCTGCCTCCGAAATCTACAATCGCCTCCGCGGATTCCAGCCCTGGCCCGGCGCCTACACCCGATTTCGCGGCAAGAATCTTCAAATCTGGAAAGCGCTCCCGATCTTAGACGCCGTTCCTCCCGCCGAACTGAAAGTCAGTGCCAATCGCCTGCTAGCCGGCTGCGGCCACAACACATCGCTGGAACTCCTCGAAATCCAACTGGAAGGAAAAAAGCGCACCCCTGCCCGAGACTTCATCCACGGCTACCACCCCAATCCCGGCGAAAAATTAGGCGAAGAGTAATGGAAACCTTAAGAATGTAGGGACGGACGCATTCGTCCGTCCCGCGGGCGCAGCCCGCGCTTCGGCGCAATGGGGACGCCACTGGCCCCGCAAGCTCAACCGAACTCCCCCACAACTCTGCGTCCTCAGCGTCCTCTGTGTTTGATTCCCTTCCGTACAATCGGAACATGCCCATCTCCCCCGCCCGCGCCGCCGCTTTCGATATCCTGCTCCGCGTCGAGCGCGAATCCTCCTACGCCTCCGAACTCCTCCACTCCGACGCGTTCCATCGCCTCTCCGCCGCCGATCACGCTCTCACCACCGAACTAGTCATGGGCGTCCTTCGCTGGCGCGCCCGTCTCGACGACGAAATCGCCTCCGCCTCATCGCAACCTTTATCCCGGCTCGATCTCGAAATCCTGATCTCCCTCCGCCTCGCTCTCTACCAATTCCGCTGGCTCGATCGCATCCCCGCGCGCGCCGCTCTCCACGAGAGTGTCGAACTGGTAAAGCGCGCCCGCAAGCGCTCCGCCGCTCCGTTCGTAAACGCCGTCCTCCGCAATATTTCCAATAATCCTCTGTGTTCCTCTGTGCCCCCTGTGGTGAGTCCGCAGTCCCCGGAAGCCCTGGCTGCCACCTGGTCGCATCCCCTCTGGCTAGTCGGACGCTGGATCACCGACTACGGGCTAGCCATCGCCGAAACCATCTGCCGTCATAATCAAACGATTCCAAATACCAGCATCCGCCTGCGTACGCCAGAAGCGGAAGCCTCGCTCCAATCAGAAAAGATTGCTCTCGCCAGCGGAGCCCTTCTCTCCTCCGATCGCACCGTCCACTCCGGAGACATTACCAAGTCTCGCGCCTTTCGCACCGGCGCGATCGTCATTCAAGACGAAGCCTCGCAACTGGTCGCTGCCCTGGTCAGCCAAACTCTCCGCAAGGGATCACGCATCCTGGACTGCTGCGCCGCTCCCGGCGGCAAGACTTTGGCCATCGCTGATCAGAATCCTGACGCCGCCATCACCGCTGCCGAACTGCATCCCCACCGCGCCCGCCTGCTGCAGAAGTTATTAACGGCAGCGAAAGCGCACGCAAAAATTGAAGTCATCGCAGCCGACGCCCGCCATCTTCCGCTGGCTGCCCCTTTCGACCGCGTCCTCGCCGACGTCCCGTGCTCGGGCACCGGCACGCTTGCCCGCAATCCTGAAATCAAATGGCGCCTCACGCCAGCAGATCTGGCAGAGTTGCATGATCGCCAACTTTCCATCCTTCGCTCCGCGCTAACGCACGTAGCGCCCAGAGGACGACTGATCTACTCCACCTGTTCGCTGGAAAAAGAAGAAAACGAAAACGTTGTGGAAATAGCCCTGGCAGAAAACAAGTCCTTCCATCTAGTGGATTGCAGCTCAGAGCTCGATAACCTGCGAGCAGGGGGCCAACTGACGTGGCCCGCCCCACCTTCGCTGCCCCGCGGCCCCTATCTGCGAACGATTCCCGGCACACACCCCTGCGACGGTTTCTTCGCCGCAATCCTCGAAAGGTTTTAAAGACGAGCGGTTTTAAAGAAATCTTCGTGGTTTGTCCGTGGAAATCCGTGAAGATCCGTGGCGAAAGGTTCGACTAACGAACTTCGAAACTCACCACAGCCCCGGCCACAACCTTCTGTCCCGGCGCAGGCCACTGCGTCACAATAATGCTCGCGGGCGAGGGCTGTGCAGGCTCAGGCGGTGCCGCCGCAGGCGGTGTCGGCGCGGATGGAAGGCCGGGCAACCCCTGATTCGCAGCCTCCGGAGTTGCCGGGGGCAGTGGCACCGCGCTCACATTCCCCAACCGAAATCCCGCATCCTGCAATGTCTTGCTCGCGCTCCCCAGCAGGTCTCCCACAAAACTCGGCATCACAAACGCCTGCGGCTGCCCCGCCGCCGTCACCAGCAGACTGATCTTCGGAGCCACCACTTGCACAGCGTTCGCCGTCGGATTCTGTGCCAACACCTGGTCCGGGGGAATTCCCGCATCGTCCACTTCCGCCATCGAAGCCACATCCAACCCGCGTCGCCGGATATTCAACTCCGCCGCATGCTCGCTCTGCCCCGTCACATCCGGAATCTCCACTCGCGTCGGCCCCAGGCTCTGCGCCACTCGCACCTGCCATCCCCGCCGCACCTTCGTTCCCGGCAACGGCAGTTGCGACATGATTTTCCCTTCCGGAATCTGCGGACTGTAATACTGCCGCTCAATCGACATCTGCAATCCCAGCCCTGCGGCCGTCCGTTCCGCATCGGCCGGCGCCATCCCCACCAGCCCCGGCACCGTGACCTCCTGCCCGTGAATGGCCAGCCGCATTGCCGTCAACGCCGACAGCATCGCCACCACAATCAGCACCAACGCCAGCAGCGCAAATCGGATTACCGCTTTCATGTCGCCGGAGTCTCCTCGACACCTTCGCAAAAATTATAGTCTGAGCCCTGGTCCCATGTGGTGTGTGGAGCGGGCACTCTCGCCCGCTGGTTTTGAGATTCTGCCGGCAGGCGGGCAAGAGCGCCCGCTCCACACGAGGCATCGCCCCAGAAATCGCCCCAGAACGAGCATCCGCCGGTCTTTCCACGCAATCTAACCAAGTGCAGGCGTTCTAGCTGCGAGGTGCCACGTGGACCGGCTGGAGTATCATTTCACCGTGCGGCATGCGATCTCATTCCCGGCTCTGCTCCTGGCCGTGATCCTGTTCCCCTTGCTTTCGACCGGCCACGCGCAGATGAATCCCAGCACGCCCCCCACCGGCTCCGTGCATCCCTTTACGGGTGCAGTCCGGCCACCCACTGCCACGCCTCCTCTAACTGGACGCCCCGGATTTGCGCCGAACTCCTCGCGCCCGTATACGCATCATGACGGTGACGCGCATCATCATCATCAGTATCCCTACGGCCAGTACGCCCCGATTTATGGCTACGCCGTGCCCTATGCCGTCGATCCCAACGCCGCGGACGAAGGTTACGACGCGACCGATGACTCAAATTATCAAGGTGGCCCCACCGTCTTCGACCGCCGCGGATCGGGCGCTCAATCCTACGTTTCGCCCGTAGAGAACGTTCCTGCGCCGCACGCCGAGGACGCCGACAATTCCGCCCCTGATCCCCAGCCTGTTCAGCCGTTAACCCTTCTGGTGTTCAAAGACGGCCACAAACTCGAGGTCGGAAACTATGCCATCGTCGGCACCACGCTCTTCGATCTGACGCCCGGCCACCCGCGCAAGATCGCTCTCGCCGCTCTCGACCTCGATGCCACCCAGAAGCAAAATGACGACCGCGGCGTAGTCTTTCAACTCCCACCATCGCTGCAGGCTAACTGACGCAAGAGTGCGCGCGTAGATTCGGTGCGGACAACCTTCTCTTTCCGATTGCGTTTAAGCGCACCATGTTCGTCATCCAACCCTCCGCAGCGCAGCCACATTCATGGTATAATCACAACAGTTCCAAGGGCACATAACATCCTGTAAATGCAAGCAGTTACAGATTAAACGCAAGCAGGAAGAATGCCCGCGGTTCACGCGCCAAGCCCGTTAGCTCAAAGCTCACGGCTCAAAGCTCATAGCTCATATGTCTGACGATCAGAATCCTGAACTTCCCTTGACTCCTCCGCCCGGCGGCGATGGCCCCGGCGCCCTGAACATTCAACCCGTCAACATCGAAGAGGAGATGCGCCGGTCGTATCTCGACTATTCGATGTCGGTGATCATCGGCCGCGCCCTGCCCGACGTGCGCGACGGACTCAAGCCCGTGCATCGCCGCATTCTCTACACGATGCAGCAGATGGGCCTGTATCCCAATCGCGCAACGCGCAAATGCGCCCGCATCGTCGGCGAAGTCATGGGCAAGTATCATCCGCATGGCAACCTCGCCGTCTACGACGCGCTCGTCCGCCTCGCGCAAGATTGGTCGATGCGCTACCCGCTGATTTTTGGCCAGGGAAATTTCGGCTCCGTCGACGGAGACCCGCCCGCAGCCGATCGTTACACCGAAGCCAAGCTCGCGCAGGTTTCCACCGCGCTGCTCGAAGATCTCGACAAAGAAACCGTCGACTTCCATCCCAATTACGACGGCAGCGAAATCGAGCCTGACGTTTTACCCGCGCGCATTCCGAACTTGCTGATCAACGGCTCCGACGGAATCGCCGTCGGCATGGCCACAAAAATTCCGCCACACAACCTGACGGAAATCGTCGACGCGACCATCACGCTGGTCAACAATCCCAACGCGCAGCTCGCCGAAATTCTGAAATTCGTGCAGGGCCCCGATTTCCCCACCGCCGGCATCATCCACGGACGCTCGGGAATTTTCGAAGCCTACCGCACCGGTCGCGGACGTTTCATGATGCGGGCCAAAGCCGCCATCGAAAACATCAACAAAGACCGCCAGGCCATCATCGTCACCGAAATTCCTTACCAGGTGAACAAGTCGACTCTGATCAAGCGCATCGCCGCGCTGGTGAACGATAAACAGATCGAAGACATCTCCGACGTGCGCGACGAATCCGATCGCGACGGCATGCGCATCGTCGTCGAGCTAAAGCGTGGGGCAGAACCGCAAATCGTTCTCAACCAGCTCTTCAAGCACACGGAGATGCAGCAAGGCTTCTCCATGATCCTGCTCGCGGTGGTCAACGGACAGCCCCGCGAAATGGGGATCATCCAGACCATCAAATATTTTATCGAGCATCGCGTCGACGTCGTCCGCCGCCGCACTGCCTATCTGCTGCAGAAGGCGAAAGACCGCGAGCACATCCTTGAAGGATATTTAAAGGCTCTCGACCACCTCGACAACGTCATCACCATCATCCGCGCCAGCGCCAACCGCGCCGACGCCCGCGAAAATTTGGTGCAGTACTTCGGCGGCAAAAAGATCGACATCAATACCGCCGGCCGCGCTCCGCGAGTCGATCCCGAAAAACCCTTCACCGCCAAGCAGGCCGACGCAATCCTCGAACTGCAACTGCATCGCCTGACCAAGCTCTCACTCGACGAAATTGCCAAAGAGCTCACGGAAATTCGCGACAGCATCGCCGAATACGAATCCATCCTCGGCTCGGAGAAAAAGCTGCGCGGCGTCATCATCAAAGAGCTCGAAGAAGTTAAGAAGTTATACGGAGATGACCGCCGCACCCGCATCGAAGACGAAGCCGCCGAGATCGTCCTCGAAGATCTCATCGCCGACGAACAAGTCGCGGTCACCGTCAGCCATTCCGGCTACATGAAGCGCACGCCCATCTCCACCTACCGCATGCAGCGCCGCGGAGGCACGGGCCGCACCGGCATGAAGACGCGCGAAGAAGATTTCGTCGAGCATCTCTTCATCGCCTCGACGCACGCGTACATCATGATCTTCACCAACAACGGCCGCGTCTACTGGCTCAAGGTCTACGAAGTCCCTGACGTCAGCGCCGCCGGACGCGGCAAGCACATCGGCAATCTCGTCGGCCTGCAGCCCGGCGAAACCGTGAGAACCATGGTCGCGGTGCGCAATCTCGAAGAAGAAAATAAGTATGTCTTCTTCGCCACGCGCAATGGGCTGGTGAAAAAATCCGAACTGCGCGAGTTCATGCACGTGCGCTCCAACGGCATCAACGCCATCGGCATCGAGCAGGGAGACGAACTAGTCGCCGTCCGCATCACCAATGGCAACCAGATCGTTTTCCTCGCTTCGCACGAAGGCATGGCCGTGCGCTTCGACGAAAGCCACGTTCGTCCCATGGGCCGCGGCGCCTACGGAGTCTGGGGAATCGACCTGGAAAAAGACGATTACGTGATCGGCATGGCGACAACCACCAAACCAGGTTCCAGCACGGAGCATGTGGGAACAGCCGCCTCGGCTGTTCCGGGCACTTCAGTGCCCGAGCCTGAAGTCATCGACGTAGCCATCAAAGGCGATCTCATTCTCTCCGTCACCGAAAACGGATTCGGCAAGCGCACGCCCGCCGAGTCCTACCGCCTCACCAACCGCGGCGGCAAAGGCGTGATCAACCTCAAGACCACCGAGCGCGTCGGCAAAGTTGTCGGCATCGCGCAGGTCGATGACAAGTCCGAAGTCATGCTGATCAGCCACTACGGCAAAATCATCCGCATGGACTCAACCACAATCCGCGAATCGGGAAGAAACGCCCAAGGCGTCCGCCTACTGAATCTGGAGCCAGGCGACAAAGTAGCGGCAGCAGTAGTAATCGCCCCCGAAGAAGAACCAAACGGCAACGGCGGCACGCTGATCCAATAAGCTCGTGTAGGGGCGGACGCATCGTCCGCCTTGTACTGCTTCTGGGATGCAAAAATCCTGGATAGTGATGAATCGCGACGGTGGAATCGGTCCACTCAGGCCAAAAACAGGCTTGTCAGACCACCAACAGACGATAAAAAAGACTATCTTTCCCTACGATTTCTAGAACTCCCGAAACCGAATTCCCGAACGCGTATTTCGACCCGAAATGCTGCGCACGTTTCTGTTTGTCCATAAACAGCTCTACCAATTCCTTTTCGGGCGCATCGGTCCTGGATAGGAATGCTTCGTATTGCGCAATCAGGTTGCGAATCGCCTGATGCGCTTTCTTGCAGTGCGGTTGCCCCAACAACCACTCGAGCCTTGCCGTTGGAGTGAGAGAGATCATACTTTTCGCATCGGTGGGACTAACGGTTTTGTTCCTCGCAAAAACGGCGAGCAAATACAAGAGTGCCGAGTAACAGGTGAGCAGACGGCTATGCTTGAGCTTGTAATTTTTCAGTCTCTTCTTCGCCATCTCCTCGGCTGGTTCGCTGTGCGTGCGAGCTTCATAATTAACACAGAAGGTTCTCCACATGCGCAGTATGTCATTCGCCAGGAAGGCTGGCATGTACGTGTTCTTGTTTTGCTCGTAATCCTTCCAGTAGGCCTTGATTACCTCATCCGTAATCTGGTGATATACCCTTTCACCAAGTAGTGGAGAACTTTCCAGTAGTAACAGTAGGCGGGCCGTAAATGTGTTTTCTACGTCGTCTCGTGGCGTTCCCAAATGGCCTACGAGCTTCTTAATGGGATAATGCTTGAGGTACTCACCATCTCCCGAGAAGTCGCGTATACGTAGCTGCCTTGTAACGTCGATAAGATCCGCCTTGATCAAGATCTCGTCGAGTCCACGGAGTGCAGGTTCTTTGACCGACCCATGGCCCACGATGAATAGGTCCAGGTCGCTGTGACGGCTGGCTTCGCCGCGCCCATAGGAGCCTGTAACATAGACACAGGCCTTCCCCTGACAGCGCGTCTCGGCTTCCGCTAACTTGGTTCGGAGTTTTTGAATCCTGCGTTGCGTTTCTTTTCGACGTTGGTTAAGGAGTTCTCCCACGACTTCCTCCCCATTCAAAGAGGTTCGCGAAAATCTCCGCCTGCTCTATCGCATCGTCCAGTGCATGATGCGTATGTCGCCGGTCGGGAAGTAGCTGGGGAAGAATTTTGGATCGTCCGGCCTCCGAGATCGGTACAGATGCCTTGACCGCATAGGCCGTTTTCATATCGAAGCACAACGAGTGATTGAAAGGGGACCCTTTCGGAGAAAACTGCACGAAATACCAATACAACCAAGCCCAGTCAAAGCTCAACGGATAAGCTACTAACACCGGCTTCGCAGCCCCCGCAATTCCAGTGATCCATTCGTAAGCTTCATGTATTGCTTGTTCTGGCGTTTCGCCTTCGCGGCAAAGTCTGTCGCGATCAAGCCCGTTCACACGAAGCGCTTCAGCTTGGAAGTTTTTCGAAATGGGTCTTAACTCGCGATAGAAATTCTCTTGAAGATTTTTCGGTCGTCTGAACTGCTTGCCGTCAAAACTGCCTGCATAAACGAGTGCAAACGAGAGCATGGAATATGGGCCAGGAATTGGACCATCAGTCTCTACGTCGGCGGAAAAATATACGTCGCCGAAGCGCAAATTTTCTGTTTGGCGCTTCAGGGCCCTCATATTTGTGCTTTCATTCTCTCGCGGAGCGAGAACAGTACTCATGTTAGCAGCCCTCAATTTCGGCTGGTAATTTTTGACCGTATCAGTTCTGAGGGTCAAATATCAGTACTTGCACCTTATCACGAAACATCCTGCGCAAAACACGCCTTAAACTAATTCTGCACGTCGGGAACCATGAAGAAAACAGCCGCCCCGCCAACCCAGCCGGGTGCCCCAAAGTATGGTTGTGTCAGCGGACTAGAAAGCGCGGGAGCATTCGGTCGACGCTCATGCATGGACTTCCCGCGCGGCTCAAAGCCACGCCCTTTCAAAGCGGAATTCTGACGGGGCAGAGCGTTACGTCGGAGATGTGATCTCCGTCCACGATGAGTGTTGCCGGGATCAGATATCAGGCATCGAGCGGAATAAGTAGGCGGCAAACAGGTCAAGCTGGTTCAGACTGTAGGTCTGCGTGGCGCGGTGCCTGGGTCTGAACATGCAGCGGTATCCGCCGCCAGCGCGATGTGTGGTGGACTTCACCTGCACCCGGAGAAAGTTCGATCCGTGCTCGATACCGACATCATAGGCCTGAGTTCCCCAAGGTTTGCTGACGGCAAAGCGGCGCTGGGCTGCCGCTGCCATGAATTGCAGTTCGACCCATTCGCCGCGCTCTTTGAAAGTCCTGAATTTCTCCCAATACTTTGTCTTACTGCGCACGCCCCGCCCCCGTGACCCGAAAACACAAAAGGCGCGACCATGGGCCGCGCCTGCTTCTTGAATTTTTGTCTAT
Source organism: uncultured Acidobacteriota bacterium (assembly GCA_963754885.1). Taxonomy (GTDB): domain Bacteria; phylum Acidobacteriota; class Terriglobia; order Terriglobales; family Acidobacteriaceae; genus Sulfotelmatobacter. The sequence goes on along the minus strand of CAVWHT010000036.1, from coordinate 12,491 downwards.
ATATCCAGAATATCAAGTTGGAAGGGGTAAATGTAACATCGATTCGGCCTTTATATTCGGCTTGATTTCAGGCAGTTAAGCCCAATCATGTAGTTTCTCCCTATTGACAAGAATTCGGAGAACCCTGGAAAACAAGATCCCATTGTTCCTCGCAATCGCCCTCAGCGGCTAAAGCCGGGCGAGGTTTTACGGCACTGACGGCACGAGTAAACTCGTGCCCTTCCCGGCGGTGCCAACAGCAGATTTTCCGAGAAACGGACTTTTCTTGGGAAAAACGGTTCCCGTCCCGTATGATCGTTCCCGTTTGCCCGAACTTTGTTCGGGAAATCTTTTCTTCGGGGTCACTATGACCAACCGCATCTTTATGGCCAACGGCCGCCGCATTCCTGCCAGCATCCTCCTGCTCGTTTCCGTCATCTTTGTTACAGCGGCCGACAACCCGCCCGCTCCGCCGGTAGCCAAGAAAGTGCCGCACGCCATCGAGATCAACGGCCACAAGATGGTCGACAACTATTTCTGGCTCCGAGACAAGCCCAGTCCCGAAGTTCGCTCCTACCTCGAATCCGAGAACGCCTACACCGACGCGGTCATGAAACCCACTGAGCCTTTCCAGAAAAGGCTCTACGCCGAAATGCTCAGCCGCGTGAAAGAAACCGACGTCGAGGTCCCCTACAGAGAAGGCGACTACTTCTATTACGTTCGCACCGAAGCCGGCAAACAGTACCCCATCCGCTGCCGCAAAAAAGCCAGCATGGATGCCGCTGAAGAAGTTCTCCTCGACGTCAACGAACTCGCCAAGGGCCAAGCCTTCATGTCGATCGCAGCCTTTGCCGTAAGTTCTGACGGCAACCTGCTCGCTTATTCCTACGACAACACCGGATTCCGCCAGTTCACCCTCGCGGTGAAAGATCTCCGCACGGGAAAAACTCTCAGCGATCATGCCGAGCGCGTCGGATCCGTCGTCTGGGCCAACGATAATCAGACAATCTTCTACACGCAGGAAGACCCGGTCTCGAAGCGCCAATACCGGTTCTATCGGCACACGGTGGGCTCCGCCGATCCGGACGCGCTGGTCTACGAGGAGCCCGACGAGAGATTTGAAATGGAGGCGTTCAAGACCCGCAGCCAGGCTTTCATCTTCCTGATGTCAGGAAGCCACACCACGACGGAGGCCCGCTACATCTCCGCCAATCAACCTACCGACGACTGGAAGATTCTCGAGCCGCGCAAGCAAGGCGTCGAATATTATCCCGACCACAATGCCGACTCGTTCTACATCCGCGTCAACGATACCGGACGAAACTTCCGCCTGGTCAACGCCCCCATCACCGACCCGGGCAGCAAGAACTGGCACGAGGTCATGGCCCAAAATCCGGCCATCATGATCGACGACACCGACTTCTTCAGAAATTTCTGCGTTCTCTACGAGCGCGAAAATGGCTTGCCGCAAATTCGCGTCATCGATCTGCGCAACGGACAATCCAAGCGCATCGCCTTCCCCGAGCCCGCCTACGCCGCCTACGCCTACGTGAACCGTGTCTATGACACCACCGAATTCCGCTACGGATACCAGTCGCCCATCACTCCTCCATCCGTCTTTGCCTACGACATGGAGAAGGGGACGTCGACTCTTTTGAAGCAGAAGGAAGTGCCGGGCGGATACGATCCCAAGAAATATCAGGTCGAACAGATCTACACGGTCGCCTCCGATGGCGCAAAGATTCCCGTCTCCGTGCTGCACTTGAAGGGCGCCAAGCTCGACGGCACCGGCCCACTGTATCTCTACGGCTACGGCTCCTACGGAATTTCCATCGACATGTTTTTCAACTCCAACATCTTCAGCATGGTTGATCGAGGCGTGGTTACCGCGGTGGCGCACATTCGCGGCGGTGGTGAGATGGGCAAGGCCTGGCACGATGCCGGCCGCATGATGAACAAGAAAACAACGTTCACCGATTTCATTGCCTGCGCGGAAGATTTAACGAAGCGCGGTTACGGATCGAAAAATCGTCTGGTCATCGAAGGCCGCAGCGCCGGAGGCCTGCTCATGGGCGCCGTCCTCAACATGCGTCCTGACCTCTTTCACGCTGCGCTCGTCGGAGTTCCTTTCGTCGACGTGATGAACACCATGCTCGACGAATCTCTTCCGCTCACCGTCACCGAGTTCGAAGAGTGGGGCAATCCCAAAGAAAAAGCTGCGTACGATTACATGATCACGTACTCGCCCTACGACAACATCGCGGCCAAGGCTTATCCCAACATGCTGGTGAAGACATCATTCAATGACAGCCAGGTCATGTACTGGGAGCCTGCGAAGTACGTCGCCAAAATGCGCGCCACCTGCACCGATCACAATATCCTGATCCTGAAAACCAATCTCAGCCCCGCCGGCCATGGCGGCGCCTCCGGCCGCTATGACCGCCTCAAAGAAGCCGCCTTCGACTACGCTTTCATCCTGACGCAAATGGGAATCACAAACTGAACGCGGAAAAAAGAGTGGAACCAGAGGGTGAAGCCAGAGGGTGCCCCGTTCTAACGTCGCGCCGTTTGCGACGTTAGAACGGGGTTTTTGACTTTCAAGTGCAACATGTCTCGAAACTAAAAAAGGCCCGCCTCCAGCGAAGCGGGCTCATCCATTTCAAATAAACAAACTCAATACGTATACAGCCCCGGATAATTCGTCCCGTCCGCGCACCCTTTCTCGCCACTCGAGTTCGCATATCCAGAATTGTGGTCGTACTCGTAGTTCGACCAGTTCCCCTGGATCTTCCACTCCTGGCTCCCGAACAGCACGTACGGACCGCCAAACGTCCAGGCGCACTTGTCTCCATTCTCCTCGCCGGAATTGTCGTACCAGGCATTGCCATTCGGATCCGATCGCGTCTCCGACAGCTCGTGCCCCGACACATTCGCATCCGCCTGCAAGCCTTCCGTTTGCCCGGCGACGGTGCTGCCCGGGTTGCATCCGGCATCGCCGTCCGGCTTGAAGAAGAAACCGAATTCCACGGGCGTTCCGCCGCACGATCCCCAGCTGTGATACGCGCAATAGTTCGCGCCGCCACGCGCCTTATCGACGTAAACCGGATAGTAGGCGTTGGCCACCGGCTTGGTGATGACCTTGCAAACTTCCCCCAGAACCGCAGACGTGCTCAGGTGCTTGGGAACCGAGGTTTTGTCCACAATGTGGCCCTGATACGTAATCGAACTGCTCACGCTCTGCCCCGCGCTGTCGGTGTATTCATCGACAGTCGCCGCGTAGCTGGTTCCTCCCACTGCCTTGTACCAGCTGTCCATCCCGGTAATCTCGTCACCGGTATAGGTCGGCCAGCTCGATCCCCACCAGATCGCCCCCACCGTCGTCGACGGCAAGATCGGTCCGCCGTGATAGCTCATGTCCGGATTGGTGCCGGCGTTTCTTCCCGGCGCAGCATCGCGCGACCAATGCGGCCCTAATATCGGAGGCTCTTTCTTATTCGGATTCTTGTTCACATCCTGGGTCGTCATCGCATCCTGGGCAGTCAGCGTCAAAGCACACAACACCAAAGCGGCCAACGAAAGCCATCTCATATAGCTTTCCCTCCTGGTCGGGTGGGTCGAAGCGAAACGCCGCGCGATTTTCCTCTAGTCTTTGGCCCTTGTCAATGAGGAAATCGCCGTATTGCAGGATTTCATTGGCTCCGGAAATACCTCCGAAAGCGAGGTCTGACGCCCGTTCTCAGATCAGCCCGGCTTTCACCCTGCGGAGAAAGTCTTCCCCATCGGCCTTCGCCTGCGCCAATGTTTTGGGTTGGTTGCGATACTCAAGAGCAATCTCTTGCAGAAACAATTCCACTGCGTCTTTCGGCTTGAACCCCTGGGCCACCAGCTTGCGAATGCGCGGTGTGAAGCTTTCATGATCCGCCCCGCCGAGCCGCCGCAGATGATCGGCGCACTTGTGCTCGCGAAATTTTCCCGCCGCCAGCCGATCGTACGCCGTTCGCGCGTCCGCATCCGTCAGCAGCGTCGGCAGCGGATAATTCCACTCGCACTGCGAACACGTCCAGCCCTGAAACGAATGATGCAACGTCCAGATCAGTTCCCGGGCCGTCTTGGCCTCTAAGTTGCTGTGATTGGTACTGCGCTGTTCCACCACTCCACGACTCCCGCACCAGAAGCAGCGTGGCCCCGAACTCGCTTTCGAAGAATTCTACTCCCAGAGTCTTGCTTTAGGGCGTATCTAGCGCGGTTCGCCGCGCGGACCCCGCGTCAATTGCCTGAACGAAGCTTGTCTCCTGGTGAGGATGGGGAACGCAACTCAGAAAAGGAGAGCCTGACTCTATTTCGCGAAGAAGTAGTCGAACGATTTCACTGCGGTAAACTCATCATCCCGTATATCGAAAACCGTATACAGCTTCGTCACGTAGAGCACGTCCTGCACTTTCTGGCTCAGATTCAGCAGCTTCAACTCGCCTCCGGCATTGCGCACAGTGGTGTAGCAACCGACCAGCTCGCCCACTCCCGAGCTGTCGATGTAGTCCACGTCCGCCAGGTTCAGAATGATCTTTTTCTTTCCGCTCTCCAGCAATCCATGCACCGCATCGCGCAGATCTCCGATCTCGTCCCCGAGCACAATCCGGCCGTGAACGTCCAGAAGCGTCACGTGAGCAACTTCGCGCGTATCAATGGTAAGCGGCATGAACACGGGCCACAGTGCCCGCTGGCCGGAATACTAGTGCCAGAACCTCGGCAAGTCAATGGCAGGAATGCAACTAGGGAAGGCGTCGGTTGGCGTCGGCGGGCTGTTTTCAAGCCTGAGCGGACTTCTACGAGTGCGCCCCATGCTCTCGCGCGTCCAATTCCAGCGCGGGCAGCGGCACGTTGTCGCGTATTTCCTGTATGGGAGACGTGATGATCGGCGTCGGGTACCCCGGATGCCGAAACTCCAGGTGCATGCCCCGCCCCACAAACTGCAGCTTCAGCATCGACCCGCCCCACGTCGATCCCGCAATCGCCACCTGCACCGGCTCCGGACAAAACTCCGGATGCCCCGAAAGCAGCGCCTCGCTGCCCCCCAGCAATACCGCGGTGTAGCGGTGATGCATCGTCTGGATCTCGAGAATCGTGGACGGCGGCAGGTCGTTCAAAAACACTCCGCCTTCAATTTCCGACTGCACGATCCCACGATTCACTTCGTCAGCTAGATTGGGGTGCGGGTTGAACATACGGATAACTGGCCTTTAGGGTACCGGGATTCCTGCCCCGGCACAAGAGTCGTTTCGCATCCAAACCCAGACGAAAGGGCACGGACTTTAGACGGAAGAACCCAGGTCGGGGTTGCAGAGAATCCTTCACCACGGAGGAACCGGGGAGTAACACTTCGGAATGCCCGGAATCTATGACCGCGCGACATTTCGTGTCTGTAGTACGTAAGTGGAATTAGTACTTAGCCAGAATTCCTCTGTGTCTCAATGTCTCCGTGGTGAAGCCTGCCGCGCTACACTAATCCTGCCGCATCCGAACGGAGGCTCCATGCCCGACAAACGCGACCAACACCTTCGCCAGAATCTCGTTTACCTGATCGCCGGTGGCGGGGCTCATACCAAATTCGACAACGTCCTCAAAAATCTTCCGCCCAGCCTGCGCGGCAAAAAGCCCGCTGATTTTCCCCATTCTCCCTGGATGCTCCTCGAACACCTCCGCATCGCGCAGTGGGACATCCTCGAATTCAGCCGCAACCGAAAGCACAAGTCTCCGAACTGGCCCGAAGGCTATTGGCCGAAAACCGCCGCTCCTCCCAGCGCCGCCGCCTGGACCAAGAGCGTCAAGCAATTTCGCGCCGACCAAAAAGCCATGCTGAACCTGGTCACGAATCCAAAGACAGACCTGTTCGCCAAAATCCCCTGGGGCGACGGCCAAACCATCCTCCGCGAAGCCCTGCTGCTAGCCGATCACAACGCCTACCACCTGGCCCAGTTAGTCGACCTCCGCCGCCTCCTGGGCGCCTGGAACTGAAGACTGTAGGGACGGACGCATTCGTCCGTCCGCCGGGCGCAGCCCAGCCAAGGCAGCCAACTGATAGATGAATCGATAGATGGGGGTCAGAAGGGGTGCCCCACCCTTCTCGCTCGGTTTGTGCGCGAGAGGGTGGGGATTTTGACTTTCTGGAGATTCGGAAAAATCACGCCGTCATCGATTCTCGGTCCGAAACTCTCCGTGCCTCCGTGTCTCCGTGGTGAAACCGCTCTAGTGCCCGTTTCCGAAATATCACCCGAACTCCCTCTCTCCACCTCTCGTCAATCCCCACGAACGCCCACTCGATCTCCGGCGAAATGTACCGCAGGATCACATCCGTCGCCGGATGCACGTGCAACGCGGGCGCCACCAAAAATAGCAACGGCGACTCCCCCGCCAACTCCCGTCCTCCAAAATATCCAAACTTCAAAAACTCTCCGCGCGCATGATGCCACTCGACGCGCGCCCAGTAATCCAGCCCCTGCAGCGGCAGATGAATGTCCTCGTCCGCCTTCAACTCGACCACCGCCAGCCGTGCGTCTCGCGTCAACGTGAGCACATCAATCATCGCCTGGTCCGCCGCCGAAAATGCCGGCACTTGCGAATACACTGACTCCGTTTCCAGACGCTCATCGATCACGCTGACGTCGGCCCGCACCAGCGACTCCAGCCACCGCTCCGGATGCATGCGAAACAACCGGTCCTGCCGCGGCCCATACGGATGCCGCGCCTCCCGCAGCGCGGTCAGCAACTGCACAAACAGCGCCCAATTGCGATCCTCCAAAACACGCTCCTCCGCGCCCACGCCGAACACAATCTCTTGCCGGCTGCGGAAGGTAATCTCCTCGGCGCCCATGCGCGCTCGCGCAAACTCCAGTCCTCGCCACCGCAACGAAATCTCCGCCGGAGAAAGCACCGCGACTTCGCAATTCGGCAGGATCCCCCGGACCCGCGTAATCGATTCCGCGAACCTCTCCAGCGCCGCACTTTCGTTGGTCGCATGCACCAGCCGCGTCGCCACATTCCCGCGATCGGGGCAGTCCACTTCCACCACCGCATCCTGCCGCTCATCAAACTCAAACAGCCGCCACTTCGCGGCCGCCCGATTCAGGTTCGCCATCCGCTCCCGCACTAGCGAAGAACACCCAGCAGGCACAAAAAGAATGAGCCCCTCAACCAAACTCCGAGGATAACTCCGAGGATAACTCCGAGGGTGCCCCACCCTTGTCGCGTTTTGTGCGACAGGGTGGGGATTTTGACTTCCACGGCAGGGACTTTCACGGCAAACCTCCATCCACAAAATCCCAAAGGTCAGCGACGCGTCGATCGAGCTCTGCGTCTCCGACCCATTCACCCCCAGCACGGCAAACGCCGTCTGTCCCCGCTGCAGCACTCCACGCGCATAAATCGGACCAAACGATTTCTCCAGATCCACGCCCGAAGTCAGCCGCGTAATCGAAAACCCCGGAAAGTGCCGCTCCAACGCCCGCCGCAGCTTCGCCTCATACGCAGCCCGCGCCGCCTTCTTCGCCGACGGAGACCTCCGGTCCCGCTCCCGGCAAATCTCCAGCTTCGTCGGACGCGCCTGTCCCAACCGCTGCACCGCCAGCCGCAGCACCCCGTTCTTCAACTCGGCATCCAGCACCCGCCTCACCGTATTCCGCTCCGCCGACCACAGATGCAGCAGGCACTTGTTGTACTCGCCGGATATCGAATACTTGGCCTGCGCCAGATCGAACGCCACTGCTCCATCTTCGAGCACGACCGCCCCGGAAGCTTCCGCAAGAAAATCCGCCAGCGTCCGGCTAAGCATCTCAGGAGTCATACTCGGGATTGTTCACAAACCCGCCTGCAAAGTCTGTGACGAATGACCATCCCGCCTGTGGAAGACCTCTCCAACTCTGGCGGTCATCCCGAAGACCCGCGTTTTCGCCAGCAGGTCGAGGGATCTCCCGCACAGGACGCGCTCTCTGTGCACCTCTGTGCCCCCTGTGGTGAGTCTTGCGTCCCCGTGAATACGGCTATGGGATAATGAGGGCCTGAGGATTCGCCCACGAGTCCCAATCAAACTCGCAGGCATCTAATTCACGTGGAAAAGATTACCAACGACAAAGCCCGCTTCTTCTTCGAGCACTACGGCCTCACCGAACCCGACCTCGAGCGCTACCTCGCCGCCGCCCTCTCCGCCGGAGGCGATTACGCCGACCTCTATTTCGAATACCTGTCCTCGACCTCGCTGATGGTCGACGAGTCCATGGTGAAATCCGCCAGCCAGGGTATCTCCGCCGGATGCGGCGTCCGCGTCGTCTCCGGCGAGCGCACCGGATATGCCTACACGGACGACCTTTCCTCCGACCGCATCCTGCACGCCGCGCGCACCGCCGCATTGATCGCCAGCGCGCCCGCGAAATCCACGGTCGCCGGATTCCAAAAATCGCAAGCCCGCAGCCTCTACCCGGTCACGCTTCCGAGCGTCGACGCCGAAATCAGCGCCAAAGTCGAGCTCGTCATGCGCGCCGACAAGGCCGCCCGCGCCTACGACCCGCGCATCAAAGAGGTCCGCGCCAGCTACGCCGACGAACTCCGCAACATCTTAGTAGTCGCGTCCGACGGCACCTTCGCCGAAGACTCGCAGCCGCTAGCCCGCATGAATGTAAGCTGTATCGCGAAGACCGAAAACAATTCTGCCCGCGGCACCTCCGGTGGCGGAGGCCGCGTCGCCCTCGACTTCTTCTTCGGCGACAGGAATCCTGAATTCTTCGCCAAGGAATCCGCCCGCCAGGCCATCCTGCAACTCGACGCCCGCGAAGCCCCCGCCGGAGACATGGAAGTCGTCCTCGGCCCCGGATGGCCCGGCGTCCTGCTGCATGAAGCCGTCGGCCACGGCCTCGAAGCCGACTTCAATCGCAAGAAGACTTCCGCCTTCGCCGGACTGATCGGCAAGCGCGTCGCCAGCGAACAATGCACGGTCGTCGACAACGGCACCATGCCCTGGCGTCGCGGATCGCTCAACGTCGACGACGAAGGCGAGCCCACGCAGGAAACTGTTCTGATCGAAAAGGGAATCCTGAAGGGCTATCTCAGCGACAAACTTTCTTCGCGCCTCATGGGCATCGCCGACACCGGCAACGGACGCCGCGAGAGCTACGAGCACATTCCCATGCCGCGCATGACCAACACCTACATGCTCGCGGGACACGACAATCCCGAAGACATCATTCGCTCTGTCAAACACGGAGTCTACGCCGTGAATTTCGGCGGAGGCCAGGTCGACATCACCAACGGAAAATTCGTCTTTTCGGCCAGCGAAGCCTACATGATTGAAGACGGCAAGATCACCGCCCCGATCAAAGGCGCCACGCTGATCGGCAACGGCCCCGAACGTCCTGACGCGAGTGAGCATGGTCGGTAACGATCTCAAACTCGACGAGGGCGTAGGCACCTGCGGCAAAGACGGCCAGGCCGTCCCGGTAGGCGTCGGCATCCCAACACTAAAAGTAGATCGCCTCACCGTAGGCGGCACCGCCAGAAAAGACCCCGGCGGCTTCATGCAGTGAACTTCTCTGCCGCGGATCAACACTGATTTCGCGGATTATTAGAAGTCCTGTCGTCCTGAGCGAAGCGAAGGACCCATGCAGTTGCTTCCTTCGTGTACCTTCGTGCCCTTAGTGGTTAAAGATTTTTCTATGACCCCAACCGAACTAGAAACTCGCACCCCGAAACGAGAAACTGATCTCCGCGAAGTAGCCCAGGACATCGTCCGCCGCGCCATGTCCGGAGGCGCCACCGCCGCCGAATGCGTAGTCCGAGAAGGCGACGAATTCTCCACGTTGGTCCGGCTCGGCCAGGTCGAGACCCTGAAAGAATCCGGCTCGAAGTCGATCGGCGTAAGAGTCTTCTTCGGACAGCGCGCCGCCAGCACCTATTCCTCCGACTTCTCCAAAGCCGGCCTCGACCGCATGGTGAAGTCCGCGCTGGAACTCGCCAAGATCACCTCCGAAGATCCCTTCGGCGGCATCCCTCCAGCTGATCAACTCGGACAACTCCCAGGCGATCTCGATCTCTACCACGAAGAACGTCTACTCGCTACCCGGTCCCGACCGCATCGCCTACGCCCGCCGCGCCGAACAAGCCGCGCTCGAGTTCGACCCCCGCATCAAGAATTCCGACGGCGGATCCTTCGACGCTGCTACCGGACACAAAGTCCTCGCCAACTCCCACGGCTTCGTCGGCGAGTACAAGCGTTCCTACTGCTCGGTGGCCGCAGTCCCCATCGCCCAAACTGACGATGGAGCCATGCAGCGCGATTACTGGTTCTCGGTAGCCCGCATGCTGAGCAAGCTCGACCCGCCCGAGCAAGTCGGCCGCATCGCGGCCCAGCGCACCATCCGGCGCTTAGGCGCGCGCAAAGCCAAGACCGCCAGAGTTCCCATCGTCTTCGATCCCATGGTCTCCACCTCGATCCTCGAACACATCTTCGAAGGCATCAACGGAGACTCGGTCTACCGCGGCGCATCCTTTCTCGCCGGAAAGCTCGGCCAGAAAATCGCCGGAGACAACGTCACCGTCATCGACGACGGCACCATCCCCGGCGGATTCGGCACCAGTCCCTTCGACGGCGAAGGCATTCCCACGCGCCGCACGGTCGTCATCGAAAACGGCGTGCTGAAGTCGTACCTGCTGAACACGTACACGGCAAAAAAGCTGGGTCTCCAAACCACAGGAAATGCCTCGCGCGGACTCGCCGGCACTCCCGGGATCGGCGCCGGAAATTATTTTCTGCAAGCCGGCTCGAAGTCTCAGAAAGAACTGATCGCAGATATAAAAGAAGGCCTCTACGTAACCGAGTTCCTCGGCCAAGGCGTGAACCTAGTCACCGGGGACTATTCCCGTGGTGCCTCCGGCCTCTGGATCCAAAACGGCGAGCTGACCTACCCGGTAGAAGAAATCACAGTTGCGGGCAATCTGAAAGAGCTGTTCTTCAACATCTCCGAAATCGCCACCGACCTGGAATTCCGCGGCTCCGTAGCCGCCCCTACCCTCCGGATAGAAGGCCTGACAGTAGGCGGCGAATAAGCTCATGTAGGACGGACGCAGCTTGCCCTGAGCGGAGTCGAAGGGTCCGCCCCGCGACGCTGAGCGAAGCGAAGGGAGCGTGCCTTCCGCATATCGCACGCGGGTATGTCGACTCGTCACCCCAACCTCAACGTAGCGCCGGCGTCCCGCCCTCGCAGGCGTCATCCCGACGCACCGCGTTTTACCAGCGGGGCGAGGGATCCACTCCGCGCCGTACCCAAACTTCACTCTTGCTTCCCACCCCCAGAACATTTACACATTCGTGTTCCTCTTGATTCTCAATTTCCGGAGGCCTCCCATGAACCGCCGCTCATTCCTGAAATCCGCCAACGTAGCCGGACTCGCCTTCGCCCTTCCTCATTCCGCCTTCGCCGAAACCGAAAAGAAATCTGCCCCGGCCACATCGCCGAACCCCAACACGATCCTCCTCAAAGACTACCGCCCGCTCTCCCTCCACAAAGTTCCTGTCACGCATGTCGAAAAGGCAAAGTATCCCATCATCGATATGCACTCGCACCCTTTTGCGAAAACCGACGCCGAAATCACCGCCTGGCTCAAGATCATGGACGCCGTCAACGTCGAAAAGACCATCATCCTCACCATGACGACCGGCAAAGAATTCGACGACATTCAACGCAAATATTCCAATGACCGCTTCGAACTCTGGTGCGGCCTCGATTTCACCGGATACAACCAGCCCGGCTTCGGCCCGAAGGCCGTGCAGGAACTCACCCGCTGCCACGACTCCGGCGCCCGCGGCATCGGCGAAATTCACGACAAAGGCCAGGGCCTGCGCTCCAAAAAATCCACCGCCCCCGGCATGCATCCCGACGACCCGCGCGTGGACGCCATCTGGGAAAAAGCCGCCGACCTCCGCATGCCCGTCAGCCTCCACGTCGCCGACCCCATCTGGATGTACCAGCCCATGGACAAGCACAACGACGGCCTCATGAACGCCTACGAATGGCGCCTCGACAATCAGCCCAACATCGTCAAGCTCACCGGCATGATCGAAATTTTCGAGCGCACGCTGGCCCGCCATCGCAACACCACGTTCGTAGCCTGCCACTTCGCCAATCTCGATTACGATCTCGCGCACTTAGGCGAAGTCCTCGACCGCCATCCCAACCTCCATGCCGACATCTCCGCCCGCTACGCGGAAACCGCGCCCATTCCGCGCTTTGCTCAGCAGTTCTACGCGAAGTACGCCGATCGCCTCGTCTACGGCACCGACATGGGATTCGATCCCGAAATGTATCGCATCACCTTCCGCATCCTCGAATCGCAAGACGAGCATTTTTATGAAATCGACCAGTTTGGCTATCACTGGCCCCTCTATGGTCTAGGCCTCAGCGATGAAATCCTAAACCGCGTGTACCACGACAACGCCGCCAAACTCTTAGCATCGCGGAGTTCTTAGCCCC
>CAVWHT010000035.1:0-260169 GCA_963754885.1 uncultured Acidobacteriota bacterium | reverse complement strand
TTCGTTCTGCTCGCGGCGGTAGTCGTTGATGGATGCGATCAGGTCGCTGCGCAAGTGCTCGAGACCGGTGAAATCGGAAACCTTGCGCGGACGCAGCTTGGCCGCCAGCGCAAATTCCGTTCGCGCCATCAGCCAGTGCGAAAAATGATTGCGCTGCGCATGATACATCAGGCTGTCGGCCGGGATCGTCTGCAGCTGCTCTTCCAGTTCGTTCAAATCCTTGGCGCGTCCCACTTCGCGCTGGTCGGGCATGCGGAAGACAAAATCGCCGAAGCCGAATTGATCGGTGAGAATGCGGCGCAGATCTTTCAGCAGCGTGGGCGAACGCTTGCGCAGAAACGCGTAACCCTCGGCGTGCGCCCGCGGACGAAACTCAGTCCGGCTGGTCTGCAGCACCACCGGCACGTCCGGCGTAAGGCTGCGCACCATGCGCGCCAGTTCAAAGCCTGCGTCCGGACTGAGCTTGCCTTTCCACGGAAATTCCACGTCGGAGACGACGCCGAAAATGTAATCACGGTATACCTGCACCAGCTGTGCCGCTTCTTCGAAGTTCGAAGCCAGCAGAATCTTGGGCCGCGCCTGCATGCGCACCAGCTTGTGCGCCACGTTGATGCCTTCCTGAATCACGCGCCGCGACTGCTTGATCAGCTCCGTGTAAATCACCGGCAAAAACGACGAGTAGTAGCGAATGTTGTCTTCGACGACCAGCAGCACCGGCACGCCCATGGCGCGCGTGTCGTGCAGCACGTTGCGCTTGTCTTCCACATACTTGACGATCGCGATCAGGATGCGCGCCGTTCCCTGCCAGAGAAAAACGCGGTCGATGTCGGTCACAGGATTGCTCGCGACGAAGTTCTTGATCTCGCGATAGTCGTAGCCGAGCACAACCACCGGAATGTCGAGTCCGGCGGCACGCACTCTGCGGGCGAGATCGGCGGCGTCGGTGTCGCCGACCGCAAGGTTGGTGACGATCAGATTAAATTGCGGATTGGACTTCGCCAGCTCGACCGCCTCGGCGCAACTGGAAACGTGCGTGATCCCGGGAATCTGCCGCAGGTTCAGTTCGAGCGATTCGTCGATGAGCAGTTCGTTGAGGCGTCCATCTTCGCGCAGGATGAACGAGTCGTAGAGGCTCGAGACCAGAAGAATGTTCTGGACGCGAAACGGCATCAGGTTCTCGAAGCCTTCAAAACGCTCTTCGGCATCAAGAATGGGCGCGGCGATGGGAGGAACGATCATGGGAAGATCGTGAACAGCTAATCATACTCGCGAGGAGGGAGATGAATCGGGTGCCCCACCCTTGTCGCGGTGTTTGCGACAGGGTGGGGATTTTGACTGTACAGTCGGCATTCTCTCGGCCCGCACCGATGTCGACCATATTTCGACCCTATGTGCTAGAGCGCATCCGGATCGCTCTCAGGAATACCTCGCTCTACGTGTACGACGGCGCTGGAACGACGCACGGAAGCTTCCCCTTCGCTAAGGTCGTCATGGAAATGCCTCGCTCTGGAGGAGAGGTAAACCGATTTAACGACAGTATTTTTATTGTTTGTTATCAACTATATACGGCGCTTTATTTACACATCGCTTAAACACATAAACCCGCTTCCTTTCAATTGCTTAGCCGTGCATTGCATCTCTTAAGGTGCAGGCCGTGCACGATGGTGGACTTGACTTTTTGCGCCTTCGGAAAGGCCAACAGAAGTTCATCACAATCCGTGGATCGACTTTCGTCTTGGCCCCCGCCAGAACTGCAGCGCCCCTACAATATTCGCACCTCCTCATTCGTCTACAGCAGTGGATGAATGACGCGGCGAGCTCGCAGTACATGGCAGTCGAGCCCAGGGCACGCGAACGCATGGCACTGGAACAGGACCAGCGCATTTCCGAAGTGGTCAAGCGGGAGCAATCCCGGCTGCGCAACTTTATTCGCCGGCGTGTACCCGATCCGCTCGACACCGAGGACATTCTGCAGGACGTCTTCTACCGGCTGGTGGAAGCGAATCGCCTGCTGATGCCGATCGAGCACGTCACCGGCTGGCTGTTTCGCGTCGCGCGCAATCGCATCACCGACCTCTTCCGCAAGCAGGAGCCGGAAAACTTCAGCGACATGGCAGCCGCGGACGAGGACGGCGACTGGATGCCGTTCGAAGACCTGCTGCCATCTCCCGATGCGGGGCCGGAGGCGCTTTACGCGCGCAACGTGCTGCTCGATGAGCTGGAGCTGGCGCTCGACGAGTTGCCGGAGGAGCAGCGCGAGGTGTTCCTGGCGCATGAGTTCGAAGGCCGCAGCTTCAAGCAGATCGCCGACGAGACCGGCGTGAGTGTGAATACGCTGCTGTCGCGCAAACGCTATGCGGTGCTGCATCTGCGCGAGCGGTTGAAGCAGGTGTACGACGAGTTTATGAAACGAGCATTGCAGTGCGAGTGAATTTCCAACGCGGCGTCATCCCGAGCGGAGCCGTTTTTCAGGCGAAGCGAGGGATCTCGCATGAAATGCACGACGACGATTTGCAAATGAAGGGGAATGAATATGAGAAAAAAATGGTATTGGATCGTGCCGCTGGCGATCGTGGCGATTCCACTGTTTCTCTTTATCGGCGGCGAAGTGGTGATGCACTTGTGGAATTGGCTGCTGCCTCCGCTGTTTGGCTGGCGAACGCTTACCTTCTGGCAAGCTCTGGGATTGCTGGCGCTGTGCCGGATTCTGTTCGGCGGGCTCGGGCATGGCGGGCCGGGAGGGCATGGCGGACGCCGGTTCCGCGGGCGCTGCCGCAACATGAGTCCGGAGGAGCGGGAGAAGTTTCGGAAAGCGATGGAGGACGGCTACGGCTGCGGCCCCTCTGCCAGCGGCAAGGCAACGCCGTAGGCGCAGTGAGATCTATGTGGGGACAGCCGCCCCCCTACAAGGTGCACTTGTCATCCTGAGCGGCGCCGTTTGCCGCGAAGGACCTATGCAATTAGCCTGCGCAGGCACACTGCATAGGTCCTTCGCTTCGCTTGATTGCATAACGACGTTGGCCCGTCGCGAGTAGATTGGTATGCGATGAACCAAGACCAAGGCTCGTGAGAGGAGCCAACGTCATGTTGATTATAGGATGCGATTTCCATCCTGGGTTTCAGCAGGTCGCGATCTTTGACAATCGAACGGGAGAGATTCAAGAAAAGCGGTTACAGCACCGCGCCGAGGCGGAGCAGTTTTACCGGTCGCTGGCGGGCCAGGAAGTGCGGGTGGGGATGGAGGCTTGCGGGCACTATCCGTGGTTCGAGCGGTTGCTGGGGGAGTTGGGCTTCGAGTTGTGGTTCGGCGATGCCGCCAAGATCCGGGCCGCGGTGGTGCGCAAGCAGAAGACCGACCGGCGGGACGCGGAGCACTTGCTGGATCTGTTGCGGCAGGACCGGTCTCCGCAGATCTGGGTGCCGAGTCTGCAAGTGCGGGACGTGCGGCAGTTGCTGGTGCATCGCCACAAGCAAGTGCAAGCGCGGACCCGTACGAAGAATCAGCTGCAGGCCATGGCGCTGAGTCACGGGGTGCAGAAAAAACGCAAGCTGTGGAGCAAGGCAGGGCGCGCGGAGTTGGAGCAGTTGCCCTTGCTGCCCTACGCGGCCGAGCGGCGCAAGCGGTTGCTGGAAGCGCTGGACGGGCTGGAAGCGGAAATCGTCGAACTGGACCGGCGAGTCTGGGAAGAAGCGCGGCAGCGACCGGAGGCGGTGCGGCTGATGACGCATCCAGGAGTGGGACCGGTAACGGCGTTGGCCATGGTGCTGACCCTGGGGCCGGCGGAACGATTCGAATCGGGCAAGCAAGTGGGCAGTTATTTTGGCCTGATTCCGAGCGAAGATTCCAGCGGCGGAAAACAGCGGCTGGGCAGGATCAGCAAACAGGGCAGTTCGTTTCTGCGCTTTTTGCTGGTGGAAGCGGGACAGACGGCGGCGCGTTACGATCCGCAACTGAAACGCTTCTATCGCCGCCTGGCGGTGCGCAAGAATCGCAGCCTCGCCAAGGTGGCCGTGGCCAGAAAATTGGCCACGCGGTTGTACCTGATGTTGCGCGAAGACTGGACGTACGCGCAACTCTATCAGGCCGTCATGCAGGTGAGCCCGAGTCATTCTGTGGCCGGCGAGTAACGGAGCCGAGCGCTTGAGTGGGCAGCCTGCCTCCCTGAAGCGTCAGGGAGATCGAAGTGAATAATCGTGGGCGCAAGTACCGAAGAGATGGATGGTGGGACCTGAGGTCCCGCTGCAAGATTGAATCGAGTGACGAGCTTGGTCTGGACATCAAAAACGTTCTACGAGAGCGAAATGGCGCTTTTGTAACACCCAAAGCGTCCACGCCGGAGTGTGGGCAAAATTCGCTTGACAGAGTACAACGTCGTTAGAGACAGGATGACAAAGCGACGGCGCTCACGCAAATATCGGCCGATCGCATCGTAAGGGTGGTACCGACCAGAATCCTTAAAAATCAAAAACCCCACCCTGTCGCACAAGACGCGACAAGGGTGGGGCACCCGATTCTTCATTCCATCTTCCAACCACAAGGCGGCCGGGCTTCCGTCCTTGGCCGGGACGGACGCATTCGTCCGTCCCCACACGAACCTTACACCAGGCCCTGATCCAGCATCGCGTTGGCTACTTTGAGGAAGCCGCCGATGTTGGCGCCGTTCACCAGGTTGCCGGGCGTGCCGTATTTCTCGGCCGTTTCGAAGCAGTTCCGGTGGATGGCGATCATGATCTTGTGCAGACGGTCGTCCACTTCCTCGCGGGTCCAGCTCAGACGGGCGCTGTTCTGGGCCATTTCGAGGCCGCTGGTGGCCACGCCGCCCGCATTGGCAGCCTTGGCCGGTCCGTACAGGATCTTGGCATCCAGGAACATCTTGGTCGCTTCGAGCGTGGACGGCATGTTCGCGCCCTCGGCCACCAGCTTGATGCCATTCTTCAACAGGTTCGCCGCATCTTTCGCGGTGATTTCGTTCTGCGTCGCGCTCGGGAACGCGCAATCCGCCTTTACGTTCCACAGCGGGTTGTGCTCCAGTTTGATGTCGGTGGGCATGAAGATCGCTTTCTTGAACTTGTCGGCGTAGTCGCGGATGCGTCCACGCTTCACGTTCTTCAGCTCCATGACATAAGCCAGCTTCTCGCGATCGATTCCATCGGGATCGTAGATCACGCCGTTCGAATCGGACACGGTAACGGGCTTCGCGCCAAGATCGAGCAGCTTCTCGATGGTGTATTGCGAGACGTTGCCGCTGCCCGAAACCAGGCAGACCTTGCCTTCAAGCGAGTCTTTCTTGGTCTTCAGCATTTCGCTGGCGAAGTACACGCAGCCGTAGCCCGTGGCTTCGGGACGAATCAGCGATCCGCCCCAGCCCAGGCCCTTGCCGGTCAGGACGCCGGTGAATTCATTGCGCAGCCGTTTGTACTGGCCGAACAGGAATCCGATCTCGCGTCCGCCAACGCCGATGTCGCCGGCCGGGACGTCGGTGTCGGGGCCGATGTGGCGCTGCAGTTCGGTCATGAAGCTCTGGCAGAAGCGCATCACTTCGTTGTCGCTCTTGCCCTTGGGATCGAAATCCGATCCGCCCTTGCCGCCGCCCATGGGCAGCGTGGTGAGCGAATTCTTGAAGACCTGTTCGAACGCCAGGAACTTCAGAATGCCGAGATTCACGCTGGGATGGAAGCGCAGCCCGCCCTTGTAGGGGCCGATGGCGCTGTTCATCTCGATGCGGAATCCACGATTGACTTGAATGTTGCCCTGGTCGTCAAACCACGGCACGCGGAACATAAGGACGCGCTCGGGCTCGACAACTCTTTCGAGCAAACGCGCCGACTGATACTCGGGATGCTTCGCGAGGACCAACCTGAGAGAGTCGAACACTTCAGCCACCGCCTGGTGGAACTCGGGCTCGGCGGGGTTCTTCGCTTTCACACTGATCATCACGGATTCAATGTAGTCTGCGGGAGTTTTCACTCCCGGAGGTGTCATCACGGACGTCATATTTTTCCTACCTCCGTAGGTACAGCATAAACATAATTCCGCTCTCCATTGTCGGCTTCTAATGAAACCCGGCAGTGATAATTCTCACGGCCAGGCGTGATCAGGGTCACGGGGGGTTAACATGCTGTGGATTCAGGCAGTTGCGGGTAAGTAAAAATGAGGCAGTTAGTGATTCCACGGATACCTCCCGTAGCGCTGGCGTCCCGCCGGCTGTCGCGAGCGCATCTTTCGCTCGCTTGCGTGAAGCGGAAACGCAGCGGCCTCCCCTTGTGCCCAGGCAGTGGCGGCGAGGACGCCGCCACGACAGCCGCCGAGACGGCGGCGCTACTAGCAGATCCTTGGCAGCTGCTCGCCGCTTAGCATGTCGACCACGCGGTTGCCGCCGATGCGGCTTTGCAGAACTACCGTGCGGCCGGGGCTTTCTTCCACCTTTCCGATGCGGACGGATCCTGCGGACACTGGAACTTTCTTCATCACTTCGAGCGCCTTGTCGGCTTGCGCCGCGGGAACGAATACCGCGAAGCGGCCTTCATTCGCCACGTACAGCGGATCCAGGCCGAGAATCTCGCAGGCGCTCTGCACCGTCTCGTCGACCGGAATCAAAGTCTCTTCCAGCTTGATGCAGATGTTCCGGTCGCCGGCAATTTCGTTCAGCGTGGTGGCCAGGCCGCCGCGGGTCAGATCACGCAGGCAGTGAATTTCGATTCCCGCATTCAGCAGGGCTTCCACCGCAGGCCAGACAGAATCCGTATCGCTGAGGATCGGCGATTCGAATTCGAGGCCTTCGCGGACCGAAAGAATCGCGATGCCGTGGCGTCCAAGATCGCCACTGACGATCACCGCGTCGCCAACCTGAACCGATGCTGGACCAATCGTTCCTTTCACGTTCGCTTCGATCAATCCAATGCCCGAGGTGTTGACGAAGACGCCGTCGCCCTTGCCCTTGTCGACGACTTTCGTGTCGCCCGTGACGAGCTTCACATTGGCCTTCGCTGCCGCTTGCTGCATGGAGGTGACGATCGCACGCAGCGTATCCATCTCGAGGCCTTCTTCCAGAATGAATCCCGCGCTCAGGTAGAGCGGGCGAGCTCCGCACATGGCGAGATCGTTCACCGTGCCGTAGACCGCGAGATCTCCAATATTTCCGCCGGGAAAAATCAGCGGGCGCACTACGAATGAATCCGTGGTAAAGGCCAGACGCGATCCATTTACCGGCAGAACCGCGCCATCGTGCCGCTGCTCGAGCATGGCGTTCGAGAACGCGGGCATGAAAATCTTTTCGATGAGCTGATGGGTGAGGCGTCCGCCGCCGCCGTGCGCCAGAACGATGCGATCGTCAGCGACGCGGGGTACCGGACAACTCAGGTTGAACGCTGGTGTTTTGGCGTCTGCCATAGTGGTAGTAGGCCGCGCACGCGCCTTCCGACGATACCATGGGAGCGCCGAGCGGATTTTCCGGCGTGCACTTCACGGCAAACGCCGGGCAGTCGTGCGGCTTCTTGATGCCTTGCAGAATCAGTCCGCTGATGCATTCCGGCGACTCATGCGCCGGTTCGCCCTTAAATGGGAAGCGGCGGTTGGCATCGTATTTCTGAAAGCGTCCGCGAAGCTGGAAGCCGCTGGCGGGAATCTCGCCCAGGCCGCGCCACTCGCGGGGAGTCACTTCGAAGACTTCCGCAATCGTCTTCTGCGCCGGACGATTCCCTTCCCGCCGGACCGCGCGGCTGTACTGGTTCTCGACTTCGTGCCGTCCTTCTTCCAGCTGGCACACCGTCATGTGAATGCCTTCCAGAATATCGAGCGGCTCGAATCCGGTCACCACGATCGAGACTTCGTATTTGGCGGCGATCGGGAAATATTCTTCGAAGCCCATGATGGTGCAGACGTGTCCGGCGGCGAGGAACCCTTGCACCACGCAACTCTCGGACGAAAGCAGCGCCTCCATCGCCGGAGGAACCAGCACGTGCGAAACCAGCAGCGAGAAATTTTCGATGCCGTCGTGATCGGCCTGCCACGCCGACATCGCATTGGCCGGAGCCGTGGTTTCGAATCCCACGGCAAAGAACACAACCTGCTTCTGCGGATTGGCCTTCGCCAGTTTCAGCGCATCGAGCGGCGAATAGACGATGCGCAGGTCGCCGCCTTCGGCCTTCACGTCGAACAAACTCTTCGACGATCCGGGCACGCGCAGCATGTCGCCGAACGAACAAAAGATCACGTCGGAGCGCTTGGCGATGGCGACAGCTTTGTCGATCAACTCGATCGGAGTGACGCACACCGGGCAACCGGGCCCGTGCACCAAGGTGATTTCGCGCGGCAGCAGGTCTTCCAGGCCGCTCTTGACGATGGTATGCGTCTGGCCGCCGCAGATTTCCATGATGGTCCACGGGCGCGTGACTTTCTGGTGGATCGCTCGCGCTAGCTGTTCGGCGGCTTTCTGGTCGCGATATTCACTGAGGAATTTCACCGAGTTCCTCTTTTAGTGCGCCCATCTCCTCCAGGTACTGGAAGACGCGCTTAGCTTCGTCCTCGTCGATAACGCTGATGGCGAACCCGACATGGACCAGGACGTACTTCCCGACTTCGGCTTCCGGCGTATACGCCAGGTTGATGTCTTTGCGGATGCCGCCGAAGTCGACCTTGCCGACGCGGAAGGCGATGTCGCCTCCATCGATGATTTCAACGAGACGGCCTGGAACTGCGAGGCACATGAGAGAGTCTCCCCAACGGCTAAAACCGCAATCTTCACCGCGTTGTTGCTGCATGCCTGAAGGCATGCCCTTCCCGATCTTGCCGGTCTTCCCTCTTCGTAGCGCCGGCGTCCCGAGCGCATCTTGCGCTCGCTGTCTCTGATCTTCCGGGCAGCGCGGGCGAGACGCCCCCGCGACAGCCGCCGAGACGGCGGCGCTACAGGCCGCTCATGACTACCTGCCCCAGCGCGATCCCGCCATCGTTCGGCGGAACTCGCCGGTGCGTGTGCACCGTGTGTCCGCACGCTTCGAGAACTGCCGCCGCCCGCTCGGTCAAATAGCGGTTCTGAAACACTCCGCCGCTGAACACGATCTGCTTCAAACCACTTTGCCCGGCCACTTCCACAATCCACGCGATCAACGCATTGTGGAACTTAGCCGCAATCACCGAAACCGGGATTCCGGCACGCTGGTCGGCCAC
Organism: uncultured Acidobacteriota bacterium; assembly: GCA_963754885.1. GTDB lineage: Bacteria > Acidobacteriota > Terriglobia > Terriglobales > Acidobacteriaceae > Sulfotelmatobacter. The sequence goes on along the minus strand of CAVWHT010000035.1, from coordinate 251,003 downwards.
CACCGCCGGGATGAGCGGACCCCAGTCCCCATCCGGTAAAGGATACGCCTCTTCGGTGCGCAAAGCCCCAATTTCGTTTTCGAGGAGCATCGCGGCCTGGCCTTCGAAGCGGTTCTCGCGGGCAAGGCCGCTGATGCAGGCAACAGCGTCAAACAGGCGGCCCACGCTTGTGGTCGGCACCACATTGATTCCGCGTTCGAGCATAGAACGAACCCGCGCGGCATCCAATCGGGCTTTCCCTGTCGATCGGTCGAGAACGTCGGGCGGATCGGACTCTTTGCCAAAGACTTCGAACAGCAGGCTGGCCGCCGAGCGCCAGCCCTCGCGGACTGCGGCATCGCCTCCGGGCAGGCCGAACGGGCGCACGTGGGCGACGCGCTCGAATTGCTTGCCTTCCGCGCGAAAAAATTCGCCGCCCCAGATCGCGCCATCGAGACCGTAGCCGGTACCATCCCACGAAACGCCAAGGTAAGGGCCCTCTACGCCATTTTCCGCCGCGCACGCCGCTACATGCGCCTGATGATGCTGCACGCGGATCACCGGCAGCCCAGATTCTTCCGCCCAGTGCGTCGACGCATAGTCAGGATGCAGATCGCACACGACGGCCTCCGGCTTGAAACTGTACAGACGGCAGAGATCCGCAATCGCCTTTTCAAAAGCCTGCCGGGCTTCGAGCGTCTCCAGGTCGCCGATGTGCTGGCTAAGAAAAATGTCCTGCCCGACGCCGATCGCGACTGTGTTCTTGAGATGCCCGCCCACCGCGAGCACCGGCGGAACGGCATGCGCAACGCGAATTCCCAGCGGAGCATAGCCGCGCGCCCGGCGCAGGATGCCGGCTTTCCCGCGGGTCAGGCGCACGACCGAATCGTCGCAGGCGCGGACAATGGGACGGTTGTGCATCAGAAAATGGTCGGCGATATTTTTCAGGCGAACGGCCGCTTCGTCGTTGGCGATGGCGATGGGTTCGTCGCTGCGATTGCCGCTGGTCGCGATCAGGGGAAACGGGCACTCCCGCATGAGCAGATGATGCAGCGGCGAATACGGCAGCATCACGCCCAGGTAGGGCGAACAGTGCGCCACGTTCCAGGCGATGTCGGTGCCGGGCTTGGGCAGAAGAAGCACGATGGGCGCGGCCGGCGATGCGAGAAGCTCAACTTCGGCCGGCGCGATCTCGCAATATTCACGCGCCACCTCCAGCGACGGCATCATCAGCGCGAACGGCTTTTCTTCTCGATGCTTGCGCTGCCGCAGGCGCGCTACGGCAGCCGGTTGCCGGGCATCGGCTAGAAGCTGAAATCCTCCGATGCCTTTCAGAGCGACAATCTGTCCCTTCAACAGCGCTGCCGCCACATTCGCAATCGTGCCATCGAGCTTCGGACCGCACACCGGGCAGGCATTGGGCTGAGCATGAAAGCGACGATTGGCGGGATTTTCGTATTCTTCGCGGCACGCCGGGCACAGCACGAAATCGCGCATCGTCGTGTTTGGGCGGTCATAGGGAATGTCGACGACGATGGTGTAGCGCGGGCCGCAATTCGTGCAGTTCGTGAACGGATACCGAAAGCGGCGATTGTCGGGGTCAAGCAGCTCGTGCCGGCAATCGGCGCAGGTCGCGAGGTCGGGCAACACGTTGACTGATTTTCCTGTGTCGCCATCGCTGGCGTGGATTTCGAATCGCGTCGAGCCTTCGGCGGGGATCCATGCGGACTCGCGCGCTGTCACCACCGAGACCGCGGGGCGCTCCCGTTCGATGCGTTCTTCAAATCGCCGCAGCGCGTCCTCCGGGCCTTCGACTTCCACCACCAGCCCGGAGGAAGAATTCAGCACCCATCCGGTCAGCGACATTTCGGTCGCCAGCCGGTACACAAAGGGCCGGAAGCCGACACCCTGCACGGCTCCGCGCAGGGTGATGCGCAGGCGCTGGATGGCGGGCTTGGAGGTCACTGGCATGGCAGGCGGGACCGCCTTGATTTTACGGCCTAATCAGGGTTCGGAGTGAAATTGTCATCCTGAGCTGGGCGCCTTTTGCCCGCCGAAGAGCCTGCCCTGAGCTTGTCGAAGGGACCTATGCAACCGCCGGCAGTTACGCTGGTGGACGCGGCCGCAGACTGTCGGACGCCCTGAATCAGGCGCTGTTCCCCGAATTCTTCGCCCCCGGGAAGTCCGGCTTCGGTGATGCCGTCGGTGAATAGCAGCAGGCGATCTCCAGGCTCCAAGCGCACGCGGGAGTCTTCATACTGCCAGGCGGGAAAAACGCCCAGCACGGCGCCGCCGCTATCGAGTTCCTGAACTTGTCCACGCGTGCGGATCAGGATCGGCGGCAGATGTCCGGCGTTGGAGAACTGCAACGTCTTCTCCGCCGCATCCAACACGCCATAAAAGAACGTCACGAATTTTCCCGTGCCGATGCTGGAGCACAGAACGGAGTTCACCCGCTGGCACAGCTGCGCTGGCGAAGTGGACTCCGCGGCAAAGGCGCGCACGCTGGCCTGCACGTTGGCCATCAGCAAAGCTGCAGAAATACTCTTGCCCACCACGTCGGCAATGCAGATGCCCAGCCGGGTCTCGCTCAGCCGGATCACATCGAAATAATCGCCGCCCACTACGCGCGCCGGTTCCCATGCGCCAGCAATGGCGAACCCGGTAATCTGCGGGATCTCCTTGGGTAACAGCGATTGCTGAATCTCGCGCGCCTGCTCCAATTCCTGCCCGTGGAGCGCTCGTTCCGCAGCCTCCTGTTCAATCGTCCGCTGCAGTTCGCGGTTGCGCGACTCCAGCCGCTCTCGCGTCCTGCGATACAGTTCGCTGCTCACGCCCACGATCATGGTTGCCATGAAGGGCAACTTCCATCCCGCCTTCAGAAATTGCCAGAGGGTCTGGCCGGGAAGCCGACTGAGCGGATACTCGATGGCGTTTACCACGCCGACGCCGACGACTGCGATGACAAAGATCAGCGCGACGTAGATCGCCCAGGAATGCAGCGTGCGCTTGCGGTTGTAAAGAAAGCCGAGGTAATCGTTCACCACAGCGATCAGGTTGCACAGGGGCAGAGTGTAGATGAGGGTGCTGCTGATGTCGGCCGGGCGGTCCACCGCCCAGAGCGCCGCATAGATGGCCACAGCGATGGCGATGTAACTCTGCTGGCGGCGAACAAACCGCCTCCACGGAAGTCTCTGGATCAGCGACTTGCTTCCGTCTGTTCGACGCATTCCAGTCTCATTCGCGGATGGTCAGCACTGGGCAATGGGCCTGGGCGATTACGTGGTGCGCCGACGACCAGGGCAGGTGCGTGCTGCCGATGTCTGCCGCGGATCGCGCGCCCAGAATAATCATGTCGGCATCGCGCTCGAGGGCAACTTTCAGAATCCGCTCCGCCGGCGGACCGAATTCCAGCACCGTTTCGGGCGGATACTGTAGTGCCGCGTCCGCCGGAATCAAGGCTTGCAACCGGCGAACTCCGTCTTCCATCGGGCCCGGTCGGCTCCCGAGTTGCGTGTAGTCCTCGATCACGTGCAAGAGCGTGAGGCGCGCGCGAAATTCTTCGGCGAGTTTGACCGCTCTCTGCGCGATGCGAGCCGCGCTTTGGTCGAAGTCGGTGGCCAAAACAATCTGCTGCAGCTCCAGTTCCAGCGGAGCCAGATCGTGGCCTTTCTGGGGGAATGCCGGCAGCCTGGCGTGTCCGGAAACCTTCGGCCCCACGGTCAACACCGGACACGGAGCGTGGCGCAGAATGTCTTCCGCCACCGAACCCAGCAGCAATTTGCCCAGGCCGGTGCGGCCATGCGTGCCCACGACGATCATGTCTACCTGATTGTCTTCGATAATGCCGTTCAGGCTTCTCCAGACCTGTCCGTGACGCACATAGCTGCGCTGCGGAATGCCTTCGAGGCGGCTGGCTATCTCATCCAGCTTTTCCTTGGCTTCGGTGTGGGCATCTTCATAGATTGTGCCCATGCTGACGTAGTCCACGCCGCCGGTCACCAGCAGCAGGCTGGCGTCCGATAGGACATGCACGATGTGCAGCGTGCTGCCAAAGCGCCGGCAAATGGCGGCCGCGTAAGGCAGGGCTGCTTCAGAAGTTGCAGAGAAATCAGTAGCGAACAGGACGTTCTTCACCGACACGGCGGACGAAGGGCCGGCGACCTTGCGGTCGGCGGTCGCGTTCGGAACCACTTCGTGATGAGCTTCGACGAGTGCCATGACACACCTCCTGCACCCGTTCTCAGGATCACCCTTGAGCGACTCGCGCTGATATGCCGCCTGTCACGAGTTTTCGTGATTGAGATCACATGATTGGCCCGGGGGTGCCCCATCTTGTCGCGGTGTGTGCGACAGAGCCTGCCCGGAGTGTAGCCGAAGGGGTGGGGATTTTGACGTTGAACTTTTCCCGAACGGAGATCAAAGTCCCCACCCTGTCTCTCCAAAAAGCGGAGGGACAAGGGTGGGGCACCCGAATGGGTCGAACTTACTGGGCGAAGCCGTCGGCTTGGGTCACGGCGCCGATCGCCACCGTGTGGTCGATATAGAGCCGTCCTGCGTCCAGCGCCTTGCGGTCGAGTTCGAGCAGGACCGGATTTTTCACCTTGGCTTCCAGCACCTTCATGGCGGTGGCCGTGGCCAGGCATTCGGTCTCTTCCAGCAACGCGCCCATCATGACCACGTTGGCGACCTTCGCCGAGCCGAGCTTGTCGGCGATCTCCGAGGCCGGGATGCAGACCACTTGCGCTTGCGGAACCGACGAAATCTTCGGGCAGCGCTTCGCGGCCGTAAATAATGGTGCCGCCGGGCGCCACGCTGGCGGCAAACTTGCGCAGAGACGGTTCGTTCATGGCGATCAGAACATCGGGGCGCGAGAGCACCGGCGATCCGATGCGATCTTTCGACAGGCACACGTGACAGTGCGCGCTGCCCGAGCGCATCTCGGGACCGTAGGACGGCAGCCAACTTACTTCCAGGCCTTCCCGCATGCCCATTTCGGCGAGCAACTGGCCGAGCAACAGCACGCCTTGTCCGCCGAATCCGGCAATCTTGATGCCGAGATGACGGAAATGGTGCTGGCGTCCCGGAACCAGCGCTTCGCGGGCGGCTTTGCGTTCTCCTTCAACCAGTTCCTGCACGGTCTTGTGCGGGGGCGCATTGGTCTCGACGATCTCGATTTTGCGATCGCGGAAGACTTCCAGCGGGAAGTTGGGAATCATTTTTTCCGCCACCCACTTGCGCGCTTCGACGGGATCCTTGCCCCAGATCGTCGGGCAGGGAGAAAGAATTTCGACGAACGTGAACCCGGCGCCGGCACGCTGCAGTTCGAGCGCTTTGCGCACGGCACGGCGCGCTTTCATGATGTTCTTGTTGTCCGACAGCGCGACGCGCTCAATGTAAACCGGAGCCTGCAGCGACGAGAGCAGCTCGGCCATGTGCAGCGGGAAGCCTTCGTTGATGGGACGGCGTCCCCAGGGCGAGGTCGTCGAGTCTCTGCCCGACCAGCGTGGTGGGCGCCATCTGGCCGCCGGTCATGCCGTAGATCGCGTTGTTGACAAAGAAGACGGTAATCTTCTCGCCGCGGTTGGCGGCGTGGACGATTTCCGCCGTGCCGATCGCTGCCAGGTCGCCGTCGCCCTGATACGCGATGACCATCTTATCGGGGCAGGCCCGCTTCAGCCCGGTTGCCGCGGCCGGAGCGCGCCCGTGCGCCACCTGCACGTTGCCCACGTCAAAGTAGTAGTAGGCGAAAACCGAGCAGCCCACGGGGCTAACGAGGATAGTGTCGTTCTGTACGCCGAGGTCTTCCAGCGCTTCGGCGATCAGCTTGTGCGCCACGCCGTGGCCGCAGCCGGGGCAATAGTGCGTCTGATGCTTGAGGTCGGACTTGCGTTCGTACTCGGGATAGAACGTTTCCGCCTTCTGATGGACAACCTCGTATTTCTCAGCGCTCTGTGTTTCCTGCAGGACTACATGGTCCGCCATAGTTTGTTCCCTCGATCCTTTGTCGTGCTGAGCGCAGCCGGAATCGCGCTACGCGATTCCGGCGGAGTCGAAGCATCCCTACCCAAGCGCCACTGACGCCGGCACCTGCTCCGTAATCTTTTCCAGCAATTCCTCGACACTCGGCACATTGCCGCCCGACGCGCCCGTAAAATTCCACCGGGCGCTTGCCCTGGAGCGCCAGCCGCACGTCTTCCACCATCTGTCCGTTGCTCAGTTCGACGACCAGAAGCTTCTCGGCGCGCATCGCCTCCTGCGCCAGCGCCTTCGACGGGAACGGCCACAACGTGATCGGCCGGAACAATCCCACGCGGATTCCCTGCTTGCGCGCTTCATCCACGGCCGAGCGCAGCACGCGTGAAACAATGCCGTAGCCGACAACGAGCAACTCGGCATCCTCGGTTCGGTATTCCTCCCACCGGGTTTCCAGTTGCTGGGCGCGGATGTATTTCGCTTCCATGCGCCGCTGATGTTCTTCCAGGTCGTCGGGCTCGAGGAAGATCGAGCTGATCATGTTCTTGCGCGTTTCGGCTGTGCCCTTCACGGCCCAGGGTTTTTCGGGTGCCACGATCTCGCGGTATTCCAGATCGAGCGGCTCCATCATCTGCCCGACGAACCCGTCGGCCAGCACGATCGCCGGATTTCGATATCTGTCGGCCAGTTCGAAGGCCAGAACGGTCAGATCCGCCATTTCCTGCACCGACGCGGGAGCGACCACCAGATTGCGGTAGTTCCCGTGACCTCCGCCCTTGACCATGGCGAAGTAATCGCTCTGCTCGGGAGCGATGTTGCCGAGGCCGGGACCGCCGCGCATCACATCGACGATCACGCAAGGCAGTTCCGCTCCCGCCAGATACGAGATGCCTTCCTGCATCAGGCTGAGCCCGGGTCCGGAAGAAGCGGTCATGACCCTCACTCCCGCCGAAGCCGCGCCATACACCATGTTGATGGAAGCGGTTTCGCTCTCCGCCTGCACGAACGTGCCGCCGACTTCCGGCAGATAGAGCGCGGCGGCCTCGGCCACTTCGCTGGCCGGAGTGATGGGATATCCATAGTAGGCCCGGCATCCTGCCAGCACCGCGCCCTTGATGACGGCGACATTCCCCTTACACAGTTGCCGCATGTTCGCCTCCAGTTTCAGTGCGCGGAGCCTTGGGCGGCGGAGACAGCCGGTACACCGTGATGGCTCCCGGCTCCGGACAGCAATAGAAGCAGATGCCGCACCCGGTGCAGTCATGCCCGGTATAGCGCGCCGGATGCACGCCGTAATGACTCAACTCCGGAGCCAGTTCCAGGCACTTGGGCGGGCAGGATTCCACACACAGACCGCATCCTTTGCACTCTTCAACGTTAATCGTGATATTGCCGCGCGCTTGGCCCGACATTTTTCCTCACCTCGACACTGCCGTTTTTGACGCCTGCGGATGCTGCAGCCATTTCGTCTTCTCGCAATACGCGTACAGCTCCTCGCGAAACCTGGGATGCGCAATCTCGATCAGCGCCTTGGCTCGCTCGCGAATCGATTTGCCGTGCAGATACGCCACGCCGAACTCGGTCACGACGTAGCGCACGAGTCCGCGCGATGTCACGACTCCCGCGCCGGGATCGAGCATAGGCACGATGCGCGAGATCGTACCGTTTTTCGCGGTCGAAGAGATTGCGATGATGGGCTTGCCGCCCTTCGACCGCGAAGCTCCTCGAATAAAATCCACCTGGCCGCCGATTCCGCTGTAGAACTGGTTGCCGATGGAATCGGAACAGACTTGCCCGGTCAGATCGACCTGCAGCGCGGAATTGATCGCCACCATGTTGTCGTTGCGCGCGATCAGCCCCGGATCATTCGTGTACGCCGTGGGATGAAATTCGAAAATTGGATTGTTGTCGACGAACTCGAACAGGTGCGGCGTGCCCAGGGCGAATCCCAGGATGATCTTGCGCGGCTTGAAATTCTTGCGCGCGCCGGTCAGTACACCTGCTTCGATCAGCGGGATCACGCCATCCGACACCAGTTCGCTGTGCACGCCGAGATCTTTGCGATCCATCAGCAACGGCAATACGGCGTCCGGAATGCCTCCAATGCCGGTTTGCAGGACGGAGCCGTCGTCGATCAGCCCCGCCACATTGCCGGCAATGACCGCCTGCAGCTCGCTCACCTCCGGCCTCTTGAGCGCGCATAAGGGACGCGACGACTCCACAATGGAGTCGATGTCGCCAACGTGGATGAAGCTGTCGCCATAGGTGCGCGGCATGTGGTCGTTGATCTGCGCCACTACGTGCCGGGCGCACTTGGCCGCGGTCAGAGTCGTATCGACGCCGACGCCGAAGCTGCAATATCCATGCGAATCGGGCGGCGAGACCTCGATCAACGCGACATCCAGCGGCATCTGTCCGCTTTCGAACAGACATTCGATTTCGCTGAGATAAATCGGAGTGTAATCGGCGCGGCCGTCGTTGATGGCTTCGCGCACGTTGGCGCCAATGAACATGGCGTTGTGGCGGAAATGGCCCACCATCTCCGGCGCCACGTAGGGGGCGCAGCCCATGGTCATCATGTGAACGATTTCTACGTCGAAAAGATCGGGCGCGCGCCGCATCAGCGCCTCGACCAGCGTCTCAGGCTCGGCACATCCCGGCTGAATATAGACGCGCATCCCGGACTTCACGCACCCCAGTGCTTCGTCCGCCGTCTTCAGCCGCTTTTTGTATTTCATCTCCCATGACATCGATATCCTGCTCCCCTAGCTTGCCCTCAGCGCCGCTTTTTCCTCGGCCATGCGGGCAGCTGCTTCCTCGTACCCCACAGCGGCATAATAAATTGCCCGGTCGAAAAACATCTCCAGCATCTGCAGAAGCTCCAACTCACCCATGATTTCGACCGCCCGGTCCATCACCGCTTCACTTTTCAGGAACTCCCAGAGATTCTCTTTGGTGAGCACGATGGCCTGCACCACTTCGCTGAGCGGCACCCGCTGCTGGGCCCGGCGCACACCAATCTCGCGATAGCGATGTTCGATATCCAGTTCGTTTTTGCCCAGCAACCACTCACCCAGATGACGATAAATCTCGTAGACTCGCTCGCGCAGTTCGTGGGCGGGGATGTGACGGAAATGAATAACCTGATCGCTGCCCTGGACTTTCTCTTCCAACCCCAGAGCGAGCGCATCGGCGTGCGACTCGATCAAGCGCACCAGCCTGTAGGAGAACATCATACTCACCCCCTTGTTGCGGCCGACCGGCCCGGCATCATACTCCAAGTTTCGCGGTCTCCTGCGCGGTCCAACCCTCCACCGGCACTTTCACGGTCTCGACCGTGGGTTCCAGAGTCTGAGGGACGCTAATGGCGTGGGAGATCATGCAGATGGATTTCGCCCAGCGCAACAGCGCGAGCCCGGTCTCGCGTTGCTCTTCGAAGTTCACCGTCAGCCGGGGACGGATCAAAATTTCGTTGAAATTGCATCCGGCGGTGCGGCTGCGGCGCACGCTGCCTTCGATTTCCACTTCCAGATCGGTGAATTCAAACTTCGCGCTGCGGGCCACGTCATGAAACGTGGTGGTGAAGCATCCAGCCAGGGCACAAAGCAGCAGTTGCTCGGGAGTCCAGCGACCTTGCAGCCCGCCCAATTCCGCTGCTTCGGAAAAATGAATCGTGTTTGGAGAGGACTCGCACTTCGCCAGTCCAGTGCGGCCCGAGGTCCACCAGGCCGAAACGCGATAGGTATATTCTGCAGCCATATTCAGACTCCCTGGCGCGGTTCAGGCGCCTTTCCTCTTCTAAGACGTTCAGCGAGAAGATCACCGTGATGGTGGTCTCCACTTCCACCGGCGTCCCATTCAGCAGATACGGCTTGTAACGCCACTGCCGAACCGCGGCAATGGCGGACGGCACCAGCATGGGATGGCCACTCACTAATTGCAGGTTGGTGATCTGCCCGTTGACATCGATCACCGCACTCAGCACCACGTCGCCCTGCACCCGCGCGGCCCGCGCCAGCGTGGGATAGGCCGGCTCCACGCGGTGGATCAAAAGCCCCTTGGTAACGCCCTGCGAAATGCGCACACGCTGCGGCATGACGGGAACGAATTTGGGGGCTGCCAGGTTCGAGGTCGCGTTCACGATCCCTCCGATGACGCCTCCCAACTGCCCGCCAGCAATACCGATTCCACCCACCACGCCACCCGTAACTGCCATCGGCGGCGGCGCCACTTCTTCCTTGATCATTTCGACTTTGGTTGGAATTTTGGTCGGAGTGCGCAGCCCACCGGTGGAAAGCATGTCGGTTTCCAGCTGGCGCACCACTTTTTGCACCGGCGCGGCGGCCGGCGGTGGCGGCGGAGGCGGTGGCGGCGGCGCCACCAGTAACGTCAGCAACTGCGCCTTGGGCAGGGCGTCGGTGAACACCAGTGGAATGATCAGCATTATGCCGATCGCCACGCAATTGAAAATAAAAGATGTAGTGGTGGCAAAAGCCCGGCGTTTGCGGGTCCCGCCAAAGTCCAGCAGGCTGTCGGAGAACATGACCCGCGCCGGCAATGCCGGGCCCGTGACCAGTTCTTTTCGCGGCAGGACCGCAGCCCCTCCGCGGCTATCTGATTTGACTTCCTTTACCTCTGGCTCATGGATTTCGATTGTGCCCATCGGAACCTCCGTGCCTCACCCTTTCGCCCCCAACATAGGGGCCTGGAAGACGCTTGTGCGGCTACATCTTCCTTTATCTCCAAGGACATCTTCGTCGAAGGGCGCTTTAGGGCAAATGGCGTGCGTCACGGCTGTTCGTGATCGAAATCACGATTTAGAACTTATCCGTAAACCGAAGTAACACAGATGGATGAGTGGCCCCAGGCCTGATCGACAGCAAGTTCCCGAGGTTCCGTGCGACCGCGAAGAAGAAGCAAAGGAAAATGCAGACGGTCGATTTGCCGGTTGGATGTCCGGAACTTGTGCTCGTAACTTTTCGCGAAATTCGGAACGTTCGACGAAATTAGAAGGCGCAGCCATCCCGGGCTGATGCGGCTGGTGATTATCTTGAACGGAGATTTGTTGGCGGTACCCCTGAGGAATGTCTAGAAGAAATGGAGCGGGAGACCGGGATCGAACCGGCGACATCCAGCTTGGGAAGCTGGCGTTCTACCGCTGAACTACTCCCGCCCCGGGTTACGTGGTTTAGCTTACCATCCTCCATAAACAGTCACAACTGCATCCCGACGGGGTGATGGCTCAGTTTGAGGCGGAAGCGGAAGCAAAATCAAAACCACGAAGGACACGAAGTCGCACGAAGGCCCCCGACGATGAATTCCTTCGTGATCCCTAGTGCCCTTCGTGGTTAAAGGTTCTTCCTTCTAGCGCCAAATTGAGTCACTACCCCCGCCGGTGATTCCTTCGAGCAATTCGTGCTTAAATAGTCGCTTTGCCATCGGCGTTCGTCCAATTCCCGTCGAAGCCAGGAGAACCATGCCCTTTTTCACTTCGCATTCTTCGCGTCGCAGATTTTTACAGAACACTATGATGGCCGGCACCGCCGTGGCCTTAACGCCTGCCCTTAGCGCCGCACGTGAGATTACGACCGCTACCCCGCCCGCCTCCGCCGTCAAGCCCTTCGAGTTGGAGGAGATCACGATCTCCGAATTGCAAGAAGGCATGAAGTCGGGGCGCTTCACGGCGCGATCGCTGGTCGAACTGTATTCCGCGCGCATCGACGAAATCGATACTCCGCGTAAAGACAAGCGCGGTCCCGCGGTGAACGCGATCATCGAAATGAATCCTGACGCGTTGTCGATCGCCGACAACCTGGATGCCGAGCGCAAGGCCAAGGGTCCGCGCGGGCCGCTGCACGGCATTCCGGTGCTGATCAAGGACAACATCGACACCGCCGACCACATGATGACCACGGCCGGATCGCCTCGCGCTCGTGGGCTCGAAGCCCGCCAAAGATTCTTTCGTGGCGCAAAAGCTGCGCGCGGCCGGCGCGGTCATTCTGGGCAAGACCAATCTGAGCGAGTGGGCGAATGCCCGTTCCAGTCACTCGGTCAGTGGATGGAGCGGGCGCGGCGGGCTGACCAAGAATCCTTATGCGCTCGACCGCAATGCTTGCGGATCGAGTTCGGGCACGGGCGCCGGCATTTCCTCCAATCTGGCCGCAGCCGGCATCGGCACCGAGACCGATGGCTCGATCGTTTGCCCATCTTCCGCGAATGGGCTGGCGGGCATCAAGCCGACCGTGGGCCTGGTGAGCCGCTCCGGCGTTATCCCCATCTCGCACAGCCAGGACGGCGCCGGGCCGATGTGCCGCACCGTGCGCGATGCGGCCATTCTACTGAGCGCGTTGACTGGCGTCGATTCCGAAGATTCGGCGACCGTGGCCAGCGCCGGAAAAGCTCAGCCGGATTACACGCAGTTTTGTGATCCCGACGGATTAAAAGGCGCGCGCATCGGCGTAGCCCGCAAGTATTTTGGATTCAACGACGCCGTCGATGCCCTGATGAACCAGACCCTCGACATGATGAAGCAGCAGGGCGCAACCTTGATCGATCCTGCCGATATTCCCACTTTCGGCAAATTTGATGACAGCGAAGCTCTGGTAATGATGTATGAACTGAAAGCTGATTTAAATGCCTATCTGGCGCGGCTCGGGCCGGGCGCGCCCGTGCATAGCTTGCAGGAGATCATCGAATTCAACGAGCGCAACCGGCAGAAAGAAATGCCGTATTTTGGCCAGGATTTATTTCTCAAGGCGCAGGCCAAGGGTCCACTTACGGAGCAGGAATATCTGAACGCGGTGGCGAAGAATCATCAGCTGGCCCGCGCCGAAGGCATCGATGCGGTGATGGATAAGTACCATCTCGACGCGATCGTCGCGCCGACGGGAGGTCCGGCGTGGCTGACGGATCTGGTCACGGGCGATCATTTTTCCGGAGGCAGTTCGAGTGCGGCTGCGGTCGCGGGCTATCCTAATATCAATGTGACCGCCGGTTCTATCTTTGGCCTGCCGGTGGGTATCTCCTTCTTTGGACGCGCCTGGAGCGAACCTACTTTGATCAAGCTGGCATACGCGTTCGAGCAGGCGACTAAGGCGCGGCAGGCCCCGCGGTTCTTGCCCACGCTGGAACTAAGCTAAAATTTAGCCAGCAAGCGAGGTGATTGTGCCTAAGTATTGCGGGCTGCTGCTGTTTCTGGTGCTTTTACCGGCGTACGGGCAGGACGTTTCTCCCGGTTATCCCTTGATTCGCCCGAATCAGGAAATTCGGGTTCCCGATCTTCCCCGGCTGAAGGCGCGCACAAGAGACCGGTCGGACGTGCTGTTAACCTCGCTCGATATCATCTTCCACAATCACGAGATCTGTTGCGGCAGAGACTCGGCGCTGGAAGACAGTGCGCAGCAGGCGGACCCGCGATCGATGAAAGATATTGTCGCCAAGTTACAAGGGCGTCATCATCTGGGCGACGGACGTCCTATTACGGTCAGCGTCACCGACATGATGCCGTACAGCGCGAATCCCGTAGCCATTGTGGACCAACTGGCCAAGCAGCACGCTTTGCTTCTGATGTGGAATTCGCGCCTGTACGTCCTGGTCGGCGCCCTCTACGACGAATTCACTTATGACGACGGAACCCGAATAGATACCATCGATAAGTTTTATCTTTTGGATACGAGATATTCCGATGGCCGCCGCGAGGTGACCTTCACGCGCACGAAGGACGATTGGAACGACGTGCAGGGATTGCTGCTGCTGAGCTTTGCCTCAGAGTAAAAACCGGCGGTCTGTCGGTAGTGGCGCAGTTTGAAATTCTGAACCGTTCAGAATTGGCGTCATCCCGACCGTAGCCGCTTTTCAGGCGGAGGGAGGGATCTCCCACCCACGAAGTCAGGAAAAATGAGATCCCTCAGCCGGCTGAAAGGCGCCGGCTTTCGGGATGACCCCTCGATAAGCGATATCCAACATTCAAAGTTAGCCACTACCGATCAGTCTTCTAATTTTTACATTGTTCTGGCTACTTTGTGTGAAAGACGTGTTAGCCTTGACTTAGGAGGGGGTACTAATGGCGAACCTGAGCAAGGTAGTCACTTCCCTGCGGTCGGAGTACTCCCGTCTCCAACAAGAGATGGAACGTGTAGGGAAGGCACTGAACGCTCTTGGCAATCTGAGCGGGGCCAAGCTCAAGCGGGGCAAGCGGGTCTTGAGCAAGGAAGCCCGGGAACGAATCGCCGAGGCGCAAAGGCAACGCTGGGCCAAAGTGCGGAAACAGGCCAAGCAAGCCAAGTCGTAACCGTAGTTATTTCGCAAGCACCGCAAACGCCTCGTTCGTAACTTCCGTAAGAAACTTACGAGCGAGGCTAACGCGGGGCCGGACAGGGTTTGGTCGCTGCGGTTACTTACTTCCGAAGGTTTTGAACAGGAAAGAGCTATGCCCGCCCTTGAGAAGCGGTTCGCCGTTGAATAAAGCTTCTCCTCTGCCGTATCCCTTCGCGACATACTTCCATCCGAAACGAGTGGTTCCGTTCACCTCGATGCCGTAGACCTCTCCGGGAGTGATGTTCAGCCCGCCATTGGAGAACACAAAAGGTACCCAACCGGTGTGGTCCGCCGGCAAGACTTTTTCGGCGACGACCATGGTTTGCCCCGTAGAGCTTAGAAGAGTTACGGTAACGGCGTCTTCCGCAGGGCCGGGATTCGCTTCGACCAACCAGATTTCGATTCTTACTAGTTTTGGCAGGGCCGGAGTGAAAGTCTGCACCGCGTGGTTCACCAGGTTGGTCCAGCCGGCGCCGGAGTCGTCGGTGTTGGACTGGTCGAGCCGAATCGTCGTTTCCGCTGTGAGGATGGTCGGCTTGACCTCGACCGTCACGGCAAATCCCGGCGAATCACCTCGCGGGATACGGACCTCAGCCTCGCCGACGCTTACCGCTTCGAAGACAAAAACCGGGAGAGATCCGCCGGGATTGGGAGGCATGGCCCGCACGGAATTTCGATACTGAACGTGCGGTGACGAAACTTGGGGCATGCCGTATCCAGCGCCGGACAGCGATTCAAGATCTACCTGTATGGTTTGCCCGACCGTGGCGATCACGTGCTCGCCAGAGTTGGCACGGGTGAGCGAGAGCACGGGTCGCGCGACCGCAGAATCGCCAGCGGTGCGCGCATAGGAGTCGGGAAGCGGAAAGCAAACGGTCAACCATACCAGGAGCAAGGCGCGCAGGTTTTTCATGGATGACCCTCCGCCAACCCCGGAACAATGAGGCCCAAAACTTAAGAAGGATCCGACTCCGACTTCTTGCTGGGAAATATCGAACGCTCTCTGGACCAGCATCGATTCAATCAAGTCATCGGATTCAATGAAGTCTAAGTCCAGCGAAACCACTTCAGCGCCAGCGCGAACGAAATTCCACCCCACAGAATCATTACCAGCAGGCGCGGCCACTGCTGCAGGATGGGCGTGCCTTCCAGAATGCTGGCGCGCAGAGCATCATTCAGCGCCGTCAACGGCAGGGCTTTGATCAGCGGATGAATCACCGCCGGGAAACGTTCGTACGAGAAGAAGACGCCGGAGAAGATCCACATCGGCATCATCACCAGGTTGATCAGGCCGCTGACCGATTCGATCTTCTGCGCGCGGCTCGCGGTCAGCAGGCCGACGCCGCCGAACGTGAGCGATCCGATCGCGGCGATCAGCGCGATCGCGCCCACCGATCCGAGCACCCGCATGTGAAAGAAAAGCACGCCGAACACCAGCAGCAGCCCGACTTCGATGATCATCAGAATCAGGCGGCTGGAGGCCAGCGCCAGCAGAAAATCTCCGCGGCGCATGGGTGTGCCCACGAAGCGCTTGAGCAATTTGCGCTGCCGCATATCGACCAGCGCGAAGCCGATGCCCCACATGCCGGAGTTCATCAGGTTCATGCCCAGCAACCCGGGGATGAGGAAGTCGATGTAACGCGAGCCCGGCTCGCGACGAAGTTACCACAGTCGTTGCGACCGCGTCTTTGCGGCCGGCCGCGGCCTGCATCGCGTCGTTCACTTCGGACTTTGCCAGAACGCTCTCGGGCCGCGCCGGATCGTAGCGATACTGGAATGCGCCTTTGCCGTCAGGCTCGATGACGAGATCGAATTTGCCGAGGCGGAATCCCTGATGCGCGGCGCCGGCGTCGAGCGTCTGCACTTTGAACATCTCGTGCTGCGGCGAGCGGGCGAGCAGAGACTGCGCATCCTGGGCATCCCGCTCCTTGCGACGATCGCCACCGAGACCGCGTCGCCGGGCTTGTTGCGGAAGGCGATGCCGAGGCCAAGGGCCAGCAGCAGCGGGAAGACGAAGACCCAGAAGACGACTTCCGGCTCGCGCTTCAGTTCCAGCATGCGGGCCATGAGGAGATGGGAATATCCCGACCACCGGCCATTGCGGCGCGGCGGCGTGGGCTTCTGCTTTTCAATTTTCGTCGGTGTCTCTTGGGCAACGGTCATACATTTCGATTCGCGAAGCTTGTGCCGTCCCTAACGGGACTTGGGCTCATTGTTCTCGGGTCACCCAGGACTTACGTCCTGGGCTAAAATGTGTCGCCGCTTCACGGCTGGACAGCCGAGGGCAGCTGTCTCCACAAAAATCTCTTTCTCTTCTTTGGCACTCCCGTGCCGGGCTTTCACATACCGCCGCTTCGCGGCTACCTCGCGCTGGAAATCAATCTTCGCGCAGGTGGCGTCCCGTCAGGCGCACAAACACATCTTCCAGGCTGGCTTGCCGCGTGGTCAGATGCTGCAATTGTCCACCCTCTTTGTCGATAGCATCCAGGAGCGCCGGGATGGTCAGGTGCGGCTGCTTGACGTTGAGGGCGATCAGGCCTTCCTCGTCGCGCACCGATTCGACGCTGGGCAGGCCGCGCCACGCCGCCAGGGCCGCTCCGTTGGAGTCGCCGCTCACGGAAAATTCGACCACGTGATGTCCGCCGAGGCGGTCGATCAGATCCGCGGGCGATCCTTCGGCGATGATTTGGCCGTGATCGACAATGGCCAGGCGGTCGCAGAGGCGCTCGGCTTCGTCCATGTAATGCGTGGTCAGCAGCACCGTGCCGCCCTGGCGCTGGAAGACGCGGATGATGTCCCAGAGCTGGCGGCGGCTTTGCGGATCGAGGCCGGTGGTGGGCTCGTCCAGAAAAAGAATTTTCGGATTGCCGACCAGCGCCGTGGCCACCGCCAGCCGCTGCCGCTGCCCGCCGGAAAGCTTGCCGACCCAGGCATCGGCTTTCTCGGTGAGCTGCAACTCGTCCAGCACTTCGTCGGTCGAACTGGGCTCGCGGTAGAAGCTGGCGAACAACTCGATGGTCTCGCGCACGGTCAGCTTCTCGGACAGCCGCGTCTCCTGCAGCGAAATGCCCAGCCGCTCGCGCATCTCGCGCTCATTCTCTTTCCAGGTGTGCCCGAAGATGGAGACTTCGCCGGAGGTCGCGTCGAGCAGGCCTTCGAGGATTTCGATGGTGGTGGTCTTCCCCGCCCCGTTGGGACCGAGCAGGCCAAAGCATTCGCCGGGCTGGATTTCGAGACTGAGCCCGCGCACGGCTTCCACTTTGCCGTCGTACGTCTTGCGCAGATCGCGGCATTGAATGGCGGCGGGCATGAGGTGATTTTACCGGATGGGAACGAAGGCCGTCCCTAACGATGTCGGCCGGTGTGGAGCGGGCACTCTTGCCCGCTAGCTTTGTGGTGCTGCAGGCAAGCGGGCAGGAGTGCCCGCTCCACACATCCCGCGAAATTCCAGGAATTGCTAAAATACCGCATCGCGGGAATCCTACCCGCATCTTTTATCCCATGCGCATTCCACGGCGCGGCTTTACTTGACGGCCTTTACTTTAAGACGCCCGTGTGTCGTTTCCGACCCCAGCTGTCAGTGGCCAGTTGCCAGACTCTGAAAGGACGCCACCATGCCGCGCAAACTCTTCTTGTGGATGTTTCTATTCGCCTTAACTCTATCCGCCTTCGGCCAGGAGTCTCGCCATTTCACGTTTCGCTACGCCTTCACGGTGAAAAACCTGCCCGCGGGCAAGAAGGTTCGCGTGTGGATTCCGGCCGCGCACTCCGACGCCTTTCAAGATGTGAAGGTCATTTCCGCCAAGGGAGATCTCGCGCTGAAGAAGACTCGCGACGCGAAATTCGGAAACGAGATCTACTATGCGGAGACTAGAAGCTCGGCCCAGCCGGAGCTTTTCTTCGAAATTGAATACGACGTCGTTCGCCACGAACGCATCGCATTGAACTCCACAGCGCACGTGTCGGCGGCGGCGCTCAGCAGTCAAGAGCGGCAACAGGACTTGCGGCCCTACGCGCTGGTGCCGATCACCGGCCTGCCCGCCGATCTCGCGGCGAAAGTCACGCAAGGCAAGTCCGATCCCCTCGACAAAGCCCGCGCCATTTACGACTACGTGTTTACGACTATGCGCTACGACAAGACTGGGACGGGCTGGGGACGCGGCGACGTCCTCTATGCCTGCGACGCCAAGAAGGGGAACTGCACCGATTTCCATTCGCTATTCATTTCGATGGCGCGGTCGCAAGGCATTCCGGCGCGCTTCGAAATCGGGTTTCCATTGCCTGCCGACGCGCATTCCGCCGAAATCGCTGGCTATCACTGCTGGTCGGATTTCTACATTGATGGCAAGGGATGGATTCCCGTCGATATTTCGGAAGCGTGGAAGCATCCCGAGAAACGCAACTACTTCTTCGGCGCGCATGACGTGAACCGGATGCAGTTCAGCATGGGACGCGATCTGCGGCTGAACCCTCCGCAGGAGGGCGCGCCACTGAACTACTTTGTGTTTCCGTATGTGGAAGTGGACGGCCGTGAGCACGCCAATGTTTCGCTGGCGTTCTCATTCGCAGACGTGGGAACCACGGTGGCCGCAGGCCAGTAGCCTCGAGTCGAACGACTGCCCGCGCCGGCAAAGCTCACAAGCGGCCGATTATATCTCCCGGCCCTGGCCCCGGGCTGCCCGGACTTTGCGGACTGTCAACCGGCGGTGGGGGTGGAAGCGGCATGGGCGCTGGCCCATTGGCGTCGGCCGGCCTGGGGACATCTTGCGGATCTTCTCCCGGACGCCGCAGGCTGGGAGCATCCGCCGGACGGGCTTCCTGCTCGGTCTTGGCTTCTTCTTCCTTGGGCTTGTCGAGAATGACTTCCTTCTCGGTGCGCACGATCTTCTGGCCGCCCACCTTCATGGTTTCCACGCGCACCACTTCATCGCCTATGATGCGAACGAAATCCACATCCTGCGGCGGCTGCCCGTAGATCCACTCTTCGTATTCGACTCCGCTATTGTCCTTCTCGCGCACTTTCCGCGGAGCCTTGCCCATGGCGTGCAGCACCATTTCGGTGTTCATCCCGACCAGAACGTGGTGCACCTGAATGGCTTGTTTCACCTTGGGCGGCACGGTATCGAGATACGCCTCTTCTTTACTCCTGGCCTTGAAATCGAGCGCCGGGTACAGCAGATCGCGCAATTGCGCCGCGCTCATCTCGGGAACATATTTATCGAAATAAACATCCAGATAACTGCCATGCGGATTCTGTACGGAGTCGTCGTTGGAAAGAGGAACAGGATTTCCGTTAGCTCCCGAAATCTCAATGCGCTGGTACCACTTTTTTCGGTGCACGGGCCCGCCGTTGAGCTCGAAATGAATGAAATTCTCTTTGATGCGAACGTAGGAAATGCGCGCCGGATCGCCCGGTTTGATCGAGGGTCCGTAGAGAGCCATCAACTGCTGCAAAGCCGGACCATTGGGCGCGGTGGTTCCATTCTTTAGCTGCAGTCCCTTGCTGCCCATGGGAAACGGAGTGCGCGCATAAACCAATTGTGTCTCGAAGTCGCGGATGATCTGCAAGCGCGTGTCCCTGCACATGTGCGGAGCGTTCGCGGGAATCGGCTCACTTTTGCCGGGAGGGGGGATCGCGCTCGCGGCAGCCGGTGCAGTCTGTGGAGTCGAAGGGGTAGCGGCATTCTGGGCCTCACCGAGGATCGCGCCGATGCTCAGGAAACCGATGACAAGGAAAGCGGAACAGTAAAAGCGGTCCATAACAACCCCAAATCGGCTTTGGCCCGATTATAGCCCCGGATGGGAGCTTCCGCACGTCTTCTTCTGCATGAGGATGCAACGCTCGGGAAGGAAGTTGCCGAGAAAGAGAGGCGCGAATCACGCCGAGTTTCGGTAGTGAATCCGTTTGAGCTTCGTCGGCTGTATTTCCGAGGGAGATCCCTTGTCCCGCTGGTGAAAACGCGGGAGCTTCGGGATGACGCCACTCGAAAGTCTCCAATCTGATTACGCCAGATTGAGTGCCTTTTTGATGGTGCCGCGCTCTTTCTGAATTTTTTCCTGCAAGAGCGTGATCGCGTAAATCAGCTGCTCGGGACGAGGCGGGCATCCGGGAACGTAGATGTCCACCGGAATGACCTGATTCACGCTTTGCACCAGCGCATAGTTCTGGAAGACGCCACCCGAGGTCGCGCAGGCGCCCATGGAGATGACCCACTTGGGCTCGGGCATCTGCTCCCACAACTGGCGAATCACCGGAGCCATTTTGTTGGAGACGCGGCCCGCGATAATGATGAGATCGCTCTGCCGCGGAGACGGCCGGAAGACCTCGGCGCCGAAGCGCGCGATGTCGAAGCGCGCCGCGCCCATCGACATCATTTCGATGGCGCAGCAGGCCAGGCCGAAGGTCATCGGCCAGATCGAACTCTTGCGCATCCAGTTGACGGCGGAATCGAGTGTGGTGAGCACCACGCCCTCCGGCGTGGGATTGCCATAGGTCAGGTCTTTGACGACCTTCTTGCCATTCTCCAGATCGACGTAAGGGCCAAAATTGAGTTCGCGGGACATTATGGAATTATTCTAAACCACGAAGGGGTAGAGAGGGTGCGGGTTCCATGACCCTGTGCGGGATTTTGAGTGTAACGGCCTGATCGACAGTCTCTTTGACAGCCAAGATACAATTGGCACATGAAGCTGATTTATACACTTACCGCGTGCTTCCTGATCTGCTCCGGTTTGGGTCGAGCTTCTTCTCGACCGACGGGCGCAACACTGTCTGATTTCTGTAACGGTAACGCGAACGATGCTCCGGACTGTATAACTCCGCCGATTGCGACCTATTCTCCCGAACCGAAGTATCCCGATAACGAACGCAAAGCAGGCCGTGAAGGGGACGTGGCATTGAACGTTGTGATTGGCACGGACGGGGCGACACACGATATTTCAGTTGCGCGGTCGCTTAGCCCCGATTTTGATAATGCGGCTATCGCGGTTGTTCAGACGTGGAGATTCACCCCCGCAAAGAAAACCGGCAGCCCCATACCGTTACACACGCAGATACAGGTGGGCTTTCATCTCAGGCGATGACATTATTGTTCGAGGGTTGGCGAAACATCGTGATAGCGCTCAAAACCCCTCATTTGCGTGAAATGGCGTGTCTTCGCCAACTATAATCTGGACGAGTGGCCTATGGGTGTGAAGAAAAGCTCTGTCATAGTGATTTTGGCGGGTCTTGTGCTGTGCGCGCTGCCGTGGGTCCTTCTAGTGCACGGCAATGCTGCCAAGATCGGCAGCAATCCTCTGTTTCCTTCTGTGGCGGCGTTCTTTGCCCTGTTGCCGCTCTATCCGCTGTACAGGTTAGCTAATCAGTGGCCGCGTCTTCGCGTGGGGATAGGCATTATTGCGGCAAACACTCTTCTCTGCGGTGTCCTCGCAGTCTTGTATTTTGGGCTCCATCTGGATAACGTTTGGATTGATCGTATGTTTGACGTGAGCCAAGTCCTATTCCTCAGTGGATGCCTGCTACTCGCGTGGCAGGGAGCGCAGTCGCATCGTCAAGCCAACCATCGACCGTGATAGTTGTTGAAACATCGCGATTACACTCATCGGGCGATACGGCTTGCTTCTCCTAAAGATTACGGATTTACAACGACTTTTCCGAACATCTGGCTTTGCTCCAGATATTCGTGGGCGGCCCGCAGTTCGCTCAGGGGAAAAGTTCGATCGACCACCGGCTTCAGGCGTCCTGCGAAAACGTGGCCGAGGACTTCGTGTAGTTCGCCCATCGTCCCCATGTAGGAGCCGAGCAGACGCAACTGCCGCGCGAACAAGTGGCGCAGATCGATGCCGACGTTCGGGCCAGTGGTCGCTCCGCAGGTGACCAGGGTTCCGCCTGACTTGAGTGAGCGCAGGCTCTCATCCCAGGTAGCCGCGCCGACGTGCTCGACTACGATGTCCACGCCCGCTTTGTCTGTGATCTTGCGGACCTCATCCGAAATTTTCTGCTTGTAATGATCGATGCCGTAGTCGGCTCCCAGTGCGCGGGCTTTTTCCAACTTGGCCTCATTTCCGGCGGTCGTGATGATTCGACAATGAAACAGCTTCGCGATCTGGATGGCGGCAATGCCTACCCCGGAGCTTCCGCCCAGCACCAGCACCGTTTGCCCGGGACGGATCCCCGCCAAGCCCACCAGCATGTGCCATGCCGTGACGAATACAAGCGGGACGCTCGCCGCCTGATTAAAGTCGAGCGAGTCGGGAATCGGGATTACATTTGCGCCCGAAACGGCAATGAGCTCACAGTTGCCGCCGTCCACGCCATTGCCCAGCACGGTGAACTCACGGCAATGGTTCTGCAATCCGGCGAGGCACTTCACGCAATGTCCGCAAAAATGGATGGGCGCAACGATGACCCGCTGGCCCGTCTTGAATCCGGTGACGTATTCGCCGATCTCGACGACTTCGCCGGCAACATCGCTGCCCAGGATGTGCGGCAGCTTCACGCCCGGCAGTCCTTTGCGAACCCATAGGTCGAGATGGTTCAGCGAGCACGCCTTCACCCGCACCAGCACCTGAGCCTTGCGCGGCTGCGGGTCGGGTATGTCTTCGTAGGTCAGAACTTCGGGCCCGCCAAACTGATGAATGCGAACGGCTTTCATAACAAGATCCTCTCAATGGTCAGAACTAATATAAGTCAGCGGCAGTTCGGTTCTGGAACCGCGCTCGATGTTTTATTTCAATTTGTGATGCAAGTCACGATTTAGGAAGGCGCCCACGCTCTAGCATTACTTCGGCAGGCCGGTGCCTAGAGGGCGTTGCCAGTGGGTACTGGACACGACCTGCCAAGTCGGTGAGTGGCCCATCAGCCACTGCGGTTCGACTCCGCCGCCCTCTGCGGTCCACCCACCAAAGTATCCTTGACATTCGCCCGGCGCCGCGCCACCATGAAAGTGCTTGGCAGGTCGTGTTCAGAGATCTACTGATTTAACGCAGCAAGCCCCGGAGTGATGATCCGGGGCTTTTGCTTTTCTGCCGTTTGACTCTCCCGTGTTAACTGACTGATAATCGCTAAAGCGGACCGGCTGCTTTTCACTATGGATATCTACGAACAAATTGTTGAACTTCGCCGGCAGGGACGCCGCGGGGCTGTCGCCACCATTGTTAACGTCCGCGGGTCGATCCCATCCTTCAAGACCGCGAAAATGCTGGTGCGCGATGACGGCTCGATCGTCGGCACCATTGGCGGCGGCTGCGTCGAGGCCGAACGTCTGGCAGGCTGCCCGCGAAGTCATGGAATCGGAGAAGCCGCGCACCTTAAAGTTTGACTTGAACCAGGACCCGAAGTTCGATACCGGTCTGGTCTGCGGCGGCACGCTGGAAATTTTCGTGGAACCCGTGCTGCCTCCAGCACTACTTTATCTTTTCGGCGCAGGCCACGTTGCCCTCAATATTTGCCGGATCGCTGCCAACGCCGGATTTGAGGTCACGGTCACCGACGATCGTTCCTCCTACGCCAGCAAAGAGCGTTTTCCCGCGGCGCAGGAAGTGCACGCACTCGATTTTGACGAGGCGATGAAGAAGATCGATCCCAGTGAATTTTCCTTCGTCGTGATCGTGACGCGCGGCCATCGCGACGACATGCGCCTGCTGCGCTGGGCGGTGCAGACGCGCGCCCGCTATGTGGGCATGATCGGATCGAAGCGCAAAGTGATCGGAATCTACAAAAGCCTGCAGGCGGAAGGCTTGCCCGCGCATCTGTTCGATCGCGTGCATGCGCCCATCGGGCTCGATATCGGCGCCGTCACTCCGGAGGAGATCGCCGTAGCGGTCACGGCCGAGTTGATTGCCATCCGGCGCGGCTCGACTGCAACGCTGCCTCATTTGAGCTGGTTCAAGGGCGCGCGCGAGGAAGCTGTCGGGTCGGACCATGCGGAATGTGGCATGGAAAAAGTAGCCGAAGAGGATCCAGCCGCTGGCTGATTCTGTTTCGATCCTGCAAGGTTCGGACAGCCGATGGCGGCTGTCCCCACACAAACTCTCCGCCCATAAGCTTTCGCACACTGACTTTCTTTCTGCTTTCTGCTATCTTCCGCAAGATGTCCCGCGCACCCAGCTTTGCCGGAGTCATATTGGCCGCCGGGGAATCTTCGCGCATGGGCCGCGACAAGGCGCTGCTCCCCTGGCCGCCTGTCGAAGGAGACCGGCCCTCCAGAGACAGTTTTCTTTCCGCCGCGATTCGATCTCTCGCAGACGCAACGGATTTCGTGGTGGTAGTGGCAGGAGAGAATGAAGCGGCTCTAGCCCCGATCGTCTACGCGAACGGAGCTACCTTGGCTAGGAATCCGGATCCGAGCCGCGGGCAGTTCAGTTCCCTACAGGTGGGCTTGCGCGAAGTCCTCAATCACGGGCGGGACGCTGCCATGATCACCTTGGTCGACCGTCCTCCTGCCAACTCGGCAACGGTGCGAAAGCTGCGCGAGGCTTTCGAGCAGGCTGCGGACAACGTGTGGGCTGTCGTGCCGGAGTATTCCGGAAAGCATGGGCATCCCTATGTGGTTGGACGGGAGATGATCGAACAATTTCTGCGCGAACCTGCGACCGGGAACGCGCGTGACACTGAGCATCGGTTTCAATCCCACGTGCGATACGTCGCGGTAGAAGATCCGTTCGTGGCAATGAACGTCAATACTCCTGAGGAATACGCGGCGCTCGTCGTGAAGTCTTCTTAGCGGCCAGGGCCCTTGGCATTTCTCCGCGCGCGGTTCGAATCTCGGTGGTGGTGCAATCTTGAAAGCATGGGGTCATCCCGAAGCCCCGCGCTTTGACCAGCGGGGCGGGGGATCTCGCAAGGGGAGATCCTTCGCTCCGCCTGAAAGACGGCTCCGCTCAGGATGACACCCGCCACAATCAAACTGCATCACTGCCCGCGGCTCCGCGGCAATTGCGCGTTTCCCGCCGGGCACGTTATTGTCGAAGAGTATGAACACACAAAGCAACCGCGAATTTATTGCGTCGGTGCTGCGTCTGCGGCCGCGGGTTGCGGCTTTCGATTGCGACGGCACGCTGTGGTCGGGCGATGCCGGAGAAACCTTTTTCGATTGGGAGATCAAGCGGGGCATCGTGTCCGCGGAGATCGGTCACGCGATGCGCGCCCGCTATGCAGAATATAAAGCAGGCAAGGTGACGGAAGACGAAATGTGCGGCGAAATGGTCAGCATGCACCACGGGCTTTCCGATGCCGCCATGATGAACGCCGCCACCGAGTTTATGACTAGGTCGTTTCCCGGCCGCGTCTTTCCGGAAATGCTCGAACTGGTGCGCCAACTGCATGCCGACGGATGCGAAATCTGGGCGGTGTCGTCCTCCAATGAATGGGTGATTCGGGCCGGCATGGATCAGTTTGGAATTCCGCACGACCGCATCCTGGCGACGAAAGTGCATTGCGAGAACGGAATTGTGACCAAACGCCTGCTGCGCGTTCCTTCGGGACCGGGAAAGCCGGAGGCTCTGCGCGAAGTCGTCCAAAAGGATATTCAAGCGGCGTTTGGAAATTCCAGGTGGGATGTCGACATGCTCGAGCATGCTGAACACGCTTTTGCCGTGAACCCCAATCCAGATTTGGAAGCTCTGGCTCGCGAGCGCGGGTGGACGATTTATTTCCCGGATGGAACGGGACGGCGATAACTCGGTGCCGTCCGCTTACGCGGACTCGGAATTCTCGCGTCGGCTTCCCTTCCCTTCCCGCCACTGACGTGGCGGGCTAATGAATGGCGTCGCTTCGCGACTGTCGTGGCCCGCGATAAGCAGCAACATACTGACCAGCGATTTCGCTCAATGTAAGGGTACTGTCCTAATTTGAGTAGGACAGTACTCAATGCAAGCTGCCGGCGCTACGCTGAACCTTTCCTCGATAGAATGGGAGCCGATGTATTCCGCGCAACTGCTCGATCATTTTCAGAATCCACGCAATGCCGGGGATCTTGCGGCAGCCGATGTCGTTGCCGAGATTTCGAACCCGGTCTGCGGCGACGTGATTCGGGTCAGCCTGCAGGTTCGCGGTGAACGCATCGCGGAAATCCGCTTCAAAGCCAAAGGATGCGTGCCCGCGATGGCCTGCGGGTCGGCGCTCACGGAACTGGCTCTGGGCATGACGGTTCCAGAGGCTCGCAAATTGAAGCGGGAGGAACTGATCGCCGCCGTCGGAGGCCTGCCTCCCGCCTCGTCGCACGCCGCGCAACTGGCGCTCGATGCGCTGTCCGCCGCGCTGAATCAAATCGCAGCCGCCCCGAAGCCGTGAGATCTCCCAAGAGCTAGCCACTCTCGGTTTTGTTCTTCGCATAAGATGAGCGTATGGGCGCCAGCCACACCGTGCAGCGCATCGCCTGCCTTCAGCCCAGCGCAACCGTCATTCTCGATGCCATCGGGGAACTGGAGCGGGTGGTCGCATGCACACGCTATTGTGCCGACGTTGTGCCCGGAGTTGGAAGCGGCGGACGCGTGATCCTGGCGGATTCGTGGACGGCGAATACGGACCAGATCGTCGCGGTGAATCCCGATCTCGTGATCGCCGCAGTTCCCTACCAGGAAAAGGCCGTCGCCGAGATCCTGAAGGCCGGAGTGCGCTTTCTCGGACTCGCTCCCAAAACCTTGGCCGACATTTATACGGACATCGCAACCATCGCGGGCGCGGTCGGCGCAAGCGATCGGGGAGAATCGGTGATCGATCGGATGCAACAGAAAATTGCCAAGATTCGCCGCCAGGCGGGCGACTCACCGTGCCTCAGAGTTTTCTGCGAGGAATGGGGCAAGCCGCTGATCGCTTCGCAGGCTTGGGTGCGAGAGTTGGTCGAGGCGGCGGGCGGAGAATTTCTCGGCGTTCCGGGCGTCCGGTGCACCGCCGGTGAGATCGCAAGCCTCCATCCTGAGGTGATCATCGCCGCCTGGTGCGGAGCCGGAGATCGGGTTCCGCTGGAGAAAATTGTGACCGAGCGCGGCTGGCAGCGGACGTCGGCCGCGCGATCGGGGCGCGTATTCTGCGTTCGCGATGAATATCTGAATACGCCCGCGCCCACGCTGCTGCAAGGGCTCGACGCCCTGGCGTGGGCGATTCATCCGGAAATGTTTCCGCGCACCAAAGGAATCCGGCAGATTACTGCCGTTTCCGCTTCTGGCGCTCATAATCTCATCCCGTGAGTTAAGATTTCAGCCATGGCCGTAACTTCCCGCATTGAAGAAGTGCGCAACGAAGTCACCGAAATGGCGAAGGCCGCTGCGACGGCGCAAGCTCTGATGCGCTCGATGGTGAAGCTGCTGCATGATCGCATGCTGAAGTACAACTGGGTGGGGTTTTATATGCTCGAACCCGGCGCGCAGCCTCCCGTGTTAGTGCTGGGCGCGTTCGAAGGCGCGATGACGCCGCACACTCGCATCCCGCTGAATCAAGGCATTTGTGGAGCAGCCGCTTCCAGCGGACAGACCGTTGTGGTCGATGACGTCAGCAAAGATCCGCGCTACCTTGCCTGTTCGCTCGAAACCAAGTCAGAGATTGTGGTTCCGGTCTTTGCCCACGGCAAGATTATGGGCGAACTCGATATCGACAGCCACTTTCCTGCCGCCTTCACGGCCGAACATCAGACCTTGGTGCAGCACTGTGCAATGCTCGTGGGGAAGAAACTGGAAGCTACTGGAAAATGAAGCGCGTGGTGGCAGGGCTCATTGTGCAGGGCGGAAAGCTGCTGGTGTGCCAGCGCACGCGGCACCAGACGATGCCGCTGAAGTGGGAATTTCCCGGCGGAAAAATTGAAGAGGGCGAGCAGCCGCGCGATGCCCTGCGTCGCGAACTGGAAGAAGAACTTGGCATCGCGGCCACGATCGGAGACGAGGTTGCCCGCATCCAGCATGAATATCCCAACGGCGGCATGGTAGAGCTGCGCTTTTATGTCGTGCGGGAATTTCAGCGCGAACTGGAAAACCGCATCTTTCGCGATATGCAGTGGGCCCAGCCGAAAGATCTGCCGAAGTTCGACTTTCTGGAAGCCGATCTCACCCTGGTAAAAGATCTGGCCGCGGGGAAACTGCTGTAAGCATCAGGCGTTAGCAGGCTCAGGTTTTTCCGCTCAGCGACGCGACCATCAGCGCCAGCGAGAGCACGATGACGATCACGGTCGTGGACCACGCCACAATGTTGAACAGGTGACTATTGGTGTACTCGCCCATCAATTCCTTTTTGTTGATCAGCACCAGCATGAAGATGAGCACGAAGGGCAGCACGATTCCATTGATCACCTGCGACCACAGCACAATCTGGATCAACTGCGGCGCCGGGATGATCAGCACTAGCGCGCCTCCGGCCACAATCAGCAGCGTGTAGAGCCAGTAAAAGAATGGGGCTTCACTGAATTTCCGTCCCACGCCCGATTCGAATCCCAGCCCCTCGCAGACGGTGTATGCGGTCGACAGCGGCAGAATCGACGCGGCAAAGAGCGAAGCATTGAATAGGCCCACGGCAAAAAGAATGTAGGCGTAATCGCCCGCCAGCGGCTTCAAGGCCTGGGCAGCGTCGGCCGCGAACTTGATATCGCGGAAGCCGTGCACATATAGCGTCGCGGCGCAGGCGACGATGATGAACCACGCGACCACGTCCGTGAAAATGCATCCCGTCACCACGTCGAGCCGCGAAGCCCGATATCCGCGCTTGGTGACTCCCTTTTCCACGATCGACGATTGCAGGTAGAACTGCATCCACGGGGCAATCGTGGTGCCGACCACGCCGATCACCATGAACAGGTAGGTCTGATCGCGAAAGGCGCGCCAATCGGGAGGTTTGAAGGTGGCGATGGTCGCCTCTTTCCACGCCGGATGGGCCGGGATTGCGGCAAAAATATAAGTCACGTAAAAGAAGGATGCAGCCAGAAATACTTTCTCTACGCTCTTGTACTGTCCCTTCACCACGATCAGCCAGACGATTACGCCGCAGACGGGAACCGTATAAATGCGCGGCAGACCAAACAGCTCAAGGCTGGTGGCGATCCCGATGAACTCGGTCACTACGTTGCCGAAGTTGGTGACCAGGATGCCGAGCATCATGAAAAACGTGAGCCGAAGTCCGAATTCTTCGCGGATGAGATCGCTGAGGCCCTTGCCGGTGACAGCGCCCATGCGAGCGCACATTTCCTGCACCACGATCAGGGCCAGGGTGATCGGGATCATGGTCCACAGCAGAAGATGTCCGAATTGGGCGCCGGCCTGGGAGTAGGTCAGGATGCCGCCGGCATCATTGTCGACGTTCGCGGTGATAAAGCCCGGACCGACGACCGCGAGGAACAGTAGAATCCGGGTTTTCCAGCGTCTTAGAAACCTCATGCGCACATTTCGCTGACATAAAAGTGGAGCGGTTGAACAGCCAACGACGCCACAGGATAAATGCACGCCGCGAGTCTGGCCAAACGAAAAGTGCTTCGGGAATCAACAAAGTGAGAAATTTTCTAGAGGAGATCTGCCCGGATGGGTCAGGGCTACAGCTTTGCCCTTAGCATGCTGATCACGTCATCGGAGGTGATGACTCCGGTCAACATGTTGCGCTCGTCCACCACCGGCAGGGTCTGCAGGTTGTACTTATCGAAGAGTTCGGCCACTTCGTTTTCCTCGACGCCTTCGTGCGCCAGGACCAGCGGCTCCTGCGTGAGCGACAGCATAGGACTGGGCGGCGGGGCCAGAACGATGCGGGCAAGGGGAACGGCTCCGACAAGCGTTCCATGGGAATCGACCAGATAAATCGTGCTGACCGCCTCGACACCGCCCTCAAATTCCCGCAGAGAATCGATGGCGTTCTGCACCGTGGCGCTGACCGGCAGAGCCAGGAACTCGGTGGTCATGCGCCCGGCAGCGGTTTCTTCCTTATGCTCCAGCAGTTCGACGACGTCCTGCTGAGCCTCCGGCTCCATCTGAGTGAGGATCTGCTCGGTGCGGTCTTCGGAGAGATCGCCGAGCAGGTCGGCGGCTGCGTCGGGATCCATCTCTTCGACAATCTCGGCCGCGCGCTCGGAATCCAGCGACTCGACGATCGCTTTCTGGACCTTGGGTTCGACCTCTTCGAGCGCCTCGGCCGCGGTTTCCTCGTCCAGCGTCTGGAACACAGCCTGACGCTCGTCGGGCGCCAGCTCTTCCACGATGTCGGCAATGTCGGCGGGATGAAGCTTGGAAAGCCCTTCGTGCGAGATCTTCAGCTTCACCCGCCGCGCGGGATCGGTCTCGATTACGTCGACGAAATTCCACGGGATGCTGCGGGGTGGAATCTTACCCAGCAAAGCCTGCAAAGCGGCTCGGGGCGCCACGCCGCGGAGGAGCCGGCGAACGGCGCCGCGTGCTCCCACATCGACCGACTGAACGCGCAGTGCCGGGCCGGCATCCTTCTCTCTCTGCACATCGAACTCGAGATCGACGTCGTTGACGCGGACGACTTTCCGGCCATTGACGTCGATCACCTGCTGGTCGAGCAGATCGCGCTCCAGCAAGAACAGGCCTTCGGTGCCGTCGGCCTCGTGCCACTCTCCCATTGCCGTAGTGGCGCGAATACCTCCGTTGATAGCGGATATTGCGGCGAACGGCAGCACCCGGTTGCCGGAGCGGGTCTTGACGATCAGAGAAGCAACCCGCGAGCGATCTTCCTGGGGAGCTAGCGCCACCTCGCGCACGCGTCCGGCCGCGCCAGTCGGGTCATACACGGTGGCGCCCAGCAGTTCGCTCAGGGCAAGAGTGGTCATCCCGCTAGAGAATAAACAACTCGCGCGAGATTCGGAACGACTTTCTGCGCATTTTTGAATGAAAGTTCAACTTTCAGGTGAGTTCCCAAGTCGCTTCTTTGTTCTCTGCGACCTCGGCGGCATTTCTCTGCGTCCTCAGCGGTCAAAAGCTCTTAACCGCGGAGAACGCTGAGGCTTCGCCGAGCTCGCTGAGAAAATCCGGGTGAAAAGGACAGACTTCGTCGCTACTAAACTTCTTCTGCAAAGATGAAACGGTTTGTTGTTCTCTGCGACCTCAGCGGCGTTTCTCTGCGTCCTCCGCGGTTAAAAGCTTTTAACCGCAGAGAACACTGAGGTTTCGGAGAGAGCGCTGAGAAAACCCGGGCAGGTCTCCCCTGCAGGCTTCCCCAGACTTCTGCTGCAAGGAGAACGGCCCTTGGCTATCCACAGACGGGACTTTGGATCCCGCACTCCCCGTATAATCAGAGCACCCGCTTGCGCCTGATTTTCGATATCTTCGGCCAGACTTTACGGACCCTTTGGGCCCACAAACTGCGCTCGTTCCTGACTATGTTTGGAATCGCGTGGGGCGTCGGTTCCCTGCTGTTGCTGGTGGGACTGGGCGAAGGCTTCCGAGCGGGAAACCGCAAACAGTTCGACTCCTTGGGCGAGAACGTTATGTTTATCTGGTCGGGGCGCGCCCCGGTCATGCAGGGCAGCTTCACCGCGTTGCGCCAATATTATTTGACCTACCGCGATTACGAAGACATTCTCAGCGAATGCCGTAGCGTGGGCGCGGCGGCACCCGTGATTTCGCGCAACGACATTCGGGCCGTGAGCGATTTCTACCAGGCCGGCGGGCAGATCCTGGGTGTGCCCGCCAATTTCAACCAGATTCGCTACCTGCCGATCAACGAAGGCCGCTGGCTCAACGAACTGGATGATTCGCAACGCCGAACCGTGATCGTGCTGGGCGATGAAGTTCGCCGCACCCTGTTTTCCGGACGCCCCTCGGTGGGCGCGACGATTCTTCTGAATGGCATTCGCTTTACCGTGATCGGGACGCTCCAGAAGATTGGCCACGGCGACAACATGAACATCAACCTGCGCAGCTTTGTCCCTTTCCATGCCATGCAGGATTATTTCCGTCCCCTGAACGTCGGAACGGGAACCGATGTCATCTCGTTCATTAACTATCAGCCGCGGTCGCGAGCCCTGCACGAGGCAGCCCAGCAAGAAGTGCACAAGGTGATCGCCCGTAATCATGGATTCGACCCGAACAATCCCGACTCGTTCGACGAATGGGATACGGTGAAGACCGTCGACCAGGTGGGCAAGATTTTCGATGCCATGAACATGTTCCTGGGCAGCGTCGGCCTGGTCACGCTGGCCCTGGGCGCGATCGGGATCATCAATATCATGCTGGTCGCCGTGGCCGACCGCACGCGGGAAATTGGTCTGCGTAAGGCCGTAGGCGCCACCAACGGCAGCATCATGTTTCAGTTTTTTGTGGAGGGCGCGTTTCTCACCCTGCTGAGCGGAGGCATTGGCATCGGCGGCGCCGCGGCGCTGATGGCAGTGCTTGGCCGCGTCAATCTCGGAGAAGGATTCGATCCTCCCCGGCTGGTAGCATCGACGGCGGCGTTGGCGGTATTTTCGCTGGCCATTGCAGGCGTTGCAGCCGGACTCTATCCCGCCCGGCGCGCCGCTCTGCTCGAACCCGTGGAGGCGCTCCGCAAAGAGTAGCCATGAAAAAGTAAACATGCACAGCGATCTTCTGAAGCAGGCCTATTCCGCCATGCGCCACGATCTCCGGCGCACGCTGCTCACTATGGCCGGCATGGCCTGGGGCATCGCCACCGTGGTGCTGCTGCTCTCCTATGGCAACGGCTTTGGCAAAGCCATCGAGGCGATCTTCCAGAGCTTCGGAGCGACCGCGGTGGGAGTTTTTCCGGGCCGCACTTCGCAGCAGGCGGGGGGAAACAAGGCCGGGGTGCAGATTCGTTTCACCAACGACGATGTCGAACTGCTGCGCAACAATCTTCCTCTTTGCCGCCATGTGGTTCGCGAACTCGACAAGCAATCGAACGTGCAGAATAGCAACCGCGCCTTCTCGTTTTCTGTCATGGGCCTCGATCCGGCGATTCAGCAAGTCTGGAATCTCGATGTGTCGGAGGGACGATTCCTCGACGATGCCGACAACATGCAGCATGGACTGTATGCGGTCATCGGTTCGGAGGCGCGCGACAAGCTTTTTTCCGGAATGCCGGCCGTCGGGCAAGACATCCGCATCGACGGCGTCACCTTTGAGGTAGTCGGCGTGGGCGCACCCCGCATGCAGGAGGGCGACAACGACAACAATCGCGCGGTTTACATCCCATATAACTCGATGGACGTGTTGAAAGACAATCACTACCTGGACGGAATCTGGCTCGACTCGGCGGGACTGGATCATGACAAGATGGACAAGACGATCCGCGAAACGCTCGGCACCGCGCACAACTTCAAGCCCGACGACCAGCGCGCCATCTTCGTGTTCGATGCCCAGAAGCAGCTTTCGCAATTCGGCATCATTACCCTGGCCCTGAAGGTGCTCTTAGGCTTCATCGGCACAGTCACGCTCGGCATTAGCGGCGTCGGCCTGATGAACATCATGCTGGTTTCAGTGACGCAGCGGACCCGCGAGATTGGAGTGGAGAAAGCCCTGGGCGCGCGCCGGCACGACATCCTGTTTCAGTTTCTTGCCGAGGCCATGGTGATTACAGCCGTGGGCGGGATGTTCGGCATCATTCTGTCGTACGCCGTCTCCATCCTGGCAGGGCGTATTACGTTTTATAGCGCGCTGGCCAAGCACGCGGAAGCGGCGGACATCCGGCTGATCGTTTCTCCAATGACTTTGATTGTGGCTACCGCGATTCTCGCGGTGGTGGGAGTGGTCAGCGGGATGGTTCCGGCCATGCGCGCCGCCAACCTCGATCCCATCGAAGCTCTGCGCTACGAATAGTGGAGGAACACGCCATCAGCGGTGACGTAAAATTATCACCGCATGTCTGACGACATCCTCTCGCGCCAACCGCCGCCGGCGGACAAACGGCTGGCGTATGGATCTGACCCAAACCAGTTTCTGGATCTGCGTCTGCCGGTCCGCGAAGGAAAAGGCAAAGGTTTGTCGCCGCTCGTGATCAACATTCACGGCGGCTTCTGGCGCGCGAAATACAATCTGGATCATGCCGGACATCTGTGCGCCGCCCTCACCGCCAAGGAATTGGCGACGGCCAACCTCGAATACCGGCGCGTCGGCAACGCCGGCGGAGGCTGGCCCGGTACCTTCGCCGATATTCGCGCTGCCTACCAATTTCTGGTGCAGCACGCGGACGCCGAACATCTTGATCGGGAGAGAATCGTAGTTATGGGGCACTCGGCTGGAGGTCAGCTTGCGCTCTGCCTGGCGGCGCATGAGTCGAGCGTAAAACGCGTTGTCGCGCTCGCGGGAGCGGTCGATCTGCAGCAGGCGTATCAACTTCATTTAAGTCACGACGCCGTCGCCGAATTCCTGCACGGGACGCCCAGCGAGGTACCCGAGCATTATCAGGAAGCCGATCCCATGCGGCTCTCCATTCCACACGCGCGGCAGTGTCTGATTCACGGATCTGCTGACGATACCGTTCCCGTTGAATTCAGCCGCGAGTATGTTCGCGAGAAACGCAAGCGCTCGCCGAGCGAAGACGTGTCTCTCGTCGAGATCGCCGGGGCGGGACATTACGATCTGATCGATCCGGGCTCGGCGGTCCGGAAACAAGTGGAGGACACGGTTTGCCAGTTGATCGCTCGTGATTGACATGTTCCCGGTCGAGCGTAGCGAAAGATCTATGCATTCCTGGCGCTGCGGGCAAATTGCATAGGTCCTTCGCTTTGCTCAGGATGACAAAGCGGTCTCGTCTTGCACGATTCGCGTTCATCCCCGTTGACCCCTGATCCGGGCGAATCACGGCAAGAAGTCGGCGCGGCCCATCCCTTATAATCGTCGGTCACACTGAGAGGAATCCTTTGCCCTTCGACGACCTTCGCCAGTGGATCGCCGCCCTTGATCGCGCCGGCCAGCTCAAGCGCATCCAGACCGAGGCCGATCCGATCCTCGAGATTGCCGAAATTACCGACCGCGTATCGAAAAGCCGCGATGCGCACGGAGCCGGCGGTGGTCCCGCTCTTCTGTTTCAGAACGTCAAAGGCTATCCCGGGTCGCAGTTGCTCATCAATCAATTCGGCTCGGAAGCGCGCATGAAGCTCGCTATGGGAGTCAATTCCTACGACGAGATCGGCGCCCGCATCCGCATGTTCATGGATATGAAGTCTCCGCAGGGATTTCTCGACAAGCTGAAGATGCTCCCCCTGCTGACTGAAGCGGGCAAGTTCTTTCCCCGCACGGTGCCGACGGGTCCGTGCAAAGAAGTGATTCGGCGCGACAATTTTTCCCTGCTGAACTTTCCGATCCTGCAATGCTGGCCGAAGGATGCTGGACGCTTCATCACGCTGCCCTGCGTCACGACGCGCGATCCGAAATCGGGCAAGCGTAACCTGGGCATGTACCGCATGCAGGTGTACGACGAGCGCACCACGGGAATGCACTGGCAGCGCCAGAAAGTTGCCGCCGAACACGCGCGCGAGCGGATGCGGGCGGCGGTCGAAGGAAAATCTGCCGCGGTCGACATCATGGCGCGCACTTCCGGCGGCAGCGTGCTCGCCGAAGGCGAGCGGCCGTCGGGAAAGATGGAAGTCGCCGTCGCCATCGGGACCGATCCGGCTGTGACATTTTCCGCCATTGTTCCGGCGCCGCCGGAGATTGAGGAATATCTGATTGCCGGCTTCCTGCGCGGAGCGCCGGTCGATCTGGTCAAGTGCGAGACGGTTGATCTGGAAGTTCCGGCCTCGAGCGAAATTGTGCTTGAGGGTCACGTCCATCTTGACGAACTGCGCAGCGAAGGGCCCTTCGGAGATCACACCGGCTTCTATTCGCTCGAAGATCTTTATCCCGTCTTCCATCTCAGCTGCATCACGCACCGCAAAGATCCGATTTACGCAACCACGATCGTCGGCAAGCCTCCGCAGGAAGACGCTTACATGGGCAAGGCGGTCGAGCGCATCTTCTTCCCGCTCATGAAGCTCACCATCCCTGAACTGATCGACATCAACATGCCGGTCGAAGGCGTCTTTCATAACCTGATGATTGTGTCGATCAAAAAGTCTTACCCCGGCCAGGCGCGCAAGGTGATGAACGCTATCTGGTCGCTGGGGCAAGCCATGTTCACGAAGTGCATCATCGTGGTCGACGAAGATGTCGACGTGCAGGACATAGCCGACGTGACGCTGAAAGTGTCGAACCACATCGATCCCGAGCGCGACATTCAGTTCACGCTGGGCCCGGTGGATTCGCTCGATCACGCCAGCCGCTTGCCGAATTTCGGATCGAAGATGGGAATCGACGCCACCCGTAAGTGGGCGGCCGAAGGCTTCTCGCGCCCGTGGCCCGACGAGATTGTGATGGACACCAAGACCAAGGCGCTAGTCGATGGCAAATGGAAGGCGCTGGCGAAGGAACTGGGAATCGAGTGAAGTTGGCCGCTGAGTCTCGGCGCGGAGAGCTATTGGGCCGGATTCCGCAACAGCCGATATCCATCGCAGGCGAGCACAGGCAGCCGCGGGTATTTGGGAAATTTCGGATTGGTGGCCGAGAGCTGGCACTGATAGAAGACTGAGCCGCGGTCGGACTGGATTCTCCGCGTGAATTCACAGCTGGCGCAAAGCCCAATTCCCGCCGCTGGTTTTTCTCTGGTCTTCCCCGCCATGCACTCAGAATAGCTCCCCGGGCCTTGCCTGCATTCCGTCTTACGGAACACATCGCTCCCCAGTCGCGTCCACCGGCGAAGGCAGCGATTCTTTTGCTGTATACCTGAAAGAAAATTCATCGAAAATTATCGGTACATCCTTGAAGGTTGGCATGGCCTTTGCTATAAGAGCGCTTCACCCAAAGGAGGGTCGCGCCATGACCTCTGCAGGTTCCCGCTGTTCCCTTCGTAGTCGTTGTTCTGTTTTTCTTTTTGCGATCGCAGCTGCTCTGTTCTTCAGTACCTTCTCGCCATGCGCGTTCGGGCAGCAAACTTTGGGCGCCATCACCGGCACGGTGACTGATCCGTCGGGAGCGGTCGTGTCCGACGCCACGGTGAAAGCGGTCAATATCGAGACCAACCTCGAAGTGGCGGCTCGGACCAAAGCAAACGGCGCTTTCGTGATTCCGGATCTTCCCGCCGGAACCTATCGAGTCACCATCACGAAGGACGGCTTCAAAACAGAAACACACACGAAAATTCTGGTGTCCGGTAACCGTACGACCACAGTGGATACGACTCTGGTGGTGGGCTCGATCAGCGCCACAGTGGAAGTGAACGCCGTGCCCTTGATGAACCAGGTGGACACCACGATCGGCTATGTCGTCGATACGCAAACCATCGAAACGACCCCGCTGGGCACCGGCAGCTTCACGCAACTGGCAATTCTTAGCCCTGGCGTTCATGCGGACTTCCTCGGTGGAGGGGGCGCCAACACCGGCCTTGGCAATCAGGCCATCTTCGCGAACGGAAACCGGGACACCAGCAACAGCTTCGCCTTGAACGGGGTCAGCACCAACAACCTCTTTAACGGCAATTCCACCAGCCAGGTCGGTGAGAACCGCTTCGTGCTCAACACCGGCGAGAACTTCGGTGCAGGCGGCACCATCCAAACCAGCACATCGGTATATGGAGCCATTGGCCAGGCTCTTCCCACCCCGCCCCCGGATGCCATTCAGGAGATCGCTGTCAACTCCTCGCAGTACGACGCCACACAGGGCAACAACAGCGGCGCGCACATCAGCGTCCTGACCAAGTCTGGTACGAACGCGCTGCATGGTTCCCTATGGGAGCTGTGGCAAAACAGCGATATGAACGCCACACCGTATTTCTACAATGCTGCCGGCATCAACCCTGTCACCAACCGGCCTTTTCTGCCT
The DNA here is from genome assembly GCA_963754885.1 of uncultured Acidobacteriota bacterium. Lineage (GTDB taxonomy): Bacteria > Acidobacteriota > Terriglobia > Terriglobales > Acidobacteriaceae > Sulfotelmatobacter. The sequence goes on along the minus strand of CAVWHT010000035.1, from coordinate 212,954 downwards.
CGTCCTTTCCTGAACCGGAACGCTTTTGGCGGAACCATCGGCGGGCCGATTATCAAGGATAAGCTGTTCTTCTTTGGATCGTATCAGGGAGTGCGCATTGCCGATGCGGAGGCTTCCACCAAAGATGTGACCGTCCCTCTGGGTTTGACGGATGACCGCAGTACGCAGGGCATCATTAACATGATTCAGGCGACCTACGGCACCACCATTACCTCGAGCCAGATCAATAGCGCTGCCTCGCAGATCCTGAATACCAAACTTCCCAACGGGCAGTATCTGGTACCAAGCGCACAGTACAATCCGACGCAGGCCGTCACGCTGGGCTACGATGCCATCGTGCAAGGCCCCAATACGCAAGCCACCGTAAACCAAGGGATCGCCGGCATCGATTATGTTGTAAGCACCAAGGATCGCTTGTCCGCGAGATATTACGTTCAGAGCAATCCCACCAACAACCCTTTTGGCGCGGTCGGCTCGCTGCTCGGATTTGCCCAACAGCTTTCCGCCGGCAGCCAGGTATTTTCCCTCTCGAACTCCGTCGTGCTCTCCCCTAACCTTACCTGGGAACAGCATGTGGGTTTCACCCGGCTGCGAGCTTATGCCAACACGACCCAAGGATTTACCGCAAGTTCGGTGGGCATTAGCCTGCCTGGCTCGGCGACTTTTCCGGACTTCTCCATTTCCGCATCGGACCCTACGATCAGTGCTGGTTTGGAGTTTGGCCCCAGCACCAGCTTTGGCGATGGTGGCATGATCCAGAATCAATGGGAATACGGGACCTCCGCGAGTTGGGTGAAAGGAAGGCATATCCTGAGTGTGGGGACGACGTGGGACCACACCCAGCTCAATATCCTCAATAACAACACGAATACCGATACTCTTGACTTCGAAACCTTCCTTGACTTTGTAGAAGGTACGTTGCATGGCGGCAATGAGTTCGTTGGTTCTGCTCACCGTTATTACCGCTCCGATACGGTCGGCACCTACGTTAACGACAACTTTAAGATGAGGAAAAACATCACGGTAACGGCCGGGTTGCGTTGGGACATTGACGGGCCGCTCTCGGAGAAATACGGCCGGCTCACAGGTTTCGACCCTTCTAAATACAGCTACGTGCAATGCACCGTCGGGGGACAGCCGGCGGACCCGGCTTTGAGCACTTGCGACACAGGGACTGACACAATTACCGGCTCTGGTCTGGTAATCGCTGGGAATAACAAGACTGGCGCCACGCCCGGAGCCAGCAATGCGCTCATGAAAAATCACCAGTGGGGCTTCGCGCCGCGCATCGGCATCGCGTGGGCTCCTACGTCTAAGATGACCGTGCGCGCAGGGTACGGCCTGTACTACGATCGCGGAGAGTTCTTCAGCTACCTGTCGCCGAGCGCGGGGTCGGGATTTAACGGCCCATTCGGCGTTACGCTCGCGCCTCCGTTCGTCCAACCGATCTCGGTCGCACAGGGCGCGACGCTGTCGCAGCCGTTCGGCACGACTCTGCCGCCGCCGCCGCCAGCCACGGGAGCAGCCTTCCTTTCCTACCTGCCCAACCTGGAGCAGACTGCTTGCGGTTTTCCGGGATGCTGGCCGTCTGGCAATCTTTACGGTCCTTTCCTGTTTGGCGGTTACGATATCCATAACAAACTGCCTTACACGCAGAACTGGACACTCGACCTTCAGTATCAGGCCTCCAACAGCTGGATGTTCGAAGTCGGTTACGTCGGCAATCACGGTACCCATTTGGTGCTGCCCATTCCCTTCAACCAACCACTCATCGCCACGTCGACGAATGTGGTGAACGGGCAGACTACTTCCTACGGAGGTACCAGCCCGCTGTTCCTGGATAACGAGCCGGTCTTTACGAACGAATTCGCGGGCAATGCGCCGATTCGCGTACCGTATCCCGGCTACGACATGAACTCGGTGTCCTATAAGGCGGAGGGCACCTCGAACTTCAATGCGTTGCAGCTCCAGGTCCACAAGCGCCTGTCCAACGGCCTGCAATTCACCTCGTCTTACACCTGGTCTCATGCGCTTGACGAGCAGAGCGGCTTGGGGCTCTTTTTCACCGGGAACAACCCCCTTACTCCGCGAGCCAACTATGCCTCCTCGGATTTCGATCAGACCCACGTCTTTCTGGTCAACTACAGCTATACGATTCCGAAGATCGTGGAAAGTGGGGCGTTGGGCTACGTGACCAACGGCTGGACGATTGGTGGCCAGACGGTCGCTCAAAGCGGGCAGCCCTACAGCGTTTATGACTTTTCGGGCTCGGTGGCGAGTCTGTACTACGGCACCAGCAACTATATTGGAAACCCCATTGTGCCGCTGGTACCGGGCGTAACTCCCTCACAGGCAGCACACCCTGGCGCTAATTGCCAGGGATTTTCGACAAAGATTTGTAAGCTCAATTCCGCGGATTTCGCGCCCCAGTTCGTAGCTCCGGGGACCAACGGGGTTCCCTCTTGCGACAGCAGCGGTTGCGATCTCTATGAATCCCTCTATGGAAATACAGGCCGGAACGGTTTTCGAGGCCCATTCCAGGTGCGCTTCGACATGAGCTTGGCCAAGCAGTTCCTATTCAAAGAGCGCTACCAGCTGAAGTTTGAAGCCGATGCGTTCAATATTTTCAACCATCCCGATTTCGACACTCCGAACAACAACGTGACCTTCTTTCCCAATTTCGCGGGTCCGCCATCGATTCCCCCGCAAGGTAGCTTGGGCGTCATCCAGCACACGATTGGCAGCCCGCGCTTCCTGCAGCTCCAGATGCACCTGATGTTCTAGCGGGGGGCGCATCCTGAAGGACATGCGAATGCAATTGTCTTCACAGAGGCTGGTCAGCGTGGTGCTGATCGGCCTCGTTTTGTTGCAATCCGATTTCGCCCTTGCCTGGGGCAATGAGGGACACACCTACATCAATCGAGTCGCCGCGCAGAAGGTTCCGGTGAGCATGCCTCTGTTTCTGCGGCAGGCCGTGGTCGAGATCGCCTATCTGGGGCCGGAGCCCGACCGCTGGCGCAGTCCTTCGGAATTTGCGCTGAAAAATGCGCAGGAGCCCGATCACTTCATCGACCTCGAGCGCGTCGCCTGGCTCGACCCGCTGCCGCCGGGACGCTACGAGTTCTATCGCAAGCTGTATGAGAAGCGCGCGGCGACCACCGACCATCCGGATGACTACCTTCCCGAGCGCGTCGGCCTGCAGCCTTACATCACTGCGGAAGTCTACGGCAGGCTCAAGGCGGCTTTTCGCGAATATCGCCAGCAGCGCGCCGCGCATCAACCGACCGCCGCCGTGCAGCAGGCGATCATCTTCTATGCGGGATGGCTCGGCCACTATGTCGCCGACGGCTCGCAGCCGCTGCACACGACCATTCAGTACAACGGATGGGTCGGCCCCAATCCCAACGGATATACCACCGAGCACCATATCCACGCGCAGTTTGAAAGCGTGTACGTGGCCGCGAATCTCAAGGAAAAAGATTTTGCCGCTTTCGTGAAGGCTCCCGAGCACCTCAATGATCCTTTCGCCGACTATATGGCTTATCTGCGAAAATCGCACGCGCTGGTGGAAAATGTTTACGCTCTCGAAAAAGCGGGCGGGTTCAACGGCAAAGGTTCTCCTGAGGCCTTCGACTTCACCGCGCACCGCCTGGCCGCCGGATCGCAGATGCTGCTCGATCTCTGGTACACGGCGTGGCTGGAAAGCGCGGTACCGGTGCCGGAGCATCCACCGTCCACTCCGCCGTCGAAAAGCGCCGCTCCGTCCAAATAGGCGCTGCTCACTGTCATTCTCTACGCGAGTGCGCTGCGGACGATTTAGCATCGAATTCGGTATACTGATTGAGCATGCCAGTTCTGAAAAATATCGCCGCCATCGCCAAGGGCATGAGCATCACCTTCATGGAGATGTTCCAGCCGACGATCGTCGAAAATTATCCCGACGGCAAAGGTCCCCTGCGCGGGGCGCGGATTGAGGCCCGCTTCCGCGGCGCGCACGTGCTGCAGCGCGACGAGAACGGGCTGGAAAAATGTGTCGCCTGCTTCCTGTGCGCGGCCAACTGTCCGTCGAATTGCATTTACATCGAGGCTGCGGAGAATACTGCGACAACCGCGTCAGCGGCGCCGAGCGCTATGCCAAGGTTTACAACATCGACTACAACCGCTGCATTTTTTGCGGATACTGTGTCGAGGCTTGCCCCACCGACGCCATTACGCACGGTCACGGATTCGAACTGGCGACGTTCAACGCTTCCAATCTTGTCTACCGCAAGGAGCAAATGCTGGCCCCCCGGCCAGCACACATGGGAGCGAATGTGGTATTCAATCGGGCCGACGTGAACGGCGGGGCGCCGGCAGAAATGGTGCCGGGGAGCTAAGCTTAGAGATAAGTTCCAGGTTCGATCTTCACGCCGGTCCATCGCGACCGGCGTTTGTGCATCGGGATGGTCGGTAGTCGATAGTCGTTGGTCCTTGGCCAACCCGTATCTGCCGGAACCGAGAAACGAACGACAAACGACCAGCGACTAACCACGATTTTCATGACTGACTTCCTACAACTCGTGAAAGAACGTGTCGTCGTCTACGACGGCGCGATGGGCACCAACATCCAGAAGCGCAATCCCACTCTGGACGATTTCTGGGGAAAAGAAAACTGCAGCGAGGTACTGGTGCTCAGCCGTCCCGACATCATCCGCGACATCCATGCGGATTTCTTCCGCGTGGGATGCGACATTGTCGAGACCGATACCTTTGGCGGATCGTCGATCGTTCTCGGTGAATTCGATCTGCGCGATCGCGTGCGCGAAATCAACGTAAGAGCTGCCCAGCTGGCCAAAGAAGTCGCGCAACAATTTTCTACGAAAGACAAGCCTCGCTTCGTCGCTGGTTCGCTGGGACCTACCACCAAGCTTCCGTCGCTCGGGCACATCACGTTCGACGCCATGGTCGCGTCGTATGAAGAACAAGCAGCAGCCTTGATCGAAGGCGGAGTCGACGTGCTCCTTATCGAGACCGCGCAGGATCTGCTGCAGGCCAAGATTGCCGCCATCGGCGTACTTGAAGCCATGCGCAAAGCGGGCAAGCGGTTGCCTGTGACGGTGCAAGTCACGCTTCAGGAATCTGGAACCATGCTGCTCGGCACCGAGATCGGGGCCGCGCTCACGGCGCTTGAACCGTTCGAGGTCGATGCTATCGGCCTGAATTGCGCCACCGGACCGAAGGAGATGAACGATGCAGTCCGCTACTTGGCGCTGAACTCCACCAAGGAAGTTTCGGTTCTGCCGAATGCCGGTCTCCCGCAGAACGTCGGCGGCCACGCCGTCTACAAACTTTCGCCGCAGGAACTCGCCGACTATCACAAGCACTTCGTTCAGGATTACGGTGTGCGTATCGTCGGTGGATGCTGCGGTACGACTCCCGAGCACCTGAAAGCCGTGGTGGACGCGGTTTCTGGCGTGGAGCCTGCGAAGCGCGACGTGAAGCGCACTGGCGCCGCCTCGAGCGCCTACACCACCGTTCCTCTCGACCTTGAGCCCAAACCGCTCATCGTCGCCGAGGAAATGAACACGACCACGCGGGTGGAACATTTCCGCAAGCTGGTGCAAGGCAAGAAATACGACGAGATCCTCGCCCTCGCCAAGAAACTCGTTAACGACGGCTCGCACATGCTCGACCTGTGCTGCGCCATTGTCGGCGAGGACGAAAAGGGATACATCACCTCGATTCTCGAAAAGATCGCGACGCGCGTCCCTGCGCCGATCCTCGTCGATTCCACCGAGGCCGATGTGGTGGAGGAAGCGCTGAAGCGCATACCCGGCCGCACCATCATCAACTCCATCAATCTGGAAGACGGCGAGAAGCGCACGTCGAAGGTCCTGCCCATGGCCAAGCGCTACGGCGCTGCCGTGATCGCGCTGACCATCGACGAAGATGGCATGGCCCTCACGGCCGACAAGAAAGTTGCGATCGCCCACCGCATTCACGATCTGGCGGTCAAGAAGTACGGGCTCGATCCGACCGACCTGATCTTCGACGCCTTAACCCTGCCTATTTCGACTGGCCAGGAGGAGTACCGCACGGCCGGAATTGAAACGCTGAAAGCGGTCGAGCGGATCAAGAAAGAACTGCCTTCGGTCAAAACGATTCTCGGCGTCAGCAACATTTCTTTCGGCCTCGATGCCTACCCGCGGCGCGTGCTCAATTCCGTTTTCATGCACGAGGCGGTCGATCATGGCCTCGACATGGCCATCGTCAACTACACAAAGATTTATCCGCTGTACAAGATTCCGCAGGAAGAAGTGGATCTGGCACGGAAACTTATCTTCCGCAACAACTCGGCCGGCGACCCGCTGCAGGTTTACATGGCGCACTTCGCCGGCATGAAGGGCAAGCCCGCGGCGTCGACCACCGCGCATGTGGACACGCTTTCGGTGGAAGACAAGCTGAAGTTCGCCATCATCAACGGCGAAAAATCGGTGGGCGAGGGCTTAAATAAAAAATCGCTGGAAGCTTTACTCGAAGATGCGCTGACGAGCTATTCCCCGCTGGAACTGATCAACACCGTTCTGCTCGACGGCATGAAAACCGTCGGCGACTTGTTCGGCGCGCGCAAAATGCAACTGCCGTCCGTGCTCGATTCCGCCGGAGTGATGAAGCAGGCGGTTGCCTATCTCGAGCCGAAGATGGAGAAGAAGGCCGGCTCGAAGAAAGGCACCATCGTTCTTGCCACCGTGAAGGGCGACGTGCACGACATCGGCAAGAATCTGGTCGACATCATTTTGTCGAACAACGGATTCCAGGTGATCAATCTCGGCATCAAGCAGCCGGGCGACTCGATCATCCGCGCGGCGCAGGAACATCAAGCCGACGCCATCGGACTCAGCGGTCTTCTGGTGAAGTCGACGCTTGAGATGAAATATGTCATTCAGGATCTCGAGCGGCAGAAGCTCGAATTTCCCGTGATCTGCGGCGGCGCCGCGCTGACGCGCAAGTATGTCGAAGACGATCTGCGCCGTGAATACGCTAATGGCGTCTTCTACGCCGACGACGCGTTTGCCGGCCTGCACATCATGGAGGACCTGGCCACATCCGACGGGGCTCACGAGGCCCGTTTGCGAGAAGGCCGCACGGTAAAGGAATACGCGAAGGCCGCGGCCGTCGATGAAGAAACCGGCCCGGTATTCGCCGAGCGCAGCCCTGTCGTGACCGACGCTCCGAACATCCCAGTGCCGCCGTTTTGGGGCGTGCGCGTGCGCAAGGATTACGATCTGCGCGAAGTCTTTCGCTACATCAACGAGACCGCGTTGTTCAAGAATCAGTGGCAGTTGAAAACCGCTTCGCAGTCGGACTATGTGCGGCTGGTCGATGCGAAGTTCAGGCCCATTCTCACGAAGCTGGAAGAAGAGGTCATTGAGTCGGATCTGTTCGCCCCGGCGGTTGTGTATGGATATTTCCCGGCGCAGAGTGATGGCAACGATGTCATCGTTTACGAGCCGGCGGGTGCGGGGGCGGGACGCCTCCGCGACAGCCGGCGGGGCGCCGGCACTACGGGTAGTGAGTTACTGCGCTTCACCTTCCCGCGGCAGCGCGAAGGTCGCCGTCTGGCGATTTCTGATTTTTTCACTCCTAAGTCTTCCGGAAAAATGGATGTCATCGGGCTGTCGCTCGTGACCATCGGGCCCAAGGCCAGCGTCGAAACGCAGCACCTGTTCGAGGGCGGAGAGTACACAAAATATCTTTATCTGCACGGCCTCAGCGTCGAAACCGCCGAGGCGCTGGCGGAACTTCATCACAAGAAAATGCGCGAGGAGTTGGGCATTGCTGGAGAAGACGCGCCGGAAATCCGTGACCTCTTCCATCAGAAATATCGCGGCTCCCGTTATTCCTTCGGCTATCCGGCGTGCCCGAACCTCGAGGACCAGACAAAGTTATTCACACTTCTCAAGCCGGAAGAAAATGTCGGCGTGCGTCTGACCTCCGGATTCCTGCTCGAGCCGGAGCAGTCGACCTCGGCCATCGTGGTGCATCATCCCGGCGCGAAGTATTTCGTGGTTTAGAGAGCCAACGGCTCTTCTCCCTCGGAATTCCCCAGCGATCTCTGCGGATCCTCGGCGAGCGTCTGCGTTGAAGCTCTTTTACCGGAGAGAACGCCGAGAATTCCGCTGACGCCCCAGAGTCAACTGCTACGCGGCGAACAATTCTTCTGACTTTTACAAAATGCTGACATCGGGATGACAAATCGGGGCGCATGGGATTGCAAAATCTGTCCAGATCCCCGCCGCAAGTGGACTTTCCATTTTCGGGGATCGCGGACTTCAAGCCTTCCGTCACCAGGAGGGCAGGAAGAAAAACTGGCGCTTGCACCGCAGGGGGTGCGGGCGCCGTTTTATTCTGGCGGCACGCTCCCGCCGAGACGCTCGCTTTGCCGTTTTGTTCTGACGGCATTCTCGCCGACCTGAGGCTGCGACACGCTCCCCTTCGCTTCGCTCAGGGTCGCGGGGCGGACATGCGTCCGCCCCTACATGAACTCTGCTCGGGGCTGGCTGCGTTCGCCCCTACATGGATCGCTAGACTCCGTAAACCGCTTCAACTGTTACAATTTCAGGTTATCGTCAGAACCATCCCAGCGCCATGAAATGTCCTTTTTGCGGATTTGAGAATGACAAGGTAGTCGACTCGCGCGAGAGCAAGGAAGCCGATTCCATCCGGCGCCGGCGCGAATGCCTCAAGTGCGGCAAGCGCTTCACCACCTACGAGCGCATCGACGAGATCCCCTACATGGTGGTCAAGAAAGACGGACGCCGCGAAAAGTTCGATCGCCAGAAAGTGCTCAACGGATTACTGCGCGCCTGCGAGAAGCGCCCGGTCCCCATCAGCAAGCTCGAGCAGATTGTGAACGAGGCCGAATCTTTCGTCATTGAGTCGGCAGAGCGCGAGCGCAAGACCAGCGAACTCGGCGAGCTGATCATGAACCGCCTGCGCCGCTACGACAAGGTCGCATACGTGCGGTTCGCCTCGGTCTATCTCGATTTCAAAGACGTCAAAGAATTCATGAATGAGTTGAAGGATCTGGTGAAAGTTAAAAGTGTTTAGTGGGCAGTGGCTAGTGGGCAGTGGTCAGTCACAGCCGCTCCTCGAGGTAAAAGGCTTTCTGGCCACTGAACACTGATCACTGGCCACTGAATTAGGAAATCATGATGAGTCATAAAGTAACGCTGATCCCCGGCGACGGCATCGGTCCTGAAGTTACCCAGGCCACCGTGCGCATTCTGGAAGCAACCGGAGTCAAGTTCGAGTGGGAGACTTTCGCCGTCGGGGCTGAAGCCTACGAAAAATCCGGCGAATATATCCCCAAGGACTTGATCGAATCGCTGGAACGCACCCACGTCGGACTGAAGGGGCCGGTGACTACGCCCGTCGGTGGCGGCTTTCCCAGCATCAACGTTGCGCTGCGCAAAAAGTTCGAGCTCTACGCGAACTTCCGTCCCATCCGGAATCTGCCGCACATCCCCACGCGCTATCCCGACGTCGATCTGATCATCGTTCGAGAGAATACCGAAGGCCTGTACTCCGGACTCGAGCATGAAGTCGTGCCCGGCGTTGTCGAGAGCCTGAAGATTATGACGGAGAAGGCCTGCACGCGCATTGCGAAGTTCGCCTTTGAATACGCCCGCAAGAATCAGCGAAAAAAGATCCACGCCATCCACAAAGCCAACATCATGAAGTTGTCGGACGGCCTGTTTTTACGTTGCGCGCGCGATGTGGCGAAGGGATATCCCGAAATCACATACGGCGAGCACATCGTCGACAACACCTGCATGCAGCTGGTCCTGAATCCTTACCAGTACGACATGCTGGTCATGGAAAATCTTTACGGCGATATCCTGTCGGATCTATGCGCGGCCTTCGTTGGCGGCCTGGGATTTGTGCCCAGCGCGAATCTTGGCGATGACTGCGCCGTCTTCGAGGCGGTCCACGGCTCGGCTCCCGATATTGCCGGGAAAAATCTGGCGAATCCCACTGCTCTGTTGCGCTCGGCGCTGCTCATGGTGCGGCATCTCGGCGAACACGAGGCCTCCACTCAGATTCGCAATGCGCTGGAGCGCGTGTATCGGCATCCGGAAAAACTCACGCGCGACATTGGGGGAAAATCGGGAACATCGCAGTTTGCCGACGCGGTGATCGAAGAGATGGAAAATACCACAGTCGGGCCGTCGGCCCAGATCGTCTGAGCAGTTCTCTTGCCACGGTTTTCGTTCGCACAGAATTACTCCTAGAGTATTCGAAATCGTCGATCGCGCTGAAGGAGTCGGTGGGACCTTTTGGTGGTGACTCAATTTTGGCGCTAGAAGGAAAAACCCTTAACCACGAAGGGCACTAGGGATCACGAAGGAATTCATTGTCGAGGGTTCCTTCGTGTGACTTCGTGTCCCTCGTGGTTTTGATTTTGCCTCCGCCTCAAACGGAGCCATCACCGATCTTTTTGACGAGGAGACGTTCGAGGGCAGCCCTTGGCTTAGCGCCGCTTCAAAGCTTCGAGCTCTTCCAGCGTGCGCGGCCAGTCCGAGCCGAGCAGGCGCGAAAGGCTACGGTCGGCAAGTATCTTGCCTCCGGTCTGACAGCGCGCGCAATAGTTCGTCTCTTTGTCGGCATAGCGAATGCGCAGAATCTTATCGCCGCATCGTGGACACGGTTGCCCGTAGCGCCCATGCACCGCCATATCCGGACGAAAGGCGGTCACCTTTTCTGGAAATGCCCGGCAGGCTTCGCCGGACAATTTGTCGATCCAGTGGCGCAGCGTCTGCTGTGTCGCATGGTAAAGTGTCTGCCAATCTTCATCTCTTAACTTGCTGGTCTGCGCAATCGGCGACAGTTGTGCCGCATGCAGGATTTCGTCGGAATACGCATTGCCAATCCCGCTCAACAACCGCGGATCGGTCAATGCACGCTTCAGCGTGTGGTTCTCGGCGGTCAGCGCTGCGCGAAACGAATCCAAGTCACTGACCAATACGTCGATCCCGCCCGCATCGAGCGCGGCCAGATTGTCCTCTCCGCTGATCACATGCAACGCGGCTCGCCGCTTGCTTCCCGCTTCCGTCAGCGTCAGCGAGCCGTTGGGAAAATCGAACGCCGCCAGATTCTGACGTCCTCCCAACTTCGCGTCGCGCGCCTTCCAATGCAGGCGTCCGGCAATCATCAAGTGCAGCACGAGCCACAAATCGCCTTCCACACCGATGGCAATGCGCTTGCCGATTCTGCACAGCTTTTGCACTGCGCGCCCTTCCGTGCTGGCAAGCGGAGGCTGCACCGTCCGCAGTAGAAACGGACTTCCCAAGCGCACGCGCTCCAGCTTCTGGCCAACGATGCGCGGTTCGAGCGCGGTGATATACGCCGTAATGTCAGGCAGTTCGGGCATGCGTTAACAGCTTGCCTTGAACGCCGAAGTTTTTGCAATCGTTGCCGGGCTCGGCAAATTCTTTGTCTTTTCCGGCTCGGCCCATTGACTCGCGCGCTCGGTTCGGAGTAAATTTCTCAGCGTTCTGGGGTTCTGGGGAATGACGCGCACAAACCGGCGTGTAGGGATAGTTCTATTTCAGCTCGGGGGACCCGACACGCTGGAAGCGATCGAACCGTTTTTGTATAACCTCTTTTGCGATCCCGATATTATTGATTTTCCGTTCGCGCGCATCGGACGCAAACCGCTCGCCAAGCTGATCTCAACTACGCGTTCCCGCAAAGTGCAGCATCACTACGCTACGATCGGCGGCGGATCTCCAATTCGCCCCAACACTGAGCGGCAGGCACGCGCCCTGGAACGCGAGTTGCGCAGCCAGAACATCGATGCCCACTGCTTCATCGCCATGCGCTACTGGCATCCATTTACAAGCGAAGCCGTCGCGCAGTTGGGTTTCGCTCAGTGCGATGAGATCGTGCTTCTTCCGCTTTATCCGCAATATTCCTCCACCACCACCGGGTCCAGCCTGAACGAATGGCAAAGGCATTTCCACGAAGACCTGCCGGTGCATTGCGTGGAGACGTTTTATCGGCATCCGGCGTATCTCGATGCGCTGGCCGAAAAGGTCAATGAAGCTCTCTCGCGGTTTCCGGATCCTCGACGCACGGAGATCGTCTTTAGCGCGCACAGCGTCCCTATGTCGGTCATTGAGAAAGGGGATCCTTATCAGCGCCAGATCGAGGAAACGGTACAGCTGCTGACTAAACGGGCCGGATGGCCCAACCCGCACCGCCTTTGCTATCAGAGCAAGGTAGGCGCAAGCAAATGGTTGCAGCCTTCCCTGCATCACACAGTGAAAGCGTTATCGGCTGAACGGGTGCGCGAAGTCTGCGTGGTTCCGGTTGCTTTCGTCTCCGACCACGTAGAGACGCTGGGCGAGATCGATCACGAGGCCCGCCACGAAGCGCATCAACTGGGGATCATGCAATTCGAAATGTCCGCCGGACTGAATGATTCTCCAAAGTTTATTCATGCCTTGGGGCAGATTGTTCAACAAGCGCTGGAAGAGCAAGTTCCATCATTGGTGCCAGTTCGTAGCATTGGGAGGAAGTTGGCAGCACCGCAGTACGCGACCGCTGCCGGATTAGATTAGGGCCCCAGTCAGACAAAGAGGCAGAGGAGGAGACTCATGGCGGAGTTGGAGACCGATAAGGTCAATCCGAATCCGGAAGCGGCCAAGAAGCCGGCCAGTCCCGCAGTCGATGCCACGAAATATGTGGGCACGCCAGCGGTGGGAACCTCGAAAGCGGCCGCAGCCGCCGGCGTGGGCGGAACCGCACCCTCTACCGACATTGATCGCCATCGCCGCCGCTTTGTCTGGACCATGGTCACCGGCTTCCTGACGGCCTGGTTTCTGGCCTTCTTTCGCTTCTTCCTGCCCCGCACGCTGTTCGAGCCCAACTCCGTTTTCAAAATCGGATATCCCTCGGAGTTCGCTCTCGGCGTCGATACCAAGTTTCAGCAGAAATACCGCATCTGGGTGGATCGCACTCCCGACCGTCTTTTCGTGATCTACGCCCGCTGCACCCATCTGGGCTGCACTCCCGACTGGAAGCCCAGCGAAAATAAATTCAAGTGTCCCTGCCACGGCAGCGGTTACGACAGCGAAGGCATCAACTTCGAAGGTCCGGCGCCGCGCCCCATGGACCGCGCCCACCTCGAACTCGCGCCCGACGGGGAGATTCAGGTGGATGTGTCGAAGTTGTACCAGTGGCCCAAAGGGCAACCGTCGCACTTCAACGATCCCGGAGCTTTCTTGACCGGAGTTTAGACGTGGCGCGGGCACTTTTGCCCGCGAGCGCGAGGGCAAGATGCGCTCGCGACAGCCGGCGGGACGCCGGCGCTACGAAAACGGCGTTACGAAGATCGACGCTACTTAGAACGGCGCTACGCAAGACCAGGACTCTTATGGCTGACGAAAACAACCCGAACGGCGGTACTGGCGGTAACGGAAAAAACGGCGCCAAAGTCGGACTCCTCGAAAAAGTAACTACCGGAGTCAAAGACGACATTCATGCGATCAAAACTGATATTCCGACCAAGGCGAAAGAACAGATCGAAGGCCTGAAGGATCCCACCAAGACCCAGGTCTACACCTCGATCTTCCGCCACAAGCACGACGACACGCCCCGCAACCGCGCGCTGGGCGTGCTTTCCAACGTGTTCCTGCACCTGCATCCGGCCAAGATCAACCGCGATGCCGTGCGCTACAGCTACACCTGGGGCATGGGCGGGATCACGTTTTACCTGTTCATCATCCTCACCTACACCGGCGTGCTGCTGATGTTCTATTACCACCCGACCAAGGTGCAGGCCTTCCGCGATGTGCTCTATCTGGAGCACGACGTGCCGTTCGGAAAAATTCTCCGCAACATGCATCGCTGGGCTGCTCACCTGATGGTGATCGCCGTCTGGCTGCACATGTTCCGAGTGTTTCTCACCGGCTCCTATAAAAAACCGCGCGAATTCAACTGGAACATCGGCGTGCTGCTGCTGGTGTTCACGCTGCTGCTCTCATTCACCGGGTATCTATTGCCCGACGATCAGCTCGGATTCTGGGCGGTCACGGTGGGTACGAACATGGCGCGCGCGACTCCGCTGCTGGGGCATGAAGGTCCTTTCGGTTCGATGCTCGGGATGACGCCTTACAACGATGTACGGTTCGGGTTGCTCGGCGGCTCGATCGTCGACGCGAACGCGTTGTTGCGGTCCTACATCTGGCACTGCATAGGAATTCCGATCGTGGCGTCGGTGTTGATGATTGTGCATTTCTGGCGCGTAAGAAAAGACGGCGGCATCTCAGGTCCGGCTCCAGTCATGCTGACCGAAGAAGCCGACAAGCCGCGGAGAGGGCCGAAAGCCGCGGGAGAATGACGGTGCTGATGTGGCGCGGGCACTCCTGCCCGCGTGCTTGAGATCTTATGTAGCCCTTGAGGCTGGGTGTGACGCAGGCATTTCGCGGGCAAGAGTGCCCGCGCCACACAGAGTGCCCGCGCCACACTGAGTGGGTGTAGGAGGACTTATGGATTGGCGACAACTCTGGGAAATCTGCTCTGCGCCTGACAACGTCCCTATCGTGGGGCTGATTCCGCTGCTTGCCTTCTTCATCTATCTCGCATGGAAGCAGGCGCACGCCAACGATCAGCTCATCGCGCAACTCGAAGCCGATCGCGCCATGGCCAAGACGCACCATCGCAAGACCTGGCCCTTCAAGCAAGGATGGCAAAAAGAAGTCCACGTCTGGCCGTTTCTGCTGCGCATTGAATTTCTCGCGGCCATCATCGTCACCATCATTCTGATGGTGTGGTCGATCTCGCTGAACGCCCCGCTCGAAGAGCCTGCCAATCCGAACCTGACCATGAATCCTGCCAAGGCCCCGTGGTACTTTCTTGGCCTGCAGGAGATGCTCGTCTATTTCGATCCGTGGATCGCCGGCGTGGTCATGCCGACCATGATCATCATCGGCCTGATGGTCATTCCTTACATCGACACCAACCCGCTGGGCAGCGGCTACTACACCTGGAAGCAACGGAAGTTCTCGATCTCTACTTTTCTTTTCGGCTTCATCATTCTGTGGGTCGCGATGATCCTCATTGGCACGTTTATTCGCGGCCCCGGTTGGCAATGGTTCTGGCCGGGCCAGACCTGGGACCACAACCGCCTCATCTACGAGGTGAACCGTGACTTGCCGGACGAAATCCCGCGCTGGCTGGGTGGTCCCATTACCTCCAACTGGGCGAAGGGAGTCTTCGGTGCCATCGTCGTCGGCGGATATTACGTGATTGGCGGCGGACTGGTGTATTCGCTGTTCCGCCGCGGCATGGCCAAAGATTTCAAACGCATGAGCCTGCTGCAATTTTCTATAACGCAGTTCCTGTTGCTCACCATGGTCGCACTGCCCATGAAGATGGGGCTGCGCCTGTTGTGGCACATCAAGTACGTGTGGATTACGCCGTGGTTCAACATATGACCTGTTGTCCTGAGCGGAGCCGTCGATGCGCGCAGCGGATCGATGGCGGCGAAGGATCCCTACTCACGAATCAGTCGGGGTTAGGTAGGGATTCCTCGCTTCGCTCGGAATGACAAGCAAGGCTTGGAATGACAGCAGGAATTAGATCCGGAGGAACTGGTGCCTGACAAACCTATCCCCGAGCAGGACCCGATCACCAGCAAGTCGTATGCTGCCCATTACGTCATCGCGACCATCCTCCTCATCGCCACGCTGTTCTGGGCGTTGTGGGACGAGGCCTGGGGACAGCGTCCGTGGAAAGCCTTCCAGGATCAGTGGAAGGAGCGCTACACCGCGTTTCTGAACACGGCCCGCTCCAAATCCACGAAGTCGGAAAAAGACGTGGAGCAGAGTCCTGACTACGTCGCGCTGAAACAGGCCTATGAGAACGCGAGCCACAGCACGCAAGCGCAGGCAACAGAAGTCCGCGCCAAGCTGGACGACGCCAGCGCCCGCCTGCTCGCGGTGCAAAGCGTATTCACCGACCGCCGCGCCTACGTCAACGCCCTGACCTACGAATGGGAAACCAGCAGCAGCGCTTCGGCGAAAGCCAGCAAGCAAAAAGAAATTGACGCCTACAAGGCGCGGCAGGCCACGGTCGTCTTCCCTGACGGCAGCCGGAAACAATTCACCTTCCCCGAGCTGGAGGAAACGTATAACGGCATTCGCGACGAAAAAACCAAGCTCAGCCTCGAACTTGGCGACGTGCTCAAACCCGTCACCCAGGCCAGAGCGAAGATCGACGGTTACATCTCCGATCACCTCGTCGATCTCACTCCGCACCAAATCGATGGACTGAAGAAGCGCGCCACAGAATGGGATCCGGCGATCGTGCAGATCAACGTCGCCGAAGCCAACATCGTCGATCGTTGCGAATCCTGCCACATGAATACTCGCGAGCCGCTCAGGATCACGGCCGTATCAATGGAGGAAAAGGGCGCCAAGAAGCCTGACGAATACGCGAGCGCCTTTACCAGCCACCCCGACCCGGAACTTCTGCAGATTCACGATCCCGAAAAGTTCGGTTGCTCCCCGTGTCACCAGGGCAACGGCCGCGCCACCACCAGCATCGTGAAGGCTCATGGAAACTACGAGCACTGGCTGTGGCCGCTCTATCCCAAGGAAAACTCCCAGGCGGGGTGCCAGACCTGCCACGCGGCCGACATGGTGCTGGTCAGCGGCGACGTGCAGTTTCAGACCATCAACAACGGCAAAGATCTCTTCCGGCAAAAAGGCTGCAACGGCTGCCACCGCTATGAAGGCTACGACCCTGAGCCCGAAGACCTGAATGCCATCGGACAGCAGATTAAGCAAATCGAAAATCAGAAGAAGACGAATCTGAAGCAAAGCGCCTATCTGATGAAGCAGGCCGACGCCGCTGAGTCCAATGAGGAAGCCAATAAGCTCAACCTTCAAGCGGTCGACCTCAAAGTGGCCAACAGCAAGCTCGATGGCCGCCTGCAGCAGCTCGATTTTCAGTCCCATAGCTTGATGCAGGACATGAAGAAAATCGGGCCGAATCTGAAAGACGTCCGGCTCAAATTAAACAAGAACTGGATTCCCGTCTGGCTCAAGAAGCCGACCGATTTTCGACCGACGACGAAGATGCCGAATTTCCGCCTGAGCGATCATCAGATTCAAGCCATCTCGGCCTTCATCTGGCAATCCGGCCTCACCGATCCGCTTCCCAAGCACAAGCCCGGCAGCGCCGCGCACGGCAAAGAATTATTCGAGACTCGCGGATGCCTCGCCTGCCACTCCATCGGCGAAGGCGACCAAATGCAGGGTGGAACGTTCGCTGCCAATCTCACCCGCGTCGGCGAGAAGGCCAACTACGATTATCTTGTGCGCTGGATTCACAACGCGCGCCAGCGCACGCGGCCGTATTGTCCGTATGAGAAGAAAGATATCGGCCCCGAGGATTACGCCAAGAAGGGACTTCCCTACCAGTTCGATCTCGAACACAGCAAATGTCCCAACGATGGCCACGAACTGCAAGTGCAGAACATGACCGTGATGCCCAGCCTGCGCCTGAGTCCTGAGGATGCGGAAGACATTGCTACCTATCTCATGACGCAGAAGAAGAAGGATCCGTCGTCGTACGCCGACGCTTCTTTTATGGACGATCCCTCTTTAAAAGCGGAAGGCAAAAAATGGGTTCGCCAGTTCGGCTGCGCGGGCTGCCATGAGATCGCCGGCATGGAAGATGAAGGCCGCATCGGCACCGAACTCACCTTCGAGGGCAGCAAGCCCATCGAGCGGCTTGACTTCGCGCTCTTCACCGAAGCCGCGCAGCGCGGCGGCAAAGACGCGGAGCCCATCAAGAACAAAGAGGATCTGGCCCGCCTGCCCGATGGTCCCGCAACCAAGCCTTGGTACGACCACAAAGGATTCTTCGAGCACAAACTGGCTGAGCCGGAAGTGTACGACCAGGGCATGATCAAGAGTCCCACCGAAGCCCTGCGTATGCCCAACGTTCATCTGACCAAGGAACAGGTGCTCGACATCACGACGTTCCTCATGGGCAGCCAGGAGACTTCCCTGCCCGCCAGCTATCAATACAAGCCCGGAGACGCTCGCCACGACATTCAAGAGGGCTGGTGGGTCGTCAAAAAATACAATTGCATGGGATGCCACCAGTTCATCCCCGGCCAGCAAACCGTCTTGATGGGATTGAAGCAATATCAGGATCTGCAGGAGCAGTTGCCGCCCAAGCTGCTGACCGAAGGCGCCCGCGTCGATCCTGAGTGGCTGCGCAAATTCCTCTCGAACCCGGCTTTGAGCACAACCGACACGAACCGCGACGGCGTGCGCCCGTATTTGAAGGTGCGCATGCCCACGTTCTCCTTCTCCGACAACGAACTGCGCAAGCTTGTCCGCTTCTTCCAGGCCCTGTCGCAGCAGCCGATGCCCTACATTCCGGAGCAGGTGCCGACGCTCACGGCCAAAGAGAACGACATGGCCCGCAGCCTGTTTTCGAGCACCGCTGCGCCGTGCTTGAAGTGTCACGCCACTGGCGACCCAAATCACGACAAGATCGCCACGGCTCCCAACTTCCTGCTGGCCAAAGAACGCCTGAAGCCGGATTGGGTCGAGCGTTGGATCACCGATCCGCAAGCCGTGAGCCCGGGCACCTCGATGCCCTCTGGCTTATTTAAGGAAGTGGACAACCGGTGGGTATTCGCCGGGCCTACTCCGCCGACCTTCAATGGCTATCAGGGAGATCACCGAAAGCTGCTGACCGACTACATTTTCCAGCTCACGCCGGAGGAGCAGCGTCGCGTCGCGGCCTCCATGCCCAAAGCCAAGACCGCCTCCGTGAAACCGGCGGGCAATCGAAAACAAGCCGCCGTGGTCTCGCACCCTGCGGCCAGCGGAGGTTCGCGGTAGAATTCCCGCAAACAGAGATTCGTCGGGTCGCCGTCAGTTTGATTCGGCTCCCTCAAATGAAAACGAACGGCAGTGCACATTCCAGAAAGGGCGACATCATGAATAAGAAAAACACTTGGACCCTCTTCGTCAGCATGCTGGCACTTTGCGCGCTGCTGGCGCTGGCGGCCTGCAGCAAGAAAGAAAATACCGAGCAGTCGAACAACAATGCGGCGGAGCAGCCGGCGCAACCAGCCGCTACTCCTATTGATCCCGCTACGGTCGCGACTATCAACGGCACCGTGAAATTCGACGGCACCGCTCCCAAACCGGCAAAGATCGATATGAGCCAGGATCCTGGCTGCAAGGGCGTCAACGAAGCCGAGAATCTCGTCGTCTCCAATGGCGACCTGGCCAACGTATTCGTCTATGTGAAAGACGGCCTCGGCAACCGCACCTTCGACGTTCCTTCGGCTCCGGTCACGCTTGAGCAGAAGGGTTGCCAGTATCATCCTCATGTGCTCGGCGTGATGGCCGGCCAGACCGTCGACATCAAGAATGCCGATCCCACCACGCACAACATTCATCCCACTCCCAAAGACAATCGCGAGTGGAACGAATCGCAGCCGCCCTCTTCGCCTGACATCCAGAAGAACTTCGCCCGCGAAGAAATCATGCTGCCGGTCAAGTGCAACCAGCACCCGTGGATGAAGATGTACGTGAACGTGGTGAAGAACCCGTTCTTCGCGGTCACCGCGAAAGACGGCAAGTACGAGATCAAGGGACTGCCGCCGGGCGCCTACACGATCGCCTTCGTCCAGGAAAAACTGGGCGAGCAGGACCAGAAGGTCACAGTCGCTGCCAAAGAAACCAAGACGGTCGATCAGAGCTTCAAGGCGGGCGGCGAATAGTCTCGCGGTTTGTTAAACTATGAGGTTGGACGGAGCAGGCCCCGTTCTCTTGTGTGACTTGCTCCGTTTGTAGCGCCGCCGTCTCGGCGGCTGTCCCGGAGGGCGTCTCGCCCGCCGGGTCCCGAGGGCCGTAAGCCCTCGGGACAGCTGGCCAGACCTCGACCTCAGCAATCGACCTTTGTCAGATTCCAAGACCCAAGGGGCGCCACTCTGAAAGCCATCGCGCAATCTTATAATCGGCGACATCACCGTTTCGCTGTCGTTCTCGCCTGCTGGACTTTCCTGCTGATCATCGCCGGAGCCCTCGTCACCAGCAACGACGCCGGGCTTTCGGTTCCGGATTGGCCCACGTCGTTCGGCTCGTTGTACAAGATTCCGAAGCTGGTTGGCGGGGTCAGATTCGAGCACACGCATCGCATGATCGCCCAAGTCGCAGGCCTGCTGACCATCATCCTGGCCATCTGGACGTGGCGCATCGAGAAAAGACGCTGGATGCGGATTCTGGGCTTTGCTGCCCTGATTACCGTGATCGCCCAAGGGATTCTCGGCGGCATCACCGTTCTTTTTTATTTACCGCCCGCCGTCTCTTCCGCACACGCCGCGCTGGCGCAGACATTCTTCTGCATCGCCGTCGCCATGGCCCTGTTCACCGGACAAAAGTGGGTCGAAGAGCAGCCCCGCGTCGAGTTCGATCAGAAAAAGCCCAGCCTGTTCTTCCTTTGCCTGCTATCGATCTTTGTTTTGTACGTACAACTGATTCTCGGGGCCATGTTCCGCCATCACGGGCTGAGCTGGGGGCCGCACGTTCTGAACGCAGTTGTGGTTTCCTTTGTCCTGGCCTGGACGGCGGTGCGCGCGCTCAGCGTCTATTCGCAAATCGAGGCCATCCGGCGTCCCGCCATCCTTATGCTGTCGCTTCTCATCGCCCAGCTCTGCCTGGGATTCACCGCCTTCCTCACGCGGATTGCCTGGGGACGAGATGCCGTTCAGCCGGAGCTACCCATGGTCATTTCCACCGTGGCTCATGTTGCCGTGGGCGCGTTGCTTCTGGCGACAACCGTCATTCTTGCCATTCAAGTCTGGAGGCATGTTCCGGTCGCGTTCGAAGAGCGTGTCCTGCAGCCGCAGCGGGATGCTTCGGCGGCGTGACCATGCGGGCGTTTGCAGCATCGAGGAAAAGGCCGCATTCTGGAGGGCGTCATCCTGAGCGGAGCCGCCTTTCAGGCGCAGCGAAGGATCTCCCTCGTATGCGGCGACGGTGGCACCCGAGATCCCTCGGTCCGCTGGAGAAAACGCGGACCTTCGGGATGACCCAAAGGTTCAGATTTTGCATCACTGCAAACTTTGAAACATTGAAACCTAGAACCAAGCCGATGTCGTAAACTGTTTATAGTTCCTGGGGATCCTGATTTGGTCTCGAAAGTCGCCGCTTTAGCTGATGTCGTTCCCGATGCGGACCATGCCTCCGCCGCTGCCGTCATTTCCGTACGGAATCTCGTTCACCGCTACGAGAATCGCACGGCGCTCAACGGCGTCTCATTCGAGGTGCGTCCCGCAGAACTGTTCGGCCTGCTCGGCCCCAATGGCAGCGGTAAGACCACGCTGTTTCGGATTCTTTCCACGCTGATGATTCCCACTGCCGGCCGCGCCCTCGTGATGGGCTGCGATGCCACACAAAATCCCGCCAGCTTGCGCCGTCAGATCGGCGTCGTCTTCCAGGCACAGAGCGTCGATCCCAAACTTACCGCTTACGAAAATCTGTGGCACCAGGGACATCTTTACGGCCTGCGCGGGTCCGCGCTCAAAGACCGCGTGCACGAGATCCTCAACCGCGTTGGCCTGGCCGATCGCGCCAGGGAACGCGTCGAGACTTTCTCCGGAGGCATGCAGCGCCGCATCGAACTGGCCAAGGGTCTGCTGCATCATCCCGGCGTCCTGCTGCTCGACGAACCGACCACCGGCCTTGATCCCGGCGCCCGTCGCGACTTGTGGCAGTACCTGCAAATTCTTCGCGATCAGGAGCACGTCTCCGTCCTCGTCACCACGCACCTGATGGAGGAAGCCGAGCGTTGCGACCGGCTCGCCATCATGAACGAAGGCAATTTGGTGGCTCTAGGGACGCCTGCGGAATTGAAGGCCGAGATCGGCGGCGACGTTATCCTGCTCGATGCCGCGCGCGACGCCGCCGCGCTCGCCGAAAAGATTCGCCAGCGCTTCCACGTCGACGCCGCCGTATTGGGCAATCAGATACGCATCGAACAGGAAGGCGGACATCGCTTTGTCCCCGACGTGGTCGAGGCCTTTCCCGGCGAAATTCAAGCTATTTCCGTCAGCAAGCCCGCGCTGGAAGATGTTTTCATCCACCGCACCGGGCACAAGTTCTGGAGTGAATCGAGCGAGCCTGAATCGAACCGGCACGATTCCCCGGCTAGCGACAAAAAAAAGAAAAGGAGGTAACTTGCGCTCCCTGATCCTGGTGCTGTCTCTGGTGCTCGGTATAGTTCCTCTGCTCGGCGTGGTCTGGATTTTCCTGAGCGGCATGATCACGCTCTCGCCGCTCTCCTGCACAGTGGACGGCTTATTCACGACCCTGATCCTGCTCACGCTCTCCGCCTGCTTCCTGATGAATGCTTTCTGGGAAGCTCGCGACCGCGGCTGGGTGGGCAAGAAAAAGACTGCGCCGGCAAAGACTCCTGCGGCAAAAGCGAGTTAATCATGGCAACCCAAGCGGCAACTTTGGCGCGGCCCGTCCCGTCGGCATCGGCTGGCGTGATGCTGCCCGCCTTCACGCTCTGGTGGCGCGAGATTGTTCGCTTCTACCGCCAGACCGGACGGGTAATCGGAGTCCTGGCCTCGCCTTTCGTTTTCTGGCTCGTCCTCGGTTCAGGATTCGGGACATCCTTTCGCTCTGGCAGTGGCGGTCCCGGCCAAAGCCACTACCTCGAGTACTCTTATCCCGGCATTCTGATCTTGATCGTGCTGTTCACTTCGATCTTCACGATGATGTCGGTGATTGAAGATCGTAAAGAAGGATTCTTACTCTCAGTACTGGTCGCGCCGGTCCCGCGCACCGCGATCGTTCTCGGCAAAGTTCTCGGAGGCACCACGCTCTCGGCCGTTCAGGGCATGATCTTTCTCGTGTTCGCTCCGTTCGCCGGAATTCACGTCGAGCCGTTGCAATTGTTGCTAGTGGCAATCGTAGTTTTTCTCGTTTCTTTCTCGCTCACCGCGCTTGGGTTCGCCATCGCCTGGCCCATGGACTCCTCGCAAGCTTTCCATGGCATCGTGAATCTTTTCCTGATCCCGCTATGGCTGGTCTCGGGAGCGCTATTCCCGATTGCGGGCGCTTCCGGATGGATCCGCGTCATCATGCGGCTGAACCCGCTCACCTACGGAGTCGAAGCGCTACGCCAACTGCTCTATCCCGGCTCGGAAACCAGCTTCCCGCTATCCTCTTCGATCGCGACTTTGCTTCTGTTTTCACTGGTGATGTTCGCACTCGCACTGTTGATGGCAAATCGCCGCACCACGAAGCCGGCCGCGTAATCCCAACTCTATGATCGCTGAACAATACGCCTACTTCCCCGCTCTCAATGCCAGCCTCAACGGAACCAGCGCCGTTCTGCTGCTCACCGGACGCGTCCTGATCTCGAAGGGCCGCATGGCCGCGCACCGCGCCTGCATGATCGCCGCCGTGGTCGCCTCCGCGCTGTTTTTGGGCTGCTATCTGTTCTTCCATTTCGAGGTCGGGAACATTCGATTTCTAGGTCAAGGCTGGTCGCGCCCCGTGTATTTCTCGATCCTGATCTCGCACGTGACGCTGGCGATCGTGATCGTCCCGTTGGCCATCATCACGCTGAGCCGCGGACTGCGCGCCCGCTACCCGCAACATCGCGCCATCGCCCGCTGGACCTGGCCACTCTGGATGTACGTCTCCGTCACCGGCGTCATCGTCTATTTCATGCTCTACCAATGGTTCCCGCACAGCTAGATCGGAAGGTTTCAAAGTTTCAGAGTTAGTCGTTGCAACCTTGAAACCTTGAAACCTCGTACCCGGAATTCTATGAGCCTGTTGAAGCTAAAGATTGCTGTCTCGGGCACGATAGGCGACGCCGCCTGGCGCGAACTGAATCACTTTGAACAAATCCAGTCCGCCGACTTCGGACCGCAGTTTGGCAGCGGAGGCCGCTGCAACCACGCTCCCGATGCGCCCCACGCCAAGGGCGAATGGATCGGCGCCGAGATCCGCCTGCAGACGCCGCTGCTGGCCCAGTACGCCATGTCGCACTACCTGGAACAGGAGAGAGTGCTCGACGCCGATGTGGAGTAAACTCCTAACGGTTTGTCATCTGGTGCGCAGCGCTTGTCATCCTGAGCCAAGCGAAGGACCTCTGCACTTCCCCGACGCAGGCAATGCAACCGTAACCGATCCCCGAGCATGAGTGATAATCCACAGACCGCACCAGCCGCGACCAAGCCCAAGCACAGAATGTCGCGCACTCAGAAAATTCTTTTCTTCGTCACCGGATGGCTCATCGTCCTCATGCCATTCCTGTTCTGGTGGAATACATGGTTCGGCCGCCATCTCTCCGACCAACAACTCACCGAATACCTGCACGACGAGAAGAAGCCGCGCCACATCCAGCACGCCCTGGTTCAGCTGGGCGATCGCATGTCGCACAACGACGCCACCGCGAAACAGTGGTATCCCGACCTCGTCCGCCTGGCCGCCTATCCCGTGGAAGAGGTCCGCAACACCGACGCCTGGGTCATGGGACAGGACACCTCCGGCGCGGGATTTCATGACACGCTTCTGAAGATGCTGCAGGATTCCTCGCCGATGGTTCGCGGCAACGCGGCTTTGTCGCTGGTCCGCTTCGGCGATGCCACGGGACGCCCGCAGATCGTTGCGCTGTTGCAGCCGGTTGAACTCAACGCCCCTGCTACCGGCCGGATCGCGGACTCCGACCGTCCCGGCACGGCTATCCATCAAGGGGGACTGATCGCCAAGCTCGCGCTCGGCGGATCTTCACAAACCGTAGAAATCCGCTCGCCGATTCCAGGCCGCATCCGCTCGGTCAAGCAGGCTGGCGCAAACGTGGCCGCCGGCGCGGAAATCGCCGTGGTCGATCCCGGCAGCGAGCAGGTCTGGGAGGCGCTGCGCGCGCTCTATCTAATCGGCCGGCCCGACGATCTGCCGTCGATCCGCGCTTACGAGCGCGACGTTCCGGACGTCTCCAACGACATACGCCAGCAGGCCCAGGAAACCGAAAAAGCCATTCAACAACGATCTCAACCTTAGGTGCGATGCCACGACTCAAAGCCTTGTCATCCTGAGGCCTGCGTCTTTTGCAGACCGAAGGACCTCTGGAATTCTTGATAGCTTAACGGAGCCCGACAGGAGTGCAGAGGTCCTTCGGTCCGCCAAAAACGCGGACCTCAGGATGACAAACATAGGGAATACGCTAACGGGAAGGCTTCGACCTAAATCGCCATTGGACCAACTTCTTTTTCTACTTCTGCGATATCGACCATCACGATCGCGTCCCACGGGCAGCCGTCGAGGAAGCAGCCATCCGGGCCCTTGCTCAGGCACTTCTTGCAGCCGATGCAAAGAATCGGATCCACCTGAATTCTGCCGAACGGCGGGTGGTCCTCATCCGGCACCCAGAACATGCAGTCTTCCACCGGGCAGTATTCGACGCACGCGGGGGAGCCGGCGCACCCCGTGCAGCACTCGGTGATCACCGCCAACTCTTTGGGTTTTTTCTTGCGAGGGGTGGCAAGTCCTTTGGACTTGGGTTCGAACTTGAGTTCGTCGGGAACCATCCCGACAGCCTTGGTAGCTCCAGTCGCGGCAGGCGGCATGCGAGGCATTATAGCCCAAAAAGCGGGCGGCGGAGCCTCAAACTCCGCCGCCGTGCCTCGCTCACCTCTCGTCCATCCCCGTCGTGTACGGACGATCGTGCTCGTGCTCTTCGTGTTCCTTATGCTCGTGGCGCCATTTCCAGTACTCGCGTTGCAGCTTGTGGTTGAGATGTTCGTAATCGACGTAGGCCTCATGCCGCGCCTCCAGCCAGTGCCGGTAAAGCTCGTCCTCGCGCGCGTCCCAGGTGTGATAGTCCTTGTGAACCGTGTCGTATACTCTTTGCTCGTGCTCTTCCTGCTCGTGCCGTTCATGGTCATCCTGTGGCGCCGCCGGCAACGCTAGCGCTCCCAAGGGCGCCAGCAGCGCGGTCGACAAAAACATTGATGCAACACATTGCTTTCCACGACGCATGTTGATCCTCCAAACGCAGCTAGACATAGGACAAGTATGGATGCGGCAATCCGGCCTGCGGTTGGAACCGAACGCGCCCCGCCGACCTAGCGCTACAATTTGCGACTACCGGCAGCCGACGGATCTGCCTTTCTCAGCGTTCTCTGTGGCATTCCTCGGCGAACTCGGCGGTGCAAGGCCGTTATTCGGTTGGGAGAAGAATTCACCGGAAAGGGGAGGACCGCTAGTGGCACTTGAAGTTTCCTGAAAGAAAATATCAGTCCTAGTCAAGAATTCAAGTATCCCAGCGTCTTCGTGATTCCCTCGCTAAATTCCTCTTCCTTCGTGATCAGACTCAAAACCAAATATCCGTCGCTCGGAAAATCGTAAAAATGTCCCGGATGCACCAGCACCGCCTGCTTCCGCACCAACGCAATCGCCAGTTCTTCGTCGGAGCGCGTCACCGGAACCCGCAGCACCGCATTCCAACCGCCTTCAACCTGTAGCCGCTCGCAAGCCTGCTGCCCCGCAAGCTGCCGGTCTAGCTCCGCCAGATTTCCCCGAACCCGCTGCAGCAACTGCCGCTGGATGTTTTCTCTCTGCTCTAGCAGGACCGGCACAGCCCACTGAACCGGAGCGTTCATCGACAGATAGGTATCGGCAATCACCTCGAGCCGTGCCATCGCCTCTACTGCTTCTGCCTCCGGCCCGCTGGTCACCACCCATGCCACCTTCATCTGCGGCAGCGCTGAAATCTTCGACAGCCCGCTCAACGTAAACGTCAGCACATCGCGATTGCCGGGAAAACTCGCATGCTCCCGATCATCCAGCCCGTAATCCAGAAACACCTCATCCACAATCAACGCCAGACCGTGCGCGCGGCAAAAGGCATTGAGCGGCGCGAACTCCTCCGCCTTCACATACGATCCCGTGGGATTATTCGGATGCACCACCACCACGCCGCGCGTCCGCTTGGTCACCGCCTTTTCGAGCGACGGAAAATCCATCTGCCAGCCGTGGTCGTAAATCAGCGGATACGGCACCAGTTTCACATCCTGCAAATCCGCCAGAAATTCAAACAGCGGATAGCTCGGCTTCGGCACTAGCAACTCATCCCCCGCATTGCACAGCAAGCGAAACACAAATGAGTACCCTTCGCTGGTGCTGGTAGTCAGGACGATCCGCTCCGCAGAGACGTTGCTGGCACGCTGTCTACTCCCGCTTGTGTCGGCGTAATACGCGGCCACAGCCTGCCGCGCCGCGAGCAATCCCTTGGCCTGCGGATCGTAATCGAGCGCCTGCGGCGAATGCAGCGCCGCTAGAATCGTGGTGGCGTCATACTGCAAACCCACGCGCGTCGGATTCGAAACCGTCAGATCCAGCAGCTTCGCCTTTCCCGCTCGCGCCGCCTCCACCGCCTCGGTCAAGCGGTTCTGCGCCAACCGCCAGTTCGTTCGCTCAGCAAACATGCAAGGATTCTATTCGATCACGACTCGTGTAGGGACGGACGCATTCGTCCAGAGCGCAACGAAGGCCCCATGTAACTCTACCGCTGGCGAGAGAATGCATAGCTCCTTCGCTTCGCTCAGGATGACAGAACCGCCTTGAGACCACCGACCATACGCCGCAAAAAGAAAAAGCGTCCCGGACGGGACGCCCAAACCAAATGTCTTCTCAACAAATGTGGAGCGGGCACTCCTGCCCGCTGATGCCGGTAGCGCAGAAGAAGCGGGCAAGAGTGCCCGCTCCACACAAACTACCGCCGCGGCATCGGAAATTCGCTCTTCACCACTTCCGGCCCTGAGCCGCGGCTCAGATCACCCTGCAGGTCAGTCCTCTGAAGGCTTGGCCAATCCCGAATGCCCACCGCCGGACAAATCAATCCCTTACCTTCGGGGCGCAGCAACTGCCGCAACGTCTGTACACCATAGAACAATCCTTCGCCGCTGTTGGCCGCCACAATCAAATGCGACTTGTCGGAGAACAGCAGATATCCGTCCTCGCCCACCGCCTCGTCGGCTCTCAGCCCGTTCCTGGCCAGAAACCGCCGCACCCGAGCATCCTGCAAGCGCGCTAGAACGATTGCGCCGTCTTCGGCCTTTCCCGCCGGCTTCATGCCGAGAATGTCCAGCTTCAATCCCGACTGATCCTCGACTTCCTCAGCCAGGGTTTCAGCGGCAATCCTGTCCTCCGACTGGTGCCCGAGCAGCACGAAAATCCTG
This sequence comes from uncultured Acidobacteriota bacterium, assembly GCA_963754885.1. Taxonomy (GTDB): domain Bacteria; phylum Acidobacteriota; class Terriglobia; order Terriglobales; family Acidobacteriaceae; genus Sulfotelmatobacter. The sequence continues at coordinate 184,672 of CAVWHT010000035.1, read as the reverse complement.
GTTCTCGGACCTACCTTGAACCCGCCATTCCTCAATTGCACTTCCTTCGGCGCGGGCTCCAGCTTCAACGCTGGCCCCGCCGGCGAATCCAACGCCAGCAGCGCCGGCCCACAAATCAACACACATCCCACCATGCCCAACAAACGCTTCTTCATTGCCATCCTTCGCTTGGAAGAACCCCAGCGCCTATATTGTAACCGCATCCCGACCCTTGCAATACGGGAAACGATTGCCGCCGGCACCGTTTTCACCACAGGAGAAAGATCACTTCCCAAACGCCTCTTTATTCACGACATAAGGCATCTTCGTGACGTCGCCGCCATAATTGCCTTCCAGCACGTCGATCAACCCCTGCGCGCAGCGGCCTGCCATTCCCTTCTCCGGATCAATCGACAACCGCGTGATCCGCGCCGCGCTGGCGAAGTGCGGCATCAGGCGGCAGCGCTCCGTGATCGCCGGATCCCGCAGCGGAGAATCCACCGGCAGCGGCTCTTGCTCATACACATCCAGCGCCGCGCCCGCGATCCAGTTTTCCCGCAGCGCCCGCGCCAGCGCCGCCTCATCCACCACCGGACCCCGCGACGTGTTCACCAGATACGCCGTAGCCTTCATCAAGCTCAACGTCTGCTCGTTGAACAGATGATACGTCGGAGTCGCGCTCTCGCCTTTCCGCAGCAGCGGCACGTGCACGCTCACAAAGTCCGCCTGCCGCAGCGCGTCTTCGAACGCCGCGTACTTGATCCACGCCTTCTCTTTGGTCAGCCCGCGCGCATGCCGCAGATCATTGATCTCCTGAATCGTCTTCACAAATGCCTGGTTCTCATACGCCGGGTCATAGCAGAGCACGTTCATATCGAAGCCTACGCTCTTCTTGATGAATGCCAGCCCGATGCGCCCCGTGCCAATCACCGCAACCGTCTTGCCCGTCACCTCGTCCCCTAAGAATGGCAGGTACGGATGCCAGAATCCCCAGCGGTTCTCGCGCGTCAGATGCTCCGCGGTCCACATCTTGCGCGCCAGTTCCCCCATCATGAAGAATGCGAACTCCGCCGTGGCTTCGGTGAGCACATCCGCAGTGTATGTGAAGGGAATCTTGTAGCGGTTCGCGTCCGCCCGGTTGATGTTGTCGAATCCCACTGCAAACTGCGCTACCACCTTCAGCTTCCCTTTACCCGCCTCGAAGACTTCCGCATCGATGGGGTCGCGCAGCGTGGTGATCAATCCATCCACTCCGCCGCGCACCTTCTCAACAATCAAGCTCTTCGGCGGCGCTTCCGGATGCGGATAGACCTCGACCTCGTGGCCCCGCTTGCGCAGCAGATCAATCGCCTCTCCGATGTCACAAGTGGCAAACACGCGGAATTTCTTGTCCATGATTTTCGAAAGATCTCTCTTGAGAATGGAACTGGAATGCCGCAACCCACCGCGCGGCTCTATGCCTAACAATCATACGGCAAGCCGCGGTGCGTTCTCTTCCGGATGGATTGTGGAGATTGGTTCTACTCGCTGTTGGTGGGCGCGCTGGTCTTCGCCTGCAGCTTCGGATTGCTGCCGGGCTTGGCTGGCGTGGCTCGCGTTTTCGCTGCCCTGTTCCCGCTGGCCGGAGGTTTCTTCACCGCCGCCTTCTTCTTATTGAAGTCCTTCACAATGCGAGCTACATACACCCGCGTCTCGTAGTACGGAGGCACGCCGCCAAAGCGCTCCACCCGCTCCGGACCGGCATTGTACGCGGCCAGCGCCTTGACCAGGTCGAAGTTATAGCGCTCCAGCAGTTCGCGCAGATATTTCGTCCCGCCCTCCACATTCTCCTGTGGATCGAATGCATTGGGCACGCCCAGTTGCGATGCTGTTCCCGGCATCAACTGCATCAGTCCCCGCGCGCCTTTGGGCGAAACTGCCCGCGCGTTGAACGCGCTCTCCGCCTTGATCACGCTGTTCACCAGGTCGGGATCCAGCCGGTACCGGTCGCTGGCGTCATTGACCACCTGATTCAGATTAGCCACCGGGCGAGCCGGAAAACTGAGCGTCGCGGCTTTCGCATTCTGCACTACGTTCGGAGAAGGCACTCTGGCGGTTCGAGATGCTGTGGGCACGGCTGGCGCGGCCGGCAAATCCGGCGCGGCTTCGAAGTGGTCAATTTCTGACGTCGGCACATCCACAAAGCTGGATTTGTCCGCCTTCACGTACAGCCGGGTCACGTCCCCGATGACCGCTCTTCGCTCGTGCCGGATCGAAAACCCGTTCTTCAGCACGGCGACCTCGCCCGCAAAACACGGCAGCGCCGCCATCGCGAGGATCGCGACCAGCCCCCATCGCCGGTTAAGACTCAGTCCTGCCATTCTGCCCACTCTAAATTTCTACCCCTTAATCTTTGATGACCGGAGACGAAAAATCGGCCATCGCCGATGCCCCCGCCAGTGCCAATTCTACTGCCGCCGCCACTCCGCACGCGTCATTGCCGCGCGTGATTCGCCATCCCCGCGCGCGCAGTTCCTCGCACGCATTCCCCATGATAACCGGATGCCCCGCAAACTCAAGCATCTCTATGTCGTTGTGATTATCACCGATGGCCATGACCTGATCGCGCCGGTATCCCCGGTAGCGCGCCCAGCGCTCCAGCGCATGCCCCTTTGAACATCCCGCATTCAGCACGTCGATCATCGACAAATCGCGCGCCGGATACTCCGTCCTCAGCACCGTGATGCTGTCTTCCATTCCCGCCGCTTCCAGTGCCAGCAGCGCCTGATTCATGCGGGCCATCGTGCCGCAAAACATGGCCTGCACCGGATCGGCGACCAGCGCATCCTCGATCGGCACCACCAGCTCAATGAACTCCATATTCTTCTCGAGCCAGCGCCGGATGGCGACGCCGACCTCGTCCATCCGCTCCATCACGATCGCGCCCTTCTCTTCTTTATCAAACGTGAGAACGGTATTCCCGCGAAACTCGCGCATGGCCCCGCACAGCCGCCGGCAGGTTGCAGCCGGCATCAGGTCGCGATGAAACGATTCCCCACGCAGCGACCGAGTCACCGCCCCGTTGGAGCTGATCAGCCACAGATCGAACCCAAGCTGCCGGGCGATAGGCAGCGCGAAGGTGTGGCGGCGTCCCGTGACCAGCACAATTTCGATGCCCGCGGCATGCGCCCGCCGCAAAGCCTGAAGATCGCCGTCGGAAATCTGAAATTGTGGATTCAGGAGCGTCCCGTCAATATCGGTCGCCAGCAGCCGTATGGAAGAGGAAAGCGTCACCACTGTTCATCGTACCATCCGGGGTCGAACGGTTGGGTGCTGCACCTCAGTGGTCAGTGGTTAGTCATTGAGTTTTGGGGCCTGGGTTGGATTTTACTGGTTACTGGCCACTGGCCACTGTTTTTACTACGCTTCCAGTTTCAGTTCGTCCAACTCCAGAAATTCCTGGATGATGGGCTCCGGGCTTTTTTCCATTTCCGCATAGGTGCCGAAGAAAATGGCGCGGGCCTCATAAAGAAATACGACGCGCTCAGCCAGCTTTTTGGCGAGACGCATATCGTGGGTGACGACGATGCTGGTCAGGTTGAGCTGAATTTTCAGGCGCTTGATGAGGTCGCCGAGCAACTGCGCCATCAGCGGATCGACCATGGTCGTGGGCTCGTCGTAGAGGACGCATTCAGGGCGGGCGGCAAGGGCGCGGGCAATGGCGACCGAGCGCTTCATCCCGGTCGAAAGATCGGAGGGCAGCAGGTCGCGCATCGGCTGCACGCCGACCATCTGCAGCAGGCCGTCGACGATCTGGTAAATCTGCTCTTCCGAGAGTTCCCTGCTCTCGCGCAGAGGAAACGCCACATTTTCGCCCACCGTGAGCGAATCGAACAGGGCCCCATTCTGAAAGACCATGGTGACTTTTTTGCGGATGAGTTCGAGCTGCTCTTCGGTGTAGTCGGTGATATCTTCGCCGGCGACAATAACGCGGCCGGAGTCGGGCTTGAGGAATCCCATGATGTGGTGCAGGGCGACGGATTTGCCCACGCCGCTGCGTCCGAGAATGCAGACGGTTTCGCCCGAAAGAACGTTGAAGCTAACATGATCGAGCACGACGTTGTCGCCGAAGGCTTTCGAGACGTTCGCGGAATTCTACGTAGGGCGGCATGGGGTCAGCTGCTAGCTTCTGGCTTCTAGCTTCGGGCGCCGAACCACGAGCTTGGCTGAGAACTCGCGGTTCGACGCTCCTACCTTATCAAATTCCCGGGGAAATGTTGGAAGGCGGTCATGCACAGGGATAAGAGATGCCGCTTTAGAGAGTGATATGGGGATTTATCGTAAATTGTCCCGGCAGGTCGCTTGCAGTTTCTTGTTAAATGACTACTGAATCTCGAATTTGGCCATTCGCCACTCGGTAGTGCGGCCCGCCGAATCTGACGCCTGTATTTCAAGTTTGTACTGGCCACTTTGCAACTTCTGTGTGTCGACGTTCAGCGCAATAGGAACCACTACATTCCTTGGTGTGACACACTCGGCGGCACTTGTCGGCCCAGCATTCATGACCACCGTGCCGTTCTTCAGGTCCGTAATCTTCATGCGGAAATAAACCTCAGCGCCTCGCTCTGCGAGCAAAGGTTCGTAGATTTCAAAGTAGAGAGGGAGAGAACTCTTCTTGCGGAGCCGTGCGTCGGGCACCGGTATAAATTGAGCGTGCTTGCTGACCAGCGGCGAAGGAACAAGTGGTGCGGGCGAAACCATCGCAGCATCTCGCAAAAGCCACGATGCATCCCGCAGAATGCCGTTCAAAGCAAGATCACTGATCGTAAGCGCCTGGCTGTCGATGGGCTCCACGCGCAGAGGCATCCGTGCTTGGCCGAACTTGTGGCCATCGCTCACCACAACATGTACATCATAGTACCCGGGGTGTAAGTTAACCTGAGTGTCGAAGCGACTCGGAATCGCGAACCAACTGGTAGGGTCAATCCCGACGGTCTCCCAGCCAAAGTAAACGAGAGCGGAACTTTTTTCGCGGCGGCATGGAAAGCTATCGCCAAATCGCTGCACTACCTCCCCGCTCGCCTTGTAGACAACTCCGAAAACGTGGATTGCCGCATGGTCACTCGGACAAGGATAACCCCACTGGTTCGTCTCCAACTCGTATTCCGTGGCTATCTGCACCGTGGCCGGTGCTTTCGAATCATGCACCACCACCACATAGGTGTAATTCGTAGCAGCGGAGGCGGGCGCTGACCCGGTGCTGGCCGGATTATCCCTCATCAGGGACAAAACACGTGAGGACCAAAACACAAATGGTCGGCTGGAAACCTTGATCGATCCACGCGAGGTGGACCTAGCGAAGGTCTCCATTTGCGCGGCGAGCTTCCTTCCTTCCACTGTCGCCATGTCGCCTTCGTCGGTGTTGCAGTAGCGGGCACGATTCAACACAACGTCGTCGTCTCCCGCCACTACTCGAATCGTATGACAGTCGACCGATTGCAACGGCGGGGGAATATATCCGATGGTATAGGTCGCAGTAGGCGCTGCAAGCCACAGATTAGCTGAAAGAAACGCGCCCCAAGTTCCCCGGATACGGGGGTAGAAAAACCACTTGTTAGTGACCTCCCGCAGGGGGAAGTCGGATTCCTCCAGGTAGTTGATCTTTTGCTCTGCGCCATTGTCGAAGATACGAAAATCCTTCGCCGACAATCCCCGAGCTACTGGGGGCATAGCCGATGCATTCGCCACTGCGGGATATCGCTTCAAAGCCTCCTTGGGAACCCATGCCGCGCTCCTTGCGGCATGCTTCCAGACCGCTGCTGTAACCAGAACCTGCCGCGCATGAGAATAAAACGTGGGAATCTCGGTTGTACCGTTATCCGTTTGGGAACGCTCGTTGGCAATTGGAGGGGTAGCTTGAACCGTCGCGCTGCGGGCTAGCACTTGCCCTGTGGCAAGGCAGCTTGCGAACAGAACGGAAATGGCAACGGATGCAAGCTTTGCCATCGCCATAGTCTAGCCCAGGAGTCCCAGAGAAATTGCATGACTGTCGTCAGAAGGCGTTAGCGGTCATTTGACCCGTGGCCGCGTTGGCGGTGGATCCGAGGCTGATAGAAAGTCGCGCCTACGGAATTGTCACTTGGATGGGAGTGGACTTGGCGCTCTCTTCACCCGAAATATTCACCGCCGTGGCCGCGTAATAGTAGGTCGAGCCGTCCGCAGCGGTCAAATCACAGTACAAGGTCGAGGCGATCAGGCCTCCGGAATTGATGCGCTGCCAGTTCACGCCATCGTGGCCGCGATACATGTTGTAGCCCGCGAGATTCGGCGATGTGGAGGCGCTCCAATTCAAATCCACCGCGTGGACCGGGATGGGCTGAATCGTAACGGTGTAAGAGATTTGGGAATGGTGGCCTCCGCAGCCAGCGACCGCCGCGCTGAACTTGTACGTGCTCGCGTTTGTCGGCGTGCCGGACAAGGTCAACGAGACGCTTTGAGCAACGAACTGAATTCCGGCGGGCAAGGTTCCGCTCATGGTCCATCGATACGGCGTGCAGCCGCCTGTGGCGTTAATTGTCGCCGTGTACGCGGTCCCGACAGTGCCGTTGGGCAAAGTTTTGGTGGTGATGGAAACGTTAGCGAAGGATTGGAAGGAAGCGAACAGAGATAAGAAAAATACAAACCATTTCATGGGAACTTCAGACCTCCTCGAATTCACTTGCGTCTTACTGGCAAAGTTATCGAGCTGAGGTTGAACGGCTGGTAACCAGGCTTACACCTGCTTATGAGTGGGATCACAAAGCAACGTAACTCGCTGAAAGGGTTGGTTCCAATGTGGAACGCATCCCAGCACGTTAGGAGATGCCTTGGCCGATTAGCGCTGCTTACGACCGGCTTCGGCCAGATCGTCGGGAGTATTCAGATTCGAGAAAAGATCCAGAGAAAAACCGGCGGACTGCAACTCCGGTCCGGCGATGACCTGCGCGCCAGCGTCCGCGAATAGCGCGTCGATTTTGTAGCGCCCGGCACGAAGCGCAGTTTCTGCGATGGAGGCAAAGTCGCGGCGGTAAACGGCGCATAACGGTTGCCATCCTTGCGCTGTGCGCGGAACCGTGACCATGGCAGTCTCGGAGCCTTTCGCCTGTCCGAGCATGTACTGGAGAAGCGCCGGTGTAAGAAACGGCATATCGACGGCGAAGATCAGGTTCAGGTCAGTCTGCGATGAGCGCAGGGCGGCATGGATTCCGGCGAGAGGGCCGCATCCGGGGAACAGGTCTTCGACGACAGGGGCAAAGGAAGCGAACTTGGAGGGATCGCCGACGATGCGGACGTCGGAGGTGAGGGAGCGGGCGAGATCGAGGGCTCGTGCCAGCAGAGTGCGCCCGTCGAGGGGGACGAAGGCCTTATCGGTGCCCATGCGCGTGCTCCGGCCGCCGGCGAGGATGAAGGCGGAGAGGGCGGGAGGGGGCATGGGAGGGATGATACATCTCGGAAGATCGGCTGACTAAAGTCAAAAGCCCCACCCTAGGCGCAAAAGACGCGCCTAAGGATGGGGCACCCCCGATTGCGGTCACGCCTCCGATTCGTCAAAGCTTCCAAGGCTAAGTACTTCCATCTGCTGCGGTTAGTTCGCTGAGCGGCTCTGTATTGCACGAAAGTAACCTAGGCAAAGTGGGGATGGCAAGCGATGATGGGGCAGCCCCGAGTCAAGTGACCCGGAAGTAAAACATCATGCCGCAGAAATTCATGGATGTGCTTATGCTTGGGCGCTGCTCCCACGAGTTCTCCTGGCCGCGCCGTGGTACCGACGGGGACTACTACCAGGTGTGCCTGCTGTGTGCCGCGGAATACAAATATGATTGGAAGACCATGCGCCGGACCGAGCGCGTGGAGCACGCGAAACCGGAGACGGGCATCAAGCGCAGCTACCCGCGCGAGAAGCGACCGTCCTGGGTACCCCGTGCGCGCCGCTTGAAGCTCGACATACCCCTGCGCTACCGCGTCAACAAGACCAGCACGTGGTATGAAGGGATTATTGAAAACATTAGCCAGAGTGGAGTGCTGTTCAACGGGCCGCAGGAACTGCCGGTGAACGCGCTAATCGAAATGGTGTTCGAGATGCCGGAGGAAATTTCCGGCCAGAAGAACAGCAGCGTCGTGTGCCAGGGACGGGTGATGCGGGCAAAAGATCCGGCGAAGGCCGAGGACAGCATCGTGCTGGCGGCGTCGATCGTCGATTATAAGTTTATCCACTAGGGCGGATTTCAGGGCCAGCGGTAAAACCTCTCCACAGTTGTCGCGCTTTCCACGCCGCGAGCGGGACGCTCCCTTCGACTTCGCTCAGGGCAGGCTCCGGGACAGCCGGCGGGCCGCCCGCGCTACGTTGTCCCAGTTCCATTTATGTCGCGTAGGCCATCCTTCCCTATTTACATCTGCAGAGATGGTTCCCAGCATCTAAAATATATTCGATGGGGCGGGGCGCCCTTTTATCCTCATCAGGAGTTGCGTCATGAAAAGACATTATTTTTCGGTGTATTCGTGCATTATCGCCGCGAGTCTGATTCTGGGAGTGGGCTGCGCGAAGAAACTGGACGACGCGAAGATGTCGAGTGACATTCAGAACAAGTTCAGCCAGGATTCAGGACTGTCGTCGAAGCAGCTCGCGGTGCAGGCCAATAACGGCGTGGTAACGCTGTCGGGGACGGTGGACAATCAGGCTCAGCGGGACGCGGCCGGAGCGCAGGCGGCGTCGGTTTCGGGCGTGAAGACCGTCATCAACAACCTACAGATTGGCGATAGTTCGGCCGTGGCGCCGGAGCCGCAGAAGCCGACCCCGGCGGAAGCTCCCAACGTTGCGGCCAATGCTCCGCCGGTGGAGAATCCGAAACCGATCAAGACAAAAAAGGCCCGGAGACATGCGGCGAGGGACTCAGCCAACGTGGAACAGGATACGGGCCAGCAACAGATGGCGTCGAATACTCAGCCGGCCGGCAATGCGATGACACCGCCGCCTGCGGACAACGCTCCAGCCGCAGCGCCTGCTCCGCCTCCGCCCCCGGCGCCAAAAAAGTTCATCATCGACCAGGGAACGCAGATCACGGTGCGGCTGGTTGATCCGATCGATAGCGAAAAGAACCAAACAGGCGACACGTTCCACGCCACGCTGAACGCTCCTCTGACCTCGGATGGAGAAGAAGCGGTGCCGGCGGGAGTGGAGCTAACCGGGCATCTGGTCGATGTGAAGAGCGCCAGCAAGTTTGCGGGGAAATCAGTGGTCGTGCTGCAACTCGACAGCCTTACGTCGGGAGGACGGAAGTACAGCCTGCAGACGGATCAATATCGCAAGGAAACCGCCTCGCGGGGCAAGAACACAGCTGAGAAAGTGGGTGGAGGCGCGATCGTGGGCGGCATCATTGGCGCGCTGGCGGGCGGAGGCAAGGGCGCCGCGATCGGAGCCGCGGCTGGCGCTGGGGTTGGCGGCGGCGTGCAGGCTGCGTCCAAGAGCCAGCAGATCAAGCTGGCTTCGGAGACGGTTCTGAGTTTCACGCTGCAGGCGCCGATTACGGTGGTGCAGGCGCCGAGTTCGGATGCGAACCGGCAGAAGCTGGGGAGTGCGCAGTAGGCTGTGGGACGCGGGTGCTCGGATGTTTCACGCATCCCTGGAGCCTGTGTCGTACATCTTCTTTCGCCCCTCTGGGGCTGGTTCCTTTTTCTAACTTTCCCACCCACAGCTTGCGCTGTGGGCTGCATTCTTACGCCGCCCTTCGGCTCAGCTCAGGGCAGGCTTTCGCGGCTGGACAGCCGATGGCGGCTGTCCCCACATAAACCTGTTTCGCTCCAAAGCATCTCTCCAGACTCCCGGAAATTCATCCGGGAATCTTACTTCCCACTTGTGGCCGGCGGAATCCGTAGGCGAGAGTAGAGTGACGGATCACGCGAAGGTGGGGAGGAAACGTGCAGGCCATTTCTTGTTTACGGTGCAGGCGGGAGATTGAGTCAGGGGATAAGTCGGTCGCGGTTTACATGTTTGCCCAGACGGTGGGAGTGAGGCCGCGGCAGAAATCGTCGGCCAACCGGATTTGCTTTTGTCCGCAGTGCGCGGTGTCGCTGGCCATGGGACTGCCTCCAGAAGGCGCGCTGAATATGGCCGCCTGGGACATGATTCGCCAGTTGGTCAGCGCCGAGCCCTCATTGAATCAAGCCGCTTGGGAAGGGCTGCGGGGCATTGTGGGGCTGCTGCCCGATGGGAACGAGGAATCTCCGGGAAGATTCCGCAGGGCGGGGTGATTACTTCTCTGCTTCACTTGCAGCAATGACATTCTGAAAAGTCAAATTCCCCACCCTCTCGCACCATGCGCGAGAAGGGCGGGGCACCCTGTGGAGTTCTTACGGCTGAGGTTTTTCGGCGGCGTCTTTCTTTTTCGCCAACGAGCGCACGTAGTTGACCAGGTCCCAATTCTCTTCTGTCTTGACCCGCGGACCTTCGGCAGGCATATCGTTGTGGCCATTTTTGATGATGTAAAAGATTTCGCCGTCAGTGCGATCTTTCAACGTCGCCGGATCGGTGAAGTCGGCCATGGTTAGCTTCATGTCTTTGGCGGTTTCACCTTTGCCGTCGCCGTTCTTACCGTGGCACATCTCACAGTCGAGCATCCACCACTTCTTGGCGCGGACCAGGGATTCCGGCGTGGATTTCACGGGATTCGGCGCTCGCGCCGCTTCCACGGGAATGGCCGAGTAAGACGGGTTCTGCGGCGGCGGGTTGGGAGTTGGTTTTTGGGAAAGGACAGGAAGCGTGAAAAGCAAGAGTGCGGAAAAAACCAGTGCAATCCTGTGCACGGGAACCTCCTCTGGGACAAGGAGCGCTTACAAGAAAATTGTAGCACCCGCTCCAAGCGTAAGCAGCGGCATTGACGCTACAGTCACTCCTGCCGGAAGGCGGACGCGGCCTCCGCGAGCGCGGCTTCGACTGCCGAAGCGTCGGATAGACCGCCCTGAGCCATGTCTTTGCTGCCGCCACCGCGGCCGGTGAATTTTGCCATGATTTGTTTCATGAGCGCGCCCATGTCAAAGGGCTGTCCGGCGGATTGCGCGAATACCAGCGAGGGCTGAGGCGCGGTGCTGCCGAGCAGCGCGATCACATTCGGGGCCAGCCGGATTAGCTTCTGGGCGAGCAGCTTCAGGGAGTTCATTTCGCGGTCGGAGAAAGTGCGGAGGACCAGCTTGCGTCCGCCGGATTCGGGAGTTTCGGCCAGGATGGCCGCGGCCTGAGCCGAGGCAAGCTCTTCCTGCGATTGCTCACGTTGCTTGCGAAGCGATTTGATCTCGTCGAGCGCCTTGGCGGCCTGCTGCGGAGCGTCGTAAATGTGAGCGGAAAAGAGTGCGGCAGTTTCGGTGAGCGTTGTGAAATCGCGGCGTGCGGTGGCGACGGCGCGCTGGCCGGCGACGAATTCGACGCGATATCCCTGGCGGACCCTTTCAATTTTGCGAAGGAGAATGCAGCCGATCTGGCCGGTTTGCGATACGTGCGTGCCACCGCAGGCGCTGAGATCGAAGTCGTGGATATCGATGAGGCGGAGTTCGTCGCGCTCGGCAGGAGGAAGCTTGCGGAGTCCGAGTTTGTCGGCTTCGTCGCGAGTGACGAAGCGGATATCGACCGGGCGATTCTCCAGAATGATTTCGTTGGCCAGGCGCTCGGCTTCTTCCATTTGAGTCTTCGCGAGCACGGGCGTGTCGAGATCGATGGAGCAATAATCGTCGGCCATGTGGAACGAAACCGTCGCCATATTGAATAACCGAACGAAGGCGGCGGAGAGGACGTGCTGTCCGGAATGCTGCTGCATGTGGTCGCGGCGACGGGCGGGGTCGATCTCTCCATGGACGCGGGTTCCGGGCTGCAGGTCTTTGAGCGGGGCTTCGAGGTAATGAACGACTCGCCCGTCTTCCGTGTCGGCCACTTCGGTGACGCGGAGTTTTTGGTCGCCGGAAACGATCCAGCCGGTGTCGTAGACCTGCCCTCCGCTGGTGGGATAAAAGGCGGTGCGATCGAGGATTATCGCCGGGCGCTCGGTTCCGGGGAGTTCCTGAACTTCGGCATCGAAGTTGTAGAGGAAGGAATCGTGGTAGTAGAGGCGATCGGTCATGGCTCGGAATTTATTTAAACATACACGGGGCTTTGCACTGCGAGCCAGACCAACGCAGCACGAGGTCCTTCGACTGCGCTTGATGACACTAGAAATAACAGTAGGGATCCTTCGACTACGCCGTTGCACTCGCTTCGCTCTTGCAACGGCTTCGCTTGATTGCATAACGACGTTGGCCCGTCGCGAGTAGATTGGTATGCGATGGACCAAGACCAAGGCTCGTGAGAGGAGCCAACGTCATGTTGATTATAGGATGCGATTTCCATCCTGGGTTTCAGCAGGTCGCGATCTTTGACAATCGAACGGGAGAGATTCAAGAAAAGCGGTTACAGCACCGCACCGAAGCGGAGCAGTTTTACCGGTCGCTGGCGGGCCAGGAAGTGCGGGTGGGGATGGAGGCGTGCGGGCACTATCCGTGGTTCGAGCGGCTGCTGGCGGAGTTGGGCTTCGAGTTGTGGTTCGGCGATGCCGCCAAGATCCGGGCCAGCGTAGTGCGCAAGCAGAAGACCGACCGGCGGGACGCGGAGCATCTGCTGGAGTTGTTGCGGCAGGACCGGTTTCCGCAGATCTGGGTGCCGAGTCTGCAGGTGCGGGACGTGCGGCAGTTGCTGGTGCATCGCCACAAGCAGGTGCAAGCGCGGACCCGTACGAAGAATCAACTGCAGGCCATGGCGCTGAGTCACGGGGTGCAGAAAAAACGCAAGCTGTGGAGCAAGGCAGGGCGCGCGGAGTTGGAGCAGTTGCCCTTACTGCCCTACGCGGCCGAGCGGCGCAAGCGGTTGCTGGAAGCGCTGGACGGGCTGGAAGCGGAAATCGTCGAGCTGGACCGGCGCGTCTGGGAAGAAGCGCGGCAGCGGCCGGAGGCGGTGCGGCTGATGACGCATCCAGGAGTGGGACCGGTAACGGCGTTGGCCATGGTGCTGACCCTGGGGCCGGCGGAACGATTCGAATCGGGCAAGCAAGTGGGCAGTTATTTTGGCCTGATTCCGAGCGAAGATTCCAGCGGCGGAAAACAGCGGCTGGGCAGGATCAGCAAACAGGGCAGTTCGTTTCTGCGCTTTTTGCTGGTGGAAGCGGGACAGACGGCGGCGCGTTACGATCCGCAACTGAAACGCTTCTATCGCCGCCTGGCGGTGCGCAAGAATCGCAGCCTCGCCAAGGTGGCCGTGGCCAGAAAATTAGCCACGCGGTTGTACCTGATGTTGCGCGAAGACTGGACGTACGCGCAACTCTATCAGGCCGTCATGCAGGTGAGCCCGAGTCATTCTGTGGCCGGCGAGTAACGGAGCCGAGCGCTTGAGTGGGCAGCCTGCCTCCCTGAAGCGTCAGGGAGATCGAAGTGAATAATCGTGGGCGCAAGTACCGAAGAGATGGATGGTGGGACCTGAGGTCCCGCTGCAAGATTGAATCGAGTGACGAGCTTGGTCTGGACATCAAAAACGTTCTACGAGAGCGAAATGGCGCTTTTGTAACACCCAAAGCGTCCACGCCGGAGTGTGGGCAAAATTCGCTTGACAGAGTACAACGTCGTTAGAGACAGGATGACACTAGAAATTAATAGGGGCCGATGATTCCGCCTATTTGGCGGGCTGCTGGTTTCGCCGCCTGTGGCGGCTTCGCGGACGGGAGCGTCCGCGCCACATTGGCATCAAGAACATCCAAATATTTCAGGCCGCTGCCGGTGTTGAACAAGACCACCGTGTCTTCGGCTTTGAAAAAATTATTGGCGCGGAGTTTGCGGTACGCGACAAGGCAGGCGGCGCCTTCGGGCGCGGCGAAGATGCCTTCGACTTTGGCCCAGTGGCGGGTGGCTTCGACGATCTCTTCATCGGTCGCGGCGACGGCCGTGCCGTGGCTTTTCTTCAATATGTCGAGGACGAGGTAATCAGCGTAAGGTTTGGGAACACGCAGGCCGGAGGCTAGGGTTGAGGCGTCTCGCCACATCTCGGCGGACTGTTCCCCTTCATCCCAAGCTTTCACAATTGGGGCGCATCCCGCTGATTGCACGGTGATCATTTTTGGGCGCTCGGAGCCGATCCAACCCAGGGTTTCCATCTCATCAAAGGCTTTCCACATGCCGAGCATGCCAACGCCGCCGCCGGTGGGATAGATGATGCCCTGCGGCATGCGCCAGCCGAGTTGTTCGGCGACTTCATATCCCATGGTCTTTTTGCCTTCGACCCGGTAGGGCTCTTTGGTGGTGCTGACGTCGAACCATCCGTCTTTCTTCCAAGTCTCGGAATCCTTCAGTTCGGCGACTTTGCGGGCGCAATCGCTGATGAGGCCGTCGACGAGCGTGACGTGCGCGCCATAGTAGTCGCACTCGATGCGGTTGGCCATGGGAACGTCTTTGGGCATGAAGATGTGAGCTTCGAGGCCAGCGGTGGCGGCGTAGGCGGCAAGGGCCCCGGCGGCGTTTCCGGCGGAAGGGATAGCAAGTTTTTTCAGGCCGAAGTGGCGAGCCATGGTCACGCAGGCGGAGAGGCCGCGGGCCTTGAAAGATCCGGTGGGATTGAGGCCTTCGTCCTTGATGTAGACGTTGGGAAATTCACGGCTAGCAAGCATGGGTGTGAATCCTTCGCCGAGCGAGACGGGATCGGCAGCGGGAAGGACGGCGTCGTAGCGCCACATGGTGGGAGCGCGTCCGGCGAGGCGGGCGGAGGAGAAAGCACGCTTAATGGCAGCGAGATCGTAACGCGCGTAGAGAACGCCGCCGTCCTTGGGGCAAACGGATTGCGGACGGTCGGCCGGATAGTGCTCGCCACAGCGGGTGCATTCGAGATGAGTCAGCATGCCGAGGTGAGTGTAGCAAAAATAGAGTTGTGCGGGCCCGGCTCCGTGCATCGGTCAGAACCGGTTGCGGGGAAATTCAAATAGCACGTAACCGATGAGAGCGGCGATGATCGCGATCACGAAGTTGGATGAGGTAAACACGTCTCTCATGGCCCAGGTGAGACCGCGGGTCCGAGCCATGCCGGAGCGTTCGAATTCTCCCATCAGGAGATTTGAGTAGAAGAGGAAGATGATGAATCCCACTTCGATGAAGGCGCGCTAAGCATCTCGCATCGGAATTCGGGCCTCTGGCAGCGCGTCGGAACAAAATGCGGGAATCATCCTACCTTAAGCTATCCCTACTCTTCGCGGGTTCGTAGTGCGTGAGTTACTATCAATGATCAGTTCAATCCAGTCAGGAGAAAGCATAGATGGGTAAGTTTCTGGTGGGAGCGATTCTAGGGGCCGTTCTGGTTCCGGTCGTGGTGTTCTGTTATTTCGCAACGGGAATGGCGCCGGTGGCAACGGCAGCGCCTCCCATGCCGTTTGAGAAGACCTTCGCTAGCATGGCGCTGCACGCGCGCCTGGAAAAGGAGATGCCGAAAGCGCCGCCGATCGCGGCGGACGAAGCAGCATATGTGGCGGGGGCCCAGGTTTACAAGGATCATTGCGCAGTCTGCCACGGGCTGCCCGGGGTTCCGCAGACGGCGATTGCGAAAGGAATGTTTCCCAAGCCTCCCAAACTGATGGAAGGAAAAGGGGTGACGGACGATTCTCCTGGCGAGACCTATTGGAAGGTGGCGGGAGGGATCCGGATGACGGGGATGCCGGGATTTGAGAACACGCTTTCGACGACGCAGATGTGGCAAGTGAGTTTGTTGTTGGCGAATGCAGACAAGCTACCGGCGTCGGCGAAGGATAGTCTGACGGCTGTGGCGCCAGTAGCGCCAGTGGCGGTGGAGACGAAGGCGCCGCGAAAGAAATAAGCAGTTGTGTGTCGCGGGCGCGCGGCGGTTGTGACGCAGGGGTCCCTCGACTGCGCAGGTCGGTTCGCTTCGCTCGCCGACCTGCTCCGCTCGGGATGACAAGATTTAGTAAGCTCCCGAAGGGTATCTCTCGAGGGATCACCCCCGTCGGCGGTTACTGTGCTTACTCGTTGGTGATCTTTTGAATCGAGGCGTACTGTGTGTATAGTGCCTCTTCACAATGGGATCGTTCCTGTTTTTCGCATTTTCGTGGTGGTCGATCGCGCTGCGCATCGTGGCGATCGTGCACTTCATCCGGCGGAGGCCCGATTGGTTTTGGATCTTCGTCATCCTGTTCCACTGGGTGGGAGCGCTGGTCTACATCGTAGTGGAGGTGATCCCGGACGCGAGCCTGCTGCGCGGGTCGTTTCAAGTTTTCCCGCGGCGGCGGCGCATTGGCGAACTGGAGCGCATGATCCTGGATAATCCTTCCGCGGGCAATTACGAAGAACTGGGACTGCTCTATCTGGATGACGGGAATTTTTCGAAGGCGCGGGCAGCCTACGACAAAGCCATCTCTTCGCGAACCGATCATGTCGACCCTTTCTACCGGCGCGGAATCGCGGAAGTGGAACTGAAAGATTACCCGGCAGCCGTGCCCGATCTGGAGCGGGCGGTGCGATCCGACCCTGACTACGATTTTCACCGGGCCAAAGGATTGCTGGCATGGGCTTACGCGCAGACGGGGCAAGCGGAAACAGCCGATGCGCTCTTTCGCGAGGCCACCCGGATTTCAACGATTTCCGAGACTTATTACTACTACGCGCTGTTTCTGGAATCGCAGGGCCGAAAAGCCGAGGCGCGCGAGTGGGCAAAGAAGATTCTCGACAAGAAGCCGACGATGCCGGGATATTTGCGGCGGCGGGAGCGTCCGTGGTTTCGGCGGGCGAGCGCGGTGCTGTCGCGAGTGCGGGCGTGAGGGTGTAGGAGTCTTCGCTTCCCCGGCCGGTTCGGACCCAGCGGAATTCTCCGCGTCTTCGCGCCGCCAGACACAGCTTA
This sequence comes from uncultured Acidobacteriota bacterium, assembly GCA_963754885.1. Lineage (GTDB taxonomy): Bacteria > Acidobacteriota > Terriglobia > Terriglobales > Acidobacteriaceae > Sulfotelmatobacter. The sequence goes on along the minus strand of CAVWHT010000035.1, from coordinate 167,775 downwards.
ACCGCAGAGACCGCTGAGGATTCGCTGAGATCGCTGAGCAACCGGCGCAAGGGCAGATCCAGCCACTGCCGATTTCTCTACTTTTTCCTGTCCAATGTTCCACAACTGGATACCACAGGTTTGACCCCATCGGCTGCCTCGTTTACCTTTGGGGGTGCCGTTTCCCACTTCGCGTTGCCGGGGGCGCGGCGCGGAGTCCTTCCCCTTCATGGACAAGAAACGCATTCTGGCCAGCGTTGTTGTGTTCCTCATCCTGGCAGTTCTCGTTTACCTGCAATACCGGCACTGGCGAACCTTTGACTGGGGAACATTTTGGAGCCAGACGCACCGGATCAAGAAAATTCATGTGCTGCACGGAATTGCGCTGATCTACATCGCGTACGTGATGCGGGCCTGGCGCTGGAAGATATTTTTGAAGCCGGTGCGGCCGAAAACCACAACTCGGGAATTGGTTTCGCCCACGATGGTGGGATTTGCGGGCTTGGCGCTGCTGGGGCGGGCGGGAGAATTTATCCGTCCTTACCTCATCGCCCGGCGAACCGAACTGCCTGTGTCATCGCAGGTCGCGGTCTGGGGAGTAGAGCGGATCTTCGACATCGGCGCATTCACGGTACTGCTCCTGCTGGCGATATTCCTGCCGAGCGCCTTACCCTCAATTCCGCATCCCGAGTACTACCTGCGTTTTCGAGAAATTGGATTTGTGCTGACCGGCATTGTGGCCGCGACGACGATTGCCGCAGTGATCATTCGCCGGAATGGGGAGCGAGTGGCCTGCTGGCTGGAACAGCGGTTCTCGCATCTTTCGTCGAATTTAGGCCACAGGCTGGGACTCAGAGTACGTGAGTTTGGCATGGGCTTGAACACGATTCATGGGCCACTGGAGATGCTCTGGCTGTCCCTGGTGTCCATCGGAATGTGGTATGTGATTGCCTTGTCGTATCACGAAGTGACGCACTCGTACGGAGTCGACGCGCTCGAAATTCCGGTGTCGCAACTGTTGATTCTGATGTTTGCCAGTATGCTGGGTTCGATGTTGCAATTGCCCGCGGTGGGCGGCGGATCGCAGATGGCAACCATCGCGACACTTTCGAGCGTATTCGACGTACCGCCGGAGATGGCGGCGAGTTGCGGAATTCTGCTGTGGCTGGTGACCTTCGCGGCAGTCATACCGGTGGGACTGCTATTGGCGCACCATGAGCGACTTTCGTTGAGGAAGCTATCAGCGGAGAGTCATCAGGCAGAAAAAGAGAAGGAACAACCGCCGGCAAGCGGAACATAAGCCCTTCTTCCAGTAGGCGATCGAGTTGGCTGTCGCAGGTGTGGCCGCCGGGAATCGCTCCCGGCGGCCATTCTTGTCTGCGAAAGAGGCAAAGCCGCCAGTTCTCCGGGGGGCGCGCGTAAAAGATGGGGGCTGTCGCCAGAAGTGGGGGCCCCGGGCAGAGTCGAACTGCCGACCAACGGTTTAGGAAACCGCTGCTCTATCCATCTGAGCTACGGGGCCAAGTGCGGGACTAAGGCATTATCTCACGCGGAATCGAGGAGGCCGAGAGCAGGACGCGGTGGACAGCAACGCGGGCGGAAATAGTTCCGCCGCGCGCCTCGGTCAAGCAGCCTTTTCATGAGAATCTTCTCCTACCCCGGAATGCAGTTGGAGAAATCGCAGCACCTGTCCGCGGGAAAAGATACCTTGCAACTGGCCGTTGGACACCACCGCCAAAAGATTCAGATTGTCGCGACTCATCATCTCTAAAGCCTTCAGAGCCGGCATTTCCGGAGGAACCGATGGCACCTGAGCCAGAGGGCGCATCACACTTTGCACGCTGGTGCGATCCCAATCTTCGCGGCGCACGCTTCGGATGTCATCGGCAGTCACGATGCCGGCTACGTGGTGGTCCTGCGTGACGAGGAAGCAGCGACTGCCACTGTGCAGGAGATATTGATCCACAAAATCGCGGAGACTGATATAGCTTTCGACGGTGCCGCAGTCGCGCTGCATGATGTCGCGAACGAAATGACCGCGAAGGTTTTCGCTCAATCCTACCTGGACGTAGCTGCTGCGGGCTGCATCAAGTAGGAACCACCCGATAAAGGCTATCCAGAGGCCGCCGAAACCTGCTCCCCCGAAGAAACGGAACAAACCGGAAAGGATAAAGAATAAGCCTACGACCTGCCCGATCTGAGATGCCCAGCGGGTGGATCGCTGCGGATTTTTCGTGATCCACCACAAGAGGGCGCGGAGAACGCGGCCGCCGTCGAGCGGGTAGCCGGGGATCATATTAAAAACGGCGAGCGCAATATTGATGTATCCCAGCCAGAGCACGACGGCAACGATTGGGTTTGCCGGCTCCGCACCGTGAAAACCTCCTGAGAGGCGCACGCCCCCAAGAAGTACAGCCCCGATGAGCAAACTGGTCAGCGGGCCGACGATGGCAATCCAGAACTCGGATTTGGCGTCAGCGGCTTCCGTCTCGATCTGGGAGACGCCTCCAAGGGCGAACAGAGTAATAGCGCGCACTCGCAATCCACGGGACTTGGCGACGATTGAATGTGCCAGTTCGTGCAGCAGGAGAGCGATAAAGAAGCAGATCGAAGTGACGATCGCGCAAGTCCAGACCAGGGCTACATTCCACTCTGGCCTGACGGCATGAAAGTGGCTGGCGAGTGAAAATGCGATGAGCAGCGCAATGATGAACCAACTGTAATGCAGACCGATCTGGATTCCAGCGATTCGTCCGAGCTTGATTTGGGAATGCATAGCTGGACACCCCAAAAGGAAGATGTGTTATCGACTACGGGCCGGGCCCAACCGACTGGCTGGACCTCGTGCAAGCACTCACACCATTCAACACCTTCGATAAAGGACGAAGCAAATCTCATCGACTTGCGCTTGCTTCGTCAAGGGCGAGGTTCAGTTCCAGGACATTGACCCGGGGCTCGCCAAGCAGGCCGAGTTCGCGTTGGTCGGTATGCTTCTGTACTAAGTCCTGCAGGGCGGACTCAGAGAGACGGCGCTCGCGAGCGATCCGTGGAATCTGAAACTCAGCGGCGGCGGGAGAGATCTCCGGATCTAGCCCGGACGCAGAGGTTGTGAGCAGATCGACCGGGATGGGCTGGGATGGATTTTCCTCGTGGAGAGCGGCGGCATCCGCGCGGACCCGATCGATCAGCTTCTGATTGGTGGGAGCAAGGTTGGTGCCTCCGGAATTAGCGGCGTCGTAACCACTTCCGGCGGCCGATGGGCGGGGATGGAAATATTTCGGCGAGGTGAACGGCTGCGCGATGATGCGCGAGCCAATTGCTTCTCCGTTGCGAGTGATGATCTGGCCGTTGGCCTTGTCGTGAAAAAGAAGTTGGGCCAGGCCGGTGATTACGAGCGGGTAGATCAACCCAAGCAAGATCGTCGTAGCAATGGTCATCAGAAATGCGGTGATGAGATTCTTTTTCATATCAGTCCTCAGGCAAGCCCCACTGCGGTAATCAGAACATCAATAAGTTTGATCCCAATGAAGGGGGCGATCAGGCCTCCGACGCCATAGATGAAAAGATTGCGGCGCAGCAGGGCCTCTGCGTTCATGGCGCGATATTTCACGCCGCGCAGCGCCAGCGGAATCAGCGCGATGATGATCAAGGCGTTGAAGATGACCGCCGACAGGATGGCGGATTCCGGTGTCTTCAAGCGCATGATGTTGAGCGAGTTGAGCACCGGGAAAGTTGCGGCAAACATCGCGGGGATGATCGCAAAATATTTCGCGACATCGTTGGCAATGGAAAATGTGGTCAGCGCGCCGCGTGTCATCAGCAACTGCTTGCCGATTTCGACGACCTCGATCAGCTTGGTGGGATTGGAGTCGAGATCAACCATGTTTCCGGCTTCCTTGGCGGCCTGGGTGCCGGTGTTCATGGCGACGCCTACGTCGGCTTGCGCGAGCGCGGGTGCATCGTTGGTGCCGTCGCCGGTCATGGCAACGAGTTTGCCCCCGGCCTGCTCGGTGCGGATCAATTTGAGTTTGTCCTCGGGCGTAGCCTGAGCGAGAAAGTCATCGACCCCCGCCTCGCGAGCGATGGCAGCCGCGGTCAGCGGATTGTCGCCGGTGATCATCACCGTACGAATGCCCATGGAACGGAGCTGGGCAAAGCGGTCGCGGATGCCGCCTTTGACGACATCTTTGAGATGGATCACGCCCATGGCGCGGCGGTTCTCGGAGACCACGAGTGGCGTTCCTCCGGAAGAGGCGATGCGCTCGACCGTGGTGCGAACTTCCGGGTTCATGCCTCCATTGTTGCTCTGCTCGATGTAACGCGCGATGGAATCGGCAGCGCCCTTGCGGATCTCGCGGCCATCCAGGTTGACGCCGGACATGCGGGTCTGGGCGGTGAAGGGGATGAACTCCGCTTCGTGATCGGCGAACTCGCGGCCGCGGAGCCGGTACTTTTCCTTGGCGAGCACGACAATCGAGCGTCCTTCGGGAGTCTCGTCGGCCAGCGAGGAAAGCTGGGCGGCGTCGGCCATTTCGGCTTCGCTTACGCCGGGAGCGGGGAGAAATTCGGTAGCCTGCCGGTTACCGAAGGTGATGGTGCCGGTCTTGTCGAGCAGCAGAGTGTTCACGTCGCCGGCAGCTTCGACAGCGCGGCCGGACATAGCCAGCACGTTGTGCTGGACCAGACGGTCCATGCCGGCGATGCCGATCGCCGACAGCAAGCCGCCGATCGTGGTGGGAATCAGGCACACCAGCAACGAAACCAGAACGAATACAGTCTGCGGCGATCCCGAATAAATCGCGAAGGGTTGCAGCGTCACCACCGCCAGCAGAAAGATGATGGTCAATCCGGCGAGCAGGATGTTCAACGCAATTTCGTTGGGAGTCTTCTGGCGCGCAGCTCCTTCCACGAGAGCGATCATGCGATCCAGGAAAGTCTCGCCGGGATTCGAGGTGATCTTGACCTTAATATAATCGCTGAGAACGCGCGTGCCACCGGTGACTGCCGAGCGATCTCCTCCAGCTTCGCGGATCACCGGAGCGGACTCGCCGGTGATTGCGGATTCGTCGACCGAGGCGACGCCTTCGATGATCTCGCCATCGCCGGGGATGAGTTCCCCGGCGGAAACGGTGACCAGATCGCCGGCCCTCAGCTTGGCGCTGGCCACCTGTTCGAGTTTGCCATCGGACGTAAGGCGATTGGCCATGGTCTCGGAGCGGGCGCGGCGCAAGGTTTCTGCCTGCGCTTTGCCGCGGCCTTCCGCCATGGCCTCGGCAACGTTGGCGAACAATACCGTGAACCACAGCCAGAGCGTGATCTGCAGATTGAAGCGAAAGGCCGCGTGGGGATGGAGGATCAGCAGGATGGTAGTGATCACGCTGCCGATCTCGACCACGAACATGACCGGATTCCCCATCATATTGCGCGGGTTAAGTTTGAGTACCGAACTCCAGGTAGCGCCGCGAACCAGTTTGAGATCCCAGATCGATTTGTGATGGCTTGCCATAGTGTTTTAAAAGGTCTTCCCAACCTGCAGGAGCAGGTGCTCCAGAATCGGCCCCAGACTAAGGGCCGGAAAAAATGTGAGCGCGCCGAGAATCAGGATGACGCTGATCAACAGAAACGTGAACAACGGAGTGGTCACCGGGAATGTGCCCAGCGACGGCGGCACATACTTCTTCTGGGCAAGGTTGCCGGCGATTGCAAGCATCGGGATGATCATGAAGAAGCGCCCAAACAGCGTGGTGATGCCGGTAGCCGTGTCATACCACGGCGTGTTGACCGTGAGTCCGGCGAAAGCCGAACCGTTGTTTCCGGCTGCCGAAGTGAACGCATAGAGGATCTCGCTGAGGCCATGGGGGCCGGGATTGGAAATGCTGGCCGTGCCAAATCCTTTGACCACGGAAATTCCCGTGAGCGTCAAGATGATGAGAGGAAAGACCAGCGAGACTAGCATCGCCATCTTGACGTCATACGCCTCAATCTTTTTGCCGAGATATTCGGGGGTGCGGCCAACCATCAGGCCCGCGATAAACACGGCGAGCACGATGTAGACGAGCATGCCGTACATGCCGGAGCCAACGCCGCCGAAGATGACCTCGCTCAGCATGATGTTGACCAGCGGCACCATTCCGCCGAGCGGCGTGAACGAATCATGCCAGCTGTTGATGGCGCCGCAACTTGCATCGGTAGTAACCGTGGCGAAGAGCGCCGAGTTTGCGATACCGAAGCGGGTCTCTTTGCCTTCCATGTTGCCGCCGGGCTGATTGCTGGTCACATGCTGGGCGACGGTCGAGGGGTAAAGTGGGTTCCCTTGGGCTTCGGCCCAGTACGCGGTGGTGACACCGGCGAGAAAGAGCAGCGCCATCGCTGCCCAGACCGCCCATCCATGCGCTGGAGAGCCGGTCATGCGGCCCAGCGTGTAGGTGAGGCCCGATCCGATCGCGAAGATGCAGAACATCTCGAAAAGATTGGTCAGCGGCGTGGGATTTTCGAACGGATGGGAGCTGTTGGCGTTGAAGAAGCCGCCACCGTTCGTGCCCCATTCCTTGATGACCTCCTGCGACGCGACCGGGCCTTGAGCGATGGTCTGGGTCGTGACGACGTCCATGACCGGCTTACCGCTGGCATCGACTGCCGGCTTCCCATCGGCGCCCACATGCTGCACCTGCTGCGGCTCGATCAGTTTCACCGTGTCATAGGGCTTCAGATTCTGTACCACTCCCTGCGAAACCAGGAACAGAGCGCCGACGATCGAAAACGGCAGCAGAACCCAGAGACAGCAACGCACGAAATCGACCCAGAAATTTCCGATGGTGTGCATCTGGCGGCGCGCGATGCCGCGGATGAATGCGATGGCCAGCACGATTCCGGTCGCGGCCGAGGCGAAGTTATGGAACGCCAGCCCCGCCATCTGCGTGAAGTAGCTCATCGTGGTCTCGCCGGAATAGGCCTGCCAGTTGGTATTGGTGGTGAACGAGGCGGCGGTGTTGAAGGCGACGTGTTCGGGCGTGACTGCGGCAAGGTGCTGCGGATTGAAGGGCAACATCCCCTGGATGCGCTGGATCAGGTAGAGAATCAGCATCGACACGCCGCTGAACAGCAGCATGGCGATGGCGTATTCAGTCCAGCGCATTTCCCGCTTTTCGTCGACGCCAGTAACCCGGTAAAGCAAGCGCTCGATGGGGCGCAGGGCAGGATCGAGAAAGGTGCGTTCTCCCGCGAACACCCGCGCCATGAAGACGCCGAGCGGTTTGGTGACGGCGAAGATCAGCGCCAGAAATACGAAGATCTGCAGCCAGCCGTTGACGGTCATTTCAAAATTTCTCCGGACGCAAGAGCGCGTAGAACAGATAAATCGTGGTCGCCGCGCTGATGATGAGCATGATCAGAGATTGGATATCCATTGAGCCTTCCTATTTCACGCGGTCGCAGAAATGCACGTATGCGACCGAGAGGGCAAAGAATGCGATCGTGAGTGCGATCCAAAGAACGTCTTGCATAATCACTCTCCCTCAGTAATCTCAGAGGCCAACTAGAACTTGACCAGGATTGCCATGGTCGCGCGATCTTCGGTGTAACGAAGATCCGGATACCAGGTCGTACCGTTGATCACGACGAGCGATCCGGGATTTCCGTTATTGCCTCCCGGCGGCGTCATTCCTCCCGGACCATTCCAGTACGGCACATTCGCGTGGCGGTGGTTGAACTCCCAGCGGAAGGTGATGTACTGGCTGGGCATGTAGTCGTACGTCGCCGACATGTCCCAGGCTTTGAAAGGGTCGCCGGGATTTTCCGTGAAATACGGCGTGCCCGTAGTCGCAGTCGCGCCGTCGATCGGCGGCAGCAGCACGAGGTAGCGGCCTGGGTTGTTGATTTCTCCGCCGCCCAGCGTGAAGCCATAACGATCTTGATGGAACCACCAGCGGTTATAGATCATGTAACCGAGAAAGCTTTGTTTGTAGGAGACGATCTGGCGCTGGGAATTTCTTTGGTTGGTGAAACAATTCACGCCTCCGCCGCTTTCGCAGCCCATATCGCCCGTCAGGCTGAAGGCCATCTTGTCCAAGAAGCGTTCGGGATGGTCGTAGTACTTGATTTGGATGCTGTTGTCGGTGTGATAACGCGTGCGATTGGGCACGCCGAGCGTATCCGCTCCCGCGCCGTAGTTATTGGAAAGCATGGAAAGCCAGCCAGTGGGGCGATACAGGACCTGCCCTCCGAAGCCGAGCCGGTTGTTGTAGCGGGCATAGGACTGCCATCCATTGATGATCCAAGGTTCGATCTTCAACTTCTCTGTGGGGAAAACCTGGACGCGCATTCCGGTGAAGAACCATGGCGTATTCGACGAAACATAAGACGGCTGGTAGGCCCAGTTATCGAAGTTGTAAAAGCTGAATAGACCCACGTACGACAGGAAGATCCCAGCATCGACATTGATCCCATGCAGCGCATCAAAGTGATAGCCGCCATAAGCCTCGTTGACATACCGGTAGGCATCGGCAAGATCCCATTGCCCCCGCGAATAGCTGGCATCGTTGCGCGGCGTTGCCGTTGCGTACAAACCGATCTGGCTCATGACGCGCGCCCGGACGTTGTCGAAGTGAAAATCTCCACCAATACCCAGATGCGTAAGGCTGACTTCATTCGAACGAAAAACTTCGCTTGAACCGCTGATCGTATCGTCTTTGGGATGATTGAAGTCGTAGTGGTAGGCAACGTCCGCGCGGACTTCCGGCGTGAAGAACTTCGAATCAAAGGGCTCTTCCTTGGTGCGGGGATTGCCATTCAGCCAGGTCCAGTCGGCGAAGGCGAAGGGCGCCGCCGGAGGTTGCTTGGCGGGCGGAGCGGATTCGCTCGTCACAGCGGCGACAGCCGGAGGAGCCGCGGGTGCAGCGACCGCTGCCATCACGGGAGGTGCGCTGGCGGTAACAGCAGCGGTGGGTGGAAGCGACTGCGGTTCAGCCGCCGCACGCTGCTTGAGCTGCGCTTCTAGTTGCTCGATGCGTTTTTTCATAGCTTCCAGTTCCTGAAGAACTTCTTGAGGAACCGGCTGCGTGGCGCGACTCCCCTGAACGTCGGTTGAATTGCTGCCCTGGGGGCCGTTTTGCGTTTGCTGTGCGCGAACAGGACTCGCCAAGCTCACCGCCAACAAGAAGACCAGCGCAATTCGCTCACCGGGCTTGGTCGAGGCCTTTCGCTTTATGATTTCGCCATTCATCATGATGACTACCCCTCGCTTTCGGGATGGAACCAATCTGGCCAGATAACCCTTGATGGAGAGCGGCGCGGGTGCCATCCATTCGCTTAACAGCGCCCATAGCACGCGCAGCATGAATGCTGACGCGGCCAGACCGATGGCCAGCATGGCAAGCTTCACCATAAGCACACTCTCGATGAAAGGGGTCCGGACATGATCTTAGAGTCCCAACGCGTAAGGGCGGCATCAGGAATTCATAAAGAGTTCATAAAGAACGCGCCGAACACGGAAGCCGCGAACATCGCTTCAGGGCGCCATCGCGGTTCAGCAGCCCCAGTCGGCCTCGCCCGGCTTGGCATAGTATTTGCGCCCGGGACTGGAAGGCTCTGGAGTTGTGGATAATTCGAGAAGGGCGAGCCGAGCGGCGGCAACCATCAGCTTGCGTTCGTTCTGCGGAGCGCAGTCCCACGAAGAAGCTTCCCCGCGCCCGTTGCAGGCGCAGTCGTGCGCCAAAGCTTCGCGGTAATTGTGAAAGAGTTTTGCCAGCTGTTCTGCGGTTACATCCTGAATCGTCGACATGATCTGCTCTTTTCTCCCGGTCGATCAGCAGCGAGGATTCCCCTCGTCCTGCCTCATCTATTCGACACAAAGAGGCGTAAGGATTCAGTAAAGAGTTCGTAGAATGTTTGTAAGTCCCACAGGCCACAGCAGTGCGCCCGCCCAAGGGAGGTTTGAGATTGCAGGGATCCTTCGACTGCGAATCAGCTTCGCCTTCACGAAGCTGATTCTCGGCTCAAGATGACAGGCTACTCGCCAGGTTCGAAGCGATATCCGACCCACGGTTCGGTGACGATATAGCGCGGCGAGGATGCATCCGGTTCAAGTTTCTTGCGCAGCTGTCCCACAAAGACGCGGAGATATTCGACTTGCTCGGTGCTCTGACCGCCCCAGATGGCGCCGAGCAGAGTGCGATGGTTGATGACTTTGCCGGGGCGGCGGGCAAGATAAACCAGGAGTTCGAATTCCTTGGGCGTGAGCCGAACTTCGCGGCGCAAGACAGTGACTCGGCGTGCGGCCGTGTCGATACGGAAGTCGCCCACCTCAATGACTGGGTCGGTCTCCCCTTCCGGCGGGATCCGGCGCAGATTGGCGCGCACTCTGGCCAGCAGTTCGTTCATGCCGAACGGCTTGGTGACGTAGTCGTCGGCGCCGGCGTCGAGTGCTTCCACCTTTTGCTGCTCCTTGTCGCGCACGGAGAGCACAACAATTGGGACCTGGGAGACGGCGCGCACCGTGCGGCAGAGTTGGATGCCATCGATAGACGGCATGGAGAGATCGGTGATGATGAGGCTGGGCTGCCAGTCTTTCATAATTTCCAGCGCCATCTCGCCGCTGTTGGCGACGCGAATGTCATAGCCCTGTGCCGACAGGCTGGTGCGCAGCACACGCGTAATCTGCGGCTCGTCATCGACGACAAGAATGTGCGGATGGTCTGTCATCAGCGAGCTTCCTGGGTAACGATGTGAACATCGACCGAAGGAGAATCGCGGAGAAAGCGCTGAATGGCCGACAAGTAGAGATAGCGCTGCCAGCCAGTGCGGGCGGAACGTCCGAAGATAACCTGGGTGATGTGATTTTCACGGACGAGTTGGGCGAGACCATCGGCGATGCTGCGGCCGGAAGTGCGAACGATCTTGGCGCCGAGGTTTTCCGCGAAGCCAATGTTCTCGGCCAAAGTTTTCTGATCTTCAGGACGGGTGTCGCGGCCGACGTCAATATAGAAAACGAAAAGCTCGCCCCCAATGGCTTCTGCCATGCGCGATCCGCGGGCGATCAAATATTGAGCTGCGGGATTGGAGCTCACACAAACGGCTATGCGTTCGCGGACAGTGTGGGCGGGTTGGGTGCCGTCTTTTTCGAGGAAGGCATCGAGGCTGCGATCGACGACGCCCGTGACTTGCCGCAGCGCGAGTTCGCGCAGCGCGATCAGGTTGCCGGGACGGAAGAAGTGCGACAAGGCGCGCTGCGCGCGATCAACCGGATAAATGTCGCCGCGTTCCATACGCTTCTGCAGGGCCTGCGGAGTGAGGTCAGCGAGCACAATTTCGTCGACGCGCTGCATGACCCAGTCGGGAACGGTCTCGCGCACCTGCACACCTGTAATCTGCTGGACAGTGGGGCCAACGCTTTCGACATGCTGCACGTTCATGGTGGAGAGCACGTCGATTTTGGCATCCAGCAACTCGATCACGTCTTCGTAGCGCTTGGCGTGTTTGCTGCCTTCGATATTGGTGTGGGCTAATTCGTCGATGACGGCGACGGCCGGCTTGCGGGCGAGGATGGCGTCAACGTCCATCTCTTCGAAGATTGTGCCTTTGTATTCGAGCTTGCGCGACGGGACGCGATCGAGTTTCGCAAATAGTTCCCCGGTGGCTTTCCGGCCATGGGTCTCGACCACGCCGACGACGACGTCTTCGCCGCGGCTGGCGCGACGGATGGCCTCGCTGAGCATGTTATAGGTCTTGCCGACGCCGGGAGCGTAGCCGAGAAACAGCTTGAAGATGCCGCGCGGCTTTTCCGGGGAAACTTCCTGCAACCACTCCTCGGGCGTCTTGGTCATCGCAGCTATTGTGCTTGGGAAACGTGGAAAATGTCACGTCCATCGTACAATGCGGAGGGTGAAAGCAAGAGCACAGACGCAAGCCGCGCGCTACGCCTCTGTGGTGGCGGTGATCGGCGTGATTACGGCCGTCGGTTTCCGGCTGCACGTAAACCACACCACCGTGGCGTTGATGTTTCTGGTGAGCGTCCTGCTGACTTCGGCGTACTGGGGACTGCGCTATGCGGTGGTTCTGGCAGTTGTAGCCACCGCGGCCTTCAACTTTTTCTTCCTCCCTCCTGTCGGTACGTTCACGATCGCCGATCCCCAGAACTGGGTCGCATTGTTTGCACTCCTGGTTACAGCGCTGGTGGCCAGCAATCTCTCCGAACGCGCCCGCCGCGAGGCGGAGGGAGCGAAGCAGCGTCGCCGCGAAGTCGAGCGCTTGTACGGCCTGAGTCAGAGGCTGCTGGCTTCCGAGAACGTGCTCGAACTGCTGAACGCCCTGCCTGGATACGTGCAAGATACGTTCTCGGTGGGCAGTGTGGTCGCCATGGCATCCGACCATCCGACGGTGTACCGGTCGTCGCCTGACGCCATCTTCGAAGAGAGCGTGTTGCGTTCGACGCTGCTGCGCGGCGGGCCCGTCACACAGGGAGGAGTTTCGTACGTTCCTCTGCGGTTGGGAATGCGAACCGTGGGAGCGCTGGGTATTACCGAAGCCGAGCTTTCGCGCGAAACTTTGGACGCTCTGGGAAGCCTTGCGGGGCTTGCCATTGAGCGTGCCCGCGCGCTGGAAGCCTTGAGCAAGAACCGCGCCGAGCAAGAGCACGAGCGGCTGCGAACGGCTTTGCTCGATTCGGTCACGCACGAATTCCGCACGCCATTGACTTCCATCAAGGCAAGCGTAACGACCTTGCTGTCAGGCGCCGCGCTCGACGATTCGGGAAAAAGGGATTTGCTCGCGGTCATCGATGAAGAAACCGATCGCCTGAACCGGTTAGTGGGTGAAGCCTCGGAAATGGCGCAACTCGATTCCGGAATGTTCAAGCTCGATCTGCAGCCGTATTCCATCGACGACGCGTTGCAACCGGCGTTGCAGGATGCCAAGGCCGCTCTCGAAAATCATCCGGTCGAGGTCCACCTCGCGCCGGGCTTGCCCAAAGCCATGATGGACGTGCAGCGTATTCGCGAAGTGCTGATGCATTTGTTGGAGAATGCCGGCAAGTATTCAGAGCCGGGGATGCCCATCAACGTAAGCAGCGAACTGGCCAGCGACCGCTTGGTGACGAACGTGGCGGACCGCGGCCCGGGCATCGATTCGTTTGAGCAGGCGCTCATCTTCGAGAAGTTTTACCGGGGACAGCATCAGCGTTACCTGGCGCCGGGAACTGGGATGGGGCTGGCGATCGCGAAGGTCATCGTGGAGGCTCACGGCGGAACGATTGGAGTCGTGAGCCAACTGGGCAGCGGATCGGTATTTTCGTTCACCTTGCCCCTGGAGAACGGGACGCGGTCGTAGCGCAGCCGATTGCGCGGCCGAGACCCTTCGACTTCGCTCAGGGCAGGCTACCCGCGACAGCCGGCGGGACGCCGGCGCTACCAATCGCAAGACATGCCGCGAAACTTTTTTCGTTCCTATGTATAGCACTTTTAGCAGGATGTGCAGAGACCTGGGCTACAATTCGGGGTGCATTTTCTGAAGCACAAGGCGGTCAACCCGACAGAGCGGCGTCCCGCCGCTGGCAACTTCAAGTGTGAACAGATTCTATGACAGCTCAGATGACGACCGGGGCCGCGTCCGTTCTCGATGACAAGAAAGTTTTCTATAACGGCTTTCTCTTGATCGTGGCGGGATTGGGCGGCTTGCTGTATGGGGTGGACGTCGGCATCATCGCGGGGGCTCTGCCCTATCTCGAGGCGACCTCGGGCCTCAATGCCGGACAACTTTCGATCGTCGTTGCGGCCGTGCTGCTGGGCAGTGTGATCTCCACCCTGTTCGCCGGAGTGCTGGCGGACTGGATGGGCCGCAAGTCTCTAATGGCGCTGAGCGGCATCATGTTCGTCATCAGTATTCCGATGATCGCCCTGTCGCACGGGTACGGGCCGCTGGTTTTCGGGAGATTGCTGCAAGGGGTGAGCGCGGGGCTGATCGGAGTGGTGGTCCCGCTTTATCTGGCGGAGTGTCTGACGGCATCCAGCCGCGGTAAGGGAACCGGCATTTTCCAATGGCTGCTGACGCTGGGAATCGTGACCGCGGCCCTAGTTGGGGTTTACTTCAGTTTCCGCGTCGATCAGGTCGCGAAACTCGGAGACGCGGCCAAGCTGCTGGCCTTCAAAGATACGGCGTGGCGGGGAATTTTCTGGGTATCGCTGCCGCCGGGAATTTTGTTTGTGATCGGCAGTTTCATGGTGGCGGAGTCGCCGCGGTGGTTGCTGCGCCGCGGAAAGAAAGATTCCGCTCTTGCGGCGCTTCTCCGCTCCCGCACCAACGAACAGGCGGACCTTGAGCTCCACGAGATGGAAGAGCTCAGCGCTGCGGAGAAAGCGAAAAGCTCCGGAGCCAGGGCAACCGATTCCCTTCTGCGGCGCAAATACGTGATCCCCTTTGTGCTGGCTTGCGTCATCCTGGCTTGCAATCAGGCCACCGGCATCAACTCGATCATCGCGTACAACACGAATATCCTTCTGCAAAGCGGCCTCTCCGACGTCGCGGCCCATTGGGGATACGTAGTCTTCACCATCATCAACTTTGTGGTGACCTTCGGCGGCGTGATGCTGGTCGACCGCAAGGGGCGCAAATTTCTGCTGGGCGTGGGGACGGCGGGCATCATCCTTTCACTGATCTGCACTGGCACTATCTTTCTGGGAACCGAACGGCTGCGAGTGGATGCCCGGAATGCAGTGCAGCCGATGGTCACGACGGATCAGACGCTGAAGCTGCTTTACAACGAGGCCACGGCCGCGAAGCTGCTGAATGCCGCGCCCACTGAGGGCTCTCGCCCCACTTCTCTCGTCGTCATTTATTCCTATGGAGACTTCCGGGCGGCGAGCCCCGTGGCACGCTCGGATGATCCTGCGGCGAAGCCAATCACAATCACGCGTGAAAGCTGCGTGCCGGCCAACAAAGTTGTAGCTTTTTTTTCGAATCCCTTCGGCGATCTGGACACCTCGCGCGCTGCTCCTCTCAGGATTGATAATGCGTTGATCACTCCGGTGCCGACCCCGCGCAAGGGCTGGATCGTCGCCATCACGCTGTTTATCTTTATGGCGTTCTACGCGGTTGGCCCTGGAGTGTGCGTGTGGCTCGCACTCTCGGAGTTGATGCCGACGCGCATTCGCTCCAACGGGATGAGCATCGCACTGGTGCTCAATCAGGCCGTGTCGACGACCATTGCGGCGATTTTTCTTCCGACCGTCGGCAAGTATGGATATTCCACGATGTTTTTCGGGTTTGCCGCCTGCACTGTGATTTATTTCATAACCGCGACGTGGTTCCTGCCGGAGACGAAGGGAAAGACTTTGGAAGAAATTGAAGCGCATTTTGAGCGGGCCAGCGTGTAACGGCATTGCAGGAATGTACGGCAGCAGCTCTCGATTTAGAGCGGCGGGCGAGACGCCCGCCGGACAGCCGGCGGGACGCCAGCGCTACGGGCTGGGCGCTGCGGGTAAAATGATTGGCAATCATCATGACTCCTAGTAAACAAACGCAACCAGCGACCCACGACGGACATTCGCACGCCATGCGGCGCGAGATTTACGAACAGCCAGCGGCGATTTCCAAAACCATTGCCAAACACCTGCAAGACGACATGATTTTCCCGGGAACGCTGCACCCGATTGAGAGCGCTCTGCTGAGAGTCGAAAAGCTGATCATTGCGGCCAGCGGATCGAGCCGGCACGCAGGCTTGGCGGGCGAGATCATGATTGAAGATCTCTCCGGCGTCGCAGTCAACGTCGAATACGCGAGCGAGTATTGCTACCGCTCCACGCACGCGGCCGTGGATCCGATTGTCATGGTCATTACGCAATCGGGCGAAACCGCCGACACGATTGCCGCGCAGCGCGAGGCCCTTACCCGCGGCGTCAAAACCATCGCCATCTCGAACATGCCCGATACAACCATCGTCCGGGAAGCGGGCGCGGCCTTGATTACAGGCGCCGGCCCGGAGCTATCGATTCCCGCGACGAAAAGCTTTACCACGCAGCTGACGATTCTGTACCTGATGGCGTTATTTCTGGCACGCAAACGCGGGCGCATGACTTCGGAAGTCACGCGCTCCTACCTGCAGCGGCTGATGCGGCTACCGGATGCGATTGAAGCGAATCTGGCGACCTGGGACGGCCTCGCAGAAGAATTCGGCAACCTCCACTTCAAGGCGGAAAAATTTCTCTACCTGGGCCGCGGCGTTCATTACGCGATCGCACGCGAAGGAGCGCTCAAGCTGAAAGAAATTTCCTACGCGCACGCGGAGGGCTATCCGGTGGGAGAACTGAAGCATGGTCCCAACGCGCTGGTCGACGAAAACTTGCCGGTGGTGGTGCTGGCGACTTGCGACCACAGCGATCCGGATTCGGTGCTGCGCTACCGGCGGACCTTGGACGTTATGAAAGAAGTGCGGTCGCGGCGAGGCCAACTCGTGACGGTGGCGACAGAAGGGGACAAGAAAGTCGGCGAAATTGCCGACCAGGTTTTTTACGTGCCGTCGGCTCCCGAATTACTGCTGCCGATTGTCGAAGTAATCCCACTGCAACTGTTCGCCTACCACGTTGCGGTAAAGAAGGGATACGACGTAGACCATCCGCGAAATCTGGTGAAGGCAGTAGTAACCGAGTAAGAGAGCGCCCGCCTATGCGCGGGCGAAATCGATGTAACCGTGCTGCGGGTCGGTGCGAATCAATTTCGCGCGAAGCCTGTCGCCAACGTCGAGTCCCTGCTGGCCCTGGGCGAGTAGTCCCTCGATGTGGGGCTGCAGGACTCGAACAAACGTGCCATGCGGCGTCACGCCGGTGACGATCGCATCAAACACTTCTCCAACTCTGTGCTGCATCGCGACGGCAGCCAGGCGCTTCGCCATTTCGCGTTCCACTTTCCGGGCGGCATCTTCCTTTTGTGTGCAGTTTGCGGCGACGGCGGTGAGTTCGTCGTCAGAGTAGGGATTGTTCTGTCCGCTGAGCATGGCTTTGATCAAGCGTTGCGTGACGATGTCGGCAAAACGGCGATTGGGTGCCGTGGAGTGGGTGTAGTCCTGAACGGCTAGGCCGAAGTGTCCGGGCGCAACCTCTCCGGCGCGCTCGAGCACGTATTCTCCCGGCCCGATCAGCTTGATCACGACGAGCGAAACGTCGGCGAAGTGGTCAGGATCGGCAGCCTTGCGGCGCAGCAGGAAGTCGTTCAAGGCTTTCGAATCGGGCTGCGCCGGCAACTTCTCTCCTTTGGTGGCAGCCAATTGCACGATGCGATCCCAGCGCTCGGGGGTGCGTACGATGCGGCGCAGCGATGAGACGTTCTCCAGCAGCCGTGCCACGACTCCGTTGGCCGCGACCATGAAATCTTCGATCAGATCCGTGGCGCGGTTCTTCTGCTGCTTGATGACATCGACAACCTGATCGTTCACGATAAGCGGGTGAACTTCATCGGTATCGAGATTCAGCGCCCCGTTCTGCTGGCGCTGTTTTTTGAGTCTCTGCGCAACTTCATCCTGCAGTTTCAGTTGCTGCTGTAACTCATTCGATCCAGATATCTTGGGAGGAGCAACCGATGTGCCCTCCAGCCATGCGCCGACTGAGTTGTATTGTAACTGCGCTTGGTTGCGCACCACGGCGCGGTAAACGTCAGGGGACTTAACGTTGCCCGCCGTGTCGACCACGAACTCGTACACGACACTCAGGCGATCCTGATTTTCGAGCAGCGAGGTGACGCCGGTGGAAAGCTCTTCCGGCAACATGGGAAAGTTGCGCACGCCGGTGTAGACCGTGGTGGTTTCGCATGCAGCGTGCTGGTCGATCGGGCTCTGCTTGGCGGCGAACGCATCTACATCGGCAATGCCGATCATGATCTTCACGTCGCCGTTCGAAGCCGGTGCCGCGACTTCGATCTGATCCAGATCGCGGGAAGTGTCATTGTCGATCGAGGACCAGAGCAAATTGCGAAGATCGCGGATGTCGCCGCCGGCAGCGACTGCGGGCGGATTCTGCTTCAGTTGAGCGAGTTGCGCGGAGACAGCGGCAGGAAACTCCGGCTCGAATCCGTGTTCCAGCATGATTTGTTTTGCGGTGGCCTGCAGGTCGAGATGGGAGGGGTTCGATGCGTTCATGAATTTCGTTCGGAATTGAAAGTGAACGTCAGGCTATCACGAGCAAGAATGTCTGCCCATGCCAGGATGTTCGCCCGCGTGTCTGTTCGCTGCCGAGTTCGAGCCCGGGTTCGTTCGATCAACTGCGGTGCAAGCGCTCGATATCCGCGTTGGTGTAAACGTGACTCGCGCGGGGTTTGCGCGCTTTCCAGTAAGAAGCGGCTTCGCCGACGGTCACACCGTATCCGAGTTCGCGGAGACTCTGAGCATCGGCGATCACCGTATAGCCGACGCCGGTAATGCTGGCCGGCAGCGGCTGCGAAGGCTCTGCTCCCGTAAGCTCAACCACCGGAATCATCGGGTAGCCGTAATAGATGGGAAACAGGTTGGCCACATGCTGCAGATCAGGATTCGAAACATAGGGCTGATCGGTGACGGGCGGGCCGATTTGGGGCAGGCTCAGGACGGGCGGAAGCGGCGCTTCGAGAGAAAGAATGGGCGTGGAAATCGGGTGCAAGAAGGCGGCGTCGCCGGTAATCACGTATTGCGGTCCCTGGGAAAAGTTCGTGTCCTGAGCGGCTGAGATTCCTATCAAAGAGAGCAGCACGAGCGGAAGGAAAACCTGGAAACGCATACCGGCCTCGTAGGATACAACCTGTGACAATTATGAAACGGAAATCGGCAAATTACCAGCGGGATCCCCTGAATTGCGGCTTGGGACGCGGCTTTTGGGCTAGTGCGGAAAGAACGCCGCGTCCCGGCGTTCCCGGCGGTTGGCGAGGATGATGTACAGCATGAAGAAGACGACGGCCAGGTTGCCGAGCAGGAAGGCAATGCGCACGGCCGTCACGCCACGGAAAAGTTCTCGAACCTCCAGAGGCAGCAGCAAGGTTCCGGAAACGAAAGCCACCCACTCCGCCCAGGTACGCTCTTTCCACAGCCCATAGGCCTCGGTGAAACGCAATGCCGCATAGGCAAAGGCGATGCGGGCGGCGGCCCAGAGGCGGGCGTCGGTAATGTTGTCCGCGACATCGAGGAACCACTGCGCCCAGCGATGGTCGCTGCTGATGTGCAGCAGCGCCAGCAGACTTTCCGCAATCAGCCAGGTATCTTTGTGGACCAGCGCCAGCGCGCAAACTCCCATGAGCACGACGCCCACGCCCTTGGCAAACTCGAAGGTGGCGACGGCCTGCAGGACATGGCGCTGGCGGCGATGCCGACGACCAAGCGATTTTCCGTTCTGGAGCATGCTGACGATGGCTTCACGCAGACTACCACGGACACCGCGGGCTGAGAGCTTCCAGCCGCGTTAGGCTTTCTTGGCGCGAATAGCGGCGCGCAATTCCGCGACAATTTCCTGCGAGGCTTTGATGGCCGCGGCGTGCTGGTTCACGTTGAACGAAATCGCTCCCACGCGCGCATGGCCGCCGCCGCCGTAACGCTCGCAAATCCGCGCCAGGTTGACCTCAGGCTCTTGCGGAGCCCACGGATTCGATCCCACGGAAACCTTCACCCGGAAACTGCTCTTGCTCAGCCCCACGCTGTACACCGATTCCGGGTGCAGGTAATACGGGATGAACTTGTTGTAGCCCTCGAGGTCGTGGTCGGTAACGTCGAAGAAGATAGTTCCGTCCTTGCATTCGGTGCGCTCTTTGAGAATGTCAATTGATAGTTCGTGGCGCTTGAGAAGCGGCGGAAGCAACGGAGCAACGAACGGCTCTTCCAGAATTTCGCCGAGCGATTTCGTGGCCAACAGCGGAATCAGGTGGGGGACGAAGCCGTGATCGGGAGCCGACTCGATCACCATGGTCAGCTTCATGGCCGGAGCCTCCATTTCCACGGCAGTCTTCGCGTCCGGGTAGAGAGCGCCGTCGATGATGTCGGTCCACTTGACCAGATCGGCCACCGGAGCCGGATCGAAGCCGAAGCGCTGCTGCGCGATCATGGCGATAAAACTGGTGCAGGACTTGAAATCGGGATCGTAGAACTTGCGATTGCTCTGATCCTGCTCGAAGTGCTCCTGGTCCGCCGGACTCAAGAAAGCGCTCTCGTGGTGATCGAACCACCAGGTGATGGCGGGCGAGCTGGAGTACTTGAAGTCGACGATCGCGTTCTCCTCGCCGTCAAACTGCTTCTCGTCGAACAGCGCACCCGCGCGATGCACCAGGCCCGTGAAGGTGAAGTCCGCATCGCCGCGAATGCGCTCGCGGTAAAACCGGGAGAACAAAGCGGCCGAGGACGCGCCGTCGAAACACTTGTCGTGATAGAAGACTCGAACTCGCAATGATTTCCCCATTCCACCGAGATTCCCGCGCCATGAGCATGATACAGGCAGCGCCCCACCTCGCAGGTAAAAGCTAATAGGATTGACAGCTTAGGCAAAGAAAGTCAAGCGGAAGGAACGGCGGGGGGTGGCGCCATTTGGCGCCCACATCGGTTGCTCCTGACGCTTGTTACGCTTTTTGCTGCTTATTTTCCAAACCAAAATAGACCCTTTGGCCCTACAAATACTTTTAACAGATTCGGATTCCCAGTCCGATTTGGACTCGCCGGACCGTCTGGTACAGGTGTAACGTCTACGCCTATCGCGTCCGAGAGGGCCTTAGCGACCAACTTGGATTCTGCTAGGTCTGGGCCTGTAACGAATATCCCCGGCCCAACAAATTCCATTGAACCGCAGCCAGCTCCAACATTCATTTCGGAAGTTAATTGCAAGGCAGAACGGATTGCTACGCATAACGTTTTGGGTTCGTCATCCTGCGTTGATAATGTAAAGATCGTCTTCCCCTTAAGGGGCCTTAATTGCTCGAACGACTTAACATCAAGTATGCGGCGTGCCGACATGAGGGATTGCAAAACGGCAACATCTTTCTTCGCGGCGTCAACCTTTTTGGACACCTCATCGGCTTGGCGTACTGCGCCTTCTATATGGGATTCCGCTTCGGTAG
Source organism: uncultured Acidobacteriota bacterium (assembly GCA_963754885.1). Taxonomy (GTDB): domain Bacteria; phylum Acidobacteriota; class Terriglobia; order Terriglobales; family Acidobacteriaceae; genus Sulfotelmatobacter. The sequence continues at coordinate 146,754 of CAVWHT010000035.1, read as the reverse complement.
ACCTACGTAAAGCATTCGAGGCTACTACCTGTGCTTTAGCAGCATCACTCTCGGCTTGTGCTAATGAGCGTTGTGCGGCTTGCGCTTTTAACAGTGCGTCCTTGGCATCTGCCCTAGCTTCGTCGGCGACTCCTTTAACGGCGTCGGCTTCATCATGCGCGGTTTTAGCAGAAGTCGCGGCCTCGCCTGCCTTCTCATCTGCCGCTCTTAGCTTCTCTAGGTCATACGCATGGATGGCATTATGGGCATCTTCTAATTTCGCGCCATATCTCCATTCCCCAACGACGCCAGTCACGACGAGTATTAGACCGAACCTCAACGCTACCTTTATCCATTTAGGTTCCTGGTTTGATTCTTTTTCCCCTCTCGCGTCGCTACTCGGGAAAATATCGCCAAGTTCTGCCAGTTCGATCCTTTCGCGCTTCCGGCGATTTAGTCGTTTTAACCAATTAGCCGCGACATGGACAAGTTCCACAGCTTCTAACGCAACGCCTACAGCAACCAGCACTGTCGCCGCTGTAACGCAGCTGGAAAAGTGGTTTGCCTTACCCTGTAAGGTATCTCTGACGGGATCGTTCGCTGGGAAAACCGAAAGCGTAAGCGCCAGACTCGACAGGTATCTCAGAATTGTCGCTATTGGACCGGTCATTTTCTACACGCTGTGCTTTTTGGAGTTTACCTTTGTTATCCGCGGCATCTTTGGCATTTTGTGCATCCTTTGCGCAAGAAAAAGCCTAAACGCAGAGCACGCCGAGGTTTCGCAGAGATCGCTGAGAAACCCCTAGGCCGGGGCGAACGGAGCGAACTACGCTCCGCCCGAATGCTGCTCGGCAAAGTCCCCCAACACCGGCAGCTTAAACATCTCTCCCTGAAACGCTTTCACCACGAGGACAAGCCACAGCAAGACCGCCGCCAGGGCGACGACCACATCGACCACCGCGACCAGGAGCGGTCCGAGCAGCGGGATGAGAAAAATGACAAGTCCGGCAAGCCTGAGCACGGCGCTTAGCACAATGACCGCACCCGAAAACAGCAGGCACTGGATGGAATGGAAACGCACGAACCGATTCTTCCGGTAAGGGTCAACGAACAGAAACACAATCGCCGGCACGAAGGTGAAATAGGCGAGAGCGCCCGCGACGTTTACCGGCAGAGGCCCAACCTTTCCCTGCGCGCTCGTTCCCACCTGAGCGCTCGTTTCCGTCCCCAGTTCGGTCCGCATCGCTCGGCCGCAGCCCGGACAAAAAGCTGCATCGGCCGGCATTTGCGCGGCACACTCCGGGCACGCATGAAACGTCATGTCAGTCGAAGGCATCGCGGCAAGATATCAAAACCAGACCTGAGCCACAAATGGAGAGCATCTACTGGTAGTAACTGGTAGTGTGCAACCTTGAATTTGGATATCGCTCATAGGGGGTCATCCCGAAAGCCGGCGCATTTCAACCGGCTGAGGGATCTCCTTCCCTCTAACTTCCGAGGTGAGAGATCCCTCCCTCCGCCTGAAAAGCGGCTCCGCTCGGGATGACGCCACACTACGCACCTACAGTGGACGGATCGCGTTCTTCTTCTTTCGGCATTCTTCGCAGACGCCATAAATCTGAAACGTGTGGCGGGTGGTGAGATAGTTGTATTTCCTGCCAATTTCCTGCTCGAGCTGGCTGACTTCCTGCGAAAAGAACTCCACCGAACTGCCGCAGCCGGTGCAAACCATGTGGTGATGGCTGCGGCGATTGTACTGATGTTCATAGCGGGCAATGCCGTCATGAAAGGCAACTTCGCTGGCCAGGCCGCATTCGGCGAGCAGCTTGAGCGTGCGATAAACGGTGGTATAGCCGACGCGAGCATCTTTTTTCTGCACCAGGCGGTGCAGTTCGTCGGTGGAGAGATGGTCGCGGGTTTCGAGGAACGTCCGCAGAATCGTATCGCGCTGCGCCGTCTGCTTGAGCCCGACTTTCTTGAGATGGCGGTGCAGAATGTCCTGGGCCTCGCGCACCATCTGGCGCGAGAGCGAGGGCTGATCATCGATGCGCTTTTGCAGCATGGGTTAGCGAGTCAGTGTCGAGCGAGTCAAGGTGTAGCGAGTTCGGGTGTCGCGAGTCAGGATACCACCCGGCGAAGTTGAAAATGAAATTCATGTTCGGCACAGACAGGTGGCAAGTGGAATACAATCAAGGATTCCCGCATGAGTACACTGGCCGAAATTGGCACATCGCGCCCGCCCCGTTCACCCATTCCACGCGTTCTGTTCTGGGCCGTGGTGGTTTTCCTCCTCGTGCTCGCCGCAAGCCTGGGGTATGCTTATCACGCGGCGCACGCTGCCCTTCCCCAACTGGACGGCCAGTTAACCGTAAGCGGCATCGAGTCCGCAGTAACGGTCGTGCGCGACGGCCATGGCGTACCCACCATTACGGCTGCCACTCTGGAGGATCTTTTCTTCGCGCAGGGATATGTAACGGCGCAGGACCGGCTCTGGCAGATGGACGTAATGCGGCGCTTCGGCAGCGGAGAATTGTCAGAAATTCTCGGGGAAGAAACGCTGAAGCTCGATCGCGAACAGAGGATTCTCGGTCTGCGCGCGGCGGCCAAGAAGTCGCTGGCCATGGCGAACGATCGCGATCGCGGTTTCGTCGGGGCCTACGCACGCGGGGTGAACGCCTACATTGCATCGCGGGCTCACAACCTGCCCATCGAGTTCCGCATTCTCGGTTACTCGCCCAAGCCGTGGACGCCGGAAGATTCGATCGTCATCGCCAACCAGATGGTCAAGGATCTGAACTATCACTACTTCTACGACGCGCTCCATCGCGAGAAGATCCTCGCCAAACTGGGGCCGGAACTGACCACCGACTTGTATGTCAATCGCTCGTGGCACGACCGTCCACCGACTGTAATGCGAGAAGATCTCAGCGAACCAGAGAATCAGCAGAACGATTCCGACGAAGATGACGAGGACGAGGACGCTCCCGACAGCTCAGTCACAAAAAATAGCTCACCTGTTGTTCCCGATCACCCGGCCGGCTTGCCGGAAGCTTTGCCGGTCAACGGATCGAACGACTGGGTGGTATCGGGCGCGCACACCGTGACCGGCAAGCCGCTGCTCTCGAACGATATGCATCTGGGCCACCAGATGCCGAACTTGTGGTACGAAGCGCATCTGCGGTCGGGGCCGCTGGACGTTGCCGGCGTCACTCTTCCCGGCATGCCGTATGTCGTCGTCGGCCACAATCAGCGGATTGCGTGGGGATTTACCAACGTCGGTCCGACGGTCACTGACGTGTACATCGAGAACTTCAACGAGCAAGGCGCGTATCAGACTCCCAAAGGATGGGTGCAGCCCGACCATCGAGTCGAAGTGATTCATATCAAGGGAAAACCGGATGTGCCCCTCGATGTGAAGATCACGCGCCATGGCCCCATCATCACCGACCTTGTCCCCGGCGAAAGGCGGCCATTGGCACTGCGTTGGACGCTCTACGACGGTCTGCGGATTCCCTTCTTCGATGTGGATCTCGCGCAGAATTGGGGGGAGTTCCAGAAAGCATTCTCGCAGTTCGACGCGCCGGGGCAGAATGTGGTTTATGCCGATGTGGACGGCAACATCGGATACCACGCCACGGGCAAGGTGCCGATCCGCGCTGCGGGCGACGGCAGCCTTCCGGTCAGCGGGGCCGACGACGCGCACGAGTGGACCTCGTATATTCCATTCGACAAGCTGCCGAACATCTACAATCCGCCGTCGGGAATCATCGCCACCGCCAACGGCCGGATCACTCCCGACAACTATCCGAATTCGATCAGCATGGAATGGGAAGCGCCATGGCGGACGGCGCGCATTTATCACGTGCTGGAATCCGGGCGCCAGTTCACCGCGGCAGATATGCTGAACCTGCAGACCGATATTCATTCCGAGCCTGACTTGTTCGCGGCGGAGCGTTTGGTGTATGCGGTCGATCACGCTTCAAAGTCGTCGCCGCGAGCCCGGCAGGCGGCGGATCTGATGCGCAGTTGGGACGGGCGCATGGAGGCGGTATCGGCTGCTCCCACCATCACCGAGAACTCGATCCGGCAACTGCAACGGCTGCTTCTAGAGCCGAAGCTGGGCAGCGCGTCCGGCGATGCGGATGGCAGCTTGAGTTGGAAGACCTATTCGTGGGAGATGCGGTCGGTGTGGCTCGAAAATATTCTCTTACATCGTCCGAAGCGCTGGTTGCCGGATGACTATCCCAATTACGACGAACTGCTGGCGGCCGCGGTAGACGCTGCGGTCAACAATCCGGCGGCGCCGAAGGATCTGGCATCCTGGCACTGGGGGGCATTCAATGCTGTGCAGATCCAGCATCCTGTTTTGGGGAGAATTCCGATTCTCAATCGCTGGACGGGGCCAGGCGTGCAGGAGCAATCCGGCAGCGGTTACACGGTAAAAGCGGTGACCCGGACTCATGGCCCGTCTGAGCGATTCACGGCCAATCTGGCCGATCTCGACCAGTCGACGCTGAATCTTGTGACCGGGGAAGCCGGAAATTTCTTGAGCCCCTACTATCTGGATCAGTGGAAGGCGTGGTACGAGGGAACTACGTTTTCCCTTCCCTTCACCGAAAAAGCGGTAGCCAGCGCCGCGGCACACCGCCTGGTTCTCGAACCGTCCCAACCCTGAGTTTTTCCTTCGTGTTCCTTCGTGGTTAGAGTTTTTGATTAACCACGAAGGGCACGAAGGAACACGAAGGAAACACGTCCCGCGCGAAAGATTCGAGAGTCCTCTAGAAGAAGTCGATCGCTTTCACGTCTGCGACGTAACCGTTGATGTTGATCGTTCCTTGCGGCAGGAAATAGGTGTAATCCAGCGAGTTTGTGGTTGTGTTGTAGACTCGCAGGTTCCCGTTTTCCGCAACATATTCGACGTAGCGCGTGGTGAAGCCTTGCAGGCCGGTCACGTCGCCATTGTCGGGCGGGATGGTCACCGCATTGTTGGTGGTGTTGTAAATCGTAAGGCAGCCGCGAATCTCCCCGCCGCTCGGAGTGTAGGCGTTGCCAATGTTAGTGCAATCGTAGGAACCGACAAAAAGCTCGCCATTGTTAGTGAAGTCCATCCGGTCGTGGTACCCGTCGGTGATCACCACGGAGCCGGTCACCTTCGCCGTGGTAAGGTCGATGATGTCGAGCCGTCCGCAAGTTGTGGCCGCGGTAGTCTCACCCGTACAAGCGTTATTGGTGGGCGAAGTGCCGGTCACGTAAAGAGTGGAACCATGGAGCAGCGCCCAGGTAGCGGCATCCACGGGAATGGTTTGAGTGACGGTCAGACTGGGAATGTCGAAGATCATCACGCTCGCCTGAACGCCCCCGCACTCGGCTCCGCAATTCAAGATATAAGCCGTGTTTCCGTTGACCACGGCGAAGACCGGACGATCAAAGCCGGTCACAATCGTGCACACCGCATTGGGCGGATTGGTATAGCAACTCGTATCCACGGGCGGAGCCGCGGAGGCCGGCGAAATGATGGTCATGGAGTTGGAATCGTTGCTGAACACCAGAAGCTGCGAAGCCGTCGAATTGGCGACCACATTTTGAGCGCTGGGAACAGCGATTGTAGTGAGCTGTCCGGTCGAGAAATTCATCATCTCCACCGCGCCCTGAAAGGAATAGCCGTTGGGGCTCGCCGATGGGACCGCCGCGTACCCGATGGGATTCTCCGTCGGCACGATCATGTTCTGTGTCGGTCCCAGCATCCGGACGCCGCGTCCGAGATCGGCCTCTGTACTGGTGTTGACGCCGTACACGCTGTTGGTGCTGGCGTCGAACGCCGCTACCACGTTGCGGCCCGGAGAAATGGCCATGAGCCCAGGAGAATTGCCGGCGCCGATGTTGCCAAGTCGCGGAAGAACATCATAAAAAGCGTCGATGATTACAAGGCCGGGGGCAGCGACGGACGAACTAACACCTTGGGAAGCTAAGACCCGATTGGGCAAACCACTGGCCCCTGATTTCTTGGTGGCACTGCCGCAAGAGATGCAAATCAGGCAGGCCCATAATCCAACCACTACAGCGAAGATGCGCTTCTTCAAACGGGCAGCTCCTAACAACATGAAAAAGGAAGATTTATTTGCGAAATCACGGATTATAACAGACCCGGTTCCCACATCCCGAACTGAGCCCTTGTTCCCGCTGACTTTTTCCGCTGACTTGATCGGGATGCGCAAACCAGCTCTGATCCTGTATTCTCAGCAAATATATGGAGAACGATTTTCTTAGCCGGGTAAAGCAGTCCCCCATCCTGTGCGACGGCGCCATGGGCACCCTGCTCTACGCCAAAGGCATTTTCATCAACCGGTCGTATGACGAGCTCAATCTTTCGCAACCCGAACTGATTCGCGGCATTCACCACGAGTACCTGCAGGCGGGCGCTGAAATCATTGAAACCAATACTTTCGGCGCCAATTCTTTCCGCATGGCTCGACACAGCTTAGCGGACAAGGTGGTGGAAACGAATCGGGCGGGAGCGCGACTGGCTCGCGAGGCCGCCAAAAGCTTCGATGTTTGGGTTGCCGGATCGGTTGGCCCGTTGGGCACCAGAATCGAACCTCTGGGCAAAACATCGTTTCAGGAAGCGCGCGCCGCTTTTCGGGAACAGATCCAAGCCTTGGTGGAAGGTGGCGTCGATCTGCTGATCCTGGAAACCTTCGGATACCTCGAAGAGATCCATCAGGCGATTTTAGCGGCCAAAGACGTTCATCCTCAGTTGCCTCTGGTCGCGCAAGTCACCATCGATGAAGACGGCAACTGCCTGGACGGCTCCGATCCCGATACGTTTGTGCCGCGATTGGAAGAGTGGGGAGCGGATGTAATCGGCTGCAATTGCAGCGTCGGTCCCGTCGCCATGCTCGATGCGATGGAGCGCGTGCGGGCAGCTACTTCCTTGCCGCTGGCGGCGCAGCCCAACGCCGGCATCCCGAGATCGGTGGACGGCAGAAATATTTATCTCTGCTCGCCCGAATACATGGCGAGTTACGCGCGCAAGTTTGTGGCGGCCGGAGTTCGCGTTGTAGGCGGATGCTGCGGAACTACGCCGGAGCATATCCGGGTGATGAAGTCCGCGCTGCGGGTGGGCGAGGCCCGGGGAAAAACTGCTTCCGTGCATGTCGCATCCAGCGGAACAGCACCGAAAGCAATCGCCGCCGTGCCGCTGGAAAACCGTTCTCCGATGGGCGCGAAACTCGCGCGCGGAGAATTCGTCACCATGGTCGAGATCGTGCCGCCCAAAGGGATCGACATCCGCAAAGAGGTCGAAGGCGCCCGATTTCTGAAGTCCGTGGGCGTGGATGCGGTCAATATCCCGGACAGCCCGCGGGCATCGGCGCGCATGAGCAATCAGGCCTTGTCACTCCTCATTCAACGCGACGTCGGCATAGATGCGATCTTGCATTACACCTGTCGTGACCGCAATGTGCTGTGCATTCAGAGTGACCTGCTGGGCGCGGCGGCGGTGGGCATCCGAAATCTGATCTGCATCACCGGCGATCCGCCGAAGATGGGCAACTATCCCGACGCCACCGCGGTCTTTGACGTGGATGCGATCGGGCTGGTGAATATTGTGCACAACCTAAATCGCGGACTCGATCTGGGAGGCAATCCCATCGGCACGGGCACTGGCTTTGTGATTGGCGTGGGAGCGAATCCAGGACTCACCGACCTGGACGAGGAAATTCGCCGGTTCGAATACAAAGTCGAGGCCGGAGCCGAGTACGCGGTGACCCAACCGGTGTTCGATCTGCGCCTGCTGGAGAATTTCCTGAAGCGGATTGAGCACTGCCGGATTCCCGTGGTGGCAGGGATTTGGCCGTTGGTCAGCGTGCGCAATGCCGAATTCATGAAGAACGAACTGCGGGTTTCCGTCCCCGATTCGATTCTTGAGCGCATGGCGCGAGCACAAACTCCTGAGGCCGCCCGGGCCGAAGGTGTGGCGATTGCGCGGGAGATGCTGATTGCAGCCCGGCAAACGGTTCAAGGCGCCCAGATCAGCGCCCCGATGGGGCGGTATAGCTCGGCAGTGGATGTGTTGGAGGCTTTAGGCACTCAACCCGCTGCGTCCAACTAAAGATTCCCGAACTGGGCGCAGGTCGGTGTTAAATACGAAAATTCATCAAAAAAACACTGGACACCGCCGCAAATTAGTTGCATTACAATAAGAGACGGAGCGAAACCCCGTTGGCCAAGTTTGAAGAGTGCCTCCAGCGACTGGAGCAAATAGTTCGGGAACTGGAAAAGGGAGAGGTCCCCTTAGAGAACTCTCTGGCACTGTTTGAAGAAGGCATGCAGCTCTCTTCTTCCTGCCGCAAGGAATTGGAACAAGCGGAAGGAAAAGTGGAGATTCTGCTGAAAAAGAACGGGAAGCTCCAGGCAGAACCATTCGAGCCGCTGACCGAGAAGGCGCCCGCGCGCCGGTAATATTTGCGACTCGAGAGTATTGGCTGTCTGTGGAGTTGTGGTCTTCCCAGCCACCCCGCAGCCTTAGTCGAGCGTTGACGTAGGCCGTTGACGACGGTTAAAGAATCGGGGCTTAGTATGGCTCAAAGTGTTGTTGTTCTCGAAAAAGACCCGGGAGTGGCCCGGTCCCTGGCCGGGGGATTGCGCCCTCACTTTTCAGTGCAAGTAGCTCGCTCCCGCGAAGAAATGCGGGACAATGTGGCCCGGACCCATCCCGAAGCCGTGGTTCTCAACATCGAGTACTGGCGCTTGACCGATGTCGAGAGTCTGCACCACGACTTTCCGCAATTACCCAATGTTTGCACCCACCGCATCCCGGATGAAGAGATGTGGATGGCGGCTTTGGCAGCCGGAGCAAGCGACGTTTGTCCTACGGATGACGTAGACAACGTACTGACCTCGGTGCTGCGCAGCACTGCCTTGTCGCGCAGAGCGGCGGCTTAACCAATCGAACTCGTTGCTCAAGGACGCCTGCCGGCGTCCTTCTTCTTTTGGTAACCGCAGATTCTCACCACCACCTTCCCGGTGAAGGCTCACCCGGCTGCCGTCTTGCTATACTGCCTCTTCATGTTGAAAGAAACGATGGAAGACGGCCAGCGGCTGACCGATGCCGCCCTCGACCGCCTGATCCCGCTGGAAAACGAACATCCGGTTTCGATCCACAAGGCCATGCGGCACAGCGTATTCGCCGGCGGGAAACGCGTGCGTCCCGTGCTTTGCATGGAGGCGGGACGCATGATCGCAGGCTCTCTGCCCGCAGGCATCGAAGAACTCGGCGCGGCCCTGGAAATGCTCCACACCTATTCGCTGATTCACGACGATCTGCCGGCGCTCGACAACGATGATTTGCGCCGCGGCCGTCCCACCTGCCACAAGGTGTTCGGAGAGGCGATTGCAATACTGGCGGGAGATGCCTTGCAGACCCAGGCCTATGAAGTTCTGGCGCGCCTGAAATGCCCAGCGGAAGCACGGGTGAAGATCATTGAAGAGATTGCCCGAGGCACTGGAACCGTCGACGGCATGATCGGCGGCCAGGTGGTCGATCTGGAAGCTGAGCATACGCGCCCGACCGCCGAAATGCTGGAATATATCCATCGCTCGAAGACGGCAGCGCTCATCACGGCGAGCCTGGTCAGCGGAGGCCTCTACGCCGGGGCCAAGGATAGCCAGGTGGGCCGGCTGCGTGCTTTCGGATTGGGGATTGGCCTGGCGTTCCAGATTGTCGATGACGTGCTCGACGTGACCCAGAACGTCCGAGCAACTGGGCAAGACGGCCGGCAAAGATACTGCTTCTGAGAAAGCGACATACCCTGCGCTGTTCGGAATAGACGCCTCGGTGCGCAAGGCGGATGCGCTGGTCAATGATGCCTTTGCGGAACTGGAAAGCTTCGGCGAGCGCGCGGAACCGCTGAAGGAACTGGCGCGATTCCTGGTGGAAAGAAAAAAATAGGAAGAAAAAGAGAGAAAGAAGGCACCGGGCAGTTGCCCCATAGCCGAACGCGAGGGTGCCCCGTCCTTGTCCGTCCGCTCTTGGGACGGACAGGGCGGGGATTTTGACTCTGCCCCCGCGGGGCGCTTACCGGAAGCGCAAGCGATTCACATATGGACGCAAGACCTACACTCGAAACCGCCCGGCTCAAACTGTGTCCGTATTACGAGTCCGATATCGCAGAATTGCTGCCGCTGATCGGCACGCGCGAGGTCGCGGCCACCACCTTGCGCATTGCCCATCCCTACACCGAACAGGATGCACGAGCCTTCCTGGCGCTGGCACAAGAACCAGACAAACTTTGGCTAGCGGTCAAACTGCGCAGCGATGGACGGCAGATCGGCGGCATCGGCCTGCGCATCGACCAGCAGCATCAGCATGCTGAACTGGGCTACTGGATAGGCGCGCCGTATTGGGGGCACGGATACGCCACGGAGGCTGCTCGGGAGATGCTGCGATACGGATTCGAAGATCTTGGCATGCACCGCATCTTCGCCACGCATTTCAAGCACAATCCGGCCTCGGGCCGAATTCTGAAAAAGCTGGGCATGCGCTACGAAGGCTGCCAGCGCGAGCATCTGCGCAAGTGGGATCAGTTCGTCGATTCGGAGTTATACGGATTATTGCGGCGGGAATGGCAGACTTCCCGGGAAGTTCACGAGTAGAATGCGACCGAGGGCTGAGTCGGACGATCGTGCGCGCCTGTTTCTGGAGTAAAGAAATTAAGCCTGTTTCTGGAGCCACGAAATTTAAAATGAGAGGCCTCTCCTGCCGTTGAATGAATCTCTGGACATCCTGGCCATCGCGGCCCACCGCGACGACGTGGAGCAAACCTGCGGCGGAACTCTGCTGAAAGCGGCGCAGCGCGGCCAGAAGACCGGCATCCTCGACCTTACCCAAGGTGAGATGGGAACTCGCGGCTCTGCTGAAGATCGAGCCAACGAAGCATCAGATGCGGCGAAGGTTCTCGGAGTGACGTGGCGCCGTGCTTTAGATCTTCCCGACGGGCGCGTCGAAAACACCTGGGAGAATCGACTGAAAGTTGCCAGCGTGATTCGCGAAACGCGGCCCCGGGTGATCATTCTGCCCTATTGGAAAGGGCGTCATCCGGATCACTACACCGCTTCCATGCTGGGCTATGAAGCGTGTTTCCTGGCAGGGTTGAAAAAGCTCTCACTCGGCCAGTACTCAGCCGTCAACCAAAGCTCGAGCGGGACCAGTCCCATCGAGTCGCTTGCGCCTCATCGTCCGTTCAAAATCATTTACGCGACCCTGTACTACGACGTGCGGCCCACCTTTGTCGTCGATATCAGCGATCAGTTCGAGGGCAAGTTCGCTTCAATCCTGGCGTACAAGTCGCAGTTCAGCGATCAGGAAGCGGGCAAAGATCTCTTCCCGGCGCACGATGAAATCCGCGCCCGCGTCGATGCCATGGCACGCTTCTACGGCATGCTCGGCGGAGTCACGCACGCCGAGCCCTTTCTGCAGAAAGAAGTGGGACTGGTTGGCGACCTGCTGGCCATCCCCGTCAAATCCATCTAGCGCACGCCGCTAGAAGATTCTTCTGAACAACGCGAACAGGGCTATTATTTCTTCAGTGCCACGGCTAGTCCGTCGCGAATGGGCAGAATCGTCGTGTAGAACTCCTTCGCATCGTAAAGCTTCCGGTTGAACTCGAGGATGGCTTTCGTGCGCGCGTCGGAAGGATTTTTCTTGGCGACCCGCCCGCTCCACAGCACGTTGTCGGTGATAAAAAGCCCACCTTTGCGCAGCCGCGGAGCCACGAGGCGCAAGACCCGCGGGTAATCGTCTTTGTCGACGTCGTTGAAAAGGATGTCGAATTCCTGCTTCTGCTCGGAAAGATATTCCAGCGCATCGCCGGTGTGGATTTTGATGCGGCTGGAAACGCCAGCGCGCGTAAAGTAGCCGCGAGCGCGTTCGGCATTTTTCGGATCGCCATCCGTATAAATCACCTGGCCTTTATCGCCCACCGCCTGCGCCCACCAGATCGTGGAATATCCGATCGCCGATCCCAATTCAAACACGGTGCGCGCATTGATCGTCAATGCCAACTGCTGCAGCACGCTCGCCACGGCAGGTCCTACGATCGGCACATTGTGCTCGGTGGCATACTCTTCCATCTCCATCAGCACGGCGTCGCGCTTGGGCAACATGGAATAGAGATAATCGTCAACCGGCCCGGCGGTGGTGAAGTTGTAGTGGCGCCAACTGGCAGGTGCGTTCTTCTTGCTTGGAGTCACTCGTTCGCCTTTCTTGAACTTTTATGATTCAGCCGCCGATAGTCATTCCCGGCTTCATTTCCAGTACTTCCACTCCGGGGACCAGCTTCTGCAGCTCACTGGGGCGTCCAACAAGGACAGGAAATGTTCCAAAATGCATCGGGATAACAGTTTTCGGCTTCAGCAGATTGCAGGCATACGCCGCCTCGCGCGGTCCCATGGTGTAGTGATCGCCGATCGGCAGCATGACGATCTCGGGTGCGTACAACTCGCGAATGATGGCCATATCCCCAAACACATTGGTATCGCCGGCATGATAAATCTTCGTGCCGTTGGAAAACTCCACGACGTACCCGCAGGCCTCGCCGCCGTAAATCAGTTCGTCGCCGTCCTGAATGCCGCAGGAGTGGTCGGCGTGGACCATCGTGACTTTGATATCGCCGACGGTTTGCGTGCCGCCCTTATTCATCTCAGCAATCTGCTTGGCGCCTTTCTTCCCTAACCATCGGGCCAGCTCCGGAATTCCAACCACAACCGGATTGTGCTTCTTGCAGATTTCGACGGCATCTCCGATATGATCGCCGTGTCCATGAGTGCAAAGCAGGATGTCGACTTTCTTCACCTTCTTTTCCGCCTCGGGGCACATGGGATTATTCATGACCCACGGATCGATAATGACGGTCTTGCCGCCCGGAGTTTCAATGCGGAAGGTGGCGTGACCCAACCACGTAAGTTTGACGCCTTTCAAATTCATGTTGTCCGGTAGCTCCTAAATTTCGGTAGTGCTGAATGCTTTTTCCTTAATTCGTCCACCTAGTTTAATATGAAACGCCATGTCCGAACTTAAGGTGCTGATTTCCCGGCAAGATGTTGCCAAGCGCGTAAGCGAATTGGGCGCGCAAATCTCGAAAGATTTTGCGGGACAATCCGTCAATCTGGTGGGCGTGTTGAAGGGCGCCGCCATCTTTCTGGCCGATCTGGCCCGCCAGCTCGATCTGGACGCCACCTTCGATTTCATCGGCGTGTCCAGCTACGGAAACCGTCCCAGCCCTACGCAAGAACTCAAGAACGGCTGGGATTCGACCGGCGAAGTGAGGTTGACCAAAGACGTGGATCAATCGATCAAGGATAAAAACATCATTCTGGTCGAGGATATTCTCGATACCGGCCTGACCATGACCTATCTGAAAAAGATGTTGATGGCGCGGCAGCCGCGGACGCTGAAAGTTGCCGCCTTGCTCGACAAGCCTTCGCGGCGCAAGCTTCCGCTCGAGGGCGATTACGTCGGCTTTAGGATTCCGGATGAGTTCGTGGTCGGGTACGGGCTCGATTACGCGGAAAAATATCGCAACCTGGCGGATATTTGTGTCATCCCCAGAGAATAGCTGGGGAGCGCACAGTTTCAGAGTTGAGTGCCTTAGAGGCCGCAAAGGGTTGGCCGAATTGAGGCCAGCAGCGCGGCTGATATCATACAGATTATGGGTTCTGTCATTTCTAGACCGGATCGCTTGCCGGTCGAGTCCTTGCTGCTCGACGTTGCCGACGTTTTGGCCACGTCGCTCGATCTGGATACGACGCTGCGCCGTGTCGCCGAAGTCGTCCGCAAAGTCATCGATTACGAGATCTTCGCTATCCTTCTGCTGAATGAGAAGACCCAGGAACTGCGTTTCCGCTTCCAGATTGGCTACCCGGCCGAGTTTGCCGAGCGCAGCCGGATCAAGGTCGGCGAAGGGGTCACCGGGCAAGCAGCCCAATTACGCCAGCCGGTGCTGATCTCTGACGTCCGCGAGGACTCGCGTTATATCGAGGCAGTGCCAAACGTCTGCTCCGAACTAGCCATCCCGCTCATCACGAAAAACCGCGTGATCGGAGTCATTGACATCGAGGCTCGCGAGCCCGGCTATTTCACCGAAGAGCATCTCCGCCTTTTGACCCTGGTGGCTTCGCGCATGGCCGCCGGCATCGAGAACGCGCAGCTCTACACGCGCACGAAAAAACAAGCCCGCATTCTCTTGTTGCTGAATGAAATCGCGCGCGAGCTCACCTCGATTTTGAATCTCGACGAATTGCTGGGCCGCATCGCCGAACTGGTGCGGCGGTTGATCGACTACCAGATGTTCAGCATCCTGCTGGTCGATAGTTCGGGGGAGAAACTGGAGCACCGATTCTCATTGCGCTTCAACGAGAACATCCATTTGAAGCACGATGTTCCCATGGGACGTGGTTTGGTCGGGGCGGCGGCCGAGAGCAAGCAGGCGGTTCTGGTTCCAGACGTCACTAAAGATTCGCGTTACGTCGAGGCGAATCCCGAGACGCGCTCGGAGTTGGCTGTGCCCCTCATTTACAAAAACAAGGTCGTGGGCGTACTCGACCTGGAGCACACGCGCCGCGGATTCTTCACGGAAGAACATCAGCGAACCATGACCACGCTGGCGGCGCAGATCGCCATTGCGCTGGAAAATGCGCGCCTCTATGAAGAGATTGAGCGGCAGGAGCGCCGCCTGGAACGCGATCTGTCGCTGGCGCGCGAATTGCAGAGCCGCCTGCTGCCCCAGACCAATCCAAAACTGGCACATCTCGACGTGGCCGCCAAGTTTGTTCCCGCCCGCACCATTGGCGGCGATCTCTACGATTTCATTCCCTACTCAATGTCGCGGCTTGGCCTGGTCATCGGGGATGTCAGCGGCAAGGGTGCCCCCGCCGCCATTTACGCCGCGCTGGTGAGCGGCATCATCCGCTCGCATGCTCCCATCGAGCCGGCGCCGTCGGAGATGCTCTCCGCCGTCAACCTGTCACTCGCCGAGCGGCGCATCGAGGCCCAGTTCGTTTCCATCATTTATGCCGTTTGGGACGATGCCCAGCGCACGCTGACGGTTTCCAACTCCGGACTTCCCCGCCCCATTTTCGTCCACGGCGGCAAGAACGAGGTGATCGAAGCTACCGGCCTGCCCCTGGGCCTGTTCGACGAAGCCGAATACGACGAATTTCATTTCCGCATGAAGCCCGGGGACATGTTCGTGTTCTTCAGCGACGGCATTCTCGACGCGCGCAATCGCAAGGGAGAGCTCTTCGGACGCGGGCGTCTGGAGAAGATTATCTCGGAGTGCGGCGAACAAACCGCCGCCTGCGTGGTCGATTCCCTTTTCAAAGCCGCCGCCGAATACTCCGCCGGCGTGGAAACCTTTGACGACCAGACCGTGGTTGCTATCCGCGTGCGTGCCGGCTCGCATGCCACCTCCAAAAAGAAATGACCACCCGCAAGCAAAGTCTTGCCGCCGGACGTCCACCGGCATTCGCCTATCGCCAAATCAAGAGTGGCATCCTGCGCCGCGGCGGCCATTTCGTGCTGCATTGCGAGGACATTCCGCTTTCGAAGCTCGCTCAGAAGTACGGCACACCGCTTTATGTGTATTCCGCGGCCATGATCGACCAGCGGTATAACGCTTTCGATCACGCGTTTGCCGGCATCCCTCATTTCGTTTGTTATTCCGTCAAAGCGAATTCGAATCTAGGGATTTTGCGTCTGCTGGCTAAAAAGGGATGCGGATTTGACGTCGTCTCCGGCGGAGAGCTAGAGCGCGTGCTCACGGTCGATCGCAAAGCCGCGAAGAAGGTTGTTTTCTCGGGCGTCGGCAAAATAAACGAAGAACTCACCGCCGCATTGAAGGCTGGGATTTTGCTCTTCAACGTCGAGAGCGAATCGGAGTTGTGGGCGCTCGCGGAATCGGCGGGAAGGCTGCGCACTACCGCACCCATCGCTCTGCGCGTGAATCCGGATGTCGCAGCCGAGACTCATCCATATATTTCCACCGGATTGCACAAGCATAAATTCGGCGTGCCCATCGACGACGCACGCGCCCTGTATGCCAAAGCTTCGGGCGCGCGTTATCTGAAGATACGCGGCGTGAGCGTTCATATCGGCTCGCAGATCAAAGACGCAGCTCCCTTCGGCGAGGCCATGGGGCGCGTGGCGGACCTGGTCCGCGAACTGCGCGAAGACGGCCATCGCATTGACTATGTGGATGCCGGAGGCGGGCTGGGCATTCCTTACCAGAGCTCCGAAAAAGATGATTTCGAGGCGCAAATGGCCGCTTATGCCGAGGCGGTGAGCTCACCGTTGCGAGATCTCGATGTGCGCTTGCTGCTGGAACCCGGCCGCTCGATCGTCGGACCCGCGGGGATTTTACTGACGGCGGTCGTCTACAGAAAAGCCAACGACGGGAAGCGGTTTCTCATTGTCGATGCCGCGATGAACGATCTGATTCGGCCGGCGCTCTACGGAGCTCAGCACGAAATTATTCCCGTAACTCGGGGCGCCGAAGCACCTACCGAAACGGCGGACATCGTAGGTCCGGTGTGCGAAACGGGCGATTTTTTCGCGCGCGACCGCGAGTTGCCTGCTGTGAACGAAGGAGACCTGTTAGCGATTCTCGATGCCGGCGCCTACGGCATGGTGCTGGCGTCCAATTACAACACGCGACCGCGAGCGGCAGAAATTCTGGCGGCCGGTAAATCGGCTAAGGTCATCCGCCGAAGGGAAAAAGTTTCTGACTTGATGCGGGCCGAGCTTTAACCGAGCTCCTGCAGAGCCGTTCCTCAGGCCTGCCTTTCTCCCCACTTCATCTTGGTGCGCAGCACATGAAAGAAATCCGCCCCCGTGCGGAAGAGAGTGACCTCATGCTCGGAGCGGCGGCAGCGCACGCGATCGCCGTCGCGCAACTCGAGGCCCGGCTGTCCATCCAAACTTAGGTAGGCCATTTCCTCTTCGCTGCGCAGCAGAATTTCAATTTCCGCAGAATCCGGCACGACCAGCGGACGATGCGTGAGCGCGTGCGGCGCGACCGGCGTAATCAAGAGCGCTTTCACCGTGGGCATCACAACAGGTCCGCCAGCCGACAGCGAATACGCGGTCGAGCCGGTGGGCGTAGCCACGATCATGCCATCCGCGCGATAACTGGACACGAACGCTTTATCGACAAAGAGGTCATAGGTATTGAGCCGCGCCAGAGCCGTCTTGTTTACGACCGCATCATTGAAAACTAAATAGCTGCCTCGCACGGAGTCTCCCCTCAGCAACTCGACGTGCATCAGCGAACGATGCTCCACCGCGGCCCGTCCCTCGGCAATGGCTTCCAGCATGGGGTACAGGGACTGCAGCGGCACTTCGGTTAGAAATCCGAGCGATCCCAGGTTGACCCCCAGCAGCGGCACATCAATGGCCGCCGTCACGCGTGCGGCCGACAGCAACGTCCCGTCGCCGCCCAGCACTACCACCAGATCGAGCGGGCACGACGACATTTGCGTGCGCGGCACGACTCTTTGTCCTGCAACGTAGTTAGCCGTTTCCAGATCGACGATGACGTCATAATGATGTTCCGCCAGCCAAGCCAGCAATCCGGGGATGATTTGAGCAACCTGCGGACGATCAGGGCGTGAAATGATAGCGGCTGTTTTTTGGGATGGCTGCGGATTGGTCATGAAAGTATGGACTTGTGATTGTATCGAAAGATCGCCCTTTCACCACAGAAGACGCGAGGAGCGGTGGATCAGAAAACGGCATAAAGCAGGAACTCGCGGTTGCCTTCGGCCCCTAGGATGGGGGATTCGATGGAATCTGTGCTTTTAGCCCCCAGGCTCAGCAGCGCAGCTTTGACTTTCTCGACGGCCATTTTGTGGGCATTTTCATTGCGAACAATGCCGCCCTTGCCAACATATTCCCTGCCGGCTTCAAACTGCGGCTTGACCAGGACGACGGCCTGGCGGCCGAGTCGCTCCTCGGCCCGAATGGGAAATGCGGCGCCGACGACCGCAGGCAAAACCAACGTCGCAGAGATGAAAGATACATCCATAGCGATGAAGTCCACGGTTTCACCGAGCGCCTCACGGGTCAGGTAGCGGGCATTGGTTTTCTCCAGCAGATGCACACGCTCATCCTGCCGGAGCTTGAAATCCATTTGCCCGTACCCCGTATCCACAGCGATCACACGCGCAGCGCCATGCTGCAGCAGGCAATCGGTGAATCCTCCGGTGGATGCGCCAACGTCGAGGCAAACTTTTCCCGCCACGTCGATCTTCCAATGTTCTAAAGCACGTTCGAGTTTCAATCCGCCGCGGCTGACGTATCGCAAATCTTCCCCGAGCAGGCGGATCACGCAATCGGCATCAACCTGCGCTCCCGCCTTCTCGAGTTTCTGATCGTTCACCAGCACTTTGCCCGCGAGAATGAGAGCTTGCGCGCGCTCGCGCGAGGCAACCAGTCCTCGATCGAGCAGAAGTTTGTCGAGTCGCGATTTCGATTCTGATTTCTTGCGCGCATCTACCACTTTAGTGCTAGCCCTCACTCTAGTGCAAAGTGTTAAAGCATGCTCCAGTGAACCAGTTGCGCCGCTAGCTTTCACCTTTTCCACAGAATTTTCCACGGAGGTGTTGAAAACTTCGGGCCGCAAAATGCTCAACCCAGGAACACAAAAGAAAACCGCCCAATCACTGGGCGGCTCTCAGTTTTTGCGCTTCGCGGAAGATTATCCGGCAACTTCTTCCAGCAATTTCTGATCGATGTCGAAGTTCGCATGCACGTTCTGCACATCGTCGTGCTCTTCCAGGGCCTCCATCAACCGGATCATGGTGTTGGCAGCCTGCCCTTCGAGCTTGATGTAGTTCTGGGGAATGAAAGCGACGCTGGAAGATGCCGGCGTAATGCCAGCCTTCTTCACGGCTTCGAGCACGCCTTCGTATGCAGAAGGCTCAGTCAGGATTTCCCAGTTGTCGCCATCGTCATTCAAGTCTTCTCCGCCGGATTCGAGAACGATGTTCATCAGGTCGTCCTCTTTGGCGGCAGATTTCGGCACGACGATGTCCCCCTTCTTGTGGAACATCCAGGAAACGGCGCCGGCTTCCGCCATATTGCCGCCATTCTTGCCGAAGACGTGCCGGATCTCGCTGACCGTGCGGTTGCGATTGTCGGTGTTGATATCCAGCAGAATGGCCACGCCCCCGGGACCGTAGCCTTCCAGCGAGAATTCTTCGTAGGTCGCCCCGGGTAATTCGCCGGTGCCGCGCTGGATGGCCCGCTTGATGTTGTCAGCGGGCATATTCTCGGCTTTGGCGGCCAGGATGGCGGTGCGCAGGCGCGGGTTGGAATCAGGATCGCCGCCGCCGTTCTTCGCGGCAATGCTGATTTCCTTAATGAGACGAGTAAAGATCTTGCCGCGCTTGGCGTCGAGCGCGCCCTTCTTGTGCTTAATTGTGGCCCATTTAGAATGGCCGGACATAGTTCGACCTCGTGTCTAGAAATCCTTCTTTAAAGAGCTTTGGATGGCGCAGGATTCGCCTTCAGAGGAGATCACAGGATTGCCTCGATATGGATGCAGGCGAACTCAAATTATAGCACGCCCAAGCCATAAATCGTTACCGCAGACCGGACTTTGTCTTGCGCGATCGAATTCCCGCCCGAACCGGCTCTTGACGGACTCCTGCTTCAACCCTAACATGCCATGCAAAGCGTGCGCTTGGCTAAACTTGGATGATTGGGCAGCGAGTCGGGCATTACCGGGTCCTCGAGAAAATTGGCGCCGGCGGCATGGGCGAGGTCTTTCGCGCGCGAGACGAACGCCTTGGCCGCGATGTTGCCCTCAAGTTCATCCGCCCGGCCTCCAGCGATAATCCCGATCATCTGCGGCGCTTCGAGCAGGAAGCCCGCGCCGCCGCGGCTCTCAACCACCCCAACATTCTGGCGATCTACGATGTCGGGTTTGAAGGCACCACTCCGTACATCGTCACAGAGCTGCTGCACGGAAAAACCCTGCGCCAGAGATTGGCGGACGGTCCAATTCCGCTGCGCGAAGCCTCTAATTTTGCCCTGCAGGTCGCCCAAGGTCTAACCGCGGCGCACGAGCGCCACATTGTGCATCGCGATTTGAAGCCGGAAAACCTTTTCATCACGGAGGATGACCGAGTCAAGATTCTCGACTTTGGCGTGGCCAAGCTCCAGGCTCAACGTGACGAAAACCGCGGCATCGAGGCCCTCACCACCGTGACCAAGTCGGGCGCCGTTGTCGGCACGGTCGCTTACATGTCTCCGGAGCAACTCCGCGGAAAGCCGGTCGACCACCGCAGCGACATTTTCAGCTTCGGCGCGATTCTCTACGAGATGCTCTCCGGCCGTCGCGCCTTCCATGGCGAAACTGAAGTCGATACCATGACCGCGGTTTTGCGGGAGGAGCCTGCTGCCACCAACCTGGACCAAGCCTCCGTCCCCACGGGATATCAGGACATTCTCAAACATTGTCTCGAGAAAGAGTCGGAGGATCGCTTTCAGTCCGCCAAAGATCTGGCTTTTGCCCTGCAAACTCTCACCGGCGCATCGTGGGCAAGGCCCAGTCGGCAGCGAACGAGGCTTAGGAATGCCGATGCTCTGCCTTGGGCGCTGGTAGCCATCATGGCTGTCGCTATCGCGCTTCTGGCCGCGACCACGTTGCTGCGTGCCCCAACGCAGCAACCGGTTTACCATCGCCTGACCTTTGAAGCGGGCACAGTCTACGCCGCGCGCTTCGCATCCGATGGCCAATCCATCGTGTATGGCGCGGCCTGGAATGGAAAGCCGGTGCAACTCTTTTCTACGGTCGGCAATTCCCTTCTGTCCCAGCCGCTCAATCTGGAGAAGGCGAACCTGCTGGCGGTATCGCCGAGCAACGAACTGGCGGTCGTGCTGGACGGCACGCACAACGGACAACTGGAGACCGTGGACGGCACGCTTGCCCGCGCCCCGCTCGCAGGAGGCTCTCCGCGCGAAGTCTTGCCCAACGTCCGCTGGGCAGATTGGGATGCGCACAGTCAGTTAGCAGTCGTCCACTACGCGGAGGGCCGCAGCCGTCTGGAGTACCCCATCGGCCATGTGCTTTACCAGAGCAGCGGATGGATCAGCAATATCCGCCTCTCGCCCGCAGGCGACCGGATCGCCTTTATGGATCACCCTGCGCTATGGGACACGCGCGGCGTAATTTCCGCGGTCGACCTTGCTGGACGCGTTCATACTCTCTCGTCCGAGTCGAAATCCGAAGATGGGTTAGCCTGGCGACCCGACGGCAAAGAAATCTGGTTCACGGCTGTTGAACGCGGACATGACCTCAGTCTGATGGCGGTCGACCTGTCCGGGAAGTTGCGCACGGTACTCGATCTGCCCGTCGGAATCACCCTCCAGGACATCGCTCCTGACGGCCGCGTTCTGGTTGCTCTCGACTCCAGGCGACTGGCCACCGCCTTCATGACCCTGGGCGACACCCACGATGTGGATCTTTCGTGGCACGACTGGAACTCGGCCCGCGATATTTCCCAGGACGGAAAGTTCATTCTGTTCGAAGATGCCAGCGAAATCTCCGGACCCGGCTACGCGGTCGTCGTGCGCAAAGTGGACGGCACCCTTCCCGTGCGCTTGGGTGAAGGCAGTTCCGGCGGCTTTTCTCCGGATGG
This sequence comes from uncultured Acidobacteriota bacterium, assembly GCA_963754885.1. GTDB lineage: Bacteria > Acidobacteriota > Terriglobia > Terriglobales > Acidobacteriaceae > Sulfotelmatobacter. Next base: position 125,079 of record CAVWHT010000035.1, on the reverse strand, counting down.
AAAATGGGCCGCCTCAATTTCCACCGCACAGGCGGCTCAAATCAACTTGCTGCCCATCGGCCCCGGCCAGCCTCGTTCCATCAACGTCACCGGCCTGGCGCATGTTCATAACGGATGGGCGCGCTTTCTTTCCGACGGGCAGCGGCTCACGGTGAATGGCGACGAAACCGGACACGCGGCCCGCTGCTACGTCGTTGATCTATCCAGCGGAAAGGCTAAACCGGCTACGCCGGACGGATTCTCTTGCGGCCCTTCTTCGCCCGATGGCCGCGCCGTTGTGGGAAAAGGCGCGAACGGCTCCAACGCGATCTATTTTCTCGATGGCGGCGCTCCACAAACCATCCCACATTTGAATCCACGATTCAATCCGCTGCAGTGGTCCAACGATGGGTCCCTGCTTTACGGCTCTCATGCCGGTGAATTTCCCAGCAATATTTACAAGGTAGAAATCAAGACCGGGAAAGAAACCTTAGTGCAGGAATTGAAGCCCGGCGTTCCGGCAGGAGTAGTAACCGTCGCTCCCATTGTGGTCAGCCGCGACGGCGCTCATTTCGCCTACAGTTACAACCAGACGCTCTCGACCTTGTACATTATCTCCGGCCTGCGATAGGCCATGCCCTGATCGAACTTCGCTTGATCATTCTGCTGCAGCTTATTCCAGAGATCCGGTGAAATCCGCCGGAACGTAGTGGAAAAAAATTGAGGTCGAGGTCTGGCCTTCACCGAGGGCATCCCGAGAGTGCGGAACTTGCGTTCCGCGATAGGCGAGACCGTCGCCTAAAGCCTGATACACCGTGACCGTGCCATCAGCGGTATCCAGCCGGATAGGCCATGGCGTCGCAAGCGCCGGCTCTGGAGAAAAATCCAGACATAGGGTCACGCTGAACTCGCACTGCGCGCGATCCGTATGCTTCCGCAATTCCGCTCCGCTGAGATACGAAGCAAGATACACGTAGGACGGCTTGACCGGAAGTCCTGCCACGGCGCTGACCCGGCCCGCGATCCGCCGGTGAAAGAACCGGGCTACGGGTTCGTTATAAGCAACATAGCGCCGCTGACTTTGCTTATCTCCAAGATGAAGTGCGCCGGTTCGAATGAGATATCGGTAGTAACGGCGCAGCGCGGCCACGTGAAAAGGATGAATCAGGGCCGGAAGTGGAGCATAGCCTCGCTGTTGAAAAAGAGAAGCGGACTCGCCGATCCGGTCCTCCGATTCCCGAGGTTGCGAAGGAAGATGCGTACGAAGGTGCGTAGGTTGATCGGCGGCGATAAGAATTCCCGCCTGCCGCAGCAAATCACGAGCCGTGTCCGACAGAGTTGAAGATACGGGCTCGCCTGCAACTAAACTCTTCACAGCCGCCACAAGCCCCGGCCCGAGCCAGAAAGGGAGTAAGCATCGCGTTACCGAGTCCCGCACCCATGCGATGGTTTCCTGCAAAGCGAATCCCGAAACCAATTCTTGCTGCGAGCGCATCTCATCCGGCAATTGCCCATCAGAACACAACGTGCAATCCGGGTTGAGAATGAGCGCCTCCGGTTGCGCAGGCATGCGGCTCGCGCCCACCGCATGGCGCGGAATTAAATGCAGCGGCAGTTCATCAAGGAGACAGTAAAAGCGATCGGGCGGGAGCGTCGCGGTATAACTTTGCCGCGACCCTCCCCCCATCAAGCCTGCCATCCACTCCAGCCACGCCGAGTTGTCTATTGACGAAGCCATCCGTTCAGGGTGAATCGGCTATCGGCGAAAAGCCGCGATGGGCACTTCACCGGAGTGATTTCGTGCAACAGCTCGCAAGGGAAAAACACGATCTGATTCTGCCGCGGAACAATCGTCTGATAGGACCCTGCGCTGATATAGCGGTCCTGTTCCAGCCGTGCATCGTAAATCCGCAGCTCTCCGCCATCGAACTGCCGCGGCTCGCGATGGAAGAAGTACACAAATGTCAAATGGCGGGCCGCGACTCGATCACTGGCATTGTCGCTGTGGAAGCGGAAAAAATCTCCATCGTTGCTGGCGGTGATCTGCGCTTCCACGCCAGCGATGGCAAATTCCTCCATCCCCAGCTTCTGCACGACCTGCGGTAAGACCATTTCGATGCGCCGAATCAGCAGTTCCTGATAGCGCTCCAGATCCGTCAGGACGCGCGAGCGGCGATGCTCGTAGTCAATTACACCCCGCTCCGAGGTGGGCGCGACCACTTCGCTGGCGGTAAATTGCGGTTCGTGCTCCAGCGTAAAGCGCGTGAGTTCCTCCAGTTCCTGCGGCGCCAGGAATTCGTCGAGAATCACGCATTGCGCCGGCAAGGAAGCTGGGCGCTGCCGTACCACGACGCTGGTTTCGGAAATCACGGCTGTGCTCTGCGCATGTCCCGGAGGCTCTGGATTGCGCAGCGGCGCAGCGGGCGGTTCTGGATCCCTGGGGCGCTCGGGCTTGCGTTGCGGCGGCTTATGCTGCGGGACCGCAACCCCGGGCGGCTCCGGATCGCGCGGCACGGGCGGCACTGGCAGACCGGGCGGCTCCGGATCCCTTCGTCCGGCATTCATCTCCGCGCTGCGCCCAGTATGCGGATCGGCGGTTGATACCGGCCTGCTCTCAAGAATGCGTTCCACAATGCTTCCGCCGAGCACAGCAAACGCGCGCTGCGCTACGGTCTCACCCACTGCGGATGCGACCACCGCGCGCACTGCTCGCTGGTTCTCAGCGTGCTCGCCGGCCGCAGTTTCCGCATGCCGCAGCAGGTTCGCCAATAGTTCGCGTTCCCGCGCGCTAAGGATCCTCTCGTCGCGCATCAATGTATCGGAAAACGAATCCAGGATTTGCTTCGGTGTCATCGGACACACGCCTCCCCGCGTGTATGGACCAACACATCTCAGGTTTGAGGGGCCGGTTAGGGGGAAGCAGGAAGACAATATAACGAGATACCGTCGATCGCAAAGAGAAAACTGCATGTGGAGCCGGCGGACGGACGTTGAATTTATCTGGAGACCAGCGCTGCCACCATCGACTGGAATATCTTCATTCCATCGGTACAGCCCAGCTCCGGCTCGGCAGAGCGCTCCGGATGCGGCATCATGCCCACGACGTTTCCTCCCGGGCTGCAGATACCTGCAATGTTCTCCAGCGAACCATTGGGGTTCGCCGAGGCCGTGATCTCGCCCGAAGGCAGGCAATAGCGGAACACGATGCGTTGGTCGCGCTTCAATTCATCCAGCGTCGCGTCATCGCAAAAGTAATTTCCCTCCATATGCCCGATCGGAATGGTGAGCACCTCGCCCTGGGCGCAGGCATTGGTGAATGGAGTGTCGGCGTTCTCCACCCGCACCTGCACCGGCTTGCACACATACTTCAGCCCGACGTTGCGCATCAAGGCCCCGGGCAGCAAGCCCGACTCGCACAGAATCTGGAAGCCGTTACAGATGCCCAGCACTAAACCGCCGCCGGCGGCAAACTTCCGCACCGATTCCATCACGGGAGAAAACTTCGCAATCGCGCCGGTCCGCAGGTAATCCCCGTAAGCGAAGCCTCCGGGAACGATCACCGCATCGCAGTTCTCCAGGTCGTGCGATTCATGCCACAAAAATGTGACCGGTTGCTTGGCCACATGCTGAATCGTCCAAAACGCATCATGATCGCAATTCGAACCGGGAAAGATGATGACGCCAAATTTCATCAGGACCTCAGTTTGCGGGAATGTCGCTAGTCTAGCATGCTCGCAGGGCGGAACTTACCGTTCTCCGGTCTCGGTTCCTTCCGGATTACGGCGTCGTCAACCGGACGCTACGGTTGCGGATTTGGCAAAGGTGAGATGGCGGGAGACGCCTGCGGGATCGTCGACAGCGACGTTGGGACAAGCGATGCCGGCCCCCTGGCTGCCGTCTGCGCTCCCGCACCGGAATAGCTCTGCGGAGGATATCCCTTCGCCTGCACAATCGCCCAATGCCACTCGTCGGTGGGAGCTACGTCTAATGCAAGCGGCGCGCTGAAAACTGTTCTTTCCCCGGGCACGGTCGCTGCCCGTATGCGGTAAATAACGGTTACGTCCGGTTTCTTCTCGGGACGAACTTCCAGGAATAAGTCATCAGAGATGGGCGGCTTCGCGTCGGTTGCCGTCCCCGCGGTCGTCGCGTCATGCGCGCCGTTGAGCGAGTCCCCGCCCAACGATGCCCTTCCTGACTTCCGTACGACGGTGAGGGCGATGTCCAGTTCACTCACATGCCAATCGGTTGCATTGAACACCGGCACCGTCAATGCGTCACCCTCAATCGTGGCCTGACCCTCCAGCTTGGCCACGTCCGCTGCCGGAAGCTCCATCTCCGCATATTGGCTGGACAGCAAAGATTTCACATTCGCCGTGAAGGATAGACTGCAGGTAACGTCAGGCGCGGACGCTTGAAACCCCTTGCCTTCGCCTGCCATCAGAAATCTCAACGACGATCCAAAGCCCTGGCGGCTCTCGGCCTTCTGCATGGCTTCGGGAAGATTGTCATCATCAATCACGGGCTGCGTCGGTGGAGTCTTCTTCCGCAAATTCCGGGCCACGTCTCCTAACGGAATCTCGTTGGGATCATCCTGCGCCAGCGCGCGGCCAGACATCAGCAGCGCCGCCAGGATCGGCAGCGCAAACGCCAACCGCATTCGTTGTAGCCAAACCATGGAAGAAAGGGAGCGCAGACCTCTCTAAGAACACATCGGCGAACCGAGAGAGTCTCTGAGCCAATTGTAAGGAGAGAGAAGAACAACGGAGACGACAGGCTTAAACGTTAGTAATAGTTACTTCGGGGTAGAAGAGCGGAAGAAACGGGCGCGCGTTAGACGAAAGACAGATGCGCAACGGGTGCGCGCGCCCTAGCCTTAGAGAACTACAAAAGCCCTTGCGACCGAAAACGTGTAACGGGGTCAACTACCGGTCTCGCTTGCCGCCGGAATATCCAGCGGGCCACCGCAAAGCCGATTGCCGCATAGCACAAATGCATCATTCGCATAAGCCACCACCCCATCTGGCTTGTTCGTTTCACCTTCAGGGGAGGAACCACTCAGTCTCTATCGGCACAATAGCAACGAGCGTGAGGACGAACAAGGCACATCCGTGCCATCAACGTGGCACAGAAGTAACAAGGGTAATGTGGAAATCCGGCGCGCAGAAAGGAAAAGCCCCACTCCAAAATCGGCGACCTTGGAGCGGGGCTTCGACGAGTGCTTAGTCTGACTTAATGCGCGGCAACCGGCTCATCGACGGTTCGCCCCGCCGGCGGCACCACCACCGTTGACAGGCTGCCTTCCGCAGTCAGCTTCTGGAAGTTGGCCAAATCGCGCCGCTGCAGATCGTCCCAACGCGCAATCAGTTCCCCGCTCTGCCGCTTCAGCTTTTCAAACTGCCGCGATTCCGCCTCCGTCGGTGCCGAATCAGCCGTACCCGTATCCATCGCGAGATAGGCCAGCTTGGCATCGAGCTGAGGAGGATACGCCAGCGAATCTTCGTTCGCGCTGATATCGAGATTGACCAGATCGTCGCGCACGCCCACCAGTTTCTTTTCCAGATCGTCGGCCGCGGAAACAATGTTCTTTGCGCTGGCATTCTCCGGCAACCGCCGTTTCAATCCTGCCAGTTGCGACCGCACGTCCTGAATCTGATTTACGGTGTCATAAACGCGGCTCAGTTCGTCGCGGGTTTGCAGCAGCAGGTTGAACTGCGCCTCCAGATCCGCCTGGCTGACCTTCACCCGCGGATCCAGCTTCAGCTCAAAGTCCGCCGTCTGGCTCTGCCCGCCCACCGTCAGCCGCACCTGATAATGCCCCGGCACAGCCACCGGCCCTTGCGCGCCTCTGCCGTATTCATATAAGTAATAGCCCGGCACGTGGCGTGCTTCTTCGTAACGCAAGTTCCAGACGAACCGGTTCAGTCCGGCCTCCGGCTTGAGCTGCTTTTCCGGCTTCTTCTCATCCGGATCGAGCGGCTCTTCCAGCGTGTTGTATTCCGCGCTGGAATACTTGCGAATCACCTTGCCCGATCCGTCCAGAATTTCGATTGTCGCCTCGGTGCCTGCCTTGGGCGCGTCTTTCAGGTAGTAATAAATCACGGCTCCGGCTGGAGGATTCTGCCCCGTCCGCTTCGACGGATGCCGCTCTCCGGAGGCCCCAGCCTGAATGCGGTACGCCGTCGCCGGCGTATACAAAAACACATCCTTCTTCGCGACGTCGTCGTTGTACTGCCGCAGCGGACTGAGGTCGTCCAGAATCCAGAAGGCGCGACCGTGCGTCGCCACCACTAGGTCGTTCTCCTTGATGACCAGATCATGAACCGGAACCGTCGGCAGATTCAATTTCAGCGGACGCCAGTTCGCCCCATCATTGAACGACACAAACACGCCCTGCTCGGTCCCGGCATACAGCAACCCGCGCCGCTTGGGATCTTCGCGCACCACGCGCACGAATGTCGTGTCCGGAATGCCCTGCCCCAGCTTGCTCCACGTCTTCCCATAGTCGCTGGTCTTGTAAATATACGGATGCATGTCGTCGAATTGATGCCGATCCACCGCTACATACGCTGTCCCGGCATCGAACGGCGAAGGATCGATCTGGCTGATCCGGCTCCATTCCGGCATATCTTTAGGAGTGATGTTTGTCCAGCTCTTGCCTTCATCTTTCGTGAGCTGGATCAAACCATCGTCAGTGCCCACCCACAACAAGCCCTTCGTGATCGGCGACTCCGCCAGCGCGAAGATGGTGTCGTAATATTCCGTCCCGGAATCGTCCAGCGTGATGTCGCCCCCGGAGACTTTCTGTTTACTCTTATCGTTTCTGGTGAGGTCAGGACTGATCGCCTGCCAGTGCACTCCGCCATCGGTGGTTTTAAACAGAACCTCGCCACCGTGATAAAGCGTGTTCGGATCGTGCGGAGAAATCAGAACCGGCGCCGTCCATTGGAACCGATGCTCCAGGTTTGCGGCTCCGTGCGCGTCCGACAACTCCGGTTGCTCCGTGATAGCTTTCACCTGCCCGGTGTGCCGGTCGTATTGTGTGATGTTGCCCTGGTAATCGGCGGCGTAAACAATCTCCGGATCCTTGGGATACGGCGCAATGTATCCCGCCTCGCCGCCGCCTACGTCATACCAGTCGCTGGTGCCGATCGAACCGTCGTCGCTCCGGCTGACGATGCCCACGGTCCCCGCGTCCTGTTGCGCTCCGTACACGCGATACGGTGTGGCGTTGTCGGTAATGACGTGATAGAACTGCGCGGTCGGCTGGTTGTCTTCAAGCGACCAATTCTTGCCGCCGTCGAGCGTTACCGTGACGCCGCCATCATTCGATGCGATCATGCGGCGCGTATTCTGCGGATCGATCCACAGCCCGTGATTATCTCCGTGCGGCACATGGACCTTGTTGAACAGATGCCCGCCGTCGGTCGACTTGTAGGCATCGACGTCCATGATGTAAAGCGTGTTCTCGTCGCGGGGATCGGCGATCACGTGCATGTAGTACCACGGCCGTTGCCACAAACTGTGGCTCTCGTTCACCAACTGCCACGTTTCGCCGCCGTCATCCGAGCGATATAAACCGCCATCCGGATTGTGCGCCTCAATCAGCGCGTAAACGCGATCCGAATTCGCACCTACAGCAATGCCGATTCTGCCGTACGGACCCTTCGGCAATCCGTGTTCTTCCAGCCGTTTCCACGTCGTGCCGCCATCGTTGGAGCGATATAATCCGCTGCCCGGGCCGCCGTCGTCCATGCTCCACGAGGTGCGCCGCGCCTGCCACAGCGCGCCGAAAATAATGTTGGGATTATGCGGATCGAAGGCAACGTCGACCCCTCCTGTGTTCTCATCTTTGTAGAGAACTTTCTCCCAGGTCTTGCCGCCGTCAGTTGTCCGGAAAATGCCGCGCTCCGTATTCGGACCGTAGGGATGTCCCAGCGCCGCCACAAATGCGATGTCGGGATTCGTAGGATTGACAATCACCTTGCCAATCGCACGCGAATCGCGCAGCCCCAGGTTTTTCCATGTCTTCCCACCGTCCAGAGTTCGATATACGCCGTCGCCGTGAGAAATGTTTCCCCGGATGCACGCTTCCCCCGTCCCCACATACACGATGTTGTGGTTGGAAGCCGCGACCGCGATGCTTCCAATTGACGACGTACCTTCCTTGTCGAATACCGGTGCCCACGTCATGGCTCCGTCCGTCGACTTCCACACTCCGCCGCCCGTCGATCCGAAATAGTAAGTCGTGGGATCGCCCGGAATGCCGGCCGCCGTCAGCGATCGGCCTCCGCGAAACGGGCCGATCATCCTGTACTTCATTCCCTTGAAGACTTTTTCCTCCGGCTTATCCGATTCAGCGCTGTCTTTCGCGCTCGAATCGGTGGCAGGCTGCGAGGTTTGCGCCGTCTGCGCTGGCTTCACTGCTTTGGATTGACGGTCTGGCTTGGCCTGCGCGCCAGCCCCCATAACTACGGCGAAACAAAATGTGATCACAAAAAGGAAACCCGCGGTAGCGGACACACTCTTGCGAACGTAGTCGAGGCCCATGTAGATGATCTCCGAAGAGGATGTTGAATAGTGGACCTATGGTAATACCGATAAGCCGCCCTGCAAAGGGCTGGAGTTCATCGGCAGCGGGTCAGTTTCATTTCCACAGCGCGAGATTTCCGAGAGGCGTCATCCCAACGTCCCGCGTTTTCACCAGCGGGACGAGGGATCTCCGATCTCCCCTGCGCAAACAGCCGACGAAGTTCAAACTGACTCACTACCGCTTCATCTCTTCTGTTGCGCCCGTACGCCGGACGTGACCGCAGGTCGCATTTGCCGTCCAGCGCTACTTGCTGGCATCAAGAAGCTTCTTCGCCGCCTGCAGTTCTTTGCGCTTTTTCTCATCCACCTTGGGATATGCCAGGTCCAGCGATTCCAGCGCGTCGACGATCACCGTAGAGACCACTAGCCGCGAGAACCATTTATTATCCGCCGGCACAACGTACCAGGGCGCGTATTTGGTCGCCGTATTCCGAATCATATCTTCATACGCATCCTGATAATCGTCCCAGTACTTGCGCTCGTGAATATCGCTCGCCGAAAATTTCCAGTTCTTCTCCGGCTCCTCCAGCCGGGCCAGAAAGCGCTTCTTCTGCTCTTTTTTCGACAGATGCAGAAAGAATTTCCGGATCACCGTCCCGTTTCGCGCCATGTGCCTTTCGAAGCCTCGGATATCCTCAAACCGCTCCTCCCAGATGTCTTTTCCCACTAAAGACGGCGGCGTCTTCTCGTCCTTCAGAATTTCCGGATGCACCCGCACGATCAGCACTTCCTCGTAATATGACCGGTTAAAAATCCCGATATGCCCGCGCTCCGGCAGGTCGCGAGTCGTCCGCCATAGAAAATCGTGCTGCAATTCCACGTCGGAGGGCGCCTTGAACGAATACACCTGGCATCCTTGCGGATTGACCCCCGACATCACGTGCTTCACCGCGCCATCTTTTCCCGCCGCGTCCATCGCCTGAAAGATCAGCAGCAGCGCCCAGTTGTCCTGCGCGTATAACCTGTCCTGCAATTCCGCCGTGCGCGCGATTCCCTCCACCAGCGCCTCTTCGGCGTGTTCCTTCGACTTCCAGTGTCCAGTATCTGCCGGATCCACACCTTTCAAACGAAACTTCTTGCCGTCGTCAATGCGAAATGTATGGGCAAGCTTGCCAGTCTTCATATCCGTCTTCTCCTGTGCAACACCGGTAAATCCTACTAGAATCTGTCTCCTAAATAGTTTTGGGAAGCGCACGCAATAGTTTTGGGAAGGGCACGGCTTCAGCCGTGCCGCTACCGGTCAGTAAAAACGCGGGCTTTAGCCCCTGAGGGCCTCGCAGTTTGCTTTGAAAACCATTGATGAGACCAGTTTTAACGATAACAAGCTTGGATGAACTTATCTCGCCCCAGGGTGGCCGTTCTTGTATGATTCACTCCGGCGATCCATTCGCAATACCTCAGGAGTCCGGATGAAAGCTCTTCCTCTTGTGGGCGTTTTATTGATTGTCCTGGGAGTACTCTCGTTCATCGTTCCTCTTCCCCACCATGAGAAACATGGCGTCTCCCTTGGCGACGCGAAGTTCAGCGTGCAAACCGAAAGCAGCCAACTCTTGCCGTCCGCCGTCGGTGTCATCCTTGTCGGTGGCGGCGTCGTCGCGCTCGTGCTCGGATTGCGCAAGAGCTAAGAACCGCGGCGGAACCCTTGTTTGAATCCGATGTTCGAATCCGACTTCCTCACTTCCTCCGATGTCAGCCGGGACGCCTACCGCCGTCTCATCTCCCAAGCCGCCGCGATCCTCTGCGAGAGTCTTCCTAACTCACCGTATGCCGGGAAAAGTCCTGCCGAATTAGCCGCTCTGATTTCTGCTGACTTCCTTCCTCAGGAGACCGGCGCGGCACAAATCGCAGAAATCTTGCGCACAGTCGTTGCGAACTGCATTGCCGTAAGCCATCCCCGCACCGCCGCTCATCTGCATTGCCCGCCCCTTCTCGCTTCTTTGGCGGCGGAAGTCGTCATCAGTGCCCTGAATCAATCGATGGATTCCTTCGATCAAGCCCCGATCGCCACTCTCGTGGAGCAAAAGATGATCCGCTGGCTCTGCGCTCAAGCCGGCTTGCCGGATACCGCCGACGGCACCTTCACAACTGGCGGCTCGCAGTCGAATTACATGGGACTGTTGCTGGCTCGCGACGGGTTCCTCCGCAAGCAGTGGAACTGGTCCGTACAGAAATCCGGCCTGCCTCCCGAGGCCCGCAAGCTGCGCATTCTCTGTTCCGAAGTGGCGCATTTCACCGTGGAAAAATCTGCAATGCAGTTGGGCCTGGGCACGGATTCCGTGCTGCGCGTCGCCGTCGACGATCACTTCCGCATGGATCCAGCAGCGCTGCGCGCTGCGCTCGCCGCACTGCAATCGCAGAATCTGCTTCCCATGGCCATTGTGGCCACGGCCGGCACCACCGATTTCGGCTCGATCGATCCGCTGCCTGCGCTTGCTGCCTCGGCCCGCGCAGCCAAGACGTGGCTTCACGTGGATGCCGCCTACGGCGGTGCTCTGTTATTTTCCACCCATCATCGGGCTAAGCTGGCCGCAGTCGAACATGCCGATTCGCTTTCGATCGATTTCCACAAACTTCTCTGGCAGCCCATTCCGTGCAGCGTATTTCTGGTGCGTGAGGCCCGAAACTTCGACTCGATCAAAATGCACGCCGACTACCTCAATCCTGAGCCCGATGCGGATGAGGATGAGGACGAGGGCGTTCCGAATCTGGTGACAACCTCGCTGCTCACCAGTCGCCGTTTCGACGCGCTGAAGCTCTGGATCTCGTTCCAGTCGCTCGGCCGCACCCAACTCGCGGCCATGATCGACCGCACCATCGCCCTGGCAGCTTATGCCGGCGAGATCGTGCGCAAGACGCCACGCCTCGAACTCATGTGTGAGCCGCAACTGAGCACGGTGGTATTCCGCTATATCCCGCAACAGCCAGGACTTGATGCGGACCGCATCAACGCCTCCATCCGCCGGCGCCTCTTCGAAAGCGGATCGGCCGTCATCGGACACACGCGCGTGCGCGGTCAGCAGTGCCTGAAGTTCACTTGCATGAACCCGTCAACCTCCGAAGAGGAAATGAAGAAATTGATCGAGGCGGTGGTAGCGCAAGGCAAGGAACTGGAGCACGACTGATCTCGCTCGATGGCACCAGGGCCCCGAATCCAGTCGCGGGTTACGTTAACGCTGGCAACTGGGAAGATATTAAACGCTGAGATCGCGGAGGAAGGCCGCAGAGAACGCTGAGAAGCCCGAAGTGAACGCTGAGGAGAAAACCACACCAGTTTTCTCTGCGTTCTCTGCGGATTTTCTCTGCGATCTCAGCGGTGAAAGGGTTTTCTTCTGCGGCGAAGGTGCGCGGCTTGAGCCAGCCGAACCCGGGATTCCATCCGTTCAATGCGCCGAACCCGGGCAATGCGCACGTTCACCAGAGGGTAACCTTTGTGGATTCACTACTCTAGCGCGATTTGTATGTACATTTACGTACATAAGAATGTTCCTGCAGGAACACTTTTTCCACAGGCCGCGGTCATACCATTACCCTCTTGCCGCTCACGCCAGGTAGGCCTGCCTGCTGCCAGGCATCGAATCCCCCCGTAACGTTGATCACATTCCGGAACCCGGCCCGCTGTAACAGGCTGCTGGCGATCAGGCTGCGGTATCCACTCTTGCAATGCACCGCTAGCGGAACATCGGAATCAATATCGGGCGGAGACACCTTGAAGTTATCCAGCGGCCACCAGCTTGCTTCTTCGATGTGTCCAGCATCCCACTCCGGCTCGCGGCGCACGTCCAACACTTGAATGTCTCCTGCGCGCAAACGCTTGTTCAATTCTTCAGCCGTGATCTGCGCAACCTGCTCTACCGGCAAGCCTGCTTGCCGCCACGCCGCCACGCCTCCGGCAAGATAGCCATCCAGATCTTCGATCCCCACGCGCGCCATGCGCAGACGCGCTTCCTCCAATTGCTGATCGTTCTCGGCAATCAATACGGGATGCGCCGTCAATCCCAGTACCGTTCCCGCCCACGACGCAAACTGACCGGACAGCGCGATGTTGACCGACCCGGGCACATGTCCTGCGGCGAAGTCGTCTCCCGAGCGCACATCCAGCACCATCTCGCCTTCTCGCAGCATACGATCCAACTCCGCCGGCGCGATGGCGCGCAGGGGCGGCAAGTCCGACAGCGCCGCAGCCCCTGACCGGTTGATCTCGGCATCTTTCATAAAATATTCCGGCCGCGCGGGAAGATTGCTGGTCAACTGCGCGATGAACCCTTCCCGGCTCGGGATCTGCAACGCATAATTCGTCAGCCGCTCGGTGCCGATCGTCGACGAACGCTCGGCTCGCATATTCTTCCCGCAAAGAGATCCCGCCCCATGCGCCGGATAAACGAGCACGCCGTCTGGAAGCGTGAGCAACTTGTTGTGTAGGCTGTCACAGAGCAATCCTGCCAGTTGCGCCGGCGTATGTCGCGGCGAAAGATCAGGCCGTCCTACGTCGCCAATGAAAAGCGTGTCGCCGGTGAGAACGGCCCAGGGCGCGCTCGATTTCTCCTGATCCGTCACCACCAGGCAAATGCTCTCGGGTGTGTGTCCGGGCGTTTCGAGGACACGAATCGAGATCTTGCCCACCTTCAACTCGAAGCCATCGCTGACAGGAACGTGCGGAAGAGTCGCGCCCGCTTCCGCGCCCATGTAGATCTTCGCGCCGGTTCGGGCCGCCAACTCTCTGTGCCCCGAGACGAAGTCGGCGTGCAGATGGGTTTCAAAGACGTGGCAAATAGTGACGCCGTGGTCCGCAGCGGTCTTCAAATAAAGTTCGACATCGCGCTGCGGATCGACCACCACCGCCTCGCCCTCCGACGCCAGCATGTACGAAGCGTGGGCAAGGCATCCCAAGTAAAACTGTTCGAAGTACATAGGTGCTCCCCCAGACCGCATAGGATAGTAGAACAAACCGAGGGGCAATGCTATCGAGAACGATGCGGAAAAGCGGGACTCAGGCGGGCAGCGGGGTAATAAATTCCAAGCCGAAACAGAAGCCGTTGCGCGACCGAACAATGGCCGGAACACGCGAGAGGTTCGGAGTATCGAACTCGATCTCGAGCAGGTCGCCCGGATTCAGCAATATGCCGGCGTATAACACCATGCCGCCCTCGCTCAGTTCAGTGCCGCGACCCTCGACCACGGTGGTCGCAAAGCCCTTCGACGTGACCACGCGAACGGGCATGTCGACGGGCAGGCGATTCCAGCGGCGCGTATTTCCGGACTGTGGCATTGTCTCCAATCATCCTTCTTATGATGAGTTTCTTCAAATTACCAAAGTGAAATGGGCCTGCGTGCAGGATCGAGATCGTCGCCCCGCAGCGTGCTGCTGTTTTTCCTGCACTTAGAGGCACGATCGAGCACCGATGATGATGGGGAAAGCTTTGCCCCGCGTGGAAAAAGGTTGGGCGCAGATTGCATTGACGGCGGCATGCGTCGTCCGTAAGATGGACCGACCCCGAAAGCGCCACTTTCCCCATGATCGGCCAGACTATCTCTCACTATCGCATCGTCGAAAAACTCGGCGGCGGCGGGATGGGCGTGGTGTACAAGGCGGAAGACACGCGCCTGCACCGCTTCGTTGCTCTCAAGTTTCTGCCCGATGATGTGGCGCGCGACCCCCAAGCTCTGGCTCGCTTCCAGCGCGAAGCGCAAGCCGCGTCGGCGCTGAACCACCCCAACATCTGCACCATTCACGACATCGGCGAGGAAGACGGCCAGGCGTTCATTGCCATGGAGTTTCTGGAGGGCGTGACGCTGAAGCACAAGATTGCGGGGCGTCCCCTGGAGACGTCGGCGATGCTGTCGCTGGCGATCGAAATCGCGGATGCGCTCGATGCGGCCCACGCCAAGGGAATCGTTCACCGCGACATCAAGCCGGCAAACATCTTTGTGACGGAGCGCGGTCACGCCAAGGTTCTGGACTTTGGATTGGCCAAAGTCGCGGCGGCGGCCGGTTCTTCCAGCCAGATTGCATCGGCCAACACCGCGACGCACACGATGGACGAACAGCAATTGACCAACCCGGGCTCGACCATCGGCACCGTGTCTTATATGTCGCCAGAGCAGGCTCGCGGCAAAGATCTGGATGGGCGTTCGGATCTTTTTTCCTTCGGAGCTGTTCTCTACGAAATGGCGACGGGCACTCTGCCGTTTCGCGGTGAGAGTTCGGCCACGATTTTTGAGGCGATTCTGAATCGCACGCCGGCGCCGGCGATCCGCCTGAACCCAGACCTGCCGCCGAAGCTGGAAGACATCATCAACAAGGCGCTGGAAAAAGATCGCAGCCTGCGCTACCAGCACGCCTCCGAGTTGCGCGCGGACCTGCAGCGTCTGAAGCGCGATACGGAGTCAAGCCGCCAGGTTCCAGCAGCCAGTTCGGAATCTCTGCCGCCTTCTTCCGTTGCCCAGCCCGCGCATGCGAGCAGCAGTTCCGCCGTGGTCGCGGTCGCCAAGCAACACCGGCTCGGACTCGGGATCGCAAGCCTGGTAGCGATTCTGCTCGTCGCTGCCGCAGCTTACGGCATTTACGCGATGCTCTCGCGCTCGAAGCCCGCGCCCTTTCAAAACTTTTCTGTCAGCAAGGTCACCGTGACCGGCAAAGCCACGCTCGTTGCCATCTCGCCCGACGGCAAATACCTGCTTCACGTGATGGATGAAAATGGCCAGCAGAGCCTTTGGCTGCGTAACGTTCCTACCAACAGCAACACGCAGGTAGTGCCGCCGGCGCCGGTGAATTATCAGGGCCTGCGTTTCTCGCCGGATGGCAATTACCTGTATTTCATCCGTTCAGAGCCGGGCAGCCGGTCTCTGAAATATCTGTACCGCGCTCCGGTGCTGGGCGGCACGCCGGAAAAGCTGGTGACCGACATCGATTCCAACATCAGCCTCTCGCCCGACGGCAAAAGATTTGCCTACCTCCTTGCGAACAATCCAAAAGTCGGTGAGTATCGCCTGATCGTCCGGTCCGTGGAAGGCAGCGAGGAAAAGATCATCACGACCGGTCCGCTGAGTGAAGCGCAACTCGATGTGGCGTGGTCGCCCGATGGCAAGATCATCGTGATGCCGCTCTCGCAACCGGGAGACGCGCTGGGCGGGATGGATGCCATCGACGCGGAGACCGGAAAGCGCCACCCGTTCCTGATCTCGAACGACCTTTTCTTCTCGAAACCGGTCTGGCTGCCGGATGGCAGCGGCCTGCTGGCGCTGGGCGTGCCCGCATTCTCCAACCAAGGTCAGATCTTTCACATTTCTTACCCGTCGGGCAAAGTGTCGCCGGTGACCCGCGATACCAACGCCTATACCGATCTCAGCCTCGCCGCTGATGGCCACACTGTGGCAACCGTGGAGAGGCAAAGCCACATGAGTTCCTACGTCATGCCCGACGGCGCCAGCAGTTCCCAGGTCCGGCCGCTCACGATGGAGGGTTCGCCGAGTTACGAGGTCGGATGGACGCGCGATGGTCAGCTGCTGATTTCTATCGCCAACACCGGTGTCACGCTGCTTAATCCTGAGTCCGGCGCCAAAACTCCATTGTTTACGCAGTCCCGTTTCCCTGGCTTCGCCCGTTCCTGCCCCGACGGACACCTCGTTTTCATGGCAGGCGCCGAAGGCAAAATCGAGGCCCACATCTTTCGGGCGGACGCAGATGGCGGAAACGTCAAGGAACTTACCAGCGGGAAGTTTGACTATGTGCCCGTCTGTTCCGCCGACTCCAAGACTGTGCTCTACACGGACGCGGATGCAAAGTTAAATAAGGTTGCGCTGGAGGGCGGCGCCTCCCAGCAGCTTGCTGGCTACGCGAACTTCGCCCGCATCGCAATTTCTCCGGACGGAAAGCTGGCGGCGATCGTCACCAATCGCCCGGGCGACACGAAGGAGCGGCTGGGGCTGTTGTCTCTCGATTTCAGCCAGGCGATCCGGTTCCTCGATTTCGAACGGCCCCGCGCGGAATACGCAGTGATGTTCGGCGATGGCCCGATCGAGTTCAAGCGAGACGGCACGGGCATCATTTACCCCGTGCGCGAAGGTCAGACCGATAATCTCTGGCTGCAGCATCTTGACGGCTCGCCGGGAAAGCAGCTCACCGATTTCAAGTCGGAGTTCATCCGGGATTTCGACTATTCGTTTGACGGCAAGCAGCTCGCGGTGATCCGCGGCCACCGCGAATCTGACGTGGTCCTCATCCGCGAAACCGAGAAGTAGAACGGGTTTGGGACCTGCGATGAGGCCGGGTGCCCCATTCTAAATTTCGCGCTCTTTGCGAAATTTAGGACCTACC
Organism: uncultured Acidobacteriota bacterium; assembly: GCA_963754885.1. Classification (GTDB taxonomy): domain Bacteria; phylum Acidobacteriota; class Terriglobia; order Terriglobales; family Acidobacteriaceae; genus Sulfotelmatobacter. Next base: position 108,197 of record CAVWHT010000035.1, on the reverse strand, counting down.
CTGAGCTTGTCGAAGGGGTGGGGATGTTCACTTGGTCTTCGGCTTGGTCTCGCTCTTGCCCTTAAGATTGAGCGCCACGGCAGCGCGGATGAGATCTTTCAACCCCGCCTCATCGATCTTTTCACCTTCGTGGATGTCAATCGCGCGCCTCACATTCCCGTCAAGGCTGGAGTTGAAAAGACCTTTAGAGTCCTTCAACGCAGCTCCCTTGGCAAAGGTCAGCTTGACGACGTTCTTGTACGTCTCTCCCGTGCAGACGATGCCGCCGTGAGAAAAGACGGGCGTCCCCGACGATTTCGGCTTGACCCACTTGCGCTCTTCGACGATCTCAGGGTCCGCTTCGTGTATGATCTCGCGCACTCTGGCGAGTATCTTCCCGCGCCAGTCCCCAAGTTCGTTGATCTTCGCGTCAATGAATGCCGAGCCAGATTCCGCCGGAATGGTCTTTTTCATGTGCAGCTCCAACTCTCGCCCCAATTTAGCCGCGCTGAGGGCAACCTGCAAGCTCGGCCATCACTCGCCCGGGGGGAATATAACTGCTTTGAAATGGCGGGTGGCCCACTCAAGCCCGGTTTTGGCTTGTGTGGGAATGTTCATCCGTCACAGACACGGCCCCGGCTGACAAGCTAGATTGTCCTCATGCCATGGGGACTAACGCGTTTTCACCACAGCGGGCAGAGCCATTTCGTCACATTCTGCTGTTACCACCGCCGTCGTTTGCTTGCCACCGACGAAAGCCGCCGAATCTTCGAGTCAGCCTTGGAGCGGGTGCGGCGTAGTTTCAGCCTTCGCGTTTACGGTTATGTAATCATGCCGGAGCATGTTCACCTCCTGCTCAGCGAACCGGAAAAAGATACGCTGGCCGATGCGCTGAAGTCGCTGAAGCAGGGAGTATCGCGGCGCTTGATCGGGAATCTCCCACTCAAGCCAAAACCATGCTTGAATGGGGCACCCGAGCATTTCTGGCAAAAGAGGTACTACGATTTCAACATTCGAGATAACCCGCAGTTCGTGGAGAAGCTGCGCTACATTCATCGCAATCCGGTGAAGGCCGGGCTGTGCGAGCACCCGGAGGACTGGGAGTGGAGCAGTTTTCGCCACTATGCAACTGGCTGTGAGAGACGAGTAGAGATCGAGTCAGAATGGACGGCACGAAAGCGCGAAGGAGCTGCGGGAAGACTCTGTCCAGCAGTAGAACTGCCCCACTCAAGCCAAAACCGGGCTTGAATGGGCCACCCGAGCCTTGTTAGGCCGGCCTTTTCGAAATCAGTCGTCGAACGACATGGCCTTTCCACACCCACAATCCCGAAAGGATCATTTTTGTCCCCGGTCCTTTCGCACCCGCGCCCCGTGGGCCTGACCCGGTGTGTAGTCTCGCCAAGGTCTCGTCGAAGCTGGAGAACCTGTGCCATGAGCGCCACGGCTTATGTGACGCGGATCATATTCGGCAGGGCAATTCAGTGCGATAAATGAGGAAGGCCGTCTCCAAGCTGACGGAAACCACTCGAGGTCGGGTCATGCCGCAAATTGAATCTATTCTTTGCCCTATCGACTTTTCAGAATTTTCAGTCAACGCCTACGCGTACGCGCGGTCGTTAGCATGGCACTACAAGGCGACGTTAATCCTGCAGCACGTTTTGTATCCTCTTTATAGCGGTCTTGTAGGCTATGACAGCAATAAAGATGCGGACGAAAAGATCTCTCGGCAACTCCGCGCTGAGAGCCAAAAGAAGCTTCAGCAATTTGCGAGGCTCCACGCGCGGCACGAGATTCGGCCCGAATGCGTCGTGCAGGATGGTTCGGTAACAGATCTGATCCTCTCTCTGGCCGAAGCGCGGCGAGTGGATCTGATCGTGATGGGAACTCACGGGTTGCGAGGGATTGATCGGCTAATGCTGGGATCCGTGACAGAGAGAATACTGCGACGAGCGCGGTGTCCAGTCTTAGCGGTACGAAAGCCGGCACATCATTTCATAAGCTCCGAACACGATCCTGAGCCAGTCCACCTAAGAAAGATGCTTCTTTGTACGGATTTTTCAGACCATGGTCATCGCGCCTCGGAGTACGCAGTCTCCATGGCAAAGGAATGCGGCGCGGAACTTACGCTGCTGCACGTGCTGGAAGATGTCTCGAGGTTGACAGCGCTTGAAAGCGAGATTCAGAAGGTAGCAAGTCAGCTGGAGGAATCCATTGCGGCTAAAACCCCCGAAGGGTGCACTGTCAAGGTGATGGTGCGAATCGGCAAGCCATACCAGCAGATTATTCAACTAGCCGTTGAAGCACAAATGGACCTGGTGATCATGGGAGTACGTGGTCGTGGAGCGTTGGACACAGCCATCTTTGGTTCCACCACTTATCGAGTAATACAGCTGGGGTCTTGTCCTGTGCTCACAGTTCATATTTGAGGGGCTTCGCTTGACCTCCGATGCGGGGACTAACGTGTCCGACACCTCCGACCCTAACCGCCTTCCAACGCCCGTGCGATCTCGTCCCGAATTGCGGGCGCGAGCGGCTCGACCTTTCCGTTTGTCACGATCGTGATGCCCTCACTTGACGGGCGAACCTCGCCAATGGCCACAACCGGAATGCCTATGGTCTCAATGGCAGTCTGGACCAAGTCCGCGTCGTCTGGCACGACTGCGATCAGCAATGCGCCAGACGCAATCAATTTCAGAGGATCGAGCGCAAGCGCATTGCAAATCCCGCTGGTTTCGGGAAACACAGGAATGTGCTCGCGAATGACCCGAAGTCCGAGACCGGCGGGCGCTGCTAATTCGAAGAGCCCCGTCGCGAGCCCGCCTTCGGTCGGATCGTGCATCGCGTGAACGGCTTCGCCGAGATTGGCGGCCGCAAGGGCTGCACTCACGACACTGATACCGGGCTCAATGAGGAAACGAGCGGCCCGCGCCAAAAGATCGGCATCAACCCGTCCCCGCAGCCGTTCGGACTTCTCTCGTGCGAGGATTGCGGTGCCCTCGATGGCCACACCGCGTGTCAACAAGATCTGATCGCCGATGGCGATGCGACTCTTCCGCACAAGGTGAGTTGGCGCGACCTCGCCGAGCATTTGACCGACCAGAATTGGGCGGTCGATACCTTGGGTGATTTCTGTGTGGCCGCCGCCGAGCGCGACGCCCAGTTCCTCGCACGTGGTGCGCACATCCGTCATGATCGCCTCGGCCAGTTCGGGCGTCGTGCCGCTCTCGGGAAGGAGCATGACGACAAAAAACCAGAGCGGGCGCGCGCCTAGGACGGCAACGTCGTTCGCGTTGACGTGAACCGCGTAACGCCCGATGTGGTCCGTAGCGAAGGTGACGGGATCCGTCGCCACGACGAGATAGCGATCTCCAGCATCGATGACGGCCGCGTCCTCGCCAATCTGCGGTCCGATCAGCAGGCGCGGATCATCCTTCGGCGGATCCCTCAGCAACGATCGCAAATGCTCAAGGGGAAGTTTGCCGACTGGCAGAATTCTATTCGGTTGACCGTCTATCACACGCTCACGCTCGGCCGGGCTCAGCTCCTTGGTGCCGGTTTTTGCGTTACGAGGAAGCCGCCGGGTTGTTGCGTGCTTGACCATAGCTAGAGATTCCATTCTAGTTCGCAGTAAGTTGCCGCTACAGGTTCAGTGTTGAACGAGCAAGTCTAGTGCGCGGCGATTCCCAGGCGAACCGATCTCTGTGCCCTTGATCACGAGCCGCAATGTGTGGCGTTTCCTCGATTTCTAACTCTCCCAGCCGGCGGACCGTGAAGCTCCGGTTTCAGGATCTGTCGGCAACCTTAGTGATGCGCGAAAATATGTCCACGGGCACGGGGAACACCAACGTGGTGTTCTTCTCCACTCCAATTTCGGTCAGTGTCTGGAGATAGCGGAGCTGGATGCTGACCGGCTCTTCGGCCAGCAAGCGTGCTGCATCCACCAACCGCTGTGCCGCAGAGAATTCTCCTTCAGCGTGGATGATCTTTGACCGTTTCTCACGCTCCGCCTCTGCCTGCTTGGCCATGGCGCGCAGCATGGACTCCGGCAGATCCACCTGCTTGACCTCAACATTCACCACTTTCACACCCCATGGAGCCGTGTGAGTATCGAGAATGCTCTGCAGGCGCATGTTGATCTTTTCGCGGTGGGCCAACAATTCATCCAACTCAGCCTCGCCAAGTACCGAGCGCAGCGTGGTCTGGGCAAATTGCGACGTTCTGATTGAGATAGTCGGAGACTTCGACCACCGCCTTCCGCGGGTCGATCACTCGCAGAAAAATTACAGCGTTCACCTTCAAGGTGACATTGTCACGGGTGATGATGTCCTGAGGCTTTACCTCGAGCGCCTCCTGCCGCAAGGAGATCCGTACCATGCGATCGACCGGGAAAAACACCAGAATGATTCCCGGTCCCTTGGCAGAGGGTAATAACCGGCCCAGCCGGAATATCACACCTCGCTCGTATTCACGAAGGATTTTGATCGCACTCAGTACATACAAAACGAAGATGATGACAACCACAACCGGGATGGGAATCATTGGCGACCTCCAGTAACGCCAAATTGAAGAGCGCTCCTGGCGCAGTCTTAGCGTTGGAGATCATGGAACTCACACTGGCCGCCAAAGCTCCGACACAGCCAGAAGTCTTTCAACACTCAAAGATGCCACGCGCCCATTGACTCCATATCCGGGAGTTCTGAAAACTTCAGGACCGTCGGCTTAACCAGCCGTTCGAAATCCGCGTAGGAGACTTGAATCAACTCATTGTGGGAGCCGGCATTGAAAGCAATGTACTTGTCCTTGGTAAGGCTCTCGTCAACATAGACAGCCATTCCATACAGATTCCCAAAGGGCGGCATGGCACCGATCTCGCACTCCGGAAACCGGTCCTTGAATTCTGGTTCTTTGGCGAGACTCACGCTTCTCGCGCCGGTTGCGGCTCGCAACGAGGGAAGATCGACCTCGTACGACGCAGGAAGCACAGCCATAGCCAACTCGCTATCGATCTTTATTATGACCGTCTTCGCCAATTCTCTATTTGAGATATGTGTAAGCGCCGCGATTTCCTTTGCCGTGTAGGCAACCGCGTGAGAGATAGTCGTATAAGCGATACCTTGACTGTCGAGGAATTCTCGTAATTTCTTTGCTGGCATAGGACCTCCATCCTGCATGCCCCTTGTGCGCATGGCTTCCTGCGGGAGTCATGTCTTGCACAAGGGCTCGCGTTTCCCTGACGGGGTGCCGGGTTGAAATCATCTCCGCTCCACTTCCTCGCTGCCCAGCGTGGACCGATAAGCTGGCCTTCCTTGTATTCGATGGGAGCCGGCGCCGGTGAGAAGGGCCCAGTAGAGCGTCGCAGAGGGACTCGGAGCGGCGCATCAAGCTCGCCCTCCATACACAAGGCAATTCTAGACCCCACCGGAACACGGTTCAATCTAAACGGCCAGATGTCGAGCGAGCTGCGATCAGCACCGGAGCAACCGTTCAGCGTGCGAGACATGAAAAGAGCACGATCAGGATCTTCATCCCCTCAGAAGGTAAGTATTGAGAAAGCTGCCCGAGCATGGACCCCGAATTCTCCAGCTTGAGTCTATTCTTCCCTTTGTATATGGGAGTGTGCGCCTCCAAATGGCTGAACTAAGGGCGCACGATATGGGAGAGTGTCACACCCACTCTCCCGTCCGCGCTACGCGGCTTTCAGCGATTTCGGCACGTTCACCTTGATTTGTTTTGCCTTGGCTTCGGCGCGCTTCGGCATCTGAATGGCCAGTACACCGTGCGCGTAGTTGGCCTCGATCTTTTCTGGGTCCACCGTGCTCGGGAGTGTGAACGAACGCGAGAAAGCGCCATAGTGGCGTTCCATGCGGCGGAAGTTCTCCTCCTTGACATCCTTCTCCAGTTTTCGTTCCCCGTGTACCGTCAGCACGTTGTTCTCGATTTCGAGCTTGATGTCTTTTTCATCAATCCCTGGCACTTCCACATTGAAGGTCATCCTCTGGTCATCTTCGTAGATGTCCACTGGTGGACCGAATTCCCAACCGCTCAAACTCTCTTCGAAGGGCATCAGTGATGTTGTTGTCCGGCCAAAGAAGTTGTCGAACATGCGGTTCATTTGTCTCTGGAGTGAATTGAGTTCCTGAAACGGCTGCCAACGTACGAGAGACTTCATAGCAAACCTCCTTGCAGTGTTATTGCTCGTCAGCATCCCTCATTTACGCAATCACCTTCCGTCAACAATGTCAATGACCAGGATCACTGGAAGGCAGGCACGTTCGGTGCAGACAGAGGGCAGTCGATCACAATTCTCTGGCCCCCTTAAGAAGGCGGTCTTCCCCACGCCACCGCATCGATCATGATCGAACGGCGTGCCTCGTGTCACAGACACAAACCGCTAAATGCGTAAGCATTTGGATGAGAGAAGTCACGCTGGCGGGTTTCGGCCCGTAGGAGAAACGCGTATGAAAAAAACTATCCTTCTCTTCTTTCTGCTTGCCCTCGTGCGCTGGTTTGGTGCAGTTGACGTTTGTGCCCAGGAAAAGTCCTACATCACGGTAAAAGACAGCCAATTGAACAATGGGGTGGTGATCCTTGACGTCCTGAAAGCCAGCAAGTCTTTTCAACTACAGTGCAATCAGGGTGCGCCAGGTTGCTTGAACCTGAAAAACGGCATGTATCTAATGGTGGAACTCCCCAAGGATTTCGGAATGTATGAGTGCAGGGATGTCGAAGTTTACCCGCAATCCGCGGCAACATCAGATGCTGTCCCTGCAGACAAGAGCAAGAGACTAGGCGAATACTGTCTGGTGGAAAAGTGATGCCTAGGCAGGCAACATCGACATGAGTTGAGGGGACTCTCGTTCTTTCGTCTGGATGCAAGGCGGCTCACCCGAATGGTCTCTGGGGTGGGAGGCATTGAGCGGCGCGGGAGCAAAGGCGATGCGCAAGCTCAGAATCGAATACGTACAACACTCACCACGCGGAGCAGAAGACCTGCCACCTGATGTTGTGGAGCTTTGGATCGGCGTTTCCGGGAGGAAGGTTGACGTCAACATCGTTCGGCGCGGGTTCATTCTTGCAGATCCCGTGATGCACGCGATCAGGGACAGGATCAAGCGCCTCGCACTCGCGAGCACGAGCATCAACAGGCCACTCCCAGAACGGATTGGCTTTTCTCCCGACCTGAGTCCGGACTGGCGTAAGTTCTTGGACGAGCTTCTGCAGAAAGAGGATTCCTGGTCATTTCTGGTCAATTCTGGAATGGCCGGAAGACCAAGCTGACCACTTCGCTACGCGCAGACGAATCTCACGCTTTGCGCATGGCCTCTAATCTGCATTATTGCGCGTGAGCGGAATCGCATAACAAAAGTGCGGGCCTAAGCAATGCGCTTGATTCCTGAGAAGCGGATAATAGATGTAGCGGAACAGGAGGTTCTGCACGATAGTTGTGGATTGAAGCGCTTCAGCCGGTAATGTCCCGTGCCGGAGGAAGGAGGATATCATGCTCGTTCGCAGCATCTTTCCCATCGTTGGACTCATGGCCTGTCTGGCCGTCGTCGGTGCGTCCCAACAAAAGGAAATCAGACATGTTCCGGTCAAGCTGACTTTGCCCGCTTCGGCCCCGGAGATGTACACCGCGTACTGCGCCGTCTGCCACGGCGTCGACGGGAAGGGCAACGGTCCGGCTTCGGAAGCCCTGAAAGTGCCGCCGTCAGACCTAACCGCACTTGCGAGAACAAATGGCGGTAAGTATCCATCGGATCACGTTACAAGCGCGATCCAGGGTGAGCTGCACCTGCCAGCGCACGGCTCGAAAGAAATGCCAGTTTGGGGCGCCCTGTTCTGGGGCATGAGCCAGGGACACAGCTCCGAAGTGCAGTTGCGGGTCAGTAACCTGAACAAGTACATCGAATCGCTGCAGGCGAAGTAACTGCTACCTGTTTCGGCTGTCCGTGATTCGGGGAGGCGTCTATGAAAGTCAGCGAGATCATGACCAAAAACCCTGTGTGTTGTTGGCCGTCCAGTTCGACGCTCTCGGCCGCGCTGCTGATGCAGGAGACCGATACTGGAATTGTGCCCGTCATTCAAGACCCTTTCACTCCGAGATTGGTCGGCGTAGTGACAGATCGTGACCTTTGCTTGTACGTGGTCGCCGCCGGCAGGAATCCCGCATCCAGTTGGGTCGATGGATGTATGCGACAAGACCCGATATGCTGCACCGAGCAGGATGATGTTTCCCTGGCTCTCAATTTGATGAAGGCCCATCAGGTCCGACGTTTGCCGGTGGTGAACGAAAAACACGAAGTCGTGGGCATGTTGTCCCTTGGCGATGTGGTGCGCAAGGCAGGGTTCGAAGCTAGCGTTGTTGCGGCGACGTTGCGGAGCATTTGCGAGCCTGCTCAAGTTCCTAAACCCGGTACTGAACGGATCATTACTGCCGCTTGAAAATGAAGTCCAAGTTGCTGGGGGATAGCGTGATAGACCGTGGAGGGTTGATTCCTTTCTGGGTCTTACATTCCGTGTCCGCCGCCGACATAGATCCGCTGACCAGTCAGCCAGCGGGCCTGATGCGAGGCGAGAAAGAAGATGACATCGGCCACCTCCTCTGGAGTGCCGATTCGTCCGAGTGGGATCGTTGGCAGGATTGCCTGCTCGAGTTCCCTCGTGATCCAGCCCGTCTGGACGGGCCCGAGAGAAACCGCGTTTACGGTCACGCCGAATTTGCCGAGTTCAGTAGCTGCGCTTCGCGTGTAACTCTCCAGAGCAAACTTGCTCGCTCCATAGGTGACTTCAGATGGAAAGCGTTCAGCACCAGCAGTGCTCACGTTGATGATTCTGCCGAATTGTGCTCCTCGTTTTATGTGCCTGCGGCTAAATTCCGCCATCATCAGTACCGGCGCCCGGGTATTCACAGCAAAAATTCGGTCAACGGCTGCTGCGTTGAGACTCTGCGGGCGATTGGTCCACAATTCCACGAGCTTGTTGGGTAGGTCAGCTTCCGAAGGGAGGAACGTATCCGCTTCCCAGTATGCGGCGTTGTTCACAAGTACTTCGACCGGCCCCAAGGTTGCTTCTGCCCGGTCGAACAGGACCGTTATGAGAGCTGGATCAGCGAGGTCTGCCTCGAATGCAGCAACTTGAGCACTAGACCCGCGAACACGTTTCAGCACGTCATCAATCGATTTAGTCTGCCGGGAATAATAAAAAGATTCGCCAGGTGAGGTGTCTACACTCGACTGGGCGCTCACTGCCTTTGTAGGCCTCGATCGAAAATAGTGGAGAAAAACTCTCGCACCCTGCGCAGCAAAAGCCCTTGCAACTGCGGCGCCGATCCCGTGAGGATTATTCGTTCCGGTTACGAGTACTACCTTCTCCTTAAGCCCTGGGTCAAGCAAGGCAATTACCTCAGATTTCAGTTCCGCCCTTCACGGTACAAGTCGCCTGTCGTGAAGACGCGTATTTGTCAGTCACGCAGACGGAAAGTTGGGAGGACATCTCACAGGGAACATCTGGCATAGTTGTCATTCGGTAAGAACGCAATCTAGAACATATCGATCTGGCTGCGATGATCGGTTCTGCTACCCTTTGATGACGGCAACCGGCTCAAGCCTCGCGACTTTTCGCCCGATCCCCAGCTTGTGGACCACTTCAACCACCCGCGACACGTCTTTGTAGGCCGCCGGAGCCTCTTCCGCCAGCCCACTCATCGATCCGGTACAGATCAGAATTCCGCGACCCTTCAACTGCTCCCGCAATTCTGTTCCACGCACCATCTTCCTGGCTTTAGCTCGGCTCATGACTCGGCCCGCCCCGTGACATGTGGAACCGAAAGTCTGCTGCATGGCTGCCTTCGTACCGATCAGGACATACGAGGCTGTACCCATCGAACCCGGAATGAGGACCGGTTGACCGAGATCGCGTAGATCGTCCGGGAGGACGCTTGATCCGGGCCCAAAGGCACGAGTCGCGCCTTTCCGGTGTACACAAACTCGAACCAAGCGGCCATTCATCTCGTGTTCTTCAATCTTTGCCATGTTATGTGCAATGTCATAGACCTGATGCAGCTCAAAGTCCTTGATGTTGCCCGCCAATACTTCCTGAAAGCTCCTCCGGATTAGGTGTGCAAGCAGCTGACGGTTGGCGAAAGCGAAGTTCGCGGCGCAGGCCATGGCGCGAAAGTACTCCTGGCCATCTTTCGAATCGAATGGTGCACAAACCAATTCGCGGTCTGGCAATTCGATGCCGTAGTCGCGTGCGGTTTTCTGAAATCGGCTAACGTAGTCTTCGCAAATCTGATGACCGAGGCCACGAGAACCGCAGTGAATCTGTACTGCGACATTGTCTTCGTAAATGCCAAGACGAGCGGCAGTGGCTCCATCGTAGACTTCAGCCACTCTATCCACCTCGATGAAGTGGTTTCCCGCCCCCAGTGTCCCGAGCTGGTTTCGTCCGCGCTCGCGCGCTCGGTCAGAGACGAAAGCAGAATCGGCGCCCTGGACTTGACCGAATTCTTCGGTACGATCCAGATCGTCACGCGAGGCATATCCTTGGCCCCTCATCCAGCACGAACCTTCATGCAGTACCCGGTCCAACTCCGTGTTGCTCAAATGCAATTGTCCGTGAGAACCCACACCGCTCGGGCAGTTTGCGTACAAGCTAGAAGCGATGTCCTCCAGATAAGGTTTGACCTCCTTAACCGAAGCTAGCGATACCAGAAGCCTTACGCCGCAGTTGATGTCATAGCCGACCCCGCCGGGGGAAATTACGCCTTCCGGCAAGCGTGTCGCTACAACTCCCCCGATCGGGAAGCCGTAGCCCTGGTGAATGTCGGGCATCGCAATGGCGTATCGGATCACCCCAGGCAGGGTGGCTGTATTCACGAGCTGCACGACCGAATTGTCCAAGAGAGCCGAATCCAGCAGATCTTCATCGGCATAAAGACGCGCCGGCACGCGCATGTCCTGGCGAAATGTTTTGGGAATCTCCCACACATGCTCGGCCACACGTTCAACGTGTTCTTTACTAAGCATGGCCGTCTCCGCAGTAACGCTATACGTCCACCACGATCTCAGCTGCGAGGCCTTCCAAGGTCTGGCGTATTTTCAGGTTGTGAAATGTTACGGCCTTGATGTGGCTATGGCTTCGGTCGCGCTTACGAGCTTCCACTCGCGCCCGCAGACGATGATTCTTGAGCTCATCAATGTGGAACTGCTCACATACAAGGTGGTGCGCCTGCTCCAGGTATAGGATTTCATTGAGCCAGTTCACCAGCAGCGACTCACCGTCAACCCCTTCAACTTCGATCGCTCGCGTCGCCGATGGTTCTGCAGTCAGTCGGGGTCCATCTCTATCCAGCGCCTGCATGGCGCGGGCGGCATTTTCGAGCAACGCCGCCATGTCGCGGCCAGTCACGCGAAAAGCCCGATCGGCTGTGTGGTCGATTTCCTCAAAGCTCCTCATTCGGGCACCTCGCCTGACTGCGCTCTGCGAAGAAGCGGCATAACGGCACCAAGCCAAGCCATCAAAGCGAAGGCGGCAAGTCACTTGACCAGGCGTCGGCTGCGATCAGCCAGCTTTGTCCTACGCGCCTCCACACTGTGAGGTATTTCCCATGGTCCTCCCTCTTGGTGCCTTCATTCTGCGGGATGGTCATACGGTAGGTGCCTACATCCCAGGCGATCGGCCCTTGTTGTTTGATGTAGGTAACGTCGAAAGCCAGGTCAGATACGCCATGACTGAGCGGCGCTTTCAGGTACTCTCGAATCGCATCGCGCCCGTGAACGGCCTCGTGGTGCGGCGGAAGGTAGACTGCATCTGCAGCGTAGACTGCAGCCACTCCGTCCAGATCTCCCGCATTCCAATGCCGTGCCCATTCATCGCCCATCCGGCGGATCGCACCGGCAGCGCTGACCTTGCCTACCCTTCGGGCCGTGCGCCGCCCTTTGCCTCTGGTGACTGGTGATGGGGCGCTTCTCAGTAGTCAATCGCATAGTGTCCTCCCTTCGAAAAGCTCACAACGAAATCGTGACATCCTCTTTCCGCCTCGGTTCTCTTTTCTTAGGAGAATTCATTACTTCCACTCGCCCCGAGGACCAGAATGGAGAACCGGTCCGACGGTCCGCTGGAGTCGTGAACGACGTTTTTATCGACGCCTTCCGGTTAGCCAGAGCGCGAGCCGCAGTTACCTCAGATAGCGCCTCGCCACGGTTCGAAAAATGTCTCTTCATTTCTATTCTCCTGCAATGCAATGGTGCAGCACATTCATGCCGCACGCGACATCGAACTCCCGCTCGCCAACAGCCGTTGCACGTCCTCGTCGCTGACCTGCTTGAAGTCCCGGTACCACTGAGACACTGCCAGGAACATCTCCGGCTCTTCCACGCTGATGACTTCATCGGCTTCCATTCGGATCGCGCTGCAGCCCGACGCTGGGGCGACGGGAACTGCAACTACAACTCGCGTGGCGTTTTTCCGGCGGATCGCTGCAATTGCGGCCAGAATACTGCATCCCGTCGCAATGCCATCATCGACGAGAATGACGGTTTTTCCGTTCAGTTCGAGCGGTGGACGGCCGACGCGATAGGAGTTTTTGCGGCATTCGAGTTCCTTCTGCGCGTTCGCTGCTACCTCTTGGACCTCCTGCTCCGAAATCCCCAGCAGTTTCATGAGCGAGAGATCGAGAACTTGTACGCCACCCTCGGCGATTGCTCCCATGGCCAGTTCTCGCTCCCATGGAGTGCCGAGTTTGCTCACCACAAAGACATCCAGCGGAACGTGCAGCGCGTTCGCGACTGCTGACGCCACGGGCACGCCGCCGCGCGGAAGTCCCAAGACAATCACGTCCCGACGACCGGAGTATCCCGCTAGTTTGCTCGCAAGCATGCGCCCGGCTTCGGCCCGATCCGCGAATGGAAGGACTTCAAGGTCTTCGTCTTCTTCTCGAAACAACATAGTTTGCCTTTTGCCTTATGCGTCGCGGCGCACGAAGCACACCTATACTTTGTCGGCACCAAAGGCCGCTTCTTCGAGCCAGGCTTGGTGCTCGTTTTTCTTAGGCCGCTACAGCCGGTTTCCCCGGGCGGATCTCTTCTTTCTTTTCTTCCGTCACAGCGGGCCGCATACTTGCGAGCTTCGCCAGCGCCTTTCCCGTCAAAATCGTCAGGTGGATCGTTGCGATCGCGCCCAGAATGGCGGGCACGATGTACACGTTCTCAACCTTCCATAGCCAGTGTCCAAGCACCGGGGAACCTAGCCACGCTCCCACCCAACCGACGATCAATTTCCCGACGAGAGCATCGTTACCTTCGAGAAAGCGATAGCGAATCACGTAGTGGTAGGTAGCAGCAACCACCGCTCCGATGAAAGTGAGAATCAGAAAGGAAAGCAAGCTCATTCCCAGCATAGGGCACCTCCTCGGGACCAGGGGAGACCAGGATGGGTCTTCGTGAAGAACGAGGTCCAGAACTGGGTCAGATCAACAAGGCAGGCTAGAACCTTAAGAGCCGAGATTCGGCCAGCCAACAAGGTTTTTTACAGCTAGGACTATTTTACGCCGTTAATCACTTCCACGCTCCATCTTCCAAGTGCATCGGTAACCCCAGAACGCTGCAGAGTGGCGAGAAGCCGTGCGCCGGTTCGACGGGGGGGGCTGCGAACAATGACGCGTGCCGCAGGGGAAGCAGATCTTCTTTCCAAACGTGGAACGAAGACGCCGCTGGAGATGCTGCAAACGATCGCCTCGCACAACAGCTATCATTTCGGACAGGTCGTAGTTTTGCGCCAGAGGTTGTGTGCATGGCCGCGTCCATCCGGCGGACTCACTTGGTAGCCGAACTCAAAAAGTGAGTCTCGATTTCCCGGTCCGTCACCGAACCAATTTGCTTGGCGAAGAACGCCGCAGTACTCCCAGGGCGTTAGCCAAAGTACGTTGCATGCCCCACGAAACGTGACCGAGATCACTGACAGTGCCTGGTCCTAGGCGGAAACTTGGCCGGGAAGATTCTTGCCTCCCGAAAAGCACCTCCACCCCGGGGATGCAACACCCTCTCCGGGGAGAAGGCCCATTTTTCGACACATAACGTTGGGGTGAACCAAGGGTTGTTTTCCCTCGATTTCGGGTTGGGCGTATGAGAGTACTCCGCTCTGCTCTCGTTTTGCTGGCGACTTTCGCCCTAAGCGTGTCTTTTGCGGTTCCAACGGAAGATGTGCCCGAGACCGCATACGACGAGTCTGAGTCGCTGCCTTACGAAATGACCCCGCTACTCTCCGCTGACTTGGCGCAGGAATCCGCAACGAACCTTCAGACTGTACCGACTGTTCAGGGTGATTTGTTTTCCACGCCCAGACATGTTTTGGGCGGGGCTGAGCGTAGACAGATGTTAACGCATCACATCCCCGAATCGTTCATCATCCTCGATCACTCGCTTCGCTGTTAGAAAGCCCGCAACTCGCAACGTACATTCTCTCGCCTCTCGGAGGAGTACTTCTCGCCACAGGTGCAGCACCCCCAAGCTGAGAGTACTCGACACGCCTTTTTCGAATCACGTAGTTCAAGCCGAGCTTTGTTTTCACGGAGGTAATCATGAAACGCATCAGCATTCTGCTGCTTCTTTTCTTCGCATGTTTTGCTTCGGCCGCGTGGCCGCAAGCGCAAACACAAACACATCCTCGCCATCACCAGTACACCCTTTATGATCTGGGCACTTTCGGAGGGCCCAACAGCACAACTTCATATTTCGCAACGAGCCTCACTCGACAAGGAGTCATTGGCAGTGCGCAGACGGCCGCTCCCGATCCGTTCAGCCCTAACTGCATCGCCGATTACTGGTCTTGGGTTTCGGCTGCTGGGTGCTGCACGCCTTCCAGTGGAAGGACGGGATGTTGATCGATCTTGGCTCGCTCCCGGGCAATGACGGAAACAACACTAGTTGGGCCAGTCGCAATCAACAACCGCGGTCTGATATGCGGGATACTCAGAAGACGGATCCATTGACCCAGACACCGGATACCCGGTAAACCACCCCGTCGTTTGGCACAGGGGAAGACTTATCGATCTAGGGACCTTTGGTGGAACCCAGAGCTCAGGAGTCGCCGTCAATGACCGCGGTCAGGTGGTGGGTTGGGCTCTGAACACGATCGAGGACCCATTCTCTACTGCATTCGAATCGGTTGGCTTCGCCGGGCTTTGGCCCGTGACGACGCAGATCCGCGCATTTGTCTGGGAAAACGGTGTGAAGCGGGATCTAGGTACGTTAGGTGGTCCGGACGCCCTGGCCTTCGCCATTAACCAGCGTGGACAGATCGCGGGCCAGTCGTACACGAGTTACACGCCAAACCCCGACACAGGAATACCCACCATGGACCCGTTTCTTTGGGACAAGGGCACAGTTGACTGACTTGGGCACTCTGGGCGGCACGATAGGCAATCCCATTTGGCTTAATAACCGGGGACAAGTGGCCGGCTCATCGAACCTCGCGGGTGATCAGTTTTCTCATGGCTTCCTCTGGGAGCGCGGCGTCATGAAAGATCTGCCTCCGTTCAGTGGCGGGAGCTACTCCTACGCGCTCTGGATCAACGAGTCCGGAGACGTTGTTGGTGGCGCAGCCATCGCCGGTGATGAGCAAGTACACGCTCCACTTTGGCGTCATGGAAAGACCATCGATCTGGGCACGGTCGGTCAGGACCCATGCTCGGAAGCCTGGGGCATCAACGAAGACCGGCAGATTGTCGGAGTCTCCTTCCCGTGCTGGGACTATGCATCTGGACGTGCCTTTCTGTGGGAGAACGGCGGTCCCATGGTTGACCTAAACGCTCTTGTAGAAAACCAAACCGACCTGCATCTCCTGGAGGCGACCTACATTAGCGATCGCGGTGAAATCGTGGCCCAGGCGGTACTCCCCAACGGCGACATTCACACTGCCGTCCTGGTCCCCCATGGCCACTGCGGCGAGAGACTGCGAGCAGCGAATCGTCGAGAGCATGAGCGCTCCAGTTGCTCCCGCTCACGCAAGCTCCATGATTCCGGCGCCTGGCAAACTAACGAATTGGCTACGGAGTCGGCAACGCCCGCACCAGATGTTTGAACGGCACTAAGTCTGATGGGCGGACTTAGATCGGCAAGCTTGACTCAATCGCGACTATGCCGCGCCAGCGCGGGCTCGCAAACCGAGCGGGTGACTCCGGAGTGCCAGAGTCCAGCCCCGTTCGCAGCCAAATTGATGGAGGTAATCATGAAACGCATCAGCATTCTGCTTTTGGTCTTCTTCACATGCTCTGTTTTGGCAGCTTGGCCGCAGGCACGGGCACACTGCAAACATAAACCCAAAATCATCACGTTTGACGTTCCGGGCGCGGGCACTGGCGCGGGCCAAGGTACCACCCCCAATGGCATCAACTCGCGAGGGACCATCGTCGGATGGTATGTGGACGCTGACAATGTGAATCACGGGTTCCTGCGCGATCCTGACGGCACCATCACGACCTTCGACGTTCCCGGCGCGGGCACAGCCGCAGGCCAAGGAACTGTGGCCGAAGGCATGAACGCGGCGGGTGCGATCACGGGAATGTATTTCGATGCGAATTGTCTGTATCACGGGTTCCTGCGCGATCTTGACGGCACCATCACGACCTTCGACGTTCCCGGCGCGAACACAGTGGGGGGCGTTTGCACAACATCGACGTTTTGGCTGGAGATGCAGGGCACCGCTGGCGAAAACATCAACGCTGCGGGAACGATCACGGGAATCTACACTGACGCGAACGGTGTGGGTCACGTCTTCCTGCGCGCTCCTGACGGGACTTTCACCACCTTCGACGCTCCCGGCGCGGGCACAGGACCTGTCCAGGGTACGTGGAGCTCAACCTTCTATGGCCTGAACCCGGCGGGGGCGATCATCGGATGGTACGTAGACTCTGGCATGGCGCTTCACGGCTTCTTGCGCACTGCCAAAGGTACCGTCACCACCTTCGACGTTCCGGGCGGAGGCACGGGGGCCATCCAGGGCACCGTGCCTTTGAGCCTGAACCCAGAGCGGGCGGTCACTGGATTCTACCTTGATGGAAGCAGTGTGTTTCACGGCTTTCTACGGTCTCCTCGCGGCAAGTTGACGACCTTCGACGTTCCCGGGTCGGGCACAGGCTTCTTCCAAGGTACTCTCCCCTACAGCAACAACCCTGTGGGGGCGATCACGGGAACCTACACGGACACGAATAATGTCAGTCACGGCTTCCTGCGTGCTCCCGACGGCAAGCTCACGACCCTCGACGTTCCGGGGGCGGGCGCCGGTGCCTACCAAGGTGCCGTCCCCTACGGCAACAACACTGCGGGGGCGATCGTCGGGGCGTACGTGGACGCGAACGGTGTGAGCCACGGCTTCCTGCGGCTCGCGGGCGACGAACGCGAACGCTAACCAAACATTAAGCTGCCCCACAGCGGGCGGCCTCTCAAACGCGGCGGGTGATTCCGGAGTTCCCAGAGCCCCGCCCCGTTCGCAACCAAGTTCATGGAGGAAATCATGAAACGCATCAGTATTCTCGCTTGCATTCTGGGTGTGTGTTTCGTTTCGACGGCATGGGCGCAGCAACCTGCGACCAAGCCACCAATTGGAAGGCATCTACAGCATCGAATGGCCAACCAGACCTCAAGGACACCGGGCCTAACAGCAAGCCGGAGCTTTCAGTGCTCAGGCCAATCCGGCTGACGCGGCGAAAGTCTGGGAACTGGGGACCTACTCCGGTGGAACCTGGTTTGCCACATGGCAGATCAATGATTTTGGCGTGATCGTTGGCCTCGGCGATGTCCCGCCGATCGGCCGCGACGGTCTTGGCTACACCCACACGCTGGCCGTGCCTCTGTTCGGGCCGAATGCCGGTGAATGGATCGACCTGGGCGCACTGCGAAAGAAGCAGCTCAAGGGGTGGGAAGAGCCGTTCGCCGATATCTCGGACACCGGCCTGGTCGTCAGTCACTCGACCGCACCTGACGGGCAGTTGCACGGTGTGGCCTGGACCAAGGCGACCGGCATGGTTGATTTGGGGACTCTTGCGGATACCGGTGACCCACGGTATAGCAAGCTATAAGTTCAGCTACGCTATCGGCACGAACAAACTCGGAACACTGATCGTGGGCAAGAGCGGGGCGGCCGACAACACCCAAGTGCCCGTTGTCTGGACGTCATCGAATGTGTGGGTGAAAGGAAAGTTCGTCACGAAATGGAAGATCCACGCGCTCGACACCGCAGCGTTTCCTGATTTTATTAAAGGGACCGCCTGGGTGGTGAACGACTATGGGCAGATCATTGGCGTAGGCGCGAACAGCGACGAGACGATTCTTGCCGGTCTGCTCTGGAACCCACGCCCTGACGGAAAAGGCTTGGAAATCCATGTCCCTTACACCGTCCCCGTCCTCCGGCTACCCACAACTGACCCCTATGGCATCAACGAAAAGGGGAAATCGTTGGTGGAGTTACATTGCCCGACCAGAGCATGTGGCTTTCCGTCCTCTGGAAGCCACTCGACAGGAACAGAACAACGTACTCTCAGGCGATTGAGCTTCCTCTGCCCGTGGATGTGTTCACGAGCTGCGAGGGCGTGGGCATCAACGATCTGGGCGATCTGGTCGGCGATTGTTGGAACGAAGACGGCTCGGTGGACTTGCCCACACGCTGGACCACAAAGGACCCGACCTTTTCTGAAATCATTAACTTCCCCGGGGATTGGGGTTTTGCTTGGGGAGTGAACAACAACCGAATTGCCTCGGTCACGTACGGTGGCGGCACGAACTGCCCAGCCGACACGTACGGCTCATGCGGAGGTGCAGTCCAGCTCCACTGAAGGGCAAGCCAGTTCGAACTGGAAGCTAAGACTCCCGCATTTCTTGCAGGACAGCCGCCCGATGTTTGGGCGGCTTTTCTTTGCGCCATTCGCGGGGTGCCAACTGAGAAAGTAAGGGTTGACGGTATCAGGAGCTACAAATGACTGTCACCAGATTAAGCGGAAGCGGGCTCTGCAGGAATGCAACCATGTCGAGGATGATCTGGCGGGCTCATCGAACCAGGTTTTACAGCGCGGGAGCTTGCCCCCTCGCGCTGCATACTTACGACCAGTAGGAGTTCATCGGTCGATGGACCCTCATGCCTTGAAAATCCCCCCCGAAAGGGTGGAGTCTACACTAACGGAGAGCGCCGCTTCTCCATTTCAGGCTCAACCAGCACAAGCGTATGATTAATTCGATGAGCCCGGCTGCCCCGAAGGGTCTCGATCACTGAGCACTCTGGCGTTAGGAACCGAGGGGCACCGGTAGAGGTGGGCCATGCCTCTACTAATTTTGGCCATTGCCTCATTTCTGGCTGTGACTGCGATTCTGGTACCCCTGATCGCCGTTACGCTCGACTCGCGTGCAATCCGCCACAAAAGGGACCTTGCGTTAGCCCAGCCGCCTCTGCTCTCGATTTCCGAAGCATTCGATCCTGTCTATTCGGTTCTTTGGCAAGCTCCGATTGTTGCTTTGGAGTTGATCGACTCAGGCGGCACTTCGGGCATACCCGCTGCTAGATTG
Organism: uncultured Acidobacteriota bacterium; assembly: GCA_963754885.1. Taxonomy (GTDB): domain Bacteria; phylum Acidobacteriota; class Terriglobia; order Terriglobales; family Acidobacteriaceae; genus Sulfotelmatobacter. The sequence goes on along the minus strand of CAVWHT010000035.1, from coordinate 88,665 downwards.
CGCCCGATTTATGAGCAAGCTGCGGCTCGTTTCCCAGAGATATACGAAGGTGGTGGGTTCGTTCCATGGCTTCAGTTTCTGGAGGAAACGCAGCTCATCTCTTGGCATGGCTGCAATGTTGTTCTCACTCCTGACGGACACGCATTTCTCAGGTTCCGATTTGTTTCCGACGCGATGGTAGAAGCCTGAGTTAGCGGACAGCCGTCCATCGGGTCAACGTGAAAGAACTGGCACTCGGACAACGAAGGAGGTGTCCTGTGACAACCTACATTATTCTGAGCCGCTTCTCCCCCGAAGCATTTGAGGATCCCAAGAATTTTAAGGACTTGGCCTCCGCTGTGTCGGCGAAGATCAAGAAGCAATGCCCAGATATCACTTGGAAGGGCAGCTTCGCAACCTTAGGACGTTTCGATGTCGTCGACTTCGTCGAAGCAGAGGATCCAAAGCAAATCGAAAAAGCTGCGATGATCATCCGCGCATACGGGCATTCAATGACGGAAACCCTGGTCGCGACTCCGTGGAAGGAGTTTTTGGCGACGCTTTGAAGTCGGCACGGACGGACGCATATGCCAGCGGCTGTGGCAAAGAAGCTAGGGATCGATTTGTCATCGCGAAAAGAGGCGGAGCTGTTCAAGTGGTTTCTGGCCTGCCTGCTCTTTGGCAAGCCGATCCAGCAGGAAATCGCCGAGCGGGCGTACGCCCGGCTCGTTTCGGCGGGTCTGCGGAATTCAGACAAGGTGCTGGACGCTGGCTGGGACGAATTGGTCCGGCTGCTCGACGAAGCGCACTACGTGCGTTACGACTTTTCGACCGCCACCAAACTGCTCGACGTGTGCCAGGAATTAAAGCAGCGCTACGGCAGGATGACAAAACTGATCACGCAGGCCAAGCGTGGCTCAGAACTCTCGGCCCGCCTGCAGGAGTTCAAACACATCGGCCCCGTTACTGCCCGGATCTTCACTCGCGAGGTAGCGCCAATCTGGTATGGATCGCGAAAGCCGTCTCCAAAGCCACACTGACTCTGGTCTCCAATCTGATCCGAGGGCCAATCGCGCAATGCGAAAAGACAAAAGCGTTCAGGGCACAACAACCTCACAGAACAGACTTGAACCATCTACTTCGATCATCGTTGGGGTGAGCTTGAGAGAGGCACCCAGGCTTCGGAAGCCTTCGGCGTTCATTGTTGTAGCGCGAAAGCCGTCCTTGCAGACGATAACGCCGTTGCCCGTTAAGTGCGGCGTCGGCGAACGGCTCACGCTGGTTTGCGCTGCGGGTCGATCGGTGATAGACAAACCTCCCGCTAGCCATTTTCTTTTCACAATGAACTGATCGGTGTGCGTCGCATCACAGCATCCTGGTTTTGAACATGCGAAGATCCAGGCATGTTTAGCAAGAGATGGGAGGTAATCCCATGGGCAAACACCCGTTTTCGCGACGTGAGTTCCTCCGATGGGCTCTCGCAACTGCGGCCGTAACCGAGTTCTCGCAGACTTTCCTTCCTAAATTAGGTGCTGCAATTCAGGAAGCGGTTAAGGAATATCCCCTTATCTGGATGCAAACCGCTGCCTGCAGTGGGTGTTCTGTTTCGGTCATTAACACGATCCACCCCAGCATCAAGAACGTCATCCTGGATCAGATCCTGCCTGGCAATCAGCTCTTCCTAAACTACCACTCAACTTTGATGGCAGCCGCCGGCAAGCTTTCGACCGACACTGCGCTTGAGACGGCTCGCAAAAATAAAGGCAAGTACATATATATCGTGGAGGGTGCCATCCCCACACAAGACGACGGCATTTACGGAACGCTGGGTGAGGAGGATGGCAAGCCGGTTTTGATGGAGGAGTGGGTGCGACGTTTGGCGCCGGACGCCATGGCTATCCTTGCCGTGGGAACGTGCGCGGCGTACGGCGGCGTGGCCGCCGCCCGCCCCAATCCGAGCGGGTCAAAGGGCATGAGCGATCTCCTGAAGACCCTTAACATTTCCACACCGGTGGTGAACATTCCCGGATGCCCCTGTCACCCGGACTGGTTCATCGGAACCGTCGCGCGAGTATTGCTCTATGGTTTGCCCAAGCCCAAAGAACTCGACGAGGCAGGCCGGTTGAAGATCTATTACGGCAAAACTGTGCACAGCCGCTGCATTAATCGCGACTTTCTGGATGAGGGTGTCTTTGCCGCCAAGTTTGGGGAGGTTGGCTGCCTGCTCGAGATGGGTTGCAAGGGACCTTTTACCAATGCTGACTGCCCGGTTCGGCAGTGGAACAGCGGCGTGAACTGGTGCGTCAGCGCCAACGCACCTTGCATTGGTTGCACTGAACCGGGTTTCCCGGACGCCCACTCTCCCATCTATCAACGGAGGTAATTATGAAGACACGTGTAATGGTAGATCCGTTGACCCGCATCGAAGGCCACCTCCGCGTGGAAGCGGTGGTGGAAGACGGACTGGTGGTGGAAGCTCGCTCTGGCGCTACCCTGTACCGCGGCTTCGAGCAGATACTGGTGGGACGCGATCCGTTGGACGCGGTACAGCTCACCCAGCGCTTTTGCGGCGTTTGTCCCACGGCGCATGCCGTGGCATCTTCACAATGCCTGGACAACGCACTAGGCATCATGCCACCAGACAACGGCCGTATCATTCGCAATCTGATCCAAGGCGCTAACTATATTCAGTCTCACATTCTGCATTTCTACCACTTGGTGGCACTCGACTTCGTGCGCGGACCAGACTTTCCGCCCTTTATTCCGCGTTACGAAGCTGACTACCGCTTACCGAAGACCGCGAGCGATGAGATTGTGAGTCATTATGTTCAGGCGCTTCACATCCGGCTTAAGGCGCACGAAATGTCGGCCGTCTTCTCCGGAAAAATGCCGCATTGCGCTTCGGTAGTACCGGGAGGCGTGACGGTAACCCCGAGCGTAGACAAGGTGACCACCTTTTTGTGGCGTCTGAAGGAACTGCGCGACTTCATCGATAATGTCTACCTGCCGGACGTGCTTACGATCGCGGAGGTTTATCGCGACTACGCAGAAATGGGTACGGGCTGTAAAAACCTCCTCTCCTATGGTGCTTTCGATCTTGATAATGAGCCCGCGGTGACTAAGCGAAAACGTTTCTTCCAAATGGCGCGCTACCGCCAAGGCAAACTGGAAGCGGTCGATCCGGCCAAGATTACGGAAGACGTTTCTTCCTCATGGTATGCATCTCCTAGCCATCTTCCACCGTTCATGGGCGAGACGGTGCCCGCCCCCAAGAAAGCTGGGGGCTACACTTGGCTGAAGGCTCCGCGCTACGAGGACACGGTGTATGAGGTCGGGCCCATGGCGCGCGCGGTCATTGCTTACACCGGCGCGGGCAACCCTACCCACGTCAAGGCCATTGACGAATCCCTCACCCAGTTGCGCCTGAAGCCCGAGAATTTGTTTTCGGTCCTAGGGCGGCACCTGTGCCGCGCTGTCGAAACCAAGGTGATGGCCGATGCCATGGCGGATTGGGTTCTGCAGATCAAACTGGAGCAACCGGTTGCCAGCCCCTACACCATCCCCGATCAGGCTCAGGGCTACGGTCTATGGGACGCATCCCGCGGTGCGTTGGGACATTGGATTTCGATCAAGAATAAAAAAATTGAGCGCTATCAGGCGGTAGTTCCGACTACCTGGAATGCCTCGCCCCGTGACGATCGTGGCCAGCCCGGTGCCATCGAGCAGGCCTTGATCGGTGCACCGGTGAAGGATCCTGCAAATCCTTTTTCGGTGGCCAGGATCGTTCGCTCGTTCGATCCATGCATTGCTTGTGCCGTGCATCTGTTTACGCCCAACGGCAAGCTGCTTTATGAAGTGCAGGTGATTTGAGGACGGTGAGGTGTTCGTGACCGTCACGGCGGAGACCGTGCTGATCGTGGGAACTGGGAACGAACTCCTTGGCGACGAAGGTTTGGGCATCCACGTTGCACGGTCCCTCGTGGCTCGCTGTCCGCTTCCCGCTAGACGTCGAAGTGATCGAGGCCGGTACGGCTCTTCTCGATCTCGTCCCAGAGATGGTCCGCCACTCCCGTGTCATCCTGATCGACGCCATACGAGCGGGTGGGGAACCCGCGACAGTTTATCGCATAGAGATCGTCGCCGACTCGGTTCTCCAGACGGAGACTGCGTTGCCAGTTTCTTTGCACCAATGGGGCATTCTCGAGACCCTCCAAGCAGCGAAGACGCTTGGCCTGATGCCCCAGCAACTCACCCTGCTGGGGGCGGAGCCAGAATGCATAGAGCTGAGTTTGGAATTGTCGCCCCGGCTGACAAAGGCAGCAGAAAAAATCGTCGCGATTCTTCTGCAGGAAGTGCGCCCAGGCATTCACGGCGGCAAAGACGAAGGGAGTTGACGATTTACACCTCACCTTCTTGCCCGATACCAATCGTCGCGAGTCAGAGGCAAGCCAGTTCGCCCGTTCATAGGCTTCGCCAGCAAGGTCTGGTAGACGTTTAGACGACCGCTCCGAAATGCATGGGCTGAGCCAGCCATGTAGAGCCTCCAGATACGGTAGGTGGTGTCGCTCGTGATCTGACGAGCTTCTTCTGCATGAGATTCCAGTCGTTGGACCCAATGGTGAAGTGTCAAGGCGTAGTGCTCTCGCAGGCTCTCAACATCTCTCACTTCAAAGCCACTCAGTTCTGCCGCTCGAAGGCTGGTGTTGAGCGGCACCGGGTCGCCATCGGGAAACACGTAGCGGTCCGTGAAGGACGGTCCCCGCCTGTGATAGGTGGCCGAGGGGGAGATTCCATGATTCAAGAACACACCGCCGGGCCGCAACAGGTTCCACACCTTGTGGAAGTATTCCGGAAGGAGAGCTTTGCCGACATGCTCAAACATACCGACACTGACGATTTTGTCGTATTGCTGGTCATGATCAATGTCACGATAATCGGAAACTTCCACGCGGCAGCGATCGTTCAGTCCCGCGGCCCGCAACTGTTCTCGCGCCACCTCCGCCTGCGGCACGCTCAAGGTGATCCCCACGCACTCGACGGCATAGTGAGCGGCGGCGTGCATGATCAACGCACCCCATCCGCAGCCGATATCGAGAAGACGCTCTCCGGAACGCAACCGCAACTTCCGGCAGACGTAATCGAGTTTGCCGATCTGGGCGGAATCCAGGTCTTCATCTGGATTGCTGAAGTACGCGCAGGAGTAAACCAGGCGCGGATCTAGCCACAGCGCGTAGAAATCGGCGGGGAGATCATAGTGATAGCTGATTGCCTGCCGGTCCCGCTCTTTGGAATGGACTTTCCCACTGAAGTCAACCAGATGTAAGCCGGTTTGCGGATGATCGCTCGCGGGTAGTTTCTTCAGTCGCTCGTTGAGATCGAAACTCTCCCATAGGCCGCGTTCCTGACCGAGCAGATAATCAGACAAATCGAAGGCAGCTTCGATGTCTCCCTCAATGTCGAAGTCATCATGAATGTAAGCTTCACCCAGAGTGAGCTCGCTCGGAGAGGAAAACATCGCACGCAGTGCTCCAGGGTGCTTAAGAACCAACGTGAATCGCGGCTGACTTTCAGTCCCCCAAGTAGTATCGTCCCAAAAGCGAACCTGAAAATCGCGGCTCGGATAGTCCCCCAGGAGAGCGTCCACAAATCCGGCGCAGATGATCGAAGGCGTCGGCCGTAATCGAGATCTCGCCAACAGTTGCATACTGCCCCCTCGTCCCAGTTGGACCATAGAGCGCTACTGAGCGAGCGCAGTTTCCCCCGGTTTCCGACGTTCCTCTCAACCGGCTGTTGCACGCTGGTTCTATTGCAGCGTACTGGCCACGCTGGAGAAGACGTTATTCGTGTTTGAGCCGATCAATCTCAGCGTTCCAACAACCACTACCAAGATCACCGCCAGCATCACCGCGTATTCGGCGATGTCTTGGCCTTCTTCTCCCGCCCACAAACTGCACATAAGGCCGTTCATAACATCTCCCCTGGGTGTTGCTTCCACGACCCACCATCGCTAATTCGCTTTCCTGCGAATCCCCTGCTCCCTTGGGCCTGCGGAGGAAGTAGTGGAAGTTGCGTTCCGGAGGACGCCTCGACCATGCTAAACGAGGGATGAATTGTCTGATCCTCCTTACTCGTCGAGGTATATGTGAGGCTTTGCCTCAAGCTGCGGTCTTGTTCTTCGAGGCCGCTGGAAGTTCAAGAATCAGCTCCCCTGCCTGCAATTCGACGGTTGCGCGCTCGGGAATCACTTCGGTGGCAAGGTCGATCACTTCCAGAATTTGATCGGGATGCGAACCTCGTGGCTCGGTCGTCCCCGGTTCCGTCGTCCCTCTACTTTGTGTCTTGTTGCCGAGGATTATGACGCGGCTCGGTTCAACGCTTACCTCGATTTCACTCTGATCAAAGCCAGCGACATTGGCGCGAACGCTGACACGATCTATGGATTCTGACATTGCAATAGAAACTGGACACAGCAGCTCGGATTCTGCCCGGAGCCAGTCTTCCAGATCACGACCGTGCTCCTGGCCACGCGCTTCAAACAGCTCATGAGCACGGCGCGCGATTGCCAACTGCAGTTTCTGCACTTTCGATTGGAGATCGGCCGGGGATGAAAGACTGAACGGGAGGCCGGGTCGATTAGATTTGGATTTTTGTGCCTTTTGAGACTTCACAACATCCTCCTTCCGGTATTGCGCTGAAGGAGCCTCGCTCAACCTCATGTCACGAGAGGCACTAGGAAAGGGCGGAGCCATTAATCAGTGACGAGGATTCAAGAAACGCACTTATACATTTTCATTCTCATCACCACCCACCAGCGCCGCAGTGACTGGCATCACTGACGAGCGTGTCACATTCTTCGCGAACGAATCGCACGCGACTTGTTTCGATCATCGACTCGCCGCCGCAGGGACTCACCATTTCAGCATCGGTCGGCGTTCACGCCGCGGCAGCAGCTTGCGGCACAATGATCGAGAACGGTCGCTGGCGTTCAAAAGCCCGCTCGCGATGGCCAACGATCGTGTATTTTGGGCTCTGGGTCGGCGGCATTATGCCCCCTACCTCATTGCGAAAGTGATGGTATCCGCCTCGAAACCTGCCCTTGTCCCAGACTCTCAGCAATGTCTCGGTAAATAGGCCGTTCTTGGTTCCCTCCATAGCAACTTGGTTGTCTTGACACGCCGAGATCAAGATCACGCTGCATTCCGCGTTGACTTTCTCTCTTCGTGGAGTCTTCCTGCGAATGTCGTCATACAGTGCCGACCGTTCCTTGTAGATTTTGGCTTGCACGTCGGGCGGCAGAAATTTGGGCCTCAGGTTCGGGCCCGTACTGGTCCGCACACGCGCATTGAGATGTGCAAGGTAAGGAGTTGGGTCCAGAAACATGGCTTTTGTCATCGTTCCACTGTGACAACTGTCCGCCAAAACAAGGACGCGCACGCTGGGCCGAAACAGCGACCAGGCCGCGTACAGTTCATCGTCGACCAGCTGGCGGTCGAACAGTACCCACGTTTCATCAAGCCCATCCGGTTCGTCGTTGCCCGCATCATTGATTTGGCCGCCGTGGCCGGAGTAGGTCAGCAAGAAGAAGTCGTCCTCGAACAGCTCTTTCGCCGCCTTTTCCATTACGCCGAGTACTGCAGTTGAGGTTGCAGCTTTCGTGAGCAGTGATTGAGCAACAAAGCCCTGACTTGTGGCGATTGTTTCCATCTCACGGGCATCGTTCTCACAGGCCGACAACTCGCCTTTCCAGCCTGCATAATGAATGGGATCAACTCGATTGAGTCCAATGTGAAGAGAAATTCCTTTCGGTTTCGCTCGTCCTAGCATAGTTTCTCCTTTCCGATCAATCTTCTTTGCCGTCCCATGGCTCCTTCTGCCCATGGGCACGCCCGGCGCAGTTTAATCGTAGTGCTCGAAGTAGCCTCACCGCCTTCCTAGCAGCTGTGCAAACTCATCCGGGCCGACCCGGAGTTTGCGCAGACAGTCGTTCAGAGTTCCTTTGTGTAGTGTTTCGCCCGAATGAGGCTCGTGAAATGAGACCAGGTTTGGGCTGCGTGTCGGGCAATAAAACTGCCTCAGTGATCCCCGGTGCGATTTCAGTGGACGATAACCGAGGTCACGAAGGAGGCAAACGAAACGCCTCCACGGGAGCTGTGGAGGGATTGCGGACATCAGTACAACTCCGACGAGACATGACTCTTCTCTTCACCGTGAAGGGGACATCGGCGGCGCGATCTGTCGCTTACCTCGCCGATGAAACCAGTACCAAAACGACCAGCACCGCCAACACGAAACTCGCGACAAGCGAAAAGACTGCATGTTGAGGATGAAGGTGGAAATAGCCGTTTCCATGCCCCTTGAAATATATTAGCGTCTTCATGAAAAGCCCCCTCGCCCTGGGGCGGTGGATACCTTTCACTTCGATCCTTTGAATGGAATGATCTCTCTTAGATATTAGGCTCCCTTTCCCCGCAAAATTGCAATGGCGCAGACCCGAGCCGAACATTCCAGCACCGTTGACCCGCTCAGAGTTGTTCACATGGCTTGGTGAGCACGGTCACGGCACGCTGTGAGTCCACATGATAAGAGGGAGAAAGGGGCAGGTGGCCTGAGTCGAGGAATTCGAGACTCGGGAAAGGAAGTGCAGTCCTGTCCGGGTGGGGCAGTCGTGGAACCGACGCTCAGTCACGGTATTCTTCTCTCTGCCGGGTTGGCAGTAATCGCTTCAGCGGCAGTCTACCTTCTAGCTTATTTTCTGTTCACGATCCACGAAGAGATAGGCCTCTCAGCCGATACGGCTTTCCCTCTCGCACTGTGGACCTTTCCAATCGTGTTTCTCGGGAGCCTGGTTGGTTGTTTCGTCAGGAAAGCCCGTCCTGGCGCACGTTGACGGCACCACCCTACAACGAAACATTGAGGCGCTGAGGCAGTCCCTGCCGTTCAAGCCGTCAACCGGCGCAGGTTTTTGGGAGAATTGACGGAGGCGGGTTTATGCGCCCTGAGTGGACAGCACGAATCGCCCTTGAGAATCTGCGCCCACTGGCAAGTTTGTTTTCTGAGGACCTAGCAATTGATCTGGGTACCGTCAATACCCGTGTCTACGCCCGTGGCCGAGGCATTGTAGTCAACGAACCCTCCGCAGTCGCACTTGAGGAGGGTACCGGAGAAGTACGGGCGGTAGGTAAAGAAGCCAAAGAGATGTTAGGGCGCACACCAAGCAGAATCACTGTGATCAAGCCGTTAAGAGACGGGGTGATTGCTGATTTTAGGGTCACGGAGAAAATGCTCGCCTACTTCATCCAAAAGGCGCATCAACGCAGAACGCTGGTTCATCCTCGGGTGATCATCAGCGTCCCCTCCGAAATCACTCAAGTTGAGCGGCGCGCCGTCACGGACTCGGCCTACCGAGCTAAGGCCGCCGAAGTCCACTTAGTGGAGCAGGCGATGATGGCAGCCATTGGCGCTGGTCTGCCTGTGGCTAAGCCGGTTGGCAATCTGGTTGTCGACATTGGTGGCGGCACCACCGATGTTGCGCTGATATCAATGTCCGGGATCGTCTATTCGCGCTCGCTGCGCATCGCCGGTAACCACATGGACGAGGCTATTGTGAACTATGTGAAACGGAAATATAACCTGCTGATCGGGGAGCGCATGGCGGAGAAGATCAAAATCGAAGTCGGATCGGCAGCCCCTCTCGAGAAGCCGGTGACCATGGAGATCAAGGGGAGAAGCCTGATCGAGGGCATCCCCAAGTCAATCACCGTGGACGACAGCGAGATCCGGGAAGCATTGAACGAATCCGTAACCGCCATTGTCAGCGCCATTCGCGTGGCCCTGGAGCGCACTCCGCCAGAACTCTCCGCCGACATCAGCGACCGGGGCCTCGTCCTCGCCGGAGGTGGTGCGCTACTGAAAAATCTTGACAAGCGGATCCGCGAAGAAACCTCACTCCCGGTTTGCATTGCCGATGATCCAGTGTGCAGCGTGGTCCTGGGCACAGCAAAGCTTCTCGAAGATTTCAAGCTGTTGCGTCGCGTTACGGTCGATTGAGCATCGTGCGCCTAAAGTGAAGCGAGTGGGGGAACTAGTTGGCGCGCAAGCGTAATCCCGTTCACAGTGGGCTATTCCCTTGCCGACCCGAGAGGCATCGAGCCGCAAGTTCCGGGGGAACAGGGTTGTAGAAGAACCAGGACGCACGCTCGAATCCCGTCATCCCAATCACTTGGGGCAGGATCTCCAGATGCCAATGGAAATCCTCTTCGATGGTTTTCCAGTAGCCTTCTCGAGGACGCAGGAACGGCCGATCCTGAAGAGCCAGGTTGTAGGGCGGTCCATTCAGAGCTTTGTCCAGTCTCTGCAAGACATCGCGCAAGAGCTGCGCCAGGTTTTCAATTTGTGCGGAACTGATCCGGCTGAAGGCGCTGCTGTGAAATTTCGGGAACACGCTCAGCTCGAAGGGAGAGCGCGAGGCGAAGGGCGCAAGCGACACGAAATCATCGTTTTCGGCAACAAGTCGCTTACGGTCTGTCAGTTCCTGGTACAGCACGTCGCAGTAGATGCAGCGCTCTTTAAGCGCATAGTAGTCGCGCGCAGCCATAAGCTTGGCCTTAATGACCCGTGGAGTAACCGGAAGGGCCATCAGTTGTGAAATGGAATGAGTGATCGTATGCGCGCCGGCCTCTTCCCCGTGGTTCTTAAAGATCAACACGTAGCGAATACGCTTATCCCCTTCCAAATCGATCATCCGGGTGACCCACGTGCGGATCACATCCGCGACTTCATTTACCTCCAGTTCGTGCAGACTGCGGTCATGTCTCGGCGTTTCGACGATGACCTCATCAGCCCCAATGCCGTTCATCATGTCGTGAAACCCTTCCGGCCGTCGGGCCAGATCCCCTTCAATCCTTAGCCTAAGCTGCGAGTTGGGAACCACGCGGACCTTCCATCCCGGCCCATTCGCCAGCGATCCCCCAGGTCTGATGGCGAAGATTTCTGCTGGCGTAGAAGCTTCATGGGTTTCGCAGAAGGGACAAAACGTGGTCTCTCGCGTGAATTTCTTGAAGCGGAAATCTCTCGGTTGCACGGCCGTCGTCTCGGCCACGATCACCCAGCGTCCCGTGAAGACATCCTTACGGAACTGGGACATCGTCCACCTCCGTAGCGAGTGCTGGGTGATGTTTGTCCTGCGCTCCAAGCCGCGGACTATCGGGCATTACTGAAAGCCCGCGAGATGAGCACCGGGCAGTGTGCACGGCAAACCACTTGACCCGCCAGCGGCCACACGAGTTGTGCCGCATGCCCTCGGGCGCTCATTACAATCATGTTTGCGCGCAGGTTCGCGGCAATCTTAACCAATCCTTCCGCGCGATTGCCCTCTTGGACAGCAAACTCCGACTCCCGCACGTAGCCCTTTCCCGAAGCAATCAGCCTCTCCAGCCGTTTCCGAAAACCCACAATTCTTGAGTTCCCGAAATGGAAAGGACCAACTGGAGTCTCCCCTGAGACGTGCACAAAGCTGACCTGTGCGCCGTGGTCCTGGGCCAAAGCAAGTGCATACGGCACGTCGTCCAAGGAACTAATCGTGTAGTCGGTCACGTAAATGATTCGCTCAATTTCGCTCTTCGCCAATTGCATTTGCGTGACCTGTGGGCCGATGATCAGCAAGGGACACGGTACGCTACTCAGAAGTTCCCCGACTGCGATGTCCAGGTATGACTTCCGCGAATCATGAGCATGTGTCCCGATCACCACCAGGTCGACCTCTTGATTTCTGATGATCTCGCGAATGGCTCCGGGAGAGGCCGCGCCTGTCAAAGACATCTTTGAGTCATAGCGACGTGCAAGAGCGACCGCGTAACCTAGGATTGCTTCCGAGGGCTCGGAAAACATTGTGGCTAGCAATATGTTCTTGATCGAAAGGCGAGTTTCTTCCTCGACCCAGGGCACAATTCACCTCCGTAGCAATATCCTTGCTGACTGTATCGCCCGGCTGTGACGACTCACACGACTGAGTCGGACAGCTCTCATTGAGCCGGTCCCTAACATTGAATCGGGTTCGGAGCTGAAACCGAATCCCGTAAGAAACGGCAGCGCTGCGCTTTTCTCAACGTCGTGTGTCTGCACTCTCATGCTGCCTTTTGGACGCAGGGCTGCCCGGAAGTCTCTTCGAGTTGCCGTATTGTCTTCAGAAGCCAGCTTTCGAGCATCTGTTCAATCTCTTCATTCGTCCCGGTTCTGTAGAGGCTGTCTACGGTCTCTCCTGACTCATTCAGGGGAATGTGACGACACGGGGCTGCCTCATAACGGTGCTCTTTGGGAACAAACCTCATCAGTGCACAGTCGGCAACCGGGCAAGAAGAGCATCCTTCCTTGGGGCAGGTTGGCGAGTCCTCGAAGACTAGCGGTGCTCTCCATACGAGCGGTGCGCGATAGCCCCCCTTCTGCACGAACGTCAGCTCCTTGTGTAGCACCTGGAGTGTGCTCTCACCTCTCATAGAGATCTCCCAAGCTGCGAAACTTCACGCCTGAGACCAGCTCTCTCAGGCGACCATCGGATTGCGATCCTCCGTCGCCAAAACGCTCTGTCTCTTAGGTATCAGCGTGATGCCGTGATCCCCGTCCGATTGAACGGTGATGGCACAACAGCAGGAGGAACACAACCAAAAATATTCGGGCGTACGTGATCTGGCCGTGTACTCCGGATCACCTGGCGGCCCTCGCTTTTGAGGGTCCACTTTGGACGCAACTGGAAACAGTCTTCCTTCGTGGAGATAAAGAAACTTGGCCGGACAAGCTGGATTGGCACATTTTCTGAGCATGGGAATCCTCCATACTCTCGGTTGTCTAAGGTGAATGGTTGCGCCCGTGACAAATCACGGGATCCAGTTGTTTATGTAGTGATATCCCGGGGGTGCTGGCGAGTAGCAGCTCTCGGAAAACTTTCTTAGCTTGCTTGTACTCCCTTCACGCCGACATTTCAATGACACTGATCACAGACTCCATGACCGCACACTACCGGGCAAAGAAAACGCCGAGCGAGCATTTCGCATGGATGACGCGATTCATGACCTGCTGAGGGACTCAGGGCCGGACCTACCCACGCCGCCACAGCCAAAGGGTGCCACCCTGAGTTTCCTCAGGGATACCGGTGGGAACTGGGGGCAAGCGAGGCCCGAGCACCGGCGCCCGGATCAGCGCAAGCGTCAGAGATCCCCCTTAGTTTTGTCACCGGAGCAGGTCAAGCTCGGGTTGGCAGAATTGGAATTTCGGGATCAGCTTCTCGTGTTTCTAGACGGTGCCTTAGGAATCCGTCAAGGGAACTCGGGGCTCTGCGCTGGCTCGACTGCGATCTCGAGAACCTGAGCTTCAGCCTGCAACACTCGTACTATTGGCGTCGAGGTGAGCAACTGAAGTGCACAAAAACGGAAGCGGCGGCCAAGCTGTTGCCGATGCACCCGAGCCTGAAACATGCCTGGCTGGAATGGAAGTCTCAGAGTCTTTACAACCAACCAGAGCATTTCATCTTTCCTTCGGAAAGACTGAAAGGCAACAAACCACTCGATCTGGCATCCGTGCTCAAGAAGAAGGTCCAGCCTGCGTTCAAGAAGATCGGGATCATCGGCGTGGGCTGGGCACACTTTTCGGCACACGGTTGGAACTATGCTGGCGGAGATGGGCGAACATCAGCTCACCATCCGCGACTACTTGCGGCACAGCAACCTTCATGTCACGAACAAGTACCTGCAGGCGACTTCGAAGACCAAACGTTTGGCTCAGGACAAATTGCTCGATGCTATTTTGCCAACCGGTATTTTCCCGAAGACAAACCTGATCCAATGAGCGCTGTTTGCTAGCGTTCTCGGGTGGGACCATTCTCGCTTGGCGCTTATCGTCCCCTAACATCCCCTGCTTTGCCGGATGCTAGGGTTGCACGTGCTTGAAAAGAATGGCGGGGACGACGGGACTCGAACCCGCGGCCTCTGCCGTGACAGGGCAGCGTTCTAACCAACTGAACTACGTCCCCAGCTTGTTTTCACCGGGTTAGCGGTAAACCCTTGATTTTCCTGTCTTTTCTTACTGTCCATAGAGTCGCCTGTGTCAACCGTATCCACCCCATATAACCCAATTCCGGGGTTTTATCGACAGGAAACTGTAAGGAAGTACGTCCATCCAGTTCCCAATGCGAGCCCTACGACCCGGAGCATCTGTCCATGCCCCGCGTGTAGATTGTAACAGAGCATCGATTGATCCGTCAGGCTTAGGCCCAGAACCGGAGTGCGTTCATGCCGAAGCGTGATCCGAACTCTGCCGCAGTTGAACTACTTCGCTCGGAGATCCGGAGCCCAAGCACTTCTCTTCTCCGGTTAGGCCGGACATTGCGGCCACACAGATGCCGGGCGCGCTGATGAACGATGATTCTTGCCGCCGCTCTACAATATTCCGGTATGAAAAAGTCCACGACGGTTCCCGAGGATCTGTCCCCGGGCGGCCCGAGAGGCCAAGGCACTCGTAGCGTTGGCTTTCCGCAATGGAAGCAATTGAGAACGCCCACGCTACGAAGGCCTGCCCCACATGCCACGGTAACCCAGGGTATTTTCACATCACTCAAGCTGAGATGCGGCAGATCAGTTGAGAACGCTGACGATTGGCGTCCCTGCCGTTGGTCTGGGTATGATTTCGAGTCTGAGAGACGCCGATGCCCAAGCGAAAGATGACGTTAGACCCGGAGTTGGCAGCGGAAGCCAAGAGCCTTGTCGCAGTGGCGTTCCGCAACGGCCCCATCGAAGCTGTTCACGCGGGAAAAGAGTGCCCCACTTGCGCTGGAAAATCCGAATACTCGCACATAACGCAAGCCGAGATGAAGAACATGATGAAGCAGGCGGTGGACACGGTCTACAAATTGCTCTGGCTGAAACAGAACGATCCCGAGAAGTACAAGGCGGCGCTTGAGTTCGGGAACCGATACACACGGTTTTGGGATGAGCTGAAAACGGAGGTTGGCTGGTTCTGGAGGTCTGCTGATGAGTAGTACCGGTGAGGGCAGGAACAATGAAACTGACTGAGATTGCAGCAAAGCTCCGCAAGACTGCGGTCAATATGGAAGCACTGGCAGCGAAAGAGGGTGACTTGGACTTTGCCGATGAAGTCGTCTTGCCTTTCATCGCCAACTGCCTGACTGACGACAATATTCTGAGGTTCTCAAAGCAGCCTCCCGCTGCTGCCTCTGAAACTCCTCGCGGATAGTCCAGCAAGCCGCGCGGCCTCTGCCGTGACAAACGAACAACTTGCTCGCACCTAACTGAAAACACGCGACACGGATGGCGTAACAAAACCGTTTTAGTAGTCTTTGGAAACCGTTACTGGACCATGAGGGGACCATGAAATTGGCCCAAAACGACCTCTGCCTTCAGAGGGCAGATTTCTACTCGCCTGGTTTTCCAATTCGCGGACTACATGTCGATCCTTAGCGTTCATAATGAATAGATCTATGTCTTCTACCGTGCTGGCAAACTCTCGGGACGTCGTTCGACGCATCGTCTGGATACAAGCCATCACGGTGGGCTGGATGACGGTTGAAGCCATCTTTGCTCTCGGTGCCGCATGGCGCGCCCATAGCCCGGCGTTGCTCGCGTTTGGCGGCGACAGTGCCATCGAACTCCTCTCCGCGGTAGTCGTTTATTGGCGGTTTCGGTCAAAGGGGAGCGACGAGCGGACGGAAAAGTTAGCAGCCAGAATCACGGGAAGCCTTCTGTTCGCGTTGGCGGCATACGTAGCGCTCGTCGCTGCACTGGCGCTGCTTGGACATAGTGAAGTGAGGCCAAGCTTTCTTGGGATCGTTGTATTGATCGTGGCAGCGGTTGTGATGCCCCTGCTCGCACAGCAGAAGCGCCGGCTGTCCACCTTGACTGCCAGTGCGGCACTGAGAGCAGATGCAGCGGAGTCCGCCCTCTGCGGCTACTTGTCGATCATCGCCCTCGCAGGTCTGGTTGCGAATGCCTTCTGGGGGATCACCTGGGCCGATCCAGTGGCTGCCCTGTGTCTGATACCGCTGGTTGCGCGGGAGGGCTGGCAAGCTCTTAAGGGAAGGCCATGCGACTGCTGCTGACAAAGGGGACAGAGTCAAAAGACGCGGACAAGGATGTCTCCAACGGGCCAGCCGACACTATGCCGATCGTCTCAGCGTGCTTTGATAATCAGTCACAAATTTCTGGATACCCTTAGTGGTCAGTTCATGGGTGATGTCAAAGCTCTCCCAGGGACGGTCCAGATCCAGCTGTTTGTACGGGATCGACTTCAGAAGCTTGCCACTGGCATCGACACCTCTGTACAAGAAATCGTGATCTGGCATTGGAAATCCCGTGGCCGCCCATTCCTCTAAAACTGTGGTGGGCACGGTCGCGAACTCAGCGCTGAGAGCAAAGGAATAAAGCAAGTGGTTGACATTGCGTATGCTTGCAGCCAAGACATGCACATGGCCATCGCTGTGCTCGCACATCGTCTTGATATTTCTGACAAGATCCATGCCGTCTTCGCCTTGATCGTCAAGCCTGCCGACAAATGGCGATACATACACCGGCTCCTTTGAGCGCTTTGTTGCGGCATATACGGCAGCGGCCTGCTCCTGTGAAAAACACAGTGTCATGTTGACTCGAATACTCTTATCGGTCGACATTTGTGCGGCTCGCAAACCCTCGTGCGTGCACGGATACTTGACATAGGCATTTGGAATCCAAGAGAACATTTCTTCGCCCTGGGCAAGCATCTCCTCGGCTTTGGTAGCAAGATCGGCAAACACCTCAATGGAAACCCCAGCATCTCCCACGAGTGGCGAGATACTTTGCACGATCTTCTCGTATTCGTTTTTCTCTTCTTGGGTGCTCAATCTGTGGCCGGATGCAACGAGCCGTTGAATCGCAGGGTTTTTTGCAATCAAGGATGGATTGGTAGTCTGCCCATCCACGAACCCGATCAAGCTCTTCATCCGGAGGGTCTCAGCAGGGTCGCCACCGTCTACTAGAATTTTTGTCTTGGGCTTGTTTGCCAGCATGTTCACCTCGAAAGACTCACTGTTTCTTGTTCGATCCGAATCGCCGTCCTGCAACGGGGTGGCGCCCTTCAGTATCCTCCAAACTCTTCCGTTCGGATGTCGTCCTCGTCAACGCCGGCGCCCACAAGCATTTCCCTCATGCCCAAAACCATGGCGGGAGGCCCGGCAACGTAATAGACGGTTCCCTGCAGGTTGGTGAGATGTCTCGACAACATCTCTTTGTCTATCAAACCCGTCTCCCCCTTCCATTCCTTCTGGGATTGCGGCAGCGCGGTCATGGTGCATACCAACCGGAAACTTGGGTTGTTCTCTTGCAGCGTCTGAAGAGCTTCGAGAAAAGGTGTATCTTCGGGTCGCCGGTTGGAATAGAAGAGATACAACTTGTGAGGGAGTCGGTCGTGATCGGCTTGCCGCACGATGCTGATAAGAGGTGTGATTCCGATTCCGCCGGCCAGGAATACTGCCCGCTTGGATGAATTCTTATGTAGCGTAAAGGAACCCATTGGTGAGTCAATCTTCACGTCTGTACCCAGGGGTATCTGCTTCAGTGAGCGCTTAAACGCTGTGTCGCGCATGCGGGTGGCAAACATCAACTGATTTTCAAATGGAGAACTGGCGATCGAAAAAGTGCGCGTGTTCCCCTCGGAGTCAGTTTCTAGGGGATTCAATAGTGTCACGTCGGCGGACTGCCCCGGCTTGAAATCGAATTGCGATGGTTTCTCAAAGTGGAAAGCCATAGTTCCTTCCGCAACCTCGACTCTACTCAACAACTTGGATCTGTAACCAGCGATCGGAATTTCTTTCGCAGCCATGCGCACCTCCTGGACTTTCGGCAATACCGACTCTTCGTTTCACGGCAGCCTGCCCTTCCTGCACCGCGCAGACTGTCACTGTGTCTTCGCCGCGGAGCCTTCCGTCTTCAAGACCTGCTTCTGAATTCTTTCAAACACATTCTTAACAACACGATCACACCTCACGGCATGATGAAAATTTAATGCTTGCTTCCGTTCCATTCCAGCGCGCGCGTAAAGACTCTTGCGTAATAACGCCCGCGCTCATTCCCCGAGGCCGCGTTTTGGATTGTGAGAAGAGATGCAAACCATACTTGAACCCCAGTCGTTAGCCGGTACCAGCCTGCAGGAACTCATGCGGGAAATGTTGGTCCGTCTCGGCGAGAACCCCGAGCGTGATGGCCTGCGGGATACTCCGCAACGCATGGAGCGTTCGATGCAGTATCTGACCAAAGGCTACCAGGAGAACCCAGAGGAAACTCTGCTGGGCGCAATGTTCGACGTGGCTTACGACGAGATGGTGATCGTCAAGGATATTGAGATGTTTAGTCTCTGCAAACATCACCTTCTGCCGTTTTGCGGCAAGGTCCACGTCGCCTATATTCCGCAAGGAAAAGTGATTGGGCTGAGCAAGGTACCCCGCTTGGTAGACGTATTCGCACGTCGATTGCAGGTTCAGGAGCGCCTCACAATCACAAATTGCAGAAGCGATTGAGAGTGCTATCAAACTGCTGGGCGTGGGAGTAGTCATTGAAGCAAGACATCTGTGCATGATGATGCGCGGAGTGGAGAAGCAACACTCCTCCACAATAACGTCCTCCATGCTGGGCGCTTTCCGTAAGAAAGAGACCCGGGACGAGTTTCTTACGCTTATTCACGGAAGACACAGTGCGTTCTAACCCCCACGCTGACTAAGCTACGTGGCAGGTGCTGGCTCCCCCACAGACCATCTCCAATATCCGCCCGGCCAACTGCTCGAAACCATGGTGAACGTCAATGCCAATTTCAGATTCGTGCCGCTCAAATTGCGCCGACAATTCTTCCTGCTCACCAGCGCTCAGTAGTTTCTCGGTCATCGGGAAGAGCAGGTAATCCTCTTTCCAGATGTGTGCCGGATAGAGCTCAATGAGCTTTCGGAGGGTGCCAATTAGCGCCTCCCTGCCTGCGCCGGGGGTGCGTATGTAGGTTTGGGATGTGAGCTTAAGATCGGCTATCAGACTGCGACCCTTCTCGTGTTCGTGAAGAAGAACTGCCAAGGGGCAACCGCTCGGTGGTACGCCCTTCCTCTCCAGAAGCTTGAACAGGTACTTTTCTTCTTTCCCGTGGTGGCACGTGTCGCCAAAAGTCTGCATGAACTCGGATAGGTCTGTCAGAACCGCAGCATCGATCTTCGCGCCGGATTCGAGTTTCTCTGTGAGCACGGCCATCGCGCCGACCACCTGCTGGATGATGTGGTGTTCGTTTTCTAATTCCTCTGTTGGTCTTCTTCTCGTCATCTGACTACTCCTTTCAATGCCTCTGCGACGATCACGGGCGGTTGTAGTGCTTCGCATTGATTTCGGTGAATTGCTTCCATTGTTCGGGCAAATCATCGAGAGCGAAGATCGCGGATACCGGGCAAACCGGCACACAAGCTCCACAATCGATGCATTCCACCGGGTCGATGTACAGCTGAGTTTCCGTGGCAAAATCCTCTTCGTTCTTTCTTGGATGAATACAATCGACAGGACATGCATCTACGCAGGCCGTATCTTTTGTTCCAATGCAGGGTTCGGCGATCACGTAAGCCATGAGAATGGAGCCCTCCTATTTCAGCCTGCTTCGCGCAGCACAACATGCACCGACGAAAGTCACACGCCTGCTCATTGATCCACGCGGGCCTGAGCGTTCTGCACGACAGCCACATAACCACGAGGTCCCAGTATCGGTTCGACCGTTAATCCGCGTGCGGACTCAAAGCTCAAAGTCTTGGTCAAGCTGCAGTTGTCACACAGCCAGAAGAACACCGAAGCGCTGCCGGACTTCACGCTGCAAACGGTGTCGGGCACATCCCGGCAGGGTTCAGAGGGTGATTTCACCTCAAATCGGAACAACTTGCCGTGTCCCAACCGATGGAAAAGAACGGAGCATGCAGGATTCGCACATTTTGTAGTCATTGGTCGCACCCTCTTTTGAGTCTGCATCTTTCACCTACTATTTCCGCACTCCGAATGGATTTCTCCAATGGTCTATTCGTACTCCGGGAAGGGATTTCTGTAACTGTGGGCCGGAACTAGTGGACTAGAAGCAATGCAGAGCCAGCTTCGCCGGAGTGGGATTCGCGATAGGAAGTTCGTATGGTCGCAATCGTTAAGCCGAGGATTTGCGACTGGTCGCTCGGTGTTTTCTTCCGAGCTTCGTTTCCAGGTAATCCCGCAGAGCGATCGCATTGTTGTGCTCACGGTCGTGAGAACTGTAGACAAGTGTGACCGTCCCTCTGCGTGCAGCGTTCAGGATCGGATCGCACACTTCCGGATGTCGTTCCAGTTCGGCTCGATAAAGCTGCCGAAACTCTTCCCATTTCTTGGGATCATGGCCGAACCATTGGCGCAATTCGGTACTGGGCGCAACGTCCTTCAGCCAGGCATCGAGATGGAGAGAGGCTTTCTTCACGCCGCGCGGCCACAATCTCTCCACGAGGAAGCGTTGACCATCCTCTCGAGAAGCCGGTTCGTACGCACGTTTCAGCTTGAGCATCCCGCCGCCTCCTTCCTTGTCCACGGTCAATTAGTCGTCTCTCGGCCACTCCGCCTGCGTACATTCCGGGCACTGGCTATTGATGTAGTCGAGCCAAGATATCACCTCGGAGGCATTGGGAAGACTGTCCCCTTCACCCGTACGCCACTCTGCAAACACCTCCAGAAACCGGTCGGTCACGTAAAGTGCCGCAGCGGGGACCGCCCGGGGATCGAGTGCTCCGAACGCTTTATGGGCTTGGAGGTCCTCGTCAGCTAAAACCGGAATTGGCTGTTTTGCCTGATGCCTGGTCGCTTCCGCCCGCTCTCGAGAACACGCCAGGACTAGCAACACCTCGGCATCCGCCTCTCGAATTTCAGAGTAGCGCTGCACGAGTTCCGAGAGACATTTCTTCTCGGTTATCTGGCTGGGATCTCCGGCGAAGATCAATACCAAGCTGAAGTGACCACGGTAGTCCTGAAGGCTGATTCGCTTGCCATCCGTGGACGGTAACGTGAAGTCGTGCACCACCTGCCCACGAGTGGGATAGCTGTGCGCTGGCGTAATCTTGGCGCGGCCAACTTCTGCCTGCAGCATGAATAAGCCCTTTCCGCCAATCAGTCGTATTTTATTCACTGTGACACCCATCTTTCAAAGCCTGTGCCAAAATGTAGCGTCATCTTCGGAACAGGTCTCCGATGGTCTGCTTCATCACTTGGCCATAGACGTTTGAGATGGAGTTCGTTAGAGGTATGTTCTTGGGACAAATCTGAACGCAGTTCTGCGCATAGCTGCACTCGTGGATTCCCCCATGGCCGGTCATGGCATGCAACCGCTCCCGTTTCAGGGACGCTCCTGTGGGGTGCTGGTTGAAGAGCCGTACCTGGTTAATGACGGCCGCCCCCACAAAGCCCGTCGCCTTCGTGAACTGTGGGCAGACTTCCATACAGAGACAGCAGGATATGCAGCGGGACATGGGATAGGCCTGCTCTTGGTCTTCAGCAGAGATCCTTGGGCCCGAGCCGAGATCGTACGTCCCGTCTATCGGCACCCACGCTTTGACCCGCTTGAGATTCTCAAACAACACGCTGCGATCCACCGCCAAGTCACGAATGACGGGGAATCGCGACAAGGGTTCCAGCTGAATGGGGTGCTTGAGCTTGTCTACAAGACAAGAACAAGCCATAGCAGCCCTGCCGTTGATCAGCATTGCACAGGACCCACAAACCTCCTCCAGGCAGTTGGAGTCATAGGTAACGGGTGTTGTGGGCTTCCCGGCTCGGTCCACCGGATTCATAGCAATGTCCATCAGACCGCAGATGACATTCATACCCGGCCGCCATTTCAAATCAAATTTCTCCCAGAAGGGCTCCGATTGCGGAGTGGCTTGCCGTCGAATGATGAAGAGCACAGTCCTGTCGGTCATGGCCACTCTCGCTTCACTTCAACCGTGTGGAGCTTAACGCATCAGCACCATGTGGATTCCCGCAGGCCTCTTGTTTGAGTGCTGATTGGAGAATGTTGGAGGCCTCAACGGCCAAATCGCCCGCTTGCTGTCGCAGGTCAGGGCGGTACCAAAAGTCAGCCTGTCTCACAATCTCGTCGCACGCCTCTCTCAGTTCCAGCCAGCGTGGTGGCAACTTATGAGCCCGGGCAAACGCTTCCAGGGTCATTCCACTGCCTCGGTTCGGAGAGAAGTTCACCATTGCTGTCCTCTCGTTCATTTGGCAATACAAGACGATTTTCCATCACGTCTCCAAGCACTCGACAATAACGACCTAATGTGCCTGAGGAAAACAGGTCATCTTGCGAGGGAACGATCAACTGACCCTCGCTAGCCGCATCGCAAGATGTAGATTGATTGGACTCCGCCGCCTCTTTCTGACCCGAACAATGAACGTGGGGCGAGCGGTAGCTTGGAACCAGGCGGCGGATCTCATCCAACACTGCGTTCGGATCAAAGGGCCCCAGCCGCGGTTCCAAATTCTGTCTTTGCATCCATACCGCCTGACGATCCACCTCTCCAGACTGAACCCCTCGCGACTGCCCGGTGTCGGCACGGACACCTTCTCCGCGCGTCACGAGCTTTCCTATCGGGCAGCCCATGTCGTGGGCCACACGAGCTATTATCTCCAGGTCACTCTTCGGGCCAACCACTTCTGCGGCTTTTTTCAATCTCTGGAGATCACCGCAGGTGTTCGTAAAGGTTCCGGACTTCTCATACGCACATGTGGCAGGAAGCACGACATCCGCCAGTTGAGCCGTCTCCGTCAAGAACAGATCCTGCACTACCAAGAACGGTGCCTGCAGGACAAATGGGTCGATGTGGTAGCGGGCGACGGGATTCGAACCAACGACATACAACGCCTTCAGCCTGCCGTCTCTCGCTGCTTCTATCATCTGAAGGAGATTGAGTCCTGGCTGCGTGGGGAACCCTGCGTCCCAAGCTTCGCGAAATGCTGCGCCCTCAGAAAGCGGTGTGTATCCAGGCAAAAGATCTGGGTAGAGCCCCATATCGGCAGCGCCGCGTGAGTTCGCGTAGTCACCCAGACAAACCAACTTGCCATTGGGAATTGCAGCACAACACCGCACAAGCGCAGCGATGTCTTTCCCACGCAACTCCGAGCCGAAAATAATGACGAGATCCTTCTCTGTCTGCAGTTTCTCTCTCAGCGCGGTGAGTTTGTCCCGACCAGATTGGTCCGTAGTGCACTGTTCCCAAGCACTATCGTCTCCAGCCAGAAAAGCCACTGCCTTGCCTTCGCTGCCCTCATCGACCTGCACGAACTGCGTTGCTTGTCGCGTCAACTTGATCGGACGTGCATTGATCAGATACAGACGGGCGTGGTGTAGGCGCACATTGTTCCGGATCTGCCACGCCAATAGCGGATGTTGATACGTGGGGTCGCTTCCGATGAGCAGGATGGCGGGAGCGTTGAAAACATCTTTCATGCTGGCCGTGGTGTTTGGTTTGCCCGCCAGTACGCGGTAGAGAGTTGGGAAATCTGCTGTCCGATGATGATCGATGTTGTTGGTGTGGAAAACGATCCGTGCAACTTTCTGCAGCAAGTAGCTCTCTTCGTTGGTCGTACGCGTCGAACCAATCACTCCGATTGAGTTGCCGCCGAAAGTCTCCCGAACTTCGCGGAAGTGTCCAGCGACGGTCGACAGAGCGTCCTCCCAGGAAGCGGGACGGAGCCGGCCATTGCTGCGGATTAGCGGTTGCTTGAGCCGTTCCGGATGGGCGGTGAAATCGAACGCATAGCGCCCCTTGATACACAGAAAATCGCCATTGATGCCGTTCTTGTCCCTGTTTGAGCCGCGGACGATCTCCATTCCAGTCTCGCTGGGGCGCACGCCCAAGGTCGTCGTGCACCCGTCGCCGCAGTGCGTGCAGATGGTTGCCACATGCTTCATCTCCCAGGGACGTGTCTTGTAGCGGTATGGACCAGACGTCAGTGCCCCGACGGGACAGATGTCGATACACATGCCGCACTCTTCACATTCAAGATAGTCGCCCTTGTTCGGAACAATCAGCTGAGATGAATTGCGATTGGCAATCCCAAGAGCCCAGACATCCATGCCCTCCCCGCAGACGCGCACGCAGCGGTAGCACATGATGCACCGCGGCCGGTCAAAGTAAACGACTGGAGACCACTGCTGCTCGTCCTTGTGGTTCTTGGGATCAATCAGCTTGGACTCTCCTGGTCCGTAACTCAGGGTTGCATCCTGCAGTTCGCACTGACCGCCCGCATCGCATACTGGGCAGTCCAAGGGATGGTTCTGCAGCACAAATTCCAGCATGGCTTTGCGAGCCTGCTTGACCGTCTCACTTTGGGTCGTAACCGCCATCCCCTCGCTGATGAACGTGGTGCAGGCCGTCTGCAGCTTGGGCATCTTTGTAATTTCCACGAGGCACATCCGACAGGCGCCCTGCAGCGATAAGCCTGGGTAGTAGCAAAAGGATGGGATCTCAATCCCGGCACTCTTGCAAGCCTCGATCAATAGTGTTCCAGCAGGTTGAGTTATCTTCTTTCCGTCCACCGTTATGTTTACGTCTGCCATAGCCAACCTGCATCAATTCCGCGCACGGAGGCGCAACTCAACTCGCGTCATGCCGCTCTTCCGTTGTGCCTCCCGGCCAGGAAATCGTAATCAGAAAAGCACTCTCCTCCACCGCTTCGACATCGTGAGGTATGCCATGGTCGAGTGCCAGCAATTCCCCGGCGCGAAGTTCGATCTTCTGATCTGGCAGATGGATGCGAATCCTACCTTGCAGCGAATGGATCGAGATTCTGGCATCGGCATGGTGCTCCTTCATCTGCGTGTTGGCCTTCATGAGAACCAGGACAATCCGGAAGTCTGGATACTTGGCGAGCGTCTTGGAACTACGCCCGGTTTCTCGCTGCCACGAGTCCTCACTCCGGAGCTGCCGGAGTTCCTCCGACAGATTGAATCGTAGGAGTGGGTTGGCTAGATGGGGCAACCTGTTTAGAGCCTTACTACCCTCACCAGGCTTATGGGCCGTTAGATTTCTCGCCATTGTCTTTTGCTCCTCAGAGTGAGGCCCTTCGCATATTTCGCCTCACGATGTACACAACAAGTACGCTTCAATCCGTCCCCAATCTGGTAACGAACCAAAGTGTGCGTCTTGGGCCTATGAGCGGATCATGATCAGGATCATCTTGAAACGTGTGGTCGCCTTGACCGCGTGCGGCTGTTCAGCCGGCAACAGGACGACTTCGCTTGCTTTCACGGTCAGTGGCTTGCCAGCAACTGTAACCTCTGCTTCTCCTTCAATGGCCTGCACGAGCGCATCGAACGGGGCGGTATGTTCGCTCAGCCCCTGCCCTTCATCGAATGCGAAGATCGTGACATTCCCCTTCTCCCGTTTAAGGATGACCCGGCTCACGATGGATCCCTCCTGATAATTGACTAAATCCAGCAAGGGTAAAGCTTGTGCTCCGGCAATCTCTGAACCTGTTGTGATTGTTGAACTCATTTTGTATCTCCTGTCCTCATTCTGTTGAAAAGACTCCTTACACTTTCTCAGCCAGCAGCAGGCCAAACGAGTTTGCGCTCATCGTGTCGGCTGCGGGAATGGTGCGGTAAGCAATTTCGTGCGATTCGTCTTCGCCACGTTCATGGTGCGCCACAACTCGATTCCCCACCACAGCAATGCAGTCAATTCGATGAAACCAGTGACCCCAACTAGCGGATACGCGACATTGGGTACGAAGTCTGTCAGCACCTGCAACAGCACCCGGCCTGCACAGCCGACGTTGAAAAGAAGAAAAGGAGCCCACAGCGAGTTCATTCGCTTCGCGTCGATTCCCGCCAGAATGGGCACTACTCGGGACGACACTCCCAGAATCATCATGCTGATGAAGCCCACGGTGAATGCGTGGCGGTGAGAGCCCATATACGTGTGCGCAAATACCTGATGGGTCAACGCCCCGTAGAGTGGGAAGAATGGCATCATGCCGCAGGAGATCAGCAACCAGACGTAGGCTGCGCGAATGAACTTGAAGGTGCGATCCGGCTGGGATGGCGTTCGGAACACACCAATCTGCTTGGCCAACAACACGGCCCAAACCGGCATGAGCAGATAGGCAAACTCGAGGCCGATTGCGAAATAGAAGTTGTGGGTCGTGAGCAGCAGCACATAGCTGACCATGTTCAGCACCAGGCTGCCATTGATCAACCAGAAGATCATTGCCTGGCGATCATGCGAGGGCTTCCCGAGACCGTACACCTGCGGCACGAAGCGCTGGCTGACCCCGGCGATAATCAGCGCGGCGAAGCCCAGCAGTTGCACATCCCGCAGCGGACCATCGATCAGCGCGATGCGCATGATCAAACCGTGTTCCGAATGAGCCGTGGCCTTGGCAAAAAAGAACACTGCTTCCAAGATTGTGCCCAGCAAGAACCAGATGAACGAGCCGGCAATGAACTTCTCATACGGGTTGTGCGGCTCGATCGACTGCCGCGCCGTCCGGTACAACACCAACATGAAGAGCACGACGGCAGTAATTTCAGACACTCCCGATGCAGCACCTAGCACGAATGAACCCAAGGTAGGCAGAAGCATATCGGCAACCATCCCAGCCACGATGCCCGTAGCCAGCAGATAGAAGCTGAGGTTTGCCAGACCCGGGCGCCAGAGCGTGGTGTTCTTGAAGCGCGGGAAGGACTGGTAAGCGAAGCCCATCACAAACATCCCAACCCAGCCAAAGATCATGGCGTGCGCGTGGGCATGAATCGAAGACAAAAGGCGCAGTTGCAGGAAGCTCTTTCCCAATGCGATCTGCAACAGATTGATCGCACCCCAGAGGCAGCCGACAGTCAACACGATTGCCACACCAGCCTTGAAAAACCGCCGGTAGATGTAGTCCTGCAGGGTTTCTTTGTACACATAGGGCTGGGAAGATGGACTTTCTAGCTCAGCGTTGATCTCGCGCAGCAGTTCATCCACGTTCGCCTGATGGACCGCGGCGAAGAACGCCAACGGCTCACTGGGACCATGCTCGCCGCCGCAGCCCTTCAGTCCGTGGCGATCAAAGATGCGGCGCGCGTTCGGACAGAGCTTCACGATCTCCGCCACGCTTGTGTTTTCGGTGATCTTGTTCATGGTTTCCCTACCCTTTTTCCCGGACTGTAACGATCATAGGAGCCGGCCAAAAGCGCGACGATGACTTATGTCACGGTTCTCAAAGCGGACCGGCAAGCTGGGGCTTAATCGTTCAAAGCCTTCCTTTCACAGACGCCCGCACCCCCAACATTCACCTGACGATCACCACACCCTTCATGCCGTTGGCTTCATGCAGCGTGCAGACGTAGCGGTACACCCCGGGAACTGTAAAGACACGGGCGAAGGTCTGGCCGGGTTGCATCAATCCTGAATCGAATGACTCCCCACCCTCAGGAACATGAACGTCAGCCTGGTTTATCGCCTTCGTGGCGTCGTCGACCACGTTGTGGATGACTTCCGAAGAGTCCTTCAAGGTCACTTTCTGGCCTACCCTAATGACGATCTTCGACGGGATGAACGCTATGTCGCTCATGCCCACCGTGAGCGGGGACACAGTGCCTACCCCCACAGCCTTGGCCAACGCTTTCCGCAGAAGAGCAGGTGTCACCTTTGCCGAACAGTTGGGCGCAAGTTCATCAACCGTTTTCACCACGAAACTGGGAATACTGGGATCTTCTACGGCTACAACGCTGCTGAAATCTCCGCTCACATGGACTAAGTGGTTCGCATTTTCCGAGAACAATATACCTTCCATGCGGTAGGTTTTCGCGGATGGTAGGGCTTTAAGCATCACCCGTCCGTCGCTCAGGAACGTCAAGCATCCGTTGAGTTGCGTGGAGGGAAGAATCGAGGGCTGCGATCTCGATACGACGGGCATGGGTTGTGAGCGACGTGCGTGCCCTGCTCTCACATTGGTCACGTCCATCGCCATGCCGGGCATCGGGTTTGGAATAGCGTCTTCCCTCCCATCTGTTGGGTTGGAGGAAAGGTCAACAGCGCTCGCTGCATCAATACCGCCCGGCCCCCCGCCACCCGCAGTATCGGCGTGGGTCATGCCCGTCACCCAGGCCGCGGACTCCTTCACCGAGGAATCCGACGGAGCTGGTCCGGCATGCATCAAGGCCACGTTCTGCGGGCCGCTCACATCAAACACCGCCATTAGGCCCTTAGCCATCCTTGCCATGGCATGGTCCATCATCGTGAACTGCCCCGGCACACTGGTTGTAAACTCCAGGATGGCAGCACTGCCAGGCGGTACGCCGGCGGTTTGAATTCCGGTGAGCGGAGTGGAAGTCAGTGAACCTAACTCATAGTCGCGTGTGAAGATTTCCCCGACCACATGCAGGGACGATGTCTCATTGGGGCCCGCGTCGCCGAAGAATACTCGCACGGTCTCGCCCACTTTAGTGTGCATGGGATGTCTGTTGGCCAGGGCATCCACTGCCCCGTTGAACACGAAATATTCGGGCGTTTCCTCCATGAGTTTCGCATCACTGAACTGTTGCAGCCCGGCTTTGCCCTTGGGCGCCGTGGTATAGATTTCGCCCTGCATGATGTAGTACTCGTGGTCGGCGTGAGAAAGTCCACCGGCTGGCTCCACCAGAATCAGGCCGTACATGCCGTTAGCAATGTGTTCGGCGATCATTGGTGTACCGCAGTGATAGACAAACAGCCCCGGTGTTGTGGCCTGAAATGTGAAAGTTTTCGACTGTCCCGGAATCGCCTGCGAGAACGCTGCCCCGCCACCAGGGCCCAACGCCGCATGGAAATCGACGGAGTGGACCATGTGGCTGCTTTCGTCGTTGCGAAGGGTGACCTCCACTGTGTCGCCCTGTCTCACCCGGATCATCGGTCCAGGCACCTTCCCGTTGAAAGTCCAATAGCGGTACGTGGTGCCAACCGACGGATCCAGCTGACCCAAGAACCTCCTCGGCTGTGAGCGTCACATGGACCACCGTAGGTTCGCGGTTTGCAATTGGTGATGGAACGTCGGTCGGGTCACGGACGATATCGACGGTATTCGCGGTGGTCTTCGGCCCTGTCCCATGGTTCGCCGCAGACTGTGCCGGTAATGGCTCCGCACCGACCACCATGAACAGAAAAAGCCCGATACTTAGAATCGCTTTCATGAATGAACTTCCGTTATGAGTTCTTGTTTCCATATCCCAGCTCTTCCCGCCGGCCAACCTTTCTTCCCTTTGGAATCCTGGTTTTGCCAGCTGACATATACTTGTATCGGGAGGCGACCGGTCTCAATGGAGCATTCGTACTACTCAGGTAGGCAGTTGTCACAGGGTGAGGTAAATGCTAGAAAGTGAACTATTTACCCTGCTCCAGCACACCTCCGACGCAGCGTTCTCGGTAACCGAAGAGGGCGAAATCGTGTCCTGGAACAAAGGCGCCGAGAAGCTATTCGGCCATCCGGCCGCCGAGGCAGTCCACAAGACGTGTTATGACATCTTGGAAGGCATGGGACCTTTGGGCACACGCGTATGCCATCAGCATTGCAGCGTGGCTGAGTGCGCCGGTGGAAGTACCGACATTCCCAACTTCGACATGAGCGTGAAGACCCGCTCAGGGCAGCGAGTATGGATCAATATGTCCACGCTCGTGTTCGACAACCAGCGCACTGGCCGCCGGCTTCTGGTGCACCTTGCTCATGACGTAACGGAACAGAAGAAGAGCGAAGAATTGATGCGCAAGATGCTCGATCTATCGAAGCAAGTCAGTTCGCTCGGCGAGATCTCAGCGCGTGCGGAACCAGCATCTCCCTTGTCCGAGCAGGAAAAGCACATCCTGCATTTATTTGCCGAGGGTAAGGACAGTGACGACGTCGCCCGTGTGCTAGGCATCAGCCCGCAGACGCTCCGCAACCACCTCCACCACATCAACCAGAAATTGCGAACTCACAATCGCCTGGAGGCGGTCATGAATGCTATCCAGCGAAAATTGATCTGAGTTGAGTTGTCTTTACGCGGTTCTGTTGCTCGCGCCGCTGTCGCTTAGGGGGGCCATGACCTATGCGCCCCCTCATCTGCAATCCTGGTCTTTCACACTCTCTTCATCAGGTCTAGTTTTACTCCGCCCTTGATACCACCGCCATCAGCGCTCCCTTCGCGTTGATTTCAGCGTAGTGTTTCCATTGTTCCGGCAAATCATCGAGAGCAAAGATCGCGGATACCGGGCAAACCGGCACGCAAGCTCCGCAATCGATGCATTCGACCGGGTCGATGTACAACAGAGTTTCCGTAGCAAAATCGTCTTCGTTTTTCTTCGGATGAATGCAGTCGACCGGGCATGCATCTACGCAAGCCGTATCTTTCGTTCCTATATAGGGTTCAGCTATCACGTAAGCCATTAGAATGCAGCCGTCCTAATTTCAACCCACGTTTCCTCTCACAAGATGCACCGACAAAGGTCACGAGCCACTGGCGCGGCATCAGAACCGCCGTTTTGAAGTGAACAGCTCAGGCGGACAGCGACAATGCCATTTGCTTTGGTGGCTGAATGACCATCACCCTTCTCCTCGGAAACTGATGTTCTTCACTGGTTGTATTTCTTCTTATAAAAATCGAGTTGTTGTTGGAGTTGCTCTTTGCTCAGGCCTTTCGTCCACTGGTGGTAAGGGCTTTTCATGACGTCTTCCGTCACGCCGGGAAGCAGCGCCTCAGCTTCGGGAATGAATTCCGTATAGAACGTCTTGGCGACTTCGTAGAAGCCGTGCCACTGTGTGTAGTCCGGGCCCATCATTGCCGTGCCCATCCGGGCCCGCCGCCCCTGATGATGCCAGAGTTCATAGTAGGTCCATTCGATCTTTTCATCGAAGGGCGTCTTGGTCAGCTTATTGGCGGCGTAGAGCTTATCCATGATCGATTTGGCTGGCTTGGCAAACTTCTCGTTGTAGAGATCGACTGTGTTCTCGTATTGCTTATAGAAGTTCTCTACCCATCCGGTAGCGTGGCAGTTCGAGCAAACGTCCTGCATGGCAGCACGGCGCTTCTCCCAGTTTTCCAGCTTGAAGCTGACGACTGGTCGAAGTGTGAAGCTGATCCGATCGCCCACATCGTGGGTCACTGGCTGATTGCTGGTCGCGCTCATGTGACAGGTTGCGCATGTGGGCGCCGCGGAGTAGTCCTTGCCAACTACCCAGGACTTTGCATCCAGATTCATCTTGGCAATGTTGGCGCGGAACTGAATGCCATGCTTCGATTCGGTGTAGATCTCCATTTGTGGATGGTCAGGACCCAGGTGACACTTTCCGCAGTTCTCCGGCTGGCGAGCCAGTGCTGAACTGAAGGAATGCCGTCCGTGACAGGCAGCGCAGGAGCCTCGGCTGCCGTCAGGATTCACGCGCCCAATCCCACTGTTCGGCCAGGTATCCGCATCAAATTTGCCGTCTTTCAAATACCTGACTTCGCTGCCGTGACACTGGCGGCATCCGTTGGCCGCAGCAGGGCCGCCCTCCACTACCTCTCCCAACATGTTATCCAGAGACCCGATGAATTGTGCTGCCTGAGCATGACGACTCTTTTCGAACTGGTCTACTTCTTTGCCGTGACAGCGCGCGCAATAGTTGGGCGTGACAATCACGGCGATACGGTATCCATAGTGCTCAAAGGTCGCTGGGTCTTTCTCGTTGGCCCGATGGCACGAGTAGCAGTCCACACTCTTCTTGGCGTGGGCGCTTTCTCGCCACTGCTCCACAATGCCCGGCGTGCTGCTACTGTGGCAATCCAGGCAGGCCTGGCCTTCTGCGGATACCTGGGGACGAGCCACTGCTATCAGCGGGAAGACGAGAAAACTGAGAAAAGCTACAAAGCGCATGGAAACCTCCACTCGACAACATTACTTATCGCAATCATATCCTCAGCTGCACTGGTGCCGATGGCTGACGAGCTGTACCAGCAGCCTCATTATGATTGGGAACCCATGTGCACTGGTCCGGACAATCCGCCTCGCACGGCGCGCCGCAGATGTGTCCACACAATGACGCTCAGGGATTCGGCCTGCGGGCAATCAGGTACGCCTGTTGACAGTCGCCCGCAGCAATAGCCGTCCATACCCTGCGCACATCGGTGTGAACTTAGCACGCGTACTGACACTTGATCTGCTTCCGCCAGTAAGCAGCTCCGGCTACGCGCGCACGATATTGGGTCTCACCCATGGGAAGCCTTCCTTCGGGCCAGGGTCTTGCCCGCGCCCGACAGCCGTCCGTACCCAGAATCACAAAGTCCTGTGGTCAGACATAGCCGCTTCATTTAGAACTTCCAGTTCAGCTCCGCATAGCCGAACTGGCCTGTGCCTCCGTTGGGATAAATCTTCTGAATCACTGTCCTACCCGTCGCCCCTGCGTAGTATCCGGTCAGCGTAAGGTGTGCATTCAGCTGGTAATCGGCGCTTACGTCGTAGACATTGGCCAGACTCCGGCTTCCGTTGCTGGGGCGCCCAACAAAACCGAAGGTGGAGGGTTGAAAGGCTCCTCCGCCGACATACCAGAGATCCTTCTCGTTGCTGAGGCGCAGGAAATGCGCATCGGAACGGATCGTCCACTTGGGATGGGGCCGCAGAATCACCTCTGCGAACGCGTCCTGGTTGTTCATCAGGTTGTAGAAAGGAAACCGCGCATAAATGCGCGGTGTGGGCAGCACCTGGAAAAAGGTTCCGTGTTTCCCATCGTTGGGGTTGTCATCGCCGGTGCTGTAGAAGTATCCGCCGCGGAACCACGGCTTGAGTTTCCATGTAGGCTGGAAACCACCCTCGATCGCCGCGGCTCCCGCACGTTGATCCAGTACCCCCCAACTGCCGAATTGCCAGGCGCCCCAGAAGAGCAGATCTGCCGTACCATGCCCGGTGTTAAGTGTCTGCAGGTAATCGCCGCCCAAGCTCGTGACTCGGATATTGTGCTGGTCGGCCGCGCGCGCTGAAGTGGAACGGTTGTCGGTTTTGAGGGCCCGCCGGCCGTCGTGGTAGCTAAGCGCAAATGCGCGCCATTCCCCGGATGATTTCTTGCCAACCGGATGAGTAATTGCGCCGTAAAGGATGTCAGTATCTAACTCTCCCCAGGCATTGACCTGGAAGACGCCCTGGGTGGTGCGGGCCGCCACCAGAGTGAGATTCATGGCCGGTGTTCCGCGCCCATATTGAACTCCGTCGAAACTCCGGCCGACGTGGGAAAAGACGAAATTGCCGACCAAACGCTGGGCAATCCGGTCGCGTTTGAGAGCGGCGAGAGTTGCGTCTCTCGGGGTGGTTTCGGCGCCCTCAACAAACTCAAACCGGCCGAAGCGTACGTTGCTGGCTTTGTCGCCGAAGATGCCTTTTAGCCGAACAAAAACCTGCTTAGCGAAGAAGTACGCTGCTGTAGAGTTGGCATTGGCGGCGAAGTAGCTGGCTCCCAGTCCCAGCTGCCCTTGCGGCGGGGACGCAATCGAGTTGTCCGGCAAGTTCAGCAACAACGGCTGAGCAAATTCCGCCTGCCAGTCCCAACGCGGCCGCTCCTGACTGAAACTCAACCGCAGCAGCGAGGCGAAGTACGTGTAGTTAGGCTGAGCAGCGGTGGTGTCGAACCAGTCCCACACCTCCGGGCGAACGCGCAGGCTGCCCGAAAAGCGAACTCCAGCAAACGTAGTCGGCGTAGAGGAGGATTGGGTTTGTGCGCTGGACAAATCGGGGCTGATCAAACCCAAGAGCGACATACTGGCGAGGACAAAGGTCCTCTTGTGCATGAGCATCCCTCTTGTTATCTATGCTGCCGCGAGCCTCCGGAAGCGCCAATGACTTTTGTCACAGACTGACCACGCTTTCCCAATCGAGGACCTGAACTTTGACACTATCGCCGGGGTTGTAGGTCGCCGGCCCCCCTGGGAGAACAATCAGGCTGTTTGCCGCAGCAGCGGTCCGAACCAGGGCAGAGCATTGGTTTTCCAGAGGCCGGACGAGAAACTCGGAGCTCAAGACGCTCAACCGCGCGAGAACTATGTAACGCGAGTCCGACTTGGATTTCGTGCACCCCGTGAGTGTGGCCTTCACTACGGGCAACTCCGTTCTCGCGCGGCCAGCCATCCGGAGCACGATGGGACGCGCAAATTCCTGGAAGCAAACAAATGCGGCCGAAGGATTGCCAGGAAGGACACAAACCGGGAGCGTTCCCCACATACCGAAGGCAAATGGTTTACCCGGCCTGATGGCAACTCTGCGAAACTCGAAATCGACGCCCATACTTTCCAGCACGGACTTGACGAGATCCCGCTCACCCACGGAGGCGCCTCCAGTGGTAAGAAGAAGGTCCGCGCCTTCCCGCGCAGAATCAAGCGCTGCACGCAATCTCTCACAACTGTCCGCGACTGCGCCGCAGTATCGTGCTTCGGCGCCACACTGGGAAAGGAGTGCCATTAACGCGTAAGCGTTGCTGTTGCGGACTTGCCCACAGGCGGGCGTGTCAGACACCTCCACCAGTTCGCTCCCGGTACAAACAACACTGACCCGAGGTCGCCGGTATACGCGCAGTTGAGATCTACCCACAAATGCAAGCAGAGCGATCAGCGCGGGACCGAGCACTTCCCCGCGTTCCAGCAGCGTTTCTCCGCAACGGACATCCTCTGCGGGCGGGAAAATGCAACTTCCGGGTCTGATTGGTTCCTCAATGAAGACCACTCCGTCCCGGATCTGGACCTGCTCATGCGGAATGACCGCGTCTGAATCGCAGGGGATGGGCGCTCCTGTCGTGATGCCGATCGCGGTGCCCGCCGCGAGCACCGTCTTCCCATCCCCGGCGAACACTCTTCTCACGACTGGAATCCCGACCGGAAACTGCGGCGAAGCAGCGGCGGTATCGGACGCCCGGAGTGCATAACCATCCATCGCCGAGCGCGCATAGGGCACGAGATCTTCTTCCGCGATAACGTTCTCAGCGGCCACGCGCCTCAGCGCGTCGGACAATGAAACATACTCACTGCTCAAAACGTTGACCGCAGTGGACACAATGCTTTGTGCCGTGTCGAATGCGACTGGCTCGGCCGGAGGTGTTGTTGTCTTTGCGCTCATCATCTCCCGCTCTGCGTCTCCGTGGTCGCCGCGACCGACCCGACCGCGGCCGGTGCTTCACGTGTGTACTTCAGAATCCATACAACCGCGAGGCCAAACAATGCGAGGAAAACAAAAACGATGAAGCCAATCGCGTAGCCGCGCGTGCCGAGATCGTGAACCGCAAATCCCATCACCGGCGGGATGACAAACCCACCGAGAGCTCCCAGGCCACCTACCCAGCCGGCGGCTCCTCCGACTGCCTGCGGAATGTCCTGTGGAACCAGCTTGAAAACAGCGGCGTTGCACACCCCCATTCCAATGGCCAGAAGAATTTCTCCGGGTAGCGCAAGTTCCAACTGGGTAGCGCCGGTCATGATGATGGCTCCGTTCGCCATGATCAGCAGGGCGAGGATGGCGGTGTTTTCGCCGCCTTCGCGGAGGCGGTCGGATAACATCCCTCCCCCGATGCGGATGGCCGAGGTCAGCACGGAGTACACCGCAGTCAGCAAGCCAGCTTTCACCGCGCTGACGCCGAAATAGGAGTGCCAGTAGGTTGGCAGCCAGGCAGTCAGGGCGATGAAGCCGCCGAAGGTCGTGAAGTAAACCCAAACCAAAGCCCATGTCTTCCAAGTGCGAGCCGAAATGCGGAGACTTTCGACCAAGCTACCAGCCGGGAACAGGAACTGCCCCCGCTCCCGCGCGATGCGACGCGCTTCCGCAGCATCAACTCCGCGGGTCCGCAACTGAAAAAACCAAGCGTTGCGGCCGAGCAGCGCGTAAACAATGGTGCCCACTGCCAGGAACACAAGCCATACAGTGTAGGATCCAGCGAGGCCCAGGCTGACCAGCGCGATCGGAAGTAAGAAGGAAAAGAGTCCAGGCGCCAGGTTTCCAAAACCTGCAAAGATCGCCAGCGCCCTGCCTTGCTTCGCCTGGGGGAACCAATAGGAAACCTGGCTGATTCCTACCGAGAAAGTCGCAATGCCGCATCCCGAGAGAACTCCGAGACCCAGCAAGAGCGGGTAGAGATTCGAGGAAAGCCGGGCCGGGTACAAGAAGTAAATCACGAGCAGGAGACCGAACATGCCTGACAACGATAGCGTGAGCAAAACTAGAAACGGCTTGCGCCCTCCCGTGGTATCGACCCAGGCCGAAAACGGAATTCGGAGCAGCGAGCCTGACAGAGCTGGCGCCGCCACCAGGAACCCCACCATCACAGGCGACAGATGCATCACTTCTTGAAACCTGCTGGCGGTTGGACCGAACAACGCGACTGCCGCAAAGCCGGCAAAGAATCCCAACGTAGCCGCCAACAGACTTTGATTCGGCGTACCTCTAAGCTCATTCACGACTTTCGATTCCTTTCTCCGGGTACCTACTCGACAGAAACACGCGCTTGCTCCTTGTGAAGGGCAGGAATCAGATTTCTGATCGTCCCGAGCAGTCCGGCAAATGTCGCTATCCATGCGGCCAGGGCGATGTAGACGAAGCAGCGCGGAATCCACAGCAAGAATGGCAGGTCCAAAGCTTGCGCCAACTGGTAGGTGCTCACCGTGTACATGCCCAACGGAAACACAGCGCCCCAATAAAGTGGGTCATAACTCAGCCGGAACCGCTTGTAGACGTGACGCCAGATGGCGAGGATCACCAACATGGGAATCCACCACGTGGCGGTTGCCCAGAAGAAAACCGTGAAACCCTTGAGAAACGGGAGCAGCGTCATCAGGAAAGGTGCACGCGTGGCGTTGAGGACCAGGTTGGCGCCCGCCAGGGTGGAGATTGCCATCGCTCCCATGTTGATCCAATAGGGCGGCATCAAGTCGGACGGCAGAAAGCGGAAGAATGTGTAACGGTAGAAGATCAGCGAGATGACCCAGATGTAGAGCATCCCTCCGCACAGCCACATACAGAGTGAGAAGAACAACATCTGAGTTTCGTGAACCGGAAAGTGCGGCGCCAGCAGCGTGCCCAGGCTGGAGACTGCTTGGGTTGCCACCACCGCAATGAGCCATCCGCCGTGAATTCCTTCTGCGAGGGTTGGCTTATTCTCCTTGACGGTGAAGCCGGTAAAGATAGCGTAGGTGAACATTGCCCAGAGCGGAACCGCGACAAACCACATTACCGCCGCCAGGCCGTGATGGCTATAGATGATGATCTGCTGGCGTCCGAGCACGCAGGTACCGGCCACGATGGTGAAGAATCCTGGACCTCGCTGGTAATCTGTGAGATCGCGGAAGAAGTCGCGTGGAAATCGAATGATGCGCAGCAGCGTAGCGGCCCAGAGCCCGACAAAAACGCAGCCGTTTAGCCATGTCAGGCTGACGGCAATCCGTCGCATGCCGGTGAGTTGCGCGGCTATGGCCACAATGCCGGTGGCCATCACCATCGCGAAGTAGGCGGGATGCAGATCCCGGATGCCGGCGAGAAGCTTCACCGGGATGGAATTCCAAGCTGATGCGACTGGCACGTTGATGCCCAGCGACCGGCGTGACTCCAAGACAGAGGTCGCGACTTCAATTTCCTTTGCTTCCATAGTTGAAGTCATCCCCCGGCCAACTTTCTCCCCCGCTCTGCCATTTCGAGACTCACGCGTGATAGTGCAGACTCTCGGCCAGATACGGGTCTCGAACCGGCACCAGAGGCGCTTTGCGGAGCGCGCTGAACAGGCCGAGCCCAAATACGCCCACCAGGCCGGCGGCCATTCCGATCTCCCAGATCCCGATTCGTGGCCTGCCGCCAGAGAAGGGTGGAGCGATCATCAGATAGAGATCGAGCCAGCGCCCTGCCAACAGCACTATGCTTACTCGAACCAGCACGCCAACCCTTTGCTTGTTCATCCGGGGAAGCAACGCGAAGAACGGTACCACCCAATTCAAGAAAAGGTTCAGGACGAATAGCGGTTGCCAGAGTCCGTGCAGCCGCCGGATGTAATACACGGTTTCATCCGGC
Source organism: uncultured Acidobacteriota bacterium (assembly GCA_963754885.1). GTDB lineage: Bacteria > Acidobacteriota > Terriglobia > Terriglobales > Acidobacteriaceae > Sulfotelmatobacter. The sequence goes on along the minus strand of CAVWHT010000035.1, from coordinate 50,630 downwards.
AGGTTGGCGTACCAGATCAGCATGTACTGGCTGAACCAGAGGTAGGCCCAGAAGGTACTGAACGCGAAGAGCAGCTTGCCCAGGTCGTGCAAGTGCTGTTCTGTGATGATGTCTTTCAACGGGCTATGCCGTTGCAGCCAAACCAGCAGCAGCGTAAGCGCGGCCAGGCCACTCACAAAGAGCCCGGCAAAGTTATAGAAGCCGAAGATCGTGCTGTACCACTCCGGTTCGAGGGACATGATCCAGTCGAAGCTGGCAAGACAGAACGTGACCCCGAAGAAGACGAGGAATCCAGCTGCCAGACGAGTGCTGGTCCGCGTGTGCTTGAGGTCGCCGTCCCCATCCTGGCGCCGGGAAGTGCGCAGGACTGCCCAGATGAAGCCCAACCATCCCAACATGTAGAACACCGCCCGGACGCGAAAGAAGGGCAGGCTCAGCCACATTCGCTTGAATCCGATCGCACCGCCGTCGCTATGAAGACCGCTGGTCCAGGAATAAAGCGCTGGTCGGAAAATGAGGACCGCGAGTATGCCTATTGCTGCAAAGGGAAGCAGCCCGGCCATCGCTTCCGGCACGCGGCGCAGCGCGGTACTCCAATGTGCACCACTCACGTATTGCAGCGTCACCCAAACTGCACCCGCCAGCGCCAATCCCAGCAGGTAGTAGCTGATCAGCAGCAGGTTCAGCCACGTCCGTTGCGGGGCTAAATACAAACCGACAGCGAATGTCATGCTGCCAATGCCGGCCAGTATCTGCATGCGCTGGATGAGCTTCGGGCCGGGCACAAAAACGAAATCCCGAGCGTTCATGGCCGGCCTCCCACGGGGGAGGGTTTTGCTCCCGCATCCGCCTTGGCCGGAGCGGGCTGTGAAATCGGAGGAGCCGCGGCCTGCAACGTGCGCACGTAGAGGACCACGTTCCAGCGATCGGCACGCGAAAGCTGGCTGGCATAGGAAGGCATGTTGTTTTGACCGTACGTGAGGATATGAAACAGCTGGCCATCTTTCATCTTCTGGGCGTGCTCGGCCAGCAACGAAGGTGGCGGAGGATAGCCACGCTGAGCTACCGGACCCATCCCTGCTCCCCCAGCGCCGTGGCAGACAGCACAGAAATTGGCAAAGACGAACGCACCCCGCTCACGCGCGCGCACATTTCCGGGTTCGAGTGGACTGGCTAGCTCTTCGCCTGCACGCAATGCGTCGGCCGGAGTAGCCGCGTAATGCAGTGGCATGAATTCGCGAGGGATCGTATCCGGTTCAGGACGCTGCAATGTCCCCCCATTGGAGAAATTTGGATTGGGGGAAAATGTGCTGTACCGTGGCTGATGCGCCATCTGGGGAAGGAACTCGAGATTGGGCCGTGCGGGGTTCGGACTCAATAGCCAGGTTGCCGTCACGGATGCGGTCAGCATAACCAGGAGGAATGCATTCAGGACAGCCCGTCCCATCACTGCACCTCCGCACTGATCTGCTCTTCCACATGAACAGCGTGTAGCCCTTCAAACATCCTCTGGACCTCAGCCGCCTCGAACCTCGAATCGGTCTCCTCCAGCACCACCGCAAAACGATCGTCGGTGACCCTCGGCACGGGCAAAACCGCCCGTTTTCCAGGAAAGAGTCTGCACACGAAGAAGAAGGAGAGCACCGCGCCTACAGCCGCAAACAGGACCATCACTTCGAACGTCACGGGCACAAAGGCCGGCAGCGAATTGAAGGGTTTACCACCGACATTAAGAGGCCAGTCCACCGCCGTGGTCCAGAACTCAAACCATACCTTCAAACCGGCTCCCAGCAGTCCCAGCGCAAACACGATCCAGGGCAAACGTGAGGGCGGCAGTTCCATCGCTTCTTCCACTCCGTGAACGGCGTAGGGCGCATAGACATCCACGATCTTGAATCCACGTTTGCGGGAGGCGCGGATCGCGCTCAGCGTGTCCTGCTCGTTTTCGAATACTCCGACAAATAGTCGTTTACTCATGTCGAGACTCCGCCTGAGGCCCGCCGTACTTGAGCGCCCCTTTGACCTCTGCGACTGCGATGACCGGAATGAACCGGCAGAACAGCAGAAACAACGTGAAGAACAGCCCGAAACTGCCCAGCAGGATCGCCACTTCGACCCGTGTGGGTGCGTAGTGGAACCAATTGGACGGAAGGAAGTCGCGCGAGAGCGATGTCACGATGATGACAAATCGTTCAAACCACATCCCGACGTTGACCAACACCGAGATCATGAAAACTGCCGGGACGCAGGTACGCACCTTGCGGAACCAGAGAATCTGCGGAATCAGCACATTGCAGCTCACCATGGTCCAGTAGGCCCAGAACAGCGGACCTAGGGCGCGATTGAGAAACACAAACTGCTCATATGGGCTGCCTGAGTACAGTGCAGTGAAGAATTCGGTGCCGTACGACAGGCCCACGATGCCGCTGGTGAGGATCACCAGCTTCGACATGCGGTCGATGTGGCGAACAGTAATGTAGTCTTCCAAGTGCATCAGCTTGCGGGCGATGATCATCAGGGTGAGCACCATCGCCATGCCGGAAAAAATCGCGCCCGCCACGAAGTACGGCGGAAAAATGGTGGCATGCCAGCCTGGAAGCACGGCGGTCGCGAAATCCCAGCTCACGATGGTGTGTACTGAGATAACGAGCGGCGTGCCGAGCCCAGCCAGCATCAGGTACACGACTTCGTAGCGCTGCCAAGTACGGTAGGAACCGTTCCAGCCGAGACTGAGCAAACCTGCCAGTTTCTGGCGCCACTTGGCTGTCGCACGGTCGCGAATGGTTGCCAGGTCAGGCAGCATGCCGATGAACCAAAACATTGCCGAGACCGTGAGGTACGTCGAGATCGCGAAAAAGTCCCACACCAGCGGCGACCGGAAGTTCACCCACAGCGAGCCGCGGGTATTGGGATACGGGAACATCCAGTAGGCAAACCAGGGACGGCCGGTGTGGATGACCGGGAAAATTCCCGCGCACAGCACGGCAAAGATGGTCATGGCTTCAGCTGCCCGATTCACCGAAGTACGCCAGCGTTGCCGGAATAGAAACAGGATCGCGGAAATGAGGGTGCCGGCATGACCGATGCCAATCCAAAAAACAAAATTCGTAATACCGAAGGCCCAGCCGACGGTCCGGTTGAGGCCCCACGTTCCCACACCGACCGCAATTTCGTAAGTGACCGCAACCGCACCCAGCGCGAGAAGCGACGAGGAGACTGCCAATGCCACCCACCACAGCAATGTGGGGCGGCCTTCCATGGGCGCGCACACATCGTTCGTGACCTGGGAAATCGACTTATCCCCCTCAATCAGAGGTGGTCGCAGCGTTAGTACCGCGTCAGCCATGGTGTTCTTCCTTGTTCTCCTCTTTTCCCTCTTGAGGGCGATTGCGCACGATGGTCAGATATCCCACGGCAGGGCGCACGTTGAGTTCCCCCAGTACTCGATAGCGTCGCGGGTTCGCCATCATCTTGCTGACTTGGCTGTTCGGATCGTTGAGATCACCGAAGTAGATTGCCTGCGCCGGACAGGACTGCTGGCAGGCGGTCTGGATGGCCCCGTCCCCAATCCTCTCGCCCCGCCGTGCCGCTTCGATCTTGCCCTCCTGAATACGCTGAATGCAGAAGGTGCACTTCTCCATCACTCCCCGAGAGCGGACAGTAACATCGGGATTGAGAACCAGGTTTTGGAGCTGATCATCGTGCGAATAGTTGAACCAGTTGAAGCGCCGCGCCTTGTACGGACAGTTGTTGGCGCAGTAGCGGGTCCCGATGCAGCGGTTGTAGACCTGCTGGTTCAGACCGTCTTCGCTGTGCACGGTAGCCAGCACCGGACAGATCGTTTCACAGGGAGCGTAGTCGCACTGCTGGCACATCAGCGGCTCGTACGCAACTTCGATCTCACCGGATTCGGTTTCCGAGTAATAGCGGTCAATGCGCAGCCAGTGCATCTCGCGGTTGCGGCGAATTTCATCCCGGCCCACGACCGGAATATTGTTCTCCACCTGGCAGGCGATTACACACGACGAACAACCGGTACAGGCGTTCTGATCAATCACCATGCCCCAGCGCGGTCCCGCGTAGGGATGGTCTGTGGGCCACAGGTCCTGTTTCTCTTCGCGGTCTTCCACGCCCGCGTGCGGATCTTTGAGATATGCCGCCAGAGTCGTTTCCTGGACCACTGGCCGAGGCCCACTGCCCGGTGGCGTGAGTTTCCTGGGGACAGTGAGCGTGTTGTGCGTCTGCGTGGATGCCAGTTCGCGCTGCCTGCCAGTGCGGCTGACCTTGACCTGAGCGCCGTCGTATTGCAGAACGCCATCACTCAATCGCAGCAGCGGCGAGGCGTTCAAACCGACAACGCCTTTATCTCCGACGCTAACGATGGCGTCGAGCCACTGCGGTCCGACCTTGGCGAAGCGAGCGCTCAACGTGCTGCCATAGCCCAGGGCAACGGCGATGACCTGGTCGTGCTGGCCGGGTTGGATGCACACCGGAAGCTCGAACGCCTGACCACTGCCGCTCTCCAGGAGAACCACATCTCCATCCTCCACACCGAGCCGCTGCGCAGCGGACGGAGAGATCGACGCATAGTTGTCCCACGTCACCTTGGTGATTGGGTCCGGAAGCTCGTGCAGCCACGGGTTGTATGCATTGCGGCCGTCGAGCATGGCGACGGTGGGGTAGAGCACGAGGGCGAAAGCGCCTGTCTCCGGCCGCGGAGCCTTCAGAATTGGCCGCACTACCTGTGCATTGAATTCTTTTGCCTTGATCGGAAGTGGTTCAACCTCGGCATACCCATCGTGCACCGCGCGGTCCCAGAACGCGTCGAAGTTCGATTCTTTCTTCTGACGAGGAAAAACTTCTGCCTTCCAGTGTTCGCGCAGGAGGTCATAGGACGGTTTGGGGTTCCCGTTCCAGGTTGCGATCGTTTCGACGAGCGATCGCGCGTCCCCCCGTGGATGAATTGTGGGCTGAGACACACTGACTAGTCCGCTCACCGGCTCGGCATCGTTCCACGATTCCAGATAGTGCTGCTCTGGCAGAACGTAGCGCGCCAGGGCGGCGGTTTCGTCCAGGCGCTGCGCGAAGCTGACCAGCAGGGGCACCTTTAGCAGCGCCCCCGCCAGACTGTCACCGCCCGGCAAATCGAAAACCGGGTTCACTCCGTAGACAAACAGACCCTTGATCTTGCCATCCTGCAATTCAGCGAGAAGTCCGCCCAGTTCTTTGTCACTTCCCTGCGTTTGTAGCGACGGCTTCCCCACGTCGAGCGTCGAACCGTAGTTTCCCAGCAGGTGGTTGAGGTAGCTGCTCAGAAGTTGCTGCTGTAGATCGTTGCTCGCCACACACGACTAAACTTCGCCCGCGCGCACGCCAAAGGCGGTCCGCCAGGTCATCCAGGAATGCTAAGTCAACAGAAACGGCCTCGGGCTCGCCGGAAGGGAGGGGCGCTGCGGCCTTGCGCGCAATTCTCTGCGCCAGGTGCGCGAGCAGAAGACCCATCTCTCCTGGCGCAACCGCAAATCGCCGGTCGGCCTTGCTGCCGGTCACACTCATGCGCGGCTCGAACTGCACGTGATAGGAGACGCGCTTTGCCTCCAGATCGCGTCCGGCACGATAGTCCGCCGTGTATTCGACGGGCGAAATCCACGTTCCGAGAAAATCAGCATCGAAACTGACGATGACTTCGGCTTTGTCGAAGTGAAACCGCGGCAGAACCCGCAGACCATGCGTTTGCTCGTGGGCATCGAGCAGGGCGGAGTTTGACAGGGGGTCATAGACGACTTGCCGCGCGTCGGGAAAACCCTTGAGAAATTCTTGGATGGTGGCGCGTGCGGTTGGACTAGTGATGGTTCCAGTCAAGAACCGAACCGCTCCGCGATCACCACGAATATTCGCGAGCCCAGCCTGGATCTCACGGTCAACTTCGGCCCAGGAGGATCTCTTCCCTTCGTTCAAAGGGTGCTGCAGCCGTTGTGAGTCGTAGAGGCCGAGAATGTTCGCCTGCCCTGCAGCGCACAATCCGCCGCGCGAGACCGGGTGCTGAGGATTGCCTTCCAGTTTGATCGGCCGGCCGTCGCGCACCTTGGCGAGTGATCCGCAACCGGCGCTGCAACCCGCGCACGTGGACGCATAAAAAAGCGAACGCCCGGGAACCATCTCCGCAGGTTGCGAAAGGAGAGGGATGGCCCGCTGCACAGGAGCGCGGCTGCAACCTGTAGCAAAAGCCACTCCCAGCGTGAATCCGGTCGCTTTCAGGAAATCCCGGCGGCGGAACTGGCGCGGCCCGCCTTCCGGAAACTCGTCCGCAAGAGTCTTCAGAACGCCTGGGGCTGCATCCCGCTCCTTCAGGCTCTTCCAATACCGCTTTGTTCTTCGCTTGCTCAAACAACTCTCCTCAGTAGTGGCACGTAGAACAATCGGTGGATGCATACACCCGATGCGTCACCGGCACGGTCCCCTGTGCCGCTGGTGCTGGCGCGCTGGTGAAGTTTCCATTGCCATCCAGTCCCGTGCGATCCACGCCGCGATGGCAGTTCACGCACCACCCCATGCTCAAATCCTCGACTTGGCGCACGCGCTCCATGGTCTCGACCGGACCATGGCACTTCTGGCACGGGACTCCAGCGTTCACATGCGGACGATGGTCGAAGTAAGCGAAGTCCGGCAGGTTGTGAACCTTCACCCAGCGGATCGGAGTGGTCTGCTTAGCCGGATCGGGCTGCATCTTTTCGTTGAGCGCCAGCGCATCGTAGATCTTCTGGATTTCCGGAGAAACCACCCGCCGCGGTTCGCGCTTCTCTTTCTTGGCCAGTGCGTCTTCTGCGCGGATTGTTCCCAGCGGCGCCGATACAAACCGGTGACAATTCATGCAGACGTTCGCGGCGGGTATCCCGGCGTGGCGACTCTTCTCCGCTCCCGAGTGGCAATACAGACACTGTACTTGCAACTCGCCAGCATGCAGGCGGTGGGAAAAGGCTATCGGCTGTGTTGGTTCATAGCCGATCTGATTGCCGGGCAAGGCGTACGCGTTGAACTTCGGCACCAGGATCATCAGGCTGAAGCCCAGCGCGATCAGAAGTACCAGCGTTACGAATGGGCTGGCAAGGTACTTCATTACCACAGACGGCTTTGGACGTGGCGCGGCCATCTCGTCAGTCCCTCACACCGCTGGGCCGGCGCGGCCACACCGGCAGGATTCCGATCCCATACCAGCGCGCCAATTGAGGTTTGCGCCAGAGATAGGGCAACGGCGCCACCAGGGCATGCACCAGACGCGTGAACGGGAAGAATCCGACAATCAGCCAGCCATTGACCACGTGGAATTTGACGATGAGGGGCATGGTCTCGAGATAACTGATGTCCGGCCGGAAGAAGAAAATGGAATGCAGATAGGGCGCCGCGGAAGTCGAATACCAGGAAGTTCCCCAAGGGTAAAAAATGGCGACGTAGATCCCCGCAGCCGCCTGCAGAATGAGCATGGACTCAATGATCCAGTCGGCGGGGGTAGTCACCGTCCTTGCTTTCGGATAGCGAATGCGCCTCTCAATCACGCCCACGAAACCCACCAGCGCCATCAAGGCAAAAGCCAGGCTGAAGATTTCAAGCACGTAAAGACGCAGTGGACGGCTGTTCCAAAGCAGCACCTGGCGCGGGATGAGCAGTCCCATCAGATGGCCGAGCAGGATAGCGATGATGCCATAGTGCAGAGCGGTCAAGCCCCAGAAGTGCTGGTTGTTTTCCAGGAACTGCGACGACAAGCTGGAGTAGGTAAAGGGCGCCTTGCGATAACGCATGATCGTGCCCAGGAAGAATACGAATAGGGCCACGTAGGGCAGCATCGCGAAGAGCAGCAGGTTCATGGTTAGATTCGTCATCGCTTCGGTCCTTCAAGCCAACACTTTGAGTAACGGTTCAGTTTCGGGAGAGGCGAGCGGTATCTCCGGGAACTGGCGGCGAAGCAAACTACGGACCGCCAGCAGCACGTTTTCAAATGGATTCCTCTTGTCGCACATTGCCTGAAGCATCTTTTCGAGCGCCGGCAGCACACAGGCCGCAACAAAGTCGGCGGCGGCTTCGTGATCCATCCGCTCGACCAACCGCAAAATGTGGGTCAGGTGGTCGGGAAGCTCGGTGGACTCCTCCAGCCCATGGCGCCGCAACTCCTCTCGCACGCGGACCAGCAACTGCCCGCGTTCGTAGTTCTCGCCGAACAGGTGCCATCCCAATTCCAGAGAGCACATTGGGTTGAGGTCGAACGTCTGGGTAAACAACTCCTGGAGTTCGTCCGTCGCCCGCCCGCGCATCTGGGTGGCGAACTGCTCCAGTTGCCCATGGCACTCTTCCGGAGCAGCATGCACGCTGCTTTCAATCCGCTGCGGATAGTCCGCCTCGGGATAAGTCAGCAGAGCGACGAGTGCGTTGTAGATGGCAGCATCCTGCATCACATCCCCCGGTGCGGTGCACTGATGAAGCCGAAGCCCGCATTCGCCTTGTGCTCCATAGGATCTTCCATCATCTGCAGGGCCTCTTCGCGGTGCATCGGCGGAATCACGAAGCGGTCTTCGAAAGAGCAGAGCGAAGTGAGCTGGTAGATTGCCTCGGCTTCTTCGGGCGAGCAGTCGGCTTCGGCCAGCATGCGGCTGGCGACTTCCATCGTCACGTCGCCAACGGTCAACGCGCGCCGGTACCAGCGCACCGCTTTTTGTTTGCGAAGGGCGTAACGCACCTTGTTTTCCTGGCCCGCTCCCAGCAGCTTGGCCAGGTAGGCAATGGGTACACGCGACTGCTCGATATCGTGAAACAGATCACCGGACACATGGTCGATCACGCCGCCGTCTTGGCTTGCCATCACGGGCGACATCGGCGGCACGTAGAACAGCATCGGAAAGGTCCGGTATTCGAGGTGTGGCGGAAGCGCCAGCTTCCACACCTTGACGAACTGGTAGATGGGTGACTTCTGGGCCGACTCGATCATCGAGTCATGCACACCGTTGGCGCGAGCGGCAGCGATAACCTCGGGATCAGATGGATCGAGGATGAGCGAACGCTGTCCTTCGATGAGCTGATCGTCGGGCAGCTTGGCTACTTCCTCGATTCGTGCTGCATCGTAGAGCAACACGCCGAGGTAGCGAATTCGTCCCACGCAAGAGTGGAAGCATGCCGGCGCCTGCCCGGTCTCCAGGCGCGGAAAGCACAGGATGCACTTCTCTGACTTGCCGGTGGACCAGTTGTAGTACATCTTCTTGTAGGGGCACGCCGGGCATGCAGGCGCGCCATCCGCGACAGCGCTTCTGATCATTCAGCACGATGCCGTCTTCGCCGCGCTTGTATAACGATGCCCGACGGGCACGCCGCCACGCATGCAGGATTCAGGCAGTGATTGCAGATGCGCGGGAAGTAGAAGAACACCAGGCGCTCGGTGGCGAAGAGCTGTTGCGCGCTGCTCCGGTGTCAGGCTCTCCAGGTTGGGATCGTTCTGCGCGTACACCGGCGAGCCGCCCAGATCGTCATCCCAGTTCGGCCCGGCTTCCACGTTGATGTACTCGCCTGTGACCATGGAGATCGGCTTGGCCGTGGGCTGGTCCGCACCTTCGGGAGCGTTGAACAGGTTCTGGTAGTCGTAGGTCCACGGCTCGTAGTAGTCGTCCAGGGTGGGCTGGTTGGGATTGTGGAAAATGTTGAACAGCGCACTACTCTTGTTCTGGGACTTGAGCTCAAGGTCGCCGTTCTTCTTTTCCCAGCCGCCTTTGTAGCGCTCCTGGTCTTCCCAACGCGTGGGAAAACCCGTGCCGGGCTTAGTTTCCACGTTGTTCCACCACATGTATTCCGTGCCTTTGCGATCGGTCCAGATGTTCTTGCAGGCGATCGAGCAGGTGTGGCAACCAATGCACTTATCGAGGTGGAACACCATCGAGACTTGTGAGCGTACATTCATGGTCAGTTCTCAATTCCCGTTTGTCAGTTCTCAGTTGTTTCGTCGAAACCGCGCAATTACCACTTCAGCTCCGGCAGTTTCCGCACCAGCACGTGCGTATCGCGGTTACATCCGGTCGGACCCCAATAATTAAAGTGAAAGGTGAATTGCCCATAGCCGCCTGCCATCAGGTTTGGTTTCAGCCGCGTGCGCGTGAGGCTGTTGTGGCCACCGGCGCGGCGGTTGCCGCGCAGCGGTGACGTCGGCACCGAGTAAGTGCGTTCGGGCGAGTGATACTGAATGCAAATGCCCCGCGGAATGCGAGCACTGACGGCGGCACGCGTGACCACAACTCCGTTGTCGTTGTGCACTTCCACCCAGTCGTTGTCCTCAATGTCGATTTCGGCTGCATCCTTGTCATTGATCCAGAACGGCTCAACCCCGCGGGAGAGCGTGGTCATGCGCTGGTTGTCACCATAGGTCGAGTGGATATGCCACTTGCCGTGCGGAGTCAGGTAGTTGAGCATCTTGGTCGGCCCAACCTCCTTGCTGAACTTCAAGTCGGCGTACTGCGTGGGCAGCGGCTTTGGTTTGTACACCGGCAGGTTTTCGCCGAACTGGATGTAGAGTGGATGGTCGAGATAGAAGTGCTGGCGGCCGGTAAGCGTCCGCCATGGCACGAGGCACTCCACATTGTAGGTAAAGGGGGAATAAGCGCGGCCATTTTCGGTCAGGCCCGACCACATAGGGCTGTTGATGAGGCGATGCGGGTGCGCCTGCAGGTCTTTATAGCTGAGCCGCACCCCGCGGTTCTTCTCCGCCAGGTGGACTAGCGGCACACCGGCCTTTTCCTCCAAGTCCTTATAAGAGCGGTAGGCCAGTTCGCCGTTGGTTACGGTGGCGAAACGCAGAATGAGGTTGCAGGCATGCTCGTCTTCGAGCAGCGATGGATACTTCTTGCCGTCCCACGCAACCGTCGGGCACGTCTGCAGGGCCGCGTCGTATTCGTCCTCGATCTGGTAGTGCGTGCCGTGCGCTCCGAGTCCATTGGCTCGCGCCAGTGGACCGAAAGAGATGTACTGCTTGTAAAGGTTTTTGTAGTCGCGTGAGACTACCCTCAATCCGGGCATGGTCTTGCCCGGAATGGCTTCCACTTCTCCGCTCAGCCAGTCCTTGATGTCGGGCTGCGCGATCTCCGCCGGCGAATCGTGCAGCAGTGGCGAGGCAACCAGGTCTCTTACCGGCTCGGGAAAATGCTTCTCCGCCAGTTCCGAGAACTTCTTCGCGATCGCACCAAAGATCTGCCAGTCGCTCTTCGACTCCCAAGCCGGCGGCACCGCCGCCGACAGCGGGTGGATGAAGCTGTGCATGTCGGTGGTGTTCAGGTCGGCCTTCTCGTACCACGTGGCAGCGGGCAGAACGATATCCGAATAGAGCGCGGATGTGTCCATGCGGAAGTTGAGGTCCACCACCAGGTCCATCTTTCCCTGCGGGGCGTTCTTGTGCCATTTCACTTCGCGAGCACTGCCTTCCGCCAAGTTGTCATCGGAGATCGCGTTGTTGTGTGTACCCAGGTAGTGTTTGAGAAAATACTCATGGCCCTTGGCGCTGGCCAGTAGCGCATTGCCGCGCCAGATGAACCACACGCGCGGCCAATTCTCCGGCGCGTCCGGGTCTTCCACTGAGAACTTCAGCTTGCGGTCTTTCAGTTGCTCGACGGTATAGTTCACGACGGCTTCGTCGTTTTTGGCTCCCGAGGCTTCAGCCTCTTTCACGACTTCAAACGGATTCTCGTTGAACTGCGGATAGAATGGCAGCCATCCCGAGCGCACGGCCCGCACCTGCAGGTCCATGGTGTGTCCGTAGGCGAGTGAGCCATTGCCGTTGGCAGGAGGAACCGTGTGATAATCGGTGAAGGCGCGCTCGTAGCGCCACTGATCGGTATGCACGTAGTGCCAGCTTGGCGCGTTCTGCAAGCGGACCGCCGGCAACCAGTCGCGAGCGAACGCGATCGCTGCCCAAGGCTCACCCGGCGCCAGCTTCTCCTGGCCCACGTAGTGCGCGAGGCCGCCGCCGTTCACCCCGATGCAGCCGCAGAACATCAGGGCATGGATCGCGGCGCGATACATCAGGTTGGCGTGGTACCAATGGTTGACACCCGCGCCAATGATCACGGTGCATTTACCGTTGGTGAGTTCGGCGGTGCTCGCCCATTCCCGGGCGAAGCGGATCAACACCTGGCGGCTGATTCCGGTGTACTTCTCCATCCAAGCCGGGGTGTAGGGTTGAGTCTCGTCGTCGTAGTCGGCCGGGTATTCGCCTTCCAAGCCGCGCGACACTCCGTACTGCGCCATCAGCAGGTCGTAAACCGTGGTGACCGTTACGGCCCCACCATCCGCGGTCCGAATGCGCCGCACGGGTATGGATCGCGTGATCGTCCGCCCATCGCCGAAGTCATTCAGCGCCACGAGCACGACTGCATCGCGCTGCTCGATAAAAGTCAGGGCGGGATCAATGGCCGAGCCGTCGACGCCGTCCTTCATCAGCAGATTCCACTTCCCTTTTTCTTTTCCCCAACGGAAACCGACGCTGCCCATTGGCATCTTTGGCCGATTCTCCGCGGCATCCCACATCAGGAACTTCCATTCCCCATTCTCCACACCCTGATAGCCCTCTAACCGGTTCGCCCGGAGCAGCTTTCCCGCCTGCCACTTTCCATCGTGCTCCGTGAGTTCCACCAGATAAGGCGAGTCGGTGTATTGCTTGGCATAATTCAGGAAGTACGGCGTCTTCTTTTCGTGATGAAATTCCTTGAGCAGGACGTGGTTCACCGCCATCCACCAGGCGCCGTCTTGTCCGGCGTTGATCGCCACCCACTCGTCCGCGTACTTCGAGACCTGTGAAAAGTCCGGCGAGAAGACCCACATCTTCGAACCGTTGTGACGCGCTTCGGCCGCGAAGTGGCAGTCGGGCGTACGAGTCATGTTCAGATTCGAGCCCACCACCGCCAGGAGTTTGGCGTTGTACCAGTCGGCCGACTCCTGCACATCAGTCTGCTCACCCCAGGTTTCCGGCGAGGCCGACGGCAAATCGGAGTACCAGTCATAGAACGACAGGAAGACTCCACCCATCAGTTGCAGCATCCGCGCGCCGCTGGCGTGGCTGATCATCGACATCGCCGGGATGGGCGAAAACCCCGCGATGCGGTCGGGCCCGTACTTCTTGATGGTGTAGATATTCGCTGCCGCAATCAACTCCAGCATCGTGTCCCAGTCGGCGCGTCGCAAACCGCCCTTACCCCGTGCCTTCTGCCAGCGCTGCCTTGACTCAGGATTCTCCACCAGCGACTTCCAGGCCTCGACCGGATCTTCGTGCTGCGCCCGGGCCTGTTTCCACAAATCAATCAGAGCGCCCCGCACATAGGGGTACTTCACCCGCAATGGGCTGTAGAGATACCAGGAGTAGGAAATTCCTCGTTGGCAGCCGCGCGGCTCATAGGGAGGAAGGCCGCTTTCGAGCAAGGGATAATCCAGTCCCTGCATTTCCCAGGTGACGATGCCGTCCTTGACGTGGATCTGCCAGGTGCAGCCGCCTGTGCAATTCACACCGTGCGTCGAGCGGACGATCTTGTCGTGCTGCCAGCGGTTGCGGTAGAACTCCTCCCAACTGCGCAGCTTGGGGTCAACTTCATCCCGGATCCACGAGATCGCGTCGCGGGTTTTCATCCTTCACCTCGGTCATTTTTGTGGACCATGCTTCGGCGCACTCCCCGAAAACGCGTTTTCCAAAGCGCGTCCAGCGAAATCAGGCCCAGCACCATGCCGCCCACGCCAAGCAGGAAGAAATTTAGCAACGAAGTGGTGTCATCCTGCCCGCCTCGTTTCGCGGAATCCTCAAACAAGGCGACGAGCGAGAGAATCTCGTCGGGCTGGATGGCGTGGTCTTTGAATACCGGGGACATGGTGGGACTCGCCGGCGACGACAACCATGCCGCCAGCCCCTTGCGCCCTTGTAGCCGCTCGTAAACCCGCGTGAGATCGGGACCGAGCCGTCCGCCACCCAAAAGCGCCAGTCCTTTGACCGTGTGGCAGGAGATGCAGGCCGGTCCGCCACCGCTCAGGGGCTGCTCGCCCAGAAAAATCAGCTTTCCTTTAGCTACATCCTGCGCCGTCAGCGGGCGATCGCTGATCTGCGTACCTGCAAACTGCGAGCGCGGCGACTTGGATTCGGCGGTAATCATGTCGAGCAGCGCCTGTGCCTCCTGCGGGTTCATACCTGCAATGTTCGGCATCACGACGCCGCGTGCATCTTGCAGCAACTTCGCAGCGTAGGGATCCCCGCTATCGATCATTGCTTTCGGGCTCTGCAGGAACTGGATTAACCACGCGTGATCCTTGCGAGTAGTAACGTCTTTGAGGTCTGGCCCGATGAGACGGCCTCCCCCGATCGTGTGGCAACTCGTGCAGTTCTGCTTGAAGAAAGCGCCTGCATCTTGCTGAGCACTGGCTGGGCTGGAGAGCAGCACAGCCAGCACGCCAAGCATGAACAGCCGATTGGCCCAGCGGCGCTTCGTCACGCTGCAACGAATCGCGTGTGCCTCCCTGCGACCACGCATTTCGAACTTCATCCTCGCCTCCTCACCGGGAGGGTATTCTTGCATTGCGAACTGGTCCCGACATCATCGGAGTCACCCGCGATGGCCGAAACCGGCGTGGAAACCAGGAAACCCATGTATGCGGCCTGTACCCCGCGCCAGGCGGCATGGGCCGTACAAGGCGCAGCGTCCGAGCACGGGCGGGTATGCGCCAGAAAACAGCTGGGTTTGGTTCGCGAAATCTCCTCAAACAGTTCCACGACGTTCGATCAAATGAATCTCGTTCGCCGGCTTACGAAGCCGATATCCGCCACCCGAACCTCGAGTCGTGTCGACCAGCCCTGCGTTGCGCAACGTCAACAGCACCTTGGACAGATAATTTGCTGGTATTTCGACAGCGTGCGCCAAGTCGCGGCCCAGGACAGCTTCGCCGGGCTGGCGTGCGAGATGAGCGAGAGCCCGTAAAGCGTACTCGGACGTGACCGAGAGCATTGTTGACCTCTACATGTACAAGTCCTTTTATTCGCGACGGGCGTGCTTGTCTGTGACAAAAGTCACGGTGACCGAACAGCCCGGTGACAAACCCTTTCCGGGCAGGCTATGTTGAGTCGTGTATCTACAGTCAAAGGAGATTCAAAATACCGTGGCACAAAAACTGCCTGCACCCATCACGAATTTCAAGAAGCTGTATCCCGATGTCTGGAAGGCGTTCACTGAGTTGGGAGAGCGGTGCCATGAGGCGGGCCCCCTCGACGAGCGCAGCCGCCGCCTCGTCAAACTTGCCCTCTCGATCGGCGCCGGACTGGAAGGCGCAACGCACTCCGCTGTGCGAAACGCGCGGAAGGCAGGGCTCAGCGAGGAGGAAATTCACCACGTCGTGGCCTTGGCTGTCACCACCTTGGGGCTTCCCTCCGCAACCCGCGCCTTCACCTGGATTGGGGACAAGCGGCAAGGCGCACGGCGAAGGACTTCAGGGTCCCGATAGAAGCTCGCCGAAGCAGGCCCTGGACCTTCTGGCCATGGCCGCAGGCGCTTAAGACTTGCTACCTGGGATACCCTTTTACCCTTTCGAGTTTCACAGGATCCGATTGCGGAGCGGTCGCCCGCAATTTCCTGGCTGTTCAGATTCATCGCGGCTAGGCTGGCCGCTGGGCTCGAAAGCGAAATCTTCCGGTACCAAGTTCGACGTCCACATCGACAAATCCGGCCGATTCCAGTCTAGCCGCCAAGCTCATCGGATCGACCAGTACGAGGGTGTCGTGAAGGTGGAAGACACGCATCAAGAGCGAGTTCATGGTATCCGTCCCGGCAAAAACGCCGCCGGGCCGGAGCACCCGGAACACCTCTCCAAACAGCTGGTCCTGTAACCCTGCGGAAGGCACGTGGTGAAGCACTGTGAAGCAGACCGCGGCAGAGAATGACTGGTCGGGAAAGGGCATCGCGGCCGCGTCTCCGCACTGCACCCGAACGTTGGTGCCCGCCATACGGTGACGGAGAGCTCTTGCTAACAGAAAATCCATCTCGATGCAGGTCAGAGTTCTGCATCGGGGCGATAGCCAATTCGTGGTCAGGCCCGGGCCCGGCCCTACTTCCAGGACCGTCTTCCCCAAGTCCACTCGAGCCAGCGCCCAGGGGAGAACTTCCCGTTCCAGGCTCCGCTTCCAGTGGCTTGACTGGCAATACCAATGGTGCAGTCGGTTCATGCGTTTCCGCTGGTGATACCGGCGGCCGGATTCTCGGCATCAGTGGTCAGCTGATTCTCGATGGGCTTGCTTTTTGGGCAACCCTATCGCGGCTCGGCGCAGGCTCTTAACAAATCGCTCCAGGCGCACAACTCACCCGATGTCCTCATTCCACCGCCCCACGTTCCTGTTTCCTGAAAACAGAAGCCAACGCATCTGAATCGCATCCTCCGGGCAGACCGAGATGCAGTGTTCCTCGCTCCCGCAGGTGTCCGGGAAAGCGAGTACTGCGACTCCATCATCCATTACGAGCGATCTCGGACCGCAGGCCTCCACGCACAGCCCACAGCCTGTGCATAGCGCTTTCAGGATTTCCGGCATCCATTTGCCTGCCACTAGCGATATCTCCCTCATGTCCTCGTGGTGCGGACTCGACCCCGATTCCAGAATCCTAGGGAGTATGAGATCTGCCTGGCGATGACTTAGGTCACACAAGGGAAGTTTGCGGGAGATCGAGCAAAGGCGCAGATACGCTGGCACGTGGGGCCACACCAGTCATGAGCTTCGCCACCACGTCGGCAGCGCTGTAGGTCGAGGTCCCCGGTGACAAGAAGTGGGCGATTTCCGTCAGATCATTCCCGGAAGTGATCAGAGGTAACTCGGTATACTTTCCGTTTCGTGTCTGGGGATGACCAATATTTGCCATCAGTGCATTGCAGAGGCATTTCCTGCCTACCGTATTCTCCACTTTCCCACCCTTCGACAGATAGGTTGTCACCGGCTCAGCCGAGCAGCGGTAGTCGATTGTTCCTGTCGGTGTCCGATAGGCTTCCCGCAGAAAGCCCAAATCGCAAATCCGCGGTCGAGCTGCATAGATATCGTGCTCGGACAGAGTGCCTTCCAATTGCGCCACTTTAAATGGGAAGTTCGTGGGGGACGCTGCCGGGTCGGTAAATACGCGGGCTTCCCCGGAACGGGCCTTTGCCAATAGCGCTTGCTTGTAGTCGTTTCTCAGCCCTGATTCTTCGCAGAATGCGAAGGCCGTCCCTACCTGTACGCCAGCGGCCCCGGCGGCCAAAGCTTCCGCTAGCTTCTCAGGCCGGCCATATCCTCCAGCAAGCCAGAACGGGACGCCAAGATCCCGAATTTTCTCCAGATCAACCACGTCACGCTCGCCGTAAATTGCCTCTCCCGCTTCGTCAAGCTGGAGCTTCCCGCGAGGCGGGGCATTGTGGCCTCCGGCCGTGTACCCCTCGATAACGAATCCGTCGATCTTGCCGTCGGCTTTCTTCAGCATGGTTGTCGCCAAGGTATTGGAGGCGATGATCGCGATGAACTTCGGCCGGGTTAGTGGAGGAAGATCGCGGCCCACAGACTCCCTCGGCGCGAATGCCATGGTTCTGTCGTCATCATCGTGCGCCCCCGTGATCTGGAGGAGATAGGTTGTGGGTTCGTGATTGGTGAAGCGATCGAGTACTCCCGGAATCTTGAGCGGCACGCCGGCCCCCATCAGAACGTACCCCACGCCCGCGAGCATGGCGCCATAGATCGAGGGCAAATGCGGTAGTTGAACCTTTTCCAGGTAGTTGATTCCCACCGGACAGTCGTGGCCCTCGCGCGCGAGAAGGACTTCAACGAAATTCGCAACGACGCAAAGTTCCTTCAGTTCGAGAGGACTGTCCTTCGAGTGCGTCGGCAAGGACTTGTAGGGCGCTCTTTCCGCCTTCCCGCCCGGGATGTAATACCTACCCCAAACCCGCTCTGCGATTTCTGGAATTGGAAAGCGATCAAGACCGCGCCGCATGTGGCCGCCGGGATCACCATCTTGTAAGCGCCTGGCAAGAATCAAATCCAAGGCCGTTCCAGAAACCACGCCAAGCTGGCCAAGTAGGGATACCGCCCTCGCCAGGCGCCAATTGGAAACGGCCGCGCCCATTCCGCCCTGAATGATCGTTGGAAGATTGCCCGTTGCAAGATTGCCCATGATGAAACACACCGCGACCGAACATTGTTTCAGAGATGCAGGACTTTCATTGTCTGAGTTCTGTAATAGATTTCGGTTCCTAGCAGTTCAGCGAGCGGGGAAAAAAACAACTCTTCCACAGCTGGTTGGAGTAACTCTTTGGTTCTACTTACGACCTGCGGATATCTCGGTCACGACTCTGACTTTTCTCCGAGCCGCCATTTCCTCTGCGATGATTAATTTCTCAGCGTCGGGAAACATTCGGGCTGCCAAAGGAAATACCAGGCTGTCCTCGACACCGATGTGCTGTTTGTACATCGATGCGAGACTGGCAACGGCCTTGCGAAAGTCGCCGACTTCGGTACTGGACAGACTGCCGGTCGAAAGATACCGCGCCCCCAGACGGTCAACTTCGGCGTGCAACGGGGCTGCCCAGCGATGCTCGTCCTCCAGTTGGTCCAGCTTCGAGAATGCAGACTCGATTTCAGGATCATGAATCTGACGCAACCGGGGGAATAGCGACTCCTCCTCATCCGCCGTGTGCTTTGGTGCAGCCTGCGCGAAGTAACGCAAGGCAGACTCCAGCGCGCGGCGGGTCTCCTCCGTGGAAGGACGGTCTATCACATTCGCAACCGCATCGAGTGTGCCGAGGAACATCTCAACCCGCCGGTGGCAGTCCGAGAGCAGGCCGGTGGGGTCAGTGAAGTTGTGGGTCTTGGCTCCAATCTGGACAGGCATAGTCTTAGTCTACCGGGCGGGTGGAATAGCGCTGTGACAAAAGTCTCAGAGCGATGAAAGTAGTTTGCTGTGGTGCGACGGCCACCCTCACGCCTCGCGTCTTCTTTCGATTCCGAGGCCGCTTCCCAGGGCCACATCGAGGAATTTGGCAAGGATGCTTCTGCCAACTTGTTCGACCACGGAGCGCCTCTGCTCTGCTCGCTCAATCAAGTCGGACGGTAAGTGCGCACACCACGCCGACCAGGTATCGGAGTCCGGCTCAACGTGAAACTGCAAACCATAGGCGCACCTTCCAACGCGAAACGCCTGGTGGGGGTATTCCGTACTGGAAGCCAGCAATGTCGACCCCTCCGGCAAATCGAAGGTATCTCCGTGCCAATGGAATACGGGAATGGACGGTTCGCTCGATGCGAACAACGGATCTTGTTTCCCCGCAATAGTCAGGTCGACGAATCCAAAACCGATCTCCGGCTCATGCCCTCGAAAGACTCTCGCGCCGAGCGCTCGCGCGAGCAGTTGAGCGCCCAGACACACGCCAAGCACAGGACGATCCTGCCGAACAAGTTCCGCGATGAGGTCACATTCTGCGGCCAAAAAGGGATGCTTGTCTGTTTCATAAGCACCCATGGGACCACCCATCACAACCAGGCCCCCAACCTCATCGGGCCGCGGCAAGCCAGGCTCCGAGGTCCAGGCGTCGGATGTCTGTAGGGATCCCTCGCCTCTGAGCTTCGGAAGCAATCAGCCCCGGGCCCTCCCACTCTACATGCTGCAGTATTGTCCAAGGACCGGTCATGGGAGCGTCGTTGGCTTTCAGTTCACTTCTTCTCCCAGGGGCGATCAGCGGAGCACCCCTTGAGCACCTTGATTCCAACCCCGCCAAGAACCGCGAAAGGAATCGCCAACAGCAACCCTAAAGCAATCCACAGTTCCATAAGACATGGATGAGCACCTTTCTCAACAAACCTCCAACGAATTGTGCGTCGAAGTTTTTCGTTTCATGACCTGTTACAACTGCGCGGAACGCGGGCGCTGCGCAAATGTGGCGAACAGATTCGTTGCAAAGAGTGTCACGGCTGTCATTTCGGTAAGAGCGGATACCGGAAGCCACGACCACGCCCAATGGGCAAATCCCTGGTAAGCGAGAATTTCAGAACTGACGCGCAGCAGGCATCCGGCGGTAAGAGTCAGCATCGCCAGAAACATCAGTTTGGTGCTGAACAGCAAGCGCATTCCGGAAAATGCCGGCAGGATTCTCTGGCCCACGCTGAACACCATGGTGGACAGGAAGCCGACGGTCAACGCGTGGCGCGATGCGCCCCAGATGCCATGAGAGCCCTCGACCGAACTGGCCCAGATTCCGAGTGCCGCCGCGACGATGGCCCATACGTACGCCAGACGCACAAATACCGGAAAGCTCGCGTGCACCCCCTTCACCTTCGCCGGCTGCTCTGTACTCTCAAAGAAACGGAGGGCCCAGACCGCGACGATGATCCCGCCCAATAACAACAGCGCAGCCGGTCTCATCCAGCCCATCATGGCAGCAAGCACGCCAACGGAGTTCACTGCAACCGCTACGAGCAACGCGCGCCCGCGTACTGGACGCAGTCCAAGGAAAACCGGGAGCCACTTGGCGCTGAATCCCCAAACGAAGGGAACGAGGAATCCCCAGGTCTCGAGTACCAGGAACCGCTGGTCGAATTCAGGGGGGAGATCAGGTGAGATCCCATGGTAGGCAAGGAACAATGCGGCACCCAAATTGACAAGCAGCGTAAGAAAAAGACCTACGGCGGCGGAGATGACTACGAGAACCCATTCGTCTAACTTCTGCTTGCCGGAGTCCTGCGGTCGGTGACCGGAAACCGAATGGAAGAAAACTACGAAGGCAACCACTTCCAGTGCCGCCGAAACGGGCAGCACCACGTGCCACTTCCACTGGTAAACTCCCGTCAGCCAGCGCAAGATTACACCGGAAGTCCAGAGCGCCCAGCACAGCCACGCTGCCCACAGCGCGAACGGATTCATCCGCCGCAACTTGGGAATGGAATAGAAGCCAATGCCCAGAATGAACGTGCCGATCCAGCCGAAGATCTGCGCGTGCCCGTGGGCCTGGATCCATCCCGCAGAAACCGAATTCGCGGCGTGGCGGCTGCTGATCGCGAGCAGGTTCCAGACCCCCAGGAACGTTCCCGGCAGGAGCATGAACGCCAAGCCGGACGAGATGTAGAGCATCAGCAAGCGCGAGAGACTCTTTTCGCGCGTCCGCGTGATCTCGAAGATCTCTTCCGGCGTTAGCCTCCTTCCAGCTTGGGACTCGACCCGTGTTGCCAGCGCAGCCATCGTTTGTCGTTCCTTGGTTAGTGCTGTTGTTCCATTTCGATCGCCCGCGGGAAAAGAATGTTGTTTTCTAGGTGAATGTGCTGGTGTAAGTCAGTCTCGAAGGCGGCCAAGGCCTTATAGAGCGTCTGGTAACTGATGCAAGCATCGCCTGGAGGCGTGTATCCAGCGCTCGCCTGACGCATCGTCCGCAAGGCATCGCCGGCTGAGTCGTGCTCGTGCATCATCATGGCCACTGGATTCTGCACACTGCCGAATGGCGGCGGCAGGATCGGTTCCTTTTGGATGACGGCTTCCTCCATCCGCACAATATAAGGAAAGAGCATCATCTCTTCCTTCATCATGTGCGTAGTGAGTTCCTGAGCGACTCCCTGAAAGCTGGCGCGGACCTGCTGCAGCTCAGGATGGTTCTTGCCGTGTACCGAGCAGACCTTATCGAACAGCGGTCGCAGCCGTGCGATCTCCTCGCGTGTGTACTTATGGTGCGTGCTGGTGATGTGGGCAACCAGATCAGCCAAGGGCTCCGTCTGCCAGTTGCGGTCCTTTTGTTTGGCCCGTGCTGTCTGCTCCGCCAGTTCAAGGGAATCCAGTACCTGATCTACCGACAGGTTCGAAGCAGCACACGCCTCTGCCAACGACTTGTTTCCTCCGCAGCAGTAATCGATCCCAAATTTTTCGAATATGCGAGTGGCTTCGGGGAATTCCACCGCCACCTCGCGGACCGTCTTTGCAGTGTTCACGCTCATGACGTTTCTCCTCGCAGCCCGCTCCCATTCGCGAGTCTGCTAGGTTGCGAGATTATCGAAGCGGGCGGCAGAGCACGATGACTTTTGTCACATCGCCGAAAAAAGTGTGGCCCTTTCCAACTGGCGGTAAGGGTTTCGTTACCACCGAACGCCACATTTCAAGGCAGCTGTGACAAAAGTCATTGCGGCCTGAAATCGATGTGCGCTAGGGTGCCGACCACCAGGTTGGCTTGGTGGTCTTGTTCAATGGGCCGCGGGCGGCCATGCACGGGGAGGTCTTGGTGGACACCTGTGCGTATTTCGGCGTGTGCTGCCGCCGTTGTGACAATCGCATCGCGTTGGTCGAGGTCATCTCCGGACCAAGGATCTACCAGTGGTTTGTGCCACGGATCCCTCCATTTGAAGTGCGTTGCGAGAATTGTGGTGTTGCCCAGACCTACCGCTACCGTCACGTGATCGTTTTCGAGACCCCGCCCCTTGAGAACCTCGAGACGCACCCTGGTCCGATACGTCTGAGATTTGCTGGAAGTCCCCGATGGGCTGGAGTTTACTCGGAGGCCTGGCTCGCACCTTCCAATGCTTTCAGATCGAGGATTAGTACATGCCGGCCATCGAGTTGCAACATCCCCTCCGCTTGTAGCCGGCTGAGATTGCGGGAGACGAGTTCGCGCACTGTTCCGATCTGCGAGGCCAACTCCTGGTTGCTGGCGGGCAAAGCAACCTGGATGCCTTCGCCGGCGGGTTTGCCCTCTTTTTGCGCCAGTTTCAGGAGGAACGACGCGAGCCGGTGACGCACAGTTGTAAACGAGAGCTCCTCGATGATCCCAACCAGCCGCCGTAGGCGTGCGCCTACGACCCTCAATACTTTGAGCGCAACTTGGGGATGGGCTAGGCACAACGCGTGGAAGTCCTGCTTGCTCACAAACAGCAGTGTGGCGTCGTCGACTGCCGCCGCCGAGGCCGGGTAGCTTCCGCCGTCAAAGACCGGCAACTCTGCCACCGAGCTACCCGGCCCGTCCACGCTGAGCACATGCTCGCGTCCACCGGAGGAACTCTTGAAGATACGGATGTGCCCGGATTCGACCACGTACATGCCCAAGCAAGGTTCACCTTCGCCGAAAACAATCTCTCCCGCGGCATAGCGGCGCGGAATAGCACGCTGCAGCAGGAAAGCGAGTTCGCCCTCGGTCAGCCCAGAAAAGATCGGGACCTTCGCCAACGTCGGACCATGATTGACCTTCGTTTCCGGCACGGTAGCTATTGTATCCGAGCAGATTCCAGCTGTGACATCAGTCACATGCACCCGGTGACGACTCTGGCAGTCTTTGACTACGAGTTAAGAAGCAGGCAGGAGGGCAGCATGGAACCGCGATTTGACTTCAATGAGCGCCCATTCATTGTGATCTGGGAGACAACCCAGGCGTGTGATCTCGCCTGCGTGCACTGCCGGGCATGCGCCCAACCCCTCCGCAGTAGTCTCGAACTGAGCACCGACGAGGCCAAGCACCTTATCGACGAGGTCGCCGCCCTCGAAGCTCCAGTCTTTGTTCTCACCGGCGGCGACCCCCTGAAGCGCCCCGACGTCTTCGAATTGGTCGCATACGCCACAAGTCACGGAGTCCGAATTTCCCTGACCCCAAGCGCCACCCCGCTCCTGACGCAGGAAGCGATCTACAAGCTGAAACAGTGCGGTCTGGCGCGGCTGGCCATCAGTCTCGATGGGCCAAGCGCCGACATTCACGACGCATTCCGTCGAGTTCCTGGTTCCTACGATTGGACACTGCGCGCAGTACGCTGGGCGCGGGAGATCCGGCTGCCGGTTCAGATCAACACCACGATTACCCGACACAACCTGCAGTACCTGGATTCGATGATCGCGCTGCTTGAGCAACTCGACATCGTGCTGTGGAGCGTTTTCTTCCTCGTGCCAACCGGTCGGGGTTCGACGGCCGACCTGATCTCGGCCGAGGAGTTCGAGCAGGTCTTTGAAAAACTCTATGAGACCTCGCACCGGGTGAAATTTGATATCAAGAGCACGGAAGCACAGCACTATCGCCGCTTTCTGCTGCAGCGCCGGACGGAACAAAAGCGCAAAGGCAGCGGCCAGTCACTCCCGCCGATGCCTGACACAAGTACCGCAGACGGAATCGGGCGCGCCCGCGGAATCAACGATGGCAAAGGCTTCGTTTTCATCTCTCACCTCGGAGAGGTGTTCCCCAGCGGTTTTTTGCCCGTCTCGGCTGGAAACATACGCAAGGTGTCATTGAAGGAGATCTACCGGCATTCGCCGCTTTTTTTCTCTCTGCGTGACAGCAAGAACCTCAAAGGCAAGTGCGGCATTTGTGAATTCCGCGAGATCTGCGGCGGATCGAGAGCGCGAGCTTATGCCCTGACCGGTGACGTGTTTGCCGAGGAGCCCTGCTGCGTCTGGGAACCGAAGCAGCCCATTACCGGAGTCGGCGCAGGTACGCGTCCAGTGGAGCAAACACGCGTGTAGGATCCGGCGAACCGTCCCACTGCTGTTCGAACACGTTCAGAAAACCAGATTCACTGTACATGCGATGCTGCACATCGCCTTCGAGCACCGATCCGGATGGCTTCCAATCGGGGCCGCGTGCGTTGCGGGCAGCGGTTAACATCGCCGAAGCTTGCCGGAAGTCCTGCCCCTTCCAAGCGATGTAGCCGCGGAGAAACCAGGCGTTGACGGCACGCGAGTTCGCCTGGCAAGTGTGCGTAAAATCCCGTTCCGCTGCGGCAAGGTCGCCACTCGCCAAATCCACCTCGCCCAATAAGACAAGGGTTCCGGTCTCTTCGGAATTTAGACTGAGGGCGACATTCAATGCCTGGCGGGCTGGGCCGAGTTGCCTCCGCGATAACGCCGAGGCGGCGAGCAGCTCTCCCTTGCGTTGAAAGGCGCGATGGTTCTGGGGGTTGATTCGAGCGAGCGCGTCGAGTTCCGCAATCGCAGACGGAATATCGTTTAATGCCGCCAGGCAGTTCGCAAGATAGTAGTGCGAATCCTCATGGTCGGGGTTGATGGCGAGCGCCTCGCGGAACAGTTGTGCGGCCCTCGCAAAGTTCCGCTCTCGCTTCATGGCGTCCATCGCGGCATGTTGCTTCTCCCAGAACTGCACGAGTCCGGCCCTGTTAAGTTGGGTGGAAGGTCTGGCCTGAGTAACGTTGGCAGCATGCGGGGTAAAAGGCTTCGCCTCCGGCTCGCCCTGCGTGATTTCCCAAATATTATTGGCTGCAAGATTTGTCCACGTCTCCCGCCGCCCGCGCAGCCAGTGCACCTCCAATCGATCTATCTTCGTTACCGTGCCAAGCCCTATATGGACCCGGTGGCTGTCTTGCGAGAGGTAGGAAGAACTGCCGACCGTACGACGGAGTGGGACGTTGCCCACCCACGCGATCACCGTTGCCCCGTCGCCAAATCCCAGCGGAGCTCCGGTTGGTGGAACACGGCTGTGCAGTCTGAACTCGGCCCAGTTGCCTTGCGGAATGTCGTTCCGCAACAGCCGCACACCTTCACCGTGATCAACAATCGCTATGTCCATCGCTCCGTCGTTGTTGAAGTCCGCGACGGCCAACCCGCGACTGACATGTGGCTGCGAGAATGATCGATTCCACGGCGCCAGATCGTAGAAGAAACTACCCTGGGCGTTCCAGAACAAGAACGACGGCATCGGAGCTAGCCGGCGAGGCGACGTTCCCTTCTGCTCGAAGGTGCTTCCGTTGGCCACGACGAGATCAGGCCAGCCATCCGAGTCGAAATCGACGAAGCTTGCGCCCCATCCAATTTCCTGTAACGAGGGCTGGCCGATACCCATGTTTGCGGCCACGTCGGTGAAGTGCAACTCCGACCCGTTGGCCATTCCTTTCTGCTCGGAAAGCAGTGACTGATAGAGCGCGAACCCCTGCGCAATCCAATGCGAAATGAAAAGATCGTCGTCGCCATCGCGGTCGAAATCCCCCGCGGCCAGGCCCATGGAGCCGCGGTACTCTTCGACCCATGCGCTTCTGCCGGCGTCGACGAAGGTCCCGTGGTGGTTCAGGTAGAGCTTGTTCTCCGAAATGTCATTGGCCACATAGAGGTCGGGCCAGCCATCGCCATCGAAATCGTGCCAGAGAGCGCTCAGGCTGCGGCCTTCCGGATTCGCAACGCCAAGTTCTTGAGCAACTTCCGTGAATGTACCGTTTCCATTATTGCGAAACAGCAGGTTCCGCTCCGGTTCGTAGGAGGCCGGATTCAGAGTAAATGGGACTTCGAGT
This sequence comes from uncultured Acidobacteriota bacterium, assembly GCA_963754885.1. Classification (GTDB taxonomy): domain Bacteria; phylum Acidobacteriota; class Terriglobia; order Terriglobales; family Acidobacteriaceae; genus Sulfotelmatobacter. The sequence goes on along the minus strand of CAVWHT010000035.1, from coordinate 24,382 downwards.
CCGAACTGCGTCGAGTTGGCGGACGCGTCGCGCTCGCCCGGTTTGTACTTTACATAGCCGCAAACGTAGAGATCGAGATAACCGTCCCGGTTGTAGTCCCCCCACGACGCACCGGTCCAAAAGCCCTTTGGCGATGGGAAGCTCTTGTCACGGACCAGATGGCCATGGTCGTTGCGAAACAGAATAATGGTGTCGTAACCGGTGACGACCAAATCCAGCCAGCCATCGTTGTTGTAGTCGCCCCACGCGGCACCCATGCCGATGAATGCGGAGGTCCGGGAAGTCCTGCACCTTCTCGAAACGGCCGTCGCCCAGATTGTGGTAGAGCACGGACGGCGCGAGTTGTGATGCAGGCAAGTCCAGTGAGCCCCCGCTGCTCACCACGAACAGGTCGTCCAAGCCATCATTGTCAAAGTCGCCCCATGCCACGCCGGACCCCATGTCCTCGGGCAACTGGGACGTGCGCGGGCCTTGGAACTGCCGAAATGACGCCAGGCCGGCGGCGTTCGTGACATCGGTGAATCGCGGCTCCGGCGCTCCCGGCGGAAGATTTCGTCCCGGGTCTACCAACCGATCCACCACACGCGAGCTCACTGCGTTCTTGACCGTTTTAAGTGTGACTGGTGTCGCTTGTGCAACCGGTGTGCTCAGCGCACTGGTGATGTCCTTGGAGGCTTCTCCCGGCGTGTACTCCTCGGGTGCATTTTCCTTCCGAATCCGCCAGCTGACGAGAGCGCCGATCAGCGCCAACACAACGAGTGTGGACGCCGTCCACGTGACGCGGCGAAGCCGTCTTGATCCTGTCCGAGGACGTTCGGGAAGAAGGCCTACTGACATGATGCGCCTTCTCTGTTGTGCGTCACACAAACAGTGGTCGTTGCGCTCGCAATATCCACGACGGGTGCGGTGAGACCAGACTTCTCCCCCATCACGTAATTGAGCAGGAACTGGTCGATCTTGCGGTAGTGCAGAATGGCGTCAATGTGCAGCTTTCCGGTCGCGCGCCCCACGGGCACTGAAAACTCCCGATTCCCCGCCACCTTCGAAGCCGGTACACTCGGGCCGCCGGACGGGCACACTACGTTGTACTCCACCGTATCCGAATAGCCCGGGAAGAGCGACCGGCGATAACGCACCCCAACCATCTCCCACAAGTTGTGCCGGTCGATCAGATTGCCGTACTGGTCGACAGGTTCCGCCTTGAACAGGAATGTACCCGGCTCAAGGAAGTGACGTGCATCGCGTTGTCCAGAAGCGAAAACAACGCGCCCGCTTTCATCCTGCACTCGCAGTTCGACCCAGCTCTGGATCATGTCAAGCGGACCGGTTGGATAGTCATGCCCAACTTTGTTCGAGGTCATGATCACACGCACGGGCACCGTCCGGCCGGGCGCTACGGTCGGTGGTGTCTCGATGCGTATTTTCACTACCGGCCCCTCCGCCCACTTGTCGCGAATTTCTGGGATGTCGATGTCCCCGTGCAGCCAGCGCTCGGTCAATTCCACGTGCTTGTCAGCGCCTTCCAGATGCAACAGCGCAGGCACGAAGTTATTCGCTGCCAGGAAGCGATGACTGCGGTGCTTGTGATCCTCGGCGGTGCGGTTGTAGTCGGTGGAGTCTCCCGCGGCCGGATCGGTGGAATCGACCAGCGGCATGTGGCACTCGCGGCACTCGACGGTCGTGCGGGCGTCGCCTTTGTGGTTCCAGTGGCTGGCAGCCCAGTTGTCATACTGGTTCTGCAACTGTACCCAGCCTACGCGATTCACCTCCTGATCGATGAACTGCTTGTGACAGGCAGCACAGTATTCAGGCTTCTTGTACATGCGCTTGCTCAGCCGGTTGTGCTGCAACGGCCACGCGCGGATCAGGAAATTGCGCGCCACCGCACCCAGACTGTGATCCGGGCTCCATCGCCAGAGATACTCGGTCGGCTGCGACATCGTGTAGTTCGCGTTGCCCTGGATATCCGTTTTCTGAATGGAGTGGCAAGCCAGGCAGGAAATGCCTTCGTTGTAGCCCTGCGCTCCCGTGAGCTTTTCTACAAAGATGTTCTTCGTTCCTGAAAACAGCGAGATGGGATCGTGACATCCGCCGCAGTAGCGCGTCGATTCTGGGCCATTCTGCTTGGCCATCACACTCTGGATGCCTTGGAAGATCGGATCCATGGCGGCGTAGCGGTGTGCGCTGGTTTTCCATTCGTCATAGATCTGGGTGTGACATCCGCTCGCGCCACAGGTCTCCGAACCCGCGAGCGATCGCGGATCAAATGCGCCGTTGGTAGCCGTATGCGCCAAACTGGGCGCAAAGGGACGATTCTTGCCAAAAGCGTAGCTGTAATCAGATGGGAATTGGTTCCGGTATCTCGTTCCGGAGTATGCAAGCGTGAAGGCGATAACGAGACCAACTCCCACCGCTGTTGCGGCCGCGCCGGCACCCAGCCATTCTGCAGTACCTCTTGAAGTTTCAGCCCCGCGTCGTCGCCACCACGCAATGAAGATGTGAGGAACGGTGGCGGCGACGGTCAGCAGGGTTGAGATCAGGTGTAAGTATCGTATCCACGGTGAGGTTTTCACACCCAGCAGCGCCTGCCATGTCACCAGCAACCCGGAGATTAGACAGATGGCTAGTGCACCCGTCCCGACGTAGCCGAGCAGCAGCACGTCCGATAGCGCCTGGTCGCTGTAATCCTTCCAATGCCGTGCGCAATACCATCCCAGGGGAGCGATCGTTATTACACCGACGATCGTGTGCAGCAGGAGACCCCATTGCATCGCAGGATGAAACGAACCCAAGGTGATTGCCAGACCAGATACAAGTTCAAACAGGAGAATCGCGGCGGTGGCTCTGGCTAGGAGGCTAGACCAGCCAGCTCGGACCCGGTTGGCCAAAACCTCAGATGGTTGCATGTTCACGCTCCGCAGAATGGAGAAAAGCTACGGTTGCCAGATATCCGTGGCAATAGTGTTTTTGCTCTACCGTAACTCTTCCCACCCAACGAAATCTGGTGAGCATATAAAGCAACGCAACTGCCAGCAATGACTAAAGTCACACTGAACCGCAGCGGTGGCAGATTGTGACATGCCTCAAGTCGATTGGCCCACGGGAGAAGTTGCCCGTCGCAGATCCGCCTGGCAGGCCGTCGTCCGTCCTTCACCTGAAGGCCTTCCTGAGATCTAATCTGCTATCCCCGGTCACGCAGGTGTGTGATCGCGATCACACATCGGTTATCGATGACGGCTTATATTAAACCGATCCGTGCTGGAGAAGAATTGGGCAGGACTTCGATTCTCCCATTGGATCAGTTTCGTCAGCCCTCCCCTCTTCTTCAGCACACGTCAACCTTGGGGCCTTTGGCCCCTAGATAAAGAAGTTGATTAGCAACCTACTCGAGATGGGCTGTGATGGTCGCTACGTCCTTTCTTGCGGAGAGTGCAAGTTTAGTGCGAGTGCAACTGACCTGCGTGGCCTTGGCTCAGAAATCAACACACACGGGTCGAATTGCGACGGCAAACCACTGGTTGCACTAAAGAAAGAACAAGATCAAGCGGACCGCGGCAGCGAAGCACCTGCTGAAATCCAGAACGTCCCCCGATCGTGAGATGCAGCAAGTTCGCTCCTGTGCCTGAGGTACCACCTGCGGGCGCTGCTACGTCATCGCCATGTTGGAAGGCGGCGCGGGTCAAGAATCGCTGCCGTATGAGTTACGGACAATGCTCTCTGGCTTCACGGAAGCGGCACAGGTCACCGGCGCCAACTCCAGACGGGATTGCCTCTGTCGTCTCGGAGCACCACCGTATCGTCCCCCCTCACCACTTCGCGCCAGCACGAGCTCGGCTTCACCCTGCTTGACTTTCGAACCCGTGAGAAAGATCTCGTCTCCCTTGTTGAAGCTCACTCCCATCTCCGCAAGAAAAGACTGTGGGCAGAGGTAGACATTGACTGTGTTGGCGCCACTCTTGAGGAGCAGGTAGGCAACCTCCTTCTCACTGCCTTTTGGCGGCAGCTTCACCTCCTCGATGGTGCCTTTCAGCTTCGTCTCGGCCTGCAGATCATATTTGGGAGCGCTTGGCGGTTGCTTGTTTTGCGCAACCAACGGCAAGGCGCACAAAAGACATGCAAGAAGAAGAATCTTGTGCAAGCCGAGTGACGCGGTGGGCGTGATCCAATCACGCATGGCTCACCTTTCAAAGACCGGCAGACCGGTGCGGTGGACAACCAGCATAGAAACTGCCGGCTCGCGGTCTCCCCATGTGCTTAAAGATGAAGCCAGCTTCCTCGCCCCAATCATAACGCTCTTTTCAATGTGCGACATCAACAGTTTCTTGGAGGAACGAGCGCTCCAGGGATCTGCGCCCATTTTCTTGGAGTAGGAGAAACGGACGGGCCGGAGCGCGCTCGCTAATGTGTCGGCTTTGCAAAGTTGCTGGCTGCCGCAGCGAGCGGTTGGATATGCCCGACTTCGCAGAATTGCAGTGACATCCGGCGTCCGGTGGGCTTCAGCGAACCGAACGGCCCGTCGTTTGTGCCTTCTCCACAACGCGGTAAGCCAGAATGTGTCTCAGTTTGGAAATTGCTAGGACCCCGTGCTAGCATCCGTTCAGTTTTGGATTCTTGCATTTTCAGTCCGCAGTTGCCGCTGCAGATCAACAAAAGCACCCTTTGCCCCATGCAGGACGGCGCTGAAAGGATTCGGCTTGGCTCTTGGCGACATTGCGAAACTCATTGATTCAGGAAAGGAAAAGGGCTATCTCACCTACAACGAGGTGAATGACCTGATTCCGCACGACGTCCATTCCCCAGAGGACCTGGACGACCTGCTCGCCACAATCGGCACGCGGGGGATTGATGTGCTTGAGGGGCAGCCCAAGCTTCGTTTCTCGGCCTTAGAAAGAAAGCTTGATAAGGAAGTCGAGGGCGGCAGCGAAGTCGAACTCGATCCCAGCGGTGAGGCCCTTGAAAAGACCAACGATCCAGTGCGGATATACCTGCGTGAGATGGGCGCGGTACCTCTGCTCACTCGAGAAGGGGAAGTGGATATCGCCAAGCGCATCGAGCGTGGACAGCTGCGCACACTGAAGGCGCTCTCCCGCTCTCCTATTGTGATCCAACAGATCCTGACCGTTGGCAAGGATTTGCGGCGCGGCGTGCGCTCGATCAGGGACATTGTTGTTTTCGATGAGGAAGAGGTTACCGAAGAGATTCTGCAGAACCGCGTCAAGGACCTTACGCGCCGCATCGACGAGCTGCAAAAGCATTACAAACGAGCGGGCCAGTTGGCCGAACGGTTACCGACCATTCCGTCACAAAAGCAAGCATACCAATACAGTCGCTGCCGATGCAGGCTGGGCCGCGAGATTGTGCGGATTTCGCTCATCATCCGCAAACTCGGTCTTACGAATTTCGAGCGCAAACGCCTGATCGGTCAGATGAATAAGACCACGGACATCATGCGCTCGCACGACCGCCAGGTCAGCAACCTGGAAACGAAGATTGAGAACACGCGCAGCCAAGAACTCAAACGAGATTACCGCAAGACGCAGCGACAGCATCGCGCCGACCTGGAACGGCTGGAAAGCGATGCCGACGTGAGCTTCCAGGAGCTGCGGCGCACGCAGCGCGAAATCATCCAGGGCGAGATGGACGAGGAGCAGGCCAAGCACGAGCTCGTTGAAGCCAACCTGCGCCTCGTGGTTTCCATCGCCAAAAAGTACGGCAACCGCGGACTGCAGTTCCTGGATCTGATCCAGGAAGGCAACGTTGGTTTGATGAAGGCGGTGGACAAGTTCGACTATCGCCGAGGCTATAAGTTTTCCACCTATGCTACGTGGTGGATTCGCCAGGCAGTCACCCGCGCCATTGCCGATCAGGCGCGCACCATCCGACTCCCAGTGCACATGGTTGAAATCGTCAACAAGCTGATTCGCGTCTCGCGGCAACTGGTCCAGGAGTTGGGCCGCGAACCTACCTCGTTAGAGATTGCCAAACGCATGGACATTCCCGCAGCCAAGCTGCGCAAAGTGCGCAAGATCATGCAGGTACCGATCTCGCTAGAGACGCCAATTGGTGAGGAGGGAGATTCCCATCTCGGCGACTTCATCCAAGACAGCGCTGTGCTCGCACCGGACGAGGCTGCCATCGACGTGAACCTGAAGGAGCAGACCGCCCTCGTGCTGCACACCCTGACACCGCGCGAGGAGAAGATCATGAAGATGCGCTTTGGCCTGGAGGACGATTCGGAGCACACGCTGGAGGAGGTTGGTCGGGCCTTCGCCGTCACCCGCGAGCGCATTCGCCAGATCGAAGCCAAGGCTCTGCGCAAGCTGCGCCAGCCTTCACGCTCCAGCAAGCTCAGGTTATTTCTCGATGACGTGCACGAATAACGCCGCGGGCGACACGTGCGCGCAGGGAGAGCCCAGGAAAGGGATGGCACAGCATCTGCGAGTTGACCTAGGCAGCCTCACTGCGATTCGGTATACAGTGGCTGGTTTGCGATGTGTTCCGCAGAGCATGCAAGGCGTACATCGTGTCATCCAGAGCTTGTTCTTCTTCGATGTTGTCTCCGGCTATGTGAAACAACTCCCGTGCCCTTAGTGCAAGTGCTTTCTCTGCTTGCGCAATGCGCTCCGGGAGTCTGGCGTTATCAACCTCAAAGAGCGCAGCTCTGTACAACTTCCTCCACGCTCCGCCGTCCAGAGATTTAGAGCTGCCTGTATTCATAATTCCCCCTGTTTCGCTTGGGCAGGCCGGCCTGAAAGTGTGTCGAATTCTCCCGAATGCTTGCGCAGGAACAGCCAACAACATCGTCTCCCCAACCATTAGATACGATGGCGCCGGTGATCCCTGCTGGGAAGTGACTCGTGTTCGCCACTGCGGTAGAGCTTAGGGCGAGCTTCATTGATAGTCAGGGCGCGCCCGCCGTGGACCGAACCGTTCAGGGCGCGAATCGCATCTCGCGCCTCCCGACCATTAGTCATCTCGACGAACGCAAATCCCCGCGGTTGACCTGTGTCGCGATCCGTGACGGTCGTGACTGTTTTAACTGCTCCGTACGCCGCGAATAATGTCTGAAGCTGGTCTTCGGGAGTGGAATAATCTAAGTTACCGACGTAGATGTTAGTCATGGCTTACCTCCGGTGGTTTGAGCATCGTTCTCCACTACATGGTCGTTCAACCCGTCAGGTTCCACCAACGATTTCTTGTCACAGTGATCTTGAGGCTGAGGCTAGGACGGCCTTTCGTTCGTTGCTTCCTGCTACTTCGCCTTCTGCTTGAAGCCAGTCTTCTTCCGCATGGCCATTTATTCTGCCGCGCACTTCATACAGCTCGTAAGCGCGAGCGCGCACGTTCTCTTCATCATGAGTCGTGATAGCTGCGTCTCTATCGGTCAAAAGCTCCGGTTTCATGGACGTTTCTCCTTGATTTATTGTCTCCATCTGGCTGCTATCGTCTGTAAGGCCTTATGCGACATGCAGGATTCCTGGCCTCTGCACCCAGTCTTCAGGAACCTCGTCGCGGGCGATGACCTCGTCGGCGCAGGTGGGAGACAGGTACGTTGGGGGTCCAACCAGGAAACTGATCCGCTGCCGTGGATGCTGTCGCCGAATCGTTCGCCAGAACTCCACAGCTTCTTTGGATCTCTGGCGCACGTCCAGAAGTACCAAATCGAAAAAATCAGGCACCCAGAGCAACTCTGCTTCCGTGACGCTTTTGGCCGTGTGCACGTGAACTCCCCGGCTTCTCAGCACACGGGCGCGCAACTGCTGCATCGCTTCGTTGCCATCGATGATGAGCACGTTTTTCGTGCCCATTTGAAAGGAAATCGGCGACGATTGCTGGGGCACAGAACACCTCCGACCCTTCTGGAGGCGGGCGTTTCGGAAAGCAGTTACCTTTGAGAAGCGGGCGTCACCAGAAAGATCTAGACCTCGACTCTTCTTGTCCCTTTCGTAAGGGGACTGGGATCGGCCCGCCCCCAACGAACGCGAAAGCCTGCCTGCTTGCCTCAGGCCGCTACGAGAACAGCGGTCCTTTGCCAGGTCGAGTGGGCCACCTCAAAGGTTCGAACCTCGGGAGTACCGTCTACCACTTTCGCCAGGGCCTTCAGCACTTCTGGATAGCTGCCGCGGAGATAGGCTTCCGCGTCCTCTTTCTTGTCCCAAAGACTGATGGCGACCACTTCCGTTCCCGATCCGGGGGCGACGAATACGATTTCGTCTTGGAAGCCGTGCTGTTTCTTAAGGAGGGGAAGGATCTCGTTCTCGATTGTCTGCGTAAACTCCGCACGGGTATTGGGCTTCAGGTGCATGGAAACGTGACGAGCAAACATGTCAACCTCCTGGGTTTTGTGCGACTAAGAGGAGAGGACTTCAGATGGGCTGCCTTAGTTCAGGGGATCTGAAAGAGGAGAAGACGTAATTCGCTCTGTTTAACACCATATACCGAATCCCAGTGTTGTCAAGTCGGAAACATCCTAGGTCGCGCTACGACGTTGGCTGGTTTGTGACCCGGCTCGGATTCCGTCCCTCGGTTGGTGCGCCCAAAAGGTTGTGCCGTTTCAGATTCAAAGACGGTCCTCGCGACTTTGGTGTCCTCGGGCCTTCTCTAGAGGCCCTACTCTCGTTTGCGTTTCAGCGCCTTGCCAATCGCGAGAAGAAAGATGGCACTCTTGCTTTTCGCGTGCGGCGAAAAGAAGTTAATCACGTCATCGTCGAAGAAGGTTAGCCCCGTTGCACCCAGGCGCTGGGCATACGCAGCCAGGTACATCCTCCCGCCGATTGCGCCCGCCTCCAGTTGGACGGCCCGGTAGCCGCGGTTCCCGTATCCTTCCAGGATGCGTTCCAAATCGGCGAGAAAGAAGATGTCCACGCAGGCGTCCGCTGGCAGCTCCTGCTCCAGTCCAAGATGGTGGGCCTCGGCGCGGAATTCCCCTGCCTTCAAGAGCTCCAGGGTGTTCTGCTCACGCCGGAAGAAGTAAGCACCCGGCTTGAGCCCCTCTACCGCATGCACGATCAGGTAAAGATCGTTGAGCTGTGCGCCGGGGGGCTCAAGGAAGTCAGCCGGAAGACCGCGCGTGGCGCAATCGAAAATGGTTGAGAGTTGGTCCAGTGTAATAGATGCAGTCTTATCGAACGCTCGGGTAGAGCCGCGGCGCAGGATCACCTGCTCGATCGTGTCCTTCGGTTGTTCTTCTTCCGGCAGTCGCTGGAGCCGAACTGCCTCGCCTGCCGGAGCGGAAGATGGGAACACCTGTTGCTTCCCGCGCCACTGAGCTACCTGCTCTTCGGACTCAAGCGAAGACGCGCCGTGCATCTCAAGCATGGCGGGATAATCGACCTCACGCTCCGAAAGCGGGATCGTCTCCAGGCCGAGCGCCGGAGCCTCTCTCCGGGCTGGCAGCGAACTCTCCGATTTGCGCCCGATCGGTACGAGGCACAAGGAAACCTCGCGCCGCGTATCGAGATCAAGTAGGCGGTTCACCTCGCCGTCCACAAACCCGAGCACGATCTCGGCCGGCAGCCCCGAAGCCGCAGAAACGGCCAGCATATTCGCCAGCAGCGTGCCGTTGTCCCAACCGAAATGGCGATAGGTGCGCGCCTGATACTTCCAGGCGTTCCGCCAGTATGTTCCCGTGCAGATGATCGTGGCGGGCGCGTGAGCCACGGCGGGTTCCATCGCCGTCGCCTGAGTCAGGTTCCTGCGAAAATCACCTTTTCGCAGAAGACGTAGCGATACATCCGCCGGATTGAAGTGATACACGCCGGCTTCCAGGCCCGCGAGATCGCCAGTCACGACGTACAGCTCGATCTCGTACAGGGCTCCGGTGCAGGCTGCGGCGCGAAAATAGATTTCTCCGCCTGGATGTGCGCGCTGTTTGGTAATCCCCGCCGAGAAATAGAGAATGCGCGCCAGATCCTGCAGGTCAGGGACCGAATCGGCCGGCGACGAGAGCACCGGTTCTGAAATCGCGGAGAGCGGGGCCACTCCTGTCTGCGGCACGTCCCGCGGCAGCGGAAGCGGCTCTATCTTCGGATAGATTTTGAAAGGCTGCGGCCGATTCGCCCAGTCCAGGATGTGAGGGTTGTTACGAACACTCCAGTAGGAGTGCTTCGTGCCGTCGTGATACCTCCAAGTCGCCAGCATATCGCGGTTGTTCATCGGTTACTACGTCAGACTACATGGCAATTCCAAAATTGGCAGCGGTAAAAACATCTGCGATTGCTCAAGCCACACCCCTCTTCTGCCCGATGCCTGAGCGCTCAAATTCGCCCATCAAAAGATTGGAATAAAAGAGGAAGATGATAAAACCTACTTCGATCACCGCTCTCCAGACATTTTTCTTCATTGCAAATACCGGCTCCTTGGCAGAGCCCCTCGGCTGGGGGCACAGCCGCTCGTTCCTCTCGTGGGAATACTAGCAAGCAACAACGAACATGGCGATTGTTCAACAGTTAGGACGCAGGACGCTTCCCATACAGCCATTCCAGCAGAAACGCGATGCCGATGCCGATGAGAAGGACTGGCCAGACCCAACGCGTGTCGACGTGGATCATGCGCACGGCTGAAAGCAGAAACATGACGCCACCGATCAGAAATAGTGGGCCAGTGATAGCACAGTGAAAAGAGCGATTTCTAAGCCAGTTGGCGAGGCAGCCGATGGCCATGGCGAAAAGGCACGCAGCCGCTGACGACGCACGGAGAGGCCGCCAATAGATTCCGATGAGGCTCAGCACTCCCCACGCTATCAGCGAGACGATGAACCAGTAGCAGATCGCTGCTGGCGAGCTACAACAAGCTCCCACTTGCTTTGTCATAGCGTTGGAATTTCCTTTCTGACCTCGACTTCATGTGCCCACGATTCTGAGAGCAACATCGTAGGCCATCTTCGTGCCAAACACCTAAATATCGCTTTGAAAGTAGTGTTCCATCATTTCGTGTGACCATTGTGGCTGCTTGATTTGCGCCTTGTCAGGGAGAAATTCAGCACAAATTGGCTTGATGTCAAGAACAGGAGAGCCATCGAATGCGTCGAGCCCACGGACGGTTAAACTCTTCTGACTCACTTCGATGATTTGGCATATCGTTGCAGCAATGCGATTGGGTCGACTTTTGGCCCGCTGTGCCAATATCCCCACTTTGGGCCAATTCGGATTATTTCGCGGGTGCCTGCCGCCTCGCTCAATCGAGGACTCTGGCACCTCGCTCAAATGAAATAGCACTTCAACGTGCGAGAATTCCTCTAGTCCTTTAAGCGCCCCGGATTCAAGCTGTTCATTCTCCAATTCGATCGTGGACACAATATTGCCCCAGTAGTCTTCCTTCGAGGCGGTTACATTTGAGCGAACTCGTCCTATAGGCGTAAGCACGATTTGAGTCATAGCAAAATCATAAAGGCAATTTCGCATTGAGCTCTAATTCCTTAAGTCCTTGCAGGCTTGCGCAATCGAGGGCCGGGGAGCACGAGGGGCACGCTGAGCAACATCGGCAGTCTGTCATGCGGCAGCGAATTCTTCTTGACTCTGGACATAACTCCAGGGTTTATCCTTCTATTTATGGCGGGGGCCATTCACATCGGTAAGGCCGCGAAGCTGGCAGGCATCAGCGTGGACGCGATCCGCTTCTATCAAAAACTCGGACTCATCAAGAGTGTGGGTCGCAGCGCTGGCGGATATCGCTTGTTCGACGGGGAACAGATTCGCGATCTCACATTTGTCCGACATGCCCAGGAATTGGGGTTCTCTCTTGCCGAAGTTAAGGAATTGCTGGCGTTACGGCAAAAGCATCACGTTTGTTCCGAAGTGCAATCCATGCTCAAGCGCAAGGTGGGGGATGTACAGGAGAAGATCAACAGCCTCTCCCGGCTGGAAGCGGAGCTTGCAGACGCGCTACGCAATTGTAATCGCGAGCTGCGCTTGAAACGCGAAATCAAGCATGAGGACTGTTGTCCGCTCCTCACGAAGCTTGACCGAATAAACGGATCTAATGGCAACAACGTATGTTTCAAGTAGAAGAAAACCAGGCGACAAGCAAATCCGGGTCGAGGAGCACCGTCGTCGCCAGTCTTGCGGCACTCGGCAGCGTGATTGCGGCGTCAAGCTGCTGCCTGCCGCTACTGCCCTTTCTCTTTGCTGCCGGAGCAGCGGGCACCTCAGAATTCGTCGCACAGTTGCGGCCATACCTGCTTGTTCTGTCAGTGCTGTTGATTGCCTTTGGCTTCTACAAGTCCTGGCGAGCGAAGCAGTGCAATTGCAAGCCCAGCCGAATCAGCACTCTTCTTTTGTGGTTCTCGGCGTTTATCGTGTTTGTATTCATCTTCTTCCCACAGGTGGTCGCCAACCTGGTGGCCGATCTCTTGGCAGGTAAATCATGAGTCGAAAGCGAATCATTCTTGTTGTGGTCGTTCTGGTGGCGTTTGGGGCCGTGTATTACTTCTACGGCGGGCACTCGACACCCAAGGGACAGCCGCCTCTGGTCAGTTTTTCGTCGGGTGATCTTACGCCTCTGAAGACTGCGTTCAACGGTTCAGCATCCTCTATCCGCGTTGTTGTAATACTGTCACCCACTTGAGCCTATTGCTTGCAGGGGGCCTCTGCAACGGGACAACTGCTGCGAGAAATCAATAGCCAAGACTTGCGGGTTTTTGTGATCTGGGAGCCGGTATTGCCGACCGATTTTGGCGCCCCTTCGACCGCCGCACTCGCGCGCATTCCTGATGCGCGAGCGGCACAGTATTGGGACGGAAAACGCGCGCTGTCTCACTTGCTCGGAGAGCGCAACCGCTCAACCGTAGTGTGGGACTACATCGCCGTATATGCGCCGGGAACGCTATGGCAAGACTCTCCCCCGAAGCCGATTTATTCCGACAATCCGGTCCGCGATGTGATTAGCGGAGCGAAGGAGTCCATCCAGCGCTTACTGGCAAGCGGCACAACCCCAGCAGGAGGTGAAGAATGACGAAGAAAATCGTCGTTTATTCCCAGCATGGGTGAATGTTCTGCGACCAAGCGAAAGAGTATCTTTCGCAAAAGGGCATAAAGTTTCAAGAGAGGGACATAGCGCAAGATCCAGGCGCCCTGGCCGATCTCAAGAAATTTGGTTACATGACCACTCCGGTGATCGTCATTGACGGCGAAGTGATTGTTGGCTTTGATTCAGCCAAGATTGATAAGCACGCAGTTGACTCGCACACCCTGGGTGTCTAAGCTGGTCAATGATGCATTCAACTAGGCCATTTTTTCTGGCGATCCTCGCGGTTGCTCTCGGAGCGTATGCATTCGACTGCGAGGCCGCGACGACGCCAGATCAGGCGATGCAGTGTTGCAAGTCAATGCATTGCTCGTCGCACGGCCACCATGGCCAGGATTGCTGCAAAACCATGCCGACCATGCACGCTCCTTTTGTGCAGCCCCCGTCTGTGCATGGCGTATCCTTCTCCCCCGTTGTATTCGCAGTGATGCCAGCCTCTGGCAAATCCCGCGGCTTAGATTCCTTTGCTCGCAGCATCGCTGCCCATTGCCACGCCCCGCCCGGCTTCCACTCACCGGCCGCACGGCCTCTTCGCATCTAGTCTGACCTCCAGTCGTTCCCCGACTTCAGGCATTGGTGTGCCTGGGGTTCGTTACTTTGCTGGAGGAAAACTCGTGCGATTGCTAAAGGCAACACCTCTTGGCGGTGGGGTGTGGGCGTGGCTCACGCTCATCCTACTGTTCAGTGCTTCTACGGTTAAGGGGCAAGGACCTGCACCCGAAACAGCCCCGCCATTGTTTCCGGGCGGCGGCCTCATCTCCTACAACTCCATCTTCACGACACGCGGTTTGATGCCGGGAATATCGGGTGGCATTCCCGTGACTGCCCGTCCTACCTTCTCGCATGAAGCCGATTTGAATTTTACGTGGGGCTTCCACAGAGACTTTGATCTGACCGTTCTCATTCCGGTCGTCACAAATCGCTTTGACATGGCAGGGACACCTGCAGTTGGAGGCAGTAGCCTTGGCGATGCAATGGCGCTCGTAAAATACCGCTTCTACCGGCGCGATTCAACCCGAGGAACTACCCAGGCATCCGTCACGTTCGGCCCCAAGATTCCGACGGGCCGAACCAACTTAACCAGTGAAAATGGGGCTCGGTTGCCTTCCAGTTTGCAACCTGGGTCAGGATCCACCGACCTATTTTTGGGGGTGAACTGGACCTACACCGGTCTCTTCAACCTCAGGCGCTTAGTAGCGGATGAAGACTTCCATTCTCTCCTGCGCTCGCAGGGTACACAGGCAACTCGCCTGGGAGATGACCTTGAATCGCGTTTCTGGCTCTCGTACCGCCCTTATGAGTCCAAGAACGGGGACCGCGAGTGGTTTGTTGGCCCTGTGCTTACTTGGCAGCATTCCCAAAACGACCGCATTGCCGCAGTCACTCAGGGCGGGAGCGGTGGTGAAGTTTTGTTGGCCGGAATCACCAGCTACGCCGGCGTGCGTCCCGGAATGCACGTTTGGTTTGGGATGGACTGGGACGCTGTGCACTCCACCGGGGCATCATTCATGCCTGTCCGTCGCCACATCAGTTTTGGAATCACGCAGCAGTTTCGGCTGCACCTTTAAGAAAGGAGGAAAACAATGAACATGAAAAGAGTCGCGCTACTGGTTCTGCTTGGTTCGATGGTTGTTGTGCCAGTCGCGCAAGCGCAAGTCAAGCATATTGAAATGCGCGTCGAAGGCATGACTTGAAACTTTTGAGCCTACGGGGTGAAACAACACCTCGGGCGCCAGTCTGGCGTTCAAAACGTAGAAGTTAGTTTGCTGGATGGAAAAGTTGATGTCACCCCCAAAGAAGATGGGCAGATTGACCCTGTACAGCTTCTGAAGGCGACATACGACAGTGGTGTGACCGCGGCGGAGATGGATATGACCGCGCGCGGAAAAATCGTGAAGGACTCTTCGGACAACCTTGCCTTGCAGGTCGAGCCGAATCGGTCATTTGCATTCGCACCGAATGAATTGTCGAAAGGGTTGGAATCACTTGCGGGTACTCAGACGATGGTCACAGTTCGTGGTCAGTTGTACAAGAAGCCCGCAGGACGAAAGAAAACCGACCTTTCGGCTCCCCTGAAACTAGTGATTCTGGAAGTACAGAAGAAGGAATAAATGCTGAGGAAACGTCTGTTATTTCTGAGCCTCGCTGCGGTTGGACTCGTCGGATGTAATCAGCATTCGACGAGTCGGCCTCAGCCGAAAGAAGAGGTAATCGCAGCCGGTGAGATTGGTTCACGATTGCCTGACTTCTCCTTGAAGGATTTGCGAGAAGACGAGATTTCCTCGGCTGATCTTCGCGGCAAAGTGGTGCTCATTGATTTTTGGGCCACATGGTGCCAACCCTGCAAGAAAGAGATGCCGGGCTATCAGAAGCTGGTAGACCGCTATGGCGCTCGCGGATTCGCGGTTGTCGGATTCAAGTTCGACACCATGAGGGATATGGAAGACCCAGTTCTGTTTGCGAAGAGGATCGGAGTTCGCTATCCGCTAGCAGTCGCGGTGGATGACTTGAAGCAGAAGTTTGGCGGCATTGAAGGTTTACCGACGACGCTGCTTTATGATCGCCGTGGGATACTCCGCAAGAAAGTCATCGGGTTTGAATACACGGACATCATTGAATCGGAGCTAAAACCGCTCCTGTGAATTGCGCGTCGGCCTAGCCGTAGAGTCGGCTAACCGGAGATGTAGCCATGTCGGGCACTCTGCCGATTGTGCCTGGATCACGAGCAATTCGGAAGTAATTCCTAAGTTAGCGCTTATGGGGCATTGCCCTGCAATGCCCAAGGCGCCGTCCCCGAGGCGCTGCATCTGGGCACGATTAGCTTCGACGTGGTCAAGCATCTGTTGCTGTGCCGGCTCGAGCAGCGGCCGCCACGGCTGGACTTGGAGAACTCCGCATCTGCCACTGGCCGCGGTGAAGAGACGCGGGCCACGGATTACGTGGCGTTGCTCACGCCATCGACTCCACAGTCCGAGCGTCACTCCGAGTAGCCTTCGTCCTCTTCTCCGTCGTCCCCACCCGCGTCATCGTCCTTCTCTTCATCTTCATCTTCCTCTTCGCCGTCTGGATCTTCGCGAACGAGGACATTGAGGGCCACCAAGGCACCGCCTTCGGGTGTGAGCTCTTCTGACCGTGTTCTGCTCATGCCCAATGGTACGCCCGATACACTCAACTCGGGTTCGAAGCAGAAATGCCGCACCAGGCTCTTTGGCCTGTGATTGAGTTCCTATCGTAACCCTGGCTGCGCCGGCCAACATGGCAGACGGCTAACCACTGGAACCAGTCCGGCATGCCCAACGTTTTAGTGACCACTTCCTCCGGCGTTCGCTTAACGTGCTCGTATTTCCAACCGTAGTCGTACGTTGATTCGAACTTGTTCGATGGGCTTCTCCCGGAAGGGTGACGAGTACTCGGCATGCTTGACTTTCGCAGGGCCGTGGTACGAGCATCGACGATTGTGGGGAGCGGCAACCCTAGTCCTTTATTTCTTAGTTTGGGGTAAGCGGGAATGAATCGCCAGCGGTTGGAGTACTTTCAGAAGCAACTCTCGTCTTGGCAAGAGGAAATACAACGAAGGCTGCACGCTGCCGCGCAAGGGAGGCATGCCGACGAGGGTGTGCAGGCGGACCTTACAGATCGCGCTTCTCGTTCGTACGAAAAAGAACTCTCCCTCCTTACCGACACTCAATATCGGGAGCGCTTGCGAGAGGTCCAGCAGGCACTTCGCCGCGTCCGTACGGGCGAGTATGGGCGGTGCGTGGGCTGTGGCAACGAAATCAACCCTAAGCGTCTCGAGGCGTTGCCCTGGACGCAGTTCTGTATCGAATGCCAGCAGACTCTAGAACGAGGCCCAGTGGAGCAGCAACCCTGAGGAATATAGCCAGGCTGGGGAAAAAACGGGCTCGGGCTGAGCCGGGAACCGACCGATCTCTGGAAAATGGATGCCGGGCCGAACGCCAGATGACCAACATCTATGTTGGCAACATGCATTGTTGGCGCGCCCGCAGATGATTCCTTTGCGGCCTAAACAGCTCCCCTTGTTCGACAACCGGAAACCCAATTCCCGCGGCCGTCGCACATCCCCAGCTGCGCATCGGCTAGCACCTGGGAGCGCTGAAAGCCGATGGCGATACCAAACTTGCCGCTTGTAATATCCTCTTCTATCCGGAGAACCTTTCCCAGGCACCAGATTCTGCGACTTGTCCCGGCGGTCACTTCTGGAGGCAGCTCGACGATAACCCCAACCGCTCCTCGCGCCTGATAGACTGATCACAGTAGAGGAATGCGCCCCCGGAGGAGAAGTTTTTCATCAGGGCGGGACCGCGTGACCTTCGCTCCCCAGCGCCAAGAAGATATTCTGCTTAAGTGTAAACCTGAAGCCTTGGCCGCGCTCTCGATCATGCATCGATGTTTCCGGAGGAAGTTAGACCGGCACACTCAAACGGGCGGCTGATGCCTCCAAGACCGAGACGCGTAATCTACGGATTCGAGTCGGGAGGCTTAGTGTCGCACCAGAGAGCAAGATCTGAACGGTCGGTTTTCCGTCAAGAGTGGACCCCCGATGACCATTCCGCCAAATGGTGTTTGGCTACCGTTGACTCCGTTGATGGAATTTGTGAATAGCACCGATGTGCTACGTTGGACCGGCTGTTGAAGATCCACTCAGCGGCGAACTTCCAAGTGACCTTGAAAGAGACAAGGGGTGCACCATGTGGAAGTGGACTAGTAAAGAGGAGAGTAAGCCTGCACCGCCTAGCAGAACACCCGGGACGCCGAGCGCCGCCCCTCCCGTGCCTAGTGTTCGGTCCCGAGAACCGGTGCACGTTGTTTTAACGCCCCAGTCGGCCGAGAGTTTCCGCCCCGATGTGGCACATATCGGGAAATCGATCGCGATCAAAGGCGAACTCTCAGGAAGTGAGGATGTCTATTTGGACGGCGAACTGGAAGGCCGTGTCGAACTGCTCGACGGCAGCCTTATTGTCGGACCTGACGGACGCATCCGTGGCAACTTGCAAGCCCCCCAAATCCTGATTCGGGGTCGAGTGGACGGAAACCTGTACGGCCGCGAACGCGTTGACCTGAAGGAGTCAGCCATCCTTGTAGGCGACATCTATACACCGCGGATCGCTATCGAAGATGGCGCATGCCTGAAGGGAAACGTCCGGAGCCAGGAGGACGTCGCCAGTCCCCAAACAAAGAAAGAGGGGTGACGCGGCCACCGCGAAGAACTTGGACTTGGTTTCTTCCGCCCGACGTGAGGACAACACTTGATCGCTCTGAGCAGCAGCGGTCGCTGTTCATCACCGCGAACACGTTTGCGCTGCCGCCGCATTACTGCTCTCCAACGTCCGGGTGTGTCATTCGTGAGTCATCACGCGACGAACAGTGAGGTTGGTGGCGGTTGCTTTGCCACTCGGAGTGGTCCGTCTGCTGACCGATTACTTAAAGCCTAAAATCTCTTTTGGAGGGCTTTATGACTGCCACTTTTTGGGTCGGAGACACTGTGCAATACGAAGACGCCTACACGGGAGAATTGAAATACGGGCGAATCACACGGACGTACGGGAACAATTTCATCATCACAACCATTACGCAAAAGGAGGCTGGCAAGAATCCAAAGCAACTGCCTAAACCACGAATCGCTTGCTCATTCGCTGAGGACGCGGACGGCAATCCGATTTGTAGCTATCACCGCATCGGTTTGCAACCGCTTGCCGTACATGGTGATCAACCTAACCCGCTGGGCCTCGGACATTTGTCGGCCTCGGGGGTCACCCAAAACCGGCCAATGAGGGTCACCTGAAAACCGGCCAACGAGAATGAGGCCCGGGACGTTGATTTCGGCGCGAGGCATTTAGCCTTCGTCGATATGAGCAACGTCTTGAGCGAAGCGAAACGACAACAAGTAATAGCCCTGGGACGACTGGGATGGCCGTTGCGGCGCATCGAGCAGGAGACCGGGGTGCGGCGAGAAACGGCTAGCGCCTATCTGAAGGCGGCCGGTGTGGGGGTGCGTCGGCCGGGTGGGTGGGGACGGCGGGCACCGGCAAAACCGGCCAACGAAGTGACCACCGGGTCCGACGCGGGCCCAGTGGAGAGAACGGCCAACCCCAGCACCAACCCCAACCCCGAAAACCTTTCTACGAAGGAAAAAGCCAAAGCCAAAAGCGCAAAACCGGCCAAGGAAGTGACCACCGGGTTTGGCGTGGAGTCGAAAGCAGAAAATCCTAAACGGAGTGTCTGCGAGCCCTTTCGTGAAGCGATCGAACTGGGTCTGAGCCGGGGCCGTGATGCCACCGCAATCTGGCAAGACTTGGTATCGGAGAGCGGCTTCGGTGGTGGCTATCAGACGGTTAAGCGCTTCGTGCGCAAGTTGCGTGGAAAGCAGCCACTGCAGCCTCGCGCAGTGATTCGGACCGCTCCCGGAGAAGAGTCCCAAGTGGACTACGGCACGGGCGCAATGGTCCGTGATCCGCAGACCAGAAAATATCGACGGACCCGACTGTTCGTGATGGTGCTCGGCTGTAGTCGCAAGGCGGTACGCTTTCTAACGTTTCGCTCCAGTTCGCGCATCTGGGCCGAGTTACATGAGAAAGCATTCCGTCGCCTGGGTGGGGCTACGCGTGTGGTCGTTCTGGATAATTTGCGCGAAGGCGTGCTCGTCCCTGACATCTACGATCCCACTCTGAATCCTCTCTATCGCGACCTCCTGGCGCACTATGGCGTCGTAGCTCTGCCTTGTCGGATCAAGGATCCAGATCGAAAAGGAAAAGTTGAATCCGGCGTCGGCCACGCCCAACGAGCGCTAAAGGGAAAACGCTTTGAGAGCCTGGAGGAAGCCCAAGCCTATCTGGATCGTTGGGAGGCAAGCTGTGCCGATACCCGCATTCATGGCACCACAAAACGACAGGTCGCCGCCATGTTTGTCGAAGAAAAACCCGCCTTGCTGCCGCTTCCCCTGGAACCTTTTCGCTACTACCAGCATGGCAAGCGGGGCGTGAATCTGGACGGTTGCGTCGAAGTCGCTGCCGCCTACTACGGCTTACCGCCGGGCTGGATCGGACGAGAAGTGAACGTGCAGTGGGATGAGCTGTACGTGCGCATTCTCGATCCCAAGAACGGGCTGCTGCTACGCGAGCATGTACGCCAGAAACGCGGCTGGTATCGCATTAAGAGAGAAGATCGTCCCCAGCACATGCCGCTTCAGGTTTCCCAGTTACTGTGGCGAGCCGGACGTGCCGGTTCTCACATCGGTACGCTCTGCCACCTTATTTATAGCCAGCTCGGAGAAACCGGCATTCGTCGCATCCTGGGCGTGCTCTCGCTAGCCAAGAAGTTCGGTACCGCCGCGGTCGAGGATGCCTGCGCGGCTGCTCTGGAAATGGGAGTGCATGAATACCGCTTCGTTCGTCGCTATCTCGAACGCGCCCCACAACTCACCCTGCGGCAAGTCGATCCGCTCATTCGCGAACTGATCCACTACCGCGATCTCATCAACCTCAGAACCCAGGAGCCAGACGATGAACCTCATTGAGTTGAATCGAGCTTTAGGACAATTACGACTGGGCGGAATCGCCGCCGTGCTCGAAACCCGGCTTCACCAAGCTCAGACCGAAGCCATGCCTCCGATCGACTTCCTCTCCTGTCTCGTCTCCGACGAACTCACTCGTCGTGGCGAGCGACTACTGGAGCGGAGAAAAAAACAGGCCCAGTTCCGCGACGCTCAGAAAACCCTCGATAACTTCGACTTCAACTTCAACCGAAAAATGAATCGCAGTCTGCTCTTCGACTTGGCTACGGGCGCCTTCATCGCTCGCCACGAAGACGCTTTGTTTCTCGGGCCGCCCGGCACGGGTAAAAGTCATCTTGCCCAGGCCATCGGACAATCCGCTATCCAACAGGGCTATCGCGTGCTCTATCGCGAAACCCACAAACTGCTCGATGACTTGGCCGAAGCCACCATCGATGGAACCCGCAAAGAATGCATGGAACTGTTCGTTTCCGTACCGCTTCTGATTATCGACGACCTCGGCATGCGGAAGTTACCCATGACTGCCGCCGAGGACTTACTGGAAATCGTAATGCGGCGCTATGAGCGCGCCAGCTCTTTGCTCACTTCGAACCGACCAGTGGACGACTGGGGCAAACTGCTCGGCGACAGCGCCGCCGTTACCGCTATGCTCGATCGTCTCCTCCATCACGGCCATGTGCTCAAATGTGGTCCACGGAGTTGGCGCACGAAAACAGACTTGCCTCCTCAGGAGGCGGCGGAGTAAAACAACCTAGTCCCAAGCCAACTTCCGTTGGCCGGTTTTGAAGTGACCACCGTTGGCCGCTTTTGATGTGACCCCTGAGGTGTCGGCATGGATTTGCCCAGAAACTGGGAAACAAGTATATGACGCTGGCTGTTCGCCCGGTAGCATCAATTCACTTCTTCGTTCCATCAGCATCTAGGTTGAGCGCCGGTTTCAACTGGCCTCGATGACATGTGGTGCAATTGACGAGTGGGTCCCGGTCTTTGATGCCATCAATGTTTCTCAAGAGATCAAAAATGATGGTGTGAGATATTTTCGACATGTCGCGGGCGATTTCCTTGGGCTTCTTGTCGTCCTTCTCCCATTGGCCCAACGCACCGAGGTGCCGACTCCGCACGAGGCAGAGCCAGTGCTGAGGCAGGCTCCCTCGCACACGCTGACACGCAAATAGCAGTGGACGTGCCCCGCACTTTCAATTGAAGAGTTGATGTAGAACACAGCAGCGCCGCTCTGTCTCGGGTGGGAGCCGACACCACGACCCTGCAAGCGGGTTATTCAGGTCTGCAGGCGTTTGGATTCCTATGCCGCCTGCACCGCTTTTGCTTCTGCTTCTACTGTGTAGACGACAACCGCCTTACGCCCGCCCTTCAAGGCTGTTGCATGAATCGAGCTTAGGTTGGCCCCTTTAGCTGCGAGTTTCTCCAAGCACTGCGCGAGCGCACCGGTCTTGTTTGGCAGTTCGTACTGCTCTGCTGCAGTTTCCTGGTACGAAATCTTGGCCTCATCCAGCGCCTTCTTTGCTCGCCTGGCATCCTCGGCGACGAGTTGAATCGTGCCGCTCGTTCCCTGGGCGGTTCCCAGCAGTGAGAGAACATTCACCTTCGCGTTCCCAAGTGCTTTCGCGATTTCTGCGACAGCACCCGGTCGATTCTCGACGGCGATTGTGAACTGCTTGATCTTAGCCATATCGGCACCCCCTGCCGCAGTAGCGATAGATTATACTCCTTACTCCCGAAGTTCAGCTGTGCAGCTTCGGGTAGTGTCTTAAACACATTTAAGACACTACCCAGCTTCGCGCCGACTTGACGCGCCGTCACGAACCGTTAAACTTGAGCTTGAGTTCGGCGCTCAAGAAAGCGCAGGTCCGCCGCGGTACTCGAATTAGCTGCGAGATTCCGATCACTCTGACCAGCCTGGAGCCGGTTCATCCGTCTTCCGAGCCGTGCCTGACACTCCTTGTAAACCCACCAGGGTTGCGCAGCGCGGTTTGGTCGTCCGCTGGAAATTGGGGCCGTAATCCAGTTGGAGGGTCTTCCTGCGAGAACCAGCGTCACTGCGCGGGTAGTAAACTGTATCCTGATCGGAGAGTATGAGAAGTTTTGCCTGCTCGGATTGGCGCTGGATGAGACGGCAATGTATGGGGCGTCCAAACGCCGCCCGAAGATTGGGCGCGATAGCAGGCCCATCGACCGAAGGTAAGTTGCAGTGTGGGCGAATGTTTCCGGGAATCTCCGGATCGTACACGGTCTTCAACTGATCCCAGACCGTCTGGTCGCTGAAGGGCCCCTCCTGGATTGCAGATTCTTGTGCCGTCGCCGCGTTGGAGAACCCCAGGGCATCTGTATCCTTATCTTTGGCATCGACAACGGTACGTGTAGCCCGATCAGTAGCCCGTGTAGCCTCTGCCCAGGGACTGCATGTTCCTTCCGACGCTACCGGCCGGGAGGGTACCTCGAACCCGCTGCGGATCTCGATGACTTCACAATCTCGGCTTGCGCTTTTTTCATTGACTGCTGGATCTTCGACATAAGGAGAGACTCTCTTGTCAGGCACCATAAAAGCGGGCACTGTCATGATGAAGGCGGGCACCATCATTTCCCAATCGTTGCGAGTAGAAACGGAACTGTATTCACGTGGCTGGGAAATAATCAAGAACGCCGGCGCCGATGCCGTTGATCGAGACATCCGACGAGCGGACTGGAACTTCTTTTTTCTGGCTGCCAGCATTCACGCGACCGCCTTGGGTTATTGGGGAGAGAGAACCGTACGGAGAGCAATGGAGCGAGTGCTGGCGAAGGCGGAACCGTCGAAATTTAATTGCTTGGAAATAACGGAAGTCTCCACAAGACAATTCCTGGGCTTTCCCTACGTGCACGTCTCGGCGCACTCGCGGCATATCCAGAAGAGCCCATTTCTACAAGAGCTTGCCGAACGGGCCGAGCCGTAGTGGATGCCGACTGGACTAATGCCCGAACCCCTTCTTGTCGTGGCGAACAATCTTTTTTGGACAGCACTGCAGCGCTATGTCCCCAACCTCTACCGCTCGTACGCGCAATGCCTCCCGCTTGAACCTCCTCTCCCCTTGGGCGTACTGTGGGCTCAGATAGGCGGAGGTGTCCTATGGCCTTCGTTATTGCCGAACCTTGCATCGGGACAAAAGACACCGCCTGCGTCGATGCCTGCCCCGTAGATTGCATCCACCCGAAGAAGAACACAACGTACGACGACGCCCGTCCTGGCTTCGATGAGGTCCCGCAGCTCTACATTGATCCGATAGAGTGCATCGATTGTGGGGCATGCGTGCCGGTCTGCCCAGTCTCCGCGATTTTCGCGCTGGACGACCTACCCGAAAAGTGGAGGCACTACACGGAAATGAACGCGAGTTACGTCCAGGGCGGCAAGTTCACACCAGAAGAGTACGCGAAGCACAACGCAGCGAAATAGGCGCCTAAGAGAAGCCAAATCATTCATCGAGCCTTTCGAAGCCTTTCGGAGGCTCGTTCTGTTTGTCCTACCAAGCAAGGTCACCTGTCGCCCGGCGACCCAACATGAAGCCTACCCCCTGGCTCAAGTCGGCGTCACCATCTTCTCCCCCAAAGAATCTCATAGCCGCCGCCTCGTCTTCGATATCTTGCGGGCGATCCCCGACGGCAATCACCTTGCGCCTGGTGCAAAAAGCGTCGCCTGGACTAATGTTCTGAGCAATTTCCTCGAGGTCGCCCTCCTCTGGACCCCCAGTCGGCACCAAACGTCGAGCCGCAGCTTGTAGTACGCCATGGAGTTCTCCGTCCGCCCGCGGAATACCTCAGGTGGTCCGCAGCTTA
>CAVWHT010000034.1:0-5121 GCA_963754885.1 uncultured Acidobacteriota bacterium | reverse complement strand
AACGACGTATTGCTCTGGAAGCGCTGGACGGGCTGGAAGCGGAAATCGTCGAGCTGGACCGGCGAGTCTGGGAAGAAGCGCGGCAGCGGCCGGAGGCGGTGCGGCTGATGACGCATCCAGGAGTGGGACCGGTAACGGCGTTGGCCATGGTGCTGACCCTGGGGCCGGCGGAACGATTCGAATCGGGCAAGCAAGTGGGCAGTTATTTTGGCCTGATTCCGAGCGAAGATTCCAGCGGCGGAAAACAGCGGCTGGGCAGGATCAGCAAACAGGGCAGTTCGTTTCTGCGCTTTTTGCTGGTGGAAGCGGGACAGACGGCGGCGCGTTACGATCCGCAACTGAAACGCTTCTATCGCCGCCTGGCGGTGCGCAAGAATCGCAGCCTCGCCAAGGTGGCCGTGGCCAGAAAATTGGCCACGCGGTTGTACCTGATGTTGCGCGAAGACTGGACGTACGCGCAACTCTATCAGGCCGTCATGCAGGTGAGCCCGAGTCATTCTGTGGCCGGCGAGTAACGGAGCCGAGCGCTTGAGTGGGCAGCCTGCCTCCCTGAAGCGTCAGGGAGATCGAAGTGAATAATCGTGGGCGCAAGTACCGAAGAGATGGATGGTGGGACCTGAGGGTTCCACTGCAAGATTAAAGAGAGTGACGAGCTTGGTCTGGACATCAAAAACGTTCTACGAGAGCGAAATGGCGCTGCTTTCGGCGTCCACGCCGGAGTGTGGGCAAAATTCGCTTGACAGAGTACAACGTCGTTAGAGACAGGATGACAAAACGAAAAAGAGGCACACTCTGGCGTGGCGCTTTCTCGGGATATCTCGCCGTGGATATGGGGTTTAGACCCTATGGCCCGGGCCGGAAGTGCTCAGGTAATTGAGGCATTGGCAAAGAAGCCGGGGATAGGATAGGCTAGCGCTTCTTATAGTTCCCAAGGACTACCTCCCTATGACGAATCGTGTGACCTATGCTCCGCAAGATTTCCAGAAAATGTGCAAGCAGGCCGAGAGAGACCACGAATCGAAAAAGCTGGTTCTGCTGATGGAGCGGGTGAAACGGCAGATTGCCGAGCGCGAGAACCCGGGCTTGAGGGCGGCGGGGCCGAAGCACCCCTCCAGCACGATGAATTCGGGTTCCGGCTTCCATCGGCTGCCCAGCCGGTCCGTTCCGTTCGAGAGATAGGCAGAATCAATACCCTCATTCGATTCTCGAATGGAGCGTGGAAATCTTTTTCTCTTTCCACATGTTATTTTTGCGCTAAGATTTCCCCGAGCCAGATCGGGCTCGAAACCCGCACGGTCTTGCGATTGCCTTCCCCCAGGAGGTAGTAGATGTACCGGCCTTACAGCAATTCCGGGGCGGACCTGCGTCCGTTTCGGGACGTAGAGTCGCAACTTCGCGACCTCACTCAGGATTTCGCCACTTCCTTCAATACCGGCAACTACGATCAGGCGGCGAGCATGTTTGCCGTGGACGGCGTTTTGATGGCTCCGCTTTACGAAGGGGCATACGGGCAGAAAACCGTGGAGCGCTTGCTTCGCCAGCTGGGCGAGGCGGGATATCGTGATATGCGGATGGAGACCACGCGGATCGACCATTCCGGCGACATGGCAATGGAACTGGGCCGGTTTTCGCTGACGCTGCACAAGGCAGACGGGACGGCCGTGGCCGAACGCGGCAAGTACGTCAGAGTGTGGAAGCGGCTGGGAGCGTGGTTGATCATGGCGGACTGCTGGAGCAGAACTTCTCAGGCGATCGGGGATCGGGTGGCCTGAAGGGCGAACGGAGCGGGGAGACGGTTTGGCAGCACAAAACGAGCAGCCACGTACAACGGCGGCGACTGAGAGCGAGCGTAGAGTGAAGGCGGCGGACCCGGGGCAGTATTGTCCGAACTGCTCGGCGAAGTTGCGGGAGAGCCGGTGCAAGTTGAAGTGTCCGCAGTGCGGGTTCTATTTGAGTTGCTCGGATTTTTATTGAGGGCAGGTGGCAGCCTTCAGCTATCAGCTCTCAGCTATCAGTAAGATCAGAAACAACTTTATCGAGGAAGCGTCTGTAGCTGCTCGTCGCTTGGGCGGCGTTTCTTCCTGAGCGCTCGCTTCGCTCGCGGGGCGGACGAATGCGGCCGCCCCTACATGGCTCAGGGCGGGCTGCGGCCGCCCTACATGGATTCGGCACCGACTCCCGCTCCGTGACGCGTGCCACCGGGTCCGTCTACAATGGCGGGGCGACTTTATTTCAACGATTATTTAGGAGAACGTCATGCAACGCAAGGCCAGTGCGGTTTGGAAGGGTGGATTGAAGGATGGGAAAGGGACGCTTTCGGCTCCGGGCGGGGTGTTGAATAACACGCAATATTCGTTTTCGACGCGGTTTGAGAACGCTCCGGGGACAAATCCGGAGGAATTGATTGCGGCCGCGCATGCGGGATGCTTTTCGATGGCACTGTCGGCGCAGCTCGGCGGCGCGAATCTGACGCCCGAGAGCATTTCGACGACGGTCACGCTTTCGCTCGACAAGCTCGATTCAGGATGGACGATTACCGCCAGCCATATTGATGTTTTGGGCAGGGTGCCGGGCGCGGATGCGGCTACGTTTCAGAAATATGCGGAGGCGGCGGAGAAGGGCTGTCCGGTGTCGAAGGTGCTGAACGCGAAGATCACTATGAATGCCAAGTTGGAGTAGGCGCTTTTTGTTCGCGAGTTGCGCAAAAATCTTAGAACGCAGAGTGCGCTGAGAAAACCCGCTGAGAACGCTGAGGAAATCTTGGCCTATCTCGCTGGACCTTCGGCGCTTCTGCCCTTCTCGCCGTGCGGTTTGACAGTGGGCTTCGCGTCTGTAGAATAGGGATGCAGGTCTTCCGGATGCGGCGGCTTTCTGGCTGCCGTGATGAGTAAGTCCACATTGCCATCGTGGCGGAATTGGCAGACGCGCATGGTTCAGGTCCATGTACCGGCAACGGTGTGGGGGTTCGAGTCCCTTCGATGGCACCAGCAGGTTGATTGAGGTCCTTCGGCTTCGCCCAGGATTTCGGCAGCAGGCTCACGCCCGCACTCTTCCTCGCTTAATTCCTCTTCTTGTTCTTTGCCGGGCTTTTTCGCTTTAGATTCCGCAGCGGCAGCTGGGGATTGCCGAAGACCCGGGCGAAGATCTTGTCCACATTCTTGAGCTGACGCGGGAGGTCGAAGGCGTACTCGATCTTCTTACGCGGAACGCGGCCGGTGATTTCCTTGTCGGCCATCACCAGATCATGAAAGTTTAGGTTCTCTTTCCAGGCGCGCATGGCGTGGGACTGCACCAGGCGATAGGCGTCTTCTCGGCTCACTCCGTGTTCGACGAGATCTAAAAGAAGCTGGCCGCTGAAGATGAGGCCGTGCGTACTTTCGAGATTCGCGCGCATGCGGTCGGGATAGACGAACATGGTGTCGATGATGTTGGTCGTCTTGGTGAGGAGGTAATCGGTCAGCGTCGTCGAGTCCGGGAGGATGACGCGCTCGACCGATGAGTGCGAGATGTCGCGCTCGTGCCAGAGAGGGACGTTTTCGAATCCCGCTTGCGCGTTGCTACGCACGACGCGGGCAAGGCCGCTAATTTGCTCGAGCGTGACCGGATTGCGCTTGTGCGGCATGGCGGAGGATCCCTTTTGCTTTTCGCTGAAGAATTCCTCGGCCTCGCGAACTTCGGTGCGCTGCAGGTGGCGAATCTCGGTGGCGATCTTGTCGAGCGTGGACGCGATCACGGCGAGCGTGGCGAGATAGTGCGCGTGGCGATCGCGCTGGATCACCTGCGAAGAAACGGCGGCAGCTTTCAGTCCCAGGCGGGCGCAAATCTTTTCCTCTAATTCGGGGGTGAGGTGGGCGAAGATTCCTACGGCGCCGGAGAACTTCCCTACCCGCATGTCTTCGGCCGCGGCCAGGAAGCGGGCGATGTTGCGCTGCGTCTCGGAATACCAGTTAGCGAGTTTGAATCCGAAGGTGATGGGCTCGGCGTGGATGCCGTGGGTGCGTCCGACCATGGGAGTGTCTTTGAACTCCCAGGCGCGGCGCTCGAGGACTTCGGCAAGGCGCTGGAGATCCTGCGCGATGACCTGCGATGACTGGCGGATGAGTAGAGCCTGCGCGGTGTCGACGACGTCGTTGGAGGTGAGTCCGTAGTGGAACCAGCGGGCGTGCGGGCCGACGATCTCGGCGACGGCGGTGGTGAAGGCGATGACGTCGTGGCGGACTTGGGCTTCGATCTCGTGGATGCGTTCGACGCGGAAGTCGGCACGCTCTTTGATGGCCTTGGCGGCGTCTTTGGGGACGAGTCCGGCTTCGGCGAGGGTTTCGGTGGCGGCGACTTCGACGGCGAGCCAAGTGCGGAAGCGGTTTTCGTCGCTCCAGATGCGGGCCATCTCGGGCCGGGTATAGCGCGGGATCACGGTACGCCTCCTGTCCTTGTGGACTAAGGATTCTAAATGGGTGGGAGGAAATTGGGCTAGGGCTGGGCACCCGGGCAGCGCAATTCAAATGCGTTAACCACTAAGGACAGTAAGGTTCACTAAGGAAAACCTACTGAACGAAAGATCGCTCTCGGTTGGATTATATCGTTATACGATATAATATTGAAAGATTATCGCGGCACGATAGAATCGCGGCATGAAGAAGCTCACCCTGAACGATTACCGGGCTCTGGCTGAGTTCCGGTACCAGATTCGAACATTTCTGCATTTCAGCGACCAGGCGGTGGAGGCGAAGGGATTGGAGCGTGGGCAGTACCAGCTGATGCTTGCGATCAAAGGCACTCCAGCGGGAGAGCGGACTCGAATCCGGGACGTGGCCAACCGGATGCAGATCCAGCACCACAGCGCCGTGGAACTGATCAACCGGTTGGAGCGTCGGGGATATGTGCAACGAGAGCGGGGGCATGAGGACCGGCGCGAGGTTTTGCTGGCGCTTACGCCGAAGGGAGAGCGGGTGCTGGCCGAGTTGGCGCTGCATCATCGTGAGGAATTGAAGAGTACAGCTCCGAAGCTGGTGGCGGCATTGCGGCGGGTGACGGCGGGGAAGAACGAGGACTAGGGGCCACGCGCGCGTGGACGCGTTGCGCGGGTAGGGCCTTCGACGGGTAGGGGTCCTTCGACTCCGC
>CAVWHT010000033.1:0-112099 GCA_963754885.1 uncultured Acidobacteriota bacterium | reverse complement strand
ATTCGATGAAGATGACATCAGGAGGAGTCGCGTGAGTGAGACCGTTGTCATCACCGGAGCTTTCAGCTACACGGGCAAGTATGCGACGCGGTTTTTGCTCGATAACGGGTACCGGGTGCGGACGCTTACGTCGCACCCTGGGCGAGTGAATCCGTTTGGGGAGCGAGTCGCGGTGTTTCCTTACAACTTTGGACGGCCGGACGAACTACGGCGCAGTTTGGTCGGAGTATCGACGCTGATCAATACGTACTGGGTGCGATTTCCGCGTAGACGAGTCAACTTCGAAACGGCGGTGCGAAACAGCAGGATATTGATCGAGGCAGCGCGGGAGGCCGGCGTCCGGCGCATCGTGCACGTCAGCATTGCGAATCCGTCGCCGGAGTCGCCGCTCGCCTACTACCGCGGGAAGGCTGAGGTGGAACGGATGGTGCGCGAGTCAGGAATGTCGTATGCGATTGTCCGGCCGACGGTCATCTTCGGCGCGGAGGACATCCTCATCAACAATATCGCGTGGTTCGTGCGACATCTTCCTGTGTTTGGGATTCCGGGGGACGGGCAGTACGGGATTCGTCCCATTTATGTGGAGGACATGGCGCGGTTGCTGGTCGCAAGTGTGGGCGAGATCGGGAACAGCGTGCGCGATGCGGTGGGGCCGGAGACATTCACCTTCGTAGAACTTGTGCGGATGATCGCGCGGGAACTGGGACGGAGGACTCGCATCGTGCATATGCCTACGGTCGTTGCCTATCTGTCGACATCGGTAACGGGATGGCTGGTGCGCGACGTAGTGCTCACGTGGGAAGAATATCGCGGGCTGATGAGCAGCTTGCTGGCGCCGGAGGGACCGGCTACGGGGAAGACGCGGTTGAGCGAGTGGCTGGCGGAGAATCGAGAGCGCGTGGGGAGGCGGTATGCGTCGGAGGTCGAGCGACATTTTTGAGTCTGGAAACCCTGCGGACGAATGCGCCCGCGGCTACATGGGCGGCGTGGTGATTGCCCCCTTCCTTGAAAGTCAAATTCCCCACCCTCTCGCATACTGCGCGAGAAGGGTGGGGCACCCTGTTTTATTTTTTCTGCGCGAGCCGAAACGTTTGATTTAGTGCACAGTCTGCGCGGCAGTTACTTACGCGGCACTTGACAGCGCGATGGGTTCGGGTGATGAATAGAAGCTCGCGGAAAAATTCCAGCCGAAGATTTCCACACGACAAAACAATCTGTGCTACTATGCCGGACTGATCCTGCTTTTGAGCTTCGAGGAAATTTTCAGTCCGACGAAAAAACAGGCGCATTCCGCAGTAAAATTAACAGTTCCAGCTTCTCATAAACGGCAGTTTTAACAGGCGTCCGTCGACCAGCCGCCAGGGGCGCCGCATGGTGAAAATATTTCATATATGTCAGCTCCCAGCACAACCATTTCTCCGAACCCATGGGCGCGCATTCTCGATGCGCTGGAAAAGAAAATCAACCGGCACTCGTATGACACGTGGCTGAAGCCGACGCGGTACAGCCATGCGAGTGGAGGCATTCTGTTTGTGCGGGTGCCGACGGTGGAATTTCGCCACGCCGGGGACAAGTACGCGGACCTCATTCAAGAAGCCATTGACGTGTTGGGCCTGGGGTTCAACGACGTGAAGTTTGTGACGCCGGAAGACGATCCGGCGGCGACACCGGTGCGTCATGATGGCGGGCTCTCGGCCTCTCCGGCCAGCGGAGCTCCCTCGCAATCGCGGTTTGACTGGGATGGCGCGGCGCAACTGAATTCGCGCTACACCTTTGATGCGTTCGTGATCGGCAGCGGAAACCAGTTTGCGCACGCGGCGTGCCAGGCGGTGGCGGAGCGTCCTTCGAAGGCGTACAACCCGCTGTTCCTGTACGGCGGCGTGGGCATGGGGAAGACGCACCTGATGCAGGCGATCGGGCACGAGATCAAGCGGCGGATGCCGCAGGCGGCGATCTGCTACGTGTCCAGCGAGAAGTTCACCAACGAGATGATCAACTCGCTGCGCTACGACAAGATGATCAGCTTCCGCGATAAGTTCCGCGGAGTGGATGTGCTGCTGATCGACGACATCCAGTTTCTGGCGCAGAAGGAGCGGACGCAGGAGGAATTTTTCCATACTTTCAACGCGCTGCACGAGTCGATGAAGCAGATCGTGATCGCCAGCGACCGCTCGCCGAAGGAGCTGGCAGAGATTGAAGACCGGCTGCGCAGCCGGTTCGAGTGGGGACTGATCGCCGACATACAGCCGCCGGACCTGGAGACGAAGGTGGCGATCCTGCAGAAGAAGGCGGAGCAGGAAAAGGTGACGCTGCCGACGGACGTGGCGCTGTATGTGGCGCAGAACAT
Source organism: uncultured Acidobacteriota bacterium (assembly GCA_963754885.1). GTDB lineage: Bacteria > Acidobacteriota > Terriglobia > Terriglobales > Acidobacteriaceae > Sulfotelmatobacter. Next base: position 109,752 of record CAVWHT010000033.1, on the reverse strand, counting down.
CCGGTCAAACGTGCGCGAGCTGGAAGGGGCGCTGATCCGGCTGGTGGCGCATTCGTCGCTGATTGGGGCGGAGATCACGCTGCCGTACGCGCAGCAGGTGCTGAAGAACTTTATTGACTCGCAGGCGCGGAAGGTCACGATCGAATCCATTCAGAAGATGGTGGCGGAACAATTCGGGCTGCGGCTGGTGGAGATCAAGGCGAAAAACAATTCGCGGGCGATCGTGTATCCGCGGCAGATTGCGATGTATCTGGCCAAGCAGCTGACGGAGGCTTCGCTGCCGGAAATTGGAAGACAGTTTGGCGGCAAGCATCACACCACGGTGCTGCACTCGGTCGAGAAGATTGAAGAGGTCCGCAAGAACGATAAAGATTTGAACAGGCTGATCAATAAACTGACTGAACAATTAGGCGGATAAACCGCGGGCGGCGTAGTGATTTCCACTTTGCAATACAGTCTTCCGTGTAGGCGGCTGTGAATAGGATGTGGAAGCTGTGCAGGGCGCGGGTGAAATCGGGACCACGAGCTTTTTATAGTGGGAGTACCGAAGAGATCGGGACCGATTTCTAACATCAGGGGTGGGCCGGGAAGCTGGTGAGAACAGGCAGGTTGGTCCAGATTTCCACTTCTCCGCAGGGCCTACTGTTACTGCTGGTTTTATAGGTTTTGTATTTGATATAAGGTAGTACCAGAAGTAGCACGGCAAGATGTAGATCGGGGAGATGGACAGTATGCCGGTGGAAGCCGCCGTTGCCGCGGGGACGATGGAGATCACGGTCAGCAAATTCGAGTTGCTGCGTGAGTTGACCGCCACGCAGGGCGTAGTCGAACGCAAGACTACGATTCCAATTCTTTCCAATTATTTATTTGAGGCGGCCGGAGACCGGTTGTCGCTGACGGCGACGGACCTGGACCTGAGCCTGCGGACGTCGTGCGCCGCGAAGGTGAAGAAGGAAGGCTCATGCACGATTCCGGCACGGAAACTGCATGACTATGTGAAGCTGCTGCCGGATGCGGATATCACCATCAAGCTGCTGGAAAATCATTGGGTCAGCATTCGCTGCGGGCGATCGAACACGAAGATGGTGGGGATGGCGAAATCGAACTTTCCCAGCCTGCCGGCGTTTCCCACGTCGGGGGCGGTGAAGATTCCGGCGCAGGTGTTGCGAGGATTGATTGCGCGGACGGGATTTGCGATTTCGAATGAAGAATCGCGGTACACGCTGAACGGCGCGCTGATGCTGCTGAAGCCGGAATCGATCACGATGGTGGCGACGGATGGGCATCGGCTGGCGCACTGCGAGCGTCCGGGAGAAAAGTTTGAAGGCGTTTCGGGCGAGATGAAGACGCTGGTGCCGAAGAAGGCGATGGACGAGTTGAAGTCGCTGCTGGATTCGACCGACGCGGAGACGATTGACTTTGCCAAGGATGAGTCCACGCTGTTCTTCCGCATTGGATCGAGGCTGCTGACTTCGCGGCAACTGACGGGGCAGTTCCCGAACTTTGAGGCGGTGCTGCCGAAGGATAACGCGAAGATTGTTCCGCTGAATGCGGATGAATTGAATGCGGCGATTCTGCGCGTGGCGCAGTTTGCCGATGAGCGGTCGCGGGCGGTCCGTCTGCGGCTGGAGAAGGGCGAAGTCAAGATCTCGGCGTCGTCGACCGAGGCGGGCGAGTCGGAGGATTCGCTGGAGGTCGCGTACACGGGCGAGCCGATGACGATTGGGTTCAACGCGGCATACCTGGTGGAGTTCCTGAAGGCCGCGGGCACGGCCGAAGTACGGCTGGAGTTGAAGGATCCGCAGTCGGCAGGGCAGTTGCGGCCAGCTGAAGGGGATGATTATAAGTATCGGTATATTGTGATGCCGATGAGAATCTGAGGACTGGCCGTCCGGGCGGGCGCGCGCTACGCGTCTATTTCGAAATTGCACGCGTTTCCGCTGGGCTTTTTCCTTTACTGCTAACTGCTCATTTCCGGGGCTGAAGCTACCTCAACTTTGACCGATTCAGGCGGCGCTTCAGCGTCGCTCTTCCACCACACGCCTCAATAACCACGCTCGGCTTCGCCTTCGCTGGACGGACGAATGCGTCCGTCCCTACACGAGATTAGCGGGCTTCCGGGCTTGACCGGGCGGCAGCCGTGCCTTACATTGGCGGCACTTCTATTTGGAGGTCTACCGTTATGCTCGACGGCTTTAAGAAATTTATCCTGCGTGGAAATGTTGTGGATATGGCGGTGGGCGTGGTGATCGGGGCGGCGTTTGGCGGCGTCATTACGGCGATGACGAAAGATCTGCTGACACCGCTGATTGCGGCGATCGTGAAGCAGCCGGATTTTTCCGCGATCCAGTTCACGGTCAACAACAGTAAGTTTCTGGTGGGCGAGTTCGTCAATGCGTGCGTATCGTTCGTGCTGATTGCGGCGGCGGTTTACTTCTTTGTGGTGACTCCGATCAACGCGCTGGTGGCGCGGATGCGGAAGGATCCGGCGCCGGCGGATCCGACGACGAAGAAGTGCCCGGAATGTCTGAGCGAGATTCCGCTCGATGCGAAGCGGTGTTCGCACTGCACACAGCCGGTGATGGCGCGGGCGGCGTAATCTAGACCAGACATCTCCGGCGAGTCAAAGTCAAAATCCCCACCCTGTCGCAAAAACCGCGACAAGGGTGGGGCACCCCCTTAGAACTTTTCTTCCCCCTTGGACTTTCTTCCCTCAATACTCTTCTGGCCTTCGTCGGTCGAATCCTTAGAGTTCACGTAAGATTACGAGATGAGGTTTTGTTGCGTTCGAGGCTTTTCTTTGCTGTTCGCCTTCGTTCTTTTGCCCGCTGGGTTGCCGGCCCAGGCTTCGGGGCCGTCTTCGTCGTCTCATTCTGCAAAACATATTAAGAAGCCGGCTGCGAATGAGTCGTTACTCGAGCCTGGCGCGGTTTCGAGTGGCGTTTACCGGAACAAGAGTCTGGCGCTGTCTTGCAAAATTCCGGAGGGATGGGTTTTGCGGACTGAGGAGATGAATGCAGCCGATGAGCCTGGCGAGAGTAGTCGAGCTGCGCTCGACCGGACAGCCGAGGGCGGCTGTCCCCACACGTGTGGGCGGGTGCTGCTTGCCGTGTTCTCGCGGCCTCCGGAGGCTCGGGGAGAAGATATTAATTCTTCCATTTTGATTGCGGCGGAGAGTGTGTCGGCTTATCCGGGATTGAAGGAGGCGGCGCAGTATTTTGGTCCGCTGACGGAAGTGGCGAAGGCGCGGGGGTTCGATGCGGATGAGGAGCCTTACGAGTTTGCGATGGGAACAAAGACATTGGTTCGCGGAGATTTCCATAAAGACGTGGGGTCGCGGGTGATGCGGCAATCGACGCTGGCATTTTTATCGCATGGGTATGCGGTGTCGATCACGGTGATTGGGGGGACGGAGGAGGATGTGGAGGAGTTGGTGGGCGGGGTTAGCTTTCCGGCTCCAAAATGAAAAGGTCTTTGCCACGGATTTTCACGGATGTGCACGGATCCGGAGCGAAACGCAGAGGTCCTTCGACTGCGCCGTGACTTCGCTTCGCTTGTCACGGCTTCGCTCAGGATGACAAAACTTGAAAGAGCGATGACAAATTTCGAGGCGGTGATTCTAGTCCAAGGGTTCGGGGTGGAGGCTTAGATCTTTTTCGCCGGCGGCTTTTTTCTCGGCGTATTTTTTCATCCAGGCTTCCCAGCTTCTGCCGGCGGCGGTGTCGCGTCCGGTGAAGGCCAGGGCGGCGATATCCGCGTAGGAGATCGCGATCTTTTCGTTGGAATTTTTCGGGTAGAGACGGACTACGGAGTCTTTCAGCGTGGCGGCGGAGCGGCGGTCGAAGAGGTAACCTTCGATTTGCGATCCGTCTCTGCGGGTGATGGTGATGTCGCCGCGATAGTCGAAGGCTTTTTCGAGGGCCTGGCGGAGGTCTTCTTCGCTGGCCAGGGCCGGGTTCCAACCTTCGAGTTGTTCACGCTCGGTGCCAGGGGCGATTTCTAACGCGTCGGGATTCTGCGCGTGCTGGGGATGTTGTTCTTGGTGGCCGGCTTCTTTCCCTGTCATTTTCCTTCAGAACCTTTCAAACGCGGAGATCGCGGAGAAACATCGCTGAGAACGCAGGGAAAAACTAATTTCACGCTCGGGTTTCTTGCAGCGTGTGTCGCCCGTCTTGTGTTGGCGCGATTTGGATCAGCGGATTCACCGGGGCCTGCGGCTCATCCAGCATCTTCAGGGCTTCTTCATCTTTATAGCTGGTAGAGAGCGTGGCTTTCACTGTGGCGAGGAATCCGCTCAGCGAGCTGAACGTGGCATTCACGGCGCTAGCTTCGTAGCCGCTGTGGACCATGCAGTTGGCGCAAGCCGGGTTTCCAGATTCCGTGCCGTAGTTCTGCCATTCTGTGGTCGCTAACAGTTCTGAGAATGTTTCTGCGTAGCCGTCTTGCAGCAGGTAGCAGGGCTTTTGCCATCCGAAGACGTTGAAGGTAGGCATGCCCCAGGGGGTGCAAGGGTAGGTGCGCTTGCCCATCAGAAATTCCAGGAAGAGCGGTGAGAGATTGAATTGCCAGCTCTTTTTTCGGTTCGAGAGGATCGCGCGGAACATGCGGCGGGTGCGGGCGCGTCCCAGGAAATGCTTTTGGTCCGGCGCCTTGTCATAGGAGTAGCCGGGAGAGAGCATCATGCCTTCGACGCCCAGGTCCATCATTTCGTCGAAGAAGGCGCGAACGGATTTCGGATTGGCGCCGTCGAACAGAGTCGTATTGGTGGTGACGCGGAAGCCGCGGTGGAGGGCTTCTTTGACGGCGTCGACGGCGATGTCGTATCCGCCTTCGCGGCAGACGGCGAGATCGTGCTCTTCGCGCTGGCCGTCGAGGTGGACGGAGAAGGTCAGATATTTGCTGGGCTGGAAGAGATGGATTTTCTCTTTCAGCAGCAGAGCGTTGGTGCAGAGATAGATATATTTTTTACGGGCGACGAGGCCGGCGACGATTTCGCCGATCTGCGGGTGCATGAGCGGCTCGCCGCCGGGGATCGAGACCATGGGAGCGCCGCATTCGTCGACGGCGCGGAAACATTCTTCGGGGGAAAGATCCTTCTTCAAGATGTGGGCCGGGTACTGGATCTTGCCGCATCCGGCGCAAGCCAGGTTGCAGCGGAACAGGGGTTCGAGCATGAGCACGAGCGGGTATTGCTTGCGCCGGACGAGCTTTTGACGAAGCACATAGCTCGCCACGGTCCACATTTGCGATACAGGAACTGGCATGAAAGACAGAAACACCTTCTACACATTATTTTATCAGGCTTTGAGGCGGCTGGGAGGGCTGGGGACCTTGGCGGACACTGACTGAGCCCCGCCCTTTCCAAGTTGCCGCTGGCGTCGGGATTACATGGAGTGGATACTCTTGCCCGCTAGTTCTTGGCGCCGCAAGCAAAGCGGGCAGGAGTGCCCGCTCCACATACAAACTCGCTCCAGATACAAACTAATGATGCGGGGCGGCGGAGGCGGTTGCTCCGGGCGTTGAGACATCCATGGTGTCGCCGATGGCGTCGCCGGAAAGCACGAGCTCCACGCGACGGTTCTGGGCGCGGCCTTCGGAGGTATCGTTGCTGGCGATGGGCTCGGTTTTGCCGAATCCGTGGGCTTCGACGGAAGCCGCGGGAATTCCCTGTTGCACGAAATAGTCGCGCACGGCCTCGGCGCGCTGCTCGGATAGATTCTGGTTGTATTCATCGCTGCCGACGCTGTCGGTGTGTCCTTCGACGGCGAGGTGCAGGCTGGGATAGGCGAGGACGATGCCGGAAACTTTGGCCAGACGCTCGCGGGCGGCGGGCAGAAGCTCGAAGCTGCCGCTGCGGAACAGGACGTCGGACATGTTGGCGATCAGTCCACGGGCAGAATCGCGCGTGGCGAGAATCGAATTGAGCTGCTGGAGCAGGCGGGCGCGAAGGTCAGCTTTATCTTTTTCAGCTTGCTGACGCAGGATCTCGGCCTGCTGGCGAAGGCTCTCGGATTGAGCGGCGGCGGCTTTGGCCTGATCGGCTTGGGCAGCGAGGGCTTGCTGCTGGGCGACGGCTTCGGCCTTGGCTTTTTCGGCTTCTTCCTTTTCACGCGCGGCTTCTTGGGCGGCGGCTAGGGCCTCCTGCTTGGCTTTTTCGGCTTCCGCCTTGGCTTGCTCTGCCTGGATGCGAGCCTGCTCGGCCTGGGCGCGGGCGGCTTCAGCGTCGGCGCGGCGCTTGGCTTCGGCGTCGGCATCGGCGCGAGCTTTGGCCTCACGAGCGGCGGCTGCAGCTTGCGCTTCTTCTTCCGCCTTCTGCTTGACGGCCATCACGCGGGCTTCTTCCGCGGTTTCGGTAGCTTCTTTGGCGGCGGCTTCGACGGCTTCTTTCTTCTGCCGCTGGCGATAGAGAGCTTCGGCGTTCAGCAACTGCTCGTTGGCTTTGGCAATGATGGAGGCGGCGTACTTGTCGGCGGAGGCGATGTGGGCGATCCGCAGGGCGTTGCGGGCTTCAAACAATTCCAGCGGAGTTTTGCTGTCAACACCGAAGATGGCGTCTTGGATATGCGTGTTGTTGGCGGAGTATGTGCCGCGGGTAACGAGCTCGAATTTGGCGTCGATGTTTTCGGTGGCGGCGCCGCTGATCACAACGCTCTCAGCGACAACCATGTTGCCGGGCTGAGTCACGGCGAAATAGGGCTCAGCGGTGACGATCATGCCGAACGTCTGCAGGTCGGTGAAGGCTTTGACCTGCGCGTTGCCGTGATGATCGAGGGTAAGCTCGCCGAGATTGACGGGACGTCCCTGGGGCGAGACGGCCCAGAGGACATAAGTGAGGTATTCGAGGCCGAACTTGGTGGCGTCTTCGAAGCCCTGGAATTTGGCCTCAATTTCGAAGTTGGTTTTCTTGCCTTCGACCTTGGCTTCGCCGGCGGCGCGCTGCATCAGGTCGCTTCCCTGGAAATCGATCTTGAGCGATCCGCCGCGCAGGTTGTAATGCATGGCCTTGATGGTGCGCGAGATCGTGGGCGTGGGTACGCTCGCGGAGGTGGATGGAAGTGCGGGCGCGGTGGTCTGCGCGTGGGCCGCGGCGGCGGCGGCGAAAAGAAGGATGGCAAGAGACGGAATTTTCACGAGAGTTCTCGATCTGGGGGAGATGAGAGCTGGTTAATCCTTCTCATCTTCGTTGATGGGGGAGGGGAATGGTAAGTGCGGGAAGGGATGGGACTTTGGTAATGCGGTTCAGGCAGCCCTACGGGATGCGGGGGATTCTTTCGCCCCCTGTGGGGCTTTCTCTTTCTTCACTGTCCAGCCGGGCACATGGTTGACAGTTTAGACCGGGGACATAGTTGACAGATTTTGGTCCGGGTTTTGGGGAGGGGGTGCAGGGGAAGGGGGTTACGGAATCTTCGCCGTGAATCGAGTGCCGTTGGTGGGGCTTACTCCATCTTCGCCCTTGGGACCCGGTTCTCACGCATACGACCCAGGCCCTCTAGCGCGTTTCTCACTGCTCACACAATATGAAATGTACTCGGCCAACAACCAGGCGCGCGGATGGCGATTGTTTGCCTGCGTGCATTGTGACATTCTACGCGGGCTGGATTTCACGGGGAGAGGCGTCCAATGTCATGCAATCCTGAAGTGCTGAAACATGTTCCGCTGTTTGCGTCGCTGGATGAAGAGGAAACCGCCGTGTTAGCTGGACAGGTGCGGCTGAAAACTTTCTTGCCGCGGCAGCGCATTTACAAAATGGGCGACTCGGGCGGGCAGGCCTACGTGGTGGTGTCGGGACGGGTGCGGGTGGCGACGGTCGACCAGGACCAGCAGGAAGTCGTGGTCGACGAGCCGTCGCATGGCGAGTTCTTCGGATTCGCTTCCATGCTGGAGCAGACTCCGCACCAGACCGAGGCGTCGGCGATCGACGAGGCGGTGTGCCTGGAAGTGACGCGCAACGATATTGCGGTGCTGCTCGAGCGCAAGCCGCTCGCGGCCATGGACATGCTGCGCGTGCTGGGCAGGCAGTTTCATGCTTCGCAGCAACTTGTGCGGCTGCGGGCCAACCGGCATCCGAACGAGGTGATTGAGAAGGACGCCACGTTCGGCGAGCGCATCGCGGATGCGGTCGCGGGCTTTGGCGGATCGTGGACATTCATCATTGCATTCAGCGTCGCGCTCGCGGTGTATATGACGATTGACGCGCTGCTGGGCAAGCAGGCCTGGGATCCTTATCCGTATATTCTGCTCAACCTGTTTCTGTCGATGCTGGCGGCGGTGCAGGCGCCGATTATCATGATGAGCCAGAACCGGCAGGACACCAAAGACCGTCTGCGCGGCGAACTGGATTTCGACGTGAACCGCAGGGCGGAAGCGGAAATCCAGGGGCTGGCGCGGAAACTGAATCTGCTGGGAGAAAAGATGGGAGATGTGGAGGAGTTGCTGAGAGAGAAACTTGCGCGGGGATGAAACCTTACCAACGGGCGCAGTTTCTCCGCGAGGATCATTTGCCCGATTGTGCGTCACTTCGAATTTCGGATATCGCTCATCGAGGGTCATCCCGAAAGCCGGCGCATTTCAGCCGGCTGAGGGATCTCCTTCCCTCGGACTTCGTGGGTGGGAGATCCCTCCCTCCGCCTGAAAAGCGGCTCCGCTCGGGATGACCCTGAACAGTTCTGGATTTCAAACTGAGACACCACTTTTCCCCGGAAACCTCTTCGCCGCGTGGTTATGTTTGTCTCGTTAGTAATGGAAGCGATAGCGGAACTCGACGTAGATTTCGCGGGGATTGTCCCAGTGGAATCCGCCGAAGGTGAGGCTGTTGTCGTACTCGACGCGGCGATTGGCAACGTTAAGTGCCGTTAGAGAAGCCGTAGAAACGTTCTCCGAAGTCCTTCCCAAAGAGAGATCGAACGTAGTGTGCTGCGGCAAATAGTTGCCAGGATAAGGCGCGCCGGGGAAAGCATTGGTAAATCCCGAGCCGTAGTAGACGTTGGCGGAGACGTAGGCGCGCCTGGGCAGGGAGACATCGCCGCCCGCATTGAGTGTGTTGCGCTGATCGTGGTCAAGCGGGCTGAGGCCGGGAGAGAAAGAAAAGTCAGTGAGACCGCCGGTGACGGTGCCGCTGCCTTCGGCAATCTGGTTGGAGTAAGCGAGGTGCAGCTGGCCGCGGTGGGCAAATCGCGGAGAACGAAGCGTCAGCTCCCAGCCGCGAATCACGGCTTGCGAGACGGTGATCGGAAAGAAGATGCTGGAAGCGCCGATGTTGTTGTGATCGAGAAAATTGCTGGCGTTGGTCTTGAAGTTATCGGCGTCAAGAACCCATCCCCGAAAAGGGATGGCGACGCCGAATTGATGCTCTTCGTCGCGTTCGCCGTGGAGCGTGGCAAATCCCAGGCCTTGCTGGCCGGTGTAATTGATCAGCGCCGGGCCGGAGACGGTCTCAATTGGTGGTGCCTGATAGTAGTGCCCATAGAAAGCGCGGAAGGTCCAACGCAGCTTGGGGACGGTGACGGTGGCGCCGAAGCGCGGCTGGATGGCCGACTCTTCCACCGGTGGTGCGGCCGCAGTCACGGCGAAATCTCCTCTCGGAGAAGCGCGTGGGACGCATGCCCGCGGAAAGGGTGATCCAGGGAAAGGGCGTGAACTTGTCGTCGATGTAGAACGTTTCGAGATTCGCGGTGGGATGTTCGGAGTCGGCGACTGGCGAAGGCACGGGGCTGTAACTAAGCGGGTTGAAGACGGCTCCGAAAAACTGGCTATCGCTCTGGTAGAAGCTGAGAAAGCCAGCCTGCAGGTCGTTCTTTTTGTAATTGGCGGCGAAGCTGGCCTGACCTCCAACGTAGGCCGAGCTGCGGTTTTCCGTGCTGGCCACGGGATTGTCCGTGGGCAGACTGCCATAGTCGCCGCTGTTGTAATGGTAGAAAGGCGAAACCGTGGTCAGCAGGTGCGTATTGAAGGTGTGCACCCAGGTGAACAAGGCTCCGGCGTCAAGCTCATGTTCGCTGTCGCGCAGGCCGATGCTGGGATATTGCGGGCTGAAACCGTTCGCCGGGATCGATCCGTTCTCGATGTCGTTGGGATTGGGATCGTAGGGCACCTGAAAATAGTCGCGGCGCGCCGAAGTCATGAGGCGAAGCTGGTCGGACGAGGTGGCGTTGAAGATGAACGATCCGAAGCCGCCGAAGCCATTGACGGCGTCGTGCACGACCTGCGGAACCGGGGTTTGCAACCCGAGATTGCTGCGATTTCCGTTAACGCTGGCGTAGTAGGCGAAGCGTGGGGTATGGCTACCAAAGCTGAATGCGTCATTCGTTTGATAGAAATTGCCGGCGCTGAGGACAAGCTCGGCCTCTTTGTTGCGGTCGAAGCCGGTGCGGGGAACGACGTTAAAGACTCCATAGGTTCTGTCTCCGAACTCCGCGCCATAGCTGCCGCGATTTACTTCGACGTATTCCAGATCCTTGGGATCAAACTGGGGTGCGACGTTTTGCGCGATGGCGGTATTGATGATGGGGACGCCGTCGAGCAGCCACTGGGTCTGATGTCCGCCGCGGATGTGCAGCATGTCGTGCGTGACGTAGGAACCCGGCACGTAATCGGTAATCATGGCGAGACTATTGGTGCGGTCGGCGCCAGGAGTGCGGGCAATGTCGAGTTTGTCGACCAGCGTGACCGGAGTCGCCGAGTCGGTGGGCACGACAGCGGACGCGGCGGAGACGGTGACATTCTCCTTTTCCGTGGCGATGCGCAACTGGAAGTGGAGGACAGGCACCGTGCCCGAGATGACAGTGACATCCTGCGCAGCCTGCGCGAAGCCTGGGCTGGCCACGCTGACGGTGTAGTCGCCTAGATCCACGCCGTTGAACTGAAATTCTCCATTGGCGTCGGTGTTGACGGATTTTCCCACGTCCGACGATTTCGGTTTGAGCATCACCATGGCTCCCTGCACGGGGCGATGCTGCGGGTCGTGCACAACGCCGCGAACGGCGCCGTAGACGTTGGCGAAAGCAGCCAGAGACGAGATTGAGAAGAATGCCAAGCAGAGCGCAATGCGAGTGAAGCGCATAAAGTCTCCGATGCCCCGGTGAAGGGCCTGATCCCTATGAATTACGTGGGACAGCCGCTCGTCCGACAAGCTCAGGGCAAGTCCGGGGACCGTCCGGTCGAGCGAAAGCTCAACGGGCAACGGGCCAATGGCGCCCTACGCCGGACTTGGTACGAAGCAAGTCGCGAAACCGTTCAGGCGATAGAGATGCTCGGGGGAGCGCGAGTGGAGGCGAAGGAGAGGAAGTCGGCGCGCGGAGCAGCGGGAGTCGATTCGGCGCGGCGAGTCGCCGCAAACTGGTGGGCGATGGCCGCTATCGCGGGCTTGGGATGCGCGGTTTGGGATGTGGTTACGCCGCGGCAGCAATCGTGACTGCAGCAACTTGTGCCGCTGACGGTGCGTTGTTCCGATTCAGAGGTGCTGTGACAGTGATGCGCTTTTCGCAGGCAGCAGGCGTGCGCGGGCGGAGTCGTGCCGGAGAGCGCGAGCGGAAGGAATGTTCCGACAAGCGCCAGTAACAGCAGAAATCGTGCGGTGCAACGCTGCATGCTGTTCTTTGAATCAGAACCCCAAAGGTGAGGTCAGCATAGAACAGGGTGTCGCTCGGACGCAAGGCTTACGTGACACGGGCGAGACATTTGCAGCTTTGACGGGAAGTCAAATTCCCCACCCCTTCGACTTCGCTCAGGCAGGCTCTCTCGCGCACAAACCGCGCGAGAAGGATGGGGCACCCCCTGCGGAGCACCCCCGTGGGACAGCTCGATCTGGTTAGGCTCGCCCGTTGATTTTGGCCCACCACCAGCGGACGCCGACGAACAGGAATCGCCAGTCGCTGAAAAACTCGGGCGGCTTGCCTTCAAAAGCGTGGCCGACGAATTGAAGGACCCATCCGGCGACGAAGAGCGCGAGCGCAACCAGCCACAAGCGATGGTAGAAAAATGCGGCCAGGAAAACAGCGACGGAAACCAGGATGGTGGGGATTCCGAAAGTATGGCAGAGCCGGTTCACCGGATGCTGGTGGCTGCTGGAATATTGCGCAATCCACTGTTCGCTGGTGCGGTTGCCGAGCATGCGGAGAGGATGATACTACGAGTGGCTGTACGCTGGGCAAGGGCTCGGCGGCTATAAGGCGCATCACTTAAGCTAAGGGCTGAGCCGATCCCGGAGTGCCGAGGCGCTCGCTCTGCTCGCGGGGCGGACCCTTCGACTCCGCTCAGGGCAAGCTGCGTCCGCCCCACATTGCCGGTCCGGTTGTTGCGGCTGTCTTCCGCGTGGTAGCATCCTAGGTTTTGGCGGGTGGGTTGGACTGAACACGCCGGGTTGGCCCCGTTACTGTCCTCATCCTCTTCATGGGCCGTTCCTTCCCACGCCTGCCTGAAGGAGCCCAACTTGAAAGTCTATTCCGGAGAAAACCTGAGGAATGTCGCGTTGGTCGGTCACGGCCACGCGGGCAAGACGACGCTGGTATCGGCCATGCTGTACACCGCGGGTGCGACCCAGCGCCTGGGACGCGTGGACGACGGCGTCGTCCACCACCGACTACGACGAGGAAGAAATTGCCCGCAAGATGTCGATTACGACCGGCCTGGCTGTAGTGGAGTGGGGCAAGACGAAGATCAATGTGCTCGACACGCCGGGCTTCAGCATGTTCGTGCATGAGGCCAAGATGGTGCTGCCGGTGGTCGATGCGGCGATCGTGGTGGTCGATGGCGTGGCCGGCGTGGAAGTGGTGACCCAGCGGGTATGGAATTACTGCGAAGAATACAAGACGCCGCGGCTGATCGTGGTGAATCGCATGGACCGCGATCGCGCGAATGCGGAGCGCGTGCTGGAGTCGCTGACGACCGCGTTCGGGCGGGATGTGATCCCGATCGAGTTGCCCATTGGAGCGGAGAAGAGTTTGTCGGGCGTAATCGACCTGGTCCGCATGAAGGCCTACACCTACGAAATGGGCGGCAACGGCAAGGGGAACGAGACGGAGATTCCCGCCAACTTGAAAGATCAGGCGCTGGCGGCGCACGAACGGCTGGTGGAACTGGTAGCGGAAGGCGACGACAAGCTGATGGAGAAGTTCTTCGAGGCCGGAACGCTGGGAGAGGAAGATCTGATTCCGGCGCTGCACAATGCCATCCGCGAAGACAAAATTTTCCCGGTCATCTTCAGCTCGGGCCTGGGAAACATTGGCGCCGACCGGGTGATGGATTTCATCGTGGATTACACTCCGGCGCCCTCCGAGCACGAGTGGGTGCAGGGCGAATCCGGCGCGAACGGAGATGGCCCCAAGCGTCACGAAACCGACGCGGAGCCAGTTTCCTTGTATGTGTTCAAGACGGTTTCCGATGCGTTTGCCGGGCGCATTACGTATTTCAAAGTGTTCTCGGGCGTGCTGAAGAATGAGGCGACTCTGCAGAACTTCAGCCGCAATGTGCCGGAGAAATTTGCGCACATCTCGACGATGCAGGGCAAGACGGCGATTCCGATCAACGAGCTGCACGCGGGCGACATCGGGGCAGTGGCAAAACTGAAGGATACGTTGACGGGCGATACGCTGGGCGACAAGGCGGCTCCGATTCAATATCCGCGGGTCAAGCTGCCCGAGCCGGCGATCACGTTTGCCATCGAGCCCAAGAGCCGCGCCGACGAAGACAAGCTGGGTCCGGGCCTGCACAAGCTCATGGAAGAGGATGCCATGTTGCGCTTCTTCCGCGATCCGCAGACCAAGGAATTTCTGATTGCGGGAACCGGGCAGCAGCACATCGAGGTCACGGTTTCGAAGCTGAAGAAGCGCTACAACACGCAGGTCAATCTGAAGGCTCCAAAGGTGCCGTACCGCGAGACCATTCGCGGCAAGGCCGACGTGCAGGGGCGGCACAAGAAGCAGACCGGCGGACACGGGCAGTACGGCGACTGCAAGATCAAGATGGAGCCGCTGCCGCGAGGCGGAGAGTTCGAATTCGTCAACGACATTTTCGGCGGAGCGATTCCGAAGAATTACATACCGGCGGTGGAAAAGGGAATCAAGGATGCCGCCGCGCGCGGGTATCTGGCGGGATTTCCGGTCGTCGATTTCAGAGTTGTGCTCTACGACGGTTCGTATCACGATGTGGATTCGAATGATCTGTCATTCCAGATGGCCGGCCGCATTGCCTTCAAGAAGGCCATGGAGACCGCCAAGCCGACGATCCTTGAACCCATCATGGCGGTTGAGATCACCGTGCCCGACGACTTTGCGGGGTCGATCATGGGAGATCTGAACAGCCGGCGCGGACGCATTCAAGGCATGGACAACAAGGGCGGCAACACGGTAGTGAAAGCCGAAGTGCCCATGGCCGAAATGCTGACCTACGGGGTGGAGTTGACCTCGATGACCCAGGGCCGCGGCAGCTTCAACATGGAAATGCATCACTACGATGTTGTGCCGGGGCAACTGCAGGAGAAGATCATTGAGAAGGCGAAGGCGGAGCGGGGTGAAGTGAAGGAAGAGGAAGAGTAGGTAGCGCGGAGAACGCATCGCAGCGCCTTCCGGGACCGAATGCTTTGCAGGGATCCTTCGACTTCGCATGACCGTCCTTTGGACGATCACGCTCCGCTTGATTGCATAACGACGTTGGCCCGTCGCGAGTAGATTGGTATGCGATGAACCAAGACCAAGGCTCGTGAGAGGAGCCAACGTCATGTTGATTATAGGATGCGATTTCCATCCTGGGTTTCAGCAGGTCGCGATCTTTGACAATCGAACGGGAGAGATTCAAGAAAAGCGGTTACAGCACCGTGCCGAGGCGGAGCAGTTTTACCGGTCGCTGGCGGGCCAGGAAGTGCGGGTGGGGATGGAGGCTTGCGGGCACTATCCGTGGTTCGAGCGGCTGCTGGCGGAGTTGGGCTTCGAGTTGTGGTTCGGCGACGCCGCCAAGATCCGGGCCGCGGTGGTGCGCAAGCAGAAGACCGACCGGAGGGACGCGGAGCATCTGCTGGAGTTGTTGCGGCAGGACCGGTTTCCGCGGATCTGGGTGCCGAGTCTGCAGGTGCGGGACGTGCGGCAGTTGCTGGTGCATCGCCACAAGCAAGTGCAAGCGCGGACCCGTACGAAGAATCAGCTGCAGGCCATGGCGCTGAGTCACGGGGTGCAGAAAAAACGCAAGCTGTGGAGCAAAGCAGGGCGCGCGGAGTTGGAGCAGTTGCCCTTGCTGCCCTACGCGGCCGAGCGGCGCAAGCGGTTGCTGGAAGCGCTGGACGGGCTGGAAGCGGAAATCGTCGAGCTGGACCGGCGAGTCTGGGAAGAAGCGCGGCAGCGGCCGGAGGCGGTGCGGCTGATGACGCATCCAGGAGTGGGACCGGTGACGGCGTTGGCCATGGTGCTGACCCTGGGGCCGGCGGAACGATTCGAATCGGGCAAGCAAGTGGGCAGTTATTTTGGCCTGATTCCGAGCGAAGATTCCAGCGGCGGAAAACAGCGGCTGGGCAGGATCAGCAAACAGGGCAGTTCGTTTCTGCGCTTTTTGCTGGTGGAAGCGGGACAGACGGCGGCGCGTTACGATCCGCAACTGAAACGCTTCTATCGCCGCCTGGCGGTGCGCAAGAATCGCAGCCTCGCCAAGGTGGCCGTGGCCAGAAAATTGGCCACGCGGTTGTACCTGATGTTGCGCGAAGACTGGACGTACGCGCAACTCTGTCAGGCCGTCATGCAGGTGAGCCCGAGTCATTCTGTGGCCGGCCAGTAACGGAGCCGAGCGCTTGAGTGGGCAGCCTGCCTCCCTGAAGCGTCAGGGAGATCGAAGTGAATAATCGTGGGCGCAAGTACCGAAGAGATGGATGGTGGGACCTGAGGTCCCGCTGCAAGATTGAATCGAGTGACGAGCTTGGTCTGGACATCAAAAACGTTCTACGAGAGCGAAATGGCGCTTTTGTAACACCCAAAGCGTCCACGCCGGAGTGTGGGCAAAATTCGCTTGACAGAGTACAACGTCGTTAGAGACAGGATGACAAAACTCTCAGGAAACGCCGATGCCCCTTTTCGAGATCCGCAACCTGTCCAAGGTTTTTCCTCACAGCGACTCGCCCTTTGCCGGCAAGTCTCGCGGGGAAGTCCGCGCCGTCGATGACGTTTCTCTGGAGATTCACGCCGGTGAAACGCTGGGGCTGGTGGGCGAATCCGGCTCCGGCAAGAGCACCCTCGGCCGATTGATCTTGCGACTGATCGAGCCCACCTCGGGATCCATTCTTTACGAGGGCAGGGACCTGGTGAGCATCAGCCGCGGCGAGATGCGCAAACTGCGCCGCGACTTGCAGATCGTCTTTCAGGATCCCTTCGCCTCGCTCGATCCCCGCTTTCGCGTGGAAGACATCATCGCCGAGCCGCTGATCATTCACCCGGTTTCATGTGGGGACAGCCGCCCTCGGCTGTCCGGTCGAGCGCGGCTCGACATGCGCTCGCGGGTTTCCGAACTCCTGCGCGCCGTCGGCCTCGACGAATCCGCGCGCACTCGCTATCCGCACGAGTTCTCGGGAGGACAGCGCCAGCGCATCGGCATTGCACGCGCCTTGGCTTTGCGGCCCAGGTTCATCGTGTGCGATGAGCCCGTCTCCGCGCTCGACGTCAGCGTCGGCGCGCAAATCGTGAATCTGCTAGCGCAACTCCAGCGCGATTTTGGCCTGACCTATCTCTTCATCTCGCACTCCATGCCCGTGGTCCGCTATCTTGCGACGCGCATTGCGGTCATGCACCGGGGAAAGCTCATCGAGGTGGGCGACACCGAGCAAATCACCAACCGTCCCACCGATGCCTATACGCGCAGCCTGATGGCCGCGACTCCGCAACTTTCTGTCTGAATTTCCGAGCCCGCATCAGCTAAGATTTTGCAACCAATTTTGTTCTCCGGTATTCTTACGGTCTTTTGAGGAGCCCTTTCTTTGGCCACTAGCCATTCAGCGCCGTATCCGTTGACCGTTCCCCGCGCCTCCACTTCTGTGCGGGACTTAGCGGAACTGGTCGCGGGATTCACCGGCATCATGGTCATCCTGTGGCTGCCCACCCACGAGCAACTCATTTTCGGCCCCATCGCTTTGCTGGCCCCATTGGTCATGGTTCTTTGGCGGCGGCCAGGCTTGAACGATCTGGGCCTCGGTCTCCGCGGACTCGTCGCTTCTCTCTGGATTTTCCCGGCAGCGCTTGCCCTCTCGATTCTGGGCATCTGTCCTGGCTCGGGGTGCCGGAACCTTCCACGCACTCTACCAG
This sequence comes from uncultured Acidobacteriota bacterium, assembly GCA_963754885.1. Taxonomy (GTDB): domain Bacteria; phylum Acidobacteriota; class Terriglobia; order Terriglobales; family Acidobacteriaceae; genus Sulfotelmatobacter. Next base: position 92,482 of record CAVWHT010000033.1, on the reverse strand, counting down.
GCCGACTTTGCCCACTGCGGTGGATACGTCCTGTGGACGATGTATCAGCAATTCCTCATGCAGGATTACTTCATGCCGCGCCTTACGCGCCTTCTGAGCAGTGACGCAGCCATCGCCGTTGCCGCCATTTTGTTTTCCCTGGCACACCTGCCCAATCTTGCGCTCGCGGCCGCAACCCTGGTCTGGGGAGTCGTTTCATGCCTGCTTTTCCGCCGCTACCGCAATCTCTACATACTCGGCTTGACCCAGGGACTGCTCGGACTCTGCTTCGCGGTCTGCGTCCCCGACTCCCTTCTGCATCACATGCGCGTGGGCTTGGGATACTGGCACTATCATCCGAGGGTTTGAGGGTCGCGCCCGCCGGAAACCACCCCCAAGTTTTCAGTAGTGGATCAGTTTCATTTTTACAGCGCGAGATTTTTGGGAGGCGTCATCCCGACCAGAGCCGCTTTTCAGGCGGAGGGAGGGATCTCCGATCCACGAAGTCAGAGGAAATGAGATCCCTCAGCCGGCTGAAAGGCGCCGCCTTTCGGGATGAGCCCTCGATAGGCGATATCCAAAATTCGAAGTCACCCACTACCAGGTTTTCAGAACCACCACGTCCACAGCCAATCAACCGTGGTGTGGGTGATCGTCGAAGCGGGAACTCTTCTCTGCTGGCGCCAGGCGCGGCCGTAGAAAATTCCGGCGATCGTTGCCAGCAACACGTAACGCCAGTTGAAGTGTGCCGATCGCTTGTTGAAATGCGAGAGCCCGAACAGAATGGACGCGACGAGCAACGCGCCCTTTCGACCGATACGACGTTCCAGCAGATTCTGCACCCAGGCGCGAAAGAAAAGCTCTTCCGGTACCGCGACGAAAACAAAAATCCCAACCCACGTCAGAATCACCTTGGCAAAACCAGGCACGTTGGCGTGAGGATGTATAAATCCCAGCGTGATGCCCAGGATCAATACCGCCGGGGCGAAGAACAGGAACTCGCGCAACCCGGTCTTCCAATCGCTCCAGCGCAGGTGAAAATCGAATCCCGCCCCGCTCAATCGGCGAATTCCAAGGAACGCATACAGGCCGGCATCGACCAGCAGCATATTGCCCAGGCCGCGCAGGCCGGAGGGCCACGCCACGTCGAACCAGCGCAGATCGACGGCCAGCCCCAGCGTGAGAAGAAGCAGCGCGTCCCGCCAGTTGCCGCGCTGTTCCGGATCAGCCGCCGCCGCCTCCGTCATTAGCCAGGCCATCACCACCGGAAGAGCGGCATACAACCCAAGCCACTCCATGCGGAACATATGGTGCGCCTCGGCGAGAATCACATACGGCAGGACAAACAGCGCGGGAGCGGCGATTCGCACGGCAACCGGCCAGCGGCTCATCCATCGCGCGACCTGTTCGCCCGCGAAGCCAAAGGCCGCCGCCGGAGCCAGTTCGACGATCAGAACCGCAATATCAATGGGCGTAGCGTTCAGCATCGCAGTCCATCTTAGCGTTGTGGGAGTTCAGCCTACCCGGCCAACCAGCGCCGACTCGGCAGATTCCACGCCGGAACTGCACAAAACCGGAACCATCCAACTGGATTCGCGAGCGCACCCATGAGTAGAATGCACTCAACGCCCGATTCGCCAGAACGAGAGGATCTTATGAAGCGCACAATTGGACTTTTTCTGCTCTTTGCCGCAACCGCAGTCCTAGCCCAGGACAAGAATCCGGTCACATCCGTGGCCAAGCAGATTCTTCCCCGGCAACAGAAGAACCTTGTCGCGGCGGTTGAGGAGATGCCCGCCGATAAATTCGGATATAAGCCCACCGAGCAGCAGATTACCTTCGGACACCTGGTTCTGCACATCATCGAGTCGAACAATTACCTTTGCTCCCACATCGGAGACATACCCGCGGTCAAGCCTCCGGTGCCGCTCAAGGAATCCGACGGTAAGGACAAGCTGGTGGCGGCGCTGCAGGCGAGCTTCGATTTCTGCACGACAGCCCTGGGCAAAGTCGACGATTCCAAGCTTGGAGATGAAGTCGAACTCTTCGGCGGCCGCAAGGGATCGCGCGCCTTCGCGCTCATCGCGCTTACCAACGACTGGGCCGACCACTACAGTTCGGCCGCAATGTACCTGCGCCTGAACGGCCTGCTGCCGCCCACAGCTCAGCCGAAGAAGTAGCGGTCGCTATCGGATTTGCACCAGATCGTCGGCCGGCGTCGTTGCCGAGGGTGGCATCGCCGGCTGTTGCGGCGCCCGCCACGAATCGAAGATGGAAACCTGGTGCACGCACGAAACCGTGCAGTTCGGCGCGCATCCTTTTTCAGTCAGATACTCGCGGCGCAAGTCTTCGCGCGTGTAGCTCTCCAGCGGAACTCCGGGATAGCCGCGCTGCTGCGAACAGTAGTGCACCAGCCCGTTTTCGCAGATGTAGAGGTAACGCGCTCCCGCGCGGCATCGCCAGTCATTGGGCAAGCCCTTGGCGATGTTGTCCTGAAACGCGTTCACGCGCGTGAAGCTGCTTTTCTCGAGCGCCTGCATCTCGTGATAAATGCGCCGCTCCTCGTCGTTCAGCGGCTGCAATTGCCCGCCGCCGTCGTGGATGATGCCGATCGTGGATGTGAAGCCGAGTTCTACGGCTCGCTTCCCGATCACCAAGGCATCCTGCGGATGAGTAATTCCCCCGCCCACAACCGAATTGATATTGATGTGAAAGTCGGCATGCTCGGCCAGCAGTTGCAGCTTTTTGTCGAGCACCTTCAGACTCTTCTTCGAAACCTCGTCCGGATTCACGTTGTCGATGGAAATCTGCAGCCACTCGAGCCCGGCGCGATTCAGCCGTTGTATGCGCTCAGCCACCAGCAAATAGCCATTCGTGATCAGTCCTGCGATCATGCCGTTCGCGCGGATGCGACCGATCACGTCGTCGAGTTCGGGATGCATCAGCGGCTCGCCGCCAGAGATCGTCACCACCGCGGTGCCCAGCGCGCCCAGCTTGTCGATGCGCCGGTACATTTCTTCCAGCGGCACCGGCTTCGAAAAATCGTCGAACTCGTTGCAGTACGTGCACGCCAGGTTGCAGCGGCGCATGGGAATAATGTGCGCCAGCAACGGATGGTCGGTCGAAGCCAGCGCCCGCGCGGCCATCTTCGCCCCGCGCAGGTTGCGGTGCAGGGCCTTGGCGCGGCGGCGCAAGGTTGTCAGAGTTGAAGGCATTCGGTTGAGTTACTTCTATTACAACATACCGAAGCAGCGATTGACCGCATAACACCAGCATTCGGCGCGATTGTGAGACCGAACGGTAAAAAATCCCGCGTAGTCAGAAACGTGGCTTAAGCCTCAGGCGGCAGGAATTTCCGCCACGATTCGTCACGAGGCCAGAGTTCGTGGCCGGCATGTTGCAGGGCGCTGAGTGCCGCTCCCGCCCATTCTTCCTGGATCAACACGTAATCGGTGTCGTAGGTCGAAACGGCAAAGATGGGAATGCCTTTCGACGACAGCGGTTCGATGAACGACAACAGCACCCCGGTTTGCGAAAACGGAAAAGGGCCTTCGAGCTTCAGGCAGATCCAGTGATGTTGTGCGTCGATCTCGCGAGGCAAATTGCTGGCAGGACAAACGATCGACAATTCTTCTGTCGTGCGCGTGACGGAAGTGAACTCGCCCCTGCTCGCCCACTCGGGTACAGAGGCGTCAGGGCCCAGCCGCACAATCGCATACGGGCCATCCCCAACCCGCCGAAATTTCAATCGATGCGTCATCGCGATCGTAGCGCCTGATCGTAGCGCCGGCGTCTCGCCTGGCTGTCGCGAGGGCATCTTGCCCTCGCACCCGAAGTTATCCCGAATGTCGACAATTCCCAAACGCATGCCGCAGGGTGGTCTATCCCTCAACCGCCTTGCATACCGCGGCGCGGGCCAGCAACCGCGTGGAATCGAGCGTCGGCAGCGGCGAGGACTCTGGCGTCACCAGCAGCGGGATCTCCGTACATCCCAGCACAACGCCGTCGCAGGCTTCATCCTTCATCCCGCGGATCACCTCCACGTAGTACGCCAGCGATCGCGGCAGAAACTGCCCATTCACTAATTCGTCAAAAATGATTTGATTGATGCGCTCCCGCTCCACCGCGCTTGGGATGCGGTACTCGATCCCCGCCGCCTTCAGCGCCTCGCGATACACCGGACCTTCCATCAAGTACCTGGTCCCCAGCACCGCTAGCCGCTTCAACCCGCGCCGCTGCGCCTCTTTGGCCACTTCCCGCGCAATGTGCAGCCACGGCCGCGGCGAACGGTGCTCCACCAGATCGAATGCCTGATGAATTGTATTGTCGGGACAGATCAGAAAATCGGCCCCACTTTTCGCCAGCTTCTCAGCCGAGGCCATCATCAGTTCCGCCACGCCCGCCCAGTCATTGGCCTCCACAAACTTCATATAGGCCGCCAGCGAAAACGAATGCAGCGACACCTCCGGATGGTCGTGCCGGCCGAGCGCCTGTGCTCCCTCGTGCGCAATCGTGCGATAGCAGAGCGCGGCTCCTTCGGTACTGCAGGCGACGATGCCGATGTGTAACATGCAGTCAGACTCGGGCTTCCTGATTGTAGCGGGTCCATCCGCATGGCATCACCTGCGATCCATACCTTCGACGCATTGATTCTCGGCGGCGGCGCCGCGGGACTGATGTGCGCCATCGAGGCCGGCAAGCGTGGGCGACGGATCGCCGTGCTGGAACGCGCCGACCGCCTGGGCAAGAAGATCCTGATCTCCGGTGGCGGGCGCTGCAATTTCACCAACCTGCACTGCCGTCCCGAAAATTTCCTCTCCGCCAACCCGCATTTTGCGAAGTCCGCGCTCGCGCGCTACACGCCCGCCGACTTCATCGCTCTGGTCGAGAAGCATGGCATCGCCTATCACGAGAAGACGCTGGGCCAGCTTTTTTGCGATTCGTCGGCTCGCGCCATCGTGGCTATGCTTGAGGAAGAATGCCGGAGCGCCGGAGTGAGCATCCACCTGAATGCGAATATCAAGGAAGTCAGCCGCAACGCCGGCTTCATCGTCCGCACCGCGAATGAAGAATTCCATGTCCCCGCGCTCGTGGTTGCGACCGGAGGGTTATCGATCCCCAAGATCGGCGCGACTTCGTTCGGCTACGGCCTCGCCCGGCAATTCGGCCTCAACATTCAACCCCCACGCCCGGGCCTTGTGCCGCTCGCGCTGCAAGAAGAAGACCGTGCCCGCTACTGCGACCTGGCCGGAGTCTCCGCCGAGGTCATTGCCTCCTGCAACGGCCAGCAATTTCGCGAGAAGATGCTGATCACACATCGCGGTCTCAGCGGCCCCGCCATTCTTCAAATTTCCTCTTACTGGGACAAATCGAAACCGCTGCGCATCGACCTCGTTCCAGGAACCGACCTGACCTCAACCTTCCGCGATCCCAAGATGCCTCGCACCCTCACCACTCTTCGCGCCGAGTTGCGCCAGAACTTGCCGCATCGCTTTGCAGACCGCTGGCTGGAATTTCACGCGCCCACATCCTGGACGAACGCCGCACTGGCCCGGTTCGAGCACCAAGCCCACCAGTGGACCATCACTCCCGCCGGGACAGAAGGTTTTGAAAAAGCGGAAGTCACCGCGGGCGGCGTCGACACCGGCGAACTCTCCGCCAAAACCATGGAATGCCGCAAAGTGCCTGGCCTGTTCTTCATCGGCGAGGTCGTCGACGTGACTGGCCACCTCGGCGGATTCAACTTCCAATGGGCGTGGGCTTCTGGCGCGGCAGCAGGCCGGGCACTCTGATTCCTTCAGTTAGAATCACAGCTTGCTCCTCACCATCGAAAAAATGATCTACGGCGGCGACGGTCTTGCCCACCTTCCCGCCGACGAGCGCGGCCGCGGCAAGGCGGTTTTCCTCCCCTTCGTTCTAACTGGCGAAAAAGTAGAAGCCACCGTCACTCAGCAGAAGTCCGGCTTCGCCCGCGCGCAGGTCGAATCGATCGTCGAGCCGTCGTCCCAGCGCATCGAGCCTGCCTGCCCGTATTTCACTCACTGCGGAGGCTGCCATTACCAGCACTCCACCTACGAACATCAACTGGAAATCAAGCAAGAGATTTTGCGCGAAGCCTTCCGCCGTACCGCCAAGCTCGAATTGGCTTCTGAGATCCAGGTTCACCCCTCGCCTCCGTGGAACTACCGCAACCGTTCGCGCCTGCAGGTGCAGACTGCGCCCACGTTCTCCGCCGGATATTTCAAGATCGCTTCGCACGCACTACTTGCAGTCGAACAATGCCCCATCAGTTCGCCGCTCATCAATCGCGGCATCGCAGCTCTTTGGCAATCCGGACGCGCCGGGAAGGTGCCAGTTGGAGTAGCCGAAGTCGAATTCTTCGCCGATGCCGAGGACTCTCGGATGCTGGTCGAGGTATCCTGCGCACCCGATTCGCGACGCGCGGCCGTGCGCGCCTGGGCTGAGGACTGGCAAGCCTCCATGCCTGAGATTGCCGGAGTCGTCGCCTTCCGAGTTGCGAACCCAGGCGCAAAGCGGCCGCCGGAAAGATTGCTCTCCGTCGGCGCTGATCATCTGATATATCGGACCCAGAAGTCAGCCTATCGCATCACCGCCGGGTCATTCTTCCAAACCAACCGCCATCTGACCGACGAACTCGTTCGCATCGTCACCGAAGGCCAGTCTGGCGAGCTCGCCCTCGACCTCTATGCCGGGGCCGGTCTGTTTTCCACAGCCCTTGGTGACTTTCATCACACCGTTTCTGTAGAGATGTCACAGACTTCCTCAGCCGATCTTTCCTACAATTTGATCTCGAACGGAGAAGCAGTCCAGGCCACAGCGGAGCAGTACCTGGCCCGTTCGGAAAATCGGGAGCGAGTCGGGAAGGGCGCAGTCCCCCCTCATATTCTTCATACGCCCGACCTAGCGGTGGTGGACCCGCCCCGAAGTGGCCTGGGAGAACGCGTGGCGCGATTGCTGGCGACCTTGGGCGCGCCACGCGTGGTCTATGTCTCGTGCGATCCCGCGACTCTGGCGCGCGATCTGCTGATCCTGCTGGAGCACGGTTATCGCATCGAGCAGCTTCACCTGGTGGATTTGTTTCCGCAAACCTACCACCTGGAAACGGTTGTGCACCTGGCTCGATGAACATACGAGAACGCGGCGATGGCTCGGGGAAAGTAGCGCCGGTATCCCTTCGACTTCGCTCAGGGCAGGCTCTGCCGGCTGTCCCGAGGGCGTCTCGCCCTCGGTGCCAACTTCTTCGAGTCCATGAACGGGATTCCCACTGCGGCTGCGCCGCCTGCGTTTCGCTTCAAAGCCTCGCGCCAGCCCATGCTCTGGGCCGCCGTGGCATATTGCCTCGGCGTCACAGCCGGAGTCTACCTGTGGCGGCCCGTCTTGTGGTGGGTGATCGCGGCCACGGCTTTCATCGCTGCCGCCGCGTACTTCACCTCGCCCCGTTCTCGTCCGGCGTGGGCGCTCGCTCTCGGGGCATTCTTCCTGGTGGGCGCGCTCCACATGCAATTGGGCCTCGGCTCCCAGAAACTCGACACCAGTATCGATCCCTATGCGGATCGCCAGGAACTCCAGGTTACAGCTCACGTAACCCGCGACGGCCGCGTGCAAGAAGGCGGCTTCAACGAAATTCGGCAGAGCATCGACGTTGAGACCGAAACGCTGCAGACCGCGACCGGACAGACCGCAGCTGTCCATTCCGGCATTCGCCTGAGTATTTACAGCCCGCGCCCGAACGACGCGGCTTCGGAAGAAGCCAGCATAAGCAGGTCTGCTCCGATCTCTCCGATGCCAATCTTTCATTACGGCGATCGCATCCGCGTCTCCACAAAACTCAGGCGCCCGCACAATTTCCGCAATCCTGGCGCCTTCGACTACCAGGGATATCTCGCCGATCGCGGCATCGCCGCCCTGGGCTCGGCCAAGATCGACAATATCGAACGTCTCCCTGGCTTTTCCGGGAGTCGCATCGCCTTCTGGCGCAGCCGCCTGCATCGTGCCGTCATCGCAAAAGTGCACGAACTGTGGCCGCCGCGCGAGGCCGCGCTGATCGACGCCATGGTCATCGGCGAAGAAGCCTTCATCGATCGCGACACCCGCACCGATTTCCAGCGCTCCGGCACTTACCACGTTCTGGTGGTCTCTGGCATGAACGTCAGCATCCTCGCTTTCGTGGTTTTCTGGACGCTGCGCCGCCTTCGCCTCGCCGAGATTCCAGCCACACTGCTGACCATCGCCTTCTGCGTAAGCTATGCCTTCATCACCGAAGTGGGTGCGCCCGTCTGGCGGGCCACACTCATGTGTGCCGTTTACTTGAGCACGCGCTTGCTCTATCGCGACCGCGCCATGGTCAATGCCATCGGAGCCGCAGCGCTCACGCTTCTGATCTTCGATCCCCGCCAGCTATTCACCGCCAGCTTTCAAATGACATTCGTGTGCGTCTTGATCGTTGCCGCGATCGGCCTGCCAGTGCTGCAGCGTACGTCTCAGCTCTACAAGCAGGCTTTGCGCCATTGGGACTCGAACGATTACGCCGCGATGTTGCCCCCGAAGGTCGCGCAATTCCGCGTCGATCTGCAACTCATAGCGTCGCGCCTCGCCCGGTTTGTAGGAAAGATCTGGGCGCCCCGGCTGATTCTCATCACAGTCCGCTCTCTGCTGGTGGCTTACGAACTCGTCTTCATCTCCGCCGTGATGCAGATGGGCTTGGCTTTGCCCATGGCTTATTACTTTCACCGCGCCACAACCGTCGGCTTGCCCGCCAATCTGTCCGTCGTCCCGCTGATGCAATTGCTGATGCCGGCCGCCATCGCGACTCTGCTTCTCGGATCCGCGTCGCCGTGGTTAGCCAGGCTCCCATGGCTGGTCGCCAACTTTGCCCTCCACGGAATCACCGGCACGGTGCGCGGCTTGGGAGTCTTGCGCCTGGCCGATCTTCGCGTCGCGATGCCCTCGGCTGCGGTGATTGCCTGCGCTGCCGGCGCACTGATATTCGCCATGTTCATGGCACGGCGCCGGTGGTGGCTGGCCAGTGCCGGAATCTTGGCGATCCTCGCCGCATCGCTCGTGCTTGCTCTCATTCCCCCCGCTCCGCGCGTTCATCCGAGCGTCCTCGAAATGACTTCGATCGATGTGGGCGAGGGCGATTCCATTTTCCTCGTCACACCGCAGGGCCGCACTTTGCTCATCGATGCCGGAGGCCCCATCGGTCCCGGCGGATCCCAACTCGACTTCGGCGAAGATGTCGTCTCACCCTATCTGTGGAATCGCGGCATCTCGCATCTCGACGCGGTGGCCATCACCCACGGCCATTCTGATCACATTGGAGGGAATGATTTCGGTCCTGAAGAATTTTCGGCCCCGCGAGCTGTGGGTCGGCCTGCTGCCTCCGAGCCAGGCTCTGCAGAACGTAATCGCGACCGCCAATTCTCTTTCGATCAAAGTCGTGCGCCACTGGGAGGGTGATGAGTTCGCGTTCGGCGGAGCGACGGTGCGCGTGCTGTTTCCGCCGCGCCAGTGGCCGGTCGGCGACCGGCCGCAGAACAACGATTCCATGGTTCTCCGCGTCAGCTATCTCGATTCGTCAATTCTGTTGGAGGGAGATGCGGAAAAGAAAGTGGAACGCTACATTGCGGAAACCGAACATCCCCAGGCGACTTTGCTGAAGGTCGGCCACCATGGCAGCGCCAACGCCACCACGCCCGAACTGATGGCCACCGCCAAACCGCGCTTCGCCCTGATTTCGGTGGGGACAGGCAACTCGTTCGGATTGCCTCGAATGGAAACTCTTGCCCGCTTGGGCGCAGCCGGAGTGCGGGTTTACCGCACCGATCTCAATGGCGCGGTCACCTTCCTGCTTGACGGTCACTCAGTCACGGCTTCTCCGGCGGATCTTCAATAATCTCGATCTCAGCCGTCTCGTCGTCGTCGAATGCCGGTTGACGATACTCGGCAATTAATTTTTGCGCCGCCGCCGCATCGTCTTGCCGCACCAGAATGAGCGTTCCTCCCAGCCCCGGGAACGCATCCTGCACCAGCGACGCCGAAGTCAGATCGTTGTCGATGCCCGCTGAGTCGAGCAGTCCCTTCACTATCAGGGCTTCCGATTCCTGCTCGGAGTCGAACACCTTGACCAATTTCTCGTTAGGATCCGGGCGCGGCTGTGCGCCGCTGGTCTTGAGCGGTTCCTGGCATGAGATCTCCAATTCTGGATTCGCTTCATCCGGCCGAATCCCCGCCGCACAGCCGATTCTACTCTTCTCCCTAGCTCCCGAGCGACGACCGAAGCGCCCAACCCACTTCGACAGCACCGGGAACGGCGCGACGTTCTAGCCGCGTACTTCGACAGCACCGGGAAGAGTAGACTTAGCCGCGGAGCGGCGACATAATTTAGCTTAGGGCGTAAGCCCTGGGTAGATGCGGGAAGTCGGCCCGAGTCCCGGAGGGACGACACAGATTCACGCTTACCTTTTCAGGCGCCGCGCAGATCGCGCCAACAATGTCTGAATCTTCATCAACGAACTGCGGGATGAACCTCAACCGGCACCTCCGGGTAGTTGCTTTCTGCCGTGTCTGCGAGAGAATGCCCTAACCAAGGGCGCGCAACGCAAAGACGCGTCGTGTCATCCAAACTGTGGATGGATTGGGCCGGTAGACACGCAAAGGGGACTCCATGAACTTACCTCAGCAGGCTGCGAAGGGATCGCAATTTCCGTTAGCGGAGCGGGAGGCCTGCCGCGAACGCGAAGAGGAAGCCCGCAAGATCCGCCGCCTGCAGTTGATGATCAGCATGGTGATGTCCGTCATCAGCCAGGACCCCAACCTCACCGTGGAAGAAGCCTCAGAGCTGGCCGCCGGAGCCAAGCGCGCCGCCCTCGCCATGTTCCCCGACAAAGAACTGGCTTTCGATCTGCTCTACAAGCCTCGCCTACAGAGGCTGATGAAAGAACGCTTCCGGTTGCAATAAGGCCGTCTGCGTTACTCGTTTATAACCGGATTCCTCAGCGTCCCGACGCCTTCCACGCTCACTTCCATCACATCCCCAGCCACCACTGGACCCACGCCCGCCGGCGTCCCGCTTGGAATCAGATCTCCGGGAAACAAGGTCATCGCCTGCGCAATGTGCCGGATGACCGCGTCGAGCGAGAAGATGAAATCCCGCGTGTTGCCCTGCTGCCGCACCTGGCCATTGACGCGCGTTTCCACGCCCACGCCCGCCCCCACTCCGAAACATGGATCAATCTCATCCGTCACCACCGGACCTACCGGACAGAACGTGTCGAAGCCTTTGGCTCGCGTCCACTGGCCGTCTTTATTTTGCAGATCGCGCGCCGTCACATCATTCACGCACGTGTATCCAAGAATGAATTGCCGAATGTCCACATCCGCGGCCGGCTGGTAACAAGTCTTGCCGATCACCACGCCGAGTTCTCCCTCATAATCGACTCGCTCGGAAATCCGGGGGCGCCGGACCGTTCCTCCGGGCGAGAGCAAAGCCGAAGTCGGCTTGAAAAAAATCAGCGGCTCCTTCGGGACGTTCGTGCCCGAGCTCCGCCGCATGCTCGCGATAGTTGCGCCCCACGCAGACAATTTTCGACGGACGCACCGGAGGCAGCAATGCCGCCTCCTCCAGCGCGATCGCCTCGATCCGCCGCGTGCGCAGGCCTTCCATGTCTCCGTCTGCTTCCTCGGGAGGCGTGAGCAGGATGCGCACAATGCAAGCGCGTCCGCCCACGGACTCGACCAGCCCGTACTGGGCTTCACCGTTGAATTGAAATCGACAATATTTCATGGCTTCCTATCTAAACACGAGTCACAGAATCGCGCGAAATCTTTTGGGCCGGGAAATCGTTTGTCCCCGCGCGGCGAGCCGCGTGAGTGTATGTGGAGCGGCACTCCTGCCCGCTTTGCCTGCGCCGGCAAGAGCTAGCGGGCAGGAGTGCCCGCTCCACATGAACCGCGGCTACTGCGGCACAGTTTCGCTGGTTTCTTCTGAGGCCGCGCTCTCGTTGCCGCGAACATCTACCGCGGACACAGAATAAAAATACCGGCTCCCCGGCGTGACGCTGGCGTCGCGGTATGCCGGCGTCTTGACCGGCTCGGCATTCAACTTGACGGCCGGCGTTCCTTCCTGATGGCGATAGATGTTGTATCCGGCAAGATCCGCATCGCTCACCGGCGCCCACACCAGATCGATGAACGGTTTTTGGCCCGGCCCGGAGAATACCGCCTGCACGCCCGAAGGCACGGCGGGAGGAAAAACATCGTTCGCGAAAACCTTGACCTCGGGCGTGTCGTCGCCTTCCACCTGCACCTCAGGTTTGTTGGCTTCGTGGACCGTCGTCACCGTGTCTGCGCGGTAGATGTACGTTTTCTGCCACTCGATCTCGGAATCGGTCAGCGAAAAATGACGTTCAGCGCTGGCCGGCAACTCGCCCACTAGCGTCGCCTGCGCGCTGCCTTCTGGCGTGCGGTATACGCGGTACGAGTACTGGATGGCCAGCTCCTTGCTCGCAGCGGACGGCACACCAGCCCAAGTCAGCACAAGGCCCTCACGCTTGACTTCCGCTTGAAAGTCTGACGGCGGTGGCAACGTGCGGACCAGCGGAACCCGGATCTGGTTGGAAAGTCCGGCGCCGTGACGGTCGTGATTCAGCACTTCGACCGCGTACGTGATCACGGCATCGGGCACGTTGCTCTGCATCTGCGCGGGAAGTGTGTCGGTGTAGGACGCGGGTACTTTATTCGCCGATTTCGAGGACTTCACGGACTTCGTCGCTGCCAAGCCGGTCTGCGATGGGGCTTCGCCGGCCGGCGTCCCGCAAGCTTTCAGCTCGGCCGGGCCTCGACAGATTTGTGTCGGACCTACGCTGTGAATCGTCAGCCGGTCGGTTGTCGTGGTGGGAATCGTCCAGGTGAGAGTCACCTTCTCGCCTTTTCGAGAAGCGCGCAGATCCGATGGAGGCTTGGGTAGATCGAGCGATGGAGGCCGTGGCGGCCCGATCGTGGCGCACGCTGTGAACATCAGCGGCACAAACGAAGCCAGCGAAAGCCAAAGTCTGGAGCGTCTCATGCGCAGGAAAACAGACTATCAGAAGCGCGGCTGTTATCTCCGAGCGGCCCATCATTCCGAGCGTCAATCTGCTTCTAGGGTAGGGATCCTTCGACTGCGCGCGCTCATTCGAGCGCGCTTCACTCAGGATGACCGGCCCGCGCGTTACCGTACCCTTTCGGCAAAGCTGTGAATCTACCCCGCCAGTTCCTTCACCGCCTCACGAAACACCTTGGTGTGCCGGTCTACGTCTTCCGCTTCCGTCTGCGGACACATCAGCGCCATATTGTGAAACGGCGTCAGCAGAATGCCGCGATTCATCGCGTAAAGATGCATGAAGCGCTCCAGTTCGAAATCCATCGCGTCGTGGGCCTGCTGACCGGTCTTGGGCTCCGGTCCGAACATATATTCGGCGCGGCATCCCAGCTGCGTAACATGCCACGGCAATCCGGAATCGGAAATCGCCTTGGCGACGCCTGCGGTCCAGCGCTCGGCCATCGGGATCATCCGGTCAAACGCTTCTTTGGTAAGGACCTTGGACAACGTGGCGCGCATCGCGGCCAGCGACAGAGCGTTGCCCGCGAGCGTTCCTCCGATGCCGCCGACGTCGCAGTTCTCCAGTTCCTGTTTGGCCATGATGCGATCGGCAACTGCCTGCGAGAATCCGTACGCCGCACCCGGAATGCCCGCGCCAATGGCCTTGCCGAACACAATCACATCCGGATCCAGATTTTCTGCCCGCGTGTATCCGCCCGGCCCGGCGCAGATGGTGTGCGTCTCGTCGATGATCAGCAGCGTGCCATGTTCCCTTGTGAGTTCGCGGAGGGCCTTGTGATATCCGGGCTCCGGATGCACGATGCCGACGTTGGTCATCGCCGGCTCGGCGAGCACGCAGGCAACATCGTCCGAAAGCAGCGCTGCCTCCAGCGAGTCCACATCGTTGAACTCCACAGCCTTTGTTGTGACCGCCGGATTCACCGGAGGCCCAACGTTTCCCGGCCGCGGCCCAGCCTTGCCATCTGCGCCCAGCGTGATAAACGTTTCGTCCACCGTGCCGTGATAGCACCAGTTGAACACCAGAATCTTCGGACGCCCGGTGATCTGCCGGGCGAGCCGGATCGAAAAGCGGTTCGCGTCGGTTGCGGTGAGCGCAAACTGCCAATACGGAAGACGGAAGCGGTTCTGCAGTTCCTCGGCGACGACAATCGCGTCTTCTCCGGGAAGCATGAGCGTGATGCCGCGCCGCATCTGCTCCTCGGCCGCTTTCACAGTGGCAAACGGAGAATGTCCGGTCATCGCGCCAGTATCGCCGAGGCAGAAGTCGATGTAGCGGTGTCCATCGACGTCGAAAAAATGCGCGCCCTGCGCCTCGCGCACGAACGGCGGAAACGCTCCCGCCCACTTCACCATCCAGTTCATGGGCACGCCCGCCAGCAGCGACTTGCTGGCTCGATCAAAGAGCGCCTTCGATTTTGGACGCTCGTCCACAAAGTTCTTCTGTTCGCGTTGCATCAGGGACTTCAGGCGTGCGCGGTCAATAGTCTTAGTTTTCATCGTCAAGAAAGATAAACCAAAAAGCGAGCCGGGGGCCATTGCGCGCGGCTGTCGTGGACGGGTTCGGTAATTTTTCGTATCGAATCCGTAAAATATTGGATTTATTGGACTTACGCAGAAACGAGGACATTTTGATCGGCAAAATCTTGAATATAAAAGGGTTGCAGGTAAAATCTTCCGGAATAAGGAGTTAGCGAGATGCGGCTGATGGGGCGTGTCCACCTTCGCTGGCAGCCTTTTTGTGAAATATTCGTGCACGGTGCCAGTGTGAGCGCTTTTTGGAACGTGGGTAAAGGTTGTTCGTCACAGTGGGGGCGGGGATGGCTGTGGAAAAGCAGGTAGTGACTCAATTTGGCGCTAGGCGGAAAACCTTTCACCACGAAGGGCACTAAGGATCACGAAGGAATTCATTGTCCGAGGGTTCCTTCGGGTGAGTTTGTGTTCTTCGTGGTTTTGATTTTGCTTCCGCCTCAAGCTGCGCCATCACCGAAAAGTAGGATCCTGAGGGATTCTTGTGGCACGGAACAATCCTGATCCCTTCACGACACGATCGATTTGCCGGACGGTTTTGGAATCCGGCTGTGTTTTGTGCGCTGGCGGATGCGCGGGCGAGACGCCCCCGCTACAGCCGGCGGGACGCCGGCGCTACGTTTCGGCCACATGCAAAAAGCCTCCCGCTTGGCGAGAGGCTTTTTGGCGGAACGACTCTGGTGGCGTCACAGGCGATTTGCCGGTGACCCCGCTTTTCTTATTTCGGTTGCTGTTGCGTGTCGGTGCTCATGGGCGCGGCGCTGTTGCTGGAGAGCTGTTCGAGATCGTTCTTCAGCAGGCTGATCTCGACGCGGCCACCGGAGATGCGCTTCGTCTTCGCGGTCTCATCGCTCGAGGGAAGCGGGGCATTGCCCATTCCGACGAGGTAGATGCGGTAGACCGGGATGTCGTGGTTCAGGACGAGGTAGCGCACAACGGATTCGGCCATCTTCTGGGAAACGGTGATAGCGGCCTGTCCCCTGCCCGACGAGAAGCCTTGCACTTCGATGATGTAGCCGCGCTGTCCTTTGACGCCACCGGCCATCTGATCCAGAGCATCCTTGGCATTCTTGCTAAGCATGGTCTGGCCGGGGCGGAAGCGGATTTCGGTCTGGTTCGAGGCCTTGTACTGGTCGATGTTGCTGACCACGGTCTCGACGGTTTGGACGCGGGTGGTGACCTGCTGCGCGGACTGCTGCGCCTGCGTGGCCTTGTTGCCGGCATCGATGGCATGCTGGTCGGCTTCGTTGGCCTTGTCGGAGGCGAGCTTGATGCCAGCCTGGGCGCGCTGATCGGTGTCTTTGATCTGCTTGCTGTTGGCGGAGGTCAGCTCATCGAGCTCATTGACGCGGTCGCGGATGGGCTCGGTCTGGCGCTGTACATACTTTTTGCGGGCAAAAGGATTGACGCGTCCCCAGAAACCCTCACGAGAGGGGGCAGCGAGCGGAGCTTTGCCGGTCGCGTTGCCGGTGTCAGACGACTGAGTCTGCGCGGCAGCAGGCTGGCTTTGATCCTGGGAAGACGAGGTAGACTGCGCAACCGCCGGCAGAGCGAGCAGCGCGGCTAGAGGCAGAGCAATGACAAGACGGTGGTTCATATATGACTTCCTCCAAGTTTGGGGGAGCGTTTTGGGCTCCACTCCAGCACGCCTGGGCGTGCTTTGAATTTAGATTGCGTCCCCTGAAACGGTAAAGAAAGCCAGCGGACTCGCTGAGCCGGCCTGCGCTGACGCTGCGTTTGGCCTTTAAACTCTCGGCGCCGATACGCGACGCCGGCATGTCTATTACATGTGGGATGCCAAATCTGGCTCCAGGGTTGAAGGGCTAAATGATTGACAGCTATGGACATTGTAGCTCCCCTGCTGGAGGAAAGATAGGGACGGGCGCAATTGGAGGGTAATTTTGGGAAACCTGATATAAAAACTGCGTGGAAAATTGAGTACGGCGGTGAGTGTGGCGAGCGGAAAAACGATGGACTTATCCATAGCTTTGAAACATCGGAGCTGCGAAACATCGCAAAAATGTGCATCGAGGGGGAATCGTGGAATTGAACTGTCGGATTCGGAGTAATCGAGGTGGTACGAGCGGCAAGTTACTGCTGGTTACTATGCTGACTTTGTGCTCTCTAACTTTGTCGGTGCGGACTGCGGTCGCAGAGTCGGGTCTGCCCTCGTCGCGAATTCCCGCCGGACACATGCAGCAGTATTCCGAGCTGGCCGTGAGCTGGATGCAGGAATATTTGCGGATCGATACGACGAATCCTCCGGGAAACGAGATGAAGGCGATCGCGTTTTACAAGAAGATCCTCGATCAGGAAGGGATCGAGAATCGCACGTTCGAGTACACGCCCGGGCGCGGGGACTTGTGGGCACGGTTGGCGGCAACGGCGGACGAAAAGAATCCCCACTTCTCCCAAAACCAGGGAGAAATGGGGCACCCGGCCGAGGCGAAGCGGCCCATCATTTTGCTGAACCATATGGATGTGGTGACCAGCGATGCGTCGCACTGGCGGGTGCCACCGTTCAGCGGCGAAATCAAGGATGGATACATTTGGGGACGCGGCGCGCAGGACATGAAGGATGAAGGACTGGCGCAATTAGTTGTGATGGTCATGCTGAAGCGGGAGAAGATCGCGCTCGATCGCGACGTGATTTTTCTGGCGGTGTCGGACGAAGAGGCGGATGGGACGGGCACGGACTGGTTCATCAACCACCAGCGCGATCTGCTGGAGAATGCCGAGTTCCTGATCAACGAGGGCGGCGAGAATTTGCTGGAAGGCGGAAAGGTGAAGTATGTGGGCGTCGATGTGGGCGAGAAGACCACGGATTGGCTGCACGTGGTGGCGCACGGAACTCCGGGACATGCCTCGCGGCCGAATCCGGACTCGGCGCCCAACCGGCTGGTGCGGGCGCTGAACTGGATCATTGCCTACCAGACTCCATTGCGGGTGTTGCCGGTGGTGGATGAGTTTCTGCGGGACATGGCTCCTTATGAACCGTCGGAAGAAGCGGTTTACTACCGCGATGTGAAGAAGGCGATCGAGGACAAAAAATTTCAGGAGCAGTTGGAGCGAAACGAGTCGCTGAACTTCCTGCTGCGCGACACGATCTCGCTCACCATGATGGGAGGATCGGGGCAGACGAATGTGATTCCCGCCGAAGCGTGGGCGAACCTGGACGTGCGGATTCTGCCGGGAGGAGATCCGAAGGCCGTGCTGGAGGCAGTGCGGCGGGTGGTGAACGATCCGAATGTGACGGTCGAACCGCTCAACGCCGAGTTCCGCGTGGCGAATTATTCGGGGACGGACAATGCGCTGTATGCGGCGATCCGCGAAGTGTCGGGAAAATATTTTCCGGGGACGCCGGTGGTGCCGCACATCACCAGCGGATATACGGAGAATCAGCGCTACCGGCCGCTGGGGATCGTGGCGTACGGGTTTAATCCGTACACGGCGACCGATGAAGAGGGGAATACCGAGCACGGGAATGATGAGCGGATTCGAGTGGAGGAAGTGCGGCGGGGGCCGAGGATTTTGTTTGATGTGGTGGCCGGGGTGGCGGGGCGGTAAGGTAGGGACAGCTTGATTCAAGTTACTCGGAACTCGGGGCAATGAGTGCTGTGGAGATTTGTCGCGAATAACGAAAGTTCGCCTCAGCTACTGCGATGGCGTCGTGGACACTCGGCCAAGGATCATGCGGAGGACAAGATGGGCCAGTGCGCCATAGAAGAGGGCGTTTGCTCCAAGCAGCGTTAGACCGTACCAAACGCCGTTCCGGCGAACGATAAACATCAGCACTATCGCAAAAATCCCACCCGGGGCAAGAAAGCCGTTGATTTGCCAAGGCGCTTTGTTGGTCATCATCAGCCAGAAAACCAACAGTGTGAAGATGGTTCCCAGAGAAAGCGCAACAATAAGGCGGAGGGCACGCGACCAGTCGCGGGCCGAGCGAATTGCTGCCGCGCCTAAACTCATGTTCACAGTCTAGGAAGACTGTTGGTAGAGGACAAGATTACGTCTGACATGGCCCTACTGTCGCAAGCGGGCCATGGCGTTCATGTACCCCGTGGCGGCTGGGGCGAGCCAGAAGATCGAAAAGAGCGATCATACAAATGGGTGGTAGGGATCCTTCGACTACGTTGCCGTCCGCTTTGCGGGCGGCAACTTCGCTCAGGATGACAGGGCTACGTACGCGGCCGGTAGCCGGGCTTCGCCCGGCGGACAGCCGAGGGCGGCTGTCCCCACATAAACTTCACTTACTCCCCGCATAGACTTCACTCGCTGTCCCCACATGAACCTCGCCTAACGAATGCCGCAGTGTTTTTCGTATTGCTCGAAGATGAAGTGGTCGGTCATGCCGGCGATGTAGTCGCAGATTACGCGCGGGAGGGATTCTTCTTTCGACTTTTCCTGGTAGTTGTGCGGAAGCGATTCAGGATGGTCCATCCAGAAGGCGAACAGTTCCGACACGACGCGCTCCGCGTCGTCTTTTTCATCCGCTAACGAGGGGCTGAAGTAGAGATTTTCGTAGAGGAAGTCTTTGCTTTGCTTGCGGTCGGCTTCGACTTCGGGGCTGAAGGCCGCGAGGCGCTGGGAATGTTTGCGGATGTCGTCCAGAGTGCGAACTCCGGATTCGTCCACGCGCTTCTGCGTGGTCTTGATTAAGTCATCCACAAAACGGTTGAGGACTTGTTTGAGGGCTTCGTTGAATTTCAGCTTGTTGGGAGCGTGAGGATAGATCTGCTCGACTTCACGGAAGAAACGGTCGAATGCCGGTACGCCTTCGCGGATCTGATCGAGCGAGAGCAGGTGGGCTTCGTATCCGTCGTCGAGGTCGGCGGTGTTGTAAGCGATCTCGTCGGTGAGATCGATCAGCTGAGCTTCGAGCGGAGGACGGCGGTCGAGAATATATTCGGCAAGTTCCGGATGTTCGGCGGCATCGTAGTCGTGGGAATGCTTGATGATGCCTTCGCGGACTTCGAAAGTCAGATTGAGGCCGGGGAAAGCAGCGTAGCGCTGTTCGAAATCTTCGACGATGCGCAGGGCGTGAAGATTGTGGTCGAAGAAAAGTTCGTGCTCGCGCATGGCGGCGTCGAGAGCTTTCTCGCCGCTGTGGCCGAAGGGAGGGTGGCCGATATCGTGAACCAGCGCGAGAGCTTCGGCGAGGTCGGTGTTGAGGTTGAGGGCTCCGGCGATGGTGCGGGAAATTTGGGAGACCTCCAAGGTGTGGGTGAGGCGATTGCGGAAGTGGTCGCTGTAGCGGCGGGTAAAGACTTGCGTCTTGGCTTCGAGGCGGCGGAAGGCGCGAGCGTGGATAACCCGGTCGCGGTCACGCTGGAAGTCGTTGCGGTAGGGGTGGTGAGGCTCAGGAAAGCGGCGTCCGCGGGAGTGTTCGACGTGCACCGCGTAGGCGGCGAGCATGAGGGAAGGATAGCATTGTTGAATTAACTTCGTGGCGTTCGGGGCGCGCGGACATCCCTGACGGAGCGGTTTTACTGTCGGCGCCGAGGGCGAGAGGCCCTCGGGACAGCCGGCGGGACGCCAGCGCTACGAAAAACTACTGCTTGTTGGAATCCTCTTTGGCTAGCTTTACTTTCGCGGCGTCCAGCTTTTGTTGGACTTTGGCGAAGGCGTCGGTGTCCTGCTCGGCGGGAACGGTCTTATTCCATTCTTGGACGGCGCGATCCCAGTGAGCGGCGGCCAGTTTGAGGCGGCCGGTTTTCTGGTAGAGGTCGCCGAGATGCTCCTGCACGGTCGGATCGGATCCCATGTGGGCCGAGGCCTTATTCAGGTTGTCTTCGGCGAGATCGTACTTACCCAGCTTGAAGTACACCCAGCCAAGCGAATCCAGGTAAGCAGGGTTGTTGGGCTCAAAGGAGAGAGCCTGCTTGATGTAATTGAGCGACTCTTCGAGCTTCACACCGCGGTCGGCATTCATGTATCCGAGATAGTTGAGGGTAGCGGCGGCCTGCGGATCGCTAGGCGGAGTTATGGCCAGAACCTTGCGGAACTGGTCTTCGGCCTGGTCGTACATTTTCTGGCGCTGGTAGAAATCGCCGCGAAGGAAGTAAACATAGGCCTTGTCATCAGTTTTGGTGGAGAGTTGTTCCGCCTTGCTGAGAGCTTCTTCGGCATCGCTCCAGCGCTTGGCGCGGGTATAGATGATGGCGAGGCGAATGTAGACTTCACGATCTTCGGGCCCGCCTTTGAGCATGGAGCGAATGTCGGCGACCGATTGATCGACTTGTCCCGTGTCGGCGAGTTGCGCGTCGAGGACCATGCGGAGATCGCGGTCGTCGGGCATCTTCTGAACCGCTTCTTTGGCGACGGCGGTGGCTTGCGGCCACTGCTTGGCTTCGCGATAAGTGTCGATGATCTCCTGATAACCGCTGCGGGCGTTTTCATCGCCGAGGGTCAGCATTTTGCGGAAGGTATCAACGGCGGCGGAGTAGTTTTCCTGCTCACGGTAGATCATGCCGAGCCGCTCGATGAAAATGGCGCGATTATTACGGTCCGCCTGGCTCGTGCCAACGTCACTCTTATCCGTTTTCTTCAGCAGATCCTGCAGCAGCTTGATGGCCTCGTCATAACGGCCTTGCGCCTGGTATACCGCAGCCATGCTGTAGGGAACGTCCATCGTATCGGGGACGAGGGTGTCGGCCCGCTTCAGATTTTCCAGCGCCTGGTCGTACTTGCCCTGGCGGCGATAGATCTCGGCTATGCGAACGTAGGTTTGCGCGTCTTCGGGATTGGAGTCGGCGATGACTTTGTATTGCTCGAGAGCGGCTTCGAGCTGGCCATCGTTCAAAAGATTTTCGGCGAGCCCGCGAATTGCGTCGAGGTTGTCGCGATCAAGCACGATCGCGTGCTTATAGGCATCGATGGCGTCTTTGTAATCTTTGCGCTGCTCGTAGGCCGCGCCCAGCGCGGAGTAGAGCTTAGCGGAGCGCGCGGAGTCGGGAATCGAGCTGAGCACCTTCAGGGCGTGGCCGGTATCGCCCTGGTCCGTGTAAAGCATGGCCAGTGTAGTGACCGCTTCCTCGGAGCTGGGATCGAGCTTGATGGCGGTCTTGAGTTCACCTTCCGCCTTCTGCATGTCGTTGCTCAGACGGTACAGTCGGCCAAGCAGGAGATGGTCGTCAACGCTGTCGGGATCGAGCTTGACGATTTGTTCGTACTGATCGATGGCCAGCTTCAAAATATTGTCGGATCCGGAACCGCCGGGCATATCGCCGAGGGAGCGGAGATAAATGCGTCCAAGAAGCTTGTGGGCCTCCAGGTTTTTGGGATCACGCTTGATGATGTCTTGCGCTTCCCGGACGGCGTCGGCAATGCGTCCGGTCTTGACGTAAAGTTCGGCGAGGGCGGAGGTCAGGAATTCAGAGGACGGATCGGCCTCGATAGCGAGGCGATATTCTTCGGCGGCTTTCACGGCCAGGTCGCTGCGGCCGTAAGCGGTAACCATCTCCTCATACATGTGGGCCAGCGTGTAGTGATAGTACGCGGCAGCCTTGTCGACCTTGCGGGGCGACGACTGGGCGGGCTTCGCATCGGGCTGGCTGGAATCTGAGGAGGACGGGCTGGTTTGACCCATACTCGTTTGACCCATGGCGGCCGCAGCCACCAAGATCATCAAACAAAGGCGAAGAAGTTTATTCATCTGGACCTGACTGCGCTTGTGGCGCGTTTCCGGAACCTCAGCTTATTTGGATGCAAAGCCGTCGGGGGAAAGGTGCTTTTATTCTACCGCGAGGAGTGGACGGTTGGGAAAAAACCGGGGCCGGGGCGGGGACGGAAGGACAGGGACTGGCGGGGGGCGGGGTAAAGGAATTGTTGATTGTTGATTTTTGATGGTTGAATGAAAACCTTGGGATCTGCGGCCTGCCAAAATTGGACTTTACATCCGAGTGGAACTGTCCGGGTGCGAGGCCGAGACGGCCTCGCGACAGCCGGCGGGACGCCGGCGCTACGGCTTCTCAGTGCCGGAAGTGGCGAACTCCCGTGAAGAGCATGGCTAAGCCGAGGCGATCGGCGGCTGCGATGACTTCGGGATCGCGCTGGGAGCCTCCGGGCTGAATGATGGCGGTGGCCCCGGCTTTGGCGATCTCTTCGACGCCGTCGGGAAACGGGAAAAAGGCGTCGGAGGCAGCGACGGTGCCTTTGAGCGGGAGTTGAGCTTTCATGGCGCCGATTTTGGCGGCGTCGACGCGGGACATTTGTCCGGCGCCGACGCCGACGGTTTGTCCGTCGCGGGCGTAGACGATGGCGTTGGACTTCACGTGCTTGCAGACCTTCCAGGCGAAGAGCAGGGCGCGAGTTTCTTCGGGAGTAGGTGGGCGCTTGGTAACGACTTTCAGATCGGAATCTTGCAAGGCGCGGGTGTCGGCGTCCTGCACCAGCAGGCCTCCGGAGACATTTTTCAGGATCCATTTTTGATCTGCGGGCGCGACTTCGACCAGGCGGAGATTCTTCTTGGACGCGAATTTGGCTTTGGCGGCTTCGTCGAACGACGGGGCGGCGATGACTTCCAGGAAGAGCTTGTGCATTTCCTCGGCGGCTTCGAGGTCGACGGGGCGATTCACGCCGATTACGCCTCCGAAGGCGGAAACCGGGTCGCATTCGAGAGCGCGTCGGTAAGCTTCGGCGAGGGTCTTGCCAGTCGCGGTGCCGCAGGGATTGGTGTGCTTGATGATGGCGACGAGCCGGCTCGTCGAAGTCTTTTCCCGTAAACTCCTGGGCGAGGTCCCAGGCGGCCTGCAGGTCGACGATGTTGTTGTAGGAAAGTTCCTTGCCCTGGAACTGGCGGGCATTGGCAACGCCTTCGCCCGAGCCGTCGGAATACATGGCGGCCTTCTGGTGCGGGTTTTCGCCGTAGCGCAGGTCGAGGGTTTTGTGGAAAGAGAAACGGAGATTGGCAGGGAATGCGGCCGCTTTTCGGTTGCAAGTCGATCTTCTCGGGGCTGATGCGCTCCAGCGTGTTTGCGATGGCTGAGTCGTAGGCGGCAGTGGTGGCGAAAGCTTTCTGCGCGAGGCGCCATTTGGTTTCGCGGGAGAGCCGGCCGCCGTCGCGCTCGAGCTCGGCGGCGATGGCGTCGTAGTCGGCAGGCGAAGTGACGATGGCAACATCGTGAAAATTCTTGGCGGCCGAGCGGATCATCGACGGTCCGCCGATGTCGATGTTTTCGATCAGCTCTTCGAAGGCGACTCCGGGCTTGGCCGCGGTTTTTTCGAAGGCGTAGAGATTCACGACCACCATGTCGATGGGCTGGATGCCGTGCTCTTTCGACGGCGGCGACGTGCCTGGGGTCTTCGCGGCGGTGAAGGATGCCGCCGTGGACCTTGGGATGAAGCGTCTTGACGCGTCCGTCGAGCATCTCGGGGAAGCCGGTGAGGTCGGAGATGTCTTTCACGGAGATGCCAGAGTCGCGGAGCAGCTTGGCGGTGCCTCCGGTGGAGACGAGTTCGATGCCGAGGGCGGAGAGCTTGCGGGCGAACTCGACGAGTCCGGTTTTGTCGGTCACGGAGAGGATGGCGCGGTGGATTCTAGGATTGGCTGACATGGGTTCCTTACGCGTGGATGAAGCTGAGCGGTACTGGAAAGTGTACCAAGAAAACCGTCGTTGGTCGTCGGTCGTTGGCCGTTAGCGCTGAGCAACAGGAGAGTTCGGTTCGACTTTGTGCAGGCTTTGCACGATGCGGTTGATCTCGGGCTGGGACACCAAGTGGGTTGACTTGCCTTCTGCGACTATAAGCTCGAAGGTGTCGGTCTGCGAATAGAGACTGAGTATAATGCCGTCGTCCTTAGCAGAGGCAGAGCTCGGATCGCCTTGTTGGTATCCCACATAGGTTGCATTGTGGATATTGAAAATCCCACTTTTGGCGGGCCTCGACGGGACGATGGACTTGGTCACGAGTAACACTTCCTCCCGCGCATGCACGGGCGGGCCCAACGCCCAGTGATGCATTTCGTCCGGCGAAAACTCTAGGACGCGCTTCATGAATTCGTAGTCGGAATCGACTGCCTTCGGTCCGAAAACGGCTGCGAACGCCGCTTGCGTCATCCTGAAGTCCTGCCGCATAAATTCATCCGCCATTTCCCGCACGGGGCACTTCGTCGCCATGAGCCTGAGGCCCGACCGGAAAACAAGAATGACCCGGTTTTTGTCCGGTTTGTCCTTGGGGATCAGAACGGTTTGCGATTCGTCTAGATCGTTCCACGGAATTTCGAACTCGTAACCCAGATAAGACAGCTTGGTTCCGGCTGCCGAGTCGACAGACTGATCCTTCAGGTCCATCGGCATAACTCTGGTGATCGGTAGCGCCTTCGAGGAGCCGTAGAAGGAAAGAGCAATTGGGGAGACGTAGTAAATGAGAATGAAACCAACCGTGAGGGTGAGAAAAATCGTGATCAGAATACGTCGAACAATTTTCATGCTGAGGTCCCGGTGACGATTTAGGTTTTGGCTTTGGCTTTCAGCTTGACGTGGCCGTTGGTGATCTCGACCGAGTATTCGACATTCTCGCAGTGGTACTGTTTGCGGATCTGTTCGGTCTTTTTCTGCACGAAAGCAGTGAAGGAGTCGATGCCGCCGCTAACGCTCTCTCCCGCTTTCTTTTTGGCGGCAACCAGGGTGTTGTAGAGGCGCTCGACCTGCTCGCGTTCCGTCTGGTCCACACTGTGGAGTGTGAACGGCTGAGACGAGGTGCCGGCCGCTGCGGCTGCCGCCGCATGGCTCACGCCGTAAACGGGATGGTGCTGCGATTTGTGTTCGTCTTCGGCGACGCGGACTCCCTGGACGGAAAGCAGCGCATCCTGCGGACGGCGGTAGCCTTCCTCGCGGATGCGGGATTTTTTGCGCCACAGATCGCTGTAAATAGCGTAGCGCTGGGCCATTTCGTTGTAGCGATAGCGCTGGGAGAAATTCATGCGTCCGCCGTCGGAAAACTTCCGCAACATGGCCAGCACCTTCCACTCGATGTCGGTGGGAGGCCGCTTTTGCGGATTGCTGAAGAAGATCTCGTACTCGATCTTCAGGCGGCGCAGTTGCGTGTCGAGTACGTTAAGTTCCTCGTCGGTGGTCACAGGTTTCTCCAAGGCCAGTCTAGGGGGCGAATCCCCGGAGAGCGAGGTGCCTATGGGTCACGGAGGGGAATGGTACGAAAGTAAGGGCAATAAATACCATGACTAACCAAACTGTGTTAAGTTGGGATCATGGCTGTTTCTGTTCCCAACCTAGCTGGCGTCCGCGCCAAAATTGATCGGGCAAAAAAGCACTTTGAGGAGCTTAACGTGTGTGTCACGGCATGGGGTACTTCGGAAGAGAATGACCATGCGGGAATCCTCTATCCGCACCCTGACCGGAAGCGCGTCGATTTCAAGGCCCGCAAGGTGAAAGCCAACGATATCGCGTGGCCTTTGATAATCGGGGATGTTGTCCATAATCTTCGCTCGGCTCTGGATCATCTCGTCTGCCAGTTGGCTCTCTTGGAAGACATCACCTTCGATTGCAAAAAGACTGCCTTCCCGATCTACGACAAAGAAGGGGCTTTCAGGGACTTTTCTAACGACAAGGTCAAGCCGTTTGTTTGCTCGGACGCATTCGCAATGATCGAGGACTTGCAACCTTACAAGGCTGCGAAGCTCACCGGGAGAGACCCGAAGACCAGCAATCTCAGGATTATTTCCGAACTCGATATTATCGACAAACACCGTATGCTCGTCGTCGCCGCCAAGTACCTGCGGGTCAGCAGCTTTGTCTGCACTTTCAACAAGGAGACCCCTCTGCCAGTCACTTTCAGCTCCGAGTGGCAACCGCTCAAAAACGGCGCAGTATTGGCCAGCATCGATATTTCCGGCATAACCTTTACACGAGAAGACGAACTGCACATGAAAACGCAAACGGAAACGCAGATACTGTTCAATGAAACTGGAGTTGGCTGTGACGGGTTGCCCGTGGAAGACGCTTTGCGACCCTGCATTGAATGTGTTTCCCAGGTGGTGGATATCTTCGAAGCCCGATTCTTTGCCGCCTGAATCTTGAGTTTTTGAGCGAGCCACTGTATCATCCCTCCCCAGAGGGATCACATAGTGGCTCACCCAAAACCTTCCGCCAAGAATGATGCGGGTGAGTATGATAATTTTGAACGTGCTTTAAAAAAAGTTTTGTCTGTTTCTCACTCCGAAATCAAAACTAGACTCGACGCCGCGAAGAAGGCGAGACAGATCGGGAAACGGGCTTCGGGCCGCGCTTCCCGCGCAAAGGGTTAAGCATTCGCTGGACTACCAGCAACCTTTCCAGTCACCTCAGCAAACGTCAACCGCTTCCCCGCGATCTGCGATAAAGCTAGCTGAAACCTGTCCGAATCACTCAACGGATTCCCGCTCTCGTCCTTCCGATTATTGAAGCGGAACATCTGCTCGTCGAGGTAGCGGAACAGATGGAACGGCTCGACGCTCACATACGTTCCAGCGATTCCGCGTTTCAACAGAGACCAGAAATTCTCAAGCCCGTTCGTGTGAACGCGACCATCAACGTATTTCACGGCATGGTCAATAACTTCGTGAGCGTATTCGCCAGCCAATCCATCATAGGACTTCAGAGCGTCCGAATACAGAGCGGCTCCAGCTTCCACATGTCGATAGACTTCGCTTTGCAACGCGTGCTTCTTGCGATTAGGAACGACAGTAGCGCGAACCTTTCCGCCACGCTCAAGAATTCCCATCACAGCGGTCTTGTCTTTCGTTCCCGTTCCAGTGATGCGCCGTTTGCGCTCGCTGACGTGCATATTGCGGGCCTTTCCGCCGATGAAGGTTTCATCTACTTCAACTTCGCCGCTCAGTTTCGATCCGAAGAAACCGTCCTGTAAAGCGAGGCGCAGACGTTGCAGCATGAACCATCCAGCCTTTTGGCTGACATCAAGATCACGCGATATCTCGTAGCTGCTGATTCCGTTTTTGCAGTTGCAGAGCATCCAGAGAGCGGGGAGCCACTTGGTCAGCGAGATAGGCGAATCCTCAAACACTGTCCCCAGCTTCACGGTGAACTGCTTGTAGCACTCTTTGCACTTCCACCGCTTCTGAGTCTTGAGATAGTAATGATCTTTGTGGCCGCAAGCGGGGCATACTGGAACGCCATCAGCCCAGCGCATTTTGGCGACGGCATCAATGCAAACCTGTTCATCGCTGTAGTGTTGGATGGCTTGCTGGAGTGTCTTTGGCTTTTCCATACCAAGAACTTTAGCAAATTAAGCTTGGTTAGTCAAGGTATTTATTGCCAAAGTAAGGGGGGTACATCAGCTTTCAGCCGTCAGCTATCAGCTATCAGTTAAAGCGACATGCTGCCTACGGTCTCGGTGGCCTCATAGCCCGGTCCGCGGAAATCGGCGGCAATGTGGTCTGGCTGAAAGCTGAAAGCTAACGGCTGATAGCTATTTGCTGGAATTGGACGCCATTTTCTTCACCATGGCGAGGACCAGTTTGCGGTCGCTGTCGTTGAGGCTGGTCGAGTAGCGGCGGATCTGGCTGAGGAAGCGGACTTCGTCGTCGGAGAGCTGAGGCAATCCCTTGGAGCCGTTATTGTGTCCGGGCTCGGAAAAAAATTGAGAGAGCGGGAGTTCCATGGCGCCGGCAATTTTGGAGAGCGTGTCGAGGGATGGAATCGTGTGGCCGTTTTCCACGCGCGAGAGATAGCAGCGCAGCAGGCCAGTGCGCTTTTCGATGTCACCCTGAGACATACCTTTTTGCAGCCGGTAGTTGCGGATGGTCTCGCCAATGTTCATGGTAGGGAGCATTTCAGAATGGGTCATGGTAACCAGATCGGCAACTTCTGGCAAGGGGAAATTTGGGCCATCCGTGGGACGTTCGTGCCATGCGGGAAGTACATAGCCGGGACCAGGGTTTTTCGAGCGCGGCGAGCCGTTACTTGCACAGCGTGCAAGTAATCACGGGTGAAAAAACACCGTCGGCGGGGCGCGAAGCGTGGGAGAATTATTTCTTCAGATTCGCCGCTAGAACTGGCTGGAATCCCTTTCGATCTGAGCGGACATTTTGTCTGAAGTGCGCGTCGGATTACAACAGGAGTTCCATGTAGAGAGCGCCGGCGATGGGATTCGCGCGATAGGGAGCGATTTCGCGGAAGCCGATTCTGCGATACATAACGACGGCATCTTTCATCAGCGGTTCGACGGTGTCGAGCCGTATGCGGTGGTAGCCGATCTGGCGGGCTTCAGCGATGATGTGGTCGGCGAGCACGCGGCCGAGTCCTTGGCCGCGGAATTGCGGGCGAAGATAGAGCCGCTTCATCTCGCAGATGTCGTCTTCGAGCTTGTGGAGGGCAACGCAACCGGCGAGTTGGCCCTGGTATTCCGCCAGGAGCAGCCGGCCTTCCGGAGGCGCGTAGTCTCCCGGCAGGCTGGCTAGTTCCTTGTCGAAGTTCTGGAAACAGAGGCTGAAGCCCAGGGACTGTGCGTATTCGAGGAAGAGTTCGCGGGCTTGGGCGACTTGGGCCGGGGCTTCGGCTTGCACAAGACGAAACGCCTTTCAACGCAGAGGTCGCAGAGGACACGGAGGAATTTTGAAATTCAGGGTCCGGTCTGGATACGGCTTTCATTTCTCTGCGCCCTCTGGGTCCTCTGCGTTGAAAGGCTCCTATCCCATCAACATGCCGCCGTTCACGCTGAGCACGTGGCCTGTAATGTAAGACGCGCCATCGGAGGCAAGGAAAGCGACGGCGGCGGCTACATCTTCGGGAGTTCCCACGCGTCCCAGGGGAATCTGCTTGACCGCGTTCTGCTTGAATTCATCGCTCAGGACCGCGGTCATTGGGGTTTCGATGAAGCCGGGAGCGACAGCGTTGCAGGTAATGTTGCGGGAGCCGACTTCGCGGGCGATGGCCATGGTGAGGCCGATGAGTCCGGCTTTGGACGCGGAGTAGTTGGCTTGTCCGGCCTGGCCCATTTGGCCGAAGACGCTGGTGATGTTGATAATGCGTCCCGAGCGCTGCTTCAGCATGGAAGGGATGACCTGCTGGATGCAGAGATAGGCGGAGGTCAGATTGGTTTCGAGGACGGCGTCCCAGTCGGCGCGCTTCATGCGCATGACGAGCTGGTCGCGGGTGATGCCGGCATTGTTGACCAGGATGTCGATTTTGCCGAACTGGGCGATGGCGGATTTGACCGTGGACTTCGACTTGCTCTTCGTCGGTCGACGTCGACAGCGAAGGCAGCGGCCTTGCCGCCAGCGGCGGTGATTTCCGCGACCAGCTCGTTCAGCTTTTCCCGATTGCGCGCAGCGGCGGCGACGGTGGCGCCTTCTTTGGCGAGGCGGAGGGCGCAGGTGCGTCCGATGCCTTGCGAGGCGCCGGTAACCAGGGCTACGCGTCCTGAAAGGGACATTCGAATCTCCCGGGATTGAAGGAATTCGTTAGAACGCCGAATTATACCGGGGCTGCCATCTAAAACTTCATTTTTCCGTGGTTACGGACCGGGCCAAAACCTTTTGGACCACAAAGGGCACTAAGGTACACGAAGGAAACAATTCGGGCTCGGCGCTCTGCGCACGAATTGGTGATTGCGAATTCACAAGCGCGACGGGTAACATGCGATCACTTCCATGTCACAGACTTCGACGAATGTGCTGATGATGCCCGACCCTTCCAACAAACAATCTGCCGATAAGAATGCGGGCCATCGTTCGCCGCTGCGGGCGACGGGAACGGATCAGTCTGTCCCGGAGATCCCCGCAGAGGCCGCGGCCGAGCCTTCGACCGAAGTCTTTGCCGTATTCGGGGTCGAGCCGGAGATTCAGGCGTACGCGATGGCGAAGTATTCGCGGTCGGCGCTGTCGATGAAGGAGTCGCTGCGCGAGATCAGTTCGCAGAAGGCGGAAAAATTTCTCAACACCTTTTATTTTCAGTACGGGCACCGGTCGATTGCGGATCTGGCGCATCTTGCGCTGGCCGTCGAGCGGCTGTCGATTCTGGCGGCAATTGAACTGGCGGACGAGCAGCGCTGGGATGGGCAGGAGCGGTCGACGCGCTATCAGGATTTCAAGAAGAGCGGATATTACACGCCGGACTTTGGGGCTGACGACGAGGCGCGGAAGCTGTATCGCGAGACGCTGGATTTCCTGTTCGCCGAGTACGAAGCGCTTTCGGCGCACATGACGCAGCACCTGATCAACATCACGCCCAAGCCGGCCGACATGAAGCAGGAGGCCTACGAGCGCACGCTGAAGGCGCGGGCGTTCGACATCACGCGCTACCTGCTGCCACTGGCGACGAACACCTCGCTGGGCGAGATCGTGAATGCGCGGACTCTGGAAAACCAGGTGGCGCATCTGCTGTCGCATACGCATAAAGAGGTGCGCGCGCTGGGTGAGTCGCTGAAGAAGGCGGCGACCGGCGCGGCTTACAACGTGAATGCGGAGTCGTTGCGGGGCTTGGTAGCGCAGATTCGGGCGGTGAGTCCTGAGTTGGGAGAGCGGGCGGAGCAGGAATTGCTGCGCGAAGTGCGCGTGGCACCGACGCTGGTGAAGTATGCCGATCCGAATCCGTATGAGATGGAGACGCGGCGTGACTTGCGGCAGGCGGCGCGAGAGTTAATGGCTTCCGAGCCGCTGGCGCCGTCGAAGGCCATCGTGGATTTGCTGGATGAAGAGCCGCTGGAAGTGGAGATCGCGACGACACTGCTGTACGAGCATTGCCATCATTCGTACCGGCAGATTCGGCAGGCCGTGCAGGTGGCGGGAGAACGGCGGCGGCGGGAGATCATCGATCTGGGGCTGCGGCATCGTGGCCGGCGCGACGAGATGCTGCGCGGCTTCCGCGCCGGGCAGCAGTTCCGCTTCGACATTCTGATGGATACGGGTGGCTTCCGCGACATGCACCGGCACCGGCGGTGCATCCAGGTGATGCAGGGATTCACCACGCAGCACGGTTACGAGATGCTGCTCGACATGGAAGACGCGGGCGTCCGCGGACGATTTGAAGCGGCGATGCGGCGGGTGCAGACGGCGGTGGAGAAGCTGGCTGGTCGCGGGACTCCGGAGTCCGAAGAGAATTCGCAGTATGCGATCCCGCTGGCGTTCCGCAAGCGGGCGCTGTTCAAGATGGATTTCGCCGAGGCTGTCTACATCTCCGAATTGCGGACTACGCCGGCCGGGCACGTTTCGTATCGCAACGTCGCGTATGCGATGTATGAGGCGGTGGCGCGGAAGTATCCGGCGCTGGCGAAGTATTTCCGGGTGCACGATGTGACGGCGCCCGTGGACTTGCTGCAGAGGTGAGAGGGCATCGCCGCCCGCCACGACGGTTGCAGTACGTTCGATTTCCTCAAACGCGCTATCGGCATCGCTGGAGCATATTCGGCGGGGAAGGCCTTTGAGCAGTCGTACAAGCTAGCCCAACTGGCCACATCATCTACCTTCACAAGCACCTGGGATGGCGACGACGCAGGGCTTATGGCAAATTGCGTCTGGAGCTACCTTTTCTGCACAGAGCCTAAGGACCAGAGCCTGCTTGAGTTCCGGGAGCAGTGGCATAATGAAATCGTCAGCGATGGGAGGCAGCTTCTTACGCCGATGAGCCCTTCCGGGGAGTGATTGTGTCGTCGCTCTGGGTTGCTCTTGCGGTAGCCCGTTCGCGAGATGACCGAGCGGACTTTGAGCGCATTTTGTCCAGCAGCGTCTTTAAGCCGTATTCCAGCACTTATCCCATGCTGTCGCATGGCGAGTATTCAGCCTTGGTGGAGGGCTGGTCGCGAAAGTATAGTCCCCTACCTCCCGAGAAATGAACAATCGTAGGCCACGCGATGAAGAAGATCTACTTGAAGATCAGAAAGCGGACCCGCAAAGACCCGGAATTCGTGAAGCTAACCGCGCTCGCCGGGCACATCGCTCAACTCCTGGGTTCTAAAGCACCGGCTAAGCAGTCATTGCAGTCGTGTCTCGACGATCTACTCGGAGCCGTCTACAGCCTGATGTATGCAAAACGCTACAAATTTGTTAGCAGGCCGGAGGCACTTGGCCAGAAGGACATCGGGAATGTTCTGATCAGGGCGAGGAAAATGGTCGCATCAAAGCTGCGCACGGAGGGCAAATGGGCGGCGGGGTTCTATTTCAACAACGCCCTGTTCAGAACGGCTGCTGTTTATCATCGCGCCCTCAAAATTCTGACGGGAAATGAAGAGAGTAAGAAATGGGTATGGGAGCTGGAGCCCGACGCGATAAACCGTTACAAAGGCGCTCGAAATACTCCTTGGGCGAACAAGAACGTGAGTAAGGTGCACGACGAAGTTAACGATCTAAAACACACTTCAAGCGGAATAATCAACGGCAGAGATGTGGAGTTCGAGACTGCCATCGCGGCGGTCAGTGAAATCCTAGAGCTTATTGAGGCATTGAAGTGAATGCCGTGCAGCAATATCTAGATTTATCTTGATCCTTCCAGTCACACGCGACTAGAATCTGACCAAGAGGCGCCCATGCCGCGTTCCGTTAAAATCGCTCCCGAGATCGACGCCAAGCTTTATGAGGAACTCGTCTCCGTGGCGAAGGAGAACGGGCAGTCGCAGCGGTTTGTGCTGGAGCGGGCGCTGGAGCATTACCTGCACAATGTGGTCCCTTCGCAGCGGATGGTGAGGCCGGAGGTGATGGCCGCCTATCGGCGTTCCAACGAAAAGTACCGCGAGCTTTACAAAAAGCTGGCCAAGTGAGCGACGAGCGCGTCTATCTGACCGTCGCCGAAGTCGCCGCCATTCACCATCACCAGATTGAGGAATACGGCGGCGAGCACGGACTGCTCAATCAGGGCGCTTTGGAAGCCGCTGTTTTCCGGCCACAAACCGGATACTACAACGACCTGAGCGAAGAGGCGTCCGCCCTGCTGGAGTCGCTGGTCAACAATCATGCCTTTGTAGACGGGAACAAGAGGGTGGGGTTTGCCGCCGCGCACACGTTTTTGTTGATGAATGGATTCGACTTGGACGTTTCCAGCAAGGCTGCGGCTGACTTCATGATCAAGACGATCGCGGACGGCAAGTTTCGCTTTGCCTTGCTTCGCGAGTGGATTGCAGGGCATCTGGTTCGCTCTTCCTGGATAGATTTCGCGGGCAGGAGTGCCCGCGCCACACGGACCATTTCGGAACCTTCCACAGGTTAATTATGTAGATTCGCCTTTTCTTCGCTTCGACTCGCATGTATAATCCGGCCATATTAGATTTCATTCAGATCGGCACTCTTAATAAGGAGCCACTCCATGGCGGACGAACGGGGCAAGGCGATTGACCTGGCGGTATCCCAGATTGAAAAGCAATTCGGCAAGGGATCGATCATGCGGCTAGGGTCGAAGGAGGCGATCGTCCCGATCGCGGTGATCCCGACGGGATCGATCTCGTTTGACGCGGCGCTGGGCGTGGGCGGATTCCCCCGCGGGCGTGTCGTGGAAGTGTTCGGTCCGGAGTCTTCGGGCAAGACGACCATTACGCTGCAGGTGATTGCCGAGGCGCAGAAGACCGGGGGCATGGCCGCGTTCGTGGATGCCGAACATGCGCTCGATCCGGGCTACGCCAAGAAGCTGGGCGTGGATGTGGACAACCTGCTGGTTTCGCAGCCTGACTACGGCGAGCAGGCGCTGGAGATTACCGAGGCGCTGGTGCGCTCGAATGCCATTGATGTACTGGTCGTGGACTCGGTGGCGGCCCTGGTGCCGAAGGCCGAACTCGATGGTGAAATGGGCGACAGCCACATGGGATTGCAGGCGCGGCTGATGTCGCAGGCGCTGCGCAAGCTGACGGGGACGGTTTCGAAGTCGAGGACCTGCCTGATCTTCATCAACCAGATCCGCGAAAAGATTGGCGTAATGTTCGGGAATCCGGAAACGACCACCGGCGGGCGGGCGTTGAAGTTTTATTCCTCGGTGCGCGTCGACATTCGACGGATTGCGGCCATCAAGGAAGGTGACGTGGTGACCGGGTCGCGAACGAAAGTGAAGGTGGTGAAGAATAAAGTCGCGGCGCCGTTCCGCGAGGCTGAGTTCGACATTCTTTATGGCGAAGGAATTTCGCGGGAAGGCGATCTGCTCGATCTGGCGGTGACCAATAACATTCTGGAGAAGTCCGGGTCGTGGTTCAGCTACAAGGGCGAACGCATTGGGCAGGGCCGCGAGAATGCCCGGCAGTTCCTGAAAGACAATAAGGATGTGATGGCCAAGCTGGATACCGAGGTGCGGAAGGCGCTGGGATTGACTGCGGCATCCCCCGCGGCAGCGGCCGCGCCGACTAACGGTGCGACCGGGCGCGTCACCACGATGCCTGCGGCCACTGAAACGGCAAAAGCGCCGATTGTGGCGGCGCGGCGCTAGCGTTTCCTGCCGACGGGCACTCATAAAAATTCTGTCATCCCGAGCGGAGCGAGGGATCTTGGTTTGGATTGCGCAACGATGCTCTTGTGGTGACAGCAAAAACCCAGGTCCCTCGCTTCGCTCGGGATGACAAGAAAAAAGGGACGCCAAGACAAAGACAAGACTCAAAGACAAGACAAAGAAAGGAGGGATCATGCGGGACGAGCGGCGGTATTTCGTCTACATCATGACCAATCCTTCGAAAACGCTCTACACCGGCATCACAAACAGCATTCGTCGCAGAGTCAGAGAACACAAGCTAAAGCTCACGCCAGGATTTGCCGCGAAATACAACATCACAAGACTAGTTTATTTCGAAACCTTCGAAGACGTGCGTAATGCGATCGAGCGTGAGAAGCAAATCAAGGCATGGACGCGTTCCAAGCGAGTTGCCCTGATCGAATCTACCAATCCGAAGTGGGATGATCTGTCGCGGGAGTGGGATCAGCCGCAGACCTTTCGCTTTGTGCCGAGAACGGCGTAGAAGCGCCGTTACTGCCAAGATCTTTCTGTATTCGGTCGTCCACGGCCCTGATCCCGGGACGGGTGTTATCCCCAACAAAACGAGGAACTGGGTTCTGGCTTACGCAACGATGCCCTTGTGGTGTCAGGCGAGAACCCAGATCCCTCGCTTCGCTCGGGATGACAACTCAACTCCCCCGGGTAATAAATCCAATTCTCGAGTACGGCAATCAAACGCACCGCTAACAGTCCCCAATTGCCATTGTTGCCGCCGCCCGCATAGAATCTTAGCTGCTGCACCGTTTCTGCTCGCCATCGCCAAACATAAGGCTTAAGGCTTAACTGAGGACGCGTGAACAAGGGCAGGGCTATCTATCCGGGGTCGTTTGATCCGCCGACGAACGGGCATCTTGATCTGATTCAGCGCGGAGCCAAGATTTTTGAAGAGCTGGTCGTGGCGATTCTGCGGAATTCGGAAAAGACGCCGATGTTCAGCGTATCCGAACGGCTGGAGATGTTGAAGGAACTGACAGCCGATCTCAACAACGTGCGGATCGACACGTTTGACGGCTTGATGGTGGAATACGCGAAATCGATGGACGCGATGTGTGTATTGCGCGGGATTCGCGCCATCAGCGACTACGAATATGAATTGCAGATGGCGCTGATGAACCGGAAAATCGAGCCCACGCTGGAAACCGTATTCATGATGCCGGCGGACAAATATTCCTATGTGAGTTCGAGGCTGGTGCGGGAAGTGGCGCAAGTGGGGGGTCCGGTGAAAGGACTGGTGCCGGAAGTGGTGGAGCAGAAGTTGCGGGAGAAGCTGGATCCGGCGTACAAGCTCGCGGAAGTAAATTTGATCGAAGTCTCGAAGAGAAGGAAGAAGAAAGCATGACCACGGCCAGCTTTACCCCAGAAACGACGGAAGCATTGAAACTTACCGAACGAATCAACCGCATTGAGCCCTCGGCCACCATGGCAGTGGTGGCGGAGGCCGACAAGCTGCGTTCGCAGGGAATCGATGTGGTCGATTTCGGAGCCGGCGAGCCGCATTTTTCCACGCCGCAGCACATCAAGGATGCGGCCATCGCGGCGATCCAGGGGAATTTCACGAAGTACACCGCCGTGGCCGGCACGGCCGAACTGCGCGATGCGATCGCGCACCGGCACAACGTTGACTTTGATTCCGACTATCGACGCGAGGAAGTCATCGCGTCGGTGGGCGGGAAGCATGCGCTGTTCAATGCGATTCAGGTTCTGGTGGATCACGGCGACGAAGTGATTCTGCCGGTTCCCTACTGGGTATCGTTTAAGGACATTGTGCGGTACGCGGGCGGAAATTGCGTGATGCTCGAAGCCGACGAGGCGCAAGGATTCCGGGTGACGGCGAAGATGGTCGCGGCATTGATCACGCCACGCACCAAGGTGATCATTCTGAATTCGCCGTCGAATCCTTCCGGCGCGGTGATGAGCGCCTCGGATATGACCGAGGTGATTCGCCTGGCCCACGAACGCGGCATCTGGGTGCTGTCGGACGAGTGCTATGTCTATCTGAACTACGGCGGGAAAAATTTCTCGGTCGGGGCGCTGCGGGAATACAAAGAGCGCATGGTGATTCTGGGATCGCTATCGAAAACCTATGCGATGACGGGATGGCGCCTTGGTTATGCGATGGCTCCGGCGGCGGTAACGAGCGCGATGGCGAAACTGCAGAGCCAGTCAACCTCCAATCCGACTTCGATCGTGCAGAAGGCGGCGGTGGCCGCGCTGAAAGGGCCGCAGGAGTGCGTGGAGCAGATGCGGCGTGAGTACATTCAACTGCGCGATCATGTGGTGAAGGGCCTTAGGGCAATTCCCGGTGTGGCCTGCACCATGCCGGAGGGAGCGTTCTACGCCTATCCGAATATTTCATCTTTTCTTGGCCGCGGAGGGCTGAAATCCGCATCTGATGTGGCTGGCCGATTGTTGCGCGAGGCGCATGTGGCGACGGTTCCCGGCGAAGGGTTCGGCACGAGCGAACACATCCGCGTTTCGTATGCGACTTCGAAGGCGGAACTGGATCGCGGGCTGGAGCGCATGCGGAAGTTTTTTGCGGCACTGTAGTTCGGCAAGTCCACACCGGTGCGAGGGCCGCAGAAGAGAGATTGAGGTTCGGCAAAGGCCGTTCCGTTTTGCGGGCGGTCTTTTTTGTGGATGCAAGTAGGCATGAATGATCTCTATCCATTGTTGATGGTTCCGGCATTTGATCCGCGGCCCTGGGGGACCGAGGATCTATCACCGATTTATCCCAATCACAAGTTCGCGGAAAAGATCGGCGAAGCGTGGTTGAGCGGCGACGACTGCAAGGTCGCGAACGGGCCGCTTACCGGGAAGACGCTGGGGCAGTTGAGCGAGCAGTACCAGCGCGATCTGGTGGGCGAGGCGGCACGCGATCCGCGGCGGTTTCCGTTGCTGCTCAAGTTTCTTTTTCCGCACGAAAAGCTTTCGGTGCAGGTGCATCCCGACGACGCGCAGGCTGTGCGCGTGGGCCAGCCGTGGGGCAAGACAGAATGCTGGTACGTGGCCCACGCCCAGCCGGGCTCGCAAATCGGGTTGGGGCTGAAGCCGGGAGTCACCGCGGCTGAGTTAGAAAAATCCATTCACGAGAACCGCGCAGAAGAGGTACTCAACTGGATCAATGTGTACACGGGCGACATGATCTATGTTGCTGGCGGCACCGTGCATACCTTAGGGCCCGGTTCAGTAATCGTGGAAACGCAGCAACAGTCCGACACGACTTATCGTCTGTATGACTACGGCCGGCGGCGGGAGCTGCATCTGAAGGACGGCATGGCGGCGGTGAAGGAGAAGGTGAAGTCGGGGAAAGTGCTGCGTCCGGCGCCGGAGCAGATTGGCGGCGGGAAGAACCGGCGAGCCTCATTGATTGCCGCGCCGTATTTTGTGGTGGAAATGTTTGAGGCGAAAGAAGCGCTGGAACTCGCGACGCGAGACGAGTCCGGGAAAAACTCTGTGCAGATTCTGGTGGCTGTTGAGGGCTGCGCAGTGATTACGGCGGCGGGGATGGATCCGGTTACGCTGGCCAAGGGAGACGCGGTGGTGGTTCCCGCCAGCATTGAGGCGATCGGAGTGCGCCCGCAGTGGTCGGTGGAGTTTTTGCGGGCGTATGTGCCGGGGAAGCCGTTGGCGGAGCCGGAAACGAGAATGTAGGAAAGTCCATTCTGCATTCTGAAATCTGCATTCTGCATTACTTTTAACGATGGCTAAGAAATCCAATTTCTACCCTGTGATTCTCGCCGGAGGGCGAGGCACGCGCTTCTGGCCGCTTAGCCGGAAGAAACGCGCGAAGCAGTTGCTGGCTCTCGACGGGAAGCAGACGATGATTCAGCAAACCGTCGCGCGCCTGCTGCCGCTGGCTCCGGCAAAGAAATTCTGGATCATCACCAACGAAGATCTGCGGCCTGCCATTGCGAAGCAGCTTCCCAGGATTTCGCACGCGCAAATTCTGGCCGAACCTGTGGGGCGAAATACTGCTCCCGCAATTGGCTTGGCAGCGTTTCTGTTGCTACGCAAAGATCCGAGCGCAGTGATCGGGATGTTCCCTTCCGATCATGTAATCGCGGACGAGAAACGGTATCGCGAGACGCTGGAGCGAGGGATCGAGGTAGCAGCAGCTGGCCCGCATATTGTGGTGCTCGGCATCCGACCCACTCGCGCTGAGACCGGCTACGGATACATCGAGGCCGGCGGTTTGTATCAGGGAGACGCGCTGCGTGTGCGGCGCTTCACTGAAAAACCGAATGCCGAGACGGCCGCTGAATTCGTGGCTGCCGCAAATTATTTCTGGAATAGCGGGATGTTTTTGTGGAGCGCGCAAACCTTGGCCGATGCGCTGCACGAGCATCTGCCGAAGACAGCGGACCTGCTGGAAGAAATTGCCGCGACTTACGGTACGAGCAAGTTCGTTAGCACTTTCCGGAGGGTCTATCCCAAGTGTGAAAACATTAGCGTGGATTATGCGGTGCTGGAATCGCGCTCGGCGAAGGGCGAGCAGGCGGGAAATATTTTCTGCCTGCCCGCCGACTTCGGTTGGAACGATCTCGGCTCCTGGACCGCGCTGCATGAACATCACACCGCAAGGAGCAATCCGCCGGAAGGCAATCTGATTTCAGCCTGCGACACATTTCTGCTCAACGCGCGCGGAAACTATATTCACGCTCCGGGGAAATTTGTCGCCGCGGTGGGCGTTAGCGATCTCGTGGTGGTGGAAACACCGGACGCTTTGTTGATCACGACCCGGCAGCACGCGCAGGATGTCGGCAAGGTCGTGAAATATCTGGATGAGAAGAAGATGCACAAGCTGACGTAGTTTCAAGTGTCAAGTTTCGAGAAGACAGAGGTAGCCGGCAGATTTCTTGAAACTCGAAACTGGAGACTCGAACAGCTTCCTTATGGCGCAAGAGATCAAATTTGGAACTGACGGCTGGCGCGGACTTATCGCCGACGACTTTACCTTTGACAATGTGCGACGCGTAGCCGGCGCGATTGCGTCGTATGTGCTCAAGTACGAAGACGCGCAACGCGGAGTGATCGTGGGCTACGATGCGCGCTTCGCTTCGCCGCAGGCCGCGGAGGTCGTGGCCGAGGTCCTGGCATCCGCCGGAATTCCTGTGAAGCTGGCGAACGACTACACGCCCACTCCAGCGGTTTCATATGCGGTGAAGCAGCAAAGCGCGGCGGGTGGAGTGATGGTGACATCGAGCCATAATCCGTGGAATTGGAATGGGGTGAAGTTCAAGGGCAATTTTGGTGGATCGGCAACACCGGCCATCATGAAGAAGATCGAGGAAGAACTGGCTTCGGGCGCGGCGCCGAAGGGAAACAAAGCCGCCGTCGACAAGGTCGACCTCAAAAAAGACTATGTGGCCGCGGTGTGCGCGTTCGCCGACATGGACCTGATCGCGAAAACGAAATTCAAATTTGCGGTGGACGCGATGTACGGGTCGGGGCGCGGCGTCCTGCCAGGGATTTTCGACGCGCGCGGAGTTCACTATGTGGCGATTCGTCAGGAACTGAATCCCCTGTTTCCCGGAATCAATCCTGAGCCCATTCAGCCGCACACGGCGATGCTGCAGGAAACGGTGGTGCGGGAGAAGTGCGATGCCGGACTGGCTACCGACGGAGATGCGGACCGGATTGGGGCTGTGACGGAAGATGGCAGCTTCGTGGATTCGCATAAGATTTTCTGCGTGATCCTGCGCTGGTTGCTGGAGCGCAAGAAGTGGCCGGGAGACGTGGTGCGCGCGTTCAACACCACGCGCATGATCGATCGGATCGCGGCGAAGTACGGGCGCACGCTGCACGAGACTTCGATCGGATTCAAGTACGTTGCCGACCTGATGATGGAACGGGAGATTCTGATGGGAGGCGAAGAATCGGGCGGCATCGGGTACTCGCGCTTCCTTCCCGAGCGGGATGGTGTATTGAACTGCCTGCTTCTGGCGAATGTGATGGCGGAAGAGGGCAAGCCGCTGGGCCGGCTGGTAGCCGATCTGCAGCAGGAATTTGGGCCGCATTATTACGGGCGGAGCGATCTGTACATCCCGGATGAAATGAAGCAGAACGCGATTGAGCGGGCGCGAGCGGAAAGCACGCAGACCCTTGGCCGCTACAAGATACTCAAGAAAGAGTATCGGGATGGCGTGAAGTTTTTTCTGGACACGCCAACGAATGGAAATGGAGCAGAGGCGTGGGCGCTGTTTCGCGCGTCCGGAACCGAGCGGATGCTGCGGCTCTATACCGAAGCGGCGTCGCCGGAACTGGTGAAAGAGCTTCTTGAAACGGGGGAGAAATTTGTGAGGAACGGTAGGTAGGCCGCGCTCGGGAAAGCGGCTCTGTCCGCGGGGAGACTCTGTTGAGTAGAGAGTTGAGGCGCTTACCCCAGCGCGTGCGATACTTCTAGGAGCATGGCTGAGGTTTTAAATTCGCAACTGGCTGATGCGCAAGCTGACTCGCCCGAGGTCCGGCGCTATAACCGAATCCGGCGCTGGCTGGGCATTGCCGATTTTGTGCTCGGGTTCGTCTTTCTGGTCGGCTTGCTCGTAACGGGCTGGTCTCGTTGGTTCCGTGACCGTGCTTTACACATGGGCTACCAGAACTACACGCTCTCACTAACGTTGTACGTACTGCTTTTGATCATCATTAGAAAAGGCCTGAGCTGCGGGCTGGATTATTACGGCTTTCGTCTGGAGAGGGCTTTTAAGCTCTCGACTCAACGCTTCCGATCGTGGG
This sequence comes from uncultured Acidobacteriota bacterium, assembly GCA_963754885.1. Taxonomy (GTDB): domain Bacteria; phylum Acidobacteriota; class Terriglobia; order Terriglobales; family Acidobacteriaceae; genus Sulfotelmatobacter. Next base: position 50,707 of record CAVWHT010000033.1, on the reverse strand, counting down.
TCTGGGACAATATCAAGGAGCTTTTGGTTGAGTTCGTGTTAGGAGCGTTTGTTGCATGGATTGTTTATTCGATAATTCGGGAGTCGCCTGAAAGATGGTGGATCCTGGCTTGGGCGGTGTTCACCGGGCTCGGCATCGTCTTCATTCAGTTTGCGCCGGTTCTGCTGTTCCCAATCTTCTACAAGTTCGAACCTTTAGAGAATGAGGAACTCCGGAGGCGGTTGGTCGTGCTAGGTGAACGCGCGGGCACCCGCATACGCGGCATATATCGCTGGAAGCTTTCGGAAAAGAGCAACAAGGCCAATGCGGCTCTCACCGGGCTGGGGAGAACGCGCCGCATCATCCTCGCGGATACTTTGCTGGATAATTACTCGCCCGAAGAAATCGAGGCGGTGCTGGCGCACGAATTGGGACACCATGTGCACCGCCATATCCTGAAAAGCATTCTCGTGCAGGCTGCGATTACTTTCGTTGGATTTTGGGCAGCCCATCTGATTCTCGACTATGCGGCTGACCACAATATATTCCAACTAGCCGATTTCGCGAACCTACCGCTCCTTCTACTGGTTTCGACAGTACTTTACTTCTTGCTGATGCCGGCGATGAACGCGTATTCCCGCTTTAACGAACGCCAGGCGGACCGTTATGCGTTCGAGTCGATTGCCAGCGTGGAGCCGTTCGTCTCGTCGATGAACAAACTGGCGGAGCAGAATCTGGCGGAACGGGCTCCTTCCAAATGGGTGGAATGGTGCTTTCACTCGCATCCTTCGATTTCGCGCAGGCTGGCCGCGGCGGAGGAGTGGGGACGAAACCAGGATGTTCAGCCGCACGCGCAGGTCTGATTTACCGCCTATGGCTGCGAGAGCTGGAGGCCCGGACAGAGGCGAGAGCAAGATGCTCTCGCGACAGCCGGCGGGACGCCGGCGCTACCTCTTAACAGGGGCGCCAGTTCTTGACGGCGGTGTTTTTTAGAATTTCGAGGACTCGCTGCAGGTCTTCTTCCGTATCGACGCCGACGCTGTCGTAGGGCGTTTCGCCTACGAAGATGGGGATGCCGTTTTCCAGGAACCGCAGTTGCTCCAGGCGCTCGCTTCGTTCCAACGAAGATTCCGGCAGCTTTACGAACTGATCCAGCGCAGGCTTGCGATAGGCATAGAGTCCCAGGTGCTTGAAGTAGCGGGGATGGGTTTCATTGCGATCGAAAGGAATGGTAGCGCGGGAGAAATAGAGAGCGCGCCCGTTGAGATCGGTCACAACTTTCACCGCGTTGGGGTTTGAGATGTCCTCGGCCGAGGCAGGCGTCTTCAACGTACCGACCTGGGTTGCGGGATTCTCCATCACTTGGACAAGGGAGGAGATCTGCTCGGGCCGGACCATCGGCTCATCGCCTTGGACGTTGATGTAGACATCGGCTGGCACGTCGGCGGAAATCTCGTGGACCCGCTCCGTGCCGCTGGCGTGCGTGGGCGAAGTCATGCGCGCTTGCCAGCCATGTTCGCGGCAAACGGACATGATCTCCTCAGAATCAGTCGCGACCATCACGTCGTCCAGAAGTGAAGATCGACGCACGGCCTCGTAGACCACGCCGATCAGGTGCTTGCCCGCAATTTCCCGCAGCATCTTGCGCGGCAGCCGGGTAGAAGCCAAACGAGCGGGGATGACGGCGATCACTTTCATGACGGATCCAGGATTCGGCGCTGAAGCGGAACGTGCCGAGTATAGCGATTTTCAGAATTCACTGTTTGACCTATTTTGCAGGCGCTCTTAAAATGAAAAGTTGGACGTAACGCGGGATCGTTGCTTCCAGGCCGCGAAAGAGCTGGTCCCATGCCAGCCTGCATTTCCTTTCGCCCATCCTTCTTGATTTGCAGCAAGTGGCGGTGTAGCTCAGGTGGTTAGAGCGACGGTCTCATAATCCGTAGGTCGTTGGTTCGAGTCCAACCGCCGCCACCACATTTAGAATTTTGTTTTCAAGAAATTAGAGATGTTTCCCTCAATTGGGGATTGCTCCAATTTTGGTGCACTGTAATGCGAGTGTAATGTTTGGAAGGTTTTCAGGATCTAAACACCTCTAGGTGATTACAGTTGGTCCCTTCTCGACGGTCTCTCCGATCCCTCCCATCGCCGGCACGCTGGGCTTCCCTGTCTTGGCCCTGCGCGATTTTTCCAACAGGTTGATCGCGTCTCGAAGATACTCTGGGACTCGTGCCGTATAGAACCAGAGGCCAATGCTTTGCTGCTCAGTCCCGCCCGCTCAAGAACGCAACGCGGCGGGAATATCCCCAGAGTCTTCCTGAGCTTTGGTGCGTTTCAGACGGGAGGATCTACGCGGCGGATGCGACTGTGTCCTGTTGCATGAGAGCCGTTTGACGGGCGGAAAGACCGCGGAACCGGGTTGCGTGTGACGGGGATCACGGCACGTAGGTTCATAGACTGTTAAAAAGGCCAAGGGAAAGTATGGCTGCCCCCAGGCATTCACGGAATTGCCCTCGGTTCTTTGTGCGCGCCTCGATTCTCGGGGAGCTTTTGTTCCTGATTCTGTTTCTCGTTGGTCCTTTGGGGGCTTCAATCGATTGTGACGGTGATGGGGTCCCGGACGTCCCGGTCGTCGTTACCGCTTCCACTCCCCTTGCGGAAATATCGGCCCGCGTTATCAGCGTCGCTTCCATAAAACCGCATTTTGCGGCGGTCCTGAGGCGCACTAGACTGCGCTCCCATCGGTCGGACTCCTACGTTTGCCAAGTTCATCGTGCCAGCCGTCATTTGGAACTGCAGCTTTTCTGTCTACTCCGCTGTTAGCGACTTGCCTGGTGTTAGGCCTCATCTTCTGCGAACAACGTCCTGCGCCGCTGATTTGGCACATTGAGTGGGCCCGCCCGAATAAGCGCGTAGGAGTTGCGTAGCCGGGAGCTTCGGTATGAATAATGAACTTCCAGTGAGGTTTAAGAAGCTGTTTCGAATGTGGCTCGGAACGAACTGGCCCCGCATTGCCGTTGGCAGTGCGATTCTCACCCTCACGTTCCTCGGAGGGATTTGCGCTTGGAAGGCGCCGCATCCTTTTGCTTTCGAGAACCGCCTGTTCGCGCTGGCGGTGACGTTGGGTCCGGCAGCAATCTACGCGTTCGGTTACTTCCGCAGCTTTCCCGATGCCCTAGGGATAGGTACGAAATCGTACAACGAATCTCTCTTGCAGCGGTGGTCAAACCTCGCCCGCAGGTCGTCAGGAGTGGCGATCATCATTACCTGCATGTGTTGGGCCTCGATTGCGGCAAAGCACTTCCGCGGAATCGTCGTCCCACTCAAGCAAACTCCGTCCGTCATAAATCTCTTCGTGCTGGGAACGCTATCTGCCATGCCTGGTGTCTGCATCATCGGCGCGATTCTAGCTGCGGCATTGATAACGATCTTCGTAGTGACAAGCGAGCAGTTTCTGGCTCGCACGATGGGCCCGATGTCCACCTGTCCCAACAAGAATTGGGGCGCCATAGTCCTGAGAATCGTCGGTCGGTGCGGAGGGTGGCTGGCGAGGTTTCTGAGACCAAAAAACACCTTGGTGTTGGGAGGAGTGCTGCTCCTGTTCAGCTTGATCGCACCGATGGATCCTTTTGGAGGCTCGGGATTGGAGGTTGTCACGGGTCAGCAGCACTGGCCGACCGCGGAATACACATTGGTAGGTCCTGCACTCATGATCCTGTCCCAGGCAGGCCGTTGTATGTACATTGCGACGCTTGTCATTGCTGTGCTGGCGCTGACAAGTGTGGCGATGCGAAGTCATGGAGAGCGCTTGCGCAAAGCGAATGCGCTCGCATCCATCTCGACTGGGGTTGCAATATTCTCACTCTGCGATCTGACACTCGGTATCGTCCGCTTGGATTCTACGGTACCGCCGTTGCTGAACCTGGTTGTGCTCGGGCTGGTATGGGTATTACCTATTTTCGTTTGGATAAAGCGAGCGCATGGCGAAAGTGCGCGCTCGAATCGAACGCGGATCGCCGTCATGGTCTTGTATCTCCCGCTCGTGCTCGCTGGACTCGCCCTGGTTCCTTTCGCTCTCGTTCTCATACCCAGCTACGCGTGTTTCCTTCTGGGCACTGGATTTTTAACCTTGGGGTTCCTGCGAAGTCGCTGGGAGGCGACAGCTCAGCCGATACAACTCGACACCGAGTCGACGATTCCTCAGGCAGCTTGACCTGAACATGGAAGCTAACGCTTCAGAACTCAAGCACAGGAGTCACTTTGTTCTACGTCGGTCTTGATGTGGGCTCAGTCAGTGTGAAACTGGCGGCTCTCGGCGGCCGTGAAGACTCCTGCCTCGTTTCTCGTCTGGCCGACTCCAGTTCAGCCTTCTTTGTGGCCAAACTGCCTTCAGCGAACGGGTGGGCTGAACGCCCGGTTGTATGTTCCACGTACCGGCGAATCCAGGGCAATCCTCTGCACGCCACTTCGCAGTTGTTGCGTGAATTCTGCGCAATCGTGCCGCCAGGATCGATCGCAAGCATCCGCTTCACGGGTTCAGGTGGGCGAACGGCTGCCGTCGATTTCGGTGCCGAATACGAAAACGATTTCCGCACGCTGGCTCGTTGCGTCCGCGAGCTCTATCCGCAGGTCCGGACTGTGTTCGAGATGGGCGGGGAAACCTCGAAATATATCCGGTTGGGCGATGTCGGAAGCTCGGGCAACCTCGGAGTTCTCGATTATCAATCCAGCACCGAGTGCGCTGCGGGAACCGGATCATTTATTGATCAGCAAGCGTCCCGCCTGCGGTACGACGTGGAGGCGGTCGGCCCAGCCGCATGCAACGCGAGTTGTGCTGCCCGTGTGGCAGGCCGATGTTCGGTGTTCGCCAAGACCGACATGATCCACGCGCAGCAGAAGGGATATACGGCTGACCAGATCCTGCGAGGCCTGTGCGAAGCAGTCGCGAGAAACTTTAAATCCAGCATTGTGAAGGGAAGGCAAGTCGTAACACCCGTCGCATTCGTTGGCGGCGTGGCAATGAATACCGGTGTGCAGCACGCACTGCAAGAGGTATTCAGACTCAAGGAATCAGATTGTCTGGTCCCGGATTTGAATTGCTGGATGCCCGCACTGGGCGCGAGCATCTGTGCTATCGAAACAAGCGCCAAGTGCGCGGCGGTCGCACTTCCTGATCTGTCATTCCGAAGCGGAGGAGTGGAGCAGATCCCGAGAACCGATCCTCTTTCACTCGACAACGTGATCCTGCTGCGGAACAGAGCGCCTGCGACGGCTCTGCCCCAGGTGGAGAGCCGCATCGATGCTTTCCTTGGCATCGACGTGGGGTCGGTGAGCACGAATCTAGTGGTGCTGGACACCACCGGACATCTGTTGAAGGAGATCTATGTTCCTACTGCCGGGCGTCCCATCGAAGTGGTGACCGCGGGACTGCGCGAGATTGAGGAGGAACTCGGTTCGCACCTCCATATTCGAGGCGTGGGCACGACTGGATCGGGGAGAGAACTGATCGGCGAACTCACCGGAGCCGACACCGTGAATGACGAGATCACGGCACACAAGACGGGAGCGATGCACGTGTGCCATCAACTGGAAATGCCGCTGGTCGACACCATCTTCGAGATCGGTGGGCAGGATTCCAAATTTATTCGTATTCACGACGGCGCAGTGGTCGACTTCGCCATGAATGAGGCTTGCGCCGCAGGAACCGGCTCGTTCCTGGAAGAGCAGGCGGAGAAGATGGGGGTTGCGATTGAGGACGAATTCGCTCGACTCGCTCTCTCGTCCCGCAGCCCGATCCGTCTGGGGGAGCGCTGCACAGTGTTCATGGGACGGGATGTAAGCAACCTGCTGTTGAAGGGCGCGGCCGTGGCAGATCTGTGCGCCGGGCTGGCATACTCGGTAGCCCTTAACTACCTGAATCGCGTCGTCCGAGGGCGAAAGATCGGAGACGTAATTTATTTTCAGGGAGGCACAGCCTTCAACGATGCGGTCGCGGCCGCTTTTTCCATCATTTTGAAAAAGTCGATCGTTGTGCCCCCCCACAACGGAGTGATCGGCGCCATCGGCATGGCGCTCATCGCGCGCGATCGCATGTTGGCGAGCGCGGAGAAAAGCAGATTCCGAGGTTTCAACCTGCAGCAAGTTGAGTGGACCACCCGCGATTTCGTTTGCCGTGCCTGCTCTAACTATTGCGACATGAAGGAGTTCTTGATTGACGGAGAAAAGAGCTATTGGGGCGACCAGTGCTCCGACAAGTTCCGCAAGCGTTCGCGCACCGACCGCAGGCCCGTGATCGAAGATCTGCTGTCATGGCGCGATCGAAGGCTCGTGGAGGCGCTTCAGCCGCCTCGCGAAGGGCGGAAAACGGTCGGAATTCCTCGCGCCATGTTCTTTTATGATCGATTCCCCTTTTGGTGTACCTACCTGCAGGAACTGGGATACAGCGTCGCGGTTTCGGACTCCACCGACCGCGCCGCCGCAGCCAAGGGGGAAGAGTTGTCCATTGCCCAACCGTGTTTTCCAGTCCAAGTGGCGCACGGCCACGTGCAGGCTTTGTTGGAGTCCGGCGTGGACTACATTCTGCTTCCCAATGTCGTGGATGCAGAAACACCGTTCATGCAGGCCGAGTCGAAACTGTGTCCCTGGAACCAGACTTTGCCTTTCGTGGTGCGCGCGGTTCAAAAGCTCGAGCCCGCGCTGGACGGCAAACTGCTCTGCCCCACCATTCACTTCCGTCAGGGACAGCAACTTGTTCGCATGGAGTTGCGTCACCTTGCGGACCAGCTTGGACTGCGGAACACAACCAGCGATCTTGCTATGGCCGAGGCATATCGAGCCCAAGGCGAGTTCGTGGAGAGTGTGCAACGCGCGGGGCAAGCAGCGCTGCAAATCTTGAGAGTGAGGGGCGAGCCGGCGGTCGTGCTGCTGGGCCGGCCTTACAACATCTACGACCGCGCAATGTGCTGCGACATACCACGCAAATTGCGGACGCTGTACGGCATCAACATACTGCCGCTGGACTTCCTACCGCTGGATGGCGAGGATGTGTCGCAGATTAATGACAACATGTATTGGCACTCGGGACGACTGATTCTGTCAGCGGCCCGATTTGCGCGGACGAATCCCTACCTGCACCTGATCTACATTTCAAACTTCAAGTGCGGCCCAGATTCCTATCTCAAGTCATTTCTAGAGGCAGCCAGCGGAAAGCCCAGCCTGGTGCTGCAGTTCGACGGACACTCGAATGATGCCGGCTACATCACTCGCTGTGAAGCATTCCTGGATAGCACAGGATTCTTGCAATGCCAGTCTTCAAACATCGCTGCGTAACTCGAAAGGTTGGTCCGGACCATCCGCTGGCCGGGAAAAATGTCTATGTCCCCGACATGGCCGAGGGAAGCGTTGAGGCCCTGTGCGCCGCCATGCGGTGGCTCGGCATTGATGCTCGCCCGACACCGCCTCCAGATGCACGTACTCTAGAGCTGGGCGGCATGTACACCAGCGGTGACGAATGTTTCCCGGCTAAAGTGACAACCGGAGACTTTCTGAAAATCGCGCAGCAGCCGGGGTTCGAACCGAAGCGCACGGTCTTCTTCATGGGAACAACCGACGGCCCTTGCCGATTCGGGCAGTATGCGCCGTTTTTGCGTAAGGTTCTGCGGGAGCGCGGCTACGGAGACATACGAGTGTTCTCGCCTCATGGAGAGCACGGCTACAGCGACTTCCGGGATTTTGACACTGCTTTCGTGCGCACGGCGTGGCGTGCCCTGGTTTCCGCCGACATCTTGCGAAAACTCCTGCTGCAGACCCGGCCGTATGAAACGCAACCCGGACAGACTGATCGCACTTATCGCGAATCCGTTGACGACGTGTGTCGGGCGATTGAACAGAGCTGCTCGGATACCGCCTGCCAGATGCACTCGATCGTTGCCTCACTGTTGCGCGCAAAGGGTCGTTTTCACTCTGTGTCGGCGGTCTTTGATCGCGCACGTCCGTTGATCGGAATCGTCGGTGAAATTTACTGCCGGCTGAATACCTTCAGCAACCAAAATCTGGTTCGACGGTTGGAAACCCAGGGCGCGGAATGCTGGATGAGCGACATCGCCGAGTGGATCGCCTATACCAACATGGAGGAGGTGCGCAATCTGACACTGGCGGGGCGCGCGCACTCATGGGCAACATTCAAATCCGTCTTGCGATCGAGGGTCCAGCGAGCTGACGAACACGCACTCCGAGTGCCATTTGCAGAAGATTTCATTGGCTACGAGGAGCCCAGCGTCGAAGAAGTGCTGGAATTGGCACATCCCTATCTCCCTTTTCCCGGAGCCGAAGGAGAGATGGTGATGAACATGGGCAGAAGCGCCTATCTTGCAGAGCACGGAGTGGACGGGATCGTAGACATCAGCCCGTTCACTTGCATGAACGGTGTCGTCAGCGAAGCCATCTATCCCAAGCTCAGTCGAGACTTTGCGGGCATCCCCATCCGAAATTTCTATTTCGATGGCCAGCAATCGGAACTCGACCGCGACTTGGGAATGTTCCTCGATATGGCGAGGTCGTACCGCGATAGGAAACCCTTTCAACGCTTGTACCCATCGCGGTTTTTGGAGCGAGATTGACAGGTCGCGCAAGCGAGTTCTTCGTTTTTGACGCTGGGTCGACTCTCCAAACCCGACCTCCAGGTCGGCCAAAATGTCCATGTGGCGGTTTAGGCAAGGGAACAACAGGTGGGGAGTTGGCTGACGGAAGAGCTGGGTGAGTGATCCATCAAAACCGGGACCTTTGGCCAGACTGTCATGAAATTGTAATAGTTGCACGATCAGAACGAATCACTTCCAAGCAGAACGGATCGCATCGACCGATTTGTAACGCGTTGAAAAGAGGAGTGGAGTAGAAAACTTTCCAACCGGTTCAGAACGCTCCTGTGTTCTCATAATCCGTAGGTCGTTGGTTCGAGTCCAACCGCCGCCACCAGATTGTTTGCGAGGTTGTTTCCCAACAGCTATTAGTGTCCAAGCACGACTCACGCCAAAGGAGCCGAAGTCAGCCATGCGAAGGATCAAGATCGTTTTGGGATCGGCGCTGCTATTTCTGGCGATCGCTTTGGGGTGGGCGGTGAGTGCCGCGGAAGTGGCCAACGTTAACTTGCACGAAGACATTCGTGACCTCGCTGCGCAAAGTGGCGCGCAGATAGGCCTGCTGGCGCCGAGTTCAGACGAAGATATCCGCAATACGGTGGTCCGCAAGGCGCAAGAACATGGCATCGCATTGAAACCTCAAGAGGTGATTCTGCGACGCACGGGTTCTGGAGAAACCTCGACTGTGCATATAGCGGCGCATTACACGGTCTCGGTGAACTGCTGGCTGTTCTCCTTGAATCTTCATTTCGCCCCATCGAGCGACAAGAGCGGTATTTAGCGCATCTTCGGCCTGGGCCGAGACCATCGCTCGCGAGCGATCGGCATCCAAGAAATAGGCTAGAATACGCAGGCGCAGTCGGTTTGTCGGCCTTGTCCGAGCCTACGCCGCTGTGCGAGATCTGCGAAATTGCAGCGCAGGGAGTCGCTTTCTTCCATGAGCGTCTACTGGAAGATGGACGGAGATGTGGCCCCGGATCCGCTTCCGGGCGGTGAGCATCCCAGCGCAGCGGAGGCGAAATCCATCCTGAAGGAACTGGCCGGCACTTATGCCGGCGACCTCCCGTTGCCGTAGTGGTGGTGAATCAGAAGGGCAGGATTGTTCTGGTAAATGCGCACGTGGAAGAGCTGTTTGGCTATAACCGGCAGGAATTGCTGGGGAAGAAATCGAAAAACTGGTTCCACAAAGACTAAGAGGCAGCCATCCGGCGCACCGGCGCAACTTTTTTGCCGAGCCACGGGTTCGACCTATGGGAGCCGGAGTCGAACTTTATGCTCTGAACGGCGGTGACGTGCCGGTTCCCCATGACAAAGGCACGCAGTGAGGAGTAAGCCATGAGCCTGAACGGCGCCACAACCAAGAAGAGCAGAGTTTTCGTGGTCGACGACCATCCGATCGTGCGCCAGGGTCTGGCGCTGCTGATCAATCGCGAAGACGATCTGGCCGTGTGCGGCGAGGCGGAAGACGCCCATGCTGCGATCCAGGCGGTGGCCACGGCGAAACCCGACATCCTGATTGTCGATATCTCCTTGAACGGACCGGATGGTCTCGATCTGTTGAAGGACGTTCGCGTGAGATACCCCATGCTGCCCGTGCTGATTCTTTCCATGCACGACGAGTCGATTTATGCGGAGCGCGCATTGCGGGCCGGTGCGCAAGGCTACATCATGAAGCAGGAAGCGACGGAGAAAGTTTTAGTCGCGGCGCGCCGCATCTTGAGCCATGAAATTTACATCAGCGAGCGGATCGCCAACCGGATGCTGCAACGGTACATCGGCAACCGGAGTGCGGGACGACCATCGTCGATCGCAGATCTCACCGATCGCGAACTGGAGGTCTTCCGCCTGATTGGCGAAGGGCACTCGACCCGCCAGATCGCCGAAGAGTTGCACATCAGCGTGAAGACGGTGGAATCGTACCAGGCACATATTAAGGAGAAGCTTTCGTTGCGCAGTGCCCGCGAACTGGCGCAGCACGCTATCCAGTGGAGCATCAGCGAGAAAACGGCATAACCGGTATGCGATGAACCCTGTCCTCCCCGCACCGGACTGCCTTAATCCACGGATGTTTCGCTTGCAGATGCTCTCCTGATCTGCGGTCGAGCTTCGATGATATCTTGGTGATGAATTCCCAGGCATCACTTCATGGAACATCCTCAAGACACTCTTCGAGCAGCATTTTCACACACCGGTTGAGCAAGTGCAGGCCGTCCAAGGGGAACTTGGCGGTTCTGGCCGCAAGATTATTCGCCTGACCAGCAAAGGGATCAGCGCGATTGGAATCCTCTACTGCGTGCGCGAAGAAAATGTCGCCTTCCTCGAATTCTCGCGGCATTTCGCCAAGCATGGTCTGCCGGTGCCGGAAATCTACGGCGTTGATTTAGACCAGGGAGCATATCTCGAGCAGGATTTGGGAAGCACGTCGCTGTTTGAATTGCTCTCGCAGCATCGCCAGGGCGAGAACATCGCGCCGCATGTGGTGGAAGCCTATCGCAAGGTGATCGCGATTTTACCGCGGTTTCAGATTGAGGCTGGACGCGACCTGAATTATAAGGTCTGCTATCCGCGAGGCAGTTTTGACCGGCAATCGATCGCGTGGGATCTGAATTACTTCAAATATTATTTCCTGCGGCTGGCCGGCATTCCCTTCAGTGAACAGGCGCTGGAAGACGATTTCAAGCGTCTGACCAAGTTTCTCTTGAGCGCGGGCCGTGACTATTTTCTATATCGGGATTTCCAGTCGCGGAACATCATGCTACGCGACGCGCAGCCTTATTTTCTGGATTATCAGGGCGGACGCAAGGGCGCACTGCAGTACGACGTGGCTTCGCTTCTATACGACGCGAAAGCCGATTTGCCGCCAGAACTCCGCCAGCAACTGCTCGATCACTACCTTGATACGCTGCATGGCTTCATTGATCTAAAGCCCGAAGCGTTCATGCAGTACTACTATGCCTACGTTTACATCCGCATCATGCAGGCGCTGGGGGCATACGGCTTTCGTGGATTTTACGAGCGCAAAGTGCATTTTCTGCAGAGCGTGCCTTATGCGCTGAAGAATTTGCGCTGGCTTCTGCACAATGTGAGGCTGCCGATCGAACTGCCCACCTTGATGGAAGCGTTCCACAGCATGTTGGCTTCTGAGAAATTGCAAAACCTGGCGTCGGATGCGGACAATCTGGTTGTGCGGATCTTCAGTTTTTCTTTTCATCGTGGGCTGCCCAAAGACGAGAGCGGGAATGGCGGCGGGTTCGTTTTCGACGGGCGCAGCCTGCCCAATCCCGGACGCGAAGAACAATTTAAGACTCTCACCGGCAGGGATGCACCTGTGATCGATTACCTGAATCAGCAGGACAGCGTGCACCAGTTTCTGGCCAGCGTGATGTCGCTGGTAGACGCCAGCGTGAGCAACTATCAACAGCGCGGGTTTAAGAACTTGATGGTTTCTTTCGGATGCACGGGCGGGCAGCATCGGTCCGTCTATCTGGCAGAGCAAGTTGCCAAGCGATTGCGCGGGAGGGCCGGGGTCGAGGTGGTGGTACAGCATCGGGAGTTGGAGAGGATGGCCGCAGAGGCGCAAGCGCAGAAGGCCGCGACATGAGGGCGATGATACTGGCCGCGGGACTGGGCACGCGGCTGCGCCCGCTCACCAACGATCGGCCCAAAGCGCTCGTGGAAGTTGCGGGGCACACGCTGCTGGAGATTACGCTGCGGCGGCTCGCGTCATTCCGGATTCGCGACGTGATCGTGAACGTGCATCATTTCGCCGAAATGGTGCCTGAGTATCTCCGGACAAATAACAATTTTGGGATGCGGGTCGAGATCTCGCGGGAGGAGTTCCTGCTCGACACAGGTGGCGGGTTAAAGAAGGCCGCATGGTTTTTTCTGGAGAATGGGAACACCGAGCCTTTCATTCTGCACAACGTGGATGTGATCAGCACGATCGATCTCGATCGGATGGTGCGGGCGCATTCCGAGAATCATGCTTTGGCGACATTGGCGGTGCAGGAGCGCGGAACGTCGCGGCGTCTGCTGTTCGATTCTGAAAATCAGCTTTGCGGGCGCCAGTCGGGACAGCAACCGGCAGATTTGGTGCGACCGGCGAACGAAATCACCCCCCTAGCGTTTTCGGGTGTGCACGTCATTTCGCAGCGAGTCCTCGGGATGATGACGGAAGGCGGAGCCTTTTCCATCATCGATTCCTATTTGCGGTTGGCCAGGCAGGGCGAGAAAATTTCGGCGTTTCGCGCGGATGAATATTATTGGCGCGATTTAGGGAAGCCGGAGAATCTGGCGCAGGCCGCGAGCGATCTGGAGCAAACAAAGTTTAGGGTGTAAGCGCACGGGACCCGTGCCGTCCCTCGGATTCTTGCCGAGATTACTACTTGCGGCAAATGTCGGCCTTCGATACCATCGGTGCACGCTTGAAACGGCTATGCAGAACAGCTATCTACACCGAATTCGTGTCGTCGTCTTTAGGGTACGATTTCTCGTACCCTTGCCGGTGTGGAGGGACGCAGTGAGCTGAGAAACTGGAAATCTTAAAGGCTCCCCAATCCCGCCCCGCCAGAAGAGCTGGCTCGGTGGGTTTTGCTTTTTAGGAGCGGCAGGAAGGACGTATGAAGGATAAGACACCCGACAAAGGAATGACCGGCGCGCGCATCTTGTGGGAATGCATCGAGCGCGAGGGCGTCAAGCATGTGTTCGGCTATCCCGGCGGAGCGATTCTGCCTGCGTATGACGCGCTGAAGCATAGCAAGATTCATCACGTGCTGGTGCGGCATGAGCAGGGAGCCACGCACATGGCGGACGGTTACGCGCGGGCCTGCGGACAGGTGGGCGTGGCTGTGGCAACGTCGGGTCCGGGCGCGACGAATATGGTCACCGGGATCGCAACGGCGATGCTTGATTCGTCGCCGATCGTCTGCATCACCGGACAAGTCGGAAGCAAGCTGATCGGATCGGACGCCTTTCAGGAGACCGACATCACGGGCGTGACCTTGCCGATCACCAAACACAATTACCTAGTAACGCATGCCAACGATGTAGCGCGCACGGTTCGGGAAGCCTTCTACGTGGCGCGTTCCGGACGGCCCGGGCCGGTGCTGGTCGACATCACCAAGGATGCGCAACAGACAACTTGTGATTTTGATTGGGAGGCCGCCAGACCGCAGCTGCCCGGATACCGTCCGGATCTGTCGCCGGCTCCGAAGGAATACGAGCAAGCGCTGGAGCTGATTCACAATGCCAAGCGTCCCGTGATTTTGGCCGGGCACGGCATCATTATTTCCGGGGCGATGCGGGAAGTGCGCGACTTCGCCGAGCGTGCTGGCATTCCGGTCGCTCTGACGCTTTTAGGGATTGGAGCATTTCCGGCGGCGCACCCGCTGAATCTGGGCATGATGGGCATGCACGGCGAGGCGTGGGTGAACCATACGATTCAGGAAGCGGACCTGCTGCTGGCGTTCGGGATGCGCTTTGACGACCGGGTGACGGGCAACCTCAAAACCTACGCGCCGAATGCGAAGAAGATCCACATCGAGATTGATCCGGCGGAGATCAACAAGAACGTAAAAGTGGATGTGCCGCTGGTGGGTGATCTGGCCGAGGTGCTGCATGAGTTGTTGCCGCGAGTGGAAACCATTGACCGCAGCGAGTGGCTGGATTTCATCGACAAGCTGAAGGGCGATTCGGCGGTGCGCGACATTCAGAACTTGCCCGACAGCGGCCATCTTTACGCGGCGCACGTGATCAATGACTTGTGGCGGGAGACGCGGGACGGGGACACCATCGTCGTTACCGACGTGGGCCAACACCAAATGTGGGAAGCGCAGTATTACAAGCACGAGAAGCCGCGAAGCCTGATTACTTCCGGCGGATTGGGAACCATGGGATTCGCCTTGCCGGCGGCCATCGGGGCGAAAGTGGCGCGGCCGGAGGCTGAAGTTTGGGTGGTCGTCGGCGACGGCGGCTTTCAAATGACGCTGTGCGAGCTGGCCACCATCGTGCAGGAAAAACTTAAGGTCAATATTGCGATCATCAATAACGGTTTTCTGGGGATGGTGCGGCAGTGGCAGGAATTTTTTTACGAGCGCAACTATGCGGCGACGCCTTTGCTCAATCCTGATTTCGCCAAACTCGGCGAAGCCTATGGCATCCGCAGCATGACGGTAACGGAGCGGTCGCAGGTCGTGCCTTCGGTGAGCGCGGCCCGCGAGCACGATGGACCGGTGCTGATCAACTTCCGCGTGGAGCAGGAAGATACGGTGTACCCGATGGTGGCGGCGGGAGCGTCGCTGCACGAGATGATCCGGCGACCGAGCAAGATCGTCGAGACCGCGGCGGACGAATAGAGAACAACATGTTGAACACCTATGTGGTGCATGTCGAAAACAAGCCGGGCGTGCTGACGCGCGTGGCGTCGCTGTTTCGCCGCCGCGCCTTCAATATCGATTCACTCACCGTGGGACGAACGGAAAAGCCCGAAGTCTCGCGGATGACCATCACCGTGGATGCCGACCGGGACCAGGCTCGCCGCATCGAGGCCAATCTCTACAAACTGGTCAACGTGCTGCTGGTGGAGAACATCACCCACCAGCCCTCGATCGTGCGCGATCTGGCCATGATCAAGGTGGCGGCAACCCATGAGGCGCGTTCGCACGTACTGGAATTGGCCAGCGTGTTCCGCGCGCGAGTGGTGGACGTGGCACCGGAATCGCTCACCATCGAGATTACCGGCACTGAAGACAAGATTGACGGACTGCTGGAGGTGCTCCGGCCCTATGGCGTGCTTGAGATGGTTCGCACCGGAATCGTAGCCATGCGACGCGGGAAGACCGCGTCCGCGGTCAATACGGCGCCTGACGATCAGGATATCGCGGGAGCCGATGTGTCTTATTCGGTCTAGCCTCGATCGAAAAAACCAGGTCGCGGGCCCGTTACTTGCGGGATGTGCCGTCGCTCGTCGACGGAGAACCGCACCTGTCGGGTACCATGCTGCCGACGCAACAGTCTCCGCTGCATAAACTCGGTGGCGTACGTGTTCGTGGTTCCCGCCCTTCGCACGCGAAGGACGGGGCACCCACCGTGTCGATGGTGCCAGCGAGATCAAATGCCTGGGGCCACCAGCCGGGTTGAGAAGCTCCTTTATAAGAAGACGCCTCGACCTCTCCTCTTCGCCTGAATGGTGAATCTTTTTAACAGACTTTTCACTGATCTGTAACGCTGCCGTAACTTGGCGCTGTTGGACTTCCAAGTACTATTCGTCATTCACCTGGGGTGGTGCTCACTGACATGCGAGTAAGTGGAGGCTCCTTTGAATCGACTCTCAGCTGTGGTGTGTATTGCGATGTTGGGCTGGACGCTGACGGTTAGCACGATTTGCAGTGCACAGAGTGCGGTGGGGATAAAGGGGAAGGTAATCGATGCCGGCGGGGCCGCAATTCCTAGCGCGGCTGTTTCTCTAACCGATCTCACAACCAACAACGTTCTCCATACTACAACCGGCGACGACGGCCGCTTTGCCTTTAACGATTTGCTTCCTGACCCGCAGCTCGTCACCATCGAGAAGGCGGGATTCGAGTCATTCACCGAGCGGATCGCGCTGGCAAAGCAAGGTCCGACCACGATCAATGCCAGTTTGAGAGTGGCGACGTTGTACGAAAGCGTGGTGGTCCGCGGCACGGTTGCCCCGGATGCCAAGCCTGTGCCCACGCGGGAAGACGTCATGATCATCCCGCAGACGGTTCGAATCCTCGACCGTAAGCAATTAGACGCGGGCGGCCCACTCGCCGGCGGAGCGCAGATGATTTCGGCCACCCCCGGAGCGAATGTAGTGGGCTATGGAGAAACCGGGGCGACAAAATATACCGTCATCTTGAACGGAATCCAGCAAGGCTGGGCAGGAGAAGCTACGAGTTTCACGGCGCCGGGCTCGCTAGGCATCACGTTTGACGGTGTTCCCGTCACGGATCCGGCAACTGGCTTGTGGCAATCGGCCACGATGCCCCAGAACCTGGTCATGCAGAATCTGGGGGTAACGTACGGGCCGGGGCAGCCGATGGACCGCTGGTATACCAATGTCGGTGGGCAAGTAGAGTTCACTCCGGTGCAGCCGACGGAAAGCGTTCACGTCAGCGTCGCTCTCACCCAGGGTCCGTACGGCCAGCAAAACTTTGCATTCGTGGCAAATACCGGGGCCTTCCACGGATGGTCGACGGTGCTAGGCGGCGGCCTGGGCAGGGGTGACGATTTCCGCGTGGCTCCGGACGGTTTTGGCAACCACTCCACGGATGGATCGGCGTTCGGAAAGACCCTCAAGACGTTCTCCGCTGGCAGTATCGTCTTTGGGGCTTTCTACGCGAAGGCGGGTGGCTATCGCCCGACCGTGATCCCGACGACGGACGTGGGTCTAGTGGAACCGGACGGTTCACACTTCAGCCAAGCGACGACCGGATTCTTTAGCGCGTTACCGTTCGATGCCTACAACAAATACGACACCAACGAAATGTCTTTAGTGTACGGGCGTGAGAATCTTCGTCTCAGCAATACGAGCGCGCTTCAGAACATGACCTGGTTTACCCACATTCGTCGTTTTCACGGGCGCAACCAGGATCTTCTGAGCCCCGGTGCGCAGATCGATGAGTGGAACAACCCGCACAGCAACATCTTTGGGGACCAGGTGGGGATGTCGCAGGCGCTGCCCTATAACACTATCAATTTCGGCGGCTACTTGCTGCACGAGGTCTATAACGCCCGCAACAATTTCTATAATCCCACGCTTGGAGGGGACGGGTCGCAGGGCGTGATTGGCGCTGGAGGGCGGTTTCGTTCCGGGTACTTTCAGCAAGATGATTTGGCCTTTTATGCCCAGGACGATATTCACCCCATAGCGAAAATTCACATCACTCCTGGAGTCCGCGTGGTTGGGTTCTCTACCAGTTACAGCGACCAGGCGTATCGTGACTTTACGTTCGCTCCCGGAGTGATCCCTTCGACGCACTGTGCGCTGTACTCAGCGGGGTCTGATCCATTTCACAACGTCTTGGGCACCCCTACCGTGGCCTACGGCAGTACCACCACGGACCAGGGTTCGCTGTGCGGAGGGCATGAAAGCCGTTCCGCGGTCGAACCATCAGTCGATGCGGCTGTGATGCCTAAAGACTGGCTAACCATCTATGGGGGCTATGACGTGACCTACCGCTCCCCGGCGCTGGGCGGTGGTGGCGGCATGTTCCAGGCGGTGGATCCGTCCTACTACACGCTGGCGAAAGGGGCTTACAGTCAAGGAGGCGTCAAAGTTCATTTCCGGAACGCACCGGGGCTCCGGGATTTTATTGCCGGAGTAAATTACTTCCATTTGAGTTACACCCACCAAGAGATTGACTTCGAAACGGCGCTCGGCTTGCAGATTTCCGGCGGAGGCAACTCGACCTATCACGGCGTCGATGCCTTCTTTGACGCAGATCCCCGCCGAAATGTCCACATCTTCTTTAATTTCGCGGGAGAATCTGCGAATTTTACAAATTACATCGTGGGAGGCCCGAGCCTTGCCGAGTGCGCGGCCCAGCAGCTTAGCTGCACTTCCTATAACAACCTGCCAGTTTCTTATGTTCCAAACGTGACCCTCGATACCGGGCTCTATTATGGAATCCGGCACAACAATCGTGTGCTGGTCGAGCCGCGCTTCTGGCTGAACTATGTCGGATCACAACATCTCTGGTCGAATCTCACGGGTGCGCCTACCACCCGGACGATGCCCTCCTATACAACGGCGAATCTGGCGTTCAATGTCCCACTCAGCGTTGAAAAGCAGTCTTTCAATTTGCGGGTTGACATGTTGAATCTCTTGAATGCGCGGTACAACCAATGGGAGTACATCTCCAGCGGCGGCTACTTTGCGTCGCTTTTCCCAGGCACTACGCCTCCGAGCGGTTACGTCAATGCTTATCCGGGGGCGCCGCGGGCTGTCTACGGCACGATCAGCTATCAATTTTGACGGCTGATCGCGCACGGAAATAGGTCGTATTTCGGTCCACGGCCGGGGAACCTGCCGTGGACTTGATGCTTTGTTCTAGGGGATCGTGGGGTTCGAAGCGTGGGCATCCCTGCTGCCGGCATCACGAGATTTTCCTGACCGGCAACTCCGCCTTCTGCGTTTCGTTCACCACGACGAGACCGGGGCTCGTCGTAAGCATAATGGCGGAAGCTGCTCCAGGCCCATTCTTGCGGCTCCAGAACCAGACCCCGCTTCACGGGATTGCCGTGCATGTAGCGCAGCTTCTCGACTCTTTTGTGCTCCGAGAACACCACGAAGTCGTAGAACCGCGACTGCCAGATCCGCCCGCGTTCCACCGAACGCCTGCCAGAGCGCCAGTTCATTCGAATCCCAGCTTGACCGCCTTCATCACCAGCGACGGGTCGCCGCGCTCGGGCTCGCCGATCAGCAAGTGCACATGTTCCGGCATCACCACATATCCCGCAAGTACGAAGCGATAGCGTTGTCGCACCTGCTCCAACACGCAGAAACAGATCGCGGTTCCGGGCACTCCCCAGCAGCGCCATCGCTGGTAACAACTGGTCGTGATGAAGTGCGAGTAGCCCGCACCATAGTATCGATGGAGCCGGTTGGGCATGGGCGACGTATAACATGAATGCGAGAGCGGTGGCTGTGACGGCTGAACATCGGGGATAAAGGCCCGGTGGAAAAGCGGCGGGAGTGCCCACGCTTCGAACCCCACGAAGCGTGGGGCAGCCGAGTTTCGTTGCAGTGCTTGCGGAGAAAGCCCGGCCCAGCAGCTCGGAATCCACGCCTTAACAGTCTCCAACATCAGCAATTTACAAATTCCCCTAATGGATGCCTGGCTCAGCATCCTTCGGGCATCAAAGCAAGTTACGTAAGTTTCTCGAAAATCCCCTAACTTGTTGTTTCTACGTCTGTTAGCTGATATTCATGGGTGCGTGGGAAGGTGTGTACCCACTCGTGTGTCTACCGCATGATAGGAGCAACCAGCCTTTCGATGGGCCTGCCCGAGCGTTCTCGCTCGTGGAGGTTTTTGTCCGCGCCCGCGAAATTGTTCATCGCCCTGGTAGTGATCGCCGGGTTGGGTACGCTCATCTACGGCGGGATCCACCAGACCAGCCGAAATATCGCCGCATTCATTTGTTACCTGGGCATTGCGATTCTGGCGTCGCGGCTGAAAGTGAACCTGCCGGGAATCACGGGCACGCTGTCGGTGAATTTCCTGTTCGTCCTGATCGGAGTTCTGGAGCTGAGTTTCACCGAGACTCTGATCCTGGGCGCGATCTCGATGCTGGCGCAGTGCCTCTACCCTTATCGCGCAAAAGGGCTGCAAGTGGCGTTCAACGTGTGTGCGAGTTCGGTCTCGACGGCCCTTGCGTATATCGCATTTCACCATAGGCTGACCAACCTGGTGATTGACAGTCGTCCAGTCCTGCTGGGATTGTCCGCCTCGATTTACTTCATCGCGAATGCGGGGTTAATCGCCACCGCAATCTCTTTGACCGAGCGCCGGCCGGTCAGCCGCATTCTGGTGGATAGCTATTTCTGGTCATTCCCTTATTACCTGGTGGGAGCCGGCATCGCCGGGGGAATCGCGTGGTTGAACGAAAGGTTTAATTGGGAAACCTCGCTGCTGGTGCTGCCCGCGGTGTATCTCATCTACCGGTCTTACCGGCTGTATCTAGGCAAGCTGGAAGACGAGAAGCGCCACGTCGAGGAGATGGCGAACCTGCATCTGCGGACGATCGAAGCGCTGGCACTCGCCATTGAAGCGAAGGATCATACGACTCACGAGCATTTGCAGCGAGTGCGTGTCTATGCCCTCGAAGTGGCCAAAGAACTCGGAGTGATCGGGCCTGAACTTGAGGCGCTGCACGCCGCGGCCCTGTTGCACGACATTGGCAAGCTGGCCGTACCCGAGCACATCATCTCGAAGCCCGGCCGCCTGACTCCGGAAGAGTTCGAGAAAATGAAGATCCATACGCTCGTAGGCGCCGAGATTCTGGAACGCGTGCGTTTCCCCTATCCGGTCGTACCCATCGTGCGAGCCCACCATGAAAAGTGGGACGGATCGGGCTATCCGCTGGGATTGAAGGGCGCGGAAATCCCGATGGGAGCGCGCATTTTGTCGGCGGTGGATTATCTTGACGCGCTCGCTTCCGACCGGCAGTACCGCCGCGCTCTGCCCATGCGCGACGTGATTCAGAAGCTGGCCGCCGAATCGGGAAAATCGTTCGATCCCAAGGTGGTCGACATTCTTCAGAAACGCTACGAACAACTGGAGCATCTCGCCGTGGCCAAGTCGGCGGAAGATCCCAATGCGCCGCTGTCCACCGCCATCAAAATCGAGCGCGGACTGGAACCGGCTGCCGGATTCGAAAATACTATCGCCCAGGATTACGCCGGCCGGGAAACGACGTTCCTGTCTTCCATTGCGGCGGCCCGCCAAGAAGCGCAGTCATTGTTCGAGTTGAGCCAGGATCTTGGGGCTTCGCTGAGCCTGGGCGAAACCTTGTCGGTTTTCTCGGTCAAGCTCAAACCCATGGTGCCTTACGATGCCATCGCGATCTACATCAAGCGCGAGGACGAGCTGATTCCGGAGTACGTAAACGGAGACAATTACCGGCTGTTTTCTTCGTTGCGCATCCCGGTTGGGCAGGGACTCTCTGGTTGGGTAGCACATAACCGCAAGCCGATCATCAACGGCAACCCTTCGGTAGAACCCGGATATTTGAACGATCCCTCGAAGTTCAGCACGCTGCGCTCGGCCCTGGCGGTGCCCCTGGAGGGCGTCGCCGGAATCATCGGCGTGCTGGCGCTGTATCGCGGCGAACGCGATGCGTTCACCACCGATCACCTGCGAATTCTTCTTGCGGTCAGCGGCAAGATGGCGCTGGCCATCGAGAATGCACT
Organism: uncultured Acidobacteriota bacterium; assembly: GCA_963754885.1. Classification (GTDB taxonomy): domain Bacteria; phylum Acidobacteriota; class Terriglobia; order Terriglobales; family Acidobacteriaceae; genus Sulfotelmatobacter. The sequence continues at coordinate 29,161 of CAVWHT010000033.1, read as the reverse complement.
CAAGTATCAGCAGGCGGAAAACTCCGCGACCACCGACTATCTCACCGGACTGCCCAATGCCCGGTCGCTATTTCTGCAACTCGATCGCGAACTGGCTCGCTGCAAGCGCGATGATTCGTCGCTGACCGTAATGGTCTCCGACATGGACGGTTTCAAGCAGATCAACGATCGCTTTGGCCATCTGGAAGGCAACCGGGTGCTGCGGCTGTTCGCGCAAGCCTTAAAAGACAGCTGTCGCGAGTACGACTATGTAGCGCGCATGGGCGGCGACGAATTTGTCGTAATCGCTCCCGGCCTGGCGGCCGATTCCGCCGGGAAAAAAGCAGAGCAGATGCGAGCCCTGGCCCGGCACGCGGGAAGCGAAGTTTGCGGCGAAGAAATTCTCTCACTGAGCGTGGGGCGGGCAGTCTATCCCGCGGACGGCAAAGATGCCGAGCAACTTCTGGCGGAAGCTGACCGGCGAATGTATTTGGAGAAGCAGAAGCAGATGGCTTACAAGGACCGGCGCGCCCATCCGCGGATGAAATGCCGCGTGACCATCGAAATGCAGACCGAAGCCGGAGGCGTTCCGCTTTTCGCGAACCTCACCGACATCAGCATGGGCGGATGCTTTGTAGAGACCAGCACCATCCTGTCGCCGGGCAGTCAACTCAAGCTGGGCTTCTCGATGGACGATCCTACTTTATCGGTCGAGGGAGTGGTAATGAGGCTCGATCCCGGCTCCGGCGTCGCGGTACAGTTCAAAGAGATGAACCGGGAAACCCGGGAACGGATGTTCAAGATTCTCGAATTCGTGCAGAAAGCCACCACGTTCTACAACAAACGTTATCTCGACAGTCTGGCCAAGAGCTGATCCCAGATTTCGCGAACGAAAGCGGGATCAGACGCGCGCCGCGACCTGCATGGTGGTCGCGCGGGTAATCTCCTCCGCGATGCGATCCAGTGGCAGGACCTTGTCGGCCAGACCCGCCTTGGCCACGAAACCTGGCATGCCCCAGACCACGCTGCTGGCTTCGTCTTGCACATAAATGCGAGCTCCTCGCATTCGCAGCATCTCGCAGCCCTTCAGACCGTCTTGCCCCATGCCGGTAAGAATGACCGCTAATGTGCGCCCGCCGTAAATGGCGGCTACGGAGCGAAACAGCACATCCACGGAGGGACGACAGAAGTTTTCCCTTGGTCCCTGATGAGTCGCGAGGCGAGGCACTCCGTCACATTCCTGCAAAACCATGTGGAAATCCCCGGGAGCAATGATGGCGCATCCCGGCTGCAACGCTTCCCCGGATGAGCACTCCCGCACGGGCAGCGCGGATTTGGTCGCCAGACGAGTGGCCAGCATCGCCGTGAAAATCGCGGGCATGTGTTGCGCGATCAGCAGCGGAACGGGAAATTGTGCCGGTAACGACGGCAGTACTCGGGCAAGAGCGTCTGGGCCGCCGGTTGAAACTCCAATGACCACAATCTGCACCGGCGACAGCAATCGGGGCAGCGGCGGAAAAAGGCGTGGAGAAACGGAAGGCCTCGGCTCAGAGCTGACGCTGCCGCGCTTCCCCGGCAAATGACAGAGCGCCCGAATTTTAGGAATGAGCTCGCGGGTAATCGCTTCAAACGTAGCCGCGCCATCGATGTTACTGGGCTTGGCGACGTAATCGGTGGCACCGAGCGCCAGGGCTTCCAAGGTGAGGGCAGCGCCTTTTTCGGTCAGGCTGCTGAACATGATGATCGGAACGCGGCGGTCGATTTTGCGCAGTTCGCGAACCGTCTCGAGGCCATCCATCTCTGGCATCTCGATGTCGAGCAGAACGATGTCCGGTTTGGAAGCTAGGAATTTTGCCAATCCGATGCGGCCATTGACTGCCGTGGCGGCCACCTCGAGCGAGGGATCCTGGCCGATCGCAGTCGAAAAGGCCTTGCGAACCACGACTGCGTCATCCACCAGCAGCACGCGCTTTTTCTTGCCTTGCAACAATCATTCCTTCTTTCATGCCGCGAGCGGAACTGCAGGACATCTGCCCCCCCAACTCCGCTCGGGGCTCTGTCTACGCCGACGCGCGGGCGGCGGTGGCTTTGAACGTCTGCTTTGTGGCAGAGACGGTTTCTTCTTTGTCGCTGAGTTTGAACTGGTCAACCAGCGTCCGCAGTTGCGTCGCCATTTCGGTCAGTTGTTGCGCCGCTTTCAGCGTATCCTGCGCTCCGCGAGTCGTGCTCTCGGCTGCCGTAGCCACACCCTGAATGTTCTGCGAAATTTCTCCGGAGCCCTTGGCCGCCTCCTGCACGTTGCGCGACATTTCGTTGGTGGTCGCACTCTGTTCTTCGACGGCGGTCGCAATGGTTCCGGAAATATCGTAGATCTGGTTGATGATGGCCGTGACGCTGCCAATTGCTTCCACGGCCCGCTTGGTATCGTCCTGAATGGCGGTGATTTTCCGGCTGATATCCTCGGTGGCCTTGGCGGTTTGCTTGGCCAGCTCCTTGACCTCATTGGCCACGACCGCGAAACCTTTGCCGGCTTCTCCCGCGCGGGCGGCTTCGATGGTGGCGTTCAGGGCGAGAAGGTTCGTCTGCTGCGCGATCGAGGTGATGACCTTGATCACCTGCCCGATCTCCGCGCTGGACTCGCCCAGCTTGGCGACGGTAGCGTTGGCGCCGTTCGCGGTCTTTACCGCTTCGCCGGCGACCTTCGCCGCGTCCCCGGCATTGCTGGAGATGCTTTGCACGGTGGACGTCATCTCCTCCGCGCCGGTGGCTACGCTGTTCAGGTTCGTGGTCACCTGCTGAGTTGCGGTCGCGACGGTGCTGGCCTGGGCCGAGGTTTCCTCGGCGTTGCTGCTCATCTGCTGGCTAGTGGCGGCCAGTTGCTGTGAGGAACTCGACAGCGCCTGCGCATTTTGCGCAATGGATTTCATGCTCGCCTGGACGGTGTCGGCCGTCTTGTTGGTCGCCTCGCCAACCTCCGCCAGCCCTTCGATACACGCGTTCAGATTGTTCTTGATGGTGTTAAAGTCGCCGTTATACACGGCGGCGATCTTCACCCGCTTGTCCGAGTTGGCGACGCGCCGCGTGTAGTCGTTCGCGGCCATGGCTTGCAACACTTCGCTCGCCTCGAGCAGGCCATTCGAAATATCGTCGACGTATTTTGCGGCCACATTCAATGGGCCAATCACTGCATCCAGCGTGCTGTTGACGCCCTCGACGACCTTGCGGTAATCGCCCTGATGCTTGCCGGCGTCGGCCCGCGTGGCCAGTTTGCCTTCCACCGCGGCCTTTGACAGCATCTCGGTATCGCTCACCAGCTCTCCGAGGCTGTCCATCATCGCGATCACCGACGGAACCAGTTCATCCGCTTCGGACGTGCGCCCGATCTGCTTGTATTCCGACAGATCCTCGAGATTTCCCCGCGAAACTTTTCGCAGGGTGCTAATCACGTGATGGACTCGTTCCTGAACCCCATTGATGCCCGCCGCCATCTCAGCGAAGATTCCCGCATAGTTTCCCTCCACCCGTTTGGTATAGTCGTTGACGGCCATTCTTCGGGAAACGTCAATCGCCTCCCGCAGCGGCCCGATGAGCGCGTCCAACATTGCATTGACGGTCTTCGCTCGTTCGAGATGACGGCCTTGGAATCTGCTTTCATCCACCCGTGTATCGAGTTGTCCTCGTTTCGCAGCACTGGCTACTGCATCAATGCCGCGAGCCAGCCCAACCTCGGCCGCCGCTGGAAAGATGAGCTCGACGACACCGATGACCCGCCCCGCTTTGTCGAAGCGCGGATTTGCAGTAACCAGCACAGGCACTTCCTTGCCTTGGATGCGTGGCAGACTTTCACCCTCACATAACTTCCCGGTCTTCACTGCCTCGGATGCCGCACAGGTTCCAGCTCGGCAGCCTGGGTTGTCGAATAAATCCCAAAACTTCCGGCCTATGCATTCTTCCTTCGGCCTTCTTGCAGCCTGAACAGCAGGCCCATTCAGCTCCAGAATGGTGTGGTCTGTATCCATAACGACTACCATCCCGGGGATCAAATCGAATATCACGCCTTTATCTATGAACCTTGGTGCACGGTTGGCTTGGTCTTGCGCTCCGCCGCCATGGCGGCGACTCGTCGATGTGGTTTTGCTAAGTTTGGATCCTCTTGCTGTTGTAGCTGCCATATCGTCGCTCCTTGATGCGGCCTGAGCCGCGTTCTTCTGTAATGGTTGATCGATTTCCACAACCGAATTCTTTTTCCGCTGAATCATCCGGCCAGAGTTCCGCCAAAGGAACCTTTCTCTCAAACGTGCTATGCATGACTTCCGCAAAAGAAATATTGATAGCGCGAAATGAGTAATGCAGCGGTCCTCAAAACTGAACCTCCTGCCTTTCTAGTGGGCGCCCGAATCTCCGTCGACGGCCCGTTCTGTGTCAAGAACCAGCAGCAGACACCCGGACAGCTTGTACACTCCCCGCACCACCTCGCGGGCGAAGCCTTGCAAGGTTTCGGGAGGGCTCACGAGCGCATCTTCATCGACTTCGATGACATCGCCGATCTCATCCACCAGAAGGCTGACGGCGCCTTCATTGGTGCGCACGACGACGTTCATCGGCCACTGGCCGGCAGGCCGATCCTGCAAACCTAATCGGCGCCGCAAGTCAATCGCCGACACGATCTGCCCGCGCAGATTGAGCACGCCGCTAACGACTGCCGGAGCCAGCGGCACGCGCGTCATTTCCTGGTGCTGAATCACTTCCTGCACTTTGAGAACGGGCGTGCCGAAAACGTGGCCGTCAAGAAAGAACGTGCAAAATTGCTGCGATGACATGAATCTGCCTTCTAGTTCGTTACGGGCGACTCGGCAAAACCGGGAATCATTTCACGCACGACGCTAGGCACATCCAGCAGGTCGGTGACACGCTTCTGCACGACGGACGAGCCCAAGACGCCGCGGCGCTGGGCGGGGGTCTGGACCACCAGCTTTTCATCCACAATGTCGACGATGCGGTCGACCACCAGGCCCACGCTGCGGCCCGCCTCGGAGTACACCACGACCTGCAGCCGAGCCTCAGCGCCGGCTGCGCCCGGTTCCCGAGTTGCCCTGGCGACCAGCTTCGATAGCCGGATCAGCGGCATGATCTGGCCGCGATACTGCATCACTTCCTGCGGACCCGCCATTTCGATGGCGGACGAGGGAAACTCTTCCAGCCGCGCGACCAGCGACAGCGGAATGGCCATGCGCCCGTGCTCGCCGCACTGCACCACCAGCAGCGTCTGATGATCGCGCGCCGCTTCCTCCTTACCCGCATTCTTCCCCTGCTCCTTGTCGGCGAGAGAGGATTCGCGAGCCGAGATGACGTGCGCCCGCTGCGCCAGGCCCAGAATGTCGAGGATCAAGGCAACGCGGCCGTCTCCCATGATGGTGGCGCCGGAATAGGCGGTGATTCCCTTCAGCTGTTTGCCCAAAGGCTTCACGACGATCTCTTCGGTATCGGTGATCTCATCTACCACCAGACCAAATTCGTGGCTGTCGGCCTGCACGACCACAATGTTGGCGGCGCAATCCTTCTTCGGATCGGCGCTCCCGAGCGCCAGTTGCAATTCACGGTTCAGATACACCAGCGGCAGCAGGCGGCCGCGCAAGCGGTACACCGGGGCTCCGTGGACCATCTCGATTCCCTTGCCGGATTCGCCCGACTCCAGGCGCACCAGTTCGAGCAGGCTGACCTGCGGGATGGCAAAGCGTTCGCCGCCGGAAGTAATCATCAGCGCCGGAATAATGGCGAGGGTCAAAGGAATCTTGATCTTTACCGTGGTTCCCTTGCCCTCCGTGGACTGCACATCGACGGTGCCTCCGATTTTTTCGACATTGGTTTTCACCACATCCATGCCCACGCCGCGCCCGGAGACTTTGGTGACTTTTTCCGCCGTGGAAAATCCGGGCAGGAAGATCATGTTGTAGACGTCACGGTCGGACATGCGTGCGGCCTGCTGGGCGGAAACCAGGCCGCGTTCAATCGCCTTCTGCCGGATGCGATCCCCGTTGAGCCCCGCGCCGTCGTCGGTGATCTCGATATTGACCTGGCCGCCTTCATGAAAAGCCCGCAGCTTTAAGATTCCGGTTACCGCTTTGCCGGCCTGTTTGCGCGCTTCCCCAGACTCAATGCCATGGTCAATGCAGTTGCGTACCAGGTGGGTAAGCGGATCTTTGATCGCTTCGATGATGGTGCGGTCGAGTTCGGTGTCCTGTCCCTCCATTTCGAGACGCAGGTCTTTGCCGCAGCTGATCGTCAAATCACGGACCATGCGCGGGAACTTGTTGCAGATATTGCCGATGGGCTGCATGCGGGTCTTCATAACCTCTTCCTGCAGTTCGGTCGCGATCAGATTCATGCGCTGGGAGACGGCTTGAAACCCGGCATCCTGCGTGGTATTGGAAAACTGCAGCAACTGGTTGCGCGCCAGCACCAGTTCCCCCACCAGGTTCATGAGCCGGTCGAGCAGATTGACGCCGACGCGAATGGTTTCAACCGCGGCCTCGGGATTGCGCGACTCGAGGATCTGCTGTGCGGCCATAACATCTTCCAGTTTGGCCGCGCCCTGCTCAATGAGAATTTCTCCGATCCGCTTTCTGCCCATCTCCTGTTTTTCCAGGGCCAGAGCGAGGTCCTCCGGCCGAACCTGGCCACGCTCCAGAAGTAAGCCGCCGATCTTCGATGCGTCGGCCAGCTTCGCTTCGGAAATAGTAGGAGCAGAATCCGGGGTGGCGTTCGCAGAACCCGCCGCCACTGCTGGAACGTCCTGCGGTTGCTCGGCTTCGGCATGTAAGCGGGTCAACCGAGCGATTAGAGATGCATAATCTTCTTCTCCATCCTGGCCGGATGCCTGGATGGCAGCCAGCATCTGGCGAATGGCATCGACCGTCGTCAGCAGGGCGCTGGTGAGTTCCTCGCTCAACGTGAGCTTGCCGTCGCGCAGGCGAGACAACAGGCTCTCACCGGCGTGCGCCAGCTTTTCCAGCCGCGCAAACCCCAGAAAGCCGCAGCTGCCTTTGATGGTGTGAATCGTTCGAAAAATGCTGGCCAGCAGTTCCTTGGAGGAGGGATCGGACTCAAGTTTGACCAGTTCGCGATCCAGCCGGTCCAGGTTCTCGTTGCTTTCGATAAGAAAATCTTTAACGATCTCGTCCATAAACTAGAGTCTGGTTCGCAGCCGCTCAATATCGAGCAGATAGGAAGCCAGTCTGCGATTCGTCGCAGCACGTCGGGTCGTGCCGCTAATCTGGCGATGTCGGCAGCGAGACAGGGCAGAGTCTTGCGGGCGCTTGAAGCGCTTCCTCAGGGACCGTAAACTGATGCTAGAGATGCATGTTCATGTCCACGGCACGGGCAGTCCCACGCGAGTTCTAAAGATCTCGCTGGGCGTGACTCTGGCGTACATTGTGTTGCTGGTGGTGGCTGGCATTCGCGCCCACTCGCTGGCGTTGTTGTCGGAAGCCGGACACAATCTTTCGGACTTCCTGGCGCTGCTGCTGTCGCTGGTTGCGGTCTATTTCCAGTCGCGCCCGGCCAGTTCCACGAAAACCTATGGCTATCACCGCGCCGGAGTGCTGGCGGCGCTGGTCAACTCCGGTTCGCTGGTCGTGGTTTCGTTTTTCATCTTTTATGAGGCTTTCCGCCGGCTGCAGCATCCCGAACACGTACAGGCTAGCGTGATGATGTGGGTCGCCGCTGCCGGCGTGGCGATGAACGGAGCCATCGCTTTTCTGCTCTACCGCTCGGGCGGCGACGTCAACATCCGCAGCGCCCTGCTGCATGAAGTTGGGGACACGCTTTCGACCGCGGCCGTCATCGCTGGAGGCTGGGCGATCCTGGTGACGGGCAATTATTGGATCGATTCGGTTCTATCGGTTGGCATTGGCGTGCTCATCTTGTGGTCGGGTTTCGGTATTTGCCGTGAGACGTTGAACATTCTGCTCGAAGGCACTCCCCGGGGGATGAAGCTGGAGAAGATCGAGTCGGCGATTCGGTCCGTCGAAGGAGTCAATGATGTGCACGATCTGCACGTCTGGAGCATCGGGAGCGAGACGCACGCGCTCTCCTGCCACATCTCGATCGCGGACATTCCGCCTTCGGTGAGCGAGCGGATTTTGCGGGATGTGAAGGAACGCCTGCTGCACGGCTTCCGCATCGACCACACCACGATCCAGTTCGAGCACGTGATCTGCGAAACGGCGCATGGCTGCGTGATTCCGGTGGTGGAGAGTGAAGAGCATCATCACCACAGCCACTAAGAATGTGGTAGTGTCTGAAATCTGCACTTTTCAGACACTACCAAGAATGTGTGCCGTGCACACTAGTCAACTGCTATCATCCAGCGTGGAATGCCACGTTTCACGAATGGCTTCGAAAGCGTTGCGCAACGGAGGCGCCACTTCAGCGAACACGGCGATGACTTCGGCGCGTCCGACGCGGACGAGTACGAGGAATGGGCCGGTGCGTTCCTCGGTGGTGCTAGGCCTTCCGATGTTCGCGAATGTGTGCGAGAGTGTGGTTACATGATTAGGTACGACCCTAACACTGAAGCATTCGGAATTCTTGACAACAGTGGCATAATTCGGACTTACTACAAACCTGTCCCATGCTCTTCTGTGCCATTTGCGATGCGAGATGCAGTCAGGCTGGCCGGAAGGTGCCACAAATACCCGAACAACCTCATCTACTTTCAAGCGGAGTGCAAGAAATAAAATGAGCAATTATTTGTGCCCGGTGTGCGGCTACGGAATGACAGAAGAACCGAAGAACTACAACATCTGCCCCTCTTGCGGGACGGAATTCGGTCTCCATGACGCGAATGCTTCCATCTCAGAGTTGCGGCAGGCATGGATCTTGACAGGACCGAGGTGGTGGAGCAAGACGGATCCGCAGCCGGCGAACTGGGATCCGTTGGAACAACTGGAAGGCGCTAGGGTAACTCCTCAGCCGAAGCCGCCCGGTCGCATGGTTGTGTTTGAGGAATTGCCGCGCGCGACTGGTACCGCGGGAAACCTCGCCAGAGCATCGAATTCGCTGCAAGGCGGCGACGCGACCCGAGCCGGGACGTCGAACCTCGATACCGTAAGAGTTGAGTGGCCTTCCCGCTCCTAGCCGTGCACTGCCGGGGACACGCCCGGGATGTTCAGCACCACGTTGAAGTGGGTCGTGATTGGATCGGGCTGGCCCTCCACGTTGATGCTGAAGATGTATGACCCACCGGCAATGAATTGCACATTTCCAAAGCGAACAGGGGCTATTCCCATTCCTGGCGCGCCAAATTGCATCTGTCCCATACCTTCGGCGAGGTTCTGCCCAGTTTCCAAGTGTTCAAGCTTGACGTTGAAGCGAAACATACCAGGTCTGTCCGATTCAAGACATAAGAAAAACGTGATAGAGGGCGTAGTAAAAGGGATCTGAGGTACAGACAAATCGGGCGTGTAGAGGCCGATAATGATGAACTTCCCATTATCTTCACGCCTTGCCTCGTCGCAGACTAGAACGTATTTCGCTTTGACCATTCGCTTCCTTATTATTTCGGATTGGGATGGAATTATACGCCCTTGGCTCGTGGCTCCTGCCTGTCCTGGGAGTCAAATATGTCCCGCGCCCGCTCGATCGTATCCGCCTCTTCTGCCAGCTTATCCGGCCGCAGGCGCACAATTCTCGGGAAGCGCAGTGCGTATCCGCTCTCGTGCCGGTCGGACTCCATCATGTTGTTGAAGGCCACTTCCAGCACGATCTTCGGCTCGACTACGCGCCGGAATCCCTGATCTTCGATCGTATGTTCAAGAAGCCACTGCGTCATCCCGGCGATCTCGGCATCGGTCAATCCCGAATAGGCTTTGCCGATGTTCACCAGCCGGTCGCCGTCCCACACCGCAAAGGTGTAGTCGCTGAGCACGCCGATGCGCTTGCCATGACCGTACTCGGCCGCCGTCACGACTACGTCGAGCGTAGCCAGTTCGCGCTTCATTTTCAGCCACGATTTGCCACGCTTTCCCGGCGTGTAGGGCGATTCGAGGTCCTTGATCATCAGACCTTCGTTGCCGCGTGCCCGCGCCGCCACAAATAATTCCTCTAACGCGTCGGTGGACGCGGCACGAAACACGGGAGCCCGAATCACGCTCGCTTCCGAAACACATCCTTGATCGGTCTCAAGATCGAAGACCAGCGATCCCTGTGATCCTCTGTGTCCCCTGTGGTGGGCGTTCTTACGCGGCGCTAATATCACCGAATCGAGAATCCGCGCCCGCTCCCGCAGAGGAAGATCGATGAGCAGCCGGCCATCGGCGAACAAAATATCGAACACCAGAAAGGCGACTGGGATTTCGCGCAGCATCTTGTCGCTGACTTTCTTTCGTCCCAACCGCTGCTGCAGAACGCTGAAGGGACGCGCCGCTCCCAGACTCTTGGCCCGATTCTCCCCCGCTTCCGAGACTGATTCGTCGACGACGTTTCGGGCATCCTCCAGCTTAGCGGGATATTCCCACGCCACAATCTCGCCATCGAGGATGGCCTCCGATGGCAGCCCGGCCAGCGCGGACGGCAATTCGGGGAACGATTCCGTAATCTCATCCCGTGTGCGCGAAAAAATCTTTACCTCGCCGCCGGAAACATGAGCCTGGGCCCGAATGCCGTCGTACTTGTCCTCAACAGCCGCCTCCGCAAAGTAACTGAGACCTTCTTCAGCCGACTCGACCGGGCTCGCCAGCATGAATCCGAGAGGATGAAATAAGCGCATCCGCGCCTCAGCCAGCTTGCCCTTGGCCGCGAAACGCAAAGTGGCGCCAATATCCCCCAGCAACATGTTGCCGCGCTGCACCTCGGCGAGCGTGGCTCCGTAGGCTTTTGCGATTGCTTCTTCGACCAGGCTTTCCTTTAGTCCAATTCGCAGATCGCCGGTCATGATCTTGATGATGTATTTGGCTTCGAGCGGCGAAACGCGGGAGAGCAGTTGCTTAACAAGTGCGCTCTTGGCCGACGAACCGCGGGCCGCGGCAATCTGGCGAAACGCCTGTTCCACATTCAATGCTCTGAGGTCTTGGCCTGGGCGCTCCGGAAGAAGATCCGCAGCGACGGCGCCCAAGTCTCCATGCTGCCGGTACGAAACGGTGAGGTCGGCTGGGTCTCGATTTGCCAGCTCCGCCACGATCTGCCACAACGACCGGCCGCCAACGTGGAGCGTCGTCTCTTCCCAGGCGGGGAATGGCCGTCCGCAGAGGAACACGGCTGCTGTGGCGGCCTCGTCGATGGAACAGGACTTCAGATAGTCCGCGACCAGAGCCGTCTTCTGCAGTTTCTTCGCCGTGTCCGCAATGGCTTCGCAGGTGGTGGCAAATCGCCGCGTGGAATCTTTATGACTGGCTGCTGGATCGAGTCGATTCAAATGGATGACGGCTCCTCGATTTTCCCTTTAAACCCCGTTTTACAATGAACTTAGCAGACTAGGAAAGCCGGACCCAGCGCCCCGGCCTGTGTTACCCTAGATGGTGTGTCGTGCCCCGGTCAGGAGCATCTAATACCCGTGCATCTTCTCCGAAATTATCTGCGATTTCTGGCCGCCGTCCAGCTTCTGCCCGCTCTTGAAAGCGGGGAAGAAACTCTGGTTGGCGGGCAAGCCGTGCTTGAGGGCGTTATGATGCGCTCTCCGCACGCTTGGGCGATCGCCTGCCGTAAACCGTCGGGCGAAGTGGTCACCATGAGCGAACCGCTCGAGCGCCCGTCGGAGAAACACAAATGGATGGGGTGGCCCGTCATGCGCGGCGTCATGACACTCGGCTACGCGATGAATTTAGGGTACCGGGCTTTGCGCTTTTCGGCCAACGTCGCGATCGAAGACATTATGGAAGAAGGCAAGGACAAGCCGGAAGGAACAGTCACGGCCCATGTGGCGACGGATCATGTGGCGACGGCCGCCTCGACCGTCCCGTCAGCGCGAAGCGCGGCGGAATCTTCCAAGTCCCCTGGCCGAGAGAAAGCGGCCGCGATCAGCGGATGGCTGGCTGCGGTGAACGTTCTGGTCTCCCTGGGCTTTTTCATCTTTACCTATAAATACTTGCCCCTGCTGGCGGCAACGGAACTGAAGAAGCTTGATCCGGCACTCGGCGGGCGCATCATTTTCAACCTGATCGACGGTGGGATCCGCCTGGTTCTGTTCCTGCTGTTTATCTGGGGCGTTTCGCTCTGGAAAGATATTCGCCGGGTTTACGAGTATCACGGCGCGGAGCACAAGACGGTTTTCGCTTTTGAAAATGGCGACCCGCTGAATATCGCGGCGGTTCAGAAGTATTCGACCTTCCATCCGCGTTGCGGAACGAGTTTCCTGATGACGGTGATGTTGATCTCGATCGGCTTCTACATGCTGATCCCGTACACCACATTCTGGGCGCGCTTCGCTTCGCGAATCGCTCTGTTGCCCGTCATTGCTGGTGTTTCGTATGAGATTATCCGCTTTGCGGCCAAGCATCGCGGTTCCCTGTTTGCCCTGATGACTGCGCCCGGCTTATGGCTGCAGCGGATCACGACCAAGCCTCCGTCGGATGAGGAAGCGCAGTGCGCGATCGTTGCCCTGGAGCACGCCATGTCGCTCGAGAAGGAGCGCGGTGGCGAGTTGGTGATTGCCTAGGGGTTCCCACCTTGAAACTCCGTCATTAGTCGATGGTCGTTAGTCGTTGGCTTCCTCCGCTCTAGTTTCTAGAGTGATCGTTGGAGGCCCAACATGTCATCATCTTTCAAGGACCTGCGCGTATGGCAGGAGGCAATGAGATTTACCGTTGAGGTCTATCGTGCAACGGATAGGTTTCCGAAACATGAACTGTATGGCCTGAGTCAGCAATTACGGCGGGCCGCTGTATCCGTCCCAAGTAATATTGCAGAAGGCAAGGGACATCGGTCAGATCGCGAGTTCGCCAATTTCCTTCTGCATGCACGAGGGTCGCTGTTAGAGGTGCAAACACAAGTTATGATCGCACAGGCATTAGAATATATATCGGGTGAAGAAGGCACACGCCTGATAACTTCCTCGGACGCGATAGCGCGAGGACTTAACGGTCTTATCAATTCGATCCGTGAACGAGCTCAATAAAGTGAACGACCAACGACCACTGGCCAACGGCTAACGACTATGTTTGAACGACTGGACCAAATCGAAGCCCGTTACGAAGATCTGACCAATACTCTCGCGTCGCCGGAGATCGTCAACGACTCGGCGAAATACCAGAAGACCGCCAAGGCTCATAGCGAAATTGCGCCGATCGTGGAGAAGTATCGTGAATATAAGGATCTGACCAAAGGCATCGCCGAGAGCAAAGCTGTTCTTGGCGAAGAGAAAGATGCGGAGATGCGCGCCTACGCGCAGGAAGAACTCGACAAGCTGCAGAGCCGCGTCGGCGCCGTCGAAGAAGAACTCAAAGTGCTGCTACTTCCGAAAGATCCCAACGACGAGAAGAACATCATTCTGGAAATCCGGGCAGGCACCGGAGGAGACGAAGCCACTCTTTTTGCTGCGGAAATCTTTCGCATGTACACCCGTTATGCGGAGACCCAGCGCTGGAAGGTCGAAGTGCTCTCCACTTCGGAGTCGTCGGTGGGCGGGCTGAAAGAAGTGATCGCCATTATCGAAGGCAACCGGGTTTTCTCGCAGTTGAAATATGAGAGCGGCGTGCACCGCGTGCAGCGTGTTCCGGCCACCGAGCAGCAAGGGCGCGTGCATACTTCGGCGGTCACGGTTGCAGTACTGCCCGAAGCGGAAGACGTTGATATTAAGATTGAAGCCAAGGACCTGCGCATCGATACGTTTTGCTCTTCCGGTCCTGGCGGGCAATCGGTGAATACAACTTACTCCGCGGTTCGGATTACGCATATTCCGACCAATACGGTGGTCAGTTGCCAGGACGAAAAATCGCAAATCAAGAATCGGGAAAAAGGAATGCGCGTTCTGCGCTCGCGTCTCTATGAAATCGAAATGGAGAAGCAGCAACAGGCCCTTGCCAAAGAGCGCAAGGCGATGGTCGGCTCCGGCGACCGCAGCGAGAAGATCCGCACCTATAACTTCCCGCAGAACCGGCTGACCGATCACCGCATCGGCTTCACCATCCACCAGCTGGATGCGGTCATGGATGGCAAGATCCAGCCGCTGATCGATGCTTTGATCACGCATTACCAGGCGGAGAAGCTGAAGCAAGAGACGGCGGCTGTGGTTTAGGGGAGGCGCTCGCTTTGCTCGCTGGGCGGACGAATGCGTCCGCCCCTACATTTAAAGGTTGATAACTTACGCACCTCGCATGGTGTGTGGGCGGCAGTTCTTCGGTTTTCTCCCGTTTCTTTCGCCGTCATGTTGAAATAGTTCGGTGCAACTTAAGCAAGCCCTGGCTTCTGGTGTAGAACGTCTCACAGCCGAGCACGTTCCGTCTCCGCGGATGAACGCTGAACTGCTGCTCAGATTCGTGTTGAACTGCGATCGCGCGTATTTGTTCGCGCATCCCGAGCGCGATCTCACCGCGCAAGAAGAATCCCATTATCAATCGGCGTTAGCCGAACGCTCTCGAGGCGTGCCGGCGCAATACATCACCGGACATCAGGAATTCTGGGGAATGGATCTGATCGTGACGCCGGCAGTCCTGATTCCACGCCCGGAAACTGAGCACGTGATTGAAAACGCACTCGAACTGCTGGCGCTCGAAGGTCCGAATTTCTCACCCAAGGAAGAAGCTCCAAGCGCCGGAACCGCGGCGGGAGTTTCCCCGATCCGGGTCGTCGATGTCGGAACTGGATCGGGCGCGATCGCGCTGGCCCTGGCAAAAGAGTTGCCCAATGCGGAGATTCATGCAACTGATGTTTCTGCCGCCGCTTTGGAAATCGCCCGCGCCAACGCCGCCCGCCATCAACTCGAACGGCGCATTCACTTCCACCAGGCGGATCTTCTTGCCAACTTGAATCCACCCTTCGATTTGGTTGTTTCCAATCTACCTTATGTTGGCGAATCCGAGGAGGATCAGGTTCAACTGGAGGTGCGCAAGTTCGAGCCGCGATCGGCCGTATTCGCCGGGGCCACGGGAACAGAAGTAATTGCTCGCCTGATCCCTCTAGCACGAGCGGCGCTCCGGCCCGGAGGATGGATTGTGATGGAAATTAGCGGCACGATTGTCGACCGCGTCCCGGATCTGCTCGAGGGTTGGGAGAGCATCCAAGTCTTCGACGATCTGCAGGGGATTCCGCGCGTCATCCGCGCCCGGAAACCGCTCCCGAGCTGAAATCTGAACCAAACTCGCGCGCCCCAACTTCGTTCAAATTTGCAAAACGGGGCAGGCTGCCCAATTTATTTAGCGCCGACTTCTGGCGGTTCTAACGCCGCACCGTGGCCGGCTGGATTTCTTCTACGTCAACAATGTCCGTCGGATACTTCCCCGTGTAGCAGGCGGAGCAGTAGGAGATCTGCTCCCCCTCGCCGCAAGCTTTCTTCAAGCCCTCCAACGAAAGATAGGCAAGCGAGTCGGCCCCGATATAATCGCGGATCTCGTCCACCGACTTATTGGCCGCGATAAGTTGTTTTTTGGAAGGAGTGTCCACGCCGTAATAGCAGGGAGAAATGGTCGGCGGGCACGAAATGCGCATATGTACTTCAGTCGCGCCTGCGTTGCGGATCATGCGCACAATCTTCCGGCTGGTGGTGCCGCGCACAATCGAATCGTCGATCAGAACCACGCGTTTCCCTTCCAAGAGCGAGCGGACGGGATTTAACTTCAGCTTGACGCCGAAGTCGCGCACACTCTGGCTCGGCTCGATAAAGGTGCGTCCGACATAATGATTGCGGATCAGCGCGAAGCGAAACGGAATCCCGCTTTCTGCGGCGTAGCCTACACCGGCGGTGACGCCGGAATCGGGCACCGGAACCACCAGATCGGCGTCCACACCCGCTTCCCGTGCCAACTGCCGCCCGAGTTCTTCCCGGCTGGTCTGCACCGCTCGGCCAAAGACCAGGCTATCAGGGCGCGAAAAGTAAACATGCTCGAAGATGCAGCTGGATTGCGGCGCGGCAGTCGAATAGAAGCGCGAACTCATCCCCTCCGGCCCAACCACGAGGAGTTCTCCGGGCTTTACATCGCGAACATACTCGGCGCCGATCAGATCGAAGGCGCAGGTCTCGGAGGCGAAGACGATGGTGTCGCGCTGCTGTCCCTCCAAAGCCGGGATGCGTCCCATGGCCAGCGGCCGGAAGCCGCGGGGATCGCGCACGGCAAAGATGCGGTCATTGCTCATCATGACCAGAGAAAACGCGCCGTCGACGCGGCGCAGAGCATCGGCCATCGCTTCCGGCAGGGTGTGTTCTTTGGAAAGCGCGATCAGGTGAACAATGACTTCCGTATCGCTATTGGTCTGAAAGATCGACCCCTGGCTCTCAAGCCGCGCGCGCAGAGGCGTCGCGTTGACCAGGTTTCCATTGTGCGCAACGGCGATCGCTCCTTTATTCGATTGCACGAGAATCGGCTGCGCGTTGAGCAGCGCCGAATCTCCGGCAGTGGAATAGCGCGTGTGGCCGATCGCGATCGAGCCCCGCAGCTTGGAAAGCACATCTTCGGTGAAGATGTCGGCGACGGAGCCCATGGCCTTGTGCGCCCGCGACGTAAGCCCGTCGGAGGTGACGATACCCGCCGACTCCTGTCCGCGATGCTGCAATGCATGCAGACCGAGATAAGCAAGCTTCTCCGCCTCCGGATGCGCGAAGATCGCAACCACCCCACACTCGTCGTGAAATTTGTCGGAAATCAGCATTGGCCCCTTAGCTTTCGGCTCAAGACTCGAAAAATTGCAATCAATCTGCGCTCACCAACTCCGGATCCGTGCGCAGCGCCGACTGCAGTGCGGATTCGTAGGCGGCGCTCAGATCCGGTACCGTGCTCGAAACAACAATGTTGCCGTCGAGGAAAATCTCAAGCTTTTCCTGCGTCGTTTCCCCAATCACGTCCGCGGTAACGTGATGCTTGCTCGCCACTTCTTTGATTCGGGCAACGCTCGCCGGGTCGCAAGAGATCACAATCCGGCTGGCATCTTCTCCAAAAAGCACAAACTCCGCGAAGAGCCCGCCAGACGCCAGGTTGACCCGCGCCCCCACACCCTTGGCAAACGCTTTTTCAGCCAAAGCCACGGCAGTGCCGCCGTCGGCACAGTCATGTGCGGAATCCAGCAATTGCTGCTGAATCATCTCCACGACCGCCTTCTGCAGCCCGGCTTCTTTCTCCAAATCAAGCTCGGGAGGATATCCCCACAACGTTCCCAGAATTTCCTTCGCGTATTCCGCAGAACCAAACTCACTCTCCGCATCGGTGATATCCGCGGTTTCTCCAGCGCACAATAGCACGATCGTGCGTCCAGGGGCGGCGAAATGCATCTTTGCGGCTCGGTGCACGTCTTCGAAGATCCCCACGACCCCGAGCACGGGAGTGGGATAAATGCCTTCTCCTAAAGTCTCGTTGTAGAAGCTGACGTTGCCGCCGGTAATAGGGATTTCCAGTTCTTCGCAAGCCTTCGTGATGCCGTCGATGGTCTGCGAAAACTGCCACATGATGTGCGGTTTTTCAGGATTTCCGAAGTTAAGACAATTGGTGGCGGCCACCGGCGTCGCGCCTGAACACGCGACTTTGCGAGCCGCCTCGGCGACCGCATGCATCGCTCCCAGCCGCGGATCGAGATAACACCAGCGCCCATTTCCGTCCAGCGCCATCGAAAGTCCGCGGTTCGAACCCTTAATGCGGATGACCCCTGCATCGCCCGCGCCCGGCGCTTCGACCGTGTTGGTCTGCACCATGTGGTCATACTGCTGCCATACCCAACGCTTGCCGCAGATGTTGGAGCTGGCGAGAAGCTGCTTCAGGGCTGGCGTGAAATCGGAACGTTCCGGCCGAGATTGACGTGGTCTGGCTTGTCGCGCGGAACGGGCGGTTCCCACCGCGACAGCGGCCGCTTGTAGAGCGGAGCTTCGTCCGTGAGGGCCGGATTCGGAATCTCGGCGACAACTTTGCCATGCTCGAGCACACGCAGTTTGTTGTCGGTTGTGACCTTGCCCACTTCGACGGCGTCGAGTCCCCACTTTTCGAAGACGCGGAAGACTTCCTGCTCGCGCCCTTTCTCGGCGACCAGCAGCATGCGCTCCTGCGACTCGCTGAGCATGATTTCGTACGGGGTCATGCCCGTCTCACGCTGCGGCACGCGGTCGAGTTCAATCTCGATGCCAACTCCGCCGCGGCCGCCCATCTCGCAGGTCGAACAAGTCAGCCCGGCGGCGCCCATGTCCTGGATGCCCACGATTGCGCCGGTCTGCATGGCTTCCAGACAAGCCTCGAGCAGAAGCTTTTCCAGGAAGGGATCGCCAACCTGAACGTTGGGGCGTTTCGCCTCAGAAGCTTCGCTGAATTCCTCACTCGCCATGGTCGCGCCATGGATGCCATCGCGGCCAGTCTTGGCGCCGACGTAAATGACCGGGTTGCCTTCGCCCGCAGCACGCGCGTAGAAAATCTCGTTCTTTCGGACCAAGCCCAGGGCGAATGCGTTCACCAGAGGATTTCCTGAGTAGCACGGCTCAAACTTGGTCTCGCCGCCAAGATTGGGCACGCCAAAACAGTTGCCGTAAGAGGCGACCCCGCTGACTACGCCTTCGAGGATGGAATGATTGCGATGGACCTCGGCTTGGTTGGGTTGTGTGGAGCGGGCACTCTTGCCCGCTTCTTCTGCGCTACCGGCGGTAGCGGGCAGGAGTGCCCGCTCCACACTTGCTTGGCTTGTGATGGGCCCAAAGCGCAGCGAATCCATCACCGCAACTGGTCGGGCCCCCATCGTGAAAATGTCGCGCAGGATTCCGCCAACGCCTGTGGTCGCTCCCTGAAAAGGCTCAATAAAGGAAGGGTGGTTGTGAGATTCAATCTTGAAGGCGCAGGCCCAGCCGTCGCCGATGTCGATGATGCCCGCGTTCTCGCCCGGTCCCTGCAGCACGCGTTTGCTGCGCGTGGGCAGCCGCTTCAAATGCACGCGGGAGGATTTATAGGAGCAGTGCTCGCTCCACATCACGCTGAAGATGCCGAGTTCGGTCAGCGTAGGTTCGCGGCCGCCGAGAAGGTGCTTGATCTTCTCGTACTCATCGGGCGTGAGGCCGTGCTGGCGGATAGTCTCCGGGGAAAAAGCAGAAGTCAAAGAGGTGGCCATGGGGAAAGTCTATTGTCGCATTTTGGGGCACAGCTGCGATAGGCCGTTTTAAGCGCTGCTCGGGCCATTTCTTTCGTCCGCCTGCTAGGATTCTCTAGGCATGAAATCAATCATTGTGGGCACGGCCGGGCACATCGATCACGGGAAAACCGCGCTCGTCAAGGCGCTCACGGGTATTGACGCCGACCGTCTGGAAGAAGAGAAGCGGCGCGGAATCACCATCGATCTGGGTTTCGCCCACATGAATCTGCCCACCCCAAGTGGCGGGACCTTGAGTTTGGGATTCGTCGACGTTCCCGGGCACGAGCGCTTCGTGCGCAATATGCTGGCGGGGGCGGGCGGCATCGACCTGGTGCTGCTGGTGATTGCGGCCGATGAGTCGATCAAGCCGCAGACTCGCGAGCATTTCGACATTCTGCAATTGTTGGGAGTAAAGCGCGGCATCACCGTGCTGACCAAGTCGGACGCTGTAGACGCCGAAATGCTCGACGTTGTCCGGTTGGAAGTGGAAGAGTTCTTACGCGGAACTTTTCTGGAGGCACCCAGGTCCCCCATCGTAGCGGTGAGTTCCTTGACTGGCGCGGGACTGGAAGATCTGAAGCGGGCGATCATCGCGATGGCGGAGCAGGTCGAGGCGCGAGATCCTCAAGCTCTGGCGCGCTTGCCCATTGATCGCGTGTTCACGATGAAAGGATTTGGAACGGTCGTCACCGGAACCTTGATTTCAGGGACGATTCGCCGCGAGGATGAATTGGAAGTCTTTCCCTCCGGCCGCCGAGTGCGGGTGCGGGGAGTCCAAGTCCACGGGCAGAGCGCCGACGCCGCAATCGCCGGACAACGTACCGCGCTGAATCTGGCCGGAGCGAGCCTGGACGATCTGGCACGTGGTATGACGCTGGCTCCGCCGAACACCTTCGCGGCAACGCAGAATGTGGACGTGCACCTGAGGCTGTTATCGTCGGCGCCGCGCGCGCTGAAGGATCGCGCACAAGTTCATTTTCACGCCCATGCCATGGAGGCGATCGGAGAAGTCGTTTTCCAGCGGTCGCTCAATCTGAATCCAAAGGGATCGCATGCCGCGCCGGGATCCGAAGGGTTTGTGCGAATCCGGCTGCCAGAGCCGACCCTGTTGCTGCCGGGGGACCGATTTATCATCCGCCAGTTTTCTCCAGTGGTAACCATCGGGGGCGGGGTAGTGCTGGACGCGGCCCCGACCCCTCGGTTCAAGCAGACCACCGTGGACGCACTGCTCCACCACGCGGCTTCCGGGAATGCCGCGGAAATGCTGGCGCTCCGCGTCGCGAGACGCTGGTATCGCGGGTTGACGATAGCGCAAGCGGTTTCCGAAACCGGGTGGCGAAGAGAGGTGATTGAATCGCGTCTGGCAGGGCAATTGGAGGAAGGCAAGGTATTGAGATTCGGCGACCTATTCTTCCATTCCGATACGATGGGCGCTCTGCAGACGTTGGTGCCGCAGTCTCTCGCGTCTTTTCACCAAAAGAATCCACTCGTGCCGGGGATGGGCAAGGAAACGCTGCGGGAAAAATTCACTCTGAGCCCGGAAGTCTTCGCCGCGGTACTCGATTTGTTGACGCGCGAAAAGAAGATAGAAGTTTCCGGCGATGTAGTGCGGCTGCCGGGCCGCGGCGTCGTCATGAAGGACGAGGAGGCGGAGTCGAAAAAGAAAATCGAAGATGCCTTCGCGTCGGCGGGATTGAAAGTTCCGGCCCTTTACGAAGTGATCTCCGGGCTGAAGGTGGACAAAACGAGGGCGCAGAAAATTGTCACGCTCTTGCTGCGGGATAAGGTGCTGATCAAGATTTCCGACGAACTCGTCTTTCACCGCAGCGCGCTGGAAGGGTTGCGGCGCCAGATGTCGGCGCAGAAGGCCAAGTCCCCGAAGATTGATGTCGCAACGTTCAAGGAAATGACGGGCGTGAGCCGCAAGTATGCCATCCCGCTTCTCGAATATCTTGACCGCGAGCGCGTGACCAAACGCGTGGGAGATGCGCGGCAGATTCTTTAGACAGCGAGTTCAAACTGATAACCACGAAGATTCTCTCTTAGTAAGCAAGAGATTTGTTTCTCTGGAGAGGCGCAGGAGAAGCTCTCTTTAAGAATCATGCCGCCTCCGCGAAGTTGGGGCAGAGCCGGTGGCCGCAGTAGCAGCTAGGAAGATACAAGGACACGAAGTCACACGAAGGATTTTGCTCTTCAGTCTTTCCTTCGTGCACCTTCGTGTCCCTTGTGGTTGATGACTTCTATGGGCGCGTGCGGATCTCGGTGTCCCGCTCAGTGGCCAAAAGCCAATTGCCGACTGCGGATTCCTACCGTTGACTGCATCGCGCCCGAAATCCGGCGTTCCGCTTGTTAAACTAGAAGATTCAACATGCCTTCCCGCTACGCACAGTGGATGTACGACTGGGAACACCGGCTGACGTCGGTGGACAACAACCGTGTGGTCCGCCCGCTGGAGTGGGGCGTGGAATGGGCGCAGGATTGGCCTTGCCGCAACGGCTGTCCTGCGGGCCGGGCGCCGGAGAATCCCGAGAAATTTTTTTTGGATCACAACCTGCGCATTGTGGCGGCCAGCGATGAATTTTATTCCTACGCGCGGCCCACGGATTTTCGCCTGGAGACGCGCGAGGTGCAGGTCTTCTCCACGCGCGAAGTGCCCAATCCCAAGATCGAAGCCAAGGTCAAAGGGACATTCGGCGAATTTCTGCGGTTTACTTCGCCGGTGAAGACGCGGTATCCCGAGAACAACCTGGTGAACGCGCGCTGGTTCCCGGCGCGGGGACGGCGTGCCGTTATCCTTTTGCCGCACTGGAATTCGGACGCGATCTCTTATGTGAGCCTATGCCGCGTGTTCAACCTGATGGGCATTGCGGTGCTGCGGCTGAGCATGCCCTATCACGATATCCGAATGCCGGCCGAGATCAGCCGCGCCGACTATGCCGTTTCCGCCAACATCGGACGCACGCTCGATGCGGTGCGGCAGGGAGTGGTCGACATTCGCTGCTGCCTCGACTGGCTCGAGCAGCAGGGATACAGCCAGCTTGGCATCGTCGGCACCAGCCTGGGTTCGTGCTATGCGTTCATTGCGGCGGCGCATGACCCGCGCATCAAGGTGGCGGCGTTCAATCACGCTTCGACTTACTTTGCGGACGTCGTCTGGCACGGGCAGTCGACGCGGCACATCCGGCAGGGCATCGAGCAGTCGATTGATCTGGAAGAGTTGCGGCAGGCCTGGCTGGCGATCAGCCCCATGGCGTACTTCGAGCAGTTTTCGCGCTGGCCCAAGAAGTCGCTGATTGTGTATGCGGCCTACGACCTGACCTTCCTGCCCGAATTCTCACGGCAGGTGGTGGACGAGTTTGCGCGGCACGGACTCGATCACAAAGTGGCAGTGCTGCCTTGCGGGCACTACACGACCGGCGAGACTCCCTACAAATATGTGGATGGATGGCATCTGGTTTCGTTTTTGCGGACGGCGTTTTGAGGACATATAACCACTAAGGACACGAAGTCACACGAAGGAAAAGCATCCGTCGGCTTCCTTCGTGCTACTTCGTGTCCTTCGTGGTTAGCGCAGTTTAGAATGTGAACATGCAAGTTGCGGAATTCCGCCGCGGAGATTTCCTCATCAGCACCGATCCCGCCCGACTCAACCTGGACGTTATTTACGACTTCCTGACGAATTGCTACTGGGCGAAAGGAATTCCGCGGGGGGTTGTGGCCCGATCCATCGAGCATGCGTTGTGCTTTGGGATTTATGATGGTAGCGGTTCGCAAGTCGGATTTGCCCGGGTAGTCAGCGATTTCGCAACTGTCGCGTATCTCGGCGACGTATTCGTGCTGGAGTCGCATCGCGGGCGCGGTTTGAGCAAGTGGATGATGGAGTGCATTCTGCAGCATTCGGCGCTTCAGAATCTGCGACGCTGGATCCTGTTGACGCGCGATGCGCATGAGCTCTACCGGAAATTCGGCTTCGCCGCATTGAAATCGCCCGAGCGTTACATGGAGTTGCACCGGCCGGACGTATACCAAATCAGGAAAACGACATGAAAAATTCAGCGATGTACCGTCCGCTGTACGAATCCGATCCGCAGATTGCCGCCGCGATCGACAACGAGACCCGGCGCCAGCATGAGGGGCTCGAACTGATCGCCTCCGAGAATTTTGTCAGCGAGGCTGTGCTCGAGGCCGCGGGCTCGGTGTTCACGAACAAGTATGCCGAGGGATATCCTGGCAAGCGCTATTACGGCGGCTGCGAGTTTACCGATGTGGTCGAGAACCTGGCGCGCGACCGGGCCAAGCAACTGTTCGGCGCGGAGCACGCGAACGTGCAGCCGCACGCGGGATCGCAGGCCAACATGGAGGCCTACGCCGCGGTGTTGCAACCGGGCGATACCATTCTCGGGCTCAATCTGGCGCATGGCGGACATCTCACCCATGGACATCATCTGAATTTTTCGGGGAAGACGTACAAGATTGTTCCTTACGGCGTGACCAAGGAAACGGAAACGATCGACTACGACGAACTGGAAAAACTCGCCGAGAAGGAGAGGCCCAAGCTGATCATCGGCGGCGGCAGCGCGTATCCGCGCATCATCGATTTCGCGCGCATGCGCAAAATTGCCGACAAGGTGGGAGCGCTCTACCTGGTCGACATGGCGCATTTCGCTGGACTGGTCGCCGGCGGCGCGCATCCTTCGCCGGTGCCGCACGCGCACATCGTTACTTCGACCACCCATAAAACTCTTCGCGGGCCGCGCGCGGGCATGATTTTGTCCAAAGCGGAATTCGCGCAAGCCATCGACAAAGTCGTCTTCCCGGGCATGCAGGGCGGGCCGTTGGTGCACATCATGGCGGCCAAGGCAGTGTGCTTCCATGAGGCGATGCAGCCGGAGTTCCGCGACTATGCACGGCAAGTGATCGCCAACGCGAAAGTGCTGGCGCAGACGCTGGCAGACGAAGGCTTCCGCATCATCTCCGGCGGAACGGACACGCATCTGATGCTGGTCGATGTGTTCTCGAAGGGCATGCTGGGCAGCGAAGCCGAAAAGGCGCTGGGCGAGGCCGGGATCACGGTCAACAAAAATGCGATCCCGTTCGACACGAATCCTCCGCTGAAGCCGAGCGGCATTCGCATCGGCACTCCGGCGCTGACCACGCGCGGCATGAAAGAGGCTGAGATGCGCCAGGTCGGCCACTGGATCGCCGAATCGTTGCTGCAGCGAGCCGACGCCGCCGTGCTGACGAAGGTGAAAAAGCAGGTGCTCGATCTGTGCGAGACCTTCCCGCTCTACGCGGAACCGCAGGGCCAAGGCGCAGGCGGAAGTGCGAGCCTAGATTCCTCTGTGTTCCCCTGTGCCCAAGGCCTGACATACATCGAAATCCAGTAGTGCCAGGGGTTCCGCATGAGCCACTTCACTTGAGACATCTCGAAGAAAAAAACCGGCAGGGAAGCTACTAGATAAATTGACGCGATTAAGGCTATTACTGCGCGCCAGGTTCTTGGCTCGCGATCCTGCAGGAGCAGGAACCAACCCGACAGCACGGCGAGGGCAGCTAGTAGCAGCACCGCTATCTTCAGAGCGGGTGATCGTTCAACCGCATCTGGAAGGAATAAAACGATCACCGAAACCGCACAGGCTGCAACGAACTTTGGGCGAATGCGGAACAGATCCTTTTTATCCGCTACCTGACTTATCCAGTTCATTAGGCGACTTGTTGCCGAAAGCTCTCGCGGTGCTTGCGCCAAAGTTTAGCACAGTGCGAAATTTGTGTGTCTAGCATCCCCATTCCATCTGCAACGGACCCCGCAGATACTGACGAAACGCCTCCTAGCCGAAGGCCGGTCTCTGTGGTTAAATCGGATCGGTGAAGATTGCCATCGATATCCGGCGGATGTCTGAGTTTGGCGTCGGCACCTATATTCGCAATATTGTTCGCACGTTGGGGCGGCTGGACCACGAAAACACCTACTTTCTGCTGGGACCTCCAGGGAAGGTGGAGGAAATCGCGCCCCTGCCCTCGAATTTCCAAAATATTCCGCTGGTCTCGCCCGAGCGCTCGGTGCAGGGATATCGCGAGTTCCGCTCGGCCGTGAGGGGCTTGTCGTGCGATCTGGTTCACATCCCAAATCTTTTTTCGGTGCCGCGGGCGCTGCCCTGCCCGTATGTGATGACCGTGCACGACATGCTCGAGCACATGTCGCGTCCGCGGGACCATGGCGGTTTCTGGCGTTCGCTGCATTTCCAGTCGACCAAGCGCGTGCTGGCGGGCGCGGCGCGGATTTTCGCGGTCTCGAATTTCACGCGCAATGAAATCGAGAAGCTGTTTGAAATTCCGCTCAACCACATCGAAGTTGTTTACAACGCGATTGACGAGCGATTCCTGCGCGGCCACGCCACGCCGGCCGACCGCGAAATGATTGCCAAGCGCTACCAGGTCACGTATCCCTTTCTGCTCTATGCCGGCCGCGTCAGCCCGCATAAAAATGTGGTGCGCATGATCGAGGCATTTTCTGCGTTGAAGGCCGCGCTGGAAAAAGATGGAGCCTATCCCGACCTGAAGCTGATCATCATCGGCGACGATCTTTCCGGAAATCCGGACCTGCGGCGCACGGTGGTCCGCAGCGGCGTGCAGAACGATGTGCGTTTTCTGGGATTTGTTCCGATTGAAGTGCTGCGCATCTTTTATGACGAGGCGAAGGTCTTCGTCTTCCCATCGCTGTATGAAGGATTCGGGCTGCCTCCCCTGGAAGCCATGGCGCACGGGACGCCGGTGGTCACGTCGAACGTGTCGTCGCTGCCGGAAGTGGTGGGGAATGCCGCGGTGCTGGTGAATCCCGAAAATGTGTTCGAGATCATGCGCGCGCTGCACCGCGTTCTCCTGGACAAGCCTTTGCGCGATCGCATGCGCGAACGCGGCTACCAGCAGGTCACGCGGTTCTCCTGGGAAATTTCTGTGCGCCGGGTGCTGGATGTCTACCGGCAGGTCACACGCGACGGTGCGCCCAAGAACGAGCAGCAATCCGCGGCGGACTGATTCTTGTCATTCTGAGCCGAGATGGCCGTGCGCGAAAGCGCAGGGCCATCGGAGTCGAAGAATCCCTACCCGGGAACTTGGCTCGGGACGTTGCACTCGCCAGAATTTTCTACCGGAGTTGCGGTCCCCTACTTCACCAGAGGCTGGCCGGGAGAAAGGATGGCGAGCTTATGCAGCTTGGCGGTGAGGCGCGAACGGTCGGCGTCGGTCTTGGCGGCGGCCAGGCGCTTGCGCAATTGGACAATCTTTTCTTTGCGGGTACGGCGCCGGCGAATCTCGGGCCGGCGGCTGGGTGCTGACATACGATGAGCTCCTGTGATCTGAATTGTGAACTGGGCAACCGGTCTGTAACGCGCAGAATAACGAACTCATCCATTGGAACGGAGACGGCGGAAACTGTCAAACGCCGCTTCGTTCCGACCCAAAAAGGGGCTGTCGATTTTTTGTGTTCGCGACGACTGCGGTTGAAACTGGGGAGCGTTTTGGGGGATACCCCCTCTTCTTTTTTTTCGGATCGATCTCCGCAAAATCTTGATTGCATGATAGTTGCTGGAAGTTGATGCCACTCGCGGCACGCAAATTCTTGCAAACAGGAGACTTAGATATCAAAATCTTGATTTCAAAGAACTTAACTCGCCTGCCAGGCTCAGCTGCGACGACTATTGCGAGGCTATTTTGAGGGTTTGGATCTGTGGAGCGCAAGGTCAGATGTCACAAGGTTTGGCGGGCGGGCTGTGGATATCTGTACGGCTGCAATTTGGTGGCGCGAAATTGCATAAATCCTTCAGCGCAAACCGAGCGCGCCTGTGGATGACAAGGGTCTGGAGGCTGAAACCCCATCTGATAGGAGCCGGGCAGAAGGAACGCTCCCCGGTTTTTCGGACGAATGGAAATTGGGGAACGTCCCGTCTGTCCCCAGTTTCCGCATCAGGTATCGCTCTCGTGAACCTGCCGATGTAAACTACCCCTTCCCCGAAGCATGACCTTAGCCCTCAAACCGACCCACGCCACCGTCAAGGCCTACTACGAAACTCTGCACCAGTTCGGCCAACTCTACATCGATCACGAAGGCGCTGTCCGCAGCGCATTTCAGACGCTCTTAGCCAAATGCGGCCAGAGGGCCGACCCAAAGCTGACGTTAGTTCCCGAGTACCGCATCAAGCGCACAAAATCCTCAGTCATCGTCGACGGCGCTCTCGTCGATCTCTACCACCTCCCTCACGGCTACTGGGAAGCCAAGGACGAAAAAGACGACCTGCTGAAAGAAGTCCAGCGCAAGCTCGACAAGGGATATCCCGCCGACAACACCATCTTCCAGGCGCCCGAGCGAGCCATCCTCTATCAGGGCGGAACGCGCATCTTCGACGAGAACATCTCACGCCCCGAGGCCCTCGTCTCGGTCGTCAACCAGTTCTTCACCTACAAAGCGCCGCAGATCGACGAATGGCTCAAGGCGGTCAACGAATTTTCCGACCGCGTCCCTGAGCTTTCACAACAAGTCGAGAACCTGATCAAAGAAGAACGGCGCAAGAATCCTTCATTCCTTCACGCCTTTGAAGATTTCTTCGCGCTCTGCCGCCAAGCCATCAATCCCAACCTCTCGGAAGCAGCCGTAGAGCGCATGCTGGTCCAGCACCTGCTCACCGAGCGCATCTTTCGCAAGATTTTCAACAATCCCGATTTCTCCCATCGCAATGTAGTCGCCGCCGAAATCGAAAAAGTCATCGCCGAGCTCACCAAGCGCTCCCTGAACCGCGATGAATTCCTCAAGCGCCTCGAGCCCTTCTACCACGCTATCGAGCGCAACGCCGAAAACGCCACCGGCTACAGCGAGAAACAGGACTTCCTCAACACCGTCTACATGCGCTTCTTCCAGGGATTCTCCCCCAAAGAAGCCGACACCCACGGCATCGTCTATACGCCCCAGCCCATCGTCAATTTCATGGTGCGCAGCGTCGAAGAAATTCTGCAAAAAGAATTTGGACGCTCGCTCAGCGACAAAGGCGTCCACATTCTCGATCCCTTCGTCGGCACCGGCAACTTCATCACCCGCATCATGCAGGAGATCAAAACCACCGACCTGCCCTACAAATACGAACACGAACTCCACTGCAACGAAGTGATGCTCCTCCCGTATTACATCGCCAGCATGAACATCGAGCACGCGTATTTCGAGAGGGTCGGAGGATACGAGGCATTTCCGGGAATTTGCTTGGTGGATACATTTGAGCTGGCAGAGCCTAAGCAATCGGAGCTATTTACGCAGGAGAACACGCAGCGCGTGCAGCAACAGAAAGACGCCTCGATCTTTGTAGTGATTGGGAATCCGCCATACAACATGGGACAAGTCGATGAGAACGACAATAACAAGAACAGGAAATATGACAAAACTGACCGCAGCGTCGATAACCGCGTCAGGGATACCTATGTAGCGGACTCAACGGCCACATTGCGAAACAAGCTGGGCGACCCCTACGTCAAAGCCATTCGGTGGGCCACAGACAGAATCGGTGAGGAGGGAATCGTTGCCTTTGTCACCAACGACAGCTTCGTCGAACAGATCGCCTTTGATGGCATGCGGCAACATTTGGCTAATGACTTCCAAGCCATTTACATCTTGGATCTGGGCGGAAATGTTAGGAAGAATCCCAAGCTTTCCGGAACGACACACAACGTGTTCGGAATCCAGGTTGGGGTAAGCATCAATCTGTTCGTCAGGACTGCCCCCCGTGTCACCGGCAAGGCCTGCTTAATACGGTATGCGCGAGTCGACGAGTTTTGGCGAAAGGAGCAGAAGTACGACTTCCTCGAAAATGCAGGGGAATACTCGCGGGTCGCTTGGAGCGAGATTCACCCGTTCGGTGTCAACCTATGGGTTGGTGAGAATTCCGAAACACAGTTTCCG
>CAVWHT010000032.1:0-4741 GCA_963754885.1 uncultured Acidobacteriota bacterium | reverse complement strand
CGGCCTTAGTTCGCTTCCGGCTTGAAGATCACTCCCCGGCTGGTCTTGCTGTTCATCACCACGCGCAGCGGCTGCGAGAACTGCAGATGGCGCACGCATCCGTGCTCTTCGACCGCGGGCTGCTGGGTCAGCCATTGCCAGTCGATCGAGCCTTCCCCGGCGTCGGGATTCACCGTGAAGTAGCCGACCTGAAACGCGGTGAGATTCTGGAAGAAGTGGCTGCCCTGCGAGGGCGTGACGCGAAAATCGCGGAAGCCGGCCTCGACAATGACGCGCGCGCCGGAGATTTCGTCCCACTCGACCGGGATGCCCAGCCACGGATCGTTCGATCCCCAGCGCCCCACTCCGATCAGCAGGTACGGACGATTTTCGGAATCGAGCGTGCCATTGAAACGGGCCACCGCCTCGGCCACTTCCCGGCTGCGGCTGCGCTCGAAGCGGTGCGAATCGACCACCACAATGTCGTGCAAGTTCTCGATCCGCCCGTTGCCTAAGACTTTTGTGCTCTGGCAGATCATCTGCGCCGGATCGACCTCGCCAATCGCGAGGTCCTGATGATCGCGCGCGAGCGTGAGCGGCCGGATCTGCAGGAATCCAAACTCGGCGGGTTCTTCCCCATGCGGCAGGCTGACGGCAAACTCAATCTCCACCGGATTGCCCAGTGCGTCTTCGCCCGCGCGCACCAGCACTTCCAGAATCGCCGCCAAAGGAAAAATGCCGTGCTTCAGCATCGGCGCGAAAGTCACCAGGCGCGAGCCCGGCCGGCTCAGGCCGTCGTAGACCGCGTGATTGTCGGCGGAATAGGTTGAGCCCACCGCGTGCAGCGTGCCGTCGGCCTCGGCGACGTCGAGCCCGAAGCGCACCTCGCGCAGGTGGCCTTGCCCTCCGCCATGAGGGACGCCGTCGAGTTCGAGCGCGCAAAACTCCGTCTGCGTGTTCGCCAGAATGTCTTCCACCGAAGAGAACTGCAGCAGGTTGCGCGGATAGCGCGGGCAGAAGTTGATGCACTTGCCGCCATCGACCACGGTGCGTCCCAGGCCCAGCGCGACCGCGGCGATCCCGTCGGAGAACGTCATCGGTTCCACGGGATAGAAATTGTGCGAGCGCACCACGCCCGAGAAATCAGGATAGAAGCGCTGTCCGTGCGGCGTGCCGACAACTTCCTGCAGGATCACCGCCATCTTTTCCTCTTCCAGGCGGTACGGCGTCGCCCGCACATAGGCTTTCGCGTGCTGGCTGAAGGTCGAGGCATAGACGCGCCGGATTGCCTCCGACAATTCCTCGAGCCGCGTCTCCAGGCTCGCCTGCTGGTTGCCCAGCATGAACGTTTCGTACACGCCGGTGAAGGGCTGGTACTGCGAGTCTTCGAGCAGGCTGGAAGAGCGCACGGCCAGCGGATAGTGGACCTCTTCGAGAAACGCCTTCAGATTCTCCTCGAGCACAACCGGAAGCGGCGAATCCAGAAAGCGCTGCTGAATTTCGCTGTCGTCGTCGCAATGCAGCGCGAAGTCGCTGAGATTGTTCTCCGCGAGAAACGAATCAAACATGTCGGTGGCGATCACAACTGCAGGAGGAACGGAGATTCGCACTCCGGAAAAGCGCTTGGTGATGCGCCGGGTTCGCAGCAAATGCCGGACGAAGGCTAGCCCGCGCGCCTTGCCCCCCAGCGAACCGGAGCCGATCCGCAGAAAACTCGATTGCGAGGGCTTGAACGTGTCGGGCTTGAAGTCGCCGATGAGGACTTCGTTCTGCTCGCGGCGGTAGTCGTTGATGGATGCGATCAGGTCGCTGCGCAAGTGCTCGAGACCGGTGAAATCGGAAACCTTGCGCGGACGCAGCTTGGCCGCCAGCGCAAATTCCGTTCGCGCCATCAGCCAGTGCGAAAAATGATTGCGCTGCGCATGATACATCAGGCTGTCGGCCGGGATAGTCTGCAGCTGCTCTTCCAGTTCGTTCAAATCCTTGGCGCGTCCCACTTCGCGCTGGTCGGGCATGCGGAAGACAAAATCGCCGAAGCCGAATTGATCGGTGAGAATGCGGCGCAGATCTTTCAGCAGCGTGGGCGAACGCTTGCGCAGAAACGCGTAACCCTCGGCGTGCGCCCGCGGACGAAACTCAGTCCGGCTGGTCTGCAGCACCACCGGCACGTCCGGCGTAAGGCTGCGCACCATGCGCGCCAGTTCAAAGCCTGCGTCCGGACTGAGCTTGCCTTTCCACGGAAATTCCACGTCGGAGACGACGCCGAAAATGTAATCACGGTATACCTGCACCAGCTGTGCCGCTTCTTCGAAGTTCGAAGCCAGCAGAATCTTGGGCCGCGCCTGCATGCGCACCAGCTTGTGCGCCACGTTGATGCCTTCCTGAATCACGCGCCGCGACTGCTTGATCAGCTCCGTGTAAATCACCGGCAAAAACGACGAGTAGTAGCGAATGTTGTCTTCGACGACCAGCAGCACCGGCACGCCCATGGCGCGCGTGTCGTGCAGCACGTTGCGCTTGTCTTCCACATACTTGACGATCGCGATCAGGATGCGCGCCGTTCCCTGCCAGAGAAAAACGCGGTCGATGTCGGTCACAGGATTGCTCGCGACGAAGTTCTTGATCTCGCGATAGTCGTAGCCGAGCACAACCACCGGAATGTCGAGTCCGGCGGCACGCACTCTGCGGGCGAGATCGGCGGCGTCGGTGTCGCCGACCGCAAGGTTGGTGACGATCAGATTAAATTGCGGATTGGACTTCGCCAGCTCGACCGCCTCGGCGCAACTGGAAACGTGCGTGATCCCGGGAATCTGCCGCAGGTTCAGTTCGAGCGATTCGTCGATGAGCAGTTCGTTGAGGCGTCCATCTTCGCGCAGGATGAACGAGTCGTAGAGGCTCGAGACCAGAAGAATGTTCTGGACGCGAAACGGCATCAGGTTCTCGAAGCCTTCAAAACGCTCTTCGGCATCAAGAATGGGCGCGGCGATGGGAGGAACGATCATGGGAAGATCGTGAACAGCTAATCATACTCGCGAGGAGGGAGATGAATCGGGTGCCCCACCCTTGTCGCGGTGTTTGCGACAGGGTGGGGATTTTGACTGTACAGTCGGCATTCTCTCGGCCCGCACCGATGTCGACCATATTTCGACCCTATGCGCTAGAGCGCATCCGGATCGCTCTCAGGAATACCTCGCTCTACGTGTACGACGGCGCTGGAACGACGCACGGAAGCTTCCCCTTCGCTAAGGTCGTCATGGAAATGCCTCGCTCTGGAGGAGAGGTAAACCGATTTAACGACAGTATTTTTATTGTTTGTTATCAACTATATACGGCGCTTTATTTACACATCGCTTAAACACATAAACCCGCTTCCTTTCAATTGCTTAGCCGTGCATTGCATCTCTTAAGGTGCAGGCCGTGCACGATGGTGGACTTGACTTTTTGCGCCTTCGGAAAGGCCAACAGAAGTTCATCACAATCCGTGGATCGACTTTCGTCTTGGCCCCCGCCAGAACTGCAGCGCCCCTACAATATTCGCACCTCCTCATTCGTCTACAGCAGTGGATGAATGACGCGGCGAGCTCGCAGTACATGGCAGTCGAGCCCAGGGCACGCGAACGCATGGCACTGGAACAGGACCAGCGCATTTCCGAAGTGGTCAAGCGGGAGCAATCCCGGCTGCGCAACTTTATTCGCCGGCGTGTACCCGATCCGCTCGACACCGAGGACATTCTGCAGGACGTTTTCGACCGGCTGGTGGAAGCGAATCGCCTGCTGATGCCGATCGAGCACGTCACCGGCTGGCTGTTTCGCGTCGCGCGCAATCGCATCACCGACCTCTTCCGCAAGCAGGAGCCGGAAAACTTCAGCGACATGGCAGCCGCGGACGAGGACGGCGACTGGATGCCGTTCGAAGACCTGCTGCCATCTCCCGATGCGGGGCCGGAGGCGCTTTACGCGCGCAACGTGCTGCTCGATGAGCTGGAGCTGGCGCTCGACGAGTTGCCGGAGGAGCAGCGCGAGGTGTTCCTGGCGCATGAGTTCGAAGGCCGCAGCTTCAAGCAGATCGCCGACGAGACCGGCGTGAGTGTGAATACGCTGCTGTCGCGCAAACGCTATGCGGTGCTGCATCTGCGCGAGCGGTTGAAGCAGGTGTACGACGAGTTTATGAAATGAGCATTGCAGTGCGAGTGACTTTCCAACGCGGCGTCATCCCGAGCGGAGCCGTTTTTCAGGCGAAGCGAGGGATCTCGCATGAAATGCACGACGACGATTTGCAAATGAAGGGGAATGAATATGAGAAAAAAATGGTATTGGATCGTGCCGCTGGCGATCGTGGCGATTCCACTGTTTCTCTTTATCGGCGGCGAAGTGGTGATGCACTTGTGGAATTGGCTGCTGCCTCCGCTGTTTGGCTGGCGAACGCTTACCTTCTGGCAAGCTCTGGGATTGCTGGCGCTGTGCCGGATTCTGTTCGGCGGGCTCGGGCATGGCGGGCCGGGAGGGCATGGCGGACGCCGGTTCCGCGGGCGCTGCCGCAACATGAGTCCGGAGGAGCGGGAGAAGTTTCGGAAAGCGATGGAGGACGGCTACGGCTGCGGCCCCTCTGCCAGCGGCAAGGCAACGCCGTAGGCGCAGTGAGATCTATGTGGGGACAGCCGCCCCCCTACAAGGTGCACTTGTCATCCTGAGCGGCGCCGTTTGCCGCGAAGGACCTATGCAATTAGCCTGCGCGGCACACTGCATAGGTCCTTCGCTTCGC
>CAVWHT010000031.1:0-335898 GCA_963754885.1 uncultured Acidobacteriota bacterium | reverse complement strand
GCGCATGCAGCGAGGGACACGGACCTGATTCCCGGTCTTGAGGACGTGTGCAAGGTGATGTCAATCCAGACATACACCAGGAACCGGGACAGCCGGACATCTTTATTGACACACTTTCGGCTTTCCCCTCGTCGAGACGTACAGCAAGTCCCGAGCCAAAGAGCTACGCAGAATCGCTCTCCGCATATCTTAGTATTCTTAGCGTGTTAAATATGCCAGGGAATCATGAGAAATGGCCCATTCGCTTCAGAGCTTTCATGTGTGAAACTCACGCCCGCACGGCTGCGTGCTGACCCCGTGACCAGGCCGAAAAGAAAATCCTGACGCCTTCGTCATATAACCCTTGTTTTTTCGTTTGGTTACTAGCTGAATGGCAGACTTGCACTTGGCACCCGCGGCGGCTTTCGAATCCCTCAATGAGTGGTTTACACTCACAAGGTTGCCGGAGTGCGTGCCCTGGCCGCGTGGGAACCATGTGCGAAAAGTCGGGTGGACGTGTGCGGGCACGGGGTCGACCATGTCTGCAGCTTGGCGAGAGCCTCCTGGCCGGGCGGCTCCTGCCCCTTTGGTTTCCCATTAAAGTGTGGAAGTTTAGTGATGAACGTCTATTTAATCATGCGTCACATTGACATTTTGCATATAAGTCTGATATAATCGTCCAAACATAGAAACGCACTTCTAACCGCGGAAAGCGAGGAGGCTACATGTTCCCTACTGCATAGCCGCGATTCTCGTCGCGTAGACCATGCCTCTGGCTGGCTTCGGCCTGACAGCTTGCCGGTCGCGCAGGTACCGGGATTCGCAGGCCAAGATCGGAGACAATGGTTCTCACCAAGTGATCCTGAAATCGCCACCACCCACCGAAGATGGGACCGTCCGAAAAATGAACACTCAGGGGACGCCAGCCGTCAGGGTTCGAAGCCAGAGGACGTGGAAAAAGGTCCGGCCATTCTTTTCCGGCCGGCTGGGGCAACGCATCGACAGGGCTGACAGATACACACCTGGTATCAAGTCGAAGGCCCAGATGCAGCGCTTTGAGGGCACTTTCTTTTCCGCTCCAAACCAGGGCGACGATCAAGGGTTGGTGTTCTGCAGGAGTTCGCGCAATGAGCGCTTTCTCGCTGGCAGTGAAGTAATCCGCCACAAAGGTATCACTGCGTGGCTCAATGGTCTCCAGATCGCAACCGAAGCTGGTTCCGGCAGGTGCGACTGTGCATAAGGCCGTACCGTCACGGTGACTCAGGGAGATTGCGACGTCCGCCGGCCGGTCCTGAAGAAAAACTTCTGGCGCTCCGGAAGGTGCGGAGCGTATTTCTAGGTTCGCAAGAGCGCGAATGTCGGTCGACAGGTTAAGGCAGGCGGCCACCGCGTGCTTCGCGGTCCAGCGGCCCAGTCGCCAGTCGGCACGCCGTTTGGCAAAGCGCATGCCGCTAAGACAAATACTCTCTTTCGCGCTCAGCCATTGATTCTCGGTTGGTACGTCGGCCTCGGTTTGTTCGAGCCACGAGATGTCCATCGGAGTCTCTGCCGAAGTGCGTTCTGTCGACCGCTAGGCCGCGACTTCGACCTTGAAGGTAGTCTTTACGGCATCTTCCTCGCTCTTGATGCCCCGTTCCACTGCATTGACGAGATAAGAACGAAGATTCGCGGGAGGAATAATGTGGTTCAGCGCTCCCACTCTTAATGCCCGGAACACGCTGTGCACCCGGTCAAACTCCCCAGCCATTTCCCCTAACTTTTCGGAATATACGACGCTATAAAGTTCATTCCATTGCGCGCGCAGCCGCCCTTTGTCCGCGGCGTCAGCCTGCAGCATCACCCGATTCAAGGCCTGAAGGCGCTCATCCTTGCGAGTCCGGGCATCAACCTCTCCGGCAAACACCACAGCCGCGGCTGGCGCGCCGCCAATGACGGACGCATAAGTGCCCTCCAACGCGGCGACTTCAAGCTGCTCATTGAGCGCCCGCGAGAAAACTACATAGGCGCCGCCGTGATAGCGCGAGATCACACAGAACACGATGGGGCCTTTGAAGTTCACGACCGCCCTCCCGATCTCGGCGCCGTACTCCAGTTGTAACCGCCGCATTGACTCCGGCGAACCATCAAACCCTGACAGATTGGCGAGGACGACCACAGGGCGATTGGCGCTGGCGGCATTAATGGCGCGCGCCACTTTCTTGGAGGACTGCGGGAACAAGGTTCCTGCCGACCACTGATCGGGCCCGTCGGCCGGGACAAATCCCAGTCGCGGCACGGAGCGGGACTCGATTCCGATGAGGCAAACGGGATAACCGCCCAGGTGTGCATCCCACACGACTGCGGTTTCCGCCGCCCGCATCCCTGCCCAGCGCTCCAACGGGGGATGATCCTGATCGATCGCTGCCATCATTACCCTGCGAATGTCAAAAGGTTTCTTCCGACCGGGGTTGGTCTGGTCCGACAAAATCTCCCCGACAAGGGCGAAGCCTTCCTCGCCGTTCTGGTTGTGCGGATAACTCTGCACGTCGCGCTCGATGGGATCAGTAGTTGTGGCCCGCCGCGGGAAACGCTCCCCGGGTAAGACATAGGTATGGTCGTAATGTCGGAAGAGAATATGGCAGGCTTCATTAATGTCGTGCGCCCAGTACTGTGCCTGGCCGTTGACTCCCATGATGCGGTCGTACCCGCCAATGCCTTGATTGTCCTCCGCGGAAATGCCGCCTGAGTAATCGAGAGCGCGTTTGCCGGTGAGCACCATCGCTGCTTTCGGAGTCATCACCAGAATGCCGCGGGTATGCATGAGCATCGTGGCTTCGGCATTCCAGTAGGGTTGTGCTCCCACGTTGATGCCGTTGATCAGGAGATTCACTTCGCCGCCACCCTGGGTAAACTCCACCAGGCGGCGCAGGACGCGGGCGATCCAGTCCATGTTTTCCACGCCGCTGTCCATCGAAATCTTGGCGCCGGCAGAGATCGGGAACCATTCCACCGGAATTCCGCTTTCTTCCGCGAGGTCCAGCGCGGCCATGATGAGCCGGCACTCCGCCTCGGCTAGCGCTCCTAGATCCTTGCTGGGATCTCCCAACAGCAGGACGCGAGTCATGCCCTCAGGATAGCGAGCGGTGAAATTGCGAATCACACCGACAACAATGTTGGCGCGGTTTTTTCCGTACGGGCGATCGACCGGAACCAGGCGTCCCCCGGCGTCGAGATCGTACTCAACGAAGTCGCCGGGTGGGAATTCGGTGCGCGCGTCCTCCCGGGTGGGAGTGAGCATCTTGATGATTTCGTACGGGTAGACCAGTCCGCGCTGGCGAACGCGAACGATTTTCTGATCGTATTCGGAGAGCGATTTGAGTGCGAGCAACTTGTCGGCGGGACGGAATGTGATGAGCAGACCGCTTCCGACTGGACTCGAAATGCGGACCACGAGGTCGCGCAGTTCTCCCGTGGACGGATTGGGAATGCGAGCCCGTACGACCACCTGCTCCAACCCCAAACCCTCCGTTGCGGGCACGAGCCGGCGCACAATGTCGCGCAATTCGTCAGCCTTCAGGTTAAGCGGAGGCCAGACATACAGAAATACGCGGTTCCAGTAGAGGCGCTCCTGGGGCCGCCGCCGCGATTGAAACAGGCGGATCGCCCCCAGCGCTTCCATGAGCATGCGCTCGAGATGGGGTAGTTGCACGATACGTCCCGCTTCATCGCGCACGGGTGTTATATCCCGCACCTCGGCGGCCGCGAACAAACGCTCATCTTTCGGGTTGTCACGGGCCACGGCATGGAGGAGATAGACGTCTTCGACCGAGGGCAGACGATCGATTTTGAAATTGCTAAGCCGCCAGAGGTGCAGGCGCTTTCCCATCATCGGGTGCAATCCGCGATAAAACGGATCTTCTGCGTAGCCCTGTCCTGTGGGCTGATAGGTGAAGCACTGCATATCGCTGACGCGCGGACCCCAGCTCGGGCCCGCGACCGCGACCACGATGCGCCGGATGGCACGGGGAAAGGCAACCTGGTTGAGCATCGACTGCACTTCACGCTGCGTGGCATCTGGATCGGCCAACCTGGAAGAATGGCAGACGTGAAAATCCATGACGATGTCGTGATCAATTGGAACTTCTGCGATCACAGAAAGCATGGCGTATGCCGCCGCGGAGAGGCCAAGATAGTCGGCATACAAAGCAATGACATGAATGCTCTTGCCTTCATCGTCATAATCCGCGGAAACATAACAACGTCCGTCTGCAGACGACTGGAAGTTGCGAAGCACACAATTACGGTAGTACCTCCACGTGAGCACCTCCAGCATGGTCCGGCGCAATGCGGGGTCGGCGGACGGGAAGCGGCCGGCAAACACGCCGGCCAGCAATTGGGGACATTCGATCAGAGCATGGATCCGGGCAGGACGATCGGAAGCCTCAGGATGCGCTGCCAGATAGTTGAGATGGTTCGCCGCTTCCTCATAGAGATGATCTCGTACGGACTCAAACACTGGCTGATCGAAGCAACGATAGCGCACCTCGCGAGCCAGTTCACTGACCGAAGGATAGAGTTCATGAGTAATCGCGATCATGCGATCCAAGAGGATGCGTAGGGAGTTGCTGGCAGGCGATTGGGGGGCTTTAGCGCGGTGCAAACGCCGTTCGAGGATGTCGAGAATGCAAGCCGTTTGCTGTGCCATCCGTTGGTGCGATTTGCAGATCCAAAGCATGCTCTCTTTCAGCTCGGGTGAGCCATCCAGCCCACGGACGCCATAATGAGCCAAGGCGCGCCGGAGTGCGCTGACAAAGGCGGCGGGAAGTCCTTCTCCGTTGGTCTCGATCATTCGCAAATACGAAAACAGGTGAGACTCTGCGCTGGGTTCTTCGCCAGAGGCGCGATGGTTCACTTCCGGCTCGCGATGGAATAGAGAACATGTGTCCGTAAAGATGTTGAGAATCTCATCCTCTCGCCGTGTGATCTCATCGCTTTGCGCAGGGCAGGTCTGGCTCCATGTGGCGAGACGGCGCGTGTGATCGGTTGGATCCAGATCGAACCCCAGTATGACTTGGCCGATTTCCTTGAGGGACTCTATGCACGTTGCTTCCGGATGGTCCTGCCGAACTTGGGACTCGCCGAAGATCACGCGCTTCTGCGGCCCGATCGACTCATCGTCCGTGCTAGCCTCAATTTGGAGCAGGGGAGCGCCGGCGTCGACTTGCACGTTCGGCATGGTCATGACTTTCCGGATCCTTCCGGAAAATGGTGCGACCACTTGGGTCTCCATTTTCATGGCTTCGAGCACGGCGAGGCGGTCCCCTGCTTCAACCGTGTCCCCAGCCTTTACGGCGATCAAAACGACAACAGACGGAGCAGGGGAATGAACCACGCCTCCGTCGTCTCGATCCACTTGATGCGACGCTCCATCCACTTCAATCCGAGAAGTTGCTCCTTGGTTTACCGAGACGACGTGAAAGCGCCGCCCGAAGACAGTGAGCCAACATTCAAACTGGTCCAGGCGATCCATGTGAGCATCGATCCGTAATCCGTCGATCTCAATTCGGTAATCTTGTGGACCGATGCGCTGGGTCTTCATGGAGTAGAGTTGCCCGCGGCAGCGCAGTGCGAGGACGCGGCCGATCATACTCTGCACCTGTGGCCGGCCGCGCGCCGCGGATGCGTAGAACTGAGCTTCCTCCACGGCCAACTCGGCCTCGTAGGCATCGATTGCCGCCTGCAGCAAGGCCACGTCGGCGTGCTTCCGGCACAGAAGACCGCCGTCCTCCGTGACTCGGTCGAGCCAGCCAACGGTGACATCTCCACGCTGCACTTCCTCACGGCATAGCATTTCCAGGAGAAACGCTTTGTTGCTGGCACCGCCCTTGACGACAACAACGCTTTCGGACAGCGCCCGCCGGAGCCGGGACAGTGCCTCTTTCCGGTTCTGGCCGTAGGCGATCACTTTGGCCAACATGGAGTCGAACTCAGGGGGAATGCCGTCTCCCTCGACAACACCCGTATCCACTCGCACACCGGGTCCGGTCAGCATCCGGAACCGTGCCAGGATTCCCGGGGCGGCCGCGAAGCCGTTGTCGGGGTCCTCCGCGTACAACCGCGCCTCAATGGCGTGACCCATGCTGCGCGGGGGATCGCCTTCCAGAACGTCCGCCCTGCGCAATGTGGATCTGCAACTTAACGAGGTCGAGGCCGGTGGTGCATTCGGTGACCGGATGTTCAACCTGCAACCGCGTGTTCACCTCCATAAAAAAGAATCGATGGGACCGCGGTTCATAGAGGAACTCCACTGTGCCGGCATTGCTGTAGCCCGCGGCCTTGCTCAGTCGAACTGCGGCTTCGCGCAAATACTGATCCTGCTGCGGAGTAAGCGACGGGGAAGGCGCTTCTTCGAGTACTTTCTGGTGTCGGCGCTGAATCGTGCAATCACGCACGCCCGCAGCCCAAGTCGTCCCGTAGTGATCGGCGATGATTTGAACCTCGATGTGGCGCGCGCCCTCGACCACGTGTTCCAGAAAAACAGTTGGATCCCCGAAGGCTTTGAATGCTTCAGTGCGAGCGCGCTCAAAGGCCTGCGGCAGTTGGCTCGCTTCCCGCACGAGGCGGATCCCGTGACCGCCGCCGCCGGCCGCGGCTTTAATAAGGAGAGGAAACCCTAAACGCTCCGCATGGAATAAGGCGTCAGCGACAGATTCTACGGGCCCACGGCTCCAAGGGGCGACAGGAATCTGCGACTGCTCAGCCAGACGTTTCGCCGCTATCTTGTCGCCTAGCTGCCGCATCACATTTCCGGTTGGTCCGATGAAGACGATACCCATTTCGCCGCACAGATCAGCGAATGCCGCGTGTTCTGCCACAAAGCCCCACCCTACCCAGGCCGCATCTGCACGCGCGGCCGCCATCGCCTGTTCGAGACGTTCGTAGTCGAGGTAGCTGCTTTTGGCATGGTGCGTATCTCGATCCGTGAACTGGGCGGCTCCCAGAGAAACCGACTCGTCGGCTTCGCGCACGAACATGGCGTGACGATCGGGTTCCGTGAAAAGTGCGATGGTGTGCAGCGGGACGCCGCGCTCTTGACTGAACTCGCGTGCCGCATGGATGAAACGCATGGCGGCCTCACCGCGGTTGACAACGGCTACGCGCTGAAATTCGTTCGTCATAAGTGCCTCGATGAGCCGAATGTGACTAGCGCGATGGCCTGGATCAGGCTGCCAAAAGAGCCTCTCCTGAAATGACGGCTTGCAGCTTCGTCAATCGGTCCGGGTCAACGCGATTGGGGAGCACCACCGTCTGATAGCCCGTCAGACGCAGATAGCAATTTCCCTTCGTATCCAGAACTTCCGCATCGAAACTTCCCTGAACCGTGTCGGGAGTGACCACGGCATACAAGTCCTCCGCCAGACTCGGCGTCCGCAGCAAGGAGACTTCAAGAACATGCTGCGGCAATCCCATGCGGCTCTGTGCGCCCAGTTCCCAGATCCCCGCGGTTTGGAAACAAAGTTCGATTAAGCGCGGCGCCATGACCGTGGGTAATTCAGAAGGATGATGATTAGGCGGGAGGCCATTTGCTAACCGACCAATGGCACGCTCTCCATCCCACCACGCCCCGTCCACAACCTGATAGGCGGGCCCGTGGAAGTAGATGGCATAGATGTCGGCAGGTTCGATGCCGCTGGAACTCGGTGCCACGAATGCTCTTACAACGCGTGCTTGCGCGCGCTCTCTTGCGAGGCGCACACGCGCCGAGAAGTGTGTCGTGGGTTGAGGTTCAGTCTGGTTGGGCAGGGAACGATGACCGATCAGCCGGCATTCTGCCAGCAGCGCGTCTCCCTGCGGATGAATCCGGGTCTCGACGTGCATCGCGCGCGGTTCACTGCGATAGAACTTGAAGGGCGCGAGGAAGTTTATATTTTCAATTGCTTCCACCTGCCATCCGGGAAGCAAGCACAGAGCAGCTTCCGCAAACGCCTCGATGCCCATCACGCCGGGTAGCACCGGAATACCGTCAATCTGATGATCATGAAGAAACGGTTGATGGTTCGGATCCAGAGTCGTCTCGATGGTGTAACCATCGGACAAGCCGATTGACACGATTCTGCCGGTCATGAGTCCGGCGGGTTGTCCAATTGCCGGCGAAGACTTCATGGCGGTTTCTGCGGCCGACGTGTCCAGTCCGCCGGTCGCGTCCCATTCATTCAGAAAAATGCCGAGACGCTGGCCGATCACAATTTCACCGCGTGTGGACCCTGCAGTGAGTTCCCGCCGGATCAGCGGTATGCCGGCTTCGGGAGATAACATGTCGATGCCGGCAAGCTCCATGATCTTTGGGATGGAGCCGCGTGTGGCCATGCCGATGCCTCCCCAGGCAGTCCAATCGATCACGATTCCACGCGTGGCCGGACGAGTGGTGCGGAAGTTCGAGGTGATCTTGCAGAGGAGATCGTTGGCAGAGCTATAGTCAGTCTGGCCGGCATTACCGAAGCGGCCGGCAATGGAGCTGAACGCCACGGTTGCGCCGAGCGGCATCTCGCCGATGGCGCGCAAGAGATTGAAAAATCCGTCCGCCTTGACGTCGAAAACCTGGTCGAATTCCCTCGGGTCTTTATCCAGTAGGAAGTGGCTTCGCTCCATGCCGGCGGCATGCAACAGGACGTCAATGCGGCCATGGCGCTGTCGCACCTGGTCGATCACTCTGGCGACGGCCTCCGCATCCGTGAGGCTGACGCTGAAATAATGTGACGTGCCGCCCGCCGCCCGCACGGCGTCGATGGCGGTTTGGGCGGCCTGCTCTCGCTCAAGGCCGGCGAGTTCCTTTTCGACGAGCGCAGGAGTGGCGCGTTCGCCGCGCCTCTGGATACGCGTAAACATGTCGCGTTTGAGGTTTTCTTTGTCCGTTATGATGCGTTTGAGATCGGTATTGTCCGGATTGGGTTGAGGCACCAGATCGAGCAGATAAAAAGTGCCTCCGGAGGCAGCTGCCAAATCAGCCGTGATGGCCGAGACGATACTACCGGCTGCGCCGGTGATCACGAAGACGGTGTTGCTGTCCAGCACCGTGCCGGGCTTGCCATCAGCGGCGGACTGTTCGTCGAGTCCAATCGTCCAACGCTGTGCTCCCGTGTATCCGATCTCGACCACACCGGGATCGCGCAACGTTTCGTTGAGTATGACTTCGGCAACATCGGTCGCTCTACGATTCAATTCAAAGTCGACTGCCTTGACGAGGCACTCCGTGCGTTCCCGCTTGTAGGCCTTGGCAAAGCCCGTCACCGCGCCGCCGAGGGGGGCGATGGCTCCGGCGTCGTCATAGCCATGGTGGCCGCCGAGTCGCGTCGATGACACGAAGAATGTGCCGGCACCGGCGACGTGCTCGTACAAGGCACGCATCGTGGCGTAGAGCGACTTCACTCGCACGCGCAGGGCGTCGTGCCAAGCAGCGGAGTCGAGTTTGCGCAGGTCGCCCTCGTTGTCAAGCGCTGGGAGCCAGAAGACGCCTTGGATTGGACCGGCGGCCATCCAGGTCTTCAGAAGGTGAGTGACCGTTCCGGAGTCAGGAGTGTTTTCGATGGTGAACACTTCCACTCCCAGCATGTGGAGGCGTTCGGCTAACGCTGGCGCGACGCCGTCCTTGTCGGGCATCACCACGACACGGCTGTTGCGGTCGAGTTTCACGCCAGTCTCTTTGCAAACTGTGAGCGGGGGACGCAACCTTGCCACTGGCACGCGCCGCGGGATGTGATTCGTCGCATCGAAGCTCGCAAGGACGGTTCGTGTGGTCTGGGCCGGAGAGAACGACGCGGCCGCCGATTCCGGCTGGTCGAGCCTCACAGCAGGCGCGGAAGCGGTCGCTACTAGCGTGGACCGGTCGTGCGCGAACTTAATTACGTGAGCCAGGGTCGGAAAGTCGCGCAGCTTCATGTTTTCATCGCGGGGAATGTTGTAGGCGGCGCGCACTGCGGCGAACATCTCCGCTTGTTTAACGGTATCGACGCCGAGGTCCGCTTCCAGGTCGAGATCCAGGTCCAGCATGTCTTCCGGATAGCCGGTCTTCTCGGCG
The DNA here is from genome assembly GCA_963754885.1 of uncultured Acidobacteriota bacterium. Taxonomy (GTDB): domain Bacteria; phylum Acidobacteriota; class Terriglobia; order Terriglobales; family Acidobacteriaceae; genus Sulfotelmatobacter. The sequence continues at coordinate 325,865 of CAVWHT010000031.1, read as the reverse complement.
ACAATCTGCAGGACCATTCTCTTGATCAGGTCGTCAGAATTCGCTGAGGCCGCTGGTGTGAGCGAAGCTGCCAGTGGCTCGCTCGCCGTTAAAGTTGGTAAAGCTGGCACGGTTGAAGCTGGTGCGGAGGAAGAAGGCCGACGTGTATCCGCCACCAAGTCGGGACGTTTCTCGTAGACGAAGCGAATCACGTGGGCCAGCGTCGGGTAATCGCGGAGCTTGCGGTTCTCGTCGCGGGGAATGTTGTACAGCTCGCGGATGGCTGCGAACATTTCCGCCTGCTTGACGGTGTCGACGCCCAAGTCCGCCTCCAGGTCGAGGTCCAAGTCCAGCATGTCTTGCGGGTACCCGGTTTTTTCTACCATTAGTGCGAGAATGCGTTCTTTCACGGGATCGCTGCCCGGGTTGGTGGAGGGCGCCGAAGGTACGGGTTTAAGGGCGCGGACTTCGGGCTCATTTTTGACCGCGAGGGGCACTATGGGTTGCGCGGGAGGAGGTTGCACTGCGCTGGTTCGCGCGGCATGAAGATCAGGTCGCCGTTCGTGCACGAAGCGGATCACGTGAGCAAGTGTGGGGAAGTCGCGCAGCTTGATGTTGTCGTCCCGAGGAATGCCGTAAGCTTCGCGGATGGTAGCCATCACCTCTGCCTGTTTGACGGTATCTACGCCCAGATCGGCTTCAAGGTCGAGATCCAGATCGAGCATATCGACCGGATAGCCGGTCTTCTCTGCGACGAGGGCCAGGACTCTTTCTTTTACGGGATCGCCGGTAGCCGGCTCCGGCTGCAGGAGTGGTGTGGAGACGGTGATCTTGGCTTCGGTCTTGGTCTCGACTTCCGCTTCGGACTTCGCCTCAGACTTCGCTTCGAGCTTCGCTACTTCGATCTTCGGTCCCAGCTTACGTTCCGACTTCGGTTCGACGACCGCCGTTGCGAGAGGCGCTGGTAGTGGCGCCGCGACTGCAGGAGCCGGTGCCTCGTGGGATTTCTGCGCGGCTTCAGCCAACCGGGCCTCCGGCCTCTGATCGCGGACCCGCAACGTGTGCCGCACTACTTCGAGATCTGCCGTCGGATAACCTGCGACTTGGCTTAGCCAGGTCTTCCAGCAGTTGTCGTCGACGATGCGATAGGCGTAGCCCAGGTTGTTGGGGCGGCGACGGACGCCGTCCTTGGGCGCTATCCAATGCAAGAGCGTCATGCTGATTTGCGAGCCGAATCCGGCGCCCAGGCGTATGGCGTACTCGATGGGATATCCACCGCCCTTGGACAGGTTCAATGTCCCGAGCTCAGGGTCAACTTCCTTGAAGTTGGCTACGGCTGGGACCAGGCCAGTTTCGAGCGCTTTCACCGCGACGACATCTTCGATCCCGGTGGCCATCGCGTGGCCTGTCTGACCTTTCGTATTAGCGATGACGATCTGATCCGTGTCATCGCCGAACACACGGCGCAGCGCATGAATCTCGGCCGAGGCGCTGCCACCACGTGCGGGCGTGTAGGTCTCGTGGGAAACGAAAACCGTGTGAGGCGCGATCTGCTGGCGGGAAATGCCGCAGTGAGCTTCGGCCTGGGACACCAGACTTTCCATCATCTGGCCAATGTGTTGCACGTCGAGGCGAGTGCCGTGGAAAGCGCTGTTGGCCGTCACCGTGCTCAGGACTTCGCAGATCGGCTGAATTCCGCGTTCTCGCGCAGCGTCGGCGCTCTCGACAACAAGGCCTGCGGCGCCCATCCCCACGATCAAGCCATGACGGCGGCGATCAAAGGGAGTGGCGGCTTCTTCCACGACTTCGTCGGTCGCTGCGGCACCGCTAGCGAGGAACCCGGCACCGAACCATTCGATCATATGGTCGGAAGTGACGTCGTCGGCCGAGATGACGATCACGCGGCGGCAGCGTCCAGCCCGGATCCAGTCCTGCGCCAGCGCCACAGCTTGCGAGGTGCTCGCGCAGGCGGAGTTGATTTGCGTGTTGGGACCGCGCGCTCCGATGAATTCGGCGAACTGCGAATGTCCCATCGACAGAACTCGGAGCAGGAAACGCCGGTCGAAGACGTAGGGATTTTTCTCGATGGTGTCTCGCAACTCTTCCAGACGCCGCTCCATTTCCTGCTCAAGCACGGAATCGCCGTTCGATTTGGTGGATCGCGCGAGCAGGCTTTCCAGCAGGCCCAGCTGCTCGCGACGGGAGCGATCGGTGTAGTAGCGCCCCATTTCATCGGCGTAGGAGTCACAGCCTGGGAAAGCCGAGGCGAAGATAACGCCGGTGTCGTCGCGCAGAGCATCAGGCAGGGCCCAGCGATCCGGCAGTTGCGTTCCTTTGCTGGTGGTCTTGTAGCGCATGACCAGCGGGATGCCGGCATCACGCAAGGCGTCGAGACCGACCGCAATCGCCAGTTGGGTAACGCGGTCGAGCGCAGCCCGGCGGTCGGCGGAAATGCCGAATTCATTCTCCAGATCGAACGCACCTCCGCGACCTGCCAGCTTGATGACGTTGGCCACATTATTGATGGTTTCGAACGTGGGTCCGCCGTTGTCGCTTTTGACCAGGCGCGTGATGTGCTTATCGAGCATGGCCTTGCGCAAGCGAGTGGGGATGAGATCGATGAACTGATCGCCACGCAAAATGGCCGCGAGATTGCCGTCATCAAAGATGTGTTCGGTTCCCGGCAGACCCAGAGCTGCGCCAGTGATCACAACTGGAAGAAGACTGGCGGGCGCGCTGTCTTTGCCGCGATACATCTGCCAGCCACGCTCCAGTACGTCGGCAAAGAAGTGACCGAGCTCGGCGAAGTGATCACCATCCAGTGGCGCCGGAGACGCGGGGACGCTTCCGGCAACCGGTGTCAGCTTGACGGGCTGGGCAGTCTCGGTCGGCACGGGGGTCGGCAAGATGGATGCTGCCCGCTCTTCGGCTGAGATCGCAGTGGTGCCGCGCCCGAGTCCCGCCGCATAGAGGCCGCACAACGCCTGGTTGAAAGATGCGATGTCGCCAAACTTCGGGTGATTCGTGAAGAGCGAAACAACATCGCTTTGGTCGCCGAGGACATCCTCGGCGAATCCCTGCAGCGCTTTCTTCGGACCAACTTCCACGAAGATGCGCGCTCCTGCCTCGTACAGCCTGTGTAGACCCTTGACGAATTGCACGGGAGAAGCGACTTGCCGGGCGAGCAGGTCCAACATCTGAGGTACGACGCCGGGCCCGGTGGGATAGAATTCGCCGTTCACGTTCGCCACGATGGGCAAGCGTGGAGACTCCATGCGAAGGCGCGCGAGTTCCTGCCGCAACGGTTCGCTGGCCGGGGCCACAATCGAAGTATGGAAGGCGTGGCTGACCGGCAACTCCGAGACGTTGTAGCCAGCTCTCGTGAGAACATCCATGGCTTGCGCGACGGCGTCACTGGCACCTCCGATGACTGCCTGGTGGTTGCTGTTGATGTTAGCGATCACTACGTAGCCCTGGACTGACTTCAGGATTCGTTCGACTTCGTTCAGCGGTGCAAACACGGCCGCCATCTTGCCCTTGTCTGCCACTGCCACGCGGGTCATGCCGCGTCCGCGGGCGCTGACGGCAATCAAGGCATCCTCGAAGGGCAGAGCGCCGGAGGCGACCAAGGCCCCGTATTCGCCGAGGCTGTGTCCCATCGTCATGTCGGGCTGGATGCCATAAGCGGCCAACAGTCGGGTTAGGCCGAGATCGATAGCCAGCACGGCCGGTTGAGTGATGGCGGTCTGTCGCAAGTCCTCATCGGCCTTCGCAACGGCGACGGGGTCGGCTTCGTCCACGAAAACAAAGTCGGTGAGAGGCTTGCCAAGCAGCGGAGTCATCACGCGATCTGCCTGCGCGAAGGTCTCGGCGACAATCGGCTCTGCCGCATACAGTGGCCGCAGCATGTTCACGTATTGCGAGCCCTGTCCGGTATAAAGGAACGCGACTTTAGGCGCGACGCCCTGACCGCGGAAGATGCCTTGCGCGCGCAGTGCCTTCCACACCGCGGGCTGATTCGCAGCAAACGCTGTGAACGCCTTGGCGGACTTATCGGCCAGTTCGGCGGCATCGGCATAATCAATCGCCAAGCGCTGGGGGGCACGCAGGTCAGCTTCGGCCGGTGCAGCGGGTGCAGGAGCGCGAGCACTTTGAACATCGTTCATGACGACACGCAGGCGTTCGGTGAGCCCGGCCTCTGAGGCGGCACCAATCATGAGCGCACCGCGGAGTGGCGGCTTGCACGCGGACGGAGAAGCAGCGGCGACCGAAACGGGGGGAACTTCTTTGGTGTTCATAACAACCTCATGGCTCGTAGTTTGTGGCAGGGTGCCGACCGCAAACGATCGCTTTCCATTACCAGTCAGGCGGTGGGGAATGTGCTCTTCGAGCACGAGATGGAAGTTGGTGCCGCCGAAGCCAAACGCGCTCACTCCCGCGCGGCGTGGGATGTCCGAGGGAACGTCCCACGACTTCAGTTCGGTATTCACGTACAGAGGAGAGTGGGCGAAGTCGATGTCGGGACTGGGATGTTCGCAATGCACGCTGGGCGGCAGTACCTTATCGCGAAGTGCCAGCGCAGTTTTCAGAAGCCCTGCGGCGCCCGCTGCTCCTTTGAGATGACCGATATTCGATTTGACCGAGCCCAGCGCTACCGAGTGGACAGGAAGCTTTTGACCGCTGAGCAGATCGGTCATGCACTGCGCTTCGACAATATCTCCCACCTTGGTTGATGTGCCGTGGCCTTCTATCAAAGTCGCGCTGGCGGGAGATAGGCCCGCATTCTGCCAGGCGCGGTCGAGGCAGAACTTCTGGCCGACCGGGTTAGGCGCGGTGATCCCTTTACCCTTGCCGTCGCTGGACGCGCCGATGCCGCGCAGCACGGCATAAATCTTGTCCCCATCGCGCTCGGCATCGGCTAGGCGCTTCAGCAAGAAGATGGCGGAACCTTCGCCCATGACGAATCCGTCAGCGCCCTCGGCATAGGGACGAGTGCCGGTGGCAGAGAGAGCGCCGATCTTGCAGAACTTAACGAAGGTCTGGATTCCCATGTTGCGGTCGATGCCGCCCGTAATCACCGCGTCGAAATCGTTGGCAATCAGTCCCTCCGCGGCGGCATGGATGGCCGCCATGGCGGATGCGCAAGCCGCGTCGCAAATGAAGTTCGGACCGTGGAAGTTGTAGATGTTCGCGATGCGGCCGGCAATGCAGTTGGCCAATTCGCCGGGCATGCTGTCTTCAGTGATTTCTGGGAGATGCTTGCCAATGCGTTCGTGCAACTGATTCGTGATATCGTTTCGCACTGCTTGCGGCAGTGCGGCGAAGCTGGCGATCTCAGCCAACTCGTGGGCGTATTCGGGAAACTGCACGCGCAGCGCGGTGAGATAGTGCTTTTCGCCGGCCATCGCGTTACCCAGGATCACGGCGACGCGGTCGGGATCGAGCGGGCGTTTCGGGTAACCGTAATCTTCCAACGCTTCGCGAGTGGCCACGATGGCCCATTTCTGCGCGTGGTCCATGGCGTCGGTCACACGCGGCGGAAGCGGCATGCGCCACTTCATGGGATCCCATGGGAACTCGCGCACCCAGCCGCCGATCTTCGAATAAGTTTTGTCCGGAGCGGCGGGATCGGGATCGTAATAAAACGCCGGGTCCCAACGGTCTGGTGAAACTTCAGCGATGCTGTAGCGGCCGCTCTTCACGTTTTCCCAGAAGGCCGGAACATTGGGTGCATCGGGCAGAATGGCTCCCGCTCCGACAATCGCAATCGCACGATTGGCTGTGTCTTCCATGATGAAGCTCCTGTGCAACCGGCACGTCAGGTTGCGTGTGACAGATAGTCAGGCGCCTTGACACTTATGCGGCGAGTACAGCCTTGGCTGCACGGGCATAGAGGACGTCGGCTATGTAGTCCATGTCAGAGATCAATCCCGCCTGCGCGCGATGTACGGCGGGCAACTGCAGGCTCGCCTCGAAGGCGGACATTTCGGTATCGCTCACTGCACCGGCTCCGCAAACCCAACGCAAGCCGTCTTCGGTGACCTTGAGCGTCGCTTCACGCGCGAAGACCCGGCTCAACGCCGCCAGTGCTGGTGTGTCAAAACGCCGGTTGGCTTTCTCGTTCAACTTTCCTTCCGCGGGACGCGCCGCGCGATGAGCCAGGCTGCCGGCGCACTCGGCATAAGCGATCCACTCGCCCAGGCGCAGAAGAATGTGCTGGTAGCGGGTGAGACGGGCGACGCGTGCTTTTTCCATCACTTCGGCCAGGGCGTGATGAGCCAGCGCAGCAATGTTCGCTCCCACATTCGGACAGCGCGCATGCAGCGCTTCCAACTCATGGGCGCGCTCGTGATAGTGCTGGCCCCGAGTTTTCAGATGAAGCTGCCAGCGGTCGCGGCCGATGGTCATCTCCATGATCTCGGAGGTGCCTTCGTAGATCGTGGTGATGCGCACGTCGCGGCTGATCTTTTCCACCATGTATTCGTGCGTGTAACCATAACCTCCAAGCGCCTGGATGCTGGCTTCGGCAGCCTGGTTTCCAGCCTCCGTTGCCATGTACTTCGCGATGGCGCCTTCGGTGTTCAGGCTTCCTTCGCCGGCGTCGATTCGTTCCGCGGTCTCTTCGATGTAGGCGCGCGCGGCTTCCAAACGCGCCACGTGCGGCACGATCAACTTGTGTGTGTACCCCTGCTTTTCCGAGAGCGGAGCACCGGCCTGTATGCGCTTGGTGGAATAGGGAATTGCGCGATCGAGCGCGGCCCATCCCGCCCCCAGGCCAAATGCCGCCACCATGAGCCGCGTGTAACCGAACACGGCCTGCGCCTGGATCAGTCCCTGGCCTTCGACGCCACCGATGAGCCGATCCGCGTCAACGTAGACATCATTGAAGGCGAGCGCCGCGGTGTTGCTGAGGCGGATCCCATGCTTGTCCTCTGGTTCGTCTTGCGTGAAGCCCTTCGCGCCTTTTTCGACAACGAACCAACTCGGACCGCCAGGCGTGTTGGCCAAAACCGTATAAGCACCGGCCACTCCGCCGTTGCTGATCCACTGCTTGTTGCCGTTGATCTTATAGCCGACCACGCGGCCATCCTGTGTGACCGGGTCCGCGGTGGTGCGCAGGGCGCCCAGGTCGCTGCCTGCTTCCGGTTCTGTAGCGCCATAGGCAAATAGCAAACCTTCATCCGCGATACGACTCAGCCAGAGTTTCTTCTGATCCGGAGTTGCGCCCACGGTGATGGGATCGCTGCCCAGAAAAGTAGCCAGCACCGAGGTCGCGATCCCCAGATCAATTCGCGCCATCTCTTCGCAAATGCAGTAGACGTCGAACGAGCCTCCGCCCATGCCGCCAAATTCTTCGGGAATAAACAACAGGTGAATGCCGAGCTTGTCTGGGCTACACATGTCGCGGACAATGTCGATCGGGCATTCATCGCGCTCGTCGAGTTCGATCAGCGTCTCATCGGGCAGGCGCTTCTTGGCGAATTCCTTGAGAGATTTCAGGCTCAGTTTCAGTGTCTTGTTTGCAAGCATGGCTCAACCTCACTTGACGGAAACGCCGCGCATTTCGCGCACCTTGTCGGTCAGCACAGGCAAGAACTCCAAAATGTCGTCCACGATTCCGACATCCGCTATCTGAAAAATTGGCGCCTTGGGATTCTTGTTGACTGCGATAAGGAACGGATTGCCTTTGATACCGGCCAAGTGCTGGAACGCTCCACTAATGCCGAAAGCCAGATAGACCTTGGGCTTCACCGTTTTTCCCGACGAGCCGACCTGGCGGGATTTCTCCATCCACTTCGCATCCACGACCGGCCGTGAGCAACTCACCGCCGCACCCAGGGTCTCGGCGAGTTCCTCGGCAAGAGACACATTCTCTTTCTCCTGAATGCCCCGTCCGATGGAGACCAGGACGCTGTGTTTCGTGATATCGACATCTCCCGCCTCGGCGACGATGGTTTCGATGTAGCGGCGTCGAGCCGCCACTGCGCCGACGGATGACTTGTCGATGACCACGCCCGTGGTCGGAGCGCTCGGCTCCGGTTTGAACGCGCCGGGACGGACATTGATCACTGCACCTGAGGAGATATCGCAGCGAACATGCGCGCTCACCTGTCCGCCGAATTCCTGTCGGACCAGTTGCAGGGCATCGCCATCCACGGCCTCGATGCCCATCACATCGGAGACAAACGCGGCATTCAGCTTGATGGAAAGCCCCGGCGAAAGATCGATTCCAAAATGATCGTGCGGGACCAGCAAAAGGCTGTTGGCCGGCAGTACGCTCACTAACGCCTGCCGCACCAGTTCGGCATTCGGATAGGCGAGAGCTTCGTTCGCGACCTTCCAAATCTCGCTGAAGGAAGAACGGAGCGAGTCGCACGCCGCATCGAGATCCGCTCCCCAACCGGTCACAATGGCGATGGGTAACCGAGCACTGTCAATCTTCCTCGCTGCGGCCAACAGTTCAACGGCGGAATCGTCGGCCACGCCACCCCGATGCACGATGTATGCAAAAATGCGCGCCATTATTTCAGCCCTCCCTTCGCTGCCACCAATTCCAAAACCTGATCGGCGTTCTCTTCGCGGCTCCCGTGGAGGATTTGCGCTCCCTTGCTCAGCACAGGAACGAAGTAGTCCATCCGCTTCACTCTCGCACCCGCTTCGCCAACGGCGCTTTGGTCAACGCCCACGTCCGCGGCTCCCAAGACGGGGATGGGCAGGGAAGCGACCTGCCGGATGCCTCGCATCCCGACATACCGCGGCTCGTTAATGCCGGTTTGAATGGACAGAACGCAGGGGAGATCGATCTCGTTGATCTCGCGATTTCCACTTTCGATTTCACGGCTGACTCTTAGCTTCCCGTCTTCAACCTTGATGGAATTCACCAGTGAAGCGAACGGGTAGTCGAGCATCGCTGCCAGCATTCCACCCACCTGGGCAGCGCCGTCCTCAGCCTGGACCCCGGTCAAGATCAAATCGTAATGACCTTTCTTCACGAAGTCTGCGAGCACGGCCGCGATGCCCCGGCCATCCGAACCGCTGAAGGCGTCGTCCGAGATCAGCACCGCCTGGTTTGCGCCCATGGCCAGTTCGCGGCGCAGGATTTCTTCGTCGTCTTCGCCGCCGATTGTCACCACCGTTACGTTGCCGCCGACGCGATCGCGGATCTGCAGAGCCTCTTCGACCGCGTAGTTGTCCGGTTCGTTGATGGAATAAACCACTTCATCGCGCTCTATGTCGTTTCCGGCGGCATTGATCTCAATCTCGTTTTCCGAGGTATCCGGCACTCTTCGCGCACACACCAGGATTTCCATGTTTAACCTCCACAAGTTGCAGTCTCCAATTCGTCTTCCTCTTTGCGAGCTTTATGAACGATCTGGTCGTCCGCCAGTTCGGTAAGATCCATTACCGACATTTTTTCTTCCATGCCCGCCACCTTGATCGCATCTTCTATATTCACCATGCAGAACGGACAGGCTGTCACGATCACGTTCGCCCCAGCTTCTGCGGCCATTCGGACCCTGAGCACGCCCATCCTTTGCTCTTCTTTAGGTTCGTAGAACAGCATGAGTCCGCCGCCACCGCAGCAGAAGGACCGGTCGCGCGATCGCTTCATTTCCACTCTCTTTAATCCCGGGATGGCATCGAGCACACTCCGCGGATCGTCGTAGACCTGGTTGTGTCGTCCCAGATAGCAGGGATCGTGGTAGGTGTAGACATTTTGTTCGCTTTCAAGCGGACGAAACTGTATGTTGCCGGCTTTAACTTCCCGGGCGATCACCTGGCTGATGTGCTCGACGGGCGGGACATCTTTATAGTCGTGCCTCAGCGCGTTGAAGGCATGCGGATCGCTGGTGACGATTCGCCGGACTCCCGATTCTTTGATGGCATCGGTGTTGTGATCGCGCAGGGCCAGGAAAAGCATCTCTTCGCCGAACCGGCGAACCTCGTGGCCGCTGTCTTTCTCGGCAGCGCCGAGGATTCCGAAATTCTCTCCTATGTCGCCGAGGATGCTGGCAGTGGCTCGCCCGATCGACCGCATCCGGTCGTCGTACGAAGTAATGCTGTCGACGAAATACAGAGTGTCCGCTCCGTTCTTTCCGTCGAGAATCTTCAGCCCGCAGTCTTGCTGGAAGTCTCCTGCCCTCGCCCAATCGGCTCTCTTCTTCTCCATCTTTCCGTAAGGATTGCCGCGACTTTCCAGAGCCTTCAGAGGCTTTTGCAGAGACTGGGGAACATTTCCGTCGTCGATCATGCCGCGCCGCAGATCGACGATTTTGTCGATGTACTCGACCAGTAAAGGACATTCCTCCTCGCAGGCGCCGCAAGTCGTGCACGACCAGATTTCGTCTTCGGAATAAATGGTTCCGATCAAGGGTTCATGATTATGTGCGTTGCCGAAAACCGGATAATGCTGGAACGCATAGTCTCGCGCCTTGATGGTGAGGAATCTTGGCGCCAACGGCCGCCCCACCGCGTTGGCCGGGCAATTGTCGGCGCAGCGCCCGCAATCGGCGCAGGAATAGAAATCCAGCATGTGCTTCCAGGTAAAGTCTTCGAACTTCTTCACGCCGAAAGATTTCACCTGATCCAGACTTTCGTCGGGAACGCCCCATCGCACCGGTTTCAGAGATCCCCGATCCAACTTCGCGAAGTAAATGCTGAATAGGGACGTTTCCACGTGAAACTGGATTCCAAAAGGCCGGTAGCAGAGCAGGAAGTAAAACGTCACTTCATGGACGAGATAAGAGGTGACGTTGACGAACCAGAGTGTTGTCAACGGCATCCAGCCAAGCAGAATCTTGAATATCCACGGCAGGGACAGGGTAGCCAATGTTTCAACCGTCTGGCCTTGCTGTGCATGACGCGCGGCATTGCTGGCGGCAAAGAGGCTGTCGGCCACCATCAGAGTGGCAATCAGCCCAAGAAGAAATACAGCATCCGCGGTGTGACCTTTGCCGTACTTAGCGGGAACTGCATACCGGGCCGGCTTGAAGACGAGGCGGCGAATGGCGAGAACCACCATGCAGAGGAAGACGACCGTCGCGCCGTAATCCGTAATGATGTCGTAGACGTGGCCAGTTCCCCCCGACAGTTCCGGCATCACAAAAGTCTCTGAGACTCCGACGATGAGCACAGTGAAAGCGCGGGCTGCCAGCAGAATGAATCCCGCAAAGATGAGAACGTGGACAGTTCCGGCGAACTTGTAGCGGGGATGTTTCCACTGCCCCAACCAGAACTGCAGGACTCTTCCCACGCGGGTCAGTGGCCGATCAAAACGAAAGTCGCGTTGAGCTCGGACCAGCGGCACCAGCCGCCTGGCCACGATGTACGCGAAACAAGCGACGCCAACAACGTGGATAGTCAGAAACAGGCTGCGACCGGGGATCAACCAGTCTGTGATCTGCGCGGGTAAATAGATGCCTAGCACGGCCTACTCTCCAAAACTGCCTTACAGGCGACGATGAACTGGGCCTAGAGTCGCTTGCGAAAGCACTTTGGTTCAGCCTGCGTGTGCTGACTACGCGTAGTCGATAGGATTCTTCTCGAACCAGTGTTCGTCGCGAGTCTTGCCGACACTTTCCCATGCGCCCGAAACGACGCTCGCGGTGATCTGCCGGTTCTCCCAAATGATGCCTGCTCCAAAACCGATCGCTCCACCAAGTAAACCGTCGGCGAGAGTTCGGGCCGCTGAGCGGCGTCCACTCCCGAGGCAGCCACCCAACAAGCCCAGACATGCTCCGACGATTGCAGGTGTCAGCGCCCGGCGAGCCGACTCACCGAGGTAGGGAGCAAGCGCTTCTTCTTTGAGATATCTGTCTTCTCCCACGCGCGCTCCATCGACCGCGGAATCCACAAGCTTGCGCCCGTAATCAACGCTGGATTTTGACCATTCCCGTAAAGTCATGGATACCTCACTAATGCAGTGGATCGCCGCTGCCACATCTTTGGACTTCGATTACGCTGCTTTCTGCAAACACTCCATTTTCGATTCGATGAGATCGAGCAATTCCTCGAAGGTGAGGCCTTGATCGAGCATCCGGAGGAGAGTGTCACTGTCAAGCCCTACCGCTTCTCCCGCACGCACAAGTCTCTCGATGGCTTCGTAGACGGAAAGTTCGTGGCATTCGTGCAAGCGAGCGACAAGAACCTGAAGGGTGTCAACTGCGTGGTTTTCGGAGGGCACGTGACGCAACCTCGTTCCCAAAGTAGAACTCGGGAGCGGGCGAGGTCAGCAACGCCTGTCACTCCGTACTGTGACTGTCGTCACACAGGTTCGAAGCGCCTCGCAAACGTGGGGTTTGAAACCGCCCGTTCAGAATTGCGTCACCACCATCCCTCGATCGACCTCCCGAGTTCGCTCAGGCGTCTGCCGAGCCCAGAGGAATGGCCCGCTTCCATGCAAAGTCCGCTCCATTTCCATTTTCGCATGTTGAATATTGAATATCGGTATCAAATGCTTCAAGCGTTCGTGGGCTCAGTTGCACGGGTTTTGCGGTTTGCGCCATAGCTCGGGATCTTTTGCGAATCGCGGCCGTCTGCGCGCACAAGTTGATCGTGATCTCAGAGTTTTGACCTGATGGGAAGCTGAAGCAGATATCCGTAAAAAAGACTCAGGACGCACAGGTGAATTCAGTCGTGACCGATGCCCTGAGCAATTGGACCTTCCAGCCCTCGCAGATCGGCGGCAAACCGATCGCGCTGAAGATCATGATGGGCGATTGTGGATTGGGCGCATATTGTCCGTTGTATGGATGGGTCTGCGACCATCCCCGATCGCCGGACGGCGTTGGCTGTGCGAAAACTCTCCCAGGTGCCAGCAGAAAGAAAAGTTGGCCGCGATGGAAGCCGCTTCATGGCGATTCTAGTGTGTCACGGGTTTCGTAGACCCAGAGCTCTGCCCCACGATTCGAACGTCCCGGCACGGCGAGATAAAGGCTGTTGTGTTTGCCGACCTGTCCGAAATAGGCGCTGGTGCGGCCGCCGATCGTGCTAGGCACTTTCGCTGACAGCGTGTAATGGTCGGCATCGGTCTGCTGGTAAACGAAAATCAGTCCTTCTCCGCCGGGAACATAAATTCGCCTGCGGGTTGCGTCGTACCACATATCATCGGAATCCGCCGCTCCCGGAAGCCTTGCGACCTCGCGGCCGGTGTCCATATCCAACACCAGCAGGGTGGCGGGACGGCGCGCCGCAACGAACAGGCGGCGATGTTTCTCATCCAACGCTAGGGGAAAATTTGTTCCCACCCCCGACAGCTTCCACTTCTCAATCTTGCGCGTGTTGCGATCGATGACGGCAATCTGATTTTCCGATGCTAGATTCACGAAAATTCGCGGGCCCGACTGTTCCAACTGAAACGATTCGGGATGAGCTCCGAGTTCGAAACTCTCGCCCGTGATTTTATTGGTTAGCGCATCGATCGTTCCAATCGCTCCATCCCCGTATCCCACATAAATCAGGTGGCGGGCGGGATCGTAGCGAAGTTGATCGGCATCGTCCGCAAATTTGACGCTGGCCAGCGGTTGATACGTTGTGCCGTCGAAGACCTTGCAGGAACCATCGCCACTGTTGGTGACCACGATGCGATTCAGGTCGGGCAGGTAAGCGACCCCCTGCGGCTCGTCCAAGCCGCCGGTGATGGTGTGAATTTCACGGCTGCGGTAAACGTCCAACACCACGACGGTGTCATTGCCGTAGACGGCAGCGAAGACGCGACCGGTCTTCGCATCGACGGCCATGTGATCGAAACGGCCGTCTGCTCCGGGGACCGCGATGATGCGGTCGAGGATCAGGGGCTGGTCGGTCGAGGGAGGTTCCTGCGCGAGGGCGAGCGCCGCGCCCAGGCAAATGAAGCAAGCAAGCTGCTGCCAACGCGTCATCGCGAACTCTTTCCCTCAGTCGAAGAATCGGTCGCAATATCGAGACGCTTCGGCATTTCGAAGAAACAACGCATGACGTGGAAAAATTGTCGACGATTGGTGCCGAAGGCGATCAAGTGGGCCGCTCCGGGAAGGACCACGAACTCACGATCCCCAACCGGAAGCTTTTTGAAAAAATTCAGCAGATCGTCTTCGGAAGCGATTCCGTCATATTCGCCGCGTGCAATCATCACGGGAACCTTCAACTTGAGCGGATCGACGAGCGGCAACTTGGTTGTCATGTCGAGATAGGTGCCGGTGGGGACTGTGTCGCCGAATTTGAGCTCCGCATCTGCCATCGCTTCGGCGACCGCGGGATCCGAGGTGCCCGGTTTGTCGCGAGTGAAGATGCTGCGAATCATATTGCGGTCGCGCGGACGCCGCTTGTGCGTGCGATAGTAATCGACGGATTCCGCCCGTTTCGAGAGCGTGCTGGATCCTTCGCCGGTCCAGGTGAATGCCATCAGAATGAGGCGATTCACGCGCTGCGGTTCCTGCATGGCGAAAACTCCGGCGCGCAGTGACCCGGCAGATTCGCCATACAAATGGAAACGGGACTGTCCGGTTTCGCGCAGCACGACCTCCGACGCCGCCTTAAGATCTTCCGCACCGGTAGCGATATCGGAATTCCCCGGGCCTTGGGAGGAGTGGCCGTAGCCTTCGAAATCCATGGTCCAGACGTCGAATCCGTATCGGGCGAACGTGTCCATGAGGGAGTAGTCGTCGTGGCCGGGGACCGTGAGATCGAAGGTCGGCCGCGAAGAGATCGAAGAGCCGTGCGCAAGAAACAGAACGGGGCGAGTTTCCCGGTCGGAAGCCGGATCGCCCATGCGCTTTCGAAAGATGTAGAGCGAGACGTTGCCTTTCTTCGCCCAGTACTCCTTGCTCCAGATGTTGGCTTCAGTCGGCCGGCGAGCGGCCGGCGTCGAGCTTAGAGCGGTTCCTTTGTGGACACCGGAGATCTCGACCAGGGCGGCGGCTGCGCACGACGCGGCGGTGGTGAGAAGGGTACGGCGTGATGTCACGTGCTTTCCGGGCATGAGGCTCCCTCTTTTTTTTAACTCAAAATGGCAAGCGCGCCGCTGGAAAATCAGGACAGATTCTGCTGCAGCGTCGCACGGTCCAATTCATTTTCCCACCGGGCTACAACCAGAGTGGCCACTCCATTTCCAATCATATTGATCAGGGCGCGAAACATGCTCATGAAGCGGTCGATGCCAAGGATCAGGGCCATGCCGGCAACCGGGATGGTCGGGATGACCATCAGCGTTCCGACCAGCGCGATGAACGCGGCGCCTTGGACGCCGCTGGCTCCTTTGGAAGTCAGAATCGCGACTGCGAAAATGACCAGTTGTTGTTCGAGGGTAAGATGCGTGTTGGTAGCCTGTGCCACGAAGAGTGCGGCCAGAGTCATGTAGATGCTGGTGCCGTCGGTGTTGAAAGTGTATCCCGTCGGCACGACGAGGCCGACCAGAGACTTGGAGCATCCGAGTTTCTCTAGTTTCGACATCAGCGTGGGTAGCGCGGTCTCGGACGAACTGGTCGCAAGCACCAGCAGGATTTCTTCTTTGATGTAGAGCAGGAAGCGCAGGATGCCGAAGCCGGCGATGCGCGCAATCCCTCCCATGACCAGCAGGACGAACAGAGCGCACGTCAGATAAAACGCCGTGATCAGTTTCGCCAGTGGGCCGAGCGAGGCGATGCCATATTTGCCCACCGTGAATGCCATCGCTCCGAAGGCGCCGATCGGGGCGAAGCGCATGATGATGTTTACGACGGCGAACACCGCCTGGGTGAGAGATTCAATCAGGTTCAGGAGCGGCTTCCCGCGCTGGCCCGCCGCGAAAATGGCGAAGCCAAACAGAATCGCGACCAGCAGAACTTCCAGAATGTCGCCTTTGGCAAAGGCATCGACAATGGTGTTGGGAATGATGTGCATCAGGAAGTCGGTCAGGCTTTGCGCCTTGGCCTGTCCGGCATAGGCGGCGACTTCGTGCGCGTCCAAAGTGGCGGGGTTGGCGTTAAAACCCTCGCCCGTCCTGACGAGGTTGCCCACCAGCATTCCGGCAAGGAGGGCAAGGGTCGATACGATTTCGAAATAGAGAATCGCTTTGCCGCCCACGCGGCCCACCTTGCGCATGTCCTCCATGCCCGCGATGCCGGTCACGACGGTGCAGAAAATTACCAGCGTGATCACCATGGTGATCAGGCGGATGAAGGCGTCGCCGAGCGGCTTCATGGCGACCGCTTTGGCCGGGCTGAAATATCCAAAAATGACAGCCACCACCATCGCGATGACGACTTGAACCCACAGCTTGGCGTAGAAGGGCTTTTTCTTCGCTCGATCCGGCGCGCGGTCCAGCGAAGCATCTGGGGGAGAAATAACCGAGATTGAGTCTTCCGTGCTCAATCTGCTCCTTCCCAATAAACCGCGCAGGGCCGGATCGAGTGAAATCCCCGGCCGCGCCGCATGTCCCAAGATGATTGCGCGCAGGGGAGATCCCTCAGTGACGATGAGAAGTGCGAGGTGGTGAGACTCACGAGCCGTGTCCGCTTGTATGTATCGGCCAATGCCATCCCAGGGGGTCCGTTTCGATGCTGGCGGAAACTCCGTTTCTACGTTGAGGCTGTCGAAACCACTGCTAAACCGTTTTCGTGGTTGACTCGGCTCCGAGCTACTGCGTTATAATCACAACCTTTTGGGACGGAGCTGCCTTTGTTGCAGAAATGTGAAAATGCTAGCGTTTTCAAGGCAGAGCGTCTTGTGGGAATGGCAAAAGAAATCTTAAGAATTTCTTTTTTTGATCGCAATGGCAACTCCAGTCAATGTTTTGTATGAGTTCGGGCCTTTTCAGTTAGATCCCCCAGAGCGACTGCTTCTGTGCGATGGCCAACCGGTTTCACTCACTCCCAAGGCATTCGATTTGTTGCTGGCCCTCGTCGACCGCTCCGGACATCTGGTTGAAAAAGACGAGTTGCTGAAGATTGTTTGGCCGGGTTCGTTCGTGGAAGAAGGCAACCTAGCGGTCACGATTTCTCAGCTCAGGAAGGCGCTGAACGACGACCGGGGACACCACCGCTATATCGAGACGGTATCGAAAAAGGGATATCGCTTCGTCGCTGAAGTAAAGCGGCTGGATGACAGTGCCCTGGTCATAGCCAGCAGCAAGCCAGCCGAGGAATCGAGCACAGCGGCGGTCTTCCCCCCGCCGGACGCGATTCCCGCGCCTCAGGCCTGGCCGGAACCACCGAAGAAAAAAGCTTGGGGATTTTTGATATCAGCCGTTCTAGGGCTCAGCCTGGTGCCGCTGATTGTGGTTGGAGTCCTGCACCGCAAGGCCGCTTCGAAGCCGACTCAGGATCTGCCAGCCGTTACTTCACTGGCGGTTCTGCCATTCCAGACGTTGGGCACGAACGGCCCTGACAAATACCTGGAACTGGGAATGGCTGATGCGGTCATCACCAAGCTGGCGAGCACGGGAAAAATTACCGTGCGGCCCACCAGCGCAATTCAGCAATATGCCGGGACGCATCTCAGCCTGCAGGCGATCGGCCGCGAGCAGGGAGTGGACGCGGTGCTGGAGGGAAGGATCCAGCGCGACGGCGGCCGCGTGCGCGTAACCGTGCAGTTGATCCGCGTGCAGGATGGCGTTCAACTCTGGGCCGACACTTTCGACCGGCAGTTCACCGACGTCTTCGCTCTCGAGGACGCTCTGGCCGACATGGCCGCGCAGTCCATTCGCTTGAAACTCAACGGCGAGGAGAGCCGCAGATTCACGAAGCGATCGACGGAGCGGCCCGATGCATACGAAGCCTACATGAAGGGGCGCTATTTCTGGAACAAGCGCACGCCGGACGGATTGAAGAAGGGCCTTGGCTATTTCCAGCAGGCAATCAATCTCGATCCTGGTTTCGCGGAAGCCTATGCGGGAGTGGCGGATTCCTACGCCACACTGGGATTGTACGCCGTGGTTCCGCCGAAGCAGGCGTTTTCGGCGGCCAAAGACGCGGGTACGCGAGCCCTCCAGATGGACGACGCCCTGGCGGCAGCGCACGCCACGCTGGGCCTCATCGACTTCTACTACGACTGGAACGTCTCCGCAGCCGGCAACGAGTTCCGCCGCGCCCTCGCGGAAAATTCTCATTACGCCATGGCTCACTCCTGGTACGCCGAGAGCCTGGCAGCGAATGGGAACTATGCCGACGCAGTCGAGGAAGCGCAGCGCGCGCTTCAGGACGATCCCCTCTCGCTGATCGTTGGCAGCAATGCCGGATGGACCTTTGCGCTTGCGGGCCAGTACGAGCACTCGGTCGAGACCCTGAAGAAAGCGATTGAGATTGACCCCAACTTCCCGCGCACTCATTTCCGTCTGGGCGAGGTCTACGAACAGCGGGGAGAGTACGGAATGGCGATTCCTGAGTTCGAGGAAGCGGTGCGCCTCTCCGGCGGCGATCCCTACTACGAGGGATCGCTCGGCCACGCCTATGGAGCCTTGGGCAACGCGGCCAAAGCGCGAGATGTGCTGCAGAATTTGCAGGCACGCACTGGACAGTACGTCCCGCCCTATGCGATCGGCCTGATCTACGCTGGTCTCGGAGAGAAGGATCAAGCCTTTCATTGGCTGCAGAAGGCAGTCGAAGAGCGATCAACCTCGATGGTGTTTCTGCGAATGGACCCGGAACTCGCGACTCTGCGTGCCGATGTGCGTTTCGCCCCGCTCTCGCGTTCTCTAAACTTCTGAAACAAAAACTCCTCTTACGCGGAAGCGAGCCTTCCCGCCGCGGCCTTCTTGTCAGAAAAAATCATCGCTGCTGTGTTCCGAGTTGACCGTAATCTTTTTTTCGCGCATTCTCATACGGTTTTCGAAAATCAGGTTTGCGATCTTTACGGGTTCATTTGGCATCTGTATGGAGAGACCAACCAGAATTGAAGGGGGATCAAGATGAAGGGACGTACAGGGGGAAAGAACGGAAGCGGGTTGAGCCGGCGAGATTTGTTTACGGTGGCTTCATCCACCGCAGCAATCGCCGCTGCATCTCTGGCCCTTCCGAAAGAGATTCACGCGGCGCCCGAGGAACACAAGAAGCATGCGCCACTGGAAAGTTTCAAGTACGACATTGAAGCTTCCGAAGGACGCGTGACCGCCGGCGGCTCGGCGAAGGAAGCGAATGTGGATGAGTTTCCCATCTCCGAAAGCATGGCGGGAGTGTCGATGCGGCTGAATCCCGGCGGATTGCGGGAACTGCATTGGCACGCGATCGCGGCGGAGTGGGCATTCATGATCAAAGGCAATGTGCGCACCACTGTGATCTCTCCGAACGGAGAAGCCGAGTCGGCCGATTTTGGTCCGGGAGACGTTTGGTATTTTCCCAAGGGGCACGGACATGCCTTGCAATGTCTAGGCCCAGACGAGGCGCATTTTATTCTGGTGTTTGACAATGGCCATTTCTCAGAATTTGGCACGTTCAGCATCACCGACTGGTTGGGCCACACTTCTCCGGAAATTCTGTCGCGTAATTTGAATCTGCCCACGTCGGCGTTCTCGTCCATTCCGCGGGACGAAGCCTATATCATCCAGGGCAAAGTGCCTCCGGCCGTTCCGGAAGAGCTGCGGAATCGGAATCTGCCGGAGAACCAATTTCCCCACAAATTTCGCCTCACCGCTACTCAGCCTTTTGTCTTTCCCGGCGGCGAGGAGCGCATCGTGTCCTCGAAAGAATTTCCCATTCAGAAGACGCTGACCGCGATCATCCAGGATCTGAAACCGGGAGCGCTGCGCGAACTTCACTGGCACCCCAATGCCGACGAATGGCAATACTACATTTCCGGGCGGTCGCGCGTGACTATCTTTGGCGCTCACGGAAGAGTGGCTACCGAAGAATTTTCGCGAGGCCAGATCGCCTTCATCAAGCAAGGCTTCGGGCATTTCGTGGAACAGCTCGGCGACGAACCCACCAGGATTCTGGTGCTGTTCAACAGTCCTGTGTACGAAGAAATCTCGCTGTCCGGATGGTTTGCGGCGAACCCTCCGGCAATGATCGCCGACAACTTCGGCTTCTCTGCCGAGCAAGTGGCGCGACTGCCGAAAGCTAGCAAGGTGATTCTGGCTTAGGGATTGCAGAGCGCTCGTGCAAAGCGCGCGAATGAAGGGGTGGAAGCGAGGCAGAATAGTCACAACCCGAAGTCGTAACACGCTCGCTGTGCTCGCGGGGCGGACCCTTCGACTGCGCTCAGGGCAGGCTGCGTCCGCCCCCACACAAGGTCGTTATCGCCTGGATCATGTACCCCCGACCGCATTCGTTCGGGGTTGGATGTACCGGCCGACAATGGCATGGCCGCAGGCCGGTCTTGTCTTTCAGGAACACTTCATGTTCCTGTGCTATAGGCTGGATGAGGGCATGGCATTGTTCCGTTCCAGCACACGCGCTTGCGGAGTCCGGGGAATATTGCGAATTTCGTGGATGGTGTGTTTGGCGCTTGGGAACATGACGGCGTTGCCGATTCACGCCCGCGCCCAGACGGGTGGGCCTGTCGGTACCGTGCCTCTCGGAACCAGCGAGCCTGCATCCCGCCGCGCGCTATCGGGAACTCTGGTGGATCCGTCTGGAGCTGCCATTGTGGGCGCCCAGGTTTCCCTTCTCGATGCCAACTCCAAACTGATTGCCCAGCAGAACACCGATAAAACTGGATTATTCCGTTTCGAAAATCTTTCTCCGGGAAACTACACGCTCCAATTCCAGGCTGAGGGTTTTCGCGATCTGGCGTTGAAAACCGTGCTTTCCGCCAAGCGGCAGAATCCGCTGCGAATCATTTTGCCGATCGCGGTTCAAACCGAAAACGTCACTGTGACCACCGGCGACACGGTGCCGCTGGTCAGCACAGACGTCACGCAGAATCAGAATGCAAACACCATCAACCGCGACGCACTCGACCGCGTGCCCGTGTTTGATCAGGACTACATCACGACCATGTCGCGGTTTCTGGACGACAGCGCTATCGGGACGAACGGAGTTTCGCTGGTGGTCAATGGAATCGAGGCCAACGGTCCGGGCGTTACAGCGTCCGGGGTGCAGGAAATCAGAATCAATCAGAATCCATACTCGGCGCGCTTTTCCCGGCCGGGACGCGCGCGCCTGGAGTTGATCACCAAGAGCGGCACTCCGGATTTTCACGGCCAGATGAATTTCCTGTTCCGCGATTCCATTTTCGATGCGCGCAACGCATTCGCCCTGGTGAAGCCTCCGGAGCGCCGTCAGTACTACGAGGGATCCGTGACCGGGCCGCTGGGACATTCCAAGCACACCAGCTTCCTGCTGGGACTGGACGAAGATCTGGACGACCAGCAAGGAATCGTCGATGCGGACGCGATCGCGGCGGCTGAGGCTGCCGGACTTGGTCCCAGCCCGCAGACCGTACCGAATCCCATGCATCACTTTTTCGGCTCCGGCCGCGTGTTTCATGATCTCGCCAACGGCGATCAATTCTGGACCGGCTATTCCTACGAACACCGGTCCATTCAGAATCAGGGCGCGGGCGGGACGACGTTGGCCAGCGCCGGCACCGACACGATCTTTTTCGAACACGAGATCAACGTCAGCTACCTTCACCAGTTTTCACCGCACTGGCTGAACCAGTTGCGTTTTCTGCTGGGGCACTACGATTCTAAAGTCGCCAGCATTAACCCTCAGCCGCAAATCGCCGTTTCCGGATTGTTTACAGCGGGCGGAGCGCAGGCCGATTCGCGGCGCACCGAATACCATTTTGACGGCACCGACTTCGCCACCTACGCCAACGGAAAGCAGCAGCTCAGTTTCGGAGTTGATATCCCCGACATCAGCCGGCGCGGGCTCGACGACTTCACCAACCGCGCGGGCACGTACACGTTTGCCGACCTGCCTTCGTATCAGTCCAGCGCTCCATCGACCTATCTGGTGCAGACCGGCCAGGGGCACGCTGTCTTTCTGGAGAAAGTGGTGTGCGGATTTTTCGAAGACGACATTCGCCTACGCCCCAATTTTTCCCTCTATGTCGGAATGCGGTATTACTTCCAGAATTATTTTCACGACGAGCCGCACAACTTTGCCCCACGCCTGGGATTCGCCTGGGCTCCGACCAAAGACAGCAAGAACGTGCTGCGCGGCGGTGCCGGCGTTTTCTTCGATCGCACCGGTCCCAGCCCCATCGGAGATCTATTGCATTTCAACGGCGTGAATCTTTTGCGCTTCATCGTGGGGCAGCCGCTGGTTACTTATCCCATCAATCCCGCGGCGCTGGCGCAGGTTCCGACCAGCCTGGTGACTCTCGATCCGCGCGCGCGGATTCCTTACGTCGTGCAATACAGCCTGGGAATTGAGCGCCAGTTGACTCCGAAGGCGACGATCTCGGCTACGTATGTAGGCTCCCGCGGCATCGATCAGTTCCGTTCCATCGATGCCAACGCGCCGTTGCCGCCCAACTACCTGAGTGTTCCGAACCCGAGCCTGGGCCAGGTGCGGGAGATGCAGTCGGAGGGATACCTGAAGGGGAACGCGCTCGAACTGACGTTTCGCGGAAAGGTGAACCGGTATTTCTCGGGGCAAGTGCAATACACGCTGAACCGGACTGACAACAACACCAGCGGCATTACTTATTTTCCGGGAAACAGCTACGATCCCAACGCAGATTGGGCGCGCTCCGATAACGATCGCCGGCACAAGTTCGATCTGCTCGCATCGTCGCAGCCGACGCGGTTTTTCACGCTGGGCGTGGCGCTGTCACTTTATTCCGATAAGCCGGTCAACGTTACGACCGGCGCGGACAACAACAACGACGGCGTGATCAACGATCGCCCGCTGGGATACGGCCGCAATTCGATGCACGGGCCGGGGCTCATCGATCTCGATCTGAACATCGCGCACGATTTCAGACTTGGCAAATCCGCGAAGGAGCAGAAAATCCTCACGATCGGATTAAATTCCTTCAACGTTCTGAACCACACCAACGACGTGACCTACGTGGGCGTGATCACATCGCCATTCTTCGGACACGCGGTGGCGGCGCAGCCTCCTCGGCGGACGCAACTTGACGTGCAATTCAAGTTCTGAACGACATCTGGGATGGCTTCTTGCTCGATCGACTCTCTCCCGTTCAGCGCGCGTTCTTGTCGAGCCACTGCATGAAAAACTTCGCGATGCCGGCGCTGTTCTTTTCCGACATCATCTGATGGCCGTTGCCGGGAAGTCCCACGTCTTCCAGTCTGACGTATTCCGTTTTGACGCCCGCCTGGTTCAGCCACTTCGCAACGCAGCGCGCATACGGGCGGTGATAGCTGGCCTGCGAAGAAACATTCAGCACGGGGATGCCTTCGAGATTGATCAGTTTGTGCGCCGGCTCCTTTTGAATCCAGCAGGGCACGAGTCCAGGGCCATCCGCATGGGCCTCCTGCACGGTCTGCAATTCGGATGCGTTTTTGATCGGAGGATCGTAGTGCATGGGAAAGTTGGTGAGACCCCATATGTGTCCCGGGCCGCGCGCATCGAGTTCGGCATTTTGAATCGGCGGTCCCCAGGGCTCGGCCGCAATGATGGCCTTGATCATTTTCGGGCGCGCATCGGCGAGCAGCCAGCCTGATGTCGCCAATCGCGAATGCAGCAGCAGAACGACAGGCTTTCCAATCAAGTCGACCAGTTGCACGAGATCTTCGGCGGCCAGCGGTTCCATGTCATCGCCGGAGGGAAAATTCAATTCCGTCTTGGCGAAATAATCAAACACGGGATCGCCGATCTGGCCTTTGTTTGGTGCATCGCTCGGCCATTGAGTGTACTTGTCGGATTGCGGCCAGCTGCGCTGCGGCGTCGGAGCAGGAGCGCCGCCGGTCCAAACCTGCTCCATCAGTTCTCCGGTGCGCGGCGGGATTACGTCGCCATCAAGACCGGGAATGAAGGAGGATCGTCCACGCCCCGGAAAATCCATCATGTAGATGGTGTAGCCCTGGTTGACGAAATCGTAGGCCCAGCCGGGGCGCCCGTCGGGAGTCTGCAGCAGCCCGATGCTGGTCTGGCCTCCGCCCGCTTGCACAAATAAAATCGGGTACGGGTGACGAATTGTTTTCGGCACCCACACTTCCACGTACATGGCGCCGCGCATCCGGCGCGCACCCGGCTCTCCCACCCACTTGCCGCCAACGTAGAAATGGCCTTGCCGTGCAATGTTTTTCGTCGAAAAGGTGGGAACTGTCTTCAAGGGCATGGAGTAGGATTCGTTCTCCGCGCTCAGGCCGGCTTCATTCGCGAAAAGAACAAAAAATAATGCAAAAAGTAATGCAACCCAGGTCCGCATTGTTTTCATCACCAGATTTTTTTCAGATTGTGGTGCTAGAATCCCCCGCACTGGGGTTTGATTTTACATATCCCTTGCGCCTTATATCGCGCGAAACATTCCGCTGTCAATTTAGGAGCCGAGAAATGTCGACAGTCGTGGGTTTAAAGCCATTGCCATTTTTGATCGCGGGCGAATGGGTTCAGGACACTTCTTCTCATATCACGCACGTGAATCCGGCGACCGGCGAGGTGAATTACGAGGTGTGCGCCGGCACCGAAGCGCACATCGATGCGGCCGTAAACGCCGCGCACAAAGCCGCGAGTGCTCCTGCCTGGCGCAACATGTTGCCGCACAACCGGGCGCAGTTGCTGAACCGCATCGCGGATCTCATGATGGAGCGTTCCGATCTGCTGGCCCGCTGCCAGATGCTAGAGAACGGGAAAGTCTGGAAAGAATGCAAGAACCAGGTCATCAACGGCGCGGCGACATTCCGCTACTGCGCTGCCGCAATTGAAACTCTGGGATCGGAAATTACTCCGCCGCGCGGCAATTATCTGAGCATGACGGTTTATGAGCCGTGGGGAGTTGTGGCGGCGATCACTCCTTGGAATTCTCCCATTACTCTCACGTGCAACAAGATCGCGGCCGCATTGGCCACCGGGAATGGAATTGTTTTGAAGCCTGCTTCGTTTACACCGACTTGCGGCATCGAACTAGGCAGAATCGCTCTCGATGCCGGCGTTCCCCCGGGCGTGCTGAATGTGGTGCCGGGAGCGGGAGGAAAAATCGGCGACGCGCTTGTCACTCACCCGCTGGTGCGAATGATTTCTTTTACCGGTGGAACCGAAGTCGGACGGAGAATTTCGGAACTGGCGGGCAAGAAGATCATTCCGGCGGTGCTGGAGTTAGGCGGAAAGTCGCCGCATATTATTTTCTCGGACGCGAACTTGAAGGCGGCGGCGGACGCGGCCACAGTCGCCATCTTCGAAGGAACCGGACAATCGTGCACCGCGGGCTCACGCCTGTTTGTGGAGCGCAAAGTCTACGACGAAGTGATTTCGATGATCATCGAAAGAGCGCGGGCATTGCGCGTCGATTTGCCCGACGCCCCCGGCGCGCAACTTGGACCGAGCGCAAGTTTTTCGCAGCGGGAGTTCGTCGAGAAGATGGTCGACGGAGCGCGCGAGGAAGGCGCCGAGATCCTGATCGGAGGCACACGGCCATCCGATCCGCGGCTGGCAAAGGGAGCTTTCTATTTGCCGACGATCGTTGCCGGCATCACCAACAAGTCGAAAATCGCGCAGCAGGAAATTTTCGGGCCGGTGCTGTGCGCCATGCCCTTCGACAACGAAGACGATCTCATTCAGAAATCGAATGACATCACCTACGGCCTGGCTTCGGGCATCTGGACGGCCGACTACAAGCGCGCCTGGCGTGTCGCGCGCGCGCTGGAAGCGGGTATGGTCTGGATCAACACATACAAACAATTCTCCACCGCAGCTCCGTTCGGTGGATTCAAAGACAGCGGCCTCGGCCGGGAGAAGGGACTGCAAGGCATCCGGACCTACCAGCAGGTGAAGACGATGTTTTGGAGCATGTCCGACACATTCGATGGCGGTTTCAGCATCGCAAAATAAATTTCCGGGAGAACATCCATGCCTCAGAGCGAACTGCAGTCAGCGCGCGTGAAGCCAGCATCGAAGGGAGCCGCGTATATCACCGATTTCCTGATCCAGCAGAAGGTTCCGTACATCTTCGGAGTGTGCGGCCACGGCATACTCGGATTGCTCGACGGATTGTTCGACCGGCAGGAAGAGATCAAAACGATTTCCGTGCATCACGAGTCGGCGGCTGCATTTATGGCGGAGGCGTATTTCCGGATCACGCAGAAGCCAGCGGCCACGTTCACCTCGTGCGGTCCCGGTTCGACGAATCTGATCGTTGCCGTCGCTGCTGCCGCGGCCGATTCCTCGGCCATGCTGAATATCACGGGCAACGTGCCAACCGGGCAGTGGAACCGCGGCCCGTTTCAGGAGACGGGAAAATATTTTCAGGGAGATTTTGTGAATGTCCTCCGTCCCTACGTCAAGCGAAGTTTTCAGCCGACGCGCGCCGATATGCTGCCGCTGGCTCTCCGCCAGGCTTTTGCCTTGATGACCAACGGACGACCGGGGCCGGTGAATATCGACATCCCGCTGAACGTGTTCGTCGAGCTCGTCGATGAGAGCGCGGCGCAACGCGACAAGGACTGGCCGATCGCGGAGTACTCGCGTCCGGCGGCCGATCCCGCATCGGTGGATGAAGCGCTGCGGATGCTGCAGGCGGCCGAGCGCCCCGTCATCGTGGTTGGGCACGGTGTCGAACTTAGCGGCGCTGAACCGGAACTGCTGGTCGCGGCGGAAACGCTCCGCATCCCGGTTGCGACTACGCCATTCGGGAAAGGCGTGTTCGATCCGCGCAATGCTTTGAGCCTCGGTCCCACGGGGCGCAACGGCTCGTATCCGGCGAATGCGGCGTGCCGCAACGCCGACGTGATTCTGGCTCTCGGAACGCGCTTCGATGATCGCGCCACCAGCGCTTGGCTGCCGGGGTTCACTTACAACATCCCGCCGAGCAAGCTGATTCATGTCGACATCGATGCGGCGGAGATTGGGCGCAACTTCCGTCCGGAGCTTGGAATCGTGAGCGACGCGAAAATTTTTCTGCAGCAACTTCTCGCCAAGCCCCGGACAGCGGCCAATGCCCAGCGCACGGCGTGGCTCGAACGCATTGCGGGATGGCAGAAGCGGTGGAAGGAAGCTACCGCCGGTCCGCGCACGTCGGATGCAATCCCGATCCGGCCGGAGCGCGCCGTTGCCGAGTTGCGAAAAGTCGTGCCCGCCGATGGCATCGTCCTGGCTGATGTTGGCATCCACCATAACTGGCTCGTCGCCGAGTACGAAGCGTGGAAGACGCGCACCTTGCTGCAGACCTGGGGATTCGCATCCATGGGATTCGCCGTCGCCGGTTCCCTCGGCGCAAAGCTGGCAGCGCCCGACCAGCCTGTCGTTTCGCTTTGCGGCGACGGCGCCTTCATGATGAACGCCAGCGCCGTGCTCACTGCAGTCGAGTACAACATCCCGGTGGTGTGGCTGGTGTGGAATAACTTCGGCTATTGCGCGATTCGCGACCAGCAAGCGGGATACTTCGGCAAGAATCGGGAACTGGCGGTTAGCTTCACCGACGTCAACGGAAAACTATTTTCCGCCGACTACGCCATGATGGCGAAATCCATGGGCGCCGTTGGGCAGACGGTCGACAAGCCGGCTGATCTCGCGCCGCAACTCGAAGCCGCGATTGCATCAGGACAGCCCACCGTGCTCGACGTTCGCATCGATCGCGAGATTCGGCCCATCGCGACCGGTAGTTGGGATCTTCCACCTATCCCGCATCCCCTGCCGAACTTTGGCTGGGGCGAAGACGAATAGCAACACGACGGCTTCCGTTCGCACGATCGGCGGCCTGCACTTCTGGCTGAAGACGAGGAGGATCTTGCGTCGTAACGCGGCGATATGACAACCGGGACGAACTTCAGCGTTGCCGCATCCTCGACTGAACCACTAGCCAGTGCCGAAGTTGGCTCGCTATGGTCCGGCAAGCGTCTCTACATTGCCCTGCTCCTGTTTCTGAATCTGTTCATCAACTTCATGCACCGCATCAATCTCTCGGTGGCCGCGCCCGCCATTGCCAGGGATTTTGGCTGGGACGCGGGCAAGATGGGCCTGCTGTTTTCTTCCTACCAGTGGACGTATTGTTTTTTTCTACTCATGTGGGGTTGGATGACCGATCGCGTGGGAACGCGGCTGGTGAATGGCCTGTCGGTGACGATTTGGTCGATTGCGGGCATGCTCACGGGCGTCGCGACCAGTTTCGGCGGCATGTTGGCGACGCGGTTAGCGCTCGGAGCAGGCGAGGCGGCATCTTTTCCAACTTCCGCGAAGGTTGTCCGCCAATGGTTTCCGGCTAGCGAACGCGGCTTGGCGACTGCGATCTTCAACGCCGGCACGTTCGCCGGTCCGGCGTTTTCAGCTCCTCTGGTGGCTTGGCTGCTGTTGAAGGTCGGCTGGCGGATGTCGTTCATGATGACCGGCTCTTTAGGTTTCCTCTGGGTGATCTTGTGGCTCAAGTTTTTCCGCGTGCCGGCCGAGTGTAAGTGGCTGCCCGAGGAAGAACGAAATTATATTTCTGCACAGACCGATTCGGGAGCGAAACCCGTTCCTCCTCCAAAAGGCGCGCTGCTTCGCCTGATAAGCCGCAAAACGATGTGGGGGCTGTTTTTCACCCAGGGTTGCTGTGCCTACACCATGCTGCTGTTTCTGTTTTGGCTGCCCTCTTATCTCGTCCAGTCCCGCCACATGTCGCTGGTCAAAGCAGGATGGTTTACCTCGATTCCTTACGTCGTTGCCGTCGGGTTGGGACTGCTGATCGGGAAATTAAGCGACGCCGTTTTGACCACGGAGGCCGTGCGACAGGGAAAGCGCCGCACGCTGCTGATGGTGTTCATTCTGCTGTCCGGCGTAGTCCTGGTGACGAACATGGTTGCGAACCAGTACGTACTCTTGTTGCTGATTTCGATCTCGCTGGCGTGCATTTCCGGAGCGCTCTCCCTGAACATTGCCCTGACCAACGATCTGGTTTGGAATCCGGAGATGGTCGGCACCGCGATCGGCTTTCTGATTCTCGGCGGAAATATCTTCGGCTCGCTGGTGCCGATCGCCACCGGATACATCGTCAAATGGACGGGCAGCTTCGACTTCGCGTTCTACCTGGCAGGAGTCTTGTTGTTCGTGGCGGCATTGATTTGTTTTACCTTGACGCGCAAGCCGCTCAGCTTCGAGGCAACACAAGCCTGAGCAGGCTGTAGCGTTTGTGGAGGAGCGAGTTGCAATGGAAGATTCAGGAAAAGGCTCACCGATGAACCTCCAAGCCAAACCATCCTGGTCCCTGCGGATGGTTGCTCCTCTCGAACCGGGGATCGTGTGCATCGACATCGATCGAATGTTCGCCTTCTACACCGGCGTTCTGGGACTGCAATTCGCCACCGACGCTGAGGCCATGCCGGAGATGAGCACAAAATTCGGCACCGGGCCCCACGGCTTCCGCATCATCCGTTTGCAGACGCCCTACGGAGAGCGAATCAAGCTGATTCAGCCCAAGAAAACAGTTTTGCAGCAGCGGGAGAGTCCGGCCT
This sequence comes from uncultured Acidobacteriota bacterium, assembly GCA_963754885.1. Classification (GTDB taxonomy): domain Bacteria; phylum Acidobacteriota; class Terriglobia; order Terriglobales; family Acidobacteriaceae; genus Sulfotelmatobacter. Next base: position 296,437 of record CAVWHT010000031.1, on the reverse strand, counting down.
GGGTCTTTGAACGGCAGGGCATCGCCTACATCACGTTCGTGGTCGCGGATGTGCACGAAGTCGTTGTCCGGCTGAAGGAGCATGGCGTTGATCTGGTCAGCGAGGGTCCAGTCCCGATTCGCCAGGGAATCACCGCGATCTTTGCGCGCGATCCGGAAGGCAATTTCCTCGAGTTCGTGCAGTACGCCGACCTCGCTTCCTACCGCCCCGATCTCTTCAAGTAGCGCGTTCTTGTGGAGCGGGCGCGCTTGCCCGCTTGCTTGCAGACCCCAAAAGCAGCGGGCAAGAGTGCCCGCTCCACACCTGCCTCAGTTGCAGGAACGATTTGGCATGGCCGGCAGCAAATTCCAAAAATCTACGCAAGTCTTTGATAGGATTCCGATTACCATCGAAAAAAGAAATTCTTAAGATTTCTTTTGCAGATTCCACAAGACTTCGGATAATCGACCCAATACTTTGACAAGCGCAGAAGAACGAGTTTCCCCGCTTGCACGCCCGGAGGCCGTTGCTTGTGGGCAACGGTTTTGCCTAGTGAGCCGCCGAAGCACTTGCGGGTCGGAAACAGCTCAGTATTGGACGCTGTCGAGTTTAGGTGGATGGGGAAACCTGAGGGGGTTGCCGTGCACACTCGAATTGGGGCAAGTCTTTCCGTCGTGGCAGTGCTAGTTCTGGCAGTCGCATTGTGGGTCCTGTTGCCTCCTGGTGCGAATGCCCAAATCGCCGGCGCAACGCTCACTGGCACGGTGGTCGATGCCTCGGGCGCGGTCGTACCCAACGCTCAAATCTCGATCAAGAACCAGTCCACCGGTGAGGTCCGCTCGGTCACGGTCGACTCTGCCGGGGTCTATTCCGCTCCCAATCTCTTGCCGGGGAAGTATGACGTTACCGCCACCGCTACTGGATTTGCCACCACGGTCCAGAAGGGCGTCACGTTAACCGTGGGCGCCCAGCAGTTACTCAACCTGAAAATGCAGGTGGGCCAGGTCAACGAGAAAGTCGTGGTAACTGACGAGGCGCCTCCGGTGCAGTTGAGCGATTCCACCATCAGTGGCGTGGTCGGCCAGGCCGCGATTGTCGAGCTCCCGCTGAACGGACGAGATTGGACATCACTGGCCACGTTGCAACCTGGCGTCGACTCGGTCGGATCGGTTCAGGCCAATACTGGAGGGCCGGACCGGGCCCGCCGCGGCTACGGCGTGCAGATGACCATCTCCGGCACTCGCCCGACCCAGAACAACTACCGCATCGACGGTATCAGCGTGAACGACTACACCAACGGCGGTCCGGGAAGCGTGGAAGGTTCTACCTTGGGCGTCGATGCTGTGCAGGAATTTTCCGTTCTCACCAGCAACTACTCGGCGGAATACGGACGCACTGCCGGTGGGATTGTGAACGCGCTGACCAAATCGGGGACCAACGGCTTCCATGGCAACGTCTACGAGTTTCTGCGCAACAGCGCCTTCGACGCGAAGAACTATTTTGATCAGGGTCCGATTCCGCTATTCCATCGCAGTCAGTTCGGGGCCGCACTCGGCGGACCGATTGTGAAGGACAAGACTTTCTTCTTCGCGGATTACGAAGGGCTTCGAGAGAATAACGGCATCACAACCCAGGTTACTGTTCCTTCCGTCGCAGCCAAGAAGGGGATCCTGTGTTCGCAACCGCAGCCTGGGTCGGGTTGCGTGCCGCATCAGGTCACCGGCGCCGCCAATCCCGATCCTGCCACCGGCATCGACGTAGCAGTCTTGCCCTACCTGGGCTTGTGGGGCCCGGAGAATCCCAGCCTTCCCTACTATGACAATGGGGACATGGGCACATACTCCTTCGTTGGCGGCCACGTCACCACCGAAAATTTCGGAGTGGGGCGTCTCGATCATCGTTTTTCCGATAAGGATAGCTTCTTCGGAAGCTACCAGTACGACTCTGCAACGCTCACCCAGCCTGATCCCAACAACGACGTGCTGGTGGGGAATACCACGGGCAGAGGCTACGTTGCGCTGGAAGAAACCCACCTCATCAGTTCGCAGATCGTAAATTCCGCTCGTTTCGGGCTGAACCGATCTCTTCATACCGCCGTCGGCGTCAGCGCCATCAATCCGTTGGCCTCCCAACTGTCTTTGGGCGAGAATCCCGGTGCCGACAATCCCCAAATCGATATCCTCTCGGGTTACAACTCGGCCCAGCCCGGCTTGAATCAGATCGAGCGTCTTGATTTCTTCGAGAATTCCTACCAGGGTTATGACGATCTTTTTTGGACGCGCGGAAAGCATGGGCTGAAGATGGGCTTCGCGGTGGAACGAGTGCAACTGAATGCGTTCGATCCGGCGCCGGCTGGAGAAATTCAATTTGGCTCGCTAGCAGACCCGAACAACAACGGATTTCTGACGAACAATCCCATTGATCTGGCGGCTCCGCTGCCCAGCGCGCCCTTCATTCACTTCAATTTTCGCTCCAGCATTTTCGGCGGCTATTTTCAGGACGACATCCGTTTGCGCCCCACTCTTACGGTGAATCTTGGATTGCGCTATGAAATGTCGACGGTGCCCTCCGAGGCCCATGGGCACCTGTCCGCGCTGCAGAGCCCCTTCGGACAGACGTATCAGGACACGGTGGTTGCTTCCTCCGTCTTCAGCAATCCCACGTATCACAACTTCGAGCCGCGCATCGGTTTTGCCTGGGATCCGTTCGGAAATGGCAAGACTTCCATTCGCGGCGGTTTCGGAATTTTCGACGTTCTCCCGCTTCCCTACTTGCTCGGTCAGTTCGCGACCAACACAGCTCCCTTCACGGAGAACGGCAGCGCCGTCAATCTGCCGCCTGGATCATTTCCGACTCAAGCCTTCAACATCCTGGCAGCGGCGGCGCAGAACAATCTTGGACTGCGCATCGCCTACATTGAGCCCCACCCGAAGCGCGATTACCTGATGCAATGGAACGTCAATATCCAGCACGAACTCCTGCCCAACCTGACCGCGATGGCGGCCTATGTGGGATCCCGGGGCGTACACCAGATTTTCCGGGCTGACGACATCAATTCGACACAGCCAGTAAACGGCTCGACGCCGCCGTATCTCTGGCCGGTCGCACCCGCCGGGGGCTCCAACCCAGTCATCAGCCCTGACATCGGCCGTATGGATACGCTGCAGTGGAACAACGATTCTTATTTCGATGGCCTCGAACTGCAAATCCAGAAGCACACGAGCCACGGGGTCGAGGTGGGCGGCAGTTATACCTGGAGCCGCGCCATCGACGGAGGGGATGGCTCCATCGCCTCCGACGCCTTCCTCAATTCGATCCCGGCGCTGTTTTACTTCCTTCCCCGCTATCGCCGTACGGCAGCTGATTTCAACATTACGCACAATCTGACTATCAACTATTTGTGGAACATTCCGTCGGGTTCGTGGTCGGGGCCGCGAGCGTGGCTCGCCAAGGGATGGCAGGTGGGCGGCATTGCGCAGATCAGAAGCGGCCTGCCCTTTACGACTCTGATCGGCGGCGATCCGTTGGGTCTGAACGACTCCGCTCCTTTCGCCTATCCGGATCGGTTCACGGGATCGGGCTGCGGAGCGCCGGTAAATCCGCAGAATGCCCTCAATTACATTAAATCGAATTGCTTCACTCTTCCCACCATGCCGGTGGCGCAGGCGTCTTTGTGTGATCCAGGATCTTTCTCCGGCGCCGCGAACCCGGCCCCCGCGGGTACCGTTTATTGCCAAAACTTGCTCGGCAACGGCAGCAAGAATGATGTCTACGGACCGGGCCTGATCGATTTCGATTTCTCCGCGGTCAAGGATACTCACATCGGAGACAAAGTGAATGTGGAGTTCCGCGCGGAGATGTTCAACATCTTTAATCGCGTCAACTTTAATCCTCCGCTGGTAAACAATTTTGTATTCGACCAGAGCGGAGCCCCACAGGCTTCTCCGCTCGACTCCACTTCCACCACCAGCCGGCAGATTCAGTTTGCATTGAAGGTGATTTTCTGAAACGGCGCTTCCTCCCCCAAAGAGCGGTAGCTGGAAGATGGTTCTAGCTACCGCAAGCTACAAGGGAAGCCCTCAGTCTGCGTGCCGTGCCTGTAGCCCGCTATTGTGTTCTCCGGCCTCGGACTTTCTCCGCGTCACAACAAGGTCCGGCTAAAATAACTGATCATGTAGCGAACGTCTAAAAGGAAAAATCGGAATTGTCACCGGCGCAGGGAGCGGAATCGGCCGCGCGTGCGCCATCGCCTTGGCCAACGAAGGAGCCCGCGTGGCTCTGTGCGGCCGGCGCAAAGATCGCATCGAAGAAGTTGCCCGCGAGATTGGCGACCGCGCTTTTGCCATCGTGGCCGACGTTTCCCGCACCAGCGAGCTGAATCGCTTGCTCGATCAAACTGTGAGCCGGTTTGGCGGGCTCAACTTTCTGGTGAACAATGCCGGCATTTTAACTGTCGGCAACGCCGAGCAGGTCACAGAAGAGCAGTGGGACCATTTATTCAATGTGAATGTCCGCGCCGTCTGGCTGCTCTCTCGCGGCGCCTTGCCTCACATGCGAAAGGCCGGCGGAGGTTCCATCATTAATATTGCATCCACCCTGGGCATTGTCGGCGCCCGCAACCGCGCCGCCTACGCTCCCTCCAAGGGAGCGGTTATTCTTCTCACCAAGAGCATGGCCATCGATCATGGCCACGAAAACATCCGCGTCAACGCGATTTGCCCGTCGTTCGTAGAGACCGAGCTGACCGCGGCGCTCATGGCCCAGGTGCCCGACCAGGCAACTGCTCGCCGCGAGAGAACCGCTTCGCATCCCATCGGTCGGCTTGGCCGTCCCGAGGATGTCGCAGGGTTGGCGGTCTATCTGGCCAGCGACGAATCTTCCTGGACGACCGGAGCCGCCTTGCCCGTGGATGGCGGTTATCTCGCAATGTAAGGGGTTCAAAAGATGAGTGGGAGCTGGAACGTTCGCACAATAAAGATGGGGCTGGTCCTGCTGGCGCTGTCGTTGGCCAACGCGCATGCCTCCCAGAGCAGCGCTGCTGGCGCGGCGAAGGCCCCGGCCGCCCAAATTCACGCACTCAAAGTCACTGTGCTTTCCACCATGCTGGTGGGCGAAACCACGGGCATCGGGGAGTGGGGATTCTCCGCGCTGGTGGTTGCCGATGGCCACCGCGTTCTGCTCGATACCGGAGGCCATCCCGATACCGTCCTCGAAAACGCGCGCGACCTGAAGATCGATTTATCGGATGTGCAGGACGTGATCCTTACCCACAATCATTGGGATCACGTCAGCGGATTGCTCACTCTCCGCCGCGAGATGATGAAGAAAAATCCCGCGGCATTGTCCCGAGTCTATGTCGCGCGCGGCATCTTCTATAGCCGCCCTTCGCCCCAAGGCGAAAAGAATCCGATGATCGCATTAAAAAAAGAGTATGAGGCGACCGGAGGAAAGTTCATCGAGCTCGACAACGCCTCAGAAATTTTCCCGGGCGCATGGTTGACCGGCCCCGTTCCCCGCAAGTATCCGGAACACAACTGGAGCAGCACGGGAAAAGTGGAAACTCCCACGGGTCTGGTGGAGGACACAATTCCCGAGGATCAGTCCCTGGTGCTGAACACACCAGAAGGTTTGGTGGTGATCACCGGATGCGGGCATGCCGGCATTGTGAACATTCTCACGTTTGCCCGGGAGCAGTTTCCCAACGAGCCGGTGCAGGCAGTGATTGGTGGACTCCACCTGTTTGCGGCCACCGATCAGCAACTGGATTGGACTGCCGACAAGTTAAAGGACTTCAAAGTGGCGAACCTGATGGGCGCACACTGCACGGGCATCGAGGCGGTCTATCGCATTCGCGAGAAGTTGGTCCTGCCGCGCTCATCGGTAGTGGTCGGCAGCGTCGGATCCAGCTTTGTTCTAGGCGAAGGCATCCATCCCGGCCCACTGGCCAAATAACATCAGCTTTTACAGGTGGCAGAAGCGACAGCCCTTTTTCGGAACCATATACCACGCAGTTCCCATGACCAACCCAGCAGTCGTATGAGAGCTTGTTAATGTAAGGACGTCCGAATCTGCGCTTGCAGCACTGGTCTTCTGGGCCAACTTGCAATATGCGGTGCTGCAACCTGAGGCGAAGGCTCCTGTTCGAAAGTACCTCCAGGAAAGATGAATTTCCCGCGATGCTACACTTTGGCAATGCACATCCGGCGTAACGTAATTGCGATCTTAGTGCCGCCGGCGGCGGTTTCGGAACAACGTCTACAAGCCCGCTAAAAGCTTGACTGACGAAAGGAAATTCGAGGCAGTCATAGAATGCAATTATGTATACAGCAAGTGAAGTTTTCGCGCTTGCGAGCAGGTGTCAACCGGAGGGAAAGTGGTTCCGATAGCTCCAAAGACTTTTTGCACCGAACAGTCAAAGCGGCTTTATGAGCGGACAAGGGGTGTTCTGGTCGAGGGAGGGAGTTCTTCTTCCCGAGGGCCCGCGAATTATGGCGAGTATCCGATTTTCATGCAGCGCGGGAGCGGTTCTCGCCTATATGACGTGGATGGCAACGAATACATCGACTGGATGATGGGGTTCGGGGCGCTTCCCTTGGGACATGCGGATCCGGATGTTACGCAGGCAATCGCTGAAGGAGCAGCCAGCGGTGCCCATTTCGCCACTGCAACCGAGATCGAAATTGAAGTGGCCGAGTTACTCCGGCAAATTGTACCGAACGCCGAGGTAGTCCGGTTTGCGAATACGGGAACCGAGGCGGTAATGGCGGTGCTTCGTCTGGCCCGCGGCTACACTGGCCGGCCAAAGATTCTGAAGTTCGAGGGCCACTACCACGGTTGGTACGATGATGTGCTGGTAGCGTCTAACCCGGCATGGCCAGGCACAATCGGCTTACGAAGTGATCCCGTTAAAATTGCCGACAGCTCCGGCCTCAATCGCTATGCCCTGGATGACACGATCGTGGTGCCGTGGAATGATTTGCCGTCTCTAGAACGTGCAATTCAGAACCACCCCGGCCAGATTGCCGCGCTGATCACCGAAGGCGTGATGGCAAACATGGGCGTCATTCCGCCGGACAAGGGCTACCTGGAAGGCATGCAGAAGGTCGCCCGGGAACACGGAATCCTATTCATTCTGGATGAAACCGTAACCGGCTTCCGCATCGCCGCAGGCGGCTGCCAGGAATACTATGGCCTCTCACCGGACATCGTTACGTTTGGAAAAGCTTTAGGGTGTGGACTTCCGGTCGCTGCATTTGCCGGACGTTCCGAAGTGATGAGTGCGCTTGCCAGCGGAGGCGTTTTGCACTACGGCACTCACAACGCCTCCCGCATCGGGCTGCACGCCGCACGTGCAAGCCTCCGCAAGCTGATGCGAGATAACGGCGCGGCATTTCGCTACATTTGGGATCTGGCCGATCAGTTCGCCACCGGAATGGCAGATCTCTTTCACCGAAAGGGAACTCCTGCGATTGTTCAGCGGGTCGGCCCAATGTTCCAGATCATGTTCACCGAGCAGTCGGGCATTCGCGACTATCGCGAGTTTTGCCAGCATGTTGATCGCAAGAAGTATCAGAGTCTGGCCCTGCGCTTGTTCCAACATGGCGTCTACATGACGCCCGCGGCTACTCTGCACTCAATCGTGACCGTTGCCCACCATGCAGACGATGTTGCCAAGACGCTCAGCGCCATCGATGGCGCGCTGGAAGCACTACAGTAAAACAGCTGGAAGTGCTCGAGAAGACCAATAGAAGCGGGGATGCCGAGGTTGGTATGGATTCCAGCAATATTTCTAAGAGAGCCGAGCAGTTGTTGTCTCTCGAAGACAAAGTCGCCATTGTGACCGGGGGCGCTTCGGGAATCGGCCGCGGAATCGCCGTCCGTTTAGCGGAGATGGGAGCTGCGATCACAATTCTGGATCGTAACGCCGAGGGCGGCGAGGAGACAGCATCCCTGATCCAGCGACAGGGTGGTAATGCTACGGCGATTCAGTGTGACGTTCGTTTGTCATCCGACTGCCACCAGGCCGTGGAGCGGACCGTTGCTGCCTATGGCCGCTTAGACATTCTCTGCAACAACGCGGGCATCGTCGTTCGAAAGGATGTGTTGACCCTCGAAGAGGAAGAGTGGGATGCCGTTCTCGATGTGACATTAAAGAGCGCATACCTGCTTTCGCGGGAAGTGATTCCGCATATGATCCGCTATGGAGGGGGAACGATCATTAATACCGGATCAGGATGGTCACTCAAGGGGGGCGCAAGGGCGGCTTCCTATTGTGCCGCCAAGGCTGGGCTGCTCAACCTGACGAGGGCTATGGCGATTGACCATGGAAAAGACAATATTCGTATCAACTGTGTGTGCCCGGGCGACATAGACACTCCGATGCTCGCCAGTGAGTGCCGGCAGCTCGGAGAAGATCAAGAACAATTCATGAAAGAGGCCGCCAGTCGCCCGCTCCATCGGGTTGGGACTACCGACGATGTGGCGAACGCGGTCCTGTTTCTTGCCAGTGACATGGCTAAGTGGATGACAGGAGCTTACCTCGTTGTGGACGGGGGCGGGCTGGCCTGAGTTGAAAAAATCTCCCCCCGCGCGACCCGACGGGTGCCACAAAGGCAGTTCGCGATTTCTTGGATTTTGACTTGAATGTCGAGGCCATGGCTCGTGAAGTGGATCCTTTGTTTCACCGTAACCGGCGCTCCTGAGTTCTCCGTCCCAAATGGTGTGGCGTGAAATGTTAGAGCAATCGCGGCCATCTTCAACTGTATGTAAGACACGTCCGCTGGCGCCCGTTTTCACTACTTAGAATCATCAAGGTTCGTGATCGAATATATAATTCCCCCGTTCAGATCGTATCGCCTCATTGCTGGCTATGACATACAAGGCAAGCAAGAACCGTACCCGCGCTGAAATTCGACGCCGTGAATTCCTGCTGGGAGTGCTGGCCACGTGTGGGTTGGCCCCGCGTTATCTAAGTGGTCAAGCGGGCTTTCACTCAAACCGGGTCGCAACTCCTCAAACGGTAGGAGTCAGTTCAGACGAGACCCTGAAGAAGTTGATGACCGCCAACAGCGACTTCTTTATCCGCAATCACTTTCTGGTTCCGAAGATCAGCGCGGAGAACTGGAATCTGGAAATTGGAGGTCTGGTTACGAATCCGCTCAAGTTCTCATACCCCGATCTGCTGCTGGCATCGTCGGTTCGCCGGCCGCTTACATTGGAATGTGCTGGAAATGTGTCGGGCGGAGCTGGTGTCGGTACGGCTTTCTGGTCGGGAGTTCCGTTGGCGGAGTTGCTGAAACAGGCGAGCGCTCATGCCGATGCGACTACAGTGATTCTGTACGGCGCTGATGCGGGCGAAGGCGAAGGTGTGCCGGCGGGGACGCACTACGCGCGTTCCATTCCGCTGGAAAAGGCAATGGATCCGTCTACCCTGTTGGTCTACGAGATGAACGGCGAGCCCCTTCCGCCAGAACACGGGTTTCCGGTGCGGGCGGTGGTTTCCGGGTGGTACGGAATGGACTCGGTGAAATGGCTGACGCGAGTCGAACTTTCTCGCGAGCCGTTCAAGGGCTATTTCCAGCAAGAGCATTACGTCGCAGTGCAAGCGAATGGCGAACGCCAGCCCATTACTCGGATGCGGGTGAGCTCCAAGTTTCTCCGCCCGTTGGAGGACGAAGAGATTCGAACCAAGTCCTACCAGATCGAGGGCCTGGCTTGGGCGGGAGAACGCAAAATCTCCAAAGTTGAGTTGCGTTTTGACGGCAAAGGAGAATGGCAAGCGGCAGTTCTTGGCGAATCGCCCGCGGCCATGGTGTGGACTCCGTGGACTTTTGCGTGGAGCGTTCTGCCCACTGGCCAACATGCGATTGAAGTTCGCGCGACCGACGATGAAGGGAACAGCCAGCCCGCGGTGCGCGATCCAAATCGAAAAGATGATTATGAATTGAACACGTCACAAAGAGTGAGCGTGAAGGTTTACTTGTAACCGGAAAGCCGTAAATCATGCTGTATGCTTTTGCCGGAGGATTCTCATGGGGAATGACCGGCATCCGAGCGTGTCTTCAGGAATGTCGAGCCAAGGTGGGATGTTCAAGCGATTTGCGTTGGCCGTCGCGCTGATATTTTTCGCCGCCCCGATTGCGGAAACGGTTGCACTTGCGCAGACCCAGAATTTGGCCGACCTTTCCTCTCAGGGGAAGGCCGCGCTAGCGGATGAGCAATTTGAGCGCGCGGCGAAGATCTACGAGCAGATTATCAAGCTCGATCCTCGCTCCGCGGAAGCTCATTCGAATTTCGGTTTTGCGCTCTACATGCAGGGCAGCTATCTGAATGCCATCGCCGAGTTTCGTAAAGCCTTGGAACTGGATCCACATCTGGATCGCACGCAGGTTTTGTTGGCCTTGAGTTACTTCGATAGCGGGGATTTAGAACACGCGGTTCCCCTGTTGGAGAAGGTCTACCAGACGCGGAAAGACGATGCCGTCGTCGTCGCCCATCTGGGCCTTGCCTACTTGAGACAGAACAAGGACGACCAGGCTCTTGCCATGCTCACACGTTGGGCCGAGTTGGAGCCGGACAGTCCCGATGCGCTGTACTTTAAGGGAAAGGCTTCGGTCTACGTTGCCTCAGATTCGTTCGATCGGCTGTCGAAGGCTGCACCCGACTCCTACCGGATGTTTCAACTCAGAGCGGAAATGCTCAGGCAACAGGGACTGACGTCGGCCGCGATCAATGAATACAGGAAGGCCATTACGCAGAAGCCCGATGCAGTCGGCCTTCATTATGCGTTAGGCACGCTGTATCGCGAGGCCGGGAGACCAGACGAAGCGCTGGCGGAATTCGATGCCGAACTGAAAATCTCTCCCAATGATGCGATGACGAATTATCTGATCGGAGACGTATATCTACAGCAGAACAAACTGCAAGAGGCCCAACAATATCTGATGCAGGCGCTGCAGCTTCAACCACAACTGGCAGATGCGCAACTCGATTTGGCCAAAACTTATCACAGCCAGGCGAAGACGGACGAGGCGATAAAGCTGCTCAAATCGGTAGCTGCCTCTGAACCCGACCGAGAAGACGCCCACTATTTGCTATTTGGTTTGTATAAGGAACGGGGCGAGATCGAAGAGGCGCGAAAGGAACTGCGGATCTTCGAAGAGTTGAAGCGCAAGACCGCCGACCGTGATCGGAAGATGCGGCTCGATTCCACCGACTAAGCACCGATCCGTCCGTCATTCCCCAACGAGGTCCCGGTCGCAACAGACCGGGGGAATGCAGCTTGACAAGCAGGATGTCGATGGCTATTCTAAGCGCTTATCAATCGGCTGCGTTTGGTTGCTGATGCTGCCCCAGATCTCCTGAAGAGGGTTCTCATTCATGGCTGCTGAAAAGGTTCTCGCTGCCGCGCTGGTAGAGCCTGGAAAGTACGAACTGCGAGAATATCCGATGCCGGATCCGGCACCCGGTTGCGTGCTAGTGAAGATGGAACTGTCCGGTATCTGCGGAACCGACAAACACACCTACCAAGGTTTCACGACCCAATATGCAGGTGCCGGCGAAGGCAAGCATATCCGTTTCCCGATCATTCAAGGGCACGAAAATGTCGGCACGGTAGCCGCCATTGGCGGAGATGGGCAGTATGCTGACTTCGAGGGCATTCCGCTCAAAGTTGGGGACCGCGTCGTGGTCGGTGCGAACGTTTCTTGCGGCCATTGCTACTATTGCAGCCATGATTTCCCCTACTACTTCTGTCAGAACATGACGGATTACGGCAACAATTTGAGCGCTGCCGATCCTCCCCATCTTTTTGGAGGCTGGTCGCAGTACATGTACATCGTTCCGGGAAGTTTTCTGGTGTGCGTTCCCGACGATCTGCCTTCAGAGGTTGCCGTCCTCACCGAAATTATGGCGGTGACTGTTGGCCTGGATCGGGCGAAGCAGATGTCGGTGTTCCCGAGCGAAGCGTTCCTTTTCGACGATACGGTGGTAGTCCACGGAGTCGGGCCGTTGGGCATGTGCTTTCTGATGAAGGCGCGCATGCTGGGCGCTGGAAATATCATCGCCGTCGATCTGTCGGATTACCGCTTGCAGTTTGCGAGGCGATTGGGTGCCGATCACGTGCTGAACGCAGCGAAAACAACTCCTGCCGAAGAGGCTCGAGTTTGTCCGCAGCCTTACTCATGGGCGCGGAGCGGATATGGTAATTGGTACGGCAGGCGTGCCTCAAGCCGTGCCCGAAACACTCGATATGATGAGGCTGGGCGGGATGCTGGTTGAGGCCGGTAACTTTTCGGATCTCGGCGAGGTACCCATCAGCCCGCACCGGCACATCTGCGGGAAGAGCGCGCGGATTCTGGGAGTCGGAGGAGAAGAGCCCGCTGCCTACGGTCCCAGCATGCGGCAGATGGCTCGCTACATGAAAACCTATCCCCTGCGCGAATTTGTCTCGCATCGTTTCCCCCTGCGCGATGTACAAGCGGCGGTACATAAATCAGTTGCTCCGGATTCGATGAAAGTCGCTATCATGCCGTGGGCTTGAATTTTCGTGTTCTGATTACTTCAATCTGATTCACAAACAGCTACTGCTGAGGAGAGTCCGCAATGGGAAAACTGGCGATTACCGGCGGCGAGCCGATCCGAAAAAAGCGCTTTGATGCCTGGCCGATTTACACGGAAAAGGAAAGACAAGCGCTGGAAGATGTTCTGACCAACCGCAATTGGGGAGGCCAGCCCTTTCCCGGCAAACATGGCGACGCTTTCGGCAAAGCTTTTGCCGCGTTCCACACCGCTAAATATGGCCAGGTCGTCAATACCGGTACCGTGGCGATTCAGGCGGCGTTGAAGGCCATCGATATCCGCCCGGGCGATGAAGTCATTGTTCCGGCCTATACCTGGGAGGGCACCGTTGGACCGGTGCTGCTGGTCAACGCAGTCCCAGTTTTCGTCGACGTCGATCCCGATACATACTGCCTCGATGCCAAGCTGGTGGAGCAGGCGATCACACCCAAGACGAAAGCATTTCTTCCGGTTCACCTCGGCATGCGCTTTGCCGACCTCGACATTCTCGTGCCTCTAGCGGCAAAGCACGGAATCAAGGTCATCGAAGATTGCGCGCATGCTCATGGTGGGATGTGGCGCGGCAAGGGGGCAGGATCCATTGGAGATCTGGGCGCCTTCAGTTTTCAATCCAGCAAATTGATCACGTCCGGTGAGGGTGGAGCTGTGATCACCAATAACCTGGAATACTTCGAGCGTGTTCAGTCGTATATCAATACCGGACGGCGGAGTGTTACGGATCAATTTCACCATCGAATGATCGGCTTCAATTATCGCTTGGGCGAGTTTCAGGCTGCGGTGCTGGGTCCGCAGTTGGAACGGCTTCCCGAACAAGCGAAGGTCCGCCACTCGAATATGGAGTATTTCGAGTCGCGCCTGCGGGACACAGCCGCGATCGGACTGCTAAAGCCGGAACCGCGCATCACGCGGCTGGCTCCTTACGGCTATGTCTTGAAGTATTACGCGGAGCATGCGAAGGACATTCCACGGGCAGCGTTTGTCGGAGCGCTGCAGAAGGAAGGGATACCCTGCGACGGACTCTTTTACGAGCCGGTTTACCGCAGTTCGCTATTTCCGCTCGATCCGGCAGACTATCCCGCATTGAGTTGGGGACGTCCGAAACCGCTCGACCTGCGCAACATGTACAAATGTCCGGCCGCGGAGCGTGCCGCTTATCACGAGGCTGTGTGGTTCCCCCATCAGCTCTTCCTGGGCGGGAAGGACAACGTCGAGAGTATCGTCGATGCCATCAAGAAGGTTCTCGAGAATATCGAGGAACTTCGAGGACTCGAGCACCGCGCGATTAAAGACCAGGGTCTGAGCCGCGCCGACCGCGAAAGCTAACTCGGAAAGCGAAACACGGAACAGACAGGTCAACGCCTGCAAGGGAGAATCGATCGATGGCGTCCGGAAAGCGAATCGGTTACGCAGTGGTAGGCCTGGGCAGCATATCGCAGGTTGCGGTGCTGCCCGCGTTCGCCCACAGCAAGAAGGCTAAGCTGGTCGCGGTAGTGAGCGGAGACAAGACGAAAGCCACGAAATACGCGCAAGAGTTCGGGGCAAGCCAGGCTTGCAGCTACGACGAGTTTTCCCAATGCCTCGAGAACCCGCAGGTTCAGGCTGTATATATCGCGACACCTCCGGGAGAACACGAGAAGTACGCGGTGGCTGCAGCCAGAGCGGGCAAGCATGTGCTCAGCGAAAAGCCGCTGGCCGCCACCGTTCAGCAGGCACGCAACATGGTGAATACCTGCCGGCGCAACAAAGTCTTGTTCATGACGGCCTATCGGAAGTATTTCGAACCGAGCAGCCTCATGCTCAAGAAGATGATTACCGCGGGCGATTTAGGAAGGATCGATATCCTCCATACGTTGTTCGCCGAATTTCGTCCCTATGGCGACAGCTCGCCGGCGTGGTTGTTCTCGAAGAAACTATGTGGAGGAGGGCCTCTGACGGATCTCGGGGTCTACTGCATCAACACAACGCGTTGGCTGGTCGACGAAGATCCCATTGCGGCCAGCGGCATAAGCTGGGTGCGCGACAAGAGACGGTATAAAGAGGTGGAAGAGGGCGTCGCCTTCCGGCTTGATTTTAAGAGTGGATTGGTTCTGCAAGGGACTGCGGCCTATAGCGCGGCTTTTTCGTCATTCGTTCATGTGCACGGAGAAAAGGGCTGGGCGGAACTGGGACCGGCGTTTGCGTTCGAAGAGGAGCGGCGGCTTTGCGGCAAGGTCGGAGGAAAATGGTTCGACAAAACTTTCAAAGCGATGGACGAGTTCGTTCTGGAGATCGACGAATTTGCTTCCTGTATCAACGAGAATCGTGAACCCGAACCAAGCGGTGAGCAGGGACTGCGCGACATCATTATTATTGACGCGATTTATCGGGCGGTAAAACAACGCCGTTCCGTAGCCATCAAATATCAATAGCACGAGGAGCATCATGGCAAAGCTGGGCGTGGGTGTCCTGGGCGTAGGCACGATGGGTAAGCAGCACGCGGACAATCTCCGGCACCGAATCCCGGAAGCGCATCTCGTGGCGGTGGCGGACGCCGACCTGAATCGCGCCAAACAAGTTGCTGCTGAACTGGAGATCGATCACTTCTATAACAGCGTGGAAGCGCTCGCCGAGCGCAAAGACGTGCAAGCCATTGTGGTGGTGACCCCTGCCAAGTTTCACGGCGCCGCGATGAAAGTTTGTGCCCATGCGGGGAAAGATATCTTCTGCGAGAAGCCCTTTACCCTGACGGTGGAAGAAGCCGATGAGGTGCTTGATCTAACTCAAAAGGCCGGCGTCCGGGTCCAGGTAGGGCACGTTCGGCGATACGATCCACCGAATGTGAGAGCCAAGCGAAGGATCGAAGCGGGTGAGATCGGCGATCCCGTCATCTTTAAGTCCCTGGCACGCGATCCTGCGCCGCCTCCAGTGGGCTATATGGCGAGCGGTGTGAACGGCATGTTTTTCCAGGATTCCACGGTTCACGAATTTGATCTGGGGCGCTGGCTCATGAACGACGAGATCTCCGAGATCCACGCCTATGGCGCAGTGCTGGTCTTTCCGGAAATCGCCCAGTTCAATGACATTGACACGGCCCTACTCAACATGAAGTTTTCGCGCGGAACGCTTGGCGCCGTTGAAAATTATATGCAATCGGGATACGGATACGACATTCGCACTGAGATTGTGGGCTCGAAGGGCACCATCATCACTGGATACCTGCAGCAGACGGCAGAAGTGGTGTTAACCGCCGCTGGGGCGAGGACGGATGTCGTCGATCACTTCTTGGTCCGCTTCGCAGACGGATATCTGCATCAAATGCGAGATTTCGTACAGACTATCCTGGCCGATCGAAGCCCGAAGGTTGATGCTTTTGACGGCCGCCAATCGGTTGCAGTAGCAACGGCAGCCGAACGGTCCTATCGCGAAGGCAGAGTTGTGACGGTGCAGAATCGGACGCGGACTTCCAAGGCAGCATAAAGATTCATGGCCAGCCTCCGCACTACTTGTCGCTTTTGGCTGGCGGCGACAGTATGAACTGCTGGATCGCGCTCCGATTGCGTTTGATCTCTTCCTTGTGCTGCTGGGACAACTCCCGGTAGCGGGCCAGCTCCTGAGAGGCAAGATCCATTTCGTTCATTTCGCGATAGAGTTGACCAAGACGGTAGTGAGGAATATCCGATTTCGGATCTTCCCGGATCGCTTCAAGATATTCGTCCACCGCTCTTTGATGCTGCTTCTGCGCGGCGTAAAGCGCGCCCAATTCGAGCCGCGCTGACGCAAAAGCGGGACGGAGTCTTATCGCCTTCTCCAGAAATAGCTGTGGCTGATCCAACGACGCTGTCGCTCCCTTCGCAAATTCCGAGCGAAATAGAGCTGCGCCGTAACAGAATGCCAAATCCGCGCTCTGCGGATGTTCGATGGCTAAATGTTTCAGGCGCGGTAGAATTCGGTCCCAGTCCGTCGGGGTTAAGAAGCTGAGAACTGTATTCCATCCCTTTAACACGGAGGGTGAATCGGGATCGATCTCAAGCGCCTTGGTGAACGCGTACGCCGCTTCTGGATAGGAGCGAAGCGCGTAATGGCTGAACGCCAGCCCTAGATATTGCCGCGAGGAGTTCGTAAATTTCTCGGTGCCTACTCGAAAGACTTCGAGCGCGGGACCAAAAGTAAAGTGCGAAAGATACTCCATGCCGAGGTCGAAGTAATAGTCCTCATTGGTGGGTTCAAGTTCAACGGCGCGCTGGTAATTTTGCACTGCATCCACGGACTGCCCTGAGGCTTCTTGAAGCTCGGCGAGCATGTTGTAGAGAGCGCCGGACGGCTGTTTTTCCATCATCGGGAGTAGCAGTTTGATGGCTGCATCCGATCTTCCAACGTTTTTGTATGCCAGCGCGAGATTCAGAGTTGCAGTCTCGCTCGATCGATCCTGTTGCACGGCTTGCTCGAGCCGAGGAACCGCGTCTTCATACGCGTCGTGTGATAAAAAGAGTAGCCCGAGCGTCAGATTCTGGTTTGCCGTCATTTCGTGAGGGGGAGCGGGCAAGCTCTCTCTGGCCGGCGTAGATTCAAGCTGATTCGAGCCCTCGGACAAGCTGGCTTGCACCAGCGCCATGTAGATTTCATAGGAGTCGGGACTGAGCGCATAGGCCTGCCGATACGCCTGCGCAGCCGCTACTCCGTCGTTGAGTGATCCCGCAATGGCTCCAGCGAGTGAGTAATACTTTGCGGCCAAGTCTGAGGCCTGGGGTACGGAAACTCGCTGGAGAACTCTTTTTGCTGCGGCCGATTGCTTCGCCTCGAACAAAGCGTGGGCCCATTCGTATCCTGTCTGAAAATCGCCGGGACGGACATCCCATGCTTTTTGGAGATAGTTGCTGGCTTCGTCATACCGTTGAAGCGCGTCCAGGGATGTTCCCAGACCGAGGAGGGCGGTAAAATTTCGCGGATCGCGCAGGTGCGCTTCGTGGAAGTTGGCGGCAGCGTCCTGAAATCGCCCCAATTTCGAGAACAGGACGCCGAGGTTGTTGTATCCCATCGGCGATTTCGGTGAGAGCCGGATTACATTTCGAAAGCTCTCCTGGGCCTCTGCATCACGGCCGAGTTCACTGGCTGCAAGTCCTTTGAGGTTGTAAAGAGATGATGCGTGCTGGCCCCCTTTGATGGCGGCATCGATCAACGCCAGAGCCTGAGTGGCTTTGCCGTCCTGTAAAAGCTGGACGGCTTGATCGTACGTGTCTTGTCCACCGCTGGTTTGATTCTCAGCTGCTTGCGAAAAGGCCGTTGGAGCAAAAGCGATTCCGAACACGCAGAGTGCCACAGCAACATTCGTGGCAACAGCAGCAGCCCGGGCGACGACAGTGCTTGAGAAAATCAAAACGCTTCCTGTGAGATGATCCCTTTGCCTTCCTGAATCACAAGCAGCCGGTTCGCGGATATATGTTCGAAAGTCTCTTCCGCGCCTCCCAGCCAGCGCACTTGCACCCGTGCGTCTTTGGCCATTCCGAGACCGAAATGCAAGCGCAGATCATTCTGCGAACAAAAGCTGCCTCCGCTGCGAACCTCCTGCAACTGGCGGCGGTTGCTCGCCTCAACCACCACCCGGGAACCGATCGCAGCGCGGTTTGTGCGCGTTCCAATGAGTTTGACCAGTAACCATCCGTTCGGTGGCGGCGATTGGTTTCGCAGCAAGGAGGGGTAGTCGTTAAGGTTATTAAGGAGGATATCGATTCGTCCAGTGTTGAAGATGTCGCCAAAAGCGGCGCCTCGGCTGCATCGCAACGTCGCGAAGGCTGGGCCCGCCTGTTCTGAGATATTGACAAAGCGATTGCCATCGAGATTGCGCATCAAAATCAGCTTTTCGCTTGTCTTCGGCAATCGATGATGAGTCCCCGCACCTGGCGAGTAAATCGAACCGCTGGCGATCACGAGATCGGGAAGCCCATCGTCGTCGAAGTCGAGGAACCCGGTTCCCCATTTCACCGACGTAGATTCGTCGGCGAGGCCTGCAGGTACGGTGACATCAGAGAAGAAGCCTTTGCCTTCGTTATGAAACAGGCTCGGCATCTCGTCAGAGAAATTGGTTTTGACGATATCGAGCAAACCGTCGCCGTCATAGTCGACTGCGTCCGCGCCCATCCCGCCTTGAGTCCGGCCATTGGCGTCATAGGCCACCCCGGCCAGCATGCCGGTCTCCCGAAACGTCCCGTCCCGGTTGTTCATGAAGAGCAGGCTGGGCGTCGAATCGTCCGCCACATAGATGTCAGGCCAGCCGTCGTTGTCGTAGTCACCCACGCAGGGGCTGAAACCAAACGTCGGGTCTGCCTTGCGGATTCCGGCCTCTTCGGAGACGTCAGTGAATGTGCCGTCCCCTTTGTTGCGATAGAGAAGATTTTTTGTTCCTTTGAGTCCGGCAACGCCATAGAGGACGGGAGATTGCTGTCCCATCAGAGCAGGATTGCTGTCGTAAAGCAGCAATCCATATTGATGATCCACGTAGTTGCTGACGAAAAGATCCAGATGCCCGTCGCGATTGTAATCGACAAAAGCAGCACCGGTGTTCCAATGTTCCTCGGACTGCAGCAGTCCGGATTCCCGAGTCACATCCGTGAAGGTTCCGTCGCCGTTGTTGTGATAGAGGACATTGGTGCCGAAGTAAGTGACGAACAAGTCGAGGTTGCCGTCATTGTCGTAATCGCCGACGCAGACTCCCTGTCCCCAGCCGTGCCTTATCAGGCCTGCCTTTTCCGTGACGTCGCTGAACGTTCCGTTGCGATTGTTGCGATACAGGTGGTTGGTCGGCTCCTGGCCTTTCGGAAAATCCTTAAGCCCCCAGCCATTCACCACAAAGATGTCGAGCCAACCGTCGTTGTCGTAATCGAATACAGCGATGCCTCCGCCGGTCGTGGACAGCAGAAAGTCCTTGCTCTCATCCCCCACGAGGACTGTCTTGGCGAGCAAGCCCGCCTCTTTTCCTACGTCAACATAGCGAGGGAGATACGTGGCAGGAGTCGCAGCGGCAAAAGCCCTGGCCAGACGCGGCAAAAGGGAACTGGCCCCGATTACCCCCAGATTCTTAAGCCATTGCCTGCGGTTCATCGTAGGGATTCTAAAGCCGCGACAGAGATGGGGAAAGAAGAACCGGCGAGTCTCAATCTAGGTGTGGACCTCCCGCCGGGAGCGCACCGAGTCGCGGGTGGATTGGAGCTGAAATCCGCACGATTCCCGCACATGCAGTTCCGGCGCGAGTTTCACCGTCCCGCCTCGAACCGGTTCGCCTTTGATCCTTTCCAACAACAATTCTGTCGCTTCGAATCCGATTTGATACTTGGGCAATTCCACGGTGGTGAGACGGGGACGGAAAACGGCCAGCCACGGGTAATCGTCGAAACTGACGAGCCCGAAGTCTTCCGGGCATCGCATTCCCATTTCCTCCGCGGCTTTCAACAGACCAACAGTCATGAGGTAATTGGCGACATAAACGCCGTCCGGAGTTCGCGACAGCAGAGCATGGCCACCCCGGTAGCCCGATTCGATGCGATAGTCCCCCTGAATCACGAGCTCCGGCTCGTGCGTGAGCCCATTGGCCTCGAGCGCGTCGCGAAATCCTTTCCAACGTTCCCGGCCGTTGCTGACGGTCATCGGACCACCCAGCAATCCGATTCGCCGATGTCCCGCCCGGGCCAGCTGACTCACTGCTTCGTATGCACCCTTGTAATCGTCGGTGAGCACCGCGTCTTTGGTCAGCTCGGGATAAGTTCGCATCAGCAGCACGAATGGAACCTTCACGTCATCGATCATCTGCTTTAACGAAGCAGGGAAAGGCTGGGGAGCCTTCGTTAGCAAGATGCCGTCGACGCGCTTCGCCAGCAGCACTTCGAGACACTCCTGTTCGCGCTCTAATCGATCATCGCTATCGCACAACAGAATGTTATATCCGTGTTTTTGAGCAGCATCTTCGGCGCCTCGGACGACCAGTGGGAAAAAAGGATTGGAGATGTCGGGAACAACAATCCCAATGGTATGGGTGCGACGCTTGGCCAAGGAGCGTGCCAGCAGGTTGGGACGATAGCTCAGCTTTTTAATAGCTGCGTCCACCCGCCGTTTGAGCGACTTGCCTACATGGCTCTTGTCATTGATGACTGCCGATACGGTGAAAACAGATACGCGCGCTTCCTTCGCCACATCGTAGATGCTGGGCGCCTTGTTTGGTTTGCGTTTTCGGGTCTTTCTTTCCGCCATAACTTTTCAATTCGGGGAGTACAGTGAGAAACTATGCAGCTATCTCACAGCATATCAGGAGTGATGGCGCGAGGTAACGGGGGGAACAAACCTCAAATGCCGAACCGCCGAAGATATTCGCGTCCCGCGACTGCATTGGCTAAAGGAGCATCTGCACCGATCCCGCCCGGGAGCACATCCGCTTCGACCACCACCCAGCCATCAAACTGTCCCCGTTGCAGCAGCGCCACGACCTTTGGAAAATCGATGTTCCCCTTGCCCAGCGGAGCAAAGATTCCATGCCGGACCGCATCGTGGAAATTAAGTTTCCGGCTGCGCGCTTCGGCCGCTTTGTTTTTGTAAACGTCTTTGAGGTGTACGCACCAAACTCGTGACACTTGCTTTTCGAGAAACGTGACGGTATCTCCGCCGCAGTATACGTAGTGGCCGGTGTCGAGACATAAGCCCAGTTCGTCTGCCGGGAAAAGAGAAAACAGGCGATCCACCTCCTCCGGTGTTTCCACATGGCTGCCGGCATGATGGTGAAAGGCTACCCGCAGCCCCAGAGTCTTGCACAGCGCTATCACCGAGCGAATGGCCGCAGCCGCTGCCTGCCACTCCGGGTCGCTCCAGGAAGTCTGGTTGGCTTCGTTGCGGCGGCCCGCAACGGCGTTACGGGCTGGAGTGATTTTGTCGGAAAGGATCAGCAGGCGCGCGCCTGCCTCGCTGATCAGGCGGGCCGAGCGCTGAACGAAAGCCAGACCTTCAGCGTGCGCGGCAGCATTACCCAATTCGATATCGACGAAAGCCGAGCAGAGCGCGAGAGAACGCTTTTCCAGTTCGGCTCGAAGGACAGCGGACTGCGCCGGGAGAAATCCATACGGACCAAGTTCGGTGCCGGAGTATCCGGCGGCCTTGATCTCGTCGAGAACCCGCCCGTAAGGATAATCCACGGGGAGTTCGATGTGCTCCATAATTCCCCAGCTTATGGGTGCATTCGCTACCCGAATCGTCATCCACTGTCCTCTTCAATATTATTTCGAGGTTAAGAACTGCATCCACTCTGCGCACATTATCCCAACCATATATGGGAGAGATCGAAGACGGGAGAGATCGATGTCTCTCCCCTCTGACGCTGCGATTCCTATACAGGCGTTCCTTTCCCCTATGGTGCGTGCAACCTGCGAGCTAGAACTGCAGCTTGAGACCAAACTGGATTTCACGCTGAGTGTCTGGAGTGGCGGTTTGAGTAATCGCTGCACCTCCAGGGACATTCACGAATCCAGCGCCGCTGCTTCCTCCCCCTGATCCGAAGTTCGGGAGACCGAAATTCGGGTGGTTGAAGATATTGAAGAACTCAGATCTGAACTTGAGTACAAATCTTTCACCCATTTGAAAATCCTTGTAGATGGAGAAGTCAAAGTTAACCAAGTCTGGACCTCGCAAGACCGCGCGTTCTGTATTGCCGAACATGTGGGCAGAAGATTGTCCGGGAGCGAGAGCAGGAACCGCGAACGCGGCTTGGTTAAACCAGCAATTCAGGGTCTGATGGCCTGATGTGCAACCGAGCGCTGCTTGTCCGGCGGGATTGAAAGAGAAGTCGGTGGGACTGGCAATTCTGTCAGGGCGTGCGCTCGCAGCGCCAGTGTTGGTAACGTCGCCGCCGAGCAGGGCATCGAAAGCCTCTCCGCTGCGCACGGTGGTTATGCCGCTGACCTGCCACCCACCAAGGGCGGCTTGCGACACCTTGCCGGCAGAGGAACCAAAATGCTTGCCTTTGCCGAACGGCAGATCATAGACATAACTCACGGTCAAACGATGGCGGAAATCGGGAGTGTTGGGTCCTTTTTCCGCGGCAATGTTGTGTGAATTCTGCACGTCACACTGTTGGACGTTCCCGTCTGCCGTGCCCACCGACTTTGCAAAGGTATACGCGGCAAGAACGTTGAATCCGCTGGAGAAGCGGTGTTCGGCGGATGCCTGGAAGGCGTTGTAGAACATACTCAACCGAGCGATATCGAGCGGCAACACGGTGGTGAGATTCGGTCGGACATTAAAATAGGGCCTCCCGAAGTTGCCGGTCGCATCAGAGAAGTTTGTGTCCAGCGGTTGATAAGGCTGATTCAAGTTCGAAGATTCATGGTCGAACAGATTGTTGCTCTTCGTTCCCACGTATCCCACCTGCACCAGCCAGTTGGAAGCCAGTTCCTGTTGGACCGTGAGGTTCCATTCGTAAATGCGGGGAATCTTCCGGATTGGTCCGGTTGTCCGCACGGTTCCTGCCGGATCGTTTGGATCCACCGTGGGAATGGTCTGGGGAAAGCCGCTGGAAACCAATTGGCTGGCTTGCGGAGTCTGTGCGACGTTGAAGTTACGGGACAAAACCACAAGGTTGGGTGGATTCAAGCCCAGATCGTCGAAAATGTTTCCTTCCGCCGCGTAGAAGATGCCGCCTGCAGCCCGCACCACCGTTTTCGGAAGGGCGGTCCAGGCAAAACCGAGACGCGGCGCCCAGTTGGTCTTGTCAAATGCCACTCCCGCGTGCGGGCTCTGGGTGTCAACCACGGCCGTCGTTTGATTAAAGTTGCCGATCTTCTTTCCGCCGGCAGGAGAGTTGAGCTCATACCGCAACCCGACATTTAGGGTCAGATTGGGAGTGATACGAACGTTGTCTTGCACAAACTCCGAGAGATCCCAATAGCGCGTATCATCCTCGCCGCCCAGATGGTCCTGAAGCGAGAATTGAGGAATTCCGAGCAAGGTGTCGGCCAGGGAAACGCCTGAGTAGTTGCCGCTGAACTGGAACCAGCCGGAAGGAGCGGTCTGCTGGAAAAAGTTCCGCTGCTGGCGCCTGAAATCCATTCCGACTTTTACGGTGTGCTTGCCATGGATCCAGCTCACGGTGTCCGCGAGTTGATACACGTTCTCGACGATGGTCTCGGGCACCCATAGCGAATCGCCCAACGGTTGGTAGCCGGAGATCTGGATTTTCGATAAGCCAGAACTGTTTCCGCCACGGTTTGAATTGGGAATACCTAAGGTCTCTGACGGATTCGTTCCGAAATCCAGAGGTAACGTATTGTCACGGTATCGAATGAAACCAGCGCGCGCATCATTGATCAGGTCAGGTCGCGCGATTCGCGTCCAGTCGACTCCAAAACTTTGCACGCGGTCCTTCAAATTGCTCGCTACACCGGAGCTGTTTCCACCGTCGACACCGGGGAGCCATGACGGATTGGTGCCCTCTGGTGTAGCAATCGCATAGTGTGCGAAAACGCGATCTTTGTTCGAAACGTTATAGTCGAATCGTGTCTCAACCGCGGTTTCGTCGAATTTGTACTTGGCGTTGTAGATGAAATTGTTGGTTAGACTGGTGTTTCCCGGCGCCGGTATTGGGAAAAGATTCACGATGTTTTGCCCTGTGGAATTGATATCGCCGGCCGGAATCACATACGGGCTCGTCGCACCAGGGAACGCTCCTCCGGTGTAAGGGTCCGTAAGAACGATACCGAGCGCCGTAAAATCTCCATTGCGCTCGTCTAACGTGGGAACGGTACTCACGAATGGTTCCACCCGGCGAATATCCGAGCGCTGAATCGAACCAAAGATGAACATCTTGTCTTTCACAAGTGCGCCGCCCAACTGACCACCGTACTGGTTTTGCTGAAACGGTGTTGGCGAGCTGGCGAAGTAATTTCGCGCGTCCAAATGATTGTTCCGAAAAAATTCCCAGGCCGTTCCATGAAGCTGGTTGGTTCCGGAGCGCAGCAGAATGTTGACCATGGCGCCGCCGCGCCCGAATTCCGCGCTCATCGAATTTTCTTCAACGCGGAACTCCTCAATGGAGTCCGGGGGCGGCTGAATGACCACCGTCCCATTGCCGAACTCATTGTTATCGAAGCCATCCAGAAGGAAGTTGTTGTCGAAGATGCGCAGCCCATTCACCGCTAGAGCGATTCCGGGCCGATTATTGTCGGTAGAACCGACCCCGGCGCTCGTTCCGGAAGCGCCTTCGTTCGCACCCGGTCCGAGGAAGGCGAGTTTGAAGAAGTTCCTGCCATTCAATGGCAATTCGACGATACGTCTCTCGGTCTCAATTGTGCCCAAGGAGGAAGTCTCTCCCTCGAGCAGGGGAGGAGCATCCGTCACTTCCACGGTCTGGGTCACCGAGCCCACCTTCAATACTGAATCGATCTTGACGACCTGACCGATGCCGATCGATACGTTGCTTTGGACCAAACGTTGAAAGCCCGTCTTCTGAAAAGTGACGGTGTACTGGCCGATTTTCAAGGGCGTGATGCTGTACGCACCGGAAGAGTCCGATGTAACACTGGTCGCGGTAGCCGTGGCAACTTCGGTAGCGGTCACGGTTACGCCCGGTACTCTGGAACCTGAGGGATCCGTGACGACTCCCACGATCCCGCCAGTCGTCAATTGCGCCTGAGCAACCGGCGATTGCCAAAGCAGCGGCACTGCACAGACGATCAGGCTAACTACAAAACAAGTACGCTTTGTCATAGACGTTTGCCCCCTCGCAACGCGTGTGCTGCGCCCCAATCTCGCTAATTGAAAACGATTAGCCCCAATAAGCGCTTATCATATAGCGCTCTTCTTACTGCGATGTCAAGTGCTTTTTACGCTATAAATGGCTTTGATCTAAGCAAGTAAGAATTTCGATGGCGGTTAGCGTTCCCCCCCCACAATGGGCAAACCTCCGCCGGCTCGAGATGACTCAACGGGGACCTGATTCAATCTTTACACTGCGGTTCTCGCGCACTGATTGGTAGATTGCCGCGATGGTAGCCACATCCAAGAGCCCCTCTATTCCATCAGGGTTGGGGTCACACTGGCGGCGGATGCAATCGGCAAGATGGTCCACCTCGAGCAAAAACTCATCCATGACCTTGAATTTCTGCTCAAACCACTTCCCCTGGATCTTGCCGAAAAGTCGCCGCTCCTCTTCGAAAGCGAAGGCCGGGTTCAGGGCAGCCCATCCTTTGTCGCCGTGAACCTGTACGAAGGACGCCGCCCGAGCGCTGTAGCTCGATGTTCCCTGGCAAACCAGACCACCCGGGTGCGTGAGATGAAAGGCTATGCTGTCCTCGACTTCTCGGAACCGCGTCGGGTCGTCTGTCCAGGCATGGGCGGTCGCGTCGGTCGGCAGCGTCCCGGCAAGCCATCGCATGGTATTTACGCAATAGATACCGATATCCATGAGCGAACCGCCGCCGGCGAGGCGCCGATCGAGTTGCCAGCGAATTTTCGCCGGATCAACAACTTCTGTGTAGGTAGAAAACATGTGACGGAGCCGGCCGAGTTTGCCGGAAGTGATCAACTTCTTGAGCGCTACGCTGCCCGGCTCGAAGTATTTCCGGTAGGCGGTCATTAAGCGGACGCCATTCTTCCGGCACGCGTCCACCATCCCCTGGCATTCTTCGACCGTGTTGGCCAGAGGTTTTTCGCAAAGGACATGTTTTCCCGCTTGTGCTGCGCGAATCGCCTGTTCAGCATGCTTTCCGTTAATCGAGGCAACAAAGACCGCTTCGACTTCAGGATGGTTCAGACAGTCATCGTAGTCTTCGTAGGCGTAGCAGTTTTTGACACCGAATTTCGCACCCAATTGCTGGGCACGCTTGAGATCGTGACTGACCAGCGCAGCCAGTTTGCATTTCTTGCTGTAGCGAAGTGCCGGCAAAACTGAAGTTTCCGCGATGAATCCCATGCCCACTACGGCGTACCCAACTGGTTTTGGAGCTGCCACCTGATCAACCTCTCCGCTGGAATTTGCAATCTGTTCTAAATATCCGTTTAAGCGACATCAGGATTCGGCAGCATGACATCGCGCACCAGCGCATCCAGTTCGTGGCAGGCGGCGACAAACTGCCGTAGAGTTCGCCGCGTGGGTGCGAAAGAATCGAACTCGGTCAAGGAGAGGCCGCCTTCGGTGTAAGAGCTGCGAAAATCGGAGAATTTCCGCGAGAGTTCGCCCACGATCCCGGCATCTACCGGGTTATCGATTCGTGGACGAACTTCAACATCGCTCGCATTAAATCGCACCTGCCATGAGCAGGGTGGGGAGATAACGACTTCGCCGCCGATGAACTCACTCCAGTGCATGTGATTGCGGAATGCCGCCGACAGCAGGCGCAGCCGATATCCCCGCTCGCGAAAAATCCGGTACGCCTTCTTGAATACTGCGACACCGGCCCATTCCATGTATCCGGGGTCGATCGTGATATTTTCTTTTTCAGCGACCACCTTCAGCCAGTCATCCAGTCGCCCGACCATGATCGTACAGACCGGACCCATGGAAGCGATCTCCTTACCTTCCTTCTCGCGACGAGCCAGTCCGCGCTCCACCGCCTCCGCTACCGCGATGCATTGCGGCAATGTGAAGCTCACGGTCGCGTTAATGCTGATTCCGCGGTAAGTCGCTTCCTCTATGGCGGGAATCCCGGCACTGGTCGCCGGAATCTTCACAATCATGTTAGGAGCAAGCCGGGCAAACTCTTCCGCCTGGCGCACGATGGCATCCGCGTCACGATAGAAGCGCGGATCGGTCTGTATCGAGAGCCTGCCATTGCGCCCGCTATGAGCGTCAAATACCGGCTTCAGCAAGGAGGCTGCTTTTATGGAAACCTCCCGCACCAGTTGCCAGCCGATTTCCTCTTCGGTGGCTTTCGGCCTTTCCGCCAGCAATGCGCGAATCCGGTCTTTCCAAACTCCCGTTTCTTTCTTGAGCACGCCCAGCACGATCACGGGATTACAGGTGGCACCCACTGCGCCGTGCTCGATGGAATAGGTCAGTTCTGGAATCGACGCCGAATCATTCCACAGGCAAGTGGGCGTGGTCTGTGTCATCTCGTGCAGTGGGCTCTTGAAGGTTGACGGAGCACTGGTCTGAGTCATGATTTCCTCCGTACGCCGCTGGCGGTCGTTTCATGTTCCTGTCCCACGGTGCAAATCTTGGATTGAAGGTAGGACTGCTCGGCAGCTACTGCGATCTCGAGAGCCCGCAAGCCATCTTCCCCAGAAACGCGAGGATCGCGGCCGTGCAGTACGCTGTGTACGAAGTCTTGGATCTCAGCAACGTAGGCATCGGTGAATCGCGAGAGGAAGTGATCCGCCAGACGCTGCGTGCCCCCTTCGGTGGTCAGAAACGTCACCGGAGTTTGTTGCAGGTTTCCAATCAGAATCGCGCCTTTTGATCCCGCAATCTCCGTTCGTACATCGTAGCCATATACGGCCTGGACATAAGATTCCACGTTGCCAATAGCGCCACGTTCATATTTGAGGTTCACCGTGCCTGCAACGATGTCGCCATATTCAGCCACCTCAGGACGAACGGCCACCGTCGCGAATGCATGGACCTCCGCTACCTCATCAAGCATCAGCCAGCGCGCCAGGTCGAAATCGTGGATGCTGTTGTTGTAGAAAAGCATGCCATTCAGTCCAGATTGGTAGCTGGAAAGGGGAGGAGCATCCTTGTCGCGGCCAATGGATTTGAAGACGACCGGTTCGCCGATTTCGCCAGCCTCGATCCGCTTCATGGCGGCTGCATAGCCCGGGTCGTAACGTCGCATGAAACCGATCTGCAGCAGCACGCCGGCTTTGGCAACGGCCTGCAGCGCGCTATGTGCGTCTGGGAGGCCTAAAGCGAGGGGCTTTTCACAAAGAATTTGCTTTCCGGCCGCGGCGACGGTGCGAATTGCTTGCGCATGAAACCTGTCGGGAGTTGCGATCACCACGCAGTCAATATCTTTGCGCTCCAGCATGTCTTCGAGACTGGCAAAGGCGTGCTCGATTTCAAGCTCATCCGCTACTTTCGCCGCTTGGTCATGAGCGACGTCAGCGACCGCAATAAGGCGAGCTTCCGGCACCAGGCGGCGGAGGTTTTCCGCGTGCCGTTTGCCCATCGCACCGACTCCCAACACGCCCATCCCTAACTTCTTCATTTACTCTCTCCGCAAAATCTTAGCGCTTTGACAAAACCCTGCATTTGTTCCTGCTTGCTTCCGGTTTGACTCGCTCATTTCACACTCTATATAGCGCTTGGAAATCTCAGCCTTGCGATGGCCAGAAGTAGCGTTCCTTTTTTCTGCCTTCCAGATATTTGCTCCGGGCCTGCTGAACGGACTCTGACTCGGACACCTCGGCAATGGGGACATCCCACCATGCTTCGTAGCCGGGGACTCCGTCGTAATAGTCCGTCTCGACCACCACCACGGAGGTGTGGCGCTGCTGCCTCAAGTCAGCCAAGGCTTGCGACAGCTGCTCGTAGGTCCGCGCCCGCACAGCGTGTGCGCCTAGACTGTTCGCGTTGACTACAAAATCTACCGGGCGGGCGCCTTGCGGATTTTCCGGACCCCCATAGTTGTATTTCGTTCCGAATCCGCCGCTGCCGCAAGCGCGGCTCAAGCCGCCGATGCTGGAAAACCCCTGATTGTCGAAGACCACGATGTTGAGCTTCACGTTTTCTTGCAGCGCGGTAGCGATCTCCTGGGCCATCATCAGGTACGAACCGTCTCCTACGAGCACGTAGACCTCGCGATCCGGTTCCGCGAGTTTTACCCCGAGACCGCCCGCGATCTCATAGCCCATGCAAGAGTAGCCGTATTCCATGTGGTAATTCTTGGGGTCTCGCGTACGCCAAAGCTTGTGTAAATCGCCGGGAAGGCTGCCGGCGGCGCACACGATGACATCGCGCGCCCCGAGCGTAGAGTTCAGCGCTCCGATGAC
Source organism: uncultured Acidobacteriota bacterium (assembly GCA_963754885.1). Taxonomy (GTDB): domain Bacteria; phylum Acidobacteriota; class Terriglobia; order Terriglobales; family Acidobacteriaceae; genus Sulfotelmatobacter. Next base: position 266,944 of record CAVWHT010000031.1, on the reverse strand, counting down.
CTCACCCTGGCTGAGTGGTGGGCCGTGCCGCCGGTTGTAAATTCGATCCACTTCGACCATCCACTCCGCATGAAGTTGCGATATCTGAGCGGCGTAGGCTTCCGGCACGCGATACGACAATGAGTCCGCCAGTTCCTCGAGCGTGACCCGCGCATCTCCCACAAGCGGCAGCGCCGCATGCTTGTAGGCGTCAAATTCTGTGACGTTGATATTGATCTGACGCACGTCAGGATTTTTGAAGGCGGTCTTGGAGGCTGTCGTGAAATCGCTCAGTCGTGTGCCGATGGCTAGAATCAGGTCGGCGCTTGCCGCCAGCCGGTTGGCTGTCGAAGTACCGGTTACTCCCATCGCACCGGCAGATTGCGGGTGATCGAAGTTGAGCGATCCTTTTCCAGCATGGGTTTCCGCCACTGGAATTCCCGTACGCGCGGCGAAACTGGCGAGGGCTTCCGCGGCGCCCGAGTAAATCACTCCTCCACCGGCGATGATGAGTGGCTGCCGCGCCGTCTGAATCCAAGCGATGGCTCGCTTGAGCAGGGCGGCATCCGGCCTGGCGCGCGGGATCAGCCAGATTCGCCGCTGGAAGAATTCCTCCGGATAATCGTAGGCTTCGGCCTGGACATCCTGGGGCAGCGCCAACGTGACCGCTCCCGTGTCCGCCGGCGAAGTGAGTACTCGCAGGGCCTCCGGCAAAGCGGTAAGAATCTGTTCCGGCCGCTGGATGCGATCCCAATAACGCGAAATGGGACAAAAGCAGTCGTTGACCGAGATGTCCTGGGTAAAGGGCGATTCGAGTTGCTGCAGAACCGGCGCGACGTTGCGCCGTGCAAAAATGTCGCCGGGAAGCAGCAGTACGGGGATGCGATTGACCGTCGCCGCGGCCGCCCCGGTCACCATGTTGGTGGCTCCCGGCCCAATCGAAGTCGTACACACTAATGTCCGCAGGCGGTTGCTCATCTTGGCAAAGGCCGCAGCAGTATGGACCATCGCCTGCTCGTTGCGGCATAGGGTGAAGGGAAAGTCGGGGTTCTGCTGTAGGGCTTGTCCAATCCCAGCCACGTTGCCATGCCCGAAAATTCCAAAGCAGCCGGCGAAGAAAGCGTTTTCGTTGCCGTCACGCGAAACGAACTGGGCTTTCAGAAACTGAATGATGGCTTGTGCTGTCGTCAGCTTTCGTGTCATTTTGCTACCCTAACAAGTTGCCGTACAGTCAGAGCAGGATACTGCAAGTCGCGGTCGAGTACCAGTGTATTTCACAACTCAACAAACCGCTTAGGCGATACTCCGTAGCCCGTGGATTTTACGATGGCATCATGAAAAGGAAGGCCGTCGGCTCCAAGATTATGCTGAATTCGGTATGCCGATATACACCTGCTGCGCCTCGACCTTGGTCGCATAGGTTTTTAGGTTTACGCAGACCGGTGCTCCCTTTGCTTTGCCCGTCGGGATATGGAAGCGTCCTTGATGTCGCGGGCATTCGATAATTTCGCCGAGCACGAGCCCGTCAGCCAGAAATTCCTCCTCGTGTGTGCATAGCCCGTCGGTGGCATAAAAGCCGCTTGGCGTGTGGTACACGGCATAGATTTGTCCGCCGTGCTCAAACTGCCTGACATCTTCTTCGGCAATCTCGTCAACCCGGCAGACCGGATACCAGGCAACCGTGCTTTCAGGCATAGTCTGTCCCCCCGATCTCGCCACCCGCTTTGGTGCTCGAAACTGCGCTTGATGGAAGTTCGCGGAGAATAAAGTAGGTCGCATCTTTCGACTGCTTGATGAGCGCAGGAATGATTTCCTGCAGGGCATCGATTAAGCCGGAATAGGTGCGCGGCAACACATCTTGAACGCGCTGATGCAGTTTCGGCAGAGCGTGAAAGGGAACCATCGGGAACATGTGATGTTCAATGTGATAATTCATGTTGAAGTAGAGGAAACGAAACACTGGATTCATTTCGACGGTCCGCGTGTTCAGCCGATGATCGCGAACGTTTTCGGCCAGCCCCGCATGTTGCGTCAGCGAAAAAAGTTGATGCAGCCAACCTCCGTAGAGTCGCGCCAGAGGAAAAAACAGCAGTGGCAGCCAACTCCGTATGGAGATGCACCAGGCCGCCCTCCCGGCATAGAGCAACAGATAAATCCGGGACCACCAGAACATTTTTTGCCATTCACTTGGAGGCACAAAATCCCTGGCCTCTTTTGTGGGCACGCCAAGGGCGTGGGAAAACATCGCCCTGAACATTTGTATCGCATCCGGTATCCACAAGAAGTCCAGCAGCACGCGGCCGAGGTTTGCCGGGCGCATGACCTGGATCTCCGGATCCAAGCCCACCATAATCGTTTCCGTGTGATGGCGGGTGTGACTCCAGCGCATATAAGTGCCTTCCTTCATGTTCATGATCGAGGAAAGCAAATAAAACGTTTCGTTCAGCCAGCGCGTTCGGAACGGAGTGCCGTGAGCGCACTCGTGCCACCGTGCGTCACATGAACTATAGATGGTGCCGTACAGGAAGAACGCCGGCAACGCCCAACGGCTTCCCACCAGCGCATACGCCAGATATCCGCTAACCGCGAGGCATGCCAGCCAAAGACTGAAGTTGACGAGTCCTTTTCCATCGCCTCGCGTCATCAATTGCTTAAGGTCGGTGCGAGCAATCTCAGGACGGTACCAATCGTCCACCGGTCGCGCAATGCGACTCCCGTTTTCTAACTCGACTGGCATCAAGATTCACTAAAGTCAATTACCACCGCTTGACCAAAGGCCTTCACCTTCAGAAGTACATAGGCGGCGCCTGCGACCACCCAGATGCCACCGATAACCAGCGTGGAAGATTGCAGACCCAGAAAAATCACCAGGCAAAAAACGAATCCCAGGCTGGGTACGATGATGTCAAGAAACAGTTTGCGGCTTCCAGCCAGGCTCGCGGTGAAGCCGAAGTACCGGACGGCGGCCAGATTGACTGCCATAAAGGCCATCAGCGCGCCGAAATTAAGAATCTCAACCGAGCGCTCCCATCCCATCGTTAGAGTGCCCAAATACGCCAGGGCGCCGGCAATCAGCACGTTGTAGGAAGGATTGCCGCGCTCGGCATTCAGATGTCCGAAGATTTTTCGAGGCAGCACGTTATCGCGGCCCATGCTGTAGAGCAGACGCACAGCTCCGAGCAGGCCCGCCAGGCCGCAAGCCAAACTGGAAATAAGCAGAACAGCGCCGAACCCGACAAAAAGTTTGTACCCACCGACAACCCTGGCTACATCCATAAACGCCGTTTCCGGATTCACCAAGGTTCGATAGTCGGGCCAAACCCGCACTGCCAGATACACCTGGAAGGCGGCAAAGAGTCCGGTAAACAGACACACCAGGACAGAGGCGAGCAGAACATTTCGTTTTGGATTCTCCACCTCTTCGGCCAGGATGCTGACGCCATCAAATCCAATGTAAGTGGTTGCTGCCAGTGCGGTGCCGGCAGCGATGGCACGCACGCTGAAGGTCCTCGGATCATAAATCGGTCGAGTAGAAATCAAGCCCACAACGTGGTGATGTCCGATGATGTACCAGATGGCCTCTCCCAGGAAAACCACCATGACGATGGACATCATTCCGAGCAGGATTTCATTGGCTCGGGCAGTAGTGCGAATTCCAAACCAGCACAAGATCGTCATGAATCCGACGGCCACAGCTGACAGCAGGGCGAAAGGGATGCTCGGAAGCAGCCTCTGGATGGTGAGTGCTGCGTACAGGCTATTTTGTAGCGGTTGAAATAAGTACTCCAGGAACATCGCCCAACCAACGATGAAACCAAAACTGGGATTGAACCCGTGCGTAACGTAGGTGTACACCGAACCTGCCGAAGGATAAACCGTAGCCATCCGGCCAAAACTTACTGCCGTAGCAGTCATGGCTACCATCGCCGCTAGAATTGTGATAACCGCATGGCCGTGGGAAAGAACCTGCGCCTCGCCAAACATGGGAACAACCGCAATGGGAGAGGTTAGAATGACGCCGTAGTACACCAAATCCCAGAGGCCGAGCACTCTCTTCAATTTGGGTTTCGTGCCTGGTCCCCCCGCGATTGTTGCTTGCATCCTGGCCACCCCGGCGTATCAGTTATGGCAACTCCAGCGCAATTTCCCGAGCAGATTTTGTTGTCGAACGATTTCCGATGCAGTTGTCGCGCATCATGAAATCCTTGTCTTCAAACCATTGGCAGGCGAGGGTCCGTTTCTTTCCAGGTGGAGCGCAACCAGACGTGTTGCGGATCTTCTGTAACCGCCATGGCCCGCGACGATCCGGCGAGAAAATTCAGATAGTAGATGTCATACCCCGGCCCCGCTACCACCGGATGGTAGCCGCTCCGGACAAGAACGGCGTCTCCGTCTCGCGTCTTTACCGTGCGGTCAGGGGAGTTTTGACCGGAGTAGAGATGCTGGAAGGCGAATGCATTCGGCTGGTTCATCCGGTAATAGTAGATCTCGTCCAGATCGACCTCGCTGGGCGGATTATGAACGTCGTGTTTGTGCGGGGGATAGCTGGACCAGTTTCCTCCCGGAGTGTAGACCTCGACCACCATCAGCTTGTCCGCCGGAAAAGCGGGGGTCATGAGGTCGACAATCTGGCGCGAGGCGTTTCCCCCGCCGCGCAGGCTGCTCACAACATCGGCTGGAGTGATTAATTTCGGTGCGAGTTGCGCACGGGACGGGACTCTGCATTCGGCGATCTCGCACCCAGTCTCCGCCGTAAAAGTCACGTGGTTCCCGGTCGGCAGATACAGGGCATAAGGGTAGCCGTCGAAAACATTCTTTCTCTTGCCGATACGCTGCGCGCCTTGCCCCCAATCGACCTGGCAGGTTCCGCCAAGGAGCACGAAGGCAGCTTCCTCGCCATCTGTGGCGGATCGATAAACTTCGCCACTCCCAAGCCGGCGCACGAAGAAACTCATCCACTCCCACCCAGCCGCTTCACGGGGCAGCCGGAGAAGTCCGCCGGACTGTTCGGAAGGCAGATTCTCGGAGTGAACCAAGTAATCAGTCTCGCTCATGTGTTCTCCACTCCCTAATATGCCACTGGTGCCCGTGTACCTGTGTCGAGGACGGCTGCAGGGGATACCGCTAACCGCTTTGACAATATGTCAAATGCTGGTTCCGATGTCAATCGGGTTCCCCACAAATCATTTACCTGGAGCCGGCTCGAAAGCCGCCGAACGCGCTTTTATGGCGTGGGGGCGAGCTCGGGCAGCAACACTTGATGCAGAAGGAGTTTCTAGAAGGCCAGACGCGTCCAAGGTTCGCGCCCTGTGCATGAAATTCCTCAGATCAGGAGCGTCTTCCCTTTTCGCGATTGGTTCCGGGGCCAAGCAAATACATTGTCTTATTCAACGCGAATGGAAGAATGACGAACTCGCAGAAATCGGCCTCTACGTTCCAGCGTTTTTTCTCCATATAATGGCAGTGCAATGGGCTGGTCTTCTCTAGTTGTTGTTCGATGGCTCTTTGCTCCGCCCTCTCGAGGGCCTAGACGGCTTATTTCTCGTTGGTTGTTTCTCCGCGCTCTGGGTGCAATCTATTTTTCCGCTTTTTTTTCGTTGGTGTTTCAGATTCGAGGACTGATCGGCCCACAAGGGATTCTCCCGGCCGGCTCTTACCTTCAGGCCGTGGCTCAGTCCCTCGGACACTGGCAGCGTCTTTGGTACGCGCCTACCGTGCTCTGGCTTTCCAGCGGAGCGGGAATGCTGAACGCGCTGTGCTGGGTTGGCATGGCCGCTTCGCTGCTTCTTGTGCTGAACTTGTGGCCTCGCGGGATGCTGGCACTCTGCTTTGTTTGTTTCCTTTCCTTCATCGCCGCGGCCCAGGATTTCGCCAGCTACCAATCGGACGGCATGTTGCTCGAAGCCGGATTCATTTCCTTGTTCTTTGCACCGCCGGGATTTCGCCCAGGGTTGGGGCGAACCCATCCTGCCTCGCGTGCCAGTCATTTCCTTCTACAGTGGGAATGGTTTCGGATCTACTTCGAGTCTGGGATGGCGAAGATTCTCAGCGGCGATCCCGAGTGGCGCCATTTCACGGCCATGGATGAGTACTACCAGAATGGACCTTTGCCGACCTGGATCGGCTGGTATGTGCAGCATCTCCCACATTGGTTTCACGCGGCAACCGTCTATGCCACTTTGGCAATGGAACTCGGAGTGGTGTGGATGTTTTTTCTGCCGCGACGCTGGAGAATCGTGTGCTTCTTCATCGTGACTCCGTGGGAAATCGGCGTCATTCTGACTGCGAACTATACGTTTCTGAACTACCTGGTTCTGGCGTTGGGCGTGCTCTTGCTGGACGATCGCTTCCTCGAGAGATTCGTCCCGGCAAAATGGAGAAGTGCTGCTGCGAACTCTGCATCGAATAACGCTCCGACATTGGAAGCGAAGCCGTGGCGTGAAAGGCTGTGCCGCACTCGAGCGGCCGCCGCTCTGGTTGTGAGTTCAGTAATGCTTACCTGGATCTTCTACGCGACAACAGCGGAGATGTTAGCCAGCTTTCCACTCCCAGCTTTCCCCGTGATCGCCCTGGAGCCGTTTCGCATCGCCAATCGCTACGGGCTTTTTGCAGTGATGACGCGTGGGCGATATGAAATCGAATTTCAGGGATCCAACGACGGAGAAAATTGGAAGCCGTACCATTTCCGCTACAAACCGCAAGAATTAAATCAGGCGCCGCGAATCTACGCTCCCTATCAGCCGCGATTTGATTGGAACCTGTGGTTCGCTTCTCTGGGTTCGTGGCGCGAATATCCGATCGTGCCGAACACAGAGGTGCGATTGCTTTCGGGCGACAAGGATGTGCTGCAGTTGTTTGCGGACAATCCCTTTCCGCAACCGCCTCGTCAAATCCGTGTTCTGCTTTGGCAATATTGGTTTACTTCTATGGCAGAAAAACGCGAAACCGGGATGTGGTGGCGGCGGCAAATGCTGGGACGATACGCACCGACCGTCGAAAGAACACCGGAAGGCGAGATAAGGGTTGCGGAGTGGCCCGATGTGCAACCGAGGGAGTGACGGAATACTTGTTCCAAGTGTGACCCTGATAATCCGAAGGCTGTGGCGACAAATTCCAAAGCGTGCGTAGTCGGAGCGGGTCCGAACGGCCTGGCGGCTGCGATCGTGTTGGCCCAGGCGAGATTGCAAGTGGATGTATTCGAGGCGCAACCCGCTCCGGGCGGCGCGGTGCGCAGTATGCAATTGACTCAGCCGGGATTCGTGCACGATTTTGGGTCCGCTGTTTATCCGCTTGGCGCTGGGTCCCCCTTTTTTTCCTCGTTACCCTTGGAGAAGCACGGACTGGAATGGATCCATTCGCCGGCTCCGCTCGCGCACCCTCTGGATGATGGCACGGCGGTTGTTTTGGAACGTGATCTTGAAACCGCCGCGGCGCGTCTTGGCCCCGACGGCAGGGCATGGCGCCGACTCGTGCAGCCGTTTGTCGAGCACTGGGGCGAATTCGCTCCGGAAGTGCTGCGGCCTGTTTTGGCGATTCCCAAACACCCCTGGCTGATGGCGCGCTTCGGAATGAGCGCGCTCCGCTCCGCAAAGGGACTTGTGCAGCGTTTTCACAGCGACCGCACCCGCGCTCTGTTCGCGGCCCTGGCCGCACACTCGTTTCTCGCCTTGGATGAACCATTAAGCGGTGCGTTCGGGGTGTTGATGGCTGTTCCCGCCCACGCGGTGGGCTGGCCCATCGCCCGCGGAGGAGCTCAATCCATCACCAACGCACTATGCAGTTATCTTTCCACGCTGGGCGGCCGAGTCATTACTTCATCGCGCGTGGAATCGCTCGAGTCGCTTTCTGAATATGAAGTGATCCTATGTGATGTTACGCCGCGGCAACTTGTGGCGATCGGCGGAGGGCGCCTGTCCGACAGCTACAAGCGTCAACTGCAAAGATTTCGTTACGGTCCCGGGGTCTTCAAGCTGGACTATGCCTTAAGCGCGCCGATCCCGTGGACGGCTTCCGAGTGTGCGCGAGCCGCGACGGTACATCTGGGAGGAACCTTCGACGAAATAGCGGCTTCGGAAAAAGCCGTCTGCAAAGGGAAATGCGCCGAGCGCCCCTTCGTCTTACTGGCTCAGCCCAGCTTGTTCGACCCCTCGCGCGCGCCCGCCGGAAAGCACACGGCGTGGGCCTACTGTCATGTCCCGAACGGGTCAAAGATAGATATGCTGCAGAAAATCGAGGACCAGATCGAACGCTTTGCTCCGGGATTCCGCAAAACAATATTGGCGCGCCATGTTTTATCTCCGGCCAGTATTGAGAGCATGAACGAGAACCTTGTAGGAGGAGATATCAGCGGCGGGGTCATCGATCTGCGGCACGTGCTGTATCGGCCGACGCGAAAACTCTATGCCACTTCCGCGCCCCATATCTACATTTGTTCCTCCTCTACTCCACCTGGAGGCGGTGTACACGGAATGTGCGGATATCATGCCGCGAAGGTCGCGCTGGCAAGACTGTGACAATTAGCATTCCCGCTTTTCTCAATCACGCTCAAGCAGGGACCGTGGCCTCTACCATTTTCATAAGATCCAGAATCATGCGAACCACTGCGTCATCGCCGATCTCTGTGTTGATCATCGAGTGATAAATGGCGCGGTCCGGCCATTCGACGTTGAAGTATTTCTGGATAAAGTCCGCCCGCTCCCGGTCTACCGTATCCACGAGTTGCTCGGCTTCCTTCTCGCTCTTACCGCGAGCCAGCAGGCGGCGCACCTTATCTTCCCGCGGCGCATAAAGAAATACACGCAAGGCATCCGGACGGTTCTTGAGAAACTGCTGTGACCCTCTTCCAACAATGACGGAGTTTCCTCTTTTTGCCGCGTGCTGAACCACAAGTTGCGTAAATTTCAAAATGCTTTCACTGTCGACAACTTTGAGCTTGTGCGCGTTGATGCTTCCTTCATAACTCCCGCGCAAAAAAGATTTGAAGAGCCGGTAGTACAGGGGATCGGTTCGTTCCTCTCGCACCTCGACGACTGCCTTGGGGCATTCAGCCAGCCGCGCGATCTCCTCTGTCAGTAACTGATCCCAAAGCTTCCAGCCTAGCTGCTTGGCAAGCAGTTGAGCGATTTCGCCGCCGCCGCTTCCATACTCGCGTTCGATGGTTATGAGTTTTATCATTTGCGTCCCCATATTCGGTCCAATCGTTCAAACGTGGACGGCGAGAACCGGGCACGGTCCCAACTGCAGCACGCGATAAGTCGTCGAGCCGAACACCGCGAGATCAACGGCCCCACGTCCGCGTACTCCCATCACTATCGTGTCGATTTGCGTTTCTTGAGCGAGTTCAATGATCTGCTGGTATGGCTTTCCGAGGCGCACCTCCGTCTTAATCTTGAGCGCCTTGCGGATCTCCGGTGGAATCAGTTTATCGAGTTGCTCTGTGGCTGTCGCCACGGCCGCTTGCGCTTTGGATGGGTTTCGAATGTCCTCCAACACGTGTAGCAGGGTCAGCTCGGCATCGTACTCGTCTGTCGCAGAAAGCGCGTAGCGCAACGCGAGCTCGGAGTTGTCGGAGAAATCGGTACAGAAAAGGATTCGGCGCAAGTGATGGGCGTGGTGCTCGTGTCCTTCGGTACTGGACTCCTGCTGCGATTTACAGATGGCCAGCACCGGGCAGGAAGCCCGGCGCATGACTCGATTAGTTACCGATCCCAGCACTACGCGGTCATATCCTCGCCGGCCGTGCGTCCCCATAACGATCAGATCAGCGTTGTGCTTCTCCGCATACGAAAGAATGCAGTCCGGGGCTGCGCCGTCGTGCACTACAAGTTCAGGTTGAATTGCATCGTGGCCGTGGGTCTTCAAGAATGCTTGCAATCGTTGCTGGCCACCCTCGCGGAGGGCCCGGGAGAACTCCGCATAGTCTCCGGTAGAGGCAACATAGTCAGCGTAAGGATATCGCGAGACTTCGACGATGTGCTGGGCCACCACCTTGGCTCCATAATGCTCAGCCAGCGACAGCGCATAGAGATACGCCCTGATGGAAAACTCCGAAAAATCAACGGGACAAAGGATCAGTTTAATTTCCAGCATGACTGCGTCTCTGACCGAAGTACGGCTCGGATTCCACCCTATTGCTGATTATTCCATCACTCTTACACCGCCGCCGCCGGGATCATTTTTCTTCAGAACAAAAGCCAGAAAGAACATGATCCCCGCACCCACGCAAAGAACCATGAATGTATCAATGTACGCCAGGGTTGCGGCCTGCCTTTGCAGGGACTGGTAGATCCTGGCGTAAGCCACCGCCAGCGCTTCGTGCCTGCCCACGCCAGACGTTGCCAGATGCTGCGCCAAGCCGTTCGCTGCATTCACAAAATTGGGATTGTCGACCCGGGCATTGTGCACGAGCCTCCCCTGATGGAATTGCGAGCGCCGCGCTATCAACGTTGTGACCATGGACGTTCCCACGCTGCTGCCCATATTGCGCATGAAATTCACGATTCCGGCGACCGAATTGTTCTTCTCCGGCGCGATTCCGACGTACGCTACGAGCGTGATCGGTACGAATAGGAACCCCAGACCAATTACCTGCGCTATACGTAGCCAGGTGGCGGCACTGAAGCTGATCTGCAGATCAATCCGCTGCGTGGAGTAGAACATCGCAATGGCTAGGGACAGCCAGCCAAAAGCAATCAGGTAACGGGCTTGGATCTTGGTCGTCAGCTGGCCCATGATGGGCATCTCAATCAGCAAAACAAGGCCTCCCGCCGAAAGCGCAATGCCAGCCAGTTCCGATGTGTACCCGACAAGCGTCTGGAGGAATTGCGGCATCAGGACCAGACTGCTGAAAAGCATGATTCCCAACATGAACATCATGAGGCTGGAACTGGCGAAGTTAAAGTTCTTGAACATGCGGACGTCGATGATCGGTGCCTTTTGATACCACTCCCAGATGACCAGTGAGATCAGGCATACGGTCGAGACAACGATTAGGGTTGTGATGAAGCGCGACCCGAACCAGTCATCCTCCTGTCCCTTGTCGAGCAGTATCTGCAATGCCCCGATACCGAGCGCCAAGAGAGCGATGCCAATGTAGTCCAACTTGACTCCAGCTGCTTTGATCCGCGCTAAGTACGGAGGATCCTCGACAAAGCGCCGCACCAGCAACCAGGTGATCACTCCGACGGGGAGATTGATGAAAAAGATCCAACGCCAGGAATAGTTGAAGGTGATCCATCCTCCCAGAGTGGGTCCGATGGTTGGCGCCATGATGGCCGTAATGCCGTACAGCGCGAACGCCAAACCTCGCTCTTGCGGTGGAAAGGTGTCCGCCAGAATGGCCTGAGCCATGGGCTGGAGGCCGCCGCCGCCCGCCCCTTGTAAAACCCGGAAGAGAAGTAGAAAGCCGAGACTCGGAGCAATGCCGCAAAGCAGAGAACTGACAGTAAAGACGGCCAGACAAGACATGAAAAAGCGCTTGCGTCCCAAGGCGCCCGCGAGCCAGCCGCTGATCGGCAGAATGATGGCATTCGAGACCAAATAAGAAGTCAGCACCCACGTGCTCTGGTCGTTGCTTGCGCCCAGATTGCCCGCCATGTACGGCAGCGCAACGTTGGCGATGCTGGTGTCAAGCACCTCCATGAAGGCTGCCAGAGCCACGACCACCGCAATCAGCCAGGGGTTGTACCTTGGCCGCCAAACTTCCTGATCGAGTGTGAGAGCAGCGGAACTCATTTGAGGTACACGTCCGGTACGACGTTCATGCCGGGCCGAAGCCGGCGGTCCCGGTTCTCTCCCGGATCGAGCACGATCTTTACCGGAACCCGCTGGACAATCTTCACGTAGTTTCCAGTCGCATTCTCCGGTGGAAGCAAGCTGAATAGCGGGCCGGTGGCTCCTGCAATGCTGTCTACGTGGCCCTTTAACGTCCGGCCGCTCGAATCCACATGGATTTCCGCCTTCTGTCCGACGTGCATGTGTCTAAGCTGAGTCTCTTTGAAATTGGCGGTGACCCAAACCTCATCGAGAGGCACGATGGTCAGCAGTTGCTGCCCATCTTGAACATTCATCCCAACCACCACGGTCTTATTTACTTCACCGGAAACGGGAGCAACGATTTTTGTGTACCCGAGATTCAATCGTGCCTGCTCCAGCGCCGCACGTTTTTGTTCAACGTCGGCGATCGCCGCCCGCACGCGAGCTCGAGTCGACGAAACTTGCTGGGGTCCGGTCTCCGCATATTGGTGGTTGGCATTGGCCTGCGATAAGCGGCTGCGCGTTTGTTGGACGAATTGTTGCGCCGCCGATTCATTGGCGCTGGCTGCCGCAACCGTCGCGGTGCTGGATTTGGCCGTTGCCAATGCTTGATCGTAGATCTGCTGCGAAACTTCCCGTTTTTCGACCAGCAGCTTATAGCGATGGAGATCGTCCTGTGCCTTCACATCATTTGCTTCGGCTGCTTCGACCTGGGCATGAGCGGCGGTCAGTTGTCTTTCGGCGGCAGCGACTCCGGCGTTGGCGTCTTCGATGCCAGACGCAGTAAATCTGAGTTGGCTTGACGTATTCACCGATGTGATCGGAACCGTGATATTCAGTGATCGGGCAGTCGCTTCAGCGCTGTCGAGATTCGCCTGCGCCTGCGCGACGGCGACCTGATAGTCTTTCGGATCGATCTCTACCAGCACCGTGCCTTTCTCCACCCACTGGTTGTCGCCTACGTTCACCCGCACCACGTAGCCGGAAACTCGTGCGCTGACGGGATAAAGGTGAACATCCGCTTGGGCGTCGTCAGTCGATTCGTAACTGCTCAAGTAGCGCCACAGGAACACCCCAAAGACCAGTGCCACTACGACGACGATCAGAATTACTAGGTTTCTGCGCCGCTTGGGAGTTGGGCGCGACGGCGGCTTATAGTCCCGCTCCGGCGGAGTCGATGGGTCGATCGGAGATTCATTGTCCGTGTCAGGCACTGCAGGCGATGGGTGCTCTTCGGCCATGTTCATCTTCCTTGGAAATATTCCTTGACGCCCTCTTCGGCAATGCCCAGGGCGCGGATCAGGGAAATTTTCGCCAAATTATAGTTGTACAAACTCGAGATGTATTGTTCGTGGGCAGCCGCGACGGACTCTTGCGACTGCACGACTTCAACGCTGTCCGTGACCCCCGCGCTGAAACGATCGGTGGATTGAACAAGTGTTTGTTCCGCTAAATCGATGTTGCTGCGAGCTACGTTTACGCGGTCTGACGACGATTGCAGATTCAGCAGTGCCGTGCGCACGTCGGACTCAATTTGCGCTCGCAGATTTTCGAGCCGTTCGCGGCTCTGCTCCAGTTTCGCGTCAGCCTGTTGCACGTCACCGTGAACGCTGCCGCCCGTAAAAATCGGAATCGACAGCGTTCCGCGTACGTCATAGATCTGAGTCGCATTGGAGGGGTTGATCCCTCCTGCTCCATAGTCTGCGCCGAAGGAAAGGGACGGGAAATATCCAGCCTTCGCAGCTTTCCGCGACAGTTCCGCGGCGCGCAGGTCGCTGGTCGCGGCGCGATAATCCGAGCGCGACGCGTATGCGCGTTTCAGAGCTTCATCCACGGTGATGGCCTCGAGAGGCTGGTAGGGAGACTTGTCGGTCAATTCGAATTCCTGTCCGGGATTGAGGCCGATCACCCGCGCCACGGTCAGCTTCTGGATGGCGAAATCGTTCTTCGCCTGAATCAATTCCTGCTGGCGGGTCTGCAACTCGACTTTGGTGCGCAAGGCGTCTATGTCTGGTGAAGTGCCCGCAGTCACCTGATCCGTTGCCTGATCGTAGAGAGCCTGGGCCGACTTGACCTGAGCTTCTTCTGTCTCAATGCGTGCCTCGTCGGCAATGGCCTGCAAATACGTATAGCCGACGGCCAGCACCACCAGATCATGGGCGTCCTGGAACGTGTAGTCGGACGATTTCACACTCTGGCTCGCAGCGCGGGTGGCGCTGATGGACTTCCAATCAAACAGGGTTTGGCTCACAGCGGCACGGGCGTCGAAGTAAGAATAAGGGCCGACAGACGGCGAAATATGAAAGAGATTAGCGACGCGGGCAAAGCCCAACTCATCGATATTGAGCTTCGAATCGGCCCAATAAGGAGACGCGGTTACGTGCGGCAGAAGGGCGCTCAGCTGTTCCCAACGCTGTCCGCGGGCCAAGCGAGTGTCCGCACGCGAAAGCAGCAGTCCGAGATTTTGTCTCAATCCCCGGTTGATTGCCTCCTGCAATGAAAGCGGCAATACGCCGGGAATGAGTTTGGTCGGCACACTACCCGCGAACGGGCTCACTCCGCCGGTTCCGGGTATGGCTTGGCCAGGCGTGCTCGCACCAGGTGTGGTATCGGTTTGCGCAAGCGATGGTATCGCTCCACAGATCAGGGCTCCGGCCAGGAAAACGCGGCGGTATCCGCAGCTGAATCTCAAGGGTGCCTCCTGAACTCAAATTTCCGTGGGCCCGCCGAGGGGAAATATCCTAAGTCTGGTCCCTCATATAAGGCAAATGAACTCGATGTCGATCAAAAGATGGTCTCGGAGCGGAAAAAGATTCAATAGTAGAAGTCGTTCACTCAAGTTTGCACGTTGCCCATGCCGCAAGGTAGAGATTCCAAAGTGGCTCTGAGAACACCCAGTTCGATATTGCTTCTGTGCGTTCTGGTTGCCGGGATTTTGAGTCCGTCTGGTCCTTCCGTCGCCGACCGCAGGCATGCAGCCGCAGTGAGTGCCGTTATGCATGGGCTTTATCGATCATCGATTCCCATACTCCTTTGGCTTTGAGAATCAGTTCAACGGTTTCACGAATCGCGCCGTGACCTGCGAGCGCTGTAGTCGAATAGTGTGCAGCGTGTTTGACTTCCGGGACAGCGTCTCCCACAGCAACGGCAAGGCCGGCCCGGAGCATGAGCGGAATGTCCGGAAGATCGTCACCGACATAGGCAACCGCAGAATCGGGGACGCCCGCTGTTTTGAGGATCTCTTCAAACGCCGGCATCTTCAGAGGTTGCTTCATATAAATGAACTCCATCTTCATTTCATGGGCGCGACGCAGCAGTGCTGCGCTTTCGCGGCCCGTAATGCAGCCCGTACGCAGGCCCGCTGTATGCGCCAAGGTGAGCCCCTGGCCATCGTGCGCGTCGAAGGTTTTGATCTCGAGGGCGGTGCCATCAGCTTGCGAAAGCAGGGTCACGCTGCCGTCCGTCATCGTACCGTCAACATCCATGAGGAGCACCTTGATTTGCGCGGCGCGCTTCTTGAGCGCGGGAGAGATTCTAGCAATCGGGGACAATGGAGCCTCCACAAAGGTAAGGGGAAGTTTAAAGCAAGCGCGGGTTAATCGCTCCAAGACTTGCGTCCCACACCGGTGGTAGACTGCGGCCTATGGCCGCCAAAAAGAAAGCTAAGAAAAAGACGACAACCAGCCGAAAGAGGCTGACCGGCACCAAGAAGCCGGCGACGAAGCGGGGAACTTCCAAACGCCCTGTGAAGAAAAAGCAGGCTAAGAAGAAGGCCGCGTCCAGGAAGAAGGTTATCGCTAAAACAGCCGGCTCTAAGGCTGGCCGCGCCTCCACGAGGCAGGCCCGCGCAAAAGAAGAGACCGTGGATACGCTGCTGCCAGGATTTAAACGTGCGTCCGCGCCATCCGGATCGGGCGATTTGCAGGGTTTGTCCAACGTCGAGGGTGCAGATTCGGAAAGCGTCGATGAGTTGCTCGACGAAGGGAACGCCTTCGAGGCAGACGCAGTAAGAGGTGTCGAAGACGCCGATAACGCCGACGAAAGGGAAGTGGAGACACACGAGGTGCCCGAGGATGACGTTCCCGACGAATATCTGGATAAGGATTGAATGCGGCTCCGTTTCAGCAGGGAGCACCGTATTTGCAATCGCCGTTCGCGGTAAACCGGTCGATTCAACGCGAGCCTGGCGCCCGCTCACGATAAAGAACTATGACATCCATTCAAGAATTCAGATGCGAGATTTGCGGACGGGTGGCCACCAACCCGGTCCACTGGTTTGTGATTCAATGCAACGACATGGACCTCTCTGTGCTCAAATGGAATTCAAAAGCGGCCAATGCGCCCGGCGCCCGGCACTTCTGCGGAGAAGCCCACGCTCAGGTGTACATCAGCCGGTGGTTTGACTCAGTCTGTTCGCCGCCCAAGCCAGACTTCATCAGGTCCACTCCCGCGCCGTAGTTCAGTCCTGCGATCGCACACGAAAAGTTTGCCTTTCACAAATTCCCAAGGATGGCTATGCATCGGCCTCGGCAAGCAGAGTGGGACGCTGATTTTGAGTCCGCCCGGTCCGCTTCAACGATTACAGAAGACGCGCATGTAGCTTTTTCGAAAACCGAGTGCGCCGGCGTCAATGAGAATGCCTTGGAATGACTTTGCGAACATCGTGGTACTTGGTCGCAAATTCCAGGCACGCGCCTGTCTCAAGCTGGCCAGTGTGTTCTCGATAGAGTTCCTCCCACGGCGAGTTGCTCTTGGGGTGAGTGGGTTTGATGAATGCTCGGCGGCGAGCAATCTCGGCATCGTCGAGCAGAACATCGACCTTCCGTTCGCTGAGTGAAACGCGGATTTTGTCTCCTGTCTGGAGAATTGCCAGGTTGCCTCCGATAGCCGCCTCTGGCGAAATATTCAAAATCGATGGACTGTCGGAGGTCCCGCTCTGCCGGCCGTCTCCCATACACGGCAGCATGCGAACTCCCCTCTGTAGCAGATATCCCGGCGGTGTCATGTTCACGACTTCCGCAGAGCCGGGATAACCGATCGGACCGGAGTTACGGACAACCAGGATGCAACTCTCGTCCACTTGCAAAGACGGATCCTCGATACGCGCCCGATAATCTTCCGGCGAGTCAAACACTATCGCTCGAGCCACGAATGTGTCCTCGTTACCGGGTTCCGATAAATAGCGCTTTCGAAATTCGTCACTGATGACGGAGGTTTTCACGAGAGCAGAATTGAAAAGGTTCCCGCTTACCACGATCTGGCCAGCATTTTCTTTCAGCGGCTGATCGTAAGTGCGGATGACTCGTGTGTCACGGCTCCGGCTCGTCTTGCAATTTTCCCCAACCGAATGACCGGTAACCGTCAGTGCGTTCTCCGCGATCTTTCCCGCCTGCATCAACTCGCCGATCACCGCAGGCACTCCACCGGCACGATGGTATGCTTCGCCCAGATACTCGCCGGCCGGCTGCAGGTTCACCAGCAGGTGAATGTGGTGTCCCACTGTTTCCCAATCCTTCACGGATAGCTCGACGCCCATGTGGCGGGCGATAGCGATGATGTGCGGTGGACAGTTTGTAGATCCGCCGATCGCGGAATTCACCACGATGGCATTTTCAAACGCCTCCCGCGTGAGGATGCGGCTCGGCGTTAGATCTTCCCTGACCATCTCGACAATGCGTTGGCCGGTCCGGTAAGCCATCTGAGCCCGTTCCGCGTAAGGCGCTGGAATGGTCCCGCATCCGGGAAGAGACATCCCCAAGGCCTCCGCCAGCGAGTTCATAGAGAGCGCTGTTCCCATGGTGTTGCAGTGACCCGCGCTCGGAATTCCTTCCACAACCCTGTCCACCAGTTGCTCGTTTGTGATCGCGCCTGCAGCCAGCTGTCGTCTTGCCTCCCACAGAACCATGCCGGTTCCCGCCAGCTTGCCATTGACATAACTGTCCAGCATCGGACCGCCCGACAGCACAATCGCGGGCAGATTTACAGTTGCCGCGGCCATCAGGCCCGAGGGGGTGGTCTTATCACACCCAGTCGTGATGACCACTCCGTCGAATGGATAACCGGCCAACATCTCCACCAGGCCAAGGTATGCGAGATTGCGATCCAGAGCGGCGGTTGGACGGCGGCAACTCTCCTGCAGGGGATAAGTAGGGAACTCCATAGGAACTCCACCCGCATCCCGGATTCCGGCCTTAACCCGCTCTGCTAGCGCCAGGTGAATGCGATTGCAGGGCACGACATCGCTTCCGCTCTGCGCTATCCCAATGATCGGCCGCGAGGACTGTAGTTCTTCGCGCGTGATGCCATAGTTGCTGAAACGTTCAATGTAAATGGCGGTTTCGCCGGGGTCCTTTGGGTCGTTAAACCAGACCTCACTCCGAAGACGCGGTTTATTTGGATCGTTCATGATCTCCTCTGGATGACGTCAAGAAAATATTAAGTCGAACAGAAATGATGCCACTGCTTTAGCCCTGGGTAGAAGAGGCAGTGTGTCACCCAGCATCCGGCAGAGCGGAAGTCAAACCGCGATCCGCACATCTCGGTTATCGGGACAAACAAATCTGTTCTACACAGCAGGATATACTGTTGGAGTTGTCCCTCCTGGCGCGATCGAAATCCGCCGCGCGGTCTCCCGCACGGAACATTGTATAGGCTCGGCTCACCCCGATTCGAAAGGGAAGGCCCGGGACTGCTCATGGAGGCGATTGGCATTGGGCTTGTTCCAAAATCGCCCATATTCGGGATGGGTGTAGCAAGTGTGCTGGGGAAATTCATCATGCATGAAGGCTTCTTTCAATTTCTCTGCGGAGAAGTACGCAACGAACTGAATCCGCTCGATTGGGACTGCGGAGTTACCCATCGAGAAAATTGCCGGAAGTTCAGGTAAAGCGGTAGTGCGAAAATTGCAACCGGAGTTGCGGATCCGTGAGCCCTGTGGACTCGCGCTGCATGTCTTTCGGGAAGGCTTGGCCTCGGCGATGAAGTAACGGTAGAACGAGGATACGCCAGACGATCGCCTGCTCTTTTCGGAACATAGTAGGGCAATCCGGAATTCTACTGAGAGCCCGTCCGATTCTCGAGCGGCAGTAAGTCGAGTCGTCACAACGCTGGCTCACTTTCCCGCGTTCCCGGGACCTCCTGTTGGAAAGAGTCTAGGGATTCTTTGTTCCAGCGGAGGCAAAGCTGGAAATGGAGCGTGCGGTTCCGTTTGATACCAGTAGGCCACCGAAAAGAAATTGTCCGACCGGTGATTGGCATGGCCGTGCTCGATGGTGGCCCGCAGGGATTTGGTGAATGGGATCGGAGAATCAAGATGAAAGCGATACACAGAAGAGCGACTGCCTGCAAGCTCCGATCCCTTCACCGGTGCACCGAATAACGCGTAAGCAAACGGATGGTCATCAAAGTCCCATCCTCCAAGAAAGTAGTCCTCTGATCCTGTCCCGTTGATCGAAGGTGTCTTCTCTCCATCCACAAAGAACATATCGTCGCCTTCGCCCCACCAGTCATCCTGATTCTGCAGAATGGACATGGTTACGCCCACGTAATGTCCGCGTCCGATCGCCTCCATCCAAACGTAATTGTCTTCGCCATATAGGTTCTTCCTGTCATTGACGATCGCATCTCCGTTGGAATGCCATTGATTCATCCAGCCGTGATTGGGCGCTGCCTGCCGATACTGCGCGTGAAAGTACAGCTGATCCGAAGGTAGAGGTTTACTGTACAAGCGATAATCAATGTTGAAATATAGCGCGTTCACCTGGCGTGCGCTCTCATTGGTGACCGTAATGCGGGCGTGCTTCTGGAACGGCATGGGGAAGAAGCTGTTCAGTCCTTTATCGGAGCCGACCGAAAGCGGCAGCGATTGGTACAGGTAGTAGTCTCCCAGCCCGAGTCCGAAAAAATCACCGATGGGAGTTTCCACGCTTGGAGTCGGCTCCCCGTCCCAATACATGCGCAACACCAAGGCTTTCAGATGGTGCGGGTCGTCACTTGCAATGGTGAACCAGAGGTGACTGATCAGGCCGGGCCCAGATTCATCAAGCACGGTAAGGGTTTCCCCGGGAGTCATGGCTCGGGCGTCTGCATTGCCGCCTGTGCGGTCATAGCTGGAGGCCCGCTTCTGCACGTAGTCCTTGGCCTGGGGAAGCGTGGAAAGCCAGGCAGAGGGATCCTGCGAAAAGAGACAGGGGGTCAAAGAACAGAAAGCCAGCAACGCGAGAACTTTCTTCATCGCGCCTCCGAAAAAATCGCTGCATAACCCGGCTAGCACTACCTCAGTATGCTACAAGGGGCAACCGCGAATCCATGTCCTTCCAAATGGAACGAACTGGCAGTCAAATCGTCGCTTCATAGACTACCTCACTGCTGTCCAAATTAACCAGGATTGGGGAGTGGGAGTAGGGGAAATTGGGGCATTTTCTGCTTCTCGGTGGTCGTTCCCAGGTTGAGGTTGCCATTCTGCTGTCCAAGTTGGGTTACCAGGAAAGCGGGATTTGTTCGGCGATGCGAGCGAGTTGGGGCGGGGGTTGAAAGGGTTGATCGATCCAGGAGAACAGATCGCGATAGACGAACAGTTGCTGGCGCAGCAGAGCGGCGAGATTGGACAGGCTCCAACCGAAGCGGGCACGCAGTTGCAGGTACTTGAGCAGGAGCATGGCAATCAGCGCGGTCCAGACCTGAATCTGCAGCGCATTGGCGCTGGTGCCAACGAAAGTTTTGATGCGGAGGTTTTGTTTGAGCGCCTTGAAAAACAATTCGATCTGCCAGCGCTGACGGTAGATAGCGGCGACCGTGGAGGCGGCAAAGCGGCGATGCTTGGTGAGAAACACCAGGGTGCGTTGCTGCGCGTCGTCCCAGACCTCGATGCGGCGCAGGAACAGATCGCGCTCGCCGCTGCGGGCCAACTTGTACAGAAAGATGATCTCATCGTGCTGGACGGGGCCGCGCTCGGGCACGGGGCGGCGTTCCACAACGCCGTAATCGGCGTTGTCCTTCATGCGGGTGACGAAGTACACGCCGTCGGCGTCGAGCGCAGAGAACCAGGCATAGTCGGTATAGCCACGGTCGAAGACCACGATGGCGCCGGGATCGAAGCGCAGCGTGCGGGCCACGCGGCTCTCATGCATGCGGCCTTCGGTGACGAGGGCAAAACTGGGCAGCAGCCCTTGATGATCGAGCAGCAGATGCAGCTTCACGGCGCCCTTGGTGCGCCGGTACTGCGCCCAGTCGAAGACGCTGGCGCAGAGTTCGATCAGGGTGGCGTCCAGGCTCAGCAGTTTGTTCTTGAAGCGGAAACCATGCGGACCGGAAGCTTCGCGGCAGCGGCCCAGCAGTTGATAAAACACGGCGCGGTACAACTCCCAGGGCCGATGCTCGTTGGCATAGGCCAGGGTGGAGCGCTTGGGCGCATCCGGCAACCCCAGGTGCCGCAACTTGCCTTCGCTGGCGGCCAGTCCGCCGCAAATCTCGCGCAAGGACTGGGCCCGCCCCAGGTGACAGAACAACATGGCCACGAACTGTCCCCAGCAACTGAACCCGCGAGCGTGGCGCTCGGCCCGGTGCTCGGCGACCGCCTGCTCGAACTCTTGGCGGGAAAACAACTGCAACATCTGGCTGAAAATGCTGGATACTCGTATCACGGCGGTGGTGGCCCTCCCTACGATTCACGTCTCGCAACGCAAACCGTAGCAGAGTTCTACCCCCGCCGCTCAAAACCTAATTTGGACAAAAGTGGCTCCACCTGAATTGTGGCCAAGACCTAGGGCGTGTTAACACTAAATAAGATTTCTGTGATATTGTGAGTCGGTGGAGATCACCGAGGCGCAACTGCATCGCATTGAATCCAGCTTGCCGCGTCAGCGCGGCAATGTCAGAGTCACCCACTTGCAGTTTCTCAACGCCCTGCTCTATGTGGCCGAGCAGGGCTGCAAATGGCGCGGATTGCCCAGGCGTTTCGGCCCTTGGCATACCATCTATACCCGCATGAATCGCTGGTCTAAGAGTGGCGTACTGGATCAGGTCTTTGAAAAATTGCAGCGCGAGCAAATCGTGCGCATCAAGATCGAGGCCGTCAAAATGGACTCGACCATCGTAAAGGTGCATCCCGACGGCACCGGCGCGTTAAAAAAACGGACCCCAAGCCATCGGAAAATCCCGCGGCGGATGGACCACCAAGATTCATATGGTTGCCGCGGATGCTCGAACGGCCATAATCTTCGCCCTCTCTCCTGGCCAAGCCAGCGACGCCAAGGCCGGACGCGCCTTGTTGGGCGGTCTCGGACCGCTGCCCGCGCCCCTGCATCTGATCATGGACCGGGCCTACGAGGACGGCGAGACTCGGCAACTGGCGCTGGATTTCGGCTTCACCGGTGGTTCCACCTAAAAGCAATCGCCTCGAACCCTGGCAGTACGACCGCGCCATGTACCGCAAACGCAACGAGGTTGAGCGTCTTTTCCGAAGACTCAAAGGCTTCCGCCGTATCTTCTCCCGCTTCGAAAAACTCGATGTCCTGTTCCTCGGCTTCCTCACCTTCACCCTGATCGTCGAGGCCCTAAGATAGTGTTAACACGCCCTAGGGGCTGCCAGAAAGGCGTTCTCAGCGCGTGGCAAGCGCAGCAGTCGCGAAACAGAAAGCAATTAGGAATTAGAAGCGGAGCGAAATTTCATTGTGATCGTTGGGAATGCGTAAGTCGATTCCTCGATCGCGATTGGCAGCGACGGTGGCATCGAGGTCGAGCATGTCGAGCGGGATCGTGCGAAGGGAGCGGTGAACGTTGACGGAGAGACTATTGGCCGTAAGCACAAACCGCTCGCTTTCGAGCCTCTCGCCACTGGTCAAAATGAAGACCGTGGGCGGCAGCGCCTTAGGGACAGCGGAACTGGTGCTGGGGATGTTAATGACCTGGGCCGGCGGCACCGGCTTTGCCGGGCGTTCTTCTCTGACCCGCTGCACGATGACTTGCGGGGGAGCGCTATCGGCCGGAGCGTCACCGTATTGTCCGTCGTACGGTCCGTCTCCGTCGTACCAGTCGTCAGGGAGAAAGTAAGGATAGTCGCCGATACCGCCGTAGCCGTAATTGTTCCAGGCGCCACGGTTTCCAGCGAAGCGGCGTGAACCAAAGCGTCCGCCAGCGCGATGCCCGCCGAATCCGGAACGACCCGGCACTCCGGCGGTATGACTTCCAGAGACGTGGCCTCCGCCGGCGTGACCTCCGCCCCCATGGCCTCCACCTCCATGTTGCGCTAACCCAGGGGTGCTCAGGAGGGAAGCGGCTAGCAGCGTAAATAGAGCTGCCCGGAACATGCGTAGATTATAGCGCCGAAAAAGGCGGCTTGCCGAAAAACGGATCGAGGGTGGCAAGTCCGCCCTATCAGGCTGCCACCCTCTCACTGCCATAAGGAGAATCGCTACTGCTGCGGTGAGGAGTCGCCCCCGGTCGGAGCCTGTCCCCCCTGATGATGTCCCTGCCACTGTTCGTGGCGGCTCTGCATGGCATCCCATTTCTTCTGCTGATTGGAATCCAGAAGCGCGCGAATCTGGTCATTCGAGGTTTTGTGGATTTCCGTCATCTTGGAGCGTCGATCATCCTGCGATGTGGAAGTGTCGGAGCGAAGGCTCTCCATCTGCGATTGCTGAGACT
This sequence comes from uncultured Acidobacteriota bacterium, assembly GCA_963754885.1. Taxonomy (GTDB): domain Bacteria; phylum Acidobacteriota; class Terriglobia; order Terriglobales; family Acidobacteriaceae; genus Sulfotelmatobacter. The sequence continues at coordinate 243,568 of CAVWHT010000031.1, read as the reverse complement.
TCAGGATGTCGAGCACTTTGGCCTGCTGGTCGGAATTGAGCTTCAGCTGTTTTGTCAGCATCTCGGTCCGTTTGGCGGGATCGAAATGGTGGTGACCGTGCTCGGGTGCACCGGCCGGAGCAGATTGCTGATCTGCACTTCCATTATCTTGCGCGGCTGCGGGGCTCACCGTGTAGAGCAATCCGGCCACAACTAGCGCGAGCAAAGCGTGTTTAACCATGGTGTCGTCTCCTTGTCGACTTGTCGACTTTCGGTAGGAACCACATTATCGACCATTGGTTGCGGAACGGGGCTCACGGTCACAAATCTTTACGCGGATTGTGCAACGCACCGGTTGCAAACGGTCGGATCGTCCGAACCGACAAAATTTTACGGACGTTCGGAAATCGTCGGGCTATTATCCATCACAGGTTTATGAGATTGAGAGCCCACGACGGGGTGACTGCGACGAAGAGGCTTAGTCGCCATTGGCCTTTTTGGAGCTTATCTCTGTTGCTCATCACGCTGCAGGTAGCGGCGCAGACGCAGCCTCCGGAGTCGCAGGGTGGGACGATCCACGGAATTGTGAAGTCCGGCAACATGCCGATTCCTGGTGCGGCCGTGTTGATCTCCCCGGCCTCTTCCGCGGAGCAGAAGCCAATTTCTACTTGGACCGATGTCGATGGGAACTTCTCGGCGTCGGTCGCCTCCTACGGCACCTACACGGTGCGGGTGCAAATGGCCGCATTTGCCGACAAGACCCAGCAGATTGTGATGGATGCTTCACACCAGAATGTAACCGCGAATTTCGAGTTGATTCTTGCATCGCGAAGTCACGAGGCCAATCCGCCGGGTCGGAGGCCGGCGGGCCAAGTGGCCGCGCAGCGCGGGTTCCAGGCTCTATCCGCGATCCAAAGCATGTCCAGCCAGGATGCAGGAGCCAATTCGATGACCAACGTCGTGCCTTCCGGGATGCCGGTTCCGGGCGTTGACCCGAATAGTGCCACCGAGTCCATCGCCGTTTCGGGGAATTCGAACAATCCACTGAACGGCATGAGTGGGGACGAGCTTCAGCAGCGCATCAACGATGCGCGCCAACAGGGCGGCGGATTTGGAGGTCCCGGTGGGTTCGGTGGACCGGGTGGCGGAGGATTCGGCGGTGGCGGACCGGGACGCGCGATGGCGATTATTGGACGCCACGGCTTCGACATCAATCATCCGCACGGATCGATTTACTATGGCATTGGAGATTCGGCGCTCAACGCAGCGCCCTACGCGCTTTTGGGCGAACCGCCGACCAACCCCGCGTACGTACAAAACAGTTTCGGCGGCTCGATTGGCGGGCCGCTTAATATTCCGAAGATTTATCACGGAGGCGCGAAGACGTTTTTCTTCGTCAATTACAACGGAAAGCGCGGGGAGAATCCCTTTGACCAGTTCTCTACCGTGCCGACCCTGCTAGAGCGGCAGGGGAACTTCTCGCAAAGCACGTACACTTCCGGAGCGAACGCGGGGAAGTCGGTCGAACTTTATAATCCGGCGACCAATGCTCCCTTTCCTTGCAATCCTACTTGTAACACCATCCCCAACATCAGTCCGACCGCGTTGGGGTTGCTGAACAATATCCCGCTGCCCAATCTGCCGGGGAATTATCAGAACTTCCATTTCGTGACTTCGGCGGTCAACGACAGCGACGATCTGAACGTGCGAGTCAACCACACCATTGGGGCCGCTCCGGCGTTCCGACGCAGAGGCGGGCGCGGGGGCCCGCGCAACAACGTGACGGTCGGGTTTCACTATCACGGGGCGAGTTCCAGCATTACCAATCCCTTTCCCAGCGTCGGAGGCAGCACCAATGTTCGCAGTTACGACGTGCCGCTTGGATATATCCGGTCGATTGGCAAGCTGACCAACAGCCTGCGTTTCGATTTCAATCGCAGCCGCACGCGTACGCAGAATCTATACGCATTTAGTAATGACGTAGACAGCGCGGTGGGCATTTCTGGAGTGTCAACGAATCCCTTCGACTGGGGATTGCCTACTTTGTCATTTACCAACTTTGCCAGCGTGCAGGATACGAATCCGCAGCTGCTACGAAATCAGACCTACACCTTTTCTGACTACGTCGTTTGGACTCACGGCAAGCATAGCTGGCGCTGGGGTGGGGACTTCCGGCGAATTCAGCTGAATACTGAGACCAGCAGCAACGCGCGCGGCATGTTCATCTTCACGGGGTATAACACTTCCGAGTTGACCGCGGGCGCTCCCGGTCAACCGGCTCAACAGGTGGCTGGCACAGGTTATGATTTTGCCGATTTCTTGCTCGGCTACCCGCAACAAACCTCAGTGCAGTTCGGGCAGGACAATTATCATTTCCACGGAAATTATTGGGATCTGTATCTGCAGGACGAGTGGAAGATGCGCGGCAATCTTACATTGAACCTGGGCGTGCGTTACGAATATGTATCCCCGCTTGCGGAAGAGAACAACCTGATCACCAATCTGGACCTTTCCCCCTCAGTGCTGAATCCCGCGCTGAGCGCGGCGCCGGCGGTCGCGGAAGTTTTACCTGGGCAAATTGGGCCCTATAGCGGTGCGTTGCCCGCCAGCTTAGTCCGCCCGGACCGCAATAACTTTGCCCCGCGCATCGGCTTTGCCTGGAAGCCGTTTTCAAAGACCGTGGTTCGCGGCGGATACGGCATCAATTACAATACCGGCGCCTATCAGGGAATTGCGCAGCAGTTGGCGTTTCAGCCGCCGTTCTCAACTGCCTCGACGAACATCCAGCCACTGGCAACAACGACGCCGACGGCGGGATATCTTTCCCTGGCGAATGGATTTCCGACCACTTCCAACGGCATCACAAATACGTATGCGGTGAATCCCAACTACCGGCTGGGCTACGTGCAAATTCGCAATCTGGATATCCAGCAGCAGATTCGTCCAACGTTGTTGCTGAATATCGATTACACAGGCACCAAGGGAACAGACCTTGACATTCTCGAAGCGCCCAACCGGACGGTCGTGGAATCGAGCGGAGCTCAGCTGATTCAGATTCGGATTCCCAACGTGCAGGCCTTCACCTATGAAAACTCGGTCGCTGATTCCGAAGCCAACGCCGCGTCGGTGCGATTGCGCAAACGGCTGGCTGGCGGCTTTTCCATCGGAGGGATTTATACATTTTCGAAGTCAATCGACGATGCGTCTTCGATCGGCGCAGGCGCTACCACTGGATCGGGAAGCGCCGGCCTCGGAGCCGGCGGAACTGGTGCCGCGGGTGGCGGCCCAACCGCCTCGGCCGGAAGCGGCGCGAACAGCGTGGCACAGAATCCTTTCAACCTTTCCGCCGAGCGCGGACTTTCCAGCTTTAACCAGACCCATCGATTTACCGCCGACTATCTATGGGAATTGCCCTTTGGGCACGACAAGCGCTGGCTGACCGGCAATACGGCGGCGCGCGCGATTTTTGGCGATTGGCAGTGGAGCGGAGACTTGACCATCGCTTCGGGGCTTCCGTTCACTCCGCGTTACATCGGCGACGTGAGCGAAATCAGCGGGGGCACGAATGGCACGCTGCGACCCAACGTCGTTCCCGGACAGTCGATTCGACTTTCGAATCCATCAATTGGCGAGTGGTTCAATACGAAGGCGTTTGCCAAGCCGCTGCCGCAGGCGAGTCCGTATGGCGATGCTCGCCGCAACAGCATTATCGGACCGGGCAGCAAAGTGTTTGATATGGCCTTCACCAAGATGATTCCGTTGAACGAATCGCGTGTGCTTGAGTTGCGAGCACAGACTAGCAACATCTTCAACATTCCCAATTACAGTTCCATCGACACATCGGTGACGTCGCCAACTTTCGGCCATGTCGTCGGAGTGGGTGCGATGCGGCGCATCACCATAACTGCGCGCTTTCGCTTTTAGGAGAATACGGATGTTCTTTGACTTGCGCCGATGGACTAGAAAGCTCCTGTCGCTTCTGATGGGAGTCGCACTCTTGTGCTCGTCTCTGGCATCGCAGCAGGCCGGGGACTATACCTTTCGCACGCAGAGTGAGCTGGTGCTGGTGAACGTGACGGTGAGGGACAAGAGTGGGAACCTTGTCCGTGGGTTGAAGCCGGAAGATTTCACCATTCTGGAAGATAACAAGCCGCAAAAAGTCGTTTCGTTCGATATCGAAAACATCGATGCGGTGGCAAATGTGGATGTGGCTCAGACGAGGCCGCTCAATGGTGTTGGGGCCAAGCAGGGAAGTGCGGCTCCCGTTGCAGCCGCACCCGATTCCGCGAATCTATTCAAAGACCGGCGTCTGATTGTGCTGCTCTTCGACCTTACTGGTATGGAGCCGGACGAAATCGACCGCGCGATTACGTCTGCTGAACATTACGTGGATTCGCAGATGGCGCCGGCCGATCTGGTGTCGATTGTCTCTCTTGGCAGTTCACTGCTGGTCAATCAGGACTTCACCTCCGATCATGGATTACTGAAAAAGCAACTGGACACGTTCGGCGAGGGCAGTGGGCAAGGATACGAAGAAGGCACTGCGGGTTCAACAGAAGGTACACCCGACACCGGCCAGCCCTTTACCGCCGACGATACCGAGTACAACATCTTCAACACGGACCGGCGCCTGGAAGCCATTCGCTCCGTGGCCGAGAAACTTTCTCACCTGCAACAGAAAAAATCGCTGATCTATTTCTCCAGCGGGATGGATCGTACCGGCATTGAAAACCAATCAGAACTGAGGGCGGCCGTGAACGCCGCGGTGCGATCAAATATGGCGATCTACACCATGGATATGCGCGGCCTGCAGGCGCTCGTCGCCGGTGGAGAAGCGCAAAATGCCAGCCTGCGCGGTACATCTGCATACTCCGGCCAGTCCATGATCAATGCCTTAAATTCGAACTTCACCAGCCAGGAAACTCTGGTGACGCTGGCCAGCGACACCGGTGGCCGCGCCTTCCTCGACTCGAACGATTTCAGCCAGGTCTTTAAAGGAGTGCAACAGGATACGTCCACTTATTACCTGCTGGGTTATCACAGCACGAATCCGGCCAGGGACGGGCGGTACCGCCGCATTTCCGTAAAGGTTAACGTGCCCGGTGCGAAGATCGACTATCGCAAAGGCTATTACGCGCCCGCGGATTACCAGCACTCAACCAAAGAAGACAAGGAGCTTCAACTGCAGGAGCAACTTGCCTCAGACTTACCCGCCACCGATCTACCGCTCTATTTGAGCGCGGCATATTTTCGGTTGGAGACGAATAAGTATTTCGTTTCGATTTCCCTGGTTGTGCCGGGTTGGGAGATTCCGTTCACCCGCTCCAGCGATCGAGATAAGGCGACGCTCGATGTAATCGGCGTGGTGCTCGACAACGACCATCATCCGGTGACGAGAGTGCGCGACACGGTCAAACTGGCTGTCGATACTTCGTCGAACGTGCGGAAGAAGAACGTACAGTACGACACCGGAGTGAGCTTGCCTCCGGGTAAGTACCATTTGAAGTTCGTTGTGCGGGAGAATCAAACCGGCCGCCTGGGATCGTTCGAGACTGATCTGGAAGTTCCCGATCTCAAAACGCGATCGCTCAAGATAAGTTCGGTCGTTCTTGCCAGTCAATTGCAACCGGCAAAGAAGGGCGCGCCTCAAAATCCCCTGATACGAGACGGCTCGGAAATCATTCCGAACGTGACGCACGTTTTCTCCGCCGACCAGCATTTGCGCTTGTATTACGAAGTGTACGACCCCGCTCGGGCGAACACAGCCGCATCGGGAGAAACTCCTAGCGCCAAGCCCGGCATCCACCTGCTGACGAATGTGTCGTTTTTTCGCGGCAAAGCGAAAGTCTTTGAGAGTTCGCTGGTCGAGCTAACCGAAGTGAATGCGCGAGACCGTAAGGCAGGCGTGTTCCAATTGGACCTGTCCTTGAGTCCTCTGAAGCCCGGTTTCTACACGTGCCAGATCAACGTGATCGACGATGCAGCGGGCACGTTCGGATTTCCGCGGCTGGCGCTGTTGGTTCGGCCCGAAAAGCCAACCAAGAGCGCGCAGCAATAGCCAGGGTCGCATGAATCAATGGGTGTCCTTCGCCAGCAGCGTTTTAGCACTGCGCAATTCCGGACGGTCCGAATGCTTTCCGTCATCGCAGTTTTTCAGCAGTTGTGCATAGTAAGAGCTCGCTTTGGCCGGTTGGTGAGCCAGCTCGGCGGCGTGTGCCGCGCCCGCCAGGCCATTGAAGCGGTTGGGATCGATTTGCATCGACTTCTCATATTCCGCCAGGGCCTTGTCGGGTTGGTTGAGTTCGAGCAGCATATCGGCCAGCATCTCGCGCGCGGGGATGTCGACTTCCGCTTTTCCCAGCTTGTCTTGAATATCAGCGACCTGGCGCATCTGCCGCAGCGCTTCGTCACTATTCTTTTCAGCAAAGGCCAACCAGGCGTGCACTTCGCCGTGCGATGAATTCGGTCCATCGAGCAGATAGGCATTCTTTGACTTGCGCGTGGCCTCTTCCGCGTCGTCGAATCGTTGGGCGTTGCGGCGCGTCGCTTCGAGATCGCCCATTCGTGCGGAGGCGATCGTCCGCGCCCAATACGTGATCATCTGCAAATCCGGGGAGGCATTCGCGGCAGGCTTGAGCGCCGCGGCATCCGTCCAGTGCCGCATCTCGAGATCATAGAGCGCAGGAAAGTGCGCCTCGGCAAAGCCCAAGTACTCCAGCATCCCGTTATCGTCGCCATTCGCGGGCACGGCCGAGATAATTTCTTTCGATTGCGCCAGCACCTGCCTGGCAGCTTCATCCTGGCCGGTTTGCAGGTATGCGTAAATAAGGAAGTGCATGGCATGCAATTCGTGCCCGCGCATGTACATCGCTGTGGATTTTTGCGTAAGCGCCACCGATTTCAGGTTGGCCTGAATATCTTCCTGCCAAAGCCCGAGCCGGGCGAAAATGTGCGAGGGCATATGGACCGCGTGGGCTGACGAAGGCGCGATTGCCGCATAACGACGAGCGGCATCGAGTCCCATGGATGCCATCTGCGGTGAATCGCAGGAATGAATAATGTAGTGCGCCAGTCCCGGATGATCGGGCTGTTTCTGGAAAAGCGGGGTCAGCACCGCGACGGCCTTCTTCTTGTAAGCAAGGGATTCGTCGCCTGGGGGAGCGGCGGCGAGGAGAGACAACGCGTAGAATGCGCCCGCTTCTAAATCGTTGGGATACTGCTGGTAAAGCTTGCCCATCGCGTCGGAGTACGCGCCGGCTCGTCTCAGGTAATCAGCATCCGGATCACGGTAGAAGGCAGCCAGGGCTGAAATGTAGCTTCGTTCCCGTTCAGTATGGGCGCCGATCTTTTGCGCCTTCTCAAGTTCCTCGTGACCCCGCTTCAGCGCCGCAGGCCCCGGACGTTCCCAGATCTGGTGGAACAAGCTCATCGCGATACCCCAGTGAGCCATGGCGCATGCCGGGTCCTTCTGAGAGAGTTCGACGAACTGTTGCTCCGCTTCCTCGTACCCGAATGAGTGGAGCAGAGCGACTCCGCGTTCGAACGATTTCTGCGAGCCGGGTGCGCACGAGATCGGAAACGAAACCGTTCCGAGCCTTTCGGAAGCGTCGTGATGGTGAGCGTGCATGTCGTCATCGAGAGCGAACGCGAGCACAGTCGACATGACGCAGAAGCACACGACGGAATACGCCAGTGATTTAGCTGAGAACATCGGTTACCCCTCCCACATGCGGAATATCACTTTACTGAACTTTTGCCGATTTCACCACCCCCAGCCAAACCCAGTAGTGGTGCAGTTTGAAGAGATTTGTATCAGGGCACGCCTTCAGGCGTGCCAAAGCGCAAACAAATGACCGGCTTTAGCCGCTGCCAGCGCGGCCTAACCCCCAGCGGCTAAAGCCGCTCGTATTTCCCGATGTTGCGGCATCGCTGAAGCGATGCCTGATACAAATCTTCTCAAACTGCACCACTGCCCCAACTCCATTGCCCGACTCGTCCGGATTGCACATCATTCGGTATATTCTGTTGAACATGCGCAATCTACTTTTGACGTTCCTTGTGTTCTGGGCTGTTAGCGCCGTCCCCGTCCTGCTTTGTGCACAACAGCCGGCGTCTCAAAGCAAAGACCGACAAGCGGCTACCGCAAAACCTGAAGATACTGAGGTGTGGGAACCGGTGCCCGCAGTCGTGGCGCCGGGCGTCAACAATAGCGCGCCTCCCTCGGACGCGATTGTCCTGTTCGATGGCAAGAACCTTGACGCGTGGGTTTCCGCCCAGGACCATTTGCCGGCGAAGTGGACCGTTGCCGACGGCGTGCTCACGGTGAACAAGGCCGCCGGCAATATTGAAACCAAGCGGGCTTTTCGAAATTATCAGCTTCATCTCGAGTGGAAAATTCCGGAGGGCATTACCGGCAGCGGCCAGTTGCGCGGCAACAGCGGATTGTTTCTCGCTTCCACGGGTCCCCAAGATGCGGGATATGAACTGCAGATCCTCGATTCCTACAACAACAAGACGTACGTCAATGGACAAGCCGGCAGTATCTACAAGCAGGGAATTCCGCTGGTGAACGCGAACCGCAAGCCCGGGGAGTGGCAAAGTTACGATGTGGTGTGGACCGCGCCCGTGTTCGCCGCCGACGGCACGCTGAAAAGTCCCGCCTTTGTCACCGTGCTCTTCAACGGCGTGCTGGTGCAGAATCATTTTGAGTTGAAGGGAGAGACGCGGTATATCGGCCAGCCTTTCTACAAGAAGTACGATGCCGCGCCCATTAAACTGCAGGCGCACGGTGATCCGAGCCAGCCCATCAGTTTCCGGAATATATGGGTTCGAGAGCTCAATTGACGCGGGGAATACTCCCCATGGCCGGACACTGTATCGACAAATCTCAGGCTGATGCTGGCAAGGGCTCAGCCTTGCACTTGTCCTCTGGGGATGTAGCTTTGGGAACTGGAATCGTTGCGAGCACGCGGGTCCCCCAGTAGCAGTCTATACGGTGTTTACTGTATGAGCGAAGGTTTGGTGGTAGGCGACGAAGATTTCACCGATGGCAGTCGTGCCGGACGGCAATGAGGGAGACCTGCTCCAAGTCAGGATAATGTCCATCTTTGTCGGGGCTGCGTTCCGCAGGCGCAATTTGCTGGACGGTAGTGCGTGCAGGCAACTCACCACCGAAATACTTCCCATACACCTCGTCAAATGCCCGCAGGTCGGCCAAGTTATCGAGGTAAACATTCGTGGACACAACCTGGCAGAAGTTCATATCGGCTTCCTCAAGATTGTCCAGGAGGTTGCGCATGGTTTGCCGGAGTTGCACGGCTGTCGTGGAACTATAGACTCCACCGTTTGGCCCAGGGATGAAGCCGCTCTTCGCGGAACAATACAGCGTATCGTCCGCAAAGACACAGGGACTCGCTGTGGGACTGGGCGGCATGTTCTTGGGACGCACGGCCCGGCGTTTCTCCAGATCGCGGACGGCCACGCCTGTGAACTCGATTTGGGCGCCGCCGGGCAGGCTCGACACTTCAATCGTCGCCCGGGCCGGGGTATTGCCGAACTCGAATCGGCGGGCATAATGCTCGTTCATGATCCGCATCGGAAGTTGCGCGGTCAGGTACGGATTGACGAAAACCATGTGCCGGAGGTCCAATCCAGCCGCCTCGACGACTGCTTTCATTCGGTCGAGCGCGAAGTCAACCTGGGCCGCCGGATCGTCCAGAACCTTGTCGCCAGAAGCTGCGGTGCCAGGCATGGCAGAAACAAACAGGCGATCGTGAGTGAGAATGCCCGGCGAAAAAGGCTCGTCCGACTTGTAGTTCGGCGGATATACAGCGCGCCTGTCCGAGAGATAACGCACTGCGACGGCACTGATCTCGATTGGAGGATCAGGAAGCCCGGCGACGCCAAGGACCGCGCGAGCCGGAGGAATCTTCCCAAAAAACTCGGCGAAGACCCGATTCATCTCTCCGTATTGAGCGATGTCGGTGAGGTAGACCGTGGTGTAGACGACGTGATCCACCGTAAGGCCGGCGGTCTCGACCGCAGATTTCAAGTTCGTGAGGGCCTGCCGGGCCTGGGCTGCGAAAGCCGGAGGCAGCGCGCCATCCGCGGTGCGAGGCCCTTGAGCGGAAAGATAGATGTAGTCTCCCGCGTCCACACTAGTCGAGCCAGCGCCACGGAGCGCCGGAACTTCCCGCGCGGGAATGGTCGGCCCCGCCTGTGCTTGTGCGCAGACGGCGGAGCACAGCAACAATCCGACGAGGATTGATTTCATTTGAGCCTTCCCTCGGTTATTGAGACCGGAGCTGTAGCCGACCGGAGTCTTATGCGGCCCGGGCTTTTTTCTGTGCGGCTCCCAGAATGCTGCGCAACCTTTGTCCCACGATTACTTCTTCGCCGGGCTGGATGGTCATCGAAACGAGTTCGATGTGATCGGCTTCCGGCCGCTCTTTTCTGGTCGGGTTGGGTTTGCCCTCGCGAACCGCTTTGACGAGGCTGGGATTATCCGGACCAAGCACTTCGATCACCGGGTCACCCCCACGCAGGGCCTGCACGCAGTCAGCAACGGTAAATTTCCAGGCCTGCTGATCCCAGGAGACTCTCAGCGTGGGATAGCGATTCCCATCATCCGGGATGTAGATTTTTGTCTCAACCCCCGGCACCGTCTCCACTAGCTTCCGGATGCTGTCCACACGTTCGTTCCACTCGCGGTAAAGCTTCTTCTCGTCCAGCTGCAGCCATGTTTCAAGGGCGGTAAGGCAGCCAATCATTTCTTCTTTTCCGACCTTCATGGGACGGCACACGGCTCCCTCGCGCGGGCTGGAATTCATAATGGCTGCCTCGATCAGATCTTTTCGCCCCAGCAGCACGCCGCTACATTGGGGACCGCGCAGGCCCTTGCCCCCGGAAAAGGTATAGAGGTCAATTCCCATCCGCGCGTAAAGCTTGGCATTGTCGGCCGGAGGAATGCCCGCAGCATCGTCGAGCAGCATCGGCACCTTATGGTCCTTTGCGATCGCGAGCTCCTTTTGCAGTTCGTCGCCCAGGTGCGTGGTGTAAATCATGACTGTGTTTTGGTTGATGGCGTTGGCCAGTTCCTCTGGCGAGTAGGTGAGCACGAGTTTCGCGCCGGTCAGCCGGATTGCGCTATCAAACGCGCTTCTGCCGCCAGACATGACGACTTCGTTCTTGAGGCCGGTGGTATCGGGAAGTTGCCAGATGAGATTGTCGTCGGTGCCGGCCATGCATCCTGCGGTTGCAACGGCCATGGCGCCCGCAGCACCGGAGGTGATCATTCCAGACTCGGCGCCGGTGAGTTCGGCCAATCGCCGCCCGATGGCATGCTGCAAATCGATCACGTTCACGAAATATCGCGCCGCTTCGATCTGGGCTTCGCGAACTTCAGGAAACTCCAGAGAGCCGCTCAGGTACGTCCACGTGCCGCGGCAATTGATGACAGTTTTTACCCCGAGGCGGCTGTAGACATTTTGTCGAGGATCTTTGCCTACCGCCGTGGCAGCCTTCGCGTAAAGGTCAGAGACGGTGATCTGGCTCAGCAAGGGAGCGGCTGCCGCCCATTTCATGAATGACCGCCGGCTGGAATTCAGGGAATACATTTTCAACACCTCCAGGACGGATGACTTACTCTTCGTCCTCATGCAGTGGGACGCGGGCTCGAACCGCGAGAATATATGCCTTCGCCCCGGGTTTGTTTTGGCTGTAGAAGCCAACCGTGCAGTTGGGCCGGAAATAGTAGGCGTCTCCCGCTTTGGCGGGATGGCGGCCTTCGACTCCATCCATTCCGCCGCCGGCGACCATTTCGCCCTGGCCCTCTATCACGAGGTAGATTTCTTCTGCTGCCGGGTGGTGGTGAGGCCAGTTCGTTCCTCCGGGAGCAAAATCCATCCAGAAAAAACTGTCCATCACGTAAGCCTCATCGATCAGATCGCGCTTTCCTGAGCTCAGGCCGATCAGAAGTTTGTACAAAACGGAATTCGGGTGACCGCTGACAGTCTCCTCTTTGGCATCCGCGAGGTTGGCGACCTTGGCATGTGGCGATGGTGCTGCGATCGAAATCGATGACGGGATCTTAAACCCCATGACCAGCACTCGCAGTGGCTGATCCGAGTTGTTTGAGATCGAATGTTTCGCGCCCGGAGCCAAGTACGTGAAGTCATGCTTGCGCAACGGCTGCACCTGATCCTCATAGTGTAGGATGCCGGCTCCTTCGATTACGAAATAGATCTCCTCCTGGCGGTCGTAGACTACGGTCTGGCAACTGCCGTGCGCATCCAGCGTGACTTCCCCGAAGCGAGTGACGGTTTGGAAGGACCGAGTTTCTTTGTCACCTTCTCCGAAAATCGCCCGGTAGTGGCAAGTTGCAGAGCTAAGATCGGCCTTCGTCTCCGCTAAATCTGGAACGTAGCGATGCAGCCATGTGGGAGCGACTGGATGATCTTGCGCTCGGAGCCCGTGCGCCACTAGTAGGAGAAACAGCAGCAGTTTTTTCACCTTCTGTGCTCCCGATTTTGCGATGGCCTTCGTTCCCCGCCAGCCTCTCGAATTCTGATCCGCCGCGGTCGGTCTTCAATCCTGAGCATGAGGCTCCTTATCCTTTCCCGATGGCGATAAGATGACGTCCGAAGCGCGAGCTTCGCGCAGGATGTAACCGAGCAGATCATCAAGTTCGGTGGAGTTGAGTCGCTGCCCGTAGTCGGCAGGCATGGGCTCTCCAGCTTTCCGCTGGACAGATACCAGGCTGGACTTCATGAGCAAGTAAAAGCGGCCATCTCCATCCTGCAGCTGCAGAGAAGCGTTGTCTTCGTTCCGGATCATGCCGGAGAATTTTCGTCCATCACGCGCAACGGCGGTCGCCGCTTCAGGGCGGCCGCCGGTCGGCCTGAGAATCGCTTCACGAATCTCGCCCACCTCGTGATCCCGTGCAAACCCTGAGAGGTCTTCGGCGACGGACTGTCCTCGGCTGTGACAAGCGGCGCAGCCGGCCTTTCCGAAGAAAACTTCACGGCCACGGACTGGGTCGCCTGCAACGGAGTTCCCGCCGGACTTGCCTTGCAAGAAGCGCAAATAGGCCACGAGCGCTTGATCATCCTCTTGGCCCATGTCGGGAAAAGCTGGCATGCCTGCTTGCGGAATTCCATCGTGAATCAAGTCGAGCAGCGCCTGATCCGAGAGCGTTCTCGCCGCGGTCTGGCGGATAATGTCTGGCGCATGCTCACCCCCGAGCCCGTCGAGTCCATGGCAGGTCGCGCATCTCAGCTCGAAAACGCTTTTTCCCTTGAGCTCCGGCTGCGGTGCGGGAGTGGGGCCTTCGCCGTTTGAGTTCTGGCAAAGGGCAGTAACGATTGCACCGAAGAACATCAGTGCCAATCCAATCTTTGTAACGGCAGCCTTTGTAGCCATTCCCCAGGTCACGTCGCGCTTTCTCATAACCGCGCACTTGATATATCACAGAATCTGCTTGACGCAAATCAAATTATTTCGTTTCATTGAGTTTCATTTCGTTTTAAAAGCTCATTGATCAACAGGCAAGGCAGGCCGTTGAGTAAGAGTTGCGTCCGATTACAGAATCCTCTCGGTCACGGGGAGGTATCATGGCATGGCGGATCCAAGGTGAGGGCATGATGCGGCGTTTCGCAGTGGTGTTGCTTTCCTGGTTCGTGAACCTGAATGTCGCTCCTGCCCAGACTACCGGTCAGCCAAATCAGCCCGATTCGTCTTGTCGCATCGAGGCCACGAATTACAAGGGTTGGAGTGCGCAACAACTTTCCAACCGCTGGGTAAAGCTGGAGGTCGTACCGCAGAATGGCGGACGACTCATGCAAGTGATTTTCGCGGGGCATTCTTTCCTCTTCGTGAATCCCGAGTACGAAGGAAAATACCTGCCGCCCGACTCATCCCGATGGTTCAACTATGGAGGCGACAAGATCTGGCTTTTGCCCGAAGGAAACGACGATGAACAGCACTGGGTGGGCAATTCCGATTTGATCGATGACGGGCCCTACACCTTTCGAAAAGTTTCGGAAGGACGGGAGTGCGAGATTGAACTGACCGGACCCGTCGATCTGCAGACTGGCATTCAGATCCGGCGCACAATTCACATTGATGCCGACTCGCCTCGAATCCGTTTTCTCGCTACCATGCAGAACAAGATGGGGCATGTCATCGAGTGGTCTATGCAATCCGTTTCGCAATACGACACTGCAGACCCGACTAATCCCTCGCGCAACAACCCCAAATTCTGGACCTTCACTCCGGCGAATCCTGCCAGCAGCTATCTCAACCGCTACCACGTGAAATTCGGTCCGGCAGAAAATCCAGCGGTTTCGGTCAGGGACGACGGTCTCTTCGCGCTGCACTACGCTCACATGGCCGCCGAACTGTGGCTGGACTCGACGCCGGCCTGGCTGGCGGTCGTGGATGGCGAGACACACTATGCGATGGTCGAGCGCTTCCGCTACGAAAAGAACGAAACTTATCCGGGCAAGGCATCGGTTATTTTTTGGACCAATGGTCCCGAGATGAGGTTGAGTTCCGAGGGCGAGCCTTCGCTGAGTTCCGGAGGCGACGGTTCTCCGCGTTATCTCGAGGCCGAGATCAATAGCCCTCTCGTTCAGTTGCGACCGGGTGAGACCCGCGATCTCGAGACGGAGTGGTTCCCGACTCGTGCTGGCAGCGAATTCCACGGTGTGGAAGATGCCGGCATTGTGGTACATCCTCTTCGAGCTGTCCGCTTGGAAACTGGCAGCATCCGGCTCTCAGGTTCCTTTGGAGTATTTTTCCCGGGACGTTTAGTCGCGCACCTTTACAACGAACACGGTGCCAGCCTGGGAACTATGCCCCTGACCCAGGTCGACCCTGCAGATCTCGTCGTGCTGGAGACGGAGTTGACGCCTCCCGCAAAACCTTTCCGAATCTCGCTTCATCTGGAAGACGGGAATGGTCTGGATCGCGGTTCTCTTCAGGAAGTCCCAGTTAGCGCGGTCGAAGCCCACTGACATGAAATCATTCCGTAGAGAGTTCGCCGTCCTCGCATTGACAGTTTTCTTGTCCTGGGCTCCCGCCGCGGCACAACGCGGGCAAGCTCCAGTTGTTGCCGATGTGAACGTGAGCGCGGACGATCTGCTTGCGCAGCCTCCCGGCGCCAACTGGATTTCCTACAACGGCGACTACACCGGGCGTCGCTACAGCAGCTTGCACGAAATCACTCCCAAAAATGTCACGCAGCTTCGGGCAGCGTGGATCTTTCATCCTTCCCATTCCGATAGGCTTGAAGTAACGCCTGTGGTCATCAGGGGCGTAATGTATGTGACCTCCGCCAACGATGCGTATGCGCTCGACGCGCGGACCGGCCGGGTTCTTTGGCATCACGAACGGCCGGTGAGCACTGGGTTGCTGGATGATGCTGCAGCTCATCACAACCGCGGAGTGGGAGTCTGGAAGAACTTCGTTTATATGGAGACCGACGACGCGCATTTGCTTTGTCTCGACGCGCGCTCTGGACGTTCTGCTTTGGGACGTAATGTACGCTGACAAGGCAAAACAGTATGGCGCAACCAGCGCTCCGCTGATTGTGAAAGACGAAGTGATCGTCGGGACCTCCGGCGGCGACTCCGGTGTCCGCGGCTTCCTCGCCGCTTACGATGCCGTGACCGGCAAGCTGAAATGGCGTTTCTGGACCATTCCCGGGCCGGGCGAATTTGGCTCTTCCAGTTGGCCGGGTGATTCTTACCTCCATGGCGGAGGCACGACGTGGATGCCCGGTACTTACGACCCAAAACTCGACACACTGTACTGGACAACCAGCAATGCGGCTCCCGATTTCGTGGGGGATTCCCGACCGGGAGACGACCTGTACACAGCCTGTGTCCTGGCGTTGAACGCCACTACCGGCGCGTTGAAGTGGTACTTCCAGTTCACTCCCCACGACCTGTACGACTACGACGCCAACGAAACACCGGTACTATTGAGTGGCAAAGTGAATGGCCGAACCCGTGATTTGCTGGTGCAAGCCAACCGTAACGGGTTTCTTTACGTTCTCGACCGGATCGACGGAAAGTTCCTCAATGCAACGCCGTTTGTTGAGAAGCTGAACTGGGCAAAAGGAATTGACGCCTCCGGTCGCCCCGTATTGTCGGGACGAGTGCCGAGCGCGCCGGGCACCGAGATTTGTCCCAGCATCGAGGGAGCCACGAATTGGTTTTCGCCGTCTTACAATCCCGACACAGGATTCTTCTACGTCATGGCGCTGGAAAGCTGCAGTCTCTTCCTCGCTCACTCACAACCATTCACCCAAGGCGAAACCTACTACGGAACGGGCACCAAGCTTGCAACCGACGACCATGCTCAAAAGGTTCTGTTGGCGTACTCCGTGACCGAAGGCAAGATCGTTTGGCGCTATCCCCAACTCGGCCGCGGAAACTCCTGGGGCGGAACGATCACAACGGCGGGTGACTTAGTTTTCTTCGCGAACGATAGCGGAGCACTGGAAGCAGTCGAAGCGCGAACTGGCCGTGCCCTTTGGCAATTCAATACCGGCCAGACTTTCCACGCTTCGCCGATGAGTTACGAGGTCGATGGGGTGCAGTACGTGGCGATCGCCGCCGGAAGCGACGTTTTCAGCTTCTCGCTTCCTCACTAATGAATTGTCGCGCTTACTTGGCTACCGCTGCCAGTCTTCCGCGAAGGACAGTGACAGAAGCTGCGGGTAAGTTGTACTGGGCGTTCTCCCCGCCTGCGACTTGCGCGGATGCGGGCGGACCGTCCGGATCAGCGTAGCCCTTCTTTCTTGCGGGGTGCCACTGGTATTGCGTCTTGCCGAATGTGATCATCGCGACCGGCCCCAGGAAATAGATGTCGCGGTTGGCGTCGGCATCATGAAACGCAAGCCGCACTGAATGCGGGTGGTCGTGATCTTTGTTGATCAGCATCAGCGACCATTGACCATCCGGGCGTTGCAGAGCATACGCCGTGACCAGCAAGTGTCCGGCGGAGTCTTTGACATCGCTGGAAGCCGCATGAAGCCTGTGCTCGGCATCTTTGGGTTCGGCCCACTCCTGCGTAATGAGTTGCGCCGCGAAGAATTGCGAAGTCTTCTGCCGGATCTGGTAATGATCGTCCACCATGAACATGTGGTAGGTCCCCCAGCTGTTGGCGCAAGCGGGATGAGGTGGTGAGTAGGGTAGAGCGTGATAATAATGCGTCGATTTTCCGCCCGCGCTCAAAAATCCACCAAAGGAGTCCGCCAGCCATAGAGCACCGAAGATGTCGACCGCGGCTTCTCCGCCGTGATCATTGGTTTCGGTATCGAGCAACGGAATCCCGGAAGGCAAGCCGTCATCGCGCCAGACCTTCATGATGTGAGTGATCAACTCCGGTTCCTGATAAAGATCCTCCCAGGGCGTGTCGCATCCGTCGTACGGATAGTGCTCGAACGACATGAAGGCGAGATCTTGAATACGTCCATGCTCCCGCAGATAGTCGAGGAAGCGGCCGAGCCAGGAAGTGCGGCCTTGCGCATCGGGCCAGACCTTGATGTCCTCGGTGACGCCTTGAAAGACAGGTCCGCCCAGTTTGAAATTCCGATCCACCTGGTGGAGAGCTGTGGCGAACTGTAAGTACAAAGCGGCATAGTCCTCGGGCAGCATGTACTGCCCGTCGGGCTCTTCGCCCATCTCGATGTACGAGACCGGATAGCCGCGTTTCTTGATATACATCATTTGCGCCGCGGCGTCCTCCGGAGTGCTGTACAACATGGCGACGGGAATAATGGCAGGCAGGCCGCGGGTGATTCCGCTGGTGAAGAACAGGTCAAAGCCCGGCTGATCTCCCGATTCCATGCGATCCGGCGCTAGATAAAGGTCAGAAGGCTCGTGCCACGGATCGACCGACGAGCACAGGGTCAGTGTCTGCTTCTGATCGGGCGAATGATGAAGAATATCTTTGAATTCGTGGTTGCTATCGAGGGTTCCGAGGTAAAGCTCACGAATCGCATAGCCGACGCAGTTTCTCCGATCGCTGGAACCGTGAGTGTCACAGGTATTCGAGGAGCGAGTCATCAGCACCCGCACATATTTTGTCGTCACCGCGGAAGAATCGAGACGCAGCGTAACGCTGCCGCCTCTTCCATCGCTCACCATTCCTGATGCGAATGGCTTCCATGATCCTTTGTCCTGATCATCCATGGCATCGCCGTCCCCAACCCAGTACTGCACTTCGTAGACTTGAGCATAAGGCTCCGCCCAATCGATGCGAATCGCGTTGACGTTTTCTTTCTTGTCAAGAGCGATCACCACCCATTGCGGATGGCGAGAATCATCCTCTCCTGTGAACTCCTTTGTGAGGTAGGGATTGCTTTTCCAATATGACTGCGAATCTCCGTCGTCGAGGCGGGAGAAGCCGTCGAATTCTGTTCCGCCGTTCCGGGTGAAGCCACGATGACGGAGTGAATAGCCGTAGGAGTGACGGATCATTTCTTTTGTGGGAGTGGCGTCGCCCGTGAAGTATCCCGTCCCCGCGGGATCGCTCCATGTGCCCTTGGGATTCCAATGCCAGGCTTGCACAAATAAATCCGTGTTCTCTCGGTAACTGATGCCCCCCCAACCGGCGGAAAGAACCTGCTTGATCTGATCCCGTCGAAAAAATACGTCGGTGGCGTTGCTGGGTACGCGGTCTACGGTCGATCCCAGCGCGTAAAGCGGACTGAAGGTGTTCACGACGTGGCTAGGAGTTGCGTCGACGAGGACGGTCTGCGCAACTCCGTGCCTGGGACATGCGAGCGCAGCTAGCATGGCGACCATTGCGCTCAGTATGCTGCTGCGAATCAGTCTGGGGAAATGCGATAAGCTATTTTGCATGTTTGGCCCTCGGAGACCTGGAGCGTAGGCGCATCAAGAGTCATACATCAAGTTGCAACTCTGCTGCCATGACCAAAGGAAACCGCTTTCACGGAACGAAACTCGGATTCTGTTTCGGATCTCCCTGGCCGCACTCTTTTGTATAATTTGCCGACTCAGTAGCGCGAAATCCTGCGCTGCCTCCGGAGCTTTCTTCATGCTGCTCAAAGTTTTCAGTGATCGAATCGGGTTGGGGCAAGCGGCCGCCGAACAGGCGTCGGCTGCGATTCGCCGCGCCATTGCCGAGCGTGGCCATGCGCGGATCATTGCGGCGACGGCTGCATCGCAACTCGAATTTCTGCAGGCTTTGACCAAGGCCCCGGGGATCGACTGGCCCCGCGTGGAAGTTTTCCATCTCGATGAATACCTCGGCTTGCCGGTCACGCATCCGGGAAGTTTCCGCAAAATGCTGCTGGAACAACTGGTGCAGAAAACCGGAATTGTCCATTACCATCTGCTCGACGGGGACGCCGCTGACCCATTGGAGGTCGTGCGCCAAGCAGGCGCCCATCTGGCATCGGCACCCATAGATATTGCGTTTCTTGGCATCGGCGAGAACGGGCACATCGCGTTCAATGATCCTCCCGCCGACTTCCAGACTGAGGAACCCTACATTCTCGTAGATCTGGATGAAGCCTGCCGCCAGCAGCAGGTAGGGGAGGCGTGGTTCGCCGATATTTCCCAGGTACCGAAGCGCGCAATCTCGATGTCGGTGCGCCAGATCCTCAAAGCCAGCGAGATACTGGCGGTAGTACCCGGCGTCCAGAAGGCTCAGGCTGTGAAGGCTTGCGTTGAGGGCCCGATCAGCCCTATGGTGCCCGCGTCCATTCTGCGCACACATCCTAACGTGACCGTCTATCTCGACAAGAAATCTGCTTCGCTCCTGAGCCCGGCGCTGCAGAAAGCGCTGATTAATGAGTCCGAGGTCGTGGTTGGCGCTTAGCGCGGTGAGCCGCGCACTTCAATAGGGCACGAAGCCCTGCGTCTTCATCTCCAGCCGGTACACCGATGTCGTCGCGGTGATGTAGAGCGTGCGATAGTCCTTGTCGCCCCAGTTCAAGTTCGCGGGTTGCTCCGGCATGGCGATGGTTCCAATATGATTGCCTCTTGCATCCCAGACCCATATGCCTTTGGGCCCGGTGACAAAGATGTTCCCGTTCTTATCCACTTTCATTCCATCGGGCACCCCATCGTCCTTCCCGCCTGGCTCTTCGCCGAAGACGCGGCCGTTGGCGAGGGTTCCGTCGGCAGCGACGTTGTACACGAGAATATTTCTTTTTTCGCTGTCGTCGACGTAGAAGTGCCTGCCATCCGGAGAAAAGGCGAGACCGTTCGGCTGAGTGAGATCTTTGGTGAGTAGCTTCAGGTTGCCTTTAGCGTCGAGGCGATAGACACCCTGAAACGGCAATTCCTGTTTTGCTCCAGGCTCGAAATCCATGGTTGGATCGGTGAAATAGAGCGCGCCATCCGGACCAACGACCACATCATTGGGAGTATTCAGTTTCTTGCCGTCGTAATGATCTGCCAGGATCTTGTATTTTCCGTCGGGAGTTACTTCGATGACGGCGCGCAACACGCTGGCGCAGTCGATCAACCGATGCTGGCGGTCGAAGGTATTGCCGTCGGGATCGCCGAGCGCAATCACCTCCTCCTTTTTGCCATCAGGATAGAGGCGGAAGATCTTGTTAATGGTCTCGTCGCTCACATACAGGAATCCCGCCTCGTCCCAGACCGGACCTTCGGTAAAGCCGAAGCCCGTGGCCACGAGAGTCAGTTTAGCTTTGCGATCGACCACATCCCAGAACTTGGGCGATTCGGCTTGCAGTTTAAATTCTCGAGGCGCGCCGGGTGCATCTGACGCTCCAAGCACAAGCGGCAGCGAAGCGGCGACGACAAGCGTACGCAGGACTTTCATGCTGCGATTCATAAGAATGCCTCTTTCGTGAAGGAGCGGCTGAGTTTAACCTCACCGCGCGAGCTATTTCTGTTTCACGGCGATTGCCGAGATTTCAATTCGAGCGTTATTGACCAAAGCCGCTGCCTGGATCGTCGCGCGAGCTGGTTTAGGATCGGGCATGACGCCCTTGTAAATCTTATTCATGTCCGGGAACTCATGAATGTCGGCGAGATACACTGTGACGCTGACGACATCTTTCAGTTCGAAGCCAGCAGCCTGGAGAACCTTCTGGATATTCGCGAGCGCCGCAGTAGTTTCGGGACCAATCCCACCTGCCACCAGTTTGTCGGACGCATCCGTACCCTCCTGGCCGGCGATATACAGCGTGTTTCCGGCGACGATTCCGTCACTGAAAGGCAGTCCTCTGGTAGATGATAAATTCACTGCTTTTCGTTCCTGGGCAAGGCTCGGCTGCGCCGCAGCGCCCGCGATTAGTGCAATGACAATGGCCGACATGAACAGCTGAGCAGTTCCGATACGTATCGTGCTTTTCATTTTTGTTCCCCTTGTGCGACAAATGGATTGACCCTTCCGCATGGCAGAGAACCATGTTAGAGTCCGCGCACATATATACAGCCTGGAGGACATAATGAACAAGTTTCGCCGGTTCGCTAAATCCCACGCAATTGCATCCCTTCTATCTATTGGGGCTTTGTATGCTATCTTCTGCGGCGCCGAACTGCTAAAAGCGCAGTCTGGAGCAACCGCACCGCATTCCGACAACGCTTTAATCGCAGATTATCGTCGCGTCGAAGTAGCTTCGGTTTCGGATGCGCTGGAACAACTGACGGGCAAG
This sequence comes from uncultured Acidobacteriota bacterium, assembly GCA_963754885.1. Lineage (GTDB taxonomy): Bacteria > Acidobacteriota > Terriglobia > Terriglobales > Acidobacteriaceae > Sulfotelmatobacter. Next base: position 221,925 of record CAVWHT010000031.1, on the reverse strand, counting down.
CGCATGTACATGAGCCACCGCATGCATCCCATCTTTACCACCAAATTCGCCGGCTTTGCGCGGACGGTCCAACTGAAGAAGGACGAAGGCAACAATGATCCCACCGCTTTGAACGGGATGCTGGAAGCGATCGATCAGGGCTCCGCCGATTCTGTTTATGTGATGGTGGTCGAAGACGGCGAAGATATCGCAGGCATGGGCGGACTCATGGGCACGGCGATGGCGGCGCGCGGGTATGCCGGCGCGGTGATCGATGGTGGAGTGCGCGATGTAGCTTATTTGCGCAAGATCGGATTCCCCGTTTACGCGACGGGTATCGTGCCTTCCACTTCGGTGCATCACTATCGCTTCGCAGGATCCCAGATTCCGGTGGTCTGCGACGGCGTAACGGTGAATGCAGGCGATATCGTTGCGGCAGACAGCGATGGGGTCGTGGTTGTCCCGAAGGCCGAGGCCCAGAAAGTGCTCGCCCTGGCGCAACAGATGGATTTCAAGGAGCACTCAATGTATCCCGTGATCGAACAGATGAAATCGATCGTAGAGGCGGTCAAGAAGTTTGGCAGACTGTAGAATTGCCGGGAAACAGTTATGCGGCGATTGCTGCGGGTAGCGACGTTTTCAGTTTTGCATTGCCTTGATCGCACAAGGATCTCGGCGACTAATGAAGGGAGACATACATGAATCTGACATTCACTCGCAGAGCGTTTGCCGCTCGCATCGCTTCAACGCTTTCCTCTTTGGGCGTTATCGCCGCTGTATCGCCAAACCATGCCTTGGCTCGGAGTTCCGCCCCGCAGGGAGCGGATGAAATCCGCAAGCTCAATAGCGAAGGCCAGCCGGGAAGCGAAAAAGACGTCATCATGCCGGTGATTATCCACCGCGGCTTGATTTATGTTTCGGGGCAAGGCGCCCACGATACGCGAGATTCCAAGGACTGGACGATTGAATCTCACACCACCATGGTCATGGATAAGATCAAGAAGCATGTGGAAATTGGCGGAGGAACCATGGGCAGCATTCTTCAATTGAATGTTTACCTGGTGAAGATTGAACACTGGGATGGAATGCACAAAGTGTTCGCGACCTATTTTCCCCATGGCGGCCCAGCGCGCACAACCGTCGCAGTAGCTGCGCTGCCAGGAGATTCGCTGGTGGAAATCAATTGCATCGCCGCAGTCACCGGCAAGTGACCGGCAAAGGAGCGTCGTTCATGCGACTCAACTCGAAGTGGAACCGCCGCGGTTTTCTCAGCACGGTGGGGGCGATTGCTGGTTCGGTCTTGTCCGGTTCGATGTTCTCCAGTTCGATCCTGGCGCCGCGCAAGCTTTTTGGCAGGAATCGCACAGCTGGCGCAGGCGCGCCCGTGAGCGGTTTTGGAAAGACCGGTAACCCTTACGAGGAACTCGGGGTTACGACTGTGATTAATTGTGAGGGAACCATGACCATGCTGGGCGGTTCTCTTCCTCACCCGGAACTCGAAGCGGTCATGACCATGGCCGGGCGCCACTTTGTTAGCATTCCGGAGTTAGAGGTGGCTGCGGGCAAGCGTATCGCAGAAATGCTCAAACTGCCGGACGGCTACACCGCGCTGGTGACTTCGGGCGCGGCGGCGGCGATTCAATCGGGACTGGCAGGCATTCTGACGGGCGGGAACGAGGCCTTGATCCGACAATTGCCCGACCTGACCGGGATGAAGTCGGAAGTGATCATTCAGAAGTCGCATCGCAACCCTTTCGATCATCAGCTACGATCCACGGGAATCAAACTGGTCGAGATCGAAACGACTGATCAATTGCGGGCCGCCGTCAATGAGCGCACGGCGGTGATGCATTTTTCGAATTTTGCCAATGCCGCTGGACAAATCAAAGTGGACGAGTGGGTCAAGCTGGCGAAGGAGTTTAACATTCCTGCATGAACGATGCCGCCGCCGATACTCCACCGGTCTCTCATCTCTCGGACTACACCAACATGGGTTACGACCTGGTGACCTTCAGCGGAGGCAAGGCGATTCGCGGGCCGCAATGCGCTGGCATGTTGATTGGGCGCAAAGACATGGTGGCAAACGCGCTGCTCAACAACAGTCCGCATGAGGATACGCTAGGCCGCAGCCAGAAAGTGGGGAAAGAAGAGATTGTGGGCATGGTCAAAGCGCTCGAACTTTTTCTTGCCGAAGATCATGAGGCTCTGGCCCAGGAATGGCAGAATCGGCTGGAAGGAATCTCCCGCGAAATCACGAAAGTTCCGGGCGTCAGCACGTCCTTCTTCGTCCCTGACATTGCCAATCATGTGCCGCACATGAGCATCACATGGGACCCGGCCCGCGTTTCGTTGACGCCGGGGCAAGTTTCAAAATTGTTGCGCAGTTCGAAGCCGTCTATCGTGATGGGAGGCGGTGAAGAACGGCCTGGGCTGACCATGAACTCGTTCATGTTGCAACCGGGCGAGGATGAAGTCGTTGCCGAGCAACTATCGAGAATTTTGCGGGATCACTCTGCGTAGCGAAAAAGACGCACATTGAGGAATGGATTCAGGGCAATCTTTGGGAAGAAATGCAGGGGCCCGACAGACTCAGCGCGCGATTCAGCGCTCCGGCATGCGGAGTTTGGACCCTTTTTCCTCCAGCCAGGCATTGAATTGCTCGATAATCTCTTTCGTCCATTTGGCGTCAATCTGGCCAGGCGTGTACTTGCCTTCGCGAAGCATCATGTGTCCCCAGTCGTCGACCAGGTGGTCCATTTCGGTGTCGTCGCCTATTTTCTCCGCCAGTTGCGGCGGAACGAAGGTTAACCCCTCGGGATCTCCGATGGCTATATCACCCGGCATCACGGTTACATCTCCGATGCGAATGGGGACGTTAATTCCGGTCAGCATCACGTTCTCGAGGGCCGAGGGGTCAACGCCGCGCGTGTAGACCTGGAAGCCCGGAATTTTCTGAATGCCGGTGACATCCCGCACCGCTCCGTTCACGATCAGTCCGTTGTGACTCTTGGCGTAAATAGCGGTGGAGAGATTGTCACCGACGATCGTGCCGTAGCGGATTTTTCCGAACAGATCTACGACCAGAACGTCACCTGGTTTCAAGATGTCGATGATCCAGGAATTCTCGTCGCCGATGCGATTTTCTTTCTTGCCGTTCTTGCGAATCACCGAATCTACGTCGGGGCGCTTTGGCATAAAGACGGCCGTGACGACTCGGCCTACAAGTCGCTCTCCGGGATTAATCACCTTCCAGCCGCTTTCGAACTGGTTGCGATAGCCGGCATCTTGCAAGATGTCCCAGGCCTCGTCCGCGGTGACGTCTTTCAGACGAGTCAGCACCGAATCCGGAACATTGGGACGACCGTCGGGAAACCGGTCACCCTGCCATTCCGGCGTGAATTCAATGCGCTGGTCTTTGGAGAAAAAGTCGAGCTGCGCGTGGGCGGGCGCCGCCAGCAGCAACACCAGCGAACCCATCAATCCGGCGACAAGAGTAGTTCTGATCATAGGAATCCGAGAAGAATAGGCGGGCTGAAGGCCAGCTTCATCGTGACCGCGAAAATATCACAGAGCAGTCCGCGCAGCAATCGCTCAGCCACCAGCAGAGGAGGGCAGCATGCCATTCGATCAAAATTGTTTCTCGGCTCGCGCTGTGGCTGAACCTGTCGGCTTAACACGAGCAGCGCCGTTCCGGGATTTCTCGATTCGCTTCCCGCTCAGTGGCTGGAAATAACGAGCCCGTTTCGGGTGTCATTGCTGAAAATCCCAGGTTTCTAGCTGTTTTTGCATGTCCCCGATGGTGCGGGAGTATATACTGCACCGGTGCGTTCTGGCTGTCTGGATGAAGACACAGTGTACAGGCGTCGTCGCAGTTCGGTACGTATGATCCAGCAGATCGCTCACTGCCTTGGCAGCACGAGGCACGGAGACCACTCCTTGCAAGGCTAAACGTCGCAATACCTGCGCCACCTCAACGTTGAACACTTTCTTCGCACGGGAATGGGCGTTATTATGCGGATATGCGTGGGTCGGTTTCCCTACCTCTTGGTGGAAATAAATTGCCGCGTAGCTGTCGGACCCTGCTTCAGCTTGTGACCGTTTTGGCGGCGTGTTGGGGCCAATTAACTGCGCAAGGCACAGCACCGGAGGTCACTCTCAGTGAAACGGTCCGCGCTCACTTCTCTGCGGCGCAAGTGGCACAGCAGCGACGTGACTATGCTGGCGCCGAGCACGAATACCGGGCCGTCCTGGCTGAACTCCCCAACTTCGCCGAAGTCCGCATGAATCTTGGCCTACTGTATCAGCTTCAGGACCGTACCCCGGAAGCCATGGCAGAATTCCGTCTTGCGCTGAAGATCAAGCCGACACTGGCGGGCGCAAATTTCTTCCTTGGAGTTGACTACTGCAAGAGTGGCGATGGGGCAAAAGCGATCCCGTATCTGAAGGCCGCTTCGCGTCAGGAACCAAACCGGCCCGATATCTGGTCATGGTTGGCGACTGCGCAGGAAATCTCGGGTGATTATCAGGCCGAAATTGCGACTCTGAAACATGCTCTCAGCTTGCAACCGCATGACGTAGATATGCTTTATCTGCTCGGCCATACCTATGAGACGCTGGGTAAGCGAGAAGTCACTAGACTTGAAAAAGCCGCTCCTGCTTCCTCGTGGTCCGAGCAATTGCTGGCCGAAAGTTATTCGTCCTCAACACAGTGGTCTTTCGCGGTCATTCGATTCCAGAATGCACTGGCGCTAACACCAAACCGCCCCGAGCTGCATGTGCGGCTAGGCGAGGTCCTGCTGCACGCGGGCAAACTCGACCAGGCGGCGCCGGAATTCGAGCAGGAGTTGCGGATCAGTCCTGACGACTTGCGCGCAATTGTCCGCCGGGGCGAAGTGAAGCTGATCCAAGGCGACACGGATGCGGCACTCGAAGATTGGACCCGGGCGCTTAGCATGGACAGACCCCGAACCGAGCGTGTGTTGGGCGTATATGAGACTGGATTTGGGGAGGGCGCCTTCGATCAGCTGCCGGACTCATTGCGCCAGCGGCTTCAGTCCGTTGCTCCCCAGATTCATGCGCGTCACGATGCTGCTGCCAATTTGGCAGTCGCATTTCTGGCGGCGCAGAATGGCAGCTCACTTACTGATGACACGGAACCGACCCAGTCCGTGAAAGCGACTGTCGCCAGGGACTGCGTAGAACGGGACGTGGTGAAAGCGCTGGATGCCGGTCAGTACTCCAGGGTTTCAGCGTGCTTGCTACAGGTGTTGACGCCGCATTCAGCGGGCGATTTTCGCATTCATGTTGCTCAAGCACTTTTCGAGCTCGGAGAATATGAGAGGGCTCTGAAGGCCCTCAGCGGGCTGTCCAATCAGCACTCTCCGCCGGCATTCTATTGGCGTGCCCGCTGCTTCGAAAAATTGGCTACCCAAGCTTACCTGCGGCTTTATCAAGCAGATCCGAATTCATATCGCGTGCATGAGTTGACGGGGGATCTCGAGGCTGCGAAGGCAAATGATGGCAAAGCGATCGAAGAGTATCGCACAGCCGTTGCTATGAAACCCTCCGTGCCAAACTTGCATTACAGTTTAGGCCATCTGCTGTGGAAAGACCTTAAGACGGATGAAGCCCGCAAGGAATTGAACGCGGAGCTGGAATTGAATCCCCGGCATGCGGGCGCGCTTCATGACCTTGGCAACACATACTTGCTCGAGCACCAACCGGAACAGGCTCTCCCGTACTTGAAGCGCGCCGTTGAGGTTGAGCCAGGGGATCCAGATATTCACCGTGATTTGGGGACAGCGTACGCCGATCTTCACGACTACGCGAAAGCAGAAGCGGAATTCAAGGCTGCAATACCTGGGGATCAGGATGGCTCGGTGCACTACAAGTTGGCAAGGGTTTATCAAGCACAAGGGCAAAAGGAGAACGCGGCACACGAGTTCGAGATCTCTACTTCGCTGAACCGCGAATCGCACGCTAAACTCGAAAGGCAAACCGAACGGCTGAATCAAATCGAGGGTGCATCTTCGGCGCATCCGTAGGAGCTGCCGATTGGGGTGAGGGGGACTCTCACGATCTCGAATCGCGAGACGATATCGAAAGCCAATGCGACACGGCCCGCAAACGCTGATCTCTAAATTCCTGCTTTCACTCGGTCTCGCTGCGCATTTCTTTTTTCTCGTACCTGGCACTGGTTTTGCCAGTCAGGGAAAATCTGATGCGTCCATTCGGACCGGCGAGAGCGATTCTCTGCAGCAGGGGCTCAAAGCGCTTCAGGATAATCGCCCCGAGGAAGCGCTCAGATATCTCACCGCTGCGGAAGGTGGCCAACCGGCGGATGCACAGATTCGAAACTTCCGCGGAATAGTGCTGGTGCGTTTGGGACGAAACAGCGAAGCAGCGGACGAGTATCGGGAGGCCATCCGCTTAGATCCCAAGCTTGAGGATGGCTACAAGAACCTGGGTTTTCTTGACTGGACCGAACACCATCTTGAAAGCGCCCGTGCACATTTACAACGGGCTTTGGAACTCGCTCCTGATGATTCGTTCGCGCACTACTACCTCGGACGAGTGCAACTCAATGCCGGCTTATACGAAAGTGCGTTTCACGAACTGGATTGTTCTGGGGTGGGGTGGCCAGAGGATCCTCAATTCCTTATCGAAGCCGCAAATGGATATCTCGCGCTTGGGCGGCAGGAGAAGGCCCGCGAAGTCATCGATCGCCTATCGACTATGCGGCTCAGCGACGGTGACGTTGCTGTTGTTGCCTGGTTTCTGCTTTCCGATCGCGACAATGCGATTGCAATCGACCTCTTGCGCCGATTGAGCGAGCGCAAAAATCCCGCCGGGCCGCGCTGGGCTCAGTTGGATCTAGCTTTGTCTTATCTCATGACGGGGAATTACGAGAAAGCCGCCGCGCAGAGTCGAATGCTAATCGAAGCGCCGCAATTTGCCGGAGCAACTGGTGAGGAATCGGCCTCGGCATGGTCGCTAGTTGGCATCGCAAAGGCGCGTCTCGGTCAATCGTATGCTGCGGTTGACGCCTTTCGTCAGGCAGCAAAGCTTGATTCCCATCGAGAAGAACACTGGCTGAATCTGACACGTGAGCTCATGGCATCAAACCGCCTCGCCGAAGCGATCTCCGCCACTCAGAAAGCCCTTAACTCGAACCCCGAGTCCTACGCTCTCCATCTGCGTTTAGGAGCTGCGTATTTGTCCAGCGATCGTTATTCGGAATCGGAGAGCGTATTCCGTCAGCTGGTGGCAGCGGGGGATCCGCTGCCGACCAGTTACGTCGGACTGGCGCAAGTGCTCCTGCGAACCGGCCAGGCAGAAGAAGCCGTCTCCGAACTTGCAGCCGCCGGGAAAAAGTTGGGACCGAACTTTCTCATTAGCTATTTTCAAGGATTGGCGCTGGATCGGGCCGCTCGTCCAGCCGAAGCCATCTCCGCTTTTCGGGACGCCATTCGGCTCAATCCCGGCAGCTCCGAAGCTCACCTGGGTTTGGGAAAAACGGAGTTGCTGGTTGGTCATAATAATGAGGCGATCGCTGAACTTCAGAAGTGCCTCCAACTCAGCTCCGGTAACGTGCAGGCGCAACGTTTACTGAGTCAAGCATATCGCCGAGCAGGGGACACTCAGGCGGCCTCGCGATATTCGCACGAAACCGCGGAAAAGGAGCCTGCCCCTCAGAATGACCTCTTGGGCGACTTCATATTACCGGAATGGCAAAGTCCTCCTGAACGCGCCGGACAATAATCGCCTCGTGTTCGCGCGGTTTGCGAATCAACCAGTTTCGGGCTAAGGTGAAAGCAACAGAAACGCTTGTCCGCTTTGAACAGGCTGCATCTTTCCGATAAGGGCTCATGAATAGGGTTAGCCGATTCTCTACTTCTGCGCGCCGAGTATTGTCTGCTTTGAGGTTCGCGTTGATTTGCTCAGGTCTTGCTGCAACCGCCCAGACGATCAACAACCCGCCTCCTCCGAAGGATTCTCCACCGCTCGCCCAGTTCGAGGACATCGCCTCGAAAGCCGGCCTGACAATGACTGACATTTTCGGGGGCGTGAATACAAAAACATACATCATCGAAACCACCGGCGCCGGCGTAGCCATCTTTGATTACGACAATGATGGCTGGCCTGACATTCTCTTTGTGAATGGAACTACGCTTGAGCTGGCAGGCAGCGGCAATGGCCCGAGCGGCCATTTGTATCGCAACAACCACGATGGGACGTTCACCGATGTCACCATCAAGGTTGGGCTCGCCACGGCCGTAGGGTGGGGGCAGGGCGTGTGCGTGGGCGATTACGACAACGACGGTTGGGAAGATCTCTACATCACTTACTACGGCAAGAACCGACTTTACCACAACCGGAACGGGGTCTTTGAGGAGGTAGCGGAGAAAGCTGGCGTTGCGGGTTCCGGAAGATCCTGGGGAACAGGCTGCGCTTTCGTTGATTATGATCGCGACGGTTATCTCGACCTCGTGGTAGCGAACTACGTTGATTTCGATCAAGCGACGGTTGCGAAACCGGGAGAACGGTCAACTTGTGTGTGGAAAGGTGTGCCGGTGATGTGCGGACCCCGAGGGCTGCGTGGCGCGAAGAATACTCTATATCGAAATCGCGGCGACGGCACTTTTGAAGACGTGACCGTCAAGGCCCACATTGATCGCACCGAAGGGCATTACGGGCTGGGAGTCACCACCCTTGACTTTGATGATGATGGCTGGCCAGATATCTACATCGCATGCGATAGTGCGCCCAGCATTCTCTACCGCAACAACCACGACGGCACGTTCACGGACGTTGCGGTGTCGGCGGGCGTCGCGTTCAACGAGGACGGCCGGGAGCAGGCCGGCATGGGAATTACGGTCGCCGATTTCAACGGCGACGGCCGCCCGGATTTGTTCAAGACAAATTTTTCTGACGATACCCCAACCTTATACCGCAATGATGGGGGAGGAGTCTTTACCGACGTTACCTATGCAGCCGGTTTAGGCGCGCATACCCAGTATCTCGGTTGGGGCACGATGTTCTTTGATTTTGACAACGATGGTTGGCCAGATCTGATCCTGGCGAATGGGCACGTTTATCCGGAAGTGGAGCAATTTCATCTCGGCGGCGAATTCAAAGAGCCGCGAATCCTCTATCACAACAACGGCAATGGAACGTTCACCGACGTATCGGCAAGCGCTGGCCTCGGTATCACCGCCGTCTCTTCTGCGCGTGGCCTAGCGGTGGGCGATCTATGGAATGATGGCCGGCTTTCCGTGGTGATCAATAACATGAACGACCAGCCGAGCTTGTTGGTGAATTCAGTTCGATCTCCCAACCACTGGATCGGTTTTAAAACCCTCGGGACACGTTCTAACCGCGACGGTCTCGGAGCAAAGATCACAGTCATCGTTGGCAAGCGAAGCATGATCGATGAAGTGCGGAGCGGTTCAAGTTACGCTTCACAGAGCGATATTCGGGTGCACTTTGGTCTTGGCTCTGCGACAAAGGTGGACTCCGTTGACGTCCGCTGGCCCAGCGGGCTGGTTGAGCGCTATGACGATCTTCCGCTGGATACGATTGACACTCTGAAGGAAGGTTCCGGTACCTCAATCAAGCCTGAAAGTGGGAAGCCCTTAGCGCCCGCCCGTTAATGGCGCTCTTCTTTGGCACTCGGTGCCGAAGGTTCATCAACGTGAAGAATCTGATCGCCGCGCACGTTCTGGATGGTCTGACGGATACCGCTCGGCCACTGAATCTCAATCGACTTCGCGGTTGTGTCTTGCCCTAAGCCGAAATGAAGGCGCTTGTCACTGGAGGACAAATAGCTACCTGCGGTCGTCACCGTCGCGAACTGCGTGCCGTGTTCGCTGACCAGCGTGACTCCTGCTCCGATCGCGTCGCGATTGCTCTTGTGGCCCACCAGAGTGAGAGTCAGCCAGTGATTCGATGTTCTCGTGTCATTGTGCAGCACGTGAATCGGGCCATCATTCGTGGTAACGACCACGTCTACTCTTCCATCGTTATCTATGTCACCGGTCGCCAGACCGCGACCGACCCAAGGCTGTTGAAACACGGCCCCCGCTTCCTGTGAAACATCCACGAAATTCTTGCCCGTGTTTCTCGCCAGGAGCATAGGTTCGCGGTAGTGGAGGTTGGGAAATGTCAGTTCAATGTTGTCCAGATCGTGCCCCTGCGCGATGATCGGGCCTCTCCGACCCTCATTGTCATAATCGAGAAATCGCACCCCCCAACCGGAGTGAGCGAAGGTCATCCGTCCGAGGCCCGAGGGATAACTATCGTAGCTAAACGTGCCGTCGCCGTTGTTGCGGAATAGCGCATACATTTGATCGGCCAGGTCCGTGATAAGCAAATCCGGAAGGCCGTCGTTGTTGTAGTCCGTGAATTCGACTCCCATTCCGGCAAAAGAGCGGCCTTCTCCATCAACCGCTACGCCCGATCGCAGTCCAACCTCTTCAAAAGTGCCGTTCCCAGTGTTGTGATACAAAAACTCCGGCATCGAATCGTTGGCAAAGAAAAGATCGATATGCCCATCTCGGTCGTAATCTGCGAGTGCAATCCCCAATCCCTTGCCCTCTTTTGAGAGCCCGAGTTTCTGCGACGCTTCTGTAAAATGCCCGTTACCATCATTGTGGTAGACGAGGGGACTGATGGGACGAAATGAATCCGGTGGGCAGTAAGCTCGAAATCCTTCTTTGCGTTCGCCGCACCACAAATCGAAAAAATCCCACTGCATGTATCGGAGCACGACCAGATCCAGCAGGCCGTCATTGTCCAGATCAACCCAGGCGGCGCTCGTCGACCACCCAGCGCCCGCTACTCCCGCCTGTGCGGTAACGTCAGTGAATGTGCCGTCACCGTTGTTGTGGTACAGTTTGTTGCCTCCATAGCCGGTCACGTACAAATCTTCATAGCCATCATTGTCGTAATCGCCAACGGCGACCCCAAATCCATAGCCCACACCTTGTAGGCCCGCCTTCTCGGTTACATCTTCGAAAGTGCCATCTGGCTTCTGGTGAAAAAGTCGGTTCCACTGCTCCGGCCCCGTCTTCTGCGGGATCGTGCCCTTTGGCGTGGGGTCGGTTAATAGCGCTCCGTTGACCGCAAAAATATCCAATCGTCCGTCGTTGTCGTAATCAAACAGGGCGACTCCCGAACCCATGGTTTCAATCAGATATTTTTTGGAAGTGTGCGAGGCGACATGCTGAAAATGTACTCCCAGCGCTGACGTTACATCGGAGAACCCAGGCTGGACCGCTGGAGCCGACTTTGAGCTTTGGCATAAAACGATTGGCGCAGGAAAAAGGACCAGCGACAACAAGAGCAAACGGGTGCGAGAAATCATGCCAGGAGACCGGATGAGCCTGTTTATCAAGCGACCTACTTCGACTCCGTGGGGGCGCCCCCACGTGGGTCATGAGCCTTATCGGCAGCCGATTTCGAAAGATTGTCAAACTCACTCAGTTCGCGCGCGCTAGCGTCTGGATCGTGCAGCTCCCGGTAGACCTGCGCAAGCAGATAGTGCGGCGCTGCCGCGGCGGGATCGCTTTTTATGGCAGTCAATAATTCGCGCTTGGCACTTTCAGGATCATGGCGTGCCTGATAGCAAGTGCCGAGAAGAGTGTGCAATTGCGGCACATCCAACTGCGCTTTTTCTGCCACTTGCAGATACGTAAACGCTTCATCAAAGCGCCGATTCTGCACGGCGATGTCACCCAGATACAAGTTGGTCATCGGGTCATCAGGGTTTTCTTTCAACGCGTCCTTAAACTCTGGCTCAGCTTTGTCTGGCTCGTGTAAAACCCAATAGGCAACGCCAATCGAAAAGTGAATTCCCGCCGCACCCGGATTTCTCTTGAGTGCCGAGCGGTATTCCGCGATCGCTTCCGGATAGCGTTTTTCCTCAGCATAGGACTCGCCGATGAGAGCGTGTAACTGGAACGAGTCAGGGTCTATAGCCCTCAACCGCTCGATGGCTTGCAGCGAGGCGTTCTTGTGTAACCGGGCGAGTTGATAGAGCGAGTCGGCATCGCTCGGGTTATCGGCCAGGGCCCGGTTCAACTCCGCGATCGCATCGTCGGTGCGGCCTGACGATTGCAGCGCGAGCGCGAGGTAGTAGCGGCAACGCGGGTGGGGTTTCGAGATCGCCAGTTCCCGCTGAAAACTGTCGATTGCGTCGCGAAAGTCATTCTTCCCGAAGTAGGAGACGCCGAGATAAAAATTAACTTCCGGGTACTTCGGGTTGAGCGCGACCACCTGCCGAAAGTGGACAATGGAATCATCAAACTTCAGTTCTGTTTGCTCCAAAATCCCCAAGCGCTTCAAAACCTCGAGGTTCCCAGGAACAACGGCCAGCGCCTGATGATACACGCGAGCGGCGCTGGCGTAGTCTCCGGCCTTCTCAGCGATGCGTGCCTGCTGGAGAAGCGTGTCCACATCACTCTGAGCAGCAGCTAGCACTCCGAAAAGGAGGACTGCGCTGACGAAGGCGGCAGAGAGGATCACTGAGAAACGCGAGTGTAATAGAGAACGAGCCATCAATACACAACGCACGGCTTTCACTCTGTTTACGGTTTCAGAAAACAGCGACAGTCTACTACGAAATTGGACACGCCCCGGCTTCAGCCGGTCGGCGGAAGCCGATCGAAGTTCACTGAATACGACGCACCGAAACAAGAGTAGTGGAATTCGGCGCGCCAGAGACTGTCCGCGACCGAATGAGGGCTTCAAACCAAATGTTCCCTGCAATGCTGTCTGAGACGGGAATGCCGAGGGATCGCTGAAGCTGATGTCGGTTCTCCGCCTCAAGCAAGAACCGCCCGGCGGCCTCCGTACCCTCCTGCTGGAGTCCCTGCAATATCAGGACACTGCCGTCGCGGGTCATGTTAGGAACAAGGGCTATGGTCGCGTAGTCGTCTCCCTCAGTTCCAGTCCACCGCAAACCCTGATACTGCGCCTGCTCGCCGGGGAGCGGCTTCGTATTCACAAACGCCTTTGCGCTTTTGCCGACTGCCTCCTCGCTCTCGCGAAAGTTCAGTTTGTCCTGGAATAGCGAGACCCACGGGTTGGAGGCTGGGCTTCCGATGAAAACATAGTTCCCGTGATCCAAATCGCGTATTCTGAGGTCCTTCGCGGAACGCACGGAAACGAGGTTCTGGAAGGGCCCCGCTACCTTCACCAGCGAAACCGCATCCGCGACGTTCCGCAAATGAGGTAAGCGTGGAATTGGAAATGTAATCCGCAAAGCGAGAGCCAGCCTCGCCGAACTTAAGCGTTGCCGACTTTTGGGGTAGGTCTCGGTTCAGGTATTGTTCAAGCGAACCGCGCTCGCCCGTGAGGATCCGCCACATACCATAGTTTCCGTCCGCAACCGCAATAACGGTTTGGTGTCGCGTGTCGAAAATCTGGGAAAAGGGCCACACCGGACTGGCTGCCGCAACGCTGGCCGGACGATCAAAGCGGTTGAATAAAACCGTAGCAGCGAAAAGAATGGCCAGCGCTCCGCACAGGATCCAGGGCACCGTTGCACGACGAAACAGAGTTGTGACGGGCTCAATCTGCGCGGGAAGGGCGCTGGGCAATTGCGCTTTGGCGGGCCGGAATATAGGAGTGTAGGCGCCCTTAGGGATCTCGACAACCAGGGCTTCCTCCCGGCCGACCCCGTCGAAATACTCGTGGAGCTTCAGGCGTAGCTGCCGGGCGTGAACGCGAACTGAGCTGTCTTCGAGCGGGCTATACCCCGCCGCTTTGTGAAAGACAGCTTCACCGATATGCTGCTCCGTCAATTCATTAGCGAAGCCGCGAATTGTCTGCTCGGTGATGTACAGGAGTAGGTCGCGTAATCGGCCACTCTTGTGAAAAGGTGGACTGGATACTATTCGCTGGACCAGCTGCCACCGATCGTCGGTGACCGGATCATCGATTATCGCAGGGTGCCGGGCCGGGGTACTCATGATGAGGAAGGAACGTGGCTACCACCAGCAAACGAGTGCAAGCATGGTACCACACCGAACCGCGAAATCAATGGTTGTCGAGGTTGGTCGGGAGATACGATCTTCGAAAGCCTTTCCCGCTGGGAAACTTGCCGGAAGATTGGCCTTTTGGCTAATCGCGCTAAAAACCATGTGAATCACTATGAATTCACAAGCTACTTCCTTTCCTTCCAGTCGGATAATTGTTTCATATTACGATCACCACCTTGGGGCTTCGCTCTGTCGAGCGTATGAATTTCCGTAGATCGTTACGAAAGAATAGAGAAACCTGTTAACTGGGAGGCCGCAGTGAGACACTTGTTGCGTCTGCTTTCTTTGTGCGGGTTGTTCATCGCCATTTCAGTCTCAATCACTTTGAGTCAAACCACGAACGGAAGCATACAAGGATCAGTGGTCGACCCGAGCGGTGCGGCTGTTTCGGGCGCGACCGTCACCGCGAGAAATATGGACACCGGGCTGACGAACGGGACGAAAACGACGGGTGCTGGCGTTTATGCACTGCCTAACCTTCCGCCTGGCCGGTATTCGGTGACGGTGGAAGCGAACGGAATGAAGAAATACACCCAGGAAGGTGTCACAGTTGCGACCACCAGCACGGTTGCTCTCGACCTTAAATTGCAACTGGGCTCGGCGTCGGAGACGGTCAACGTCACCGCCGATGCTGGACAATTGCAAACAGAAAGCTCCGACATCGGCACCACCGTTCAAAACAGCCTGGTGGATAACCTTCCGTTGGAGGTCTCCGGCACGATTCGCAACCCAGTTCAGTTCATCACCTTGGTGCCAGGATTCGTGGGCAATGTGGCGAATGATCCCGGAAGCAACTCGTCGGATGATTTCAAGCTCAACGGCGGGCAAATGGGCGGGACGGACATTCTCGTCGATGGCGTTTCGATTTCGCTGGTTTCACCAAATACGCAATGGAACAAAGGCGTGTCTCCGGAGGGAGTACAGGAGTTCAAGACCCTGCAGAGCAATTTCGCCCCCGAATTCGGTGAATCGGGCGACGGCATTATTAACCTTTCCATGAAATCGGGTACGAACAGCTTTCACGCTTCGGCTTACGATTATCTTCGTAACCGCGCCCTGGATGCGGATGCTTGGACTCTGACTACGCAGAACAGCTACAACCAAGCAAATGGGATTCCGCTTGTTCCGAAGCCCCCGGACACACAAAACGATTTTGGGTTTACGGTGGGCGGCCCGGTGCTATTGCCCCATTTGTACGATGGTCGGAACAAGACTTTCTTCTTCTTCGATTACGAGGGATTCCGGTTTCGTACTGGCAGTTCCGGGCCGGCTTCGTATATCCCCGAGTCTTTCAAGAGCGGCGATTTTTCCGCGTTGCTCCCTGGAATTCAGCTTTATGACCCAACTACGCACAATGCGATACCCGGCAACATTCTGAGTAATGACCCCGATTACACACCCAGCGCAGTAATGACCAAGGTATTCTCACTGCTGCCGACAACCAGCGGATCATTGACTAATAATGTATTCGACCAGTCCATAAGCAGGACGACGGCAAACTTGTGGGACCTGAAGATTGACCACACCATTTCTGACAAGCAGCGGTTCTCGTTTGGTTTCGACTACGACAATACGAATACCGGAGGCACTGATATTTTGGCGCCTTTCCTGGGTTCACAAACCCCACAAGACACCCGTTACGCACGCTTCAGTCACAACTACGTCTTCAGTCCAACCGTGGTGAACCAGTTCCTGGTGGGTTTCAGCCGCCGCTTCAGAACGGAAGCATCCAACGGCCTAGGTCAGAATTGGCCGCAGCAAATCGGTGTGACGGGAGTATCGCCGGTGACGTTTCCCTGTTTTGCGTTTACCGGAACCGACTACCAAAGCATCCTGAACAACTGTGGCGACTCCCAGTTTGCCGACAACGTATATCAGGTAAACGATGCCGTGAGCATTGTCCGGGGAAAGCACACCCTGAAATTCGGAGGCGGATTCAATGACTTGCAATTCAACACACGTCGGCTCACGCAAGCGTCAGGCGCGTTTAACTTTGTTCCCGCCGAGACAAGCAGCACAGGCGACGCGGCTGGTCTGGGCGGTTACGCCGTTGCCAGTGCCTTATTCGGGCTGGTCGATAATGGCACACTGAATTACGGACATACCAACGGCCCGCGTTACAAGGATTCCTACCTTTTTGGCCAGGATAATTACAAAGTTACGCCAAAGCTGACCTTAACTTATGGCCTGCGTTGGGACTTGGACTTGCCCGCCCGGGAAGCGCAGGATCGCTTTTCCGCGGTGGATCCCACTCTTCCCAATCCCGGTGCGGGAGGCATTCTGGGCGCCTACACCTATTATGGGAGCGGTCCTGGCCGAAACGGAAAAACGCGCCTTCAGGATACTTACACCAAAGCGTTCGGACCGCGATTGGGTTTTGCGTACAGCATCAATGACAAGACCGTCCTTAGGGGCGGATATGGCATCTATTACGAACCTCTCAAGGAAGGCTCCTACGCCGATCAGGACGGTTTGGGATTCTTCAACATTGAGAACTTAAGCTACGGTAACGGCGCACCGTTCCAGATCGACAACGGATTCCCACACATCCAACCCGTGTCGGGTCCATTCACACCTGACGGTCAAAACGGAAATGGTGGGGTCATACTGATTCCGCGTAACAGCGGGAGGCCCCCCGATATTCAATCCTGGAACCTTGACGTGGAGCGACAGATTGCGAAGAACCTCGAGGCCAGTGTGGCTTATGTGGGTTCCAAGGGAACTCATCTGCCGGCGCTGAACATCATTCCCAATCAGGTAAACCCCAGCTATCTATCGCTCGGCGGCGAGTTGACTATGGATTCAAGTTGTCTGGCCGCAGCAACTTGCCCAAATTCAGTTGCCGCAGGCGTAAAGTTGCCTTACCCAACTTTCACCGGACCGATTAATCAGGCGATCCGCCCCTTCCCCCAGTACGGCGATTTCAATCAGGAAGACAACTCCTTCACACCGGACCGCACCGGCAACTCAACCTTCCATTCCATGCAGGCCCAAGTGAACAAACGATTCGCGGAAGGGTTGAGTTTTCTCGTCTCGTATACCGTCTCGAAAAACATTACCGACGCGGATTCCCAAGGCCCAGGGGTTCAGGGCTTCGTTGGGGCCAACGCCTGGATTGGACAGAACTCATACGACCGCAGAGCGGAAAAGTCGGTAAGCTCGCTCGACACACCGCAAAGACTGGTAGCCAGTTTCTTTTATGAGCTTCCAATGGGGCGTGGCAAGCAACTATTGAACTCCGGGAGGGCGGTAGATCGCGTTGTGGGAGGTTGGTCCGTGTCTGGGATATTGACTTATCAGTCCGGGCTGCCGACCGAGGTGTACTCCCCTTGCGGAGGCACGGCGGGCGATGTGCTTTTCGCCGGGTGTCACTTCACGGGCAGCGCACGCGTGAATGTTATCCCCGGAGTCAAACAGACCAATGGCAGGGACCTGAATCCGCTGACTACCCCGTTCTTCAATTCAGATGCCTTTGCCGCGCCGGCTCCCTTCACGTTCGGCAATGAGCCAAGAACTCTGGCCAGCGCTCGCACGTTCGGTGGCCGCGATGAGGACATCACGATAGGCAAGAAAATCAAGATAGGAGAACGTGGGGTGATCGATTTCCGGGCGGAGTTCTTCGACATCTTCAATCGCCACATCTATCAGCAACCCGGCGGGCCCGGAGGATTCGCTACCCAACTGGGAACACCGTTTGTACCTGCTGGTGGTCCCGGTTGTCAGCAGGCGTTTGCCTGCGGCTTCGGCGCAATCACGAACGCCTCAGGGCCACGAGCCATTCAGTTTGGGCTCAAAATTGAATATTGACGTAAATCCCTGCTGGGGACCTTGTTCCTCAGTAGGGTACTAAGCCGGAATCCGACCCTACCCATAGCAACATGAGCTCTCTAGACCGCCGTGTCTTTATCAGGACCTGTCTGGCTACCGCCGCAGGTACTCGCTATGGCAGGCGTTTGCGAGGCCTGACCCTGGTGGCCGCAGAAAACGAACCCGCTGCGTTTACCAGTCTTGAAAATGACGGCCAGCAACTGCGGGTTTCTCCCGAAGGAGAGATCTTTGCCTTCCAGAATTTTCTTCGGGTGGCGAATGAATGGCAGGCGGCTACACTGCCGGGCGTTTCTCTTGTGACCGGCCCTTCATTCCCGCTTCGCGCATCGAGCATTTCAAAAAGCGGCTCGGTCCTGAAATGCGCAGGGTCGGCCGGCGCCGAAGATTTCCACGGGGAATCATTTTCCTACAACTGGGAGGCCAATATCTCAGCGCACAATCTGGGCGGGGATTATCCCTGGTTTCGATTCTGCACGACGCTGAGCTTACCTCGCGATATGAAGCTTCATCAGGAAAGTCAGGTTGAGCCGCAGATCGTGATCTGGCTAAACACCAGCTCAACCCTGATGGAAGGGCAATCGGGCAGTTGGAGACGTGTTTTACTGCAGCAACCAACTCGTAATTCGCTGGGCGCGTGGGGTAACGATCTACCGGCGCTCTACTTGCTGGATCAGAATGTCGGTATCGAAACCATGATGTTTTTTGACGTCGGCGATATGGATTGGATGGGAATACAAAATCTTCCACGCTTCCTGGTTTACCGCTGCTCAAGTATTTCGCGAATTCATACCGACGGGACGCAACGATTGGGGATTGGTCTCATTGCCGATCAGGCTACAGGCGATGTGCTGCCCGCAGGCGAAGTTAAATTCACATATTGGTTCATGCAGCGTTCTGTGCCTGCTTTGCTCACCGAACAGGAAGCCGTCGCGCGGTGGATGGAAGCGTTGCTGCCGATTTTTGAGGAACGGCTCACCTGGCCAAAGTGCGCCAGCACATGGAAGGATTTTGCGGCGGGCACAGTCGCCAACTTGCAAAACCGGGCCGAAACCGAGATCGAGTCCAATGGCCACACCGGGCTTTCTGCCTACGTGCGGAAAAGCTCTCAGCTGTGGAAACAGCCTCCCAACAATTTCGAGTTGATGGCCCTGGCGGATGTCCTCTGGCCCTCCCTTTTGTATCTTCGTTTGCACCCCTCCTCCCCCACTCTTCAGGCTGAGAGCGAAAAGTTTTTGGACGACCTGCCAGGCTTCTATCACTCGGACACGCACAGCATTAGTAATGACTTTGTTCGTTCACCGAAGGAGAGGGCCGACTCCTGGTATCCCTTCGAGAATGGCTTGATTAAATATCCGATGATCGGGGCCTTGGCAGGACGGGAGCAAGTCAAGCGCAACTTTCTGGATGCCTTCGCTACCGCGCAGAAGATGGCGCATGAATATGACTATCTCTTCCCCATTTATTACGAGGTTTCGAACTTAAAAGCTCAAGGTGCGGGCACTAACTACGCAATAGGTGGCCTGTACGCGTGGGCCGCCTTAATCGCGAGTCGGTTGACGAAAGATCAGGCCTATCGCGCTGAAGCGCAGAATGCAATCCGGGCACTTTGCACGGTTCCGTCTGAGCGGCTATTTCACGAACCTCAGGAGCTCGCCTACGGTGCGCTGGCCGCGGCAGAACTTGGATTGCAGGATGAAGCCAAGTACCTTCTCTACGAACAGCTGCGCATGTTCTATTGGTATTCCGATCCGAGCCAGAAAACGCACGACATTCGCGGCATGGTACAGGCTGCCGCTTCGATTCTTTATCCTGCGTTCAAGGAAAACGTCGAGGCGATTCTGCCTTGGACAGGAATCATGAAACGGGGAATCGTCATGGAAGGCCTGCTGCGCTTTATGGACCAGCAGCGGCGCAACAACTTCAGCTTTTTCGAAAAATGCTCAGAAGACCGCCAAAACGTCACCATGGGATGCATTCCATTTGAAAACTTGGGAACGTTGGAACTGGGAGGGCAAACAGGCAATGTGGGAAAGGAGATCTACGGCGCGGGCGAGTGTATTTGGATGTATCTCATGTTTGAGGCTCTCGGTCAGGTCAGTGACCGCGAGATAATGATGGTCAACCTCGATCTAGTCGACACTCACGACGCTCAGCAGTTTCCACCACGACAGCTCAACTTTATTCTTTACAACCCTACGGGACAATCTCGCTCGGCAATGCTCAGGGTACCCCCGGCGCAAGGCGCTACCGTTCGTTGGAGCGCGAACGGTGAGACGGTCCGCGAGACCATCAATGTTCCGGCGAAGGGAATCCTACGCCTGGTCGCGGACTTCTGATTTGCGCTTTGATGTTTCGACACACGCGGTTGCAGTGCAGTCTCGCACATGCTGCCGCCGCAGGAGGTGCATATACCATGCCAAAGGTTCTCGCTTGTGCAGGTGCGCGCATCATTTCTTGCACTTTGCTTGTGCTTGTCCTGGCCGCGGCGACCACACAATCCACATTGCCCTTCGGAAGGTGGAGCAGAATTTCCGAGATGCCTATCATCGCGCCTCAAGGCGATGGGTTCGAATCCGCGGGTACATTTAATCCAACCGTGGCGAAATATGACGGCAAGTTCGTAATGCTGTATCGGGCTCAAGACCATCAGGGCAAGTCATCGCTAGGCTACGCCACGAGTGAAGACGGTGTCCATTTTGTAAGGCGGCCCGAGCCAGTCATGGTCGCTGAAGCTCCATATGAAACCGGTGGGGGTATTGAAGATCCGCGCTTAGTGAAGATCGGAGACACATTTTATCTCACCTACACTGGCTACAATAATCAGGGCGGTAGCGGCATGCATGCCACAGGCCCGACCCACGGCGATGCGCAGCTATGCATGGCCACATCCACTGATCTCATTCATTGGAAACGCCAGGGCGTCATCATGCCGGCTTATAAGGGCAAGTGGAACGTAGGCTGGACAAAGTCGGGAGCCATCGTCCCGGGGAAAATTAATGGCAAGTACTGGATGTACTATCTGGCCGACGGGAAGCATCAACTGACGCAGATGTCGATTGCATACTCCGACGATCTCCGTCACTGGACGGATGCGCTCGATCATCCCGTACTGGCAAGCCGCCCAAAAATGTTCGACTCGCAGGTGGTAGAGCCTGGGCCTGCGCCCGTTATCACCAACAACGGCGTTTTCCTGATTTACAACGGAGCGGACGATAACAGTGTGTATCGAACCGGGTGGGTACTGTTCGACAAGAAAGATCCCACCAGGGTGGTCGCTCGGTCCCAGCAACCAATCTTTGAACCCGTCCACGAGTGGGAAAAGGTTGGGCAAGTTCCAAACGTAGTGTTTGTCGAGGGTCTGGTGCCGGACGGCAATCGCTGGCTTTTCTATTATGGCGGCGCCGACAAGTACATCGGGGTGGCGTCTGCTGCGGTTCGCTAGATGAAAGCGCTCGGCTTTAGCTGATCTGGAATTCGAGCCCCGGAGCGCCCACGTGCGTGCAGCTTGCAAGCAGCCGTTTAACAGCTGCGTGCTTCATCGCGAATTCAAGGAAATTTTAATGGCCAGGATTTCACGGCGTCAGTTCATTGCAAGTTCAGCCGCTACTGGGTTAGCGGGAATTCTTCCGCAAGGCGCATTCTGGGATGCGGCGGAGCACTCCTCCGGTGGCCGCGTGAGTTTGAAAGCAGTTGGCGACACTCATGCCGGCTACCAAGCACACATTCTCTTCGACGGGCGCCACGTCGCACGGCACAGTGGGGAAGGCGAGTTTTCCGCGGTTTTTCACAACGGCGATCATAGCCTCGAAGACCGTGTACAACACTGGCGGGCTAATTCGTGCACGGAAAGTGAAGGGCAGCTGCGTTTAGCAGGCAACTGCCAGCTTCCGAACTTGAAAGCGACGATTTTTGTGCACGTGGAGTATCAGGTAGTTGCTCCGCGCGTCGTGCGAAAACAGATCCGGCTGCATCAGGCGGATATCTACGATTTGTTCTATCAAATAACTAATTCGCTCGAACCTTTCGAGCCACCGGCATCCTTCTGGAGCTTCGATCAGCTCAACTGCAAGGGCGGGCCCTTGCATGAATATTTTCCGGCTGCCGGATTCCGATCGCATGACAATGTCACCGTCGGGCTGCTCACGGATTCAGGCTATCGCAACGGATGGAGCCGGATTATCCGGCGCGATGGAAAACCTGTGAAACCAGCTCCAGACCGAATTACGGATATTAACCTCTGTTATGTCTGCCGCCAAAATGATCGGGAGCAGCGCCGTTTCTTCCTGAGCCAGACCTTCGGCGAGGAACTCGTACGGGAGAAAAATCAGGACACTGGCGCTGCGGTGTCGTTGCCGGAGGCGTCGAATTGGCACAAACGAGGAGACCCGGGGCTGGAAGAGCACAGCGGAACAACCGTCCTGTCTCTTCCCGATTCCCAGGCAGGCGCGATCGTTCCATTTTCCGCCAAAGACTCTGAAATCTACTCACTCCGTTTCAAATACCGTGCAAAGGAATCGTTCTCAGTCCAACTTTGGGATGTGAATGAGAGATTCGATAAACTGCAAAATCTCACTTTATACAACGATCGTCTTCCGCCATCTCCGGAAGCTTGGTCGGAATTTCGTACTGATGTTTTCATTCCCTCGCTGCTCGGGACTAGCGCTGTGCTCGACATCTCCATGGCGGAATCAGACCAGGACACAAAAGCACAGCGTTTTCAGCGCCCGCTGAAGATCGAACTCCGGGATTTACAACTCAGCAGGGTTGTCACGTGCTTACAGCCGTATCATCGCCTCGAGATGGATCGTGCGCGCCAAAAGACGTCCTTCATCTTCATGGATGACGAGGTTCCGGGCACGCTTCGCGGTTATCGCCTCGCATCTCAGCGATATCTAGCGGACGGTCTGGCCTTCCGCGGAGGCGAAACCGAAAAAGTACTCTACTCTGACCTGATGATGCTCTGTTGGTCGGCCGCCCCGGAATATCAACATCCTATGGTCGCGCCCAGCATCTGGTACAGCGCGGCGGGAGAGATGTATTCGCGCGACAGCTTCTTCGCGCTAAACGGTATTTATAGCCGTGAATTAAACGAGGGCGTTTTCAATCTTTGGGCAGCCAATCAAGGCGAGGACGGAGCCATCAACACTCTCATCGAGCCGTATCTGGCTAACCTGGAACGCAAATCGAACGATTCAACGCCCCTCTGGCTGATTTGGGCGCTGCGGAATCGCGTGCGCTTTGGGACCGAGCTGCCCATGGATAAGATTCGCAAAGCCGCTGAATACTGCTTGCAGACCTATGACAGACGTCATGACGGCGTCTGCTGGGCGCAGTTCGTAATGGGGCAACTCGATGTCGTCAATTTCCCCCAGGGAACTTCGGAGATTTGCGAAAACCAGGGCATCCTGGCCGTGATGCTGCGTGTGATCAAGGAACTGAAAATTGCCGGGATCAGCGATGGAATTTCTGACGAGTACATCGCGAAGGCGGAAGAAGTGTATCGATCGTACTACGATCCGGTATTGAAGTTTGTCCGCCCGGCGAGAGACATAAACGACGCGATAGGTTTCGGTGAAATCTTTCCTGAGTTCCTTTCTCTATGGTTATTTGGACGGATGATCCTGACCGATGAAATGCTAATCAACCATCTCGACCGCATTCCTCTGTTGCTGCCCAGCAAGGCTGCTCCACATCCAGAATTAGATGGGACGGTGCGTCCGATTTTCATTGGGCTCAAGAAGGATGGCAGAGGTTGGGATTACTTCACCGACTCCTGGCACCCCATGATCAGCCAGGAACACGGCGCCAACTACGCTGATCACAACATGGATGGCATCTACTATAACGGTGGAAGCTGGCTGCGCATTGAGATATGCGGATACCTTGCGGGCAAGCTGCATGGATGGAACAAAGCCGACCAAGCCATCTCAAACCGGCTCTGGGCTGAAATCAATATCTCTCCCGATTTCCCTACGAGCCAGGAATACCTTGCTACCGATCCGCGGCATCCCTTTTTCGGATACCACCGTGTGTTTGCCTGGAATGCATTTATTTTCCAGGCACTGGAAATGGCAGGACTGCGCGAGGCGCAGATGGATCCTGATTATCACTCTGCTTGATTCGGTGCGGAAGCGAGGACGCGGCTGAGTATGAACACCGTTATGCGCAGCAACGTAGCTCTAAGCAACTCCACTCTTGCTCAACTGCACGATTCGATTGGGCGGCCAAGCTATGATCGGGCGCAAACGATGCCGCGGCTAGTTCACATTGGAGCCGGCGGCTTCAATCGTTCACACCTTGCCGTGTATTTGGACGACCTGCTGGGCATGGCGGGCGAGCCGCGCTGGGGAGAAGTGGCAGTTGGACTTCTTCCTGCCGACCGTGAAATCCATGACGGGCTAGCCTCGCAGGACCATCTCTACAGCCTCTTACAGATGGAGTCGGGACACGAACGCCTGCGGGTGGTTGGCTCTCTGGTGGAGCATCTCTACGCGCCAGATCAGACTGAGGCGGTCCTGGCGCGGATGGCCGCGGCCGAGTGCGCAATTATCTCGCTCACGGTCACGGAAGGAGGTTACTTCATTGAGGATGCTACGGGACGCTTCCTCTCCGAGAACGTCGATGTTCTTCACGATCTGCAGCACTCCGAGGCGCCAGTCACATGGCTGGGCTATGTGGCCGAGACAGCCGAGCGTCGCAGAGCTCTGGGGCGCGGGCCTTTCACGGTGCTCTCCTGTGACAATCTACAGGACAATGGTGCAATTGCCCGCCGAGCCTTGATGGCGTTTGCCGAGTTGCGTGGCGGAGGCCTGCCGCAGTGGATCGAACGGAATGTCACTTTCCCCTGCAGCATGGTGGATCGAATTACACCGCGCACTACGGCGGAAAACCGCGCGCTTATCCTGGACCGCTTCGGCATCGTGGACCACACGCCGGTCGTCTGCGAGACCTTCCGCCAGTGGGTTCTCGAGGATGATTTTGCGGCCGGACGTCCGCCCTTTGAACACGCGGACGTGGAGATGACCAGCGACGTGGCTCCCTACGAGAAAATGAAGATGCGCATATTGAATGGTGGCCACTCCACGCTTGGCTATTTTGCTGATCTGCTCGGGATAGGATTCATTCATGGAGCGGCAACGGATGCGCAACTGCGTCGGCTGCTGGTGGCCTATATGGACGAGATAAAGCCCGTGGTGCCGAACCTGCCGGGCATAGATCTCGACCAGTACGCGGCCACCGTTGTCCGCAGATTCTCCAACACGGCCATCCGCGACCAAGTGCCCCGAATCTGCTCGGAAGGCTGCGCCAAGATTGCAAAGTTCCTGGTGCCGCCGTTGGCTGATTTGTTGCGCACCGGGTGCATGCCGCGAATTCTGCCGCTGGTCATCGCTGGGTGGCTGCGTTATCAGTGCGGGGCAGATGAGCAAGGCCGTGCGATGATCATGGCCGACGCCCAAGCGGCTCTGCTCAAGCCATTTGTCAAGGCGGGCTGCGTAGACGCACGATTGGCTCTTGTCGAATCCGCTGTCTTTGGCTCGCTCGCCACAGAGTTTCCGGCCTGGGCTTCCCGGGTTCAGCAATATCTTGAACTCCTTCGGGCGCGCGGCGTTCGCTCCACGATAGCCAGTGTGCTCAACGGCGCCATCGCGTCTTGAACTGGACCGACAGGACGCGCGGCTCGATTTGGGGGGCCAACACGATGCAAGAAGGGGAAACACACGGACGATGATCGGCTCACAGCACGCCCCTACCGACGCCCGGACAACCCCAGTCGCCAGTACAACTCTTGCTGAAAGGCTGGGGATGCATCCCGCTTTGGCCATCGGCTATCTTGGCCTTTTACTCTTCATGATCGGCGATGGAGTCGAGGCCGGATTCCTTTCTCCTCTTCTCATTGATCAGCACTTCAGTACGGAGCAGGTGGCGCTAGTCTTCACTGTGTATGGCGCGACTGCCGCGCTCGCCTCCTGGATGAGCGGAGCACTCACTGACATCTTTGGACCGAAGAAGATCATGTGGGTCGGCCTGCTAATCTGGCTGAGCCTCGAAATGCCCTTTCTTCTCGGCGGCATTGCGCACGCGAACTACTCGATCATTCTCGTCAGTTACGGCGTGCGCGGGTTAGGCTATCCCCTGTTTGCCTATGGCTTCCTCTGCTGGGTAGCCGCGGTCACGCCCGAGCGTTACCGGGCCACGGCCATCGGATGGTTCTGGTCGGCGCGCACCGGTGGCTTGCCCACGTTGGGTGCATTGCTCGCCAGTTTTGCGGTGCCGATCATCGGCGGATATAAGACGCTCTGGGTCTCGGTTGTGCTTGTGGCCATAGGCGGCCTGATCACCCTGCTTGGCGTCAAAGAGGAACACGGCAATCTGCCGCTAGCCACCTCCGGGGAGAATCCATTACGGATGTTACTGCGCGGCGTTTCGATCGTGTGGAAACACCCCAAGGTCGGCCTGGGCGGTATTGTGGCTACCATCACTACCACCTCCGAGTTCGGTTTTCTCGTATTCCTGCCCATCTACTATGTGCGCACAGTGGGCTTCACGCTCACCCAGTGGCTACAAATCCTGAGCATAATGTTCGCCACCAATGTGGTGGCCAATCTCTTCTGGGGATGGGTTGGCGACAAGGTCGGCTGGCGGCGCACAATCACTTTTGCCGGCGCCTGCGGTTGTGCGCTTACAACCCTCGGGCTCTTTTATGTTCCCCATCTCTTCGCCGCCAACTATGTGCTCGTGATGGCCGCAGGAATGGCCTACGGCATTGCGCTGGCGGGATTCGTCCCCATCGCCGCCATCATGTCCATCTTGGCACCGGAGTCGCAAGGCGCAGCCATGTCGATTATGAATTTGGGCTCGGGCTTGAGTACCTTTCTTGGCCCCGCAGTCGCCGGGCTTTTTCTCCCGCGCATGGGCGTCTCCGGTGTCATCTGGATCTTTGCCAGTATGTACCTTGTCTCCGCCATCATTAGCTACCAGTTGAAACTACCGGGAGTTCATCCACTGCGGTAGAGACTCTTAGTGCCGGCTAAGATCAACACCTCGTATCAGAAGTTGGCGGACTTTATCGATTTTGTGCAGCCGATACGACTTCAAGGGGAATTTCGTAACGACTTCCTCAACCGGAACATTCTTTGATGCGATCTCATGATTCGTCATTGACATCATGAATACTCGAATCTTCTTCTGGTCATTTTCCACAACGTCGGCATTGGTCGGCCTTCTGTTTGATTTCGATACGGGCCGCCAATGGCAACTGCGCTTTGCGAACGTTGCGACGAATGCTTCACAAAGCGGAGGAGTGGAAGATGATCGGTTCACGCTCCGAAAATCAGTCCCGGGATGCCAAGTTTTTAGCAAGAAGCGGGTTCTTGGGCAAAAAGCTATCAGAACAGTGTAGGCAGTCCTCCATGGGGAGTGAAGGTTCATGTGGGACCTCGTGGGAGCGTCGATTCGGGATTTGCGCCGCGGCGCTTCTCCGCGTTGCTCCTCTCGGCGTTCTGCCCGAAGGGCATTCAGGAAATCGTCAATGTCCGACTCGATCACTCTTGGCGGGGCCCAAGGGCGTCCGCCGCAGCTGCATCAAAGACCAGCTTGCCTCCGACAAACGTTTTCAGCACTCGAACATCGCGGATCTTCTCGGGCACAATCGAGAATATGTCATCGCTGAGAAGGACCATATCGGCCAATTTCCCGGGAGTAATCGAACCCTTCTCCTTCTCCTGAAACTCGGCATAAGCGGAGCCCATGGTGTAGGCCTCGATTGCCTCGGCAACCGAGAGTTTCTGCTCGGGGAACCAGCCGTTGGGGTTTTTTCCGTCCAGAGTGGCGCGGGTGACGGCGGCGTACACAGTAAGAAGCGGGTCAAGCGGCGCCACCTCCCAGTCAGTGCCGAACGCCAGGCGCACACCGTGGTTCAGGAACGTGCGGAAGGCATAGGTACGGCTGGCGCGATCGTGACCGATGTGCGCCTCGGCAAAGCGGCCGTCGTCGATCGCGTGGTAGGGCTGGACCGATGCAATCACGTGCAGTTGAGCAAAACGCTCGAAGTCCTTGGCCGCCATGTGCTGTGCGTGCTCGATGCGCAGCCGGCGATCGGCTTCGCCGTGCGCTTTGATTACCTCGGAATACAGGTCAAGGATGGTGGAAATACCCTCGTCGCCAATGGCGTGGGTGCAGATCTGCAATCCCGCGGCATCGGCCTTCATATAGCGATCCCGCATGAGCGAAATCGGATGCATTTCATCGGACAGCAGACCGCGATTGTTGCCCTGATTCAGGAAAGGCTCGTAGAAATAGGCCGTCCCCGAACCGAGAGAGCCGTCAGCGAAAGCCTTGAGGGCGCCGATGCGCAGATACGGCCCACCAAAGGCACGGCCGATGCCGAGCTTCGCGAGGTCATCAACGTGAGTGATCGAAGGAGCCGCATAGATCCGCGTTGTCAGTTCGCCACCGTGAAGCAGCTCAGCGTAAACTCCAATGTCTTCATAGCTGGCGCTCATGTGCTGCACGCTGGTGACACCCACCGACGCTGCATAAGCCAGCGCCCGCTTAACTATCTTCAATCTCTGGTCGTGGGTCAGTGGCGGAATAACTTTGAAAATGTAGTCTGTGGCTGCGTCTTTCAGCGCGCCTGTCGGGTTTCCTTGAGCGTCGCGAACCACAGTTCCCCCCGGCGGGTCGGGAGTCTTGGCAGTAATTCCGGCAAGCCGCAGCGCTACGGAATTGGCCAGGCCCATATGCCCGTCGTAGCGGCTCACAAACACAGGAGTATCCGGGGTCAGAGTGTCAATGAGCTCTTTCGTCGGCATGTTGGGCGGGTTCCACTTGGTTTCGTCCCAGTTCCCCCCAACAATCCATTCTCCCCTGGCCGTGACCTTGGCCCGCTCGCCAATCCGGCGAGCGAATTCCTGTGGACTCGAGGCGTCGTTGAGCTGGACGTTGGTCAACTGCATTCCGCCTGAAACGAAATGCACGTGAGCGTCATTGAACCCGGGCAGAAGTAGCTTTCCGCCAGCGTCGACGACATGAGTATTGGGGCCGCGCCAGGCATCCACGTCGGCGCTTGAGCCAACGGCAACGATGCGGTCTCCGAGGATCGCGACGGCCTCTGCCATTGGCAAAGACTTGTCTGCCGTCCAGATTTTCGCCTTGGTAATGATGAGATCGGCGGTAGGCCTTGATTGAGCCTGGCTCCATAAGCAGAGCAGGAGGCAACACACAATGTTTAACGGCCACAAAGGGCGGGTTCGATGATCCATGAGTGCTGACCTTGAAAAGAGCGAGCTCGCGCAGGCCGAGCTCTACGCCGAGCGGCTTCGTCAGCGTGGTGCACTACAGCCAAAAGAACTTGAACCTTAAAATTCGTAACGCAATGCGAACTGCATCACCCGCGGGTTGGTCATCAGATGCGTATAGTTGCCGAAGTTCGGAACCGCAATAGAATTATTACTCTCGCTCGCGCTAGAGGAATTCTGGTCGTTGAAGTCGAAGCGGGTCGAGTTGGTCACGTTGAACACTTCCCAGCGCAAGGCCAGATTCTGCTTGTCGTTCCAAGGCATGGTCCAGCGTTTCGACAGCCCGAGGTCGATTCCGAAGTAGCCGTCGCCGCGCACGAAATTACGTACGCCGACCTGACCGGGCAACGCCGGATTAAACGAATTCTCGGCGGCAGCCGGGTCGGGGAACAGGTTCACGTTGCCGTTCGCCTGATGGTAAGCCCCACTTTTCAGGTGCGACACGGTCGGCATGGCGGCACCTTCCCAATACCAGTCGGTTGGGTAGTCGGCCGGGTTGTTGTAGATGGTGTAGGGGAAGCCGCTTGTCCACCGGAACAGGCCGGAAAGCTGCCAGCCCCCGATGACGGCATCGAGGGCCCGATTGATACCATTGGCGACGGTGCGGCCTCGACCGAAGGGCAAGTCGACGAGCCAGTTTGCATTCAGTTGATGCGTGGTGTCGAAATCGGAAACAGCGCGGAAGAGATCCGGCGACCAGGCATTGAATATCTGGCAGCCGCCGTTAAAATTGAGAGAACCGTAATTTCCGAGGCGCTCGGCGTCCGAGCACAAGTCGATCGACTTCGAATACGTGTAATTGAAGTCGAACTGAAGGCCGTGGCTCATTTGATGCCTTAGCGTGACTTGAAGCGCGTTGTAATTCGAGAATCCGATGGAACGCTGGGCGAACAACGACACATACTGCGAGTTGTAGAAGGAATTCGGCCCCGGAGTCGGATAGTACTGGCAAAGCGGGTGTCCAGACTGGCCGCAGTTTGGATCGCCGGTAGCGTCCGGTATTCCGCCGTTTCCGAAACCGGATACGAGAGGTACGTCGAGAGCCTGAAGCGCGGTGGTCTCAACGCCTGCTACTCCACAGAAAAGATCGAAGACAGCCAAAACGGGGTCGGTGGTCGAGGCAGGAGGATTTGGACCACAACCTCCCGTCTGAGCACCCAGCGCATAAGATCCGCCGTTGATGGGTGCCTGAAGCATGTTGGTCCAATACTGAACTACGGCCGGACTAACCATGGAATCACTGAAAGTCGCGTCGGTCACGCCCTGTAGTTCGTAGAGTCTGGCCAGCGGCTGGATCGCGGAGAAGTAATCCAGGCCAGATTTTTTATCCTTGAGATCGAGCGGCTGAGCGACATCCTGTGAACTTAACAAGCGGTGCGAGAGCCTGCCCACATACGCAAGATCCAGCGAAAATCCTGCTCCCAGATCGCGCTCCACGGAAAAGTCTAAGGTGTATGAGTAGGGAGTCTTCAGCGAAGTGTCCAGGCTGCTGCCGAAATTGGACGCACCGAGCGCCTGCATGCTCGGTACTGTCTCCGGGAAACTCGGGGCTCCGGGAGCGGGCTGGAGAAGGCTTGGCGGAATGACATTGACACTCGTCAACCGGGGCAACTGGCCAAGAGGCGTTATGGGGTTGGTCAGAGAGGTCGTCAGCCCAAAGGAGTTCCCGTTGAACTCGTCCACGATGCCCTGACCGAACCGGTCATACACCATGCCGAAGCCGCCGCGGATCGACGACTTATTGCTGCTCCCCAAGAGCTTGCTCAGGAATCCCTCGGTCCTGTTGGGTGCCCAGGCAAACGCAACGCGGGGACCAATATTGCCGTAATCCCAATTCCAATACCCCCTCTTTCCGTTGGCCGCACCACACCAGTCGATTGTCAATGGAGCATCCTGACTCGACGGAGTGCCACCGGTGCCCGCAGCTGCGCGGGCGGAGAACCACTGCCCAAGACTGGGACTGGGACAAACCTGCAAACCACTGGTCTCCCACACGGGAGAGAAGAGTGAATAGCGCAGGCCCACAGTCAGCGTGAGGTTGGGTTTGACCTTCCAAATGTCTTGCACGTACGGCTCGTAGCTGTTCTGCGCATATCGGCGTGATATCGGAGAGTTGGCCGGAAGCAACTGGAGTTGCCTGTTGTAATTAAAAACCGTAGTGGCTTGCGTAACCATTCCCAACACGTCGGTGATCGGATAGTCATAACTTACAGCGAAACTCGGATCGACACCGGGATAACCGTTGTTCGCCGGATTCAAGGGACTGTTTTTGTCGGCAAATCCGGAGGTGGTGGTGAAAGACGAATTCGTGTTTCCGCTGTCAAAGGAAGAACTGTAGTTGAACCGGGGGTTGCGCATGAACAAAAGATAGCCGCCGAACTGCAGCGTGTGCTTCCCGTGAATCCAGGACAAATCCTCCGAAAAATTATGCGTCGGGCGCTGGAAATTTTGGGTTCGAGTGATGCCCTGGTTGAAATTGAAGGTAATCCATGGCTGGTCCGAGTTACCAAGAGTTCCAAAGCTCTCTCGAACAAACCCGTAGTGGAAGTTGCTCATCAGGTTCGGACGGATGACTGCCGAGTAGCCTACGATGAGCCCTTTGTTGTGGTAGACAGTCTGTCCTTGCGGAGCCTGACCGGGGAAATACGGCTGGCAGCCCCCGCATGCATCACTGGAATCATCTCGCATGGCTCCCATCACCGAAAGACGCTGCTTGCCATCTTGTGTGATGTTGTAGTCGGTGCGGGCAATATAGACGTTCTGCGTCTCATGGGTCGGCGAAGCGAAAACGAATCCCTGGTAGTTATAGCCATCGCCCGAAACATTGCTATTCGGCGCAGGCAAAGTTTGGAAATACGCCATCGCGGCCGCGTCGGGCCCCGCGTGTGTCGGATCTAACTGTTGCAATTGCGAAAAACCGAGCGCAAAGTATCCCGGTGCAGGATTGTACGTCTGACCGCTCTGGCCCTGAACTGCAAAACCCGAGCCGCCGGGGCATTGAGCCGTGTTGAGGCTGCCGTCCGGATTCAGAGTACACAGATACTGAAGAACACCATCCCGCATTGCCAAACTGGGGACTTCCTCCCCAGAACTCACGGTTTCCTCCGCTCGCCGCGTTCCCTCGTAATTCATGAAAAGAAACAGGCGATCCTTTTTTATGGGTCCGCCGACGGAACCGCCAAAGATATTGCGGATCAGCTTGGGAGGCGTGTTGCAGTCGTTCGGGTTAGGGAGGGCGCAGTTTTGCAGCTGTGCCAGTTTGTTGAAGTAGTCGTTGGCGCTGGTGTAGGTATTGCGAAGGTACTCGTAGACCGAACCGTGAATGCTATTGGTGCCACTCTTGGTCACCAGGGCTACCTGGGCACCGCTGGTTCCTCCCTCGTCCGCATTGGAATTGGAAGTGGTGACGCGAAACTCCTGAACCGAGTCGAGCGTCACCGGCAAAACGGACTGAAAAGCCTGGCCGCCTTCCTGGTTGACGCGGATTCCATCGAGACTGATGTTGCCCTGGTCGCTGCGCGCGCCATTCACCGCGCCGCTTCGCGTATCGTTGGTGCTTGTGTCTGCTCGATTACCGGTATAGGCAACTCCGGGCTGCAGCGTGAGCAGGTCGGGCACGTTGCGCCCATCCAGCGGCAGTTCCTTTACCTGATTCTCGCCAAACGCTATGCCCATGGTTGCGTCTTCAGTGTTGATCGCCGGGGCCTGCCCGGAAACTTCGATCTGAGTGGTAAGGGCGCCGACCTGAAGGGCAACGTTCACGCTAGTCGGCACGTTGACAAGAAGTTGGAGATTGGTCTGCTCGTATTTCTTGAAACCAGCCTTTTCCACGGTCAGTACATAGGTACCCGGGGGAAGCGCGAGAAACTCGAATTCGCCGCTTGATGGAGTAGTAGTGGTTCGGCTGATTCCTTGCCCCTGGTTCGCAAGCGTTATGCTGGCCCCTTCCACCGTCGCCCGAGTACTATCAAGAACTTTGCCGTGCAAGGACGTTGTGCCCGTCTGCGCCCAAGCGGAGGAAATGGACAGCAAGAAAACGACCATGCACAAGAAGAGCCGATTCTGGATGGAAGACCTCATCACTGCCTCCCTTAGAGTCTGTACTATGTTTTGCGCAGGGATTAAATGGGCGGAAGCCCTAGTCCGGAGGAGAACTCTGACGTTGAGTCTTCCGCAAAGACCGACAATCTCCCTGGCCAGTTTTTTGTGTTGAAAACAATAGTGTGACGGTGTGTGCGAAGTCAAGAAAACAAAAACGCGCTAGAGTCCGCGCAGAGTGGATACTCTGGTTGAAGAGTCTGGAGAAACCTCGATATGCCTAAGTCTTATTTCAACAACGGTATTGTCCTTTTTGTTTGTCTAGTCTTCACGGGTTTGGCTTGCGCCCAAACCAAGCCTCGGGCGCGGGACCTGGGTGTTCCTTTCGATGGCGTACCCGGACCGCTCAATGCCATCACTGACGTCCAAGGTGTGGAAGTTGGCCATACGACCCTGATTTCTGGTGATGCGACGTCACCGGTGGGCGTCGGGCCGGTGCGAACGGGTGTAACCGCGATCCTACCCCGCGGCAAAGATTCCAATGACCCTGTCTTTGCCGGATGGTTCACAGAAAACGGCAACGGCGAGATGACCGGGACAACATGGGTCGAAGAGTCGGGCTTTCTCGAGGGCCCTGTCATGATCACGAATACGCACAGCGTCGGCATCGTACGGGATGCGGTGATCGCCTGGCGCCTAAAACATCGTGGGGCTGACAAAGAAGGGTACGCGTGGTCCTTGCCGATTGTGGCTGAGACCTGGGACGGTTATTTGAATGACATCAACGGATTCCACGTGAAGGCCGAGGATGCTTTTCACGCGCTCGACAGCGCGCATAGTGGGCCGGTGGAAGAAGGAAACGTCGGTGGCGGCACCGGAATGATCTGCAACGAGTTCAAAGGTGGAATCGGCACGGCATCGCGCGTACTCGATGCCAAGTACGGAGGCTACACGGTCGGCGTGCTGGTGCAATGCAACTATGGGCAGCGAGATCAATTACGGATTGCCGGTGTTCCGGTCGGCCGTGAGATTGCTGGACCGAAAGTCTGGGATGACGATGTGGGTTCCATTATCGTGGTAGTCGCCACGAATGCTCCATTGATTCCAACGCAATTGAAGCGCGTCGCAAAGCGTGTGACCCTGGGGCTGGGACGAGACGGAAGCTACTCAGGCGATGGCTCAGGCGACATCTTCATTACCTTTTCCACCGCGAATCAGGGAGCAGCTTCTTCCAAGGGTGTTCGCACACTTAGCATGCTGCCCAACGATCAGATCAACCCCATTTTCCTGGCCACCGTGCAAGCCACTGAAGAAGCGGTCGTCAACGCTATGGTCGCCGCCGAGACGATGACCGGTATAAAGGGTCATACAGTGATCGCGCTACCTCATGATCGATTGCGGGAGCTTCTGAAGAAATACAACCGGCTTGCCCACTGACTATCTCCTACTGAAAGAGGCCGAACCGGTGCTGTGGGTCTGATCAAGGTGCCGATGGGGAGTGACGCTGGCCGATACACGGAACCGAGTACGTAACGACCGATGACCGATACGCTTGGATGACGGGCAGGGGGAAAGTAACCCCGAGGTAAGGTTTGCCAACCACCGGCTCGGCAGAAAATCGTTAAGAATCTCGATAGTTGATGTGATCGTCTGGACCGGAACAGTTCAGGTTGCTTGAGTTCACGCTTCACTGGACGGGGCGCTTGCAGTCAAGCTCATGTCACTATGAGACAAGTCTAAAACCTTTCCCTAGAGTACCCTTCCCCACAAACAGCATTGAGTCCTTTTGAATGGCGTGCTCGGGTGACCAATGTTGTGTCGAGGAATGTATTCCCGGTAGGAGAGCCTATGAAACGTATTGGGCAGTGGATGACCCTGTTCGCAGTCTGTCTGGCCTTGAGTGGCGCTTGCTTTCCGCAGGCGTCCTCCAGTTCTTTACGCGGAACCGTGACCGATTCCGCGGGGAACGCACTGCCCGATGCCACAGTGATCGCTTCTAACCCCGACTTGAGGATTACTCGAACGGCGACGACAGGCGGAGTCGGAGACTACAGCTTCCAGGCGCTGCCTCCCGGCACCTACACCTTAACCGTCACTGCGGCCGGGTTCACGCGCTACCAGCAGACCGGCATTCAGTTGCTGGTGAATACTCCGGCGACGGCAAACGTGCAACTCAAGGTGGGAGGGGCGGCGGAGACTGTCACGGTAACTGGAGAAGCCCCGGCGCTCAACCTGGTCGACGCCTCCATCGGAAATCCGTTCAACGAAACGCAGGTCAAGCAGATCCCGCTCGAAGGCCGCAACGTTCCCGACCTTCTCAGCCTGCAGGCCGGCGTCGCCTACACCGGCAACCGGTCTGACAACGAGACACCCGAGGTTAAGGATCAGGACTCGCGAAGTGGTTCGGTCAATGGCGCGCGCAGCGACCAGAGCAATATCACGCTGGATGGTGTCGACGTAAACGACCAGTCTCACGGATATGCCTTCACTTCTGTTCTGCCCGTCACTCTCGATTCGGTGCAGGAGTTCCGGGTCACCACCTCGAATTACAACTCCGATCAGGGGGGAGGGTCGGGGGCCCAGGTCGCTCTGATTACCAAGAGCGGAACGAACAAATTCCACGGATCGCTGTACGAATACAACCGCAACACATGGACCAGCGCAAGCGATTACCTGCTGAAACAGCCGCTGAAACTCAATCGGAATATCTTCGGTGTGTCGGTGGGCGGGCCGATTCAGAAAGACCGTCTCTTCTTTTTCGCCAACTACGAAGGCACGCGACGCCGGGAAGCGAGCAGCGCCGTGCGTAGTATTCCAACCCCTTCCATGTGCGCTGGAAATTTGAGTTACTACGCCTATACGAATAACGATCCCACGCAGCCTCTAGTGACGCAGACGCTGTCGGCGTCACAACTCCAGGGTCTTGATCCGTGGACCGGTCCAACTCCAGGGATCAATTCGGCGATTGAAAACGCCGGCAAGACTGGTTATTTCGACACGACTTTTTGCAGCGGCAAGTTCAACACCAACGACACGTCCGTGGGCGATGGTCTGAATTACTCGGGCTACCGTTTCGCCGCTCCCATCAAAGACGACAACAACGCGTTCATCGCCCGGCTTGATTACCATCTCACCTCAGATGGCAAACACACCCTGTTCTGGCGCGGCGCGCTGCAGAACGAATACAACCCGGAAGAACCGTTCCTGCCCGGGTCACCCCCGATGACAGTCTTCACCGACCACAGCAAGGGGTTCGTGTTCGGATACACGGCCGTCTTGGGCTCCTCCAAGGTCAACAGCTTCCGATGGGGTTTCACGAGGCAGAGCCAGGGATTCCTGGGCAACACGAATCAGGAATGGAACGTCTTCTACGGCCTGGATCAGGGAATCAATTACACTCACAACGCGCAAACGCCGGTGCATGACTTTGTCGATGACTTTACCTGGACGAAAGGCGCTCACACCCTGCAGATGGGCGCCAACGTCGGTATCGCGCGCAACCCGCGCGTCAGCTATGAGCACTCTTTCGATATCGGCAAGGGAGCAACCAACTGGATGTCCCCGACCGGATTTGCGAATACCGCAATTCACGATCAGGCGAATCCTCTCGCTTGCGGAGCAATCGGAAGTTCGACGGGCGGAAGCCCCCTCGATCCCTGCCACGGCGGGTATGCTGAGCCCATTTCCACTCCTCAATTTGATTACCCGATCATGGCCATGTTCGGGATGGTCTCCGACGTAATTGCCAATTACAACTACGATAAGAACGATAATCTGCTGGGTGGAGGAGCGCCTGGCGTGCCCGTCAGTCGCAAGTACGGACTGAACTGGTATGAGTTCTATGGGCAAGATTCGTGGCGCATGAAGTCGAATCTTACGGTTACGTACGGAGTACGTTGGTCGCTGTTTCCACCGCCCTGGGAGGTCAATGGTTTTCAGGCATCCCCGACTTGCGATCCCGCAGTCAATAATCCGGCCTCGGGTGGCGTGGGATGTCCCTCATGGTCCTACGATCTCGGCACGGAGTTCGCGCACAACGCGCAGGCCATGACGCAGGGCATCGGCTACGATGCCACGCCGCTGGTTTCGTTCATTCTGGGCGGTCCCGGAAATCCCGGCCCGGGTTTTTATCACTTCGAAAAATCAGACTTTTCGCCGCGGGTTTCTTTCGCTTATTCACCGCGACCCAACGGGGGCTGGCTGAAGAGCTTGTTTGGCGATTCGGACAAGACTGTCATTCGCGGCGGGTTCAGCAAGGTCTACGACCGCGCCGGAATGCAGTTGCTGAGCACCTTCGATGCAAATGCCCCAGGTGGGCTGGCTGCGACGGTGCAAAATCCCTGCTGTGCCGCAACCGATCCGGGCGGTTCGGGAACTCCGTACGATACGGCTGACGGCGTGCCGCGGATCAACAGCATCAACCAGGTTCCTTCCACCAACATCTTTGGCGGCGTCTTCAAACAGCCGAATCCTCAAAGTGGACCGTTTCCGCAAGCTCCGGCGCCCTTGGGACAAGCCATCACGTGGGGAATCGACCAGGCCATCAAGACGCCGTATGCCTATGCCTTCGATTTTTCCGTTGGCCGCGAACTGCCTAACAGATTTTCGCTCCAGCTGACGTATGTGAACCGTCTCGGCCGCAATCTGCTCACGCAACGCGACCTGCGTCAGCCGATCGATCTCTACGATCCCCAGAGTGGAGTGGACTATTTTTCCGCAGCGACTGCCTTAGCCAAGGTAGCGAGGCAGCAGATCGCTGGCGGAGGGATCAATCCTTCCGCGGTCACAGACGCCACCGTAGACGCCCAGGGGCCGAAGCCCACTTCGGCTTTTTGGCATCATATGATTTCTCCGCTGGTGAACTCTACTTCGTCATACGCCAACCTCTACACTCCGTTCGTCGCCACGCCCGGCCCAAGCGGACTGATCTCGGCGATCTACGACCTTTACTACGATCCGTTCCTCTTCTATCTCGGCAACGAGGTCGTGGGCCTGGGATACACAGACATTTACTACGGACTCACCGATAACACGTACGCGAACTACTACGGCTTCAACGGCCCGGCCTGCAACAATCCGGTTGGCGTCGGCTTTTGTCCGGGGACCGCTCTGAACAACCAGGCGACCAGCATGTTTGCATGGAGTTCAATCGGCAAGTCGAACTACAACGGACTCCAGATCAGCCTTCGGAAACAGATGAGCCAGGGCCTCCAGTTCGACCTGAATTACACCTATTCCAAGTCCCTGGACTACACGTCGGGTGCGACGCGGCTGGGCTACAGTTCGAGCACGAACGTCGGAGCCCCAGGAGGCCGGCTCGCGAATGCGTTTTCTCCGCAATCGCGGTATGCGGTTTCCGATTTTGATACCACGCACCAGATCAATGCCAACTGGATCGCGGAATTACCCTTTGGCAAAGGCAGAAACTTCGCCACCAATGCTGGACCTGCTGCCAACGCGATTATCGGCGGTTGGGAACTTTCCGGAGTTGCGCGCTGGACCAGCGGCTTCCCATTTTCGATAGATAACGGCAATTTCTGGTCTACCAACTGGGACGAGCAGGGAATTGCTCAGATGCTGGTGAAACCAAAGACCGGGCGCTACGTGCAGCCGGGAGGGGCGGTTAGCGTCTTCCCCAATCCCAGCGCCGCGTGGGCCGACTTCCAGAACCCGTATCCAGGTCAGGCTGGCTCACGGAACGTCATCCGAGGAGACGGATTTGCCGGCTTGGATATGGCACTGAATAAGCGATGGACGATCATAGAAGGCCAAAGCCTGCAATTCCGCTGGGAAGTATTCAACGTCCCGAATCTGAATCGCTTCAACGTAGACTCGGGCCTGCAGTCCGGGGCGGCCTGTGGCTGCATCGCTTCCATGCAGGACCCGTTTACCTTCGGCGATTACACTGGGCTGTCGACCGCGAACCGCGTCATGCAGTTTGCCTTGCGCTACGAATTCTGAAAGCTAGCAGCACCATTGGACTGGTGTCGCGGCGTACTTGTCCTCAATCTATGACGACCCTCGCACGCAAGTTGCGGCTGGTGGACTACTTTGCGCTGGGGTTCGGCGTGATGGTAGGCACCGCATGGCTCGTCGTCATGGACGACATCCTGAAGCGCGGTGGTCCACTCGGTGCCATCCTCGGCTTCACTGCGGGTGCGCTGATTCTGCTGCCCATCGGATATGTCTATGGGCAACTGATCAAAGAAATTCCAGATGCTGCTGGCGAGGCGGCTTATGTGGCAAGGTTTTTCCCTCCGTCCGTCAGCTTCGCGACCGGCTGGATGATGTTCCTCAGCTATTTTTTGACATGTCCATTCGAGGCGCTGGCCGCGGGGAGAATCAGCGGCTATCTTTTCCCGTCGTTGAACACATACGAGTTGTACCGCCTCGGCGGATACCCCGTGTACCTGCCGCACATGCTGCTGGGCTTAACGATTACGGTCTTGTTGACCTGGCTCAACTACCGGGGAATTCAAGCCAGTGCGCGGTTGAGCAAGGCAACGACGTTCACCTTCCTCACGCTGGTCATCATCTTCGCTTTAGCAGGAGCCAAACACGGGTCGGTCTCGAACCTGCATCCGCTGTTCAGCCATGCGCCGCTGCTATCCATTTTGCTGGTCTGGCAAGTCGTTCCGTGGCTGGTGTCGGGCTTTGAGTCAGTGGGCAAGTGCGCGGAAGAGGCCAATCCCAATTTCGATGGGCGCAACTTTTCGGTTGCCATCCTTCTCACCATTTTCGCCGGGCTCACATTTTTCTGGGTGGTGATTGGCGCAGTCTCCTATGTGGCCCCCTGGCAAAGTCTGAACAGCAACCAGCAGTTTCCCACGGCGGTCGCCTTCGAGCGTGCGCTCCACGCCCACTGGATCGTTGTCCTCATTATGGGTTCAGCGCTGGTGGCACTGGTGCAGGCATTCAATGCCAATATGGTGGCTTCCTCCCGGTTGCTCTACGCCATGTCGCGGCGCAACCTGCTCAATCCCTGGATGAGCCATGTGCATCCCGTCAATCAGACTCCTTCCACGGCGATTATCGCGGTGGGAATTGCGACGGCATTGGCCATCTTCATGGGTGAAGCCTTGTTGGTCCCGATCCTTGAGGTAGGCGCGGTGACGGCGGCAGTAGCCTGGACGGCGGCCTGCGCGTCTTATTATTGTATGAAGCCGCCGTGGCGGCAGCGTTCCGCGGCCGTCTTCGGATTGATCGTGACGTCGGTCATGATTCTCGTGAAGCTAGGGCGTGTTAACACTATCTTAGGGCCTCGACGATCAGGGTGAAGGTGAGGAAGCCGAGGAACAGGACATCGAGTTTTTCGAAGCGGGAGAAGATACGGCGGAAGCCTTTGAGTCTTCGGAAAAGACGCTCAACCTCGTTGCGTTTGCGGTACATGGCGCGGTCGTACTGCCAGGGTTCGAGGCGATTGCTTTTAGGTGGAACCACCGGGATGAAGCCGAAATCCAGCGCCAGTTGCCGAGTCTCGCCGTCCTCGTAGGCCCGGTCCATGATC
The DNA here is from genome assembly GCA_963754885.1 of uncultured Acidobacteriota bacterium. Classification (GTDB taxonomy): domain Bacteria; phylum Acidobacteriota; class Terriglobia; order Terriglobales; family Acidobacteriaceae; genus Sulfotelmatobacter. The sequence goes on along the minus strand of CAVWHT010000031.1, from coordinate 181,234 downwards.
AGATGCAGGGGCGCGGGCAGCGGTCCGAGACCGCCCAACAAGGCGCGTCCGGCCTTGGCGTCGCTGGCTTGGCCAGGAGAGAGGGCGAAGATTATGGCCGTTCGAGCATCCGCGGCAACCATATGAATCTTGGTGGTCCATCCGCCGCGGGATTTTCCGATGGCTTGGGGTCCGTTTTTTTAACGCGCCGGTGCCGTCGGGATGCACCTTTACGATGGTCGAGTCCATTTTGACGGCCTCGATCTTGATGCGCACGATTTGCTCGCGCTGCAATTTTTCAAAGACCTGATCCAGTACGCCACTCTTAGACCAGCGATTCATGCGGGTATAGATGGTATGCCAAGGGCCGAAACGCCTGGGCAATCCGCGCCATTTGCAGCCCTGCTCGGCCACATAGAGCAGGGCGTTGAGAAACTGCAAGTGGGTGACCTGCGCGAGGCTGCAGTGGCTGCTTTCCACGCAACTTGCGCACGAAGCGCTTAACCGTCTGATAGCCACCACCGAAGCCGCTCTCCGATACCAAGTCTTGCCAGATTGCGGTGGCATCACGGCCCCGGCTCAGACCCAGTTCGATCGCTTCACGAAAGGGCTCGCAGACACTCCGTTTAGGATTTTCTGCTTTCGACTCCACGCCAAACCCGGTGGTCACTTCCTTGGCCGGTTTTGCGCTTTTGGCTTTGGCTTTTTCCTTCGTAGAAAGGTTTTCGGGGTTGGGGTTGGTGCTGGGGTTGGCCGTTCTCTCCACTGGGCCCGCGTCGGACCCGGTGGTCACTTCGTTGGCCGGTTTTGCCGGTGCCCGCCGTCCCCACCCACCCGGCCGACGCACCCCCACACCGGCCGCCTTCAGATAGGCGCTAGCCGTTTCTCGCCGCACCCCGGTCTCCTGCTCGATGCGCCGCAACGGCCATCCCAGTCGTCCCAGGGCTATTACTTGTTGTCGTTTCGCTTCGCTCAAGACGTTGCTCATATCGACGAAGGCTAAATGCCTCGCGCCGAAATCAACGTCCCGGGCCTCATTCTCGTTGGCCGGTTTTCAGGTGACCCTCATTGGCCGGTTTTGGGTGACCCCCGAGGACTCTGACATTGCCGCGCTGACGCGGCAAGCTGGATTCAATGCGATGCAGTTGCGCCTCGGTGATCTCCACCGACTCACAATATCACAGAAATCTTATTTAGTGTTAACACGCCCTAGGACGGGCTGCACCGCGCGTCAGCCTCGCGGGAGCGTATGGGATTTGTACATGGATCATCACCCCGATGATTTGCGAAGTTGCTGTTGCCAGGCAGGATGCCGCACGCTGTTCGAAGCGCCCATCCGGAGCACTTCGATTCGACTACCCGTCGTGAAATGGCGCCCCGGATACAGCACTGAGACTTCTAGAAGCTCACAAGACTAATCCGAGCATGGAAGCCGGACGGCTTCGGGCTAGCAGCCTCGCATACTCGGCCTTGGCTTCTTTCAGGATGGGGATGTCGGGATCGGCATCTTTCCACAAGGTGAGGAAGGCTTTGTAGGCGGCGAGCGCCCGGACGCGGGCGGCATCGGCATCCGCGCCCTGCAAGGTTCTCGCCTGCAACGCGTTGGCACGCGCCACGCCCAGACGCGCCAAGGCTCCAGTCCAGCAGTTCCATACAAGGCCACTGTGATCCAGAATCTTCTGGAACTCGGCAGCGGCAGCACTGCCTTGTCCGGCTGCCAGATACGCCTCGCCGCGAATGTAAGTGGGATAGAGGCAGGAAATGTTCGCCACAAACTCAATTTCTCCTAACTCGATGGGTGCGGCACTTTGTAGAGCATTCAGGGCGGAAGTCGGATTCTTTTTGTCTACAGCTAATTGTGCGTGAATCGCTGGTAGCCAAAGCGACTGCACCTGCGTGTCGAGCGGGAACTGTCTGCTCAGGTCTTGTGCCAGAGATTCGGCTCGTGTCGTATCGTCTGCCAGAGCGAACGCAAGCGCGGCTTCGCTCCCCACAACCTGACTCGCGGCAGCAAGTCTTAAAGCCTCTGAAGCTGCTTGCGGGGCTTCCGCAGCAAGCCCGTAGGCGGCGTTGCGTTGAGCCGCGATCGCCTCCCATATTGCTCCAGTTTCCTTGCTATCCGCTCGTATGGCGGAGTCTATAGCCTGCTTAGTCAGTTCCCGCGCCTTCTCTAGATGACCCACGTATGCTTCCGTATCGGATGCAAGGGAAAGCCCGAAATTTTCCTCTGGCTTGCCCGCTGACCATTGTTCCTCCGTGGCCATCCCGGATGAGTCTGCCCTGAGAAAAGCCAAAGCATAAAGAATACTGTGGAGCCAGTAACTGTCTAGTTTTCGCGCCTGCGCCTCGCTCGTCATCTGCGTTGTTTCATCGGACCGCTGCAGCGCAAGTGCGTAGCGGGAGGCGAATTTTAGGTACAAATCAAGACAATCGGACGCAAGGCGCAGACATTGGCGCATGATGTCCGTGGCCTTTTCATACTGTCCCTGTTGCGCGTACACGAGGCTCAAACCGCCGTACCCGTTCAATTCGCGTGGATAGCTATCAATCTCCTCCTGATACGTCTGATGGGCTTTGTCCAGTTCTCCTGTGACAAGTCTGTAGTACACGGCACTGATCTCTAGCTTTTCCCTCTCACTGGCGTGTTCCCGAAACTGAAACGCTTTGCTGAAATATTCACCGGCCCGCCACCCCTCCCCGAGACCGGAGTAATCTAATCCCATTGCCCTGTACCCCATTGCAAAATTCGGGTCGAGTTCGATGGCGCGTTGATGGTATGGCAGAGCCACAGAATTAGTTTTGTTGCGATACGCGATATTCCCGAGGCTGAACGCTTTCAGCGCCTCCAATGAAGATGTTGTCGCCTCGGCCAGTGGTACATCGAACTTTTGCACCGTCGCCAGCGACTCGCCCAACTCTCCGCACAGTTTAGATGCAGCCTCGCCCAATGCGTCCAGTACTTTCTCTTTGGCAGTCGCTATGACCTGCTCCTCTGCCAGTAGGTCTCCGACTTGGCAATTCACCGCCTTCAATCCCAGCACATATTCGCTGCCTAGCCTGGCAATCGACCCCGCGATGTAGACCTTGCTGCCAGCACGCTGGCAAAGCTCGCGGGTGAGATCGGGCGTGAGCGGCGTATTGGCCGGACGCTCCATCAGCCGTAAAGTCGCGGCGACTCTGCTGTCAGAAAGGACATTGAGGAAAGGCGATTGCCGCAAGGAGACATTGAGCGCCGTCCTCAGCGCGTCGTCGAAAACCGGATCGCCCGTGGTATTAGCAAAGTCGGAGAGAACGATCGTGTCCTTCTCGGTGAGTTTGGGGGTTCGATGAAGATAGAGGTAGCCGACCACGGTGAGCACCACAATCGCTAGAGCGACTGGAAGAATCACTCTCCAGATTCCAGGGCGACCGAGCGCTTCAGAATTCGCTGTTGGCACCCTGGCCGACTCCGTGTCGCGCCTCAACCGTTGCAGGTCGGTGCGAATCTCCGAAGCGTGCTGGTAGCGCAGGTTGCGGTCTTTCTCCAGACACTTGTTGATGATCTCTTCCAGCTTTGGCGGAACATCGGGATTGAGGCGCAGCAGAGGAGCCGGCGTGCGATTCAGAATAGACTCGAAGATCACCCCCGTGCTTTCCCCTCGGAAGGGCAACTGCCCGGTCGCCATCTTGTACAGCACTGCACCGAACGAGAACAAATCAGTGCGCGCGTCCAGTTCCTTCGCCCGGACTTGTTCGGGCGACATATAGGCGATAGTCCCGACTGCTGTACCCGGACTGGTTAAGTGATCTTCCAGCGTCACGGTCGATGCGGCGGTGGCGCCGGCGTTCTCCCTGCTGCGGATGACAGGCACCACTTTCGCCAGCCCAAAATCGAGGACTTTGGCGTGCTCGCGCCTGGTGACGAAAATGTTCGCGGGCTTGATGTCGCGATGGACGATGCCCGCAGAATGTGCGGCATCCAGAGCGTCGGCGATTTCGATAGCAAGGGAGAGAATCGACTCCGTCTCCATCGGGCGATTGCCAATCCGATGTTTCAGCGTCATCCCTTCCAGAAATTCCATGACGATGAACGGATGATCATCTTGCTTCCCGATCTCATGGATCGTGCAGATGTTCGGATGATTCAGGGCGGAAGCGGCTCGCGCCTCGCGTCGAAATCTTTCAAGCGCCTGTGGGTCTTGGGCTAGGTCTTCAGGCAGGAACTTGAGAGCGACAAAGCGGCCAAGCTCGGTGTCCTCGGCCTTATAGACCACACCCATCCCACCGCCGCCCAGCTTCTCGATGATGCGGTAGTGGGAGATGGTTTGGCCGATCATGGAGGCGTTCAATGGTAAGCCGGAGGCGGGGACGGGTCAATGCATCGCGGGCAAAGCTGAGTTTCAAGCCGCTACCCAGCGCCATCTCCCCGGTCCGCTGCCATGTTCGGTGTTGCGCTTCGCAAGGGGAACGTCCAGCTCGATCCGTGCGAGAGGGCCATTATCAGCCTCAGAACCGGTTTGACTTTTTGCAAATCGGGCAGCGTTGTAGTCGATGGATCAGTCGTTTCCACCACGGCCAGTTCTGTTTATCAATCTCATGCCGGTATTGAAGCCATCTTGCATCAGAAATCTTTTTCCGAACTTCTGGATCGCTTACCCCATGACACGACCTCGTTTGGGGATCACGGCTCGATCGCTCGATCCCACATCGAGCACTCGCCCCAAAATAAGCAAGTTTAGATCGTCCCGGAGTTACCGTCGAGGAAGGGGCGAGGCTGATTGGCGGATGCCTTTACCCCCTTCCTTCGACCAATGGCCATTTTCCAGCGCGTGGGAGGAATGGCCTGATGAGAAACCATCAGCGTGCTGCGGGCTGAGTGGCCTGCCCACCGCGGATGCCCATGAGCTATCGCGAGTGCTAGCCAAGGGAACCATTGCGCCTCGGCCAACCCTCCCGAAGCTTGGTTTCCGCGTCTGCGAACTTTATCGATTTTGAAAGCAAAGCACTTCGTGGCTTTGTTTGGCAAAAAGGGTTACCGATCTCTGCGCATCACACCTCTTCCTTTTCACGACACCGATTCTGTGCAGAGTCGCTGGCGCCCACCGGCTCGAGGGAAGTCCTGCCCCAAGAGCTCGCACTGTCCGGTACAGAAGACGCTTCTCCGAACAGCGAAGAACGCGATTTGAAGCGCTTGGGCGCGGTGGGAAGCCGTTCTGTCCACGCGTGGATCTTCTCGAGGCATTCGGAATGATCAGATCCGACGATTCCAAGGTAAGATCTTGCTGTTGCCCGTGCATCAACTCGGCCGGCATTAAACCGTCAACACCGAGCAGCCAACCTTCCAGCCGGTGTCTGCAACCCAAGTGCATGGGGCTTCCCACAAGTGGGGGAATCACGCGGCTTCGCTGTGCTGCCAAGCCGTTCTGAACGCACGCAAGGCATAGAGTGCGTCTTCCAAGGCTTCTTTCTCTTCCGGCGTTGCGTTGCCATAAAAGATTTCGCGTCCACGCGCTCTCACAGCTTCTTCAGCTTCCAAAACCCGCTGTGGCAGAAGCTTTTTGTCGGTTTCCAGAATGGCGGCCGTGTACAGAGTCTTCCAGCTATTCGGGCATGGGGGAAATGCCGTGGTCATGACTACACTCCAGCGAGAGGATGTCGAGGGCTTACCTGCTGTTTGGTAGGTAGAGGTCTTCTGCCTTCACCATAATCCAATCGCCGCAGAAGTCAAGTCAAACTCGGAAGTTTTGGCCAAACTTTTATGTCGTGATGTGCTTTCCAACAGGAGCCGGAAATAAAACCTGTCGCGGGATCTAGAAATTCGTCGTTGACGAAACCAGCCCGTTATGCTCGTTGACCTCAATGAGGGATATGGGGATTTTGCAACAGCCTGCCAATTCCTGCCAATCACTAACCAGTAGAGCTGTGACTACTGCTGGGCGATGCACCTGAGAGTGTTACGAGCTACGTTGAGCATGGCGAGTTCGTCCCTTATGAGAAGCGCCTCGAAGTGTAGATCTCGGAGTCGAATGAGCCTTTGCGCACAAGAACATCAAGGATCCTCTTCGACGAGTCTTTCCGAGCGCGCGGGTGACTCATCACCAGCAAATACTACTCGGTCCATACCGGCAAGATTTTGGGGACTGGCGGCCGCTCCCTGAGTGACATCGCCCGTGCTCGCTGTACGTTTGAGAGGAAAGGTGAGGAATTAACGTCTGCATCCACGGCGGCCTTCAGCAATTGCCCTTGGCAGCGAAGACCCATAGCTAAGATCTGCGAAATCACTGTCAGCAAAACCGCGCAAGCAATCAGCAAAACAAAGATCACGGCGAAACCCTGATGCTCTGCCGGATTCGATATAAATTCGACGAGGCCCCCAACGAAAACCACGCCCCCTGCAAAGATGCCGCCAAGTTTGACGGTTTGGCCAAAAGTGATTACTGTTTCGGCCGCGCGATAGCCGTCTTGATAGCGTCGGATCGCGGCTGTGGAGTCATTGGATTCTGGGCGGAAAGTGAGAACGGCAGCGCTCATAAGGACCTCCTTTTACCTTCCTGGGACAAGGCCCTCAATATGGACAAGTCACGAGTGCGCGAGCCTTTCAGGATCGGTCGCTGCTCGAACAGCGCTAACGTCATTCTCATACCCGCTTGCTTGCGGTGCAGTGAGCAACGTCACAGGAAGCATCGCACATCGTACTCGGGTTTCTTTTCGGTCGTCGGCGTCGGGCTGCCCACGGCATGGCCGCGCATTACGCCCAAACTTACACTCAGTGACGAGGGCGGTGCATTATTGAGGCCGTGCCCACATAAAACGAAAGCGCCCGAAACTCTTTCGAGTACGCGAGCCACTTCTCGAACAGCCCTCTTGGCTCACATTCCCCGCATAAGGCACCTCGTCGGGACCAGCGGAAACCGTGATTGATCTTCGTGAAGAACGAGGTCCAGAACTGGGTCAGATGGAAAAGTAGGCTCGGATCTCAAAGCTGGAGATTCGGCCGCTTAAGAAGTTTTTTGCAGGGCACTACTATTTTGCGGCACGGGTTAACGTGACCCGCGACCCGCCTTCGATGTGCGGTGATTTCCGTCACAGCAGTGAACGCGTTTCGGTCTGAGAATGATTCCAAAAGCACAGGCCGCCAATTGTGGGCCGCGACGAGACCAAGAATTCAAGTTAAGAAGGATCCGTCATGCTTATCGCGTCAGAACTGCGCACCGGAACGGTCATCCGCATCGAGGGGCAAATTCACAAGGTCATCGAAGTGGAATCCAAGGCTGGCGCCGCCAAAATGGGCGGAGTGGTTAAGACCAAGCTCATCAATATTAGAACTGGCCGCATGTTGGAGCAGCACTTCCGGCCGCAAGAAAGGCTGGAAGAAGTGCGACTCGATCGTCGCATGATGGAGTTTCTCTATGCTGACGGCGAAGCCTGCACTTTCATGTGTCCGGACACGTTCGAGCAAATCGCGGTGCCAAGCGCGATCCTAGGGACGGCTAAAGAATTTCTGCAACCCGGGATGGAACTGCCCGTGGAGTTTTTTGAAGACGAGGCCATCAGCGTGGTCTTGCCCGAGGTGGCGGAAGCACGGGTAGTGCGGACCGCGGCACCCTCCCATTCGCAAAGGGATAGCGCGTGGAAAGAAGCGGTCCTTGAGAATGGTCTAGCCGTTCGCGTACCGCTGTTCATCGCCCCCGGTGAAATTGTGCGTGTGGATGTAAAGAGTGGACGCTATCTCGAACGGGGGCACGCTGAACGCAAACGCGCATAGAAGTTAAGGTTTCGGGGCAATCAGGGAGAATGCCATGCTTGAGATGCAGGCAGTTCGCATGGAGGTTCCGGACGATACAAATATCATCGTCGGCCAGTCCCACTTCATCAAGACGGCAGAGGATCTCTACGAAGCTGTTGCCACGACAGTTCCCCAGGCCAAGTTCGGACTAGCGTTCAACGAGAGCTCCGGCGCTTGCTTGACGCGATCAGAGGGAAATGACCAGACGCTGAGGGACACCGCCATACGCAACGCCCAGTCGCTGGCTTGTGGTCATACGTTTGTTGTATTGCTCCAGAATGCATACCCCATCAATGTGCTGAATACGATCCGCAACGTGCCCGAAGTGTGTTCCATATTCTGTGCCACCGCCAACGCGGTAGAAATCATCGTTGCTCAGACCGAGCAAGGACGAGGAGTGCTCGGCGTGATTGATGGCAGCTCTCCTAAAGGAGTGGAGAGCGAGTCTGACGTAGTATGGCGCCACGATCTACTGCGGAAGATCGGTTACAAGAGGTAAAGATATAGCAAGAAACGAAGGGAAACACTCTGACAGCACCGGATGAGCCGCAATGGCCTCGGATCCCGGCGATCGGATCCACAGGCTCGGAATAAGGGCGATTTCAGGGGCTCGAGATGAACTGTTCGTGAGTCGCCGCAACGACTTGCGGGCGCCCTCGGCGGCGGGACAGAGCCTTTCCTACCAGACAAGACATCTGTTCCACCGCAACGGAGACAGTGTGAAGCAGTGCGCTTAAGAATACTCCGAGGCCTTCGAGAAATCATGTCGACCCCAGAAAGAACGGGCCAGATCCAGCTGAGCCGGAACAAGGATGGGCCGAGGTGACGAGCATCGAGTTGGTGAAGCGAGGTGAAAACTCGGGCTTAAGCTCCGAGCAGGCGATTCTTGGAAGAGTGAAAAACCACGGAATTGTGGTGGTCACGCTCGTTGTCGCAGGGCTCCTGTGTGCCAGTTGCAAAAGTCAACCGAGAACAGAGCGATCATTTTTCCCTCTGTCGAATGAGGTTGCAGGCTGGGCGATGACTGAAAGCATTCGGACCTTCGAGGCGGCAGACTTGTGGAAGTACATCGACGGCGAGGCGGAACGGTACTTGAAGGCGGGCGCGCAAAGAGTGTCTACAACCGACTACAAGTTCCAAAACAAAGTCGACGCGGTCGTAGACATTTACACCATGGAGAGCGCGGAGGGCGCGGAGAAGATTTTTCAATCGGAGACAGCTGTCGATGTGAAACCGATTCGGCTGGGAGACGACGCACGCTTATCCAGCCAGAGCCTGATCTTCCGCAGGAGAGGTTACCTAGTGCGAATCGTTGCCTATGAGGAGTCGGCGGAAACCCAGCAGGCACTTTCACAACTAGGGCGCGGTGTGGAGTTACGGCTTGCGGCGCGATGATCACTAGAGCATTTCTAATTTAAGTAGCTACATTTCATGCGATAATCCTCCGGTCGGTTCGAGGGAGGAGCTGGATGCAATCGTATTCCCAGGATTTGCGGGATCGTGTACTTCGCGCGCTGGCTCGCGGCGAGGGGCCGTCGGCGATCGCGCGGCGCTTTGAGGTCAGCCGCTTCTATGTCTATCAGGTGCGCGACCGGGAGCAGGAGACCGGGGTCCGCACCAGTTTTCGGATCGGCGGCCATCGCCGGTCCCGGCTGGAGGCAGCCCGGCCAGCTTTGCGTGCCTGGATCGCCGCCCAACCCGATCTGACTCTGGCGGAGCTGCAAGAACGGCTGGCGCAACAGGGCGTGTCGACCGGCGCTCTGTGGCACCAGTTGAACCAGTGGCATCTGACCTTCAAAAAAAACCCTGCACGCCAGCGAGCAAGAGCGCGAAGACGTGCAGGCCGCGCGGCGCGCATGGAGTGAAGCGCAGCCGGCGATGGACTTGGAAAAGCTGGTATTTGTCGATGAAACCTGGGCCGCGACCAACATGACGCGCAGCTAGGGTCGTGCCCCCAGGGGCTGTCGCTGCATCGCTTCGGCACCCCTCGGCGATTGGCAAACCACGACCTTTCTCGCCGGCCTGCGCCGCCATTGCCTGACCGCTCCGCTGGTCGTCGACGGGCCCATGGATGGAGATCGGTTCCTGGCTTGGGTCGAGCAGTTCCTGTGCCCCACGCTCCAGACCGGAGACATCGTCATCCTCGATAACCTCAGCCGCCACAAAGTGGACGGGGTCCGGCAGGCCCTCGCCGCAGTCGGCGCCACACTGCTCTATCTGCCGCCCTATTCGCCCGATCTGAACCCCATCGAAAAGCTCTTCGCAAAACTCAAGACCCTGCTCCGCAAAGCCGCCAAACGATCGACCGAAGAACTCTGGAAGGAAATCGGCTAATTGCTCAACACCGTCGCCACCAGCGAATGCGCCAACTACTTCGCCTCTTCTGGATATGTAAGCACTTAAATTAGAAACGCTCTAGAAGTGCCGTGTGTCACTGAAAAGTCGCGCAGATTGTGATATGCGTGAGCCTGAGGCTGCTCTTCGATGATCGGGACGCGGTTCGAAACTAAAGCCTCGCGCTGAACTATCTTGGCGCAGGGATTAAAGCCGTGGTGTTCTGCCGACTAATTCTCGACGCTGGTCATGGATTCGTCGGAGAATCCTTATGAGCCCAAAACATTATGCTAGTCGTCGGGATTTCCTGAAGAAATGTCTTATTGGCGCCGCGGTTCTGCGTGCAAGCGGTAAGACGGTACTGCTCGCAGCAACAGAACAAGAAGCTGCGGTCGCGAAATCCAGGGTTGTAATCGCGCGTGACCCCATGCTGCGCGGCGTCGCCACCACGGTGGATTCGCGACGGATGCTGAGCCTCATGGATCGTGCCATGCAGGTCCTTTTCGACCGCGACAATCCGCTCGAAACCTGGAAAGAGCTGGTCCGGCCAGGTGAGGCGGTGGGACTGAAAGTGAATACACTTGGAGGGCGGGGATTATCCAGCAACTTTCAGCTCGTCGAAGCTATTTGCGAACGATTGCAGGAGGCAGGAATCAAGGCGAACGATGTCGTGGTCTGGGACCGCGAGAGCGACGAAATGGAGCACGCTGGATTCCGCGTGTCGATAGGCGGAAACCGCGTGCAATGCTTCGGCACCGATCGAGTTGATTACGAACAAGAACTGGTCACGCATGGCAGTGTCGGCAGCCGGTTGTCGAAGATTCTGACGCAACGCTGCAACCTTCTGATCAATATCCCAGTGCTGAAAGACCATGATGGCGCCGGTGTAACCATTGCCCTGAAAAACATGTACGGCGTTATTCATAACCCGAACAAATACCACCCCAACGGCTGCAATCCCTATATCGCAGACTTGAACATGCTGCCGGAAATCAGAACCAAGATGCGATTGACTATCTGCGATGCGACGACGGCATCATACGAGGGCGGACCGGGGTACAAGCCAGAATACAGTTGGAAGAATAACGCCCTGATTGTTTCGCAAGATCACGTCGCGCTCGATTACACGGGCTGGCAGATCATCGAGCGCAAGCGAGCCGAGAAAGGGTTGAAGACGCTGGAAGGCGATGGCCGAGCGCCAAACTACATCGCGACTGCTGCTGATCCACAGCACCGACTGGGCACGAATGATCCAAAGAGAATTGTGGTTGTCGAGGTGTAGTCAGACGCGTGACTGAAGGTGCGCCATGCCACGTAAGCTCGATTCGCAAGAGGCCGAGAAGGTGCTCGCTGATGGTCCAGGAAGAGGCGATGGGTCGGCTGTTCACAGTGAGCCAAATCCATCCTCGTGCTTGCTTGATCGCCGTTCGTTCTTGCAGTGCGCCCTGGCGTCAGGAGCAGCTCTAGGCGCCTGTGAATTTTCCCAACTCCTGGCCCCAATCCCCTTGTGGGCTGGTCCTCAGAAGCAGGACGATTCACGATTCACGGTCGAAGCAAAGTTCTACCAGAAACTTCCAAACAAGAAGATCAAGTGCAAGCTGTGTCCCCGAGAATGCACAGTGGGAGATCGGGAACGCGGTTATTGCGGCGTGCGGGAGAATCGCGGAGGAACCTACTACACGCTGGTGCACTCGCGGGTGTGCGCTGTACACGTCGATCCCATCGAGAAGAAGCCACTGTTCCACTACCTGCCGGGAACGCTTGCTTTCTCGCTGGCCACGGCCGGCTGCAACGTAAACTGCAAGTTTTGCCAGAATTGGGACATCTCCCAGGTGCGTCCCGAGCAGGTCCCCGCCGACTACGCGCCCCCGAAATTGGTGGCCGAGCTGGCCAAACAGCACAACTGTCCGACGATTGCCTACACCTACAGCGAGCCAGTGGTTTTCAGCGAGTACCTCATGGATACGACTGATGCCGGGCACGAAGCGGGCATCCGCAGCGTCGTCGTGTCGAACGGCTACATGCAAGAGGAGGCGCTTAAAACGGTGTACGGAAAGATGGACGCGGTCAAGATCGATCTGAAGGCGTTTACGGACTCGTACTACAAAGATGTAGTTGTTGGTGAATTGAAGCCGGTGTTGGACTCGCTGGTCACCTTGCGGAAGATGAACAAGTGGACCGAGATCGTGTATCTCGTGGTGCCGACACTGAACGACGGTGATGCTGAATTCGGTGGCCTGGCACGCTGGATCAAGACAAACCTGGGCGTGGATGTGCCCGTACATTTCACCCAATTTCATCCCGAATACCTGTTGAAGAACCTTCCCATAACGCCGGTACCCACTCTGGAGCGGGCCAAGGCGATTGCCGACGCCGAAGGTCTGCACTACGTATACATCGGCAATGTGCCCGGGCATCCTGCGCAGAATACTTACTGCCCGAAGTGCCAGCGCATGTTGGTCGAACGCGTAGGATTTACCGCGAGTCGGGTGCTGATTCGCAAGGGCAGTTGCCCATTCTGCCAGCACCCGATCCCTGGTGTTTGGCACGCATGAGTGGCGAAGGAGGTTTCGCATATGAATATCAAGATGCGACCCAAAATATATTGGCTGACGGCTCTATTCATCGCGACCTTGGCGATTGCGGCACGGCAACACGCCCGTGCCGCCGATCCCCAGAACGTGAGACAAGCCGCTGTCGCCGGTGGCTTCTATCCGGCCGACCCAAAGACACTTTCGGCAATGATTGATGACATGTTGGTGCATGCGTCTCCGCCGCCGATCAACGACCCGATCCTCGCTGTGGTTGCACCTCACGCCGGTTATCAGTTCTCCGGCCCCGTCGCTGCCTACACTTTCGCGGCCCTGAAAGGGCGCAAGTTTTCGCGCGTGGTCGTAATTGCGCCGTCGCACTACGAGGCCTTCGATTTCACTTCCGTCTACAAGGGCGACGCTTATGCGACTCCGTTGGGCACAGTCCCGGTAGATAAGGAGTTTGCAAGACAACTCGTGGAGATGAGTTCAAGTATCAAATTTTCCAGCCGGGGACATACTCCCACACCGGCGGGCCCTGAGCACGCACTTGAGGTGCAGTTGCCGTGGTTGCAGCGGGTGCTGGGTGAGTTTCAGTTAGTTCCGATTGTCATGGGGGACCAGAGTTACGAAAGCAGTCGTGCGCTGGGCGTGGCTCTGGCGAAGCTAATCCAGGGCAGGGATACGCTGATCGTGGCCAGTTCCGACTTATCGCACTTCCACCCGTACGACGAAGCTGTGAAGATCGACCATAAGACGCTGAATGCGCTGCAAGGGTGGGACTACTTCAGCATGTCGCGAAACTTCGAGGCGCGGGTCTGGGAAGCCTGTGGGGGCGCGCCCATGGTGGCCGCAATGATTGCTGCCGAGCGCATGGGGTCGAACCAAGCCCTAGTGCTCAAGTACGCCAATTCGGGCGACACGACCGGGGATCACTCGCGCGTGGTGGGGTACAGCGCGGTTGTCTTCTTGAAAACGCAAAGCGCGAAGACAGTGGAACCGCGATTCTCACTAAATGACCATGAGAAAAACGAACTACTCGCCTTGGCGCGCAAGTCGGTGGAATATTCGGTGCGAGAGAAAAAGGCGTATGAACCGACCGCGAGTGCAAGCGAAGTGTTGACTCAGGAGCGCGGTGCGTTCGTAACCCTGCGCAAATCGGGAGAGCTGCGTGGGTGCGTCGGCTATACCTCTGCGGCTGAACCTCTATACATCACGGTGCGGGACACGGCCACACTGGCCGCCCTGCGCGATTCCCGATTCCCGCCAGTATCCGCTTCAGAGTTGCCGCAACTCGAATACGAAATCTCGGTGCTGTCGCCCCTTCGGCGCGTGCTGGACATCCGACAGATCAAGGTTGGCCAGCACGGCTTGCTGATGAAGAACGGCATACATGAAGGCCTATTGCTTCCGCAGGTGCCGGTGGAAGAGAAATGGGATCGACAAGAATTCCTGGAAGAAACCTGCGCCAAAGCGGGTATGCGCTCCGGCTGCTGGAAGGATGAGAACACGGACATCTTCATGTTCACAGCGGTGGTATTCGGCGAGAACAGGCGGCAGGCGCCTATGCCGGAGCCACCTTTGCCTCCAGGCTTACCCGCGCGGCCAGGAGAGCCGGCGCCAGGTTCACTGCCGCACTGAGCCATGCGGTCTTCCAGAAACCAAATACCGGGATGACGTAACTGCTCAGCAGAAGCGCGCCCATGCACCCGCCCAGCAGATCGATAGCATAGAGTGTACCTAGTCTTGATCGGCCGCTGTCGTCACCAAGGTATATCTCGGTCGCGATAGGGAATTGGTAGCCGCCCAGCATTCCGCAGAGAGCAGCCAACCCAGGGAAGACAATCTGTGCAGCCAACCATGTTGTCGCCATTCCAGACACTTTCGACAGCAGGCCAGCCACAAATATCAGCGCAGGACCAGAAAGGGCGAGCAGGAACTGATTCGTTGCAATCGTGCGGGACCGAGGACGGTTGCTGGAACGAATACGGCGGATGCCAAGCCAACTTCCGAAGGCAATGCCAGCCATGCACATGGCGATCAGGATTGTGAGTTGGTGGTAAACGTAACCATAGACGGACTGGAATGCCAACAGCAGGAAAATCTGCAGAGCCATCAGGGTGAATCCGGTCGCAGCCACGCAGCAGGCTGCGGCAGAACGGGTACGTCTCTCGCGACGGGGCATACATGCTAGAAGGATCGCGACCAACAATGAAATAGCCAGGACCGCATCGATGATGCCGGTGAAAGCGATGTGCGCTGCGGCCCGAAACCACCGGGAATCGCCCAACTTGAACTGCGTGCTCCAAAGCACAATATTGAAGTAATATGCGATCGGCTCGAAATCACGATTGACGGGCGTCAAGAGCAGAGGCCGCAGTTGCTCGCGAATCTGCTCCATACGATCGGGCATCATGCGGAATGGAATGAAGTATTCCCGAACATACTGAGTCTTCAGATTCCGCTCCTGCAATCTTGAAATCAACGTTTGAGGATTGTCCGTCAGAACATCAGGTCGTTTAGCGGCGAAGAAATGGATCGATTCACCGGGGATGGCAACCACATATGGGAAGACTGTCTGCAGGGTGTGATGAATACAGCGCAAGAATTCGGCCAGGTCGGGGCTGATGTAATCCTCCGACGAGCGCAGTTGCAAGGCGAGCAGTCCGCCGGACGCGAGGTGATCGCGAGCGGAACGAAAAAACTCGACTGTGTAGAACCGGTTCAACTGCGCGGTCTGCGGGTCGGGCACATTCAGGATGATCACGTCGAAACTGTCGCCAACCGTTTTGAGATAGAATCGGCCGTCCGCGTAGTGCATGCGCACCCGAGAATCCGAGGCAACAGGAGCAGACTGTGCGGGGAAGAACTGCCGCGCCATATCGATGAGCGCGGGATCCAGTTCAACATAGTCAATCCGCTCGACTGTGGGATGCTTCAGCGCCTGGGTGATGCTCCCGTTCACGCCGCCGCCGATCATGAGAACGCGCCTCGGCGCCGGGTGCTGCAGCAGAGCGTAGTGAACCGCCTCTTCGGCAGCATTCTCGTCTGGCGCATCGGCCAGGATCACGCCGTTGTCATAAATGCTGCGGATATTGCCGGTTTCGATAACTGCCAGGTTGCCATAAATCGAATCGCGAGATTCCACCAGGCGGAATCCCCGCCACAGGCGAGCCTGCGCGGACCTGTCCAACGACGGCGCGACATATATAAGGAGGGGGATGGTGAGGAGAGCAACCGCGAAAAGCGCTGCTACCACCGCCACGACCCCTAGCTGCTTGGGTCTCAACTGGAACAACAAGACGGCTGCCATGCACAGGTTCAGGAGGGCGACGACAGTCGCGATCTGGAAGGAGCCGAGAAAACGCAGCAACGCAAGGCTGGCCAGGATCCCTCCGAATCCGGAACCAGCGGCCTCCAGCAAATAAGCGGAACTGCTAGCGATGCGAGCAGAGACCGCGCATTCCTGTTTGTACATCTGCGTCGCAACCACGAAAAGCGAACCCGCGACAACACAAAAGAGGCTCAGACTTGCCAGGGATGTAAGCAGCATGGGCACCGGACCGACCAGTTCGCCCGGCACTGTCTGAAAGAAAGTTCTGGACGAACGCACTGCCCAGATTGCCGGCAGCAGACTGAGGCCGAGCAGGCATTCCAGCGCGGCAACCAGCCGGCGAGCGTTACTCCTGCCTAGTCCGAAAGCGCTGCTCAAGCTGCTGCCGGCGGCAGTCCAGAACAGCCAGGTGGCTAACATAATTCCCAGCGAAATCTCGTTACCGTTGAAGACGACGATGAGCTCTCTCAGGAGAACGATCTGGCCGATGACGGCGCTGAATCCGATCAGCGTCAAAGCCGCTGGTATGGCAGACATTGATTGTTTTGCACACGGCATTGTGACGAACCGCACGGGCGTTGCCACCAGGACCAGATTAGAATTTAGTTGTCGCTCAAAAGCAAAGGGGGCAAAGCGGCGCGTGCTCTTGGGATCAGTGGGAACGATTTTAGGGAAAGCCTACCCGCAAAAGGCCTCATCGATCTGTCCGGCCAAACGATCGCGTGGCACCCCATGCAATCAGCTACATTCCGGACCAGGTACTCACCGCGGGCTAATCGTTCCGGCGTGCTCGGAAACATCCGTGCCGTCAGCGCGCGCTTCCTCGGTCCGACAAATGGATGCCATCCGATGCTAAAAGTGATCCCCGCGGCCAAAACCAGCACTAGCATAGCGAACACCAACCCCAGCATCTTTCCAAGTTTGCTCATCTTAGAAACCTCCTGCAGGCGGGGCAGGCGTCAGGCCATGGCGGCGCATGATCTCCGCCATCTTCGCCCGGTCCGGCGGACCACCGGCGGCCGCGTTGATCACCTCGGCAGACTCGCGGAAATACTGCGGACCGATTGCGGCGGGCGTAACCACGCACAGCACCTTCACGTCTTCGGCTGCCGTTGTTGTCGAACCGGTGAACAGCGCCGCGCGGAATGCAGAGCGCCTGCCCCGGCCCGACGTCGATCTGCTTGCCGTCCACGGTCCAGGTCAACACGCCGTCGATGCCGTAGATCGTCTCCTCGTAGTGGTCGTGGCTGTGCGCCGGCGCCATCAGGCGCTGCGCGGCCGGGACAACCACCTCAAAGACCGCGACGCGTGCCGGCCGAGTTCTCACCGGTGACGAGGAAGCGCACCGCGAGCGGCCCCAGGCGGATCGTTTCGTCGGCAGGATTGACGCATAGATCGATGGTTTGCAGTGTCATGGAAACCTCCTTTTTGTAGATCGTTTCGTGGATTCTGATGGAACCCGTTATGCCGGGGGAAGAAGCTCAAGCCCGTACCTGGGAGCAGCCGCGAGCGCCCGGCCGATCAACTCCTTGCTGGCAGGCGGCGGCGTCGCAGAACGATCCACAGCAGGCTCGAACACTTCCGCGAAGAAGCCCTCAAGGCCCGCCGGCGTGATCAAAACCAGGGCCTTCGCAATCCGTCGCCGGTGTTCTTGAAGGAATGAGCGATTCCGCGGGGAAGATAAACAAAATCGCCAGGCGATGCAGTGATTGTATCCCCGCCCACCTGAATCGTCAGCGTGCCTTCGAGGAGGTGGAACGATTCGTCCTCGCGGTGGTGGATGTGCGGCGGCGTGCCTCCGCCCGGCGCAACAGAAATCTCCGCCATGAAGAAGGCGCCGCCCGTCTCCTCGCCGGTGATGAGAAACGTCATCAGTTCTCCGGGGCCCCAGTAGGCCGGACCGGTTCCAGCGGGCACGTGCCTGACCTGGTTTTGCTGCGGCGGGGTTTCGGTTCCATTTGCGCTCCCGGCGCCGGCCTGCTGCATAGTTTGCTGCCAAATCTTGTGCTGCGGTCTCGTCAGAGGAATTGACGAGCTGCTCAATGGTTTGGGGTGTCATTTTCTTCTCCTTTGTGGTAAACTGTGTTTACCTCCGTAATTATGGTAAACATAGTTTACGGAGAGTGTCAATGACTTTCTTGCAGGAAAATTCACCGGTCAAAACCAGAGATATGCTCATCGGCGCGCTGCTGCGCGTTCCCGCCCAGGCCATTCAACGCCGCATCATCAAGGAACTGAATGCGGCGGGCTTTGAGGGGCTCAGCATGCCGCACATGGCGGTGCTGCGGTTTCCCAGTCCCGATGGCGCTCGCCCCGGCGTTCTTGCCGAGCGCGCCGGGCATGAGCAAGCAGGCCATGAACCGGCTGCTGGGGAGCCTGGAGGATCTCGGATATATCGTCCGGAGCGACGCGCGGGACGAGGGCCGCGCGCGAATTGTTCGCTTTACGAAGCGCGGACACGCCGCGTACGCAAAGGCTCTGGAGGTACTGCGCGATATCGAGCGGGAATGGAGCGCGGAACTTGGGCCGAAGGACTTCGCTCAGCTTAAGCAGTTGCTCTGCCGCGTCTGGGAGAGCCCGTTAATCCGTTAGCCAATGGCTTTCGGAACGGATCAGGAAGGAAAAATCCTGGATAACTGGCAAACCTTCCATAATCTGGTAAGGTTTGCCGTCGATTACACCCGGAATCCTAGCCTCCGGCCTGCAACGTGCTTCACAGGCTATAATTGCGCCCACGCATGGCGCTCGTCTCTGGTACGAAACTCGGGCCTTATGAAATCCAATCTCCGTTAGGCGCCGGTGGCATGGGCGAGGTATATCGCGCCGGCGACACGAAGCTGAATCGCGACGTCGCGCTGAAAGTTCTGCCGGAAGTTCTCGCCCACGATCCCGAGCGCATGGCGCGCTTTAAACGCGAAGCGCAGGTACTCGCCGCTCTGAATCATCCCAATATTGCGACCATATACGGTTTTGAGGAATCCGACGGCGTGTACGCCCTGGCGATGGAACTGGTGGAAGGCCAGACTCTTGCCGACCGTCAACACCCTGCACAAAGTTATCGCTGCAGTTCGGTATGCCCACCCATACGAGGAGCCTGTCGTCCATGTGGAGACCGGCTGGATGAGCCGGGCCAAAGCCGGCGGCGACGAGTCGAATCCCAATCGCTGGTGGAATCAACCGCAATCGTCGCCAGAGAACGGATCTGCTGCAAGGTAGAGCAGGTGGACTGGGGTGGTTGGAGCGATGAGTCTTAAGTCGAGGCGGTGCCAGACTTTCGGCCTGGACTTCAGACTTTAGCAACAGGGAGCGGCGATTGTTTCAGGGCGAAGGGCTACCCGGAATGTATGCCCGGCTCAAACTTTCAACGACGCATTAGCTGGGTTCGGAGTACTTGTTCTTGGATTGATTGAAAGAAGATCGGAAGCCGAATGAGCCTCTAACCTGTTGGTGCGAAGCTGTGGTGCAAGATGACGAATCTTCTTCATTCAAAGGCGAATCGTTCCTATGAATAAAACCTTCTTGTTTGTCCTGTTATTGCCTATGTCTGCGTCGCTGCTGCAGGCGCAGACGATCCCAGGTTTGGGCACGGCGACATTTCCGACCTCAACCCACTCGGCGGCGGCGCAGAGTGACTTCATGCGCGGTCTGTTGTTACTGCACCTCTTTGAGTACTCCGACGCAGCCAAGTCGTTTGTTGCCGCCGAAAAAATCGACCCCGGATTTGCGATGGCTTATTGGGGAGAAGCGATGGCCTTCAATCATGGGGTCTGGAACCAGGTCGATGTGAGCGCGGGTCAGGCTGCGCTGGCCAAGTTCGGGGCCACTGCGGAAGAACGAGCCCGCCGTATTGCCGATCCGCGCGAACGGGCCTACATGAGCGCGGTGGAAATCCTGTACAGCGGCAAGTCCGACAAGCGCGAGCGGGACACGCAGTATGCGACGGCGATGGAGCAGTTGACCGAGGCTTATCCGAAGGACGACGATGCACAGCTTTTTTATGCCTTGGCGTTGCTGGGAAAGAGCGAGGGTGTACGCGATGTCCCGACGTATTTGAAGGCTGCGGAAATGGCGAAGACCGTTTTCATGAGGAACCCGGACCATCCGGGCGCCGCCCACTACTGGATTCATGGGATGGACGACCCGCAGCATGCCGCGGGCGCTCTGGAAGCGGCGCGCGCGTTGTCCAAGATCGCGCCGGATGCGGGCCACGCGCAACATATGTGCTCGCACATCTTCATGGCGCTTGGGATGTGGGACGACGTGGTACAGGCCAACATCGCCGCAATGAGCGTGGTGAACCGCCAGAGAGCCGCGGCGGGAAAGCCTCCCGGACATTGCGGCCACTACAACTACTGGCTCGAATACGGCTATCTGGAACGAGGCCGCCTTAGCGACGCAGAAAAAGTGGTCGCTGGCTGCCGCGCGGAGGCGGCGGAATCTGGCATGGCCGCGCGGGCGCGCGGAACAGTGGGTCCTGACAATACAAGTGTCGGATCTTTCGCCGAGATGCGTAGCCGCTACATCGTTGATACCGGCCGTTGGAATGACGAAGTTGCCGGCTGGAAGGTGGACTTGGGCGGCGCACAGATGCCGGAATTCAATTACACATTCGGCACGGGGTTCGCCGCTGCTGAGGTTGGACATGTGGCCGCAGCGCGAGAATCTCTCGCCTCGCTCGGCCGGCTTCTTACGCAGCTCCCGGCCATTTTTGACCACGAAGGGCTCTCCGCCGACGATCCCCATCGTCGTGTGCCGGAGATTCAAAAGGTACAGATTGAGGCGGTCCTTCTCTCGGCGGAGGGCCATGGCGATCAGGCGATCGCCACGATGCAGCAAGCGGTCGCAACCGAGAAGGACTTGCCCTATGCGTTCGGCCCGCCAAGTCCTGAGAAGCCTTCCGACGAGCTTCTCGGAGAACTCCTGTTGAAGGCGAATAAGGCTCCGCAGGCACGGGAGGCCTTCGAAGCTTCTCTGAAACGCGCCCCGAGAAGGGCCGAGTCCTTGCTGGGGCTGGCGCGAGCCGAGAGCGCGATGGGAGACAAAGCGGCAGCGGCGAATAGCTACGGTGAACTTCTCCAGATTTGGAAGAATGCAGACCCCGGTTATGCGCCAAAAGAAGAGGCCGAGCGCTATGTTTCGATCCCGTCGCACACTGCGCAATAGAACCAGACGCCGAGATCGTCTCTACTTTTCCGAGGAAAGAGTCACCAAGCGTATCTTTGGCAATACAGTCGCCCCGGAGGAACCGTGGTGTCCGACTTCCGCTTGGGTCGCGGACGCGATGGGCCGAAGCGGTTCCTGGAACAGTTCGAAGGTATTCTCCAAACTGACGGCTATGCGGCCTACGATCAGATCGGCGGGCCGAGAATGGTACACGCCGCGTGTTGGGCTCATGCCAGAAGACAGTTTTTCGAGGCGGTGCAACTAAATCCACGAGACCCGGTCGCGATCCCGATTGTGGCCCAGATGGACGAACTGTTTGCCGTCGATGCCGAAGCTCGCCGTAAAACGCTGACTACCGCGGCGGCGCCATATCCGGCGTCAGGAAACGGCGAGACCTCTTCTCGATGATATCCGCAAGATCGAGGCAGCGCAGTCCGCCGCTCTGCCTTCCAGCGCACTTAGCAAGGCCTGCCAGTACGCGCTTGCACTGTGGAAGAAGCTCACGCGCTTCTTGGAGTATCCCGAATTGGAGCTAAGTACTAATTTGGCGGAGAATTCAATGCGTCCTGTGGCTCTGGGAGGAAAAAACTGGATTCACATCGGCAGCCCACAGGCGGGTCCTAAGGTTGCGACGATTCTCTCGGTCGTCGAAAGCTGCCGCAGGCTGCAAGTCCCGGTGTGCGACTACATTTCCGCCATTCTCCCCGGGCTTGCCGATCTCCCGATCCGGTGCCTCCCAGACCTGACTCCCGCTGCATGGGTCGCCCGGCATTCATAGACTCAAGCGACCTGGGTATTAGCGTGAAGTGATTCGGCGACCACAACCCCGTGTTTCCTGTTTGCCGGCAATCCGAGAATCAGCACGTCAATGACCACGGGCCTAGCACCCAGCCATCTTCAACGCGGTTTCGGCGATGCGTCGCAAGGGAACAATGGAAACGACGGCGTCACGTGCAATCGCTTCTTTCGGCATGCCGAAGACCACACAACTGGTCTCGTCCTGGGCAATGGTCTGGGCACCACAGTTGCGCATCTCCAGCAAGCCCTGAGCCCCATCATCCCCCATACCCGTCATAATCACGCCTACCGCGCGCTCTCCAACGGACTTGGCAACCGAGCGGAACAGCACATCCACACTGGGCCGGTGGCGTGAGACCAGCGGCCCGTCGGTGACACGGGCGACGCAGCCGGATCCACTCCTCTGCACCAGAAGATGATGATTCCCGGGGGCGATCAAAGCGCGGCCGCTGAGGATGCGATCGCCGTCCGCGGCTTCTTTGACCTCGACATTGCACTCCTTGTTCAAGCGGTCGGCGAATGCCCGCGTGAATATTTCCGGCATGTGCTGGACGATAACGATACCCGGGCACCCGGAAGGCATTGCTTGCAGCAGTTCGCGTAGAGCTTCGGTGCCGCCGGTGGAGGCGCCGACGGCAATCATCCTGTCTTCCGTGGGCCCGATCCGGGGTGCCGGGCCCAGTGTCAGGACAACGTCGGCGGTATGTCGAGGTGCGACAGGCGGTCGGGGCGCAGGCACCAATTTGGCCTGAGCCGCACTCCGGACCACGTCAATCAGCATGACCGCGGATTCGTGGAGGAAATCGCGAACCCCAAGCTTGGGCTTGGTAATGACCTCGACGGCTCCAAGTTCCAGGGCGGAGATAGCGTCTTCGGTCCGGCGATGGGCTACTTCGGAGCAGACAACGACGGGTATCGGACTTTCCGCCATGATCTTTCGCAGGAAGGTAAGGCCGTCCATACGGGGCATCACGAGGTCGGTGATGACCACATCAGGCGCTTCTTTCTTTATCTTGGAGAAGGCAATGATCGGGTCAGCGGCCACGCTAACCCTGATATTCGGATCGGCGCTGAGCACAGCTTGCATGACCTGGCGGACCACAGCAGAGTCGTCCACCACGAGCACGTGAATGCTTCCGTCCAATCTCCTTGGTTTTCGCGGGAAGTTCATGTTCACCTGTTCCTCGGGCTCAGAATGCACAGCCAGACTGACGCCTAGCGCACGATCTTGCGTGGAAAGTTCCCTGCTGAAGGCACCGGTGCGTACACGGTGGGCGCGACAGTTCTCAAGTGGGGGGATATTCCGCCCAAATTTTCGGAGTGACCCACAAACAACAATCCCGAGGGCGAAAGATGCTGCACGATACCGCTGATCACCTTTTCCTTGGATTTCTGATCGAAATAAATCAAGACATTCCTGCATAAGATGAGATCAAAGGGACCTTGGACGGGGTAAGAATCGGCATGCAGGTTCACGCGGGCAAACCTCACGACACGGAGCAGTTCAGGGCTGGCCTTCATGACGCCTTTGTTGTCGCGGCGGCCCTTGAGCATGTAGGCGCGAAGGTATTCCTGAGGAATGTCTTTCATCTTCTCGATGGGGTAAACCGCTTCCCGTGCTTTTTCCAGGACGCGGGTGGAAATGTCGGTTGCAAGAACTTCCAGATCCCATCTCTCTACGCGGAAGTGCTTCAGCAGAAGCATAGCCAGCAAGTACGGTTCCTCCCCGCTGGAGCAGCCTGCACTCCAAACGCGAAGGCGGGTGGGACGCTGTCCCGCGGCCCCCTCTTGGCGCCATCTGGGGAAGACGTGCTGCTCGAGAAAGTCGAAATGCCCGGGTTCCCGGAAGAAATGAGTTTCGTTTGTGGTGATGGCGTCGAGCATCGTCCGGCGTTCTTCCTCGTCCGTGTCCACGAGTTGGTAGTACTTCGCAAAATTGCGGAGTCCCAGGGCCCGAAGGCGCTTGGAGAGCCTTCCCGTCAAGAGCGCTACCTTCGCTTCCGACAGCCAAATCCCCGACTCCTTGTAGATCATCGCCTGAAAAAGCAGAAAGTCCTTGGGTGACATCGAGTATGGCGCCATATCGCAGGACGGGTGCGATCCTGCCGCAGCGTGCTTGCGGACCGCGGGGACCACCGCGTTCTTTTGAATTGCTGGTGCAGCTAACCGCGCATTGCCGTGCATCTTGCATCCTGACCTTTTCATCCCAAGTGTCTCTTCAGAACTGCAATGAGCTTTTGTGCGTTCACGGGCTTAAACATGTACTCGGTGCATCCGCTATCGAACCCCTTCTTTACCGCCGCGTCTTCGCTTCGCATCGTCAGCAAGATAATCGGAGTCCTCCGGGTCGCGGCATTTTCCCTCAGCGCCCGGCAGGCTTCTATGCCAGTCATCCGCGGCATCTCAACGTCCATCAAAATGAGGTCGGGTTTTTTCTCCAGCGCCACTTCCACGCCTTCTTTGCCATCGCATGCGCTGAGGAATTCATACTGGTTCATTTTCGCGAAGATCATCCGGCTCTGCATCCGCGAGGTGGCGGAGTCGTCCACCAGCAAAATTGTTTTGGTCATGGTCTTTGTTCTCGATCCGCGCGGGCCAACGGCAAAGTTGGCCCCGCGAATCCGCTGGTTTTGTCGTTACTGCGCCGCGCCTTCGTTCGCTTCTGGCGCAGGGCTGTCTTCTTCAGACGTGGCAGCCGCTTCCGCCAGGTTCGGCGAGGCGGCGTTGTCTTCTGCTTCCGACAGCTTCGTTGCCACTGCGGTAAGGTCCTGCACCTCGTCCGCCGACAGCACCTTGTCGATGTCCAACAACAGGACAAACTTCTTTCCCAACTGCGCCATGCCTTGGAGGTAGTCCACCGTAATGCGCGTGCCGAATGTCGGCACTTCCTGCACATCGCCGGCCGCGATGTCCATCACCTGGCTTACCGCATCCACCATCACGCCCATCAACGTGCTTTGCCCCTCCACCTGCCCTTCCACAATCACGATGCAGGTGGTCTTGGTCACCAGTCGGTCCTCTAGACCGAATTTCAGTCCCAGGTCCACCACCGGCACCACCGCTCCGCGCAGGTTGATCACCCCTCGCACCCAGCGCGGCGTTTTCGGCACCGTGGTCACGGTGTCGTATTCAATGATCTCCTTCACCTTGAGGATGCCGATCGCATACTCCTCGCCAGCCAGGAGAAACGTCAGATACTGCTCCTGTTCCACGGCTTCTTTCATCGCTGTTGTCATTGGGTTTTCTCCTTACTGAAACCGGGCGAAGCCGTGCTCGTCTTCGCTGGCGTTGAATTTGCTTCCACCCGCCCCGGCACCTGCCGCTGCCGTTGCCGCCCGCGCCACTGCCGTAGTATTCGCCGGAGGTTGTTGCGTGCTGTGCTGCAACCTGGATGCCGGCGTTCCATGCTGATGGAGAAACGAGAAGCCCCTATCCTCGCCGGTCTTGAAGAAGCTCATTAATTGCGCCAGGGATTCCGACTGCCCCGCCATTTCTTCCGCCGTGCTTGACAGCTCTTCCGCGGAAGAAGCATTCCGCTGCGTCACTTGGTCCACCTGGGCCATCGCCTTGTTGATCTGGCTCACACCGGAAGACTGTTCGCGCGATGCCGACGACACTTCCTGTACCAGGTCCGCCGTCCTCTTGATCGAAGGCACCAGTTCGTCCAGCAGCTTCCCGGAACGCTCCGCCACCTTCACGCTGTCCGACGCCAGGCCACTGATCTCCTTGGCTGCCGTCTGGCTGCGTTCCGCCAGTTTGCGCACTTCGGTGGCCACCACCGCAAACCCCCGGCCATGCTCGCCGGCCCGGGCCGCTTCGATGGCCGCGTTCAGCGCCAGCAGATTGGTCTGGTAGGCAATTTCGTCGATGATTTCGATCTTGTCGGTGATCGACTTCATCGCATCCACCGTCTGCTTCACCGCCTTCCCGCTCTCTTCGGCTTCGCGGGCGCCCTTCGAGGCCACCTGCTCCATCTGACGACTGTTGTCGGAGTTCTGGTTGATCGAGGCGCTCATCTCCTCCAGGCTCGACGTGGTCTCCTCCACCGAGGCCGCCTGCTCGCTTGTTCCCTGCGACAGGGACGCGGCAGAAGAGGACACCTGCTGCGCGGCGCTGGAAATCGCGCTCGCTCCACCCTTGACCTCAATGATGATCTTCTCGATCTTCTCGAGAAAATCGTTGAGGGAGGTGCCCATTTGGCCGACTTCGTCTGCGGACTTCACCTCAATGCGCTTCGTCAGATCGCCACCGCCCGCGGCCAACTCCGATAGATGCCCAGCCATGCCCTGCACCGGACGGCTCACGCCCCGGGCTATGAGTTGCGCCGTGAGCAGCGCAACGATAATCGCGATGACCACAATAACCATCATCAGCGACGTCGTCCGTCGCGCGAAGTCCGTCATCACCTGATCCTTGGTGGCCATGGACTTGAAATGCTCGTCTGACAGTTGAGTCGCATCCGCCTCGAACTGGTGAATTGAATCCTTGTACTCAATAATGGCCGTATTGGCGGCTTGTGGAGTCTTGATCCGACCATCCTCGATCATGCCCAAAACCTTGTTGTAGCCGCTCTCGTAGGTTGCCGCGTTTGCCGCCATCCTGCGAACGGTCTCCTTGTCATCCGTGCTCTGAACTCTTTTCTGTAATTCGGATAGATTGGCCTGGAACTGTTCGTTCCAACGCCTCCAAGTAGCAACGTAGTCCTCTCGTACGTTTGGGGTGTCAATATTCAGAAATGAATCCTTCTCGGCGCGCCGCAATTCCAGAGTGCACTCTTTGGCGAGAGCGGCGAACTCCGCCAACCGGGAGTCGCCATGCAGCATCGAAATGGTTTCTTGTTCCACGGCATCCAGTCCCCAGTAGCCCGTGCCAGCGACTACAAACAGAAGTAACAGCACTACACCGAATCCCAGCAGCAAGCGCCGCGAGATTTTCATGTTCTTCAACATTGCCTTTCTCCTTTTAAGTCATTCTTCTAGCACTTCGAATGACTTGCATGAATGTCTTCGCCTCCTAGAACCGGGTGAAGTTATGCTCAACCGCGGAGCCGTTGGTCTTTCTGGGCACGCCCGTCTGCGCCGGATGCTGGAATGGCATGTGCTCGGCGGACGGCTTGTGAACCTTGGTTGTCACTCTTTCTTCGGCCACACGGAAGAAGGCCATGAGTTGCTGCAGGGCGTCGGACTGGGCGGCCAACTCTTCGGCCGTACTGGATAGCTCTTCCGCGGAAGACGCGTTACGCTGGGTTACTGTGTCCACGGCAGACATGGCTTTGTTGATCTGGGTGACGCCGGAAGACTGCTCTCGGGATGACGCTGAGACTTCCTGCACCAGTTCCGCCGTCTTCTTGATGGCGGGGACCAGTTCCTTCAGGAGTTCCCCGCTGCGCTCGGCGATTCCAACGCTGTGGCTGGCGAGACCGCCGATTTCCTGGGTCGCCGTTTGGCTGCGCTCGGCCAGTTTGCGGACCTCGGTCGCGACCACGGCAAAGCCCCGGCCGTGTTCGCCGGCGCGCGCCGCTTCGATGGCGGCATTGAGCGCCAGCAGGTTGGTCTGATAGGCGATCTCTTCGATGATCGATATCTTCTCCGCGATTTGTTTCATCGCAGTTACGCTTTCCCGTACCGCCCCGCCGGATTCTTCGCTGTCGCGGGCGCCCTTGACGGCCATCTGTTCCATCTGCCGGCTGTTCTCGGCATTCTGAGTAATCGAGGCGCTCATCTGCTCCAGGCTCGATGTAGTTTCCTCGATGGAAGCCGCCTGCTCGCTCGTGCCCTGCGACAGGGAGGCGGCTGAAGCCGATACTTGCCCCGACGCCGACGCCAGCGCGCCAGCTGAGTTCTTAACCTCGCCGAGGGTTTGAGAAAGCCGCTCGGACATGTCCTTCAATGCCTGCAGCATCTGTCCAGTTTCGTCCGTGCTGTACACCTTTACACCGGCCGTCAGGTTGCCCTGTGAGAGTTCGTTGGCAACACGCACGGCTTCAAGCAGCGAGCGCGTCACAGTTTTGGCAATGTACCAAGTCGCGCCAATCATCGGTCCCAGGCAGAGCAATGACACGACGAAAGTCAGCACGATCGCGCGACGCTGTGAGTCTTGCGTCTCTTCAAAGGCGCTCGTGATGCTGGCTTGGTCGCGCGTTGTGTTGGCCTGCAGCTTCTCATGGATCGCGTTGTACTTGGCTCTCATGGATGCCAGCGACTGGCTTAAGTCTTGGTTCACGCTGCCCGCGATCATGCCCTCGGTGCTCTGCCGCGCCTGTAGGTAGTAGTCCCGCATTTCAGCATCGAGCTGATCCAGGTCCCGGTGGTCGAGTACCGGGTTGTTTTGTTCTTTTTGCAGACGCTGCAGAAACTTGTCCTTGAGGGCATCGCTGTCCGCCAGGGCCTCGATGTTCTTGGCAGCGACTGCATCCTGCAAGCCCCTCTGGATCGCGTTCAAATCCACTTCCAAATCCCTACTCATTTCCACGGAAGGGTAATATCCGATCTCGACCTGCTGCATTTGGCTGACACTGCGTGAGCCAAAAATCAGCGTGATCGCCAGCACCAGGCAGAATGCGAGTCCTGCCAGTGCTGGACCGATCAACATTTTCTGTTGGAACTTCAGTCTGTTAAACATGTGCATTTCCCTCGCGCGTAATTTCCCGAATCGTTAGTCGGTGACGCTTATCACCTTGACACCCGCAGTATCGGCACCCGCCGAAACATAGCCGATGCCGTTTTCGTTGGAGCGCACGAAATCGAGTGCGCCACTTTCATTTTTCTGCGGCGGCGGAATGTCCCGGCCTGAGAAGATCAGCTGCTGCCAGTAGGCATCCACTGCCGAGGAGGACTTCCCATGAACATCCTTAGAGAAACTCTCCCGGGTTGCTGAACTAGCGGGAAGATCCACGGGCGAGGCGGCGCGTCCATCCGAAAACCTGGTCGTTTTCTTGAGGAAGATACGCGACAAATCGTCCCGGCTCATCGAAGACACCGGGTTCGATGGGTTGACGATGACCTTATAGCTTTTCGCCTGCGCCCAGACATTCGCGGAGGCAAGGATCAGAAATATGGCAATGGCGCAAACTCGTGATTGGTTCATTATGATTCCCCCTTTTCTCATTGGTCTCAGTTCAGAAAGAAAATCCGATCCTGGCCGCCAGAATGTTCGACCTGGCTTTCAATCCGTTTGGGTTGGAGTCCGAGTAGTAGCCTATGTCCGTGCCATGGAGAAAGTGCTCTTCCAGCTTGGCGTAGAAATGGGAATTGATGTCATAGCGGCCGGAGATAGTCCAATCCTTGGAATAATGCTGGTACACTGACGTATTTTCGCCGCCGCCGGCGTCCACGATGTGGCTATAGTACGTTCCCACTTGCAGCTTGTTGGTCGCCCGATAGCTCGTCATGACGTACCAACTGCGCCAATCGACAGGATTGGGAACCGGGATCGGGCCCCCGGCAGTGTTCGCGATAAACGACAAGCCAACCGGCATTCTTTTGATCTCGAAAGCGCCAAAGAACCTGCCCCGTTCGAACTTTGCATACTCTTGTGTGACAAGGTTACGAGCCGCGCGGATCGAGACCGCTCCGGCGGTGCCTTGCATGTCCTCGGCAGACGCGCTGGATCCGATCAGGAGCCCCTTCAACGGAGTCTGCCAGCGCACATCGCCGCCAAAAACCTTGCCGCTAGGCGCGGACGTGATGAGTGCGTTCGGGAGTCCGAACTGCTGCTCAAACCAGGGCATGGACGAATCGAGTTCCTTTACATAACCGCTTTCCAAATCCAGGACGCGGTATCCTGCATAGGCGCGATAGGAGAGCGTTCCCCCTTGTTCTCCGAGGGGCATATCGCCGTAAAAATCCGCTCCGTAATGGGCTAAGTCAAAGCTTTTATTGTCGATGGGGTAAACGCCCTGGGGCAGGAGCGCCCAGAGTTGTACGGCGTCCACATCCTGAGTGTCGTTGAACAAGCCCATGACCGTCTTTACTTTCCCGAAGGAAAATCTGGTTTTGTCGTTAGCGCGATAGTCCCCCCGCGGCCCAGTCCACCTGGAGGGCGGGGCCGCCGACATCGCCAAGCTGAGACATGTGCAGCTGGATGCCCACGCGCAGCTTGTCCGACACCGGGTCGCTTATGCTCACCACGCCATCGGTCCAGTTGAGGCTTCCCGAGCTCGAGTTCGTCGACAAGTAGTTATTGGCGGAGCTGTAAAGAAAGCCCTGTGTCGCAAATCCGTGGATCTGGATATTCGAAAGGTCTTGTGCGAACATCGCGCTCGCACAGAGGAAGACAAACAAACCAAGTAAGCTTTTTCGGATCATTCCAATGTTCTCCTGTTGTTGTAGTTAAGTTCTTGTCGCGCTGTAGCGATTTCGTCGTGTTCGTTTCCGTTTCATCCGCCCTGCGTGTTTTTCTTGCAAGCTTCTTGCAGCAGAACGGCAGGGTCGAGAATCAGCGCCACACGGCCGCTGCTCAGGATGGCCGAACTGGAAACCCCAGAAACATCCTTGAACAGATGGGCCAGGGGCTTGATGACGGTCTGGGTGGCGCCGCGCAATGTATCCACCACCAGACCGGCCCGTTTGTTGTCGTGTTGCACAACGACGACGTTTTGGCGGGCGCCCCGCTCCCCGGACAACTGAAAATAGTCCCGCAATTGCACGTAAGGCACGGGTTCGCCGCGAAGCTGCAGGACCCCGGTGCCGTAGTCCAAGTCCCGCTGTTCGGCGGGAAGTTCCACGCACTCGACCACCTGATCGAGGGGAATGACATAGGTGTTTTCGCCCACGTCGACGCCAAAGCCCTCGATGATGGCCAGCGTCAGCGGGAAATGGAGATGCACGATCGAACCGACTGCGGGGCGGCTGCTGACGCTCACGCTCCCGCGCAGGGCCTGTACGTTGCGGCGGACCACATCCATCCCCACCCCACGACCGGAGAAGTTGCTCACGTGGGTAGCGGTCGAGAGGCTGGATTCGAATATGAGCTGATAGACTTCGTGATCGGTCAGATTGGGATCGATGGCGATGCCGCGGGTTTTCGCGGCGTGCAGAATGCTGGCTCGGTCGAGTCCGGCGCCGTCGTCTTCGACTTCGATCGAAATGGTTCCAGCCTCATGACGGGCGCGGAAGGTAATCTTGCCCGCCGGCGGCTTGCCGGCCTTACGTCTCTGTTCCGGCAGCTCGATGCCGTGGTCGAGCGCGTTGCGGACCATGTGGAGAAGCGGGTCGCGAAGATGTTCCACGACCGAGGTGTCCACTTCGACCTCGCCTCCCTCAATCTCAATGTCCACCGTTTTTCCCAGTTCCCTGGCTAAATCGCGTACGGTGCGCTGATACTGACGGAAGAGCGGGCCGACCGGAACCATGCGGACCTTCATCACCAGTTCCTGCAGTTCGGCCTGGAGCGTGGTTTCGGCGTTGTGCGCTACCGCCAATTCGCCGATGGAGACCTGCTCCCGGCTTTCCAGCAAGCGGGTGGTCCTTCCCCGCGCGATGGCAATTTCTCCCGTCAGGTCGAGCAGTCGGTCGAGCTTTTGGACATCAACGCGCAGAGTGCGCCCCGCGGTGGCTGGGGCTGGTTTGGCTTCGTCCTTGGCGTTCGCCGCCGGTTCGGAGGCCGCTTCGGGCGCGTGCTTCGCCGCCGGCGCCGCTTCCAGTTCCTCTTTCATCCGTTGCAGCAGTTTGTTGGACTTCGCCGTAGCGGTGTCTTCGCCAGCTGCTGCTGTCGCCGTGAACGCGCGCAGCACATCCATCGAAGCCAGCAGGACATCGGTAATGTCGGCAGAGAAACTCAATTCCCGGGTGCGAATCTTGTCCAGAAGATCTTCGAGGGCATGCGCGAATTCCTGCGCGCGCTTCAATTCGAAAATTCCAGCGTTGCCCTTGAAGGTATGCACCACGCGGAAAACGGTATTCACCAGTTCGGCGTCATCCGGGTGCAACTCGAGTTCGAGCAGGGCCTCTTCCATTTGGACGAGGCCCTCCGCGGTCTCCGACACAAAGCTCTTCAGCAGCAACTCGTAATCAACGTCCATGTGCGGTATCCATAAACTCGAGCCTGACTTCACCCGATTCGCCGGCACCATGCAGTGCCATCGTCGGTGTTGAAGACGATTTTTCGGCCGTGGTTTCCCCCGGTTTCCTGAACGCTCACTGGAATCCTTGCGTTTTTCATCAGAGCGAGCGCCGCGGCCACATTCTGCTCTCCCAGGCTGATTGCAAGATGATTCTGGTGTCGAAACATTGACCCGCCTCCAAAAATCTGGGCCCGGAGATTCGGCAGCCGGCATCCAAGTTGCAGAAGCTTTTCAAGCAACGCCTTTGTGGCTAGGTCCCCATAGCGCAGGGACCCAGGTTCCCCTTCCCGAGAAGAGGGAAGCAGGAAGTGATTCATTCCACCCGCGAGATGGCGCACGTCCCAGAGGCAGATGGATACGCACGAACCGAGAATCGTCCTGATCTGACAAGGTTCCGCGCTGGCATGGAACTCTCCCGGCAGCAGGTAGACGCTCTGGCGCCCTCCGAGAACAGGCACATTCGACAGCGAGCCAGAGGCTTTGCCGTCGAGCTGCATCCGAAGCGGGTTTGAATTCGCCATTGCCACTAGAGTTCTTCCCACCAGCTGCGCCCGTCATCGGTGTGAAAAACCAGCTTTCGCCCGTGCGTACCGCCGACCTCGCTCTGGATCAGGCGAATGCCATTCGTAGTCAAAAAGGAAATGGTCGCCTGCACGTTGCGATCACCCACGCTGTCCCCTGTATTTCCGAAAGTCACAGTAGGCTGCGAGCCGCCGAAAATCCTTGCCTCGAGCGTCTTGCGCTCGGCGCCGAGTTCGAGCATTCGCTGCAGCAGAGTAGGGTTGGCGACGTTGGCATAGCGAGTGGCGTTTTCTTCGGGGCCCTCGGGCAGCATGAAATGACTGACTCCGCCGATGCGGCGGTCCGAATCCCACAAGCAAAGAGCAACGCTGGAGCCCACGATGGTGCTGATGGCAAACGGGTGCGCGGCGGCAAAGACCTTGCCAGGGATCAGATAGTGCCGTGCGTGCTTGTCGTCGGAAACGTAGGAGATACGCGGCCGATATTCCATCGGCAGCACTGGCAGCACTGCCAGTTTAGAGTTTTGCGTTTTCCTTCTGAAGGTCATGTAACAAAATTCTTTCTCTTGCGTTAGCGTGACTGATACGGTTCAACCGCCCGCCCAGCGCAGTTCGACAACACTTCACATATTTCCCGGTCAACCGGCTCGATTTCCGCCTTGTGGGGAAATAGGCGAAACAGCACAATCACTGCGCATGCCGAGCCGTCCACCAGAACGGGAATCAGCGCATTCACGGGATCGTCCGTGGAAAGCAAGTTTTCCGCTGACAACTTGAGTCGAAACACAGACTTGCCGCTGAGCACCTGCTTCAGCCGGGGCTCGCGGTGCACTTCGAGAACGGAGTGCTTGTTCGGATCGACGCCAGACGACCAATACAGCCACAGTTCCGAGCGCTTGTTATCGATCTTGAAGACCGCAACCTCTTCGGTTCCAATCAGGTTGCCGGCAATTTCGCGAATGGCGTCCAGCGCGTCGGCTTGATCCATTGCATTCTGCAGGCGCATGCGAGCCGCATACACCTTGGCCTGATCGCCGAGGGTTTGGGCTGAGTTCTTTCGTTTGTCCTTCGCAGGTGGCTCTGACATCATGTTCATAACGTTTTCGAAACAGCCTCTCCGGGAAAGTTCCTATTCTCCGAGATAGCTCTGGAGCAGCGTGACCAGTTCAAAGCCGTTGATGGGCTTAGTGATGTAGTCATTGCAGCCGCTTTGAAAGCCGGCTTCGACGTATTCTTCCTCACCCCGCGTGGTGACTAGGATGATGGGCGTATTGCTGAGAGAACTTTCCGTCCGCATCCGTTTGCAGGCTTCAAAGCCGTTCATGCGAGGCATCACGACATCCATCAGCACGAGATCCGGCGACTCAACGACGGCGCGCGAAATTGCGTCCAAGCCGTCCTTGGCGGTCACGCACTCGTAGTTGGTGCGCTGCTTCAGAATCATTTCTTCCATCATCAGCGTGGTCGTCGAATCGTCCACCAGTAAGACTTTCTTCGCCATTGCGTAACCTCTTGCTGACTCCGTGTTGGTAGGGCTTGGATCGATCCTCTTACGGACTTCATGTTGGAGGAGAGAGCCGGGATCGATCCTTGCCCCAAGGTGATATGGCAATCGCGTGCCCATTCGAATCCAAATCAGAGGGGAGGACGTAAGACACAGAAAGTCTGGGGGTTAGCGGAGAGTGTCTAAGCGCATAGCGGAGCGGGGTGGTTTCGAATTCCAGAAAGCGTTCTGGAAATCAAACTGCGCTGGAAAGAGACGAGGAAAAGCCGGCGCGCAACTAGGTTAGATGCAGAGCCTTCAGCTTCTGATAGAGCGTGCTCTTGGCGATTCCCAATCGCCGGGCGGTCATTTCAACGTTCCGGTTCTCGGCGGAGAAAGCTATTGAGATGTGGAAGCGTTCCAGTTCTTCCAGGGTCCATTCCGGCTTATAGGGGTCGGTACGATGTACGGGGCTGATCTCGAAAGCCAGATCACCCGGTTCCAATACAGACCGATCCGTGAACAAGAGCGCCCGTTCCAGAACATTGCGAAGCTCGCGAATATTACCCGGCCAATAATAGGAGCGTAGTCGCTCTACCGCTTTGGCTGACAGTTGGGCCGGAGGACGCGCCATGTCGGAACAGATGCGGTTCAGCAGAGACTGTGCGATCGTAGGAATGTCATCCTGACGTTCGCGCAGAGGCGGAATCGCCAGGGGTACGGTACTGATACGAAAATACAGATCACTGCGAAACACCTTCGTTTCGATTAAATGCCGCAGGTCCTGGTGGGTGGCTGCTATCAAGCGGATGTCGACGAAGCGGTCTCGAACGTCTCCCATCCGACGAAATCTCTTTTCCTCCACTACCTTTAACAACTTGGGTTGCACGGTTGGATCGATATCCCCGATTTCATCCAGAAAAATGGTGCCGCGATGGCCGACTTCCAGCAGCCCGGGCTTGGGGTTAGTGGCTCCGGTAAAGGCACCTCTTTCGTGGCCAAACAACTCTGACTCGAGGAAATCTCGAGTAAGTCCTGCACAATTGAGGTCGACGAAGGGTTCATCCGCGCGAGGCCCGTTTTCGTGAAGCCAGGTGGCTAGCACTCCTTTGCCGCACCCGGTCTCGCCTTGAATCAGCACTGGGCTTTGGCTGCTGGCCACTTTGGTGGCCGCCTCGGCCAGTCGTCGTATAGCCGGGCTCTCACCGAGGAACGGGTTGAGCACGACGCGCCGCCGCCGCGTGTTATTGGCCAACGTCTTCTGCTGATTTCGCGAGTTCTCTAGCAGTTTGTGCACAATCATGAGCAGGGCAGCGGCTTCGACAGGCTTGGCGAGACATTGTTCGGCGCCGCTCTTAATGAGCGACACTCCCAACTCCATCGAGCCAAAGCCCGTGAGAACAATGATAGGAACTGTAGGTTCGAGTTCCTTGAATTTCGGGAGAAGATCAAGGGCGGTGCCGTCAGGAAGGCGGAAGTCGAGAACCGCGACGTCGGGCCGTGTCGCGCCAAAGCTCTTCTGAGCAGATGCAAGATCGCCTGCTTCTTCAACCAGAAAACCGTTGGCGGTGAGATGAGCAGCGTAGGCGTAGCGCAGCTCCTGGTCATCCTCCACAAGAAGAATTCGTCTGCTGGCGAACGTGGCTGACATGGTTTCGTTCTTCGGGGTGTATCACAGGCAAGTGTAGCAGTACTGTTAAAAGCCATGCTATTGCGCTCGGCTCCTGAGTGAAGTTCGGTGCGAGTAGTCAGAACCGCGGAAATGCTCTAATATTCTGAGTCACCAAGTCCCCCGGACCTGTGCTGAAGCCGGCCCAAACTTGGGCTAGCCGAACGACTGTGTCCCAGCCCTGCATTTGCGAAGAAACGAACAAGGTGGCTCGGTGATGCTTGGACCGACTCTCTGCCGACAAAGTATGGCCTCCGCGAGATGCGCCCTGCTGTGCGCAACTCTCGCTGCCCTCATGGTTGCGAGCTCAGGCTGGGCCCAGGATTCGGGCAATCCACCAAAGAGAGTTCTCATCCTCTATTCCTTCGACAACGAGGAAGGGCTTTATGCCGGATTTGATCGTGTGCTTCGGTCGCAACTGCGATCCGGTGTAAGGGACCGGGTGGAGTTCTACACCGAATACCTAGACTTAGTGAGGTTTCCCTCCTTTTCTCACGCGACAAATCTGGCGAAGCTGTTGAAACTGAAATTCTCCGAGCAGAAGCCCGACCTGATCGTGCCGGTTTCCTACGCGGCGGTCCAGTTCCTGCTGGGCGAAGGGAAAGAACTCTTCCCTGGAACTCCGATGGTGGCGCTGTTTAACGTTAGAAGATTGGACGACCTGAGCCGGGGCATCGCCACGGGAACGGCAGGACGGAGCATCACCGGAGTCGCCAGCACGGATGAGCCAGCTCGAACGCTGGACCTGGCCCTCCGTCTTCAGCCGGACACGCGAAGGGTGGCCATCGTGGTTGGCAGTTCCCCAGTGGAGAATTTTTGGATTGAGCAGCTGAAGCAGGATTTCTCAACGTATCGCCAGAGGGTCGAGGTCACCTACCTAACCGGCCTGTCGATGGATGAACTTCTCCAGCGAGTTGCAAAGTTGCCTCCGCATACGATCATCCTGAGCACTTTCTTTTTTGAAGACGCCAGGGGCCAGTTCTTTCTCCCCGAAGAGGCTCTGGACCTGATCACTCGCGCCGCTTCTGTCCCCGTGTATGGGATTTACTCGAGCTATATCGGGCACGGGGCCGTCGGCGGCCGAATGACGAATTCGGAGAATGTGGGGAGGAAAATGGCGAGGCTCGCAGAGCGTGTTCTGAACGGCGAGAACGCGGCCTCCATTCCGATTGTGGTCGACAACTCGGCCCAGGACACAGTGGACTGGCGCCAGTTGCAGCGCTGGCACATCAGTGAGAAGCGATTGCCGCCCTCAACACTGGA
Organism: uncultured Acidobacteriota bacterium; assembly: GCA_963754885.1. Taxonomy (GTDB): domain Bacteria; phylum Acidobacteriota; class Terriglobia; order Terriglobales; family Acidobacteriaceae; genus Sulfotelmatobacter. The sequence goes on along the minus strand of CAVWHT010000031.1, from coordinate 144,331 downwards.
ACTGTTCCGGGAGCCGTCGGTGTGGGAACGCTACAGATTTGCCATCGTGGCTTTGATCGCATTCTGCGTTCTTGAGACTGTCCTGGTTCTGGCTCTCTTGTTCAACGTGAGACGAGGCCGGCGAGCGGAGAAGGCGCTGCGGCGGGAGAAAGCTCTTGCGCACGCGGTCATCGAGAGCATGCCGGGACTCTTCTTACTGCAAGACAAGGCGGGGAAGAACCTGCGCTGGAACAAGAACGCCGAATTGCTGGTTCGCTATCGGCCCGAGACGGTGACTGGAATGGGCAATGTAGTGGAAGAACAAAGGGAGGCCGCACAACAGGCCAAAGATGAAATCCTCGAGCGAGGATCGGGCCACGTGGAGGTGGACATGCTGGCCCGTGGAGGCGGTACCGTGCCCTACTATTTCTCCGGGGTTCGGGTGGAACTGGAAGGCAAACCCTATCTTGCGGCCATTGGGCTGGACTTGACAGAACGCAAGCGGGCGGAAGAGGCGGTGCGCCGATCCGAAGCGGAGTTGCGCTCTTTTGTCGAACATGCTCCATACGGGATCGGGACCGTTAGTGTACAGCAAGACCGGTTTCTCCATGCGAATCCCGCGCTCGTAAAATTGCTCAGGTACCAATCCGAGGCGGAGCTTCTTGCGCTCACCGTCTCGCGTGATCTGTATCCCGATGGGGATGCAGGCTTCCGTGCTCAGCCGAGCCGCGCGGACTTCTTCAGCGGTGTGGAATTCACCTGGAGGCGCAAGGACGGGAAACCGGTTACTGTACGAGCCAGCGGTCGCCGGAGTTCGCGTCCGGGAAGCGAAGGCGGCACTATCGAGATCATCGCCGAGGACGTCACGGCTCACAGAATGCTGGAAGAACAACTGCGCCATGCTCAGAAGATGGAGGCGCTTGGACAATTAGCGGGCAGCGTCGCCCACGACTTCAACAATCTGCTCAGTGTGATCATTGGCTACAGCGAGCTGCTGTCGGCGAATCTTGGTTCGGATGGGCCCGCCGGCGTGCGGCTCGCAACGATAAAAAAGGCCGGGCAACGCGCCGCTTCGCTGACCTCGCAACTGCTTGCCTTCAGCCGCCGGCAGGTGCTCCAACCCAGAGTGCTGAACCTGAACTCTCTGGTCACCGAGACGCAGAGGATGCTGCAACGCTTGATGGGAGAAGATATCGAGCAGAAAGTACTCCTCGACCCCGTGCTGGCGAAAACGAAGGCAGACCCCGGGCAGATCGTCCAGGTCATCATGAATCTTGCGGTCAATGCGCGCGATGCCATGCCCAAAGGTGGCAAACTGACGATCAAAACTGCGAATACTAGTTTCAAGGACGCTGTCACTTTCTCCGGGGTGGCCGTCCCCCCTGGAGAATATGTAATGCTTTCGGTGAGCGACACGGGCACCGGCATGGACGAAGAGACGCGGAACCGCCTCTTCGAACCTTTCTTCACCACCAAGGCGGCCGGGAAGGGCACTGGCCTAGGTTTGGCGACAGTGTACGGGGTCGTGAAGCAGAGCGGCGGGTACGTCTTCGCGGATAGCGAACTGGGGAAAGGGACCACCTTTAGGATCTATCTGCCGCGCGTGGATCAACCCAGCAAAGCAGCCTTGTCGGAGGTCGCGCCGGGGAAACTTCCACAGGAGCTTCCACCGGAGTCGGAGACACTTCTCGTCGTGGAAGACGAACCCGCCTTCCGCGACTTGCTCTGCGAGCAATTGCGCTCGAGGGGCTATCAGGTACTCGTTGCCTCCAACGGTGTGGAGGCTCTGCAAGTAGCCGAACAATACAAGGGGCCGATTCGGATACTGATCACTGACGTGATCATGCCGCAGATGAGTGGCCCGGATCTGGCTAAAGGTCTCACAAAACTGCGGGGCGATACCGATGTGTTGTACATGTCAGGCTACACCGATGACAAGTTGAGCAATATTTTAGAGACGGACCCTGAACTGACGTTGATGCAAAAGCCTTTCCAGATCGACGACCTTGTGCGGAAGATACAAGAGATTCTTTGCCGGAAAAACAGGCTTTCGCATCGTGGGGATCCTTCTCTGGACCTGAATCTCCGGAACGCGCCGGACCTGTAAGAGCCATCCGGTACGTACAAGGCCGCTAAAGGGCGCGCAAAGGTTATGGGATTGGCGGGCGATCTTGCTCCATGAAGCGAAACGCGCTCTGCGCAACAGCACCATTCGCAGTCACAGCAAAAGGATACTAATCGGCCCCGGATAAGGACTGGTTTTACGACGGCAAGATGGGGATATTCAAGAAATCACGTGTTGCGCGGCTTGAGAATTTACTGGAGAAATAGTGAAGTCAAGCTGGCTGCGGATTCAATCTGTCAACCGTGTGTTTGCTCTGACACTGTTCAATCGCCAAAATCGCCAAAATCAGCCCGAGTAAAACGAACCTGCCGAGCGCTCACGCGACTCCCATGATGGACAGTTGGCGATCCTGCTGCTCCCCAGCGACTGCCTTTTCGTACTTCTCCGGGGACCAACAGGTGTGCTCGGGAAGGCGGATTTGATTGCGAGAACTTCGTCAGGAAGCTGGTGCGCAATCTCCCTGTTAAGCGCAATTCGTACAACGAATTTGTGCGCTGGCTTAACGCTTACAATCCACCAGTTCAGAGCTAGAACTGGTTCAATGAGTGGGCTGGTGGTTGAGAAGGGCTGTCACAAATCCGGGTGATCGCAATCACTGCCTACTCGCCACGAAAGAAGTAGGTTGAATACCAAAGGACCAAAATCCCAAACGACACGCCTCCTCGGGACCAGAGCATATCGAGGGGAGGGAGGCCATTATGACCACGCCAATTCCGATCACGGCAGCGCGACCGCAGCGCCCCGAAAGCATCGAAAGCAAGAACGCGAGCGACCGATACGAAGATGCCTACCTACACGCACGCTGGGTGGCACAGGCGGGAGACGTCATCCAAACCGTAGGGTGGGTACTCGGCGCTATCATCTTCTGCGGCGCAATGTTTACGGCTCACACCGTCACAAAACTCTTGACACCCGCCGCTGACTGGCTACCACCGGCCGGACTCGCCGTCGGGGCCGTCATCACCGTATTTTTCTTCTGGCTTGTCGGCTTACTCGTATGCGCCAGGGGGCAAGACTTGGAGGCCAGCTTGGATTCCGCCGTCAACTCCTCGCCATTCCTGTCGGACGCCCAGCGAGCGCGGGTGATGTCGCTGCGCTGAAGCCGGAGGACCACCAAGTACCGGGGGCACGTCGCGTGACCGCAACGCCGTTCGCCTATGAGCCGCTGTCAGACTAAGCGTGTAGAAAGTCTACTGGCACGGCAGGCTCGTTCTCAGGGCAGCCTGACCAGCGGGTAGATGCTGGAGGAGTGGAATCCTACTTCTAGAGCGTTTCTAATTTAAGTGCTTACATATCCAGAAGAGGCGAAGTAGTTGGCGCATTCGCTGGTGGCGACGGTGTTGAGCAATTAGCCGATTTCCTTCCAGAGTTCTTCGGTCGATCGTTTGGCGGCTTTGCGGAGCAGGGTCTTGAGTTTTGCGAAGAGCTTTTCGATGGGGTTCAGATCGGGCGAATAGGGCGGCAGATAGAGCAGTGTGGCGCCGACTGCGGCGAGGGCCTGCCGGACCCCGTCCACTTTGTGGCGGCTGAGGTTATCGAGGATGACGATGTCTCCGATCTGGAGCGTGGGGCACAGGAACTGCTCGACCCAAGCCAGGAACCGATCTCCATCCATGGGCCCGTCGACGACCAGCGGAGCGGTCAGGCAATGGCGGCGCAGGCCGGCGAGAAAGGTCGTGGTTTGCCAATCGCCGAGGGGTGCCGAAGCGATGCAGCGACAGCCCCTGGGGGCACGACCCTAGCTGCGCGTCATGTTGGTCGCGGCCCAGGTTTCATCGACAAATACCAGCTTTTCCAAGTCCATCGCCAGCTGCGCTTCACTCCATGCGCGCCGCGCGGCCTGCACGTCTTCGCGCTCTTGCTCGCTGGCGTGCAGGGTTTTTTTTGAAGGTCAGATGCCACTGGTTCAACTGGTGCCACAGAGCGCCGATCTTGGTCGACACGCCCTGTTGCGCCAGCCGTTCTTGCAGCTCCGCCAGAGTCAGATCGGGTTGGGCGGCGATCCAGGCACGCAAAGCTGGCCGGGCTGCCTCCAGCCGGGACCGGCGATGGCCGCCGATCCGAAAACTGGTGCGGACCCCGGTCTCCTGCTCCCGGTCGCGCACCTGATAGACATAGAAGCGGCTGACCTCAAAGCGCCGCGCGATCGCCGACGGCCCCTCGCCGCGAGCCAGCGCGCGAAGTACACGATCCCGCAAATCCTGGGAATACGATTGCATCCAGCTCCTCCCTCGAACCGACCGGAGGATTATCGCATGAAATGTAGCTACTTAAATTAGAAATGCTCTAGAGTTCGGATCATCGAAATTTGCGGAATCCATTGCTTGTATGAGGACCTCCCGAGCTTCCTTGAGCTTCCCTAACCTGCTTAATTTACCAGACCTGAGATTTGTGCGAGGGATGTGATCAAGTGGCGTCGATGAGCAAGAGCAAACAGGCGGAGAGGTTTGTCAGGAACGATCCTGCGGTACGAAGTGAAGGAGGGGTGGTTTTGGGCACGGCTCCGCAGGAACAGTGTGTGGAAAGCTGAGTTGGGGGCCAGCGGCCGGGTCAACCGCTATTGACGGCGCACGCGACATCACGAAACAAGGTCTGGAAGGGCCAGCCACTCGCGAGGTGGTACTTTTTCAAATTGTAACTGTTTGCGGCAACGTCAAGGCCGTTGTGGAGAAGTTGACTCGGGTGGTCAATCGTCGGCGTATCCTGCAGGATGCGCAAAATCTTGTCCAAGTCCTTGCGGTGTGCTTCGAAAGGTGGTCGAGAGTTCATTGAATTTGGCCTTTGTTGTCCCTGGTAGAGTTTGTGTTCTCGAAAATCTATTGCTGAATGTCAGCCGCCTTCGGGTTTACGTTCCATCCATCGATTTCAACGCCTGGGGTCGCCTTACTCTTTTCGCCGAGGCGATAGGTGGCGGTTACCTGGCGCGTCTCTCCGGGCAGCAAAGCGAAATAGTTATCCTGCCAGAGCACCGGCAAGATTTCATTGTCCGTCTCGCCTTCGCGGCTGACCCGCCCGCTCGAGGATTTGTTGACCGCCAGATGCACAGCGAGAGCCAGGGTGGATGTCGGGTTGTGGATCGTAACTGTGGTCGAGCCTTCCGGGCCATTGTTTTTGTTCTGGGCAGTGACGTCCAGGTCGACCCGTGGGAGCTTATTCAGTTCGGTGTAGTCGGCAAAAGTCTTGGTGGGCGCCCAGGTCGAGATGTCATATTCACCCGTAGGATCTTCCTCCTGCCGGCTCCAGTCGATCGTCTCCGGCTTGGTGGAGAGCCAATAGAAATTTCTGCTCTTGATTTGGCCGGCCGATTCAAGGGTGAGACTGACGAAGTAGGTTGGGCTCAGCCCCTCGATCGCAGGCAGTGTGAACACTCGCCTACTGCTGTCCGCACCGACACCGATCTCGGAGTCTCTCGAGAACTTCTCCTGCATGTCGAGGTTGTACACCTTGGCTGTGACCTTGAGGTTGGTGAACGGTTGGTAATAGGAGTTCACCACCACGATCGAACGGTCATCGTAGGAATACTGCACGTGCAGCGGTTCACACGCCTTCTTCACCCCGAAATAAGATCCTGCGGGGCGAAGGTACCAGTCGTACATGTGCCAGATCATGCTCGGCCAGGCATTGTTTAACATCCATTGAATGATGCCGGTCGAGGTGTACTTGTTCCGGCCGTACGCTTCCATCATGGCGCGGTGGGCCTCATAGGCCTGGAGTTGGGCTTTGAGTGCGAAGTCCTCAAGTGACTTCGCCGGTCCGTATCGTTGGCTGAGGGCCTCGGTGAACACATTCAGAGTGCGAGACATGCCGCCGGCGTGGTATTCCCACGCGGAATCGATGGGCCAGAGATGGTCCGGCGGCAGCATGCGCCGCAGGCTCGCGACGGGTGGAATCGCCGGTCCCGGACTGGTTTCAGTATTGAAACCGAATGCGCCGCCGTGTCGTGTGTCGAGATACCAGAATGAGGGCGCGACGTATTCGTAAGGTCCGGTCATCTTCACGCCGCTGGGTCCGACGGTCGTGGTCCTGCCGGCCGCCGACGAAATGGAAGGGTTCGGCCAATCCAACTCTTGCAGGATTCCCAAGTACAGTTTTTCGATGCGGGGTGGAGGAGCGAAGTCACTACCATACATCCAGCTGATTACGGAGGGATGGCGCTCCAGCCGCCTAATCTGATCGCGCAGAGAATCTCCCGCAATCGTTTCGGTTTCCTTGTCCCACGCAGGCCAGTTTTCCCATTGATCACAACAGCACCAGCCGGGCATCACGAGAATTCCCATCTGGTCGGCGAGGTCGAAGAAGTGCTCGTTCTCCAGTTTGCCCTCCAGTCGCACGGTGTTGAGGTTGAGGTCGCGCACGTAGTTGAGTTCGGCTTGCTGTCTCTCCGGTGAAGAACGCAGGAGCAGGTCAAAACTGTAACCGGCTCCTCGAATGAGAATGTTCTTGCCGTTGATCTGAAAGATGCGGTGACCTTTCTCGTCGACGTTCGAAGTGACTTGGCGGACTCCGAAACGAATGTGCGCTGCATCGGAAACCTGCCCCTGCACCTCGACCGTCAGGTCGAGCGGGTAGAGATCCTGCTTTCCGACTTGGACCGGCCACCACAGGCGGGGATTGGCGATGGCGAGCTGCGGAAACTTCTCTGGTGTGAGGTGGACTACTTGAGTTTCTTTCGGGCCGAGGTGCACCGGCTGCTCGAAGGCGAGACTCTCAATGTGTCCCTTCAGTACAGCTTCGACTGGACTGTCGGCGGCATTGGTCAGCTCCGCGCGTATCGTCAGCATGGCCCGGTCGGCGGAAGGAAGGTTGAGCTTGCTAAGCACAGCTGGATAGCGCAGAGCGATTGGGCCGGTAGCGGTGATGTGCACGTCACGCCAGATGCCCATCTCTTTGTCAGGAGGCATGGGGGCCCAGTCGACCAGCGTGATGGCCAAATCGCGCGGCTGAGGAGGAAATATTTCGACGGCGAGGGAGTTGGTTTGGCCGGGCTTTGCGGCGGACGTCACATCGAGGTTGAACAATCGCCAGGTACCCGCCAGATTTTCTGAGGAGGAGATCTTCACGCCGTTCATCCATACATTCGCCCGGTAGTTGATGCCGTCGAAGCCAAGCCATACCGTTTTTCCGCTGTATTCGGGCGGGAGCTTGAACTCGGTGCGATACCACCAGGACTGCCGGAACGGACTGCCCGGCGGCATTGGAATATTGGAGAAGTCCTCAAATATCGGGTATGTCGTGCCGGGGATGGAGCGCAGATTCACGCCAGTGTACGGATCTGGGTAGACCTTGTCCTCGACGAGCGCGCTCATTACCGTTGAGGGCAGCGTGGCAGGGTACCAGTCGCGCGTGGAAAACCCGACGCTCGAGATCGCTTCCCCGTGTGCATGCACATCGGCTGAAGGCTCGATGAACCAATTGTCACGAAGAACCGTGGTGGCGGAACCGGTGACTTCTTTGGAGGACGCTGCTGTTGTGCCTACGAGGGAAATAATAACCAGACTGAGAAAACCCAGATTCACAATCCGAACCATCAATGACGCTCCTGTTCGAGTGAGTTGGAACGCGATCCGAGCGCAGTGCCCTGACCTTTTAAGCAGCGAGGCGCAAGGTTGCTGCCCGATTGTACTGCCTGTCGGATGAGGTTGCCCCGGATCACCGGCAAACCCGGAAGTTACGCCCAAGGACGACGCTGGCCAGAAGTCGGGTTCTGGGAAGTTTGAGTTGGCGCAGCGCGATTCTAAGCGGTCGGTCTGCACTCGTGCACGGAGGCTGCTGTGATAAGAACCTTTGCGGCGTGGCCAATGCAGACAAAGCCGTGTCGCGCCAGTCGCGGGCGCATCTGCCGTCGTCGTGGAGTGTTTCTGGCGACGGTTGAAGGGCGGGGAAGGCCGATAGCTCAAGAGGCGAGAATTGGTCGGCAGCGATCCAGGCGCTCCAGCCCGCAATGATGATGCGTTGCTGTGCTGGCGCCATGGTCAGATGGATCTCCGGGAATGAAAATCTTGCTCGGTCCCGTAACGAGCCGAAAATCACCACACGGAGGCGAAAGCTGCCTCGCACTTTCATTCTAGACTAAGCTAACTAGACCTAGTTCATAGAGGATGCTATGAAAACCGTGAATATTCACAAGGCCAAGACTCAGCTCTCGAAACTCATATAAGAGGCGTCCAAAGGTGAGGCGTTCGTCATTGCTGAGGCTGGCGGACCGGTGGTTAAGGTTACTGCCCCTTAGCGCTCCAACCGGTGCCCAAGTGCGGCGACTCGATTTCATGGCGGGGCAGATCTCTGTCCCCGACGACTTTGACGAATGGGCAAGGAGGAGATCGAGCAAATATTCGGCGGTGGGCATGAAATTTTTGCTTGATACTCATCTGCTCCGCTGGGCTGCCGGCGAACCCCGGCGGCTCTCAAGACAAGCTTCCCTATAGAGGAAGATTCCATTCAGCGGCGAGATCAAACTGACGCCAGACGCTCCGACGATTTCTTGGTGCCCGAGGACGGAATTCGGCAATTACCAGAGATCGGCATAATCGCTCGGGGATTTGTTCACTGACATACTGGAACTTTACAGGACAAAGTCATTCATGACGCTAGTGCTTTTTCGGACGCGACGCGGGGATGAGTGCTCAAGGCTGAAAGAACGTATGAGGCGTCGCGTTCGAAAAAGCCGTCAGGAGGAAGCTGCTGGCGCGGTGGACGGGGACTTATGCAAATTGAATGGGGCGAGAGGGGGGTGAAGAAGTTCGCGGGAGTGGTCAAGGCCAGTGGAAGAGGAGCCCCTGCGCATGTGCCCAAGCGGGTCGATGGTGGAAGGCAGCTTAACTGAGGGCAGGTAGAGGGTATGGGTGGAAACGGGACACACTTCGGCGAGACGCTCTGAAGCGCGCCGACGGTGCGGTGTGTGGGCGACTGATTTCATGCAGGCGTGGCCAGGAGCGGTGGAGAACGGAGTTGGAGTTGTGCGACTGTGAATCGTTCGACGACGACCATCGGTCCGCCGCATTTGGGACAGCGCCACAGCGGGTGCGCTGTAGGAGCGGTCGAAGTTTCCGTTTCGTTTTTCGGTGGAGTGGCGTGGAGAGCGGCGAAGCACCGTGGCAACAGGGCGGCGCGCCTTCGGTTGGCGAGAAAGCCGAAGTGGCGGATGCGGACGAAGCCCTTGGGGAGCAGATGAAGTAGGAAGCGACGGAGAAACTCATCGCGGGAGACGGGCATCACTTTCTGCCGATTGTGGTCGGCAGAGTCACGCCAGCGAAAGGTGACTTGGCCGTCCGCCAATGCGACCAAGCGATAGTTGGAGATGGCGACGCGGTGAGTATAGCGGCCGAGATACTGCAGGACGTACTCGGGTCCGCCGAAGGGTGTTTTGGAGTAGACGATCCAGTCTTTGCGGAAGAGCGGACGCAGCCAGGCAGCGAAGAACTTGGGATGGGTGAGCGGTGCGAGTTCTCCGGTCAGGTGCAGTTGACCGCGCTCGAAGGCAGACTTCAGACCAGCGACGAACTTGCCGCGAAACACGCGCCGCAGCACCCCGATGGGAAGGAAGAAGCGTGGGTGGGATCGAATCCAGCGGGTGGAAGGCGGTTGCTCAGGAATTCGGAGTCTCGGCTTCGAGCCTGGCGAATGTTTGCCGCAAACACAATATTCCTGTTCCAGCGGTGGGTCACTGGACGAAGATCGAGGTAGGGAAAAAGATTACGCCTCCACGATTAATTCCTGAATCGAGTGGCAATGAAGCGGTGCACTTCTATGTTCGCGAGCGACTTAGCCCCGAACTTGCGGCAGTAGCTGCTGAAGTTCCACCCAAGGTGCCAATCCCGCAACAACTGTCCCACACCCTGGTGGGATTTTCCAGCAGTCTACACCAGATGGGCGAGCGGGAGTATACGGGAGTTCGCAGCCTTTTTTGCACAATTGGAATTGGTGGCTAATGCGCTGAGCGCGAGACGCGCTCAGGACAGCCGGCGGGACGCCGGCGCTACGATTACCGCGCTACGATTACCGCGCTACGATTGTCCGGCGCTACGACTGCCGCGCTACGACTGCCGCGCTACTACTGCGATTAGAAGAAATGGGTTACGCCTTCTTCCAGGACTACTACTTTATCTTTGATTCCGGCGGCGCGGGCTTCCTGGTCCAGCAACTGTAGAGGTTCTTCGACCGGTTCGTGGGAGAGCCGGAAGGTGCCGTAGTGCATGGGAACCATCCAGCGGGACTTGAGATCGAGAAAGGCCTGGGTGGCGTCGGCGGGATCGGCGTGAACGTTGCGGAACTGCGGCGGGTTGTAGGCGCCGATGGGGAGCAGAGCCAGTTCGGGAGCGAGACGGCGTCCGATCTCGCGGAAACCGGCAAAGTACGCGGTGTCGCCCGCATGATAGACGGAGTGCTTGCCGGCTTTGAGGACGAATCCGCCGTAGCCGCGATGCGAATCCTTCAGGATGCGCGCTCCCCAGTGCCGCGAGGGCACGTGAGTGACGGCGAGATTGCCGTGGCGCGACTGCTTCCACCAATCGAGCTCGATGATTTCGGAAAAGCCAAGGTCCGCGACCAGGTCGGAGACATGGGTCGGAATGATGATGGACGGAGCGACGCCGCGCGTGCGCAGATTGTTCTGCACAATGGCGCGCAGCGACGGGCGATGCAGGTGGTCGAAATGAGCGTGCGAGACCAGCACCAGATCGATCGCGGGCAAGTCGGCAATACGCAGGCCGGGGCGGCGCAGCCGCTTCAACACAAAGAGCCAGCGCGCGAAATTGGGGTCGATCATGACGGTCCGGCCGCCGATCTGCACAAAAAAGCTGGCGTGTCCGATGAAGGTGACGCCGAGTTCCTCCGTGGGTGGCAAGGTTGGGTTTGTGAGTCTGTCCCGACCGCGGAGTGACCGCAGAGCGCCGCACCAGAACGTCCGAATTGAGTGGCGCGTTTGCGAAGGGCCGGATTGCGAAGCGTTTGCTTGATCATCCTAACTATGGATCATCCTGCTATGGAGCCGGGCTGGGAATCTTGGTTCGCCTCAGGTTAATTCCAAGCGACTCCCAACACGGAGTAGCAAGAAGAGGAGGTGAACTCCCAGTAAAATCTTCCCGATTCCTTTTATCTTAGATGAAATAGCGGATTCCGGCGCTGCTTTTTACTTGGGGCGGCGATGACGGCGGTAATGTTGATTCTGAATCGTGATTTCTGAAAGCCGGTAATTGCGCTGACTGTGGTTTGCCGACAAAATTTTTCGTCATTGCTTGACCTGAATCGCGCGGGTCATATCTAATCGCAAACGTTCCTTTGGTTGCACTTTTCTCAAGGACGCAAGGAGAAGTAGGCATGCGTGTAGCATTTCTGGGCTTGGGCATTATGGGGCAAGCGATGGCTTCGAACCTGGTGAAGGCGGGCCATGAAGTGACGGTGTGGAACCGCACGCCAGGGAAACTGGTAGAAGGAGCAGGAGTGGCGCAGAGTCCGGCAGCGGCGGCGCAGGGCGCAGAGGTGGTTTGGCTGTGCGTCTCGGATACGGACGCGGTGGAAGAAGTGATTTTCGGCAAAGAGGGAGCGGAAGCGTCGCTGGCGCAGGGCGCGATTATCGCCGACTCGAGCACGATCTCTCCGTCGGCGACCACGAAATTTGCGGAGCGAGTTGCGGCCAAGGGCGTGGCCTGGGTGGATGCGCCGATGACGGGATCGAAGATCGGGGCGCGCGACGGGACGCTGGTCTTTATTGTGGGCGGCGCCGAAGAGACGGTCGAGCGGCTGAAGCCGCTGTTCGCTGCCATGGGAAAGAAAATCTTCCGCATGGGTGAAACCGGCAAGGGACAGGCCACCAAGCTGGCGATGAATCTGCAGATCGCGCTGATTTTCGAGGGGTTCGCGGAAGCGCTGACGTTGGCAACCAAACTCGGGGTGGATACGCAACAGCTGCTGTCGCTGATTGACGCGACCATGGTGCGATCGGGAGTGGTGGATTACAAGGGACCATTTATCCTGCAGCGCGACTTCACGCCGAATTTTCCGCTGCGGCTGATGCATAAAGACATTCGTCTGACGCTCCAAGCGGCGAAGGAATCGCGGGTGAAACTGCCGGCGCTCGAAACCGTGGAAGAGATCTACGAAATGGCTACCGAAGACGGGCACCGGGATCTGGACTACGCGGCTACTCTGACCTTGCTGGAGAAATGGGCTGGGGTGCAGGTGAAAGGCAGGGCGGCGTAGGGGTTTATCTCCGGGCGAAAAATTCAAAAGCAAACACAAGGTCCCTCGGCTGCGCAGCCCGATCCGCTTTGCGGCGACTGGTCTCCGAGATGCGGGCAAAGAGCTTGGACCGCAGAGTTCGCAGAGAAAGACCGCTGAGATCGCTGAGAAGGCCTACTTGCTTCTTCTCCGCGTTCTCCGCAGGTTTTCTCTGCGAACTCTGCGTTTAAGCGCTTTCAACGCCTTCCAATCAGCCCATCGGGAGCACGGGGATCGGGCTGCTCCGGTTGAGTAATTTCCTGGTAAGCTCCCGATTTATTACCCCCGTAATGCCGCCAGACCCGGCTATTACACAAGTATTACAGTTCCTGCCTCGGCTCTCCTGATAGGTTAAGCGAAGTTACGTCAACGTCGAAGACTCACGGGGAATCCTCCTTGGACATGGAACTGCAAGATCTCGAGAAACCGCAATCGCAAAAGGGCGAAGTCAACTGGATTACAGCGATCTTTATGGCGCTGTTTCACGTCGGGGCCATTGCGGCCCTTTTCTTTTTTACGTGGAAGGCGCTGTTCGTCGCGATCTTCCTGTGGTGGGTGGCGGGCAGCCTGGGCATCGGCATGGCGTATCACCGGCTGCTGACGCACCGCGGGTTCAAGACTCCGACGTGGATGGAATATTTCCTGACCGTCTGCGCCACGCTGGCGCTCGAGGGCGGGCCGATTTTCTGGGTGGCGACGCACCGCATTCATCATCAGTATTCCGATCAGGAAGGCGATCCGCATTCGCCGATTGACGGCAAGTGGTGGTCGCACATGGGATGGATCCTGATGGGCAAGTCGATGCACCATGACGCCACTACGCTGGCGCGGTACGTCCCCGATCTGGCCAAAGACAAAGTTCATGTGTGGCTGACCAAATATCATTACGTTCCGCAGATCATCGTGGGGATTGCGCTGTTTGCCATTGGCGGGCTGCCGTGGCTGCTGTGGGGAGCGTTTTTCCGCACCGTGTTTCTCTTGCACTGCACCTGGCTGGTGAATTCGGCGACGCACTCCTGGGGATCGCGGCGGTTCGCGACGCGCGACCTTTCCACCAACAGCTGGTGGGTGGCGCTGCTGACGTTTGGCGAGGGCTGGCACAACAATCACCATGCGCATCCGACGGCGGCGCAGCACGGGTTCACCTGGTATGAAGTCGACATGAACTGGTACGGGATCTGGATTCTCAAGACTCTGGGCTTGGCCTGGGATATCAAGCGCGTGACGCTGGCAGAGATTGAGCAAGGATTGGTAGCGGCTCCGAACGGGCGTTTGATTACGCCGCCTGACGCGGCGCCGGTGGTGGCAGGCGACTAGAAGAATGCAGTGGACTTGGCCCCGGCCTGGGTGGCCGGGGTTTCTTTTTGGGCTGCGTTCAGACGCGGATGATCATGACCTCGGTGGCTTTGATTAAGGCGGCTGCGGTTTGTCCCTTCTTTAACTGCATTTCGCGGGCAGAGGTTGCGGTGATAATCGATGTGATCTGCTGGCCGCCGATCGAGATCTTTACTTCCGCCATCAGGCCGCTGATGCGAACAGAATCGATGCGTCCCACGAGCTGATTGCGTCCGCTAACCCGACGCACGACCAGCTTCCGTTCATTTTCTGTTTTCCCCATCGTCCGAAAGAGCAGCTTGTCCACTTCGCTCCGAGGAATGCGGTGGTGACCTCCGGCGGTTTGGACACTGCGAATCTTCTTCTTGTAAATCCATTGCTTGATGGTCGGAAAGCTGATCCCGAGCTGTAAGGCGGCGTCCCGCAGCTGGAGCAGTTCCTCGGGGGTTCCTCGGGATTGACCGATGCTTGGCATCCGAACGAAATCCTACCCACAACTGGGGATGCGGTCAATCATGCCGAGAATCGAAGAGAGAAGAAAGCCTTTAACCATGAAGGACACTAAGGTTCACGAAGGACTTCATTGTCCGGGCGTTTCTTCGTGTGACTTCGTGACCTTCGTGGTTTTGATTCTGCTTTCGCTCAAACTCAGCAACCCTCTACAACTGTGTATCTTTAGATATCACATCCGTATCTGATATACACTTTACAGGTTTGTTCCCGTAAGACAGCGGGGAGGTTGGATGCGTCGAATTGCTTGGCTTTTCGCAGCGGTGATTCTCTGTATTTCGTCAACGTTATCGTCGGCGCAGGATGGGTTTGTTGCCAATTGGCTCAACATGGTGACGAAGACGCAGGCCGAACAGCCGCACTGGATCACTCCAGTCAACACCACGACTCCTCGACTGGAACAAGAGTTTCGTTACGATGTTCAATGGCAGACGCACAACAGCGGCGTCACTACCGACAACTACGGGGTGAGCAAGGGTTTGGAGATTATCCCGGCAAAGAACGTCGAGGTCATCCTCTCGGTGCCTTCCTATGTTGTGAACAATCCGGATTCCCCGAATAATGGATTTGGCGACTGGCAGTTTCTGGTGAAATATCGGATGGCCGCGGGAAACGAGGAGCACGGCAACTACATTTTGACCGCCTTCTACCAGATGAGTTTTCCGACTGGGCAGTACCAACAAGGCGCATTGAGCCCGGTGATAACGCCCACCGTTGCCTACGGAAAGGGCTATAAGAATTTCGACATACAGGGGACATTGGGCTACAGCCTGCCCACGGGAAACGTCTCGGTCATCGGACACACTCTGCCGTGGAATAACACGTTTCAGTATCACTTCTATAAGAAATTTTGGCCGGAGTTGGAGGTCAACTTCAACCATTTCTACGGCGGGAACGGCAGCGTCGTCCCGACCAGCCACCCCGGCAAGACGTCGGTATATCTCACGCCGGGTCTTGTGCTCGGCAGATTTCGCATACACAATCGCGTCGCGTTCACCGCTGGCGGCGGGTTCGAAATCGCCACGACTTCGTTTCATCCCACGAACCACATCCCTATTTTGTCGGCACGGTTAGTGTTCTGAGATCGGGTATGGGAGGAGTATGAACACGCGAACGCGACATTTGATTCTGTTCCTTGCCGTCATTTCCATCTGTGAATTCTGTACGGCACAATCCATCACCGTCGCGGCCGCAGCCGACCTTCAATTTGCGATGCAAGATGTCGCTGCCGGATTCCACAGGCAAACGGGGAAAGAAGTAAAGCTGATCTACGGTTCATCCGGCAACTTCTTCCAGCAGATTCAGAATGGCGCCCCGTTTGACATGTTCTTTTCCGCGAATCTCGACTACCCGAAGAAGTTGGAATCTTCTGGACTGATAGCGTCGGGAAGCTACTACCAATATGCGAGGGGCAAGATTGTGGTTTGGGTCCCTAGCGATTCCAAGATCAACATCGACTCGGGGCTGAAATCACTCCTTGACTTCGCGGTGAAGAAGATCGCCGTCGCTAACCCACATCACGCTCCTTACGGGCAGGCAGCCGTTGCAGCGATGCAAAGTGAGGGTGTCTACGAGAAGGTGAAGGACAAGTTGGTCCTGGGCGAAAACATATCCCAAACGGCGTCGTTTGTGGTGTCCGGTGCAGCCGACGTGGGCGTGGTTGCGCTGTCGCTTGCGTTATCTCCAAACCTGAAAGACAAGGGACGTTACGCAGAAATTCCTGCTACGGAATATCCCCCCATCGAGCAGGCGTGCGTGATTCTTAACTCGTCCAAGGATAAAGAAACCGCAAAACAGTTTTTGTCCTACATCAAGACCGCGGCGGTTGCCGATACTTTGAAGCGGTACGGCTTCGACGTGGCAAATAGCTCACACGATAGGCCGTAGAGCGCGTTATGGACATCCCCATTCTGTCGGCACGGTTGGTGTTCTGAGGCATGGATTGCCGTTGAAGACGATGTAGCCGGGATCTGCCAGGCGGAACGCGGTAAAATTGGGCTGAGCTGCCATGCGAATTTCGAGCCGCCGCGGAACGATCGTTTTCTTTCTCTGCCTGGGGATCGGTCTGGTCGCGCTGGCCGTCGCGCTGAACGTCGGCTGGATCATCCTGAACTGGCGCGAAGGCGTGTTGCTGTTTTTCGGGATCGTGTTCTTTGCGGTGATCATCGCCGGGATGGTGGTGAACACGATTTTCCTGGTGCGAGAACTGCGACGCAGCGAGCAGCACGACAGCTTCATCAACGCGGTGACTCATGAATTGAAAACTCCGGTGGCGTCGATCCGGTTGCATCTGGAAACCATGCAACGGCGGGAATTGCCGGAAGCGCGCAAGCAGGAGTTCTATCGCGTAATGCTGAGCGATGTCGACCGGCTGACGGAAACAGTCGAGCAGGTGCTGCGCGCGGGGCGGGCTGGGGATAAGAAAGCCGGGCGGGACAAGGCGGAAGTGGATTTCGGCCAACTGGTCCACGATTGCATGGAGTCGACGCGGACCCGGCATCATCTGCAAGCGGAGGCGATGCGCTACGAAGGGGCGAGCAACGGAAACGGGACGCATGTGCGGGGCAACGCGGAGGACCTGCGGACTGCCGTTTCCAACGTGCTCGAGAACGCGGTGAAATATTCGGGCGATCACATCGACGTGGAAATCCGGCTGGAGACGCCGGACAAGCGCGTGGTATTGAGCGTGCGCGATCATGGAGTGGGGATTGCGCAACACGATCTGAAGCGGATCTTCAGACGGTTTCACCGGGTGGGGAACCGTTCGCTGGCGCATGTGAAGGGGACGGGGCTGGGGCTATTCATTGTGAAGGCGATCGCGAAGAAGCATGGCGGCAAAGCGTTTGCCGAAAGCGAAGGCGAAGGGCTGGGAACGACGGTGGTGATCGAGTTGCCGAGAATTGAATCCCCGGAGGTGGATGCGCCGGGAGGTGGCGCGTGAGCCGGGTGCTGGTGGTGGAGGATGAGGCGCATCTGGCGCAGGGATTACGCTTCAATCTCGAAGCGGAGGGATACGCGGCCGAAGTGGTGGGCGACGGCGAGGCGGCGACGGACCGTCTGCTGGAGAAGAAAGAAAAGTTCGATGCCATCGTGCTCGACATCATGCTGCCGGGGAAGGACGGATTCAGCGTGGTCTCGGAGTTGCGGGCCGCGCGGAATTATGTGCCGGTGCTGATGCTGACGGCGCGGGGACGTCCGGAAGATGTGCTGCAGGGATTCGCGGCCGGTGCGGACGATTATTTGGCGAAGCCGTTTGATCTGTCGATTCTGCTGGCGCGGTTGCAGGGATTGTTGCGGCGCAGCCAGTGGATGCGCGGAGGGCCGGCGGAGGGCACGCAGAATCCGGCGGAAAGCGCCGGCGACTTCGGGACGTTTTCGTTTGGCGGCAGAACCATTGATTTTGGAGCGCTGGAGTTGCGGTCGAACGACACCACGATTCATCTCACGGTGATGGAGTCGGAACTGCTGCGGAACCTGGTGCGCAACGATGGGAAGATCGTTTCGCGCAAGCAGATTCTGGAAGAAGTTTGGGGGCTGCACGAAGACACCGACACGCGGGCGATCGATAATTTCGTGGTGCGGCTGCGGCGGTATATCGAGGATGATCCGGGGAATCCGCGGCACCTGGTGACCGTGAGGGGTGTGGGATACCGGTTCTTCGCGGAGCCCGGAAAGAAAAGCGTTTAACCGCAGAGAACGCGCAGGAATGCCGCTGAAATCGCAGAGAACACACGAACCTTTAACAACTACTACGCTTGCTCCTTTCTGGACTTCGGATTATGCGCGGCAGAGTTCGGCTAGCAGCGTTTCCTGGCGTTGCTGGGCAATCCCATCGAGACGATTCAGGACCACCACATAAATCGGAATCGAGATCGCGGCCAGGATCAGAAACAGCAGAACGGCGATCCACAGATTATTGAACGCGCGGGCGATGGTGAAGACCGCGAAGCCGAATCCGACAATCACCGCCTGCATCCCGAAACTGGCGAGCACCGTGGTCTGGGAGACGTTCTGGCGGCCGAAGGTGGCGAAGTCGCGCTTCTTCGGCGAATAAATCGAGAGCAGATTTCCGGCGGTGAAGTTCAGCGGCGTGGCGAACAGCAATCCGGCAACGGTGGCGACGGTGACCGCGAGGTGGGGCGCGCCGTAGAGCCAGGTGACAGCGATCCAGGCAAAGAGCGTATTGAGCACCACAATTCCGGCGTAACTGAGATTTTTTCCCAACACAATCTGGCGGAAGGAAACCGGAGAGGCATAGAAAAATTGCAGGCCTCCGCCATCGCCACCGAAGCTGTTGTAGACAAGATTGGTGAGGACCAGGAGCGCGTAGACAGCGGCTCCGGGAAAAGCCATGTCGGGCGTGCGGCTCATGGCGCTGGATTGGCGCAGCCCGTTCAGCGGTCCCAGGCGGAAGATCACCAGCATAAAGATGGGCATGATGAGCGTGAGCAGCATGGGGCCGCTGCGCGCGAGATAGCGAATTTCTTTTTCAAACACGGCGGTGACCGGCTGGGAAAATCCGGGCAGCTGCCATCCCAGCTGCGGAGCTTGGGCTTGTGTTACGGCGGCACGGGCCTCGGCCTCGCTGAGATTTTCTCCGTGAAACTGGGCGCGGATGCGGAGATGCAACAGCGCTCCGACCGCCAGCGTCAGCGTTCCGAGAAAGAGCAGGGAAGTGAATCCGGTGAAAAACTTCCCATAGGCGGCCTGGGCGATGGCGTCGCTGGCGAGGCCGGGAGGCAGAACGGCCTGGACCTGGGCTCCGATTTGAAGGGCCTGGCGGACATTCTCGTGCTGGCCGCGATTCATGTGCTCCATGATCGGGCCGATGAGTTGGAAGCTCAGCATGGTCAGGATGAAAAGCACGCCGAGGATTTCGCGGGTGCGGCGTTGCGCCAGCCAACGCTCGAGCCAGGCGAAGACCATTTGCATCAGCACGAGATTGAAAAGGCCGAAGGTGACGAGCACGAGCAAGGTCCAGGGAAACAGCGCCGGGTCGGCAAAGGTCACGCCTAAAAGAACTCCGATCAGCGCAACGCTGCCGATGGCGCTGGCAGGATCGAAGAAGCCGTAAGCCAGCCGCACCAGAAAATATGAACGGTAGGTCAGCGGGAAGCGGAGCAACTCCGAGGAATCGGGATTGTTGGTGAAAGCCGTCGCCATGACCGGGAAGAATTGCCAGAAGAAAAGAATCGGCCAGAGCAGGATGGCGAGGAATTCGGGTTGTGCGTTGGAGACGAAATACCAGGCAAAGCCGGCGGCCGCGGCGAAGGCGGCGACTCCTCCGATTGCAAAAAAAGACGTGACCAGGAGGCGGGAAGCCAGCTCGGCCTTGCCGCGTCGGCTGCGCAGGCCGTTGAGGAACATCCACCAGCGCAATTGGGCGATGGCCGAAAGTTGGGTCGGAACGGAGTCAGCGATTGCCATTTTGGGAGCGTTCAATTTTTGCATAAGTCGGTTCAGCGGTGCATGGAGTTTGTAAGTCTATGATTCGGTGGGTTGTGCGGGACGCGCCATATGGTTTGTAGTTCGCCGGAAAGTTCCGCCGGTCGCTTGTGAGCGAAGTCACAAGAGGTGGTGGGGGTGCGCACACGCGAGTTACATCTTCGGTGAAAAACTAAGCTTGAGTTCGGAGGTCAAGGAGAATGTCGGCGCCCGGAGGAATTCCGCTATGGGACAGCGTGACGCATCCGTTTGCGAACGTGCTGGAGTTTGCCTTCGGTTGTCACCACACAAAGCTGAGCCGTGTCTTCACCATCAATGGGCACAGCTATAAAGTCTGTTGTGATTGCGGGGCAACCTTTAATTATTCGTTGGAAAACATGTCGATGCGCGGGCGCCGGAAGCTGCTGGCGACGCTGCGAGGTTTCCATGCGGGGCATCGGATCAAGAAGACCTTACGAAGGTTGCATGGGAAGGGGTAGGGCTTGGGGCTTCATTGCGGTGCCGTCCTTGCGGGACTCGTGGGGCTTTGCGGTTTCGCTTCCCGCCACTTACGTGGCGGGCTAATGAATGGCGTCGCTTCGCGACTCACCCAAGGTGGAGGTTCACGAAGGACGCGACACACCGCTTTCCTTCGTGTAACTTCGTGTCCTTTGTGGTTATCGCAGTTTCCTCAGGATTGACGCCGCTTCGCGGCTGAGATTCCTTGGCTGTTGAGTGCCGTCCCTTGCGGGACTCGTGGCCTTTTCCGTTCCGCTTTCCCGCCACTTACGTGGCGGGCTAGTGAGTGGCGTCGCTTCGCGACTTGGTTCTTCGGGTAGTCGCGTCTGGCACTTAGCCTAGCCAGGAGAGTTCTTGTTCCGCCGGATGCGATCCGCCTACTATCCGCAGGAAGATTTGCTCCAGAGTTAGTTTTTCGGCGGAGACGTTGGCGCCATTGCCGGATTCGGCTTGGGGCTGCGCTTCTACGCCGGCACGCAGTTCTTCGAGCGAGCCCTGAGCTACCAGGCGTCCCTGATGAATGATGGCGACGTGGCTGCAAAGGCGTTCGACAATTTCCAGCACATGCGACGTTAGAAAAATGGTGGCGCCGCGGGCGATCATGCGCTGCAGCATGGATTTCAGCGTGCCGGCCGCGATGGCGTCGACTCCTTCGAACGGCTCATCGAGGAATAGAACTTTCGGTCCGTGGATGACGGCGGCGGCCATGGCCAGCTTTTTTTGCATGCCGTGGGAGTAGTCGGTGACGAGCTTCTTGGGCTGATCGGCGAGTTGCATGAACTCGAGCAACTCGGCGACGCGCCGGGCAGTGGTGTCGCGGTCGAGGCCGTACATGCGTCCGGCAAAGCTGAGGAACTCGGCGCCGGTGAGCCGGCCGAACAGGGCCATGCCTTCCGGGACCACTCCGATCTGGCGCTTCACTTCAACTGGATGGGCGCTGAGATCGAGGCCGAGAATTTCGATGCGTCCGGAAGACGGGGCGAGCAGGCCGGTAAGCATCTTGATGGTGGTGGATTTTCCCGCCCCGTTGGGGCCGAGGAAGCCGAAGAACTGTCCGGCGGCGACTTGGAGGTTTACCGAATCCACGGCCACGAGGTCTCCGAAGCGGCGGGTCAGGGCTTGGGTAGAGATGGTGGGTGCGAGGTCCATCGAAGCTCCGAATCTAGCACAGACGGCGGGGGTGCGGGCGTGCGATGTTAAGTCAAAACCCCCACCCTCTCGCGCACAAACCGCGCGAGAAGGGTGGGGCACCCTTTAGCGGAAGCGGGTGGTGCGCCACAGCGCTAAGCCGCAGGCGGCTAGCAGGCCGAGCATCGCGACGGACAGGATCACGGCCCAACCGGGGGCTAGTTCTACGTGCGGGAATTGCGCCACCGAGGCCAGTGCGATGAAGAGCGCGGTCGCGGTTAAGATCAGCAGCCAATCCAGAAAAGTTCTCGAGCTTGGCGTTACGCCATAGGATCGGCCTTCGATTCCGGCTTGAACGTATTCGGCTTCGACGCTGTCGCGGCGGGTTTCGCGTCCGGCGGCCTCGCGCCAGGAGGAGTGCTCGCGCTCGGTGGCGGAGGATAATGCGATGGCGACGGCTTCCTCACCTTCACCCTGATCGTCGAGGCCCTAAGATAGTGTTAACACGCCCTAGACACGATCAATTGGGAGACCCACAGGAACTTCAACATACTTTATTGGAAGCAGTTGCCCGTGGTTCATCGGGTCTCGTTTCAACTTCAGCCGAGCGGCAAACGATGGGGTTCGGATTCTGCCCCGAGGTGGTTCTGGGATTGGTATTCCTCAACGACGGCTTGGTATACAAAACCGTGGCTCATGCCAAACTGGCCGACAAAATGATCGTCAACTGTCGCTATCAGGCCTTAACGCAAGTTTGCGCCGTCTGTTCGCTCCCTCTCCTCGGCCGCGACGGACACGACGCGCGGCCGGGCGGGTCCCGGCCCAAAGTCAAAATTATCCAATTCTGGGTAATGGTGCAGTTTGAGAAGATTTGTATCAGGGCATCGCTTCAGCGATGCCGCAACATCGGGAAATACGAGCGGCTTTAGCCGCTTGGGGTTAGGCCGCGCTGGCAGCGGCTAAAGCCGGTCATTTGCTCGCGCTTTGGCACGCCTGAAGGCGTGCCCTGATACAAAGCTCTTCAAACTGCACCACTACCCAATTCTGCGGGGGGAGGGCGGGGACGTAGGAATTTTCACGCGCCGTATATCTATCCCCGTCAAATGCGTGTGGCGCTGAACTCGGATCAGTGGCAATGCAGGGTTACGGGACCCGGGGATGCGCTATTCGTGGCGTAGAGACTCGATGGGATCGAGGCGCGAGGCACGGAACGCCGGGATCATGCCGCTGATCAGTCCCACGGCGCCGAGAATGATGGTGGAGGCGATCAGGGTTCCGGGAGCGATGATCAGCCGGATATCGCCGGCGTCACCGTTCTTAGCAAACGCGCTGTATAAGGTAAGCTTTCCCACCGAGAGCGCGACCGCATAGGCGAGGATCACGCCCAGCACGCCGCCCATGAACGTGATGGTCAGGGCTTCGGCGAGAAATTGAAAAAGGATGTAGTGGCGCGGAGCGCCCAACGCCTTTTGCACGCCGATCTCGCGGGTACGCTGCGTGACCGATACCAGCATGATATTCATCAGCCCGACGCCGCCGATGCTGAGCGTCAGCGTCCCGATGAATCCCATGAGGATCTTCAAGCCGAGGGTAATGATTTGGAATTGATGGAGCTGCGTCATGAGATTGAAGACTCTGACGGCTTGCCGGTCGGCCTGGCTGAATTTGTGCTGCGTCGCCATGATGCTGCGAACGGCGGGCTCGATGCGCTCGTATTCCGGGGTCTGGTAGGTGAACCAGATCATGTCGAGATAATGCGTACTCTTGAGATCGCTCATGGTGGTGAAGGGGATGTAGACGGTGCGGTTGATGTCGTCGTTGCCCTCCTGCATTTTTGCGCTGAGGACGCCGACCACTTCAAAGCTGAGGCCGTCGAGGCGAATGTACTCGCCCAGCGCATTGCGTCCGGAGAACAGTTTTTCTTTGGCCTCGGAACCGATGACCGCAACCCGGGCGCGCTGCAGCTGGTCTTCCATGTTGTAGAAGCGTCCCTGGCCGAGTTTGAGCGAGCGAATGGAATAGACGTTAGGATCATTGCCGCTCACGGTGAAGGTGAAAACCCGCGTGTCGTATCCCACGTTGGATTGCTTTTCGACGCACGGGGTAATGTGCGTGATCTGCGGAAGATTGGTGGCGAGGGCGTCGAACGTCATCCTGCAGGAAGCGGATCTGGACCCCTGATTTCTGGCCTCCGGCCTGGGTGGAAGTTTTTCCGGGATGATGATGACGAGTTTGTTTCCGAAGTTGGCAAAGATATTTTCGAAGGCCTGGCCGAAGCCGTCGCCGTAGGCCAGCAGCATGACGACCGTGGCGATGCCCCATCCCATGCCGAGCATGGTGAGCGCGGTGCGCCGGCGGTTGTGGCGCATAGCGTCATAAGCTTCGTGGAGCAGGTCACGGGTCAGGTTACGGAACATGCGTCACTCCTGCCGCAGAGCTTCAACGGGCGCGAGCAAAGCCGCCCGGCGCGCGGGATAGAGGCCGGCAATCACTCCGGCCAGGGTGAGGCTGCTCAACGCCAGCAGCGCCGACATGGGAACAAGTTTAGGCGGATCGAATCCCTGCGGGCCCTGGATTCCGCTCATCAGGGCCATCAACCCGCCTGCGAAAATTACGCCGATGGCTCCGCT
Organism: uncultured Acidobacteriota bacterium; assembly: GCA_963754885.1. Taxonomy (GTDB): domain Bacteria; phylum Acidobacteriota; class Terriglobia; order Terriglobales; family Acidobacteriaceae; genus Sulfotelmatobacter. The sequence goes on along the minus strand of CAVWHT010000031.1, from coordinate 120,466 downwards.
GCCCAGGGTGAGAAGCAATCCTTCCAGAAAAAAATGGAAGAGGATGTTGCGATTGGTGGCGCCCAGGGCTTTGCGCAGGCCGATCTCATGGGTGCGCTCGCTGACAGCGACCAGCATGATGTTGATGACGCCGATCGCGCCCAGCGCGAGTGTGACCATCCCGACCGCGCCCAGGAACATGTTCATGACATCGAAGATGGTGCCGACCATCTTCGACTCCTGGATCGAATCCCACTCATCGAAGGCGTTTTGATCGGTGGGATCGAATCCGTGATTGCGGCCGATTATTTCGTGAACCGCGTTTTGTGCGCGCACATGGTCGGCCGTCACCAGCGGCTGGTACTCAATGAACGAGATCGCATTCTGATGGTTTTCTCCCTTGATGGGGAAATTCTCAGCCATCACCTGAAAGGGAATGTAGCCGCGCATATTGAGCCAGAGATTGTCGCCGCGGCCGAGGTGGGGAATGCTGCCAATCACTTCGAAGCGCAGCCCGTTGATGAGGATGAACGAACCGACCGAAGGACGGCCGGGGAAAAGCGTCTTCTGCAGTTCGCTGCCGAGGACGATGACATTGCGGCGCTGGAGGCCGTCCAGTACGTTGAGCCAGCGGCCTTCTTTCAGGGGCAGGTAACTGATCTCGTTCAGATTGGGATCGGTGCCCAGGATTTCGCCGCTACCCGTGGCAAACTCGCTGACCTCGTGCAGATCGTTGCGGGAAATGACGGGGCAAGCGTTGCGGACGAGGCCGGATTGGCGGATGTCGCGATAGTCCTGATAGGTGAGCAGGTAGGAGCGGGCGGAATTCATGTCGCCCTTGATGGCGGGAGCGCGGCCGGGAAACAGAAACATGATGTCTTTGCCGAACTCCGCCAGTTCGCGCTTGTTGCCGGAGCGGAAGCCTTCGCCCACCCCTACCAGCAACAGCAGGGATCCTACGCCCCAGGCGATGCCGAACATGGTGAGGAAGGAGCGCAGCTTGTGCGACCACAAGTTGCGAATGATTTGCGCGAAGATGTCGAGGACGGTTCGCATGATCAACTCACTTCGCCTAGCCCTTCGGATTTTCTCGGCGAACTCTGCGAATCCTTGCCGAACTCTGCGTTTGAGCTTTTACCGCAGAGAACGCGGAGGACGGCCGCGGAGATCGCTGAGAACATCTAAAGACAAAAATACAGGTCTTGGAAGCTGCGCCGCAGCTCGTCATGTTAGATGCACCGTTCATCGCGCGATGTACCCATGCCGGTGGAAAAATGGGTCTCGGCTATGGGAATCTTGGGGTAATCCGTACCAAAAGCCCCTCATAGCGCATAGACACAAAACAACCCCCTCCGGAAGAGATACGTCTATCCGGCCTTCAAAGTTCCGCTATCTCAGATAGACGGCTCAGGGGCGAAAAGGGTGCCCAAGCACGGTATCGCGATTAGGGCCAAGTACTTCCCGCAGGAGTGCGCCTTCCAAAGAAAAATGTGTAGTGAGTCATGAACTTGGTCGGCGGTATGCCCACGGGAGATCCCTTCGGCTTCGCTCAGGGCAGGCTCCTCGTCCCGCTGGTGAAAACGCGGGCCCTTGATGACCCCTCCCGGAAAGGCCTCTCGGAAATTTCGCGCCGTGGAAAATGAAAGTGACCCACTACGAAAAATGCCCTGGCTTTCGCCAGGGCACGGGCAGAACTGCGTGATGTTTAGAACAAATTCCACAGAAACTGGTTGTAGACCTCGTGGTGGAATTGAACTTCAGCAGGCTTAACCACCGTGCCCAGCAGTCGCGGGCAGCGGTCGGCCGAGGCCTGCTTCAAATCGGCATAACGCGCCTTCACGTCTTCGCCCAACAGCTTGGTCGTCCAGTCGGCGTTGCGGAAATTCTCGATCGCCGTGTAGATGTTGTCCGGCAGGTAGCGCTCTTTCCCCGCGCGCAGATCCTTGATCTTCGCCGTGGTTCCCTCCAGTCCGGTTTTGAAGATTCCCAGCAGCACGAGATAGGGATTCGAGTCGGGCGCCACTGCCCGGACTTCCGTGCGCATGCTGCGCTCATTCCCGATGGGAATGCGGATCATGGCTCCGCGATCCACCGCCGAGGCCTTGAGTTGGTTGGGTGCTTCGAAGTGCGGATCGAGCCGGCGATACGCGTTGACGCTCGAATTGAAAATGAGGCACAGGTCGTTTCCATGAGTCAGGATGCGGTCCAGGAATTCATAGCCCAGCTTGCTGAGTTTTTCTTCGCCTTTGGGATCCCAGAACAGATTCTTCCCATTCCCGCTCACCGAAACGTTAGTGTGCATGCCGCTGCCGTTGACGCCCACGACCGGCTTCGGCAGGAAGCAGGCCGTGAGTCCCATGTTGCGAGCCACCTGGCGGCAAATCAGCTTGTAGAGCTGAATCTGATCGGCGGCCGCGACGACCTCGCCGTAGCCATAGTTGATTTCAAACTGCGAGGGCGCGACCTCGGGGTGGTCTTTCTCATTCTGGAAGCCCATCGAGCGCTGCACTTCGGCGGTGGTGTCGATAAAGGTGCGCAGCGGATCGCCGGGCAGCGAGTGATAGTAGCCGCCAGTGTTGACGTATTCGAACTTGCCGGTATCGTGATAGCGGCGTTCGGCGTCCGGTCCGTGGAACAGGAAGCCTTCAATCTCGTTGGCGGCGTTGAGCGTGTAGCCGTTCTTCTTATGCTGCTCGGCAGCGAACAATTTCAGCACGCTCCGAATGTCGGCGCTGTAAGGTTCGCCGTTTTTATCGATGACTTCGCCGAAAGCGAGAACCTTGCCGGGGCCGAACACGTCGGCCGGAGCCCAGTAGAATGCGCCCCAGTCGATGCCCAGGCGCAAATCGCTTTCGCGCTGCGCGGTGAAGCCACGAATCGACGAGCCATCAAAGGTCAAGTTGTCAAAGCTCTTCAACAGGAACTTCTTGTCGTAGTCGAGCATGTGCAACCGGCCTTCGAGATCGCTGAAGAGGACGGTCAGGGCCTTGATGCGCTTTTCATCGCTGAGATATTTGAGCCGGTCTTCCTGAATCTTGCCAGGGGCGGTGCGGTTCCTGCGCTGCTCCTTTGCCTTGAGGTTAAGTTCTTCGAGTTCGTCATACGAGAGTGTCAGGAAATTGCGCAGTTCAGTGGGCATGGATGTCGTTCAGTCTCCTTCAAACGTTGGAACTATGATTTGGGCAAAAATACATCACGGAAACAGGGGAGTTGAAATGGCTGGTTTCAACACATTCGCTTGGAACACGGAAGGATAGCGCGGAGGGAGGGGTGCAGCCAATCGAAAAAGCTGATGCAAGCGATAAAAGGGATTTATCCGAGGGACCAGAACAGGAATGAAGACAAAGCCCTACTGCAGTTCGAGGGACATCACACTAGTCTCGCCGGCGTCATTGGCGCGGTAGTTGACTGCGACCTTGCGCTTGCTCCAGGCACAGGAAAATTGGTCGGCTCCCATGACGATGAGGTGGTTCCTGTCGGAAACTGTCAGTTTGATCGTTTTGGAGCCGGACGTGACGGTCAGGATGGCGGAGGGTTGGTTCGAGCAATCCACCGTATTGATCATGCCGCGCAGGAAGATGGGTGGACCCCATTTTCCTCCGGTTTCGGCTGCCGCCGAAGGGCTTCCAGAAGAAGCGTCCGCGGAGCCTGCTGCGCTGCCGGTGTCCGTATCGCGAACGATCGTCATCGCGTGCATCTCGGATTGTGTTTCCCGGACCTGCCGCACCTTTTCCAAAGTCTCGGCGACACGCGCCGCCAACGCAGGATTACTCGCGCTGCGCAATGTTTCCAATATGGCGATGGCCTGGTCGGGCTGACGATTTGCGAGGTAGAGATTCGCGAGATTAAAGCGGTAGTTTTCGTTTCGAGGGTCGATGGCCAAAGCCTTCTTCATGGTGTCGATGGCTTTCGCCGGCTCGTGCGATTGCGATTGGGCGAAGGCAAGCAGGGCGTATGAATCGGCGAAGTTGGGGTCGAGGCTGATCGAAGCCTCTAACTCGGGTACGAGCGCCGGAATATCCCCCTGGCTGGAGAATCCGCTCTCACGCAGCATCAGCAGCGCGTTGTAGTAGTGCACACGCGGGTCTTGGGAATTCAACTGCGATGCCCGTTGAAAATATTCGGACGCCTGCTTGAAATCTCGCCTTTGCAGGTACGCGTAGCCCAGGCCGCGGCAGGCGGAGGCGCTATTTGGGTCGGATTTCAGAATCTCCTGAAACTCGGCCAGAGCCTTGTCTTGATAGTCGGGGGAGTGCAGGTGAATATCGGCAATCACCGCACTGGCGTCAGACGCCGTAACCGGACGAGAGAGATAGTTCTTGTCGGCGATATCGGGCAGAGCTTTGATTGCATAATATTTATATTGTCTGGATGCGACGTAACTTCGCAGCACCTGATCGAGATGGGAGGCATTCATTCCGAAGGCCTGTTGAATGGCGTCTTCCACGCTGGCGTGTTTATTCACCCGAAGATCGAAATAAACGGCGAGCTTGGGCAGCCACTGATTGTCGTAGATGTAGTGGACGAGGATCGCCGACTCCGCGTAGAAGACGGTCCGGCGATTGCCGCTTTCGTTGTAGGTTTCCGAGTATTGTTGAACCTTCATGAGGTCGGCCACCCTCATCATCCCAACCTGCTGCAGCGTGGCGTAAGTGTCGTGGGGAATTTGTCCGACCTTGGCTTGTTTGCCGTCGACCTCGATGCTGGAGAAGTATTCGGCGAATCCTTCTTCAAACCAGGGATCGGTCGCCGCCTCCGTGTTTCCATTCATCAGTAGATGAGCATATTCATGGAAGACGACATTCCAAGGATTGTCCGCCGACATGTCGAGCATGATGAAGCTGCGGTCGCCGCCGCCCTGGAATAATCCGGAAACTTCCGTCGGCTTGCCTTTGAAAAGCGGAGCGACCTGCCGTAACTCTTTGCTATTGCGGAAAGCCACAATCTGCAGAGGGACGGGGATGTTGATCTTCGCCTTGGTCATCAGGGTCCCGAAAACGGCTCGCATCTGTTCAAAACGCAAGGCCGCGTCGCGTCCGCGCCTGTCCCCCGCATCGGTAAGAACTGAAAAGTGGGGAGATTGAATTTCCACCCATTGCGGTGTGCCCGCCAGAACGGGGCGGTCGGAAAGGAGAGTGGCAGTCAGTAAGACGGCGGAACAGCAGAGCGTGGCGCGCCAGAAGCCGGGGCAAGGACGCATGGCCAGATCCCTTTGGTCGCGAATATGCTACCACCGCCGGCTGAATTTTTCGCCGGTAGGGTGAAGTTGGGGAGTGGTGCAGTTGGAAGAGATTTGTATCGGGGCACGCCTTCAGGCGTGCCAAAGCGCGAGCAAATGACCGGCTTTAGCCGCTGCCAGCGCGGCCTAACCCCCAGCGGCTAAAGCCGCTCGTATTTTCCCGATATTACGGAATCGCTGAAGCGATGCCCTGATACAAATCTTCTCAAACTGCTACCACTACCCTGAAAATTGTCCGGAATAACGAACAACGAGGCGCTGTCACGGAGCGCAGCCTTAGTCCTCCGCGGGAATTCAGTGGTTGGAAGCGACCAGAGTCTGTCCGGCCCACTCGGGCAGAGGATGCTGGCGGCCGCAGTCGAGGCACTGCGTCGCCGGGAATTGGGTGTGGCAGTTGGGACAGGCAGCGCCGGTCGCGAAAGTATCGAAGGGCTGGCCGCAGCGTCCACACTTCCAGTAGGGACCGGCCGGGGGCGCGGTGTTGCAGGTGGGGCAGGAGAATCCCTCACGGCGTGGCAGCTTCGACATGCGAAGAAGAGCCTGGGCGTGCTTCAGGCCTCCCCAGCAATTCATCAGCATGAAGACGGCGATGGCGGCCAGCCACACGTCCTTGCTGAAAAACGCGAGGGCGATAAAGCCGGCGACGCCGAGCAGGCCAATAACTGTGGCGGCCATCAAGCTGCGGGCGCGGCCCAGGACAAACCACAGGAGAGAGCGAAGAATCTGGCCGCCATCGAGCGGATAGATGGGAAGGATGTTGAAGATGAGAAGGCCTGCGTCGATATACAAAACGGCGCGCACGAGCTTGTATATGTCGGGCATGGTTTCGGACCATCCCGAGGAACTAGCCACGAAATAAAGTCCCCCGAACACGGGCAACAGCGCCACATTCACCAGCGGTCCGGCGGCGATGCTCCACAGGGTTGCGCCCGGACGCGGCGGGGGATCGACGTAGGCGACGCCGCCGAGCGGCCACAGAACGATGCGGTTCGCTCTGCCTCCGACCTGGCGGCAGGCCAGCGCATGTCCAAATTCGTGGAGCAGCACGATTAGAAAGAGCGCCAGGTATTCGAGGACGTTCCAGGTCACGGAAGAGTAGCTGCCGGCGCGGGCTTGGATTTCATAGACGGCGACGACAAACCAGGACCAGTGCAGGAATACGTCGATTCCTGAGAAGCGAAAAAGATGGATCGACCCCTGGCGAAGAGCCATGTGCGCAGTCTACCGTATTCGGCGCGGAAATCTGAGCTGTTTTTCTGCGGCTAAAAAACCTTTAAACGCAGAGTGCGCTGAGATTTCGCGGAGATCGCAGAGAAAATCCGGCGGATCAGAGGGGTAGGAATGAGATTCTCAAACGCGTTTTTCTCGGCGCTCTCAGCGAGCTTTCTCTGCGTGCTCTGCGGTAAAAAGCTTTTAACGCAGAGTTCGCTGAGGATTCGCGCGGAGATCGCAGAGAAAATCCTCGGGATCAAACTAAGTGAGCTGGCGAATCGGTTATTGGCGGTGGGCGGAAGCGCCGGCGGCTAATTCGCGGAGGGTGGTCAAAAAGCCGGCGGCGGCGCGGGGATCGTCCAGGGCGTCGAGGGCGATGGTCGCGGAGAACTGCGGAGACTCGGGGCGGAAGCGGACTTGCAGCACGTCCTGCTGGCGCACGGTCATCAGCGTATTGAGCTCGGAAGTTGCATCTTCTTTCCAGTGAGTGCGCGTCGTGAGAATGATCGGGCCGGGCTCGTAGATTTCCCATTCGCCCTGCGAGCGCTTGCGAGGAGTGATGCCGTGACTGTGGGCGCACCAGCGATGCCGCACGACTTCCAGATGGAAGCTGGGAGAACCGCCGAGATCGGCTTCAAAGGTCAGCGTTTCTTTTTGCTTGCGCACGCGGTTGACAATCCATTGAACGGGCAGCGGCCGCGGGCGGAATTTCATGGTGACGTGGGCGTTTTCAAAACTGCGGGAAGAAAAGTGCAAGCGGGCGTAGAGGCGATAACTGTTGAGCCAGCGCGAATCGAGAATGCGTCCCTTACCGGCACACGCGGACTGAACCCAGCGGAGAGCTTCCGCGCCTCGGCGCCGATTGTACGCGGCGAAGAGGACGTACCAGAGCCCCAGGGCCGTAATCGCGCAGACAACGTCGATGACTAGAAGGCGTCCCACAAACGTCTTCGCTCACACCTCTGATGCCGATGGTACGTCCGAGGTTGCGGCTTCGGCAAGGGGGCAAAAGTCGTAGAAATGTAATTTTTTCTGGAGGCCGCGTGTGGACTGTGGAAGTTTTGAACGGGAAGCAATGCGGTAAGAAGCTTTTCACCGCGGAGTTCGCTGAGATTTTGCAGAGATCGCCGAGAAAAGCCGGCGGTTCCGTTTGGCCAAGACGCGGCAGCGGGGAGTGGCTGAATTCAGCCACTACCGGCAGCGGCGTCCCAAGGCACCCGCCGCGGTGCCGCTTTACAATGGCGGCGTGGCCATAACCATCCGCGACTTCCGGCCGGAGGACTTCGAGGAACTCTGGTGCATGGACCAGGAATGCTTTCCGGCGGGGATCTCGTATTCGAAGCCGGAATTGCGGGCCTACATTCGGCATCGGGGAGCGTTCACGTTGGTCGCGGAAGACGCGGAACACGGCGGCATTCGCGGCTTTATCGTGGGGCACAGCGGGGTGAGCGGGCACATCGTCACCATCGATGTAAGCCCGGGCGGGCGGCGGTCCGGCGTCGGGTCGCTGCTGCTGCGAGCGGCGGAAGATCGTTTGCGACACAGCGGAGCGCTAGCGGTGGGCCTGGAAACGGCGGTCGACAACCTGCCGGCATTGTCGTTCTACAAGCGCCATGGATATAGCGTGATCCGAACCTGGCCGCGCTATTACTCGAATGGCGTCGATGCGCTGGTGCTGAGGAAAGAGTTGGACGGGCAGCGTTAAACGCTGTGTGCAGAAATGATTTGCGCTGCGGCGGCTTCTCCGGATAACTTGCCTTGACTATGAAAGTTGCTATTCAAGGAGAACTGGGTTCGTTCAGCCATGAAGCGGCGGGGAAGATGCTGCCGCGGGCCACGGTCGTGCCTTGCGCGCGATCGGCGGAGGTGTTTGACCGCGTCGAAAAAGGATCGGTGGACGCGGCGGTGATTCCCATCGAGAACACGCTGGCCGGAACCGTCGCCGAGCACGCTGATCTGCTGGTCGCGCGGAACGTGTTCGTGCAGGGCGAATATCTGCTGCGAATTGTCCATAACGTGATTGCCGCGCCGGGCGTGCAACTGAAGTCGGTGCGGCGCGTGCTGTCGCATCCCGTGGCGCTCGACCAGTGCCGAGACTTTTTTCGGCGGCATCCGCAGATCGAAGCCGTGCCTTTTTACGACACCGCCGGCAGCGTGAAGCACGTCATCGAGAACCGGCTAGAGGATGCGGCGGGAATTGCCGGGCGGCAGGCCGTGCGCGAGTATGGAGGGAAAGTTCTGCAGGCGGGGATCGAGGACGACAAGCGGAACTTCACACGGTTTTTCCTGATGCGACGGTTGGGGCGCTCGGCGGGAACTCAAATTCCCCACCCCTTCGACAAGCTCAGGGCAGGCTCTCTCGCCAAGAGCGCGAGAAGGGTGGGGCACCCCGGCGTGGACCGGTTGATTCCGGCGGGAGCGAACAAAACTTCCATCGCCTTCAAGGTGAAGAATGTGCCGGGAGCGTTGTTCAAGTCGCTGAGCGTGTTTGCGCTGCGCGACATCAGTTTGAGCAAGATCGAGTCGCGGCCCATGCGCGGGCGTCCGTGGGAGTATGTCTTCTATGTGGATTTCCTGCGCGGGGACGACGAGCCGGCGCGCAACGCGCTGCGGCACCTGGGCGAAGTGGCCGAGTTTGTGAAGGTGTTGGGCGTGTATCCGGAAGCGTAAGCAAAGTTTCAAAGTTTCAGGTTTCAAGTTTCAAAGATAAAACCGGGAGTGCGAAGACTTGAGGCTGAACTGTCGAACCCCAGACCTTTGAAACCTTGCAACTTTGAAACGTTGAAACTTGCTTTCTCCCAATTTAGGGCTTGCACGCAGGCATCCTCCGCGTTAGCCTCTGCACCTTAGACACATTCCATCGAAGCGGTAACGGAATAGAATTCAGGCTCTTGCGGGAAGTGATTTGGCCGCGGCTGAAACCTTTCCTGTCGGGAAATCATCTAAACTTGAGCGAGTTACACTCAAGGAGAAATAATGAGCCAGCAGACGCCAGTCGAGCGCACTCCTAAGCCTAAGGAAACAAACCAACAAAAGGCACTTCCCGTGCTCCCGGTGCGGGACACGGTGTTATTTCCCCACGCCGTATTGCCATTGACGGTGGGGCGGGAAAGCTCGGTGCAGTTGATCAATTCTCTTGGGGAAGACAAGACCATCATTGTGGTGGCGCAGCGCGAGGCGCGGGTGGATGCACCGCAGCCGAGCGACCTTTATACGGTTGGAACCTCGGCGGTGGTTCACAAAGTCGTCAAGATGCCGAACCAGAGCCTGTTTGTGTTTGCCGAAGGCCTGGAGAGGATCAAGCTGGGCGAGTTCACGCAGTTGACGCCGTTCATGAGCGCGTATTATTCGACGCTGCCGGAAGGCGCGACGCCGCTCGCGACTTCGGAAATCGAAGCGCTGCAGCGCAACGTGCTCACGCTGTTCCAGCAGATTGTGGCCGGATCGCCAACGCTGTCGGATGAACTTTCGACCGTCGCGATGAACATTGATGAGCCGGGACGGCTGGTCGACTTCATCGCGTCGTCGCTGCCGTCCTTGTCGACGCCCGATAAGCAGGACACGCTCGAGACTCTCGACATCCACGTGCGCCTGGAAAAAATCAACCAGCACCTGGCCAAGGAACTGGAAGTCCAGCAGCTGCGCAACAAGATTCAGAGCGAAGTGCAGGACCGGGTGCAGCAGACGCAGCGCGAGTATTACCTGCGCGAGCAGATGAAGGCGATCCAGAAAGAACTGGGCGAGCAGGACGAAGGCCAGCGTGATGTTGAAGATCTCAAGAAGAAGATCGAAGAAGCGGGCATGCCCGATGAAGTGAAGAAAGAAGCGCTGAAGGAACTGGGCCGGCTGTCGCGCATGTCGCCGATGGCGGCCGATTATTCACTGACGCGCAATTACATCGAATGGTTGGCGGTGCTGCCGTGGGCGAAGACCTCGGGACAGGAGATCGAGATTCCGAAAGCGAAAGAGATTCTCGACGCCGACCATTACGATCTGGAAAAAGTGAAAGACCGCATTCTCGATTACCTTTCTGTGCGGCGGCTGAAGCCGAACATGAAAGGACCGATCTTATGCTTTGTGGGGCCTCCGGGCGTGGGCAAGACGTCGCTGGGAAAGTCGATCGCCCGAGCGCTGGGACGCAAGTTTGTGCGGCTCTCGCTCGGCGGCGTGCACGATGAGGCCGAGATCCGCGGGCACCGGCGCACGTACATTGGAGCCTTGCCTGGGCAGATCATTCAGGGCATTCGGCGCGCGGAGACGAAAGATCCCGTCTTCATGCTCGACGAAATCGATAAAGTTGGGCGCGACTTCCGCGGAGATCCAGCGTCGGCTTTGCTGGAAGCGCTCGATCCCGAGCAGAATTCATCGTTCCGCGACAACTATCTCGACGTGACGTTCGACCTGTCGAAGGTGCTCTTTATTACGACCGCGAACATGCTCGATCCGATTGCCGAGCCGCTGCGCGATCGCATGGAGATCATCGAACTGCAGGGCTACACGGAAGAAGAAAAAGTTCACATCGCGTTCAAATATCTGATCCCGCGACAGATTGATGAGAACGGGATCACCGGCGAGCAGATCGAGTTTCCGGAAGAGGCGGTGCGCTACGTGATCCGGCATTACACGCGGGAAGCGGGCGTACGCAGCCTGGAACGAACCATCGGCACGATTTGCCGCAAGCAGGCGCGGCGTTTGGCCGAGGGCAAGACCGAGAAGCTGATCGTTACCAAGGAACGTCATTCAGGAATTCCTGGGCGGAATCAAGATCCGCAGCGAAGGCGAAATTGCCGAGCGCACGGAGCGGCCGGGAGTGGCTGTGGGATTGGCTTGGACTCCGTCGGGCGGCGACGTGCTCTTCGTGGAAGCCAACGCCATGAAGGGCAAAGGCGGATTCACCATGACCGGACAGATTGGCCAGGTCATGCAGGAATCGATGCAAGCCGCGTTGACCTGGGTGCGGTCGAATGCGGATCGGCTGGGAGTGGCGGAAGATTTCTTCGCCAGCCACGACCTTCACATCCACGTGCCGGCGGGGGCGATTCCGAAAGATGGACCGTCTGCAGGCGTGACCATGGCAACGGCTTTGGTCTCTCTGCTGACCAAGCATCGGATTACGCCGCTGCTTGCGATGACGGGAGAGATCACGCTGAGCGGGAATGTTTTGCCCGTCGGTGGAATCAAGGAAAAAGTGCTGGCCGCGAAACGCGCGGGAGTGCGCGACGTGATTCTGCCCGCGGAAAACAAAATGAACGTGGAAGAGGATCTTTCGCCGGAGCAACTTGAGAACCTCAAGGTACATTATGTGAAGACCATCGACGAGGCTTTCAGCGTTTCGCTGCCGGAAGTGGCGGGAAGCACGGCGGCAAAGATCATTCCTCCGACGCCGCCCAAGGACCCGAAGCAGGACTATCAACCCACGCAGCCGGTCGAAGAGCCGGAGCCGGTTCACGACCGCGTTCTCACCCAGGCTTGATCTAGTTCTGGAGTGAAAAGGCTAGCCTCGAAGGAGGCTGGCCTTTTTTCGCGTGCTGAGTTCTTCGCAGCGCAGCGAAGCGGGTTAGAACGTCAGCTTGGCCGCGATCTGCATCTGCCGCGCGCTGGTTGTGCCGTCGGGCAGCGTCACGGTCGACGTGCTGTAGCTGAAGGTTCCCGTGGCCGCGTCAGCCAGAGTGTTGTCCGGCTTGCTGAACCAGGTGCGGTTAAACAGGTTGTAGAACTCGAACCGGAACTGAAGCTTTACGTTTTCGGTGAGCGAGGTGGTCTTGGCGAAGTTCACATCCCACCGGTTGACGCCCGGTCCGTACCAGTTGTTGCGCACGGTGTTGGAGGGAATTCCAAACGGGATCGGGATGCTGCCGTCATCCGGGTTGAACGCCGCCACATTGAATCCCGTGAAGACTCCACCGTTGGGGCCGATCTTGCCGGTGGAGGGAATCTGTTTCAACGCTGCCGCGTTGACCACGGTCGCGCGGTCGGGCAGGCCGGTGTGAAGAGTGTCGAGCGGGCCAATAATGTCATACGGCGTTCCCGTCTGCCACTGGGCGATGCCGCCGATCTCCCAGCCTTCGAATACGCGGCCTGCAAGACCGTGGTTGAGAAAGCCCGTTCCCCGGCCGATGCGCGGCTGGTAAACGAAATTCATGACCGCGCGCTGGCGCACGTCGAAGCCCGAGTTGCCCTTCTCGCGGTAGAGCGCGTAGGAATCGATGGGGTAATTGCCATTTCCGACAGTAGTGACCAGGGGATCGGAGGAATCGTCCATCGCGTGCGCCCAGGTGTACGAGAGCTGTGCCTGCAAGCCGTGGAAGGCGCGCTCGGTGACTTGCGCTTGCAATCCGTTGTACCAGGAGTGGCCCGAGGTTTGGTCGGTGAAGGTGTGCAGGAACGCGTTGTTGTTGACGGCGTCCTGCGGGAGTAATCCAATCTCTGCCCCGTAATACAGAGCGTTGTACTGAAGAGTGGAGTTGGAGCAGCCGTAGATGTTCGTCGGGTCCGAGCAGTAGTTGACCAGGTTGCTCACTATGTTCGGCTGCGGAGCATTTCCGTCGACCACGCGCAAGATCCGGGTACCGTGGTTTCCGACATAGTTCATTTCTAGCGTGAGCTTCGGAGCCATTTCATGCTGGATGCCGAAGTTCCAGCTCACGACCTCCGGCGGTTTGATGTTGTTGGCGAAAATATCTGGGAAGAGCAGGCCTCCAAGGAACGTACTGGGGTCGAGATTGTTCACCACCGGGGACGGAACTAGTTGCGAGGGCGCAAGCTGATTTTGCAATTGGGCCAGCGGCGCTTGGGTAGTGCACGGTGATGGAGGCGGACAGAACGTCGCGGCAACAGCATTGTACAAGCTGGGCTGGAATGGAGGATTGCCGCGGGCGTCGCCGACCAGGTTGCCGTAGACGCGATCGCTGAACACGCCGATGCCGCCGCGAATGGAGGTCTTGCCGTTCCTGTATGGATCCCAGGCGAAGCCAAAGCGCGGCTCGAAATCATTGTGGTAGCTGGCATAGAGTTGCTGGCCCGTTCCCGGTCCGACTGGAACGAACGTGAATCCGTTGCCCCCGCCGGCCAGCGCCGGAGCGGGACCGCTGGCGTCCTGAAACAGGTTCGAGAGATTGCCTTGCGCTTCAAACGGCACCCCGTAGTATTCCCAGCGCAAGCCGTAGGTCAAAGACAGGTTGGGCAGGACCTTCCATTCGTCCTGCGCGAATACTCCCCACTCGCGCTGGCGGAAGTCGAGTTCGTCGTTGGCTTCGCGGGCTGACGTTTTGCTGAAGAACTGGGTTTGCGACTGGCTGTTCACCAGTCCCAAAAGCGCGCTGGTGATGTCTTCCAGATCTAGATTGTCGATACCGGTTTGCAGGCCCTGCAGGGGAGCAATGCCATCCTGGCTGTAGATGTTGAAGGTGAAGTTCGCGCGGGAGAAAAAGTCGGTGAAGTTGTTGGAGTAGACATCGCGGAACTCTCCGCCGAACTTCAAGGTGTGCTGGTTGATGACTTTGGTGAGATTGTCGCCGTACTGGTACGTGCCACTCTTCCTGCCTTGTCCGTCGGCATCTCCAAGAACCTGGCAGCCAAAACCTAAACCGTTGTTCAACACAGGCAGAGAGAAATCGGCGCCGCGACCCACCTGATCGGTGAATCCCAGGCTGTCGAACATGCCGACGCCGGTGCAGGTATATCCCTGGTTGGTACGGTTCGCGCTCAAGCGGAGCTCGTTGACGATGGTGTTGGTGAAATTCGAGGTCAGGTTCAGGGCAAGGCCTGACGTGCGGTCGAAGGCCGCGAGTCGCACCGATATTGCCGGGAAGGAAATCGTAGTGGCCCGAGTTCGGATCGTGGTACCAGTTGTAGATGAACCGGGCCGAGAGATTGTGTCTTTCGGTAATTTTCTGATCGATCTTGAGAGTCGCGTCTTCATCTTTCTGCCGCGACTCGCTGGGGAAAAACAGCGTGCTCGTGATGCCGTCGCCATTGGAGGCGGTGGGCAGGGTTCCGATGGCAGAATTGTAGATTCCGAAAATTTTCTGCATCACCGGATCGAGTCCCACGCCGGTTGCGTTGTTGCCGCTATTGGCGGTGGCGACATTCAGAGCCTGGGTAGCTCCGGTGGAAGGATTGGTGTAGGTGAAGATGCCGCTCTCGAAGGCCGGCGTGGGCACGGTGGAGTTGTTGGTCAGATTGGTGATGAAACGATCGCCCTGGTAATTGAGGAAGAAGAAGGTCCGGTCCTTGACGATGGGCCCACCAAAGGATCCGCCATAGATGTTGCGAATGTAGGGATTCTTGGGCTGGAGGGTGCCGGCAGTGTAGTGGTTGAAGTAGTCGCGTGCGCCGAGCGCATCCCAGCGTCCGAAATAAAAAGCGTCGCCGTGGAACTGGTTGCTGCCGCTGCGCGTGATCACATCGATCACCGCGCCGTTGTTGCGGCCGAATTCCGGCGCGAAGTTGTTGGTGATGACGCGGAACTCCTGGGTGGAATCGGGATTCTGCGAGGTGAGGCCGGATGGAGCGCCCGGAACTTCGGTGTCGTTGTTGTCGGCGCCATCGAGCATGAAATTGTTGTTGCGTTCGCGGCCTCCGTTAATCGAGAAACCGCCCAGGCCAGAGTCGGACGCCATCGTGCCCGGCGCCAGCAGCACTAACTGGTAGGGATCGCGCAGGATCAGCGGGAGTTCGGTCATCTGCGTGTGTTCGACGATGTTGCTGAGTTCGGCATCGGTGGTGTCGATCGGTACGGCCGCGCCTTCCACCGTAATCTGCTCCGCAGTGGCGCCGACCTCGAGTTTGGCATTGACGGTGAGGTTCTGAGCGACCGTGAGGTTCAGTTCGCGGAATTGCGCGGAGCGGAATCCATCTTTTTCGACCGTGAGTTCGTAGGGGCCGGCCGGAAGCTCGGAGATGGCGTAGGCGCCGCCGGCTCCGGAGAACACTTCGCGGGTGGCGTTGGTTGCGGTGTTGTGCGCGGTTACCTTGGCATGCTCGATGAGCGCACCCGTGGTATCGGAAACCGTTCCGTTGATGGAAGCGGTTTGAGCGATGGAATAGGAGGCAAGCGCTAGAAGGACGAAAAGGATGACAAGAAGGAAGGGTTTTCCGCGCATCGCAACACCTCTTTAATTCGGTTTTTTCAGGTTACAGAGGAGGAACATGAACACACGAGTCGCTATTCGGGTTCGCGTGGGATTTCAATAACAATGCAAGCAAAGAGCCAACGATTTTAAAGCTTATAAATATAATGGTATCAATGGCATAAAACGAAAATGATGGTATGCTCTACCGAAATACATAGGGAGTGAACCGGCCTTGCACGGAAATGTGTAGGTCGAGCTTTTTGTGAGGCCTCGATTGTTCGCCAAACCCAATAAACATAACAACCTACAGTCCATCGCTCGAGGTTGGTTCGTTTGCCAATGATGAGGTCCGCTTGGTTAGCAGGTCAAATGACCGAAGTACCGTACCCCAGAGTAAATTTTTGTGCTAAGAGCTACCGTGCGCACGATCAAGTCGTGCCATTCGCGCTGCGTCCTCGAGGATCGGGTTCTGCGGCACGGGAGCTCCCTCGCTCCGCCTGAAAAGCGGCTCCGCTCGGGATGACGCCACGCAAGAGTTGAGTGCTGGCAGCTATGGGTAATCCCAGAAGAAACAAGGCCAGCCCGGAAAGGACTGGCCTTTGGATTGGTGGCACGTCACGGCTCAATCGGTGTTACTGGCAGCCAGAGAATGCCAGCGTTGCGGCCGAGGTGCTTCACGCCCGCGGTCACCGTCAGCGGCGTGTTGGTGGTGATCGAACTGGTTTGCAGGTCCGAGGGACTGCAATCAGGGGTGCTGGTGCCGTCGGTGGTAAACGCGCGAGCGTCGAGCGTATAAGTCACCGCTCCGGCGGCGGGCGCAGCAGGTTTCTGGCTGGCAGCCGCGGAGAAGGCTCCAACGCTCGGGTTTAGCGCCGGGACGGAGAGCGTGTAGGTGGCGCAATCCGTCTTGGCGGGACAACTGGCGCTTGCCGCAGTGCTCAAGTTTGCGGTTGCTGAAGATTGTGCGGCGAGCGGAATCGTTGCGAGGAGCGAAGAACTGATCGGCTGCAAGGCCGAAAGCGAGATGTCTGCGGCAGTGGCAGCGCTGCCGGTGCTGGTTGTGATTTGTCCGGTGATGGAAGCTGGCCCAGTCGCGGGCCCAGTCTCGGCCACGAGGGGCACCGTGCCGAGCGCGTTGCCGGGTTGGACTCCGGTGATAACCGTGGCCGCATAGGCGACCTGCGCGCCGCTGACTCCGGCGGCGACCACATCATAGGTTCCGGTCGCGACGGGGCAGAAAGAAAATGCTCCGGAGGAATCGGTGACCGTTTCCATGATCACGCGATCGACACCGGAACCATCTGTTTGCTCGAGGGCCACAAGCGTGGTGCCTCCGGTGATTGCCTGGCCGGTAATGCTGTCGACGATGGTTCCGTTGATCGAAGTGGAAGTAAGGCTCACTTCGCCTGCATGCAGCACGGGCTTAAGGCGGAACTGGCCGTTGCCTTCGGACACGATGGATGCGCAGGCGTTGAAGTCGATGTCGAGATCTTTGGTTTCTCCCGCGGCGATCACAAATTGTCCGCCCGCGATCTGGCCGGAAGGAATCTTGATTCCAGTCTTTGATTCGCTGGACAGAAGGAGGGGGTCCGCCGTGTTGGGACTGCTCGACAGCATGACGCAATTGGCGGTGCCCCCGCACAGGTTGTTCGCAACGACCGAACTATTGCTCGCCAGATTGATGCGGATCTGCTGGTAGCTGCCGGGCTGCAATGCCATGGTCGCGCCTAACGTGGCCAGGAAGCACTGGTTGTTGGCCTGTCCGAGCAGATCGATCTGCTGAGGGTTTTGAGAAAGGGAAGGCGTGAGGTCAATCCATCCTGAATCGTTGTTGCCAGCGCTGGAGCTGGCATTGATTTGAACGTCGGTGATGGTGACGTAGATGTGGCTGAAAGCGCCTTGTGGTCCCGAGCAAGTGGCCGGATCGCTGACGCGAACATTGACCATCCCGGGCGAATTCGACGCCGACTTACTGCTGCTACAACTGAACAAGAAAAAAGCTGACACAAATAGTGCGATCGCAAGTGTGCAAAAAACTGCAGTTTTATGCATGGAGAGCCTCCACTGACCTGGGTAGGGTGGGCATGTTACGGGGCCTGGGAAAAGTCCCCCTGGCCTGTGAGCATTCTTTGTGCCGTTGTTGCGGAAAGATCTATAACAGTCTGAGTTTTAAGAAGATGTTGAGCCGGCGAGGAGATGGGGAAATACGCGAAAAGATCACGAGAGACGCGAAAATATTCCGTGAAGCGGTAATGATTTCCGGCGTGGACGGAGCCATCTGGCTGTCGCTGGCAAGACCTCTCACTGACTCGGGGGTACACTGAGGATCAGATGCGAGTGCGAGTACTGTTTTTCGGAATGTTGAAAGAAATGGCGGGCCGCCCTGCGGAGGAAATCGATCTGCAGGATGGGGCGTCGGTGCGCGACGTGCTCGCACATTACGAAGCGAAGGTTACGGATTTGAGACGATCCCTGCCGTTTGTGGCGATTGCCGTCAACCAGCAATATGCCGGGCCGGACACGAAATTGAATGCCAATGACGAAGTGGCATTGTTGCCGCCGGTGAGCGGCGGATTGGACGGCGACTTGTACGATCCGAAGGCGAGACTTCACGCTCGCCTCGTTCGGGCGACGATCGAGACTCAAGTCACCGTTCAAAACCTCAGGCGCGGTGAGGATGGAGCCGTTCTGGCGTTCGAGGGCGTAGTGCGGAATCAGACGCGCGGGCGCAAGACCATGTACCTCGAATATGAAGCCTATGAGGAAATGGCGCTGGCGCAACTGGAGAAACTTGCGGCCGAGTCGCTCGAGAAGTTCCAGGTGCGCGCTGTGGCGATTGTGCACCGGTTGGGGCGGCTGGAGATCGGGGAGACCAGCGTGCTGATTGCGGTAGCGTCGGCGCATCGAGCGGCGGCGTTTGAGGCCTGCCGCTGGCTGATTGACACGCTGAAGCGCACCGTCCCCATCTGGAAAAAGGAATTCTTCGAAGATGGAGCCGTTTGGGCGGATGGCGAGCCCTTTCCAGCGGAGATTCCGCGCGCGAATTCTTGAGCTGCAGGCAGCCCGTATCTCTTGCCGGCATCTAAGTGAACGGCTTGTTCTCGGTTGCGGCTGCCCGTCCCGGGAAGGTCGGGGTCGCGATGTTGCACAGGTATAATTCCATCACTCGATGAGAAAATCCGCCCCGAGCTTGCTGCTGGTGAGTCTGTTTCTTGCGGTCTGCGGCTTGCGGGCGCAGCAGTCTTTGCCGCCGGCTCCGCCGCAGAAGCAGCCTTCCACCACGTTGAAAGTCGATGTCAACCTGGTCAACGTGTTCGTGACCGTGACTGACGATCAAGGGTCTCCGGTAGGAGGGCTGAAGAAGGAAAATTTTGTTCTGAAAGAAGACGGTCAGGAGCAGAAGATCGCGGTCTTCGACAAGGAGTCGGCGCTGCCGCTTTCGATTGCCCTGGCGATCGACACCAGTCTGAGCACGCGGCACGATTTGCCGCTGGAACAGGCCTCGGCGAAGCGCTTCGCGCATGCCATCATGCGTCCGGTGGATGGGCTGTCGGTATATGGATTCAGCGAGGTGGTGCGGGAATCGACGGCCGGATACACGGCCGACCTGAAGCGCATTGACGAGAGCATCGACCATATCCGGGTGGGCGCGGCCACCGCGCTTTATGACGCCATCTATCTGGTCTCGCGCAGTCTCGATCGACGCCAGGGACGGAAGGTGATTGTCCTGATCACCGACGGCGGCGACACCATCAGCAAGGTTGACTACAAAGAAGCGGTGCGCGCGGCGGAGGAAGCGGAGGCGCTGGTGTATTCCATTATCATCGTTCCCATCGAGAACAGCGCCGGGCGGGAAACGGGCGGCGAGCACGCGCTCATTCAGCTCTCCGACGACACCGGAGGAAAGTACTACTACGCGACTTCTACGGCGCAACTCGACGAGGCGTTTCACAAGATCAGCGACGAACTGCGCACCCAATATTTGCTGGCGTACTATCCGGCGCAGCATACGTCCTTCTCGGAGTTCCGCCGCATCCAGGTGAACATTGCCGGGGTGCCCGAATCGGCGGAGTATCATGTACGGCACCGGGCGGGTTACTACACGGTGAAATCGGAATTTTGAAGGGATTTCCGGCAGAGCGGACAGTTGCCGGGAGTTGGACTCGTTCAAAAGATTGAGATCGGAAAACCTTTCTTCGTGACATTTCGATATAACTATGTAGGCACCAAAAGCGAACTGCAGGGATTGATCTGCCTCCCGGAGCCGTGGTCGAAACGCAACGTGTGTGCCAGTAGAGCATGTGCAAGTAGAAAAAGAAGCCCAGGTTCGTTCTGCGCAGGCGATTAGCTGCAGAGCGATCCCGCTTGTCTCATAACAACGCAGTCATTCTCAGGCGAAACGAAAGCGTTGCTGCGCGCGGGCTGGCGGGCAGGGAAGAAGCCGGATTTTTTGCCGCAGATGGTGCCCTGCGGCCGTAAAGACAGGAATTCAAGAGCAGCATCACAATATAAGGAAGGTGGACGATGTCGATCTCGAACTTGCCTCGGCGTTTTGCACTGCGCGTTGCGCGGTACGCCGGGGCGGCCATTGTGCTTGCATCTTCGTTCGGGCTGGCGCAAGCGACGCTCGGTACCGGCAGCATTGTCGGAGCCGTGACCAATCCAGGCGGCGACGAAGTGGAAGCCGCCAAGGTAACGATCACGAACAAAGGCACAGCGCAGACGGTCACCACCGCGACGACATCCACCGGCACGTACGCTTCGGGTCCGCTGACTCCCGCGCAGTATGTGGTGCGGATCGAGTCCGCGGGATTTAAGACGGCCGAGATCAGCGTCATCGTGCATCTCAACAACATCAGCACCGCCAAGGTGAAGCTTGAGGCTGGGCCCGCTTCCCCGGTCGTCCAGCTTCCGACTCCGACGGAACCGGGGCTGAATCTGGAACAGCCGTCGAGTCAGGCGCTGTTCACCGCGTACCAGATTAATAATTTTCCGGTTGACGGGCGGAACATCTTTGCTCTCGCCGAACTTGCGCCGAACACGCAGGCCCTCGATGCCGGAACTCTGTATCCCTCCAAGCAAGGATTTACTTCGGTGACCTTCGACGGCCCCTTTGGCCGCGAGACTCGCTTCGAACTGGACGGCCTCGATATCAGCGACGAAAAAGCGGGCGCGCCCACGCAGAATATTCCTTTGGGCGCGGTTCAGGAATTGTCGCTGCAGCAATCTCTGCCCGACATTTCCGGCGAGCTGGCAGCGGCCGGATCGGTGAACATTGCGACCAAGTCGGGCAGCAACGACTTGCATGGCGATGGATTTTACGATTTCCGCGATCAGAGTCTGGATGCCGCTCTGCCCGGCAATTTCGTCCATTCGTTCCAGAGGAATCAGTACGGCGGCTCGGTCGGAGGGCGGATCATCCCGGACAAACTGTTTTTCTTTGTGAGCGCCGAGCACGTAAAACAAGATCTGCTGCAACCAGTAGTGCCGGGCGCGCCATTTACGACCCTAGCCGGAAGTTTCAGTTCTCCGTTCCGCGAAACCGACGGCGTCGGCAAGATCGACTGGTCGCCGGGCCGTTACCACGTCTTCTATCGCTTCGCCTACGATCAGAACAACTCCCTGCTTCCGTTCCTTCCTGATACCTTCCAGACGTTTGGCAACCGGAACCACGCGCGCAGCCACGCCGTGGGCATCGATTTCAGCAAGGGCGGATACGAGCACAGCATTCGCCTGGGATACATGAAATTCGAGGATGGCCTGTCCAACGCCGTTGCCAGTTCCGATGTTTTCGATCCGGCGCCGGGGATTGCGCTGGCCATTGGGGGCGATCCGAATTGCTTGACTCCCGGACTTGACGTGTTCTGTTCGGGGCCGAATACTCTGGCACCGCAGCAGACCCTGCAGTCCAATCTGCAGTTCGATTACAACGCAAGCCGCGTTCACAACAACCACATTTTTCGTCTGGGAGTGGGACTGAACCGCATACAGGCTGGGGGATATACCAACTTCCTCGGATCGGGTCCGCTCGTGGGCGCGCCCGATGCGTCTCCGGCATGCGCGGCGGCAGGCGATTGCCCGTTTGCGAACGGCGCCGCCAATCCGTTGAATTATCCGGTCACGAATTTAAACCTGGGCAACGGCCAGGGCTTCGCCTCCGAGCATTCGGCCTTCGGACTTCCCGGCGGCGGCTTGGGGCCGGACAACCGGATCACGTGGCACGTGCAAGATATCTGGAAGGCAACGCCGACGTTCACCATGACGTTGGGACTGGGCTACGTGCGCGACACCGGGCGAACGGACAGCGACCTGGGTCCGATTCCATTCCTCAGCAATTTCGATTTCACCAACCAGTTCTATACCTATCGCGGATTGGAAGACCCGGTGCACCAGCCCAACACGAACCTGGCGCCGCAGGCGGGCTTTGCGTGGGATCCAAACGGGAAGGGCAAGACCGTGATTCGCCTCGGCGCCGGCCTGTTCTACGCCGATGCGCTGTGGAACTACAGCCAGTTCGATCGTCCGGCGCGGCTGGCGCAGGGATTGTTCCCGCGTTCCGTCCCCGTCTGCTCGTCAGGATCGCCGCAAACTTTGCCCTTCAGTTCGACGATCACTTCGGCGAGCCTCTGCGGGGCGGAGGTGGGGAGCGTGGCCTCGCAGATCGTCTCTCTGCAGCAGCAATATCAGGCAGCGACTTTAGCGGGTGGGACTGCGAGTAACCCTGCTTATATTGGAAATGCGGGAGCGGACGGAATCGACATTACCGGCACAAGTCTGCTTGCTCCCAACTACGTTTCGCCGCGCTCGCTGCAGATGCACTTCGGGGTGCAACAAGAGGTCCACGCGGGAGCGGTCATAGAGTTGAATTTTCTGCGGAGCGTGTCGACCCATAGTCTGCTCGCCGTCGATACCAATCACGTAGGCGATTTCCGAACTCTCAATATCGGAAACGCCAATGCGGCGATCGCGGCCGTGATCGCCAACTGCGGCGTCGGCAACACGATTACGTCGACCTATTCGGCGCTCTGTGTGAACGATCCCAGGAACGGCACGAACGACAACGGCACTTATGGGACGCCGGCCAATCCGGCGCACCCCGCCAGCATTGCCGATTATGCCGCGAATGGATTGGATTCCGGCTACGCGCTGTGCGGTGGCTTCGCTTGTCCCAAAGCGGCCTTTCCCGGTTTCAACCCCGCTGTGGGCGCGAACCAGATGCTGTTTCCCATCGGGCGTTCGGTGTACAACGGGATGCAGGTGAATTACAGGCAGGATGTGAATCGTCCCGTTCCCTTTGTGAGGCATGCAAATTTCGAGACTTCTTTCACGTACTCGCGCTACATATCGAATTCGCCAGATTCCGGCTTGATCAATTTCGCCTATGACAATGCGAGTCCGCTGCGCTATCGGGGGCCGAACGGACTGGACCGCACGTTTCAGCTTTCTTTTGCCGGCGTTATGGATTTACGGGCCCACTTCCACTTCACCCTGATGTCGCACTTCGAAAGCCCGCTGGCGACGGACCTGCGACTTCCTACCCGCGGAGGTGCCGGCGGCATCTTCCAAACGGACGTCAGCGGCGATGGTACCGGCGACGGTTCCTTTGGCTCGAATGGAACTCTCGGTGACCTGTTGCCGACGACGAATGTCGGAGACTTCGGCCGCACGTTCGGCCCACGCGGGGTGAACGGCAGAATCACCACTTTCAATTCCACACAGGTCGGCCAGTTGACTCCGGCCGGTCAAGGGATTGTGGCCAATACGCAAATGACGCAGGCGGACTTGACGGCTCTAGGGGGCGTCATCAATGGCGGCGCACCGTTGCGGCCCTCCCCCGCCGGCGCCATCAACCAGGCATGGTTGAAGACGTTCGATGCGGGATTGAACTGGAGTTACAAATTCAGGGAGAGATTGGAACTGCGTCCGGGCGTCACGGTTTTTAATGTGTTTAACTTCTCCAATTTCGAGGGCCCGTCGTCTCCGTTCACCAGCGTCCTGAACGGAGATCCGGGTTCGCCCAACGGTACGACAGCCTCTATCGAACATGGAGTGAATGGTAACTTCCTACGCACGGGCCTGGGATCGGGCGTGAATGCGATGGGCGCGCCGCGCGCGATGGAGTTCCAACTCAAAGTGATTTTCTAGAGCGCATTGCAAGAATCTGCGGAGCATGGATCGGCCTAGGGATTCAATTCGCTCCGCAGGCGCTTGGAGAGTTTTTCGATCTCCTTCAATTTCGCGATCATGTCCTTGGGCAGCGTTCCGCGGCGGACGCTCGCCACATCCGACGGAATGGAGTCGGCTGCGCGGGCGAGGTCGTCCGCTTCTTTCTGCACTTGCATGAAATCGATCCGGCGGGCAGGGAGAGTCTGCGCTTGATCGGTGTCTTCGTGGTTCTGGCCCTCCGGCGGAGTGGGGAAGCGGTGGCCCGGAGGGATTTGCGGAACCGCCAGCGAAACGAAGGATCCGAACAGCGCAACTGCTAGCAGGGACAGGGAACTCTTCATAGTGCACCTCAGGCCAAGGAAGGAAATTGCGGATATTGTACTCCCGGTTGGTGCGCGGTTTGATCGCGCCGCGGAGCTGGTTTAGCGTTCATTGCACTTTGGTGAGGATTCAGTCGGTCCGCAGTTGTGTACAATCTGTGCATGGCTTTTCGGTCTCACCAGAATTCCAACGCAAAGCACGGCCGGACTCCCCCTCCAGAAGAGACGTTCGAAGAGGCGGGGTTCCTGAAGCTGCTCGGAGAGAAACAGAAACCGGTTTTAGTGAAGCTGATGGACGGCCAGGTGGTTCGCGGCTGGATCGAATACTACGATAAGAATATGGTGCGTTTGACGCGCGAGGGCGCACCGAATCTGTTCATCTTCAAACATGAAATCATGTACATCGCCGAAGACGGCGGAAAGAGAAGCTAGACTCGACGTCTGAGGTGCGATGCCTACCGATAATCATCCCGAAAGCTTCTTGCCTGCGATGTCGGCGATTGCGCGCGAGGCCGGGGCTTTAATCCTCGAGTATTTTCATCAAGGCCTGAAAATTGAGTACAAGGGCGACGCCGACCTGGTGACCGCGGCCGATCGGGCTTCGGAGGCGCTGATCCGCGAGCGACTTGCCAAACAATTTCCCTCGCACGATGTGCTGGGGGAAGAGCAAGGGCTGAACGATCGCGGCAGCGAATACCGCTGGTATGTCGATCCGCTGGACGGCACAACCAACTTTGCTCACGGATATCCCGTCTTTTGCGTGTCGATGGCGCTGGAGCATCGTTCGGGAGCAGGCGGGAAGCGCGTGGCGGGGGTGGTCTACGATCCGACGCGCGATGAGATGTTCGCGGCCGAACACGGCAAGGGCGCGCATCTGAACGGGAAACCGATTAAGGTATCGAAGACGGCGCAGTTGAAGGAGTGCCTGGTGGCGACCGGATTTCCCAGCCACAAGCGGCACAAGAATCCGAACATTCACTTTTATCACCAGATCACGCTGCGGACGCACGGGGTGCGGCGAGCCGGGTCAGCCGCGCTCGATTTGTGTTGCGTGGCCTCCGGGCGCTTCGATGGCTTCTGGGAATTTAATCTGAATCCGTGGGATACGGCGGCGGGAGTTTTGATCGTGGAAGAAGCGGGAGGCCGGGTCAGCCGCTTCGATGGATCTGCATTTTTGCTCGACAGCCGGCAGACGCTGGCCTCGAACGGGATCGTGCACGACGCGCTGCTGCGCGAATTTTCGGAGATATTTGCCGGACGCGAGGACGCCTTGCCCGATCCTCGGGTTTATAAAACCTCAAAACCATAACCACTAAGGCGATAACCACTAAGGCGATAACCACTAAGGCGATAACCACAAAGGACACGAAGGTTCACTAAGGAAACCCTTGCATTTCCTTCGTGTTCCTTCGTGTCCTTTGTGGTGATGGCAGTTTTGGCGCGTTACAATTGTGCTGTGGGGACGCAGATCCGCTCCGGCGGGCGAGTAAGGAAGGCGTCAGGTTCACTGTGATTAACTCACTTCTCGAACGCAAGATCGACAAGCGCCCGGATAAAGTCCGGCTGCAGGGACGCATCCTATTTCTCACCGAAGATCCGGAACTGATCAAGCGGCAACTGGCGGGCGAAGACCTGCCCTGGGATGCGAAGAATCCGGCGAACAATCCCAAGCTGCGCGACGACATTTCTACCGATGAGATCACGCCGGCGCATTACTGCTTTTATTTCGATGAGACGCTGGGCGAGATTCCGTATCTCGGGCTGAAATGCGGGAGCGTGACGCCGATTGGGCGCGGGGACGTGAAGCGCGGCGGATTCGTGTGCGCGGTCAGCGGGAAACGGCGCGGCAAGGGATCGAGCCGCGAGCAGTCTCCGTATGCGGAAATGTGCGCCGGGATTCGCGTGGTCATCGCGGAAAATATTGAACGCATTTACAAGCAGAACTGCCAGAATCTGGGCTGCTGACTTCGACCAACTTCTCGCTGATTGATCGCATTCGTGGCGGAGAAGAGATTCCGCTGAGTGAGTTCACCGCCGGGGAGGATGAGATTACACGGCAGGTGATCGAATATGGCGGCTTGTTTCCGTTCAATGTGGCTCGCATGCAGGGGAAAGCGTTCTTGCCGCCTATCGAAGAAGCGGGCAGGGCCTGCCCTGAGCTTGTCGAAGGGAGTGCCCGCTCCACACGGGCTATGACATTGGCCGAGAAGATCTTCGCGCGGCACATGATCAACGAAAAAGGCGAAGTGGGAGTGCCTGCTGTGAAGCCCGGCGATACCGGCTTTGCGCGTGCCGATCTGCGCTTCAGCCATGAATACGTCACGCCTATGGCGGCGATTTTCTTTGAGCACTATGTGGGCAAAGACGCCAAGGTGAACGATCCCTCATCCATAATTTTCTTCCGCGATCACCTGACCTTTCTCGATGAAGTGATTTCCGAAGAGAAGAAAAAGCTCGGGCTGCTTGATCTCGCGACGCAACTCAAGCTCAAGCAGCAGGATTTTGCCAAGAAGCAGGGCATCCGTCTGCATGGCGAACTGACCGACCGCAAAGGATCGGAAGGAATCTGTCATTCGATTGTTCTGGAGAGTTACGCGCTGCCGGGGCAGTTGAATATCGGCTCAGACTCGCACACGCCGCACGTGGGCGCGATCGGCTGCGTGGCCTTCGGCATCGGCACCACCGACGTGTTCAATTCGTGGATCACGAAGGACGTCCGCGTGAGAGTGCCGGAGTCGGTGAAGGTGGTGGTACGCGGCAAGAGGCATCCGAATGTGACCGCGAAAGATTTCATCCTGAAAATTTTGAGCCTCGATTACGTGCGCAGCGGCAAGGCGCTAGCCAAGGTCATGGAGTATGCGGGCGAGGCGATCGAGGAACTCAGCGTGGACGAGCGCGCCACCATGACCAACATGGCAGCCGAGATTGGCGGATTTACGGGCATCGTTGCCCCGGACAAGAAGGCGGTCGATTTTCTGGTGGAGCGGCGCGGCATGGACTGCAAAAAAGCCGAGGCCATGATCGAGGGACTGTACAGCGATCCGGACGCGCAGTATGAGCATGTGATCGAACTCGACGCAGCTGACATCACGCCGATGGTGGCGACTCCGGGTGATCCGGGAAATGGCAAATATGTTCGCGAACTGAACACGCCCGTGCCGGTGGAGATTGCATACGGCGGCACGTGCACGGCGGGCAAGAACGAAGATATGGATATGTACGCGCTGGTGCTGGCCGACGCGCTGAAGCAGGGCAAACGGGTGGCCGATTTGGTGAAGTTCTATATTCAGTTTGGCTCGCAGGAGACTCGCGAATATTGCCTGCGCAAGGGATATCTGGATATTTTCCAGCGCGCGGGCGCGCACGTGATCGAGCCCAGTTGCGGCGCCTGCATCAATGCCGGGCCGGGTGTTTCGACGCGTCCGGATCAGGTGGTGATCAGCGCGCAGAACCGGAATTTTCCCGGTCGCAGCGGTCCGGGCCAGATGTACCTGGCTTCGCCGTTGACGGTTGCGGCCAGCGCGGTGGCGGGATATATCGTGGAATACGAGCCTAGTGAGAAGGCGGAGTTTGTGTCGGCATAGCCGGGGCATTTGTCATCCTCAGCGAAGCGGAGGACCCATGTATTCTGCCCGCAGCCAATGAAATGCACAGGTCCTTCGCGGCAAAACAGCCGCTTGATTGCATAACAACGTTGGCCCGTCGCGAGTAGATTGGTATGCGATGAACCAAGACCAAGGCTCGTGAGAGGAGCCAACGTCATGTTGATTATAGGATGCGATTTCCATCCTGGGTTTCAGCAGGTCGCGATCTTTGACAATCGAACGGGAGAGATTCAAGAAAAGCGGTTACAGCACCGCGCCGAGGCGGAGCAGTTTTACCGGTCGCTGGCGGGCCAGGAAGTGCGGGTGGGGATGGAGGCTTGCGGGCACTATCCGTGGTTCGAGCGGCTGCTGGCGGAGTTGGGCTTCGAGTTGTGGTTCGGCGACGCCGCCAAGATCCGGGCCGCGGTGGTGCGCAAGCAGAAGACCGACCGGAGGGACGCGGAGCATCTGCTGGAGTTGTTGCGGCAGGACCGGTTTCCGCGGATCTGGGTGCCGAGTCTGCAGGTGCGGGATGTGCGGCAGTTGCTGGTGCATCGCCACAAGCAAGTGCAAGCGCGGACCCGTACGAAGAATCAGCTGCAGGCCATGGCGCTGAGTCACGGGGTGCAGAAAAAACGCAAGCTGTGGAGCAAAGCAGGGCGCGCGGAGTTGGAGCAGTTGCCCTTGCTGCCCTACGCGGCCGAGCGGCGCAAGCGGTTGCTGGAAGCGCTGGACGGGCTGGAAGCGGAAATCAGCGAGCTGGACCGGCGAGTCTGGGAAGAAGCGCGGCAGCGACCGGAGGCGGTGCGGCTGATGACGCATCCAGGAGTGGGACCGGTAACGGCGTTGGCCATGGTGCTGACCCTGGGGCCGGCGGAACGATTCGAATCGGGCAAGCAAGTGGGCAGTTATTTTGGCCTGATTCCGAGCGAAGATTCCAGCGGCGGAAAACAGCGGCTGGGCAGGATCAGCAAACAGGGCAGTTCGTTTCTGCGCTTTTTGCTGGTGGAAGCGGGACAGACGGCGGCGCGTTACGATCCGCAACTGAAACGCTTCTATCGCCGCCTGGCGGTGCGCAAGAATCGCAGCCTCGCCAAGGTGGCCGTGGCCAGAAAATTAGCCACGCGGTTGTACCTGATGTTGCGCGAAGACTGGACGTACGCGCAACTCTATCAGGCCGTCATGCAGGTGAGCCCGAGTCATTCTGTGGCCGGCGAGTAACGGAGCCGAGCGCTTGAGTGGGCAGCCTGCCTCCCTGAAGCGTCAGGGAGATCGAAGTGAATAATCGTGGGCGCAAGTACCGAAGAGATGGATGGTGGGACCTGAGGTCCCGCTGCAAGATTGAATCGAGTGACGAGCTTGGTCTGGACATCAAAAACGTTCTACGAGAGCGAAATGGCGCTTTTGTAACACCCAAAGCGTCCACGCCGGAGTGTGGGCAAAATTCGCTTGACAGAGTACAACGTCGTTAGAGACAGGATGACAAGGCTTTGGATCTATAGGCTTTAAGGTATCCATAGATTCCAGCCCCTAAGTGGTTGATTTAAACCGACATGGCTGAAATCAACCACTCTGTTTTGAGCAACTTTTCTACTCCTGCTGCGTTCCAATACGTAGAGGCAATGGTGAGATGAACCGCAAGGCAACCATCCTCAGAGAGGGCTTCGGAAACCAGCAAAAAGCTAGGACCGGGGCCAGGGGTTCGGGTATGCGTTACATGAAATATTTGGCGTTGCTGACGATCCTGGTGGTGCCGTTCGCGTATTCGCAAGCGCAGGTTAGCTTCGGAGTCGGCGTTGGTCCGGTGGGTATTGGGGTTGGCCCCGCCTACGCTGGTCCGCCTGTTTGCTCCTATGGATACTATGACTATTATCCGTATGCCTGCGCGCCTTACGGGTATTACGGTCCTGACTGGTTCGTAGACGGCGCATTTATCGGGGCCGGCCCTTGGTATAACGGCTACTGGGGTCATGGCTGGGGCCGCGGATATTATGGCCGAGGTTGGGGTGGTGATGGTTGGGGCCATGACGGTTGGGGCCACAGTTACGCTCGCGGGGGTTGGGGCTACGGACATGGAGGATATGGCCGCGGCTACGCTCGGGGCGGCGCTTATGCCCGAGGCGGATATGGTGGTGGCCACGGCTTCGCAGGCAGCGGGTATCGCGGCGGCGGCGGGTTCCGCGGCGGAAATAGCTTCCATGGCGGAGGCGGATTCCACGGTGGCGGGGGTGGATTCCACGGTGGCGGGGGTGGATTCCATGGTGGTGGAGGCTTCCACGGCGGAGGCGGAGGCCACGGTGGTGGACACCGGTAATCCTCTCCTCGAAAGAGTAGACACGGCTGGCAGCATCGAGCTGCCGGCCGTTTTGTTTTGCTGCTCGTGGTGGGCTCTGCTCCGAGCTCTCCGGTCATCACTCGCTGTACCTGCTCCTGAGATTCTTGCTAGAATGGCGGGTCGCTCAACCGCTGCGGTAGTAAAATGAACGCAGAACTCTCAGGAGACTGACACCCCTATGACCTATGTGATTGCTGAGCCGTGCATCGGCACCAAAGACACCGCATGTGTGGATGCGTGTCCGGTGGATTGCATTCATCCCAAGAAAGATGAGCCTGCTTACGCGACCGAGGAATTGCTGTATATCGATCCGGTGGAGTGCATCGACTGCGGCGCCTGCGTTCCGGTATGCCCCGTCTCGGCGATTTTTGCGCTGGACGATCTGCCGGAGAAGTGGGCGGCGTTTACCGAACGGAACGCGAAATATTACGGGCGGTGAGCAAGTTCGCTATCGGTGTTCCGATGGCAGGACGGATTCGATGAGTGGCGTGCGTCCGCGATGGGCGCGCGCCATTTCATTTTGCGCGAGTCTACCGGCGCTTGACGGCGTTTCCTAAAACCTCGGCGTCTTTGCCGGTGTGAGCCTTTACCGCGTCGAGGATACGAAGGTAGTTGTGCCGGTCCATGCGAAGCAGAAGAGTCTTGGGGATCTGGTCGTGGGTATAGTGGATCTCGAGCCAGTGAGTCTTCGAGGTTTGCATGGTGAACTCGTAGGAGAACTTGGAGATTTCGGAGTAGGGGATCGTTATCGGATTGCCTTTGACGGGACGCACTTCGACGGCCTTGTCGGTGTCGCTGAAAGTCAGAACCGCCTTGATGCGCTTGCCGTTCGCATTGGGAACCTTGATGCGGTTGAACGATACATCGGAGGCGTAGCCGTAGTTCAGGGACAGCAGCAGCACGAGGAGGACTGGAAGGCTTTTTTTCACGATTTCGGAAGTATATCGAAAACGCCGGACGGGTAGCGGCGGGTTGATCGTGACGGACAGTCGTCGTTCCAGAAAACAGCATGCAAGTTGAACCACCATGGCGCTGAGAGAGTCGGAAGCAATCGTGTTGCGTACGTATCCGATGCGCGAGGCTGATCTGCTGGTCACGCTGTTGACTCGCGTTGAGGGTAAAGTGCGGGGCGTGGCGCGGTCGGCAAAGAAATCGAAGCGGCGCTTTGGCGGGGCGCTGGAGCCGTTGACCTACGTGCGTGCTTTCTACGATGTGCGCGAGCGGCAGGAGCTGGTCAGGCTGGATGCGTGCGAGGTGCTGGAGTCTCCGCTGGCGTCGGAAGTGAGCTATGCGCGCGCGGTCGCGCTTGGTCATATTGCCGAACTGCTCGATGAGTTGCTGCCGGATCGTGAAGCCAATGATGCCGTCTTCCGGCTGACGCTTTCGGTGTTGCAGGTTCTGACCGGAGAGGACATCTGGATGCCGGTCACGTATTTCGAACTGTGGCTGACGCGCCTGGTGGGATTTTTGCCGGAGTTGACCGAATGCGTCGTGTGCGGGCGCAACCTGAACGGCAGCCGCGCCTATTTTCATGCGTTGGCCGACGGGTTGATGTGCGCGGAGGATAAGCGGTTGGCGTCGTCGGAGATTTCCGGCGAGTCGCGGATGCTGGCGGCAAAGATGTTTCGGGCTCCGGTGGAGAGTTTTGCGGAAGTGCCTTGGCCCAAAGCGCAGGGCGCCGATCTGCGGAAGTTCCTGATTCAGATTTTGCAGCGGCATATTGAGAAAAAATTAGTGACTGCCGGGATGCTGGAAAAAATCAGCAGCGCCTAGTGTTTTTCTTCGCCCCGTTCCTCTGCATTCTCGGCGGCAGTCCTCTGCCTGCTCCGCGGTAAAAGATCTTAAACGCAGAGTGCGCTGAGAAATACCGCTGAGCTCGCAGAGCCCCCACCACTTTCATAGGAGCACCCGCGAACCCACTCTAGCTGACGGCTGCTGTCTCCTTCCGTTACAATCAACGATTAAGCGTTCGACGCCGAAGAAGCAGTGCATCCAGCCAAGCCCAATCCGTTGACCTTTCAGGAACTGGTTCTGCGCCTGCAGACGTTCTGGGCGGAGCGCGGATGCGTGCTGCAGCAGCCTTACGATGTGGAAGTCGGCGCCGGGACGATGGCTCCCGAAACGTTTTTGCGAGTGCTGGGGCCGAAGCCGTACAAAGTGGCGTACGTGCAGCCGTCGCGGCGTCCGGCGGACGGGCGCTACGGAGAGAATCCGAACCGGCTGTTCAAACACATGCAGCTGCAGGTCATTCTGAAGCCGCCTCCGGAAAATGTGCAGGAGTTGTACTTGGAGTCGCTGGGCGCGATCGGCATCGACCTGCGCGATCACGATATCAAGTTCGAAGAGGACAACTGGGAAGCGCCGACCCTGAGCGCGTGGGGCGTCGGCTGGCAGGTCATGCTCGACGGCCTTGAGATCACGCAGTTCACTTACTTTCAGCAGTGCGGCGGCATCGATCTGTTTCCGATTTCCGCCGAACTGACTTACGGGCTCGAGCGCATTGCGGCCTTCCTGCAGGACGTGGATTCGATTTACGACATCGTGTGGGCGAAGGATCCGGAGTCAGGCCACGTTGTGAAATATGGCGATGTGCGCCTGGCCGACGAGCTGCAGTTTTCCGTCTACAACTTTGAAACGGCCGACGTGGAAAAAGCTTGGAAGCATTTTGAGTTGTATGAGGCGGAGTGCAGGGGATTGGTCGAACAGTACGCGAAGTTGAGGGAGAGTCAAAATCCCCGCCCTGTCTCTCCAAAGGACGGAGAGACAAGGGTGGGGCACCCGGTTACTCTTGGGGACAAGGCTCGGTTTCCGCTTCTGGCTGCGTACGATCTTTGCCTGAAGTGTTCGCATCTGTTCAATATTCTCGATGCGCGCGGAGCCATCTCGGTCACTGAGCGCGTGGGAGTGATTGCGCGTGTGCGGGCGCTGGCGGTGGGAATCGCAAAAGCCTGGGTCGATCAGCAAAAAGCCGAGGCCGTGCCGGAACAGTCCGACGAGCCTGAGTCGGCTCGCGGTAGGAAGCCGAAGAAAGAAAAGTTAGTGCCCGCGGGGATTTGATCTTGGGTTATGTCATCCTGAGCGGAGTGGGAAATTCACGAAGTGAATTCCCACGCAGCCGAAGGATCCCTACGGCTGTCGGCGGTCGTTCGAAGGTAGGGATCCTTCGACTCCGCAGAATGATTTCGCTTCGCGACTCATTCTGCTCCGCTCAGGATGACAATGTACTTTGTGATTGCGGTCACCACGGCTCGCGACCGCGGACTTGAGAGACTTAAGGGTTTTCTGCATGCCAGATTTCCTGCTAGAGATCGGGTGCGAAGAGATTCCGGCGCGGATGATCGACGCGGCGTCGAAAGAATTATGCGAGCGCGTCGGAATGCTTTTGAACCGTGAGCGGTTATCCGCAACGGAAGTCCGGGCGTTCGATACGCCGCGCCGCCTGGCCATTGTCGCTTCTGGAATCTCGGCCGCGCAGGCTGATGTGGTCGAACAGCTTACCGGACCTTCCGTGCAGGTGGCGTACAAAGATGGACAGCCCACTCCGGCCGCCCAGGCGTTTGCCAGGAAAGCCGGCGTGGACGTTGCGCAACTGGAGAAAATCACTACTCCAAAGGGCGAATATATTTCCGCCCGCGTCACCAAAAAAGGACGCAGCGCGGCCGAAATTCTCAGCGAAGCTCTTCCCAAAGAAATCGCCACGATTTACTGGCCGAAGAATATGTACTGGCGCAAGTCGAACGAGCAGTTTGTGCGTCCGGTGCGCTGGCTGGTGGCGATGCTGGATGACGAAACGATTGCGCTGGAGTTTGACGGCATTCGGGCGGGAAATCATTCGCGCGGGCACCGGATCCGGGCGGATAAAGCGGTCACTATTTCGAGAGCGGGCAGCAGCTACATCGATGCGCTGCGGACGGCGAAGGTGCTGGGCCGGGCGGAACGCGAACAGCAGATTCGCAAGGCTCTCGATGCCGCGACGCGCACGATCCCCGGCGCGCGCTGGCGCGAAGACAAAGCACTGCTCGATACGGTTGTGAATCTGACCGAGTATCCGTCGGTGATTCTCGGCGGCTTTGATCCGCAATTCTTGGCACTGCCGGAAGAAGTGCTGGTGACGGTGATGCGCGATCATCAGAAATATTTTGCGGTCGAGGATGCGGCGGGAAAACTTCTGCCGCATTTTTTGGCCGTGCTGAATACGGAGAGCGATCCGAAGGGATTGATCCGGCATGGCAACGAACGGGTGTTGCGCGCGCGGTTCAACGACGCGCGATTTTTCTGGCAAACGGACCAGAAAAAGTCGCTGCTCGAGCGGCTGGAGTTGCTGAAGCACGTAACTTTTCAGAAGGATCTCGGCAGTTACTACGACAAGACGCAGCGCGTGCAGCGGCTGTGCAGTTGGGTGAGCGAACTCCTCAAGCAGCGCGGCACGACCGTGCGTCCGGGGGTGATTCATAAAGCGGTGTGCCTGGCGAAGACCGATCTCACCACGGAACTGGTCAAGGAGTTCACCGAGCTGCAGGGAATTGTCGGTGGTCTCTACGCGCGAGCGCAGGAGTTGGATGCAAGCCTGCCTGAGGCCACGCGCTTCGCCATTGCGGACGCGGTTTACGACCACTACAAACCGGAGTCGACCGACGATGCGGTTCCGAGGTCGATAGAGGGCGCGGTGCTTTCGATTGGTGACAAGGCCGATACGATTGCCGGGATGTTTGCGCTGGGGCTGGTGCCGAGCGGATCGAAGGATCCGTTTGCGCTGCGGCGGCAGGCGAATGGGATCGTGAAGGTGATTGCGGAAAAGAAGTTCTCGCTGAAAATTCTGGAGCTGATGAAGGATGCGCGCGCCGGATATCAGAAGTCGGAAGCCGAGAAAAAGTTCGTCGACGAGGAGAAGTATGTCGAAGCGGTGACCGTGTTCTTCCGCGAACGGCTGGAATTCTATCTGCGGGATGTGTGGGGGTATTCCTATGATGTGGTGAAGGCGGTGCTGGGCGCCGATGCGGACGATGTGGTGGACGCACTGGCGCGGGCCGAAGCGGTAAAGCAAGTCATGCATATGCCGGAGTTTCAGGCCATCGGCGCGGCTTGCAAACGGATGCGGAACATTTTGCGGCAAGCCGAGGATAAGGGGATTGAGCCGGCGAAGGATGTGGAAGCATTTTCCGATTCGGCGCAGGAAGAACAGAATCTGATTGCGTACTTGAAGCAGAGCGGCCCGCGAGTAGAAGAACAGCGCAACCAGAAACAATATCTTGAAGCGTTGCAGTTGCTGGCTAAGGCGCGGGAGTCGGTGGATGCCTTCTTCGACAAAGTCATGGTGATGGTCGAAGACGAGCGGGTGCGGGCGAACCGGCTGGCGCTGCTCCGCACTCTTTTGAGGGAATTCTCCACGATCGCCGACTTTTCCGAAATCGTGACCGACGGGAAGGCGTGAAAAGGATTGCGTAACTGAGTAATTTTGTAATTTGGTAATTTGAAAATCCGCACCCCTGCAGCGGTTTTCTAAATTACTCAATTACCAAATTTCCCAATTACCAAATTTCAAGAGTTTGAAACGAAATTTTGTATCACAAAGGACTCATAACATGGCGACGATGACTCTTCCTGAAAATGAAGTAAAGGAAAGCAAAACCAGCAAGCAGCCCGCGACGAAGTACGTTTACTTTTTCGGCGGCGGCAAGGCCGACGGCAACGGCAAGATGAAAGACGTGCTGGGCGGCAAAGGCGCCGGCCTGGCCGAGATGACCAACGCAGGACTGCCCGTGCCTCCGGGATTCACGATTCAAACCGAAGCTTGCCGCGAGTACATGCGCGGCGGCTTGTCTGCCGATGTCGACAAGCAGATGGACGAGGCGCTGGCGAAACTCGAAGCTCTGCAGGGACAGAAGCTGGGCACGGGCGAGAATCCGCTGCTGGTGAGCGTGCGCTCGGGCGCAAAGTTTTCCATGCCCGGCATGATGGACACGATCTTGAATCTCGGCTTGAACGACAAGAGCGTGGAAGCGCTGGCCAGGCGCAGCAACAATCCGCGATTCGCGGCCGATTCCTACCGGCGGCTGATCCAGATGTTCGGCAACGTTGTGCTCGACATCGAGAAGTCGGCGTTTGATGAGGTCTTTGATGCCAAGAAGAAAAAGAAAAAGGTAAAGCTCGACACGGATCTGGATGCGAAAGATCTGCAGGAAGTCATCGTCGAATACAAGAAGGTCGTCAAGAAGCACGCCAAGCGCGACTTCCCGCAGGATCCGCGCGAGCAGTTGGTGATGGCGCGCGATGCGGTGTTCCGCTCGTGGCAGAACGACCGTGCCAAGCACTATCGCCGCATCAACAATATCGACGACATGCTGGGCACGGCGGTTAATGTTCAGGCGATGGTATACGGAAACCTGGGCGACACCAGCGGCACGGGCGTCGGCTTCACGAGAAATCCCGCGACTGGCAACAACGAGTTCTACGGCGAGTTCCTGATGAACGCGCAGGGTGAGGACGTGGTTTCCGGCGTGCGCACACCGGTGCCGATTCTCGAACTCCAGAAGATCATGCCTAAGGTCTACGACCAGCTTCGCGAGATCACCACGCGGCTGGAAAAACATTACAAGGACATGCAGGATTTCGAATTCACCATCCAGGATGGCAAGCTCTACATGCTGCAGACGCGCAATGGCAAGCGCACTGGGTTGGCCGCCGTGCGAGTCGCGATCCAGATGGTGGACGAAGGCCTAATCACGAAAGAAGAAGCGATCTTCCGCGTTGAGCCGAACCAGTTGTACGACTTCCTGGTACCGCGGTTGGATGAGAAGAGCACAAAGGTCGAAGTGCTGGCGACTGGGTTGCCGGCGTCGCCGGGAGCGGCGGTCGGCCAGATCGTTTTCACGGCGGATGAAGCGGTCAAGATGGCCGGCCATGACACCAGGAAGAAGCCGGTGATTCTGGTGCGCGCCGAAACCACGCCGGAAGATATTCATGGCATGGAAGTCGCGAAAGGCATTCTCACTTCGCGCGGCGGCATGACCAGTCACGCCGCGGTGGTCACGCGCGGCATGGGCAAGTGCTGCGTCGCAGGCGCGGGCGATATTGACGTCAACGAAAAGGCGCGTGAAATGCGCGTGAAAGGGCAGACGTTCAAAGAAGGCGACTGGATCTCGCTCGACGGCACGACCGGCCGCGTCATCAAGGGCAAGCTGAATACGCTCGATCCTTCGCCGGATGATCCCGAGCTACAGAAGTTCATGCAGTGGGCCGATCCGCACCGCACGATGAAAGTCCGCGCCAATGCTGACATCCCGCGCGATGCCATCCAGGCGCGTGCGTTTGGGGCGGAAGGCATCGGGCTATGCCGCACCGAGCACATGTTCTTCGGCGAGAAAAAAATCGGGCACATGCGCACCATGATTCTAGCGGACAACGAGAAAGACCGCCGCACGGCGCTGAAAAAGCTTCTGCCGCTGCAGCGCGCGGATTTCGCCGGCGTCTTCAAGGCGATGGATGGGCTGCCGGTCACGATCCGCACGCTGGATCCGCCGCTGCACGAATTCCTGCCGCGCCGTGAAGAATTGATGGTCGATATCGCGCTGCTGTCGTCGTATAGCGCGAAGCAGAAGAAGGAATTGGTCGCGAAATACAAAGACTACGGCGTGAAGGGCGTGGGCGATCTGAAGAAGGCATTGCCTCCGCTTCTTGCGCGCGTCGAGCAATTGCACGAGTTCAACCCAATGCTCGGCCATCGCGGCTGCCGTCTCGGCATCACCTATCCCGAGATCACCGAGATGCAGGCTCGCGCGATCTTCGAGGCGGCCGTCGATTGCACGAAGAAGGGAATCAAGGTGCTGCCGGAGGTCATGATTCCTCTGGTTGCCACTCTGAAAGAAATGGCGAACCAGGGAGCGATCGTGCGGCGCGTAGCCGATGAAGTCTTCAAAGAGAAGGGCATGAAGGTCGACTACATGGTCGGCACGATGATCGAGTTGCCGCGAGCCGCGCTGGTTGCGGACGAGATCGCGAAGGAGGCGGAATTCTTCTCCTTCGGCACCAACGATCTGACGCAGACCACGTTTGGCTTCTCGCGCGACAACGTCAACAAGGTGCTGCCGACCTACCTGGCGGAGGGCATTCTGAAGCAGGATCCGTTCGCGGCACTCGATCAGGAGGGCGTTGGACAACTGGTGAAGATGGCGACCGAGCGCGGGCGCAAGACGCGGTCGAACCTGAAGGTCGGAATCTGCGGAGAGCACGGCGGGGAGCCGTCGTCGGTGGAGTTCTGCTATCGCACCGGGCTCAATTACGTCTCCTGCTCACCGTTCCGCGTATTGACGGCGCGATTGGCGGCAGCCCAGGCTGCCGCTGCTGAAGCGTTGAAAGTCGAAGGCGGGAGAACCAAGTAACACGGCTCAACGCAGAGGGCGCAGAGTGATGGAAGTCAACGAAGTGAGCGGAGCCGTTGTTGATGCCGCCATGAAAGTTCATTCTGCCCTTGGTCCGGGACTGCTCGAAAGCGCCTACGAAATGTGTTTGATTCGCGAACTGCGCAAGCGGGGCCTGCGAGTGGAGTCGCAGGTCCCGATAGCAGTCCGATACGACGGACAGACACTGGATGTGGGCTATCGTGCCGACTTATTGGTCGAGGAAATTGTTTTGGTGGAACTCAAATCGGTAGAGACGATGCTGCCGATCCACAAAGCTCAATTGCTCTCGTATCTTCGTCTAAGCGGAAAAGAAGTGGGCCTTCTGATCAACTTCAACGTTGAGCATCTCAAGAACGGAATCAAGCGGGTGATCAACTCACGGCCCAAATTCTCCGTGGCCTCTGCGTCCTCTGTGTTGTGAATTGATCGTTGAAAATTGATCCTGGTTTTTACTGCACTCTCTGCAGGCGGGCGATCAGCTTTTGTGGAAGGCTCTCGTCCGATTCTGACCACAGACGCCGCGAAGCGGCACGCGTGTTCATCTCCACCTTCTTGCTGAATTCGATCAAGCGGAGCACGTTCTCGCGGATCTTGGCTTCGGTTTCCTCGGTGAGCTTGATATCTTCCTGGACAAACAAAGAGTCCAGACCAAAATCAATTTGCATGTGGCCGGTCTCTGCCTGGGTGCCTTCGTCGAATTCTTCTCCCTGCGCGACAAACTTAACCTGACTGGGAATAAGCTGCCAGTGGCCGTTCTCGTCGGGCGTCCAGAGATCCCAGTAAGCGTCGAAGACATAGGCGTAGTCGTCGTGAACCAGGTCGGCGGCCACAAGCACTGCCTGCTCGGGCGCAACGCCGGGAGAAAAACGGCGTTCCAGCACGCTGGCTTCGTTCCAGGAAACCGGTTGCACCGCGACATAAGTGATGCCGGGTCGCTGCTCGGAAAAAGGGAACTGCTGCAGGACAGCGAGAATGTGCGGCAGCATCGCGGGCCCGCTGAAGTCGGGAAACCACAGGCTGAGATAGAGGGGATCTGCCATAAGTAAAGAGGCGATGTATTATGGCCTCTCACCAATATTGTAATGAATATTGTAATGCGGAGGCCCGGCCAGAGCGGATCAAACCAATTTTGCTGTGAGTCTACCGGCAGTGCGAGGATGTGTCCGACCAGGAAGCAAGAGCGCGATGCTATCGTCGGCTGTTGTGCCGTCACGCTGGAGGGCCGGGATGGCCGGCTTAAACAGGGTTCCCTCGGCATTAAGATGGCGCGCGCCGACAGGCCACCCCCGAAACGTCAATACTGCGCATTCAACATTACATGAGTTCCCTCCGATGTCAGGGTGGAATCAAGGGGGGTGTTGCAATCTCTTATTGGCGGAACGACGACGATCGTCGAAATGAGAACCGTTTCAAACTCCGTATTTTGACAGTGTGGAAAGCGGCTGCTACGATGAAAGTTCCTCCGGCACTCGTACTTCAAAGAGTCCCCGTCGTCTAGCCCGGCCTAGGACATCGCCCTTTCACGGCGGTAACACGGGTTCAAATCCCGTCGGGGACGCCAATAAAATCAATAGATTAAGTGTACGATGTCAAGCTCTGCTTTCATGGTTCGGACTACTGGTTCTCCTTATTACTTCCTCCCAATGACTCACGACGATTACCGCCCATTCCTTTGATCGCCGCAAACGGCTCGGGACTTCTTCGAAACCCTCACCGTTGGAAGGCGATTTGGCTTCGCTATTACGCCTAGTTGAATGAATGCCGAAACGAGGCCACCGGAATCACTGCCCCGAATTGTTCTTGTTTAGTGCACCCAAAGGCGCTCGTCGCTACGATCCGGGAAGAAACGGAAAGTGCCTCCGGAACCGGCATCGATTGCGTGCGTGCTATGCCAGCGCGGATACCGCATCGGTGAGCTGAGACACCGTAGCCTCGATCTCTTCACGCGTGGTCGTGCGGCCCAGACTGAAGCGAATTGCGCCCATACCAACTTCAGGCAGGATGTTCATGGCCTTCAGGACGGGTGACAATTCCACCGAGCCAGAATGGCAGGCGGAACCGGTGGACGCGGCAACTCCTTCCATGCGAGCCAGGATCTCTGATCCGACTTTGCCGACAAAGCCGACGTTTAGCGTGTTGGGCAAGCGCGCGTCAGGATGGCCATTGAGAACAACGCGATTGCCGAATCTCTCTTGGAATAGATTCCAGAAGAGATCACGCAACTGCCGGACCGATTCCATTCCGGCCCAGTGTTCGGCCAAAGCGCAAGCCGCGCCGAGACCAACATCCAGCAGCACGTTTTCGGTTCCCGCGCGACGGCCGGATTCGTGCCCTGCACCGTGAATCAAGGGTTCCAACCGGACGCCCTCGCGGATGTAAAGCGCTCCAACTCCCTTCGGCCCGTAACACTTGTGGCTGGCTATCGACAGCAAGTCGACGCCAAGTTCCTCCACGCACGTACTGATTTTGCCGATAGACTGTGCTGCATCGGTGTGGAACAAAATGCCGCGCTCACGGGTAATCGTGGAAATGTCGGAGATCGGTTGAATGGTGCCCACCTCGTTGTTGGCGTGCATTATGGAAACAAGTACTGTATGCGGCGTAATGGCCCGTCGCACCTGATCGGGGTCCACTCGGCCGAAGCCATCCACGGGTAGGTACGTGACTGCAGCCCCCAGGCGCTCGAGAAAACGGCAGGGGTTGAGAACCGCGGGATGCTCGACCTGAGTGGTAATGATGTGAGCTCTGGGTTTTCTGTTGGTGAAGAAAACGCCTTTGAGAGCATGGTTGTTGGATTCGCTGCCGCCACTGGTGAACACAACTTCCTGCGGTTCGCAGCCCAAGAAGCTGGAAATCTGCGCCCTCGCGCTCTCGACCGCTTGGCGTGCCGGCCGCCCCGCCCAGTGTTCGCCGGAAGGGTTGCCAAACGGCTCATGCAACACTTGCTCCATAGCATGGGCCACTTCCGGAGCGACGGGAGTACTGGCATTGAAGTCGAGGTAAATGCGCCGCTGCTGCACAGTCTGCCTTTCGTTCGCGTGGAGGTTCATCTAACGCCACCTTTCTGCGCCGTTTGCTTTGTCGCCTTCAGAACCACGAACGATCCCTCTCCATGACCGGGCTTAATCAGCTGTTCCTTCAAGATTATTGAGTCACCGGAGCAAAAGATCGTTTGCGAAGCAACAGGTTTATCAAAGCCGGCTTTCTCCATCTGGGAGCTAACTTGCTCAACGGAATAGAACCTCGCGTGGCGGTAGAACGGGTCGCGATCCTTGCAGGCCGAGTACTGCCTTCCCAAGGGACTGTCTCGGTCAATAAAGCCGACGACAAGGCTCCCGCCCAGTTTGAGCACGCGTGCAGCTTCTCGGAATGCAGCGCCAAGATCGTCGACAAAGCAGATGGTTGTGACCATGAGAGCGTAATCAAACTCCTCAGCGGTAAATGGCAGCAACTCTGCTTTGCCAATTGCAACTTCGATGCCCCGTGTTCGGGCAATTGCCGCCATCGCAGGTGAGGGATCGATCCCAGCACGGATGCCCAGCGGAGCGGCAAATCGGCCTGTGCCTACCCCAATTTCGAGACTAGAGCCACTTGATGGCAACACCGCTCGTACAGCACGGAGTTCAGCTTCGTACGCTGGTTGGTTGCGCTCGAACCATGCGTCATATTCGCTTGCATACTGCTCGAAGGCGTCGATTCCAGGCATACAACGCTCACAACAGGTCCTCATGGGAGGCCAGTAAATCCGTGCTTCATTTTCCAGATGAAGTAGCGCTCGAAACCAATCTTCACCCAACGCACCCAGCGTCCCTTTCTGTGCTGGATCGACTCGCGGGGAGGCAGCACTGGTTTGGCCCTGAGAAAGATCGCTTGGTCTCCCATGTCATCCATGCAGATCACGCCTAAACTCGGCTCCGTGTGAGGGTCGCGTCCGTTCACAACATCCACCAGATTGCGTGCCGCCGCACAGGCCATGTTGACCGTCATGTTTCCGGTTTTCGGGACACCGACCGGAACCGGAGTTGGCGAGGGAGGCGCAATCGCGACCGCGACGCCGACTGCAAGGATATTAGAAAACTGGGTGCTGCGGTAATACTGATCCACAGGGATGAAGCCTTTGGGATTTGTCAGGCGGTCGGTATTGCGCACCGCTTCGACACCCAGGAACGGAGGGGCGACCATGGCGAAGTCTTTCTTCAGCACGGTCCCGTCCTTGAGTACGCACCGCTCTGGTTCAAGTTCCTCGATGGCGGCGTCGGTGTGGTAATTGATGTCGCGTTCCCAAAACTCATCTTCGATCAAGCGGCGCGCCTTGCCCATCCCGCCCACGCCGAAGTGGCCGAGGAAGGGCTCCGGGGTAACAAAGTGGAGATCGAAGTGGTGCCGCTTCTTCCGCCGCCGCAATTCGGTGTCGATCATCCCAACCAGTTCATAGGCGGGACCGAGGCAACTGGCTCCTTGCGCCGAGCCGATCACGACACTGCCGTGGTCGGCATCCAGCAGAGTGCCTAGGCGGTCCCGGACAGCCAGCGCGCCCTCGAGTGTGAAGATGGTCGCGCAGTGGCCAAGTGCCGGATCGAGCCCCGGCACCGTGCTGTAGTCAAGGTCTGAACC
Source organism: uncultured Acidobacteriota bacterium (assembly GCA_963754885.1). GTDB lineage: Bacteria > Acidobacteriota > Terriglobia > Terriglobales > Acidobacteriaceae > Sulfotelmatobacter. The sequence continues at coordinate 77,544 of CAVWHT010000031.1, read as the reverse complement.
GGTCGCGATTACCAGGTAGTCGTAGGGGAGGACCCCGGCTGTGGAAACGACGTTTTGGGCAGCTGTATCAATCGAGCGTGCGGTGCCGTACACAAAACGAATCCCTCGTTTGCTCAGCGGCCGCTCGATTCCGAACGTGACGCGCGCCGCATCCTGCTAGCCCATCGCGACCCAGGGCAGGGATGGAATGAAGACGAACTGCGCACTGTTAGAAAGTAGCGTTACGGTATGCGCGCTCCCCAACCGCTTTTGCAGTTCGAAGGCAGCGGTGAGCCCGCCAAACGAGCCTCCCACCACAAGAATGCGAGCCATTGAACTCCTTTTCCCGCTCGGCCGGGCATCAGAACATCAACACCGAGTCGCTTTCCTTGGTCCAGCGTGCCAGGTCTAGCATGCGCCCCAATTCCACGCCTTCGATCATCTCTTGTTGGCCAAGTCCCCTGGCCGTTGAGCACGATCCTCAAGTCTTGACCTTGACTCCTTTGGTGATCAGTTCGCTGAGCATGTCAGCCACGTTGTAATAGCCGGTGGGTGTCTTCTGTCCGCGACGCGCTGCGGTTACACCGTCGGCCAACAGGAAGAGGTTCAGATGAACACCGGCAGAAAGGAGAGCAGAAGCGTAACACAGGCCGTTGTAAATCTTTTCTGTGCCGTAGGGCGGATCATTCAGAATGATAGTCAATTTCTCCATGGCCATTCTCCTGACGCGAGCGGCATAGACTGCGTGCGGTCGCGCCTCACAGGAAGAGTCGAATTCATATGAAGACTCTTTGACATTAGACGGCAGCGCAGCTAATATAATCAAGCAATTAATTGAATAATTGAACAATGCCTCAGAATATCTACCAACCCAAGCAAAAACGTGACTTCAAGGACGCCTCCTATGGCCAGCTGGCCCGCATCGGGAAAGCGCTCTCCAGTCCGAAACGGCTGGAGTTGCTTGATCTGCTGTGCCAGTCCGACCGCACGGTGGAGGCGTTAGCGACTGAAACCGGGATGTCCGTGGCCAATACCTCGCAGCACTTGCAGGAGTTGCAGGCGGCGCGGCTGGTGGAGACGACAAAGAATGGCCGGTATGTTGTTTATCGGCTCGCGGATGCGTTGGTCTCTGATTTCTTTCGCCGCTTCCGGTTGCTGGCGGAAAACCGACTCGCTGAGATTGAACAAATCCGGCGCCGCTTTTTCAGCGAAGGCGAACAAGTCAATCCCGTTGATCGCAAGAGCCTCTTAGAACGAGTGCAACAAAAGAAGGCCATTGTCATCGACGTTCGACCCCCAAGCGAATACCGCACGGCCCATATCGCGGGTGCCTTACCGATTCCACTGGAAGAACTAAAGCAGCGTCTCTCGGTACTGCCACGTACTAAGGAAATAGTCGCGTACTGCCGCGGTCCCTTCTGCGTGCTGGCAAAGGAAGCCGTTGAAGTGTTGCGCTCGAACGGATTCCGCGCCTCACGCCTAGAGGACAGCGTTCAGGATTGGTGCGCCAAAGGGTTGCCCATTGCTGTCGGTGAAGAGCCTGCGCAAAGGCGCTTGACTTGCGCTCATTGATTCCAACTGAGGTGTACTGATGATCTTGCGTCAACTCTTGCATACAGAGCCAGTGGTGGCCGCGTCCTACATCTTCGGTTGAGGAGGTAAGGGCCTGGGCGCCGTGTGCGACCCCATTGAGCAGATTGAACCGTATCTACGCGTCTCCGAGGAGACCGGCATGAAGATTCGTTACGTGATTGATACTCACGTCCATGCTGACCACGTCTCCGGTGCCCGCCGCCTGGCCAAAGTCACCGGCGCTGATTATGTATTGCACGATAGCGCCGGAGCGGGGTTTAGGTTTCGTGGCGTAAAGGAGAACGAAGAACTGGATCTCGGCAACGTACGAATTCGTGTCCTGCACACTCCCGGCCATACTCCTGAGCACATCGCGCTGGTGGTGACCGACAAGACTCGTGGACCGGAGCCGTGGTTCCTGCTGAGCGGCCACACGCTAATGGTGGGCGATCTTGGGCAGACCGAGTTGGCTTCCAGCGCCGAAGAAGGCGCCCGCTCGCTTTTTCGCAGCGTACAAAAACTCAAGAGCCTTCCCGACTACCTCGAAGTTCTGCCAGGGGCCTTTTCCGGCTCGGTGTGCGGCCGTTCGTTGAGTGGCAAGCCCAGCTCGACTATCGGTTTCGAGCGCCGCTTCAACCGCGCGTTTGGAATTGAGGACGAGCGGGAATTTATACGCCACATGCTGGAGGACATACCCTCGCCGCCCGCTGACGCCGCCAAGATCAGGGCAATCAACCCGGTGTTCAAACCACCTAACGGTTGTTTATGGACGCGAACATCGAAACCAGCCCGATTCGTTTAGGCCTTCAAGAAAATCTAGGCCAGTTCTCCCTTCTCGTGCTGATCAACGTTTTTGTGGGCATGATGGTCAGATTGGAGCGGACAGTCGTGCCGCTCATTGGGGAGAGAGAGTTCGGGCTGGTTTCCAAGACCGCAATCGTCTCCTTCATCGTCAGCTTCGGTGTCACGAAAGCTATTTGCAACCTGTTCGCGGCGCACGTCTCGGAGACTGTCGGGCGCAAGAAAGTCCTCGTGCTCGGATGGCTGATTGGGCTGCCCGTTCCCTCCATCATCATCTTCGCGAAGCACTGGTTCTGGTTCGATATTGCCAACGTGTTGCTCGGTGTCAACCAGGCCCTGTGCTGGTCGATGACGGTGATCATGAAGGTGGATCTGGTGGGCCCGAAGCGCCGAGGGTTCGCGCTCGGACTGAATGAATTTGCGGGCTACCTCGCCGTTGGTTTCACCGCCTGGATCACGGGCTACATCGCATCGATTTACGCGCTGCGCCCACAACCGTTCTACCTGGGCATCGGTGTAGCGTTTGCCGGACTGTTGCTCTCATTGTTTTTTGCGAAAGAGACGCGACACTATGCCACCCTTGAGGCAAAGCTGCACCATGCGCCCGCTACAAACGGCGGCGCCGATGATCCTCCGCGGCCGCGTTCGATGCGGGAAATCTTCGCCCTGACATCCTGGAAAGATCGAAACCTGTTTTCTTGCAGCCAGGCAGGACTGGTCAACAACCTGAACGACGGTATGTCCTGGGGAATCTACCCGCTGTTTTTTGCCAGCCTCGGGTTGGGCGTGGCCGCGATTGGCACGATCAAGGCGGTGTATCCCGCTGTCTGGGGAATACTACAGCTCGCGACCGGCCCGCTGAGCGATCGTTGGGGACGAAAGTGGCTCATTGCTGGCGGGATGGTAGTGCAGGCCGGCGGGATCTGGCTGACGGTCCAAGTGCCGGTGTACACGGCATGGATGATTGGCGCTCTACTGCAGGGGATCGGAACCGCAATGGTTTATCCCACGCTGCTGGCGGCGATCAGCGACGTGGCCCACCCCGAGTGGCGCGCAACAGCTATGGGTGCTTATCGCTTCTGGCGCGATCTGGGCTATGCCCTCGGTGCTCTGATCTCGGGAGTCATCGCCGATCTACTCGGGATGCGGGCCGCGATTCAAGTGGTTGCGGCGCTGGACTTGCGGAATAAGTACGACAGAGATGGATTGCAGATCATTGGGATTTCTCTCGATGATGACCCGAAGCTGGTGCGCGCGTTCTCTCAGCAATTAAGAATGAACTACCCCGTCGCTATCGGAGACGCCGGTCTGGCCGAGCGTTATGGAGGGATTCTGGGCTTGCCTGTCAGCTTTGTTATCGGTTGCGACGGCCGGATCTATGGCAAGCACGTCGGCGAAACCGACATCGCTCTCATTGAGCAGGAGATCAAGCCGCTGCTGAAGGGAGAAAAATGCACGCCGGCGAGCACTGGAAACTGGTGTTCGATAGAGGAGATTATCGGTAAAGCCGAAAGTGAAAATGGCGTTTGTCTTCCAATCCCAACGTCTCCTTGATCAAGTTATTTTCTCTGATATGGAGTTCCGCACATTCAGCACAGCCCTGATCTGCGAGTTACTCGCGCCACGTCGAGGAACGCGGAAGCAGGGACCATCACGGCTGGCCCTCGCCCCAAACCCGAACCTCTATGTTGGGGCCTGGCTATGAGCGACTCGCCGGAATCCCCCGTTGGTGGAATCCGCCTTCAGCCCTCGCTTGTCTGCAATCACATTGAGCTGTGCTCGTCGTCACAGCATCAATTCTTATCAACATGTAAACGTATATACGAATACATGGAGACACTGGAAAAATCAGACTGGGAGTTTTCTATGAAGCAATTGGAGCAGCTCTTCAAGGGGCTTGCCGACCAGACACGACTCAGGATTCTTAACTTGCTGATTCACGGCGAGTTGTGCGTCTGTGAGATCCAGTATGTGCTGGGATCATCGCAGGCGAATGTTTCTCGCCACCTCACGTATCTGAAGACTTCGGGTCTGGTCCTCGACCGTCGGGAGGGTGTCCGGATGTACTACCGGCTGGCGCAACCGGCCGAGGGTATTCACAAGCAGCTATTCACCTTTCTGCGAGACGTGTTCCAGTCATCACAGAGCCTCGAGCAGGACTCGCTCAAGCTCAAGAGGGCAATCGAGAGGGGCTCCTACACCGTCAGCAAATGGGAGCCGTTTGTGGGTAATGGAGCTTAGTTAAGAAGATTGTTTTTTCTTTTTGCTGATATTTGGCAATTTGGCCATATGACCAATAAGGCTGCGAGGCATATGACAAATCGCGGGGTCTTCAGGAAGCAGGCAAACGTGCTCAAGGCACTCGCGAACGAATCGCGACTAATGATCGTGGATCGTCTGAACCGGGGCGAGTGCTCGGTCGGTGAACTCACCAAGCTTGTCGGCAGCGACGTCTCGACCGTGTCGAAGCATCTGGCACTGCTGCGCGCCCACGGAATCGTCGAGGACCGGCGTGAAGGAAATCTAGTGCATTACCGGCTGTTGACGCCATGTGTCTGCAACTTCTTCGCCTGCGCTACGCAGGTGCTTAAGGAGAGATCGAGGTGAATCATGAGAATTCAGATATTAGGCACGGGTTGTGCTCGCTGTAAGACCCTGACCGCGAATGCCGAGAGAGCCGTTCAGGAACTGGGCGTGCAGACGGAAGTCGAAAAGGTGACCGGGATCAAAGAGATCATGGAGTTCCAGATCCTGATGACTCCCGGCCTGGTGATTGACGGAAAGGTCAAGTCAGCCGGCCGCATACCTTCACCTGAAGAGATCAAGCAGATGCTGCTGGAAACCGGAGGCAATTAAATGGATACGCAACGTCCTGGACTCGTGATGTGCGTATGCACCGGCAAGTGTCCGGGATTCTCCAAGATGGATATCTGGGACTTTATTAACCGGGCCCGCGTCGAGTTGCCGGTCCAGTTCGGCGTGATCCATCCCCAGTTGTGCGAACAGGATGGGGACCGTTTTCTGGCGGACTTCCTGCAAGCGAAACGGCCGCTGGTCATCGCGGCCTGTGCGCCCAACATGCAATACAAGATGTTTCGGGATGCCTTCGCAGAAAAAGGGATGGATGTGAAGCGGGATATGACTCCGCTGGATATTCGCGACATGTCAACCGAGGAGGCCGTCGAGAAAGTGGCTTCGGCACTCCGCGAGATGGGGGTGAAGGAAGATGTCTGAATCAACGTTCATGGGAGTGGCACGAGATCGGATTCCGTGGTTTCCGACCATCGATTACGACAAATGCACCTTCTGCATGGAGTGCGACACGTTCTGTCCGCATCGCGTCTTCGAGCGGCGAGAAGGCGAGCGCAAGCTGGTGGTTGCCAACCCAAATAATTGCGTCGTGTTTTGTCGAGCCTGTTCGAAGACCTGCGGTCCGGATGCGCTTTCGTTCCCCGATAAGCCGAAGATCATCGCGCTCATCAAGCAGGTTCGAGAGCAGGAGAGTGTCAAATGAAGCGGGCAATTCTTGCTTGCAATGGCCTGGATAAACCCGAAGGGTCGGTGGCGCGCGAGGTGGCGATTCGTGGCGCCGGCCTCACTGGGAGTGAAATCATCTGTCCCGTTCTGCTGAATCGCGCGCCTCTACGCTACAAGAAGGTGCTCAATGAGAGCTCGCTCATCGTCGTGGATGGGTGCTCAACCCGCTGCGCTACCAAACTCGCCACCCGGCTCGAAGCAAAAGTGGACAGAAGGCTGCTGGTCTCCAATTCTGTTAAGGCTTCTGGACATTCCTTGGAGCCGGCGCTCAACCTCGGGCCGGAAGGCATGGCGCTGGCTCAGGCGATTGTCGATGAACTGGTGCGCAATCTGGATGCCCCTCCAGCAGTGCCCGAATCGCCGACTGTTTTCGAATCGCCGACAGAACACTTGGTAGTCACCCATGACAAGTTCGAATTCCGCATTCCCGTGGTGGACTACCTGTTCAATGAGAACGATGTCTGGGTCCGCGTGTTGGACGGCGTCGCCCGCGTAGGCATTTCCGATTACATGCAGCAGAAGCTGACCGATATCAGCTACTTTGATCCGCCCACACCTGACGCATCTGTCGAACAATTCGGCGAATTGGGCAGTCTTGAGTCGGCGAAAGCGGTGTTTGAGGTTATTTCACCTGCAAGCGGCAGGGTTGCCGCTGTTAATCCTGCGGTAATCGCGAACCCAGCAATCATCAACGAAGACCCTTACGGCGGCGGCTGGCTTGTCGAGTTGAAGTTGAGTAATTGGCCCCAAGATCAGGAAATGCTGATAGACGCGGCAGCATACGCCGAGGTCGTGAAACGCAAAGCGGCGGAGGAGTGAGAGTCCAATGAGAAACGAACCTGCAGAAAGTCTTGCGCTGGTCATCCCGTGCAGCGGGATCGGCAAGGTGCACGGCCTGATTAGCCGTGAAGCGGCTTATCTTGTGACCGACGAATTGGCCCCGAAGCAGACGGACACACTGTGCCTGGCGCTGTTGGTGAAGGGCGACTCCGAAGCAGTCGCCGCCGTGCGAACCCACGCCTGCATCACGATTGACGGGTGCCCCAAGGCCTGCGCACAGAAGAACGTGGAGATGGCCGGCGGACGGGTCGCGAAGGCCATCCAGGTGGCAGAGGCCTTCAAAAACCACCGTGGAGCGAAACCCGGTAATGCAACCGTGTTGACGGAAGACGGCTGGGACATCACTCGGGACATCGCCGCGGATGTGGTTTGCGAAACAGCGCGCTTGTACGCAGAGGGGAGGTGATCGAATGAACACGGAGATTACGAAGGTTGGCATCATCTCGTGCAGCGGCGAAGCGATTCCGGAAGGAACCATTTCCCGCCTGGCAACACGGCGGGTACTGGAACTGCTGCGTCCGGATGTGACCGTTACGCTCTGCCTGCCCTTGTTTCTGGCCGGCAATGATGCCGAACGGAATTTTGCGCGCACCCATCCGACGATCACCATCGACGGCTGCTCCAAACAGTGCGCCAAGTGGGGCACCGAGGAGCACAGCGGCCCAGTGAGCGGCGCGCTGGTTGTCTCTGACATTCTGGGAACTGAAAACGCTGGTTGCCATCGGTCCTCCCGCGATACGTCCCAGATCGACAAAGAGGCTGTCTGGACCGTCGCCGAACGGATTGCCGCCGAGGTGGATAACGTTCTGGCCAAAACATCTCCCGACACTGCAGCGGCGACGGAAATCAGCGCGGCTCAGTGCGCCTGCTCCAGTCCGCTGCCTGGCGGGATGATCACTGTCCAGAACAAGACGGTCACCATAGCGGGGCTGCCCCTTATCTTCCAGCAGTGTGCAGAGCGTGGCATTTCCGCCAATGACAGCGATAGCGCGGCCCTGCTGGAGGTGGTGAAGATCTACCACTGTGTTGCGCCCGAACATGAGCCGGAATACCGAAGCGCGCTACTAGCCGCATATCGAGAGTTCAGGAGCGGCGTCAGGCCGGAGAAATGATGGATGTCATCTGTTGGACGGCGCCCACCGTCGCCGCAAATCTCGCGCTGGACGAGGCTCTGGCGAGATCAGCCTGGAGTACGGGACGGCCTCTCCTCCGCTTCTGGTGGGGCGGCCCTCCTGCCGTGGTGATGGGCTCCAACGAGCGCGCGGAACAGGTGGTGGATGCAGTTGCCTGTGCGAGATTTGGAGTGGACATGTTGAAGCGATGCACGGGAGGAGGCACCGTGCTCCAGACCGGCAGCGTGCTGAATTATTCGCTGATAACGCCAGCACCCGATCACCTCAACCTGAAAGCCGGCTTTCGCCTGGGCACGGATGTTATCTGCGCAATCCTTGCGGCTTTTGGCATCACGGGCACACCGCAAGGCACGTCGGATGTGGCGGTAGGAGGCCGAAAAATCTCCGGCAACGCGCAAGCCCGCCGATGGAAGGCGCTGCTGGTGCACGGCACGCTGCTGGTCGATTTTGATTTTGATCTGGCCGAGAAAGTCCTGCGCCATCCTGTGCGCGAGCCTGAGTACCGGCGCGGGCGCAGTCATCGCGACTTCCTGGTTACGCTGAGCGCACTGGGCGTGCGGGCAGATCGCAATGCGCTTGAGAATGTGGCCGTCCAAGCCGGTCAGCGAGTGTTCGGGCGAGTGAACGCAACGCGCGATGTCGAAGACGCTATTCGTGTGGAGGGAAAGGAAAATGCTTCCGCTCAAGCGAGCTCTTGATCGTCCGATGACAACAGTTACCATTCCGCTGAACCGTGGTTCGTTGGCACACTCCATATCGCTGCTAGTGATTTTTGGGTGTGTGACTCTCAATGGCGTGCCATCTGTGGCGCAAGATCTGCAAACGGCCTATCAGCAAGCAGCTTCAACTTCGCCCGTCATTGCCCAGGCGCGTGCGCAGTTGGACGCAGAGTTTGCTGGTAAGCCTCTGGCGCGTGCGGCGTTGCTATCCCCACGTCAATGCCGGGGCCAGCGGAGGAATGAATACAGCTTATGTCACAGGCTTCGGCGCTCAGCCGATCTCCACCGGATATCATTCCGATGTCTTCAGCGTCAGCCTGACAGAATCCATCTTTAACGGTCAGGCTTCGACTGCGATCAAGCAGTCAGACACCCGCATTCAGGCCAGCGAAGCGGCGCTGGCCTATGCCCAGCAGGTCGTCGCCTTGGAGGTCACTCAGGCGTACTTTGGCGTTTTACAGGCACAAGCCAACGAACGCGTGGCGCAGCAGCAGATGGACCTGCTGCAGAGCATCTACGAGCAAACAAAGACAAGCCTGCAGGTGGGCACCGGGGACATTATCTCGGTCCAGGAAGTTCAAGCCCAGTTAGATGCTGCAAAGGCCGATCTCATTAGCGCAAACAATGCTGTAACAGTAGCGAAGAACCAGTTGGAGCGCCTGACGCATCATCCCGTAGGAACGTTACAGGATATAACAACCTTGCAGGCGATCGGTCCGCAGCCCGACACCTTGGATCCCTGGCTTGCGGCGGCGCTCAAGAACCAGCCACTTCTGCGCCAAGCGAAGGCAACACTGAAGGTATCAGAGCAGCAGGTGCAGTTTGCAAAGCGGGCGCGTTGGCCCACTTTGACACTGAGCGGTGGTCGGCCAGCACGCTGTAGGTACGCTCATCCCGCCGTTAGCAGTGAACCAGATTGGCGCCTCGCTGAACTTGTCGATTCCGATTTATGAAGGTGGAAGCACACGAGCGGAAATTCATCAGGCAGAAGCGCTTTCCGAGGCCAGCCGCGCAAACATCGCCAATATTCAGGACGAGATCAAGCTGGATACACAAACTGCATTCCATAATCTACAAGACAGCGTCGCCCAGTTTCAGGCCACACAGCAAGCGGTGACTTCTGCAAAGGTATCCCTGGATGGGACGCGGAAGGGATATGAAATCGGGAGCCGCTCCATCATTGACCTGCTGACAGCGACAACAAACTATGCAGCCGCGCAGCGCAATTACTATCTGGCCCTTTACACGCAACTGGTGGCCCGAACACAACTGAAGGCAGCCGCGGGGATCCTGACGCCGCTGGACATACGGGCCATCAATGATCTGCTGTATAGCGGGCCTTCGAAGTGAGGAGGATTTTCGGAGAACAGAAATGATTTCGGTCAAAAAACGCATTCTCATCTTGACGATTCTGGTTCTTCTTATCGTTGGCGGTTTCTCGGGGCGGCGCTGGTTGCTTCGAAAGCATGCTCCCGACCGATACCGTTACCCTCTATGGCAACGTAGACATTCGCCAGGTGCAGCTGGCCTTCAACGACAGTGAACGAATTGACAAGCTGCTGGTGGACGAAGGCAGCGCGGTCCATGCAGGTCAGCTTGTCGGTCAGTTGGTGCAGCAGCGCTTTCTGGATGCGGTGGCGCAGGACAAGGCAACCATGGCGGCGCAACAGCAAGTGGTTGCGCGACTGCTGGCTGGAAGCCGGCCGGAGGAGATTGCAGAAGCGCGAGCCAGATGTTGCCGCTGCGCAAGCGGATGTCGATGCAGCGCAAGCCAACTTAACAAACGCGGAGTTGCTCTATCACCGCCAGGAAGCCCTGGCAAGTAAGCAATACGTTTCCTTGCAGATCCGCGATGATGCGCAACGCTCCTACCTCGGCTGCGCAGGCCGACCTGGCGGCCAAGCAGCAGGTGCTAGCCGCCAAGAAGCAAGCCTTGCGGCTCGCCGTCATCGGGCCGCGCAAAGAAGACATTGCCGCGGCCCAGGCCACTGCTCGAAGCCGACAAAGCGGCGTTGGCTCTGGCACAAAAACAGTTGGCCGACACACAGCTCTATGCCCCCGCCGATGGCGTCATTCAGAGCAGGATTCTTGAACCCGGCGATATGGCCACTCCGCAGACACCTGTGTTTACTCTCGCTCTCGACAACCCACTCTGGGTGCGTGCCTATCTGCCAGAGCCGGAGATGGGCAAAGTCGCCCTCGGCATGAGTGCGTGGATTGAGTCGGACAGTTTCCCAGGGCAACGGTTTCCAGGCTGGGTCGGCTATATTTCACCGGTCTCGGAGTTTACGCCCAAGAACGTGGAAACCACGCAGCTGCGCTCGCAGCTTGTCTATCGAGTACGCGTTTATGCCTGTAACCCGGACCATCGACTGCGCCTGGGAATGCCAGCGACGGTAGTCATTCCACTCCGCAACAATCCTCCGCATGCAATCGATGCCCATCCCTGCGGGACGAACTGAGATGGATGCAATCTTCGTCAAGACAGCTGAGCATGTCGTTCGGAAAAGGAGCAGCTCGAAGAGATGCGCTCAAAAATGTTTCCCTCGAGATTCCCGCGGGAAGCATGACGGCCCTCATCGGTCCGGATGGCGCGGGCAAAACTACTCTGCTGCGTCTTCTGGCCGGCATACTGACGCCACGTCGCCGGAGAGATTCGGGTGCTTGGGATATCCGTTGCCAGAGCAAGCTTTAGCATTGCAAGGCCAGATTGGCTATATGCCGCAACGCTTCGGCCTCTATGAAGATTTGACGGTCGAAGAAAATCTCGAACTGTTTGCCGACCTGCACAGCGTGCCGCACGACAGATGCGAGAAAGTCGCTTCGGGGAATTGCTGACCATGACGGCACTCGGTCCGTTTCGCGAACGACAGGCAGGGCAGCTTTCCGGCGGCATGAAGCAGAAGCTCGGCTTGGCCTGTACCTTGATCCATCCTCCTCAACTGCTGCTGTTGGATGAAGCCAGCGTGGGCGTCGACCCGATTTCGCGACGAGAATTGTGGAGCATCATCCAACAACAGGTTGTCGGCCAGAAGGTGACCGTCCTGCTCAGTACTGCCTATATGGATGAGGCCGAACGCTGCGATCATGTCATCCTGTTGCACGAAGGGGAAATTCTCGCGCAGGGAAATCCGGCACGACTCGCCGCACCGTTGGAAGGTCATGCATTCGTTCTGGAAAATATCCCCACAGCACAGCGCAACCTCCAGTCCCAAATTGCCCAACTGCCGGGCGTGGTGGATACGGTAATTCAAGGCGATGGACTGCGCATCGTGATGCAGCAGTCTGGCCCACCAGCGTTGCCGGAGAAGCTGGCTGCGTACGGAAGCGCCCAAGTCGGTTCCCGCGCGACTGGAAGACGCCTTCGTCAGTCTTCTCTTCAGCCGGAGTCCACGCCATCCCATTCCGCTGCCGCCGCCGCGAGATGCGACCGACGACGATGCGGCAGTCGTCGAGGTCAAGGATCTCTATCGCTACTTTGGCCCCTTCGCTGCGGTGAAGAATGTCAACTTCTCCGTGCGTAAGGGAGAGATCTTCGGGCTGCTGGGCGCCAATGGCGCAGGTAAATCGACGACCTTCCGGATGCTCTGCGGATTGCTGCCTTCCTCTTCTGGAACGCTGCGGGTCGCAGGCGTCGATCTGCGTACAGCGACCGCTGCGGCCCGCGCTCGCATCGGTTATGTGTCTCAGAAGTTCTCCTTGTATGGGTCCCTGAGCGTTCATCAAAACTTATCCTTCTTCGCGGCGTCCTACGGTTTGGAAAATCAGCGAAAGAAGGACAGGATGGCATGGGCGCTGGAAGAGCTGGAACTGAAAGACTACACCACGATGAATGCGGGAGAGCTGCCCCTGGGATACAAGCAGCGCCTTGCTCTGGCCTGTGCGCTGATGCACGAACCGAGCATTCTCTTCCTCGATGAACCTACTTCCGGCGTCGATCCTTTGGCCCGACGGGAATTCTGGGCGCGCGTGAACGCACTGGCAGAGGGTGGAACGACCTGCCTTGTAACCACGCACTTTATGGAGGAGGCAGAATACTGCGATCATCTCGTGCTTGATGTCGCTGGGAGAGGTCCTTGCGCAGGGTACGCCCACAGAAATCAAGGAGAAGGTCCGTCGCCCGGACCGCCCCAGGCCGAGTATGGAAGATGCCTTTATCTCGCCTTGATTGAAGAACATGAGCAAGACGAGCCGGAGAGCATCATGAATTGGATGCGCCTACGCGGCCTGATGCGAAAGGAGGCGTATGAGATCCTGCGCGATCCCTCGAGCATTGCCATCGCATTCGTGCTACCGCTGGTGCTTCTGCTGATCTTCGGGTACGGTGTCTCACTCGATGCTCGCGGCATCTCCGTGGCAGAAGTCGTCGATCATCCAACGCAGCTCACCGCGTCCTTCCTGGCAGAACTGCAACGCTCTGCTGTGGTTTCGTCCGACCATCTATCCCGATCAAGCATCCGCCGAGCAGGCGCTATTGCATGGGCGTGCCGATGCGATCCTATGGCTGCGGAGCGATTTCACGCGCCTTTCGTACAGCGGCGGTAACGCTCCGATTGATCTCACCGTGAACGGCGTCGATGCGAATCAAGCACGCATCATTGAGAATTACGTGAATGGTACATGGCTGCTTTGGTTACAGCAGGAAGCGACACGACAAGGTACGCAATTGGCGGCGCCTGTGGTGGCCGACACGCGCGTCTGGTTCAATCCCGCGCTGCGCAGTCGCGACTATCTGATTCCCGGACTGATCGCCATCATCATGACGCTCATCGGAGCATTGTTGACCGCTCTAGTTGTAGCGCGGGAATGGGAGCGCGGAACCATGGAGGGCATCATGGTAACGCCGGTTAGCACGACAGAAATTCTGCTGGGGAAGCTGGTCCCCTACTTTGCGATGGGCATGGGTGGGATGATTCTGTCCACCGCCATGGCAGTCTTTTTGTTTGATGTTCCGCTGCGTGGATCGTTACTGGTGCTCTTCGGCACAGCGACGCTCTTCCTACTCACAGCCCTGGGCATGGGGCTAGTGATCTCCGTGCTCGCACGCAGCCAGTTTGTCGCCGCGATGGTGGCGATCGTCACCACATTTCTGCCGGCATTCATCTTATCCGGCTTTTTGTTTGATATTCGTTCCATGCCGCAAGTGATTCAGGTCCTGACCCACATTGTCGCGGCGCGCTACTTTGTGACCATGCTGCAAAGCACCTTTCTGGCTGGCGATGTTTGGCCGGTGATTCTGCGCAATGGTCTTGGCATGGCCATCCTGTGCGTGTTCTTCCTAGGAATCGCGCTCCTGCGCTTTCGCAAGAGGTTGGACTGATGCGTTTGATACTCCAACGCGTCGTTGCGCTCAGCATCAAGGAACTTCTGGCCTTGCTGCGCGATGCAGCCAGCCGGGCTGTCCTGATTGGTCCGCCTATTATTCAACTTTTGGTATTTGGCTATGCCGCTACCTTCGATCTGACGCATGTTCCGTTCGTCGTCTATAACCAGGATCAGGGACAATTATCGCGAGATTTCATCGCCCGCTTTGCAGGCTCGCCCAGCTTTGATCTGCTACGCATCGTCCATAATCAGAATGCCCTGCAGCAGGCCATCGATGATAAGTCCGCGCTGATGGCGATGGACATCGACCCGAATTTTACCTCCGATCTGGAGCGCGGAAGAACGAGCCCACGTCCAACTCATCCTCGACGGGAGAGACTCCAACACGGCTGGCCTGGCGATAGGGTATGCCCAATCCATCGTAACCACCTTCAATGAAGCACAGATCGCAGAGCACAGAGGAATACCACCGTCGACGGTACTGCTGGATCGCGCATGGTTCAATCCAAATCTCGACTCCCATTGGTTCATCATCCCTGGTATTTGCGGCATACTGACTCTTCTGGTGAGCATGCTGACGACAGGCCTGTCGGTAGCGCGTGAGCGCGAGACGGGTACGTTTGACCAGCTCCTGGTTACTCCCATGCGCCCAACTGAGATTCTTCTCGGCAAGGCGCTGCCTGGTTTTCTGGTTGGTACGATGGAAGGAACGCTGATTATTCGTCGTATCCATTCTCTGGTTTCACGTCCCTTTCACCGGCAGTTTTCTGGGGCTCTACGCGGGTCTGTTCTGTTTCTTGCTTGCCACGGTAGGAATCGGACTGATGATCTCTTCGTTGGCGCGGACCCAGCAGCAAGCGCTTTTGGGTGTTTTTCTTTTCCTGGTACCGGCTATTGTCCTTTCCGGTTTTGCCACGCCGATCGCCAACATGCCGCCGACAGTGCAATACATCACCTTTCTGGATCCGCTTCGATATTTTCTGATCGTCCTGCGCGAGAGCTTCCTACAAGGAGGTGGGGCCGCACTTTATTGGCAGCAGTATTGGCCGCTGGCTGTGATCGGAATCGTAAGCATGATCATCGCTGGTAGACTCTTCCGCCGACTATACTGAAAACGATTTCTCTGGGTGGACTTGGCGGTAGCGAACCGAAAAATCTCCGGCAATGGTTAGGCCCGGCTGTGGAAGCCGCTGCTTGCGTGCGGCGCGATTCGAGAATATCCCGTATTCCGCCACACCAACAAGCGCAAAGAACCGGTTGCGCGATGCCACCCACGGCGCCGCAGTGCGACGAGAATCAGAAAGTCCGGAGTCTTCAACCCGCTTGTTCCATGTTCTCCTGACAGGCTATGCAATAGCGTGTCCACGGCACGGCTTCCAGCCGTTTAGTATTAATCTCATCTCCGCACGAGAGGCACCGGCCAAAACTTCCGTCGCGCACACGCCTGATTGCATCCTCCACCATGTGAAGCAACTGCTTTTCGTTTGTGCTCTGCCGAAACAGGAAATCCTTGGTATATGTGCTCGCCGCACGGTCAATAACGTCGGGAGCTACGGCATCGTCGACGGCGCGTCCGTATTGCTGTTTCTCCGCCACACTTCGGCGCAGATCTTCCCGGCGGGCTTCCAATTGCCGTCCAAATCGTTGCAGCCGCTTCCTGTCCATAGCGCGGGCCAAGAGTTGCGATTATAGCGCCGGGACCGACTGACGCGGCCCGGCTTCGCGAGGCGAGCCTGTGAAATGCGTATTACTGAGAGTAGGCGTCGGTGTCCCTTTCTGCAGGTGTTCCCGTGGAGCCATCGGCGGGCTGTAGCGAGAATTTCAGGGCATGAGCTTCGCCCGCGGTGCGAGGAGTTCGTGCAGTGGGCCTGTTTTCTGTCCTGCCTTGCAGAAACCCTAAGATTCTTGTCCCTCTGAGATGGAGGTGACGCGCACGCCGAGCATGTTGAGCTTGTACGTTCGGATCACGTCCGGCGGAATGCTCTCTCCGACAGGAGTGACGAACGCCAGTGCATCCTCCGGACATTGCACGATGCAAGCCCCGCACTGCACGCACTCATCCGGTCTCGCAATGGCCGCCTTGTGCGCAGCAGCATCGATGACATAGCAATTCTTGGGGCAAACCTCCCGGCACATTGCCCGTCCCTGACAGCTCTCCGTGTTCAGTTCCACGTGGAGTAATCGGTCTTCGTGCAAGCCGCTCTTGTACAGGGGAGTGCTGCCAGCCAGATCCATGCTGATGAGAAGCATGAGAAAGAGCGAGGCCAGCGACCAACCTACCAGGCTGTGCACGTGCAAGGCGCCACGAGCATACTCCTGGCCCCACATCCCCGCCAGAAACAACAGCCAGACCACTGCGTTCCGCCGGACTCTGGGATCGAAGAGGATCAGCCAGCGCACCCAGGTCGGGGGTGGCTGCCGGGTGGCTTCCACCGTTCCTGACAGCCAAGGGAAGAAACCGTACAAACCCAGGGCCAGCACCCACGTCATCGCGACAAAGGGCAGCAGCAGGTGACGCCAGCCGAGGCCAAGAACCACCGCGCCGATAACAGAGACTGGAAGAGCCCACACCGCCGCCATTTCCAGGCGATCGGAGAGCGGGAAGTGAACCTGCCTCATGGCCTCGCTCTTTTTCCCGTTGGCGAGATAGGCCGGAATGTCCGAGGCGTAAACGGGGCCGAAGATCGCGGTCCAGCCGGTGCGTTGCTCAACCAGCTTGCGTTCAACGCCGGTTGCGCTCAGCTGAGGCAGAATCAGCCGCCGATGGTCCACCAACTCTCCTACTCCACTGGTGCGCAGGATGGAAATCACCTGATGCGCAGTGAGGTATCCGCCCGCCGCACCGCACCAGACATTGATGCCTTTCGTGGGCGCGACGAGCAGATAGGCATCCAGGCCGCGCAAGGCTCGCAACACACGCCGCACGGTCAGGTCATAGTTGCACGTGACCAGCACGGGCGCATCGCGTCCGGGATTGCCGACTCGGATCAAGCCAGATTTGGCGGACCAGGGAAGAACACGGAGCAGGATCTGCGCCAAATCAAGGAGGAAATCACGCACCGTTCCCACGGTCACGCCTCACGTTTCTCGGCTTCCAGCAGGGCGAAATCGCCCAACCGGTTGGTCTCCTCCATGATAATGCTGAACCTGGTCTCGCTCAGCTTCGCTTGCAGGTCGCCCACCGGACTCGTGCTTGCCTGCGTAAGCACGTAGGCAATGACGGATAGAGGCAGGCGCACGAGGTTGTGGAGCATACGCCGCAGGAACGTCGGCACGCTCACTTCATCCGCCAGAATCAGACGGCCGCCGGGACGGAGAAGGCAGCGGCACTGACGCAAAACCAGAAGCTGCTCGGCATCACTCAATTCGCTGAACATAAGGATGCTGACGATGGTGTCGAACGATTCGGCTGAGAAGTGGTCGATCAGCTCCACCGCGCCGGTTTGCACAAAACGCACGGCTGCGTCGGGAGGGACTTTGCGTCTGGCCACAGCGAGCATTTCCGGGGAGAGGTCAACGCCAACGACGCACAGGCCCAGCCGAGCCAGATGCATCGTCAAATTGCCGGTGCCACAACCCAGATCGAGCACGTCGTGGCCACGGACAAGTTCTGCGACGCGGCGGTAGATCCGATCGATATGGCCCAAGGATAGGAGACGGATGCCAAAGTCGTAGCGCTCGGGCGCCGACTCCAGCAGGCGCATCCAGACATAGGTGCTCACGTTGCCATCTTAACGCCAGGCGCCCAGCGTCCAAGGAGGACCTTCACGGGCGGATCACTGGCAAAGTGGAAGTTGTTAGCCACGAGCGTTTGTTCATCCGGATTAATTCCGCACCGTCGACAATCTATTCACGACCGGATCCCGCTGGATGACCCGCAAAAGGGGCAAGCGAGCGGGGAACAATTGCGGCTGAAGGGTTCTCTTCACTACCCCTTCAAATGGTGGATCGTTAGAGGAGACGGCCTGACGCCCTCCCGGTGGTCGGGACGGTAAAGGCCCGCACTAGAAGTCAAGAGCGTCCGTCTCCGAAGTCACCGGAGTCACCTGTTCATCAGTCCTGTACCGTATAAATACGAATCTCAGCGCCATGATTGGCGCGAGCAGGAACGGCGACGTACAAGCGGTCGAAGCCCTTCTTTCCTAACTTTCCAAAATACCCGGACGTGCGTGCGCCCAGCGACGAGGGGACCTTGGCGAGCAGTTCATAGTGATCGGCATCTCGCTGTTGGAAGACGCTGATGTAGCCCTCCCCGCCAGTCACGTATATCCGCTTGCGTGTGGAGTCGTAAAAGAGATCATCCGCGTCCTGCGCACAAGGGAGTGCCGTAACCAGTTGCCCCGACTTTGTATTGAACACCGCCATTCTGGAAGGGGAACGGCTGGCGATGAACAGCCTCTCGTCCGATTCATCCAGCGCCATCGGAAAGTTTGCCCCCAGAGAAAGCGTCCATCGTGAAATTGCATGGGTCTTCCGGTTGATTACTGCAATCTGCCTAAGATCAGGGAGATTGACATAGATATTCGAGCCTGACGTTTCGAGTTGGAAAGACTCTGGGTGTGCTCCAGTCTTGAATTCTTCGTCCAGACGCTTGTTCGTGGTTGCGTCCACCATGCCGATTGCCGCCGTCTCATCATCTCCATAGCCCACATACAAACGTTTCTCTGCCGGGTCGTAGCGCAGGTTGTCGGCATCGCCGTGGAAATCAATTGTGGTTAGGAGGTCGAATGACGTACCGTCGTAGATGTAGAGCTTGCCCTTGGTACTCGCAACGAACAGCTTGTTGGTCTCGGGCGAATACACCACGCCTTGAGGCGCGGGTACTCTCGCGATTGTATGAACCACCCGTTGGGCGCTGAGATCGATGACCTCCTCTGTATCGTTGCCGAGCGCAGAGACGAACAGCCTGTTCTTGGGATCGAACCCGAAGTGGTCGATACGACCGTGGACGTTTTCAAGTGGGATGGCACCTGTCAAGACCAGTGGCGCAGACTGCGCGGCTTTCGAAACCCTTTGCGCGAATAATTGCACCGTCAAGACGGCGCAAACTGCCAGTGCAAGACTAAGACCTTTTGGCATTCCCTGCCTCCCTCATCCTCCTGGGTCATGTAGGATGCAGCATCCGACATGGGGCTATAGTGACTGAGAAAGCGGGAGTTCGCAAATACCGCGAAACAGCGACAACCTCAAAGGCCGCTTGGCCCGTTACCGCCAGGCGATCCCAAGATCGGCGTTCCGTCGACAATTCTGCCTCTTGACCTCTGGTTCTGGCACATTGTCTATTATGCGGTTTTCTGCCCGGATCATTTGATTATCGCCGCATGTGAAAGCTGGCCTTGCTGCGATGGCATCCTTTCGGCGCATCAGTGCTTGAAGAAGTGACTCTGAAGCGCCATATAATGGCGGCTTATGCGTGGGAGCCCGAAAACCTTGTTCTTCAGGCTGGACCGCGAGTGCAGAGTTCGCGTTATGTGGTTGCGAAGATTCTTTTCTCTTTTTCTGATTCTGAGCAGCGGTGCCTTGCTTGCCCGGGCATCGCAGATCCCGAGCTCGGACTGCCTGACATGTCACAACGACGCCAGCCTTGCGGCCACGGTGCAGGGGAAATCGGTCAGTCTCTACATCCCCGAAAAGACCTTCAAACAATCCGCGCACAGCGTGCTGAATTGCACGGACTGCCACACCGACATCAAGTCGATCCCACACGAACCGGTGCACTCGAAGCCTTCCTGCGGCACCTGTCATAGCGAGGAGGAGTCTGCTTACAACAAAAGCATTCACGGTCAAGCACGACTCCATGGAAATGTCCATGCGGCGGCATGTATCGACTGCCACGGAGAGCCCCACGCAATTCTGCCCTCCAGTAACTCCGCCTCGAAGGTTTACCACACGAACATTCCCGCGACCTGTGGAAGCTGTCACCGGCAGAAGTTTGTGATGAGCACCAGCGGGCTCAGCACCCAGGTGTTCGTTTCTTACGAACAAAGCGTCCACGGCAGAGCTGTCGCGGCTGGATCACAAAAGGCCGCGGTTTGCACCGATTGCCATGGCACGCACGAAATCCTCATGGCCGGCGATCCCAAATCATCCACCTTCAAGTTCAATGTGCCGGCTACTTGCGGCAAGTGCCACGCACAACAGAGCGCGCAGTACGCCGAGAGCGTTCATGGACAGGCGATCCAGCGGGGGAATTGGTTTGCCCCGGTGTGCACCGACTGCCACGGTATCCACACGATTCAGGCGCCCGGCAATCCCTCTTCCTCTGTCTCCGCACAAGCATTGGCCCAGATCACCTGCGCACGCTGCCACCAAGGGGTGCGACTGACCGCCGAGTTCGGTGTTCCTGGCGCTCGTGTGGCCAGCTATGAGGCCAGCTATCACGGCATGGCTTCGAGACTTGGCTCCACGTTCGTGGCCAACTGTGCCAGTTGCCACGGATCGCACTTGATCCTGGCGTCTTCCGATCCGCGCTCTACGATCAACAAGGCGAATCTGGCTGCCACGTGCGGGCAGTGCCATCCCGGGGCTACGGCCAGGTTTACACGCTTTCCCGTGCATGGCGGAACGACGCCGGCGGCCGACATCGGCAGCAAGGTTGTCGCCTGGATCCGGCAGTTTTACCTGGGAGTCATTCTCTTAGTGGTTGGGGCAATGGTTCTGCACAACGCCCTATTGTGGCGAAGCAAGGCGGTGGCGCGCCGCAAGTTCGAGCATGCCACGATTGTGCGCATGACTCTGAACGAACGCATCCAACATTGGATTCTCTTTGCTTGTTTCACGGTTCTCGTCCTGACCGGCTTTGCTCTCATCTATCCGTTCTCGGCGATTGCCGACGGGATTGGAATCACTGACCCAGTGAGAAGACTCGTCCACCGGGCGGCGGGCGTTTCTCTTATTGCCGTCGGTATCTATCACGTCTGCTATGTTTTCTTGACCCGTGGCGGACGACGGGCCGTACTCGCGCTGTTACCGGAAGCGAAGGATGTCAGGGATCTCTGGGCGACCCTTCGCTATCATCTCGGCCTAAGCTCACAGAAACCACAGTTTGGCCGCTTCAACTACGGAGAGAAGTTTGAGTACTGGGCTTTGATCTGGGGAACGGTGATCATGGCCTGCACCGGCTTGATGGCTTGGTTCCAGGTGATGGTCACACGACTCCTGCCGGGTTGGTGGATCGATGTGGCGCTGACTATTCATTTGTATGAGGCCATACTGGCCACGCTGGCCATCCTCATATGGCATTTGTATCAAGTGATGTTCGACCCGGACGTCTATCCTATGAACTGGGCCTGGTGGAATGGTCGCGTGTCACTGGAGCATTACAAGGACGAGCATGCCTTGGACTCAGAAACAATTCTCCAGGCGATGCAGCAATCGACAGGGGCTGCCAGCCGTGACGAGGCAGAGGTTACCGATCGTCGAGAGATACCACCGGCAAAAGATGAGCCCCCGCACGATGATCCCTGAAGCTGACCTGATGTGACCTCAAGCACAGCCACGCCGTGCTTAATCCTTGAAGGCTTCAATTGACGGTTTCTTGGGTTCACGGCTGCGCGATGCGAACATCCAAGACACAGTCCTTGCCCACGGCTTCGGACGTGAGTTCTGGACCGCAAAATCAAACCGCCTTGTTGACCGCAGCCATCATCAGCACGGCGCTTCAGTTGCTTTAGCCGGCCACGCTAGTGAAGGCCTCAACAAGCTGCGCATCGATTACGGCTACCAATTCCTTGACCGCACTCGCGCTCTTCTCAAATTCCACCTGCTCCTGCTTCGTCAGCTTGATTTCCATGATCTGCTCGATGCCACATTCGCCGAGCTTGCACGGCACGCCCATAAACAATCCATGGACTCCATATTCCCCTTCCAAGTAAGCGGCACAAGGCAGAATCTTGTGTCTATCTCCAAGGATGGCTCCGACCATCTCGGCTACGGCTGCGCCCGGCGCGTAGTAGGCACTGCCCGTCTTGAGATACTTCACGATCTCAGCACCTCCGTCACGCGTGCGCTGCACCAGCCGCGCAATGGTAGGGGCATCGAGCAGCTCAGTGACGGGTATGCCGGCTACGGCCGAGCAACGCGGCAATGGGACCATAGTGTCGCCATGTCCACCCAGCACGAAAGCCGTAACGTCTTCAACGCTGACCTTCAATTCCTGCGCGATGAAGGCCCGAAAGCGCGCAGAGTCAAGCACCCCGGCCATGCCAATCACCCGGTTGCGAGGAAAGCCGCTGATTTTATAGGCAGCATGCGCCATTGCATCAAGGGGATTGGACACAATGATCAGAATGCAATTGGGCGAATAAGACACGACTCTGCCCACCACATCACGCATGATCTTGAAGTTCGTGTCGAGGAGCTGATCGCGGCTCATGCCCGGCTTCCGGGGCACGCCTGCGGTGATGACCACGATGTCGGATTTCGCCGTATCCGCGTAGTTTTCCGTGCCCAGCACCGAGATGTCTTTCCCGGCAATGGGCATAGCCTCCAGCAGATCAAGACCTTTGCCCTCGGGTACGCCTTCGATGATGTCAACCAGCACGATATCGGCGAGTCCCTGCGAGGCAATCCAGTGCGCCGTCGTGGCGCCCACATTGCCAGAACCTACGATCGTCACTTTTTTATGCATATATCCGATTCCCTCCTTTCACTCACTTTCATTGCAGCCTTTGGTTATTCGCTGCCCGGGATTCCGCGAGAGAACGCCCAGAGCGTCCTGCCCGCTGGGTTTCAGCCAGCCAGAAGCTAGTCCTTGGTTGCGCCAACCAGCACGCGCTTTTCCGCCGGCAGAAACTGGCGTGTACGATGACCGGTGTAAATCTGGCGCGGCCTGGCAATCTTCTGCTCCGGATCCATGAGCATCTCCTGCCACTGAGCCAGCCAGCCGACCGTGCGCGGGATGGCAAAGAGCACCGTGAACATCTCCGGCCTAAAACCCATAGCCTGGTAGATGATTCCCGAGTAGAAGTCGACATTGGGATACAATTTGCGGCTGACGAAGTAGTCGTCTTCAAGCGCAATCCGCTCCAACTCAAGCGCAATATCAAGCTTGGGATTGCGTCCGGTTACCTCGAACACCTGCTCGGCCGTCCACTTGATGACCTTGGCGCGTGGATCGTAGTTCTTGTAAACGCGGTGCCCGAAGCCCATCAGCTTGCCGTGCCCCTCCTTCACTTTCTTAACGTACGCAGGCACGTTCTGCTTGGAGCCAATCTCATCGAGCATTTTGAGCACTTCTTCGTTCGCTCCGCCGTGCAGTGGCCCAGACAAGGCTGCGGCGGCAGCGGCCGTGGCCAAGTAAGGATCAGCATGCGAGCTGCCGACTGAGCGCATGGCGTTCGCGCTGCAATTCTGCTCATGGTCGGCGTGCAGGATGAACAGAATATCGAGCGCGCGCGCCAGCACCGGATTGGCCACATACTTCGGTTCGACCATCTTCCACAGCATGTTCATGAAGTTCTCGGTGTAGCTCAAGTCATTGTCGGGGTAGACATAGGGGAAACCTACGCTGTGCCGGTAGGACATTGCGGCGATGGAAGGCATCTTTCCAAGCAGTCGCTTGATCTGCAGCAGACGATTGCTGGTGTTATGAACGTCTCTCGCCTCTGGATAGACAGTAGACAGGGCCGCCACGCTGCTGACCAGCATGGCCATGGGATGGGCATCGTATCGAAAACCCTCCATGAACTTTTTAGTAGTCTCGTGCAGCATAGTGTGGTGGGTGATATCAATTACCCAGTTCTTCAGCTCGGTTTCATTCGGGAGGTCTCCAAAGAGGAGCAGGTAAGCGACCTCGAGGAATGTGCAATGTTCTGCCAGGACTTCGATGGGATAGCCGCGGTACTCCAGGATGCCGCGTTCGCCATCGATGAAAGTGATCTCGCTCTGACAGGACGCCGTATTCATGAAAGCGGGATCATAGGTCATGAGCCCGAAGTCTTCTGGGCCTGTCTTGATTTGCCGCAAGTCGATCGCGCGGACGGTACCCTTCTCGATGGGTAGGGTATAGGTTTGATTGGTACGACGATCAGTGACGCTGAGGATGTCTTGTGTCATAAGAAACTCTCCTTGTAGTTGTTGGTCTCTCGCTGCCGACGGTAACCAGGGCGCAGCCGAACCTCGGAAGGGCAGAAGAGGTCTCGCAGAGATAAATTGGCCGCAGAGTACTGGACCGAGAAGGAACAGCTTGCAATATCCATCGGCCCTCCTAGCGGAAAACGCACCGCCACAGCTTGAGGCGTGGCTAGACAACTCTTTTATGCACTGTCAACAAAAACACATCATCGCTCAAACGCAAACCTCGGTTTGGGTTGCCCTTCCGCCGAGTACAGGTCAAGCATGCGAACGCGGGATGCTTCCAGACGCTGACCCATGATTTCAACGGTCCTCTTGAGCAGTTCGTAGCCCAAGTGCGGATTCTTTTCGCATTTTGTGCGCAGGCACTTGCCGTCCACAGCGATGGCACGAGTTGTCTCGACTGCGCGTGCGCCGAAACGCCAGCGATAGGGCGGAACCAGCCAGGACCACCCCAACATCTCGCCCTCACCCACCGTCTCCACGATCAAAGCGGGGCGTAATGGTGCCGAAACCTCTAGAGCAACCTTGCCTTCCCGAATCAGATAAAAGTGATTGGCTTCGCCTCCCTCTCGAAAGAGGTAGAAGTCCTTCTCGACCCGAACATTGGAGGCGCAACTGGTCAGCAGGTCAAGGTAATAGCTTTCCAGTTCCTTACAGAAGGGATGCTCAGCGATGATCCGTGCCAGGTTTTCCATGGCAACCCTCCCGAGAGGAGGCGGGCGCTTGTGTGATGCCCGAGCGCTGTTGCGATGTATCCCCTCGATTCGTCGAGCCGAGTGGATACCTACAGTAAGAATGCTTACATCTCAGATACGTTGCTAGCTGTAGCCGATGTCACACGGTCCTGTGAGCCAAAGCACAGAACCCCCGGCGGATTGCTGCATCGAAACGAAGGCGGCGCAAATAATTAACGGGCAAATCGTGTTGCGACATGACCTGTCCTCGATGAGCTTTAACCGTAATCTCGCTAATGCCGAGTTCACCGCCGACTTGCTTGTTCAGCAGGCCGGACACGACTAACGCCATCACCTGCCGTTCTCGGGAAGTAAGAGAGGCGTAACGCTCCCGAAGCTCCTGCGTCTCCGCGTTCTGAGCGAGGGTTAGACTGCTTCGTTGGAGAGCGTTTCGGATGGCGCTCAACAAGGCGCCGTGATTGAGGGGCTTCGTTAAGAATTCGAGAGCGCCGGCTTTCATGGCCTGTACTGACTTCGGAACATCGCCATAGCCGGTGATGAAGATGATCGGGATGTCGACATGTTCAAGCGCAAGCCGCTTCTGCAGTTCAAGGCCGTTCAGGCCTGGAAGTGAAAGGTCAAGGACAACACAGCTGGGGACAAGTTTTCTCGGGTGGTCGAGGAATTCTTGTGCGGACGCGAAGGTCTCCGGTTTCCAGTTTTCATTCCGGACCAACAGTTCCAGCGATTCGCGGACGGACACGTCATCGTCAACAATGAACACGATGGGAATAGCGCTCGACATTGGTGATGCCCCTACTTCATAAAGGGTGCGCGCCGCATTCATTGTATCCCCCTAGAGGTTCACCGGCGGAGCCTCAGATGGCTTGCAGTGCGGTCTTGATAGCCGCAAGCAGAGCTGCGTCACTGAATGGTTTGAGCAGAAACCCCGCTGCGCCTTGCTCGAGCACTCGAGCGCGAACCGTCTCATCTTTTTGACCGGTGATGAATATGATCGGGATCTTTGCGCCACGTCGCTTCAGTTCCTGGTGAAGTTCCGGTCCACTCATGCCCGGCATAGCGATGTCGAGGATCAAACAGCTGGTCTGATGGATAGAACCGGACGAGAGAAACTCTTCCGCTGAGGAAAAAGTGCGAGCCGCAAAGCCGAACTCCCTTAGCAGGTCGGGCAGCGACTCCCGCACCGACTCATCATCATCAACTACGGACAGAAGCAGACGTCCGTTCCCGCTCCCGTCCTTAGGGGACTCCATGACAGAACAATGCGCCAATTCGATGACAAACGTCCATTGTACTTTGGTATTGCTTCGACCCTGATCAGGAGCACCGGACGTATATCTATTATGCGGCGTCTGCCGATGGATCAGTCTGATTGACACGAGTTTCGGCGTCAGCCAGACCCTCGAGGGTAAAGGGGATAGCAAACGAAAATGTAGATCCGGGCCCGTCATTCGGCGTTCCCCAGAGACGTCCCTGGTGAGCATCAATAATGGAGCGGCTGACGGAGAGTCCGATTCCCATACCGTCAGTTTTGGTCGTGTAGAATGCTTCAAAAATCTTGTCCGTGGCTTGAGGTGTGAAACCGACTCCCGAATCTTTCACGCTGAGCCGGACCTGATCCCCCCCCTCCCGTTCAGTTCTGATGAGCAATTCTCTCGGGCGATTGTCAATTGTGCTCATTGCGTCTGCAGCATTTCGAAGCAAGTTCAGGATGACCTGCTGAAGCTGGACGCGGTCACCGACGATTCGTGGGAGGTCATCCGCAAGCTCACACCGCAGAATCACGCCCATTCTCTGGAGCTCACTCAAGGATAACGCTGTCACCTCTCGAGTCGCTTCATTCAGGTCCATTGCTTCAGGTGACGGTTCTTTCTTGCTATAAAGTGTCCGTAGTCGCGTGATCACGTCAGATGCCCGGTTGCCATCGCGAATTGCGCGCCGGGCGGTTTCGCGTGCGCCATCGACATTTGGGGGATCAGCCGAAAGCATCCGCAAGCAGGTGCTGGCATTCGTGATTATTCCCGAGAGAGGTTGGTTGACTTCGTGTGCGATTGACGCGGTTAGCACTCCGAGGCTTGTAATTTCTGCCACCTTTGCGAGTTCCGCTCTCGCCTTAGCGAGCGCCTCCTCAGACAGTTTCCGTTGCGTAATGTCCTCCGAGAGCGCCATCAGGAATTGCGGCTCTCGCTCGGTGCCCGGCACGACCGAGACGTTGTTGCGTGCCCAAACTGGTTGACCATCCTTACGGCGGTACTGCTTTTCAATTTGAAATTGCCGGCGCTTTCCGTCGAGCAGTTCGCCAATGAGCGTCCGATTATGCTCGACATCCTCTTCGTGAGTGATGTCAAGCAAAGTAAGTTGTTGGAATTCTTCCTCTGTGTAACCTAGCATCTTCTGGTAGACGGGATTCGTGGCAATAAACCGGCCATTCAGGTCCGTAAGGGCAACGCCGACAGCGGAGTTCTCAAAAACGGATCGCCACCGTTCTTCACTTCGCTTGACTTGCGCGACCGCGACCCGCAGGGCATCTTCGTTTCGTTTGCGTTCTGTGATATCGCGCAGGTAGCCGGTGAAGGCTGGAGGCCCATCCTGCGGGATGCGGGTGATTGCTAGTTCAACTGGGATCTCTCTTCCGTCGGCACACAACGCGGTCAACTCGAGTCGCCGGCCGAGCACATGTGACTCGCCCGTAGTGAGGTAACGGGCAAATCCCGTACGGTGTTTCTCACGGAGCGACGATGGGATGATGACATCGGCAAGATGCTTGCCCACCACGGCATTGCGACGATAACCGAGTGTCTTTTCCGCTGCCGGGTTAAATTCAGTAATGCAGCCTTCGTGATCGATCGCTATGACACAATCGAGTGAGGAGTCCAGGATCGCTGCTTTGTGCACTTCACTCCGCTTCAGTTCCCGTTCTTCCTGAAGCAGCCTTGTTTCCGCCAACCTGCGCTCGTCAATTTCTTTCCTCAGTTCCTCGTTTGCTTGCGCAAGTGCCCTGGTTCGTTCCGTAACCCGCCGATCGAGTTCATCGGCGATGCGCTTCTGTTCCCTTAGAAGCACAGCCTCTCGCAGCCCGATTGAGGCCTGATTCGCAGCTACGCTCAGCAGGAGACTCTCGGTCTGGCTCGGGAAGTCCGCTCGTTCACAACCTACTACGATCGTGCCTATCTCACCATGTAAACCCAGCGGGACGGGAAAGATTGAAATGTCCTGCCCTCCGGTTTGGCGCCCTGGCTGCGAATTATGCCCATCGCGCTCAAGGAGGTCGCTGACCATCACACCGATGTCGTGCGGTGGCATTGTCAGCTTGCTTGAATCAGCAACCCGGAGAATCTCCATAGGCACGGCGGTGGCTGGATCCTTTAGCCGAGCGCAAACGAAGTCAAGGCTGAGCATACGAAGCAGTGCGTCGAGCAACATGTCCACAATCCGCGATGGCTCGTGGCCGCTCCAGATAGCAGGGAGCGCGAGCAAACCCACGAGATCGTTGATGCAGCGCTTAAGGCGCTTGATCTCCTGTGCCGGATCTTCGACTTGCTCTTCCATGTCAGGCTGCCGCGGGTGAGCTATTCCGACGAGCCCGGCGTTGACGAAATTCTCGCAGGAATTCGTCTGGAGGAATGTAGAAGGGATTGCGCTGAAGGAGACCGCCGATGATGACCATGGGATGGGTCCGCATTACGTCAATCACCTCGTCGCCACGAAATTGCCCGAGATGGTAGGTGCAAATGACCGCGTCATCATGACGACGCCAAACTTCGTTTACCCTCGACTCGAACTCAATGACATCGTCGACATGTGATTGATCTTCAACCGCCCAGTCCATACGACAACAAATACGACTTAGCGGGAATCCTCCCTGGGCGTTGCCGCTGGCCAGTTGCTCAAACACGGCGATCATGCGATCCGGATCGAAGCGGCCATCCGGAAGGTAAACGTCCGTGTTGATGCGAATCTCCAGTTGTCCGCTCTGTTCCGCGGCAGCCGCGTCGATTCCTATGGCAGCCAAGCGTTGCAAATGCTTCGCACGCTGATGTGGATTCACAACGTGAATCGCCTTATGGCCACACTGGAACCCATCCCTTATGAAGGGGAGCAAGACTGGATACTCTTCATCGTCGCTGTTGAAGAAAGCGCAGACATGACGGGTCTCATCGAGTTGGGAGCCCGCAAAAGGAATTGGAGCAGCGGCCCTCTTCATGGTATCCCCCTATGAAATTGAGCGGCGCCCCTTGGAGTATAAGGATGCACCATCCTGGGCGTAAATGTCCAATCCCTACTTTGGTATTGATCGATACGTTCGTCCAATGGAACCTGACCCGCGCATCTGGCTTAATCACCGTTGTGTATAGCGAAGGTGCAACTCAGCTTTGCCTATCGACGATCGATGGAGGGCGCAAAATGAACGACAGCGAATCGTTTTCGACTTCAATGTACGAAGATCAGACACATTTGGCGGAGCGCGAGCTTGCATCGTTCATTCGCGGCGTGACAGAACTGTTTGGTCCGGAACAGGGTGGGGTCTCGACGGAAGATTGGCTCGAGGAAGCGGAGCTGATGGATACCCCGCCTCGATCGACCGCAAGGGATTGGCGTGCGGTTACGATCGCGGCCTCGGCCCGATTGGCAAGCCGGATCGATGCGGCGCGGTATCGTCAGAAATCTCTGACAAAACCAAGTAATACCAAGGTATCCCCAATACCATCGTCCAATTGTTTCTCTTCTAATCTTTTGTTGTGATGCGTTTATCGTGCCAAAGTCGTCCTAGCGAAGGTGCGATGGAAGGAGAAGGGCTTTATGCCTACAGGCGTGAAGACCGAATCGTTTGACTTGCAACAAGATTTTAGGCAGTTCGGGGCGGAGAAACGACTGAGGGAACTTGGCATCAGCCTTCCCGCACCGCCCGAACCGTTTGGAATCTATGCCGAAGCCGTGCAGACCGGCAACCTTCTGTTTTTGACCGGGATGCTTCCCACGGAAGGCCGGGTCGCAAAGTTCATCGGCCGCCTGGGCGCCGAGCTTGATGCCGAAGCCGCTCGTCAGGCCGCGCAGCTTGCAGCTCTCAACGCTCTCGCCGTCGCTCGCCAGTATCTTGGATCGCTCAATCGGGTAGCTCGTGTTGTACGGCTTGGCGTTTCGGTGGCGACTGTTGGCGATGTTCGCGATCAGCCAAAAGCAGCGGATGGCGCGTCAGAATTGTTGCAGAGCGTATTTGGTAAAGAAAGAAATCCGTGCCGCTTGGTGTATGGAGTTGCCAGCCTTCCCCTCGGTGTGCCGGTCGAAGTGGAGATTATTTTCGAGGTGGATGATGAGCGGCCACAGCCAATTCCGCGTAGTTCTGGCGATGCGCAGTTGAAATGAAGAGAGCAGGACGATGAAGATCTTCAAATTCGCCGACTTGCGCCGACACTTGCGTTTTGTATGCCTCCTTATTATTGCTCTGGGATCATCTCAGCTGCGGGCTTATGCGCAAGGGAAGGAATCTTCGATGAACTTCCGCACTTCCTATCGCACGATACAAGTCGACGGTCTGTCGATTTTCTACAGAGAAGCTGGTCTGAAAAGTGCGCCGACGTTTCTACTGCTGCACGGACTGCCGTCTTCCTCTCGCATGTTCGAACCGCTTTTCAGTCGCCTTACAGACCGCTATCACCTTGTCGCGCCGGATTACCCGGGCTTTGGACACAGTGACTGGCCAGACCCAAAGAAGTTCGCATACACGTTCGATCATTACGCCGAGATCATGAATCACTTCACCGAGGCGCTCGGACTGTCGCACTACACCCTCTACATGCAGGACTACGGAGGGCCCGTGGGATTTCGCATGGCACTGGCGCACCCGGAGCGTATCGAAGTCCTCATTGTTCAAGACGCGGTCGCGCACAACGAAGGCCTGGGTGCGAATTGGAAGACGCGGCGCGCCTTTTGGGCCGATCGCGCTGCCAATGAAAATGCGCTTCGCACAAATCTACTCTCATTGGCGACGACGCGTACTCGCCATGTCGGAAATGATCCCGACGTGGATCGCTACGATCCCGATCTCTGGACCGATGAATTTTATTTTCTAAATCAACCCGGCCAGGCTGAGATTCAAAGCGACCTATTCTACGACTATCGCACTAACGTGGATGCCTACCTGAAATGGCAAGCATGGATGCGCGAGAAGCAGCCTCGCCTTCTGGTGATATGGGGCAAGTATGACCTGTCGTTTGATTTAGGCGAACCAGACCGCTACAAAAAAGATGTGCCGAGGGCCGAGGTGCACATTCTCGACGCCGGTCATTTCGCTTTGGACACGGCGGCAGATCAGATCGCGGCGTTGGTGCGACGATTCGCCGGTTCTTGACGCGAGAAATTCGCGGCGCGGCGAGCGGGATGAAGCCGCTTTGAGAGCGCCGATGACCCAGCTGTATATTGGGTTCGAACCTTTAAAACTAAGGGTTATTTATGTCGGGCAAGAAAACAGCAATCATAACCGGATCATCGGGGGGTATTGGCGCGGGTTTAGTCGAGGGGTTTCTGAAAGAGGGTTATAACGTCGTCGCAACATCTCGTCACGCCAATCGAGAGTCGACCACTTCGGGCAGCCTGGTTCTCCTCGATGGCGATATCGGCAAGCAGCAAACGGCTGCCTATGCTGTCGAGGCAGCAATCAACAACTTCGGAACCATCGATGTCTTGGTGAATAACGCTGGCATCTTTCTAACCAAGCCTTTCACTGACTTCACCGCCGAGGACTTCGACGCCCTTGTCTCCACTAATCTGCTTGGATTCTTCTACATCACTCAGCGCACTGTGAAAGAGATGCTGAAACAAAAATCGGGATGCGTGGTGAGCATCACGGCGGCCCTTGCCGATCGGCCAATCGCCGGCGTAAATGGCTCAATTTCGATGATTACCAAGGGTGGCTTGAATTCAGCGACCCAGAATCTCGCAATCGAGTATGCAAAAGACGGCATTCGCTTTAATGCCGTAGCCCCCGGCGTTGTGGATACACCAATGCACCGCAATGATCCCAACGAGTCGACGTTGCAGCCGGCTATGAAAAAAGCGACGGTGAAGGATGTTGTCGATGCCGTCCTTTACCTGGCACAGGCACGTCATGTGAGCGGAGAGATTCTCCACGTGGATGGTGCCGCTCCGGCTCGTCGTTGGTAGATCGGAACGAATATTGAATTGTCTTGCGGCGGCGCCAACCCACAGTCCGGCGCGACATCAAACGCACCGAACGCGTTGTTTGGCGCACTAAAGCAAATCGATTGCAACTCTTGAAAGTCGGCTACGCAGAGGCTGGCCCGCTGCACAGAAAGAAAAGGACTCTAACCACACGCTGGACTTCGACGAGGTACGCATGCCCAGATTGCTTTCAGTAAATGTCGGTCTTCCGCGCGACGTGACATGGAACGGCAAAACGGTCCGAACGTCAGTCTGGAAATCTCCAGTTGATGGACGGCGAATGGTGCGCAAACTCGATATCGATGGTGATGCGCAAGCCGATCTCGCCGGTCACGGCGGGGAGCACCGCGCCGTATTCGTCTACCAGATGGATTCTTACCATTACTGGGAGCGCATTCTGGGCCGCAACGATTTTACTTTCGGTCAGTTCGGAGAAAACTTCACCGTCGAGGGACTTCCTGATAACGAGGTGTGCATTGGCGATCGATACCGCATTGGTGACGCGATATTTGAAGTGACACAGCCGCGCGTAACGTGCTACCGCGTCGGCATCCGCATGAATGAACCTCGTATGGCGGCGCTGCTCGTAGCACATCACAGACCAGGATTCTACTTTCGCGTGTTGCAGGAGGGAGAAGTTGGTGCCGGCGATGACATTGTAAAAATTACTGACGGTCCAGAGCGAATCAGTGTGGCCGAGGTTGACGCCCTGCTGTATTTGCCAGGACATTCCAGCGAGCAACTGCAACGCGCGCTGCGGATTCCTGCACTCAGCAAGGGTTGGCAGAGTTCATTCCAAGCAATGCTCCAACAAGACTTGAGCTCCAAAACTACGGTGGGGAATCCGGGACTCGCCTATGAGGAACAAGCGCCAGCATGGCCCGGCTTTCGACAGATGCGAGTCGCGCGTATCCACAAGGAAAGCGATAACGTAACTTCCTTCGTTCTGGCGCCGATCGATGGGCAACCTCTTCCTGTCTTCCAGGCAGGTCAATTTGTTGTTTTGCGCTTGCTCGTCGACCCGGACAAACCGCCCGTTCTTCGCAGCTATTCGTTGTCTGATCTGCCGGCAGCCGATCATTTCCGCATCAGCGTCAAGAGCGAATTGAACGGGATTGGAAGTTCATTTCTGTGCAACCGTACGCAAGAAGGCGATCTATTGGATGTTAGTGCGCCGCGCGGAAGCTTTACTCTGCGTCCCAGCCAGAGTCCTGTGGTTCTGCTGAGCGCTGGAGTGGGCGCAACGCCCGTGATGTCGATGCTGCACACACTCGCTGCCGAAAGATCGCAACGAGAGATCTGGTGGATCTATGGAGCGCGCAATCGCGTCGACCATCCATTTGCAGAAGAATCGCGTTCATTACTGAAGCAGCTCTCTCGCGGACGAGGATACATCGTGTACAGCAGGCCCGCTGCAATCGACCAAGTCGGGGCAGACTTCGATGCTCCCGGGCACATTGACACAGCTTTGCTGGAGAGAATTGGCGTGTCACAGGATAGTGACTTCTATCTGTGTGGCCCCTCTTCATTCTTGCAGAACATGCGCGATGGGCTGCGAAACTGGGGTGTGCTCGCCGAGAATGTGCACACGGAAATCTTCGGTTCTCTCGAGGCTATTACTCCTGGTATGGCGCAGGTTGATCACACTCCTCACCTGCCACAAGGGCCGCCCGGATCTGGTCCCCCAGTCTCATTCGCGCGTAGCGGGATTACCGCCGCTTGGGATCCGAAATTCGGGAGCTTGCTTGAACTGGCGGAAGCGTGCGACGTTCCGGTCAGATGGTCGTGCCGGACTGGAGTCTGTCATACCTGCATGACTGGTCTGATTGGCGGATCGATTACTTATAACCCTGAGCCGCTGGAGAGGCCCGCTCCCGGGAACGTGCTCGTATGCTGTTCCCAGCCAAACGCGGGTGTCACTCTGGATCTTTGAGAGAAACGGGAGGAGTCCAATCATGCGTTCTGATATCGTGCCCGGAGGCATTTTCCCCGACTACGAACTGCCCGATCACACGGGCAAACTGCGCAAGCTCAGCGAGCTACAGGGCGACGATCCGCTAATCCTCACGCTTGCGCGCGGCCACTATTGCCCAAAGGAGCACCAGCAGCATTTGGAACTCGCCGCGTTCTACCCGAAGATCGCAGTGGCGTACACTCAGATCGCCACGATCGCCACCGACGATCACCATACCCTGCAGGAATTCCGTGCGTCAGTCGGAGCCGAGTGGACCTTCCTTTCGGACCCCGACCGAACGGTTCAGAAGGATCTCGACATCCAGGAGTACACCGACCCCGAGCACAATCCGATGATCCCGCATACGCTCGTGCTCAAGCCGGGCCTCGTGATTTACAGCATCTATAACGGCTACTGGTTCTGGGGCCGTCCGTCGGTCGTCGACCTTTGGCACGACCTGCGGAAGGGGCCAAGGTAATTCTCACCGGCCGGAATCCGGAGCGCCTTCAGCGTGCCGCGAGCGAGTTCGAAGCGCTGAGCACCTCGGCCTTCGATGCCACGGATTCCGCATCCCTCGAACGGTTCTTCCGTGACCTGCCGGCCATGATCGACCACGTGATGGTGACGGCCGGCGGGCCCCACTACGGGCGCCTTCTCGACATGGACATCGAGCAGACCCGGCGCGCCTTCGACGAGCACCCCTTGCTGATGGTCCAGGTCGCGCGCAACGCCGCGCGCAAGGTAAGACCGGGAGGCACGCTGGTGTTCATGGGCGGAACGGGCGGCCGGCGCCCCGGCATCGGACTTGGGATCGTGCCGGCCGTCACCGCAGTGCTCCCCGCCCTTACGGCGAGTCTGGCGCTTGAGCTCGCGCCCATTCGCGTCAATCTCATCGCCGCCGGCTTTGTCGACACTTCGTTGTCGGCGACCTTACTCGGTGATGAGCTCGAAAACCGACGCAATCAGCTTCGCGCCACGCTTCCCATCCGGCGCGTCGTCGGCCCGGCCGACGTGGCGGCGCTCGCCGTACACATCATGACTAACACAGCCCTCACGGGCGCAACTTACAACGTCGACGGCGGACAGCAGTTCGTCGCCGCTTAGCGAAAGAAGCAAACAGTCACCAATCAACAAATCCAACTATCGATCTAGGGGAACGTATGGGAGGAACAAATGGCAAACCTGACTCAGGAAATCCTAAACAACGAAACGACCTGCAGCGCGAAGGCCGTTAAGGTGGACTTCAAATTTAAGGTAGTCGTCATCCCGGTTTCGGACGCCGACCGCGCGAAAGAGTTCTACGCCAGCCTGGAATGGCGATTCGACATTGACTCGGGCAGCAGTAAACAACGCACTGAATCATCGTCAGGCTGGACGATTGCGAAGGCTGTCGGAATACCTCCACAACCACAGTAACTTCTTCATGATCGAACTCCTTGTCCCTGCGGAAAAGTCACAGCTCGAACAGTTCAAGGGAGGCCAAAAGTCGTAAGATCGCCAAACAGGCTGGCCAGGTTCGCCGCGTGTTTCTGGCGCGCTCCGATCACAAACTAAACGGAGCGGTTTCCCTAGTTTCCAGGCAGTGGAATATCAACTATGTCAAAACCTGTTCTTGGCGGGGTGAATCACAACCGCGGTGCCGGGAGCGAGTTCATCGCTTGCAGGCAGCACGACTTGATCTCCATCTTTTAGATCTCCGAAGATCTCAGTTTTGACGCCTGCGGCAGCGCCGATCTTCACGTCCACCCACTCAGCTTTTCCATCCCGAATCCTGATCACGAATGTGCGCTGCAGGTTCGTGGTGATGGCCGCCGCCGGAACAAAGAGGGTCGCATAATCGCGCTGCACCGGCCATTGGACGTTGGCAAATGTTCCTGGCGTGATCTGCGCATTGTGAACATCAAGTTCCACAGCCATGGTGCGAGTGTTCTGATCGATGTTGTGAGAGATCCGGGCGAGGGGTGCATGAAAAACCCGCCCTGGATATGCCGGAACGGTGAATGCAACGGGCTCTCCTTCGCGGACTCCGGTGGCGTATTGCTCGGGTACCGGCACAACCAATCGCAGCCGGCCGATATCTTCGATTCGCAATATCGGTAGGGCTCCGGCTTGCCCGGAGGACGGTCCGACCAGCGCGCCAGGATGCAAGTTGCGCTCGGTGACGACACCGTCGAAAGGCGCGCGAATTTCCAGGTAGGATACAAGCTGCGTCACGCTGCGCGAAGCGTCCTGTGCAGCGAACACGCCATGCTGAGCCGCTTCCACTTGTGCACGGTCGGCGGCTGTGCTTTGCTCCGCGACCAGCAAATCATTACCTGCAACGACCCCAGGCGTTTTTGCGGCGGCCGAGAGATGCTCATACGTGCTTTGATCAGAGATGAGCTTCGCCTGAGCTGCCGCCAGATGCGCTTGCGCCGTCTGGAGATTCGCCTCAGCCTGCGATCGCTGGGCCTGCAACTCGGGAGCAGAAAGTTGAACAAGCAAGTCCCCGGATTTCACATGCGATCCGCGATCCACTGGAATCTTCTCAATGAAGCCTGTCACCTTGGGAAAGATCGCGACCGCTTCATAGGGGCTGGTTTGTGCCGGAAGCGACAATGTGGTGGTGAGCTTCTGCGACTCCACAGCAACTACGTTTACCGTCGGTGAGCCGCCTGGACTTTCGGATTTTGGCGATGCTTGCGATTCGGATATTCGCGCACATCCGACTGAAATGATCGCAGCCAAAGCTGCGATGGCAAGCAACGAGCAACGCAATCTCATTCACTCACCTCCGGCGCCGAAGCGAACTCCGGATCGTCCGGGTCCAAGGTCGGCGACTCTAATGACGCATGCCGCTGAACGATCGAGAAGATCGTAGGAAGCACCAGCAACGTAGCGGCGGTGGCAAACAGCAAGCCCCCAATCACAGCGCGGCCCAAAGGCGCTACTTCTTCGCTGCCTCGACCGATTGCGAGCGCCATGGGAATCATGCCGGCAATCATGGCCAGGCTTGTCATCAGAACGGGCCGCAGGCGTTCGCCGGCAGCATTTCGCGCGGCAGTTGCTGCATCCTGCCCCGCCTTGCGATTTTTCTCCGCAAACGTCACAAGCAGGATCGCGTTCGCGACGGCAACGCCGATCGCCATGATCGCTCCCATAAAACTTTCCAGGTTCAAACTGGTTCCGGTGGTCAGGAGCATGATCACGACACCGACCAGCACAGCCGGGGTGGTCGATATCACGATCAGCGCAAGGCGCACGGACTCAAAATTTGCCGCCAACAGGAGCAGGATGACGAGAATCGCCACACCCAATCCGACCATGAGATTACTGAAAATCTGGCTCATGGCGCTGATTTGTCCGCGCACTTGAACACTGACGCCCCTAGGCGGAGTCCCCGCCCGTGAAATCGCATTGTCAATTTCAGTGTTAGCCCGCCCCAGATCGACTTTCGAGAGATTAGCGGAAAGCGCGATCTGCCATTGCCCGTTCAGGCGGTCCAGTTCACCCGGAACCGTATCGGAGCGCACGGAAGCAACTTGATCCACCAACGGATCAGCCCCGCTCGAACTGGCGACAGGAATCGTCTGAATGTCCTTGATGGAGGTCATCTCCGGCTGCGGGATCTGCACCTGCACCTGATAGCTGACGCCCGATTTCGGGTCGCGCCAATAATCCGGCGCAACAAAGCGGCTCGATGCTGTCGCAGAGACGACGGCCTTCCCCACGTCGTCGGCAGTGGTTCCAAGCTGACCGGCCATTACGCGATCCACGTTGACCGAAATTGTTGGATAGTGCAGCGGCTGCTCGTATCCGAGATCGCGCAATTCACTCCCGCCAGAAAGTTGTTGCTGCAATTTCGCGGTGTAATTCACCACGTCGTTGTACTGAGGACCGTGTACGGCAACCTCGATCAGCGACGGGGTGCCGAAATTCAAAGTTTGACCAATGAGATCGCCGGGATCGAACGAGAAATGCGAGCCAGGAAATTGCTGCGGCAATACAGTGCGCAGTCGCTCCTCAAGCTCGCGCAGGGAAATCGAAGAGCCGGGGCGAAGCGCGATGTTCATCACCGCTTCGTGAGGTCCACTGGTCCACAGAAAAACAGTATTAATGGGATACGACGATCCCTGCATTCCCACGTAGCTGAGCGTCGCCTCGATATTGTCCGCACCAGCTTCGCGGTTGATCACATCGAGCACTTGCCGCGTCAGTTGCTCGGTCACGGGCACGCGCGTGCCGTCGGGCGCGTCCAAGCGCAACCGAAATTGGCTGGCCGCGGCCGAC
Source organism: uncultured Acidobacteriota bacterium (assembly GCA_963754885.1). Taxonomy (GTDB): domain Bacteria; phylum Acidobacteriota; class Terriglobia; order Terriglobales; family Acidobacteriaceae; genus Sulfotelmatobacter. Next base: position 39,464 of record CAVWHT010000031.1, on the reverse strand, counting down.
GGGAAGATCTCTCGCGCCAAACGCGGCAGAATGAAAATCAGCACGACGGCAGCGAGCACGCCATAGCATGTAAGCAACAGCGACTGCCGTTTCATGATTCGGTTCAGCGTTGAGAGAAATCTCTGCCGGAAACGGTCGAAGCGTTCATCGGCGGAATGGTGTGCTTTCACATTCCGCGGATTCAAGATCCAATTCGAAAGCACAGGAACCAGGGAACTCGAGAGCAGATACGACGCGCCCATCGAAAAACCCACAGCCAGCGAGAGCGGCACAAACAACGCCCGTGCCGGCCCCGTCATGAAAAACGACGGCAAAAACACAGCCAATACGCTAAGCATCGCCAACAAGCGCGGAATCGCAACTTCGCCGCTGGCATTCAGCACAGCGCGCGCCTTGGGCTCTCCCTGCGCGAGGTGCACGTGGATGTTCTCCATCAGAACCGTACCTTCATCTACGAGAATGCCGACGGCCAGGGCCAGTCCGCCCAGAGTCATAATGTTGACAGTTTCGCCGGCCGCCCAAAGCGCTACCACCGCAATCAACAGCGCGAAGGGTATCGTGATCACTACCACCAGCGAACTGCGCCAATCGCGCAGAAACAACAACAGCGTCAGGCCGGTGAGTAGTGCTCCCAGGGCGCCTTCGCGCAGTACAGAAAACAGCGCATCTCGCACGTACTGCGACTGGTCAAACTCGTATGTGAGTTTAATGTCTTCGGGAATCAGTGACTGAAAGTTCGGCAGGCTGCGGCGAACCTCGTTCACCACCGTGATGGTAGAGGCATCCGGACGCTTGGTGACCGGGATGTAGACGGTACGCTTGCCATTAATCAGGGCATAGCCCGCCAAGATGTCGGAAGAATCGGCAACGCTGCCAACATCCCGCAGATAAACGGCAGGCCCAGTTCCGGTCCGCAACGGTATATCGAGCAAGTCTGTGATCTGATCAACCGTCGAGTTGGTCGTGACTAGCGTCTGATAGTTGCCGATATTGGCATCGCCGGCAGGCTCGATACTGTTTCCTGAGAGCAGCGACTGCACCACGTTGTTCGGCGAAAGACCGTATGCATGCAGCTTGTTCGGATCCACGCTGATCACGATCGTGCGCTGGTTCCCGCCAAACGGAGGAGGCGAGGATACGCCCGGTAATGTCGCAAACACGGGGCGCACGCGATTCAAAGCCAAATCTTGAATTTCACCCAGCGTGCGAGACGGGCTGGAAAACACGAGGTAGCCGACGGGAAGAGTGCCGGCGTCATAGCGGATCACGAATGGGGAAACTGTTCCAGGCGGCATGAACGCACGTGCACGATTCACGTAGGAAATCGTCTGAGCCAACGCTTGGCTCATATCAGTACCGGGGTGAAACGTCAGCTTGATCAGCGCGTTGCCCTGGATCGATTTCGCCTCGACGTTCTCAATCCCGTTGATGTAGAGGAAGTGGTACTCGTAATAATAAGAAAGAAATCCTTCCATCTGCTGCGGACTCATGCCCCCGTAGGGTTGCGCAACATAAATGACCGGAAGGTTGAGGTCGGGAAAAATATCGATGCGGGTGCGCAGCAGCGCGAGAATGGAAGAGAGCGCCAGCGCGGCCACGATCACAATCACCGTGATCGGACGCCGCAATGCCATCCGGATTAGCCACATGCAACTCGCTCCTCTATGCCATTCGCATGCTTATGGGCCGTCATGGCCCGGGGCTCTCAGCATGTCTAAAAAGGGCTGCAGATCGCCCTGTGCTGATGCCAAACCGAACAGACTGCGCCACACGTTCACCCGAGCGGTGGCATCGTCGGTTTCCGCGCGAGCCAGCAATCCCTCGGCATCGGCCACTTCCACCATCGTCGCCAGACTCGCCTCATACCGGGCTCGCGACTGGTTCTCCGATTGACGGGCTGCGCTCAGTTCAATCGGAGTTTGCTCCGCCACCAGTTTTGCGCTTTTGAGCGCGGCCAGCGCGACCTGCGCTTGTCCGGTCAAATCCTGAATGGTTTTGTCATAAAGCGCACGCTGGGAATTTTGGTGCGCCCTGGTCATCTGTTTTTGCGCGCTCAAACCTTTGAAGTCGAATACGTTTGGAAAGAGCACGGTGATGCCGGCGACCCAATTGCTTCGTCCCGGAGCCAGGCCGTTCCAATTGCCGATGTATGAGCCGTTCGCTGGTACTTCACTGCCTCGTGCGAAGCCTTCGCCCTGAAGGAACAGTCGCGGATAATCCGCCTTGCTCAAGACCTTTTCCTGCGCCTGAACCTGCTGCACGGTCGCCATCTGTTCGCGAGCGATCGGATTTTCGGCGGGAGCCACATTCGGCAGAGAGTCAGACGAGGGAAGGGAAGCCAGAGTTCCCGTGACTAGTCGGATCTCCGTCCCAGCCATTCCCATCAGTGCGGCCAGCGTCGCGAGATAGCTTTGTTCCACCTGCTGCGCCTGATACCACTGAGTTTTGGCCAGCGCGAGTTGTGCATCGGCGCGGGAAGCATCCACTCCGGGACGCAACTGATTGTCCACGAGCGTGCGAACCGACTGATCGAAAACTTGCCACCGATTCAGGTTCGCTTGCGCGGCTTTTGTCCCCAACTCGGCCGCGACCGCCATCAGGTAGTAGTTGCCGACCGCGGTCGCCACTTCGAGTCGCGTCCGAGCGACATCAGCTGCCGATTTCACCTCCGCCGATTTCGCTTGCCCCACCATAGAGCCCCGCAGTCCAAAATCGAACGGCTCCCAGGAAAACAGAGCGGCCGCTTGGCTTCCCCAGTAGCTTTGTCCACTGGCGCCGCCAGTCGGACCTTCCACCGTTGGTGTCATAGGAGTGCCTAGCCAAATTCCGGGAACCTGGTTCTGAGTGGCGCGGCTGTCTTGATAGACTCCGCTTAAAGCAGGCAAATACTGAGCTCGCGCAAGGCTCACGCCCGCATGGGCTGCGTGTAGTTCTTCAAGCGAGGCGCGCACTGCCGGATAGTGCTGCAGGGCATAGCTCACCGCGTCATCGAGTGTCAGCGCCCTTGGTCCGGAGTTGCTTGCCTGAGCTGCCGACAGTGCGGACATCAAAACAACGAGGAAAAGTGCGACCGCGGGCGCTCTCCGGATGCCGATGCCACAATCGCTCCTCACAACCCTGACTCCTCGCGCTTATGGTTCGAAAGCTTCTTGTAATACGTCATACGCTCTCGTTTGCCACCATTCCGCACTCGCCCGGCAGCCACTGTTTCCTCGAAGAGTTCGCTGAATAGTTCCTGTACACGCTGTTTGGCCGCTGCCAGGGCCTTCCGGCCCTGTGCCGTAGCGCGGTACACTCGCCTATCGTTGCGCGTACGTCCTGGCCAGGAGCGCAGCAAGCCCTTCTTCTCCATCGAGTGCAGCAGTGGATAGAACATCCCAGGGCTGACCTTGTATCCATGGCGTCCCAATTCTTCAATCATGCCGAGCCCAAAAATCGGTTCTTGGACGGCATGATGCAGCACATGTAGGCGGATCAAGCCCGAATAGAGCTCTCGATGCCGTTCTAAGACCTCTGCGCCGAAATTCCCGATCATAGTCTGAATCAGTTGACGAAAACCGATATTATACCGACAGAAGGCACTGTCGCAAGCGACTCGGATACAGGCAGTTCACGCCCCTCTGCGCGTGCATGCTCATTTCGTACTCATGTACGACCGAGTATTGGGTTCTCAGGTGGCATTCCGCGCATTTTCCGGTGGCGCGGACGAGAGCTGCCGTCGGTTGTTCGGTTTCGACCCTGGGCCTTGCACGGTTTATCAGAAACGCGCCCAAAATCAGGGCAAAGGCGATCACGACCGCAATGAAGACAGAGCGAAACGACATGCGGACTCTCCAGGTAGACAATCATTCCACAGCTTTCGATTGCGCAATTGAAGGCTATTTTAGACGTAGATCGGGGGACTCCGAACGTATTTTCGGGAAAGGAGCAGTTCAACGGAGGTGCCGAAGAATGGTGAGTCCTAGCATCGCGCCGATGCGCACAATGATGAGCAGTCCTGCAAGGACGACCGCCGTCCTGAACAGGAATCGCTCGAAGCGGTTCAGTTGCCAACCAGTCGCCGCCATAAGCGGAACCTTCGGATCCATTCTCAGCATAATGGGACGAAGAACCTGAGGCCGCGATTGTGATCACCGGCGCTTGTGACTTAAACCTACAGCATTGGAACCCGAAAATAATAATGCCGAAAATAATAATGCTTGACAACGTCTGCGATGCTGCCTAACCTTCCACAATTATCGTAAGGTTGTGTTGCGTTTTTTTGGTTCATGTCGGAGTCTGCTGTGAGGCGTAAGACCTGAGGGGGACGCCTCCGCGAGCTTCCACGTTTTCCGCGGCCATTGCCTGGTTCCCTGACGGTCGGCGCGCCTTTCACTGACACGGACTTCTTCGTGATCCCGCAGTCGATCGAACCGTGCGTTCCAGGAGGCCCAGAGAGCCATGTTGTTGCCAACCACCGTTACCTCGTCGCTTTCTGCTTGTTTGCAGCGCTCCTTCCGTGCGTTGCTTTTCCTCTCTCTGATCGCCTCGTTGGCGGGTTCCTCTTTTGCGCAAAACACGAACGGCCGTGTGATTGGCACCGTCACCGATGTCCAGGGTGCGACAGTCGTCGGGGCGAGGGTAACCGTCGTCAACACCGCCACCAATGCTCGCTGGAATACCGTGACTGACAGTGCGGGATCGTACCAGGTGCTGGATCTTCCCGTTGGCGTGTACTCGGTCGCGGTGGAAGCCGCCGGATTCAACAAAGTAGTCAACGAGGCGCAGGAACTTTCCATCGGCCAATCGTTGCGCATCGACGTCCATCTGAAAGTTGGGGCGATCACAGAGACCGTCCAGGTACAGTCGGAAGCGGCGCAGGTGGAAACGGTGAACCCCACGGTCGGCGGCACGGTCAGCGGCGCGCCCATCCAGGATCTGCCGCTCAATGGCCGCAATGTTTTGGACCTGGCATTGACTCAACCCGGCGTCGTGCCGGCGCCCGAAGCAGGCTACGGCGGCGGGCAGTTCACCGTGGCCGGAGGCCGCGCCGATGCGGTGAGCTATCTGCTCGACGGCGGCACCAATGATTCCGTCACCGGCAACAGCGTCGTGTTTAATCCGAATCCCGATACCATCGCCGAGTTTCGCATCCTGAGCAACAACTACACGGCGGAGTACGGACGCAATGGCGGGGGCACGGTCAGCGTGGTTACGAAGTCAGGCACCAATCACATCCACGGGAGTCTGTTTGAATATTTACGAAACGACGCCTTCAACGCCAACGATTTCTTCGACAATCTTAATGGGCAGCCTCGTCCAGTACTGAAGCGCAGCCAGTTCGGGGGCACGGTCGGCGGCCCGATTGTGAAAGACCGCGTCTTTTACTTTTTCGGATATCAGGGGCAACGCCAATCGGCCTTGTTGAACGGAACTGTGGTCACGACCTACACGCCGGCGGAGCTTACTGGCGACTTCTCGCAAGCCGGGGCGAGGGGGCCCGATCCCAACGTGGCTGCCTTCCTGGCAAACAATCCCTATTTCGTCCCGGCGGGAGGAAATCCTGCGAACGCAATCATCGATCCGGCGAAGATCGATCCAGTCACGCAAGCCTTCATTGCAGCGGGCTTGGTTCCGACGTCTCCCAGCGGGCAGCTCTTTCCCCGGGGCAGCTCAACCGACAACGTTAACGAATACACGGGCAAAGCCGATTTTTATGCGACACAAAACGACCGCATCGCGGTCACCATCGGTTCCGCCAAGGAGCCGATTCTCTCTCCCTTCTCCGCGAATGGCGGAGACCCGAGCGTCGGTGGATTTCCAGACAGCACATCGACGACCAACCAGTTCTTGAACATCGGCTATACCAAGACGATCTCCGCTTCATTGCTGAATGAGTTCCACGCCACCGCGGCCCGATTCTTCCAGCAGTCAACGCCGGCAAGTCATCCTCCGAATCCGGCTGCCTTGGGCATCCAAATCAACTCCGACTTGCCCTATGCTCCGCCCATCATCAATCTGTTCGATAGCGGCCTGAACCTCGGGTTCAACGAAAACGTGCCTCGCAAGAAGGCGGACAACACTTACGCCGTGTCGGACTCACTTGCCTGGACCAGGGGACGGCACACCGTTAAGGCGGGCGGCAGGTTCGCATTCCTACAAGAGAATTCGGTCTATAGTTATGCCACGAACGGCTGGTTCCTTTTTTATGGGGCTGGAACCGGTGTCGGTTCCGGCAATGACCTCGCGGACTTCCTGTTTGGCGCGCCCGATGAATACCTGCAATTTCCCACGGGAAATAACAACGAGCACCAGAAACAGACGGCGGCCTTCATTCAGGACGAATGGAAAGTGACGCCGCGCCTCACGCTCACGATTGGTCTTCGCTATGAATACACCAGCCCGGAAACCGACATTCACGGGCACAGTTACAGCATCATCCAGGGGCTGCAGTCACAGCGTTTTCAGAATGCGCCCCTGGGCCTGGTTGTTCCCGGCGATCCCGGAGCGCCACGCGGCTGGTATTTCCCCGACTACAAGAATTTCGCGCCGCGTTTCGGTTTTGCCTGGGATCCGTTCGGCAATGGAAAGACCAGCGTTCGTGGTGGTGTAGGCATGTTCTTCGACACTCTGAACGGATGGATGTCTGACTGGAACAACGGTGTTCTGCCGTGGTGGTCGTCGACCGACCTTTTCTTCTCGCCTCCTCCGAACAATGCGCAGAACACGGCCATGTCTCTGCCGTTTCAGACGGCAGGTGCGCCCGATCCATTCCCCTCTACGCCGCCCCCGCAGAATCTTCCCTTCGGCGCGGCTGGATACTTGCCGTTTGGCTACGGCGATCTGTTTGTCGATCCGCACCTCAAGACGCCGTACATTTACCAGTACAACCTGACGGTAGAACGGCAACTGGCGAATGGATTCATGGCGGAGATTGGCTACCTGGGAAGTTCGTCCCACAAACTGCTCACCTGGTCCGATATCAATCCCATCATTCCCGGAACCACCAACCGGCTGATCAATGTGCAGGAGGGACTCACAGCGGCAACCGGTTTCGCTCCGCTTCCCAACAGCTTCGCCGGCCTGAACAACGCAAACTACGATGCCTTCGAGGCCAGCCTTACCAAGAGAATGGGAGCTGTGCGATCCATCGGTTCAATGTTTTTCACGTTGGCGTACACATGGTCGCACAATCTCGACAACGGTTCGGGATTCAACCAGCGCACGTCGAATATCCCTTACTACAACCGGCACGTGCTCTATTCCAATTCGGATTTTGATATGAGAAACCGCCTCGTGTTCAGCGGAGGCTGGGATTTGCCATTCGCGAATCTGTGGGCTACCGGTCCCCAGCGCCTGACCCACGGCTGGAGTCTCTATCCCATTTTCTTTATTCAATCCGGCATTCCGCTCGACTTGAATGCAGGCCTGGGCAGTCCCCAGCCGCAGATTCCCGGGCCTTCGGGAGCGGGTGATCCGCAACTGATTCGTCCCGACCAGTTGACCAGTCACGTGCAGACGTTCGATCCGCGGCACCAGCAGACCATCAACGGTCTGACAGGAAATTACTTTTACAATCCGAATGACTTCGCACTCGATCCCTGCATCGGCCTCGGCAATTGTCCGCTGGGTTTCTACGGAACCTTCCGCAGAAACTCATTCGTGGGGCCGGACCGCGCGAACTTCGATCTGGCATTGGAGAAGAATACGAACCTGGTCGGCGAAAGCGTGAAGCTCGGTTTCCGGGTCGAGGCCTTCAACATTCTGAATCACACGCAGTTCAAGAATCCTGGGAGCACCAACGCGGGCTCGCAATCTCTCGGCTTGGTCTCCACAACGTACGATCCCAGAATCCTGCAACTGGCTCTGCGGCTGACGTTCTGAAGCGTGGCAAAATTCAGAGAGCAGTCTGCGCGGCGAGTCGTTTACGTTGCAGCCAGTTCGTTCGCAGCACAGGAAGCTCGACCTTCGGGAAGGTGATCATTGAGAGACGACAACGGCAAGCCCCATTCGCCAGTGAAAAACAGTTTTACGCGCCGGCGCTTCCTGAGCGGCGCGGCTCTCGCAACCGGTGCAGCAGCACTGCCGGCGGTCTCCAAATTCTCCGCGGCGGATGCTTCTCAAAAGTGGGCCTTCCAGCAGACCGAACCCGACCTCATTCTCTACAACGGAAATTTCTGGACGGTGGATTCCCACAATCCTCGGGCGCAGGCCGTGGCCATCAGTGGAGGACGGTTCCTCGCCGTTGGCTCCAACGACGATGTCCTGCATCTCGCCTCCACCCGCACCCGCAAGATCGATCTCGGACAGAAAACGGTGCTGCCCGGTTTCATTGATGCGCACACTCATCCAGCCGAGGCCGGACGGTTGCATCTCCGCCAGGTCGATTGTGATCTTCGGTCCATCGCAGCAATCCAGGCGGCGTTGCGCGAGCGGGCGGCGAAAACTCCTCCCGACCAGTGGGTGCTAGGTTTCAAATACGACGACACCAAAACTTCCGATGGGCGCAAGCTCACCGTTCAAGATCTCGATGCCGCCGTTCCCGGCCATCCGGTGCTGGTCACCCACCGCGGAGGCCATGAAGCGTTCGCGAATTCAGCGGCCTTGAAACTCGCGAAGATTGACGACACTACGCCCAATCCCACCGGCGGGCAATTCGAGCACGATGCCGCCGGCCATCTCGATGGCCGCATCAACGAGCGCGCCATCGAGGCGTTCGACAAAGTCATTCCTTCGACTTATACCCGCGATGACTATCGGGAAGGCGTAAAGCTCATCGCGAAAATGATGACCAAGACGGGGATCACCTCCGTCGGCGATGCGCTCGGCAGCCCCGAGACTCTACAGGCTTACCAGGACGCGCGTGACAGCGGCGACCTGCTCTTCCGCGTCTATTGCTTCATTTATTACGCCTGGATTGATCGCATGATCGCCGCGGGCGTGAGAACAGGTTTCGGGGACGAGTGGGTGCGCGTGGGCGCCATGAAGCAGATAGCCGACGGCGCTATCTCAGGACGTACCGCGCGGCTTTCGCAACCATATATCGGTCATCCCAATGACTACGGAACATTTTCGGCGACCGAAGAAGAGCTCTACGAGTACGGACACAAGGCCTATGCCGCGGGCTGGCAATTAGGGACGCACGCCAATGGCGACGTCGCGATCGAGAGAGTATTGAACGTCTACGAGCGCATCAATCGCGAAATCCCGCGAAAAGATCCGCGCTTCCGCATCGAGCACTGCACCCTGATCAACGATTCGATTATCCAGCGGATGAAGGCGTTGAACGCGATCCCCGCTCCGTTCTCGACTTACGTTTATTACCACGGTGAAAAGATGCAGTACTACGGCGAGGAGCGCCTGAAGCACATGTTTGCGTTGCGCACTTTTATCGACGCTGGCCTGCGGCCCACGCAAGGTTCCGACTATCCGCCGGGAGAATTTCCGCCGATGATGGCGCTGCAGTCGGAAGTCACGCGCACCGATATGAACGGCCACGTGTGGGGCGCCAACCAGCGCATCAGCGTCGAAGAGGCAATCTACGTCGGCACCATGAACGGCGCCTACGCTTCTTACGAAGAAAATCTGAAGGGCTCGATCGAGCCCGGCAAACTGGCCGATCTGGTTGTGCTCGGCCGCGATCCCTTCAAAGAAGATTCTTCCGCGCTGGTCACGATTCCGGTGGAGCGCACGATGGTGGGCGGCAAGTGGGTTTACGAATCATGATTTCGGTATCCGCATGAGGAAACGATGAGTCAGGAAAAACGAGATCGCGAACTGGGCATGCAGCAGAACATCACGCGGCGCGATTTTCTCAACGGCGTGAGCATCGCTGTCGGAACTTCGCTGCTGGCCGGGAACCCGGTGTGGGTCGAGGCTTTCGGCATTCCCCAGTCTCCCTTTGCGCCCGAAAAAGATCCCAATTATTATCCGCCTGCGAAAACCGGAATGCGCGGCAGCCACGACGGATCTTGGGAGGTCGCCCACGCCCTGCGCGATGGCAAGGAATGGCCCGATGCGATTGCTGACGATGAGTCTTACGACCTGATCGTCGTTGGCGCCGGGATGAGCGGTCTGGCTGCCGCTTATTTTTACCGCAAAGCTGCCGGAGCCAATGCTCGCATCCTGCTGCTCGACAATCACGACGATTTTGGCGGACACGCCAAGCGCAACGAGTTTCACGCCGGCAATCGCCTGCTTCTCGGCTACGGTGGCACTCAATCCATCGAGGCGCCCGCCCACTACAGCAAAGAGGCGATCGGTCTCCTCCAGGAACTTGGAATCGATGTGCAGCGCTTTTACAAGTACTACGACCAGAAGCTGTACGATTCGATGAACCTGGTTGAGGCCACGTTCTTCGACAAAGAGACCTTTGGCGTAGACAAGCTCGTGCCCGAAGCCGGATTGCACTACTTCGGTCCGACTTTCACGGCAGAGACAGTGGCTCGGTTGCCCATCGCCGAAGCCGCGCAGCACGACATCCTGCGTCTTCAGGAAACGACAGTCGACTACCTTCCCGGACTCACTCCCGAGCAGAAGCGCGCCAAGCTGATCAAGACCAGCTACAAAGATTTCCTGCTGAACTACGTCAAGGTGCATCCGGACGTAGCGAAAATTTTCCAGACCGCGCCTCACGATCTTTACGGCGTGGGGATCGATGCCGTTTCGGCCTACGACTGCGCCCGCTACGGTTATCCCGGATTCAAGGGCATCACGCTGCCCAAGCGCCATCGCGAAGACGATCAGGAAGAGGAAGAGCCGTATATCTTCCATTTTCCCGACGGCAACGCTTCCATCGCCAGAATGCTGGTGCGCTCGCTGGTGCCTGGAGTTCTGCCCGGCAACACGATGGAAGACATCGTCACCGCGCGGGCCAACTATGCCCGCCTCGACGATCCTTCCTCTCGCGTGCGCCTTCGCCTGAACAGCACGGCGGTGCACGCCCGGCACGTTGGTGATCCCGCAACTGCAAAAGAAATCGAAGTCACCTACGTTCGCGGAGGCCAGACCCACCGGGTCCGCGCGCCGCAGTGCGTGCTCGCCTGCTACAACATGGTCATTCCCTACCTCTGCCCGGAGATGTCCGCCACGCAGAAAGAAGCGCTCGCCTACTGCGTGAAGATTCCCCTGGTCTACACCAATGTTCAAATCAGTAACTGGAAATCTTTTCAGAAACTCAGGATCAACGGGGTCTATGCGCCGAGCGCGTATTTCAGCAATGTCACTCTCGATTTCCCCGTCTCCATGGGTGACTACAAATTTCCCAGCTCGCCCGAGGAGTCCTGCGTGCTGCATCTGCTGCGCACTCCGTGCAGTCCCGGCCTTGCCTGCAAAGATCAATATCGCGCCGGACGCTATGAACTGCTGAGCACGTCGTTCGAGACTTTCGAGCGCAATGTCCGCGATCAGCTGGGACGCATGCTTTCTGCTGGAGGCTTCGATCCCGCTCGCGACGTGCAAGCCATCACCGTCAACCGCTGGCCGCACGGATATGCCTACGAGTACAACGCGCTGTTCGAACCGATTGACCGGCCGGCTTCCGAGCGTCCTTGCGTGATCGGCCGCCAGCCGTTCGGCCGCATCCACATTGCCAATTCCGACGCCGATGGCCACGCCTACACCAACATCGCCATTGATCAGGGCTACCGCGCTGTCTCGGAGATCGTTGGCAGCCCCAACAAAGCACCTTCCAAGGCATAGCACTCAATGAACAAGGATCAAGCCAACCATGCCCGCGATCGCGAACTCGGCATCTACCGCGATATTACCCGTCGGGATTTTCTGAATGGAATTGCCGTGGGAGCCGGCGCCACGCTTGCCAGCGCGTGGCTGCCGGGTCTCGCGCAAGCTGCCGAGACGTCGCACTTTGCACAAGATGTGCCCGGATACGATCCTCCCGCGCTCACCGGCATGCGCGGCAGTCATCCCGGATCGTTCGAAGTGGCGCACGCGTTGCGGGACGGCACCTTTTGGCAGACTGCGGGCACGCCCATCGATACGCGTGAAACCTACGATCTCATCGTCGTGGGTGCGGGCATGAGCGGGCTCGCCGCCGCTTACTTCTACCGCAAGCAAGCCGGGCCCTCGGCTCGCATCCTTATTATTGACAACCACGACGACTTCGGCGGTCACGCCAAGCGCAACGAGTTTCGTCCCGGTGGACGTCTGTTGCTCGCTAACGGCGGTACAGTCGCGATTGAATCCCCTTTCCCTTACAGCCACGAAGCGCGCGGTCTGCTCACCGAACTTGGCATCGATCCTCCCGCGCTGGAAAAAAAGGGCATGGACCGCGAGGTCTACCGTGGTCTCGGGGGCAGCTATTTTTTTGACAAGGAAACATTCGGCGTCGACCGTCTCGTCGCGGGCCTGCCCGGCGGCTTTTACGGCGCCCCGCCTGCGTCGAGCAGCAAGGCTTGGCCGGAATTCCTGGCCAAGACTCCGCTCTCGGCCGACGCTCAGCGCGACATCGCGCGCATCCAGGAAGAGAAAGTCGACTATATGCCGGGCGTGCCGCAGGCAGAGAAGAAGGCTCGCCTCGCGCGCATGAGCTACAAAGACTTTGTCCTGAATGTCGTGAAGGCCCATCCCGATGTGATCCCGTTCTACCAGACGCGCACTCACGGGCTCTACGGAATCGGGATCGATGCCGTTCCCGCGCTCGATTGCTGGGCAATCAATTTTCCCGGATTCCAGGGCCTGAATCTTGACCGCGTTCCGTCGAAGGGACTCAGCTTCACCGCGCTCGGCGAAGTCACGCCGCAAGAGCGCTATCACTTCCACTTTCCCGACGGCAACGCCTCCATCGCGCGCATGCTGGTGCGATCGTTATTCCCCGGTTCGATTCCCGGCAACACCGCCGAAGACATCGTCACCGCCAACGTGAATTATGCTCGTCTCGATCGCAATGGTTCGCCCGTCCGTATGCGCCTCAGCAGCACCGTCGTGGGAGTGCGCCACATCGGCGATGCTGCGTCCGCGAAGGAAGTGGAAGTCATCTACGGACGTGACAAAAAGGCTTACACGGTGCGCGGCAAAGGCATTGTCCTCGCCTGCTGGAACATGGTTATTCCTTATCTGTGCGAGGAACTGCCAGCAAAGCAAAAAGAAGCGCTGCACTACGGCGTGAAGGTTCCTCTGGTCTACACCGTCGTCTCCATCAAGAACTGGACGTCATTTCACAAGCTGGGCATTCGCGGCGCGTCCTGTCCCGGCATGTATCACTCTTCCGTGAATCTCGATCAGCCAGTGAACATCGGAGACTACAAGTGTTCGCATTCTCCCGACGAGCCGATCCTGGTGCGCATGTTGCGCACGCCCTGCCAGCCGGGCCTGCCCGCCCGCGAGCAACAGCGCGCCGGACACTACGAACTGCTCGCCACTCCCTTTGAAACCTTCGAGCGAAATATCCGCGACCAACTCGAACGCGTGCTCGGTGAAGGCGGATTTGATCCTGCGCGCGACATCGACGCCATCACCGTGAACCGCTGGCCTCACGGCTATGCCTACGAGTACAACCCGCTGTGGGATCCGGACTGGCCCGCAGGCCAGCGCCCTTGCGACATCGCGCGCCAGCGCCACGGACGAATTACCATCGCCAATTCCGACGCCGCCGCTGCCGCCTACACCGATCAGGCTATCGATCAAGGCTACCGCGCCGTGCAGGAACTGATGTCATCGAATTGACCAGGCAAGCCGAAAAATCTGCAGTGAAACCGCAGGTGGCTCCGAATGCGATTCGGGGGTGGTGGTGCAGTTAGAAGAGATTGTAGAAGAGATTTGTAGAAGAGCTTTGTATCAGGGCACGCCTTCAGGCGTGCCAAAGCGCGAGCAAATGACCGGCTTGAGCCGCTGCCAGTGCGGCCTAACCCCAGCGGCTAAAGCCGCTCGTATTTCCCGATGTTGCGGCATCGCTGAAGCGATGCCCTGATACGAATCTTCTCAAACTGCACCATACCGATTCGGAAACCAGCCCCAAAGTTCGATTGCTCTTTGTGCTAAACTTAGCGCCCCGTAAGTGAGTAGAAACACTTTTCGTTGCTCTGAAAATAGTCGCAGCCCATCAGGGGGTCCTGTAATGCCTCGTCTTCTTGCTCTTGCACTACTTGCTGGTTCGGCGCTCGCGCAGAATGTCGTTCACTACAACACCAGCATCGACAATGTGAAATACCTCTTTGCGAAGGCGCCGCCGGTAGCGCGGCTGCACTCCGGCGACATTCTCGACACGAACACGCTGGACTGCTTTGGCAACGTGCTGCGCAAGCCCGGAGATACGTTGAGCATGGTGAAGGGCGACAATCCGCTGGCCGGGCCGTTTTATGTGGAGGGCGCAGAACCGGGAGACACACTGGCAGTGAAGATTCTTGACCTGCAGGTGGACGGCGACATCGGCGTGGGCGCGTTCGCCCCTGGATTTGGCGCGCTGAACGAGACGAATTACACTCCCATGCTGCATCCGCCCTTGCCCGAAAAGATCTGGTTCTATCGCATCGATCATGCGGCTAACGCGGCTACCTTCAAGGCGCTGGATTCCGATTTCTCGGTGAAGATTCCGTTGCATCCTTTTTTCGGCTGCATTGGGGTCGCACCGGCGGAGGGCGAGGCGCGCACCTCGGTGGTGCCGGCGGAATTCGGCGGCAATATGGATTCTCCCGAAGCCAGCGTGGGCAATACCGTGTACTTTCCGGTGAACGTGAAAGGCGGCTTGTTGTATATCGGCGACGGCCACGCTGCCATGGGCGATGGCGAGATTGCGGGCACGGCGATTGAAGTGCCGCTAAAGGCGCGAGTGCAGCTTACTGTGATGAAACGCCGGACCATCAGTTGGCCGCAGTTTGAAAATGACGATGCCATTATGACGGTTGGAGCGTATCGTCCGCTGGACGACGCCCTGCGCATTGCCTTCACGGAGTTGGTGCACTGGATCCACAAAGACTATGGCTTGTCGGAATTAGACGCCTACGAACTACTGTCGCAAGTAGGGAAGATACACCTCAACGAGATGGTGGATCCCAATTACGTTGTCGTGGCTTCCATCGAAAAGAAATACCTGCCCGCGAAGAAACCATAAAGTCGCAAGGGGGCATTTTCAAGTCGAGTTCTGGGCCCCTTACAACCAATTCCGAAGCCACCCGCATCACACCAGGAACGCCACATTCTTCGGCGTCTCCCCGAAATTACGTTGCAGCAGTTAGTGTAAAAATCAGCCTTCTGTTGCTTTCGATGGTTTTTTCCGATTGATGATGCGAACACCTGAACGTCTCCGCACCGATGCCTACGTTGACTATGTGAATCCTCCGTGGGTCAAGCTACTCAGCTTACTCGAAATGAATGTCAGCTACGAATGCTGCCTGGGAACAGAACTTTACACTGTGGGCGGGCGGCGGATATTAGATTTTCTTTCTGGCTACTGCGTCCACAATGCGGGGCACAATCATCCCATGATCGTCTCCGCGCTCAAAGACGAGTTGGACAAGACGGGACCAGTGATGTTGCAAAGCAACGTGCCTGAGCTTGCGGGCGAACTGGCAGAGCGTCTTTGTGACCTCGCGGGAGGCGGGATTTCGAAAGTGTTCTTTGCGAGTTCCGGAAGCGAAGGCATCGAGACTGCGATCAAGTTTGCCCGGGCCTACACCGAGCGCACAGGTTTGCTGGCGTGCGAGGGAGCCTTTCACGGACTCACCTGTGGTGCTCTTTCACTCACCGATGGCGACTACTGGCGGAAAGGCTTCGGGCCGCTTCTTTCTGACACGGCGATGGTGCCGTTCGGCGACTTGAAGGCTCTCGAGATCGAGTTAGCATCGCGGCGTCATGCCGCATTCTTTGTGGAACCAATCCAAGCGGAAGGCGGAATTCAGGTCCCTGGTGAAAGTTATCTGCGGGAAGCGCAAGAACTGTGCCGGCGCTACGGAACTTTGCTGGTAGCAGACGAAGTGCAGACGGGAATGTTTCGTACCGGCCCCTTTCTGGCTTCGCATCACTTTGGCATTCAACCTGACATTGTCGTACTGGCGAAGGCCTTGAGCGGCGGCCTGGTTCCGGTGAGTGCTGTGCTGATGCGGGATGACGTGCATCAGTCGGTTTTCAGTTCTTTCAAGCGCTCGATTGTCCACGCGTCCACTTTTAGCGAAAACAGTTTGTCGATGCGCGCCGGCCTGGCGACTCTGGATGTGCTCCAAAGCGAATGCCTCGGTGACCGCGCTTTGCACCTGGGGACGGAATTGCGAGAACAACTCGCCGAAGCCCTTTCGGGATACGAGATGGTGAAGGACGTACGCGGTAAAGGGATGTTAAGCGGAATCGAGTTCACATCTCCGCAACGTCTCGCATTGCGCGTTCCATTCGAAGCATTTGCCAAGATCCATCCTGCTATGTTCGGACAGATTCTGGTCATGCGTCTGTTTCGGGATAGTGGCATCCTTACTCAGATCTGCGGAAACAACTTCATGGTGCTGAAGGTCGCTCCTCCGTTGGTAGTGTCTGCATCACAGATTGCCGAATTTATATCGGCAGTCCGCCAGGTGGTTGAACTGGCTCATCATCCCGGCCCGTTCTGGTCTGAAGCACTGGGCTTAGCCCGGAGGGCTCTGGTTCCCTGACGCAACAACTTTGCTCCATCATATCCATCTAAAAGTTTTCTTGTGACCATGCGAATGGCAACGGATATTTTCATCATTGGAGGAGGCCCGGCAGGCTTAGCTGCGGCCATCGCCGCAAGGCAGCGCGGTTTTGAGGTGATTGTCGCCGACGGTGCCTCGCCCTCCATCGACAAGGCGTGCGGTGAAGGGCTTATGCCCGATGGCCTCGCGGCTCTCGGACAATTAGGAATTTCGGTCGCTCAAAAAGATTCGTATCCTTTCCGCGGCATCCGTTTCGTCAGCGGCGGGCTGAGCGTCGACGCGAGTTTTCCCCAAGGAACCGGCCTGGGTGTACGCCGCACAGTGCTTCACCGCACGATGGCTGCGCACGCGGAAGCCGTGGGAGTGAAGTTGCTTTGGCGCACCACGGTGACAGGTTTGCATCCTGAAGGCGTACGGTTGGGGAATGAGGTTATGCGCTCCCGTTGGGTTGTGGGCGCAGATGGCGGGCACTCGCTGGTCCGGCGATGGGCGGGGCTGGACCGCTATAGTTACGACCGAACGCGCTTTGCTTTCCGACGCCACTATCGCATTGCTCCATGGAGCGATTGCATGGAGCTGCATTGGGGACCAAAGTGCCAGATCTATGCCACCCCCATTGCCGCTGACGAAGTTTGCGTCGCATTGATTTCCCGCTCTCCAGATCTACGTTTAGACGAAGCTCTCGGAGCATTTCCAGAATTGGCTGCGCGGCTGGGCGCGGCGGAGCCGAGTTCTGCAGAGCGAGGCGCGATTTCGTCAACCCGTAAGCTGCGGCGCATCTACAAAGATCGCGTGTGCCTGGTGGGGGACGCTTCCGGCGCCGTCGATGCCATCACCGGGGAAGGCTTGTGTCTTTGCTTTTCCCAAGCCAGGTTGTTGGCCGAGTGCCTGGTCGCCAACGATCTGGAGCGATACCAGCGCCAGCACAGGATCCTGGCGACTCGTCCCGCGCTGATGGCCAGGCTCATGCTTGCGCTCGATTGGAAAAACTCGTTTCGCCAAACCGTAATGCGTGCCTTCGGTTCCGATCCGCGACTGTTTGCCCGCGTGCTGGCCCTGCACGTTGGGGCATCATCTCCAATCGACTTCGCGGCTGCAGGACTCTCTCTCGGATGGCGGATGCTGCGCGCGTAGAGTCGGGCGAACGGCAAAAAAGGACCGGCAGAATCCTAGGCTTGATTCGCCTCACTGCGGGGAGCGCTCTTGCACGAGCTCATTTCTTGCCCAGAGCTTTGATCTGCGCGACCAGTTGATCGATTTCTTCCGGCGTGAGTTTTCCGGCGAACTTGGGCATGTGACCTTTCCCGTTGCCGATGATGTTGCGCAGATCATCGCTGGACGCGGCGGTAACCTTTTCGGAAGTGAGCGACGGTCCCCCAAAGTGTCGTCCCGTAGCAGCCTTGCCGTGACATTTTGTGCAATTTCGCTGGTAAACAGGATTGTGAATGAGCGAGAACGTCCGAGTCCGGCGTCTGGGCCGAGACTCCGACACTCAACAGGCAAATAGCATAGATGGCAATCGAAAGCCGGATCGTTTTCAACTCTGACTTACCTCTCCTTCAAAAGTCGAATGCTTGGAATCATCGTTCCTCATAAGATCTTAACGCACCGTTGAATATGGCTTGGTGTCCAAGATCTGGAGCACTGATCGTTATTGGCGAGACTTAGCCATTGTGAAATCAGTGACGGAGTTGCCAGTCGAGAGGGAATCGTCCTCCTCCATCGCCCGTTGCAGTAGTTGCGTCTTCTGCAATTCTGATTGCAGCCTCGCGGTGAGCAGAGTCTGGATCAGTTGCGGAGGGGCGTGGCCTCAAGGCCAACGATCAAGCCATTGTCAATCCGCCCGACTGGATCGTTTCCGGACAGCAAGTTCACATGGTGCAAGCGACATTGCCGGGAGATATCAAGTGAGCCTGCCCCGAAACCTGATCTTCACGAGCTCCCGCAAGGCGGCCGGTTGGATCCTGATCGCCCTAGCCGCATTCCACCTGACTGCATCCGTGGTTGGCCGCAAGTATCACCCGCAGCCTGCGCCGGCTCCTCCTGCCTATAAAGAGGTAGGCGATTGGAAACCCGCCCAACCGAAATTCGCTCGCCCCGAGCATCCGTCGCGCGGTTCAGTATTGCCCCAAGCACGGCCCGGAGTATATCGTTCTCACGTTGTTGTCCGGTCTCGTCATCCTGCACAGGACGTTGCCGGGTGTGGTCGGCTTGTTCCGGAGGATTTCTAGATGAAACTCGCGTTGCGAGCGTTACTCGTGGTTGTGGCCGTTCTGATTATTGTGATCGGAGTGGGTGCGGTAAAAGTGCTCGGGCCGCGAGCATTTCTGGGCCCGCGGTCGAGACCGCTTACCTCTCGTCGGTTCGAAGTCACGCCTGCACGGCTGGACCGTGGAAAGTACCTGGCCACTTCGATTGGCTGTCTCTACTGTCATTCGCCGCATGATTGGAGCAAGCGGGACGACCCAATTCTCCCAGGGATGGCCGGGGCTGGTCAGCAGCTTCCGTACTTGGACCTCCCCGGCAAAGTTTTTGCTCCCAATCTCACCCCCGATAAAGACAGTGGCGCCGGCAACTGGACTGACGACATGCTGGCACGCGCCATTCGCGAGGGTATTGGCCGCGACGGTCGCGCTCTCTTCGGGATCATGCCTTTCGCCCATTACCGCAATATGCCAGATGAAGACCTGGCCTCCATTATCGTGTATCTGCGATCTCTGCCGCCGGTTAGAAATGTTCTTCCCCAGACGAAGATTATTTTCCCGGTGAAATACATCATGCGGAACGATCCGCAACCTGTCACCACTCCGGTTCCCTCGCCCGATGTTTCCGATCCCGTGAAGCGCGGCAGATTTCTGGTCAGTCTCATCGGCTGCATAGACTGCCACACCCCCGTCGACAACCACCACGTGCCGATCCCGGGAATGGAATTCTCAGGAGGGCAGGTTTTCCAGGCACCCTGGGGTACGGTTGCCAGCGCAAACCTCACTCCCAGTCCGTCCGGAATTTCCTACTACGATCAGGCAACGTTCATCAGCGCCATGCGCACTGGAGTAGTCGGAACTCGCGAATTGAACAAAACCATGCCGTGGTCGGTTCTGCGTAACATGACCGACGAGGATTTGGCGGGGATTTTTGCTTACCTGAAGACGCTGAAGCCAATCCCACATCGCGTGGACAACGCGGAACTGCCCACGCTTTGCCCCCTAGATGGGGCGATGCACGGCGCCGGCAACCAGAACCGGAAGGAGTAGATGGACGCGGTTGATTGGTCACCTGCACCGCTCCAGGGCGGTTATGTCTTGGCCAAGGAATCGTCCTTCTAGTGCTGTGTCCTGGAAATTCGTCGCATAAATGAACCCTGTCATCCTGAGCAAAGCGAAGGACCCATGTAATTGAATCTGCGCTGCATGGGTCTTTCGCTTCGCTCAAGATGACAATTCAAATTTATGTTGCGAATTTGTGGGACACGATACTAGTTTGTCGCATTCTTCAGGACAAGAACCAGGATGCGTCCGTCGGAGTGAAACTCCCCGCCCGTAGCCGTCTTGGCAGTGATTAGCGGATCGGCTGGAGTGACATGATCCCGCTGCACCACGAGTCCGGTACCGGAGAGGGTGCCATTTACATACTCGCGTTCGCCATCAATGGCGGGGTCAATTTTGTGGGTGAGGCCATTGTTCCGCTGATCGCGCTCGAATCCAATATCGTGCGTCGCCGCGATGCACCACAGCGGGCGTCCGTCCACAACGTAAGGTGATTTCCACACGCGTAGATGATTCCGCGACATCGCCACTCGGACCGGCTCCGCGTGCGCGAACCCGTAATCCTGCGGGCGGTCGAACAAAAACAGCGTGCTCATCGGCATCGTCAGATAGTCTTTCTTTTCTAAAGATCCAATGAAAGCATTCAATGCCGTATTGCCCACCGTTTTGTCGACTTGTACCCATCCGCCGGCCGTGAACACTTGAACCACCTGCTCCTGCGTTCCCACAATCAGCGCGTTCACCATGTCACCGGGATTTTTGGCGGGGTCGGAGACGCGGCGCGGAATCTTGCTCAGCAAATTTTGTGTGATGCCTGGCACTCGGCTTTCGACCGGGCCTCCGATAGCCGCAACATCCCCCGTACCCACTTCCACAACCTCAACCTTCACCTCGAAGCTGCCAGTCGCGACCGAGGCGTCACTTTCGCTTTGATTGATTCCCAGGAACAATCGGCCGGCAACCGGTACTTCGTATTCCTTGCTCGCTCCCACCAGGAAGGCCTGGCTGAATGACTCCGCACCAATGCGGCCGATCAGAGCGCCGTGCCCGGCATTGCCGACCGCGTACGAGTGAACCAGGTCTGCGAATCCGCGCGGAAGCCCATCCGGACCAAACGCTCCTGCGGTGTGCAATTTTCCGCCGTAGGATTGATCGGCAGGATATGTAATCTGCCCGGTAGCAGTGAAGCGCAACTTTGCGCCGCCTCGCACATCAACGCCCGTGTCGACCCATTCCTTCGTTCCCGGCACTTCAATCTTGTAGGACTGAAGGCCGCTGTCCTTTGCCGGGTTCTTTTGTGTCTGTGCTTCCGCGCCAATCACACTCGCCCCACCCAGCGCCAGCACCACGAAAGCCAACGCGATACGACTCGTCAGATTTTTCATGGCTTCGCCCCTTTCGATTTTCTGACGCACTCGATCCAACCAGGCGATTTCATTATAAAACCGCAAAACCGACGAAAAATGGTTGAGCAAACCACATAGCGGGTAGTTTCGCGGGAGGCGTCATCCCGACATCCCGCGTTTTCACCAGCGGGACGAGGGATCTCCCATAAGCATACAGCCGACGAAGTTCAAACTGACTCGCTACCTACCTTCGGCGCGCGTTGCTGCACGACGCCGCCCACTGGGCTTTCGACTCCACCGCAAGGTCGGGATTGGCGGAAATGACGTTAGATCGGAGAGAATGGAACTCATGACTGAGTCATTCGAGGAGTGGATGCACAAGGTCCGCGCGGCGTTCGACTCATTAAACATGCCGCTGGCGGACTGGCAGTCCATTGGGGCCTTCAATTACCGAAGCGAGTACGACGCCGGCGTCAAACCCGACGACGCCGCGATGAAGGCCAACCGCCACTGGTGGCACGAGTGGAACAAGTCTCTGAAGCAGGATTGCCGCGCGACCAAAGATTGCTGGCTGCCCCGTGGCCACGAGGGCCAGTGCGAGCCGGTCGCAAAGATTGCTCCCCGGCGATAACGGTCTTGTCTCGATAGCAGCGTTCGTCCGGCGCCTGCAATTGCCGCGGAGAGCGCAACTTCGTTCCACAAACCGAATCTAAGGCAGGGAACTTCATATCAAGGAGAAGGCATCATGGATTACAGACAGCTTGGCCGTTCCGGACTCAAGGTATCAGCGCTCAGCTTCGGCACCGGCACTTTCGGCGGTAGCAATGAGTTCTTCCGCGCCTGGGGACACACCGATGTCGAGGAGGCGAGGCGGCTGGTCGACATCTGCGTCGACGCTGGAATTAATCTGTTTGACACCGCCGACGTTTACTCCAATGGACTCGCGGAAGAGATTCTCGGCAAGGCCGTCGCCGGAAAACGGCACGATCTCCTTATTTCCAGCAAGACCACCTTTCGACTCGGAGCCGGTCCCAACGAGGTCGGCTCCTCCCGCTATCACATTGTCCGCGCCTGCGAAGCGAGCCTGCGCCGGCTGGGCACCGACTACATCGACATCTACCACATGCACGGATTCGACGGCCTCACTCCCGTCGAAGAGACGCTCGAAGCGCTCGATACCCTGGTGCGCAGCGGCAAGGTACGCTACATCGCCTGTTCGAATTTCTCCGGCTGGCATCTGATGAAGTCCCTTGCCACCTCGGAACGATACGGCTGGGCGCGCTATGTCGCGCACCAGGTCTACTACTCGCTGATTGGCCGCGAATACGAGTGGGAACTCATGCCGCTGGGGATCGAAGAAAAAGTTGGTGCGCTGGTATGGAGCCCGTTGGGATGGGGTCGGCTCACCGGCAAGATCCGCCGGGGACAGCCCATGCCCGCGGTCAGTCGTCTCAAAGTCACTGCCGAAAACGGTCCGCCGGTTGCCAACGAAGACGTATATAAGGTGGTCGATGCCATTGATGTCATCGCCAAACAGACGGGAAAGAGTGTCCCGCAGGTTGCCCTGAACTGGCTTCTGCAGAGGCCGACCGTGTCGAGCGTGATTCTGGGCGCGCGCAATGAAGAGCAGTTGCGCCAGAATCTCGGCGGCGAAGGTTGGAACTTGACGCCCGAACAAGTCAAGGCTCTCGACGCCGCCAGCGAAGCCACCCCGATCTATCCCTACTGGCACCAGCGCCAGTTCGTCGAGCGCATCCCGCTTCCAGTCGGTGAAGCCCCAGTCGCCTGACGAACCAACAAGTTAAGACGGCGGCTAATGCATTTCGAGAAAGTGCTTCGTATCAGGGCATGCCTTTAGGCGTGCCGATTCGAGCGCGAGAGAGGGAACCGGCTTCAGCCGCTGCGGCTAAGCCGGCGCTCCATACGCAGCGTTCACGGCATCGCTAAAAGCGATGCCGTGATACGAATCTTTTTTCAAACCCTATCTCCTCTATCTCTCGTCGCGGAACGCGGTTTCCATAATATATTCGCGATCCGAGACAGCGAAACCCAAACCGCGCCGTCGCAAACTTGGCGAGCACCTTCCCATTTCCCTCCGAGATAGCTAAGATGGCGGGTCCGATATTCTTTTCATGCAGGATACCTTCCACACCCGCTCGCCGCACAAAAATCCCACGTCAAGGCGAGCGCCTCAATCCCAAAACAAGTTCTCATTCTCTGGAGCCGTTATGCATAGACTCGCGTTTTTTCTTAGTGCCGCTCTGTGTGCAATATTTTCCGTGATTCCCGCTGAATCCCAAGCCACTCAACGACAAGTCGTGCCTTTGGACTCGGGCTGGGAATTTCGCCAGCTGACTGATGCCTCCAGTTCCGCCGCAACCTGGCGTCCCGCGCAGGTTCCCGGAGATGTTCATCTCGACCTGCTGCGGAACAAGATGATCCCCGATCCGTTCTATCGCGACAATGAAGCCAAGCTGCAGTGGATCGAGGATGCCAGCTGGGAATATCGCACGACGGTCCAGGCCGCGCCTGCCTTGCTTGCGCACAAGAATGTCGAACTTGTCTTTGAGGGTCTCGATGCCTATGCCGAGGTTTACCTCAACGACAAACTGGTCCTCACCGCCGACAATATGTTTCGCGAGTGGCGCGTGAATGCAAAGCCTTACCTGCAGTCGGGCGCGAACCAACTGCGCGTCGTTTTTCCTTCTCCCATCGAAGCTGCCGCCAAGGTCGCCGCCTCTGACAAGTGGCGCGAGTTCACCCATACGGAAGAAAAAACCTACGTCCGCAAAGCGGCCTATGAATATGGATGGGACTGGGGTCCGCGCTTCGTCACCAGCGGCGTCTGGCGCCCAGCGAAGCTCGAAGCCTGGAACGACGCTCGCATCTCGAACCTGCATATTGCGCAACGCGACGTGACGGCGAAAGTCGCCCACCTGACCGCCGAGGTCGAAATCACCGCCGCCAGCGACGTCTCCGGCAAACTCACGCTCGACTATTCGCACAAGGGCAAGAAAGCCGAAACCTCACTCGATGTCGACCTGCATCCCGGCATCAATCACTTCGATTTCCCGCTGCAGATTGAGAATCCGGAGCTGTGGTATCCCGTGGGATACGGCGGCCAGCCGCGCTACGAATTCAACGTTCAACTGAAAGTCGGCAAAGTTCTCGAGGATCAAGGCTCGGTTCGCACCGGACTGCGCTCCATCGTTCTGCGCCGCGACCTCGACCAGTGGGGCCGCTCCTTCGAGTTCATCATCAACGGCATTCCCGTGTTCGGCAAAGGCGCTGACGTCATTCCGTTCGACAGCTTTCCGAACCGCGTTACGACCGCGCAGTACCGGCGCATTCTCCAGTCGGCGCGCGACGCCAATATGAACATGATCCGCCACTGGGGTGGCGGCTATTACGAAACCGACGAGTTCTACGACATGTGCGACGAACTTGGCATCATGGTCTGGCAGGATTTCATGTTCGGCAACGATTGGCAGCCCGGCACCTACGCGTGGAAGCAGAACGTGGAAAAGGAAGCCGAATACCAGGTTCGCCGTCTGCGCGATCACCCCAGCATCATCATTTTTTGCGGCAACAACGAAACGGAAGAGGCCTTTCACTGGAAGGATCGCGACCTGCTCAGCACTGCGGCCCGCATGCAGATGTGGCAGGACTATCTCACCATCTTCAGCGGCATTCTGGCGCGCACCGTGAATCGTCTCATTCCCGAAACGCCGTACTGGCCAAGTTCTCCCAGTTCGGATTATGAAGAGACGTCACCGTCATTTCAGTCGGGCGATTTCCACGACTGGAGCGTCTGGCACGGGGGCGTTCCATTCAGTGAATACGAAAAACATCACCCTCGCTTCATGACCGAGTTCGGATTCCAGTCCTTCCCCGAGATGGCAACCGTCGAGGCCTTCACTCTTCCCGAAGATCGCACCAGCATCTTCACCCCGGTGATGCTGGCCCATCAGAAAAACAACGAAGGCAACTCGATCATTCACGACTACATGCTGAAGTACTATTCCGAGCCCAAGGATTTCGCATCGTTCCTCTATGCCAGCCAGGTGCTGCAAGCCGAAGGGATCAAAATTGGAGCGGAGCATCTTCGACGCGAGCGGCCGCGCACGATGGGCTCCATCTTCTGGCAGCTGAATGATTGTTGGCCGGTTGCGTCGTGGTCGAGCATCGACTACTACGGGCGCTGGAAGGCTTTGCAATACTACGCGCGCCGCTTTTATGCGCCGCTGCTGGTCTCTCCGCACGTCGAAGATGGCAGCTTCAACATTTATGTCGTCTCCGATAAGACCACGCCCACCAGCGCCCAGCTTCGCGTGCGCCTGATGACTCTGGCCGGTGCGATGGTCAGCGATAAGACGGAAGCGATCCAGATTCCTGAACTCTCGAGCAAGATTTATTCGCAGCGCCCGCTCGCGGAATTCGTCAATGCGAATGGCACGGATGCCGCCAATATCTTCGCCATCACCGATCTGATCGTGGATGGAAAGACGGTGTCGAGCAATCTCCTTTATTTCGCGCCGGCGAAGGAAGTGCATCTGCCAGATCCGCAGATCGCCACGGAACTCGCGGCAGACGGCTCCTCATACCGGCTGCGGCTCACATCGAGGGCGCTGGCCCGCAGCGTCTATATTTCCTTCGGAGACCCCGAAACCGAACTCTCCGACAACTATTTCGACCTGATTCCAGGCCAACCCGTCGACATCACCATCCACAGCAAGCTGAGTGCCGAGCAATTAAAGCAGGCGCTCAAGGTGACGTCACTGGTCGATGCCTTCGCACCCAACGCGGAAGTGAAGCCATGAAAACGCAAAATCCGGTTTGTTTTCATCTCGACGTGCTGTTGATGTTCGCCTTAGTTGTTCTGTTATCCGTCACAGCAGCGGCGCAATCGCGGACCGTGTACGTTGACGCCGGCAAGGTGACCGGACACATTCGCTCCTTTCAGGGAGTGAACGGCCAGCCGACTCCGGTGATGGAGGGCCTGCCCAACCTGGTCAGCGAATATAAAGATCTGCGCATCGACATGGTGCGCACGCACGATTTCATGGGGCCAACAGAAATCGACTCCGTGTTCGAGGACGACGATCCGCTGCTCGCCTGGCTCGTACCGAATAACGATCAGCGCGCGAAGCTGGTTGTGGCAGGGAACGCAAGCATCATCTTTCCTGACTGGAGCGCCGACCCGCAGAAGCCGGAAAGCTACCGCTTCGGACCGACCGACAAAGTCATCCAGGCAATCCGTGAAACGGGAGCCGAAGTTTATTACCGCATCGGCCGCAGTTGGGGCGCTAACCGCAATCCTCCCGCGGATCTCGACAAATTCGCCGACATCGTGAAGCACATTGCCATGCACTACAACCAGGGCTGGGCAAATGGATTTCACGACCACATTCGTTACTGGGAGTTCTGGAACGAACCGGAAACTTTCTGGTCGGGTACGCCGGATCAGTTCTACTCGCTATATCAGAAAACGGCGAGAGCGCTGAAGTCCGTAGACCCTTCGCTGAAAGTTGGCGGTGATGCCAAGGCCATCCCAACGGACGGCGGCCCCTGGCGCGAAGGCTTCCTCGATTACTGCGCGGCTCACAAAGTGCCCTTGGATTTTTATTCCTGGCATACGTATGCGGATGGCTCCGCCGATCCTTACGACGCAGTCCGGATTGGAAAAGAAATTCGAAGTCTGCTCGATGCCAAGGGATTCAAGAACGCAGAAAGCATTCTTTCGGAATGGAACCTGAGCGCCGATTTCACCGATGTCGAAAAGCAGATCCTGCAAGGCCCCGAAAACGCCGCTTATATCGATGCGGTCATGATTTATCTGCAGGATTCCTCCATTGATCATGCCCAGTTCTACCGTGGAGACGCCACGTGGATGGGACTTTTCAGCCCGCAGCGCGAATACTACAAGACGGCATACGCTTACAAAGCCATGGCCGCAATGCTCGACACGCCGGATCGACTGACCCTGACCGGCAGCGATACTCTTGGCTTCGCGGCGCTAGCCGGGCGATCCGCCGACGGGAAGACGGTCCAGGTGCTGATCAGCAATTATGAAATTCCGCCCGGCTACAAGCCGCATGAAATGCCTCCGCCTCCTGCGGTGCTAGCCGCTCTGAATGTCGACTTCTCCAAATTCAAGTTCCTTCCCCGAAGGACCGGAATCCACTATGAAAACAACGGCGGCTATGCGTTGACGATCGATCATCTCCCCTGGGGCAACGCCGCGTTTTCCGTCCAGCGCTTCCGCATTACGAACACTCAGAATTTTGCGATGGTCGAGGAAAAAACCGGCCGCGGAGGAAAGCTGGAACTCTCGAATCCGCTGCCGCCTCCGGGTGTGGAATTGATTGTTCTAAAGCGCCGATAGGGAAGGCGAGCTCACATTGAGCGAATCGCGCGTGCGGTTCACGGAACTATTAGCAGAGGACCTTGATGAACCTGTGGCGAACTGACGAAGAACTCTTCTCCACCATCCGCCGGGAATTGTTTACCTGCGTGGTGGGCGATGTGATGGATAAGCTCGGCCTGCAGCACCAATTCTTGCCCCCGCAAATTCGTGCCTTGCGCCCGGACATGGTCCTGATCGGACGCGCCATGCCCGTGCTCGCGGTCGACGTCTTCGAAGAGAAGGTCGCGGGTACGCACAACAAGCTCATGGAGAAGCCATTCGGCTTGATGCTCGAGGCTCTCGACGATTTGAAGGCCAACGAAATCTATGTCAACACTGGCTCGTCGCCGCGCAACGCCCTCTGGGGCGAACTGATGAGCATCCGCGCCCGCAAGCTTGGCGCCGCGGGGGCCGTGCTGAATGGTTATTTGCGCGACACCAAAGCAGTCCTCAAACTGGATTTTCCCGCGTTCTGCTGGGGCTCGTATGCACAGGATTCCGCGCCGCGTTACAAAGTAGTCGACTTTCGCATTGCCATCGAAATCGGCGCAGTCCGCATCCGGTCGGGAGATTTTCTTTTTGGAGACATCGACGGAGTCTGCGTGATCCCGGTGGAGGTTGCGACCGAAGTATTCACCAAAGCTTTGGAAAAGGCCCGCGGCGAAAAGCTGGTGCGAAAGGCGTTGGAAGAGGGAAGCAGCGCCGTTGCCGCATTCGAGAAGCACGGAATTATGTAAAGCCGCGGCCACGGCCACACACGAAAACCATGATTCAAATCGATCTCACTGGCAAAGTTATTTTGATCACCGGCGCGATGGGCGCGATCGCCGAGCACATGGTCAAGAGGTTGAACGCGGCGGGAGCGACGCTGGTTCTCATTGACCTGAAACGCGAAGACGAAGCCCATGAACTTCTGCGCAGTTGGAAGATTCCAGACGAGAGTTTCGTCTATCACTCGCTCGACCTGACTGACTCGGCCAAGCTCACACAGGTGGTGAACGATTCCTTCGAGCGTTTCCCCACCATGGATACCGTGCTGGGACACGCGGGCGGTTGCGGCCTGCATCCCTTCGCCTCGACTTCGGAGTCGGATTTCGAGCGCATCTTCCGGTTCAACTTTTTGGCGCAGGTCACCTTGACGCGAGCCGTCTTTGCGCAATGGATGAAACGCAAAACCCGCGGCCATCTCATTTTCACGTCTTCTTATGTAGCCCGCGTCCCGCACACGCAAATTCCTGCCTACGCTTCTGCCAAAGCCGCGCTCGAAAACTTTGCTCGCTGTATGGCGCTGGAATACGCCTCGTCGGGCATCCGCGTAAACGTAGTTTCCCCCGGAAATGTGGCAGCAGGGAGTTCACTGAAAGTCTTTGAAGAAGATCCCGCCTACCGCGAGTTCGTTCTCCGCGTCTCGCTCGGGCAACGCAACAGCCCCGAGTCGATTGCCGATGCTTTCGTCTTCTTATGTTCGCCGCTCGCCGCCGAGATCAACGGACAAATCCTCAGCGCCGACTACGGAGGAGGAATCGGGAACCGTTTATGAAAGTCGGACTCGGATTGTACCGGCACATGCTGACGCGCGAGTATTACGACTTCGCGCGCCAAGCGGGATGCACCCATGTGGTCGTGCATTTGGTGGATTATTTCAAACAGGGAGCGAGCAATCCTCGCCACAATCAGCCCACCGGCGGCAAATATGAACCGTGGGGCGTGGCCGGCGATCCGGAAAAACTTTGGACCGTCGCCGAGCTGAAAGACCTCCGCACAGAAATCGAAGCCGCCGGTCTCACGCTCGCCGCAATTGAAAATCTCGATCCTGCGCACTGGCATGACATTCTTCTCGACGGTCCGCAGCGCCCTCAGCACATCGAGAATGTGAAGACCATCATCCGCCACATGGGCGAGGCCGGCGTTCCCGTACTCGGCTACAACTTCAGCCTGGCGGGTGTCTGCGGCCGCGTAACGACGGCGTCCGGCCGAGGAGGAGCGTTGACCGTCGGCATGGACGGTCCGGCGGAGGAAGAACCAGTCCCCGCTGGAATGATCTGGAACATGATCTACGATCAGGCTGCTTCCCCCGGCACCTTGCCGCCTATTTCTCACGAAGAACTCTGGCGGCGTTTGCAGCGATTTCTGGAAGATGTGGTCCCGGTCGCCGAGGAGTCCGGAGTGCGGTTAGCGGCGCATCCCGACGATCCTCCCATGCCCTACATGCGCGGCCAGCCCCGTTTGGTGTTTCAACCCCAAATGTATCAGCGCTTGCTCGACGTAGTTCCGAGTCGCTCGAATGCTCTGGAGCTCTGCGTGGGAACGATCGCTGAAATGACCGAGGGAGACGCTCACGACGCCGTCGATCAGTACAGCAGGCAAGGGAAGATCGCCTACATTCATCTGCGCAACGTGGTCGGAAAAGTTCCGCACTATCGCGAAACTTTCATCGATGAGGGTCAGGTGGACATGGTGCGGATTCTGTCGATTCTGAAGCGCAATCATTTCGACGGCGTCATCATTCCCGACCACACTCCGCAAATGTCGTGCTCCGCTCCCTGGCACGCCGGAATGGCGCACACCATCGGCTTCATCCTGGCCGTCAAAGCCATGCTGGAGTCTTCGGCAACCGTGTCCAGCGCAGAATCCACGCATCGAGGACGCTAAACTGATTTCGTCATCCTCACCATCGCCTTCGTCCGCTGCATCCGTTCCCCATTCTCGCGGACCACTTTTCATCGCGGCCAGCGTCTCAACCTTGGGCGGCCTCCTGTTCGGTTACGACAACATCGTGATCAGCGGCGCGATCGGCTACCTGAGCCGGCTGTTTCATCTCGACGCGGCCGGCACAGGATGGGCCGCCGGCTGCGCCTTGCTCGGTTGCATCGTCGGATGCGCGTTTGCCGGAACGGTTGCCGATCATCTCGGAAAGAAGAAAGGTCTCGCGCTCTGCGCCGTTTGCTTCGCTCTTTCGTCCGGCGGAATTTTCTTCGCAGCCAACCTTCATCAATTTGTCGTCTGGCGTCTGATCGGCGGCTTGGGCATCGGCGCCGCCTCGGTCATCTCTCCGAACTACATTGCCGAGATCGCTCCCACGCGCGTTCGCGGACGCTGTGTGACCCTGTACCAACTGGGCATCGTGGTCGGAATTCTGGCCGCGGTCTTCGTCAACATGCTCATTCAGCGCATGGGCGATGAAGCCTGGAATACCAACGTCGGCTGGCGATGGATGTTTTTCGCCGGCATCGTGCCCGCGCTCCTGTTCGGCGGCATGATCCTGCCCGCGGTCGAGAGCCCGCGCTGGCTGATGAAGGCCGGCCGTCGCGAGCAGGCCATCCGTGTCCTCACTCAGATCAACGACCCCGACATCGCGCAGCGCGAGGCCGCTGAAATCGAAAACTCCCTGGCCATTGAAGAGGGACACATCTCGGAGCTCTTCACCACCTTCCGCCGTCCTCTGCTGCTGGGCATCATGTTGGCGGGATTGCAGCAGATCAGCGGCATCACGCCGCTGTTTTCTTATCTGCCGGAAATCTTTCGCTCGGCCGGAAGCGCGACCGGCCACGCTTTCTTTCAATCCGTCCTGGTCAGCCTGATCAATTTATTGTTCACGCTGATTGCTCTCTGGCTGGTGGATCGCGCCGGCAGAAAAAGCCTGATCCTTGCCGGAACCGCGCTGCAATGTCTGTCATTTGCCCTGGTCGGTTGGTTCTATCACATACACGGCAGCGGTCTGGCCATTCTTATTCTGGTGATGAGTTTCGTGGCCGGGCACGCCTTCGGCAATGGCGTGGCCTGCTGGGTCATCATCTCCGAAATTTATCCCACGAAAGTTCGCGGGCGCGGCATGTCGATCGCCACGACTGCGCTCTGGCTGGTCGGTTACCTGGGCAATCAACTGTTTCCGATCATGCAAAAGAACCTCGGATCCGACGGCACGTTCTGGTGTTTCAGCGCCGGAGCTTTGCTGACAATCATTCTTGTCGCCTGGCTGATTCCTGAAACCAAGGGACGATCGCTCGAAGAGATCACCAGGTTTTGGAATCCGCAGGCCCGAGAAGTTCCCACAATCGCGAATTGACCTCACACCATGGAGGTGTTTGCCATGAAGCAAGCGAACACGCAATCTTCTGATTCGACCGCTGACCGCGCGAACTCTGGAACCTTTCCCGGTGTGAGCCGGAGAACTGCCATGAAATCACTCGGCATGGCAGCGGGCGCCCTGCTGCTGCCCGCCGGATTCTCGAGCACGGCTTCCGCGGCCAACTTGCAAGCTAAAAGCCCGGCAAAGAATCCCAAGTGGTACGGATTCAATCTGCTCGAATACTTTTCCACCGATCCCGACTGGATGAAGTATTTCCCCTACAAAGATGACGGCATGTTCCAGGAAGACGACTTTCGCTGGATTCGCGATTGGGGTTTCAACTGGGTCCGCTTGCCCATGGATTACCGCTTCTGGACCGACTCTCAGGATCTCCTCAAAATTCACGAAGACAAAGTTGCGCCCATCGATCGCGCCATTCACTTAGGCGAGAAATACGGAATCCATATCAACCTCTGCCTGCACCGGGCGCCGGGATACTGCATTCTCGACACCATGGACGAAGCGCTCACCGGCATTCACGTCACAAAAGAGAAGAGCAGCGTCTTCACCGATCCCAAAATGCTCGACGCGTTCGTCTACCAGTGGACTTATTTCGCCAACCGCTATAAAGGCGTGCCCAGCGCAAAGCTCAGCTTCAACCTGGTGAACGAGCCAATCGTGATGCCGGCTCCCGCGGAAATGGAAGAGCTCAAGAAAGCCGGCAAACTCAAACCGGAGGACTTGTTCAACGGAGAATTCGCGCGGAGCCACGCGCCCGATTACACCCGCGTCGCCCGCGCTGCTATCGACGCGATTGCGAAGCATGATCCGCAACGCCTAGTCGTTACCGACGGGTACAACGGCGGCACGGCCCCAATCCCGGCTTTGTTCGACACCGCGGTCCTGCAGAGTTGCCATACCTACCATCCCATTCAGGTGACCCACTACCAGTGCGAGTGGGTGCGTGGCCTTCTCACCGGCAATGAACCGGTGCCGACCTGGCCCATCAGACTTGGCCCATCAAAGGACAGCAAGGGCGTCGCCATCGACCGCGCCCAACTGGCGCGAACGTTCCAGCCGTGGGGCGAACTCGCGGCGCACGGCATTCCCATTCACTTCGGCGAAATGGGTTGCTACAAGCACACGCCGCCGGAGGTGGTGCTGGCGTGGTTCGACGACACCTTGAGAGTGCTCAACGACCTGCACTCCGGTTGGGCGCTATGGAATTTTCGCGGACCCTTCGGCATCCTGGATACGCAGCGCGTCGGCACTAAGTACGAAGACTGGCACGGCCATCAGCTCGACCGTCAGTTGCTAACGCTACTGCAGAAAAAAATGAAGGGATAGAGAGCGATCGACCAAGTCGAAGAGGCCCTTCTCTGCGAACTCTGCGATGTGTCTCTGCGAACTCAGCGGTAAAAAGCTTTTGCCGCGGCAGCGGAAGTCGACTCCTAGCGCTCGAATGCACGAAACGGATTCTCAGCCTGGCCGGCGACCCCAGTCTGAATGGCATATAACCCGCCCGCCAGCCGGTCGCTTGCGGGCGCTTCGGCCTTCGCCGTGGTGACGTAGAGCGTCTTGCGATCGGGCCCGCCAAACGTGCAGGTAGTAATGTTCCGCACCGGCATTTCGACCACGCGATCGATCTTTCCATCCGGCGCAACCCGAACGATACAGCCACCAAAGAACCGGCAATTCCACAGATATCCCTCCGAGTCCATGGCCGACCCATCCGGCGCGCCCCGCTCGAATCCCTCAAGAAAGGGCTGTTCATTCGCGATCGTACCCGTCGAGGCATCGTAGTCGTATTGCCAGATGACGTTAGCCAGGCTGTCGGCAAAATAAAACCGCCGGCGGTCCGGGCTCCAGGTCAGAGTATTCGCGATTCCAATGTCTCGTCGCCACACCGTGACCTTGGCATCCGGATCAAGCCGGAATAGCACACCATCCGTTCCCCCCGCTTCGCTCGAAGTCCCATCAGGGTTGACATTGTTGCGCATGGTTCCCATCCAGAGCGAACCCCGCGGATCGACGCGCGCATCATTCAGGCGAACCGCGGGCCATCCCTCGAGACAAAACAAAGGCTCGTGCCGCGCATCCGTAGCCGGTTCCCACAAAATCACGCGCGAACCCAGAACGATGAGCAGCGTTTCCGCTCGATCCGTCAGCGTGAGTGCCGTTACCGGCTCATCGAAGAACCACGTGCGAACCAATTGATCCGCGGGCGTGAAGCGATGAAGCAGAAAGCGGTTAATGTCGACCCAATAGACGGCGTTGTGCGCCGCATGCCAGACTGCGCCCTCTCCGCAAACATCTCCGGTGGGCGCCACACAAACGGGATCACCGACCATTCTTGAGTTCATTGCACACCTATGCCTGCGAGTAGTCCACCGTCGACCAGATAATCGCCGCCCGTGCAGAATCCCGCCTTGTCCGAGACCAGGAATGCCGCTAACTCGGCTACTTCCTCGGGGGTGCCGATCCGTCCCAGCGGATGCGCTTCGCCAAACCGCTCCATCACGGTCTCCGCGGGCAAGTCGGGCCCGAAATGCGCTGCGGCCCGCGCCAGCATCGGCGTGCGAATCGACCCTGGGCTGATGGAGTTCACGCGAATGTGATCCTTGGCGTGATCGAGCGCGAGCGCCCGCGTCAAACTATGGACTGCGCCTTTGGACGCCGCATAAGCCACGACCCCGCGCTGGCACGCATGCCCTTGCACCGATGAAAGATTTACCATCGATCCCCCGCCTCGTTTCTTGATCTCGGAAATTCCAAAATGCGCCAGCAGAAAAATACTGCCCACATTCACCGCCATGCACCGATTCCAGGTGTCGGGATCGGTCTCGGCGGCCGTGCCAAACGGATGAATCGCCGCCGCGTTGACGATAATATCCAGTCCGCCATGCGCCGCCACTGTTTTGGCAACCACCGACTTTACTTGCTCAGGCTGGCTCACGTCGCAAGTTTCCACGTGCAGCGATAATCCGCTCGACTTCGCTTCCTGTTGCAATTCCTGGTTAGCCGACGATTCGATTCCACACGCTACCACGATGCATCCGCCGGCGGCGAGGCGCTTTGCGATTGCCCGACCGATCCCCGTCGTACCGGTAACGATCGCGACCCGGTTCTCAAATTCTTTCATGTGCCCTCACTCCTTCTGCTGCATACAAGCGCATTGGCCTACGACGATGCAACTCTTAACCGGCCAACTCCGGCATCGCATACTCTAGCCCTTTCACCACTCCGCGTAATTCCGCAAGGCCCTTCAACCTGCCGACCAGCGAGTAACCGGGATTCACCTTGCGTACGATATCGTCAGCCAACAGGTGCCCGTGATCGGGACGCATGGGGATCTCGCTGTCCCATCGGTGCTGCTCGCGCCGGCGAGCCTCCTCTTTTAGCACAGCGCTGATCACGCCGACCATGGCCGAACTTCCGCGCAAATGTTCCGCCTCGTAAAACGAGCCGTCGGCCTCCCGCATCACCTGCCGGAGATGCACGAAATGAATGCGCGGCGCAAATTCATTCACCATCGCAGGCAGGTCATTATCGGCGCGTGAGCCGTAAGATCCCACACAAAACGTCAGTCCATTCGCCTCCGTATCCACTCCAGAGAGAATCGACCGCGCATCCTGAGCCGTTGAGACGACGCGCGGCAAACCGAACAGCGGCCACGGCGGATCGTCGGGATGGATCGCGAGGCGAACCCCGAGCTCTTCCGCGACGGGCACAACTTCGCGCAGGAAAGAGATGAGATGGCCGCGCAACTCTCCGGCCGTCACTTCTTTGTATTGAGCTATCAACTCTCGCAAGGCCGCGCGGTCGTAGGACCCTTCCGCGCCAGGCAGTCCTGCAATGATTGTCTGCTCCAGTTCGTTGCGGCGGCCCTCCGACATAGCATCGTAACGTGCCCGCGCCGCCGCAATCCGCTGCTCCGCATAATCTCGTTCGGCGCCCGCGCGTTGCAGTATGAATAAGTCGTACGCGGCGAAATCAGTGACGTCGAAGCGTAGAGCATATCCCGTGCTGGGCAAGCGCCAGCGCAAGTCGGTGCGCGTCCAGTCGACGACCGGCATGAAGTTGTAGCAAACGACTTTTACGCCAGCCTGCGCGATAGCGGCCAGCGAGTCTTTCCACGCATCCGTGAACTGGCGAAACGGGCCGTTCTGCAGCTTGATGGAATTGTGAATGGGAATGCTTTCGACCACCGACCAACTCAGTCCCCCCGCTTCGATCTCCGCCTTGCGCTTGAGCACTTCGTCGAGCGGCCAGGCTTCCCCGCGGTAGAGATGATGCAACGCCGAAACAACTCCGGTTGCGCCTGCTTGCCGGACATGATCGAGCGAAACTGGGTCTTGCGGGCCAAACCACCGCCAGGTTTCTTTCACGCCGCTATCTTAAACCTCAGCGGAAAAGAAAAATAATCTGCCGCGAATTTAACATTCTGGATTAGACACGGAAACCGTTCCCGTTGGAAGATGATTACAGGGATATCAGAGGCTGAATGTCGATCCATCGTGAAAACCGATCCAAGGCTGTGAAGGCCGTCATCTTCGATTACGGAGAAGTTCTCTGCCATCGGCCCACGCCAGAAGAAATTGCGCGACTGGCAGGTTTTTTCAACCTTCGTGTCGACCAGCTTCCCGCCCTGTGGGAGCGCAATCGTGGCCCTTATGACCGCGGCGATCTTACGCCGGAAGCGTACTGGTCAGTATTCGCGAAAGATGCGGGCGTCGAACTCGATCCGGCGCAACTGGAAGAGATCCACAAACTGGACATGGAGATGTGGAGCAATATCAATTCCAGCATGGTGGAGTGGGCGAATCAGCTTCGTTCCTCCGGCATGAAGTTGGGATTGCTCTCGAACATGCATCCGGAAATGGTGGCGCACTGCCGCAAACATTTTTCATGGCTCAAGGAATTTGACTTCGTGACATTTTCAGGAGAGGTGAGGTTGATCAAGCCCGATCCGGCGATCTACGAGCACACGCTTCGCGGCTTGGGCGTCACAGCTGCTGAAGCTCTGTTTCTGGACGACCGCGAGGTCAATATTCGAGCTGCTCAGGCACTGGGCATCAACGCGCTTCGCTTTGAATCAATCGAGAAGCTTCAGGGCGAACTGTCGGCCGCAGGTTTCCCCATCTTGCCGGCGGCCTGAGCAGTTCAGCCTCAGCTCACTGTTGCTGCCCCTCCGCAGGTTGCCCGGGATTGATGTTCTGCAGCTTCTTAAATTCCTGCATCTCATGCTCGGCCTCCGGCTTTTTGCCTTGCCTGCGGTAGAGACCGGCTAGAGCATAGTGAGTCTGCGCCGCAAGGTCGCTCTCTTTTTCAATCGACAGCAATTTGAGCCACGACTTCTCGGCCGCCGCCTGATCGGATTCGAGCAGCGCTGCTTTGCCCAGCGAGTACAGCACCTCCGGCATGTCGGGACGCAGATGGTCCGCGCGAATCAGTTCCACGCGAGCCTCATGGGACTTGCCTTGCTGCAGCAACGCCGACCCGAGACGGTAGGCGGCTTCGGCATTTCCCGGCTGCATCTTGGTCTGAGCGCGAAACTCCGCCTCAGCCTTATCCCATTGCGACGACTTCGCGTAAACGTTTCCGAGTTCCAGGTGAAGTTCAGGCGTATCAGGACGAAGTTTAATGGCGGCCAGAAATTCTCTTTCCGCTTGCGGCATTTGCCGGAGCGCAAAATAGTTTTCGGCCATTGCCTGGTGTGCCCGAGCTGAATCCGGGTCGATGGTGAGCAAGGTGTCGACCGATTGCTTGGAAAGCAGTCCGCTGGCCCGCCCGAGATAGTAGAGCAGATCGGGATCATTCGGGCGCTGCTCCAGCGCAGCCTGCAGATGCGGGACCGCCTCTTTGAGTTTGCCCGCATCAATCTCGGCGATTCCCAGCGCGGCATTTTCCTGCGCTCGTTCCAGGTGAGGAATCGCTTCTGCCGAGTAACCCTGGATCAGCAACGCATACCCAAGCAACTGGTGTGCCGGGATCAGGTCCGGCTTCAGTTCCAGCGCATGCTTGAGCGGCGCAATCGCGCTGCCGTATTCGTGATTCTCCAGGTACGCTTGCCCGAGGCCTACGAAGCCTTCCACTAGGTTCGCATCCAGATCCGTCGCCTTGCGAAATTCCGTAATCGCAACCTCGACGTGATGTTGCTTATCGGCCGCGATTCCGGCCTGCAAATGCGCAATCGCCTCAGAAGGTGCCGCCGCCTGTCCTGCAAGCCACAGCAGCAGCAATGCGTGGATCATGGCTTCTCCGGTTCCCGTACTTCCAGAAATTGATCGACATGAACGTCGTTCAAAGATTGATGAATGCCCGACGGCCAAACAACTTCCACCTTGGCGGTTTCCGCGGATCCCAGCCCGAAATGCAGGCGCTTGTCGCTGGAGCAGAGGTAGCTTCCCGTCGCTGTCGCAAACCGCGTCTGGCCGTTCACCCGCACGCGAGCCCCGTAGCCGTCTCGATTGCTGCGTGTGCCGCGCAGCGAAATCGTCAGCCAGTGCTGGCTTCCGCCGCGGTTCATCATCACCTGAGGCCCGCCGCCCAGAACGCTCACCACCACATCCTGCCAGCCGTCGTTGTTCAGGTCTCCGAACGCCGCTCCGCGATTTGCCGCCGGCACCGTGATTCCGGAATCGGCCGCCTCAAAGCGCCCGTTGTGATTCATCGCCAACAGGGGCAGCTGTTTGTAATGCAAAGATGGATCGATCTCATCCACATTGTCGAGTACATGACTCTGCGCGACAAACAAATCTTTCCAGCCATCATTGTCGAAGTCTTCCAGGCCTACCCCCCAGCCGGACGTTCCACTCGAAAGCACGCCCAATCCTGTCTCGAGGCTGCGGTAGCTGAAGAACCCGTCACCATCGTTGTGGTACAGGCTGAAAATCTCCCGCGGTAATTCGGTCACGATGATATCGGCACGCCCGTCGTTGTCATAATCCTGAAAGACTACGCCCATCCCCGACATTCGCCTCCCATCTTGCGAGAGAGCCGCGCCCGCCTCCAAAGCCGTCTCAGTGAACGTCCCATTTCCATTGTTGTGGAACAGGAACTGCCTCATCCCATCATTGGAGACGAATATGTCAGTGAATCCATCTTCGTCATAATCCGCGAAGGCCACTCCCAAAGCTCGCCCTTTGCTCGCAGCGATGCCAGCGCGCTGGCTCACGTCCGTGAACGTGCCATCGCCGTTGTTGTGGTACAGGATGTCTGTCGTGACAGGAAATTCTTCCGGAGGGCAGTAAGTGCGCCACTCCTGGCCGCAAGTCTTGCTGTGCTTCGTATCCCATTCCATGTAGCGCGTCACAAACAGATCGAGTTTGCCGTCATTGTCGTAGTCGAAGAATCCAGCCGACTCCGACCACCCTCCAGCCGCCACGCCAGCTTTCGCTGTTACATCCGTGAAGGTGCCATCTCCGTTATTGTGATAGAGAGTGTTCTTACCATAGTTAGTGACGTAGATATCCGGATAGCCGTCGTTGTCGTAATCACCTACGGCGACTCCCATGCCGTAGTTTCCATCTCCGGCATTGGCCAGCCCTGCTTGCACGGTCACATCGGTGAAGCTGCCATCCTTGTTCTGCCGGAAGAGCCGGTTCCAGTATTTCGGATCGTGCCGGTCAAAGTCCTCCGGCAGCTTCATCGGATCGGTCACGCGGCCGCCGTTGACCATAAAAATGTCGAGCAAGCCGTCGTTGTTGTAATCGAGTAGCGCGATCCCGCCCGGCATGGTCTCGATCAGGTATTTCTGAGCCGTCGGAGAGTTCTCGAGAG
>CAVWHT010000030.1:0-210904 GCA_963754885.1 uncultured Acidobacteriota bacterium | reverse complement strand
CGCGCCCATGGCCCCAGTTTATACCCAAGGTACATTTAAGTTGTGGAGCAAATCGCCCTCGACTGGACGCCCGAGCCGCATTACTTTTCGGTGAGTGAACTCACCACCGCACTGCGCGGCGTGTTTACGGAATATTTCAAGGACATCTGGGTGGCGGGCGAGATCTCCGGCGTCAAGCTCGCCACCAGCGGCCACTATTACTTCACGCTGAAAGACGAAGAAGCGCAAGTTCGCTGCGTGTGCTACAAAATGGCCGCGCGGTACTTGAAATTCAAACCGCAGGATGGCGTGGCGGTGCTGGCGCGCGGCCGCGTAGACCTCTATGAGGCCCGCGGCGACCTGCAACTCATCGTCGAGGCCATCGAGCCGCGCGGACACGGCGCGCTGCAACTCGCCTTCGAGCAGTTAAAGAAAAAGCTAGAAACTGAAGGCCTGTTCGCGGCGGAGCGCAAACGCGCGCTGCCGTCCTTGCCGGAGCGAATCGGCATCGTTACCTCGCCCACCGGCGCCGTGATTCAGGACATACTGCATATGCTGGAGCGCCGCTGCCCGGGACGTCACATCCGTCTCTATCCGGCGCAGGTGCAGGGCGAAGGAGCGGCGGAACAAGTAGCCGAGGGCATCGAATACTTCAGTTCGTCGGGATGGGCGGAAGTGGTGATCGTGGCACGCGGCGGCGGGTCGCTCGAAGACCTGTGGACCTTTAACGAAGAGCGCGTGGCGCGCGCCATTGCGGCGTGTTCGATGCCGGTGATTTCGGCGGTGGGCCACGAAACCGATTTCACCATCGCCGATTTCGTGGCCGATCTGCGCGCTCCCACGCCTTCGGCCGCCGCGGAAATGGTCGTCGCGACGCGCGAAAGCCTACTCGACCGGCTCAGCACGCCGATCATAAGCTGCCGCAATCGATGCGGCTGACGATCGCCCTGGCTGGCGCGCCTGGCACGGCGTCACCATCGATCGCGTGCGTCTGCATCAGATGATCGGGCGGCAATCGCAGAAAGTCGACGATCTCGACGATCGCTTGCGGGACAATTGGCGCAGCGCGATGGCTGCGCGGCAAAACGCACTCGATGCCGCGGCCGCCCGCTTATCTTCACTCGATTTGCGCCTGCGATTTGCTGAAATTCGACGTCGCCTCGAAGCCTGCGATACCGCGATCGGCCAGGCAGTGCGTCTCCGCCTGAGCCATGCGCAGGGCGAGCTCATGGCGCTGGAAGCTCATTTGAAACAACTCAGCCCGCTGGCGATTCTGGATCGCGGTTACGCCATCGTCGAACGGGAAGGGAAGATCGTGAAGTCGCCCGAGGATGCGCCGGTCGGATCGGAAATTCAAGTACGCTTGGCGAAGGGTGGCGTGAGTGCTGTGGTGACAGCAATTACTCCAGCCGATAGTTCGGAGCTTCCTTCGTAATAATCACGTCGTGCACGTGGCTTTCGCGCAGCCCGGCCGACGTCAGCCGGACGAATCTCGCGTTCTTGCGCAACTCGGCGATGCTCGCGCATCCGCAATAGCCCATGCCCGCGCGGAGGCCGCCCACCAGCTGGTAAACCAGTTCGGAGAGCATTCCCTTGTAGGGCACGCGTCCTTCGATGCCTTCGGGAACCAGCTTGCCGCCTTCCGATGCTTCCTGCGAATAGCGATCCGCCGAACCCTGCGTCATCGCGCCCATGGAACCCATCCCGCGATAGCTCTTGAATGTGCGGCCCTGATACAGAATCGTCTCGCCGGGCGATTCCTCGGTGCCCGCCAGCAGGCTTCCGATCATCACGCAATCCGCGCCCGCCGCGATGGCTTTCGTAACGTCGCCTGAGTATTTGATGCCGCCGTCGGCGATCAGCGGTATGCCGGTGCCGGCCGTGGCCTTGGCGCATTCCGCGATGGCCGTGATTTGCGGAACGCCCGCGCCGCTCACGACGCGCGTCGTGCAAATGGACCCGGGTCCGATGCCCACCTTGATGCCGTCCACGCCGAGTGCGATCA
Source organism: uncultured Acidobacteriota bacterium (assembly GCA_963754885.1). Classification (GTDB taxonomy): domain Bacteria; phylum Acidobacteriota; class Terriglobia; order Terriglobales; family Acidobacteriaceae; genus Sulfotelmatobacter. Next base: position 208,920 of record CAVWHT010000030.1, on the reverse strand, counting down.
GATCGCGAGCGCCTTCGTAAGTGGCGACATTGCCGGCGATCAGCTCCACGTTAGGCAGCGCCTGTTTTACGGCGCGAATCGCGTCCATGACGCGGCCGCTGTGGCCGTGCGCCGAATCGATGGCGAGCAAGTCGACCTTACGATGCACCAGTTCCTGCGCGCGCTCCAGGAAATCGCCGGAAGAGCCGAGCGCCGCCGCCACGCGCAGCCGCCCCTGAGCGTCCTTGGCCGCATTGGGATACTTCAATTTCTTCTGAATGTCTTTGACCGTGATCAGACCCTTGAGGTTGTAGTGGTCGTCCACAACCAGCAGCTTCTCCACGCGATGCTGATGCAGAATCGCCTCGGCTTCTTCCAGCGTGGTCCCGACGCCGACCGTGATCAGGTTCTCCTTGGTCATCACGTTGGCGACGGGAATATCGTAGCGGGTTTCGAAGCGCAGGTCGCGGTTGGTCAGGATGCCGACGAGCTTCCCGTTTTTGGTCACGGGCACTCCGGAAATACGGTAGCGCTTCATGACATCCAGCGCGTCGCTGATCTTGTGCTCGGGCTCAATCGTCACAGGGTCGACGATCATGCCGCTTTCCGACCGTTTCACGCGGTCGACCTCCTCGGCCTGCCGCTCGATGGTCATGTTGCGGTGAATGATGCCGATGCCGCCCTGCTGGGCGAGGGCGATGGCCAGGTGCGACTCGGTCACCGTATCCATGGCCGCGCTGACGATCGGGATATTCAATCCGATGTTGCGAGTGACCCACGTACGGGTGTCGGTTTCCGCGGGGACCACGTCGCTGCGGGCCGGGAGCAGTAATACGTCGTCAAAAGTAAGGCCTTCCGGGATCGTATCGGGGATCATGCGGGGTATTTCTCATGATACACGCGATGCCGCCGATGCGCGCGACTCGTTACGCCATCCGAACGCCCGTCTGCTAGACTAAGGATTCCCTTTTATTTATATGATTTCAGCAACACAAGTGCGCCCCGGCATGGTGATCAAGTGGAACGGCGAGCTGTACACCATTTTCAAGATGGAGCACCGCACGCCCGGCAACCTGCGCGGTTTCGTCCAAGTGAAAATGCGCAAGCTCAGTTCGGGCACCATGATCGAGCATCGCTTCAGCTCCGAAGACAAAGTAGAGAAGGCCTCGCTCGAGGAGCACGAGATGGAGTACCTGTACGACGACGGCGAGTACTTCTATTTCATGAACACCGAGACCTTCGAGCAGATGCACCTGACCAAGGACTTCCTGGGCGACGCCACCGGTTTCCTGATTCCCAATCTGAAGGTCGCCATCGAGTTCTACGAGGGAAAGCCGATGGGCATCGAGCTGCCTCCTTCGGTCGACATGATGGTAGTCGAGACCGAACCGGGATTGAAAGGCGCGACGGTCTCGAACGTCACCAAGCCGGCGAAGCTCGAGACCGGACTTGTCGTGCAAGTGCCGCCGTTCATCAGCGAAGGCGAAAAGATCCGTGTCTCGACGTCGGAGATGGCGTACTTAGAGCGGGCCTAGGACCGCTCGATCCAGCAAAGAGCGGGCCTAGGACCGCTCGATTCGAGCGAGGAGCGGGCGTAACTTACGCGGCTTCGAAGATATCGTCTTTCGTCAGGACGATGGGCCATGGCAGCCTATGTTCACGCTGCAGGACGAAACGCTGTAGTGCTGATACGAATTGGGCAGAGCGCTTCGGCGGGAAATGATGCTCAAGCCGCCCAGGCCGCCCGCGAGTTAGTCGGCAATGCCATGCTGCTGCGGCGCAACGCCAGCTTTGCGCTTTTCAGAATCTACGTTGCGTTGGCCTGGCCGAATGCGGGGTTGGCGGCAGATCCTATTCTTCGCAACTACGAACGGCTGAATGGCTCCGCCATGTTGCTCGGTCGGCTGCAGAATCCTGCAGCGACCCGGCGCATTTCCGCCATCTCATAGGCCTAAGAAGATTCCAGACCGGATCACAACCCGGCAGTGGTTGTTGATCCCGGAGACCGCCTGGAACTCATCGAAAAAGGACTCACCGGTTTACTGGGGAACGACCCCATGGCGATTCCTCACTTGTTTTCGGGGATGGTTCTGATATAAAACCAGCGGGAATCGAAGGGGCGTTTCAACCGTCGAGTGAAAGTATCGGCAATCTGCTCCGGGACCCGGTCCCGCCGTCTGCTCGCGTCCGCGAGCCAAGGGAGATCTCTATGTTGCGCACGTCAACAGTAGTGTCCTTGTCGCTGGCTGTCCTGCTGCTTTCCACGATTGCCTTTGCCCAAGGCGGCGTCGCTACGGGTGATCTGCATGTCACGGTGAAAGATCCCAAGGGGAACATGGTTACGAATGCCACCGTGACCGTGCAGGACGTGGCGAAGGGCCTGGAGCGAGGGGCAACGAGCGACGGACAGGGCGGCTACAGCGCGCGGCTTCTGCCGCCGGGAAATTATACGGTGTCAGTCATCACGCCGGGCTTCACCAAAGTCGAGAGCACTGGCGTAGCGATTACAGTTGGGGGGCTGGTGGAATTGCCCGTGACGTTGTCCGTAGCCGGCGGAAAAGAAGTAGTGGAAGTCAGCTCGCAAGCGGAACTGGTGGAGACCTCGCGCAGTTCGACGACGGACACGATTGGGGAGCGGCGCATCGACAATCTGCCGATCAACGGCCGCAACTACATCAACTTCACGCTAACGGATTCGCAGGTGGTACGCGACAATGCGCCGAATACCGGCGCCGCGCCCACTTCGGGGTTGAACATGAGCGGGCAGCGCGCGCGCTCGAACCTGGTGAACGTGGACGGCGCCGATGCCACGGATAATTCCGTCAACGGGGTGCGTTCAACGGTATCACAGGAAGATGTGCAGGAATTCCAGATCATCACCAACAGCTACGCGGCGGAGTACGGGCGCGCGGCGGGAGGCGTGGTCAACATCATTACGCGCTCGGGATCGAACGAATTCCACGGAGACGTTTTCGGATTTCTGCGCAACCGCAACTTCCAGGCGGTGAATCCGTTCAGCACTGTGCCGAACCCGGCGTACACGCGGGTGCAGGCAGGCACGGCGTTCGGTGGCCCCATCAAGAAAGATAAGAGTTATTACTTCTTCTCGTATGAGGTTACGCGGCGGCACGAGACGGGATTCTCCAGCATTGGACAGGGCAATTACGGGTTGATTCCGTTTGATGCCTCACCCTTCTTCGGTGCGCCTGCAGGAACCTTCGACATACAGGTCACGCCTGAGCAAGCCTCGTTCCTGGCCACTCCGGGGTTGCCCGTGTCTTTGCTGCAGCAATATTCCATCGTCGCAGGGGGATCGTCGGCCATCGCAATCAACGGAAGCTATCCCGCGGCTTTTGGGTTGCTGGTGGGTGCGCCGGGCGGACTGCCGTCTGCGAGCAATCCATTGTCGCAATTCATCTCTTCGTGCAACAGCACGGCTCCGCTGTGCAACGGGCTGCCGATGTCATACCAGACCCTGGCTTCGCAGCAGGGAAATTTCCCGGTGTTTGAGGGCACGAGCCTTTATTCCTTCCGCATCGATCAAAACGTGGGCGCGAATCATCGTCTGACGTTCCGGGCGAACGTCAGTCCCAGCACGGTCAACGGCATTGAGGTGAGCGGCCAGGACCAGCCGGTGGGACAAAATGCTTACTCGCGCACTTCAGAACAAACGTACCGCGATGTAGCCGGGGTATTTCAGGATACGTGGACGATCGGCAACAACAAGGTCAATGAATTCCGCTTCCAGTATGCGCGGCGCGGGCTTTCCTACTTCTACAACACGAAGATTCCGGGCGGATCGGATCCGGCGGTCAACATCCCCGGGTATGCCTACTTCGGTCGAGAGCCCTACTCTTACATTCAGCGAACGGAACAGCGCTACCAATTCACAGACAACTTCTCCTGGACGATCGGCCGTCACAATACGAAGTTCGGAGTCGACGTCAACTACCTGCCCCTGTCGGCAATTTTCACGGTCAACTACGGTGGAGTGTACGATTTTGGAGGCGTCAGCGCCGCGAATCTGGGATTCTCCGTTCCCGGCCTTACGATTCCTGGTCTCAATGCCGTGCAGGCTTATGGCGCCGGGATTCCGGGAGATTTCATACAGGGCATCGGGAGTCCGAGCGATTCCTTCCACAACGTGCCGATTGGCGCCTTCTGGCAGGATTCGTGGCGGGTGAGCCCGAAACTTACGCTGAATTATGGCGTACGCTATGACGTTGAGATCCCCCCGAAGTTCACTCCTCCGCAAGGGCTGGCGCTTCCTGCCTATCATCTGCTCGGCTTGCAGAAAGGGATTCAGACCGACAAAAATAATATTCAGCCACGCCTGGGTCTGGCCTACGATCCCAATGGCGACGGCAAAACGGTGTTACGCGCCTCTTATGGAATGTTCTATGATCATCCGCTGCTCGGGCTTTATTTCCTGGGTGACGCCTCTGACGGATCATCGAGCGGACAGCTGGCATTTGCGGGAACCTCAGTGTGCAGCGGCCCGGGCAGTCCTGGGAACCTGAACGCGATTAGCATTTTTCAAGGCCTGCCGATCAACATTGCCAGTCCTGCGAATCCTTGCGCCGCAACCCTGAACCCGGCTACCGCCGCGGCCCTCGGTTATCTACCAAACCAGCAGCAGTTTCAGGCGCTGAACTTTCCGGGATCGATCTTCCTGAACCAGAACTACCTGAACCCTTCTACATTTCTGCCGCTTGGCTTCCAGCCTTTCGGTTATCCGCAGTCGGCAAATTTCGTTTACGCCTATTCGCAGCAGGCGAACGTGACTGTGGAACGAGATCTGGGGAGGGGCTTTGCTCTCAGCCTGGCGTACAACTGGAATGGCGGGCGCCATCTGAACCGCCCCATCAACGCCAATACGATCCGTGGCGACTTGATGACCGCGAACTATGAAGCGGCGTATTACGACGCTCTTGCCGGCGGTGGAACTCCACCGGCCAGCCCATTTACCGTCAGCGGCTGCAGTCCGGGCGGAACGCTCACGTCACCTTACCCGTACGTCGATGCCTCGCTGATGAACTTCTTTCGCCCCGGCGGGCTGAATCCGTCGATTATCGGCGCATACGCCTCCGTCGGCGACCCACTCGGCTGCATTAGCCAGGCCGCGACCTTGGTTGCCAGCCTGCCAGGATTCAACGCCAACTGCAATCCAGCGACCTTCGCGGGCTGTGTTCCCTTCGGCGACATGGATGCGAATTACTCCAACGGCAGCTCGATCTACCACGGCTTCAGCGCCAATTTGCGGAAGCGCTTCGGGGGGCACTACGAATTTTTGGCCTCGTACACATACTCGCACGCGATTGACGACTCGACCGATCTGCAGTCCACGCTGACGCCGCAAGACAGCTATTACCCGAGTGTGGATCGTTCCACTTCGCTCTTCGATCAACGCCACCGCTTTGTGCTCAGCGGGGTTTATCAAACAGGCAAAATCGGGGGCAGCGGATTTGTGCGTAAGGTATTCAGCGACTGGACGTGGGCGCCATTGCTGGAAATCGCCTCCGGACGCCCGTTCAACATCATTACGGGGAATGGAGACAACCTGCAGCTTTCGTCGCTGACGAGTCGGCCGAATACAACGGTCGATCCGGCGTGCGGTCCGGTTTACCACTCGAAATATTCGCCGACAGGGACTTTTCAGGAACCCTGCATCAACGGCTTTGTCGCGACGGGGAAAGTGCCGAGTCTCTTGCAACTCGATGGCAACCTGGGACGCAATGCAGGGATTTCGCCGTGGACCGCTTTTGGGGACATGCGGATTTCGAAGCGAATCAACTTTACCGAGAGGGTCAGCACCGATTTGATCGTTGATATGTTCAACATCGCCAACAAAATGAATGTGTCGGCGGTGAGTCCGCTGTTTACCAACGCGGGGCAGGCTACGGCGGCTTATGATCCGCGGCAATTCCAGTTTGCGGTGAAGGTAAACTGGTAGGGTTTGGCTAGCGGCGTAGTTTCGGGGCGCTTGCTTCGCTCGCGGGGCAGACCCTTCGACTCCGCTCAGGCAGGCTGCGTCCGCCCCTACATTACTTAGTCTGTTCCTTATTCTTGGCGCTTGCCTGGAGTCCTTTTCAATGTCGGAAAATCAAAATCCAACCGCGCGGACGCGCGTGGTCCGCGAAGCTATGCGCGCTGTTTACGATCGGGAGACGGTCTACGGAATTCTCGATGAAGGATTCCTGTGTCACGTCGGCTTCGTGCAAAACGGGCAGCCGTTCGTGATTCCGACTTCCTATGGGCGCAAGGACGCGAGCTTGTACATCCACGGTTCGGCTGCCAGTCGCATGCTGCGGCAGATGAAAGAAGGCTTGCCGGTCTGCGTTACTGTGACCCTGCTGGATGGATTGGTGCTGGCGCGGTCCGTCTTCAATCATTCGATGAATTACCGGTCGGTGGTGATCCTGGGAACGGCCACGCCGGTGGACGATCCGGAGGAGAAGCTGGAGGCGTTGCGCCTGCTTTCCGAACATATTCTCCCCGGGCGCTGGGAGGATTCGCGGCAACCGAACGAACGGGAACTGAAGCAGACGTCGGTGTTGTGTGTGCCAATCGAAGAATTCTCCGCGAAAGTTCGTACGGGCCCCCCGGTGGATGACGAAGAAGATTACTCGTTTCCGACGTGGGCGGGTGTGGTGCCGCTGGAGATGAAGGCTGGAGCGCCGATCAACGATGAGAGATTGAATCCGGCGCGCGAAGTGCCGGCCTATGCGCGAAATTACACGCGCGGGCGCACGGGCGGGCAATGAAGCTCGGGAAACTGAAGGGTGTGCTTGAGAACTGGGGCCGTCCCTATCGAACTCGATAACGCTATCCGCGTGCGCGGCCGAGACGGCCCCGCGACAGCCGCCGGGACGGCAGCGCTACGGGCCAGCCGTTCATTTCTTCGGGGCTAAGAATTTTTCGGAGTTGAGGAGCGGACGGCCGAGAGATGCGTTGTAGCTGGTCCAGGGACTGTCGAGCGCAGCTTCGCGCTCGAAGTGAGCGCGCATGGCTTCCATTTTGGAGTCGAGGTCGTCGAGGTAATGGAGCATGAGCGCTTCGGGGAACATGGGAAGCTTGGGCGATCCAAACTCATACTGACCGTGGTGGCTGATGATCAGGTGCTCGATCAAAATCTTGAGTTCATCCGGGAAACCGGGCAAGGCCGCGAGTTTGGCCTGCAGCATTTCCAACTCGATGATCATATGTCCCAGTAGCTGGCCTTTGGTCGAGTAAGAGAACGAACGGTTGTAGGTGAGCTCGTGAATTTTTCCGATGTCGTGAAGGAACGCGCCCGTGAGAAGAAGATCGCGATTGATTTGCGGGTAATTTTTGCAAATCAGATCACAAGAGCGGAACAGAGAAACGACGTGATCGAGCAGGCCGCCGATGTAGGCATGGTGAAGCGTTTTGGCGGCGGGAGCATTGCGGTAAGCGGCGGAGATTTCAGGATCGGCCATGAAGGCCTGAACCAGAGACTTGAGATGCTGGTTCTGAAAGCTTTCGACGAATCCGCTTAAAGCTTGCCAGAGCTCATCGATGTCTTTAGTGGTTTTGGGAAGGTAGTCGGAGAAATCGATTTCGGAGTCGCCCAGCTTGCGGAGCTTGTGAACCGTGAGTTGGAAGCGCTGCTTGTATTTGTTGACGAGCCCCTTAATTTTAAGGAAATCATCCTGCTCGAAAGTGTCGAGGACTTCTTCCACGTTGTCCCACATTTTGGCTTCGAGCTGGCCGCTGCGATCTCCAAGAGTGAGCGCGAGGTAAGGCTCGCCGGTCTTCTTGGGCTTGATCTGCTTGGCGACCACGACAAAGCTGGAAGTGACGATCTTGTTTTCCTGCTGAACGCAATCGCTGATGTAGAAGTCCTTCATGGGCAGTTTGAGTATAAAGCAATCAGCGCCGATCCAAGATTTCGTAATCTGCGGCAGCGATCGAAAGGCGATCACCACGAAGGACACTAAGTCACACGAAGGAAATCATTGCGGCCCGGGTTCCTCCGTGTAACTTCGTGTCCTTCGTGGTAATCGGGTTCCTAGAGAACGCCGAGCTTTTTGTGCTTCTTCTTGCCCAGCTTCTTGGCGTCGGCTTCTTTGGCGGCCGCAGTATCTACCGGCTTGGTTTCGTTCGGACTGGCACCGGTGTCGTCGTAGCCCGGCTTGATGTCGATGTAAGCGTCCTCTCGCAGCTTCGTGAGGTAGGCGCGGAGAGCGGGCTGGAGCTTCTGGTAATAGAGCGCGTCCTGAATTTTTGGAAGGACCTCTTTCATGGGAGGAATACCGGCCTGCTGGTGATCGATCACCTTCAGGATCACATAGCCCTGCTTGGTGCGGATGACGTCCGTGACGTTGCCGGATTTCATGGCGAAAGTTTTGTCTTCAAGTTCTCTGGCGAGCTGTCCGCGCTTGAAGATGCCGAGTGCGCCGCCATCCGCGGCGGAGGGGCCGTCCGAATATTTCTTGGCAATATCGTCGAAGTTGGCGCCGTCATGAATCTGCTTCAGCAGATCCTCGGCTTTGGCCTGGGCGGCTTTCAGGGCGGCATCCTCCGCCGCCTGATGCGCGGCGTTGTCGACCGGACCCTGCGCGGCCGGAGTGGAAGCGGCTGCCTTGGGATCGGCCCCGGGTATTTTGGGGGCCACCAGAATCTCACTCAACCGAATGAACTCCGGCTGTTCCATCTCGCTTTTGTGGTCGTCGTAAAATTTCTGTTCTTCCTCTTTGTTGATGGAAAGATGGCCGCCCACTTCTTCGCCGATGACTTTGCGGGTGATGATCTGGTTGCGCTGAGTCTGTTTAAAGTCTTCCCATGAGATGCCCTGCTTCTCGGCTTCTTTTTCGAGAGCCTCCATAGAATCCAGCTTCATGTCCTTGCGCATCTGATCGAGCTGCTTGATGAGGTCCGTGTCGCCGCTGATGCCCAGGTCTTTGGCTTTGTCGAGAAGAAGCTGCTGGTCGATGAGGTCGCGTAGCACGTCTTTTTCGCGATCAGCGTAGGCTTTGTCGGGATTGCTGGGATCCTGCTGCTTGACCTCGTCGCGGAGCTGGTCTTTGCTGCGGGCGAACTCGGAACGAGTGATGATCTGGTTGTTGACGCGGCAGATGATCTCTTCCACGACCTGCGCCGAGGCGACAGGCAGGCACGCTAAAGCAACGAGGATGGGGAGAAGTTTCTTCATAGGATATTAGTGGGCCGCCACGCTTCCTGGGCTTGCGGGCAAACGATGGGCACAGGCCGATGAAATATTTTACTCCTTTGCGGCGGATCGCGGGTGCTGAGGTATCCCAGCAGCGACTGTCAGGCGGTCCGGATCAGGGCCAGCGCGGTGCGGTCATCGCATAGCGGCAGGTCGCCGCCGAAATCGTTGACGGAATTCAGGATCGTCGAACAGAGGGCCCGGGCGGTGGTGATGGTGGCATCCTGCAGAAGATGTTTGACCCGCGCCAGGCCGAACTCGTCGGAAGAACCGTTGCCGTGGCCTTCGCAGGTGATAAGGCCGCGGGAAACCAGGAGCAGGGCGGCTCCCTTCTCCAATCCGAGGATACGGGAATCGGAGGTGGCATGAGAAAAAAGCCCCAGCGGAAGCCCTGTGGAATCGAGTTCAGCGATGCCGGTGCTGTCTCGAAGAAGTGCAGGTGTGTGTCCGGCATTGGTGTAGCAGAGGGTGCCGAATACTTCGTGATAGCAGGCGATGAAAGCCGGGCAGGAGCGGACTCCGGTGGAGGCTTCAATGAGACCGCGGTTGAGGCGAAGGTTCAACTCGGTCATGGCATCGGACTCGTTGATGTCCGGCTTCGAGAAGAGTTCAACCCCAGAGTTGCGGAAAATCTCCTGCGTGGCAGTGAGGATGTTGCGGTTGTCTTCGCGGCGTCCAGCGACATCGAGCAGGCCGATGAGAACACGCTGGGGGCTGACGCGGATGGAGTCGTAGAAATCTCCAGCAAGGCGTTTGCCGACAAAGACGGCGGCGATGTCGGCGCCGGCGATCGCGGGAAAAATCGTGGGAGCAGGCTCAACGGTAGAAGTTGGCTCGGACTTGCCGGAATGGAACAGGGAACGCATTCGCGGAAAATGCTCAGGCGAAGCTAGCACAGGAACTGGGCGAGCACAAAAGAAAATGATGCTGAGGGCTAATCGCCGTATTTGTCGGCGAGGTATCGACCCAAATCCGATTCGAACTGGCCGTAATCGGAATGAATGGTCGAGCGCAGCGCGGCTTCGGCGGAGCTGCCCTGGCTCAAGCGTTCGAGAATTCGCTGCACATCGCTCATGCCATACGAATCATTGATGTAAGAGACGGCAGCCAGACTTTCGGCGTAGGCGATCGAGGCCTTGACGCCGGAGAAGCGTGTGAAGCCTGCCTCCAGCATATTCAGCGGAATGTCTTGTTGTGCCTTGAAGAGCAGGGCGAGCGGATGACCATCGCTGCCAAGATTCTTGGGCTCAAGCAACTGGGCGATGCCCTCATTCAGCCAGGTTGGGCAGCGCCCGCTGGCCAGGCTCGCAATGAAGGAGTGAGCCAATTCATGTTTGAGAACCCGGGCCAGTTCGGGTGTGACGGAAGTGAGACCGCTGACGGGAATGCGAAGTTTGCCGTCGTTGAGGGCTCCCGCCCAGGCAGGAGCGTGGGTCACGTCAAAGAAGGCGGTATTGGTATAAAGGGTCACGAGGATGTTATCGCGGGGAGGCGTACCGAGATCGCGGGCGAGGTCGTCGTAGTCGGATTCGAGCGCGGCCAGGATTTGCCGGCGTAGCGCCTCAGAGGTTTGCTCGCCTTCATAATGCAGGACGAAGTGGCTGGTCTCGTTCTGGGTGAAGTCGGATTCGGCGGACTGCTCGCGTTGAGCCTTCGCAAGAAGCCGCTGCACGGCCGGATCAGGACGCAGCTCCAGAGAACGCTTCCAACTGGCGATGGCATCCTTCGTCCGATCGGAGGCGAACTGAGCGTAGCCGAGCATGGCATAGGCATCCGGAGAATCGGGAGCGGAGCGGGCGGCATGCTGGGCATAAGGAAGCGCTTGCGCCGCGTTGCCGGTTCGGAGCAGAAGAGCGGCGTAATAAGTAAGGATCGTCGAGCTGTCGGGCTGAAAGCGGAGCGCGTTTTCGAAGTACTGGCGCGCTTGGGCAACGTTGCCGTGTTCGAATTCAAATTTGCCGGCGATGAAGTCGGCGGTCGCGGTCAGTTCGGGATTGCCTTTGGCTTCGAGGCTCGCGAGGGCATCCGCGTCAACTTTTCCTTCTTTGATGATTTTGCCGACGAGATCGCCTTCACTGGCGAGGCTGTCCGGCGGAGTGAAGCTGGGCAGGTCGGGAAGCTTTGCATCGGCGCCCGCGTGAACAGGGACGCCTCCGACTTCCACATGATCCACGGCAGACTTGGGGATGGCGTAAGAATCTTCGCCGATTTCGTATTCGTAGCGGTTGCCGTTTTCGCGGACGTGATCCGCCAGAATGGTGCGGCCGTTCTTGAGGTGGATCGTGTCGGCGCACGCCGGCAGAGCGAGCGCCAGGCAAAAGCCGAGAAAGATGACACGTAACCGCATTCAGGCGCATTCTAGCAACGGAGGGCGGGTCAACCCACGTGACGAAGGTACTATCGTCGAGACGAGTTCTCGGGCTTGCATTTTCGCTGGCAGCTTATGTAGGAGCAGGAATTCCTGTTCTTGCTCAGAACCCGCCGGAAAAACCGGCGGAGGCCCTGTATTTGCAACTGGGACAAGTCGGCCTTGACCCGACACGGGTGTATCAGGTGCGAGGCGCCTCGCTGAACCGGTCTTCCATTCAGCTCTCGTTCGAGGACGGAACGATTGCTTTCACCGAGGACGTGATGGGCAGGATTACGGGAGCGTTCTTTGAGGGAGACGGAGAAGTCCTGCTGCCGCCGCCGAACGAAGTAGAACGGCAATCGATGAGCCTGTTTACGGGGATGGCAATCCTGGAAGAGAGATTTGCCACCGCCTACTTACGCTTCAATGACGACGTCGCCAACGAACTGCGCCCGGATTTGCGAGCGACCAGCGAAGACAAGCAGGAATTCGTGGACCGCTGGGGAACCACAGCGAAAAATCTGGCGACGGTGGATGCGATGCGGCTGTTGATGACGTTCAGCCAGATGTTGCCGGAAGCAGGCAATGCGTCTTCTGGCGCCGGGCGCGCGCCGAATGCGACGGATCGCTTTCTGCATGCGCGGCTGCAAGGCGGCAAGCTAGGGATCTTCGACGTGTACTTCGACTCGGCTGCGGGAGAGCAGATACTGGCTGGGCAGTCGAGAGGTGCGGAAAACGGGGAAACGTATTACGACGTCTGGACATCGTTTTCGCCTATTCAAGACAGGCCTCGCGCGAGCCGGCATGCGACGCGGCAGCCGCAAAGCGAAGAAGTCCAGGAGAGCCGGGTTGCGGTTCGCCACTTTACGATCACGACACACGTGCTGCCTCCCAAGCAGATTCACGCGCGGGCTCGCGTGGAATGCGAAGTGCAGCAGGGCGGAGCCCGGACCTTGTTGTTTGAATTGTCACGATTCCTGCAGGTGGAGAGCGTCACGCTGGATGGGCGAGCGGTAGAGTTCATTCACAATCCGGCGCTGGAAGGGACGCAAATCTCCCGACGCGGCAATGACACGGTGGCGGTCGTGCTGCCGCAGGCGGCGCGAACCGGACAGAAGTTCACTCTGGAATTTGTCTACGGAGGGGAAGTGCTGGCCGAGGCGGGCACTGGATTGTTGTACGTGGGAGAGCGAGGAACATGGTATCCAAATCGCGGGTTGGAAATGGCGAACTTCGACCTGAAGTTCACCTATCCGGCGGGATGGACGCTGGTCGCGACCGGCAAGCCGGAACCGGCTTCGCTCGAGCTTGCGGCGAACACCAGTGATCTGCAGACCTCGCGCTGGGTTTCGGAGCGGCCGATTCCGGTCGCGGGATTCAATTTAGGCAAGTACAAGGAGGTGACGGCACAAGCGGGTGCCGTGAAAGTGGAAACCTATGCGACGCGCGGAGTCGAGCGAGACTTCCCTACCGCACCCGTTGAGATAGTCGAAGCGAAGCCGTCCGACCCGTTGCAGCGGAAACCGCAGGTGCTTGTGCCGTCGCGGCCGTCGCCTGCGCAAAATGAGGCTGCGGTGGCGGAATCTGCGGCGCGCGCCATTCGGTATTTTTCCGAGCGCTTCGGACCATTCCCCTACAGCGAGCTGTCGCTGACGCAGATCCCGGGACGGGAAAGCCAGGGTTGGCCCGGTCTCATCTTTCTTTCGTCCTATGTATTTCTCACCGAGGAGCAGCGCCAGCAGCTTCATTACACGCCCGATCGCATTTTGCTGCAAGAATCGATTCCCGCGCACGAGACCGCGCACCAGTGGTGGGGAGATCTGATTATGTGGAAAAGCTATCGTGATCAGTGGTTCTCGGAGGGACTGGCAAACTATTGCGCGCTGATGATGTTGCAGGAAAAAAATCCCGCGGGATTTCGTCAAGTCATGGATGCGTACCGCAGCGGCCTGATCGAGAAAAATAAAGACGGAATGGCTCCGCGGGAAGCGGGACCAGTGACGCTGGGGACGCGGCTGCTGTCGTCAAAATTTCCGCAGGGATATGAGGCGATCAGCTATGGGCGGGGAACGTGGCTGTTCCATATGCTGCGGATGATGATGAAAGATGCCGCCGCGGAAACGGGACCTCGCAACGGCGCCCTCGCTGGAACGGACGAACCATTCCTCAGAGCGCTGAAGGAAGTGCGAGAGCGCTATGAAGGGAAAGCAATCAGCACGCGCGAGCTGCTGGCCGTCTTCGCCGAAAATTTACCCCCGTCCGTGCGCTATGAAGGGAAGAAATCTTTGGATTGGTTTCTGGATGGCTGGGTCAACGGGACATCTCTGCCGAAGGTGGATTTGAAAGCGGTGAAATTCATTCCCAGAGGGGCAGACCTGACGGTCAGTGGAACGATTCTGCAGAAAGAAGCGCCGCAAGATCTGGTGACATCGGTTCCGGTTTATGCGGTGACCAGAGGGCGCCAGTCGGTCCTGTTGGGGCGTGTATTTGCCGATGGCGAGGAGTCTTCGTTCCGGCTGACGGCGCCGGCCGGAACCCACAAAATCCTGCTGGACCCGTACGGAACGATTCTAAGCAGCCCGAAATAAGAAGGTTCCGAATCGGGTTCGCTTCCCAGTCGATTCCCAAAATGATTCTCGAAAACTTGCACGCAGAGACGTGATTGATTCCTTCTGCTCGTAAAGCATTCATTCTCATGCATTGTGGCGCTGCGCCCGGCAGCTCGAGTGTGGTGATCGATCTGCTCATAGGGAGGGTTGCAGGAGCGAGCCATGAATGACCTCGTACATATCGAAAAAGTGGCGGCCTGGCAAGATCGAGTAGAGACGGTTCTGCTGGTGGAAGACGAAGCCTTTGTAAGGAACGTGACGCGGGAGATTCTGCAGGCTGCGGGATACCGGGTCTTAACCGCCAGCGATGGCGTGGCGGCTATACGGCTGTACGACGAATTCGGGCTCGAAGTCGATCTGCTGCTCACGGATATGATTTTGCCCGGGGAAAACGGAGGCGAGTTGGCGGCGAGAATGCGGCGGCAGAATCCGGGGCTCAACGTTCTGTTCGTTACCGGATACGTGGATCAGATCGTCGTTCTTAAGGATGCCGGCGAAGAATATCTGTTGAAGCCTTTTTGCAGCGAAGTCTTGTTGAGGAAAGTTGCAGAGTTGATGAACGAGCCCAGGGCACAGGCAGGGCACGAGAAAGGGTTCATGCGCGCTTGCGTTGGCGCGTAGCTTGTAGAATTTGTGCGGGGATGTCGGCGAGCGGCACCACGCGACTTAGAATGCCCAACTCGGCGCAGGCGCGCGGCATGCCATAGACGGTGCAGGTGGCTTCGTCCTGGCCGATGGTCAAACCTCCACGGCGATAAATATCGCTCATTCCCTCCGCGCCATCCGAACCCATCCCAGTCATGATGACGCCCAGGGCGTGATCATGGTAGATCTCCGCCACCGATTTCATGAGCACGTCAACGGATGGGATGTGCAAGGCAGCGTGGGGATCGGAGTCCAGAGAGATCATGATTTGCGCGTCGGAAGCCCGTCGCTTGACGCGCATGTGGAGTCCGGCAGGGGCGATGTAGGCGACACCACATCGCAGGAGTTCGTGATCCTTGGCTTCTTGCACGGAGATAGAGCAAAGTTGACTGAGCCGCCGCGCGAAGGAAGCCGTAAAGCCAACCGGCATGTGCTGCACGATCAGGATGGGCACCGGCAGATCTCGAGGAAGAAGAGGCAGAATTTTCTCCAGAGCCTTGGGGCCGCCGGTGGAAGTTCCGAGAGCGACCACGGCGGACGTTGAGAAGACATGGGGCCGTTCCTCAGGCCGGGCCGCGCGCGGAGGTTTCTTAGCGCAGCGACTGCCAAGACGCGATCGGTGAGACAATGCGGCAGCCCGGATCTTCGCGACCAGGTCGGAACGGATGTGATCGATCTCCAGCGAACTGGCCGACAACTGTTTGGGAACGTAATCGAAAGCGCCCGCGCCGAGCGCGCTGAAAGTGGTTTCCGCGTCTTTCTCCGTAACCGAACTGACCATAATGACCGGGCGCGGAAAGCGGTGCATGATGCGGCGCAGGGTCGCTACTCCGTCCAGACCGGGCATATTGATATCGAGAGTGACAACGTCGGGATCCAGGGTGGGTATTTTTTCCAGAGCCTCCAATCCGCTGCCGGCGGTGCCGATGACCTCGAGGCCGGACTCGCAAGCGATCATTCGGGAGAGCGTGGTGCGCATGAAGGCGCTGTCATCCACGACCAGGACTCGAATCGCGTCATGCAAGGACAGGGCGTGGTTCATTTGCGGTAGATGGCGCGGACCAGGACATGGACCTCGTCCATGTAGGAGTCGAGTTCGAAAGTGAGCCGGGCCCAATCGAAATTCTTCAATGCTTCGCACTGTTGGGAGAGCACGGCAAAGCCCGGCTGTTCGAAGAGACTGACCTGGCGATTCTCGATGAAGCCGTGATTCAATCCGCTCATGCGGCAGAGCAGGTCGCTCAGTTGCACGACCGCAATGAGACCGGCATGCTCGCCGGATACCTGCTGGTTGTGATGCTGGGACACGACTTCACGCAGGTCGGGCGCCAGTTCCCAGCGGTCCGCCAGCAAGCGGCCGCTTTCACAGTGGGTAAATCCCAGGACGGAGTTCTCCGCTTCGTGCAGTGGTATTGCTTCGGTGCGCGCCAGTTCGAATGCGGCGCGAAATTCTTTGGGTAAGGTCCAGAGGTTGACGATGATTCCGAGATCGTGAAGCAGGCCGGCCAGATAGGCTTTACCGGGATCGGGAAAAGAAATCTTACGGGCGAAGTGACGGCAGACCAGAGCGCATCCCAGAGAATGTTCCCAAAAAACGACCGGATCAATTCCAGCGCCGTCTTTCGGAGTCAGGTTGAGAACGCCGCAAGACATCGCGATGTCGCTGACGCGCTGAAAACCAAGACCGACCACGGCCGCTTTGAGCGAATCGATCTTCTGCCATCGCCCGAACAGGGGACTATTCGCCATCTGCAGACATTGCGCGGCCAGAGACTTGTCTTGCGCGATCATGTCTGTAACTTTTTGAACATCGAGCTCCTCCATGGGCTGCTCCAGATAGCGGAGCAGGGGAGCGAGCACGGCCGGAATGGTCGGGATTTGCTGCAATCCTTGAATCTTTCCGAGCAACGCGGTTTTGGTGGCTTCGGCGGTCATGATCCCTGCTTTCCCGACGGCGACCGTTCCCCTTTCATGTAGGCCGTGGCTCCGGGCAGGTGAACCAGGCGGAAGTCGTCGGTCACGCCATAGAGCGATTCGGAATGGCCCAGAAAGAGATATCCGTGCGGAAGAAGATTGTTATAGAAGTGCTGAATGACGCGCCGCTTGGAGCTGAGATCGAAATAGATGAGGACGTTGCAGCAGAAGACGACGTCCAGGCTCTTCATGAAGATCATGCGCGAATCGTCAGACAGGTTCAGCCGGCTGAAGGTGATGTTTTTGCGTACGCTCTCCTCGACCTGCAACTGCTCTGCCGCAGGCCGGAAATATTTCTGGCGGTAATAAGCGGTCAGGTTTCGCGTGCTGTAAGCGCCATAGATGGCGGTCTTAGCGTGCGCCAACGAGCGTTCGTTGAGATCGGTGGCGAGGATTTCGATGGTCCAGTCTTTGAGGCGGCGCTGCGCTTCTTCCAGCAGCAACATGCTGAGGGTGTAAGGTTCTTCCCCGGTCGAGCATCCGGCGCTCCATATGCGGAGCCGGCGTAGCGGCAGCTTCGCCTTGGCTTCGAGGACTTTGGGAATGACGATCTGACGCAGGGCGTCGAGCTGCGGCCGGTTTCGGAAGAAGCAGGTTTCCCCAATCGTAATTTCGTTTAACAACGCCACCAGTTCCGTCTGGCGCTCAGGCTTGACAGTCAGACATTCGAAATATTCGTGGAGAGTTTGAGTCTTGCGCTCTTTCATACGGCGTGAGCAGCGGTCGAACAGCAGGCGCAGCTTGGTGTCGGGATGAAAGATTCCGGCGACGTGATACACGAGGTCGCGAATCCGGATCAGTTCCGGATCAGGCGGTCCATCGATCGGCAACGGGGATGGCGCGTGCGCCGCGGTCATGCGGAAATCCTTTGCAGGATGACGAATCGTGCGATTGGCATAAATGAGTCGTTGGCTAACTCATCTTTCATCGGCGAAGGCGGACTCGACTTTAGGAAGCGAGCGACAACCGCTCGCAGTCCGAAGGGAGAAAGCGGGGCGCAGAAACGATGTTGATTGGCCCCCGAGCGGGTTTTGAGCGCTATGGCCTGCTAGCATCAACTACTGCATGAAAGCGTCCCAGATGCTCGGATATTCGGTTGCCCTTCTCCTGAGTGCATGGGCATCCTACGTCTTTTTCAGAGGGAGCATAGCTGGCGCCCCTCCGCTGTACTCTCACGGATGGTTCCAACGGAGTCTGCATTTCACTGCGGGGATCATCTTTGGCGCACTCACTATTGCAGCGTGTCTGAGGCTGGCTGGAAAATGGTAGCGAAGTGGTTTTGAGCGTTATGGCCTGATAACGGAAGGTACGCGCAACACAGTCAGCATTCATGCAAAGATAACCGCCCAAACATCGGGCGGCATCTTCGGCCTAAACGTAAACCCTGAGGAACACGCGCCGCTACTGGGTATTCTGAGTTCTTATTTTCTCCGCCTCTCCGCTTCTCACCAGATCGCCAAAGGGTTACCCAAGCCATCCTCTGTTGTGGCTTTTCTCTCGAAAACCGTTATCGGAATCGGACGGCAACCGCTTGAAAAATCGGATTGCCATTCTCATCATAAGAAACAGCGTACCCGCCCACGGCAATGCCCAAGTTGTTCACACCATTAGCAGCACTTGTGTCGCCCGGAAAGCCAAGGCTCTTCACGACACTCAGGTAATGCGTATTCCAACGCGTGGCCTTTCCAATCCAATTCTCATCCGTGCAGTTACCGACGATGTCGCCAAGGTCATTGATGCCCCACGCCACACTCCACCCGTAATCGAGATCAGGCGTGGTGGTAGGAAGAACGTTCACTGACCACTTTTTGTTCTTAGGATTCTGTTTATAGAGAGCAGGAAAAGCATTCGATTCCCACACGTCGCCTACAATTTCACCCAAATTGTTGATGCCGAGCGCTTCGGTGTACGCAAAGCCGTGAGCCTTGGGAAGCCGTTTCACTTCCCATTCTCTGCCATTTTGGATCGGGTCCCACACCACGGCAGTTTCCCACCATTCGTCTAGGCCCGGATCATAATAGTAGGCGTCCCCGGCGATCT
This sequence comes from uncultured Acidobacteriota bacterium, assembly GCA_963754885.1. Lineage (GTDB taxonomy): Bacteria > Acidobacteriota > Terriglobia > Terriglobales > Acidobacteriaceae > Sulfotelmatobacter. Next base: position 190,133 of record CAVWHT010000030.1, on the reverse strand, counting down.
GACCGGAGTCGTTAACCCCCCAGCCACCCCAATATCTTAAAGAGACGCCCTCGAAGACGGCCCCAGGTTGTTCCAAGCCACCGGTGGGAAGCGCATGGATCGCCCAGGTCAAAGTGGACCTGCCGGCAGTCCAATTCACTCTCGGTGTCCAGACGACAGCTGTTACTCTAGAAGTCCCCTCTACCTCTCCGACTCCAACTGTCTGGCCCACGATTAATGTGCCCGTGTGATTAATTGCATAGGCGTAGCTCGCAAAATCGCCCGGAAGTGCGCCCAGGTGATATCCAGGGTGGTTCGGCATCCAGGCATATGCTTCGGGATTGCCATTATCGCCCGTGATGGCGCCTGCGATTATCCCTGTATCACTAATCGCCGGCAAAAGTTCGTCCACAGCGCCGCTGCTGACGCCGCTTTCGAACCAAACGTTCGCGTTGCGGCCAAAAAGCGGTACACCGACCATCCGTTGATCTCCAGCGACATCACCCACACCGACAGCAACTCCAAAGTTGTTGATACCATGCAACGAGGCCCAGGTTCCGCTGGGATAGACGCCAAGATCCCAGGTTTTAGACTCGTCGTACGCATTGGCGGGAGCCGGATAACTTCGAGGTTGAGCAGTCATCCTTGCTTTCGAGATCAAGCTCGCCATTCGATGCCGCGGAGTAAGGTACCTACCAGGGTGTGTCATTTTTTCTTGATTCTGCGCCCAGACAGTGGAGATGAAACCAAAACACAAGAGCACCCAGAAACAACGCTTTAAGGCCTTCATAATTCCTCCTTTGTTAAATTCGAGCTCGTAGTTGCTGCGGGGAGAGCGTACGCTGCGAGTGCAGGCCTTCTAACAGCGAAGTTTGTGATCGAGGATGACGAGCGAGTCGGAGGTGTGATGCGCTCGCAGCTCTCTACACCCTGCCCCGTCCACACCGCGCCTGGGCGTTGAGAACAAGTGACTCGGAACCATCGGCACGACCTGAAGGGCCGGTACAGATTCCTTCACCAGGGTCACCGGAAGCGGCGGGGTCATCTCGTATGGCAGTAACTCAGACTCATCGTAGGGGGTTTCGGGCACATCTTCCGTTGGAACCGCAAAAGACAAGTTCAGGGCGAAAGTCGCTAGCAAAACGAGAGCGGAGCGGAGTACTCGCATACGCCCAACCCGACATCGAGGGAACAAGCCCCCGGTTCAACTGAGGTTTTGTGCAGAAGAATCAACCTTCTCGCCTGAGAGGGTGTTGCATCCCATGATGAAGGTGCTCTTCGGGGAGGCGAGAGGGATACGTGGGAATTCTCGGCTTGGGGATCGTCCGTGTCAGTGATCGCGGTCACTGTGAGGCCGGTGCTTCTGTCAATTGGCGTCAAATCCCCATTTCACTCATCAACTTTTAGAAAGTGGCATGAACCTTGCGGTTCAAGGGATCGCGGGAGATGGCTTGGCATTGGAGGAGTCGGCGACAACATCGGTGCGAACGACGTGTTCGCTGAGAATGACGATATCGACGCGGCGGTTCTGTGCCCGGCCCTGCGCGGTGTCGTTGCTTGCGATGGGATGGTACTCGGCGTACCCGGCCGCGGAGAGGCGTTCTGGAGAAAACCGGTAACGCACGATCAGCAAGCGCACCAGTTCGGTCGAACGCGCGGTCGAAAGTTCCCAGTTCGAGGCCACCTGGGCCGTGTGAATCGGAATATTGTCGGTGTGACCTTCGATGCGCAGGCGGCAGGTGCGGATCGCCAAAATGGATGCGATGCGATCGAGGGCTGGCATTGCCGAAGGCCGCCAGGCGGCCGATCCACTGTCGAAGAAGCCGAACTCCCGCAAGCTGATGACCAGGCCTTCGGTCTCGCGATGCAGGGCGACGGCATGGCTGGCGATTTCCTGACGCAAGGCCTGCTGCAGTTCTGCTTGCAGCGTGGTCAGATTGGCCTCTTCCGAGGCGGCGGTCAGAGAATCCTCCGGAGGAGAAGAGACCCGGCCGAGCTCGGTATTGTGGCGGGCATTCTCGATTACCTGCACTGTGCTGAAGGGCATGGGTTCGTTGATGTCGAGAGGAATCTGGGTGGTGGAGGCGGGAAAAACGCCTAACTCCTGAAATGCCATTTGAATGGCCAGAGCCAGTCTGCCGACCTTGCGCTGGTCCACCTGCGCCGAAGCGTAGAGCACAACAAAAAACGCAAATAATAAGGTAATGAAGTCGGCGTAAGAAACCAGCCACCGGTCATGGCTCACATGGGTACGGGGACGTTTGCGGCGAACCATCAGCTGGGCTCTCCGGAATTTGTCTTGGCGGATACTTCGGACTGCTCTGCATCCACGAGAAAGCCCAACAGCTTGGTTTCCAGCATGTGCGGATTCATTCCTTCGAGAATCGAGGCCACACCTTCGAGAGTCATTTCGCGCGCAATCTGCTCCTCGCGAATGCGAATTTTCATCTTTCCAGAAATCGGCAGATAGAGAAGATTGGCCGAGCCTACCCCATAGATGGTGGCGACAAATGCCACCGCGATGCCGCGGCCGACTTCGTCGATCTTGTCGAGGTGTTGCATGACCTGGATGAGTCCGAGAACCGCTCCGATAATCCCGATCGTCGGCGCGAAGCCGCCGGCCGATTCAAACACCTGCGGTACTTGTTCTTCGTACTCAGCCTGGTTGTTAAGTTCAAGTTCCATGATTTTGCGCAGCTCGTCCGGCTCGGTGCCGTCGACGGCGAGCATTAAAGATTTTCTAAGAAATGGGTCCCGGATCTCGGGCAATTCGGCATCGAGCGAGACGATGCCTTGGCGGCGGGCCTTCTGCGCGTACTTCACCAGGCGGCGAATGGTGGCCTCGGGACTATGTTCGCGGTTGAAGAAGACCGATCCCAGGCGCCGGAAGGCGGAGGTGACAACCGGCAAGGGAAACTGAAGCATGACAGCGCCCAGCGTGCCGCCAAAGACGATCATCGCCGCGGTGGGCTGGACAATCTGGCGAAGATTTCCGCCTTCCAGCAGCAGGCCGGCAACGATTCCGCCGAGAGCGAGCACGATTCCGCTGAGGCTGGACTTATCCACGCTCACCTCTCCGGCTCATGGCTGCCGCTTGCGGGAGTTCGGGCAATCAAGGCGTGAGCGGAAGAAGCGTCCCAGGCGAGCGACAGCCCCTGCAGCACGGAGCGCCGGAATTGTGCGATCCGGTCCAGCACCTCGCCCGGCTTTTCGAGCACGACGATCTTTTCTCCGGTAATCAGAGTGACCAAAGTGTCCGGCGCTTGTTCGACGAACTTGATCAAATCCGAGTTCACAATGAGCGGTTTGTTATTCAAACGGGTGAGCTGAATCATGCTCGCAACCTTCCCAGACTTGCCTGATAGAGAGCACACGCTTCTCTGAGGGAGGTATCGGCAGAGGGGAAATCCAGTTTACGGATTGAAAGCAAACGACCGTTACCGCGGTGTTACGAGGGTTCGAGCAGGAAAGGGACCGCTGGCTAAAGCGGAACGGATTGGCGCCGATGAACAGGAAAGAAATTCGGGGTTCCGCGAGCGGCACAGAGCAAGAGAGCTTCGCAGAACAATCCTGAGAAAAGGCTCAGGAGAACCGAACAAATTCAACGAAGAAGGAGCGACTCACAATGCCTATCGGAATCCTGAACAACATCGCATCTCTGTCCGCAGAAAATCAGTTGTCCATTACCAACAGTGCCCTGCAAAGCACGCTGTACCAGTTGTCATCGGGCTCACGAATCAATACCGGAGCCGACGACGCCGCCGGCCTGGCCATCGCCAACGGCTTGCAGGCCAACATTACAGCGCTCACACAATCGGCGCGCAATGCCAATGACGGTGTGGGATCGTTGCAGGTGGCAGACGGCGCCCTGGCGCAGGTCACTACGCTGCTCAACCGCGCTGTCACGCTGGCTACCGAGTCGGCCACCGGCACGGTCGGCAATTCCCAGCGGGTCGCGTTGAACGCTGAATATACGGCAATCCAGAACGAAATTGACCGGATCGGCAGCACCACCACGTACAACGGAACAGCGGTATTCAACGGCTCGTCGCAGAACATCTTCCTCAGCGATTCGAATTTGAGCAGCCAGATCACGCTTAATTCGATCGCCTTGTCTTCGGCCGGTTTGTTGGGTGCTGGGGGCGCGAGCGGGACCCTGGCGGCCAACGGCGCGGTCACGGCTGGCGATAACCTCACCATTGGGGGCACGACCTACACGTTTGTGGCGGGGCCATTAGCCGGAGGCGCCCAGAGCGGAGCCACGGCAGGGGCGGTGAACGTCGTGATCGATGGCAGCGCGGATCCGGTCACGGCGCTGCAAAACACCTTGGCCAACCTGGCCGCGGCCATCAATGGCGGGGCAGGGGCGGGCACGCTGTATCAGGCAGGCGGCGGCGCGAATGCGGATGTAACCGCATCGGCTTCCGGAAATACCGTCAGCCTGGCCGCAACCCCGACTGGACAAGCTGCCATCGCGGCAGGCGGAACCATCGCCTCGACGGTGGGAACGGGCGCGGAGTTCGGCTTCCTCAATGGCGCTACGTTTACGGCTGCTGCGGGAACGGATCTGCTGACCGCGACGGATGCGCAGGCGGCTCTCACCAATATCAACTCGGCGATTCAGGCGGTAGCCGGTGAGCGTGGCGCAATCGGCGCGGTGGTGAACCGGCTGCAAAGCGCCAGCAACGTCATCAGCAACCAGGTGCAGAACCTGACGTCAGCAGAAAACGGCATCGTCGCGGCTGACATTCCGTCTGCCGTTGCGAACCTGACCAAATACTCCATCCTGGAACAGACGGGCATCTCCTCTCTGGCCCAGGCTAACCAGCAGCAGCAGTTGGTGCTGAAACTGTTGCAATAATTCTGAAGAGTAAAGGAGGCGGGGGACCGCCTCCTTTGCCCGATTCCGGAGCAGCTCATCATGAGCATTAATCCGGTCCAAGGAAGCGAAGCCAATCAAGCGTCGTTCGCCGAGGCGAGAGCACGCGAAGAGCAAGCCTCGCCTGCAGCGGGGAACCCGGCTCAGCCCGATTCAGGAAACGCGCCAAAACCGGAAGTTCCTACCCCACCAATTGTTCCTGCCTCGCTAGAAATGCCGCAAGATGAAGTCCAGGTGCAGCGAGATAGCGAGATCAATGGAGAGATTGTGATCAAGTATCTGGACCATGCCGGAGAGGTGGTTCTGCAGGTTCCAAGTTCTCAAGTGCTGGCCCTGCAGCGGGCCATTGGCCAGGACTTTCAGGCGGCCGCGAAGGCTCGAGAGAACGTAAGCCCGGAACCGGGCGGCAGTGAAGGAGAGAAAACATATGGGCATTAGTCTGAATCCGGCAAGTTTGTTGAGTGGCCAGGGGATTGACGTCACCACGGTGGTGAATGAGTTGCTGAACCAGAACACCGGTCAGCTGACGGAGTGGCAGCAGGAGCAATCCACGCTGCAAACGCAGGCGGGCCTTCTGACCAATATCAACAGCGATCTTACGAACCTGGCGACGGCCGTGAGTTCTCTGGCGGATCCGCTGGGCGCGCTAACCGCGCAAACGGCGACGTCGTCGGACTCGGGAGTTCTGACCGCATCGGCCGAGACTTCCGCCAGCGTCGGCGTCCATCAGATTGTGGTGACGAACCTGGCGACGGCGGGCACGATGTACACTGGGGCGCTGGCCGATGGCAACACATCCTTCCTCGCTTCCGGGGTGAGTTCCGGCAACATAACGCTGCAGGTGGGAGGCAGTTCGGGCACAAGCCATAGCATCGCGATCACGGCCGGCAGCAACGACACGTTGAGTACATTGGCCAGTTACATTAACCAGCAGAACTGGGGCGTCACCGCCAATGTGGTCAGTGATTCTACGGGGGCCCGGCTGGCCTTATACGGGCAGGCGTTGGGGACCCCGGGGGCCGTGGCGATCACCGGTAACGACACCACGCTGAGCTTCAGCACGCCCAGCGGCGGCACGAATGCCTCGTTAACGATTGACGGCATTCCCTTTTCGAGCGCCAGCAATACGATCAGCGGGGCCATTGCCGGAGTCACGCTCAATCTGGCGGGCGCCGACCCGAACACGCCAGTGCAACTCACCGTAGGACCCGACACCGCGCAGGCCGCGCAGGCCATCAACAGTTTTGTGTCCGCCTACAACCAGGTCATCAATGACATCAACCAGCAATTCACGGTGGATGCGGCCACCAACACCGAAGGTCCGCTCGGATCCGATACCGCCCTGCGTTCGCTGCAGACCAGTCTCATGCACGATGTCACCTACGCGGTCTCCGGCAACAATGGATTGGTGAACCTGCAGGCGCTGGGCATCAACATGAACGACGACGGCACACTGACAGTCGGCACCAATGGGAACGGGCAAACCATCGATCAGGTGCTGGCGGCCAACCCGGCAGCCTTTCAGAGTTTTTTCCAAAACACTTCGTCGACCGGTTTTGCCAACAATTTCCATGCCGACCTCATCAATCTGACCGATTCTACCCAGGGCGTGCTGACCGTGGATCTGGCGCAGAACAAAGCACAGCAGCAGAGCCTGTCCGACAGCATCAGCAACTTCGAAACCCAGCTCACGACCCAGCAGAAGCAGCTGACCGACGAGTTCGCGCAATTGAACGCCTCGCTACAATCTTATCCGCTGCTGCTGCAGCAGGTGACCGAGACGCTGGCAACCATGGATATGAACAGCAGCAACAGTAGCGGGTCGTCATCGCCCACTCTGACTTCAGGCTTGTAATTTATGAATCCGGGATTGTCTTATCGCGAAGCGGCAGTGGCGGGCGCCGGCCCGGTGCGGCTGGTGATCCTGCTGTACGAGCAGGTGATGGAAGACCTGCGGCGCGCGGTGGCGGCGCACCGCACGGGGGACGTGGAAGGGCGGACGCGCGAGATCAATCACGCGATTCTGGTGATCGGGTATCTGCAGGCATCGCTCGACAAGAGGCGTGGCGGCAAGGTTGCGGCCAACCTGGAGCGCTTTTACGCGCAGGTGCGGTCTGGGCTGGTCGAGGCCCAGTGCAAGCAGTCGCCAGAAGCGATCGAGCAGCAGATTTCCTATCTGGCGCAGATACGCGAGGCGTGGTGCGGGGTGGAACGGGCCACTGCGGAGCCCGTCGCGCCCCGTCCAGTTCTGCCTCAGGCGGAGCCGCAACCGCATCCTTCCGCAGAATGGAAAGCCTGATGCCGCCGCTTGAGCTCGCTGTCTTTGTCGGAGCACTCCATGAGAGCAATGTCCGCTTGCGATTTTGGCTGGAAAGCCTGATTCCCGATTTCACAACCACGGACACCCAACCCCGCTTCGTCACTGCCCAGAAGATGGCAGGGCTGCTGTCGGAGTTGATGCGTGTCGGCCAGTGGGTGCGGGCAAACTCCCACGCCAACCATGCCGAACTCGACGAGGAGATGGAGGAATACCGCAAGAATGTGGAGCGCCTGCGCGCCTTGCTGCCGACGATTCACGCCGCGCTGCTGCGGGAGCGAGCCCGTCTGGAACAGGAACGGGCGCGTGTCGAATCGGCCGCCGAATGGGCCAGTCGTTCCCGCCAGACGCTTTGAGCGCGCTGGAGTTCCTTGCCGAACCTGCCCCCGCGGCTTCACTTGAGATAGTTGAACAGATTCATCTGTGTGGCGCCGGCCACGGCTTCGAGCGTTGCCTGCTTGGCGGTTTCCGTGCTGGTCAGGTTGGTAATCACCGCCGGAAGGTTGGCGGCACCCAGGGTATTTTGCTGTTGCGCGAGCTGGACGGTGTCGCTATTCAGGTAAGTCTGCTGCGAGCTCAGCTGGTTGTCGGCGTTGCCGTAAAAAACGCGCTGCGTTGCTACATAGCTCGAAGCGCTGCTCACCGCGTCCACTGCCGCGCTGATTCCGGTACCGCTCTGCAGACTCGTAATCAGATCCTGCAGCGCTTGAAACACATCGTTGCCGGGCGCGGAAAACAGTTGCGATCCCGGCAGGTTCGTTTGCACCGAAAAATGATTGCCCAGGGTGACCTTATTCGTGTTCGAGTTTCCTACATAGGTCACGCCGGAAGGGGAATTGGAATCGAGTACGTAGGGCTCTGTCTGGGTTTCCGTTCCGGCAAAGACGTAGCTGCCCTGGTAGGAAAGATTGGCCAGACTGACGAGCTGCGACTGAATGCCTTGTACCTCGGTGGCAATCGACGCCCGGTTACTGTCGGTGAGCGTTCCGTTGGCGCCTTCCACGCCCAGACTGATGGCGCGCTGCAACACCGTCGTCACCGAGTTCAGGGCGGAATCGGCGTTCTGCACTTCCCCCTGGATGCTCCCCAGGCTGCGCAGAAACTGGTCCGCCTCCGAGGTTTGAGCGGCGTTCTGGACCAGTTCGGCCGCCGCAGCCGGATTGTCGGAAGGTACGCCGACGCTCTGCCCGGAGCTGATCTGTTGGAGATCGGTATCGATCTGCTGCTGGCTTCGTCCCAGGGCGGCAAGCAGGTCGGACAACGGATTGGGATTCACACGCATGGTGAGTTACCCATTAACTGATCATCTGAATGACGTCGTTCATCATGGCATTGATGGTGCTGATGACTTGCGCCGAAGCAGCGTAGGCGTTCTCGTACCGCACCATGCTGGCTGCCTCTTCGTCGAGCGAAACTCCCGAAACCGCGCCCCGCTGATCGTTCAGCTGCTGCAGCACCAGGCTGGACGCGTTCTGTTCCGCGGTGGCGTTGGCCACGACGTTGCCCACGTTAAAGACAATGCGGGAATAGTAGTCGGTGGGGCTCTGGCTGTTGATGATGGACTGGCCGCTCAGGGCGTAAAGAGCCTCGGCATTGCCATTGCTACCCACCGTCCCGTCGGAACTGGCAGCGATCGCTGCGGGATCGGTGATCGCGACCGCGAGGTCGGCCGCGGCTCCCGTACCCGAGGCGGGCGGCGGGGTGAAAAGGTTTGTTCCCTTCTCGCCATTCAGGTCGTAGCCGCCGGTTTGGACTGTATTTACGGCAGTAGCCAGGCCAGAGGCCAGGGTGTCGAGCTGGTTTTGAATGCTCGGAATCTGCTGGTCACGGGCCTCCAGCAATCCGCCCAGCTGCCCGCTGTCGATGGTGGAGGTGATGTCGTTGCCCTGCGAGTAGACATGCTCGGCGCCCGCGGCATCCGGGTGGGTGGAGAGCTGAAAGCTTTGCTGTCCGGCAACCAGCGGCGTGCCGCTGGCGGTGGTCAGACTAAGTGTCTTGTCGGTGGGGATCACGGAAACGTCGACCAGGGAAGACAACTGGTCGATCAGCTGGGTACGCTGGTCCACAAAGGTTCCGGCATCTTCGCCCACGTTCTCGAGGTTGGCGATCTGGCCATTCAGCTGCGCAATCTGCCCGGTGAGCTGATTGATCTGACCGACGGTCTGCTGCACGCTCTGGTCAAGGTTCGTGCGCTGGGCACTCAGCTGATTGGCCGCGGTATTGAAAGCGGTGGCCAGGTTGCCCGCCGCGGTCAGCACATTCTGCCGCAAGGACAGATCGGTGGGACTGGTGGAAAGCTGGTTCACGCTGGCAAAGAAATTGGAGATCGCCGTGCCGATGTCCGCCGTCGAGCTGCTGAAATTGGTTTGGGTCTGCGAGAGCGCGGAGACCAGGGCGCTGAGCTGACCCTGCGACTGGGTTTCCTGCTGAATCTGGGATTCCAGAATCGGATCGCGCACGCTCTCGATCTTCAGCAGGGTCACGCCGGTTCCGAGAGTCAGAGGATCTTCCACCACCGGGTCGCTCGATACCAGCACCGGAACTTCCCGCGAATAGCCGGGCGTGTTGGCATTGGCGACGTTGTTCGTGGTGGTCTCAAGCGCGGCCTGTTGGGCCCTGAGGCCGCTCAAAGCGCTGGCCATGCTGGCATTCAGGCTCGACATAGAATTCGCTATGCCTCCTTGGCTGGCATCGGCCTCCGCTCCGCAAGAAAATCAAGGTGGCGTGCCGGAGGGCCGTACAACGTTTGCAGTCCCGCCATCCGGTGGCGGAGAATCCGCAAACCCTGTTGCCGGCGAGCCAGCAACGCAATCTGCACGCGCCCCAGATGAAGTACCCGCATCTGCGCCGAACGCACCGCGCGGGACAAAGAGATCGGCGCTGGAGAATCAACTCCGCCCTCCGTCCCAGTCTGCCGCTGCGCAGCATGCGGCCGCAAAACCAGGGAGAGCTTGCACTGCAACGACGCCTGCTCGCCGGTGAGCTGTTCCAGCCGGGCCAGATCGCCGGAAAGTAGCGCATTCTGGCTGGCCAGGAGACTGGTTTCCAGCTCTCGCCAAAGCGACAGAAAAAAATCGGCCACGTCTGTCCGCGCCCCGCTCACTGGCTCCGCGGCTGAGGATAGAGTCGGACTGATGATCGGTTTGCCCATAAGTTCACTCGTTCACGCCAGACTGTCGAGTTGATGTTCGGACCCGTCCGCAAACTCGGAGGCCAGATCGAGCTCGTCGCCGTCCGATTCGCTCGGCGGACGCCGGCGGGATTTTCCTTCGGAATCCCGCGGAGGCGCGTGCCCGCTGGCTGCCGGAACCGAAGACGTGGGGGCCAGGATAAGGGCTAGATCGGTCGAAAGGTCACCGTTTCCCATGGCTTCCTCCCGGACTTCGCCTTACCCCGCGGCGGGTACCAGCATCATGTGCGCGATCAGGGCCCCGGCCACTTTCTGCGCGTCGGGCTGGTATTGCCCGCGGTCAACGGCAAGGCGCAAGGCTTGCACCCTCTGTTCACGGATTTCGGGAAGTTGAGACGCCTGCGCGGCCAGTGCCGCGACCTGCGTATGCGCGCCGGAAAGCTGCGCCTGGTCTTCCCCGGTTACTGTCTTGGCCGCAGACGGGTTGTCGGCGGTGGTGGGGCTTTGCGGTCGGGTGCGATCCGATTCCGGGGCTGCCTGCGGTGCGTAATTGAGATCGATTCTCATGGTTGCTACCTCGCCTTGCATTTCCCTTGCAATTCAAGTATCGACCGCGCGTTAAAAAACTTTAATTCCGCCCGCCTCAGGATGGGTTCTGAAACCCTTTGCCGCCTTCATCTCCTTTTATCGACGGAACTTGCGAAAGCTTTAGGGCTGATGGCGGGCGGCTTCCCTACGGGAATAACCGCTTTACCCCTTACCTTCGTGCGCCGGCAAATGTCGGGCAATTAAGGCGGCGAGGCCGAAGCCTCCGTGGGCGGAGATGCTTTGGGCGAGGGCCTGGGTTCCCATGTAGTTGTAATCGTCGGCTCCAGCCAGGCCTTGCTCGCCGGGAAGCGTGGCCAAGGTCTTCTCCATCGACTCCAGCAGGGACGCAATCAGGCTGGCCTCGAAGTCACGAGCGGCCTTGGGCCCGCGCAGAGAGGGAGAGGGGGTAGCCAGGGTAGGAGAAACCGTGGCGAGGGTCGCAGAAACGGAATTCATCAGATGACCTCCAACTCGGCTTCGAGCGCGCCGGCGGCTTTGATGGCCTGCAGAATAGAAATCACGTCGCGCGCGGTCGCGCCAATGGCCTGCAGGCGTGTGACTAGCTGTTCGACGCTGGCGCCCTCACTCAACTCGATATTGCGGGCGGGAGCGTCGCCGGCCTTGATCTTGGTTTCGGGGACAACTTCGGTCTGGCCCGTGGCCAGTGCGTTGGGCTGGGAGACGGTATACGAGGTCGTTACTTCAATGGAGAAGTTGCCATGCAGAATCGACACTGCACCCAGGTGGACATCCTTGCCCAGCACCACGGTGCCGGTGCGCTCGTTGACCACGACTTTGGCGCGGCGGCGGACTTCGATCTCCAGATTCTCGACGCGCGCCAATAGCGCTGGGACCGAGGATGAGGCGGCGGCAGAAACCTTGATTTCAATGCGGCGGCTGTCGATGACCGTTGCGACTTGAGTCGACCATTCATGATTGATGACCGAAGCCACGTCTTCGGCGGTGGAGAAGCTGGCATCGCTCAGCAATAAGGACAGGTGATCGAGCCCGGTGAGACTGAGCGAGCTGTCGCGCTCGACCAGCGCCCCGCCGGGGACGCGCGCCACCGTGGGATGGTTGACTTGCCGGGAATTGGCGGCCGATCCGACCGTGTATCCTCCGACGACCAGCGGCCCCTGGGCCGCCGCAAAGATCTGGCCGTCGGCGGCATAGAGCGGCGTCAGCAACAGGAGTCCACCCTCGAGGCTGCGCGCGTCTCCAATCGAGGAGACCATCACATCGAGATGGATTCCCGGCCGGGAGAAAGGCGGCAGACTGGCCGTCACAAACACCGCCGCCACGTTCTTGACCTGCACCGTCGTCTGCAAAACCGCGGCCGGAATCTGCACTCCCATGCGGGCCAGAATGCTGGCCAGCGTCTGTATGGTGAAGTAAGTCTGCTGCTTGTCACCCGTGCCCTTTAAGCCCACGACCAGGCCGTAGCCGATCAGGGAGTTTTCGCGCACGCCTTCAATGGTGGCCACATCCCGGATCAGCACCTTGTGCGTCTCGTCGGCGGCGGCCCCGCCCGCGGCCACGGCGGCCACGATCGCGATGCGGAACAGAAGACGCCAGAGGCGGTCCATAATCCCTCCTAAAACGATCTCCTCCTAAAAGCCCACCAGCCGCAGAATCCACTTCACCACCGGGTTGGGAGGCCGGGTACCTTCGCTGATGACGCCTTTACCTTTCACCTCGACTTCCAGGTCGCCGACGCTGTTGGACGTCACGGTATTGCTCGCATCCAGATCGCCGGGCCGCACCAGCCCCCGCAGAATGACGGTTTCATGCTGGTTGTTCATGGTGATCTGGCGCTCGGCTTCGACCACCAGGGTTCCGCTCGCCAGCACCGCCGCCACCCTTCCGGTAAGAACTGTGCTCAATGAAGTCTGTGAGGTGGCCTGAGCTTTGCCCGCCAGCACTTGCGTCGAATAGGGAGAGAAAAGGTTGGCCACACCTGTAGTCTTCAGCTGTCCCGGCAAAGCGGTGATGCCGGAGGTGGCGTTGAAGGCGCGGTTGGTAGAAACGTTGCCCGTGCTCGAAGCCGACAGATTCTGCGTCACGCTGATGGTGACCAGATCCCCGATGCGCGCAGCCTTGTAGTCGGCCACCATATCCGCCAGCCGTCCGGAATCGCTCCACAGGCTTCCCGAAGTACTGGGAGCGGCTTCGGGAGTTTTGGCCGAGATGCGGCGGACATAGTCGGCCAGCCCATCATGCGGCGGTGCCGGATTTTTTTTCGCCTGCGCCGCCAGCGGGCAGGCCGCGAGCCACAGAACGAGGGTGCCTGTCACGATCCAGTTCGTGCGGTGCAACCTAGGAAAAAACCATCCTTGCGCGAATGTCATAACGCCGCCCGCAGCCGTCCGGCCCCGGTGACAATGGCGCGAACCACGCGCCCGCTGCGCGCGATGCGGGCCCGCACCGTGTCTCCTTCATTGCCTGCGTCGAGCGAGATGCTGGGCACGACCACGCGAATGCCCTGCTGATCCCATAGCAAAGTGGCCGTTTGGCCGCGCTGAATCAGCGTCTGCGAGTTTTGATTGCGGAATGCTGCATCGATTCGCGGCTCGATCGCTTTCCGCGGGTTAACGTCTTGCTCTGCGAGCGGACGGCCGGGAAAAATCGTTGTCGGCAATCCGGGGCTTGCGGCGCGGATCAGAAAAGGCACGCAGTCTTCTGGATCCTGGCAGCGCGCTCGGATCTCCCAGCTGGCGAGCGCCGGATCCCAGTAGCTGCGAGTCATTTCGATGCGAGTTCCGCGAAGGATGCCCTCCGCCGCGCCACACTCGATTTCCCGCAGAGCGGCATTTCTATTATTCGTTAGGTTCAGCCGCGTACGATCCGGCGGGGGAAAGCCGGGGTTCGAGAACATGCTGTCCTGGATCTCCGCGCAGGAAGCGCGCTTGCCCGCGCGGCGGACGCGGATTCGTTGTGGAACCTCGATCGCGGCTGCTGCATTCGAACCGCCTGGCACGCGTTCGAGCCGGGCGCGGACTTCGCTGCCTTCGAGCACCCGCACGCTTCCCGCGAGCGGTGCCGCTCCCATGCGTACCTGCGCGGCCGCCGCGAGGAGTTGCGGACAAGTGCCGGGGGCAAGCAGATCGGAGAGGAAGAATCCGGCTTTGCCGACTTCGACATTCGCCTGCACCCTGACCAGGCACCCAGCCTGGCTGCAAGCGGGAAGCGCAAGCCCAGCGACTTCCAGGAAGGCGATCGCGATGCGCAGAGTTTTCATGACGCTTTCTGCCAGCCTGCGGAAGGCATGTTTAACGTCCCAGGGTGTTGATGTCTTGCAGCATCTGGTCGGCGGCGTTGACGACTCGCGAATTGGCTTCGTAAGAACGCTGCGCGACGATCATCTGCACAAACTCATCCACCACGCTGACATTGGACTGCTCGATCATGCCCTGCTCGATGGTGCCGAGACCTTCACTGCCTCCGGGAGGTCCGACCACGGGATCGCCGGACGCGGTGGTGGCGAGAAACAGGTTGCCGCCGGTCGAGTTCAGGCCTCCCGGATTGTTGAACAGGGCAAGCTGCAGCGAACCCACCTGCTGGGCGGCAGTCTGGCCGGGCAAAGTTACGCTGATGGTTCCATCCTGGGCCACGGTCATCGAGGTTGCGCCCGCAGGAATGGTCACCGAGGGCTGCACTGGATTTCCATCCTGCGTGACCAGAGCTCCCTCGGCATCGAGGTGAAAGCTGCCCGCGCGGGTATACGCAGTTTGTCCATCGGGCAGCAGGACCTGAAAAAATCCCTGCCCCTGGATGGTCAGATCGAGGGGATTGCCCGTCTGGCTGAAGTCTCCCTGCAACTGAATCACTTCCGAGGCCGCCGTGCGCGTACCCAGGCCGACCTGCAGGCCGGCCACCATGGTCGTCTGCTGGGACGCGGCTGCTCCCGGCATCACCAGATTCTGGTAGACCAGATCTTCGAATTGCACCCGGCGCCGGCGGAACCCGGAGGTGCTCGAGTTGGCCAGGTTGTTGGCCACGTTGTCGAGATTGGTTTCCTGCGCCATCATTCCGCTGGCTGCGGTGTAGAGAGCACGAATCATAATTTGCCTCTGCTTAAACGCGCGGCAGATCCTGCGCGGCGGTTTGGTTGAGTTGACTATCGAACAGGGTAATGGCGCGCTGCATCATCTCGGCATTGCGCTGAATGGTGATCAGTTCGACGACGCCCTCGACCGGGCTGACGTTGGATTCTTCGAGCATGCCCTGGCGGATCGAGGAAGAGGCTGCGGGCAAGGCGGAGCCGTCGGGCGCTGAATACATCGCTTTGCCCGCGGCGCTCAGGCTGGTGTTGGGAGAGAATTCGGCGATGCGCAGCGTGGCCACCACCGCTCCATCCACTGAAACCGTTCCATCGGCGCTGACCGCAACCGTGCCATTGGGAAGGTTGATCGCGCCCTGCTCGCCGAGCACCGCATCTCCATCCGCTGTAACCAGCTGGCCCGTGGGAGTCCGATGAAAGCTGCCATTGCGGGTATAAAGCATTCCCTGCGCAGACTTCACCACGAAGAATCCCTTGCCCGCAACCGCCAAGTCGAGCGGGCTGCCAGTTGCCGTGAGACTGCCAGAGGCGAGATCGATGCGGCTGCCGCCCAAAACTCCAAAGTCATTGACCGCGGCATTCACCGGGTTCCACATCACGTTCTGACGGCCCGCCAGCAAGGAACGAAACGTGGCTTGCTGTCCCCGGTATCCCGAGGTACCTAAATTGGCCAGATTATTGGCGACTAATTCGAGAGCCTGAGTTTGAGCGGCGAGCCCGGCGCACGCTGCGTAGTAACCGCTGTCCATATTCGAATACCCGCATGCGTTTTAGCACGTGGCATTCCAACGGTCATGAGAGTTGCGAAATCCTCAAACCCGCGCAAGCTGGCCAGGAAGTAAAGGCGTTACGAGCAGCATCGGCGGGATTGGAGAATTCTCAGGAGAAAAGAAAGAAGAAGATCTTGCCGGGTGCTTAACCAGCTCCCGGCAAAATCTTCCGGCCTGTGCGGGAATCAGGCCAAAACAAACCGGCGCGATTCAGCTGTGCACTTCCAGAGAAAGCACGACCGGCTCCCCCTCAAACACAAAACAGGCGTGAATATTGTCGTTCACCATGGAGTGGACGTTGTAGTCGGCGCCGGTAATCACTGTCGGCACAGAAAGCATGCAGCTATCGCCCAGCCCGCTGATCTTGTTCTTGAAGTTTCCCGCCACCATGTTGCAGATTTCTCCCACCGCATCCCACATTTCCGGGCCCGCAGTTTCCGGATCGACGCCCAGCATGCGCGACGCCATGCGCGCAGCGGATTTCGCGCTGCAACGCACGCTGAGGATTCCGCACAACTGCCCGGCCAATCCGATCATGGAAGTGATATCGAGTCCGTCTTCTGCCGGAGGCTCGGCCGCAAGCTCGAGCGGGCAGGCCAGCATGAGTTCAAAGACTTCCTGCATGGAGAGTTGCAGCGTGGGAAGCCAGCATTCGCGTCCCGCAGAGGAAGTACCCGGCACGTTTGTAGGATTCATAAATGCCTCGCCAGCACTGGAAGTACGTGCTCTTTGACCTGATCTGGGGTAAAAGGCTTGCGGATGTAGCCGCGCGCGCCCGCTGACAATGCTTCGACGACATGGCCTTCGCTGCCTTCCGTCGTAATCATCACCACCGGAACCCCTTTTGCGTTCTCCACGGTGGACAGCTGTTTCACAAATTCCAGTCCATCCATGACGGGCATGTTGATGTCGCAGAGAATCAGGTCCACTTTATTGTTCTGTACTGCTGCCAGCGCCTCGGCGCCGTTGCTGGCTTCGAGGACTTGGGCGATGCTGAGTCCCGCCTGACGCAAAGAACGTTCCACAATCTTCCGCATGACGGAAGAATCGTCCACAATGAGAGCGCGTATGTTGTCCATATCCCGCAGATCCTCGCGGCAGCGAGCCGACCTTGGTTGCCGACTATGCCACCACAGGTCATATCGGCAAGGCTCAGTTCAACTTTAGATTTGAGAGGCGGGTGAGGACGGGTGCGGGTGCAGCGCAGGAATTCAGTGCACGGTTTGCGGCGAACGCAAGAGCAGGTCCAAAGGTAGTCGGGCGGGTCGCAGCAGGCGGACCCACACGTAAGGGCCGCAGTTTGCTAAACGAATTTCCGAGGCTGACAGACGGGCGCAGTAGCTGCGAATGATCCGCGAAAGGTCGGTATCTTCGGCGAGCCGTTCGAACAAAACTTCGCTGTCTTCGCGGCGATGGGAGATGGTCTTGAGCCGGGCGCGAACCAGGCTGGGGACGGCCAGACAGGCTTCGGTGTGGCACCCGATCATTTGCTCGATGGCGTAGAGCACGCCGTAATCGATCCCTTCACCGAAAGCGACGTGCAGCGTTTTTGTGGCCTCGACGTAGTCCACCGGGACCATGGCAAAACTTTCCAGCAAGGCCACCGGAATCTGGGGAAAGGTTTTGTTGCGCGCCGCCGGGGAGTTGGCCCGCAGAACCGGGCAAGACCATTGCCGGGCCAAAGCGGCGGTAACCTGATGCTCGCTGACGAAGCCGAGCTGTTGCAGCCAGTCACCGATTCTGCCGTGGCTGGCGCTGCGCTGCGCCTCGAGCGCGGTGCGCAGCTGTTCGACCGTGATCTGCTGCCGCGACAGCAACAGCAGGCCGAGCGGAACTCGGTGCACGGTCACCGCATCTTGCGGCAGGGAACGAACCCGGCATAGAGCTTGACTGAGAGCAGCCTCCAGACAGCGCTCCAGGCAATAGCGAGATCCTTCCAGTACCGCCGAACGAACGCCTGAGAAGCGGCGCCACAGGCTGCGCGTGTGCCGGCAGTCCCGCTGTCCGCAGCGCGGCGACAGCCTGCGCCAGAATCCGCGCCCGGGAAGATTCCATCGCTCGAATTGGATGCTGGCCGTTCCCATAGACAAAGCTCACGAAAGACAAGCTCACGAAAGGCTGGCGGGACCAACTTCGGTGACGCGCAATCCGTAAGTCCCATCGATCACCACGATTTCTCCGCGCGCCACCACCCGGCCGTCCAGCAGCATATCGACCGGTTCCGGCACTTGGCGATCGAGATTGATGACGGCTCCGGCATTGAGATCGAGAATCTCGCGCAGCAGCAGGCGCCGGCTGCCAAAGCGTAAGGTGACGGCCAGTTCAACGTCCATTAGCAAGTCGAGGTTGACGGCGCTGTTTCCGGCAAGGGAGGAAGCAGGAGGATTCGACTCAGGCGCGGGACTCGGCGGAGGGGGCGCGGCAGCGATCGGAGCGGCGGCGGGCACGGGTTCCGGTCTCTCCGCGCGCAGCGCAGCCATCAGCGCCGCGCTCAGCTGGATCTCAATCCAGAGCGAGGAGGAATCGTCTCCAAGGCGAAGCCAAGCAGTGGAGGCGGCGGCCCAGGAGGGCGCGGCCGCAGAAGCTTCGAGCCGAATCTGCACCTCTCCCCAGACCGATCCAATCGAGGTTGCGACCACCCCGCCGACTTGGCGAAGCAGCTCCACGGCCGCTTCCCGATGCTCCGCAGTCATTTCCGCCGCGGGCGCAGCCGGCTCGCTCATAAAAAGCTGGGCCAGGCGGACGACCGAAGGTGGCGAAATCCGCACACTCATCTCGCCCCGTAAGGCTCCAGCACAGGCGACGACGATCCAGAGATCCGTGGCGGCACTCGCCGGCGCATCCGCGGGAGCTTCCGATGAAACGCTGGCCGGGAACGGCGATCCGGTAATCTCGCCGAGAACCTGCCCGAGCGCTGTTGCCCAGGCTTGGGTAAAGGATTCGGGTTCGGGATGAGTGGAGGCAGGCTCGCTCATTTTGAGTTCTCCTTCGAGTTCTCGTTCCCTCGGGGGACGTCGTCGGGGGCGCGGCGGACCGGGCCCAGAATTTTTGCCGCCCGCGCCGCTTCGCAGCGCACCGGCAAAGCGCGAAACATCTCGATGCCGGCGATCAGCAGGGATGCGGCCGCCGCTGCCGGACGCGAAAACGCGAGCACCTGGCCGGGAGCCAGTTGCGCCACCGCGCCCACCGACACGTTGACGCCCTGCGCCCCCAGCTCCAGATTGAAAGGACAATCCAGCAAACGGCGCATGAGCCGCTGGCGGGCATCGCGATCGACCCGCGGCCGGCGGTGACTCCAGTCCGCCGAGATCTTGCGCAGCAACGCGTTCGAGACGGTGGCCGGCACTGCCAGACTTAATCCTCCGCGCACCTCGGGCATGGTCGCCTCGAAACTGAGGGATAAAATTTTCTCTTCGGGGGCCATCAGCCGTTGCGCCTGGCCGGCTTCAAGCCGTTCTTCAAAGCCCACTTCGAGGGACAGTGCCTGCCAGGCAATGCCCAGTTCGCGGCAGACAATGCGGGCCACGCTGTCCAGAATCTGCTCTTCGATTTCGGTGATCTCGCGCGTCGAAGCCATGCCCTTGCCTTCCCCGCCTAACAGCAGGTCGATGATGGGGAAGGCCACTTTCAGATCGAGTTGCAGGGCGGCGTTCAGTCCGGTGGAACCCAGGCGGCAGGAGGCCAGGTAGGTAGTCTCCGGAATCCTCTGCAGGAACTCACGGTAGGTCAGGTGTTCGGCGGAAACCAGCGTGGCCGCGAACACAACCCGCAGGTAAGCTCCCAGGGAGTGGGTCAGGTTGCGGGCAAAGCTTTCATGCAGCAACATGATCGCCTGCAATTGCTCGCGTCCTATCTGCCCGGCCCGGCGCACATCCCAAGGCTCGACGTGCGACAGGGTTGGCGCCGGGGTTTCCGCCCGGCTGCCGCCGCGGGCTAACCGCACCATGGCATCGATTTCTTCCTGGTTCAGAACTTTTTCCATCGCCGGCTTCCTTAATCGGCCGACTCCGGCCGAGGCGGCGCGCGCGCCGATGTCTTTGACAGCCAGCATTTCTTCCAGACGCGAACGCAGACGGACCACGGCCAGCGAGTGAATCTGGGAAACGCGAGACTCGCCAATGCCCAGCACGGCGCCGACTTCTTTCATGGTGAGCTCTTCGAAGTAGTACAGGGAGAGCACCTGCTGCTCCTTTTCCGACAGTCTCGGCGATGACGCGCGCTAAAAGATCCTTCATCTCCGAGCGCAGGCAGCGGAAGAACGGCGTATCTTCCGGCGCGCTGGGCAGGTAGTCGCACAGGTCCTCTTCTTTGCCATCCCACGGCGACTCCACCCGCAGGCTGCCCACTTCGAGGCTGTCTATTTCGCCGAGCAGGTGCTGGAACTTCGGTCAGCGCCATTCCCAGCTCAGCGGCCATCTCGTTTTCGCGTGGGCGAGCGGCTCAGCTCCAGGCTGAGCTTGCGATGCGCTTCCTCGACTTTGCGCGATTTGCGCCGCAACTCCCGCGGCCCCCAGTCCATTTCCCGCAGGCTGTCGAGAATCGCGCCGCGGATGCGGAACTTGGCGTAGGAGCCGAACTGCACGTGCTTGGTGCTGTCGAACTTGTTGAGCGCGTCGATCAGGCCGATGACGCCGGCATGCACCAGATCTTCGAGCGGCACGTGGCGGGGCAGGCGCTCGTGAATGCGGCGCGCCAGGTATCGCACCTGGGGCAGCTGTTCGAGCAGGATGCGGTCGCGGTCTTCTTTGTCCTGCCAGACGGTATAGGCTTGCGCGGTATTTTTGCTCATAGCTTCTCACTTCTCATGGCTTCTCACTTCCCGTAAACATCACAATCGGTATTCCCGCCAGCCGGATTGCGCAACGTCATCGCAACACTCCAATCGACTGCACCTCGACCACGGGCGGCACCTCCATGGGAGAGAGCACGACGACTTTCGGCAGAAATGGCTCGAGCAAACGTTTCAGGTGATAGCGCGCCGGCGTGGCACACAGCAGAACCGGGCTGGCCACAGCGACCTGCTCTCCGGCCAGCTGGCGCATGCCGTCCAGAATGCGGCGGGCAAACGGCGGCTGCAGTCCGATGGTTCCTGCCGGCGGCGCTGCGGCCGTGAAGGCGCGTCCCAATTCTTCTTCGAGGGCGTGGTCGAGAGTCACCACCCGCAAGCCTCCGCCGTCCGACAGCAGAGGCCGCACCAGCGCCCGGCCCAGCGCCTGCCGCACCGACTCGACCAGGATCACAGGATTCTTGCTTGCGGGCGCGACATCCAGCAGGGTCTCGAGAATGGTGGGCAGATCGCGGATCGGAGACCTGTTCGCGCAGAAGTTGCTGCAGCACCTTCTGCACTTCTCCCAGACTCAGAATCTTGGGCACCAGCTCTTCGACCAGCTTGGGATGGCTCTCGGCCAGACGGTCGAGCAGGCGCTTCACTTCCTGCCGGCTCAGCAACTCGTGGGCATGCTGCTTGACCACCTCGGCGAGATGCGTGGCCAGAACCGAGGTCTGGTCGACGACCGCGTACCCGGAGGCCAGCGCCTCATTCTGCAGCGCGGCCGGGATCCAGACGGCAGCGACCCCGAACGCGGGCTCCTTGGTGGGGGTGCCGGCGAGCGGGCGGGGAGAGCCTTCCGAGCTGATGGCCATCAGGTGGTCCTGAAACATCTCCCAGCGAGCGACCTCGACGCCGCGTAAGGCGATGACATACTGGCGGGGCTTGAGGCGGACGTTGTCGGTGATGTGCACCGGCGGGACGATGAAGCCCAGCTGCTGCGCCAGGTTCTGGCGCAACGCCTTCACCCGGGCCAGCAGCTGGCCTCCCTGATTCTGGTCGACCAGGGGCACCAGGCCGTAGCCGACTTCCAGGCTGAGTTCGTCGAGCTTCAGCAACTCTTCGACAGAATCTTTTGCCGCCTTCTTTTCGAGGGCAGGCACAGCGGCAGCGGCGGCCGACTGCTTCGGAGCGCGCCAGGCCAGGAAGGCGGTGCCGGCAGCGAGAAGAAAGAAGGAGAACTTGGGCAGTCCGGGGATCGCCGCCAGCGACAGCATGACGCCCGAGGCAATCATCAGCGGACGGCGCGAGAACAGTTGCCGGGCCACATCGGCGGACATGGTTGCGTCGGACGAAGCCCGGGTGACGACCATGCCTCCGGCCATGGACACCAGCAGCGACGGAATCATGGTGACCAGGCCGTCCCCGACCGTGAGCACGGTGTAGGTTTTCAGCGCTTCGTGAAAGGGGATATCGAGCTGGAAAACGCCGATCAGAAATCCGGCAATGATGTTGATCGCCGTGATCAGGATGGTGGCGATGGCGTCGCGCTGGTTGAAGCGGGCCGCGCCGTCCATCGCTCCGTAAAATTCGGCGTCGTGAGCAATCTGCTCGCGCCGCGCCCGCGCCTGCGCTTCGTTGATCAGGCCGGCATTCAGGTCGGCGTCAATCGCCATCTGCTTGCCGGGCATGGCATCGAGGGTGAAGCGGGCGGTGACCTCCGCCGTGCGCACCGCGCCGTGCGCGACCACGATGTACTGAATGGCGATCAGGGCGATGAAGATCACGAATCCGACCACATAGTTGCCGCCCACCACAAATGAGCCGAAGGCTTCGATGACCTTTCCCGCCGCGGAAGCGCCTTCGTTGCCGTGCAACAAAATGCGGCGGCTGGAGGCCAGATTCAGCGACAGGCGAAACAGGGTCAGCAACAGAAGCAGGCTGGGAAAGACGGAGAACTGCGACGGGCGCAGGATCTGGATGGCGGACAACAAAACCAGCACCGCCGCGGTGATGCTGACCGCCAGCAGAATGTCGAGCAGCAGGCTGGGCAGCGGCACCAGCATGACGAAGATCAGGGCGACGGCCGCCACCGGCATAATCCACTCGGAAGCGGAGCTGGCTTTGCCTTTGCTCGGAGCCGCGGCGGGCGTGGGGTTCGCATGGGCCATGACTCAGTTCCTCGCTCCGACCGCGGCCTGCGCCGCCCGGGTCTGCGCCCGCCAGATGGCGGCCAGAATCTCGGCGACCACGGCGTACAGCTTGGGAGGAATGGCCTGTCCGATTTCGACCGCGCGGTACAGGGCATGCGCCAGGGGCGGATTTTCGACCAGCGGAATGCCGTGCCAGAGCGCGATTTCGCGAATCTGCGCCGCCAGCAGGTTGCGTCCCTTGGCCACCACCACCGGCGCCTCCATTTGCAGGTTGAACTCGAGGGCGATGGCGAACTCGGTGGGATTGGTGATGACCACCGCGGCGCGTTCCACGTCTTTCAGCATGCGTCGCCGCCGCGCCTGGCGCTGCAGGCGGCGAATGCGCATCTTGACTGCGGGATTCCCTTCCGTCTCCTTGAACTCGTCGCGTAGATCCTGGCGGCTCATCTTCAGTTCGTTCTCATGCCGCCAGCGTTCCAGGAAATAGTCGGCAGCCGACCACGCCAGCAGAACCAGCGATGCTTTCCAGGCCAGTTCAAACATGTGGGCCGCGACAAACGTCGCCAGCCCCGCTCCGCTGCCGTGCAACAGCGACGGAAGAACCGTCCAGTCTCGCGACAGCAGGGTGACTGCCAGATAAACGATGGCCGCGGTCGGCAAAAGCGATTTCAGCAAGCGACTGAGCGCGTTCATGGAAAACAGTTGTTCGAGGCGCGATGCCGGATTCAGGCGATTCAGCTTGGGAGCCAGCGCCGAGGGCGCGAAGATCAGCCCTCCCTGGGCGATCCCGCTAACGGTCGCGGCCAGCCAACTCAAGCAGGCAGCCAGAGCAACTCCGCGAAAGAGGATGAGATCATTGCGCCAGACCGGAAGCAGCTGGTCAGGCTGGGTCGCCGCCGAGTTCAACTCATGCCGCAGAAGCGTGCGCCATCCGGCAGCAAACGAGGGCAACTGCCAGGCCAGCAGCATCACGGCGGCAATGGTTCCCACTCCGGCGACCAGATCGCGGCTGCGCGCGACCTGTCCCTGCTCGCGCGCCTTCTGCCGCCGCCGCGGGGTTGCTTTCTCGGTCTTGTTCTGGTCGGCCATAGTTTCTGCTTTACCGGGTCAAATGCAGCAAGTGCTCTCCTAAAGCGATGGACGCGGCGAAGCGCCGGGAAAAGCTGGTCGGCCAATACGCCACGACCCCGATCAGCACGGCCAGTCCCAGCAGGTTCTTCACCGCCAGGCCAACGAAGAGCACGGGAAGCTGCGGCGACGCTTTCCCTAAAAATCCTAAAGCCACATCGGCCACCAGCGTCGCCACCAGGGCGGGCGCGGCAATCTGCACGCCCGCGAGAAAGATGCCTCCGGCGGCGTGTAACAACCCGCTGGCTGCGGCATAGGAATCGAGCGCGGCTCCGGCGGGCAGGTAGGCGAAGCTGCTGGTGATGGCGCGCAGCAGCCAGTGGTGCACATTGAGCTGAAGAAAAATCAGCAGCGCGGCCAGGCGATGGAACTCGGCCAGCACCGGCGTATCCGCCTGGGTCTGCGGATCGAACAGCGTGGCCAGCGAGTAGCCCATCTGCACTCCCAGCACCTGCCCGGCCAGCATGGGAGCCTCCATCATGAAGTTCGCCGCCAGACCGAGCATCAGCCCAATCAGCACCTCACTGAGCGCGATTCCCATCCATTGCCAGGAATGAAGATCCAGCTGCAGGGGGCCGCGCAACGGATACAGCACGGCGGTGATGAGCACGGTCAGCGCGGCCTTCAGAGGCGCGGGGATGGCGTCGCTCCCGAAAAACGGGCAGAACACCATCAACCCGGAAACCCGCGCGCCCACAAACACCGCGGCTGCCAGCAACTGCTCTAAATGCATACGTTCGATCCCAACGTTCGCGAACCTCGTTGCCCCATTCCTGCCTCTTCAACGCAGAAATGGACGGAAATCGGAAAACAGCTGCAGGGTGAAAGCTGAGATATGCTGTGCCATCCAGGGCAGCAGCAGAAACGTCGCCGCGGCCACGGCAAACAGACGCGGGACCGTCGACACGGTCGTATCCTGCAGAGAAGTCAGCACCTGCACCACATTGATCAGCAGGCTCACCAGAGTGGCTACCACCAGCAGCGGCCCTCCCATCCACAATGCGGTCTCGATGCTGTGGCGCATGATGGTTACGACTTGTTCCGAACCCATAGCTCATCTCCTCACGTAAAACTCTTCATCAACGACCCCACCAGCAGGTTCCAGCCATCGACCATGACGAACAGCATGATTTTGAGCGGAGTCGAAATCACCACCGGGGGTAACTGCAGCATGCCAATCGAAGTGGTGACGGCGGCGACCACCAGATCAATGACGAGAAAGGGGAGAAACAGAGCCGCACCGATCTGAAACCCGGTTTTCAGTTCCGAAAGAATATAGGCCGGCACCACTACGCGCATGGGGACATCGTCAGGGCGCGCCGGGCGCGGCGCCTGCGCGAGTTCGAGAAACAGCGCCAGATCTTTTTCGCGCGCGAACTTCAGCATGAAATGGCGCAGGGGGGGCGCGCCCTCATCGAGGGCCGCCCAGGCATCGATCTGTCCATGCTCGAACGGGATCACCGCCTGCTGATAGATGGCAGCTCCCACCGGCTCCATCAGGAAGTAAGTCAGCACCAGCGAGAGTCCAATCAGAGTCTGATTGCTGGGCGCGGTCTGGGTGCCCAGCGCCTGCCGCAGAAAGTGAAACACGACGAGAAGCCGCGTAAAGGGAGTCAGGGCTACGACCAGCGCGGGCAACAGCGTCAACAGCGTGAGCAGCACAACAATGTTCCACGGGACCGAGCCATTGGCCCCAGCCGGCCCGCTCCAGGTGAGCCCGCTCGAGTGCCGGGGGCGGACCACATCGGCCCAAGCCGCGGCGGCGTGCAACAGCGCGAGCGCGATCAGCGACAGGGATCGTCTTCGTGCGCTTCGACTCAAGGCCGCTCCTCGGACGCGATTTCCGCCTCGGCGCCGGAAGCGGCAGCGGGAACGGTGGCACGATCTTCTGCCCGACGATCTTCCGGCGGACGATCTTCCAGCCGAGCGAGCAGCACCAGCGAGGCCGAAGTTCCTCCCACCAGAAAGCGCGACTCCTCGAATTCGAGTACTGCGACAAAACGCCGTTCGCCCAGCGGCAGGCTCTCGCACAATCGCAGACGGCGCGCCGGCCGCCGGCCGATGCGCAGAACAATGTGCCGTACGCGCTGCCACAGACCGCGGACAACTTTCCACGGATCGACGAGCAAAGGATCGACGGGCAAAGGCTCGGCTGGCGCAGGAAAATCGCGGACGGCCGCGAGCAGTGTTCCGGCTTTCATGCCAGCTCCGTCAGGCGCAGGGTCATACGATTGGCGCCTCCTTCCAGTTCGCCCCATCCGATGAGGATTCCGTTCACACGCAGCGGCAGGTCGCGGGCAAGGTTCCAATGGGTTCCGACGACCGAGCCGCTCCGCAGCGCAAGGAAATCGGCAACCCGGAAGTCGGGAAAGGGGACTTCGACGGTCAACTGGCAAGGCAACACCAGGAAGGGCGCCCACGCCGCTTCGGGATCTGCCGCTTCCGGCATGCTGGCCGGTTTTGGGGAAATTGCCGTTGCCGCTGCTGCGGACATGAGCGTTCGTCTCCTGCTAGCGCTGAATCAGAAATTCGGTAAAGTAGACCTCTTCGACACCGAGAGAGGGCACGCGATCCTGCAGCGCACGCAAGATCTGGTGCTTCAACTCCGTTTTGCCGCTCGGCTTCAGCAGGTCGTTGACTTTGGCTTCGCCCAGCACTCCCAATATCGTGTCGCGCACCTGGGAGATCGGAACGGTTTCTTCCGCCCGCTTCGCATCCTGATTCAGTGCGAGGTCGATGCCGACGCGGAGATAGGATCTCTGATCGCTGTCGGCGAGGTTGAGCACAAACGTTTCCAGATGCAGAATGGAACGCACCGGGTCTGCTCCGTTGGCCTGCGCCACCTCGCTGGCGTGATTCGCCCAGAACCATAGTCCGGCCCCAGCCAGAACGAGCAAAGAGAGCACCAGGACAACCGAGCGGGAGCGCCGCGGCCGTGGAGTCGACTTGTGCTCTTCGTCCGGCATGCATACGGGGAAAGCAATCCGGATACCGCCGCGGCACACGAAAGGGAGGAGGAAGGCTTTTATCGCAACTGCCCGGCCAGACTCCTCTGCCACCGGGATTTAACGCGTAGAAAACGAAGACGTCGTGTTCCGATCGGCAAATCGACGAGTTCACATGGGATTTATTTCTAAGAAGAATTTAATGAGAAGCCTCTGTGCTGAGCGGCTCCGCCTTCGAAACGGAGCCGCTCAAACAGACAATCGGAGCGATTCCGCTATTGCTTCAACGCGATGGTGTCTTGCGTGATCTGATCGAAGGTGGTCACCGCCTTGGCGTCGGCCTCGAAGCCGCGCTGGGCAACGATGAGATTGGCGAACTCCGTGGCGATGTCGACATTCGACAACTCCAGCGAGCCGCCGGAGAGTGTTCCCAGTCCACCTGCACCCGGAGTCCCCACCACGGCCTGCCCGGAAGCCAGGGTAGGCGTGAAGTCCGTGTCGCCCTGGAGCTGAAGTCCGTTGTTATTGGAGAAGCTAGCCAGGGCGATCTCTCCCAGCGCCTGCACCTTGCCATTACTGAACGAACCGGTGATGGTGCCATCGGAGCCGATGGAGAAACTTGCCAGCGACCCGCTGCTACTGCCATCTTGATGGAGCGATGTAGTGCTGTTGGCAGCAGCCACCTGCGTAAGCACCGGAGTGGTCCCATTGAGCACGTTCCAATTGAACGTCATGTCGGAGGCGCCGTCGGCCAGCCCTGTGATCGGAATGCCAGCGACGTCGGATAGAGTTCCGGTTACCGTCCCGCCGGTGGTTGCTGTGTCCCCGATCAACACTCCATTCCCGTTGAAGGTCAGTGTGCCGGTGGCCAGAACTCCAGTAGCTCCGGCTCCGCTGAGATCTGTGGCTGGGATGCTGAGACTGTAATCCCAGGTGTTGGCCCCGGTATTGGTGAAGGTCGCGGTTAAGTTGTGGATGGCTCCGAGTGAGTCGTAAATCTGGATCGGCGTCGAATACGGCGTGTCGGTGGGGAGGGAGCTGGCGTTCAGATTGACCGTGAGCTGGACGTTGCCGGTCTGCGTGGGAGGGCTGATGGTGCCGCCACCGAGCTGCAGGGGCGCGAGCCCGGCGCCCGTATTGACCACTCCGTTCGTCGCGGGATAGCCGAGGACCTGCTGTCCGCTCGAACGTCACCAGATAATTGTTGAGCTCGGAAAAATCACCTGCCCGCGTGTAACTGACGACGCCGTCGGAGCCCTGCACGGCGAAGAATCCCGAGCCTTGAATGGCTACGTCCGTAGGCACGCCGGTGGAGCTGACGCTGCCTTGCGTGAACAGTGACGGCATGGCCCCGATTTTGGTGCCCGCGCCTACCTGGATGGGGTCCCCGGAACCGGTGGTTCCCAGATTCTGGTAGAAAAGGTCGCTGAACAGCACTGAGGTGTCTTTATAGCCGGTAGTGTTCTGGTTGGAAAGATTGTTGGCAATGGCCGATAGCGCGGTGGATTCGGCGGTTAGCCCGGAAAGTGGAATAGAAAAATTTGGCATTAGAAGACTCCTTGAACCTGATGATTGAAAACCGATGCTGCGGGAGCAGTGAAATTAGGAATCGCCGCCTGGGCCGCGGAAACTGCGGAAGAAACCATGGCGGAAGGCACGACCGGGGATCCGGATGGATTGGGAACAGCAGTCTGGGCAGCGGCTGGTGAGCTGTGGCCGGTTCCTCCAGAGCCGGTTCCACCCGATCCCGCCGTGCTCGTGGGAACGAGCTGCTGCAGAGTCTGCTCGATCTGCGTGACTTCGCTGAGCTCGCTGAACTGCGCCAGCTGACCGACGAATTGTGTCGGGTCCATAGGATTGAGCGGGTCCTGGTTCTGCAGCTGGGCCATCAGTAGTTGCATGAACATGTTGTTCAATCCCTGCGAATCAGGGAGCCCGCTACTGCTGGTCGAAGTGGTTCCGGTAGTCGGTGTGGCTTGGGGCGTAGCCGGATTTATGGTGTTCATACAATCTCCTTTACGCAAGAATGCTGAGGCCAATTCGGCGATGACTGACTACGGGTTCGGGAGCGTGAACCGGCTCAGCGCTTGATGATTCCTCGGAGGAAGCAACGGTGGGCTGAGGCCTCCAATCAAACGAACGCGGCTGCGAATTGCCTCCAGAAAAAGAAGACGAATTGTTGGTGAACGCAAATCCCTGCTGGTGAAAGCTCACCTGCGTCACCCGGAGATCCTGCTGCTGCAACGTGCTGGCAATGCCGGGAAGCTCCGGGGTGAGCAGTGAACGCAGGTCGCCTTTTTCGCTGCCAATCTGAACGCCAACGTCATTGGCATGAACGGTGGTGCGAACTTCCACGCTGCCAAATTCCGCGGTGTTCAAGCCAATGCGCATCTCTGCCTGACTCGCCTTGTTTGCCATCTGCGCCCATTGCAGCGGGCTGGCTGCGGCCGTCGTGGGAGCGTCGACGGTTGCCGGAAGAGTGGAACGGGGAGCATTGTCTGGGACGCCTGCGGAAGTCTTAAGATTGGGCTTCGCTCCGGCGTCCGGCAAGGACGATGGTTGAGGAACGTTGGCCTGCGCGGAGAGGGTGGCGATCGTGAACGCGGGCGAAGGAGCCGTGGGCAAGGAATCCGCCGCGGCGACTGCTAAGTTGGGAGAATCTTTGTGCTGCTGGGGATCCGGCGAATCGTCTCCGGAGTCGTTCTTCGATAGTGACGCCGCGCTGCCCGCCGGATCCTGGATGCCTGGGGTGCTGACCGACGCATTCCCAGGCTGATGAGGAGCCGGACTGCTTTTCACAGGAACAGCCAAGCTATTTCCCGCAGTTGACATCGTTTGCAGGTTTGCCGTTTGTATGTTCGCCGCGGCCGGTATGGAGGGGACGCTGTTCGGACTTGCGTGAGCCGGAGCCTGCGATCTTACGGCGGAAGGAGCAGGCTGCAATCCCGGGAGCGCGACGCGCGATGCGAGAGTCTTTGCCGTTGCGGAACTTGCAGGGAATGTGCCAGCGATCAATGAAGGGCGCAAGGTGTCTTGCTCCAGTGGCGACGGCGGCTGCATCACAGATCGCGGCTGCGCTTTCTGATCCGCGGGTGCGGTGGGCGCCGGTTGAGAGGATGAGGTCGCTGCAACCTGGGTCATGTTTTCTGGAGGCGCCGCTGGCGGAGAGAGCGTCTCCACGACAGCAGGAGAGACTTGCGCGGCGGGAGTCTGCGTTTGACTCGCTTGCTCAGCATCCCTAAGAGTCAGGGGAGGCTGCGCATCCGGGCTGAAAGAAGGAATCTCCGAAGCGGTTGCCGCCACCGGAGCCTGAGAGGGCATCTCTGCATTCAGCCCGAAGTTTTCGCACGCGGTGGAAATGATCTCCGGTGGCGCCTGGCCGTCAGTTGCAGCCGTCGGCATGTTCTCGACGGTGGAGCTTTGCGCACCAATTCCATTCGGCAGCGCAGATGGCCAGTCTGAGGAGGCACTGGAAGGAGCCGAGTTGGTTTCTACGGGCGATGAGAGAAACCATGGATCCTGGGCTGAGGCGGACGCTGATGCTACCGGCGATGGGTCGGCCGCAGGAGGAAAGCCCGGAATCGGAGTGGCGATGCTGGGCACATTCGTATTGCCCGGGGCCAATGTTGGCGCTGCCGTGATCCCCGGCGCGGGCGTGAGGTTCGTGGTCTGGATTGTTCCATCGGAGGTGCTGCCTGCCTGGTTCACGGAGTCGACTGACGACGGACTCTCAGCCATTTGCGGCAGTGTACTGGGTAATGCGCTTACGGGGATGGCCAGCAGAATTGGCGGGAGGGTTGCGAGAAACGCTAAAGCCGGATTCGATCCCGCTGGCGGAGGGTTCTTGGTCGTCCCCTTTGCGCCCGGCGTATTTGAAGGCGCTGTCATAGTCGCAGTCTGAGGAGATAAGTTAGAGGGCACCGCGGGAGCCGGCGTGGTGGTCTGACTTTCGGGCGCGGGCGGGAACTGTGCGGCGCAAACGTCGGCAAAGCTGATCCCGGCACGAGCGGAGGGGTTCGCCGAGTTCACAAATGCTGTTGGATCAGCAGCGCCAGCGAGCGGGATGACGGGATCGACAGTAGAAGTCACGGTGCTCTCGTGAAAGCTCACTGCGAAACGTGCATCTCAAGCTCCAATCGAAAAATGCCGACGAGACGCGGCATTCGATGAAGGGAAAGAACTGCAAAATCAAGGAGACAGGGATTTTTGCCGATAAAAAATGCTGAAGGGGAGAGGTGTCGATGCTGGGCAAAGGCTGCCCACGCGGCGGCACGTTTTCGCCACTGCTTGGTGCTTCGTTAATCATGTGGAGCGGGCACTCTTGCCCGCTTCTTCTGCGCTGCCGGCAGATGCGGGCAGGAGTGCCCGCTCCACACTTGCTTTTGTTTTGGAATTTACCCAGGCCACGCTAGCCGTCACGAGATAATCGGTCAGTTGCTGCCTTCGCCCACTTTCAGAACGGCTAGGAAGGCTTCCTGGGGG
The DNA here is from genome assembly GCA_963754885.1 of uncultured Acidobacteriota bacterium. Classification (GTDB taxonomy): domain Bacteria; phylum Acidobacteriota; class Terriglobia; order Terriglobales; family Acidobacteriaceae; genus Sulfotelmatobacter. The sequence continues at coordinate 158,934 of CAVWHT010000030.1, read as the reverse complement.
ATATCGACGCGCCCGATGCGCTTCATGCGCTTTTTGCCTTCCTTCTGTTTTTCGAGCAGCTTGCGCTTGCGGCTGATGTCGCCACCGTAGCACTTGGCCAGAACGTTCTTGCGCATGGCGTGTACGGTCTCACGGGCGATGATCTTGGCGCCGATCGAGGCTTGAATAGGGACTTCGAACATCTGGCGGGGAATAAGTTCGCGCATTTTGGAGACGAGGGCCTTGCCGCGCTCATAGGCAAAGTCGCGATGCACGATGATGGAGAGCGCATCGACGGGATCGCCGGCAACCAGGATATCGAGCTTGACCATCGGCGATTCCCAATATCCGGCGAGGTGGTAATCGAGAGAAGCGTAGCCGCGAGAAACAGATTTGAGGCGGTCGTAGAAGTCGAGGACGATTTCGTTGAGTGGCAATTCGTAGTGCAGCATGACGCGGGAGGAACTGACGTATTCGAACGTCTTCTGCTTGCCGCGCTTTTCTTCGACGAGCGCGAGAATTCCGCCGACGTATTCTTCGTTGGTGAGAATGGTGGCCAGGATGACCGGCTCTTCGACTTTGGCAATCTCGCTGGGATCGAGCCAGCGCGAAGGATTGTCGATTTCGACCATCTCGCCATCCGTCTTGGTGATCTTGTAGCGCACGCCCGGAGCGGTAGTGATCAGGTCGAGATTGAATTCGCGCTCCAGACGCTCCTGAATGATTTCCATGTGGAGAAGGCCGAGGAATCCGCAGCGGAAGCCGAAGCCGAGAGCGACGGAACTTTCGGGCTCGAAGAAAAATGAGGAATCATTCAGGCGAAGTTTTTCGAGCGCCTCGCGCAGCACCGTATGTTCGTGGGCATCGACGGTGTACAGCCCGGCAAAAACCATGGGCTTGATTTCTTCAAAGCCCGGCAGGGGTTCGATCGCGGGATTGGTGTCGTCGGTGATGGTGTCGCCGATCTTTGTGTCGGCGACGTTTTTGATATTGGCGATGAGGAATCCGACTTCTCCGGCTTGCAACTGGTCGATCTCCACCGGCTTGGGCGTGAGCACGCCGAGAGTCTCCGCGTCGAAGGTAGTTCCATTCCACATGAGGCGGATTCTTTGACCCTTGCGCAGAGTTCCTTGAAAGACGCGGGCGAGCACGATGACGCCGCGGTAGGCATCGAACCACGAGTCGAAGACCAAGGCCTGAAGCCGGTTGTCGGGCGATCCCTTGGGCGGAGGGACACGCTTCACGATCGCTTCCAACACGTCGGGCACGCCTTGTCCGGTCTTGGCGCTGATCAGGACGGCGTCGGTGGCATCGAGGCCGACGGCGCCTTCGATCATTTCTTTGGTGCGCGGGATGTCGGCGCTTTGCAAGTCGATCTTGTTGATGACCGGGATGATCTCCAGGCCGTGGTTGATGGCGAGGTAGGAATTGGCCAGGGTCTGGGCCTCGACGCCCTGCGAGGCGTCGACAACGAGCAACGCTCCTTCACACGAGGCCAACGAGCGCGAGACTTCGTAAGAGAAATCCACGTGGCCGGGCGTGTCGATGAGGTTGAGCTGGTAGATCTGGCCGTCTTGCGCGGTGTACATCATGCGGACGGCGTGGGCCTTGATGGTAATGCCGCGCTCGCGTTCCAGGTCCATGGAGTCGAGCACCTGGGCCTGCATTTCGCGCGCGGTGAGCGATCCCGTCAGTTCCAGCAGGCGGTCGGCCAGCGTGGATTTGCCGTGGTCGATGTGCGCGATAATCGCGAAATTGCGGATCTGCTGGGAATCCATGATGGGAGCGGTAAGTATTGATTTTAACAGGTTGGGGTTGATGGGGATCGTGGCCGCGCGGCAAGACCAAAAGCAGGCGCGTTCTTTTTGGCGAGCACCTTGCGATGCGGTCGCTCCTGATTTACCCTCATCTGCCGAGTCAGATCATGATTGCCACAAATACTGTCCTGACTTTGATTGTAGGAATAGCGCTCGGACTGCTGATCTGGCAGCATCCTCCCGCGGCGTGGACGGCAGTGCAAGACGTTGGGATCTGTCTGCTTGTCGCTGGCTTCATCTTATGGACTGCGGCTCGTTTTCAATTGGGAAAATCGCTCGCCGTGACTGCGCAAGCGAAGCAACTGGTCACTCGCGGGCTTTATTCCAGGATACGCAATCCCATATACGTCTTCGGTTCGTGCGTGATTGCCGGGTTGATTCTTACACTTGGGCGGCCGGCCTGGCTCCTGGGCTTTCTCGCGATCATTCCCTTGCAGATATGGCGTTCGCGCAAGGAGTCGTCGGTACTCGAAGCAAAGTTTGGGGATGAGTACCGCAACTATCGGGCGGGGACGTGGTTCTAAATTGAGTTGCGACCTTCCCGATTTCTGCTCGGTACGATCTCAGTCTATCGAATCCGGCGTAACCTTTGAAGCTTCGTCAGGAGGAATCATGCGAAAGATTCTCGCGATTGTTCTGTGGAGTTGTTCACTGGCATCGGCCCAAACTCTTTCGCCGGCGGTGCAAGCCTTCGTGAAGGTCAATGCGCCCGTCGTTGCTCTGACCCACGTGCGGGTGATTGATGGCACCGGTGCGCCCGCGCGGGAGGATCAGACCGTCGTTCTGAACAAAGGAAAAATTGAGTCGGTGGGCGATGCTTCCGCCGCCATTCCCAAGGATGCTCAAGTGCTCGACCTGCGCGGATACAGCGTCATTCCCGGACTGGTGGGCATGCACGAGCACATGTTTTATCCCGCCGGGGACGCAATCTTTCACGAAATGGCGATCAGCTTTCCGCGCTTGTACCTCGCTGGTGGAGTGACCACAATCCGGACTGCAGGCAGCATCGAGCCCTACATGGATCTTGCTCTGAAGGAAGAAATCGACGGAGGCAAAGTTCCCGGGCCGCACATGCACGTAACCGGGCCTTACCTCGAGGGGCCCGGCACCTGGGCTCCGCAGATGACGGAGTTGAAGACTCCCGCCGAGGCTGTGGCGACGGTGAATTTCTGGGCCGATCGCGGAGTCGACAATTTCAAGGCCTATAACTTCATTTCCAGCGCCGTGCTCAAAGCGGCGATTGACGCGGTGCACAAGCGTGGCCTCAAAGTGACGGGGCATCTCTGCTCCATCGGGTTCCGGGAGGCGGCGGCGCTCGGTATTGATGACCTGGAGCACGGCCTTGAAGTGGATACAGAATTCTTCTCCGGTAAAAAACCTGACCAGTGTCCCATTGACTCCTTCGCGGCCATGACTGCCATGGCGGGGGAACTGAACAAAATGAGCGTTTCCGATCAGCGAATCCAGGGAATGATTCAGGACCTCGTCGCGCATCACGTGGCGGTGACTTCCACATTGCCTGTGTTCGAGCTTACGGTGCCCGACAAAGCTCCGCTTCAACGAAGAGTGTTGGACGCGATGTCGATGGAAGCGCGCAACCAGTATCTCGAAAACCGCGTGCGGTTCGATCTTCCGTTCCGCAATCTAGCGACCGGGGAGACCATGGCCAGTCCATGGACCAAGGCTTTCGCCCACGAAATGGAATTTGAGAGAGCATTCGTAAAAGCGGGTGGGCTGCTTCTGGCGGGAGAGGATCCGACTGGCGTCGGTGGCGATCTGGCGGGCTTCGGCGATCAGCGCGAGGTTGAGCTCTTGGTCGAGGCCGGGTTCACCCCCTTGGAGGCGATTCACATAGCAAGCTTCAATGGAGCTCAATATCTGGGAGAACTCGATCGCATCGGGACGATCGCTGCCGGCAAGCAGGCCGACTTGGTGGTGATCAAAGGTGATCCGTCGAAGAAGATTGACGACATCGAGAATGTGGAAACGGTGTTCAAGGACGGAGTCGGATACGATTCCGCGAAGCTGATTGAATCTGTGCGCGGGCTCGTGGGCACCAGATAGAAACAGTCGCCCGTGGGCAGTTGCCAGTAAAATCAAGTTTCCATGCTCGTTCTAGCTTCCGCCTCGCCGCGCCGTCAGGAACTTCTGCGCAACGCGGGTATTTCGTTTACGGCGCAGGCGGCGGATATTGATGAGACGCCGCTGCCGGGCGAGCCACCTCGCGAGTGCGCGGAGCGGCTGGCGCAGGAAAAGGCGCTGGCGGTCTGGCGCACTCGGCCCCAGGACGTGGTGCTGGGGGCTGACACAATTGTCGTGGTTGATGAGACGATCCTCGGGAAGCCGGTCGATGGGGACGATGCTGCGCGCATGTTGCGGTTGCTGTCGGGGAAAACCCACCGCGTGATCACGAGCGTCTGCGTCGTTCAAACAGTTGCCAGCCGCCAGTTGTCAGTTGCTAGTGAAGACCATGAGGAAAATTCGGCGCAGGCGGCTCCGAGCTTCAAAGTTCTTAGAACTGAGAACCGAAAACTGAGAACTGCATCCGAAACTACGCTCGTAACGATAAACGAATTGTCCGACGATGAAATTCGCGATTACGTCGCGAGTGGCGAACCCATGGACAAGGCGGGGGCGTACGCGATTCAGGGCCGGGCTTCACGATGGATTCCGCGCATCGAGGGCGATTACAGCAATGTGGTGGGATTGCCGGTGGCGCTGGTGTATCGCATGCTGTCTCAAGTGCAGGAGGGTTAAGACTTTTTTGGTTCTTCTTTCTGGGCTTCCTTCTTGTCGGCCTCCGGATCTTTCATCGCGGACTTGAAATTGCGGATGCCTTCGCCCAGACCCTTGCCGACGGCGGCAAACTTGCTCGTTCCGAAGACCAGGAGCGCGATCGCGATAATCAACAGCAAATGCAAAGGCTGAAAAAGACCTTCACCCATAAGTCCTCCACCGGGACGGTCTCCGCGAGTGCTGCATAAGCCAGCCGAAGGCCCCTACAAAAATTCTAGGCCACTGCTGCCGGAGAGTCAAAGGAGGTCGCATTGCAAAGCGCTTCGTTGGAAGTTGCCGCCCTTGACGCACGGAAAATCATGCAGTAACCAACAATAATGGCTCGGATTGTCATTTTGGGCCGCGCCGGCACTGGAAAGACAACTCTGGCGCGGCAGCTGGGCGAACGCACGCATGCGCCCGTCATCTGCCTGGATGCCCTCTGGCAGCCCCATTGCGGAAGCAAAGACGTTCCCACTTTCAGAGCCTTGTTGAAGCAGGCGCACGCAGGTGATCGATGGATCAGTGAAGGCAACTTTGCCCAGGCGACCTTCGATATCCGCTTGCCCCGAGCCACTCTCGTGATCTGGCTGGAATGCTCAAAGCTGCCCTGCGCATGGCGCGCTACCAAGCGTGTCTTCAAACGCGGCGGGGATCACAATATAAACGCGCTCCTCGAGGTGTTGGCGTTCATCTGGAACTTCGACCGGGTCAACCGGCCACGCATCGAGGCACTTCGAGTTTCACAGGGACCTAGCGTACCGGTCCGCAGGCTGACCGGCAGCCGTGAGGTTGCAGCCTTTCTGTCTTCTTATGGCGATGGCGATGCTTCGAATTGATATTTCGCGCCAGCTTCCTGCGCTTACCAAGATCTGGGCCTGGAGTCTATTCTGGAAAGAGTTCATGCCGCCAAGGTGGAGCTAATTTATGTTGGGCATTCGCGTCATCATTCTCGCGCTATATTTTCTTTCGAATGTTTCGCCCTGCGTCTCGCAAAACCCCGCGCCAGCTGCGCCAGAGCAGCAGCGTAAAACCAGCGAACCGTATACCGGAGATCTTTCCATCTTCGACTCGCCCGGACGAGGCCAGCGGCTGCAGATCAGCCGTGTCATGGACATTCTCGGGATCACGGCCGGAAAGTCTGTGGCCGATATTGGAGCCGGCTCAGGATGGTTTACGGTTCGCGCGGCGAAGCGGGTCGGTGGAACGGGCCTGGTGTACGCGGTCGACATTAATCCCGAGGCGATTCGCTACATCGCGAAGCGCGGGGAAAAAGAAAAGCTGCAAAACATCAAGATGATTCTGAGCAAGCCCAACGACCCGCGGCTGCCGCCCAATTCTGTCGATGCGGTTCTGCTGCTAAAGACTTATCACGAGGTGGCGCATCCAGTAGAGTTGTTGCGAAACTTGCGACCTGCGCTGCGCCCGGGTGCGAAGGTGGGAGTGATTGATCGCAATGGAAATGGCGAAGACCACGGAGTCGGCAGTGACGTGGTGATTCGCGAGGCGCAACAGGCCGGGTACCGCCTGAGCGGCCAGTACGATTTCGTGAGGCCCGACAAGATGGATTACTTCCTCGTCTTCACGGCAGGAAAATGATTTCTTCGACCACCGACCACGTGGTGCGGCTCATATCGGCGAAGGCGGGCAGATCGGCGTCCGAGGCCGCGCCCTGCGGGCTGGCCCAGGCGGCTTCCATCGAAGCCCAATCCTCAAAATAAAGTTCGACAACGGCGTCCCATCCGGGGGACTTCCGCTTGGCATCAGGCACGACGTGATTCTGCTTGTAGTGCCTCAGTCCAGGAAGATTCTTCGCTAGCGGCGCGTGGACTTGTTCGAGGTGGCTGCGGAACTGTTCGGCGGTGAGATCGGGACGGCGGTAGAGAACGACGATGAATTTGAGCATAGGGATCTTTCGCGCCGGGCTGCAAAATCTTCGACCACAAAGGGCACGAAGGTTCACGAAGGAAATCCTTTGTGTTACTTCGTGTCGTTTGTGCTTTCTTATCTTGCGCCGCTTCGCGGCTCCAACGGTGTCTTACGCAGACTCGATCAGTCCGGCGAGCAGCAACGCACGGCGCGGCAATTCCGAAATGATGATGTGCTCGTGAACAGCGTGAGCACCTTGGCCGACTCCTCCGAGGCCGTCGAGAGTGGGAATGCCCATGCCGGCGGTGAAATTTCCGTCAGAGCCGCCGCCGACCGCGGCTTCTTCCAGCTTCCAATCGATCTGTTTCGCAACGGCCTGCGCCCTCTTGTAAAGCGCGGCAACGCCGGCAGTGCGTTCCATCGGCAAGCGATTGATGCCGCCCTCTACGCTGAGCTTGCAGTGTTTGTCGAAGGGCTTAAGGCCGCGTATTTTGCGATCGAGACTCTTGGCCTGGCTTGCGCTTTTGATGCGGACATCAATCTCAACCACGGCCTCAGCCGCGACCACATTGGTGCGCGTTCCTCCGCGGATCACTCCCGAATTGACCGAGATCCCTTGTTTCAAATCGTTCAGCTTCGAAATAGAGGTGATCTGACGGGCTAGCTCAACGATAGCGCTGTGTCCTTTGCCGGGGTCGAGGCCGGCGTGGGCGGCAACTCCTTCCACTCTCAGCGCATATTCGCCGACGCCTTTGCGGGCGGTCTTGACCGCTCCACGCAGCCCGGCGGCGGGTTCGAGGACGAGGACGGCCGCCGACTTCTCGGCCAAAGCCTCTGTGATCTTGCGGGAAGAGTTGCTGCCGACTTCTTCATCGGAAACCAGAAAGACGGTTACCGGCCGGGGCAGGCTTCCATGCCAGGCTTTAAGCGCCTCAATCGCATAAAACATCAGAGCGATGCCCGACTTCATGTCGAGCACGCCGGGGCCGTGCAAACGGCCATTCGTGATATGGCACGGCATTTTCGCCAGCGTGCCCAGCGGGTACACCGTATCGAAATGGCCGAGCAGGAGAACCGGCTTCACTTCCTCGCGCCCGGGAAAATCAATCTGTATATTGTCCGCATACTCTTCGGCACGGTGCACAGTGGCTCGTCCGCCGAGCGTCTCGAATTTGTTTGCCAGGATTCTTCCCATGCGGTCGCCGGCAAGTTTGTTGTCGCTGGGAGATTCGACTTCGACGAATTCGCGGATGGTCTGCACGAGCGCTTCGCTACGGGATTCGAAGTAGCGCAGGCGATCCGCCCAGAGGGTATCGGATTGGTTCCTGGTTTGGCGCGTTGTTTTATGGGTTGGCATCATTAGCTTCTTGGCTTACGAAAATCACCTCTTCCCGGGCAAAAATGCTCGTTGAGAAATCGGGCACAGGAAGCTTTGGGCAAGCCGTACAGTATAATCTTCAAGCCGTTTTGAGACGAACCATGAATGAGAGCAGCCCTGTTGCGGAACCTTCGCCCGACGAGGCGAAGACCGGCCTCGACATCCACCAGATTTTGCAGATTCTGCCGCACCGATATCCGTTTCTGCTGATCGATCGCGTCCTCGAACTGAAGCGCAAGGAGCGGATCGTCGCCATCAAGAACGTGACCATCAACGAACCTTTCTTTAACGGCCATTTCCCCGGGCTGCCGATCATGCCGGGGGTGCTGATTGTGGAGGCGATTGCGCAGGCCGGCGGAGCACTGCTGCTGACGGAAGTCGCGGAACGCAGCGACAAGGTCATGGTGTTCACCGGGATCGAGCGCGCAAAATTTCGCCGCCCGGTCGGCCCCGGAGATCAGCTGCGGCTGGAAGTGGAATTGAAAGGCTGGCGCGAAGTGCCGGGCATGACCGCCGCGAAGATGCAGGGATATGCGTTCGTGGGGAGCAAGAAAGTCGCCGAGGCGGTGGTGTCTTGCCAGTTGATCGATAGTTCGCGTGGGCGGGCGTCGAATGGTGGCGATACGGAAATTTGATCCCTGGCTGTCGGAACGCCCAGGCGGACGCAGAGATTCACAGAGTAGACTTTTTCGAACCGCCGGTTTCTTCAACATCATTCATGACAGCTCCGACGAACGTACATCCCACAGCGATCGTTGATCCCCGGGCGAAGCTTCCTGCTTCGTGCACGGTGGGGCCGTATTGCGTAATTGGGGCTGACGTCGAACTGGGCGAAAATTGCCGGCTTCTATCGCATGTGGCGATGGAGGGGCCGACGAAAATCGGCGCCGACAATTCTTTTTTCCCGTATTGCGCCATCGGCATGGCGCCGCAGGATATTACTTATAGAGGCGAACCCACGCGGCTCGAGATTGGCGAGCACAACGAAATTCGCGAGTACGTCACCATCAATCGCGGGACCGTCAAAGGCGGCGGCGTAACGCGAGTGGGCAGCCACCTGCTCATCATGGCTTACACGCACATTGGGCATGATTGCGTGATCGGAGATCATGCCATGCTGGTGAATGGCGCGACCCTGGCCGGACACGTGACCGTCGAAGAATGGGCCGTGGTCGGCGCACTGTGCCCGGTACACCAGTTCGTGCGGATCGGAGCGCATTCGTACATCGGTGGAGGCACGACAATCACGCAGGATGTCCTGCCGTTTTCGATGACCTCGGCCGCGCGAGAGACCCACGCCTACGGTATGAATAAAGTCGGGCTGCAGCGCCGCGGATTCTCCAGCGAGCGGATTGCAAAGATCCATCACGCTTACAAGATTTTGCTGGCGTCGAAGATGAATACATCGCAGGCCTTGGAGCGATTGAAGTCGGAGCCAGATCGCAGCGAGGATGTGGAGATGCTGATCCGGTTTATTGAGGCGTCGGAGCGCGGGATTATTAAGTAGTGCGGAAGGCACAGTGAACGAGCAATCGGCTATGCAACTTCCGGGATCGGACTCCAGGGCAAGACAGCCGCACAGGCCGCTGAGCTGCTTGGCCTTTCTCCGTCCGGGAGACTCGCAGCAAGAGCCCGAGAAGCAGGTTCTGCGGCGTGCGACTTGAGAGATGGTATGTCGTAGTCGTCAACGAGTACAGGCACAAGTTCGTCCGCGAGCGCGCTCTTCGGCGGCTGTCGGCGGAAGCCGACGTTGTTGCAGCCGCAATCGAAGAACACGTGATGTTTAGCTCCGCGGAGGCCTGGCAGAAAAGAAATCTCAGCTGGCGAGTTGCGCACGCGTCAGAATCCGGCCGTCGCCATCTGGAGGAGCATGGCTCACTCCCGGGGCAGTATCTCGCCATCAAAGAGCGTCTGCTGGCAGCACAACAACGGGAAGACGAAGGCGCCCGCGAGGTGGATTACGTATTTGACGTGCCGCTCGAACTCGCCGAAGCGATCGTAGGATTCAAGCACGATAGAGTGCTCAATGACCGGTTTGAGGTCCTGAAACCAGTAGCCAACGGGGGCAGAGGGCTGCTTTCCCGCCTATTCAAAGAATCCAGTTAATGGCATTTAGTTTCAGCCCGACCGCGTCACCTTCTCATCAAGCAACTTCTCCATCTCGTCCATTACTCGGTTCATCTTTTTGACGGTCAACTCCAGCGGTTCATCGCTGGTCATGTCGACACCGGCGTCCTTCAGCAGGTCGATGGGATATTTCGATTTGCCCGCCGAAAGGAAGTTCAGATAGCGCTCGGTGACGCCGGGTTCGCCCGCTAGCACTTTCTCCGACAAGGCCGACGATGCAGTGAACGACGTTGCGTACTGGAAGACGTAGTACGAATTGTAGAAATGGGGAATCATCGCCCATTCGTTGTCGATGTAGTCGTCGACGATGCACACGCCCTCATCGTGGCCGTAGTACTTCTTGACGATCTCGCTGTAGAGGCGCGATAGAGCGTCGCCGGTGAGCGGCTGTCCGTTCTCGGCCATCTCGTGCATGCGCAATTCGAATTCCGCAAATTGGGTCTGACGGAAAACGGTGCCCTTGAAGCTTTCCAGATAATTGCCGAGTAGCGACAGCCGGGTCGTGTCGTCTTTGATTTGCTTGAGCATGTAATCCATCAGAAGCGCCTCGTTGAAGGTGGAAGCAACTTCAGCCACGAAGATGGTGTAGGACGACAACGGATACGGCTGCATCTTGTTGGAGAAGTAGCTGTGCATGGTGTGGCCGAGTTCGTGGGCCAGCGTGCTCATGTCGTCGTACTTGCCGTTGTAGTTCATCAGCATGTAGGGATGAACATCGTAGGCCGCGCCGTTGGAATACGCGCCGGACCTCTTGCCTTCGGTGGGATACATGTCGATCCAGCGCTCGGTGAAGGAACGCTTAGTGACGGTGGCATATTCGGCGCCGAGCGGGGCCAGCGCGGCAAGAATGTTGCGCTCGGCCGCATCCACCGAGTATCGCGCGTCGACGGAAGGGACGAGCGGCGCGTAGAGATCGTAGTAATGCAGTTCGGGAAGCTCCATGATCCGCTTGCGGAGTTTCAGGTAACGGTGAAATGTGCTGAGGTTGCGACCGACTCCTTCAATGAGCTTGGAATACACCGACACCGGAATGTTGGGCTGGTCGAGCGAAGCTTCGAGCGATGTCTTGTAATTACGCGAACACGCGTAGAAGATCGAACGTCTGCACGTTCGAATTCATCAACGAGCCGAAGGTGGCGCGATATTTTGCGAGCGTGGTGAAGAAGGCTTCCATAACCTGCTGCCGGTCTTCGCGCACGGGCGAAGCGCGGTGCAGCGCGAGCGCGGCCTTATCGAGCTTCACGGTCTTGCCGTCGCTAAGGGTGATGGAGGGATAGGGAAAATCCGCGTCGGCAAAGACGCCAAAGACGCTGGAAGGCCCGCTGGCCATAACGGCCGCGCCGGCAAGAAGTTTCTCTTCCTCGTTGCTGAGCGTGTGAACGCGGCGGCGGGCGATGTCTTCGAGGTATTGGCGGAAGATGTGTAGCCGGGATTCTTGCGCGAGAAATCGCTCGATGGTCACGTTGTCCATCTTGAGGATTTCGGGTTCGATGAACGCGCATTCCGTTCCCAGCGCCGATCCTAGCTGGATCATCTCCTGCTCCATGCCCTGGTAGACGCTGACCCGCGTGTCCTGGTCGGAACACATGCTGGCATAAACGAACTGGCGCGTCAGTTCCTTGTCGAGATCGCTCTGCAGTTCGAGAGCGCCGGCCAGTTGGGCTGGAGACGAAGCCAGCTTGCCCTGGAAGTTGCGGAGTTGCGGCAACTCCGACGCAAGTTTTTCCTTCGCCGCCCGCCAGGCCTCATCGGAGGCGTAGATGGGCGTGAGATCCCACTTGTGCTCGTCGGAAATCTTGCTGCGATCGCGCTCCTGGGCTTGCGGCGGAAGAGTCGAGGTAGCGAACTGTACAAGGCTGGCTGGGCGGCGGATGCTGGCGCGATCGAAGTGCATGAGCGATGCTCCTTGAGGATTCGACGAATTCCGAGATGACCAAACTGAGTCCGGACTCGGCGTCTGAAATAGATTCTAAGTGCTAGACTGACTCGGCGCCGGTCTAGTTGCCGGAAATCATGCCTGTGCAGAACGAAAAACTTGGGCTCATCGCGGGGAACGGCAAGTTTCCCTTTCTCGTGCTGGAGGCGGCGCGGGCGCAAGGGTATGAGGTCGTCGTGGCCGCGATCAAGGAAGAAACATTTCCGGAGATCGAGTCGAAATGTGCGGCGGTTCACTGGCTTTCCCTGGGCGAACTCTCGAAGCTGATCGAAACTTTTCAGAGTGCAGGCGTGCGGCGGGCGGTGATGGCGGGGCAAGTCAAGCATAAGCAAATTTTCTCGAGCATCCGGCCGGACTGGCGATTAGCCAAGCTGTTGCTTTCACTCACGACGCGCAACACGGATTCCCTGCTGGGCGCGGTGGCAAAGGTATTGGGCGACGAGGGCATCATGCTGGAGAATTCGACGTGGCTGCTGGAGCCGCTGCTGGTCAAAGCCGGCGTGCCGACGCAGCGCGCTCCGAGCGAGCAGGAGCGCAAGAACATTGAGTACGGTCGAACGGTCGCGCGGCAATTAGCGCAGCATGATATTGGACAGACGGTGGTCATCGCGGAAGCGGCGTGCGTGGCCGTGGAGGCGATGGAAGGAACCGACGCCACGATCGAGCGCGCGGGCCAAATTATGCGCTCGCTGCACGAGGACGCTTCTACACTCAGCCGTGCGTTAACCGTCGTCAAGATCGCGAAGCCCAATCAGGATATGCGGTTCGATGTTCCTGTCATCGGGGTCAGGACGATTGAAGTGATGCAGGCCGCGGGAGCCACGTGTCTTGCGGTCGATGCCGGGAAATGCCTGCTGCTGGATGGGCAGAGTGTGATCGAAGCAGCGAACGCCGCCGGAGTTACGATCGTGGCAGAATAGAATTGGTCTTATAATTTTTCAGGGAAGCGCTGATGCCCTCAGGGGCTAAAGCCCGCGTTTTTACTGACCAGTAACGGCACGGCTGAAGCCGTGCCCTTCCCAAAAACTATTCGTACCCTTCCCAAGACTATTTGTGAGACAGGCTCTGAGCAGACTATGAAGACGAACGGTAATCCATCCGAAGCTGCCCTCATCGCTGATCAACTTCGCCGCGCCTTTTATGGCGAGGCCTGGCACGGTCCCGCCGTGATCGAACTGCTGGCCAACGTCGATGCTGCGACCGCTGCCGCCAAGCCGCTGGCAAACACGCACAGCATATGGGAGCTCTTACTGCATATCGCGGCTTGGGACAACGCCGCCATGGTTCGGCTCGGCGGAGAAAAATGTCAGCCTACAGGTCCCGATAATTTCCCTCCCGTGTCCAAAGCTACGGAAGCGGCGTGGCGCAAGACCATTGCCGAGACGAAACGCACGCACGACAGGCTCGTGAAGACCGTGGCCGGCCTATCGGACTCCCGCCTGCGCGATCACGTGCCCGGCAAGAGGTACGACTTCTATCACATGCTTCACGGCATCGCGCAGCACGAGCTCTATCATGCCGGACAGATTGCAATTCTGAAGAAGGCACTGGTTCGCTGATTCCCGGTCGGCCAAAGTCGGCCATCCCGGTATCACCGAATCACGGGCCGCAATCACAGCCTCATTTGCGTTTACAATCTCTCTTTCCGGCAACCGGCCAGCGAGAGGGGATCTTCTGCCACCAAGAAATCCGATTTCCGTCGCGGTGGTGGGCGTAGGCGTTTTCGGACGCAATCACGCCCGAGTTTATAAAGAGCTCGAGTTGCAGGGCGAGCCGGTTCGGCTGCTGGGAGTGGTTGATCCGGATACGAGCCGCGCTGATGCGGTCGCGCGCGAGTTCGAATGCAAGGCATTCGGTTCGGTCCACCAGATGTTGACTACGCACAGCGAAGTGCAGGCCGCCACGGTGGCGGCTCCTACCGTGCACCATCTGGCAGTAGCTCGGGAATTGATGGTCGCCGGGGTCGATGTGCTGATCGAGAAGCCGCTGGCTGCAAGTCTCACCGAGGCTGACGAACTGGTTGCCATTGCTGGCAAGCACAATCGCATCGCGCAAGTCGGTCATCTGGAGCGCTTTAATCCCGCCGTGCGGGCCACGCTGCCCATTCTGACGCGGCCGATGTTCTTCGAGGTGCACCGGCTCAGCGTGTTCACGCCGCGTTCGCTGGATGTGGATGTCGTGCTCGATTTGATGATCCACGATCTGGATATCGTGCTGGCATTTGCCAAGTCGCCGGTGAAGGAAGTACGCGCGGTCGGACTGCCGATTCTTTCCGGTAAGGTAGACATCGCCAACGTGCGGATCGAGTTCGAGTCCGGGTGCATTGCGAACTTTACGGCCAGCCGCGTCTCGACGGAGCGGGTGCGCAAGCTGCGCTTCTTCCAGCCGCGGCAATACGTTTCGCTCGATTACGGGCGACAGGAAGTCCTGGTTTTCACGGTGGGTTCTGACGGAGCGTCGCCCGGAGCACCTTCGGTGAATCCTCAAATCGGCGTGAGCAAGCCGCCCGTGGCGTCGGAAGAACCGTTGCACGCCGAGCTGAAGGCGTTTCTTCATGCGGTGCGGGAGCGGTCCGCGCCGGTGGTGCCGCTGGAAGATGGACGCCACGCCCTGGCGCTGGCGCTTGAAATTGTGGCGGGCATTCGCGAACACGGCAAGAAGGTGGGGCTGGCGGGGATCGCCAAAAGCTAAGCAGCCTGAGGCTTTAGGGCTTGGATCGCTCGGATAAGCCCGCGTTTACATATGTTTACAGACCGAAGTCGCGCGTCGATTGTGGGGAGCGGAAACGCGCGAAAGATGCGAAAATGGAGGCAAGTTGATTTTCAAGCACGGCGCGCCGATTGCATGTACTCCACGAATGCCTCAATGCAACGCCGCGCGTGTATTTCGTGTCTAACGACAGGCGGACAAAGCTAAAACAGCAGCATGCCGATCACCCATATTCCATTTCATGATCCGGTAGCGCCGCCGCCTCCGAAGCCGCAACCTGAGCAACTCGGCCTTTACGATAGCCAGGACTGGGAGAACGCTTATCGCGATCTGGATGCGCGTGTGCCGCATCTGCTCATCCAGTTGCAGGACGATCTCACGCGATCGCGCCGCCGGGAAGCGGCGTGGATTTCTATCATCGTCCACATGCTGCTTTTCATTATTCTAATCTATCTGCCCTGGATTGAAAAAAATGTCTGGCATCGAGGTGTGGTGATTCCGGTCAGCCCGATGCAGGATCAGAACGTGACGTTCCTGCCGCTTCCGCCGGATTTGCAGAAGGTGCCGCACAAGCCGAATACGAACATTCTGTCGGATAAAGACCGGATTGCGACGTCGCGGCATCCGGAGCTGGATCCGAAAGAATTGCGGAAAATTCTGGCGACGCCGCCTCCCGGGGCCCCGGGCATGAATGCCCCGCGGGCCGCCGCGCCGCAAGCCATGCCGCAGAGTCAGGCGCCGGTTCAACAGCAGCAACAGCAACCGGCGCAGCGTCCGCAATTTGACACCAATCAAACGGCGCAGTTGCAGATGCCGGCTCATCCACAGAACAGTTTCAGTAAGTACGCAGGCTCGATGAGCGCGGGGTCGGCGATTCAGCAGGCGACGCAGGATGCCGCAGCTCGCCGGGCGCAGGGTGGCGGCGTGGGCGGCGATGGCGGAGACTTCGGGCTGGGTACAGGAGCGCGGGGCCGGCAGCTTGGCGCGCTCGATATTCTTAGCGACACGCAGGGCGTCGATTTCGGTCCCTATCTGCAGCGCATTTTGCAGGATGTACGGGAGAACTGGTATCACCTGATTCCGGAATCGGCGGAGATGAAGAAAGGGAAACTGGCGATCGAATTTGCGATAACCCGCGATGGCAACGTTGCCGACATGCGACTGGTCGCCACCTCGGGCGATGTCGCCCTAGACCGTCCCGCCTGGGGCAGTATCACCGGCTCCAATCCTTTTCCGCCGCTGCCCAGCGATTTCACGGGACCTTATTTGGCCCTGCGCTTCCGTTTCTACTACAACCCCGACAAGGCGGATCTGCAATAAATTGCCAGAACCGCGCGGGCCTTCGGCACCGGCCGCGCGGTTTCGATCCGCGGAGTCGTTTTTCCTTTCCGAATAATCTAAAAAGAGCCGCTTAGCGCGCGCTGATTGTCTTCAGCTTCAATAACCATGGGGAATGTTGTGAAAAGAATGCCGGTGTTATTCGTCGGGCACGGATCGCCGATGAACGCGATTGAGCACAACGCTTTTACCGAATCGTTGCGCACGCTGAGCGCTCGCCTTCCGAAACCGAAGGCGGTGTGCGCGGTCTCGGCCCACTGGGTCACCTCCGGATCGCATGTGCTGACCTCGGCTCATCCGGAAACGATTCACGATTTCTACGGATTTCCGCGGGCTCTATACGAAGTGCAATATCCGGCGTCGGGCGCGCCCGACGAAGCTGAGAACGTCGCGAAGAATCCCGAGATTCTACCCGATGAAAAATGGGGACTCGATCACGGCTCCTGGAGCGTGCTGCGGCACATGTATCCCAACGCCGATGTGCCGGCATTTCAATTGAGCCTGGATGAGAGGCGGAGCTTCAAAGCGCATCTCGAACTGGGACGCGAGATTCAGTCGTTGCGGGAGCGCGGAGTTCTGATTCTGGGCAGCGGGAATATCGTCCACAACCTGCGACGGATCGACTGGAATTCTCCGTCGGGCGCCTATGACTGGGCGGTCGAGTTTGATGCCAAGGTCAAGTCTGCTGTGGACGCGCACGACGCAACCGCGCTAGCCGAGCCTGAAAAATGGGGCAAGTCGTTGCTGGCGACAGCCCATCCGACGGTCGAGCATTACCTGCCTCTGCTCTATTGCATGGGCGCGACGGATGAGCGCGATACAGTCTCGTATCCCTATGAGGGATTCGATTTCGGCAGCATCTCAATGCGTGCCGTTCTATTCGGCGAATCTGGCGACAGCCGCCCGCTGTCGGATTGACGGCAACGCGACGGATTTAAGCCTTCCTCAAATGAATTGATCCGTCGCCGGTGCGGATCATGAGCAGATTGCCGCCGCCGTTGAGCTTGCCTTGAATTTCATTCTGGCGGATCTTTCCCGAGGTCGTTACGGGCATGTCGAGATCGATATGACCGTCGCTGGTATGGAGGTCGACGTTGGCTGCGAAGTCGGCGGGAACTTCGAGCGAGACGCTGCCGTCGCCGGTTTCAAGATGCCAGCCGGTGTGGAGCAAAGATCCGGCAAGCGCGCGAACCTCCACACTGCCGTCTCCGGTCTTGAGTTCGAGTTCGTCAAAACGGCCGCTGGCCTTGATGGGTCCGTCACCGGTGGAGGCGCGCAGCTTGCCGTCCACGTTGTCGAGATTCTCGGAACCATCCCCGGTGTGCAGGTCCATCGCGCCTTTCAGGCCGGCGATATCGATCTTGCCGTCGCCGGTGCGCAGGTTGACATTCCCTTCACGCGGCATCTGGATGATGATGTCGACGCGGTTGGAGCCGAAATCAATGCTGAACACGTGATGCGGATAGTGCACGTCAATTTGAACCGAATTGCCGGTCTGATGTTCCTCGACGCGAATCCCGCCTTCCCCGATTTTGTAACGCGTGGTGACCACTTTGGCTTCGATGGTGTTCTGCTCCCACGTCGTGACGCGGATGTTGGCGTCGGAAGTCTCGATCTGGAGATCGGGCTTGCCCGTGAGCTGATAGGTTTTCGACCATTCGTCAGCACGGGCCGGCAGGACGGCAATCAGGCTGAGTGCAAGGATGACGAGCGAAGCGCGTTTCAGAGCGGGATATTTCATAAAGACCTCCGGCGGAACACACCTCTACCGCCTCTTAGACGTTGTTACGGAGAATCGGTGAGTCCGGTTCCAAATTAGTTTGCGGATGACTTGGATCCGACGTATGCCATGCGGATCAGGGTGCGTTCGGAGAACGGCAAATACAGCAGCGCAGCGCTGACGGCGAAAGCGGCGCCCAGGCCGATCTGCTGCATCAACAGAAACGGAGCTACTGCCCATAGTTGATCGAGCGCCAGAACAAAAGGGAAAATCTGGCGGAACGTTTCGCCCAAGCGCTGGTAATCGAAGCCCACTGCCGAGAGCAGATAGCAGCGCAGAGGTATGCCCACTCCCGCCGTAACCATGACGGTTGCGACCAGAGTCGTGGCTGCCCATGGCGGCAAGAATGAATCCGCGATGCCTTGAACCGCACGCAAACGGAAAAGTGCGATCAGATAGAAGATGAGATACATCAGTTGAGTCAGAGCAAAAAGCCCGCGGCTAATGCTGCGGCGAGGGATGGGTACTTCCAGTTCGGGATGGATCGCAACTGCGGGCTCAGGAGCCGGACGGGATGACGGACCGGCGATGTCAACCGCAGGGGCTGCGATTTCTGCGGCACGCTCGATCGCTGCATTCGACAGCTCGCTTTGCACTGGGGCGATAAAGCGATATCCGCGGCGAGCCAAAGTTTCGACATAACGCGGGCTGGAGGCGGAATCTCCCAGCGCCTCCCGCACTTTGTTGATGGCCGTGTTGAGGCTGTGATCGAAGTCAACAAAAGTGTCGGAGGGCCACAGTTTCTGCTGCAGCTCTTCGCGTGTGACGACTTCCCCGGAGCGTTCCAGAAGCAGCGTCAGCACCTGGAACGGCTGGTCCTGCAAGCGAAGTTTCACGCCGTTCTTACGCAGTTCTCCCGCGCTCAGATCGAGCTCGAAAACTCCGAAACGAACGACTCGGCGGTTGCTTTGCGGAACAGCCATGAACGCCGTAGTGTAGCACTGGGGCCGGGGAGCTTCTTTGCCTGATTCGTCCGCGCGATCGGCGTGTTCGCCAACTACGGCTTGCCGTTCGATGCAGTTGCGGCGCTACAATAGCCGCGTGTCCTCCCCAGATCCGCACAATCCTCCGGAGCAGAAGCACCAGCGGCACGCGGTGTATGCGTCGGAAACCACGGGGCTGCTGCTCATCGCGTTTCTTCTTTTGATGCTCACCCTCATCCGCTACTGGCACGAGATTCATTGGAGCCTGCGCTGAACGTGGAGCGGGAGCACGGCGAGATCGCGCCTCCAGAGCCGCTGCTGGTGGTGATCCTCGGCCCGACCGGCAGCGGGAAGACGGCGCTGTCTCTGAAACTCGCGGAGCAGTGTCACGGAGAGATCGTCAACTGCGATTCGGTGGCGATGTACCGGGAGTTCGACATTGGCACGGCGAAGCCGAGCGTGGAAGAGCGTGCCCGCGTTCCTCACCATCTTTTCGATTGCGTCGATCCCACGCAGGACGTGACCGCTGGCGAATATGCGCGGCAAGCGCGCGCAGTGCTTGCGGACATCAACTCGCGCCGTCATTTGCCCATCGTGGTCGGAGGCACGGGACTGTACCTTCGCGCGTTGCTCGAAGGACTTTTTCCCGGACCGCGGCGTTCCGAGGAGTTGCGAGAACGTCTGCGCCAGCGGGCCGCGAGCCGCGGGTCCGGTCATTTACACCGCATTCTGCAAAGGCTCGACCGCGCCGCCGCCGGCAAAATTCATCCCAACGACGTGCCCAAGCTGATCCGGGCAATCGAAGTATGCCTCGCCTCGCGGCAGAAAATGTCTGAGTTGTGGCAGGAAGGCCGAGATCCGTTGCGCGGATTCCGTATTTTGCGGCTGGGTCTCGATCCCGATCGCGCCGCGCTTTATGACCGAATCAATGAACGCGCGCGCGTCATGTTCGAAACCGGCCTGATCGAAGAGACCCGCAAGCTGCTGGAAAAATATGGAGCTTCCGCCCGGCCCATGGCGTCGCTTGGCTACAAACAGGCTGCGCAACTGGTTCGCGGAGAGTTGTCGCACGAGCAGGCTCTGCAGGCCGCCCAGCAGGCGCACCGCAATTACGCCAAGCGCCAGATGACCTGGTTCCGGCGCGAACCCGAAGTGACATGGCTCGCGGGGTTTGGCGACGAACCGCAGGTCCAGGAGAGAGCGATCGTACTGGTCAGGGAGTCGTTAGCGCAGATTCGTGCGAAAGAACGGTAGTGGTGGAGTTTGATTCTGGAGGGCGTCATCCTGAGCGGAGCCGCAGCGGAAGGATCTCGCGCGAATCACGCGTCATGCTGGTGAGATCCCTCGCCCCGCTCGTAAAAGCGCGGGGCTTCGGGATGACCCAACGCTTCAAATCGCACCACTACCGCAAGAACAGTAATCTCCCGACATTTTGAATCGGAGATCGTATGGGGAGAGCGACTCCGAATTCCCGCCGTGCCACTCGCACCTTCTGCTATCGTTTTGCTGCTATGTCGAAGAGTCTCGCAGTCATCCTTCTTGTTAGCACGCTGGCCTTGCCTGCTTTCCCCAAAGAAAAGTATTCCCGTCCAAGCCCGATCCGGCACACGTCTGCCGGCGACAAGTGGGCCGAGAAGACGCTCCACAAAATGACGTTGGAGGAAAAAGTCGGCCAGGTGTTCATGATCTGGTGCCGCGCCAGCTTTCTGAATGTCGAAAGCCCGGAATATCTGCAATTGCGCGAGGCTATGCAGAACTATCACGTGGGATCGTTCGCCATGACCGTCCACGTGGACGGGCCCTTTCTTTTGCGCAGCGAACCTTACGAAGCAGCAGAGTTGCTCAATCGCCTGCAACGAGATTCCAAGCTGCCCCTGCTGTTCGCGGCTGACTTTGAACGGGGTGTGGCGACGCGCCTGATGGGGACGACAAACTTTCCGCACGCGATGGCCTTCGGGGCCGACGGCAAACTGGAAGACGCAGAAATGTTCGGCCGCATCACAGCCCAGGAAGCACGCGCCATCGGCGTGCACTGGAATTTCTTTCCCGATGCCGACGTGAATTCCAACCCCGCGAATCCCATCATCAACACGCGATCGTTCGGAGAAGATCCCAAGCAGGTGGGGGATCTGGTGACCGCTTACATCCGGGGCGCGCATGAAGGTGGGATGTTGACCACGGTGAAGCACTTTCCCGGCCACGGCGACACGGCCACCGATTCGCATCTGGGAGTCGCGAGCGTGAACGGAGACCGCGCTCATCTCGATTCGATCGAGCTTCCGCCATTTCGCCAGGCCATCGCCGCAGGCGTCGATTCGGTTATGGTGGCGCACGTCACTGTTCCCGCACTGGATCCCGATCCCAACCACGTTGCTACGATTTCTCCGTTAGTCGTTTCCGATCTGCTCGAAAATCAGCTCGGATTCAAAGGCCTGGTCGTGACCGATGCGCTCGATATGGCTGGATTGACGCACCTGTTCGCCAACGATATTGGCCGGGCCGCGGTCGAGGCCTTTAAGGCGGGGAACGACCTGTTGCTGATCCCGGCCGATCTCGGAGCGTCCTATCAGGCCATGATCAAGGCAGTCTCTTCCGGCGAGATACCCCAGCGGCGCCTCGATCACTCGGTGCTCAAGATTCTGAAAATAAAGGCGTCTTTAGGTCTGAAGGACGCTCGCACCGTAGACCTCAATGCGATTGCAAATGCCGTGGGCAAGCCGGAAGACGCGGCTTTTGGCCAACAAGTTGCCGACTCAGCGATTACCGTGGTCCGCGACAACGGCAAGGTGCTTCCGCTGAAAGCTAAGGGAACCGCCAAGGCCGCTCTTCCGTATATGTCGAAAGAGGAGACGGGGAACCAGGTGGTGGCCGTGCTTTTTTCCGACGACGTGCGCAGCGATTCCGGGCGCGCGTTCGGACGTGAGTTCCGCTCACGCATTCCGGATGCGCGCGTAATCTATGTGGATCCGCGGATTGCCGCCGGCATGAGCGACGAGGTTCTGAAGGCCGTGAACGACGCACAAACGGTGGTAGCGGCGGTGTATGTCATCCCGACCGCCGGCAAGATCGGCAACTCCATGGCCATGACGGATGCGACAGGCATGCTTCTGCAGCAGATTCTCGACCGCGCCGCTCGGAAAACGGTGGTGGTCGCCATGGGAAATCCATACCTGGCCAGCGATTTCCCCAACACGGAAAATTACGTTTGCACATTTTCGAATGCGACGGTGTCGGAAGTGGCTGCGATCAAGGCGTTGTTTGGAGAGATTCCGATTCGTGGCCATCTGCCGGTCACGATTCCCAATGTCGCGCAGCGCGGCGCCGGACTCGAGCGTCCGGCGCAGGTTGCCAAAGGAGGACCCAGTCATGCGCAAAACTAGATTTGGTTTCCTGTTCGCATTTCTCTTCGCGCTTTCCACCGGCGCGGTACTTCTTCTTTCCGCGTGCAGCGTGAATGTGAAGAAAGAACAGAACGGCGAAGACAAGCAGGTGGATATACAAACGCCGATGGGCGGCATTCATGTCAGCAAAGGAGCGAACCCGGAGGACGTTGGTGTCGCCATTTATCCGGGGGCCCGTTTGAAACAGCAGGATTCCAACGGCGACGACAAAAGCGCCAACGTGAATATTTCCGGCTTCGGCTACGGATTGAAAGTCGTGGCTCTCGAATACGAGTCGAGCGATTCGCCGGCGAAAGTCGTTGACTACTACAAAGATCAGCTCAAGAAATATGGCAAAGTGCTTGTCTGTCACACCAGCCACATGGACGTGGACGCCGACATCAAAGATCAGGAACACGGCTCGCATGAACTGACCTGTGAAGGAAAAAGCGGAGTCACCGTGGAGCTGAAAGTCGGCACGAAAGAGAACCAGCACATCGTTGCGGTCGAGCCGGCAGGCACGGGGTCGAGTTTCTCGCTGGTGTATCTGCGAACGCACGGTAAGGATGCGGATATTTAGAGTGCCATTCGTTCGAGGAGGAAGTTTATGCTTCGTTATTTCACGCTTACCTTGGCGCTCATCGCTTCGACGGTACTGGCCTGGACCCAGCAATCCGACAGCGGGGACAAGGCATTCGACGTTCGCAGTTCAATCGGAGATCTGCATGTCGGCAAGGATGCCGATGCCAAAAAGGCGGGAATTCCACTCTATCCCGGCGCGCAGCCGAAAGTGGAGCAAGACAACGAGCCCCTCAACTTCGGCGTGTTGACCGAGGCCTTCGGTTTGAAGCTGATCGTTGCGAAATACGAAACGTCGGATGCTCCGGCAAAGGTGATCACCTTCTATCGTGACAGGCTGAAGAAATATGGCAAGGTTCTCGAATGTCATTCCGAGCATCACGATGCGGGTGTCACGGTCCACGATGGCGACAAGGATTCCGGCGATAGCCAGGAACTCAGGTGCGACGAGAACTCTGGACCAGTCACCGAACTGAAAGTCGGAACTGAGGACAATCAGCGCATCGTGGCTGTAGAGCCGGGTGATGCGAGCAAGGGATCGAATTTCGCCATCGTTTACATGCATTCCCGGGGCAAGCGCGGGGATATCTAACGCTGGAATCGTGCCAGGCGCCTTGCTTCCACCCTTATCAGTGCGGTAATTTCAACGCAGCCCGTCTTTTTTGTACGTTCTGCCCTCGGCGATGGAGCAACCCTGCTACAAGTGCGGTCAGGTGCTGGATGAAGGACGGCCATTCTGTCCGCATTGCGGTGCTCCGCAGATCCGCGTGGCGGTTGCTGAACCGCTAACGGCCGGAGGATTCGGCCAACTCGCAGAGAGTTCAGCACCCGCGCCAGCCCTGCCCGCCACGGAAATCGTTCCTGTGCTGGCGGTTTCGGGACCGTGGTCGCAAGCGCTGAAACCGTGCGCTCTGGCTGCTATCGTCACCACGCTGTTGATGTTTTTAGGGCTGCATCCTCTGATGGCGATGTTTAGCGCCGGATTCCTGGCGGTAGTCTTTTATCGGCAGGCGAGATCGGGCAGTGTGATCAG
Source organism: uncultured Acidobacteriota bacterium (assembly GCA_963754885.1). Lineage (GTDB taxonomy): Bacteria > Acidobacteriota > Terriglobia > Terriglobales > Acidobacteriaceae > Sulfotelmatobacter. Next base: position 135,311 of record CAVWHT010000030.1, on the reverse strand, counting down.
CGCCGGAAGCGGTGGAAAGCTGGGCGCGTTGAGCGGATTTTTCTGTTTCGCCCTTATGGCATTGCTGGTTGCCTTTGCGGCCATGGTTCCCGACTTGCGCACCAAGTTCCGCGACGAGATTCTTGAGAACGCACAAAAGTGGGCCACGGCACATGGCGGCGATGCGCAGGTGCAAGCCGCTCTCGAACAGATGAAAACTCCCGAAGGTTTTATGATGATGCTGATCCTCGGCGGCATATTGCTGCTGGTGTCCTCGGTTGTACTGGGCGCGCTGGGCGGCGCCTTGGGCGGCAGCATCTTCGGCCGCCGCAATCGTTCTTAGCTCTTCCTCGAGTAAAACGGACCTTGCAGCCTGCGTGCGTGCCGCGTATGATGCACCGTTTACCTTTTTCCAATGAACAAGCCTGCACGCGGTTCGCTGCTCGGGATCGAGCATCTCGACACGAAGGAAATTCTGGGCCTGCTGAAACTGGCCCGCCGCATGAATCCGCAGAAAGCGCGCCCGCTGCTGCGCGGCAAGCGCATCGTGCTTCTGTTTTACGAAGCTTCCACGCGGACGCGGTCTTCCTTTGAGTTTGCCGCAAAATCGCTGGGCGCCATGACTACGCTCGTGCAGTCGTCGGGCTCGAGCATCGAGAAGGGTGAATCCGTGCTCGATACCGGCTACACGTTGCGCGCCGTCGGCGCCGACTGCATTGTCATGCGGCATCCCTCTGCGGGAGCTCCGCACTTGATGGCGTCGCATCTCGACATCCCCGTGATCAATGCGGGCGACGGGATGCATGAACATCCTTCGCAAGCTCTGCTCGACGCGCTCACCATTCTGAAGCACAAGAAATCGTTTAAAGGATTGCAGGCCACGATCATTGGAGACATTTTTCACAGCCGCGTGGCGCGCAGTGCTTGCCATCTGCTGACCCGCCTTGGAGTCAAACTCACGCTCTGCGGTCCTCCGGAGTTTGTGCCCGATGTGGCGGCCACGCTCGCGCCCGGCCTGCGCGTGACCCGGCACATCGAAGACGCATTGCGTGGAACCGACATTGTCATGCTGCTGCGCGTGCAGAAGGAGCGGTTGGAGGGGAAAAAGATTCGCCTGCAGGATTACATTGCGCGCTATCAGATGACGGCGGCGCGGCTGAAGCTGGCCAAGCGCGATGCCATTGTCATGCATCCCGGCCCGATCATCCGCGGCCTCGAATTGACCGCCGAAGTTGCCGACGGCCCGCAGTCGGTCATCGTGGACGAGGTGCACAATGGCGTGCCGACGCGCATGGCAATCCTGGCGCGGGCGTTGGGGAAGGCGAAATGAGAGTAATGCTTTGTCGTCCTGAGCGCAGCGAAGGACCCCTGCAATTTGCCGGCAGCATGTGCGCGGTCAGCAAATTGCGCAGGTCCTTCGCCGCAAAAATCGCGTCTCAGGATGACAAGTGGGGAGCCAGATGACGCGGCCAGAGCAGAAGAGCCTGCTGATCAAAGGCGGCCACGTCATCGATCCCTCGGCGAAGATTAACGCCCCGATGGACGTTCTTTTGCGCGAGGGGCGCGTCGTTGAAATTGCACCGCCCAACCAGACCCGTGGCGGGGCCGACGAGAAATCCGATGCCCGAGGGCTGATCGTAGCGCCGGGGTTTATTGATCTGCACGTGCATCTGCGGGAGCCGGGACAGAGCTACAAAGAGACGGTGGCCAGCGGAACGACTGCTGCTGCCGCCGGCGGCTTTACGTCCGTGTGCACGATGCCAAATACCGCGCCCGTGGTCGATACGGCGGAATGGGTGAGCTGGCTGCGGCATCCGGAGCGCGGTGCGGTGGTCAACGTGTTCCCGATTGCCGCTGCGACCCGGGGCAGCCGAGGTGGAACGCTCACCGATTTCGCTGCCTTGCAGCGCGCCGGAGCAGTCGCTGTCACCGATGACGGCAAGCCCATTCTCGACGACGACGTCATGCGCATGGCTCTGCGCCTGGGCGCCGAATTGAATTTTCCCGTGGTACAGCACGCGGAAGATACAAGGCAGACGGAAAATTGCTCGATGCATGCCGGACCCACGAGTTTCCGGCTGGGCCTGCGGGCGGCGGGCGCCTCGGCGGAGGCTGCAATTGTCGATCGCGACGTCACCCTCGCCCAGCAGATTCGCGAGTCGCGGCTGCATGTGGCGCATCTTTCCACGTCGGACGCGCTCAAGGCCGTGCGCCGCGGCAAGCGCGCCAAGGCCCGCGTGACCTGCGAAGTGACTCCGCATCATTTCACCCTGATCGACGAGAATGTCGGCGAATACGATACGAACTGCAAGATGAATCCGCCGCTTCGGTCCGCAACCGACCGCGAAGCGATTTTGGTGGCGCTGGCCGACGGCACGGTGGACGCCATCGCCACCGATCATGCGCCCCACGCACCACACGAAAAGCAGGTGGAATTCGAGCGCGCATCTTTCGGCATTACAGGGCTGGAAACGGCATTAGCTCTGGCGATCACGAAGCTTCACCGAGAGCAGAAGATTCCTTTGACGCGCATCGTCGAACTCTTCACGGCAGGACCGGCCCGGGTCTTCGATCTCCCCGGCCGCGGATCGCTGGCACCTGGCAGCCATGCCGACGTGACCATCTTCGATCCCAAGAAGCGCTGGACCTTCGAAGCGGCGAAGTCGCATTCGCTATCGCACAATACTCCGTTTGACGGCTGGCAGTTTACAGGGAAGGTTGTGGCGACCATCGTGGGCGGGAAGTTCGTGTATCGCGCCGATTGAGCGCGCTTTCCTCAGGTCTTAAGCTCCGCCGGGCTTCTCCTCAGTTCCCCGGTCCGGAGAAGAAGCCCGCGATCCACTTCAGCCTTATTTCGCTTTTGGCGGAGGCACCACCTCCTGCAGTCTCGGATTCTCCCGCACCCGGCTGAACTCCTGATCCTTATAAACATTCGCCAGATTGCGATACCCGTCTTCCTTCGCCTTTTTCAAGCAGACCAGGCAATCTTCCAGGTCTCCGCGCTGCGCGTACAGCTTCGCCAGTAAATAAGCGTACTGCGCGCGCTCCTCAGGACTCGAGATGCGGGCTGTAACACCCACCCTGGAATTCTCCAGCAGCGCGTTCGGATCAAGTTCCATGGCGCGATTGTATTCGGCGATGGCTCGATCCATTTTCTTCTGGCTGAACCACGCCGCTCCCAGGTTGACGTGATACGTGGCATCGGTCTCATCGAGGGCGACCGCCTTCTTGAAATATTTTGCTGCCGAGCCGTAGTTCTTCTTCATATAGTCTACGGCTCCGATATTGTTGACCGCCTCGGCGTACTTCGAATTGCGCTTCGCCGCCTTCTCGAAATTCACCCGCGCGGCGTTCAGGTTGTCCTTCTTCAACTCCGACATGCCAAGCTTGTTGTAGAGCACCGCATTCTTGCGGTCTTTGCGCAGGGCCGCCTGGAAATAGTCGATTGCCAGGTCATAATTCTTCTGCGATCGAGCCAGGTCGCCTGCCTTTTCCAGTTCGGCCACCGACATCGCGTTCATATTGACCCTCCCCTGCTCGGAGACCGAATCTGCCAAAACGTAGCCGCATAGTGGCAGCACCAACGCCAGCGTCATGAACTTTAGTGTCATCGTTCGCATAACCAGCCTCTTTCTCCGGAGTTGCCTCTGATCCGGCTGGGCCGCTCCCCGGCCCTCCGGATTTGCTCTCCGCGTCTGGTTCCGTTATGCCGCGAATCGTTCTGCTCCACAACGCTATGCCCGCTACCCAACGCATGAGATTTCAGGGGTTACACGGGCCGTAGATCATGTTTCTCAACCAGAAGTCGTTTAACGGAATCGCCTGGGCCGCCTGCCGCTGCCAGCGCAAAACAACGGGGTTACAGGGGGGCTAACGTAACCGTTGCGTGCAACCAAATGCCCGCCGAAAGCGTATAACCATAGTAGAGAGCGTGCAGTGCAGACGGCACAGGAGGTCCACGTGCCTTCGCCGGTGCTACAGTCGGTTGGGTGGGAAGCGGAGCGGGCGGAACTACAGTCCGTCTTGCAATCCAATCTATTTGCGCGATCGCCGACCCTGACCCATCTGCTCTCTTATCTTTGCGAAAAGAAATTCGCCGGCGAAACTGATCAAATCAAGGAATATTCCGTTGCGCTCGACGTTTTTGACCGGAGCGACACTTTCGATCAGGATAGCGACTCCATCGTCCGAGTGCAGGCCAACCGCCTGCGCAAGCGTCTGGGCGAATACTACGCCTCCGAGGGAGCCAGCCATTCCCTGCGCATCACGATCCCGGTTGGCCAATACATTCCATCCTTTGAAACCGTGCCGCCAACCGGTGTTCCTCTGGCGCAGTATGCGCGTGCTCCGGACCTCACGCCCGCGGCCGCATCGCGTCGCGTTCCGATCTACCCGTGGTTGCTCGGCGGTCTTGTAATGCTCGTGGTTGTGGGGCTGGCAATCTTCCTTACTTATCAAAGATCGAAACCACAGCCCAACGTCTCTTCTTCTTATGCTCCGCAAACCGCCGCGGAGCCGCCGGTTGGACTGCCGGTGGGCGAAGAAGTCCATATCCTAGCCGGCGCAACCCACAAGTATGTGGACCACGCCGGCAAGCTCTGGTCTCCGGACTCCTATTTCTCCGGCGGATCTTCGGTGCGGACCGCTGCCCAACATATCTGGCGCACGCAGGACCCGGCTATCTATCGCAATGGCCGACAGGGCGATTTTGCATATGACATTCCGCTCAAGCCGGGAGTTTACGAACTGCATTTGCACTTTGCAGAAACTTTTTACGGCCCGGAAAATCCGGCTGGCGGTGGTGAAGGCAGCCGTCTGATCGATGTACTGGCGAATGGCCGGGTTCTGCTGCATGATTTCGACGTAATCGCTGATTCTGGTGGCGACCGGACCGCCGATGTCAAGGTCTTCCCTGACATCTCTCCCGCCGCCGATGGCCAGTTGCATCTGAAGTTTTCCTCGACGGGCGGAGGAAGCGCCATGGTTTCGGCCATTGAGATTCTGCCTGGTGTGTCTGGCCACCTACGGCCGGTGCGCATCGTCGCACGCGACGCACCGTATTACTCCAACGACAGCCGGTGGTGGGGTCCCGACACGTACTTCAAGGGCGGCCAGCTTGGCTCGAGCCAACAGCCCGCGAATGGCACTGACGATCCGGAATTCTACGAAACCGAGCGGTGGGGACATTTCTCGTACGCGATTCCGGTTGCTCCGGGCCGGTATACGCTCACGTTGCACTTCATCGAGCGCCACAACGGACTCGGCAACTCCGACCCGGCGCAGCCCAACGCTCTGGCGGCCCTCAGCAATAAGCGTGACCGCGTGTTCAACGTTTTCTGTAACGGGAAAACGATCCTCGGGAATTTGAATATTTTTCGGGAAGCTGGGGAGAATCATCCGCTCGTGAAAAGGATTTTCGGCCTCGTACCGAACGCCCAAGGCAAGTTGCTGCTGGAGTTCGTTCCAGTCACTCGCTACGCCACAGTGACGGCGATTGAGGTAGTGTCGGAATGACGGAGGTAGTGTCGGGACGGGCACTCTTGCCCGTCCGCCGAGCGAAGCTCGGCTAGTGGTTGTCAGTTGTGCAAGATCCCCATGCGCTTGCCGACACTCTTCAGCACGCTCAGCGCCTGATCCAGCTCTTCTTTCGTGTGCGTTGCCGTCATGATGGTGCGGATGCGCGCCTTCCCCTCCGGCACCGTCGGGAACGCGATGCCCGTCCCCAGCACGCCTTCTTTGAACAATTCGCGAGAGAAGTCCATGGTGAGCTTGCCGTCGCCGATGATAATTGGCGTGATGGGAGTTTCGCTGGCCGGAGTCGCGCGCCCGCCGATGTCGAACCCCAGCAGGCCGAGTTCTTTTTTCCAGAAGCGCGTGTTCTCCCAGAGTTTTTCCATTCGCTCGGGTTCGTTTTCCAGAACGTCGAATGCGGCGATGCAGGTGGCCGCCACCGACGGCGGATGCGAGGTCGAAAACAAGAACGGCCGCGCGCGGTGATACAGAAAATCAATCAGATCGCGTGTACCACAAACATATCCGCCCAGCGCGCCGATTGCTTTTGACAGCGTTCCCACCTGGATGTCGACGCGCCCGTGCATCTTGAAATGATCGATGGTGCCGCGTCCGTTGCGGCCCAGCACGCCGGAGGCGTGAGCGTCGTCGACCATCATGATGGCGCCGTATTTTTCGGCGAGGTCGCAGAGCGCGGGCAGCGGGCCGATGTCGCCGTCCATGGAGAAAACGCCATCGGTGATGAGCAGCTTCTTGCCTGGCTCGCTCTTGATGCTGGTTAGCTGTTCTTCCGCGTGCGCGATGTCTTTGTGGCGGAAGACGAGAATCTTCGCTTTCGAGAGGCGCGCGCCGTCGATGATCGAGGCGTGGTTCAGCGCATCGGAAATGATGAAATCGTCTTTGCCCAGCACCGCCGAAACCGTGCCCGCGTTGGCCGCAAATCCCGATTGGAAGACGACACACGCTTCGACGTTTTTGAAGCGCGCAATCTTCTCTTCCAGTTCCATGTGGATTTTCATGGTCCCGGCGATGGTGCGTACCGCCCCGGAGCCGACGCCGAATTTACGCGTGGCTTCCAGCGCCGCCTCGCGCAGCTTGGGATGCGTGGTCAACCCGAGATAATTGTTCGAGGCCAGGTTGATGACTTTTTTGCCGTCAAACGTGCAGACGGGCGCCTGCTCGTCCTCTAGCACGCGCAGCTTGAAGTGCGTGCCCTTGGCCTTGAGTTCGTTGAGCTGGTCCGTCAGATAGAAGAGCGGGTTGGTGCGGGCTGCAGTGGTCATGAGAAAACCTCAAAAACTTCTTTGCCGCGGATTTGGGCGGATGAACGCGGACTTAGGATGAACCAAGTCTAATCCCCGCGTTGTCATCCTGAGCGCGTTTTTGGCGCGAAGGACCTTTGCAACTCGCTGGCAACATCTACAACTCCGGCGAAGTACATGGGTCCTTCGCTTCGCTCAGGATGACAATTTGATATGCAGGCGACGAGCCCATCCTCGGACCAGGGGTTCGCGGGCAGGAGTGCCCGCGCCACATCCCGTCGCCACATTAACAATGCTGCCACACTCAACGCACCCCGTTTGGGTACACCAGAATCTTGCTGGCCTCTCCGGTCTTCAGGCGCTCCATGGCGCTGCCGAAATCTTTCATCGAGATGCGGTCGGTGATCACGGGGTGCAGGTTCAGTTTGCCGGCCTTGAGCAGCGCCGTCATCTGATACCAGGTCTGATACATGCGGCGTCCGTTGATGCCCTGAATCGTAATGCCCTTGAAGATGATGTCCTCGGAAAAATTCAGCGAGATCGGCTTTGAAGTCAGGCCGAGCAACGAGATTCTTCCGCCGCGCCGCACGATGTCGAAGGCGGTCCGAATCGAGTCGGGATGTCCGGCCATTTCGAGCACGACGTCCACGCCGAGTCCGCCGGTTTTTTCCATGACAATGTCATACGCATCTTCTTTTGCCGGATTGAGCACGTAGTCGGCTTGCATCTCGCGGGCAATGCGGGCGCGGTGCTCGTTGACTTCGATCGCGAAAACCGACGTCGCTCCCACCGCTTTGGCCACCGCGATCGAAAATAATCCGATCGGGCCGCAGCCAGTGATGGCAACACTCTTCGCGGCAATCTCCCCGGCTAACACCGTGTGCACTGCATTTCCCAGGGGATCGAGAATCGAAGCGTAATCCTGCGGAATGGAGGGGTCGAGCTTCCAGATGTTCGATTCCGGGATCACTACATATTCGGCAAAGGCTCCATTGGCGTCGACGCCGATGATTTTTACGTTCTGGCAGATATGGGCTTCGCCGGTGCGGCATTGCAGGCACTTGCCGCAGGCCACGTGCATTTCGGCGGAAACGAAGTCGCCTTCCTTGACGCTGGTCACTTCGTCACCGAAGGCAACTACTTCTCCGCAAAATTCGTGCCCGGGAATCAGTGGAGGCTTGATGCGGTTCTGGGCCCAGCGGTCCCAGTTGTAAATGTGCAGATCGGTGCCGCAGATGGAGGCGACCTTCACCTTAACCAGCACGTCGGTGCGTCCGAAGCCGGGGACCTTCACTTCGCGAATGTCCGCACCCGGCGCCGCCTCCGGCTTGACCACTGCCAGCATTGTTCTCTCACTTGCAGACCCAGCCATGATTGCCACCCTATGAAATTAAATGCTAAAACCGCGGTAAACACAAAACGTATGATTCTAGCACCGCGGGCGCACATGGTCTGCGAGGATTGATTCCTCATCGAGGGTCATCCCGAAAGCCGGCGCCTTTCAGCCGGCTGAGGGATCTCCTTCCCTCTGATTTCGTGGATGGGAGATCCCTCCCTCCGCCTGAAAAGCGGCTCCGATCGGGATGACACCCACTGTGAACCGTTCTGGGTTCTAGCTAGCGGGTTTATATGATTTCGGCGGGACCGTCTTGTACTCCTCTGACTTCCCGCGCGGGATGCTGAGCGTCTTCCATTCACTCGAGCGCAGATGCTTGGCCAGGAATACAATCTGGCCGATGTGCTGAGCGTAGTGGGCGATCTGGCGGTTGATGGCCTGCAGCACCGTGTGAGGCTCGCCGCGGATGGTCACCGTCCGCATCACATCTTCAGGCTGAAGCGGCTCGATGGCCGCGAAGACGCAGGCCCATCCTTCTTCCCACCATTTCATGACGTCGGCGCGAGTTGTCGCCGAAGTGAGTTCGAACTCGCGGTCGCGAAAACGGTCGGGCTTCTCGCCGTCCGAGGTTAAGAAATCGGTGAAGCGGGAATACATGTTGCCCGCCAGATGCTTGACGAGAATCGCAATCGAGTTTGCTTCCGGATCGAGCGTGATAAAAAACTGTTCGTCCTTAAGCTGGGACATTGCGCCTTCGCCCATGCGTTTATGTCCGCGCAACTGCCGGCGCGCTTCTTCGAGGTAGTGAGCCGCTGTATCGCTCATGACGGGGATCCTCCGCTCAGTCCTTTCACCAAATTTGTGGCTTCGGTAAGGTTGCAGCCGTAGAGTCTTCTGGCCGTGTAAATGGCCGCCATGGTCTGGCCACGCTGATTTAATTCCCGGAGTTTCTTTTGCTGCTCTGCGGCGGGCAAGTTCTGCAGGGCGGAAAAATCTTCGGAGACCTTCACTTCGGGCGCGATTTCAACCCGTGGCCGCAGAGCTTCGAAAAGCACCGCGACTCGCGGCACCACTTGCCAGCGTACGCGCAGGAAAGGAGGAGTCTGGATCTGCACCGGATAGTCGAGGTAGAGAGTCGAGGACGTACCATACCAGCGTTTTTCCATCGCCGCGGGCCGACCCCTTTCGGTTGCCAGCGCATCTGTGAGCGCGGCAAAATCCGTAGCGAGTTCGAATTCTACCCAGTGCTGGAACTCGGTCGTGTCCCGGCCGTTCATATCCGGCGTCGTCACATGCTCGCGCACCAGGCGCGCCGAGCGAATCTCCGAGTAAGGAAGAAAAACGACCGTGGGATCGTCCGGGCTGAGATGGTCGTTCAGGTACGAGCGAAAGTGAACGAACAGGCCTTCGTCGCCCGCGCGCACCAGCCAGTTCGAAGGAAGGAAGCGGCAGGTCACGAATCGGTGCATCAGGAGCAGCACAAGCAAAATAACGCCGCTGACCCAATATGCAATTTTGGGGTGTGGCCAGGTATGCAGAATGAACCACACACAGAAACCAAGGCAAGCCACCACAGTCAGCACGGCATGGAGCCGCGACGCGCGAAAAAGCAGATCGCGCTCCGTCTGAGGAACTTCGGCCGCGCGCATCAGTTGCATCGTTCCTCCTCTGCCCTGCAATTCTGCTCGACCCAACCATCCACTACAAGCAACTCAGCGAGTTCCCCAACCCCCGCCTCCGGGAGTTTCAATCCTGATGCGCTCGCCCGGGCGGAGCCTCGCGCTGAACTTTCCCGGCATAGGCTCGACTGAACCGTCAGAGCGCAGGATCGATGCTTTGCCTGCAGCTCCGTCGTTGCCTCCCGCCAATCCCCACGGACCGCGCGAGCGCCGGTCGGCCAGCAGCGTGACATCGCAATCGGTGAGCACTTCGATCTCGCGAACCGTGCCGTCACCGCCGCGAAATGTGCCTCGCCCACCGCTCTTCGGCCGCAACGAATATGTCCGCACGCGCAGAGGATAGGCATACTCGAAGCGCCTCAGCCGGAGTGTTCAGCGAATTCGTCATGTGGGTGTGCACGCCGGAGACGCCCGCTTTCCCGGGACGCGCTCCCATCCCGCCCGCGATGGTTTCGTAATAGGTGAACGGTTCGCCGGTGCGGGGATCAATGCCGCCGATGATCAGATTGTTCATCGTGCCGGAGGCCGCCGCCGGAATGCGGTCGGGAATGGCCTGGGCCAGAGCGCGTAGCAGAACGTCGACGATGCGCTGCGACGTCTCCACATTCCCGCCCGCGACAGCGGCGGGAGGACGCGCATTCACAATCGTTCCCTCTGGCGCGATCAGCTCAATCGGCCGCATCAGTCCGGCGGTCGCAGGAATGTCCTCTGCCAGCAGGCAGCGGAAGACATAGAAGCACGCCGAATAAGTGATGGCCGCCACGGCATTCACGCTGCCTGCTACCTGCGGATCGCTGCCGGTGAAATCGACAAGCACGACGGGGCGGAGACCTGCCTTGGGGGATGATCGGCGGCGGTTGAGCCCGCGTGAGGTGTTCTGGATTTTTATCGCGACCGCAATCTTCACCGGGCTCTCGCTGATTCCGTCTCCGTCCAGAAAATCTTCGGCGCGATATTCGCCTTCTGGCACCTGCTGCAGAAAGGCCCGCATCAGCTCTTCGGAATAATCCAGAAGGTCCGCAGCGGCGCGCTTTGCATGCTCCACGCCGTAACGCGAACAAACGTCGCGTAGCCTTTCGGCACCGGTGTGGCAGGCAGCGACTTGCGCGCCCAGATCGCCGCGCCGCTCCTCGGGAGTACGGACGTTGTTCAGAAGCATCGCAAGCACATCCCGGTTCATCGCGCCGCTGGACATCAGTTTCACCGGCGGGATGCGCACACCCTCTTGATAAATTTCGCGGCACAGGCCCATCGACCCGGGATAGGCTCCGCCCACATCGGCATGATGAGCGCGGGACGCAACATAAAAATCAGGCGAACTTTTTCCCGAACGCTTCGGACGGCGCGACTGCACGAACACAGGCGCCACCAGCGTGATATCGGGCAGATGCGTTCCGCCGCGAAACGGATCATTCAGCATGACCATGTCGCCGGCCGCCATGGGACCCGCGTCAATTGCGGCCTGCACCGACATCGGCATGGAGCCGAGGTGCACGGGCATATGATCGCCCATCGCGATCACCTGTCCGGCGCCATCAAACACAGCGCAGGAATAATCGCGCCGTTCCTTGATATTTGGAGAAAATGCGGTGCGCCGCAGCGCCGCCCCCATCTCCTCGGCGATCGAGTGATACAGGTTTTTGAAAATTTCCAGTTCGACGGGATCGCGCATGATGCGCAGTGTACTACCAGGGCTTGTTCGATGGTCGGTCGACGCGAGTCCCGAGAATTGTGCTGCAAAACTGCAGAATTCTGTTGACACTTCAGCTACGCTACCGCAATATCTTGAGTTATAGAGCTGATCCATACTACGAGTTGGGTTTGCTCTTCGAGTTAAGGGCCCAAAGTTGTCACCCTTGCAAGGGAAAATCGCTCAACGGAGGCACCTTCAATGGCAACCAAGAAGAAGGCAAAAAAGAAGAAACACTAACCCAGCCGCGAGAGATATCTCGCATGCACAACGATTTTTCACTGGCCTCTTAAGGGAAGCACCTCTTAAGAGGCTTTTCCGTTGGGCGCGGCGGAATCCGAATCGAAAATTATCTTCGCACCGCTCGCCACTTGCCTGGCGTAACTTGGCCGGTGCTTCTGGTGGCCGGCGGTGAAATTTTGTTATTCCTCGCCGCACCTGTGTCACAATAGGCCGATAGCGCGGCATTTGCCGGTGCGAACAAGATGGCCGCAAGAAAGAAAAACGGGGCAAAGCATAAGGCGGATGAAATCCTCATCCCCGACAAGCTGTACTTCCGTATCGGAGAAGTTGCGATGCTTTGTCATCTTCCGGCCTACGTGCTGCGATTCTGGGAGTCGGAATTCCCGCAACTGAAACCGGTCAAGAGCAGCACGGGACAGCGCATGTACCGCAAGCGCGACGTGGAAAGCGTGCTGCGGATCAAGCAGTTGCTCTACGAGCAGGGATTCACAATCTCGGGCGCACGCCAGCAATTACGCGCGGAAAGCAAGACCGACAAGACGCAAGCGGCGATCCCGTTTCCTTCACATGCTGCTCCTGAGCTTCAGCACATCCGCCAGGGCTTGCGGGAGATTCTGGATTTGCTGTCGGCCCGCCGCACGGGATGAACGCGCAGACCTCGCGCGACTTCTCACAAAATATCTCGATCAATTTACTAGGCTTCGACCCAATTGCTGCGCTCGAGGATTGTCGGCGGCTCGTAGGTCTTGCCCCGCGCCAGACGTTGTTCTTCCCGCCGCGTGGTCCACAAGAGCACCGGGCCTAGCACTGCAGGAAGCATCCGCGACACGATTCCGGATTCCTGCTTGAATTCCTGGCGCAGCGCGCGGATCTGTTCGCTCACTCGGCTATCCACTTTGCTGAATTGCCGCTCCATCGCCCACAATGCGGAGCTATATACGCCGCTCAGCCGTCCCATCTCGCGGGCGAAGCGCTCGCGGACGCGCGCATCCGGCCAGTCTTTATAGCGCTTCCATCCGGCCATCAGCGTGCGCGAGATGCGGTAGAGGCTCGGCCCGTTGATTTCGAAATCGCGCCAGAACGCCCAGTCGAGAAAACGTTTGGAGTCTTCGCGCGAGATCGCTGCATGCTTGAAATTGAATTTGAACTGGCCGTGAACGTCGGCAAGGTCGACGTCGCCCAGCATTCGTCCTTCCTCAGACATCTGCTGATAGAGCGGCGTTCCCGGGACCGGCGTGTAGAGCATGAACTGATGAAAATCGGTGTCGTGCGAGACAGCATGCTCGATTTCGGAAATGATGTTATCCGGGGTGTGGTGCTCGAGTCCGATGATGGTCGAGCCCTGCACGCGGATGCCATGTTCGCGCAGTTCGCGCGTGAGTTGTCGCGTGTCGGAGCCCTGCAACTTGCTGTAGCCGGCCTGCGGAGATTCCAATCCCATCCAGAGCCAGGAGACGCCTAACTCCACAAGTTCCTGCATGGTATATTTGCGGATCGCATTGGCCGAGGCAAAGACGGACATGGTCCAGCTCTTTCCGCCTTCCTTCATGAGTTCGAGCAGCCGCATGGCGCGCTCGCGATGCAGCAGGAAGTTTTCGTCCATCACGAAGAACGAATTCACTTTCAGCTCCTTCTCCATCTGGCTCATCACTGCGAACAGTTCGTCGCCGGTCTCAAAGAAGTTGATGAATTTTCCTTTGCCGCCAAAAAACGCAGAAGTCGTGCAGAAATTGCAACCCATAGGGCAGCCGACGGAGGGAATAATCGTCGCTGCGGTCGCGCCCTTCCGTTCGGGCAGGCGAATGCCCATGATGCGCGTCCGCATTCCCGAAACGATGGCGGGATGATGGATCGGCGCACTGTCATCCTCACCGAGATAGCGCCGCATCCAACCCACGCCTTCGCCGCGCACGATATGATCGGCGTCGATCATGTTTTCGATGCCGGGGATCGCGGCCACGTGGCCGCCCACCACGATCTTCGATCCGGGCGAAAGTTTGCGAACCATGCGGCACATTTCGCGCACTTTGCGGACGTTGACGATGATCGAGGAGATGCCGACGACGTCGTACTGGTGCGCCTTGAGTTCGCGCGCGAAATCTTTTCGGGTGGGGAAATCCAGCACCGTGCAGGGCGCGGAGATGTTTGCCTGGATCATCATAATGCCCCAGGAACGATGAAACATGCGCAACGAAAAACTGCCCTGCGCTCGCGTGACCTGATTGTGGTAGAGCTCCATCGGATTGATGGAGCGGCTGCCAAACTCGTCGTCCTGGGCGTACGGTCCGAAGACCGAGCTCAGCAGAACGCGGGCCTGCGTTCCTTTGGGATGTATTTCGGGAGTGCTTAAATTCACGCGAGTGCTAGTCGCAGGAAGAGCGCTGACATGGGTTTCCACTTCGTCTCATCATCCGTTTCCCCCCACATGCCGTTACTGCAATCGTAGTCGTAGAGGTCGCGGCTGAAACATCCGCACAAAGAAAACACAAAAAGATTACAAAGCGGGGCACTGACCCAAAGTAACTCGAAAGTCGTCGGTGCATGCCAACTTCAGTTTGAAAAGATTCGTGTCAGGGCATGCCTTCAGGCATGCCAAAGCGCGAGCAAATGGCCGACTTTAGCCGCTGCCACCACGGCCCGGGCCCTCAGCGGCTAAAGCCTCTCGTATTTTCCGATGTTGCGGCATCGCTGAAGCGATGCCCTGATACGAATCTTTTCAAACTGCAGCACTACCCAACTTGAACGTTACTTGCGATGTAGCCTAAAATCGCTGCGCCATGGCATCCGAGCCGTTCGAAGTCGAGCGCCTGGATCGGGGAGTGCTGAGCTTCCGCGGTCCGCTTACCATGGAGAATGTTTCTCCATTCTTGAATGCGGTGCGGCGCGAAAATGCTCCCACGATGATTCTGGATTTGTCGGGTGTGCCCTATCTGGATTCTTCCGGCCTGGGATCGCTGGTCAGCGCCAGCACTTCGTGTGCAAAGGCCGGACGACGGATGGCCCTTACTGGCGTGAACAAACGCGTATTGAAGGTATTTGAGATTACGAAAGTCGAGCAGGTCTTCCTGATGTTTCCCACTCTGTCGGACGCGATTGAAGCGTTCACCAACGCCGGCTCGGCCTAGGCGTGGCGAGAGAGTGCAAGACGCAATGCTGGGCTAGGCGACGCGGCCACCGGTCTGTTTCTTGTGCCCCGCGTTCACCGCATCCAAACGGATGCGCGTGACCCTGGCGGTTTCCTGTACCAAATCGCTGGTGATCTTTCCATTTTCCCCCGCCATCACCGAGCCCGCAGCCAGCGCGAAACGCAGTGCATCCGCCTGATCTTCAAAATATAGAACGACTTGTCCCGACATAATTACATCTCCCTGAACTGACATCCCCCATCTCGCGAGGATGGAGTTGGAAAATCACAAGATGGAAAGATCGATTCGAACAAAGCGCATGGACGAACGGTGGCTTTCCGATGATTCTCCGTGGGTTGGGCGTCGAGTCAAAGTGATTCTCTTGGTTCCGGGGAAATCGGCAGGACATTTCGGCAAGAAAATGGCGGCCAGGTTCGCTGCACAGCAGGGGCTTCCTGATTTGAAACCCCTGCCCATTGCTGCAATTACATACCTTCGTGTGCGCCGACTTTCGGCCTCAATTGAGTCTCTTCTAACTAGACTGGGGCTGTTCGATTAAGGACGGTTCACGATTATGCGAATTCTTATAGCGGAAGATGACGAAGCATTAGCCAGATTTGTCCGTCAGGGTCTGGAAGGTGAGCAGTACGAAGTGGATGTTTTCCCCGACGGGGAGCAGGCGCGGGCGGCAGCCATCGATTCGGAATACGACTTGGTCGTATTGGATCTAAACCTGCCCAAGCTCGATGGAGTCGCGATTCTGCGCCAGTTGCGGTCGAAGAAACCGAGCCTGCCCGTACTCATTCTCACCCAGCGGACGCGGGTAGAAGATCGGGTGCAGTGCCTGGACGGCGGCGCCGATGACTACCTGCCCAAGCCATTTTCCTTCAGCGAATTGTCGGCGCGCATCCGCGCGTTGCTGCGGCGGAGCCATCTTCCGTCCGAGTCGGTACTCACGGTTGCCGACTTGAAGCTCGATCGGGTGCAGCACCTTGTCGAACGGGCGGGCCGCCGAATCGACCTCACGGCCAAAGAATTCTCCCTTCTCGAATACCTGATGCGCAACGCGGGCCGAAGTGTGACGCGCTCCATGATCCTCGAGCATGTATGGAATCTGACGTTTGATACCACCACGAATCTGGTGGATGTGTATATCAATTATGTCCGCAGGAAGATCGACGATGGCCACGCCCAGAAGTTGATCCACACAGTGCGGGGCGTGGGCTACGAGCTGAGGGCGGCCGCTGCGGAGATTTCGGTTTCCGAGGTGCGGGCATGAGCAGCGCGGGAACCCGGCTTGCTCTTCCAACCGAACCTCTCAAGCAAACAGCACTCGCGCATCTATTGCACGCGCTGAATCAGCCGCTCACAGGATTGCAGTGCTCGCTGGAACTGGCCGCTGCGGCCCCAAGGTCGACCGAGCAGTACGTTCGCACCTTGCGGGAAGGACTCGCGCTCACTGCCCGCATGCGGATCCTGGTGGAAGCGCTCCGCGAACTCGCGCATTTGTCGCAGCCGGCCGAGGCTATTTCCGACTCATACCTGGATGTGTTGCTGGCCAAATGTATCGACGAACTGCGTTTTGTGGCCGAGGACAAGCGCGTACGGTTTCAAATCGCAAGCGCCACGCTTCTCCTCATTCAAGCGGATCGGGGTTGCCTTGCGACCATTCTGCTGCGCACGCTCGGATCAGCCGTAAGCCTTTGCCGGCAAGCCAGCGACCTGCAGATCGAAGCTGCCGCAGCGGCTGATCACGCCTCTGTGAGAATTTCATGGATACCCGGCCCCGCGCCGGAGTTTTCTCCCTTTTCTCGACCGGAACTCGGCTTGATGGTCGCTCAGGCGGCATGGGAATCTTCTGGCGGACATTGGGCGGAGTTGCGGGAAAAAGGCCGGCATACCTGCACCCTGCAATTTCCCCTGGTGTTGCGCCTGCCCGGTTGTAACCAGAAGCAGATCGGAGATGCGAAATGAGCGCCCTGACGATGACAATGCCGCTGTTCACAAGTTCCGGGGCAGCCCTGATCGCGAGCCCCAACTCCGCGTTGCGCCAAGAAGTGCTTCATCGCTTGAACGGACGCTGCCGGCCGGTACAGCAGGCTCTGGGCGGCGCCGATGCCCTGGCCAAACTCGAGAAAGGAGGCTGGCAGGTGCTGTTCCTTGATCGCCGCCTTCCTGATCTCGATGCCGAAGAACTGATGGCCATTATCGGCCGGCGTTTCCCCGGCATCCAGGTAGTATTGCTCGATTCCGAGCTGGACCAGCCTTCCGAGGAGCCTGCGAGCTTTGCAACCATGTCCTCGGAACGCAGTTCCCCGTCCTTGTCGCAATGTCGCCGTGAGCTGCCGAATGCCGCGAGCACGGCCGCGCGCCACCCGTTGCCGGGCATGATTGGAAACAGCGAGGCGATGGAGCGCGTCTACCGCATGGTGCGTCTGGTCGCGGCGCGCTCGACCACCGTGTTGATTGCGGGCGCGACCGGAACCGGCAAGGAACTGGTGGCCCGCGCGCTGCACGCGCTCAGCCCGCGCGCCGCCAAGCCTTTCGTCGTGGTGAACTGCGCGGCTATTCCGGAGACACTGCTCGAATCGGAGCTGTTCGGTTATACGCGCGGCGCTTTCACCGGCGCAGTGCAGTCGCAATTGGGGCGCATTCCCGCGGCGCACGGCGGAACTTTATTTTTGGATGAAGTCGGCGAACTGCCTCTGGGGATGCAGGCCAAGCTGTTGCGCTTTCTCGAGCAGAAAGAAATTCAACGGCTCGGCAGTTGTGAAATTACCCGCGTCGATGTGCGGGTGCTGGCCGCCAGCAACGCAGACCTGGTGTCCCGAGCCGCCCGCGGAGAGTTTCGCCAGGATCTCTTCTACCGTCTTTCCGCATTTCCTATTGAGCTGCCGGCGCTGGCTGAGCGTCGAATCGATATCATTCCGCTGGCGGAGCACTTTCTGGCATGCATGGCGGCGGCACTCGATATGCGGGCGCCATGCTTAAGCGCTGAAGCTATCCGCATTCTGGAGAATCATCCGTGGAGGGGAAATGTTCGCGAACTGCAGCATGTGATGGAGCGTGCGTCCATCCTAGTCGAGAGCGGAACCATGATCGAAGCGGAACACCTGTACTTCGCCTACGCGAGGGACGAGCGTGCAAGCGGACCCGCCCAACCCTGAGGAGAATCTAAGCCCGATGCGGTTCGGTTGGAATGTGCCGTGCAAGTCTTGCCTATGAGTATGACGTTTTTGCCCATGCCGGCGAGTTGTCTCGAACAACAAGCGGCTGCTTCTTCTCTGCTGCCAAGATTTCCTATCGGCAATTCCGCGGGCGAAGATGAGCAGTTCCTGTTGCGCGCCTTCCGATCCTTCTCTGAGGCAGCCGGATCGTTGGAGCGGTCGTACGCCAGGCTGCGCGAGGAAGTCGAAAGATTGCGTCTTGCGCTCGAAATCAGCGATCGCGACCTGGCCCGCAGCCTCGAAGAAAACCGCAATATGCGGGAGCATCTGGATCGAATTCTCGAAGGCTTACCCTGCGGAGTGCTGGTCCTCTCTTCCAGCGGGCGCATCACCCGAGCCAACCCGGAGGCGATGCGGCTGCTTCAGGTAAGTTCCTCCGGCGTCGCCGGTGTATCGAAAGTTTTGGCGCTGCCGGCCGCGGTGCAGAACTTGCTCGAACGCGCGCGTCAGGATGATCGGGAACAGGAATTGAGGGTCGCGGAGACGGACGGCTCGCTCCATTGGCTGGCAGCGCGCTACGCGCCGATCGCCGGCGGCGATTCGGTTTTTATCCTGCGCGATATCGACGAGCGCAAGCGCCTGGAGCAGACCGAAGCCCGGCTGCGCCGCGAGCAGGCGCTGGCCGAAGTGTCCGCGGTGCTGGCGCACGAGATCCGCAACCCGCTCGGCAGCCTCGAACTGTTCGCAGGCTTGCTGGCCGAATCCGAACTCGACGGGGAGTCCCGCCAGTGGGTCGAGCACATGCAGGCCGGGCTGCGCACGCTGGCGGCCACGGTCAACAACGTACTGCACTTCCATAGCCTGCCCGAGCCGGAACGCGTTCCCGTCGATCTGGGCGAATTGCTCGAATGGGCGCGAAACTTTTTTCTGCCGCTGGCGGGGCAATCGCATGTGGTGCTGAGCCTGCAAAGCCACGTTTCCGGCGTGCTTCTTCGCCGCCGACCGGCATCGTCTTGAACAAGTCCTGCTGAACCTCGTGCTCAACAGCGTGCGCGCCATGCCGGCTGGCGGCTGGATCGAACTGGGGGGGAGGCTGCTCGCAGACGGCAAGTCGGTCGCGCTCACCGTGGCCGACAATGGTCCGGGCATCTCCGCGGAAAACCTGGCCAGAGTGTTCGAGCCCGGCTTCAGCACGCGCGCGGGCAGTCCGGGACTGGGGCTCGCCGTGTGCCGCAAGATCGTCGAGCAGCATCGCGGGACCATTTACACCGCGAGCGATCCGGGACGGGGCGCGAAGTTCACGCTCATTTTTCCGCTTGCCGCTCCATCGATAGAGGGGATCGCCTCATGAATCGCGTACTGGTGGTCGATGACGATGCGGGCATGCGCTCGGCGCTCGAAGCGCGCTTTCTGCGCCGGGGATGGCGGGTCGAAACCGCCTGCCAGGCCGGCGAGGCTCTGGAAAAATTCCGCCGCGGCATGCACCCGCTGATCGTGACCGACATCCGCATGCCGGGCGAAGACGGATTTTTCGTGATGCGCTCGGCGCGCGCCCTGGCACCGCACACGGCGGTGATCCTGCTGACCGCCTATGCCAGTGTCCCCGACGCGGTGGCCGCGATGAAAGACGGCGCCTGCGACTACCTGGTCAAGCCGGTGGGGTTTGAGCAGCTCGAGGCGGCGGCGGAAAGAATCCTGGCGCGGGCTGCGTCCCAGGCCGGAGCCCTGAAGGAACTCGGCGGCCACGCTCCCGTATGGCTGCGGGCGCTTGGGCGGGCGCGGCAGGCGGCAGCCAGTGACGCCGATATCCTGATCGAGGCCGAAAGCGGCACCGGCAAAGAGCTGGTTGCACGGATGATTCATCGTCTGAGCCCGCGACGCGACCGTCCGTTCATTGCGGTGAACTGCGCGGCTTTCCCGGAAACGCTGCTGGAAAGCGAATTGTTTGGGCATGCCAAAGGCGCATTCACGGGCGCGGCCAATGCCAAGCCGGGCAAGTTCGAACTGGCCGACGGCGGCACGCTGCTGCTCGACGAGGTCGGCGAAATGCCGCTCGCCTTGCAGCCCAAGCTGCTGCGGGCCCTGCAGGAGCGCGAATTCGATCGCCTGGGCGATACCCGCCCTATTCATGTGGACCTGCGCGTCGTCGCTACCACCAATTGCTCTCTGGTCCAGATGGTGCGCGAGGGAAGGTTCCGCGCCGACCTGTACTACCGGCTGAACGTGATTCCGCTGAACCTGCCTCCGCTGCGCGAGCGTCCGGGCGATGTTTCAGAGCTGGCCGAATTTTTTGTACGGCTCTACGCCCCGGCCGGGAAGGCAGTGCGCTTGACCCCGGAATTTCTGGCGCAGCTCGAAGCGCATTCCTGGCCGGGCAATGTGCGCGAGCTGGCCAACTGCGTGCGGCGCGTGGTCGCGCTCTCCTCAGGCACGGAAATTGGGCCCGCCGCCCTTGAGGGAGCGGAGTGGGCCAGTGCTGCCCCGAGTGCTTCTGCGGAAATTTCCTGCCTGCGTCCGGGAGTTTCTCTGGGAGAGATGGAGCGGAAGCTGGTCGAAATCACGCTGGCGGCTACCGGAGGCAACCGCTCGCGCGCAGCGGAGTTGCTGGGGGTCAGCCTGCGAACCGTGCGCAACAAGGTTCGCAGTTACGGCCTGCCCAACTGGAGCAGCTATGTCCATGAATGATCGAAGCATGATCGAAACTTCCATGAGCGAAGCCTTGGGCCGCTTTCTCGACGTCGACGTGGCCCGCTATAAGCTGGTCGCCGCGAATCTCGCAAACATCGATACCCCGGGCTATCGCACGCGCGACCTGGATTTTCGGGCGGAGCTCGAGCGTGCGTCCCAGGAATCGTTTGCCGGGGAGAACGGTTTGTTGAGCACCGCCGCATTTACCCCGGTAGCGCGCCAGGTGCGCGGCCTGGTCGAACGTCCCGACGGCAACAACGTGAGCGTCGAGCGGGAAAGCCTGCTGCTGGCCGAGGCGCAGATGAAGTTCAACCTTGGGATCCAGCTGCTGAAAGACCAGTTCCATACGATTTCGCTAGCCATCAATTCCGGAGGAGGTACGTCGTCATGAACCTGTTTGGCATGCTCGAAGTCAGTGGCTCGGCGCTGGCGGCGGAACGCTGGCGCGCCGAAGTGGTCTCGGCCAACATGGCCAACGCCGAAACGACGCGCACTCCCGGCGGCGGCGCCTACCGGCGTCAGCTCGTCGTCTTTCGCGCCCGGCCCACGCCTCGCTTTTCCCTTATGCTGACGCGGCTGCATTCCGGGATGCAGGCCGGGCTCCAGGAAGGCGTGCGCGTCGATCGCGTGGTAGCCGATGCTACGCCGCTGCCGCGGCGCTACGAACCCGGACATCCCGATGCCGACACTTCCGGATATGTCACCTATCCCAACGTGAATCCGGTGATGGAGATGACCGACCTGCTCAGCGCGGTGCGGGCCTACCAGCTCAATGCCTCCGCGGTGCAGGCGGCCAAGAATATGATTCAGCAGTCGTTGCAGATTTTGAGCTGACACGCACCCGGGCCGGAGAGCCCATCATGAACGGCGCCATTTCTTCATTACGCATCCTTCCTGCCGAAACGGATCCGTCGGCGCTGAACTCTTCGTCCGCGTCCGAGCCGGGATTTCGCGACGTCCTGCACAGCGCCATCGACGATATCCAGCAACTGGAGGGGCAGGCGCAGGCGAAAGTGGCTGGAGTGCTCGAGGGCAATGGCGCCGATGTGCACAGCGCGCTCATCGCCGTCGAAAAGGCGGACCTGAGTTTCCAGCTCATGATGCAGGTGCGCAACAAAATTGTCTCCGCCTATGAAGAGATTTCGCGCATGCAGTTCTGAACTTAGTCGCGCGCGCCAGCCATTGCAGCGCGCCTGATCGACCATGGCCGACACCCCGAAACCCGCCAATGATGTTCTCCACCGCCTGGAGCAGTTCTTCCAGGGACTGACGCTCAATCAGCGTCTTCTGCTGGCGGGCGGCGCCATCGTGGTGGGTGCGGTGATCTGGATTTTTGTAGCCTTGCTCGGCCAGCCCAAGTTCGTGGTTTTATATTCCGGGCTGCGATCCGAAGAGGCGCAAGACCTGGCCAGCCGCCTCGCCGCCAAGAACATCCCGCACCAGATTTCAACGGACGGGAGCAGCCTGCTGGTTCCGGACGACAAGCTCGATGCCAGCCGCCTCGAGACCGCTGCTGCCGGCCTGCCGCGCAGTGCCCGGCTGGGTTTTGAGCTGTTCGATACCCCCAACTGGGCCGGCTCCGATTTCACCGAAAAAGTGAACTACCAGCGCGCTTTGGAAGGCGAACTGGAACGCACCCTGGCCACCTTGAGCGAAGTGGAGGCCGTGCGGGTTCATCTGGTGATGCCGCAGGAGTCGCTGTTCACCGAGCAGCAGCACGACGCGAAAGCCGCAGTCATTCTCAAAACCCGCAGCGGACATCTTTCCGAGCAAGCCGAGCAGGCCATTCCGCAACTGGTGGCCAGCGCCGTCGACCGTCTGCGTCCGGAAAACGTTACGGTCGTCGACGCCGACAGCAATACCCCGCTCCTGCACGGCCGCGATGGCCCCAACGGGCGCGCTTACGGCCTCGATGAGGAGCTCGCCAAGACTCTGGTGCAAACCCTCGAGCCGGTCGTCGGCGCGGATCATGTCCGCGCCAGCGTGCACGTGGAATACGATCTGGGCAGCAGCGAGGATACGCAAGAGACTTACGATCCCAAGACCAGCGCAACGCTGACCCAGGAACATTCCGAGGAAAACTCCACCGGCGCCGCGCCCGCCGGAGTCCCCGGAACGGCCAGCAATGTGCCCTCCGCGACGCCGCCGCCAACGCCCGCGGTGGGAGCGGAACAATCCAGTTCGCGCTCCGATGCCACCACGTATGCCGTGAGCAAGACTCTCCACCATAGCGTGGAGCCCCCGGGGCGGGTGCGCCGCATCGCAGCCGCCGTGCTGGTCGACGATGTCGTCGAAACCACCCAACAGGCGGGCAAGTCAACCACCATGCGGCGCAAGCGGACCGCCGATGAAATGAAGCAAATCGAACAGCTGGCGCAGGCTGCCATTGGAGTGGATGCGCAACGCGGAGACGTTCTGGCGGTCGAGAACTTGTCGTTCCAGCAGGCTCCGGCGGAAACCATTTCCCCGCCGACCAAAACGGAACATTGGCGGCGGCTGGTTGAGCCGTGGGCGTGGGCGCTGCGCTATGCCGGCCTGGCAGCGTTATTTCTCGTCGTTTACTGGATGATCTTGCGTCCCGTGAAGAAGCAGGCGCTGGCGGCGTTTCGCGAACTGCCGGGCAGAGTGGCAGGGCGGCTAACACCACAGGTAGCCGGCACCGGCGGCGGCGTGCAGCTCACCCCGGGCGCCCTTACTCTTGAATCCGGCGGCAATCGGGCAACCCAGCTCAAACGCATGCTCAGCGAAAAAGTAAAAGCCGAACCCGAATCCGCCAGCCGTCTGGTGCAGGGCTGGGTGCAGCAGGAGGGCCGGCAATGATCGCATCCGCGCAAGCCCCATCCGGCCCGCGCAAGGCGGCAATCCTGCTGGTCATCCTGGGCGAAGATACCGCCAGCCAGATCTATCGCCGGCTTCCTCCGGCGGAGGTCGAGCTGATTACTCGTGAGATCGCCGGATTGAGCTCGTTCGACTCCGAAACCGCGCTCGCCGTCCTCGAAGAATTCGAACGCCTGGTCACGGCTGGAGACTACCTTGCCCAGGGCGGAACGGACTACGCTAACAAGCTGCTCGATCAAGGCCTTCGGCGAGGAGGGCGCCAAAGAACTGCTTCGCCAGGTCTCTCAAACCGCGGAGCTGAGCGCGGGCAAGCTGGATTCTCTTCGCAAGGCGGATCCCCAGCAACTGGCGAAGTTCATTGAAGGGGAGCATCCGCAGACCATCGCCTTGATCCTCGCTCACCTGGAAGCCAAGCAGGCTTCAACCCTGCTGATGCGCCTCCCCGAGGAGCTGCGCGCCGAAGCCATCAAGCGCCTGGCCCAGCTGCGGCAGTTCTCGCCGGAGATGGCGGAGCGCGTTTCTGTGGTGCTGCACAAGCGTCTGGAGGCGCTCGGCGAACAGAGCCGCCGGGCCTACGCCGGATTGCGCGGCGTTGCCGACGTCATGAACCGTCTCGAACTGACTACGGCGAAAACCATCCTCGAAGGCATCGAGAAAGAAGATCCCAAACTGGCTCTGTCGATTCGCAACCTGATGTTCACCTTCGAAGATTTGCTGACCGTGCCGGAAGCCGGTATCCGCGAATTGCTTGGCCAGATGGAAAAGAAAACTCTGGCCACCGCCCTGCGCGGCGCCTCCGAGGAACTGAAAAATTACATTTTCAAGTCCATGTCTTCGCGCGCGGTGGAGATGTTGAAGGAAGATATGGAAGTCCTGGGTCCGGTAAAGTCCCGCGACATCCACAAGGCCCAGCTCGAAGCGGTTGGCGTAGCGCGGAAGCTGGAAGCCGAAGGAAAAATTTCTCTGACGCCGGAGGGCGACGATGAGTACGTCGCCTAGGCGAGCGCCGGCCGCCCCCATCGAAGAAGAGATTCCGCGGCTCACGCCTTTCCCCTACGGCGCCGTGCCCGCGATGGGCGGCGCAACACTTTCCGGAATCGTTGGGGCAGTCGATGCAGCGGATCGCGACGCAGCCGCCGCGGTCGACCGCGAAGCCCAGGCTTTTGCTCGCGGACGTCAGGCGGGCCAGCAAGAGTCTCGCCAGGCCTTCGAACAGCAGTTGGCAAGAGAGAAATCCAATATCGCTGCCGCCTTAGCCCAGTTCGTCCGCGATCGCTCCACCTACTTCGAGAAGGTTGAGCCCGAAGTGGTGCAACTCGCCATGAGCATCGCGCGCAAGATTCTGCACCGCGAGGCGCAGGTCGATCCCTTGCTGCTGGCTGGGATCGTGCGCGTGGCACTGGAACAAATCGACGGTGCGACTGGCGTCCGGTTGCGCGTGCATCCGCAAAAGGCGGCTGACTGGCGGCAATTTCTCACCACCCAGCTTCAGCCCGCGAATCTTCCCGAAATCGTCGAAGATCCGTCTCAGCCCGTGGACCAATGCACGGTTGAGACGGCGATGGGCTCAACCGCCATCGGACTCGAGATTCAACTGAAGGAAATCGAGCAGGGCTTCGCCGATCTGCTGGCGGCACGCCCCGGGACTCGATCATGAGCGCATCGCTCGCTCCGTATCTCGCGCGCCTGGAATCCTGTACCGCCCTACGCTGGCAGGGACGCGTCACCCAGCTCGTGGGCCCCCTGGTCGAGTCGGATGGGCCGTTCTGCTCCGTGGGCGAGATTTGCCATCTCTACGATGCGGACGGCAGGACTTTGCCCGGAGAGATTGTCGGATTCCGCGGGTCGACCGTCTTGTCGATGCCGCTTGACCTGGCGCGCGGGATCCGACGCGGCGACCGCATCGTGACCTGGGGTGAGCGGCCCACCCTGCGGGTAAGCGAAGACATGTTAGGGCGAGTCATCGACGGCCAGGGACAGCCCCTGGATTCGCTCGCTGCCTATCGCACTCGGGATTACCGGCCGCTGGATGCCCCGGCTCCGCTGCCGCTTGAGCGCGTATCGATTCGGGAGCCGATCAGCTGCGGCATCCGCGCCGTGGACGCTTTTCTCACCTGCGGCCGGGGCCAGCGCATCGGCATTTTCGGCGGCAGCGGCGTCGGCAAAAGCACGCTCATCGGCATGATGGCACGCAACACCGAAGCGGATATCAATGTTCTCGGTCTGGTGGGGGAACGCGGGCGCGAGGTCCGCGACTTTCTCGAAAACTCCCTGGGAGCCGAGGGCCGACGGCGTTCGGTGGTCGTCGTTTCCACCTCCGATCAATCGCCTTTGCTGCGCATCCGGGCGGCGCTGACGGCGACAACGGTGGCCGAGTACTTCTGCCGGCAAGGCAAGAATGTTCTGTTGATCGTGGACTCGCTTACCCGTCTGGCGATGGCACAACGCGAAATCGGTCTGGCGGCGGGCGAACCGCCGACCGCCAAAGGTTACACGCCGTCGTGCTTCGCCATGCTGGCCCGGCTCATCGAACGCGCGGGAAAATTCGGTTCCGGCAGCATCACCGCTTTCTACACCGTGCTGATGGAAGGAGACAACGAGCAGGATCCTCTGGTTGATGGAGCCCGCGCGCTGCTCGACGGCCACATCATGCTCGACCGCAAGCTGGCCGTGCGCAGCCATTACCCGCCCATCGCCATTCTCGACAGCGTCAGCCGCCTCATGCCCGCGGTTTCGACGGCTCCGCATCTGCAAAAAGCCCACGAACTGCGGCGACTGCTCGCGGCTTATACGGCCTCCGAAGACCTCATCCGCATCGGCGCGTATCAGAAAGGAAGCGATCCGACTCTCGATAAAGCGCTCGCCATGATCCCCGACCTGAACCGATTCCTCATGCAAAAGCCCGGAGACAGCGTTTCCTTTTCCGACAGCATTGCAAAACTCCTGGCCCTGCCGAGCTGACGAATATGCCGTTCCGTTTCCCTCTGCAAGCGCTGCTTCACTTCCGCCAGAGCGTGGAACATCAGCAGGAGTTACGCCTGCGAGCCGCCAACCAGCAGGTCGCCCGGGTGCGCCACGCGCTGGAACAACTTGACAACCGCGTCCGCCAAACTCAAGCCCTCTCTTCGCAGTACTTGGCTAGAGGCACGACCGGCGCGGAACTGTCTTTTCTCCAGACTACGGAAGGTTTGTTGCGTGCCCAGCGGCAGGAGGTAGAACATGAACTCGTGCACTGCCAGCATGTGCGTGACCAGCAAGAGCGCGTCTTCCGCCTGGCCCGCCGGGAGCGGGAGACGTTCGAAAGCCTCCGCAACGAGCAGCTCCGCAACTACGAGCGCGATCAAGCCCGGCGCGAGCAGAGGCGTCTCGACGATCTCTTCCTGATGCGGAAAACGTACCTCGAGGGAGCCCAAAATGTGCAAATCTCAAAATCGCAAAAATCCTGAACCCAGGTAACCGATGCCTATGTTAATGACGCGTGAATTGCATAACTGGTTACTATTCATGGTGTTAAACAGCGAACCATGGTGTCGGCGAAACCGACTGTTCGGTCTTTGCTGGAAGGAATTCTGAACAGGGATTTCAATTCCACAAGCTTTTCCACAGGAAGAATCGACGTTTTGCGGGGCGATGCAAGCCTAAGTTCCTACAGTACTTATTGCTACCGTGTAGGGGAATTCCTGTATACGTTGTCTTATTCCTCCGAAGCCATGCCGCCCTCTGCGAGAGACTCGAATCTGGTGCAGTGTTTGAGGAATGCCATTTTTACACGGCCAATGGGGCCATTGCGTTGCTTGGCAATAATGATCTCCGCGCGACCCTGCAGTTCCGGATCATCCTGCTTATAAACTTCCTCGCGGAAGATAAACATGACCAGATCGGCATCCTGTTCGATGGATCCAGACTCACGCAGGTCGGCGAGTTGGGGACGATGATCTCCGCCACGGCTCTCAGGCGCGCGGCTCAGCTGCGAAAGCGCGATCACCGGGACGCTCAGTTCTTTCGCCAGAGCTTTCAGCCCGCGCGAAATGGACGAAACCTCCTGGGTGCGATTCTCGAAGCGCTTGCCTCCGCCCGACATCAACTGCAGATAATCCACCACGATCAGGTCCAGCCTGCCCTGCGCCTGTTTCAGCCGCCGAGCCTTGGCCCGCATCTCGCTCAACGAAATTCCGGGGGTATCGTCGATAAAAATGGGCGCGTGCGCCAGTTGCTCCATCGCCCGCACGACTTTCTTGGTGTCGTCCTGCCACAACGATCCGGTCCGCATCTTGTGCGCGTCCACGCGGGCCTGCGAGCACAACAAGCGCATCAGCAAAGCCTCGCGCGACATTTCCAGCGAGAACACTCCCACCACCTGCTGATCTTCGATCGAGGCATTCTCCGCGATATTCATCACGAACGCCGTTTTGCCCATCGATGGCCGGGCTGCGATGATTACCAGATCCGAACGCTGCATCCCGCTCGTCATTTCGTCGAGATCGGTGTAATGCGTTGCCAGACCGGTGATTCGTTGCCCGCGTTGCAGCAGGGCATCGACGGACCCGAACGTCTCGCGTACGATCTCCTGCACGCCCATGAAGCCGCGCCCGATGCGTTTTTCCGAAAGCTGAAAGATGGCGGCTTCGGTATCGCTGAGCACGTCTTCGGCTGAGTCTGACTGATCGCTCGCCCGGGCAATGGCCGTGCTCGCGGCTGAAATCACTCCGCGCAGCAGCGCTTTGTCGCGCACAATCTTGACGTAGTGCTCGATGCTTGGTCGCTCCGGGACTCCTTCCACCAGGCTCGAAACGTATGCCACATCGCCGATCGGTTGCAGATCTTTGTGTCGCTCCAGTTCCTCGATGAGCGTGATCATGTCGATCGGGCGCGAAGATTCCGCCAGATCCACCATCCGCGAATAAATCCGCCGGTGCGAGTCGAGCGAGAAATCCTCGATCCGCAGATGTTCCGCCGCCTGGTTGTAGGCAAAGTTATCCAGCAGAATCGCGCCGAGAATCGAGCGTTCCGCCTCGACATTCGCGGGAAGTGTGCTGATCGTGTAATCGGAAGTGGCCAAAGTTCTTGCTCTCAGGAAAAATTTCTTAGCGGCGGAATGAACATTAACTCCGAGTCGCTTGTGAATGCGAAGTGCGCACTCTGGAAAACTCAGCCCGAATCAAAAATAGTTTGGTATGAAAAATGGCTTTCAATGGAATTCAGTGTAGGCGAACAAAATGCGAATAGCAAGGGCGACGAAAAGTCTGGCAGCCGCAAACTAGAATGCGGTCCCGGCCAGCCACCGGGACCGCATCGTTCGTGGGTTCCTGCTCTCGCTGTTTGTCACCGCGGAGCGGCGCAATGACCGCTTCAACCATGCAGCCTCCGAAGAGTACTGCGTGAATCGAAGCCAGTTGCCGATTCGCAATCTTGCGATCACGAACCCGCAACTGCTGCGGGACGCCAGCGCCCCTTCCTGCTCCGAAAAGCAGGTGGGGGAACGAGGCCGCAACGCCCGGGCTGCCAGTCGCGCTATGCGCGTTTCTGGAAGTTTCTCCCCCCGATAATTCGCTTTCGAGAATTACCGGCTGCCACTGGCTCTGCCGCAATCATCCGGCAAGATCAGGAACGATCACGTTTCGCTGTACCCACTGTTATCCAGTTTGGTGCGCCGGGCAACAGAAAATTCCGCAGCATTTGTGCGAAACCTGTGGACGACGAAACTTCCCTGTGGAAGGCGGAGGAAAACTAAGAACGAATTCTGGAACGTGAATTCGCACGCCCCAGCCGTTTCAGTTATTTACACAGCGTGAAAGCAACTCCGCAAATGCCCGACAGCCGGTGTCGCGAATGGCATCGGCCCGACAGCTGTGATAGGAATTCTGGCCCACTCCGCCCGTACACCGCCTTCCGTAATCTCTCGCCAGCTCTTACCTGTGTGCGATAGTCAGGGTGGCCAAGTGGCCAGCAACTGGCGAAGGCCACAAATTTCAAGACCAACCGCAGCAAGCGGCGCCCCAGGGCACGCCGCGCGGGAACCCAAGGAAGGTCGCATGCTTCAATCGTCGGAGAACTCATTCAACCAGAAGTCCGGATTGCCGGCTTCCAACCTCAACGCTTACAACCAGGTGAAAACTGTTACCGCTCCCGTCGATCAAGCGACCATCGGCCGCACGTTGGTCATCAAGGGTGAAATCAGCGGCTCCGAAGCGCTCTACATCGATGGCCGCATCGAAGGCAAGATCACCATGCCCGAGAGTCGCGTCACCATCGGCCGCAACGGCAAAGTGGACGCCAGCATCCAAGCCCGCGAAGTCGTGATCATGGGCAAAGTAACCGGCAACATCGAGTGCAGCGACCGCGTCGATATTCGCGCCGAGGGCTCCGTCAGCGGCGATATCTCGACCGCCCGCATCAGCGTGGAAGATGGCGCCGCGCTGAAGGGTGGAATTCAGGTTCGCAGCGAGGGCAAGCCGGCCAAGCAAGAACAGAAGCAGGAGCAGCCCAAAGCCCTGGCCGCAACCGCCAGCGCTTAATCGAAGATTGTCCAGTAGGAAGGCTGTCGAGTAGAAGGAAGAGGGCACGCAGACGGGTGCCCTCTTTGTTTTGGTAGCGCCGCTTTCGTAGGCCGCGTTTCGTAGCGCCGGCGTCCCGGCGGCTGTCGCGGGGCCGTCTCGGCCGCGCAGATGGCTTGCAGTTATCGCTCTGCGGCTACTTCTCCGCCGGCTTGAAATCCAACGACGCCGAGTTCATGCAATAGCGCAAGCCGGTGGGCGCCGGACCATCCTCAAACACGTGTCCCAGATGCGCATCGCACTTGGCGCAGCGAACCTCGGTTCGCACCATGCCGTATTGCGTATCGCGGTGTTCGACCACTCCGCCTTCTTCGGTCGGCTTGTAGAAACTCGGCCAGCCCGTCCCCGAATTAAACTTCGTTTGCGAATCGAATAGCGGGGCTCCGCAGCACACGCAGTGATACGTCCCCGCATCTTTCGTATTCCAGAACTTGCCGGTAAAGGCGCACTCTGTGCCGGCTTCGCGCGTCACGTGATACTGCTCCGGCGTCAGTTGCTTCTTCCAGTCGGCTTCCGTCTTAGTGATTTTTTCTGCTGTCTTTTCGATCATGAATGCTCCATTTTGAACCAGTCGCTTTTGTGTACATTGGATGCTTGACGGACGAAAAAGTGACAGTCGACGAGTGCTGCTACTTCTCCACACCGTCGCCCACCTGCCGATACTTCCCCCGAAAGAACAGCAGCGGATCGCCCTCCCGCACTACTACATCCTCGACTTCCGCGATAAAGATCGTATGATCCCCAGCCTCTTGCGCCGAGTGGAGTCGGCATTCGAGATAGGCGAGCGATCCATGCAGCATCGGAGTGCCGTGCATCGTGCGATCGAAGCGCGCGCCAGCCTCGGCCTCGGCGTTCTGATGCGTGCGCTCAGGACGCGAGTAGTATTCCGAAATCGCGCGCTGATTCTCGCACAGCACATTCACTCCGAAGCGCTTCTTGGCGTGCAAGTGAGCATGAGTGCGCGTGCTGTGATCGACGCATACCAGCACCAGCATGGGATCGAGCGAGACCGAGGCGAACGCATTGGCGGTCATCCCATGGACTTCGCCGTCGAGATCCAGGGTGATGATCGTGACCCCGGTGGCGAAGCATCCCATCGCCTTGCGAAAGTCCGCAGAGTTCAAGCTCATGTTTGGAGATGTTGCTTGCAGCGAAAACTACGCCTTCACCGTAGGCCGCGCCGCAACCGCCTACATTACCACGCCGCCCCGTTGTATGATTCGAGACAACGTGTCTGTTCAATCCATCATGCCGTCTACGCCGGAAAGCCACCATGGATACTCATCCGCTCTCGCGAACGTGCGCGCGGGTGTGCCCATTTCACGCGAGGCCGCTCGCGAACTGATTCGCTGTGACGACGAGACGTTACCCGAACTGCTGGCCGCCGCCCGCGCGGCGAAAGAACGATTCAAACCCGGCGTCATCACCTACTCGCGCAAGGTATTCCTGCCGCTGACGAATCTCTGCCGTGATTATTGCGGATACTGTACCTTCCGCCGCGATCCCGGCGATCCCGCTGCCCATACCATGACTCCGGACGAAGTGCTCGCGGTCGCCCGCGCCGGGGAAGAACTGGGATGCACCGAAGCCCTCTTCAGCCTGGGCGATAAGCCCGAACTGCTTTTTCCGGAGATGCGTGATACGTTGCGCCATCTCGGATACAAATCCACGTTGCACTATCTGAAAGCCATGTGCGAGTTGGTGTTGCGCGAGACTACGCTTCTGCCGCATCCGAACCCCGGCCTGCTGAGTCCGGACTGGATTGCGCGTTTAGCCGCGGTTTCTCCCAGTATGGGCTTGATGCTTGAGACCACCAACGCTGCTCTACTGGCTCCCGGCGCGGCGCACGATAACGCTCCCGACAAGTTGCCCTCCAAGCGCCTGCGCACCATCGAAGACGCCGGCAAACAGAGTGTGCCCTTCACGACCGGCTTGCTGATCGGGATCGGCGAATCGCCCGAAGATCGCGTCGACACGCTGGTCGCCATCCGCGACCTTCACGAACGTTACGGACACATCCAGGAAGTGATCGTGCAAAATTTCCGCGTCAAACCTGCGATTCCGATGGCGCACTGGCCCGAGCCGTCGCATGGCGAGATGCTGCGCACGGTGGCAGTAGCTCGCTTGTTACTCCCCGGCATGAATATTCAGGCCCCACCCAATCTCTCAGCGCCTTACTATGATGATTTGATGGACGCGGGCATCAACGATTGGGGAGGAATTTCGCCATTGACTCCAGATTTCATTAATCCGGAGAAGCCCTGGCCGCACCTCGAGCAACTTCGCCTGCGCACCGAAGCCAAGGGATTCGCGTTACGCCAGCGCCTGCCGGTCTATCCGGAATTTGTTGAAAGAGTCGTCGCTAAGCCAGGGTTGTTGGCGGAGAGATTACGAGCCTCGTCGGCAAACGACGGCTTGGCGCGGAGGGCGGCATGATTTGCGTTTTGAGCGGCGGCACCGGAGGCGCGAAATTTGTAGACGGGCTGCGCCAGGTGATGCCCGCCGAAGAGATCACCATTGTCGTGAACACGGGCGACGACCTGCTGTGGTGGGGACTCTACGTTTCACCGGACATCGATTCCATCACTTACGTGCTTTCCGGCATGCTGAGCCGCGAGCGGGGCTGGGGCGTGAAAGGAGATACGTTCCTTTGCCTGCAGGCTATGGGACAACTTGGCGAGCCCACCTGGTTTCACACCGGCGACCGCGACCTGGCCATGCATATCCTTCGTTCGCGATTGCTGGCCGAGGGCAGAACGCTTTCGGAGGCGACGAAGGTCATATCCGACAAGCTCGGAGTCCGTGCACGCGTTCTGCCTATGAGTGATTCGCGGGTGGAAACCCGTGTGGACACGCCGATTGGCGAATTGAGTTTTGAAGAATATTTCGTGCAGCGCTGGTATCAGGATCCGGTGAAGTCGGTGCGGTTCGTGGGAGTCTCCGACGCGGAACCCGCACCCGGCGTGGTCGATGCCATCGTTTCGTCGGACGCCGTCATCATCGCCCCGAGTAATCCGATCACCAGCATTGGTCCAATTCTGGCAGTGCCCGGCATTCACGAGGCGCTGCTCAAGGCGCGCGGAAAGATTGCGGCGATCAGTCCGATTGTCGGCAACGCTCCGGTGGCCGGACCGGCGGGCATTCTGATGCAGGCGCAGGGACTGCCTTGCTCGATTGCGGGAGTGGCGCAGGCCTATGCCGATTTTCTCGACGTACTCGTCTGCGATTCCCGCGACGCCCGCTCCGCCGACGCTCTCCGCAAGACCGGCTTGCGGGTGCAATGCGCGCAGACCATCATGCGTAGCGCCGACGACAAGGCCGCATTGGCGCGCGAGGTTCTCTCGTTCGTATCTTCCGGCCTGCTCAAAGATCAGCCCTCCGCTGGAAACTCTGTTGGAAACCTGGAACCGCAGCCGTGATCCTTGTTCCGGTCAAGAATACGGCCGCGGCAAAACAGCGGCTGGCTTCCGTGCTCGATCAAGCTTCGCGTACGCAGTTGGCGCAAGCCATGCTGCACGACGTGCTAACCGCAGTGCATACTTGGAGCAATCGGCCGGCTGTCGGAATCGTCACCAGCGATCCCTGCGCGACGCGGCTTGCCGAGGAATATAAATTTGAGGTCATCGCGGATCCCGACAACCCTGGAGAAACTGGCGCGATCGAGATGGCCACTCGCGTTTGCGTGGAACGCGGTGAAGACAGCACGCTCGTGATTCCGGCAGACATACCTCTCATCCAGGCGTGGGAACTTGAGGAAATTTTCAAACACGCTCCGGAGTGCGGAACTGTGCTGGCGCCCGCCGGCGATGGGCGCGGCACCAACGCAGTCTTACGACGCCCGGCAAACTTATTTCCGCTGCGGTTCGGGAATGACAGTTTCAAGCCGCACCACGCGGCCGCGCAGGCAACAGGCAAACCCTGTATCGTTCTTCACCTACCAGGAATTGCCGTCGATGTGGACAATGCGTCCGATCTGCAGCAACTGATTTCTCTCCCGGGCGAAACCTGCGCGCAGAAACTGGCGCGAGGATGGAATCTCACACAACGGTTGTTCGTCGAATCTTCAGACGCGCGATGAACCACAATGCCTCGATCGCCGAAATCGACGCGCGGTAAGCAGAAGCGCGAGATCCGAGAAATCCGCCTGATTCCCATTCCAGTCGCGAGCGAAATTATCCCCGGCGACTCCATCGCAGACCATTTGATCGAGGCGATGCGCGGACCGCGAATCCGCTTCGAGCCGGGCGACATCCTCGTCGTCAAACACAAAATTGTTTCCAAATCTGAAGGGCTCCTGGTGGACCTCGCCACGATCGAGCCCTCTGCCGAATCGGTTGCCTGGGCGAAGCAGTATGATCTCGACGCCCGCGTCATCGAACTGGCGCTGCGGGAAAGTCGAGCCGTCATCCGGCGCAGGAACGGCGTACTGATCACGGAGACGCGCCACGGCTTCTTGTGCGCGAACAGCGGAATCGACGTCTCCAACGTCGACGGTGGACGTCATGCGTTGCTGCTGCCAGAAGATCCCGACCGCTCCGCCGCGAATATCCGCCGCGCTCTGAAACGGCTTACGGGCCTGTCGATCCCAGTCATCATCACCGACAGCTTCGGCCGTCCCTGGCGCGAAGGATTGACGGACTTCGCGATCGGTATCGCCGGAATGAAACCGCTGCGCGATGATCGCGGCCGCCGCGACTCCCATGGTTACAAGCTGAAAGCCAGCGTGGAAGCCGTTGCCGACGAGCTGGCCTGCGCCGCGGGGTTGGTCTGCGGCAAATTGAATCGTGCGCCGGCTTGCATCGTACGCGGGTTTCGCTACGAGTCAGGGCCCGGCGGGGTGCGGGATCTGCTCCGTTCGCCAGAGAGCGACCTATTCCGGTGAAACTTCCGCTACACTGTAGAAACGTCGCTTGCGTCTTTGTGCTGTGGTGGCAGCCGATGATCGCAAGCTGTCTGCACGGAGAGAACCATGGCCCGCGAATTGTCTGTTTCGGAATTGGAAGGTTTCCCCTCTCTCGACTGGTCTGACATTTCTTCTCGAATCACTCTGGCTTTGCGCTCGTCGCTGGAAAAAGTTCTTGCATCTCAGGACGGCGCCGCGCTCACGCTCGACGAATCCTATGTGCTGGCGAACTGCGAGGGCGATGATCTGCTCGGGCTGTTGGTGGCCGCCAATACTCTTCGCGCCGAACTTGCGGGCAACATTGTCACCTACGTAGTGAATCGTAATATGAATTTCACGAACGTCTGTTTCGTGGGATGCAAGTTCTGCGCCTTCAGCCGCGGCCCGCGCGAGTCTGACGCCTACTTTCACAGTCTCGACGACATGGCGCGCAAGGCTATCGAGGCCTGGGAACTCGGCGCGACCGAAGTATGCATTCAAGGTGGACTGCCCCGCGATCTGCCCAAGTTTTATTACCGCGATATTTTGCGCGCCGTGAAGAGCGCCGTGCCCAAGATGCATATTCATGCCTTCTCGCCGATGGAAATCGTGTACGGCGTGGAACTCACGGGCATGCCGCACGCCGACTATCTGGCAATGCTGCGGGATAACGGCTTGGGAACGTTGCCCGGCACGGCTGCCGAGATTCTGGATGACGAGATCCGTCACATCCTTTCGGCCAACAAACTCTCGACCGCGCACTGGATTGAAGTGATTCGCACGGCTCATCGCTGCGGCATCCGCACGACCTCAACGCTAATGTACGGGCATGCGGAGACGCCCGCGCACTGGGTCCGCCAGATGCGGCTTTTGCGGGAGATTCAGTCCGAAACCGGAGGCTTCACCGAGTTCGTCCCCCTCGGCTTCGTCCATCAGAACACGCTGCTGTTTCAGCAAGGCTTGTCGCGACCGGGACCGACGCTCGCCGAGCATCTCAAAGTTCATGCCTTGGCGCGCGTGCTACTCGCCGGCTCTATCAACAATATTCAGGTTTCGTGGGTAAAGCTGAATCGCCGCCTCTCGCAGCTTTGTCTGCACGCCGGCGCCAATGATTACGGCGGAACTCTGATGGAAGAAAATATTTCTCGCGAGGCAGGCGCGACGGCGGGGCAGTATACCAGTCCGGAGGATTTTCAAGCGCTGATTCTCGAAGCGGGCCGCGTTCCCGCAGAACGCAACACGACGTATTCTCGAATTCAGATCAGACTTCCACTGGATGAGTTCACGGCGGAACAATCGCTCGAGGCGGAATTCGCATGAGCGCGAATCCGGCAACTGCGGCGCGTCCGATCGCTATCATCGGCGGCACTGGCCCCGCCGGTATGGGGCTCGCTTTACGCTGGGTGCGCGCGGGAGAAACGGTAATCATCGGCTCGCGCGAGGAACGACGCGCCCAACAGGCCGCGGCGTCAATCCAACGCAGAGTGGGGGACCAAGTCATGATCAGCGGCATGGAAAACAGCGCCGCGTGCGCGGCTGCCGATATTCTGATGTTGACGGTCCCGTTTGAAGGACAGGCGTCGCTGCTCAAGCGCCTGAAGCCAGCGATGACCGCGGGCAGTATTCTGATCGACGCCACCGTTCCTTTGGCGGCGGGGGTGGGTGGAAGAGCTTCGCGCACCCTTGGGATCTGGCAAGGTTCCGCCGCGCAGCAGGCCGCGGAATTGGTTCCCCAAGAAGTAAGTGTTGTAGCGGCTTTCCACAACCTGTCGGCAGATTTGCTCGGCGGCGACAACCCGCTCGATTGTGACGTTGTCGTCTGCAGCGACGATGCCGATGCCGCGCAACTCACGCGTGAGCTCGCGGCGAAGATTCCCGGCGTCCGCCCGATCGATGGCGGAAAGCTGGAGAATGCGCGCATCGTCGAGCAGATCACCGCTTTGCTGGTTGGCCTGAACATCCGCCACAAGGGCCACAGCGGCATTCGCATCACCGGATTACCGCCATCCGCTTACCGCTAAGCCGAACTCTCCGGAGGAGCCTTCTGTTTTGAGCCAGAACCAAAATATTGACGCGGCTTGGCAATATCACAGCGGCACCAAGCACTCCTACGTCGGTTTGCGCATGCATCCGCACACGCTCGATTGGGAAAACAAGCCGCTGTTGTTCAAGATCTATCCCACGCTTGAGGTGACGCGGTTGCCGCGCGACTTTCGAGACAGCGGGATGGCAGCGTTGTCTGCGATTGCGGCTCCGCAACCTGACGCGCCAGCGCAAGCCATTCCCGATCTCGAGACTCTGGCGCAAATTTTATTTTTCTCGGCGGGTGTCACTCGCAGCAAGAAGCACGAACAAGGAGAGACATTTTTCCGCGCTGCAGCCTGCACCGGCGCGCTTTACGAAATCGAACTCTATATCGTTTGTGCGGATCTCCCTGCGAGCGGCAATTCCCCGGCGTTGCCCGCTGGCGTGTACCACTTCGGTGCAGCGGAATTCGGACTTCGCCTTCTTCGCCCAGGAGACTTTCGCCAGGTACTTGTGGAAGCGACGGGCAGCGATTCCTCGGTCGCGCATGCACCCGTGACGATCATCTGTGCCGGAACTTACTGGCGGAATGCGTGGAAATACCGCTCGCGCACGTACCGTCATTTCGGCTGGGACAACGGCACGATTCTGGCCAATATGCTGGCGATCTCGCCTGCGTCTAACCTTCCGGCCAAGATCATCACCAGCTTCGTCGACTCTCAAGTAAACGCGCTGCTGGACGTTGATCCGACTCGTGAGGTTGCGTTTTCCATGGTTTCGATTGGGCATCAGGAAACGACTCCGCCGAGCTCGCCGGAAATTTCTCCCCTTAGTCTCCCGATCGTCGCTTATTCGAAAGAGGAGGTCGACTATCCGGCGATGCGAAAGATGCACCAAGCCTCTTCGCTGGACTCTTCGGCTGAAGTGACGGCCTGGCGCGGCAAAACTCCAACCCACGAACTTCCCACAGCCAAGGGAGCGATGACGCCGCTGCAACTTCCCGACAATTCAAAGATTCCCAAAGATACGATCGAGCAGGTGATCTCGCGGCGCGGCTCGACGCGACAGTTTGCCCGCGATCCCGTTACGTTGCCGCAACTTTCGCTGATGCTGGAACGTGCGACGCAGGGCGTCCCGGCCGACTTTCTCGATTCTTCTGGAAGCCACCTGAACGACATATATCTGATCGTCAACAGCGTCGTTGGTCTGAGCGCCGGAGCCTACGTATATCACCGCGAGCGCAAGAGTCTTGAACTGCTCAAGCCGGGCGACTTTCGCGATAAGGCCGGCTATCTGGGATTGGAGCAGCAGATTCCTGCCGACGCGGCGGTCGACGTATTCTTCCTCGCGGATTTGAAAACGATCCTCGAACGCTACGGAAACCGCGGTTACCGGGCAGTGCAGCTCGAAGCCGGAATTTTAGGCGGGAAGCTTTATCTGGCGGCCTACGCACAACGGCTGGGCGCCAGCGGCCTCACCTTTTACGACGACGATGTCGTGAGTTTTTTCTCGCCTCACGCTCGCGGCAAGAGCGCCATCTTTCTAGTCGCCCTCGGGCGCAGCGCACTTCGGAAGTAGGTTAATCCTCGACCACGGGCGCGGACATCTCTTCCGCGGGCTCGCCGCCGGCCATCGCTTGCGCGAGGATCAGCTTGCGAGCTTCTCCACGGATCTTCGGCAATTGCACGCCGAACCACCACGCGCCAGCGACCGACGCCAGGCCACCGATCGTAACCGTCAGCGGCGCACCCAGACGGTCTGAGAGAGCGCCACCGAGCAAAGCTCCCACGGGAGCCATGCCCATGAACATCATCGAATACACCGCCATGACCCGTCCCCGCAGCGCGTCGGGCACCATCACCTGGATCAGCGTGTTCGAAGACGCCATCTGCAGCATGATGAAATATCCCACGGGCAGAAGCAGCAGAACCGAAACCCAGAACGATTTGGACAGCGCAAACAGCATGAGGCTCACGCCGAAACCGGCGCAGCACACCGTGACCCACGTGCCCAATCCTTTGACGCCGGAGCGGATGGCAAGCGTCAAAGCCCCCAGCAGAGCTCCCACACCTGTGGCGCCCATTAAAATGCCGAGCCGCACCGCGCCCAAGTCGTGCGATCCGATCAGCGAGGCGAACTCCTGTCCGCCTTTATGCAGAATCCGGTCGGCAAAAATCGGCATCAGCACCACGTAGGGCATGCCGGTTACGCTGACCACACCCAGCAACATCAACAGCGCGCGAATCGGCGCGGTGCGATTTACAAACTGAAATCCCTCGACGATGTGGTCCCACGGGGATGTCGTCGCCGGCACGCGCGCCGGAGCGTGCACGTTCATCATCAGTAGTCCGATGATGACCGCGATGTAACTAACGCCGTTCGCAAAGAAGCACCAGCCCTCGCCCAGCCTCGCCACCAAAATGCCCGCGACCGCCGGCCCAACCACCCGCGCTCCGTTGAACATGGATGAGTTCAGAGCAATGGCATTCATCAGGTCGTCTTTGCCGACCATGTCCACCAGGAAGGATTGTCGCCCGGGGATATCGAAAGCGTTGACGACACCCAACAGGGCTGCGAGCACGAACACGTGCCAAACCTGCACGCGATGCAGCAAGGTGAGCGCCGCGAGCACAAAGGCCAGCAGCATGGACGCGGTCTGCGTGGCGATGACCACATGCCTGCGGTTGGTGCGGTCGGCGACAATCCCTCCTAATGGCGCGAATAAGAACACGGGAATCTGGCTCGCGAATCCCACCGCGCCCAGCTGCAGGCCCGAACCGGTCAAGCGATAAACGAGCCATGACTGCGCCACCGTCTGCATCCAGGTGCCGATTAGAGAGATGAGTTGTCCGCCGAAGAAGAGCTGGAAATTACGGTGTCGCAGGGCGCGTCCCGCGGCCTGCCAACGCAGCTTGCGACCGGCCGTTGGTTCGCCGGAGTGCGTGTTTTCTGGAATGGAGTCTTTCGATTCGGCCACGTTTGATTCTTTAGATGACCTTCCGCTACGTTGCGTCGCCACGCTTATCGCGCTCTTAAATTCAGGATGACACGGAACGAGCGGCGAGTTTTCCACAGCGGGCGCTCGCCTCGGTCCAAAGATAGCTTCCTGCCTCGCTTCCAAGTGCAAGCAAATGATAAGCTTGGAAATTGTTGGTCTGTAACGAAGTTACGACTTCTCCAGCGGCCGATTCTGAGCTAAAGTAGCGTCCTCGCGTTTTTTTCGGCGATGCGGTCAAGGACGAACTTATGACCACCCTTCCAGTTCAAGTGGAACGCCGCGTTGGACAGCGATTTCCGTACGTGCTCGCAATTTCTTTTCGCCAGGTAGCGAATTCCGTTGAGGGCATGGCATTCACCCAGGATTTAAGCTCGCGCGGGGTATTTTTCTTCACCGATGCCCCCCTCACCGCAGGCAGCGAAATCGAACTTACGCTGCGCATGCCTTCCGAGATTACGTTAGGCGAGAGCATGCCGGTCCGCTGCCGCGGCCACATTTTGAGAATCGTCCGGCCTGCCGCCGGCTCAGGCAAGGCATTGCCGGACGCGGATCGAGCCGAAACCAAGATTGGAGTCGCGGTTCGCTTTGAAGGCTACGAATATCTGGCTGAGCCAGCCGAATCCGCTAACACGTTCCCGCGAGTTGCGAGCCTTCATCCTCAGCGCGAAGAGGATCGATTGGCTCACGCATCCACCCGGGGATAACGTTCCTCCGCTCAGAGAATCCCGCAGCGCCCGATGCGTAGTCACTCCCGCTGGTGTTTCATTTCATGATCAGTGTCGACTGGCTCGCCACGCAGACCCAGCTTCCTTGATGGAAAACCCAGGTGTCGGTGAAGCGGCCACGGCGCAGGTAGGGCTTGCCGTTCTTCTCCCCTTTTTCACGATAGACGCCCGTCACAACCGCACTATCGCCATAGACATGAGCGGTCATCGACTCGTTCACGATCTGCTCTGGGTGCAGCGATGGCACTTTAATGCTGGCCATGAATTGCGCCTTGTCCATCATGGAACCGTCATAGTCGACATAAACGAGAGTGGCATCGAGCAGAGAATCGAGAGCGTTGACGTCTTTGTGTTCTTCTGCCTGGTTCCAGGCGTTTTCGAGAGCCAGAATTCTGGTCTGGGCAGCATCCAACTGATCGGGCATGGGTGCTGCCGTCGCCAGGGTGAGACAGAGCAGCAGAAACGGAGAAAGCAATATCCTCATAGCGTCCTAGTCCTTCCGGACAATGTAGTGAGGAAGGCAGCGCGCGACAAGTATCTGCTTCTATGCCCGAGGCTCTACGTGAGTTGGAAGAACCCGGGAAGCTGTTCCCAGGCAGCGCTGGCCAGAATTCTTGCGGACAGCAGAGACTCTGGCGATCTGCGAAGATGATAATGACGGCGGAAAATGCAGTCTCATTCTTCTCCGGGAGAGAATCCCATGGCGCGCATCGATCTCATCCAAACGGAAGCGGCAAGTGCGGAAGTCAACGAAATCTACGAAAAAACGCTGCGCGACGAGGATATCGACTTTTCGGATAGTCCTAAGCTTGGCCCTGATTTCTTCGCGAACGCGATCATCTGACCCGGACCGAAGAAACAGATTACGCTGCGCATCGATCCCGACGTGCTGAAGTTTTTTCGCAAGCAGGGGCGCGGCCATCAGACCGCGATCAACGCCGTGCTGCGGAAATATGTGGAAGCACAAAAGAGTTGATTCCGCGCCGCGCGAAATCCCTCGTGATACTTCGTGTCCTTCGTGGTTTAAGGTTTCGCGTCTAGCGCGGATACCTTCTCGGCACCCGCTTCGAGATATTGCACAGAATTTCGTACGGAGTGCTGTTGGCCAGATCCGCGTGCTCGAAAGCGTCCACGCTGAGGCCTTCGCCGGCTCCCAGCAGAATGACTTCATCTCCCACGGCCACGCCCAGAATGCCCGTCACATCGACCAGCGTGAGATCCATCGAGATGCGCCCGACGATCGGCGCATAATGCCCGCGCACAATCACGCGCCCGCGATTCGAAAGCTGCCGGTTGTATCCATCGGCATACCCGACCGGCAGCACGGCAATGTGTGCCGGAGCCTTGGTCACGTACGTCCCGCCATAGCCCAGCGCCTGATTCGGACCGAAGTCGCGCAACGAAATAATTCGCGTCTTCCACGTCAGAATCGGCTTCACCGGCAAGCGCAGCGTGCCGCCGCTCACCTCGCGCCCAGCGCGTTGAAAGGGCAGATAGTATCCATACAACGCGATTCCCGGACGTACCATCGTCTTCGACGTCTCGCGCCGCGAAATCACCGCCCCGGTATTTGCCATGTGAACCAGCGACGGCTCCATGCCCGCTTCGCGCATCATTCGTAGCGCCGCATCGAACCTGCGTTCCTGTTCGGCCACCGAAGGCGCGTCCATCACTTCTGAATCCGCCAGATGAGTCGAGATTCCTTCCAGCAAAAGATGCCGAGCCGCGCCCAGCTTTTCCAGCAACGCCGGAAGCTGATCGACCGCCACTCCCAAACGCCCCATGCCGGTATCGACCTTCAAGTGCACCGGATGCCGCGCCCCGAACGCAGCCGCCGCCTTCTCCAGCGACTCGATGTGCCACGGTTCCCACACGGTGGGCGTCAGATGCAGCCGGACAGTCTCGCTCTCCTCGCCGCGCCAGAAGCCGGTCATCAACAGGATGTTCGCGCGCACGCCCGCTTCGCGCAGCGGAATCGCCTCGTCGAGCGACGTCACTCCCAGCCAGCGCGCGCCTTCTGCCTCGAGCGCCCGCGAGCACTCCACCGCGCCGTGTCCGTAAGCGTCGGCCTTCACCACGGCGCACACGGTCACACCCGCTCCCACATGCTTCTGCACGGTACGAAAATTTTGCCGCAGCGTAGCCAGCGAAACGTCGGCCCACGTCGGACGCGTCGCCACGCGGCTCAGGATTTCTGCAGTAGTCGCCACAATCGCGATTATAGCGGCACCAACCCCAGCAGCGAGGTTACGCCGGGGCTACTCCCGCGCAACGGTCCGACCTTCATGGTCATCCTGAGGCCCGCGTTCTTTGCGGGCTGAAGGACCTCCGGACGTGTCGGGAGTATCGGTGCTGCTGGTCGGCAAGCTCAGGGGGAGGCTCTTCTGCGCCAAAAGACGGCGCCTCAGGATGACAAATCAGGGGGTGATACCAGCGAACATGCCCGAATGGAGTGCCACAAGAGCCTACCAAATCCGGCTTCAGCCGCCAAGGACGAACTGTCTCGTGCGTTCCATACGCAAAGCGACCAAACTCCAGCCGCGAAGCGGCGGCATGAGATAGCCCGGCATGTAAGTGCCGGGTGCGCACAGAAAGTAAGAAACGAGTCCCGTCAGGGACGCCACCCAAGTGCATACAGAGGTTGCAGACAAACTCCGGTAAATGGATTCGCCCCCGGTCTAGGCGAAAAGCGTAAGCTCCGTACCGTCGTCTGGCATCCACTTCCGGTATTTCGTCGCGCTTGTCTATGTGCGATCAACCTGCTTAAAAGCGAGAATATACTCGCCTCGCCCACGGTAGGAGCGTAGCATTCCGGTCATGGCTGCCAAATCCATGTCGCCCAGGGACATGCTGTTCTCGTTCTCTATCGCCTTGTTCACTGTAGGATTCGGTGTGATTAGTGTCGTAAGCAAGGTATTGGGCGTGTTGATGATCGTAGGCGGCCTTATGGGTATGGCCAGATGTGCATGGCCCTACCTCAAGGACCCGAAATCTGAAAGGATTCAAGTCACATGGGCGCGTCTAAAGGGACTACTAGACGTAAAGATCATCATCCCCGGGGCGGTGATTGCGCTTCTCGTTATCGTTGGTCTCTACGTCTACCAT
Source organism: uncultured Acidobacteriota bacterium (assembly GCA_963754885.1). Taxonomy (GTDB): domain Bacteria; phylum Acidobacteriota; class Terriglobia; order Terriglobales; family Acidobacteriaceae; genus Sulfotelmatobacter. Next base: position 91,504 of record CAVWHT010000030.1, on the reverse strand, counting down.
AGGTACCTACCAGTGGGAACAACAGAAACGAGTCACAATACAGTACCTCAACCCCAGCAGTCGGATAACCCATTCCCACCCGACACATGTGTTCACCAAATAGGAGACACAAAGGATATTGCAGGTGTCACCTATGTGTGGATTCCAGCGGGTACATTCGTGATGGGGTGTTCAGACGGTGATCGGAGTTGTGAATCGGAAGAGACGCGGCACAAAATTAGACTAACGGCATTTTGGATGTCACAAACAGAAATCACCCGAGGCCAATACAAAAAGTTTAGACCTCAAGACACATCGGAATCAGACATAGTTGACGATGAATTGCCAATGGTCAACGTGAAGTGGAGCACGGCGCGTGGTTATTGCACAGCTGAAGGCGCAGATTTACCCACAGAGGCCCAGTGGGAGTATGCAGCACGGGGCACTACGTCGACGGCTCGCTATGGTGAGCTCAACGAAATTGCATGGTATCGCGACAACAGCAGGGATACGCTGCATGACGTAAAACTGAAGCTGCCCAACAGGTATCTCTTGTACGACATGTTGGGAAACGCTGCGGAATGGGTAAGGGATTGGTTTGACCCCAACTACCGTAAAACCAAGGCTGAAGAACGAACAGTAGAGGAAAACCCACACGGGCCGCCTCGCCAGTACAACAAGGATTACGGCAGGGTTGTTCGCGGTGGGTCCTATCTGGGACCGCCAAAGTACGTAAGGGTTTCAAATCCCAACCGTCTTGATCCTGAACAAGGATATGGGCATGTCGGTTTTCGATGCGTCCAGGAGTGCCGCCCATAAGAAACCAGGCGACAGGCGGGTCGCCCATCCTTTGCGCGTTTTGCAAAGGGCGGGCACTCCCCACATGAGGCAGCCCATGAAATCTTGATTTGGTTCCAGCAAGTGATAGTTGCCCCGGGGACTTGCGATCGTAGAGCGGGGCCAGAAAAAGCAAAAGCCCCGAGGATCACTCAGGGCTTTCGATTCTACGCATCGCCCTCCAAACGCAATCACCGGCTGGCCGGAGGCACGATCCCGTTGCTTCGCAGATACTCCACCATCTGTCCGTAGTGATCGAAGCCATGCGAGGTAACAATGACAGCCAACGCGAGCCGAGACGAGGACCCTTCGCCAAACGGATACTTGATGGGTTCGAGATAATTTTTCTCGTTGATCGATCTGATCGCCTTGTGCGCGTACTCAAACGAGGCCTTGAGATATTTCACAATGTCTGCTTTTGTGGTGACGGATTCCGGTCCCGACTCTCCACCGATTTCCGCCGGAGCTTTCTCTTGAAGAATGGACGACCCCAGGATGTAGTTCACCGCGGCAACATGTTTCACCTGCTGCGCGAACGTGCGCACTCCCTTGAACTCGCCGCCCGTCGGGGCGTAGCCGTACTTATCCTCGGGCATGGCCTCTGCGGCGGAGACGAACTCGCGCTCCATGCCGGCCGCAGCGCCATCGAGAACCTTCGCCACACTGGGATGCTCGTCCTTCGGTTTCGCCGCCTGCGCGGCAGCGGCCACCGTAAACAGCAGCAGACAGCACACACCCGTACTCAGCAGATGCTTCATCGCTTCCTCCAAATTGTTTTGATGGTTTGAATTTGCCCAGAAAAAGCCAGATCACACGCCCCGTGCGATTCGTTCCATAGGCGCACCCATTCTAGCGCACCTCTCGTTCGACTAATGCTCGGGAACAAACCGCCGAGAGCGAAGGCGAAGGGTTCTCCCGCACTCCCGCGCTCCCAAAGCCCAGTCGCGAAGCGACGATATGAGATAGCCCGGCACGGGAACAGCCGGGTGCAGGCGGCAAAAAGTCAACGAGTCCCGTAGGGACGCACTAGTTCTCACGCACACTCTTGAGCCCCTGAGGGCAGCTTGCTTTGAAAACCAGTTCTAGCCCCTATTTAAAGCCTCTCCCCCAACTTGCCTTCGAGGGCAGGGCCGCGCCGCCAAGCGCCGGATTCCCCCTTCTAACCGTCTTACTTTGGTAACTCGATGCAACGAATAGAGAGCGATATCCTAACCCTACCTTTGCCTCCGAAAATCTGCGCCTAGCAAGTTTGTCGCGGCCATGCGATGAGCATGCAACGGAGGAAGCCAGGAACGTAATGTCTACGAACATCGGCCGTTTCGAAATCCTGAATGAGTTGTCGAAGTCGTCCACGGGGATCGTCTATAAAGCGAACGACCCCGAGAGCGGGCAGACCATCGCCCTGAAAGCCGTTCAGTTGAGCGCCTTCGGCGAAGGCGCTGCTGTGCTGGAAGCCGCTTTGCTCGAAGAATTTGAAAAGGTCAAGGTACTGAGCAGTCCGAACCTGACCACGATTTCCAGCGCGGACGTAATAGAAGGCCAGTTCTGTGCTGCCATGGAATACGTGCAGGGCAACAGCATTGCCACCATGCTGGCGCGCAAAGAAGGATTCTCCATTTGGGACCTGCTCGATATCGGGCGCCAATTATCCGGTGGTCTGGATCACGCGGCTTCGCAGCAGATCGTCCATTACAGCCTGGAACCCTCCAAGATCATGTGCGGCTGGGACGGCACGGTCAAGATTTTGAGCTTCGGAGTATCCAGCGTAGGCAACTTCGTGCAGCACGCTGCTGGTGAACCTTCGTCCATCCTGCATTACATGTCGCCCGAACAGCTTCGCGGCGAAGCCATGGATGCCCGCTCGAATCTGTTCAGTCTCGGCGCCATGCTTTACGAGATGGTAACCGAGCGTAAGGCATTCGATCGCGAAGATGTCGAATCGTTGCGTGAAAGCATTCTGGAAAGCACGCCGGTTGCTCCGAGTCACGTGAATGTGAAAGTGCATCCCCTGCTCAGCGACCTGATCATGAAGGCGCTAGCGAAGGATCCGGCGCAGCGTTACCAGAACGGCAGGGAGTTGCTCAACGACCTGGAAAAATGCAAAGAGTCGAAGCCTGCCGCGAAAAAAGCCGAAGCCCCGAAGGGCACAGTTAATTCCGACAAGGCGAAAACGGCTGCCGTACAAGCGAAATTTGTGGGCACGTCCGCCCCGTCCGCACCTGCGCCCGTAAGTTCTCCGGCAGCTCCGGCAAAAGCCGTAGAGGCGCGCCCGCCCGTCGCCGCGTTGGCGCCGCAACCGAACCCTCCCAAAGTGTCAGCCGCCGCCGCGGGAGCCACCACCACATCCTCGTACTCAGCGCCGCCTGATTTGCCGCATGCTTCCACCGACTCGGCCGGACCTTCGGCATCCATGTCTTCCGCCGTGGCCGATGAGCCGCCGGTCGAAGCCCTCGAACCTCAGACTGATGCAGCGCCGAATTTTGCCGTCGATCCTCTCATGGCCGAGGCTCCCTCTAGCGCAGGGGCGAGCACCAGTTTTTCGGAGATTTCCGAGCTGCCTCCGCTGAAAGAAGTCTATGTCGCTCCGCCGCCTCCGCCGCCACCGGATGAGATTCCGCCCGCGCCCGTCGCCGCGGTTCCAGCGAGCTTCCGCAGCCGTCAGAAGGTTGCCGAAAAGCCCAGAATTCAGCCGCGGGAAGTCGCCGGCAAGGCCATCAAAGAGATCAAGGGCGTTCCGCCGAAGTTGATGCTGTACTCCATCGCCGGAGCGATCGCAGTGATTTTGCTCATCGGCCTCGGAGTGATGCTCTACATACACAGTTTGAATAGCGACGCCGATCCCGGCGCAGGGCGTCCGGCAGCCGCGGCGCCCGCGCAACCGGTGCAGCAGCCCGCGCTGCCTGATGCCGCTTCAGCTTCGACCGACACGACCGCTGAAGCCCAGGACCAGCCAGCCGAGGTCGCCGAGCCTGAGGCTTCAACGCCTCGACCTGCGGCCCATGCCAGAACGCGCGGCGGCAGGAAGAAGGCAGTCGTAGCGGCCATCATTCCCGGTCAGTTGACCATCGATTCGACTCCCCAGGGTGCTCATATTCAGCTCGATGGCACGACCGACCCGAGCTGGGTCACGCCCGTCGTATTGATGAATATTCAGCCTGGATCGCATTCGATCACGCTCAGCAAATCGGGCTTTGCCTCCGATACTCGCTCCGTCGATGTTACGTCCGGAGCCCATGCATCCACCGTTATTCACCTTTCCCAGCTCTCGGCAACGTTGGTCGTGAAGAGCGATCCGCCCGGCGCCAGCATTTATATCGATGGCCATAACGCCGGCGCGAAAACTCCGGCGCAGATCAGCGTCGCCAAAGGCCAGCACCTCGTGCTGGTTCGCATGTCTGGTTATCTGGACGAGACCATGAACGCGCAGTTTGTTCTCGGACAGACTTTCAACTTCTCACCCACCCTGCGCGCGCTGGGCAATGCCGACAGCATTCACACCGTCGGCAAGATGTCGAGACTGTTCGGCAAAGGCAAAGAGGCGGGGCAGGCGACTCTCGTCATTCACACCCAGCCGAAGGGAGCCGAGATCGCGGTCAACCAGCACATGCTGGAGAAGAATTCTCCCGTCGATGTGATGCTCGATCCCGGCAACTACGTCATCGACATTACCTTGACCGGATACGCACCCGTCCACAAGGTGATCACCGCCGAAAAGGGCAACAAGATGGTCATCGACGAAGTTCTGCAGCCGCAGTAATTAGGACGCCAGGAGCCGGCTGTCGTCAGACAAAGCCGGCTTAAGCCCTCCACGCCCGCATCATTTAAGGGATCGCCCTCGATCAGCCCGGACTACGTGACCGTAATCGTAATCGTGTTGCTGGTGCCTCCGCACAGGCTGGCAGAAACTGTCGTCGATCCTGCACTCACCGGAGTCCCGGTCCCGCCAGTGATCGTGAGAATGGAAGTACTCCCAACGTTCCAGGTCACTTGCGACGTGACGTTGGTCTGGGTACTGACACCCTGGAAAATTGCTTCCGCAGTAAAGGTGATCGCCTGTCCAGTGGTAACTGACGTCGGCGAGGCTGAAATGGTCAGGGTGTTCACCACGGGACACACGGTCACCGTGGCGCTCGAGGTGCTGCTGATGGCTCCCACCGCGGCAGAGACGGTCGTGGTTCCGGGCGGATTCGGAATGTTGGCGAGGCTGGTGGCCGTAATCTGGCCGATCACGCTGCTGCTGAACGCTGCAACAGTCGGATTGGAAGAAGTCCACGATGCCTTGCTGGTCACGTCGCCTGTGCTGCCATCACTGTAAGTTCCGATAGCCTGCATTTGAAAGGAGGCCGTTGGGGCAAGGTTCACGGTCTGCGGTCCGATCGCGATGCTGTTCAGCGTCGGATTCACGAAAAATCCCCGGCAACTGATCGCGAAGGCTAACGTTGCCAGCACGGCCACCGCGCCGATGGCTCGAATTTGCGACTTGGTCGAGGACATAGTTCCTTGGGACTCCTTGGGCGCTTTCCGCTCAGGTGCTCTGGGCTGCTCTACTCGCTCGGATGCAAAAATTGTAGCAGAGAAGATTTTGCGCCGCGCACTCGCCGGTGCCGGAAGCACCTCGACGGAACCACAGCCGCCAATCGTTGCGGCGCGCTCAAACTGCCCTGCTAGAACGGACATCCTCCCGTGGCTTGCAGAAAATACTTCGACGATGCGGTGCTCGCCTGCCCGCGAAGCGCGCTGCCCAAAAGGAATGCGAGGGCCGGTTCTCCCTCGCATTCACCAACCTCGTGTCCACCATTTACCGGTGGTGCTCTTCCTTTGGCGGAGGGCTCTGCCGGTGCGGAGCAGGATTCGACGGGCGCGGTTGCTGCGCAGGCCGGGAATTATTTCCTCGTCCTTGATTCGATTCGTGAGGCGGATTCGATTCGTGAGGCGCGGCCCCCCGGTTCGACTCGTAAGCGTGATTACTCCCCGATCTATTTTCCTGATTCCGCTGGTTGTAACTTCCGTTGCCCGAGTTGTTGTAATTTCCGTGTCCCGAATTGTTGGAGTTGCTGTTTCTCGAGTTGTTGTAATTTCCGTTGCCCGAGTTGCTGGAATTCGGCGGCGTAAATGGCCGGAATCCCTCATTGGAGCCTCCCCGGTTTCCACCAGGAGTGGATCCGCGCGCCTCTCTGGGCGACATCGCGGGCGCGCGATACTCGCCGCCGGCTGCCCTCGCCGCCACCGCGGAATGCCTGCTGAAATCCCCCGGCCGGGCTGTTGCCGCAATGGCCGGGCGTCCATGATTTTCCGCAGCGAAGTTCTGACGGTTCTGGGCGGCCGCGTGTTCATGTTGCATCTGCGACTCCAGCGCTGCCCGGTGCGGCTCGCGAGCATATGCCTGTTCCCGCGCCGTCGCCCGCGCCTGCACTCCACCGGCCCCGCCGTTGAAGGCCACATGGTTCTCGTTCACGACCACCGTCCGGTTGTAGACGCGGGTTACATTGGTGACGCTGACATTCGTGACCGACCGGTTGTAGTAGAACTCGCGTCCGCGCCACTCGCCGCCAACAAATCCCACGCCGGTATATCCGAATCCATAGTTGATGCCGCCGTAGAACCCGATGTGCGGTCCCCAGTATCCCGCATGCCACAGATACAGTCCGCCACCCCAGCCCCAGTATCCCGGCGTCCACAGCATCCCGACCGGCGCCACGACCCACGTGCCTGGTACCCAGTAATAACCGTCGTCATCGTTCCACCCCCAATAACCGGGCGTCCACATGTATCCCGGGCCGGGACAGATTGGCTGCGCATACACCGGCAGAGGAGGTGGACCAATGCGTACCGAAATCCCTACTCCGATTTGTCCGAAGGATACAGCGGAAAATGAGAGCACAACAATGCTTAGCAAAGCCCAGCGCATGATGGATCGATTCATTTGTATGCCTTCCCTGGTCTCGTCCCCAACCGAATGGAAAACTCTTAATCTCGTGACGCCATTCTGACGCAAAACTCGGCTTCGCGCCCCATTACGTTCCTCCCATGTAAACACTGCACTTCCGAGTATGTTGCGAATCACGAAATTATGTGGAATGAGAGATTTGCAAACCGGTAAGACCGTGGACTGCGGATCTTTGTCATCCTGAGCGGAGTTTGTGTCCAGCGAAGGACGGACACAAACGCAGTCGAAGGATCCCTACCCCTAAGACGGGCCGGAATCGAAGCCGAAAACTGAGAACCGAAAACTGAGAACCGAGAACTGAGAACCGAGAACTGAGAACCAGGAACTGCGGAGAACTAATTCACTTTCTTGCCGCGGGCGATGCGCTCGTCAATCGGCTTGCGTCCGGCGAATCCCTCGTTGGTTCCATGCCAGTGGGTAATCGATTTCTCCCCCAGCTTCCAGCACAGCAGGATGATCTGACCTTCGACGTCACAGGGGAAATCGAGCAGCCCGATATCGAGATCTTTGACCTGCACTCCAATCGAATCGATCTCGGCCAGAGCGTCCTTGGCCCGCTGCTCGGCCTTGGCGCGCTCCGCTTTCCGCCGCGCCAAAGGCACGATGTCGAGGAACATGCCGCCATTCAGAAAAATCCGGTGATGCAGAGCCTGCTGCTCAGCGTCCGCTTCTTCCATCACCTTTTTGGCGTTCATCGCCGTGCGCAATAGCGATTCCAGCACCGGCAACAGCGACTGAGCCTCATCAAGAGTAAACGTGCGGTCAGACATTTTGGGTACTTCTATTTTATCGCACGCAACAAAGCCCATGTGGGGACTGACGCATTCGTCCGTCCCGCGGCCCAAGTGTGCCGGGCCGCAGGTTTTTCCCGCGAGCGCCATTCCACCTCCCTCAGTGGGTGCCCCATCCTTGTCTCCGCGTTTTTGGCGGAGACAGGGTGGGGATTTTGACTTTAGGGGTCAGCGCGTTCGTCCATGCGAAGGATCCGCCGAGGTCGCAGAATTCACATCGACGTGCAATCCCAGCGCCGCGCCGGTTCCCGGCGGATAGCAGTTTCCATCGCGGCTGTAATTGGTGCAGCGCGCAGCCACGTCTTTGCGCTGAGGCGATTGCGCGAATTGCCAGACCTCGGCGAAGCGCACCCCGCTCTCACCCGGACTCGGCGGATTCTGCGGAAACGTGCATCCGGGCGCCGGAGGACACGCGTCATTGATCGCCCAATACGTAATCTGGCGCGAGCCGGCGCTTTGCCGAATATCCTCCGCGGTAATCACATTGCCGTCGTCGGCTGCCGGAATCCCCGAGCAATAAATCCCGGCGCGAAATCCCGCAGCAGTGATTCTATCAACCCAGGCATAGATGTATGCCTTCTGCTCCGGCAGCATGCGCCCGCCTTGTTCCTGATCGAGAAAGATGATAGTAGCGTGCTGGAAGCCCTCACGCCTCGCGGATGCCGCCGCCACGCGCGCATCCGATCGCCCGAGCCGCTGGGCATTGGCCACGGATTTCAGTCGAGCGTAGAGCCGTCCGTTGAAGAGCACCAGAAAGCCGAGTCCCGCAGACTCAACCGCAGCCCGGTGTCCGACCCACGTATTCGACCGAGCTCCGGGAGGATTATTGAGCCAGTATCCCGCGTAAGAAAAAGTCTGCCGCAGGACTTTGAGATTGCCGTCGCCAGGATAGTCGTTGCGGTCGAAGCCGAGGTAGGTATTCTGCGCAAGTGCAATCGTGCCACAAGTCAGAACCAGCGTCACCGCCAACCAGGCCACGCGCATGTATCTCGATCTCAGTTTAATCTTCAGCGCTTTGTATTTCTCTGTGAACTCCGTGACCTCTGTGGTGAAGGGTTTCGCTGAAAGCTGACGACCCTACCCCCCGATGTGCACCATCGTCCGCGATGCCGGCACAAAGTCCGCCTCGCCGATGTGATGCCGTTCTTCCTTCTTCATCACGACACCGCGGATGAACTCCTCCAGTTCATCATCGCTGGCCCCGCGCCGCATCTGCGCGTGCAGGTCGTGGTCCCACACCGAGAACAGGCAGGTGCGAATCTTGCCGTCGCTCGTGATGCGGATGCGGCTGCAATGCCCGCAGAAAGGATGCGACACCGGCGCGATGATTCCGATTTCTCCGACGCCGTCTTCGAAGCGATAGCGCCGCGCCGTCTCCGATCGCGCGTGCGGAATCTCCACCAGCGGCCGGTATTCGGCCATGCGCGCCAGAATCTCCTCCAGCGGCACCACCGTCGATGGCGACCACGTGCGCCCCTCTTCCAGCGGCATGAATTCGATAAACCGCACCGTCACGCCCTCTTCGCGCGCAAACATCCCGAACGGAATGATCTGGTCTTCATTGAAGCCGCGCATCAGCACGCAGTTCACTTTCAGCGGCCACAATCCCACCCGCCGCGCCGCCCGGATTCCTGCCAGCACCTGGTCGTATCCACTAGGCACGCGCGTGATGCGGGCGAAGCGCTCGGGATCGACCGCATCCATCGACACCGTGACCCGTGTCAGCCCTGCCTCTTTCAGCGGCCGAGCCAGATCGGCGAGCAGATGGCCATTGGTCGTGAGCGCGATATCGAGCGGATCAACTCCATTGTCATCCTGAGCCGAGGCTTTTCGCGGCGAAGGACCTATGTATTGTTCCCTCGGCCGAAGCTTTCCAATCTCACGAACAAACTCCACGACCCCGCCGCGCAACAACGGCTCGCCGCCCGTCAGCCGCACCTTCGTGATTCCCATCCCGACCAGCACCCGCGCCATGCGCAAATAATCCGCAAACGGCAGATCGCCATAGAGCGCGCCTTCGTTCCCCGTCCGGCAATACACGCACTTGTAGTTGCAGCGGTCGGTGATGGAGATCCGCAGGTCGGTGATCGCGCGTCCGAATTTGTCGTGAAGAGCAGCCATCGCTTTTTGGCTAGAAGCTAGAAGCTTGAGGAAAGAAAACAAGCGGGCGGGCAGATCCCGGCAGGCTGTCTCCTTTCCAATGCGCTCTTCCCAGAGCGCGGGAGGCGCCGGCGTTTCCACCAGCACCCTCGGAAGTGTGGCGCGAACCTTGCCCTGAGCGAAGTCGAAGGGGCCCTCGTCCGCGAACTCTCTCCCTCGCCGCCGCAGCCCGGGTATGCCCAAAGGCCAAGGCGGTCGGAAACCACTTTCACATTATAGGACGATGCCGGAAGGAAAGAGGATTCAAGGTTTCGGATTCGACAGTGCTCTCTCGATCGCCGCCTCAGCCAGCGGCGCCATCAGCTTGAACCCGGCCGCATTCGGATGCAGCCCATCATCGGCGAGATCCTTCTTCATCAGGCCTTTGTCGTCGACCATCGCCGAGAAATAGTCGAGATACACGATGTCATTCTTGGCGCAGTTATCCTTGAGCCACGCATTGAGCTCGAGAATTCGCGCTGGCGGCCGTTGCGCAAAAAAATCCTTCGACTGCTCGGTGTAATTGTGTACGGGCAGCACCGACGAATACACCACGCGAATTCCGTGCGTGCGCGCCAATTCGGCAAACGAAGCATAATTCGCCTCGATGTCCTCATTGCGCATCGGCCCGGTATTGCCGGCAATGTCATTCGTGCCCGCCAGAATCACCACCGCCTTGGGATGCAGATCGATCACGTCCTGGCGAAAGCGCACCAGCATCTGCGGCGTGGTCTGCCCTCCGATGCCGCGATTGATGTAGGGTTTGCCGGGGAACGAATCTTCCAGCTTCCACATGTCGGTGATGGAGTCGCCAAAAAACACAACGCGATTCTCTCCCGCCTTCGGCGCACCGAGCGCGGCGTTCGCCTCGCGATAACGTTTCAGCTCTCCGTAGTCGTCGGTAAACACCGCAATGCGCGAAGCCCGGTACTGGTCAAGCCCCGGAAAACCGGTCGGAGGGATGGACGGCGGCGCTTGCTGAGCGAAACCGGAAAGCGCAATGAGTATCACCGATAGAAGTTGAGTAGCGTGGAGGAATTGTCTAAGCCGCATGCTAGCCTCGGCAGCAGGATAGCAGGATGAGTAACAAAAAACAGATCCCGACCCCGACAGCAACTCCTGGGTTTAATCCGTGGAAATCCGCGCAAATCCGTGGCAAAGAAGTTCTTCTTAGCCGTCACATCCCGTCGTAATTCGGACCACCGCCGCCCTCTGGCGGCACCCACGTGATGATCTGGTACGGATCGGCTATGTCGCAGGTCTTGCAGTGCACGCAATTTGACGGATTCAGGCTGATGCGCTTGCCATTGGGCTGGCTAGCATCGTCAACCATCTCGTACACATTCGCGGGACAGAAATTCTGGCAGGGGCTGCCGAATTCTTTCACGCATTTCGTGTTGCACACATTCGTGTCGTGGATGACCAGATGCGCGGGCTGGTCTTCCTCATGCTTCGTGCCCGAGTGATAAAGATCCGTGAGCTTATCGAATGTCAGCTTGCCGTCGCCCTTCGCGGGTCCGATCAGATGCTTTTCCGCTCCGCCGTCCGCCGGCAATTCCGACAACTTGTCCATCCGCTCGTATCCGGCCACCGCGGGATAACGGTTGCGCAAGCCGCGCCCGCCCGTGATCATCTGCAGTCCCGTGTGGAACATGCCCGCGTACATGCCGTGCTCGAATCCCTGATGTAGATTGCGCACTTTCCACAGTTCTTCTTTGATCCAGCTCGATTCAACTTTCTTCTGGAATGCCCCGAGCGTAGCTGCCGACGAATCGTCTTTCGTCAGCGCATCAAATGCAGTTTCTGCCGCCAGCATCCCGCTCTTGATCGCCAGATGAATCCCCTTAAGCCGAGCCGAATTCAGGAAGCCCGCCGAATCGCCGAGAATCATCCATCCGTTACCGGCCACCGGCGGAATCGCCCACCAGCCGCCGTAAGGCATCGACTTCGCGCCGTAGCGAATCATCTTGCCGCCCTCAAGCAGCTTCGCCACAAACGGATGCTTTTTAAACTCCTGCAGCACGCGCTGCGGATCCAGCCGCGGATCGGCATAATCGAGGCCCGTGACGAAGCCCAGCGACACGACGTTGTCCGTCGTTCCATGGCCGGGCGCCCCGTAAATCCACGCGCCGCCATATTCTTTCGTCGTCAGCGGCCAGCCCAGCGTATAAATCACTTCGCCCGCCGCAATCCGCCCTGACGGCACTTCCCACAATTCCTTTACCCCGACGCCATACGTCTGCGGATTCGCATTCTTCGCGAGATCAAATTTCTGAATCAGTTGTTTGGTCAGCGATCCCCGGGGGCCTTCGGCAAGAATCACAACTTTCGCCTGCAGGTCGTAGCCCGGCTCGAAATTCGATTTCTGCTGTCCTTCTTTATCAACGCCCTTGTCGTCGGTGCGCACGCCGGTGACGCGGTCTCCGTCATAAAGCAGTTCCGATCCAGCGAATCCGGTGAACACGGTGATGCCGGTCTCTTCCACTTTGCCGCCCATCCACTTCACAAACCGGTTCAGCGAGATGACGTAGTTGCCGTGGTCGCGCAGAAACGGCGGCGTAATCGGGAACTTGAATTTACCTTTCTCGGTAAGAAAGTAAACGCCTTCCTTAGTAACTTTGGCGTCGAGCGGCGCTTCCTTCTCAAACTTCGGCAGCAGTTCGCGCATCGACCGCGGATCGAGCAGCGCCCCCGACAGGCAGTGCTGTCCCACTTCGCGCGCCTTTTCGAGCACGTAGATATTTTCTTTGCTGAGCTGCGCATCGGGATGCGCCACATTATGCGCATCGATCAGTTGCGCGAGCCGCAGAGCGCAAGCCATCCCAGCCGGGCCGCCGCCGACAATAACCACGTCAGCCGGCATCTGCGGCCGCTCCACACCTTCAATCGGTTTGCGAAAAACAAGCATAAAAGCCAGCCACAGATTTACACGGACTCCACGGATAACCCCACGAGATGAAAAGATCGTGATCCGTGAAAATCCGTGGCGCTGTGTTTCCTTAGTGCTCCTTAGTGTCCTTTGTGGTTAAAGCCTTTCGCGGGGAGCGCCTATCCTCCCGCCTTCACTTTCTTAACTTCCTCAATCAGCGGCGGCACAATGTCGAACAGATTCCCGACGATCGCGTAATCCGCAATCTCGAAAATCGGCGCCTCTGAATCTTTATTCACTGCGATGATTGCCCGCGAGCCCTTCATCCCGACGATGTGCTGAATTGCCCCGCTGATCCCCAAAGCGAGATACAGCTTCGGAGCAACCGTCTGTCCCGACGATCCGATCTGGCGGTCCATCGGCAGCCATCCCGAATCGCAGATGGGACGCGACGCCGCGAGATCTCCGCCCAGCGCATCCGCAAGCTGCCTCGCGATCTCGATATTCTTTTGCTCTTTGATCCCGCGGCCGACGGCCACGATGATCTCCGCCTGCGTCAGGTCGACCGCCTGCTTGGCTTCTTTGAAGACTTCCTGCGGCTTGTTGCGAATCACGCCGTCGGCGATGTCAACCTTCACTGTCTCCACCGGAGCCGCGCTGGCGCCAGCCTCGGCTTTATCTCCGCGGAACGAGCCGTTCTGAAATGTCGCGAACCACGGAGCGTCGCTCGTAAAGCTGACATCCGCCGCCAGCTTGCCCTGAAACATCTGCCGCGTGAAAACCAGCTTCCCGCCTTCATGCTTGAACCCGATGCAGTCGCTGATCACCGTGCGGCCCATGGCGGTAGCGAGTTTCGGCACAAAGTCTCGCACCTGGTAGGTATGCGGCATCAGCACCAGCTTCGGCTGCTTCGTCGCCAGAAATTGCTTGAGCGCGGCGGCAAATGCGTCAGGCGTGTATGGCTCGAGCTTCGCCGACTCGACGGCATACACCTTCGCGACTTTCTTCCCGGCCACTTCCGCCGCAATCGATGCCGCTGCGCCGCCGACCACAGCCGCTTCCAGCGTCCAGCCGGTTGCCGCCGCGATCGCCTGCCCAGCGGTGATGGTTTCCCACGAAACGCGATTCAGTTTCCCTTCGCGCTGTTCCACAACGACAAGGATCGTATCGGCCATAATGAAGTTCTCAGTTCTCGGTTCTCAGCATGCGGGGACAGCCGCCCTCGGCTGTCCGGCCGAGCGAAGCTCGGCTAGCGGGCAAGAGTGCCCGCGCCACACTTACAGCACTCTCAGTTCATTCCTCAGCTTATCCACCAGCTTCTTCGCAATCTCCGCCGGAGGCCCATCAATATGCTCTGTCTTTTTCGTCTTCTGCGGAACATACAGCTTCTCGATCTTCTGCAGATTCTCTCCCAGCGCCGCCTGCACTTCGGCCAGCGCCACCTTCCGCAGCGGCTTGTTCTTCGCCTGCTTGATGCCGATCAGCGTGGCGTAGCGCAGCTTGTTGATGCCCGACTGAATCGTCAGCACCGCCGGCGTGGGCATATCGACAAACTGGAAGTATCCCGCTTCGAGCTCGCGCTTCACGCGAATCCCGCTGTCGGTCTTCTCAATCTGCATGATGATGGTCGCGTGCGGCCATCCCAGCAACTCAGCTAGGATCACGCCCGTCTGCGCATATCCGTAATCGTCCGATTGCAGCCCGGTGAAGATGAGGTCGAACTGTTCGTCCTTGATCGCCGCCGCGATCGCCTTCGCGGTGTTCAGCGCATCCAGACCGACGAACTTATCATCTTCGAGGTGAATCGCCCGATCCGCACCCTTGGCCAGAGCCTCGCGCAACACCTGCTGCGCCCGCGCCGGACCGCTCGTAATCACCACCACTTCCCCTTTGTGCTTTTCCCGCTGGCGCAGCGCCTCTTCCAGCGCATAGGCGTCCGGCTCGTTCACTTCATACGAAACATCTTCGCGGATCCACGTGCCGCCTTCGTTCAACTTCAGCGGCGCATCTTTCTGCGGCACCTGCTTCATGCAAACCAGAATTTTCAAGACAATGGCTCCTTGTGACTCCGGGCAGCTCCGACAAAAGCATAAGTATAAATGAGCGAGCCCGTAGGCGGAAATACACAGAATCACCTGTAGTAAAGCGTTTTGGATTCTTAGGTTGTCATCGAGGTGTCATCCCGAACGGCGGCGCAGTTCAGCCGACGGAGGGATCTCCCTCACTCGGAGCCTGCAGTGAGCGGGAAGCCTCCACAATGCCCACAAGTTTCCACTTTGTGATCTCAATCACAGACTGCGGCCGCTCCCACACGTCAGCATGACCGAGACACTCTTATGCCCTCCGACACCTTTTCCGCCATGCGGCAAAGCATCATCGACGGCGCTCCCGACACCGCGTCCAGCCTGGCGCAGCAGGCCCTCGCCGCCGGCACCGCTCCGCTCGATGCCATCCACAACGGTTACGTCCCCGGCATGCACGAGGTCGGTGAACAATTCGCCCGTGGACAGATGTTTCTCCCCGACATGATGGCCTCGGCCGAAGCCATGCGCGCCGCCATGTCCATTCTCGACCCCGAACTGCGCAAACTCGGTACCGAGCGCCCCATGGCCGGCACCGTGGTGCTCGGCACGACCAAGGGCGACATTCATGAGATCGGAAAAATTCTTGTCGGAACCCTGCTCACTGCGCACGGCTTCCGCGTCCACGACCTTGGAGTCGACGTGGCTGGCGAAAAGTTTGCCGCCAAAGCGCGCGAACTCAATGCGGACATCGTTGGCGTCTCAGCGCTGCTGACGACCACCATGCGCAATCAGAAAAGCGTCATCGAAGCTTTGGAAAAGTCAGGCCTGCGTTCGCAAGTGAAAATCATGGTCGGAGGCGCTCCCGTCACCCGTCGCTGGGCCGACGAAATCGGCGCCGACGGCTACGCCAAAGACGCCATGAGCGCGGTCGCGCTGGCACGTGAACTGATGCAGCAGAAGCAACCAGCGGCGACGCCGCTAGACATTTAATGCGTTGTCATTCTGAGCGGAGATGGCCGTGTAGTGTGCTTTTATTTTGTCATTCTGAGCGGAGATGGCCGTGCGCGAAGCGCAGGGCCATCGGAGTCGAAGAATCCCTATGCCCGGAGAGTATCTGAGGGGGTAGGGATTCCTCGCTATGCTTGATTGCATAACGACGTTGGCCCGTCGCGAGTAGATTGGTATGCGATGAACCAAGACCAAGGCTCGTGAGAGGAGCCAACGTCATGTTGATTATAGGATGCGATTTCCATCCTGGGTTTCAGCAGGTCGCGATCTTTGACAATCGAACGGGAGAGATTCAAGAAAAGCGGTTGCAGCACCGTGCCGAAGCGGAGCAGTTTTACCGGTCGCTGGCGGGCCAGGAAGTGCGGGTGGGGATGGAGGCTTGCGGGCACTATCCGTGGTTCGAGCGGCTGCTGGCGGAACTGGGCTTCGAGTTGTGGTTCGGCGATGCCGCCAAGATCCGGGCCAGCGTAGTGCGCAAGCAGAAGACGGACCGGAGGGACGCGGAGCATCTGCTGGAGTTGTTGCGGCAAGACCGGTTTCCGCAGATCTGGGTGCCGAGTCTGCAGGTGCGGGACGTGCGGCAGTTGCTGGTGCATCGCCACAAGCAGGTGCAAGCGCGGACCCGTACGAAGAATCAGCTGCAGGCCATGGCGCTGAGTCACGGGGTGCAGAAAAAACGCAAGCTGTGGAGCAAAGCAGGGCGCGCGGAGTTGGAGCAGTTGCCCTTGCTGCCCTACGCGGCCGAGCGGCGCAAGCGGTTGCTGGAAGCGCTGGACGGGCTGGAAGCGGAAATCAGCGAGCTGGACCGGCGCGTCTGGGAAGAAGCGCGGCAGCGGCCGGAGGCGGTGCGGCTGATGACGCATCCAGGAGTGGGACCGGTAACGGCGTTGGCCATGGTGCTGACCCTGGGGCCGGCGGAACGATTCGAATCGGGCAAGCAAGTGGGCAGTTATTTTGGCCTGATTCCGAGCGAAGATTCCAGCGGCGGAAAACAGCGGCTGGGCAGGATCAGCAAACAGGGCAGTTCGTTTCTGCGCTTTTTGCTGGTGGAAGCGGGACAGACGGCGGCGCGTTACGATCCGCAACTGAAACGCTTCTATCGCCGCCTGGCGGTGCGCAAGAATCGCAGCCTCGCCAAGGTGGCCGTGGCCAGAAAATTAGCCACGCGGTTGTACCTGATGTTGCGCGAAGACTGGACGTACGCGCAACTCTATCAGGCCGTCATGCAGGTGAGCCCGAGTCATTCTGTGGCCGGCGAGTAACGGAGCCGAGCGCTTGAGTGGGCAGCCTGCCTCCCTGAAGCGTCAGGGAGATCGAAGTGAATAATCGTGGGCGCAAGTACCGAAGAGATGGATGGTGGGACCTGAGGTCCCGCTGCAAGATTGAATCGAGTGACGAGCTTGGTCTGGACATCAAAAACGTTCTACGAGAGCGAAATGGCGCTGCTTTCGGCGTCCACGCCGGAGTGTGGGCAAAATTCGCTTGACAGAGTACAACGTCGTTAGAGACGGAATGACACGTTGAGCAATTAAGAATATGAAGCCGAAATTCGAACTGCTCGACAAGCCGCTGATCGAACGCATCCTCGAAGAAGCCTTCCAGCTCATCGAGGACCCCGGAGTGCGGGTCGCGCCCTACGTCGAGGATCTGCTCCGCGGCGCCGGCATCACCGTGAAAGAGGGTGTCGCGCACATCCCCGAAGTCCTGGCGCGGCGTCTTCTCGATCTCGTGCCGCGCGGCTTTTGCCTCTACGATCGCCACGGCAACCGCGCAGTCCTTTACGGCGGAGACAGCGTTCACTTCGATCCCGGCTCATCGTGCCTCAACATTCTCGATCCCGCAACCCAGCTGCCTCGCCCCGCCCTGTCGGCCGACCTCGTCCGCCTGGTGCAGGTTGCTGAGATGCTCCCGCAGTTCGCCGCTCAATCGACGGCCATGGTCTGCAACGACATTCCTCAGGAGATCGGCGACTGGTACCGTCTTCTGCTCGTTCTCTGGTACTCCGAAAAGACCATCGTCACCGGAGCCTTCTCCGCCGCCAGCTTGCACACTCTGATCGATTTGCTCGCCATCGCAAGCGGAGGCCGCGATGCCCTGCGCAAGAATCCGCGAGCCATTTTCGACGTCTGCCCTTCGCCGCCTCTGAACTGGTCCGAGTTCGCGTCGCACAATTTGGTCGACCTGGCTCGCGCCGGAGTTCCCGCCGAAATCGTGAGCATGCCTCTGGCAGGCGCGACTGCACCCGTCACTCTCGCGGGCTCCGTCGTGCAGCACGCCGCCGAATGCATCAGCGGCATCACTATTCATCAGCTCGCGCAGCCCGGCGCCCCCATCGTTTGGGGAGGCGCACCCGCCATCTTCGACATGCGCACCGGCAAGACTCCCATGGGAGCCATCGAAACCGCCATGCTCGATGTAGCTTGCGCGCAAGTCGGAAAATATCTCGGCTTGCCCACGCATGCCTACATGGTTGCCGGAGACGGCCGCGTGATCGACGCCCAGGTGGAAATGGAAAGCGGAATGTCGGCCGTGCTTGGCGCGCTCACCGGAATCAACATGATCTCCGGTGCAGGCATGCTCGACTTCCTCGCCTGCCACAGCATCGAAAAGCTGGTCATCGACGCCGAAGCCATCGCGTCCGCCCAGCGCCTCATCGCAGGCATCGAGCCGCGTGGCGATTCCCTCGCCGTCGCCATGTTCGCGCAAACCGGCCTTCACGGCGATTTCCTGAAGCTGAAGGAAACGCGCTCGCTCTTTCGTCAGGAACAGCACTTCCCCTCGAGCGTGATTGATCGCGGACTACCGGCCATGGATGGCACTGACCCCGGCATCCTGCAACGCGCTCGCCAGCGAGTGGAAGAATTGCTCTCCGGCTACGAACGCCACCCACTCCCCCCGGAGTGCGAACAGGAACTAATCGCGTTCGCCCAGCGCGAAGCCAAGGAATCCGGCCTGGAAGGCTTGCCGGAGATACTCCACTCCGAGTTCGCCCACGACCCCAGCGTCATCCCGTAGCCCGCCCGCTTGTCATCTTGAGCGCGCTTGTCATCCTGAGCGAAGCGAAGGACCTATGGAGTCCTCGCCCTGAATACGTCCGCCGGTTTCGTCGCTTTGGTCAAGGCAAGTCACAAACCGTCGTAACCGCCGGTGCTCACGATCAGACGTAGACAAAAATGTAGAAAAAAAAGATGAGGAGATTTTTCAGCGGGAGAAGACCGCGACCGCGCTCATTCGCAGACTTCGAGTGCTCCGCACAGAAGGCGCAGACCTACTCCGTGATGACCGTCGACTGCCCCGAAATGTCAAACCGCTTGCGGCAGCGCATATTTTTGCAGGCCATCACGTCGTCCTTGCGCACCATGTAAGATCGGAACTTCGCGAACCGCGCCCGGTCCCGCTCATCGGCGCGTCCCCCAAGCTGCCGCTTCTTGGTGCGCACAATCCAGGTCACTTCGTACTCCGCCGCCTGGTGGCAATGAGGACAATTCAGCGAGGCTGGCTTTTTCTCTTGCCGCTCGTCAAAAAAATCGCGTTCTTCCATAGTTTTCGCGCCGCATCACTACTATCGACGGCGTTCCCTTAAGAATTATTGCATACTTGTGAACCCGGGATTCGCAACCGGGACGCCTGCCGCAATCGGGTTACACTCAATGCGAGCCCGGATGCACCGAGACGAAGTCCATGTCCCGAAAGAAAAAAGCGAAGCGCTTTCGTGCCGTCACCGCCGTAAAGGAATTAGCTCGCGAGCGCGTCGGCTCGCCTCCGGCAGAAAAGATTGTCATCGAGAAAAAGAAGAAGCCGGAAAAGCACAAGCCCACTCTGCAGAAGCTGCTGGGCGAGCAGGAATAACTCGGGAAAGTTCTAATTGAAGGTTGCCGTAACCGTGCGGTTTGCGTTCATCGTAACCGAACACGGATTCGTAGTCGTTGGCGTATCGCAACCCAACCAACTCACCGATGTCGACGAACCCGTTGGCGTCCCCGTCAGCAGTACCGTAGAGCCCGTGACGAACTGACCCAGGCAAGGCTGTGCACTCGTACAGCTCAGGCCCGAAGGGCTACTGGTCACGTTGCCGGCCCCGCTTCCCGCAAAGGTTAGGGTAAGTACCAGCCCTGAACCTGAGCCTCCGCCGCTGCCGGATCCCGTGAAGCACACCACGTTCCCGGTCATGTATCCCGTAACCAGTGCTCCGGAAGAAGAAAGTCCGCCCGCGCTGGAGTTCGTGGTTAATGTCGCCGAAACCAACGTCGCTCCGCAAGTATCCCCCGTCGCCGTCAGCAATCCGGCCGGAGTCACCGTCATCATCTGCGTGTCGTTCGAGTTCCACGTCACCTCGCTGGTGATGTCCTTGGTGACCGGCGGATGAATATACGTGCCCAGCGCCCGCAGTTGCACCTGCAGTCCCGCATCCTGGGCAACTGGAATATTGGACTCGCCGAACGTCTCAGTTCCGGGCTGAACCTGGATCGATACCAACTCCTGGCTTCGCCCGCAACTCGACACCGTGATCAGCACACTAGCAACGACCACCAGAGCAATCACGCTCAACCACTTCCCGTTCATGAGTGACTCCCGGGTTCCTCTGCACTGGGACAAAAACAACGCTGGAGAGGGCCAATGTAGTCAACGGCGACGCAAAAAGCAATAGCCCGGCAGGACCGTCGGTTCAGCCCTTCACCGCCTCAGCCACGCAATTGACGAACTCCCTTACATCCTCTTCGGTCGTATCGAACGAGCACATCCAGCGGACAATGCCCTCGTCTTCAATCCATGGATAAAAAAAGTAGCGCTCCTTGATCTTCTCGATCGCGTGCTGTGGAATCTGCGCGAACACCCCGTTGGCCTCAACTTTCCATACCACTCGCACCTGCGGAATCTTTGCGACCTCAGCCTCCAGCACTTTCGCCATACGATTGGCATGCTCAGCGCTTTTCCGCCACAGATCATCGGTCAGCAGAGCCTCGAATTGGACCGCAATAAAACGCATCTTCGAAGCCAGTTGCATCCCCTGTTTACGCAGGTAAAGAAAGTCGGAACCGAGCGATGGATTGAAAAAAACCACCGCCTCCCCGCCCATGATTCCATTCTTCGTTCCGCCAAACGAAAGCACATCCACGCCCAGATCGCGCGTAGCCTGCCGCAGAGTTTGCCCAAGCCCGACCGCGGCATTGGCGATGCGCGCCCCATCCATGTGCAGAAACATATTGTGCTTATGGGCGAATTCGGCCAGCGCACGAATTTCCTGCGGCTGGTAAACCGTTCCCATCTCGGTCGCTTGCGTGATCGAGATAACTTTCGCCTGCACGTGATGCTGGTCGCCAATGCCGTGATAGGCATGGCGCACCGAGTCGAGCGAAATTTTGCCGTCATTGTGCGCCAGCGGGATTAACTTGCTTCCTAAATGTTTCTCGGGCGCGCCGCACTCGTCGGTATAGATATGCGCGTAGTCGCTGCAGAGCACGGCCTGATACGGTCGCGTCAGCGCCTGCAATCCGATCACATTCGCCCCGGTGCCGTTGAAAGTGAAGAAGACCTCAATCCCGGAACCGAAATGTTCTTCGAACTTGGCAACAGCCGCACGGGTGTACCGGTCGTCGCCATAAGCAATCACGTGCCCGTCATTGGCCCGCGCGATGGCTTCAAGAATTTCCCGATGCACTCCTGCATTATTGTCGCTGGCAAAGCTGCGTGTAGTTTTGGTGGGAGCCTTCAGCATAAGGAAATAATGTAGCAGAGCAATCGCGCCGGCATCATCCTCCTTCGCTATCCTGAGGCGTGAAGGCCGTTCGCCTTGGCACACATCCCGCTCGACGCATTACAATCCACTCCAGACCTCTAGTCGGTGATCCCATGCCGCGCAAACGCACTCTCATCCCGTCTCCGCTCGCCTGGACCGCCATGACCGCACCCGTCCCGCACCCGCCGCTCCCGGTCCTCGCCGAGCGCGGTGGCACGCAACTTCACACTCCCCTGCCCGTCGTCATCGTCGACACACGCGAGCAAAATCCGCTGTCCTTCCGCCGCTTCAAAGGATGGTTCGCCCGCATCGAGCACCGCGCCCTGCGCCTCGGCGATTACTCCGTGGAAGGCATGGAGGACACCTGCGCCGTCGAGCGCAAGGATCTGGCTGATCTGATTTCCTCCTTCACCACAAACCGCGCCGTCTTCATCAACCGCCTGTGCCGCATGGCCGATCTTCCTCACAGCTTGCTCGTGGTCACTGCCTCTCTCACAGAAATCAAATCCGAATATCCTTACCGCGCCGCCAATCCCAATCGCATTACGCAATCGCTCATCGCCGTGCTCGCGGGCCTGCGCCTGCCTTTCATCTGTACCGAAACCCACGAGCTCGGCGAAGAAATCGTCGCCTCCTATCTCTACCAGACATTTCTGTATGATTGGCTGGACCGCAACGGCCACGGCCGCAACCTGGCCGACGGCGATCTGTAATTGCATTGTCGTCCGAGCTGTAGTGTCATCCTGAGCGAAGCAAGAGTTCGCGAACGCGAACTCTTGCGCAGTCGAAGGATCCCTATAGCCACAAACGTTGCTGGAGATCATAGAGATCCTTCGACTGCGTAGATGCTCCGCTAACGCGGAGCATCCGCTCCAGGACGACAAACTAATTTCGAGAAACTCATGCCCGACCAATTCACACTAGCCGACTCCGTCGCGCAATTAATCCTGACCCGCACCCCGCTGCGTCCCCAGATCGGACTCGTCCTCGGCTCCGGACTTGGCGCCTTCGCCGATTCGCTCTCCGACGCCACGCGCGTCTCCTACGCGGACATCCCATCCTTTCCGCAATCCACCGCGATCGGCCACGCCGGCCGCCTCGTCATCGGCAGTGCCGGAAACGTACCGGTCGCCGCCATGCAAGGCCGCGTCCACTTATATGAGGGATATTCCCCCCAGGAAGTTACTTTCCCAATCCGCGTCTTCGCCCGCATGGGCATCAAAGTGCTAATCCTCACCAACGCGGCCGGAGGCATCAACCTCGGTTACTCGCAAGGCGCGCTCGTTCTGATCCGCGACCACATCAACCTGCAAGGAACCAACCCGCTGCTTGGCGCCAACGACGACCGTTTCGGCGTCCGCTTCCCCGACATGACGCAGGCCTATTCCCGCGCTTTTCGCGAGATCGCGCGCGAAGAGGCCGCCCGGCAGAGCCTGATGTTGCATGAAGGCGTTTACGCCGCGCTGCTCGGCCCTAGCTATGAGACTCCCGCCGAGATCGAATATCTGCGGCGCATCGGCGCCGATCTGGTAGGGATGTCAACCGTGGCCGAAGTGATCGCGGCCCGCCACATGGGATTGAACGTGCTAGCCATCTCCTGCGTCACAAACATGGCCGCCGGAATCCTGGACCAGCCCTTGTCCCACGCCGAAGTGATGGAAACCGGCGAGCGCGTAAGAACCAAATTCGAATCGCTGCTTCGCGCAGTCCTCCCGCGAGTAGCAGCCACGCTCCCATAGCGACTCATGGGGCAATGCATGTGGCGACGGACGCATTCGTCCGTCCCGCGACGCCGAAGGCGAGCGAAGGTGTACGCTCATGTAGCAACGGATGCAATCAAGTCGAAGGGTCCGTCCCGCGCATCCTCGACTCATGTGGCGACAACCGCCTCGGCTGTCCCGCGATGCCGAAGGCGAGCGGAACCGGCACACCACCGCCGCCTTATTTCCCCGCCCGCGGTATCACTAGCTCCGCCGGCGACTTAATCCCGTACACCGCCGAAAAACTATCCTGATTGACCGCCATCCCCAAATGTCCCCGGGAATCGATGTAGAGCAGCGGCTGCCCCAGCGGCACATCGCTGAACGTTTTCACAAACTTCATCTTCAATTCCTTGTCGCCCACCTTTACTGGAACGTCCTGCCCGCGCTGGTATCCCAGCTTCGAAAAATCTTCCGCATCCACATTCGTCACCAGATTGCCGAAAGGCCCGTCGGTCGCAATCACCATGGCATTCAGCCCGCTCGCGTCAATGTCCGCGATCTTCAGATCGAGCCGCACCAGATCTTTCACCGGCATCTCCGGCCCGACCGTGGTCCAATCGTCGCCGCGCGCCAGGTGCGCGCCTACAGGCGAAAAAATGTCGCGCCCATGAAACGTCGATGACAGCTTGTTGCCGATCATCCACTCCGGATTCGTGATCACCCGCACCGCATCGATGCCATCACGCTGCTCGACCAGCGTGATCACCCCGTTATCCGGCAGCACGAAATATTGCCCGCGCTTCGAATGCGCCACAATCGCCTTGCGCGTGCTTCCCACCGTCGGATCGACGACCACCACAAACACTGTTCCCGCCGGAAAATACGGAGTCGCACCATACAAATAACGCGCCCCATCGAAAATGGAATACGGCGTGACCTGGTGCGTCAGATCCACAATCCGCACCTCCGGCATGATGCCGTACATCACCCCGCGGCAGATCGCGACCGAGTCGTCCATCACTCCGAAGTCCGTCATGAAGACGATGGTCGGCGGGTATTTCTGCGCCGCGCTCGCCCAGCACGATCCCGCCGCAACCGTCAGTAGCAGCACAACCAGCGCGAAAACGATCGTCCGCCGCCGCGCACACGCATTCCGATGGAATGAAATTGAATTCATCGTTTCTCCTTCTTACCGTACCTGCCGCGATCGCCAAGCAGATGCCCCGGCAATTCCAAAGCTAAAAGAGACGGGCAATTCTAAACAAAGTTCTTAAAAAGCGGCAGCAACTCGAGATTCCTCCCGCTACCGATCCCGCGTTCTATAATTCATCTGCACTTCAATTCATGGAGGCTCTCATGTCGCAAGCCATCCCCGAGAAGTACAAAGACCTGTTCCAGAAGCGCGCGTTCGCCAGTCTCGCGACTCTCATGCCCGACGGTCGTCCGCAAGTCACTCCCGTCTGGTGCGACTTCGACGGGGAACACGTGATCTTCAACTCCGCTCGGGGACGGCAAAAAGACCGCAACGTTCGCCGCGATCCCCGCGTCTCGCTGGCCGTCATCGATCCCGAAAATCCCTACCGCTACGTTGAAATTCGCGGACGCGTCGTTGAAATTACCGAAGAAGGAGCCTCAGCCCACATCGACAAGATGGCCAAGAAATATCTCGGCGTCGATAAATATCCCTATGGCCAGCCCGGCGAAGTTCGCGTCCTCTACAAAATCACGCCCGAACACACCACCGTGATGGGATAGCTTTAGATGTGGAGCGGACACTCCTGTCCGCTAACTCCGGCGTGCCCGGCGGTCCGGTAGCGCCGGCGTCCCGCCGGCTGTCGTGAGGGCGTCTCGCCCTCGCATTCGGCATCGGCACGACCGCAGGAGACTTCTATTCGCACCTACAAGCTCTGCTTCCTCGGCTTCGGCAACGTCAACCGCACGCTGGTCCAACTCCTCGAGAACCGCGCCGCCGAACTCCGCGACCGCTACGGAATCGAATACCGCATCACTGGAATCGCTTCCCGCCGCCTGGGCTGGATCGCCGATCCACAAGGCCTCTGTGGCGCGGGCACTCTTGCCCGCGAACTCTCACCACGAAGCTCAAGCCTTGCGCAAGGCAATAGCCAGTCCAACAATGTGAAAGCTTGGCTAGCCGCCGCCCAAGCCGACATCCTCTTCGAAGCCACCTCCCTCAATGTGAACAACGGACAGCCCGCCGTCGACCACATCCGCGCCGCCCTCCAGCACGGAGCCCACGCCATCACCGCCAACAAAGGCCCCATCGTGCACGCCTACCGCGAGCTTCGCGACCTGGCCGCCAGGCAAGGCAAACGTTTCCTCTTCGAATCGACCGTGATGGACGGCGTCCCCATCTTCTCCTTCTTCGACCAACTCCCCGCGATTCATCTGCAGGGATTTCACGGAATCCTCAACTCGACCACCAACGTGATCCTCAGCGAGATGGAGCAGGGCCTCTCGTTCGATGAAGCGCTGAAGAAAGCGCAGGCCCTCGGCATTGCCGAAACCGACGCCACCCATGACATCGACGGCTGGGACGCCGCCGTAAAAACCGCCGCGCTGATCACCGTCCTGGTGGACGTTCCCATCCGCCTCGATCAAATCGCCCGCGAAGGCATCCGCGACCTAACCGCCAACGCAGTCCGCACCGCCAAGCGCGACGGCTGGCCCTTCAAGCTGGTCTGCCGCGCCAAACGCGTCGGCAACGAGGTGCAAGCGAGTGTGGGTCCTGAGAAAGTCCGAAGCAGCGAACCCATGGCGCGTATCACCGGCACATCGTCCTACATCTATTTCGAAACCGACATCTTCCCCGGCCTGGCCATCACCGAAGAAAATCCCGGCCTGTATGCGACGGCCTACGGCCTGCTAGCCGATTTCGTGCGAGCAGTGAAACCGTAGCGCCGGCGTCCCGCCGGCTGTCGCGGGGCGTCCCGTCCGCGCTGCGCTAAAGCCTCAGTCGGAGGGGTCATGTCAGCGCGGCGGCTCTTCAAGCGGTTCGGGGCAATGTCCGTTGATTCAGCGGCACTCACCCACCGGCGTCATCCTGCGCGGAGGCGCTCTTCAGGCGGAGCAAAGAGCCTGCCCTGAGCGCAGTCGAAGGGATCTCCCGCCGAATCGGCGGAGCGTTTCGTGGGGTTTTCGACTGCGCTCATGATAAAAAATAAGACATGCCCTTGACCGAAACCGCTCCCGCCCTCGATCTCACCTACGTCCGCTCCCAGTTCCCTTCGCTCGCGCAAACGGTGAACGGACATCCGGCCACATTCCTCGACGGGCCCGGCGGAACGCAAGTCCCGCAGCGCGTCATTGACGCCATCGCCAACTACTTGCGCCGCGACAACGCCAACACCGGAGGAGCCTACGCCACCAGCCGCCACACCGACGCCATGATCGCCGAAGCCCGCGCCGCCCTGGCTGACTTCCTGCACTGCGGCGCCGACGAAATCGCCTTCGGTCCCAACATGACGACGCTGACCTTCGCCATCTCCCGCGCCCTTGGCCGCGAACTCAAGCCGGGCGACGAAATCGTCCTCACTCGTCTCGATCACGACGCCAATTTTTCCACCTGGACCGCTATGGCGGAAGACCGTGGCGTCACGGTCCGCATCGCCGAAATCAATGACGAAGATTGCACTCTCGACCTCGCCGACCTCGCCTCAAAGATCAATGACAAAACGAAGCTGGTCGCTGTGGGATACGCCTCGAACGCCGTCGGCACCATCAATCCGGTCAAACAAGTTGTCGAACTCGCGCACAAAGCCGGAGCCCTGGCCTACATCGACGCCGTGCACTACGGCCCCCACGGCCTGATCGACGTCGCCGACCTCGACTGCGATTTCCTCGCCTGCTCCACCTACAAATTCTTCGGACCGCACATGGGTGTCCTCTTCGGCAAGCGCGAGCACCTCAAGCGCCTGCGTCCCTACAAGGTTCGTCCAAACACCGACGCGATTCCGAATTGCTGGGAGTGGGGCACGCTGAATCACGAGTGCATCGCCGGAATCGCCGCCTGCGTCGAGTACATCGCCGACCTGGGACGAAATACGATGGAAAGGGTGCCCCACCCTTCGCGATTTTCGAAGGGTGGGAACCACGGACCCGAACTCACCACCCGCCGCGCCGCCATCGAAGCCGCCTACGCCGCCATCCACCAGCACGAGCGCGCCCTCGTCGAACACATGATGACCGGCCTCAAGAAAATTCCCGGCCTCAAGATCTACGGCATCACCGAACCCGCCCGCTTCAAGGAGCGTTGCGCGACCTTCGCGGTGCGCGTCGAAGGCCAGACGCCGCTCGAACTTGCCACCAAACTCGGCGACCGCGGCTTCTTCACCTGGGACGGCAACTACTACGCTCTCAACCTCACCGAGCATTTCGACGTAGAAAAATCCGGAGGCTTCCTGCGTATCGGCCTCGTCCACTACAACACGTCTGAAGAAGTCGACCGCCTGCTGGCGGCCTTGCGAGAGATCGTGGGTGCATAACCAGTCTTTCTGCGCAGCGAGTAGAATCTGACACGTAACGCGGTTACTACTAACGAATATGGGCTCGTTTGGCCGCTGGGCTCCGATCCATCCAACTCGACAACCCGCACAACTGGAGAGGTGTTCATGACGCGTATGCGGTTTCTCCTCCTGTTATTACCCCTGCTCGCTTTTGCCCAGAACAATTCGGATAAATCGGGCGACAAAAGCTTGATCCTCGCGCTGGAGAGCGCATGGAATCAGGCTGAGATCCACCACGACGCCAACGCCGCATCCGAGATTCTGGCCGACACTTTCATCAGCGTCGATCACCACGGCGTCCTCCAGAACAGGTCTCAGTACCTTGCCGACATGAAGGATCTTTCTTTCAATCCTGAGGAGATTTCCAACTCCGACCCGACCGTCTACCTATACGGCGACACCGCCATCGTAACCAGCGCCTATCGCACCAAAGGCACCATCAGCGGCAAGCCCTTCGTACATCATGGACGATTTACCGACACCTGGATCAAGCGCGATGGGAAGTGGCAGTGCGTCGCAGACCAGGAAACTCTGACCAACTAGACTAGAACAAGCGACAAATAAAACAGCCCGGGACTGGTCCCGGGCTGCGAGGAACAAATCTGTCTCGCGCCAATCGGCGCGATCTTGACGCTGCTTTCGGTTTCGCTTTTACGGCCAGCGCTTCGCCGTATCTTCCCATCCCGCGGCCCGCACCGGCTGCGGAGCCGGAATCGATGGTGTCGACGGGACCGCGATCCGGGCCGTCGCCTGCGGTCCGTTGACCGCGGTCGGCAACGCCGACTTAACTGCTTCCCCGTTTTCCTTCTCTTCGTTTAGCAGGGGCGCGACCAGCCGCAACGCCTCCACTTCCTTCTCCAACCGGGTCAGTTCCATTTCCTTCTGCCGCAACACTTCATAGACGTTTTTCATGGGCACCTGCGGATCGTTTCGGATCATGCAACCTTTCTTCGAACTTTAGCAGAGTTACCTGTGTTGTCAAGGACTTCAAGCGGGGTAGTAGCCCACTCTGCCCCCCGTCCCGAAGGGTTCCCGAGCGAGTTTCCGCCGCAGGCCACCTTGCCCGCACCCAAGGGCTCCTCAGCGAACTCCGCGAAAATCTCAGCGTCCTCTGCGGTTAAGCTTTTGACGTTCCGCCGCAATCACATGCGAGCCCGCACCCAAGGGTTCCTCAGCGAACCCCGCGGAACCTCAGCGTCCTCTGCGGTTAGGCTTTTGACTTTCGCACGGTCGGGAAAGTCCCTGGATTTCTTGGCGGTCTATCGAAGCAAAAAGACAGCCGTCACCGCAGCCGCGACCGCCAGCAGAACGCCCACGATGTACTTGTTCCGAGCCAGCCAGGATTGCGAAGGCTCCAGCCCGGCGCTCAAAACCAGATGCGGAGCCGGATTCTCTGCGACCGCGGAAATTACCGGCGGTACCGCTTCCGGCGCAGCCGACTTCACCGCGGGCGGATCTTCCGGCTGTTCCTTCCGCTCCGTCGTCGTCGCAGCCTGAACCATGCTCGCGGAGGCATAACCTGCCACCGGCACCGACGAAGCCGCACCGGTAATCGACTGAGCCGCAGCCGCAAAGGCCTGACCTTCGGGCTTTCGTGAAGCGACTTCCGGAATCGCTCCCGTAAGCGATGGCGGCTTCTTCAGCTGGCCGCGCCACTTTTTCTCTTCACACTCCACGCACAGCGTACGTCCGCCGGAAATCGGAAATCCGCAAGCCTCGCACTTGCGCAGCCCGCGCAGCACCGGCGGAACATGGCTCTGACCGAGATCTCCGGCCTTCTCCGATTCCGCCTCCGCATTCATCGCCGCCGACCAGAACAACGGCTTCTGCGCCACTTCGACCTTGCCCGCAACAGCACCGACGCTGGAACCGGATGCTCCATCCGACGGCGCCACCTCAACCGTGGCTGCCGCCGGCTTTGCCGATCCGTCCTTCTGCGGCAAAGCAGGACTCGTCTCGATAATCTTGTCCGCGTCTGGGTCTACGGATGAGGGTGAGGATGAGGATAACGACGACTGGCTCGCCGCCCCATCGATCGCGCTCTGCGCCGTCACCGCCGGCGTTTCGAGCGCATCCAGCAAAATCTCCTCGTCGAGAATCTCGCCCGACGTTTCTTCGATCGTTTCCGCAACGCTCTTTTTCTCTAAAGCATCGCCGGGGGCCTCAGCCGGCACCTGCGCAGTTTCCAACCGTTGCGGCAAACTTAAGGAGGCATTCGCCAGCCGCACCGCCGTCTCCACCATCTCGGTCAGCCGCTGCACCGCCGACAGATCGCGATCGCCAAACGCATTCGCCTGCCCCGAAAAAAGTTCGAAGACGCCCAGCACCTCGTCGTCGTTCACCACCGGCATCACTACTACCGAAGCGATCCCCAGCCGGCGGCATGCGTCCTGATTCACCCGCGCATCCCGCGCCGCATCGTCACAGCGGAGAAGCTGCCGCGTCCGCACACTCTCCCCCGACAACCCAAACTCGGTCGACAGCAGTGCGCCCAACTCCGGCGCATTTGATCCCGCGCTGGCGCGGCACAGCATGTCATTCCTGCCATTGCGCCGCAAGGCGATGGCCGCCCCGCTCGCCCCCGTGATGAATTGTGCCCGGTCGGCCAGCAGTTGCAGCGCGGCATCCAGATCGCGTTGCGCCATCTCCGCCAGCGTCCGTCCTCCATCCTCACCCGGAAAACGTACTGAAGAGTTCAGAGCGGCCTCCGCGCGCATCGCCGCCAGACCGCCGATGCCCTGCGCATTCCGCGTTGGATGGTTCTGCTGCAAAAGTCTGCTCCGTCGACGCAACCCTTCTGCGCCGAATGCATTTCAGTTGTAAAAAGGTCTAACTTTGGAGTCTCGCTCGCCCCGAACGAGGTGTCAAGAATTTCCCCGCGCAGAGGTGCTAAGCCAAAAGTGCGTAAGCAGCTGTCAGCCATCAGCCGTCAGCTCTCAGCGATCAGTGCTCAGTACGCGTGCGACACCG
Source organism: uncultured Acidobacteriota bacterium (assembly GCA_963754885.1). Lineage (GTDB taxonomy): Bacteria > Acidobacteriota > Terriglobia > Terriglobales > Acidobacteriaceae > Sulfotelmatobacter. The sequence continues at coordinate 60,977 of CAVWHT010000030.1, read as the reverse complement.
TGAAAACGAGTTCAGCAGAAAACGCAGCCGCGAAGCGGCGAAAGAATGCAGCCCACAGCGCAAGCTGTGGGTGAAGCAGCAGAAGACGACGTAGCCCGTAGGGGCGAAAGAAACCGCAGGTCGACAAAAACGGCCAAACCGGACCGCTCTACCTTCTCCGCCGTTTCAGCGCCGACTGCGCCAGCCGGTTCGCCTCCGCGTTGAATTCCCGCTTCACATGCGAGATGGAAAACTTCAGCGACCGCGCCAGCTTCCGGCAGGTCCAGTGCAGGGAATAAAGACGAGGACTGCGGCAGACATATTCTCCCGTCATCTGCCGCACGACAACCTGCGAATCCGAATAGACGTGCAGTTTCCGCGCCTTGAGCGCCACCGCGTACTGCAGCGCTTCCATCAAGGCCGCGTACTCGGCAACGTTATTGTCCTGATTCCCAATCCACTTGGCGATGCGGACCGGACCCTCCGCGAGTCCGCTGATGACCACCCCAATGCCCGACGGCCCCGGATTTCCCAGGCATCCACCGTCCACATAGGCCACTAATTCTGCGGTCACTTCGGGTTTTCTCGCTGTACTCTGCACTGTGACCCTAACGCTCGTTAGCGTCAAGACGATTATTTGGTTCCCTTTCAGCGTTTTGCGGTTGCCCTCACTACCTGTGACATTTTCTGTGCAAAAGTCGTACCTAATAAAATTTGGCGAAACTAAGCTTCTACATTACAACCATTTGCGGTTTCCTTTTTGCACAGGCTTAGCCCACGCCACTGCACCAATAGTTTGCGTTGACTTTTCTTGTTACTCTGGTAACTTTGCATCGTCGACGGTCGAAAGGGTTGGCACAATAACACTGAGCCAGTCCAAAGTAGGCTGAGTGATCAGTCGGGCGGGGCGACTCGCACGGCAACTGGACCTGAAAAAACCGACGGCTCTGCGAGGGGCAGTTGGGGTTCGGAACTGCGAAAGCAGTGATCGCATCAAGGGGCTGTGACGGTACATGCTTCCACGTTGTTGGCTCCCTCGCAGGAGCTGGCGGCTAGAGCATAACCAATGTCACGGCCCTTTCAATTTTTCCCGCCTTTTTTCTCCCGAATCCCCGAACGAACCTCCCTCTGATGAGTGATATTGGTTCTCGAGTTATCCCTCTACTTGGCTGACCATCGGACTGCCGATAGCATCACAACTAATCCGACAGCAGCAAACGCGGTGCCGACCGCCAGCAAGAAGGGCTTATCAAAGGCTACTCTGACCCCAATCCCCACTACGAGTAGAGTCGCACCGACGCAAACGTAAATCCACCGCACGGAAATGGGTAATGGCGCAGACCTCGGCAGGCCGGAAGCGCGGAACTGCGATGTCCGAGTGATTTCGGCAGGCGTGAGGTTGTGCTGCCGTTCGACGATGTCCTGTTTCCATTCTTCCCGTGAGTTGGTGCGATTGCTCATTGAAGTCTGTTCTACCGCACCACAGCAGCTCTGTCGAGATTACTGTCGAGAACAGACCAGTTCAAGTTCTGACCCAGAGATGCGGATTTTGAGAAATACGGCGATTTAATCGCCAACTGACAAAGAGCCCTTGCGTCTTGCCGAGGGCAGCGGGCGCAGCTGCATTGCAACCACTGCTCTATAGGTTCTCTTGGATGAAGCGCGGACTGAGGTGAACGTCGACTTGCACAAGCGGTGAATCACCAACCGCCTTGAAGCTGTGGATCTCGCCGGCCTTGATGACAAAGATGTCTCCCGCGCCGCCCTCGAAGGTCTTGCCGCTGACTGTCCAAACCCCCCGGCCCTCACGGATGAACTGGATCTCGTCATAAGGATGCCGGTGCGGCCCCGGTCCCGATCCGGGCTTCCCATGGAATAGGAACACCGAAACACCGGTGTTGCCCTGCTCAGCTCCGACAAACTCATGCGAACTATCCACAAGAGGCAGGTTCTCCTGGCGCACGGAATGCATCTTTCGTCACCTCCTGCCAGGATTTGATGACTATGGCCACGGTTTGGCTCCGCCAATACCAATGAATGAAACCGCAAACAGCAACCTGAGTTTTTCTGACACGGTGATCTAGCTAGATTTGCGCCTCGTTTGAGGACCTGAGAACATGGCCCATGAAAATTTTCTTGTTTGTGTTCGCGGCGACCGTCCTCGAAGCGGCGGGCGACGCAATCGTACGCATTGCTCTGCACCATCAGTCCCTATCGGCCCGTATCGGCCTCTTCCTGCTCGGCTACATATTGCTTGCGCTTTACGGTACCTCCCTCAATCTAGCCCCCGTAGAGTTCGCAGCCGTCACAGGGATGTACGTCGCCACGCTGTTCGTAGTCTTCCAGATTGCCAACTTTGTCTTTTTCGGCGTTTCTCCGACGCCCGCTGTCCTGGTGGGTGGAGCGTTTATAGTCATAGGCGGATTGACTATTGCCCTGTGGCGATGAGCGAGAGAGCAACAGCCCTCAATCAACAACTAACGACAGCTTAAACAGGCATGTTCCGATTCAAGCTGTGTTCTCAACGAACGATACGCCGCTTTTTCGCCGGTTAGGCGCGCCATCCTCACCCCATAATCCCGCCATTGCCATTTCTATTGGCTCAGTAGTTCCTTCACGCTTACAAGCAATGTGTCAGAGGGAGCCAGATCCCGCAGCTCCGCGATCTGGGATAGCGCTTTGTCGATTCCCGCATACCCACAACGATGGAGCCATGCGGCAATCACGATTGGCGACCGGCTTTTCCCCGCCAGACAATGCACCAGCAGGTTCCCTCGCCGGACGCCGATCGCCACCGCGAACATAATGTCCTCGAACTTTTGCCCGGAGATCGGGCGCGTGTCCGAGATTGGGATATGAATGTAGGTGATTTTCTGAGCTCGGTGAACCACCCGTTCCCGGCAGAGTGAAACGACGGTTGTGATGCCCTGCGGATTCGAACGCGCCAGTTGCTCCGCATCTTTGAGGCTGCCGAGATAGAGCCGTTCCCAAATCTTCGTCACGGAATTCGCCACCGGAGTATGAGCCAGGGTTCCCGCGAATGCACGACAACGCTTGAGAACAACCTTAGCACCTAGAATGCGCAGATCGCACGAGGCTCAACTTCTCAGCCCGATAAGTGGGTGGAAGAGCCGACAGCTTTGTCATGCTGAGCGGCGCTTTTTGCCGCGAAGGACCTGTGCAACTGGCCGGCGCATGCACAGGCTCTTCGAACTGAACGCCCTCCCCGCGCTCTCTAGAAAATCGTTTTACTAACCACCTCGCTCCTGTGCAATAATTCCTTCCCGGAACCCCTCCGCGCCGGCCATCCGCCGTTTCGGAAATATTGCTGCACTGTGAGGACGGAAATCTCATGCCTAAACATCCCTTCTCCCGTCGTCAATTCATTCAACTGGGCAGCGGCGCTCTCGCCGCTACCACCATCGCCAAAAATATCCTGCAACCTCACATGCTCTCCGCCGCTCCGCGCCCCGTCGCGCCCAGCGATACTATCCGCTTCGCCTCCATCGGCACGGGCATTCGCGGATGCGAGCACCTCGAAGCCTCTCTCAGCGTTCCCGGCATTCAGTGCGTCGCGGTCTGCGATCTCTATGACAGTCGCCACACCGCCGCGCAGGAGTCCGTAAAGAATCCCAACGTTCCCGCCACTCGCGACTACCGCTCCATCCTCGACCGCAAGGACGTTGACACCGTCCTCATCGCCACCATGGATCACCAGCATCGCCACATCTTCGAAGACGCCTGCGCCGCCGGTAAAGACATCTACTGCGAGAAGCCGATGTCGCATACCGTCGAAGACGGATTCGCCATGATGGAAGCCGCGCACAAGCACAACCGCATGGTCGCCGTCGGCAGCCAGCGCGTCAGTTCCATCCTCTACGCCAAAGCCAAAGAGATTTATGATTCCGGCAAGCTAGGGGAAGTCTTCTCCATTAACGCCTACTGGGATCGCAACTCGCCTAGCGGCGCCTGGGTCTATCCCATTCCGCCCGACGCCAGCCCGCAAACCATCGACTGGAATACTTTCCTGGGCAGTGCCCCCAAGCACGATTTCGATCCCGTCCGCTTCTTCCGCTGGCGCTGCTTCACCGATTACGGCGAGGGACTCGGCGGCGACCTCTTCGTTCACCTGCTCTCCGGCATTCACTTCATCACCAGCACGAACCAGCCGGCGCAGCGCGCCCAATCCAGCGGAGGCCTCTACCATTTCAAAGATGGACGCGAGTTCCCCGACCTCATCGAAACTCTCTACGACTATCCCAACTTCCGCGTCACAGTTCGCTGCAATCTGAATAACAATGGCGGAGAGTTCATCGGCTTCTACGGCACCAAAGGCACGATGATCATCAAAGACTCCACGCTGACCTACAGACCCGAAGACACGCGTCCCGAGCCCGAAGGGTATTCAATCTTTGGATGGCCGAAAGCCCTCCGCGACCAATACCTCGAGAAGTGGCATGAAGACCATCCCGAGCCGCCCGCTCTGGGCTGGAAGATCGACGAGGAGGTCGAGACCTACACCGTCCCGAAAGGCTACAGCGACACCGTCGATCACCAGGCCAATTTTTACAACGCCGTCCGCACTCGCAAGCCGGTAGTAGAAAACGAGGTCTTCGGCAACCACACCGCCATCGGATGCCACCTGGCAAATTATTCCTACTTCAACAAGTGCATAGCCGTCTGGGATGCGTCAGCCAAGAAGATCGTAAAAGGATAGGGCTGTCTGGAAATAAAAGCGGGTGCCCCACCCTTGTCGCGTTTTGTGCGACAGGGTGGGGCTTTTGACTTTGGGTGGTCTTTGACTTTGAGCACGCTGAGAAATCCCGAGACAAACTCATGCAGCACTTTGGCTCTTAGACGTAGTCGAACAGTGTCATGAAGCCGAAGTCCATGTGTAGCTGCTGGTGACAGTGGAACAGTGTCAGGCCGGGATTGTCAGCGGTAAAGTCGATTTCGACTTCCTGATATCCGCCGACCATAACGACATCTTTCATGACTCCCGCCGTCGATTTTCTTGCGATTCTGGTCAGCTCAAAACTGTGCCGGTGAAGATGAATGGGATGGATGTCATCGCTGGCATTGCGCATGCGCAGGCGATAGCGCTTGCCCTGGCGCAAATGATAGGCAGGCTGCATGGTGCCGCTGGCAAAGGCGACGTCATTGATCGTCCAGACATTGAATCCGTGCTCGGCCGCGTTTCGCTTGGTGAAGGTCATGGTGATGGTTTCATCGGGAGCGGCAGCCGATCCCGCGGGATTCGCGAAGCGCGTGTAGTCCCAGTGAAATGGCTTGGGCAGCGCCCAGAGGGGCTTGCCTTTCTGGCCCGCGTACTCGACGACGATGCCCATGCCGTGGCTGCGATCGTCGTCGGCTAAGTCGCCCATAACCCATACTCCGGGATGGTTCATCTCAACTACAGCGGAAATGCGTTCTGCGGTTCCCAGCCAGAGCACGGGCACCGTGGCGGGATGCGGCACGGGATTGCCGTCGAGCGCGACGACTTTGAAGGAATGTCCCGGCAACGCCAGGCTGCGAATTTCGGTCGCGCTTCCATTCAGAATGTGCAACAGCACGCGCTCGCCCTGCTTCACCCGCAGGGGCTCACCATGGCCCAGCATGCGGCCGTTGATGGTGAAATAGCGGTAGCCGACTTCGTAGCCGTGAGGCATGCCTTTGGCGAGCGATGCCTTCATGGCCGACTCGCCCGATTCTTCCAGCTCTTTCACTTTTGTGGCGGGAGAAAGAAAATCCTGGGCCATGTCGCCGCCCTGGCTGAGCGAGGGCTCGAACTCTTTCAGGACGAGGAAAAATTCGCGATCGTAATTTCCCGGATCGTTTTTCGGTTCGATATATACCGGGCCAACCTGGCCGCTGTATTGTCCGGCGTAAAGGTTGGCGCCTGCGCGGTTGTGGGTGTGATAGAAGCGAAGCCCGGCGGGTTGCGGCGTGAACGTGATGCGGCGCATTCCGTGCGCGGGAACGTAGGGCGTTCCTTCTTCCGCGGCTCCATCCACATCGGTTGAAACTTTTTGTCCGTGCCAATGCAATTGCTCCGGGGTATCCGTGTCGTTATGAATCTCTACCGTGACCGGTTGGCCTTCTTTCATGCGCAGCAGGGGGCCGGGGAACTGGCCGTTATACGTGATGGTGGAAATAATGCGTTTGGGAGCGATCTCGATGGGGCTGGCCGCGATATGCAAAACGTAATCGGCGGCCGCTGCATCGCCCTGGCCAGAAATCGCGGGAAAGTTGGCGGCGGCGAATCGATTCGCAAAGCCGAAGGAATTTCGCGATGAGAACAGGCCAGCGCCGATCGCGGCACCAGCCCAGGTGAGAAAATTTCGCCGCGATGGTAAGCGGTTCATGGCACTTCTATTGTGTCACGAGTTTCGTAAATTCAGGGCTCTGCCCCGCGATTGGGTAGTGGTGCAGTTTGAAAAGATTTGTATCAGGGCATCGCTTCAGCGATGCCGCAACATCGGAAAATACGAGCGGCTTAAAGCCGGTCCTTTGCTCGCGGTTTGGCACGCCTGAAGGCATGCCCTGATACAAAGTTTTTCAAACTGCACCACTGTCCGCGACTGGAACGCCGCGTGCTCTCTTTCCGGGCCGCCCTCAGATTCCCGCGTACCAGGCGTAGCCGCCTTCTGGGGCCGCGGAGCCCAGGCCTTTGCCGAATCCTTTCAGACTGTCGGTAACCGTCAGGTGGGTGATGAACTTCACGCTCTTGTAGCCGACCTGGCGCGAAACCCGCAGCCGAAGCGGCCCGCCGTTACCCACGGGGAGTTCACCGCCATTCATCCCATAGACCAGAAAAGTCTGCGGATGCAACGCGTCGGCCATGTCGATACTCTCCCACCAGTCGGGATCGATCGAGAAGTAGACCACGTACCGGGCCTGCGGATGGACCTCGACCGCTTGCAGGATTTCGGAGAGCGGCACGCCGATCCACTCGGCGATATACGACCATCCCTCTTCACACTGCAGCATCGTGATCTGGCTGCGAGACGGGTAGCTCTTGAGCTGGTCCAGCGAAAACGAAGCAGGCTTGGCGACCATGCCGCCGACGGAGAGCCGCCAGTCCGCGAATCCTCCAGCCTGCAGGCGCTTGTACGCTTCATTCAGGGGCGGCATTTCGTTCGGGAATGGAGGCTTCGAGATCTGGCTCCGGGAAAACTCACGAGCCAGCGAGTGCCGGGTGAGCATACGCTGGGATGCGTAGGTCAGCGTTTCGCCGATGCCATAGATTCCGCCGTGATCGGGCGGGACCAGTCCATACCTTTGCGCAAGGCGCGCCGCCACTCCCAGGCCGGCTACGCCAGCCGCCGAGATTCCGGTAGTGATGAGCTTGCGGCGTGACAGTTGGTTCATGTGCGCTCCATCGTTGTAGCGGCGCGGCCAGTGATCATCGCCCGCATGCGGCTCCAGAATCCGGCAAGCCAAATCATCACGACGTGGACCACCAGGAACAGTACGAGAGCCAGCGAGACGAAGAAGTGAAGCGTGCGCGCCGATTGCTGGCCGCCCAGCACATTGACGGTCGCCGGAAACGCGGAAACAAAGGCGGGAGACATCGCCAGGCCCGTCCAGATGACGAGCGGAAAAAGAATGAAGACCACGAACAGGTAGCTGAGCCGCTGGAGCACATTATAGGACCAGGCTTCTGCCTCACTCGGCCGCTCGAAGCGCAAATGGCTGGCGATCGACGCCGAGAACGAACGCCACGACAGATCAGCCCCATGGGGGAGTAAGTTTTGCCGGAAATGTCCCGCAAGCCAGCCGAAGATTACGTACAGCCCGCCGGTGAAGATCACGACCCAGGCAGCTTGAAAGTGAAGATACCGGCTCCAGCCGTTCTGGTCCGGCATCACGTATCCGTAGCCGGACGGCACCAGATTTCTCGAGGCAGGGATCGGTATTTTAAACAACGTTGGAGTCAGATCGTTGCCGGTTTCGCCCCAATAGAAGCGCGGATGAGAGATCACAATTTCAATTCCGCTGACCAGCAGGGCGAGAAAGCACAGAGTGGTGATCCAGTGCGTGATGCGGACGAGGGCAGAGTGCCGCGCGGCAACCGTCGCGGTTGGGACGGCCGAGTCAGCCGCACTTGGGATGCAAACGGAGTCGCCCACGCGGGAATGGTACCACGCGCCGCGCGCATTCGATATCGAATGAATCAGCAGGCTGCGCGTGCTCGGTAACTGGCCTTTAGGCTCAATACCCGTCAATGAACTCTATCGCGATTTATTACCAATTGACTAGGGTTCGTATTCTCCGAATTGCTGATTGCTCGAAAACAACGACTCCCTTGGTCCAGCTTCGGCACGACCTCCGAATCACATATGCCGCGCCCACGCCTCGACCCAGCTTCGAGTGAGTGCGTGCCACGGGCCCCAGAAATAGAGGCAAGTGGCAGCGACCTCGATGACCAGCACCGCCGAGGCGGCCATCACATACTGCTTCATCACGCGCCCCTTCTTCCAGTCCCACAGGAATATAAGCATCATAATCAGGAAGTCTCCGCAATAGGTGTAGAAGTACCAGAGCGGAATGGAATGCGGCTCGGGCCAGAGGATGCCCGTGACGCGGGAGAAGCCGGGGTCGGCCATGGCCACGGTCGAGAGGATCATCAGCCGCCTGTGCGCGGCCGTGTTCTTGCGCAGGAGCACGCCGCACACCACCAGCGCTGCAAAGCACAACACGTTGCTGAACGCGACCGAGAGGAACTGTGGGGAACTTATCGCCGGATTGTGTAGGTTGACGGCCTGTGACGAGAGGATCGCCCACGGACCAACGACGGCCATCAGGGCCGTCCAAGCTGCGGCGCACCAGCCCAGCTTGCGATGAATCCTCACCTGATTCTGCTCGACGAGCACGATGAGCGCCGTCAGCAGGAACATCCAGACCGTGAACACCACGGCGTGGAAATGGACAATCATCGGCGGCGCCGGATTCTCATGCAGGTAGCGCCTCATGTCCATGCCGAAGCCGGCTGTCATCCCCAGCCACAGCAGCCCAAGCCACACGACAGCGGCTCTCCGGTCGTCACGTCCGCTCCAGTTCGCCTGAGTGTAGAGTTGCATCCTTTTTATCCCAGTCTTGGCAGGTTACTAAACTACACCAAACCGACCAGTTTCCTGTACCGATTGGACCGAGAGCATCAGACTTTGCTAACAGACCTTTACACTCGTCGACTAATTGGCGAACCTGAGGTCAATGCGGCGATTCACTTTGCACGCCTGCGAGCTGGCGAAATCGAGCCGTCAGTGCGCGTCTGTTGCATCAGCCGTACCATCCGACCACTGCGCGACCGGAAGCAGAACGACCGTCAGTCGATCCTCAGGGTCCTCAGAGGCCAGAATCGGAGAGCCCGGCAGATTCGCGCCCCAGGTCAGAGGATCGGCTTGCGGCACGAAAAACATCAAGTGGGGATGCCAGTGCCCGTCGCGATCGCTCAGGTACCCTTGTTTCGACATCATGCAGCACATCGCACCAGTTGCAGGCGTCGGCAATTCGTTCTTGTCGAAAGCGGCTTTATCGTTTCGAACATTTGAGCTTTGGATTGTCCAGCCAGTATCACTCGGTCTTCCGAATTATCCGAATGTTGAACATTATTCAGATTAAGTGACGTCATCCCGCGAAGCTCGACTACCTCTCCGCTGCTTGCAACTGAACGTAGCCTTGCCGTCAGAAAACAAGGCGCAACGTGTGCATCCGATATAATCGTGGAGTAGGCAGCCGGACCGGACGGCCGCTTCCCGCGTCTTCGGGCGCGAGGAGAGGAAAGTCCGAACTCCGCAGAGCAGTGTGCCGGATAACGTCCGGGACGTCAGGTTCAAGCCTGATGGACGGAAAGTGCCACAGAAAACATACCGCCGCGGCGTCGTTGTAAGGGCTTTGTGAGGATGCGTGCCAGACGCGCGATTGATTCGTCCGCAAAAGACGCGGACGATTCACGCCGCACGCCCAGATCCTTCGCTTTGCTCAGGATGACAAGGCCACTACAACGACGCCGGGGTAAGGGTGAAAAGGTGCGGTAAGAGCGCACCGCCGCGACAGTAATGCCGCGGGCAGGGCAAACCCCACACGGAGCAAGACCAAATAGGAAGGAATCCGGGCTTCGGTCCGGAACGTGCCGGCTCGGTGCGTCAAACCTTCGGGTAGGTCGCTAGAGCCGCCCAGCGATGGGCGGCCCAGAGGAATGGTCGTCCCGCAGGAGCAATCCCGCGGACAGAATTCGGCTTACAGGTCCGGCTGCCACAAACGTTCCCTTTCCTACAGATTCTCCTATCAGGATTTCAGCAGCGACGTCAGGCTTATGGATACACGCTGGATGTCACCGCGACTCAAGGCTTTCCCAGATGTCCGGTCTGATCCCGAGCCAAGGGAACAGCCTGCGAACTCGTTATACAATTTTGCATTCCGTTTCCTGGTCACAACTAAGGTTTTTTCGTCAAGACTCGGATCACCAAGCAAACACCCGGTAGTATGAACGCGTAGCTTCTGCGACGACAATCGGGTTCGCGGCCACACAGAATTCATGAATACGGGGATCGAAAAGGCACAGAAAAAAGATGTAGGCGAAGCGGGACACTGCGGTCCGAACGTTCGCTCGGATGTGCGGGTAAGCATTGAAGCACGCCAGCGCGGCGGGATTGACCTTGAACTCGAATCGCGCGTCAAACCTTACTACGGCGACGCCATCCGCCGACAGGCTGAGGAAGCACTCGAAGCGCTCGGGGTAAGGCATGCCCGGGTGGTCATCCGTGATGAGGGCGCCCTGCCATTCGTGATTGCCGCGCGCATTGAAAGCGCGGTGCGGCGCGCGGGACTCGGCGAGGGCACTCGCGTTTTGCCGAACAGGCTGTCGACTCCCGAGCCTTCCACGCGCGATCGCATGCGGCGCTCGCGACTTTATGTTCCCGGCAGCGAGCCTAGGTATTTCATCAACGCGGCGCTGCACGGAGCGGATGCCGTGATTCTCGATCTTGAGGATTCGGTCCACCGCAACGAGAAGGATGCGGCACGAGTACTGGTGCGCAACGCGCTGCGCGCTGTTGACTTTCTGCGATGCGAGCGCATGGTGCGCATCAACCAGCTTCCTCTAGGACTACAGGACCTGGAAGAGATTATTCCGGAATCTCCCGACCTGATCCTTCTTCCCAAGGTAGAGACGCCGCGCCAGGTACTCGATGCCAGTCAGAAGATCGCGGAAATCAAAGCCACTTTCGGCATCACTCGTCGCACCTGGTTGATGCCTATCCTTGAGTCTGCCTTGGGAATCGAGAAGGCCTTCGAGATTGCGACCGCGAGCGAAGAGATCGCGGCGCTGACCATTGGATTGGAAGACTACACCGCGGACCTCGGTGTGGTGAAGACGCCGGCTGGCGCGGAATCGCTGTTCGCCCGCCAGCGACTCGTGAATGCCGCCTACGCAGCGGGAATCCAGGCCATCGATTCGGTCTTTGGCGATGTTGGCGACATGGACGGCTTGCGGACGTGGGCTCTGAACTCGCGCGCGATGGGTTTCGAAGGCATGGGATGCGTCCACCCGTCCCAGATTACGGTGATTCACGAGGCTTTTGCTCCGACGGCAGCAGAGATCGACAAGGCGCGAAAAATTGTAGCTGCCTACAATGAAGCTCAGAAAAAGGTTTGGGCGTGGTCAGTGTCGGGTCGAAGATGATCGACGCTCCAGTCGTACAACGAGCCTTGAAGCTGATGGCGCGAGCCGAAGCGATGCAACTGCTGAAATGAATGCTGAGCGGTCTGAGTGCCGAATCTGATGGCCATTCTCGAAGGAACGAAACTCACCCCTAATACCGCCGGTCGCATGGTTCCGGAGATCGCGAACGGCCGTCGCCAGGTGCCCTACCTGGGCGTCGACAAGAACCGGCCCACAGGAAACCAGGCTGGACCGCCGATCCGGACGGCGAACGATTATCCCGCAGACGGTGACAAGCGCGTTGCAGACCTCGAAACCGCTCTGCGCAAATGCGGATTGCGCGATGGGATGGTCATTTCATCGCATCATCACCTCCGCGATGGCGACCGCGTCGCACTGATGGCGCTGGAAGCCGCGGCAAGGATCGGCGTCAAAGATCTCACATGGTTTCCCAGCGCGTCGTTTCCTTCGCAGAAGAGCGCCATCGAACTCATGGACTCCGGTGTAATCGACCATATCGAAGGCAGCATGAACGGACCGCTGGGCGACTACTGCACGCAAGGAAAAATGCGCGGCATGGGGGTTCTGCGTTCACACGGCGGGCGCTGGCAGGCCATTCAGGACGGCGAAGTGCACATCGATATCGCTGTGATTGCCGCGCCAACGGCGGACCCGTTCGGCAACTGTGACGGCTCGCAGGGCAAGTCGGCTTGCGGCTCTCTCGGTTTTGCCTTGGCCGATTCTATATATGCAGACCATGTAATCGCGGTTACCGACAACCTTGTGTCTTTTCCGTGCGTTCCCTGGCAGATTCAAGGCAACAATGTCGATTACGTGGTGACGGTTGATTCGATCGGCGATTCCTCCAAAATTGTCTCGGGCACGACGCAAATTACCCACTCGCCCGACCGTCTGCGCATTGCCGAGCTTGTAGCGTTGTTCCTGCGTGATGCCGGCATCATGCGCAATGACTTTTCTTTCCAGGCGGGAGCTGGCGGAATCGCTCTGGCCTTCGTCGGTTGCCTCAAGCGCATGATGAAAGAAGCAGGAGTGAAGGCGCGATTCGTTCGCGGTGGCTCGACGAAATATCTGGTCGAACTTCTAGAAGAGGGCCTCACCGACTACATCCTCGACGGTCAGACGTTCGATCTCGACGGCGTGCGCTCCATCGCCAGCAACCCGCGTCACGTGGCGACGTCTCCGTTCACCTCGTACAACCACCACGGGAAAGGAAACTTTGCATCCATGGTGGACGCAGTTGTGCTGGGCGCAACCGAGGTCGATGCGAACTTCAATGCGAATGTTGTTACCCACTCCGACGGACGACTCTTGCACGGTATCGGCGGCTGGCAGAACTGCCTGGCCGCAGGATGCACCGTTCTGGCTGTGCCTTCGTTCCGCGACCGTATTCCCGTCATTGTCGATGAAGTGACCACGCTCTGTGGGCCTGGTGAGTTGATCGATGTGATCGTGACCGAGCGCGGCATCGCTATCAACCCGCGCCGCCAGGATCTGATCGATGCAGTCAAGGGATCGAAGCTTCCCATTCGCCCGCTGCTCGAGATCAAGGCAGAGGTAGAGCGAATCTGTGGCGGCAAGCCGCTAGGACCCAAGCGCAATGACCGCCCGGTCGCTATTGTGAAGTGGGTGGACGGAACCGTTCTCGACAGCGTCTGGCAGGTTGGGTGAGGAGACGTTTCTTCCTCGGCGTTATTTCGATTGAATTCCGGCGAAGAACTGCCACGCCATGTCTGTAAAATCCAGCGCGGCGACTGGCGACTGTTGCTTGTTTCCAGAGGAATCCAGGCTGCCGGCCCACTCGTGGCCAAGATTCTCAACGAAGTCGGCAACGACCGGTACGCCGTTCTTACAACCCTGCCACGACAACTGCACGCCCCACTTCATCTTTTCAGCCGTCTGAATCCGACAGCCGTTTAGGTATCCCCAAGTCACCCAGTTGCCATGAGGCGTCGTAGCAAAATGCGGACTGTTGACTTCAAAGCCGGAAAACTGTTCGTCATTGTCACCATGTATGTAGAGGATAGGGACGGGGCGGGCGAGTTTCGGCGGTGGATCCATGAGCGGCGTGGCTACGGCAACGACTCCGCGGATTTCCTGGGAGTGACGGGATGCGAGTAATTGGACCGCTCCCGATCCGCTTGAAAATCCGGTGAAAAAGACTCGCTTTCGATCCGCGTGTTCTCGCTGAAGCGCGTCGTGAAGAACCGCCATCAGATATCCCTCGTCATCGACGGGTAACGCCCCGGGGGCCAGACGATGGGTGCGAGAACCCTTCATTTCCCAGAAGGTAATGTTATTTTGCCCCGCGGGTTGATCGGTCTGTGTAGGCACAGGCTCCGGGAACACAACTAGAAATCCGTTGCGATCCGACTCGCGGATCCAGTTGAAGTCTTCTGATGCAGATTTTGCCGTGCTTCGGATGCCGCCCAGCATAAACACCACCGCCGGGTGGGCTGCGAGATGAGCAGGCCGATGAATGATGTAGGGACGACTGTAGCCGTTGTGGACGAATGGCCTGGTCTCGGTTTGCGCAGCCAGTGTCGGTGCGACAATCATCACCAGAGAGGCCATGAAAAGGAGAAATGAATTTCGGGGGATCATGGATTTCGTGCCCAATCTTACAAATTTAGATGCGAATTTGAAAGGATTCATTCGTGACCGAACCGCGGTATTACAGCTTCATTCAATGTCCACTGGACTTTATCTTTGAAACGTTTTAATCTGACGGCGATTTCGACCCCTGGCAGATTTCTCCCCCAGAAATTCTGGATTGGTCGGCAGCAATCGAGGATTCCGTGATACGAGAAAATGGTCATAGCCACGTTGTCGGATCGACCCTGCTGGCTCTTGTACTGCTTGCAGTTTGGGCCCCGGCCCAGACCACTCATTACCCTCCGGACGGAGATCAGATTCCCGGACCAGATTGCCTCAATCCGATCAAGCCCTCGGCGGGCCAACCGAAGATATGCTCGCCGGAAGACTACAACGCTTGGCTGGAGGACATCACCCATTGGCGGATGGAGGCACGGGTCCGGGCAGGTTATTCCGGGAAAGAATATGAACGGCCGGAACTCAAGTGGACGCAGTCCAGTTTCATCCAGCCGCAGATGATGGTCGAAGACCGCTACTTCTACGACCCGGGCACGGGACATTACACGGTTGATAAATACCTGGACGACTTGGAGAAGCGTTACGGTGGCATTGACTCCGTGCTCCTCTGGCCGGTGTATCCGAACATTGGCATTGACAACCGCAACCAGTACGACATGGTTCGTGCCATGCCGGGGGGCGTCGCCGGGGTCAAGCAGATGGTCGCGGACTTTCATCGCCGCGGAGTCAAGGTTTTCTTCCCCTTCATGCCTTGGGACCAGGGCACGCGCGACGTCGGCACCGCGAACTGGGAGGCTACCGCGGAACTGATGGCGGAAGTGGGAGCGGACGGCATCAACGGCGATACGCTTCGCGGAATCCCGCGGGCTTTCCGCACTGCTTCCGATGCGGCCGGACATCCGCTGGCGCTCGAACCGGAACACGCGTTCCCCGCTCCTTTTGAAGCTCTGGCGTGGAACAACATGGAGTGGGGGTATTGGCAATATCCCAATGCGCCGATGGTGAGCGCATTCAAGTGGCTTGAGCCGCGGCACATGGTGAATGTTTGCGACCGGTGGAACCACAGCAAGGTGGACAATCTGCAATACGCCTTCTTCAATGGCGTCGGCTACGAAAGCTGGGAAAACATCTGGGGGATTTGGAATCAGATTACCCCGCGCGATGCGGAGGCGCTACGACGCGTGGCCGCGATCGAACGCGCGATGGCTAGTTTCCTGGTGAGTCCAGAGTGGCAACCCTACAGCGAAACCGAGCAGACAGGAATCTTCGCCAGCCGCTGGCCTGCAGGAATCTTCGCCAGCCGCTGGCCTGAAGGAAAGGCTACGCTCTGGACCATGGTGAACCGCACACAATACGACGCAGACGGCTGGCAATTACGGCTTCCGGTGGAAGCGGGCATGCATTACTTCGACCTGTGGCATGGGACGGAACTCGCTCCTGAAGTCGATGCAGGAAATCTCTTTCTGAGTTTTTCCATCGAAGCGCACGGTTTCGGCGCAATTCTGGCCACTCCAGATGCGCCTGACGTGGCCCTGCAGAAGCTGCTCGCCGAGATGAAGCAACTGTCGGCTCGCCCGTTAAGCAGCTATTCAGCAGAGTGGACTTTTGCGCCGCAAAAAATGGTGCCTTCGGAGAAGACGCACGCTGCGTCAGCCGCGCCCGACGGCATGGTTCGCGTTCCGGCCGGCGAGTTCACGTTCAAAGTGGATGGAATCGAACTGGAAGGATTTAACAACGTCGGGGTGGATGTGCAATATCCATGGGAAGACTCCCCGCGGCGGCATCACCTGCACCGGTTGCACATCGACTCTTTCTGGATCGATCGCTATCCGGTTAGCAACGCGGAGTTCAAGAAATTTCTGGACGCCACGCACTACCATCCGAACGACGATCTGAACTTTCTTCGCGACTGGAAGGACGGCACGTATCCGGCGGGATGGGAGCGCAGGCCGGTGACCTGGGTCTCGCTGGAAGATGCACGCGCCTACGCATCCTGGGCAGGGAAGCGCCTTCCTCATGAATGGGAATGGCAGTATGCCGGTCAAGGTGGAGACGGCAGGCTGTATCCGTGGGGCAATAGCTGGGATGCGGCGGCGGTGCCGGTGCCGGATAGAGGGCGCGATTTGAGAGGCCCTGATGCGGTGGACGCTCATCCCAAAGGAGCGAGCCCGTTCGGTGTCGAGGACCTGGTCGGGAACGTCTGGCAATGGACCGACGAATTCGTGGACGAGCACACGCGCGGAGGTATTTTGCGCGGTGGCAGTTACTACCAGCCGCAAGGGTCGGTATGGTACTTTCCGCCGGCGTACCGGCTTGACCAGCACGGCAAGCTACTGCTGATGGCTCCGAGTAAAGATCGGGCGGGTACGCTTGGCTTCCGCTGCGTGAAGGATGCGCTATGAGAGTCAGGCCGGTCCATTCCGCTCATCGGCAACTGACGGACCTCCACGCACGAGCGACGCGAAACTGAATGCCTGAAGAAGTTCCTTCCGCCGAATCCGAAACGCCAGGATGGCAGTATGCCGTGACCTCTGGAATTCTGGGCTGGGTGCTGGATGCTTTTGATTTTTTCGTAGTGATTTTCCTGGTTGACACGCTCGCCGCCAACTTTCATGTCGGAAAACGAGAGATCGTCTGGACCATCTCCATTGCTTTGGCGATGCGACCGGTGGGCGCGCTGATTTTCGGATCTCTTGCCGACCGATTCGGCCGACGCGTGCCGCTGATTGCGTGCGTCCTGTACTTTTCGTTATGCACGATGCTCAGCGCGTTTGCTCCCAATTACGCCACGTTTGTGATTCTGAGGGCGCTGTACGGCATCGGCATGGGAGGGTATTGGGGAGTAGGGGCGTCTCTGGCCGTGGAGAGCGCGCCACGCCGGCGGCGCGGACTGATTTCCGGCTTGATGCAGAGCGGATATCCCATCGGATACTTGCTGGCTGCAGTCGCCATGGAAACTCTGCTGCCGCATCTTGGGTGGGAGTCGCTGTTCTGTGTAGGTTTCGCCATTGCGATTCTGATTTCGCTGCTCGCGCTCCGCGCTCCGGAGTCCAGCGCGTGGCAGCAACACCATCAGCGCTCGATCAGCAGAATGTTTCGCGTGCTCTGGGAGAACCGGACTGGTTTTGCCTATCTACTGCTGGTCATGACCGTCATGTCGTGCCTGTCCCATGGCACGCAAGATTTGTATCCGGATTTTCTGAAGTCGGCGCATGGGTTCACCCGATCCACCGTGTCGAGGATTGCGATCCTTTACAATATTTGCGCGATCGCTTCCTCCACCTTCTTTGGCCAGCTTTCAGAATCGCTGGGCAGGCGGCACACGATTATGCTTGCGCTCGGGGTGGCCGCCCTGGCGCTCTACCCATGGGCATTCGGTGTGCTGCCAGCCACGCTCATGATGGGGGCATGTTTGATGCAGACCGGAGTGCAGGGCACGTTCGGGATCATTCCGGCTCACCTGAACGAACTCGCACCGAACGCGGTGCGTAGCCTGTTTCCGGGATTCGTGTATCAACTGGGAGTTCTGATTGCGTCCCCGGCAGTGTCCATCCAGTACGCGTTGCAAAAACATCTTGGCTATCCATGGGCCCTGACGTTATTCGAAGGAGTTGTCATCGGCTCGCTGATTCTTATGTTTGGCCTGGGGCCTGAACGCAAGGGAAGAGATTTTCATGCGGCCGACCAATCCGCATAAGAGCGGCAGGGAAGAGTTTTTCATTTTTCAGCCTTTCTGGGGAACCATACTCAACGCGAAAATACGAGCGGTGGCACTGGGCCAAGTTGCCTGAAGTTTGATGGTGAGGCGATCCAGCGGCCCAACAAGCTTCGCAGGGATGCGATAAGGTTTAACGTAGCGAACTGGGAGATCGAGGTCTTTAGAGATTCTCTTCGGCGGAAACCCGCTGTCCATTGACGAGAATCGTGAACTGGTTCGGTTCAAATTCCGCACCATGGTATTCAATCCACAGTGCGTGATCCGTGGCCGGTTGAACCGCCAATTGATAACTCACCCATCCGCCGGCGGTGGCACGCCTCCAGGATTGCTCTTCGTCAACGCCAATCTTCGTGCTTACCTCTTCGAACTTGTGCGCATTTTCCGATGTCGGATCACCGGCAATCACGGTATCGATGGCAGAAGTGCGAGCCTCTGTTCTCTTCGCTTCCAAACCAGTCAATGCGTCGCGTAGCTGCTGCCGGGAGGCATCATCGGGAAGCATTCGCCAGTAAATGATGTAGCGTTGGAAGTGAATCAGAGACAAGGGCGAGAGCGAGATGGTCGTGTTTTTATCGGGACAGTTCAACGAAAAAGCCAGGCGGCTTTTGTCCCTCCGTTGTATGCTCTCGAGAATCTGCGCGCTAGTTCCTGACAAGAGTGGGGTCTCTGAGAAAGACATGGAGTGGTGAGGAACCTGATCCATCTTCTTATAAAAAGCTTCCGTCTCCAGGTTCTTCGTCCCGAGCTCGCCGGCAAGGATCATGGGACCGTACAAGACTGCTGAATACTCGCTTGAACTACGCAGCGACTCTAACTGCAGACCCATCGGCAATTCCACATCGACCTGATCGCCATTTTCCCAAATTCGATTCAACTCGAGATAGGAGCTGGGGTTCGAAAAAAGACTGTGCGCTTGCCCGTTAATGCGTACCGTTAGGGTTTGAGCCTTCAACCAGCCTGGGTGCCGCAAAAATAAGGAAAAACGACAGCTCTTGGGCGTGGAGATGTGCAGCGTCGAGTGGCCATCGTCAGGGAAAGAAGTCTCCTGCCGGACCGTGACGTTGGCCTCTTGCCAGCGCACTTCGGAAGGGATGAACAGATTCACGTAAAGGGCGTTTTCACCCTTCGCGTAAATGAAACTTCCATAGCGGCTGGCTGACTGAATGCCGGTTCCGAGACAGCACCAGAAAGAGTCGAGCTCACTGCTGTAGACGCGGTAGTGACCGGGTCTCATCGACATGAAATAGGCGACCATACCGCGATGTGGTTCGTGGACAGGCAACACATGATTGTAGAGAGCGCGTTCATAGTAGTCGGCAAGTTCGGCGCTCGCTGACTCTTCGAACAGCGTCTCGGTTAACCGGAGCATGTTCACCGTATTGCAGCTCTCTGGTCCTACCGTGGCGAGCATGCGCTCAGTCGTCTGCTCGGCCGGAAAGAAACGTTCGCCGCTGCTGTTTCCTCCGTTCACCCAGGACCGATTCCGGGTCACGATGGTCCAGAAGTTGACGGCAGCATCTTTGAACCGTGCCTCGCCGGTCTGCCGATAGACTGCGTGGAATCCCGTGAACTTTGGGATTTGCGTGTTGGCGTGCCATCCATCAAAGAATATCTTTCCCCGCAGAAAGAGGATCGAGCATGTCGTGGTCGTTCAAACGCTTCGCCCATGCTAGATACTTCTTGTCCCTTGTAAGCAAGAAGCAATCCACAAACGATTCGTTGAGGGAGCCGTGCTCGCATATCAGCAAGCGCTGAACCTGTTCATCGTTAAGTCGGTCGAGCACCTTGCTTCCGAACCAGTCGGCAACCAGGAGCAGAACCGTCCGTGCTTGCTCGATGCCCAGACTCATCCAAACGTCGTTGAGCCCGAGCATGATCTTGTTAAGAACGTACGTGGGCTCCCATACCCCGTTAATCAGCGGATTTGAGGTTACGATCTCGCCATCGGCAACTCGTTCAAAGAGCTGGTGGCCGTTCTTGGTGGGTAAAAGATATCCGTCTCCAAAAGCCTGCTGGCACTCCGCAAGTCCCGCGACCAGATAGATCAGGAGTTCTCGAATTCGAGGATCGTGAGTATTGTCGTAGCAGTTCGCCATCGACGAAAGGTAGAAGCCGGCTATAGCGCCGGGCAGGCTCTGGTTGGGTCCCGCGACCACTTCAGACTCCCAGCCGCCGTATACGGGAGCCTTCGGCGTTAGTCCCGCCTCTCGCCGAAACCATGCGAGCAAACGGTCGGGATCGAGAGAGAGAAGATATTCCTGATTTCGATCCTGCGACTGCCGGAAGGGACTCTTGAGAAGCGTGACCTCTGAGAGTCTAAACAGGTGGGTATTGATCTGCACGGCAGTATCTTGATGGGTTGATTGAGCGTGCCCCGCGGCTAACTCTCCAAACCCGCCACAAAGGGACCCGGAAGCCGTTGCCAATCCGATGAGCCGAAGCGCGTCCCGTCGGCTTAACTGCATATCATCCTCCTGAGGAGTGAACGCTTCGTTAGAATCTCGCCTGCCGGCTCAACCGCGAGTGGACTTGGCGCAGCGGCTGTCTTCGAGAAAACGCGCGACCTCGGAGGCGGTTGGCATCGACGATTGGGCGCCGGCACGGGTGACGGAGATTGCAGCAACGGCTGACGCCCATGAAGCGGATTCGAGAGGCTCTAGTCCGTTCATGAGTGCGACCGCGAAAGCGCCGTTGAAAGCATCGCCCGCCGCAGTGGTATCGACGGCCTTCACCGCATAGGCCGGCAAGCGCCGTCGGGTTCCATCCGAGAGCGCAGCGTAGCAGCCTCGATCGCCGAGTTTCAGAATGACATTCCGGCATCTGCAATCAAGGAGGGCGTTCGCCGCATCCTCGATTAGATTTTCGGACAATTCTTGCGGTCCGCGTCCTAGCAAGATGCAGGTTTCTGTCTCGTTCGGCGTTAACCACTCGATCGATTTCAGCAGGGACGATGGCAAGGAGCGAGCGGGTGCAGGATCCAGAACCAACGGGATTTGCTCCTCAGCAGCTATCGCGGCCAGATATTCCACGGTTTCGAGAGGGATCTCGAGTTGCGTGAGCAAAATGCCAGCGCTGCGGATCAGGCTGGCATTCGCATCGAGATCCGCCGGAAAGAGGTGAGCATTCGCACTGGCGACAACGGTGATTGCGTTTTCTCCTTTGGGATCAGTGGTAATCAAGGCAACGCCTGAGGATCCGGAAACCACTTCGATGGCCTCTGTATTCACGTTCGATTCTTCAAGGCTCTCCCTTAGCTGAACGCCGAAAGCGTCCGCTCCGAGTTTCCCGACCATACTCACCGCCCCACCAAGGCGAGCAGCTGCGACTGCCTGATTCGCACCCTTCCCGCCGGGAAAAGTCCGAAAAGAGAGTCCGGCTATTGTTTCGCCAGCAATCGGGATCCGTTGGGTTGCAGCGACGAGATCAAGATTGATGCTGCCCACGACTACGATCCGCTTAGCCATATAGATTCCCAGGTTCGGTTCTAGCCTCGCGGGCCGTGGGTCCGGGTTTCCTCGGTGGTTGGCGCGCGGGTCACTGCGGAAATACCGGCACTAGGCCCTCCCGCTGAGTTCGCGTGACAAACACAGGTTGCGCAATCTAAACGGCGCGAGCGGATAGGGTAAACGCTCGCGCCGAACCCCCTCAACCTTTAGAACACGAATCTCATGTTCAGCTGCATGCGGCGACCCGGGCGGCCAGCCGTGATTGAGCCGAACGTGCTTTGCGCATTGGTTTGACGGTCGTCAAGGACGTAGTTGGCACTGGGATCATTGGGCGTCGTGTTAATGCTGGACCACTGGGTGTGGTTGAAGACGTTGAACGAGTCCGCACGGAACTGCAACTCCCGGCCTTCGCCGAAGAGGTGGAAGGACTTTTGCAGTCCCATATCCCAGTTGTTGATTCCAGGCTGGGTAAGGTTGTTGCGGTGTTCGTTGCCGCGAGTCACCGCGTAGTTGAAGATGTTTTGGCTGGTGTAGATGGGGTCCGTGCTGGCAGCGGGCTCCACGTAGCAATCGGTGTTGAAATAGTTGAAAAAGGTCCTGCTTCCGCGCGAGGTATTAGCGTTGCAAGTTTGGAACGGAACATCCCCCATGCCATCGTACGACTGGGTATAGCCGTTGAATATGGTTGTGGGTGCGCCTGACTCGAAGGTGGTGATGGAGTTAATCTGCCAGCCTCCGATCGCCTCTCGTACCCAGCGGTTTCCCAGCGTCTTTCCTGGAAGTTCGTAAACGAAAGCAGCCACGAAACGGTTGGTGTGATTAGCATCCGAGGGGCCATAACTCCAATTGGGGTGCCACTGTCCGCCGATGGCGTGTTGCCCGCCCTCGCCACTCTCGCCGAAGAAAGTATCCATCTGTTTCGACCAGGTGTAGGCAACCTGGCTCGTCAGGCCATGCCAACCACGCGTCTTTAATTGGGCGTTCATGGCGTTGTAATTGCTGCTCTGGTTCGGGCGAACCGAATTAATGCCGCTCCAGCGGCCCGGCGCTACTGCCGTCTGCGGACGGGCCGCATCACAAGTGAGACATTGTGACGTGTAAATGTCCGGGTAAAAGCCTTGGGGATAGAGGTTCAAGTCATACTGAATCGGCAGATGCGTGCCCTCAGAGCCCACATAGCCGAGGGTTGCTACTACGGTTTTCCCGAGTTCGCGCTGCACGTCCAAGCTCCAGCGCTGGCTGTAGGGGGTCACCCAAGTCTTTGGATCAACCGTCGACGTGGGATAGGCTCCCCCTATCGGCCACATCAAACCTCCGTCAGTACCTAGCGGGGTTGGGTATGTTCCCCGGGCAACCGTGACGGGAGCCTGGAACGTATTGGCGAAGGTGTAGTAGGGCTGTCCCGGGTCGGAGACCTGATCCGTCGAATAGTAGGATGTTCCTCCATAGCCGGGACCATTCCAGGTCACTTGATCGAGGAATTTGAAGCGGCCCGTTTCGTAGAAGATGCCATAACCACTGCGGATTACGGTTTTTTCTCCAAGTCGGTAAGCGAGACCAAGGCGGGGCGCGAGATTATTCTTGTCTGCGGAGAAGGGATGAGCCTGGGTCCCTGGCGTTAACCCCGGCATGACAAAGCGCCACCCAGGATACGTTTGGTCGAGCACGGACCAGTAATTGTCGACGGAATATGCGGGGATGGGCAGGTCGTAGCGCAGGCCCAGAGTCACGGTAAGATTTCGAGTCGCATTCCAATTGTCCCCAAAATAGGCGCTGTACTCGGGCATGCCGTAATAGAGGCTGGCATCTCCACTGGCCACCGGCGTGCGCTGCCCCATGGCACTGACATCGCCAAGTTCAAAGTCGGCGATCCCGTTGCCGGAACCATCGTTGATGAAAGACCCTTTGCTGGTGTAGTTGCCATTGAAATTGACCGAGCGAATGATGTCATTGTCGCGCTCGTAGCGGCGGGCCATGTAAAAACCAGCCTTCAGGGTGTGCGGTCCAATGGTTTTCGCAACGTTGTCCGACAACTGGAACACCGGCACCCACTGATACCAATACTCGGTTGCTCCTAGGTTCAAACTGCTTCCCATGGCATTGCCGGGACTGGAAGGCAGGTTCCCTCCGAGTTGCACGGAGAACGTGGCGTCATTGCTTATGTTGAACAAGTTCTTGTCATACGAAGTAAACCCGGCCATATTCGAGGACGAGTTCTGGAAGAGAGAGGGGACCCAGGAGTTGGCGAACGCCCCGGCTTGCGAAGGATCGTCGCTGAAGTTGTAGCCCCGATACCAACTCACATTGAATTCGTTATTGAAGGTGGCACTGAAGGAATGCACGTAGTGGGCCTGATACGTATTTGAGCGGTGATAAGGGCCGCTGTTCATGGACAATTCAGGGAGCAGGCAACACTGATTGATCACGCTTCCCGAGTCGTGCAGGTATCTGAAATAAACGGAATCGCGGCTGCCGATGTTGTAGTCCCCGCGCGCGGAGTAATTGTTGTTGTTGATGCCGGCACTATAGGCCCCCGCGTAATTGTTGAAGTTGCCTGCCTGGGGCGACGCATAGCCATTCGGCTGCGGGAAGTGCGAAAGGTAGGTCTGAGCCTGGGTAGCAACTGAATTTGGGTTGATGACGTTGTACACGCCGTTGTACTGGAAAGGCTGACGCAGACTGGTACTGAGATTCAGTGTGCTGGGGTCGTAGATCACGTAACGGCAGTTGACAGGCGCACTCGCCGAGCCGTCGCACTGCGTTGGGTCGACGGGAAACCGAGTCAACCACGCACTGAAGTCTCCGGTACGCTCGGCCGTGGTGGGGACGTAGGTCGTGAACTGAGTTTCGCCGCGGTTGCGCAAGCGCTCGAACGACCCGAAGAAGAACAGCTTATTCTTCCCGTTAAATAGTTTGGGGATGATCACGGGACCACCCGCCGTGAACCCATACTGGTTCTGGTGAAACGCATTGCGGGGTATGCCCTGATAGTTGCTGTAGGGGTCGTTTGCGTTCAGGCCCGAATTCTGGAAAGTGTCGTATACCGATCCATGGAAAGCGTTGGAACCCGACTTTGTAGTCACGCTGATTTGGCCCACATCACGGCCGTACTCGGCCGAGTAATTGGACACCTCCGCTTTGACCTCCTGGATCGTATCCTGGTTCACGTTCACCAGAGGACCTTCCACCCAGTTGTCGTTATTGTTCAGACCATCGACGTAATAGCCGACTCCATATTCCGTACCACCTACGTTCAATTGCATGGCGCCGGGCATGGTCGCCGAGGCCAGTCCCCAGGCCAAGCGCGAAGTATCGCCAGTGCCACTATTAAAATTGGGCAGGATCTGCGCGAAGTTCAGGTAGTTGCGGCCCTCCATGGGCAAGTCGCGGACAAATTTGTTCTCGATTACGTCCGACACATTGGCATCATCGGTCTTGACCAGCGCTGCCGCGCTCGTGACTTCCACGGTCTCATTGGTTTTGCCGATCTTGACAGCGACGTTAATGCGCAGAGTGGTGCCGTTCTCGAGAGCGACAGCGGTCGAAACGGTATGCGTGAAACCTTCTTTGACGACCTCGACCTTGTAGGTGCCGGCTATCAGGTGGGCAAATTGATAGTCACCATTCGCGCTCGTGGTCATCTTCCACTGGACACCAGTGTCGATGTTCGTAAGTGTTATTTTCGCGCCTTCGATGACGGCGCCTTGCGGGTCGGTGATGGTACCCACGATGCTGCTGGTGATGACGACTTGCGCGAATAGCGCCGAAGCGAGCACGCAGAAAGCTAATAGAGACAGACCAAGGTTGCGATGCATACGATCCCCCCCACGCCGAGTGCCGCGCCCGCGCAAAGTTGCTGCAGAGCAGGCAAAAGCGGGTTTTGAAACGTTTCAATCTACAACGCGCGAAGTGTATTCCCCTTGTAAAACCGTTGTCAAGCAGAAATAAAACCAATACTGACGCGAGGCACAGCAAGGCATAGGATTTCGGGAAACTCAGCGCAGCTCGACAGCCGCTTCGCGCCGTTTCGGTTTGGAAGGCGAATTTGCGGGGGAAAGAGAAGCCACCGAATGGCGGATTTTCAGTTCACTCGGCAGCGTGATCTTTTGGGGAGGCTCCTTCGAGCCGGCGATTCGGTCCAGCAAAAGGCGTGCGGCAGTCGTACCCAGTTGATACCCGGGCTGGTGTACCGAAGTAAGCGCCGGAGCCGTAAACTCGGCAAAATCAAGGTCGTCAAAGCCGACGATGGAAACGTCTTCGGGACAGTGAAGACCCAACTCACGGGCGGCGTGCAGCACGCCCATCGCCATCAGATCGTTGCAGGCAAAGATCGCAGTAGGCCGAGGCAACATTCGTAAGAGCCGCGTGGCCGCCTGGAATCCGCTCTGGCGGTTGAACTGGGCCTCCTGAACGTATTCCGGCTCGATGGGCACCTTGGCTTCGGCAAGGGCGCGTTTGAATCCCTTCAGTCTCTCCACAGCGTTGGTCAGGTGCAGGGGGCCAGTGATCACCGCGAGCTGACGATGTCCCATTCGTAAGAGATGTTGCGTGGCATTGTGGGATCCAGCCTCGTTGGCCACGAGAACCACGTCCCCCTTCCATCCCGGAGGCTGGCGGTCGATGCAGACCACTGGGGTACCCGACGCTGCCGCCGACCGCAGCTGTGCCGTCATCTCGCTGTCCACCGCAGGAATCACGAGCCATCCCGCGGGACGGTAGGACCGCAGTTCGTTGAGATAGGAGGTCTCTTTGCCATGATCGTTGTCCGTGTTGCAGAGGACGAGGCGGAGGGAATGCTTGTACGCGACATCTTCGACACCGCGCACCACGGCGGGGAAGAATGGATTGGTTATGTCCGGCATAATCATCACCACGATGTTGGTCTGATTCCGCCGGAGGCCGCGGGCCAATTGGCTGGGTTGATATCCAAGGCTGCGAATCGCATCCAGCACCCGCTGCCGGAGTTTTTCCCGAACCTTGGCCGTATCATTGATCACGTGCGACACCGTGCCAATGGACACGTCGGCCCGTTCAGCGATTTGCCGCATTGTCACCGGAGGGTTCATCGGATCGCGGACTGCGAAATTCAGGTTAGCAGATTGGCCGTTTTTCGTGGGCACCTCAGCGTTCTATGACAAAGCCGGTTTCCCAGCGATCTACTGTGCATCTTGAGCGCAGCGGAAGCCGAGTCCACCTGAGCGATCCATGCTGGGGGATGTCATCAAGCAGCTTGCCATGCTCGTCCAAGCTTGTAGGCTTGCGGAAAGTACCAGATGGATCCCTGCGGCTGGTAATAGCTGCCGCCGCGCAGAATGCCTCCTCGCGTGTGCTCGTCCTGAAACTCTTCTGTCCACTGCCACACGTTTCCGACCAGATCCATCACGCCAAACGGGCTTGCACCTTGAGGGTGTGCGTCGACCGCATCCGGCCCACGCATGGTGCGGCCCTTGTCCGGCACTGGAACCGCCTCAGCATTCCACGCGTTGCCCCAAGGATAGGTGCGCCCATCCGTGCCTTGCGCGGCATACTGCCACTCCCATTCATGCGGCAGACGCTTCCCTGCCCATGCCGCGTAAGCGCGCGCATCCTCGATCGACACCCAGGTAACCGGCTTATTATCCCAACCCGCCGGATACGTGCCGTTCTTCCAGTCGCGGAGGAAATTCAGATCATCCTGGGGATGGTAATGAGTCGCATCGAGAAACTTCTTGAACTGCGCATTGGTCACTGGATACTTGTCGATCCAGAATGACTTCACATGCATGGGATGATCGATGAAAACGGCGGGGTGTGTCCTCCCACGGATACTGCACGTCAACTCCAATGTCATTGAATCCTTCAATCTCGATTCCGGAGATACGAAAATCGAAATCCCCTTCCGGGATCTTGACCATATCCGCGGGCGATCCAGAAGGCGGCTTGACGGAGGCAATGGGCACGATCTGTTGCGGCACAACTTTCCACTCATGCGAGTAACTGGACAGCGGCGTCGCAGTCAGTTCCTTCATCTTCGACATCAGTTTTTGCATGCCGGCATCCGGAGCGGAGTGTAAGGCAAGAAGTGCACCGTAGCCGTGCGCCTCGATGGGAAAGCTCAGCACATTTCGACCGGCCTGATTTTTCGCAGGCGTGAGTTCGACGCCGTGATACAGATCGAAGTAGCGGATGCCCTCCTCTGCGGCGAGTTCGATCTGCGGACCCTCTACGTCGTATTCGTTGCGGTTCACGATGGTCCATACGGTCTGCTGGCCCGACGGCCACCGACTGGCGTAGACGCCGTACCGCAGCATCGGCACCAGCGGCTCCCAATCGGCGCTTACGAGGAATGGGGCAATTGCCCGTTCCATCGTAGCCACGCGGCGTGTGGCTTCGGCATCCCGCGGCGTGATTCCATTCCAGATGCCCCAGATATTCTCCCAGCTTTCCCACCCGACGCCGTTGAAGAAGGCAAACTGCAGGTTGTCGGTTTTGTCGCGCTTCCAGCGATCGGAAATATTCACCATGTGGCGCGTTTCCAGCCATTTGTATTTGTCCACCATGGGCACGAAGGGATACTGATATTGCCCCCACGTCATAATGTTCCATGCCAGTGCCTCGTCCGACGGGCCCGCCCTCCGGTTCGAACACGAGAGGGTGGCCAATCTTGTCGGCGGCAAGCGAGTAGGCAAGCGGCACGCCGTCCTGCGTGTCTCCGTTGATGCCGTCCGCTCCGATTTCCGCCATCAGTGCTGGCGATTGCATCTGGCCACGACATGCCGGGATCCCGCGTGCCTTGATCCCACATCATCATCGGAAACAACACGCGCACCCCGCGACGATGGAAATCCGCGATCATTTGTCGCACGCCCGGGACGCCGCCCGGCATGGAGCGGATCATGTCGTGCTGGTTGCGGTTGTCGATTCCCATGTTCGGATACGTGGGCCAGATAAGCACCGCGTCGATTCCGCCGTATCGCTTTTCCAGATCGTCGAGATATCGATCTACCGTGTAGCGGTGGGCAACCGGATCGTAGAAATAACGGTCCTCCACCATCATTTGCGGTTGGATAAAACTGGACTGCGTCCACTTGAAAGCCGGCAGGTCGTAGCGCGAACCGTCGTAGCCGATACGAATCCGGCGCTCATCGCGCCAATGACGAATGTCGGCCAGCCAGGAATCATGCTCAGTCTGCGTGCACGGCGTGGATCCGCCTTCCCATGCTCCTTTCATATTCAGGCAGCCGGGAGTGGGAATCTGTTGACGTTCGGGACGAAAGTGGGAGTCCTGTGCGGAAACGGTGCAGGCAGCAGCGATAAGAGCCATGACCACAACACGCGCGCGAGCGAGTTTCATAAGTGCGCTCCAGTTTGGGTAAGAGCCTTACGGTTGCCAAATATAAAACGTTTCAAATTTTATGTCCATTCTCCATTTTTCTTCGTTAGGATGCGCAAAGAGGAATCGCGCTGGTGTGTTCTCGAGCACGCGGTTGGTTTGTGAAAGGAATCGAGGTCATGAAGCACCTGACAACAATGTTGTTCAACATCTTTGGCATCCTGATGTTGTCTTTGTCGTTTTTGCATGGTCAGACTTCGGAACAACGTGAGTCGCCCCCAACCTCTGGAACGCTGACGCTGTCGCACGCGGAGTACCTCGATCGTGTGCAAGCGGTCTGGACCGCACAAATGATCGCTCAGAGGACGGGCGGCCGTTTCGAACACAAGCCCGCCTCGGTTCTGCCGATGACTCCGATGTCCCATCTTCCCGGCTACGCTCCGGTGGACGACGACTACTACTACGAGATGGTTGCGATCCGCGCCTTCGAAAAATATGGCATTGGTCTGACGGTGCAGCAACTCGGGCAACAGTGGCTAGAGAACAACGCTGGCTCCTGGGGATCAAGTGAGCAGGCGCTACTGCTGCTAAAGCGTGGCATCAAGGCTCCCGACACCGGGCATCCCCGCCACAACAAGCTCTGGTGGACCATCGGCCCGCAGTTCAGCAGTGATGTTTACGGGGTTCTGAATCCCGGCATGCCCAATGCAGCGGCGGAGATGGCACGACGGCTCGGACACATCAACGGCTACGCCGAAGGAACAGATGGAGCAGTCTTTGTCGCGGGAATGATCAGCATCGCTTTCGTGGACAAGGATACCCATACCATTGTCCGCAAGGCAGCAACGCTGATCCATCCTGACTCTCCATATCGTAAGTGTCTCGATATGGTTATTGCGATGGCCGATTCAGGGAGCGGTCCTGATCAGATTTTTCGGGCGATCGATGAACGCTGGGGAATCGAGTATCCCGCCACCAATAACGCAGTGGTGAATGGCGGTTTCGTCGCGACCAGCGTGTGGTTCGGCGGCGGCGACTTTCAAAAGACGATTCAACTTGCCGTCCATGCGGCGGACTACGCCGACACCGATTGCAATGCCGCCAATTCCGAATCGGTAGTTGCCGCGATGCATGGCATGAGGGCATTGCCGCCGGAACCAATCTCCGAACTCAACGACCGGGTCTTCGGTAAGGAAATGGGCCCTCTTCAGCTGACTCCTCCCGTGGATGAGAGCATCACGGAATTGGCGCGGCGCACTGAAAAGCTCGGCCTCGCAATCACTGTGGCTCATGGGGCCCATGATGACGGAAGCACGCTACACATTCCGATTCAGGAACCACGGACTCAGTCCGCCGAATTGTTCAGACTCGCCGACCTCATGAAATACTGGAACCCCGGTTGGACGCTTGAACGTGCGGGATTCGGCGGGGCCGGGGGCGGCATGCCTGGAATCCGCGGCATCACTTATTTGGACGGCGAAGTACTCGCTACGTATCCGCGCGATGAAGTGCGTGGAACGGTTTTGAGGCGCACCGCCACGTTGAGCAACAATCCCGTCTTGAAGTTCGAGGCGGGTGTGGATCCTGGCCGCGTCTGGCAGTTGCTCGTCTACGTGAATGACGACAAAGTGCTCGATAAATTGATCGAGGGCCGGTCGGAAACGCGCCACTGGCAAGACATCGATGTGAATCTGGAGAAGTATGCAAATCAGGAAGTCACATTACGACTCTACCAGCGCGTGCTGATTCCACAACACGAAGCTGGCAACGCTTACTGGCGAGACTTGGTCGTTCACTAAGATCGAGTAAGAAATGACGCACAGAAGTCCGCTGGCGTGGACGATTAACCCGGTGGCTCGTGGATAGTCATGATGCGGTCCACGTCGGCGTCGTGCAGCACTTGCTTAATGCCGCTAGGCCAGCGGATCTCGATTTCTTTGATGTGGCGGTTCGATCCCAGTCCGAAATGTACCCGGCTATCGCTGGAGGAAGCATATCCGACTGCCGTGGTTACCTCGTTCCACTGTGACCGCCCGTCTTCTGTGGTGATGTGTATTTGGGCGCCGATTCCCATCTTGTTGCTCTTGGACCCGATTAATCTCAAGAGTATCCAGTGGTTGTCGTCACCGGAGACGTTGTGGAACAATTTGACCGCTCCGTTCAGTACGGTCACCACCGCATCGACCCGACCGTCATTGTCGATGTCTCCGAACGCAACTCCACGATGTGGAGCTTCTTTCGCAAAATCGGGGCCGGCTGCGGAACTTACATCTTCGAATTTTCCGTTGCCCAGATTCCGGAACACCGAATTACGTTCCGGATATTGACGTTCGGAAACCAGGCCGCTGATATTGTCCAGCACGTTGGAACGAGCCACAAACAGGTCCTTCCAACCATCATTGTCGAGGTCAACGATTCCGTTTCCCCACCCTGACATTTGCGAGGTCAAGCGTGCCAGGCCGCTATTCGCCGTCCAATCGGCGAAATCTCCCCGGCCGCGATTCCCGTAGAGGGGGAAGGTTTCGAATTCCACGGCGGTGTGCCAGATGTCGGGCAGGCCATCATTGTTCACATCGCGAAAATCGGAGCCCATGCCGGAAAGTGCCGCGCCATTCGATCCGTAGGCCACGCCCGCCAAATCGCCGACCTCCTCGAATTTTTTTCCACCCAGATTGTGGAACAGAAAGTTGCGCGTGGTATCGTTGGCCACAAACGCGTCGAGAAACCCGTCGCCGTCGTAGTCAGCGAAAGACACGCTCATTCCTTTGCCGAATTGCGCTGCGATTCCGGTTTCCTCGGAGACGTCGGTGAAAGTTCCGTCTCCGTTGTTGCGGTAAAGAGAATTGTGAGTTGCCGCATAATACCGCGGATGACAGTATCCGCGCGCACCGCCACCGATCGTACAGTAGGGATCCTTGTTGACCTCCCACTTGCAATAATTGACCACGAAGAGGTCCAGCAGTCCGTCATTGTTGTAGTCAAACCATCCAGCACCTGCGGACCACATCTTCTTTCCGTCCAGAGTCGCACCTTGCAATCCCGCCTTGGCGGTCACGTCCGTAAAAGTACCATCTCCATTGTTGTGAAATAACTGGTTCCCGGTAACGTTGGCGAGGAACAAGTCCGGCCATCCGTCATTGTCGTAGTCCCCTACGGCGACACCCATGCCGTAACCTGCGCCGGCTACGCCCGCTCTCTCGGTAACGTCAGTGAAGGTGCCGTCGTGATTGTTGTGAAACAGCCGGTTCCAATAGGCCGGAGATTCTTTCTTGAGCGAGGGGATCGCCGCGCCATTCACCACGTATACATCGAGGTAGCCGTCCCCGTCGTAGTCAAACAGGGCCACGCCCGCAACCATGGTTTCGATCTGATTTTTGTTGGCGGTGGGCGAAGCGGCGGTCGTGAAGCGAAGGTTGGAGCGTGCTGCAATTTCTTCAAATCGAATTCCCGGATGAACAGGCAAGCCAGGCCCCGACACGAGAGCGACCGTCGCCGCCAGGATGATCATCAGTTGGCGCATGGCTTATCATCGGTTAACGGAATATGTTCATGCAATGGAGCGGGTACCATTAGCTGAATCATCTTTGAAATCGTAAGATGCGAATGGAATGAAGACCTGGGTCACCGTCTTATTCATATCGTCACTGATGACGGGGCAAGACCCGCCGAATGTGGCGGCTGCTCTCAAGCGGGGAGCAGCGCTCGTAGCCGCGGACCGGCTGGGTGAAGCCCGGAATGTTTATGAGCAAGCGCTTCGCACCTCCCCTGACGATGCGGATCTTCTCTTCGGACTGGGCACGGTGTTCTTTCGAGAGCATAACTGGCCCAAGGCCATCGAAAACTATAGAAGCAGCATCAACGCTCGGCCGGGCACAGTCAAAGTTCTCTACTACCTCGCAGAAGCGTTTTTCGCGGAGGCAGACGTGGATCGCGCCCGTCAAACCATTGCCATGGCGGCCAGCCTCGCACCCAATGATGCACAGATCTGCCAGAAGTATGGAGAATACCTGGCGGTGAATATCGAGAACCGCAAGGAGGGGCTTGCGTGGATGGAGAAAGCTCGCCGTCTCGATCCCGGGCTGGCTCGCATTGATTTCGACATTGCCCGGACGCAGTTCGAATTGACCGATTTCCAATCTGCCATTGCCAACTTCGATGCGGCCCTGAAACGGGATGCCGACAATGGTGAGGCTGCATTTTATCTAGGGGAGTCTTGGGCAAACCTCGGCGACTGGGGAAAAGCCCGCGATTTCTACTCCTACGCGCTGGCGCACCGGTACGAAAGAGGCCCGGCATTTTACGGACTGGGAAGAGCGCAGGTGGAATTGGGGCAGTTTGAGGATGCTGTGGCGTCGCTCCAGCGCGCGATCGTTCTACAGCCTTCCCTGATTAAGGCCCACTTTCAGCTCGGGAAAGCATACCGGCAACTAGGACGAACCAGGGAAGCACGGGATGAAACCAGACTCTTCGACGCGATGACGGACCGCATCGACACTTCGAAGGAACTGAAGAGCCCCGAAGAGGAACAGGCCTGGAAGCAAGTGAAGCCGCTGCTAGAAGCAAATAAAGAGCAGGAGGCTCTGGCAATCCTGGCGAAGTTGCCGGTTGCTGACGGGCCCGAAAGAGGAGGGCCACTTTACTTGCTTGGAACCATGTATTACAGCATGGGAAGAAAAGATGACGCGAGGCGCGTGCTCACCATTGCCAGAACGAAGGATCCGCAGTCCGCGCCCATCGCGGCCTACCTCGGAATGGTGCAGCTTTCTGGTGGAGGAACAGCCTTGGCGGAGAGTTCCTTCCAGGCAGCCCTCGCGCTCGATTCCACCGAAACTCTTGCTTTGATCGGAATGGGGGGGATCCGATACCAGCAGCAGCGCTGGTCAGAGGCCATCCAGTATCTGGAAAAATCGCGAACCGCGGATCCCGATGCCCTCTTCTTGCTGTGCGATTCCTATTACAGAGTCGGGAAAAAGGACGACGCCCTGCTCACAGCCGAAGTGATTCAGGCACTTGGCGCGGACAGGAAAGATCTGCTCGATAGACTGAAACAGCTCGTGGCCATTCATCAGACGGATGCGCCGCATGTAGGACCATAATTCTCCAAAATGCTCCAATTCTCCCGATTGCCGAAGGAAGAAGTTCTTCCTGCTGAAACTCCACACCTGTTTGTCCCGGGGCACTCTGCTGGAACGGAGATACCATTGTGACGCCGGTGGCCTGACCGAGACCACAGCTTAGACAGAACTTCCGACAAACGGCGGGCTAGGCCAAAAATTTGGTCCTGCCCGTTTTTCCGGCGACCCGCGTGGCATGCACAGAATTGTGCTTCTCCATTGCACAAGGTTCAGCCTCTCGTTCTCGGGGCTTGGTGTCCATTTGGTGTCCGGTCTGTTGGGCACCAGAGAGATTGGGGGGGACTTTAGAGACTATAAAGACAAGTATGAACTAGCAGAGCAGCAAGGATTTACGGCATATCTCTCAACACATCTATAATTTACGAAGAACAGCCCGCAAGAATTCGGCTTATAGGTCCGGCTGCCACAAACTATCCTCTTTTCAATCGTTTAGAAATTCGGCACGTTCCATTGTGACGCCGGTGTGACGCACTTTTGTGGTCAGCTGGCGAAGCAATGGCCAAGAAGGCCTGATAGCTCATCGAGCTAACGGGTGTCAGAGCAGGTGTTCCTAGTTTGGCTTCTTCAGTTCGACTTGAGGGTTTTCAGGTGCTATTGCAGCAACTTCTTCGAGGCCAGCGCCGTTCTCCAGAATTCTCCGGACGCGCTCGCGCAAACAGTTAACATAACTTCTTCGTCTTCCTGGCCTCAACTTTCTTACCTCTTCTACCAGGCGCCGCGAAGTCTAGCACGTTGGCCCCCGCGGACCGAAGCCGGTTGTACACAGTTCCGCGTGAAACGCGCCATGGCCGATACAGCACCCACTGGGGACCTTGCTGCTTGCGATGAAAAACTTAAGCGAGAAGCCGGTCCCATCGCGACTTATGCAATTGAGCGTTGGTGGGAGGAAAGTGATTCGGCCTACCGGGATGCATGCGAGACACTGACCCAGGCGGGTTGCGAACGCGACCCTTTGGTTTGGCTCTTAATGTTCTGTGAGAATGCTTGTGTGTTCAACGGTCCACCATTTTCCGTGTCAGCGGCACCTCAGCAAGCACCATCCTGACATCCTGAACGCACTCCGCGGTTTGCTTTCCGACGTTGCACCGGAAAAAGTGAAAGCCCTCGCGAGCTGAGGCTCGACGGAAGCGACATCGGAGATTCGAGACTGGTCGGAAGAAAGAAGGCTAATAATCCTTGAAAGGACACTAGCATGAAACAGCTCACGTCGGGAGGGAGGCCGGCTAACACCCAGCGCTGATTTGTCACAAAACCTCTAATAAAAACCCTGGCCGTCTCGACTGTCGGCCTGCCAACGTTTGCATCACGGACTACGAAGTAACGTCTTCAAAGCGCCGCACTAGGGCCAAGATTTCTGGTTCCTGCAGAATCCGGTTGGATTCTTTGGCAGCTAGCAGGACGGCCTGTATGAGTTCATGGCCCGGCACGATTCCCCTGTGTGACAGATAGAAGATAACGTTCGAACTGCCCGACATGGGCCCAATCTCAATTTCCTGACTCCGTCCGATTAGGCTTGCTGGAACTCCTGAATAGACGTGGTCGGTCAGCCAACGATCACCCTTCTTCTGAGCTTTGATGATGGCCGCCGCGTGGACACCGGTGGCAGTGCGGAAGGCATCGCGTCCGATCACCGGAGTGTTTGCTGGAACTGGAACGGAGGTCGCGGCAGAAACCGAGTCCACATACCCCTGCAGAGAACTGAGGTCGTCGTCCCTCATGCCGAGCAGGTTGAGATTCACCAACAGCTGTTCCATCGGCGTATTTCCCACGCGCTCGCCGATTCCAAGCGCGGTGCCGTGAACGCGTGATGCCCCCGCCTCAATGGCGGCCAGCGTGTTCGCCAAATCGAGGCCCCGATCGCGGTGACCGTGCCAGTCGATGCCGAGGTCGGCCCCAGTCTCAGCCAAGAACTTCTTAACCCAGGACACCAGGTTCCAGACCGCCTCCGGAGTCGCAGCGCCACAGGTGTCGCAGAGACACAGGCGCTTGGCCCCAGCCTCGATCGCTTCGGCAAACAAGATACCCAGGTGCACTGGCGAAGATCGTGCAGTGTCCTCAGTCACGTACATCACGTCGAGGCCTTCCTTCACGGCGAAGCGGATCGCTTCCCGGGTGTGGCGCCGGATTTGATCAAGAGTCCACTCTTCCGCGTACTGCCGGATCGGACTGCTGCCGATAAATAAACAGGCCTCAATCGGCACGCCCGTTAGTTGCGATGCCTCGGCGATGGGACGAATGTCCACCATCATTGTACGGGCAGCACAGTTAGGGCGGATGTGCATCCGCCGGTCGGAGATCTCGCGGCAGAGTGCGAGTACAGCTTCGCGCTGACGCGTGCCCGCTCCGGGCAGCCCGACATCAACGGTTTCAATTCCGAGACTCTCCATGAGATGAAGAATCTCGACTTTCGCCTCCACTGGCGGATCGGTAACGGAGGGGCTCTGAAGACCGTCGCGCAGCGTCTCATCATCGAGCATGACGTGCGCTGGCCAGGAAGTAGTCCGCGGGCCCGCGCCCGCCCAGTCGAAGATGAGGCCGTTTCCCTCCGAGATTCCCATGCCGCATTCCCTCGTTTACCTGCGGGCTTCGGATGCCGTCGGGCGCAACTTGCCAAATTCGCCCGCTCGCCTTAAGAGCTCTTCTGCTCCCGCGTTGTCACCCTGCGCCCGACGGATCACCGCAAGGTGGAACAGACTGCTGAGTTCGTGAACCCCTTCGTCCAGGCTCCGTTCGAATTCCCGGCGAGCGATCTCGGTTGCGCCTTCGCGCTCGTGAATCACGCCCAGGTGATAGTGGGCCATTACGTATTCGGGTGTGAGGGTTGCCGAAAGCTCAAAGTGCTCGCGGGCCTTTGCGAGCTGTCCCTGGTGAAACAGTGCCAGGGCAAGCCGGTAGTGGGCGGCGTTGTAGTTGGGATTAATGTCGAGACAGCGGCGGAAGGCGGCCGCAGCCTCCGGCATGTTGCCTCGGTGGTAGTAGGCGACCCCGAGGTCGTAATAGGCCAACACAAATGTCGCCGAGGCCGTCACCGCCCGGCGATAGTGTTCGATCGCAAGGTCGAGCAGGCCTTCGTGGAACAAGAGGTTCCCGAGCTGGTGGTTGCCCAGGACGTTGTCGGGCTCGGCGTCGAGCAAGTGCTGGAGCTCCTGCCGTGCCTCCTTCCCCCGTCCCTCGCGTTCATGCACCAGAGCCAAAAG
The DNA here is from genome assembly GCA_963754885.1 of uncultured Acidobacteriota bacterium. GTDB lineage: Bacteria > Acidobacteriota > Terriglobia > Terriglobales > Acidobacteriaceae > Sulfotelmatobacter. Next base: position 23,894 of record CAVWHT010000030.1, on the reverse strand, counting down.
AAGCCGCTGGTCAATCGAAGCGTCACGGAGGAACCGTCCGCACTCGGCGCAGAATTTATCCGCCGTGGCGCTCAGGCGACCGCAGCGGGGACAACGCAGAGAGTTATGAGCCGGTTGTGACATAGCATCCTCCTTACCTGCGCATTCGAGTGTGTTTCACAAACGCCTTTCAGCCCGGCGGGGTCGTCCCTCAGGGGCAAAAGCCCGCATTTTTCCGGCCCTAAACGGCACCCTAAAGCCGTGCCCTACCCAAAACTGATTTATGAAACACACTCTACTCACATCGCGTGGGATCGAGCGCACAATCCAGGCAGAGACGGCGCGCCGGTGCGAATCCTTCTTTCTTGAAAAAAGCGAGAAGATCAAAATCATCCCACGATACTTCGGTGCGCAGCGCCGTGACCCGGAGAGCGGATAGATTCAGCCGCAACTGCCGCAGCAAGGCTTTGCCTACGTGCTGGCCGCGGTTTGCCGGGTTCACGCCAATGGCATCCAGCGAGGCAGTGGGCTCGCTGACTCCGTACTCGCCATAGTAAAGCGAGGCGATGACGAATCCGACGACGTGTCCATCCGCTTCCGCAGCCAGCGAGACTTGCAGCGCCGCTTGTTTCACCGCCCGCTCCAACATCAGTTCGAAATAGCGCGGACGCCGCCGGCCGCTGGCGGCCGCGTCAATTGTAACGACCGCCTCCAGGTCATGCTCGTTCATAAGGCGTACCAGGATGCTGTCCGTTTCCAGGATTCCCGGTTCTTCCAGAGGTTTGGTTCTCATCGGAGATTCCTGCTTCTAAACCTATGGTAGGCAAACGTTCCTCTGACGCCACTGATTAGTATCAAGGTGAGAATCACCCGAATAAGAAGTACGGGAAGTAAAGGGCGTGAATCGAGTGCGTAGACGCTCGTGAGGATGAACATGGTGAGTGCTAAAACAGCCCATATTCTCGATAACCGCCAGATTCTCCAACCGGCTATTGCAACGATTCCCGCGTCAATGAAGACTACAGCGTCCATCCCAAAAACAGGCTTACCCAACCATACGCTCATAGCACCGATAATGGCTGAACCTCCAGCTACAAGAAAGCAAACAGCTGCGCCCTCGCGGGCAGCTTTCTCAGACTCTTTCACGTCGGCTAATTCGGGCCAAAACCATTTCAACCACTTCACCAGGGCAGGCCGATTCAAATCCTTTGCCAACCAAACGGAAACGCTAATTAGGTACGCCAAAAACGAACGGAATTTTTCACCGGGCTCGATTTCAGCCCCGCCTGTGAAAATTATCAATATGCAGAGGCACGCCACGACGATGGCAGACGAGAAAGCGCAGGCAGTAGGGCTGATACGTTTGAATATCAACCGGAGAATCCAGTTCACAAATTTGTTTGCAATGTAGGTCAGGGCGAGTGTAGCCGCTAAGGTACCCACAAAAGCCGCAATCTCAAAGTCTATTTGGGCAAACAACGAATTCACTTTCGCTTACCTTTAAGCAGGGGTTTTACATCGTGCTGTTCCCCGCAGGTTGAGCAGTTGCGACTCTACCCGAAAATGCACGGGCGCGAGCACGAAAAGCAGGCGACCCAATAATCTCGCCGCTTCGAATAGAGGACAGGTATTGGTCATCAGAAAGGACCAACACTTCAGCTATGTTCACCCCTCGGGGTATAAGGCCATCCAGCCATATCAGGTACGGCTGCAAATGGTCAGCGATTTGAGCGACAGTCGTGTTGGAAACGGGCCGCATTACAAAAACAAGTGTGGGCGATGCTTTATGTTCCCGAGCGTACTTTTCTGCCTTCACCAACGCGCCGAGAAACGCCTTGCGGTTTGTGCCACGTTCGCATTCAAAGATGAACTTGACTTGCCCGGAGTGATCTACCAGTGTGAGGTCTGGCTTATAGCCTTTAGCTACTTCCTCACCACGGCTCCTAATCTTCAAATCTCCCACGAGATGCTCAGTATTTTTGAAATCCAAGTTTTTCATTTTTCACTGAGTCGCAATCCTCTGCATTTCCTGTGAGATTCGGGACACAGCAATTTTTCTTCGTCGACAAAGAGACCTGTTGCCACTAGCGCGTCGATGACGCTCTCGACAGCCTGCGTCGTGTCTGGGTATTGGCTGTGTTGCCGAAGCCAGTAATCAAGAGTTTGTTTCTTGTGATACTTCGCCAAAGCAACGTGTGATGCCCCTAGGATGATGTAGTTGCGTGGTGGCTTAAATGCTAAGACGAAGTCCACGAGTTCATGTTCGTTGATCCGAGCGCCACCGCCATGAGGTAGATCGATCACGTGCCGATATTACTCCCCATTGGGGACAGAAGAACAGAAGCGCGGGGCACAAACCCGCGCCTCAGTTCCGAAACGATCCCGCCCACGATACCGCCTTTACTCATAAGGCTCCTCTCTCAAGCACTGCCGAGCGACTGGCCGCCGTCGACGCGAAGGATCTGCCCTGTGATCTGCTGCGCCCCGGGTCCGCAAAGAAACGTGACTGCGGCGGCCACGTCCGCAGGTTCGACGTATCTTCCCACCAGACTTTCCGCCAAGGCAGCGTCGCGGACCGCCTGCGGCAAGCTGTCGGTGAGCGGTGTGCGCACCCATCCCGGCTCGACCACGTTGATGAGAATCCCCAAGCGGGCAACCTCGCGCGCAACTGTCCTGGCCAGAGCGATCAAACCAGCCTTGCTTGCCGAATACGCGGATGTGCTGAACTTTCCGCGCGAACCATTGATGGAGCCGATGAGCACGATCCGTCCGCCCCTTCGACTGGGCTCAGGGCAAGCTTCGCCGGCGCGCATCACAGGGATGGCATGGCGCAGCAAAAGGAAAGCCCCGCGCAAGTTTACGCTTTGCACAAAGTCCCAGTCCTCGACCGCCAGCTTCCATACAACCGCTTCGCGGGAGACTCCCGCCGCGTGTACGACCAGATCCAGGCGTCCGTAAGTCTGCTGCACGCTTGCAATGGCCGAAGCTACGGAACCGTCGTCCCGCACATCACACGCCTGGAAGGGCGCAGTCTCCGCCGCCGGACGCGTCACATCCAGCGACACCGCGCACGCTCCTTGTCCCTCCAAGCCGGCAACGATGGCGGACCCGATTGCGCCCGATCCACCGGTCACGACGGCGATCTTGTTTTCAAGTGTGCGCTTCACGCCACCACCTCGGGACGCCGCGCCAGTACGCGATGGCGGTACGCACCCCAAAGCGCGGCCCCGATCGCTCCAGCATAGATTGAGTCGGGGTGAGTACGTACGCGCATGGCAAGCTTTTCTTCGGCGATCTTCTCTTCCAATGCACGGCATAGCCCAATATCAGCGGCCAGTCCGCCGGTGATCGCCACGTCACCGCTCGCACCGATCGAGCGCAGAAGCTTCGTGTAACGCCCCGCCATCGACAGGTGAATTCCTTTCAGGATGTCGCTGCGCGAAATGCCCCGGCTCACCATGTTGATCACGTCGGTTTCCGCCAGCACGGCGCAGATGCTGCTGACCGATTCCGGATTCTTCGCTTCGCAAGACAAAGGTCCGACGTCCTCCAGCATAATGCCCAGGTAGCGGGCAACGTTTTCGAGAAACTGTCCGGAACCGGAGGCGCACTGGCTGGTCATGCGGTACGCCATGACGCGGCTGCGCTCATCCACCCGCATGGCGCGGGCGTGCAGGGCCCCAATGTCGATCACGGCGCCTGTGCCAGGCATCAGGAATACCGCTCCTCGCGCGTGCGTCGTCATTCCGTAGAAGTGACCACGACGGAAATCCACCAACTCGCCTTCACCGGTGCTGGCGGTATAAGCGATCTCGTTCTGGCGCACACCCGCCGCTTCCAGAGTCGCCTCATAGCCTTCGCGAATCACCTTTCGCAGTTCGCGCCGGCGGATGCGCTCGTTGTGCAGAACCAGCACGCTGGCAGCGCCGTCTCCAGCAGTCCGTACCAACGCAAACTTGACGGCACTCGAGCCCACGTCGACGCCCGCGGCGAGGATGCTCTCTGCAGCCTTCATGCGGCATTCCTTTCGTCGGCCACACGTTGTGCAAATAGCGCCGCCCCCAGGGCCCCGGTATAAATGGACTCCGGAGAGATATTTAAGGTTCGCACGCCATAGTTTTGTTGGACCAAGCCTTTCAGCGCGGAAACCGCGGCGGGGTTACGGGCCACTCCCCCGGTAAACGTGAATTCATCGGAAATTCCGCCGGAACGCGCCAGTAGTGACATCGCCCGCAACATGATCGCCCGGTGCAGACCCGCCAGGATGTCCGCCCGCTTCTGCCCGAGAGACAGGCGATCCCGCAGTTCGGCTCCGGCAAAGACCGTGCACGTGCTGTTGATCTTTACGCTGCAAGTGCTCTCCTGTGCCAGCCTGCCAAGTTCATGCAACCCGAGGTTCATTTCGTCGGCGATATAGCCCAAGTAGCGGCCACATCCCGCCGCACACCGGTCATTCATCTGGAAACTCGTGACGATGCCGGTGCCATCAACCTGAATCGCCTTGGTGTCCTGGCCGCCAATGTCGAGTACCGTGCGCGTCCCGGAGAACATGGCATGGGCGCCCAGGCCATGGCAGAGGATCTCGCTGCGGATCTGTTCTTTCGGGAACGGAAGCCGTTGCCGGCCATAGCCCGTCCCGACCATTCCAAGCACCTGGAACTCGATCGATCTCACCGACTCAACGGCAAAGCGCAGTCTTGCTTCCCGTTGGCGAATGTCCGGTGGCGCAGTGGCCAGCGTCTGCTCCAGTGCTGGCCCGGAGTGCCGTTCAAAGGCCCCGCCGGTTGCCGCATTTTCGACTTCCAGGATGGCGGCGTCGAACAGACCACACAGGACGTCGAAGGAGGCGTGCTTCGACTCGCTGAACTGTTCCGCGAACTGCATGTAGTCGGCTGCGGCCAGGTCGCGGAAGAAATCACTCTTGCGCACCGCCAATTCGCTGAAATGGCCGGGAACGCGCGACCGCATCGCGTCGCAGATGCGATTGAGCATTTCCTTTACGGTCTCCCGGGTGGGCGCGTAGCGGGGCGCATCGGCACAACGGTGCAGCGCCAACTCCAGAAACTCCAACTGTTCCAGATGTTGCTGCTGGCGGAAATTCCGCACCAGAGATCCAATAAATCTGTTTTCACTTCCTAGAAGTTCTGGATCGGCTTCCAAGGCATGCCGGACCAGTTCAAATCTTGATTGCACCAGCGCTTCCTCGCGAACGATCTGGGAAGCGACTTCATAGTTGCTGCGGGTGTTGGTGATGCCGCGGCCAAGGATCCGGCCCGTTCGATCAAGCGCAATGGCCTTGGTCGTGGTCGAGCCCAGGTCAATGCCGAGCAGGATCTCCACGCTCATGCCGTCACCCCAGCCATTCGTTTTTGTGCCAGCATCTGCATGTAGCTCTCGACGCGGTTCTTGATGTTTGCCGGCGAAAAATATCGCGGGTCTACCAGATCGCTCTCGATGAATCCGCCGGGTACACCCGTCCGCTGCTCGAGTTGCCGCAGCATCAGCAGCTGGCCGACGCTGAACGAGTTGCAACTCTTGACACTGTTGATCATGAAACCGTCAGCGTGGTATTCGCGGATGTAGCGCTCGAGCAGATCGACGCGCGCTGGCAGTCCGAGGTTGGTGTAGCAACCCAGGCAGTATTCCGCCAGGCTTTCGAGCGGGCGATTGGGGTCGTGGCGGAAACCGCGATCGTAGAGTCCACCCACTTTGGTATAGCTGCTGGCAACTACGACAGCGCCTTCGTCGTAGAACATCTTCCAGAACTCGCGGAAGCTCGTCCAGTTGGGTGGGCCTTCCACTACCAGGCGATAGCGCTGGCGCTCCATCGTGCCCTCGGGAGTGACGGGACCAAGTCCAGATTTGATCCGTTCCGCAATTTCTTCGCGCAGAACGCGGTAATACTCAACTCCATCGCTTGTGCCTCGGAAGGCGGTGAATATCGGACCGATGTAGTACACGCCGCCAAAGTAGGCATCAATCGGCGAGGGCTCGTTCTTCGCGCTCTCCAGCACCCACACGAAATCGTCCTCTGCCTTGGCGGAAAGGGCCAGCATCTCGGAAAGTCGCGCCTCATCGTAGCGCCGGCCGCTGACCCGCTCCAGTTTCGGGATCACCTCGGTGCGCAACTGCTGCACTACGTAGTCGACATGGTGCGGTTCAATGCGTCCGTTGGCCAGGTACGGCACGTGCAGCATGGCCACCGGACACTGATATTCCTCGCGCAGCAGTTCGAACCACTTGAGAAACGTGAAGCATCCCGTGTAGGAGAGCAGAAGCAAGTCGGGATTAGGAAGTTGCACGCCGGTGGGACCCACGTTGCCCGACTTCAACATGCCGATGTCGCATTTCACGTAGGTGCAGACATCCTCGCTGTGCCCGTGCTTCTCGGCTTCCGCAATGTAGTTGGCGGAAAGCTTGCGCATCCCGGACTGAAGCGCATTGATCTCCGGCAGGATCGGAAGCAGATCGAAGGACCGCAGCAGTTCGGTCAAATTCCCGGGAACAAACGTGGAGACGACTCGCTTTCCCTCTTCCCGCGCCCGTCCCAGAGACTCGTAGTAGCCGCCGATGAGTTGCTTCTGCAGGAGCATGCTCCGCTCTTTCTGCGCGGTCGATCCCTGCACACTGTCTCTGGTCATGCTTCGCTCCACAGCCGGATGGAATCCGAGAAGGTGCCGGCCTGTTCCCGGATGACGGCAAATTGTCCCGTATCCTCGGAGTACTTGAACTGCGTGTGGGGAATGTGTTCGCGCTCTAGGGCGGCAACCAGCATTGGCTGCTCCAGCAATGCGGGATCGCAAAAGCTCGGAGCGCAAAAGATGACGCCATCCGCGTGATTCTGGCGCACGGCATCGACCAGCCACCGGCCGCGGTGCCCATCCGGTGCGTAGCAGGAGGCCGTCGCCACGCTTTGCGTCAGGTAAGCCTGCGCCAGGTATTCGATCGCATCACCCTCCTCGGGTACATCGCCCGTGAACCAGCGCAAGCCCAGCAGCAGGTCGTCGTTCACGATCCAGCAGCCCGCTCGTTCCAGGGTGACGAGCAGTCCCAGAGGAGGCTGCTCACAGAACATACCCGTCAGTACGACTCGGCTGCGATCTTCAGGAAGGCTCGATCCCTGCGCGGCCACCTCGAGGTAGCGGCGCACCATCGTGGTGTGCTCCTCCGGCGGCAGCACACTGCCTGCGCGCAGTACTGCATAGACCTGCGAAATGGGATAGAGCCACGGGGACTCACTGCGTGCCTGGTAGAGTTCGCGGATCGCACGCCGGTTCTGGTTGTAGATCCGGATGCTGTTGCGGAGATTCTGGTCGGTGATCGGTCGCCCCGCCAACCGCGCCATGTCTTCGCGGATCGCCGTCAATTCCCGCCGCCAAAATTCACCACCAACGCGGGCGTCGTAGTTCTGGGGAAGATCGACATAGCGCACGTAACGTCCAGGAAAAAGCATTGTCCACATGCCGCTCAGGTTGCGGATGACGTCACAGATCGAAGGGAACAACATGCCGTCCAGTGCATCGAGCCGTCCCGATAATGCCAGCTCGATTGTGCTGCGGGGAATGTGGCAGATGTAGCTCTGGAAGTAGGCGTCGCCGCGGATGATCTCCAGCCGGTCGCCTCCGCCGAAGATGCCGACAGGCAACATGCCCGCCGCATGAATCAGTTCTCGCGGGACATAGATTGGCAAGTACCCGATGGCTTTGCGTCCGGGCGCGGACGATTTCCATTCCTCGACTGCCTTGTAGTCCACGTCCTCATACAAGGTCTGGGCGCGGCTCAGGAGTTGCTCGAGCTCAGGGTTCACGCGAGCGCTCCTTTCTTCTCCCGGTTTTTCTCCCAATGTGGCTCACGTTTTTCGATGAACGCGCGGAGGCCTTCGACGGCGTCGGACTCGGCCATGAGTTCGTCCAGGTACATGCGCTCAAGTTGTGGCAGGTTCTGCTGCAGCGCCCGCCGCAGCGGGAGGCGGGCAGCGCGGACGCCGTAGCGCAGAGCGACTGGCGAACGGGCCAGGAATTGGTCACGGATCCACGCTTCAACCGTCGCTTCCAGCTGTCCCTGCGGCGCGGTTTGCACGATCAATCCTGCGGCCGCAGCTTGAGCAGCGCTCCATGCGGCTCCGGTCAAGACGAGTTCTGCGGCACGGCTCGCGCCAATCCGGGCCGGTAATAGGACAGCCGCCGCAGGCGGGAAAACAGCCAGCTTGATTTCGGGACACGCGAACTGGGCGCCGTCCTCTGCAACAATGAAGTCGCATGCCAGAGCCAGCTCAAACCCTCCGCCCAGGCACTGCCCGCGCACAGCCGCAAGCGTGACTGCCGGCAGTTCCAGCATTTGCCCTAGCAGTGCGCTGAACCGTGGCAGCATGTTTCTGACATGCTCAGGCAAGTGCTCCTGTACGCTGGCGCCAAAACTGAAATGCGGCCCTTCCGCCGTGAGAATCATCACCTTGAGTTGCGGTCGATTCCGCAGATCCTCGAAGGCCGCAGCCAGAGCAGCCATCATGGCCTGGTCGACGATGTTGGCTTTGGGTGCCGCTAATGCTACGCGGGCGACTTGGCCCTCGTGTTCGAAGGAAAGTGTCAGGCTGCTCATCGTCCCGCCTTTGTCGTTTCCCGAACTGCCCAGGGCGCAATCTCGGCTATCAAGTCCTCGCTCCAGCGCGCGCCCTCCGCCAGACGCTGACGCAACCGGACGAAGTCCACTTCGCGTTGTTGCCGGGTGCCGTAGTGGAAAGCGCGAAAGCCGGCATTGGCTTCCGTCATCATGTTCAGCGCCAACCAGGCGCGGTTGGTCTCGCGGTTGCGATCCCAATGCTCCAGCTTGTGTTTCCTGACACTCTCGATAGTCTTCGTCAGGCAATCAGGCATGGTATGCAGCAGCTTCGTGCATAGCCCCTCGACCGCTTCATCCAGCAAGGAAAGATCAATGGTGCCTCGGGACATCACAGCTTTCCCCTCGTCTCGGGCTTCTCCTGTCTTCCAATCTCCGAACACTAGCCGGCCAAATTCGTCGTACTCCCGATCGGTCACGACCAGCGGATTGGACATATATTTGCCGTCAACCTTGAGTGCCGGAACGATCTGCGTGAGCCCTCCCAGACGGTAGAAGCGGTGTGCACTCCACGGCTCGCATAGCGTGGCGCTGAGCATGGCGTGCTCTATGCCCACAAACAGCGGCAGGAAGTCGGTGCTGCCGCCATCGGGCGCTGAACCGTGCCTCGGCCCGGCTTGGCCGAATACTGCAAGGTCGCTGGCTACAGAAAAGTCGCAGGCCATTCCAATCTCTTGCCCACCGCCGACGCGCATGCCGTTCACGCGGCAGATCACCGGCTGGTCACAGCTCAGGACGGCGCTGACCATATCGTTGAATAAACGCATGTATTGCCGGTATTCGCCTGGGGCCCCGGCATAAACCTCGGCGTACTCGCGCGTGTTGCCGCCGGTGCAGAAGGCCTGCGTGCCCGCGCCCGTGAGTACGACCGCAACGGCGGCGCGATCATTGCTGGCTTCGCGCAATGCGAGAATCACTTCCTTGATCGAGGTCGTGGTGTAGCTGTTCAGCTCGCGCGGATTGTTTAGAGTGATCCACACATTGTGCAACCCGGCCACACTCGTGCCGTCGCGATCGCGTGCGGGCCTGCGCTCCAACAATATTTCGCTAGGGGAAAGTGGCTCGACCAGATTGTGATCTTTCATGGCTTTGTTCCTTGTTCTATGCCTCGCGACTGCGGCACCAGCACCGCTCGTCTACGGAGTTGGTGATGATGGACCGCCTCGAGAACTTGCTGGGCATCCTCGAGTGGGTGCATCTCGACAAAAGGCTGAATCTGAATTTTTCCTTCCAGCACCATGGCCAGCGTGTTCGGGTACTGAGATGGAGGGCATCCCCAATTTCCGCGAGCCGTGGCATCGAAGGCCATCAAATTGGACAGGCGCACTTCAAGCTTCTGCGCGGTGTACCCAACGATCGCCAGGTGAGCCCCCGGGTCGAGCAGGCTGAACGCGGTCTGTTGGCCAGCGACGGTCCCGCTGGTTTCGAAGATCTTGAGGCCGATCCCACGCCGTCCGCTTTGCTTGGCGAAAGACCGCACCGCTGACTTCACATCTGCGCACTCGCGGGCGTTCAGTGCCAGCGCAGCTCCATGCGCCGAGGCAAGCTCCAGCCGGTTCGCGTCAACATCGATGGCGACGACGGCTGCGCCCAGCGCAGCGGCAATCTGCACTCCGAACCCGCCGATCCCGCCGGCTCCGACAAATACCGCGACCTCGTCGGCGTTCAGACCGGAACGGCGAATTGCCTCATACGGAGTCGTGACTGCGTCCGCGACCACCGACAGCATCGCCAAGGTCAGTCCCTTGGGAAGTTCCTCGGGTACCGGGCACAGGCCACGTGCCGGTACTCGTACGTAAGTCGCAAATCCTCCATCGGCATCATTGCCCGGCATGAACTGTTTGCGGCAGATGGTCGGACGCTCGCTGCGGCAGGCATCGCAATCGCCGCACGGAATTACTGCAGGCACAATGACGCGGCGTCCGATCCAATTTCCAGCGTGCTCGCCGGCCAGCACGACTCGGCCGGCAATTTCATGTCCGAGGATCAACGGCAGCGCATGGCGGGTGGGAATGCCCTCGTAAGCAAATCCAATGTCAGTGTGACAAACCCCGCAGCCTGCTACCGCGATGATCACTTCGTCAGGAGAGAGTTCGCCCAGAGCCGTTTCGGCCCAGTCGAACTGGCCCCTGGCAACCATTGCGAGGCCCTTGCTCGTAGCAGGAACAGAGAGCGTGCTTTGGGCGGGCACTGTCGTCATCGGAGGCCTCCACACCCACAAATTCGAACGAGCGTTCGAAAAAAGAATGAACCAAGGCTATCTTGGTTTGTGGATCGAGGAAGTGATTGCAATCACACCCGCCTGTGATTTGGTGGCGGGAGAGCATGTCGAAGAGCCGTCGAGGGTTGGGAGATCCCAGGGATTCCGAAAAGCGCAAGAACCTGGTGGATTAGGACAGCAGCCCATGCTCCCGCAGTTTCCGGTACAAATTCCGCTCGCTGATTCCAAGAATCTTGGCTGCATTGCCGCGGTGACCGTGGCTGGCTTCGATCGCTAATCGGATGTAGGTGCGCTCCGCTTCTTCAAGCGTCGGAAGCGAAGCGTCCTGCGCTGAAGGACCGGCCGTCGGAGCAGGCTTCGAATTCCGCAAAGATGCGGGAAGATGCTCAGGCAGAACGTTCGATCCCTCACTCAGTACCAGGGCTGCTTCAACCGCATGCAGGAGTTCGCGTACGTTCCCAGGCCAATTGTGCCGTCGCAGCATCTGCAGGGCCGCTTCGCTGATCTGTTTGCTGGAGCCGAAGCGCTCGTTGAGCACAGTCACAAAATGTTGCGCCAGCAGGTCCACGTCGGATCCTCGGGCGCGTAGAGGCGGCACCTCCACTGTGATCGTGCTGAGGCGGTAAAAAAGGTCTTCACGGAACAGGCCCTGCCGGACCATCGAGGACACATCGCGATTGGTCGCGGTCAGGATGCGGACATCGACCCGAATTTCGCGGGTGCTGCCGACGTGGCGGAACGTAGAGGTGTCGAGCACGCGCAGCAGCTTGGTCTGCGTCGCGGGGCTTACCTCCCCGATTTCGTCGAGAAAAATCGTTCCGCCGTTGGCGACTTCGAACAATCCGGGCTTGGCGCGATCCGCTCCAGTGAACGCGCCGCGTTCGTGGCCGAACAACTCGCTCTGGAGCAGGCTTTCCTGCAGGGCGGCGCACTCGACTACCACGAACGGCCGCGATCGTCGGGAGCTGCGCGCGTGAATCAGCTTGGCCACCCGTTCCTTTCCCGCGCCAGTCTCGCCGGTTATGAGCACGGTCGAATCGCTGGGGGCCACCCGATCAATCAAGTTAAGCAGACGGCGGAATTCCGGGCTCTCGCCGATGAAGGAGCTGCCGAGATCCGGGGGAGTCAGACCACGCTCGAGAATATTCGCCCGCTGGCGTAGGGATCGCCGTTCAATCGCCCTTTGAATCCGAATGTGCAGTTCATCCAGCGGGCAAGGCTTCACGACGTAATCGAAAGCACCGATACGGATTGATTCGATTGCGGTATCGATGGAGCCGTGTCCGGTCAACATGATGACCTCGGTTGCCGGCGCAGCGGCTTGGATGGCCTTCAGCGTCTCGAGCCCCCCCATTGCGGGCAAGTGCAGGTCAAGCACGACGACTTCGGGTTCCGTCGCTACGACTCGCTGGATTGCCTCCTCACCTGTACCCACTGCCTCGACTTCGTAACCGAGACGACTCAGTTCGCTCGTCATCACCTGGCGGAACGCCGTATCGTCATCGACCAGAAGGAGGGAGGAGGGCTTCATTGCCCGTCCTTGGGTTGCGGACCGGGATGGATTGCCGGGATCACGACTTCGAATATAGACCCCTTTCCCACAGTACTCTCCACCAGGATGTTGCCGCCCCAGCTCCGGACAGCGTTTAGCGACAGGAACAGACCGAGGCCAGTGCCCCCCTGGCGGAGGCTGAAGAAGGGCTCAAAGATCTTTTGCCGGTATTCCGGGGCAATCCCGCATCCTTGATCGGTGACACGAACGTGCACCGAGTCACCGCCCTCGATCGCAACGACGACCTTACCGCCCGGCTTCGAAGCCTGAATCGCATTGAGCAGCAGATTAACCAGCAGGTTCTGCAACTCGGCTTCGTCGGCCCGGACATGCAGAGTGGTTGCGAACGGCTGCACCGCGACGTCGACGGACGTGGCGCGGGCCGTCGGATCGACGAGCCTGTGGGCGGCGGCGATGGCCTCACCCAGGTCCACGATGTCTCCGGCATGTCGCTGTCCGCGCGACAGGCGTAAGAAATGCTGGGTGATACCGCGGCACCGCAGGATCTGTTCGCGCGCGATCGTCGCGTTCTCACGGATTCTGGTCTGATCCACTTGTCCGCCCTGCGCGGGTGCGTCGCGGAGGATTCCCTCCACGCACATCAGGGTCGTCGCCAAAGGGGTGTTCATCTCGTGCGAAAACCCGGAGGCCAGGACTCCGACCGAAGCCAGGCGGTAGGACTCCGCTAGCTTCGCCTCGGCCGCACGCCGCTCGGAGATGTCGCGCCAGACCTCCACGACTTGGGCGAGCCGGCCCGATGCGTCCAGAATCGGTGAGGCGTGGATTTCTTCCCAGGCCACCGTGTCATTGCCTGTTTTGCGCTCGTGAATCCGCACCTGGCGCGCGCCCGAACGCAGGCAGGCGAGAGTGGGGCAGTCGGACAGGTTGCAGGGCGCGGGTCCCAGGTCGTAACAGCAGCAGCCCAGAACCTGTTCGCGCGAGTTGCTGGCTCGCTGCAAGAAGGCGTCATTGGCCGCCATAATTTTTCGTTCCGCATTAAGGACTACGATCCCGTCATCAATACTGTTAATTACCGTCTCTAGCTGCTCCCGCTGGCTGCGCACTTCCCCGACCAGGCCTGAAACGGAATCGGCCATGGCATTGAACTCCTTCGCCAGCCACGCCAGCGTGTCCGAGCCCTCTGCGGGCACACGCCGTTCGAGATCGCCCTGAGAAATCAGACGCGCCGTGGTTTCAAAACGCTGCAAGCGTCGCAAGACGGACAACCGGATCACCAGGGCAATAGCGGCCACGATGACGAAAGTCAGAACTCCGGTGCCGCCTACCATCCACCGCAGGTCCCGCGTCATCGCGGCGCGGACCTCTCCAGCGTTGTAGTCCAGAATCAGGATGCCATTGATTTTCTGACCCGGATCGTGGCACCGGTGGCATTCATCGCGGTTACGAATCGGCACGACGGTTCTCAGAATCGTTCCACCCCGAGTCTCGATCACGCGGCTTGATCCACGCCGCTCCGGCGGATCGCGATGGCAGGCCTGGCAGGTAGGAGACTCGATCCGGAAATCATTCCCCGCGGTTCCTGGCCTACTCGAGTAGCGTTGCACGCCATTGCGGTCCAGCAGTACGAGTTGTTCTACCCGCGCCTGTTTGCCGAAGCTCTCGATCATTTGTGCTATCAGGGTGCGGTCATTTCCCATCATCTGGTGCTCGAGCGCGGTGCGAATTAATTCGCCTTCGGCAAGCGCACTGGTGTGGACGGTTTCGAGAACGGTCCTGAAGTGATAGACCGAATAGATGTAAGCAGCGACCGTGCAGGCCACAACCACCGCTGCGGTTACACCGAGCGCGAGACCTACGGTCATGCTGGCAAAACGCAGCTTCATTATGACGGCACAGAGATGGCGGGATGATGGCACACGCGCTGGCAGCCGTCAACGACTGACAAATCGGCAGGCTCGACATGACATTCTGGCAGCCCGCTGCTTCGGGTCTGACCACCTTGTCTGAAGGGAAAGGAGTTAGGCCCAGTCCAAGGCTGGCACGGCACGTGCGATAAGGATCAACGAGGGCTTCCGCCATGGATATGTTCCTGATGGGATTGTGCGTCGCCGTAATTGGGGTAGTTTTCGTGGCTCTCGCATTTGGAGCGGCGGTGCGCTCGGAGCCATGGAATACAACTGCGCAGCCTGAGCTTCCGTTGGTCAAAGCGGTCGCACCGGCCCGCTTTTTCTCGGACCGTGCACCTGTACCGACACTTGCCCCGCCCGTGCAGGTCCCGATTGAAGTCCTGTTGCTGCAAATTGAGAACCACGTCCGCCTGGAGCAGGCCGCCGCGGAGTCGTTCCTGGCATTTCCCTCGCAAGCGCTCTTGCACAGCAAAACAACTTCGCCGTTTGTGAACTGAGAGAGTGGCTCATGACGCATGAACTGCTGAATGGTCTCTCGCCCGTCGAGATCGAGCAGGTTCTGAAACTGGGCACCAGGCTGATCGTCCCCAGCGGAGTCTCCCTCTTCCGGCTCGGAGATCCGGCTGATCGCCTGTTCCTGACCGAACGTGGCCGAATCAAGCTGACCCTGCCGATGCAGCTGCGGGGCCGGGAAGAAGATGTTTTCGTGGAAGAAAGATCTCCGGGCCAGACCGTGGGCTGGTCGGCGCTGATTCCTCCCTACCGGTTCACCCTCGCCGCCACTGCGGCATTGTTTGAGGCGGAAGTGATCGCGCTGCCGCGGGAGGCGTTGCTCCAGTATTTTGCCGCTAATCCGGCGGCTGGGTACAAGATCGCTCTGAATCTGGCAGTCGTAATTGGACATCGCCTGCAACTGTTTCAGACGATGTGGTTGCGCGAGATGCAGCGTACGGTGGAAGTGCGTTCTGCTTGATCCCGGGGAATCGGCCTGTCGGACCGGCGATTTCGATCCCGAATAGTTCCTGCGCCAGGAGGCACGGTGAAGTGACCGTTGACCAGCTTTCCCAACCCGAACCATCGCGCCGCCGCGTGATTGAAATACTTCTCGGCAGCGGCCTTCTCGCCTCGTTTGCTTCCTTCCTCTATCCCGTGCTGCGTTATCTGGTTCCTCCGGCGGTGGCAGATCTCGGTGGTGACGAGGTCGTCGCTGCCAAGCTCACGGACCTGAAGCCGAATTCCGGCAAGATTTTCCGCTTTGGCAGCCGGCCTGGCTTATTGATCATGAACAGCGACGGCACCTACCGCGCGCTCTCTGCGACTTGCACCCATCTCGGTTGCACGGTGCAGTATCGCAACGAACTGCGTGAGATCTGGTGCGCATGCCATAACGGAATCTACGATCTCAACGGCCGCAACGTCTCCGGTCCTCCGCCAAGGCCCCTTGATGTGTTTGATGTCCACTTGCGTGGCGATGAGATCGTCGTCAGCCGGAAGCGGGAGGCGTGACCTTGTTCGCCGCTATCCGCCACTGGCTTGATGCCCGTTTCGATTGGGACGATCTCACGGCTCCGCTCCGCCACAAGACCGTCCCCAGCCATCGCCTGTCCTACTGGTATTTCCTCGGTGGCATCACCCTGTTTCTTTTTGGAATCCAGGTGGCGACCGGGATCCTGCTGCTCCTGTACTACCGCCCCGGAGCGAACGAGGCCTTCGAGAGCGTCCAGTACATCATGACCCGGGTGCGTTTTGGCTGGCTGATTCGGTCCATCCACTCCTGGTCCGCCAATTTGATGATCTTTACTGCGGTTGCGCACATGTTCAGCGTGCTGTTCCTGAAGGCGTACCGCAAACCGCGCGAGCTCACTTGGGTCAGTGGAGTGATCCTATTGTTTCTGGTCATGGGGTTCGGTTTCAGCGGCTACTTGTTGCCGTGGAACACCCTGGCTTTCTTTGCCACCAAAGTCGGCACCGAGATTACGGGGCAGGTTCCGATCGTCGGCAAGCCCATGATGATCTTTCTTCGCGGCGGGGAAGAGGTAACCGGAGCCACACTGACCAGGTTCTTCGGATTCCATGTCGCCGTTCTCCCGGGATTGGCGACCGTTCTACTCCTGCTGCACCTGCTGCTGGTTCAACGCCTGGGCATGAGCATCCCCCCGAAACTGGAAGTTCAGTGGACCAAGAATCCATCGGAAAGGCAGGAAATAAAATTCTTTCCCAATTTCTTGCTGCGGGAATTGATGGCTTGGTACGTGGCCCTGGGGGTGCTAGGCGCGTTGGCGGCACTCTTCCCTTGGAACCTTGGGGTTAAGGCAGATCCTTTTGTGTCTGCCCCCGTGGGCATCAAGCCCGAGTGGTACTTCCTGTTTATGTTCCAGACACTGAAACTGATTCCCTCCAAAGTGTGGTTCATCGACGGAGAGGTTCTGGGTGTACTGGCCTTCGGCCTGATCGGCTTACTGTGGATTCTGCTGCCCTTTTTTGAGAGCGACCAACCCTCACGCACGAAAGCGTGGATCACTGGCCTTGCAGTCTTTGCTCTTGCTTACGTGGCAGGTATGAGCGTCTATGGACATCTTGCGAAATAAGCTCCGACAGTTCAGCTCGACCGGCTATGTCGGACTAGTTGCCTCCGTCGTGCTCGCAGCGTCTCTCAGCTATGGGCAAACCACGAACTCCTGCCTGGATTGTCATTCCGCCTTGCCTGATGCCCTGGGAGTGAGCCAGGAGAAGTTCAGCCAGGACGTACACGCACAAAAGGGTTTGACTTGTACCAGTTGTCACGGAGGCGACCCCACCAGCGACGATCCCGACAAAGCCATGAGCCGGAAGGCCGGGTGGAAAGGCAAGATTGATCGCAAGCAGATCCCGCAGTTGTGCGGAACTTGCCATTCGGATCCGGCCTATATTCGCCAGTTCAACCCCAGTTTGCGCACGGACCAGTGGGGCCAGTACCGCACCAGTGTGCACGGCAAGCGCCTCGCGGCCGGAGACACGAAAGTCGCCGTGTGCACGGATTGTCATAGTGTCCACGATCTAAGGGCACCCAGCGATCCCCGTTCCACGGTGAACCCGGTCAACGTTGCGAACACGTGCGCCCGCTGCCATTCCGACGCGGGTTACATGAAGGGATACTCCATTCCCACGGATCAGTTCGCAAAGTACAGCACGAGCGTGCACCACGAAGCGCTCGCGGTGCGAGGCGATCTGACTGCGCCGACTTGTTCCACCTGTCATGGAAACCATGGAGCGACTCCGCCTGGAGTGGACAAGGTGCAGAATGTGTGTTCGAACTGTCATGCTTTTCAATCTCAGATGTACGAAAAAAGTACGCACAAAAAGGCCTTTGATTCGGCTTCTCTTCCGGGATGCGTCGTTTGTCACAGCAATCATGGCATCGGACATCCCACTGACGCGAAGCTTGGCACTGGTCCTGATGCCCTCTGCATGCGTTGTCATAAGCCAGGCGACCATTGCGACCAAGCAAGGGCACAATTACTGAGCGGTCTGAGTCAATTGGACGAGGCCATCAAGAGCGCAGACCAAGCTCTCAGTGTCGCCGAGTCTTCTGGCATGGAGGTCAGCGAGGCTCGGCTAGGACAGGATCAGGCACGGGATTCGCTGACCAAAGCTCGAGTCACGATTCATAGCTTCCGGACGGACTTGATAGATCAGGACATCCAAGCCGGCCTGCAAATCGCCGCCAAGAACCTGCAAGCCGGCAAGGAAGCCATGGTTGAGCGCAACTATCGCCGTGTCGGGCTAGGTATGTCCCTCATCGCAATTGGGATAGTGTTAGTTGGGCTTAGGCTGTACATCAGGAAGATAGAACGTTAGGCCCTACATAGGAAGAAGTCGTGCATTGGCAACCGGCCGAAGCGCAAAAATGCTGGATCATTTAAGAGAGTTATCGCGGCACGGCATGCACCATTCTCGGCCCACCGATCTGGTCGTGGGCCGCGTAGCCATCCGTCTGCAGAATGCCTCCAAAATAGATGATTCCTTGGAAGAGTTTCTCCAGACTGACAAGCCGGGCGCTGTCCGTCGATAGGATGCAAATCACCGGTCTTAGTCTTATGCCGTGCCTGGCTGGAGCACTACCCTCTGAGCCAGAGGAAGCGGATGTCCTTGAAGGTTGTACGCCGGTGTGACGCAAAACCTGCCATCACTGCCAAAGTTGACGTCATTGACACTTCACGGCGATTGATTCTAAACAAGTTGTTTGTTTGCAACGCGACCTGGAAAATTCGGCTTACAGGTCCGGCTGCCACAACTAACTGCATATAAAAGCGTTATTGACTCTGCGATCTCGTAGGGTCGATGTTCTTCCTCACGGCAGGATTGCTTTAATGCCTGTGAGTTCACAGAAGTCAATCAGGGCCGGGAAAATATCGCTACCGTATCCCAGACACGCGTATTCATTGGTCCAGTTCTGAAGCAGGTTGTCGATGTTGCAGTGAGCTGTAACAAAGCCGTGGGGCCAGAACGGAATACCGCATTCATTCAGCCGATTTGAAATCTGCTCCGCTGGTGGCTCGAAAACCGTCGCGCGCGTAATGACCATGCGGAATTCGCCATTCACTCTTCCCATCCGCGCCAGCACTCCTTGACCGACCTTGCAGATCAATTTTACGGACAGGCCGCCTGCTTCCCCTTCGGTCGGAATCCCATGTTCGGCAAAGCCGGCGGGGCCGAGTGTTCCGGCCAGGGAAGGCGGGCAAGCACCGTCGCCGATGATTTTGATCTCGTTCGTCTTAGTGTCGACATGCTGGAGATCTCCGTAATACACGCGCTCTTTGCTGAGTTTCGTCAACAGAAGGACGGTGAGCGCAGTGTTAAAGTCACCAAGAGTGGAGGTCCCGTGTCCGTCTTCGAGCATCATGCTCTGCGCGAAACAGGTCGCAGAGTAATCATCCCCAAGGCCGGGAAAGGACTGGATGGTGTAGAAATCAAATCGCTCTTTCTCGACTACCTTCTTCAGGGCGAGGTAGAGACGGATGGAGCGCTCATTCACAACCGCCGCTTCTGGAGCCCTCCCGAACAGTTTCTGAAGGCGCGGAAGAACCGCGGCGACTTCTGCCTGCGTGATCCGCTCTGCCGTTCGAAGGAGCTCGCTGGTATCGCGCGAGTCGATATCGACTCCGAACATACGCATCCACTGCGATGGATCGGCTGCTCCGCAGGTCTGTCCCATGCCT
The DNA here is from genome assembly GCA_963754885.1 of uncultured Acidobacteriota bacterium. Lineage (GTDB taxonomy): Bacteria > Acidobacteriota > Terriglobia > Terriglobales > Acidobacteriaceae > Sulfotelmatobacter. Next base: position 4,460 of record CAVWHT010000030.1, on the reverse strand, counting down.
CGTCCGCCAAAGGTGCCAATCGTGGACAGATTCAACCAGTTCTTCATGTGCGCGGCGCGAACGTAGCTGACGATCTGTTCGATGGTCGGGCTGTCATCGGCGGCGCCGTATACAAATTTATGCGGGACACCGATTTCGAGCAGGCCACCGTGCATGACCAGGCCGCCGACGGGGCGCCATCCTTGCGAACCGGGATGAGTCCAGAGGAGCACTCCCTTTCCGGTGCCGGCGTAATCGCGGATCGCCGCCACCAGATGTGCCGCCCACACCCATGTTCCAGAGAATAAGATGACGGCGTCGATGCTCTCCTCATGCTTCATCTTGCGCAGCGCAGTGATCGCTTCCTCTTTCGAAGCGATGACCACTGGGTGCCTGATCAGTTTCAGGCCGGCCTTGTTCAATGCATCCTCAGCGCGGGCAACGAGAGCTTCATCAATAAATGGCTGGCCCATAGGGTCTTTCAATCCGTCTTTATGGACGCCGTAGACTATGAATCCAACTTTCGGTTCAATCATTTCGTTCTCCTTAAATGCGAGTCGCCTGTGCGCGCCTCAAAGGGGCGAGGCACGAATAAAGTAGCCGGTACTGGTCCACCTGAGCCTTGTAGGAAGCGGCGATAGCGTGGTCAGGAAAAACCGATTCGGTGACTCGGACCACCTGTTCGACAGCCTGCGCCAAAGTCTTGTACTTGCCGGCAGCAGTTCCTGCAAGGATTGCCGTCCCCAGGCAGACCGCTTCGGGGCAACGCATCAAATGGAGCTCTCGGACTGCCAGCGCCGACCGCAACGTCAGGCCGAGCCGAGAGCGCGCACCGCCGCCGCTGACGTACACATCCTTAAATTCGCCGGAGGCTTGCTCCAGCAGTTCTGCCATGCAGGCAAATTCGCATGCGATCCCTTCAAGAATACCCTTGTAGAGATCGAACCGATTCGTGCCTGGACGAATGCCGGAAATCACTCCGGTTGCGGCCGGATCGAAATCCGGATTACATGTGCCTAACAGATGCGGGGTAATGCATAAGCCGGTGGGGCCGACAGGCGCGCGTGCTTCTAGCGCGGCGCAGAGGTCTTCAATCGATGGCGTGGGGTTTGCTTCTCCGGAAAAGCCCATGAGGTGGAGGAACCAATCGATCATGATCCCGGATGGAAAGTAGGCGAGAGTTACGTAGCGGCCCGGAGCGACGTGACAGTAAGTGTTAAGGTTTGCCGTAAGTGAGGTATCACTCAGCGCAGGAGATGCGGACGCGGCCACCAGACACTCGTAAGTTCCGAGCGAGGCTGACACTCGCCCAGGCTCCAGAACTCCACTGCCTAGTGCGGCGCAGGGCTGATCGTGACCACCCACTACGACGAGAGTCGACGGTGGCAGACCAAGATCGGTCGCGACGCGTGCTTCGAGTTCTCCTGCGATCGTGCCCGCGGGAACGGCAATTGGAAACTGCTCGACATTCAAGTCGCAGAACGACAAAAGGTCCACGGACCATTTGAGCTTGCAGATATCAAAGGCGAGGTACCGGGAGGCAAGGGAATAATCAACATAGGCGGGCAGACCCATCTTCGTCAGCAGGTAGGTGGGTAGCGCCAGAAACTGAGCCGAGGAGTTATAGGCGTCCGCCTCGTTCTTGCGCAGCCACAGTAGTTTTGCCAGCGGATACATTGAATGTACGGTAAGCCCAGTAATGTCGAAGATTGTCTTCTTGCCGATTTCGCTTGCCAGCCAGTTTGCTTCCTTTACCGCGCGATTATCGACGTTGAGAATGGCCGGTCTGATCACGCGATATCGCGAATCAACAGGAATGAAGGTCTCTCCGTGTGAGCTGATGGCCAGAACGTCGACCGGATCTCGATTCACCTCAGCAGCGACTCCTCGCGTCACTGCCACAAGAGCCTGCCAGAATTTCTCTGGCGCGATTTCGCTCGAGGACGAATGAGACGATTCCGCAGCATAGGGAGAAGTTTTCTGAGAGAGTACGCGTCCGTCTTCCGAGAAGGCTAGGGCCTTGCAGTTCGTGGAGCCCATGTCCACAGCGAGCAAACTCACGGGTCACTTCCCTTGTACTGTCGCTTTATCGCCGAGAGCGGAATGGATACGCAACAAAAGTTCGGACATGTTGGCGGATTGAAAAATGTTTCGGCCGAAGAACACCCCCGCGGCTCCCGAGTGCATGATATTGCGGACCGTTTTGACTACGTCCTCATCCGATCCCGTGCGGCTTCCGCCCAGAATCAGGATAGGAACGGGACAGGCGCTGACCACCTTGCGCATGGCCTCATTGTCATCCGCACTCTCTGTCTTGATCACGTCGGCGCCCAGTTCCGCAGCCATCCGGGTGTGCAGCATGAGCCATTTCAATTCGCGCGGATTGCTAACCGCGGCTCCTCGGGCCAATGATTCGACGATCAACGGCATTCCCACTCGTTCGCATGCGCGCGCCAGGCTGCCCACCCGTTGAACTTCTTTCTTCTCAAAGTCAGCGTCGCCGCTACCTACGAAAAGGAACGTGATGACGGCATCGGCCCCAGCGTGTAATGCATCTTCAGGGTGAGCCACGAGGCACGTCTGAAAACCATTGGGAGAAGCGGTCACAGCCTCGTTGAAGGCGGTGGTCCAATCGAGGCGCGCGATCAGACCAGGCGGGAAACCGGACGAGACGGCGTCCGCGAAGTAGCGGATGTTGCCGAGATTGAGAAGGACGGCGTCTGCCTTCGCTTCTACCAGCCGTCTGATTTGGGCTGCCGGATCTGTGGTGCCTGGGATGGGACCCAGGATCAACGCGTGGTCAAAGGCCACTACCAGAGTACCGCGGTTGTGCCGGAGGATCCGACGCAACCGGATCTGTTTGCCAAAGTCTCCCAAGCTATGTCTCCAGGTAAGAAGTTACAAACCAGAAAAATGTTGACATCCGACGAGCCGCTGCCAGTCTTAGCGGGCCGAGTGCGGCGTTTAGCGAACTGCCAAAATTCTAAGGGACTCCAGCTACCCCGAATTGACGGAGAACATGCGGAGATTCGGCCTGCAGCCGTGGCTGTTGACCCTTAGTGGCACCTCGACTCCTCGCGCCTTCGAACTCTCGCGTCGGATCAGAAATAGAATTTCAAGGCAAATTGGATCAACCGGGGATCTCTTGCCGCCTGGTACGTTCCATATTGCTGGGTTGCGAGTTCGATGGAAACAGGTTCGAGTTGCCCATCTTGTCCTTGCCGACCAGTTAACCAGTTCACATGATTGGCAACGTTGAACGCCTCAGCGCGAAACTCGAAGTGCTTGTTCTCGCTGATCGGGAAATCTTTGTAGATCGACAGATCCCACTGCTGGTAACCAGGTCCCAGCACCGCATTCCGGCCTTCGGTCCCAAGCGTCCCCGCGATCGTATTTGATACGAAAGCGCAAGTGTTGAAAAAAGTGCCAGGAACGCACGGCTTTCCATTCGGGTTAGCTACCTGGTTAGGCCGGGCGCAATTGTAGACAACGTTTCCACCGCAATCCACGCCGATGAAACTCGTGGGATCGCTTACGGTATAAAAGTTCCCGGTCGAAGCCGAAACAATGCCGGCCATTTGCCAGTTCCCGATCACCTGGTTCAGAACGCCGGAAGCATTTCCTCGAAATGCGTGGCCTTTCCCGAAAGGCAGTTCATACATGAAGGTGCCCACGAAGTGATGACGCACATCGAAATCAGAATTGCCGTAGTCCAGCGAAGGATTGAGCTGATCACGAAAAATCGCGATTGTTCAGCGATCCGAGGTCGGCGCTGGAGGCGTCATCGAGCGCGTGGCTGTAGGTGTAGGAGGCCTGAAATTGCAGGCCGTGGGTCACGCGCTTCTCGATGTGGAGTTGCAACGAATCGTAATTCGAGTAGGCGTTGGAGCGGAAGGTGGGAATTCCTCCAATATTCGCATTTGAGGTTGCTGGAGGAGTGAAAGGTCGGGGACCATTCGAGGCGAAGCCATGCGGATACTGGTTCCCGTTGTAGAAAGCGAAGAGCCTGCTACCTTTCGATCCCGCGTAAGAAATTTCAACGACTGTCTCACTGGGCAGTTGATACTGGAATCCGAAATGCCACTGTTGCGTGTAGGGGGTCTTCAGGTTCGGATCGACCGAGAAAAGCACCGGGCTGTTGGGATCGCTAAGCGACGTTGCAGGGAATCCCCCGGCCCAAAAGTTGCTGACCAGCAAGTTGGGAAATCCAACCGCGCAGTTAGCAGGATCGGTCGGATTCGCGTTTGACGGAAAGAATCCCAGGTTTGTCGAGTAGCAGGATGGCTGGGAGAGGAACGCTTGGCTGCGAAGAAATGGCGGGTTGAATCCTGGGCTGGGATTCGAGAAAGGACCATTTTCCTGGCCCCCGTAGAAGATTCCGAGAACCGCTTCTCAATGCTAACTTGTCTGTGATTTTGTAAGCCAGTCCTATCCGCGGTGCGAAGTTGGTGTAGTCCGGATTCACCAATCCCCTGGGAGCG
>CAVWHT010000029.1:0-14371 GCA_963754885.1 uncultured Acidobacteriota bacterium | reverse complement strand
GTCCCGCTGCAAGATTGAATCGAGTGACGAGCTTGGTCTGGACATCAAAAACGTTCTACGAGAGCGAAATGGCGCTTTTGTAACACCCAAAGCGTCCACGCCGGAGTGTGGGCAAAATTCGCTTGACAGAGTACAACGTCGTTAGAGACAGAATGACAAATCTACTGACGGCTGACAGCTGATGGCTGAGAGCTGATTCTGTTCTGCCAATGGCTCCAGATGAACCAGGCGGCGCCGGCGAGCAGCACCAAGCCGATCACTGCGTCGAATTTGTGGAAGTACCTGCCGAGTTCGCGCCAGTTTTCGCCGAGTTTCATGCCGAGCCAGGCCAGTCCCAGGCACCATGGCCACGATCCCAGGAACGTGTAGAGGTGAAAGCGGCCGCGCGGCATGCGGGCGATTCCGGCGGGCAGTGCTATAAAGGTGCGAATCACGGGGAGAAGGCGGGCGATGAAGACGGCGAGGTATCCCCAGCGCAGGAAGAAGCGGTCGGCCCAGTCGAGTTCGCGGCGGCCCATCAGGATCCACCGGCCATAGCGCTCGACCAGCGGACGTCCGCCGTAGCAGCCAATTTCGTAGGCGACGAGCGATCCGAGATTGCAGCCGATCGCCCCCGCCGTCGCCACCCAGAACAGCTTGAATGTGCCCTCAAACACCTGATAGCCGGCAAAGGGCATGATGAGTTCGGAGGGCAGAGGGACGCAGGCGGACTCAATGGCCATCAGGATCGCGATGCCGGCATAGCCGGTGACGGCGACGATCTTGCTGATGAAGATGAACAGAATTGCGAGAATCTTTTCCGTCATGCGCAGTGGTCAGTTGCCAGCAAAACCCTTTCTGTTGTGCTTGAAAAAAGAGAACAGTAAGTTCACAGTGTATCGAAATTCATTTGCGGGCGTGTCGAAGCAAGGAGATAAGGACTACTGATCGCTGCCCACTGGTCACTGCTTTAGAACGATCCTTCCTGGGTAAACGCGTAGCCGGGGAGAGAGGCGCCCTGCGGGCTCTTAGCGACCTTTACGCGTACGGTGGGCGCGTCAGGAGCGGTGATGCCCGCTGGCCGCAGCATGGCGTACTGGGTGAAGACTTCGTTGTAGACCTTGGTGACGAGATAGTCCTGCCCGTCGGCTTCGCTGCGCCAGACTTGCCCGAGTTGGATGGAGTTTACGGCCACGCTTTTTTCCTGAATGTCTGGAGTGCTTCCAGAGTACCGGGGGTTGTGGGAGCCGTCAATTGCCCGGAAGGTTACCGAGGGGCAGGGTTTGACGGTACATTTCGCCGGGCACTCTCGGATGGTCGTTGTGAGCTCGCGCCGAACCGACGAGAGTACTGAGTCCGAGTTGCGAGCGAAGCCACCCGCGTTGCTCTGTACTCGCAACCCGGTACTCGCTACTTCTTCAATCAATCTTCAGATAATTCGCAACCACTTTCTCATACCATTTCCACGGCAGAATGCGCTTCATCGCGATTTGCACCTTCGCATCGCGTCCCACCAGATAGCGCAGCCGAGGGTTCGGATCCAGCGCAATCGCCGCGATCGCGCGGGCCACAATCACCGGATCGTCCTTCGGAATTTTCGCGATCCGCTGCCGCATGTTCAGGCTGCGCTGGAGATTGGGCGAAGTCGGCTTCGTCGCTTCCTTTCCCATCACCGCGCTGCGCGTCCAGATATCCGTCTCGAATGCTCCGGGTTCCACCAGCACCACCTTGATTCCCAGCGGATTCAGTTCCAATCGCAGCGATTCGCTCCAGCCTTCCAGCGCATGCTTCGACGACGAATAGCTGCTCACCGTCACCGCCCCTTGCAATCCCACGATTGACGAGACTTGGACGATATGCCCCGACCGCTGCTGCCGCATGGTAGGCAGCACGGCTTTAGTCAACGCCACCGCGCCGAAGAAGTTCGTCTCGAATTGCTGCCGCAGTTCCTCCAGCTTGATGTCTTCCGCGAATCCGGCGACCGGGAATCCCGCATTATTCACCAGCACGTCGATGCGGCCATAATCGCGCACCACGCTCTCCACAAACGGCGGCATGGTTTCAAACTTGGTCACGTCAAGCTCGCGCACATCGATCTTCGCTCCCACGCCCGCCGCGCTCACCGCCTGATCGAGCCTTCCGCGCCGCCCAAGATCGCGCATGGTTGCTACCACGCGCGATCCGCCCTTCGCCAACTCAATGGACGTCAGCAGTCCGAAGCCGCTGGATGTGCCTGTAATCACAGCAATCTTTTCCGGCATGGCAATGGTGTATCACAGCCGGGCATGCCACTGGAATCCTGCACCGCGAAGTGGGAGAATAGTCTTGATCGGGCCGTCCACGCGCGTGCGAAAAGGAGGGTCTCATGCTTGCCATCCGGCATCGTTTCCCGCGCAATCCGTACTTTCAGTTTCATCCGCTGCATACTCTGTTTTCGCTTCTCGGAGCACTGATCTTGTTCGGAATGCTTGTCTGGTTCCTCGCGGTCCCGGCACGCTGAAGTTGCGGTGGAAGAGAGGCGCTGAGCGGCATTTTCTTCGTGTCTGAGTGCACTCCGATGCCGCGATTCTGAAAAAGATGTGAAAGTTCGGTAACAATCTCGACGGAATTCCTTTATCGCTACCATCAAAATTTGCAATTGGACTTAATTTCCCCCGTCACCATAATCGATGTATGGACCCCTTCATATCTGTCGAGGATTCACACGTCGATGTTCTGCACGAGATCAGTGTCCAGCTGAATTCCGCGGATGGATTTCACGACGTTCTCCGCCGCGTCGTCGAATTTTCGTCCGCGCTGGTGAAATGCGATTCCTGCCTCATCTATGCGCTCGAGGGCGATGAACTGGTTCTGCGCGCGTCGAAGAATCCGCATCCCGACGTGGTCGACCGCCTCAAGCTTCGCGTAGGGCAGGGCATTACTGGATGGGTGGCGGCGCATCGCGAGCCGGTGGCGATTCCCGAAAACGCAGGGCACGATCCGCGCTTCCAGTTTTTCCACGAGCTGCCCGAAGACAGCTACGAGGCTTTTCTCTCCGTGCCCTTGATGTGCCGCGGACGCGTGGTCGGCGTCATCAATTTGCAGCACCGCCAGCACCACGTCTATCGCCGCCGCGAGATTCGCATGATTTCCACCGTCGGATTCCTGGTCGGAGCCGAGATCGAACTGGCCCGCCTCGAAGACGCCAACTCCACCCTCGCCGAACAATTGCAGACCAGAAAAATCGTGGAGCGCGCGAAAGGCATTCTGCAGCGCGATCTCGGATTGAACGAAGAGCAGGCCTACCTGGCCCTGCAGCGCCAGAGCCGCCAGAAACGCCGCCCAATGAAAGAGATCGCGGAAGCCATCGTGCTAAGCGACAACGTCCGCGGCAACTCCCATCCCCAAACCACGTAAGCGTGAATGTAGGGGCGGACGCAGCTTGCCCTGAGCGAAGTCGAAGGGGCTGCCCCGCGAGCGAAGCGAGCGTCCTCGAATTTCGGCTGCCCCGACGCCGTGTCATTCCGACGCCCGAGCGTAGCGAGACAGGAGGAATCCCTTTTGAGTTGGCAGCCACCGCGTCCTTGGCGTCCTCTGCGGTTTTGGTTTGGCCGACAGCAAACAAAAGGGCAGAGAACCAGGTTCGATTCTCCGCCCTCATCTGCAACAACAGGCTACTGTCCCAATGCCACGCCCGTGGTTGCGGCCCTGGCGATCTGCCGTTCCCCCGCGTGCCCTGGCACCACAAAGTGCAGCGACATGCCGAAGTCCGGCAACTGCATTGCGCTGACGTAGCTGCCCGCCGGCGTGGATTCGAGCACCAGCAGGCTTGTATCCGCCGGCTTGCTTTCGTCCGTCACCGGAACCAGGAACATAAAGCTGGCCCGCGTCCCATTGGTTTTGGTAAGGCTGAGAACCGGCGCGATGCTGCCGATGTTGAAGGTGAACTCATAGTCTCCCGCCGGCACACGCGCTTTCTCCCAGCGCACTTCGTGCGTGAGGGTGAAGTGGCCGCGCGCGGGTTCCTGCGCCGAGGCCAGGCTGGGCGCGAAGTTTAACGTGGTCGCCGCCAGCACGGCGGCATAAACGAATCTGCGAATCGAAGTCATAGCTCTCAAAGTCATAGGGATCTCCTGTTCTGCCCCGCAGGGCATCAGTCTGACGAGCACGCCGCTCCGCGCAAGCGGATCGGGATGGGCTCAGATTTCAGTGGAGAACGACAAGGTCAGGAGGCAGACAGTGCCGCAAACTCGGCTGGCACGTCATCAGCGACTTCGCGGGAACCGGCTGACTCAGCTGGTCCGTGAAGTGATTCCACTATGCAAGAAGAGCGGGAAAGAGTCCAACGCAAAGAATTTATGCAAGCGATTCGGCAGGCTCGCGTGGCGCAAGACGCAGTAATGAATCACGAATTGCAGCGAAACGATGAGCTTAGTTATTCGACATACAAAGCGACCCTTCCTGCCGCCTTGCAAGGGGCCGTCCGATATACTTGCATATTCCTAAAGGCGAGGGGCTTATGAAATCGTCACTCTGCCAACGTGCAGTTGTCTTGCTGCTTGGGGCAGTCTTGATCGGTTTTGCGTCTGGTTGTCACAAGACTGACGCAGGCGTCACCGAAGTTCTTGCGGCGGCAGGCAAGGGCGACTTGGCGAAGGTCCGGCTGTTGCTCGATCGTAATCCAAACCTGGCATTCGGCAAGAATCGGGAGGGATTCACGGCTCTACATGACGCCGCGTATTACGGCTACTTGGAAATCGCAGAGCTGCTGATAACCAAGAATGCCGATGTGAATGCAAAGACCAGCAAAGGCGACACTCCGCTGCACTATGCTGCATCCTACGGCCACACGGACATTGTGGAGCTGCTACTGTCGAACAAAGCCAGTGTAGATGTCCGAAACGGAATCGGATGCACGCCCCTCTATGACGCCGCGGCAAGCGGTCGAATCGAAGAAGTCAAAATACTTCTGGCCGCCAAAGCCGACGTGAACGCGGGGACACTTCGCGGTTATACCGTGCTGAGCGGGGCAGCCTCTCACGGCCGTGAGGATATCGTCCGTTTGCTGATCGACAATGGGGCCAACGTTAATGCTGCAGACTTCGACGGCGGCACGCCCGAGTACTGGGCGCGGATAAGAGGGTACGACCGCATTCAGGACGTATTGCGCCAACACGGCGGCCTAGAACTACCTCGTGCGAAACCAGAGTGGCCCTACCCGTGACCTTCAACGTTCAAAGGCAAATTCAATCGACGAAGTCAGGCCCGGGCATTCGAACCCCGAACTCTTCCCACTCAGACCCCTTCTGGCCACACTCGACCTTGACTTTTCCTCCTTCCACCCCATCCGTTTGCCAAACTCCTGCCCTCCATGAGACTATTGCCAGTTCATATAAGGTGGCAAGCCACCGCCACCAGAAGAGAGGCATCATGTATCAGAAAAGACCGGGAGTATTTATGGCCGACTGGTGGGACGCGGACGGCCGCCGCCATCGGAAACAGTTCGCCAACGCCGCATCAGCACGCGAGCACGAGCATCGCGAAACCGCTCTGGCCCACGCCGAACGCGCCAGCCGCGAGATGAAGCTGGCCGCCCGAACCAGTGGCAATAAGCGACGGTCACCGAAGACGGATACGGGCACCATCGAACCTGCCAAGGGCAAGCTCGGAGTCATGATCCCCGGCATGGGCGCCGTGGCCACCACCTTTGTCGCCGGCGTCGAAGCCATCCGCAAAGGCCTCGCCAAGCCCATCGGATCGCTCACCCAGATGGGCACCATACGCCTCGGCAAGCGCACCGACGGCCGCTCTCCCAAGGTCAAGGAATTCGTTCCGCTCGCCGGACTCGACGATCTCGTCTTCACCGGCTGGGACATCTTCGAAGACAACATGTACGAAGCCGCCTCCAACGCCGGCGTGCTCGACTACCGCCTGCTCGAGCAGTTGAAGCCTTTCCTTTCTTCCATCACGCCGCGCGCCGCCGTCTTCGATCACAACTACGTCAAGAAGATCGACGGGCCGAACGTGAAAAAGGGCAAGAGCAAGATGGATCTGGCCGAGCAGTTGCGCGACGACATCCGCGACTTCAAAAAGACCAGCGGCGCCACCCGCCTGATCACCATGTGGTGCGGCTCAACCGAATCCTACATCGAGCCCACCGAGGCGCATCAGTCGGTGAAGGCGTTCGAAAAGGCGCTGCGCGAGAACGACGAGATGATCGCGCCCTCGATGATCTACGCCTACGCCTCGCTGATGGAAGGCGTCCCGTTCGCCAACGGCGCGCCGAATCTCACCGTCGACCTGCCGGTCATGCTCGAACTTTCCCGCAAGAACGAAGCGCCCATCTGCGGCAAGGATTTCAAGACCGGCCAGACGCTGATGAAGACCGTGCTCGCGCCCGCCTTCAAAGCGCGCCTGCTCGGCCTCAGCGGATGGTATTCCACCAACATCCTCGGCAACCGCGACGGCGAAGTCCTCGACGATCCCGGGTCTTTTAAAACCAAGGAGGAATCGAAGCTCGGCGTGCTGGAGCACATTCTGCAGCCCGGCCTCTATCCCGAACTTTACGGAAACATGTTCCACAAGGTGCGCATCAACTACTACCCGCCGCGCGGCGACAACAAGGAAGGCTGGGACAACATCGACATCTTCGGATGGCTGGGCTATCCCATGCAGATCAAAGTCGACTTCCTCTGCCGCGACTCCATCCTGGCCGCGCCGATCGTGCTCGACCTGGTGCTGTTGATGGATCTGGCGCAGCGCACCTCGGAATTGAAGGGCCTGGGCATTCAGGAGTGGCTGAGCTTCTTCTTCAAGTCTCCGATGACGGCGCCGGGGCTGTATCCCGAACACGACCTGTTCATCCAGTTGATGAAGCTGAAGAACACTCTGCGCCACCTGAAGGGCGAAGAGCTGATCACGCACCTGGGATTGGAGTACTACGACTAGCCGGAAGAAAGAACTACAGAACCACAAAGGACACGAAGTTGCACGAAGGAAGAAAATGAAAGCGAATTTCTTCACGTGCTTTGTGGTCTATGTTTTTAGCCGTGCGCCGCAAACTGATCACAATCGATCTCTTGGCATGCTATAATGACCATGGTCATATCGAGGTGACCATATGAAGGCGATGCCGGCTGCAAAATTTAAAGCCCACTGCCTCAGGGTGATGGACCGGGTTCAAGCTACGGGGGTTCCTGTGTTGATCACCAAACGAGGCAAACCGGTGGCGAAATTAGTACCGGTGGACGAATCTCGCTCCGAAATCTTCGATTCCCTCAAAGGGAAGATTGAGATACTCGGTGACATCGTCTCCCCAGTTGTGCCCGCGGAAGACTGGGATGCGCTGAAGTGATCCTGCTGGATACGCACGTTTTGATCTGGATGGTCTCCGACTCGAGCCAGCTTTCGCGCCCAGCATCTCGCGAGCTGCGAAAAGCAGAACGCAATGGGGAGCTAGCGATTGCTTCGATCACGCTGTGGGAGCTGGCGCTGTTGTACCAACGAGGTCGCTTGAGGACGTCGGGCAGTGTTGAGTCGTCGATTCGCGCCATCCTCGAAAAATCGCGGGTCGCCGTTATCGAGATATCCCCTGAGATTGCCGCCCTCACCACCACATTTCCTGACACTTATCCTAAAGATCCCGCAGACCGCCTAATTGGCGCGACTGCCCGAGCATTGGGAGCCACCTTGATCACCCAGGATGAGCGTATTCTTGACAGCCCGCTGATACGCTCGGTTTGGTGAACCGACAAAGCTTGCGCGACGATCGAATCGATGGTAGGCGTGCTGCATCGATGGTTTGAACGTCATCCGATCTTTTTCTCCCGCTTGTACTGATCAAATTTCTCCAGGTACCGTTCAATATCCTTTTTCTGCAAATAGTACGGCGTCGACAGCCGCAGCTTGTGCGGATCGCCGCCGCGAATGCGGATCTTATGGTTCTTCCAGAGCCAGTTTTCCAAGTCGGCGCGCTCGATGGGCGGCACGTTCACGCTGACAATCCCACAGCGCAATGCCGGATCCGGCGAGGTCCACGATTCGGCGCCACGCTGCATCATCCCTGCGAGAATGGAGTCGGCAAGCTGGCGATGACGACGTTCAATGCGCTCCAGCCCAATCTCGTCCGCCAACTTGATCGACGCCCGCAGTCCGCACAGCGCGGGGACATTCGAACTGCCGATCCGCTGAAAGCGTTCCGCGCGGATCTTCGGTTCATCCCAACCCTCGGTCGCGATCGTGTTCCACAAGCGATCGATCACCTCGTCCCGCACATACAGGAAGCCTGAACCCTTGGTGGCCATCAGCCACTTGTGCGGGCTCGACGAGTACATGTCGCAGCCAAGTTCGCGCAGATCCAACTTCATCATCCCGGGAACGTGCGCCCCATCCACCGCCGAAAGGATGCCCCTCGTTCGCGCCAAAGCGCACAACTCCTTCGCCGGAAGCACGACGCCGGAAAAGGTCGTGATGTGGCTGAAGAAAATCACGCGCGTCCGCGGAGTAATCGCGTCGCTGAACAGGTTGAGCACCTGCGCGGCGTCTTTCACGGGGCGGGGAAGAACGACCTTTTTCACCACGATCCCGTACCGTTTCGCCTTCAAGTTCCAGGGGTGCTCGCCGCCCGGGTGCTCCTGGTCCGTCAGCAGCACTTCATCGCCGGGCTTCATATCGATGCCGTTCGCGATATAGCTGTTCGCCTCGGTCGCATTCCGCAGCAGAGCAATCTCGTCGCGGGTGCAGCCGACAAACCTGGCCAACGGATCGCGGAACTCGTTCCACGCCGCATATCCCCAGATCGGATAGTCCTCGGGATCGGCCTGGTCCAGTTTTTCGGTCGTGTTGTAGCCGTCAAAGATCGCGCGCAACACGGGCGCCGGGCTAGAGCCAACAGTTCCGTTATTCAGATACACCTCGTCCTCGGGAATAAGGAACTGCTTACGGATCTCCGCCCAATAGCGGTCTTCGTTCGTTTCGAATAAAGACCGATCCGGCAAGGGCGGAACCCGCTCCAGTTGCGCCCAAAGATTACCTCGCAGCGCAATCGAGGCGGCGATTCCGGTGGCGGCGGTTGATAGGAAATGGCGGCGGTTGAACATGAACCCTCCAGACTGCGGAAGGCGCCATGGTACGACGGCAGCCTTCTCCTCGCAAGAAAGCTGCAAAGCGAAGGCATGCAGTGCGATACGGAAGCGATGTTTTTGGGTCTTCGGGGTAACCCGAAGCCTCTTCCGAGCGTCTAATCAAACGTCAGATTAGGGACTTGGTGTCCCTGGCACCGGGCGTATAATCGGCTCAAGGAGTACCCTTATGAAATTCCGATGGCTGGCAATCGCAGTCGGATTGGCGGCGTTCAGCGCAGGGCCCTGGACGTTCGCTCAAACTCAAACTCCGAGTCAGGATCCGACCCAGACGCCGACAACCCAGCAGGCGCCAGCTCCGAGCCAGAATCCGCCGCAGACGCAGACCCCGACCCACGATCCCGACGCCGGTCAACCCAAGGCCGGTGACGTGCAGAATGCGCCCAAGCAGGCGCCTGCTGCGCTGCCTACCCAGGATGACAGCCAGATCAAGCACGATGGGGGCAGGACCGATGTCGACGCGGTCGGCAATCGCAACGTCGGATGCGGCCGCGGCGTCGGCAACTGGTACAGCGTCGAAGGCCAGGTCGCTCGTGGCCGCGTTTATGCTCAGCAGATCGAATCTCAAGTCAAGCTGGTCAACGATCCGGTCATCACCGAATACGTGAACCGGATCGGACAGAACCTGGTGCGCAATTCCGATGCGCAGGTGCCCTTTACCATCAAGGTCATTGATTCCGATGTGGTCAACGCCATGGCTCTTCCTGGCGGATTCTTCTACGTGAACTCCGGCCTGATCTTGGCGGCCGACGAAGAAGCCGAAATGGCCGGCGTCATGGCTCACGAGATCGCCCACGTCGCCGCTTGCCACTATGCCCGCGAAATGACCCGCGCTAACCTGCTGCAGATGATGTCTCTGCCTGCCATCTTCATGGGTGGTGCCTTGGGATACGGCATCTATGAAGGCATGGGCCTTGGCATTCCGCTGACCTTCCTGCACTTCTCCCGCGCATTCGAGGCAGAGGCGGATTACCTCGGCGTCGAATATATGTATCGCGCGGGCTACGATCCTTCGGCCTTCGTCTCCTTCTTTGAAAAGATTCAGGCCATGGAGAAGAAGAAACCCGGCACCCTGTCGAAGGCCTTCGACACGCACCCGCAGACTCCAGACCGGATCGAGAAATCGCAGGAGGAAATCCGCAAGATTCTTCCCGCCAAGGCAGAGTACATTGTCACTACGTCGGAATTCGATGATGTTAAGGCGCGGCTGGCGGCGATCGAAAACAAGCACAAGGTGCTCGATCAAAAGGACGGCAATAAGCCCAGCCTGCGGCGGACTTCAAATACCAGCGACACCTCGAACGACGGAAAAAGTGACGACGATCGTCCAACCTTAAAACGGCGCGACGATTCGAACTGATTAGGGCTTGGTTCGTCGATTTACCGGCGGCCGCGGCCGCCGGTTTTTGTTGGCAATCCGGGAACTCACACTATTGGGTGATTTGCATCACAGATTGAGCTTGGGTCTCGAACATAGGCTCAGCTATGCTCTTTTAACCGCAATCGCATAAAGGCGGATATATTCCATGCCAGAGAACACACTCAGCATCACCGACAATCGCACCAACAAAACCTACACCGTTCCGGTCGACAATGGCACGATCCGCGCCATGGATCTGCGTCAGATCAAGACCGCCCCTGACGATTTTGGGCTGATGACCTACGACCCCGCGTTCATGAATACGGCATCGTGCAAGAGCGCAATCACTTATATTGATGGCGACAAGGGTATCCTGCGCTATCGCGGATATCCCATCGAAGTTCTCGCCGAGCGCTGCACCTTCCTGGAAGTTGCCTACCTGCTGCTCAACGGCGAGCTACCCACCGAAAAGGATCTGAACTCCTGGGTCCACAACATCACCCATCACACCATGCTGCACGAAACCACCAAGAAGTTCATGGAAGGTTTCCGCTACTCCTCGCACCCCATGGCAATGTTCGTGAGCACGATTGCCGCGCTGTCGAGCGTGTATCCGGATGCGAAGAATGTGCACGATCCGGCCAACCGTCTCCACCAGATTTCTCGCCTCATCGGCAAGGTGCCTTCCATCGCGGCCATGTCGTACCGGCACAATGTTGGCTTTCCCTACGTGTATCCCGATAACGATCTGAGCTACACCGAAAACTTCATGAACATGTTGTGGAAGATGGTCGAGCCGAAATACGTGGCGAATCCAGCGATTGCCCGCGCCCTCGACATTCTTTTTATTCTGCACGCCGACCATGAGCAGAATTGCAGCACCAACGCCATGCGCTCGGTGAGCAGCTCGCAGGCCGATCCGTATCTCTCGGTTGCCTCGGCCGCCTCGGCTCTCGCCGGACCGCTGCACGGCGGCGCCAACGAAGAAGTCCTCAAGATGCTCGACGAGATCGGTTCCAAGGATAAGGTTCCCGCTTACATCAAGCGCGTCAAGGAAGGCCAGATCAAGCTAATGGGATTCGGGCACCGCATCTACAAGAATTACGATCCACGGGCGAAAATCATCCGCTGGAGCGCCGAGCAGGTGTTCCAGGTCACCGGCCGCAGTTCCAAGCTCGACATCGCGCTGGAACTGGAACGCATCGCCTTGGAAGACGACTATTTCGTCAAGCGCAAACTGTATCCCAACGTGGATTTCTATTCCGGGATCATGTACCAGGCCATGGGTTTCCGCCCCGAGATGTTTACTGTGCTGTTTGCCATTCCGCGCACTGCAGGCTGGCTGGCGCAGTGGCAGGAACTCATCACCGATCCGGAGCAGAAGATCGCCCGCCCGCGTCAGGTGTACACCGGATATGGCGAGCGAGAATTCCTGCCGCTGGACAAACGGGTTCCCGTGCCAATTCCGGCAGACTACCCGGCCCGCTGATCCTTTCCTCACGAAAAGTAAAATGCCCCGCTCGAAAGCGGGGCATTGTTTTGCGCGCCTTGCAGACTACGAACGGCATTTGCCGCCATAGAGAAGAAACTTTCCTACGCCGCGTGTTTCGCCAGTTCCGCCATCTGTTCGCGATGCCGCTCCGGGGAAGTAATCACCTTCATTTGCTGCCAGTCGTATGCGAATTCTTTACCGCATTCCAGACAGACCACATAGGTTCCCGTCAGAGCCGCAGCCTGGGGACGCCGTTTGACGCCGCGTATCGTAACCGGGAAACTGAAATGTGCGTGCCTGCAACCGAAAAGTATATCGACTAGTTTTTCAAGCATGACCCACCTTCCATACCGAGCGTATGTCGAACCCTAGGATACTGAGTGGCTGCCCCCTCCACGATCAAACCGTCAGACGCCTCACTCAAATACTTAGATTCATGGATTGACGAAAAGGTTTAGGTTTTCCAGGCGGGGCGCACCTCCGCTTCGATGAACCGTCATAAGCTATTGCATTGGAAACAGTTAGAGCGGGACCAATCGGAAGAGAAAGGGACGTACACAACCAGCTAACTCTTTGCCAACACCGCGGCTCGGCTTCCCCGGATGAAGGGCTGTTCGACGAGTTCGAATCCGGCGACTGCGGCCGCGGTTACCTGACTTTGAAAACTGGCATTATTCACGTGTCCGCTCGGTTCGGCAAGCAGCAAAAGCGCGTGTTGTTTGGAGGCGAGCGCCACTTCCGCAAAGAATCGGCCCGCATCGGGAAATTCATGCACCATCGCGAAAGCAAGCGTGAAATCGACCTTGCCGGCAAGATCGCTGATTCCCATCGTCTCAGCCGAAGTGATTCGCGCGTCGATCCGATCCAGCACGTGCGCCTTCGCCGCGCGCCGCTTCAGGCCGGCAATCATTTTTGGCTGGAGATCAACGGCTATCACGCGACCTGACGCACCGGCCAAACGCGCGAGGGCAATCGTGAAAAATCCCATTCCCGGCCCGGGCTCAAGCACTGTCATTCCTTCGCGCACGTAAGGGCCGAGCAATTGTGCCGGATCACCCTGCCTCCATCGCCGTACAGGGCTCACCAACATATAGCCAATCCACCAGGGACACACACGATGCGACATGAGTGGGATGATACCGGTCAGCCGCGGGCAGGCACAGCGATTTCGATCATACGCTCTGCGGCCCGCGCTTCTTGTGCTGCTGACACTTCGTCATGATCGCAGAACGCAACCGGCTGCGGAGATCTTCGGGCAGTTCATAGAGTTGGGAATCGCGGTAGATCTCGATGGTTTTCTTGGTAGTGTCGCAGACAACGTAACAGTTGTGGCACCAGGAAAGATGATTTTCTAACTCGACTTTAGTTTTTTCGTCGAGGACGCCGTCCAGATAACTGGTCAGCTCATTGAGGAACTCAGAGCATTTCACTGGTTGCCATCTCCGCTCGCGACATCGCCATTTTTAATATCTCCATCTCTCGCCCCCGCCTTGCCGTTCTCGCCTTCGCGTCTCTGGAAGTAGCGGCCCAGCCGCTCGCGAAGCTGCAGTCGCGCCCGCAACAATCGCGACTTCACCGCCGGCACGCTCAATTCCAGCGCGGCTGCGGTCTCTTCGGTCGACAGCCCTTCCACATCCCTCAGCACGAACACCGTCCGAAAGCCCGGAGGCAGGCCCTGGATGGTCTTACTCAAGATCTCTCGCAATTCCGCTTGCGTATATTGCTGTTCCGGATTCGGGCTCCAGTCCGCAATCTCCCGCGGAAGGGAATCGTCTTCCGTCTTGATGTCTTCGTCCAGCGAAACCGTGCGCTCGGGCTTGCGCCGGCGCAACTTCATCAGCGCTTCGTTGACCGCGATCCGGACCAGCCATGTATAAAACTTCGATTGCTCCTGAAACTTCGCCAGGTTGCCGTACGCCTTCAGGAACGCTTCCTGCACCACGTCTTCCGCGTCTTCGCGGTTCTGCGTGATGTGCTGCGCAATCCGAAAAACGTTGCGGTCGTAACGCCGCACCAGTTCTTCAAAGGCCGCGTCGTCGCCCCGCTTGGCCGCCCGTACGAGTGACAGCTCCTCGCTAACAGGCCCTTCCAGTTTGTTTTGGATGGCTCCCATACTTCCAACGATGCAGTATTTTCCGGCGCGCGTGGCGGCGTCACACAGAGTTTCAGCACAACCACATGACGAGACTACGAACTCGGAGCTGTTATTCTACTTGGTAACCTGCCGGTTTGCCCAATCGCTTTGCCGTAGGCGGCGATAAAAGTTTGCGTTAGAGTTTTAGCGGGCTTCATTTTGCCGCCACCGAAGGGTTACGAAGGTACCCTTCTGCTGACGCACAAGTGCCGTATAATCAGCGATTAAGGCAGCGTCCTTTGCTGCTAGGAGCGGGATCGAAGATTCCACGGTGAGAATGGTTTTCT
>CAVWHT010000028.1:0-71093 GCA_963754885.1 uncultured Acidobacteriota bacterium | reverse complement strand
GAGGATGGTTCTATCGCGAAGCGCATAGAACCACCGCAGTCGAAGGACCCCTACCGGTAGAAACGAGCTAAGCTCGCCTCCGGGCCTCGCGTAGCCTGCCCTCCGCCGGCCCAAGCTAGCCCGCTCCGGCCTTGCCCATGACTCCAAAGGTACATGGCCTTAGTGACCGTTGAGTCATCACCTCAATTCCGCCAAAATCACAGCATGGGAGATTTTGCGTGCTGGGAGCGAGTGTGTCCTATCGTCGAATTCTAACTACTTGTCTGTTGCTATGGGCCAGTGTCTCGCTGGCGGCGGCGCGCGATCTGGCGGTTGTCTCCAACAAGTCCAACGCCGTCTCTGTCATTTCCTTGCCCGACCTGGTCAAGATCTGCAAAGGCCAGACGAATAAGTGGCCCGACGGCAAATCCGTCACCTTTATCATGCGTGCTCCCTCCGTGCCCGAGATGAAGCTGATTTTGGAGAAGATTTATGACGGCCCGGAATCGGAAGTGAAGGAAATTATCGCAACCGCCAATCACGGACGCATGGGGCACCCCGCCATCATGATCGTCGACTCCGACGACGACCTGGTGAACAAGGTCGCATCCATCCCGGGAGCCATCGGCGTTGTGGACGTGTACTCGATTAACAGCAGCGTGGCTGTGGTGAAGCTTGCCGGCAAATTGCCGCTCGAGCCTGGATATCCGCTGCACGGCAATTAGCGAATTTGCAGCTCGCCTCCCTTGGGAGCGTAGGGAATCACATGAGTGAGGAAAGAAAAGCTCAAGCTGCCGCAGCGACCTCCGACGGAGACGCAGCCGTTCCAGCCACTCCCCGCCGGACCGCCACCAAGCCCCAATTTACCCGGCGCTATCCCCGCTTTGCCATCGATGTTCGCCTCCAGGTCAAAATGTTTCAGGCCGGAGAATTCCGTGCCTGCTGGGGTCGCTCCACCGAGATGGGCCAGGATGGCATCGGCGCTACTCTGACCGGCAGTCTAGAGCCCGGCGAGATCGTTACCTTGGAGATTCCCTTGCCGCTTACCCCCTATCCCATCAAGGTGCGTGCCATTGTCCGCTATCGCCAGGGACTTCGCTACGGTTTCGAATTCCTCACCCTCAACGATAGCCAGCGCGACACAGTCCGCCGCGTCTGCGAATATCTCGCAAGCCAAACCTAAATCCTGCTCCTCGCACGCTCGCTTCCTTCGTGTACCTTCGTGCCCTTTGTGGTTAAAGATTTTGAATAACCACAAAGGAACACGAGGAAAAACACCACGTACACGCGAGATTTCCGAGGGGCGTCCTCCCGAAGCCCCGCGCTTGCACCAGCGGGACGAGGGATCTCAGGTGGGCATACAGCTGACGAAGTTCAAACTGACTCCCTGCCTTCATGCGCGCAAGGGTGAGCCATCCATCACCCCCAAGGTTCCTCAGCGATCTCTGCGGAAGTCTCAGCGTCCTCTGCGGTGAAAGCCCTTTCTTTCCACCCCGACGGCGCAAACCGTTCTCCACCACGGCCGCAAAAAACCAACGTCCATCTTGCCGCATCCGAAAGTAAGATATGTACGACCGCATGCGTGCTCTCCTGATCACTCTCGTCCTAGTCTGCACGGCGGCCGCCCAGTCAACGTCCGCCCCCACCATCACCGTAGTTGACGACACCGGAGTCGCCGTCCGCGATGCCCGCGTTTCCATTCAAGCCCCAACCCAGCCCCTTCTCCGCTGCCTCACCGATTTCAACGGACGCTGCGAATTTCCCTCCCTTCCCGCGGGCCCATACCAGCTTCACGTGGAAAAAGAGAGCTTCTACGCAGTCGATCAGCCCAACGTGCAAATCGCCCGCGGATCGTCCATCGAAGTTGCTCTCACCCGCCAGCAGGAAGTCCGCGAGACCGTCGATGTCCACGAATCTCCTCCCGCCATCGATCCCGCCCAGATCTCCTCGCAGGAAACTCTCAGCGGCCTCGATGTGATCGATATGGTCTATCCCGGCACCCACGACTACCGCAACGCTCTCAACTTCATTCCCGGAGTCGTTCAGGACCAGACCGGCCAGCCTCACGTCGCTGGCGCAGAAACGTACCAGACCCTCACCCTGCTCGACGGATTCAACGTCACCCAGCCCGCCAACGGACAACTCCTGGTCCAGGTCAGCACCGACGCCTTCCGCTCCATCCACGTCGAATCCTCCCGTGAACCCGCTGAAGCCGGTAAAGGACCTGCCGGCCTCCTCGCCCTCAACACCGGTATTGGCGACGATCACTTCCGCTTCTGGGCTACCGACTTCATCCCCTCCATGCAGAACAAGCACGGCTGGCGCTTTGACCAGTTCCTTCCCCGTTTCACCTTCTCCGGCCCCATCGAGAAAGGAAAAATCTGGTTCTACAACGCCCTTGACGTCCAGTACGACAACACCATCTACACCGAACTTCCCGTTGGAGCCGACAATAACCACACTCTACGCATCGGCAATCTCGCCAAGCTGCAAACCAATCTCACTAGCCGCAACATCCTCACAACCAGCTTCTTGCTCAACAAACTCAACGACCAGTACGCATTCTTATCCCCGCAAAGTCCGCAACTTGCCAACCCCAAAGACATCGAATCCGCCTACATCGCCAGCATCAAAGACCAGCACTACTTCACCGGAGGAGAGCTTCTCGAAACCGGATTCGCCTTCGATCAGTACAACCTCCACTACACTCCCTACGGAAGCCTTCCTTATTTCGTGAATACCGATACCGCCGGTGGAAACTACTACCTGGCCGAAGAAACCAACGCCAGCCGCTGGCAAGGACTCTTGAATCTCTATCTCCCGCCCCACCAGTGGCACGGCCGCCACGACTTCAAAGTCGGACTCGATCTCGATAGCCTTACCTACGACGCTACGTTCTCCCGCAGTCCCATCACTTTTCTCAGCGGCACCAACGCCCTCACCTCGCCTGATCTCTGTTTCACCGCTCCCACCAACAGCAATTTCCCCTGCACCCGCTACTCCACCTTCACTCCCGCGCCCCTGCACGAGGAATACAACTCCGAAGTCAGCGCCTATGCCGAGGATCGCTGGAGCCTCACCAACCGCCTTCTCATCGAACCCGGCGTCCGCCTCGACTGGGATAACCTCGTCCACGAAAGCGAAGTCGCTCCTCGCCTCGCCGGAACCTATGTCCTCGATAACTCCGGAACCACCAAGCTCTCCGCCGGCATCGGCATCATCTACGAAGCGACTCCTATCTTTCTTCTGGCTCGTCCTTTCACCGGCACTCGCCAGGACACTTTTTTTTCCACCAACTCCAACTGCACCGCGCCCTCCGGATGCGTCACCACCACCGGCCCCGTTCTCACCACCTTCTCCGCCGATACCGCCAATCTCCAGGTTCCTCGCTTCGTCAACTGGAGCGTCGGCCTCGAAAAGAAGCTTCCCGGAGCCATCTACGCCAGGGCTGAATACCTGCAGCGCCGCGGCACTCGCGGATTCGTTTACGACAGCCGCAACCACGCGGTCAGCGGTGATTTCGTCCTCCAGAACACGCGCGACGATACCTACAACGCTTTTCAAATCTCCCTCCGCCACAACTTCCGCGAAGCCTACATGCTGATGGGCTCCTACACTCGCTCCAGTTCCCGCTCCAATCAAGTTCTCGACTTCAACGTCGACAATCCCGTCCTCAGCCCGCAGCAGCCCGGCCCTTATCTCTGGGACACTCCCAACCGCTTCCTTTCCTGGGGATATTTCCCATTGTTTCCGCTTCCCATCCTTCACCAGTTCGAAGTCGCCTATTCCATGGAAGCCCGCACGGGATTCCCCTTCAATCTTTTAAACGACCAGCAGGAGCTTCAGGGGACGCCCGGCTCCGAACGCTACCCGACATATTTTTCTCTGAATCTCCAACTGGAAAAACGCTTTCACCTCTTCCACTACTACCTGGCTCTCCGCGGAGGCTTCAACAACATCACCGGCCGTTGCAATCCCTTCGTCGTTGACAGCATTATCGATCCCACCCATCCCGTCCCGACCTTCAGCGCCTGCGAAGGCCGCGCCTTCACCTCCCGCATCCGTTTCCTAGGCCGCAAATAAATAAATGTGGGTGCGGACTTTGTTCATTGTGGGGACGGAGATGTGGGGAGGGCATGTGGGGACGGACGCATTCGTCCGTCCAGCGAGCGAAGCGAGCGTGGGTTCCTGTACGGCGGAGACATTCCTCCGCCCCCACCAAACGGTGCCCGCAAATAAAGTAGGCATTGTCATGCTGAGCGAAGTGGTGAGGAGAGCGAAGCGATCCTCACTGCGAAGCCGAAGCATCCCTACCCTCGAACTAGCGCCCTCCCCAAGCACCTCTCCATGTCCTGTAAGGGGCGGACGCATTCGTCCGCCCCCGCCAAGCGCGAAGCGCGGCGGTGCGACGGCCGGCGTGATTCCTTGTCTAGAAGTAGTTCCCTAGTCCCAAGGTCTATTAAGCCGTTCCCCAGACCCAGACCGGGTTTGCCTCCCATCCCAATCCCCGCGATATAATCCCCCTCACAACACTTGCATCGAAATTCCGTCTCCTGTCATCACAATCCTCTGGAGGAAACAATGGCTCACGAACTACCCCCTTTACCGTATGCCTACGAGGCACTTGAACCGACCATCGATAAGCAGACGATGACCCTGCATCACGACATGCACCATGGCGCGTACGTGAAAAATCTCAACGCCGCCATCGAAAAGCATCCCAATCTCGCCGGCAAAACCGCTGAAGACCTCATCCGCGATCTCAACGCCATTCCCGAGGACATTCGCGCTGCCGTCCGCAACAATGGCGGAGGTCACGTCAACCACACCATGTTCTGGAAGATCATGAAGCCCAAAGGCGGAGGCGATCCCTCCGGACCCATCGCCGAAGTGATCCAGAAGACGTTCGGCAACTTCAACGACTTCAAAACGAAATTCAACGACGCCGGTGCCAAGCAATTCGGCTCAGGATGGGTCTGGCTAGCCGGAAAATCCAGCGGCGAAGTGCAGATCGTCACCACGCCGAATCAGGACAATCCCATTTCCCAGGGCCTCTACCCCATCTTCGGCAACGATGTCTGGGAGCACGCCTACTACCTGAAATACAACAACCGCCGCCCCGAATATCTCGCCGCTTGGTGGAACGTCGTCAACTGGGACGAGATCAACAAGCGCTTCGCCGCCTTCAAAGCGGGCAAGACAACTCACGAACCGGCCCTAGCCCATCACTAAGGTTTGTGTAGGGGCGGGCGCAGCTTGCCCTGAGCGAAGCGAAGGGGAGCGTGCAAGCTAGGGGTGACAGTTGCCATTCGGCGAATCTTGTCATCCTGTCGGAGCGAAGGACCTCTGTACCTTGCCCGCAGAGGCAAAGGGCCAATCTCTACCGAGCTCACTTAGCCATGCCGAGAAACGAAAAAGGCCCCCGCCAAAAGGCGAGGGCCTTCCTCTTTGCGCGAAACGCCGTCAGGCGGCCGACTGCGCATATTGTTCCGGTCGCTGCTCGAACTTCGTCTTGCACTCCTGCGAGCAGAAGCTATATTTCTTCCCGTTGTGTTCCGTCTGATATTGCGAATGATTCTCATCCACTTTCATTCCGCAAACTGGATCTTTCGTCATCTGTCACTCTCCTCATAAATTTGCGTCCTTCTCGTGATTGTCATTCCATCCTCTCGAACTTCCGCTCGGGTAATTCCTGTAATTCCACGAAAGCTCCCGTCGCATCCGAAAATCGGCAAACTCTCTTTCTGCATTTCCTGTGCACCCCCTGTGGACAATCTGCCTACTCTCTCGATCGAATCGTCTGCGCTCCTCCACACGGCTCGCGGAAACCACCGCGATCAGCGGAGCAACAGCCGCTCTCTTGGCCTCCACTTGAGCCTCGTTCATTCGTAAAGATCCGCTGCGTCTTTATCCTCAACTGCACCAAAAATACTGAATTGACCCGCGCCTGATTCACTCGTACATTCGCAATCGCCCTCGCAGAAAAAACTGCTCGTTCCGGCGCTGCCCAGCAGCGGAGCAGCAACATTCGGCAACAGCAAGAAAGACGAGCATCAGGTCAGCACGATGAAATCAGAGCAATGGAAGACCTACCGCACGCGATTCTTAGTCAAAGCCAAACAACTCAACTCAGGCCTCAGCTTCATCGACCATCTCGGTCGTCAGCACTGCGGCCGTAAGGGCGACTACCTCGTCGAATCCTGCGATGGCGTCCTCAGCATCGCGCCCAAGCAGATCTTCGAAGACATCTACGTCCCCATGGCGGCCAAACCTTCTCGTTCCGCATCAAGGTCGCAACGCGATCTGCCTGATACGCCAGAGAAGGCCAGCCCGAACCCGTATCCAACTCCTGTAGATGTCTTGAAGATCGAACGGATCAAAGACGTCAGCTTTCGCCCGCGTCCCAACGCGGCTATCCAGTCCCCCAGCCCGCCGCCTCCCGTTCGCCGAAAGATGCCCCAGCCGTTTCGCGAAATTCCATCAGGGATCAGCCTGGTGTGAAGTCCAGATCTTTGAGAACCGGAAACTGGAAACTGGAAACTGCCTCTTTGTGGAAAAACCGGTCTCAACCTCGCACCAAGCCCGTCATTGCTAGGGATACAACATATTGTGTTTCCCTCTTGACAGCCACTATTTGGGGGAGTAACTTTGCAATCCCAAGGACATGAAATTCCGCCTCACGGGAATGGGGCGGAATTGAAACAGAAAAGAGAAACGTAAACCCGGCGGCACATTTCCGACGTTGAGGTGACTCGGTTCTGGACCGCTGGATCATGGGCGAGGCGTCCGGGCTTTCCGATCCGTAAGCTCGGCGCCGACACCTCAGGCGAAACTCAACCTTCAGATTCTCGGAGAACCGCGGATCTGAAGCAGAGAAGTGCGGTGGCCGTCCCGTTCCTCCCCCGGGGCGCGATCTTTGCAGTAGGTCAGCAGTGCAATCAGTAACTGCCGGTCAGAGGTGAAGGGAACCTCCTTATTTTTCTGCCTCGGCAGCCGAACCCAGGAGCCCAACATGGAAGGTTTAACTCGCCTGGTCGCAGACTCTTTGGCGCGCCACGGCTTCGATCGTCCCGTGGACTTTCGACGCCTGCAATGGTCGCGCTGGTTCCGCTGCGATTCCCATCACAGCCTCCTCCACGTCCCCAGCAAACCCGGCGTCTTCGCCCTAGCCGAAGAAATCCTAGCGCCCGGAGATGACCATGTATGCACGGACGCGGCAGTCACCACAAGTCATGTAGGGACGGACGCAGCCTGCCCTGAGCCCAGCCGAAGGGTCCGTCCCGGCGGCGAAGCCGCCGTTCGACAGATGGCTGCGGCATCGGCCCAATCGAACCTGGAACCACGCCACAAACGCATGCTAGCCGTAACTCAATTCTTCGAAGACGATGACATGGCCTTCGTCCTCGACCGCATGCTCTCGCGCCCCAATCCCATGCGTAGTCGTCTCGAGTCGGGCCGCTATTTCCTTCGCTTCGTCGTCATCGAAGATCAACTTCAGCGCCGCACCGTCTGCGGCGCCCTCAATCAATGGATCGTTTCCGCCGCCGAAAAGGCCAGCGGCCTCGGATCCCACTTCGCCAGTTCCCTGGAGCTGACGCCAGCCACCGAATTTGTGGCGCGGACGCCCTCGTCCGCGACTGCCGGCGGCCTAACTCCACTCGCAGCGGCCCCGCAGCTCGACTCCGGCGCCGCTACCAACATTCACCGTCCGCCCGTTTTCCCCTCCGGCTTTTAAACCGCTGGGGCGCCGTGGTAGAGCGGGCGCTTTAGCGTCGCGTCCGATTGCTCTTTGCAATGGATCATAGGGGAAGAGAGACCGACCCGCTCTCCAGTTCAGCCCCGAAGGGGCGGCATATGTTAGCCCAGAGCCTGCCCCGAGCGCAGCCGAAGGGATGTAAGCCCTGGGTGAGATGCATTGAGAATGGCCAAGTCCGGGAGGGCCGAAACAGCGCTCGAAGAACGCGAACCGCAGGTCAGCCGCGAAGCGCAAATCAGACGTGAAGCACAGGTCAGCCGCGAAGCGGCGCAAGAATGCAGCCCACAGCCTGCCCTGAGCGAAGCCGAAGGGGCGCAAGCCGTGGGTCGCAACCAGAAATTGAGGCAGCCCCGTAGGGGCGTAAGACCTGATCTTTGAAAGACCCAAGCTCCACCCCGATCCGCCCGTCCGCTGGCCGGACGCCCCGAATCGGCCGCACCACCCATAGAATCTAATATTTAGGAGAGCCCCTGATGCCCGAACTGAAAACCGCCACCCAATCCGCCGCCACTCCCTCGACCGCCCAGCAAAAGAAGAAGTCCCCGGGCCTCGCCTTTCGCCGCTTGTTTACCAAGCCCGGTGTCTCTCCCTACGACGAAGTCGAATGGGATCTCCGCCTCGCTCAGATCACTGATGCCCAGGGCAACGTGATCTTCGAGCAGAAGGACGTCGAAGTCCCCAAAGACTGGTCCATGACCGCGACCAATATCGTTGCGAGCAAATATCTCCACGGCAAGCTCGGCACGCCCGAGCGTGAGACCGGAGTCCGCCAGCTGGTTTCCCGCGTCGCCGAAACCATCCGCGACTGGGGACTAGCCCAGGGCTATTTCAAGACTCCCGAAGACGGCGCGACTTTCCACGACGAGCTCGTCCACATCCTCGTCCGCCAGTACGCGGCCTTCAACTCTCCCGTCTGGTTCAACGTGGGATGCGACCGCATCGAGCCCAACTCCGACGGCCGCAACTGGCACTGGAACCCGCAGACCCAGCAAGTCGAGTTCGGCGTCACCGGATACTCCAAGCCGCAGTGCTCCGCCTGCTTCATCAACTCGGTGAAAGACTCGCTCGACTCGATCCTGACTCTGGCCAAGACCGAAGGCATGCTCTTCAAGTGGGGCAGCGGCACCGGCACGAATCTCTCTCCTCTGCGCGGATCCACCGAGACTCTTTCCGGCGGAGGCACCGCCAGCGGCCCGCTCAGCTTCATGAAAGGATTCGATGCCTTCGCCGGCGTCATCAAGTCCGGAGGCAAAACTCGCCGCGCCGCCAAGATGGTCATCCTCAACGTCGACCATCCCGACATCATCGAATTCATCGAGTGCAAGCAGAAAGAGGAAGCCAAGGCGCACGCGCTCGTCGCCATGGGGTACGACGGCTCCCATCCCGACTCCGACGCCTACTCCAGCATCTTCTTCCAGAACGCCAACAACTCCGTCCGCGTGACCGACGATTTCATGTACGCCGTCGTTCGCGATACGGATTTTTCGACGCGTTCAGTCACCGACCATTCCGTGGTCAAGACCTACAAAGCCAAAGATCTTCTGAACAAGATTTCCGAAGCCACCTGGCACTGCGGCGATCCCGGCATGCAGTACGACACCACGGTCAATCGCTGGCACACGTCGAAGAACACGGCCCGCATCAACGCCAGTAATCCGTGCAGCGAATACATGTTCCTCGACGATTCCGCCTGCAACCTGGCCAGCCTGAATCTGCTGAAGTTCGCGCCCAACGGCACGTTCAATGTCGAGGCCTATCGCCACGCCGTCGACATCCTCATCACCGCGCAGGAAATTCTGGTCGACAACGCCGGATATCCCACGCAGGCGATCATGGAGAACTCGCACGACTACCGCCCGCTGGGCTTGGGCTACGCAAATCTAGGCGCACTGCTGATGGCCGCCGGCCTCCCCTACGACAGCGACGCCGGCCGCGACTACGCCGCCTGCGTAACCGCAATCATGTGCGGCCAAGCCTATCTGCAGAGCAGCCGCATAGCCGAACAATGCGAGCCCTTGGTGCCAGCAACCGAAGCCACAAAAAAGAACCTCTCCGAAACAAATCTAGGAGCAGGCATCGCCACACCTCATGTGGGACAAGATGCTCGTGTGGGGACGGCTCATGTGGGGACGGCCGCATTCGTCCGTCCCGCCGAGCGCAGCGAGGCGGCCCCGGGCACGAACCCCGCCACCATGCCCGGCGGAGCCTGCCCCGGCTGGTACATCAACCGCGAACCATTCCTAGATGTAATCCGCATGCACCGCGCCAGCGTGAATGGAATCAACAAAGCAAATGTCCCGAGCAACATCTACGAAGCCAGCAAGCAATGCTGGGACGAAGCCCTCGCCCACGGCGAAAAGCACGGCTACCGCAACAGCCAGGTAACAGTGCTAGCCCCCACCGGCACAATCGGTTTCATGATGGATTGCGACACTACGGGTATCGAGCCGGATCTCGCGCTGGTGAAATATAAAAAGCTGGTTGGCGGCGGCATGATTAAGATTGTCAACAACACCGTGCCCACCGCGCTGTTCAAGCTCGGATACACGCACGAGCAGACCGACGCCATCGTCAGCTATATCGACGCCACCGGCACCATCGAAGGCGCGCCGCACGTTAAAGACGATCATCTCGCCGTCTTCGATTGCTCGTTCAAGCCGGCAAAGGGCACGCGCTCCATCGCCTACATGGGACATCTCCGCATGATGGCCGCCGCGCAGCCTTTCATCTCCGGAGCTATATCGAAGACCGTCAATCTTCCCGAGAACGCCAGCGTGGAAGACATCAGCGAAGCATATCTGCAGGCCTGGAAGCTGGGTCTGAAAGCGGTCGCCATCTATCGTGACGGATGCAAGAAGTCGCAGCCGCTCTCCGCCGCCGGCACCAAGACCGCCGAATCGGGTCGTGTGGGGACGGCCGCCTCGGCCGTCCAGGTTTTGGAAGAAGAAGATTTCAACGCTCCTCCGCGCGCCGTCCGCCACAAGCTGCAGGAAGAGCGCGCCTCGATCACGCACAAATTCAAGGTCGGAGACCACGAGGGCTACATCACCGTCGGCCTCTATCCCAACGGCGATCCCGGAGAGCTCTTCATCACCATGGCCAAAGAAGGCATCCACGGTCAGCGGCCTGATGGACAGCTTCGCGCTCGCCGTCTCCATCGCGCTGCAGCACGGCGTGCCCCTGAAACTGTTCTGCGAAAAGTTCGCGCACACCCGCTTCGAACCCAGCGGATGGTCCGGCAATCCGGATATCGGCTATGCCAAGAGCATCATGGACTACATCTTCCGCTGGCTCCAGCTGCGCTTCCTGACCGGCCAGCAGCAGATGCTGTTCGAAAGCTTCCGCCCCAAGCTGTCAGCTGTCAGCTCTCAGCCACCAGACATCGCAGAGGTCAGCGGGACCAGCAGCACAGCGCCGACGACCAACGACCAACGACTGGCGACGCGGTCCGTCCACGCCGCCGACGCCCTGGCGAGCCTCGATCGACCTGGGCGACGCGCCCACCTGCAGCTTCTGCGGCAGCATCATGACCCGAAACGGCAGTTGCTACAGATGCGGCAGCTGCGGCAGCACCAGCGGCTGCTCATAGTGGCGCAATTAAGAATGGGGAATATGGAAAACCCTAAACTCCGGGGCAAGGGGAGCCTGGCTTCGAGTTGGTATAGGTTCTATCCTGGATTTTCGGAGGCTTTTGCGCGATCTGTTTTGGCTCCGGCGGCTCTGAAGGAAGGCCAGTGGGTACTGGACCCGTGGAACGGCGCGGGAACGACAACGTCGACGGCAGTGTCTTTGGGGCTAAATGCGTACGGCTATGACCTTAACCCGGCGATGGTCGTAGTCTCAAAAGCACGCTGTCTAGATCCTGGAGAATATTCGAGCCTCAGGCCGCTGGAAGTTGATATCCGGTCAAAGGCCCGCCGGGGATTCGACGTTCAGGCACACGATCCCCTGCTCGACTGGTTGGTACCATCCGCTGCCGCCGCTTTCAGGAGTATAGAAGCGGCGGTTCAGACCCTTCTTGTCGACGAAAAACAATACCTCAGTGTTCGTGACCGAGGCAGCGAGGCAATATCGGGCGTTGCCGCATTCTTTTATGTTGCGCTGTTTCGAACACTAAAGAATGTGCTCTCGCCCTTCCGCACATCAAACCCAACCTGGTTGAAGCGTCCGCGCTTGGCCGCCAGCAGACTTCGGCCCGACCCCTGTCTCGTGCGCCGGATCTTCCAAGCGCAGGTGGCGAGCATGCTACCTGAAAAGACCTTGCCCAGTGAGGGACCACACGCAGAAAAAATACTGGGAGTGGCTTCGTCAGAGAAAATTCCGCTGCCGACTGATTCCGTGGACTATGTTCTGTCCTCCCCGCCTTACTGCACGAGGATTGATTACGCCGTCGCAACCTACGCCGAACTTTCACTGCTCGGGTTCGGTTCCGAATCAGGATTTGAGGAACTGAGGCACGGTCTCATCGGTACTGCAACTGTTCCTAAAGTAGCACCTGCACTGTCTACGTCCTGGGGTAGGACATGCCAGAAATTCCTCAATGATTTACGGATCCATGCATCCAAGGCGTCGGCCACTTATTACTACAAAAGCCACCTCCAATATTTTCAGGCGCTTAATCGCTCGATGTCGGAAATCGCGCGAGTGCTAAAACCGGGCGCTGAGTGCGTGCTGGTTGTTCAAGATTCCTATTACAAGGACTTACATAACGACTTGCCGCTCATCTTAACTGAAATGGTGAATCCGAGTCTCACGCTTAAGGAAAGGAGGGACTTCCAACTTTCGAGAACGTTGGCTGGAATTCACCCGGGTACTAAAGAATATCGCAGTTCATTCGGGGCCACCGAGAGTGTTATTGTCTTCGAAAAGTCGCTCTCAGGAACACATGAGATCAATCACGTTGCCAATATCGTCCAGCCAGTCGGTCGCGATGTTCTGGGGCCGCTTGGACAACTTTGAGCACATTATTTCAGTGGCGTGGAGTGTAGGCACCGCTGAGAGGCCGAGCTTAATGCCCACATTGCCAGCCTTCCGGAACGTCTCGTCACATCGGTGAGCATAAAAGTTCCGGATAGTCGGTAGAAGATCGTAGAAAGCGGTCTTGTACGCTAAGGCTTTCTGCACAGCGGCGAGGTTCGAGGCCCCCAATTTTCGCAGCAACTTCAAGAAGTTTCTTGTGTCGTGCCACGGCGGCTCGTCCCGACGCGTCACCGACGGTTTCCGAAAGCCGGGATATGTCTCGAGGACCGCGTATCTCAGCGCCGCCTGGAAGTCGGGGAAGGAGGTCGTGGAGAGCGAGATCGTGCTTCCAGACATGGTGGTTGCACGACCGGTTGTCGACAGGTAAAAAGCGCGCAGGAAACCGGCCCACAGGTTTGTAGCCTCAATGACGGCCCACGACATTGCTCTGTCTGCTTCCGGGGTGGCCGGGAGGCTAAGAGGGCTCACCAGCGTCCGCAACTTCGTTATGCGGCGACCCGCAACCGTGTTGAGCTTGTCCAGTCGATACGAAGGATTCAATCAGATGTGCTCGCTCGTTAATGCCTTACAAAACCACTTGAATCGGACGGCGCGATTCTCGCGTGTGTTAGTTTTCTCCGTCGAGGCTTTGATGAAATCGGCATACTTTCCTTCGGCCTCTTCCTGCTCAGCCGCTTGAGCCAGGGTCGTGAGGTTAGGGATAGCCGACGCGATCGCTATTACCTTAAGCTTCGGCGATTTGAACAATGCGTTTAATTTCTGCAGAGGCTTCAAACAGTGCGTGACGGCCTGCGATAGCGAGTAGGCCATATAGGGCTTCATCAGGGCGGAATCATGGATCGCTTCCAATTGTCGAATGAGCGTAAAGGCGGTGGTCAGTCGGGTATAGAAATCATCCTTCTTGGCATCTTTTCGTCCCGCGTGCGATACAGATGGTCGAGTATCTTCTTGTTTGTAGTTCGAATGCCATTCAGGAATGAATCGCAGAGTTCGGTTAGCAGCTTGTTATCGGCCATCCTTACAAGCTGCTTCTCCTTGAAGATTCCAGTCTCTAGGAAAATCGCTTCCAACTTGTCGGCGAGATCGTTAATAAACCATTTAAACTTTCCCTGATAGGAAGCGTGCCGTTGCTCCTCCGGATTGAGTGGGACAGTATAGGAGTTCATACGTCGAAAAACCTCTACTACCTCTGCAGACGTAGCAGACACGAACAGGTTGACGTCGATGCCATAATCAAGAAATGATTGCTTCTCGCCCTCGTCGAGTTCGGAATATTTCTTGTTCCTGATGTCTTCGTTTTCGGCTAGCTTTGATATCTTCAGCTTATCTTCATAAAAATCGAGGATTGCGACACTCCTTTGCTGGCCATCTACAATCTCTTTACGAGTGTCGCGACTTTTTACGTCCGTAACTTGGTATAAGTAAAGTTTGGGAATAGGAAACCCCTTCAGGATCGTCTCTATTAAGTAAGAACGAGCTGCATCCGGCCAAACGTGGTCACTTCGCTGGTAGTTTCTATTAACCACGATTTCATTTCGCTTCATACCTTTGCAGTAGTCCGCGACTGTGAAGTGGCTCGATTGCTTATTCAAGAGTGCCTCCGTTCAGCGATGAAAATTAACACCTTCGATCATATTTCACAATGACTTTGTATTCGAAACGACAGGGCGGGTAGCCCATTCTCTGGTTTTGATTCCCTCTCAGTCACACGCCTGGGGGCCATCCCCTCGGCTACGCTCATGGCAGCACGGCTGGAAGCCTTGCCCCTCCCGGTTGTCTCGCTTCCGGCGGTCCGCGCGGGGTCGTTTTCCACAGGGGTATGTGACGGATGACCTGGACTGAGATTCCTGATGTGGGAATAGTGGAGTGAGGGTGCGCCGGGCCGGGGAACAGCAGGTTCCTCGACTTGCCGTCGCTTCGTTCCGGCGGCGCTCGGAATGACAAAATTCATTCAGAACGACAAAACTGACGGAATTAATTCGGGACGACAAAGACGACAAAAATGGCGGAATGTTCGGAAACACAGAACTGACAAAATTCATTCGGAACGACAAATTGGGGAGAGCATGGCGAATCAGGGTGGCAAGAAAAAATGGGTCAAGGGATGCAAGGAACGCGGGGAGTGGGCGGAACTTTAGTTTTATGGCGAAGGCGGCGGGGTTGGGGATGGGGGTGTCGAAGCCGCTGGGGGACTCGCTACGGTACGACGTGCTGGTGGAGGCTGGCGGGAGGATTTTGCGGGTGCAGGTGAAGTCGACGATTTACCGGCGGCGGGGGAGTGAGTACAGCTTGAATGTGATGGGTCCGCAGCGGAAAAAGTACAAGGCGGGGACGGTGGACTTTTTTGCAGTGTATCTGATTCCGGTGGATGAGTGGTACATCATTCCGTATGAGGCTGTGGGGGAGAAGTTGACGCTGCATTTTTCTCCGAGCGGTGGGCGGCAGAAGTATGGGAAGTATCGCGAGGCTTGGGATCTGTTGCGGGGCGGGAGGATTTCGATTCAGGCTTGCGCGGACGAGGTCGAATGGGACGAGATTCCTGAGTTTGTGGAAGCACCGGGCGAGAAGAAACCGCCGGCTAGTGTGAAAGCAGCTCCGAAGGAGCGGATGATTGCAGCCCACCGCGTTAGCGGTGGGTAAGGATTTGAGAGGAGAAGATCCAAGCCCGAAGGGGAGAAGAAAACTTTGGCGCCAAAGAATTCAAAATCCCCACCCTAGCCGCAAAAACCGCGGCTAGGATGGGGCACCCTGGGGCCCTGCAATTCAGGACGGTGCAGGGCGGTACAATGGCGGGATGTATCACTACGATCCGAATACGGCGCTGGAAGAGTTGACGGAGGATGCGACCCTGCCGAATCCCGTGCATGTGCGGGATATGATTCTGCGCAAGAAGCTGACGGCCGATAGATCGCTGGAACTGAACCGGCTGTTTGTGGAGTATCAGAAGTTTTTTGGGGAAGCGCAGAAGCTGGGGAAAGAGATTCTGAAGCAGCTGGCGGGGTAGTACTCGGGTGCTGTTGCGCTGGAGATCCTTCGCTGCGCCTGAAAAACGGCTCCGCTCAGGATGACGCCGCCTCGTTTTCCCTCACTTCGGCACTGATTTCGTAGAGCGTCCGCTCCTGTGTCGTAAAATAATAAATTCTCCTTTGAATCGGGCTTGTGCCTATATGTCGGTACTCGCTACTCGGGACTCGGTACTCACACTATGCATCGTTGGTCAGAGCTGTTTATTCCTACATTGCGCGAGGCGCCGGCGGACGCCGAAGTGGCTTCGCATAAATTTCTGGTGCGGGCGGGATACATCCGGCAGTTGGGGGCGGGGATTTACTCCTATTTATTTCTCGGCAACCGGTCGTTCAACAAGATCATGGCCATCGTGCGGCAGGAGATGGACCGGATCGGGCAGGAATTCTATTTGCCGGCGCTGCATCCGCGGGAGCTCTGGGAGGCGAGCGGACGCTGGGGTCTGATGGGCGAAAACTTGTTCCGGCTGAAGGACCGCAAGGGCGCGGACATGTGCCTGGGCATGACCGAGGAAGAGGTCATGACCTCGATCGCGCTAAAAGAACTGCGGAGCTACAAGCAGCTGCCGCAGATCTGGTATCAGATAGCGCCGAAGTTTCGCGACGAGCCGCGTCCGAAGGCGGGGCTGCTGCGCATACGGCAGTTCATGATGAAGGACGCGTATTCGTTCGACATCGACCCGGCCGGGCTGGACGTTTCGTACAGGAAGCATTACGGCGCCTACTGCCGGATTTTTGACCGCTGCGGGTTGAAGTACATGGTGGTCGAGGCGGACTCGGGGGCGATGGGCGGGAAGGAATCGCACGAGTTCATGGTGCGGACTCCGGCAGGGGAAGATCAGATTGTGAGCTGCGATGGATGCGATTACGCGGCGAACATGGAGAAAGCTACGTCGAAGCTCGAGGCGGTGGCGGATCTGGCGAGTGAGGGCGATGGGACTCCGCTCGAAGTGCATACGCCCGGGCAGAAGACGATTGAGGATGTGGCGAAGTTTCTGGGAGTGTCGCCGAAGAACAAGATCAAGACTCTGGCGCTGATGGCGGACGAGGTCGACGCGAAGGGCAAAAAGACATCGCGCGCGATTGTGGTGCTGATGCGCGGGGATCATCAACTGAATGAGGCCAAGCTGAATGCGACCATCGCGACGGCGACGCGTCCGATGGAGGAGGCTGAGATTCGGACGCTATTCAAGTCTCCGGCGGGATATTTGGGGCCGATCGGAATCGAGTGGGCTCGCGATTTGAAGAAGCATGAAGGCAAGCCGGTGTTGTTGGTCGACAAGGCGCTCGAAGGGCGCGCGAATCTGATTGGCGGCGCGAACAAAGAGAACTATCACCTGAAGAATCTGACGCCGGGGAAGAATTTTCATCCGACGGCGTATGCAGATTTGCGGGCGGTGACGGCGGGAGAAACTTGTCCGAATTGCGGGAAGGCGCTGCGCATCGATACGGCGGTGGAGATCGGGCACATCTTCAAGCTCGGATATCGCTATTCGGAGTCGATGGGTCTGCGGGTGCTCGACAAGAACGGCAAGGAAGTGATGCCGATCATGGGAAGCTATGGGATCGGGATCGAGCGCATCCTGACAGCGGCGGTGGAGCAGGGAAATGACGAGAACGGGTTCTGGCTGCCGGCGGCGATCGCTCCGTTTGAGGTAGTAGTGGCGCCGGTGAATGTGAAAGACGAGGCGGTGAGGACAGCGGCGGAGGATATTGCGAAGCGGTTGGAAGCGGCAGGATTCGACGTGGTGCTCGATGATCGGGATGAGCGGCCGGGGGTGAAGTTCAAGGACGCGGATCTGGTCGGAATCCCGTTTCGGGTGACGGTCGGAAAGAAGGTTACCGAAGGCACTGTCGAGGTCGTTTTCCGCGAGACTCGGGAAGTGCGCGATGTTAGCATCACGACGATTGTCGAGCATTTACAGGGATTGCTTGGGCGGACGGGCTGAGTTGAGGCTTCGTTTCCGGCCCGGGCATGAGGTGTGATATGGGAACGATTAAAGCCTTGGTCGGGATTCTGGTGGTCGTGGCAGCCATCTACTTGTGCTGGACGGTGATTCCGCCAGAGCTGACCAACTATTCGTTTCAGGACGACCTGAGGAGCATCGCAATGGTCGCGGGTTCCAACCCGCGTCTGACGGACCAGGACATACTGAACTCCGTCATGAAGAAAGCCCAGGAGCACGACATCACGTTGACTCCCGAGCAAGTGACGGTGACGCGCATTGGAACCCCCGGAATGCTGGCCGTGTACGTTGCGGCGGATTACACGGTTCCCGTGAACATGCCGGGATATCCGTTTGCCTTGCATTTCACTCCTTCCAGCGGGAACAAGGGCTTCTAAAACCGGATCTATCTTCAGGCTGTGTTTGCGGGCGCTCGCGTGAGGCCGCCGACCGCCGAGTTGTGCCATTGGCCGAATCGACAGAGTGGATGCGTGACATCGGTAATATTGCCAACTGGTTACTGCCGTCCTACCATCGCGAATGAATAACCACGTCTGAAGATGTTTGAACGCAATTGCGGCTACGCGGAATTGCGGGAAGTGGTCCAGCACGGCATGGGAGGTTCCGGATGAAGCTCGCGAAAATGATTGTCGCCGCGGCAAGCCTGATGTGGGTGATGGCGCTGGCGGGATGCTCCACGAAAGGCTGCTCCACAGCGGTCCCGGGCAACACGACCACAACCACAGGCGGAACCTCGAATGGATCTTCTACAACGTCGGGAACCTGCACCCTGCCGGCAACCGGATCAACCAGTTCGGTATACGCCTATGCCGTCGACCAAGCTGGGACGGTTGACAGTTATGTCTACAACACCGGAGCGGGCACCTTCGCGAGCACGGGAGTAACCGGGCCCTCGATTTCATCGAACGCGGGCGGAGCGGGAATGGTGGTGGCGCAGGGGCAGTATCTGTACGCGGTGCTGCAGATCGTGCAGCAAATTTACGGATTCACGATCGATGCCTCGGGGAATCTAACTCCGTTGAATGGATTCCCGATCTCGCTTTCGGCGATCGGCGGAATCCCGGCCAACGGTTATACACAGGATACAGTCATTACCAATCCGGCCGGGACGCTGCTTTTTATCTCATCCGCGACCGACGAGGAGATTGCGGTCTATCAGATCGGCAGCGACGGTGGGCTGACGGTAGTGAACGGATCGCCCTTCGCCATTCCCGGCTTCCAACCGCAGAATCTGGCGATGGATGGGTTGGGACGCTTTCTTTACGCTTCACAAAACAGCAGCGATCACGCGGGCACGGCGGCGGTTGCGTTTTCGGTGGGAACGGGAACCAACGCGGGGGTACTGACGGAAGTGGGAACGTACGCGGCGCCGATCTTTGCGATGCGCGGGGATCCGAGCGGGAATTTTCTGATTGGGATCAGCGGCGAGACGGTCGCGGACGGATTCGCCGACGACGATAATCTTTACGTCTACAGCATTAATCAGACGACGGGAGCTTTGACGGTTCCCGCGACGGAGTACACGACGAACTATGCGCCGTACAACATCGCGATGCAGCCCACGGCAACGAATGGGGAGTTTGTGTACTCGTTCAGTTTGAATGCGGCGGGGGTAGCCAATCCGGTGGAAGCGTATCAAATGAATCCGATCACGGGAGCGTTGAGCGCGGTGCAGGGATCGCCGTTCATGACCTTGCAGGCCACGCCGTGGGGGCAGTTTGACCAGAGCGGGAGCTGCCTTTTCTATTATTTTGGAGTGTCTCCGGCAAGCTTGGGAGTTTTCAGCGTGGCGACGACTGGGGTGCTGACACAGCCGGTTACGCCGGTACCGCTGGCGACGACCGGCTACTGGGCGGCGTCCGATACCCCGTAGCCCCACGATGACGAACGCTGCTTCGCTCGCGGGGCGGACCCTTCGGCAGGCTCAGGGCAGGCTGCGTCCGCCCCTACACGATCAACGCATGCCCGTGACGCGTGTTGACAGACTGGGTGTTGACGGCTTAGAGACCCGCACGTACGGCGGGTCTCTTTTCGTTTCCCGAGTCAGGGGTACAATGGGGATACCGCTACCGCTACTTCGTTCCTCTGGATCTTCCTGCGGGGAGGAGTGCGACAATCGCGGGCGGAGGGAGATGGTTTCAAACCTTTTGCCCCTGCCTTGCCGTCTGAATAGAAATCCTGGCGTAGAGTCGAGACTGTGGCCATAAAAATTAAGATTCCGAAAACCGGCGAAAAAGGGCAGACGGTGCGGGGGATGCCTCGCGACCCGGTGCTACGGGCAGCGCTGGTACTTTTCCTGATTTTGGCCGTGAGCTTCACGGTTGCGTTTTCCTACTTCTACATCAAATACGACCGCATCATTGAGAAGCGGTTCCGCACGCCGGTGTTCGCGAATTCGGCGAAGATTTATGCGCTGCCGAGCACGGTGCGCGACGGGGAGAAGATCGAAGCAAAGGAGATCGCGGCGGAGTTGCGGCGGGCAGGGTATTCCGACCAAGACGGCGAGTCGAAACTGGGCACGTTCCACCTGGAAAAAGACGGAATCGAAATCACTCCGGGAGAGGAGTCGTATCATTCGCCGGAGTCGGCGCGGATCAGCATAGAGGACGGGCAGGTGGATCGCATCACCAGCCGGGGGACTGAACTTTCCGCATACGAACTGGAGCCGCAGCTGGTGACGGCACTTTTCGACGCGGAGCAGCGCTCCAAGCGCGAGGTGGTCAAGTACAACGACATTCCTCCGGTGATGGTGCAGGCGGTGCTGGCCATCGAAGACCGGCGATTCTTCGAACACAGTGGGGTGAATTTCGTACGAACCTTCGAGGCGATCTGGGAAGACGTGCTTCGGCAACGGCGGGCGCAGGGCGGATCGACGCTGACCCAGCAACTGGCGCGAGGCTTCTTCCTGACGCCGGAAAAGTCGATCAAGCGCAAGCTCACCGAGATGCTGATTGCGGAAGAACTGGAGCAGAAGTTCAGCAAGCAGCAGATTTTCGAGTTCTACGCGAACTGGGTGGATTTAGGGCAGCGCGGATCGTTTGCCATCAGCGGTTTCGGGGAGGCGTCCAAGGCTTATTTCAACAAAGATCTGAAGGACATCACGCTGCCGGAGGCGGCGCTGCTGGCCGGATTGATTCAGCGGCCGAGCTACTTATCGCCCTACCGGCATCCGGAGCGGGCGATGGACCGGCGGAATCTGGTGCTGGATGCGATGGTGGATACGCATGCCATCACGCGAGCGCAGGCGGAGAAAGCGAAAGCGGTGCCGCTGAAGCTGGCCCCGCCGAATGTGGAGGCCAGCGACGCTCCGTATTTTGTGGACATGGTGCGGGACTCGTTGATCGGCAAGTTCAGCGAAAACGAGTTGAATGACAGTTCGTACCGCATCTACACCACACTCGATCCGGATCTGCAAAAGGCCGCAGCGCAAGCGGTGGCGGACGGGATCAAGCTGGTGGACGAGCAAGTGAAGAAGTTGCGGACCAAGCGGGTGAAGGTCGGCAAGAAATATGAGACCACCGTGCAGCAGGGTCCGCAGGCGCAGGTGGCGTTGGTGGCAATCGATCCGCATACCGGGGCGGTGCTCGCGCTGGTTGGCGGACGGGACTACGGATGGAGCCAACTCAATCATGCCGTCGCCAAGCGTCCGACGGGATCGATTTTTAAGCCCTTTGTCTACGCAGCGGCGATGAACACGGCGCTTGACGGCTCGCAGACCGTGATCACGCCGGCTTCTACCGTGACCGATGAGCCTTCGAGCTTCGCTTACGGGGACCAGATTTACGAACCGCGCAACTATAAAGAGGAATATCACGGAGACGTGACCCTGCGGTACGCGCTGGCGATGTCGCTGAATAACGCGACGGTGAAGGTGGCGGAGGAAACCGGGTACGACAAAGTGGCCGACCTGGCGAATGCTGCGGGAATTACGTCGGTGAAGGCGACTCCGGCGATGGCGCTGGGCTCGTACGACGCTTCGCCGCTCGAGATGGCGGGAGCTTACACGGTGTTTGCGAACAACGGAATCCGGCTGTCGCCGATCTTGCTGCGTTCGGTACGCAACGGCAAGGGCGACGTGATCTCCAATTACAACACCGACCAGCGGCAGGTGCTCGATCCGCGAATTTCTTACGTGATGACTAGCATGATGGAAGGAGTCATCAATAACGGACTGGGATATACGGCGGTGCGGTTGCGGGGATTCACGCCTCCGGCGGCAGGGAAGACAGGCAGTTCGCACGACGGCTGGTTTGCGGGATATACCTCGAACCTGTTGTGCATCGTGTGGGTGGGATACGACGATTACAGCGACCTGCGGTTGAGCGGGGCGCAGACGGCGGCGCCGGTCTGGACCGAGTTCATGAAAAAAGCGTTTGAGCTGCCGGCATATTCCAACATGAAAGATTTTTCGCAGCCCGCGGGCGTGGTGGACGTGCAACTGGATAAGGCGACGAACCGGCTGGCCACGTCAAATTGTCCGGATGACTACGTTTCGGCGTTTGTAGCTGGGACGGAACCGCGCGATACCTGCGACGAACAGGCGGGAATGAAGGGATTCTTGTCGAAGATTTTCGGCACCAGCAGCAAGCCGGTGATGCCGCAGGAGCAGCAGCAGGCGAACGGCCAGGATCCCAATAATGCACAGGATCCGAAGAAAAAGAAGGGCTTTTTCGGCAAAATTGCTGGAATTTTCAAGGATGACAAAAGCTCGGCTCCGGTGTCTAAACCCCCAGATAGTGGACAGACCGGGCCGCATTGAGATTCGAGGCAAGTGACAAGAAATCTTCGCCGCCCGGCTGAAACTGTGCCAGAATAGGCGCAAATAGCTGGGGGTGGCCTATGGCTGTCTGCCCGAAAGTTGTCCTTCCGGTTGTGCTCGCCGCCTTTTGTGTCTGCGCTTTTTCCGCACTCGCTTCGGCGCAGGCCTCAGAACAAGTGCAAGTGAAACCGCCGCTGCTCCGGTCGATTGATCCTCCGGCGGCAAATGCCACGGTTGCCGATCTGGAGCAGACGGCGGATAGCCTACGCGCGGAAAAACTGTATCTGGATGCGCTGGATTATTATCATGCCGCGCTGGCGAAGCAACCGCATTCGGCGGGCCTGCTGAACAAAGTCGGCATCACCGAATTGATGATGCAGCGCTATCACGAGGCAAAGAAGTCGTTCGAACAATCGATCAAGGTCGACCGCAACTTCGCCAACGCATATAACAATCTGGGCGTGGTGTATTACGAACAAAAGAAATACGGGGCGGCTGCGAAGCAGTACCGGCGCGCCATCGCTCTCGACGATAAGTCAGCATCGTTTTTCAGCAATCTGGGGGCGGCGCTGTTCTCGAAGAAGAGCTTCGAGCCGGCCGTGCAGGCGTATCAGCATGCGGTGGAACTCGATCCGGATGTGTTTGAGCGGACGTCAAGGGCAGGAGTCCAGGCGCAACTGCCAAGTCCCGCGGACCGCGCCCGGTACAACTACACGGTCGCGAAGC
This sequence comes from uncultured Acidobacteriota bacterium, assembly GCA_963754885.1. GTDB lineage: Bacteria > Acidobacteriota > Terriglobia > Terriglobales > Acidobacteriaceae > Sulfotelmatobacter. The sequence goes on along the minus strand of CAVWHT010000028.1, from coordinate 47,903 downwards.
TGTACGCGAAGATGGGATTCTCGGACCGCTCGCTGGAATATTTGCGCAAGGCGATGGAAGAGGGATACAAAGATTTCAAGAATGTGTACAAGGACTCGGAGTTTGCCACGTTGCGGAAGGACAAGCGCTTTACTGAGTTGATGGCGTCGAAGCCTCCGTCACTGCCGGAGTGACGCGGGGGAATGAAAACCGCTGAGGACAGCGAGGACTCGGGGCTTTGCGACCGTTGGTTCCTGCCGAATGCCCTTTTCTCTCATAAGTTAAACGCGGGCGTTCGGGACGACGTTTGTCGGAAATCTCACGCTGCGGAAATGAAACTGACTCTACCGAGGTTTTACAAAGCTTTACAAAATTAGACGAAACGGAGAGCGGTTCGGGTGTTTAATTTTCTTACATACTCCTGAAAACAACAGGGTGAGTAAGGAGAAACGGTAGCCCATCGGATGCTGACCCGAGCACGCCCCAAGCAAGCATCCGGTGGGTTTTTTTCTTTAGCTGTCGGCTTTCAGCTCTCAGCTTTCAGCCAAACTAAAACCGCAGAGGACGCAAAGGACGCCGAGGATTTTTTTGAGGCCGTAGCGCTCAAAATGCCCTGAGCACCAAGCGACTTCCAGCACTTCCGAGAAGCTCCCATGTGGCTATTTTTGGCGATGTTCTGCGGTTATGGGATGATCACCAATCTGCGGCTTTGTTGATCGCGTTGCCAGGCATTCTCAATATCCGCGAGAGGAACGCGTTCTGTCTCGATACGAAGCTCCCCGCTGGCAGCGTGGGTCACGACTTGTTGCAAGGCATCGACCAGAACGCTGCGAGGCGGAATCCCTGCGGTGCCGAGAATAGTCAATGCGGTGCTACGCAGCACGGCGGCAGGAAGTGAGATCGTCGGCCCAGCGCTTTCTCCAACTTGGACGAAGCGAGTCTCGGATGTAACGGCAGCAAACTCCTTGCGTGTGATCGCAGCCAGAAATGTTTCCGCGGGACTGCCCCACACGTAATCAATTACGACTTGAAATCCGGACTGGCCGGCCTCGCGCACAAATGCCTCGGCGAGTTCGTTCGCGGGCACATCGAGGCGAATGATCGCGTCAGCACCAAGCTGATGCAATGTGTCCAAGGCCTGGGGGTTGCGTCCGGCAGCGACCACGCGACCTGCGCCGAGAAGTTTCGCTATTCTTACGGCCAGCTTACCGGTTACTCCGGTCGCGCCAAGGATCAGGACGTTTTCGCCCGGCGCTAGTCGCGCCCGGTGAGCTAGCGAAAGCCAGGCGGAGACGCCCGGGTTGGGCAGGGCGGCGGCGGTCTGGTCATCCAGGCCTGCAGGGACCGGGAAGCAGAATGCTCGGCGCACGACGGTGCGTTGTGCCATCGCACCGAAAGGGGCTCGAGTTCCACCAAAGAAGACCCGCTGCCCGTCGCTGAGATGCCCCACTCCATCGGAGCCGCAGACCAGCGGGAACTCGCGCGGGCTGGCATAGTGCGCGCCGCTGGCTAGTTGTTTGTCGACAGGTTTCAGCGACGCGGCGTGAACATGCACGATGACCTCGGAGTCACCAGCGGTTGGCTCGGGGAATTGCTCGTAGCGGGGACACGTTCCGAGCGCGTGCAGGACGGCAGCATGCATAGCGGTTTCCTCAGCGGTCTTCCTCGCAAACGAAAGCCTGGTGATGATTTCTTCCGCGCCGCTCAGACGATCGGCTGCGCCTCAAGACTTGGCCGGATGGTTTGGCTATGGGCTATCCAAAGCGACTGCTGGCGGGCCGGCGAAACGCGCCCATGAAATCGTCCAATTCCTGGATGGAGAATGGCTTTTTCAGGACCGGGGATGCGGTCATAAAAGCAAATTTTTGCTGGGGATTCTTCTGTCGCAGGGCATCCATAAATCTGTCTCCGCCGGCACCGGAGCCGGTGAGAAATTTCAGGGCGATGAGAACAACGTCATGCGGTCCCTGTTCGGAATAAATGCGCAACGCTTCGTCGCAGTTTAACGCTAGTCCAACTCCGTAACCGAGCTTGTTGAGCATAATGCCAGTCGCTTTTAAGACCGCATCGTCGGCTTCGACCACTAGAACTTTCATGGTCCCCCCTTGGCACCCCCCGCAATTGAACGCATTACTGAGAGTCGAGCGAATTCCCGCCGAGCGGGAGTTTGCGACTCAATAAGGTTGCGGGAATCATAATTGTTTCGCGCGTAGGAGACTAGTACTGGTCTCATAACTGGTTTTCAAAGCACGCCGCGAGACCCTCAGGGGCTAAAGCCCAGATTGCCAGGGAGCGTTGGACGGCACGGCTGAAAGCCGTGCCCTTCCCAAGGCTATTCGTGCCCTTCCCAAAGCTATTTATGAGACAGGTTTTAGTGATCAACTGCGAACCGATTGGGACCGGTGCTCAATCTGCGGTAGTGGGTGACTTTGAATTTTGGATATCGCTGATCGAGTGGCATCCCGAAAGCCGGCGCCTTTCAGCCGGCTGAGGGATCTCATTTCCTCTGATTTGGTGGGTGGGAGATCCCTCCCTCCGCCTGAAAAGCGGCTCCGGTCGGGATGACGGCAACTCTGAAGGGCTCTGGATTTCAAACTGGAGCCACTACCCAATCTGCTGGATGCTATGCTAATCGGTATGGATCACTTGGAAGTGCTTCGGGAAAAGATCGCCAGCCTCCGCGCCGAGATCGCAGAGCTGCAAGAGTTGAACAACCAGTATCGCCGGGGACCCCGAAATGAGGCGCAGGCTCAGATTGCACACAGCCAGAGGCACGAGCGGCTGGAAGCGATCCAAAAGGAATTGGCAAAAGTTGCCGATCTTGGCCGGCGAGTTCGTTCCATCGAACAAATGAAGGAACAGCACCGCACCCGGCCTTTTCTGGACAAGAAAGTGTCGTAGCTCAGGCGGAAATGCTAGGGATGGTCGCGGCAGGTGGCTTGCGTGTCTTGGTAAACGACTACTGAATCTCGAATTTAGCCATCCGCCACTCGGTTGTGCGACCTGCCGAATCTGACGCCTGTACTTCGATTTTGTACGCGCCGCTTGGCAACTTGTCTGTGTCAACGTTCAGCGCAATTGGGATCACTACATTCCCCGGTGTAACACACTGGGCGGCACTCGTCGGCCCAGCATTCATTACCAAGGTGCCGTCTTTCAGGTCCGTAATCTTCATCCGGAAATAAACCTCGGCGCTTCGATCTGCGAGCAAAGGTTCGTAAATTTCAAAGTAGAGAGGGAGAGAACTTTTCTTCGGGAGCCGTGCGTCCGGCACCGGTATGAATTGAGCGTGCTTGCTGACAAGCGGAGACGGCACAAGTGGTGAGGGCGAAACCCAGGCCGCATCTCGCAAAAGCCATGATGCATCCCGCAAAATGCCATTCACTGCAAGATCACTGATCGTAAGCGCCTGGCTGTCAATGGGCTCCACTCGCAGAGGCATCCGTGCTTGTCCGAATTTGTGGCCATCACTTACGACAACATGTACATCATAGTTCCCTGGGATGCAACTCAACCTGCGTGTTGAAGCGACTCGGAATCGTTTCCTACTTCGGCGTAACTCCCAGCCAATCTCGGCCAGGTCGGAGCCAATGTCAACGAGGTAATGACGCTTTCCATGGCGCATGGATAGCTGTCGCCAAATCATGCCGCAACTTCTCCGTTCGCCTTGTAGACGACTCCGAAAACGTAGATTGCCGCATGGTCGTTAGGACAAGGATAATCCCACTGCTTCGTCCCCAATTCGTATTCTGTGGCAATCTGCACGGTGGCCGGTGCTCTGGAATCATGCACCACAACCACATAAGTGTAATTCGCAGCAGCGGAGGCGGGCGCTGACCCGGTGCTGGCCGGATTATCCCTCATCAGGGACAAAACACGTGAGGACCAAAACACAAATGGTCGGCTGGAAACCTTGATCGATCCACGCGAGGTGGACCTAGCGAAGTTCTCCATTTGCGCGGCGAGCTTCCTTCCTTCCACTGTCGCCATGTCGCCTTCGTCGGTGTTGCAGTAGCGGGCACGATTCAACACAACGTCGTCGTCTCCCGCCACTACTCGAATCGTATGACAGTCGACCGATTGCAACGGCGGGGGAATATATCCGATGGTATAGGTCGCAGTAGTGCGCTGCAAGCCACAGATTAGCTGAAAGAATACGTCACCCCAAGTTCCCCGGATACGGGGGAAGAAAAACCACTTGCTCAGTGACCTCCCGCACGGGGAAGTCGGATTCCTCCAGGTAGTTGATCTTTTGCTCTGCGCCATTGTCGAAGATACGAAAATCCTTCGCCGACAATCCCCGAGCTACTGGGGGCATGGCCAATGCATTCGCCACTGCGGGATATCGCTTCAAAGCCTCCTTGGGAACCCATGCCGCGCTCCTTGCTGCATGTTTCCAGACTGAGACTGTAACCAGAACCTGACGCGCATGAGAATAAAACGTGGGAAGCTCGCCTGTACCGTTATCCGTTTGGGGACGCTCGTTGGCGATTGGGGGGCGAGCTTGAACCGTGGCGTTGGGCTCTTGCGCCTGCGCTGTCACAAGGCAGCTTGCGACCAGAACAGAAACGACAACAACTGCAAGCTTTTCCATAGCGATAGTTTAGTCTAGGAATCCCCAGAGAAATTGCATGACTGTCGTCAGTAGGCGTAAACAGGATCACGGCGCGAGCCGCCTGACGTTGGGGGTTTCGATTTGAAAATCTTTTACCACTAAGGACACGAAGGTTCACAAAGGAAAGCTGTGGAGCACGGGAGATCCTTCCCTCCGCCTGAAAAGCGGCTCCGGTCAGGATGACGCCACGTGGGTGAGATCTCGAATCAAGGATGGAGCCCTGGAACGCTTGGCGAATGTTTGGCGAAAGTTGGGTTTCGAGCTAGAATACCCGAATGCAGTCCCTTCCTGAGTCCCTGGCCTGGGCGCATCCTCTGGTGGCGGAGTGGTTTGTCTCGCGGTTCGGAACGCCGACAGAGCCGCAGGAGCAGGGATGGCCGCACATTCTAGCTGGGCGGACCACGCTGATTTCGGCGCCTACCGGATCCGGAAAAACTCTGGCGGCATTTCTGGCTTGCATTGACCGGCTGGTGCGCAAGGCGCTGGCGGGACACTTGAGCGACCGCACGGAAGTTCTCTACGTTTCTCCTTTGAAGGCTTTGGGGAACGACATTCAGAAAAATCTGGAGATTCCGCTGGGGGAGATTCTGGCGCTGGCGGGCGAGCGCGGGCTGCTGATGCCGGAGATTCGCACTGCGGTGCGGACCGGGGACACGCTGCAGCCGGAGCGCCGGGCGATGCTGAAACGGCCTCCACATATTTTGGTGACGACGCCGGAGTCGCTTTACATTCTGCTCACGGCGGATAAGAGCCGGGCGATCTTGCGCGATGTCGAGACGGTGATTGTCGACGAGATTCATGCGGTCGCCGATGACAAGCGCGGGGCGCATCTGGCGCTGTCGCTGGAGCGGTTGGATGCGCTGACGCATCGGCGTCCGGTGAGGATTGGATTGTCGGCGACGCAGAAGCCGATTGAGTTGGTGGCCCATTTTCTGACGGGGAATGCGAGCTCGGGGCCAGACGCGATAACAGGGACGGTGCGAGGGCGAGACGCCCTCGCGACAGCCGGCGGGGACGCCGGCGCTACGGTTGATGCCGCTGCGGTTGACTCCGGCGGTACGTGGGATTTCGGTGGTACTTGTCCGGTCATTGTCAACATCGGGCATACGCGGAAGCTGGATCTTGCGGTGGAAGTTCCACCGATGCCGCTGGGGCCGGTGGCTTCGAATGAGATGTGGGATGCGATTTACGACCGGCTGGTGGAGTTGGTGAAGCAGCACCGGTCGACGCTGGTGTTTGTGAATACGCGGCGGATGGCGGAACGGCTATGTCATGAACTGGGCACGCGCATGGGCGAGGAAAATGTTGCGGCGCATCATGGCTCGCTGTCGCGCAAGCTGCGGCTGGTGGCGGAGAGAAAGCTGAAAGAAGGACAGGTGCGGGTGCTGGTGGCGACGGCCTCGCTGGAGTTGGGAATCGATGTGGGATTTGTGGATCTGGCGGTGCAGATTAATTCTCCGCGGGCGATTGCGGTGGCGCTGCAGCGGGTGGGGCGGTCGGGTCACTGGCGCGGAGCGGTGCCGAAGGGACGGTTCTTCTGCACGACTCGCGATGATCTGATGGAATGTGCGGCGCTGGTGCGGGCGATCAAGCTGGGGGATCTGGATCGGCTGATGATTCCGGAGGCTCCGCTGGATGTGCTGGCGCAGCAGATTGTGGCGGCTTGCGCTAGTGGAGGTGGTGAGAGTTCGCGGGCAGGAGTGCCCGCGCCACACGAAGCTGCACTGCAGGATTCGGGGTGGGATGAGGATGAGATGTTTGCGCTGGTGCGGCGGGCTTATCCGTACCGGAATCTGAAGCGGGAGACGTTTGAGTCGATTCTCGAGATGCTTGCGGAGGGGATTGCGGCGCGGCGCGGGCGGTATGGGGCGTACATCCATCGCGACAAGGTGAATAAGAAGTTGCGGGCGCGGCGTGGGGCGCGGCTGGCGGCCATCACCAGCGGAGGAGCGATTCCGGACAATTCGCTTTACACCGTTGTGGCCGAGCCGGACCAGGTAGTGGTGGGAACGGTCGATGAAGATTTCGCAGTGGAGAGCAATCGCGGCGACATCATGCTGCTGGGGAATACGTCGTGGATGATCCATCGCATCGAGACGAATTCGGGGCGGATGCTGGTGCAGGATGCGCATGGAGCGCCGCCGAGCGTGCCGTTCTGGAGAGGCGAGGCTCCGGCGCGCACCGAGGAATTGTCGGGGCACGTGGGCGAGTTGCGGCAGAGGATCAGCGAGATGCTACCGCGGACTTCGCCAGTAGGATTTTCAGCGACGCAACCCGAAGTGGCCGCTTGTGTTGCGTGGCTGAAGGAAGAATGCGGGCTGGACGACTCAGGCGCGGAGCAGGCGATTGAGTACATCCTGCAGGGGCGGGCGGTGCTGGGAGCAGTTCCGACGCAGACTACTGTCATCGCCGAGCGATTTTTTGATGAAGGCGGAGGGATGCAGTTGGTGATCCACGCGCCGTTTGGCGGGAGGATCAACAAGGCATGGGGATTGTCGCTACGCAAGAGATTCTGCCGCGGATTCAATTTTGAGTTGCAGGCGGCGGCGACCGATAACGGGCTGAACATCGCGCTAGCCGAGCAACATAGTTTTCCGCTGGGCGACGTATTTCATTTTCTGCAGGCGGAGACGGTGCAGCCGATTCTGGAGCAGGCGGCGCTGGACTCTCCGATCTTTGGCACGCGCTGGCGCTGGGATGCGAACCGGGCGCTGGCGCTGCTGCGCTTTCAGAATGGCAAGAAAGTACCGCCGCAGATTCAGAGGATGCGGTCTGATGATCTGCTGGCGTCGGTGTTTCCGGACGCCGCGGCTTGCTTCGAAAACATTGAAGGGGAGCGGAAGATTCCGGATCATCCGCTGGTGGGCGAGGTGATGAAAGATGTGCTCACCGAGGCGATGGATGTCGAGGGGTTGAAGACGCTGTTGCGCGGGATGGCTTCGGGAGGGATTCGCGTGCTGGCGGTGGATACGCCGGTGCCTTCGCAGTTTTCGCATGAGATTTTGAACGCGAATCCGTATGCGTATCTTGACGACGCTCCGCTGGAGGAGCGGCGGGCGCGTGCCGTGGAGATGCGGCGGGTGCTGCCGGAGTCGGTGCTGGAGGAAGTGGGCGGGCTGGATCCGGGGGCGATTGCGCAGGTGCGGGAAGAGGCTTGGCCGGATGTGCGGGATGCGGACGAGCTGCATGATGTGCTGCATACGCTGGTGGCGCTGCCGGAGTCGGTGGGAGCGGCGGAGAATTCGGGAAAAATCCCCACCCTAAACTCGCCAAACGGCGGCGAGTTTAGGATGGGGCACCCGGCTGTTGGGTCGGGCGAAGGTCGGGCTTCGCTCGACCGGACGAACCCTTCGGCTTCGCTCAGGGCAAGCTGCGTCCGTCCCTACATGGGCCTTGGTCATGGTCAGTGGTCGGCATATTTCGAACGACTGGTTAACGAGGGCCGGGCTTCGGTTGCATTGGTTGACGGACGGCGCTACTGGGTGGCGGCGGAGCGGGCGCGTTGCGTTACTGCGTTGTTTCCTTCCGCCGTGTTTGAACAGAGTCTGGCTGAGGTGGAGTCGGGGACAGTTTCTCGCGATGACGCTTTGCTTACGCTGGTGACGGGATGGATGTCGCATGTGGGGCCTGCTACTGCTTCAGAGCTTGGCGGCTTGTTGGGGCTGGCGGGTTCGGATGTCGAGAAAGCTTTGCTGCGGATGGAGGCTTCGGGGACTGTACTGCGTGGCAGCTTTAGTGGCGCTGCTTCGCGGGCAGGAGTGCCCGCGCCACGCGAGCCCGCGCCACGCGAGCCCGCGCCACAACGGACTGCCGAGCTTCGCTCGGCTGGACAGCCGGGGGCGGCTGTCCCCACATATTCTTCTGCGGTCCCGACATCTTCCCCTCAAGAATCTGAGACCGAATGGTGCGAGCGGCGGCTGCTGGCGCGGATTCATCGGCTGACCGTGGGGATGCTGCGGAAGCAGATTGAGCCGGTCACGGCGGCGCAGTTTATGCGGTGGCTGGCGCGGTGGCAGCATGTGGCGCCGGGATCGCAAGTCTCCGGAGAGCGCGGAACGCTCGAAGTGTTGCAGCAGTTGCAGGGATTTGAAATCCCGGCGAACGCCTGGGAGCGGCAGATTCTGGCGCGGAGGATTACCGAGTACGATCCCAAGTGGCTGGATCAGCTCTGCATGACGGGGGCGGTGGGATGGGGACGGCTGTCGCCGCACCCGGCGACGCTGGAGTCTGGCGGGACTTCGGACTCTCCACGGCAGAGGCGGGTGATTCCTACCAGCGTTGCACCGATTACCTTTTTTGTTAGAGAGGAAGCGGACTGGATGGCTTTGCGGCAGCATTCCTTACATCAAAATCTCGTCCGTCAAGTTCCTTCCGATCAAGATGCTTCACGTCAAAACCCCCACCCTGTCGCAAACGACGCGACAAGGGTGGGGCACCCCGCTGATTTGCATCCATCCGCGGAGGATGGGCGCGGACTTGGTTATGGGGCGCAGATGGTGCTCGAATTTCTGCGGCAACGCGGGGCTTCGTTCTTTGCCGACATTGTGCGCGGGACTGGGAAGCTGAAGGCGGAGATCGAAACGGCTTTGTGGGAACTGGTGGCGGCGGGGCTGGTGACTGCTGACGGGTTTGATAATTTGCGGGCGCTGATTGATCCGAAGCGGAGAGCGGGACAGGGTGTGGGGAAGACGAATCGTCCGCGGCACAGCGCTGGGCGGTGGGCATTGCTGCATGCGGATGCGGCGGTGGAGCGTCCGCGAGCGGTGGAAGCGGCGTGCTGGATGCTACTGCGGAGATATGGAATCGTCGTTCGCGATGTGCTGGCGCGGGAATCGAACCTGCCGCCGTGGCGGGAATTGCTGATGGGATTCCGGCGGTTGGAGGATCGCGGCGAAATTCGTGGGGGACGGTTTGTGGATGGATTTCTGGGCGAGCAGTTTGCCTTGCCGGTGGCGGTGGAGTTGGTGCGGGCCACGCGGAACCTGCCGCTAAGTGGAGAGACGCTGACGCTTTCGGCGGCGGACCCGCTCAATCTGGTGGGGATTCTGGTTCCCGGCGAAAGAGTGCCGGCGATTTCAGGGCGGACAGTGAGCTATCGGGATGGGATTGCGGTTCCCGCCGCGGATTCGATTGCGTCGGAGCAGGGGGCAGCGGCAAGTTAGAGTCTTTCTGTCGTCCCTACGGGACTCGCTCACATTACAGGATCCCTAACCCAGCGCTGAAGCGCTGGGCTAGATTGTTTCGCCGCGCGCGGGTTCCGCGCCGTTAGTACTGGCCAACGAAAAGCCGTTAGTACTGCCAAAAAAGTCAGGAGTTCGATGAGGGGGTCCCCCGAACTCCTGACTTGGCTATGTCGGCGGATACCGCTCGAAAGCGCTTCCCCCATCGCTTTTGCCGACTATGCCAATCTACGTAAGTGCATGCCGAAGTCCAATCGGACATGGACTGTGAGTACTTTCTCTAATAGCGCCAATCCGATTGAATTCAGAGCAGTTAGCTCTTCCTGAGAAAATCTCCTGAGCCCGACCCGAGCCGTTGAAACGGGCTGAGCACTATCTGTTCGGATAGGTGCACTAACTGTTCGGATATTGGAAAAGCACAACGCAGTGCATGCATTTGGGCCAACTCTGTGATAAGAAGTTCTGCACAGCTTTGGGGGAATCTGATTTGCGGCCTAGACTCTTGGTGATTGCGGGACCCTCGAAGGATTCCCTGATTCCGTTGCCCGGCGAAGAAGCCACCATCGGGCGCGATCCGACGAACCTGGTCGCCATTATCGATCCGTCCGTTTCCAGAAAACATTGTTTGCTGCGGCAGGAAGACGGCCGCTTTCAGATCAAGGATCTGGACAGCCGCAATGGGACTCTGGTGAACGGGCTCCTGGTCAAAGAACAGTGGCTGCGGCACGGGGATGAGATCGCGACAGGCGATTCCGTATTCCTGTTTCTGGTGGAGGAAGGCGACGTGGTCGGGCCGGCCAGTCGAATTGAATTCGATGACAGCCAGCTGGCGGCAGAGACGAAGATCCTTTATCCGAAAGAAGTGGTTTACCTGCAGCCGGATCGCCTGTTGCGCGAGTTGCCGGCCTCGTCGCATGTGGCGCGGAATCTGAGTGCCCTGTTGAAGATCAGCCGGGTAGTGCATGCGATTCGGGGTCTGGAAGAGCTGCAGGCCCAGTTGCTGGATCTGATCTTTGAAGTGATTCCAGCGGGCCGGGGCGCGATTTTGCTTGCCGAGGGCGCGAACCAGGAATTCAGTTGTATGTACGCGCGCACGCGGCACGCGGGACAGCCGCAACTGGTCCGCGTGAGCCGCACCATCGCGCGCCAGGTGATGCAGGAAAATGTCGCCATTCTGGGAGTCGACGTGCCGGCGAGCGAGAAGCTGCGCGAGGTCGAGAGCCTTGCCAGCTCCGACGTCCGGTCACTGCTGTGCGTGCCTCTCAGCGTGTTCCAGCGCACGATCGGGTGCATTTATCTCGACAGCACGAATTCCGCGAACCGCTTTCATGAAGACCATCTGCAATTGACGGCAGCCGTCGCCGGAATCTCGGCGGTGGCTTTGGATAATGCGCGGCGGTGGCAATGGCTGGAACAGGAGAATCAGCGCCTCGCGGGCGAAGTGCGACGGGAGCAGAGCCTGGTGGGAGAAGGCGCGCGCATGAAGGAGATTTTCGAATTCCTGGCGCGGGTGGCTTCTTCGGACTCCACCGTGCTGATCGAAGGTGAGAGCGGAACGGGGAAGGAACTGGCGGCGCGGGCTTTACATCGCAACGGCCGCCGGAGCGGCAAGCCGTTTGTCGCGATCAATTGCGCGGCGATTCCTGAGACCTTGCTGGAGAGCGAGCTGTTCGGGTTTGAGCGCGGCGCGTTCACTGGGGCGGCAGCGCAGAAGAAAGGGCGGTTGGAAGTCGCCGACGGCGGAGTTGTTTTTCTGGATGAGATTGGAGAACTGGCTCCGGCGTTGCAGGTGAAGCTGCTGCGAGTGTTGCAGGAGCGGGAGTTTGAGCGGGTGGGGGGAACGCATCCCATCAAGATCGATGTGCGGCTGATTGCCGCGACCAATCGCGATCTGGAAGAGGCGGTGCGCAAGAAGGAATTCCGTCAGGATCTTTATTACCGGCTGGCGGTGGTGAAGTTGACCATGCCTCCGCTGCGCGAGCGGCGGGAAGACATTCCCATGCTGGCGCGGCATTTTATTCAGAAAGACGCCAAGCGCTGCAAGGTGAAGCCGAAGCCGCTGTCGCGCGAAGCGATGGCCGCGCTGGTGAATTACGAATGGCCGGGAAATGTGCGGGAACTGGAAAACGCGATTGAGCGGGCGCTGGTAATGGGATCGTCGGACATGATCCTGCTGGAAGATTTGCCGGAATCGCTGCTGGAGCAGAATTCGCCGGCCGAGATGCATGAGGGCAAGTATCACGCGAGCGTGAAGGAGTTGAAGCGGCAATTGATTGTGGATGCGGTCGAGCAGACCTCGGGCAATTACGTGGAGGCAGCGGGGATTTTGGGAGTGCATCCGAATTATTTGCACCGGTTGATTCGGAATTTGGGGTTGAAGGAAGAGTGCAACCGGGCAGCGCGGAGTCGCAGGAAGATTTCGGGCGGAGCGGCGTAGCTGTATGCCGCGGCCAGCTGCGGATGCGATGATCGTTGTGTCTCTTGTGGTCGGCATGCGCGGGCGAGACGCCCCCGCTACAGCCGGCGGGACGCCGGCGCTACGGTTTGCGGCGCTACTTTTTGCTGCTAGGGCAGGGGGAGTTGCAGGAGGCGGGCGGGATCGAGGTACGTGCCTTGCCAGCGGACGGCAACGTGGAGGTGGGGGCCGGTGGCGCGTCCGGTGCCGCCGCTTAGACCGATTTCTTCTCCACGTTTCACGGGATCTCCTTCCTTCACTTTGATTTCCGACAAGTGAAAGTAGAGAGTGAGCAGGCCTTGACCGTGGTCGATCACCACACAATTTCCTTCAAAGTATAGAAAGCGTGCCAGCAGAACGGTGCCGGAGTTCATGGCGGCAACGGGCGTGCCGGTGTGAACGCGGTAATCGAGACCCCAGTGCGGGCGCTGGGCAAGGCCGTTGAAGATGCGCTGGGAACCATAAACGTCGGAGGTATCCGCAACGACCGGGGCGGCGAAGGTGCCGTCCCATTCGCGGTCGGGGGTAACGCGGCTGAGGTAGTCCTGCTTGATTTTTACGCCCTCCGCGATTTGCGCCTGCTGCTCCAGGCTGGGCTCGGTGAATTTCTTTTCCACCGAGAGTTCAACTTTGATTTTTGGATATTGCGCGCGGGCGACTGTGAAGGTGCGCGGGAAAGTCAGGGGAGCGTTCGTCGCGGTGCGCGTGCCGGTAAGGGCAAGAGTGTACTTGCCGGGCGCGGTTTCGAAGGTTACGCCCGCCAACGCGAACCAGGTTTTTGTGGACGCGTTGTAGCTGAAGGTAATTTGATGCGTGAGCCATGTGCCGGTGAGCGATTCGAGTTTGGCTGGAGGCTTCACCTGGAACAGCACGGGAGCGCCGTTGACCAGGCGCGCGGGCTGGGCGTGGACGGTCCAGGGGGCGGCGCTGACGGGGAGCGGTGCGAAACTGAGGATGAGCACAAGAACAGCCATAAAGGTGTGTGCACGGGGCCGCCGGGCTCCGCCTCGGCGAGACCCTTCGACTTTGCTCAGGGCAGGCAGCCGAGGCGGCTGTCTCCACATGAGTTGTGATTTCAGGTCCAAAGTCATCGAAGTCACAGCATCAGCGTAGCATCTTGCCGGATCGTGCCGTCTATAATGCCGGAGCATGCGTATCTGGGTTCTCACGGGTGGAGCGGGGAATATTCTGGGGATCGATGGCATTGGGAACTTCTGATCAGCGGGAGTCGGGTGGGGCCACAGCAACGGCGACTCGCGGGCCGGAACTGGTCCGCGCCCTGAACGTGTGGCATGCCACGTCGATCGTGGCCGGGACGATTATTGGAAGCGGCATCTTTCTTGTGCCTGCGGAGATGATGCAGGCGGTGGGCTCGGCGGGGCTCGTTTATCTGGCGTGGGTGGTGGGAGGACTGCTTTCTTTTTTTGGCGCGCTGACGTACGCGGAGTTGGGCTCGGTGCGTCCTTTTGCCGGGGGAGAGTACGTGTATGTGCGCGACGCTTACGGACCGCTGCCAGGATTTCTTTACGGCTGGACCTGGTTTCTGATCGCGAAGCCGGCGTCGATCGCGAGCGTGACGGCAGGCCTGGTGCGGGTGCTCGGAACATTTTCGGCGTTCAGCTTTCTGCCGCAGACTTTGGTTGCCTGGCATGTCACGGCGAACCGCGCGCTCGTGATCAATTACGGGCATCTGGTGGCTATCACCGCAACCGTTTTGATCACGGGACTGAATTATGTGGGCGTCCGCAAGGCGGGGAATTTTCAGTTTGCCTTTACCGTGCTCAAAGTCGCGATGATCGTGGGAATCGCGTTCATCGCGCTGTCTGCCGCTTCGGGTTCGTGGAGCAATTTCGGCACGCACTATGCCGGCGCACGGGGTGGAATGACGGGATTCATGGCGGCGCTGGTGGCGGCGCTGTGGGCGTACGACGGATGGAATGACCTGAATATGGTGAGCGAAGAGATTCAGCGTCCGGAGCGGACGATCCCGATCGCCTTGATTTTTGGCGTGGGGTTGGTAGCGGTCCTTTATATGGGGATGAATGCGGGGATCCAGCGGGCGCTGCCCGCCACGGCGATCGCGCAGGCGGCGGTCCCGGCTTCGGCCGCGACCGAGGCGGTGCTCGGTCCGCTGGCGATTTTGCTGGTTTCAATCGGGATGATGATTTCGATGCTGGCGACCTTGAACGGGACCGTGATGAGCGGAGGGCGGGTGCCATTCGCCGTGGCGCGGGATGGATATTTATTCAAAGCGCTGGGAGAGGTGCATCCGAAGTTTCACACTCCGGCGGTGGCGCTGGTGATTCAGGGAGCGGTGGCGATTGTGCTGGTGCTGGTGGGCGGCGCGTTCAAGGAATTATTTTCGCTGGCCATTTTTGCGGAGTGGCTTTTTTATATGGTGGCTGCGAGCACGATTTTTGTGTTCCGCAAGCGGGAACCGGAGGTGAACCGGCCATATCGGACGATGGGATATCCGGTGGTTCCCGGGCTGTTCATCGGGACGGCGGCGGTTTTGCTTTGTTATACGTTCGTCAGCAACTTGAGGAATTCGATTGCCGGGGTGGTGGTGATTCTGCTCGGCATTCCGGTTTACTTGTGGTTCGCGCGGCGGAAGCGGGCTGGTTTGCTGAAGTCTGCGGGGGAGATGCAGTAGGTCATGTCGTTGTGGGGCGATTTGATTGCGCGCTTGGCGTGCAACCCCGGGCGAATGCGTCCGAGGCTACACGGATTTAATGTGTTAGTCCGGGTTTGTCGATCGAGCAAGCCCACGGATTCATCGCCCGCAGATATTGCTGGAAACGCTGTTGCTCTTCCGTATGCAGGCCGATGAATTCAACACCCATTCCTACCTGAGGATCGCAACTGCGGACGAAGGTTCGAGTGGTGACGGTTTCACCCGCAAAGCGTAATTCCGCGATGAGACTGGTGCCGACGGGAAAAGGGGACAGGCTCTCGATGTAGCAGCCGCTCGCGCTTAGATCGGTCGCGGTCACGCGCAAGGGAACCGCTGACCGGTCGCTGTGCAGCGTCACTACCAGAGAAGTCTTGTGACGCTCCCAACGTCGCTGGCCTTTGGCAATAGGCGCCACGATGCCGTCTGTTTTGGGCAGCAACGAACTCCAAGGGCAATCCTGCTCGCGGAGTAGTTGAACACCGACTTTAATTTTTTGCGCCGATTGCGTATTCACGGACCAAACCACCCTGCAGCGGGCTTTCTTTGCGCCGCTCTGCACTGCGATGGTGTCGCCGATCTTGAGGTCGCGCTCGATATCGGACAGGCAGGCGCCTCCGGTGCTGATATTGCGAGCGCGAGCATGCTGAGAAAACGGACGGCCGTCAGCTCCCATACCCCACACCCGCAGGTCGAGATCCACGGGTACTCGCGTATGTAACTGCGTCTGGGCCATGGTTTGAGAGAACTCCAGCTCAAAGCGGTTGCTGACTCAATGGTAGTCGTAAGCGGTAACGGTGGATGGTTACGGAAGTTCCTTCTGCGGGTCTCCAGAGGACATGAATGGTAGGAACCGAGTAGGGAACGGCGGCAGCGACGATGGGTTCGATTAGTATCGTGCCCCGCAATTCGCAACATAAATTTGGATTGTCATCTTGAGCGAAGCGAAAGACCCAGCAGCGCAGATTCAATTACATGGGTCCCTCGCTTTGCTCAGGATGACAGGGTTTATTTATTCCACGAATTTCCAGGACACAACACAAGATCGCGGTGGGATAAGTTTTGGTGGACCTGGTCGGGATCGAACCGACGACCTCTTCCATGCCATGGAATTAACAAAATCGTATCTTGCTGACGGCACAGGCTTTAATAGTCGGGCGAGTCGGCAAAAACCGGAAAAATCGACGCGTTTTGACACCAAATCTGACACCAAATTGGGCCCGGGGGCTGATAGTGGCGGATCAGCCCTTGTCTTTCAGAGTGGTGGGGTGGACGCAGCAGCTTTTCACTACCCAACGAGTTAAGCAATCTCGTCGTCGGTTTCGGGATCTGCGGATCACCGAAACACGCACCTCACGAATGGTTAGGTCCCCGGCGCTCACAATCGACCCACCTGCCTTGGGCGCACATCCGCCCACTCTAAACGCTCTCCTCATTCTGACGACTTCTCGAAAAATAATAACTGGGGAGTCTTCTTTTCGCTCAAGCAAAACTCCAGAGCTTCGAATCGAAGGGGTTTTGACACAGGTTTGACACAGTCGCGTGGGGTGAACCCCTCCGTTGAGACAATCCTCGATTGGCACGGCACTTGTTCCCATTGATAGAAAGGGATATGCCTTTCGGTCGAGCATAGCCGTAAAATTTACTGATGATTTCCTTCGATGCCGCGCATCGCGGCAGTGCACTACCCAAACGACCGCCGCTTCCGCATCTGGATTCGCCCTTCCATTCTGATCGGAATCGCTGTGGCGGTTCTATCCGTGGTTCTCGCGTCCTGGATTGAGTTTGCCGCTGGCCGGCCTGCCTCACGTTCCACCGGTGCCCCAGATATATCCCAACAACTTCGCTGGACCGCACGGGTTTCCGCTCTGGGTCCGTTACTGCCACTTCTTCAATTTCCTTTTTGTGATGATGCTGATTCGCAGCGGTCTGTCCATCCTGGTGGATCATCCTCGTCTGTATTTCAATGATGACTGTACGCCGGGGAGCGAATGGATCCGGTTTACGCCGCTCAAGGTTCCTCGCGACCGCATCTGGACGGCGAAAGACGATGCCCGTTATCATTTCGCCGATCAGTTGGCACGCCGGGTTACCGGCACACGATTGGCATTGCGCGGGTCTGGCACTTCATCAACGTTCACGGGTTCATCGTCACGGGCATTTTTTTCGTCATCATGCTCTTCGATACCGAGCAGTGGCGGCGCATTGTGCCCACTTCGCCGCTCGTGCTCTTGCAGGCGTGGAACACCTTCGTGCACTACGCAACATTTCATCTGCCTGCGGAGCCGAACGGGTTTTATGGCTACAACGCCTTGCAGCAGATTGCGTATTTCACAGTCGTCTTTGTCTTCGGCCCTTTGGCCATTGCTACCGGCATCGCCATGTCGCCGGCCGTGGTGAACCATTTTCCCTGGTACGCGCGGATCTTTGGCGGCAGGCAATCGGCCCGGTCCATCCACTTCCTCACCATGCTCAGTTTCTTTGCATTCCTTGTGGTGCACGTCACTCTGGTCGTGATGACCGGATTTGCGCGCAACATGAATCACATCGTGCTGGGCACCGATGATCAGGGACATCTGGGCATGTATCTGGGCTTTGTCGGCATCGGGGTGGTCGTCCTCTCGTGGTTTGCGGCGCACTACATCTCATGGAATCACCCTCGCGGGCTGCAGCATGCGCTCAAATCCGTGACCTATCCCATGCAACTCCTCACCCTAAACCGACTCATTCCGCAACAGAACTATTCCGAGCAGGATATCTCGCCATACTTCTGGCCCAATGGAAAGATGCCGGTGAGAGAGGACTGGAAGCATCTGGCCGAGCGCGGCTTCCGGGATTTCAGACTAACAGGTGGGGGGACTGGTCGAAAATCCAGTCGAGCTTTCACTTGCCGACATCGAGAAACTGGGCCAGGTCGAGCACATCACCATGCATCACTGCATCCAGGGCTGGAGTGGTATCGCAAAGTGGGGCGGCATTCCGATGAAGACACTGATCGAATTAGTGCGCCCAAAACCGGAAGCCAAGGTCGTGGCCTTCTTCTCCTTTGGTGAAGCGCTCTATGGCGGCGCATACTACGATACACAGAGCCTGGAGAATGTGCTGAAGGCGGAATGCCTGCTCGCATCGCAAATGAACGGGCGACCGCTTCCAGAGGTGTATGGCGCTCCACTGCGGCTGCGCGTTGAGAATCAACTTGGCTACAAGATGGTCAAGTGGATCGAGCGCATTGAATTTATCCAGTCGGAGAAACAGTTGGGCGAGGGAGAAGGCGGAAAGAACGAGGATGACGAATACTTTGATCTCCTGCCTAACATCTGAGCGGCTCTACTCCACACTCCGCGTGACAGCTCTGACATTATCGCGCGCCACAAGGAAGCTTCCCCCTCGACGAACGGTCGCGCAGTCCGGGCGGATATTTCTTTCGTCGTGATCGCGGGCTGGTCTTCATCCGTCTGCATTCTCGCGTTATCCTGACGCAACACGGGGTGCAAGGGCGGGCAAAGCAAAACAGGAATGTTTGTCAGGTTCTTGCCTCAAGGTTCCGTATCGTCGGCCTCTACGTCCCCGTCCAGGACACGATCCTGTTCCAGGTAGTGTGCCACGGCATACTGCGCCAAGAGCACTGTCTCCAGGTGAATCGTGGCACCGATATATTCACCCTGCAGGTGTGGCACACCAGCCGGATGTTTGCATATCCGGAACGTCCCGACAAGGTTCTGAGGGGGATCTCACCTCAAATCGGAACAACTTGCCGCGTCCCAGTCGATGGAAAGGAACGGAACATGCAGGGTTCGCACATTTTGTAGTCATTGGGTGCGCCTCGTTTGACTCTGCATCTTTCATCTACTATTTCCGCACTCGGAATGGATTTCTCCAATAGTTCATCCGTACTCTGGGAGGGGATTTCTGTAACGGTGGGCCGGAACCAATCGACTGGAAGCAACGCAGAGCCAGCTTTGCCGGGGTGAGATTCACGGCAGGGAGTTTATGTGGTCGCAGCTGCTAGGCCGCCGATTTGCGACTGATCGCTCTGCGTTTTCTTCCGAGCTTCATTTCCAGGTAATCGCGCAGAGCAACCGCATTGTTGTGCTCGCTGTCGTGAGAGCTGTAGACAAGCGTCACGGTGCCCCGGCGCGCCGCCGTCCAGGATTGGATCGCACGACTTCCGGATGTCGATCCAGTTCGGCTTTGTAACGTTTCTGAAATTCGTCCCATTTCTTCGGATCATGGCTGAACCACTGGCGCAGTTGGGCACTGGGTGCAACGTCCTTCAGCCAGCCATCGAGATCCAGAGAAGTCTTCTTTATGCCACGAGGCCAAAGTCTTTCTACGAGGAAACGTCGGCCATCATCTGGAGAGGCTATTTCATATACGCGTTTCAGTTTGAGCATTCCGGTTTCCTCCTTTTGGGAAAGGCTAATCAGTCGTCTCTTGGCCACTCCTCCTGCGTGCACTCCGGGCACTCGCTCTCAATGTAGGCGAGCCACGAGAGCACTTCCGAGACGCCAGGAAGGTTGCCTCCTTGTTCAGTACGCCACGTCGCATACACTTCCAGAAAGCGGTCAGTCACGTAAACCGCGGCAACCGGAACTGCTTGGGCGTCGACTGCGCCAACCGACTTGTGGACTTGCATGTCTTCGTCAGCGAGAACGGGAAACGGCAGTTGCACCTGGTGCTTGGCCCGTTCCGCTTGCTCTCGGGAACAAGCCAGGACAAGCAATATCTCCGAGTCTTGACCTCGAATTTCGGCGTAGCGCTGCACGAGGGTCGAGAGAAATCCGTTCTCTCACAAGGTGGTCAGCTTCTCCTGCGAAAAACAACACCAAATTGGAGTGACCACGGTAGTCATAAAGACTGACTTGCCCGCCCTCTGCCGATGGCAGCGTGAAGTCGCACATCAACCGTCCACGGGCTGGGAAACTATGCGCCGGCGTGAGTTTTGCGCTGCCGACTTCTGACTGCAGCATGGATAAGCCTTGTATATCGTTACACGATATAATATCACTATCGATGAAGTGCGACGGCCGCTCATGTTCTGCAACTCCGGAAAGGACGCAGGCGGGCCTCACTACCACGTCCGAGTCGTAACCCAAACAGGGGAGATTCGCTCTCTTATGAGGAGGGTCCGATGCCTACCGATATTTCCGCCACCCACACGGTCAAACTGACGAGTCGAGAATCCGTTGCCGAAGGCACCATGGCCTTTCGTTTCGAGAAACCAAAGGAGTTCCAGTTCACTCCCGGCCAATACGTCGATGTCACGCTACTGAATCCGCCGGAGACAGATGCAGAAGGAAACATCCGTTCATTTTCGATCGCCAGTGCCCCTTTTGAGGACCACATCACGCTTGTTACCCGCATGCGTGACACTGCGTTCAAGCGTGTGCTCAAGTCTGCTCCCCTCGGCCTGGAAGCCAAGCTGGAAGGTCCCATGGGCTCCTTCACTCTGCACAAAAACGCCTCGAAAGCAGCAGTGTTCCTCGCCGGCGGAATCGGGGTTACGCCTTTCTTCAGCATCCTCCGCAACGCCGCGCATGAAAAGCTCCCCCACAGGTTATATCTCTTCTACTCGAACCGACGACCGGAGGATGCCGCGTTTCTGAGCGAGCTGCGACAACTGGAGGAGGGGAACCAGCAGTTTCGCTTCGTTCCCACCATGACGGAAATGGCCAAATCGCACCAGGATTGGAAGGGGCAGACTGGATTCATTGACCAGCAGATGGTCACTAGGTTCCTACCGGACCTCCACGGCCCTATCTATTACATTGCCGGACCTCCAGCAATGGTGGCTGCGATGCGGCAAATGTTAGTCAGTTCCGGTGTTGACGAAGATGATGTCCGGACCGAGGAATTCGCTGGCTATTGACCTTCGTGGATATTGACCCAAACACGACCTACGATTAAAGGCGCATCGGCTGCATTCTGGCCAGTAGCGGCCACATGGCTGGTCCCAAAACGTAACTTCATTTCTGGAAGAGGTCCCCGATGGTCTGCTTCATGACTTGACCATAGACGTTCGAGATGGAGTTCGTCAGCGGGATGTTCTTCGGACAGATTCGAACACAGTTCTGCGCGTAGCTGCACTCGTGGATGCCACCGTCAGCCGTCATGGCTTCGAGCCGGTCCCGTTTCAACGATGCCCCCGTAGGGTGCTGGTTGAAGAGGCGTACTTGGTTGATGATTGCAGCACCCACAAAACCTGTTGCCACTGTGAACTGCGGACAGACCTCCATACAAAGACAG
The DNA here is from genome assembly GCA_963754885.1 of uncultured Acidobacteriota bacterium. Taxonomy (GTDB): domain Bacteria; phylum Acidobacteriota; class Terriglobia; order Terriglobales; family Acidobacteriaceae; genus Sulfotelmatobacter. The sequence continues at coordinate 26,757 of CAVWHT010000028.1, read as the reverse complement.
CAAGACATGCACCGGGACATGGGATACGCGTGCTCCTGCTCCTCGGGCGATATTCTTGGACCTGGTCCCAGATCGTACGTTCCATCTATCGGAACCCATGCCTTGACGCGCTTGAGATTCTCGAATAGCACGCTACGATCGACTGCCAGATCCCGAACAACGGGAAAGCGTGACAATGGTTCCAGACGAACGGGATGCTTGATCTTGTCCACAAGAGAAGAGCACGCCATGGCAGCCTTGCCATTGATTCGCATGGCACAAGACCCGCATACCTCCTCCAGACAATTGGAGTCATAGATGATGGGGGTTGTCGGCTTCCCTGTGCGGTCCACCGGGTCCATGGCGATGTCCATTAGACCGCTGATGACGTTCATGCCAGGCCGCCATCTCAGGTCAAACTCTTCCCAGAAAGGCTCCGATTGCGGCGTGGCTTGCCGCCGAATGACGAAGCGCACGGTCTTGTCGGTCATAGTTGTTCTACTTCACTTTCATCCGTGGGGTGATTAACGCATCAGCACGAACGGGCTTGTTGGATGCCTTCTGTTTGAGCGTTAGTTGAAGAATATCGGAGGCTCGAACTGCCAAATCGCTGGCTTGCTGTCGCAGGTCGGGGCGGTACCAAAAGTCAGCGAGCCTCACAATCTCCTCGCACGACTTTCTCAGTTCCAGCCAGCCTGGCGGCAGCTTATGAGCCCGGGCAAACGCTTCCAGGGTCATTCCACGGCCTCGGTTCGGGAAGGGTTTCGTTGTCGCCAGCCTCTTCTTCATTTGGCAATCGAAGACGACTTTCCATTACGTCTCCCAAAACTCGGCAATATCGGCCCAGCGTGCCGGAAGAAAACAAGTCATCGTGCGACGGAACGATTAAATGGTCATTCTCGACTCCAACAGGTAATGACGGTTCATTGGACGCGGCGGACTGTTTCGAACCCGAGAAATCAACATGGTCGGAGCGGTAGGCGGGAACTAAGCCGGCGGATCTCATCCAATATTGCGTTCGGATCAAAGGGCCCCATCCGTGGTTCCAAATCCTGCCGTTCCATCCACACGGCCTGACGGTCCACCTCACCCGATTGAGCCCCTCGCGACTGCCCCGTGTCTGAGCGGACACCTTCTCCGCGCGTGACGAGCTTTGTTATCGGGTAGCCCATAGAGTGAGCGAGCCGGGCAATTATCTCCATATCACTCTTAGGGCCAACCACCTCCGCGGCCTTTCTCAACCTCTGGAGATCACCGCAGGTGTTCGTGAAGGTTCCCGATTTCTCGTAAGCGGATGTTGCAGGAAGCACGATATCCGCCAGTTGAGCCGTCTCGGTAAGGAAAAGGTCCTGTACGACTAAGAAGGTTCCCTGCAGGACAAATGGGTCGATGCGGTAGCGAGCTACGGGGTTCGAACCAACAACGTATAGCGCCTTCAGCGATCCACCCTTTGGCGGCTTCCATCATCTGCAGGAAATTAAGTCCTGGCTGTGTGGGAAACTCTGCGTCCCAACCTTCGCGAAAAGCTGCACCCTGGGAGAGCGGTGTGTATCCAGGTAACAGATCTGGGTAGAGTCCCATGTCGGCAGCACCCCGCGAGTTCGCATAGTCGCCCAGGCAAACCCACTTGCAACCGGGGATCGCAGCACCAACCCGCACGAGCATAGCGATGTCCTCGCCACGCAACTCAGAGCCAAAAGCAATGATGAGATCCTTCTCGGTCCGTAGTTTGTCTCTGAGAGCGCTCAGTTTATCCCGACCAGATTCGTCCACAGCGCAGTGTTCGCGAGCACTATCGTCCCCAGCCAGGAAAGCTACCGCTTTGCCTTCAGTGCCTCCAGCAACCGGCACGAAATGCGTTGCCTGTCGAGTCAGCTTGATCGGGCGCGCATTGATCAGGTAAAGCCGTGAGCGGTGCAGGCGCACGTTGTTGCGGATTTGCCAGGCCAATAGCGGATGTTGATACGTAGGATCGCTTCCAATGAGTAGGATGGCAGGAGCGTCGAGGACATTTCTCATGCTAGCGGTAGCGTTTGATTTGTCGCGCGAGTGCGCGAAACAGGGCTGGGAAATCCGCTGTCCGATGATGATCGATGTTGTTGGTGTGGAGGACGACCCGCGCGACCTTCTGCAACAAGTAGCCTTCTTCATTGGTCGTACGCGTTGAACCAATCACCCCGATTGAGTTGCCACCAGAGCTATCTCGAACTTCGCGTAAGCGTCCAGCAACAGTCGATAGGGCCTCTTCCCAGGAAGTGGGAATCAGCCGGCCATTCCTCCGGACTAAAGGTTGCTTGAGCCGTTCGGGGTGGGCGGTGAAATCGAAAGCATAGCGCCCCTTGATGCACAGGAAATCGCCATTGATGCCGCTCTTGTCGCGGTTGGAACCGCGGACGATCTCCATGCCAGTTTCGCAGGGGCGCACGCCCAAGGTCGTCGTGCACCCGTCGCCGCAGTGCGTGCAGACGGTCGCCACGTGTTTCATTTCCCATGGTCGAGTCTTATAGCGGTATGCACCAGACGTCAGAGCACCGACGGGACAGATGTCGATGCACATGCCGCACTCTTCGCATTCCAGGTAGTCGCCCTTGTTCGGAACAATCAGCTGAGCGGAGTTACGATTGGCGATCCCCAGAGCCCAGACATCCATGCCCTCGCCACAGACCCGCACGCAGCGGTAGCACATGATGCACCGGGGCCGGTCAAAGTAAACAACTGGAGACCATTGCTGCTCCTCTTTATGGTTCTTGGGATCAATCAGCTTGGACTCTCCCGGCCCATAGCTGAGTGTCGCATCCTGAAGTTCGCATTGGCCGCCAGCGTCACAAACCGGGCAATCCAGGGGATGGTTCTGCAGCACAAACTCTAGCATCGCCTTGCGGGCCTGCTTGACGGTGTCACTCTCCGTCGTCACCACCATTCCCTCGCTGATGAAGGTGGTGCAGGCGGTCTGTAACTTGGGCATCTTGGCGATTTCTACGAGACACATCCGGCAGGCGCCCTGTAGCGACAGGCCTGGGTAGTAGCAGAAGGACGGAATCTCAATTCCTACACTCTTGCAAGCCTCGATCAGCAGTGTCCCAGCCGGCTGGACGATCTTCTTCCCATCCACCGTTATGTTTACGTCGGCCATCGCCAATCTGCATCCGTCCCGCGGGCAGTCGTACAACTCAGCTCGCGTTGTGGCGCTCTTCCGTTGTGCCTTCCGGCCAGGAAATGGTGATCAAGAAAGCGCTCTCCTCCACCGCCTCGACATCGTGGGGGATCGCCATGGTCGAGTGCCATCAATTCCCCGGCGGGCAGTTCGATCTTCTGATCTGGTAGATGAACGCGGATCCTGCCTTGGAGCGAATGGATCGAAATTCTGGCATCGGCATGGTGCTCCTTCATTTGTGTGTTCGCCTTCATGAGCACCAGCACGATGCGGAAATCCGGGTACTTAGCGAGCGTCTTAGAGCTGCGCCCGGTTTCCCGCTGCCATGAATCCTCGTTGCGGAGCTGTCGGAGTTCATCCGAAAGATTGAACCGCAGCAGCGGGCTGGCTAGATAGGGCAACCTGTTTAAAGGCCTTGCTACTTTCACGTCGGCTTGGGTACCGCTGAATTTCTCGCCATTTTCTCCCTCCGCAGACTGACATACACAGTATATATCGTGTCACGATATACATGAAAGAAAGTACGCGTTCAATCGGCAGCCGCCACCCCGTGATATATGGCGAGATCGGCGTCTTCCTTCGGGAATCGCGCGCTGCAACACAACGCTCGATTCCCCGCTACATATCGAGAGCCCGTTACGACGGCAGGAATATCCGTCTCTCTGGGTCTATGAGCGGATCATGGTCAGCAGCATCTTGAAACGAGTGCCTGCCTTGACCGCGTGGGGTTGCGTGGCAGGCAACAGAACGACCTCTCCAGCTTTCACCGTGATGGGTTTACCAGCGATCGTAACCTCTCCTTCTCCTTCAACCGCTTGCACGAGCGCATCGAACGGGGAGGTGTGTTCACTCAACCCCTGCCCTTCATCGAAGGCGAAAATGGTGACGTTGCCCTTTTCTCGTTTCAGGATGACTCGGCTCACGACTGATCCCTCCTGGTAGTTGACCAGTCCGGGCAAAGGCAAAGATTGTGCTCCGGCAATTTCTGAACTTGTTGCTGTGGTTGAACTCACTGTGCGTCTCCTATCTTCACTATTGGATGTCTCGGCGTCGGCTAACGACTTATCGTGCCGGTAGCGGGAATGGCGCCGTGAGCAATTTCGTCCGACCCGTCTTCGCCACGTTCATGGTGTGCCACAACTCGATTCCCCACCACAGCAACGCGGTCAATTCGATGAAACCGGTGAACCCAATCAGCGGATAAGCGACATTGGGCACGAAATCTGTAAGCACCTGCAAGAGCACGCGGCCTGCACAGCCGACGTTGAATAGAATGAAAGGAGCCCACAGCGAGTTCATTCGCTTCGCGTCGATTCCCGCCAGGATGGGCACCACGCGGGACGACACTCCCAGGATCATCATGCTGATGAAACCTACGGTGAACGCGTGGCGGTGAGAACCCATATACGTGTGCGCAAATACCTGATGGGTCAACGCCCCGTACAGCGGGAAGAATGGCATCATGCCGCAAGAGATCACCAACCAGACGTAAGCTGCACGAATGAACTTGAAAGTACGATCCGGTTGCGTCGGCCTCCGGAACACCCCAATCTGCACGGCCAGCAACACGGCCCACAGCGGCATGAGCAAATATGCAAGTTCGAGACCGATGGCGAAATAGAGGTTGTGGGTGGTGAGCAGTAGCACGTAGCTGATGATGTTCAGGATCAGGCTGCCATTGATCAACCAGAAGATCAGCGTCTGGCGATCATGCGCGGGCTTTCCCAGGCCATAGACGTGGGGCACGAAGCGCTGGCTGACGCCGGCGATGATCAATGCCGCGAAGCCGAGCAACTGGATGTCCCGCAGCGGACCATCGATCAGTGCGATACGCATGATCAAGCCATGCTCGGAATGTGCTGTAGCCTTGGCAAAAAAGAACACGGCTTCCAAGATCGTGCCCAGCAGAAACCAGATGAAAGAACTGGCAATGAACTTTTCGTACGGGTTGTGCGGTTCGATCGACTGCCGCGCCGTTCGGTACAGCACCAACATGAAGATTACGACGGCGGTAATCTCGGATACTCCCGACACCGCACCCAGCACGAATGAAGCCAAGGCGGGCAGCAGCATATCGGCAAGCATCCCTGCCACGATCCCCGTTCCCAAAAGATAGAAGCTCAGATTCGCCAACTCCGGCCGCCAGAGCGTGGTGTTCTTGAAGCGCGGAAAGGACTGGTAAGCGAAGCCCATCACAAACATTCCTACCCAGCCGAAGATCATGGCGTGCGCGTGGGCGTGGATCGAAGACAGGAGACGCAACTGCAGGAAACTCTTTCCGAGCGCGATCTGCAGCAGGTTGATCGCACCCCACAAGCAGCCGACGGTCAGCACGATCGCCACACCGGCTTTGAAAAACCGCCGATAGATGTAGTCCTGCAAGCTTTCCTTGTACACATAGGGCTGCGCGGACGGACTGTCCATCTCAGCGTTGATCTCGCGCAGCAGTTCGTCCAAGTTTGCCTGATGGACCGCAGCAAAGAACGCTAGTGGTTCACTGGGTCCGTGCTCCCCGCCGCAGCCTTTCAAACCGTGTTCGTCGAAAATGCGTCGGGCGCCTGGGCAGACCTTCACAATTTCGGCCACGCTGGTATTGCCGGTGATGTGATTCATGACGTTGTGCCCCTCATGCCTACACAAGGACCATAGAATCTGGGCTGGCCCTCTGCCATGACTTTTGTCACGCCGTCGGGAACCGCGCATTCTGCGGGTCCTATCGATGCGCCGCCAACAGCGGCGAGGGCCTGACAATAACCACTCCCTTCATGCCGGATCCCTCGTGCAAGGTGCAGACGTAGCGGTAGATGCCTGGCTCCGTAAAGACGCGGGAGAAGGACTGTCCCGGCTGCAGCAAACCGGAGTCGAATGGACGTGCCCCAGAAGGAAGTTTCACATCTACTCTGGATAGGGCCTTGCTGGCATCGTCCACCACATTGTGAATCACCTGCGAGGAATTCTTCCAAACCACTTTGTCGCCAACGTTCACTGTTATTGCCGGCGGCACGAATCCCATGTCAGTCATGCCGACTGTTCCCTGGGCAACTGGCGCTGTAAGCTTGGCCAAGGTCTTGCGGATTGCCGCCGCGGAAAGCTTGACCGAGCAGTTGGGGGCGAGTTCGTCCAGCGTGTCCACCACAAAACTGGGAACGTGAGGATCCTCCACCTCGACCACACTGCCGAAGTACCCGGTCACATGGACGAGACGATTGGCGTTCTGCGAGAACAACAACGGTCTTGCTTCCACGCGATAGATCTTCGAGGACTGGAGTAATCGCAACATCGCCTTGCCGTCATTGGACAATATGAGGCACCCGTTCAGTTCCTTGGAGCTTGCTTCGGCTTGCATAGGTGCTAGTTCTGGCGCGTGGCTTGCGCGAGTTGACTGCGCGGGTTTGCGCACATGCGCCATTTGCGCTGTGCATGTCCATGTCCGTAGCTCGCTCGTCTGTAGTTGCCACGATTGGGTTGCTGTCCGTGGCTGCTCTGGAATTCGTCTGGGGTTCCGTCAGACTTGCTGCAGTGTCAGCCTGTGTCATGCCTGACAGGCGAGGCAGGCCGGAAGCGGCCGAATCGGGTGCGGGTCCCGGGTGCATCAGGGTCGCGTTCTCGGCGCCAGAAATCTCAAAGGTCGCCATTAACCCTTTTGCCATCCGCGCCATCGCATGGTCCATCATGGGGAACTGTCCCGGAATACTGGCTTTGAATTCCAGAATCGCGGCTGCGCCGGGCGGCACACTGGCGGTTTGGATGCTCGTCAAGGGAGGAGATGTCAGAGACCCAAACAGGTAGTCGCGAGTAAAGATCTCACCTACGACATGCAAAGACGATGTGTCATTGGGCCCCGCATCACCAAAGAAGACGCGAACCGTATCTCCAACCTTTGCCTGCCATCGGGTGCACTTTCGTCAGAGCATCTACCGCTCCGTTGAACACGAAATACTCGGGGCTTTCCTCCATCAGTTTGGCATCGCTGAATTGTTGGAGCCCAGATTTGCCTTTGGCCGCACTGGTGTAAATTTCTCCCTGCATCACGTAGTACTCGTGATCCACAGCCGCAAGTCCACCCTCCGGTTCGACCAGGATCAATCCATACATGCCGTTGGCGATGTGTTCGGCAATCATCGGAGTGCCGCAGTGATAGACGAAGAGGCCCGGGGTTGTGGCCTGAAACGTGAACGTTTTCGACTGGCCGGGAATCGCTTGGGTAAATGCCGCACCCCCACCAGGACCGAGCGCAGCATGGAAGTCAACCGAGTGGGCCATGTGACTGCTGGCGTCGTTGCGAAGCGTCACCTCCACTGAGTCTCCCTGTCGAACTCGAATCATTGGGCCGGGCACTTTGCCGTTGAATGTCCAGTAGCGGTAGGTCGTGCCGGCTGCCGGATCGAGCGTTCCTACCACCTCCTCGGCCGTGAGGGTTACCTGAACTACAGATGGCTTCCTGTTCCCGACCGTTGGAGGAACATCGGCGGGGTCACGGACTATATCCACGACCTTGGTGTTAGCCTTAGTTTGATGTCCGCCGTGTGTGATTTCCTGTGCGGCCGGAGCACCCGTCATCGAAGAGAGGAAGAGCAGCATGCTGACGATGGCTTTCACGAATGAAATCTGGTAATGAAGGCTTATCTTCATAATTTCGTCTTTTCCAGTCGGCCTATCGTTGTCCACTTTCGGTATCCGATTGCCGACTGACCTATACTCGTATCGGGAGGCGATAGATCTCAATGGAGCATCCGTACTATCGGCATAGTCAGTTGTCACAGGAGCAGGTAAATGCTGGAGAGTGAGTTGTTTGCACTGCTCCAAGGAACCACCGACGCGGCATTTGCGGTGACCGAAGAAGGCGAGATCCTGTCCTGGAACAAGGCTGCGGAGAAATTGCTGGGCTACCCCGCTACAGAAGCAGTCCACAAAACTTGCTATGACATTCTGGAAGGAATGGGGGCATTGGGTACCCGAGTATGCCACCAGCACTGCAGCGTGGCCGAGTGCACTGGGGGCAATACGGAAATTCCCAACTTCGACATGAGTGTCAAGACGCGCTCAGGGGAGCGGTTATGGGTCAATATGTCTACCATCGTGTTCGATAATCAGCGCACCGGACGCCGCCTGATGGTGCATATGGCACACGACATCACCGAGCAGAAGAAGAACGAAGAGCTAATGCAGAAGATGCTGGAATTGTCGAAGCAAGTCAGTTCGCTCGCCGAGGCTTCTGTGCGCGCGGAACCGGCTGCTACCCTGTCCGAGCAAGAGAAGCATGTCTTGCGCCTGTTCGCCGAAGGCAAGGATAGCGATGAGGTCGCCAGCACTCTGGGTATCAGCCCGCAGACCCTCCGCAATCACCTTCACCACATCAACCAAAAACTCCGCACCCACAACCGCCTGGAAGCAGTAATGAATGCGATCCAGCGGAAGCTCATCTAACAGTCCCCCGTACAACTGTCCCGGATTTCGGTACGAACGCTTCATTGTGCGTTTTCCTCACATGCGGCACATTGGTTTCAGCCGGTCGTAACGGCGGGAGTTGCCAATGATTTCCCAATGCTCCAACCCACAGTGCGGAAAACCCTTTCACTACCTCCGCGGAGGAAGGCTGTACCGGTTCGATGTACGGCGGCCCGTGGAGCCGTGCAGGGATATTCCCAATGCGATCTGCGCGAGCAAACCCTCGCAAGCCAGCGTGTTCTTCTGGCTTTGTGGTGAATGCGCAAGCCGATCCTCGCTCCGATTCTCCCTGCGGGAAGGAATTTCTGTAGTTCCCCTGGAGCAGTTTCCCGAGGGTAGCAATCCCGTGGTAACCCGCGCCGTCGCGGCCGAGTGACTTTGCCGAAAGGAGTAAGGATATGGCTGCACAATGCGTCTACTGCGCAAATTGAGGGATCTCCCTATGGACTGAACCGACTTCCGCACCTCGGGAGCTCGCTGCTGCAGGTATTGATTCCAAACGAAGTACAAAGCATGTGGAAGGAAGAGACCTGGCAAACGGATGCTGGTCGCAGTGCCCGAACGCTCGTCAAGTACCCCGATCTCCGTATTGTCCTGGTCTCGATGAAAGCCGGAACGCGTTTCAAGCAGCACAAGACGAGTGCACGGTTTGCCATCTTGATGCTCGCTGGTCATGTACGCCTCCACCTCCCCAATGCAACCGTGGAAGTACCCAGGGGAGAGTTGCTGGCGCTCGACCGCGACGTATCTCACGACGTTGAGGCAATTCGCCAAAGCACGTTCCTGTTGATCCTTGCCCGGCCTGACCGGAAAACGGAGAAATGCCATGAGTGACTTTATTCACGAGTTGAAAAATGATCACCGCGTCATTCAGCAAGTCGTGGCCGGCATGAGTGCGGTCGCGGAACTGCTCGATTCCGGCAAGGCGCGCCATCGGCTTCCTTCTGACGGCTTTTTCGAACCCGCGCCCCCATCTTCCATCCCGCTCCACTCGGCTCATTCCGGGCGAGCCTCCGAAAAAGCACTAGCGTGATGCAGGCCCAATTCCAAGGAGGCGCTTGCCAATCGTCAGCGGATACCGCACTTTTTCGGGGTAGTGAAATTTCATCGACTTCGCAATGTGTGAAGTCACTAGAGAACGATCACGACTTTCATCTCGACTCGATGAGCGTTTGCAGCACGGCTTCCAGCGCGACTTTTCCCTTTCGAGAGCCAGCCTCAGCGCTCTCGAACTCGATCCAGCCTTCGTTGAAGCCATCAAGCATCTTGATGCGGGGTGTGGGGTTCTTCATGCCCTGCGATTTGAACAGCGACTCCCAAGTCTCACGCGGTACCGGTTCCATTCTGACAGGACGGCCAAGCAGATCAGCGAAGGTGGTTGCGATCTCGTTCGGGGTCACTCGGTGCGGCCCCTCCAACTCGACGACTCCGCGGGCTTTCCCGGTTTCCTGGAGCAGGTCGGCAGCTACACGCCCAATGTCGGCTGTGGCAACCATCGGTACCGGCTTATCGATGGGCTGCAGGAAGCTCGAAATCACGCCGTCATTGGTCGCCGAAGCGACATCCCAGCTACAGTTCTCCATGAACCATCCTGGCCGCAGAAAAGTAATCGGCATCGACAACTCTCCAAGCACTTGCTCGATGATGGTGTGCTGCGTAAGCAGGTTCGATTGAGTCGCCTGTGCGCCGATCGTCGACAGATCTTCGCGGGAGGTACCGCCGGTGCTGTCAGACAAGGGCGGAATCCGGATCCCAACTATTGGCAAAAACCGATGGCGCATTGTGGAGGTTACTTGGGCTGGACAGAGACACGTTCTTGCTCAGGTGAGTTCTACCTGCCGGCCGGAAGCGACCAGCCTGCAACCGAACCTCCTGTTCGTGGTCGGTTGTGACCGGCAGTCCCTGGGCAAGTGGTACCGAATGTTGCGACCGGACGGGAAACCAGTACTGAAGGGCAGGTCCCCTTCGGCGGAACTGGAACAAACGGCGAGTGGGAGCGCAGCCTGTAGCGTCTTCGCAGTTGGGATCGCGGAGTCGGCGAAACATCAACACCGAATCCTCCTTCCGCCTCTCTGAGCTGAAGGCGCAATATGTGTATGTGTACCGGGTTGAGAATGAGTACAGGTTGATCGCGTTGAAAATACCTTCTCTCCTGCCGACCCGGCAGACTTTCGCGCTGTTGCCAGACGGTCTGCAATTGGCGGTTCTGCAACCGGACCAAATTGCTTTCTACGCGCTGCCGGGGACTGCCCAGCATTAATAGCGCAGGGCGTTCCGCAGTCAAACGATAGTCCGTAATTGTTCCTTAGCGTGACCCTTGAGGACGCGCCATTACCGTCTGAACCAAGTCTCCCAGCTGCTGAGTCGTGAAGGCATTGCCCTCGAGATTGGCCGCTAGCCTTCCATTGCGGTCGATGACCACGGTGTGGAAGGAATGGACCAACAGCGCTTCATCAGGATAGAAATCCATATCGAACTTGCGGCTCGAGAAGCTTTGGCGGCTATCAACCCGAATCCCTTACTGCGTGCCGCATGCTCCAGGGACAGAAGATCCGCTTGTGCAGCAACTTTTTTTCCCGACCTTCGATTCAGTTCCGCCAGGGCTAGGCGAGTTTCGAGCTCCAGCCCAAACAGGTGATGAGAGCGAGCCTCTTGTAGAGCGCTCTGCAGTTGTCGACGTGAAGACTCGAAATCGCCGGAGACTGATTCAACGCGGGCGGAGACAATATCAAACTCGAGCCGAATGAGTTCGTTAACGCTTTTAGCCGCCAGTGACTTGGCGTCTTCTACCTCTTTCGCGGCTTCCGAGTTTTTGCCTTGCCCGAGGAATGCATTGACCAAAGCCACACCGGCAGCCAATTCATCGTCAGCCTCCTGATCTTGGTGAAATTCTTCCTTGCATTTGCGGATTACGGTTTCTGCATCGTTTCCCTGGTTCTCTTCCAGGAACAACCGCGCCAGCGCAAGCTCGGTCTCCGCCACGGTCTGCTTTTCCCCGACCTGTTTGCGCAGTGACAGAGACTCCTGGTAGGACTTGCGCGCGCCGTCAAGATCGCCACGGTCAAGCAGTACATCTCCGACCCCAGCCAACACATACCCGAGGGCGTGCTTGTCATCAATCTCCTGGGCGGCCGCCTTGGCCTGCTGATAGGTCGCAAGGGCGGCGCCGAGGTCGCCACGGAATCGCGCGACTTCGCCAAGGTCGTTGAGCGCAAGCGCAACGCCGTCCTTGTCTCCAATTTCCCGATAACCTGGAATTGCGTCTGAGAGTGCACTCGCAGCATCGCTCAGGTTCCCGCGTGCCAATGAGACATCACCAAGGTTGCTCGATGTGGCCGTAACGCCTTCGATATCGCCAACCTCACGAAATACTTTGAGCGCTCTACGGAACATTGCCTCGGCCCGGTTTAAGTCGCCCATCTGATAGTAAAGACCCGCAAAGTCATTCATGGTGCGAGCTTCGCTGTCCTTGCCGGTGCCCGTTTCACTGTTTTTGAGCGCCTGCTGGCAAACCTCGACCGCCAGCGCCGTGGAACTGCCGTTTGCCGACATCTGACACAGAATTCCGTAGGCTCGAGATACAAGCTGATGGGAGCCATGGGCGGTCCCCTTCTCCACCGCGCGATAAGCAGCGGCTTGAGCCTTGACGAAGTCTTTATTCGTCCAGGCGCGCGCTTCGATCAGGTCGATTCGAGGGTCCTCTCCTGTGGGAACGGGAAGATGTCGGAGGGTATCCAGAGTTTGCAGCGTGGCTTCAGTGTTTACCCAGCGCTGCTCGTCGGCCAAGCGAAGACCGTAATCCAGATTGTCGGGAAACTGTGCAAAAAGTTTCCGGTAGACGTCGATTGCCTTCGTCCTATCTTCCATCAAGGAATAGTACTGACCTTCGACCAATAGACGCTCCTCCGGCCCCAGACGCTCAGAGAGCGCGCGTGCACGCTCGACTTCATTACGAGCTTTTGGGGTATAGCCCAGATGGTTCCACACGTCGGCTAATGCAGCGTGCGCCAAGGGAAAGTCCGGTTCGGCACCTATCGCTTGAATCAGCAGTTTTCGGGCGTGGATGTAGTCGAATGCCCAGAGACGGGCTCGCCCTTCGGTATAAAGTCTGACCGCGAGCGGACTCCTCGGCAATGCGGCACGCGCTTGGGCAAACGCTTCCGTGGAAACTGGTGTGCCTCCCAAGCTCTGCCGCAGCGATTCCCCTGCCTGGCGGACAAGTTCGAAGAGGTCATCTTCGCTGCCAACAAATGCTTGTTCGGCGATCATTTCGCCGCGGTTCGTGTCCTGCACTCGGATATCCAGACGAATCCGTTTTTCGCCCCTCTCCGGGAGTGGCGTGTACGAACCGAGGACCACCACATCCGCCCCCGGATCAACTCGGAGACGGTCTAGCGTCGGCTTGGCCAGACTATCTTCGGCGTTCAGAGGCAATTCGCGCCGGGCCCGAGCCACATCTTCGCCGGAAACCATCCGGAGCGACCCATCGGCGGCAAGTTCAGTGCTTAGCATCTCCGCGAATGCAGAAGAGAGCCATGCGTCCTCAGGATGCTCGGGCAGGTTGCGGAATCCGATCACCGCAACAGAACGTCGCATCCGCACCTGGGTCGTTGGGGCGACATTGGGCGACCTTGGAACGTCCGTCCTCTTTATTAATGCGTGAAAACCGAAGAGTGCGAATGCAATCGCGAGGAGCCCGAACACTCCGATGGCCAGATGGCGGCCGCGTGACCTAGCGCCAGCGAACCTAGCTTCCGCTGCTGCCGCTTCGGGAGGAACAACCGGTTCGGGCGCTGCCGGTGTTTGGGGAGTTCCGCTCCACTCTGGAGCGACTGCCGCGACAGGAGCCAGGAAGCGATAGCCCCGACGTGGCAACGTCTCGACGTAGAGGGGGGAGTCCGCATTGTCACCCAGAGCGTCCCGAATCTTGCGGACGGCCACCCCTAGGCTGTTATCGAACTCTACAAAAGTATTTTCCGGCCAGAGCCTCTGACGCACGGCTTCTCGGCTCACGATTTGTCCCGGCTGCTCGACGAGCATCAGGAGCAACCGGTAAGGCAGGTCCTGCAGTTTGATCCGATCCCCGTTGCGCATGAGTGTACTTGCCTCAGGATCGAGTTCGTAGGGACCAAAACGATAACGAGCAGGCACGAGTCTTCCCCAGTTGACGAAAGGATGTTAGCACAGCGCAGTTAAGGATAGCCTGCAAGTTACTGTGTCTCAGCGACTTGCCGGTTAAAGAAGACTTAAAGACCAGTTTCATTGACTGCACACGAAACTTCCGCCACATTCACGCTCGCAGTGGGTGCAGCTTCCTCCGATTCGCGCACTGCCTGGGGAGAAGAGGAAAACATAATGACCGCTACACGAATATTGAACTCCACGTGTTCGTCGGCAAAGGGCCCGGTCGGCGCCTTGGCCCCGGCGCTTTGGCTCCTTGCAGTGTTGGCCGCAATGTTTTTGCTGCTGGCCTCCTTGGAGAGCCTTGACGCTCAGAGCACAAGCTCCCCCCTGCAAACAGCTGCGTCACGAACACGGACCTACTACATTGCTGCCGACGAGGTGGACTGGGACTACGCCCCCGGCGGGATCAACAAGATGATGGGAATGAAGTTCGAGGGCTATTCCAAGGTATTCACCGAACGGGGTCCGCACCGCATTGGGACCGTTTATCGCAAGGCCCTGTATCGCGAATACACGGACGATACATTCACACACCTCAAGCCGCGCTCACCGGAATGGCAGCACACGGGCCTTCTTGGGCCAATTCTTCGTGCCGAAGTTGGCGACACCATCAAGATTGTCTTCAAGAACAATGCCACGCGACCGTACAGCATGCATCCGCACGGTGTGTTCTACAACAAGGACTCCGAAGGAGCGCCATACGACGACGGCACATCGGGAACCGACAAAGAGGATGACGCGGTTCCTCCCGGCAAGACTCACCTGTACACCTGGGAAGTGCCCGAACGCGCGGGACCAGGGCCGAACGATCCCAGTTCGATCGTGTGGCTCTATCACTCCCACACAAACGAGTTGAAGGACGTCGAGAGTGGCCTGATCGGAGCCATGATCATCACGCGACGCGGCATGGCAGACGCCGACGGCAAACCGAAAGATGTGGATCGTGAATTCGTCTGCCTCTATCTGCTATTCGACGAGAACGTGAGCTGGTATCTCGACCACAACATTCAAACGTTCACAACCGATCCGAAGGGCGTGAAGAAACTCGAATTCGCACCCGGTCGACAACGAAGGCAACTTCTCCGGTGTCGGATCGGGATTCACCGTCGCCAACGCCAAGTTCGCCATCAACGGCTACATCTACGGCACCGGCCCGATGATGACGATGAAGAAAGGCGAGCGCGTCCGCTGGTATCTGGTCGCACTCGGCGAGCAGTTCAGCGTCCACACGCCGCACTGGCACGGCAACGTCGTATTGCACGACGGCAAGCGTACCGATGTCGTGCCTCTCATGCAGGCGCAAATGGAGACCGTGGACATGGTTCCCGACAATCCCGGGCATCTGGATGTTCCATTGCCACATCGACGACCACATGGATGCGGGAATGGTCACGTTGTACAAGGTCGAACCGTAGAGCGAGGTCACCATGACAACGATCGTAAAGCAGAGTGTTTTCGCAGTGACGCAAAGTTCAGCGGCGAACACGCCTGAATTGTCCGATGCCATCTGGGGATGTCCGATGACACATACGCCAATTGCGACCCTCAGGTTTGCGATGGCATGGACGCAGAAGCCGAAACGACACGGAGGCCGCAATCTGCGCGGGAGCAAACCGACTGCGCTCTTCCCTTTGCTCTCATCGTTGCGGTTCTACTGGCAGCCGCCGGAACGTTTGTGGCCACGATCTCTCTCTCCGGCCTGCTGCTGCAAAGAGTTCAACACTTAAAGCGCTACCACGAACCGCGAGCACAGTACTCCGACGTCTGGAAGTGGCAGGGACAGAGGTAGCGCGCAAACGCGCCGATGAAGATATCGCTGAAGTGGGGTACACATGAATTTCTCGAAGGCCCAAAACGCTTGCTCAAGAAACATCAAGGAGAATCAGAATGATGCGAAATCGGTTGTGCGCTCTTGGCCTCTGTGTACCGATCATGACAATTTGCCTGACTGCATCGATGCGTGCGGCAGATTCTTGCCAGCCGGTCTTCGATGCCTTGATGAAGGTCGCAACAACTCCGAGCCACAGTTACACGACCAGTACCGCCGTTAACGGTGGCAAGCCGACGGACGCCGAGACGATATTCGCCAACGGACAGAAGTACATTCGAGTGCGCGGAAAATGGATGCGCATTCCCGTGACCTCGCAGGACGTTCTTGAGCAGGAGAAGGAGAAAGAACAGCACGGCAAGTCCACTTGCCAATTCCTTCGAAGCGAATCTGCGAACGGTGAAGCCGCAATGCTCTACTCCATCCACCGCGAATATGAAGAGGTCAAAGAAGACGGAGAGATGTGGGTGTCCAGAGGCACCGGATTACTTCTGCGCGTCGAAGAGGACGTGGATAACAGTGGCAACAGGGTAAAGGAGCACCGCTCAACGCGCTTCGAGTACGGCAACGTTCGACCCCCGATGTGATCCCGGCACGCGGATCAACATCGTCTGAAGGAATTCAACAGGAGAACTGGTCATGGCGAAGTTTTGTGTGAAGTGTGGAGCGCCGCTCGGCGCAGGATCTTTTTGCGTGAAGTGTGGGGCGGATATGCGCAACGTGGCTGAACCCGCGCCACCTCAATCACCTCAGCCACCAGCCCAGGTGCTTCCGCCACAAACCGCTCCGTCGCCGACAACGGCCCCCGCGAAGCGGGGAATGAGTACGCTGGCCAAGCTTGGAATCGCGGCAGTGGCGTTTTTGTTTGTCGGGGGCGCGCTCGCGGCCGGAGGAGTTTATTACGTTGCGCACCGTGTCAGTCAAAAGATCTATCAGGTTTCGGGCGGAATCCTCGGATCGAGTTCGGATTCGAACAGCAGCTCTGATAGTGGCGGGGTAGCTTCCAAAAGCGGAACCATGGGCGACGTCTGCCGCCTGTTGAGTAAAGAAGATGTCGGCCGCGCGGTTGGGGTCGAGATCGCCCGCACGCAACCTGGGGACAATTCGTGTTCGTACATCGCAAAGGGCGATAAGGCGGACATGCTCGCAAAACACGCCACCGCAATGACGGCCGCCCGCGGCGCTGACAAACAGACGCAACAAACGATCCAGAAGTTTGCGGGAGGCATGTTCAAGGTCTTTCAGAGCGAACAGCCGGCATCGGAGCAAGACACTTCCGGCGAAGTGCCGGTGTTCTCGTTTTCGGTCGATCAGCATGCTGCGGAGCAACAGATGCGCCTGAATGCCAAGGCGCTCGGCGTCATGGGAGACCAGGAAGGTCTGCCTGGTATCGGCGATCAGGCGTTTGTGTCGGCGGACGGAATGATCATGATGCGCAAGGGAAAGAATTTCGTCCGCATCATGTTCATCGCATGCCCGTGCGGCACGGACGCCGTGAAACCGCTGGCAAAGAAGATCGCAGACGCGTTGTAAGCGCGTGAGGGAAAAATGCGCGACAGAAAATTGCCCCGAAACCATGAATGCATGCGAATGACCGCCCGGCGCGCACTTTCAACGCTTTTCATTTTCACTCTGGCTTTCGCCGTCGCCTGCAAGAAGAAGGATGCGCGCTCGCTGCCAGGGTCTGCGAGCGCATCGCATAGCGGGCCAGGCGACATTTCTTACCTGCCGCAAGATGTGTTTGGACCCGATGCCGTGCCCGGGGCCACTGCACTGCAGCCGATTGACGTTCATTCTCTCTCCGACACCGAGCTGAAATATGGAATAGCACCAAAGCGATCGAGCGCCGTGGAATACCAACCGGAGGTGATCGTGATGGAGCACGGCGACAAAGCGATCCGCTCCATCTCCGGCAACGGCATGGAGTGGGAGTTCGACGCGAATGCAGAACACGTAAGCGAATTCCAGGAAGGGAAGATCGTTTTCGCCACAGGCCGCGCGGTCGGGCGCATCGCCGGCCTCAAGAAGCAGGGTGATTCGGTCAAGGCCGTTCTCGGCCCGATTCAGCTCACCGATGTCATCAAGAACGGCAAGTTCAAGATGGACTCGCCGATCACTGCGGACAACATGATTTCCTACGTTGCTCCGGATTTTCCGCAAGAACCGGAGGCCCATCCCGAGGACAAGAAGAGTTCAAGCAACTCGGAAAGAGGTCCGCGAATCGAGCGCGCTGTGGTTGTGTCGCGGATACGAAATGGCGTCTGGACGCCGATGTCCGTGGCAGAAAGCTACTCTGACGGCCATCGCGACACTTTTCAAAAGGTGGGAGACCGGTGGGCAACGCCGCAGTTCGCCGTAGCGCGTATGGATTCGTCTCTGCGGGTAAAGCCATTCAGGCATCTCCAGCCTGTTGCCGCTTTCCAACAAGTGCCGGGTGTGCCGGGAATGCAGTTTCCGCAGTTTCCTGAGGTGCCATTTGTACCGCAACTCCCGGCCAAGACTGCCGGCACTCCGCCGACCGTGGATGTGAATGACATTCGAACGGTAGGTGTAATGAATCCCTCCTACATCGGGGTTCAGTTCTATTCGAAGGACACGCCGGGCGGACTTGCCGTTTTTGCCGAGGCGCTGATGAATGTCAACGACGTCCATCTGCATTTCTCACTCGACATTGTTGGCGGCAAGATCGTGACCTGCGGGATGGATCTGGGCGGGGCTCTCGGAGTGACCCTGCACATCGACTCCCACACCACCAAAGATTTCCAGGTCAATCTCCATAAGAAATGGTGGGTGCCGATCGATCTGACCATTCCGATCGGGCTCGGAAACATGGCCGGCATTCCATTTAGCGTGACGTTCAACATGATGCTGGACGTCAACAGCGGCTTCAGCGCCAAACAATCCATTCTTACCGCGGAAGGCGACTACACGTACAAAGGCGGACTCTGGGCCGGCTACAAGGCTGCAGGTGGGTGGCAGTTGAACCCCGTTTCCGATGTGACGGCGCGAACGGACATGGGACGCTCTATCCAGGGAGTCTCCGTCGGAATCAATTCGCTGGTGATGGCGGCCTCTATTCGAGCCATGGTCGGCATTGGCGCTTTCGGGTTCAACACGGGAGTGTTCATCGGGATGCGCTTCGAGGGAACGCTGCTTCGCGCGCCCGACATTGCGCTTGCCTGCAGAGCGTCGACGATCGAAGTTTTCATGGATTCGGGTGTCGGCTACTCCCTGCCCGGCTTCGTTGTGAAGGTAATCAATGATCTGCTGTCCGTGTTTACGAAATATCAAATCGACCGCGTGGGGACGATTTTGAAAGGGCCGTCGGACCGGCTATTCCATGGCGACACGCAAATCCCGGCGGCTTGTGCGACGCCCAAGCAGGGGGGAGGCTAACGCATGAGCTACTGCGCCAATTGTGGAACTCAGCTCTCCAGCGATCAAAGGTTCTGCGCCGGTTGCGGAACGCCGGTCGCGGCGGCGGGATCACCGCAGGCTTCGAACCTGCAGGAGCAGCCCGCGCAGGTTTCGAGCGCTGGCGCTTCTCCAAGCAACAGCGAAGCAGCGCTGCAAAAGCTTGCGGCGCTCAACGCGCCATCGCGGCCTCCCGCGAAGAACTCCAGCAAGAAAATTCTGATTGCGATCCTTGCCGTCATTCTCTTGGGCGGCATCGCGGCGGTGGGCGGAGTCGTCTACATCGGCTACCGAATCAAGCAGAAAGCCCACGCGGCATTGAACAAGCCGGAAGAAAGAGACAACGGCTCAACGGGAGACGAGCACAAAGTCTCTTCCGACGATGCCAATCGCGGTCAATCCGGGGGCGGGAGTGATGGCAAATCAGGCGGCGACAACAGCGACAACCCGCTGTCAGCAGTGCTTGATAAGTTGCAAGGCGCCGACAGCGGCGGCACGAGTCCGATGAGCAACATGGCGAAGAGCATTTTTGAGGACCTGGGAGCCAAGAACCCAGAGATGCCTCCAGATCTGGTTCGCAATATTCCCTGGGCTGCTCTGACCAATCCCTTGCCGTGTCCTACAGGCGCTCAGATTGACCCCGCTAAGCTTGCGAATGGGAGAATTCAACTCAGGTCTGGAACCATTCTGGTGTCATCGTGGTCTCTGCCCTTGGCGGACGCGGAAAGCGACAACATCATCAAGTCAGTTTCGCCAATGACTCTCGCTTTCGAATACAGCGGCATCGATGCGCTGGGCCTTGACATGGGTATCAAAGGTCACACCGACCTCAACAACACCATCTGCGGAAAGGATATTGCGGAAGGAGAAGCGTACTCCACCGGATGGGAGGTAAAGTCGATCAAAGAACCGATTGCGCCCGGCTTATATCCGGGAGTGTCGCGCATTCTGGTGCCCTCCACAAAGTTCAATGAGTTAAAGACTTCGGGTTCAACCAAGCTGGTTGTCGCCTGGTACGACTACATGGATGCGCTCACTGAGTGGGAATTGCTTGCATGGAAAGGGACTCTCACCCGTATTGAGCCAGACGATGTCCCATTTCCACTGATCATCAACGACGAGCGCGTGAATGTACCTGCAATTCATGTTCGCGCCAATATGAAGGTCATCGAGACCGCAGGCCGCTTCGGCCCGCGCGATCAACCCGTAGAAGCGTACATCCTGGACGATCCCAATACTCCAGTCATGCTGTCGTGGATGATGGGCAAAGACATGCACCAGGACGACTCGTTCAAGGTGCAATTCGTCCGCGTCATGTATCCCAGCGACAAGCCCACGATCGAACAGCAACTCGCGAAGAATCGAAAAGCGATCACGTGGGGAATCAATTTTGATTTCAACAGCGATGTGATCCGGCCGGTATCGGAGCCGATTCTGAAAGAAATCGCGCAGGCGATGGCCGATCGCCCGGACTGGAAACTCACAGTCACCGGCCATACGGACAATATCGGAGGCCACAAGTACAACCAGGAACTTTCGCAGCGACGGTCGGCTGCGGTAAAGAAAGCGTTAGTCGAGCGATATCGCGTGGACCCAAATCGTCTCTCGACCTCAGGCGATGGCGATTCTGACCCAATTGATACGAATGACACGCTCGAAGGACGCGCGCGCAACCGTCGAGTGGAACTGACGCTGGATTGACACGGCTTCCGGTCCAAACTTTTTGAATAGGAGATTCTCGATGAAAACCATATTTCTAGCAGCAACGATGTTCGCCATTTGTCTCACAAACGCGGCAGGCCAGGGAAAGCTACTTGCGAAAGACCCGCTGACAGATCTTCCGCTCACTCCCGCAACGGATTCAGGAAAGCATATGGCCGGCATCTCGTACACATACAACGAACCCACAAAAATGCCAGACGGCCAGGTCTGCAAGAGCAAAATGCTGGCCAATTTCTATCTTCTTTACAACATTAAAGTGGATGCGGCGGCTGCGTGGTATTCCTCGCATCTCTCCGGCTTCAGGAAGGTTAGCGGATATGAATCCCAGCGTTCGCAAACCGCGTTCTACAACTCGGATGGAACGATTGTGGTTATTGTGACGGGAGACTCAGGTGCTCAGGGCGAGAACACGAACGCATACGCCGTCGCGTATGAACGCTATCAGCCCGGCATCTCCGAGAAAACGATCAATTCACTGACTCACGGAAAAATAGTCTGCCAATAGCCGGCGCAAACTGTGAGCCCCACAAGGTGAAAGGAACGGATATGTTTTCGGGTTCTGATTGAGCGGGATCTGCGCGATCCGAGTTCCGTCCTCTCTCGCCCGGAAGAAGGGGTCAATAAGCTCGCGGCGAGCGTTTTGGCTGGTTAACCGCATAGAGAAGCAAAACAGGAGACAACCATGAAGAAGCAACCTTGGCGGGCGGAAACCCTTTTGGTTCCATCAAAGTTCTTTTTGATCTCGGGGGTCCCATTTCCTTTGTGGCACGCCCTTTTCGGTCCAAGCCCAAGGAGGCTGCCAAGCAAAATCGCGATGTCTCGCAATGCGTCCATGGTCTTCGGTTTTGTCTTGCTGATACTAGCTTCAATGGCCGCGCCCGACGCGACAGCCGCGAATCCTTGCCAACCGTTGGAGGATGCCATCGGGAAACTAGCCACGACGCCGACGCACATTTATTCAGCGGTCTCCGATGGTCTTGATAACAAGCCCACAGCGATCGAGATGATCTACGCCGGGGGTGCGGTTTACCTAAAGGTGGCCGATAAGTGGATGCGCACCAATTTTACGACCCAGGAAATGACTCATCAAAGCCTCGAAAAACAGAAACAAGGTTCGTGCCACTACGAGAAGGACGAGCCGGTCGGTAGACAAGCGGCTGCGGTGTACAGCATGCAGAGCCAAAGCGGTGGGGCGAAGGCTCAGTTATGGATTTCAAGAAGCACGGGTCTACCTCTGCGCGAAGAAGTCGACGTCGACTCCGGCGGCAAAGGGCGCAATTCTCACACGTCAATGCGCTATGAGTACGGCAACGTTCAGGCTCCCACGACCTGATCATCTCCCAAGGACGATTTAGGGCATAGAAACAAATTGACAGAACACAAGAGACATAAGGAGAAAAAAACATGAAGAACTTTCGGAGAGAAGTCATGACGCGTTCGTTCATTATGGGCTGTTGCTTGATCGCTGTATCGTTCCTCGGAGAAACGATAGCCGTCGCACAGAGCAGCGCTGGGAATTCCTGCGACGCAGTGCACACCGCGTACAGGAAGACCTTTCAAGCGAATTCGCAAATGTCGACTAAAAACAGCGGTGCGGTGGATGTCACTAAAGCGCAGGAAGAAATTACCGGCGATGGCTCCTACACCGAATCGTGCAAGTTGCTCCACGAGGAAACTCTGAGCGGAGAAGCAACTAGCGTTTACAGCGACGTCATGAAATCGCATTTGGGAATAGCCGACGGCAAGGTATGGATCTCGAAAACCAGAGGCATGGTTTTACAGCAGGAAGTGGAGGTGGACATGGGCGCCAAAGGCAAGGGAAAACAATCCATCGTGTTCGATTACAAGAAGAAGTAGGGGAGGGATTTCCGATCACTGACATCGGAAATCGGAATCAACTTGCCAAATATCACTCTAAGGAACCACAACATGAGATCTACATTTTTCAGTTTGCTTTTGTCTCCCGCCTTGTTCTTCTACGGCAATGTTGCGATCGCGCAGCAGTCGAATAAACCAGTAATGCCAGTTCCACAGCACTTGGAGGACTTGCCTGCTGCGGCCCAAGGCTTAAAGGGCGAACGGACGCAGCCTTCTGCCGAGCTGCAGAGCCTGATTAAGGTGCTATCCGGTAAGTGGTCCATCAGTGTGAAGTTCGAGCCCAATCCTGCCATGCCTAACGGCGCCGTTGGCGCCGGCGAGGAAACATGGCGCGCCGGGCCGGGAGGATTCACCTTCCTCGACGAAGAGCGCCTGCCCACTCCCGCTTGAGACATCTTCCTTCTCGGCATCATCTGGTGGGACGGAAAAACGAAAAGCCTTCACGGCATGGAGTGCAACAACCAGCTTCCGTACACGTGTGACCTAAATGGCGGATTGAATGACGTCACCATCGGCTGGGACGGCAAGCAATTTACGGTTGATGAATGGGAGACGCATGACGGTAAAAAGACGCTATGGCACGAGGTCTGGTCTGAGATCACTTCCACGTCGTTTACACAGACCGGAGATGTCGAAGAGCCCGGTGGGGCAACCAAGAGGTTCTTCACAATACAGGCCAAGAGGGTGGGAGATGCCGGCAAGTAGCGAGTTGCTTCCTTTCGGAGCAGCAAAAGGGAGGTCGGCTTACCGAATCATGGTTTGTTATTGAAGGTTCGATAGATGCTTGGTTGAATCACAGCGTCACCTCTGAATTCATGGAGAGAACCTTGGTCGGCTTCGCAAAGGAAGCCTGCCATTAGGAGAACGAATGAGTATGCGGATGTTGGCCCTTGCGCTCATTTCAGCTGCGGCACCCTGTTGGTGTGCGGCGCAAATTGCCAATCCACGCAGCGAACCGATCATAGACATGCACTTGCATGCGCTGCACGCCAACGACCTGGGGCCACCGCCAGTATTTATTTGCGCTCCGAATCCCTTGTGGCCCACCCGCGACCCGAAGACGCCGGGGGAGGAATACGGCGCGACGTTCACGAAGACTCCGCCCTGCGCGTCCCCTCTGCGTTCGCCGGTCACTGACGAAGAACTGATGCGTGAGACCATTGAGATCATGAAGGCGCGGAACATCATCGGACTTGCAAGCTCGTCCAGCGACTCGTTGGATCTGCTCGACAAATGGAAACAGGAAGGCGGGGATCGAATCTTGCTTGCGATTCCATTCGACCCCATGTCCGGCAATCCGACGGTAGACCAGTTGCGCCACCTTATAAAAACAAAGCGGATCGATGCATTCGCCGAGGTGAGCACACAGTATTCCGGCGTGGCCCCTAATGATCCACGCATGGAGACTTACTATGCCCTCGCCGAGGAATTGGATGTCCCAATAGGCATTCACATGGGACCGGGTCCACCGGGTGCACCATATTATTTATCACCGAACTACCGCATGCGTTATTCGAGCCTGCTTCTGTTGGAAGACGTCCTGGTTCGGCATCCGAAACTACGAATCTGGGCGATGCACGCCGGGTGGCCTTTGGCTGACGACACCATTGCGGCGCTTTATGCGCATCCACAACTCTATGTGGATGTGGGTGTCATCTGCTACGCGTTTCCTCGGAAACAGTTCTACAGTTTCCTTCAGCGCCTTGTTGATGCCGGCTTCGAGAGGCGCATCATGTTCGGCTCCGACGAAATGGTCTGGCCGGACGCACTTTCGGCAGGCATCGACTCCATTGAGAATGATCCTCTCCTTACTCCCGAACAAAAGCGCGACATTCTCTATAACAATGCTGCACGATTTCTTCGTCTCAAATAGTAATGACAGGAGATTCCCATGGGCGAACAGCGGGCCATTGCCAAGACCAGCCGGCGTAACATTCTCGCAGTGATCGGCTCTGTTTTCCCGATGCTCATCGCCTCACGCCGCATTGCATATGCGCAGCATGGACCCGGTTTTCCCGATGGCTACGACGCAGTTCAGGCCGCACCCAACAGTCACAAGGTGATCTTCGAAAACGCATTGGTGCGTGTGCTGGAGGTCACCGTCCGGCCACCGGGCACAACCGAACCCATGCATCACCATCGCTGGCCGAGTTTCTTCTTAAGTTGGGATACGGGTGGCAAGACACCACATGTTCGTTACCGTCGGCCAGATGGCAGCGGGCGGGACGAGCCGAGTGTAAACGAGCCCGCCCATCCCGGAAGGTGGGGTATTCAGTGGATGAAGCCAGAACCGATGCACGCTATTCAGGTCATTGACAGGCCCAAAAGGGCCGCCACAGGCCCACCCCCTCCTACGCGTCGAGATCAAATGTCGCTCGTAAGGAAAATGACGATGAACACCACTCGTTGTCGGATG
Source organism: uncultured Acidobacteriota bacterium (assembly GCA_963754885.1). Classification (GTDB taxonomy): domain Bacteria; phylum Acidobacteriota; class Terriglobia; order Terriglobales; family Acidobacteriaceae; genus Sulfotelmatobacter. The sequence continues at coordinate 1,734 of CAVWHT010000028.1, read as the reverse complement.
TAGTCGGAGGTCACTTGTGAAGTCCAGAGTATTCTTCCTAGTGCTCGTTATTAGCGTCACTTTTGCAGCGCGCGCAGGGACAAAACTGCTTACTGCAGATCCGCTGACCGGGCTTCCGCTCTATCCCGCAACGGACTCTCGTCTTCACGTGGGAAACGAGCCTACGCGCCTTCCTGAATCGAGCGTGTGCAAGAGCAAAATGCAGGCTGATTTCTATTCTGTCTATGATTCAAAAGTAGACTCAACCCTAGCGTGGTACATGGCTCACCTTCGCGGTTTTAAAAGAACGCACGCGTACGTCAACAGCCGGTCGCAAGATACCTTCTATAAGGCCGAAGGAACGCTGCTGGTCTTAGTAACGGGAAGCGTCGGAAAAGCCGGTGAGAACACCGACACCTACTCGGTGGTTTACGCGCGACTTCAGCCAGGCCTATCGGAGAAAACAATTATCAGTGTCAATCAGGAAAAGGTGGTCTGCCAATGATGCAGGCGTGCCGGGAGTATCGAGGGGTTGATCCCACCTTGTTCGGCTGGGGCAGCACTGTGAAGATTCGCCGGAGTGGGGAACCTTAGGGAGACTCTGAATAAGTTCTCTGATATCCACGGGTGTTGAAGATAGAGTGGGTGGCGGGGGACAAATAGAAGATGAAACAGCAGACCTTGGCGATGGCGAACGGGTTTGAGCGCTACACGAAGAAGACGCGACGGACGTTGTTTTTGGAGGAGATGGAGCAAGTGGTGCCGTGGGCAGAGTTGTGTGCGCTGGTCGAACCAGTGTACGCCAAGGCGGGGAATGGGCGGCCTCCGGTGGGGGCAGAGCGGATGCTGCGGATTTACTTTTTGCAGCAGTGGTTCAACCTGTCCGACCCCGGGGTGGAAGAAGCGCTGTACGATTCGGCGGGGATGCGGCAATTTGCGGGCATCGATCTGGGGCGGGAACCGGTGCCGGACGAGACCACGGGTGCGCAAGTTCCGCCATCTGCTGGAGGAACACGAGTTGGGGGAGCGGCTGTTTGAGCGGGTAGGCGAGCACTTGCAGGCGAAGGGACTGCGCCTCAGCACCGGGACCATCGTGGATGCGACGATTCTCAATGCTCCGAGTTCGACCAAGAACGCGCGCCAGGAGCGGATCCGGAGATGCACCAGACGCGCAAGGGCAAGCAGTGGTACTTCGGGATGAAAGCCCACGTAGGGGTGGACAGCCAGACGAAACTGATTCATTCCGTGGTGGCGACGGCCGCGAATACAGCCGATTCCACCATGCTGCCCCACTTGCTGCACGGCGAGGAGACGCGGGTATGGGGCGATCAGGCTTATCGTGGACAAACTGAGGTGCTGCGCGAACACGCGCCGCACGCCCAGGACTTTACCCACCAGCGCTATCGCTACAAGGATCGCATCGACGAGGTGGAACGGGAAAAGAACCGGACCAAGTCCAAAGTGCGATCCAAAGTGGAGCACGTTTTTGCCGTGCTCAAACTCAAGTTTGGGTTCGTCAAGGTGCGCTATCGCGGACTGGACAAGAATGCGAACCGCCTGTTTGTGACTTGCGCGGGGGTGAATCGGTCCCTGGCGCGCAAGCGACTGTTGTGCGCAACGGCGGTGTAGTACCGCACGAAGCTGCCGAACCGCCCTCACGGGGGAGCAAAAGCTCGTGGGGAAAACCACACCGACTACCCCGGATCTCTGCACTTCGCTTTTGGCTGTGAAGATTACTTGTTCAGAGATTCCCTA
>CAVWHT010000027.1:0-79250 GCA_963754885.1 uncultured Acidobacteriota bacterium | reverse complement strand
GCGAAGTGTCCGGTCGCGAAGCGAACGGACACGCAGTCGAAGAATCCCTACCAGTTTGCCTACCGAGCCAATGTAGGGGCGGACGCAGCTTGCCCTGAGCGGAGCCGAAGGGTCCGCCCCGCGAGCGCAGCGAGCGGCGAGTGAATCCACCGCCTACAATCCGCAACGGCATTCGCCCCCCCAAGCCTATTGCCGCAAACCTCGCCGTGGTGTACAAGCAAAAGCACAATTCAAGGAGGATCCCTTGCGCCACACGCTAGCCGCCCTGCTCTTGGCCATCATCGCCCTGCCGATCGCCGCACCCGCTCAATCCGCGCCGTCAGACCATCCCTTCGTCGTCGAGTACTACTACAAGGCCAAGTGGGGACACGCCGACGAATTCCTCAAACTCTTCAAGAAGAATCACTATCCCGTGCTGAAGAAAGAAATGGAACTAGGCCGCATCACCAAAGTCTGGATGGACCAGCCGCGCTACCACACCACCGAAGACGGCCGCTGGGACTTTCGCGTGACCATCGTCTTCAAGAACGCCACCATCGCCAACGAGCCGTTCGACGAGGCCGCGCTGCAGAAGCAAATGTATCCCGATCAGGAAACCTTTCAGCGGGAAGAGCAGCGCCGCTTCGAAATCCTCGACGCGCATTGGGACTTGCCGGTAAGAACGATGGATCTGGAGAAATAGTATCGAGAGCATACAGCGGGAGATCCCTTCGGCTTCGCTCAGGGCAGGCTCTTCACTTCGCCTGAAGCGGCTCCGTTCAGGATGACGCCTATTGAATGATGACGACCACTTGGAAGAGGGACTCCGCAACTGTTCTGAGCAGAGATTTTTGTGGGGACAGCCGCCCTCGGCTGTCCAGCGGCGAAGCGGCGTCAGAAGGCCATTGGCCATCACGAACTTCCGTTGCTATGATGAGCGGCGACGTTGAATCGCAGAAAGGAATTTCATGCCGCGCGGAGTCGTTCCCCGTCAACCGGCCCGGACCGGACGCCAGGATAAGGTTCGTGTGGCGCGGACACTCCCTTCGCCAAGCTCAGGGCAGGCTTTGTCCGCGAAATCTGACCACGGGCAAACCGGCGGTGCGACACGCGCACCGGCCAAGGGCAAGGTGCCGGTCTCGCATGGAAATGCCGCAACCAAGCCGGCGAAAGCGAAGGGCTACAATCCGATCGCTCCGGAGCGGGTTGCGGAGATCTTGAAGAGGCTGAACGATCTGTATCCCGCAGTGACGTGCGCGCTGACGCACGCCAGCGCGTGGGAACTTCTGGTGGCGACGATCCTTTCGGCGCAATCCACCGATGTGAACGTGAACCGGGTGACGCCGGAACTTTTCCGAAAATATCCGACGGTGGAGGCGTTTGCCGCGCTGACTCCCGAGCAACTCGAGCCGGACGTGCGCTCCACCGGATTTTTCCGCAACAAATCAAAGTCCGTGGTGGGCGCGGCCAAGAAACTGGTCGCCGAATTTGGGGGCCAGGTTCCCGACGACATCGAGAAGCTGCTTACCTTGCCCGGAGTCGCGCGGAAAACCGCCAATGTGGTGCTCGGCACCTGGTTCAAGAAGGCCGAAGGCGTGGTGGTCGACACGCACGTGCACCGCATTTCCCGGCGGCTGGAACTCACCACGCAGAATGATCCGCAGAAGATCGAGCAGGATTTGATGAAGATCATCTCGCGCGAGCGCTGGATTTTGTTCTCGCACCAGATCATTTGGCATGGGCGGAAGTTGTGCATCGCGCGCAAGCCGAAGTGCGCCGAGTGCGCGCTGGAAAATCTATGCCACGCCGGCGATAAGACCTGGAGTACGGTGGAGATGCATAAGGACGCGCAGGGGTAGTTTGTCCATGGCTTGCGCCGCTTCGCGACTGGACAGCCGAGGGCGGCTGTCCCCACAAAAATCTCTCTGCTACACTCTGTTTTCTGCTTGCTGAGGTCCCTGCAGCGATGCGTACTTTTCTTTCCTTTGCTATCGTCATCTTCATGAGCACCGTGGTTGCTGAAACCGTGGCCCAGACGCTGCCTGTCCCGCAGGCTGTGACCGATCCCAAGAAAATCGCTTCCAAGCCAAATGCGCAGGTCGAGCCGCGCAGCCTCACCATCGAAAAGCTTTACATGACGCGGCAGATCGGGCGGGCGACGTGGTCTCCGGACGCCAAGAGCATTGCGTTCATCTCGAATATGAGCGGGCGCAACAATCTCTGGATTGTTCCTGCCGAGGCCGGATTTCCAGTGCAGCTCACGGTGAGCGACCAGCGGCAGACGACACCGGCGTGGTCTCCGGACGGCAAGTGGATCGCGTATCAGTCCGATTACGATGGCGATGAGCAGTGGGATATTTTCTTGGTTTCGCCGAACACCGGCAAAGTCGTCAATCTGACGCGGACGCGCGAGATTGCGGAATTGAATCCGACTTGGTCACCCGACGGGCGCTACCTGGCGTATGAAGTGAAGCCGAAGACTTCCGCCGCGTACGAGATCGACGTATACGACATGGTGATGCGCGAGGTGAAGCACATCACCAGCGAAACGCCGCAGGATAAGCGCAATGCGAATCCGATCTGGTCAAAGGATGGGAAGTCCATCGTTTATACCCAGGAGCAGGCCAAGGGCACAGATTCGAATATCTTCATCGCTGACGTGGCGACGGGTAAGAGCACGCTGCTGACACCACATGAGAACGAACAACTTTATTTCGCGAACGACATTTCGCCCGACGGCAAGCATGTGCTCGTCACGTCGAATGCCACGAATGGCTATGAGAACGTCGGACTGCTCGACGCGGCGACGAAGAAAATTGCCTGGCTTACGAAAGATAAGTGGGAGATCCGCGGCCACGAGTTTTCGCCGGACGGCAAGCGGCTCACGTTCAGCGCTAACGTCGATGGCAACGAAGACATCTACCTGCACGATCTGGGCACCGGCAAATCGACCGCGCTGGCCATTGCCAAGGGCGTGAACGAACCGGTGGGCGGGCATTCGGCCTTCAGCGCCGATGGAACGCGCTTGCTCTACATGCACAACGGAGCAACGGCCCCCAGCGATCTCTGGGTCTATGACCTAGCGTCGGGCAAGTCGCAGCAGATCACGCATTCGCTCATCGCGGGTGTTCGTTCCGAAGACATGGTTGAGCCTTACCTGGTGCATTATCCCAGCCGCGACGGCAAGTGGACGATCTCCGCATTTCTCTATGTGCCGTTCAACATGGCGCGCAACGGCCAGAATGCGGCCATCGTTTACATTCACGGCGGGCCGACGTTGCAGATCATGAATTCCTTCAACCGCTTCGTGCAGTTCGCCGCGAACCAGGGATACATGGTGCTGGCGCCGAATTATCGCGGATCGACCGGCTACGGAAAAGAATTCCAGCAGGCGAACTTGTTCGACATGGGCGGCGGCGATTTGCAGGATGTGCTCGCCGGAGTGGACTGGATCAAGCAGACGGGGCATCTCGATCCGAAAAAAATTGCTGTGATGGGCGGCAGCTACGGCGGCTATCTCAGCATGATGGCGGTGACAAAGGCGCCGGAGGTCTGGGCGGCAGGCGTGCCGATTGTGCCGTTCGTGAACTGGTTCACCGAGATTGAAAATGAAGACCCCGTGCTGCAGCAATCGGATCTGGCGACCATGGGCGATCCGGTCAAGAACAAGGCACTCTATGAGGAACGTTCCCCGATCAACTTTATCGATCAGATTAAAGCGCCGCTGCTGCTGCTGGCGGGCGGGCACGATCCCCGCTGCCCGAAATCGGAGACACAGCAGGTGGTGGACGCGATCCGTAAACGTGGCGGGACGGTCGACTCCAAGATTTACGAGAACGAGGGGCACGGCTTCGCGCGCGTGGAAAATCAGATTGACGCGTACAAGCGCGTCGCGGATTTTCTGCTGGCCCATGTCGTCCCGGCCGCTTGCAGTTGCTCGCTCAACGAGTAGGCGTTTAGGCGAGGGCAGGAGTTGGCGATGACAACCTCGTCGCCCGCCTGGGTGGCGGCGAGACGCCGCCACGACAGCCACCGAGACGGCGGCGCTACTCTATTGCGCTTTCTGACCTGCGGTGAAGACGGTCCAAGGGCCGGCTTTCATGTCGCGCAGCAGCGGCTTTTGCCAGGAAAATTCGGGGTGCTGCTCGAGAAACTGGTCGGCCAAAAAGTCGGCGCCGCAGGGATGACCGGCGCGCGCCACGAAGCTCATCTTTTCGGCCATCACGCTGTCGGCCGCTTTGCCCTGCACCGCGCCGCCTGGATCGTAAGCATCCCATCCCCACTCCTTGACGCCGCGAGGCGAGGCATCGACGTGGCCGCAGAGGGTGCGCTCGTTGGGTTGGTCCTTTTTCTCGAAACTGTCCACATGATCCGAAAGGAATTGCTCGGCCAGGTTGACGTCAATCTTGCCCTTGGCCTGCTTCATGATCTCTTCCCAGCGGACGTGGCGGGCGTTCGGCGATGATGAAACATCGTTTGGGTTAAATGTCGTTTCCTCGGAGATCAGCTTGGGATCGCGCGCAAAATTCGAGCTAACGAAGTATCCATCTTTCGTCCGCCACAAGGGGGTGTTCTTCAAACCGAGTTCGAGATACGCGATCTCGCCGGTCTTGCGGTCGCCGATCAGCCAGTCGTTGGCGTATCCGCCGTTGTTGCCTTCTTTAATGATGCGCACGTAATCGTCGATGCTGTTGGCGTACTGCAAGGCCTTGCGGGCGCGCATGAATTCCGGCTTGCCGTTCGGATCCCATCCTTCAAACTGCGTGATGGTGGTTTCGGTGCTCATGATTCCGGCGGAATTCACGCCGAAGTCGTCATCGCTGACGATCACGCCCGGGAACCCGTCCATCAGGATGCGGTTGCCGTGTTCGGGCTGGATGTCGAAGATGATGACCCAACGCTCGCCGGCCAGGTAACTGGTCCAGTTATTGTGGGCGATCACGATCTGGTGATCTTTGGTCATGCTGCCGGTGGCGATGAAAGCGCTGCAATTGCCCGGCGCGGCCAGCTTGGGATTTTTGGCCGATTTGTTCTGCTTGTTCAGCCACGGAACGTAGTAATCGGGAACTTCCTCAAAGGCGTTGAGAGCCACGATGTCGTAGACGTCGAGATCAACGCCATGCGCCTTCACTCCGTCAGCGATGCCTTGCAACTCCTGCTGGTATTCGGGGTCAATATGCGGCCAGAGCACCCGGCGGGCCGTGGTGCGGAAGAATTCCCAGTCGCGTTGCGTCTCATGCATATCGAATAGCTTGATGGCCGCAAAGGCATCGGCGATTTCCGGAGCGAGCAGGTAACCGTGCTGGTAGCCGATCTGCGAGGGAGAGCCCTCGAGGTGAACGTACGTCCAGCCACCCTGCTGGAAGCGATAGGATTTCCCCACGTGTGAATCCGACCCGTTTCCGGCTACGGCAGCGCAAGTGAGAACCGCAATCAGCCCGATCAGACATCCACGCCGCGCGATGTTTTTGAACATGAGTCCCTCGATGAGTGCCTTTTGATGGCCGCAACATTCTAGCTTATGCATGCTAAATATCGGTGCGCCGGTCGGGATGGCGGCTCAGATACCAGCAGGGCATCGACCCGGCATGCGGGAACAATGCGTGGACGCAGGCTTCTGGCTGCGGCGGATCGAAGATGAACTGCGTCTTGCCATTCTTCAGCAGGACCGCGTAGTAGTGGTTCACGGTCACCGATCCGTACGGATTTCGATTCGTGGCGACGCGGATGCGGAAGACGATGAAGTCCAGGCCGAACGTTAAGATTCCCGCCGCCAGGAGGGAGAAAAGCACGGCCAGGAAAAATCGCCTGAGCCGTTCTCGCAGATTCGGGGGAGAAATCTGGGTCACGAGGCCAGATTATAGCTATCTTTCGGCTCATGCTTCGAGAGTATTTGGCGAGGGTGAAATTCCCCTCGACCCTTCTGCACGATGTTTTCTGAAATAATTCTCGGCATGCAACGAATTCTGATAGCGACTTCGAATCCCGGCAAGCTGCGCGATTTTGCGAGAGCGGCCGCGCCCCACGGCATTGAGATCACCGGGATTCCTGATTTCGCTTCCCTGCCCCTGGTCGTGGAAGATGGGCAAACTTTCGAGGATAACGCCCGCAAGAAAGCGGAAGGGTACAGCCAGTATGCTGCTGGAGAAATTGTAGTCGCGGATGATTCCGGCCTGGAAGTGGATGCGCTGCACGGCGCGCCGGGCGTGCACTCCGCCCGCTATGCGGCCGACCAGCCGCACCTGGCCGATGAGAATACCGATGACGAGGCCAACAACGCCCGCGTGCTGCGAGAACTAAGGAAAGTGCCACCCGAAAAGCGCACGGGTCGGTTCGTGTGCGTGCTGGCGGCGGCGCAGGATGGAAAGACGCTGGCGACGTTTCGCGGAACGGCGGAGGGAGTGATTCTCGATGCGCCGCGCGGGACGAATGGGTTTGGATACGATCCGCTATTTTATTTTCCGCAAATTCAGAAAACATTTGCCGAGCTCAGCGCCGAGGAGAAGGCGCAGTACAGCCATCGCGGCGCGGCCTTCCGGCAATTCCTCGATTGGTATGAGACGCAATTTTCATCCGGCCAGCATCAATGACCGACCATGAGTCTGTTGCGCTAGGCTTGCCCAGGAGTTTCTCAGCGATCTCTGCGGAATTTCTCAGCGGCCTCTGCGGTAAAAAAAGATCTTAAACGCAGAGAACGCTGAGAACTTCCGCAGAGGGCGCTGAGAAACAATACGACTACCTCTTGAGTGCGAACTCACCCCGCAAGACCTTCCTTGACTTCACTTCTTCCGGGACACGATAATGTGAGGTTCTTTTCTCATAGCCGGATTTATAAGGAGCTTCTGTGGCGTCAGCCAGTTCTTCTGCTCCAGGGATAACGAAGTATGTTCCGCATGGTGTAGCCCCGCTGCGTGCCGGTCAGGGATCGTCTTTCGTTCTGCGAAGGCTGCATTCTCTGACGGGCATTATCCCGGTCGGAGCGTTCCTGTTCGAACATATTCTGATTTCTAACTCCACCGCCATCACCGGACCGGAAGCCTATGCTCGCCAAGTCAGCTTCCTGGCCAACCTTCCGCTGGTGTTTTTCCTTGAGTTGTTCGGGATCTGGATTCCCATCGCCTATCACGCGCTCTACGGTTTCTATATCTGGTATCGCGGAGAAGGAAATACCGGCGAGTATCCGTGGAGCGGTAACTGGATGTATACGGCGCAGCGCTGGACGGGCGCGATCGCGTTCATCTACATCGTGTGGCACACCTACACGATGCGGTTTACCGGGACGGACTTGCACGATAATCCGATGGCATCGTTCGGCAAGGTGGCGGCGGAAGTTCGCAATCCCTGGCTGATGGCGTTTTACATTGTCGGCCTGATCGCAGCCTCGTGGCACTTCGCCTACGGCATCTGGCTGTTCTCGGCGAAGTGGGGAATCGTTTCCGGGGACAAGGCGCAGAAGCGACTGCTCAATCTTTGCCTCGCGTTTTTCCTGCTGCTCGCGGTTGTGGGCCTGACCAGCCTGTATACGTTCCACTCGCGCTTCCAGGATGCCCCGGGAGTCAACGGGAACATTGTCGACATGCGCCACGCAACCACCGCAACGGGGGTGCAATAACATGGCAGCTCCGAAAATCATTGTCGTAGGCGGCGGATTGGCCGGACTGGCTGCGGTCATCAAGATTGCCGAGATGGGCGGCGAGTGCGACTTGTTCTCGATTGTCCCGGTGAAGCGTTCGCACTCGGTGTGCGCGCAGGGCGGCATCAACGCCGCGAAGAATCTGAAGGGCGAGGGCGATTCCACCTGGAAGCATTTTGACGACACGGTCTACGGTGGGGATTTCCTGGGCAACCAGCCTCCGATTAAAGACATGTGCGAGGCGGCGCCGGGGATCATCGACCTGCTGGATCGCATGGGCGTGCCGTTTAATCGCACGCCGGAAGGCTTGCTCGATTTCCGGCGATTCGGCGGGACTCTTTATAACCGCACGGCGTTTGCCGGCGCGACCACCGGGCAGCAACTTCTTTACGCTCTCGATGAGCAGGTGCGGCGGTACGAATCCGAAGGCAAGGTGAAGAAGTACGAGCACTGGGAGTTTTTGTCGGCGGTGCTCGACGGGAACAAGGTCTGCCGCGGCATCTGTGCGATGGATTTGCGCTCGATGGAAGTGCGAACCTTTCCGGCTGACGCGATCATCATCGCGACCGGCGGCATCGGAGCGATCTTCGGCAAGTCGACGAATTCTGTTGTGTGCACCGGGTCGGCACAGTCGGCGCTGTATCAGCAGGGCTGCTACTACGCGAACGGCGAGTTCATTCAGGTTCATCCCACGTCGATTCCGGGCGAAGACAAGCTGCGGCTGATGTCGGAATCGGCGCGTGGCGAAGGCGGCCGCGTGTGGGTGCCGAAGACCCCGGGAGACAATCGCGATCCGAAATCCATTCCGCAAAATGAACGGTGGTATTTCCTCGAGGAGTGGTATCCCAAGTACGGCAACCTGGTGCCGCGCGATGTGGCGACGCGGGCGATTTTCAAAGTCGTCTACGAGCATCATCTTGGCATCGACGGCAAGCCGATGGTCTATCTCGACCTGACGCACATCGATCGCAAGATTCTCGATAAGAAGCTGGAAGGAATTCTCGAGATCTACGAAAAGTTTGTGGGCGACGATCCGCGCGATACGCCGATGAAGATTTTCCCCGGCATGCACTACACCATGGGCGGGTTGTGGGTGGATTACAAGCAGGCGACGAACATTGCGGGAGTTTTTGCGGCGGGCGAGTGCGAGTATCAGTATCACGGGGCAAACCGCCTGGGCGCGAATTCGCTGGTCTCGTGCATTTACGGCGGAGGCATTGCCGGTCCGAATGCGGTGAACTATGCCCGCGGGCTGCAGGCTTCCGGCGATGGCGACGGACACTTCGCGGCCGAGCAGAAGAAGCAGGAAGAGAACAACGCCCTGCTCATGAAAAACGAGGGCAACGAGAATCCGGTCAAGCTGTGGCGGGAGCTGGGCGAGTTGATGACAAAGGATTGCACAGTCATCCGCTACAACAAAAACCTGCAGCAGGCCGACGCCAAACTGGTCGAGTTCCTGGAACGGTATCGCAAGATCAATCTGAGCGATCGAACTCTGTGGGCGAATACCACTGTCGTTTTCGCGCGGCAGCTTTACAACATGCTGCAACTGGCGCGAGTGATTGCGCAGGGCGCGCGCATGCGGGATGAGTCGCGCGGGGCGCACTACAAACCGGACTTCCCCGATCGCGATGACAAGAACTGGATGAAGACGACGAAGGCGTATTTCGCGCCGGACGCGGACGAGCCTAAGTTTGAGTTCGAGCCGGTGGATGCGTCGCTGATTCCGCCGCGTCCGAGGAAGTACTGATTGTGTAGGGGCGGACGCATTCGTCTGCCCCGCGAGCGAAGCGAGCGTGCGTCAATCTGTATTGCGCGCTTGCGCGCACAACCCCGGACGAATGCGTCCAGGGCTACGTGAATAAGAGATCCGGGAGATATTTGTTTTTCGTCAGTATTGTTGATTTGTCATCCTGAGCGAAGCGAAGGACCTATGGAGTTTGATGGCGCCTGCAGAGTGCATAGGTCCTTCGCTTTGCTCAGGATGACAAGAGAGTTTCAAGCTAAAGTGCTGAAGGCTAATTAATGGCTAATAACAAATCCGTCATCATAAAAATTAAGCGTCAACTTACTCCCACAGGCAAGTCCTACTGGGAGGAGTTTTCCGTTCCCTACCGGCCGAACATGAACGTCATCTCGGCGCTCATGGACATTGCCGCCGATCCCGTCACGCGAGACGGCAAGGCGACCACGCCCATCACCTACGACTCGAACTGCCTCGAAGAGGTCTGCGGATCGTGCGCCATGCTGATCAACGGCAAAGCGCGGATGGCATGCTCGGCGCTGATCGACAATCTGGAGCAGCCGATCCGGCTGGAGCCGTTTTCGAAGTTCCCGGTCGTGCGCGATCTCGCCACCGATCGCAGCGTGATTTTCGAAAACCTGAAGGCCGTGAAGGCTTGGGTTCCGATCGATGGCACCTACGATCTGGGCTCCGGCCCGCGCATGACGGCCGAGGATCAGGAAGCGGCGTATCCGCTCTCCCGCTGCATTTCATGCTGCTGCTGCATGGAGGCTTGCCCGCAGTTCAACGAGGACACGGGCTTTGTGGGCGCGGCGACCATCTCGCAGGTGCGGCTATTCAACACGCATCCCACGGGCAAGGCGCTGCAGCGGGAACGCCTGGCGGCGCTGATGGGCGATGGCGGTATCCAGGAATGCGGCTATGCCCAGAACTGCGTCGAGGTCTGCCCCAAGGATATTCCCTTGACCAAGTCGATTTCCGAAGTCGGTGGACAGGTCATGAAACAGGCGCTGGGTGACCTTTTGCGCCGTTGATTGGCAGCGCCAAAATCTGGGATGGAAATGCATGGGAACAAGAATCAATATCGATCAGTTCACCGAGGCTGAACTCGTTGATCTGAACCGCAGGATCGTGGAGCGTCTTCGAATCCTTCATCAAATGCATGCCCATGTGCGCATGCTGGAGTTCGCTATTGGTGAGCGCGTTTCCTTTCAGGCAGATCCTCGGGGAGTGATCGAAGGGACGCTGGTTCGGTATAACAAGAAGTCGGTCACGGTTGTCGCAGACAGCGGCGAGAAATGGACAGTTTCCCCAGGCTTCTTGCGTAGACCGGCAAAGGCTCGTTCTGCTCGGGATTCTGCAAAAATCATCGACGCGGAAGAAATTAGAGATCGCACCGGTAGCTAGGGTGACCTTTTGCGGCGCTGAATTTTGTCAATCGGCAGCAACCGGCAGACTAGAAACTTCATCCCACTCGCGCCAAGTCGTAGCTGGCAACCCACATAGGCTGGCTCCTGGAGAAGCTTCGAAAGTGGCCCACCACCTGCGGTTCAATCCGTTGGGCCTCCGCCTTCGCGGGGGTCAGTAATCAGCGGTAACCATGCTGGCAGTACCGTGGTTTGGGTACGCAAGTAACCCGGCGCGGGCGAGGATCGGTTGGTCCCCTTGACAGCATGGCTTAGAATACCGCTACTCGCAAAAGAGAGTGCAGGCGGTCGAGAGCGTTCGGCCCCCAACGAAAACACGTGAGACGGATTGCAAGACTTCAATTCGCGCCACTCCTCCTGGCCGCACTGGTGTGCGTAGGGATGTCGGGGTCTGCCTTCGCGGTGCATCACGCCGTGTTGCGGCATTCGCATCGACGGCACCTGCGCTGGCTGCGCTGGAATCCGATGTTCCGGCCGTCGCATGAATCGTTGCTGATCCAGAATGCGGAAGTCGACCGGCTGAATCTGCCTCGCATCCAGGATGAGACTGAACTCGAAGCGCTCAAGGCGGACGGTTCCCTGAGCGAGATTGAACCGGGAGAGTCCCTGCGCATCGATCCGCGGCTGGATCCTTCGCGCCGCTACTGCCGGCCGTGGACCCGCGATTTTGTGGACGATCTGAGCCAGGCCTATTACAACCGCTTTCATCAGCAGATTCAGGTGAACTCGGCGGTGCGCACGGTCAAGGTGCAGAAGAAGCTTCGCCGCCATAACCGCAACGCGGCGCCGTATGAAGGCGACACCGCTTCGTCGCACCTGGCGGGCGTGACCGTCGATCTGCAACGCCGCGGCATGAGCAAAGAACAGATTCGCTGGATGGAGTACTACCTGTTCTATATGAAGGCGCTCAACCTGGTCGAACCGGAAGAAGAGCGCCACCAGTGGGTCTTCCATATCATGGTCAGCGGCCACTATTCGGAATGGCGGGAAACGCAGTCGATCGTGCCCATCGAGCATCCCGAGCAGGAGAAGCCGGAGACACCATCAGCCGAAGTTGCCATGGGCAGCGGGACGAAATAGCAAAGTTGCAAGGTTTCAAAGTTTCAGAGTCAAGGTTTCAGAGTAGCTTCCTCTGCGGTAATTCCTTTACTCTTCCCTTCTTATGATTGTTCTCATGGCCGGCCTGCCAGGCACGGGCAAGACTACGCTTGCGCGCGAAGTGGCTCGGCATACAAATGGCCACGTGGTCAGTAAGGACGAATTCCGCCATACCCTATTCACGCCGGAAGAGATCGAATACTCTTCGCGGCAGGACGATTTTGTTTTGCAAATCATGCTGCAGACCGCGGGATATCTCCTGGAACGGGATCCCGCGCGGCGTATCTTTCTGGATGGCAGGCCGTTCTCGCGCCGGTATCAGATCGAGAATGTGATCGCTGCTGCTGATTCCCTGCATCAGCCATGGAGAATTGTGGAGTGCGTCTGCTCGGATTCGATTGCTCGAGAACGGCTCGAGCGGGATGCCGGGAGCGGCGTGCATCCTGCGGGAAATCGGGATTACCAGCTTTACCTCGAAGTGAAAGCGCGATTTGAGGTCATTACTTTTCCCAAGGTTGTGATTGATACCAGCGATCCGTTAGAAACCTGTGTGCAGAAGGCTCTCGAAAATCTTTAACCGCGAAGGCCACCAAGGTTCACGAAGGAAAGCTGCTTGCGCGACCTTCGTGTAACTTCGTGTCCTTTGTGGTTCCAGCTTTTGTGCACGGACGCGTGCAGCTATTACAATCGAAACCCTGCCCTACAATCTTCCCGGGCGATGAATCTATGACAATGAAAATTCTATCTATCGTCACTCTCGCCTGTTCGCTCGCGCTAGCGCAGGCTCCGCACAGCCGTCGAAAGCGTCGGAAGTGGTGATCAGTGCGCGGGCGCGGCAGATTCACGACTCCGCGCTCATCATTGATACCCACGCCGACACTCCCCAGCGTTTTCTCGATGAAGGGTACGACATTGGATCAACCGATCCCAACGATGTGGGCCACATCAGCCTCGACAAGGCGCGGCGCGGGAATCTCGGCGCAGAATTCTTCTCGATTTGGGTGGACCCCGAGACGAACCAGGGCCACTTCGCCCAGCATACGTTCGATCTGATCGATTCCGTCTACGAACAGGCGGCGCACCATCCCGACCGCATGATGATGGCGTTTTCTGTCGCCGACATCGAGCGCGCGCATCGCGAGCACAAACTGGCGGCCTGCATGGGCATTGAAGGCGGGCACTCCATCGAAAACGACATGCACCTGCTGCGCGACTACTACCGGCTGGGCGTGCGCTACATGACGTTGTCCTGGTCGAATACGAACGAGTGGGCCGATTCGTCGGGCGATATCGACGATCCCAAGGTGCAGCATCACAACGGCCTGACCGATTTCGGCAAGCAGGTCGTCGTGGAGATGAACCGGCTGGGCATGATGGTCGACATTTCTCACGTGGCCGACAAGACTTTCTGGGATGCGATTGCGACCACGAAAGCTCCGGTGATCGCGTCACATTCCTCGGCGCGAGCGCTGGTCGATGCGCCGCGCAATATGACCGACGACATGCTGCGAGCTGTAGCCAAGAACGGCGGGGTGGTGCAGGTAAACTTCTTCAGCGGATTCGATGATCAGAATTTCCGCAACGCCATGCTGGCGCAGGAGAAGGACCAGGCGGCGGCCATCCAAAAGTATATGGATGACCTGAAAGCGCAGGGCAAGCCGGTCAACTATGTGGAAGTCGACCGCATGGAGCGCGAGTGGATGGCGAAGATTCCGCGCCCGCCGCTGAGCGCGCTGATCGATCACATTGACCATATCGCCAAAGTTGCGGGCATCGATCATGTTGGCCTGGGCTCGGATTTTGACGGTGTCAGCGGCGCGACGCCGGCGGGGATCGACTCGGCCGCCGACCTGCCGAAGATCACGCAGGCACTGCTCGATCGCGGATACAGCGCTGAAGACATCCACAAAATTCTCGGCGGCAACCTGCTGCGCGTGTTTCGCGAGGTGGAGCGCGTGAGCCGCGAGATGCAGGCGGGGACGGCGCACTGAACACCCGCTGTCGTACAATGCAACGTTGCGGGTTATCTAACCAGGCCCAACAACAGTTTCAAGGAGCACTCATGCGAACAGGATTCGCAATTCTAGGCATGATTTTGATTGCGGGGTCGGCATTGGCCCAGAGCAGTTCGAGAGCGCAGGCATCCAAGCCCAGCACCGCCGCTAAGCCGGGTACAGCGACACACGTGGCGGCAAAACCCACGGCCATCATTGACACCACGGCAGGCAAAATGACCTGCACGCTGTTTCCGGATAAGGCGCCGATCGGCGTGGCGAATTTTATAGGGCTGGCCACGGGAAAGAAGGATTGGAAGAATCCCGTCAGCGGCGCGACCAAGCACGGCGTGCCGCTTTACGACGGCACGATTTTTCATCGGGTGATTCCCGAATTCATGATTCAGGGCGGGGATCCGGCAGGCACGGGATCGGGCGCTGATCCCGTGAAGCCGTTCAAGAATGAGACCTCACCCGATCTGCTTTTCGATAAGCCCGGTCGTTTGGCCTATGCCAACGCCGGTCCCAATACCAACACTTCGCAATTTTTCATCACCGAAGTGGCCTTTACCGGACAGCAGGGAAAAATGCTGAACGGCAACTACACCATCTTTGGACAATGTGACGAAGCCTCGGTTGCGCTGGTGAAACAGATCGCGGCCATGAGCCGCGATGCGAACGACCGGCCGTACCGCCCGATCAAGATCAATCACATCACTATCCAGCGTGGAGCGTCGAGCGCGGCAAAGCCGCCCGGCACTACGACAAAAAAGCCCACAGCGACAACCCCGAAGGCTCCGGCGAAATCATATTAACGGGTTCGTGCAGGGGCCGCCGGGCTTCGCCCAGGCGGGACGGCCGAAGGCGGCCGTCTCCACATCAGCCGTTTCCACATCAGGGTCTTCACATCGGTGTATTAACGCGCAGTTTTGAAAGGACATCATGACTCGTCAACCTGGAATGTATGCCACATTTGAAACCAGCGAAGGAACCATCGTCTGCCGCTTGTTTGACAAAGAGGCGCCGAAGACCGTCGCCAACTTTACGGAACTTGCCGAGGGCAAGCGCGAGTGGACGCATCCTTCCACGCGCAAGAAATCCAGCGACCGTCTGTACGATGGAACCATTTTCCATCGCGTGATCCCCGACTTCATGATTCAGGGCGGAGATCCGCAGGGCACCGGCATGGGCGGCCCGGGTTATCAATTTGAGGATGAGACCAAGGGCTCGCCGCACAAATTCGACAAGCCGGGGAAACTGGCCATGGCGAATGCGGGGCCGAACACGAACGGATCGCAGTTCTTCATTACGGTCACGCCGACCACCTGGCTGACGGGCAAGCACACAATCTTCGGTGAAGTGGTTGAAGGGCAGGATGTAGTGAATAAGATTACGGCGGTGCCACGGGGACGAAACGATCGTCCGAACAAGGATGTGGTGTTGAAGAAGGTGACGATCGAGCGGACTTAGCAGCTCGAACTTAGTTGGCGAGAACGGAAATACCCGGAGCGTTGATCAGATGACGGTCGGCTGTTATGAGCGTGAGCTCGAACGCCTTGGCAGTAGCCGCCAGGAATAGATCGGCTGGATCACCGTGTGGCAAGCCGAGGGTCGGCAGCGTACGTGCGACTTCAAACGTAAGCGGAGCCTCAACCACTGGAAGCACGCTCAAGCTAGTGGCCAGCCACGTCGTAAAATCGGTAGAAATCTGTACACGCTTCTTTCTGAAGAGTAGGAATGCCTCCCACACACTGATTGGCGAAAGCCAGAGTTCGTTTTGTCGATTATCCAGTTCCTTCGCCACGCGTTTGGAAAGCCGATGAGGCTCCCCGAGACTCCAAAGCCAGATGTGCGTGTCTAAGAGTAGTTTCAATCGCGCCACGCCTCCCAGTCATCCCAGCTACCGGTGGGGCCGACGATATCGCCCACGATTTTCATGGTTCCCGCCATGGAACCGAGCCGCCTTCCCTTACTCTTTTCGGCCGTAGAGGGGACAACTTCGGCCACAGGTTCACCGAAACGCGTGACGCGAATTGGCTTCCGCGTTTTGCGGACTTCTTCCAGAATGCCAAGGCACTTGGCCTTGAACTCGGAGATGGCGATTTCCTTCACATCCCAGTTATACCATGGTCAATGACCATGGTCAACTCTCGGGGATTGTGGAGGTCGAGAAACATGGGAGAACTTTTGCGGATATTCGTATCAAAAACGCAGTTCGCGGATGTCAGCACATAGAGAGTCCAAGTCTGGGAAAAGAGTGCCGCGACTTAGTCCCAAAATCGCTAGTTGCTTTCGTATGGTGGGGGTTGCTTTTCCGGAGACCGTCCAAGTTTCCAGCTCTCTGCCTTCTTGTTCTTTTGATCTCGCAGCCCTTCTTCGGTCGGGTTCGGCGGTGAATACTGAGTGTTGGGCAACTAAGCGGTCCGAAATCATAGCTGGCTCATAAAGTTCAACGCGGCCGATTGTCAGCGGATCGGTTGTCCTAACATCAATCGGGGGTTGGTTGTGGCGGTAGGCAAAAATCGAGGCGTCGTGATCTCCGGCGCTTTCAGCTACAGCAAAATAAAGGGCCACGAGAGGGCTACGCGACCAATCCAGAAGTCGCGTAGGAAGTCCGTGGTGGCGGGCAAGCGCAAGCCATTCCCAGTCACTTTCAGGACGGCGGGAGGGGAGAATGTATGGAACGCTCCTTCTCTTGAATTCTTCCAGCAGCCTGCGCTCGTATTCAGTCCGGTTGAGCTTTCCGCGGCGCTTAGTATAAGGATCGCGGGAAACGGCACACCTGAGATCCCAGGTTGAAAGGCCATGACCCCTATACAGCCAATTTCCCGATGGTAACCGCCGGACTCGTGCGATCAAATCTTCGCAGGCCTTGATCAGAAACGATTTTCCGACGTAGGTCTCCTCAGATCCCACGGTTTGGTACCTTTTTCCATCGAGAATAGTGATCCTGGCGCCCTCTTGGTATTTGAGCTGGGCACCCAGCATCTTAAGGAGGCCGTCATCTGCGTATCCTGGGCGATCCTGCGAAGCCGAGAAAAAATCAACCGTTCGCTCAATCCTTTTCTCAGCAACAGCCCAAGCCCTTAAGACTTTCTCAGGGATGGGTTTTACAAGGCTAGCCTTACAGCCTCGGGGGTCAACGTCAGCAATCTCCTCGTCGTGCCTCTCGGCGGACCGTGGCGTCCTCGCCACGACGAAGCAGTTCTCTTCAGGTCTGCTCTCGACCCAAAAGAGTTTCCAACGAAGCACTGATGTCTTCCTTTCCCTTCCGGCCCGCGCGAGCTCCCGTTATACTCCGATTACCCCGGTCAACTCCTTCACCGCGGCGGCGCTCTTGTCGAGGCCGGCTTTCTCTTCCGGAGTCAGCTTGATCTGAATGATCTGCTCGATTCCCTTGGACCCCAGCTTTACCGGGACGCCGATGTAGAGTCCGCTGATGCCGTATTCGCCTTGCAGATACGCGGCGCAGGGGAGAATCTTTTTCTTGTCTTTCAGGATTGCCTCGACCATCTCCGTGGCAGCCGCGGACGGGGCGTAGTAGGCAGAGCCGGTCTTAAGATATTTCACGATCTCGGCTCCGCCATCGCGGGTGCGCTGCACGAGGGCTTCGAGTCGGGTCTTTTCGATCAGTTCGGTGATCGGGATTCCGGCGACTGTCGAGTAGCGCGGCAGCGGCACCATGGTGTCGCCGTGGCCGCCGAGGACGAAAGCCGTCACGTTTTCCACGCTCACTTTCAATTCGTCGGCGATGAAGGCGCGGAAGCGGGCGGAGTCAAGCACGCCGGCCATGCCGATCACGCGCTCGCGGGGAAATCCGCTGAGCTTGTAGGCGGCCTGCGCCATGGCGTCGAGTGGGTTCGAGACGATGATCAGAATGCAGTTCGGCGAATTCTTGACGACCTCGCCGACCACGGCCTTCATGATGTTGAAGTTGGTATTCAGCAAGTCATCGCGGCTCATGCCGGGCTTGCGCGGAATGCCGGCGGTGATAACCACGATATCGGAGTTGGCGGTGTCTTTGTAATCGTTGGTGCCGGTGACGTAGGAGTCGCGCTTCTCGATGGGCATTGCTTCGAGCAGGTCGAGTCCTTTGCCCTGCGGCACGCCTTCGATAATGTCGATGAGGACAACGTCGGCGAGTTCTTTGGAGGCGATCCAGTGAGCGGCCGTTGCTCCCACATTGCCGGAACCTACGATGGTAACTTTCTTTCGCATATAAGTCCTTTCAAAATTAAGCGATTGCGTGATTGAGTGATTTTGCGATTGGAGAGCCTGCTGAGCATCGAAGGGGCAATCGCTCAATGACCCGGTCGCCCGATCGCACAATTGTTCTATACCAGAACACCTGCTCCCATATTCTCGATCATGAATCCGGCGAATTCGCTGGTCTTGACCTTGGTGGCTCCGGGCATGAGGCGCTCGAAATCGTAGGTCACTTTTTTCTGCTCGATGGTGCGCTCCATGCTTTGTTCGATCAGGTCGGCGGCTTCGTTCCAGCCGAGATGGCGGAACATCATCACGCCTGACAGGATCACCGAGCCGGGATTGATCACGTCCTTGTCGGCATACTTGGGAGCGGTACCGTGGGTCGCTTCGAAGATGGCGTAGCCGTCGCCGATGTTGGCGCCCGGAGCGATTCCCAGTCCGCCCACCTGCGCCGCGCAGGCGTCGGAGATGTAGTCGCCATTCAGATTAGGCGTGGCCAGTACGGAGTACTCATCGGCGCGCGTCACCACCTGCTGGAAGATCGAGTCAGCGAT
The DNA here is from genome assembly GCA_963754885.1 of uncultured Acidobacteriota bacterium. Classification (GTDB taxonomy): domain Bacteria; phylum Acidobacteriota; class Terriglobia; order Terriglobales; family Acidobacteriaceae; genus Sulfotelmatobacter. Next base: position 60,612 of record CAVWHT010000027.1, on the reverse strand, counting down.
GCGGTCGTTGATCATGATCTTCCTCTTCCACGCGCCGTTGCCGTGCGTCTTGCCAATCGCGTCGAGGACCTCTTTCACTTCCTTCTCGACGCTTTGGCGGAAGGCGGGTGGCGCGAATTCCATGCCGGGCTCGATCATCTCGGCATTCTGCGCCACGGTCAGATTCGGATTCTTGTCCTTGTTGTCGAGAATCCAGCTCTCGCGCTCAGTCACCACCTTGTCGCGGAATTCGTCGACGGCGATTTCGTATCCCCACTTGCGGAAGGCGCCTTCGGTAAATTTCTGGATGTTGCCCTTGTGGACCAGCGTGACGGTCTTGCGTCCGGACTCGAGAGCGTGCTGAATCGCCATGCGCACCAGGCGCTTGGTCCCAGTCACAGAGATAGGCTTGATGCCGATGCCCGAATCGAGGCGAATCTGCTTTTTGCCACCCTTCAGCATGTCTTTGTTTAAAAACTCGATCAGGCGGGCGCAGTCGGCGGTTCCCTGCTCCCACTCGACGCCGGCGTAAACGTCTTCGGTATTTTCGCGGAAGATGACGACGTTCATGCGCTCGGGATGCTTCACCGGCGAAGGCACGCCACGGTAGTACTTCACCGGACGCACGCAACAATAGAGGTCCAGGATCTGCCGTAGCGCGACGTTCAACGAACGGATGCCGCCGCCCACCGGAGTAGTCAGCGGTCCCTTGATGGCTACGCGGAATTCGCGGATGGCGTCAACAGTGTCGTCCGGCAGCCAGGTATCGAACTTGGCTTTGGCCTTTTCTCCGGCGAAAACTTCGTACCACGCGACCTGCCGCTTGCCGGAGTATGCCTTCTCGACGGCCGCATTGAAAACGCGCAGAGAAGCTTTCCAGATATCGCGGCCGGTGCCGTCACCCTCGATGAAAGGAATGATGGGATTATCAGGGACCTCATACTTGCCGGCGGAATATCCAATCTTCTTGCCATTTGCCGGAACTGCCACGCCGTTGTAACTGCCTGCCATGTAGTGCCTCCGCTGCCAACGATTCTGGTATCAATCCGAAAACCGATCATTATAAAGAATTTCAACATTGCTGACGCGTCTTATGTGGCGCCTGTTGCATTTTTATTCAGCGGAGCTGAATGATTCCACTTTGCAGCACTCAATAACGTTGAATCTGCTGGTTGAACCCTGGGACCTGCAGAGCAACTTTATGGGGATCACGGCGGGCCCGAGGTGATGCCGGTCACCTTCGATCGTGATTCCGACCACAGTTGATCGAACGGCCCGTCTCTGCCGTCGGTTATGGCATAATCTCGAATAGTTTCGCGCTCTTGGCTGAGCGCGCGGAGGTTCTCATGGTGTTCCGATTTTTCCTCACAGGGGCGTTTCTGTTGTCTCTTTCGGTAGCAGCTTTCGCCGATGGCTCGCAGGACCGGACCCAGTTTGGCCATGACATCTCCGTCGGACCGGGAGAAGAAGTGTCGGAGGTGACCTGCTTTGGCTGCAGCGTGCGGGTTCGAGGCCGCGTAGCCGGGGACGTCACCACCTTCGGCGGCGGGGTCGTAGTCGAGGATCAAGGCCAGATTGGCGGGGATCTCACTTCTTTTGGCGGCAACCTGCGCCTGGAAAAAGAAGCCAATATCGGCGGCGATGTAACCGTTTTCGGAGGCCGCATCCATCGCGACGACTCGGCCAAGATCGGCGGCGACGTCTCCGCTTTCAGCGGCACGTTCTGGCTGCTTCTCATCTTCGGCTTGCCCTTTGTCATCCTTGGCGCATTCATCGCGCTGATCGTCTGGATTATTCGAATGGTGATGGGTCGCGAGGCTCCGGTTCCCGCATAGCCGCGCGCCTTCGCCTTTGCTACCAGCGGCGCGTGCCGAACGTCTTGCGCACTCCCAGGCTCATGTAGCGTCCCCAGGGGCCGTTGTTGCCGAGATCAGCCACACCGAGATTTTTGTCCCTCGCGCCCAGTCGGTCGAAAAGGAAATGCTGGGTCACGCGAAACTCGAATCCCTTGTTGAGATAGATGCCCACCCCCCACGAGTGCTCGATGCCGATGGCGTCGGGCGACCAGGTATAAAGCGTCTTCGGGACATTCTTGCCGAATAGAAAGGTGGGCGCGCCGAACACCATGAAGCGCCGCAGCGGTCCGCGGCCGAAGGGACGGACTTCCAGGATGCCCGATAGCATGTAGCGCGCGAACATGTTGCAGGGGGCGTTGGCGCCGCCGTACTGGTAAGCATTGCCGGCGCAGAGGTTGGGATCGATTTCGTTATGCGGCGGCGCCAGATCCAGCTGCGCCCATCCCCACAACATGTCGCGGGGAAAAAACATGCGCTCGCCGGCATCGGCGTCGTGCCACGTCCCTTGCGAACTGGTTTCTTGCGATTCGTGTGTCTGCGTGCTGAGTGAAGGGGAAACCTGCGCCTGCGCCATGGAGATTAAGACGGGCAGAACCAGAATCCAAGCCCACTTTTTCATTTCGCCTCCTAACCCGGTTTGTGAAACTGCAGGCAGAGAACGCCCCGTCTCCCTCGAAACCGAGCGAGGGATAGAGAACGTTCGTGTGCCGTTGAGTAGAGCGGAACATTGTAACGTGTCACACAAATATGCCGTGGCCTGCGCCGAAGCTAGACCGAAGCTGTTGCGATTCACAACCAGAATGGAGGCCTGCGTCGATCACCCCAATCGGTCTTAGGACCTTGAAAGGTAAGCAGATAGGCTGTGAGCTACGGGTTCTTCCAGAATTCATATCCCATAATCGAATTCTTCCATTCATAATACGTTCACATCGGTGAAAATCGCGCTAAGTCGCGGCAAAACATGGCCCTAGCGGTTTGGCGGGAGGATTGCACCTAAGGAAAGCACCTCGTACCCAGGAACCCTATGCCACAAGAGATTTCGGTATCGTATCAGGCGATCAAGAGCAAGGTTTATCGGTTGATTGACGCCCTCGTCGTGGGAGAAAAGAGCGAAGCAGAGGTGCAGGAATCGGTGCGGCGGTGGTGGGCTCTGATCCATCCGGCCGACAGGCCTATCGCTCAGAAATATCTCCTGATGGTGCTCGGCCGCTCCACCTCGGCTCTCGACGCCATGAGCAGTGAACTGCTTTCGGTGAGCGGATGCGATGTGGCACCCCCGCGGATGACTGAGAGTCAGATTTCTTCCAAACGCCTGCGTGTGATGGAGCGCATCGTGAAAGAGACCTCGGGAGTGCGGACCGCGGTTTAGACAGCCTCCGCACGTGACTTGCCTTCGACCGACCGAGTCGCCCCTACCGGTATGTTCCCGTGAGAATCCATTTTTCTTCGCGTAGCTCCCAACTTGCAAAAACACGGCCCGGCATGACGTGCGGTTCATCTTTTCCGCACGTGTGCTGACATTCCTGAGCGGCGGAAGGACCGAGAATAATTTCAGCATCAACGCGGACCTTCACGCCACAGCGGCAAAGATATTCAACCGGCGTCCATCTATCCGGGTACGAAACGCTTGGGTCTAGCTAGGTGGCAGTGAAGACCTCAATCACTTTACCCTGGATGCCATTGAGTGCTATGGGCCACCGCCACGGCATCCAATTTTTCAGACGTTCAATCCAGATTGGAAAAATGAGTATGGATGCCCGGTTGTCTACATGAAGCGGCACTTTATCGTCTCATGGATTGTGCGCAGCCTTCAGTACATCGAATGGAAGTTTCGTCCCGCATTACGGCCAGTTCGCAAACTCATTTTCAGATTCGTGCATTAAATTACGTTTTATCTTCCCCGTTTCAGACGATAGGAGCCCGCCTGAGGCCCGCAAAACGGCTAGAATGAAAACGTCAGCTTATTTCCTTCTGAGAACCAGAGCGTCATTTCAACACAAGGCGGACCATTCCGAGGTGCGATCCTCAAAACTTCTCTTCCTTTTATCGTGTCTGACATTGCTGGTCAGCGTGCAGCCGGCCCACGCCGCCGACGTGAAGTCCATGGCCGCTGCCGTTGACGATCACTACAACCACCTGCGCTCCCTGGAGGCGCAGTTTACCGAGCTGTACCAGGGTTCGGGAATGACCCGCACCGAGTCCGGCACCCTCTGGCTGAAAAAACCTGGCAAGATGCGCTGGCAATACCGTTCTCCCAGAGAAAAGCTCTTTGTGAGCGATGGGAAGGATGCGTGGTTTTACGTCCCCGACGACCGGCAGGCGCGAAAGTCGCCGGCCAGAAAGCTGGAGGACGCGCGCTCGCCCCTCGCCTTCTTGCTAGGTAAGACACGCCTGGAGAAGGAATTGCGAGGATTATCTCTAGCTCCGGATATAGCGCCTTTCGAAGCCGGCGATGTCGTGCTCCGGGGGGTGCCGTCGGCCCTGGCAGATCAATGGAGCGAGGTGGCGTTGGAGATTACTCCTCAGAATCAGATTGTGCGGATCGTGATCCAAGGCGTGGATGGGTCTTCGACCGAGTACCGCTTCACCGATCAGAAAGAGAATGTGGCGACCGACAATTCGCGGTTCGAGTTCAAGCCTCCGGCCGGAACCGAGGTGGTCGAAGGCGAGTTGGGGCAATAAGGGACGGAGCGGAAGGCGAGCTCGGCTTTCCGCTCAGTCCCAGAATTTACAAAAACGTTACAAAGCTGGAATCGGCGCATAAAGAGGTTACTTGCGATACTGGCGAGGGGCTCATCGGAGTGGACCGGCGGCATAGAATGGAAGTTGGAATGTTAGACTGGCCCGTAGGGGTCTGTCCGGAAATTTCCTCGGAAGGACTGGCCAAATGGCTGAATTTGTAATCAAAATTGCGGACGATCGCGGGCACGTGCAGCAGCACGTCGAGCAGGGCATTTCCGAAGCCGAGGTGCGCGACCGCTTCTCCCAGCAGGGCTACCTGGTCTATTGGGTCAAGCCGCAGGGACTGCTGGCCGGCGGAGTCTCGCAGCGACGGAGAAAGATCAAGCAGAGCACATTTCTGGTTTTTAACCAGCAATTTCTGACCCTGATCCGGGCCGGCTTGCCGATTTTGAACTCGCTCGAACTGCTCATCAAGCGGCAAAAGGACGCGAAGCTGAAGCAGATTCTCGAAAACGTCCGCGATCGGGTGAAAGGCGGAGAGTTGCTGTCGGATGCCTTCGCCGCCCAGGGGATGATCCCCAAGATTTATACGACCACGTTGATGGCAGGCGAGAAAAGCGGCAACGTTGACGAAGTGCTGACGCGCTACGTGAACTTTCAACGCATGGCCATGACCTTCCGCAAGAAACTGTTTGTGTCGCTGATTTACCCCACGCTGCTGATCAGCGTGGTGATGATCATGGTGATGTTTTTGTTCACCTACGTGGTGCCCAAGTTTGCCGACTTGTTCAATAGCCTGGACGCAAAATTGCCCGCAATTACCGTGTTCATGCTCGGTGTCGGTGTGATCTCTCAGAAGTACGCACCGTTTGTGCTGGTCGGCTTGGCCGTGGGTGGATTTCTGTTCTGGCGTTGGAAGGAGACCGACCGCGGAGCCGACCGCATTGACCGGCTAATCCTGAGCCTGCCGTTGCTGGGGGGCATCCGGATCAAGCATCAGGTCGCCAGCTTCTCGCGCATGCTTTCTACCCTGCTGCAGGGCGGCCTGCCGCTGGTTCCTTCCATGGAAACTGCCGGCTCCTCGATGAGTAGCCGGCGCATCTTAAAAGGCGTGATGCGGGCCGGCATCCGGGTGCGGGAAGGACAAGGGCTTGCGCCTAGCCTGGAAGAGCAAAAGATTTTTCCCGAGCTGGCGGTGGAAATGATTGAAGTCGGCGAGTCGACCGGAGCTCTGCCCGCCATGCTGAACTCGGTCGCGGAATTCTATGAGGAAGATGTGCAGACGGCCCTGGGCGCGGCCATGGCCCTCATCGAGCCGCTGATCCTCATCGTCATGGCGATTTTTGTTGGTGGGGTGCTGATTTCGCTGTACTTGCCGATCTTTACATTGGGAGTGCATTGAAGTTGGAGGTAGCGAGGTAGGAATGGCGACGGCGGATAAGAAATCACTTTTCGTGAATGGCGGCAATGGCGGGCCCATCAGCCCGACCGGCAACCCCATTACCGATCTCGAGCGCGCACAGGACGTGGCTCGCCGTTACCGCTGCGAATTCATCGACCTCACCGATTTCGAATTGCATCACGAGCTGTTCAAGAAAATTCCCGTCGAATTGATGTTCCGTTACAACTTCGTTCCGCTCGAAGAAACCACCGACGGGCGTCTGGCCATCGCCATCGCCGATCCCAGCCAGTTGATGATGATCGACGAGATCAGCCTGCTGCTCAAGCAGCGCATCGTCACCAAAGTTTCCACGCTCAAGCAGATCTCCGACATCCTCAAGAAGACCGAGCAGTCGCAGCGCGTTCTGGAAGAAGCCAGCGAAGGCTTCACCATCATCCGCGAAGACGAAAGTACCGGCGCGGAAGAGACGCTGACCATCGACAAGCTCACCGCGGCGGGCGATACCAGCCCCATCATCCGCCTGGTCGATACCACGATTTTCACCGCGCTGCAGCGGCGCGCTTCCGACATTCACATCGAGACCCGCGACGACTCGGTCGTCATCAAGTTCCGCATCGACGGCGTGCTGACGCAGGCCATGCCGCCCATCGGCAAAGAGCACCATTCCACCGTGATCTCGCGTATCAAGGTCATGAGCGAACTCGATATTTCCGAGCGCCGCGTGCCGCAGGACGGCCGCTTCCGCGTCAAGTACAACGGCCGCGCCATCGACTTCCGCGTTTCCATCATGCCCTCGATTCACGGGGAAGATGCCGTGCTCCGCGTCCTCGACAAAGAATCGATGAGCGAGAAGTTCCGCACCCTGACTCTGAACGTGGTTGGGTTTGATGAAGATGACCTGCGGCGCTTCCGCCGCTACATCAAAGAGCCCTACGGCATGGTGCTGGTGACCGGACCGACAGGCAGCGGCAAGACGACCACGCTCTACGCTGCCGTCAACGAGATCAAGACCGACGAAGACAAGATCATCACCATCGAAGATCCGGTCGAATATCAGCTGCGCGGCATCACGCAGATTCCGGTCAACGAGAAAAAAGGCCTGACCTTTGCCCGCGGGCTGCGCTCGATTTTGCGGCACGATCCCGACAAGATCATGGTCGGCGAAATTCGCGACTCCGAAACCGCGCAGATCGCCATCCAGTCGGCCCTCACCGGACACCTGGTGTTCACCACCGTGCACGCCAACAATGTCGTCGACGTGATTGGGCGCTTCCTGAACATGGGCGTCGAGCCCTACAACTTCGTTTCCGCATTGAACTGCATTCTGGCGCAACGACTGGTGCGCTTGATTTGCGACGCCTGCCGCACCGAGGTGCACTATCCGCCCGACGTGCTCGAAGCCAGCGGCCTCGATCCGGTGCAGTGGGGCAAGGTTCCTTTATACGAAGGTCCGGGATGCATTGAGTGCGCGGGCACTGGGTTCCGCGGGCGAACCGCGATTCACGAATTGCTCGATTTGAGCGACCGCATCCGCGAAATGATTCTGGCCAAGAAGCCGACGTCCGAAATCCGGCGCGCCGCCCGCGAAGAAGGCATGCGCTTCCTGCGCGAATCCGCACTGGACAAGGTGCGGCTGGGAATGACCACGCTGAAGGAGATCAATAAGGTCACGTTTATCGAAGCGATGCGGTAAAGCAACGTTTCCAAAGTTTCAGGGTTTCAAAGGTTTCGAGTTGCCAAGGTTCAGCGCCCTTTCATGCCCACCTGCGCTAGAGATTCGAAATCTTGAAACCTTGAAACTTTGAAACCTTGCCGGTGTGCTTTTTCAGCTATTGCAATTCTGGACAATACGGTTTCTGATTTATAGAGCTATCTCTCAAGGGCGTACTCGGGAATGAGTCCAAACACAAATACAGCAAAGCCGAAGCTGGCCTGCGAAATTGCCGCCGACCGCGTGCTGGCCGGCCGGGTTGTCGAGAACGGCAGCGGGCTGGAAGCCTGTGCGGCGCAGGAACTGGCGCCGGGCAGCGTGGTTCCCGACCTGGTCGAATCAATCTGCGGCAGCGTGACGCGGTCCGTGACGGGATCGAAGAGCGCGCTGGGCGGCGTAGCCGGACGTTCGCACGACGTCATTGCCATTGTTCCCGACGCGACGGTTCGCGTCATGCTCGTCGAATTCGATACCTTGCCGTCCGATCAGGAAGAGGCCTTGGGAGTGGTTCGCTTCCGCCTGAAAAAGTCTCTGCCCTTCGACGTCGACAAGGCGAAAGTTTCGTATCACGCGCAGAAGATAGAAACGAAGTCCGCGTGGTGGCGGCCGTGGCCCTGGGCAGCGTGATTGAAGACTACGAAGCGGCTTTTCGCGATGCGGGATTCAATCCTGGCGTGGTCCTGCCTTCCACCCTGGCGGCGCTCGGCGCCGCGGACGGCAAACGGCCGACCATGGTCATCAAAGTCGATGCCCACACCACCAGCATCGCCATTCTGAACCAGGATCAGTTGCAGCTGTTTCGCACACTGGAAAACGGCCGCGGCATCACGATTTCCGGCGAGCAACTGGCCGAGGAAGTGTATCCCTCGATTGTCTTTTTCCAGGACACGTACCATCTTAATATCGAGCAGATTTACGTTGCCGGCCTGCCTGAGTCGGGCGGAGCGACTCCCGCTCTGCGGGCAGCCACCGGAGCTGACGTGCAGGAACTGATCTCTTCGGCGCAACTGGGAACCACGGCCGGCGGCCCGGTGCCCAAGTGGAGAATGGCCGGAGTGGTAGGAGCGCTGATCGCATAATGCGTCTTGAAATCAATCTCGCGAGCCAGCCCTACGAGGACGCGCGGCAGTTCTGGATGCGCTGGGGCACCGCCGTGGGCGCGATCGGGCTGCTGACCCTGGTCCTGCTGACGCTCGACGGGACCGGCTGGGTCAACGCCCACCGCGACCGCAAGGCCATCGCGGAAAAGCGCGCCCTGATTGCGGAGCGCGATCAGATCCGCATCCATGCCGAGGAATTCCTCAATCGTCCCGAGAACCACACCACGCGCGATGAGTCGCAGTTTCTGAATCAACTGATCGAACGCAAGGCGTTCTCGTGGACGCGCGTGCTGGAGAGCTTAGAGAAAGTCATGCCCCCGGGGCTGCATCTGGTCTCCATCACGCCTCAGCTCGATGAAGACAATCAACTCGCGCTGAAAATGATCGTGGCCGGCGATTCGCGCGACCGCGCCATCGAACTGGCCAAGCGCATGGAAGATTCGCGAAGATTTTCGCAGACACTCATTCTCCGCGAAGGCCACTTGCAGTCGCAGACCGGCGATACGGAACAGGTCGAGATTGCGGCAATTTATATTCCGGAGCCCCTGGCCGACGCCCCAGCAACAACCGCGGCGACCACGAAACCAGCCACCGAAGCCAAGCCTCAGACCATGAAGCCTCCGCCGCCGGCGGCCAAGGGGAGCAAGCACTAATGCCTGATCTGCGACGAACTCGGAAAAACTTGACGACCGCGATTGCGGTCATGGTGGGCCTCGATCTGCTGGCGGCGGTGCTGTACTTCTCGCCCCTGATTGGATCGCCGGAATCCCGCCGCCGGGATCTCAACCGCCTGCAGGCCGACCTGACCATCAAAACCCGCGAGGTTGCGCCCTTGAAAGATCTGCCCCATAAAGTGGTCGTCGCCAATCAGCAGATCGCCGACTTCTACAAGAAGCGCTTCCCTTCTCAGAATTCGCAGATTTACGCGGAGTTTGGCAAGCTGGCGGCCGCAAATGGTGTCAGAATCGAAATGGTGCGATACAAGCCGGATACCGAGGGCAGCGTTTTGGAAGGTTTGCAGGCGGCCCAGATGGATGCGGACCTCGCCGGAACCTACACCTCCCTGGCACGGTTTATCAATGCATTGGAACGAGACGAAATATTTTTTATCATCAACACCGTCACCCTCGGCAACGACCCGCGGGGACCGGTTAAGCTGAGCGTCCGGCTGGAAACGTATTTGAAGACGGGAACAACGTAGTGCAACTGGGACTCGAAAATAAGAAGAAGGCAACGTGGGCGGCCGTGCTCGGCGTAGTAGCCGTGTTGGCGTTCGCCTACGAGTTTATTCCGATGCTTACGGAATCTTCCGCGCCTGCTTCCAACGCGCAAGCGGCTGCGCCCACCACCCTGGCTCCCCGCGCCCAAAAGCGCCCCGCAAGCAAGCCCGGAAAAAAGCCGAAGGTCGAGAATCTTGATCCTACTCTGCGGCTGGACCTGCTGGCAGCAAGCGAGAAGACCGAATATCGGGGCAACGGAAGAAACATTTTTGTTTCGCAGGCCGAAGACGTGGTGATCCCGAAACCTGGCGCACCGCCCAACACCGACGGAAAGCAGACTGTAGAAGATCCCGCGCACATCTACCAGCCGCCGAACCCTCCGCAGGCAGCGCCCATCCCTCTGAAGTTTTACGGCTTCGCCAGTTCGCCCGGCGAGCCAAAGAGAATATTTCTCAAACTCGGTGAGGACGTATTCGTCGCCGGCGAGGGCGAGATCGTGGACCGGCGCTACAAGGTCATCCATATTTCGGCGACCTCGGTTGAGATTCAGGACGTAGTCAACAGCGGTCCGCCGCAAAGCATTCCCCTCACCCAGGGGTGAGGACATTTGGAAATTGAGTAATTGGGTGATTGAGTAATTGCGTGATTGAAAGAAGAGTTGGAAACTGATAGAGAAATCACTCAATCACCAGATCTCTCAATCGCTCAATTCTTCTCCGATGCGCCTTCATTCGCAAATTCGCCGGAACCCGCGCCAGGGCGAGCAGGGCTATGTCCTGCTGATGCTGCTGTTGGTCGTAGCCATGATGGTCATTGCCGCCGGCATCATCGTGCCCTCCATCACCTTCGACATCAAGCGCGATCGCGAAGAAGAGATGATCCATCGCGGCGTGCAGTATTCGCGGGCCATCCGCGCCTACTACAAAAAGTTCGGACGCTATCCGGCGAAACTCGAGGATCTCGAGAATACCAACCAGCTCCGCTTTTTGCGCAAGCGCTACAAAGATCCGCTCACGGGAAAAGATTTCAAGCTGCTGCATTACGGCGAGGCCAAGCTCTCGCTGAACGGCATTGCCGGGGGAACCATTGCGGGCGCAACCCCGGTCTCAGGCATGGCCACTTCCGGTGGACTCGGACAAACTTCCAGTTTCGGCGGAAACAGCAGCTTCGGAAACAATTCCAATTCTCTGTTCGGACAGAATTCACAATCAACCGGCAATCCGACCACTGGCACGAATCCCAGCCAGGCCGGAGCATCACCAACGGATTCGTCCGCGGATCCAACGGGATCGAATGCCCCCGGCTCCAATAACAGCACCGGCGATTCCGGCAACAACACCTCAGGATCGAATACCCAGTTCGGAGGCGCGCCGATCGTCGGCGTCGCCAGCCTCAGCAAGGATTCCACGATTCGCGAATACGATCACAAGAAGAAATATAACCAGTGGCAGTTTGTCTACGATCCGACCTTTGACCAAGGATTCCTGATCACCACCCCGTACCAGCCTTCGATCCAGATGCTCGGCCAGCAGCAACAGAATCTGAACGGCCAGAACAATTCAGGGCAGAACGGACAGAACAGCAGCGGCTTCAGCAATAGTTTCGGGAACAGCTCCGGAAGTAGCTTCGGAAATAGTTTTGGCAACTCAGGGACGCAGAACAATTCCTCGTCGCCAGGAGGCGGAGGGTTCAACAACACGAACCAGCCACAAAGCCCGCCTCAGCAAAATCCCCAGCAGCAGTAACTCCTCTGCAAAAAGAAAACGGCCCATCCTTGAGGATGGGCCGTTCCTGTTGAATCATCGGCGAGCACGGAGCAATCCGCTTTTGCTCACCGCTCAGCGCTCACCGCTCATAGCTCGCTCTACACACTGAACGACGATCCGCAACCGCAGGTGCTCTTCACGTTCGGATTTTCGAACTTGAATCCGGCGCCCTCGAGCGTCTCAACATAATCCACGATGCAGCCGTTGAGATACATGACCGATGTCGCGTCGACGAAAACCTTCAGGCCGTCCATCTCGAAGGTCTTGTCCATCATTCCGGCCCCGTTCTCAAACTGCATCGAATAGGAAAAGCCGGAGCATCCGCCGCCCACGACTCCAACGCGCAAGCCAGCAGGCACGGGCGTCTGTTGAGCCATGATCTCCTTGACCTTGGCGACCGCATTCGCGGTCAGGGTGATGGGTGCGGCTTTCTTTACTTCAGGGATGGTTGTGGTGGCCATTCGTATCTCCTTGGCTTTAAAGCTGTTCGATTATAGCAAATACTGCTGATCCGGCTCCAAAACACTTCTGCCACGCCACTTTGAAGCTTACTGGTTTGGATGCCGGGAACTGACCACAGGTCGCAGCCTTCCCCGTTTTCTGTCCCCTTTTGGGCATCCGCGTTTATTTTCGCCGGGACTTGCCAACAGGGCTATAATCGTGGCGTTAAGGCCTTCCCCGGGACTGGTTGCGGGCACTGCGCACCTTGCATCCACCACGCGGAATGCCCGTTGGGTGACTCTGCCGAGGTGGCTTATGACGCCGATTGAAATCGTGGGAGGTCTGTTCGGACTCTTCGCCGTTGGCCTGATCGTGCTCCTCATCTACAAGAGCACGCTCACCATGCACGAGGATGATCAACTCTTCCTGGACGAAGCCAATTCACACATGCAAGAAGAGCAAACCGAGTTGCTGACCAGGATCAACAAGCTCACGATTCCGATGCGCGTGTTCAGCATCGGCTCCGGAGTATTTCTGCTCGCGTTTCTGGCGCTATTTATCTATCAGAAACTGAACGAAATGCAGTAGCCAGTCGTCGAAGAAGAACTGCCTCGGCTGTTCTCGCGCATGGCGATGCCAGATCGCCTGCGGATTCTTGTTGCGTTCTGCTTTGTTCGCCTTCGCCCGCTTCTTCGTCGGCACTGGTGCGCTCCCCGATCGGCAGCAGTGCAATTTTGAAGCGTGGGGTCATCCCGAAGCCCCGCGCTTTTACGAGCGGGGCGAGGGATCTCACGAGCAACCTAAGGAACCTCTGAAGAACTCTCCGATCCACAGGCTGAGCGTATACGGTGTAAGTCGAGGTGAAAAGGTGGATGCGACAGCAAACTTTGGCGGCGCAGACGGGGTTCGAGAAGTACGGGCGGAAGACGAAGCGGGAGCGGTTTCTGGAGGAGATGGAGCAGGTGGTGCCGTGGGCCGAGTTACAGGGGTTGGTGGAACCGCACTATCCGAAGGGAGAGAACGGGCGGCCTCCAGTAGGACTGAGCATCATGTTGCGGGTGTATTTTCTGCAGCAGTGGTTCAACCTGAGCGATCCGGGCGCGGAGGATGCGCTGTATGAATCGCCGGTGCTGCGGCACTTTGTGGGCATCGATCTGGGGCGGGCGGCGGTGCCGGATGAGAGCACCATCCTCGGGTTCCGTCACCTGCTGGAGAAACACGAGTTGGGCGGGGCGATGCTGAACGCGGTGAATCTATATCTGGACAGCCGGGGCATTCGCATCACCACGGGGACGATTGTGGATGCGACCATTATTCATGCGCCCTCGTCGACCAAGAACCGGAGTGGAGAGCGCGACCCGGAGATGCATCAGACGCGCAAGGGAAAGCCGTGGTACTTCGGGTTGAAGGCCCACATCGGAGTGGACTCCAAGCAAGGCCATGTGCCTTCGGTGTGCACCTCGGCGGCTTCGGTGGCGGACAAGCACATGCTGCCGGATCTGTTGCACGGCGAGGAGCGCAAGGTGTGGGGCGACGGCGGATATCAGGGACAGGGCGAAGCCATCCGGCAGGCGGCTCCGCGCGCGCAAGATATGACCAGCCGGAGAGTCCGATACAAGAACTTTGTGGACGAGTTACAAAAGGCCAAGAACCGGGTGAAGCGAGCGAAGGTGGAACATCCGTTTCGGATTCTGAAGCGCATCTTCGGCTTCGAGAAGGCCAGATACCGCGGGATTAAGAAGAACCATCATCGACTGTGCACCAGCTTCGCGTTGGTAAACCTGTATCTGCACCGCAGACGGCTGGCAGTGGCGAGGGCGTAGTGTCTCTGGACCTTGCGTAAATAGCGGGTTCCGGTAAGGTCGCAAGCAATACAGGAAAATTCCTGGCCTGTGTAGTTCTGAAAGTTTTGCCGCCTTCAAAATCGATGGTTGCTCAGAGGTTCCTTAGACCCAGTGGTACAGTTACTTTGGAGAGTACCTTCCGGCCCGCAAAGTGCGATAGAGTTGGTGTTCCTCTAGGAAAATAGAGAGTATGCGGGCTGGGCTATGACCCAAACTAACGATCACGCTGCCATGGAAGAAGTTGTCCTTCCAGAGCATTTACTCCCTCTCGGACCGGTGCTGGGACCGGGAGTCACCGCCATGGACCTGTGCGTGGTCCTGGCCAAGATTTTTCGTGTGCAGTCTACCGAAGTCGCCCTGTTGCGCCTGGAGGGCGGCCTGCTGCGCTTCGTTTTTCCAGAACACCTGCGCACTACGGGTGCGATTCCGCTCTCCAGCAAAGCGGTCGCCGCGCATACCGCGCTCAGCAAGAAACCGGAGATCTTCAATAACTTCGCGCGCGTGAAGCATGCGGGCATTTTCGAAACCATCCGGGCCCATGAGAATGGTTCGGATGAGCCCGCTCCTCCCGCGCCCATTCAAAAATTGATGTCCGTGCCCATCATCGATCCCGGCTCAACCGTTGTGGGAGTCATTCAGATCTCGCGCAAGGGACTGGATCCCAAGTTCGCGCAGGACTTCAGCCGTGAAGACTTGCACGACCTGGAACTGGCGGCTGGACTGTTAGCGACGGCTCCGGCGCTGCTGTCGAACTGATGGACGCTTCCACTGCAGCGGCATAGCCGGATCGCCTCGTCGGGTCTGCCTCTCATTTTCTGAAAGGGATCCTTCGACTCCGAATGTGCTGCGCGAGGCGCGAAGCACATTCTCCGCTCAGGATGACAACTAACGCGAATCTTTTGCGAATACACGCAGATCCGCTCCCGTCATTTCCTTCGGCTCATCGACGCCGAGCATTCCCAGGATCGTGGGCGAGATGTCGCGCAGCGATCCGTTGGGCTTCAGCGTAAATTGCTTCGCGTTTTCTGAGACCACGATAAAGGGCACAGGATTCGTGGTGTGCGCCGTGTGCGGGCCGCCGGTCGCCGGATCGATCATCATCTCAGCATTGCCGTGATCGGCGGTGATCAGCATGGCTCCGCCCTTCGAGCGAACCGCGGCTTCGATGCGGCTTAGGCAGGCATCCACAGTTTCGACCGCTTTGATGGTCGGCTCGATCTTTCCCGAATGTCCGACCATATCGGCGTTGGCGAAATTCACGATCATCACATCGAAGGTGCCATCTTCGGTGGCTTTTACCACGGCATCGGCGATTCCAGCCGCACTCATCTCCGGCTTCAGATCGTAGGTCGCAACCTTGGGAGATTGCACCATCACGCGGTCTTCCCCGGGAAATGGTTTCTCGACTCCTCCGTTGAAGAAGTAGGTAACGTGGGCGTACTTTTCAGTTTCTGCCACGCGCAGGTTGCGCATATTCATGCCGCCCATCACATTGGCGAGAATGTTTGCCATCGACTCGGGAGGGATCACGACCGGCAGGCTGAAATTCTTGTCGTACTGCGTCATGCAGACGTAATGCAGATTCTTCGGCGCGCGGGCGCGCGGGATGGTCGCATCCAGATCTTCGGCTCCCGGCAAATCGCTTCCACCGCTCGGGTTGAGCCCGCTGTTGCGGGTCAAGGCGCGCGTGATCTGCCGAACCCGGTCGGCGCGGAAGTTGAAGCAGATGCAGGAATCGTCGTCGCGAATCGTGGCTAGCGCCTGCCCCCGGCCGTCGGTGCAAACGAATGGAATCACGAACTCGTCGGTGACGCCCTTGTTGTACGAGTCTTTCATTCCCTGCACCGGATCGGACTGCTTGCCACCTTCGGCGTCGGCAAACACCATGGCGTTGTAAGCCTTCGCAATGCGCTCCCAGCGCCGGTCGCGGTCCATGGCGTAGTAGCGCCCGTTGACGGTCGCGATCTTGCCGCAGTTGTACTCGCGCATCTTCTGCTGCAGTTGCTCGAGGTATCCGGCGCCATTGGTGGGCAGCGTGTCGCGCCCGTCCATAAAGGCGTGCACGAAGACGCGCTCCAGCCCTTGCTGCTTGGCCATTTTCAGCAGCGCGTAGAGATGCGCCTGCTGCGAGTGCACGCCTCCGTCGGAGATCAGCCCGAACAGATGCAATCGGCGCTCGCCGGTGCGCGCGTGCTTCATGGCATCGAGCAGCACGGGATGAGAAAACAGTTCGCCATTCTGGATCATCAGATCGATGCGCGTGATGTCCATGTACACGATGCGCCCGGCGCCGATGTTCAGGTGTCCAACTTCGCTATTGCCCATTTGCCCCTCGGGCAAGCCGACGTAGGGGCCGCTGGTATGAATGAGCGTGTTGGGATAATCGCGCAACAGCCGGTCGTAAGTGGGCTTGCGCGCGAGCGCGATGGCGTTGGCTTTGGTTTCGGCGCGGTATCCCCAGCCGTCGAGAATGATCAGAATAAGCGGTTTCGGACGAGACATAAACTCAGCTTTTAACTCCTAGCTCTTAGCTATCAGCTATCAGCTTCTAGTTCTCAGCTTCTAGCTCCTAGCTTCTTGCTCGAAAGCACCGGGAAGGGCACGGTTTTCAGCCGTGCCGATCCGGTCTATCAAAACTCAGAGGGCTTTAGCCCCCTGAGGGAAGAATTCCTAAATGGAGAGGTACTGTCGGCGATTTTGCTAGAAGCCCATCGTGTCGTCCGCCGAGGGGCCGTACGTTGCCGGGAGCGGCTTGTCGTTCAGGCGCAGATAGACGCCCAGTTGCGCCCGATGATGCACCAGGTGATTCAGAAACATCTCGCGATAGGCAAGAAAGCGCGATCCGGCGAAAATCGACTTGCCCTGAAAGCTGAGTTTCCACGGCTCGTTCCAGGCATGGTCGCCGGTGTTCTTCAGCGCAGAACGGACCTTCGCCGCGCCCTCCTCAAAAGCCTTCACCAATTGCTCCGGGGATCCGAACGCGAGGGGCGTAAATGACGCTTTGCCGAAATCGAGTTCGGGCGTGGTCAGGATGGTGACCCCGAACTCCGGCAATTGCGCGACATGCGGCGCCAGTTTGCCGAGCGGCATCGACTTGGCATGCGGCTTGAAGTCTGCCTTCATCGGGACGCGTTCCAGCATGGTCCGCGTGGTTTTCACTTCGGCGTCAAATTCAGAGAGAAGTAGTTCGTTGAGCATTTTTGTCCTCACAGTTAGACACTAGAAAAACAGCCGGCTCTTACGGTTTCGCTGGCTTTTGCGGCTCTTGAGCCAGTTTCGAAATAAATTCGTCCATTTGCTGCAAAATAGCGCCGAGCCGACGGCGGCCGATTTCGGCGCCTACCTGCATGCCTTCCTGCATCATGGCCGGTTGCTCTCGCTGCAGTTTCTGGCCAACGGGAGAGGCATAGAAGGCGAGGATTCCATCCAGGTCCTCTTTTGTCAGATGCTTCTGGTAGATCGGAACCATGGCATCCACCATTTCGTCGACTGGCATGTTCTTGAACAAGCTCTCGGCGAACTTATCCACTTCGGCCATCTGCGCGGGGGTGGCGTTCGGAACTTTGCTCTTGAACCCTTCCTCGGCACCGAGCCTGGCTTGCTTGGATACTCCGTCAAAGTATTGATTCAGCTGCGACCGAATTCGAAGCACTTCCATGAACTTGAGCACTTCTTCCTTAGAAGGGACTGAGTTGACCGCGTCGTTCGTTTGGGCAAGGCCAGCGACCGAGAACACGCAGAGAAGGACCGCAATCTTCGAAAGTTTCCGCATCACCCCTCCGTCTAGGTTGACATCTTATTCGCGATAGTTCAGCGCCTTGAGCCCGAGGAATCGTGCCGTCCCGCCCAACTCCTCTTCAATCCTCAGGAGCTGGTTGTATTTCGCGATGCGGTCGGTGCGCGACGCCGAGCCCGTCTTGATCTGGCCGACGCCAGTAGCCACGGCCAGGTCCGCGATGAACGTGTCTTCGGTCTCGCCCGAACGATGCGAGATGACGGACGTGTATCCATTGCGCCGGCCCAGATCGATGGCATCCAGCGTTTCGCTCACCGTGCCGATCTGGTTGAGCTTGATCAGAATGGAATTGGCAATCCCCTTCTCGATGCCTTCCTCGAAAATACGGATGTTGGTCACGAAAATGTCATCACCCACCAACTGAATCTTCGCGCCCAGTTCTTTGGTCAGGTTCTGCCAGCCGTCCCAATCGTTCTCGGCCAATCCGTCTTCTAGCGACACAATCGGATAATCGTTTACCCACTTGGCGTAAAACTTCACCATCTCGTCGGAACTCTTGGCCGACTTGTCGGACTTCTTGAACACGTATTTGCCATCCTGATAAAACTCGCTGGCCGCGGGATCGAGCGCAATCGCAATCTCTTCTCCGGGCTTGTATCCGGCCTTCGAAATTGCTTCGAGGACGACCTCGATCGCCTCCACATTCGACTTCACCGATGGCGCAAATCCGCCTTCATCGCCGACCGCGGTGTTGTAGCCGCGTTTCTTCAGCACACCTTTCAGGGTATGGAAAACTTCGACGCCCCAGCGCAGCGCTTCGGAAAGCGAAGGCGCCCCCACCGGCATCACCATAAACTCCTGGAAGTCGACGTTGTTGTCGGCATGCGCTCCGCCATTGAGAATGTTCATCATCGGAGTCGGCAGGGTGTTCGCGCCCGCTCCGCCAAGATAGCGATACAGCGGGATATCAAGGCTGACCGTCGAAGCGCGCGCCGCCGCCATCGAGACGGCCAGGATCGCATTCGCGCCCAGTCGGCCTTTGTTTTCTGTGCCGTCCAGTTCAATCATCTTGGCGTCGAGCCCACGCTGATCGAAGCCGTCCCAGTTGGCCAAGGCTTCGGCGATCTCTCCATTCACATTCTCGACCGCCTTGAGAACTCCCTTGCCGGCGAAGCGGTTCGTATCGTCGTCGCGTAGTTCGACCGCCTCATGCTCGCCCGTGGAGGCGCCGCTGGGCACAATCGCCCGGCCCATGGCGCCGTCAGCCAGAAAAACCTCCGCTTCTACCGTAGGATTGCCGCGTGAATCCAGAACTTCTCGTGCATGAATTGCCGCAATATTGGACATAAGTCGTTTGATTTCCTTTGCTGGAATGATTTCGAAACGTCGATTACATGACCTGCGCCGGTGGAAGAATCGCCTGGCAGCTTCCGGCGCTATCGAATAGCAGGCGCCTTACTCTGTCCTTCCCACCGTGTGCTGCGAAACTCACGATTATATCGGAAGGACGTTGGTGCCATGTGACAGCGGGCTGAGTTTTTGCGTACGTTTTCCACTTCGGAATCGGCCATTCGGACACTGCCATGCCCTCTTATCTCCGCTGGTTCCCCGTGTACTGCCTGTTGCTTGTACGCGGGTGAGACCTGGTCTACAGTCAAAGAACAAAGTTCGGATTCTGGAGGTTGGCATGAAAACGTGGATGCTGGTTCTATGCGCCCTGCTCGCGACTACTCTCGCGGCTCAAACTCCCTCACCCGTACCGGCAGGCACCGCGCTCATGGTACGGCTAGACACTACATTAGCCACCTTCAGCAATAAGGCGGGCGATCCGTTCCGCGGCAGCATCACCCAACCGGTTGTCATCAACGGCCAGACGCTGATTCCAGCGGGAACTGTCGTCGAAGGCCGCGTCACAAAAGTGAGCGAACCGCGCCGCATCTCGGGCCGGCCGACGATTGGAATCCTTCCCGAAGCGGTCATCTTTCCCAACGGTGAGCGCTATTATCTCGACGCGACTCTCACCGACACTAACATTCACGGCACCGACGTGAACTCCGAAGGCCAGTTCAAGGGCACGGGCCACGATCGCAGCAACACCATCGAGCAAGGCGCTGGAACTGCCGGCGGCATGCTGGTCGGCGGATTGGTGGGCGGCCCCGCGGGCATTCTGGTGGGCGGCGCAATCGGTGCGGGCTCGACTACGGCGCACTGGCTGGTGAAGCATCGCTCGGCTACTTTGCCGGCGGGAACGCAACTCACGCTGGAATTGAACCGTCCGCTAAACATGACGACCACGGCAACAACGACGACCGCGGTGGCAAACGGTGGAAGTAAGTAGCGAGTCCTGATTTCAACAACCTCAATGCCGGAGCGGGTGCTCCGGCATTGCTATTTCTGAACCATATAGGGGCGGAAGCATTCGTCCGCCCCGCCGAGCGCAGCGAGGCGTGCTGACGGCGTCTCCTGGCCTCTGCATATTCCTGGATTGTGTGCCCGCGCAGGCGAAGAACTATTGCCTATTCCTTGCGAGTGTGGCCCTGCCGGCGAAAAGCCATTGCGCGCTTTGCGCGCAACCGCGGACGAATGCGTCCGCGGCTACATACTTTGTGGCGCTCTCGGGGGACTCATTGACGTTTAGCCATAAATATGGCAGAATGTTGGGGTGCGTACGACTGTCGACATTCCCGATCCCTTGTATCGCGAATTGAAGGGAAAAGCCGCCAGCGAGGGACGCTCAGTGAAGGAGTTGGTCCTTCGCGGCGTGGAGCAGGAGCTTCGCGGACGCCGCAAACGGGATCGCAAGGTCACTCTTCCGATTGTGCCGTCCAAGCGGCCTGGTTCCCTGAAACTAGATAATGCCAAGATCTTCGAGATCATTCCTTTTCCCTGATGTGAACGTATGGGTGGCCCTCACCTACGGCGGACACCAGCATCATCAAGTCGCTCGCGTATGGTTTGACTCGCTGGACATGGAAGATCGCATTTGCTTCTGCCGCTTCACCCAGATCAGCTTGTTGAGGCTACTCACTACACCTGCAGTGATGGGAACAGATGAAGTAATGAGCCAGGCCGAAGCGTGGGATGCTTATGACCGCTGGCTGCAGGATGAACGCGTCCTGTTTCTTCAGGAACCGCCGAGTTTGGAGGCTGTCTTTCGAGCGCTCTCCCGTCAGACATCTGCGAACTCAAAGATTTGGGCAGATGCTTACCTCGCCGCCTTTGCCGAAGTCTCGAATATGCGATTTGTGACTTTCGACCGGGGGTTTCACGGAAGAGTCGCTCGATTGCTGGTTTTGAAACCTTAACCTACCTGCAGTCTCACGCCCCGAACAGCAGATCCCCCAGCACACAAGGGGCAAGGAGTCCACCGGCAACTCGTCCGGCATTGCTTTGAACCATGTAGGGGCGGACGCATTGGTCCGCCCCGCCGACCGCAGCGGGGCGTTTGACGGCGTCATTCGTCTCTGCATATTCGCTGGAACCGGTGTCTGTGCCGGCAAAAAACCATTGCGCGCTCTCGGGCGCAACCGCGGGCGAATGCGTCCGCGGCTACATGAGTCTTATGCGCCGAACAGCAATTCCCCTTCGCTGACTATCTGCAGTTCGATCCAGCCTTCTAGCGGCAACGAGTCTACCGGCAACCGGTTCTGCCACAGGCTGAAGCGCAGACGCAGGCGGTTGGTCACCGGGACCGTGGCCGGCGACTGCTTGTGCTCTCCGGGGGATTCCACCGGAGTATGGCTGGGCGTTGCCAGCATCCAGGCCAACGGCAACTTGAATTCAAAATTCCGCAGCAATGCCAGCTTCACGTGCTCGTCGTTTTGAGCAGACGAGGCCAGGATTTTCTCCGCCACTCCATTTTCAATTTTCCACTCTTTAATTTTCTGCGCCTTCACTGAGGCTTCCACCCGGACGGCGCGCCGCGCCCGCGGCTCGCCCGCCGCCCACGATTCCACGTTCACCACCAAATCAAAATCCTGGTCAGGAACTTTGCCCGCAAAATCCAGCCGCCCATAAAGACACGTCGCATCAATCCCGGCATAAACGGCATCGAGCAGGAATTGTTTACCGTGCATCGCCCCGGCACGATGATCGGCCGTATAGACCGCGGCGCCCATCCACTCGAAGTAGCGCACTTTATCTCCCGCCACGCGCGGATGAATGTAAGCCGTCTGCGGAACAAACGCCGGCCGCACCTCGGCGCCGGTGATCGGCTGCGCCAGATAGTCGGGCGGTGTCGCTCCCAGCGCCTGATAGGCGTTCGAAAGATGCTTGCGATACAGCTCGTCGAAGTCGCGGTCGTTGGCCGAATGATGCTCCGGCCCATACCACCAGTTCCAATCGCTGCCCTCGGCAATCAGGATTTCATCGAATGCCAACTGGCGTTGCGCTTCGCTGGCGCTGGCTGCGTTCTGAGCATAAAATTCGCGCGCGTGATGCAGGTACTCCCAGGCGCGGTTATCCTCCTGAGCCCCAATCCACACATTGAAATTCGCATTGATCCACGAACCGGGGACCAGCGAGGTCATCGTGCCGAAATCCTTATGCCGCCCAATGGCCTCGGAAATCGTCACGGCCTCAACTCCGGGTTCGTGCTGCAGCCCGTCGTAGAAGCGCCGCAGAAATTCGCGTCCGGACTTGGGATAGTATTCCCACGCGTTCTCGCCATCGAGGATGATCGAGACAACGGCATCGTGTCCTTTGGCCAGCATGGGCTTTGCCGCCTCTTTGATGTTGTTGATCAAATGCCGGGCCGCATCCGCTGGAGGCATTCCGGAATAGACGAATCCGATGAGATCGGAGATCGTGTGATCGCGAAACACCATGTGCATCGCGGTTGAGCCGTTCTCATAGCGATGGATGTTGTATAGCTTCTCCGCCAGATGCGCCGGCAGTTGCCCGTTGCCGTCGCGGGCAAAGAACAATCCGGTGCTGCGTCCCAGCACTTCTTCGTCGGTCGCCATCCACTGCACGCCAAGACTGTTGGCAATGGCCAGCACTTCCTCGGACACGCTGCCTTCCGACGGCCAGATTCCCTTGGGCCGCACTCCGAAAACTTTCTGGTGCAGGTCGAGGCCGCGGATCAGTTGCTCGCGCGCGTCTTCGGGATGGCGAAACCGATTTTGCGGCAGCGACAATCCCGGAGTCGAGACCGCTCCCGCATTGGTATCGCAAACCAGCGGCAGGATCGGGTGATAGAACGGCGTCGCCGAAATTTCGATCGAACCTTTTTTCGCAGCCGCCGCATGTGCAGGCAGCACGCGGCCCATCAGTTCGCGCTCGCTCGTGATGACAAACTTCTGCTCCTCGAGCGAAAAGTTGTGCCCCTTCGCGACTAGCGCGGCAACCTCTTTTTCCTCGAGAAAAAATTCGTCGAACCACGCGATCTGCGATAGCACCTGCAGGTCGGTAAAATCCTGGGGCTGAAAATAGCGCTCCGCCCGCTCCGGATGATCCCCATAAGTGCGAAAGCGATCCCACAGCTCGCGGTAGCGCGGATAGCGGCCAATCACATTCTGCGGATTCGCCTGAAACAGATACTGCAGAGCGAAGCGCCGCTCCTCAAGGGTCAAATCCTTGGCCGGTTTAGCGGCCACTCGCAGAAACGGATCCTGCGCCGTACCCTCCACATAATCCTGAATCTGCACCATCAGCGACGGAACCAGGTTGAAGTTCTGATGAACGTTGGGGAATTCGTCGAGCAGCTTCACCATGCCGTAGTAATCCTTGAGCGCGTGCAGCCGCACCCAGGGAAGCCGGTATTCGCCAGTAACCAGATCCTTGTAGAACGGCTGGTGCTGATGCCAAAGCAGAATGACTCGCAAGGTCGGCATGGCTGGAGCAGTCAGTCTAGCATGAGGATTCAGAATGCCAGGGAACGCATGGGCGCGACAGCCCGGGCTGAGTTGCCAAAAGCGCTGGCCAAAGAGCGCAGGGAATCAATGACTTAGCGATCCGATGCAACGTATTACCGTCGTAATGAGTCTTATCAGTCAGGTACCTCGGTTACATATGCGTCCCGGAGTAGACGAGGTAGAGTACACTGTAATGCCGAACACAAAACTCAAGAGAAGATCCACTATGGCCACGGCACCCCTCAAGCGTAAGACTGCGATGGACAAGCTCTTGGAGAGCATGGACGAGCTAGCGGTCTCTGCCGCGGAGAGAATGACCACCGAGGAAGTTCGCGAAGTACGCAAGGACATCAACGACGTGGTAGATCGGGCTGTTGATCGTAAACCGCGTCGCGAAACTGCCTGATCAGATCCTTCCGCTCCTTCGGACTCATCCCTGGTCTGAGTTTGTTTATAAACTCCACATATTCGGGTTCAGCATCTAACCCCCTCTCTACAAGCTCCTTAACTCGCTGCACATCGCGGCGGAGTTTCTTGGCTTCCTCCGGGTCGCAGTATGTGCGCTCCGGGTCGCGGCGCGTTCTTGTCCATTTGCTCATAGATTGAGCGGAAAAGTGGCTTAACGACTAGTCACTGTCCTGCCTCCTTCTCCGCTTCCGCCCGTGGTTCTTCTTGGCTCATGAGGTTACCTTTCGAACGCCGCTTCCCGACTCTTTCATTGAGAAGAGTTTTTCTTACACTCCACAATGATTGAACCACCCTCTTTCGACCTGTACATCAGGTCGAAAATCCCTGCGGCGGCCTGGAGCCACTTCATCCGTGCCTCCGTCTCCCATTCTTCCGCTGGATCGGGCAGAGTGGTAAGCAGTCCCTGAATAAATGGGTGGATGTTACCAACTGGTTCGTTTCCTTTAATCACCGCGCCCTCGCCCTTCTGGGAAGTTGGCGGAGGGGGCAGAAGAAAATTGGTGGATGGGCTCATCACGGGCAGTACGAGCTTGTTCGGTGCGAGATCGAAAAAGCCTGCCTGTTTGGCTGACCGTTGAAACACCTGCCGCGCCGTTGCCTTCTGCTTTGGTGCAACCCCGAGCGCCACTATCTCCGCTTCAAGGCCGTCGGGGGGCGGAAGTGGCACCGTCTTAAACTTTTCGTACAGTGCTTTGTAAAGCTGGACATGGAAGAAGGCTTCCACTCCGGCAGCTTTTGCCTGCTCGGGGTCGCAAATTCGACTACCCAACTCCTTGAGAGTGACTTTCCCGCGCTCCGACTTTATTAGCCCGAATGTCCTAGCCGCGAACACCCGCAACTTGAATGTGCCACTCGTGGAAGGCTGATCTAACTTAGCGGCGAGCTGTTCGATTTCGCAGGAGGAGCCACCGACCGCACGGACGGCCTCTACGACTTTTTTTACTTGGTCCAGGTCGGCGTAGGGGAATTCGATGCTTGAAAATTGGCGCTTGCCTTCACCACCTTCGGGTGCTGCCTTAGCCTCGGTGCTAACCATCACGCTATCTCCGTGGAAACATTAAACTCCCGGTCTGCGCTGAAGTCAACCAGTTCTCAATATATTTTAATGGGTTTGTTTGGGAAGTATGGCATGGAATTGGAGCTTTATTACCGTAGTTATCACTGAAAGCAAAGGAGTTGTCAGAAATCGGTCCTTATCCTCATATAATTACCAGACGTATGTACATGGGTGGGGTCCAGAATGCAGGGCCTATGGCCAGTCGGTCCAGATCCACGAGTGGGCAAATATAGCCTCATATCGACCGCATGTGTCGCCGATCAACCGCCTTCTTTTCACGAGCCACACATCTCTAAGAAAAAATGTCCCGAGGAGTTGGGCTAGACACTGGCGAACGTGCCGCGATTCCGAGGTTGCGCGGGCATCACGAATGCCATTGCACAGGTCTTCCGGTACACTAGGACACGGCAATGGTCGATCCCACCACACACGCGCTGACCGCAAGCTCCCCTCAGCTTCTGACCGACCAGGACCTCTACCTCTTCAACGAGGGCAGCCACTACCGCCTTTACGACAAGGTGGGAGCTCATATGATGACCCGCGAAGGTCAGGCGGGCGCCGTGTTCAGCGTGTGGGCGCCGAATGCCCGGTCCGTGTCGGTGGTCGGCAGTTTCAACGGATGGGATCCCAAGACGCATCTGCTGACTCCGCGCGGCTCCTCCGGCATTTGGGAAGGCTTTGTTGCCGGCGCCAGCCACGGCGCGCTCTATAAATTTCATATTGAGTCGAATCGTCACGGATACCGCGTCGATAAAGCCGATCCCATCGGCCTGCTGCACGAGAAGCCTCCGCGCACGGCTTCAGTGGTGTGGGACCTGAACTACGAATGGAGCGATCACGACTGGATGCAGAAGCGCGCGGAGCGCAATTCGCTGCGCGCGCCGCAAGCTATCTACGAAGTACATCTCGGCTCGTGGATGCGCGTCCCCGAAGAGCACAACCGTCCGCTCACCTATCGCGAAACCGCCCCGCGTCTCGCCGAATACGTCGGCCAGATGGGCTTCACCCACGTCGAATTTCTGCCGGTGATGGAACACCCGTTCTACGGCTCCTGGGGATATCAGACGACCGGCTACTTCGCGCCCACGTCGCGCTACGGCACGCCGCAGGATTTCATGTACCTGGTCGACTACCTGCACCAGCACGGCATCGGCGTAATCCTGGACTGGGTGCCGTCGCACTTCCCTTCCGACGGACACGGCCTCGCCTATTTCGACGGCACGCATCTGTACGAACATGCTGACTCGCGCCAGGGATTTCATCCTGACTGGAAGACGCACATCTTCAACTACGGCCGCCCCGAAGTGCGTAGCTTCTTGATGTCGAGCGCGATGTTCTGGTTCGACAAGTATCACGTCGACGGCCTGCGCGTGGACGCCGTCGCGTCCATGTTGTATCTCGACTACTCGCGCAAGCAGGGTGAGTGGATCCCCAATAAATTCGGCGGACGAGAAAATCTCGATGCCATCGATTTCTTACGCCGATTCAATCAGGAAGCTTATAAAGAGCATCCCGAAATTCAGACCACGGCGGAGGAATCCACAAGCTGGCCCATGGTCTCAAAGCCGGTCTACGTCGGTGGCCTTGGCTTCGGCATGAAGTGGGACATGGGCTGGATGCACGACACGCTCAAATATTTTCAGAACGATCCCATTCATCGGAAGTATCACCACAACATGCTGACCTTCCGCATGCTGTATTCGTGGCATGAAAATTTCGTATTGCCGCTCTCGCACGATGAAGTCGTGCACGGCAAGGGATCGCTGATCGGCAAGATGCCCGGCGACGAGTGGCAAAAATTCGCCAATCTGCGCCTGCTCTTCGGCTATATGTACGCGCAGTCGGGCAAGAAACTGCTCTTCATGGGTGGAGAATTCGGACAGGTGCGCGAGTGGGCGCACGACTCCAGCCTGGAATGGCACGTGTTGCAGTACCAGGTCCATCGCGGAGTGCAGGCCTGGATGCAGCAACTGAACCGCTTCTACCGCGGCGAGCCCGCCATGCACCGGCTCGATAATGACCCCGCCGGGTTCGAATGGGTGGACGCCAACGACAATGCCACCAGCACGGTTTCGCTGCTGCGCAAGAGCGAGTCGCCACAGGATACGGTGCTCGTCGTCTGCAACTTCACGCCGGTGCCGCGTGTGGGATACCGTGTGGGCGTCCCGCACGGCGGCTATTGGCGCGAAATGTTAAACAGCGACGCCCGCGAATACGCCGGCAGCGGCATGGGCAACCTGGGCGGCGTCCATGCCGAAGAGATCCCCATGCACGGCCGCCCCTTCTCGTTGAAGCTGACCTTGCCCCCGCTCTCCGCGCTGTTCTTTAAAGCCGGATAATCCGTGTGGGGACGGGCATCGAATCCACCGTCCGCGGTAATGAACGCATCCGTCGGGACGGCCTTCGGCCGGGACGGACGAATGCGTCCGTCCCTACATTATCCAAACGCCTGGAAATCTTCCCAGAACTCCGGCCACGGCAGGCGCGGCGGCCCGCACACAAAGATGTCGGGATGGTCCCGGCTCTCCTCATTCTCGATGCCCAGCGAGTTCGCATTGTGCCCCGCCAACCGGCAATCCGTATATCGTCGATCAGCATATTCCCGCGACGTACCCAGCACAATCAGCGTGGTCGGCGGAGGGTCCGGATATCCACGCAACCATGCCGAGTTCGTACCGCTGATTGGCGGTGGCAGATGATACTCTGGCCCGAGAATTTCGATCGCTCCCGCCTCACCATAATTGCGCACAACAATGCCAACGTGCTGGCGCTGTTCCGGCGGCAACGAATCCCGAATCGCCGCGACGTTCTTGACCAGGTCTTCCCAGCCGATCTCCTCGCGCAGATCTCCGTTGTTCTTGAGTGCAAACTGCATGAGCGGCCCGCTGGATGCCAGCGGCACTAGAACCGCGGCCATTAGTGCTCCGCCGGCCAACAGCAGCACAAAGAATGCGAACTTCACTGCCAATCTGGGCATGCGAGACAACGACGCGATCCAGTTCTCCGCCATCACCGCGCCCATGGCCAGCAGCATGGGATATGCCGCGCCCAGATAGTAGCTGCGGCCCTTGCCCAAAACGAAGAGCGCCAGAGGAATCAGATACATCCACGCCAGCATGCGATATCGGCCATTGCGTAGATATCCAATCAGCCCAGCAATCCACAGCGGGACTGAAATCACCTGCGTGCACAGCCAAAACTGCTGAGTCAAGAATCCTTCGGCGCGGCCCTCGCCTACATCGCGCGCATGAATGTGCTGCAGAAAATGCAGCGAGATGAAATCGTGCTTCACCTGCCAAAGAAGATTCGGCAGAAAGATGACCACGGACAGTACCACTCCAGTCCAGAGCCATCCACTCGCCAGATAGCGCCGGGCCTGCGTGAGCACGACTCCGCCCACGATTCCCGAAACATAAAACGCCATCGTGTATTTGGTCTGAAATCCGATCCCGATCAGGGCGCCAATGGCCAGCCACCAGCGCGGATTCTCCGTCTTCAGCAGGCGAATCACGCAGTAGGCGATCAGCACCCACCACAAATAGTCGAACGTCGTGTACTGAAATTCGGTGCCTTCGAACAGAGGTAAGGGCGCGAGAGCCACGCACAGAGCGGCCGTTACCTGGGCTAGCCGTCCTCCGCCAAGTTCCCGCGCCATTAGCCCCGTGAACACCACCACCGCGGCGCAGGCAATCACCGAAAACAATCTCAGCCCGACCATGGACAGCCCGAAAATCGACAGGCTGATTCGCTCCACCAGCGGCGTGAATGGGGGATAGGCCACGAATCCCCAATCCAGATGCCGCGCATCGCTAAGGAATTGCAACTCATCGCGATGGAAGCCGTAGCGCCCGTTCGTGAGTACATGCAGAAGCACCACTGCCCCGGCAATCGCGAGTAGAGAAAAATTGTCCGATTGAGAACTCCGGTAGCTCTGTTCAGCATTCGCTTCAGCGACGGTGTGCCCAACGTTTACCGACCCCATGCAAGTCCTCCCACAATCCTGAGGATAGTACGCCCAACCAGCCCCCCAAGTTCCCCAGGGCAGCGCTGACGCAGGCCATAGCGCCGGCGCCGGACTGTAACGCCGGCGTCCCGCCGGCTGTCGCGGGGGCGTCTCGCCCACGCACGCCTGCCACGGGGCCGGTCCCACCGCGGCCAGCGCCTCCATGCTATCCTGCCCTTAAGCACGTCTCATGCGGATTCTAACCCGCTACATCCTGCGGGAAGTGACGGCTCACGCCCTGATCGGCGCGGCCATCTTCACCTTCGTCCTGTTTACCCGCGATCTCGGACACATTCTGGAACTGGTCGTCCGCGCCAGCGCTCCGCTGCCCAGCGTCGCGGAAATTTTTTCGTTCACCGTGCCCCTGGCGCTCACCTACACGCTGCCCATGAGCGTGCTGGTCGGAATCCTGATCGGCCTCAGCCGTCTCGCCGCCGACAGCGAAATCACTGCTATGCGCGCCAGCGGCATGGGCGTGTGGACCTTTCTGCGCATCCTTTCTATTTTTGTTCTGTCCGCGTGGGTTCTGGCGATGGCGAACGGAATCTATATCGCGCCGAAATCGCAGGCAGCGCTTGGCTCGTCTCGAAGACCGCCTGAAAGGTTCGCAAGTCTCCTTCGAAGTCCAGCCGCGCGTCTTTTATGAGGGATTCCCCAAGATTGTCCTCTACGTACAAGACGTTAAAAGCGCCCAGGGAGCGGCCGTGTGGAAGGGCGTTTTCATGGCCGATCTCACCGACGCCTCCAATCCCAAAATCACTTTGGCCAAAGAAGGCATCGTCGTCAGCGAGGGCCCGGATCGCCTCCATCTTCATCTGATGGATGGCTCCGAGCACGAGACCGATCCCAAGAATGCCGCCGATTACCACATTTCTACGTTCCAGCAAACCGACATTCCGATCGACTTGCCGTCGAGCGAGAACAAATCCGACGAATCGCTGCCCGCGGCCCTGATCGGTACCTGGAATCTGCTGGAGAAAGCGCGCCACTCCGATCCCATCACCGCGCGCTGGGACCTGATCGAATTCCATCGCCGCTTCGCATTGCCGACCGCATGCCTGGTGCTCGCGCTGGTAGGAATCCCGCTCGGCCTCTCCTCGAAAAAGAGCGGCAAGTCCGGCGGATTCGTGCTCACGATTTTGTTGGTGTTCACCTACTACGTGGTGTCGCTCATCGGCGTTTCGCTGGCCCGCCAGGGGCGGGTCTCGCCCTGGTTCGGCGCGTGGCTGGCAGATCTCGCATTCTTCGCGCTGGGCCTGTTTCTTTTGTTGAGGGCGGAACGTCGTCCCTTCGAACTGGCGTCGTTTCGGACATCGGGCAAGCAGAAGGCATTGCTGCAAAACGGCATCGGACGCAATCGCCGCGAGAACGCCTTCGAGCGTGTATCCACCCGGCGCCGCGTCTTCAGTGCCAGCTTCCCGACCCTGCTGGACGAGTACGTCTTGCGCGACTTCTTTGTTTACCTCGGGATGATTCTCTCCACTTTCCTCGTCCTGGTTCTGGTGTTCACTCTCTTCGAGTTGCTGGGAGATATTCTGCGCAACCGGGTTCCGGCTTCCGTCGTGGCCGAATACCTGCTGAACGTCACCCCCTATCTGCTCTACAACGTTGCGCCGCTGGTCATGTTGCTGGCCGTGCTGGTCACCTTCGGAGTGATGCAGCGCTCCAACGAAATCACCGCCATCAAAGCCACCGGAACCAGCATTTACCGCATCGTCACTCCGGTAATCGTCGCGGCGGCGGTGCTGGCGGCGGGACTGTTCTTCGCCGACCAGTTTTATCTGCCGCACACCAACAAGCGGCAGGAGGCCCTTCATAACCAGATCAAAGGCAAGCCGGCGCAGACCTATCTTCGCCCTGATCGCAAATGGATTTTCGGGCAGAACAACGACATCTACTACTACCAGTTCTTCGACACCGACCGCGACCAGTTCGCCAATATCACTGTCTTCCAACTGGACAAACCCAGCTTCACGGTCACGCGCCGCATTCACGCCGAGCGGGCGCACTGGGCCGACAACTTGAATCGCTGGATCTACGAACAAGGATGGGAGCGCTCGCTCAATGTTTCCGCGATCGCCAAGTATCATTCCTTCGAGGTCGCCACATTCCCCGAATTTCCTGAGACTCCGGCGTATTTCAAAAAGGAAGTCAAGCAGTACACCGAGATGAACTACGAGGAGCTGCGGCAGTACATCCGCGATCTGCAGCAAAGCGGATTCGACGTGGTTCGACTCCGGGTGGAACTCAACAAAAAGCTTTCTTATCCGCTGATCACGCTAATCATGGCCGTGCTCGCGATCCCGTTTTCGTTATCCACCGGAAAAAAGGGGGCAGTCACAGGCGTTGCCGTCGCAGTGGGAATCGCCGTGTTCTACACGGTGGTATCGCGGCTGTTCGAGGCTATGGGCGACCTCAGCCAGCTTCCCCCAGCACTCGCGGCCTGGTCGCCGGACCTCATCTTCGTCCTGGTCGGAGGCTATCTGATTTTAAAGGTGCCAACGTAAAACGTAGGGGCGGACGCAGCCTGCCCTAAGCGGAGTCAAAGGGTCCGTCCCCGCCGAGCGCAGCGAGGCGTTTGACGGCGTCCCTCGTCTCTGCATATTCGTTGAACCCCGTGCTTCTGCCGACAAAATCCATTGCGCGCTTTGCGCGCAACCCCGGACGAATGCGTCCGGGGCTACATGGCTTTACCTCACCGCAACGCCCCACGGGTAGTTATCGGTCTGGATCGGAATGATCGCCGTCAGCGTTCCGGTGGCGGGCGTGATGGCGTACTGCGACACTTCCGCCTGGTTGAAGTCCGTCACAAACATCCAGTTGTCGTCGCTGCGAATCGTGATCGAGGTCGGCATTAGACCGGTGGCCACGGTCGGCGGAGTTAGCGCCGTTAAACTCCCCGACACCGGAGCGATTTTCAGCGCAGAAACTGTGTTGGAGAAAGTCCCCACCACGTAGACATTCTGTCCGTACGGATCCACCACAATCGGTCCAATGCCGTTGACGCTTCCGCTTAGGCTAATCGGCGAACCGGCAACTGCCATCAGTGCGCCGGGAAGCACCTGCGCCGCACACGCCGATGACTGGGTCATCAACCCGTTGCAAATCGTGTATTCGCTGACCTTGTTCGTTAGCGAGTTGCTCACGTACACGAAGCGATCGCAAGGATCGACGGCGATGCCGAGCGGCACTTGATCCGTCGCTACGGGCGGATAGTGAAGGCTGCCTTGCAAGCTGGTCAACGCTCCCGTCGACTGATCGAGAGAAAACTCCCACACCACGTAATTCTGCGCGTCTACGGCGTACAGGTACTCCGAGGTGGGAGGATTCTCGCCTAGCGTCGAGCAGACCGCGTGCTGCGTGCCGTTGATGCCAATCGCCGGATACACCGTGGGTGTGGCCGCCACGGCGGTGATGTTGGGAGTCTGTAGCGGGGCCGGAATGGCAAAGGTCTGGGGCACAGCAGTCAAGCTTGCTCCACTGCCGATCGCATACACACAGACTCCATACTGGTTTACGGTTTGGGTGCACGCTGTATTTAAGGCAGTTGCGTTCGCAATCGAGGTGGTGTTCACGCCTTCAGCTACAAACAGGAACTTGCCGGCGGGATCTATCGACAGGGCCATAGGATTGGGATCCGTGATCATGTTCCCCACTGGCGTTATATTTCCAGCGGAATCCAACTTGAAGGCCTGAATTCCGGTCTTGCTGCCCGGGCAGGTGGAGTTTTGATTCAGGATCACGTAGACGTACACGCCGGATATATCCATCACCATCGATGACGGCAGACCGGGCAGAACGCAAACTTCGTTCGCCGTGTTGTACGGCGAATTCGCGATCGATGATATGTGGCCATTACTGAGCGTGAAACTGTAAGTCTGCAGCAGCCCCGCCCCTTGGCTCCCGATCACCACCAAACCATCCTGCGAGGGGTCATAGTTGCTCCCGCAGGCTACCAACAGTGCCACCAGAACCAGACCCACCATGCCGAGCAGCCACAGTCGTTTCCGCATTCTCTCGATCATCTCCATGTTTGCGTGAGGTTTACGCGAGCACACTCTCCCCGCGTCCACGCGGGGTTGTTTTCTATCTGGAAAAACGGGAAATCTCAACCCATTTGTGTATCAGGAAAGCGCGGGAAGAGCAATCTCCCACAAAAATTGATTGGAACCTTGGGACCTTCCAGGAGTTGCCCCGGCTGCCATTCGCTACCAGTATACGGTAGGTTCGTCGGAAGCGTCAGCAGTCCGGGAAGGTGCGTACAGGGGTTTTGCCGCTTGCCCACGATTTTCTCTGCGAACTCCGCGAGTTCTCGGCGTCCTCTGCGTTTAAAAGCCTTTACCGCAGAGAGCTCAGAGGAATGCCGCTGAGAACACTGAGAATGAGGCCGGATTTAACTAAATCCTCAACGGCGTGCGACTCGCAAACCTTCCCGGACATTTTCTCTGCGAACTCCGCGAGCCCTCTGCGTCCTCTGCGTTTAAGATTTTTTACCGCAGAGGGCGCAGAGAAATGCCGCTGAGAACGCAGAGCATGCGTTGGGACCGATCAGATCGTTACATCTAAAGTCGTACTCGAGGTTATGCTCCTAAGCCTCGACTGCCGAAACCGGTTCACTTGGCTTCAGCGTCTTCAATCCGGAGATCAGGGGAAGGCGAATTTCCACCACCAGGCCGCTTTTCGAGCGATTGGAGGCGGAAACTTTACCGCCATGGAAGCGCACTGCCCGCTCGGTGATCGCTAACCCTAATCCGACGCCGCCGGTTTGGCGCCCCCGCGCTTCGTCCAAACGATAAAACGGTTCGAACAGCTTGGTCAACGCACTCGGAGGAACTCCCGGCCCCGAATCGCTCACCCGCAACACGGCTTCCGAGACGCCGCCTCGCGCTTCGCTCCGCAGCTCGACTTCCACCGCAGATTTTTCCTGGGTATAACGGATGGCATTGCGAACCACGTTCTCCACCGCGCTGTGCAGCAGCGATGCATTTCCCCGGACCGACCAGTCACCCTCTGGAATGGCCGCATGCACGTGACAGCTTCGAGCCTGCGCCTCAAATTCCGCATCTTCCACCACGCTCGCCACCAGTTCGTCGAGCGGAACCGGAGTCTGCGGGACCGGTTGCTCTCCATCCTCCAGCCGGGCCAGAGTCAGAATTCTGCCAATCAGTTCGTTCAGCCGGCTCGCTTCCATCTCAATGCGGTCGAGCATCTCCGAGTTATCCGTGTCGGCGCGCTGCCGGGCCAGGCCCAGGGCTACATTCAAACGCGCCAGGGGCGACCGCAACTCGTGCGAAATGTCGTTCAGCAGCCGCGACTGCGCCTTCAGCAACGTCTCGATCCGCTCCGCCATGGCATCGAAATCGTGCATCAGCCCGGCCACTTCGTCCCGTCCCACACGCGCTGGAGCGCCGGTTCGCGTCGTAAGATCTCCCGCGGCTAGCTGCCGGGTCGCCGTCCGCAACTTCACAATCGGCTTGGTCAAGTACCACGACAGCAGGTAGCACACCAACCCGGAAGTGACCACCCCGATCAGCAGTCCCGTGAAAGGCACACCTCTCGGCCCGATGAAAACTCTTGGCCCAGGCGGCATCCCCAGCACGACCGTGAAGCGGTGCTTGCCATCGGACGACGAGCGCGAGTCCCGCTGCACCGGAGGCGCTGGAAATAAAAACCCATCGTGCGGC
Organism: uncultured Acidobacteriota bacterium; assembly: GCA_963754885.1. Taxonomy (GTDB): domain Bacteria; phylum Acidobacteriota; class Terriglobia; order Terriglobales; family Acidobacteriaceae; genus Sulfotelmatobacter. The sequence continues at coordinate 25,808 of CAVWHT010000027.1, read as the reverse complement.
GTGCGTGGTCCACCCGATGCCACCCGGATCGCCCAATCCGGAGCGCCGCGCTGCGAGACTTCGATCCCGTTCTCATCGAACAGGTACGCGCGCACGTGCTGGGTGGCATCGACGTTATCCAGATACTCCCGAACCTTTGGGACGCCGCCTTCTTCGTACGCGGTCACCGCGTCATTCAAAACCGTAGTCCGCAAAGCTTCCCAAGTCGCGCTGCGCGGCCGGAATGCTACCGTCACGAGGATCGCGGCCACCACAAACAAGGCCTGCGCCATCCAGAACGACAAAAAGATTCGTAGGAAAAGGCTTTTCATACCGAAATCATCCGCTTTCCGCTCTCTCTATACCTTCGATCTTTCCCGCGGCCGCGCAAAAATATAGCCTACACCACGCACGGTTTTGATGTGTTCATCATCCCTGTCACCCAGTTTTTTACGGACCTTGCTCACGTGCATATCGATGCTGCGGTCGAAGGGAGAAAACTTGCGGCTCAACACTGCGTTCACCAGCCTCTCGCGCGGCACTACGCGCCCGGCCTCCCGCAGCAATACTTCGAGAAGATTGAATTCCACCGAACGTCAATTCCACCGGCTTGCCTTCCAACCGCACGGTTCGCGTCGCCGGATCCAGTTCCACATCGCCGACGCTGACCACGTCGGGCGCCTCCAGGGAGCCGCCTTCGCCATGCGTCCGCCGCAACACGGCGCGAATCCTCGCTACTAGTTCTCGCGGATTAAACGGCTTCGGAAGATAATCGTCCGCCCCAATCTCCAATCCCACGATCCGGTCCACATCTTCCCCGCGAGCCGTCAGCAACAACACCGGCAGGCGCGACGTGGCTCGAATCCGCCGCAGCACCTCAAATCCATTGATGCCGGGCAGCATCACGTCGAGCACGACCAGCAGATATTCTCCGCTGTTGGCCTTCTTCAGGCCGCTCTCGCCGTCATGCACGCATTCGATGGTAAAACCCTCGGCTCGCAGATACTCCGACACCAGCCCGCAAAGTTCCACATCGTCGTCAATGACCAGAATCCGTTCCATGCCTGGCATCAATTGTGCATCATGTGCAAAACCGCAGCCGTAAAGAATTGTCAAACGAGACCTTAGCGATCGCCAGGAACGACCTCGTTGTGAGCGAAACTACATTTACAAAACTTTACATGGAATGACCGATTTTTTACCGCTTTTTCTTGCTGGGCCGTGTTCCTATCAGCAGTACGGAAAGGCCGTACCCATAGGAGTCACCATGAAATCGATTCGCTCTCGTTTTTTAATTGCTGCTCTGGCCGTTTTGATGGGTTCTGCGATCGCCAAGTCCCAGACCACCGCGGACGCTCCGCCACCGCCACCGATGCATCCGCATGGGCATGAATTCGGCATGGGCGGCCCCGGAATGGGATTCTTCGCCAAGCAACTCAACCTGACCGATGACCAGAAAGCGCAGATGAAGGCCGTCATGCAGAAAGAGCATCCTGCGATGAAGCCGCTGATGCAACAACAGCACCAGATCGATCTGCAGCTTCGCCAGTACGTGCAAGGTCCTTTCGATCAGGCCAAGGTGCAGGCACTAGCCACACAGAAGGCGCAGATCCAGGCGCAAATGACAGTGGCCGAGACGCGCGTTCACAACCAGCTCTACCAGTTGCTCACTTCCGACCAGCAGTCGCAGTTGAAGCAGATGGAAGCGAACCGCGAGGCCCGCATGCAGCAGCACATGAATCGCATGAACGAAGCGCCGCCGGCGCCTCCCGAGGAATAGTTTTCACCGTAGACTCTCTGACTGGGACGGAGAGTTCTGCGTATCGCGGCGCGAGGCCCATCTGGCCGCCTCGCGCCGTTGGAGGAAGCATGCTGAGCGATTCCATTCTCTCCAATGCCGGATGGTTGTTCTTCGCCGCCTACAGCGCGATCGTGGCCGCAGTCAGCATCGCAGCCTTCGGCCCCGACCTGCTGCCGGTCAAAGCTCAAGTGGATTCGCCGCAGAAAACCTGCCTCTTGGATTCCGCGCAGCCGGGCTCCCATCGCTAAGAACGTGAGGGTGACGCCCGACGCTCAGACCCAAAGTCCGGTCTCTTGGCGCAATCGGGCGATGTCCTTAGTGGGCGCGCTCCCGAAGAAGCGGCTGTATTCCCGGCTGAACTGCGAAGCGCTCAGATATCCCACATGCTGGCTCGCGGTGCCTGCATCCATCACTGTCGACAGCATCAGACGCCGCGCCTCCTGCAGGCGCAGCACTTTTTGATAGTGCAGCGGGCTCATCGAAGTAACCGACTTGAAGTGTTCGTGGAATGAAGAAACGCTCATGTGCACTAACTCGGCCAACTCTTCGACCTTGATCGGTTGCGAGAAGTTAGCGCGCAGCCAGGAAATGGCTTTCGCGACCCGCTGCACACTGGACTCGGCAAAGCCCATTTGCGCGACTCGCACCCCGATGGGGCTGCGCAGCAGCCGGATCAGGATCTCGTCCATCACCAGCGGGGCGAGCAGTTCAGCGTCCCCCGGCTGCGCCAGACACTCCATTAACCGGCTTCCGGCGCTGACCATGCTCTCGTCCATCGGAGCGATATAAACCGCGCTCCTCTCCTGCACTGAAGGCAAGCCGTGCGGATACACCTTCAACACCAACTGGGCAATCTTGTGCGGCTCGAGGTCCAGCCTGAGAGCAAGGTAAGGCTCGGATGGGCTGGCCTGCGTAACCTGTGCCGCCACCGGCAGCGCCACCGAGAACACGATCATGCGCGAGGCGTCGTACTCGAAGACTTCGTCCCCCACGATGACCGTCTTCACTCCCTGGGCGGCGATGCACAACGAGGGCACGCTCAGCGCGTGCACACACTCCCGGTTGACTCGCGAATAGCGGCTGGCGTGTAGTCCGGGAAGGCGCATATCAAAACTGCCGTCATGCGGAGCGTAAGCGGAGATCAGGCTGGCCAATACTGCCGTGGATGACTCGTTCCGTCCCTCAACTTTGGCAGGGCGTGGGAAGTGCGCGATTTTTCCATTCGCTCTCATGATTTGGAGAATACCTCTTCTTGCAATAATTATCCCATTGACGGATTATGGTGATATCACTATATTTAAATTGAAATGACCGACCCGCCGCTTAAGCCAGTGATCTGGCTTGGCACAAGTCTTAAAGACTTGCGTGAGTTCCCAAGCCCGGTGCAGGACCACATGGGGTATGCGTTGTACATTGCGCAGCGCGGTGGCAAACATCACGATGCGAAAGTTCTTAGCGGCTTTGGCGGAGCAGGGGTTCTGGAGGTGATCAAGGACCATCGTGGTGACACCTTTCGCGCGGTCTATACCCTGAAATATGCGGGGACGGTTTATGTTCTTCATGCCTTCCAGAAAAAGTCCAAGAGTGGACGACTAACGCCGCGCCGGGACATGGAACTAATCAAGCAGCGCTTGCGAGAGGCCGAACAGATTGCAAGAGGGGGAAAGCAATGAACCGCAAAAAGCGATACGAAACCGGGAGCGGCAACGTATTTAAGGATATCGGCATTCCTAACGCCGAAGAGCACTTGGTCAAAGCGCAGCTTGTATTCAAGATTGATACTATCCTGAAGAAACGCGGCCTCAAGCAGGTGGAAGCGGCCGATTTATTCGGAGTTCGCCAACCCGATGTCTCCAAGATGCTGCGCGGTGAGTTTCGCCAGTTCTCCGTCGAACGCCTGCTGCGCTTCCTGGTCGCGCTCGACCAGGATGTCGAGATTGTCGTAAAACCGCACCGTAGTCGGCACGACGCGGCAGCCATGCAGGTGATGTAGGAGACGGCAAACGTCCACCACTTTCTTAGCGTCGCGAGAAAAAGTTCTGGCGATGCTCGCTTAACTCTTCAATACGGCCTGCACGTACGCCGGTTTCATCGGAAGCCGACGCATGATCTTCCCCGTCGCATCGTGCAGGGCCGCCGCGATCGCCGGCGCCGCCAGCGCATTCGCGGCCTCCGAACCTCCGCCGTACGCGCCGACTTTCGGATTGTTGAGCAGCACGACTTTGATCTCCGGAATGTCCGACATGCTCAGGATGCGGATAGTCCGTCCAGTCAGCCAGAGTGATTCCGACTCTCGTCGAACGTCACTTCTTCAAACAGCGCATGGCTGATTCCCATCACTGCCCCGCCCTCGACCTTCCGCTTCAACTGCATCGGGTTGACGACAATGCCGGGATCGACCGCGACCGTGTACTTCTCGACGACGATTCGCCCCGTGCCGGGAGTGACGGCGATCTGGCAAACACAGGCCCAGTAGCTTCCACTGCGTAACATCAGCGAAACTCCACGGCCGCGCACGGGCGTTGACCCCGTGGAGACAGCATCGGGACGCGGCGAGGGACGCGTTTCCCAAGCCGGAAGCATCGCGGACTGCCTTCAGCACGCCGATGGCGCGCTCTTCGCTGGCGTGATCGATGCGGAACTGGATGGCATCCGCGCCCGCGAGCGCTGCCGCTTCGCTGATCGCCAGTTCGCGCGGATAGTTCTGCTGGAACTGCCCCGGCGTGCGCATGCTGTGATCGCGCAGGCCGACCGCGATCGGCGAAGCTTTCTGTCCCACCTGGAATGTGCCGTGACCATGTCTCCATCAGATTCGGAACCTGAGCGTAAACCCACGGATCTGCCAGATCATTGACCGTGGAAGTTACGAACCGCCGGAATGGACCTCGGGGGCAGACATCGTGGGCAGGCCGGCGAGGACCGCGCCGACCGGGCGATCATCCTGCATGGCGGGCATGTAGTGGTCGATTTGATATGCCGCGATTTTGCCTTTCTCGTCGAGGGCAAGCTCGACGTCCGAGAAAGCGGCCGCCGATTGCGTCGACCACTGCATGTCGTCGGCGCGCATCCACTGCACGCGCACCGGCTTGCCGAGAGCCTGCGACAAGATTACCGCCTCGTCTTCCGCGCCGGCGTTTCCGCCGTTCGATCTTCCGTAATGGCCGGGCCCGGGATACGAATGCACGATCACATGATCGGGCGTGGTGCCGAGCATCAGCGCAATTTCGCCGCGCAGCGCCTGCGGATTCTGATTGTGCGTATAGATGTGCACCGTGCCGTCGGGCTTAACGTCGGCGACGGCCATGGTCGGGCCGATCGGCGCGTGCTTCATGTAAGACAGCTGATAGGTGGCGGAAAGCTTCTTGTGAGCCGAGGCGAGCACAGGTCCGACATCGCCTTTGGCAGCCTTGCTCTTCTCTACGGGCGTGGTCTTCCAATCCGCTTCTTCGCGAAGATGCTCGTAGAGCTTTGCGTTGCCGGGCAGGCCTTTCCAATCGCGTCCACTTGGTGGCGCCGGCGACCTGCTGAGCGGCCTGGATTGCCTCCCACTCGGTGGGCGCGACCACTCCGACGAGATTGCCCTTCACGATCACTTGCGAATTCGGAAACTTGGTCTTGTCCAGTGCACCGGCCGAGACAAGAGTCGAGCCCGAGCGTCTTCGGATGCACCATGCGCGCGTGCAACATGCCCGGCAGGCGCACGTCGGTTGCCCAGGTTTCCTTCGCGGCGACTTTCGAGCTGATGATGGAATTCTTGAACGACTTGCCGATGACCGTGTACTCGCTGACCGGCTTCATCGGCGGATTGCCCTCGACGGTCAACCCCATGATGCTGGTCAGGTCTCCCTTCACCGGGATCGTGAGCTTCAACTGCTGGTCCTTGACGAGGTCGCCGTAGGAAATGCTCTTGCCGCCGCCCGAGACGATGCCATCCTTCACGGAAAGCTTGTCTTTCGCCACGCCAAGTTTTTCTGACGCGAGATCCAGCAGCGCCTGATAGGTGTAGGCGGCCGCCTTGCGGACGTTCGGCGTTCCGTGGCCGAGGAAATCGAAGGCGCCGCTGCCGTCGGGCGTGCGGTCGGTATCTCCCGCCACGACCGTCGTGATCGCTTCGAAGGGAACGCTCAACTCCTCGGCCACAATCTGCCGATAGGCCGTAAACGTCGTGCCCTGGCCGAAGTCGCTCTTGCCCGTGCGAATCAGGACCGTGTTGTCCGGGTGAATTTCAATCCAGGAACTGGGCAGCGTGGGATCGAGCGAGTTCTTGAACGTGGCCGCTTCGCAGTGTCACCTTTCAAAATCTCCGGGCCAACCAGGCTGAATCCCACGACGAGCGCGCCGCCTGCTTTCACAAATTGGCGGCGCGACAGTGCCGCGTCCGAAAACATTGGCTGGTTTTTCGCGCTTGATTCTTTCGCCCATGGTGGCCATCGCTTACCTCCCCTTCGCCATGATGGTGGCGGCATGTTGTACGGCTTCGATGATCGCGATGTAGGTTCCGCAGCGGCACAGATTTGGCGACGGCCCGGAAGTGGTGAAGGCCTCTTTGATTTGTGCGAGGGTCGGATTGGCATTGCTTTCGAGCAGTTCAGTGGCCTTGATCATCATGCCGTTCTGGCAAAATCCGCACTGCGGAGTCTGCTCTTCGATCCAGGCTTGCTGCACCGGATGAAGCGTGCTTTTCGCTGCCTCCGCTGACAGGCCTTTTTGCTTGGCCCACCGCGCCGGCAGACCTTCGAGCGTGGTGATTTCCTGGCCGGCGACGCTCGCGACCGGCGTAATGCAAGAACGCACTTCCTTTCCGTCGACCAGGACGGAGCAGGCTCCGCACTGTGCCAGCCCGCAGCCAAACTGTGGACCGGTCAACTGGAGATCGTTGCGCAAAACGTACAGCAGAGGAGTGTCGTCCGGCGCCTCGACCTGATGCCGCACTCCATTCACATTCAGCGTGACCATAAAGACTCCCTTCAGCCGCACGTTCCGCGTGCGGATGACCTTTGAGTGAACAACCCTTGGACCCCAGTGCACGAAAAATCTTTCGACCCGCAGCCGATCTCTTTACTCGCCTATACGCCCGCTTGGCCCACACTTGCAAGCGGTGATTCATTCGTAATGATGAACTGTCACGGAATCTGGGCCACGACCGCAACGTCGAACTTGGAATAATACTTCTTCACGTCGCCGGCCCCGTACTTGTCGCGGAATTTCTCGACTACAGACGCCACCTGCTTCGCCTCAGTAATCGGAACAGCCTTGATCTCAGCCTCTGCGCCGCGCGCGTCGATCCGAATCGAAGGCTTCTTGAGTACGTTCTTGTACCACTGCGTATCCGATCCCTTGACCGGCAGCAAGTAAAGCTTATCGCTGTCGAATACGAACCAGACGGGGTTCGAGACGGCGCGTCCTGATTTTCTGCCGGTCACGGTGATCGTAATTTCGCGATACCGGGAAAGCCGGTCCGTTAGAGAATCGTTCTGTTTCGCCATTTGCACTCCTGTATCTCACTCTTCGTTCGGTCTCTTCCGGCTTCAGCCCTTCGAGAACACCTCTTTCGCCACCATGATGGCGCTCATCGCATTCGGCCAGCCTGAATAAAATGCCAGGTGCGTGATGACCTCAATCAGTTCTTCCTGCTTGACCCCGTTCTGTACGGCGTACCCCAAATGAAAGCGCAACTGATCCGGACGGTTCATCGCAACCAGCGCCGCCACGGTTGCGAGACTTCGATCACGCTTGGAAAGCTCCGAGCGTTCCCAAACCTCGCCGAAGAGTACGCGATCTGTGAGATCGACGAGTTTGGGTGCGAAGTCGCCGATCATTTTCTGTGCTGCTGAAGGCTGTTTACTCATGCCTTACTTCCTCCTGTGTATTGTTTGTCGGTGACCTTTTCCATCCAGTCGGTGCTTTTGCCGTCGAGCTTTTCTACGATTGCGATGTGCGTCATGGCCGTGGTCGGCGTGGCGCCGTGCCAGTGCTTCTCGCCGGGCGGGAACCAGACCACATCACCCGGCCGGATTTCCTTGATCGGCCCGCCCCAGCGCTGCGCCCGGCCGCAGCCCGCCGTAACGACGAGAGTCTGCCCCAGCGGGTGCGTATGCCATGCCGTCCGCGCGCCCGGCTCGAACGTGACGCTCGCGCCCTGAACAAACGCCGGATCAGGCGCCTGAAATAGCGGATCGATCCGCACCATGCCCGTGAACCAATCCGCCGGCCCCTTGGCGGAAGGTTGCGTGCCAACTCTCTTGATATCCATTTCTCGATTCCTCAGTTGCCTTGCTATCGGGACTCATCCTCACAGCGCCTTGAACCGGATTTACCCTTCATAACCCCGTCATTTTCTCCAGGCGTTCCGGATAGCGGGCGCCTTCCAGTGGGATCTGCGCCGCAGCAGCATCGATGTCCCGCAGATCGTCGGCCGTCAGTTGGATCGACACCGCTCCGATGTTTTCATCCAGGCGGTTGAGTTTGGTCGTGCCGGGAATGGGAACGATCCACGGCTTCTGCGCGAGCAGCCAAGCCAGCGCGATCTGCGCCGGTGTCGCCTTCTTCTTTTTTGCAATCCTGCCGAGCAGGTCGACCAGCGCCACGTTCGTCTTCAGAGCCTCCGGCGTAAAGCGAGGCAGCGTGCTGCGGAAATCGGTGCTGTCGAATTTCGCATCTTCTTTGATCGCTCCCGTCAGGAATCCCTTGCCCAGCGGGCTATACGGCACGAAACCAATTCCAAGTTCCTCCAGCATGGGGATCACTTCCTGCTCCGGCTTCCTCCACCACAAAGAGTATTCGCTCTGCAGCGCGGTGAGCGGCTGCACCGCGTGGGCGCGGCGAATCGTCTTCACCCCTGCCTCCGACATTCCGAAGTGCTTGACCTTGCCGGCTTGAATCAGTTCCTTCACCGCGCCCGCGACATCTTCGATGGGCACGTTCGGGTCCACCCGGTGCTGATAAAGCAGGTCGATGACATCGACCTTCAACCGCTTGAGCGACCCTTCGACCGCCTGCTTGATGTGCTCCGGCCGGCTATTGATTGCCGCCGCTCCTGGCCGATTATCGCCGCCGCTCAGGTCGAATCCGAACTTGGTGGCGATCGCCACTTTGCCGTGGAACGGGGCAAGAGCCTCGCCCACGAGCTCTTCGTTCGTGAACGGGCCGTAGACTTCGGCGGTGTCAAAGAAGGTAATGCCACGGTCGACCGCGGCGTGCAGAAGAGACGTCATCTCCTTCTTGTCTTTGGGCGGGCCGTAGGAAAAACTCATTCCCATGCAGCCCAACCCGAGAGTGGAAACTTCCAGGTTGCTCTTTCCTAACTTGCGTTTTTGCATTGTGTCTCCGTTTCTTCTGCGCTGCGAAATACCATCTGTCTCTTCGGCACCGCAAGCCTAAGCATAGTTTCCCGACCCTCGAGCGTCTTGCCTATTTCAATGAAGTTCTTGCCAGATTCTCCAAAGCCCTCCCATAGGAGTCGTCCTGTTGTGGATGCAGCGCGGTCTGAGAAGGTACCCAGCAAAACAACGTTTTGAAATAGATTGGCTCTTGCTCCCAGTATTCCCCAGCGAAGGCGTGCAATCCCTCATCATGATGGATAGCACCTTTGTCCCATTGCGCTTTGCTGCAGAGCGGCCATAATCGCATGGTCCAATCCGGCACAGAACCTTGGAGTCCGACCCAGCCCGCACAGGGAGTGGAGCGGCGAGCAATGAAAAAGGTCTTATTTACCGCCGCGGTCAATCCCCATGCTCTACCCCACAATCTGTACGCACCTTTGTGGCCGGCATATTTGGCCGCGTACGCCGAGCCGCGTCTCCCGCCTCGGAGCGTGGAATTCCGTTGGGACATCGGTCCCATTGTGTCGTTGCTGGAGCGGCACCGCCCCGACGTTTTGGCGGTCAGTTCGGTAACACACAATTACGGCTACGCGGAACAATATGCGCGCGAGGCCCGGAAGCGAGGCATCGCCGTCATCGTCGGCGGCCCGCACATCTCATGCCTTCCCCGAAGCCTGACTCCAGCCATGGATGTCGCTTGCATTGGCGAAGGGGAACAAACATTTGTCGATTTGCTTCAGCTTTTTCTCGCAACCGGCCGGTTCGATCCGACTGATTTGGAGCGAATACCGGGAATCGCGTTTGGGGAGCGACAACTGACTGAACCTCGTCCGGTGTTGCCCAAACTGGACGATCTGCCGCATCCCCAGCGAGCACTGATCGGTTACAGCTACCGGACCTATGTGCATACGGCGCGTGGCTGCGTCTACAAGTGCCTTTTCTGCGCCACGTCACGCCTGTGGGGCAAAATACGGTACGCCTCGGCCGACTATATTCTCGAAGAACTGGAGGAATTGGTGGCTCGCGGGGTTCGCGTTGTCCGTTTTGCCGATGATGATTTTGTTTCCAATCTGCCCCGCTTGCGGGAAATTAGCGAAAAAGTGCAGCAGAGGGGATTTCACAAGCGTTTGCGCTTCTCCTGCTGGTGCCGGGCCAACCACGTTACGCCCGAGGTTGTCCGGACGCTGCGCGCGATGAACGTGGTTTCCGTCAAGTTTGGGTTAGAGAGCGGCTCGCAAAGGATATTGGACTACCTCAAAGGGGGCGTGACCGTGGAGCAAAATCGGCGCGCGGTGATCTTAATGAAAGAAGCGGGCATGCAGGTCAATGCCGATTTCATCATCGGCTCCCCGGACGAAACCGAAGCGGAAATGCAACAGACCTATGAGTTCATTCGAACATTGCCCATCGACCTGTTTGACGTGAATATTTTTAGTCCTCTTCCCAACACCCCGGTCTGGGACCTCGCCCAGCAGCGCGGACTGGTCAATGACAAAGTAATGGACTGGTCGCGCTTGAACTATAAATTCGTCCAGAACAAGGAACGCGCCATCGATCTGTCCGAGCGATTGACTCACGGGCAACTGGAACAGATGAACGCCCGCTTTCAACGGTTGCGCAGATGGAGGACCCTGCAAGCAGTTGGGAAGAGTCCGTGGCTGAATGAACTGCCGATGCTCGCCGTCAGAGCAAGTTGGCTCGGACTGCGGCGGTTTGCGCATACCGCGTAATCGTTGCAAGGCTCGCTATTTCTGCGGCTCGGGCCAGACGTACATCAGGATGGCGGTTGCGCCGAGGGTCAGAAAGAAAACAGCCAGCTGTGGATGAGCCGGCCACATCTTGTGGGTCAGGCCGAGCATCCAGGCTCCGGTTCCTAATGCGCTTGCCAGCAGAGAAGCTTTCAGAGTCTTCACAGGTTCAGCTCCGCGGATCACGACTCGCCATCAGTTGAAGATACGCTCAACAACCGTCCTATGTTCCGTGAAAATGTGTGGAGCGGGCACTCTGTGTGGAGCGGGCACTCTTGCCCGCTGCTTCTGTGGTGCTGCAGGCAAGCGGGCAGGAATGCCCGCTCCACACCAAGTCATCGCCAGAATTCTGCACCGCGCCTGCTAGAATTTCATCTACTCAATCTGATGTTTCCCAAGAACCTGCGCCCGCTGCTGCCCTATGTAAAACGCTACCGCTGGGAATACGCCTTTGGCTCGCTCTGTGTATTGCTCACCAACGGCATCTGGATTCTCTTCCCTCTGGTTCTGGGCAAAGCGGCCGACGATCTGCACACAGGCGTGACTCGCCACAAGCTTCTGGAGTATGCGGGACTGCTGCTGGCCATCGCGGTCACCAAGGGAATCTTCCAGTTCCTCACCCGCTGGGTCGTGATCGGCGTTTCGCGCGACATCGAATTCGACCTGCGCAACGATCTGTTCGCGCGCCTCGAAGGCCTGAGCTACTCCTATTATCAGCGCCATCGCACCGGCGACATTATGGCGCGCGCCACCAACGATCTGAACGCGGTACGCATGCTGCTCGGCCCCGCCATCATGTATTCGGCCAACACACTGGTCTACACCGCCGGCGCGCTGGCCTTCATGGTTTCCATCAGCCCGTGGCTGACGCTGTTCACCTTCCTGCCGCTGCCCGCGGTCAGCATCGTGATCCAAACCTTCGGTCGGCGCATTCACGAGCGCTTCGAACGCATCCAGGCGATGTTCTCCGACATCTCAGCCCGAGCGCAGGAAAATTTCTCGGGTGCGCGCCTGATCCGCGCCTACGTGCAGGAAGAAGCCGAAATCAAAGCCTTCGAGAAGGAAAACCAGGAGTACATCCGCCGCAGCCTAAAGCTGGTTCGCCTGATGGGAATGTTGTGGCCCACGCTCGAACTCATGCTGGGCTGCGCGGTGGTGCTGGTGCTGTGGCTCGGCGGGCGCGAAGTGCTCACCGGACAATCCACCTTGACCCGGGTGACTACTCTAATCGCCGCGCACCCGGGAATCACCACCACGCTGAAGCTCGACGGCTCCATGAGCGTTGGACAATTCGTCTCCTTCAGCACCTACATGATGCAGCTGACGTGGCCGATCATCGCGCTGGGATGGGTCATCAACATTTTCCAGCGCGGCACGGCCTCGCTGATTCGCATCAACGAGATCATGCAGGAAAAGCCCGAGATTCAGGACCTCCCCGGCGCGCAGGATCAGGAAATCGAAGGCGAGATCGAGTTCCGCGGGCTCGAGTTCAGCTTCGGCGACAAAAAAGTTCTGCAGATCGGGAAGCTGCGCGTGCCCGCAGGCAGCAGCCTCGCCATTGTCGGCCCCACCGGATCGGGGAAGACGACGCTGGTGAGCCTGATTCCGCGCATCTACGACGCCGCGCCCGGAATGGTCTTCATCGATGGACGCCCCATCCGCGCCTTCACGCTCGCTTCGCTGCGCAAGAACATCGGATTCGTTCCGCAGGAAACGTTCCTGTTCAGCGAGCGTGTTCGCGAGAATATCGCTCTGGGCGTGGATTCGGCGACTGACGCCGAGATCCACAATTCCGCCGATGCCGCCAACATTGCGGCCGATATCGAAAGCTTTCCCGAAGGCTACGAAACGATGGTGGGCGAACGCGGTATCACGCTCTCCGGCGGGCAGAAGCAGCGCACCGCCATTGCGCGCGCGCTCATCCGCAATCCGAAGATTCTGATCCTCGACGACGCGCTCTCCAGCGTCGACACGCACACCGAAGACAAGATCCTCAATCACCTGCGCGACGTGATGCGCGGCCGCACCACCATCTTCATCTCGCACCGCGTCTCTACTGTGCGCAACGCTGACCGCATCGCCGTGCTCCATGGCGGACGCATCGTCGAAACCGGCACCCACGACGAACTGCTGGCCCGGAACGGCTACTACAGCGACCTCTACAACAAACAACTGCTGGAAGAAGAACTAGCTGAAGTGTAATGAGCATTATGTGGGGACAGCCGCCTCTCGATGCTTCGTGTGGGGACAGCCGCCCTCGGCTGTCCGGTCGAGCACAGCTCGACTTTTCTCGCCGCCTGGAAAACGAACCGTAGCGCCGGCGTCTCGCCGGCTGTCGCGAGCGCATCTTGCGCTCGCTGTCGGCACGGGTCGCGATCGGCGCGGCCCTCTGTTGACCTCCGGATTACAACTCCAGCGGGCAAGTCGTCTACACTATCTCGGCGAAAGCCATGCAGCGCGTAACCACGCCAGAGATCCTCGATTCCGCAACCTGTCCTCCCTGCGAAGTCGAGGCTTCCCTGCGCGATATTTGCCGCATCAATCGGTGGTTCGGCGGGGTCGCCACCACCCGTAGCCTGATTGAACGCGTTTCCGCCACAACAGGTTGCAAGCGGTTCTCCGTGCTCGAAGTGGCGTCAGGATTTGGCGAGGTCCCGAAACTCGCGGGCGAGCAACTGGCGCGCCAGGGCATCACACTGGAAGTCACGCTACTCGACCGTTTCCGCTCGCACCTGCTGCCGGGAAATCATTCCGTGGTGGCCGATGCGCTCGCACTTCCCTTTGCGGATTGTTCTTTCGACCTTGTGACCTGCAGCCTGTTCGCGCATCATCTGGAACCGGAGGAACTAGCGATCTTCGCCGCCGAAGCTTTGCGCGTGAGCCGCTGCGCGCTCCTGATCAACGATCTGATCCGACATCCGCTGCATCTGGCGCTGGTCTATGCCGGCTTTCCCCTGATGCGTAGTTACGTCTCACGGGTGGACGGAGTCGCATCGGTGAAACGAGCCTACGCGCCGGAGGAAATCCGCACGATTCTTTCGGATGGAATCGACTACCGCAGAAGGATCGACATCTCGCGACATTATTTATTTCGTATGGGAGTGATCGCGTGGAAGAAGGAAGCAACGAGGGCACAAACCCGTGTATCGCGATGAGCTTTCTTAAGCCAGCGGTTAACTTGGATTCTTGAGCTGCTTCACGATCGCATCGCAGCGGCGATTTACGACCTTGCAAATATAGCCGACGATGTAATCGTGATACTCATCCTCAGCTAGGTCCTGGTTGCGCACTAGATCGCCAATCGCCTTATCGATAGCTCTCCAGAGCGGCGTATCTTCATACGTCTTGTAGGGATGGGGTTGGCCCTTCGGAACCCTTTGTAGGGGATTAGCGTGCTTGGCAGACCTTGGCATGCGGAAAATCCTCGCTTCTCCTTAAATCCATGGAAGTATAACTGTCGAGATCACGCGACAACTGCCTAGGGATCCCGCAAGAACCTTACCGTACCACCAGCACTTCCCTCACATTATCCCTGGCCAAGAAGAACTTGATGGACGCGAAGTCGCGGAACAGCGTTTCGATATGCCGGTTGTTGAAGACGCGCTGCAGGCGGAAGCCGTCGCTGACCGCGGTGTGAACGGCTCCGGTCGGTCCGCGGCGGGTCTCGCGCCGCAGCACGATGCGTTGCATTTCCAGCGTGTCTTTATTGACGATGTGAAAACGGTAGCAGGGAGAATCGGGTCCCGCATCTTTGGTATGGAAGAAGGCGAGCAGCATGCCTCCCGGCTTCAGCACCGACCACAACCGTCCCATCACCGGACGCACCAGGCTCTCATCCAGATAGTCAGGAAGATTCCAGCACAGCACGACATCGAAGTGCGCAGCGGGATACACCAGGTTGTCGGCCAGAAACCTGCGGCTGTCGAGGATCACGTTTCCCTGCTCGTCTTTCGTGACCAGGTGAGGCTCGGTGGAGGCGACCAGCAGATCTTCGCTGTAAATCTTGTGGCTGCGCTCCGTGAAGAAACGAATATTGGAGGGCGAAGTCGATCCCAGGTCGAGCACGCACAATGGCGTCTCGCTCTCCCAGAGCCGCCCCAGTTCGCCGAGGCCGCTGGAACGGCGGGTAAGTTTTTGCGCAACCTCCGGCGCTTCCGCCGGCGTGCGCCCCGATGAGCCCCGAAAAAGCTTCATGAAGTTCTGACTGACTGTTGCCATCAGACGTTGACTGCCCCGTCAGTGGCGACCCATGTTCTGGGTCGAAAATTAACAGCTGAAAGTGACACTTTAACTCACCAATCCAAACTCTAGTAGTTACTTTCCTGCGGCTCTTTCCGATTTCCCCTGAATGTCAACCTTGCCTTTCAGGTACGCCCCTTCTTCGATGGAGATGCGCTGCGTGGAAATATCTCCAGTCACCACCGCGGACTTACGCAATTCGACGCGATCGCTGGCCTGCACGTTGCCTTCAAGTTTGCCCTGCACCACAACGCCCTTGGCCTCGACCGAAGCTCTGACCTGCCCGTGGGGCCCGACGGTTAAGCTATTGCCTTTGAGCGCAATCGTGCCCTCAACTTGACCATCCACGTAAAGGTCTTCGCTGCCCGACAATTCGCCTTTGATGACTACTGACTTGCCAATCTGCGCCAAGTCTGCCGACAAGGGAGCACTCATATGTTCTCCTTTTAAAGTAGCGGAAACTGCACCACCAAGACGCTGGGAAGGCAGGTGCCGGGACCACTGCATCGCACCCATCGACTATACCCAACTGGATGAACTAGCGGCAAGCAATCCGCAACGCCCGGGAGTGGCGAGATAAGCACAACGGTGGGCTTCGTGCAACCATCCTTCCCTGGTTGCTACACTAATCACCAGATGGCTTTCGCGAAAGAAAGACGAATAGCAGCGGCTGTGGCAGGCTCGTGCGGTGCTGCGGTGGTGCTGTTTGCCGCCAGTCTTTCATGGGTGCAGGCATGGGCGCAGGCAGGGGCCCAGGAATCGATAACACCGCAGATTTCTCCCGCCGAATTAGTGCGTGAGACCGTCGCCAATGAAGTCGCGGCCAACAACAACCCTGCGATCAAGCACATGTTCCGCTCGTGCAAACAGACGCCGCGGGGGACGCAAACCCACCTCTACGTGGAAACCAACGACGCCATGGCGGGGATTCTGATTGCGCAGAACGACCAGCCGCTCTCCCCCGAACAGCGGAAGGCGGAAAACGATCACCTGGCCTGGCTCGTAAACAATCCCGAACAGCTTCGCAAGAAGCGTGCGCGCGAAAAAGAAGATGCAGATCGGACGCTGCGTATGGTCAAGGCTTTGCCCAACGCCTTTCGTTACCAATACGCGGGCACGCAAGCGGGCGAGCAGAATCTGGGAAAGGTTGGAGATGAACTCGTGCGGCTGAATTTTGCCCCCAATCCGGGTTATTCGCCGCCGTCGCGCGAGCAGCAGGTGTTTGCCGGCATGCAGGGTTACCTGCTGATTGACATCAACGAGAAGCGGATCGCGAAAATCGACGGAACTCTTTTTCGCGAGGTCTCGTTTGGCTGGGGCATTTTCGGTCACCTGGATAAAGGCGGATTCTTTCGCGTGCAGCAGGCCGACGTGGGCCAGGGCGCATGGGAAATCACCGCCATGGCGCTAAAGATGACCGGAAAAATCCTGCTGTTCAAAAGCATCTCGATGAACTCGAATGAGGTTCTCAGTGACTTCCAGCGCGTGCCCGAAAATCTCCCCTTCGCTAAAGGCGTCGAGTTGTTGAAGACGGAGCGCGAGAAACTGGCTTATGCCTCGTCGTCGGAACCCACGGCCACGGGAAAGATCCCGTAGACGGCGCGAGGCTCTAACCTTACATCACCCATTCAGATTTACACACCCAGCGCCCAATTTTTCACACATGAGAAGTCTACGACTTCGCTCCAGAAACTCTGTTCTCGCTGTGTGCAACCTCGCGTGCCGTTGCCGACACCTAAGCCAACATGGATGGACGGGAGGCAACGCGAGGGGCGCATGTGTCAAGGGTTTGCATCCTAGTCCTAGCGATCGCGGTCATAGCGCCCGCCGCTGCGGTTTCGGCGCAGGATTCCCGGAGATCCCAGATGTCTCCGCAGGAACTGGTGCGAGCCACGATCGCGAACGAAGTGGCCGCGGCCAATAATCGCTCGGTAAAATTCATGTTCTGTTCGCGGAAGCAAACTTCAAAAGACGTGCAGGACAGGGTCTACGTCGAAGCCAATGAGGCGGTGACCAGTGTCGCCTTCGGGGACAGCGACCATCCGCTGAGCCCGCAGCAGCAACGCGCCGAGGTCGGCAAACTTGCGCGGCTGGCCAGTAGTCCCTCCGAACTGCGGCGCAAACAGGAATACGGTAACCAGGAATTGGATCGCACGCTGCGCATCGTCAAAGCGCTGCCGGATGCGTTCTTGTATGAGTACGCCGGGACCGAAGATGCCGAACCCAGGCTGGGTAAATCCGGTGATCAGTTAGTGCGGCTGCATTTCAAACCCAATCCGTCCTATTCGCCGCCGTCGACCGTGGAGCAAGTGCTGCAGGGCATGGAGGGAGATGTGCTGATCGACCCCGTGGTCCATCGCCTGGCGCGGTTCGACGGCACTCTGTATAGAGAGGTGTCGTTCGGCTGGGGAATTTTCGGACGCCTCGACAAAGGTGGTAGTTTCCGCGTGCAGCAGGCCGATGCCGGAGACGGCAATTGGGTCGTCACGGAAATGAGCTTGCGCATGACGGGAAAGATTTTGCTGGTGAAGAGCCTGAATCTGTCGTCCGACGAAGTATTCAGTAATTTCCACCGCTTGCCGGAGGATCTACCCTTTGCGCGCGCGGTCGAGATGCTGAAGACGGAGCAGGAAAAGCTGGCGCAGAATATTAGCGCGTTCCGCAGCGTCGAGACCAGCCAGGCGTCACGCTAGCCTCCGCTTACGCTCGCAGCGTTTCTTTTCGCACCGTTAACTTTTCAATCAAATCAGTTTTGACTCGATAGCCGGTGCCGGGGCGGTCGCTGATAGCGATCATGCCCTGGGGAGAAACTTGAACCTCTGGATCGATGATGTCTTCTTTCCAATAACGCTTGGAGGCGGAGACGTCACCCGGCAGTCGGAAATTCTCCAGCGTGGAAAGCGCGATGTTATGCGACCGCCCGATGCCCGTTTCGAGCATGCCTCCGCACCACACCGGAATATTGTGAGTTTTGCAGACATCGTGCACTTTCAAGGCTTCGGAGAATCCTCCGACCCGTCCGACCTTGACGTTGATGATGCGGCAGGCGCCCGTTTCGACCGCAAACGCCGCACTGCGCCCGCTGACGATGGATTCGTCGAGGCAAATCGAAGTGCGTAACTCTTTTTGCAGGCGGGCGTGATAGTAGATGTCGTCGTTCCACAGCGGCTGTTCGATCATCAACAGGTTGAACTGGTCGAACTTGCGCAGGTGCTCGACCTGATCGAGGGTATAGGCGGAGTTCGCGTCACAGCTCAAGGTGATGTCGGCCCAGCGCGAGCGGATGCGCTCCAGAACGTTGATGTCCCAGCCGGGTTTTACCTTGACTTTGATGCGCCGGTAGCCAGCCGCCAACTCGATTTGAATCTTTTCCAGTAACTGCTCGATCGAGTCCTGAATCCCGATGGAAACGCCGCACGCAATCTCGCGCCGCGTTCCGCCCAGCAACTTCCACAGAGGCTGCTGGCGCTGCGCCGATTCGGCCTCCCACAGCGCGTTCTCCAGGCCGGATTTCGCCATGCGGTGCGCGCGGACTTTCGCGAACAGCGCGGGACATTCGCGCGCCGACTCGATCTTCTTTCCCAGCAGCGCGGGAATGAGATATTGCGTCATCGTGGGCCACGCGCTCTCGATCCATTCGCTGCTGTAAAACGGATCTTCTCCCACCACGCTCTCGCCCCAGCCCTCGACCCCCTCGCTGTGCACCGTGACCAGCAGGATGCGGCGGCTATAGGTTCGGCTAAAGCTCGTCTCGAAAAAATGGACGAGCGGCATGTGAATTTCGCGCAGCGTGATGGCTTCAATGTTCATGTTTAAAGTTTCAAAGTGACAAGGTTTCAAGGTTTCAAGGTTTCAGAGTTTTACGACGTAAAGTTCAACTTCAAGGATTCACCTTGAAACCTTGTCACTTTGAAACTTGAAATGCTACCCTTCCGAAGCATACGACCATTTTTCGTCCCAGTGGCCCAGCAGGAATTTGCCGTTGCCCTCGGAGTCGCGCTCGTAGCCCAGCACGGCCAGTCCATGCGAGAACGCGCGAAGAAACTGTTCGCGGTTGCGTTCCTGCACCTGTTGAGCTATGCCGCGCGTCTCAGCCGTCGTTTTCCAGTTAGAGATCTGGGCTGGAACTTCGATGCTGGATTCGCTGACGATCGCTGGATTTTTTCCTGTGGCCAGCAGGGTTTCAACCCGCTTTGACCTCAGCCACCATTCGGCGATGAGGCGGTCGCTAGGCAAGCCTCCCTGCAGCGGAGACGAAGTAATGCCGTACTGGTTGATGTTATACCGCCGAACAACCGCTCCGAGCTTTTCGATATTCAGATAAGCATTCTTGATTTCGAGGGGATCGAAGGTCCATTCGATCAACTCGATGCCGCGAGCCAGCGCGTCTTCGCGCTGCATCAGCTTCAAACGCCGGCCGAGTCCGCCGTTGCGATGGTCTTTGCGGACGGCGAGCATGTGCGAGTGCAGATAAACATGCCCACTGCGCGTACCGGGCACGGAGAGCGCGAATCCGACCATGACGCCGCCGTCGAAGGCGCCCATGACTTGCCCGCCCACCTTGTCGGCCACCACGAACATGCGCAAGGGGACAAGTTCAACGTCGGTAAAATTCCAGACTTCCTTCTGCAACGCAACGCAGGCCCGAAACTCTTCGATGCCATGACAGCGGCGGAGTTCGATCGAGGCGCTCACGCGGTCTTCTCCGCAGACACTTTCTCGTGCTCCTTTGCCTGCTGCCACAACGATTCCAGCTCTTCCATGGAAACCTGGTCGGGCGTGCATCCGGATTCATGCAGCCGCTCTTCCATCCATTGAAAGCGACGCTTGAACTTGCGATTGGTCTTCCGCAAAGCCGATTCCGGATCGAGCGACAGATACCGGGCAACGTTCACCAGCACAAAAAACAAGTCGCCGACTTCCTCCTCGAGACGCGCTTGCAGGTTCTCAGAAATCACCGCACGGCCCGATCCCGCGACTCCCCGTCCCTGCGGACGCGGACCGGGCGCAGGAAATTGCTTGAGCTGTTCGCGCAACTCCTCGGTCTCCTCGTGCAGCTTGTCGAACAGTCCGTCGATATTGGGCCAATCAAAACCGGCCTGCGCAGCCCGTGAACTCAGCTTGTAAGCTTCGAGCAGCGACGGCATGGCGGAAGAAACTCCGGCAAGAATCGAATGCTTTTCATGTTCAGCGGAGCCCGCGCCAGCTGCGCCCTGCTTTTTCTTCTCCTCCACCTTCAAGGCTTCCCAGTTGCGCTTGACCTCGGCGGAAGTATCGGCCTTCACATCGCCAAAGACATGCGGATGGCGGTTGATCAGCTTGCTCGAAAGGCGATCCAGAACGTCGTCAATCGAAAAGGAAGATTGTTCCTTCGCCATCTCCGCGTAGAACAGCACTTGCAGTAGCAAATCCCCGAGTTCGCCGGCTAGTTCAGGCCAATCGCGATTATCGATCGCCTCTAGAACCTCATAGGTCTCTTCGAGGGTGTAAGGCTTGATGGAATCGAAGGTCTGTTCGCGGTCCCAGGGACATCCTCCGGGGGCACGCAGCCGCTCCATGATGGCGACCGCCCGTTCAAACCGTTCTCCTGTAGTGGGCATTCGGCAACCAATGTAAATGACTGGAGAGGCTACAAGCAACGCGGCCGGCACACGTGCGAGAACTCGCCAACCGGTCCACTCGACGCCGCATCCTAAAATCCGACACGACTTCGCTCATTTTGCGAATGCCGGGTCACGTTACTTCCGGCACCACTCCACCACTGTCGCGAGTGGAATCGCGCTCGCACACATGTGGGACTATCGTGACCTTCATCTTTGCCGCGCAAAGGCGCACAATCAGAACAATGGGCGTGCAACGGTATCTCCCGGCGGCCTAGAGCCTGTTGTTGGGACGCTCTTTTTCTAACCCCATTCATGACCTTAGCCGTCAAACCCCGGGCCTTATTAGATGGACAGCACTTCCACGTGGTGGTCATTGGAGGCGGAATCAACGGCGTAGCTGTGGCGCGGGAGTGTGCCCGCGCCGGCAAGCGCACCCTGCTGCTCGAGCAGAATGATTTTGCCTCGGGCGTGACCAGCCGTTCCACCCGCATCATCCACGGCGGGCTGCGCTACCTGGAGCATGGGGAGATCGGCCTGGTGCGCGAGTCGGTTCGGGCGCGCGAACGCCTGCTGCGCGAGCGACCGCACCTGGTCCATCCCGTCCAATTTCTCTTTTTGCTGAACGAGCAAAGCCGACGCAGCGCCATGATGGTGCGCGCTGGCCTCTGGCTCTACCGGCGCATTGCCGGAAAAAAATCGGAGAACCTGGGCGAAATGGAGTTGGCGCGGGTTCAGCGCGCCCTCGATTCCGGCCATCACTGGCAGATGCTCAATTACGAGGATGCGCAGTGCGAGTTCCCCGAGCGGCTCACCGCCGAGTGGATGACGGAAGCGGCCGAGGCGGGAGCTGTCGTCCGCAATCATTCGGAGGTGCTGGCCATTGACGTTGCCCAGGGACGCGCCCGCGGCGTGCTGTTTCGCGACCGCATCACGGGAAAAGACCAGCGGGTCGATGCGGGATGGATTTTGAACTGCACCGGACCGTGGGCCGACCGCATCTGCCAGCGTTCAACGGTCCGCACCCGCAGGCCCATGCTGGGCGGAGTGCGCGGATCGCACATCGTGCTGCCGCGTTTTTCCGGCGCTCCCAACGCAGCCCTTTACACCGAGGCCGACGACGGTCGTCCCGTCTTCGTTCTGCCGTGGAATGAGCAGGTCCTGGTGGGCACGACCGAAGTTCCCGACAATGGCGATCCCTCGCGCACCGCGCCGTCGAAAGAGGAGATCGAATATCTGCTGCGCATTGCGGCCAAGCTGTTTCCCAAGGCACGGCTGTCGCCGAGCCAGATCAAGTATGCATTCGCGGGCGTGCGCCCTTTGCCGAATTCCCCCGGAAACAAGCCATCTTCTGTCACCCGGCGGCATTTCCTGCACGACCATGCCGACGACGGCGCGGCGCGGCTGATCTCAATCATTGGCGGCAAGTTGACCACCGCGGCTCCGCTGGCGCGCGAGTGCGCGCGCAAAATCGGCATCGCCGTGAAAGAGCCGACCGCTTTCGCGGTGGGCCCGGGAAGCGCTCTCGATCCGGTGGTGGACCAGGAAGTTTTGCAAATCGCGCAAGCCGGTTCGCTGAGCGAAGAGACGGCTCGCGGCCTGATGGAATGGCACGGCCACCGCGCTATGGAGATCGCCCGCATGGCCTTGGTCAGCGCGGAATTCCGGGCGCCGATCTGTCCGCACTCCTCTCACATCGTGGCCGAAGTGATCGAAGCCTACCGCAGCGAATTTGCCGTGACTCTAGCCGACGTGTTGCTGCGCCGCGTTCCGGTCGCGCTCGGCGCTTGCTGGTCGGAATCGTGCAGTCGCGAGGCCGCCTTGCGCATCGGCGCCGCGATGGGTTGGAACGATCAGGACCTGGGATCGAACCTGGAAGCGTTCGAGACCGAACGCGCGGCGTTCCTGCAACGGCCATCTGCCGGTATCTCCGCGCCGGAAGCGGCGGCTGATTAGAGCCGTCTCATAAATAGTTTCGGGAAGCGCACGCCTTCAGCGTGCCGTTACAGGATTGGTTTTGGGAAGGGTGCGGCTTCAGCCGTGCCGATACCGGTCAGTAAAAACGCGGGCTTTAGCCTCCGAGGGCCGCTTGCTTTGCAGACAATTATGAGACCTTCTAGTGAAATCCAGCCAGCGTGCACGCCAACAACCTCGTGTCGTCGGAAATAATTCCATCCACTCCGGCCTGCGCAAAACGGTGCATCGCCTGCGAATCATTTACCGTCCACACCAGAATTTTTTCCCCGGCGTTTCGGATCATCGAGATACCCTCGGGGTCGACCAGTTTGTGATGCGGAATCACGTACTCGACCGGAAGTTCCTTCCAGCGCGACAGTTCAGCGCGCGTCTCGCAGATCAATCCGAGAGGAATGGCCCTGTCTTGCGCATGCATTTGCCGCAGCACTGCCGAGAGGAACGAAGAAACAACAAATCCCCGCTGAGGCGGAAACTTCCGCAACGTCGTAGCGACCGTCGCTTCCAGCCCGGTAACTTTGAGTTCCACGTCCAGAAACGCCTCGCCTTGATAGCGGGCGAGAACGTCCTCCAGACGAGGCAAAGCGGGCAGTTGTTCAGCGCGAACCTGCCCAATTTCAATGCCGCCAATCTCCGGGTCGTGGCAAACGACCGCCGATCCGTCGGCCGTGAGCCGCACATCGAATTCAAATCCATCACAGCCGTCGGCCAGCGCCCGATCGAACGACGCCAGAGTATTTTCGGGAATGGACCGAAGGGCGCGCGCGCCGCGATGGCCGAGAAGCAACGGGCGCGGCATCCGATCTGGCATAAATCAGTCGAGATCGAAATCGCGGATCGGCTTGCCCGTGTCGGGAGATTCCTTCGCCTTTTTCAAGGCCTCCTGAAATCGTTTCTCCAACAGATCGGAGGCGTGTTTCTGGGCCTCCACCGACTGCTGAAAAATCGACTCGCGGCGGCTGTCCTGCTCGCGCATAGCCTTGGCTGCAGCCTCGATGTCGTTAAACGTCTTCGGCTTCACCGCCGCGGTATGCGCGATGACCGCGCGCGTTTCGATATCGACTTTCAATACTGCGCTGCAACACGGACAGGTGACTTCGAAATTTTCATGCTTCTTGGGCATTTGAGCGAATGATACAGCAAACGGCGGCAGGTTGCCCCGGAGGTTCTCTGCGATCTCTGCGAATCCTCCGCGATCTCAGCGGTTAAAGCTTTTCCGCAGATCGCCGGGGAACTCTCCAAGGACCACTCACACGCAATATCCCCTGCCTCTTGACCGGAAGGTTTCTTGACCGTTTCTGGGTATAGGAAGCAACCCGCCTAGGATGTAATATCCAATTCCAGGGCATCTCGGAAGGCAGCCTTCGGGGCGTGTTTCCAACCCATGATTCTATCTGCGGCAGTAACGGCAATTTCTGGGTTCGCCCGCACCACTCGCGCGGCGGTGGCGATTTATCCGGCCGCTCGCGCCAATGCCACCCTCTTCTTTGGCATCGCGATCGCCGTTTTCTATCGCGAGTCACGCCAGGATGCCTACGACATTCTTTGGGCCGTGGTATTCGGCTTCGCGACTCTCAATATTTTAGGTCTGGCGGCCCGCCGCATGGAACCGGGCCGGCGCGGCCTCTCTTTCGGCGAGTTGATGGCCGTGGGCGTAGTCGCGCTCTCCGTCATCTTGCTCGTCTGGGAGATGCTGAACTCGCTGCACATCTTCCCCATCAAGCTCCGTCACTGAAACGTCAAACAAGTGCGGAAGTTTGCCTACAGCGGTTCCTCAGCGATCTCAGCGAATCCTCGGCGGCCTCTGCGTTTCAGATTTTTTCCCAGCGGGAGTTGGTTACTATAGAAATTCATGTCCAAACCGCGGTTCCTTTTCTTCGATGTGGGAAACACCTGCCGTTTCCCAATCGTGCCCGCATGCTGGCTCCGTTGCCCGAGAAGAGCCATCCCACGCTTGCGGCCTGGCAGGCTCTGGAGCGCCGCACCAAGCGGGAATTCGATCAGGGCATGATTGGCGGTAAGGTCGATCACGGCTTCTGGTGGACGTTTCATACCCACCTGCTCCAGCGACTCAACGCCGCGGACGTCCGGGTGCGCGACACTCTGGTCGTAAACCCGCAGAACTCCGCCAACTGGGACCAGATTCTGCCGGGAACGCGCGAAGCGCTCGAAAAGATCTGCCAGCAGTACCCGATTGCGGTAATCTCCAATGCCGACGGAAAAATTGATGCGGTGCTTCGGCGCTGTGGAATTTTCGATTGCTTTGCCAGCATCACCGACTCGGGGATTGTGGGCCGTGAGAAGCCGCATCCGGCCATCTTTGCGGCGGCCCTGCGGGAGATGAACGCCGATCCCGCCGAGAGCCTCTACGTGGGCGACGTATTCTGTCGATTATCTTGGAGCTCGCGGCGCGGGCATGCAGGCAGTGCTCTTCGATGTTGCCGGGGCTTACCGCGAGCGGGATTTCCCGCGTGGAATCGCTCGGCGAGTTGGAAAATTGGCTTGCACACAAAGAGTGATTTGGGCTGCGCGCTCGAAGTGGTGGGATTTGGGGTTGGGTAGGGATGCTTCGACTGCGGTTGAGCTTCGCTTCGCGACGCTCAATCCTCGCTCAGCATGACAGCGCTACAAAGGAGCAAGGTGCATGGTACCAGCGAGGGAAAATAAAAACGCTACAGCTCCAGAATCTGGTGGTCGTGGCAGTCCGAGTGGATGATTCCGTACAGTTCGTGCAGAAATTCTCTGCCGTAACGCGCGAAGAAATAAATCCCCCCGATCGCGCGCTCCTGCAGCCCTTTGTCGGGATAGAGCGATTGGCAGAGATGCGCGGCATGCCACGTTGTAGTTGCACCTTTTGGGCTTCTGCGCGCGCCGCCTGCGCATACAGCTTTTCCAACTGGTGCTGCATCTTGGAGCGCGAGGTTTCCGCGGCGTCGACCAGGGTGCGGTCGAGCTTTTCCAGCTTGTCTTTGACCGCGGCGAAATTCGAGTCGAACGATTGCTTGGCCGCTTCAAACGCGGCTTGCAGATCGGCGGGCAGGCTGCGCGTGGCGATCTCGCGCCGCAACTCCTCCCGGCCCCGCAAAGACATCCATCACCGAGAGCGCGTGCTTCTCCAGCAACCGCTGCACCTTCGGCTCAACGA
>CAVWHT010000026.1:0-73525 GCA_963754885.1 uncultured Acidobacteriota bacterium | reverse complement strand
GAGGCAAAGCCGCTCTAAATCGAATTTGCCAGACTCCCTCGTCGAGCACAACGTTATGGCGGAAACTCAGGCGGCGGTCGCGAGCGGTCCTGAGCTGCGGCGGGCACTAAGGCTGTGGGACCTGATTCTCTACGGATGATCGTCATCCAACCGACCGCGCCCATGCCAGTCTACGGCGTGATGAGTCAGCGGGCACACGGGCATGCCGTGACGACCGTGCTCATTGCCATGGTCGCCATGCTTTTCACTGCGGTCGCGTACGGTCGCATGGCGCGCGTTTATCCGAGCGCTGGTTCCGCGTTCACCTATGTGGGCTGCGAGATACATCCGGCTCTGGGTTACATCACGGGTTGGAGCATGGCCATGGACTACATGCTCAACCCAATCGTGTGCACGATTCTGTGCAGCAAGTTCGCCTTGAATTTTGCTCCGGAGATTCCCTACCCAATCTGGGTAGTGGCGTTCCTTGGTCTTTTCACAGGGCTAAACCTGTTCGGCATCCGCACGTCAGCGCGGATCAACGAAACGCTTGCTGCCGGAATGGGGGTGGTGATCGTACTTTTCCTTCTCGCTGTAGTCCGCTATGTGCTTCACACTCCCCACGACGGACTCGCGTACTTCACCCGGCCTTTTTACGATCCTGCAACTTTCTCCATGCCGGCAGTCTTGGGGGGTACGTCGCTCGCTGTACTTACCTATATCGGGTTCGATGGGATTTCCACTCTCTCCGAAGAAGCCGAGAATCCCAAACGGAACATTCTGCTGGCCACGGTTCTGGTGTGTTTGATCGCCGGTGCGCTGGCATCGATCGAAGTGTACGCGGCTCAACTCGTATGGCCCGGGGCGCAGCCATTCCCTGACGTTGATACCGCTTTTGTGCACGTGGCGGTTGCGCGGGAGGCGCGTGGATGTTCGGACTAATCAATGTAACTCTTCTCGTGGCGACCATAGGCTCCGGGATGGGGTCCCAGTTGGGTGCTGCGCGGCTGCTCTATGGCATGGGGCGGGAAAATGCGATCCCCAGATCTTTCTTTGGCGCAATCGAGCCCAAGCGCAGAATTCCACGTAGAACGCTCTGTTTGTGGGCTTGCTGGCGCTCGCCGGGACTACCGTTCTGACTTTCGAGCGCGCTGCAGAATTGCTGAATTTCGGAGCGTTGCTCGCGTTCATGGGAGTCAATGCAGCCTCGTTCACGCATTACTTCTGGCGCGGAAAAGAGAAAAAGTGGACGGATTTTGCAATGCCTGTACTGGGTTTCGCGATCTGTCTTATGCTTTGGCTGAATCTGAGCCGACCGGGCAAGATTCGCAGGTTCCATCTGGATGATTCTCGGCATTGCCTATGGCGCCGTTCGCACGCGGGGCTTCCGGGCCGATTTGGTGTCATTCGACGTACCCGACAACGGAGACGCGACCACGGCGCCCTCGTCCTAAGGCAAGTCGCTCATGCATGTCGAAAACCGTCGTCAAGTCGAGCGCTAACGGAAGTGTTCGGTCGAAGCAACAAAAAGGAGGTTGTCTTGGCAATTGTGATGCGTTTAGTGCAGCGATTTCAGGCTTCCAAGAAACATGAGTTCATTGAACTGGAGAAGCAATTCGCCGACTGAAGCCCGCGGAATTCTGCCCAAGGGCGAGCGCTTGCTTTCACTGTCCGGCCGGGACCCTGGCAACACGCTCACCTGGCAGCGCCAGTTCCCGGACCTTGCCGCCGTGAAGGAGTTCTTGCAGCAGATTGAAGCCAGCCCCGAGCATACCGAGTTGGCCAAAAAGCAGGCACCCTTTTTTGAAGGCACCTGGATTGAGCTCTACGAAGTTATGGATTACTAGTTGCTTCTTGATTGCCTGCGGAGTACTCGACCATGACTGCTCAAAAAAGACACCTCGTATTCTTTGTATTTCTTGTTCTTCTGTTCGCCGCGGTGGCCCTGCGAACATCGAACTCAAACAACGCGCTGGCCGCATCAAACACCAGTGAAGAGGATGCGCTGAAAGCGTTGGCCGCTCTCCGTCCGATCGACGCCCATGTTCACATCTTCAAGACGGCCCCGGAATTCCAGTCGATGCTAGAAGGGGAGCAACTACAGTGCTCAACGTCCTGGTCGTGGACGATACCTGGGGGCCGCGGAATCAGCTTCAACCACAAATCGATGATGCCTGGAAGCTCGTGCACTCCAGCAATGGCCATGTTTTTCTCTGCACGACATTTGATGGATACAAGTTCCAGACTTACTGGCGTTCACGCAAGACAGCGTGCAGCAGATCAATCGTGACCTTAACGATGGCGCCATCGCCGTGAAAATCTGGAAGACATTCGGCATGGAGATCAAGGACAGCAATGGCAGATATGTCCTGCCGGACGACCCCAAGCTAAAGCCGATTTATCAAGACATTGCCCAGCACAACAAGACGTTACTCGCTCACCTGGCGGAGCCCGACCTTGCTTGGGAACCGCTCGACGTTAAGAAAGATCCGCTTTCGCAGTACTATATGGAAAATCCGCAATGGCACATGCTCAACAAGGTGGGCGTGCCTTCGAAGAAGGCAATCCTGGAAGCTCGTGATCGCGTTCTCGAACAGAATCCGAACCTGCGCATGGTCGGCGTACACCTCGGGAGCATGGAGAAGATCTGGACGAGATTGCTCGTCACTTCGACAAGTATCCCAACTTCGCTGTCGATACTGCCGCGCGCATGGAGTACCTGATGTATGGCGATCCCGCGAAGGTTCGGGCCTTTCTGATGAAGTACCCGGATCGTGTCATTTATGGAACGGACCTTGATGTGAATCCCGACGCAGACGTGCAGAAGTCGGTGCAGGAATGGAAGGAAACATACGCCAACGATTGGAGGTTCTTCGCGACCGACGAGACTTTCCAAGTCGAAGGGCATACTGTGCACGGTTTGAAGCTACCCCAAGATCTGTTGCAGAAGATCTATCGGACAAATGCTCAGCACTGGATAAAGGGCCTGCAATGAAAAAAACAATCACTCTTGGATGTTCGATTCTTCTCTTGGTCTTATCGGCTGCTTCCCACGCGCAGACAGGCACTGGCGATTACGAAATTTCCAGTCGTGCTCTTAGGGTGTCGCTTGTGAACAAAGGGGCGGTCTACCAGGTGAAGGGACAGGGACTTGAGAGACCGGTCTTCTCTGCCAGGATCGGCGTGGAGGTGGATCATCAATGGCTATGGTCCACCGACTATCCGCAGTCGCACGTTGTTTCTTCTGAATTCCGCGACCAGTTGGGCACCGGGCATAAATTGGATGTTGCCTTCACCGGCCTCGCCAACCAACCGGACTTGAAATACGCCGTTGAGCTTTATGACCAACTCCCGTTCGGCGACGTGCAGGTGAGCCTGCAGAACCAAGGCACGAATGATCTGCAAGTGCAAGCAATGCGCGTGCTGGACGCGAGCGGCTTGCCGGCCTCCACTTAGGCGGTCCGGAAGAAACTGAGCGGGTTATGTCCGACAGCTTCAGCGAGACTGCCGGCCTGTTGCAGGATCTTCTTGACCTTGGAAAAGCTCGCGAATACAAGGGTGAAGATTCGTACTCAGACCAGTTGACGCCGGTGCATTTTGCGGTAGGCAGCCAACTGATCTACAACCGCACTAGCCAATACAGTTTGTTCATGGCGATCCTGACGTTGGAGTGCTGGCTCACGGTGTATCACCTTGCCACCGAGGGAGAGGCGAGCGGACACCCGCGCACGACCTCCTATGCGGTGGATTGCACGGGCACGACCGAAATCATGAAAGGCGAGTCGCTCAAGGATTCGCCGGCGTCCGAACAGGTGAATCTGAGCGTTCGCGTGAATTCCGGCGAGAGTCTTTCGTCCGAACGACTCATGTTTGCCGTCGGAACCGACTACCACACGCAACTGGAGCAGTATGGGCGGGCAGTAGGGCTGTTGCATAAGGCGCGGGTAAACGCCTCGACACCCATCGGTTGGTGGAGCTGGACCGCTTACTACTTTGGGCTCAACCAGGGAACCGCCGGCACGAACGCCTACTGGCTTGCCGAGAATCTCAAGCATTTGGGGTACACGTACTTTCAAATCGATGAGGGGTACCAATACGCGCGCGGTGAATACACGACCGCCGACGCAAAGCTCTTTCCGCTCGGCATTGGGTACATTGCGGATTTAGTGCGCAACAACGGCCTTACGTTCGGGTTATGGACCGCTCCCTTCGAGGTATCGGAGCGCGCATGGGTGTTTCAAAACCACAAGGAGTGGCTTCTCCATAACGCCGCCGGTCAGCTCATTCACATTGGTTACGTCACGGATAAGCAAGATCCTCTCTACGTGCTGGACACGACCAACCCCGGCGCCCAGAACTATTTGAGGCAGACGTACAGCACGCTTTACGGCTGGGGTTTGCGCTTTCTCAAAATGGATTTCATGGATGACACGGCCATCGAGGGGCTCCTACTACCGTCCCAGCACGACGGCCTTGGAGGCCCAACGGATCGGTCTAAAAATAATCCGCAGCGCCGTCGGCGAGAGTGTCGTGCTCGACAAGGACGGCAGTCCCATGCTGAACGCTGTTGGAATCGTGGACGCGGGCCGTATCTCTCAGGATACGGGACATAGCTTCGATGCCAGCAGAGATGCTGCCTCGGGTATTGCAGCGCGCTACTATATGAATCGCAATTTTTTTGTCGCAGATCCGGATGCGTTCACCGTCTCTACTCAGACCGTCGATGACCAGTCCTGGCACGGGGGGCAGCGCCCGCTCACTCTCGATGAGGCACGGGTGTCTATAGCGCTGGCGGCGGTTTCAGGGGGTATGTTCGAGATTGGAGACGATCTTCCCGCACTTGGGGCGCAGCCCGAGCGTCTGGCACTGGTACAGAACAAGGATCTGCTCGATATGGTTCGGTTGGGACGCGCATCGATGCCTATCGACCTGATGACGTACCGCGACGAAGACGACGCAGCCGAGTGTCTTCCTCCTGCACGAAGATGAGCGGCAGTCGATGCTGGCCGTCTTCAACTGGACGGAATCAATACGTAGCCACAAGTTCAACGTGGCCGAGTTGGGCTTTCGAGCCAAAGGCAATGCTACGGCTACCAATGTGCTGCATCCGGAGTGGAAGCTGAATATCGACACTGGCATACTCGCGATTGTCGATCAGCCTCCGCGATCGGTTCGCGTCATCAAGTTGGTCGATAGCGGTATTCCGGCCAGGGCTCCCACACTTGACGTCAGGCGTGGGAGGAAACTCGGACATCGGACAGAGTGCGGAGTTTCAGGCCATTGTCGATCCCACCGGAGTGCCGGCAACAGGCTATCACTGGGACTTTGGCGACGGCACCACAGCGGACGGAGTGTCCGTCGTTCAGCATGCATACACTCGCAAAGGCAACTTCAGAGTGCTCCTGAAAATGGGAAGGTCTTGATGGAGTGGCGGCAACTCGCGAAGTGCCTATAACAGTGGGAGGAACTTCTGAGACCACCTTCGAAGTTCAGAATAGCCGGCGCTATCAAGAACCGTGAGTTGCGAACTGCTCACGAATTCGTCGCTTCCAAGAGAGCGGACGGTCTGATTGGAGGCCTAGTATGAGTACCGATTCCAGAAGACGCATGTTGAATGGCTTGTCGGCCTGCAAAATGTAGAGTCCTTTCTTGTGCAGTTTGCGCTTTTGTTGTCACACCACATAATTCTGCGGTCAAGAGCAACGCCATAGGGAAGCGGGGGAAGGAACTGTGTTGCGCCGGGATTGTTTTTGCAGCCGAAGTCCCTGACAGCGAATTTGAAACGTTTGAAATTGCGGCGTACGCCGCTGGTCCATCGGGAGTGCACTCATGAGATTCCTAATCGCACCCTCTGTCTTAGTAACTTTCCTCGTTGCTGTCAGCCTGGTTTCAGCTCAGGATGCAAGCGACACCGCCACTTCGCAATACGAAGCTTTAAACACTCCATTCTGGTGCTGAAGTTCGGTCTCTCACCCGATGGGCAGCAGATCCCTTCGCCCGACTGCTTCAGCCGGGGACCATGGGACAGGCGATCATGGTTCGGTGGAATGGACCCTTGCACTCCGAGTGAACACGATACCTGGCTGTCCGATCTTCGGCGCTGGCGGGACGAGCGCCGCATTCGCGTCGGCTATGACGGCTCCCGCTACATTCGCCCGCTCTCAAGTGGACGCAGTCCAGCTTTTTCCAGCCGCAGATGATGGTCCAAGACCGTTACTTCTATAATCCGCTTGCCCGCCGCTACACGGTCGACCGTTATCTTGATGACTTGGACAAACGATACGGCGGTATCGACGCGGTGCTCGTCTGGCCCACGTATCCGAACATGGGAATCGACGATCGCAACCAACTCGACCTCATTCGCTCGATGCCCGGAGGTATCCCCGGTGTGCGGCAGGTGGTGGCCGACTTTCATCGCCGCGGCGTGCGCGTGCTCTTCCCGATGATGATGTGGGACCAGGGAACTCGGGATCCGGGGAAGCCGTGGCCGGATGCGATTGCCAGTCTGATGGCCGAAGTCGGAGCGGACGGCGTTAATGGCGACACGCAGGACGGAGTTCCGCCGGCTTTTTCTGGCCTCCGACAAGACTGGTCATCCGCTCGTTTTTGAGCCGGAGAGCAATCCCCCGGACGAAGCCCTGGGCTGGGACCTACTCGACCTGGGGGCAATATGAGTATTCCTTTGTGCCCATGGTGGACAAGTACAAGTGGCTGGAGACGCGGCACCAGGTGAACATTTCCGATCGCTGGAAGAAAGACAAGAACGATAACCTGCAGTTTGCCTTCGTGAACGGTGTGGGCTGGGAGAGTTGGGAAAACATATGGGGCATATGGAACGGAATCACTCCGCGCGACGCCGAGGCGACCCGCCGCATCGCCACGATGGAACGCGCACTGGCTCCGTTTCTCATCAGTCCCGACTGGGAGCCACTGGTGCTGATGTCGCGCTACGGAGTGTTTGCCAGCCGTTGGCCCTTGGGACAGCAGACCGTCTGGACGATCGTCAATCGCAATAATTACGACGTGGAAGGCCCGCAGATCGAGCTGCCATCGGAAAACGGCATGCGCTATTTCGATCTCTATCACGGAGTCGAACTCCAGCCGGCCAAGAATCAGGCGGGCAAGGTGGAGCCCAGCTTCCCGGTCGAGGCCCACGGCTACGGCGCCTTGCTGGCCACTCCCGGAGCACCGGATGCTGGCCTTCAGACGCTGCTATCGAAGATGAAGGAGCTGAGCGCGACTCCGCTCTCCACGTATTCCCACGAGTGGAAAGTCTTGCCGCAACAGATCGTGCCCATCGCCGCCACCCAGCCACCTTCGGGATCGCCTGCGGACATGGTGAAGATTCCTGAGGGAGACTTTCACTTCCGCGTGGTGGGCATTGAGCTCGAAGGATTCGACGACATCGGAGTGGATGTGCAATACCCGTGGGAGAATTCGCCACGCCGCTTTCACGATCACCCTATGCACGTGAAGTCATACTGGATCGACAAGTATCCTGTGACCAACGCGCTGTTCAAGAAATTTGTTGATGCTACTCACTATCATCCCCAAGATGATTTGAACTTCCTCCGCGACTGGAAAGACGGAAACTATCCCTCGGGATGGGGGAACAAGCCGGTCACATGGGTCTCGCTGGAAGACGCTCGCGCTTACGCGGCCTGGGCAGGCAAGCGTTTGCCCCACGAGTGGGAGTGGCAGTATGCGGCCCAAGGGGGAGACAACCGCGCTTATCCGTGGGGAAATGACTGGAAAGAGGATGCCGTGCCCGTTCCCGACCACGGGCGGACCATGCGTGGACCGGATGCGGTCGATGCCCACCCGCAAGGCGCCAGCCCGTTTGGCGTGATGGATCTGGTTGGAAACGTGTGGCAGTGGACCGAAGAATTTCAGGACGAACACACCCGCGGCGGGATTCTGCGAGGAGGCAACTATTACCAGCCCCAGGATTCCGTCTTCTACTTCCCGCAGGCATACAAACTCGGCGAACACGGGAAGCTTCTGTTGATGGCTCCCAGCATGGACCGCTCAGGGGGAGTGGGGTTCCGTTGCGCCCAAGATGGGCAGTGAGCGGATAGCGGATATCAGACCGGAACGGCAGCTTCGGCGACTTATTCCGCCTGGCAGGAGAAGGCTCTCGTCAGCTGGAAATTCTGGACGGTCGGCTGGGGAAGCGCTCATGATTGAAACGTTTCAAGACGTCCTGTCTGATCCCGCGCAAAGGGAACAGCCTGCGAACTCGTTATACAATTTTGCATTCCGTTCCCTGGTCACAACTAAGGTTTTTTCACCAGGAGTCGGATCACCAAGCAAACACTCGGTGGTATGAATGCGTAGCTTGTGCGACGACAATCGGGTTCGCGGCCATACAGAATTCATGAATACGGGACTTGAAAACGCACAGAAAAAGGATGTGGGCGAAGCGGGACACTGCGGTCCGACCGTTCGCTCGGATGTGCGGGTAAGCATTGAAGCACGCCAGCGCGGCGGGATTGACCTTGAACTCGAATCGCGCGTCAAACCTTACTACGGCGACGCCATCCGCCGACAGGCTGAGGAAGCACTCGAAGCGCTCGGGGTAAGGCATGCCCGGGTGGTCATCCATGATGAGAGCGCCCTGCCATTCGTGATTGCTGCGCGCATTGAAAGCGCGGCGCGCGGGACTCGGCGAGGGCACTCGCGTTTTGCCGAACAGGCTGTCGACTCCCGAGCCTTCCGCGCGCGATCGCATGCGGCGTTCGCGACTTTATGTTCCCGGCAGCGAGCCTAGGTATTTCATCAACGCGGCGCTGCACGGAGCGGATGCCGTGATTCTCGATCTTGAGGATTCGGTCCACCGCAACGAGAAGGATGCGGCACGAGTACTGGTGCGCAACGTCGCACCTCCCCGGACGATGCGGATCTTCTCTTCGGACTGGGCACGGTGTTCTTTCGAGAGCATAACTGGCCCAAGGCCATCGAAAACTATAGAAGCAGCATCAATGCTCGGCCGGGGACGGTCAAAGTTCTCTACTACATGGCAGAAGCTTTTTTCGCCGAGGCAGATGTGGATCGCGCCCGTCAGACCATTGCCATGGCGGCCAGCCTCGCACCCAATGATGCACAGATCTGCCAGAAGTACGGAGAATACCTGGCGGTGAACATCGAAAACCGCAAGGACGGGCTTTCGTGGATGGAGAAAGCTCGCCGCCTCGATCCCGGGCTGGCTCGCATTGATTTCGACATTGCCCGGACGCAGTTCGAATTGACCGATTTCCAATCTGCCATTGCCAACTTCGATGCGGCCCTGAAACGGGATGCCGACAATGGTGAGGCTGCATTTTATCTAGGGGAGTCTTGGGCAAACCTAGGCGACTGGGGAAAAGCCCGCGATTTCTACTCCTACGCGCTGGCGCACCGGTACGAAAGAGGCCCGGCATTTTACGGACTGGGAAGAGCGCAGGTGGAATTGGGGCAGTTTGAGGATGCCGTAGTATCACTCCAACGCGCGATCGTTCTACAGCCTTCCCTGATTAAGGCCCACTTTCAGCTCGGGAAAGCATACCGGCAACTAGAACGAACCAGGGAAGCACGGGATGAAACCAGACTCTTCGACGCGATGACGGACCGCATCGACACTTCGAAGGAACTGAAGAGCCCCGAAGAGGAACAGGCCTGGAAGCAAGTGAAGCCGCTGCTGGAAGCAAATAAAGAGCAGGAGGCTCTGGCAATCCTGGCGAAGTTGCCGGTTGCTGACGGGCCCGAAAGAGGAGGGCCACTTTACTTGCTCGGAACCATGTACTACAGCATGGGAAAGAAGGATGACGCGAGGCGAGTGCTGACAATTGCGCGAGCGAACGATCCGCAGTCCGCGCCCATCGCGGCCTACCTCGGAATGGTGCAGCTTTCTGGTGGAGAAACAGCCTTGGCGGAGAGTTCCTTCCAGGCAGCCCTCGCGCTCGATTCCACCGAAACTCTTGCTTTGATCGGAATGGGGGGAATCCGATACCAGCAGCAGCGCTGGTCAGAGGGCATCCAGTATCTGGAAAAATCGCGAACGGCGGATCCCGATGCCCTCTTCTTGCTGTGCGATTCCTATTACAGAGTCGGAAAAAAGGACGACGCCCTGCTCACGGCCCAAGTGATTCAGGCACTTGGAGCGGACGGGAAAGATCTGCTCGATAGACTGAAACAGCTCGTGGCCATTCATCAGACGGATGCGCCGCATGTAGGACCATAATTCTCCCAACTGCGAAATCACCGACCCAAAGCAGTCTTCGCTTATCCCGGCGTCGGGGGCGATTTGCCGGGACGCACGTGTTGGACCAGGTCACGTGGCCCGTTCATAGGACCTCCGTAAAAAGGTGAAAGATCATTCAAGATCGAACACCGATCACTTCCAGATACTCCGATTGAACCACGGTGAGCTCATCCCCTCCGCGATTGTGTGCGGACCACAACGCTTCCAGTTCTTGGCGGAGCTCTCGCGCAGCAGTTTCATCCAACGATGCGAATGCGCGATTGGTGGGCCCATAGTACTGGCGGAAGAACTCCACCACTTCAGCCGGCGGGAATGGATAGGTGAAGCTGTAATGGCGTCGCGTCATCTTAAGATCCGAGACCCCGCGGCCCAACCTCTCGCGCACCACAGCCTCATCGCCCCACAGCACCGGTGCGGGCATGCCCGACGGAGCTATGAACTTGGCAAAAGTTTTGAACATTTGTCCCACGAATCCTTCGCGCGTCCAATTTCCCATGGCGATGGCGCCTCCGGGACTGCACACCCGCAGTAGCTCGCGGGCAACGAGTTCCGGCCGCGGAGCAAACATGGCGCCGACCAGGCTGGTTACGACATCGAAGCTGGCGTCTTCAAACGGGAGCGCTTCGGCGTCGCCTTCCATGAACCGGGCGTTGAGACCTTCCGCTCTGGCACGTGCCTGCGCACGCTCTATCAGGTTCGGCGCGATGTCCACCCCAGTGACGCGCACTCCATCCCGTGCTGCCCACAGCGAGACTTGACCCGAGCCGCAAGCCACATCGAGCAATTGGCCGCCGGAAGGAATGTCGAGTTGTTCGTAGAAAATGCGTGCGCCCTGCTCCATGTAGCGCGAGAAGCGGTCGTAGTCACCCGCCATCCAGGTTTCTTTCAGGCGTGACTTCAGACCGTCGATTTCCATTGCAGTCGTAGTAGTACTCACGGTTTCCTCCGGCGTCTTTAGGTATTTATTTCTTGCCCGCGGCAAGGGCGGTTGCTGCCGTGCCTCGCGGCGTCAAAACCGCAAGGACCGCCGCCACAACCAACAGGGCTGGGACGTCACCCAAAAGGTGTCCTCTGTGCTCAGAGTTCACCAAAGACTGCGCTGCCATAATGCCCGCGTGCACCACGCTGGACCACACCGTGAACCAGATGAGGCTCAAGTTTGCGAGCGGATTGCGGCTCGCAATCAAGAGAAACACGCCCAGCGTGGCGTAAACGCCCAGGATCATCTGGAGATAGTGTGAGGTGTGGCCCGTGTGCCATACCCAACCAGATGGCCAAACAATGGTGAGCGCGTAAATTCCGAAAATAAAGGTAAGGCCCACCAGCTGCAACGCGAGGCGCAAGTACTTTATGCGGGCTGGTTCGGGCACGTTTGTTACCCTTGAGGCCAGGGGATAGGACTGTGGCTCCCGGGCGAGGATTTCCTTGATCGTTTTCTCTTGAATGACTGTCATACTTCATCCTCCAGTAGTTTGAATTTTGAGCCGACCAGCGATGCTTTGCTTCGGCTGTGTCGACCTAGCCACTATGCGGCAGGATTCCTGCGGGCGCTTGTCCGCGCGTCCGGCATTCTTGCCCACGACGCAACTGCCGTATGATGGCTTGCTCCAGAGTCCGGAAAGGTTTGCCGGCGTTCTGCGGGAGACTGATATGGATGTGCTGTCTGAAGTCTTGAAGGTGGTGAAGCTTCAGGGAGCGATGTTTTACAACGGGGAGTTTTCCGCTCCGTGGAGCTTTCGCTCACCGGCATCGTGCAGCGTCGCGCCCTTCGTGGCTGCGGGTGCAGAGCACGTGATTATCTATCACTTGCTTACGGAAGGGCGCGCTTATGCCCGTGTGGAAGATGGCGAGCGTTTAGCTCTCGATGAGGGTGACGTGGTGATTTTTCCCCATGGCGACCCACACATTATTGAGAACGGCAGGCCAACCAAGCCTGTAGACCTGTCGCAGGAACTGGTCCGGATTTTGTCCCAGGGGTTGAGGTTGGCGCGCTCGGGTGGTGGAGGAGACGTTACGAAATTCGTGTGCGGCTACATGGCGTGTGAGCCGCGCCTGAGCCAAGTCTTTCTCAGCGGTCTACCGAGGGTCTTCAAAGTCAGCATTCGCAACGATGCTTCGGGTCGATGGTTGGAAAGCTCGATCCGCTTTTCCGTCGACCAAGCGGACGCATCCCAGGCCGGGGGAGAGGCTGTTTTGGCAAAGCTTTCGGAAGTCCTGTTTGTCGAAACACTGCGGCTGTACATTACGCACCTGCCACCGGAACAGACTGGTTGGCTGGGCGGTGCCCGCGATCCGGAGGTCGGAAGAACGCTGACGCTCATGCACCGGAATCCTGCGCATCCCTGGACCATTGCTTCCCTGGCAAAAGAAGCGGGAGTGTCACGCTCGGTGCTAGCGGAGCGCTTCCGTCATTACCTCAACGAGCCTCCAATGGCCTACCTCACGCGCTGGCGACTTCAGCTGGGAGCACAGATGCTGGGCTCGACCAGCTATGCGGTGGCGCAGGTCGCATCTGAAGTCGGCTATGAGTCCGAAGCCGCCTTTAACCGGGCGTTCAAACGCGAGTTCAAAGTTCCTCCCGCGCGTTTCCGGAGCCAGTCGAGATCGTCTCATGCGACCGGGACTCAAGTAAGGCTCGTCAGAGACTAGTTCGCGGATGCAACGAGTTCAAATGACAATTGCAGACCAAAATGCAAGGTCCATCGATTTGCCCCTGCCGCACGATGGATTGTGACGCCGGTGTGACGCTGCCGACACTGCCAAACTTGACATCATTGCCAGTTCGCCGCGACTGATCTCACACAACTTGTCTATTTGCAGGGCAGTCCGGTGAATTCGGCTTACAGGTCCGGCTGCTACAAATTTCCACCGACGTCCTTCGGTGCGGTCAGGAACCAGGCAACGAGCTCAGACGGCCACTCCAGCCGCCTGAGCTTAGCGAATGTTCGGCCCATCCCCGCGTTTTGCGCGCTCCAGCCGCGAGCCCCTTCTCCTTATCACGCTGCTACACTTATATCGCGCCTGCCGGCCCAACTTGCCGGTTCACGCAGTTGCGCACAGTCGCGAGTCCTAGATGAACATCGGCGAAGCCATCCGAATCGCGCTGCAATCGCTTTGGGCGAACAAGTTGCGCTCCGTGTTGACGCTGCTCGGCGTCGTCATTGGCGTGGGAGCCGTGATTGCCGTGGTCACGTTCGTCTCCGGCATCAACGACTACGTTGCCAAGAAGATCTTCAATCTCGGCGCCGACGTTTTTATCGCCTCGAAAATGTCGCAGGTCGAGACCAACGTCGATCGCTACCTGCGAGCGGAAAAGCGCAAGAATCTCGACATGGAGGATTACGAGGCCGTGCGCCAGGCCTGCCGTCACTGCGACTATGTTGGCGCGTTGATGACCGGCACCGGCCGCGTCAAGCACAACGAGCAATCCATCGAGGACACCACGGTTCAGGGCCTCACTCCGTCGACTGCCGTCATCCTCGACACCGATCTGACCTCGGGACGCATGGTCAACGAAACCGATGTCGACAATCATCTTCAAGTTGCGGTTGTCGGCACCGACATCGTCGATCATCTGCTGACCGGCCTAGATCCGATCGGCCAGGAAATTCGCGTCAATGGCTGGACGTACCGTGTCATCGGCGTCGGCAAGAAAAAGGGCAAGACGCTCGGCCAGAGCGCCGACAACTACGTCATGATCCCCATCACCGTCTACCTGAAGCAGTATGGGGCGCACAACAACAGCATTGAAATCTGGGGGAAGGCCGCGGCTACGGGAGTGCCGCTGAATCAGGCCATCGACGAGGCGCGCGTCGCCCTGCGCGCTCATCGGCACGATCAGCCGGGACAGGACGACACCTTCGAGATTGAAACCAATTCCAGCCTGCTCGGAATCTGGTCGAGTCTGAGCAACACGTTTTTTATGGCGACCATTGGCATTGCCGCGGTTTCGCTGGTAGTCGGCGGCATCGTCATCATGAATATCATGCTGGTCTCGGTGACCGAGCGCACCCGCGAAATCGGCATTCGCAAAGCGCTGGGAGCGCGCCGGGAAGATGTGCTGCTGCAATTTCTGATTGAGTCGGTAACACTCGCTCTTGTCGGAGGAGCCTTGGGAGTCTTGAGTGGAGTGGTCATCGCCGAAGGCGTAACCGCGATCATCGGCATGCCGTCGGCCATCAAGCTTTGGGCCGTCGCCGCGGGACTAATGGTTGCCGCCAGCGTTGGTGTCTTCTTCGGAGTCTATCCCGCCCGCAAAGCGGCAAGGCTGGATCCAATTGTGGCGCTGCGGTTTGAAATGTAGGACATTTGGTGATTGCGTGATTTAGTCATTGTGTGATTGAAAACCACCCTCCGCTGAGTTGGCTCTCAATCACTCAATCACCAAATTACGCAATCACTCAATTCCCATGCTGCGCAAATCCGAATTCGGCGAAATCGTCCACATGGCGAC
The DNA here is from genome assembly GCA_963754885.1 of uncultured Acidobacteriota bacterium. Lineage (GTDB taxonomy): Bacteria > Acidobacteriota > Terriglobia > Terriglobales > Acidobacteriaceae > Sulfotelmatobacter. The sequence continues at coordinate 58,853 of CAVWHT010000026.1, read as the reverse complement.
CGACACCATCCGCAGCAACAAGCTGCGCTCGGCGCTGACCGTGCTCGGTATCGTCATCGGCGTCGCCGTAGTGATCGGCGTGTCTTCCATCGGGCGCGGCCTCGATGACAATGTGCGCAACCTCGTCGCCAGCATCGGATCGAATATCATCTTCGTGTTTCATATCGAGCCGTTCACCTTCGGACGCATGACTCAGGAGATGCGCACTCGCCGGGAACTGACTTTCGAAGACGCGTTAGCCATTCAGGATTTGCCCCACGTGAAAGCCGTATCGGCGGGCATTCGCCTGTTCCGCCCGGAGTTGGGCGTCGGCAGTTACGCGGTCAAATATCGGGACAAGAAAGTTAAGAACACCATCCTCGAAGGCGACACCGCGTCGGTGAAGGACGTGTTCGATCTTCCCATGGCCAGCGGACGCTGGTTCAGCGACATCGACGACCAGCACCGCTCGGCGGTCGTGGTCCTTTGCTACGACACCCAGCACGAATTATTTGGCGAGCAGGATCCTCTGGGCAAAGAAGTGAACATCGAAGGCCGTCTCTTCGAAGTGATCGGGACCGTGCAGAAGATCAAGTCTGTGTTTGGCGGAGGCAAAGATCCGAACGACAATCGCGTGTTCTTTCCGCTGAAGACATTCAAGTCGCTTCATCCCGAACTCAAGCAGCACTGGATCAGCGTCAAGGCCACTTCGCACGACGACATGCCCAAAGCCATCGACGAGATTCGCGAGCTGATGCGCCGCCGCCGCAAAGTCGCCTTCGACAAACCGGATAATTTTGCGGTCTTCACCTCCGACTCGCTCACCGATGTCTGGAACCAGTTGACCGGCGCGATGTTCATCGGCATGTTCGCCATTTCCAGCGTGGGACTGGTCGTTGGCGGCGTCGGCGTCATGAACATCATGCTGGTCAGCGTGACCGAGCGGACGCGCGAGATCGGCGTCCGCAAAGCCATCGGCGCGCGCAAGCGCGACATCCTTCTGCAATTCACCCTCGAAGCCATCATGTTGACGGCCGTCGGTGGCGTGGTCGGCATCCTGGTTGGCGCCATTGTCGTCTGGATCATTCCCGTCATCTGGCCCTCGCTGCCTGCGCGCATGTCCATGTTCTGGGTCTCCTTCGGATTCAGTTCTGCGGCCGGCGTCGGTCTCGTCTTCGGCATTTATCCGGCGTGGAAGGCGGCCAATCTTGATCCTATCGAATCGCTACGCTATGAATAAGGTGGCCTGCGCCCAAGCATGATGCACTTCATCGGCAGGATCTCCCAGATCGTCGCGCTCCTCGGCTGCCTCTCGAGCTCCGTCTATTACCTGCTTTGCCTCTGGAGCGCCGCAGGCTTTCTTCGTGCACGGAAGGCAGTACGAAGCAGCGGTTGGCCACAATCTTTGCCTCCGGTTTCGATTCTCAAGCCTTTGAAGGGCATCGATCCCGACATTTACGAGAGCTTCCGCAGCCACTGCCTGCAGGATTATTCCGAGTACGAAATTATTTTCGGAGTCAGCGACCCCGCGGATCCCGCCGTTGCCAGCGTCGAACAGTTGCAGCGGGAATTTCCTCAGCGCTCCATCCGCCTGCTGGTTTGCCCGAACATTCTTGGCGCGAATGTGAAGGTCAGCAACCTCGAGCAGATGATGCAGCTTGCTCGATACGACCATCTGATCGTCAACGACAGCGACATTCGCGTGGAGCGCGACTATCTGCGTCGGGTCGTCGCTCCGCTGGCCGACGAGCAAGTCGGCATGGTGACCTGCCTCTATCGCGGAGTTCCCGCTCCGACGATCGGCTCGCAACTGGAAGCGCTCGGCATCAGCACCGACTTTTGCGCCGGAGTGTTGGTCGCACAACAGATTGAAGGAGGCCTGCACTTCGGCCTCGGTTCGACTCTCGCCTTCCGGCGAAAAGATTTGGATCGTATCGGCGGATTTCATTCCATCGTCGATTTCCTGGCCGATGACTACGAACTCGGCCGCCGCATCGCCGATCTTGGCTTGAAAGTCATACTCTCCGATGTCGTCGTCGAAACCTACCTTCCCACCTACGACCTGCGCGGGTTCCTCGATCATCAACTGCGCTGGGCGCGCGGCGTACGCGACGCGCGCCTCGGAGGCTACATCGGTCTGGCCTCGACCTTCGGCCTGCTGTGGGCGCTGTTGAATCTAATTGTCGCGCACGCCACGCCTTGGTCGTGGGCGGTATTAGCCGCGGTCTTCGTGCTGCGAATCGCAGTCGCCGTAGCGGTAGGAAATTCCGTGCTGCAGGATTCGAGATTGCCCGCTCAACTCTGGCTGCTTCCCGCGCGAGACCTGCTGGCCGTCTTCGTCTGGATCGCCAGCTTTGCCGGACACAGGGTAGTCTGGCGCGGCGAAACCTTCGAACTAAAGAACGGCCGCCTAACCCGCATCAAGCCGTAACGCGTCGAACCACCACGACCCATGTGGGGACGGACGCAGCCTGCCCTGGGCAGAGCCGAAGGGTCCGTCCATGCGGCCCGGAAGTATCGGGCCGCAGCTTTTCGAGAACGGCTTGATGTTAATCTACCCTTCCGCGCCCCCATGCCCCGCCAGCCCCAACCACTCCGCATCGCCATCGACACCGGAGGCACCTTCACCGACTGTGTCTGGATCGATACCACCACGCGCCATCTCCGCATGCTGAAAGTTTTCTCCACTCCTTCCGACCCCTCGCAGGCCATCGTCGAAGCGCTAAACAAAATCGCGTCCGCCAAAGATCTCATTCTGCTCCACGGCACCACCGTAGGCACCAACACGCTGCTCGAGCACAAAGGCGCCCGCACCGCCCTCGTCACCACCGCCGGCTTCGAAGACGCTATCGAGATCGGACGTCAGGCCCGTCCAAAGCTCTACGACTTCTTCTTCGACCGAATCGCGCCCCTCATCCCTAAAGAGCTGCGCTTCGGCCTCAACGAACGCACAGCCGCGGACGGCGAAATCCTGATTGCGCCCGCAGCGGAAGATTTGCGCTCGCTCACCGCCAGCCTGGCCGCCGCGAAGCTGCAATCGGTCGCCATCTGTTTCCTCTTCTCCTTCGCGAATCCAAAGAATGAGCAAGCAGTCGTGCAAGGGCTGCAGGCCTTGCGGATCCCGCTCTCCATCTCTCACCAAATCCTTCCTGAGTTCCGCGAATACGAACGCACCTCGACGGTAGTCATCAACGCCTACCTGCAACCTGTGATGCAAACCTATCTGGAGAATCTGGAAACGAGATCTCTTGCCACCAGCACACCCCATGTGGCCGAGAAAAGTGTCCACAAGAACAGGCCTTCACTCCCTGCCCGCATTTTCGTTATGCAATCCAGCGGCGGGATCACCGCGCTCTCCACCGCCGCCCGCGAACCCGTCCGCACCGTGCTCTCCGGACCCGCCGGAGGCGTAGTCGGCGCGGCGGCCACCGCCCGCGCCAGCGGCTTCGACAACATCATCGCCTTCGACATGGGGGGCACTTCCACCGACGTTCTCGTTGGTCGAAGGCGAAATCAAGACCGCCAATGACGCTCAGATCGCCGGCCTCCCCATCAGCGTTCCCATGCTCGACATTCACACCGTCGGCGCCGGTGGTGGATCCCTCGCGCGCTTCGATGCCGCCGGAGTTCTCCGCGTCGGTCCCGAATCCGCCGGCGCCGATCCCGGTCCCATCTGCTATGGTCGCGGCACCCAGCCCACCGTCACTGACGCCAACCTTCTGCTCGGCCGCCTGCAGCCCACGCGCTTCCTCGGCGGAGACTTCACGCTCGATCTCGATCGCACTCGCCGCCTCACCGCAGAGTGGCTGAAGAAGCAGAACTCAAATCTCACTCTGGAAAAATTCGCCGCCGGTGTTATTTGCGTGATCAACGCCACTATGGAAAAAGCGATTCGCGTCGTTTCCATCGAGCGCGGACGCGATCCCCGCCACTTCGCCCTCGTCGCCTTCGGCGGCGCTGGAGGCCTCCACGCCTGCGCTCTCGCCGAAGCTCTCAGCATCCCGCGTGTCATCATTCCCGCATTTCCCGGCGGGCTCTCCGCGCTGGGCATTCTCGCCAGCGACGTCGTGAAAGATTATTCGCGCACCGTCCTTTGGCGCGTCTCCAACAAAATTCCGCTCGCGGACTTGCAGCGTGAATTCGCCGCCCTGGAAAAATCGGCCAAGCTGGATTTTGCGCAAGAGTCCTGGCCAGGAAGCCCGCGCTACTTCCGCAGCCTCGACCTTCGCTATCGCGGCCAGGGATACGAACTCAATCTCCCATTCACAAAGAATCTGTTGACCGACTTCCAGCAAGAGCACCAGCGCCGCTACGGCTATCAGCACGACGATCGCGAGATCGAGCTGGTAACCCTCCGCCTCCGCGCCGTTCTCAAGTCCACCACCGCCGCACATGTAGAGGGCGGCCATGTGGGGACGGCCGCTTTCGGCCGTCCAGGCCGAGCAAAGCTCGGCAGGCCTTCCCCGCCCGAAGTGAAAGTCCTATTCGATAGCAAGCCCCTCAAAACGAAAATTTACTCCCGAGACGAACTCCAGCCCGGAAAGCCCTACTCCGGCCCCGCCGTCGTCACCGAATACAGCGCCACCACGCTTATCGCGCCCGGCAAACGCTTCCACCTCGACAAAGCCGGGAATCTGGTTGCGTCCATTCGACAACAATGGAATTAGCGGGGCTTCGCCGTTTCTTTTCCTGTCCGATTAACTGAAATCGGTTGTTTTCCCACAGGTTCTCCACAATAATCCCGGTCTGCTATATTCCGATCACCACGTATTCATGCCAGTGTAGTGGTAGGGTGCCCGTTTGTGATGCAAACCCATAAGCTCCGTAATGTAGCTCCTTGGGAGCCGCGCGGGAAAGGCGCAGAGTGGAGTTAAAAATGGCCAAGAAGAAAGTCCAGAAAGAGCCTACAACCTGCCCCGCCCTGTCGATGCGAGTGCAGAGCCTGCGATATAGGAATTCACTGCGGGAAAAAACCGGACTGCGAACATCCGCCCTACAGAACTAAGCAGAGTACGCATTAGAAGTTTCCGCGCACCTCGGTTCAGGGGCCTTGCGCCTCTGTTCCTTTTCCACCCATTCGACGAACAGCGCCTGAAACTCTTCCTGAGTGTAGACACCCTTGTGAATGAGCAGGGTATTCATCGCGTAAACCGTAGCCTTGAACCCTTCATCGCGGGATGCGAGCGTCGACGCTTCTTCAAAAGACATGAAACCCACCTCATCGAATCTGCGGGATCTTGAGTACTACTGAACCTGAACTGCCATCACACCACTGAAAGATTCTTCCGTCAATGACCACCACGGGCCCATCTTACCGCGCCTCCAGGCTGATTGTGAATATCCGGTTAAAATTCGCCATTTTAGGGGTGCACATCCCGAAACTCGGTACTCGGGACTAGGTACTCTGTACCGCCTCCGCTAAAATGATTCCGTGAAGCCCAGCATCTTTGTCGTCGAAGACGATCCCGACATCTCCCGCCTCGTCCGCCATCATCTGGAAAATGAAGGCTTCGGAGTGCGGGTTTATCCCACCGGAGTCAATGTTCTTTCCGACGCCGAGCGCCAGCGCCCCGCGCTCTTTGTTCTCGACATCATGATCCCAGGTAAAGACGGCCTGGAAATTTGCCGCACCATTCGTCAGACCATCGGCCTGTCCTCGGTCCCGGTAATTTTTCTTACCGCCAAAAGCAGCGAGGCCGACCGCGTCCTGGGACTCGAACTCGGTGCCGACGATTACATTGCCAAGCCCTTCAGCCCGCGTGAACTCGTCGCCCGCGTCAAGGCCGTCCTTCGCCGTTTCGAGCGCCCGCTTCCGCCCAGCCCGATGAAAGTTGGCGAGATCGAAATCGATCCCTCGGCCATGACCCTCACCGTGCGCGGCAGCATGGTGCCCACCACGGCCACCGAGTTCCGCCTGCTCGATTATTTCGCCCGCCATAAAGGACGCGTCTTCAGCCGCGACCATCTCCTAGACTCCGTCTGGCGCGACACCGCCTACGTTACCCCGCGCTCCGTCGACGTTTACGTTCGCCGCATCCGCGAGAAAATCGAGCCCGATCCCGAGAACCCGCGTTATCTGAAAACTGTGCGCGGCGCCGGATACCGCTTCGAAACGCCGAAATGATGAAAGGATTCAAGCCGAGGAAAAATTGAAGAACCGCATCTTCTTCAAGCTGCTTGCCGTATTTTTGCTCGTCATCGCCGCCACCGCCGCCATTCTCGACGTCATGATCGGCAATGCCTGGGAAGCCTCGCTGCGTACCGAAATTGAGCGCAACCTCACGCAGAAAACGCTCCTGTTCGCTCACCGCGTCGAGACCGACCACACTCGCTCGATCGCCGAAATCGCCGCCGAGGAAGGACAGGCCGCCGGCGCCCGCGCCACCGTGATTGACGCGTCCGGCAAAGTTCTCGCCGATTCCGAAATCGATCCCGCCCAAATGCAGAACACGGCGACGCACAAAGAATTCTCTGCTGCCCTCGCCGGGCAAACCGGCGCGAACGAGCGCCGCAGCTCTGCCCTCGGGATTCCATTCCTGTACGTCGCCGTGCCCGTTTCCGGAGGCGCGGTCCGCCTCGCCTATCCTCTTTCCGATGTCGAAGCCGTTCAGGGAATTGTGCGTCGCCACCTGCTCTGGGGATCTCTCATCGCCTCCTTCATCGCCTTGCTGGTCGCCGCCGGCGCTTCCATCTGGACCGCCCGCCGCCTCGACCGCATCGTCAATGTCGCGGAGCGCCTCGAGCGCGGCGACCTCCGCGCCCGCGTCGACGACCATCCCCTTGACGAGATCGGAAAAGTCGCCGCCGCCATCGACCGCACCGCCGGACAGGTCGAGCAAAGCTTCGCTGCCGTCCGCTCCAGCCAGCGCCAGCTCGAAACTCTGCTCAACAGCATGCAGGATGCCGTTATCGCGGTCAGCTCCGACGGCCTGGTTCGCTGGGCCAATCAGCCCATGGACCGCCTGGTCCCGCAACGCACACGCCTCAACGCGCCGGTCGTCGAGACCATCCGCGATCCAGACTTCCTCGCCACCGTCAAAGCCGCCACCACGACCAAAGAAGTGAGAACGGCCCGCGCCACTTCCATCGTTCCCGGCCGCGCTTTCGACGTCACCGCTGCTCCCTTGCCCGATGGCGGCGCCGTCGCCGTTCTCCGCGACCTCACCGAAACCGAGCGCGTCGAAAAAACTCGCCGCGATTTTATCGCCAACGTCTCCCACGAACTGCGCACCCCGCTCACCTCCATTCAGGGATATACCGAGACCCTGCTCGACACGGTGCCCGATAATTCCGGTTCCAGCCGCGAATTTCTGGAGATCATCCGCAAGAATGCCGTCCGCATGTCGCGCCTCACCGAAGACCTGCTCACGCTCGCGCGCGTGGAATCCGGCGAGACTCGTTTCGAAACCGAGCCCGTTGCCCCCATCGAACTGCTGAATGACGCCGAAGAGAGCTTCCGTGAAATCGCCCGCACCCAGGGGGTGGAACTCCAGATCCTCGATGCCCAGGGAACGAACGGCTCGGTAGAGTCGCTGCCTCAAGTGCTGGCCGACCGCGAAGCGATCCACCAGGTCTTCTCCAACTTGATCGACAATGCCATGAAGTACGGACGCTCCGGCGCACGCATCGAACTCGGCGCCCGCCCCGGCGAACGCGGCATCGAATTCTACGTCCGCGATTTCGGCGCCGGCATCTCCTCCGAGCACTTGCCCCGCCTGTTCGAACGCTTCTACCGCGTCGATAAAGCCCGCTCCCGCGAATCTGGCGGCACCGGACTCGGCCTCGCCATCGCCAAACACATCATGCGCGCCCACGCCGGTTCCATCCGCGCCGAAAGCGAACTAACCCACGGCAGCACGTTCCTATTCACGTTACCCTTAGCCTGACCACGGACCGTGTGGTTTTTGCCTGTGTGGAGACGGCCGCCTTCGGCCGTCCAAGTTTTGCCTGTTCATCTAACCAAACCCCCACCTTGTTTTCCCACCCCTAAGTGTTGTCTACTGTTTGTAATCAGTTCCAACCGAGAAATTCACAGCGTATTAACCACCAGCAGAGCGGAAGAAGTTATGCTTAGCCGTTAGCCATCCGAATCGCAAGAACAGCAGAGCAGCGGCACCAGCGGACACAACCATGAGCACAGCAGTCAAAAGCCCGAATCCAGAGCCCGCTCACCACCACATCGTGCGGCGCACGGTCGAAGCCTGCCATATGGCGAAAGAAGCCGCGGGCGCAGCCGCCGAGGGGATTGCCACCGGCTCCAACGTTCTGCTCAATTCGCTGCGCCAGCGTGAGCGCGAGCTCGACACCCTCGACCTCGAAATCGACAATGGAGTCACCAGCGCCATCACCGAAGTTGAGCCCGCCGAGGCCCGCGAACTTCTGGCCTGTATGAAGTTCATGATCGGCCTAGAACGCATCGGCGACCTGCTGCTCAGCTTCGGCAGCAGCGCCCAATCCGTGAGCGGGCGCATTGACTCCGAAGACATCCGTGATCTCACACAGATGGCCACGCTGCTGGAAAAAATGCTCACCGATTGCGGCGAAGCCTTCTCCGCGCGGGACGTAAGCAAAGCCATCGAGGTCCTGCGCGCCGATGCCGAAATGGACCGCCTGCGCAATCTGATCTTCCTGCGTCACATCGAGAATCCCGAAAACATGGTTCGCCAGGCCAGCCTGCAAGTCATCTTCATGACCCAGTCCCTCGAGCGCGCCGGCGATCACGCCAAAAATCTCGCCGAAGAAGTCTGCCACCTCGTCAGCGGACGCCCCGCCCGCCACGTGCTCATCGCCTACGACAAGCCCGTCGAACAGATGTTCATCGAGCACCTCCGCCGCCGCGAGAACAAAGGCTAGCGAAAATGTGGAGCGGACACTCCTGTCCGCTAAATGCCGCCATCAGCCCAAAGGTGAGTAAAGGGAAGAGCGCCGCCGCCGCATAATCCCCGGCGAGATCAGCCTTCTTTTACTTCCGATAGTTGTAAGCAAATTCATGAGACCCGACTCCACCTCCGCGAACACCGCTCCCTCTCTCCCTGCCGCGGGTTCCGGACGGCATGGAAAACCTGCGCGGTCTAGCCTCTGGACCACATGTATGTACACAAATGTACATAAGAATGTTCCTGCAGGAACATTTCCTACTTTGGGACAAGCGTCCTATTGTCATTGACATAGAGGAATTGCGGCTCTAAGATCGGGGGAAAATCAGGTCCGCGCTCGTCCGAAAACGTGCGCATGACAGGGGCGTGTTATGAGCAAACCGGCAAGCCATACGGCAGGTGTGTCTACCTCAAATTCTTCTCGCACTCTTATCCCGCGTCTCGCACCGCTGCTTTCCATCATGTTCCTGGTTCTCGTTGGCGTGCTGGCGATTCCGCGAGGACGCGCCCAGGATCGTGATTACGACCGCGATCATGATCGTGACCACAATGGCTCCATCAGAGTGTCGCGCGACCAGTTCGATCGCGACTTCGGCGGGGGCCACGGCGGCAGGCCCTCACCCGATGCGCAATGCGACCTGGGTTCTGTGGCGGTTGGTTTCCACGTGCAGACAGGCGAGTACTTCAATCAGGCCTGGCTCGATTGCGCTCCCGTGCGTCCCGAGGGTTGGCTCGGCGACGAACACCGAATGACCAACAGAACCGGCAGTCCAGGCGGCCGGCCGGTCTGGGATGCGTTCTGTCCCAATGGATTCGCGCTGCGTGGACTGCGCGGACGCACCGGCGCCTCCATCGACGAAGCTGCCGGCGTATGCAGCCCTCTGCGCGAGATCGCGGAGCACCGCGACAATCCGCGAACGGCCATCACGCAGCCGATCACGCGGCCGCGTCCCGGTGGCCATCCCGCCGGCGCGGAATGCCCTCCCGGCGCCGTTGTCACCGGCTTTCGTTCCATGAGCGGCGAGTACATGGATCACTTGTGGATCCTGTGTTCGGAGTTGCATCGCGAGCGCTAGGCGCACTGCTCGTACGATTCGACCTTCGCAGCGGGCGCGACGGCGCGTTGCACGACCGTGCGCTCGCCTCTGCGGATCAGCACGATCGCTCCCAGGATCGCGACGGACGCCAGCGCCACAGCTTGGGTGAGATCACCACGCCCGCAGCCCACGAGAGCGAGCCGAGGAGCACGGCCAGCATGCCGAGCAGGCTCGCGTTTTTCGCGGACAATTCGACGCCGGTCAGGATGGCCACGCCCACCACGCCGGCGGCCAGGCCCAGCGCGCTGATGCGGCTGATCTTCTGCTGGCCGCTCGCCCACGCCAGCACCAGGATGAACATCGGTTCGGTCGCGATCAACAGCGCCGCCAGTCCTGAAGCGACGTGCTGCTCGGCCCAATGCAGCGTGCCATGGCCGACAAGAAAGAAGAGAGCGCCGACGATCGATCCGGCAATCCAATGCTCGCGCCGCGCGCGAAAGCCTCGCGCATACGCCCAGGCCAGCAGGATGGTGCCAGCGATCGTGTGGCGAATGCCTGCGGCTACCAGGGGCGGAATGGTCTCCACGGCATAGCGGATCGCCAGATAGGTTGAGCCCCATATCAGATAGATCGCGGCAAAGGCGAGCAACACTTTGAGGGAGTCGCCGCCGGGATGAGGCCGGTTTGAGTTGGGGACGATCACGGGTCTGCCTCCTATGTGTACCATCTTTTCGTGGGTCAATCGATGGTGGATCAATTGGCCTGAGCGGGACAGGGCCGAAGTTTGGCTGGGCTGATCGAGAAACATAAGCTAACCTTCTAATAGTATTTCATTGGTTATAAGAATCTTAAAGGAATTCGAACTAACTTGTCAATATTGTTTTGATGGTTAGATAATAGGAGTTGCGAAAGAGGGGGCATGATTCCAAACCATAAGAAGGTTGCGCGGCGGAGGGCTCCGCGATTTGAGCTGATTGCCGGATCCCTCTGCCTTGACTTCATCAACACGCTGGACGACCGCTTCAGCAACGAGCCCAAAGAATTGCTGAAGAGCTACATCGACCTGGCGCGCTTCGGCGAAGACAGCGGGATCCTGACGGACCAGCAAGTGGATCGTCTATTCGAAAAGAGCATGCACTCGCGGGAAGCCGCAGCAGAGTCGCTGGCCGCAGCCATCCAGTTGCGGGAGGCGATGCACGAGGTCTTCTGGTCGCTGATCCGAAAGAAGCCCTTGCCCAGGGGCGCGCTGTATGTGGTCAACCAGTACGCGCAGGAAGCTGCGCGGCACATGAATGTGGTGGCCGGGGAGAAGGGATTCGAGTGGCGCTTCGAGGAGTCGGAGAACTTTGATGCGCCGTGGTGGCCGATCGCGCGCTCGGCGGTGGATTTGCTGGCATCGGATCAGCTGCCATTCGTGCGGGCATGTGCTTCAAAAACCTGCGAATGGCTGTTTCTGGATGAGAGCAAGAATCATCGCCGCCGCTGGTGCGATATGACCAAGTGCGGGAATCGGGCGAAGGTGAGAAATTTCTATACGCGCCAGAGGAAGACTGCGGGGCGATAGCGTATTGTCAGTCAGCCCCAAGGTCCCTCCACTGCGCAGGCTACCGCGTTCGCGGTGATCTGCTCCGGTCGGGATGACAGAATTGAACATCACCACCCGCCGCTTGGAAGAAAGAAAAGCTTTAATCGGGGGCTGGCCCACCTTTTGACGGTGGATTGTTGCTTGCGCCATTTATTTGTCCCAAAACTATTTATGAGGCAGGCTCTAGTGGGCCGAGGGATCAGTCTTAAAACCGCGTTACACCGTAACTTCCACAAGGCGCTGGCGGTTGTCATGGTTATGTGTGGGGTCGCATGACAATTGTCATCCGGATGCGATGACGATCTCCACTTGTGAACTGAAGTCAAGGGACGACAGGATAGGGGCTGACGGTTGCGATCGGCGCGGGAGAGAGGGTTTTGAATCGGTTGCGAATCAATTTGATTTTGGAGGGCGTCATCGTGAGCGGAGCCGCCTTTCAGGCGGAGCGAAGGAACTCACGCGTTGCTCTGCTCGCGAGATTCCTCGCCCCGCTCGCAAAAGCGCGGGGCTTCGGGATGACCGAACGCTTCAAATTGCACCACTACCTCAGCTCCGATGCGGTTGCTGCTCACCGGGTTCTTCGTCTATCCTGTGGGGGCTGGGACTCGCATAACTCCTGCCCTGTTTTTCTGGATCTCCCTGGAGTACGCCGATGACGTTGACCCGGTTTGTCACCAAGAACGCCTTCCGCAACAAACGCCGCAGCATTCTGACGGTATTGAGCATCGCGCTCTCCCTGCTTCTGCTCTCTTTCATGATGACGCTGTGGCACTCCTTTGCGCTGGATGACGGGAGCGCAGAATCGGCGCAAAGGCTGGTGGTGCGGCATCGCGTATCGCTGACATTTAGCTTGCCCAGCTTTTATCGGGATAAGATTCGCGCCATTCCTGGGGTGGTCGCGGTGGTGCCGGTGTCGTGGTTCCAGGGCGTTTACAAAGATCAGAAGCCGGAGAATTTCTTTCCGCGGTTCGGCACCGATCCCGACGAGTTCTTCAAGGTATACCGAGACATACAGATGCCGGCAGACCAGCTTCAGGCCTGGCAGCGGGACCGCCAGGGCGTGATCGTCGACGACACTTTGGCCAAAAAATATGGCTGGAAGCTCGGCGATCGCATTTATATTCAGGGCGACATCTATCCAGTGAATCTCGAGTTGTATGTTCGCGGCATCTTTCACTCCTCGCCCGACGACAAGTCGGTTTACTTCAATACCAAGTATGTCGAGGAGGCCGTGCCATTCTTCAAGGGCCAGGCCGGAACGTTCAGCGTCTTGGCCGATTCGCCGTCGGATGTCAGCAAGATTGCCAGCGCGATTGACGACATGTTCCGCAACTCGCCTCAGCCCACGAAGGCGGAGAGCGAAAAGGCATTCGGGCTGGAATTTGTTGCGATGATGGGCAATGTGAAGGCGTTCATTTTGAGCATCTGCCTGGCGGTGGTCTTCGCTACATTGCTCGTGTCCGCCAACACCATGGCGATGTCAATCCGCGAGCGCACGCGGGAAGTGGCTGTGCTCAAGACGGTGGGCTTTACCCGGCAAGGCGTGCTGGCGCTGTTCGTGAGTGAAGCGGTGGCATTGTCGCTGGCGGGAGGCGTCATTGGTGCCAGCCTGGCGGGCTTGATGGTCTACGGATTTTCCCGCGTGCCGGAGCTCACCTTTTTCCCCTTGCGAATGACGCCGCAGATCTGGGTAACCGCTCTGCTCATCTCGGGCTTCGTGGGATTCGTGAGCGCGGCATTGCCCTCGTATCACGCATCGCGGGTCAACATTGTGGACGGACTTCGCCACATCGGATGAGGTTATGACGTTAGGCAGCTTTGTCGTGCGCAATACGTTTCGCAACAAGCGGCGCAGCGTGCTGACCATGATCAGCATCAGCTTTTCGCTGCTGCTGCTGACTATGATGATCTGCATCTGGCGCTCGTTTTATGTGGACCAGGTTGCGCCGGAGGCATCGCGGCGGTTGATCATCCGCGATCGCGTTTCACTGGCGTTTTTCCTGCCCGCGTACTACCGCGAGAAGATTCGCAGCGTCCCCGGCGTGACAGCGATCGCGCCTCTTACCTGGTTTGGCGGACGTTACATCGACGATCGGCCGGAGCATTTTTTCGCGCAGCTCGCGACCGATCCGGATGAATATTTGAAAGTGGCCTCGGACAAGATCATCCCGCCGGAGCAATTGAAAGCCTGGCAGCAGGATCGCTCCGGCGCGATTGTCGATGTGACACTTGCCAACAAATACCACTGGAAGATTGGCGACCGGATCACTCTGCAGGGCACGATTTTCGAGTTGAATCCGGAATTGACGATTCGCGGCATCTACCACCGCGATCCGCCGCAAAATGCGCTTTACTTCAGCACCAAGTATCTGGAGGAAGCGGTGCCATGGTTCAAGGGCGAGGCGGGTTGGTACTCGGCGCAAATTGATTCGCCTGAGCACGTGGCGGAAGCGGCGAAAACAATCGACGACATGTTTCGCAATTCTCCGCTGCAAACCAAGACCGAGAGTGAGAAGGCCTTTCAATTGGGATTCGTATCTTCGTTGGGGAATGTGAAGGCGTTCATCCTGGGAGTCTGCGGCGCAGTGATGTTTGCCATCATGCTGGTCTCGGCTAATACCATGGCAATGTCGGTGCGCAGCCGCACGCGCGAAGTGGCTGTGCTGAAGACTCTGGGCTTTACCCGGCAAGGGGTGCTTTCGATTTTTGTCAGCGAGTCGGTGGCGCTGTCGCTCGCCGGTGGCGTGCTCGGGGTGCTCGTGGCCATTCCGGTGATTATGTTCTTGACGCACAGCTTTATCGGGCTGGGGATTCCGCTGGATATGAAAGTGAAGGCTCCGACTGCGATTCTGGCGTTGCTGGTGGCTGTCCTGCTCGGCATCATCAGCGGCTACTTGCCGGCTTACAGAGCCTCACGCATGAATATTGTGGAGGGCCTGCGCCACATCGGCTGAAAGAGAATTCATTATGGCGATACCGATCCGCTACAACATACGAAACCTTAGGCTGCGCAAAGGCCTCACGGTGATGACCGCGCTGGGCATCGCGCTGACGGTGACCACGGCGATTTTCCTGATGGCGCTGGTGGCAGGGCTGGACCGCGCTTTCGTCAGCAGCGGTAGCCCGCTCGATGTGCTGGTGCTGCGCAAAGGATCGGAATCGGAGCTGACCGGCGGCTTCGACGCCTCGCTGTTTCCGATACTCAAAACTCTGCCGGGAATTGCGAAAGACAGCCACGGCGAACCGATGGCTTCCGCCGAGTGGAATGTGGTGATCGTATTGCCGCGGAAAGATGGTACGGGAGAAGTCAACGTCACAGTGCGCGGCATGATGCCCGACGGTCTTGAGATGCGGCAACTTCCCGGTCCGGATCACAGGCCGCGTGTGACGCTGGTCGAGGGGCGCTGGTTTCAAACCGGGCAGCGTGAGGTCGTGGTGAGCAAATCGATCCGCGAGCGCTTTGCGCACGCCAACATCGGCGACTCCATGGAGTTCGGCAAAGGATCGTGGAAGGTGGTCGGCATATTCGACGCCGGCGGCTCCGCCTATGAGTCGGAAGTCTGGGGCGATGTAAACCAGATGGCCTCCGATTTCGACCGGCAGGGAGGTTATTCGTCGGCGTACTTGCGGGCCACCGATCCGATTGCGGCCGAGGCGCTAACGCGGCGGGTCAGCGATGATCAGCGGCTGAAGCTCGATGGCATGCTGGAAACCGATTACTACGCCAAGCAAACCAGATCCGGGACGCCGATCAAAGTGATCGGCTGGGTGGTCGGAGTGATCATGGCAGTGGGTTCGATCTTTGCCGCCATGAATACCATGTATGCGGCGGTTGCGTATCGCGGGCGCGAGATCGCGACATTGCGGGTGATCGGATTTTCGCGGCCCGCCATCTTGACCTCCTTTGTGCTCGAATCTCTGCTGCTGGCATTACTGGGCGCGGTGGTGGGGATTCTGCTGATGCTGCCGTTCAACGGAATGCAGACCGGCACGTCAAACCAGGTGACCTTCAGCGAAGTCGTGTTCGCTCTTCGCATCACCTGGGTCGTGGCAGGATACGCTGTTTTATTCGCGCTGGTGATGGGCTTTGTGGGCGGCCTGGCTCCCGCCTGGCATGCGGCCAGACAAAACATTCTGAACGCGTTGAGAAGTTAGCGAGGAACCGGCAGGATCGACGGCGTAATCATTTCTATGGCGATTGATCTCTATGTCGATTGACACGAAACACGAAGATCTGCAGAGCTTGCGCATCGACCGGTCGCAGCGCGGCGACAAAGGCGGAGAGCCACCGGCCTGGGCGCAGCGCTATATCATCGGCGGCATTGCGGTCGTCGTGGTCCTCGGCCTCTGCGCTTTGGCCTACCGGATGTTCGCATCGGACACGCCGGAAGTTGAAGTGGTTCGCGCGTCGGCGCAGACCAGCCCAAATGACGTAGGCGGAACGGTGCTCTCGGCCACGGGATATATCGTGGCGCACCACACCATCAACGTGAACTCGAAGGTTACCGGGCGGCTGGCGTGGATCGGCGTCGAGAAGGGCGACAAAGTCAAAGAAGGCCAGGTGCTGGTGCGGCTCGAAGACGAGGAATTTCGCGCTTCTTACGAGCAGGCCCGAGGGGCGGTGGGGAATGCGCGCGCTTATCTGGAGGAACTGCAGCACGGATCGCGCCCGGAGGAGATTCAACAGGCGCAACACAATCTGGATGAAGCGCGGGCCACGCTGGTCAACGACAAGCTAACCCTCGATCGCACGAAGGAACTGGCGGGCAGCGGGGTGGTCTCGCGGCAGCAGCTTGACGATGCTACGGCGAAGTTCGACTCGGACCAGCAGAGAGTGAATTCGCTGCAGAAGGCGTTTGAACTGGCGAAGATCGGTCCGCGCGCCGAAGAGATTGCCCGGGCTCAGGGTGCGCTCCTCCAGGCGCAAGGCCAGCTCGATTACGCCAAATCGCAACTGGACGCGACGGTGATCCGCGCTCCCGTAACGGGGACGATTCTCGATCGCACCGCCGAAAAGGGCGAATTGATCACCGCTCAATTTGCCAGCGCGGCCGCGGGCGGGCCGCAGGGCTCCGTCGTTTCCCTGGCGGACCTGAACGATCTGCAAGTCGAACTCGACATCGCGCAGGCGGATTTCGCGCGGCTGGGGCCGAATCAGAAGGGGATCGTCACCACCGACGCCTATCCTGACAAGCAGTACGACGGCCGGATTGCGCAAATTTCACCGGAGGCCAACCGCCAGAAAGCGACTGTGCAGGTGAAGGTGCAGGTGCTGAATCCGAACAAGTATCCGGACGTTCAGTTGCGCCCGGAGATGAATGCCACCGTCCGTTTTCTGGCCAACGAAACGCCAAAGAACACGAAGGATGCGGCGGGAGTATTCGTGCCCTCCACCGCAATCCGGGATCGTGACGGCAAGAAAATCGTGCTGATTGCGTACAACGGCAGAGCGGTCGCCCGGGAAGTACATATCACGAGCCAACGCGCCGACGGCGCGCTGGTGGATGGGCTGGTTGGTGGTGAGAATGTGATCTCCAATGCTCCAGCTACTTTGAAGGATGGGGACAAAATTAAGATCAAGGGGCAATCATGAGTACAGTTGCAGAAACCAACGTAGCCACGGGCAGCCAGGTTGTCCAGGTTCGCGGCGTGAGCAAAGTCTTCAAACGGGATGCTTTTCAGGTGACGGCGCTGGATGACGTTTCCATCGACATCGCTAAGGGCGAGTTTCTGGCCTTGATGGGACCGTCGGGCTCGGGCAAAACGACGCTGCTGAATATGATTGCCGCCATCGACCGTCCGACGGCAGGTGAACTGCTGGTGCAAGGGCAGGATATTTTTCGCTTCAGCGATGCGCAGATCGCGCGCTGGCGAAACGAACACATTGGCTACGTGTTTCAGACGTTCAATCTGATTCCGGTGCTTTCCGCCTTCGAGAACGTCGAGTTGCCGCTTTTGCTGACCAAGCTGTCGGTGCAGCAACGGCGCGACCACGTTATGACTGCGTTGAAGCTGGTGGGGTTGGAGGATCGGGTCCACCATCTTCCCAAACAGCTCTCTGGCGGGCAGGAGCAGCGGGTCGCCATCGCACGCGCTATCGTCAGCGATCCAACTCTATTGCTGGCGGACGAACCGACTGGCGATCTCGACAGCCATTCGGCGACGGAAGTGTTGGAAATCCTGAAGCGGTTGAACGAAGACTTCCACAAAACAATTGTGCTGGTGACGCACGATCCGCATGCCGCTTCCTATGCGCATGTGACCCGGCATCTGGAAAAGGGGATGCTGTTGCCACCGGTTTAGCCCGACGCAAAATGAAGGGAAGGCGCGGACAACTCCATGCCTTCTCGAACGCCGCTGGAGAGCGTCAGGCTGTGATGCGGTCGAACCTGACCACGGTGCCGTTCGCCCCGGGCTGCACCGGCGCATCCGCCGCCCAGCGCCAGGCGCGACGCCCGTTCAGCAGCACGGCTTCGGCCTCACCGTATTCCACCAGACGATTCAAGACGGTGGTGACCGAGGCCATGGGATCCTTGTGGCGAGCCAGCAGGGCTGGCATTTTCTGCTGGAAGCAGTCGCAAATATCGCGGGAATTCAAAGCGCGTCCTGCCTCCATCAGAATCATCCGGCAAGCCTTGGTAAAACCGGGCTGGCGCCCACTGCTCTTGCGGTCGACCAGTTCCATCAGTTCTTCGTTCAAAACTCCCTCGCCGAACAGATTGGCCAGGCCAGAGATGGTCTGTTTGACGGTGCCAATGCGCTTCATGACTTCAGCGCGCTGCTGCAACAGCTGACGCAATTCTTCATGAGCCTGCTGGATCACTTCCTGTACATGGCCTATGTCATATCGCGCGATCGGTGTGAGAGAGCCACTCGAATTCTGCCCGCTTTCCATACAGTCCCCCAGATTAGTGAACACATTGCTGAAGCGCTGGGCAGGGCTCAGCGCAGTATTGATTTGCCAGCGGAACCGCACATCGGCAACTGCCCGTTTCCGGACCGAAGCCCCATCCCACTTTATGTCTGTACGCCGAAGCTCTTCGCGGAGTTCCGTCGATTTCTGGTGACGGGCCCCGAGAGTTCTTGAGGGTTTAGACGACGTGGTAAGGAATTGGTTAACAGAAAAAATGGCAGGAGCGGGACGGTAATTATCTTCTAATGTCCCCCTTTGACGAATCCGCAAGCCTGATCGGCATAAGGCTGCAAGTTCGGCACTAAACTCCGGCTCGCTGGATTCCGATGGTAACAAGTTACGGAGAAATTCAGTGGTGACTGCCGCAAAACCCGCTCCCCAACCGCTGCAGGTCTTACTGGTAGGAAATCGGGAGGAGGACTTTTTCCTGATTCACGAAATTCTGGAAAGAAGCCGCAGCCTGCTGTCTGCCGAGTTGGACCATGCCCGCTCCATCGAGGAAGCCAAAAGCAAACTGCAACAGCGTCCGTATGGATTGGTTCTTTTTGAGCATGAGACTGGAGATGCGGAGGCCGTGCGGTTAGTATCCCAGTTTCAACGCGCGGGGGTGTCGGTGCCATTTCTGCTGCTGACCGAAGATGCCGACGAAAAAACGGTGGCGGAGATTATCGAGTCCGGGAACTGGAACTGCGTGGCGAAGTCGCAACTGGATGGAGCGAGCCTAGTCCGCAGCATCCGCAGCACGCTCGCGCTGCACTCCCTGCAACAGGAACAGCAAATCGCGGAAAAGCTGGTGCAAAAGCTGTCGCGCGCGGTGGAGCAATCGGCTGATACGGTGATGATCACCAACCGCAGCGGAGTGATTGAATACGTGAACCCCGCGTTCGAAACGCTGACCGGCTTCACGCGGGATGAGGCTTGCGGCAAAACTCCCCGCATTCTCAAATCCGGAGAGCAGGACGCGGAGACGTACCAGGAGTTGTGGAAGACGATTCTTGCCGGGAACGCTTACCGCGGCATTCTGGTGAACCGCAAGAAAAATGGCGAGCTGTACTACGTGGAAGAGAGCATTTGCCCGGTGCGCGGGCCGGACGGACAGATTACTCACTTCATCTCCAATGGCCGCGATCTCACCGATCGCCTGCGGTTGGAAGCGCAACTGCTGCAGGCCCAGAAAATGGACGCCATTGGGCGATTGGCCGGAGGCGTGGCTCACGACTTCAACAATCTTCTCACCATCATTACCAGCTATTCCGAGCTGGCGATGGATGCGGTTCCGAAAGATAGTCCTCTGGAATCGAAGATCCACGAAATTCTGCTGGCCGCGCGGCGCGCCGCCGAACTCACCCGCCAACTGTTGGCTTTCAGCCGGAAACAGCCGCAGGCTTTGCGGGTGGTCGAACTCAATCCCGTCATCGAGGGCATCGCCAAAACACTTCCCCGTCTGATCGGGGAAGACATCGAATTTGCGTTTCTTCCCGGCGAAGGGTTAGGACGGGTAAGGGTCGACGCGCTGCAGATCGAACAAGTCCTGATGAATCTGGCCGCTAACGCGCGCGACGCTATGCCGCAGGGCGGCCACCTGCGCATTGAAACCTCGAAGGTAAATCTGGATGGCGAATACATTCATGGTAAGCCCGCCGTCATTCCTCCGGGAGCCTATGCGCTCATTACGGTGACGGATGATGGAGCGGGCATTCCGCATGAGGATTTGCCCCACATTTTCGAGCCGTTTTATACGACCAAACCCTCTGGCAAGGGCACCGGGCTCGGCCTGGCGACGGTTTACGGAATTGTCAAACAAAATAAAGGTTTCATATGGGTCTACAGCGAGCCTGGGTCGGGCAGCGTTTTCAAGATCTATCTTCCCTGTGCAGCTGCGGCGACGCTCTCCAAAGAGGCTGCAGTCGCGAAAAATGAAAGCATCACTCGCGGCTCGGAAACCCTGCTGCTGGTGGAAGATGAATATGCCGTGCGGCAGGCGACGGGGGAATTTTTGCGCCTGCAGGGCTATCAAGTGATCGAGGCCAAGGACGGACTGGAGGCCCTCTCCGTCGCTGCCAGGCACCCTTCGAGAATCGACATCATTGTGTCCGATGTGGTGATGCCGAACATGAGCGGGGGCGAGCTGGCCAAAGCGTTGGCGCGGGTTCGGCCGGACACAAGATTCTTATTCGTTTCCGGCTATGCTGGAAAAACCGTGCTCGATCACAACGTCGTGGATCTGGAGACGAATTTCCTGGAGAAGCCCTATACGCTGAGGCAGCTGTCTGCGAAGATTCGCGCCGCGCTGGCTCGAGTCCCAGGGCAATCAAGCGAGGTCGGGCCCCCGAGTCCATGACATCGCAAGGTCTAGGTATAATGACTGCGTCCCCGGTCCGATTCAATGCTTGCTGGCGCAAGATGCGCGCTGTTCTTGTCTCTTTCTTACCAGCATCCAGGAAAGATCCTGGCCGGCATCCTCCTTCTCTTCCTGTGTGGATCGCTGGTCTATTCTGTCCTGGAGATCGCGGCTGCGCTGAGTTATCTTTCGGTGCGACCGGCCGCGCTCGAATCCGCTGAACCGGTCAGCATTCTAAAACCTCTGGCCGGACTCGACCTCGATCTGGAATCCAATCTGCGCACATTCTTCGAACAGGAATATCCGGCCTTCGAAATCCTATTCGCGGTACGAAGCGAGAGCGATCCCGCAGTGCAGGTGGTGGAACGGCTGCGCCAGGAATATCCAAAGATTCCTTCGCGACTGGTGATTACGGGCGAGCCGCCGTATCCGAATGCCAAAGTCTACAGCCTCGAACAAATGTTGGGAGCGGCGGCCAACGACCTTGTGGTGATGAGCGACAGTGATATTCACGTAACTCCGGACATGCTTCGCACGGTGGCAGCTGAATTTCAGGACGAACATCTTGGCGTGGCCACCTGTCCTTACCGCGCAGTGTCGGGGGCCAGTCTGTGGTCACGCCTCGAAGCTACGGGGATGAACACGGATTTTTGGGGCAGCGCGCTGGTGGCGCGAATGCTGGAAGGGATGCGCTTCGCGGTGGGACCGACCATCGTAGCGCGCCGCCGCGTGCTCGATTCGATCGGAGGCTTTGCGCGGCTGAAGGATTATCTGGCGGAAGACTTCGTCCTGGGAAAGTTTGCCGCCGAGAGCGGTCACGGGGTGATTCTTTCTTCTTACGTGATCGAGCACCACATTGGGAGCGCAACCCTGGAAGAGAATATCGCCCATCGCCTGCGCTGGGCGCGCAGTACGCGGCGATCGCGGCCTGCCGGCTACATCGGCCAGTTGTTCACCATGCCAATTCCCATCGCGCTCCTGGTGTGCCTGGCGTGGCCCGCATGGTGGCCTGTCCTGCCCATCGCAGTCGTGGTGCGTGTTCTGGCGGCGTATGCGGTTTCCTGGAAAGTGCTTCGTGCCAGACTCAACTGGTTGTTGTTGCCAATCGAAGACGTGATGGGCTTCGGTTTCTGGATCATGGGTTGTTTTGGCAACACGATTTTCTGGCGCGGCCGGCGCTACCGGCTCGATTCCGACGGAAAGTTCGAACTGATTGCTTCCGGAGAGCGGTAGCGAGCGGCGACGGGTGTGGTCCCTACGGTGGATGTTTCCTAAACGGGGGGAGTGCCGTGCCCTACGGGACTCGCGTCAATTTTCCACTTCACCCGGCACTGCCGTGCCGGGCTATCACGGTACCGCCGCTACGCGGCTGGACAGCCGACGGCGGCTGTCCCCACAAAAATCCCCTTCTTCTCTCTTGGTCGCGGTCCGGGTTCTACGGCACACACTCCACAGGAGCAATCCAGATTACTTTGTGGTGAAGGCCAGGGTCAGCAGGGTCTTTTGTTCTACCTCGTGGGCCTTGGCGCTGCCCGTAGCCGGGCTGGCGCCCGAGCTGCGTTTCACGCTCAGGACGGGCCGGTCTCCCGCGATGCGCTTCAGGCGTGGGAGCATGTTGAACAGCGCTCCCATATTGGCCGGCTCTTCCTGTACCCAGACGATGTCTGCATTTTTGCCGTGGCGGTCGAACTCGGCGACCACCTCTGCTTCTGGGAAGGGATACATCTGCTCCAGGAAGACGATTGCGGTGGTGGTGTCTTTTCTTCTTTTGCGTTCCGCCTGAAGCTCGTGGCCGATTTTCCCGGTGCAGATGAGGATGCGATCGGCTTCTCCGACGGTGGTGTCGGGAATGACGTTGAGGAAATTTTTGTGAGTGAAATCCTCGATGGGCGAACTGGCGTCGGCATGGCGCAGCATGCTCTTGGGCGTGAAGACGATCAGCGGCTTGCGCCAGTGGCGCAGGGCCTGGCGGCGCAACAGATGAAAATATTGGGCGGCGTTTGAGGGCTGCGCGATCTGGATATTGTGCTTGGCGGCGAGCTGGATGAAGCGCTCGATGCGGGCGCTCGAATGCTCCGGGCCCTGGCCTTCGTAGCCGTGGGGAAGCAGCATCACCAAGCCTGACAGCAGATTCCACTTGGCTTCTCCGGCGCTGATGAACTGGTCGATGATCGCTTGCGCGACGTTGACGAAGTCTCCGAACTGGGCTTCCCAGAGGACGAGCGATTCGGGATAGTCGCGGGAGTATCCGTACTCGAAGCCGAGTACACCGGCTTCAGAAAGCGTGGAGTTGTAGATTTCGCAGCGGGCCTGGCCGGGGACGATGTTTTCCAGCGGTACGTATTCGTCTTCGTTCTCGATGTCGATGAGGACAGAGTGACGCTGGTTGAAGGTGCCGCGGCGCGAGTCCTGTCCGCTGAAGCGCACATGGGTGCCCGTCTTTACCAGGCTCGCGAAGGCCAGGGCTTCGGCCATGCCGTAATCGACGAGGCGCTTGCCCGTGCCCATCTCCGCGCGCTGTTCGAGAAGCTTCTTTACTTTCGGATGGATGTGGAAGTCTTCGGGATAGGTAGTCAGGCGGGCTGTAAGTTCGGATAGTTCATCCGCAGACAAACCGGTCTCGACTTCGTAATCGGGCCGGTAGAGGCCGCCAAAATAATTGTTCCAATACCTGGGGAGTTCGCGAAGAAGCGGTTTCTGCTTGATGCTGCCGGCTTTTTTCTGCGCGGCTTCGAATTCGGCTTTGATGGCGTCGGCGTGGGCTTGGGCGTCGGTGGCGCCGATGTCGTCCGCATAGATTTGCCAGAGCTGTGGATGCTCCTTGATTTTCTTGTAGAGCAGAGGCTGAGTGATCGTCGGATCGTCGACTTCGCTGTGGCCGTGGCGGCGATAGCCAATGAGATCGATGACAACGTCGGTGCCGAATTTGTAGCGGTATTCGACGGCCATGCGGGCGACGCGGACGACGGCATCAACATCTTCCCCATTGACGTGAAAAATGGGGATGGACTGGCGGCGGGCGATGCACGCGGCGAAGCGAGTGGAGTGTTCTTCGGTGTAACTCGTCGTGAAGCCGAGAAGATTGTTGACAACCACGTGGATGGTTCCGCCAACGGTGTATCCGGGAAGGTCGGCGTAGTTCATAGTCTCGGCGAGGATGCCCTGTCCGGCGAATGCAGCGTCGCCGTGAACCAGCAGCGGCAGATATTTTTCGCGGCCGCCCTCTTCGGTGCGGTCTTGCTTAGCGCGGGTGCGGCCAACGGTGACCGGATCGACGGCTTCGAGATGGCTGGGATTCGAAACCAGGTGGATGTGCACCTTGCCGCCGCTACGCGTGATGTATTCGCCGGTGGCGCCCATGTGATACTTCACGTCTCCGGAGCCGAGGACGCTGCGCGGATCGACGTCTTCGAATCCCGCGAAGATTTCTTCCGGAGGCCGCTTGGCAACGTGAGCGATCACGTTGAGGCGGCCGCGATGGCTCATGCCCATCACGAGTTCGATCGCGCCCTTTTGAGCCGCGGTGTCGAGAACTTCGTCGACCAACGGAATTAGGGCAGTGACGCCTTCGAGCGAAAAGCGCTTGCTGCCGAGATAGCGCTGCTGCATGACCTGTTCGAAAACGTCGGCGCGGATGAGGAGGTCGAGGATGCGCTTCTGATCTTCCTGCGGCGCTTCCGATTCCATGCGCTCGAAAACCCAGCGCCGGCGCTCGGGAGCGTACAGATGGTTAATCTCGACGCCGATCGTGCTGGAATAGATAGCGCGGGCCTGGTGCGCGTATTCGCCGTCTCTTTCAAGTTCGGGCGTCGGACGGGGCCGGAGGAAGCCGAGCGGGTCGAGGTCACCCTCGAGATATCCGAATTGGCGGTAGGCGGAGAAAACGCGTTCGCGCTCGGGGTTGCTGGAGCGAATGGAACCGTTGGTTGGACTGGAGGGATCGATTACGGCTGTACTACTCGGATCGGAAATCTTCGTTTTCGCCATATGAACTTACTAGGATAAAGGATGCTGGCGAAAGGCAAAAGCTTCAGCGGGACGGCCAGGGAGCTTTCACCACAGAGGGCACGGAGGAACACCGGGGGACTTTTCACCACAGGGGACACGGAGGAACACGGGGGAATCAAGCGCAGAAGCCTCTTAACTGCAGAGGGCGCGACGGACTCGGGGGAAGTCAAAAGCCCCACCCTGTCGCAGAACATGCGACAAGGGTGGGGCACCCGCTTCATTTACTTCTTTCCGAAGCTGAACAGGTCCATCAAATTGCCGATGGCTGGGCTGTTCAGCGGGACATATGGATTTTCTTTCGTGGCGACTGGGTTGGGGAAATTGTCACGGCTGCGATCCGTTACCGGAGCCAGGTGCCAGTTGGCTTCGATGAATTTCAGGATCGAAACGTGATCGCTGTACACGTGCGAGACGTGGCCAGCCTTGGTGTGGGCGGAAACCACCAGAACCGGGATTCTGGTGCCGTCCCCGAAGAAATCGAGAGGCTGAATGTAGCCGGAGTCATGGTAGCCTCCGCCCTCGTCGAAGGTGACGATGATGGCGGTGCTCTTCCACAATTCCTTGTTGGCTTGGACGCTATCGACGATTTTCTTCACGAAGCCTTCGAACAGATCCAGCTTCGAAGAAGATGGGTGTCCGTCGAGCCAGCCGTCGGGTTTCACGAAGGAAACGGCGGGAAGGGTGCCGTCTTGGATCGCCTGGTAGAGATTGGTGGTGTCCTGCATATGCGAGCGGCCGACCGGGCTGGTCATGATCGAGGTCGTGTACTGGAAGGGGTTGCAGATGTTGCAATAGGTGTTGTCAGCAGTGACGTAGTTGTTGTCGGGATTGGCGAGGTAGGTATTCCACTGATCGCCGTAGTAGGCCCACGAGATGTTTTTTTCGATCAACTCATCGCCGATGGTGCGCAGTGGCGAGGGAGGAATGGTGAAGACGGTCTGATTGGGATTGGTAATGTCGGCATAGGCGTTTGCGCCGTTGCCGTAATATCCGGGATTGTAGTTGTTCAGCAGGTAGTAGTGGCCTGCCTCGCAATGCGGGTCGATCGGTTTCGGTAAGGAACTCAGATAAGTGGTAATCGGTCCGACTCCGGGCTGCGTGGTGTCGAAGCAGTTGCTGTAGGTTCCACCGCCGTAGGAAGCGGATCCATAAGAACCGCCGCCGTAGCCGTCTTCGGTGTACCAGTTATTGGTGCCTTGCAGGGGATTCGGATTTTCGATTTCCGCGACGACGCCGGCGTTGGGGCTGCCTGCGGCGACGAGTACGTTCTCTGGCGGGCTCGCAGGTTCCCCGTTGGAGTTGGCGAACCAGATGGCATCCCCGCTGCCGAGCATGACATGGTTAGCGCCAGTGCCGCCCATGACGGCCTGATGATAGTTATCGCTGCTCGCGTAGTGGTCGGCGAGATACTTCAGGTAAGGAGCGTCGCCTTCGAGCATGTTGTAGAAGCCCATGGAGGTTGAGCCTTCCTTGGTGGATTCGTCGGTGAAGCCGGAGGGCTGTGCGAGGCCGTTAGACCCAGCGCCAATTGTGGTTTCAACCCAGGGGAACAGATCGTTCTGGCATCCCGTCGGATTCCAGCTGGTGATGTTCAGGGCATTGCAATCCACCTGCTGCCACATCTGATAAAAACGGTGGACCGGGCTGTTGTCGTAGGCGTCGTAGGGGTGCGTCTTCGAAGTGATCTGGAAAGGGCCGGGGGGCAGAGAGGTCGCGTTGGGAATGCGCGTGTCGACCGCTCCATGAGCCAGGCCGGTTCCACCGGTGGTGAGATACACGTAATAGCTGTCGGGAAGGCCGTTCTCCACCGCTTTAGCGGCGGCGACGCTGGCGAAAGGAGGCGTGGTGTATCCACCAGCGAGGGCCGGCGGCAGAACCGGGTAGGTGGTGTTTTCAGGCGGGCTCAACAGGTACGCGTCGGGCTTGGAATCGACTGCTTCGGACTGGCTGGCCTGCGTGAAGTTCGGACCCGGGGTTCCGTCTTCGTTGACGATGCCTTCGGAGAGCAAGTTGTTAATGGTCTCGCCTGCCTTAGGTTTGTAGGTGGCGAAGATATGATCGAAGGTGCGGTTCTCTCCGATGATCACGATGACGTGCTTGATGGGCGTGGCAGTGGATTGAGCTGAAGCGGGAAGCGGAGAGCCGAGATTGGCGATTAGCGCGACCAGGCTCGTACCGACCGCAAGATACTGCCTGGCTTTCGCCAGGAAAGCAGATGTGGACATGCGAATCTCCTCCTGAGAGAAAAGCTACGAGGCGTCAGGGT
Organism: uncultured Acidobacteriota bacterium; assembly: GCA_963754885.1. Classification (GTDB taxonomy): domain Bacteria; phylum Acidobacteriota; class Terriglobia; order Terriglobales; family Acidobacteriaceae; genus Sulfotelmatobacter. Next base: position 31,848 of record CAVWHT010000026.1, on the reverse strand, counting down.
AGCTGCTAAGCATGGAGGATGAGGTCAATTGCAAGTTAAAACAAATCCACAGTTATCTTCTGCGCCGGTTGTAAGACCGCTTTCATGCGATTGAGAATCGTGACCATGGCGGGCAAACGTAAAGCTTGCGTTACAAATTGTGCACAGCGTGCCAAAGTTTCTAGTGAAATCCCTGTAGAACTTCGAGTAAAGGACGGCGAGGGAATGAATCAGGGTGCGGGTGTTCCAATGCTTTTGGGGATTCCATTCGATGCGCAATCTTCTTATTTGCGCGGCGCGGCAGAGGCTCCGGCGAAGATTCGGGAAGCGCTGGCCTGCGATGCCTCCAATCAGTGGACGGAAACTGGCGTGGACTTGGGCGCGGCCGGAGTTTACGAGAACGGCGGCGATCTGGAATTTTTTAAAGAAGATGCGGTCGCGGCAATCGAGAACGGAGTCGACGAGATCATTCGCCAGGGAAAGCGGCCTGTGTGTCTGGGGGGCGATCATTCGATCACGTATCCCATCGTGAAGGCAGTGGCACGCAAGTATTCCGGGCTGACGATTTTTCATTTCGATGCCCATCCCGACTTGTATGAGGAGTTTGAAGGGAATCGGCTGTCGCACGCCTGTCCGTTTGCGAGGATTATGGAGGCGGGGTTGGCGAAGCGACTGGTGCAGGTGGGAATTCGCACCATCAATCGCCATCAGCGGGAGCAGGCGCAGAAATTTGGAGTGGAAGTCGTCGAAATGCGTGCGCTTCCGGCTTACGACAAGTTAAAGGCCGCCGGACCGGTTTACATCACATTTGATATGGATGTGCTGGACCCGGGGTTTGCGCCTGGGATTTCGCATCGCGAGCCGGGGGGGATGTCGGTGCGGGAGGCAATTGCTCATCTGCATGCCATTGACGGTGAAATCGTGGGAGCAGATCTCGTGGAGTTCAATCCTGTGCGCGACGTGGATGGAATGACGGCGACGGTTGCGGCGAAAATCCTCAAGGAAATCTTGGGTAGGATGATCGCGGGATAGGGCTGGGCTTGGCCAGACTCCCCGCCGGATGCCCGATAAGCCGCAAACACTGGTACGATTATTTTGCGTCCTCCGGGCGCGGTGAGGAATCTCTACTCCGGACAGGTAAACGTCAGGCCGCTTTCTCCGTCTAAGGATTATTGGACGGGTGCATCTGTAAGGCAATTTTGCGAGTAAAATTGTTCTGACCTTATGGCGAATAAATTTCGAAACAGTTCACTGATAGCCTTATCCATTGCCGGTTTGATGGCACTCCTGGCAACCGTTGGGTGCTCTGGCAGTAGGGCGCAGAATCCGCAGGCGAGCGGGCCAGGCGCGATGCCGGTGAAGGTACTGGAAGCGCGTGCGGTTCCGGTTGACGATGCCAGCGAGTATGTAGCTACGCTGAAATCCCGAGATTCGGCGGTGATTATGCCGCAGGTGGAAGGGCAGGTCACCGAGATCTTTGTACGCTCCGGGGACCGGGTCGCGGCGGGCGGCGCATTGATGGAGATCGATCCGCTGAAGCAGCAGGCCACCGTGAAGAGCCAGGAGAGCTCGCGGGCGGCGCAGCAGGCCCAATTGAACTGGGCCAAGCAGCAGTACGAGCGAACGCAAGGATTGGCGTCTGCGGGCGTGGTGAGCCGGCAGGACCTGGACCAGGCCAAGGCGACGCTGGATGCGGCGCAGGCCCAGATGGATGCGCTCGATGCGCAGCTCCGCGAGCAGCAAGTACAGCTTCACTATTTTAGGGTAGTCGCGCCGCGGGCGGGAATTGTCGGGGACATCCCGGTACGCGTGGGAGACCGGGTCACGACCTCGACGCAACTTACGACCGTCGATAAGCCCGGCAGCCTCGAAGTTTACGTCTATGTGCCGATCGAGCGGTCGTCACAACTGAAGATGAATCTGCCGGTGCAGATTCTCGACGGCGGCGGGAAAGTGCTCGCGGATTCGCGTGTGAGTTTCATTTCTCCGCAGGTCGACAACACGACCCAAACCGTGCTGGTCAAGGCGCGCATTGCGAATGGCAACGACGCGCTGCGGCAGTCGCAGTTCATTCGTGCGCGCGTCGTGTGGGGTACGCATAAGAATCCCGAAGTTCCGATCCTGGCCGTGTCGCGGTTGGCTGGGCAGTATTTTGCATTCGTCGCCGAAGCGCAGAATGGCGGCTCGTACGTGGCGCGGCAGAAACCGCTTACGATTGGACTGACCGTGGGCAACGATTTTGAAGTGCGGGACGGGATCAAACCGGGGGACAAGGTGATTGTCTCAGGAACGCAATTTCTGCTGGATGGGGCTCCTGTAATTCCGCAAAGCTAGTCAAATCCACTCAGAATGAAAACCGCAGAGGACGGAGGACGGAGAGGAATTCTCGATTTTCTCTACGCGGTCCGCGTCCCGGCAAAGACTTCTACAATCCGCTGCGTCCGCTGCGTACTCGGCGTCCTCTGCGGTTTTGGTTGGTTCGTGATCTCTCATGTTCGTTGAATTCTTTATCCGACGTCCGGTATTTGCCACGGTTTGCGCGCTGCTGATCACTCTGGCGGGCGCGGCGGTGATTCCCACGCTGCCCATCGCTCAATTTCCCGACCTTGCCCCGCCACAAGTGGGCGTCACCAGTTCGTATATCGGGGCGAGCGCGCAGACCGTGGAGAGCGCGGTCACCATTCCCCTCGAACAACAGATCAACGGGGCCGAGGGGATGAAGTACGTCACTTCGACCAGCGGCAACGACGGGACCAGCAGCATCACGGTGACATTCGATCTGACGCGCGATCCGGATCTGGCGACCGTCGACATTCAGAACCGCGTGAACACTGCGCAGGGACGGCTGCCGAGCGCGGTGAAGGCTGTGGGCATCACGACCCAGAAAACGTCGCAGAACTTCGTCTTCGGCGCGGCCGTCATTTCCGACAACAACAAATATTCCACGTTGTTCATGAGTAACTATCTCGACGTTTACGTGCGCGACTCGCTGAAGCGCATTCCGGGCGTGGCGGACGTCATTATTTTCGGGCAGCGCAAGTACTCGATGCGGTTGTGGCTCGACCCGGTGCGCCTGGCGGGACGTGGACTCACCGCGCCCGACGTGGTGAGTGCGCTTTCGGAACAGAACGTGGAAGTGGCGGCCGGACAGGTAGGGCAGCAACCGGCGGTCAACGGCCAGCAGTACCAGGTGAGCGTGCGAGCGGTTGGGCGGCTCAGTGAGCCGGCGCAGTTCGACAACATCATTTTGAAAACGAATTCCGATGGAACGCTGGTCCGGCTCAGGGATGTAGGGCGCGCGGAACTGGGCGCCGAAGATTATTCTTCGGACTTGCAATTCAACGGTCAGGATGCGGTCGGACTTGGCGTAACCCAGCTCTCGACGGCGAACGCCCTCGATGTAGATCGCCGGGCTATTGCCGAGCTGAATCGGCTGTCGAAAAGCTTTCCCCCGGGCATGCGCTACCAGCTCGCATTCGACACCACGGACGCGGTGGGCGAGTCGATCCGGGACGTAGTCTTCACGGTAGGTTCGGCGATCCTGCTGGTCATCCTGGTGATCTTTATTTTTCTCGGGGACTGGCGGACGACCATGATTCACTTTATCGCCACTCCGGTTTCGCTCATCGGCACGTTCATTTTTGTGAAGTTGCTCGGCTTCTCCATTAACACGCTGACATTGTTCGGCATCACGCTGGCCACCGGCCTGGTGGTCGACGACGCCATCGTCGTGATTGAAAATATTGAGCGCCATATCGCGGAGGGCGAACACGACTCCCACAAAGCTGCGGCAGCGGCCACCGGCGAAATTACCAGCGCCGTCATTGCCACCTCGCTGGTGCTGGTTGCGGTGTTTGTCCCGGTTGCATTCTTTCCGGGGACGACCGGCATTCTGTTCCGCCAGTTTGCGCTGACCATCGCATTTTCCATCGCCATTTCTGCCTTCAACGCGCTGACATTGGCTCCGGTGCTGGCGGCGATTTTTCTGAGCGGCGGGCACCGGAAAAAATGGTGGTTTCTGCAAAAGTTTGACGACGGCGTCTCTGCTATGACCCGTGGGTACCGTGCGCTGATCCATCACGTGCTGGATTACAAATTCGCCATGGTGGTGCTGTTCTTCGCCGGACTGGGGCTCACCTATTTCGTGTTCACCCGCGTACCGAGCGGATTCGTTCCCGATGAAGACCAGGGATATTTCATTGTCGTGATCCAGGCGCCGTCGGGCGCGTCGCTCGAGTATACGAAGGCGATCGGCAAGCAGATCTCCGGCATCCTGGCCGATGTGCCGGAGTCGGAAGGGACATTTTCGGTCGCGGGATTCAGCTTCGCCGGATCGGCGGCGAATCAGGGACTCATTTTCGTGCCGCTCAAGCCCTATTCACAGCGTAAGGGCAAGGAACACACGGCGGCGGCGATTGTGAACCGGGTGCGTCCGCGGCTGTTCGGAGTCTCGGGCGCGATTGTGTTTGCGACGCTGCCGCCGGCGATCCAGGGCCTGGGTCAGTTTGGCGGCTTCCAATTCGTGGTGCAGGATCTGGCTTCCCACAAACTGGATGAACTGGCCGCCGCCACCCAGGGATTGATGCGGCAGGCCTCGCAACGCAAAGATCTGGTGAAGTTATTTACGTCCTTTACCGCCAACGATCCGCAATATCTGGTGACCATTGACCGCGAGAAGGCGAAGAGCCTGCACGTGCCGCTGTCGCAGATCACCGACACGCTGGGCGTGTATATGGGCTCGTCGTACGTGAACGATTTTGACTTCAACAACCGTTCGTATCGCGTGTATGTGCAGGCCGACAAGCAATTCCGCGCGACGGCGCAGGACATGAAGCAGTTTTACGTGCGGTCCGACAGCGGGGCGATGGTCCCGCTTGAAAACCTGATTACGGTGACGCAGACGACGACGCCGCAGGTCATCAGCCACTACAATCTTTTCCGGTCGGCGGAGATCGACGGATCACCGGCGCCGGGATACAGCTCTGGGCAAGCGATTGCGGCGATGGAACAACTGGCCAGCAAGATGCCGCAGGGATTCTCGTACAGCTGGACCGGATTGTCGCTGGAAGAATTGCAGTCCGGCGGCACCTCGCTGATTCTCTTCGGGCTCGGCACGCTGGTGGTGTATCTGACGTTGTCGGCGCAGTACGAAAGCTTCGTGCTGCCGTTCATCGTGCTGCTCGCCGTGCCCATGGCGCTGCTGGGAGCGCTCGGCGCGCAGTGGATCCGCGGATTGCAGAATGACGTGTTCTGCCAGGTGGGACTAGTCATGCTCGTCGGCTTGGCTAGCAAGAATGCAATTCTGATCGTCGAGTTCGCCGAGCAGTTGCGTGAGCGCGGATTGCCGCTGGTGGAAGCGGCGGTGCAGGCGGCGACGATTCGTCTGCGGCCCATTTTGATGACTTCACTGGCATTTATTTTGGGTGTCGTGCCCCTCGTCTTTGCCACCGGAGCTGGCGAGAACGGGCGCCATTCTGTCGGCACGACCGTATTCGGTGGAATGATTATGTCAACCGTGCTGAATCTGTTTTTCATCCCGGTGCTGTACTTGATCATCGAGGGATGGCGCGAGCACGGCAGAGCTCCGAAACATCGCTGAGAAAAGCTTGTATTGCCGACACCCTGAAAAGTGATTGCAGTCACAGACCGTACGACCTGGCTCGCTTAGGTTGATTGCAGGTCGTATGGGAGGTGCTGTCGGTGAGTGCAACTCTGCCTGTAAGTGTGCGTCCTTTTACCCGCACGGAATTTACGTGCCGGAGCTGTGGCCGCAGGTTACGCGTCGATTTTGAATTTTGGGGAGGGCCGATTGTCGGCCGGGAGCAGGAGTATCGACACTGCCCGACGGATGAGCTTCGGCACGTGGGCGGCCCCATTATTGTCGTGTGGGAAAAACGCGACGACCGATGGGTGCCCGAGAGCGTAGGATAAAGCGCTCCGCCCGATTGTCGGCCGGGAGCAGGAGTATCGACATTGCCCGCATTTAGCTGCCTATTTACAAGAGATGACGCGGCGGTTTAACAGCCGCAGAAATCAATATCTGTTCCGCAATACCCTTGCCCGTTTGCTGCAATCCGAAACCTTGAATACAAGGACTCATCGCAGCTTGATCCATTCCGTTCTTAGGTTCGCTAACTGATCCGAGTTGCTGTTAATTCCTCCTGTGATCAGGTACTGCGTCCTCATACCGCGGTCTTTGTACTCGACCGAAATCCGGACAGTGACAGGAAGTGCACCAGAAATGAAGTCCGACCAGTCCAAGGGAGAGAAATTAATACCCGCACGAACGCCCTGGGTTTGATTTCTGGACACGAAGTCCATCGCTACTACATTCGGGTCCTCTATCGGCCTGCGACCGAACATAAATTTCACTCTGGCTACGGGGTGAACTTGAACATCCGATGAAGCAATGAGATGAATCTCAACCGTCATATTGCGTCGAAGTTCATCTTTAATTACCCCGACAAACGTCTCACTAATTACGGAATGCGCGTTGGGAGACGGGGGAGCAAGGGGAACGGCCGTGGGCGCTGTTGCCGCTATGCTCATGCCACCACCACGCGCGGGCCTGAATATGTGGCCACCCCGAGCCCTAATATCGTCCAGGTTCACGATTGTGGATGCATCAAGGCTGTGTGGAATCAAGCAGAGGTGGAATTCCATCTCACCGTTGCTGACAACAGGCAGTCGGGATGTAAAAAATGACGATGGAAGTTTGATTGTAATCCTCATCGTACTCGGAGGAATCGCCGGAATGGGAAACAAATTGCTTTTTTGAATATCGCTATCTTTGAATGCCGACAGCTGTGTGTCGTGCACTCTGGCTACTAACATCAAGTCGTACTTGTCTCTGAACGGGAGGAGCCGAATCGTGTTTATATCCTCGTATCCTTCACCTCCAGTTGATCCGGCAAGCGGAGTTTCGACCCCCCATGCGTTTACGACATCGAGGAATTCCATGTCATTTATTTGGGAGATATCATCAGGTTGATGTTCCTTCTTGGTCTTATCCCAAGTAAAATAGGACGCGCCTGCCATAAGTAATACCAGCAGCATTGCCAACAGCCATACCTTGACCCTGTAGTGGGGATAGAGGGTTTCTGTTTGCGGTGCAGCTAGAATTTGCTCCCCGGAAGGCGACAGAATAGGCAGATATTGCGGCTCCTGTTGCTTGCAATCTTCGGCGGCAATCTCGTCCAATACTGACTTGGACGCTTCATACGCGATCCAGGCAACCATTAGACAAAAAGCGATCACCCCCGCAGCGATGGCATCGCCGCCGCTCTGCTTAAAGCCTTCTGCCGACAAACGATTATTCACCTTTAGCCGTGCAACGTATAAGACGACACCGGCCACCGCGCTTACGACCTCGACTTTTCTTTCGCGCGTCTCACGTAAACCAGCTTTATAAAGAGCTGATGCGAAACGTTTGGTTATAGATGGCATGGCCGAGAATATACACCTAGATTGGTCGTAACCCCGAAGCGCCGCGCATGCAGTTCAGCGGCTGGCGCCGTTGCGGCGTTGGGACCGTGAACTCGTCTGGCTCGAAGCTGTGCCTTTGCCAGTCCCTTCAGACTTGAGTTTCTTGGCCTTGCGCGCTTCTTTGCGGCGCATCCTGGCCATCCATTCTCGCGAATACATGGTGCCGCGGCATTTGGGTGAGCCGCAGTGGCAGGGCGCGGGATCGTCGTCGTCGTAGAGGTTGTAATCCCAGACCAGTTCTTCTCCTGCGGCGATGTCGCGCAACGCAAACAACCAAACCCGACCCTTGATCTCGTCGGCTTCACAATTGGGATCGCAGGAATGATTCAGATAAGCTCCCATGCCATGGCCGTCGATCACGGTCTTGCCATCTTCCAAGCCATATAAATAGGTGCGAGAGACGCCTTCGTAACGGCGGTCGGCTTCTTCGGGAGTGATGCGCTCGCCTGCATATTCGACGACGCGTGTTCCTTTGCGGATGGGCGTGGTGGTGTAGACACCGACCGAGTGAATGGGCGAAGGGCGAACAACCAAAGCCATAAACTAATTTCGCACGAGGCGCGGAGTTTGGGAAATGTGGAAATCGAGGGCTACGGATCGTAGACCGAACTGCCATAGCCTTGCCGGCGGGCGGCTTCTTGCGTGTCTTCCAGGCGGCGGTGCAGGTCGTTCAGTTGCGTCTGCAGGTCCGTAATCTGCCGCTGTCTTTCTTTTTCCCGGTAGTTCCAAACCGGCTCATCGGTGGAATTGGTGAGGACCGCGTGCAGAGAGTCGGTCAGAGTATCGATATGCCGCTGCACCTGCGCAATCGCGCTTTTCAACTGCAGGGCCTGGGTCTTCCAGTATTGGGCGGGACGTTTGATTTCATAGACGACGAGCGGACGGAGATTACCGCGGTTTGGTACAGCAGGAGCCGAGGCGGGTGCCGCGTGGTGCTCTGGCAGATCGTCATTGGTGATGACGCGGGACGTCTTGGGCTGCCCGCCAGCCTGTGACGTTGTGCCGTCGGACGAACTATTGGAGGCCGGCGCGGGAGTGGAGCTGTTTTGAGCCGGTTGCTGTTTCTCGACGCGAGTTTGCCGCGCTACGTCTCCAAGAGGAGGCGCATCCTGAGCGGAAGCGGCCAACGCACAGGCGGAGACGCCGGCGGCAAACAGGATGAGAAGTCGCGGCAGCGGCATGGCAGGTTGACCTATCCGTACAAGAATTCGCGCTGTAAAAGCGTAACCAGCGAGCCGCCGCCATTGAAGATTACCTTCGTGCCATCTCAGGCGTGCCGCCCGGACGTGATATAGCCGGCAATTAGAGCGCCCAGTTTTCCGAACAACGCTCCATTGCCTTGGCGGGGATACCGCGCGAGTGCTTCGTTGGCCATGGGTGAAGGGCGAGTATAGCGCGAGCGAGAACCGGACGCCGGCTCTTTACTGCTGCGGTTGCGGAACCGGGAGTGCGACCGTGTCCACCGTAGAGGGATCGTCCCGCAACTTGATGTAGAGTGTCTTGCCTTTTGGCGGCGGGATGGCCAGCGCATCTTCCACAAAACCTTCCGGGACGGTTACCGCATTGGAGAAATCGGCGTCGCTGCTGACCGAATCCAGCAGAAAGAGCTTGTCGCCACTCAGAGTGCATTGCTTATCCGGAGCGGATCCGCAGCGAACCCCTTTCAGCATCGGGATGCGAACCAGGTTCACCAGCGACTGCCAGTCGCCGCTGATGCCGTCATCGCTCACCGGGCGAAACTTAAGCGGTCCGAAGGCGGAGGGGCCAAGAAGTTTCATGGGATCGAGGACGGCGAGAACGGTTTTGCTGTCTTGCATGGTGAGATTGCCGTCCTTGAAGCTTAAGAGAACACGGAAAGATTCGTCGGCGGTAGCGACCTCGATTTTTTCGGAGGGCGGGAAACTCTCAGGGAACTGTGTTTTGAGAAAGAAATTCAAACGGCCATCCTGCGGCAGTTCTTCCTGGCTGCCCAAGCGAACGGGCGATGGCGAAACGGCCGCATCGATCTGAATGCTTTTGGTCAGCACGCTGACCGTGGGGCGCTGGGCTTCGACCTGAGCTTTGAGATCGAGCACGCGGCCGTCTTTGAGGGTGGCGTGCACAACGATGGAGTCGCCGGGATGCAGCTTGGTTTTGGCGGCTGCGTCAGCCGTAATCAGCTTGAGTTCGTCCTGCTGGTTGGCTCGGGTCAAGTTGTCGGGAGTGAAGCGCAGGCCGTTCACGTCGAGGGATTCGACCTGATCGAGGCGCGTGCCTTTGAGGATGCCGTCCGCATCGCCGGCATGGATGCCGAAGCTGTCGAGGCGTCCGGCTTCCGCGTAGGTATGAAGAGGAACCTCGTCGACTTCGCGCAGGCCGAACTTTTTGACCTGCATGGTCACCCATCCGGCTGAGGCGTTCTGCAGCGGAACTTTGATCTCAAGCTCGTCGGGCTTCGAATTCTTCCACGCGACGGTTAGAGGTTTTCCCTGTTCGTTCTTGAGGGTCACTTCGCTGACACAGCAGGCGTCCGGCGATTGGAGATGGAGCGTATCTTCGCGGCCCACGATCAGGGCGCTGGCGTCTTTCGAGGCCACAATCCATTGCGCGGGGCGCGAATCGCGCAGCCGGTAGTGCGGCCCTTCGAAGGCATGGAATCCCCAGATTCCGCGAATTGTTCCGGTGAATTCGCCATCGAGATCCGCGGATTGCAAGGCATGAGTTTCGACGGTAAATCCGCCGAGCATGGGATCGGGCGTGGCGGGCAGGTCAATGCCAGATCCGGCCTTGGTTTCCACGTGCAGAACAAAGTTGTGCGCCAGTTCGGTGGCGAAAGCGAGAGGCGCGCCGTCGGCCGGCAGAAGCAGCGAAGGCTTGCCGGCGCAGAATATCTGCGCCTGTTCGATCGCGCGCAACGGCGGAGGCGGAGACGGCTTCACCGGAGGCAGGCCAATTACGATTACCGACTTCGGATTGCGAAACGATGGGGGATTGTTGAGGCGGAGATTGAGTTCGTTCTGCTTGGGCAAAGCCAGCGCGGGAATGTACTGATACTGAGCGGTGTGGGCCGTACTAAGGATGCGGGCGACATCGACGACGGCTCCGACATAAGGGCTGTAATAGCCGCCCCGCGCGGTGGGACTAGCGCTGATCTGCGCCAGCAGATCGGAAGACGCTCCAGAACGTCAAAGTCGCAACCATGCTCTGACTGTGCGCGTCATCGAGCACCAGTTGATCGGTATTCTGAGTGAGGCAAGGGACTTGTTGCGCGCTGGGCTTATCGAAGCACTGCTGGTCGAGGCGCATATTCAGGCTGCGCGCCAGCATGGTGGTGTGCGCCTTGGCCTGGTCGGGATTGGTGGTGTAGGTCTGGCGAACCGCTTCCAGATATTTTTCCAGACGCTGCCGGTCGAGGCTGGCTTGCTGCAGATCCTGGGCGGCGCGCACGAATGCTCCGGGCTTGCCCCGCACCGCAGCGCGCAGCGTAGTGAAGGCGCCTCCGGTCTCAGGAGCGAGGAAGATGAGCGCCTCCTCGGCTTCTTGCGGGACCACGACAAAAATTCCTTCCTCGTGGATTGGCTTGGTCCAGGTCTCGACCCGGGTAAACCAGGAATCCGGCGGAGGGTTGGTCGCGCCGCGTAGAAAAACGATGACCATCAGATAACGCACGGACTGGCTGTCGGGAAGATCGGCGTGCACCCACAGGCGGTCTCCCGCCTGCAGGTTGGGAACCTCTGCGATCGGCAAGGTGGTTCCGGAGCGCTGCACACGCACTTCGATCCTGGGGCCGATCAGGTCAAAGGCGGCGTTGTCGGCGCGGGCCGGGCGCACGGACGCAAACGACAAAAATAAAAAAAGAAGCGGCGCCGCGATGCGGCAGGGCCGCAGCTGTGAAACGATTCCCGTAAGACGCAAAAGTCCCTCTCCAGCGTGGATACTTGCGGGTAAAGACTGTGCGTCTATTTTAACCGATTCGCTTCCAATGACCAGAAGGGATTGGGCATGCGGTAGCCCAAGAGTACCTGGGCCAGCATGCGGATTTCCGTCCGTTTGTTTTGCAGACGGACTCGGTGGCCAGTTTTCACGACACGGCTGAGAACCGCTCAGCGGAATGTTGCTCGCGAACGTTGTCGGATATACTCCGCTTCGTGCAGATTTTGGCAACGCGCGCGATAAAAAATCACAGGTGGTAATCGTAGGTTATTGATTCCTGATCCCGCCAATGGCGAAATCCTCGAAGCCGATTCCGTCGCTGCGCTGGTGGATTGGCGGAATGCTGTTCGCGTCGACGGTGATCAATTACATTGACCGGCAGACGCTGTCGCTGCTCGCCCCGTCGCTCAAGCTCCAATATCACTGGACGAATTCGGATTACGCCAACATTGCGATTGCGTTTCGTGTGGCGTACTCCATCGGGCAGAGCGCCTGCGGCCGCCTGGTGGATCGTGTAGGCACGCGGCGCGGGCTGACGCTGACCGTCATCTGGTACTCGACGGTGTCGATGCTGACCTCGCTGGCGCGAGGCTTCTACAGCTTCGCGACCTTTCGATTCTTGCTGGGCGTGGGAGAGTCGGCCAACTGGCCCGCGGCGGCGAAGGCGGTGTCAGAGTGGTTTCCGAAGCGCGAGCGGGCGCTGGCGACAGCGCTGTTCGACAGCGGTTCGTCCATCGGCGGAGCGATCGCCCCCTTCATTGTTCTCTGGATTTATTTTCGGTGGGGATGGCGACCGGCGTTTGCCATCCCCGGGTTACTGGGCTTTCTCTGGCTGATGATCTGGCGCTGGCTCTACTATCCGCCGGAAGAGCACCCACGAATCGGCGTTGCGGAACAAGAAATGATCCTGACGGACAAACGCGATTCCGAAATGGCGCACACGGGAAAGGCGCGCCCGCGATGGCGCGATCTGCTCAAACTCCCCCAAACCTGGGGCACGATCATCGCCAAAACCTTCACCGATCCCATTTACTTTTTTATTGCCGAGTGGTTCCCCATCTACCTGGTGGCGAAGGGAATTGAACTACGCAGCGGGCTGATCGCCGTATGGATTCCATTTGCGGCGGCCGATCTCGGCTGCTTTGTGGCGGGAGGAATCTCGGGATATCTGGTTCGACGCGGAATGTCGCTGGGAGCCGCGCGCAAGGTCCCAATCATCTATGGCGGCCTCGGGATGACCCTACTGATTCCAACTATCTTCACCAACAATTTGTATGTGATCGCCTGCCTGTTCGCGATTGTGACCTTTACCTATGCCGGCTTCACGACTATGGCCAATGTGCTGCCGTCCGATCTCTTCCACAGCGAATCGGTGGCATCGGTGAGCGGGTTGAGTGGAACGGGAGCGGGACTGGGAACGATCGTCGCATTCAAGCTGATCGGATATTTTTCCGACGCGCGCCGGGCGGCGGGTACGCACGCCTTCGATCCCATCATGATTCTGGCTGGGATCGTCCCTGTGATCGGGATGATCCTGGTTCTGCTGCTGGTGCGGAATAGCAAAGCCACAGAGCAGGGGTTGGTGCGGCGAATCTGAGGTTTTGGTTACACTCGTGGGGCAAATCATCTTTGAGGGACTATGGGTTACAAGCCGCTGGAACTGGATGGCAAGATCGCGGTCGTGGTGGGTGGAAGTTCGGGAATCGGGAAGACGATTGCGCTGGGGCTCGCGCAGGCCGGAGCCGACGTGGTTTCGAGCGCGCGGCGTAAAGAACTGGTAGAGCAAGTCGCGAACGAGATTGAAACGCTGGGCCGGCGATCGCTGCGCGTCACCTGTGACGTGGCCGACCGCGGCTCGCTCGAAAAATTGCTGGCGGCGTGCGTGGATGCCTTCGGCAAAGTCGATATCCTGGTGAATGCCGCCGGCATCACGAAGAAGGCTGCCACCCTTGACTTCGCCGAGGCGGATTGGAATCGCATCTTCGACACAAACCTGACCGGGATGCTGCGGACGTGCCAGGTATTCGGGCGGCACATGATCGAGCGGCGCTATGGCCGCATTCTCAGTATCGCGTCGATGGGATCGTTTTCCGGACTGTACGAAGTGGCTGCGTACAGCGCGAGCAAGTCCGGTCTGGCTTCTTTGACGAAATCCCTTGCGGTGGAGTGGGCTGGGCACGGAATCTGCGTCAACGCGATTGCGCCCGGCTATTTCCGCACGCCCATGAACGAAAAAATTATAGTCGGTACGGAACGCGGCAAAGAGCTCCTGATGCGCACGCCCATGAAGCGCTTCGGAAAACTGGAAGAACTGGTGGGGGCGGCGATTTTTCTTGCGTCCGATGCCGCCAGCTTCGTGACCGGAATCATCCTGCCGGTGGACGGGGGAGTTCTGGCGAGCGGCGTGAATCAGTAAGAGGTGGAGGCTTCTCTCAGGATGCTTTCTTTTTGCCGAGAGCCGCACGCGCGGAGGCCACCGCGTTCACCAATTCCCTCGCGGCCGCAGTGATTTTTCCCAGATTGCCTTCCCGCAAAGCCGTCGCATCCACTAAGTCCGCTCCCACGCCGAGGGCGAACGCTCCCGCGGCGATGAACTCCGCGGCGTTTGCGGCATTCACGCCTCCAGTGGGGATCAGCGAAGCGTGCGGGAAGGGAGCTTTCAAGGACTTCAGATACTTTGCGCCTCCCACGTTTCCGCAAGGAAAAATCTTGACGAGCTTCGCTCCGTGTTCCTGCGCGGCCATCAACTCCGTAGGAGTCAGCGCACCAGGAATCGCCAGCTTGGAATGACGCTTGGCGCTTTCCAGGACGGGCAGCGATAAGCCGGGGCTCACCAGAAATCTCGCGCCGGCGCTGAAGCAGGCCTCGGCCTGTTCGGCATTGGTTACGGTGCCGGCCCCGATCAGAACGTCGTGGCCGCGCTGCTTTGCGACTTCGCGGATCACCGAGACGGCGTTCGGAACCGTCATCGTTATCTCCACGACGGGAATGCCGCCGGCACAAATGGCCTCGACCGCGCGGTTGGCTTCCTCGACGCTGGCCGCCCGGACTACCGGCACGATGCCAATTTCGGCGATTCTCTGGATTACTTCATCGATGCTGGGATCGCTTGCAGACATGGACTCTCACTTTCATTCTGATCAATCTTCTCAGCGCTCAATCCGGGCCGTGCGGGAAGTCATGGCCTGCAACACTTCGGCCATGGTTGCCATCGTCGTGTCACCCGGGGTTGTCATGGCCAGGGCACCATGCGCGGCGCCGCATTCCACCGACCATTGCGCATCCTTGAGGGAAAGAAACCCGTAGATCAGGCCGGAAGCGAAGGAATCTCCGCCGCCCACGCGGTCGTAAATTTCGAGATCCTCGCGAGTAGGCGCCTCATGAAACTGGCCATCTTGATAACAAAGCGCGCCCCAATCGTTGCGGCTGGCGGTTTTCGCCGTGCGCAGCGTGGTCGCAATGACCGCCATCGACGGATATTCCTTTACGACGGCCTCAATCATTTTCTTGAAGCCCGCAGACTCAAGTTTCGAATGCTGCTCGTCGACGCCCGAGACGGAAAATCCGAGCGCTGCGGTGAAGTCTTCTTCGTTGCCGAGCATGACGTCCACGTAAGGAGCCAGGCGTCGGTTCACTTCCTGCGCTTTCGATTTGCCGCCAATCGATTTCCAGAGTGAAGCGCGGTAATTCAGGTCGTACGAAATGATCGTTCCGGCTCGTTTGGCCGCTTTCATGGCCTCTTGCGCAACCAAGGGAGTGGATTCCGAAAGAGCGCAGAAAATTCCGCCCGTGTGAAACCAACGGGCGCCGTCTTTCGCGAAAATCTGTTCCCAGTCGATTTCCCCGGGCTTCAGTTGAGAAACCGCCGTGTGCCCGCGATCGGAACAGCCAAGGGCCGCGCGCACTCCGAAACCGCGTTCGGTGAAATTCAGGCCGTTGCGCACCGTGCGCCCAACGCCGTCATAAGGAACCCAGCGCACGTAGTCCTGCGACACGCCGCCTTGCAGCATGAGATCTTCCACCAGGCGGCCCACAGGATTGTCGGCGAGCGCGGTCACAATCGCCGTGTTCATGCCAAAGCAGCGGCGCAGTCCGCGCGCAACGTTATATTCCCCGCCGCCCTCCCAGACGCGGAAATGCCGGGTGGTGGCGACGCGTTCGTCGCCAGGATCAAGTCGCAACATGACCTCGCCCAGACTCACCAGATCCCACTTGCAATCGTTCTTTCGCTTGATCGTTAGCTTTGCCATGGTTTCTAAAAGTTCACAGCGCCCGGTTCGTGACGACGGTTCAATAGAAGACTGAAAATAGCGAATCGCAATCGCGGCGTGCTGCAATCGCAGTGATTCTATATGATTCACATTTGCCAATGCATGGAAGGCCTTGGTAGCCAATGTCTCGTCATTGAAAACGGCGGAAGCGAGTGGGGGTCGAACCCACCAACGACGGGATCGCCCGCCGCCCGCGGGTTTTGAAGATCACACAGTGGCTAAGGTTCAGGGTTAAATTTTGCCAGCGGCGTGTCGGGTTTTTTCTTTTTCTGCGCCGACGGTTTCCATGCATGTCGCAAACTGCTTGCGGTCGGCACTGGCCTGCTTAGCTTCCTTGCTGGCCTTGAGCGTTACGTCGCATGCGCCGAAGCCGACGCCAATTTTCTTGAGGAAAGCATTCGGTGGAGTGCCGCCGGCAAAGATCCAGACAAAATCGTTAGGAGTTTCATGTCGAATGCCGCTGACTTCGAGGATCACTGACTCCAGTTTGAATTCCACTGGATTCGAATTGAGCAGCACCTTCACTTTTCCGGAGCGCATGCAATCTTCAATTCGCTTCGCGTTTCGTTCTTTGATTCGGCTGAATTGCTCGCCGCGATACGAAAGCGTTACCTGATTGCCGGTCTGATTCGCGAGGCCCATTGCGGCTTCCACGGCGCTGTCCCCTCCGCCGATCACCAGAATGCGCTTGTTAATGTAGTGGTCCGCTTCAATAAGCCGATACATGACTTTGGGCAAGTCCTCACCTTTGACTCCGAGTTTGCGAGGCTCACCGGCACGGCCAAGCGCAAGAATCACGGCGCGGGCGCGATATTCTTTCGTGCCCGTCACCACCGTAAAAATACCGTCCGGCGACTTCTTCACGTCCTCCACTTTTTCCCCGGTGGAGACATTGAAATCGGAGCGGTTGAGGATCATGTCCCAGAAGGCAAGCAGATTTTCCTTGGAGAGTTGCATCTTTTTGAACTTGCCATACATGGGGAACTCAACCGGACTGGTCATGACCAACTTCTGTCGCGGATACTTCGCGACCGTGCCGCCAACTTCGTCGCGCTCGACGGTGATGTAGCTGACCTTGTTTTCGATGGCGCGAAGCGAAGCGCTGATTCCCGCAGGGCCCGCTCCAACAATCAAAACATCGTAGATCCCGGCACTGGGACGACCAGGCGGCTTCGCTTTGAGCCGGGCTGTAATTGTGTCCACACAGTCCCGCCCCTGGTTGACGGCATTCTTGATGAGCGCCAGCCCTCCCAGTTCTCCAGCGATAAATAGGTTCGTCACCGTGGTCTCATATTCCGGCGTCAGATGAGGCATGTCCGCAGCCATACTGGGACTCGCCATGACCATGGTGATGGCACCGACCGGGCACGCATCGGCACATAGGCCGTGGCCGATGCACTTGTGTCCATTGACGATCACTGCCTTGCCCCCGATCATCGCCAGCACATCGCCTTCGGGGCAGACGCTGGTGCAGGTGCCGCAACCGATGCAGTAGTTCGAATCAATGTGCGGGTGCTGTGCCTTCGGCCCTTCGGAGAACAACTTGCCCTTTTCGGCAGCTTCGCGGGCTCGCGCCTCCTTCTTCTTGAGAGTCCGGAGATAGCCCACCAAAAAGAAGAGGCAGATCAGGCCGCCGATGCCGTAAGTGATGAGTGCATCCGTCATGCCGGTTCAGAAGTACCCCAGAACAAACTGCAGCCCGATATGCAGCAGAGCCAGCACGGCAAATGCGTAACTGAAAGGCTTGTGCACGACGTGCCAGAGATGAAACACCTTTTGCGAGCGCGAAAGGAACAATATTCGCTTGGATAGCGCCGCCTCTTCGGCAGCGGCGTGAATCGCCTTTTCGAGTCCGCGATTCCGGGTGGGCAGGAAGCCCCCAAGCGTTTGCACACATTCCCCGAAAGTCAGTGCACGCCGTCGCAGGCGAGCGACCCGAAATAGGCGAATTACGTCGAGGATCATCATGTAAACGAGGGCGACTACCGTCGGCAATCGCTTCACGAGGTTGGCATCCGGCAGGCGTAATAGCGCGCGCAAGTCAGCCTCGGGCAGCAGATGTTGCGCGGCCAGCTGCTGCGCCAGGCTCTCTTGTAGCTCCTGCAACTCCTTCATCGACAATTCAGCGGTCGACACCTTGCGCGGAATCTGCGCATAAAGGTAGCGCCCAACCACTCCGCTCGCCGACACCGCAAACATGATCCAGAAAGCCATGCCCGCGATGCCTTTGAACTTCAAGGTGGAGTGGAAAGCAATGATGAATGGCGCAGTCAGCCCCATAAGCACGTGGATGTCAAGCCAGTGCCGTGTGCTCCCGATTTGTCCCAGCCACGGCCAATGTTTGCGGAGCGGGTACAGAAAGATACCCATGAACAACGCCGCTCCCATGAATCCCAGATAGAGGCCAACCGGGCCGCTGGGACGCAACATGTGATGCTTCGGGGAAAACGGACGATCCAGCGCCGACAGCTTGTAATAGTCAAAGCCGTAGATGAAGATCGCCAGGTTCGTGGCAATTGCCAGAGCGTAAAGAAGCCGCAGGCGCAGGCGATGGCCCCTCTCGGCGTCCAGCACGGATTTCGCTCCGCTAACGACGCGGGCAGTAGCTGTAGCGTTTGCGCTCATTTGTTGATGACCTGCTCCTCTGTGCTTACGGAAAATTTCTTGTATGCGCTGAACTGGTGCAAGTTACGCCAGTGTTGCTTCGGGGTCTCGGCCTCAATGCGGGCCTGCATAGGAAACCAGTACACGACCTTTGAGTCGGTAAACGGAACGGGGGCGAAGTCGATTTCCGTGCTCAGTGATTTCAATCCGACATCGGCGAGCGAATCTCCAATTCCCGCCTCAATCCGGGCGATGGATCCAGTTTGCGGCTCGATCCACGCCGTTCCTGAAAGTTCCAACGGATATTCTCGGCCACGCAGAGACAGAGCCGCTGGCGACTTCATCCCCGAGATGTGCCGAAAGCTGACCTTCTCCAACGTTCGGCCGTTTGCGACATCCTCTCCGGCCCAGGTAAATTTAAAAGCATCCGCGTAATAAGGATGGAAAACCAGAAACAGGGTGGCGAAACCGTTGCTCAATAGCATGGACGTGTGCTTGCGGTCGCGCTTCGCTTCCCGCACCGGAATTCTCGACTCCGAAAGATTCAGTTCGCCCCCGGCGCTGGAGAGAATGACCAAATAGTCGTAGGTGGACTCCTCTTTCACTTCGACTTTGTCGTCCTTGCCCAGCTTCTCTTGTCGCACTCGTTCGGTGCATTTCACGTCGGAAAATTGATCGAGGAATCCCGAGGTTTGATTCGTGGTGCGCGCGAGCAGCTCGTTCAACCTCTGCGCTTCCGGTGCTCCGGATTCGGTCCCGGCGGCACAAAATGTGGAGATGGCGAAGAGTAGCGCAAATGCCATGATGCGCGCCCATGGTGCCACGAATTTAGCGGGACGACTCATTCTCCCCTCCGCTTCGAATCGAACCGGTAGCCGATCGAGAACATGATCTGGTCATAACTCATAGCACCGCGGTTGGTCGTGAAGTTTCCTTGCAGGTAATAGTGCGGTCCCAGCGTAGTCTCGACGGTGCCAGTAACGAAACGCCCTCGGTCGTTGGTCGTCAGCGTGGAGGTAAAGTTTTGCTGTCCCATCAGGACCTCCAGGCGAAGACGATCGCTCATCTGCCGCGAAAGCGAAAATGCCTCGTACGAACCGGTTGCGAACGAACTGTTGAACCGGGCGTAATGCACATCCGCGCGCAGGTTCACCTTCGGCAGCCGCTCGAACGTCACCCCGAACATTTCGTTCAGTGAGGTTTTGGCGTCTCCGGTTCCGCTGCTGCGCCCGAGATTCGCGGAGAACCACACTTGCTTCCACGCGTCCACACGGCCGCCCGCGCTGAACCCCTGGAAAAGGTATTTGTCCAAAAGCCCGGTCCCAACCAGGGTCGGATCGAATGTGGGGACGTCGCGGAAGTAGTTGTAATTGAAGTCCAGTTCCGCGCGCGGATGCGGATTGACGCGCAAAGTAAAGAAATTGCGCCCCAGCCCCGGGCCGGGCGCGGCCGTGGCCGAATTTCCCGCGGGACTGTCGAGCTGTGCTGATTCGTAAATGGCGATAGCGCGCTTGTAAGAGAGGGAGTCTTCGAAGAATACGAACGGCCGGTCGATCGCCCAGTTCACCAGGCTGACGCCGGCTCCGCTCGTCGAGCTGTAGTGAAAGCCGTTGTATTCTCCGCCCTGGAAGTTCACAAACACGCCGCCAATCGCGCGGTTGGGGCTGTAGTCCCACGACGAGGGATCGGGCGTCGATCCGCCAAAAATACCCAGGATGGTTCCCTGCGAAAGTTTTGTGCCGAAATAACCCCCGTCAATCGTGTCGAGGCTGGGGGCCCAGGGAAGATACAGTCGGCCGAATCCCGCCACCAGGCTGGAGTTCGGATTGTCGTACGTCATGTTCAAGTGGTACGTCCGGTTGATGAGATCCTGCAGAGTCTGCTGGCTCGCAGCCGATGCTTTCGTCAGGCGCCCGCGCCAGTAGCCGCTGAGGTTCCAGTAGGTGCCGCCGATTCGTGTGATGTCACCGCGGAAAACCACGCCCATATCGGAGCTTGTCATGCTGTTGATTCCGTGGCTGATGGTTTCGATTGTGTCGAACCCGATGCGGCCACGCGCGCGGTTCACCGACGGCGGAGGTGGCCGCGGCACTTCCTGCCGGACTTCTTCATCCAGTGTGTCACCTTCCGTGAAAGAAATCACCGCCGGATACTGCCTGGTTGCGCTCAACGTGCGCTGCTGCACTAGTGCCTCAGTATCGCTTGTGGAAAGATAAGCCAGGTCCCCGGGCTTTACGGGACGCTTGGGCGCATGGATATCGGTGACTGCTGAAGTTTCGGCCACACCGGAGACCGTTAATTCAGCCACCACACGCGGATCGGCAGCATTGACGCTGTCGCCTTGCTTGCCAGGCAGATTCGTATCTTCCACTTCCAGCTTCATCCCTTCCGCCAGCCCTTGAGCCCGCCCTCCTTCCAGATACGCAACGCCCTCAGCCACGTATTTCACTTTGAAGACGGTGCGCAGGCTGGGATCGTCGCCGCGAGCAATCACAGTAGGCGTAGCGGCAGGAGCGCCATTCGTGGTCGCGGGAGTGGAGGGCGCCTCGGCCGGTTTGTGCTCATCCCTGGTAAGAGTGGGCTGTGGCACATTGTTCGCAACTATTGGCGTGCTGGTCGGAACTGCCGTGGGAACGGAACGGTCGGTTGTGCTGGATGATGTGGTTGAAAGCTCACTCCCCGATGATTCCGTCCGATCTGCAGCATCACTCGGGTTCTGCACGGCAGAAGACTGGCTCGCAGGCGTTGAAGGCGCAGAAATCTGCGCAGGTGGGCTGGGCGGGTGCGACTCAGCCGCAAACAGCGGTGGTGCAGCCGCCGTACGCGCGTCGCTGGATGAGGCGGTTGAGTTGGCAGCGGGTGCCGCGATCTCTGCACCGGAAACTGTCGGCGGGGGCGGCGGCAACGGTACTGCTTCTGCCTTGTCCTCCTCCAGTGTCGGCGTTACTTTCTCGTGCTTTTTGAGGAGGGTTCCAATCAGGTTTCCCGATGCGGCCGGCGCCGGAGCACCGTGCGACGCGGCATGAGCCTTTTCCGCCGGTCCCACGACAACCGTGACCACATTCCCATTCGGTTTTACGTTGTAGGCGTGGACCTGATCGAGCTCGATCACCACCCGCGTAACCGGAGGATTTGCACTGTGCTGCGCCGTCCGCACCCGGCGGACACCATCGGCATTGACTGCGATGTCTCTGAAGTCACTCTTGCCGGCCATGCCCGCAAAATCGAGAAGAATTCGATCGGGATGCACTGCCGTATCAACTGCGGGAGTCGCCGGAGCGCTGAGGGTAATTTCGACGCGCACCTCGGCTCCATCGGCCACCGCCTTGATGCTCTCCACCCGCGCCGCATTCTGCGCCGCAGCCGAGGACGACAACAGCATCAGGATTCCCAGATATTTCCGCACGGCCGTCATGATTTCCTGATCTCCGTTGCCCCTTCCTCTGCTGATTGGAGTTCACCGCGTCCGACCCATCGACTTCGCATGACGCATCGAGTTTTAACTTATCCTCCGCCGTTGCCAGTGGAATGACACTGATAGCAGTTGATGCTGTTGTAGACATACCCAGGCACCGGGTCGTGCGAGAAGTTGTTGGGATTATTTCCGCCATGACAACCCGTGCACTGGAAGATGGCGTAGTTGTTCGAATTTATGTGGCAAGTGGAGCACACGTTGCCGGCGCCGCCGTGGTTGGTTGGGAACTGCGTGTACTGGGTGTGATTGAATGTGGCACCCGTCCAGGCCGTCGTGTTGTGGCAGTTCTGGCAGGTCGTCGGGAAGAACTGAGGCTGCGCGGCGTGGCCGGGATTCGTGGTGTTGTTGTAGTCGGTCTGATGGCAGCCAATGCAACTTGTCGGGAGCGTTGTGTAGTTGTTGTTGACGTGGCAATCGGAGCACTGCCGCGGCGGAACTGTATGCGAGCCGGTCAACGGGAATGCAGTGTTGTTGTGGTTGAAAGTTGAGTCCGTCCAGACGATCGTGTCGTGGCAAAGCTCGCACTGCGTCGGGAACCCCGCGGCCGCGTGCGCCGGATTCGCTGTACCCGTGTAGTCATTCTGATGGCACGAATAGCACAGCGTGCTATTGAGCGTGTAGTTATTGTTGATGTGGCAGTCGGTGCACTGCCGGGGAGGCACGGTATGGGAGCCAGTCAGCGGAAACCCCGTGCTGCTGTGGTTGAAGGTCGCATTCAGCCACGTTGATGTGTTGTGGCAGGAATCGCAGGTCTGCGGGAAGCTCGAGGCAACGTGACTGGGGTTGGTCGTCCCCTGATAGTCCTTTAAGTGGCAGGTCACGCAGGCCGCGCTCGTCAGGTTGTAATTATTGTTGGCATGGCAGTCCGTGCATTGCCGCGGGGGAACCGTGTGCATTCCGGTCAGCGGGAATCCCGTGCTGTTGTGATTGAACGTCGCGTTCAGCCATGAACTCGTGTTGTGGCACTGCCCGCAAGTTTGCGGGAAATTCGACGTGACGTGATTCGGATTCGTCGTTCCCTGGTAATCCTTCAAGTGGCAGGTCACACAGTCGATGCTGGTCAGGTTGTAATTATTGTTGGCATGGCAGTCCGTGCATTGCCGCGGGGGAACGGTGTGCATGCCGGTCAAGGGAAAAGCAGTCAGTGAGTGATTGAATGAGGCGTTCGACCAGGAATTCGTGTTGTGGCACTGATTACACGTCTGGGAGAACGCGGCTGCCACGTGGTTCGGGTTTGTCGTCCCCTGATAATCCTTCAGATGGCAACTCACGCACGCCGTGCTCGTGAGATTGAAATTGTTGTTGATATGGCAATCGGCGCACTGCCGCGGAGGTACAGCGTGCCCACCAGTCAGAGGAAATCCAACCGACGCGTGATCGAAGTTCGCACTCAACCAGTTATCCGTGCCGTGGCAACTTTCGCAAGTGAGGAGAAACTTCGCGGACACGTGATTGGGATTGCTGGCGGACTGGAAGTCCGCCGCATGGCACGAATAGCAGGCGGTGGACATGGTTTGAAACTGACTGGTGGCCGCGCCTTTATGGCAGGAGTCGCAATCCACCGCGGCATGCGCGCCGGTGAGTGGGAAGCGGTTATTGTGCTGCTGGATCTGCTGCACCGAGACTTGCCAGCCCCGGACGGTATGGCATTGCTCGCAATTTGCTCCCAGTTGCCGCCTGTGAATGTCGGCATGGCAGTCCTGGCAGCGCTGGCCGACATTCGTGAAAACAGGCTTGACGTGACATTCGGTGCAGCTCACCGCCGCATGCATTCCCCGCAGGGAATACCGCGTCTGATTGTGATCGAATTCCGGGATCGCGCGGGTAGGCGTCCACGCAGCCGCGGTGTGGCAGTTTTGACAGGGTAGGTTGAGATTTCCGTGTGGACTATGCGTTCCCGCGGAATCTTGCGCCTGCGTTCTTCCGGAAAAAACCGACAACACTAAGACGAGACTGAGCACGCCCCCACACGCACGCATGACTTGCACCTTGCCTTGAAGTCACTGTCGCTTCAAAAAAGGATTCCAGGATTAATGAAGTGGCGTGCAATTCTTTGTCCATTTATCGTAACCACTCGAACACTCGTTCGGAAGTTACGCAAGACCGTACCGGGCACGGCAATTGGTTCATTGGCCAAATTCCGTCCAGGTTCATTGTTACGTCAGAATCATAGGTAAGTTCTGCGGGTTGCCTCGCAGTTTTTGCAGCTAAAAAAAAAGAATTTTGCTGTTTAGAAATTCAACAACGGCTGGGGCGCCATGCCTGATCCCAGAGCGCCGCGCCGCTGGTGGATCTAAAACCTCTGGATTTCAGATCCGAGATTAGAATCCCGGCTGCTTGGTCTTCGGAATAGGATTCGTGGGCCCGTGGCAAGCGGCACAATCTTTCGGAGTTGGCTTGTAGAAGAGAACCGTTTTGGCAGCTACGACCCTCGTCAATTTGTGACACTCTCCGCAGCGCACGTTCTGATGTGCACCGCGCAGAGGAAAGGTCGTGCTTTTCTCATGATCGAAGAGGGAAGGTTTCCACTTCATGCTGGTGTGGCACTCGGCACATCGAGTCACGCCCGCTTTCGCGAACTGTTTTCCGTGAATATCCTCATGGCAGTCTTCGCACTGCATCGGAGCCGACTTGAAGTCCACGTTCAGCAACTTGGTTTCGAGATTCGGCGGCTTGTGGCAGGCGATGCAGGCCGTCGCTCGATGCGCGCCCGATAATGCGAATTTCGTCGTCGAGTGGTCGAATCCCGAAAGATCTTTCCACGACTTAGTGGAATGACAGGCCTCGCATCCTGCCGCTGAACCATCGGCCCGCACCCGCTCCATCCGCTCCCTGAACTGTCCCTTATGAGGATCCTGGTGGCAACTCGTGCAGTTCAGGTTCTTCCAGTGATAGATCACGGCCGGCTTCGGCTGGAACTCCGCCGACTCTTTGTGGCAATCCACGCAGGGTATCGCGAGGTGCCCGCCCGTGAGTTGGAACCTTGTCTGCTTGTGTTTGGCCAAACCGAATGTAGAAGGCTTGTAGCCCTCGAGATTATGGCAGCGGTCGCAGGCGTTGAAATACGGCGCCGCGACGAACTGCCCCGCATGCTTGTCGGCGTGGCAGTCGGTACAGCGCTCGAACTTGATCTTAAAGAGTGTGTCTTTCCCCTTCGGAATATGACACTGGGCGCATTCCAGTCGCGCATGCCCGCCCTGCAACGGATAGGCGCTCGTCGCATGCTCCTTGACGGTGAACTTCGACAGCTTCCATCCGTTCACCGTATGGCAAGAGCTGCATTCTCCACCGTCGGGACGTTTGGCAAACTGCCCGTTGTGCGGATCTGGCTTATGGCAATCCATGCACTTCTGGAAGGCCAGCGGCTTCTTGAAATCGCCATTGGCGTGGCACTGCGCGCAATCTACGCTGACATGTTTACCTTCCAACGGATACTTGGTCTTGGAGTGATCGAATCTTTCATTGACCGCCTGCAGTGAAATCTTCTTCCACCCGCTGGTGTTGTGGCATGCCTGGCAGCCCGGCGCAAAGCTGCCGTGATGCGGGTCCTTGTGGCAGTCGCTGCACTGGTTAAAAGGAATGCCGAGGTACTGGGGCTTTCCGTCAGAACCATTCGTATGGCACTTCGCGCACTGCACCTGGGCATGCAGCCCAGTCAGCGGATAACGCGTCTTCGAGTGGTCGAACTGGCTGGCATTGATCGACTTCCAGTCTTCGAAGTTGTGACACTGCTGGCAATTCGGCCCCAGCCGTCCTTTGTGCTGATCTTCGTGGCAAGTGCTGCACGCGGTCGACAAGCCAAGATACGTCCGGTTGAGATCTTTGATCTTGATAGCCGTGCGATTCGGCGCCGAGATGTGGGACGGATTGTGGCACTTGGCACAGGTCACGCCGGAATGTTTGCCTTCGAGCGGATATCCCGTCTCCCTGTGATTGAAGGTCTTGATGTCCCACTTGATTAACGGAAAATCTTCGCCATTGTGCTCCGAGTGGCAGCGGGCACACTCCTGGCTGGAGCCGGCGGGAATGTTGTAAGTGGAGTGGAGGCCCTTCCGTGCAGAAAGCCGTATCGCGATTTCAGTATGGCAGTCCAGGCATTTGAGCGCTGCCTGACCGCCAAATTTGTGGCAGCTGGCACAGTTTGTGGATCCATTCAGAGACTGATGCGGCCGCGACAGCGGGCCGGGAGAAATCTGGGAAGAAGCAAAGGGCAGCGCCGCAAACCAACAGGCTGTAAAGAGAGCGATTCGTAAGCCGAAGGCAACGCTCCACAATCCAGTCAAGCCAGATTGCGCCGTCTCTCTTCCCTGTCGTCTTTCTTCTTTCGTCTTGCCGCGCACCCAAGCCCTCGCGAGATCGACTCGCGTCCCACTGGCGATGTTTGCAGTGTAGCGACGACCGAGGGCGTGCACTAGTGACCAGAAGTACACACGGCGGCCGACGAATTCCCTCCACAATACCTCTGGTGACAAGGCACAACTGAATTAGAAAACTACACGTTTCTAACACCCGAGATCGAGGTGAAAAGCAATCAATGTTTACGCGGACCTCATACTGAAGTTTTCTAACGATGTAACCATTCGGCTTTCGTAAATGAAAGTGCGGGGCGGTCTCTATAAGAAAAGGGCCGCGCGGAGCAGGGAGATGGGCGTATATCGAAGGAAAGACCGTGGCTAGCCAATTCTGAAAACAAAATGGCGGAAGCGAGTGGGGGTCGAACCCACCAACGACGGGATTGCCCGCCGCCCGCCGGTTTTGAAGACCGGGACGATCACCGGACCGCATGCGCTTCCGCTTCGAACAATCAAAGGCCACGGACCGCGGCGGTCTCCGTCGGCTGACTGGATTCACATGCCCAAGTCAAGGTCGTGAAGATCCGTGCAATCCGTGGCCGATTCTTTCCGTTCGTGCTGCTTCGGCAACTTACTTCGGTTGAGACGTGACCCGCAGATACGGTTTGATCGTCTTGAAGCCGGGAAATTTCTGCTGCGCCTCTTCGTTGGAAACTGCGCCCGTGATGATCACGTCATCGCCCTGCTTCCAGTTCACGGGCGTGGCGACTTTGTGCTTCGCCGTGAGTTGCATGGAATCGACGACGCGCAGGATTTCGTCGAAGTTGCGCCCGGTGGTCATCGGATAGCTGAGCTGCAGCTTGATTTTTTTGTCGGGCCCGACGACGAACACCGTGCGTACGGTGGCGTTATCGGCAGGCGTGCGGCCTTCGCAGCTTTCGCCGGCATCTGCGGGCAACATGCCGTAGAGCTTCGCAACCTTGAGTTGCGGATCGCCGATCATGGGATAGTTCACCTTCGCCCCTTGCGTCTCTTCAATGTCGGCTTCCCACTTGCTGTGGCTGGAAACCGGATCGATGCTCAGGCCGATAATCTTGACGTTGCGTTTGGCGAACTCCGGCTGCAACTTCGCCATGTAACCCAGTTCCGTAGTGCAGACGGGGGTGAAGTCTTTGGGATGCGAGAACAGAATGGCCCATCCGTCGCCGATCCATTCGTGGAAATGAACTGTGCCCTGCGTGGTCTCGGCGGTGAAATCGGGGGCGGTCTCATTGATTCTTGGAACGCTAACGGTTTCGCTTGCGGTCGCGGTGCTCATGGATTCCTCCTGTTTGTAGATGTCGCTGAGATTCCGAAATCGGCCCGACTCTTTTTCCCGGCTGCTGACTGGCGGATGAAAATAAAACCCACCCGCTTTGCCGGGTGGGCTGGGAAGAATTTCGCTGTGTCCCTACCCACACGCCGGCATCAGGCCACAACAGCACATCACGCTGGCGGTGGATAAGAAAAACATAAGCGTTAGCATAGGCTCGCAGGATGCCACTGTCAAACCCAGGACCGGCACCAGCTTTTGCCCGCGCAAATCTTTTCTGCATCGTGACCGGCGCTTTGGTCATCGTTTGTGTGGGGATTTGCACTGTCTCTTCACGGAACATTTTCATGACGGAACCTTCGCGCAAGCTGGCTATGACGCAGTGGGATGTATTTTCTTCCAAGCCTTTGGAAGGGAATTCTCTGGCCGTATTTTCCGACGCCCGGGGATTGAGCGATGCCGAAATGCAGGCCATCGCCAAGGAAATGAATCTGTCGGAGACGACTTTCATTTTTCCTCGCGATCCGGAAACCGAGAAGGCGCGCGGCGTTCGCGTAAGAATCTTTACGGTGCAGGAAGAATTGCCTTTCGCGGGGCATCCTACGCTGGGAACTGCATTTGCTTTGCGTGGCGAGAGCAATGTCCGGGAGATCGCGCTCGAACTCAATGTGGGTCGAGTTCCAGTGCGATTCGAAAACCATGACGGGCAGCCGGTGTTTGGAGAGATGACGCAGGTGGACCCGGTATTCGGAATACAACACGAACGCGAGGCGGTAGCGCGGGCGACCGGACTCAACGTGCACGATTTCGATCCTTCTTTGCCGATCGAAACCGTTTCTACGGGAGTGCCGTTCACGGTCGCTCCACTGAAGTCGCTGGCCGTCCTGCAAAATGTTCGGGTCGACTTGCATGGGGCAACCGAATACCTGGAAAAGTCCGGGGCAAAGTTTTTTTACTTTGTGACGCGCGAGACGGTAGACCCCGCAGCCGGCTTGCATGCGCGCATGTTGTTCTACAACGGAGAGGACCCCGCCACCGGTTCTGCGGCAGGTTGCACGGCCGCGTGGATGGTTGCGCACGGCGTGGCCGAACCCGAGCAGCAGGTCTTGATCGAACAAGGGATCGAGATCGAGAGGCCGAGCCGGATTTTTGTGCGCGCGTCGCGGCGCGATAACCGGGTAGTTAACGTCCGCGTCGGAGGCAATGCGGTCGAAGTTATCCGCGGAGAAGTTTTCCTCTGACCCACGCTGCGCTGCATGCCGAAAACATTGACTCGCCTACACTGCGCAGAAAAGCAATACCCAGAAAGTTGCATTAGCATCGACGCCACTTTACAGGAGGCGCGCTTGCCGTTAGCATTCATTTCGCTCTGTCACTCTTCATATTGAGAAAAGCTTCTGTTGGTGGTCGCGACCTGAGTCACCTATCGCGCCAATAGATTGCCCAGGCTGATGAAACCCAAGCGTACGATTTTGTGTGTCGACGATAACGAACAGTCTCTCTCCCACCGCAAAATCATGTTGGAGACACGCGGCTACCGCGTGGCCAGCTTCACCCGCGGAGAAGATGCAATGGCACGATTCACGCAGGGCGGTATCGACCTGGTGATCGCCGACATGGCCATGCCGGGATTGGACGGGCCGCAACTCATCTCCAACATTAAAAATCTGTCGCCGCAGACGCCTGCCATTCTGATTTCCAGCAAAGTGCGCATCTACGACCACGATTCGCGGGCGGACGTATTTCTCACCAAGGGAATGTATGCGCCCGCCGATCTGCTGGAACGCGTGCGCCTGCTGCTGGTGCGAAAACGCGGTCCGAAACGGATGCAGCGTCACGCTCCGCCGCTGGCGCGCCAAGTCGGCGCGGCTTAGAGACTGTCCCGGGCTGCGCTTCCGCCGTCTTGCTTCGTGTAAGATTCTCTTCAGGCATGACGGCTCCGTTCATCGAAGCAAAAAATCTGCGCAAGACCTACCACGTAGGCAAAATCGAGGTGGAAGCCCTCCGCGGAATCTCGTTCAGCGTGCAGAAGGGCGAGTTCGTCAGCGTCGTCGGCCCTTCAGGCAGCGGAAAATCCACGCTCTTCTACCTGCTGGGCGGCTTGACTCGCGCCGACGGCGGCAGCGTGGTCCTAGACGGCGACGATCTCGCTGCTCTCTCCGATGCCCAACGTACCCGCATGCGCAAGCACAAGATCGGATTCGTTTTTCAGAAGTTCAATCTGCTGCCGACCCTGGACGCGCGTTCGAACATTCGGATGGCGCAGGAAATCTCCGGCAATGGCGACGGCGATCCATCGTACTTCGATCGCATCACCGATCTGCTGGGTTTGTCCAAGAGACTGCAGCACCGTCCATCGGAACTTTCCGGAGGCGAGCAGCAGCGCGTGGCGTTGGCCCGCGCGCTCATCAATAAGCCGGCAGTCGTGCTGGCCGACGAGCCCACGGGCAACCTGGATTCGAAGAACTCCGATGTCGTGCTCGGCATGTTGCGCAAGTCCAATCAGGAACTCGGACAAACCGTGCTGATGATCACGCACAATCCGGAAGCCGCCGGTTACGGCGATCGCATCATTCACATGCGCGACGGGCAGATCGTGAATCCCGAAGACGATCCGCAGTGGGTGCACCACTGACTCACGGTGTTATCCTGATAAATCCTATCTTGCGTCGAGGGTTGTAAATCTTCATGGCGGATCCAGTGACATCCAAGACAGATACTCCAGAGACTCAACCTGCCGTCCAGAGCACGGAATCGTTCGGCGAAATTCTCTCGCAATTTCAAAAGAGCCATTCCCACAAAACCGAAGACCGAAGGCAACTGGAGGGCACGGTTATCTCGGTGACCGCCGACTCCGTTTTTTTCGATATCGGATTCAAGTCGGAAGGGATTCTGCCGCTGGCGGCGCTGCAAGGGCAGACGCTCAAGCCCGGCGACAAGGCTCTGGTCACGGTCAAGGGCCGCGATCTGGACGGCTATTACGAACTTTCGCGCTTCAAGGTGGAGCGCCCCATGGATTGGACGGCGCTGGAGAAATCCTTCGCCGAAAAGTCGGCCGTGCTTGGAACAGTAACGGCCGTCGTGAAGGGCGGCTTCAGCGTGGACGTCGGCGTGCGAGCTTTCATGCCGGCATCCCGCAGCGGCGTGCGTGACGCGGCCGAGATGGAAAAATTAGTCGGCCAGGAAATCCGTTGCCGGATCATCAAGCTCGATGTCGCCGATGAGGACGTCGTCGTCGACCGACGCGTGGTGGCCGAGGAAGAGGAGCGATCCGCGAAAGACCGACTCTACGGGCAGATCAAAGAAGGGGACACGATCACGGGCACCGTGCGCAGCCTGACGGATTACGGAGCGTTCGTCGATCTGGGCGGAGTGGATGCCTTGCTCCATGTCGGCGACATTGCGTGGGGACGCGTGAACAAGCCCGCAGACGTTCTCTCGGTCGGAGATCAAGTCGAAGTCAAGGTACTGAAGCTGGCCAGCGAAGGCGAGAAACGCCGGATTTCGGTAGGGCTTAAGCAGCTTCAGCCGCATCCCTGGGATGGAGTTGAGCAGAAATATAAAGCGGGAGACCGCGTACGCGGCACCGTGACGCGCCTGGTCGATTTTGGAGCCTTCGTCGAACTGGAGCCCGGAATCGAAGGATTGATTCACATTTCGGAGATGTCGTGGTCCAAGGGAAAGATCAGAAAAGCCAGTGACGTAGTCAAGCAAGGCGAGACGGTGGAAGCGGTCATTCTCGGAATCAGCGGCGGCGAGCGCCGAATGTCGCTCGGCCTGAAGCAGGCGCTGGGCGATCCGTGGGTCGACGCGGCGCAGCGTTTCCCGGTTGGGTCCGAAGTCGAAGGACCGATCACCAGTCTGATGAAGTTCGGCGCTTTCATGCAGCTTGCTGAAGGAATCGAGGGCATGATTCACGTCAGCGAGATCAGCGCCGAGAAGCGGATCAATGTGCCCGCGGATGTGCTGCGAGTCGGCCAGGTCGTCAAGGCGCTGGTGCTGGGAGTCGATCCCGAGAAGCGGCAGATGAAGCTGAGCATGAAGCAACTCGTCCCTACCGGTCTGGACGAATACCTCGCCGAGCACAACGAGGGCGATGTAGTGACGGGCCGGCTGATGGACGACTCGGGAGACCGAACTCGCGTGGAACTCGGGCAGGGAATCCACGCGACCTGCAAAATGAGCGCGGCCGTTGCGGCCAAGAGCGAAGCGCAGGCCTCCGCGAAGGCAGACTTGTCGTCGCTCAGTTCTATGCTGCAGGCTCGCTGGAAAACCGGCAGCGGAGGTCCGCCGAAGGCTGAGCCCGCCCGCGCCGGGCAGGTTCGCAGCTTCAGAATCGTGAAGTTGGACCGGGCAGCGAAGAAAATTGAATTGGAACTCTCGTAAGCGTTTCCTTGCCCCTGGTGAAAGGTGCCGGCCCCTTAGACCCCGCGCCGGACCACTAAAATTGGCAGCCAATAGGATCGTGCTGTAAAATCGTATAGGTTGAGCGGGAGTAACTCAGTGGTAGAGTGCGAC
>CAVWHT010000025.1:190000-355094 GCA_963754885.1 uncultured Acidobacteriota bacterium | reverse complement strand
GAAGTTCAAAAATAGAAGTACCGCCCTGGCTCTCTCCTCACTTCGGATACCAATCCAGCAGCCGAACCTCGATCCCAGTCCCTGCCAGTGCTTCTTTGAAGACCGCAAGATCAGATCCACGGTAGTGATCGGGGATCACAATTTTCGGATGGAATGCTTTGACCGCATCGGCAGCTTCCTCGGGCGGCATGGTGTACGGCAGATTCATGCATACGAAGGCCACGTCGATGTTCTTGAGCGCGCGCATCTCCGGAATGTTCTCCCGTGTCACCAGAAAAATAGAAGCGCTTGCCGCCATAGGTGAGCACGTACCCACTGCCGCGTCCTTTGTCGTGAAAAAGTTTTCCCGACGCAGGACCGCGTTCAGGTTGTAAGCGGGAATCGCCTCAATGGTCCATGCTTGCCACGTTTTCGTTTCCCCATTAGCGATCGGCTTGGCGCCGGTGACGGTCTGGACAACCGCAGGCGCCGCCAAAATCTCCGTATCACCCTTGCTGATTTCTGAATCGAGGCCGGGTCCATATGATCACCGTGAATATCGGTGATCAGAATGAGGTCAGCCTTGGGCAGCCCGGTAAGTTTCGCGGGCTTGTCGCCGGGGTTTTCGAGGTAGATCGTCTTCCCGCCGGCCTCGATCAGTGTGCTGGCGTGGTTCAGCGGAGTAATTTTGACCGGCCCGGCGGAAGTCGGAAAAGATTGTGTTTGATCGGTCGCGATCGCCAACGGAACAAGCGCGAAAACCGCGCAAGCAACAGTCACTACAATCCTCATCACGAGCCTCGTATCAATCTTAGGATTTGGAGATCATTGGACACGGCTGCCAATGCCGCCAGCAATCCAATAAATTTCCAGCGGCTGAAGTGCTCTTTCAGGAACACCCGTGCCAGCAGAACCGTAATCGCAGGATAGAGCGAAGTGATGACGACCGCGTCATCGAGGCGTCCGTGCTGGCTGGCGTAGATGAAGAGAGCGCTGGCGGTGACATCGAAAATCCCGCCAACATCCCGAGACCGACAGCAGGACGATCCATCGCCAGGGAAGGACGCACTACGGCCACCGCGATCGCGGTCGCAGTCAACGAACCGACGCGGGACATCGCCGCAACCCACGCGGGCGAACCGCTGGCCTGGTGTATGCAGAGATAAAAGCCGGCGAATCCCACCCCAGCCAGAGCCGCGGTCGCGACTCCTTTCGGACGGTCGGACCCGTCGTTTTCTCCTTGGGTCTCGGGACGAGTGATAAGCCAGATGGCGAAATGGCCAATGCAAAGCCGGCGATGGACCAGCGGCTGGGCGCGCCTTCTAGAGCGATATCGACCATAGTCGGGATCGCGGCGCCGAGCAGGGCCGCGATGGGAGCGGTAAGGCCCATCTGGCCCGCGGCCAACGCGCCGTAAAAAATGGCCAGCGAAAAACCGCCCAGGGCTCCGGCAAGCACGGCCCAAGCGATACTGGCGCGATCGGGAAAGACTCCGCCAATCACGATGGCAACAGCGACCATCAAGGCGAGGGCGCAGATGTGAGAAAAAGCCGTGAAGACGAAGGCGTTGGCGCGACGCGACCGGAGTATCCTCCGAAGAATCGGTAGGCGCCCCGAAAAAAGACAGCGATCACGGAATACGCCGCGGGAGTCGGAAGAGAAGGGCTGGCAGAACACGCCGGATGAGATTAGCACGGCGGATCGAATCCGCGACCCCATGCCTGAGCGGACACTCAAACCTTCCAGCGTCTCTCTTCCCGCGTGTTAGATTCCGCGTGTTAGAATTTTCCTACGCCGTTTCCTTGCGAGAACGCAGGAACTGAGGCACCCGGGTTTTGATCGAACTGGCTCCTTCCATTCTTTCGGCTGATTTTGCTCGACTGGGCGAGCAGGTACGCGCCGCAGGCGAGGGCGGGGCGAGTGTCATCCATGTCGATATCATGGACGGCCACTTCGTTCCCAATCTTACGATCGGGCCTCCGGTTGTAAAATCGCTGCGCAAGGTGACCGATCTGCCGCTGGATTGCCACCTGATGATCGAGAATCCGGACGAGTTCATTCCGGCATTCGCCGAAGCCGGAATCGATTGGATATCGGTGCATCAGGAGGCCTGCCGGCATTTGAACCGGACGCTGCACCTGATCAAGAGTCACGACTGCCTGGCTGGGGTAGTGATCAATCCGGCAACGCCGGTGGACACGCTTTCGGAAGTTCTGGACATCGTGGATTACATTCTGGTGATGTCGGTGAATCCGGGCTTTCGGCGCGCAGAAGTTCATCCCCTCGACGCTGCACAAAATGCGCCAGTTAGCCGAGATGCGCAGCCAACGCGGGCTGAACTACCGCATCGAAGTCGATGGCGGCGTGGCGCTGGACACGGTTGCGGATGTGGTCCGCGCCGGGGGCGAAATTCTGGTGGCGGGCAACGCCGTCTTCGGAAAAGGCGATCCAAAGAAGAATGCCGAGGCCTTGCTGAAGGCGGCAACCGAGGCGGCACTGATAAAAGTCTGAATCTTCAGGACGAGTCTCAGGCTCGTGCTGGCAGTGGCTTTTGGTCAGTGGCCAGTAAGAAAATCCGCAGGAATTTTGCTGGCCAATGATGATTTGTCACTGATCACCGATCACTGGCCACCCGGGTTGAGGTCTTATGTCACGTCGAATTTCGTTAATTATCGCGCTGGCGCTCCTGCTGGCATTTCTTGCCGCTTGCACGAACAAAAGATCCAAGAACCCGCTGGCCAATGTCGGATCGAAGCAGCCCGACAAAGTTCTGTTCGACAAGGCCATGGACGCCATGAGCCACAACCGCTTTGACGTGGCCCGGTTAACGTTGCAGACCCTGATCAATACCTATCCGGATTCGGAATTCATTGCGCGCGCCAAGCTGGCGGTGGGCGATTCCTGGTACGCCGAAGGTGGAACGGCCGCCCTGGCCCAGGCGGAGCAGGAATACAGCGACTTCGAAATCTTCTTCCCCAACATGCCGGAAGCGGCGGAAGCGCAGCTGAAGATCGCCAACATCCACTACCAGCAGATGGAAAAGGCGGATCGCGATTACACGCACGCCAAGCGCGCCGAAGACGAATACCGCAAGGTGATCCTGCAATATCCCGACAGCAAGCTGGTGCCGGAAGCCAAGCAGCGGTTGCTCGAAGTGCAGGAGGTGCTGGCCGATCGCGAGTTCATCGATCGGGCGGTTCTATACTCTGCGGCATGTCTTATCTGGCCTCCGTCGCGCGCCTGCAGTCGCTGGTGGATAAATATCCGCTGTACAGCCGGGCTGACGAAGCTCTGTACCTGCTGGGCCAAGACTACTGAGGGCCAGATCGCGCGATTCGCGATCTGCTCCAAGCTGCGACCCGCACGGCCTGCCCCGGGGATGTATAAGCGAAACAGTGAAGTCGCAGTACATCGGCGATTTCACCAAGAGTGCCTCCAAGGCTTACGACCAGATCACTACCCGCTACCCGTTAATGGACCGGTCGGACGACGCGCGGAAGCGTCTCGCAGCCCTGAAGCAGCCCGTGCCGCGGCCTACCAAGCGGGCGGTCGCGCAGAATCGAGCGGAAATAGCCAGCCGCACCGACAATACGATGCCGCAGAACTGATGGGCCTGTGGAAGAAGGGTCCGGACGTATCCCAGGCCGCCGAAGGTCGGAAATCCAACCCTGACTGATCCGGATCCCGTGGCGGCGCACCAAGTTCAAGACAAGGAAATGATTTCCGTGATGGAAGCCGTGACGGGCGAAAGAGTGTTGGAGTCGAGGTCGTAAAGCCCGATCAACCGAGCGCTCAAGATGCAGCCCCTGGAACGCTGCTGCCTCGGAAGCGACGCCTCCGGCGGTTCGCCATTTGGGCGAGCGGCTACGGGAATCACGGCGACTCCGGACGCGAATGAATTAACGCCGAATGCTCCGGCCGACGCCAACGAGTTGCAACGCCACCGACACCGGCACCGATCCGACGCTTCCACCTCCGGCGCAGGTGAACGAACTGGCGCAGGGACACTCGATTTCCTCGGCTTCGGCGAAGAGCGATGACTCGGAACTGGCCAGCGACAAGGACCTTTCCAGCAGCAAGAAGAAAAAGAAAGGTCTGAAAAAGATCATCCCGTTCTAAAGCCGGGTTGGCCACATCGCGGACTGGCCTTTGCCCTTAAGCCGCGTTTTCCGGCCACATTCGTAGCGATCTTGGCGCGCGCGGGTCACGAGGCCTGCCTCGCGCGCAAGGTGCTGACCACTAGTAACCAGTTACTTCCCTTCCGGATCATTGACTTAGGTTGAAGGTCGGGTTACCTTCGCGTTATCTCCCCTCATCAGAGGATAACTTTGGCCCGGAAGATATTGCTCGCCGACGACAGCGTGACCGCCCCGAATATGGGGCGGAAAATTCTCGCGATCGCGGGATATGAAGTCATCACCGTGAACAACGGTTCGGCTGCGCTGAAAAAAATAGGCGAGCAGCGGCCCGACCTGATCGTGCTCGACGTCTATATGCCCGGCTACAGCGGACTTGAGGTATGCCAGCGGCTGAAAGATGTTGGTGAAACGGCTCAGATACCGATGCTGCTGACGGTGGGAAAGCTGGAGCCGTTCAAGCCGGAAGAGGCTAAACGGGTTCGCGCCGATGGCTTCATCGTCAAGCCGTTCGAGGCCAGCGAGTTGCTGAGCGCCTTCAGCAAGCTGGAAGACAAAGTCGTTCCCCGGTCCGAGACTTCGAAGCCGGGCCGGTCACCGCGATCCGTAGCTGCGTTCGACGAAGGCCGCTACGACAAAACGATGGCGGTCGAGGAAGATACGGGCTGGAAGAACCGCATCGCGTTTCCCTCCAAGAAAAAAAAAGAAAAAGAAAAAGAAAAAGAGGTGCCGTCGGAGTCCGAGGATACGTTGGCCTACAGGCGTCCGGTGGAACGGGGACTGGTGCGCCGGTCGAGAACCCAAAGCTGCCACCGCAGCGCGCAATGGAAAATCGGAAGCCGGGAAATCTGAAGAAGAACGCTTTCGATCTAGGCGCATTGGCGGCGGCAGGATTGCCCAAAGACGTAACGCCCGAAGAGATTGCCGCACTGGCTGCGGCCGCGGCGCGAGTGAAGGAGCGGCTAGCTCAGAAGAGAAGGCTGCCCAGTCCGTCGCCGGAAATGGCGGTGGTCAGCCCGGAAGTTTCCGATCAGGAAGTTCCTGATCAACCGGCGGAAAACAAGCCCGAATTCAGGCCGCGCCCGCGGTGGAGAACCGCTGTTGCGGCCGTTCCCGAGCCCGAGCAGAAAGCGCCGGCCACAACCGAGACGAATAGCGAAGCCTCCGCTCCCGCCACTGCGAACGTCGCGCCTGAGGCTGCAGAGTTGAAACCGGAAGCCGTCAAGGCGGAAGCTGCCGAGTCAGGAAACGGAGCATGGTCGCATCCGTCCGAAGCGCACGCGGATGAACCTGTAACCATGGCAGTCGGGGCGCACTCCGATTCCGCTGTGGCTTCACGCTGGACGGCAGTCGCTGTAGCGCTGGCGCCGGAGGAATCCGCAATCTCTCTCGAGACGAGATGCAGAAGGCCTATGCCGCCTTCGCGGCCGCCGAGAGCGGTCACAGCGCAGTTACCGCCGTTGTACAAACCAGTGAGCAGGTCGAGTTGAATCCTCTATCGGTCGAGAGCGCGGCGCCAGAATCAATATCCTCGGTTCCGGCCACTGCTGCCCCGGAAGAGGTCCAGGGCCTGAGCGCCGTGGCCAGCGCGGCGACGGATGCGGTGCGGGCGGCGGTGGAAGAACTGCAATCCGTCGCGGCGTCTTTCGCGAATCAGAGCGTTGCGGCTTCATCGCAGGCACCGGCATTTGAGCCCTCCGCGATTGAGCCGCCGGTAGAAGTGAAAGAAGCGGCTGAGCCAGTTCCCGCGGCAACTGCAGAAGCTCCGGTTGAACCCGCAGCCGCGGAAGTCGCGGCCCCTCCTGTGGATCGTGAGGCAGAAGAATCGAAGCCGGTTGACGTGCCTGCTCCGGCCGCGGTGGTGAGCGAGGCTGCCTCGGCGACAGCAGATTCCGATGCGCCGGAAGTCAAAGCAGAAGCCAGTCCAGAATCGGATCTGGCAGTGACTACGGCTGCAGCTTGGGCAGACTGGAAACGGATCCGGGAGACCGGAACTCCGGGCACGGCGTCCGCCGCAGACTCCGCCACTTCACCGCGAGACGTTGCCGCGATGGCCGCGGCCGTCGGCGCAGAGCGGCGTCCCGAGAGAGCGCGACGTTCCGGCTCAGAATCCGATCCCGCGATTGCCAGCATCGTCGATAGCGTCCTGAACGATCTCCGTCCTAAAATTGTCGAAGAGATCTCCCGCAAGCTGGGCAAGAGAAAGTAAAGTTCTCGCACTGCATCTTCGAGGTTTGACGGGGCGAGAACAGGAAAGGGATGGAATATGGACCCGTGCGCGAGCCCCCCCTGCTTTTTAGGGGAAATTCTGCTTGATCCCAGAGTTCGGGTATAATCGGGGCCGCAATTGAAGCCGCCGCCAAATGCCTGATCATCGACGGTATCCAAACGCCCCTATAACAGAAGCTCTTGTTGATTTGCGGGTTCAGTACGACCCGAGCGTGTCACTGGACAAATTGAAGGCTTTCGGGATAGAGGTAAAAACCCAATATCCGCACGAGAATACCCGTGATTTTTTGCAAGGAGAGTTTAGTCTAGAAGGGCCGCAAGCCCATGCGACCCGTACCACTGTGGGTTACATTTTTCACTCTGAAGATCGGAGCCAAGCCGTCCAGGTTCGGTTGGACGGATTCACGTTTAGCCGATTTCCGAAATATAAGGATTGGCCGCACTTAATTGGTGAAACTCAGAGACTTTGGGGCATTTTCTGTAAGATGTTTCAACCTCGTGCTGTGGTTCGGGTAGCAGTCCGGTACGTCAATCAAATAAACCTTCCGCTGAACAAAGAGGGCAGAGGGCTTCGCTTTGAAGATTATCTTGCCACCTTTCCCGAGATGCGGGGAATTGAAGAGAACGTAGTTTTAGAGGGCTTTTTCTTGCGCTTGGTTGTACCTCAGGTCGATCTATCGGCGAAACTCATAGTGAACGAAGCATTGATGCTGCCACAAGGCGATACAATAGGAGTCATTCTTGATATTGACCTGTTTAGGGAACATTTATCGCTTGATGTAAATTCCCCAGAAATATGGGGTATCCTAGACAGTTTTAGAGACAGAAAAAATAGGTACTTCGAAGCGTCTATAACGGACGCCACTCGGGAGTTGTTCAATTGATTTGCTCACAACCTGCACAAGTTGAGGTTCGCTATCGGCCATCTTATGAAGAGATTGCTGACGCCAGCATTTCTGCGGAATACCGTCGTACCGAAACAGAAATGGTTCTCTCTCGACAGGGCAGCGAGTATATAAGCCAAACAATGGCCATAGTTGAGCTTGAAAAGAAATTACAAAAGCTGGGCCGCTTGTCAGAAAATTGGGATAGCTACGGAAGCGATGCCCCTTCTGCAGCAACTATTTCTTCAGCATTAAAAATTGGCGCTACATTTATAAAGCTTGGTCTTACCCCTGATGCGGCGGTGCCTTCATCCGAGGGCGGCGTAGCCTTGTGCTTCATACGTAATAAAAACTATGCCGACGTTGAGTTCTTCAACTCGGGTAGTATTATTGCCGTGCGTCACAGCCCACAGGATGATCCGAAAGCTTGGTCCATCACGCACGACAATGCCGCAATTGAATCAGCTGTTAAGATCATTTCGCAATACCTCTCTGTTTAGACCTCTCCGTATGTACCAAAGAGGAAGGTCCGCGGTTGATCTTTTTCAGCAAGGCGAACAACTTTACCGTCGTTATCGGCGCGGTGACGTAAAGAACGGCATGCTCTTGCCTTCTGCCCTTGGATTTCCCAAGAAAGGTCACAATACCGGCCCATCAGCTACCCGCAGTTCTTTTAGTCGCCCCGAGGATGCTTGTTGGAGTGATAAACAGAGGATCGCGGGCGCGGGCGTGTACCAATTTCCAGTATCCTGCTTACCAGCCAGATCAAAATGTTCCGACACTGCACGCGAATTCACGTTCTTTCCTAAGCACGTTCCTTTGTGGAACAACTACGCTCATTCTGAGGTTTGGTGCGACAGCTTCCCAAGAAGAAACGCGGGGTATGTATTACCTACAGAACTAGTCAAGAAAGAGCTGCGTGCTCAGATTCAGAAGAACCACCGCATTGCTATACAAGCAGAGACGTAACACTTTTTTGTTCCCCCTTGTGGTTGAGCCCTTCATCCGCAATTCCGCTATGTATGACGATTCGCCAGTGCCAGTCGCTCTAGTGAACGAACTGGTTTCGTTCAAGCAACGCTGCGCTCACGCACAAAAATTCACACCACTGCGCAAATCGCGCAGAGCCTTGGCAGCGTGCATATTCCCTCCCCTCCTATTCTTACCCCTTCGAGGTTTGACCCTCCTTTTCCTTGGACTGTAAGATCAAGGTTTCATCTCGCATTTGAGTTCGAGCCGTGGTGCGCGCCGGAGTCGGGATTAAAACCCCGGGCGCATCGACGGTTGATTGCTGATCTCCCGATGCCTCACGACCTGCCGAAATCTTATGAACCGGGCGCGATTGAGACGCGCTGGGCCGCTTACTGGACCGAGGAGAAGCTGTTCTCCGTGCCAACGCCGCCGAAGGGCGAGACGCGTCCCGTCTTCACTTTGTTGTTGCCGCCCCCCAATGTGACCGGCCGGTTGCACATGGGACACATGCTGAACCAGACGCAGATGGACATCATTGTGCGCTGGCATCGCATGCGCGGATTCATCACGCTATGGCTGCCGGGGACCGATCATGCCGGCATCGCCACGCAGATGATGGTCGAGAAACAACTCACCAAAGAGGGCATAAAGCGCCGCGAACTGGGCCGCGAGAAATTCATTGAGCGCGTCTGGGAGTGGAAGCGCGAGTACGGCGGCGCGATTCTCGAGCAGATGAAGCGGCTGGGCGCCTCGGTGGATTGGGACCGCGAATACTTCACCATGGACGACAATCTTTCGCACGCCGTGCGCGAGGTGTTCGTCCGCCTGTATGAAGAAGGGCTGGTCTATCGCGGAAATTACATCGTGAACTGGTGCCCGTGGCACGAGACGGCAATCTCCGACCTCGAAGTGAAGCACGAAGACGTGGCGGGAAAGTTGTGGGAGATTCGCTATCCCGTGATTGGAACGAACGAGTTCATCACGGTCGCGACCACGCGTCCGGAGACGATGCTGGGCGACACGGCGATCGCCGTCAACGCCAAAGACGAGCGCTACACGCATCTGCACGGCAAGCACGTTCTGGTGCCGCTGATGAAGCGGGAGATTCCCATCATCACCGACGAACTGGCGCAGCCGGAGTTTGGCACGGGAGCGGTGAAGGTGACTCCAGCGCACGATCCCAACGATTTCCAGGCGGGATTGCGCCACAATCTGCCGCAGATCAACGTGATGGACGATCGCGCGCACATGAATCAGAATGCGGGCGCGTACGCCGGGCTCGACCGCTTCGAAGCGCGCAAGCGCGTGCTACATGATCTGCGAGAACAGGGATTTTTGGTTGGGGAGAAGGATTACGCGCTGTCGATCGGGAAATGCGACCGTTGCGGAACCATCATCGAACCGCGATTGTCGGAACAATGGTTCATCAAGATCAAGCCGCTGGCCGACCGCGCTAAAGAAGCCGTGGAGAGCGGCGAGATCACGATTGTCCCGGAGAATTACCGCCAGATTTATCTGAACTGGATGAACAACATTCACGACTGGTGCGTATCGCGCCAGCTGTGGTGGGGACATCGCATTCCCGCGTGGACGTGCGAGGGATGCAAAGAGGTGATCGTCGCGCGGGAAGCTCCGGCGCAATGCACGAAGTGCGGCGGCGCGAAGCTGGAACAGGTTTCGGATGTGCTCGATACCTGGTTCTCGTCGGGCTTGCTGCCGTTTACGACGCTGGGCTGGCCTGAGAAGACGCGGGATCAGGCGGTCTTCTATCCAACCACGCTGCTGATTACGGCGTACGAGATCCTTTTTTTCTGGGTCGCGCGCATGATCATGTTCGGCTGCCACTTCATGCAGCGGCACGAGCAGGATCCTGCGATCAAGAAGGCCAGCGGATGGGGCGACAAGAAGAACGACAGCGTGCCTTTCCGGCAGGTGTACATACACGCACTGGTGCGCGACGCCGACCGGCAGAAAATGTCGAAGACCAAGGGCAACGTGATCGATCCGCTGGAGATCATCGAACGCTTCGGCACGGACGCCACGCGCTTCACGCTTGCCGCCATGGCCGCGCCCGGCACTGACATTGCGTTCAACGAGAGCCGGACCGAGGGCTATCGAGCATTTGCGAATAAGATCTGGAATGCTGCGCGGTTCATGTTCATGAACGTGGGCAGGATCGAGCCGGGCCTGCGGCCCGGCCGGACAGCCGAGGGCGGCTGTCCCCACATCAACATCACGGACTTCAACACTGCGACCTTGGAAGATCGCTGGATCCTTTCCCGTTTCAATCGCGTCTCTGCCGACGTGAACGATGCGCTGGCGGCTTATCGCTTCCACGAGGCTGCTAATCGGATATACGACTTTTTCTGGGGCGAATTTTGCGATTGGTACATTGAACTGGTCAAACCGCGGCTGAATGTCAATGACGGTACAGCCGCGCAGCAAGCCTGCGCGAATCTCGTAAATCTCTTCGAAGCGTCCCTGCGCTTGCTGCATCCCGTGATGCCGTTTATCACGGAAGAGATCTGGCAGGCGGTGTATGAGAGCAAAGCTCCGCTGAAGTCGATTGCTCTCGCGGCATATCCTCAAGCCGATGAAAAGCAGTTCGATCTGGCTGCGGAAACCGAGATGGCGATTCTGCAGGACCTGATCGTGAACGTGCGCAATCTGCGGGCCGAACTGAAAGTTGAGACCAAGGCGAAAGTTCCGATTGAAGTGTTCGCGCACGAGCCGGCGATCCGCATGATGATCGAGCACAATCACGGCTCGGTGGAGCGCCTGGCCAACGTGGAGAAGATTACATTCGTGGAGAGCTCTCTGGCGAAATTGGCTGGTGCGCGCAGCACGGCGCGCTTCGACGTGCACGTGATTTACGAACGTAAGATCGATATCGCGGCAGAATGCGAGCGCCTGAAAAAAGAATTAGAGAAGATTGAGAAAGAGCTGGGCAACAATCAGAAACAACTGGGGAACGAGCAGTTCCTGGCCAAGGCGCCGGAGAAAATCGTCGAAGGCCTGCGGCGCCGGGGACAGGAACTTTTAGTGCTGCAGCAAAAGACAACGAGTAAGCTGAAAGAATTGAACTGCTAGGCGGGTCTTCGACCCGCCGGGACAGCCGAAGGGGGCTGTTCCTACATGGTTCTTACTGGCCACTGACAACTGGCCGCTGGCAACTGCTCTTATGGACTGGAACTCAAGACGGTTAACGGCGATTCTGGAAAACGCGCTGGTCGAAGACCGGGCAACGCGCGACGCGACCAGCTACGCCTGCATCGATCCGAACCAGCGCGCCTCGGCCACCGTTATCGCGAAGCAGGACTGCATTCTCTCCGGCATCGGCAGCGTCGCGCGCATCCTCGACGTGTACGCGGCGCTCGACGGCGCGGTCACGGCTCACTATGAGGTCACGACGCATCCGGAGATTTTCGATGGCGTGCGCCTGCATAAAGGACAGTCCGTGGCCGTAATCCGGCATAATGCGCGGGTGGTCCTTTCCTGCGAACGGGTCATTTTGAATTTTCTGCAGCGCATGAGCGGCATCGCCACCTTGACGCGCAAGTTTGTCGAGGCAGTGGCCGGAACCCGGGCGCGCATTTTAGATACGCGCAAGACGGCGCCCGGCCTGCGCGCCATCGACAAATATGCGGTGCGCTGTGGCGGCGGACAAAATCATCGCCTTGATCTATCCGACGGCGTGCTGCTCAAGAACAATCACATCACGCTGGCTGGAGGAATCGCTTCGGCCCTGGAGCGTGCACATCGCAATCGCAGAGGGTCGCAACCGATCGAGGTCGAGGTGCGCACTTTGGAGGAACTGGAACAGGCTCTCGCCAACGGCGCCGAAGCCATTCTTCTGGACAACATGACTCCGGAAGACGTGCGCCGCGCCGTGGAACGGTGCGCGCACGCTGCAATCCCCGGGTCCGATCACCGCATTCCGGTCGAGTGCTCGGGAGGGATTCGTCTGGAGAATGTTCGCGCGTATGCAGAAGCGGGCGTCGATTTTATTTCTGTCGGCCTGCTCACGCACTCCACTCACACTGCGGATATGAGCTTGCGGGTTGCGCCGGCATAAGAGACCGCCGGCAACGCGCCACATTGTCGTTTGGGCGCGATTCGCGCATAATTCCCTCATCCGAAAGACCGGCACAAATCGCGCGGGGCGAGTCTCGCCGGGCAAGACTCCTGCTGCTTCCCACGAACCGCAGCCCACTGACGTTCGCCTGGGACACATCGTGCGCCTGCTGATGGAGCACGCGATGGTGGTGGTCAGCGGCACCAAGATTGCGGAGGAGATTTCCTCCAGCCGCTCGGAAGTTTGGCGCCTAATCCAGCAATTGCGCGCGCTGGGAGTCGATGTTGCGGGGCATCCCGCAACCGGATACCAGTTGCGCTCCGTCCCTGATCTGCTCTTGCCGGAAATTCTGCGGCCCTTATTGCGCGGAACCATCTTCGACGCGCATCTTCATCACTTTTACAAGATTGGATCGACCAACACGGCAGCCATGGCGGCCGCGGCCAAGGGCGCGCCTGAAGGCAGCGTCTTTCTCGCGGAAGAGCAGACCGCAGGACGAGGTCGCGGAGCCAATACCTGGCAGTCACCCCGGTCGACGGGGATTTATTGCTCCATAATTTTGCGCCCACCGCTGCCGCCGTCGGAGGTGTTGCCGTTATCGCTTGCGGCCGGACTCGCGGTGCAAACGGCGATTCAGCAGATCGATGCGCGGGTGAAGGCCGATCT
Organism: uncultured Acidobacteriota bacterium; assembly: GCA_963754885.1. Lineage (GTDB taxonomy): Bacteria > Acidobacteriota > Terriglobia > Terriglobales > Acidobacteriaceae > Sulfotelmatobacter. The sequence goes on along the minus strand of CAVWHT010000025.1, from coordinate 342,153 downwards.
GAAATGGCCGAACAACGTCCTGGTGCACGGCGGAAAACTTTGCGGCATTCTGGCCGAGATGAATGCCGAGGCCACGCGCGTCCGGCACATTGTGGTCGGTATCGGAATCAACGTGAATCAGGCGAGTTTCCCGAAAGACTTGGGGGCGACCTCGCTGCGCCTGGTCACAGGACGGGAATGGTCGCGGGTTGAGCTGGTTGCCGCTTTGCTAAAATCATTCCACGCCGAGTACCAGCGATTGCTCGAAGAATCGGATGCGCGAGAAAATATTCTGCGCCGATTTGCCGAGAACTCTTCGTGGGTTTACGCCAAGAAAGTCCGCATCGAGGAAAACGGCTCGGCGTTCGAGGGAACGACGCAAGGGCTGGATGGGCGCGGTTTTCTGCAGGTACTAACCGCGCACGGAATGCGGACCGTGCTGAGCGGGACAGTAAGAGCGGCATAGAAGCAGGACGCGGGCGGAAAACAAAGATCATGCTGTTTGTCATCGATGTCGGAAACACGAACACTGTTCTCGGTGTTTTCGCGCCTGAGAAGATGCAAGGCGGAGCCGACCTCGCCGCACCTTCGTATAAGGAACTGCTCGCCCATTGGCGCGTCGCCACTTCCCGCCGCAGCACAGTCGATGAATACGGCGTGCTGTTCCGCAACCTGTTTTCCATGGCGGGACTGGAAGCGAAAGGCATTCACGGAATCGTCGTGTCATCGGTCGTCCCGCCGCTGGATCCGATATTGCGCCAGGTTTGTGAGCGCTATTTCAACTTGCGGCCCCTGTTCATCGAGCCCGGGGTAAAGACCGGGATGCCGGTGCACTACGAGAATCCCGCGGAAGTGGGCGCGGATCGAATCGTGAATGCGGTAGCCGCGCTGGAAAAATACGGCGGCCCTTGCATCATCGTGGACTTCGGCACGGCCACGACGTTCGATTGCGTCTCCGCCAAGGGAGAATATCTCGGCGGGATCATCTGTCCGGGCATCGGCATTTCGGCCGACGCCCTGTTTGAGCGCACGGCACGGCTGCCCCGGGTGGAGATTCGCAAGCCGGCACGGGTTATCGGGTCCAACACGGTCGGCAGCTTGCAGTCCGGACTTTATTACGGTTATCTCGGACTGGTCGATGGAATTCTCGAACTGCTGCTGCAGGAACTTGGCCAGGATACCCGCGTGCTCGCGACCGGTGGATTGGGTCCAATGATCGGCACGGGGTCGAAGTACATCAAGAATGTCGACGACTTTCTGACCCTGGAAGGACTGCGCATTATCTGGGAGCGAAATAACGGGACGCGCAAGGAAGCTGGCAAGGCCGCGTCGAAGGCCGCGTCCTCCAGACCGGCTCAGCCCAAGTCGAAGAATGGCGACAACGCGCCCGCGGCCTCTGGCTCGCGCTCAGCTCGCTGACCTGCCGTGGAAAATTATTTCAACTACTTCACAGAAATCGAGGAGCGCTTCCTGCAGCGGCGCGGAGGCGGCTTGCTGCTGTCCACACTGGACTGGGCGCTAATCGAAACCTGGAAAGACGCCGGCATTCCGCTGGAAGCGGCTCTGCGCGGGATCGACTCCGCCTTTGACCGGTACGAGCAGCGTCCATCGAAGACGAAGAAGATCAACAGCCTCGCGTACTGCTCGCAACACGTGCTTGGGGCGGCCGAAGACATGAAGGAAGCAGCCGTGGGCGCTGCCAATGGGCCGCCGGCCAAGCGCCAATCCGGGCAGGACTTTGAACCGGAGGTGCTGGCTTCATACCTGAGCCGAAATGCCGATGCGCTGGAGGCTGCGAAGTGGACGGAGGCTGGGGCTGCCGCTGCCGCAAAACCGCTGGCGCTCCAAACGGCCGGAACTTTGCGCCAACTGGCGGAAGCGACGAAAAAGAAGCCCGCCCGCTTGGAGGACTTGGAACGTCATCTCACGGTTCTGGAGGAAAAGCTGTTCGCCGTGTTGTTGACCTCGACTCCAGATGAGGAGATCGTCGCGATGCGCGCGGAAGCTGACCGCGATCTGATTCCTTACCGCCGAAAAATGTCGGGGGCGCAGATCGATCAACTGCACAAGCAATATGTCCACAAACGGTTGCTGGAGAAATACCACCTGCCCCGACTGAGCCTGTTCTATATGTGAGGGTCGTTCAAGGCCTGCTCCCGCCTGCTAAAGCTGCGGGTCGAGCGTAAGGACTCGAGTCGCGATAGCGCTTCTCAAATTCCTCGCGCGTACAAATACTTTTCACGTCGAATACGCGATCGATGGCCAGAATTCCGTCGAGATGATCGATTTCATGCTGCAGCAGCTCGGAAAGATTTCGCTCGTCGCCGGCGTTCACGGTCAGGGTTTGGCCCTGCACATTCTGATAACGCACCGTGATGACGCGGTGCCGCTTCACCTGCATAAAAATTGAGAGAAAACTCAAGCAGGCATCCCAGACCGTGATCTCTTCCGCGCTGCGTTCGACGATCTCTGGATTGATCAGAGGCCACGGCTCGGAGTCGGGCAACTGCAGGAAAATCACTCGCTGCAGCACCCCGATTTGCGGAGCGGCAATGCCGCGCCCGTAGCCTGTATTGTTGCGCCAATATGCGAGCGTATCGGCGAGGTCGCGGACGAGCTCTCTGATGTTAGCGGATGTCGGATCCTCGACCCGGGCGCACCGCTCGCGCAAAACCGGGTCGCCGAGTTGAAGAATGGGTCGGATTGCCATGAGATCTCCGATCAAGTTTGCGCAAGGCTCGGTTCTTCCGGCGAGCGAGGGCTCGAACTATCTTGCCGCGGCCGCATCGAACAGACTTAGAAGCTCCAGCTTCTTCTCCGCCGGCAGAAACGAGGCCTCGAACGAATTGCGAGCCAGTTCGCGCAGATGCTCGTCGGTGAAGCCGAACGTTTCCTGGGCAAACTGGTATTCGCGCGCCAGCGAAGTGCCAAACAGCGCTGGATCATCGGTATTCAGAGTGACCATGAGCCCCTGATCGAAATAGTTCTTCACGGGATGCTCGGCTGGAGATTTACAAACACCTGTTCGCAAATTACTGGTCAGGCAGATTTCCACGGGGATCTGGCGGTAAGCGAGTTCTTCAATCAGATCGGGATCCTGCGCCGCGCTGATCCCATGGCCGATGCGTTCGGCGTGAAGATTCAGCGATCCCCAGATGGACTCGGCCGGTCCGGTCTCACCGGCGTGAGCGGTCAGGCGCAGGCCATGATCTTCGGCGTAGGCGTAAACGCTGCGAAAAAGTTCCGGAGGAGCCTTCAATTCGTCGCCTCCGATGCCCACGCCGACGACGTGGCGATTCTTGTAGCGCACAGCCAGCTCGAAGACTTTCTGCGCCTCTTCCACTCCGAAGTGGCGGGTAGCGTCGAAAATCCAAAGCAAGGAGACACCGAAATCGCGGGCCCCGCGGGCGCGTCCACGCTCCAGGCCCTCGAAGATGGCGGCGAAGTCCTGCTTGCGGTAGAGGCAGACTCCGACCGCGACATAAACCTCGGCGTGCAGAACATTTTCTTCTTTTAGCCGCTGCATCAGGCGATGCGTGACGAGCTCGTAGTCGTCCGGCCCGCGCAGGTGGGCGCTTACTTCTTTGAACGCCATGAGGAAGCTGGGAAAGTCGGAGTAGCGATACAGAGTTTCGGTTTCCGCCAGCGTCGCGGTATCGCCGTGGCGCTGCCTGAGTTCGAGCAGGGTAGCGGGCTCAAGCGCGCCCTCGAGATGCAGATGGAGCTCCGCCTTGGGAAGCTGGCGAATGAAAGTGCTGGGCGGAGGGGCTGCGACCGCGGTCATAATTTCAGATTGTAGATGTCATCCCGGCGATTTGCGAAGAGTGGATTATTTGAGTCTCTTCCGTTGGCTGTCATTGGCGCGGGGGCATACGGACTCGGACGTTGTGCCGCTGAAGGATCAGAGGAAATAGGCGTTTGCGGGAAACGTTAACGCAAGGTCCCTCCACTGCGCTCGCTGGCGCTTCGCTCCGGTCGGGATGACAAGCACCACAAAAAAACTAAAGGCGGCCATTGCTGGCCGCCTTCATTGCGAATTGTTTCCTGCGAAGCGGTTGTTAGACGCCCTTGACGTTCTCAGCTTGCCAGCCCTTGGGGCCTTTGACCACGTCAAACTGTACTTGCTGACCTTCCTGCAGACTGCGGAATCCACTGGCCTGGATGGCGGAGAAATGCACGAATACATCCTCGCCATTCTGACGGCTGATGAAACCGTAGCCCTTGGCATCGTTAAACCACTTCACTGTTCCTGTTTCCATGTTGTTGCACTGTTCCTTTTTCTTGATGTAGCGCTGAAACTTTCAGGGATTCTTCTGCAGGCAGGTCACGCGCTGGGTTAAGCGGAGATGCATGTACTGCGAAGGAACTCTAAAGTCAAACGCAACTGTATTGTACGTGAAAGTGCACCCAAATAGCCACAAAATTCGCGCAGCATCCCTGCTAAGCAATTGATATAACGGATGTTATGTGTGGTTTAGGAAAAACCGCTGGAACGCGAGTTTGCCACCTTTGGGGAAAACAATCATCATAGAGAAAATGCGATCAAGATGGTTTCTGTTTCTAATTCTGCTGGCGACTTCGGCGGCGCAGGCCGGGATTGTCGACAACGTGCGTATCGCCCTGATGCAGAACAATTTCTCGGCGGCCGAGGCGCAGCTCAATTCGTACCGCAGCCAGCGCGGCGTTGACGCGGAATATTTAGACGCCTATTCGTGGCTGGGACGAGCCGCGCTAGATCAGGGGCAGTACGATCAGGCGGCGGCCTATGCCAAGGAGACGAAGGCGCTGGCGCTGGAGCAATTGAAGCAGCGTCCGCTGGACGCTGAACCGCACTTGCCGATCGCATTGGGTGCGGCGCTGGAGATCCAGTCACAAGTGCTCGCGGCCCGCGGGCAGCGCACGCAGGCCATCGCCTTGCTGCAGTCGGCGCTGCGGACGTATGGGAATACTTCCATCCACGAACGGCTGCAGAAGAATCTGAATCTGCTTTCGTTTCAGGGGAGGATCGCGCCGGCCTTGCGGGAGGATCAGTTTCTTGGGGCGGATCTGCCGTCGCTGAAGGGATCGCCGGTGCTGCTCTTTTTCTGGGCACACTGGTGCGCGGACTGCAAGGCGGAGGCGCCGATTATTACGCAATTGCGCTCGGAGTTCGCCGCCAAGGGATTGAAAGTGGTTGGTCCTACGCGTTTCTACGGATATACGGCGCAGATCGAGCATGCATCGCCGGCCGACGAACTCAGATATATCGACGCGGTTCGGCACCGCTTCTACAGCGGCCTGCTCGATATGCCGGTACCGATCAGCACCCACAACTTCGAAGTTTACGGGGCCTCGACCACGCCCACTCTGGTGTTGCTGGATCGCGCGGGGAAGGTGGCCTGGTATCATCCGGGGGCGGTTCCGTACGATCAACTGCGGACGGAGATCGAGAAGGTTGTGGAGAGGTAGCTTGATGTGGAACGGCTTGTGTGGAGCGGGCACTCCTGCCCGCTTCTTGCCATAACCTGAACCGCGGACAGCTGTTCCAGCTCTGGCTCAAGCCGAATTTCCCCTTGAAGCCTGAAATGCTTTCGGCCTTTCGCGGACAGGAGTGTCCGCGCCACATTTACTTCACTTCTTTCAGCCTTCCTGTTTTCACGTCGTACACAAATCCGCGCACCGGAATATGTTTGGGAATCCACGGGTGCGATTTTACGCGGCGTACCTGCTCGCGCACGTTGGCTTCGAGGTCATCGAACGCATGGAAGTGAGCGGGTTCACTGGCGACCACGCCCATCTTCTCGGTCAGGCGCGCCCTCAATTCGTATTCCTGCACCTTCAGCAGGCCGCAGTCGGTGTGATTGATGATGATGAACTCCTGCGTGTCGAGCAGATGATGCGAGACGATCAGTGAACGCAGGGCATCGTCGGTGGCGATGCCGCCCGCGTTGCGGATCATGTGCGCGTCGCCGGGATGCAGGTCCAGGCAGTGCTCGAACAGGATGCGGGAGTCCATGCAGGCGAGAACTGCGACGTGGCGCTTGGGGCGCACCGACAGCTCGCCCAGTTTGAAATTGCGAGCGAAATCCTCATTGGCTTTTAACAGTTCATCAGCTACGGACAATCTCGGTGCTCCTGATTATGAATCGATTGAATAGTCCCCACGTTGGTTGTCATTAGTTTACCCGTTACAATCGGCGCGTGAACCTCGGCATCAATCTGGATGACACCATCGTCGCAATCGCGACGCCCCCCGGGCGCGGAGGCATTGGCATTGTGCGGCTGGCCGGGCCGCAGGCGCGGGAGATTGCGCTCCCCCTGCTGCGGCTGCGGCATGAGCTGGAAGCAGGACGGGCAGTGTTTGGAGAACTCGTTGAGCCTTCCGAGACAGACAAAGTCAAAATCCCCACACTAGCCGCACAAAACGCGGTTAGTATGAGGCACCCTCGGGGGGCCGCCGGCGGCGAGCGCATCGATGAAGTTGTCGTTACCTACTTTGCCAAGCCGCATTCCTACACCACCGACGACGTCGTCGAGATTTCGGCGCATGGGTCTCCCGTCGTGCTGGGGCACATCCTTGAGCTTTGCATCAGTGCGGGGGCGCGGCTGGCCGAGCCCGGAGAATTCACCATGCGGGCGTTCCTCAACGGCCGCATCGATTTGACGCAGGCCGAGGCGGTGCGCGACCTGATCGATTCGCAGACTCTGTACCAGGCCAAGGTTGCGGCGCAACAACTGGAGGGTGCCCTGTCGCGGAGGATCCAGCCGATTAAGCAGAAGCTGGTCGAACTGATTGCGGTGCTCGAAGCGGGAATCGATTTCGCGGAAGACGATGTGTCGGTGATGGCAGATGCCACCATCCTCGATCAGATCGCCGCGGTGCGGGCGCCGTTGGAACAGCTCAGTGCCAGCTACGCCTACGGCAAGATTGTGCATGAAGGATTGACGCTGGCGATTGTCGGGCGGCCGAATGTGGGCAAGTCCAGCTTGTTTAACCGGCTGGTCGAGCGGGAGCGTGCGATTGTCACAGCAACTCCCGGCACAACTCGCGATCTGGTCAGTGAGATCGTTTCGATCGGCGGGATTCCAGTAACCCTGGTCGATACGGCGGGATTTCGCCACGCCCACGACGAAGCGGAATTGATCGGCATTCAGAAATCGATGGAGGCGCTAGCCGATGCTGACCTGGTGCTGGTCGTGGTCGACGCTTCCCAAGGAGTCACTTCTGAAGATGCGGAGCTTTTGCGGCAGGCGGGGAAACGTCCGGTCATTGTTGTGGGAAACAAGTGCGACCTCGGAACTAGTGGCCAGTGGTCAGTGGTCAGCGGTCAGAGAGCTCTTACTTCCGCTGTTACCGGGCAGGGCATCGGCGAACTGCGCGCTGAGATCTTGCGACATATCGGCGGAGACGCTGGGGTGCAGGCGGAGCCGGGGTTCCTGACCAACATTCGCCATCAGGGACTGATTAAAGATTCGCTCGCCGCGTTGGAAGCAGCGAAGACCGCAGTGGCGGGAAAGATCCCGCACGAGATGCTGCTGCTTGATCTCTACAATGCTCTACGGCCGCTGGACGCGATTACTGGTGCGACTACTACCGACGACATCCTGAATCTCATCTTCAGCACCTTCTGCATCGGGAAGTGAAAATCTTCGACCACAAAGGGCACGAAGGTTCACGAAGGAAATCCTTTGTGTTACTTCGTGTCCTCTGTGGTTTCTTATTTTGACAATGCCGCGAGACTTTCCCGGAATAAGGAGTCGAACGTTCCGCCCTTGCCGTTTTTCGTAATCACGGCCAGCGCTTTTTCCGCCGCTGCGCGCTGATAACCCAGATTGAGCAGTGCCGAGAGGACGTCCTCTTCGGTCGCAGTCATGGCAGGAACGGCGGGCGCTGCGGCCGGACCGGGTTGTGGCAGCTTGTCGCGTAGTTCCAGCACCATGCGCTCCGCCGTCTTCTTGCCGATGCCGGGAATCCGGGTAAGCCGCGCCACGTCGTTGCCGCGGAGCGCGCCTACCATCTCGTCGGCGGCCATCCCGCTGAGGATCGTGATGGCCAGCTTGGGGCCGATGCCGCTCACCGTGATCAGCTTTTCGAACAGTAATTTTTCTGACGTCCGCAGAAATCCGTAAAGCGCAATCACGTCTTCGCGCACGTGCGTATGGATGTGCAGGGCAACGTCGCCGCCGACCGCCGGCAAGTCGGAGAACGTCGGCACACTGATGGTCACGTCGTAGCCGACCCCGGCCGTCTCGACAATGGCCTGGTTGGGATGCTTGGCCAGCAGCTTTCCACGCAGATGGGCAATCATACTCAGGCCATTGTAGCGCCGGTGAGGAATTTGTCTTGACAAGGCTCGGATTAAAGACATTATGAAGACTCGCGCTAGCCCCGTGTTGTGAATACGCAATCGGCGAGATACGCTCGATTGGAATGGGAATCCTGCGAGGTGAAGGATGCGAGCGATGTTGCCCTGGCAAATGGATCTGATTCCCTGGTACATCTTCGGCGCGTACTGGCTGATCACGTGGCTGCGGGTGAAGCGCACCAAGACAGCGGAGCCGCTCGCGAGCCGCCTGGCCACAATCATCCCGATGGTGCTGGCTTTCGAACTGCTCTTTTCCGATCTGCTGCGCGTCGGACCGTTGCGCCTGCGCTTCGCTCCTGCCGATGCCTGGATCGCATGGCTGGGATTTGCCGTGACGAGCCTCGGAGTTGCGATTGCGATCTGGGCGCGGTATTGCATCGGCCAATATTGGAGTTCGCGCGTGACTCTCAAAGAGGGGCATCGGCTGATCCGCTCCGGGCCGTACCAATTTGTTCGCCATCCCATTTACACCGGCATGCTCGCAGGCGCCGCTGGCAGGGCGCTAACGATCGGAGAGTGGCGCGGGATTCTTGCCGTGGTTTTGGTTCTCGCGGCACACTGGCGCAAAGCGCGGCGCGAAGAATCCTTGTTGACCGCCGAGTTCGGCGAGGAATATGCCGCGTACTGCCGCAGCACGGGATTCTTATTTCCTCGACTTTCCCCGCTCCACCGATGAGATGTGCCATTTGTGGCTGCAAGTCTTGCCGGTGAATTTCGATCCGGCGCAAGGCGATCCGCGCATGGCTGTGCAGGAAGCTCTGGTGCGGCACAACGTGGAGCTCGCCGGGCAGGATGATTTCTCGGGAGCGGCTGAGCAATTCCGCCGGGCGCTGCAACTGCAGCCACAAGACGCCAATGTAGAGGCGAACCTGGGCGCGGATCTGGCGCAGTTGGGACAGTTTGCGGAAGCGAAATCGCACTTTGAGCACGCGCTGCAAATGGATCCGAATCAAGCGATCGCGAGAGAGGATCTTGAGGCGTTGCAAAAGGAGACCGGTGCGCACTGATTGGTGGAGGAGCAGTCCTGCGAGGTGTAATTTTTTGTGCTCTAATTTCTCGGTGATGAGAACGCGCGGCATGAAAAGAAAGACGCGACTCGACTTTGTCAGAATCGCGCTCTGGCTCGCGATTTTCCCGCTGCCCGTGGCTTCGGTCGCACAGCAGCCGTCGGCCACGCCTTCCGCGTCAGCGGAAGCCGCCTCGCCGGAATTTGCGCAAGCGCGAAAACTGCTGCAGGAGGGCAGATCCGACGAAGCCATTGCGCAGTTACAGACAATGGAAGCACGCGATCCCGCGATGAAAGGCCTCGCCCTCGAATTGGGAGCGGCCTACTACAAGAAGGGCGATTATCCGAAGGCGATCGATTATCTGAAGAAAGCAACCGCGGCCGATCCTGCGAATGAAGAGGCAACCCAACTCTTAGGCCTCTCGGCTTACCTGGGCGGACATCCCGCAGACGCGATCCCACTGCTCGAAAAAGTGCAAGGATGGTACTCGCGTGCCAACGTGGACGCCTCTTACATTCTCGGCATTTGTTACATCCAGACCAGAAATTACGACCAGGCGCGCAAATCGTTTGGCAAGATGTTCGATGTGCCCGGAGACTCGGCCGCGGCGTACCTGTTCACGGCCCGCATGTTGCTGCGCCAGGAATACGATCCGGTCGCCGAGGAGTACGCGCAGAAGGCGGCGGCGCTCGATCCGAAGCTGCCGCTGGCGCACTTCCTGCTCGGCGAACTGTATCTCTACAAGTCGCGGATTCCGGAGGCGATCGCCGAGTTTCAAAAAGAACTGGCGATCAATCCTGCACACGCTGCCACTTACTACAAACTGGCGGACGCGTACTCGCGCGTGCAGCGATTTGAGGACGCCGAGCGGGTTCTGCAGCGCTCGATCTGGCTTGACGCGACCTCAACCGGCCCCTACATCCTGATGGGAAAAGTCCTCGAGAAAAAGGGCGAATTCGCTCTGGCGGTGCGCGCGCTGCAGCGTGCGGCGACTATGGATCCGAACAATCCGACGACACACCACCTGCTGGGCCAGGCGTATCGCGACATGGGAAAGAAAGAAGAAGCGGAGAGCGAACTCAAGCTGGCGGAAGAATTGCAGAACCGGCAGAACTCCCACTAGCGCGCTCTCACTAGCGCTCTCCCACTAGCTAAGAGCGGTTGCCTGTTCGCGACGGCGAGCCTGGATTTCGATGTAGACATTCACCAGCGATACTGCAGCCGGCGTCACCCCCGGAATGCGCGAGGCTTGTCCGATCGTGCGGGGCCGCACTTTCGTCAGCTTCTCCTGCATCTCGCGCGACAAGCCGCTCACTGAGCGGTAATCGAACCATTCCGGAATCGCGTGCTGCTCCGATTTCTTCAGCCGCTCCATTGCCCGCTGCTGCTGCAGAAGATAGCCTTCGTACTTGATTTCGGTCTCGACCGATTTCAGCTCGTTGCGGACTTCGGAAGAGAGCTTCAACGCAGAGGGCACGGAGGACGCAGAGGAATTTCTTTCGAAAAATTCTGGGGTGAGTCTGCGGAGAACGAGGACTAGTTGCTCCACCGTTACTTCTGGACGCTTCATGAGTTGCGCCAGCGTCTGGCCAGTCGCGGATTCCCATTCACTGGCAGTTGGTGCGGCGCCAGCGGCAGCAGGCCCCTCGTCACTTTGCTCCCCGGAACGACAACGATCGGGAAGCTCGGGCGTGATCCGCGTGCTTTCCAGCAGCCTCTTCATCTTCGCGAGACGTTCCTGTTTGGCCTGAAAATCCGCCCAGGCCTCGTCTGAGATCAGGCCGACGCGGCGGCCATGCGACGTCAGGCGCCGATCCGCGTTATCGATGCGAAGGTGCAGGCGGAACTCGGCGCGGGAAGTGAACATGCGGTAAGGCTCGTTCGTGCCCTTCGAGATCAGGTCGTCAATCAGAATCGCAGTGTAGGCCTCGGTGCGATCGAGAATCAACGCAGGCTGCTGGTTTACCTGCAGAGCCGCATTGATTCCGGCCATCAATCCCTGGCACGCTGCTTCTTCGTATCCGGATGTGCCATTGATCTGCCCGGCGAGAAAAAGTCCGGCAATCTTGCGGGTCTCCAGCGTGCGTTCGAGTTCGGTGGGGTCGATGGAATCGTATTCGATGGCGTACCCGGGACGCAGCATCTCTGCATTCTCGAGCCCCGGAATCGATTTCAAGATCGCTAGCTGCACCTCCACGGGGAGCGAAGTGCTCATCCCGTTGACGTAGATCTCGTGAGTATCGAGTCCTTCCGGTTCGAGGAAAAGCTGGTGCATCTCTTTGTCCGGAAACTTGACGATCTTGTCTTCGATTGACGGGCAGTAGCGCGGCCCGATCGATTGAATCTGGCCGCTGTACATCGGCGACCGGTGAACATTCTCGCGGATGATGCGATGCGTCTCGGCGGTGGTCCAGGCGATATAGCAGGGCACCTGGGAGTCGTGGTGCGCGACCCGCTTCGTGCGGAAACTGAACGGAGTCGGATCATCGTCGCCGGGCTGCACCGGAAAGCGTGACCAGTCGATGGTGCGTCCATCGAGCCGCGGCGGAGTACCGGTCTTCAGGCGGCATCCGCGCAGGCCCAGCTTCTTCAGCGCCTCACCCAGCAACACCGCGTTCGGTTCGCCGGAACGTCCCGCGGGATATTGCTGCTCGCCGCAGTGGATCAGCCCATTGAGGAAAGTTCCGGTCGTGATGATGACGGCCTGGGCACCGACGGTACGGCCATCGCGGAGTTTGATTCCCAGTACCCGGCTGCGTGTCGCCGCGGAGCTTCGCTCCGCCTGGACGGGCGGGGCGCCCGTCCCCACATGGCCGTTGCCGCTTTCGAGGATCAAACTAGCCACTTCCGCCTGCTTAATCTTCAGATTCGGTTCCGACTCCAGCACCTGGCGCATCTTCAGGCGGTAAGCCTGCTTGTCGCACTGAGCCCGCGGAGACCACACCGCCGGTCCGCGGGATGTGTTCAACAATCGGAACTGGATGCCGACCGCATCGGTAACTTCGCCCATGATGCCGCCGAGCGCATCCACTTCGCGGACCAGATGTCCCTTGGCGATGCCACCCACCGCCGGATTGCACGACATCTGCGCGATGAGATCGACGTTCAGCGTGTAAAGGGCGGTCTTCAGGCCCATGCGCGCGGCGGCCATGGCGGCTTCGCACCCGGCATGGCCGGCGCCGACAATGACAACATCGAATTGTTCCGTGAACTGCATCCTGGCAAACGAAGGAGAGCCCCAGAAAATCTCGCCGCTTTCTGCTTTCATTCTAGCAACTTGGACGCCTCGGTGATCTGCATCACTTGCTCGGAGACCACTTCGCCCTTATATTGGCGTGTCACGCCGCTTGAGGAGAAATTATGGAAACGACTGAATTCTTCCAGGAACTCAACATACGCATCGCTAAGTACGACCTGCTTTGCCACCCGTTTTATAAGGCTTGGTCCGCGGGACAGCTGACACGCGAGGATCTGCGCGAGTACGCGCAAGACTACTATCACCATGTCGAAGCGTTTCCTTCGTATCTGGCGGAGCTTGGAATGCGCCTGGAAGCGGGCGAACTCCGCGACGCCGTGCTGGCGAACATGTGCGACGAAAAGGGAGCCGAGAATGCGCGAGGACGGGAGGCAGTGCCGCATTCTGAGCTGTGGCTCGACTTCGCCGAAGGCATGGGATCAAGCCGCAATCTCGAATGGCATTCGCCGGTAGCGGAGATCCGCCAGCTGATCCGCTACTTCCATCGTGTGGCCAGCGAAGGCTCGGCTGAAGATGCGCTCGCGGCATTCTACGTGTACGAATCGCAGGTTCCGCGGATTGCGAAGGAAAAGGATCGCGGGCTCCGCGAGATGTATGGCGCGGACGATAAAACCTGCGGCTACTTCGCCCTGCATGCTACCGCCGACGTGTACCACTCGAATGTGTGGCGGCAGCAACTCGCAAAGCGGATCGCCGCTCATCCGGAGGCTGCCGATGCGGCTTTGGACGCTGCGGAAAACGCAGCTCGCATGCTGTGGAAGGCACTCGATGGAATCGAAGCACGGCGCCGCGCTGTTGCGGCTGCATAATTACAAGTCTGTCGGCATTGCCTGAGCCAAGGATTCGATAGAATCGTTGGCTCATTTCTTTGTAAGGGAGCAATCGTGGCCAGAGACATACCCATCGGCACGCGCGGCGAGGCCGAAGAGACAGTTGAGTTCAAGCACACCCTGACAGCGCATCATCCGGAATTGCCGCCGGTCTACTCCACTCCCGACATGATCCGGCTGATGGAAACGGCGGCCTTTCGCGCGCTGCAGCCGTACTGCGAAGGCGACGAGATCACCGTGGGGACCTCTATCAACATCGAACACCGCGCCGCCAGCGGCATCGGATCGCGCGTCAAAGCGGAGGCCATGCTCGAATCTTTCGATGGACGTTTCGTCACCTTGCGCGTGACAGCGAGAGATGACACGCAGGAAATCGGGCGTGGCACTGTCGGACGGGCGATTGTGAGCGTCTCCAAGTTCGCCGGCAAGATGAAATCCAAATGAACTGCGCCCGCAGTTCGGAGAATAAATCTGTATTCGTCGGCGTCATCTCGGACACCCACGGCCTGCTTCGCCCCGAAGCACTGGAAGCACTGCACGGTTCGCAGCACATCATTCATGCCGGCGACGTGGGCGCACCTGAAATCCTCGAGAAACTAGCAAGCGTCGCGCCCCTAACCGCGATTCGCGGCAATATCGATAAGGGAGCATGGGCCCGCAAACTGCCGGAAACCGAAGTGGTGGAAATTGCCGGCATTTCCATCTACGTGCTGCACGATCTCGCGAAGCTTGACCTCAAGCCCGAAGCCGCCGGATTCGCGGTCGTAATCTCCGGACACAGCCACATTCCGAAACAAGAAACGCGCCATGGCGTGCTCTATTTCAATCCGGGGAGCGCCGGCCCGCGCCGCTTCAAACTGCCAGTCACCATTGGGAAGCTGACGATCAGCAAGGGAAAAGTGCGGGGAGAAATTATTCCAATTCTTGATTAGGGACGCGTCCGGCGCGATGAAGACCGCTTTCCCCGCCGCCACGGGCTAGGCCGACTGCCATAGTGGCTTGTTCCCCCGCGGCTCCCGACTCGTGATATTCGGCGTCCTGGTTCACCGCCCAAACGTCATACTTGCGCTCTCCCGCCAGGATGTTCCTTGCGGTCAGGATCGCAGTCATCATGGCGTGATCCTGATTGTTGTACTTATGCATCCCGTTACGGCCTACCAGATGGAGCGTGGGGAACTGCTGATCCAGGGCCTGACGAACGGCGTTTACATGCTGCTGATAGGCGTCGTCGTAGACGGGATAGGCTTTTGGCTGCCGGATCACGCAGCCGTCGACCACATCTACTGCGGACGCCAGTCCGATGGTCTGGATTTCGGATTTCGCCAGTTCGATCAACGCAGCGTCGCTGGTGGTCCACAGCCCGTCGCCCTCGAAGCAGAAGTATTCGAGTCCATAAGAGCTATAGTTGGGATCGGGAACCATCTCCGGCGACCACGATTTGTAATTTTGCACGCGTCCGACTTTCACGCCCGGATCATGGATGTAGATCCAGTTGTCGGAAAAGCGTCCGCGATCATGCACAATCAGCCCGACGGTCAGGAAATCGCGATAGCGTAAAGAGCGCGCCGCGCTGAGACCTGCTTGCGGAAGCGCCGGTTCGAGTTGCACTGCCAACTCGCGAATCGGCATCGACGAGATCACGTGTTCGCCACAATACTCCTCGATTTCTCCGTCGGCCCGGCGCGCTTTCACCAGCCAGAGGTTCCGGCTGGAGTCGAAGCGGCAACCCACAACCTTCCGGCCCAGCAGCACCTGGCCGCCCAACTGGCGGACTTTTTCTGTGCACAGCTCCCATATCATTCCCGGGCCGAGCCGCGGATAGCGGAAGGTATCGATCAGCGTCTTCACTACCTGCTGGCGATCTTTTGGCTTGGGGGCAAAAATGGCGTGCTTGATGGCCGAGCCGAGAGACAGCCCTTTGATTCGCTGTGCGGCCCAGTCTGCCGAGATTTCCCGGCAATTCATCCCCCAAACCTTCTCGGTATAGGTCTTGAAAAAAATGCGAAACAGGCGTTTACCAAACTGATTCGTGACCCAGTCTTCAAACGTTTTCGGATCGGGGACCGGGCGCAGGCGCGCGGCTAGAAAAGACAGCATGCACAGGCTGGATTCGACAATACCCAGCTTCGACAACGCCTCGAAGGGCTTTAACGGATAGGTATAGAACTGGCCGCGGTAATAAATTCGCGACGAGCGCGGGCGGTGGAGCATGTTGTCACCCGCAATCTCGGTCCACAGGTCCTCCACTTCGCGGGACTTGGAGAAGAAACGGTGTCCGCCGATGTCGAAGCGAAAATTCTTGTAATTAACGGTGCGCGAGATTCCGCCCACGTATTCCGGGTCTCTCTCCAGAACAGCCACCGGGGCCTTCTGCTTGGACAACTCGTAGGCTGCCGTCAAACCCGCAGGTCCGGCGCCAACGATCACCGCTTTGAAGGATTGCCCCATGTTTTTTGGAAACGACTTCTGATCGGTCGAAAATTCCGCCCGATGCTGCTTACGATTCGGCCTTCCGGAGAATACACTGCCGGACAAAAGCGAGTCACCCGCGGGGCAGCGGTTCCTTGCGCAGACTTGAACGTCTTTAGCGCAAGCAATCTGATCTGCGATTGCTACAATCGCAGGGGAATGCTTGGCCAACCCTCTGTACCTTCTGCGGCAAAGGATGCTGACGTTCAGCGCTCCGTGCGAGCCGATGGCGGGAGTTGGGGCGGCAGGCTGGACTCGCGTTTCGAAGAGCACTCCGCGCTGATCGCGGCGGTAGTGATCGTGCTTGGTTTGATCTGGCGCCTTTGGCTGGCGCAGGCTACGTTCTTCAACACGGATGAAGCTTGGCATTTTTCTTTGGCAAATCAGAGCTCGGCCTGGCTCGCGTATAAAGCGAGCCTCACCATCAGCCATCCTCCGTTGCTGATTCTGATGCTTCATTTCTGGCGCGTACTGGGCACGTCGAATCTGATTTTGCGACTTCCGTCGGTGCTCGCGGGTGCGGCTTTTTGCTGGATCTTTTATCGCTGGCTCGGTCTGGTTGCGTCGCGGGCGGCCGCATGGGCGGGGCTGATTCTGGCAACGTTTCTCTGGCCCATGATCTCGACCTCAGCCGAGGTGCGGCAGAACCCTTTGCTGCTGGTGTTCTCGGTCGGAGCGATCTATTTTTTGGACCGGGCGCTGGCAGATAACCCGGTGGGAAAAATGCTGGCGTCCGCGGCATGTCTGTATCTGGCGATGCTGTCGCACTATTCCGCGTTCTTTGTCGCCGGAGCGCTGGGAATCTATGCCATCGCCAGAATGTGGGCGCAGAGAGTTCCCCGCCCGGTGCTACTGAGCTGGGTCGCGGGGCAAACTGCCGGCGTGGCGCTCGCAGGTTTCCTCTACCAGACGCACCTTGGGCGGCTCGGCAGCTTGCTCGATCAATCGCTGCTTCCGCAGCAATATCTCTTCAGTTCGTACTTCCATAGAGGCAAGGACCATCTCCTCCCTTTTCTCTATCGCGGGACATTCGGCGTGTTCCGATTCATCTTCGGACAGACGCAGATCGGTCAACTGGCCGCGCTGTTGTTTGCGGCGGGAATTGTCTTGCTCTTTGTCAGCAGAGACGCAGCCCGCACA
Organism: uncultured Acidobacteriota bacterium; assembly: GCA_963754885.1. Classification (GTDB taxonomy): domain Bacteria; phylum Acidobacteriota; class Terriglobia; order Terriglobales; family Acidobacteriaceae; genus Sulfotelmatobacter. Next base: position 325,127 of record CAVWHT010000025.1, on the reverse strand, counting down.
AGAAATCGAGCTCTGACAATGCTGCTCGTGCTTCCATTCGCTTTGAACTGGATCGCTACCGCGGCTGGACTCTATCCCTATGGCCGAATGCGGCAGTGCATGTTCCTCGCAATTTTTGCCCTCGCTGGAGTTGCCATCTGCCTGAGCAGGATCGTGAACGAGCGGCCCGCCCTGGCGACGGCCGTGGCGCTGGGAATCGTCATTCTGTGCCAGGCCTTCGGAACTCAGCAGGACCGCGACGCCCTTCCGCTCGCCGACCAACGCCATGAGCACATGGATCAGGCGATGCAATTCATTCGCAGCCACGTCTCGCCGGGAGACGTGATTTTTACCGACAAAGCGACCAGCTTTCAGCTGGCCCATTACCTGTGCCGGCAGCAACCCGTGGTTCTGCAGCGCTTCGCCGAGCAAATGGAGACATTCCGCTGCGATGAACGTAGGGTCGTTTCGACCGGCCCGGCCGCCGGCGCGCTGACCGCAGACACACTGGCCGTCGGATGGCAAAACACCGCCAAAGATCTGCATGCGGCAGGCCGGGTTTGGGTCGTGCAAGGAGGCTGGACGAGCGGTTTGGGAGAATCCTTGCGCGCTACTGGCGGGGAATTTTCTGGCATCACTCCGCAGGAGTTCGGCCGCTGTTTCGAAATCTTTGAGATGCCTCCGCCGCGCTCATCGCCCTCTCCGATGCTGAGCCAAGTTAGAATTAGTTTCCAATGCCTGCCGACTTCTTCCACATAGAAAAAATCAGCGGCACCGCGCGGCTGGGAAGACTCTCCACGCCGCATGCCCAGATCCAGACGCCGGTCTTCATGCCGGTGGGCACGGTCGCTTCGGTGAAAGGCGTGCCCCAGGACACGCTGGAAGAGCTGGGAGCGCAGATCATTCTGGGCAATACCTATCACCTGTATCTGAGGCCCGGGGTCGAAACGGTGCGCCGGATGGGTGGCCTGCATGGATTTATGTCGTGGCCGCGAGCCATTCTCACTGACTCGGGCGGCTTTCAGATCTTCAGCTTGAACGAGCTGCGCAAAGTCAAAGAAGAGGGCGTCACCTTTCGCTCGCACCTCGACGGCTCATCGCACTTCTTCAGTCCGGAGAGCGCGATGCAGGCGCAGATTGGCCTCGGTGCCGACATCATCATGGCGTTCGACGAGTGCACGGAGTATCCGGCGGATCAAGCGCGGATGCGGGCTTCGATGGAGATGACCGCACGCTGGGCGGCCCGCAGCAAGAAATATTTCGAGGAGCACAAGCGTGACGTGCCGTGGCACCAGGCGTCCGGCGCGCCAAACAAGGCGGAGCTTCGCTCCGCCGGACGGACGAATGCGCCCGTCCCTACATGTTCCGATCAGACGCAGACGCTGTTCGGCATCGTGCAGGGGGGCATGGATCGTGCGCTGCGAAAGGAATCCGCCGAGCGATTGATCGAGATCGGATTCCCTGGCTACGCCATTGGTGGGCTCAGTGTGGGCGAACCGCGCGAGCTGACCCGCGAGATCGTGGAGTCCACTCTGGAGCATCTGCCCAAAGACAAGCCGCGCTACCTGATGGGAGTCGGCACGCCGGAAGAAATCGTCGAATACGCGAATCTTGGCGTCGACATGATGGATTGCGTGCTGCCCACCCGCGCCGCCCGCCATGGGCTGCTCTTCACTTCGGAAGGAAAGATCACGATCAAGCAGGCGCGTTATGCTCAGGATCCCGGCCCGCTCGATCCCAACTGCCGCTGCCGCGTGTGCCAGCGATATAGCCGGGCCTATTTACGGCATCTTTTTGCATCCAACGAAGTGTTGGCTCAGGTCCTGAACACGATCCACAACCTGAGTTTCTACCTTGACACTATGCAACGGGTACGGCATTCTATCTCACTTGGGGAAGAGTCCCGTTTTCTTTCAGGTGTCTGGTCGCAACCGAAGCCATAGACTCCACGGATCTTCCCGGATTCAAGCCCTGAAGCTGAAGGAACCCGGCCGAAGTCGATCCAAACCCCGTGGTGAAATAACAGCTGCGCGGCGCTGATAGCGCGGCGGTGTTTTGCGGATACATCCGTTCAGACCTCAAAGAGCATGCATTTTCTATTAGCGGTACAAGCGGGCGGGGGTGGCATGGGGATCATGGCGATCCTCCCGATCATCTTCATTTTCGCGATTTTCTACGTTTTGATGATTCTTCCGCAGCAGCGCCGCCAGAAAAAGTGGCAGGCCATGCTCGACAAGCTGAAAACAGGCGACCGTATCACCACCAGCGGCGGTCTGCGGGGAACGATTATGGCGCTCAAGGACGACGCGATTCATCTGCGAGTTCCGCCGAATAATCTGTTGTTGGAAGTCACTAAGGCCTCGGTGACGCAGGTGACCACGTCCGAGGATGAAGTAAAGACAAAATAAATTTTCCAGTGTCGAGTTTCAAGTTTCGCGTGGGTCGCGAGCTCGAAACTCGAAACCTGAAACTCCGAAACTGCATGTTATGACCAAGAATCTTCTCTGGAAACTGCTATTTATCGTCGGCACGATGCTGTTTTTCCTGTTCGGGATCTTTGGCATTCCAAAGAGTCTCTCCGGGGAGGGCCTGCTCACGGCTCTGACCGATCATATTCACCTCGGGCTCGATCTGAAGGGTGGAACTCACCTCATTCTGCAGGTTCACGTCAACGACGCGGTCAATGTGGACGCGCAAAATGCGATCGAAGTCCTGAAGGAACAGCTGCGCACCCGCAAGATCGATTACACCGATATCTCCCAGCCCGATCAACAGAACAATCCAGACCACATCGTGCTGAAGGGCGTCCAGCCCGGTGCCCGTTCCGACTTGCTCAGCATCGTGCAGGAGCGCCTGCCGGAGTACGACATCACCGGCGGCGCCGAGAATTCCTGGGTTATGTCGATGAAGGCCTCGATGCTCACCGACCTGAAAAACAAGGCGGTCACGCAGGCCATCGAGACCATCCGCAACCGCATTGACGCTCTGGGCGTCAGCGAGCCGACCATTCAGGAGCACGGCCTCGGGCAATATCAGATTCTGGTGCAGTTGCCCGGCGTCGACGATCCCGGGCGCGTGAAAGACATCATGCAGTCCACCGCCATGCTTGAGATCAAGCAGATGACGGACGGGCCGTATCCCAGCGAACAAGCCGCTCTGCAGGCCAAGGGAGGAATTATTCCCGTGGACTCGATGTTGATGAGCGGCCAGTGTGCTAACGGGCCGGAACAGACCTGGTGTTTCGTCTCCAGGACCTCAGCCGTCAGCGGAAAAGACCTTCGCAGCGCCGATCCCACGAGCGACCAGAATGGCCAGCCGGCAGTGCACTTTAATCTGACCGGCGAGGGCGGACAGCGCTTCTTCAATTTCACGTCCGCTCACGTGGGCGACAGCCTGGCGGTCGTGCTCGACAATAAAGTGCAGGAAGTCGCCAATATCAAAGAGCCGATTCGCGACACCGGCGAAATCAGCGGCGGGCGTATGAGTGAGCAACAGGCGAAAGATCTCTCCATGATCCTGCGCTCGGGTGCGCTGCCGGCCAGTATTTCGTACTTGGAAGAGCGTACCGTGGGACCATCGCTGGGGGCGGATTCGATTCGTTCAGGCGTGCGAGCCGCGGTGGTTGGTATGGTTGCCGTGCTCATCTTCATGCTGATCTACTACCGCGGCGCGGGCATCAACGCCGACGTTGCGCTGATCTTTAATCTGATCATCCTGCTCGGGTTCCTGGGATGGTCCACCATTGCAGGGGTCAATGTCGCCCTCACTTTGCCAGGAATTGCGGGAGTGATCCTGACCGTCGGTATGGGCGTGGATTCCAATGTGCTGATCTTTGAGCGCATCCGCGAAGAACTACGGAATGGCAAGACGCCGCCCTCGGCCGTAGATCAAGGGTTCAGCCACGCTTGGGTCACGATCGTCGATACTCACGTCACCACGATTGTTTCGGCGGCAATTCTGTTCATCTTCGGTACGGGGCCGGTCAAGGGATTTGCTACGACCCTGACCTTCGGTTTGCTCGCGAATCTTATTTACCGCAGTTTTCGTCTCGCGAGTGATTTTTGATTGGATACTGACACGCAAGCAGCGTGGCGACGCGCTCAGCATTTAAGAGATTGGGTGATCGGGAGATTGAGTGATTAAGCGATTGAAAAGCTAGCGAGAGACTGGTTTCAGATTTTCAATGACTTAATGGCCAAATCACCCAATGGCTCAAGTTTCGCTAAGTCATAGTTAAGATAAGGGGCTAGACAACCGGTGGAGTTCTTTCACGACGTTAACATAGATTTTCTTGGCAAGAAGTGGTACTTCCTCGCCTTTTCGCTGGTTTTCAGCGTTGCCGGCATCCTGTCCATGCTTTTCTGGCATGGCATCCCGTGGGGAGTGGATTTCCGCGGCGGTACGCTGGTCTACGTAAGGTTCTCGCACACGCCTGATCTGAAGGCAGTGCGCACCGACATGGATCGAGCGGGGTTGCACGATCCGAAGATCCAAACTTACGGGCCGCTCGCGAATAACGAGGTTCTGATTGACCTGGGTTTGCGCGAAACCAACGAGCAGGCGCTCGATCAGGGTAAGACCAAGATCATTCGGGCGCTCGAGACCAATGCTCCCGCGGGCAAGACCGATCTCAATAACGCAAGCTCGTTAGCTGTCAAAAACTACGTGATGGATAAAGATCCCATGCACCTGGGCACCGATGCCGATCAGAAATATACGGCGCAGGCGCAGGCGATCGTGGACTTCCGTGACAAGGGCAACGGCGGCGTCCTTACCTCGCTGGATCAACTGAAAGGCGCGCCCGGTGTGGATCCCGCCGTCGCCGCCATTATGCCGGATGGGTTCTTCCTGTCGAATTTTGGAGTCCGCAATGTCGAGATCGTCGGCCCCCAAGTTGGCGGCCAGTTGCGCCAGCAGGCAGGTCTGGCCACGCTTTATTCGCTGCTCGGAATGCTGGTGTACCTGGGCTTCCGCTTCGAGTGGATTTACGGCATTGCCGCAGTAATTACTGTATTTCACGATACGCTGATCACCGTAGGGGCCTTTTCCCTGACCAAGACTGACATTTCCCTGACGGTCATTGCCGCCATTCTCACCCTGATTGGTTACTCCAATAACGACACGATCGTGGTATTTGACCGCATCCGGGAAAACATTAAACTCATGCGCCGGGAGAAGCTGTCGGAAATCGTCAACCGCAGCATCAATCAGACTCTTAGCAGAACCATCTTGACAGCGGGCCTTACCTTCCTTACTGTACTTGCTCTCTTTCTATTCGGCGGTGAGGTGCTTCGTGGATTCAGCCTCGCGCTGGTAATCGGCATCTTAATTGGGACCTATTCGTCGATCGCGATTGCCGCTCCGATTCTGGTGGCTTACCAGGATTGGCGCATTGAAAAAGGCAAGCGTCCGATGGCTATGCCGGGCAAAGCTAGGTAGGTTGCCCGATGGCATTGCGTTAAGCCTTCTTAGGTAGGTTTTTGGAGGGTTTGCTCAGCGCGCCTCCTCGGTCAAAAAAGGACCCTGGCGACACCAGAAACTGGGAGCAAAAAAGAAACAGTCGGTGTCTAACTATCCGTAGGGTTCTGACATAGTTTGGGGGAATCACATGTTTGAAGATAGCCTTATCGAATCAGGTGGCAGGCTGAAAACCAAGCGAGGATGGACTTCCATCATCTCGTTCACGTTGCAGGTCATGATTGTCGGCGTCATGATCTTGATTCCATTGATCTTCACGGAAGCCCTGCCCAAAGGCACAACGATGTTCATGTTGGTGGCGCCGCCGCCTCCACCACCGCCTCCGCCGCCAGCCGCAGCTCCCGTTAAGATCGTCAAGCAAATCCAGACCGACATCGTGAACGGCGAACTGCGCACTCCCACCAAGATTCCCAAGAAAGTTCAGATGATCAAAGAGGACGAAGCTCCTCCGCCGGCCATGGCTACGGCAGGCGTAGTGGGTGGTGTTCCGGGCGGCATCCCGGGCGGATCGATGGGAGGCGTGATCGGCAGCGTTCTGAGCTCCACGCCGGTCGCGGTCCCGAAGATTGCAACCCCGCAGCGCGTGCGCGTATCATCGGGCGTTCAATCTGGACTGCTGGTCCGCAAGGTTCCACCGGCTTATCCGCCGCTGGCACGCCAGGCGCGTATTCAGGGCACGGTTCTTCTTCAGGCTGAGATCAGCAAGGAAGGGAACATTATCAACCTGCAGTTGATCAGCGGGCATCCCATGCTGGCTCCGGCCGCAATTGAAGCCGTGAAACAGTGGAAGTACAAGCCCTACTTGCTCAACGGAGAGCCGGTCGAGGTCGAAACGCAGGTGCAGGTGAACTTCACGCTCGCTGGAGGCTAAACTCCTCGCATGCAGCGGTTTGGAAATTGTGTTTAGAGATGTGTTTCAGCCCTCCCCATCTCACCCGAAAAGTGGTGGCTGGGAAGGGCTTCTCCGGGAGTCCGGGCTTTGCAGCCGCACCCGCACTTTTAAGGCAGCCAAGTCCGCGTGGTGATGAATGCCACAAAACCGCCGGCAATCGAGTTCATGGCCAGCGGCTGGCACTATAAAGTGCATCAAAGTGTCCAAGTAAAGTAGAGAGTTCTGAGGAGGGAAAGCAACTCATGTTCGCACTTCACGTAGGAGCTGTTCTCAGTCACGTACCTGCTGCTGCCACTTGGGTAGTCCAGGAGGGCGGCGGCGCCATGGCAACTGATCCCTTGGGCCTGTGGAAGGCCATGGGCTGGGTTGCTCGAACCGTCGTTATCATTCTCTTCATCATGTCTGGATGGTCCATCGGTGTGATGATTGATCGCTGGATGGCCTATAGCGCCGCCCGCAAACAGTCTCGTGCCTTCGCCCCCGCCGTGGCGGGAGCGCTGCGCGACGGCCGCATCGACGAGGCCATCAAGGTTGCCGAGCGCAACAAGAAGAGCCATCTGGCCAAGGTTGTCACCGCTGGCCTGATGGAATTCAAGGCCCACCAGGATTCTCCGGGCGCAATCCCTGGCGAAACCATTGAAGCCTCGAAGCGCGCTCTGGAACGCACCGAAGCCATCGTCCACGCGGAACTCAAGCGCGGACTGGGCGGCCTCGCCACCATCGGCTCGACCGCTCCCTTCGTGGGACTGTTCGGCACGGTGATGGGCATTCTGAACGCCTTCATCGGCATCAACAACTCGAAGGCCACTGGTCTGGCTGCCGTCGCTGGCGGTATCGCGGAAGCGCTGGTCACGACCGCCATCGGGTTGCTCGTCGCCATCCCGGCCGTCATGATGTTCAACTACCTGACCGGTCGCGTGGAAGCGTTCGACGTGGAAATGGACAATTCGTCGAGCGAATTGATCGACTACTTCCTGAAGAAGCGCGGCGACGCACGGCGATAAATACGCCCCGTCGGTAAACGACTCGGTCTGGTTTCCGCAGTGAGTTGCTCGTCCGGCGCTGGAGCTTTCCGGCGCCGGGCCTTCCCACCCAAAGAACCGCCAGCCGCAGCGGAAGCACCGGAGATATCAAGTTATGGCATTAGCGAAACGAAACGAAGGCTCGAAGATCAGTTCGGCCATCAATGTCACGCCTATGGTGGACGTGATGCTGGTCCTGCTGATCATCTTCATGGTGGTCACGCCCATGTTGCAGAAAGGCATCAGCGTGGATATGGCCAAAGTGAATAACCCGGAGCAGATGCCGGACGCGGACAAGGAAGATGCTCTTCTGGTCTCGATCACGCGCGACGGAAAAGTCTATTTCGGCAGCGAACAGGTCCAGGACATCGACAATCTGACGACCAAAGTGAAAGATCGCCTCGCCAATAAGGCGGACAAGCGTGTCTACGTGAAAGCCGACATGCGCGCCCGTTTTGGCGGCGTCGTCAGGGTTGTGGACAGCGTTCGGGCCGCCGGAGTCGACGATCTCGGCTTGCTCACCGATCAGAGGAAAACATCCACGCCCCCGCCAGCTCCACCAGCGGCCGGGCAGTAGAGGAGAACGACCATGGGAATGGATCTTGGTTCGAGCGGGGGCCAGAGTGCGAACATCAACGTCACGCCGCTCATCGATGTGCTCCTGGTATTGCTGATCATCTTCATGGTGATCTCGCCGGTGACGCCTAAGGGACTGGATGCTCTGGTTCCGCAGCCGCCGCCGCCCAATGCGCCCAAAAACAATACTCCTGACCGCACCATCGTCGTGCAGCTGATCGACCGCGGCCCCGGCCAGGAACCCGGCGTCAAAATTAACAACGAAGACGCCACTTGGGACAACCTGCAGGGACGTCTGACCGATATTTATAAGCAGCGCGCCGAAAAGGTCATGTTCGTGAAGGGCGATGACGCCATCGCCTTCAGCAACGTGGCCAACGTGATTGATATCGCTCACGCGGCCGGAGTGGATAAGGTCGGTCTGATTACCGCAAAGATTGAAGCGGGCAGCTAAACTGCCCGTGTAATAAGGCCCGGAGCCACCTTCTTCTCATTCGGCCCACGGCACGGAAGCTTCCCGCTTCCGTGCTGCCGAGGGCTCCGCTTGTCAAACCGCTGTCTCTGGGCCTAGGATGCTGTGGCGAGGGAGACTTATACCGCAATGAATAAAACTCTAAGACTGCTGATGCTGGCGGCAGTAGCGCTGGCTCTCATCTCTTCTCTGGGCTGCGATAAATTGAAAGCCCGCGACCAGCTCAATAAAGGCGTGAAAGCCTATAAAGATAATCATTACGAGCAGGCCATCGATCACTTTCAGCAATCCGTCCGTCTCGATCCGTCCTTGATTAACGCCCGCATGTACCTGGCGACTGCGTATGTTTCGCAGTACATCCCCGGCGTCGACGATCCCGATAACCTGCGGACGGCTCAGCAAGCCATCACCGAGTATCTGAAGGTCATCGACATGAATCCCTCGCGCGATCAGAAGGTGAACAGCGCAAAGGGCATTGCTTATCTCTACCTGAACATGAAGAAGTGGGATGACGCCAAGAAGTATTACCGCATGGCGTCCGATCTCGATCCCAACGATCCTGAGCCGTACTATTCGGTCGGCGTTATCGATTGGACGGCCTGCTATCAGCCTCGCATGGAAGAACGCGCCAAGCTCGGCCTGAAGCCGGAAGAACATCTCAGCGCCAGCAATAAAGATCAGAAGAAAGTTTGCGCGGAGCTGAAGGAGAAGAATGCGCCTGCCATTCAGGAAGGCATCGACAGCCTGAACAAAGCGATCCAGCTTCGTCCGGATTACGACGACGCCATGGCCTACATGAATCTGATGTACCGCGAAAAGGCGGACGTGGAATGCGACGATCCAGCCGGTCGCACCGACGACCTGAAGACTGCCGATCACTGGGTCGACGAAACCCTGCGCGTGAAGAAAGCGAAGGCCGAAAAAGCCGCGCAAGGCCAGGGTGGCGGCATCACCATGGATCAATCGAAGTAGGTAGAGCTGGTCTTGCAAATTCAACCTCCCGCGTTCTGCGCGGGAGGTTTTTTATTGAAGCTTACTGCCGACTATAGAGACGGACCTCGACCTTGGCGAACTGCCATATCTGCCAACGAGGAAAACTCTCCGGCAAAGTCTTGATCAACATCTCCGTCGTGGGATCAGGCTTTCCGGGCGGACCATTGTTCATCAGCATGACCCACACGCGTGGGTGCGCTGCGCTCACGCTGTGTACCAAATCCGCAGCGGGCTTACCGGTGAAGTCGCGGTAATCGAGCCCTGGCCCGTGGCGCGGGAAAACGATCTCTGGTCCGAACTGTCCGCTATAGCTGGGGCTCGCCGTGCTCACTCCCGCGCGTAACGAACGGAAAAACTCATAGGGAATTCGAGTCTCGGCGATGTGGAATAGGATCGCATCGCCGGGATGCGTCTGGTCCAGAATGAGATTCGTCGCCGCGCCAGAAGCATCCCGCTCATCATCGAAGTCATGCGCATACACAAAAGAAACGCCCTGGCAGCATAAGACTAAAATCGCCGCCCACGCAGATCCGAGCAGCCATGCTTGTCGCAGGCGGGCCAGCCCCGCCGCCGCTAATATGAGAAACGCCGGCAAGCAGAAGATCATGTAGCGGCCCAGAAAGACTGGCCGGGCGAACGACAGCAAAGCCGTCAGCAGCGGAGGAAAAAGCAGCCAGATCAGCAGGAACTGGCTGCGCCAGATTTCCCAACTCTGCGCCCGTCCGACGAGCGAGCGGTCAAACGGAAAAATAGCGGCGACGCAAGCTGCGGCCATCAATACCAGCAAGATCCAACTGCTTCCGCCAGCCAGATGCTCGTAAAGCTGTAGAAGGTCGGCCAGTCCCGGCCGGTGAATCCATTTGATGGGCCCCGCCCCGGTCTTCGCCACGAAGATCAGCAGAGGCAGGACAGCTATGCCGATCGTGATCCATGCGCGTCGAATCTCGGTGCGCAGCGCAGGTTCATCCTGCTTTCCGCCGAAGCGTGTGCCGCCGAGTCGGTAAAGCGCCAGCCCATGCACCGCGATCAGCAGCAGCGCATAGAAGTGCGCGTACACCGCCATGATGCTCGTCAGCATGTATCCACGCCAGTTACGGCGCGTTGGGTGCTGAAGCCATGCGATCAGAAATCCTGAGGACAGTGTGGCCAGCAGCACAAACAGCGAATAGCTGCGCGTTTCCTGCGCGTAGCGGACGTCATACGCGTTGAACGCAAACAGGGCCGCAGCAATCAGCGCGACGCGCCGGTCATACAGCCGCCGCGCCAGCCAGTAGACTGCCGGTAAGGTTGCCGCGGCGATCACTGCCGGCAAGCTGCGAATGAAGAATGGGCTGTGCCCCAAATGCAGCCATATCCGCAGCAGCACGTAGTAGAGCGACATGTTGGCTTCGCGCCACCACATCAAGTGCAGAAAGTTTCGCCAGTCTATGCGGGCGACCTCGACGCTGAAGCATTCGTCAAACCAGAACGGTTTGCAGGCAAGACATAAGAATCGAACTGCGACGCCGGTTGCGAACAGCAGACTGAGCGCGAACCAGTGAGCCTTACTGGCGCGCTCCAAGGGCCAGAGCGCCTGGCTCGCCTTCCCGTTTTCGGCAGTTTCCGATGCCTGCATCGTGCTCAGAGGTAGATCGTTGTCAGATGATACTATGCGCCCCCAGAAGCTAACCGCGTCGGCGAATCACATCCTAAACGGCTCTTCCTCCAGTACAATATGCGATCTGACCGTAGCCGGAAGGCGGGGTTCGGAGCGGCCGCGAAGCTGCCATGTTCAAAAAGATTCTCATCGCCAATCGGGGAGAGATTGCTGTCCGCGTCATCCGCGCGTGCCACGAGATGGGAATCGCCGCCGTCGCGGTGTACTCCGACGTGGATCGCGCCTCGCTGCATGTTCGCAAAGCGGACGAGGCTTACCACATCGGCGCTCCTGCAGCCTCCGAATCCTACCTGAACATTCAGAAAATCCTCGACGTGGCAGCGCGTTCCGGGGCCGACGCCATTCACCCCGGCTACGGATTTCTTTCCGAGAATGCGAAGTTCGCCAGAGCCTGCGTCGAGGCCGGCGTGAAATTCATCGGACCCACGGCCGCTGCTATGGATGCGATGGGATCGAAGACCCGCGCGCGTCAGGCCATGGAGAAAGTCGGGATTCCTTTTGTGCCGGGGACCTCGCGTGGCTTGGAATCATTCGAGCAGGCCGAAGAGGTTGCCGCGCGCATCGGCTATCCCATCATGCTGAAAGCCGCGGCGGGCGGCGGCGGAAAGGGCATGCGCCTCGTCCATGCTCCGGAAGAAATGAGATCAGCGCTCGAGGAAGCTCGCAGCGAGGCCGAGCGCTCTTTTGGCGACAGCGATGTCTATATCGAGAAAGCGATCATCAATCCTCGCCACATCGAAATGCAGATCCTGGCCGACGAGCATGGAAACACCGTGTATCTCGGAGAGCGCGAGTGCTCGCTGCAGCGGCGGCATCAGAAGGTGGTCGAAGAAGCGCCCTCGCCGGTGGTTGACGCCGATATGCGCCGCCGAATGGGCGAAGTCGCGGTCCGGGTCGCGCAAGCCGCCGGATATACGAATGCCGGAACCATCGAGTTTCTCGTCGATCAACAAAAGAATTTTTATTTTCTCGAGATGAATACCCGCCTTCAGGTCGAGCACCCGGTAACGGAACTCATTACCGGGCTCGATCTGGTTCATCTGCAGATTCACATCGCGAATGGCGAGCCTCTGCCCTTCAGGCAGCAGGACGTCATGATTCGCGGGCATGCCATCGAATGCCGCATCTATGCCGAGGACCCGGACAACAATTATTTCCCGAGCCCCGGCAAGATCACGCTGCTGCTGCTGCCCTCCGGCCCGGGCATCCGTCGGGACAGCGGCATGTACGAAGGTTGGAACGTGCCCATGGATTACGATCCGCTGCTGGCCAAACTGATCGGCTATGGCACGGACCGCGATCAGGCCATCGGACGCCTCCGCCGGGCACTGAACGAATACTTCGTCGGCGGCATCAAGACGAATATCTCGCTGTTCCGGCGCATTCTCAGCCATCCCGATTTTCAGTCCGCCAACATCGATACCGGATTCCTCGATCGCCTGCTGAAGCAGAAAAATACCGAGGCAAGTTTGCCCGCAGATTCCCAAGCAATTGAAATTGCGGCCATTGCTGCCGGCATGTTCGCGGTGCTGGGATCGTCCGCTGCCGGACTGGGAGAGCGCACTGTGATCAACGGTTCCGCCAACAAGCCGGCTCCTGTTTCCGGCTGGAAGGCCGCAGCTCAGCAGGAGGGTCTCCGGTGATTAGCTCTTCACGCTTCACCGCATTCGCGGGCACCTGCGTTTTATGACTTACGACATTGCTATCGACGGCAGGCATTACCGGCTCGAGCTCAATCAGGCCGAAGGCCGCTGGACTTGCCGCCTCAATGGTCGCGACATTGAAGTCGATGCCGTTCTGGCGCGACGCGACGTTCTATCGCTTCGCATCGGCAATAAGGCCTACGAGGTCAAGTGCGAGCGCGTGGGCAATGACACGCATATTTGGGTAGGCAGTATGCGTTACGCGGCTGAAGTGCGTGATCCCCGTTCGTTGCGCGGGCGCGTCCGCATCGCCGACGAGCATGGCCCCAAGAAGTTGACTGCGCCCATGCCCGGCAAGGTGGTTCGCGTACTCGTAGCGCAAGGGGATGAAGTCGAAGCGGGCGCGGGTATTCTGGTGGTCGAGGCGATGAAGATGCAGAATGAGGTGAAATCGCCGAAGAAGGGAATCATCCAGAAAATCCAGGTCAAGGAAGGCGCCGCGGTTAACGCTGGAGACGTCCTGGCGATTGTCGAGTAAGCGAACCCCTCACTTCTCGATACCGTTGCGATCCAGAACTCCCCGGGCGTAGTAGTTCTCCACTTTGGCGCTATCCCGCAGAACCTCATAGTAGGCGGCTTTCAGTAGTTGTTCGCGGCGGTCGTGAAGCTGCGAGCGAATGGCCTGCTGCACGCGCGGGTCCGATAAATCCCTCTGTCCCGCCGGTTCCTTTGAGACCAGTTTCACAATGCGGAATCCCAGAGTCTGCTTGTTCGTGGGATTCACCACGCTGATAATCGAGCTGTACTGCCCGGGCTTCAGCTTCATCACCGCATCCCGGGTGGCGGGATCGGTTCCTTTCAGCCCTGACTCCGGGACGGTGCCCAGATCGCCGCCATTGCCGGATGTTTCCGGGTCCTCGGAATATTTCATGGCCAGCGTGGCGAAGTCGTCGCCGCTATCCAGCCGGTTCCCGATCATCTGGATTTTCTTGCGCGCATCCGCCTCGTTTTGCGCTTTGTCGTTCTGATCGTGCGCCTGCGGATTGGGCGCCGAAGTCACCATGATCTGTGCCAGATGATATTGCGGTTCGATCAGATTGAATTCGGCCTTGTGCGCGTTGTAGTAGTCGGTAATGTCCTGGTCGGTGACGTTGATCTTGGAGACCACTTCCTTGTTCAAGACTTTATCGACGGTGATGGACCGCCGGATGTCGCGCTTGAAATCGGCCTGCGTGATCTTCTTTTCCTGGAGACGTTTCTCGAACTCCTCCTGGGTAAAGGGCGCTTTGATCTCGTTATATTTGCGGTCGACTTCTTCATCGGTGGCGAGCAGCCCCAGTTTTTCCGCGCGCCGCATCAGGATCTCGTCGTCGATCATCTGGTGCAGAATATTCAGGCGCAGCGCGGTCGCCTGCTCGCCGGTGGGAGCCTGCTGCGCCGAGGCCACATTGTTGTTGTAATACTTGTCGACATCGGCGCGGAAAATCTTGCGGCCATCGACGGTAGCCATGACATCGCCGCCCGCCTGCGACTTGCAGGCAATCAAACCCGCCAGCAGAAGGGTGAGTACCAGCCCAGCGCAACCCTGGGTCATCCGTGAGCGTGTTTTCAAGGATATCTCCCGTTCTTTAACCGCAAACCACCGATCAACACCTTCGCTGAGGGCGATGAACCCTCCCTGCGCGCTATTTATTTGGATGCCGGCGTGGGCGCCGACGGGATGCGTGCCGGCACAGGCTGTCCTGCGTCTTTCAGAGCGGCATCCAGCGTGGCACGGACTTCGCTGATCGGAACTGCGCCGTCAATTTTCCGGCCGTTGACGAACAGAGTTGGGGTCGCGTTCACCCCCAGTCCATCGGCCTCTTTCATGGATGCTCTCACCGCATCCTCATTTTGCGCCTTCACGCACGATTGCAGCTTAGCCTGATCCACATTGTGCTTCTGCCCTTGCAGCAAGGCCATTTTGTCGATGGCATCGAACCGAGCCCCGGAAGTCTTCTCCGCGTCCACCTGTTGCTTGTTAGTGTGAATTGTATCGGCGAAATCCCAATAGGCATCCCCGTTTTGGTCGGCCAGACAGTTTGCGTCGACCGCCGCATGGATCGCCCAGGGATGAATCTCCGCCAGCGGGTAGTCCTTGTAAATGAACGTTACGCGGTCGCCGTATTCTTTGAAAATCTCAGGAAATAAAGTCTGGTGCATCCGCGAGCAGTAGGGACACTCGAAGTCATCAAAGTTGACCACTACAACCTTCGCCGCTTTCGCCCCTCGCGTAGGCCGCCCCGTCACGTCGATCTTGCTCATCACTTCGGCAAAAGGATCTTTGGTCAGGTCGAACTTGGTCACCCGCAGCATGGTGTTGCGGTCTTTCGAAAGCAGGAACTTGTATTCCTTCGCCTTGCCGTCCGTGCCTTCGATCAGCACCGAAACGGTGTCATAACCCGGGACTTCGCTCACCGGCGTTACGGCGCCGACCGTCACCTTTACGTCCGGTGGAACGGTGTAGAACGAGCGCACCTGGTGCTCAATCTTGCGGGCCAGATCTGGTGGCGTGGACTGGGCCACACAGCCCAGACAAACCAGGAGCAAAATGAGCAGGGAACGTCGAATTAGGGTCACCAAGAACCGCCTCAGCATCACAGGTTAACGACTGATTATCTCACAGCATATTGGCGCCGACCGGGCATAGAGCGCATCAACCGGTGCGGCGCAGTTGCTCGATGGGCAGCAAAGCGTTCATCGATCCCGAGCGAAATCCCTCCAGATCGAGGGTGACAAACTGGAATCCAAGCTGCTTGAAAATCGCCGTGAACTGGGCTGCCATGGCGGGGTTCAGAGCTCGATCCATTTCTTCGCGCGCAATTTCAATGCGCACCATCTCTCCGTGGTGCCGGACGCGGAACTGGCGGAATCCCAGAGCGCGAATCGCGTCTTCGCCGCGCTCTACGACGCTGAGGGATTCACGCGTGACCGGACGTCCATATTCGATACGCGAGGAAAGACACGCCGAAGCCGGCTTGTTCCAGACACGCAAGCCCGCGTCGCGCGCAAGTTCCCGGATTTCCGTCTTGCCGAGTCCAGCCTTGAGCAGCGGTGCTGAAACATGATGCAACTTCGCCGCCTGCTGTCCCGGGCGGAAGTCGCCCTGATCGTCCAGATTCACACCGTACGCAATCGCATCAAAGCCACGGGCGGAACGGAGCTCTTCCATTACCGTGAACAGCTCATCCTTGCACTGAAAGCAGCGCTGCCCGTCATTGCGCACATAATCCGGACGATCAAGCTCCGAGGTGGAAAGCACCTCGACCGGAATGCCTTGTTCCTCGGCGAAGGCGAGAGCATCCGCAAGCTGGGTGCGCGCCAGGCTGGGCGAATCGGCGATCACCGCCAGCATATTTTCGCCAAGCGCGCGGTGGGCGGCCCACGCCAGGTAGGCGGAATCAACGCCTCCGGAATAGGCGACCAGCAGGCGCCCGGAAAGCCGCAACTCTGCTGCAAGCTGTAAGGCTTTCGCCGCGGTGTCAGGATCAGAAAACACCATATTCTTTATGTTATCAGCCCGTTATGTTATTAGCTCAGCCCAGGCCCAAGGCCTTAGTACAGCCGTTCTTGCCGCCTCAGGTTCCCGAACGACCCTATGTTGGCCAGGCTGAAAGTGAAACGAAACAGATTCTCATTGCGCACATTCGCAATGGCATAGCGGCGATATTCCAGGGTCAATCCGCAGCAGTCCCAGTTGTAGGTTGTCTGGGCGGTCGCGAACTGCAACTGCCTGGTCTCGGCGTCAAATCCAAAACTGCTGGCGGCGCTCAACCCGCGCCGCGTGAGCCCGCCATATCCCAAGGCCACGCGAAATTGGTTGAATTTACAGGTAATCTGCCCACTCGGGGAGGGGGTACCGCAGGTACCTTCGCTGAGAGCCGGAGACGGTGTGTTGGTCTCTGGAATCTGCAGAAACGCATCGCCGCCACCGAGGGTAAAACGTCCCAAGTTGTAATTCACTAACAGCGTGCTCGAGTTGATCCGGCTCAGCTGGAAATCATAGTCCAGGTCCCACTCGGTATCGGTATGCGCGCCAGTCGCTACCCGCAAGCGCGATACCAGCGGCGACAGATGCCTCGGCTCGGTGAGGAACGCGATCCCCGTCAGATCTTCGGTGGTGGTGAATACGTTTCTTTGTCCGGTCACCAGGGCCCCGCCGAAGGTGGGATCAAGAAAATATTTCTGCGCCACTTCCCAACTCACGATTTCCCTGACGTCAGGTCCCGCAACGCAGGGCTGGCCTTCGAGAACGCTGGTGTGCAGCCAGGGCACGGTCTGCTCTGGAGCCGCCGCGCCTACGGCCAGACCGGTCATCGGCGTCTCACATTCCTCGATCGACGACGGTGGACGCTTCCCGTACAAGCGGGTCACGAAACCGTATTCCACCTCATGGGTATTGCTCAAAATGTCGTGCTCATCAAATTTCAGGACGCTGGCAAAATCGTTCACCCCGGTTACGAGTCGGTACACCATCCGCGGTTCGATCACATGTTTCCATTTCCGGCCCAGGAATTCCTTATCGAAGACCTTCTCCAGCGCCGGCGGTCGGATCTCCACCGATGTCTCCAGAGCCTCTCGGTTCGTGGGATCGTCCGCCGCAACTCCATTCACAAATCGCTGGGTGTAGTAGGTGTCGTGCAGCCTCAGTGCGGGTCGCAGGTCCCATCCATGGAAGTGCAGCGGCAAAGAAATCTGGGGATTGAAATCGACCCTGCCGAGCAGGCTGCTGGTATTAAACCCGGGCTCTCTGCGGGAAAGCCCGGCCACCGAGGCATCAAACGACCAGACAAATGGCGACCGGCCCAGCCAGCGGTCGACGCTTGATGCGTCCACGCTCGGCGTGTGCCAGATCTGGACCGAATCAAACGTGGGCGGATTCGACAGCACACCGTTCTGCGCGGTCTGGAAGAAGTTTTGATAACGCTCCACCATCGCGCTCAAGGAAACTCCCACGGCGTCTTTGGCCAGAAAAAGCTGCGATTTCACCTCTGAGTTGATGGCCTGCGTGAAAACCTCGTTGAATGCCAGTCGAAACAGAAAAGAGCTCAAATAATCGACGTTGGAAATAGCGCGAAATCCATAGAAGTTGCCTTCGGCAGTGAGACGCGCCTCTTGCCCTCCCTCGCGCAGCAACTGCGGACCGGTCGCCGTCCCGATCTCAATGCCGCGGTCGATCACTCCGAAAAATCCCAAGTCTACGTACGACGTGTCGGTGGGACGCGCTCGGAATTCTCCTCTCTGCGACCATCCGCGCTTGGAGAAATACTCTCCGCCGATCGTGGCATCCATGCTGCGGTTGATGGCCCAGTAGAACGAATCCCCGATTTCATTGCCGTTGGTGGACGAACGCCCGGCGGTCGGTATCAGAAATCCTGAATGCCTCGCCTCGCGTTCCACCGGGTGAGTGGCGTATGGAAAATAGAAAATTGGAAATCCGTGCAGCAGGAAGTCGCTGTAATAGATGGTCGCATTGCCGCCGACATCCACCACTACCTTACGCGCGTCGAATTTCCATTTGGGATGCGGCAGTTCGCAGGTAGTAATTGTGCCGTCATACACCACGTAATTATTGGGACTGGGTCTTTCCACGCGCTTTCCTGTGAAGGCGAACGGAGCGGTCGAGGTCAGAACGGCATGGTTGCCGCTGAATCGAAATCCCGTCGTGGCCGTGACATCGTAAAAGCTCCCCGTCTCGGCCGTCAGGTTGTAGGTCCCGTGGCTGGCTTTGACGTGGTCGTCATTCGGGCCGCCATCGAGCCGGAAATGTCCCGAAGCTGTCGCCTCGCCACTATCGGAGTCGTAAGTCGCTTCGTCGGCGCGCAGCACGTAGGTTCGATAGTGGATCTCTGCCTCGCCATGGAGTTTGTACACGTCCCCGACTTTTTCCTGCTGGATCGCGCAGATGATGGTCCCATCCTTGAGCTGCGTTGCCGCTCGCTGGGCGCATGCGGTGCCAGCGTCTTCGGGAGGGGCCGCCGTCGGAGATTTTTTCTGCGCAGAAGGCGCGCTGGTCTCATCGGGTGCGGAAAGCAACTGTCTGGTTACTAGCCCCGACGCGAGAAGCTGATGACAAAGGAGCAGCGCCGTGATAAGGAATCTAGTGCGCAGAGTCATCGGAAGAAAATCGACGGAGGATGATCGTCATGGGCAGGCCTACCTGCACTTCTCGCCTCCTCGCCGTGGCATCGTGACCTTAGCACGCCGCTGCCTGCGAGGAAAAGTGACGACAAAGGCTAGGATTGTCCTAGCTTCCCTCCCGGTTGCACGAAGAAAGACGGTTGCGAAGATTTTGCAGGATTGTTTTTAAATGAATTGTCCGAAGTGTGGCGAAGTTTGTCGTTGTTTGACGGAGCCCCCTCCCAACTCACTGCCGATCCAGTCGCCGACCGCCGAGCCGGCATTGGCGGGAACGGATGTGGTGCCGGGAGACGAGCCGAATTCCGCCTGGCGTGGAGAACTGGCAGCCCGCCTGAGCCGCTATCGCGCGCGCCGCAAAGCGCCTCCGCCTCGCTACCCGTCGCTCAAATTGCCGTTTGAAAGCGTCGCATCTTCGCCTCGAGCGTCGGTGGATGAGGGCTCTCGCTTCCCGGCATTTGAATCAGTCTCAAATCATGCTCTCGCGCTCGACGTGCCTCGGAACGAATCCATCGTCGAGCCGGCGGCCGCAGATTCCGAGCGGGAACCCGTTCTTCGAAGCGCGGCCCCGGTCAGCCCGCCCGTCACTCAGATCAGCGCCAAGATCATCGAATTTCCCCGGTCCGCGTGGGCGCCACCTTCGCCTCCGCCCGATCAACTGGCCGAGCCGGTCAGCGACAAACCCCGAATTCTGGAAGTTCCTGAAATCGCGCCTCCCCCTCCCGCGCTCGGCGGAATCAGCATCGACCCCGCCCAGATCCAGGAAATCGAAAAACGTCCTGGAATCGACTTTCCTCTGCAGAGTGCCCCGCTGGGACGGCGTCTCGTGGCGTGCTTTCTTGACGCCGCGCTCGTGGCTGCCGCCTCTGCTCTCTTCGGATTTATATTCTGGAAGGTCGCCGCAGTTCGCCCGCCGGAATTGCAGCTCTACAGCCTCGCCGGAGCCGTCTTGTGCGTATTCTGGATTGTCTACCAGTACTTGCTGATCGTTCATTCCGCCACGACCCCCGGTCTGCGCGCAGTCGGCCTTCAGCTCACACGATTTGACGGCACTCCGACCACCCGCTCCCTGCGCCTCTGGCGCGTACTCGCCTCGTACCTTTCGGCTTTCTCGCTCGGCATGGGATACGCCTGGGTCTTTCTCGACGAAGACTCCCTGTGCTGGCACGACCGCATCACCCACACTTTTCTGTCTCCTGCAAAGACGAATTCCGACTGAAGGAGGCGAAATTTCAAGCAATTGGCCGGGATTCAGGGCTGTGGCCTAGCCACTTCGCCTTGCCCCTGTGCTATCTTCAATGGGTTATTCTCATCGCGTTTTCCGCAATTTTCTAGAGCATGGCCACTTCGGCTGAAGGCACCAAACCGGCAGTAAGAGTCTTCGTCGCCACCACGGTGATGTTGACCTTCATCTCGTTCTGGCGTGCCTCCGCCATAGTGCTGTCCGATCTCGCGTCGTCGGCATACTATGCCGGCGGCGATGCCGAAAAGGTCATCGGCAAGAGCGCTCCCTGGTTCATCCTTGCGGTCATGCTGTTCAGCTACGCCGTTCGGGCTCTGTATATCGAGTCGAGCAGCATGTTCGTTCGCGGCGGTGTTTACCGCGTGGTCAAAGAGGCCATGGGCGGCACGCTGGCCAAGTTTTCCGTCTCAGCGCTTCTGTTCGACTATGTCCTGACCGGCCCCATCAGCGCGGTTTCGGCTGGCCAATACCTGGCGGGATTTATCAAGGACCTGGGACAGCAATTCCTGCATCGCGATCTGAAGTTTTCTGACGACTATTTCGCGGCTGCAGTCGCCATCGTCGTCGTCGTCTATTTCTGGTGGAAGAACACGCAGGGCATCCACGAATCGAGCCAGAAGGCGTTGCAGATTATGGCTATCACTACCGTGATGGTGGTGATTCTGATCGTATGGTGCACCTACGCGGTCTTGCGTGCCCCGGTGCCGTTGCCGCCCAGCCCGTTTCACGGGGCGGGCGCTATTCCGCTGAACAAAGAATCGCTGGGCTGGCTCAACGGCACCCGGATCCCCCATTTGGCAGCCGGATCAGCCCTATTGACTTTCATCATCGCCTTCGTCGGCTTCGGCCACTCGGTGCTGGCGATGAGCGGCGAAGAAACGCTCGCCCAGGTCAACCGCGAAATCGAGCATCCCAAGCTCAAGAACCTGGAAAAGACGGGGCTGGTGATCTTCATCTACAGCCTGCTGTTTACGTCGCTGGTGTCCTTCTTCGCGGTGATGATCATCCCGGATAGCAAGCGTCCCGATTTCTTCGCGAACCTGATTGGCGGTATCGCCATGTACCTGCCCGGCCCGATGAGCCTGAGGCTGCTGTTCCACGGCTTCGTGGTGCTGGTGGGCATCTTGATTCTGGCCGGGGCGCAGAATACGTCAATTGTCGGCGCGAACGGCGTTCTGAATCGCGTCGCCGAAGACGGTGTGCTCACCGGCTGGTTCCAGAAACCGCATCACCGCTACGGCACAAGTTTTCGCATCATCAACCTGATCGTTGGCATGCAGTTGCTCACCATCTTTCTGAGCTTAGGAAACGTCTACGTTCTGGCCGCGCTCTACGCCTTCGGCGTGATCTGGAGCTTCGCCATGAAGTCATTGGCGGTGCTGGTGCTCCGTTTCACCGAACCGGGCAATCGCGAGTGGAAGGTGCCGGGCAATCTGCACATCGGCAAGACCGAGATCCCCATCGGCCTGATTGCAATCTCCGGCGTCCTGTTCGTGACCGCGGTCGTCAACCTGTTCACGAAGTACGAGGCCACCATCGCAGGCGTCATTTTCAGCGGAGTCTTCTTCACCATCTTCACGCTCTCTGAGCACCACGTCGCTAGAGAGCGCCATGGCAAGCCGGAGCAACTGGACCAGTTCCGCGTCTACGGCAATCAGGAACTCGGCAGCGGCGCCATGGGCGTGCGGCCGGGCAATGTTCTGGTCGCGGTGCGCGATCCCCGCAATCTCTACTACCTGCGCCACGTCTTGAGCCACACGAACACGCTCAAGCAGGACGTCGTGGTCATGAGTGCGCGACTCTATCATCGCGAGCATACGTTCAGCGGCAGCACAGTTTTCGACGCGACCCAAGTGTTTGACCATTACGAGCAGGAGCTTTTTACCGCCGCGGTCGCCGTCGCCGAAAAAGAAGGCAAGCCCATCTCACTGCTGGTCGTTCCGGCCACGGATGTATTCGAAGCCATCATGGTGACGGCGCAGCGGCTTGATTCCAGCCGCGTCATGTGCGGTCTTTCCAACAAGCTCACCTCCGACGAGCAGGCCAAACTTACCGGCGACGCCTGGGAGCGTCTACCTGAGCCACGCCCGCGGTTGACGCTAGAAGTGTGCGCTCCGGACGGAACCGTGCGCGAATATGCCCTTGGCCCCCATACTCCGCGCATGCGCGCGCAGGATGTCGAACTCATGCACAAGCTCTGGCTCGATATCACCACAGATCCGAAGTATGCCGGGGCTCACCACTACCACATCGTTGCCCTCGCCCTCGAGGAACTGCAGCGCGAACTCACCACCGAGCAGCGCGCGCAACTCCTGCAGAAACTGCAGGAAGAAATGAACCGTCCTAAGCAGCAGTGAATCTGAATTCCTGAGGAGGCTTTTATGGCTCGCATCTCAGGGGCGTCCCCGAATCAAGGTGGAATCATTCGCCGCCGGTTTGTCGGATTTGTTTACTCGTTGACCCGGCGCAAGCTCGGCCGGCTCCTCATGCCCGTCCAGGTCACGGCCCATCACCCTACGATCCTCTGGGGATACGGGCAGATGGAGCAGTCTCAAATCGGCAGCAAGCTGGTGAGTCCGAAGCTGAAAGGGTTGGCCGAGCTCCGTACGGCGACGCTGGTTGGCTGTCCGTTTTGAATCGACATCGGCTCTGCCGTGGGCAGGGCGAACGGCATCACCGCCGCGCAGATTTCCAATCTGCCAAACTATCGCACCGATACGAATTTCTCTGACCTGGAGCGTCTTGTTCTCGAATATGCGGACGCCATGACCCAAACTCCGGTGGAAGTGTCAGACGCGCTTTTTGGCTGCCTGCGTGAGCAATTCACCGATGCCGAACTGGTCGAGCTTACCTCTGCTATTGCCTGGGAAAATTACCGGGCCCGCTTCGACCACGCCTTTGGCATCGAAGGCGAAAATTTCAGCGAGGGAGCGGTCTGCGCTTTGCCTGCGCACAAAACCTAGCCGGCGCCGCTCGCCGCGTGCCCACCCAGCTCGCCCCTTAACCTTCAAGAAAGAGACCCCGGCAAATTTCGCTGGGGTCCGCACTACGTAAGAAAGTAAGATCGCGAGTCCGAGCTTTGAATCAGTTTCGTTAGCCGCGCAGATCGTGTGCGCAGCAATTCTTGGCTGTCTTGTCGGATTTCATGCCTGAGCAGCAGCCCTTGCCACACTCCTTGCCGCCGCAGCACGCTTTCGCGGCCTTGTCTTTCCCGCAACCGTCTTTGCAGCAGCCGGCGGCACTCTTGTCGCCTCTCATGCAGGATTTGGCATCTTTGCCGCCACAGCAAGACTTCATCTCCTTGCCGCCACAGCATGAGGCCATGTCCTTCGCGTCCTTCTTCCCATGACGTGGACAGCTAGCGCCGTTCGCACTCATCTTGTCGCAGCAAGATGCTTTGGCTTTATCCGCCGGCGCCGAGTTCTGGGTTGAGTCTGAAGGAGCAGTTTGGGTTGCGCTTTGTGCCCACGACACAACCGTGAGGGCGAGGATAAGAGCAAGCATTTTCGATTTCATGATTCCAATCTCCTGATGAATGAATTTCGTTGTGCGAGCACTGGCTCGCGAAAAAGTACAAGTTGCTGCTTGGGACGAATGCGCGTCGGGGCGGTAAGAACTCAGATTCGCAGGACGCTACTACGTAGGAAGAGGGAAGGCAAAAGGCCGGCGGAGGTCATCGCGGTGCTGGTGTGATCGTTACGTGCTCCATCGCTCGTCCACATGGGCGTGCTTTCCAGCCCGGGTCGTTGATTTTGATTCACCGCCAGCAACGCAGGTTTCGCCGGAGCCTGCTTCGCGCAGCATGGACGCTGGCCGCCGCACGGCATTGTAGCCGGAGCCGAACTCACAGAAATAGGAAGCCCGAACGCGGAGTGCCCGCGCCGACAGCAGGCGTGCGTCCTGGATGCCGCTGTCTGTCTGGCGGATGCCGCGAGCACCAGCGGTGCGTTCAGGCCCCAGAGCGAAACCAGCACCAATGCCCCCGCGATGAATCTGGTTCTCATTCCAAGCCTGCCAGTCTTGTGTAGACTGACACGCCCCGAGATCAGCCCGATGTGATTTCAATCACATGAGGGCGTGAGCCATTCGCTAGCGGCTTAGAATGTTTTCCAGCGATGCCCGCAATGTACGGAAGCGGAAGGGATATCCGCTGCTGATAAGCTGGCTCGGCTCGACTCGCTGGCTGCCCAGCAAAACCGTTTCGCCCATCTCTCCAAACAATAGCTTCACTGCAAACGCCGGCATGGGCAGGATCGCAGGGCGCGACAACACGCTGGCCAGCGTCTTCGTGAATTCCTCGTTCGTCACCGGCTTCGGCGCAACCAGATTGACTGGCCCGTGCAGCAGATCGCTCTTCAGGATGTGATGGATCGCCCCAACCATGTCCTCTACATCGATCCAGCTCATCCACTGTTTGCCGCTGCCGACCTTGCCGCCAACTCCCATTTTGAACGGGATAAGCATTTTTCCCAGCGCGCCGCCCTTGGGACTTAAAACCACCCCGGTGCGAATCTGTGCGGTCTGAATGCCCGCCTCCGCTGCCGGCCGCGTTGCCGCCTCCCACTCACGGCATACCTCGGGAAGAAACCCCGCGCCCGGCGCGCTCTCTTCGTTCAGCAACTCGTCGCCCCGATCGCCGTAATATCCGATGGCCGAACTGCATATGAAAACCTGCGGCTTTTCTTTCACCTGCGCCAGCGCCTGCGCCACATTCCGCGTACCCATGACTCGGCTGTCGCGAATTTTCTTTTTCTTGCCCTCGCTCCAGCGGCCGACGATGCTCTCTCCCGCCAGATGGATCACCGCATCGAAGCCCGACAGCGCATCCGCCGCCAACGGTTGCTCCGGATCCCAGGAAATACTTCCTTCGTCAGGCGACGTTGCTGCCCGGCCGGGACGGGTCAGCCGGGTGATCTGGGCTCCGCTGGCCTTCAATGTCGGAATCAGGGCCGCGCCAATGGGGCCGGACCCACCACTTACCAAAATACGCGCCATGCGGAGATTGACCATCGTGCCAACACTGTAGCAGACCTGTAAGAGCGTACTCCCGCATTCCGAAAAAAAGACGCGTCAGAATTTCTTGACCGGAAAATCTCGATCGAAGTTTTTGAAGTCATGGATCGAAGCCCACTGATTTCGCTACCACTGCCACCGCCCACTGCCCACTGCCCTCCGCCCTCGACGCGTTATAATCGCTTTAGGCCCCTTCATCCCTCCGGCATTCCCTGATATTTCCCGGGCTGTTCGCGGGCTATAATCCTTCATGGCGACCTTACGCCAACAGATCGCTACCACTACCCTTACCCTCACCAAGTTCCGCGATCTGATGCGGCGGATGCAGGAAAACCGCCCCCAGGATGATCTGACCATCGTCAAGAAGGCCTACGATTATTCCCTGAAGCATCACGAAGGGCAGTCCCGCGCCTCCGGCGAACCCTACCTGGTTCATCCGCTCGAAGTGGCTCTCGTGCTGGCTGAAATGAAAATGGACCCGGTCGCCGTCGCCGCCGGACTTCTGCACGATTCGGTCGAAGATACATCTGTCACCATTGTCGACATCCGCAAGGAATTCGGAGAGCAGGTCGCGCACATCGTCGAAGGCGTCACCAAGATCAGCAAGATCGACTTCGCCACCCGCGAAGAGCAGCAAGCCGAGAACCTGCGCAAGATGATGCTGGCCATGGTCGACGACATCCGCGTCGTGCTCATCAAACTGGCCGACCGCCTGCACAACATGCGCACCCTCGAGCACCTGCAGCCCGACCGCCAGCGCAAAATCGCGGAAGAGACTTTGGAGATCTACGCTCCCATTGCCCACCGTCTCGGCATGGGCAAAATCCGCGGCGAACTCGAAGACCTCGGCTTCCGCTTCCTCGATCCCGTCGGCTACGAGCAGGTTGAGAAATCCGTCAATGCCCGCCGTAAGCAGGGCGAGGCCTTTCTCGCCAAAATGCAGCAGATCATCGCCGACAAGCTGAAAGAGGCCGGCATCCAGGCGCGGGTCGAAAGCCGCATCAAGCGCCTCTTCAGCATCCACAGAAAGCTGCAGAAGCAGCGCATCTCGGTCGATCAGGTCTACGATCTCTGCGCCATGCGCGTCATCACCCGCTCACTGCAGGATTGCTACGCGGTGCTGGGCATCATTCACAATTTATGGCGGCCCGTGCCGGGGCGCATCAAGGATTTCATTGCCATGCCGCGGCCCAACTTCTACCAGTCGCTGCACACCTCGGTGATCACCGAAGACGGCACGCCGTTCGAGATCCAGATTCGCACCGAAGAGATGCATAAGATGGCGGAAGAAGGCATCGCCGCCCATTGGAAATACAAAGATGGGCCTGTCTCCGCGCAGGACGAACAGCGCCTCGCCTGGCTCCGACAGGTGGTCGAATGGCAGCGCGACGTCAGCGATCCCAACGAATTCCTCTCTACCCTCAAGGTCGATCTCTATCCCGAAGAGGTCTACACGTTCACGCCGAAAGGTAAAGTCGTAGTTCTGCCGCGCGACGCCACCCCGATCGACTTCGCCTACACCATCCACACCGAAGTCGGCCACACCTGCATTGGCGCCAAGGTCAACGGACGCATGGTTCCGCTGCGCTATAAGCTCCACTCCGGCGACATTGTCGAAATCCTGACCCAGCCCGGCCACAAGCCCAGTCGCGACTGGCTCGGCCTGGTCAAGTCTTCCCGCTCGCGCAACAAGATCAAGCACTGGCTCAACGTTCACCAGCGCGAGCGCGCCATCGAAATTGGGCGCAAGCTGATTGAAAAGGAAGCGCGCAAATACCGCGTCGCGTTGAAGGAAATCAAGGAGGAGGATCTGGCCAGAGTTGCCTCCGGCTATGGCCTGGGCCGCGGCGACGATCTCATGGCCGGCATCGGCTACGGAAAATATTCCGCTCGCCAGGTGTTGGCTCGTCTTCTGCCTGCAGGTGCGACCCACAGCATTGCCGGGGATATCGAGTCCGAGGGCCTGACCAGTGAGCCCGGTGCCATCGCCAGCGTCGTCCGCCGCGTCTTCGGCGATCACAATGCTATTACGGTCCGCGGCCAGGGAGACATGCTCGTCTACCGCGCTCGCTGTTGTAATCCCATTCGCGGCGAAAGCATCGTCGGCTACATCACGCGCGGCAAAGGCGTGGCCGTTCACTCCATCAGTTGCCCCAATGTGACGAATCTTCTCTATGAGCCGGAGCGAAAAATCGACGTTGAATGGGCCCGCGACGATGCCACGCCCACGGCCTATCCGGTGAAGCTGACGGTTTTCTGCGACGACCGCTTCGGCATGCTGAAAAGCATTACCGGCGTGATCGGCGACGCCAAGTCGAACATCCGCAATATCGCCGCCCACACCGCGAACAGCCAGGCCAGCGTGGAGGTGGTCCTCGACATCGCCGACCTGAAGCACCTCGAAGCCATCATCGTGGGGCTTCGCAAAATCCCCGGTGTCCACGAAGTGCAGAGACTGCAGAAAATCTAGAAAGCACACCGTCCATTGTCATCCTGTCTCTAACGACGTTGTACTCTGTCAAGCGAATTTTGCCCACACTCCGGCGTGGACGCCGAAAGCAGCGCCATTTCGCTCTCGTAGAACGTTTTTGATGTCCAGACCAAGCTCGTCACTCGATTCAATCTTGCAGCGGGACCTCAGGTCCCACCATCCATCTCTTCGGTACTTGCGCCCACGATTATTCACTTCGATCTCCCTGACGCTTCAGGGAGGCAGGCTGCCCACTCAAGCGCTCGGCTCCGTTACTCGCCGGCCACAGAATGACTCGGGCTCACCTGCATGACGGCCTGATAGAGTTGCGCGTACGTCCAGTCTTCGCGCAACATCAGGTACAACCGCGTGGCTAATTTTCTGGCCACGGCCACCTTGGCGAGGCTGCGATTCTTGCGCACCGCCAGGCGGCGATAGAAGCGTTTCAGTTGCGGATCGTAACGCGCCGCCGTCTGTCCCGCTTCCACCAGCAAAAAGCGCAGAAACGAACTGCCCTGTTTGCTGATCCTGCCCAGCCGCTGTTTTCCGCCGCTGGAATCTTCGCTCGGAATCAGGCCAAAATAACTGCCCACTTGCTTGCCCGATTCGAATCGTTCCGCCGGCCCCAGGGTCAGCACCATGGCCAACGCCGTTACCGGTCCCACTCCTGGATGCGTCATCAGCCGCACCGCCTCCGGCCGCTGCCGCGCTTCTTCCCAGACGCGCCGGTCCAGTTCGACGATTTCCGCTTCCAGCCCGTCCAGCGCTTCCAGCAACCGCTTGCGCCGCTCGGCCGCGTAGGGCAGTAAGGGCAACTGCTCCAACTCCGCGCGCCCTGCCTTGCTCCACAGCTTGCGTTTTTTCTGCACCCCGTGACTCAGCGCCATGGCCTGCAGTTGATTCTTCGTACGGGTCCGCGCTTGCACCTGCTTGTGGCGATGCACCAGCAACTGCCGCACGTCCCGCACCTGCAGACTCGGCACCCAGATCCGCGGAAACCGGTCCTGCCGCAACAACTCCAGCAGATGCTCCGCGTCCCTCCGGTCGGTCTTCTGCTTGCGCACCACCGCGGCCCGGATCTTGGCGGCGTCGCCGAACCACAACTCGAAGCCCAACTCCGCCAGCAGCCGCTCGAACCACGGATAGTGCCCGCAAGCCTCCATCCCCACCCGCACTTCCTGGCCCGCCAGCGACCGGTAAAACTGCTCCGCCTCGGCGCGGTGCTGTAACCGCTTTTCTTGAATCTCTCCCGTTCGATTGTCAAAGATCGCGACCTGCTGAAACCCAGGATGGAAATCGCATCCTATAATCAACATGACGTTGGCTCCTCTCACGAGCCTTGGTCTTGGTTCATCGCATACCAATCTACTCGCGACGGGCCAACGTTGTTATGCAATGTTATGCAATCAAGCGGAGCGAAGGACCCATCCAGTCCCAGCCGATTGCAGAGGTCCTTCGCGGCCGACAGCGCCGCTCAGGATGACAAGTTGAGGTTGCACTGTGTTACCCTGTGCCCTTTGTGGGTTAGTTTTTATTTGAGAAGTGAGAACTATCTATGCGCGAAATTATTTCCACCAAAGACGCCCCTCAAGCCATCGGCCCCTACTCGCAGGCCATCAAAGCCAACGGATTCGTTTTTGTTTCCGGACAGATACCGATCGATCCCATAACCCAACAAGTGATCACGGGCGATGTAGGCGCCCAGACCGATCGCGTCCTGCGCAATCTCTCGGAAATTCTCGAAGCCGCCGGAAGTGGCTTGGGTAAGGTCGTTCGCACAACCGTCTTCCTCAAGAACATGTCCGAGTTTGCCGCCATGAACGAGGTCTATGGCAAGTACTTCAGCACCGCGCCTCCAACCCGCTCCACCATCGAAGTCGCGCGCTTGCCGAAAGACGTGCTGGTCGAGATCGACGTAATCGCGCTGGAATAACCGTAGCGCCGGCGTCTCGCCGGCTGTCGCGGGGGCACTGGCCCGCGCATCGGACGCCGTCACGAATGTCGCGAGATTTTATCCAAGGAACTGAAATGCTGGGAATGAAGAAGCACGCAATCCTGCTCCTGTTCGCACTTCTGGGAATCATCCCTCTGCTGGCGCAGACGCCTACGCACAAGCCGGTTCATGTTGTTCCGAGTACGAGCGCTCCGACGAAAGTCACCGGCGACGGTGTGAAAACCGCCTCCGGTCTGCAGTATTGGGACATCAAGGTTGGCACCGGCGCCGTTGCCACCAGTGGCAGCCGCGTCAAGATGCACTACACTGGCTGGCTCGACACCGGCAAGAAATTCGATAGCACCGTCGAGGCGCACCAACCTTACAGCTTCACGCTAGGCAAAGGCGAAGTCATTAAAGGATGGGACGAAGGAATTGAAGGCATGAAAGTTGGCGGCAAACGCCAGCTGCGCATTCCGCCCGAACTGGCATACGGCGAAGACGGCCACCCGCCTCAAGTCCCGCCTAACGCGACCCTGATTTTCGACGTGCAACTGCTAGCGGTAACGTCACCCACAGCCAACTAACAGGAAGCGGCACATGTGGGGACGGACGCATTCGTCCGTCCCGCCAGGGTGAAGCCCGGCGGAACCGAGACATAATGTCTTAGGTCGAAGGGTCAGCCACAGTAGCCGGCATGCCGGGTATCGGAAGATTTTCTTGCGGACTCAGTGATCTCGGCGGTGGGGTTCTTACGCTTTGACGACTTTACCGCTGCGCAGGCAGGACGTGCAGACGCGGATCCGCTTTCCTTGGCCCGCGACCTTGGCGTGCACCGGACGCAAGTTGATGTTCCAGCGCCGCTTGGTGACGTTGTGGGCGTGGCTGATGCGGTTTCCCGCTTGCGGCTTTTTGCCGCAGATATCACATTGTTGTGCCATGGACTGCTCCCGGAAATTTCAGATCTTGTAGGGCAAACCTAAATTTTACAGGAATTTCGACGATTTCGCCAATGCTCACTCCGAGGCTCAGGCGTGTCGGCGACAGCGCGAGATCGGGTAGTGGATGCAGAGATGTACCTCCCCGATTGGGACCTGCAAACGTTGTGCGGTGACCATCAACGCCGCGAAAACGCCTGCGGCTTCTTGATGTTGCGCCTGAGAATTGGATCGAGTTCCTGCCATGAGCTTCAAGTTCAGTTGCCCGATCTGGTTCCCCGCAGGTTGAGTTGCGTAGTGTGCGAGCAAGTCGCCGGGCTATCTCATATCGCCGCTTCGCGGCCGGATTTTTGTCAGACGGCGTGTCCTCGTCTCCTTCGCGTTTCATCCATGGTTTCCTTTCGTGATCTGGGCTCGGTTGGTTGAACGCATTTGCGGCGCTGAACGCCGGTTTGCATAGGTCGTTCGCTGCGCTCAGGACGACAAGCCGCGTGGGAGGCGATGACAAGTGGATAGAGAGAATTACAGCGGCGGTGAGGACGACTTTACGTCTGCTTCACGAAACGCAGCGATGCGGAGTTCATGCAATAACGCAGATGAGTAGGTTCGGGACCGTCGTCGAAGACGTGTCCAAGGTGCGCGTCGCATTCTGTGCAGGCCACCGCGGTGCGGAGCATGCCAAATGTGGTGTCGCGGATCTCGGTGATATTTTCTGCGGCGATCGGCTGCCAGAAACTGGGCCAGCCTGTGCCGGAATCGAACTTCGTCGTCGAGTCGAAGAGCGCATTGTCGCAGCAGATGCAGCGGTAGAGACCCTTGTCGTGCAGGCTCCAATACTTGCCGGAGAAGGCGATTTCCGTATCGGAGTTGCGGGTAATGTCGTAAGCGTTGGGCGAAAGTTGCTTGCGCCATTCGTCCGGCGTTTTGATGACCTTGGCGATCGTGACTTTTTTCAGACGCTCGCCGGAGTCGGAGAAGAGCACGATGGTGAAGTCTTTCGGTTCGGAAAGCGCGGCCGCGTTGGCTTCGAGAAGGCGAGGCTTTCTCCACTGCCACAACGCCAGTGCGCCGAGCGCAGCAGCGGCACTGGTCAGGAATGCACGGCGCCGAAAATTGGTTGAGTTCTCGCGCTTTTTATCGCTGTCGAAATCGGAATCGAACATCGGTGGCTCCATCTTCTTGCTCGCGGGTGCCGTCCCTCCGGGACTCGTTCTTCCGAGCTAAACGCACCCGAGACTTCCGTCCCGGGCTATCACATGCCGCCGCTTCGCGGCTCGTCTCTACTTACCCGTGTAGAGATCCGGAAATTCCTCTTGGAGATGCGCAACCTTGGGAGCATCGTTGAAAACGATGTAGGGCTGATTCGGGTGCAGGGCTGCGTAGTTCTGGTGGTAGGCCTCAGCCGGATAAAAAGCTTGCAGGGGCACGACCTGGGTCACGATCGGACGCGAGAACACTTTCGCCTGATCGAGCTGCGCGATGTAGGCTTGGGCGATGTTTTTCTGCTGATCGCTGTTGTAGAAAATCGCCGAACGATACTGCGGGCCTTCATCGGGGCCTTGCCGATTCAGTTGCGTAGGATCGTGGGCCACGGAGAAGAAGACGCGCAGCAGTTCGCCGTAAGTAATCTCGGAAGGATCAAAGACAATCTGTACAGACTCGGCGTGCTCGGTTTCTCCTGTGCTTACGGTTTCATATTCGGCGGTTTTGGCTGAGCCTCCGGAGTAGCCGGAGGTCGCGCTGATCACGCCCTTCACGTGCTGGAAGACCGCCTGCACTCCCCAGAAACATCCGCCAGAGACGACGGCGGTTTCGCGGGCGGACGCTGACGCGCGCGGCGCATCGACGGCCGCCGCGGGAAGTGCGGATGCCGGATTCGCCTTGGCATTGCAGGCGGTGGCGCCGAGCACCGAGGAAAGAAGGATCAGAGCACAGCGTGTGAACGATGACATATTTTTCCCCTTCGCGTACGTGAGAACTGAGCTGGCAAATTGGAGTGATGAGGCGCGGAAAAGTTTCACGTGCGGCAGAGGCGGCGGCCCGATACTTCTGGGCCGCCGGACAGCCGATGGCGGCTGTCCCCACATTTTGATCTGCTGCCGGATGCAGTTCTTGCTTGCTTTTTCGCCTTCTGTTCGCCAATAATGTCGACATGGCCATCACACGCAGGCAGCGCGAAGTGTACGACTTCATCTCGCGGTTCGTCACCGAGAATGGGTACTCGCCGTCTTTCGAAGAGATTGGGCACGGGTTGAAGCTGAACTCGTTGGCAACCGTGCACAAGCACATTTCGAATCTGGAGAAGAAAGGGCTGCTCACGCGGGATTACAACCGCAGCCGCTCGATCGATCTGTTGCCGCCGAAAGGCAAGCTGAAGCAATCGATGAGCGTGAACAGCTCCGTGGTGCTGCCGCTGATGGGGCGGATCGCGGCCGGGCAGCCGATCCAGGCCATTGAGAATCCGGAGACGATTTCACTTGCGGATTTCGTGCGCTCGAAAGAAGTGTTTGTGCTCGAAGTGCGCGGCGACTCCATGCAGGATGAAGCGATTCTCGACGGCGACTACGTGTTGGTCGAGAAGGCGCGGACTGCGCATAACGGCGACATCGTGGTGGCGCTGGTGGATCAGAACGATGCGACGCTGAAGCGCTTTTATCGCGAAGGAGAGAGCATCCGGCTGCAGCCCTCCAATGTGAACATGAAGCCGATCATTGTGCCGGCGGCCTCGGTGGATGTGCAGGGGCGGGTGATCGGGGTGCTGCGGAAGTACTGAAGGAAGCTGTCCGCCATCAGCTCTCAGCATTCAGCCAAAACCCAAGAATGCAAAACGCCCGGAATAGTCTCCGGGCGTTTTGCTGATGGCTGAGAGCTGACGGCTGACAGCTCTTATCCGATGTGCTTATTCAGGGCCTGCGCGATGGCGTCCTTGGGACGGTAGCCGACCAATTGCTCGACGACCTGGCCTCCCTTGAACACTAACAACGTCGGGATTCCGGTGACTTTGTAGCGCATGGGAGTCGCCTGGTTGGAGTCGACATCCATTTTGCCGATTTTTATTTTGCCCTGATACTCGGTGGCCAGTTCCTCGACGATGGGGGCGATGGCGCGGCAGGGGCCGCACCAGGTTGCCCAGAAGTCCACTAGAACGGGCTTGTCCGATTTCAAAACATCCTGGTCGAAGTTCGCATCCGTGACTTCGACGATTCCGTTGCCTGCCATTTCAATCTCCTCGTTTTCAATGTCGCACTGTCGGCGGACGCTGCATAAGGTTCGCGTTGCCGCGGCGGGCGATCTTTGTATGAGTGCATCCCGTACGGGAGCCCAACTCATTATCGTAACACTGCACTTAGATGCGCGGGGAGGAGGAAAGTCGCAAAAGGGCCAACCGTGCCTGGACGGGCAAACCTCGTTAGGGTGCCGGGTTCGCCGCTGGCGGGGAAACCGAATTGGTTTCCTTTGAGCGCTTTTCGCTGCCTACCTCCGGCTTGGGATTCAGCGACTTGATGTAACTGACCAGCTGCCAGCGTTGCGGTTCCGGAAGTTTGGACCACACAGGCATGCCCCGGCGGACTACGCCGTTGCTCAGCAGCCAGAAGATCGCGCCCGGCGTGGATTGCTGTACTTCGTCGGCGAGCAGACTGGGAGCCTTCTTGCCGCCCTCGGCCATTTCCCCGTGACATTCGGCGCAGTGCAGAGCGAAAAGCTTGGCGCCGCCGGCAACGGCATTCGGATCATCTTGCAGCGGGTTGCGGCGGGCAGCCGCTTTCTTCGGGGCTTTGGTCAGCGGCGCATAAACAGCGTTGGCAGTTCGAGGAGCCTCCACGGTCTGGGCAGATGCGATGGCGAACAAAAGGAGAGACGCGAGACATGACGAGAGGATTCGGTTCATCAGCGTCCTCCAAACAGACGGCTGAGCGCGTTGCCGAAGCCGGAGAACTCGCGGGACACGCCCCAGCGCAGCAGAAAGCGATGGCTGTTATCGTTCAGGCCGAAGCCCGGGGATAAGCGTATGGTCCAGTCCGAGGGAAGATTCCACGCGGCCACCGGAGCAAGGTAATGCGAAGTGTTGGGTAAACCGAAGCTCGAGGTGGTGCCTAACCCGCCGTACATTTCCACGCCCGCGATGAAATTCTCGGCGCAGAAACTACAGCGCTTGGCGGAAGCCTTCAACGCGAGGGGCCGGCTTGCGCCAACGGCATAGCCGAACTCCCAGGGATTGCCGCCAGTGAGGTTCTTCGCCGCCAAAGTATTTTCGGCGATATTCCAACTCTTGAAGTTTTTCGAAAGCAGCAGCTTCAACTCCATTTCGTGATCGTGTTCCTGGCTGGCAATCGCATTCGACATGGCATAGTCCGATTCAACGTCGTGGCCTTCGACTTCTTTCAGGATTTTGTCGGCCCCGCTGATCTGCTCGTATTCGAGGTAGAGCACGGGATTGACGAAGTGCTCGTTCTGCAGCAGGCGAACCCGGTTCTCCCACCGGAATCCGGTAAAGATGGTGCTCTGGTTGAAAGTAGTTTGGGCGTCGAGATAAAACTCCGTGGTCCAGAAGGCGGTGAGCCCGTATTCGAACTCGCCCCAGAAGGCGTGGAAATCGTTGCCTGCGCGCTCCGTGCCGAAGGTGGAAAAGTATTCGACTTCCAGACTGCCGGGCTCTTCCAGGTAATGGTCGTAAGTGACGATGTAAGGACTCTCTTGCGCCCGGGCGGAAGCAAGGGCCGTGGCAAGCATTGTCAGAAGAGCGAAAAGCAGCCGTTTGTGAGATGACGGTATGTGATGGCGAGATTTCCGGCGGAAGATAGAAGGCATTCTATAGTTGCAACTGAGTCGCATCTGGAAGTACTATCCAAGAATGCCGGAATACGGGACTCCGCGTCCAGTTTCGGCGAAAGAATTCGTCGCAGTTTGCTTGCGACCACTTGCGACAAAGGATTTTCTTTTATGCCTCTTCCTCAGAGTGAAGCGCCGGGTCGATTGCAGGCGCATTTTGCTGGACGCGGAATCCGGATGACCCAGCAGCGGCGAGCCATCCTGAGCGTGATGGAAACGGCCAGCAAACATCTGGATGCCAGCCAGATTTTGCGTAAGGCGCAGAAGCTGGATGCGAGCGTGGACCGCAGCACGGTTTACCGGACGCTGAAGTTGCTGAAGCGCCAGGGACTGATCGACGAACTCGATCTCATGCACATTAACGGCGAAGGTCATTACTACGAGCGCAAGCTGGGGCGCGACCACATCCACATGGCATGCCTACGCTGCGGCAAGATTACCGAGTTTGTGAGCGACGACTTCGAGAGGCTCAA
The DNA here is from genome assembly GCA_963754885.1 of uncultured Acidobacteriota bacterium. Classification (GTDB taxonomy): domain Bacteria; phylum Acidobacteriota; class Terriglobia; order Terriglobales; family Acidobacteriaceae; genus Sulfotelmatobacter. The sequence goes on along the minus strand of CAVWHT010000025.1, from coordinate 289,338 downwards.
ACAGCAGGTGGAACGAGATTGCCGCTTCCGGGTGCTGGTCTCGCGGCTGGAAATTGGCGGATACTGCGCGACTTGCCGGGGATCGCAGTGACGAGCCATACCATGGAACTCCGTTATTTGACGGCGGACGATGCGGGCGAGTGGTTGCGTCTGCGGCTGGAGGCCCTGCAGGGCGATCCGGAGGCTTTCAGCGCATCGTTCGAAGAATACCAATCGCTCGGCTTGGAAGAAGTGGGGAAGCGGCTCGGCTTCGAGGCGAAAGATGCTTTTGTGGTAGGCGCGTTCGAGGATGGGCAACTGCAGGGATGCGCAGGGTTTTATCGCGACAAGGGATTGAAGACCCGCCATAAAGGACGCGTCTGGGGCGTATATGTCACGCCGGAAAGGCGAGGCGCGGGAGTTGGGAAGAAGATGTTGCAGATGCGGTTGGAGCGCGGAGCCGCAATGGATGGCATCCAGCAGATATTACTTTCGGTGGCAGCGACGCAGGTTGCGGCCCTGCGCCTGTACCGCTCAGTAGGATTTGTTTCGTTTGGTTGTGAGCCGCGCGCGCTGAAGATCGGTGAGAGATTTATCGACGAGGAATATATGGTGTTGCGAGTGCGTTGACCGAATAGCCGAGAGCAATAAAAAAGCGCCCATGAACTTTTCAGTTCAGGACGCCTCGGCAGCCCTCCCCCAGAACTGCCAAACCACGAGTTGAATATAGAGTGAGGCTCATTTTGTGTATAGGTCACTTTGGTAATCCGGTTTTTGGCGAAACAGGGCTCTGGACGGGGAATTTGGCCCAAGTCCAAATCCCGGAAAACGGCTACTGCTTCTGCCATGTTTGGCCGGAGTCCGCGGTGATCCAGGTTTCTGGAATCGAACGTCATCAGTTTGCCGTGCTGCGGGTCCGGGAACTCGATGCTTACGATATCGCCGGTGAGGACTGAGCCGGCTGAAGATGGCACGACCTGGGTCCAGCGGTTGCCGGAATCGGTCGAGTGATAGAGGGAGCCGTGCAGGCCTCCGGCCCAGACATCGGATCCATTGGCGATTACGGCGCGGAAGACCGGAGAGGAAGCGCCTTTCTTGCCCGCGGCTTTTGTCTTGGCACGAGCGACTTTGGCATCCTTCGCGGACGCCGTATCGGCAGCGACGTCCAGGTTGCCAGCGAGCGCCGGGCTAGTGCCAGCTACATTCACGTCCTGCCATGTGCTGCCCTGATCGAAGGAGCGCTGCAGTGTGCCGGCAGCATTAATGGACCAGCGGGGAGCGGGAGAGAGGTTAGAAGCTTGCTCGAGGTTCAGGGCCCTTGCCGGGGATGGACTGACCGCGAGCGCCGTAACCGGCGCTGCGATGGAAGCGCCCTCCGTTTGAACTTGCATTTGAGCCGATGAAACTTCGACCGTCTCGGAGACGCTGCCTGGGCTTAGGGTGAAACTGAACATCGCGGGCTGATTGCCATCGTAGTTCAGGTCGAGGATGGTGGTCTTGAAGCCCGGGGCTTCCGCCCGCGCCTTATAACTTCCCGAAGGAAGGCCGGCAATCAACCATGCGCCTTGGGAATTGGTGATTGCGGTAGATTTGCCGCCGGTTTGGGTGGGAGTGATCGTAATGCGCGCGTTGGAGACGACGGCTCCCGAGGGATCGACCACGTAACCACCGATCTCCCCGGGAACCGGTTGCGGGCTCAGCTTACGAAATTGATCCTGTGGGGATTGGCGCTTCAACATGCCGTCTGCGGGCGAGGCCGGCGGCACGGGCAACTTGGCCTTGTCGACCGCGAGACCCGCACTGCCGCCGGAGAGCGCAAGCTGATTCTTTGCAAGTTGAGCGTTGAAGGGCGCAGCCTGCGGGGAGGTCGAGGGCGCCGCACCCGCTACTTCCGCAGTGTCACTGGTTGCATTCCCGGAGGGCGTGGATACGGCGACCTGATTCTGGACGGTGTTCTGCTGCTGCCATTGCGATGGCGCCTGGTTCGAAGACACGGGACCGCCAAGCGTCATTCCATAGCCGAATCCGTGGAGCTGGTTTCGTCGCGAGACGGAAGTGCGAGCATTTTCTGGGCCGGGTTCTGCGGGCGCGGCTTCATTCTTGGCCACGAGGGCAGCGGTTGCCTTGTCGCGATCCTGCGCGGGCTGCGGCGTCGTTACGGCAGGCAGCGTCTGAGCGTTCTTCGCGACTGCTTCCGCCTTCGGCGATGACGCCTGGTACGCCATCATCGCAGGATTGTGCGCGTGGTGTTGATACTCGACGACTCCCACGGAAGCAATTGCAATTCCAGCTGCAACGAATGCCCAGCGCAAAGTGGGCCATGCCAGCCAGCGGGAACCAGAGCTCCCGAGAACCGGCTGGGGAGTTTCGTTTTCCGGCAGCGCTAGGGCGACGACTTCGCGGCAGTCGCCGCATTGGGCAAGGTGCTCCAGAATGCGGGCACGTTCCGCTTCGGAGAGCAACCGCTCGGAGAAGGCGGTTAACGTGTCCGCGTCGGGATGGCTGACCGGAGTCGCCGCCTTCAGGCGGTCGCGCACGATATTGGGCACATTCTGCATTTTTGTTTCTTGCATTCGGGCATACGGGATTGTCAGCCGTTGCCGGACGAACCAATCTCAGGGGATTGCACTAACCTTCTTCCCGAACTCTCGCCTCCACTCTCTTCTCGGAGAACGCCGGAGCGGGCGATTCTTGCGCCAGGCTGCGGCGAATATCGACTTGCAGATCGCGAACATCAAGTTCCATAGCCTCTTCGGCCTGGCGGCGGGACATCCCCCGGCGCGTCAGGGCGGCAACGATTTGTTTCCGCAGAGACTTGGCCAGCTTGTCGATTTTGCGGCTGATGGTTGACTCGTGAACGCCCAGCATACGGGCGATCTCAGCCAAGGTACGTTCGTCGAGATAATACGCGCTCAGCACCATGCGGTCTTCGGCGGAGAGCATAGTCAGGACCTCATCAGTGGCCCGGGCAAGACGGCTATCGGCCGGGGCAGCCGGTTCGGGCTCGGGAGCACGGAACTGAACGCCTTCTTCGGATTCCTCTTCCAAACTGACCAGACGTTTGGTCCGGCGGTAACGGTTTATGTATTCCTGCGCGAGGACGGTGCGCAACCAGCCCTCCAACGATCCGCGGCCGGTGTAGGAGGCGAGTTTGGAGACGCGCTGGCCGTCGCGGGTATTGGTTCCGTAGAGGTCGGCGTAGAGCGTGTCGGCGAGTTCCCGGGCCGCGGAATCTTCGCGCGCGATGCGCAGCGCGGAAAGATACAGCTTTTCGCGGTAGCGGGTGAGGAAGATCTCCCACGCGGAGTTGCTACCGGCGGCACAGGCACGGGCGAGGGCGAGTTCTTCGACGCGAAGGCTCAGAAAGAAAGTACGGAGTTCGGGCTCGAAACAGGCGGCCTGCTTGCTTCCCACTTCGCAAAGAATCGCGGCAAAGGTTTCACGCGCCAGCCCGATCTTTTCCCCACCGCTTTTGGCGTGCAATTCCGCGAGCAGGTCGTTGACGACCGATTGCACGGCGGAAATTGGCTTCGTCAAACTCATGGCGCCGGATGACCAAATTGCCGCTTAACCGACCCGCGAAGCTTTGCATTCAACACAGGGACAGACTTCGCGGAGGAACTTCCAGGAATAGATGCCGAGGTCGTGATTATCGTTCCAGGAGAACTTGATCGCGTATTTGCCGACGCCCTCGGCGGACACGGGCTTGGCCGTGGGCTTGAAGATGACCAGGGCGCCGGGGGCGGAGACAGCGGGATCGCCCGGGCGGCGTCCGGACTTGGCGCGTTCCTCTTCGCACATCGCGCAGGGGCAAGCGTCGCGCAAGTAGACGAAATTGTAGTGCGAGGCGTGGCCGTCGGCCCATTCGATGTCCACCCCGGTTCCGGCCGTAAGGCTCACTTTCACCGATTTCGGGTCCGTGGCGGCGGTAGGGGATTGGAGCGGCGACTGCATGGGATAAGTATCGCACAGGGAGACATGCAGTATGCGAAATGGGGTTGAGAGTGAGGTTTGAGGGGTTGGGAGTTGAAAGAGGACGGGTGGGAGTGAGGTGGGGGTTGGGGGTAAGTTGAGGGTGCCGGGTAAGATGCCAAATGACGAACAAGTCCCGCAGGGACGGCACACCGCTGTTTACGCACGCCCCGCTATAATCACCCTGTGAACCCGCCCCTCCCCGCTTTCCGCGAACCCACGCTCGTCGAAAAACTGTTCAATCGGACCTTCGGCTTCGTCGTCGGACTCGGCCTTGGTCCTTCCCACATCCATCTGCTCCAGGTCCGCGGACGCAAATCCGGCAAGCTCTATGCAACACCTGTCGATCTGCTGGAACTCGAAGGCAAACGCTACCTGGTCGCTCCGCGCGGACGCACGCAATGGGTGCGCAACGCCGAGGTTGCCGGAGAAATCACCTTGAAAAGAAGGAGCCGGCAGGAAAGATTTCGCCTGCGCGCGCTGAACGACGTGGAAAAACTTCCGATCCTCAAGGCCTATCTCGACAACTACCGGCGCGAGGTGCAGCGCTATTTCGCCGTGCCGGCAGGATCTCCCCCGGAAGCCTTCGCCGAGATTGCATCGAGCTATCCTGCATTCGAGCTTCTTGCTTCCTGATCGCCCGGTTAAGTCTCGCGTTTCAACGCCCGTAACTTGTCTACGCGCTTTTGTAGCGCTGCCGTCTCGGCGGCTGTTGCGGCGTCTCGCCCGCGCGAGGCGAAGCCAGGATGGCCTCGCGGCGGAGCCTGCCTTGAGCGAAGTCGAAGGGATGCCAGCGCTAAATTTCCGCTACAGTGCCGGTCACTTGCGGCCGGCGTCGTGGTCGGGCTGGCCGGCGCTCCGCAGCGTGACTTGGTCGTGCGAGAGTTGGCCGCTTTTCGGCACCGGGGGTGTCTCGGCTCGAGGATCGCGTTTCGCGTCCGCAGGCGGGTGCGCGACGGGGCGGGCATCGACGGGATGAACACTACTGATTGGCGTGATCATGATTTAGTCCTCCAGGGGATGGAATCGGCAGGAGACCTGAGAAGCTTTAGCAGGTGGGGCCTGAGATTAGTAACCTCTGGTAGGGTTACTCTGGCGGCTCGAGGTGGACTTCAGCGCCGATACTCGCTTCGAGATCACGCGAAGCAGCATAAATCGGTAGTCAGTCTACTTAATTCTTGCGGAGTTGTCCACCGCGACCTTTGATCGCCTCGCTTTGGTCGCGACCACAATTGCTGACTTTGCCATAGGGAAGAGTTCATTTCGAAGTTGAGATCACAAATTGTGATCTCAAGTTTTCGACAAGATCAGCAGAATAGCAGGCGGAACTACTCAGGGGCACAGCGCGGAAGTGCATTCGCCTCAATGCAAGCCTTTTCAGCCGCTCGCGCTGAGCATGATTCACCGTAGCGCTGCCGTCCCGGCGGCTGTCGCGGGGGGCGTCACGCCCGCGCTCCGAGGCCAAGATGGCCTCGCGATAGCCGGCGAGACGCCGGCGCTACAGCAAACCGGCGCTACAGCAGACCGACGCTACGACTACTTCCAGGTCAGGCTCCGGCGACGTTGAACTTTTCCTCCGGCCTAGCGGGTTCGGCTTCCGGGGTGCCGCTGGCGGCTACGTCCTGTACGAATTCGCGGCGGCGTTCCGGGCCTTTGCGTTCGACCACGCGCACGCGACGAGCCGGCATCGTGCTCGGCTCGAGGCTGACAATGCGTCCTTCGCGAACCAGAATCTGGGCGCGGAACCAGTCGGTACGGAACATGCGTCCAGCGGCGTAGAAGGTCACCGACGCGGCGATCGGGCCTTCGAAATCGTATCCCGTGCAGGAGAGGATGCGCTTGCCCATCTCCTGCGACCAGGTCATGCCTCCGACCAGGGGATCATTCAACCGGCAGCGCTCAAACGGCATGGCGTGCGAAAGCTTGCGTAACTGCAGAAGCTGCAGCAGGACCGAGGTCTTCGCCAAGTTGGTGATGATGACGCGAGCCTCCTCCGATGAGACGCGCTCCATCTTGATGTGCAGGTCGGGACTCCATTCGCGCTCGAACTCTTCGCGGGCCAGGGCCAATCCTTTGTCGGTGGCTTCGACGTAGCGCAGCGTGGCGCGGGCCAGCACAACGCTGAACAGCGTGGTCACGATCGTGGCGATAATGGGGATGTAGCTGATCAGCGTGCCCCAGGGGACGCGAAAGGAGTTCATCATCTGCATGTGCATAAAGGCCAGCGACTCCTGGTCGGGCCGGCTTGAGGAGCGGCGACCGACGGAGATGAGTCTAGCGAGGGATGGGTTGCCGCTCCAGATGCAGGTGGTGGGGGCGAAAGAACTCGGTTAGTGCTTGGCCTTTGGTAATAACTGTGGGCAGGTTGGATGGGGTTTGGTGCAGCGGCACGATGCCGCCGCGACAGCCGGCGAGTCGCCGGCGCTACCTGATTCGTCGGGCTACTCTAATACGCTGTCGTCTAACTTCTTTTTGCCCCAGTCGGCGGCGGCCTGCACGAAGGCCAGCACGATGGGATGCGGATTCTTTTCGGTGGACGATAACTGCGGCTGGAACAACGTGGCGATATAGAAGCGGTGCACGGGAGACTCAATGGCGCGAATCTCTCCTTGCGGCCCACGGGCGACCACGGGGAAGCCGGCTTCCATGGCAGCCCACTCGAATTCCGGATTGATTTCGAAATTGCAGAAGAACTCTTCGGTCACGGTCTCCTGGTCTTTGCCGTAAAAGGACTGCAAATAAGAGCCGGGGCGAAGGCGAATCTCAGGAACCGCTCCGGAAAGTTTGGGCGCGTCACCCTTGCGGTCGGGAACGGCGCAGGCCACCGGATAGATGATGACGTTTTTCGATCCGGAATTATTCTCGGCGCTGTCGGCATCGGCGATGTCGAGCACGTGCCGAGCGAATTCGATGAATGCGTACTGAAATCCGCCGCAGGTGCCGAGAAATGGCCAATCCCGGCGCCGCGCGAACTCGATTCCCTTTAACATCCCATCGAAACTCTTGTAGGGACTGCCGGGCGAGGCCCAGAAGCCGTCGAAACTTTCCAGAGTTTTCTCGGCTCCTTCTGCGGCAAGCGACGGAGTCGGGAGCCACTGGCTTTCCACCTCCATGTGGAGCTTGCGGGCGGCATGCTGCAGGGCGTCGTTGGTGGCGTGATGCGAGCGAAAATCGCCGTTGAAGTCGCCCAGAATTCCGATGCGAACGGGGTCGCTCACGGGTCTGATTGTACTAGAGGCAGCGAGCGGCGCTTAGGCGCCAAAACTTACCGCAGGGTTAGAACCGTGGTGCGTCGCCGGTAACCACGAGCAGGTGACTGTTAGAGCAGGCTCTTGATGCGGAGCAGCAGGTATAGGCTGCCGAGGGCGAGCGCCGCGCCTCCCCAGATCATCAGGGCAGATTTCCAGCCCAGCGAGCGGGCAATTTCCTTCTGGCTGCGCCAGGAAATCAGGAAGGTCTTATCGTTTGTGCCCTTCATCATGACCACGGCGGGATGGAGATCAAAATCATTGCCGTGCGAAGCTGCATTCGATCCATCCGCAGAGCCATTGGCTTTTTCGCCGGCTGCGTTGGAGGGATTGTCGAGAACTTGTACTGAGCGACCTAGTTCGGCAGAGATTCCAGCTGCATTCCACGCGGCCGGATTTGAGATTCCCGCCTTGAGCAGGGCGGCAGCGATTTTCTGTTGTTGCGTCATCTGCGAGGTGCTCAGGGGAGCCGAGGCCGACGAGAGATGAACGACTTCCGGATCGCGAACTGGATGTTGCAAGGAGAATTGCTTGATGGGGGATCCGGTCTCGAATTGTTCTCGCCCCACGGACAACGACAGCGAGAATCCATGCGCCGTAAAAGTGCTGACCGGGGTCGCGTCTTGAACCGGCTGCGGACCGACCTCCAGTCCCGGGTTGTCGGTCAGAGTCCCCAGGATGAACAGCGAATTCTTGGGTTTGATGCAGAATTCCTCGACCTTGATTTTGTTGTTGGTCGCCACGCCGTGGCGAGCTAGGAAAGCGCGCACGTTGGAGGGCGCGGGCTCTTTCGTGGTGAAAAACGAATCAGAGAATTCCTGCTCGAAGTCGCGGTGCAGGTCAAGATCGGCGCCGCGCGGGTCGATCAGTATGCGCCCGGTATTGTCGTCGACGAAAAAAGGCACGTGCAGGCATTCGCCGGCGACTTTCACCCACTGCTTATTCTTACCGCGCTGCTTCCATTCCGACACCACGGTGCGGAAGTAGAAGCATTCGCGCTCGGTGATGGGAGCGACCATCGTATAGGGACCGACAGCAAGGCCGCTGATTTCCACCATGCCCATGGCCGCGCTGCGAATTTTCGAGAACGGTGTGTCGAGGATGAGGTGCCGGCGCTGCAGCAATCGAAATCCATAGAAGAACATGCCGATGCCGGCGCAAAAACCGAGCGCGCACCAGAAAAGCAGAGCTGTGGGGTCAGAGGAGCGGTGGACGACCGTACGGTGGACGATGGTAAGGATGATCACAAATCGTGTCCGTGGACGGAGTTGACATAGTTCGTCCTGTCCTCAAGGCTAGCGAAGCCAGAAGGCTTCCCGCAGGTAAAAACGGTAGCGGTCGCTTACGTTGGTAATGCGGAATTTCCCTGGACTCACAGCCAAAACATGGGGACAAGGCCAGCCACAGCCAGCGTCACCAGAAGTGAAAGACTCTGGATGCCGGTTCTGCGGTCGGCGAGGCTGAACGAATAGATGCCTTTGAGCAGATTGTTGCTGGCAGCGGCGATCAAGACGGCCGAGGCCGCGACTTTGAGCGGGGTGAGCGTGCCCGCGGTTTGGGTCATGCCCATGATGAAGGGATCGACGTCGGTGACGCCCATGATGGCGGCGAGGATGTTGACCCCGGCGTGGCCGAGATAAGTAACAGCCAGTTGCGTGGCGATCAGCATGGCGATGAAGAACAGGGCGAAGACGAAGGCGGCGAGGAGTTCCAGAGGATTGTCGGGTTCGAATTCGCGCTTGATCTGGGATTGCAGCGGATCGGGTCGGCGCGACCAGAGCCATCCCGTGAGGATCGCGGCGGCGGCGAGGGCGAGGAAGGCCGGAGCCAGCAGGGCTCCGAGTTGGCGATTGAAGAGCATGAGCAGCGCCACCAGGCGCAAGTACATCACACCGGAAGCGATGAGAATTCCTCCCGCAAACAGGTGCGGTCGCTGCTCGCGGGCGGCGCGGCGGGACATGGCCACGGTGGCGACGGTAGAAGAATAAGCGCCGCCGAGAAAAGCTGCGAGGATGACTCCTCCGCTTTGTTTGGTGACTTTTTGCAGTACATAACTTCCATAGGAGATGGTGCTGACCGCGACTACGACCAGCCAGGTCTTGAACGGATTCAGATGGAAGGATCCGAATTGCTGGTTGGGAAGAATGGGCAGGATGACCGCGGTGAGAAGAAGGAACTTGGCGAAGGTCAGAATTTCCTGCGGCGCGGTGCGGTTGGCCAGGCGTTCGAGAACCGTCTTCAGTTCGAGCAGCAGAAGACTGGCGACGCTGAGCGCGGTGGCGATCCAGAGATGGTCGTAGAAGACGAGCGCGCCCACGACGTAAGTGGTCAGGCCGGACATTTCGGAGGTGACTCCTGCGGCTTCCGCTTGTGAAAGCTTGTGCCAGTAGGAAAGGAGCAGGAATCCACCCACCACAAGAAATCCCAAAATCACCGGAAGAAGCTGAGCGCCGGAGAGCAGCGCGATGGAGTAGCCCAGAAGCCCGATGAGAGGAAAGGTGCGTACGCCGCCGAACGAGTAGGCTCCGGCAGCGGTTTTGTGTTCCTCACGCTCGAGGCCGACAAGGAAGGAAAGGAACAGGACGAGGACGATCTTTACGGCATCGGGCGGCAGCCAACGGTAGAGTTCCACGTGCGGTTCAGGCTCCAGGTGACGGAAGCCAGTATAGACCTAGGGGGCGACTGCGAGTTCCTCACAAGATGTACCGCGACAAATCCTGATCCTTCACGATATCGGTCAGCATTTTTTGGACGTAATCCGCATCCACCGTGACCGACTGCCCCTTTTTCTCCGGCGCCTCGAAACTCAACTCGTCGAGCACCCGCTCCATGATCGTGTGCAGGCGCCGCGCTCCAATATTCTCGGTGCTCTCATTCACGCGGAAGGCGAAATGTGCAATCTCGTCCAGCGCTTCCTTGGTGAACTCCAGCTTCACGCCCTCAGTCTCGAGCAGCGCCGTGTATTGCTTCACCAGCGACGACTTCGGCTCCGTAAGAATCCGCACGAAATCTTCCATGGTCAGCGATTGCAGTTCCACGCGGATGGGGAAGCGTCCCTGCAGTTCGGGAATCAGATCGCTGGGCTTCGAAACGTGGAACGCCCCCGCGGCAATGAACAGGATGTGGTCGGTACGCACCATCCCGTAACGCGTGTTCACGGTGGTACCTTCCACGATCGGCAGAATGTCGCGCTGCACACCCTCACGCGAAACGTCGGGCCCGTGCCCGCCCTCGCGCCCGGCAATCTTGTCGATCTCATCGAGAAAGACGATTCCAGAATTTTCCACGCGGTCGATCGCCATCCGCGTCACCTGATCCATATCGACCAGCCGCTGCTCTTCTTCCTGGATCAGATATTCGAAGGCCTCGTTCACCTTCATCTTCCGCTTCTTGGTGCGCTGTCCGAAGATGTTCGGCAACATGTCCTTGATGTTGACGTCCATCTCCTCCACGCCCTGATTGGTGAGAATTTCGAACGAGGGGAAATTTCGCTCGCGCACGTCGATCTCGACCATGCGATCGTCGAGCTTGCCCTCACGCAACTGCTGCCGCAGTTTTTCCCGCGTCCGGCCCGAAGATTCGGCCAACGCCGTGTTACCGTCAATCACCACTCCGCCTGCGCTTGCCGACGGATCGGGCCGCGGCGGCGGCGAAGGCGGCAGCAGGATGTCCAGCAATCTCTCCTCCGCATTCAGCTCAGCCTTGTCTGCTACGTCTTCCAATTTTTCTTCCCGAACATTGTCGATGGCGATCTCCACCAGATCGCGTACCATCGACTCCACATCCCGTCCCACATAGCCGACCTCGGTGAACTTCGAAGCCTCGACTTTCAGGAACGGAGAATTCGCCAGCTTAGCCAGCCTGCGCGCGATCTCCGTTTTGCCCACGCCGGTGGGGCCAATCATGATGATGTTTTTTGGGATGATTTCTTCGGCGAGATCCGGAGGCAGCTTCTGCCGCCGCGTGCGGTTGCGCAAAGCGATCGCCACGGCGCGCTTCGCGTCCTTTTGGCCAATCACGTATTTGTCGAGTTCGCCTACAATCTCGCGCGGAGTCAGTTCATCCAGCGCGAGCTGTTCTTCTTCGGCGGAAGAGGGAAGATAAATAGCCATAATCAGTTGTCAGTTCCCAGTTGCCAGTTCTCAGTTCCAGCGATTTTGCTGAGAACTGGCAACTGAGAACTGAGAACTACAGTTCCTCAATCGTCACCCGGTCATTGGTATAGATGCACATTTTCCCGGCAATCTTCATGGCTTCTTCCGCAATTTGCCGGGCCGAGAGCTGGGTATGTTCTGCAAGCGCCTGCGCTGCCGCCTGGGCATACGGACCGCCGCTGCCAATCGCCGCAATGCCGGTATCGGGCTCAATCACATCGCCCTGGCCGCTGAGCAGAAAGGTCTGCTCCTTGTCGCTGACCAGCAAGAGCGCCTCCAGATGCCGCAAAAATTTGTCGGTGCGCCAATCGCGCGCCAGTTCCACGGCCGCGCGCCCCAGGTTGCCGTGGTACTGCTCCAGCTTGGCCTCGAAGCGGCTGAATAACGTGAAGGCATCCGCTGTCGATCCCGCAAACCCCGCCACAATCTTGTCGTTGTAAAGCCGCCGGATCTTTTTGGCCGAGTGTTTGATCACCGACTCGCCCAGCGTGACCTGTCCGTCGCCCGCCAGCACAACACTTCCACCGCGGCGAATCGACAAAACCGTTGTGGACCGTATCAGTCGTTTCATAGCCATGAGCGTAATTCTTAATTATAACAGCCGCAATTTCACTCGCCGGCGGCTCAGGGTTTTTCGGTCGTCGTGCAGTTTTGAAAAGATTTGTATCAGGGCACGCCTTCAGGCGTGCCAAAGCGCGAGCAAATGACCGGCTTCAGCCGCTGCCAGCGCGGCCTAAACCCCCAGCGGCTAAAGCCGCCCGTATTTCCCGACGTTGCGGCATCGCTGAAGCGATGCCCTGATACAAATCTTCTCAAACTGCACCACTACCCGCTTTCCCTCTAGCACGGATTTTTCCGCCCAAGAAAATGCTTCGGTAACCTCGCCCGCGATTACTGCTGTGACATTTACCCGTTTCGCCACCCCACGTACTTTGTACCTCATGCGCGAGTCAGCTGCCGTTCTTTGCCAGGACAATCGATCCCTTCAAACTCTCCAAGCCACTCTCGACCTGCTCGAAATCGACCTCATGAACTGCCATTCCGGCCAAAATGCGATCGAGCTCATCATGACCGGACGGTGCTCGACTCTGATCGTGGACTTCGATCTCGACGGAGCCGAGAAAATCATCCGCATGGCGAATTTGCTGCCGCCGGCGCAAAAGCCCGCCCTGCTTGCGGTCGCCAGCCGCGCATGGCCCGGTACCGGCCAGGCCTTTCAATCCGGAGCCGGACGCATCCTGTACAAGCCGCTCGATCCCGAACTCGTGAAGCAAAGCCTGGCCCCCCACCGTAAACCGCGTAAAAAAAAACGGCGCCAGTCCAAACGCTACGACGTGAAGACGCTGGTCTATCTTGAATTACCGACGGGGGCGGTTCCGGGAATCAGTATCGACATCGGAGAGCATGGCCTTGCCGTGCAGGCTACCGAGCCGGTGCCCATGATTTCGAATCTTGCTTTTCGCTGCGTGCTTCCCGGAACGAAAATTACGCTTCACGGCCATGCCGACGTGATCTGGTCCGGCGACCAAGGCCGCGCCGGACTTTTCTTCTCGAAACTCTCTCCCGCGGCGCGCCAACATCTCCACGAGTGGCTGAGCAAGCACAGCGCTCACTACAAAGACAAGAATAGCGCCCACGAACTGCTTCCGCCTGCCGATGCCCAGGTTTCGTTCGCGCACGATGAAGAGGAACTGGAAACGGTCCAGTAATGATTCCGATGATGGGCCGCGCCAGGATCCGCGTAAGGATTCCCGCGCCTGCGCGGCCCATTTTCCTCTAGAGCGTGTCCTGCCGTAGAATCATCCCTGTCGTTACACGAGAAATCGCCTGCCCACACGTCCTCAAACTCGCGTGGATTTCAATGGACACTCCATGGTCGGCGCGCTCCAGGGCGTGCTTGTGTGCTCGCCCCGCACCGCCGGATGGAATCGCCCGGAACAGGTGGCGCGCTGGCGCGATCTCGGATTTCATCACGCGCCTGATTTCACGACTGCACAGGCGCAGCACGAAACCTTATGCCGCGAATTGCAAACCGCACGGGCCGAAGTAGTCGAGTTGCCGCCCGCGGATCATCTTTCCCTCGACGCCGTCTATGCCCATGACGCTTCGCTGGCCACCGATTTCGGATTGATCACGATGCGTCCGGGAAAAACGAACCGCGTCTCCGAGGCCGCCCATCAGGGTTCATTCTGCCAGCGGCTTGGAATTCCTACCTTCGGAGAAATCGTAGCGCCCGGTACGACCGAAGCCGGCGACATCGTGTGGCTCGATCCGAAAACTCTGCTCATCGGCCACGGCTATCGCACCAACGCGGCTGGCATCGCGCAGATGCGCGCCCTGCTTGCGCCCAAGGGCGTCGAAGTGCTTTCCGCTCCTCTACCGTACGGACCGGGGCCCTCTGCCTGCCTTCATCTGATGTCGCTGATCAGCCTTCTCGACGAGCGCGTCGCGCTGGTGGATCTTTCCTGGCTCGCGGTCGAAACCGTCGAACTGCTGCAGGCTCGGGGCTTCCAGTGGATTGAGATCGACCCTGCGGAGCGGGATACGCTGGCCTGCAATGTGCTTGCGCTTGGCGGACGGCGCTTGCTCGCTATCGAAGAGAATTCCAGGACCAACGACTGCCTTCGCCAGGCGGGATTCGATGTCCGCACCTTTCCCGGTAGCGAACTCTGCATTAACGGCAGCGGCGGTCCAACCTGCCTGACGCGCCCTCTGCTGCGCGCCTGAGCTTCATTCGAACCCGAAGACTGCTTTCGAAGTCTCCGGATCGAACGGCACCGAGTTGTGCTCGTGCACCATCCGCCAATGGCTTCCCGCGCGCTTGTAGACAGCGGTGTTGCGAATCCAACTCGGCTTCCCGGGCAAGCCGGTAAAACGATACAGATAGTGAGCCACGGCCAGATCGCCGCTGATGGTGACTTCCAGATTCTTTGTCTCCATCCCGAACGACGCGGGAAAGTGAGCCAAGGAGGTCCGCCAAACCTGCTCCCACTCGCTGCGCGCCACGATCTGAAACGGTGGCTTCACGTTGAAAATCACGGCATCGTCCGCATAGTTTGCCATAATGCCGGCAACATCTTTTCGACAGATGGCGCGGTGTTGCTCCGCGATCTGGTTGCGAATTTCCTGCTCTGCGCGGCTGCGCGTTTCGTCGTTCACAGCGATTGCTCCTGACCATCAGAAAGTAAGAACGGGGGCCGGACTCAGGTCCGGCGGTTTCGCAGCGGAAACAACTCGCGCAGACGTGGCTCCCGCCGATCCTCAGATCTGATACTTCAGCTGAACCAGGCCAGACCGGAATCTTCGTGATTCCGTCAGTTCCAGACGCCGCTGTTGATCCGCCTCCTGAAACGATGGCCGTCCCTTACCCAAAATCACCGGGTGAATGCGCAGGCACAACTCGTCGATCAGGCCCAGCTGCAGCAGGCGTCCAGCCAGCGTGCAACTGCCGAACATCACGATCTTCTTGCCGACTTGCGCTTTGATCTGCGAGACCTCTTCCGCCAGGTCGCCCTGCAGAAGCACTGAATTCTTCCACTCCAGCTTCTTCAGCGTGTTCGAAGCGACAATCTTCGGCGTCGCTTCGATCCATCGCGCGAAATCAATTTCGTTCTTAGGACGCCCGCGATCTCCGGGCGCAGCCGGCCAGTACTCTTCAAAGTTCCGGTACGTCTTCCTGCCAAACAGTACCCAGCAACGCGTTCACGTCTTCCCACAGTTCGTCGTCTATGTCTACGCCAGCCCAATCCAACTCTCCCTTTGGGCCTGACATGAAGCTATCCAACGACATATCTACAACCCAAACCAGCGGCCTCATCGACTCCCCCTTGCAACTCGAATGTGTCCCCTTGAATCAGGCTCGAATCGCTGCCAGTTTTTCCTCCAGCCGACCCAGCGTTTGCGCCAGCCCTTCCACCGCGTGATACGTTTTCTCGGCGTAGTCGCGAGCCTCTGCTGACGCAAATACCATCCGCACTTCCACGCGCGTCTTTTCCCCTTGCGCCGCAAACGTGACCGTCGTTTGGAAGCTCACCGGTTCCGTGCTTTCTTCCGGAGAGTGCTCGTAAACCAGCCGCTCCGGCTCCGCCACCTCGCGATAGATGATGCGATTGTGATAGTCCCGTCCATCCGGACCGTGCATCACCAGCCTCCAGAGTCCGCCCGGTTTCACGTTCATTTCCTGCACAGTCGTGGTAAATCCCTGCGGTCCCCACCACTGCACCAGGTGTTCGGGATCGGTCCACATCTTCCACACGAGCGACCGCGGAGCAGCGAAGACGCGCGACCCCACGATCTCCCGATCCGCCGTGCTCGATCGTGCGGTCTTCGCCAGATGAAGCCCGCCGTCCTTTGCCCGCATCGACCGCAAATAAGCGCCCAGCCGGCCCAGGCTCTGCGTCCAGCCCACTTCCATGCCCTTGAGATATTGCGACGCCTCGGCGGTCGCTTTCAGGACACGCGCCTGCAACGTGAGCAGTGTCTTGCCGTGCTGCTCCTCAAATGAAACCGTATTCAGAATGTCGAACATGGACTTTCCGTTCGCGTCGAGCGCGCTGCTGATAAAGACCAACCGCTCTGGCTCGGTGATTTCCTCGAACCTGCCGCTCATCGGATACACGATGCCATTCGGAGCGCGCATATCGATGCGGATCGCCCCTCCCACCCGCGCGTCTACTTCGCAAACCGGGTTCGTAAAACCGTCCGGCCCCCACCACAGTGCCATGTGTTTCGGATCGGTCCATGCCTGGAACACGAGTTCACGGGGCGCATCAAAAGTTCGCGTAAGCACCAGATCCCATTTGGAGGATTCCGTCGCGGCGTCAATTCTTGCGCGTTTTGCGGACATGCTTCTTCTCCTTGGCCTTCCAATCTTGCTTTCTAAGTTTTTGCAGGTAGTCGTCCAGGCGGTCGAAACTTTCTTCCCAGAAGCGGCGGTAGTGCTCCACCCAGCCGGCCACGTCTTGCAGCGGACCGGCTTCGAGCCGGCAAGGCCGCCATTGCGCTTCGCGCCCGCGGGAAATCAATCCCGCGCGCTCCAGCACCTTCAGATGCTTCGAAATCGCCGGCATGCTCATGGCAAACGGCTCGGCCAGTTCCGTGACCGAAGCTTCACCCGAGGCCAGTCGCGCCAGAATGGCCCGCCGGGTCGGGTCGGCCAGTGCTCCAAAGGTTTCGCTGAGTCGATCGTTCACGTTAGTAATTAACCTAGTGATTACATAACTATTAGGTTAAATACATCTATATGGAAAACTTGTCAAGGCCTTTTCTCGCGTAGTGGGTCAGTTTCATTTCCACAACCCGAGATTTCCGTGAGGCGTCATCCCGGCGTCCCGCGTTTTCACCAGCGGGACGAGGGATCTCCCGTGGGTATACAGTCGACGAAGTTCAAACTGACTCACTACCTTTTTCTCGCCAAACCACCCGAATGTTTTTCCCGGAGGATCCGTTCCAGTCGGATCACGCTGACTCGTTTCCGCGATGACACGGCGGCCCCGCAGCACCCCTTCGATCCTGTTAAAATGAAAAGACGATGCTTCTTCCCTTCGTCCGCGAACTCTTCGCGGACGTCGAATTGCTTCCCGGCTTCACGCGTGTAGCCTCCCACCTCAAAGAGGGCACGGGGAGGATGCGTGTCTCCGGACTGTCTCCCACGGCGAAAGCCTTGCTGCTCGTGCTTTTGCGCCGCGCCGCCGAACGGCCGCAGATCGTCGTCGTCAACGACAACCGCGCCATCGAAGAGTACATCCCGGTGCTGCGCGGGTTCTCCGAACTCACCGCCGCTTGCGATCCCGAATCCATTGTCGCCCTGCCGGCTCGCGACGTGCTGCCGTTCCAGAATCTCTCGCCGCATCCTGAACTCCAGGAAGAACGCGCGACCGCTTTGTGGAAGATTGCCACCGGGAAAGCCGCAATCGTGGTCACCCCCATCGCGGCCACGGCCATCCTGCAGCGCTCCGCCGACTACTACACCGATCTCGCCCGTAGCTTGCGCCGCGGCGAATCCTCCGATCTCGAGAATCTTCTCGCGCACTTGAACACCGTGGGCTACGCCGCGGCCGACGTCGTCGAAATGCCCGGCCAGTACGCCGTGCGCGGAGGCATCCTCGATGTTTACTCGCCCGAAGCCGAGCGCCCGGTCCGCATCGAATTTTTCGGCGACGAAGTCGATTCCATCCGCCGCTTCGATCCCACCTCGCAGCGTTCTTCGAATCCCATCGATGAGGCGCTGCTGCTGCCGCTCACCGAAACTCCCGTCAACGATCAACTGCTCGGCGCCATTCACACTCGGCTCTCCGGCAAGCGCATCACCGGCAACGAAGAAATTGTGGAAGCCGCGATCCGATCCGGTGGAGTCACCGTTTTTCCCGGATGGGAGTTCTATGCGCCCGTGGCTGGCGCCGATCGCACGATTTTCGACCTGCTTCCGCATGCCACGGTCCTGCTCGATGAGCCCGATCTGCTCCGTTCCGAATTCGATCGCTTCTGGACGCGCGTCGGCGAAATGCACGAGCGCAGCGGCGTCGGCAACCTGGTGCGCCCCGAAGATCTCTATCTTCCTCCCGAGAACTGGTGGCGGAAGATCACAGCCCTGACCGGAGCCGATCTCGAACATCTCGGCATTACGCGCAGTGAGGACGCAGACACTGCCGTTACCATCCTCACTCAGCCCACTCAGCGCTTCCACGGCGCTGTTCCCGCGATGCTCGAAGAAGTGCAGAAGCTGACCGCCGCGGGAAATGAGGTGCTGTTCTCTGTCCCGAATACCGGGGAAGTCGAGCGCCTGGCCGACATCTTTACTGAATACAACGTCAGCTTTAAACTCGGCAGCCGCACTCGCGGAGGCGAAAGCTACGCCGACGAAACCAGCTACTTCGCCGGAGAAGTCCACACCACTACACTCGCCAAAGCCTACGTGCCCGACGGCGTCATCTTTCCCGACGCTCATCTCGCTATCTTTGGCGCGCGCGATTTGTTCGACGAATCGGAAGCCGTCGCGGCTCGCCCGCAGCGCCAGAAATCGAAAGTTTCCGCCTTCCTCTCCGACTTCCGCGACCTGCAAGTCGGAGACTACGTCGTCCACGTCGAACACGGCATCGGCCAGTATCAGGGATTGAAAGAAATCAATCAGGGTGACGGCAACGCCGAGTTCATGCTGCTGGAATACGCGGAAGTCGCGCGCCTCTACGTCCCGCTCACGCGCCTCGACCTGATTCAGAAATATCGCTCGTCCGAAGGCGCCAAGCCAGCGCTCAGCCATCTCGGCACTCAAGCCTGGGCCAAGACCAAAGCCCGCGTCCGCAAGGCCATGAAGGACATGACCGAAGAGCTGCTCAAGCTCTACGCCGAGCGCAAAATGGCTGAGGGCCACGCCTTTCCCGCCGGCAACGAATTTGTCCGCGAGTTTGAAGACGCCTTCGAATTCAGCGAGACCGAAGATCAGGCGCAGGCCATCGCCGACGTCATGCGCGACATGGAAACGTCGCTGCCCATGGATCGCCTGCTCTGCGGCGACGTTGGTTACGGCAAGACCGAGGTCGCCATGCGCGCGGCATTCAAGGCCATCAGCGACAACAAGCAGGTCGCCGTGCTCGCGCCGACCACGGTCCTTGCCTTCCAGCACTATGAAACCTTCAAGCAGCGTTTCGGACCCTTCCCGGTCACCATCGAAATGATCAGCCGCTTCCGCAACGCGAAGCAGCAAAAAGAAATTCTGCAGAAGACCGAAGCCGGCAAGATCGACATCCTCATCGGCACGCACCGCATTCTCTCGAAAGACCTCAAGTTCTCCGATCTCGGCCTGCTGATCGTCGACGAAGAACAGCGCTTTGGCGTGCGCCACAAGGAGCGCATCAAGCAGATGCGCAAGCAAGTCGACGTCCTCACCATGTCGGCTACCCCCATCCCGCGCACGCTGCACATGTCGCTGGTCGGACTGCGCGACATGAGCGTCATCGAGACCCCACCCAAAGACCGCATGGCGATTCAAACCGTCGTTGCCAGCTGGGACGACAAGCTCATTCAATCCGCCATCGAGCAGGAACTCGAGCGCGGAGGCCAGGTCTACTTTGTGCATAACCGCGTCGAAAGCATTTGGGAGATCGCTGCCAAGCTTCAGGCGCTGGTTCCGAAAGCGCGCGTCATCGTGGGCCATGGCCAGATGGGAGAATCCGAACTCGAAAAAGTGATGCTCCAATTCATGCACCATGAGGCCGACATCCTGGTCGCAACTACGATCATCGAAAATGGCCTCGACATCCCGTTGTGCAACACGATTCTGATCAATCGCGCCGACCGCCTCGGCCTGTCAGAGCTTTACCAGCTGCGCGGACGCGTCGGCCGCTCCAACCGCCGCGCCTATGCCTACCTGCTGATCCCGAAGGAAGTGGAACTTACGCCCATCGCGCGCCGCCGCCTCGCCGCGCTGAAGGAATTCTCCGACCTCGGCGCCGGATTCAAAATCGCCGCCCTCGATCTCGAGCTCCGCGGCGCCGGCAATCTTCTGGGCGGGGAGCAAAGTGGACACATCGAGGCCATCGGATTCGAGCTTTACACCCAGATGCTCGACCGCGCCGTCCGGGAGATGAAGGGTGAGGTCGCGCCAGACGAGGCTGAAACGCAGCTCAATCTCGGGCTCAACATCCGCATTCCGGCGGAATACATTCCGGAAGAAAACCAGCGCCTGCGAATGTATAAGCGCGTGGCTGGAGTCGAAACCGAGTCTCAGCTGTCCGACGTCGGCGCCGAACTGCAGGACCGCTATGGCGAGCCGCCGCAAGCTGTCCGCAACCTGCTCGACTACGCCTCGCTCAAGCTGCTGTGCATGCGGGTCGGCGTGAACGCCATCGAACGCAAGCGCGATTTTGTCACGTTCAAGTTCCGCCAGAATGCCGCCGTCGATCCCGAGCACCTGGCGCGTTTCGTCTCGGCGCAGCGCGGCGCCCAGTTCACCCCCGATGGAATGCTGAAGTTTGCTTTAAAGGCATACGCCGCCGATGAGGTTCTGCGAGCCCTGCACACCGTGTTGGGGCAACTCGCCGCCGCAGAGACATCGTCTGAAGTTCGCTGATCTGCCCCATCAGAAATTTCCTGCAAGAAAGGACTTTCCAAAGCGCCCGATTCCGGCTAGGATAGCAAATCTTTTTCATGGCACGACCGTTCGGTCGGGGTGCATCGAGGAGAGCCGCACTTCATCTAACTGAGTAGCCCGGCACGGTGCCAGCGTAAGCGTAGCGCTGGCGTCCCGCCGGCTGTCGCGGGGGCGTCTCGCCCGCGGCGTGACTTTATACAAGGATTTCCGAGGTTGAGGTCGGTGTCATGACGATTCCCGAAGAGAAGTTTTACCACGCGCAGATTACTCGCCGCGTCGATTTCGCTCCCGACCTGTGGATGTTCCGCATCCGCAGCGGCGGCGAGTTCAACTTTGTTTCCGGTCAGTACGCCACGCTCGGAGTCGAAGCCAATGGCAAGCGCATCGAGCGCCCTTACTCGATCGCGTCCTCGCCCGCAGAAGACGAAGTCGAATTCTTCTTTGAACTCGTGCCCGAAGGCGCGCTCACGCCCCTGCTGCACAAGTTGCAGCCCGGTGATCCGCTGCTGATGCGCAAAATCCCGAAAGGCAAGTTCTCGCTCGAGATGGGCAACGGCCGCAAGAATCATCTTCTGATCTCGACCGTTACCGGCGTCGCCCCCTTCGTCAGCTACGTGCGCACGCTATCCAAAGATTGGAAAGAGGGCCGCTTCGATGGCAGCCACAAACTCTACCTGCTCAATGGCGCGAGCCGCCCGTGGGAGTTTGGATACCTCGAAGAATTAAATCAGTTCGACAAAGACTTGCCCTGGTTCAAATATGTGCCGACGGTGAGCCGCCCCTGGGATCACTCGGACTGGTCGGGAGAAATTGGACGCGCCGACGACATCCTGCGCAAATATGCCGATCACTGGGAGTTGGACGCAAGCAACACGGTGGCCTATCTATGCGGACATCCGGAGATGATCGAGCATAGCAAGGCGATCCTGAAACGCCGCGGCTTCGTCGATAAGGGAAGCGTCAAAGAAGAGGTCTACTGGATCCCGCCGCATAAGTAAGGTGAGTCGCCTCTGTGTCCCCCCGTGTCCTCTGTGGTGAGTTTTTGCACTAGCTCTCGGCGGGCGCAAAGAAAACCAGCGCGGCCAGTTCCTCGCCAATGTCGTAAAACCGGTGCTCCACCTCGGCCGCGACAAAAAGCACGCTTCCAGCCGAGACTTCCTGATCCTCATCACCGGCTCGAAACCGTGCTCGCCCGCGCACCACGTAATACATCTCATCCTCATCCTCATGATGAGGCCGCTGCGAATCGCCGGCGCCGGCTGCCAGCACGTACAAACCGGCGCTCATCGCGGGCACGCGCAGGAATTCGCGATAAAGCTTGCTGCTCTCAGCCCGTTGCCGATCAATCTCGGCGACGCTAGTAAACAGAGTCTTCACGCCAGAATTCCCCCGAGCACCAGATCGGTGAACTGCGGAACCAGGTTATGCGTCTGCAGATCGCCCTCCGGCTTGTACCACTGGTAAATCCAGTTGATCATCCCCAGGAGCGCAAACGCCGCCGCGCGCGGACTGACGGACCCCTTGCCATGGCGCGCCCGCTGCACTTCCGCCATCAGGCTCTCGACAAAGTGGATGTACTCCTTCTTGCGCGTGTTGATGCGTTTGCGCAGCCCCGGCGGCAGCGGATGGTTCTCGTGCAGCATCACCGTAATCTCGCGATCGCGCGGGCTGAGCACCACTTCAATGTGCAGCCGGATCAGCGCCCGCAGTCGCTCCTCCGGATTCGCAATCCCGCGCACCGGAGCCAGCACGCGCTCCTCGGTGATCTCCATGGCATGATTCATGATCTCGAACAGGATTTCGTCCTTGCTCTGAAAGTGGTGGTAGAGCCCGCCCTTGCTCAACCTCAGCGACGCCGCGACGTCGTTCATCGAGGTCGCGTCATACCCGCGCTGCTGAAACAGTCGCGCCGCCGTACGCAAGATCTCCTGCCGGGAATCGACTGCCGTCTCGCGAGTCATCGCGTGCCATGGTATCGCGGAACCGGTGTTTTGCGCACATAGCCCCGACAGGAACCTTGGTGTGGTTTCTCGCGTCGCCCCCCTTTGTCATTCCGACCGAAGCGAAGCGCAAGCGAGCGAAGTGGAGGAACCTTGTGTTTCGCTTACATCAGGACTGCCCACTCCTACTCGCCCGAGCGGTACACCTCTGGAATGAAATTCTGCTCCTGGATGGGCGGTCGCGCATACTTGGTCTTGTCGAGGGACGGCAGCTTCAGGCGCTCCGGGGTCAGATCCCGGTACGGGATGAGCGACAACAAGTGACGGATGACGTTGAGCCGGGCGCATTTCTTATTCTCCGCATCCACCACGTACCAGGGCGCCTGCTTGATGTCGGTAACCGCAAACATCTCGTCCTTCGCACGCGAATATTCTGCCCAGCGCCGCCGCGATTCCAGATCCATCGGACTCAATTTCCAGCGTTTGGTCGGGTCATTCATGCGGTCCTGAAAACGCCGCTCCTGTTCTTCATCGCTCACCGAGAACCAGTACTTGATCAGCATGACGCCGGCCCGCACCAGCATCCGCTCGAACTCCGGACAGCTATGCAGGAACTCCTCATGCTCGCTCTCGGTGCAAAAGCCCATCACGCGCTCGACGCCAGCGCGGTTGTACCAGCTGCGATCGAACAGAACCATCTCGCCCGCCGCCGGTAAGTGGGTTACATAGCGCTGAAAATACCACTGAGTCTTCTCCCGCTCCGTCGGCGTTCCCAACGCCACGACACGGCAGATGCGGGGATTCAGCGTCTGTGTAATGCGCTTGATGGCGCTGCCCTTGCCGGCGGCGTCGCGCCCTTCGAACAGAATCACCACTTTGAGTCCTTCGTGGCGGATCCATTCATGGAGCTTCACCAATTCGATTTGCAGCCGTCCCAGTTCCTGCTCGTAGTCGCAATCCTTGCCTAGGCGCAGCGGCTTCGGCAGCTTGCCCTGGTCGGCGGGTGCGCCCGATTTCTTCGATGGCTGCGCGACGACAGCTTGGGTCTTCTCGGAACTCGGAACCCGCTTCTCGACCATGGTTCAAATGCCTCCTGCTGACTTCTTAAGACTACGCGCACTTCCATTCCGCGTCGCTCAGAATCTCTCTGGCAATAGCCTTTCTGTTCCCTTTTTGAACCCACATAAGTCCTCTATAATGTGCGAGATGGAGGCAAGCCTCTCTGTCCCCCGCATTCGCGCAGGACAGGAAACCGCGGTTTTGTCCTTGACAGTGGAAGACGAGCCCGGTAGCATCGTCCCTTAACCGACCGACCGGTCGGTCCGCATCGGGGTTATTTCTCCCCACTGGGGATACACTAGGTCCCATCCCCAAAAAAGCAAGGGCTCTTTCCTTTCCCCTTGTGCAACGAGAGGAGCACGAAGTGGTCACTATTTTTTACGAACGCGACGCCAAGCCCGATGCACTGAAAGGCAAAACCATCGCCATCCTTGGCTACGGCAGCCAGGGACACGCCCAGGCCCAGAATCTCCGCGACAGCGGACACAAAGTCATTATCGGTCTCGATCCCAACCGGCAAAGCGCGGCTCAGGCCCGCGCCGATGGCATGGTCGTCGTCGCCCCTGACGAGGCTGCCAAGCGCGCCGACTGGATCCACGTCCTCACTCCCGACGAAACGCAGGGCGAACTCTATGAGCAGGCCATCAAGCCCTATCTGCATCCCGGAAAAGTGCTCGGCGTTTCCCATGGCTTCAGCATCCATTTCAAAACCATCGTTCCTCCGCCCGACGTCGATGTCGTGATGATTGCCCCCAAAAGTCCCGGGCACCTCGTTCGCCGCGTCTACACCGAAGGCCGCGGAGTTCCGGCGCTGCTCGCCCTCCACCAGAACGCCAGCGGACACGCTCACGAACTCGGCCTCGCCTACGCGCACGGCATTGGTTCCACCCGCGCCGGAGTTCTCGAGACAACTTTCAAAGAGGAAACCGAAAGCGATCTCTTCGGCGAGCAGGCAGTCCTTTGCGGCGGCCTCACTTCGCTCATCAAGAAAGGATTCGAAACCCTGGTCGAGGCCGGGTACGCACCCGAGATCGCCTACTTCGAATGTCTGCACGAAGTGAAGCTCATCGTCGACCTGATCTACGAAGGTGGATTGGGACGCATGCGCTACTCCATTTCGAACACGGCCGAATACGGCGACCTCACACGCGGCGAGCAGGTTGTTGGCGATGCCACCCGCCAGGCCATGAAAAAGACTTTGGCCGACATTCAATCCGGCAAGTTCGCGCAAGAGTGGATTGCGGAAAATAAAGCCGGATGTCCTAACTTCAACAAGCTTCGTGAAAAAGAGAAACAGCATCCCATCGAAATCGTGGGCGCGCAACTGCGCGGCATGATGAGCTGGCTACCCAAAGAAGGCAAGAAACAGTCCGCCCCCAAAGACACAAAACAGGTGGTGAATGCTTAAGGGAGCGGACATCGTTCTGCAGTGCCTGCGCGCCGAAGGGGTGGACCTGGTTTTCGGTTACCCCGGCGGCGCGATCATGCCGCTCTACGACGCGCTCGACGGCAGCGGCGTGCGACATGTTCTGACGCGGCACGAGCAGGGCGCGGTATTCGCCGCCGAAGGTTACGCGCGCGTCACCGGCAAAGTTGGCGTGGCCATGGCCACCAGCGGTCCCGGCGCAACCAATCTCGTTACCGGCATTGCCGACGCGAAGATGGATTCCGTTCCGCTGGTCTGCATCACAGGCCAGGTTCGCAGCGCGCTGATTGGCACCGACGCGTTTCAAGAGACTGACGTTTTCGGCGTCACGCTCTCGCTCACGAAATGGAGCCGCCTTGTCCGCACCATCGACGAGATTCCCGACGTCATCGCCGAGGGATTTCACTGGGCGCGCAGCGGACGTCCTGGCCCAGTGGTCATCGATATTCCCACCGACCTGCTGAAGGCCAAGAAGGAATTTTCCGGCCCGTCGAAGTTCACGCCGCACGCGCGTCCTGCCGATGCTAAGGCTGACGGTGGATTCACCGACACGATCGTGGCGTTGCTGCAGCAGTCGGCGAAACCGGTCGCGCTGGTCGGCGCCGGGGCAAAGCTCTCTGGGGCGATTCCGGATTTGCGGCGCCTGCTTGATCGGATGAACATTCCCACGTTTGTCACCGTCCACGGACTGGGCGCGGTAGAACCGCAAGCTCCTCATTACCTGGGGATGGTCGGCATGCATGGAACGCGTGCCGCCAACCTGGCCCTGCACGAGACCGACCTGTTGCTGGTCTTCGGAGCGCGCCTCGACGACCGCGTCACCGGCGATGCCTCTCGTTTCGCGCCGCACGCCAAGATCGTTCATTTCGAAATTGATCCTGGGCAGCTTGACCGGGTGCGTCCCTGCGATCTGCCGGTGATTGGCAATCTCGCCGACACGATTCCCGCATTTGAAGCCGAATTGCGGCGGCACACGCTGCCTGACTTTTCAGGCTGGCGCAACATCGCATGCGGACCGGAGCGGGCAGAGCTCGATCCGCGCGGACTCGCACAGCCCACCATCCGGTTCCTCGACGAACTTTTCAGCCGCTTGCCCGAAGGCAGCGTGATTCTTGCCGATGTCGGCCAGCACCAGATGTGGGCCGCGCAGCGGTACCGCTCCTCGTCGCCCCGAGGCTTCATCACCTCAGGCGGACTCGGCTCCATGGGATTCGCTTTGCCGGCCGCGGTCGGCGTGCAACTCGCGCAGCCCGATGCTTGCGTGCTCTGCGTCTCCGGCGATGGCGGATTTCAGATGAACATCCAGGAACTCGCGACCGTCCATCGCCTCGGGCTTCCCATCAAGATGGTCATCATCGACAACAAGTATCTCGGCATGGTGCGGCAGTGGCAGCAGCTTTTCTACCAGCGCAACTACGCCGAGACCGACCTCAGCGACAATCCGGATTTCGTCGAGATTGCCAAGGCTTACAAGATTCACGGCTTCCGGCTGAGTGAAGACGCGATGCGCGAGTTTCCGGTTTCACCGGAGACGGGCGATCAGATCGACCGCTTCCTGCGCTCGCCCAAGCCGGAGTTGCTGGTATTCGATTGCGCGCCCGAAGCCAACGTCTTCCCCATGGTTCCGGCAGGAGCGGCGCTTTCAGAGATGATGCTGGAAGAATAGGGAATGCAGAAGTAAGAAGAATGCAGAAGTCTTCTGCATTCAATTCGACACAGGAGCAAGACCATGCAGCTCTTCCACATTCGCTATCGCAACACGCAGGGCACGTTGATGCGCATTCTGAACGCGGCTTCGCGGCGCGGGCTGGAAATGCCCGCTGTACAGGCGGCGGCCGCTGAGCGTGATCATCAAGTCACGCTCGCGCTCGACGTAAATCAGAAGCAGACCGGCCAGCTGTATCGCGAATGGTATTCGATTGCGGACGTGATCCACGTTGGTTCGGGCGCGGCGCATACCGCTGCCTGGGCGACGCATCATCCGCCGGCCGGCGTGACGCTCGAAGATTCGCGCGCCGCAGCTCGCGCCTAGTCGCTCTGCGGATGGCGCCAAGACTAGCTTTGGTTTTGTGGCTGGGCAAGCATGACGTGTCCTGGGCACCGTCATGCAACTTGGGGGAACCTGCAAAGCGGGTTCCCCATTTTTCCTTATCAATAATAATGAGGATGTAGCCCCGAGATTCTCGAAGTTCTGAGCCTGCCTCTCCGCTTTCGACGGTTAAAAGCTTTGATCGCAGAGTCCGCAGAGATAGAACGCAGAGGGCGCAGGGAAAAGACTTCGTGCCGCCGGAAATTCTCAGCGTTCTCAGCGAAATCTCTGCGCTCTCTGCGGTTAAGAGCTTTGAATCGGAGAGTCCAGCTGGACTCCGAGCGCAAGCGGAACCGCCGCCCTTGGTTTATGCTTTCGGTTCACGACTTTCATCGTTGCGGAGCAATCTTCCCTATGGATCTCAAACACATCAGCCGTGGAATCACCGAAGGGCGCGACCGCGCTGGCGCGCGCGCCATGTTCAAAGCGATTGGCTTCACTGATGCCGATCTCAGCCGTCCGCTCATCGGCGTGGCCAATACGTGGATTGAAACCATGCCATGCAACTTCCATCTGCGCCGCTTGTCGGCCAAAGTGAAGGAAGGAATTCGCGCCGCCGGCGGCACGCCTATGGAGTTCAACACCATCGCCATCTCTGATGGCGAGACCATGGGCACCGAAGGCATGCGGGCCTCGCTGGTCAGCCGCGAACTGATTGCCGACTCCATCGAACTGGTGTGCCGCGGCCAGATGTTCGACGCCGTGGTGTGCGTCGTGGGCTGCGACAAGACGATTCCCGCGGCGGCGATGGCGCTGGCGCGCATGAATCTTCCGGGCATGGTGCTGTACGGCGGAACCAT
This sequence comes from uncultured Acidobacteriota bacterium, assembly GCA_963754885.1. Classification (GTDB taxonomy): domain Bacteria; phylum Acidobacteriota; class Terriglobia; order Terriglobales; family Acidobacteriaceae; genus Sulfotelmatobacter. The sequence goes on along the minus strand of CAVWHT010000025.1, from coordinate 261,583 downwards.
CGCTCCCGGCAGTTATCGCGGCAAAGATGTCACGCTCCAGGATGTTTTCGAAGGAATCGGAGCCAACGTCGCGGGCAAGATGAGCGATGCGGAGCTGAAAGAGCTCGAAAACGTCGCCTGTCCCGGAGCCGGAGCGTGCGGCGGACAATATACGGCGAACACTATGTCGACCGTAATGGAAATGATCGGACTGTCGCCGATGGGATTCAACAGCGTCCCGGCGATGGATGCGCAAAAAGATCAGATCTCATTCGACTGCGGCCAGGTCGTCATGAACCTGCTGCAGAAAGATCTCAAGCCTCGCGACATTCTTACGCGAGACGCATTCGAGAATGCGATCGCCGCGGTAGCCGCGACCGGCGGATCGACCAATGCAGTTCTGCATCTGCTGGCCATTGCGCGCGAAGCCGGGGTCGAACTTCAGATTGATGATTTCCAGACGGTGAGCGAGCGGACTCCGCTGCTTGCCGATCTCAAGCCTTCCGGCCGGTTCGTTGCCGCCGACATGCATCATGCGGGCGGCATTCGCCTGCTGGCCAAGCGCCTGATGAGCGGCAAGTATCTGCACGGATCGGCCAAGACCGTGACCGGGGAGACGCTCTCGCACGAGGCCGAAAGCGCACGCGAAACTTCCGGCCAGGAAGTGATCGCTCCGCTCGACAAGCCGCTGAAAGCAACGGGCGGCCTCGTCATTCTCAAGGGAAATCTTGCGCCCGAAGGCTGCGTGGCCAAGATCAGCGGCCATGAGCGGCTGGAGCATCATGGCCCAGCCCGCGTGTTCGAATCCGAAGAAGACGCTATGACGGCGGTCACCGCAAAGAAGATCAAGGCCGGAGACGTGGTCGTAATTCGCAACGAAGGACCGAAAGGTGGTCCGGGAATGCGCAAGATGCTCGGCGTCACCGCCGCCCTCGTGGGTGAAGGACTCGGCGATTCCGTGGCGCTGTTAACCGACGGCCGCTTCAGCGGCGCGACTCGCGGCTTGATGGCCGGACACGTCTCTCCAGAAGCCGCGCTCGGCGGTCCCATCGCCGGCGTGCGCGATGGCGACATGATTCATTTCGACATCCGTAAGCAGGTGCTGAAAGTCGAAGTCAGCGACGATGTGCTGCGCCAGCGCATGGCCCAGTGGAAGGCACCACAACCGCGCTATGCCACGGGCGTATTCGCGAAATACGCGGCGCTGGTCGCATCGGCGTCGCAAGGCGCGATCACGCGCCCGCGATAGAGTCTTTGCCGTCAGCGGATCAACCAGAGCCTCGATAAGTGTTATGGGGATGTTACGTAAACCGACAGCCCGTAGACGCGCGTGTGTCAAATGTTAGTCGTGGTCAGCTTCAATATGAACAAGAGGAACAGATCGCGTGATTTTCTTATCGATAGTCTCTTCGAGGAGGGTCACGTCGAGTTTGTCCCAAGTGTTCCCATGGGCTGAGACAAAGTGCACCTCATATATTTTGTAGGGACGGTCCACCACATTCGGCACCGAGACGTACCAGTCACCCCGCGCACGTGCCCAGGGTCGTCCTTGCCATTCGAGGGAGTCCTTCCTGAAGACCACGGCGGGAGGCGTAGGTCCGGTTTTGGGCAGGTTGAGGTCCTCCGGCTCCTCTTCGCGGATCGTTGTGTGATTTCGGGAGTGCCATTGCACGGTATACAGCGGCATGATTAGCCGATGAGATTCGTAATCATTGACGAGCAGTTCGATCTGGTCCCCGCTGCACAGCATCCCGAAAACCTCGTCACCCACCGAGGGTATAGTTTGCGGTGCATCGATTCCGTTGACATCGATTGGTATGACAATTAGGGGATCACGGCGGCTGATACCGGCCATCGCCACGAATCCGCCACCAACGCATAGATTAGGCGGATAATCGGTGATGAGAGCTTTGCTGCTCGTCTGGGCGCTAACGGTGCTTATTGCCAAGACGCACATCGCCAACAGCGGTGAGAAAACAAAGGCGGTACGGGACGACCTCATTTCGGACCTCGCAAGCGGGCGCTCCAATGTCAGTCAACTTCTCGCCTGACATGACTTCATTTTCTGCGCAATTCAAAGCGCATGCGAGTAACTTCTGTAATCAGGCCTTAGCGCTCATAACCTCATTCGCAGGGTCAATGCATGCAATCGCGATTTCGCTGGAGGGACGAGGTCGCATTTGACCGGGCCCTCGCTACGCTCCCTCATGGTGCTGCGCAGTCGTGGCAGTGATGAAGTGCTGACAGCCCGGGTCCCTCACTGCCTCCGCTGCTGCGGCGGCTTTCATCCCACCTCCGATGCGTATGGTAGAGTAGTGCGGCGAATGTGGGGGCGTCCTCGCCCGAATGGACGCGGCCGGCACGACTAACTGACAAATGATGATGGGGACCGCTGTTTCCTCTACGAAACGAAGAGGTCTTTTGCGCGCCATAGGTTGGTTTGCGACTTACGTTCTGTGGCTGACACTCGCCGGGCCTGTCCTTGCGCAGTCCACCGCGACTGCGCAACCTCCTACGCAGGACTATCTCGTCTACGTGGTATGCGAATCCGCCGACAAGATTGTGCTGGTCCGCTTCGGACCCGGAGGAGCCCGCATCGAGAGTGAGGCGCGCATTGGACTGATGCCCACCGACATCAACGGCCCGCACGGTGTCGCGGTCTCTCCCGACAAGCAATTCGTCTACGTCGCCCAGGGACACGGCCGTCCCGAAGGCTCGCTCTGGAAATTTCGCGCCGGCAGCAACACGGCCATCAAGTACACGAGCCTGGGCATGTTCCCGGCGACCACTGACATTTCCGCAGACGGCAACTTCGTCTACGTGGCCAACGCCAATTTTCATGGCGACATGGTTCCGTCGTCGGTCTCAGTCGTGGCTACCGACCAGATGATTGAGGTCAAGCGCATCACCACCTGCACCATGCCGCACGGCTCGCGCCTCAATCGCGCGGGGACGAAACATTACTCGGCCTGCATGATGGACGACATGATGGTCGAAATCGATACCAGCAAGTTCGCCGTGGACCGCTACTTCATGCTGGCGGCGGGCAAGGAAATGGGCATGACCGGCGCTCCCTACGGCGCGGATCCCAAGATGTCCGATTCAAAGATGTCCGCACACAGCATGGCGGATCACAAGCCGTCGTGCACGCCCACCTGGGCGCAGCCGTCGAATGATGGCTCCGTCATTTATGTGGCCTGCAATCAATCGAACGATATCGTCGCCGTCAATACCGATACCTGGACGATGGCGCGGCGCTTTCCCGCCGGCAACGGCGTCTACAACCTGGCCATGACTAAAGACGGTCGCCTCATTGCCAGCAACAAGCGCGGACAATCCGTTTCCATCTTCGATCCCATCGCCGGCAAGGAACTGGCAAGGATTCCGACGAAGCGTAAGGTCGTTCACGGGATCGTGGTTTCACCCGACGATCATTACGCGTTTATCTCGGTGGAAGGCGTGGGCTCGGAACCGGGAACCGTCGAAGTGATCGACCTCAAGAGTTTGACGACCGTTGCCACCGTCGATGTGGGTGCGCAAGCGGCGGGCATTGATTTCTGGAAGATGGAACCGGTCAAGCAGTAACGCAACAGCAAACGTCCAGCGGAGGCCGAATGTTCAAGCACAATGCATTCGTATTGGCGGTTGCGGTCATGGCTCTCTCGGCCTCGAGCGCGTGGGCGCAAGACGCCAATGCGAAGCCACAAGAGGCAGCCAAGCCCCAGGAAGCAGCTTCCACTTCAGTGGCTCCCGCCAGCGTGGAGATCACTCCCAAGACTCTCGACGTGCAGGTGGGACAGAAGGTTAAGTTCAGCGCCGCAGCCAAAGACGCTGCGGGCAACGCGATCGACGCGAAGCCGTCGGTGTGGTTTGCCGCTCCCTTCGATCTCGCCGGTGCGGACGAATCGGGCGAAGTGACCTTCCACGCCCCGGGAGTGGTGACGGTCGGCGCCGTCATCGCCGGCAAGGCCGGTTACGCTAAGGTGAACGTGGCGAATTCGAAGATCGCGACGCTCGAACTGGAGCCCCTCTCTCACGCCATCGTTTCGGGAAGCGCCGAGAAGCTCACCGTCATCGCACGAACCGCGAACGGGAATCCGCGGGCCGATGCGCGGATCCAGTGGACCTCCGACAAGCCATCCATCGCCAGCGTAGACGCCGCCGGATTAGTCACTGGCGTTGCCGCCGGGAGCGCGACCATCAAAGCGACCGCCGACGGGGCGAGCGGCACAGTCAAAGTGCAGGTGGTGCGCGACTCAGTGCGCAAGCTGACCATCAAGCCCGCGTCCACGGATGCGCGCACCGGAGACGTTGTTCACTTCAGCGCCGGCGATGCCAGCGGCGGCAAGGCTCCTGCCGTGCGCTGGTCGATCAGCGGAAGCGGCGCCGCCGTCTATCCGGATGGCGCATTCGTAGCAGAGAAAGCTGGAACGTATGTGGTCACCGCGAGCAGCGGCCAGCACAGCGCGTCGGCTTCAGTAGTAGTACGGCCGCGTAATGTGGAGCGCGAAGTCGAAGTGGTGGCTCACGTCCCCATGCCTGATTTGCAAATGTCGGAGGAATGGATCATCGGGCATCACGCTTACCTCGCGACCGTCGCCGATAAGGTGTTCGTGTACGACATCGCCGACCCGGCGAATCCCAAGCTCCTCGACACGCTCAAGGTCGACGCTCGGCTCGTCAACGACATCAGCACCACTCCCGACGAGAAGATTGGCGTGTTCACGCGGGAAGGCGCTTCCAATCGCAAGAACGGCATCGTGTTCCTGGACACCACCGATCCTTCGCATCTGAAAGTGCTCTCGGAATACACCGCGACAGTCACCGGCGGCGTGCACAGCGCCTACATCGACGGGCACTACGTTTATCTCACCGACGATGCGACCGGATCGCTGCGCGTCATTGACTTTCAGGATCCGAAGCATCCCAAAGAAGTGGCGCGCTGGGAAGTCCAGAATCCCACGGTCGTCAGCATCAACACTGAGATGGGATCGATGACCAGTGGCCGTTACCTGCACGATCTGCAGGTGAAAGACGGCATCGCCTATCTCGCGTACTGGCGCGACGGACTGGTGATCCTCGACGTGGGCAACGGCATGAGCGGCGGAACGCCGGAAAATCCCAAGCTGATTGCCCAGTACAAGTTCAATCACTACGAGCTTTATGGCGACGGCTGGCTGGCCGGCACGCACAGCGTGTTTCGCTACAAGAATTATCTGTTCGTGGGCGACGAGGTCTTTCCCGGGATTTTCCATCTCGAGGATCGCGACCGCATCCCCGTGCGCGCCATCTGCCACGTGATGGATGTGAGCGACATCAAGCGTCCCAAAGAAGTCGCACAGTACGAGGTGCCCGAAGGCGGCTCGCACAACTTCTGGGCGGCGAACGACATGCTGTACGAGGGCTACTACAGCGGCGGCGCCCGCGTGCTCGATATCTCCGGCGAACTGCGTGGCGATCTTTACCGGCAGGGCCGCGAGATTGCCCGCTTCTGGACAGGAGACGCGAAGGGATTCCGTCCGAATCTTCCCTTCACCTGGGGAGGTCAGCCTTGCTCGGTGACTTGCGACAGTCCTCTGCTGAATAGCTTGATGTACTTCAACGACATTCATTCAGGACTGTGGATCACGAAGCTGGGCGAGCCGAAGTTTCAGGGATCGACGACCGCTCCGGCAGTACGCAAGAGCGAGCAGACAATCCATTAACCACGCGAATCGAGGAAAATCCAATGCACTTCGTCAACGCAGCGCAAGTCAGGTCTGTAGTCGCCACGGAAAAAAGAGCGGGCACGGCCAGCCCGCTCAAACAGTTTGTAAGCCGGTATTTCTATTTCTGCATGTCGCTGCTGTTTGCCGTGCTTATGGTTTGGGGCTTCAGCCGCACCGTCAACGACAATCTTTTTCACGCCGCCGTGCCTCGTCCCCTGCTTCTGTGGATTCACGGTGCCGCCTTCTCAACTTGGGTGATGTTCTTCATTGCGCAGTCCACGCTGGTCCGCACGCATAACGTGAGCGTGCATCGTTTGTTCGGTTGGTTTGGAGCCGTGCTGGGCACGGGGATGGTTCTGCTGGGCATCACCATCGCCATCGTCATGACGCGCTTCGACACCTTTCGGCTCCATGAGGCGGGCGTAGATGCGTTTCTCTCGATCCCGTTCTACGACATGATCGTCTTCGGCACGTGCCTTGCCCTTGCCATTTACTGGCGGACCAGGCCCGAGTTCCATCGCCGGCTTTTGTTCATCGCAACCTGCAGTCTGATGGACGCACCCGTCGGCCGCTTCGATTTCCTGTTCAACCACAACCTCTTCTACCTTTGCCTCGACCTTCTGATGGGTCTCGGCATCCTGCGCGATCTCGTCGTCGACCGCCGCGTCCACAAGGTGTATCTCTACGCGCTGCCCGCGGTGATCGTTGGCCAGAACCTCGCGATCTACATCTGGCGAATCAATCCCGCGTGGTGGCGAGGAATCACGCACGCCATTGTGGGATGAATGCACTCGTACGGAGCTGAGAGAGAGTCGGGCAGCCTGCTAGAACCAGTCGCTGCGGTAAGCGATCCACCAGGCCGCCACGAGAATGGGGATGGTCGCCCCGCAGGCCCACCAGAACGGCAGCACGAAATCCGCCAGCAAGCCCATCAGGGTAAAGATGATCCAGAACATCTTTTTCTGCATGGGACTGATTGTAACCAACCGTACTCCGGCCAGTGGTGCAGTTTGAGAAGATTTGTATCAGGGCATCGCTTCAGCGATGCCGTAGCATCGGGAAATGCGAGCGGCTTTAGCCGCTGGGGTTAAGCCGCGGCTAAAGCCGGTCATTTGCTCGCGATTTGGCACGCCTGAAGGCGTGCCCAGATACAAACTGCACCACTACTATTCCCGGGTATCGCTTGCCCGCCTGCGCCAGGCTGTGAAAAACTTAACCGATACCAGTAATTACCGCCTTACATCGGCGGGCCCGCGGGCTTAATGCCCGAGGACAGCCGGCGGCTGTGCCGGCATTACGATCTCCTATGGCCACACGAACCTTATTCGAAAAAATATGGGACGCGCATCTTGTGGCGCAGCCCGCCGGGCGCTCGCCCATCCTTTATATCGATTTGCATCTGGTCCACGAAGTCACCTCGCCGCAGGCCTTCGATGGACTGCGCGCTGCCGGACGCAAAGTGCGGCAGCCTGCCCGCGCCGTCGCCACCGTCGACCACAACATTCCTACCGAGCCGCGCGGCACACCGATTACCGACTTGATTGCGGCGAAGCAGATTGCCGCGCTGCAGGCTAACTGCAAAGAGTTCGGCATCCGCCTCTTCGACATGGATTCGCCGGAGCAGGGAATCGTGCACGTGATCGGTCCGGAACTGGGGATCACACAGCCGGGCATGACCATTGTCTGTGGCGACAGCCATACCAGCACGCATGGCGCGTTTGGCGCGCTGGCCTTTGGCATTGGTACGTCGGAAGTCGAGCACGTTCTGGCGACGCAGTGCCTCGCCCAGCAGCGTCCGAAGACCATGAAGATCGATGTGCGCGGACGCCTGGCCGACGGCGTCACTGCCAAAGACCTGGCGCTCGGGATTATCGGGCAGATCGGGACCGACGGCGCCGCCGGGCACGTGATCGAATACGCAGGTCCGGCGGTGCGCGCGCTTTCCATGGAAGGCCGCATGACCCTGTGCAACATGAGCATTGAAGCCGGAGCGCGCGCCGGCATGGTGGCCCCCGACGAGACGACCATCGCGTATGTGAAGGGGCGAAAATTTGCTCCCACCGGTGACGATTGGGAGAAGGCGGTTGCCTACTGGCGCAGCCTGCCTTCGGATGCTGACGCGGTCTTCGATAAAGTCATCGAGATCGATGCCGCCCAGCTTTGCCCGTTTGTGACCTGGGGAACGAATCCCGGCATGGTCGCTCCGGTTACGGGGCGTGTGCCGGAAGTGAAAGGCCTCGAGGAATCCGACCGCCGTGCGGCCGAACTTGCCCTGCAGTACATGGCGCTGGAACCGGGCAAGCGCATTGAGGATATCGGCATTGACCGCGTATTCATCGGCTCCTGCACCAATTCGCGAATCGAAGATCTACGGGCAGCAGCGCGGGTCGCAAAAGGCCATCGCGTGAGCGCGAAGGTCCGCGCGATGGTCGTGCCCGGATCGCAAGCAGTGAAGCGCGCGGCCGAGCAGGAGGGCCTGCACAGGATTTTTCAGGATGCCGGCTTCGAATGGCGAGAGTCGGGATGCTCCATGTGTCTGGGAATGAATCCCGACATTTTGCAGCCCGGTGAGCGCTGCGCCTCAACCAGCAATCGCAACTTCGAAGGCCGCCAGGGACGAGGCGGCCGCACGCACCTGGTAAGTCCGATGATGGCCGCAGCCGCAGCCATAGCCGGCCACTTCACCGATATAAGAAATTGGAAGTTTCAGCAGTGAGGCGTAGCACCATCGGCAGAGCGCCGCGAAAGCGTAGCGCGGCGAAAAGCGTAGCGCCGGCGTCCCGCCGGCTGTCCCGGGGGCGTCTCGCCCGCGGAGCCAGCCCAGCAGATTAGGAGACTCATGAACCCATTCACCGTGCATCGCGGGCGCGTAGCCCCGCTGGATCGCGTAAACGTAGATACGGACCAGATTATCCCCAAGCAGTTTCTGAAGCGGATCGAGAAGACCGGCTTCGGCCAGTTTGTGTTTTACGACTGGCGCTTTGGCGGGGATGGCAAGAAGAATCCGGACTTCGTCTTGCATGAGCCGCGCTACGAAGGCGCCAGCATCCTCGTCGTGGGAAAAAATTTCGGCTGCGGATCGTCACGTGAGCACGCGGTCTGGGCGCTCGCCGACTTCGGATTCCGCGCCGTCATCTCGTCTTCGTTCGCCGACATTTTTGCCAACAACAGCACCAAGAATGGATTCCTCACGGTCCGCCTCACCGACGACGAACTCGCCACCGTCATGCGTCGTGCCCAGGAGATCGACGACTACGAGGTCACCATCGATCTGGAAAAGTGTGAAGTCCGCGACGACCAGGGATTCCGCGCCAGGTTTCCCATCGATGAATTTGTAAGACATTGCCTGTTGAACGGCCTCGATGACATTGGCCTCACGCTGCAACATGAAGCCGAAATTGCGGCCTATGAAGCCAAGCATCCGGCGCCGCAAGCCCTGACTTCGTCCTTCCGGTAAAAAAACGGTAAACCGAAGTCAAAGGGAGTAAAGATTTGTAAAAACTCGAAGCCAGTCCTTGACCCGCGAACTGGCCCCAGTTGATCCTAGAATGGCGCGGTTCTGCCTTTGCACCTTCATGTGCGGTTCCAGCCTGAGGCGCATTCAAGGAAAGCCTTAATCGGCAGGAAAATCTCGCTTTTGGGGCAGAGTTGCTGGAGCCAAGTCTACAATGTTTACGTCTAATAATTGGGCTTTCTACGCCCCAGTGTCGAATGAATTGCGGCGGAATAACCTGTGAAAATGATGCACTTATATAATCGATACCCTCGCGCGCAAGCGATGCCGCGCGTGGCGGCGGTTGCTTTCCTTGCGGCAGTTTGCGCGTATTTCCTCGGCTGCAGCGGCACCGACTCCAAACAGCAGAAGGCGCATGCCGCCGGTCCCCACGCCGTCTCGGTAGCGGTGGCGCCCGTCCAGCGTCAAGATGTCCCTGTGTATCTCACCGGACTGGGCGCGGTCACAGCGTTTAACACCGCCAACATCAAGAGCCGTGTCGATGGCCAGATCATGAAGGTCAATTTCGTCGAAGGTCAGAGCGTCCGCGAAGGTGACCTGCTGATTGAAATTGATGACCGCCCCTACAAGGTGCAGCTCGAGCAGATGCAGGCGCAGTTGTTCAAGGATCAGGCTTCGCTCCGCGATGCGAAGCTGAATCTGGATCGCTACGTCGCACTGATTCCTTCCGGCAGCATTGCCCAACAGCAGGTCGACACGCAGAGATCGACGGCCGATCAACTGGAAGGCCAGGTGCGCACCGATCAGGCGCAGATCGATAACGCCAAACTGCAGATCGTCTATTGCCACATCACCGCGCCGTTTAACGGGAGAGTGGGGTTGCGGCAGGTGGATCCGGGAAACATCGTGCATGCGGCCGATACAAACCCCATGCTGATTCTCACCCAGCTGCAACCCATTGCCGTCATCTTCACCCTTCCCGAAGATGTGCTGCCCACCGTGTCGCAACACATGCGCCAGGGAACTTTGGAAGTGGATGCGTTCAGCCGCGACGACCAGACCAAGCTGGCCTCGGGAAAGTTGCTGACCATCGATAACCAGATTGATCCCACCACGGGCACCGCCAAGCTGAAAGCGGTGTTCGATAACAAAGACAACAAGCTCTGGCCCAACCAGTTCGTCAATGCCGACTTGCTGCTGGAGACGCGCAAGAACAGCACTGTGATTCCCACCGCGGCGATTTTGCGCGGTCCCCAGGGAACGTTCGTTTATACCGTCAATTCCGACAAGACCGTGCAAGATAAGCCGGTCACAGTTGCCCTCACGCAGGGCGATACCACCGTGATCACCGACGGCGTGAATCCCGGGGAAACAGTGGTCACCGACGGCCAGGACAAGCTGCAACGCGGCAGCAGCATCGAGCCGCGGAGCGTAGCTCCCACCACCGGACTGGGGGTCGGCCCCGGCAGTGCCAATCGGCATCGGGCCGCTGCCGCTCCCGGGTCCACCGGTTCGGGGTCGGCCAATTCTAGTTCCGGCTTCGCGGGTGCTCCAGGTTCATGAGTCCTTCAAGGCTATTTATTCTCCGGCCGGTAGCGACCACGCTGCTGATGGTTGGAGTCCTGCTCGTCGGCTGGGTTGCATTCATGCAACTCCCGGTCTCGGCGCTTCCTGAAGTCGATTACCCGACAATTCAGGTGATGACGTTCTATCCGGGAGCGGATCCGGAGGTGATGGCGTCCTCCGTCACGTCTCCGCTGGAGCGCCAGTTCGGACAAGTCCCCGGCCTGAGCCAGATGACCTCGACGAGCTCCTATGGAAGCTCGGTCATCACGCTGCAGTTCGGCCTCGATCAGAACATCGACGTTGAAGAGCAGCAAGTGCAGGCGGCCATCAATTCCGCCGGAACCTACCTGCCCACCGACCTTCCCAATCCGCCTATCTACAACAAGGTGAATCCGGCGGACGCGCCGATTCTAACCTTGGCTCTGACTTCGGATTCCCTGCCCTTGTCGAAGGTCGAAGATCTCGCCGACACTTCGCTGGCCCAAAAGATTTCCCAGCTTCCCGGCGTGGGGCTGGTTTCAATCAGTGGCGGACAGAAGCCCGCGGTGCGCATTCAGGCCAATCCCACCGCTCTGGCCTCCTACGGGCTGAGCCTGGAAGATCTGCGCGCGGCCTTGGTGCAGGCCAATGTCGATCAAGCCAAGGGCGTCATTGACGGAGCCCGCCAGTCCTACACCATCGGCGCCAACGATCAGCTTTTCTCCAGCGAGCAGTACAAGCCCATCGTGGTCGCTTACCACAACGGCGCGCCCGTGCGAGTCAGCGACGTTGCCAACGTAATCGACGGCACGGAGAATGATCAGCTCGCGGCCTGGATGAACCTCACCCCTGCCGTGATCGTGAATATTCAGCGGCAGCCGGGCGCCAACATCATCAGTGTCGTCGACCGCATCAAGAAGCTCCTGCCGCAACTGCAGGCTTCGCTGCCCACCGCAGTCACCGTCCAGATTCTTACCGACCGCACCACGACCATCCGCGCCTCGGTCAAAGACGTCGAATTCGAATTGCTGCTCGCCATCGCGCTGGTCGTCATGGTCGTCTTCCTCTTCCTGCGCAACCTGTCGGCCACGGTCATTCCCAGCGTCGCCGTGCCCCTGTCATTGATCGGCACCTTCGGCGTGATGTACTTGCTGGGCTACAGCCTCAACAATCTGACGCTGATGGCGCTCACCATCTCCACCGGATTCGTCGTCGACGACGCCATCGTCATGATCGAGAATATCGACCGCTTCCTCGAAGCGGGAGATTCTCCGCTCGATGCCGCGCTCAAAGGATCGAGCCAGATCGGCTTCACTATTATTTCGCTTACCGTCTCGCTGATCGCCGTGCTGATTCCGCTGCTCTTCATGGGCGACATCGTCGGCCGCTTGTTCCGCGAATTCGCTGTCACGCTGGCCGTGACCATTCTGGTGTCGGCGGGCGTCTCCCTCAGTCTGACGCCCATGATGAGCGCGAAACTGCTCAAGCATCACAAGGAAGGCGAGGAGAGCCGCTTCTACCAGATCACCGAGGATTACTACAACCGCATCATCGCCTTCTACGGGCGCACCGTGAAATGGGTGCTGAAGCATCAAACCGCGACCTTGCTGGTCACGTTCAGCACCTTGGTCTTGACTCTGTTTCTCTACGTGATCGTGCCCAAAGGATTTTTTCCGGTGCAGGATACCGGCATGATCCTGGGAGTTTCCGAAGCTCCCGATTACGTTTCGTTTGAAGCGATGTCGCAGCGGCAGCAGGAGTTGGCCAAAGTCATTTTGCAGGACAAAGATGTAGATAGCCTCTCTTCGTTCATCGGCGTCGACGGCACCAATACGACGCCCAACGAAGGACGCATCCAGATCAATCTCAAGCCGCGCGATCAGCGCTCCGATGACGCTTCGGCGATCATCCGGCGCTTGCAGCCGCAGCTGGCCAAGGTTGACGGCATCACCCTCTACATGCAGCCGGTGCAGGACCTCACTGTCGAAGACCGCGTGAGCCGGACACAATTTCAGTACTCGATCGAAGATGCCGACGCTCAGGAACTCGCGCAGTGGACTCCGAAACTTGTAGCCAAGCTACAGACGCTGCCCGCGTTGCGCGATGTGGCCACCGATGAACTCAACAACGGGTTGAAGACCAACGTCACTATCGACCGCGACACTGCGTCGCGGCTGGGAATTTTCCCCCAGGCCATCGACAACACCCTCTATGACGCCTACGGACAGCGCCAAGTCTCCACCATCTTCACCCAGTTGAATCAATATCACGTGATCCTCGAGGTTGCGCCGAATTTCGCCCAAAATCCCACCGATCTCAAAGACATCTACATTCGCCCCAGCGTGGTGACGCCCAACTCCGGCGCCCCCACCGCCAACGGAGCGGCCGTCGCCACCAGCGGCGCCCCGGTTCCGATTGCCGCCTTTACTCACATCAATTCGGCCAGCGCCTCGCTCGCAGTCAATCATCAGGGACAATTTCCCGTGGTGACGCTCTCGTTCAATCTGGCGCCCGGAGCCTCGCTGGGCGACGCCACGAAACAGATCCAACAGGCGGAGAAGGACATCCAGCTTCCGCCCAGCATCCACGCGGCATTTCAAGGGACGGCTGCCGCCTTTCAGAATTCCCTGGCTTCCGAGCCTTACTTGATTCTGGCTGCCGTCATCACCGTCTACATCGTGCTGGGAGTCTTGTACGAAAGCTACATTCATCCGGTCACGATTCTTTCTACGCTGCCTTCGGCGGGCGTCGGCGCAATCCTCGCCTTGATGATTACCGGAAACGATCTCACCGTGGTGGCGCTGATCGGCATCATTCTTCTGATCGGCATCGTGAAGAAGAACGCCATTATGATGATCGACTTCGCGCTCGACGCCGAGCGCGTCGAACACAAGCCGCCTGAGGAAGCGATCTATCAGGCGTGCTTGCTGCGTTTCCGTCCCATCATGATGACCACCATGGCCGCGCTGCTGGGCGGATTGCCGCTGGCCCTCGGCACCGGAACCGGAGCCGAATTGCGCCGTCCCCTCGGTATCACCATTGTCGGCGGATTGCTCCTCAGCCAGTTGCTCACGCTCTACACCACGCCGGTAGTTTATTTGTGGTTCGACCGCCTGGCGCATCGATTCTCGCGCTACCGGATCGGCAACGAGATTCCACCCGAACCCATGTCGGCGGACTAGACATACGGATCTTGAACCATGAGTATCTCGGCTCCATTTATTCGCCGTCCGATTGGCACGTCGCTCCTTGCGGCGGCATTGCTGCTCTCCGGCATTCTGGCGTTCAACTTCCTTCCGGTGGCCTCGCTCCCCAGAGTAGATTTCCCCGTGATTGGCGTAGGCGCGGGCTTGCCGGGCGCCGACCCTCAGACCATGGCCTCGGCGGTCGCGACGCCGCTGGAGCGGCAATTCGGACGCATCTCCGGCGTGAACCAGATGACGTCCTCCAGCCAACTGGGCACGACCGGCGTCACGCTGCAATTTGATCTCAACCGCAACATCGACGCCGCCGCCCGCGACGTGCAAGCGGCCATCAACGCAGCCAGAAGCCAGCTGCCCGCCAATTTGCCGAGCAATCCCGGTTACCGTAAGGCCAATCCGGCGGACGCGCCCATCTTCCTCATCGCGCTGACCTCTGACACGATGACTGTGCCTCAGATGTACGACGCGGCCGACTCCGTTCTCGCCCAGAAGGTTTCGCAGGTCGATGGCGTCGGACAGGTGTTTGTGTGGGGCGCATCGCAGCCCGCCGTGCGGGCGGAAGTCAACCCGACCCTCCTCAATAAACTTGGAGTCGGGCTCGACACCGTGCGCAACGCCCTCAATGCCGCGAATGCGAACCGGCCCAAGGGTTCCGTCTCCAATGCCAACCGAACCTATACGTTCGACGATACCGATCAGCTATTCACCGCCGATCAGTACCGGCCGCTGATCGTGGCCTACCACAACGGCGCTGCGGTGCGTTTGGGGGATGTAGCCGACGTAAAGGATTCCGTCACCGATTCGCGCAACATCGGGCTGGCCAACGGCAAGCCTAGCGTTCTCGTCGTCCTTTTCCGCCAGCCGGGCGCAAACATTATCGACACCGTCGACCGCGTGCGCTCGCTGATGCCGTTCCTGCAGTCCTCGATTTCTCCAGCCATCAAACTCACCGTCGTGATGGACCGCACTGTAACCGTCCGCGCCTCGGTCAAAGACATCGAAACTACGCTGATGATCTCGGTCATCCTCGTCATCCTGGTGGTCTTTGCCTTCCTGCGCACCGTGCGCGCCACCCTTATTCCGAGCATTGCCGTCCCGCTTTCTCTGGTGGGCACGTTCGGCGGAATGTACCTGCTCGGTTACAGTCTCGACAATCTCTCCCTTATGGCCCTGGCCATCTCGACCGGATTCGTCGTCGACGACGCCATCGTCGTCCTCGAAAACATTACCCGCTACGTCGAGCACGGTATGGACGTCGTGCAAGCGGCTTTCAAAGGCGCCGCCGAAATTGGATTCACTGTCGTCTCCATGAGCACCTCGCTCGTCGCAGTGTTCATCCCGCTGCTCATGATGGGTGGAATCGTGGGCCGCCTCTTCCGTGAGTTCGCGGTGACTCTCAGCATTGCCATCGGCGTTTCGCTGGTCGTCTCCCTCACGACCACACCTACCATGTGCGCCAAGTTCCTGCGGCCGGGAAAAAGCGAAAAGCACAACATCTTCTACCGCACCAGCGAATTTGTCTTCGACTGGCTACTGGCAACTTATACCCGCATGCTGAAGTGGGTTTTGGCCTACCAGCCCGTAACCCTGACCGTCACCATTCTGGTCGCCTGCCTGAGCGTCTATCTCTACATCAAGGTGCCCAAGGGATTCTTCCCGCAGCAGGATACCGGCCGCATCATGGGTGCCGTGATGGCCGAGCAGGACATCTCGTTTCAGGCCATGCGCGACAAGATGCAGCGCTACGTCAGCATCGTCATGCAGGATCCGGCAGTCGATACCGTGACCGGCTTTGCCGGCGGCAATACCGCCCTCAATCAGGGACGCTTCTTCATGATGCTCAAGCCCCTGGAACAGCGCGGTCAGTGTAAGAAGAAGCATTTCTGGGACTCCTGCAAGTACGTTACCGCCGATGACGTCATCAACCGCTTGCGCGGCAAGCTATCCGTTGTGCCCGGGGCCGCCCTGATTTTGCAGTCGGCGCAAGATCTCACCATCGGCGGTCGCTTCGGCAATGCGCAGTATCAGTACACCCTGCAAAGCGCCAACCTCGACGACTTGAACAAATGGGCTCCCCAATTGCTGAAAAAGTTGAAGAGCCTGCATGAGTTGACCGACACCAACTCCGATCAGCAGGATAGGGGGTTGCAGGCTAAGCTGGTTATCGATCGCGACACCGCCAGCCGGTTGGGAATCAGCCCGCAGACTCTCGACAATGCGCTCTACGACGCGTTCGGCCAACGCCAGGTTTCCACCATGTACCGCCCGCTCAATCAGTATCACGTTGTGATGGAGGTTGCCCCGCAATTTCAGCAGACTCCTGAGGCCTTGCAGAATATTTATCTGCGCTCGACCGCCGGAACGCCCGTGCCTCTGGCCGCTTTCACACACTACGAGCCTTCGAACACTCCGCTTGCGGTAAATCACCAGGGACAGGTGCCGTCGGTCACCATTTCATTCAATCTGGCGCCGGGAGTTTCTCTCGGGCAGGCGACGGATGCGATTGAAAAGGCCGAGCGCACCATCGGCTTTCCGCCCACGATTCAGGCTAGTTTTCAGGGGACCGCCGCAGCTTTCCAGGATTCACGTTCCAATATGCTGGTCTTGATCATCACGGCGGTGGGCGCTGTCTACATTGTGCTGGGCATGCTTTACGAGAGCTATATTCATCCGATTACGATCCTTTCAACCATTCCTTCAGCCGGCGTAGGCGCGCTGCTCGCGCTGCTGCTGACGCACAACGAACTCAACGTGATCGGGATGATCGGCATAATCCTGCTGATTGGTCTGGTCAAAAAGAACGCCATCATGATGATCGACGTCGCGCTCGACGTGGAACGCACGCAGGGCAAGAAGCCGGTGGAAGCTATCTACGATGCCTGCATTCTGCGCTTCCGCCCCATCATGATGACCACCATGGCGGCCCTGCTCGGCGGGTTGCCCCTGGCCCTGGGCAACGGGACCGGGGCCGAGTTGCATCGGCCCTTGGGAATCACCATCGTGGGCGGCTTGATTGTCAGCCAGATGCTGACTTTGTTCACCACGCCTGTGGTCTACGTCTACTTGGACCGCCTGCGGCTCGCCCTGCGCGGTAGACAGGACGAACGACTGCCCGAAACTTCGGCGCCCGGCGCGCCTCGCCCCAGTCCTGCGCACTGATTTCGATTTAAAATTACAGGTTTAAAATTACAATAAAAGGTGCCGCTTCCGGGGGCAAACGGTACAACCTTGCGCAAGATGGCCGGCATCGGACAGCTGAAGAACCCCGCTGCTGCGCAAATTACCGCTTGTCCCGTATGATAGGGGTCACGAGTAGAGCTGCCTGTGGGCGATGCGATGCCAGAGAGCAACGGGCAGACCAGCGATTTCCAGTTCCGTTTTTCGTAAAATTCATTGAGGAGTCAGGGATGCTTAAGAAGGCGGCGGCTCTTTTGCTTGTTTGCGCGAGCGTAGGGATTTGCGTCAGTTGTGGACTGACGGAAGGTCGGTTGCTGTACGCGGCAATTCCAACTTCCAATGAGCTGGTGGTTTACCGCGAGGACCCGAACTCCGGCGCTCTCACGCAACTGGTGGGCAGTCCGATCGCCGCAGGTCCGGGCGTCCGCGCTTTGGTGTTGCATCCCAACCAGAAGTTTCTCTACGCCGTAAACTCCGGAGAAAACGACGTCTCCGTCTTCAACGTTGCCATTTCCGGATCGCTCACCGAACAGACTCCGCGCACTCCGGTGGGCACCGCTCCCACGCTGATCGCCATGGATCCCAAGGGAAATTATCTGTACGTGGGAAATACCGGGCAGCAGCCAAGCATCTCCGTGTTCTCAATTGATTCCAAAACCGGCCACCTGTCCCCCGTGATTCAGCCTCCCAGCACCAGCAACACGGCCTACATCGGTTTGACTCCCATCAACATGGCGGTGGCGTCGAACAATGTTCTTTACGTCACCGGACAAGGATTGCAAGGCTACGTACTGGCCTTCCCGCTCACCAACGGAGTTCTGGGTACGCCGCCCCCGCAGGCGCCCTACCTGGCCGGCAACAATCCTTACGGCCTCGCCATCTCTTCCGACGGAACTGCCCTTTACACCGCAAACAAGTTGGACTATTCCATTTCCGAGTTCTCCATCGGTTCGGGCGGTGGGCTAACCGCCTTGCACAATTCTCCCATCTCCATCGCCTTCACCGGTCCCACTGCCTTGTTGATTGACCCCGCGGGCAAATATCTTTTCGTCGCCGATCAGGGATCGAGCAACCTGGATGGTTTTTCCATTGGAACCGGTGGCTCGCTCAATTTGCTGGCCAGCGCTCCCTTCGCCACCAAAACCTCGCCCAGCGCGCTGGCCATCGATTCCGTCGGCCGCTATGTTTTTGTGGCTGGCCAGTCGACTCCGGGGTCGATACAATCCTTCTTTCTCTCCTCGGGCAATGGGACGCTCACTCTGATTTCGTCCTATTCGGTTGCGCCCGGGGCGCCCACTTCGATGGTCTTGACCAAGTAAATGGGGCCCGCAGCAAAGTTAACAAGTGTGTGACAATTCTGGCCGGGAACCGGAAAAAAATACGTTAAGCGGCACATTGCCTGCGAGTGCAACCGCGAGCGATGCGGGGACATCTAACCTGTTATTCAAGTTGTCCCTTAACCAACCGCGCTAATTCGAAGCCGGAGCCGGGATCCATTCCATGAAAATCGCCAGCGCCGCAAGCGCGTTCCCGAAGAATTATTACTCCCAGAAATTCCTGCTGGAGAAGTTGCAGGAATACTGGGGCGACCGCCTGAAGAACCCGCGCATGCTCGAGCGTCTGCACCGCAATGTGACCGTACAGGGACGCTATCTGGCGATGCCTCCCGAGCGGTACAACGACCTCGAGACTTGGGGTCAGGCGAACGATGTATGGATTCAGGTTGCACAGGAATTGGGCGAACAGGCGCTATGCCGCGCTCTGCATCACGCTGGACTGCAGCCCCGGGAACTCGGCGCGCTCTTCTTTACTTCCGTAACCGGAATTTCCAGTCCTTCCATCGACGCTCTCCTCATCAATCGCATGGGGCTCTCGCCGAATATCCGCCGGCTTCCGATCTTCGGCCTGGGATGCGTCGCCGGAGCGGTTGGAATCGCGCGGGCCGCCGACTACGTGCGCGCGTATCCCACGCAATCGGCGGCGCTTGTCTCGGTGGAGCTGTGCTCGTTGACTATTCAGCGCGACGATCTTTCTGTGGCCAATCTGATTTCTTCCGGTCTCTTCGCCGATGGCTCCGCTGCCGTGATTGTGAACGGAGCCGAGGTAGGCTCGACCGGCCCCGAGATCCTCGCCACCCAGTCGATCTTCTATCCCAATACTGAAGAGATGATGGGATGGAACGTGAGCGAGAAAGGATTCCGCATCACGCTCTCTCCCGAACGTCCCGGTGCTGATTCGCGAGCACCTCGGCCAGGGTGTAGACGCATTTCTTGCCGATCATCAGCTGCAGCGGAAAGACATCGGGAGCTGGGTCCTGCACACCGGCGGCCCGAAAGTTCTGGAAGCCACTGCGGCTGCGCTCGACTTGAACAACGGGCAACTGGATGCGTCGTGGGATTGTCTGAAGCGTGTGGGAAATTTGTCGTCGGCATCGGTGCTGGTCGTGCTTGAGGACGTGATGAAAAACCGGCGCCCGGAGCCGGGCACGCTGGGCCTCCTGGCTGCGATGGGGCCAGGATTCTGCTCGGAGCTGGTCCTTTTGAAATGGTGATGGTGATCGTGAACGTGATGGCGACCGTGACGGTGAAAGATCGGTGCTGAACTCGACGCATATGTTCGTGATTAAGGGGCCCGCGGTGTTTCAGAAGCGTCCGCGGCTTTGCGACGGCTTGAGCCTGGGATCGGGCTGCTGACCGCCAACCTATGCGTAAGCTCTCCAGGAAATTCCGCAGGCAGGAGCTGGCAGCGATTGTTCTGCTGGCCGGCGCCGTCACGCTTGCCGCCGCACAAGACACTGCATTCCAACTGGATCCCGGTCAGACGTCGGTGAATTTTAGTTTGGCCGACGTGCTTCACACGGTGCGCGGAAGCTTCAAGCTGAAACGCGGAGCCTTGCAGTTCGACCCGGGCTCGGGCAAAATCGCGGGCGAGATCGTGGTGGATGCGGCGAGCGGCGACAGCGGCAGCGGCATGCGCGACCGCAAAATGCACAAAGAAGTTCTGGAAAGCGCCCGCTATCCCGAGATCGCCTTCCGCCCCGATCGCATCGAGGGAACGGTATCGAGCCAGGGAAAATCCTCGGTCCTGGTGCACGGCATCTTCCGTATCCACGGCACCGATCGCGAAGTCACGGTTCCGGCTCAAGTCGAGATCTCCGCTGATCATTGGACGGCCACCGTGCACTTCACCATTCCCTACGAAAAGTGGGGAATGAAAAATCCCAGCACTCTGTTTCTGAAAGTCAGCGATTCCGTGCAGATCGATCTGATCGCCGCGGGAAGCGTCATGCGGCACACCGCGAACTCGTCTCAATAGCCTTGCCGAGGAACGATTCCGCCGCCTTCCGTGCAGTCGTAAGCGCGGCCCCCCGCCGGATTCTTGTATTCCTCGTTCCTTCCGCTGGGCCAGTCGATGACCACCCGCTCCACCCGGTCGCGCTTTTCCAGGCCAAAAGTTACCGGTAGTTCCGACTGCGACAAATAGCTGGAACCACCTTTTACCATTCGCCTTTGCACCAGGTCTCCGGCGAACACGCGCACGACTGCGCCAATTCCGTCGCGGTTGGATTTTGTTCCCCTCAGGTGAAACCGGATGCTGCGATTGCCCGAGAGTTGATCGTTGCGGTAAAGATACGCCGGACCATTATTCGTCGTGATCAGCAGATCGAGATCGCCATCGCGGTCGAAATCTCCGTAAGCCAATCCCCGTCCGACTTTCGGCGCGTCGAAGCCCCCGCCCACTTCCGCAGCAACATCGCGGAATGTTCCTTTTCCGCTGTTCAAAAATAGCTGCGGCGGCTGCGCGTATCCCACATTGCCGCGAATGTTTCTCACCGTTTCGTCGATGTGTCCGTTGGCCACCGCGAAATCGAGCCAGCCATCCAGGTTCACATCCAGAAACGAGCAGCCGAATCCCAGGCTGTTTCTCGACGCAATGCCCACGCCCGATTCCGGTGCGATATCCTCAAAGCTCTTGCCCGTCGCCCGGTACAGCCCGATCATCTCGTTGTCGAAATTCGTTATCGCCACCCCGGGGCTGCCTGAGTTATCGAAATCCGCGACATCCACTCCCATGCCCGCCCGCGCCTTCCCTTCAGTGCTGAAGGCCAGTCCGGCTTCGACCGCGGAATCTTTGAACGTCCCGTTGTGCTGATTGCGATACAGCTTGTTGGGTTGAGTGTCGTTGGCCACCAGCAGGTCAGGCCAGCCGTCGTGGTTTTCGTCAAACAGCGCGACCCCCAGCGATTTCGAGCTGCTGTCAAAAATTCCGCTGGCCGCAGTCACATCCTCGAACGTTCCATTTCCGCGATTATGAAACAGCCAGCAGGTCGCTCCCCGGTACGCTTCGGGCGTGCAGTACGACTTATGCTTCCCATCCAGGCTGCAGAAAACATCGTGCTCCGGCGACCACTTTACATAATTGCAGACAAATAGATCGAGCAGGCCGTCGCGGTCGTAGTCGAACCACAGCGCCGACGTGCTGAACCCCTCCCGCTTCCCCAGTCCGGCCGCGTTCGTCACGTCAACGAACGTGCCTCTTCCCGTATTGCGGAACAATCGATTTTGCCCAACGCAAGTGATCAGAATGTCCGGGAAGCCGTCATTGTTATAGTCGCCGACCGCGACTCCCATGCCGTACAGTTCCACCCCGAGCCCGGCTCGAGCGGTCACGTCGGTGAAAGTGCCGTTGCCATTGTTGCGATACAAGCGAAGCGTGGTCTTGTTCTTCTTGTGCCCGGGCCAGTCTGCCCCGTTGATCAGCAGAATGTCCTGCCAGCCGTCTCCGTCGTAATCCAGAAAGGCGCATCCCGAGCCCAAAGTCTCAGGCAGGAATTTCCCTCCGAAGGCTCCGCTGTTGTGTTCGAACTGGATTCCCGCCTGCCGCGTGACGTCGGTGAACCGAAAGCCCAAAGCCGCGGCGTTTGTCTGTGCCGTGAGCGCATGCAAGCGCGACAGATGTGGCCACGACGCCAGCCCCGCCATTCCTCCCAGGAACATCCTCCGGTTCACGGAACGTTCACCAGCCCCGACCGGATCGCGTACACCACCAGCTCCGCGGTTTTGTGGATGCCGAGAGTGTTCATGATGTTGGCGCGGTGCACAGCAATGGTATTGGCGCTCAGGTCGAGCGCAGTCGCGATCTCCTTGTTCGATTTGCCGTCGACGATCATTTGCAGCACTTCGAGTTCCCGGGGCGTGAGCGCGGCATTGCGCTCTCCTTTCAAGGCTGAGTGCTGCTCGACCTTCGGATCGAAGATGGTTTCCCCGGCAGCAACCTTCCGCACGGCCGCGCCCAGTTCCAGGTCCAGCGCGTTTTTCAGAATGTATCCTCTCGCTCCGGCTTCCACCGCCTGCCGCACCCACGTGTTCTCGCTGTGCATGCTCAGCATCAGCACGGCCGTCTCCGGCAAGTCTTCCAAAATTTGCCGCGTGGCCTGCAGCCCGTTCATTCCCGGCAAAGCGCTGTCCATCACCACCACTTGCGGATGAAGTTCTCGCGCCAGCTTGACGGATTCCTCGCCGTCGCCCGCCTCGCCGACGACTTCCATATCGGGTTCGTCTTCCAGCATGCGCCGAAATCCCCGACGCACCAGGCTGTGATCATCCACCAGCAACACTGTGATCTTCTTTTGCATGAGATTCCGCTTTCTCTCTGGGCACCGTCAGGTGCACCAGCGTTCCACCTTCTGCGGGATGCGAGAAAACAATCTGCCCGTCCATCAACTCCGCCCGTTCCCGCATCGCCACCAGCCCAATGCCGCGCCGGTTGGGACGCTCCGGAAATCCAACGCCCCGGTCTTCCACTTCCAACTCAAGCGTCCGCTCCAGAAATTTCAGGCGCACCCACGCCTGCTTCGCACCGGAGTGGCGCGCCACATTGTTCAGCGCTTCTTGCAGCACGCGGTACACATGCACTCCGGCCGCACTGTCCACGGCAAACGGCTCACCCTGCTTTTCATAGGATATGGCAATTCCCGTTTGCCTTTCCACGGTGGGGATGTACCAGTCAAGGGTGCTCTCCAATCCGGCCTCGTCCAGCATCACGGGATGCAGCGCCTGAGAAAGGCTGCGCACGCTCTCCAGTGTGGTCTGCACCGTTTCGAGTACTTCCTGCAGATCCGCCCTAAGCGTCGAACCTTCGGGAGCGTGCGTGCCGGCGCGGCGCAGCATCGAACCTACCGCCGTGAGGATCTGCCCAAATTCGTCGTGCAGTTCGCGCGAGATGTAACGCAGCGTCGATTCCTGCGTCGCAATCAGTTTCTGCGCCAGCTCGCTGCGCCGCTCCGAGATCTCCGCCAGCCGCGCAAATAATCGCCGGTTCCAGCGAATGAGCAGAAAACTGTTCAGCACAATTGCCAGCAAGGTTGCGGCCAGAAATACAAAAACTTGCAGCCGCACCCGATCGTAAATTTGCACGATGCGGTTTCCCGCTTGTTCTTCGCTTTCGCTGTTCTGCACCAGCAGTCGCGCCACCGCAGTGCTCAGTGCCGCTTGGCGCTCCTGCAGCGAGAGCTGGATCTGCTCGCGCGCTTCCTTTTCCTTGCCACCGCGCGCCAGCGCGAAAACGCGGTCCACCGCATCCCAGAACTGTGTGAACGAACTAGCCAGAAAGGCGCTCTGTTCCGGAGTCCGGCTCGCTGCGGCGAATTCCCCTTCCAGCCGCATCGCGTCATCCAGATCAGTGCGGATGCGCTCGAATTGCGCCGACCACGCCGTCAGCGGATAGGGCTCGTCGCTGCTGACCATGTCGCGCATCGCTACCGCCAGCAGGTTGAGATCGTTCTGAATGCGCAGCAATTGCAGGGAATCTTTGCGGTTGCGGTCGACCAGTTCCGTCTGCAGTTGCCGCAGGCCCGTGACCTGCCACGTCATGTAAGCGGAGTAAGCAAGCACCACGGCCAGCGTGATAAACAACGCCAGCAATAGGCCGAACGTGGGCGAGCGCTCCTGCTGCGATGGCCGGGGCACGCCCCGAGCATACAACGCCGGGATGCTGCCTGTCACAGCCGCGAGATTTCCGAGAGGGGTCATCCCGAAGGCCCGCGTTTTCACCAGCGGGACGAGGGATCTCCCGTGCACATTCACCCGACAAAGTTAAATCTGACTCATACCGCGGCACGGCGTTCCGCTCCCGGATGTGTGACAATGCAGTAATAATGAAGCGGACCCCGGCCCAGCGGAGTCAAATAGAAGATTGAGTTCCCCAGCCAAAGAAGCCACGAGGCCTCCGAAGATCCAGCACCTGAAGGCGGTCCTGCCCGATGTCTGGCAGCTGATGCGCCCGCGCCGCTGGCTCCTCGCTCTGGGCCTCGTACTGATGGTGATCAATCGAGTTTCAGGTTTCGTCCTTCCGGCCTCCACCAAGTTTCTGATCGATGATGTCATCAACAAGCATCACATCGCTGAGCTGCGGCGACTAGTCGGGATCGTGCTGCTGGCCACCGTTGTTCAGGGCATTACTTCATTTTCGCTAACCCAATTGCTCTCCAAGGCAGCGCAGCGGCTGATCACCGAACTCCGCGAAGCAGTACAGAAACACATTTCGCGCTTGCCCGTTTCCTTCTACGACGCCAACAAAACCGGCGCACTGGTTTCACGCATCATGACCGACGTAGAAGGGATTCGAAACCTGTTGGGCACGGGCTTGGTGGATTTCGCTGGAGGTCTGTTAACCTCCGGCATTGCCCTATGGTGGCTGATGCACATCAGTCCGCGCATGACGCTGATTGCTCTGGGATCGCTGGCCGCGTTCGGCGTGTTCTTGAGCAAAGCTTTCGCCACCATCCGTCCCATCTTTCGGGAACGCGGCAAGATTAACGCGGAGGTATCGGGGCGTCTCACTGAGTCGCTCGGCGGCGTTCGCGTCATCAAGGGATACCACGCGGAACGCCGCGAAGAAGCTGTGTTCGCCGCGGGGGTCCGAAGGCTGCTGGATAACGTGATGCGGACCCTCACAGCGACCTCGGTGATGAGCCTTTCTGCCAGCGTGCTGCTGGGCGTAGTCGGCGCCGCGACCATGTACGTGGGAGCGCGCCTGAGCCTGGCCGGTACTCTGACCCCAGGCCAGTTTTTTTCTTTTACTCTTACCCTCCCGTTCCTGGTTGCGCCCATAATGCAGATCGTATCCATCGGCACTCAGCTCACGGAAGCCCTCGCTGGTCTCGAGCGCACGCACGAGATCCTGCGCGAACGGCCGGAAGACCAGGATCCCCGCCGCTCCGTCGAGCTGCAGGATATTATCGGTACAGTCGAATTTGAAAACGTAGGTTTCAGTTACGACGGAACCCAGGAAGTCCTGCACAGTATCTCTTTTCGCTCCGAGCCCGGAACCGTGACCGCGCTGGTGGGCTCCTCCGGTTCCGGCAAGTCCACCACGATTGGATTGGTCTGCGCGTTCTACGTGCCCACCCAGGGAACGATTCGAGTCGATGGCAAGGATTTGAGCACGGTCCGCCTCGACTCCTTCCGCACCCGTCTCGGCGTCGTTCTGCAGGAATCATTCCTGTTCGACGGGACCATTCGTGAGAATGTAGCATTCTCGCGCCCCGATGCCAGCGAGGAAGAAATCTTGCGGGCCTGCCGCATTGCCCGCGTCGACGAGTTCGCCGAATC
The DNA here is from genome assembly GCA_963754885.1 of uncultured Acidobacteriota bacterium. Lineage (GTDB taxonomy): Bacteria > Acidobacteriota > Terriglobia > Terriglobales > Acidobacteriaceae > Sulfotelmatobacter. The sequence continues at coordinate 235,905 of CAVWHT010000025.1, read as the reverse complement.
ATTCGCGGACAAATATGACACCGTCGTGGGCGAGCGCGGCGTCAAGCTCTCCGGCGGCCAGCGGCAACGCATCTCCATCGCTCGCGCCATCCTCGCCGAGCCCCGCATTCTCATTCTCGATGAGGCAACGTCGAGCCTCGATTCGGAATCCGAAGAAATGATCCAGCAAGGGCTCGCTTATCTCATGCAAGGACGCACCACCTTCGTCATCGCCCACCGTCTTTCCACCATCCGCCGCGCCGATCAGATCATGGTCATGGAACAGGGGCAGATTGTGGAACGCGGCACTCATGCGCAGCTCTACGCAGCCCGCGGCCGCTATTACGATCTCTACACGCGCCAGCACGGAGTCGAAGAGAACCTCTTCCTCGCTCCCGGCGAAGGCGATGCCGTGGTCGTCGATGCCAACGGCGCCGAAGGCAAGAGCGGCGATGTAAAAGCGGACGACGCCCTGCGCGTGCTCCGAGGAGAAATGCGCTAGGGCCATGACCACCTCTTCCGCAATTCCTTCCCGCCCCGGATCTGCAGCCATCCGCAGCGAAAACCTTTGCCGCCATTACCGCATGGGCGACGCGCTGATTCGCGCCGTCGACGGCGTCTCGCTCCAGGTTCGCTCCGGCGAATTCGTGGCTTTGCTCGGCACCTCGGGCTCGGGAAAATCCTCGGTGTTGAATCTGATCGCGGGCCTCGATCGCCCGACCTCTGGAAGCGTCATCGTGCAAGACCGCGATCTCGCCCGCCTTTCCCGCGAAGAGCTCGCGAAATATCGCCTGCATGTCGTCGGCATGGTGTTTCAATCGTTCAATCTGATTGCCAGCATGACCCTCGCCGAAAACGTGGAACTGCCGCTGCGCTTTGCCGAAGTCGACAAGCGCCAGCGCGCCGACATGGCTCGCGACGCCTTGCAGCGCGTCGGCCTGCAATCCCGCATGCATCATCGTCCCAGCCAGCTTTCCGGAGGTGAGCAGCAGCGGGCCGCGCTGGCTCGAGCGCTCATCAATCGTCCGCAGCTTTTGCTCGCCGATGAGCCCACCGGGAATCTCGACAGCCGCACTGGCACCGAGATCATGGAGATGGTTCGGGGATTCAATCGCGACCTCGGCATGACCGTCGTCATGGTGACCCACGAGCGCGCCCTCGCCGAGCGCTATGCTCAGCGAATGATTTTTCTCGCGGACGGCAAACTCGTCGACGATCAGCCCAGCGCGTCATTACTCGGGTCCAGCCCGCACGGAGTACAAGCGTGAAGCTTCCCGACCTCACCGAACTGGCCCTGCGAAATCTGCGCGAGTCGCTGCTCCGCAACTCGCTGACCACCGTCGGAATTTCTGTCGGCGTCGCCTCGCTCGTCGCCATGCTCTCCCTCGGCATCGGCCTGCAGCAGATGGCCTCCCGCCGGCTGGTCAAGTCCGGCCTGTTCGACACCATCTTCGTTACGTCGCGCCGCGAGTTGCGCGGCATGGGACGCGAGGAAGAACGCACCGGTCCCACTCCCGGCGAAAGCCGCGTCCTCGACGAACCGGCTCGTCTCGCGATCGAGCATCTTCCTAACGTCAGCGAGGCTTATCCCGACATTCGCTTCGTCACCGAACTCCGCTTCGATGACAAGCCTCATCTCACCATGATTTCGGCCCTGCCGGCCTCGGCCAAATCCAACGATGCCTTCGAAGGCATGCAGGGAAGCTTCTTCACCTCCGACACTGCGCCTGAGGCGATCCTGCAGAAATCTTTCGCCGAAGAACTCCTGGGCAAGACTCCGAGGCTGGGAGCCCCCGAGCCCAGCGTCGCCGAGCTTGCCGCTCCGCTCCTAGGCAAAGAGATGACCATGCGCTATGCCCAGCGCGCATCCAGCCCCGCTCAGCCCGCGCCCATTCCGCCCAGCACCGCGAGCAGCCCTGACATCGATCTCTCCGGAGCTTCGTATTCTGTCGTGTCGCGCGAGCAAAATTTAAAAATTGTCGGCGTCTCCGATCTCGATCCCGAAAGCATGCGTGGTCCCATGCGCGCCAAAGTATTTTTGCCGCTCAAACTCGCCGAAAGCCTGCACGTCATGCAACCCACCGACCTGCGCGAGATCTCGCGAGCCGTCAGCGATCAGCCCGTGTATTCCTCGATCAGTGTGCGCGTGAAAAATCCCTCCCAGGTGCAGCCCGTCGAGGATGCAATCAAGAAAATGGGATTCACCACCTTCTCCATTCTCGACGCCAGCCGCGGACTGCGCCAGTTCTTTGCCGTGCTCTATGCGTTTCTTGGAATCTTCGGCAGCCTAGCCCTGATGGTCGCCTCCATCGGCATCGTCAACACGCTGGTCATGGCGATTCTCGAGCGCCGCCGCGAGATCGGCATCATGAAGGCCATCGGCGCCAGTGACGCAGATGTCAAAAAACTTTTCTTCGCCGAAGCCGGAGCCATGGGCATGCTCGGCGGCATCGTTGGAGTCGTCTTTGGATGGGCCATCGGCCAGCTCATCAATTTCGGCACCAACGTCTATCTCCGCCGCCAGTCCCTTCCGCCCGAACATTTCTGGGCCGTGCCCTGGTGGCTCGTCGGCGGCGCCATCCTCTTCTCCGCCGGAGTCAGTCTGATTTCCGGTCTCTATCCCGCAGGACGCGCCGCGCGCCTTGATCCCGTCCAGGCGCTGCGCTACGAGTGAACCCGCGCCGCATGAACCGCGCTCTCCTGAGCCTCTGCTGCTTCGTGCTCGGCCTGCTCTTGCCCGGAGCGCCCGCCGCAGCGCAGAGCCGCATCGACTGCAACGCTCTCCCCAGCCGCATCCTCAGGCGCGCGGTACGCTACTGCGTCTACCTGCCCGCGGGATACGACAGCCAGCAGCCGCCGCAGCGTTATCCCTTGCTCTATTTTCTGCACGGACTCGGCGACAACGAGCAGACTCTGTTCAACAGCGGTGGATGGACCTTGCTCGACGATCTCCGCAACCAGCATAAAATCGGCAGCTTTCTCATCGTCGCTCCCGAGGGACGCCGCAGCTTCTACGTCAACTCCGCCGACGGCTCGGTTCGCTACAGCGATTTTTTCCTGCAGGAATTCATGCCCTACATCGAAGCGCGCTACCGCATTCGCCCCGGACGCGAAGGCCGCGCCATCAGTGGCATTTCCATGGGAGGATACGGCGCCCTCCGTTTCGCATTCGCCCGCCCCGATTTATTTTCAGCGGTCAGCGCGCAGAGCGCGGCTCTGATCACCGAATCGCCGCGGCAACTCAACGCAGTCTCCGCCACCGGAGCCCCTATCCTCACCGTCCTCGGCCCGGTTTTTGGCAAGCCCATCGACGCCGCCCATTGGGCGAAGAACGATCCCTTTGTGTTGGCCCGGCAAAACGCACCCCGCCTGCGCTCCATGGCCATCTACTTCAACTGCGGCCAGGAAGACAATTACGGATTCGAGAAGGGAGCCGCGAAGCTCGACACCGAACTAGCCGCCGAACACGTCAAACACGAATATCACCCCTACCTGGGCGACCACAGCATCACCTATTTCTTATCGCACTTCGGAGAAGCCATGGAATTCCACTCCCGCGCCTTCGGCTTGCTCAAGCCGTAAGATGCCCGCGCTGATGTAAACTAACCAGAATCGAGTGCTAGGGACTCAGCGCAGCTGAATCGACCGCAACAGAAGTAAACGATAGTTCATCCAAGTCCCCGGAGAGGTGGCCGAGTGGTTGATGGCTCCGGTCTTGAAAACCGGCGTACCCGAAAGGGTACCGGGGGTTCGAATCCCTCCCTCTCCGCCAGTTACATTAGTCCAGGACTTACCAGTTTCTATTACCAACTAGCCTTAACAATTTGCGAGCACTTGCCTCCGAGCACAGTATTGCTGTCAGAGGAGAGGCAATTGGCAGAAACCTGCGATCGGCTGGTGCGGCAGCCACGGCAACGGCAAGCGTTCCTATTCAGAACCTGTCATGCGATCCACTGGCTGGCCTGATCCGGCAGCGGTGCTGGTGAACAACCGGAAAGTTCGGATCGCGGCCACTCAACTTCCACGCGTACTCGTCGCTGGTTTGAAGGCAAGAGCCGAAGTGGGAAAACGTCGGCTCCGACGCACTGACCGCGTGGCAGTGCGAGCTGAACCGTGAGCAGGCTCATCCTGAACGGAGCAGCGGGAGCCGCAGGAGCAAAAGGTCAAGCACAGCGGCAAACCGCGTCACGGTGGCGGACGCCATCAAGTTTTCCTCGAAGACGTGAAAGCCGGGAAGTCACCCAAAACACATCAGGCTCGGCAGCGCATGTTGGATTTGTTCACCGACGTCCTGCTCGAAGCAGTACCTCGACCAGATCAACGAGGCTGACTGCCAGCAGTTCATTCGCTTCCTCCGCAAAAAGTACAACACTGCCAAGGGTGCCCGCACCGTGTACAACGTTTTCCAAGGACTGAACACCTTCCTGCGCGCCAACGAGAATTCATGATTGCTGGCCAGATTGCTCAAGTCGCTGGATTACGACGAGAAAATCGTGGACGCGTACACGCGGGAAGAACTCAAGGCTCTGAAGAAAGCCTGCACCGACGAGGAATGGCTGGTTTGGGAATACTTCTGGTGGTCAGGTTGCCGCGAAGGTGAAGTGGCTCACGCGGAATGGTGCGATATCGACTTTCGCAAGAACGTCCTACACGTGCAGCCGAAATCGAACCGGGACTGGAAGGTGAAGGACAAAGAGGATCGGTTCGTTCCGCTGCCTCCCGCGTTGATGAAGAAACTTCAAGAGCGGAGGGGCAAATCCGAGCAGCGCGACTTGATCTTCCCGGCTGAGAACGGTGGCGTTGAAGGCCACTTCCTTCGTCGGCTCCAGAACTTTGTGGAGGATCACAAGGTGAAGGGCACATGGGAACTGCACAAGTTTCGCAAGACGTTTGCTACCTTTTACCATGAGGAACAGGGTGTCAGCGTGCGAACGTTGCAGACGTGGCTCGGGCATTCTGATCTGGAAACCACGATGGCTTACCTGAAAGGGAGCGACGCTGCCAGCGAACGTTCTCAGGCTCAGGTGGCGAAGGCGTACGAAGCATTCGCCTGATTGAGCCAGCCAGCCTCTCCACTCAGCCGCTCTTCGGAGCGGCTTTTCTTTTGCATGCCCGACGATGTTAATTGAAACTATTTCTTTAGCCGGAAGCCGCCTCCAACTTGTTCGATTTTCCCTTGCGCCCTAAGGCGGCGAATAGATTTCCCGATTGACTGATGGCTGCGATCGAGGATGTTCGGCGAGGTCGCCGACGCTGTAAGTCCCATCTTCGATGATGCTTTTGATCGTCGGCGAAATTTGTCCCGGACCGGTAGGGTTGAAAGGTGCCAGCTTTTTCGGGAGCCGCACCTCATGCAAAATCTCAAGGACGGGCTGATCCCGGAAACGATCTATTAGGAAGTCCCAAGTTTTGAACATCTGCGGGACTCCGTTGTAGATTGTCGCAAGAATGCCGATTGCTCCGGCAACACTTCCGTACCACGTTTGGAAAAAACCTGTGAACTTATGCCACAGCCACATCCCGCACACCTCCGCCAAACCAGACAGTACCACGATGTGCGCTTCACCGAATGGCTTGTGGCACAATGCTACAATCTCAGGGACGTTCCGACTCCTTCCCCCACACAGGAGACTCCGTGAACAAGATAGCCGTCGCGCTGTTCTTGGTAAACATTGCGATAGCGCAGACCAAACCCGCGCACCCTGCGCGGACACCTAAACCCGAGACGCCTCACTTCAATGTCGTGGTGGAATACGTACGTGAACTCATGGAAGACGAGGACTTAAAGAAGAGTGGTGAAAAGGAGCTTAGTGAAGCGAAAACGCCAAACGATCAGTTCTCGACTGGCATCTACTTAAGCAAGTCCACGCAACTAGAATTGCGCTCGCAAGCTCAAGGCAATTGCCAAGAAGGCAGGTGCTGAAGGTGCAGAGCTTCACCACTTCCGCAAACCTACGCCGACACTCTGCACGAGGAAGGTGTCTCGGTGACCAGTGTTTCCGGCTTCACCACGTGAATGGAAATCAAACGATTCTCGCCGCGTTATCGGATAGTCCGTTTTCGTCCCACCAGTATCGTGAATGTCTCTGGTGTGCAATGCGAACGGATGGCTGCAATCCTTACAGGGTAGGGTTGCCTCTGCTTCGCTCATAGATAGAGTGTATCAAAAGAGAAAAGCCCTTAGCCGGAGAGCCACTCGACATGCGCTGGTGGATCGTAGTCAGGCAGCGCGCGAAGATGCGCTGAAGTTCAAGCAGCGTGCGAGCCGCGCTCAGCGAGATGTACTGTTTGGGAACGCGGCTGGCGTGATCGCGACGAGCGCGGTGTTCGCCCATTTCCCTCCAGTCACGCGGAGGGCACTCGTCTGGTCTCTGAGGTGCGTTTCTGCCCCGACTGTGATTCCGACGCTCCATGAAATAGGAGAAGGGCAGACAGTCTGGCACTCGGTTCGACGAGCTCAGCCCAGAGATGGCTACCCTTCACTCCATTCAATACTCACTCGGGAGCAGGAAGGTCGTCGCGCTGCGATCTACCCGGCTTCTGATGAGGCCATTGCTGGATTTGCGCAGAGTAAGCGTCTACACTGTTTGGCGTGCCAATGGCCGATAGATGCGGAGGTTATGAAAGGCTAAATGCGATTTCTCTTTGGGTTTATGTTGCTCATGGGGATCGCGGCGTCACAAGACATGATGGGCCGCGACTACTTCAATGAATTAAAAGCAGCGAACGCTCTCAATCATTTCAGCGATGAGTACGTATGTTTTGCCGACGACAAGGGAGCGGGTTTTGCAACGATGGCTAAGGGAGCCGACATGGTTGCGGACGGCATGAAAGTCCCGGCTGGAACCGAGAAGGAGCGGAAGACGTTTCTCAAGAGCATCTTCGTGAGGACGTATTACAAAGGCGTCGCCAACGGCGATTTAGGTATCTTTGAGCCTACCGGGACAGAAGGAACGGCTTACAGTCTAGAAGCGAACAAGCCGATGCATCTGAAGATGGTCTACAACGTTAACTGGATAACCGGGCGTTACCGACTCCAAGTCTATGCACTGGATCATAGCTCAACGGTTCCAGCGGCGGAAACCGCCGGAAAGTGTGAACTCATACACGACAAACCATAGTTTCAAGTGATCAGCCTCAGTATTCCTGCTGGTAGCAGAATCGTCGTGCTTCGCGGTTCGCCTCAGTGATGATCCAGAACTTGGTCTTGCCATCGCTCATGGTGTACGCGGACAGGAGCCGCTCGCCAAGCAGCAGCCTCAACTGACCCAATAGAACGCACGGAGGTTGTGTACCGCCTTCCTCGCACCGATCTCGTCGCCATGAAAACGGAAGCAGAATTCCTCTGAGCGTTTTTGATTTTCGATTCTTCCCTCCTGAAAGTTGGACCTCCAATTCTGAGCCTCAGAAAGTTGATGTCGTAGCCCCTCCTGCCGGGACAAGATTTGCTCCCTCCCCTGGCCAACGGAACGCCGGAGCGCGATGCAGCGCTGGTGATGCTGGAACAGATTCCGGGAACGAAGCAGGTGACCGTGGGCGGCGACAAGGCATACGACACGGCGGATTTCGTGGCCGAGTGCAGAAACTTAAAGGTCACGCCGCACGTGGCCCAGAACCTGGGGCGGCCCGGTGGGAGCGCCATTGATGCTCGGACGACGCAGCATCCTGGATATGGCATCAGTCAGAGGAAGAGGAAGCGTATTGAAGAGTGTTTCGGCTGGCTGAAGACGATCGCGCTATTGCGGAAGGTTCGGCATCGTGGAATCTTCAAGGTGGGATGGGTCTTCACCTTCGCGGCTGCGGCCTACAACTTAGTCCGTATGAGGAACCTGGCCATTCATGCAACGTAAACCGAGGTCGCAGTGTGCTCGCAGGCCCGAAAATGAATCCGCGGGACACCAGCGCATGCAGCCAGAACCCTTCACGAATCACAAAATCACTGAGACTGGAGAGAGCCTAAGTCGCGGAGCCCATTTTTCCGCAGCCTGCTAGGGCACGAATCACTGGACGTGACGCTGGCCTACCTCAAAGGCAAGGACGCGGAGTCGGAAGAAGCTCAAGAACACGCGAACAGCAGCAGCCTGGCGCTGTACGCATAAAGTCAGAACACGACCGCGGGAGATCTGTGGCCAACTACGGTCGGATCTCCCTCTTTTTTCAAGCGATATCGTTCGAGGAAATTCTGGGGAATTAATGCTGTCGGTCAGATATAGCCGCTATCCTCTCATCGATTGTCGTGTAATCGCAGCCTTCTAAGCCGGCGTGTTTCTCATCGCATGGAACAAGAAGATAGACGTGCCCGCAAGAAAAGCGATCGGTACATCCCGCAGGAGGCCCAGACGCGACAACCTCCCCACGTTCGTTGATGTTATCCGCTTCGCAGAGGTACGCACCCGACGCATCAACAATCAGGCTGTTCAAATCAACGATAGGGCCGCCGTTCTCCCACAAGAAAGCACGCGTGGTCTCGACCTGGCATACGGCCAGCGTTCCACCCACAACCTGTCCCTTTTCAGTGCCACCGCTTGCAGTTGATTCATGATCCGAGTGCGCGCCTGCACCATGCGGTGCCGATGCCACAGCAGTTGCCGAAGATCTCGGTTCTCCCAGCTCGGCACCCAGATCGGTGGAAAGTCGTCCTTCAGCAACAAGCCCAGAATATGCTGCGCATCTTGCCGATCCGTCTTCTGTTTGCGCCCGCGCTTGCGCCGTATCTCGGCCGCATCTCCCATCCATAACTCGAACTGCAACTCCGCTAGCAGTCGTTCGAACCAGCGTGCGTGCCCGCTGGCCTCCATACCGACACGCACCTGCTGACCCGCAGCCGCCAGAGCACGGTAGAACTCCTCCGCCCCCTCGCGGTGCGCCAGCCGCTGTTCCTTCAGCTCTCCGGTTTCTGTATCGACAAAAGCAATTTGTTGAAAGCTCGGATGGTAATCACACCCTACAATGATCATGTTGGCTCCTTTCTCCGAGCCGGTTGGTTGGCTTAGCTCCACCAACTTTACTCGGGTACTGGAGCCGACATTGTCATGGAATCAATTGCGCCACGCTCGCGCCAGTTCACTTCCCAGAAGCGTCCCGGATAGATCTGGGCCGCTTGGCGATAGCTATCTTGCCTCGCCAGCGATTTTCCCACGAAGCACGACCACTGAAGCTGCAGGAAGTTCGAACCCTTTGCTTATAGCGTCGGCTGAATTCTTGACCGGGCCAGTGGAGTGGGCGACTTTTGTCAGCGGATCCCAATGATATTGTGCACGGCCGAAGGTGAGGATACTTATCACGCCCGTGAACGAGGTGTCTCGTCCTGTGTCCGCGTTGTGAAAATTCACGCTCACTTTGTGCGCATTTTCCTGGTCTTTGTTGATCAGGAGCAACGCCCACTCGCCATCTGGCCGCTTCACTGCGTAAGACGTGACGAGCATGTGCCCGGCACTGTCACTAATGTCGCTTTCAGCGGGATAAACTTCGTGGGGTTCCGTGCCGGGCTTTAGCCACTCCAGGTTGATAAGTTGGCTGGCGAAGAATTGGGAGAGAGGCTGAGTAATTTGGTGCTTTGCATCAACATCGAACATACCGAAGGTGGACCCGGAGTTGTTGCAACCAGGATGCACGCCAAACGGAATGTAATGGAAGTAATATATCGCGTCGCCGCCTGCAGTCAGGAATGCGCCCACGTAGTCAGCCAGCCAAAGTGCGCCGAAGATGTCCACCGAAGCCTCTGAGGCCTGCGAAGAAATGTTGCTCTCGGTTATAAACATGGGAATATTGGTGGGCACTCCGTCGTCACGCCACACCTGCAGGATGTTGGACACGAGAGCCGGTTCATCGTAAAGACTGCCCCACTGATAGCGACAAGGGTCATAGGGATAGTGCTCGAAAGAGAAAAACGCTAAGTCGGAGAGGCGGCCGCGGGCCTTGAGATAATCGATGAAACGGCCCGTCCATGAGGTGCGCCCTTCGGCATCGGCCCACACTTCGATGTCTTTGTTCTGGCCAGTAAAGATGGGGCCACCCAGCTTGACCATGGGATCGACCTTGTGAATGGCCGCGGCAAACTGCAGGTAGAGCGCGCCATAGTCCTCTGGAAGCATGTAGTGGCCGTCCGGCTCTTCGCCCATTTCGACATAGGAGATCGGATAATTCCGGTTCTTGAGGTACTTGATTTCGGCGGCGGCATCTTCGGGCGTGTTGTAAATCAATGCGATCGGAATCATCGCCGGCAAGCCGCGAGTGTAGCCGCTGGTATAAAACAAATCGAATCCGACCTGTGACCGGCCGCTGCGATCCAGGTCTGAGGGTTCATGCCAAGGATCGACTGAGGAGCAGTACGTGGGAGTCTGATCCTGATCGGGTGTGTGGCGAAGGATATCGTGGAACTCTCCGTTAGTGCCGAGATTCCCAATGTAAAGTTCGCGTATTGCGTACCCAACACAGTTCCTGCGATCGGAACTTCCGTGAGAGTCGCAAGTGTTCGATGATTGTGTCATCCAGATGCGTATCCAGCGAACTGGAACCGGCACGGAGGTGAGCCTGATGGTAGGAGTCCCCCCTTTTCCATCGGCAATCAGGCCGAAGGGAAAAGTCTGCCAAAGACCTTTATTCGGGGCTCGGATGGGATCGTCGCCGGTGAAGAACTGTACTGCATAACGGCGCGCGTACGGATCGGCCCATGCGATGCGTATGGCATCGATGCTCTGAACATTAGCCAGATCGAGAAAAATCCACTGCGGATTATTGGAGTCATCCTCGCCGGTGAATGCCTTGCTCAAGTAGGGATTGCTCTTCCAGTACGTCTCCGTATCGCCGTCCGTCAGGCGCGAGTATCCGACCGTCTCAGTACCGTCATCCCGCGTCACGCCGCGATGCGGCAAGGGGTAGCCGTAGCTGTAGCGAATCATCTCGCTCGGCGTCGAGTCGCCGACGAAGTAGCCCTTACCCTGCGGATCGCTCCAGGTTCCCTTCGGATTCCAGTGCCAGGCCTCCGTGTAGAGTTCGGTATTCTGGCGATAGCTCACGGGCCCCCAACCCGCTTGCAACACTTTGTCAATGACCGGTTTTACGAAGGTGGCGTCGATCATCTGCTGCGAAATTCGATCAATCCCGGCGCCCAGGGTCTGGTTAGGTATGAAGGATTTGCGGACGTGGCTGGGGGTAACATCCACTTGAATCGTCTGTGCCTGTCCGCACAGAGCAAGCGAAATTAGGAGCACGACATATCGAATCAATGGGGTCATAGAAGTGTAGTACCTTTCCTATTCAGAGTGCAGTTCCGCCGTTGTGCAATGGACGCGGTTAGCCGTAGGTGAGTGGCTTATGACTATCGGACACGAGCCTGCGTTGACAATCCGGGCCAGCCACGATTGGCAGGACCGGGTCGAAACACCAACCGAGGCCTTTCGATGTCGCTTTCTCATCCTGTAGAAATGAACTGGCCATATTAAATTCTTGACTTGATTCCTCCTAACTCTTTGTGGCATTGTACCCGGCAACTTCTGGGGGGGTTGCCTGTGGACGAAAACAATCGACTGTTTAGGCTGTCGTATTTAATCGTTTCAATACTCACCTTTGCCTCGATCGTGGCGCGTGCCGATGTGACTGGCTCGGTCACGGGCGTGGTCCGTGATCGTGCACAAGCGGTCATAGCTGGCGCCAAGGTGCAGATCACGAACGTGCAAACCAACTTTAACCAGGTAACGACCTCGGCCGCGGACGGCTCATACCACTTCCTCGCCTTGCCGGCAGGCACCTACCAGATCACAGCAACCTCTACCGGTTTCAGGCCCTACACGGCGACCGATATCACGCTTCAGGTGAACGATCAATTGCGCATCGACATTACGTTGCAGGTTGGCGCGGTGAATGAACAGGTCAGCGTTTCCGCCGCCACGGAGCATGTGGAAACAGAGAGTACGCAGTTGGGGGATGTAATCGATTCGAAGAAGATGCTGGCCCTGCCACTCAATGGCCGCAGCTACCTTGATCTGCTGGGCTTGCAGGCAGGGGTGGCGCCGGGCGGATCCGTGACGATCGGTGGCAACTCCGGAACGGGCGCAAGGCCGGTCTCCGGTTACATTGATAACGCTGGCAATGTCTCAGTGAATGGCCAGCGCGAGACCGCCAACGCGTTTCTGGTGAACGGGGGCAACGTCAGCGAGGGACGAAATCTCGGCGCCGGCCTGGTCCCCAACCTTGATTCCGTTGAGGAGTTTCGCCTGATTACCAACAGCTTTGACGCGGAATACGGAAAATTCAGCGGCGCGGTGATGAATGCCATCACCAAATCGGGCACCAACGGCTTCCATGGCGACCTGTTCGAGTTCCTCCGCAACGACAAACTGGATGCCGCGAACTTCTTTACACCCGTCAAATCCGAACTGCGCCGCAATCAATTCGGAGGCGTGGCGGGAGGGCCCTTCTGGAAGAACAAGCTATTCTGGTTCACCGATTATCAAGGAACCAGGCAGGTGCAGGGCGCAGAAACCGGCATCGTTAACCTGCCGCCGGCTGCGCAGTTTCAGGGCAACTTTGGCCCTGGTGTATTAACCGGCGCCGTCGATGGTACTGCGGGCGGCACTTGTCCAGCGTGTGGCTGGCCGACGGAGCTCTCCCAACGGCTGGGCTACACGGTGACCAGCGGAGAGCCGTACTGGACTGCAGGCTGCAACACGCTAGCAGATGCTCAGGCCGGCATGTGCGTGTTTCCCGGGGGCGTGATCCCCCAGACGGCATGGTCGCCGGCAGCGATTGGAACAATCAACTACATCCCCCAACCCAACATCGATACCGTCGCAGGTACTTATTCCAGCAACAGCCAGAAGAATACAGTTACCGACAATAAAATTGGGGAGCGGGTCGACTTCAACAATCGCAAGACTGGCAACTGGTCATTCTATTACCACTTTGACGATTCCACCGTTCTCAGTGCCTTGCCGAGCGGCGGCGCAACCGTGCCAGGCTTTCCCGCGCAGACGCCAACGCGCGCCCAGGAATTCGTGATCAGTGACACGAAAGTTCTCGGACCTACCGCCGTGAATGAGGCGCGGGCGACCTTTTTCCGCACGGCTACCCATCTGGACAACCCGACGGGTGGGAAAGCGGCGCTTTCCTCTTTGGGCTTCGTGACCGGCGCCGGTACCCTCGGAATTATCCCGGATGCTACTCCCGGATACCCGGAGTATGTGCCCCAGCTCTACTTCAACAACTTCGCCGTCGGCGCACCCTCTCTGATCACGTTCCAGCCCAACAACACCTACACCGTATCGGACTCGTTTTCCAAGGTAGTGGGCAGACATACGCTAAAGTTCGGAGGAGATTTCCGCTATCTCCAGATCAACGAGCGCAACCTGGCCAGCCAGGACGGGGCTTTTGTCTTCGACGGCTCCGTAACCGGAGTCGACTTTGCAGACTACCTCATTGGGGCTCCGAGGGCTCAAGGTGGCTATACCCAAGCTGCTTTGCAGCTTCTGGATTCCCGCACGCGCTACGGCGCCGCCTACGCCCAAGACACGTGGAAAGCAACGCCCAACCTCACGGTGAACCTCGGCTTGCGCTGGGAGGTGAGCATGCCCTGGTATGACACGCAGGGCAAGATCCAGACCTGGGTGCCGGGAGAGCAGTCAGTGGTCTTTCCGGGTTCCCCGACGGGTCTCGTATTTCCGGGCGATCCAGGCGTTCCCAAGACGCTCGCCCCTACCCGATACAACAATTTCGGGCCGCGCCTCGGCCTTGCCTATTCCCCTGATTTCAGCGACGGGGTGTTGGGAAAGGTCTTTGGCGGGCCGGGAAAGACCAGTATTCGCGCAGCCTACGGGATCTACTACACGTCAATTGAAGATCTGAACCTGTTTTACGAGGTGGCCGATGCTCCCTTTGGCTTGTACTGGAGCAGTCCGGGTCCCGTTCCGTTTGCGGAGCCGTTCCGAAATCGGCTGGACGGAGGTACCGACGGCGAGGGACAGCGGTTCCCGTTCACCGTCCCGATTCCGGGCAGCCCGGCAAATAAGACGCTGAGTTTTGCGGTTTACGAGCCGATGTCCTATTTCCCCGGATACGACACTCACAACAAGCTTGCCTATGCCGAGCATTTCAATCTTTCTATCCAACGCGAGCTGACCAGGTCGACTGTGCTGACCATAGCTTACGTGGGGACCGAAGGCCACAGGCTCATATCGCAATCCGAAGCCAACCCCGGCGATGCTGCGTTATGTATGCAGCTCACCGCGCAAGGGTATAGCGATACGTCGAGCGGTTCCGTCGGATGTGGGCCGAATGCTGAACAGGACACCTTTCAGCTTGGTACCGGTCCGATAGTTTACGGCACCAGGGATAAGCTTTTAAATCCGAATTACTGCCCCGCAGCCCAGACCATCTGCTTTGGCTATGGCAACACCTACACCCGCTTGGTGGCAAATTCCATCTACAACTCCGGTGAGATAACGTTGGAACGCAAAGCCGGCGATGTAACCTTGCTGGCTGCTTACACGCTAGCCAAAGGCCTGGATGATGCGTCGGGGTTTAACGATCTGGTCAATTTCGCCAACCCAAAGCTGAGCCGTGGGCTATCGTCGACTGATGTTCATCAGAATTTCGTGGCCAGCTACATTTGGGCACTTCCCTTCCGTCGGGCTTTCCAGCGCTTGCCCAAAAGACTGACCGAAGGCTGGCAAATTCAGGGCATTACCCGATTCGCGACGGGATTTCCGATACAGATGGGTCAAGCGAACCCCATAGACCCCTCTCAACCAGACGCCACACAACTGTGTCCGGGGTTGGCCCTGGCCACACCGCAGCCGTGCCAGTCAGATAGCTCCCTTGCTGGCAGTCCCTCCACCGATATGCCGAATCTCGTGGGACCGATTCACAAACGCAACCCTCGCGATACCCCTGGCACCTTCACATATTTTGACCAGAGCGCATTTGTCGCGACCAACTGCTATTTCACTGGGACCACCCCAAGCCCTGACTGTGGCACCTTCGGCACCGCGAATCGGCGATTCTTCCACGGCCCCGGCTTCAACAACACCGATTTCGGGTTGCAGAAGATCATCCCGGTCACCGAAGCCAAGTCGTTTGAGATTCGGGCTGAATTCTTCAATATTTTCAACCACGCGCAATTCACGAATCCGAGCGGGGATATCAGCAGCGGAAGCTTCGGAAATATCACCAACGCCCGCGATCCACGCATTGGGCAGGTCAGTGCGAAGTTCATCTGGTGATGCGCTCAGGTAATCATGCGGGCGGGGCTCGACGCCTCGTCCGCAATTTTTTTGCCTGTTGCAATCACTCCAAAAGGAAGAACTCCCGCCGGACTAGCGGTGCTAGGCTATGGTCATGAAGGGTTCCCTGTTCTTGGCGCTCATGATGGCAGCATCTTGTCTTGCGCAAACAGCGGAAACCTACCGCCGTGAGGCAACCGAGTTTGCCCGCCAAAAATCATGGGATCAAGCCATCGCCAGCTATCGGAACGCGCTGCAGCTCCAGCCCAACGATGCCCTTACGCACTACAACTTAGCCGTTGCTCTTAAATACAAGGGTGAAGCGCAGCAGGCAGTGGACGAGTTTGGGAAAGCGCTACACCTCAAACCCAAATGGGCTGATGCCGAATACGGATTGGGCGCTGCCTGGTACGATCTTCACAATCAACCTGCCGCCACAAAGGAACTGCAGACTGCCGTACGGCTCGCCCCCGGAAACGCCGCGGCACATCGGCTGCTGGCGCGGATTTATCTGGAGCAGAGCAATCCTTCGTCCGCCAAGGCTGAACTTCAGCGAGCAATCGCATCGAAGCCCTCAGCGGAACTCTATACTGAGTTGGGGCTGGCCGAAGGACAGCTGGCCAATCTTCCCGCTGCAGCGGCCGCGTTTCGCCGCGCCCTGCAGTTGAATCCGCGGTTTACGACCGCAACCATGCTTCTGGGTGTGACGCTGCGCCGCCAAGGCGATCACGCTGCCGCCTTAGAGGAATTCCGCAAAGCGGTGGCGATTGATCCTCGTGATCCCCGAGCACAATTCAATCTTGGTAAGGAACTGAAGGCAGGCGGCAACTTGGCAGGCGCCATCGCGGCCTTCCAGCGCGCCATCGAGCTGAAACCTGACTACGAAGACGCGCATTACAACCTCGGCATCGCCTTGCGGGACCAGGGCCAGAGAGAAGCGGCCCAAAAGGAACTGAACGAGATCAGCGGGCTACGGCGGTTCCGTGCGCGCCTGGCGGAGGCGAAAATGCTGACCCTTCAGGGCGTAGGCGCTCTACAGGACAACAAACTCGATGAAGCTCTTGGGTTCTTTCAAAAGGCCATTGAGAAGGGCCCCGAGTTACCGACCGGCTACTACTACCTGGGCCTCACATGGGAGCGCAAGGGGGACGCGGAGCAGGCTCTGACAGCGTTCGAGAAAGCACTGGAGCTGAAGCCGGACTACGCACAGGCCCACGCGAGCCTCGGCCTGCTGTACTGGCGGCAGAACGAGCGCACGCACGCGCTCGAGGAATTCCGGCAGGCAACCATGTGCGATCCCGACCTGGCGGAGGCGCACTATGATCTCGGTTTGGCCCTGGCGCAATCGGGCAGAGTGGACGAAGGTATCAGCGAACTGAAAGAAGCCATCAGTCTCAATTCGGAGTATACCGATGCGCGGGTTCAGCTGGGATTGGCGCTCAGCCAGAAAAATGACACCACCAGCGCCGCAAATGTATTCCGTGAGCTGGTGCGACGCGATCCGAACTTCGCGGAGGGTCACAACAATCTCGGATTAGTGCTGTTGCAAGCGGGCAACGTTCGGGGGGCGCAGAAGGAGTTTGTCGATGCGGTGCGTCTTAAGCCGAGGTATGCGGAAGCGCACTACAATCTGGCGTTGGCGCTACAACAGGAAGGAAATGAAGCAGGATCACGTGCAGAATTCAACAAGGCCTACGAGATTGCGCCGGAGTTGAAAGACGCGCCGCACCCCTAGGCACCGGGTGCTGCAAGCTTGCTCATTCATCATCCGAGAAACTAAGCCTTCGGCGCTTCGCTGAAGATCTCAACCAGTCGGTTGGCGATCAGTTTATCCTCGCCGTCTTTGAGTTGCCAGACTGCAAAACCGAAGCTGTCCGGGTCGCGCGGAGGGCCATGATGACTGGCGTGAATTTCAGTAGGGGCCCCATTCGGACTCCGCCCGGGCATGCCGCTCACCCCGGCACCCATGCTGCCAATCCCAAGGGGCCGAGTGTCGGCCAATTTCTGCATGACGTTCCTGACCGCTAATGTTTAGCCTGGAGCGATCAATCTTCCAGCTGTAACGCGGGGTTACGTTACCGAGAGCCTGCGGGTTGAACTGCCGGGGTAGCGCCGTCACTCCGAATCTTTGAATCGCATCGGTGATGACCTGGGCGCGCTCGTCAAATGTGCGAAGGGTTGCATCGTAGTCCTGATTGACAAAAAGCTCGAGCGCCTTGAGCATGCCGAAAACCGTCTCCTTGCCAACCTTGCAGCATCGCCCGATGCGGTCTTCCTGAGGACTCATGTTGAGCAAAGCGTAATGCATCAAGTCCTGCCTGCCGATCAGAATTCCTGCTGCTTGCGGGCCTCGGATATCCTTGCCGCCGCTGAAAGCGACCATGTCGAAACCAAGCGCAGGATACTCCCAGAGCCTTGCCACGGGCGGCACGTCCGCGGCTGCGTCGTTAAACGTAAAAAGCGTGTGCTCCTGGGCAATGGCGACGGTTTCAGGCCCGCTCACTTGGCCTTTGTCGGACAGAATATTTGTGAAGTGAATCGCTACCGTTTTCGGGTTGATGGCCGCAATCATCTCCTCGCGCGTCTCGACCTCTACCAGCTTTGCGCCGGTCTGCCGGATTTGGTGGTCAAACGGGTAGCGATGACTTTTCTGAATGATGACTTCATTTCTGGGGAAATCGTCAACATCGGGAATAGAGCGCATGCGAGGTTCGAGGTCTTCGGTCATCATGCCGGCGTAACCGACAACCAGGGCCGCGGCCGCTCCCGCTGTCACGAGTCCGGTGTAACCAGGCGGAGACTTACAAAGGTTCGCTATGAACTTTCCAGCTGCGATCTCGAGTTCGTCGATCAGGACGAAGTGCTCATTCCCCCGCCGCATCAACTCCATGACTTCAGGGCGCATGACCGATCCACCAATGACGGTAACGGTGCCGTTGATATTGATAAGAGGCGTCACGCCAAGCTCCGCATAAATGTCTCCAGTGGAACCGAGGCCGGTCGTGATGGGGACGATCGGAGCGCCGTCAAGAAACGGATGGGCTGCTGACTTGCGCTTTTTTCCGAAGATGCTGGCGGCTTTCAGTCCGGCGGGAGCGAACAAGCTGCTGGCCGCTCCCATCGCGGCGAGAAATGAACGGCGGCTCCAACCAAACTTCATTGCTAACCTTCTTTCGGCCGATCCTGCACTTTACTTATCCGCAGCCGGAGTGGGGGGATTCACAACTCTTGCGCTGCCGACGATCTCAATCAAGGAATCCCCAGGAATCCATGCGAGCGCCATGCAGGCGCGCGACGGAGCCTTGCCGGGCGAAAAATAGGTTCCGTAGATCTTGTTCAACGCGTCGTATTGCGCCTTGTGGGCATCGAACCGGGCCTTGCCGGTCGGCGTCGAGATACCTTCGGCCAGCGGCAGGCAGAGAAAAACCTGGAGATGGAGGACGTCATCCATGGTGCTGCCAGCGCGCTCGACCGACCGCTTAAGCGCGTCCATGGTGCGGGTCACGTGCTTTTCGAATGGATCAGTCACAAGCACATGATCTTCCTTCGGATATCCGTCGTTGGCGCCAGTGCCCGAGATGTAGTAGATCCCCTCACTTTTGTCCAAATTAGGGTACTAATATATCTGACTGACTATAGAATGGAAAGTGCCGTGACAGGGGGTAAAATTTCAAAAATTTTGCCGTTGCCTTCGTGGGACCAGGGAGAGTGCCATTTCAATCGAGGGCAGTATAGAATCCAGAATTATGGGTTGGGCAGAAGATCAAGCCCGCAAAGATCGGGATCGGCAAGAGGCAGAGAACGTAACCAACGAGCTTGCCGCATGGGACAAGCACCTGAAGGATGAAATTGGGAGAGGCTGCTTCAATGCGGTGAAGGCTTACGTGAAAACTGAAGTTGAGAAATATAGCAAACTGAATCCAGCCGAAGGAATGATGTTTTTCCCTGATACCAGCGTCCAAGAGGAGCAGGATTTCATGTCGAAAATCCCGAGCTTCTCAATTGTCTCTAAAGACGGACGCCGCGCCCGTGTCTATGTGAAGTACTCAGAAACTCGACATGCGCTGTTATGGAGATGCGGAAGCCACGAAGGCATGTATGAACTACGCGTCCACGAAAACGGCGCGGGATATTTCGTCGATAGCAGCGGACAACCGCGAAGCCCTGAACAGCTGGGCGATGAACTTTTGACAAGAGCTAGGAATGCCGAGCCGAATGGTGGTAAGGTTTGGGCATAGGCCGCAGTCTGTTACTTGGCTGGATGACACGGAAAAGCAGCGGTCAATGCATCCACGATGAGCACACGAGTCTGTGAATCCACCCTTTCGGGGTGCTCTTTGATGTACTTGACCACGATACGATATTTTTGCCCGTTCTCTACGTCTGGGCTGGGGCAGTAGAGCGGTTCATGGAGTCGCTCCTCGCTCAACATTTCTGCTCCATCACCCACGCCAATGACATAGACCGTGCAGGCAAAGTGACCAGCGCGGCTCGCGGGTTCGCATACACGGAGAAAAGCATTGCCGCTGGTGGCGAAATTCTCCGGCTCTGGGGCGGATGCCGGTTGCGCAGCGGCGCATATTGAGAGCAAGAATAAACAGAAAAGCGAAGTCGCAGGCTTGTTCATAGCGCCGCGAATTATACTCTCACGCGTGGGATTTTCGTTTCTTCTTAAACAATGTGGTTCCGATCATATCCTGTAGCGCTGTGGGCTTTAGTTCCCAACATGCTTCAAAAATCCCCTTTAACTGGGAAGTTCCGGGCAGCGGTCGGGGTGTGTCTTCATACAACTGGCGGATTATAGCGGCGTTAAGATCAGCAGCCTGAAGTGGAAAGGTTTCTTTATCATCTAGGTCTGTGCATTCACCAAGTCGCGGAAATCGCGGTTTGAGATCAGAATAGAAAAGGTTTCGCATACGACTAGAGTCTTTGCTGCGATCAAGAACGAAGTCGATCTTGTCCGCTCCGATGATCTGATATTCGCCAGCGACGGCAAGGACGATTGCGGCAGCCACACAGAAAAAGTAAGGTCGCTGGTAACGCTTGCGCACTTGATCCTTGACTGTTTCAAAGTCGCTGCGGGCTACGTAGCAGCCATGTCCAAAAAAACCATCTTCGTGCGGGATTGTTCTTGCTAGCGCTATTACCTTTTCATCTCGCGCTGCGTCGGACCATCCCAAGAACGGGCCTTTTAGTCCCATAGCCTCATTGATCTTGAAATATGAAATCTTTGGGCTTGAGTCCAGAACCGCTTGCCATGCTTCAGAAATGCAATCCCATTGCTCGGCTCGACAGGCCCAACCCGAAGCTACGTAGGCGGCGTCACCCTCGCTTTCATCGAGGTATACGCGTATTGTCATCACGACTCGATTCTTGAGATGTCCTCTCGTGAAAATACGGCCAAGAGAAAACCATCGCGGCTCCGGCATACACGTATACTCTCCTGTGCTAAAATCAAAAACGCACGGGCTCGTATACAAATGGCAAATCACCCGAAGAGTCCCGCGAAGAATCCGACAGGTGACTTTGGCCAGTTCAAAGATTTCGTCCGGCGACTTGTTGCAGTGCCGCACTCTGAAATTAAAGCTAAACTCGATGCCGAGAAGCGGGCGAAGAAGCGGAAGCAGGCTTCTTCCCGCGCTTCCCACGCAAAGGATTAGAAAGCCGAAACTCCCACCTTGCCAGTCACCTCTGCATAGGTCAATCGCTTGCCTACAATCTGAGAGAGTGCCAGCTTGAAACGATCCGCGTTTTCCACCTTGTTGCCGTCTGTATCTTTGCGATTGTTGTAACGGAAAGTCTGCTCATCAAGATAGCGGAATAGATGAAACGGTTCGACGCTCACGTAGGTTCCCGAGATGCCGCGCTTCAGGAGCGACCAGAAATTCTCAAGGCCGTTTGTGTGCACGCGTCCATCGACGTATTGCACGGCATGATCGATCACCTGATGCGCGTAGTCAGTTTCCAATCCTTCGTAGGATTTCAGCGCATCGGAGTAGAGAGCCGAGCCAGCTTGGACATGCTGTTTTACTTCGCGTTGCAATACGGTCTTGCGGCGATTCGCTACTACGACGGTGCGCACTTCGCCACCGCGCTCAAGGATTCCCATTACGGCAGTTTTGTCTTTCCCGCCAGTGCCAGTGATACGGCGCTTGCGCTCGCTGAGGTGCATGTTTCGCGCTTTGCCGCCGATGAAGGTTTCGTCCACTTCGATTTCGGCGCCGTCGCTTCCCAATTTCTTGAAGGAGCCGGACTGCATAGCGAGCCGGATGCGGTGCATCATGAACCACGCGGATTTTTGGGTGATGCCGAGTGCGCTGCCAACTTCGTAGGAACTGATACCGTTCTTGCAGCTTACGAGCAGCCACAGAGCAGGAAGCCACTTATCGAGACCGATAGGAGAATCCTCGAAAACAGTTCCAACCTTCAGCGAGAATTTCTGCTTGGGATGATCGCCGTAGCAGCGATAGAGCCGCGCCTTTTCGAGATAGGAAACTTTCTCGGAACCGCAGTAGGGGCAGCGCACCTTGCCATCCGCCCAGCGCACGGAGATCATGAACTGGCGGCAGTTTTCGTATTCGGCGAAGAACTGAATGGCTTGCTGTAGTGTCTTTGGGCTTTCCATGCACACACAGTAGCAGGAAAGTAACAGTCAGTCAAGTATATTATTACCCAAATTAGGTTTTGAGCGGCGGGGGTAGAACTCTGCTACGGTTTGCGTTGCGAGACGTGAATCGTAGGGAGGGCCACCACCGCCGTGATACGAGTATCCAGCATTTTCAGCCAGATGTTGCAGTTGTTTTCCCGCCAAGAGTTCGAGCAGGCGGTCGCCGAGCACCGGGCCGAGCGCCACGCTCGCGGGTTCAGTTGCTGGGGACAGTTCGTGGCCATGTTGTTCTGTCACCTGGGGCGGGCCCAGTCCTTGCGCGAGATTTGCGGCGGACTGGCCGCCAGCGAAGGCAAGTTGCGGCACCTGGGGTTGCCGGATGCGCCCAAGCGCTCCACCCTGGCCTATGCCAACGAGCATCGGCCCTGGGAGTTGTACCGCGCCGTGTTTTATCAACTGCTGGGCCGCTGCCGCGAAGCTTCCGGTCCGCATGGTTTCCGCTTCAAGAACAAACTGCTGAGCCTGGACGCCACCCTGATCGAACTCTGCGCCAGCGTCTTCGACTGGGCGCAGTACCGGCGCACCAAGGGCGCCGTGAAGCTGCATCTGCTGCTCGATCATCAAGGGCTGCTGCCCAGTTTTGCCCTCGTCACCGAAGGCCGCATGCATGAGAGCCGCGTGGCCCGCACGCTGCGCTTCGATCCCGGCGCCATCGTGGTCTTCGACCGTGGCTATACCGACTATGCCTGGTTCTCTGCGCTCGACGCCGACGGCGTGTACTTCGTCACCCGCATGAAGGACAACGCCGATTACGGCGTTGTGGAACGCCGCCCCGTGCCCGAGCGCGGCCCCGTCCAGCACGATGAGATCATCTTTCTGTACAAGTTGGCCCGCAGCGGCGAGCGCGATCTGTTCCTGCGCCGCATCGAGGTCTGGGACGACGCGCAGCAACGCACCCTGGTGTTTCTCACCAAGCATCGCCGCTTTGCCGCCTCCACGGTCGCCGCTATCTACCGTCAGCGCTGGCAGATCGAATTGTTTTTCAAGGCGCTCAAACAAAACCTCCGCATCAAAACTTTCGTTGGCACCAGCGCCAATGCGCTGCAGATTCAGGTCTGGACCGCGCTGATTGCCATGCTCCTGCTCAAGTACCTGCAACTGCGTGCCCGCTTCGGTTGGAGCCTGTCCAATCTCGCCGCTCTGCTGCGCCAGCAACTGTTCGTCTATCGCGATCTGTTCTCCTGGATCGATCAACCCTTTCAACCCCCGCCCCAACTCGCTCGCATCGCCGAACAAATCCCGCTTTCCTGGTAACCCAACTTGGACAGCAGAATGGCAACCTCAACCTGGGAACGACCACCGAGAAGCAGAAAATGCCCCAATTTCCCCTACTCCCACTCCCCAATCCTGGTTAATTTGGACAGCAGTGAGTTGAGGTTCCCAGTTTTCTGCCCGCTGAGTTAACTCTGCTGACTGAGGTGCATATTGCGGTGCATACAGAGCTGCCGAACACCCTAATTCTGCCCGACTAAGGGCACCTGAGGAGACCGTAACTGATTGATTCCGTGCAATAGGTAGGGGACGGGTTGAATTTGCTAAACCGTTGTACGGGCTAACACCTGTACCGAGGGTTCGAATCCCTCCCTCTCCGCCAGTCTCTCGATTTCTGCTATCTACAGTACGTGACTACCTGCTTGGAGCGGCCGCCCCGACAATCAGCCCAATAATGTAGGAACCGCGCCGCAGGCGCATGTAGATCCTCGCACTATCACCCTCCCTGTGGTCAGTGGGAAAGGGATCCGTTTCACGCGACTCTCCAAAGACGAGGAGTTATCACAAACCAGGGTGATCCAGATCGTGCAGGACGATCAGGGCTCCATGTGGTTTGTTCGCTGTGAGGAGCTTTTCTCCCGCCAGGGATCTGCGGTGAGAGGAAATAAACCGGCGGCGACAGAGCAGCATGGTGCGCCTTTTTGCTATGCTCACCAAAGCGAAAATCGTTCGGACGAGCAAGCATTTGAGATATTTAGTTTCAAGAACAACCTCAATAAGCACCAGAGTGACTATCGCACTCAAGGTGCTTGGCAGCCAGCGCGAGGCCTTGTTAGCCCTGCCGGCTCCATCCGTCCCAGGCGCGCGAGGCGCCCAATGATCTCTGCTGCCCGCTACGGCGTCCTGGCCATCGCCGCCATTCCTTTTATTTATTACTGGATTTCGCTCTTTAGTATATGGAGATTTTTTCGCCGCTCCGCGCCTCGGGGCGCAGCGGGTCATAGCTATGCGCCACCGGTAAGTATTTTGAAACCGATTCGCGGGCTTGATCCTGGGGCCTACGAAAACTTCGCCAGCTTCTGCAAGCAAGACTATCCCGACTACGAAATCGTTTTTTGCGTGGGTGAAGAGGATGATCCCGCGGTCCCCATCCTGGAGACGCTGGTGCACGATTTTCCGGAACGTTCCATTCGGGTCTTATTCCGCTCGGGCGGAGCGGGGTCGAATGACAAAGTGATTAAGTTGGCGCGCCTGGTCAGCGAAGCGCAGCATGAAGTTGTGGTGATCAGCGACAGCGATGTGCGAGTAACGCCCGATTACTTGCGCAAAGTGGTGGCTCCCTTGTCCGACTCCAAGGTGGGAGCCGTGACCTGTTTTTATGTCGCGGCGGAAGACAAGAATTTCACGGACAGCCTCCAGTCGATCGGCATGTTTTCTGACTTCTACGTGGGCATCATAGTAGCGTGGCAACTCGAGGGAGTGAAATTTGCCCTGGGGCCAACCATCGCCACCACTCGCGAGCGGCTGGCCGGGTTCGGTGGTTACGAGGCGATCAAGAACCGTCCAGCGGATGACCTGCTGGTGGGCCGGCTGATCGCCGAGCAGGGCTACGACGTTGAACTTCTTCCCTACACGATTTTGACGGTGGCAGATTACGGCTCCCTGCGGGATCTGTTTCACAAGCGGCTGCGCTGGATCGTGGTCATGCGGCACTTACGGCCATGGGGACACTTCGGGCTGATTTTCACTTTAGGGTTGCCTTGGTGCCTGGTGGCGATCGCGGCTCGGCCCACCCTCGGAGTTGCGCTGGGGTACCTCGGCGGCTATCTTGCGATGCGATTTGCAATGACGTCGATGGTTGGAAGCTGGGGTCTCAAGCAGGATGCGCTTGGGAAGAAGTTAGCCCTGATTCCGCTGTGGGACGCGCTGGCTTTCTGCATCTGGCTGACCAGTTTTTCGCGCAACAGTATTCGCTGGCGCAACGTCGAGTATTACATTCTCGATGGCAAACTCGTGCCCGTGGCGCCTCGCGATCCGGCACACACCGTCTAGGCCATGGGGCCACTCATCAGCTCCTGACTTTTGTCTTTAACCCGGCACGAAGCCGCTGCCCGGAACCATCATTTCCGCTATTTCTTCCCCCCGATCCTCCCACGATCTCAAGCACTGGTTCGTGATCGGTTTCCGCCCGACGCTGGTTCGAGGGCTGTCGCCAGTTGACTCGCGGTAGCATCACAGCCGTATCCACGCGATCGCGATGTTTCATTGCCACATTCATCAGCGAATCTAACAGAGAGTCGGAAAGCAAATGCGGCTCCAGACCGAGTTCAATCAGTTTTGAGTGCTTTGCATTGTAATAATGCTCTTCCTTCTCGACTCGCGGATCGGACAGGTGCTCGACGGTAACCGTCAGACCCAGTTTTTCGCCCGCGCTCTGGACCATTCGTGCCAGGTCGAGAACTGAAAATTGTTCCGTGAACTGGTTGAACACCCGGCACTCGCCTTGAGCGGCCGGATTCAAACAGGAAATCTCGACGCAGCGCACCGTGTCGCGAATATCCAGGAACCCGCGGGTTTGCCCTCCCTTGCCGTATACGGTGAGGGGGTATCCGATAGCGGCCTGAATGCAGAAGCGATTAAGGACGGTCCCAAACACCTCATCGTAGTCGAAGCGATTAATGAGCTCTTCATCCAGCCCTACTTCGTCCGTCAAGGTGCCGTACACGACGCCCTGGTTGAGGTCCGTGGCGCGTAATCCCCAGGTCTTGCAGGCGAACATAATATTGTGACTGTCATGCACTTTCGAAAGGTGGTAAAACGATCCGGGCTGCTTGGGGTACGGCACTGTGTCTTTTCTGCCGTTGTGCTCGATGGTGATGTAGCCCTCTTCAATATCGATATTGGGCGTGCCGTACTCACCCATGGTGCCGAGCTTGATGAGGTGACAATCGGGCTGAAACTCGCGCAAAGCGAATAGCAGATTGAGGGTCCCTACGACGTTGTTTACCTGGGTGAAAACCGCGTGTTTGCGGTCGATCATGGAGTAGGGAGCGGCGCGTTGTTCAGCGAAGTGGACTACCGCTTCCGGTTCGAAACTCTTGATCACCGACGAGAGAAAGTCATAGTCGGTTACGTCGCCCACGAAGGACTCGATCGGGCTTTCCGTGAGTCTTTGCCAAACCCGCAAGCGATCCGCAAGCGGCCGGATGGGCGTTAGCGTCTGAACCCCGAGTTCGTGGTCCCACTGCCGTCGCGCAAAGTTGTCGACAATCGCAACGGCATGTCCCTTCATGGACAGGTATAAAGCCGTTGCCCAACCGCAGTAGCCATCCCCTCCC
Organism: uncultured Acidobacteriota bacterium; assembly: GCA_963754885.1. Taxonomy (GTDB): domain Bacteria; phylum Acidobacteriota; class Terriglobia; order Terriglobales; family Acidobacteriaceae; genus Sulfotelmatobacter. Next base: position 209,491 of record CAVWHT010000025.1, on the reverse strand, counting down.
AACACTGCAATTCTCATACTCTCCTTAACCTTTCCTGAAAATGATCACAGAATTCAGCCGGCTCCGGAAAACCTTGCAAATCCTCTTACCCAGCGCCCAGCGCCCTCGTGACCGGCCCTTCGGAAGCGGCGATGGGATGATTCGTGAAAAGTACTTTCCCGCCGCTGGCCAATACCAGATTCAGATTCGCGGCGCCAACCAGCGATTCCAACTGCGGAACCACGCTTTCTTTGGCAACGATGTAGGAACGCTCGTGCTTGAGCCAGAGATCCTTGAATTGCGTATCGTCGATAAATACATCCGGTGCGCCGGGAGCGTAAGCTCCATACTCCAGATTAAAGAATCGGCCGTTCCGCAGCATTGCGGTGCGGTTGGTGTAGAAGAAGATGGACGAGAAAAAGTAATAGTGGCGATCGATGAGCAATGTTCCCGACGGCGATTTCAGAATTGCCTGAGCGAGCGGCCGCGAAGACATAAAGGGATCGAAGACCGCCATGGCCAGGCGAGCCGCATGAAAAAACAGAATCATCATCAGAGCGGCTGCCAGAAATGCACGCTGGTCGGCAAATTTCCAGATTGCCACAGCACCCAGACAGAAAGCCACGGCCGCCAGCAGTAGGGGCAAGCGCAGGTAGGCGAAAGATGCCAGAGTGAGATCCTGCATGTGCCCCAACGATAGCTTATAAGCGCCGGGATGCTGGCTAAGCGCCTGCGAAATATCTCCTGGCGCGGGCATGTGGCGGGTAAGAAAAAATAGAGTTAATGTTGCGATCCCGGCACACGCTGCCACCAGCGAGAGGGCACGAGTGCCGCGCTTGATCCAAGCGCTTCCGGTCGCCATGGCCGACCCTAAAAGGAGTGCAAGCGCTGGATAGCAGGGCATCGAATAATATTCCTGGGTAGTGGAGAAGGTGAAAAAGACCAGGACAAATCCCGCCATACAAAGCGCCATAAGCCGCGTGCGCCCCGCGCGGTCGACGGGCTTGAAAGACAGCTTTGCAATGGCAGGGAAATAAACACTCCAGGGAAATAACCAAACGAAATGGAGCCCCCAGAAGTAAAGGCGCGGAACCGTATTGTAATCCCGAGGATAGCGTAAATTCAGAAAGCGCAGTAGTTGCTCATTGATGAAGAAAAACCACAAAAAACCATGGTATTGCCCGGGCCCGCTATGAAGGGTGAAGGCGAAATAAGGTGGATTACGCAAGGTTGCGAGAATGTGCCAGGGCGCAGCGATGAGCAGAATAATCAGCAATCCGCTGAACGGCCGTAACCGCCGCCATGTTTCGGCGGAAAAGAGCTGACGAGTAATAGAAAGATAGATCACTCCAGCCGCCACCGGAAACAGAACTCCGATCAGGCTCTTTAGCAGCAGACCCAGCCCAAGGCTCGCGGCCAACAGGAACGCCCAAAAACGGGGATGCGGTTCGGCTTCGTCCAATACGCGGAGAATGGCCCATATCGCGAGAGCGACCGTGAACGTCAGCATGACGTCAGGAATCAGCACTCGCGTGAACAAAAACAATCCAATGCATGTAGCCATGCATAGACCGGCGTAGAATCCGGCTCGCCTGCCAAACGCCCAGGTGCCAAAGGCAGCCGTCAACCAGCACAGTCCCATGGCCGACAACGCAATGGGAATGCGCGCCGCCCAGTCATGCGCACCGAAAATCACGTAGCTCGCAGCCATGGCCCAGTACACAAACGGAGCCTTCTCCAGATACACGACGCCATCCAGTCGCGCCGTCACCCAGTCGCCCGAGGTCAGCATATTTCGGGAAATCTGGGCCTGCACCGCATCCACGTCATCCATCAGCGATGGAGGCGAGATGATGCAGCCCAAGTAGACGGCCCCGGCGACCAGTAGCACGCCTAAGAATAGGTACCGGTTTTTTCCGGTATCGAAAGGCTCGTTTCCCGGGGCGCCGCTACTTGAATGTTCCACCTTTTCATCCACAGAAACAGCACCATCAGGCCCCATAAGTGATATCCGACATTGACTTGTCTCTCCACATGTTGGCGGATATACGTCTCGATGACTTCCCGCCGGAATAAACCAGCATAATTGGAAGCACCGTCCAGCAAAACATCCGTCATCAGCGATCGCAGCGGTCCGCGAAGCCAATCGTGCGCCGGAATGTCGAATCCGACTTTCTTTCGCCGAACAACGGAAGCCGGAAGCTTGCCTCGCATCAATTCCTTCAGAATAACTTTTTGCTCCGAACCGCGAATCTTCAACGAGGCCGGCAACGAGGCAGCGAATTCGACGATCCGATGATCAAGAAAAGGCGGTCGCACTTCCAGGGAATGGGCCATGCTCATGCGATCGGATTTGTTCAGAATGTCGTCGGGAAGAAAATATTTCTGATCGAACCACAAGAATCGCGCCAGATCGTCAGGGGTTGAGGATCGTCCGCCCAGTTCGGCTAGAACCTGATTCAGAGCGGTTGGAAGTTCCGTGCACAGCAGGGCGGCTTTCTGCGTGTCGCTGAAAGTCCCATTCCAGTACACATGCGCGCGCTCGGGAGCCATCTGGCAGCCTTCTAGAAATCTCTTCAGCTGATATTCGAGACTGATCTTCTCGTCCGAGACCGGCCAGCCGCGCAGCGCATAGAGCGCGAGATGGATAGCCGTTTGCGGTAACCGACGCGCCAGAGCGGCCACGCGGTTCGCGCGATGCGTCAGGTAGCCCCCAAAGAGTTCGTCCGCTCCCTCGCCGCTCAGACTGACCGTGACTCTGCTCTTGCTCAGCTTGGAAAGTAACCAGACGGGCAGCGCCCCCGCGTCCGCCGAAGGTTCATCCGAGTAATACGCGAACTCCTCGATCACCTCCCGCAGGCTTGTCTCCGGATTCAGATCCAACTCTTCGTGCTCGGTCTGATATCGCTGTGCGACCTGACGGATGTAGGCGGTTTCGTCGAAGCTTCGTCCTTGAAATGAAATTGAGAAAGTCTTCAGAGGCGCGCCGCTTTCAGCGGCATAGTGCAAGATGGTGGAAGAATCGATTCCTCCGCTCAGCCACATGCCCACCGGAACGTCAGAGATCAAGTGCTCGCGTACCGATTGTCGCAGCAGACCGTCCAATTCCTCACGGGCAGATTCCAGAGTCCAATCGCGACGAACCCCGAATGGCAGTTGCCAATAGGAGTCGGAGAAGACTTCACCGTCCCGCCACTCCAGCCAGTACCCCGGAGGAAGTTTTTCCACGCCCTCGACCAGCGTCCAGGGGCAGGGAACATAGTTCAACGACAGATAGCAATCGAGGCCTTCCAGACTGAGACGCCGGTCAATCTCAGGATGGATCAGAATCGCTTTGAGTTCCGAGCCGAAGAACAAGTCGTCTTCGCGTCGCGCCAAATACAGCGGCTTAATTCCCATGCGGTCTCGGGCCAGCACCAGGCGTTTCGTCGATTTCGTCCACAACGCGATGGCGAACATGCCTCGCAGGCGGGCAAAACAATCCGTATCCCACTCCAGAAAAGCTCGCAGAACGGTTTCCGTGTCGCAGTGAGAATGAAAAGTATGGCCGAGTTCCTGCAGTTCGAGGCGCAGCTCTTGGTGATTGTAGATTTCGCCATTGAACGCGATGGCGACATCCTCATCGTCAGACAAGATGGGTTGGTCGCCGGAAGCGAGGTCGATGATCTTGAGACGCGTGGCGCCTAGAGAGCAAAGGCTGGACTGGAATATGCCTTGCTGATCCGGCCCACGATGAATCAACGCGGCGGTGGCGCGCTCAATGCGGCCAGACTCAGGCAGCCAACTTTTGTGAGTGAAACCAACTATTCCACACAAGCGCGTGACCCTCTATTGCTCTTCCAGAAACAGCTTTCGAATTCTAGCAAACCGGCCCGCGGAGATTGGAACTTCTGGAGCTGTGGAACCGCGAAATCTGCTAACCATAAGCGGTGAATCAGACGATCTAACTCCGATGTTAAGGCATTTGTTAGCAGTTGCAGTGTATTTAATTTCTAGGTAGAACGCCGTGCTTCATGTCGAGAAGCGAGCTGCGATCCCTCAACTCCGTCCCACAATCACCAGTGCGACTCCAGCGCAAACCAGAAGCACCCCAGCCCACCGCCTTGGAGTGACCTGCTCGCCGAGAAAAAGTCTTCCTCCCAGCGCGCCCGCTCCGTAGCTGAGGGCTGTGACCGGAACCACCAGACTGACGTTTTCTTTGGATAAAACCGCGAGCAAGGAGAAGAATGCCGTTGCCATCAGCGCCACACCGGCCCACATCCACGGAACTCGCAGAATGCGCGGGATCAAGGCCAGCAAAGCAGAGGGGCGAAAGTCCTTTACCTCGCCCACCGCTTTCATGGCGCGCGCCACGCATAATTCGCCGCCCGTACCGGCTCCAATAATTAGCAGATAGAGGACCAGGGCTAGCATTCAGCCTCGATCCGTTGTGCGCGGAGGAGTGTGTCCCACCACCAGGACGCCGCAGCAGATAAGTATTACCCCCGTCCAACGCATCGGCGTGACCACCTCACGCAGGATGAAGTGAGCCAGCAAGGCGACCATGCCGTACGCTGCAGCAGATGCCGGTTGAACATAACTGTAATCCGCCCAGGACAGCACCAGCATGTAAGCCACAAAAAAAGTCAGCAGAGACCCTATACCGAGCCAAATCGTGCCCGAAGTGAGCACGTGAGAAACCAAGCCAATCGCCCCATGGGCTGGGCCCGCGCTCGACCCACCCATTTGTTTCATCCCCTTGCCCAGAAACACATTACCCAGCGGGCCAAAAATTACCATCAAAAAGATAAGGAAATATGTTTTGAAATGCAGGTCGGCAGAGGTCTTCATGTGCGGCAGAGACCCTCCGTCCGTTTGGCATACATGTCCCCCAGCCAGAACTCGATTCTTCGACGCATCGATACGCCCTTCTCCCAAGATCGCCCAACAAAAGATCGGTCAAAAAAAGTTCAGCCACCAAAAGTGCACAGATGATTATGTTACGCGATTTCGGACTTTACCCGCATCTGAGACTCTCTACGCGGTCAGCGTCACGGCGCCCGGCGGGCACCGTTCCGAGCAGGTCACCCATCCCATCGGGGTGCCCCAGCAATATCCGTCTTGACAATAGTCGTCGCAACGAATAATATACATCCAGATGACAAAAGCCCTCGAACCCGGCAAAAGCGCCCGTCGCGACTGTCCTGAAGAGGCGACATTCCTCGAACTGCTGCGTACCACCGACCTATTGTCCCGGGGGCTGGTTCGGATTCTCAAGACCGAGGACCTCTCCCCCACGCAGTACAACGTGCTCCGCATCCTGCGCGGCTCCCCCGGTGGACTCCCTTGTGGCGAAATCGCCAACCGGATGATTACCCGGGACCCGGACGTTACTCGCCTGCTCGACCGGCTGGAAAAGCGCGAACTGATCTCGCGCTGCCGCGAAACCAAAGACCGGCGAACCGTGATGGCCCGCATCACTCCCGCGGGCCTGAAACTCCTTGGCCGCCTCGACGAGCCGGTGCACGCGACCCACCGCAAACAGCTGGGCCACCTCGGGCGCGAGCGCCTGCGGGCCCTGGCTGAGCTGCTGAGCGCTTCGCGCAGCCAGGTGGGTTGATTTTTTAGGCTATATAGTCGTTGCAACGAATATCGGTGTAAGGCATCTAATCCAAGAGAGCAAGAAAGGACATCCCAATGACCACCCTCGCAACTCCCCAAACCGCAACCTCTACCACCACCTGGAACATCGACCCCGTCCACACGGTTGCCGAGTTCAAGGTGAAACACATGATGATCTCCAACGTTAAGGGACAGTTCACCGCCGTTCAGGGCGCGCTGACTCTGAACGAAAAGTCGTTAACCGAGTCTCACGTCGAGGCCACCATCGACGCCGCTTCCATCAACACGCGCGACCCTCAGCGTGATGCGCATCTCAAGAGCGCCGACTTTTTCGATGCCGAGAAGTTTCCCACGCTGTCTTTCACGTCAACCCGCGTCAGCCGCGTCGGCGATGGCGAGTTGTCTGTGACCGGCGATTTAACCTTGCACGGCGTCACCCGCCCCGTGGTCTTCACCGTGGAAGGACCTACGGCTCCGGGCAAAGATCCCTGGGGTAACACCCGTAGGGGCGTCTCGGCGACCACTAAAATCAATCGCAAAGATTTTGGCCTGACCTGGAACGCCGCGCTCGAGACCGGCGGCATCCTGGTCGGGGAAGAAGTCACGATCACGCTCGATGTCCAGTTCATCAAGGCATAACCGTCGCGGCGGCGCTCCTCAAAACAATTGCCGCGCGAGCAAGGAAGGAAAAACTATGTCGCTCCGCCCAGTACAACAGATTATTCAACCCAAACCGACGATCGAAGGCGCCGGCGTGAAACTGCAGCGCGCCTTCGGTTTCGGCAAGACCAAAGAGTTCGATCCCTTTCTGCTGCTGGACGATTTTCGCAACGAGAATCCCGAGGATTACCTCGCGGGATTTCCCTGGCATCCGCATCGCGGCATCGAGACCATCACCTACGTGCTTGCCGGCTCGGTCGAGCACGGCGACAGCCTCGGCAACAAGGGCAAGATGACCGCCGGCGACGTGCAATGGATGACGGCCGGCAGCGGCATCCTGCACCAGGAGATGCCCAAGGGCGACGCCCACGGCCGCATGCACGGCTTCCAGCTGTGGGCGAACCTGCCTGCGTCGCTGAAGATGACCGACCCGCGCTACCAGGACATTCCCTCGAGCGCAATCCCCGAGGTCACCGACGACGACGGCACCCGCGTGCGCGTCATCTGCGGCGAGTTCTGGGGCAAGAAGGGACCGGTGGAAGGTGTGGCCGCCGATCCGAATTACCTCGATATCTCGGTTGCCGCCGGGTCAGCGCAAGCGCCTCAAAGTCGAGACCACGCGCAACGCGTTTGCCTACGTGTTCGCCGGCTCCGGCACGTTCCGCGACTCCTCGAATCCCCGCGCGGTGCTGACCGAGTCGGTCGAGAAGCCCGACGCGCCGCCCGTCTACGACGTCGGCAACCACTCGCTCGTGCTCTTCGACCGCGGCGACGAGATCATCGTCCAGGCCGGCGATGAGGGCATCCGCTTTCTGCTGGTCTCAGGCAAGCCGATCGAGGAGCCGGTCGCGTGGTACGGCCCCATCGTGATGAACACGCAAGAGCAGCTACGCCAGGCGATAGCCGAACTGCAAACGGGCGCCTTCATCAAACATCGCTGAGAGCGGCTGTCAGCTATCAGCCGTCAGCTTTCAGCAAGAACCATGTGGGGACAGCCGCCATCGGCTGTTCGCCGAGCGAAGCTCGGCACCCGCTGCATATCGAAGCCCATCTAGCAAAAGCGGGGCTTTTCTCTCACCAAGGAATGCTCGTATAGAGACGGACGCATTCGTCCGTCCCGCCGAGCAGAGCGAGGCGTACGCAGCTGACGCCACCTCAGAACACAATGGGTTCGCAATGATTGGCCAGCGTCTCCATCAAAGGCTGAGCCACCCGCCCCTAGCAGCACGACATTTGCGAGAGGAGTCATCCCGAAGTCCCGCGTTCTCACCAGCGGGACGAGGGACCTCCCGTGGAATGCAGGGGGCTGGCCCAGACTTGCTGTGCGCATCACCACGAACCCGGCTGCCCCACGCTTCGTGGGGTTCGAAGCGTGGGCACGATGCTGCCGAATCGTAGAAGATTTTCCCAAGAGCGCCTGCACTCCCGCCGCTTTTTCCACCGGCCTCAATCGCCAAGTGTTCAGCCGTCACAGCCACCGCTCTCGCATTCATGCTACATGTCGCCCATGCCCAACCGGCTGCATCGATACTATGGTGCGGGCTACTCGCACTTCATCACGACCAGTTGTTACCAGCGATGGCCGCTGCTGGGTGGTGCCCGGAACCGCGATCTGTTTCTGCGGGTACTGGAGCAAGTACGGCAACGCTATTGCTTTGCAGTTGCGGGATATGTGGTGATGCCAGAACATGTGCACTTGTTGATCAGCGAGCCCGAGCGCGGCGGCCCGTCGCTGGTGATGAAAGCGGTGAAGCAGGGATTCGCCCGGCGTCTGCTTCGCGCCTGCGCCGCACGATGGATTCGAATCAGCTGTCGCTTTGGCAGGCGCCGGTGGAACGCGGGCGGATCTGGCAGTCACGGTTCTACGATTTCGTGGTGTTCTCGGAGCACAAGAGGGTCGAGAAGTTACGTCACATCCACCGCAACCCCGTGAAGCGGGGCCTGGTTCTGGAGCCGCAAGAATGGGCCTGGAGCAGCTTCCGACACTATGCTTACGACGAGCCCGGTCCGGTCGCGGTGAACGAACCGCAGAAGGCGGAGTTGCGGGTCAGGAAAATCTCCTGATGTCGGCAGCAGGGATGCCCACGCTTCCGAACACCGCGAAGCGTGGGGCAACCGCCAGTCCCTAACCGGGATTCCTCTACGCGTTCGCCCGCATGTCGCTCGAGGTCCCGCCCGCGGCCGGCACGTAGCACTTCGAGGTGTAGTCCATCACCATGCGGTCCGCGTTGAAGCGCCAGCCCAGCGTGCGGATGGTCCGCTTCATGCGCTTGATCCAGCCTCGCGGCAGGCCATCCCGATCGCGCTGGTAATACAGCGGGATCACTTCTTCGCGCAGCACGCGCATCAGATCTTCGCCATCGCGAGTGTCGTGCACGCTCATGTTCGAATGCGTTTTTCCCGCGCCGATGGCGAAGCCGTTGATCCCGTCGTAGGCCTCCGCCCACCAGCCGTCGAGAACAGAAAGATTCAAGCCGCCGTTCAGCACGACTTTTTGTCCGCTCGTGCCCGACGCTTCCTGAGGACGCCGGGGATTATTCAGCCACACGTCCACGCCCTGCACAAAATGGCGGCCCACGTTGATGTCGTAGTCCTCCACGAAGACGAACTTGTCGCGGAACATGGGATCGCGCATCAGTTCGGCAATTTGTTGCAGCACGCGCTTGCCCGGCTCATCCAGAGGATGCGCCTTGCCCGCAAACACGAACTGCACCGGACGGTTCGGATCGTTCACCATCGAGGCCAGCCGCTCGATATCGGTAAGGATCAGGTTCGCCCGCTTGTACGTCGCGAAGCGCCGCGCGAATCCGATCGTCAGTACATCAGGAGTGAGCACGCGTCCCAGCCGTTGCAGCACTTCCGGCGTTTCCCCGCGCCGCTCCGCCTGCTCCACCGCCCTGCGTCGCACAAACTCGATGAGCTGCGATTTCAGGTTGAGGTGCGTCTCCCAAAGCTCGCCGTCGTCCACATTTTCAATGCCCTGCCACGTCTTGGCGTCGCTGCCGCTCTGCAGCCATTCCGTCCCCAGATGCCGGTCGTACAACCGGAACATCTGCGGAGCCAGCCACGAGGGAACATGCACGCCATTGGTGATGTGTCCAATAGGCACTTCATCTTCCGGCTTGCCCCGAAACAGTCCAGTCCACATCGCCCGCGAAACTTCCCCGTGCAGCGCGGAGACCGCATTGGCCCGCCGCGAAAGCCGCAGCGCCAGCACCGTCATGCAAAACAATTCGTCGGAGTTTGACGGATTTTCCCGTCCCAACCCCAGCAGACTTTCCTGCGACAGCCCGAGCGATTCGCGCAGCGGACCGATGTGCTCTTCCACCTGTTTTGCTTCGAAGCGGTCGTGACCCGCCGGCACCGGCGTGTGTGTCGTGAATACCACTTCGCGCGAGACTCTCGGAACCGCGGCGTCGAAGGCGATGCCCTCATCTTCCATCCGCATGCGAATCGCTTCCAGCACCGCGAACCCGCTGTGGCCTTCATTCAGATGCAGCACGCCCGGGGAAATGCCCAGCGCTTTCAGCGCGCGCAATCCGCCCACGCCTAACAGCAATTCCTGCCGAATGCGGATGCGAAGGTCGCCACCATAAAGGCGCGAGGTCAGCTCGCGATCTTCGGGAGCATTGCCTTCTACGTCGGAATCGAGCAGCAGCAGATCGCGCCGGCCCACCTTCACCCGCCAGACTTTGGCCTGGATCCGGCCGCTGCGCGTCTCAATCTCCACCACCACTGGCCGCCCGTCCTTGCCAATCGCCACTTCCATCGGCAACTGGTTGACGTCGGTCTCCAGATATTCTTCGCGCTGCCATCCGTTCCCGTCGAGCCGCTGCCGGAAATATCCCTGCCCATAAAACAGCCCGATGCCGACCAGCGGAATGTCCAAATCCGATGCGCTCTTGATGTGATCGCCCGCCAGCACTCCCAGGCCGCCGGAGTAGACCGGCAAAGATTCATGAATCCCGAACTCGGCCGAGAAATACGCTACCGGATGCGGCCGCAGCACGCCCGCGTGTCGCGTGCCCCATGTGCGATCGGCCTCCAGGTATTCCAGCATGCGGCGATAGGCGTAGTTCACACGGCTGTGCAGCATCAACTCCGCCGCCCGCGTTTCCAGTTTCGCCAGCGGAATTTCATTCAACAGCGTAATCGGATTGTGATTGAGATCGCTCCAGCGCCCCGGATCCAGATCCAAAAATAGGCTGGAGGAATTGTGGTCCCAGCTCCACCATAGATTGCGCGCCAGCGCCCACAGACGCTCCTGCAGCGGAGCAATGAAACGGTCGAGCGTCCGCGCCTCGCTCACCACCGGCGCCACCTGCGTCGCCGCTTCGGCGAGCGTGCGGATCTCCTCTGCGCTGAACACCCGCGCTTCAATCGTCTGCACCACCAGAACGCCCTGCAGAATTCCGCGGTCGATCAGTGGCACGCCCAGAAACGATTGATACGCGTCTTCGCCCGAGTCCTGGAAATACTTAAATCGTGGATGGTTCTTCACCTGGCTCACCGCTACCGGTTGCACCTGTTCGGCGACCAGTCCTGTCAGCCCCTCGTGCACCTCCATGCGCAGGCTGCCAATGCATTCCCGCCGCAGGCCCACGGTCGCTGCCAGCACCAGGTTGGCGCGGTCCGGTTCCAGCAAATATGCGGAGCAAACGTCGGTGCGAAATCGCTTGGCGATCAGCGCCACCACGTTCATCAGCGTCTCCGCCGATTGGCCGCCCTCGGCCGCCAGGTTCGCAATTTCCTCTCGCGTCAGCACGCTGCTGGCCTCGCTCACCCGCACCCCTTGTTCCATGTCCCCTGCTACCTCGTATCCGTCCAAGGCCTTTTGCTAAGCCTCCCTGCGAGTCTTCGACTCGTTCCGCAATCCCTTAGATGATGTCACATTCCGGAGGGTAGGGCTATTGTACGGGCTTGGTGGACCGTCCCGCCCATCAAATCAGGCAAACACCCGCGCTTAAAAATCACTGCGGATCATAAGAAAATCGATGATAAGAAAATCCGCGTCCTTCGCCTTGCTCGGCCTCACCCAAAATGCGTAGCAACAGGACCATCGGCGGTTCTCCCTGTTCATCGCCGAACTCAATCAACTTCTGGAAGACGTGCAACCGCTCCGCGGCCAGAGTGCTGGCTCTGCGCCGGTCCCACCCGCTTCCGAGCCTCTCGAACCTTCCCAGGATCCCGAATGCTGAGTCCAGCGTGTGGAGCAGGCCCTGAATGAGCATATCGGCTTTCTCCGCAAGCTCGTTCGCCGATCTTCGGGACACTCCAAAAAGCAGCCTCCCGGGAAAGGAGGATAGGAGCGTGTTCGACGGAGAGTCAAAACAACGAATCAAGCAGCTGTGCGATCTCATCGCGAAGGAGCTCCACACGCCCCACGGCAAAAAGAAAAACGGGCGCCTTGTAGGCGCCCGCCTGTAGGAATTGGCTAAATCACGTGCTGAAAGACTAAGCTCGCGCGCCGACCGCGGCCGGTTCACTCGTCGGGACAACTTTCTCTTCCCCGTTCGCCTTCTGCTGTTGCTGCGGCTGTCCGCCCTTGCGAATGTCAATGCCGCCCTTGAAGAACGCGCCGTCTTCAATCGAGATACGCGCCGCGATCACGTCGCCGGTCAGCGAGCCATCGCTGCGAATATCTACCCGGTCGCTCGCCGTCAGGTTCCCACGCACCTTGCCCAGTACCACGATCTCTCGCGCGTTGATGTTGGCCGAGACCACGCCATTCCGGCCCACCGTCACGCGGTTGCCGGAAAGATTGATCGAGCCCTCCACCCGGCCGTCTATATATAAGGATTCGGAGCCGGTCACCTCGCCCTTGATCACGAGCGACTTGCCGATGGTGGCCTGGTCCGCAGTAGTCGTTGTCACGGGCCGGGGAGCCGCCGCCGGCTCACTCGCCGCCATCACCGGCGTGCTTGGCGCCGATGTGGTCGGGCGTTCCGGCTCGGCAGGACGGGCAGAGGTCTGAGGCTGATTTGTCGGCTTCCACATGGAGTACAGGTTCCTTTCCTTGTTGGGATTAAGGCTTTCTGGCCGCACTTTCGTGACCAAAACAGATTGTACTCCCGAGTCTCACTTTGAGCGCTGTGGAAAACCCTTTATTTTCAACGGGAGTTCCTCAATTGCTACTCGTCCCGAATCAGTTACCGCCCCAACCACCTCGTCTGCCGCGCCCAACTTTTCTACCTGTTTTCATGTAAGGATTGCCGGAAATATTTGTAGGCACCGTACCCTTTCCTCCGTCCCAGGCGTTATCCTCAGTATCGAACATAAATCGAAAACGAATTCGCGGCTGAGCAGTCTAAGTTTCATGGGATCTGCAACCAAAGGATTTTTGTAACGTAGCGCCGGCGTCCCGCCGGCTGTCGCGGGGCCGTCTCGGCCGCGCCGCCGGTGGTGCTTACGATCGTGGCCAGTGAGCTTTTGCAAGGAAGCTTCCATGTTTTTGTAGGGACAGCTTTTTGTGGGGACAGCCGCCCTCGGCTGTCCGGCCGCGAAGCGGCGACAGAATGCAGCCCACGGCGCAAGCCGTGGGTGGAATGAGCAAAATGAATCTCTGCCCCGTAGGGGCGAAAGAATAACCGTGCCGTCCGCGCCCTTTCGCGGCCCGCACCCGAAATCTTACTCAAACGATGGAGCGAACCATGTCAGAACGTCATCATCCCCGCAGCCCCAGCCATTGCCCGCCCCGAACCCGGCGAATATGCGCCCTATTACGACCGCTACATTTCGCTGGTCTCCGGCAACGACATCCTCGCGACCCTCGAAGCGCAACGCCGCCAGATGTTGCTCCTGCTCTCCGGACGCGACGAGGCCGACGGCGATTTCCGCTATGCTCCCGAGAAATGGTCGGCGAAAGAAGTCCTCGGACACGTCTGCGACACGGAGCGCATCTTCGCGTACCGCGCCCTTCGCATCTCCCGCGGTGATCGCACGCCCATCGAAGGATTCGAGCAGGACGACTACGTCCGCAACGGTCCCTTCGCCCAACGTCCGCTGGCGGAAATCATCGAGGATTACATCGCCGTCCGCCGCGCCACCATCACGCTGCTGCGCAACCTCGACGAACGGGCATGGCTCCGCCGCGGCATCGCCAACAAAAATGAAGTCAGCGTCCGCGCCATCGCCTACACCATGGCCGGCCACGAACTTCACCACCGCCGCATCCTGGAAGAAAAATATTTCACCGCGCGCTAGCGCACATTGTCATCCTGTCTCTAACGACGTTGTACTCTGTCAAGCGAATTTTGCCCACACTCCGGCGTGGACGCTTTGGGTTTTACAAAAGCGCCATTTCGCTCTCGTAGAACGTTTTTGATGTCCAGACCAAGCTCGTCACTCGATTCAATCTTGCAGCGGGACCTCAGGTCCCACCATCCATCTCTTCGGTACTTGCGCCCACGATTATTCACTTCGATCTCCCTGACGCTTCAGGGAGGCAGGCTGCCCACTCAAGCGCTCGGCTCCGTTACTGGCCGGCCACAGAATGACTCGGGCTCACCTGCATGACGGCCTGATAGAGTTGCGCGTACGTCCAGTCTTCGCGCAACATCAGGTACAACCGCGTGGCCAATTTTCTGGCCACGGCCACCTTGGCGAGGCTGCGATTCTTGCGCACCGCCAGGCGGCGATAGAAGCGTTTCAGTTGCGGATCGTAACGCGCCGCCGTCTGTCCCGCTTCCACCAGCAAAAAGCGCAGAAACGAACTGCCCTGTTTGCTGATCCTGCCCAGCCGCTGTTTTCCGCCGCTGGAATCTTCGCTCGGAATCAGGCCAAAATAACTGCCCACTTGCTTGCCCGATTCGAATCGTTCCGCCGGCCCCAGGGTCAGCACCATGGCCAACGCCGTTACCGGTCCCACTCCTGGATGCGTCATCAGCCGCACCGCCTCCGGTCGCTGCCGCGCTTCTTCCCAGACGCGCCGGTCCAGCTCGACGATTTCCGCTTCCAGCCCGTCCAGCGCTTCCAGCAACCGCTTGCGCCGCTCGGCCGCGTAGGGCAGCAAGGGCAACTGCTCCAACTCCGCGCGCCCTGCCTTGCTCCACAGCTTGTACTTTTTCTGCACCCCGTGACTCAGCGCCATGGCCTGCAGCTGATTCTTCGTACGGGTCCGCGCTTGCACTTGCTTGTGGCGATGCACCAGCAACTGCCGCACGTCCCGCACCTGCAGACTCGGCACCCAGATCCGCGGAAACCGGTCCTGCCGCAACAACTCCAGCAGATGCTCCGCGTCCCTCCGGTCGGTCTTCTGCTTGCGCACCACCGCGGCCCGGATCTTGGCGGCGTCGCCAAACCACAACTCGAAGCCCAGTTCCGCCAGCAGCCGCTCGAACCACGGATAGTGCCCGCACGCCTCCATCCCCACCCGCACTTCCTGGCCCGCCAGCGACCGGTAAAACTGCTCCGCTTCGGCGCGGTGCTGTAACCGCTTTTCTTGAATCTCTCCCGTTCGATTGTCAAAGATCGCGACCTGCTGAAACCCAGGATGGAAATCGCATCCTATAATCAACATGACGTTGGCTCCTCTCACGAGCCTTGGTCTTTGTCCATCGCATACCAATCTACTCGCGACGGGCCAACGTCGTTATGCAATCAAGCGGAGTCTGGCGAAGAGCGAAGCGAATCGCCAGACGCAGTCGAAGGACCTTGCGCTCGCCGGCGCAATCACCGGCCTGTCAGGGATTCGGACGGCACCCCTAATACATAATCGTCTTCGTCAAATGATGCGGCCACAACGTGGTGTGAAAATGCGTCCATAGACGCGCATCAATCTGCGGAATAATAATCTGCTGGTCCGCCGGACGAATCTTGTTGATCTCGTCGGCCAGCAGCGCCGTCGCATACAAACAATGCGCCCGGATCTCGATCTCCTGCCGGCTGTCGCGCGGAATCATCTGATATGTGTCGATCGCCTTCTCCAGTTCCGGCGAATAGCTCGTCATTCCCATCAGCCGCAGCCCCACCGGCACAATGTAGTCCGCAAACGCCGTCATCTTCTGCGCATCTTCCAGCTTGAACGCCGCGGTGCCATGCAGCCCGGAATAAATCTGCCAGTAGCCCAGTTGCGTCAGCTTGTAAAACTTCACCTCGTGCCCCTCGTACTGGCTGACATCGTTGAAGCGGGGGAACTCCGCCGCCAGTCGCTCCACCAGGCCATCTCCATTGTCGTAAAGCTTCGGCGAGCATGAGCGAATGAAGTTGTAATAACGCCCGTCATACTTGCTCGCCAGGATCGCCCCCGCCTGATGAAACAGTTCCAGCTTCTCGTCGAGCATCGGCATTTCAATGTTCCCGGCGAAAACCTTTTCCATGTCGCCGCGAGTCATCTTCGCCAGATACTTCCCATCCAGCAGCGGTATCCCGTTGTCCATCGCCCGCTTCATGCAGGCAAACAACGCGTCTGAATCCGAATGATGTTCGCCGGCGTAGTCCATCTGAAACTTGACGTGAGTTTTAAAGTCCGTGAAAGCCGTATCAATCGTCGTGCCCACCATGATGAAA
Source organism: uncultured Acidobacteriota bacterium (assembly GCA_963754885.1). GTDB lineage: Bacteria > Acidobacteriota > Terriglobia > Terriglobales > Acidobacteriaceae > Sulfotelmatobacter. Next base: position 193,744 of record CAVWHT010000025.1, on the reverse strand, counting down.
TCCATCGCGATATCGGGCGTCTTCTCCATCCCGAACGGCACTGCAAGATTCGGGAACGGCAGTTCTTCGTAGGCCATCCATCCCGCCACCTCGCGAACCTTTTCGTAATGCGTCTGCACGTCGCGCGAGTTCTCGATCACCGGACGCAAGCTCTCGATCACAGGGCTCCCCTGCGAACGCGGCCAGGGAAGGTTGGAAGAAGACTTCGACGACTTGGGTTCCGAGGCAAACGAAGCAGAGTCCGCAGCTACAGCCATCGCTGCCGCACTCGAAATTCCCTTCAACATCTCACGCCGCGTAAAATTCATGCGCTTCCTTTACTTCGATAGAAGTTTCGCAGCATCTTAGCAGCATCCAGCCAACGAGCAGTCAGTAGCCTACAAAACAAGGCGTCATCCCTCCCGGAGCCGCTTTTCAGGTGGAGGGAGTGATCTCCCGCGCCAACCCGTCGGACGAAGCGAAATGGGAACCCAGACGCCCAGACGCAGAACCCCGCCACGAGTTATCCTGAGAGCTGATAGCCGACGGCGCAAGTTGCGCGTCGCTCATCGCTCATCGCTCATCGCTCATCGCTCACTGCTCATCGCTCAAAGCTCCCCATGCTCTCCGACGCCGCCATCCTGCAACACATCGCCCGCCAGTCCAAACGCCAGGCGGGATACAAGCAACTGGTTCGCGAACTCGGCCTGCACGGCAACGAGCGTCGCGAACTCACCGACCATCTGCAGAAGTTGGTCAAACGCGGCGCGCTGATCCCCGTCGACTCCGACCGCTACGCGCTCCCGCAGGCCGCCGCCGACAAGAACCTCGTCGCCGGACGCCTCACTATGCACCGCGACGGCTTCGGCTTCGTCATCCCCGACGCCAAATCGCTCGGCCAGCTCAAATCCAAACTCGCCGGCGACATCTTCATCCCGCCGCACCAGATCGGCAACGCCATGCACGGCGACCTGGTTCTGCTAGATATAACGAACGTTCGTCCCGACGGCCGCGCCGAAGGCCGCATCGTCCGTCCGGTATTCCGCGCACACCCGACCGTAGTCGGCATCTTCCACTACGGCAGCCGCCGCAACTACGTCACCCCAATCGACGCAAAGATCACGCAAGAAATCGTAATCCCCGAAGGCATGGAGCGGCCAGAATCCTCCGCGATCTCAGCGCGCCCTTTCTCCGCGAACTCTGCGGTAAAAGGTTTTGAGAAATCTGAACCACAAAGAGCACAAAGATCGCAGAGAAAGCACTCCGTCGACCGCGTGCTGGGCGAAGAAGCTGCCCGCCACGCCGACTGGGACGATCTGGAAGGCGTAGTCGTCGACGTCGAAATCACCGACTGGCCCTCTGCCACGCAGAGCCCCCGCGGACGGGTCACTGAAATCCTGGGCCGCGAAGACGATTTCGGCGTCGACGTCGAAATCATCATCCGCAAATTTCATCTCCCGCACCATTTCCCCGCGGCCACGCTCGAAGAAGCGCAAGATGTCCCGGCGACCATCTCCGCGCGCGAACTCCACCGCCGCCACGACTTCCGCTCGTTCCCCATCGTCACCATCGATGGAGAAACTGCCCGCGACTTCGACGACGCCGTCCTGGTCCGCATGCTGCCCAACAACAATTTCGAGCTCCAGGTTCACATCGCCGACGTCGCCCAATACGTCACGCCCGCGAGCGCTCTCGACCAGGAAGCCCGCCTGCGCGGCACCAGCGTTTATTTTCCCGACCGCGCCGTGCCCATGTTGCCGCTCGAACTCTCGACCGACATCTGCAGTCTGCGCCCGCAGGTCGACCGCCTGGTCCTCTCCTGCATCATGCAGATCGACCACCGCGGCGAGATCGTCAACTACGATTTGTGCGAAGGCGTGATTCGCTCCGCCGAGCGCATGACCTACACCGCCGTCAACGCCGTCCTCGAAGGCGACGAAGTCCTGCGCAAGCGCTACGCCCCGCTGGTCGCCATGTTCGAACTCATGCGCGACCTGCAGCAGATTCTCCACCGCAAACGCGAGCGCCGTGGATCGATCGACTTCGATCTGCCCGAGCCCGTCATCGAATGCGACGAGTTCGGCCTGATGAAAAGCATCACGCGCTCCGAGCGCAACATCGCCCACCGCCTCATCGAAGAGTTCATGCTCTCGGCCAACGAAACCGTCGCGCACCATCTCGAGTCGCACCGCATCGCCAGCCTCTACCGCATCCACGAGAAGCCCGACGCCAAGCGCGTCTATGATTTCGAAACCATCGCCGCGACGTTCGGATACTCCCTCGGCGTAGGCGCGCTGCCCATCCATCGTGTGCAGATGAAAGCCGACCGCCGCGCCAACTACGGCACCGGCAAGCGCACGCGCGACATCGAGATTCCTGAAGAAGTCCACATCACACCGCGCATGTACCAGAAGCTCACCGAAAAAATCGCGGGCAAGCCGGAAGAAAGAATCCTCAGCTACCTGATGCTGCGCAGCCTGAAGCAAGCGCGTTACTCCGAAGAAAATGTGGGACACTTCGCCCTGGCCGCGCCGACCTACACGCACTTCACCAGCCCCATCCGCCGCTACCCGGACCTGATCGTGCATCGCATCCTGAAAGAAGTTCTGCGTAGCGCCGGCGTCCCGCCGGCTGTCGAGGGGGCGTCTCGCCCGCTCGATCCGGCCACGAGCAGTCCGCATGATGCCGACCACGCGCCGTCCCCCTGGTCCAAGCACCGCGATCACGCTGCGCATAGCGAATCCCACGCTCCGCTCACCGGACCGATCCCGCTGGAAGAGCTACATTCCATCGCCGAAGAATCCAGCCAATCCGAACGCCGCGCCGACGACGCCGAACGCGAGCTCATGGAGTGGAAGAAAGTAAAGTTCATGCAAGACCGCGTCGGAGAAGACTTCGACGGCCTCATCACCAGCGTCACCAAATTCGGATTCTTCGTCGAACTCACCGACCTGTTTGTCGAAGGCCTCGTCCCGCTCAACACGCTCGTCGACGACCGCTACACCTTCCACGAGAACACGCGCGAGATCATCGGACAGCATTCCCGCAAGATCTACCGCATCGGCGATCGCCTGCGCGTGCTGGTTGACCGCATCGATCCGGTCGAGAAAAAGATCAACTTCGCCGTGTTCGAAGAAGCCCCGGCGCGTCCGGCGAAGCGCCGCAAGCGTCGCTAGGGCGCCGTGGTGTTTACTGAAGATGTTCCTGCAGGAACATTGTGGCGAGTTGGTGGATTGCTTGCAGTGAAATTTGGATTTCTTCAAGGGAAACGTCGGGTTCCTGTATATCGCTGATGGCAATCGGGTTGGGCGGCATTGCCGAAATGTCGGCAGAGCGAAACGGCTCCCGCCCGGAGTGGTGGTTTTCCCGTTTTGGGAATGCGCGCGGCGGCTCAAATGCAGCCGCAAAGCGTCGCAACACAATGAGAAGTGAAGAAGCCCCGGGTGGGCGAAAGAAGGTGCTTCTAAAACGTCCGGCGATTTGTCCTGAACAACGCGCTTTCATCTTCTGGGGGAACCGAATTTTCTTCCGCCCCTCCGGGGCTGGTTTCCCTGCTGGCAAGAACCCACGGCTTGCGCCGTGGGCTGCATTCTTTCGTCGCTTCGCGGCTGACTTTACTTGCTGTTCCGGGACTGGCAATGCGCCGGCAGAACCGATCCAAATCAATCCAAATGTACCGCGGGTCGAACTCCACGTGATTCCTCTTCAAGAGCGCGACGAACTCGTCCTGAAACGAATGCTTCCTGTGATGCTCTTCCTGGCCGG
>CAVWHT010000025.1:0-185000 GCA_963754885.1 uncultured Acidobacteriota bacterium | reverse complement strand
GTACCTGAAACCGTGTGCCTACAAACGGTGGGAGGACTATGCGGCGCAAGCCGAAAGTCTGACCGCGTGCCTATTGCATAATGAGCCGGCTAGTTATTCTTGTCAGCAAGGTTAAGCGAAAGCGAGCCGCAGCGAAAGCGAGTCCGAATAGGGCGAATCAGTTGGCAGGAATAGACGCGAAGCGGGATGATCTACCCTTGGCCAGGCTGAAAGTGGGGTAACACCCACTGGAGGGCCGAACGGGTGTTTGTTGAAAAAAGCTCCGATGAGCTGAGGGTAGGGGTGAAAGGCTAATCAAATTCCGTGATAGCTCGTTCTCTCCGAAATAGCTTTAGGGCTAGCCTCGGATGATTTGTCGTGGTGGTAGAGAACTGAATGGACTATGGGGCTTTCCAGCTTACAGAATCCAATCAAACTTCGAATGCCATAGAACAACCAATCCGGGAGTCAGACGGCGGGGGCTAAGCTTCGTCGTCGAGAGGAAAACAGTCCAGATCGCCTGCTAAGGTCCCAAAATACAAGCTAAGTGGGAAAGGAAGTCGGAACGCCCAGACAGCCAGGAGGTTGGCTTAGAAGCAGCCATCCTTTAAAGAAAGCGTAATAGCTCACTGGTCAAGCGGTCCGGTGCCGACAATTTAACGGGGCTTAAGCTTGTTACCGAAGCAGCGAATGCATGGTGTAACAGCCATGCGTGGTAGGAGAGCATTCCCAACAGTTTGAAGCCAGACTGAAAAGACTGGTGGACGGTTGAGAAGAGACCCTGCCGGCATAAGTAGCGATAACGGAGGTGGGAACCCTCCGCGCCGAAAGTCTAAGGTTTCCTGAGAAAGGTTAATCCGCTCAGGGTCAGGCGGTCCCTAAGGCGAGGCCGACAGGCGTAGCCGATGGACATCCGGTTAATATTCCGGACCTCCCTTGTGTTCGTTATCACGATGGGGTGACGCAGTAGGATAAGCAGGCCGTTCTATGGCTATAACGGTCGATGCGTGTAAGTCGTCTCTGGTAGGCAAATCCGCCAGGGAGTTATCGATGAGACGCAAAGCAGTACTCCGTATGGAGGAAAGCTGCCGATTCCACACTGCCGAGAAAAACCTCTAAGGAGAACGTAAGGGAACCGTACCTCAAACCGACACAGGTAGACGAGGAGAATATCCAAAGGCGCTCGTGAGAACAGTTGGTAAGGAACTCGGCAATATAACCCCGTAACTTCGGGAGAAGGGGTGCCTCGGTAGAGTTCATAGCCCGAAGAGGCCGCAGCGAAATGCGCACTGCGACTGTTTAACAAAAACACAGGTCTCTGCAAAGTCGAAAACGACGTATAGGGGCTGACGCCTGCCCGGTGCTGGAAGGTTAAAGGGAGAGGTCAGCCGCAAGGTGAAGCTTCGAACTGAAGCCCCAGTGAACGGCGGCCGTAACTATAACGGTCCTAAGGTAGCGAAATTCCTTGTCGGGTAAGTTCCGACCTGCACGAATGGCGTAACGAAAGTGCGACTGTCTTGCCGACTGACACGGCGAACTTGTAGTGCCGGTGAAGATGCCGGTTGCCCGCAACTAGACGGAAAGACCCCGTGCACCTTTACTATACCTTTACCATGAACTATGGCCCTTGCTGCGCAGGATAGGTGGGAGGCTTTGATTCCAGGCTCTCGGGCTTGGAGGAGCCAACGGTGAGATACCACCCTGCGAGATCTGTGGTTCTAACTTACTCCCGTGATCCGGGAGAGGGACATGGTAAGGCGGGTAGTTTGACTGGGGCGGTCGCCTCCTAAACAGTAACGGAGGCGCGCGAAGCTACGCTCAGGCTGTTTGGAAATCAGCCGACGAGTGCAAAAGCATAAGCGTGGTTGACTGCGAGTCCTACAAGACGAGCAGGTACGAAAGTAGGCTTTAGTGATCCGGTGGTTCTGCATGGAAGGGCCATCGCTCAACGGATAAAAGGTACGCCGGGGATAACAGGCTGATCGGAGCCAAGAGTTCATATCGACGCTCCGGTTTGGCACCTCGATGTCGGCTCATCGCATCCTGGAGCTGTAGAAGGTTCCAAGGGTTAGGCTGTTCGCCTATTAAAGCGGTACGTGAGCTGGGTTCAGAACGTCGCGAGACAGTTCGGTCCCTATCTGTTGTGGGCGTAGGAGATTTGAGAGGACCTGTCCTTAGTACGAGAGGACCGGGATGGACGAACCTCTTGTGTTCGAGCTGTCATGCCAATGGCACCGCTCGGTAGCGAAGTTCGGTTGTGATAACCGCTGAATGCATATAAGCGGGAAGCACTCCTCAAGATGAGATCTCCCAACCCGTAAGGGATAAGAAGGGCCCAGGAAGACTACCTGGTTGATAGGCTGGAGGTGGAAGCGCAGTAATGCGTGTAGCTTACCAGTACTAATCGCCCGTTCGGCTTGACCATAAAATTTACTCGGTGCAGAAAACAGCTGTCAGCACTCAGCTTTCAGCCTCAGCTAGAAACTGAGCTGGGGCTAAGCGAGTTTCTCTCATCCGCCAGAAATTGGGCGGCGAGAAAGAAAGACGCTGACAACTGTGCGCCGACGAAAAGCCGAAGTAATACAGTGGCAGAAATCGGAAATAAGCAAGATGAAAGTAAGTCACACCCAATCTATTCAGTTGTGAGGTATCGTCCTCACGATCTTTGAGAATTCAGCTCTCAGCCTCAGCTTTCAGCTCTCAGCATGACTTTGTCATCGTTTGTGACCTTGTCATTCCGAGCGAAGCGAGGAATCTGCTGTTGGCTGGAGTCAACAAGTTTGCTGTCCATCAGCCCTTGAAGTGAGCGCAGCACGAGTTGCTGAAAGCTGATAGCTGACAGCTCCAAGTTGTCGGTGATCATACCGCGGGGGATCCACCCGTTCCCATCCCGAACACGGAAGTTAAGCCCCGCTGGGCCGATTGTACTGCACGCGAAAGTGTGTGGGAGAGTAGGTCGTTGCCGGCATAAATAAAGGCCAGTTCAGAAATCAGAGTGGCCTTTTCCTTTGGAGCGGGGCTCTCACTTAAGAACCGTCGGCTCCATAATGACGTTTATCTTGGGAGCGTCGTCTGGCACGATCGCTATTTTCCTCGTGTCCGGAGGCTCGTTGTGGCCCGGCTGTTTCCCTACCTCGAAGCTGGCTTTCCTAATCATCTCATCGAGAGAGAGGGTGTCTTCTGGGAGTTGGACCTTTCCGCTTTCCTTGATTGGATTGATGGCACTTGCAAAAAAGTACGCCGGAACCACATAAGAAAAATTCGTCGACGTTTGTGTGATGCCCAGGCGCACAGGTGAACCGAGAATCTGGCTCACCGTTTCATTAGCGGCCATCAACCCGGCGTTTAAAATTCCCACGGCTTGGGGTGCGTCGGTTAGGAAGACCGGTGATCCGCTGGCGCCTCCCATACTCATCACGTTGATAACAAACGAATGAGGCGCCTTGCAAGGGAACGGCAAAATGGCGCTGATTATCCCCCTCTGCAGGAAGGGTCCGTATTGATGTAACCATCCAGGGGCCGTGAGCGCCTCCGTTCCCATCGGAAAGCCAACAGTCGCCACCTCGACGCCCTCGCGGAGCTTGTCGGTGGTCGCAAGAAGTTCTACCTTGGGAAGGCCCTTTGCTTTTACGTGCACAATGTTAAAATCCGGGCGTCGAGGGCCGTAGTAGATGCCGCGCCCCTGCTCCAGTTGAATGTCCCCGACTCGTATCACGCCCAAAACCTCGAGTGGAACTAAGGCGTAGCCCTCGGTGGGGGCATTCGGGTAGCGTTCCTGATCAATATGATGAAAAAGCGCCGCGATGAACGGCCATTTGTCTTTCGGCCAGTCTGGCGGTCGTTGGATGGCCAGCAGCGCATCGATCACATGTGCATTGGTCACCACCATGCCATCGTCCAGAATGAATCCAGTTCCGATGATCGGAAATAAGTCTGGTCTAGAACTGCCCGGGAGCTTGAGTAGCGCTGCGGGCATGAACGCAACAACCGCCGGCCTCACCGTTTCGAACACTTCCGTAAGCAACATGAATGAAACTTCCTCGAAAGGTCGATTGTACTGCACGCGAGAGTGTGCGCGAGCGTAGGCCCTTGCGACCTAAATAAACACTAGGTTAAGAAATGGGCGCTCCCTTTTCCTTTCTTAACCGAGTCGGCGGGTGGCCCAGCCTTTGACGGTGGATTTTTGCTTGCGCCATCTATTCTGAGGGTGCCCCGTCCCTTCGACTCCGCTCAGGGCAGGCTCTTGCGGTTTTTGCAAGGGCGGGAACGATGCTGCCGACGCAAATTTTCGTTCCGTCTGCGCAAAACCAGTTGTGTAAGGGTTCGTGGTTCCCGCCCTTCGCAGAAACGAAACGCGAAGGACGGGGCACCCACTGTGTTTACTGGTACATGCGAGATCAAAAGCCTAGGCCACCCGCCCACCAAGTCAAAATCCCCGCCCTCTCGCAAAAGGCGCGAGAAGGTGCCCCGACTCGGGAACGCTCGCTTCGCTCGCGGGGCGGACGAATGCGTCCGCCCCTACATGTCAAAATCCCCATCCTGTCGCAAAAGACGCGACAAGGATGGGGCACCCGCTGCATATCAGGCGGCGGCTTTTTGTTCGTAGGCCGGGACGAATCTCTCGGCTACGAACGTTTCGTATGGGGTTGGGGTGGTGTTCTGCAGTGTGCGAGGTTCGAGGGGGCGCATCTTTCCGGAGTTGAGTGCGGCGATCATCTCGAGAAGGAGTTTGGCGAGTTGGTCCGACATTCCCATTTGCACCAGGGCGCCGCGGAACTGATCGTCGGGCGCCTGCACGTACTTCAGGTCAGCCTTGCCGATGGCCTTGCCAATGATCGAGGCGACTTCGGTGTAGGTGAGATCGCGTTGTCCGAGAAGTTCGCGAGTTTGTTTGCCGTGGATGGTTGGGTGCAAGAGCACGTCGGCCGCGGCGGTGCCGATGTCGCGCGTGGCGATCATCGGAAGTTTCAGATCCGGGCGAACAGGCGTAGCGACGGCGCCCATCTGGCGGATCGCGTTCGCTTGTGGAAGCGTGTTTTCCATGAAGTATCCGGCGCGCAGGTAGAGCACGTTGGCGCTGCCGATCTGGTTGAGCTTTTGTTCGAGATTGTGCAGGCCGACGACCGGGCCGGTTCCGCTGGCCTGTTCGGCTCCGACGCTGCTGAGGGCAACGATATTTTTGGTTCCCGCACTTTGCACAGCGGCTGCGATCGCATCGCTGACGCGATTGGAGTAGCCGAGCGGGTCGGTGCTGGTGAGATTGGGTGGAATCATGACGTAGGCCGAATCGGCCTGCTGAAAGGCTCTGGCGAGAGCGCTGGCGTCGGTGACATCGGCGATGAATGTCTCGGCACCTTTCGCCGTGAGAGGCTGCAAGTGGGCTGAGTTTCTGCCGACGACACGAACTTTCTGACCGCGGGCAAGAAGATTGTTCGCGACGATGTGTCCAGTGTTGCCGCTTGCTCCCAGTACAACGTACATAAAGTTTCCTCCTTATCGTGGGTTGGATGCGGGAGGGTGCGGATTGGACTCGGAGGATGAAGGATGGATTCGGACGGTGAACTTGAATTTCCGCCCGAGCAAAATCCCCACTCTAACGTCGCAAAGTGCGCGCCGTTAGAATGGGGCACCCGCTTAGCCAATCGAATCATTTCTTTCGCGGCTTACTTTTTCTTCACGACGAGCATATCTGTTTCGCTTAGGCCGCATTTGTTGGCCATCTGGTAGCAGTAATAGAAGTGGGCGGCGTTTTGGTTGCGGGAGTCGGTGCCGAAGGTAAATCTCAGGCCGGCTTGCTTGGCTTTGCGAATGAAGTTTTCGTCGGGGACGTGCGCTACTTCGTTGATCTCGATCGCGATCTTTCTGGCTTTCGCGAGTTCGATGATTCGGTTTACCCGCTGGTGTGTCCAAAGGCGAGTGTATTCGCGCGCGATCGGGACCGGGAGAAACGTCGGCCAGCCGAAGATGTCGATAGGTTCGGTGGTCAGCACTTGCTCGATGAACTGCATGTAGCGCGTCATGAATTCTTCTTCGTCGTCGACGTGAGTGTCGATTTGCCAGATGGCCAGCGAGGTGCCGTCGGGGTTGGGCAGGGTGAGCGCGTCCATCAGGATGTAGTCGAGTTCGTCCAGCAGATTTTTGGAAAAACCTTTCGACCAGCCCGCAAAGACGGGTTGCAGCCCGATGCGGACGGGATAGTTGCGCAGGCGGTCGATATACTGCCGGAGGTCGGTGTCGGTGTTGATGAGGAAGCCGAGGCCGGGATGCTCGAGGATGCCGATCTGCACTCCGCGCTCTTTGCCGAGCGCGACGGCCTGCTCGATGGTGAGCGTGGGGCTCAAGTGGACGTGATAGTCCGCGACGGGGAAGTTGGGCTTTGTGGGTGCGGAGGTGGCAGAGGGCTTGGGCGCGGCCAAGTGTGGAGCGGCGAGAACGGCTCCGGCCACGAGGGAGGTCTCAAGAAAATTTCTGCGGGAGTAGGAGTGGGTCATGCAGGGAGGATAGTGGTGAGACGGCGGAGCATCAGTGACTGGGGTCACCCGGGTGATAACTCACTCTGTGGGCTTCTACGTCGCTTTGTGTGCTGTAAAGTCAAAATCCCCACCCTCTCGCACAAAACGCGAGAAGGGTGGGGCACCCGCTTCATCGTTCCCCGCTTTTATTTCTTATTGCGCGGGGGCTGGCGGGACCGGAGTGGCGGGAGTTTCGGCGGTCACTTCGGGCGCGGCTACCGAATTGATCTTCACGGTCGCCAGGATTTGTTCCAGGCGATTGAAGACTTTGTCGCGGTCGACGTGCTTGACCAGGCCTTCTTCCGAGGCGTCGGTGGTGACGTTGAGCGCGAACTCGTAGCAGGCTCCGTTCTGGTAGACGTGGAAAAATTTGGAGTCGCTCTGGCGAGTCCCTTCGCCGGAGACGGCCTCGGTGGCGCGCAGTTCCATGTCTCCGATGAGGAGCTTGGAGTTCGAGGGGACGTCGGACGTGGAGGCCACGGATTGCACGGCGTTCGTCGGCTCAGTACTTGGGGTCGGCTGCGCCGACGCGGTTGAATCGGACTTCGGCGCATCCTGCTTCACAACTTCGGCGGGAGCGGGCGAGGCTGCGGGTTCAGACTTTGCTTCCGTCTTCACTTCGGTCTGTGCGTCGGTCTTTACGTCGGATTTCACGTCAGCCTTAACTTCAGTCGCAACTTCAGACTTTACTTCGGACTTCGGCTGAGGCACGGCGAACTGGGCGCATTGATCGGCGCTGACGGCCTTGTTGACGCTCACGTTGAAGAACGCCGAGGAGAAATCGGTGTTGGCATAATTCGTCTCGGGCAGTTCGACGGCGGCGAGAGCAACTCCGCCGGGCTGCACGAAGTTCATCGGCAGCGGATTCGAAGCCAGCAGTTGCGTGGCAGCGTCTCCGGTTTCGATGGCGTAGCGGCGCGGATATTCGAAGGTCACGCCGTAGGTTTTGTCGGCATAGTTCACGGTCGCGGGCTTCTTGTGCACGATTTTCTTAGGTGCGGGTTTGCTTTCAGCCGGCATCGCCGGCGCGGGCGTGGACGCGAGCGCCGTCTGCGGTTGCGACGTGGGAATCTGGTTGTCGGAAGTTGCTGGTTTCGGTTTGTCGCTGGAGCATCCGACAGCTACGGAGCAGATGATCAGAACAGCGGCGAAGACATAGGCATGGATGTTGCCCATTGCGCCGTTGGCGAATCTTTTTCCCCACGCGAGCGAGCTGCGGGTTGCTGCGATCTTCGGTAATGCGTTGATGCGGGTCATGGTTGCCTCCTGCCGGGTCACGGCACCTTAGGGAATGCACGGTATTCGCCAGTGCTGGGGGCACTGATCTGGCGGGAGTTAGAAGGAGCAGGCGTATTGTGGGATGTGTTTTGGGGAACACGTTGTGGGAGTGGAGACACGGGAGAAATTCAAAATCCCCACTCTAACGTCGCAAAATGCGCGACGTTAGAATGGGGCACCCTGACGAGGTCTGGACGTCGAAGATCAAAGTCAAAATCAAGAGTCAAATCTAAACGTCAAAATCCCCACCCTGTCCTCCAAAAAACGGAGGACAAGGGTTGGGCACCCGCGGAGTCGGGATTTGATACTCTTTGGACCTGGTAAAAGGAAAACGATGAAAACACTTCGAACGTTGGGGATGTTGGTTGCGATTGCGGTTGCGCTCTGCACGGGGATGTTCGGGCAGGCGAAGTCGGATGTGGATCTGATCGTCAGCGGCGGGATTGTGGTGACCATGGATGCGGCGCGGTCGATCGTGCACGACGGGAGCGTCGCGGTGCGCGGCGATTCGATTGTTGCGGTTGGGCCGCGAGCGGAGATCGCCACGAAATATAAAGGCGCGCAGACGATTGACGCGCACGGCGGGCTGGTGCTGCCCGGGTTCATCAACGGGCACACGCATGTGCCGATGACGCTGTTTCGCGGGCTGCATGACGACGTCACCCTGAATGATTGGCTGTACAAATACATTTTTCCGGCGGAAGCGAAAAACGTGAATGAGGAATTTGTGCGCTGGGGGACGCGGCTGGCGGCAGCAGAACAGATTCGCGCGGGTGTGACGACGTTTGCGGATATGTACTACTTCGAGGACGCAGTGGCGGAGGAGACGAAGGCTGCCGGGATGCGCGGAGTGTTGGGGGAGACGTTCATCGATTTTCCTGCGCCGGATAACAAGAGCGAAGCGGAGATGCTGGCGTACACGGAAAAGTTCCTGAAGAAGTGGCAGGGAGATGCGCTGATTCAGGCGGCGCCGGCTCCGCACTCGATTTATACGTGTTCGAAGAAGACGCTGCAGGATGCGGCGGCGCTGGCGCGAAAATATCATGCGCCGATTCTGATTCACGTGGCCGAGATGAAGAAGGAACGGGACGACAGCGAGAAGCAGCATGGGATGTCTCCGGTGGCGTATCTGGGTTCGATCGGACTGCTGGGGCCGGACGTGGTGGCGGCGCACTGCATTTTTGTGGATGCGGCGGACCGGAAGATGCTCGCGGAAAAGGGTGTGGGATGCGTGCACAATCCGTCGAGCAACATGATGATTGCGAGCGGGGTAGCGCCGGTGCCCGAGGAGCGCGCGGCGGGCGTTGCGGTTGGGCTGGGGACGGATGGTCCGGCGGGAAGTAATAACGATCTCGATCTGATGGAAGAGATCGATCTGGCGGCGAAGTTGGCGAAGATTTCGAAGATGGATCCATTGGCGCTGGGGGCAAAGGATGTGGTGGCGATGGCGACGATTGACGGCGCGCGCGCGCTGCACATGGAGAAGCGGATTGGATCGCTCGAGCCGGGCAAGAAGGCGGACATTGTATTGATCAGTCTGGATGAGCCGAATGCGGTGCCGATGTATGACGTCTACGCGCAGATCGCGTACTCGCTGAAGGGAAGCGATGTGGAGACGGTGGTGATCGGCGGTCGCGTCGTGATGCGGGATCGGAAACTGCTGACGGTCGACGAACCGGCGGTGCTCGAAAAGGCGCGGGAGTATGGGAAGTCGGTGAAGGCGTCGTTGGGGATGGAGTGACGGGCTGGGAGTCGGAGAGGTGCAGAGCTACGTTCACGTTCAAGTCATCAGACCTCACAACGTTGAAAATCTAAAGCCCACGTCAAAATCCCCACCCTGTCCTCCAAAAACGGGAGGACAAGGGTGGGGCACCCTCGGGGCCTTATAATCAAGAGATTCTTTATGACTGCGGTGCTTGACCGGATTATTGCGGCTACACGGGCGCGGGTGGCGGAGTCCAGGCGCACGGCGGATATGCGTTCGCTGGAGCGGCAGGCGGAATCGCACGTGCCGCGCGGGTTTCGGCGGGGTTTGGCTGCGCACAGTCGCGATGGCGTGGCCGTGATTGCGGAGTTGAAGAAAGCTTCGCCGTCGAAGGGATTGATCCGGGCAGACTTTCGTCCGGCGGAGCTGGCGCGGGATTTGGAGGCGGCGGGAGCGGCGGCTTTGTCGGTGCTGACCGATGAAGAATTCTTTCAGGGGTCGCTGGGAAATTTGCGGGAGGCGTCAGCGGCAGTTGCGATTCCCTGCTTGCGGAAAGATTTCATTGTCGATGAATTTCAGTTGGTGGAAGCGCGGGCGAATTCCGCGGATGCAGTGTTGCTGATCGTGGCGGTCTTGGCGCAGGCCGAGTTGGCTGCGTTGGCTTTTTCGGCGCGCGCGCATGGGTTGGATGTGTTGTGCGAAGTTCATGATGGCGACGAGTTGCAGCGGGCTTTGGATGCCGGGTGCGATTTGATCGGAGTGAACACGCGGGATCTGCGGACGTTCGAGGTTGATTTGGAGAGGGCGTTTGCTTTGGCGGAGAAATTCCCTGACGATGTGGTGCGGGTGGCGGAGAGCGGAATTCATTCGGCGTTAGACGTTGCGCGTCTGCAGGCCGCGGGATATCACGCATTTCTGGTGGGCGAGTCGCTGATGCGGGCGGCGTCGCCGGGAGATGCGTTGCGAGAGTTGATTCGAGTACCGAGTAGCGAGTGCCGGGTAACGAGCGGGCAGTAGGGGAAGTCGCCGCGTCTCGCAAGGAACGCAGAACGTCAGGTACGTGCGTGAGGTAGGGATCCTTCGACTGCGGTTTTGCTTCGCTCATCGCGAAGCAAAATCCTTGTTCAGGATGACAAGGCTTTTACTGACAACTGGCCGCTGGCCACTGATTTATGACTTGGGTGAAGATTTGCGGGATGACGAACCTGGAGGATGCGCTCGTTGCCGTGGAGGCCGGGGCGGATGCGGTGGGGTTCGTGTTTTATGAGAAGAGTCCGCGGTGCGTGACGGTGGAGACGGTGCGGGAGATTGTGGAGAAGCTGCCTTCCAAGGTGGAGAAGGTGGGAGTGTTTGTGGGAACGGCGCCTGAAGCGGTGGACGGATTCGTAAGAGGCGCGGCGCTTACCGCGGCCCAGATTTATCCTGATGCCAATAACCGGCTGGATGACGAATATTTGGAGAAGCTGTCGGGTCGAGTGATTCCCGCAATCTCGACATCGGGTGTTAGAGAAGACGGGATCAGGGGATTTCGAGTGTCGAACGGAATGCGCAGCCGTGTTATCGCGGCGCTTGTGGATTCGGGGAACTCGGAGCGCCCCGGTGGTACGGGAAAAAAGTTCGACTGGGAGCAGCTGCCGTCGCTCGCGAGCCGCATGGGAGTGAACGTGATCGTAGCTGGCGGTCTGACGCCGCAAAATGTTGGCGAAGCGATAAGCATCCTTCATCCGTGGGGAGTGGACGTTGCTTCTGGCGTCGAGGCTTCGCCGGGGAAAAAAGATCCGGAGAAGGTGCGGGCGTTTGTGCGGGCGGTGCGGGAGATGGATCGGAAGGTGGGTTAGGGATGGGTTCGGTTACTCAAAATGCGAAAGTCAAAGTCCCCACCCTGTCCTCCAAAAACGGGAGGACAAGGGTGGGGCACCCTCGGCAACAGGGGCGCGGCACCCCTGCACGGGCAAGAGTGCCCGCGCCACACGAGGCGGGGCGCTTTGGGGTTTATGGCGGGCGGTATGTGCCGGAGACACTCATGGCTGCGCTGGAGGAGTTGGAGAGCGCTTATGAGAAGGCAAAGCGTGACAAGAAATTTCAGACGCGGTTGGATGAGTTGCTGAAGACGTATGCGGGGCGTCCGACGCCGTTATTTTTTGCGCGGCGGCTTACGGAGAAATTGGGCGGGGCGAAGATTTATTTGAAGCGTGAAGATCTGCTGCACACCGGCGCGCACAAGATCAATAACTGTCTGGGACAGGCGCTGCTGGTCGAGCGCATGGGTAAGCATCGCGTGATCGCCGAGACCGGGGCGGGGCAGCACGGCGTGGCGACTGCGACCGTGTGCGCGCTGATGGGATTTGAGTGCGTCGTGTACATGGGCACCGAGGACATGCGGCGGCAGGAGCTGAATGTGTTCCGCATGCGGTTGCTAGGCGCGGAAGTGCGCGGCGTGTCGTCGGGATCGCGAACGCTGAAGGATGCGATCAACGAGGCCATGCGCGACTGGGTCACCAATGTGCGGACCACGCATTATCTGCTGGGGAGCGTGTTGGGCGCGCATCCGTATCCGACGATGGTGCGGGATTTTCATCGCGTGATTGGGCGCGAGGCGCGGGCGCAGATTCTGAAGGCTGAAGGAAAGTTGCCGGCGGCGATTATTGCGTGCGTGGGTGGAGGATCGAATTCGATTGGGATTTTCTACGATTTTATTAGAGACAGGAAAGTTCAGTTGATCGGCGTGGAAGCTGGCGGGCGCGGCGAGGCGCTCGGGGATCATGCGGCGCGGTTTCGGGGAGGATCGCCGGGAGTGCTGCAGGGAACTTATTCGTACGTGCTGCAGGATTCGGGCGGGCAGATTGCGTTGACGCATTCGGTGTCGGCGGGGCTGGATTATCCGTCGATCGGGCCCGAGCATGCGGCGTTGCGCGATGCGGGACGGGCGGAGTATGTGCCGGCTTCGGATGCGGAGGCACTGGAGGCTACTACACTTCTAGCGCGGACTGAGGGGATCATTCCGGCATTGGAGTCGGCGCATGCCGTGGCAGAAGTGATCAAACGTGCGCCTCGCATGAGGAAATCGGACGTCGTGATCGTGAATGTGTCCGGGCGCGGGGATAAGGATATCGGGATATTGCGGGAGAATCTGAAACTCGATGCGTGATTCTCTGAGTGGTGGAGAATGCTATCGAGCAGGATCGGCGGCCACGACGGGTATACCTTTTTAGGTCACCGGTAGTGCATAGGTGCACGAGGTCCTTCGACAGCGGTTTTGCTTCGCATTCGCGAAGCAAAATCCTCGCTCAGGATGACAAAAGTTTTTATGCCTTTAACGTTTCATAAGAAGCCGGCGCTGGTGGCTTATGTGACTTGCGGAGATCCGGATCTCGCGACTACGCGGGAGATCGTTCTCGCGGCGATTGAGGCTGGCGCGGACGTGGTCGAGTTGGGCGTGCCGTTCAGCGATCCCGTGGCGGATGGGCCGGTGATCCAGCGGGCGAGCGAGCGAGCGCTGAAGCATGGAACGTCTCTGGCGCAGGTGTTGACTTTGGCGGCGGAGGTGCGGGAGCAGGCGCAGTCGACCGGGCTGATTGTGTTTTCGTATTTGAATCCGATTCTGCGGATGGGGATGGAGAAGTTCTGCAAAGTGGCGCGGGCGGCGGGAGTGGATGGGGTGCTGGTCACGGACCTGCCGGTAGAAGAGGCCGGAGAATATCTTTCAGCTATGCGGGAACATGAGCTGGCTCCGGTGTTTCTGGCGGCGCCGACTAGTCCGGATGAGCGGCTTCGCAGAATCGCTGAGGCGTCGCGAGGATTTGTTTATGCGGTGTCACGCACGGGAGTGACCGGGCAGCGGCAGCAGTTGGCCGACGACGCGCGGAAACTGGTGAAGCGACTGCGGCGGGTGACGAAGCTGCCTGTCGCACTTGGATTCGGGATCTCTACGGCTGCGCAGTTTGCCGAGGTTGGAGAATTTGCCGACGCGGTGGTCGTGGGCAGCGCGATTGTGGAGACGGTTGAACAGAATCGGGGACGCGAGGCCGCGGCGGTGAGCGAATTTATTCGGGAACTCATAGCTGTTAGCTCTGAGCTTTCGGTCGCGGGGCGATGACATTCCGTTTTAAGATTTGGTTTCGAAAATTCCCACCCTAACGTCGCAAACAGCGCGACGTTAGGATGGGGCACCCAGAGTATATGTACGGATGGGAAGTCAGAATCCCCACCTCTTCGGCTTCGCTCAGGGCAGGCTCTGTCCTTCGAAACCGGAGGACAGGGGTGGGGCATCCTCCGGGGTGGTGGTGTTGTTTCTGACAGCTGATCGCTTAAGGCTGAGAGCTTTCATGGATATCAAGGATTGGCGCAAGAAAATTGACGAGCTCGACCGGAAGCTGGTGGCGCTTTTGAGCGAGCGCGCCCGTGCCGCGGTCGAGATTGGGAAGCTCAAGCGGAATACATCGATGCCCATCTATGAGCCGGATCGGGAGCGGATTGTGTTTGAGAATGTGCAGGGAGCGAATCCGGGGCCGCTGCCGGGACGGGACCTGGTGCGGATTTACGAGCGCATCATCGATGTAATGCGGAATATCCAGAAAGAAGAGATTGTGCCGAAGGCTGAACCGCCCGAGGCCGAGACGGAGATGGATTCGGAAGTGAATGATTGAGCGAGCGGTGCGCAATGAGCTATGAGCAATGAGCAATGAACGCTGAGCAAGAACGACATCGTTGCGTACAGGTCTTCGCTCATAGCTCACTGCTCATAGCTCATAGCTAAAGGATTCCTATGATTGTGGCGATGCAGGAAGGCGCCGATGAGGCGCTTATACAACAAGTGATCGAGCACCTGGTGAAACTGGGATTTGAAGTGCACCGGTCGACTGGGGCGCGGATGACGGTGCTGGGCGCCGTTGGGTCGGGGATCGATTTCGACATCCGGAATCTCGAACTGCTGCCGGGCGTGCAGGAAGTGCACCGGATCAGTTCTCCGTACAAGCTGGCGGGGCGGAGTTTTCGTCCGGAGGGAACTGTCGTCAAGTTGGCGAATGACATTGGCGTGGGCGGAAATGAAATTGTGGTGATGGCTGGACCTTGTTCGGTGGAGTCGCGCGAACAGATTCTTACGACGGCTGAGGCGGTGGCGAAGGCCGGGGCAAAAGTGCTGCGGGGCGGGGCATTCAAGCCGAGGAGCTCTCCGTATTCGTTTCAGGGGCATGGCGAAGAGGCGCTGAAACTGCTGCGCGAGGCGGGAGAGAAATTCAACTTGCTAGCGATCAGCGAAGTGATGGAGATCTCGCAGATTCCGCTGATGCTGCCGTATGTGGACATCCTGCAAGTGGGCGCGCGCAACATGCAGAACTTTAATCTGCTGCGCGAGTTGGGCAAGGTGCGCAAGCCGGTGCTGCTGAAGCGCGGAATTGCGGCGACCCTCGAAGAGTTGCTGCTCTCGGCCGAGTACATCATGGCGGGCGGGAACTATGACGTGATTTTGTGCGAGCGCGGGATCCGCACGTTCGAAACTTATACGCGGAACACGATGGACATTTCGGCGATTCCGATCATTCACAAACTTTCGCATCTGCCGATGACGGCGGATCCGTCGCACGGAACCGGGCGCCGGGATAAAGTAGCGCCGATGGCGCGAGCGTCGGTGGCAGCGGGGGCGGATGCGCTGCTGATCGAGGTGCATTGCAATCCGGATAAAGCTTTGTCGGATGGGGCGCAGTCGCTGTTTCCGGAGCAGTTCGCGAAGTTGATGGATGAGTTACGGATGATTGCTCCGGCGGTGGGGAGAAAGATCGGGTGAGCTAAACCAAATTACAACACAGAGGACACAGAGGACGCAGAGGAAATGAAGGAAAAACCAACCAGTGTAAGTTTCTAATTCCTTTAGATCCTCCGTGTCCCCTGCGTCCTCCGCGGTTTTCATTTTCTTTTTATGGCGATACGGCAGATCACGATTATCGGGACCGGCTTGATTGGCGGGTCGCTGGCGCTGGCGCTGCGCAAGAAAAAATTTGCCGGGCGGATTGTGGGATGCGATCGCGAGGCGACGCTCGAGAAGGCGCGCAGCCGAGGAGCAATTGACGAGGGAAGAGCGAATCCCGCGGATGCGGTGCGGGGGAGCCAGGTGGTAGTGCTGGCGACTCCGGTGCTGGCGATTATCGATCTGATCGAACGCCTGGGGCCGGCGCTTCCGGCGAGAACTCTTCTGACCGACGTGGGAAGTACGAAAGCGGCAGTAGTCGAACGCGCCGTGAAGGTGTTTGGGAAAAATGCGGGAAAGCGGTTTCTGGCAGGGCATCCGATGGCGGGGAAGGAATTGAGCGGAGTGGAGCACGCCGATGCGGACTTGTTTCAGAACGCGGTCTGGTTTTTTACGCCGCTGGCGGGACAGACTCTGAACGACGGACTGATCGGCGAGTTTGCGGGATGGATCGATCAGATTGGGGCGCGCATCGCGATGATGCCGGCGGACGAGCATGACCGGTTGTGCGCCTGGATCAGCCATGTTCCGCAGATGATTTCTACAGCGCTGGCGGCGGCACTGGTGGAGGAATTTGGCGAAGACGCTCCGCTGCTGCCGGCGGGCGGGCGGGCCTTGCAGGAGATGACGCGAATCTCGGCGAGTCCGTACTCGATGTGGCGAGATGTCGCCATCAGCAATAAAAAAAATCTGGAGGATGCGCTGTGGAAGGTAGAGCAGCGGCTGACGCACATCCGGGAAAATCTGGCGACGCGGGAGTTGGCTGCGGAGTTTGAGCAGGCGCATCAGTTGAGGAAGAGTCCTCTGAAGAAGGGTAGAAATTGAGTAATTGGGAAATTTAGTAATTGTGTAATGTGAAAATCAAAGCCCCTAAGCTTTTCAACACATGCGGGGTTTTTAAATTACTCAATTACCAAATTTTCCAATTACTAAATTTATCAATTCCTCAATTCATTTAGAATTCTCACACTATGAATAAAGTTGTGGCCAATGCGGATGAGGCGATCCACGACGTGTTTGATGGCGCGACCATCATGATTGGGGGCTTCGGGCTGTGCGGGATGCCGGAGAACCTGATTCGGGCGCTGGTGCGCAGGGGGACGAAGAATCTGCATACCATCAGCAACAATGTTGGCGTAGATGGCGTGGGGAACGGATTGCTGCTGGCGGCGGGGCAGATTGTGCACCACATTGGAAGTTATGTCGGCGAGAATAAATTGCTGGAAGAGATGGTGCTGCAGGGGACGATTAAGCTCGACCTGGTTCCGCAGGGAACATTTTCGGAGCGGATTCGCGCGGGAGGCGCGGGGATTCCGGCGTTCTACACTCCGACGGGCGTTGGGACCATCGTTGCCGAGGGCAAAGAAACGCGCGAGTTTGACGGACGGCTGTATGTGATGGAGCGCGGGCTGACAGCGGACTTCGCCTTTGTGAAGGCGTGGAAGGGCGACCGCGCGGGGAATTTGATTTATCGAAAAACGGGGCGGAATTTCAATCCCATGATGGCGACGGCGGCGAAGATCACGATTGCCGAGGTCGAGCATCTGGTCGAGGTCGGAGAACTGGATGGGGATGCGATTCATACGCCCTCGATTTATGTGAAGAGAATTTTTCAGGGCGAGTTGTATGAACGCCGGATTGAGCGGAGGACGGTGCGGAAGGCGGAAGCTTAGAAACACTCTGTCAGTCTGAGCGCAGCGAAGAACCTCTGCAGTCCTGCTCCGGACGAGAGAGGTGCATAGGTCCTTCGCTTCGCTCAGGATGACAATATAAACAAACTATGACTAAGCCGGGGAAAGATATCGACAAGCGCGAGCGCATTGTGAAGCGGATTGCGCGCGAGTTGCGCGATGGATTTTATGTGAACCTGGGGATCGGGATGCCGACGCTGATCGCGAATCATGTGCCGGCAGGCATCACGGTCACGCTGCAGTCCGAGAACGGGATGCTGGGGATTGGGCCTTATCCCGTCGCGGGAACGGAGGATCCGGACCTGATCAACGCGGGGAAAGAGACGATCAGCGAGATGCCGGGCACATCATATTTTTCGAGCGCGGATTCGTTTGCCATGATTCGCGGCGGGCATATTGATTTGAGTGTGCTGGGCGCGATGGAAGTGGATGAGTCCGGCAGCATCGCGAACTGGATGATCCCGGGGAAGATGGTGAAGGGGATGGGCGGCGCGATGGACCTGGTTGCGGGAGCTCGGCGTGTGGTGGTGGCGATGGAACATACGACGCGCGAAGGAGCTCCGAAGATTTTGAAGAAGTGCACGCTGCCGCTGACGGGCGTGCGCGTGGTCGATACGATCGCGACCGAGATGGCTTATATCCGCGTGACTCGCGACGGGCTGGTGCTGGAGGAGATCGCTCCGGGATTGACGGCGGAGGATGTGCAGCGGGCGACCGAGGCGCGGCTGATTGTGAGCGGGGAGTTGAAGGTGATGGAGAGTTAAGAGCCTCGCCGCTTCGCGGCTGGACAGCCGAGGGCGGCTGTCCCCACAGTTGCAACGGCAAGTCCTACTAAAGTCAAAATTCCTAGCAAAGTCTAAATCCCCACCCTGTCGCACAAATCGCGACAAGGGTGGGGCACCCCTTCATATCTTCTTCGACAATTTTTATGCGGCGGCTATGCGGCGGATCAGGTCTTCTTGTTCTTGCTTGCTCTCGGCGCCGATGGTGAAGGCGTCTAGCAGGCCCAGGGACAGCGCGTATTTGATGCCTTCATCCTGACGATTGCGCAGCGTTCCCTGGCCCAGGATTTTCATTCCTACTACGGCTTTCCCTGCTGACTTCATTTCCTTTAAAGCCCCAACAACCGTTGGCGGATCGGCGTCCATGTAGGCGCCGACGGGGTTGATGCGGGCCAAGTCGATTTCGACCCACGGGCTCTTCGCGGCGGCGCGCAGGGCTTCGATCGAGTGGCAGGAGCAGCCGTGGGCGCGAATGATTCCCTTCCGCTTGGCTTCAGAGAGGACGTCCATCACGCCGCGATAGCGATCGGTCCAGTCGGCTTCGGTGACGCAGTGCATCAGGCAGATGTCGAGATAGTCGGTGCCGAGTTCGCGGCGGAAGCGGTCGAGATCGGCGCGGGCCGTTGCAGGATCGCGCGCCCAGGTTTTCGAGAGCACCGTAACTTTATCGCGGGGCACATGCTTGAGCGCTTCGGCGACGTGGGGATGGCTTCCGTAGGAGTCGGCAGCGTCGAAGAAACGGAGGCCGTGGTCGTATCCGTTGAGCAGGAGATCGGAGAGGCCCTTGATGCCGAGCGCGGTTTGATGCGAGTGATGTCCGGAGCCGACGGTGCCGGTGCCCATGGCGAGGCGGCTGGTCTTGATGCCGGTGCTGCCCAGCGTGACCGTGTCGGAGGCGGAGAATTTTTGGCCGAGCGTCTGTTCGGCGAACGCCTTGAGGATGGATTTGGATGAGAGCCAGGCCGCTCCCACGGTGGTAGCGGAGCGAATGAGGAAATCGCGGCGACGCATGAGGCCTCCTGGGAAGGTGGCGTTTTTATGAGGCTACACCAGAAGGGGTGACACTGGAAAGATCGGGCGGACTTAGATCTTCGTGAATGTCTCACGGGCGAGAATTAGGGTCAGGTAGGGATCCTTCGACTGCGGTTGGTCTTTGCGCTGAGGCGCAAAGACCAATCCTCGCTCAGGATGCTCAGGATGACAATCAGCTCAGGATGACAACCGGCTCAGATCCGGAATGGGGCGGCCAGCAGGCGGAACGGAAGCGTAATCCCGAGATAGATAACTTCCAGCACGCCGTGGACCGCGACGCCTACGATGCGGAACGGGAGCAGCAGCAGCCATATGAACGGGTACGCGATCAGGGCCAGGAGCGCTAGTGGCCAGCACAGGATGAAGAGGATGCACCAGAGCAGGAACGTGAACATGGCGGAGACCTCCTTCTAAATGATAGTACGCTGGGCGTGCGGGGAAAGTTCCGTGGATCGAAGGATGCGCTACGTTGAGGCCGCGGTTTGTGTCGTCCCTCCGGGACTGGTCGAGTGTTTTGCTGCTTACCCAGCGCTGAAGCGCTGGGCTAAATTGTTTCACCTCTACAGGGCTGGACGTTTATTCGAACTGTTTGCGGAAGGTGGATAGTTGCTGCTGGACTTCGGAGAGTTCGGCGCGGAGGCGGGAGACTTCTTCTTCCAGTGTTGCCAGGCGGGCGGCGGTGGACCCGCTGACGGCAGCCGCGGGCAGAGCCTGCCCTGAGCTTGTCGAAGGGAGTGCCCGCGCCACATTCGCAGCCCCAGCCAAATTTCCAGTTCCTGCTACTTCGGTAGCTGGGGGATCTCCGGAGAACAGGTGCATGTAGCGAGATTCTTTGGTGCCGGGCTGGCGCGGGAGGATTCTAGCCAGCGGCGGTTCGCGCTGCGCCAGGCGGTCGAGTGTGGAGACGACATCTTCGAGGGCTTCGAAGTGGTACATGCGATCGGTGCGGCTGCGGAGTTCTCCGGGAGTTTGCGGGCCGCGGAGCAGCAGCACACAGACGATCGCGATTTCGCGGCGGTCGAAATTGAAGACTTCCTGCAGGCGATGTTCGAATTTCGGGACCCGGCTATCGGCTCCGCTGGCCGGCCCGGCGAGACGCTTTTCCTGCAGCGTGCTCAGGGCTTCGCGGACGGCGGGTTCGTCTAAGGTCATCACCGGGTCGCGATTGTTTTTTTGATTGCAGGCGTTGACCAGGGCGTTGAGAGAGAGCGGGTAGTAGTCGGGCGTGGTGATGTCTTTTTCGATCAGCGAGCCGAGGACGCGGGTTTCGATTTCGGTGAGGATCACGGGAGTGTCCGACGGAGTGATTTTAATTCATGGAAGGATCGAGAAAGACATTCACCACGGAGGGCACCGAGGAACACAGAGGTCTAGATTCAAAATCCCCCAACGTCAAAATCCCCACCCTGTCCTCCAAAAACCGGAGGACAAGGGTGGGGCACCCTCTAGGTTTAGAACAGCGATGTGGAGCGGCGCTTCCAGGGCTTTCCCTTTTCCTTGGCGATGTTTTCCATGTCGGCTACGTAGGCTCCGGCCTGGGTCAGGACGTGGTGCAGGTCGTTGCCGATGCTGATGAAGGTGAATCCCTTTTCGAGGAATTCGCCGACGCGCGAGGTGCCGAAAAGAAATAATCCGAGGATGACGTTGTTCTTGCGGGCGTGCTCGATCAACTTCTTGGTGGCGGCGTCGAGTTCGGGCGAGGTGTACATGTGCGGGAACTCGTACTTGTTGTAGAGGCCCATCGACATACAGAGATCGTTCTGTCCGAGGAAGAGGATGTCAACGCCGGGGACGGCGGCGATTTCGGCGATGTTTTCGATGCAGGACGCGGTTTCAACTTGCAGGGCGACGATGCCTTCGCTGTTCCAGCTGCCGGCATAGCCGAGGAGTCCGGCCTTGTTCATGCTGCGCTGCGGAAAGTAAACCGAGCGCGTGCCGACGGTCGGATACTTCGCACAACTCACGGCTTCGCGGGCTTCGTCGGCGGTATTGATGTAGGGGATGAGGACGCCATCGGCGCCCATGTCGAGAGCTTGCTGGATGCCGGGCCGATCAGCGTAACTGCCCACGCGGACGAGAGATTTCGCGCCGCCGTTGGAGATGCCGCTGAGCATGGCAGAAAGTTTTTCGTAGCCCATGGGCCCGTGCTGGGTGTCGACGAGCAGCCAGTCGTATCCGCTATGCGCGAGTTGTTCGGCGGCGGTGGGACTGTGCGCGTTGAGGAACAGGCCCATCTTGGGCTGTCCGGCGCGCAGTTGCTTTTTGAATTCGGATCCGCTGAGTGCGGGGTCGGGCATTCGTTTTCCTCCTTGAAATCGAATTGCGTAGTGTACCGTATGGGCGGCGGAAGACGGAGAATGCGCGAGAATTTTTTTACCGTGTGACCCCGGGACAGAACAACGAAATCAAAGTCAAAGTCCCCACTCTAAACTCGCAAAAAGCGCGAGTTTAGAATGGGGCACCCGCCGATGGGCACCCTCGCGATGACAAGTTTGCCTTCTGCGCCTATAGTGTCAGCATCAGGAGACCGCGATGCGAATGCTTTTAAATTGGGTGTTGAGCGCGCTGGCGGTTTGGATTGTGGCTCAGCTCGGCATAGGGATCACGGTGCGCGGCGCCGTGGCGGCGCTGATTGCGGCGCTCGTCATCGGGTTCATCAACGCGACCATCGGATTTGTACTCAAGATCGTCACCTTTCCGCTGACCCTGGTGACGCTTGGACTGTTCTGGTTCGTGATCAACGCGCTGATGCTGGAGCTTGCGTCGGCCCTGCTCTCGCCTGGGTTTCATGTCAGCGGATTTCTGGCCGCATTTATCGGGGCGATTGTGTTGAGCCTGGTGAATCTGCTACTGAAGGCGCTCGTGATGCCGCGCAAGGATCAGCGGTAGAGGAAGCTCGTTACTCTGCTATTACGACTTACCAGCAGGTTCCTCCACTCCGCCGTCGCTGGCGCTTCGGCTCCGGTCGGAATGACAATGTGTATGTGGATAATTGCGGCTGCTACTTTTCCTTCTTCGGTTTAATCGCCTGCCAGTCTTCGTCTGTCAGAACTCTTCCCAGATTGCTGAATTCGCCGGCGCCTTGCAGGAATTCGCCGCCGTCCATGCGGATGACTTCTCCGTTGACGTAGGCGGAGCCATCGCTCACCAGGAATGCTGCGAGGTTAGCCAACTCTTCGACGGTGCCGAAGCGGTGGAGCGGGTTGCGATCGAGCGCGATCGTTTCCAGTCCGGCATGCGGGAGGAGACGGGAGAATGCACCTTGCGTGGGAATCGGTCCGGGCGCGATGGCGTTCATGCGAATGCCGCGATTGCCCCACTCGACGGCAAGGCTGCGAGTGAGGGCTTCGACTCCAGCCTTGGAGACGGCGGAGGGAACGACGTAGGCCGAGCCGACGGGTGCGTATGTGGCCGAGATGCTGAGGACGGTTCCGGGATGCGCGGACTTGAGCCAGCGGCGTCCGCAGGCCATGGTGCAGTGCAGCGTGCCCATGAGGACGATGTTAATGACGGATTCCCAGGCACGCGGGGAAAGGTCTTCGGTGCGGGAGATGAAATTTCCGGCCGCGTTGTTGACCAGGATGTCGAGCGGGCCTTCGGTCCATAGGGAGTCGATCATGGCTTCGACGGCTTCGAGCTTGCGCACGTCGCAGGGGAGCGCGTGGATTGGGCCTTTGGACGAGAGTTCGGCGGCGGTTTGTTCGAGCACTTCCTGGCGGCGTCCGCAGATGTGGACCGTGGCTCCGAGTTCGAGAAAGCGAGTGGCCATGCCTTTGCCGAGGCCGGTGCCACCGCCGGTGATGAGGACGCGCTTGTTGCCGAGAAGGTCTTTACGGAACATGGAATATTTTCGATTCAGGTTGTACAGGAGAAGCGCCATTGTTGTCATGCTGAGCGTAGCGGATGAGAGCGCGAAGCGATCTCATCGGCGAAGTCGAAGCATCCCTATGACACCTACGAATGCGGGCGATGGCACGGACGGCATTTTGCCGCAGGTAGGGATGCTTCGACTCTGCGAGAACGTTCGCAAGGCTCTCGTTCTCGCCACGCTCAGCATGACACTTCTTCTGTTTCCAGTCAGCAATCACATGCTACGCGGAATCCGTAGTCGGCGTACTGGAATTCTGGCGGGATGCTGGAGCGCGCGGAGCAGTGGGCTACTTTGATGTGGTGGCGCCAGGAGCCTCCGCGAGAGGATTTGCGCGGAGGTCGCATCGAACTTTGCGCTGGGCCCTGCGGGTTGCGGTCGGGCGAGATCGCGTAATAGTTGGGGTCGTACCAGTCGCTGCACCATTCGTGAACGTTGTCGCCGATGTCATATAAGCCGAAGGCGTTCGGAGCGTACTGCGCGACCGGTTCGGGTCCGGTTTGCCAACGGGTCGCGTAATTCGGCAACGATTGCGGAGGTTCGTCTCCCCAGGGAAATTGTTTCTGCTCGAGGCCGCCGCGGGCAGCGCATTCCCATTCGGCCTCGGTGGGCAGGCGGAAAATACGTCCCGATTGTGCGGCCAACCACGCGCAGTATTGGATCGCATCGTGCCAGGAGACGCCCGCGACCGGCTGTTGCGGATGATTGAAATTTGCGTCTTGCCAGAAGGGCGGAGGAGGAGCGCCGGTTGCGGCGAGGAAGCGCGCGTATTCGACGTTGGTTACTTGCGTGGCGGCCAGCAGGAATTCGTCGATCCAGATGCGGTGGATGGGGCGTTCGCAATCCTGGCCGCTGTCGGAGCCCATCAGGAACGAGGACGCGGGGATGCGGACGAGCGCCGGTTCGAGCACGGATCTGGCCGCTGGCATGTTCTTTCAGTCTAGCAAGAGCGGAGGCTTCACCACAGAGGACACAGGGCCACAGCAGGAAATGCTTAGAGATTGCGCAGGCGCTGCGCTACGGTGGCTATATCGTTGTCCTGGAACAGGCGGATGGCGGCTATGCCGGCGGCTCCGGCTTCTAAGCAGGATTGGGCGTTGGCGAGAGTAACTCCGCCCAGGGCTAGGACCGGGATGTTTGTTCGACACGCTTGCGCGAGGTGGGCTAGACCTGCGGGTTGGGTGGAGGGGGCATCTTTCTTTTCGAAGATTGGGGCGAAGACGGCGAAGGTGGCTTTGCTGCCTGCGGCTCGGGCTACTTGTGCTGGTGAGTGACAGGAAACTGCGATCAGTGGATGTCGTGATGAGAGTTGGCGGGCGGGAGCGCCCGCCCCACATGAGCTCCAGATTCCTCTCACTTCTTCCGGGGAGATGTCTTCGGAGCGAAGGTGGACTCCATCGGCTTCGACAGCAAGTGCGACGTCGGTGCGGGAGTTGATCAGCAATCCGGTTCGCAGTTCGCGGTTCTCAGTTCTCAGTTTCTGAAGGATGGCTACGGCTTCTTTGGCTAACGATTCGAGGTCGCGAGTGGGGAGATCTTTTTCGCGGAGCTGGATGTAGTCGACGCCGGCCTTCGCGGCTTCATGGATTTTTCCGAGGAGGCGGCGACGGCGAGTAGATTCGTCTCCGGGGAATGCGGAGCGGTCGGTGATGTAGTAGAGAAGGCAGCGGTCGGCCATCGGCTTCTTTGAAAAACCATTCACCACAAAGGGCACTAAGGTGCACGAAGGAAAATCTATGGCCTGGTCTTGGCGATTTCGGGCAGGACTTCGCCTTGTTTTCGCGGAGTGCCTCCGAGGTGATATTTGGTGAGACCGTCGCGCAGGAACTCGAAGGCCTCAGCGGGGCTGTCGATGATCTTGAACTGGTCGAGATCTTGTGGAGAAACCGTGCCCGCATCCACGAAGGCCTGAAAATTGATGATCTGCTTCCAGTACTCGCTGCCGTAGATTACGACCAGAATTTTTTTGGCCAGCTTGTCGGTCTGCGCCAGGGTGAGGATCTCAAAGAGTTCGTCCATGGTGCCGAAGCCGCCGGGGAAGATGACGAGTCCCTTGGCAAGGTAGGCGAACCAGAATTTGCGCATGAAGAAGTAGTGGAACTGGAAGTTCAGGGCGGGCGTGATGTACTGGTTGGGATGCTGTTCGAAGGGCAGCTGGATGTTGAGTCCGATGGTCTTTCCCCCGGCTTCGTGAGCGCCGAGGTTCGCGGCTTCCATGATGCCGGGGCCTCCGCCGGTGGTGACGACGAAACGGTGACGGCGCGCGGGAATCTGGATCGACCACTTCGTGAGCATGTGGGCGAGTTTGCGCGCGTCTTCGTAGTAGCGGGCCATGTTGACGTGGGCCTGGGCGAGTTTCAGATCTTCCTGCAACCGGGCCGCATCCTCGGCGGCATGGTTCTGCTCGATGGTTTCGAGATTCTTCGTGGCGTCCTGGCTGCCTTGAAAGCGGGCTGAGCCGAAAAAGACGACGGTATCCTGGATCTGCTCGCGGCGGAAGCGGGCCAGCGGCTCTTGATATTCGGCCAGCATACGCAGGATGCGGCCGTCGGGGCTGTTGATGAAAGGTTCGTTTTGATAAGCAACGGGTGCGGATTTGAGATGGTCGGTCATCAGTGATTTCACGTATTAAAAGTGTGGCGCCTTACCGAAAGATCGATCTGCGCGGCGGTCTTTCTTTCGCCCCTCCCCGGGCTGGTTGACCTTGCGCGCTCAAACCCACCGCTTGCGCGGTGGGCTGCATTCTTTCGCCGCTTCGCGGCTTGCTTCAGCCCCGCTAAGGCAAGCGCGGCAGTACGCTCGTCCTACTGTTGTTCGTGGTAATGCAGCGCCTCCCAAAAGCCAATCCAGATATCGAGCAGGCCCAGGCCGCTGCAAACGCCGCGGAAAAAGCCGTTGGAAACCACGCTGCGGAGCGCGGGAAACGAAAGCAGCAGATAGTTGTCCGTCCACTCCGGAGTCCACGGAAGAATGATCAGCAGCACCCCGGCCACGGCGCTGATCAGAACAAACAGAAATACGGAGATGCGATGCATCCACAACTGCCCGCGGCTGGCGCTGCGATGCGCAGGCGGCCCTGGTGGATCCAGCAGGCTGGTGCGGCTCTCGGCAGGGGGTGGAGTGGGCGGGACGTTACCGGGAGAAGACAAGGCGGGATCGCTCATGCCCGGCAGCCCCTGCGCTCGGCGACAGTGCTGAAAAGAGGACGAGGATTCAATTCCCGGTTCGGCCGATGGGGCACAGAAGCCATCCGGATATTCTACGACTTCAGGGCCTTAATGCGCTCGGCGACATCGCGATAGTCGATGTTGCTGCCGTAGAACGTCCATGAAGTGCTTCAGGGCAGAAGCTTTATCGCCAGAGGCTTCGTAGGCGGAGGCGAGTTCGTAGTTGAGAGCAACGCGCGTTTCGCCGTCGATGTTGGCGACGTTCAGAGCTTTTTCATACCAGCGGACCGCAGCCTCAGGCACTCCTTTTTCAAGGAAGCACTGCGCCAGCCAGGTGTAGGTCTGCATGATCTGCTGGAAAGGATGGCCGCGATCGAACGACTGGCAGGCCTTCTGGAGTTCGCCGATCGCTTCGTCGAGCAAACCCATTTCGCGGAAAGCGATGCCGAGATTGTAGTGGGTTTCGGGATCTTCGTCGGCGGCGGCAACATCGGCCTCGAGATCCTGCTTAAGCTCGCCAAACATTTCGGCGAGATCGATGCCGGCATCTTCGCTGAACGGAGATGCCTTAGTAGCAGGCGCAGCCGGAGCGTGAGCTACCGGAGGCTGTGGCCTGGGAACATCGACCACTGGAGCTTGAATCGCGGAAGCAACCACGGCCGGAACTGTATGCGCGGCGGCGGCCATGACGGGTGTGGGCGCAACGGGATGACTGATTTGAGGTGCCGCCGAAGCCGTCGGCGCAGCCGAGGCGGCGGCGCTGGCGGCTAGCGGAGCGGCCTTCGGAGGCGCAGAAATTGGAGGCGCCGGCTTGGGCAGCCGGACGCGCCGGCCCTGCCACGGGTGCAGCCTTCAGGAAGTCTTCGCCCAGCGAGGCTTCGATATCGGCAACAAACTCGCCCAGTGCCGGAGCCGTTTGCGCGGCGGCGGCGGCAGGTTCGAGCGGCGCAGGCGCTTCGGGCTTGGCCACCGTTCCGGGCAGGAAGGTGTCGCCCAACGAGGACTCGAGGTCGTTGACAAATTCCGTTAGAACGCCGGGATGCGGCGCAGCTTTAGGCGCAAAGGCGGGCGCTGGTGTGGGCTTGGGAACTGGCGCGCGAAGCACCGGCGCAGGCTCTGGCGCAGGCACGGCAGCTTGCGCGAGCACCGGCAACTCTTCCACCGCCGGAGGTTCGGGAGCAGCGGGCGCTTCTTCGACGGCGACCGGAGGTTCCTCCGCGACTTCGAACGACGGAACGTCGTCAGCGGTAATTTCTTCGATTACGGGTTCGGCGGCAGGCAGTTCTTGTTCCGCGGCCTGGGTCGCGGCTTCCACTTCAGCGCGAATCTCAGCAATCTTCGCCTGGTCTGAGGTCAGAGTCTGCAGCTTGGCCAGCCCTGCCATGGCCTGTTCCGGCATGCCATGGCCAAGGTAGAAGCGAATCTCTTCGATGGTCTCGTCGACTCTGCTGGAGTCAGCAGGTTCCTGCTCGACGATAGCGGCAGGCTCGGCGGCGGCAACTTCCGCGGCAGGAGCGTCTTCGATGGTGACGGCGTCATCCCACTCGGACGAGAGATCGATTTCCTCGGTCGCAGCGGCTGCGGGCTCGGCAGAGTCATCGGCAACGGCAAACTCGGCGGCCGGCGGAGCAGTAGGCCAGGGCGAAGCGGCTTTCGCGGCAACCTGCGGCGGCTCTGCTTCGGGCTCGGGAGCTGATACTTCCGCGGGAGCTTCCTCGATGGAGAATTCTGGCACAGCCGGCTTGGTAGGGGCAGCCTGGGGTGCAGGCGCATCCAAGAAGATTGGAGCTTCCTCGTCCGATGTCGCAGGCGCGGGAGTGGTCGTGCGTTCTTCGTAGCGCTCGGCCAGTTCTCCGTAGCGGGTCGCCTCTTCGGGATGATCCGCTTCCGAATAAATACTCTGCAGCGTGCGACAACAAAGTGCGGCTTCGGTGAAACGGCCGGCACGCGTGTGCAGAGTGGCCAGACGCTGGTTGATGCGCAGATCGGTGGGCGCCATCGGCAAGGCCGCGACCAACGGTCCCAGGGCCTTGGCGGGCATGTTGTACGAGATGAAAAGTTCGGCGTCGGTTAACGCGGAACGCACCGCCAATGAAACTTCATCGGTATAGTGCTGATGAATTGCGGGCGCGGTCGCCTCCAGATCGTCCAGCAGCACGACCGCCTCTTCGGGCGTAATGAGTTTGCTGCCGGAAGTGCCGCCCATCTGGCTGACCACCTGCTGGTAGTTCTGCATGTGCAGGGCGTTCTGCGGTTCGATCTGAGCAAGTTTCTGATAAAGATCGCGCGAGCGGGCGAGATCGCCGGATTGCACGCTGGCGTGGGCCAGCAATTCCATCACTTCGCTGACGTGGCTGGTGTCTCCCGCCTTGTGGAACAGGTCGAGCAATTTCTGCAGAGAGTCGGGATTGTCACGGACATGGCCGATGATGGTGTACAGGCACTCGAGGACCTTGCCGGAATTTTCCGCCAGCATGCGCTCGGCGTGCTGGTCGAAGACCAGCAGAGCGTTTTCGTATTGTCCAGCCTGCATCAGCGCATCGGCAAAGCTCGCAATCGCCGGCAGATCGTTGTGCACGGTCAGCAGCTTGTTGGCGATGGTGCCGGCCTCGGAAAGCTGCCCGGTCTGCAGATTTGCTTTGAGCAAATCGCGCAGGCCTTCGGGATTGGAATCGATGTCGCTGATTTTCTGCAGCGTGGTGACCGCGCCCGCCGCGTCGCCGGACTCGATCAGGTTTCGGCCTTGCATGAGCAGCGCATAGGTGTTGCCCGGATCGAGCTTGAGCATGCGCTGCAGTACTTCGTCCGCGCCGCTGAGCGAGCCTTTCGAGCGCAGGCTTTCGGCAGCGGCGGTAAAAATCTGCCAGGCTTCATTCTTCTTGTTCAGGCGGATGTAGACTTCGGCCAGGCGGATCCGCATGTTGCTGTTTTCCGGATCCATCTCAAGAATCTTCTGGAAGATGCGGACCGCGTTCTCCAGTTCGTTGGACTTCAGGAATTCTTCGGCGACCTGCAGATACTGCGCGCGCGCGTCGTTGAATAGTCCCTGCTGGGTGTAGAGTTCGGCCAGTTTCAGCAAGCTTTCGAGCGCGGGTTTCAGCTTGCAGATTTTCTTGTACATCGCGATGGCCTTGACCGTGAATCCCTGGCTGGCATAGGCATCGCCTACAGACTTGAAGCATTCAGTCGCTTTGTCGGCGTCTCCGCTGCGGGAGTAAAGATCGCCGACGGTATTGGTGACCGTGAGATCTTTGGGATCGTTCTTGAGGACCTTTTCGTACTCAGAGATGGCATTCTGCAGCTTGCCCTGCTGGACGTACTTCTCCGCATTGGCGAGAACCTTTTGCTTGTTGAAGCCGAATAATGCCATAGAGCGCGAACTCTCCAGACCCTGGTCTTCAAAACACCAATGACTTCAAACTAACTTCGTGATGAAGTCTCGTTGCAGAACCCGCGGCACGTTGGGGAAACTGCTGCCGGGTACAGGTCGCGGCGGGTCATCCTCAATATCGGCAGATGGCCTACCGGACAAGGCCAATTGTACGTCTGGAAGTCATGAACCGCATGGTTACCAAGGGTTACCGAAAGGGAGTGTACGAAAGGGTTACCTCGGGAACCAAGGGGTGGAGAGCGTGCTCAGGCGGTTTCCGAGGCCTATTTATGGGGCTAATCGGCGCTAGTATGAATTTGCTATGGGGAAGAAAGCTGCCAACGTGTACCTTAGGCGGATTCTGTGAATCCTGAGTGGGGAGATAAAGGCCATCTATGACGTGGATTCGAACTGTTTCATTGGATGAGGCCGACGAAAAGCTGCGCCAGGCGATCGAAGGCGAGAAGCTGCTCTATCCCAAGGAGTATGCCGATCCGGTGCATCCGGATCCTTCGGGAGCGTCGTCGATTGTGGGATCGCACACGCTGATTCCCGACGCGCTCTTTCACGCGTTCGCGACTTTTGGCGCGCTCATGTCGCCCGACCTTCCGCTCGAACGCCGGCAGCACGAGATGATCGCCACCATGGTCTCGGTGACCAACCGGTGCGTGTATTGAATCGAGTCGCACGCAGAGTTTCTGCGTAGGGTGACGCTCGATAAGGGACTGGTGGAGGCGCTGGAGAAGGACTACACGACCGCGCCGATTTCGCCGCAGGATCGCGTGATGCTCGACTACGTGGTCAAGCTGACCAAGGATGCGACCAAGGTCTGGAAAGATGACATCGAGCGGCTGCGGGCGGTGGGATTCGACGATCGCGGCATTCTGCAGATCACGCTGATTGCGTCGTGGTTCAACTACATCAACCGCGTGGCGGATGCGCTGGGAGTGGGGCGGGAGTAAGCACGAGAATCGTAGCGCCGGCATCCCTTCGACTTCCGCCCTCGCTGTGGCGGCGGGACGCCGCCACGACAGCCGCCGGGACGGCGGCGCTACGACGCCATGACTTTCTGGAATGCGCTCTCGAAGCGGCGCATTTCTTCCTGCGTCCCCACGGTTACGCGAACGTAGGTCGGCATGATGGGCCATATCCTTCCGATCAGAACATTTTCTTTGGCCATGGCGTCGCGCACCTGCTGCCCGGGGCGCTTTACGTCGACCATGAAGCAGTTCGACTCGGAAGGAATGTAGGAAAATCCGTTGCGATCGAACCACTGGAAAGTCTCCTGCCGGACGCCGGCGTTGATGCGTCGCCGCTCCGCCACCAGGTTGGGATCTTTCAGGCTGGCGGTGGCGGCGACCACGGCGGTGATGGGCATGAAGTTGAATCCACCGCGGTTCATAACTTTTTCGAGCAGGTCCGGACGCGCGATTACGAATCCGCAGCGCAGTCCGGCCATGCCATACACCTTCGAAAACGTGCGCAACACCACGACATCTTTGCCCGCCTTCACCAGATCGAGCGTGGACGGCGCCTCGGTCAAATGGATGTAGGCTTCGTCGATCAGAACAATCGAATCTTTGGGCTTGTTGGCGACCAGATAGTCGATATCGGTGCGCGGCGTCAGCGTCCCCGTGGGATTGTTCGGATTGCAGATATAGAAGACGCCGCCATTGGGCGCGGCGGCCAGCATGGCTTTCACGTCGTGCGCGTAGGTTTTGGTCAAGGGAACTTTCACCACGCGCGCCCCGCTATGCTCGGCGGCAAACATGCCTAATTCAAATCCCGGATCGCCGGTGACGTAGCTCTTCTCCGGCGAAGTGAAGGCCAGCACGCTGAGAGCCAGCGGCGGAGTGGATCCTACGGTGGCTTGAATCCACTTGGGATCCAGGCCTTCCATCTGCGCAAAGGTGCTGACCAGTTCGTCGGTCAGATCGTCAGAATAGCGGCCGCCCTGGGGGATGATGGCGGCGATAGCTTCGCGCGCGGACTGCGAAGGGCCGAGCGGATTCTCGTTGGAATCGATCACAACCGCGTCAGCAGCGTGCGGCTTACGGCGCGACGCAGCGGCCAGCATCGGCTCGGTGGTGATGCGGAAGGCAGCAGCGGCGGAAGCGACGGCGGACAGATGCAGGAAAGAACGGCGCGAGAAGCGGGGCATGCAGAACCTCCACGAGGAAGGAGTGTATCAGAGAGGCGGGGAGGGAATGACGGGATCACGGAGTCACAGCGGGTTTGGAGTGAAATGCCCCCGACAACGCTAGGGCTGGCCGTCCGCCCCTTTAGGAATGTGCGTGGTGATGCGTTTCAGCAAGAATTCGCGGACCAGATTCGACACAGCATCGGCGCCTGTATCGGCCAGACCATTGAACAGGACGAGTGATGCTCCGCGATCAGCGGCGGGATAGTAGAGGTTTGAAATGGCTGCCGCTGAGAAGTTGCCGAGCACCTGCGAGTAATTCGGTTTCCATCGTCCATCATCGCCCCGGGCCATCACTGCAGCAGAGATGGCGTACCAGGCGCGCGACCGGATTGTGCCCGTGCCCTTATAGAAGTAGCGCGGGTCTTGATGAAAGATCGAAGGGTAAACCGCTCGCCCCAACAGTTCGCCTGAAACGTGATTCGCCAACGCAGCGCCGTATCGCTTTCCGTATCCCTCTAATCCGCCGCCGTAGGCTGGAAAGACGTTCTTATATTGTTCGGCGCCTGCAACTCCCGCTACCGTCAAAAACGAAACCGGATCGATGATGGCGCGAATGCTCAGTTGAAATTTCTGTTTCGCTTGCATGGGTGGGGCGTTCCAGTCGAAGCTGCTGTAGAAGTTTGGCAACACGCCAACGACACGCTGCTGCACGGCGATCCGCTCCTGCTGCTGCGACAGCTTTGCTTTGGTGTCCGGAGTGACGGTCACGCTGGTGGACACGGTGGCGACAGATATGGTTACCGCCGGCACAATGCGATCCTCGCCGGGCTGCAGGGGAATCGGAGGCGAGGTGAAAGTGTTCATGCCGGGCGCCGTCACCGTGAGGTTGTAAATATCCGGTGGTAAGCCGGTGAACGCGAATTGTCCGTTCATGCCAGATTCCGTGGTGCGCATCGCAGGGCCCGACGGGCTCGCCAGGGTAACGCGCGCGCCCTGCAGTACGTTGCGATTCGTATCAAGCACCGTGCCAGTGATGCTTCCGGTGTCTGTCTGCGATGAGGCTGGACTGATGGCCTGTTGCGGTTCGGGAGCGTCAGGGAGTGTGCTGTCGCGACTGGAGGCGAGATTTTCCTGAGCAAGGGCGGTCAAGCACATGGCGCCGGAAAACATCAGGAGAAGGAGGATAGCCAGAAGAACCGGCTTCGAGAATACGTTGGCATGAAACAAATTAACCGGGTCCTGGCTTTAAGTCTCGTTGCATAGATAGGATCTGTGTGTCGGCAGAAGGAAACCGCCAGCACGCCCCATATTAGGTTCGACGCGAAATGGCGGTCCGGAGTTGCCACGAGCACCCCATGGATGTTCTTGGCTACATCAGCATCTCACTTGCCGGGCTCCTTGCAGACACAGCGGGATGCACACTCAACGGCGCAACCTCTCAGTCCTGGGTGCGGCCGGCGTAGTATCCGGCTCGCGCCTGGATCTTGTAGCTCTGCTTATTCTTGATTTCGAGCTTGCGGTAGCTGCCGTCGAGCTTCGTGTTGGTGGGGGTGTAGCCGATGTTGTACTGGCTGCGGAGTTCGGCGGCGATCTGATCGAAGGCGTCGCGCAGCTTGTCGAACTTGTTGCCGACGTTGATCACGCGTCCGCCGGTCTGCTCGGTTAGTCTGCGCATGTCGGATTCGCCCGAGTAGCCGAATCCGCCGTAGAATCCGCGATCGGCGCAGAGCAGCACGTAGACGATGGCATCGGCTTTCTGCGCCGCTTCGATGGCGTCCTGAATCTTGAGGCGGCTGCCTTCGTCCTGGCCGTCGGTGAGCAGGATCATCGCCTTGCGTCCGACTTCTTTCGAGAGCATGTCATGGGACGAGAGATACACGGCGTCGTAAAGCAATGTTCCGGGCGAATTGCCATGCTGCGGAACCGGACCGCCACCCATGCCCGGGATGCCGCCGCTGGTGTAGTCCACATTCACCTTGGCTTTGTTGAGGGCAGCCTGCAGGCGGTGGGGGTCGCGGGTGAAATCCTGCAGCAGGTCGACGGTGATATCGAAGCTGATGACGAAGGCTTCGTCCTTGTCGGTGAGGATCTGGCGCAGGAAGGCTCCGCCGACCTCCTTTTCCATGTCGATGACGTTGCGCTGGCTGCCGCTGGAATCGATCATCATGCCGATGGTCAGGGGAAGATTCGTCTCGGCGGTAAAGTACTTAACTGTCTGCGGCTTGCCGTCTTCGGCGATGGTGAAATCGTCCTTGGTGAGGTTGGGGATCAAGGCGCCATGCTTGTCTTTCACGTTGAAAAAGAGCTGGACGACGTTGACGTTCACCTTCAAGGTCTCGGTGGGTTGCTGAGAATCCTGCGAATTCTGGCCGGGTGCAGCCTGGCTGGGCGCCGCCTGCTGCTGGCCCGGCGTCCCCTGGGAGGTATTTGGTTGCGCAGCAGAGATTTGGGCACCGCAAGCCAGCGCTACGGTGAGGAGGAGCAGAATTCGGCACTGGAAAACTAGATTTTTCAGCATCCGGGACTCTCAGGTGTTCTTTTGTTAGTCTAATCCTGTAGCATTGGATGCACCAAACTGGGGTGGATGGCATCCCAAGAGCAGAATATCCTGATTTTCGAGGGACGAGGGGAGCAGCATCTTTGATGAACGTTGAGCAATGGCGTCGTCCGGTCGGAACGAAGCTCGTGATACTTGCGGTCGCCTGCATGCTGGCTGTTGCAGTGGCCCAGGCGCAGTCTGGAACCAGCCAAAGCCAGCCCCCGGCTAGCTCGTCGGCGCAAGATATCCCGGACGCTCCTTCAACCGTGCAGCCTCCGCCTCCGCAGCTTCCCAAGCCAACAGCTTCGGCGCCGGCGCAGCAGCCATCGAACGATCAGAATCCGAACCTTGAGCCCGGGGCATCGTCCTCGCGCGCTCCGGAACAGCCGGGCGAGCAGGAAGAGCATCCCGCTCCGCCGCCCATGCCGCCGGTGCAGACGATTCCTCCGGGAACGAAGGTGGGACCCGCTTCCCAGGGTGGCATGGCTCCGCGCAATCAGATCAATCCCAAGGAAGATCTGTACACCTTGCATGTCACCACGAACTTTGTGCAGATTCCGGTGATGGTAAAGAGCAACGGCCGCCGAGTGGACGGCCTGCTGCCCAAGGATTTCACCGTGCTGGAAAATGGGAAGCCGCAGAAGCTTACGTATTTCACCAGCGACCCGTTTCTGCTTTCGGTGGCCATCGTCCTCGATATCGC
The DNA here is from genome assembly GCA_963754885.1 of uncultured Acidobacteriota bacterium. GTDB lineage: Bacteria > Acidobacteriota > Terriglobia > Terriglobales > Acidobacteriaceae > Sulfotelmatobacter. The sequence continues at coordinate 150,266 of CAVWHT010000025.1, read as the reverse complement.
AATGCCCGATGTAACCCTGCAGAAGGTGAATCAGACTTACGAGGCGCTGGTGGGAGCGTTCAGCCCGTACGACGAAGTGGCGCTCTACACCTACAGCAGCGCGGTGAGCCAAGTCACCGATTTCAACCGGCATCCCGAGAGACTTACCTCGTCGTTGGACGCGCTGAAGCTGGTACGAGGACGCAACAACGGCCCGGCGGTGCTGAGCGGACCATTGGCCATGGGACCCATGGTGAACGGGGCGCCAGCCGGCGGCCCGACCATCGCGCCGGTCAATACTCCACCCAAAGAAGCGTACGTGCTGAACGACGCGATTCTGCGAGCGGCCTTTGATTTGAGCAAGCGCGACCGCACCCGGCGAAAAGTTATTCTCGTCATCAGCGACGGCCGCGAGTTCGGCAGCCAGGCCAACTATAAGGAAGTGATGCGCGTGCTGCAGACGCATGGCATTCAGGTGAAAGCGGTGGTGCTGGATGAGGGCGCCCTTCCCGTCTACAAGCAGGTGGAGAGAATGCACCATCTTTTCCGCCAGGGATACGATGACATTCTGCCAAAATATTCCTCGGCTACCGGCGGCGGCAGCGTCTATAAAGAGCTGACCCGCAACTCCATCGAAGATGCCTATGCCAGCATCACTTCGGATTCGCGCAATCAGTACACGCTCGGCTACAACCCCAAGCCGGTTGCCGGCGGCTCGCCTTACCGCAGCATCGAGGTGCTGGTGGATAAGAAGGGGCTGAAGATCTACGCCAAAGATGGCTTCTATTTTGTGCCGTCGATCCATCCACCGCCGGTGCAGCCGCAGTGATCGCCCCCGGAGCGTCCGCCCGGGGGGAGCACGTGAGTAACCTGCGTCCGGTACCCCCCCTGTGATATAAAGACCGCGAGCCTGCAAAAAGGACGTTGGTGTGCGCCTCAGTCCCTTGGAAGGTCTGGGCGCATTTGAGGAAAGCCTTGAGTTTCATCAACTTCGCAGCCCGCGAGATCAATTGCAAGATCGTGTATTACGGCGCCGGACTCGGCGGTAAGACCACGAACCTGCAGCTCATCTATCAGAAAACGGCGGACCAGCAGAAGGGCAAGATGATCTCGCTGGCAACCGAAACCGAGCGTACGTTGTTCTTCGATTTCCTGCCGCTCGATCTGGGCTCGGTGCGCGGCTTCAAGACCCGCATCCACCTCTACACCGTTCCCGGACAGGTTTTCTACGATGCCAGCCGCAAGCTGATTCTGCGCGGTGTGGACGGCATTGTCTTCGTTGCCGACTCGCAAGAGCAGCGCATGGACGCCAACGTCGAGGCGCTCGACAATTTGATGTCGAACCTGAAAGAGCACGGCTACGACTTCAACAAGATTCCTTACGTGCTGCAGTTGAATAAGCGCGACCTGCCTAATATCCTGCCGGTCGACATGCTCTCCACGGAACTGCGCAAGAAGAACGAGCCCGTCGTAGAGGCGGTAGCGTTTCAGGGCGTGGGCGTTTTCGAAACGCTGAAAGAAATCGCCAAGCAGGTTCTCACCGAATTGAAAGCCGGCGGGTAGACGGCGCGCGAAAATCCCAGCCTCTGACACCAGGCATGGTTGGAAAGTCGCCACGCTGCTACTGCAGCTTCGTGTAACTCCGCATCGGCTTGCTTCAAGGCCGGGATGTCGGGGTCTTTTGCAGAAGCAAGGAAGTCCGGGTCGCGCCTAGGTCATGGCTTGGTTTCGTGCAGGAGAACAACGTCCGATTCTGGGTGGCCGCGCACAACGGCGAGTCGTTTTCCATCCGGCGAGAAGCTGAAGCCCCAGATTTCATCGGCCTTGAAATCTGTAATCGGATAGGCCGCAGAGCCGTCGAGCCGGTTCACCCACAGGTTGTCCACACCGTCCTGTCGCTTTATGTAAGCGACGGAGCTTCCGTCATGAGTAGACTGCAAGTCGCTAATGCCGCTTGAATAAATGCTAGCGTCGAGGATGCGAGGCGGATAGGATGTTCCGATTTCATAGAGAGCGATGTCTACTCCTGCCGCCGGCTTCATAACGGCGGCAGCCAGCATCTTGCCGTCAGGAGAGATCACCAACCCTCCGGAAAAGTAGCGGTTGGGGGGTTGATCGAACATGGCCTCCGGCGTCCCGGAGCCGTCCAGCGGCACTCGGGAAATGCGTTGCTGGGCAGGGTTCGCGCCGCCCCCGTCATAGTACACCCACTTCAGATCGGGAGAGCAGACCGGGAACACATCCCATTTCCCGTTCGTCAATTTCAAGGGGTGGGAGCCGTCCGCATCTGTACGCCAGATCGTTACGAAATTCGTCCCGTGCGGGTAGTTCCCCGCGAGGACGAGATAGCTCGTGCCGCAAGAGGCTAGGGACCAGATGTCGCCATTTGCATCGGCGAGAAGCGGGGTTTGATGGGTTCCGTCGGCTTCCATTTTCAGCAGGCGATTCCCTCTGGCCATAAGAAGACCGCCGTCGGCGCTCCAGGCCAAACCGCCCACATCGTTGTTCGGCTGCGAAAGAATCTCTCGGGGGTTCCTGAACTCACGTCCCACCCTCGAAAGAACCGACACAGCCGCGCGAAAACGCACCTGGACAGTCGCGATGGTTTTCCCGTCAGCGGTTGTCGTAACGCTTTTCTGGTCGGAGGTGGCCGTCACGTCCCAGTAAGTGTCTGCGTCCCGCGTAATCGGCGTGACATCCTCGCTAGCACCGCGAATGAAGCCGATCTGCGGGCCGCCTCCTCCAGGCTGCCAGTACGTAACCAACAAGGCATGGCCATCCGGCAACCACTGCAAAGGAAGGACTGCTCTCTTAGACGAGAGAAAACGGTGTGCCTTACCCGCACGCAGATCGAAAACATCAATGGCCCAGACCCCTTCCTCGCGCGAGTAATAGGTGTAATAGATTTCATCTCCCTTCGGCGACCACGCAAAGCGCCAAGGTTGTTGGTTGGTCGATCCAGTTTGCAGGATGGTCTCGTCGCCGCCGTCTGACGATATTGTGAGGATTTGGTACTTATTGGCCTCGGGGTAGTTAAGACGGCCAACTGCGATGCGCCGTCCGTCGGGAGAGAGGGCATAGCTGTCTACATTCGGCAACAGAAATTGTGGGTCGCCCCCCATGAACAAAGATCGGAAGAGGCTGTAGCCGTCCCAGTTCGTGTTCTTGCCCATCAGGAAATAGATGTAATTCCCGTCTGGTGAAAATTCGAGGCCGCCGTAATCTGAAGTCGAGGGTGGGACGGTTTGCGTATCGGTGCCTGTCGGCAGATTGCGCAGCCAGATGCTCTGCATTCCCTTGTCAACCTGCACGCTGGCCAAGTATCGACCGTCGGGCGAAATGGCCCCCGAGACTACTTTGCCCGAGTTTGTGACCTGCGTGACCGTGAAGTTCTGGAAAGGCCTTGCGGCAGGACGATGCAAGATGGAGTAGATGCCGAAGCCTGTCGCGCCGAGCAGGATCAACAGCGCAAACACTCCCACGGCAACTCCCCACTTGTGCTGCTTTGCGGCCGCGATGACGGGGGAACCGTTGGTCGGCGCGGGCAGAACCGCTGCCAGCTCGGTTGTCGGACCCGAGAGTTGCCCGTTTTGTTCGGCGGCAAGAGCAGCAGCTCCATCCACCGGGGCAATGAAGCGGTAGCCGCGACGGTGCAGGGTCTCAATGAAGCGCGGGTTCTCGGAGTCATCGCCCAGTGCTTCGCGCAACTTCTTGATACTGCTGTTGAGGCTGTGATCGAAATCCACGAAGGTGTCGGCGGACCAGAGCTTCGTTCGCAGGTCTTCCCGAGTGACAGTCTGTCCCGGGCGCTCTAACAGCATGGTCAGGATCTGAAAGGGTTGTTCCTGCAGCTTGATGCGGATGCCGCTCTTGTGCAGTTCTGCTTCCTGAACGTCGAGTTCGAAAACTCCAAAGCGGAGAACCCGCGATTTGTCAGCGGAAGGATACGTCCCCCGACAGTTGTTGTCGGACATGGGATTTCTCCTTTGATCTCTTCCGTGTGATTTAGGACGACCTGGCCCAGATCTGCCGACCGCCTCACGAAGTGCTGCGTCTCAACGGGGGAGCCCGCTCTTCAGGGAGGCGGAACATATTCATGTCACAGCAATGAGCGCATCCTGTCAGTGACCCGGGTCACGTCTCTAAAGAGCTAACCACCGCCCGGCGGGGCGATTCCGATTCTTGCGATAGGTTACCTCTCTACCTATCTCCTGTAGCCGCAACGCAATAGTTGGCTACAACTATTCCCCTTCTGGATCATCTCCGGTGCATTGTTATTTCCCGTCGCGGGAGCGAAGCTGCGGACGAAATTCACCACTGGGCTTGGTGAATGGGCCCACGAGAAATAAATCCAACGGAGCATCGCTCCAGGAGGTGCGTTATGAAAAGCTCAAAGCTCATGATCGCGCTTGCAGGTGTATTCCTTCTTTTGCTGGTTCCGGCTTTTGCCCAGACCGTGGCCGTGCAGGCAACGATTCCTTTCAGTTTCAGCGTTGGGACGCACGGCCTGCCCGCCGGGGACTACCGGGTGTCTCTCGACGGATGGGGGCAGCTATGGATCAGCCGGGTTGGAGTTCCTGGCGCTGCCACGGCATCCACCAGCGCAGTCGGTGGAAATCCTACCCAAAACCCCCCTCCTAAGCTGATCTTCAACCGGTACGGCGATCGTTACTTCCTTTCCGAGGTGTGGACAGGAGGCACGAGTCGGGGCCACCAGTTGATGATCTCCTCGACAGAGCGGGAGTATGCGCGGGCAGCGAAGACGGAGTCTACGACCGTGTTGGCGACGCGGCTGTCAAACTAGACCGAGCCAGAGTCGCAGCGACTGCATAAAGCCGCTGACGACGCAATGAAAGTTGGCCCGCACCGGCTCAGCGTGCCCCGTCACTTGCCGCAAGAAATGTGGCAGGGATGGGGCAGCCGGTGCTCTCCCATGAACTTGCACATTGACTAGTTATGGTTGGCGTTAAATCGCCATAACACTCATGGACCGGATCCTGCGCGCGACAACGGTTACAACGCGCGACCTGGGAGGTCACTCCAACGGCTGGAAGTGGGGGGGATTGAACGCCGAGCGCGGCGAAGGCTTCGTCCAGAGTGCGGACGACGGTCAGGTGAGGCCTCCTGGCTTCTCCTACAATCTGGAACATGCGTGACAGCCCAAACCCAACCGTGGCCGGGGCAACAATTATGCGAGGACGCCGCATCGTGTCCGTCTCAACCGGATCGTAATCCGCCAATTTGCGTATGAGTGCAGCCGAGACCGCCCACTCCGTAACGGTGGAGTAGTCCGAAATGCCCGCGCTGGGATCGATCGCGGCCCAACGTGCGAGCGCTTCCCGGTAAAGCGCTGCGAGGGATTCGTCCGTCAGCCGCCCCTCGACCCGCATCAGCAGGATTTTGTTTTCGGCGTCGAACTCAAAGCGGTACTCCATTGCACTCGCCGTGCTCCTATTGTTCTCGGCAACTCCTCGGCAACTCCGATTCTATAGAAGACGCGGCGGTGGGAGCGTTGGATGTTGGGTTTGGTGTCATCCTGACCGGAGCCGTTTTTCAGGCGAAGGGAAGGATCTCAGTTGCACGCCGGCCGCGTGTGGGTTCACGGGAGATCCCTCACCCGGCTGAACTGCGCCGGGTTTCGGGATGATGGCTCCGAGGAGACTGACTTCGCCGTGGCTTCCCATCAAGAGTTGCGATGGCGACGAGGAATTTGTTCTCTCGCAGAAATTATTCCGCGGGCTCGTTCCATTGCACGACTCGCCGCTCGCGGCTGCTCTTGTGCGCCAGAACGATCGCGCGCGTGGTACCTAGGAACTGTTGCGGAGTTACGTCCGGCGAAGCTCCTTTCTCGATCACGTCTCGCACGTTGGCATAGAATCCGCGATAGTCGCCGCGATCGGTCTTTACCTTGCGAGTCTCCCCGCTCACCAGGCTCAGCGTGCCCCAGTTTTCTTCCGGTTCGAGGCCCCAGTTCTCGCCCCAGTCGAGGCCGTCAGGGCAGTTGGGTCCGCGCAGGGCTGCTTCCTGGGGATCCATACCGTACTTGATGAACGATCCTCCAGTTCCGTGGATGAGCAGGTTAGGACCGGGAGCATAGGCGATGATGCGCGCCTTCAGCGCCACCCGCCGCCAAGGATATTCCAGGCAAACATCGAATGCGTCGTCGGTGCGCGAAGTTTTGCGCTGGCGAATCGCGGTGGCCGATACGGCAGTCGGCTCGCCAAACAGCACCAGCGCCTGGTCGATCAGGTGCGGGCCGAGATCCCACAGAACTCCTGCGGCGGGAAAGTCGGCCCGCTCCCGCCAGGCATTCGCCTTCGGCTCCGGCCGGAAGCGGTCATAGCGTGCCTCATACTCGGCGATGTTACCCAACACTCCCGACTCCACAAGCTTTCTTACCGTATAAGAAATTCCGTCGTAACGGCGATCCTGATAGACCGTGAGCAAGCGGCCGCGTTCGCGGGCTAAACGAACCAGGTCTTCTGCTTCGGCGAGCGTAGGGGTCAACGGCTTATCGACAACGACGTGGCGTCCGGCTTCGAGGCAAGTTTTCGCGAAGCCATAATGCGAATCGTTGGGCGTGGCGATCACACAGAGATCGATGGCCTGATCGGAAAGCATCTCGTCGAGCGTCCGCACCACGCGAACTTGCGGATACTTTTGCTTGGCTTCATCGCCGTGACGCTGGAGCACGGCTGCGAGTTCCATCCCGGCCACGCCGCGAATCACCGGGGCGTGAAACGCCTTCGCCGCCATGCCAAATCCGAGCAATCCTACTCTGACCATGTTTTTCCTTTTTCCATGGGCTGCGTTTTTTTGCTACCGGAGAATTTTATCCGGCTACGGTCCGGTCGCTCACGCGCATTTTCATATTTCACTCTCCGGGTGCGAGGCCGGGACGGCCTCGCGACAGCCGGCGGGACGCCGGCGCTACATGCGAAATTTGTTTATTGTGCGGGAGCGTAGTAGCCGCGGCGCGCCCGCACCCGGAAAGTCTTCTTATCGTTGGCGACAATTTCGATGGTGCGGTAATGGCCGTCATGCTTGAAATCCGCGGGCTTGTAGGAAATGGCGTACTGGCTGCGGAGTTCGTCCTGAATCTCGGCGAAAGCGTTGGCCACGTCGCGAATCTGGAACGGGAAGAACGGGCGTCCGCCGGTCGCATCGGCAATGCGCTCGAGAACTTTGTCGCCCGGGCCCTTGGTGCCGCTGACGTTGGTGGAGATCGTGTAGATGATGGCTTCGGCGCGCTGCGCCATTTCGATGGCCTCTTCGCGGGTCACGTGGCTCTGGTTGTCTTCACCGTCGCTGAGCAGAATGATGGCGCGACGCACGGGCGTAGTCTTGGGCGCCTTCATCAGTTTGTCGCGGCAGGCAAAATAAATCGCGTCGTAAAGCGCGGTGCCGCCTCCCGGCCGCAGTTCATGCACGCCATGCGCCAGCAGTTCCGTGTTGTCGGTGAAATCCTGCGTGACTTCGGGCGTCACATCGAATCCCACGACAAAGGCGTGGTCATAGCGCGGACGAATGGTCTGATTGAGAAATTCGATGGCCGATTCCTGCTCGAACTTGAAGCGGTCGCGCACCGAGTTGCTGGCGTCGATGAGCAATCCGACCTGCAGGGGAAGATTGGTTTCGGCGGAGAAACTGCGAACTTCAGCGGGCGCCTTGTTGTCGTCGACGACGGTGAAATCGTTTTTCTTCAAATCGGTGACGCGGTGGCCGTGCCTGTCGGTCACGGTGAAGACGACGTTGACTTCGTTGGGCTCGATGCGGATGGTGGTAACCGGATCGTTGTAGGCATTATTCGGATCGGTTGCGGCATTGCTCGCGGCAGGAGGAGTCGCGGTCGGTTGCTGCGGCGAAGTCGCCGCGCTGGCGGCAGGCGGCTGGGATGCGGAAGATTCGGGCGCCGATTGTGCCATTGTGCTCCCCAGGAAGAGCGACAGCAGCAGTACCCCGGCGCCGAGCGTTGGTTTCGTCCCCAAGGTGTTCATCGATACGACTATTATATCCGGCCCGGCGGGCGGTCGCTCCTACTGCCGCATTGCGCGCATCACCTGCTCGCCGTGGAGGTGACGGCCGCGGATTTTTTCTCGATCGTCGCCAGTAGCGCCTGCAATTCCGCTGGAAGCGGACTCTTGAACGACAACTTAGCTCCGGTTCGCGGATGGGACAGCTCCAACTCCGCCGCATGCAGGAAGTTTCGTGGCAGCGAAATGGGAGTGGCATCTGCGTGCTTGGCGCGCGCGGCGCGCATCTCACGCGGCGCGCCGTACAACGTGTCTCCGGCAATCGGATGGCCCAGCGAAGCCATGTGCACGCGAATCTGATGGGTTCGTCCGGTATCAATTTTCACTTCGAGCAGCGTGAACTTGCCGAAGGGAGTGTCGAGCCTTCGCACAACGTTGTAATGCGAGACGGCTTCGCGGCCGCCCGCTTGCCGTGTGGTCATGCGGATGCGCCGAACACGGTCGCGGCTGATGCTGGCCGAAATCGTGCCGGAATCTTTTTTCACGAGCCCATGCACCAGCGCGATATATTTCTTTTTGACCTCGCGGCGGGCAAACTGCGCGGCCAGCTTGCGGTGCGCCTCGTCATTTTTCGCGACCACGATCAGGCCGCTGGTTTCTTTGTCGAGGCGGTGGACGATCCCCGGCCGCATCTCCCCGCCCACACCGGAAAGACTGGCAAAATGATGCAGCAGCGCGTTGACCAGCGTTCCGCGATTGCGCGCGTCTTCGGTGGCTCCGACGCCGGCGTGCACCATCATTCCCGCAGGCTTGTTGACGATGGACATATCGTCGTCTTCGTAGACGATGTCGAGGGGGATCTCCTCCGGGATGGCGCGGAGCGGAGTCCGTTCTGCGGGACCGAGCACGCTGATGCGCTCGCCCCCGCGCAGCTTGAGCGAAGCTTTCGCAGCGGCGTCATTCAGAAGAATCTTCTCTTCGGAGATAAGTTGTTGCACACGGGCGCGGCTGACGTCGAGATGCAAGGCCAGGAACTGGTCGAGGCGTTTCCCGGCGTCGTCCAGCGGAACCGAAATGAGAATTGGAAACGCTTCCGGCATCCGAAGGGGAGGATACTACGTCCGCGTGCGGGGTTGGAAAAAGTGTGGGCGACTCTACCGCGTGGCGCTGACCGGCTGCGTAGGAAGGGTCTTCGCTCCCGGCCGCAGCCACCAGATGAATCCTCCGGCCAGCACCAGGCCGATCGCGATGAGCTGCGTTCCCGACATCGCGCCGCCGAACACCGATCCCCGGCCCGGATCATCGCGGATGAACTCCAGAAAGAAGCGCGCGATGCCGTAGATGAACATAAACGCGCCGATCACCTGGCCGTCGAATTTGCGGCGCTTCAGCAGCCACATCAGAAAGAAGAAATTCGCCAACTCGACCGCCGACTCGAACAACTGCGTCGGCTCAAGCGGAACATTCAACGGCGTGCCGGTAAGCGAGTTCGCCAGCGGATTGCGGAAGACAACGCCCCACCAGTGGTGCGTCTCTTTGCCGTAGCAGCATCCGGCGGCGAAGCAGCCGACGCGGCCGATGGCGTGGCCTAAGGCGAGGCCGGGAGCAAAGGCGTCGCACGTGCCCAGCGCGGGCATGTCATGTTTCCAGACATACCAGGCGGCGGCGACGAATGCGGCCAGCAAGCCTCCGGAAAAAACTCCTCCCGCCTGCAAAGTGTTGACGCTGAAAATTTCCTTGGGATTCGCCGAGTAGTAGCCCCACTCATTGATCACGTACAGAACCTTGGCGCCGATAATGCCGCACAGCACGACCAGAATGCCGAGATTCCAGGCCTTGTCGCCGTCGTAGCCCATGCGTTCGGAGTTGCGCACGCTGATCCACAAGCCGAGCAGGACGCCGAGGGAGACCAGGAATCCATAGGTCGGCAGGAAGAATTTTCCGATATGAAAAATTTGCGGAAACACTATTTTATTGGATGCGCGAAAGGGCTGATTCGCTACTTGTCAGTCTAGCAGGAAAGGCTGGAGTTTCATTGTTTGGATTTTGCAGCGAGTGGCCAGGCTGTCGAGCTTCGCTCGACCGGACGGCCGAGGGCGGCCGTCCCCACATAAGCAGGCCGTCCCCCACATGAGCAGTGCCCCACATGAGCAGTGCCCATGAGCAGTACCGGTGCGAAAGAAAAAGCAAGCCGACCCACTGAGCCGTGTGACGGGGCCGAGAATGAACCCGTCGGTAGACGTTGGGCGCCCGCCGAGACCCTTTAGGCATCTGCGCATGGCGCAGCGTCGCTCACCGGATCCTAGTTCGAGTCGAGCTCCCGTTCATTCTGCATTGGTTCAAATATCGGTTACCCGCCATCACCAACGCGGCAGGCCGGCTTTCAAGCTGGATGCTAGGGAAAATTCTTGCGCTTGGCAAGTGGGAGAGTCGAAAAAGTTGGCAGGCGGCTTGCTCTGAAGGTCACAAACTCCCGAAAAAGAATCGCCAAGAAATTGAAAGGATTGAGCATAGCTTGTCTTCCTCGGGGTGAAGTACTTTGGTACCGGCGTCTGCCTCTGCGTTTATACTCAGTGCGCTGGAAAATCTGGCCCAAGGCGTGTCAGCCACGGAGTCTGGTGCGCCGGAGAATTTGTAGCGATGTCGAAGGTTCGCAGTTTTGCCATCACGGCGGCGGCCCTACTCGTCGTCATACAGGTTGCGGTGCTGTTGGTGTGCTACGGTACCGATACTGCTTCGGTCTGGGGCGACTGGCTGGACGCAATCGCGCCGTTCGTTGCCGCAACGGTATGCTGGCTGGTGTCGCGCCATGCCGGGTCGTTCGGCAAGCGCGCCTGGCGGCTGGTCTCGCTTTCCGCCGCACTCGCCGGTATTGGTCAATCTCTCTACACCTACGATTACGACTACCTGCACGCGTCGCTCGGCACGTTGTGGCCCAGCGACTTCCTCGTCTTCTTCTGGATTGTCCCCGCCATGATGACGCTGTTTCTCAGCGTCCGCGACCCATACGGCGGATTGCGCTGGCTGCGCGCGTTGGATTTTGTGCAGGTCTGCACTCTCGTATTGGCCGTTGAACTCTCGCAGATCTACGCGCCCTCGCGCTGGCAGGCCGCCGGGCAATCCATGCAGGTTCGCGCTCTCTATGCCGGAATCTTGTTTTATGGCTTGCTCGCGCTCAGTTTTGTTTTGCGCGGACGCTTCAGCATCCATCGCGTCGAGAAGGCCTTTTTCACGCGCATGAGCCTGTTTCTCGTCCTGTATGCCGTGGTGCTCAATGTCACGCTCAAGGCCCAGTCGTCCGGCCATTACCAGCAAGGAACCTGGCTCGACTTTTCCTGGACCGCCAGTTATTGCCTGCTGATTATTTTGCCCACAACCTGGAATGTGCGGGAGGATCAGCCCGCGACCGAAACGCCGTCGAGCAGGGTGCAACTGCTGGCCCTGTTTGCTCCGCTGCTGATTCCGGCCATCGTATTTCCTCTCCTGTTCGGCATTGCGCAAGAACAATTCTTCTGCGCGGTCGTGCTGGTCCTGATTTCCTTCGCCGCCGCCGGCGGGCGCATGTTCGTGGTTCAGAACGAACTGCTGGTCAGTTCGCGCGAATTGAAGGAGAACCTCGCTCTGCTGAAAGGCATCACCGAGGGCACCACCGACGCCGTGTTCGTAAAGGATCGCCAGGGACGCTACCTGATGATCAACTCGGCCGGCGCAAACTTCGTCGGCAAAAGCGCGGACGAGATTCTCGGCAAGGACGATTCCGAGCTCTTCAGTTCCGATACGGCCGGCGCCATTATGGAAGCGGACCGGAAGGTGATGGAATCGGGCGCGACGCAGACCTATGAAGAGCGCGGCACCTCCGACGGCGTCAGCCGCCTTTTTCTCGCGACCAAAGGACCGTACCGTAACGCGCAGGGTGAAATCGTCGGACTGTTAGGCATTTCGCGTGATATCACCGACCGCGAGCGCGCCGAAGAGGAAATACGCCAGTCTCAGCAGAAACTGCGCATTCACTTCGATCACACCCCTCTGGGTGTGGTCGAGTGGGATCTGCAATTTCGCGTCACCAACTGGAATCCGGCGGCCGAACGCATGTTCGGATATTCCCGCGAAGAAGCCATGGGACGGCGCGGACACTTCATTGTGCCGGAGCGATTTCGCGAACTGGTTGACCAGGTCGTGGCTTGATCTGCTGCATCCCAAACTCGGCACCCAGGTCGCGTCCCGGTACCGATTTGCCCATAACGACAACATCACCAAAGACGGCCGCCTGATTTCCTGCGAGTGGTACAACACTCCCCTGGTTGACGAAGCGGGACGCGTTCTTGGCGTGGCTTCCCTGGTGCAGGACGTGACCGAGCGTGTGGCGCTTGAAGACCGTCTTCGCCAATCGCAGAAAATGGAAGCGGTCGGTCGCCTGGCTGGCGGGGTTGCGCACGATTTCAATAATCTGCTCACGGTAATTCTGGGATATTCTCAGATACTTGCCGATGGTATCCCTGCCGGAAGTCGTCTCTCCGAAAGCACGAAGCAGATAAAATCTGCGGCCGAGCGCGCCGCCGGCATTACCCGCCAGTTGCTGGCGTTCAGCCGGAAGCAGGTGCTCTCGCCGCGGGTGATCAATCTCAACGACATCATGCTGAGTCTCGATTCGTTGCTGCGGCGGCTGATTGGCGAAGACATCGAAGTGCTCACCGCGCCCGCCGACGACTTGGGCTCCGTCCGCGCCGATCCCGGACAGATCGAGCAGGTCATCATGAACCTCGCTCTCAACGCCCGCGACGCCATGCCGCGCGGCGGGAAGACTGACGCTGGAGACCTGCAACGTAACTCTCGACGCAAGCTATGCCCGCGACCATCAGCCCGTCGAGCCCGGCCGCTACGTCATGCTCGCGGTCAGCGATTCCGGGGAAGGCATGTCGGAGGAAACGCAGTCGCGCATCTTCGAACCGTTCTACACCACCAAGGAAGTCGGCAAAGGCACCGGACTCGGCCTCTCGATGGTGTACGGAATCGTGAAGCAGAGCGGAGGCTACATTTGGGTTTACAGCGAGCCGCAGCGTGGAACCACCTTCAAGATTTACCTGCCACGCACCGATCAGCCGGCCGAGACCACTGGGGTGGAGAAGCGTCCAGCCAGTGTACAGCGCGGCACTGAAACCATTCTGCTGGTCGAAGACGACCCGCAGTTGCGGCAGCTTAGTTCCACTGTGCTGGCGCACTGTGGCTATAACGTGCTGGTTGCCGCCAGCCCGGAGGAGGGCCTTGCCATCTGCGAGGCCAACCATCGCGACATACGATTGCTCGTCACCGATGTCGTGATGCCTCGCATGAACGGCCGCCAACTCGCCGAAAAGATCGTGCAGGTCTGCCCGGAGGTGCGAGTGCTCTACATTTCCGGATACACCAACAACGCCATCGTGCACTACGGCGTGCTCGATCCCGGGCTCTGGTTTCTTCCCAAACCGTTCTCGCTCTCCGCGCTGGTCGCCAAAGTAAGAGAAGTACTGGACGCCGGCAGCCGGCCTAGCTAGCTGACGGCGGAGACTTAAATCAAAATCCCCACCCTGTCCCTGCAAACTGCGCAGGGACAAGGGTGGGGCACCCTCAGCACTACGTTGGATTGGATTGGAGAGTGGTTTAGGAGAAGAACAACGGCGAACTGCTCAACGCCGCAGGCTAGCCTGCTTTGCGGTTGTCTTGCAGCACTTCGTCGAGCGCATTTGCTAGTAGATGCGCACGCTTCTGGTAATCGGTTGTCCCGCCGACCTGCATTTTTTTCAGCAGGTGGTACTCGTCGGCGATGTTCAGGGCTGCCAGGACCGCCAACCGCACCGTGTCGATGGTGTTGGTAGCCTCGGCCACAGCGCGCATTTTCGAATCCACGTATTCGGCAAGCTTCAGAATGTATTCCGGATCGGAGCCGCGCAAGTTGTAGGCCTGATCGAAAATTTCCACCCGCACGCTGGCGTTCTGTGCGTCTTTTACCGTTTGATCCTTCACTGCTGTCGCCATGTGATGTTCTCCGTGGGTGGACCTCGTTTTCGCTCTGCCCGCCTAGCTCGCTTCCGCCAGCGATTCGATTTGCGCCAGCATTTTCTCGACCCGCGCGCGGATATCTTCGCGCTCTTTTTTCAGTTGCACGGCCTCGCGCCGCAACCGCACCAGTTCTTCCTCGCGATCTTCCATCTGCTGCCGCAAGCGCTGCACGTCGCGCTCCGCAGTCGCCTGCGCCTGGCGCGACGCTTTATACATCTCTATGGTGCGATAAACTTTCTCCTCCAGCGCCTGAAAATCGTCCGCCGGAACCTGGTCTGCCACCTGCTCTACCGCATTGGATGCCATGATTGCGTTACCCCGACAAAGATTTCGAACTTCTTCGCAGTATACTCCAGATTTTTGTGGAGAAATCGGCAGATTCGGGTGGGAATTTGGCTGTGGGAAGGCACAGAAAGGGCCGGGTGCGCCTGGGAGCATTCCGGTGAGCATCGGCTTGATCAGCGTCGCAGCTTCGCGAGTCGCCGCGCGGCCTCATCCAGCGTCTCCGGCTTTTTGCAGAAGGCAAACCGCACCTGGCGCGCGCCGTCTCGCGGATCGCGATAGAAACTCGATCCCGGCACGCACGCTACCCCGATCTCCTGCACCAGGTTTTTGGCGAAGGAAACATCGTCGTTGAAGCCGAACGCGGAGATGTCGGTCATCACGTAATACGCACCACGCGGACGAAAGCACTGGAACCCGGCCGCGGTCAGCGCCGGCATGAGATGATCGCGCCGCACCCGGTATCCTTCCGCCAATCTCGCGTAATACTCCGCAGGCAAACTTAACGCCGTCGCTCCCGCTTCCTGCAGCGGAGCGGGCGCGCCCACCGTCAGAAAATCGTGCACCTTGCGAATTGCATTCGTGATCTTCTCCGGCGCAACCGCCCATCCCACGCGCCATCCAGTCACGCTGTAAGTCTTCGACATGCCGTTGATGGTGACCGTGCGCTCGCCCATGCCGTCGAGCGATGCCATGGAAATGTGCCCGGTCCCGTCATAGAGGATGTGCTCGTAAATCTCGTCGGTAATCGCCAGCACATCGAACTCCACGCACAGGTCGCGAATCAGCTCCAGTTCCGCGCGGGTGAAAACTTTTCCGGTCGGATTATTCGGCGTGTTCAGGATGATCGCCTTGGTGTGCTTGTCGAAGGCCCGCCGCAGTTCTTTCTCGTCAAAGGTCCACTCGCCGCCGTCTGCTTTCGGAGGACGCAGCTTTACGAACTTGGGCTTCGCTCCGCTCAGCACCGAATCCGGACCGTAGTTCTCATAGAAGGGTTCGAAGATCACCACCTCATCGCCGGCATTGCAGACGGCGAGGAGCGTCGAAATCATGGCTTCGGTTGATCCGCAGCAAACTGTGATTTGCTTTTCCGGATCCACGGTGATCCCTTGCCACACGCCCATCTGCCGCGCGATCGCATCGCGCAGTTTCTTGGCGCCCCAGGTGATCGCATACTGGTTCAAGTCGGCCGCGACCGCTTGCTGAGCCGCCTGCTTGATTTCCGCCGGAGCCGAAAAATCCGGAAAACCCTGCGCCAGGTTCACTGCGCCATGCAGCATCGCCTGCCGCGTCATCTCGCGGATGACCGACTCGGTGAAGTGTCCGACCTTGTCGCTGAGGAAATGTTTCGCGGGCGCGGGAGCCGGAACGCGCGGCGGATGAGACTCGGCGCGTTTGCCTCGCGGCCGATTGGAAGATGATTTCTTTGTCTTGGTAGAACCCCGGTCTGCCATATGACGCAGACTAGCACAGGCTGAAGTGGTTCAGCTTTTCTCGGCGTCCTCTGCGAAACCTCAGCGCACTCCGCGGTCCAAGCTTTTTAAAGCTTGGGCCGAGAGAATCACAAGCCCCAGCCCGGGGGACCTACGGCTTGAATCCCACACTCTGCCATAACTCCGCCGTGCGATACATCGTGCCGTTGGTGATCACGTACTCGACGTTGCGCGTATTGTGAATGTCCTTCAGCGGATTGCCGTCGATCAAGATCAGGTCGCCGTGCTTTCCTTTTTCCACTGTCCCCAATTCCTTTTCCATTCCCATCACGCGCGCGGGAACGATGGTGGCCGCCTGGATCGCTTCCATGGGCGTAAATCCGCCCTGTACGTACAATTCGATCTCGCGGTGCAGGCTGTAGCCGGGAACGGTCTGATCCGTGCCGGCGACTACCGGGATGCCGGCGCGATGTAGCGCTCCCACGATGCCGATTTCTTTCTCAAATACCGCTTCCCCCACTTTCGAACGCTCGGTCGGCGGCCCAACGTCGGTGAGTGGTTCAGCCAGTTCCGGCGCGACTTTATTGACGCCCGGCTCGAAGCTGGCGGGCGGCTTGGCCGTGGTGGCCGTCATGAATTCAGACAATGCCATCGTCGGATCCACAACCGTGTGATGTTCTTTCAGGAAGGCGAGCGCTTTCTGCGCCTCGGGCGAGTTGAGGTTGAGATTCGCCTCGGCTTCGAAGCGTTCGCGGAATCCCGCATTCGCGGGCAGCTTCGGCCCCATAATGTCGGCGATGTAGCCGATGTGATTGATCTGGTCCTGCCCCGCTTCGATTACCTGGTAGGCGTTCAATCCTTCGGGCACGTGCCCGGTCACAGTCATGCCGAGCCGGTGCGCTTCCTCGGCGACGGCCTTCACCTCGTCCAACTTCACCGAACTGTAAATCTTCATCTGCTGAAATCCGGCGGCATGATAGCGGTCGACCCACAAGCGCGCCTGTTCGGGCATGTCGACGCGCTCCACGCCCAGCGCCATCGGGCCAGATCCGTCGACAACGCCGGCCATCAGTAGTCGCGGACCGAGCCCGCGTCGTTGCGCAATCGCGTCCCGTACGGCTGTGATGAATTCGAATTCGTTGCCGCAGTCGCGGACCGTCGTCACTCCCGCCGCCAGATAGATCGGACCCCACTCCACTTGCTCGAAGTGCGCGTGCATGTCCCAGAGTCCGGGCAGAATCGTCTTGCCCTGCGCGTCCACGACCTTGGCGTGGCGCGGAATCTTCACTTTCGATCGCGGACCCGCGGCCACAATTCGTCCCTTCTCGATCACGACTGCCGCGTCGGGCACTGGTGCGGCGCCCGTGCCATCGATCAGCGTGGCTCCAACAATCGCCAGGGTCGCGGCCTGGCTGCCGGAGATTCCCTTGGATATTTCCGCCAGCGCAGCCATCCCATCCGCCCCGGCGCGTCCCACCAGATCGCCCAGCGCGCTTTCATATCCCTCGCGAATGGCTTCGAAGTGATCGAATTCCGCATCGGTCGTGATCGCGGCCACCAGGTCGCGATGCGGGTCGAACCAAAGCGTCTCGCGTCCCCAGATCAGGCCTTCGATGGTGTAGCGATCCAGCTTTTCTTCCTTGGCTCCGACGTGAATCGTGTCCTGCCCCCGCGGTTCCACTTTCACCGTGCCGATGGGAAGCGTTGCCAATTGCGACGGAGATCCGTGTGTCGCCCAGTAGCGCACCATGAGCATTTGCATGGTCGTGGGCGCGTATCCGGCGATGGTGAAAAACGCGCCCGACGGTACAGTCAGTTCGCTCTGCTTGTCGCGACTGCGGAACTGCACTTCGCCGTTCGCGATGGTGACCGCTTCATCAATCGAAATGGTGCGCGCCGTGTGGCCTTTGATTTCGAAACTCTGCGGCGTCAGATCCGGCGCGCCCCGAAACTTCGCCGTGAGGGGAACTGTGGTCGAGCGGTCGGTAAAGCGGAAATTCATTTGCACAACGAGAGAATCTCCATCGCGCCGGATCTCGTAGGTCTCTTCGCCGATGGCCTGCTCAAATTTGTGGAGAATGAATTTGCCCTGCTCTACGAGGGTCGATGTCTCCGCGGATTGTTGCGCCGCGGCGGGCCAGCAAGCCGCCGTCAAAAGCAGCATCGTAGCCGGGATCAGAAAAATACTTTTTAGTTTTGACATGAAAATGATTTTGCTCGAGGCGGCCGAAGGTCGACTGCTGACTGCCGGAAGATTGTAGCGGATTTTGTCGGGCGCTTGCGGAGAGGCGATCTTCGCCGGGGAAAACCTGGCTTATGCCTGAGCCGGCGCTTGCAGCCGATCGGCAATTTTCTGCAGCAGTTCGGCGGTGGCCTCGCCGGCCTCGGAAGTCGAGAAATGGCTTCCGATTTCTACGACCGGCAGCTTGGCGCACGCGTCCCGGAAACTTTTTTCCGTTACCGGCGACGCGGTGATGCCCTCGCCTACTACCGCAAGATCGAAACGGTTCACACGCATCAAGAGCAGTCCATCGCGCAGATTGTTGCTGGTGTGTACGTCGTAACCCGCGCGGTGCAGAAGTTCGCGAATGAAGGTAACCACGTCGACATTTGTATCGACGCACAACACGCTCTTGCCCGCCGATACCGGCTTTTCCGCGGGAGCGGGCGCTTTGTAGAAGGCCGCGATGGCGTTATCTTCGCAATCGTGAGAATCAAACAGCTTGGTCAAATGCGAAAGCTGCAGGACTTTGCGAACATGCTCGGGAACATCGCACAGTTTCAGATCGCCGCGAACCTGGCGGGTGCTGGTCAGCGTTCGCACCATCGTGCCCAAGCCGCTGCTGTCGATGAAGACCACGTCTCCCAGATGCAACACGATGGCGCGCCGGTCGCGAAGAATCCAAGCCACATGAGCGCGCAATGCCTCGACTTCGGCGCCGGCAACCAGTCGACCCTTGCAGCGGACAATGGTTACTCGCCCCACGTCCCGCGTCTCGAGCGCTAGCTTCACACGGCCTCCGGTAGCAACCTCTACACGAGGTCTTCTACGGCGATGGCTCGCGAGAGTACAAGGGGTTGTTGTGAATGTCAAGCGAATCCCGAGAGGTGGAAGCCGGTCCGGCGCTGTCAGGGTGCCGCGCGCCGTTCTTTTCCGGGTTCTTCGTTCTTGTCCTTGGTCGGCAAGAGCTTTTTGGCGGCCAGGCTGCGAAGCCGCTCCGTCTTTTCGTGAATGGCGCCCAGCAGTTCTTGGAGGGTCGCTTCCACTTCCGGGCTGAGGCGTCCGCTGCCGGCGGGAGTTTTGGCGATTTCGGCGCAGAGTTGCCGTATCCGGTCGTCGAGGCGGCGTGTTGGTATAGTACGGTTAGTAAGAAGCGCGCGGTTGCGAGGGTGGTGGCAGTAGCAAAGTGCCACAACGGCTGCCATTGTGGGATACCCTACACACTGTAGAAGCTAAAAATTCAGCCCCGAGCGTGCGGTGACGGTATGGCTACCCGCGGCTAACGTGCAAATCTTTCGGCCGCGCGCGCGCCCTGGCTTTGGCCGCTTCCTCTTCGCGATTCTTCGCAGGCGCGGTGGTTTCCAACGAATGCAACAGCCGCGACGAGATGGCCGCCACTTCCTCGACTGCAGCCGTAAACGACGCCTCGTTCGCTTTCGACGGCTTGTTGAACCCGGTAATCTTTCGGACAAACTGCAGCGAGGCCGCCCGCACTTCTTCGTCGGTCACCGGCGGATCGAAGTTGAAAAGAGTTTTGATGTTCCTGCACATAATGGAATCGACCTCAGCGCGAATGAATCTCAGCCGCCGGCCAAAGCGGCTCGACTCCATTTTCGCGCAAGAAGGCAGCGCCGCAAAATCAGGCCGCGTGGTGTTTTCCCTCGCGTACCTTTGTATCCTTCGTGGTTGTTCAAAATCTTTGACCACAAAGTGCACGAAGGTACAGGAAGGAAAACACGGGCGACCACGCATCGCAGAGCTGTCGTGGAGCCGGTACCGCAAGCGGCAAACTGTGCGCGCCCCCTCTCTGGTTGGCTTGCAAGCCGTTCCCTGCGGCGGTATGATTCGCCTCTACCGAGCGCCGATGCTTCGTCGTGCCCGTTTCTCTGGGGAGCCTCAAATGAAGTGGATCGACGCGGAACTTCGGGCGGGAGCTTGCAGTGACATCTTCCGTGCGGCCGCTAGCCGTGGACGAACAGGTCGGTGGCTACAAGATCCTCGGAACCGCGGGCGTGGGCGGGATGGGCGTCGTTTACAAGGCCCTCGACCTCAAACTCAATCGCACCGTAGCCCTGAAATTCCTGCCCGCTGACCTCACCCTCAACTCCAAAGATAAAGAGAGATTCCTGCAAGAGGCGCGGACCGCATCCGCGCTCGATCACACCAACATCGGCGTAATCCACGGACTCGAAGAAACTCCCGACGGCCACACGTTTATCGTGATGGCCTATTACGAGGGCCTGACGCTGCAGGAGAAAATCCGCCGCGGCCGCATGGCGCCCAAAGACGTGCTCGAGATTATGGCACAGGTGGCGCACGGGCTCATGGAAGCCCACGAGCACAGCATCATTCACCGCGACATCAAGCCGTCGAACATCATGATCACGCGTCAGAACGCGGTCAAGATTGTCGACTTCGGCCTGGCACGCGTGGCCAGCAATGCGGCCACAACCCTCACTGCCGGCCCGGTCGGAACCCTGGCTTACATGTCGCCCGAGCAGGTACGCAACGAGCCGCTCGACCGCCGCACCGACATCTGGTCGATGGGCGTGGTGATGGAGGAGATGCTGACCGGTAAGCATCCCTTCGAGCGCGGCAATGTGTCGGCGGTGCTGCTGGCCATACTCGAACAACCGCCGCCCGTTGAGGGGATGGATCCGCTTCTGGCGTCGATCGTGTGTCGCGCTCTCGCCAAAGATCGCACCCACCGCTACGCCGACTGCCGCGAGTTTCTCGCCGACATTGAAGCCTGCAAGCCCACGTTTGCCTCCGCGCCCAGCGCTTCCTCCAACCGCAATCTGAAGACGTCTTCCCGCGATCTGAAGCGCGCTTTGGAACACGCTTCTTCCAGCCGGCCGCTGGCTACGCCAGTCGATCGCGCGCGCCGCTGGATTGTAGAACTGAGTGCGGCCGTGCTGCTGCTGGCTGCGCTCTCGCTGCTTATTCCATCCCTACGGCTGCGCGTTGGCGATCTACTTTCCAGCAAAACCGCCGGCGGGGAAAAGCACATCGCCGTTCTTCCCTTCGACAACATCGGCAACGATGCCTCTAACGAAGCTATTTCCGAAGGATTGATGGACAGCCTGACCAGCAAGCTTTCCAACCTGCAGGAAGGCGAACAGGCGCTCTGGGTCGTGCCCGCCAGCGAGGTGCGGCGTAGAAAAGTCAATGACCCCGAGGCTGCCCTGCGCGAGTTCGGGGCCACGCTTGTCGTGAAGGGCAGCGTGATGCGCGACAACTCCGGCGTGCACCTCACCATTAATCTGATTCGCACCAAAGACGTCCGTCAGGAAGGCTCGCTCTCGCTGCAGGATCCCGCCGGAGATTTCGCCGCCTTGCAGGATCAGGCTGTCTCCGGCCTGGCGCGCCTGATGCACGTCGAAGTGCCTGCCACCGCCCTGCGCGCCTCCGAAGGACCCGCCGCGCCCGCTGCTTACGAATCGTATTTGAAGGCGCTCGGCTACATGCAGCGCTACGACAAGCCCGGCAATCTCGATCAGGCAATCGATGCTCTCACCGGCGCGGTTCGCACCGATTCGCAGTTTGCCCTGGGGTACGCAGCGCTGGGAGAGGCTTATCGGCTGAAATATCAGCTCGACAAGAATCCGAAGTGGACCGAATTGGCGCTGGCCAATGGGGGCAAAGCGACTGCATTGAACAACAATCTGCCCACGGCCTACGTGACGCTGGGACGGGTTCACAGTTCGCTGGGCCAGAATGAGCTGGCGCTGTCAGAGTTCCAGCGCGCGCTGCGGCTTGACTCGCGCAATGCCGAGGCTCTGCAGGGCGAGGCTCGCTCTTATGATCTGGCCGGACGGACCGCAGATGCGGAGGCCGCTTACAAACAGGCCATCGCCTTGCGCCCGGATTACTGGGACGGCTACGACAGCCTCGGCCTGTTCTACGACGATCACGGAAAATATGACGATGCGATCGGGCAGTTGCAGCACGCCATCCAGCTCACCCCCGACAATGCACAGGCCTATTCCAATCTGGGCGCGGCGTATCTGGATTCCGGGGATCCTAAGAAAGTTCCCCAGGCCGAGGCGGCGCTCAAGAAGTCGATCGAACTCAGTCCGAGTTATGCGGCGTACGCGAACCTGGGCTTTTTGTATCACGGCAAACACGAATATGCCGAAGCGGCCGCGGCATGCGAGAAGGCTCTTGCGTTGAACGATAAGAACTTTATGGTATGGGCGAACCTGGCAGCGGCCTATGAAAATCTGGGGGAGTGGAACAAGGCGACGGCGGCGCGAGACCGGGAGCAGCCGCTGCTGGAACAGGCTGTGCGGCTGTCTCCGCGCGAAGCTGGACCGCAGGCGCGACTTGGACTTCTGTACGCGCAACAGAAGTTGCGGGACCAGGCTCTGAGCCAGATCCGGACCGCTCTAGCGCTCTCTCCCGAGGACTCGGATGTTTTGGAGAACGTGGGAGAAACCTACGAAGTACTCGGAGATCGCACCCAGGCGCTTCTGTACATCGAAAAGAGCTTGCAGAAGGGATACTCAATCGACATGCTCAAGGGCGATCCCTACCTGAAGAATTTGTTGTCCGATCCGAATTTCCGGCCCAGTTCCAAATAAATTCATTTCACAAGGAGAAACCACATGGCAGCCAACCCGAAAACAGTTCCGCCGTATCCGATCTCGATCACGGGGACTACTCCAGATCCGAAATCGGTGACAATCGAAAAAGGTGGAAGCATCCAATTTACCTCCAACGATGAATGCACGATCGAATGGCAAGACGAGCATGGGAACAAGAAAACCTTCTGGTCGCCGCAACCGGGGAAGGTTACGCAAGGCGTGAACAGTGTGCAGGATGCACTTCCATCCGCCGAACACCACACTCTGACATATACCCTTGTTAACGACGCGAAAGCGGCCCAGGGCGGGGGCACGATTAAGGTTGGGAGTTAATTTTGCATTGATAGGAACCTGCTGGCTTGGGATTCCAACCGCCAGCGGGTTCCTTTCCCCATCGGCGGTATTCCCGCATCCCGCGCCGCAACGGAGCTTAATCGCAGAGAAGCGAGAGTTCGCCAAGTACGCCAGGGAAATTCGGCCAACGACAAACGGAGCCGCTGCCGCCTTGAGTCGGGCTGGCAGGGTATGTTCCTCTTCATGCTATAATTCTTTATTCTCAGTCGCTTAGAGCACTGGAGGACTGTATCGATAAACGTTTTATCCGCATCAACGATCGCATTCGGGCCCGCGAAATTCGCGTAATTGACGACGAAGGCGCGCAGCTTGGGATTATGCCGCCTTACGAAGCGATCAAGAAAGCCCGCGAGAAGAATCTAGACCTGGTGGAGATTTCTCCCACGGCGCAACCTCCGGTGTGCCGCATCATGGACTACGGGAAGTATCTCTACCAGCAGGAAAAGAAAGAGCGCGAAGCCAAGAAGCACCAGAAGACGATCACCGTAAAAGAGGTCAAATTCCGCATCAATGTGGACGACCACGATTACGAGACGAAAAGAAATCACGTTCTGCGCTTCCTGGATGAGGGCGACAAAGTCAAGGCGACGATCTTTTTCCGCGGACGCGAGATGACCCGCACCGGATTGGGACGCCAGATTCTGGAGCGGCTCATCAAAGACGTGGAGCCGCACAGCATCGTGGAGTTCCGCCCGCGGCAAGAGGGCAACACGCTGCACGCGATCCTGGCGCCCAAGAAGACGGAAAAGGAACGCGAAAAAGAAAAGCAGAAGGCTGAGAAGGCTGCGGCGCAAAGCGCTCCCAGTCCCAGCCAGCCGCCGGCGCAGGTCGCCAAGCCCGCGTCATAGAACGCGGTTGACGAAACAAATTCATCGCCATTGGCAACTTAGCACTTGGCATTTGGCCAGTCGAGAAATGCCGATGCTAAATTTTGTCTCAACTAAGTGCGAATTGCCAATTACTAATAGCTGAGGGTTTCTATGCCGAAATTGAAAACGCACAAGGGCGCTGCCAAGCGCTTCAAGAAAACCGGGACAGGAAAAGTGAAGCGGGGACATGCGAAACTGCGTCACATCCTGACCTCCAAAGATACGAAACGGAAGCGCAAGCTGCGTCACGGAGGCCTGGTCAGCGATGGCGACCTAGCCAAAGTGAAGCGCATGATTCCGTATCAGTGAGAGTATTGAGCGATTTTGCGATTGAGTCATTGAGCGATTGAAGATCGCACAATCGCCCGATCACCCAATCGCTCAATTCCGGCGTGTGAAGAGGTCGTCGGTTGCCGCCAAGGCGAATCGTCCTTACCTCCAGCCGCCATAAAGAGAAAGTAAAAAGGAGAGCACCATGCCTCGTGTAAAGCGCGGAACCAAGCGCCGTCAGAAACGCAAAAAGATACTGGAGCGCGCCAGCGGATATTTCCTCACCAAATCGAAGCTCTACCGTTCGGCGAAAGAGTCGGTCGAGCGCGGCCTGAAATTTGCCTACTCGGGACGCAAGCAGCGCAAGCGCCAGTACCGCTCGCTGTGGATCGTCCGCATCGGCGCCGCTGCCAAGCTGAACGGCATGAGCTACAACCAGTTCATCCACGGCCTGAAGCTGGCGCAGATCGAACTCGATCGCAAGATCCTGGCAGACCTGGCGGTGAACGATCCCTCGGGATTTGCCAGCCTGGCGACCCAGGCGAAAACGGCGCTGGCGTAAATTCTTAGCTCTCAGCCATCAGCTCTCAGCAACATCGGGAAGGCCCGGCCTCAGCCGTGTCCTCCCGCACTCTCAACATCTAACTTGTCATTCTGAGTGGAGCGAAGAACCTCTGCATTCCGCTGGAAGTTGCATAGGTCCTTCGCGCAAAGAACGCGCTCAGGATAACAAAGCGCATTGCCCGTCATCGTGACATACAACGTTCCCAAACCGACCGATTATTCAGCGGCGGCGCTAGAGAGGGCCGCAAATGAGTGCTATGTAGCGTGTTTGAGTGACGCCAGGTCGGTCCACAACGATACGGAGTGGAAAGCGTTTCGTGACCGCTGGCTGGCGCGGAAGAACGGGATTCTCGCCCAAGTTAACGATCTGTGGCTGAAGGAAGCACCCAAAGAGGCCAAAAAGACTGCCGGGTTCTGGGTGAACGCTCTGAAAGCGCGAATTACGGAAATCGTAGAACGCACAAAAGAAGAACTAGCAGCTAGGCAATTTGCGGGTACTGTCGGCCCGGATTCCCACGATATTCCGCCCCTATTCCTTCAGCGCAATCAAGGACTCGCGACACAATTCGGCGGTATAACCACTGAGACCGCAATCGGGCCAGCCAATGCCGAGGCCGATAACCGGCTGCGACAACGGCGGCTTGCGGCCGAGAGCGTTGACATCTCCCTCCCCGGCATTCGCCGCCCCATCGGCGCCGAGCATCCGGTCATCAAGACGAGGAACGAAATTGTCGGTGTCTTCGAAAGGCTCGGCTACTCGGTCGCCGAAGGTCCTGTCGTCGAAACCGATTACTACAATTTCGAAGCGCTGAATTTTCCGCCGAACCATCCGGCGCGCGACACGCAGGACACGCTGTTCATCGCCGGCCAGCAATCCAAGCCGCAACGCGAGCGCCTGCTGCTGCGCACGCACACTTCTCCCGTGCAGATTCGCACCATGGAGAAGATGCGGCCGCCGATTCGCATCGTGATTCCCGGGACGGTTCATCGCAACGATCCTCCCGATGCCAGCCACTCGCCCATGTTCCACCAGATCGAGGGACTCGCGGTCGATAACAACATCACCTTCGGAGATCTGAAGGGCACGCTCGATCACGCGATGAAGGCGCTGTTCGGATCGAACGTGAAGACGCACTTCCGCCCGTCGTTCTTCCCGTTCACCGAGCCGAGCGCCGAACTGTACGTCACGTGCTTCATCTGCGGCGGCAGCGGCAAACGCGGATCGGACCCGTGCCGTCCCTGCAAGCAGACCGGATGGATCGAGGTTCTCGGCTGCGGCATGGTCGATCCCAATGTCTTCGAATTTGTGAAGGACAACGGCTACGACCCGAAAAAGGTTTCCGGCTTCGCCTTCGGCATGGGCGTCGACCGCCTCGCCCTGCTCAAGTACGGCGTGGATGACATTCAGTTGTTTTTTCAGGGAGACGTGAGATTTTTAGAGCAGTTTTCTTAGCTGTCAGCCGTCAGGTATAAGCTGTCAATCAAGAATGGCGAGGACATCGTAAGAATTCCCTGACACGATGATGGCGGGGATCAAGTGCAGGGGTCCTTCGCTTCGCTCAGGATGACATTACAGCGAAATGAAACTATCGGCACATTGGATTCGCGACTTCGTTGACCTCACGGTCGACGACCGCTGCCTCGCCGAAGACCTGACCAGCGTCGGCATTTCGGTCGAAGGCATCAGCGGGAGCGGTGCCGACACTGTCTTCGAAATGGAGATCGGCACCAACCGTCCCGACGCCATGAATCATTACGGCGTGGCTCGTGAGGCGGCAGCGATTTATGATCAGCCGCTCAAACAGCTTTCAGCTTTCAGCCGTCAGCCGTCAGTAAAATCCACGGCCGATGCTGCCTTTCCCATCACGGTCGAAGAGTCCGCGCTCTGCCCGCGTTTCAGCGCGCGCGTGATCCGCGGAACGCATATCAAGCCTTCGGCGGAGAAAATTGCGCACCGGCTGCAACTGCTCGACCAGCGCCCGATTTCGAACGCCGTCGACGCCACCAATTACGTTCTCTGGGAGATCGGCAAGCCTACACACGTCTTTGACGCGGACCTGCTCGAGGGCGGGCAGATCATCGTGCGAAAAGCGCGTCGTGGCGAAACGCTGAAAACGCTCGACGGCGTCGAGCGCAAGCTCACTACCGACGACCTCGTCGTCTGCGACGCGAAAAAGGCTGTCGGCCTTGCCGGAACCATGGGCGGTTACGACACCATGATCACCGAGAAGACTCGCAACATCGTGATCGAATCTGCCTGGTGGGATCCCGCGACCGTGCGCCAGATGTCGCGTCGTCACGGCCTGCACACCGACGCCTCGCACCGCTTCGAGCGCGGCGCCGATTTCGAATCCACCGTGCTCTCCTGCGACCTGGTCGCGAAAATGATTCTCGACTCCGGAGGCGGAGAGCTGGTCGGCGATGTCGTGGATGTCGTCTCGAAGAAAATGGACCAGGCTCCGGTGCTCCTGCGCGTCTCCGAAGTTCGCCGCATTCTAGGCGGCAATCTCGAGGCAGGAGAAATTTTCCGCCTGCTCAAGCGTCTGGGATTCACGCTCATCCCCGAAGGCCAGGGCGACGCCCAGTTCCGCGTGCACATTCCCAGCTGGCGCCTCGATGTCGAGCGCGAGATCGACATCATCGAAGAAATTGCGCGCCTGCACGGCTACGACAAGTTTGCCAACACCCTGCCCGCCTACAGCGGCGCCGTCATTGAATTGCCGCATGTGGCCATCGACGCGGCCTTGCGCAAGCGCGCGCTGGCTCTCGGCTATAACGAAGCGCTCTCGCTCACTTTCATTTCGCACGAAGATGCGGAGAAGTTCTCTCCGCTCGCCTCGGACGCAGCGAACGCCGGGCGGGTGCTCGAACTCGAAAATCCGCTCAGCGAAGAAGCGTCGGTCATGCGCACTTCGCTGGCTCCCGGAATGCTCAACATGCTGGCCTGGAATCTGAACCGCGATGTCGCCGATGCCCGGTTGTTCGAAATGGGCAGCGTCTACGCCATGGAGGGTTCGGAACGAATCGAGCCGAGGCGGCTCTGCCTGGGCGCGACCGTCGCAGCCGTGCGTGCGTTTCTTTCTGCAGCCGCCACGCTCAACGTCAGCAAGGGCGAGCATGCGGCTGCGGCCGAAGCTTTCCGGGCGTTCAAAGGCGACGTCGAAAATCTTCTCGCGCCCTTCGCCGGCGAAATTGCCTGCGACCGGCAGACTACGGAGTATTTTCATCCCGGACGCTCCGCCCGGGCCTGCCTCAATGGCGCGCCGGTGGCTCAGTTTGGCCAGATTCATCCTGAGATCGCGTCGGCCCGCAAGTTGCGTCAGGAAGTCTTCCTCGCCGACTTCGATCTGGAGCAGTTGTATAAGATTGGCCTGCGCCCGATCCGCTTCTCGCCGCTCGGGAAGTATCCCGCGGTCGAACGCGATTTCTCTTTCGTCTTCGCCGACAACATCACGTTCCAGCAGATGCAGCAGGCAGCGCAGAGTACGTCCATAGGCGAGTTGCAGGAATTTCGTCCAGTCGAAATTTTCCGCGGCGGCTCTGTCCCCGCAGGAAAGTACTCGATCCTCCTTCGCATCAAATTCCAGTCGAAGGATCGCACCCTGCGCGAAGAGGAACTTGCCGATTGGTCCAGCAAGATCGTCGCAAAGCTGAGCGCTCTGGGCGGCGTGCAAAGAGCGTAAAGTCAAAGTCCCCACCCTCTCGCCAAAACCGCGAGAAGGGTGGGGCACCCTCAGAACGGGCACCCTCGAGATCCTCTTAAGAACTCAGTATCGACGCATCCAATTCCCGGACTGACCGAAACCCGCTCAAGCCCATCGTCAAATCCAAATCCGCGAGAAAATTCTGCACCACATCGCGTACGCCCTGTTCGCCTCCGACGGCGAGTCCCCATATATACAAACGCCCGAGCAGCACGGCGCGCGCGCCGAGCGCCAGGGCCTTGATCGCGTCCGCCCCGTAGCGGATCCCGCTGTCGAAAAGAACCGGAAGTTTTCCCTCGATCGCCTTTGCCACTGCCGGCAGCGCATCCAGCGCGGCGATCGCCCCATCCACCTGCCGCCCGCCATGGTTCGACACGATGATGCCGTCCACGCCATGATCGAGCGCGAAGCGCGCATCGTCGGGATGCAGAATTCCCTTCAGCAGAATCGGCAGCGTGGTTTGAGCGCGAAGCCACGCCAGATCTCTCCACGTCAGAGCCGTATTCGAAAACAGCGCCGCCCACAAGCGGATGGCCGCTGCCGGATCCGCCTGCGGTGTTTGCGTTAACTGCGAGCAAAATACTGGATCGCTGAAATAATTTGCCAGCCCGTGGCTGAGCAGAAATGGCAGATACGGGTGCTGCAAATCGCGCTCCCGCCAACCCAGCATCGCCGTATCCAGAGTCACTACCAGCGCGCTGTATCCTGATCGTTCCGCTCGCTGCAGAAAGCTCGCCGTCAGCTCGTGATCTTTTCCCCAATACAGCTGGAACCAGTGCGGCGACGCCGCCATGGCGTGCCCGATTTCCTCCATCGGCCGCGATGAGACCGTGCTCAGCACAAACGGAATTCCCAAAGACGCCGCCGCCCGCGCCACGGCCAACTCCGCCTCGGGATGAATAATGTTCTGCACTCCCACCGGACCCAGCAGCAGCGGTGCGGGGAAATCCTGGCCGAAGAGTTCGATGGTGAGATCACGCTCGGACACGTCGCGCAGCATGCGCGGCACAATGCGCCAGCGGTCAAACGCCGCCAGATTCGCGCGCGCCGTGCGCTCCCCGGATGCGCTTCCTGCAACGTAGTCGTACGCCTGCGGGGGCAGCACTTCCGCGGCGCGCTTTTCCAGTTGCGCCAGCGGCATCGGAACTGACAACGTCTTCCCGCTCAGTCCCTGTTGATAAATCAGAAACTGCCGTTGCATGCCGGGACTGACGGCGGTCGGGCTCGGCGTCGAGTGTGGAGAGTCGGCCATGGAAATTCCTTTCCGGTGAGCTGGTGAGCGCCAAACATTCTATATTGCGGCGGCGCGCGGGCAGGTGGAGCCTTTTCTCAGCCCGTTCTCATCTTTCCCGAGTTTTTTCCTCTGAATCTTCCCGGCCTCAGAGTTTTCGGCGTCCTGCCGATAAGCAAGGTGTGGGAAACTTTTCAGGACAAGGCGCCGCCCGTGCTCCCGTCTGCGATATCCGGCCGATGCGCTATGTTGCGCGCCAGCCCATCTTCGACCGCGAAGAAAAGGTCTTCGGCTACGAGTTGCTGTTCCGCGATGGCTTGCAGAATGCCTTTCACGGCGATACCGACGAAGCCTCGCGCGCGACGCTCGACCGCTCGCTGCTCATGGGCCTGGAAGTGTTATGCGATGGCCGCCGCGCCTTCGTCAACTGCACGCGCGACACGCTCATCAAGGGGCTGGTCACGCTTCTGCCCTCCACGACCACCGTCGTCGAAATTCTTGAAACCGTTTCGCCCGATCCCGACGTTTTCACCGCATGCCGCAGCCTGAAAGAAGCCGGATACCTGATCGCCCTCGACGACTACGTTGCCGGAGATCCGAGGGAGCCGCTGGCCGATCTTGCCGACATTATCAAAGTCGAAATGCAGTTGACGACGGAACCGGAGCGGGTCGCATTGCTGAAGCAGTTTGGCCCCTGGCGTTGCCGGATGCTGGCAGAAAAAATCGAGACCCATGCCGACTTCATCCGTGCGCGGGATCAGGGCTTCGTCTATTTTCAGGGATTCTTTTTTCGACGTCCCGAAATGCTCAGCACCCGCGATATGCCGGCCAATCGCCTCAACTATCTGCGTATGCTGCAAGAGGTTTCACGTCCCGATCTCGATATCCCGGGACTGGAGAAGCTCATCAAATCCGAGGCCTCGGTCTGCTACCGCCTGCTGCGATATCTGAATTCCGCCATCTTCGGATTCCACAGCGAAATTCATTCGGTGCGCCACGCCCTATCCATTCTCGGAGAACGCGACTTGCGCCGCTGGGTGCGGTTGGTGGCCGCCGTGGGCGCAGGCCAGGAGCGCACCAGCGATCTGGTCCTGTCCGCGCTGGTCCGGGGCCGCTTTGCCGAATTGCTGGCTCCCCATGTTTCCCATGGACAATCCGACCTGTTCCTGGTGGGCTTGTTGTCGCTGATTGATGCCATGCTCGAAATGCCGATGTCCGACGTACTGGAGAAGATCCCGCTCGATCATCCCACGAAGGCCGTTCTGCTCGGCCAGCCCAGCGCCCTGCGTCCTGTCTTCCAGTTGATGCTCGCCCATGAGAGCGGAGAATGGGAAGCGGCCGCCACCCTGTGCGCAAGTCTCCAACTCAATACCGAGGATGTTGCCGGCTTCTATTGGCAGGCGCAGGAGTGGGCCCGCAAGCTCTCCCTTGAGCAATAGCCTTCCTGGCCTCTACTGGATTCTCCTTACCTCCATTCCGCCCGCTGACTCTTGAATCGAAAATGTTCACTTGGAATCTATGAGCCATGACCACCTGTGCAAAACCACGATCGAATAGGGGCTTGCGCTGTAACGCGGGGACTAGTACCATAAAGTTGTTCTCATTTAGGCCTCGTTCCCGCGATGGCCTTCCGCGCCAGCCGATCCGAGGCGGCGCTGTACGGATCCGATAAGCAAATCGATACTACGGTAGAGATCAAGGTTTCATTCGCGAATAGCGGTTCGTTTCAGACTTGGGGTTCGTTCCATCGTGTGCTTCCGCTGCAACCCGCAAATGCGTCGATGCAAATGAGTGCGTCGGGCGGAGCTTCGCTCCTATAGTGGGATCTGCGGCAATACCGGGGCTTTACGATTCTGTAAAAACTTTGCAACTCGTGGAACCAATTTGAGAGGACTATGAACGCAGGACCAGGAAAAAACTCCGGTGGCGGAGGCAGAAGACGGCGCAGGGGACGCCGCCAGCACAGTCAGCGCGGTCAGCGGCCCGGCCAGGCCATGAGCCGGGAGAACAAAGACGGCATCTACACCGCGCCCATGGATCACAGCTACCGCGCCGCCTTGGCCGGAGGAAATAACAACGGCCACAAAGGTGGACGCCAGCGCCCCGGATTCTCCACGCAATATCCACAGCCCGAGCCCGAACCTCTGCCGGCCAACGGAGACAGCAACTCGCGCATCTTCGCCTTTATCGAAGACCTTTTCTTCATGGCCAAGATTCAGGAGACGGCGCGCAAGCTCAATGTGAAAGTTGAGTTCGTGAAGACCGACAAGGACATGGCCGACAAGATGCAGCAGAACGGCGAAGAGAAGCCTTCGCTCATCATCTTCGATCTGAACAATAACAGTGTGAAGCCGTTGACCCTCATCCCCAAGCTGAAGAGCAAGCTGAAGAAGGGTACGTCGATCATCGGATTCCTGTCGCACGTGCAGGGCGATCTGAAGCAGAAGGCGCACGAGGTGGGATGCGACATGGTGCTGCCGCGCTCGGCATTCTCGCAGAATCTTCCGCAGTTGTTGCGCCGGCACGGCGCCCCGGAAGACGCCGAACCCACGGTCCAGTAATCCTAGAGTCTCTCGATGTAGGTAGAGAATTTGTGGGGCGGACACTCTTGTCCGCCGCCTTTGACCTTGTCGTTGATTTTGTCTGATCGTAGCTTCCAGAACCTCGCTATCCCGATCGCATCCACGTCCCACTCCCTGTCATCCTGAGGCCCGCAAAAACCGCGGACCTCAAGATGACAATGCGAAAACAGTGGTGAAGGATGTTGACGTTTTCCGCGGCCGCTACCCAGGAGGCCAGCTCAACGCGCGGCCGCCGAGCAAGTGCACGTGCAGATGGAACACTGACTGTCCCGCGCCCGGTCCGACGTTGAGCACCGTCCGATATCCCTGTTCAATCTTTCGTTGCCGCGCAATTTCCGCTGCCGCTAAATGGCAGCGCCCGATAATCTCTGCGTCCTCGGACTGGGCTTCCTTCAGTCCTGCAAAATGTTTCTTGGGAATGATCAGCACGTGCGTCGGAGCCTGAGGATTGATGTCTTCAAAGGCAAATACGTGCTCGTCTTCATGTACTTTTTTAGCGGGAATCTCGCCGCGCAGGATGCGGCAGAACAGGCAACTCGAATCGTTCATCGCGCTCTCACCCTGGCGAGAACGATAACACCGTGCGATCGAACTTGTCAGCCGCAGCAGGGGCGAGCTGCACAGCCATCAGTCGAGCCGCACCAGGAAAACTGCGCCCTCGGGAGTCCGCGTCTCTGCCGCCAACTTCTGCGCGCGCTCGTGATCGTCATCGAGCACCCGCACGCGGATCCACCAATCTCCCGCCGGACTGGCAAAGCGCAGCACCTTCGCGGTGCGATAACGCCGCGTGAGGTGATCGGCCAGCTTGGTGGCCGCGCCCTCGTCCGGAAAGCCGCCAATCTGCACTGCCCATTTCCCCGGCGCTCCGGGTTGCGCCGTCGACTGCATCAACTCGACTTTGACCTTGGCCACGCCCGGCTTCCATACGCCGACTTTTTGCGCCGCGGCCAGCGACAGATCCACCACGCGTCCGGGAATGAAGGGCCCGCGATCTGTAATTCGCACCAGCGCCGCCGATCCCGTCTTCACGTTGGTGACCCGCACAATCGATCCCAGCGGGTAGGTGCGATGCGCGGCAGTCATCGCGTGCATGTTGTACACCTCGCCATTCGATCCGCGACGGTTGTGGTACGGAGGCCCGTACCAGCTCGCCAGCCCAAACTCCGTATCGATGGGCCGCGCGTCGGCGGAAATCGTCGGCTCCGCCAAATCCGGTTCTCCTTTTTCGCGGGGAAGATTCGCTGCGGGCTTCTCGGGTGCGTTCTCCGTTTCCGCCGGTGGAGGAGGCGGCGGCACCTGTACGTGCGCCGTTTTCGGATGCCCGCACGAACTCAGCAGCAGCGTTATCAAAAAGACGATGAAGAGCATAGGGACGCCCACAGCAAACGAGCGCTTCCGCACGCAGCACGATTTATTCAGGGAACTCACTTCGGCGGCTGGTGCTTTTCCATGTAGTCGGCAAATTCCGTAAGCTTCTGCGAAGCTGTGCGCAGCGCCTTGGTCGAATGCGTGCGCACCGCCGGCACCACCTCGTCGTTCAGATACTTGATGAACTCCGGGATTTCTTTTTCCAGGCGCTCGGCCGTATCGCCGATCGTTTTGCCCACTCGGGCCGAGGCGTCCTCGACCTTACGGTTGAAGTCGTTCATGGAACTCCTGACCATGGCGCGAAAACATTCGCGCATCCGGCGGATGCCGGGCTCCGACATTATTTCGTGCCAGCTCGGCGCGGTCAATGACCGATTCTGACACGATGGTGCTACGGTCTGGCTTGTCCCGCTGCGATAGAATTGCGTTCTCTGCGATGAACTCTCGGGCAGGCGCGTGCAAGGATAATGAAACTGTGGTGACCTTTCGCGCCCGCCTGCTCACCTGGTACGACTCCCACGCCCGCGATCTTCCCTGGCGCAAGAGCCGCGATCCCTATCGCGTCTGGCTCTCCGAAATCATGCTGCAGCAGACGCGCGTCGCCGCCGTCATCAGCCACTATCACGAATTTCTGCGCCGCTTCCCCACGGTCGAAAAGCTGGCCGCCGCTCGCGAATCCTCAGTGCTCGCCGCCTGGAGCGGACTGGGATACTACCGCCGCGCCCGCATGCTGCACGCTGCCGCCAAATGCATCGCCGGGGAACTTCACGGAGAATTTCCCAGCACCGCTGACGGACTGAAGCAGCTTCCCGGCATTGGACGCTACACCGCCGCAGCCGTCGCCAGCATCGCATTCGGCGAGCCGGTCGCAGTTGTCGATGGCAACGTTGAGCGCGTCCTCAGTCGTTTCTTCGCGAGCAATCCTTCCTCAGGAAAAAATCTGGCAGTCCGCCGAAACTCTGCTCGATTGCTCCCGTCCCGGAGATTTCAATCAGGCCATGATGGAGCTGGGCGCGACTGTCTGCACCCCGCGCGCACCTGCATGCCTGACCTGTCCTGTGATGGATCTGTGCGCCACGCGCGGCGAACGCCCGCCCGGGCCGAAGCCGGCTCGCCAGAAGAAACGCGAAATTCATTTCGCTCTCGCCCGCCGCAACGGTTCGGTCTTCCTGACCCGGCGATCGCACGATGCGCGCCTCATGGCTTCCATGTGGGAGTTGCCCGAAATCACACTGGACCGGGTCCATGCGCCAAAGCCGCGCACCGCCCGCAATCATTCGGCGAAAGCGAAATCGCTCGCGCCCTTGTTCACCCTGCGTCATTCCATCACCGTCACCGACTACACCGTGCAGGTCTGGCATTCCGCGTCTTCGGATACGCCCGGCGAATGGATACCTTTGCGTCGCTTGCCGAAGCTGGCGCTCACTGGCCTCGCCCGCAAAATTCTGCGCCGGGCGGAAATCCTTTCCTGAGTCGTATTTCCCGGGCAATCCGAATCCCGGATGGCAAGCCCTCCCAGCTTCTTTGCTTCTTCTTCCTAGCGGGCGTCATCTAAAATTCAGGAAGAAAATTTAGCACGCGTCCGCCGCAGTCGATCCTCATGCGGAGAAGGGAAACATGACAGCTCTCGCCACCGGCACCACGGCCCCCGAATTTGATCTTCATACTCTAGATGGCAAGCGCTTCTCCTTACGCGAGGAACTTGTGCGCGGACCCGTCGTCCTCGCCTTCTTCAAAGTTTCCTGCCCCACTTGCCAGTACGCGCTCCAATTTTTTGAGCGACTTCATAAGACCTACGGCGACAAAGGCGTGAAGCTGGTCGGCATCTCGCAGAACGATGCCAAAGAGACAGCCGCGTTCAATCGCCAATTCAAAGTGACGTTCCCTGTCCTGCTCGACGACCTCAGCCGCTATCCCGTTTCCAACGCCTACGGCCTGACCAACGTCCCCAGCATTTTCTGGATCGCGCAAGATGGCGAGATCGAAATCACGAGCGTGGGATGGGTGAAGGCCGACTTCGACGAGATCAACCGCAAGATGGCCGAGACTGGAAAAGCCCCGCCCGCCGTGATTTTCAAGCCCGGCGACGATGTCCGCGATTTCCGCGCGGGTTGAGGATCCAAAAACTAGGCGCCGGGTCCGGTGCCACTACCAGGCGTCACTACCAAACAAGGCTAGCCTAGCGGCACGCGCCTAGACGTGCTTCCGGACAAGTCCCGCCGTGTGCCTCCTCCCACGGTCTGATGCACTCTCGTGCTTCCGATTGCCCACTTCGCCTGCATGCGCTTTGCGCTATTCCTTTACAATTCTTACAGACTTCCAAAAACGATAGACTTCCGGCGAATGCCGCTTCGTTCGGGGAGAAACCAATCTATGCAGGGAATGCCACGGATGGCCCCGACGAGGGCCGTCCTGACCAGGATTGTGCTGACCAGAGTTGTCCTGACCAGGCTTGCCCCAGCGACCATCTCGGCCGCTCTCGTGCTTTGTTTGAGCTTGCTCGTGTGGGCGGAGGGCGCGGCGGGAGGCTCCAAGACGCCTTCTGTCCGCTTGCCTGGTCCTGCGTTCAACGCTCTCGAAACCATTACGCCCGATCACATTCGCTGGCACGTCCGTTATCTCGCTCACGATCTGCTCGAAGGCCGCGGCACCGGCCAGCGTGGCGGAGATATCGCCGCCGAATACATCGCCACCCAGTTCGCCGAGTACGGACTGAAGCCCGCGGGCGATCACGGCACCTACATGCAGAAAGTTCCGCTGGTCGGAATCACGACTCTGCCGGAAACCACGTTTTCTCTGGTGCCCAAGCGCGGCGAGACCATGAATCTCAAGCCGCTCGACGAATACGTCGCCTACGATCTCAGCCAGCAGCCGCAATCGGACGTCGATGCCGACATCGTTTTCGTCGGCTACGGCATCTCGGCTCCCGAGTACAACTGGGACGATTACAAGGGCGCGGACGTGCGCGGCAAAGTTCTGCTCATGCTGGTGAATGAGCCGCCCTCCGACGATCCCAAATTTTTCAAGGGCAAAGTCCTCACCTATTACGGGCGGTGGACTTACAAATACGAAGAGGCCGCGCGCAGAGGCGCAATCGGCGTGCTTCTGGTTCACCAGACGCAGATGGCGAGCTATCCCTGGGAAGTAGTACGCAATTCCAATTCCGGCGAAAAAGCTTCGCTGAAACTCGACGGCCCCGCGCTCAAGGTCGCTTCCTGGATTCACTACGACGTTGCCACCCACCTCGCTTCCGCCTCCGGCATGAATCTCGAGAAGATGATCGCCTCCGCGCAGTCGCGCGACTTTCATCCCGTGAATCTCGGCGCGCACCTCAAGGCCCACATGGTCAGCAAGGTGCGCAACTTCGAATCCAACAATGTGCTCGCGATTCTTCCCGGTTCCGATCGCCGCGTTGCCGACGAGGCCGTCGTCTACACCGCGCACTACGATCACTTTGGCATCCGTGCTGACATGCCCGGCGACAACATTTTCAACGGTGCGCAAGACAACGCCACCGGATGCGGCATCCTTCTCGAACTGGCACGGGCTTTTGGATCGGCCGCGGAGCGACCTCGCCGCTCGATTCTGTTTGCCTCGGTCACTGCCGAAGAGCAAGGTCTGCTCGGCTCGGAATATCTGGGGAAGCATCCGCCGATCCCTGCGGGAAAAATCACGCTCGATCTGAATTATGACGATGTGAAGCCGCTGGGTGCGCCTGAAGAAGTCGAGGTCTCGGGCGCCGAGCGCACAACTTTTTATCCGGACGTGGAAGCGACCGCGAAGGAGTTTCGTCTCGCCATTCGTCCTGACGCACGCCCTGAGGCAGGACACTTCTACCGCTCCGATCACTTCAGTATGGCGCGGGTCGGCGTTCCTTCGTTTTCCATCAACGAAGGCATGAAGTTCAAGGGACATCCGGAATCGTGGGGCATCGAGCAGGAGCGCGAGTACGTCGAGAAGCACTATCACCAGCCGAGCGATGAATACCACCCTGAAATGGATTTCGTCGGCGACTCGGCGATGGCCCGCTTCGGCTTCGCCCTGGGATGGGAAGCCGCGAGCTTGCCCAAACTCATCGGCTGGCAAAAAGGGGACGAGTTCGAGGGCGCCCGCATAAAAAGCCAGCAGTAAGGAAGGCACGATTTCAGTCGTACCGTTAGCCCGCTGAATATCGGAGCGCTTCAGCGCCTGAGGTCGGCTCGCCGCTCACTTCTCCCGCAACTTCCGCGACTTCTCCTCCACGCCGCGCGCCAGCTTTTCCTTGTGTGCATGAAGCTTCTTCCCCACCGCCTCGTCCGCGAGCCCAATCATCTGTGCTGCCAGAATCCCCGCATTGGTCGCGCCCGGCTTGCCAATCGCGACCGTCGCCACAGGAATTCCCGCGGGCATTTGCACCGTCGCCAGCAGCGAATCCATTCCTTGCAGCGAAGTCGAAGGAATCGGGACGCCGATTACCGGGAGCGTAGTGTGCGCCGCGATGACGCCCGCCAGATGCGCGGCTCCGCCAGCGCCGGCAATGATCACGCGAATGCCGCGGTCTGCGGCTTTGCGCGCGAAGTCGGCAGTGCGGTCCGGCGACCGGTGCGCCGAAGTCACATCCATCTCGTAAGCGATCCCGAATTCGTCGAGCGCCTTGCCGGCCTCGCGCATGATCTCCAGATCCGAATCACTCCCCATCACAATCGAAACCAGTGGCTTGCTCATCGATCCTTCTCCAATATGTTTTGAGTTTGTCATCCTGAGCGAAGCTTTGCTTCGACGAAGGAGAAGCAAACTGTAGTCGAAGGACCCCTATAAGCGGCGCAACCCGCGTGCCGGCGGGGTGCCCCATCCTTCTCGCGTACTTTGCGAGAGGGTGGGGATTTTGACTCACCTCTTCAACGCCCGCCCTGCAATGTCCTTCCGATAGTGCGCCCGATCGAACGAAATCTTCCCGCAGGCCTCATAGGCGCGCACCACCGCTGTCTGCAAATCTGCAGCCCGCGCCGTCACTCCCAGCACGCGGCCTCCGGCAGTGTAGTAAGCGCCACCGCGGCGAGACGTGCCGGCATGAAACACCTTTACTCCCTCCACCGCTCCAGCTTCCGCGAGCCCATCAATCCGTTTTCCCATCTCGAACGTTCCCGGATATCCTCCCGAGGCCATCACCACGCACACCGACGGATTCTGCGACCACCTGAAATCGCCTTCGCTCACGCGCCCTTCAATCGAAGCCTCGATCGCCTCAAGCAAATCGCTCTCCAGCCGCATCAGGATCGGCTGCGTCTCCGGATCGCCGAACCGGCAGTTGAACTCCAGCACCATCGGACCGCGCGCCGTCATCATCAGCCCGCAGTACAGCACGCCCTTGAACTCCGTGCCTTCCGCCTTCATTCCCGCAACTACTGGGCGCGCAATGTGATTCACCAGCCAATCGCGCATGCCCGCATCCACCAGTTCGCTGGTCGAGTACGCGCCCATGCCGCCCGTGTTCGGCCCGGTGTCGCTGTCACCCACGCGCTTATGATCCTGCGCCGCCACCAGCGGAGCCACGCGCTCGCCGTCGCTGAAGACGAGAAACGAAAGTTCGTCGCCCTTTAAGCATTCTTCCAGCACCACGCGCGACCCGGCTTCGCCCAGCATCTTCCCGCTGAGCATCTCGGCCGCCACGCTGGCCGCTTCTTCTTTGGTCTTGGCGATCACCACGCCCTTGCCCGCCGCCAGCCCGTCAGCTTTGACCACCACCGGAGCATGGAAATGTCCCAGCGCCGAGCGCACCTGCTCGATCGAATCGCAAATCGCAAACGGGGCGGTGGGGATGTGATGCCGCTGCAGAAATTCCTTGGCGAAACTCTTGCTTGATTCCAGCCGCGCCGCCGCCTGCGTGGGACCGAACACCGGCCATCCGCGCCGGTTGAACTCGTCAACCACGCCGAGCGTCAACGGTTGTTCGGGCCCGATCACCGTCAAATCGGGCTGCAGGCGCATGGCCAGCTCGACAATCGAATCCAGGCTTTTCAAATCGACGGGAAGGCATTCGGCTTCGTCCGCGATTCCACCGTTGCCCGGGGCGCAGTAAAGGCGCGGAAATCCGCGGCGACTGCCGCAGTTTCCACACCAGCGCGTGCTCGCGCCCGCCTCCACCTAGGACCAGAACTTTCATAATTCCAGAGCCCATCAGGTTAGGGGTTCAAGAGGAATGCTGTCAAACGGCGCGGGAGGTGCCGGTCGCTTACGTCGAGCGTGGTGCAGATCCGCTGCGGGGGTGCGTTTGGGGTGATAGGGATCCTTCGACTGCGGTTTTGCCTCGCTGTTCGCGAAGCAAAATCCTCGCTCAGGATGACAAAATTCAGGATGACAAAGTTTGGAATGACAAAACCGGATCGATCGTCGGGCTGCTGGTCGAAGCCTTGTAACACGGCTGTAACCAACTCCGCGTAGGCTCATTAAATTTTCGGCATCTCTGGCAACCTGGTTGACGTTGGAACAAGAAATGGTATTAACTATAGTTAATAGTATTGCATATAGGACAGTTAATTACGTAAGCGGGGGACAGTGCACTCATCAGGAACGAAGGGAAGGCTGAAACCGGTTTGTAACTCCCGTCCCATCCGGCTGTGACAAGGGACAACGGAGCGCCTGGCGGGTCCGCTTACCGTGGGGACATGAAATTGAAATTGGAATTCATTTTCAATACGGCCGGAGCCCTGCGCCTCGCGCTCGCCGCCCGGCTGCGCCAAACGGGCGGGCGCTGCTGTCCGCTCGTGCTGGCAGTCCTGGCTGCCATTGCGCTTCCCGTGGCGGCTTGCGCCCAGCAACCCGGCGCAGAGCAGGTTCCCGCCGCTCCCTCGGCGACGGTTCCGGACACCGGCGTCATCGATCCCGCTCCCGCCGACAACAACCCCGAAACGATGCTGCCTCATTTCAAATCCACGCGCTTCTGGCTTTCCGGACAGGCGAACTTCATCTTCCAGACGCATCCTGACTTCCCCGCGCCCTACAGCGGCCCGCACAGCCTGAGTGATCGATACGAAAAGGCCACGTCACGCGTCCTCACGCTTTACACCGGCTTCCGTCTCAACAACTCGACCGAGTTTCTGGCGGACGTCGAAGAAGCCGGCGGCGCGGCCCTGAGCCTTGGTTTCGGCCTTGCCGGCAACACCGATCTCGACATCGTCCGCAATCCGCTGCTTAGCAAAACTCCCTATCTCGGCCGCGGCATGATTCACCACGTTTTTGCGCTGAGCAAAGACAAGGTCGAGAACGAGCGCAGTTTTCTTTCGTTGTTTGATGAATTGCCCCGGCGCCGTCTGGAAGTGCGCTTCGGCAAATTCAGCATGCCGGATTTCTTGGACATCAACTCCGTTGGCTCCGACACGCACTTCCAGTTCATCAACTGGACGACCGACAACAACGGCGCTTGGGACTATGCCGCCGATACACGCGGCTACACCGTGGGTGCTTTCGCCGACTTCGAAGACCGCAACTGGGGATTCCGCGTCGCCGAAGGTCTGATGCCCTCAGTCGCCAACGGCATCAATCTGGTCTGGAGGCCCTGGCAGGCACACGCCGAGAATTTCGAATACGAACTGCGTCACGGCATTATTCCGGGCAAGTCGGGCGTGATCCGCGCTCTGGCCTATACCAACTCCGCCAACATGGGGATCTATCGCGACCAGGTCATCAAGGCTGCCGCTGCCGGCACGACCCCCGACATCACGAACCACCCGTGGAACATCACGCGCAAATATGGCTTCGGCATCAACATTGAGCAAAACCTGACCCATTGCCTGACCGCCTTCGCGCGCGCCGGATGGGACGATGGCAGGACCGAATCTTTCGCCTACACCGAGGTTGACCAGACCGTCGCCGCGGGCGTGGGTGCCAACGGCTCCTGGTGGCATCGCACGCAGGATCGCGCCGGCATCGCGTTCGTCTCGAACGCCATCAAGAGGATCACCAGAACTATCTCGCCGCCGGAGGTCTCGGCTTCCTGCTCGGCGACGGCCACCTGAACTACGGCCGCGAAAATATCGTCGAGTTCTATTACACCCTTCACCTCTGGCGTGGGACCTACGTCGCTCCTGGCCTCCAGCACATCAATGATCCCGGCTACAATCGCGACCGCGGACCTGTCCTCGTGCCGTCGTTCCGCCTTCATGTCGAGTTCTAGCATTGTGTTGGGACGGCGTTATTTCGCGCCGGCATACAGCTTTTCCCTTATTTCTTCCTCCCGGTTTGGCATGCGTTAATCTGTAGGGAAAACTACAATCGCGAAGAAGGACAATCAGCAGGGCGCGGTTAGTCGAGTGTCGGATTCATTTCATGCCGGCTCGTATTCTCATCGCTGACGACAATCCGACAGTCCGCACCGCGCTTCGACAACTGCTCGAGGGGCTCGATCACCCACAAATCATCGAAGCCAAAGACGGCAAGGAGGCCCTCGCCCTCGCCCTGGAGCAGCATCCCGACGCCGTCGTCCTCGATCTCGCCATGCCCGTCATGGACGGCCTTACCTCCGCGCGGGAAATGTCCAAACTCCTTCCAGACCTGCCCATCGTCATGTGCACCATGCATTGGTCGCCACAGCTCGAAATCGAAGTGAAAAAGCACGGAGTGCGGACCGTTGTCGCGAAGTCGAATGCCAGCCTCCTTCTTTCGGTGATCCAACAATTCCTGCCGGCCCCTGCGCCTGAC
The DNA here is from genome assembly GCA_963754885.1 of uncultured Acidobacteriota bacterium. Classification (GTDB taxonomy): domain Bacteria; phylum Acidobacteriota; class Terriglobia; order Terriglobales; family Acidobacteriaceae; genus Sulfotelmatobacter. The sequence goes on along the minus strand of CAVWHT010000025.1, from coordinate 108,138 downwards.
ATTCCGGCTGCTTCCTCGGACTCTTCGTCCTCCGAGTCCACCGCCGTGAGCCTGCCTCCTAATCCCACGCTTCCGCCCGCGGGAGCCGGTTCTTCTGAACCATCCGAGACCCCCGATTCGTCCGAACCCAAGCCTTGCCGCCGCGCCGGCTAACCGCCGATAAATTCACGATGCGAAATGCGGCGCGCGGGCGCAAGTCGCGTCTTCCTTTCGGCCACGTCATCCGAGAACCCCGGCTCCGAAATCAGTTAACTATAGTTTATGTTCTGTTATATACTTGCGCTAACTAGTCCCTGGGCCTTGTTCGTTGTCCCAATGACCGATTCGACCACCACTCCGAAGCTGCGCCAGCAACCGCCCAACATCCCCAGCCCCACAGTCACGGTTCCGGCCGATGTCGTCATCACCCACGAAGACATCGACCGCGCTCATGACCGCGAACGGGTGTGGGAAACCCGCGCCCAGCGCGGCCTCAGTTCGCGCGCCCGCCTGCTCTGGCTTCTGATTGGTCCGGGAATCCTGGTCATGCTGGGGGAAAACGATGGGCCGAGCATGCTTTCCTACGCCGCTACCGGAGCCCGCTTCGGCATCGGCTTTTTCCTCCCGTTCGTCGTTCTCACCTTCGTCATGGCCTGCGTGGTGCAGGAGATGACCGTCCGGCTCGGCGCCGCTACCCACCGCGGCCACGCCGAACTCATCTTCGACCGCTTCGGCCCATTCTGGGGATGGTTCTCGATGGTCGACCTGATGGTCGGTAATTTTCTGACGCTGGTCACGGAATTTATCGCCATCCGCGCCGGCCTGGGATTTTTCGGCGTTCCGCCTTTCGTCTCCGTTCTCGCCGCATGGCTGGTGCTCTTTGCCGCCTTGATGGCGCACCGCTACTGGACTTGGGAGCGCGTAACCCTACTCGCCGCCATGTTCAATCTGATTTTTATTCCGGTGGCGTTGATGAGCCATCCGCACTGGCACGCCATCGGCAGCGCGTTCTTCACCTGGAAACCGCTTCCCGGGGGGCTGACGCAAGAGACGGTGCTCATCCTGCTCGCCGACATCGGCGCCACGGTCACGCCCTGGATGCTTTTCTTTCAGCAAAGCGCCATCGCCGACAAAGGCCTGACCACCGACGACATTCGCTTCGGACGCACCGACACCGTGCTAGGCGGGGCGCTGGCGGCGTTGGCGGCGCTGGCCACCATCGTGGCCACCGCACCTCTGTTCGCCCACGGCATGACCGCCGGCAACTTCGAAGCGGCGGAGTTTGCTCAGGCCTTGCGCCCGTTTGTGGGGCAGTGGGGATCGGCGCTGTTCGCGCTGGGCATGTTTGAGGCCGGCATGGTCGCGGCGGTCACCATCTCCACTTCGTCTGCTTATGCTTTCGGAGAGGTCGCGCACCGCCCGCACAGCCTGAATCTGCCGTTCCGGCAGGGAAAATCTTTTTATCTCGTGCTGATTCTCGAAGCGGCCGCGGCCGCTGCCCTCGTTCTTATCCCGGGCATTCCGCTGGTGTACATCGTGCTGGTGGTGAATGTGATTGCGGTGCTGGCCATGCCGCCGGCGCTGTTGTTTCTTTACATGCTGGTCAACGACCGCGAAATCATGGGCGATCTGGTCAGCCCGCTTTGGGCCAACGTTCTTGCTCTAGGAGTGGTGATCGTGCTCGTTGCCGCGGGATTGTTATTCGGCGTGAGCGTGGTGGCACCGCACGCGTTAGCCCTGATTGGGGGGCCGCTAAATGGCAAATCGATGTAGGGGCGGACGCATTCGTCCGCCGAGAAAGCGAAGCGAGCGTACGGGGCCACAAATGCGTCCCGGTCAAAATGAGGAACGAGCCATGCGTATCAGGGCATCGCTTCAGCGATGCCGTAAACGCTGCAAAAATAAACGCGGCTTTAGCCGCTGAGCCCGCATACGCGAGGAAGAATACATGGAATCTCGACTCAATCCCGACGAATCCTCCAGCGCGAATCTCGCCGTTGTCGCTTCGCTGGAGCCGGATCAGCTGATTTCCGCCAAAGAAAAACATCACTGCCCGCGCCGCCAACTGACGCAAACCGAAATGCTTCTATTCTGGGCGCTCCGGCTCTATCTGGTTTTCATGTTCGGCGTCGTGATCTACCAGATCTGGACCGGCGTCCGCTAGCTTTCAGGCTCGCGATGCCGACTGCGGGCACGAGGTCCTTCGACTGCACCGTGACTTTCGCTTCGCTCGGTCACGGCTTCGCTCAGGATGACAATGGGTTGGCGATTAGTAATGGGAAGGAAGATGCGTGTTCTTGCGGTCTTTCTTGATCATCTTCTTCTGCGCTTTCTTTTGCGCCTTCATGTATTTTTTCTGCGCCTTCTGCTGCTTCTTGTTGGCCTTGCGCGCTGCGCGGGCGTCGGACTTGGCGCTCGGCGCCGCCACCGCCAGGTTTGGCACCAGGAAGCCGAAACTCAGAACAGCGAGAACGAGGATCGCGCCAATTCGCTTCATAGATTTCTGTGGAATCTTCCTGATTCTACAACATACTGGAATTTGTTTTTTCATTACGGAAGTAAGCGGTAGTGAGTCAGCTTGAGCGTCGTCGGGCTATATGTCCGCGAGATCCTTCGCTGCGCCTGAAATGCGGCTCCGCTCAGGATGACGCCCTCCAGAATCAAACTGCATGACTAACGCAGCCCCCTACGCAATTCCCCCTGAACGCATTACACTAGTGGGTTGCTATCCGCACAGTCCTGCGCGCGCCTGTGCGTGGATTTACCCTTCCTAAGGATGGTCATCATGTCTGTGAACAGTTTCAACAGCCGCTCTACTCTTAAAGTTGGCAGCAAAGAATACGAAATCTATCGCCTTGATGCGCTCGACAAAGCGGGAATCTCGACGAAGCATCTTCCTTTCTCGCTCCGCATTTTGCTGGAAAACCTGCTGCGCACCGAAGATGGACGTAACGTCACGAAAGAAGAAGTGCGCGCCCTTGCCAGTTGGAACAGCAAATCCAAGCCTGACAAGGAAATCGCCTTCACGCCCAGCCGTGTGCTGCTGCAGGATTTCACCGGCGTGCCCTGTGTGGTCGATCTTGCCGCCATGCGCGACGCCATGAAACATCTGGGCGGCGATCCGGGGCTGATCAATCCCTTGCAGCCCGTCGAATTAGTGATCGACCACTCGGTGCAGGTCGACGAATTCGGAACCGCGAGCGCTCTCGACATGAATGCGCTGCTCGAATTCCAGCGCAACAAAGAGCGCTACTCGTTCCTCCGCTGGGGACAAACTGGATTCCGCAACCTTGCCATCGTTCCTCCTGACACCGGCATCGTTCACCAGGTCAATCTCGAATACCTGGCGCGCGTGGTCTTCGTCCACGAATCCCCCGGCAAGCGCGTCGCCTACCCCGACACCCTGGTGGGCACCGACAGTCACACGACCATGATTAATGGTCTGGGAGTTTTGGGATGGGGAGTGGGAGGGATTGAGGCCGAGGCGGCGATGTTGGGGCAACCGGTCTCGATGCTGATTCCGCTGGTGGTGGGAGTGAAGCTGACCGGACGGTTGCGCGAAGGCGCGACGGCCACCGACTTCGTGCTCACCGTTACCGAGATGTTGCGAAAGCATGGAGTGGTGGGAAAATTCGTCGAGTACTTTGGTCCGGGCTTGCGGGATTTACCGCTGGCGGATCGCGCGACCATCGCGAACATGTCGCCAGAGTATGGAGCGACGTGCGGAATATTTCCGATCGACAAAGAAACGTTGAAATATCTGCAGCTCACAGGGCGCAGCGCGGAGCAGATTGCCCTGGTCGAGGCCTACAGCCGGGAGCAGGGTCTGTTCCATGACGAGAAGACGCCCGAAGCGGAGTACTCGGAGTTGCTGTCGCTCGATCTGGCAACGGTTGAGCCGTCGCTGGCGGGGCCGAAGCGGCCGCAGGATCGGGTGGTGCTGTCGCAGGCGGCAGAATCGTTTCACAAGGCGCTGCCCTCGCTGATCAAGCCGAAGGCTGCGGCGAAAACCGCCGCGCCTGCCGTGGCGAACAAGACGACGACGAAAGAGCGCTGGGAGCAGGAAGGTGGAAGTCCGACGGCGATTGGCGTTGAGGATCCGAAGGTGCACGAGCATGTTTCGGTATCGGTGAAAGATGCGCTCAAGCATGGCAGCGTCGTGATCGCGGCGATCACGTCGTGCACCAACACTTCGAATCCTTCGGTATTGATTGGAGCCGGGCTGCTGGCGAAGAAAGCGGTGGAAAAAGGTTTGAGCGTGCCGCCGTGGGTCAAGACGTCGCTGGCTCCAGGATCGAAAGTGGTGCGCGATTATCTGGAGAAGGCCGGACTGATGCCGTATCTGGAGAAGTTGAAATTCCATCTTGTGGGCTACGGATGCACGACGTGCATCGGAAATTCCGGACCGCTGCCGGACGAAGTTTCGAAGGCGATTGACGAGAAAGAACTGGTAGTGGCTTCGGTGCTGTCGGGGAACCGGAACTTTGAAGGGCGGATCAATTCGGAAGTGCGCGCGAATTATCTGATGTCGCCGCCGCTGGTGGTCGCGTTCGCGCTGGCGGGACGGATCGACACCGATCTGCGGAAAGATCCGATCGGCAAGGGAAAGGACGGCGCTCCGGTGTACCTGGCGGACCTGTGGCCGGCGTCGCGCGAAATCGACGAGGTGATGCAGCAATCGATTTCGTCGGAAATGTTTTCAAAGTCGTACAGCGAAGTGTTTCAGGGAGACGAGCGCTGGCGCGGGCTGTCTGTGCCGAAAGGCGAGACGTACGCGTGGGAGAAAGATTCGACGTACATCCGGCGCGCTCCGTATTTTGACGAGATGAATGTGAAGCCGGCGCCGGTTGAGGAGATCAAGAAGGCGCGAGTGCTGGCAGTTCTCGGCGACAGCGTCACCACCGACCATATTTCGCCGGCGGGATCGATCAAGAAAGACAGTCCGGCGGGAAAGTACCTGCAGGAGCACGGGGTGAAGCCGGCGGACTTCAACTCGTACGGATCGCGACGCGGCAATCACGAAGTGATGGTGCGGGGGACGTTCGCGAACGTGCGGTTGCGGAATAAGCTGGTGGCGACCGAGGGCGGGTTCACGCGGTATCTGCCGACGGGCACGGAGATGTCGATTTTCGACGCGTCGGAAAAATATCGCGCCGACGGGACGCCGCTGGTGATCCTGGCGGGAAAAGAATACGGCTCCGGTTCGTCGCGCGATTGGGCGGCGAAAGGTCCGGCGCTGCTGGGCGTGCGCGCGGTGATTGCGGAGAGCTACGAACGCATCCATCGCTCGAACCTGGTGGGCATGGGCGTTCTGCCGCTGCAATTTCTAGCGGGACAGAATGTGGAATCGCTGAAGCTGTCGGGCGAGGAAGTGTTCGAGATCGGCGGCATTCGCGATGTGGTGGAACATTTTGCGGCGGGGCGGACGGTGAAAGTCAAGGCTGCGGCGAAGGGCAAGGATCCGGTGGAGTTTGAGGCGCTGGTGCGCATTGATACGCCGCAAGAGGCGCTGTATTACGCCAATGGCGGGATCTTGCAGTATGTATTGCGGCAGTTGCTGGCAACCAAACCGCAGGCGGTGGGAGTGTAGGTCCGCTCTGTCATCCCGACCGGAGCCGGAGCGCCCGCAACGGCGAAGTGGAGCGACTTGGTGCTTCGTTTGGCGGGCTAGGCTTCGCGCGAAGGTCAAAATCCCCGCCCCTTCGACTTCGCTCAGGGCAGGCTCTGTCTCTCCAAAATGCGGAGAGACAAGGACGGGGCACCCTCGGATTTCTGAAACGCAGGATTGTCCGTGCCGCTGGCTCTTGCGCCGCTTCGCGGTTGGACAGCCGATGGCGGCTGTTTCCACGAAGATCAAGAACAACATCAAAACCAAAGGCAGCGGACAGGAGTGTCCGCTCCACATTTTTTCTAGATGTGAATCCAGTTGGAGAGGATTAGCGTCAGAGTTGCGGTGCCGACGATGATCCAGAGGGTGATGCCCTGGAGCAGAGGACGGACTCCGACTTTCTTCAGCGTTTCCTTATTGAGTCCGGTGCCGATCAGAAACAGAGTAACGGTGAGGCCGATTCTGCCGAGGCGGCTGAACGCCGCGAAGGCCGGATTGAAGGCCGGGAGCAGAGTGTTGAGAACTGCCGCGATGCAGAAAAACAGGATGAACCACGGCCACTGAATGCGGGCTTTGCTTTTGAGCGTTAACGCGGTCACGACGGACAAGGGAACGATCCAGAGAGCGCGGGCCAGTTTGACGGTCGTGCCCACGGCGAGTGCGATGGGGCCGTATTTGGCAGTGGCGCCGACTACGGAACTGGTGTCGTGAATGGCCAGTGCCGACCAGAGTCCGAACTGCGATTGCGTCATGTGCAGCGCGAAGCCGACGACCGGGAAAAGGAATAGCGCGACGGAATTGAGAATGAAGACTGCGCCGAGCGAAACGGCCATTTCTTCTTCGCTGGCCTCGGCGATGGGACCGACGGCGGCAATGGCGCTGCCGCCGCAAATGGCGGTTCCGGCGGCGATGAGGAATGAAGATTTGTTGCTGACGCGAATGACATATCCGAGGCCGAGTCCGAGCAGCATGACGGTGGTGATGCTGACCGCGGTGTAGAGAAAGCCGGAGCGTCCAGCGTGGACGACTTCGTGGAGATTCATGCCGAAGCCGAGTCCGACGACGGAGGCTTGCAGCAGGAATTTCGCCAGGCTCTTGCTCTCGACGTGAAACGGATGGGTGAGGGTGAGACCGTAGACGAGGCCTGCGAGAAGAGCGAACGGCGGCGAGATGAGGCCGCTGGCGGCGAGAATGATCCCCAGGAAGAAGAGGCGCTTATCCATCTCTAGAGTTTGAGGTCGGGCGGGGAGTGGCGTCCAAGCAGCAATTTCAATTGGCGATAAGCGGGACTTATCGCGCGCGATCAGTTGTGGGGTGCGGCGTTCGGACGCTCGACAGCAAACGCCCGCGAGCCAGGGCGAAAATGCGGAAGGCCTCGGAGGGACCCTGTAGCTCAGGGCCGGTGCGGGTCACGAGGGAAAAATGGCGGGCGATTTGCAGTCCGCGGACGTGCGCGACCTTCAGGGCGCCGAGTTCCAATTCTTTTGAAATCGCCCAGCGCGAAACGAAGCCGATGCCGAGTCCGGCTTCCACGGCGGACTTGATGGCCTCGGTGGAATCGAGATTCGTCACCCGCCTGAAGGCTTTGAGTTTGCAGCCTGCCTTCTCCAGCGCCGCCTCGACGACATGGCGGGAACCGGAACCCTGCTCCCGCATGAGAAGACTGGAGGCCAGAAGTTGCTGCGATGAAACGTGCGAGGACTCGGAATCGGGAGGTGTGATCAAGACGAGTTCATCGCGCATAAAAGGTTCAGTGTGAACCCCGCGGCGGCGAGCCGGGCCTTCGATGAGTCCTACGGAAATCTGGCCGTCGAGGAGCAAATCCACGACCTGTTCGGTATTGCCGCTCTGTACCGACAGCTGTATGCGAGGGTGCTGTTCGAGAAAAGCTCCGATCAGGCGAGGCAGGACGTACTGGGCGATGGTGGTAGAAACGCCGAGAGAAAGGTCGCCGGAGAACGTTCCGTTTTCTGAGCCAACTTCCTGCTCGGCGGCGGAGGCGAGGGCCGCGATTTTATTGGCGTAGCGCAGAAGGACGGTTCCGTGGGAGGTGAGAGCAATCCGGTTCGCCGAACGATCGAAGAGACGCACACCCAGATCGTTCTCCAGCGCTTTGATCTGGAGCGTGACGGCGGGTTGGGTGAGAAAAAGATGCTCGGCGGCTTTGCGAAAACTGAGTTGTTCGGCGACCGCGCGGAAAACCTTCAGGCGGAAATTCTCCAGTTGGGCCACGGTGAAGATTATCTATGAGCGGGGGGATTTGTGCCGATCCTTGTTGGCTAGGCTTCGCATGTAGGTCAAAATCCCCGCCCCTTCGACTTCGCTCAGGGCAGGCTCTGTCTCTCCAAAATGCGGAGAGACAAGAACGGGGCACCCTCTGCCGCTTTCGCGGCCGGAGTGCTGGCGCTTACAGGTGACTAGAGGCCTGTCGCAGTGAATTCGTTACTGAGGACGCGGCAGGGTGATGCTGTTGATACCGAATCCCTTTGTCGAGCGAGCAAAGGTTCGCTTCGGCGACTGTACGAACGGATTGGTAATGATTGCTCCGCGACAGGCCACTAGTGGTCAGTGCCCAGTGCCCAGGAAAGCAAAAGGCCCAGACACTGATCACTGACCACTGGCCACTGAATTCCGCGATTTGCGCGCTCCTCGGCGGCTCAGCGAGTTCAGTCGTCCGATTCTTCGTCGTCCTCAGGATTCGCGACCACATCCACCACATAACCTCGGATGGCGAACGTCTGCTTCCCGCTTGCGGACGGCTCAAACGTAACTCGGATCGGGCTGCGCTGCCAGACCGGGGCGGGACAGGCCGAATCCGGCCGGGATTCGTCGAGGGTGAGGTTGGGAAATAATTTCTTCAAGACGGGCTTGCGCCGGTTGAGTTGTACAACCGTGGCGAAGATTTTTTTGCCGTCGCCGGAGACTCCGCAGTACGAGACGTAGTCGCGATACCAACTCGCGACCGAATAATAGTTATCGAACTCGGGCAGGCTGATGGAGGAAACATGCCCGGTGAGGCGGTCGACAAGCAGCCATCCACCCCGCTGCCATTGCCAGCGGAGGGCAGGGTCTTCCGGGAGGCTGTCGTTCACGCGAAAGGCGCGCCGCACCACGAACAGGCGCTCGGTCACCTCGTGCGGCGTTCCGACAGCATATTCCTTGACTCGGCCGTCGACCAGGAGCGCGCGAACCTTAAAGGGCAGGGGCTTGTCGGCGGAATCCGGAAGCCATTGCACCGACATCCATTTGCCGAACGCGATGACGTGGACCTTTGCGGCCGCTGCCGACCGTGCCGTCAGCATGGGAACAATCAGGAGCAGGAGGATGAGCCGGAGAGTCCATTTCTTCCGCATGAAGCGAGAGTAGGCAGGACGAAGCGGCAAAACAAGGATGACCATCACATCTTGCGCCGACGGGGTACCGAATCGGGAATAGCCCAAGGTCCCCAACCGGTGATACTGTTGCAAAATCCCAGTGCGAGATCTGGGCAAGGAAGAGAAAATGGCAGTAAAATCAAAGCTTATACGAAACGATCGTTGGTTGTGAGCCTTACTCCTACCTCCCGTATCTCGCGCCCGACTGGGCGGACAACTTCCAAGGGAGATGCCGCTTCTTATCCAAATATGGGGGACCTGTTACCACGGCGTAGAGCACCGCGAATTCTGGTGGTGGACGATCAAGCCAGCATTGCCGGCCTGATGAGCCAGTTGCTCAGCATCCGAGGCTACGATGTGGTCACGGCGTCGAGCGCAGACCAGGCGGAAGCCGAGGTAAAAAAGCAGCTGCCGGACCTGATCCTCTCGGATGTGATGATGCCGGGGAAATCGGGATATGACTTCTGCCGCTCCCTCAAAGACAATCCAGCCACCCGGCTGATTCCCTTTGTGCTGATCACCGGACTCAGCGACAGTAGCGACAAGGTGCGTGGGATCGAGGCCGGGGCCGACGACTTCCTGAACAAGCCCGTGCTCGCCGAAGAACTGATTGCCCGCGTGAAGTCCCTGCTCCGGCTGAAAGAATTCACCGATGAACTGGAGACGGCGGATTCCGTGCTGTGCACGCTGGGACTGATCGTGGAAGGCCGCGATCCTTATACCGAGGGTCACTGCGAGCGGCTGGCGGTTCACGCGGCAGACCTGGGCCGTCACCTGGGAATGGATGAAGATTCGATAATTGCATTGAAGCGCGGCGGGTATCTGCACGACCTGGGCAAAATCGCGGTGCCCGATGAAATCTTGAAGAAGGGCAGCGATCTGACCCCAGCCGAATGGGAAGTGATGAAGCTGCATCCCATCACGGGCGAAAATATCTGCCGGCCGCTGCACTCGCTAAGCCTGGTGTTGCCCATCATCCGGCATCATCACGAGCACTCGGATGGCTCGGGCTATCCGGACGGCCTTACCGGTCCAGAGATTCCTGTTCTCCCGAGAGTGCTGCAGGTGGTCGATGTCTACGATGCGCTGCGCACCGCCCGCTCCTACAAGCCCGCTCTCACCCATGAGATGGCCGCGCAGACCATGCGCGAAGAAGCCAGCCGCGGACTGTGGGACGCGGAACTGGTGGCGGAATACTTCTCCATGCTCGATCAGCGGCGGCAGGTCGCGTAGGCCTCAGCTCATTCTGCAGACGGAAAGAGCTTTAACCGCGGAGGACGCCGAGGATTCCCGCAGAGATCGCTGAGGCAGCTTCCTCGAACTGATCCCGCTGCACACGTTGCCGGAATCACGCTCCCCCGTTAGAATTGAAAACACCATCGTTTCCATGTAGGCCCGTAGCTCAGTCTGGTTAGAGCGCTTCCTTGACACGGAAGAGGTCGATGGTTCGAGTCCATTCGGGCCTACCATTCAGCTTTCGTAATCTGAGGTCCCTCGCTTACGCTCGGGATTTCGGCACGCGGCTCGGACGCCGCGTAAACGCCTCAAGTTCGAGTCCATTCGGGCCTACCATATCTCCCAACCCTTTACAGCGATTTGCGCTAAGGAACCTCTGAAGAACTCTCCGATCCACAGGCTGAGCGTATACGGTGTAAGTCGAGGTGAAAAGGCGGATGCGACAGCAAACTTTGGCGGCGCAGACGGGGTTCGAGAAGTACGGGCGGAAGACGAAGCGGGAGCGGTTTCTCGAAGAGATGGAACAGATCGTGCCGTGGGCGGAGTTACAGGCGCTGGTGGGGCCGCACTATCCGAAGGGAGAGAACGGGCGGCCTCCAGTAGGACTGAGCATCATGTTGCGGGTGTATTTTCTGCAGCAGTGGTTCAACCTGAGCGATCCGGGCGCGGAGGATGCGCTGTATGAATCGCCGGTGCTGCGGCACTTTGTGGGCATCGATCTGGGGCGGGCGGCGGTGCCGGATGAGAGCACCATCCTCGGGTTCCGTCACCTGCTGGAGAAACACGAGTTGGGCGGGGCGATGCTGAACGCGGTGAATCTATATCTGGACAGCCGGGGCATTCGCATCACCACGGGGACGATTGTGGATGCGACCATTATTCATGCGCCCTCGTCGACCAAGAACCGGAGTGGAGAGCGCGACCCGGAGATGCATCAGACGCGCAAGGGAAAGCCGTGGTACTTCGGGTTGAAGGCCCACATCGGAGTGGACTCCAAGCAAGGCCATGTGCCTTCGGTGTGCACCTCGGCGGCTTCGGTGGCGGACAAGCACATGCTGCCGGATCTGTTGCACGGCGAGGAGCGCAAGGTGTGGGGCGACGGCGGATATCAGGGACAGGGCGAAGCCATCCGGCAGGCGGCTCCGCGCGCGCAAGATATGACCAGCCGGAGAGTCCGATACAAGAACTTTGTGGACGAGTTACAAAAGGCCAAGAACCGGGTGAAGGCCAGAGTGCGAGCGAAGGTGGAACATCCGTTTCGGATTCTGAAGCGCATCTTCGGCTTCGAGAAGGCCAGATACCGCGGGATTAAGAAGAACCATCATCGACTGTGCACCAGCTTCGCGTTGGTAAACCTGTATCTGCACCGCAGACGGCTGGCAGTGGCGAGGGCGTAGTGTCTCTGGACCTTGCGTAAATAGCGGGTTCCGGTAAGGTCGCAAGCAATACAGGAAAATTCCTGGCCTGTGTAGTTCTGAAAGTTTTGCCGCCTTCAAAATCGATGGTTGCTCAGAGGTTCCCTAAGGCTTATTTGGCAGCAGCGGCATCAGTGGGCACCGCCTGCGCATGCGTTGGCCTTCACAAGAGGTAGAAAGTCGGACGGAGCAGGCTCCTTGCCGCTTGACCTGGGCAGAATGTCCCAAGCCGTAAAGGTCACAATCAGACCCTCCTTTGGAAATACCTGCAGGTTCTGCCCCCCGAATCCGCGGCAAATCCAGACGTATTCTGTGGAATCCGGCAGTTTGGATAACCACCATTTGAAACCATACCTAAACTGCGGCTCATCGGTTTGGAAGTAGGGGGTCACAGACTCTTTGACCCATTCACTAGAGACGATCCGCTGGCCATCCCACATGCCATCGTGCAGGTACAAGTAACCGATCTTCGCCAGATCGCTGCCGTTCAGATACAAGCCGCCTTCGGTGTCCACGACTCCCAGATACGTGCGCTTCCATTCATGTCTGATCCCCAGCGGTGCGAACAAATATTTCTGGCCATAGTCGTCGATGTCCTGACCGGTTTCTCTCTGAAATACGTAGGCGAGGAGTTCCGTTACGCCGCTGCTGTAGTTCCAGACCTTGCCGGGTTCGGCGGCCATGGGCTTGTCGATCACGTACTGCACCCAGTCGTCAGTAGCTTCCATCAAGCTGGAATCGCTGCGGGGATCGTCATACGGCACATCGTCCTCCTGCCATTGCAGGCCAGCGGTCATGGTCAGCACGTCGCGCAAGGTCATACGGCGCTTGCGCTCGTCCACGTTTTTCACTCTGGATGTCTCGAAGTATTTCAATACTGGTGTACCTAGGCTGGCCTTGAAATCGCCGCGTTGTATGGCCGCGCCGATAATGACGGATGTGACCGTCTTGCTGACCGATTGCATCGTGTGCAGGTCCGTGCCGTGATAATAGGGGTGCCAGTATGGATCGAAATAGTTGTACCGCCCGGTAAGGCGAGCGTTGAGCGGCCCTCGTTCTCCAGCTTCCTTGCCATAGATCTTTGCGTAGTCGTGCGGGTAGGTGCGTTCAAAAACCTTTTTGCCACAACGGAAGACCGCAAAGCTATCCATCATCTGCGAATATTTTCCCGAGGCCATATCCTTGTCCAGCCTGAGGAGAACCTGCTCATCCAGTCCAACACTGTCCGCGCTGGCGGTTGCCCAACCTTTGGTTGGCCAGAGGGACTCATCCGCTGGCGGCGTCGCTGTCTTTCCGCCGAAGAGCAGTGCTGTTGAGGCCAGAACGATGGTTCCCGCAAGGGCAACAAGCATGCCGGGTTTTTTCATGGTGGCTCCGTTTGAGCACCTTATGGCGCTTCCGAAACTGTGTCAAGCGCCGCCAGGCATTGATTCTCTGATCTGCGGAGCAGCAGTGGTTAACCTGCCTCAAACTCGCTCGTACCTGTGATTCCTACCATTAAGTTTTCGCAGGGTGCCCCGCCGTTGTCGCGTTTTGTGCGACAGAGCCTGCCCTGAGCTTGTCGAAGGGGCGGGGATTTTGACTTCATCGTCTTTTGCCTTCCGCCAGAGTCTGGCGGACCTACACGAACTGCATAAGGATTGATCCGGCTAACGAGGCCAGCAGAGCGATGGGCATGGCGACTGCGCCGATCTTGAGGAAATCCCAAAACGTGACGTTCGAGCTTCTCTTTGCGAAGAGCGATCAGCCACAGAATCGTCGCCAGCGATCCGGTGATCGATAAGTTGGGGCCGAGATCCACGCCGATCATCACTGTTTGCGCAACCTGGCCCGAGGCGTTGGTGGCCTGGATCGTGCTGCCCGCGATCAAGCCGAGCGGCAGATTGTTGACCAGATTGTTCGCTACGCCGACTGCGAATCCCGTGATCAACTGGCCGGCAACGTTGCCCATATGCTGCGCCCAGGCCAGCCACTGCTGCGTGTAGCGCATGGCTCCGAGGCTCTCCATCGCGTCGACCAGGATGAAAAGGCCGCCGACCAGAGCGAGAGTCTCCCAGCTGATTTCACGCGCGAGCACGAGCGGATTGGCCTTTTCCTTAAGACAGACCACGGCTGTAATCGCCACTGCCACCAGGCAGGTGGGCAGGCCAAGGTCTTTGCCGAAGGCGGAAGCCGCCAGTAAGACTGCGACCATGGCTCCGAGGCTGGCGAGCACAAGCTTGCCGTTGCCGTTCAAGGTCTGGAGTTCGACGTCATTTCCGACTGTCGCGCCAAGTTCTTGGCGAAACAGCCGGCGCATCACAACGTAAGTGGTGAGAATCGAGAGCACACTCGGAACGCCAAAGGCCATCAGCCATTTGTCCAAGGGCGGCATCGCATTGTGGAACACAACCAGATTCGCGGGGTTCGAAATCGGCAGAATAAACGAGGCGGCATTCGCAATGAAAGCGCAGACGAAGAGATAGGGAAGCGGCTGCACCCGGGCCTTGCGAACCGCGGTCAGGATGGCCGGAGTCAACACCACGGCCGTGGCGTCGTTCGACAGAAAGACCGTGACCACAGTACCGACGATATAGACCAAGGTGAATAATCGGACGCAGGAGCCGCGGGCATTGCGTACCGCGAGCGCCGAAAGCCAGTCGAACAGTCCGTGCTCGCGCGCAAGTTCCGACAGCAGCATCATGCCAATCAGAAACAGGCACACGTCAACTGCCTTGAGCAAAGCCCGGCCGGCGAGTGGGAGCGAGATCAGGCGCAGAGTGAGCAACGACAGCACTCCGCCGCTGATCCAATAAACTTCCGGAATGTTGCGCGGGCGTACCAGCATGAGGGCGATGCTGACCGCCACGATAGCCGGCAGGAGAACATGCGCTAGGGTCAGAGAGAGCATTCTTCGCTATCGTGACTCCAAGGTCTTGGGCATGCTCCGAGATTGCAATTCTAAAATACTTTGGCGGGCAGTAGGATGCGCTTTCGCGATTCCAGGTATAGCACGCAAATGAAGCCGCGGACGCGTTATGTGGCGGGTTTGGTATTATCCGAGGCGGGAAATGCCTTCTCCGCGAACATTACCGATTTAGTAACATAAATCCTATTGGGAACACTGAGAATGAAACGACGCGAACTGCTGAGACTGCTGGCGACCGGGGCAGCATTCCAACTGGCGCCACGCCAACTGATGGTTGTGCTGGGGGAAGGCCGTGCCCTGTTGGCCAGCCAGTCGTCTGCGCGGACTTTGAACGTGCACCAGGAAGCGACCGTGAAAGCGATGGCAGAAGCGATTTTGCCGCGCACTGACACGCCCGGCGCGGCGGACGTAGGTGCCACGGCCTTCATCGATCTGGTCCTGACCGAGTGGTATGACGAGGCGGACCGCAAGCGTTTTCTGGCTGGAATCGCCGATGTGGATGCGCGCTCAGGCGCGATCTTCGGCAAGGATTTCGTGATCTGCCACACGATCCAGCAGTCGCAGATCCTGGTGGATCTCGGCGAGAAAATGGCGCGCGACATTGCAGGGCTGGACGATCAGCCGGTTCCGGAAGGCGAGTTTCCCGTCGATCCGGACTTCTATGCCATGATGCGGCGCCTGACCCTCACCGCGTATTACACATCGGAAGCCGGGGCCACCGAGGAATTACATTTTGAAATCATTCCCGGCAGCTATGAGGGATGCACCACCGACCAAGCCGAAAAGGAGGATCCGAAGCAATAGTGAGTGAGCAAACTACTTTCGACGCGATCGTGGTCGGCTCCGGGATGACTGGAGGCTGGGCTGCTAAAGAATTAACCGAAAAAGGGCTGAAAACGCTGGTGCTCGAGGCCGGGCGCCCGATTGTCCCCGAGCAGGATTACGTTGAGCATGTTCCGCCGTGGGAGATGAAGTTTCGCGGACTGGGCGATCGCCGGCGCCTGATGGAAGATCAGCCCATTCAGAGTAAGTGCTATGCGTGCGATGAGTGGGGGTCGAAGTTTTTCGTCAGTGACAAAGAGAATCCATATACAACCGGGGCAGGCAAGCCCTTCCGCTGGATTCGCGGCAGACAAGTCGGAGGCCGGTCGATCACGTGGGGACGGCAGAGTTACCGCTGGAGCGATCTCGACTTTGAAGCCAATCTGCGGGAGGGAATCGCGATCGACTGGCCGATCCGGTATGCGGACATTGCGCCGTGGTATGACTATGTCGAGGAATTTATCGGCATCTCTGGCGAGACGCTTGGGCTGCCGCAGCTACCTGACAGCAAGTTTCTTCCGCCGATGGAATTGAACTGCGTCGAGAAGTCGGTGCGCGAAGAACTGGCAAAACATTTTCGCGGCGAGCGCGTGCTGACGATTGGCCGCGTCGCCATTCTGACTCAGGACCACCGGGGCCGCGCGGCTTGCCATTACTGCGGTCCGTGTGAAAGAGGATGCATCACGCGTTCCTATTTCAGCAGCGTGAACGCGACTCTGCCGGCTGCCGAAAAGACCGGCCGCATGACCCTGCGTCCTCACAGCGTGGTTCACAGCGTGAGCTTCGACGGGAAGACGCGGCGCGCGACAGGTGTGCGCGTTATTGATGCGCGCACCCGCAATGCCATCGAGTTTCGCGCCAAGGTGGTGTTCTTGTGCGCGTCAACCCTGGAATCAGTGCGCATTCTGCTGCACTCTTCGACTCCGGAATTTTCTAACGGACTCGCCAATTCAAGCGGAGAACTTGGCCACAATTTGATGGATCACGTGAAGGCCGGCGGTGCCGATGCGACCATGCCCGGATATGAAGAGCGCATCGAGATCGGACGCCGTCCCAACGGAATTTACGTTCCGCGGTTTCGCAACGTGAAGAGCAAGCATCCGGACTTCTTGCGAGGATACGGGTTTCAGGGACAGGGCTCGCGCGATGGTTGGGAGCGCGGTATCAATCAGACCGGATTTGGAGCAGATTTCAAGCGATCGCTGAGCCGTCCGGGTCCGTGGACATTTACCCTGTACGGGTTCGGAGAGTGCCTGCCGGACCATCGAAATTTTGTGGAACTCGATCCGACCGTCGTGGACGCGTGGGGCATCCCCGTTCTGAAAATTCACTGTTCGTGGAGCAACAACGAGCTTGCCATCCGGAGAGACATGGCAATCGCCGCGTCAGAAATGATGGCCGCGGCTGGCGCGAGGGATATAAAACCCTTTGTGAACGAGGAGCCACCGGGATTTTCCGTTCACGAAATGGGCACAGCCCGCATGGGGCGCGATCCGAAAACCTCGGTGCTGAATTCGTTCAACCAGGCGCACGACGTCAAGAATCTTTTCGTCACCGATGGAGGAGCGATGGTGTCGTCGTCGTGCGTGAATCCATCCCTCACCTATATGGCCCTTACCGCGCGCGCCTGCAATCATGCGGTCGAGCAAATGAAAAAGGGAGAGCTGTAGGAACTGGTCGGGACGGATCGCGAAGCTCTGAACATCCCAGAAGCCGCTTGGGCTACGCGGGTTTGCTGTCGGAGAACGTCTCCTTTTTTGCATCCCAGAACATCTTTTTCCCTGTCCAGTAGGATTCCGCCGCCATCATGCAGGCCACCGAATGCGCGAAGCCCGCGTTCACCGACGCGTTGGGCTCCTTGCGCGAGCGCATGCAGTCGAACCAGTTGCCCATGTGTTCGAGCGACAGATCGTCGATGCCCATTGGCGGCAGGCCCTGCTGGCCCGGAAGAAGCAGAATATATTTTGAGGCTCGCTTCTGGTCGATGTCGGAATCGTCTTCGTGCGTACCCTTTTCTTCGACCAGTTGATATCGTGGGCTGCCTTCGCCGCCGATATTGACGAGTGTGGCTTTCTTGCCCATGTAGCGCGTGAAACTGGGCGCATCGTTGCCGAAGCTGGTCGAATAGCTGACCAGAAATCCCTTGGGATATTCGAGCAGCGTCTGAAAGGTGTCGGCAGTTTCGCGCCCATCGTGCCAGGCGAAAACGCCGCCGTGGGAGACGACGGACGTAGGATAGTTGTCGCCCATGAACCAGTGCACCGTGTCGATGGCATGGCTCATCCACTGATCAGGAATGCCGCTGGAAAATTCCTTGTAGAGGCGGAATTCGCAATATATTTGCGGATCGAACGGGCGCGGCGGCTTGGTCATCAACCAGGCCTTCCAATCGGTGTCCTGCTCGCGGATCTCCCTAACCTCAGGACGGCCGCGCCAGCGCGGTCCGTGGTAGTTCCAGACGATTTCGACTTTGCTGACGTCGCCGAGAGCGCCGCTGGCTGCGACTTTCTGCGCGGCGACCTGATAGGGCTCGCTGCGATGCTGTGTGCCGACCTGCACCACCGTTTTGGCTTGCAGCACTGCGTCGCGTGCGGCTTTCGCCTCGGACAAAACATTGCCCATCGGTTTCTCGACGTAGGCGTCTTTGCCCGCTTCGGTTGTCATCTTCAAAATTGGCGAATGCGAATGCTCCGGAGTCGAGATGAGAACGCCATCTACTTCTTTCATGGCCAGCAGTTCTTCGGGATGCTGAACGGCGCGAGGAGTTCGTCCGTAATAGGTCGTGTTGGTGGCGACGGCCTTGTCGCGGTTAAGCGTCCACAAATCGCAGACCGCGATCATCTCAACCTTGTGACTGGATTTCAGTTTGGAGGCGATCAAATCCAGATCGCCGCCACGGCTTCCGATGCCGATGTGGCCGAGCGAAATGCGGTCGTTGGCGCCAACGATTCGTTCGTAGGACAACGCCGTGCTCGGCAGAATCGCGCTTCCGGCGAGAGCGGCGGCAGACTTTTCGAGGAAGGTGCGGCGGCTGATCGAAGACGATTCACTCATTCGTTGCTCCTGTGAGTATAAAAAAGATAAATCCTAAAATTGCGATGGCATGAGGCGGGCGCGGTTCCTGCTTCGCATGGCAATCGGCCCGCGATGCGTCTCAACTGGTTTTCAATCCGTTCGGAACCAGAGGCAGCGCGCAGAGCCGCGTCCCCGTGGCGTCGAAAATGGCGTTGGCGATGGCGGGAGCAAGGCCCACCAGCGGGCACTCCCCGGCGCCGACCGAAGGAATGTCTTTGCGGTCGAGCAACACCGTTTCGAGCTTGGGCACGTCGCTGAAGCGGGGCACGCGATACTCAGACAAGCGGTCGTTCAGAATCTTGCCGTTCTCGAATTCGATGGCTTCGAACAACGCTCCGCCCAGTCCCTGCACGTTCGATCCTTCGATCTGATTGCGCAGATGGTCGGGATTGACGACGGCGCCGCATTCGAATGCAGAGACGACACGCACTACTTCCACGTCGCCGGACTTGCGATCGACCTTGACTTCGGCGAAGGTGGCGATGTTGCCCAGTTTTTCGTAGCCGCCGCCCATGCCGAATCCCTGACCCACAGTTTTGCTTGCACCCCATCCGAATTGCTTGGCCGCGGCCTGGAACACAGCGCGCAGCCGTTCATTCTTCAGATTCTTCAGCCGGAATTCGAGCGGATCCATTTTGACGGTATGGGCGAGTTCGTCCATGTGCGACTCGCGCGCGAAATGGTTTGCGGTCGCGGCCAGCGCCCGGTACGAACCCTGGCGCAGCGGAGACTTCACCGCATGAAACACGATGCGTTGATTGGGAATGTCGTAATAGGGACGGATGCCCGCCGATCCGGAGTTGTAGTTATGAAATTCCCAGGCGGTGATGGTTCCGTCGTTGCGCACGCCGCTGGTTACATCAATGACTCCGGCCGGTCGGAAGTAAGCCCAGGTAAATTCTTCTTCGCGGGTCCAAACGACTTTGACCGGACGCTTGGCCGCCCGCGCCAGCCGGGCCGCTTCGATCGCGGTTTCTCCGGTGTGCTTGCCGCCGTAACCGGATCCCATGTCGGGCATCAGCACGCGCACGTGATCTTCAGAAATGCGGAAAGCCTCGGCGAGTTGCCCGCGAACGCCGAAGGGACGCTGCGTACCGGTCCAGACAGTCAGTTGATCGCCATCCCACTTGGCGAGCGCAGCGCGGGGTTCGAGCGGAACGTGCGCGATGTAAGAAACCGTGAAGGTCTGCTGCAGCTTGTGGTCGGCGGAAGCCAGCGCCGGATCGACCGAGCCAGTGTCGTAACGATCGCCGTCTCCCGTGGGATCCTTGCCCTCGACCGTATTTTTGCGGAGATAGTTGAACAATTCTTTGTTCGAGATCTGCGGCTCGGATTTCCATTGGGCGTGAAGGGCGGCGACCGCGTCGGCTGCGGCTTTCGAGGTCGGGGCAGCCACGCCCACAAAGTTGCCGTCGTGTACCACGGTTGCGCCTGTTTGTTCCGCCTTCTGCGTGTCGAGCGATACCAGCGTGGCGTCGAAAGCGGGGGGCCGCAATATTTTTCCGTAGAGCATGCCGGGCAACGTCTGGTCGGATGGATAGCGATGGCGTCCGGTGACGAAGTCGACGCCATCGACCTTAGGCGTGGATTGCCCGGCAACGGTCCATTTCGCCGCGGGGATCAGCAGATCCTCGACCGGGAGGGTCTCCGTCAGCTGCTGGCCTTTCATGAGGGCCGCATATTCGACGGAGCGATTGCCTTGCGCGTCGGTGATCTTGCCGTCGGCGGCGACCAGATGCTGCGGGTCGATTTTCCACTGAGCGGCGGCGAGGCCGATGAGGACATCGCGCGCCGCGCACGCGACCTTGCGCAGTTGCAGGTTCATAGTCGGAGTGGTGCGGCTGCCGAATGTGCCCATATCAAACGGTGTGAGCTGCGTGTCGCCCATGACCATCTCGATGCTGGCGATGGGTACGTGCAGTTCTTCCGCAACCGCTTGGGTCAGCGAGGTGCGAATGTTTTGCCCGACTTCGACTTTGCCGGTGTACACGGTGACTTTGCCGTTTTCGCCGATGTGCAGCCACGCGCTGATTTCCGTCGGAAGGGATTCTCCGCTATGCGGACGGCCTCCGCCGGATTCCTGCGCCACGAGCGCCGGCTTCAGCACCGAAACGACGACGAGGCCGGCTCCCAGGAATTTGAAAAAATCGCGGCGGTCTAGATCGAATCGATAAGGAGCGGCAGCCCTGAGCTCGTAGCGTTCAGGCTCCAGAGGAACGTGAGCGTGAAGTGTGTCATTCATCGGCTGGCTCCTTTCGCGACGGTGGGCTGATCCATCTGGGAAGCTTTCTGGATGGCTACCACGATGCGGGGATAGGTTCCGCAGCGGCACACATTGCCGTCCATGAAATCGATAATCTCTTTCTCTTGCGGATGAGGATTTTTCTGGAGCAGCGCGACGGCCGACATGATCATTCCGGAGGTGCAGTAGGCGCATTGCATCGCGCCGGCATCGAGGAAAGCCTGCTGCACCGGATGGAGGCGATCTCCGCTGGCGAGGCCTTCAATGGTTGTAATTTGCTTTTGAGCCACCGCGCCAACGCGGGTCAAGCAGGAGCGCTGCGCCTTGCCGTCGATCAACACGGTGCATGCGCCGCATTGACCTTCGCCGCAGCCATATTTGGTTCCGGTGAGATCGAGATGCTCGCGTAAAACCGTAAGCAGGCTGGTTTGCGGGTCGGTTTCGACGTGGTACGCCTTGCCATTGATTGCGAGACGAATCGTTGCCATTGCGGACTCCCAGAACAAGGACTACACCGGCGGATGGGCTGACGGTTGCCTTTTCCAGAATGATATACCTTGCGGAAAGAAAAACCTTAACCGCAAGTGTGGAGAACTCGCGATGAGCGCAGAGGAAAGAATTCCACTCGCCCGTTTAATCGATAATCGCCTGATAAGCGAGCTGGTTCACGCGGCGGTCGAGGGTCAAGTCGCCTGTGGGATGCAGTTGCGCCATGAAGATGACGATCATCTGCTCCTTGGGGTCGACGGTGAATCCGGTGTAGAAGAATCCACCCCAGTTATATTCGCCGACCGATCCGAGGCCATCGAGTGGGCCTTTCACGCCTTCAATGCCGAATCCGAGGCCGAATCCCTGGTCCGGGCCGATCTTTCCCAGTTGATCGTGGGTCATGAGTTCGACTGTCTTGCGGCTCAATAGCCGAGTGTTACCGAATTTGCCCTCGTCGAGCATCATCTGGCAGAAGCGGGCATAATCCATCGCTGTCGAAACCAGGCCAGCTCCTCCGGAGAAAAGTTTTTTCGGGCCGCGGGTGGGATAGTCGGCCGAGTAGACGAATGGCCCTTCACGAATCGGAGTATCAGGGAAAGCGGTTGAGTCCCTTGTCTGGATAGTAGGTGTAGGCCGTGGCCAGGCGAGCGAGTTTGTCTTGAGGTGGATAGAAATATGTGTCCTTCATGGCGAGCGGTTCGAAGATGCGCGTGTGGAAAAATTCGTCGAGAGGCTTGCCGGAGAGAACTTCCACCAGGCGTCCAAGCACGTCGACGCTGAGGCTGTACTCGAAGCGGTCGCCGGGATTGAAGAGCAGGGGAACTCCGGCCAGGCGTTTCACGCTGTCGGCGATGGTGCCGTCATATTGCAACAGACCGCTGGCCACGCCAACTTTGTCGTACATCGGGCCGAGATCTTCGTTCCAGTTATAAGTGAGTCCGGAGGTGTGGCGCAGAAGATCGCGAATCGTGATCTCCTGCGTGGCGGGGATTGTGTAAGGCTCGCCGTGCGCAGGCTTCACCAGCACCTTCGGATTCTTGAAGTCGGGCAAGTATTTCGAGACGGGATCATCCAGCAGGAACTTGCCCTCCTCGTAAAGCATCATCGCAGCGACGCTGGTGATGGGCTTGGTCATGGAGCAGATGCGGAACAGCGCATCGCTGGCCATGGGTTTCCCGGCTTCGCGGTCGAGCATGCCCTGCGACTTGAACCATGCTATGTGGCCGTGGCGGACGACGAGTGTGACGGCTCCGGCGATGCGCTTGCCGTCAATATCCTGCTGAACAGCTGCACCGATTCGATCGAGGCGTTCGGAAGAAAGCCCAAGCGATTCCGGCTTGGCAGCGGTCAGGTCCTGAGCGAATACGGAGGCGGTCGCGAGAATGAGAAAAGTGAGCAGAAGCGGAATCGGTCTCCGTCTCCGTTTCTGCCCGGCAAGAGAAGTGGAACGCATGGTTCCTCCCGCATTACGACTTGATCGTTTTCGACGCCGCATCCCACGTGACCGGCTTTTGCCGGAAGTAGGACTCATTCGCCATGTGGCAAGCGATGGCGGCGTGATTTCCGAACACCGCGTCCTCGGTAACCGGCTTACGCGACTTGACCGACTGGAAGAAGACATTCAGGTGCGGGCGCATGTCGTCCCAGTCGTGGCCCTTGTAGAGCGTGTCTTCGTGAGTCGGTTCTTTGCCGATTTGCGGATCGTGCTCCGCGTGCCACTGCTTGAAATACTCTTCTCGCATTTTGGCCGGGAAGCCTTGCGCGTAGTAGCTGGGTTCAGTGTCGAGGCCGGTTTGCGGCGAATGGCGCAACTCAAATTCTCCCGCTTCGAGAAGACCCTTCGGCCCCAGGAAGCGCGCCAATTCCGGCGTCTCGCAGCCGAGGTCGAGGCGCACATAAACGGGAATGCCGTGATAGTCGAAGAGCACGGTGTGGAAATCAGGCATGTCGCGGCCATCGTTAAAGCGGAAGATGCCGCCCATCGCCGTGGCGGAGCGCGGAATCTCGTTCCATCCCAGCGTCATCATCATGCCGCTGATCAGGTGCACCATCAGGTCGCCGGCAACGCCGGTGCCGTAGGCTCTCCAGCAGCGCCAGCGGGCGAAATGGAGCTTGTTGAAGGGAATTTTCGGGGCGTCGTTGAGCCACGTATCCCAATCGAGCGTTTCCGGGGAAAGATCAGTAGGCGGAGGATATTCCCACGCGCCGGTCGGGTCGTTACGGCCCAGCGTCAGTTCGACCATCTCGACGTCGCCGATCGCGCCTTTTTTGTAGAGATCGCGAGCCGTCTCGCAGAGCACGGAACTGACGCGCTGCGAGCCAATCTGCACGACGCGATTATTCTTCTGTGCGGCTTCGACCATCGCGAGTCCGTCGGCCACGTTGTGCGACATCGGCTTCTCGCAATAGATATCCTTGCCGGCGTTGCAGGCGTCGACCACGACTCGCCGGTGCCAGTGATCGGGGACGGCGGCCACGATGCAGTCAATGTCCTTGCGGTCGAGCAATTCCTGATAGCGGCGCGTGGTCGGCAAGCTGGGATTGGCGGTGATTTCTTTGGCCAGAGTGTGCCTGCCGTCGTAGAGATCGGCGGCGGCCACGCATTCGATGCCAGGGATGGTGATGGCTTGCGTGAGCAGGCCAGATCCCTGCATGCCGATTCCAATCATGCCGAAGCGCACGCGATCGCTCGGCGCAACGGCCCGACCCAGGGGATGAGCTTCGAGCTGCACGGTTTTCGAGATCAACAGGCCGCCGGCCGCGGCCGCGGCACTGCTTTGCAGGAATGCACGTCGAGAAAGAATGCGTTTCATGCCAATCCTCCGTTGGTGGAATGAACTACGACCTGCTCGTCTTGATTCGTTACTTTTTCAAAGGCTTGATAGCGACTTCTTTGAAGAACACGATGTCGTTGTCGCTGTGATTCTGCAGGCCGAACCAGCCCAGCAGGGGCCGAGGTCCGCGTTGTGGCTCGAAATCGAATTTTCTTTCCGGGACCGGATCGCCTTCTTTGAAATCCGCGACCTTCACGCCGTTGAGGACGACGATGGTGCGCGGACCGTCGAGCGTGATGTCCATCGTGTTCCACTCCGGGCCTGGCTTCCACGCGTTCTTGGCCAGGGGCTTGGTGAGCGAATAGAGCATGCCCGTCTCGTGATACTCATCCTCGCTGGGCGTGGAGCGTTCCGGATGGTTGTCGATCTGGACTTCGTAGCCGTAATGGACGGGCATCCACTCTTCGCGCGGCTCGAGGGGAATGCGGACAAAGACGCCGGAGTTGTCGTTCTCGTCGCGCATCTTGTAGACGACGTGAATCTCGCAGTTACCGATCTTGCCGCCGGTCCAGTAGAGCAATCCCATCCCGCCGTGCGTGCGGATGAGTCCGTCTTCCACGGTGTCGCCGCCCGGGCCGACGTGCTTCCATCCGGTCAAATCTTTGCCGTTGAAGAGTTGTTGCCACTGGTTGGGGTCGCCCTTACAGACGTTCTGATCATCGGCGGCAAACGTGAACAGAGTGAAACCAGCGAGCAGAAAAATGCAGATAGTGAAACGTTTCAGCATCGGGATTCTCCGGGGGATTTGTGGTCGCTACCATAGGACAGACCAATCTACTCGCACCCGAGTGGTGGAATCAAATAGAGCGACAGCGGTTTTCAGGCCCGGGCTGGAAAAGGATAGAAAGTCCGACAAAATAAAAGCGCCTCGCAATGCAAGCGAAGCGCGCATTCCGTTCGCAAAGGATTAGTGGGTGAACGATACATTCAGGCCGGTCGTGAAGATGACGTCGTTTTTCTTGGCTCCGCTGGGCGGATTCGACACGTAGATGTCGCCGAACTGATTCTGCCAGCCCAGCCACTTGCTGATCTTGGTGACCGTGCCGAGATTGAAGGTGCCGCGATATTGCCCCGTCTGCTGCAGGTTAGGATAGAAATTAAAATTCTGCGTGACGACGGTGCTCTTGCCTAATTTCTGGTTGAGTTCCTCGCCAAGGGTAAGGGCCACATAGCGATTGGTGACGCCGTAAGATTCGAAAATTCCCGTCGGCGTCGTGGAGGGAGGAGTGGGCGGAACCTCCGTTCCGTTGGAGTAGGTCTCGTGGGTGTAGTTGACGCCGCCGAGGAAGTCCAAAGTCGTTCGGCCCGACTTGATGGCGTGGTAGCCGAAGCCGCCGCTATACACCTGGCGCAGATCGAGGAATTGCAGTGCATTGCTCATGAAGTCGCCGGCGCCGAAGGCGAACAGCCGCGGATTCACATTGCGCTCGTAGCGGAGTCCGCCGGTCTCCAGACTGGCCACCGTGCTGGGAGTGGCAAGATCGTTTGTCGTGTCGATTGAAGTCGCATACAGGATGATGTTGTCGTTGAGCGTGGGATGCGCCGCGTTGAAGGCGAGGGCGAGGTTTTCGGTCTGGCTGTTGCCGCGAGCGACCGAGAATCCCACGTTGGCGCCGCCATTCCACCCGTGCATCAGGCCGGGATGCAGCGACTTGTCGTAGGCCAGTTGCTCGGCGTCGTTACGCATCAAGGTCACGTCGTCTTTGGGGGCTTCGACGGTGCCGGCGGTTTTGGTGGCGACTTCCAGTTTGCCGTCGGAGGTGCTGACGGGGCCAACGGCCGTTTTGCCGCCCTTCAGGCTGACGTGCAATTCCTGATCGGTCTTGATTTCCTGGATCGCGTCGAATTTAAGCGTGACGTCGCCCGCGGCGTCAGTATGCAAGACGAGCGTTTTGCCGTCGGATTTGACCACGGTGCCAGTCAGTCGATCGCCGTTCTTCAAAGTAACCTGGTCCGCCCACAAGGCCGAAGTGAGTCCAACAAATAAAAATAGGGAGAAGAGTTCGAATCTGCGGAGCACAGCCTACCCTCCAATTGTGAAGTTTGTTGAGACAAAACTAGTTGGGGCCCCGGAACCGCGTTAAGAACGAAGATAGGGAAACAGAGACAAAGCGGCAGAGATCACGGCCGATGCGGCTCGACGAGGAGTCGATTAAGACTTGGTTTCAGTCTTATTGCTTTGCTCGGTCGAAGCCTGCGCCGGGGGATTATCCTTAATGCCATCTTTCATGCCATCTTTCAAAGCGCGAATCCCCTCGCCCAGACCCTTGCCGAGTTCCGGTAATTTTTTGGGACCGAACACCAGCAGCGCAATAAAGAAAATGATCAGCAGGTGCATCGGTTGAAGTAGACCTTCAAACATCGGAGCCTCCAGGGAGTGCCAGCAACTTAAATTCTACGCTATCCGAAGGTCGGAGGGGAAGGTTTGGGGAAACCCAGGCCCTGCGCGGCCTTCGATAGCCTTGTGATGGTTTTACCGGAGGAGGGTGGGCGGAGCGGTGAAGCCCGCCACGACGGGGTGTGATTTCAATCACAATCTGGCGTGGCCGATGGCGGAAACGGCTGCAGGGAGGCCTTCGACTTCGCGGGAGATTTGATTCGCAAGTCTGCCCCTACCGCTCACGACGAAGGGGTTTGAGAAGAACCAGTGCTGGCAGGTTACCTCCGTGACCTTACCTTCGGGTTCGCTGGCGGGCTATGTTTCCCACAGGGCTTTTGGCGAGGGACGTATCCTGGAGTCCCCTTCAAAGCCGCTACCCGCGAGCGAATCCACAAGGTTGGGGAATCCGGTGAGAGTGAAGCTTTCGCAGTTCTGGCTCCTGTTCGTTCTGGCGGCAGTAGCCGCGTCTTTCGCTGTGGGACAGGCCGCGGATGCCCACCCAGTAAACACCACGGAATTGTCCGCATGGCTCACCGGCGGGGTGTCCAGCGCCAGGCTGGCCCGTGTGGTCAAGGAACGGGGCTTGGCCACCCTGCCGACGCAGGCTGAACTGCGGCAGTTGGAATCGGCGGGAGCCGGCAAAGATCTGCTGCGGGTAGTGGTTTCGGGAAACGCTCTGTCAGCGCAAATCGGGCCGGCGATTCCGGCGGGCTTGCTGAAGGCGGCTGAGGAAGCGCGCCAGCAGCAGTACCACGAAGCTGAGATCGATCTGCGAGGAGTGTTGGCGCACGACGGAGAAGATTCCGCGCTGCACTTCGCGCTGGGCGTCATGCTGCGGCAGCAAGATCAATTCGACGACGCCTACGACGAGTTACAGACGGCGCTGCAGCTCATGCCCGATCTCCCCGAAAATCATAGCGCGATGGCCTACCTGTTTTACCGGCTGGACGACGGGCCCAATGCTATTTCCGAAGCCCGTACGGCCCTCAGCATCGATCCGCAAAATGTGGAAGCTTATCAATACCTCGGACTGGCGCACTATTCGCTAGGGCAGTATCAGGCCGCGGTGCATGCCTTTCTGGAATCCCTGGCTCACGATGCCAACAATGCCGACACGTTCTACGACATGGGAATCGCGCTGCACGCGGCGGGAGATTTGCCGGGGGCGGTTATGGCCTACCAGCAGGCGATTCAGCTTCGGCCGACTTTCTGGGAAGCTCACTCAAACCTGGGGTTGATTCAGCACGAAGAGGGAAATCTGGAGCAGGCGGTTGCGGAATACCGCGAAGCCAAGCGCATCGCACCCGGAGAAGCGTCGGTCCGCAACAACCTGGGAAATACCTATTGCGACCAGGGCAATTTCGATGCTGCCATCCAGGAGATGAAGGAACTCTATCGCCAGCATCCGGAGTGGCAGCAGGGCCATGCCTGCCTGGCGAGCGCCTACATGGCGAAAAATAATTACGACGCGGCCGTGGCCGAGTTGCGGCTGGCGGTACAGCAAAATCCGGCGGGATCGACCGAGCACCGCATCCTGGGTCAGGCGCTTCTGATGGATAACCAGCCCGAAGACGCTGTGCGCGAACTGAAGCTCGCGGTTTCCCTCAATCCCGACTCGGAGGCGGCCCATCACCTGCTGGGCACGGCATTGTTTCAACAACAGAAACTGCAAGCTGCGGAAAAGGAATTCCGCGAAGCGTTGCGGGTACATCCTTCGGCTGACAATCATTACGCGCTGGCGGCGTGCCTGATGAGCATGGACCGCTATGAAGAGGCTTTGTCGGAAGTCGAATTGGCAGCCAAACTCGATCCCGAGCGCCAGCTCTATCGCGCGCGCCGGGAGGAGTTGCTGAAGTTGATGAAAGAAACCAACTCGCGGTGATCCGTCAACGGCAAGATGGCCTCCTGGTCACTAACTGGCCCTGTCCTTTCGAGGCGTAGGCGAAGCCGGGGACAGCTCTTAAATTAGAGGCAGAGTTCGTTAGCGATCACCGTTCGGATCCTGCAGTAAAGGGGACTTATGATGGGAACGAACCTTACAGGAACACAGCAGGCAAGGATCAGCGGAGCCATTCAGGCAGCCTTGGCGAAAGAAGCCAGCGCACGCCGCATGGATTATTCCCCTGCAGCGAAACCCGAGGAGTCGCCGCGCAGGGCCTCCGGATACGGCCTGCCTTGTTCCAAATGCCATCTGTATTATTCTGCCGATCTGGACGTTTGCCCCACGTGCAAGCACAACGAGCGTGTTTCTCCGGTTGTGCCGCAGGTGCTGGCTCGTCCGGTGCAAGCCGTCGCTGAGCCAGTTCACGATAGCGCGGAAGTCGAGCAGGAGCGGGAAGAGTTCCTGAAGCAGTTCAAAGCGCAATTATTGGAAGCGCACGCCCAAGTCGTGAATGCTCCGGAAGCGGTCTGCAAGTTTGACGAGCGCCATGAGGGAGAGACGGCCAGCGCAGACGTTTGCACCAGTTGCTTCGAACGGTTGCAGGAGCGCGTCGATGTTATGGAGGCCGCGTTGCACATCGAGCTGAAAGAAGCGGCCCAGATCGTTTACGACGCGGTGTGGGCTGACCCGTCCGATCCGGGCAAGACGTACGAAAATGCCGCCAGCGCCCTGCTTGCGGAACTGCGCCGACGAGCCGGGGTCAGCAACGTGTTCGGTCCGTTTCAGCCGCTAACCCACTAAGCGCCGTGTGCTCGCGGCGAGATGCTGATTATTCGGCCTTGATTCCCACCCACTTTTTCCCGGCGTACAGCTTGTAGGCGCCGTTGTCTTCCACCAGTTTGAGAGGCACGGCGCGTTTCAGTTCCTGATCGACCTCGGCGGCTGCTTCGAGCACGTCGTTGTTGGCCACGTCCATCACTATGAACTTACCGTTCGCGCTGAATCCGAAGCCGTACTGGCCGGGTGGCAGCGTCGCTCCACCGATGGTCAGCCTGGTTTCGGTGATGAGCAATCCCTGATATTTCTGTTGGATCGCAGTGGAGTAGCCGGACGCATCGACCAGCGCCGCCAGCATTATCTTGCCGTCGGCCAGTTGGAATCCCACGGCGTTGCGCAATTGCACCGGAGCTTTTTGCCCCCGATAGAAGTATTCGGTGGGAACCGCCTTCTTCAGTTCGTCGCTCGTGAGCACGTGCTTCGACGCGGTTTGAGCCATGGCCGCGCCGAGAATCAAAACCACCGAAGCTGCAAGGATGCGGAAAGGCATGCGTTTCATCGGGATTCCCTCAGTCTTGAGGATGTTGGTTTCCTCGGAACTCTATTACGTTTCGCCGGCCGGGCGCAAATTCAAAAACTGAGCACTGACAACTGAGAACTGCTTTTCACTTTGACCGCAAGATCCGGATAGTGGAGAAATCGACGTTTGCCGTAGGCTTTCCTTGCCATGACCACCAATGCCATACTCGGAAAGCCTCACGGAAATGGCAGCATCGAATGCGAAAATCGAAACTGCCGACCCACGCTGGAATGCCGTGGTCGCGCGCGATGCCCGGCAGGATGGGCAATTCGTCTTTGCTGTGGCAACGACCGGGGTGTACTGCCGTCCGTCGTGCGCAGCGCGGCGGCCGCGCCGGGAAAATGTTCAGTTCTTCGCGCGGCCCGAAGCGGCCGAGCAGGCTGGATTTCGCGCCTGCCTGCGTTGCCGTCCTAAGGCCGCCAGCGGCAATCGCGAGGTGGACGCCGTCAAGGCGATCTGCCGCTTCATCGAACAGCATCTCGACGAACCTTTGACTCTGGATCGTCTGGGGAAAGAATTTCACCAGAGCCCGTTTCACCTGCAGCGGCGTTTCAAAACCGTGCTGGGCGTGACGCCGCGGGAATATGCCGACTCCTGCCGCCTGCGAACGCTGAAGCGCAATCTACAGGCGGGAGATTCCGTCACCCGGGCCATGTACGACGCGGGGTATGGATCGAGCAGTCGGCTCTACGAACGCACCGCATCGCAGCTGGGCATGACTCCCGACAAGTATCGCCGCGGAGCCATAGCGGCCACTGTACGCTATCACTGCGCCGATTCTCCGCTGGGGCGGATGCTGATCGCGGCGACGGATCGCGGTATCTGCTCGATCCAGTTCGCAGCGAGCGACGGTGAGTTGCTGGAAGGACTGAAGCGCGAATTTCCTTTCGCCGCCCGCAAGGCCGACGAGGGCGGGCTGCAATCGTGGGTGAGCGCGTTGCTGCAACACATGCGCGGTAAAGATCTGGATTCTTCACTTCCGCTAGACATTCGGGCTACGGCTTTCCAACGGCGCGTCTGGGCGTATCTGCAATCGATTCCGTTCGGCAAGACCAAGTCTTATAGCGAGGTCGCGAAGGCAATCGGCCGGCCCAAAGCCTGTCGTGCGGTGGCGCGCGCCTGCGCTACCAATCCGGTCGCAGTGGCGATCCCATGTCATCGGGTCGTCCGCGAAGACGGTAGCCTGGGCGGATATCGCTGGGGAATGGAGCGGAAGAAAACTCTGCTGGCGATGGAACAGCGATCGTAGGGAAAGGCTTTTATTCGTGTGGAGCGGGCACTCCTGCCCGCTTGCCTGCAGCACCACAAAACCAGCCGGCAAGAGTGCCCGCTCCACACAATCCCCGGCTTGGGCAGTCGCCAGACGATCACGGAGACGATGCGTCCTTCTTATGAGGGTCTGTCTCGAACGGCCAGCCAGTTCAGAAATGCGATGGCCACCGTGGCCAGCAGAATCAGCGATTTACTGAAATCGACGCCGGTCAACAGCGCAACGCAGATCAACACGCCGATCACCGCGATGCCCGATCCGGCTGGAAGCCGGAACCAGGCGCCGCCCGCCTGTTTGCGTCGCAGCACAGGAACGGTCGCGCACACCGCTCCGTAATAAAAGAGCCGGCTCACAGCCGAAAGAGTCACGTTCCAGGTAAAGCTTCCGGCCAGCGCCAGCACCCAGCACAGGATTGCGAAGACCGCGATTGAGACGTGGGGCGTGCGGTGCCGGCGATGCACGGCCGCAAACCAGCGGGGAAAATCTCCCTGTTCTGCGAAAGCGAACGTCGCGCGCGGGGCGGTCAGAAAATTCGCGCTGAGATATCCGTATACGGAGACGACGGCCGCGATGGCGACCAATCCGGCACCGCCCTGTCCCAGAACGACGCGGGCGACTTCCGCCAGCGGGCGATTACTGTGCATCGACGGCGGCAGCACGCCCACCACTACCCACTGAATCAAGGTGTAGATGAGGGTAATGATCGCTAGTGCGACGAACAGGGCAAAGGGGGCGTCCCGCTTGGGATTTCGCGCCTCGCCCATGGGATTCATTGCCGCTTCATATCCGCCATAGGCGAAAAAGAGCAGCAGCATCGCGTCTCTCCACGTGCCCGCCGTGGCGTTCGCAGGCGGCCATGAGGCCGCCGCATGCCCGATCAGGTAGTAGCCACCGGCCAGTGCCACAATGGCCAGCGGCACCAGTTTGGCAACGACGAAAAAATTGCTTACCAGGGTTCCGTCGCGCACGCCGCGGTAATTGATGGCCAGAAGAATGCCCAGCAAGATCGTGATGATGGCGAACCGCGCCAGCGGATGCGCGGCTTGCGGCCAGAATGTGCCGAGATAAATGACCAGTAGGTTGGCATTGGCGGCGCACGCGGTGAGGCGGGCGAGCATCATCATCCATCCCACTTGCAATCCGGTGAGGCGCCCGAAGGCTGCGCGGCAGTAAATGTAAGTTCCGCCGGTTTGCGAAAACCGGGAAGCCACTTCGGCGTAGCAGGCGATGATGACGGCCATCGCCATCCCTGCCAGCAGGACGGCCCAGATACTGCGCTTGCCGAGCAGATCCGCGACCTGCGAGGGTAGTCCAAAAATACCGCTGCCCAGGATGCAATTGATGGTGAGCGCGACCAGGCTCCAGCGGCCAATGGCGCGAACGAGGCCCTCACGGGATGGGGTTTCCTGGCGCGTTAGTGACATTGTGCGGATCGCGGGTTATGCCATAATACAGCCCTCCCCTCGGATCGAACCTTGTCCCGCTTCCAATCGATTATCGGACTTTGCCTGATAGTGGCCGCCGCCGCCCGCCCCGGCTGCGCCGACACGATCTATCTGAAGAACGGGATGTACATCATCGTCCGCAAGGCGGAAGAAAAAGACGGACAGATCGAATACTGGATCGGCAGCACAAAATACACGATCGCCAAGAGCGCCGTGGCCAAGATCGAGCCGGGGGACGGCCCAGCCAAGCGGCCAGTGACGGGCGCGCCCATGGTGGAAGACCTCACGCGCAGAGACGCTGGAACCGCCTCAGCGCCCAAGCACGACAAGCTGCAGCTTCCCATTCCCAGCGGTCCGAAAGAAGACGCGTACTGGTCGGCGCTGCGCAGCCGTATCACCACCGCAGACACGATCGACAACATGCGACTGGCCGAGATCGAGCGCGACAACGACGTCCGCACCACCACCAATGCCTATTTTCTGGCGGGCGTGATGGCCATGCAGCAAGGCAATACCGACCAGGCCAGCGGCTATTTCGAGCACGCGCTTCAAGCCACGCCTGATCAGGTGAACCTTCTCGAATGGCATGCGATCGCCCTGGCCTCGCAGGGCAGATATGCGGATGCTGCCTACGAATTGGAGCACGCCACGACGCTGCAGCCGGATTCTCCCAGTCTGCTGCGGCTTTTGGCGATGGCCCGCTATGACGCGGATCGAACCGCCGACGCCGTCGACGCCTGGAAGCGCGTCATGGAACTCGCGCCCGATCCGAATACCGAGAGGCTGCTGCACAAGGCGGAGCGCGAGCTTCAGGTGGAAGGGCGATCCAGCAAAAAGGAGAGCCGGCATTTCACGCTGCGTTATCAGGGCGACCGGACATCTTCCGCGCTGCAGAGCGAGGTTCTGGCGACGCTGGAAAATCAATACCAGGATCTCGCCCGGCAGTTCGGATACGAGGCGGCGTCGAACATCATCGTCATTCTCTATACGCAGAAAGAATTCACCGACATTACCGAGGCGCCGTCGTGGGCCGGAGCACTCAACGACGGCAAGCTGCGTATTCCGATCGGCGGTCTGAACTCAATCAATTCCGAGGTCGAGCGCGTGCTCAGGCATGAGCTCACTCATTCGTTCGTCGCATCCATAGGAGCCGGCCGCTGTCCTACGTGGTTGAACGAGGGCCTGGCCGAGCTCATGGAATCCCGCAGTTCCAGCGGCTTTGCGCCGGAGCTCGCACAACTGTTCCATCAGCACAAGGAGATTCCGTTCCCCGTGCTGGAAGGATCGTTTGTTCGTTTTTCGAATGTGCAGGCGCAGGTTGCCCACGCCGAGTCGTTAGCTGCGGTGGAGTATTTGCGCGATCGCTACGGAATGGGCGAGCTCATGCGCATGCTCGAAAGCATTGGCTCCGGGGAACCGGGCGAGCAGGCCCTCCGCAACAGCACCGGACTGGACTACTCCGATCTTGAACGCCGTCTGGGCGAATACCTCGCACGGTGAGCCGTGTTTTTCTCCAGTAATCGCTTTCATCCTCCGTACGACCGCGACGTTGAGACTCCGTGCCAGACAAGCGTTTTCGGAGGAGTGACCTTTGTGCGGACCAAAGTAATGATGAGAATTACGAAAGCGCATGCCCGTGGGACATCTATTCGCTGGGCCTTGCCGATGAGATCGTTGGAATGGCAAACCGAATGGCCTCTGAAGACATGGACGACCTTCATCTCCGTATCGCGCGCGTCACCGAAGATCTGCGTACGATCCAACAGGAACTCAATTGCGCCGCCATGCAAGCTCCCAGCGATCCGGAGCTGATGGAGGCTCTGAATTCCATGTCAGAGACCGAGCCGATCGAGAACCTGCGCGTGGCGCTCGATCAAATGCGTCACTTTCTCTGGTTCTATGCGCAGGTCATGAACAACGATCCGGAACTCGGAGACAAGTTGCGCCAGGCCCTTCCGGCGCAAACCGCCAGCGACGAGAAGCCCAAGCTCGAGAATTCTTTTCTGGATAAGCTCTCGCGGGCCGATGAGCTGATGCTGTTGCACCATCTGGCCGATTCCAAGCGCCGCAAGCCAAACTAGCCGATACTCACTTTCAATCGAATTCGAGCCGGGTTCTCACTCAAAGACTAATAGCCGCGCCCGCCAATCACGGTCTTGACTACCTCGCCCGCCGAACTCAGTACCACAAAGTCCGCAACTGCGCCCGTAGCCAGTACTCCTCGCTCTTCCGCCAGATGCACCGCTCGCGCCGGATTCAGCGTGGCCGATCGCACCGCTTCGCGCAGATTCCAGTGCGAAAACTTGGTCACATTGCGAACTGCGCGATCCATGGTTAGAACGCTTCCAGCCAGGCTACCGCCCGAAGTGCATTTGCCCTCTTTGACGTCGACCTCAATGGGGCCCAGTTGATAACGGCCATCGGGCATGCCGGTTGCCGAGATCGCATCCGTGATCAGCACTGCGCGTTCGATCCCTTTCGCCTGCAGAAAAACTTTCACGACCTCTGGCGCCACGTGGATGCCGTCGGCGATCAGGTCGGCGCTGAGCGAGTCGTCGCTCAACACTTCGCCAATAATTCCCGGCTCGCGATGATCCAGCGGACGCATCGCGTTAAACGTATGCGTCGCATGCCGCGCTCCAGCTTTTACGGCAGCTTTCGCCACCGGCATCTCCGCATCGGAATGGCCTATGCTGACGCAAACCTTGCGCCGCGCCGCTTCCGCAATGACCCCCATCGCTCCCGGAATTTCGGGCGCGATCGTCATCATGCGGACATGGCCGCGCGCCGCCTGCCAGAGACGGTCGAAAATCTCAATCGTCGGCTCCAAGAGATTTTCCGGAGGATGCACTCCCCGGCGCTTGTGACTCAGAAACGGCCCTTCCAGATGGATGCCGAGCGGACGCGCCTGCACCGAATCACCATTGGTCACGGAGGTCGCCGCAGCATCGATGGCGTCGGCCAGGCGCTCCAGCGCAGCGCAGGTCGAGTCGAGAGGCGCCGCAACGGTGGTGGGGAAATATCCCGTCACGCCGTGGGATGCCTCGAATTGCCCGAGGCGCGGCAGTTCCGAGACTGACGCCCGCATCACATCGAGCCCCGCTCCCCCGTGGATATGGATATCGAGAAAGCCCGGAGCAAGAATCGCGTCCCCGAAGTCGACGAACGAAGCGCTCCCCGGAACTTCTTTCGTGGAGCGCGAGAAAAGATCGAGGATGCGGCCGTCCTCGACCACGAGCAGCGGATTCTGAATTTCTTCTACCGGAGTGTAGAGCCGAGCCGCCGTGAATATCGTTCTCATAAGGATCGCGAGCGAAGACTTATCGTATCCGTCCGCGATGTTTCTCACAACTTGGTCAGTGATCAGTGATCAGTCTGCTGGCCACCGACCACTAGCTACCACTAGCCACTGACCACACGCGGCCAATTCCGCTCGCGGGTTCGATGGCGGATCGTCAGCCTCGCCGCAGATGGACTCTCGTCGAAATGCTATAATTCATTGTTCGTCAATTCTTTGGTGTCCAGCAATTTCCGCGAAGGGCGCACGGCAATTCCACCGCGCCCGCAGCATAGTCGGGGAGTGGCTCAGCCTGGTAGAGCACCTGGTTCGGGACCAGGGGGTCGGAGGTTCAAATCCTCTCTCCCCGACCAATTCCTTCTCTTTTGCCCCTTTCGAAGATCATGTCGAAGGGCTTTCTATATGTGGGATAAACACTTGTGCCTAGCGGTAGACTAACCCGTCCGGTCCATGCAACCTTCATGACACCCTGAAGACGCGACATGGAAATGTCACCAGCCCCAAATATCTGCGAAGCGCCAGGCTATCCGCGGTGCATGCAGTACGATGGTTCTAGTTTGCAAATGAAGCGTATGAATTTCTTGCGAAAACTCCATTTTCGTCTGTTGGGTCTCCTTTTTGTTCTGCTGCAACTCGGCTTCGCGCAAGAGGTCAGCTTCCGTATCACACCTCGGCGTCCGGTGGAGGAGTTGCGCGCAGAAGCGCTCAGGGAGCAACCACCTCACGAGCAGGGGACTTTCCTCAAATCTGATCTGGTGGAGTTGGTCAAGCTCGATCCAACTATCAAGCTCGACATCCGCTACGCCACTTCGAACAATTTTTTGGGTACGCCCGTATACACCCAGGCGCGCGCTTTCCTGCAGCGGCCAGCAGCGGAAGCGTTGCTTCGCGCCCATCGCGAACTCAAGGCTCAGGGATACGGTCTGATCATCCACGATGGCTACCGCCCGTGGTACGTCACGAAAATCTTCTGGGATGCCACGCCCGACGACAAGAAGATTTTTGTGGCTGATCCGGCAGAGGGCTCCAGGCATAACCGCGGATGCGCCGTGGACCTGTCGTTATACGATTTGAAAACGGCCGAGGAAGTGAAGATGCCCAGCGGCTACGACGAAATGACCGATCGCGCCTTTGCCAACTACGTCGGCGGCACGCGCGACGAGCGCACTCGCCGCGCCCTTCTGCGCCAAGCCATGGAAAAGCAGGATTTCAAGGTTAACCCCGAGGAATGGTGGCACTTCGACTATGAGGATTGGAAACTGTACCCAATCCTCAATGTGAAGTTCGAAGATCTCCGACAGTAGAGGCGTTGCCGCAGCTCAACGCTGAGGAGCATTCGTTAATTTCGGCAGCATCCAGCGATTGATCAGCCGCTCATATGTAGGTTCCGGTAGTTCTACCAGCAGCGGCTTGCGCGCCGGATCGAGCCAGGTAAGCAGGGTTTCCAGTTCGCGTTGCGGCATGGCAGTGCATCCAACGGTGCCCTGATTATGGCTGTGCCAAATGTGAAGAAAGACGCACGAGCCGCCGCCTGGCTCGGGTGGGTTTGTGTCGCCCGCAACGGTGCCATTGTGATCTACGACGACTCCCCAGCGGTACGACTCACCGGCGTTCCGCATGTGCTCTGAGCTGTTCCAGTCAGGAGCAACGACAGAGCGGTCCACTATGCGGTTGTAGTACCTTGAGCCAGCGTCGTCGACGCACTCGATCGATGGGGTCAGGTTCAGATAGGGCATCTTTAGTCCGCGGAGTGGCTCAGAATCGTAGCCGAATGCGGTGCCCAGTGCGAAGACGCCGGCGGGAGACTTGCCGTCTCCTTCCTTTTTGACCGGGTCGGCTGCTGAGCGGACTTCGGCATCGTGGGTCGCAATGACGCCGATCCCCCACCCTAATCCATTCTTGCCGACGACAATCGAGATCGGGTCGCCCACGGGACGCCATCTGTCATGCTCAGTGACGCGCTCGTATCGCCGTAACCGTCCTTCCACCGCATTCCAGTCCGGAGTCGTGACTACGATCATCTGTGTGGAACGCGCGAAATCATCGGATTTCGAAGTTCGGACCTGAGCCGGGGCAGACACACACCAGCCTACGATCGACAGAACAAAAAAGAGAATGGACACATGTTTCATCAAGAGCAGTCTAAGGCTATCAATTTCATCAACCATGAGGTCGGCGATCGCGAACGACACAGTATAGCCTCGCCGGGTCAGCGAAGCACATGTGTCACTACCCCAAGCTGGAACGACCGAACGACCCGACGAGTTCGACAAGCACGTGGCGGATGTTGTCCGCGCGCTAGCACGCGAGGCTGCAATAATCGCTGGGCTCAAAGCCCGCATGCACCGCATAGGTTAACTTCAATTCCAAGCTCTTGCATGGCGGCAGCCTTGGCGGCGAGAGCAGTTGCTGCGCTCTGCGCGTCGGGAGCATAGGCTACCTGGACGTGATTCGAGCGGTGGCGGCCCATGAACTGATCTCGGGTGATTCCGTAGAACACTGCATTCATGATTGGCCATTGTGGCGTCGTGATGGTCCATCGCCGATGCGTTTCACTCGTGGGCAAAGCGACGGCTTTTCCCCTCCCGATGTCCAGGTTGAGTTTGCCGTTCTCGACGAAGATCCGGCTCCAGACGATCTCTCCTGGCTTGCTGATGCCTTTGATCGTTCCTCCGCCGAGGGGGAAATACATGGGAGGCTGTCGCTCGCTCACAGCGTCGGCGTAGCCATGTGCGAAATGATTGGGCGGGACGGCTCCCGATATTTCCAGCACCCATACGAACTCGCTTCGGTCATTCACCGAGAACGGCTCGCCGTATCGTACGTCATGCAAGGTCGTTTCCGGTTCGAATCCTAATTGTCGCCACACCCTGTTGGTCACGAGGGCATCGATGCCGGCACACTCGTCCACCTCGTTGAAATGAGGGAGGGCGCTGTCCGGGAAGAGGAGGTGCTGGTGGCTCGCGTCCATCACAGGGGGCCGGTCAACATTATTCAAAAGACCCTCTGCGAGGTCGGAAGCGGGACAGATGTCCTTAAGCCCCTGCTGGTATTGAATGCCAATCGCATCGCAGCCGAAAGCGTCAGCGATGCGCAGGGCCGCGATGTACATCCTGCACTGTTCGAGGATCTGATCCTCTGTGAGGTCCTTCGCCGGATCGGAGCCGGTATGGAAGCGCATGCCTTTGCGATCGAGCCACGTGCGGATCGCCTGGGCGTCTTCTTGCGACACTCGCCGCATCTCGGCATAGAGCGCGGACTGGCTCAATCTCTCCTTGAATATGCCGCAAGCATGCAGGAGTTCGTCGGGAATGATGGCGTTGTACATTCCCATGCAGCCTTCGTCGAAGACACCGAGGATCGCTTTGCCTGCCTTCAGCTCGCGCGCGACTTCGCGGCCGATCGAGCTTGGCTCCCCAGGAAGTTTCACGGATGTGAGCGGGCGTACATGGCTGGCGTCGTGGACGAGCGGACTCCCGTTCAGCCAATTCCGCAGGCCGTCCAGGAAGTACTCGTCGGAGCAGTCTGCGCTCCACAGCGTGCTGTACTTGACTCCAGCTTTCGCCATGGACGCATTCAAGTTGAGCATGCCGACCAGACCGGGCCATTGTCCTGACCAGTTTGCAATCGTCAGAATCGGGCCGCGATGTGTCATCAGGCCCGGAAGCACATGGTGCGTGTACTGCCACACAGCCTCGACCACCACCAGAGGAGCATCGGGCGGGAGATGGCGGAAGACTTCCATGCCGTGACGCTGGCTGTGGATGAATCCGTGCTTCTGCACGGGGTCGTAGGGATGACCACGACGCACGGAGCGGCCGAAGCCTCTGATGGCGGCCATCACCTGCTGTTCCAATTCGTCCTGCGCGGGCCAGCAGGTCTGATTCGCAGAAAGGCGCAGGTCGCCACTTGCTACCAGAATCACTTCGTCATTTCGCATGTTGCTCACCTTCCTTCGTTGTAGGACGACGCTGTTGTTTTGACCCCTTTGGCCGGAAGCGCACGATGTAGATGAGACCAAGGACGAGCATGCCGGCGCCCCACCAGATGTCGATATGCAGGTGTGCCATGGCAACCGCGACTGCCGCGTCAACGAACAAGCCGTGGATACCGACGCCAAGAATCAGCAGGCCGTAGAAGGCCAGCAGCGCTCCAATGAAGAACCAGATCGGGATGAAGTGCTCTTTCATCGCGGCCCCCTAGCGGAACCAGAAATTGAGCGCCAAGAAAGCAATGCCTACCGCAGCGGCCCAGGTGATCGGGCGCTGGAAGAACGAGAAGTGCCGTTGGGGCTCGAGTTCCGTTAATCCAAACACCAAACCTTGAAGCTCAGCTTCTGGCTTCGGCTTCGTGAAAAAGGTCACCAGAATGGTGACCGCAAAGTTGGCAATCAGCGACCACATGGCGCGGTAGAGGTTCTCCGCCATGTCTTTCGCGTGATTGGAAAAAGCGACATACCGCAAAGCACCCGGATCCACCTTGATCCAGATCCACAAGCCGAAAGATGTGAGAATGCCTGCGAGCAAGCCCCAGAACCCTGCTGCGGGTGTGGTGCGTTTCCAGAGCATGCCCAGGATCACCGTTCCAAACATGGGAACGATGAAGAAAACGAAGATCACCTGCGCGTACACGATGATGCTGGAAAAATTCATGACGAGGTAGGCGGTGCCGATGCTGACAAACACGCCAAGCAGCGAGCACCAGCGTCCCATCGAGACATAATGAGCATCGCTCGCGCTCTTTCGGATTAGCGGCTTGTAGATGTCGTAGGTCCACACTGTAGTAAACGCTGTGACATTTCCGGCCATCCCTGACATGAAGCCGGCCATGAGAGCGGTGACCCCTAGCCCGAGCAAGCCTGGCCCGCAATACCGGGCAAGCATGAGGGGCAATGCCTCGTTATACGTATGCACCCCTGGCTGGCCGACCTGGCTCTCCGGTACCAGATGAAACGGCAATACCGCGAGCGCCAGCAATCCGGGCAAGATGACGATGAGGGGCACCATCATCTTGAAGAACGCGCCGATGATGGTTCCCACTTGTGCAGAGCGAAGATCCTTGGCGGCCATCACGCGCTGCACGACGAGAAAGTCCGTAGTCCAGTAACCGAAAGAGATCGCCAGGCCCCACCCGAAGACGATGCCAGTCCAATGGACGCCCATCGGATTGCTTGTGAAGGATCCGGTCGTCCTCCACATGTGAATGAAATCCTGCCCGGGAAAGTTTGTCTGGATGCGATGTACTAACCCGGACCAGCCGCCAGTTTCGATCAATCCAACTACCGGGATCACGCCGCAGCCGATCCAGATCAGAAAGAACTGCAGCACTTCATTGAAGATGGCGGACAACAGGCCGCCAGCCATCACGTAGACGGCGACGGTCAGCGATGAGATCCAGATGCTGAAATGAATGTCCCAGCCGAGGATGACTTTCAGGATGATGGCCATCGAATACATGTTGATGCCACTCATCAAGATGGTCATCACGGCAAACGATATTGCCGAAAGCGAGCGGGCGCCTTCGCCGTAGCGCAACTTCAAATACCCCGGAACGGAGTGGGTTTGGCAGATGTAATAGAAAGGAATCATCACCAGGGCGAGGAAAAGAATCGCAGGGATGGCTGCGATCCAGTAGGCATGCGCGACCAGGATGCCGTACTGGTAAGTTGCCGCCGCGTAGCCCATCATCTCCAGGGAGCCAAGGTTCGCCGAGATGAAGCTGAGTCCGGCGATCCAGGCGCTCATATTGCGGCCGGCCATGAAGAAGTCCTCGCCCGTGTTCGTGAACTTCTTCAGGTAGAGTCCGAGCCCGAGGACCAGAACGAAATAAACGACGATGATCGTTAAATCAATCGGGCCGAGCGCCATGCGCGGGGAGATTGCCTGCAAGAGCCATGTGGCGATCATCGAACGCCCTGTACGCTGCGAACGAGCGGCAGGAGCACGTGATCCAACTCTTCGTCCGACGCACTGAGCGCCACGTTGCGGAACAATCCCCAATGCTCCACTTGCTCCACGGTTTGACCGGGATTCACACTCGAGAGCGGCCCCAGCGTCTCGACCTCGAGAAATTCATTGTTCGTGAAAATCTCGAAGGAAGAACCAAAATCCGGATACCGCTTCGTCGGATCCGCGCTTGTTCTTTTTATGAACGCTCCTCCGTGCAGGACATAAGCCGCCCACGTATCCTGATTGAACATACCCAGCTTTTGCGCCTGGGGATTGTTGGGATCCTGGCGAAGCATCAGATACTTCTTGGTGAACTTCAACCGCGGGTCAGAAAGATCGGTATACGCCCACATCACGAGAGGATTTGTCGGCGCAAGATTTTCCGGATGCTTTCCGCGTGGCGGGAACGATGAAACAGCGGTTCCGCCCTGCGCCATCATGGTTAAGGCCCAGGGAGCGAACTCCATCGGCGAGGCGGAACGGTTTGTAATGCGGTGGAGCACGGTGACCTGCGTTCCCGTGCTCGCCATCCGGATTTCAATTTCTTTTTGAAGCCCGGTGGCA
The DNA here is from genome assembly GCA_963754885.1 of uncultured Acidobacteriota bacterium. Taxonomy (GTDB): domain Bacteria; phylum Acidobacteriota; class Terriglobia; order Terriglobales; family Acidobacteriaceae; genus Sulfotelmatobacter. Next base: position 66,012 of record CAVWHT010000025.1, on the reverse strand, counting down.
GGTTCGACCGGCGCGCGGGCGATCAAGCCGACGGGAGTCACTTCAACAGCTACGGCCACGTTGTCGGGAGCCCAAGTGGCCTGGTCCTCGGGCGCCTTCCACACGCGATCCCCGCCGCGCAATTGAAATGACTTCTCACCGCTCTTGCCGAGTTGCTCGGGATATTCCTTGAAAAGGTTTTGTCCGCCAACAAACCCGAAGCGAATGATGCGCGGCCCGACATCTGCCGTCACCACCGCCTCAATTTCCCCGTTGCTTACCCGGTAGCAGTTTGTCCAGCCCTTGTATTCCGTTTTTTCAACCGTCACTTTGCCTTCCATGCCTGTCGCAATGAGCCCGATCATGGCTGATATCACGAGAAACCTCAGCATTCGCTCCTCCCGCCCACAAAGGATCTCATTGATGCAACTCTTCTCGGAGCATCTGTTCGAATACCTTGAACCGCAGGGCGCGCAGCGCCGGAATCTGACCTACGTGCCTGCCGAGCTCCTGCGCCTCATCTGCTTTCAGATCGTATGGAGGCCAAGGCGGAAGCCCTTCGCCGTCCGGTATGCCTGTCCTGGCAAACTGCACCCAATAGCCAATCAGGATGTTCGAAAGCCTCTCGTCATCGGGACTGCTGACCCAACTCGTCCAGTACCGCTTGCTCAGGAGGATACTTTCCTCGCTGTGGAAGGCACCAAGCGCTTCGAACGGACCCGAACCAGCATACGTGAAGTTGTACAAGTAAGCTCGTTGCCCGGAAGCTGCGACCTGGCGCGCCAGCAAGCGAGATCCGAATGCGAACTCGCGGTCGGTTTCCAAGTTGCGAACCGCTTGAGCAACGTCGTGATCTGTCTTCGCTGGATAGGCTTCGAAGACCTGCTGGGCATGCGCTCCGAAGTTGTCGATCAGCCAGTGATGATATGCCTCAACCGTCCCGGGGTCGTGGGGCCTGCCTCCAACCAGGGGACTCTTGAAGATTGAGACTTCATCTGCGTTGCTGCCAACGACGACCGGTATCTTGGCCTGTCGCCCCTCTTCAAAGGCGATCGCAGGTTGTTCGCGAAAAACCCAGCCGTCGAGCACGGGATTGAAATCAACCTTCTTTTCTTCGCTGGCGCCGTGCAGGAGTTCATCGGCCGGAATGGCGCGAAGATGCATGAGCGCATGGGAATCGTCCGCGACACCCAGATCTACGGCAATGCGCTTGCCATCAGCCTCCTGATGATCAAGGGTGGGAGCGAGGCCGTCCACGCAAACCCCGCTTTGCAGGATGGCGCCCTGGAACAGACCATCCGCCAATGGAGAGGCCAGCAGATCGCAAACGTCGAGGGAACCGGAAGATGCGCCGAAGACCGTGACCCGCTGCGGGTCACCGCCAAAGCTGGCGATGTTTCCCTGCACCCACTTCAAGGCCGCCATCTGATCGAGCAAGCCGTAATTTCCTGACGAATGATGTGGCGACTCTGCAGTAAGTGCGGGATGCGAAAAGTAACCGAAGACGCCGAGACGATAATTGATCGTGACTACAACGACGCCATGCTTCGCCAGCACTGGACCGAGTGGCGGCCACTCCTGCGATCCTTCAATATTCCCGCCGCCATGAATCCACACCATGACCGGGAGCTTCTTCACACCATGTAGGTTCGTTGTCCAGACATTTAAAAAGAGGCACGCCTCATCGCTGACCATTTGCTTTCGACCGAGCATCTCCGGCAACCACGGACTCGGCAGTTGCGGACATGCAGGACCGAAGGCATCCGCCCTACGAATTCCCTGCCAATGCGGATGGGGTTGCGGCGGCCGCCAGCGCAGCGCTCCCACCGGTGCTGCAGCGTAAGGAATTCCCAGGAATGCAACATCGCCGGAACTGGAGTAGAAATGAATGCCCTCGAGCACGCCCGAGTCGATAGTGACGCGCGGAGTCGATGGAGACGACTTCGCCTGCTGGGCCGAGCTTGCAACGCTCGCGCACATCAGCACCAGCAAGGCCGCGCGCATTCTCGATCGGACACTTGTCCTCATCCACTCGTCCCGGGCGACCTCGCTCAGAACACGTACTTCAATGAGAGTTGCACAAATCGCGCCTCCAAGCTGAAGACAGGCAGAGCTGTGCGCTCGCACCAACCTAACCTTTAATCGCCCTGCTGGCACCCCGATTTGCTACTCAGATCCAGCACATCCTAAATCATCGCGAGGATGGCGTGAACACCAGTGCTCTTGAACCTGGGCTTCTCAACATTGCATAGTAGAGTGGAGCAGAAGATTAACAGGTTGCGTTTTGGACGTGACACCGCCGGCCGGTCGTGCTGGAGGGCAAGATCACTGAGGATCGTACGGGATGCCCAGATGGGATACGAAACTCCAGGATCAAAATACAAAGTTGAATTCGTCCTTTAGGTGTGAAAGGAGCCAACAGCTTGCCCATTAAGGATCTGCCAGCCGAACCCGGGATGTGCCTTGAACAGGTGGACACTCCGGCACTGCTTATCGACCTTGACGCGTATGAATGGAATATTGGCAAGATGGCGAAAGAAGCTGCCAACAGCGGCATGCGATTACGCCCCCATGCCAAGACGCATAAGTGTGCTGTCATCGCGCTGCATCAGATCTCGCATGGAGCCGTTGGTGTGTGTTGCCAAAAAGTAAGCGAGGCTGAAGCTCTGGTTAATGGAGGGGTCCGCGACATTTTCGTTACCAACGAGATCATAGGTCTACATAAGCTCACCAGACTTGCCTCACTCGCAAAACGGGTGACCATAGCCGTGTGCGTCGATAACCTGGATAATTTGGAGGAATTGAGCAAGGTTGCTGCCAGCCAGGATGTGCACTTTGGCGTGTTTGTGGAGGTAGATGTCGGAGGTGGTCGTTGTGGAGTTCAAGAAGGTGAAGCTGTACTGGCATTGGCACAGCGAATTCAGTCACTGCGGAATCTCGAATTCAAAGGGCTGCAGGCTTATCAAGGACGAGCCCAGCACGTTCGCACCATCGCCGAACGCAAGTCTGCCATAAATCAGAGCGTGGACGCTGTACGCCGAATCCTGGATTTGCTGTCAGGCAAAGGGCTCTCCTGCGACGTGGTGAGCGGCGCGGGTACAGGTACGTACCGGCTCGAAGCTGCGAGCGGTGTATACAACGAAATACAGCCTGGTTCTTACATTTTCATGGACGCTGACTACGGGCGCAATCTGACGGAAGCGGGCACAGAATTCACCGAATTCCGCCAAAGTCTTTTTGTGTATACGCAAATCATGTCCATAGCCAAGCGGAACTACGCCGTTGTGGATGCCGGACTCAAGGCTCTTGCCTTCGACTCAGGCATGCCCGTTCCTCTGGATTTACCAGGTATTCGATACGGTCGACCATCCGACGAGCATGGAATCCTGGATCTTAGCGACGCTCCGGCCGCTGTGTCGCTTGGCAGTAAGATCAAACTAATTCCAGGCCACTGTGATCCGACGGTCAACTTATACGATTGGTATGTCGCTATCCGCGGCGAGCGCGTTGAGGCGCTTTGGCCGATCGTAGCCCGTGGGGCTGTGGGCTGAGTGGCGAGTAGCAGCAGCGATGTTCGGCGATATGTTTTCGCAAGTTTTGAGTCCACACGTGAGAAGTGGGTACCCCCGTGCTCCTCAACAAAATTGTTGTCATGAATGCATGCATCCGCCCTACTGGAAGCGGGTGGAACAAAATGCCGCCGACCACCCCTCCTGCCAGCCGCACGCTCCATCAGCAGGTTCGGCGTCGCCGGTGGGCGGAATAATCGCTGGCAGAGGAAATGAGGGTGGAGGAGGAGGATCGATCTGGAGGTAGTTATGGTGGCCGAAGTTCCAGTTGGTAGGGATCTCGAATGGGGGTTGGAAGTTGTCTGGCCTTGGGCTGGAAGGACCACAATGGCCCAGAGCCGCATGCCACCACGGATGCCCTTCGGCAATGATTCCAGCGAATAAGTTGCCCAGTGGAAATATCGCCGAGAGAACCTCATCTTTGCTGGATGCTAGGACAGAGATCTTGCCAATCTTGGCTGCCGCCGCGTTGAACTCTGTGGTAAGACAATTATCGTCGATGGCTGCGGCCATGAGAATGGCCCGTCGAACCGGTAGATTTATTCTGGAGATCGCCTGTAACACGACACGGGCCCCGAGGCTGTGCGAGGCAAACGAGATGCTTGCCGCACCCCCAAAATTAGCATCGACAAATGGAGCGATCAGAACACCCGCCTCATCGGCGATCTTGGGTTCGTCCGGGTAATCGAGCCCGTGTGCCCAGATCGAGTCGCCCGGCCACAGTAGACCCACAAAAACAGAAGGTGGCGTGAGCTGGAGAAGCCCCTCCCAATTGGACAGGTGCGCGATCCCATCCGCCCGGTTGACATTGTAGCCGTGAGTCCCAATCAGAACGTGCCGGCCCCGAATATCGCTGAGCAATTGTCCCCTATCCAAGCTTTGGTAGTCGTTGATGCTGGTGCCTTGATTGATGGCCACCGAGGCGGCAAGATCACCTCCACTCCGAGAGAGGCGCACGTCCAGGAATCGCGTCATGTATGACCTATTTCTTTACCAGCTGCAGGGTGTTCACAGCAGTCGCCAAAGCGGTCGAAAGATCCTTCGCGATCGGGGCCAGCGGTGTAGCCAACAAACCCACAATGATAGATTCCCAGTTATTAGGCGTTGGACTTAGCGCGTACCCGCCCGCGATCGCGAGCCCTAAGGCTACAATGGCCGCTATCGCCCTCGTCCAGTTCCGATACCTATCGTCGGAGCGCTGATAGGTTTCGTCGAGCAGCGCCGTGACAATCAGGTCGAACCGCCCGTAGACATCGCTTTCTGTCGAGGCAAGCGCAGTTCCCGCCGCGATTTTAGCAGCGACCGTCTCAAGGACTGCGGGGTCGACGCCGGTTGCAGCAGCCAGCGCAGCAGCATTGTCTGGACTAAGGTTGAGCTTGATCAAGGATTTTGCAATTGCCTTTTGGCTGCCCAAGTCGGTTCCGTTGAACCAATTTGCCTTCAGCGTCGCCACGACCTTATCCTGCGACAAAGCATTGCGGGGATTACCAGGAGTCAACGCTACAACCGTCTTCTCGATTGCGCCGAAACCGATGTGGTTCACTCCGCCGCCAAGCGCTTTGCTGGCTTCTACTAACCCGAAGGCTGCGGTGCCCAGTCCGCCGATCGCAGTGACGATTTGGGGAAGAGTTTGCAGATTCATCATCATCTTTGCCTCTTTTCTTTCGAGTCCACTATCACAGTTCTCGAATTCAGAGAGTTCCATCTGGAACACATCACTTCGCCGCGTGTCCTCCCGTCGAACGAGACGAGGATCACAACGCTTGGCGAAACCTTGGCCGGAGAGGAGTGCAGAGCATATTTCTGAGATTGCAGCGAGCTGGACTTGTTCGCTCGGGCGTTACACAACCCGAACGTCCATTGTCGGTCATTCGTTTAGGCGACCGACTTCGCCTCGGACCTCGCTGGATTGTTACGAAATCAGGACAAGCCCGTCAGGAGGCGGCTTGCATCCGCCTTCATGCGGTCGACCGGAAGGCCACAACGCATTCGCCAGGGAACCGTCGACGATCGCGCGCAATCGCGAAACGAATAAGCGGAACTAGCTACAACATTCCGCGGCCCACCGCAGACACAAGCCGTGAACCCGAAGGCCATCGGCAAGAGGCGGTTCTTCTCTCGTAAGAATTCACGAAGAATGAGGGTCCACGACCATTGTTTCTCTAGTCGTTAATTATTCTTGCGGTCGCTCACGGGCTGAAAGTGTGATCGACTTCCACGATGTCCACGGCCTACACGAAGATCTCACCCGGCAACGCGGTCAGCGTGCGTGAAGCCAGAGTATTTTGCACTAGCGGCCTGGGTCGCTCACCGTCCGCTGGTGCCGCTTGCTTCCGTTCGATCTGGAGCTTCAGAGTCCGTTCAATCTGCCGCAACTCGATCACTTCCACACCGGCAACCAACGTCGTGGCGCGGCCTTGCGAGCCGGCCCGTCCCGTGCGGCCTACGCGATGGATGAAATCCTCTGCCATCTTGGGCACGTCGTAGTTGATGACGTGGGCCACGTCGTCCACGTGCAAGCCGCGCGAAGCGATGTCGGTGGCCACCAGCACCTGGAAGTGTCCCTCCTGAAATCCGCTTAAAGCTTTGTTGCGCTGCGCCTGCGAGCGGTCTCCGTGAATCATCGCGGCATTGAAACCATCGCGCGCCAGCGATTTGGCAATTCGTTCGGCGCCTCGCTTGGTGCGGGCGAAGACCAGCGTCTGCCCAGATTCGGCGTAGAGCAGTTGCCGCAGCGTGTCCATTTTCTCTGCCGGCCGCACTTCGTAAGCGATGAGTTGTACACTCTCCGCCGGCTTGAGCACCGAGCCCAACGCCACTCGCACCGGTTCGCGCATGTATTCATGCACCAGGTGGGCAACGGATTGTTCCATGGTTGCTGAGAAACACAAGGTCTGCCGCCGCGTGGGAAGGATGGCCAAAATGCGACGAATGGCAGGCAGAAATCCCATGTCCAACATTCGGTCGGCCTCATCGAGAACCAGCATTTCGATTTGGCGCAAATCCACCAGCCTCCGGTCCAGGAGGTCCTGCAGGCGCCCGGGAGTCGCGATGATCAACCCGCAGCCACCGCGCAAGCTCTGGATCTGCGGATTCTCCGACACGCCTCCAATCACCAGCGCCGCCTGCGGCATGTTCTTGCTGCGTAATTGCTCGTACTGCTCGTGGACTTGCATCGCCAGTTCGCGCGTTGGCAGTAAAACCAGGGCCCTCGCCTGACGGGACGGTTGGCGCAGCAGCATCTCGATCAACGGAATCAGAAAAGCGAGTGTCTTGCCAGTGCCAGTCTGGGCGGTTCCGATTACGTCTTTGCCTTCAAGAGCTGGGGCGATGGCGCGTTCCTGGATCGGGGTTAGGGTTGTAAAGTTAGCTTTCGCCAGCTTCTGCTGCAAAGCAGCAGACAGCGGCAGTTCTGAAAATGTAGTCATTCGGATTTGTTTTTCCTAGGAGGGGCCGGATCGTCACACACTCAGACATAGGTCGGAGTTTCCGGGCCGCTCACGTTCAATTTGAATTTGGCGCTGAGTAAAACGGCGGGCAGGAATAGCGGAGATGAAACTGGTTCAACCGGGAACCACCGCGAGACAAGCAAACCGTGCAAAAGCGTCAGAAACAGTATAGCAGAAGCGGGAAGCGAGTCTGCATCCGGAGCGGAATAGCGATTCAAAATCCCCGTCCCGATCTCGCCCAAAAGCGGCGAGATCAGGACGGGGCGCCCCCTCAGTCTGCGTATTCGCGCCGGCTTGCGACCCACTTCTCATTCAGTGCCCGGTTGATCTTTTCCCGGTCAAGGTTTGATCGGGAGTGCTCCCCGCACGATGTTTGAGTAGGCGGACTCGCCATCGTCGTTGATAGCGCGCACCCGGTAGGCGACGCGCTGGTCCTTTTTCACAGTGGTGTCGGTGTATCCGGTCGCCGTGGGTGGGAGCTTTGCGATGCGGTTCCAAGTTGCCTTCTCACTGGCAGCGCCATCGGCGCCGATCCAGCGTTCCACGACGATGCCAGTCGGGTTGCCGCCGTGCACCTCCCATCCCAGCTTCGCCGTATTGCCGGTGACGGAAAGATTGAGCGAGCTTGGGGCTTCGGGAAGAACCGGCCAATCGAAGTAGCTCTCGTCGGTGACCGCCATGATGCTGTCCGTGACGGGCAATAGTTCCAGTGTGTCGGTAGTGCCCGCTTTCCACGAAACTTTCTTGATCTCGCCTGAGACCACGTCGACCAGGACGGGATGGGTGATCCCGGTATTCTTCAGCGACAGTGTCGCGTAAAGCGGCGGGAAGGAATTTCCGGGAAGGCTGTGAGCCGCAAACCAGTACGCGACGATGGCTTTTCCTTTATCCGATCGGAATCCGTATCCCATGAACGGGAAACCGGCGTGGCGGCGCAGGGCGGGCAAGTCCGCGCCTGAGATCTCGATCGATGGATCAAACTTGGTATCGGAGAATAAGGCGTTGGTGTTCTGCAGAGCAGAAAACACGGGGCGAGGCGTGAAGTCATAATCGTGGTTCGTAATTCCGTGAATGAGTCCAAAATCGTCATACTCGTTGCCGTCGGTCCCGGCAGCCAGCAGCCAGACAAACGTCTTCACTCCGGCTGCGAGGTTGTAGACAAATCCGCGAGGAACGTACTTGGCTTGCACCGATTCATCGGAACCCACCCATGAAGGAATCGAATTGAATTCGTCGTCAAAGAAGGGAATGTCAGGTTTCACGCCGGGATAATGCGTGACTAGATCGCGCAGGGCTCGCGGAGATTCTGTCTGGTACGCTCCGTAATCCATCGTCTCCGGATTCATGTTCTGACCATACCCGGGGTAGGTGTGATAGGCGTACACATCGATTCCCGAGGCGCACTGGCAGGTGTCGAAGGCGCGCTGGGTGAAGTCCCGCACCGGATCGGCCTGCCCGCCGTAAATCACTTTGGCTTGCGGATCGGTGCGGTGCACGGTTTCGATAAAGGGAGCGAGAAGCCTGCCAAACTGTTCGGGATTGCCCCAGGGATTCCAATAACCGATATCCTGTTCATTCCCCAAAGCCCAGTAGTGGATACGATCATGAAAATGATTCACCATCCATGCCGCATATCGATTGAAGGCAGCGATTTGCTCGGGAGTCGTCGGAGGCCAGAAAACCGAGTACAGACTCCGGTCATCATTATGAAATGACCCGGGCGCGGGGATACTCACATCCGGGCGCTTCCCGCTGGGCGATGTGTACATCGCGTTGCCATAGATCAATTGCACCTGGATGTTGATTCCGTTATCGACCAGCGAGTCGACGGCGTCTTCGAGCTCCGGCGAACTCGAGAATACGCCGCGCTTCTGCTCGATCCAGTCCCAACTGGTGCGGTCTGAACTGTTTTCATATTGTCCGATGCGAGCCCACTTGAAACCGGCATCGAACATTCGTGTCCACCACCAGCGGTTCCAGGGCAGATAGGGATCGCGCGGCATGTCAGAGTTGATCCCAAAGCCGTCGCGGATTTGCGACGAGCGCTTGGGAGGAACGTGGTCAGGAAGCGGGCGCGAGGTTTGAGCGGGGCTGACCGGAATGAGAAACAGGAAGGCCAGCGAAGCGAAGACGCAGTGGTAGCGCTGCGCGAAAAAGCTTGACCGCAGAGTCCGCTGAGGTTTCGCAGAGATCGCTGAGAAACTGCTTGGGCAAGGTGGGCAGCCACAGAAAACTGCAACCTGCCTCATCCACTTCTGTGTCAAGCTTTCCCTCATTGTTTCCTCCCGTTTTTGGCAACGCTGACAGATTTTTTGGCGAATCAATTCTGCGCTTCTACGCCGAAACCTCGACCCACCGCCGTTCCCTCGCGCTGAGTGCGATCAGGTCGCAAAGTTGGACCTCGTAATGGCCGCTTTCAAAGGTGGGGAACGAACGTGGTGCCTTGAAATCGCCGGCGGCAATGTAGCGGTAGAGATCCTTGAAAAGCTGAACAAAGGTGTCGGGATATCCTTCGGCATGGCCGGCGGGATACGCCGCGTAACCGCGCGCCTCAGGGCTCATGAGCGACGGATCTTTGATCAGCCAGCGATTGGCTTCTTTGCGGCTGCCGATCCAGAGGACATTGGGTTGCTCCTGGTCGAAGGCCAGCGAGCCTTCCGAGCCATCAATCTCAAACCACATTCTGTTCTTCCGTCCCGCGCTCATCTGCGATACGGTCAGCACTCCCCGCAGGCCGCCTTCGAAGTGCAGCAGGATCGAACTATAGTCGTCGGTGGACATTTGCACCGGCTCGGTGGCCATACCGGCGGTCTTCTGAAAAGTCTCGACCGGCCCGGTCGGCCGCTGCCGCACGGGTATGACCGTGGCCATATCGGCGCAGAGTTCTTCCAATTTGCGGCCCGTGATCCAGCCGATCAGGTCCATCCAGTGCGTGCCGATGTCGGCCACGGCGCGCATGGTGCCGCCCAGCGCGGGATCCAGCCGCCAGTTCCAGTCCGTGGGATAAAGAAGCCAATCCTGCAAATAGGTGCCATGGACAATTCGCGGCTCGCCGATCGCACCACTCTGCACCAGCGCATGCGCTTCCTGGCAAAGCGGGTAGTAGCGGAGGTTATAGGTCACAGCTCCTACTCTTCCGTGCTTTTGTGCCAGCTGAACCAAGGCCGCAGTTTCTTGCGTGTTCATGGCTAGCGGCTTCTCGCACATCACGTGCTTTCCTGCGCGCAGGGCGGATTCCGCTTGTTGGAAATGAAGGTTGTTCGGAGTGCAGATGTGCACCACATCGACCGACCCGTCCCTGGCCAGTTCATCCATCGATTCGTAGGCGCGCGCAATGCCCAGAGAACGGCATTGATCCTGCGTCCGGGCGAGCGAACTCCCCAGCACGCCCTGAATGGGGATCGCCAGTCGCCGCAAGGCTTCGATGTGCGCTCTCCCCACAAAACCACTACCAATCACCGCTGCTCGCAAGTTCACGTGAGAGACCTCGCTCGATTCAGACCAACCCGCCGATCTTAAAAGCCATTTACGCGTTGGTCACACTGGGAAACGCCGTCGTTCATTCAGATCCCGCAGCTGTTCGCAACGCCAGTGGAAGCACAGCGGAGTCAATCCAGGCATCGTCTTCTCCGCCGCGCACGCCGCCAAACAGCCACCACCGCTCCACATGTTCCACGACTTCCCCCGGCTGCAACTCGACCAGAGGACCAAGGGTCTCCAACTCAAGAAAGTCGGGGTTGGTGAACACCTCGGAATTGCAGCCGAAATCGGGATAGCGAGCACCGTGGAAGACCGCTGCGCGCTTCACGAAGAGATCACCCCGGCTGAAATAAGCTCCCCAGCCCGCCGAATTGTAAATGCCCCCCATCTGCTCTTTGAAACGGCCTTGGGGATTTGGCGAATGACGCAGCTGGATATAGCCCGTACCAAGCACCCAGCGAGGGTCGGCGAAGTCGGTGAACGACCAGATGCCGAACACGCCTACGGGCAGATAGTGGTCTTTGTCCATCGCGACGCGTGGGGGAAGCGGCAGGATCGCGCGCCCCCCTCCGCGCATCATGGTTGGCGACCACGGTGCCAACAGGGTCGAGCGTGCGTCGTGGTTCGTTATGCGATGCGTGATCCGAACCTTCGACCCTGTGGCTGCCAGTTCGATCTCAAGTTCCTTCTGCAGGTTGGTGCCCGGAGCCGACTCTTCGCACTGCGCCGTGAAACGAACCGCATCGCCGTGCTGAGAAACGACGACTGGAGCGTTGTCGGGATAGTACGTTCTCTCCACTTCGGGGGATGCCCACAAGCGGTGCCCACCGTAAAGACGGAATTCAGAACCGCCCGACTTTCCCGCATCGCCCTCGACTTCGTGGAGCAGATTTTCTCCATTGCTAAAGCCGTAGTGCAGGATCCGCGGACCAATGTCGGCGGTGACAATCAAGTCGACGTCCCCATTGGACAAGCGGTAGGCGCGGTTCCAACCTCGATAAGAGATTTGCTCGAGCATTGTCTGGGAACTGCCTCACGCAAGTTCTTCGGCGTTTTTTTGAATCTTGGCAAGAGCGGCGGCGATTTCATGCATGTCTTCTTCATCTCCCAGAAGCGCGGGCTGAGGAATCCAGACGGTTTCCCAGGCTGCCTTGTGGGTCACCGGGAATTTGTTTTTCAGAAACGCATGCTTTTGCTTGGCCTGCTTTCCGCTCAGGCGATTCCGATACTTGCCGTTGCGGAACATGTGCAGCTTATGAAGCGGCGGGTAACTTGCCTGGTTGGGAATGCCTTCCCCGTTCATGGCTTCGATGAACCGCTCCGTGGATATGTTTGCGAACTGCTTTTTATTTACATGGAAAATGTACGCGTACTGGCCGTTGCGCGTGCACCGCTCGTCCAGTTTCTGGGGCGTGATCCCTGGTATTTCGCGCAACAGGCCGTCGAGGATGCGCGAGTTCTGATGCCGCCGTTTGGTCTGCTCTTCTAGACGGCTGAGTTGGACGTTCAGGACGGCGCCCTGCCATTCGCTGAGCCGGTAATTGGATCCATAAATGAAGTGGCTGTAGAACCATTCGCCCGGCATGCGGCCGCTGTCGTGCACGGAGCGGGCCTGCAGCTCAAATTTATCGTTGTTGGAAATGATCATTCCGCCTTCGCCGGCGGTCATCAGTTTGCTCGCCTGAAAGCTGAATGTGCCCGCAACGCCAAAAGTCCCCACGCGCTGTCCGCGCCATTCCGTGGCGTGCGCATGCGCCGAGTCTTCAATCAACGCCAGTCGCTTGCGGCTGGCGATTTGTCTCAGCCGATCGAGATCCGCAGGATGCCCGCCCATGTGCACCGCGACGATCGCCTTCGTCCTTGCAGTGATCGCTTCTTCGACCAGCTCGGGATCGATGCAATACGTCCCGGGATCAACGTCGACCATGACCGGAAGCGCATTGGCAAACAAAACGGCGCTCGCCGTGGCTACGAAAGTGAAGTCGGGCACAATGACCTCATCGCCGGCGTTGATGCCAAGAGCGGCCATAGTCACTTCGAGAGCGGCGGTCCCGTTGGTGACCGCAATCCCGTGACGCGCTCCTTGAAACTCGGCAAAGGCGCGTTCGAACTCCAGCGTCTTGGTGCCGGGAGTCCGCCACCAGACGCGGCTCTCCAGAACCTCTTTTAGAGCCTGCTCTTCATTCTTGTCGTAGTAGGGCCAGACGGGAAACGGCTTGCCTTTTGCTTTCTTGCCCCCGAGCAATGCCAGTGTAGACATAATTGCGCTCTCCTCGATGCTCTTTAGTATTGGTTGAATCCGGTGGCATAGCGGAAGGCTTCCACGTAGTGCCCGTCTTTGCGCGGCTGTTCGTGCCGCATTAAGTCCTTGGCCTTCTCCATGTCTTTGGGGTCCCAATCGGGCCGGTATTTATGAACGGCGGGTTCGAACTGGCTCACTTGCTTGCAGGCGGCATCAAATTTCAGCTCGGCAACGCTATCGATGTTGACGAAATAATTTGCCTCTTGCGGGGAGGGGTAGAAGAAGTACATCTCCGGCACCTGGTACGGTTCCAGCCCCATCTGCAATTTTTGATTGGGAAAGTAAAGCCAGAACTCGGCGGCGCGCACGGCATCGATGGTGTTGAAAGCCGCCATCCGATGGTCGCTTTTGTGCCAGCGCTCGTACCATTCGCCGGGATCCACGCTGAGGAGCACATCCGGCCGTATGCGGCGGATAATCGCCGTTGCCTCCTCAGTCAGCTTTGGCTGCGGCGCGTACTCCAACATGCCGTCGTCGTACCCCATCCACAGAATGTTCTCCTTCTGTGTGCCCAACTGCCCCTCGGAAATCTCCTGCTCCGCCCGGCGAATTCGCGCCAGGCGTTGCGAGTTCATCTCCGGATCATAGGAGCCCTTGTCGTCATTCGTGTAGACGACGATGTACACCTTGTTGTGATTGCGATTCAGCAGAGCGATCGTGCCGCCGGCGCCGAACACGTCATCGTCAGGATGCGGGGTGAACACAAGGATCGTCTTGTTTTGGAGATTCTCCAGCCGGGTTTGCTGAGCTTGAACGACGCCGACGATTGACCAGAACACGACAAAAAGACAAGCCAGACGGGTGCGCATTGGAAATTCCTCGCCGCAGAAATGAAATGATTTATTAAAACGATTAAATCCTGCTTTAGCCTACCCACCGCTGTCAAGAGAAATTTTGGCCAAAGTAGATCTGCATCAAACCGAAAATATCAGTATTTCATCACATTTCTCCTTGACAGCGAGATATGCTTTGGCTCACGATTGGATCGTTTTAATAAATCAGTTTATCGCGTCGAACACACTGACAATCTGAGGATGCGCTTGGGGGATCTATGTTTCGCACAGTCCATGCCGTGATTCTGTTGTTGGCGTTTTTCGGTTTGCTTCTGATCACAACCACACCGGCCACAGCTCAGGTCGACCGCGGCGCCATTGTCGGCACCGTCACCGATCCCTCGGGAGCGCGGATCTCGAATGCGCAGATCACGGTGACCAACCGCGAGACCGGCCAACCTGTCCACCTGACCACGGACGACGAAGGCAACTACAACGCGAACCTGCTGAAGATCGGTACCTACTCGGTCTCGGCCACCAGGCAGGGCTTTGAGACCACGACTCAGCCCAGCGTCGATGTCGCCGTCAACCAGAGTGTGCGCGTCGATCTGGTGCTCAAGCTCGGGTCCGCTACCGAGACCGTGGAGGTGACTGGCGCAGCGCCGCTGCTGCAAACCGAATCCTCCTCTCTGGGAACGGTCGAGACCGAGCGGCGAATTTCTGAGCTGCCGCTCAACGGCAGGAATTTCATCCAGCTTGCTTACCTTGGGCCCGGCGCCAATGGTGGGCAAACCGGATCCAACGTCAGCGGGGGCGTTTTTGAAAACGAACGGGCCAACGAAGCGATCTCGGTCAACGGCCTGCGCGTCTCCAATAACAACTTCCTGCTGAATGGCGTGGACAATAACGAGTTCGGTCTGGGCGGGGTCGTGGTGCTGCCGCCGCCGGACGCCATCCAGGAATTCAAGACGGAAGAAAACTCCATGAGCGCGGAGTTTGGACGCGGCGGCGCCGCCGTGAACGTGGTCCTCAAGTCGGGCGCTAACCAACTGCATGGCGGAGTCTACGAGTTTATCCGCAATGACAAACTGGACGCGGTCAACTATTTCAACCAGGGCCAGCAACCGTTCAAACGCAATCAGTTTGGAGCTTTCGTGGGCGGACCGATCAGGAAGAATAAGACCTTCTTCTTCGGGGATTATCAGGGCTCGCGTTTGCGGGCGAGCAATCCGTTCTTGTCGACGGTGCCCGTTGGTACCGTGCCCGCCGGCGCATCGACCTCGGACGAACGAAGTGGCAACTTCCAAGACCGGCTGACGTACAACTATTTTTCACCTTGCGGACCGAACCCCGCTCCGAGCGACCCGCAGTTCGACTACGGAACCATCTTCGATCCCTACACAACTGGCTGGAATCCGAATACAAACACAATCACGGGGCTGCCTTATACGTGCAATGACGGCACGACCGTTCTCTTGCGTAAGCCTGTGAGCTACAACGGCCAACCCAATGTGATGGACCCATCGAAAGTCAACCAGGTTGGTTCGAACATTGCGAATTTCTATCCTCAGCCCACCGATCCCACCTCGCTCACGAACAACTATCTCGCCAATCAAAATCAGATCAACGATCAGGATTCGTTCGATGTCCGCGTGGATCACCGCTTCAGCGAGCAGGATCAGGTTTTTAGCTCGTACAGCTTCGGCGACATCCGCAGCCAGCAACCCGGACCGCTCGGGCCGCTGTGGGGAGGTTCCGATTGTTGCCCGAGCATCAGCGACTCTCGCGCCCAGCACCTGGGCATTGGATATACCCATACTTTCTCCGAGCGAGTGCTGAACGATCTGCATGGTGGCTATTTCCGCTACGCCGTGAATGCCTTGCCCTTTAATTTCGGCAAAGACCTGGGCACACTACTCGGGATTCCCAACGTCAATCGTCCGGGATATCCCAACTCCTCCGGCCTCACAAATATCGATGTCGCGGGATTCACGTCGTTAGGAGACTCGCAGTGGCTCCCGGAGCATGTCTTTGAAAACATCACTCAGGTCGCCGATACGCTGACCTGGATCAAGGGCAGGCATTCGCTTAAATTTGGCGTCGATTTCCGGCGCCAGCAGCGAAACTTTTTTCAACTATCGAATCCGCGCGGATACTTCGATTTCGGCGGAGGATATACCAACGACCTGACCACAGCCAATGGGGGCAACGCTCTGGCGGATCTTCTGTTCGGCGTGCCGATTTCCAACGAGCAGGACTTCCTGGCCGGCCTCTATCCCACCCGTTACTGGGATCTCGCCGAATTCTTCCAGGACGATTTCCACCTCAGCCGCACCCTGACCGTGAACTTGGGACTGCGCTACGAAGTCACTTCCCCCGCCAACGGTCGAGTCGGAAACTTCGATCTCAATCGCGCTGTCGTCGTGACGTCCTACGGGACGGGCGCGGTGTCCCACGCTGGCGTGCAGTTTGACAAAAAGGACTGGGGACCTCGCGTGGGGTTCGCATGGTCGGTCGAGAAGAACACGGTCGTTCGCAGCGCCTTTGGAATGTTTTATTCGGCAGAGGCGAATATCTTCGACGACCTCGGGCTGAATCCTCCGCAACTCAGCTTTTATGCGGCAAACTTCAGCGCCAACGCCATTCCGCCCGCGAGTCAACTTGTCTCCAGCGGTTTCCCAGGTGCTTTGCCGCAAGGCAGTGCCACTGCTATCAGCGGCCCCGTCAAGACGACGGGACCGAAACGTGTGATCCCTCGTATCCTCGAGTGGAACCTCAGCCTGCAGCATCAGTTCACTCCAAACTGGGTCGCGCAGGTCGGCTATGTCGGCACCCGCTCTTACGACCTGTGGAATCACGAAGCCAGCGATCTCAACCAGGCGCCGCAAATTCTCGATACCAACTTCTGCGGAACCGATCCCACGAATTGCATCGCGAATTACGGCCGGCGGTATTTCGCGCAGCAACCGAATATGACCCAGGTGTTGCCGCTTGACTATCCCCAGTTTCAGACTTTCTACAATGCGTTCCAAGCATCGTTGAACAAGCGCTTCTCGAGCGGCTTCAATGTGCTGGCGGCATATACGTACTCCAAGAATCTAGGCAACGCGGACGGCAACGTGGGCGGGTACGTGCAGAACGCGTATTTCCCCAACCTGGAACATGGACCGGTCGCCCCGGATTTGCGGCAGCGGTTCTCGCTGAGCTATCTCTACGAACTGCCGGTCGGCCACGACCGCCAATTCCTGGGCGATGCTCACGGCTTCCTGGATGGATTTCTCGGGGGATGGCAGGTAGCAGGAATCACTTCTGCGCAAACTGGCGAAGCCGTCAATGCGGTCATGTCCACCGACCTGAGCAACACCGGAAGTTTCAGTTATCGTCCCAATCAAGTTGCCAACCCTTATGACTTCTCCTTCAATACCGCGTCGCAAGGTACCGACTTCGCTTGCTCCAAACCCGGACACCAGACTCTTGATTGCTGGTACAACCAGGCGGCATTTGCCGCGCCCCTGCTGGCCTCGGGGCAGCAATCCGCGCACAGCTTTGGCAATGCCAAAATTGGGGATCTCCGCGGCCCGCATCTGGTTGACTTCGATGTGGTCCTGCAAAAGAACTTCAAGATTCGGGAATCGCAGCAAATCGAGTTCCGCTCGGAGTTCTTCAATCTCCTCAACCATCCAAATTTCGGATTGCCAGGCGGAGGCTCGTCGGCTCCCGTGGATGTGCAGGGAGGCGCCGCCATCACGAATACGGCGACGGATAATCGCCAGATCGAGTTCGCGTTAAAGTACACGTTCTAGGTTCAGCGCGGGCATCATTCGGCACCCGAGGCGGTTATGATGGATAAGATGATTCATCAACCGAGTCCGTTTTGTTCGGAGGAGCAGCATCAAATCGAGGGCCGGTTTTAAGGATGATGCTGTGACGCGATCCAAAACGAAAACAGGTACGACGATCACTATCCGCGACGTCGCGAGGGAATGCGGGCTCTCGGCGACCACGGTGTCCATGGTGCTGAACCAGGCTCCTTTGGCAAGTTACATTCCCGAATCCACCAAGCAGCGCATCATCCACGTTGCAGAAGGACTAGGCTACCAACCAAATCCCTTCGCCCAGGCTTTACGGAGTCATCGCAGCCATACCATTGGCGTGATGGTGCCCGACATCGCGGATCCTTATTGCGCCCAGATTCTGCGCGGCATCGAAAATAGTTTTTCGCAATCGGGCTACCTGCCGTTCTTAGTGGACATTCAAAACAAGCGCTCCCTTTTCAAGAAGTACCTCAACGTCTTGCTGGCGCGGCGTGTGGAGGGGTTGATCATTCTGGCCAACTCGCTTTCCTTTGAGACCGAGCTTCTTCCCGCGCTGGAGAGCCGAAAAATCCCTTCCGTTATCCTGGGCCGCGAGCCTGAGACCGACGCCTTGAGTTGGGTCGCCACCGATCACGAAGACGGCACGCAGCAAGCTCTCGAACATCTCTATCAGCTCGGCCATCGCAAAATCGCGTTCATCCGCGGGCCCAGCATGATCGTCGACAGCCAATACCAATGGGATGGAATTTGCTCTTTCGCCGGCGCCGCCGGTTGGGAACTGGATCCGCGACTCGTCGTAACTCTGACGGATCCTTTCTCCAGCTATGAAGCAGGACTCGAGCGCACCAAAGAGCTACTCGCCCTCAAACTCCCATTCACCGCGCTGGTGGCCTTCGACGATATGACGGCGTTTGGCGCGATCCGCGCACTCATCAGCGCAGGCCTGCGAGTGCCGCAGGATTGTTCGGTGATCGGGTTCGACGATATTCCCGCCGCTGCTTTCTACAACCCCGCGCTGACGACCGTCCGCGAACACATGGAAAAACTGGCGTCGATGGGAGCCGAGATTATGCTGGAAGCCATTCGCGCCCATCGCAAGAACACCACGATCAGCCCGCTTCACCGCAAGATCAAGCCGGAACTGATTGTCAGGGAGTCCACCGCTCCGCCGCTGTGAAACAGAAGTTTCAATCCTCTCTCCTCCCGACCATTTTGCACCGTTTGCGATTTCTAGATCCGGCTCACAAGCCTTCCAGCACCGCTTTCAGATACTTCCAGAAACTCGCGACGGTCGAGATCTGCACGCGTTCGTGCGGGCTGTGCGGATCGACGATGGTAGGTCCGAACGACGCCATCTGCATCCCCGGATACTTCTCCCCAATCACGCCGCACTCGAGTCCCGCGTGCATGGCAATCAGCTTGGCGGGCTGACCGAACACTTGCTCATGCGCTGCCTGGAGTTTCCTCACGACCTCACTCTTCGGTTCCGGTTTCCAACCGGGATAGTTGCCGGAGTGTTCGACCTCAAATCCAGCCAGCCGGAACACAGTAGCCACCATACGGGCGGCAGCCCATTTACTGCTCTCGATGGCGCTGCGCTGGCTGGTGACGATTTGCACCGCGTCATCCTTGGTCGCAACGGTGGCAAGGTTCGTGGAGTTCTGCGTCAAGCCGGGCACGTCGGGACTCATGGCCAGCACGCCGTGCGGCACGGTGACCAGAAGATCGACGACGCGTCTGGCATCGGCCGAATCCAGCACTTTCTCGGGGCGCGCGGCCTTTTCGGCCGTGATTTTCAGCCCGGGATCAAATGCGCCCAAATCTTCTTTGCATTCCGACTCGGCCTTCGCGAGGACCAACCGCAGTCCCTTTTCCTTTGCCGCGTCGAGAAGGACCACGGCGGAAGCTTCGCGTGGAATCGCGTTCTGGGCGCTCCCACCATTGATTTCGGAGATCTCGGCAGGATGGTGCTCGAGCAGAGCTTGGAGCACGCCGCCCAGCACGCGCAGGGCGTTGCCGCGTCCTTGATGGATGTCCACGCCCGAATGTCCGCCTTTCAGTCCGGAGACCTTGATTCGCCAGGCAGTATTCGCGGTTGCCGGACGCGTGGCCACTTTGCGCCGCCCTGTCGTCTTGATTCCACCGGCGCAACCAATGCAGATCGTGCCGGTCTCTTCGTTATCGAGATTGAGAAAGTATTTCGATTGCAGGAGTCCGCCAGGGAATTCCGCCGCGCCCGTCAGGCCTGATTCCTCATCGATGGTAAAGACGAATTCCAGCGGCCCATGGGCAATGTTGGTGCTCTCCATTACCGCCAGCGCCGCCGATATGCCGACGCCATTGTCGGCGCCCAGCGTGGTTCCATCGGCCTTGAGCCAGTCGCCATCGCGTTCCACTTGGATCGGATCGGTATCGAAGTTGTGAGCCGTGCCTTCATTCTTTTCGCAGACCATGTCGAGATGGCCCTGCAAAAGCGCCATGGGCGCGCCCTCGCGGCCGCGATGCGCCGGCTTGCGGACCACGGTGTTGCCGGCCTTGTCGTGGATCGCTTCTAGCCCGAGCCGCTTGGCCTGCGCGAGCACATATTCGCGGGCGGCAGCTTCTTTCGTAGAAGCGCGCGGTATTTTTGTCAGCGCAGCAAAATGCTTCCATACCTCTTTCGGTTCCAGATCTAGAAGTGCGGATGTCATGACCGTTATGTTCTCCTTTAAAAAGCCACCAAGGAGTGTAACCCGCCCAAAGGGTTCGTGTAGGGGCGGACCCAGCTTGCCCTGAGCAGAGGTGCTTATGTAGGGGCGGACGCACTCCTCCGCCCCGCGAGCAGAGCGAGCGTCTTCGGCCCCGATTACCGCCGGTACCGTTGACTTCACCTTTCATCTTTGCTGTACTGTTAGCCACGGTGAAGGAGTTCACCGCAACCGCTGTCCCATTCTTTGAGCCGGGCTCAGCTGATGACTCCTGACAAGCGGTTCTTGTCGCGGAGTCATGCCCCCCGGCAACGAATCCGCAAAATCAAACAGACGTAAGTTCACAAGATACGCCCGAACCAAACCAGGAGCAGCTTCCTGATTGGCAATCGGCCTGGTGACGGCGCACTATGAACAGGAAAGGAACGAGGGCTTGCTGAAATACGTGATGGTGGGCGTGGGAGGTTGTCTGGGTTCGATTTTGCGCTTCTGGCTGGGCACTTATATCGGCAGCCGAATGGGGGCGCGCTTTCCCTACGGGACATTTGTCATTAACATCACGGGTTCGTTCCTCATCGGCCTGGTCTTTGCCTTGATGACCGCGAGAAGCCAATGGAGCCCGAACTGGCGATATCTGATCCCCATTGGTTTCATCGGAGGCTACACGACTTTCTCCAGCTTTGAATATGAAACCTTGCGCACCATCCAGGATGGCCAGATCGGTCTCGGCCTCGTTTACGTCGCGCTCAGCGTGGTTGTGGGTTTTATCGCGGTGTGGGGAGGAGTGGTAATGGGCAGGGCGATCCCATGAACGCCAGCGCTGGTTTCTTTATTCCACGAGGACTCGAGTGATAGGAGGAAATGTGCTCACACCAGGGCCGGGTAAAAAAGTCGGCATCTACGTAGCCGAAGATCAGCAGTATCACGGCGCGGCCGCCTATGCCGCCATTCTGGACTTTCTTTTTTTTCACGGCGTGTCGGGTGCAACCGTGACTCGCGGCATCGCCGGATTCGGTGCCGATCACCACCTGCACACCACCCGGGTGGTCGAACTCTCGGTCAAGTTGCCAATCAAGGTCGAGTTCATTGAAACCGCGGCAAAAGTTGAAGAATTGCTCCCCAAACTGCAGGAGATGGCGGGCACCGGTCTGATTGAAGTGCAAGATACCACCATCGTCAAGCCTGCCGAGAAGAAGCAAAAGCGAGCCGCTCCCGAAGGCCCTCCTTTGAAGCAGGAAGGCAAAGCAAAAATGATGCGCATCTACATTGGGGAAAATGACAAGTGGAATGGCAAGCCTCTGCATGAAGCGATCGTCAACGGCTTGCGCGCGCACGACATCGCAGGGGTGACCGTGTATCGCGGAATCCTGGGATATGGCGCGAACCGGCGCATCCACAAAGATGCCGCGCTCAGCCTCTCGCATGACCGGCCCATCCTATTGTCGATCATCGACGCGGAAGAAAAGCTGCGGGCCTTCATGCCGATTCTCGAGCAGATGGTGCAGCAGGGGTTGGTGGTGCTCTCCGATGTGGATGTCATCAAATACTCCCACAATTACCGGAAGTCCGACCGGCGGCAGGAGACGCAGATATGAAACTGGAAGGCAAGGCCAAGATGCTGCGCATCCATTTCGGCGAGGATGACAAGTGGCAAACCAAGCCGCTCTACGAAGCGATCGTGGTCAAGTGTCGCGAACTCGACATCGCTGGAGCAACCGTCTTTCGCGGCATTGAAGGCTATGGCGCCAGCACGCTCATCCACAAACGCCATCTCCTTTTTTCGTCGGACCGGCCCATCATGGTGACCGTGATCGACACGGAGGAGAAAGTCAGCAAGCTCATTCCCGCGCTCGACGAAATGGTGAATGAAGGTCTGATCGCCATATCCGAAGTAGAAGTCATCCGCTACGTGCATCAGGACGGCGTTCGCTCCCAGGCGTAGAGAGATGGCGTCGAGCAGGGATCAATCCGGAATTGCCCTGAGCCAGCAGGGCCAAAGCATTGTGAATTCCGTAGTGGGCGCGATCGACGGAGCGACCCGCCTCTTGCGTCTGGCGGACCTCGGAACAGAACTCTGCGCTGAGCCGGTCGCAGAGGAAGCGCGCGAATTAGCAGCCCGCGTGTCGGAAGGCCGCTTCTATGTGGCCTGTGTTGGACAGGCGCCCGGAAGGTAAAAGAAGACGGCGAACCCGCGGTGCACGCGGAATTGAATCGTCTGGCCCGTTTGCAACTCGAAGTGACTGCCCTGCGCGAAGCCGAACCGCTCAATGCCGTACTACCGTCCTGAGGAAGCAGTCCATAGCAATCGTTGGCGAATTTCGTGCGCCGCCTAATAGGTATCCTGTGAGCGCGTCGCCGGGGCTGACTGAGAAAGCAACTCCTGCATAATCTGTGCGCCGGAACTCGTACCCACCAGATCGGCTCCGGCTTTGATCAGGGCTCGCACCTGTTGGGCCGTCTTGATGCCTCCCGAAGCCTTGACTCCGACCTGCGGAGGGGCAACTCGCCGCAGAAAGCGAATCTCATCTGGAGTAGCGATGCCTACCGCGCCGCCGCTGGCATTTTTCAGATATTTCACGCCAGCCTCGATGCTCAGCGCAATCGCCCGTTCCCGTTGCTCCGGGCTGAGTAATGGGAGTTCCAGCATGATCTTGACGGGAACATTCTCCGCTGCGCTGACCACTCCGCGTATGTCGTCAAAGTACTCTTTTTCCATTCCCGAAAGCAGGAAGCCGACATTCGGCATCAGATCAATTTCTTCCGCTCCTTCTGCGACCAGATGCCTGGCCTCGCTGGCCTTCCCGGCGCTGGTCATGGTGCCGTACGGGAAATCGATAAACGATGCAACTCGAACGCCCGTCCCATCCAAAGCTTGCTTCGTTCTTTTCACCCACGCCCCAGGAAGCATGGCGGCATGAAATCCGTATTTCAGACATTCGTCGATGTGCCGTCTCCACAGCGTCTCGGTGAAGACATTGGAGATGAGGGTGTGTTGAATATGCTGGGCAAGGCTACTCGCTTCGGTCCTACGCGCTTCGTCAATCGGCTTTGGGTTGATGGAGTTCACAATGCTCATCTCGCCCCTATGCCCGAATCGGCGCCAGCGATGCTGCCCAGCCAGTCGGGTGCTGCCATCTTATGATCGCTCAGAAACGCCAAAACTTCGTCGCGGTGCGGAAGAGAAGAAATCACGCCCTCTTTGATCACGGCCATGGCTCCAGTGACGATGGCGAATTCTACTGCCTGTTCGATGCTGCCGCGATGCGCCAAGGCGACCGCCAGTCCAGCATTAAATGCGTCGCCCGCTCCAGTCGTATCGACCGGCTGCACCTTGACGGCCGGAAAATGAGTTTGCGAATCGGCATTGACCAGAAGCGCGCCTTGTTCGCCCAGCGTAATCACAACGTGCTTCACGCCGGTACGAATCAATTCCTGAGCGACGACGTGCGGTTCCACCTCGGCGTCGGGCGGGTATCCTGCCAGCACCTTGGCCTCGCTTTCATTCGGAGTTAAGACGTTGACCGAGCGCAGCAGGGAAGCCGGGAGAGGACTAGCGGGCGCCGGATTGAGCACAGTGATAGCGCCATTTGTCCGCCCCTTCTCCATCGCGCTGGCCGCCGCCGCCACAGGAATCTCCAACTGCGCCAGAACGACAGACGCGGATCGTAAAGCCGTTTCCGCTTCGGCCACATCCGCCGCGGTCAGCAAAGCATTTGCTCCGGGGTCGATCACGATGCAGTTCCGCCCGCTCTCCTCTTCCACCACGATGAAGCCCACTCCCGTCGGCGCATCGCCAGATCGCTTCGCGTGCACAACGCCGACCCCTTCCTCGCGATACAGATTGAACGCCATATCTCCGAACCGATCATTTCCAATCCGGCAGACCAAATGAACTTGTGCTCCCAAGCGTGCGCAACCCACGGCTTGATTCGATCCTTTTCCGCCAAAATCTACGCGATAGCCGGAGCCCATCAGAGTCTCGCCCGACGTCGGAAGCCGGGGAACTTTCATGGTCAGGCCTGTGGCGTAACTGCCAACCACGGCGATTTGCGGAGCGCCCATTCGCTGAAGAAATTCCTGCTCGAAAGCGAGCCTAGGCTACCACAACCTCAAGTCCGGTAATTTTGCCGACCAGCCCACGGCAATACCCATCCAGTTTTTCCCATCGTTCTTCCGGCCGGTTCTCGGGTCTCGGCTTCATCCGCCTTGACCCTCCCTGACGCCGATGTTAGTTTCAGTCGCATACGTGGCTTTGCGGGGGACATCCATCTGAACGGCTCAGCGAGGCGCCCGCAGGCGGTCGATCTCGACCGGCGCAAGTTTCTTTTTCGCTTCTGTCAGGCTGCCGGAGCCACTTTCCTTCCATCCCGCTTGTGGGCGTTCTCGTTTCCTGATCCCCACAGCTCTGAAGTGAAACAAGACCCGGCAAGCCCGGCCGGATTTTTTCTTCGCCCGCTTTACCGCAGCGAACGGCCGCTCGACGCCACTTTACTCAAAGTAGATGCGCGCCTCGACCGTTTCGTCAGCGAACAGTACGCCGACCAGATTGCTGCCATTCTCGCTGGCTGGAGCACGAATCTCCTGAGTTCATCGCGCGACCTGGGCGCCATTGCAAAAGCTCTGTCGCCGCAGTTTCTCGGAGCCTCCCCGACGCCCACACAATCTCGCATAGTGCGCTCCCCCCCCACGATTCAAGTGCGCGTTAGCAAATTTCCCGATCAGGTCAGCCTCGATGCCTCCGCCTTTCTGCGCGAATGGCAGTCGAGCCTGAACCCGTTGTCGCAGATTGAAGTCGCCGAGTTCCAAATCACCGCCACCGACATTGCCGAGCCTGCCGGATCGGATCGGCCCCTCGTTTTCAAGACTCGGGTTCGCTTCGAAATTGTGGGCAAGGGAACCGGGTTCCATCGCGAACAGCGAGTGGGCCACTGGGATCTCTCGTGGGAACAAAAAGCCGGTGACGCGTTCCGGCTTGCCGGTTGGCAAGTGCTCGACGAGACCCAGGCGCGCTCCATGGCGCCGGTCTATGTGGATGTGACGGCCTCAGTGCTGGGCGCCAACGAATCCTACGCATCGCAAATGCTGCATGGCACCGACTACTGGCGCACTGTTCTTGATGGGGCCTGCGGCATCGACATCTACGGCCACAACGGAGTTTCAATCGCCGACATCGACAACGATGGCTTCGATGATCTCTACATTTGCCAGCCCGCCGGGTTGCCCAACCGACTCTACCGCAATCGCGGCGACGGCACGTTCGAGGACATTACAGAAGCTTCCGGCCTCGGCATTCTCGAGAACACGGCGTGTGCGCTGTTCGCCGACTTCAATAATGACGGCCGTCAGCATGCGATCCTGGTGCGCACGGACGGGCCCGTGCTGTTCATCAACGAAGGCGGAGGAAAATTCCGGCAGAAGGCTGGCGCCTTTCGCTTCGCCAATACTCCTCAGGGAACGTTTACCGGGGCGGCGGTCGCCGACTACGACCGCGACGGATGGCTCGACATTTATTTCTGCTTGTACGCCTACTACCAGGGCACCGGGCAGTACCGGTATCCGTCTCCCTACCACGACGCCGAAAATGGGCCGCCGAATTTTCTCATGCGAAATCAGCGCGACGGCACCTTCCGCGATGTGACCGCCGAATCTGGCTTGAACCAGAACAATACTCGCTACAGTTTTTGCTGCGGATGGAATGACTACGACAAGAACGGCTGGCCGGACCTCTACGTAGTCAACGATTTTGGCCGGAAGAATTTATACCGCAACAATGGCGACGGAACCTTTACCGATGTAGCCCCACAAACCGGAGTCGAAGACGTGGGCGCAGGAATGAGTGTTTCATGCCTCGACTTCGACAACGACGGCGCCCAGGATTTTTATGTGGGCAATATGTGGACCGCGGCCGGCGTGCGTCTTTCCATGCAGTCGACGTTTAAGCAGGACTCTCCCGCAAACATTCGCGCTCTGTATCGGAAGCATGCGATGGGAAATTCTCTGTTGCGCAATCAAGCCCCGGCCTTTGCTGACGTGACCGACGTTGCCGGGGTTGCAATCGGCAGATGGGCGTGGTCCAGCGACGCATTCGATTTTGATCACGACGGCTTTCCCGATCTCTACATCGCGAATGGCATGGTCTCAGGCCCGTCGCGTGCAGACCTGAACAGTTTTTTCTGGCGCCAGGTCGTGGCGTATTCTCCCGACGAGAATGCCGCATCGCACAATTACGAGCAGGGATGGAACGCCATCAACGAACTCATTCGCGCCGACGGCTCTTGGAGCGGTTTCGAGCGCAACGTCTTCTACGCCAACAATCGCGACGGAACTTTCACCGATCTTTCCGCCGTGGTCGACCTTGATTTCATCGGGGACGGCAGGTCCTTCGCTCTTGCCGATTTCGATCACGATGGCCGGCTGGAAATATTACTGAAGAACCGCAATGCTCCGCAGGTATGCGTGCTGAAAAATGTGATCGAGAATCTCCCTCCCTCGATCGCATTTCGTCTGCGCGGCCAGAAAAGCAATCGCGACGCGATCGGAGCAGCCATCACGATTGAGACCAGTGCGGGCAAGCAAACGCGAATGCTGCAGGCCGGATCCGGCTTTTTGTCGCAGCACAGCAAGGAACTCTTCTTCGGACTCGGCGAAGCGAAAGGCCCGGTGCGCACCTCAATCCGCTGGCCCAGCGGCCTGGTGCAGGAACTGCCGAGTCTTCCCATCAATCATCGAATCTGGGTCGAGGAGGGCATAGCGCCGTCACGCATGGAGCCTTTCAAGCCCTCTGCAAAGGGCGGATCGACGCTTTCGAATACGCCGCAGAAAACCGAATCCCTGCCCGCTGAGATCGAGACCTGGCTGCTGGCACCGGTTCCGGCTCCGGATTTTTCTCTTCCCGATCTGTCAGGGAAGCAGCGAACTCTGTCGGCAATGCGCGGCAAGCCCATTTTGCTGAATTTCTGGACGACCGCCTCCGAAGAGTGCAAGCAGGACCTTCAACGCTTCGAAAAGCGGCACGCTCACTGGGCTGCGCAAGGCTTATCGCTCGTAACACTGAATGTCGATAAATTCGCGGCCAGCTGCACCGAACAAGAAATTTCGCCGAACGCTGATCTCGACGCTTTCCAGCGCCGCTGGCGTTTTTCCTTCCCGATCCTATCTGCGTCTGACGATGTCACCGCCATTTATAACATCCTCTACCGTCAATTGTTCGATCGGCATCGCGATCTCAGCCTGCCGACTTCCTTCCTCATCGATCCCGCAGGGCAAATCGTAAAGGTCTACCAGGGGCGATTTCACTCGACCACGTGGAGCAGGATTTCCGCGCGATCCCGCAAAGCGACGCTGAGCGCCTCAAACGCGCACTGCCATTTCCCAGCGCGACCAACACGCTTGCCTTCGGCCGCAACTATCTTTCTTCCGGAGCTCTATTTTTTCAGCGCGGATATCTGGATCAGGCGGAAGCCTTCTTCCAGCAGGCTCTGGCGCAGGATCCGTCCAGCGCGGAGGCCCTCTACGGAATCGGAAGCGTCTATCTGAATCAGAACAAGAACGCCGCCGCGCGCGAAATGTTTGAACGATGCGTGAAGTTACCGCCCACCTATCCCGATACCTTGCCCGATGCCTGGAATAACCTCGGCGTTCTCGCCACCCGCGAGAATCATGTCGAAGATTCGATCGCATGCTTTCGGCAAGCGCTACAACTGAATCCAAATCACCTGCTGTCGTTGGACAATTTAGGCAATGCATATCGCCTGCAGAAACAATGGAGCGACGCCCGCGAAGTGCTTGAACATGCGGTGCAGGTTTCTCCGGACGATCCCGAAGCAAACTACAGTTTGGGAATGGTATTTGCCCAGACTGACGATACGACGCGGGCTTACGAGTACTTGCAGCGGGCGCTGCGCGCACGGCCTGATTACCCGGAGGCCTTGAACAATCTGGGCGTGCTTTACCTGGTTACGCAGCGCCGAGACGAAGCTGTAGCCAGTTTCGAAAAATGTATACGCGTCGCTCCCGCATTTGACCAGGCGTATTTGAATCTCGCCCGCGTTTACGCTTTGCAGGGCGCTCGTGACCAAGCACAGGCGATCTTGCAGGAACTCCTCAAGCAGCATCCCGGCCACCCCCAGGCCACGCAGATGATGCAGCAACTCCAGCAGTGACCGGACCACGCTACGGCTTGGGTGTCGGCGCCTTCAGCAGGTCGACGAATTCCTTATAGAATTTCTGCGTGTCCAGATCCACCTGGATTTCCTCCGGCGGTCCGACGAATTTCGGCTTGTCCTGTTCCGTCCAGCTGAGAGTATCTCCGTAGCTCGCGCCGCGATTCAGGCCGACATCGAGATAGCGCGTCTCTTTCGCCGTGATCAAACTGGGATCGATCCATGCCAGCGCGGTCAGTTCGTCCCACAGATAGTTGGATGGACCGCGCAGCCGCGTATAGGTTCCGATATAGCGCGCGGCGGACGAATCCCCGGCCTTGACCCGATCGACCAACTCCTGGGTCATACGAGTCTTCACCGAAATGTCCACGGTCGTGCACACAATTTTCTTCCACGGCGCCGTAAGCACGATGTGCGCGGCCTCCGGATCGAACCATAAATTGAATTCGTGCCGCGGCGTGTTGGCAAATTCCGGATCGTCCGTCTTCGGATTGAGGCTGCCTCCCATGAACACGAGTTCCTTGGCCAGGCTCGCAAATTCCGGGTCGATCGCAATGGCCAGCGCCAGGTTCGTCATCGGGCCGCCTTCGTAGATGGTGATCTCGTGCGGATACTTGCGCACCATGCGCACCAGAAAGTGCGCGGCATCTTCGTCCAGCGGCTTGGTCGTGGGCTTGCCTTCCGGCATTTCGCCCAGCTGGTCGGCCGGATGATACCAGCGCGGCGTCCACGCTCCCACCCACGGCACGCTCCCGTACTCCTGCTCCCACAGTTCGGTCTCCTCCTTGCGCCGCACCAGCGGATACTCCGCGCCCGGTACCACCGGGATGTCGGTCCGCCCAACGATTTCCAATGTGCGCAGCGTATGCGCCACTTCATCCTTGAGCCAGGCATCGCCGGTCACAACGGTAATGCCCAGCACTTCGGATTGTGGAGACTGAATCAGCACCAGAATCGACTGCTGGTCGGTTCCCCCCGGCCCAGCCGCGTCTTGATCGATGATGATCTTGCGCTTGGAAGAATTCGGCTGAGCCCATGCTGGAAAATTCGCCAGCACTAAAGCTGTGAAGAGACTCAGGGAAATGAATTGGAGGAAAGAGGGAAGTTGGATTCTTGAGTGTTTGATCATGAAGGTGTGCATTTTATCGGTTTGAGCCTGTAATGCGCCACTTTCGTTGCTCTGCCAACTTCTATCGTTGCCGGGCCTGGTTACCACGACTAGAATTCAGTGTCAGACCTGCGCGCATCCGGTTCCGACTTCCGACGCCCGATGATTACTCGTTTTTTATATTCGACCGGCTCTGCTGCCATCCGTCAAAGTTTGGGGACGCTCGTCCTCCTCGCTATTCTTTCTCTGCTCTCGCCGTGTCAGCAGGCCGCCGACTCCGCATCGTTGCGCGGCAGAGTCCGGGATTCGCAAGGCAAGCCGGTCGCCGAGGCGCTGGTGCAACTGCAAGGCAAAGACGCAGCGGCCGCCATGACCGCGCGCACCGATTCCGGCGGATTCTACAAGTTTTCCGCGGCGCGTGCGGGAATCTACGCTCTGCGAATCGTGATCAACGGATCAGTCGAGACCGAAGTCCCCTCCCTCGTGCTCGCTCCCGGAGAGGCGAAAACATTCGATTGCCTGGTGGGCGGATCAAAGACGGCGCACTCCGCAGATTCTTCCGCGGCTAAATTCTTCGACGAACCCCACTTCACCGTTTCCGGAGTCACCGACACCACCAATCTTGGTGGTCACGGTTCCGACACGGCGATGCGCACTCGCGAGTCCCTCGCGAAAGACACCGCTTCGCTTGCCAAGTCGGCGCCGAGCCTGCGACCTGCTGAGTCAGCCAGCATCGAGAAATCTCTCAGGCAGAACGTATCCCGCCAGCCCGGCAGTTTCGATGCCAATCATCGTCTCGGTCAATTTCTCGCGGAAAGCGGCCAAGCCGACGAGGCGATTCCGTACTTGAAGCGCGCCCAGGAATCGAATCCGGCGGATTACGACAATTCCTACGATCTGGCGCGCGCTTACTGCGAGAGCGCCGACTACGACCAGGCCAGGAAAATCATCAACACATTAATGGCGGCGCACGACACGGCCGAACTGCATCACTTGCTCGGTGACCTGGAAGAGAAATTGAAGGATCCTCTCGAAGCGGTTCGCCAGTACCAGCGCGCCGCGGAAATGGATCCCAACGAGCGCTATCTGTTCGATTGGGGTTCCGAACTTCTGCTGCACTATGCCGCCGAGCCTGCACGGGATGTCTTCGCCCGCGGCAATCGTTTGTTCCCCCGCTCCGAACGCATGCTTGTCGGCCTCGGGGCGGCGTGGTTTGCCCAGGGCAACGACGACAATGCGGTCCAGCAAATCTGCCAGGCATCCGATCTGGATCCGGCCGATCCCACTCCATATCTTTTTCTTGGAAAGATGCAGCGCGCCGAGACGGTTCCGTCAGAAGCCGCCCTCGAAAAGTTGCACCGTTTCGTCATGCTTCAGCCCGCCAATCCCGAAGCCAATTATTACTATGCGGTAGCGCTCTGGAAGCGGCGGAAGCAATCGCCCGACAGCGCCAGCCTTTCGCAGGTAGAGACTCTGCTCAACACGGCAGCTCGTCTGAATCCGCAATACGCCGCTCCGCACCTTCAGCTTGGTATTCTGCATTCGGACGCGGGAAACTATCCCGCCGCAATCTCCGATTACGAGAGAGCGATACAACTCGATTCGCAGATGGAGGAAGCCCACTACCGGCTTGCCCAGGCCTATCGCCAGATCGGCCAGGCGGACAAATCCAAAGAACAACTACGGCTGTACCAGCAACTCTCGCAGGAATCCGCGCAGAAGGTGGATCGGGAGCGCCACGAAATCCGGCAATTCGTCTACACCCTGCGCGATCAGCCGCAGCGTTGAATGCCTGCCTCGCGTAGTGGCTCAGTTTGAAATCCTGAACCCTTCAGAATTGGCGTCATCCCGACCGGAGCCGCTTTTCAGGCGGAGGGAGGGATCTCCCACCCACGAAGTCAGGGCAAATGAGATCCCTCAGCCGGCTGAAGGGCGCCGGCTTTTGACCCTCGATAAGAGATATCCAAAATTCAAAGTCAGCCACTACCCGGCCTCGGCTTAGGCTGCGCCCTGTATTCCGGCTGTGTTACACTTTTTGATTCACAAAAGCAAATAGCTAAACGTAGCACTCTCAACCCATACATGCTTTTTTCCAAAGAATATGTGGGCTATCTGGCCCGCGAAGTCACCAAGAGACTGATTGCCGGAAAGTTGATCGAAACTTCAACCGTCCCGGCGGTAACCGAGCGCGTGAACGCCGCCTTGGTAGAGGAACTCTCGCTTGAGGACCGCATTAATGACGAAGTGCGCGTCATCCTCGAAGCTTACTCCGACGAAATGCAGAAGACCGGCGCCAACTATCAGGAAATGTTCCGCAAGGTGAAAAGCGAACTGGTGCGGAAGTACAAGGCGGTCCTGTGAGACTGAGCCGCGACAAAGTCAACGTGCTGGCCCGGGCAGTTGCCGATGTCCTCAAGCAGATGGACGAAGTCGAATTCATCGAAGATCCCAACACCATCCGCCAGGAAACTCGAAAGATTCTGGAAGACCTGCTCAATCAGGAAGCCAGGATCGATCTCGCCGCCCGGCAGAAGATCGACAGCCAGAAGCGCACTATCCTCGAGGGCTCGCAGGAATGGGACATCCTGTACCGCAAGTACTACAACGAGGAAGTGAAAAAGCTCGGCGTGTAGGAAATCTGATATTCGAGCCACTGTCGCCGTCTCCCATCCGCCGCCCTTCGCCAGTTTGGCCCCGGCCAGCTTAAAATCAGCAGATGGCGGTCCCGGTCCAGGTCAACGTGATCGAAGCTCTGATCAAGCGCGCCGCCGCTGATGCAGGCTTCGACCTGGCGGGCATCGCTCCGGCCGGCGATCACCGCGAACTCGAATTCTTTCCCGCCTGGATTGCCGCCGGCCACGCGGGCGAAATGAAGTATCTGGAAGCCCGCGATGAGCGGGGCGAACTGAAGCGTGCCGCTCTCGCACGCGTAGCCCCTTGGGCGAAAAGCGTGATCGTCTGTGCCATCAACTACAACACCGACAATCCTTACTCAACCGAAGTCCACGACCAGGATCGCGGCTGGATCTCCCGCTATGCCTGGAGCCGCGAGGATTATCACGACGCCGTCATGCGCCGCTTGAAGCAGGTAGAAGGGGCTCTGCACCAGGCCGTGTGGGGCGGGCACTCCCTTCGGCAGGCTCAGGGCAAGCTCTGCCCGCCAACTCTAACCACCCGCTCCTACGTCGATACCGGACCGATCGTCGAACGCGTCTTTGCCAAATATGCCGGTGTCGGCTGGATCGGCAAGAACACCTGCATCATCAATCAGAAGACCGGCTCGTGGCTGTTCCTTGGCGTGATTCTCGCCTCCCTCGAACTTCAGCCCGACATGCCCGCTCCCGATCGCTGCGGCACCTGCACGCGCTGCATCGCGGCCTGCCCGACCGATGCGATCCTCGAACCCTACCGGCTCGATTCCAACCGATGCATTTCGTATCTCACCATCGAAAAGCGCGGATGCATACCGGACGAAGACTTGCGTCGAGGCATGGGCCGCCATGTTTTCGGCTGCGATATATGTCAGGATGTCTGTCCCTGGAACCGCAAAGCTCCCTCATCGCCGACAGTCGAGTTTCACCCGCGTCCGGGTTTGGTGAATCCTGCTCTCGCCTGGATCGCCGAGATGTCCGAGGAAGAGTTTCGCGAGACTTTTCGTCGTTCTCCGATCCGGCGGGCCAAGCGTGCCGGACTCCGCCGGAATGCAGTCGTAGCGATGGGCAATAGCGCAAATCCGGAATTTCTCCCTCTCCTGGACCGTCTGGCTTCGGATGAAGATAAATCCGTCGCCGATAGTGCGCGTTGGGCAGCGAAAGAACTACGAAGCCGGCGCAGCGACGACATCCAGGAATCCTGAGCGCAAAGGGTTGCCATAAATTCGCCCAATCTTCGCTAATTCCGACGCCAATTCTTTGAACTTCCGTAACTAGTTTTTTCGCTTAACAGCAACTAATCTTTTCGTAAGGGGTTCTAAGTAAGCAGCTTAGACTCAATAGATTGCTGTCGGGGTAATGGTGACTTTCTTACGCCACATTCGGTTGATGCGGCGCGTATTCGGCGGAGTAGTCCTGCTCGCCTTGTCCTGCCCGATTTTTGCCCACGCTTCGGCTACTCTGCTTCTCGAAGAGCCTTACGGAAAGCTGGGATTCTTTACCGCTACCGGCCACGCCGCCATCTATCTTTCCGGGGTATGCGCCGAGACGCCACTCGTGCTGCGACGCTGCGCTCCGGGAGAAGCCGGGGTTGTCATCAGCCGCTACGACGGGATCAGCGGTTACGACTGGATCGCGATTCCGCTCATCCCCTACCTCTACGCCGTGGAGCGTCCGGAAGACGTGCCGCTATTTGCTGATGCCAAGATGACCGCGTTCCTGCGCGATCGCTACCGCCGCAGGTATCTGGAACAGGTCGCTCCCGACGCCAAGAATGGCGGGACTCCGGGCGGCAACTGGTACGAACTCGTCGGATCTTCGTACGATCGCGCCATCTACGGCTACGAGATTGAGACGACGCCGGGGCAAGATGACGCGCTCATCCGGAAGCTGAATTCCTCTCCGAACGTATCTCATTTCCGCATGGTTCGCCGGAATTGTGCCGATTTCGCCAAAGACATTCTGAATTTCTATTACCCGAAGACGCTGCACCGCAGCGTGGTTGCCGACGCCGGCATCACTACGCCCAAGCAAATGGCGAAGCTCCTGACCCGCTACAGCGACCGCCATCCGCAGATCCATTTTTCCCGCATGGTGATTGCGCAGGTGCCGGGCAGCATGCCGCGCAGTACCGCAGTGCACGGCGTCGTGGAATCCTTTTTCAAAGCAAAGAAGTACATTGTGCCGAGCGCAGTCGCCAGCCCGATCTTTGCCGGCTGTGTGGCCGCGGTTTATGTGGGAACGGGCGCGGGGCACTTTGAACCCGCCCGCGGCGCAAAAGTTTTTGTCGTGGGCAGTGGTCCCGAGGCGCCGCTCGATCACGAAGATCTGCGGGCCTATCGCGAGGAACTCAAGCACCTGTTGGCCCAGGCGTATCCGGAAAGTCCGTCGCCCAACGTCGACAAAACCTGGGAACGGCTGCAGTCCCACGCCAAAAACGCCGTCGATCACCAGGGCCGTCCCGTTCTTCAGTTGCGTGTCGGAGAGGAGTTGGTGCAGGTTGGCGATTCCGCACAGAACGTACTTGCAGGAAATGCTCCTCCTCAACTGGTGCGTCAACTGCTGGAAGCACGGCTGCAATCAGAACTCAGTCACCGCTCCCCACACGGCATTACCGAAAACGAACTTGCGCGTGACTGGAAATTGTTGCAGGACACGCTGCCTGAGAGTGCCCCGCCTTTGAGCGCCCGCTCCTTGCAAATCTTGCGCGGCAATCGGCAATAACCGTTCCCTCGGCAGCTTTGGCGTTTCTATTCCATGGGAACCTCAGTGGCTAGTGGTCAGTAGCCAGCCTTGGGTGTTGGAGTCCGAGGCTAGCTGATCCTTCTGACCATTCACCACTGATCACTAGCACTGACCACTGCAGACGGCCGGGCGAACTATTGTTCCTGCGGCGGGTGCGGCGGCATGCCCGAACCCGGAACCGGAACTTGACCACCCTGCTGTTGTTGCTGTTGCTGCAGCTGCATCTGCCGCTGTTGCATCTCCTGCAGCATCTGCTGCGGCGTCTTCACGCCGGGCTGATCTCCATTGTTAGCCGGCTGGTCCGGTTCGGCGGCCTGATCTGGAGGAGCCTCGTCGGCATTCATATTCTCTTCGGCAGCTTCCGCCTCCCCGTCCGACGCTGCATCTTCCGGCGCGTTATTGGCTTGCGCAACTGCTGGCTGAGGATTGGTCCCTGCAGGTCCCGGAGTTACCTCGGGCCCGCTCTTGGCCACCAGCACCACTCGCGTCAGCATCGTGTCGTCGGCAGGAGATCCCAGCAACACATAGTTGAAACGGGATCCGTTGAGCAACTGCGCAACTACAGCTCGGGCCGGACCAGGCCCCAGATGCGTCACCACCCGCTCCGGCGCCGGAGGAATGTCGATCTCCGCTCCGGTCTGCTTCCGAACCGCCCGCAGAATATCGGCCAGCGTCGAGTTTTGCGCCACGATCGTGAGCTGGTTGTTCTGGTAGGTGACTTGAGGCGGTACGGCCGCAATCGAATCCAAGGGAAGCTGCTGTACCGGGCCCGTCGGCCCGGAGGGAAGCGGAGGAGGCGGCGGCTGCTGCACTTTCTTTTTCTTATGAGTCTGCGTTGTCGCGCTGGCAGGACTCGAAGCCCCCACAATTACACTGAAGCCTAGCATCAAGGCGCAGGCAAGTCTGATGAATTTTGGTCCGGTGATGCTCATGGTTACTCCCGTTTTGAAAGCGAGCTTTGGGGGGACATCGAAGGTCGCCTATGCAGGCAATTTTATCACTGGAAACTACAAAGCTTCCGCAGACCTGCTCCCGAGAGTAGGAACGATCCAATCCGACTCTCTTGCGTGTTCCCGCGGCGAAACTCGTGGCGAGCGATTGCAGTCAACCATTTCTGGCGGCATAAAATCTTATCAACCGTGCCCCAGTCAGGCGTAAACTGGCCAAGGCATTCCAACTCTCTGAAAGTAAAGGCGGAATCCCCTATGAATCTGCCGTCCTATGGCCTCGCGGCATGGTTTGCCCTGGTTTTAATCCCCTTTTTATCGTGGAATGCAGGGGCGCAAAGCTGCCAAACCGCGGACGAGTTGGATGCTGCGACCCGAACCGCCATCACCACCGCCGCCCAAAAATATTTTGGCATGGCCGCCAGCGGGGATGCCGCCTCGTTGCGCCAGAACGCCATCCCCAGCCTCGCTGCAGATTTCTCTGGAATCGAAGCCACCGTAAAACTACACCAGCCCGACCTGACCGGTGCCCAGTCCTCGGTCAAATCTTCGTTCCTGCTCGATGCCTCCGGGGTGGCTCCCATCCCGCACGCCGAATTTTATTGCGGAGTATTCGGCAAGAACGGACAGACCGCCAACAGCGCCGCCTTTTATCTCGACAATCTTCCGGCTGGTAAATACAGCGTAGCGCTGCTCGACGTTACGTCTCCCAAAGGCAGGACAATGTTTTCGGAAATCTTGCAGCAGGCGGGAACCAACTGGAAGTTAGGTGGCCTCTATATCAAGTCCGCCCAGATCGCCGGACACGATAGCGACTGGTTTGTCGCGCGCGCGCGCGAATTCAAGGCTAAGGGACAGCTCCACAACGCCTGGTTCTATTATGAGGAAGCTCGCAGCTTGATCTCCCCCTTGCCTTTCATGAGCACGCTGGCCACCGACAAGCTTTACGACGAATCCGCTGCAGCGCAGCCCCCCGATCTGCCGGCCGGAGGCAAGATCGCGAATCTTCCAGCAGGCGCCGTTACCTACAAACTCACTGCAGTTTTCCCTGAGGCCGTAGGCAATGATCTGGATTTGATCGTCCGCTACGAGTCGGCGAACGTTTCCAATACCAACCTCGCCTATCAGGACAACGTCAACGTGATGAAGGCGTTGGTGACCAAGTATCCCGAGGTCAGAGATGCTTTCGCGGCCGTAGTAGCCCGCGCCGTCGATCAAACCGGCCACGACTACGGCACCCTCCTGGCGATGAAAGACATCAAGTAGCAGATCCCTAGCACAGTAGCGCTAGCGCCGTAGCGCCGGCGTCCCGCCGGCTGTCGTGAGGGCGTCTCGCCCTCACACGTGGACCCAATGCGAAAGTGAATTTGCAATCTAAGCCGTCTAACCCGCAGCGGAGTCAGCCATCAACTCCTCCAGCACGCACTCCTTCGGATTCTTATCGTCCCGCAAACCCAGAAACACCGGTGCGCGCAGCTTCGGACTGCTTCCATCGCCAGCACCATGCGTCCACTCCGCGTACTCGATTTCGGCGACCAGTTCCGGCTTCACCCAACTCACTCGCCGCAGGGCCTCAACCTCGCCGAAGAAGGGATTCGACTTAGTCTCCAGCTTCTTCAGGATTTTCCAAATCTCTGCCAGCGATTTCTGATTGAAGCCGCTGCCCGCCTGCCCCACATGGACCAGCCGTCCCTTATCGTCATACAGTCCCAGCACCAGCGAGCCAAAATGCGCGCGGCTGCCTTCCGGTTCGGTGAATCCCCCTACCACGCATTCGATCCGGTGCCGGATCTTGATCTTCAACCATTCCCCGCTGCGTCGTTCTTCATAGCAACTGTTGCGCCGCTTGGCGACGATGCCCTCGAGTCCCTTTTGCCGCGCGATTTCAAACAGCGCCCGCCCTTGCTCCTCGTAGTGATCGGAATAGCGCAGCGCGTCTCCCGCAACAATCACCGACGCCAGCTTGCGTTTGCGCTCTTCGAGCGGCACCTTGCGCCAGTCCTCACCGTCCAGATAAAGCAAATCGAACGCGTAATAGAGCACCGGAACATCCGCCTTTGCCGCTGCCCGCTTGCCCCCCGGACGAAACCCGGTTCGCTGCTGCATCAGACTGAACGACGCTTTCCCTTCGGCATCGAGCGCCACCACTTCGCCGTCGAGAATCGCATTCTTTGCCCTGACGAACCCCGCCATATCCTTCAACTCCGGATAGCGCGCCGTCAGCTCATTCTGATTTCGCGAAACCAGCCGCACCTTTCCCTCCGCGATGAAAGCCACCGCCCGGTACCCGTCCCATTTGATTTCAAACAGCCAGTCCGCTCCATCGAACGGCTCATCGATCGATTCCGCCAGCATGGGATGAATAGCCGCAGGCATCGGCCGCTTCACGGGCGGGGAAACCAAAACCGCAGAGGACGCGGAGGACGCGGAGGAATTCCCCGCCGTTGAAGATGTTGTTGCAGACGAACCCTTACCGTTTTCTGCGCGCGCCCGTCTTCCTCTGTGTTCCTCTGTGTCCTCCGTGGTTAATTCCGGCGTTCGCTTTCCTTCGTGCTCCTTCGTGCCCTTTGGGGTGATGTTTTTTTTACTCTCGACTCGCGCCACGGCCTCCGCTAGCCACGCCGCCTTCAATTTCCCGCGGCCTGCCGGACGGCTGCTCGTCCACTCTCGCGATCCGGCGTCGCCCGCGATCTCATCCATACTCCGCTTGCTGAGCACCGACTCGTCGATCTCCCCGGCGTCATATCCTTCCACGACATAATCGTCGTGCTTCTTGATCATCAACCACTCGTTGCCCTTGCTCCCCGGACGCCGCCCCTTCATCTTGACCAGCGCGAAATCCCCCTTCAGCCGCTTCCCGTTCAGCCGGAATTTCAAATCGCCCTTGGCCAGCATCGCCACGGCCTCGGCTTCCGTCCCGGGCACATACTTTCCCTCGACCGGCACCGGAGACAGCGGCTGCCACGTGCCCACATCCCACACCATCACGCTGCCCCCGCCGTAATTGCCCTCGGGAATGTTTCCCTCAAAATCAAAATAAGAAACGGGATGATCCTCAACTTGCATCGCCAGCCGCTTGTCCGCAGGATCGAGCGACGGCCCCTTCGGCACCGCCCACGATTTCAGAACGCCTTCCATCTCCAGCCGGAAGTCGTAATGCAGCCGCGTCGCCTCATGCTTCTGTACCACGAAGCGGTTGCCTTTCTTCTTCTCCACTTTCGGCGGAGGCTCGGGCGTCTCTTCAAACCGCCGTTTGCGTTTATATTCTTCCAGCGCCATATTCCGTCCGCGACATTCTAGTGCAGCATGAGGGTTGCGCGCCTCACAGCCTATAGTCAGCATGACGTTGGCTCCTCTCTCATCTCGAGCCTTGGTCTTGTTCATCGCAACCAAGCGACTCGCCGCGGCAAGCCAACGTCGTTATGCAATCAAGGTAAGATGCATTTCAGGCGTAGCGAGGAATCTCGCAAGCTCCTCTATTTGGGCAAAGCCTTACGCTACCACCGGAACGTTCACCATCCCCGCCGTCCCGAACACGCGGCTATAACGGTCAATCTCTTTGGCCGGTCCCAGCGCCTTCGCGTAGTTATCCGAGAGTTTGACTGCGGGCCGTCCCTCCACGCTCGATACTTTGCAGATCAGGCTGATGGGATCGAATCCGTCGCCGTCGTTGGGATTGCATCCGCGGAAATCGTTGGTCAGCAGCGTTCCCCAGCCCGCGCTGAAGCGGATGCGCCGGTCCGCCGTCCACTTAGCCCGGTCATGGAAGTCGGCGGCGCTGCGGAAATCCAGCGGGCGCACGCCCTTCGCCAAAGTCCCGCCAAAATACGCATGCAGCCCCAGAATCGCATCCACATCTAGCGTGTCGGAGGCAATCACCAACTTCTCCCGTGGATCGCGCCCCCGCTGCTTCAGCCATTCGATATATTCATCTCCGGCTATATAAGGATCTTTGCTGTCGACGCGCTGTCCGGTCCAGTCCGTCACCCAATCCGGAGCCCCGGCGAGAAACTGAGTCGTGCCGAACGTGTCGGGCAGCATCACGCGCAGAGAGCCATCGTACGTCTGCTGCCACAGTTCCAGCACGCGGTATTGCGAAGCTTTCAGCGCGACATCATCGGGAGCGAGCGCGCCCATGACCATGGGAATCTCGTGTGCGTTGGTTCCAATTGCTTCGAGATCGTGTTTGTGCGCCAGGAACGCATTCGACGTTCCAATGAAATTGCTGCCCAGATTCGCCGCCATCGCCACCACGACATATTCCTGCCAGAGAAAGCTGTGCCGGCGCCGCGTTCCGAAGTCAGCCACGCTCAGTCCCGGAACGCCGCGCAGCCTTTCAATCTTGCTCCAGAGCTTCGTCTTCGCCCGGGCATAAAGAATGTCGAGCCCGAACTCGCTCAGTGTCTTCAGATGGGCGCGCGTTTTCAGCTCATCCAGAATCGCCAGCGCGTAGAGCTCCCACATCGTGGTCTCGGCCCACGTTCCTTCAAACGACAGATGAATCTGCCCGTCGTTCACGCGCAGCTGGTAATCCGATAGGCGGAAATCATTTTCCAGCCACTCCAGAAAGGCCGGCTCAAAAATTCCGCGGCGCCCATAAAACGTGTTGCCCGCCAGCCAGACCAGTTCCGATTTTCGAAAGCGCCGCCCGCGCACGTGCTGCAGCTGCACTTTCAGTTCTTCGATGTGAATGATGTCGGCCATCCGCACCGAGGCGTGCCGGTTGTAGAGCGAGAAGGTGACGCGCGTCTTGGGAAAATGTTTCCAGATGAACTGCAGCATCAGCAGCTTGTAGAAATCCGTATCCAGCAGGGAACGGATGACCGGGTCGAGCTCCCAATTGTGGTTATGCGCGCGTTCAGCGAGGTTGATGATCATCGAAGCAGAGCCGCCCAGACCTAAAGAGGATACGGGATGTATGCGCTTTCACGCCACATGTAGTAGTGACATGTAGCCCCGGACGCATTCGTCCGGGGTTGCGCGCAAAAGCGCGCAATGAGGGCGGCCGAAGCCAGGCAGACTGCTGGCATAGACAATGCTCTGAGGCGCGACCTTCGAGGCAAGAGCGATATAGATTCGAGCCAAGCTGCTGAATTTGGGCTACGCCGCGACACGCTCGTTGCGCTCGCGGGGCGGACGAATGCGTCCGCCCCTACACGGCCGGGGCGCCCTTCGCTTCCAGTCGCTCGTACACTTCCTCGGCGCGGCGCAGCGCTTCCTGCACGTTGTCGCAAATATTCTCTTCGCCGATCACCTTCGCGAACTCCGCTTCATGAATCAATTGTGACGGCTGCTCGCGTGCACCGCACAGAATCAACGTCCGTTTGCTGGCTTGCAATTGCTTGGCGATCTCCTCGATTGCGAACAGGCCCGTCGCGTCGAGGGCCGTCATATTTCTCAGCCGCAAGATCACCACCGGCGGCAGCGTGTGCAGGTCTTCGGCCACGGCCGAAATCTTGTCGGTCGCGCCGAATAGAAAAGGACCATGAATGCGGAAGATGGTCGCGTAATAG
Source organism: uncultured Acidobacteriota bacterium (assembly GCA_963754885.1). Taxonomy (GTDB): domain Bacteria; phylum Acidobacteriota; class Terriglobia; order Terriglobales; family Acidobacteriaceae; genus Sulfotelmatobacter. The sequence continues at coordinate 24,832 of CAVWHT010000025.1, read as the reverse complement.
GGAATGTCTTTATCCTGCAGAATGTGCACGCGCCCGTCTTCCACGTAATCGTCGGTGACTTGCGATACGGTCGTGGTCGACGCCACGCGGCTGATAAAGAGCAAAGCGGCCAGGATCATCCCGGCCTCAACCGCAACCGTCAGATCGGCAAACACGGTCAGCGCAAACGTCACCAGCCAGACGCTGATGTCGGTCTTGGTGAGCTTGAGCAACTGCGGAATCTCGCGCCACTCGCCCATGTTGTAGGAGACGACCATCAGAATGCCCGCCAGCGCTGCCATCGGCACGTAGCTGACCAGCGGCGCCGCGAACAGCAGAATGCACAGCAAGGTCAGCGCGTGGATCATTCCCGCAACCGGTGACTGCGCTCCGGCGCGGATATTGGTTGCCGTCCGCGCGATTGCCCCCGTCGCCGGCAACCCGCCAAACATCGGCGAGAAGACATTGGCCACGCCCTGCCCGATCAACTCCACGTTGGGATTGTGCCGGTCGTTGCTCATGCGATCGGAAACCACGGCTGACATCAGCGACTCGATTGCGCCCAGCATCGCCACGGTAAAGGCTGGCCCCAGCAAACCGTGGATCAAATCCGTGCGGAATTTTGGGATCTGCAAATGGGGCAGCCCGGCGGGAATTCCGCCGAACCGCGTGCCGATGGTTTCCACCGGAAGCTTGAAGAAATAAACCGCGGCGGTCGCGAGAATCAGCGCCACAATCGGGCCCGGAATCCGCGCCGAAACGCCGCGGCAGATGATCAGCAACAGCAGCGTGAAGACAGCGAGAGCCGTGGCCTCGAACGACAGTGTGTGGAAGTTTCCGGCCAGCGCCTCAACGCGCAGCCAGAACACGCCTGGAACCTTTTCCAGATGCAGTCCGAAGAAATCTTTTACCTGGGTGCTGGCGATCAGCACCGCGATGCCGTTAGTAAATCCAATGACCACGGGGCGCGGAATGAATTTCACCGCCGTGCCCAGTCCGGTGACGCCCATGATCACCAGCAGCACGCCGGCCATCACCGTGCACATGAAAAGTCCGTCGACGCCATGCAGGGCGACAATGCCGGCCACGACGACCACGAAGGCGCCGGTTGGGCCGCCAATCTGCGTCTTCGATCCGCCCAGCGCCGAGATCAGAAATCCGGTGACGATCGCGCAGTAAATCCCGGCCTGCGGTGTGAGTCCGGAGGCGATGGAAAATGCCATCGCCAGCGGCAACGCAACCAGTCCGACGGTGATCCCGGCAATGATATCCAGGAGGAATTTATGCCGGTCGTAAGTCCTCAGGCAGAGAACAGACTTCGGAAGCCAATTTTCATTCACGAAAGCACGCGCCATTATTACATTATGGCAGCGTTGGAGGGAATCGGGTAGTTACCGAAGCAGTTATAAGCCCCGCACGCAAAAATGTAGCCCCGGACGCACCCGTCCCGGGGCCGCGCGCAAGAAGCGCGCAATGAAAAACTCCCACGCAATTTGTCATTCGCAAGACTTGCCATCCTGAGCAAAGTTTGTGTCCGCGGAAGGAGGACACAAACGTAGTCGAAGGATCCCTACCAGTTGCGACCTACCCTGCGATTTCAAGGAGGTGCTCTCACTACACAAGAACCGAAGAACTCTTCCCGACCCCATCAAATAGAGCGCGGGCAGGGATCCTTCGACTCCAGGACTCGTCTGCTTCGCGAACCAGTCCCTCTGCTCAGGACGACAAGCCTTCTTCTTCCCCGGCTCATCTGCCTCACGCCGCCCTGTAAAATCTCCCCCATGTCCTTCCTCCGCACGCTGGGATGGCTGGCCTGCGTCGTCTACTCGACGATCCCGTCGTTCTGGTTGATGGTGCATCCGCGAGCGCATCGTTGGCGCGCCCGTGTGCGCTCCCCGTTCCGCGTGCTCGTCCCGGCTTGGCTCTTGATGTGGTTCGGCATAGGCGCGCTCACCGGTCCGTGGCGCAGTGTGGCGCTGTATTCGACCCCGTGGAGTTGGCTTCCGGCGCTCATGCTCTTTGCCGTGGGCATCTTTATTTATTCCCGTGCCGGAGCGCATTTCAGCCTGGCGCAACTCGGAGGCCTGCCCGAAGTCCGCCTCGGACATCCCGACGATCGCCTGGTCACCACAGGCATCCGCGCCCGAGTGCGGCACCCGGTCTATCTGGCGCACTTGTGCGAAATGATCGCCTGGAGCATTGGCACGGGCCTGGTCGTCTGCTGGGTATTAACGGCATTCGCGATCGCGACGGGCGCAGTGATGATCCGCCTGGAAGATGAGGAACTGGAAAAGCGCTTCGGAGTAGCCTTTACGAACTACCGGACGAACGTAGGCGCGGTCCTGCCGAGGATACATTGAGGATCAACAAGCGCCATCCCGCTATAATCCGACTTGGCTGATTGCTGAGAGCTCATGGCTCACAGCTCATTGCTCATTGCTCACTGCTCACTGCTCCATGCGCTTCGAACTTTTCATCGCGAGCCGGTATCTGCGGGCCAAACGCCGTCAGGCGTTCATCGGCATCATCACCGGCATCTCCATCGCCGGAGTCGCAGCCGGCGTCGCGTCGCTGGTCGTCGCGCTCGCCATCAACAACGGATTTCGTCAGGACCTGCAGCAGCGCCTTCTCGGCTCGACCTCGCACATCAGCCTGCAGCGCGTCGCCGATGACGGCATCAAGGACTGGCCCGCGCTCATGGATCGCCTTTCGAAAGAGCCGCATGTTGTCGCCGCCGCTCCCGCCATCTTCGAACAAGTGCTGATCTCGCGCGGGCCGCGTGCTCGCGGTGCAGTGCTCAAGGGGATGATTCCCAAGTACGAGCGTCAGGTCGGAGATCTGCTGAATTCGGTGACTGAGGGATCGGCTGCGGCTTTGGAGACGGATGCGACTCCTGAGGCTAGGGGGCACGAGCCTGCTCTGAGCGGAGTCGAGGGGTCCGCGCCTACACAAGCAGAGTCAAAAGCAGCGGGCATGAGTGCCCGCTCCACACCAGCCTCTTCCCCGGCAGCCGATCAATCGCCTGACTCGCTCGAAGGCGTTGCCGAGCGCGTTGCCGCCATGCCTCCCATCGTTCTCGGCAAAGATATGGCTGACAGTCTCGGAGCGACCGTTGGATCCGTTGTGCTCGTGGTCAGCCCGCAGGGCGAACTCACTCCCTTCGGCATGGTGCCCAAGTACACGCGTTTCCGCGTCGTCGGCATTTTCAACTCCGGCTTCTTCGACTACGACTCCGGATGGGCGTTCGCGCGCCTTTCCGATTCCCAGCGGCTGTTCGGACTCGGCGACCTCATCTCGGTGCTCGAATTCAAGATTGACGACATCTACCAGGCCCCGGCCATCTCCCGCGAGCTCGAAGACGCCGCCGGCAACGGCTTCATGGCCACCAACTGGATGGAACAGAACAAGGCCCTGTTTCGCGCCCTCCGCCTCGAGCGCTTGGTCACCTTCATCACCATCGGCCTGATCGTTTTCGTCGCCGCGCTCAACATTCTCATCAGCCTCATCATGATGGTCATGGAGAAGACGAAAGACATTGCCGTACTCCTGTCGATGGGCACGCGTCAGGCGCAGGTGCGCAACGTCTTCATCGCTCAGGGAGTCCTGATCGGCGTGATCGGCACCGTGATCGGCCTCGTGCTCGGATACGCCATCTCCTACGCCGGAGGCCACTATCACATTATTTCGCTCTCGCCCGAGGTCTACTCGATCGACTACGTGCCGTTCGCCCCGCGCCTGATCGACGGAGCCTGGGTTGCCATTTTCACAGTGTTAGTCTCGTTCGTGTCGACGCTGTACCCGTCGTGGTCGGCGTCGCGCATCCTGCCCGCCGAGGCGTTGAGGTATGAGTAGGGAACTTGGTAGCGCCGCCGTCTCGGCGGCTGTCGTGGCGGCGTCTCGCCGCCACTTTGCGGGACGAGTAGTAGGTCGCAGAGCCGCAGCGGACGGCGATATCTGTCGTAACTTGAGTCACATGGAGGCGATCGAGTCAGGTATAAACTCTCTGAAGGATTGCGAACGCATCCTTCGACTTTGCGTCTGAGAGGTCATCTCATACTGGCCCAACTGTAGTTTGCATCTTCCAATCCGCAGCCGGACTGCCGGCCGGAACGAAAGAGACCCTGCTTGCATCTAACGAATGAAGGATTAATGCTTCGCGTAGAAGGCCTGAAGAAGGTCTTCCGGTCCGGTGAATCGGATCTGGTGCTCTTTGAGAATCTGTCGTTTGAGGTGAAGCGAGGAGAAATGCTCGCCATCGTGGGCGAATCCGGCGCCGGGAAAAGTACCTTGTTGCACATCCTAAGCGCTCTTGATCGTGCTTCCGCGGGTGACGTATACTGCGCCCACTTGCGACTCAATTCCTTGTCTCGCGACGAAGCCGCAAACTTTCGCAATCGCGAAACAGGGTTCGTATGGCAGTTTCACTACTTGCTGCCGGAATTCACGGCGGCGGAGAATGTTGCCATGCCGTTGTTGCTTCGGGGACAGACGTGGCAGCAGGTCGAGCCGGAAGCTTCACGCTGGCTGCGTGAGGTTGGACTGGAGCAGCGCGCGCATCATCGCTCGGGAGAACTCTCGGGCGGCGAGCAGCAGCGGGTGGCTCTGGCCCGCGCGCTCATCACCGGGCCCAAGTTGTTGCTCGCCGATGAGCCTACGGGAGACTTGGACGGGCAGACGGCGGAAGCGGTTTTCGCTTTGATTGCGCGGTTGCACCGCGAGCACCAACTTACCTCTCTCATCGCTACGCACAACTTGTCGTTCGCACGGCGCTGCCATCGCGTATTGCGTTTGCAGCGAGGACGGGTCGAGGAGATTTCGCCGGATTCGCTTCCGGCCTGAACGTTAGCCAGGGGAGGAAAGGCAAAAATTTGTAAGACGAAGTGCAATAAGAAGTGCAACAAATTGGCGGTACGATCCGAAGGAAGCCAGGGCGAATTCCTTCGGCAGGGCAAGCAAAGGGTATGTGCATTTTTTGTTAGCTTGGGTTTGTTGGCCCTTTGGTTGCATAATGGGGAGTAGCCGGGTCAGGGTCGGGTAGGGAGGATTCCATCTCCGGCCGGGAAGGTCAAGGGGAAGGGCATTATGTTTGAACGCTATACGGAGAAAGCCAGGCGCGTCATCTTTTTCGCACGCTACGAAGCCAGCCAGTTCGGGTCTCCTTATATTGAAACGGAGCACCTGCTACTCGGACTCCTGCGCGAAGACAAAGCTCTGACCAATCGTTTCCTGCGCTCCCACGCCTCGGTCGAATCGATCCGCAAGCAGATCGAGGGACACACCACCATTCGCGAGAAGGTCTCGACCTCGGTCGACCTCCCGTTAAGCAATGAATGCAAACGGGTTTTGGCCTATGCCGCCGAGGAAGCTGAGCGCCTGTCCCATCGCCACATCGGCACCGAACATTTGCTGTTGGGCCTGCTGAGGGAAGAGAAGTGTTTCGCCGCCGAGATTCTGCACGAGCGCGGCCTGCGCCTCTCGACCATCCGCGAAGAACTGGCCCGCACCACCCAAGAGAAGGCTCAGCCCCAACGGCAGCGTGAAAGTTCGCTTTTGGCGGAATTTTCGCGTGATTTGACGCAGGCCGCCATGGACAGCCAGCTTGATCCCTTGGTCGGCCGCGAAGGCGAGGTCGACCGGGTTATCCAGATCCTCTGCCGCCGCACCAAGAATAATCCCGTTCTCATCGGCGAGCCCGGAGTCGGCAAGACTGCCATCGTCGAAGGACTGGCCCAGCGCATCGCCGACGGCGAAGTTCCGTCGTTCCTCGCCGACAAGCGCATCCTCGCGCTCGATCTTTCCCTGATCGTCGCCGGCACGAAGTATCGCGGTCAGTTCGAAGAGCGCCTCAAGACCATCATGAAGGAATTGATGGAGTCGCAGAATTCCATCATCTTCATCGATGAGCTGCACACGCTGGTCGGAGCCGGATCTGCCGAGGGTTCGCTCGATGCCGCCAACATTCTGAAGCCCGCGCTCTCCCGCGGCGAGATTCAATGCATCGGCGCCACCACGCCCGGCGAGTATCGCAAGTCGATCGAAAAGGATCGATCGCTCGAGCGCCGCTTCCAGGCCGTCAAAGTTCCGCCTCCGAACGAGACGGATGCCGTCAAGATTCTGTTCGGCATCAAAGACCGCTACGAGAAGTTCCACGCCGTCACCTACACCGACGACGCCATCAACTTCGCGGTCTCGCATTCCAACCGCTACATTCCCGACCGCTTCCTTCCCGACAAGGCCATCGACCTGGTCGACGAAGCCGGAGCCCGCGTAAAGCTCCGCCAGACTTCGCTGCCCGAAGAGCTGACCGAAGTCCAGAAGCGCATCAAGTTCATCGTGCACCGCATGGAAAACGCCATCGCGAACCATGAGTTCGAGAAGGCGCGTTTCTATTCGGACGAAGAACGCAAAGAGCGCGAGAACCTGCGCGCTCTTCGCGAGAAATATCATCTCGACGAATCCTCGACCGGCGTGGTGAACCGCGAAGACATCGAAGACGTTGTTTCGCGTTGGACCGGCGTTCCGATCACGTCGATTAAAGAAGAAGAGACGCAGAAGCTGCTCCGCATCGAAGAAGAGCTGCACAGGCGGATTATCTCGCAGGACAAGTCGATCAGCGCCCTGGCTCGCGCCATCCGCCGTTCGCGCGCCGGCCTGAAGAATCCGAACCGGCCGATCGGCTCGTTCCTGTTCCTTGGCCCGACTGGCGTCGGCAAGACCGAAGTCGCCCGCACCCTGGCGCAGTTCATGTTCGGCACCGAGAAGGCTCTGGTCCGCTTCGACATGTCCGAGTTCATGGAGAAGCATTCGGTCTCGAAGCTGATCGGCTCGCCTCCGGGATACGTCGGCTACGAAGAGGGTGGACAGCTCACCGAACGCGTCAAGCGCGCTCCTTATTCCGTCGTGCTGCTCGACGAAATCGAGAAGGCGCATCCGGATGTCTTCAACATCCTGCTGCAGGTTTTTGAAGACGGCCAGCTGACCGACGGCCTCGGCAACACGGTCGACTTCAAGAACACGATCGTCATCATGACGTCGAACATCGGCGCTCGCCATTTGCAGAAGCGCGAAGGCTTGGGCTTCCAGTCGACGAAAGAAGAAGCGATCGCCGACAAAGTCGAAGAACTGGTCAAGAATGAGGTGAAGCGTACCTTCAACCCCGAGTTCCTGAACCGTATCGACGAAATCATCATCTTCAACGCGCTGGGCGAGAACGATCTGATCCAGATTCTGGAACTCATGGTCAACCAGCTCAACACGAACCTGGCGCAGAAGTCGATCACGGTCACGGTGGCGGACGAAGCCAAGAAGTGGATCCTCAACCAGACTCTAACCGACCGCAGCTATGGAGCAAGGCCGCTGCGCCGCGCGCTGCAGAAGTACATCGAAGACCCGCTGTCGGAGGCGCTGATCCAGGGCACCATCACCACGCGCCCCGCCTTCATCGAGGTCTTCCTCGAAGACAACAAGCTCTTCTACCGCCCGGTCGACGCCGAAAAGGCGGAAGGCGTCTTGTTGTACGAGAACTAGCGTGTGTGGGGCGGGCACTCCTGCCCGCCAGCCGAGCGAAGCTCGGCAAAGTTTGAAGCCGCCAGTGAAAGCTGGCGGCTCCTGCTTTTATGTAGGGATGGACGAATTCGTCGTTCATTACACATCGCAATCTTCCTAGCGCGCCCTGCCTCACCCTCACGTCTCACTCCGCACCGCTCCTGTACAATTTTCCCGTGCACGTACGCGCGCAACTCCGTCTGCTGACGTTTCTCATTCTGTTGTGCAGCATGGCCGCGCACGCCGAGCCGATTAAAGATCTCAAGCCCACCGGCTACGTCAACGATTTCGCCCACGTCCTCGATTCCGGCACGGTCAGCCAGATGGAAGACATCTGCCGCCAGATCGACGAGAAAGCCCACGCGCAAATCGCCGTCGTCACTATCAATACTCTGGACGGCTCCGACATCGAGAGCTATGCCGTTGATCTTTTCCATCAGTGGGGCATCGGCGCCAAATCCACCGATCGCGGAGTTCTGATCCTTTACGCCATCCGCGACCACCGCGCCCGCATCGAAGTCGGATACGGCCTCGAACCCATCCTGCCCGACGGCAAGGTAGGCAGCTTCCAGCGCGAAGCCATCCCGCTGATGCGCGGCGGAAATTACAGTCAAGCCCTGCTGCTCGTCACATCCCGCGTCGCCGAAGTGATTGCCGCCGACGCCGGAATTCAGCTCACAAATTTTCAGCCGCGCGCTCCCACCCAACGCGACGACCGCCCAGAAGGTGGGATCTCGCTGGGCGGCATTGCAATCATCATCATCCTTATACTGGTCGTCCTCTTCACGCCGTTACGTAGCCTTCTTTTCTGGATTCTGTTTTCTAATATGTTCGGCGGCCGTGGCGGCGGCTTCGGCGGTGGAGGAGGATTTGGCGGTTTCGGAGGTGGGGGCGGCGGAGGTTTCGGAGGTTTCGGAGGCGGAAGCTCCGGCGGCGGCGGCGCCAGCAGCAGTTGGTAGTAATGAGGAAGCAAACATGGTTCCTGAAGACAAGCTCCAAGAATTCGTGGCCCGCGCCCGTGAGGCCGCTGGGCCGAACCTCGAAGGCATCATTCTCTTCGGCTCGGCCGTCTCCGGAGATTTCCATCCCGGTCTCTCCGACCTGAACCTGTTTTGCGTCCTGCGCGACAGCTCGTTTACCGCCTTGCAGGCGCTAGCCCCGGCGGTCAAATGGTGGAATAAACAGAAGCAGCCGCCTCCACTCTGCATGACGCGACAGGAACTCGAGCGCTCCGCCGATGTCTTCACCATCGAGCTTCTCGATATGGTCCAGCATCACCGCGTTCTTTATGGCGAGGGCATCCTCGGCCTGCGGATCCCCACGCACCTGCACCGCGTTCAAGTCGAGTACGAATTGCGGGAGAAGCTCCTTCTGCTCCGCCAGCATATTCTGCTCGCGGGCGACAGCCCATCGCACTTATGGGACGTTGTCCTGCACTCGGTCCCCTCCTTCGCCACCCTCTTTCGCCACGTCCTGATCGTCCTGGGCGGAGCTTCGTTAACCCGTCGCGAAGCGATCACGACATTATCGAAGCAAGTACAATTCGATCCGTCCGCGATCCATCAGGCGCTCGATGTCCGCGAAGGCAAGGTGGACAGGAAAAGCCTGAACGTGACTGATCTCTGCGCCCGCTATCTTGCCGCTATCGAGAAAGTCACCGCGGCGGTGGATCGGGCGTTAGACTCTGAAACATAGTCATCGATGAAACACTTCACGCACTCAAGGAGGCGCTTGTGGGCAAAGGATTAGTCGCCGTTATCGTAGTCATTGTCGTCATCGGATTGATTGCGCTTGCGTTTTTCGGCCAGTACGTCAGCGTGCGCAACAACCTGGTCAGCAAGAACGAAGCGGTCAAGGCCGCCTGGTCGCAGGTGGATATTGTCTTGCAGCGCCGCGCTGACCTGATCCCCAACCTCGTCGAGACAGTGAAAGGCTACGCCAAACAGGAACAGACTGTCTTCGGCGACATCGCCAAAGCCCGCTCCGCCCTGCTTTCCGCGGGAACGCCCCAGGAAAAAATCGCTGCCAACGGACAACTGGATGGAGCCCTCGGCCGACTGTTGTTGATCGTGGAAAACTATCCACAACTGAAGTCGAACGAAAACTTCCTGCGCCTGCAGGACGAACTTGCCGGCACCGAGAACCGCATTGCCGTCGAGCGCAAGCGCTACAACGACACCCTGCAGGACTACAACACCTACGTCCAGCAGTTCCCCAACAACATCTTCGCCGGATGGGCCGGCTTCAAGCCGAACCCCGCCTACTTCGTAGCATCCGAAGGATCGCGCGAAGTGCCAAAGGTGAATTTCTCCAGTCCCACCTCAACCGCGCCGCAATCAACTCCTCAGCCAGCCCCGGTCCACTGACAATGTAGGGGCGGACGCAGCCTGCCCTGAGCGAAGTCGAAGGGTCCGCCCCGCCAACCCTGAGCGAAGCGAAGGGGAGGCGTCTGGCAGGCGTCAATCTTTTCCGCCCATTCCTTCCACCGCGCAGTCCCCATTGCCCGCTCCGCGCCCAACCCCGGACGAACGCCTCCCGGCCTACATAAGGTAATTCCTGATTGACCGTCCCCAAAAACCATGATTAGATGCGCGATACATTCGCGGCCTCAGCGACCACCGCCCGCCATGATTGGGGCAAGCGACCGAGGTGATGTATGAAGTCCACTTGTCTGCATGTGATCCTGACTCTTGCCTTGCTGGGTCTCGTCGTCCTCACGCTCACCCCATTCGCCAGTGCCCGTAACGTCGTCCTGCCCGCCGGCACGCTTCTGCAGTGCACCCTCAACGAACCGAACCTCTCCACCAATACAGTCGACGTCGGCGATCCCATTCTCTGCCATTTGCGCGGCATCACCGAGTTCGGCCAGCAGGCCTTTCCCCGCGGCAGCTATCTTGTCGGACATCTTGAGGCCGCCAAGGATCCCGGTCACTTCTGGGGCAAGGGATATCTGAAGCTGCAATTTGATCGCATCGGCGTTCCCGCCGGCGACATCCCGCTCGACAGCAAAGTCATCGCCACCCGCGGTTACAAGGTCGACAAGGAAGGCAAAATCGACGGCAAGGGCCACCCCAGCCGCGATGTCGTGGAATGGATGCTCCCGCCGCTCTGGCCCTGGAAAGTGATCATGCTGCCCGCGCGCGGCCCCCGTCCCAAGCTAAAGGGCGAAACCGTCCTCAGCCTGCGCCTCATGGACGACATCCAGATCCCGCAATTGGCCCAGACTTTCGGCCCGGGCTGGCACTTTTTCGGACGGCCGCAGAACGAGTCTTATCAGGATGCGCGCCTGAGCACTCCCCGCCCGCAACTGACCACGCGCCCCGTTGCGCCTACAGATCCGTCGGCAGCGCAGGCATCGTATGCCGCCTACGTCACGCGTGACCTGTCGTCCAACGTCGCAAGCGCCCCGGGCATGCCAGTCTTCGTTCTGAACAACGGAGCCGTGTTGGCCGTGCCTGGCTACGGCTATTCAGATAGCCGGATCTCGTACTCGCTCGTAGGCGGTGGAACTGGCGTGCTCTCAACCGACGACATCGACTGGACCACTACCACCCGCATCAACAACCAGCGCGGCGTCCGCTTGACGCTCCATAGCGGACACGCGAACCAGGGAACCCCAGGCCTGTAGCGAGGAACGAATCATGTAGGGGCGGACGCAGCTTGCCCTGAGCTTGCCGAAGGGTCCGCCCCGCCGACCCTGAGCAAAGCGAAGGGGAGGCATGCCGGCAGCCTGCGGGGCGGGCTGCCCCCGCCCGCCATCAACCACGAAGGACACAAAGTTACACGAAGGAAGAATTGCAATGGTGTTCTTCGTGAACCTTTGTGCCCTTAGTGGTTGATGCTTTCCGGTATGGGCCGCCGAACCGTCAAACCCGTGTCCTATGTTACGTCTCGAAAGCAGAACTTCTGCACCCGCAACCGCCCGGCGGAATCTAAACTTTCGAAAACCATCCCCAGAGGCACCCATGCAGAAAGTCAACATCGCCGAAAAATTCTCCAAGATCTCCGAATACTGGAAGCCCTATATCGGCGCAGAGCTCAACGGCCAGTGCGTCAAATTCGACAAGCTCAAGGGAGAATTCGTCTTCCATCATCACGACCACGAAGACGAACTATTCCTCGTAGTCAAAGGCCGCTTCCGCATGGACTACCGCGACCAAGAGCATCGCGAGCGCCACCAGTGGATCGAAGAAGGCGAATTCATCGTCGTCCCCCGCGGCGTCGAGCACCGGCCCGTCGCCGAAGAAGAATGCTGGATCCTGTTGTTCGAACCATCCTCCACTCTCAACACCGGCAACGTAGTCAACGAACGAACCATTCAGGAACTCGAGCGCGTGTGAACAGTAGCCCCCTGGGATTCCCGGTGCTCACTGTGATTAAATTTTTTAGCCCATGGAATTGACTGTCTACTCCTCACTTTGGTGTCCTGACTGCCGCGAAGCCAAGCGCTTCCTGGCCAAGCACAACATTCCGTATAACGAGATCGATGTCGCGACCACACCAGGCGCAGTTGAAGAAATCGTCAAGCACACGGGCAAGCGTGCCCTTCCTCAGTTCGTCATCGATGGAGAATGGGTCCAGCCCTACCGTCCCGGCGAAGGCTTTCTCTACGAAGAAATGTCCAAACGGCTCGGCGTGAAAGACTGACCCTCCCCAAACGACTCCTTACGTAACCCCTGTACATCCCCTTCAGTACTGTGGCGCGACCGCGCCAGACAAGAGAAGATAACCACTCCAAGTTCTCAGCCTGCCTGGCCTCAAAGCCAAAAAGACTGAAAAAGAACGACTTGGGTTGAGTTTCGAGAGTACGCTCCGAACCTTCATGGCCGAAACCCAGATCAACGATCCTGCCGCTTCCGAACCCGACCCGCACGCCGCCGCCGAATCTTCAACTGCGGACTGCCGCGTCTCCGAGAGTTGGCAGCAGATGCTGCAAGGTGTGTTGGGTGTGCTGCTTCTTCTCGGCGCCCTGGCGATGGTCCACTATTACGCGCCGCTGGCCGTGCAGGGAGCCCCGCCCGATGATCTGCAGAAGCAGGTTCACGAACTCACTGCTCAGGTCGAACAGCTCAAGCAGGAACAGGCTATGCCGGCAGTGGTTCTCAACCGTTATCGCAATTCCATCGGCTACATCTATGGTGTGTACCAGGTGGGATTCCCCAACCAGCGTCCCGCCATTCGCGCCCGGGTATCGGGTACGGGGTTTCTGGTGGGAGCTGGGCTCATTGCCACCAATCGCCACGTCGCCCAGCCCTGGTACGGCGATTCTGAAGCCCAGAAGATGCTCGATGAGGGCGCCAACGCCATGCTGGAAAGCTTGGTCGTCTTCTTTCCCGGATCGCCCACCCCGGTGAATCTGTCGCCGGCCTCGGTCTCGAAAACTTCCGATCTCGCCGTTCTGCGCGCTGACGATTCCGTCACTCTGCGTCACCTGGCGGTCTTGCCGCTCGCGAAATCCCCGGGTGCTCCCGGACAACTGGTCACCGTTATCGGATATCCCATGGGCATCGCGGGCATGGTGGCCAAATCGCCCTCAGGAATTTACGAGCGTCTCGCCTATCGCCATAACGACATTAGCGCCGCCAGTGAACTCGCCGCCTTATCGTTGATTCGTCCCTCCACAACCTGCGGACATCTCGGCGATGTTGTTGGCGATAAGCTGATCTACGACGCTCCCACCGCCCACGGCGGCAGCGGCGGCCCGGTCTTCAACTCCAAAGGCGAAGTCATCGGCGTCAATTCCGCCTACATGGACGGCTTCACCGGAGGCACTCTCGGTGTCTCCGTCGACTCCCTCCGCCCCTTGCTGCAAGAAGCGCAGAACGCAAAGTAAGCAGCGATCCCGCTCCGCCGCGAGTATCTGCACGAGTTAAGGTTCCCTCAAAAGGATCGGTCAGAGTTAGAGTATTGAGGATGCGCCGCTACCTCGTTTGCACAAGTCTGCTCGCCCTCGCCGTCATCACCCTCGCCCAAGGGTCAAATCAGACAACGCTTTCAAATCAGACAACGCCGTATTGGGCCTATGCCTTGAATCCGGACTCCGCCGCCCCGGCCCCGAAGCCCGATGACAAGCCGCGGCACGTCCCCAACAGCGACGCAGCCTTCACGGTGGCGCAGACGCAGGATTTATTCAACCCACCGGACTGGCATCCCTCCAGCCATCCCGCCATGCCTGAGATCGTTGCTCACGGCAGAAAGCCTGACGTCTATGCCTGCGCCTACTGCCATTTACCCAACGGGCAGGGGCGTCCAGAAAATGCCAGCCTGGCCGGGTTGCCCGCCGGATACATCGTCAGTCAAATGGCGGATTTCAGAAGCGGCGTGCGGAAGAGTTCTGAACCGCGCCACAAGCCCGTCGCCAACATGATCGCGGTGGAAACCAAATCGACCGGCCCGGAGGTTCAATCCGCGGCGCAGTATTTTTCGGAGTTGCCGCGTAAACCTTGGATCCGCGTCGTCGAGACCAGCACCGTTCCCAAGACGCGCGTTTCAGGATGGATGCTGGTCCCATCCGCACCCGCGGCGACCGAGCCGATCGGGCAGCGCATCATTGAGACCCCTGAGAACCTGGAGCGCACCGAACTGCGCGACGACGCCTCTGGATTCATCGCCTACGTTCCGCCGGGTACCATTCAGAAAGGGAAGATGCTGGCCACGACCGGAGGCGGCGGCAAGACCGTTCCCTGTGCCAAGTGTCATGGTCCCGGCTTGCGCGGCAGCGGCGGCGGTCCTCCCATTGCCGGACGCTCCCCTAGTTACATCGTCCGTCAGTTGTATGACATCCGTTCTGGAGCTCGCAGGGGAGTGCTGTTGCAGCAAATGCAGGCGCCAGTCAAGAAGCTGGATCTTGACGACATGATCGCACTTGCCGCCTACGTAGCTTCACTGAGACCGTAGGCTGACAAGCGAAAAAGCCGGAAGACTCACGCCTCCCGGCCCAAAGACTCTGCCGCGAATTTAGAACGCCCAACGCAACGAGAACTGAATCAACCGCGGGTTCCCGTTCGTCTGCACGATCTTTCCGAACGGGCTATTGGTGGGACTCGCCAGATACGCCTCGATATCGGTAACCGCGGGATCCCCGAAGTTGGTATGGTTCCACAGATTGAAAAAGTCGGCAGCAAACCGCACGTCTTGCCGCTCCCCGATCTTGAAGTGCTTCAGGAACGATACATCCCAATTCTGCTGGAAGGGGCCGTGGTAAATGTTGCGCCCGAGATCGCCGAATCCTGTTCCACAGAAGTTCGCATCTGATGCGCAGTCCACCGGATCCACTTGCGGCGCCTGAGCAAAGGCTGTCGGAATCAAGTATCCATTGGCCACGCGCTGCCGGAGGTCTCCGCCCGCAAGCCCGCTACTGATGCTTGCTCCGGGGGCCAGACTCGCGCCCAGCAGCGGCGTGCTGCCTTGCCCGAGGAAGGCCGTCCCTGCGCTCGAATCGTAGATCGAGAACGGCAGCCCCGTCTGGAAAATGGTCACGCCGCTCACTTGCCATCCGCCGAACGCGGCTCGCGTCGCCCCCGTGGCATTCCGGAAGAACGGCAGATCGTACGCATAGCTCACCGACAGCCGGTGCGGACGGTTGAAATCCGAAATGCCCCGCGAGGCATTGACGTTGCTCTGATCGTTGTATGCCGTGTTGAAGGCCGTGTTCCCCGTCGACGTGGCGTCGATGTTCTTCGAGAACGTATACGCCGCCTGGAAATAACTCTGGTTCCATCGCCGCGATACGGTCGCCTGCAGCGCGTGATAGATCGAGTATGCGTCGTTGGCGAAGATCTGATACCCGCTGTACCCGTTCAACCCCGGCGTCGGCGTACGCGCAATCGCATTCGTAAACGTGTCGGTGGTGATCGTGTACGAATTGCCGCTCGTGTCGGTAATGGTCAACGGATGCTTGATCGCATCCACCGATTGAATTCCATCCCGTGTCTCGCGCAAGTGGATTCCTCGTGTCCCAACATATCCAACTTCCAGCACCCAACTCCTCCCCAATTCACGCTGCAAGGTCAGGTTCCATTGCTGCGTGTTCGGAACCACGAAATGCCGCGGTACTTCGAGCACGAATAGATTTTGTGTTGTGTTCACTCCCGGCCCGGTGCAGGAGTTATAGGTGCCGGTCTGAGTCGTATCGTTCGTCGGATTGCCGGCTCCGTCCACAAATCCGGTAAACCGGGCCAGGCAAGGCAACCACGCCGCGTTGAGCGATCCTGCGGCAGGCACCGCATTCGGATTCACCGCCGGAGTTCCGGTGAAGAAGTCTGACATGGTAAATCCCGGCGTCTGCCCGAAGAACACGATCGGAATAAACGGTGACTGGAAGCTCAACTGATCGACTGCGCCCACATCTTCGCGCACGTAATAAATTCCGTAACCGCCGCGCAGCGTCGTGGTATGGCGTCCCAGCATATCCCAGGCAAATCCCACGCGCGGTCCCCATCCCGTTGAAACGCTGTTTTTAAAGGTCGATCCGGCGGCATTCCCGGTCAGTCCCGTAACTCCCAGCTTGTTGACGCAACTGGGGTAGATAAAGGGATAGGTGCCCGACTTCGTCAGGTCCGACTCGATATTTCCGATGTGGCAATCCCCGTCGGTCCACGCCCCCATGAATTCGGTCCGTAATCCCACATTGATGGTCAGGTTCGAGGTCGCCTTCCAGTCATCCTGCGCGAAGATGGCAGAATTGCTCTGCTTGTAGGCGTGGTTGTAGACACCGCCGCCGCCGAAGCTGAACTCCGGAGTCCCGCCCACAAAATTACCGAAGTCCGTGGTTGCGCCTGTGTTCGTGAGGAATAGCTGGCCGTTGAAAACCTGCGGAAACAGCTTGTCGAGTCGGACGCGGGTGTACTGCCCGCCAACCGTCACCGTGTGTGCGCCGTGCACCCAGCTCAGGTTGTCGACGAAGTTGTAGTTGTTCTGGCTCTGAGCCTGATTCGCCTGCGGTGTCGGGCCAAACTGAAATCCCGAGGTCAAGAACGTGAACTTGTATATGCTGCTGGTCAAATTGTCCGTCGGACGGTCGATCCCGGCGTCCGTCACCGTCACGGGATTCACGTTGATGGCCGTGTTATTGATGTGAACCAGCCCGAAGCGGAAGTCATTCACCAGCCTGGGCGAGAACACGTGCGTTTCGGAAACGATGAACAGCCGGTCGTGAATCGGCAATTGATACGGGAAATTCAAATCTGTCCCGCTCGCCGCCGCGCCCAGCGACGCCTGTAATCCTCCGGCGCCGAAAGGAATATCCTGCTCCGAATCGGAGTAGAAGAATCGCGCCGCTACCGAATCTTTGGAGTCGCGGAACTCTTTGTCCCAGTTCGCCGTGAGTTGATCGTCCGTAAACTTACCCGGCTTGCTCACCGTAAACTGCACCGGAGTTCCCGCCGTCGTGCCTGCGGGAACATTCGGCAGCGGGAACAGATATCCATTCGCCGGCGCGCCAAACTGATTGCTCTGAAAGGCCAGCAGATTTACCGCGACCGGATCGGCGCTGGGCACTCCAAAATCCGCTGCGAGATTAGCGGCGTTCGCGGCGCCGCGATCGGATGCCGGTACGTACGGAATGAACGTGCTGATCAGGGTTCCCGGAGAATCGCCGCTGCGCTGCCGCGTCCCCTGATAATTCACGAAGAAGAAGCCCAGCTTGCCTCCCGGAATCACCGGGCCGCCCAGGCTTCCGCCAAAAATATTCTGCTGAATTACCGGACGCGGCGATCCCGTCTGCTTCAAAAAGTATTCATTCGCATCCAGCACCGTGTTGCGGAAGAACTCGTACGCGTCGCCGTGAAACTGGTTCGTCCCGGTTTTCATGATGGCGTTGATGTTTCCTCCACCATTGCGTCCCTGGCTGGCGTCATAGAGTGAAGTCTGGACTTTGAATTCCTGGATCACATCCGGGTTCGGCAGCGGCGTGTTCGTCAGTTCTGCGACGTTATAGTCCGTTACGCTGATGCCCTCGATCAGATAGTTATTGTTGTCTTCGCGCTGCCCGTTCACCTGAATGCGGACGTTTCCCCGTCCCAACTGGGCTGCCGCATTCAAATCGCTCTGCGCGCCGGTCGACAGCGTCAGCAGTTGCTGGAAGTTCTGCGTGGCCAGCGGCAGCGACCGGATCGTGTTGCTCTCAATCGCCTGTCCGGTGGTCGCATCGCTGGTGTCGACGGTCTGCACTTCCGCCTGCACTTCCACCTTCTGCTGCACCGTCTGCGGGCTGAGCTTGGCGATCATGCGCGTCGTCTCCGTCACGCGCACCGCTATGTTGTCAAACTTTCCCGGCGAAAATCCTGGCGCCTGGATGCTCACGCTATACGTTCCCACCGGCAGCAGCGGAGCCGTAAATGTCCCGTCCGGCCCGCTTTGCACCGACCGCTCCAGAACATTTGTTTCCTGATTTGTGATGCGCACGCCGGCATTCGCCAGCACTGCGCCGCTTGCATCCTGCACCGTTCCCGTGATCGCTCCCGTGGCTCCGCCTTGTCCGAAAGCGGATACCGCCAGCGCCAACGCAACCACCGCAAGAACTACAAACCTGATTGAAGAACTCGCCATTGTCTTCCCCCTGGACCTGAAATTCTGAAGACCTGAATTCTGAAAGTAATGTTGTGTTTATTGCGGAAATGCGATTGGAAGGCATCGACAGCCCATGCGAGAGCTGGACTCGGCCGGGACACACGCCGCGTGTTTCCCATCAGGGTGTCCTGTAAAGAGTGCTTCTGCCATGGCCAGTAGAGATAGCTTTCGCCGCATGCCTTCGTGGGATTTTTTGAAGCTTACAGAAGGAGACCCTTAACTTTCAAGTGCAGAATTTCAAGAAGAGAAAGAGATTTTTGTGGGGACAGCCACCCTCGGCTGTCCAGCCGCGCAGCGGCGCCATTCATTAGCCCGCCACGTAAGTGGCGGGAAAGGGGAAAGGAAAAAGCCCCGTAGCGCCGCCGTCCCGGCGGCTGTCGCGGGGCCGTCCCGGCCGCGCACGCGGATAGCGTTATCGAGTCCGGTAGGGACGGCACCAGTTCTCAGCACACTCGTCAGAGCCTGACGCCGAGCGACGCCGGCCTAGCCCTCGCCGAACTCGCGATACCGCTCCAGAACATACCGCTGCGAAACCACGCCTTCCAGCTTGCGAAAATCCGCGCGGCTCACCACCGGCACCAGCGGCCACCGGTCCACATAGCGCAGCGCCATCTCCAGGGGATGGTCCGGATGCAGATAAGGAACATGGCGCAGCGGCAGCAGAGATCCCAGATTCGACGCGCCCTTGCCCTGCGCCGCCATGTCTACGAGTTGCTGCCTGGTCACCGTGCTCCATCCGCTGGGACTCAGGCGCACCAGCAGATGTTCCGATTCGGTATGATCCACCTCGACCAGCGCCTTCTCCAGCGTACTGCCAGCATCCAGCACCGGACCCTCCACCGGTTGCATGGCGTCTTCCACACGCAGCACGTCTTCTTCCCGTTGCTCCTCCATCGACGGCAAGTCGAGCCCGTCCTGCCGCGTCAACAGATCGAAAATCGGAATCGGCTGCAGCCCGCGCGAAATCACGTAAGCGAAGGTATTGGCAACGATCACCGGCACGATGATCGAATAATTCCCGCTCACTTCCAGCACCATGAATACCGAGGTCATCGGCGCGCGCAGAAATCCCGCAAACAGCACGCCCATGCCCACCAGCGCGTAAGTTGCCGTTGAGCCGGTCAGATGCGGCAGCACCAGATGCTGCACTCCTCCCACCGCCGCCCCCAGCATGGCCCCGATAAATAAAGTCGGCGCGAACATTCCTCCCGGAGTTCCGCTGACGAACGACAGCAGCGTCGCCACAATCTTCAATCCCGCCAGAATCGCCAGAAATTCCCAGGTGAATTGCCCGTGCATCGCCTGGTCAATGTATTCGTAGCCCGCTCCCATCACCTGCGGCGCGCCCAGCATCGCGATCACGCCGATCAGCAGCCCGGCAATCGCCGGCTGAAAATATTGCGTCCACTTCGGCAGCGCCTTGCACAAAGGTCGAAACGTCGCGATCCCGCTCGAAAAAATGACCGACGCCATGCCGCCCACCATGCCCAACACGGCATAGGCAATTAGCTCGGAGGGCCTTTTCAATTCCACGGCCGGAATGCGAAACATCGACTCCGAGCCCAGAAACCACCGCATCACCACCACGCTCGAGACCGCCGACAGCACCACCGACCCCAGGATTCCCGCCGTCCACCGCCCGATCACTTCCTCAATCACGAACAGCACGGCGGAGATCGGCGCATTAAACGCCGCCGCCAGTCCCGCCGCCGCGCCTACCGGGGCAATCAAGCGCATGCGGTCTCGCGACAAGTGCATTTTCCGTCCCAGCACCGACGCCAGGCACGCGCCAATCTGCAGCGAGGGATCCTCCGGCCCCAGCGAATGCCCAGATCCAATCGCCAGCGCCGCCGTGATGAATTTCCCGATCGCGGTACGAAATGGAATGTACCCGTTGTAGATGTACAACGCGGCCTTGGTCTGGTTGACTCCGCTGCCTCGCGTCTGCGGAAAGAAATGAATGACCAGCACCGCGATCACCAGCCCGGCCAGGCTCGGCGCCAGTAACAGTCGCGCCGGGGTCAATACCGCGCCCGTTCCCAGCAGATACAGCCGCGCCCAATCAATCGCATACCGAAAGCACACCACTGCCAGCCCGGAAAGGATTCCGATGAAGACCGACAACACCAGAAAAAAGCGGTCCTCGCGGAAGACCAGCCGGAACAAGTCGCGCGAGGATTGCCAGCGCATCCACGCCGCCGTGTGTTCCGCGTCGCCGTTTTCTTCCAGCACTTCCGATTCAGGCTTCGATTCCAGGTCCACTACGTTCCCTCGTGCTCTTTCGCGATCAGCAGCAGTGCCAGGTCCGCTCCACTCGGCATTCCGCATACAACGCTGGTTTGCCGCTCGATGCGGAATACCAGATCCATCGCCGTTTGCCCCAGATCCGGGTCTCTGCGCAAACCCCGCTCCGTAACCTGAAGTTTCAGCGCCGCCCACTGGTCGCTAAGGTTTGCCGGCGAAACCGGCGGCGAGCCTGCCGAAGCGGCGGTCGCACTCTTCGGCACCGGGCACTGGCTCAATCGATCTCCCGCGGTCGCGAAAGCGTCGACGATGATTCGGTTGCGCTCGGCCGACGAGATCTGGTTTCGAAATGGGTCCATCCGCACCACCAGCTCCGTGGTCTTCAGCCGCTCCTCAGCCTGGGCGTCGTTCGGATTTTCCGAGAGCGCCATTTGCAGATAGTGTTCCGCAACCGGATACTGCCCCAGTTCGAACGCCGCATACCCGGCTCCCGTCAGCGCGGCCGAATTATGCCGGTCGTACTTCAGGCTGAGACGGTAAGCCGCCAGCGCGTGTTCATAATCCTCGGCGCGCACAAATAAGTCCCCGATTCGCGCTTGCTGCGTGGGATCGTCGCCCACGTTTTCGGCGAGAGCAATCAATTCGGCCTGTGCCTGCATCTTCGCATTCGTGCGCAACAAAAGTTGGATCAACTCCAGCCGTGCCTCCCGCCGTTGCGTTTCCTGATCCGCCGGCCACGCCGCGTACACCGCATTGTGGTAATAACGGACCGCGTCCGTGGTTCGTGCTTTTTGCGCCGCAATCCGCGCCAGTTCCAGATTGACCTGCCCGTTCTCCGGTTCGCGATCCCACAGGTTCAGCAGGTACGCCGATGCCTGCCCCGTCTGGTGCTGGCCGATCAGCGCTTCGGCGAGATTGAGTTGGTAGGTATAGTCGTCGCGTGAATAAAGCAGTGCGGCGCGGAACTCCGTGACTGCGGCGTCGAAACGTTTCGCGTTCAGATCGGCCACTCCACGCGCAAACCAGCGATTCCCCAGCGCTTCCCGTTGCGCCTGATAGGCCCGCGACAACCCCGTCACGCCCAAAATGAACAGCAATGTGAACCCCGACAGCAGCGCCAGCATCACCGGCCGCTGCCGCAGGTACAGTCGATAGTGAAAGAACTTCTCCGCCGGCATCGGGTCTTTCGAACCTGCGAGCACTTCACACTCTCCTTCCATACTATCCGTGAAAGCCAGAGGAAATTCCAATCCAGAGGAAGGAGTAGAAGCCAACTATTCATCCCCGAACACGAAGGCGCCCGACTTCATGCGCCTTCCGTGTCCGGGTAAAGAGAATTCTTGCTGCGTTTTACTGAGCCATGGCGATGTGATCGACCCGGTTCTGCGCCCAGCACTGTTCGTTGTCTTCCGTGCAGAAGGGACGTTCCTTCCCGTAGCTGATCGTTTTAATCCGATCTACGGAAACGCCCTGCTGCAACAACGACTTCTTCAGCGTCTCCGCACGGCTGGTGCCCAGCGCCAGGTTGTACTCCTCCGAACCCCGGTCATCGCAGTGACCCTCGACGCTCACCTTGATCGCCGGATGCTGCAGCAGAAACGAAGCGTCCGCCTGCGCGACGGGCGCCTCATCCGTCCGGATGTTCGCCTTGTCATAGTCGAACAGCACATCCTTCACGTTGCGGGCGAACAGATCCGCATCGCTCGGCGAAGGCGTGGCAGCGGCCATTTTCGCGTTGACCGTAACCCGCGCCGACGCGTTCTGTGAACCTCCCGGTCCCTTCGCCGTCAGAGTGTAGGTCGTCGACGAGTTAGGCATCACCGTTTTCGAGCCGGAGGCCGATACCGTGCCTAATCCGTCAATCGTGATGTCGCTGGCGTTGTTGGTTTGCCAGGTTAGCGTGGTGGACTGGCCCTGCTGTATAACGTCAGGGCTTGCGGCCAGAGTCGCCGTCGGTGCCACCGGCGGCGGTGGTGGAGTCGGCGGTGTCGCCTGCGCGGCCTTTTTGCTGCATCCGGCGAACGACAACGCGCCGGCAACGATCACCGTCAGCGTAAAAGCGTTCCATGTTTTCATGACTCGAAATCCTCCAATAGAGTTCAGTCGGAAATGGCGGAAGGATTGATCTCAACAGCAGCAACTCGGCGAAGGACACGCCCGCCAGAGCGAGTTCCTCCTTTTCGAGACTGCGGCACAACGTTGGGAAGATTTGCCAGGAACAACTCGAAGGGATCAGCAGCGCAGAATGGAACTCACCAGAGACAAGCTCGCCGGCAATTCCGCTGCGGAAACTGCTTTCGCGGACCAGGGCAGCACTACGGCTGAGATTCGCTCGCAACGCTGCCTCACGCTCTGTCCCGCCCGCACAATGGCGTTTCGCATCATCGTCGCCGCTCGCAAAGACAGCAGCGCGCTGACCGGCCCGTGTACCACAGAGTACGGCCCCTGCAGGGAAGGGAAGAAGAAAATCGCCAGCACGCTAAGAACCGCCATTACCGCCAGCGCGCATACGATTTTGCCAGGACTCATGGGAGCCTTTCCATTATACTTCGCAGCGCGTAGGTTCCGCCTCCGACATTCCCTGGGAGCCAAACTTACTAACGTAACTCGCGGAATGTTACCGGGACCTCGCCAGCCATCCCGGCTCGCGAAAATGCTCGTCCTGCAGCCGCCGCATGCGCGCCGCCAGGATCGTCGCCCGGTTCAAATATCCCACCACCTTGCGTTCATCCTCGCGATCCACCACCGGCAGCCGTCCCACGTCGTTACGCAGCAATTTCGCCGCCGCCTCTGAAACCATCTCATCCGGATACGTCACCACCAGCTTCGAGCTGCCGGCCTGTTCCACTGTCATCGTGCCGAAAGAATCCTGGTTCAGCGCCCGCAGAATGTCCCCTCGCGTCACGATGCCCGCCAACTTCCCGCCCGCATCCACAATCAGCAACGCCTCGTACCGCGCTACCGCCGGATCATGCCGCGCAATTCGCTCCGCCACCTCTCCCACCTTCGTACCGGCAGCAATCACCGGAGCGTCTTTCTCCATCGTCTCTGAAACCACCGCCTGCGCCAGCACGTCAGCCTCATAGTCCTGATGCACCTGCAATCCCCGGCGCGCCAGTTTCTCTGTCATGATCGAGCTTCGCGGCATGAACAGCATCGCGAATCCATCCGCAATCACTGCGACCAGCATCAGCGGCAGCACCGAGTTGTAATCGCGCGTGATCTCAAACGCAAAAATGATGAAGGAAAACGTCGCCCGCGACGCCGCCCCGAACACCGCTCCCATCGCCACCAGCGCAAACGCGCCCGCGGATAAATGAGCGCCCGGAAACGCGCGGTTGGCGATCATCGCAAACAGCCCGCCCATGGCCGCGCTCCACATGAATGTCGGCGCCAGCAATCCTCCCGACGTGCCCGATCCCAATGAAATCACCAGCGCCGCGAATTTCGCGATCATCACAATCAGCAGCAGCTTCCACGCCAGCTGCCCGTTGAGAATGTCTCCGATCGTGTCGTAGCCCACTCCGAACACGCGCGGCACGAAGAATCCGATGATGCCCAACCCCAGCGCCCCAATCGCCGGGCACCACAACTCGTCCACAGGAAGCTTCTCGAAAGAATCTTCCACCCAATAAAGCGCCTTGCTCAATCCCACCGCCGCCACCCCGCACAATGGCCCTAGCAGCAGATAAAAGGGCAGGGCATGCGGAATCCCGAAATCCACGTGTCCAACCTGAAACATCGGGCCCGCGCCCAGCAGCTGCATGTGGACCGCGGTCGCCAGCGTGCTCGCAATGACCAGCGGAATAAACGAGCGCGACTTGAATTCAAACAGCAGCAACTCAATTGCCAGGATGACGCCGGCAATCGGCGTATTGAACGTCGCCGACATGCCCGCCGCCGCTCCGCATGCCAGCAGCACCTTCCGCTCCACCGCCGTCGTGTGCAACAACTGGCCTACCAGCGACCCAATCGCCCCCCCGGTC
Organism: uncultured Acidobacteriota bacterium; assembly: GCA_963754885.1. Taxonomy (GTDB): domain Bacteria; phylum Acidobacteriota; class Terriglobia; order Terriglobales; family Acidobacteriaceae; genus Sulfotelmatobacter. The sequence goes on along the minus strand of CAVWHT010000025.1, from coordinate 509 downwards.
TGGATGATCGGCCCCTCCGCGCCAAACGGGCCGCCCGTGCCAATGGCGATCGCCGCCGAAATCGGCTTCAGCAGCGCCACCTTCGGCTCAATCCGGCTGCGGTTGACCAGCACCGCTTCCATCGCTTCCGGAATCCCGTGCCCCTTGATCTTCGACGAGCCATATTTCGCCATTACTCCAACGATCAGCCCGCCAATCACCGGAATCAGAATCACCCACGCGCCAAGATGATGCGATCCCACGCTGCGGAACGTCGTCGACCACTGATGGAAAAAGAAAAGATTGGTGAACAGCCCGATCAGTTTGTAGAGAACATAGGCGACCAGCCCGGCAATCAGTCCGATCGCCGCCGCCAGAAACGACATCAGCACAATGCGGAACTGCGCCGTTGGCGGAGCGGCCAGCGGCGCCATCGCCGAAGCCGCCACCGGCAAATCCTGAATTTCCTGCGCCACCCCTTGCTTTCCATCGTTGCTCATAAATGAATTTGTTACCCGAGCGTCAATTAA
>CAVWHT010000024.1:0-12950 GCA_963754885.1 uncultured Acidobacteriota bacterium | reverse complement strand
TCGTCGTAGTGCTACCCACGGTTTCTGAGACCCGGTTGCCGTCGCCATCGTAGACCAGCGTCACTCCGCCGAGCGTGAGCATGCGGTTTTCGAAATCATAAGTGTTCGTCGTTCCGCCCGAAACAATCGTATTTCCGTCGTTGTCGTACGTATCACTGGTCAGGCGGTCGTTGGTGTCGTAGGCATACGTCATCCCGCCTCCCAGCGACGGGATTGTTGAGCTGAGAGTTAGCCGGTTGCCGACCGCATCGTACGTGTAATTCTCCGCGCCGTTGTTGCCGCCTGGATCGGCGGCTATCGTCTCTGACATCAGCCGATAGTCGTTGTCGTAGCCGTACGTCACGCTGCGCCCGCTCAACTCCGTCACGTTCGTGCGGTTCCCAGCCGCGCCCAACGTGTAGGCATAGCTCGCCAACGGCTGACCTGCCGAGCACGCGGGAGAGCTTGTGGCCACGCAGGTCTGCGTCAGACGGTTCAACGGGTCAAAGACATTGCCCGTTTGCACCGAGTTCGAGTACGCGTACCCGCCGAGATTTCCCACCGCATCGTAGCCGTAGGTCGTGGGATTGCTCGGCCCACCCTGCGCCGCCACTCGATTGTCCTTGGCCGATGCCAGACGTTTCAGCACGTCATAAGTATAGGTCATCGAAGCGCCGTTCGTGTTCGATGACGCGATGGTCAGCACATTGCCGTGGGCGTCGTAAGTGTAGCTCAGCGTGCCTTCCGGCGTGGCTTTCGTGAGCACACGGTCGCGGTTGTCGTAGGAGTTGTAGTTGGTGGTGCCGCTGGCGTCGACCATCGAAAGCCGTTGGCCGGTGGGCGTGTAGGTGAATGAAACGGTCGGCTCGCCGAAAGACGGATCGGGCACCTTCGCGGTGTTTCTGACATCAGCGAGATCGAAGCCAGGGCCGACCGCCACGCGCCGGAGTGTAAAGGATGTCCGGGGACAGTGTGTAAAGGATGTCATGGGACCGAACACGTCTTTTGCAAGGGCGGGGAGCGATACTGCCGGCGCGACTTTTAGACGGTCCACATAATCCACGAACTCCCCCTCTGCCGCAGGAGTCTCCGGCGAGATGAGCGCTCGCCCAGCACGGTCTATCCGTCCTTTGCTGTGGATTCGCGCGGCCCAAGCCATACAGTTCCACTATTCTTTCGGGGACACGTCTCCGAAAGGGCAATCATCCTCTTGCCGCATGGTCGAGTAAAGTGAATTATTGCCCAAACTAGGGCACTGCCGACTGGCGGGGTGCACCGTCTATGCTGGGCTGCCGCGTCCCTTCGACGCCGCTCGGGGCAGGCTCTTGCGTTTTTTGCATGAGCGGGTGGCAATGGTGACGACTCGACTTTGTCCCTTCCGGCTTGATGCCCGTTGTGCACACGTTCGTGGTTCCCGCTCTTCGCAAAGTCCGCGAAGAACGGGGCACCCCACGGTGTTTCTGACATCAGCGAGATCGAAGCCTGAGCCGACCGCCGCGTCGCCAGAGTGTAAAGGATGTCCGGGGATAGTGTGTAAAGGATGTCATGGGACCGAACACGTTTTTTGCAGGGGCGGGTCGCGATGCTGCCGACACGACTTTTGTCCCTGCTGGCTTGAAACCCGTTGCGCGGGGGTTCGTGGTTCCCGCTCTTCGCAAAGTGCGCGAAGAATGGGTCACCCACGGTGTTTCTGACGGCGAGATCGAAACCTCGGCCACCCGCCCTTTTGGTGCCCCACACTCGAGGCTCCCGCCCTTCGCAAACTGCGCGAAGGACGGGGCACCCTCTGTGTTGTCGCCGCCCGCGAGATCAAAAGCTGAGCCACCCGCCGTTCGCTGATCCCAACAACAGCACGAAGTTGACAGCACTCTCTTTCGCCGAGTTCAGGCAAGGTCGTAGCGATCGAGGTTCATTACTTTGTTCCATGCCGCGGCGAAGTCTTTCACAAACGCCTCCTTCGAGTCGTTACTTGCATAGACTTCGGCTAGCGCACGGAGTTGGGAGTTCGAACCGAAGACGAGATCGACGCGCGTGCCGGTCCACTTGACCTTGCCGGTCGCGCGGTCGCGCCCCTCGTACACGCCTTCGGATGTAGAGGAGGGCTCCCACTTCGTATTCATGTCGAGCAGGTTGACGAAGAAATCATTCGTCAGCGTCTCGGGCCGCTTGGTGAAGACGCCGTGTTTGGTCTGCCCGAAGTTCGCATTCAGCGCACGCAGGCCACCAACGAGAACCGTCATCTCGGGGGCAGTCAGGGTCAGCAACTGCGCCCGATCCACCAGGAACTCCTCAGCCGACAGGATCTGTCCGCTGCGAAGGTAGTTGCGGAACCCGTCAGCGATGGGCTCCATTACGGCGAAGGAGTGCACGTCGGTCTGCTTCTGCGAAGCATCCGTGCGCCCCGGCGAGAAGGGAATCTTCACTTTATGTCCGGCCCTTTTCGCAGCTTCCTCGACGGCCGCGCAGCCGCCGAGCACGATCAGGTCGGCGAGCGAGACCTGCTTTCCTTTGTTTCGGGCTTTGTTCCCGTTGGACTTGTTCCCATTGGGCTTCCCATTAGACGGGGAGCCGTTGAACTCCTTCTGGATCGCCTCCAGCTTCTTGAGAACCTTCGCCAGTGCGGCCGGCTGGTTCACTTCCCAATCCTTTTGCGGCGCGAGACGAATGCGCGCGCCGTTCGCCCCACCGCGCTTGTCGGAGCCACGGAACGATGCCGCCGACGCCCAGGCAGTCGTGACCAGTTGGGAGATCGACAGTCCGGAGGCCAGGATCTTCGCCTTGAGCGCGGCAATTTCCTTCTCGCCGATCAATTTATGATCGACGGCAGGAACAGGGTCTTGCCACACCAGCGGCTCCTTCGGAACGAGCGGGCCGAGGTAGCGCGAGATCGGCCCCATGTCGCGATGCGTCAGCTTGAACCATGCCCGGGCAAACGCGTCCGCGAACTGATCCGGATGCTCGTAGAAGCGCCGCGAAATTTTGTCGTACGCAGGATCGAAGCGCAAGGCGAGGTCCGTGGTTAGCATGGATGGCGCATGATGCTTTGAGGGATCGTGGGCATCCGGAACTGTACCGTTGCCTGCGTTGTTTTTCGGTGTCCATTGATGCGCACCGGCTGGACTCTTCGTCAGTTCCCATTCGTAGCTGAACAGGTTGGTGAAGAAGTTGTTGCTCCACTTCGTCGGCGAGGTGGTCCAAATGACTTCCAGGCCGCTGCCGATGGTGTCATCCCCTTTGCCCGTGCCAAATTTGCTCTTCCAGCCGAGGCCCTGCTCCTCGATGCCGGCGGCTTCCGGCACTGGGCCGACATACTTGTTCGGATCGGCAGCGCCGTGGGTCTTGCCGAACGTGTGACCGCCGGCAATGAGCGCCACGGTTTCTTCGTCGTTCATCGCCATGCGGGCGAAGGTCTCGCGGATATCGCGGGCCGCAGCGATTGGGTCGGGCTTTCCGTTCGGCCCTTCCGGATTCACATAGATCAGACCCATTTGGACAGCAGCTAGCGGATTCGCAAGATCACGGTCGCCGCTGTAGCGCTCGTCCGCCAGCCACTTACCTTCAGGGCCCCAGTAAATGTCCTCTTCCGGCTCCCAGAACGTCCTCGCGGCCGCCGCCAAAACCGAAGGTCTTAAAGCCCATCGATTCGAGTGCGACGTTGCCGGAGAGAATCATGAGGTCGGCCCAGGAGATTTTCTTCCCATACTTTTGCTTGATCGGCCACAGCAGCCGGCGCGCCTTGTCGAGGTTTACATTGTCGGGCCAGCTATTGAGCGGCGCGAAGCGCTGTTGACCGGATCCCGCCCCGCCGCGGCCGTCGCCGATGCGGTAGGTACCCGCACTGTGCCACGCCATGCGAATGAAAAGCGGGCCATAGTGGCCAAAGTCGGCCGGCCACCACTCTTGCGAGTCGGTCATCAAGGTACGCAGGTCCTTGATCACGGCATTCAGGTCGAGGCTTTTGAACTCTTCCGCGTAATTGAACTCCTTGCCCATCGGATCGGACAGTGGGGAATGCTGGTGCAGAACCTTCAGGTTCACCTGATTCGGCCACCAATCAACATTGGTGTAGGAATTGCGAACGCCGTGCGCAAATGGGCATTTGGATTCGCTTGCTGTGTTTTTTTCTTTAGCTTCGGGAACAACAGTCCCCGATGAAGTCGCGAGTGTATTTTCCATATGTTTTCATCCTTCGAATTTTGATTGCGTACTGCGTGAAAAAGCTACCTTTTGGCGCTGCAGCGTCGGCAGAAGCCGAAGACCTCAACCACGGGCTGCGTCAGATCAAATCCCTGCGGAACGTGCGGAGATAAGCGTTTGAAATCGATGAAATCACCTTCGATGTCTTGCACCGACTTGCAGCGCGAGCAAACCAGGTGATGATGCGGCTCGAGATTGCCGTCCACCAACAAGGTGGAGGCGTGCGGCGAGACCTCTCGCAGAAGGCCGCGCTCCACGAAGAGACGGAGATTGTTGTAAACGGTGGCGAGAGAAATGGACGGAATGCGACGCCGGACCGTGGCGTAAATGTCTTCCGGGGAAAAGTGCCCGTGAGAAGCGATGACGGCCTCATAGACGACCTGGCGCTGGTGCGTGACCGCCAAACCATGCTTCGCGGCTAACTCACGGAACTGTTCATGGGCGAGGCGCATGATTATCGGATGAGAATAATTATAAAACGATAGGGAGCAGTGTCAACCGAAATTTTTCCAGTGACGTTCGAAGAGGGCGCATTGCGCGTTCAAGACCCTACAGCATTCATCCCTGTACGGAGCTGACGCACCGCTCCTCCACACACTGCGTCCCTGATCACTGGCCGGGATTCGCCATTTTCTGGCCGATCAGCACTGCGTCCTGCATCTGCCGGTAAAGGTCGGTCACTGCGCTCGGCGAGTGCGACATGAGGATCGTGTTGCTCTTGTCGTTGCTGCCGATTTCTTTCATCGTGTCGAGATACTGGGTCACGAGCACCAGCATCATCACGTCTCGCGGCGTGGATCCTTCCACCGCTTTGGAGAACGCTTCCACCGAATCTTTCAGACCTTCGATGATTGCCTTGCGCTGGTTGGCGATGCCCTGACCTTGCAACGCCTTGCTCTCGGCCTCGGCCTCGGCTTGTTTCACTTTCAGAATCTTTTCCGCTTCGCCGCGCGCCGTAGCTGCGACCTGCTCGCGCTGGGCGGCATTGATTTCGTTCATTGCGGCCTTGACCTTGTCGTCGGGCTGAATGTCGGTCACGAGTGCCTGGTCGATGGCGTAGCCGTAGGTGCGCATCACGTCGTCGAGTCCCTGCTTGATCGCCACCGCGATATCAGACTGCTGCAAAAACGCGTCGTCGAGATTCATCTTGGGCACGTGCCCGAGAATCACGTTGAACACATACGACGAAATCTGCTGCCGCGGATTGGCCAGCTTGTAGAACGCCTCGTACACATGGTCGGGAATCACGTGATACTGCACCGACACGGGAATCTTCACGAAGACGTTGTCCTTGGTTTTGGTCTCGACGTTGAGTGCGAGTTGCTGCACGCGCAGATCGATGCGCCCGGCAATCTGGTCGAGCCACGGCATTTTGAAGTTGATGCCCGCTCCGGCCACGCGCTCGAACTTGCCCATGCGCTGCACCACCACCGCCTCCGCAGTCTGTACCTGGAAGAATCCGCTCAAAATGGTGCCGAGTACAAAAATTCCTACGATCAGGGCGAACAGCAACGACAGAACCTGTGAGCCATCCATCCGGAGCCTCCGCTTCGCTGCAGTTTGTTGGAATGATTCGTGCACGCGGGATTGCCCCGCGCTGGAACGCAGGCATCATAGCGGGTTCATTTGCTTCTCACAATAACGGAAGTGGCTGGCCACTCGGCGGCGGCCGGAAGCCTTTTTGGCCAAGCGGATCGCGTCTTTCAGTACGCAGGGACGCGAATCCCAATTTGCTTTCTGCGCGTGTGCATCATATCTTGCATCTTGACGCTCCTGCGGGCATCTCAAGTAGGGCGCACTTTCTCACTAACTATGAAGTCGTACGTCCAATACCTCATGCAATCATCCGCAACAACCCCGTGTGAGGAGCGTTGCCAGTGAAGGCTCACTGTCTTCCGTTCTCGCAAATCCCGCACACCACGCGCCTTTTCGCCGATTTTCTGGCCTACTCTCCAAACGTTCAGCCCTTTTATCCGCGATCGCCCTATTTTGCAGAGTGGATGAAAGAAGAAGCTGGCAAGATTTCTTACGAGGACGGTCGCCGCGCGCAGGTCGCCCGCATCCTAGAACGGCAGAACCAATCGTGGGGAGCCTCGGCGGAAACCCTGAGCAATCTTGAGCGCTTGCGCCAAGGCGCGGCATCAGTCGTTACGGGACAGCAGGTGGGACTCTTTGGCGGGCCGATGTTTGCGTTGTACAAGGCGCTCACCGCCGTCAAACTCGCGGAAGAGGCGAGCGCTGCGGGGATCGACGCGGTCCCGGTTTTCTGGCTCGCCACTTACGATCACGACCTCGCCGAAGTCAATCACGTGGCGCTGCCGGCGGCGGATGGAACTCTGCAGGTTCTCGCGACGTTGAGCCACGATATGCCCGGAGCGGCGGTCAGCGCGGTGCGGCTTGATCAGGAGATCGTTGCCGTGGTTGAGCAAGCGGTGGCATTGCTCGGAGAGAGCGAAGCGGCGCAATTCCTCGAGGAATGTTATCGCCCCGGCGAAACGCTGGGTTCCGCGTTTGCCCGCCTCTACACCCGCATTTTTGCGGACTGGGGCGTTATCGTGCTGGATGCTTCCGATCCGGAACTGGCGCGGATTTCAGTCCCGATGTATCGCGCGGCGGTCGAGCATGCGGCAGAATTGAGCGGCGCACTTCTAAAGCAGGGCGCGGCGCTGGAAGCGGCCGGTTATCACCAGCAGGTGAAGGTTACCGAATCATCCGTGCTTTTATTTACTACGCGGAACGGGGCGCGCGTGCCCATCCACCGCCGCGATCATGCTGAGGAATTTGTCATCGACGGAGAAGCCGCCGCGGAAAGACTTTCGCGCACGGATTTGCTGGCACAAATCGAAGCGCATCCCGAACAGTTCAGCCCCAACGTGCTGCTGCGACCGATCGTGCAGGATTATCTTTTGCCCACACTTGCCTACACTGGGGGCGCGGCGGAAGCGGCCTACTTCGCACAAGCGGCTGCCGTCTACAAATCTCTGTCAGGCCGGGTGACGCCGGTGGTACCGCGATTCTCAGCCACGATCGTTGAGCCGAAGGTGCAGCGGTTGCTGGAGAAGCACGCGCTCTCGGTGACGGATGTCTTTGCGGGGCCGGAGGAGTTGCGGCGCGAGATCGCCACGCGCAGCCTGCCCGCCGATCTGCAAGCCGCGTTTGAAGCGGCCAAGCAATCGTTCGACTCGAATTTCGCCGCGGTCAAAGACAAGCTGGAAAAGCTCGACCGCACCCTGGTCGACGCCGCGGAAACCTCGCGCTCCAAGATGCAGCACCAGTTGGAAAAGCTGTATGCGCAGGCGGCGCGCGCAGAAGCCCAAAAAGGTGAACTAGTAACGCGGCATGCCGCGCATCTCTGCCAATCGCTCTATCCCGACAAAGGGCTGCAGGAGCGCGCGATCGGGGGGATTTATTTCTTCGCGCGTTACGGCAGAGAATTTCTGCACGAACTGTACGGAATCATCCACTCGGACTGCCACGACCACCAGATTCTGGAGCTGTAGCGTTTTTATTTTCCCTCGCTGGTACCATGCACCTTGCTCCTTTGTAGCGCTGTCATGCTGAGCGAGGATTGAGCGTCGCGAAGCGAAGCTCAACCGCAGTCGAAGCATCCCTACCCAACCCCAAATCCCACCACTTCGAGCGCGCAGCCCAAATCACTCTTTGTGTGCAAGCCAATTTTCCAACTCGCCGAGCGATTCCACGCGGGGAAAATCCCGCTCGCGGTAAGCCCCGGCAACATCGAAGAGCACTGCCTGCATGCCCGCGCCGCGAGCTCCAAGATAATCGACAGAATACACGTCGCCCACGTAGAGGCTCTCGGCGGGATCGGCGTTCATCTCCCGCAGGGCCGCCGCAAAGATGGCCGGATGCGGCTTCTCATGGCCCACAATCCCCGAGTCGGTGATGCTGGCAAAGCAATCGAAAATTCCACAGCGCCGAAGCACCGCATCAATTTTTCCGTCGGCATTGGAGATTACCGCAATCGGGTACTGCTGGCAGATTCTTTCCAGCGCTTCGCGCGTTCCCGGCAGAATCTGGTCCCAGTTGGCGGAGTTCTGCGTGTTTACGACCAGAGTGTCGCGCACCCGGACGTCCGTGGCGTTGAGTTGCTGGAGCAGGTGGGTATGAAACGTCCACCAGAAGCCGTGATCGACCTTACCGCCAATCATGCCCTGATCGAATTCCCGCTTGGTGCGGCGCTCCAGAGCCTGCCAGGCCGCAAGCGTGGGATGGCTCTTCTCGGGCAACGGAGCCAGCATGCGGGCACGATTGGGAAACAGCAGTGTGTTTCCCACATCGAAGAAAAGGAACCGCGGTTTGGACATGAATTTCTATAGTAACCAACTCCCGCTGGGAAAAAATCTTAAACGCAGAGGCCGCCGAGGATTCGCTGAGATCGCTGAGGAACCTTCTGAGGCAAACTGTCCGCACTTGTTTGACGTTTCAGTGACGGAGCTTGATGGGGAAGATGTGCAGCGAGTTCAGCATCTCCCAGGAGAGCAAGATGACGGAGAGCGCGACTACGCCCACGGCCATCAACTCGCCGAAAGAGAGGCCGCGACGGCCCGGTTCCATGCGGCGGGCCGCCAGGGCCAAAATATTGAGAGTTGCGAAGCCGAATACCACCGCCCAAAGAATATCGTAGGCATCCTGCCGCGACTCGCGATAGGAAACCGCGATAGCGATGCCAAAGAATAGCGTGGCATGGGCGCGAGCGGCCGGATAGATCGCCGCTGCCGCCCGAGTAGTTCGGGCGAATCCGGAAATCGCCGTCGCTGCAGCAGATAGCGTCATGGGTTGGAAACACGCCCCGAGGGCTGCTTTCCTAGAGGCCCTGGAATTGGATATTACATCCTCGGCGGGTTCCTTCCTACCGGAAACGATCGGGAAACCTTCTGGTCAAGAGGCACCGACATCGAGTGTGAGTGGTCCTTGGAGAGTTCCCCGGCGATCTGCGGAAAAGCTTTAACCGCTGAGATCGCGGAGGATTCGCAGAGATCGCAGAGAACCTCCGGGGCAACATGCCGCCGTTTGCTGTATCATTCGCTCAAATGCCCAAGAAGCATGAAAACTTCGAAGTAACCTGTCCGTGTTGCAGTGCTGTGCTGAAAGTCGATATCGAAACGCGCGCGGTCATCGCGCATACCGCGGCGGTGAAGCCGAAGACGTTTAACGACATCGAGGCTGCCGCCAAGGCTATGCGCGAACAGGACAGCCGCCGCGAGTCGATTTTTCAGCAGTCGGTGGAGGCCCAGAAACACGCCTCCGATCTGCTGGAGAAACGATTTCAGGAGGCCTTGAAAAAGGCGAAGGAATCTCCCGACACCGGCAAGCCGATCCGCGATTTCGATCTCGACTGATGCATGCCAGACCGGATTCCGCGCCCGTTGCTTCTCGGCCATCGCGGCGCGCGTGCCCTTCGGTCCATTCCCGAAAATACTCTGCCTTCGTTCGATCGGGCGCTGGCCGACGGCTGTGATGGATTTGAATTCGATGTGCGGCTCACGGCCGATGGATCGGCGGTCGTCTGCCACGACCCGGAGATTGGCGGCATCGAAATTGCGCAGGTTCGCGCTGAACAACTGCCCGCTTTGCCCCGTCTGGAGGACATTCTCGCCCGCTATCACCAGCGAGCGTTTCTGGATATAGAACTCAAAGTTGCCGGGCCGGAAGCGATGGTCGCCACGATGTTGCGGAAGTTTCCGCCGCAGCGGGGATTTGTTGTTTCTTCTTTCCTCTCGGAAGTGCTGCGGCAAATGCACGCGCAAGACAGTGCCATTCCCCTGGGATTGATCTGCGAGACGCGCGCTGAACTGTCGCGCTGGAAGGAACTTCCGGTCGAGTACGTGATTCCGCATCACAAGCTGGTCGATCCCGAAGGTATCTCCATGATCCGAAACGCCGGGGAAAAAATTCTGGTATGGACGGTAAATGATTCGCAGGCGATGCACCGTTTCGCGCAGGCCGGAGTGGATGGAATTATTTCCGACGACACGAATCTGTTGGCGTGCACGCTGGCTGGATTTCACTAGAACTGGTCTCATACATAGTCTGCAAAGCAGAGGCCCTCAGGGGCTAAAGCCCGCGTTTTTACTGATCGATAGCGGCACGGCTGAAAGCCGTGCCCTTCCCAAAACCAATCCTGTAACGGCACGGCTGAAGGCGTGCCCTTCCCAAAACAATTTATGAGACAGGCTCTAATCAGCCGCCGCTTCCAGCGCGGAGATTCCGGCAGATGGCCGCTGCAGGAAGGCCGCGCGTTCGGTCTCGAACGCTTCCAGGTTCCCTCCCAGGTCCTGATCATTCCATCCCATCGCGGCGCCAATGCGCAAGGCGGCCTCGCGACTGCACGATTCCGACCAGCAAGCGCCGAGCGCGACCGGAACGCGGCGCAGCAACACGTCGGCTAGAGTCACGGCAAATTCGCTGCGGTAGGCTTCGATCACTTCGGCCACGATGTGAGAGGAGTGCGGACAGATCGGCGCCCGGAATTCCGCGCTGACCAAGGCCATGCGGGCGATCTCCATAGCGCGGTGGCCGTGCCATTCCATCAGGCCGCGAGCCGTCTCTTCGCTCAGCGAACCGGCTTGCGCGATTTGCAAAACTTCCTGGTCCACCACCGGATCGAGAGCGCTTCCCGGGCCCACCGCGAAAGCGGTCGGCTCTTTCACGGCGATGCCGATTTTGCGCGCGCACTCGCGCGCCAGCGGAGCCGCGGTGGTCAACTTGCCGCCAATGATTGAGATCAGCCGCGCCGCGCCGTCGTCGGCATGGTCGTGCAGGAAATGCCGCCGGGTGACAGAAGATGGCTTGTTTCCGGGGGAATTCGGCAAAGGGCGCACGCCCGCGAATGCATACTTGATCTGGCTCGGCGACAGCCGTGCCTTGGGAAACAGCTTGGCCGCAATGCGCAGCAGATATTCGATCTCCTCTTTCGACGGCGCGGTGCGCGAGGGATCGCCATTGTCGGGAACTTCCGTCGTGCCCACCAGGACCTGCTCATTCCACGGCAGAACGAAGACGGGACGACCGTCGTCGGCCTCGGTGTAAAGGGCTGCGTTGGGAGCGCCGGAAAAACGCGGCAGCACGATGTGCGATCCGCGCACTCCGCCCAGCATGGGCCTGCGGGTGCGGACCGTTGAACGCTGGCAGATGCGGTCGGCCCACGGTCCGGTGCAGTTCAAAATCCATCCCGCATCGACCCGCTGGTCTTTTCCCGTGATGCGGTCGCGAAACAGCACGCCGCGGGCGCGTCCCTGGGCAACGTCAATGGCCAGCACCTCCGAATGATTGCGGACGACAGCTCCCGCCTCGGCCGCTTCCGTCATCCACTCGGCGGTGAGCCGCTCGGGGAACTCGCACTGCGCATCCTCGTAATTGAGCATCTGCCAGTGATGGCCGGAATCGAGGGCGCGCTGAACCCGCGCCAACTCCATTTCGCCCAGGTTCTCCGATTTTTTTCCGGCAATGCGCCGGTAGAGCCAGAGGCCAGCGCGCACCATCATGGCGCTGCGTCGGCTTTGCTCGTTCAGCAAAAAGAGAAATTGGACGGGATGGACCAGGTGCGGTCGCTCGCGCAGCAGGCGTTCGCGCGCCCGAACCGACTCGCGCACCAGGCCGATCTCCCCATGCTCCAGGTAGCGCAGCCCGCCGTGGATGATGCGGGTGGAACGGCTGGTCACGCCCGAGGCAAAATCATTCTGCTCGAGCAGCAGGGTGCGCTTGCCGGCGCGGGCACACTCCCGCGCCACAGCTACGCCGTTGATTCCGCCTCCAATGACCACCACGTGGAAGTGCTGTCCATCTAATAAGGCCCGGGGTTTGACGGCTAAGGTCATGAATGGGGTTAGAAAAAGAGCGTCCCAACAACAGGCTCTAGGCCGCCGGGAGATACCGTTGCACGCCCATTGTTCTGATTGTGCGCCTTTGCGCGGCAAAGATGAAGGTCACGATAGTCCCACATGTGTGCGAGCGCGATTCCACTCGCGACAGTGGTGGAGTGGTGCCGGAAGTAACGTGACCCGGCATTCGCAAAATGAGCGAAGTCGTGTCGGATTTTAGGATGCGGCGTCGAGTGGACCGGTTGGCGAGTTCTCGCACGTGTGCCGGCCGCGTTGCTTGTAGCCTCTCCAGTCATTTACATTGGTTGCCGAATGCCCACTACAGGAGAACGGTTTGAGCGGGCGGTCGCCATCATGGAGCGGCTGCGTGCCCCCGGAGGATGTCCCTGGGACCGCGAACAGACCTTCGATTCCATCAAGCCTTACACCCTCGAAGAGACCTATGAGGTTCTAGAGGCGATCGATAATCGCGATTGGCCTGAACTAGCCGGCGAACTCGGGGATTTGCTACTGCAAGTGCTGTTCTACGCGGAGATGGCGAAGGAACAATCTTCCTTTTCGATTGACGACGTTCTGGATCGCCTTTCGAGCAAGCTGATCAACCGCCATCCGCATGTCTTTGGCGATGTGAAGGCCGATACTTCCGCCGAGGTCAAGCGCAACTGGGAAGCCTTGAAGGTGGAGGAGAAGAAAAAGCAGGGCGCAGCTGGCGCGGGCTCCGCTGAACATGAAAAGCATTCGATTCTTGCCGGAGTTTCTTCCGCCATGCCGTCGCTGCTCGAAGCTTACAAGCTGAGTTCACGGGCTGCGCAGGCCGGTTTTGATTGGCCCAATATCGACGGACTGTTCGACAAGCTGCACGAGGAGACCGAGGAGTTGCGCGAACAGCTCAAGCAATTTCCTGCGCCCGGTCCGCGTCCGCAGGGACGGGGA
>CAVWHT010000023.1:0-303826 GCA_963754885.1 uncultured Acidobacteriota bacterium | reverse complement strand
GGTCTACGACGGCCTGAGCCGGCCGGGCTCGCGCCTGGTGACTTTCGCGCCTATGCTGAAGCACGGCATTTTTCCTTTGGCGGCGATTCTGGAAGTGCTGGTGCGCGCGGGCGAAGACGCACTGGGCAATCCGGTGGAGATTGAGTTTGCCGTCAGCCTGCCGCATGGGGAAGAACCCGCCGAGTTTGGATTCCTTCAGATCCGTCCGCTCACGCTGGCGCGCGATCATCAGGACCTCGCGATTGGCGAGGTCGATCCGGCGCAGATCATCTGCCAGAGTACAAAAGTCTTAGGCAACGGGCGGATCGAGAACTTGCACGACATTGTGGTGGTCGATTCGCACCGCTTCGAGCGCAGCCGCAGCCGGGAAGTGGCCGAGGCGGTGGCGCGTTTCAATGCCACGCTCAATTCCGAGAATCGTCCGTACCTGCTGATCGGAGTCGGGCGCTGGGGATCGAACGATCCCTGGCTGGGCATCCCCGTCGAGTGGGACGAAATTTCCGGGGCGCGCGCCATTGTCGAAGCCGGCTTCCGCGACTTTCGCGTCACGCCCTCGCAGGGCAGCCACTTCTTCCAGAATCTCACCGCCTTTCAGGTCGGCTACTTCACAGTGAATCCCGACGCCGGGGAAGGATCGATCGACTGGCAATGGCTGACCCAGCAGTCCGCGGTCGAAGAGCACGGATGCGTGCGGCATCTGCAGTTCTCGCAGCCGCTGCGCGTGGTGATGAACAGCAAGACCAGCCAGGGAGTGATCTTCAAGCCGGAAGAGAACTAAGGCCGTTGTCATCCTGTCTCTAACGACGTTGTACTCTGTCAAGCGAATTTTGCCCACACTCCGGCGTGGACGCTTTGGGTGTTACAAAAGCGCCATTTCGCTCTCGTAGAACGTTTTTGATGTCCAGACCAAGCTCGTCACTCGATTCAATCTTGCAGCGGGACCTCAGGTCCCACCATCCATCTCTTCGGTACTTGCGCCCACGATTATTCACTTCGATCTCCCTGACGCTTCAGGGAGGCAGGCTGCCCACTCAAGCGCTCGGCTCCGTTACTCGCCGGCCACAGAATGACTCGGGCTCACCTGCATGACGGCCTGATAGAGTTGCGCGTACGTCCAGTCTTCGCGCAACATCAGGTACAACCGCGTGGCTAATTTTCTGGCCACGGCCACCTTGGCGAGGCTGCGATTCTTGCGCACCGCCAGGCGGCGATAGAAGCGTTTCAGTTGCGGATCGTAACGCGCCGCCGTCTGTCCCGCTTCCACCAGCAAAAAGCGCAGAAACGAACTGCCCTGTTTGCTGATCCTGCCCAGCCGCTGTTTTCCGCCGCTGGAATCTTCGCTCGGAATCAGGCCAAAATAACTGCCCACTTGCTTGCCCGATTCGAATCGTTCCGCCGGCCCCAGGGTCAGCACCATGGCCAACGCCGTTACCGGTCCCACTCCTGGATGCGTCATCAGCCGCACCGCCTCCGGCCGCTGCCGCGCTTCTTCCCAGACGCGCCGGTCCAGCTCGCTGATTTCCGCTTCCAGCCCGTCCAGCGCTTCCAGCAACCGCTTGCGCCGCTCGGCCGCGTAGGGCAGTAAGGGCAACTGCTCCAACTCCGCGCGCCCTGCCTTGCTCCACAGCTTGCGTTTTTTCTGCACCCCGTGACTCAGCGCCATGGCCTGCAGTTGATTCTTCGTACGGGTCCGCGCTTGCACCTGCTTGTGGCGATGCACCAGCAACTGCCGCACGTCCCGCACCTGCAGACTCGGCACCCAGATCTGCGGAAACCGGTCTTGCCGCAACAACTCCAGCAGATGCTCCGCGTCCCTCCGGTCCGTCTTCTGCTTGCGCACTACGCTGGCCCGGATCTTGGCGGCATCGCCGAACCACAACTCGAAGCCCAGTTCCGCCAGCAGCCGCTCGAACCACGGATAGTGCCCGCAAGCCTCCATCCCCACCCGCACTTCCTGGCCCGCCAGCGACCGGTAAAACTGCTCCGCTTCGGCACGGTGCTGCAACCGCTTTTCTTGAATCTCTCCCGTTAGATTGTCAAAGATCGCGACCTGCTGAAACCCAGGATGGAAATCGCATCCTATAATCAACATGACGTTGGCTCCTCTCACGAGCCTTGGTCTTGGTTCATCGCATACCAATCTACTCGCGACGGGCCAACGTTGTTATGCAATCAAGCGAAGCGAAGGACCTATGTAACTTGCAGCGAAATGCACAGGTCCTTCGGCCCGCCAAAGACGCGGGCCTCAGGATGACAACGCCAAGGGCGAATAAATGGCCGCGTTGGCCCGGCGGCCAAGATGCCCGCCGGGACAGCCGCCGAGACGGCGGCACTACGAATGGCTCCGCACAGCCTCGTGTGATCCAGATCACAGCCTGTGCCGCGTGATTCCGAACACAATGAATCCGTCGGGGGAATCTTCACTCGCGGAGCGTCTGTGTTCAAAATCATCCACGCTGAATTCCTTGCGCCGGGGATCAAACGATTCGTCATCGAAGCGCCCCGGATCGCGCGCAAACAGAAGCCCGGACAGTTCGTCATTCTTCGCATCTACGAAGAGGGCGAGCGGATTCCGGTCACGATCGAGAACTCCAACCCGGAGCGCGGCACGATCAACATCGTGGTGCAGGCGGCCGGCAAAACCACGAACCTGCTCAACTCGCTGGAGACTGGGGATTCGATACTCGACGTGGTCGGGCCGTTGGGCAAGCCATCGGAGATTGCGAATTATGGGACGGTCGTCGTGGTGGGCGGCGGAGTGGGCACGGCGATGGCGTATCCCACGGCAGCGGCGCTGAAGCGCGCCGGCAATCGCGTTTTATCGATCGTGGGCGCGCGAAATAAGGAACTCGTCATCCTCGAATCCGAGATGCGCGCCGTCAGCGACGCGTTGATGATCACCACTGATGACGGCAGCTACGCCGACAAGGGCTTCGTCACCGACAAGCTGCGGCAACTCATTGATAACGGCACGCGCATCGACCTGGTGGTTGCGGTCGGGCCGATCGTGATGATGAAGGCTGTGGCCGAGGTCACGCGCAAGGAAAACATTCACACCGTGGTCAGCCTCAATCCGATCATGATCGACGGTACCGGCATGTGCGGGGGCTGCCGCGTGATGATCGACGGCAAGAGCGAGTTCGCCTGTGTGGATGGTCCGGAGTTCGACGCGCACAAAGTGGATTTTGCGGTGCTGGTGCGGCGTAACTCGATGTACCGCGATGCCGAGCAGCGGTCGATGGCCGAGTTTGAAGAGGCTCGCAAGAAGGCGGTGCAGGAAGGCGAGCATGCCTGCGCCGCCAGTTCTTCCGACCGGCAAGGAGAGCAACGATGAGCACTACGGCCAAGAAATCGGCGAATCCGCTGTTGCCCAAGGAGCGCATCAAGGTTCCGCGGCAGTTGATGCCCGAGCAGCCGGCGGAAGTGCGGGCGCACAATTTTGAAGAGGTGAACCTGGGCTATAGCGCGGAGCTGGCGCAGCAGGAGGCCCTGCGCTGCCTGGAGTGCGCCAAGCCGACCTGCACGGATAACTGCCCGGTGGGTATCGACGTGAAGGAGTTCGTCCAGAGAATCGTGATTGGGGACTTTCTCGGCGCGGCGGCGAAGATCCGCGAAGCCAACGTGCTGCCTGCGGTGACGGGGCGCGTCTGCCCGCAGGAAGACCAATGCGAAGGCAAATGCCTGCTGTCGAAAAAGGTCAAGCCGTTGGGAATCGGATATCTGGAACGCTTTGTCGCCGACTACGAGCAGCGCATGGGAACGCACGTGGTGCCGAACATCCCGCCCACCGGAAAGAAAGTTGCGGTGGTGGGCAGCGGGCCCTCGGGCCTTACCGTCGCTGGAGACCTGATCCAGAAGGGCCACAAGGTGCGCGTCTTTGAGGCGCTGCATGAGATTGGCGGCGTGCTGGTCTACGGCATTCCTGAATTTCGCCTGCCCAAGCAGATCGTGCGCGAGCAGATCGATTACATGCGCGAAATGGGCGTGGAGTTTGAGACCGACGTGGTCGTGGGACGGACGGTGACCATCGACGAACTGATCGAGGAAGAAGGCTACGACGCGGTGTATATCGGCACGGGCGCAGGGTTGCCGCAGTTCATGAACGTTCCGGGAGAGCATTTGAATGGAGTGTATTCGGCAAATGAATTCTTGACCCGCATCAATCTGATGAAGGCGTACAAGTTTCCTGTGTATGACGAGCCCATGCTTGATCTGCACGGCAAAGATGTCGCGGTGATCGGCGGTGGCAATACGGCTCTGGACGCGATTCGTTCCGCGCTGCGGCTGGGCGCGCGCAAGGCGTATGTCATCTACCGGCGCAGCGATGCCGAGATGCCGGCGCGGGCCGAGGAAGTGCATCACGCGCGGCAGGAGGGGATCGATTTCCAGATGCTGACCGCGCCCGTGGAATTTCTTTCCGACGGCAAAGGGTGGCTGACGGCGGCGCGCTGCGTGCGCATGGAACTGGGCGAGCCCGATGCCTCCGGGCGGCGGCGGCCGGTGCCGAAGGAAGGATCGGAATTCGATTTGCCGCTTTCGGTCGCGGTCATTGCCATCGGGACCAGCGCCAATCCGATTGTGCAGAGCACCACGCCGGGTCTCGGCACAAACAAGCGAGGATACATTCAGGCGAGCGAAGAGACGCAGCGCACCACGCGCAAAGGCGTGTTTGCCGGAGGCGACATTGTCACGGGAAGCGCGACCGTGATTCTGGCCATGGGCGCAGGACGGCGCGCGGCCAACTCCATTCATGAGTATCTGACGACGGGCGACTGGTGAGACAAGCCAGGTTTCACGGGGCAGGTTTCAAAGTTTCAAGGTTTCAGAGTTTCAAAGTTGCAAGACTTCCCGGGGCTGGAGCTGGAAGTGGATTCAGCTTTTTACTTTGAAACTCCGAAACTTGAAACTCTGAAACTTTGCAATTGAAACCTTGCAACCTTGAAACTTTGAAACTTAGCTTCAGTCAAAAGTTATTTCAACAAACGCATCGGCCCGCGAGAAGGGCTGCGTAATCCAGGCCATCCAGTACTTGCGGGTGATGGTCTTGCGCGCCCGCGCGAAATCCTCTTGCGGAAGCAGGCGCGCGGTTGCGGCGAAATCCGGTCCGGTGACTTTTCCTCGCATCGTGCAAGGTGCCACGCGCACCTGAGGGTTATTGCGAATCCGTTTGCTCTTGCCCGAATCGCTCATCGTCATCACGTAGAGCTTGCCGTCTTCTTCCCCGAACCACACTGGAGTCGCCACTCCCGCTCCCGTCTTGCGAAAGGTGGTTAGCGAAATGTATTTCTGCGCGCGGAGGGCGGAGGGAATCTCATTCGACATAGGGGTCATTTTAGAGGCCGGTACTTGAAATGTCGTGGCGCCGCGCGCGGTACGAGATCGAGGTGGGTACGCAAAGCATCCCGGCGCATTGCGACGCTGCTGCCAAGTGTGTTACAAGCCTGAACATGCGTAAATGGATGCGCGAGCGCTTACAGCGCCGCAAAAAGAAAGATCCGGAGCAGGCAGGCCAGGCAGCGCCTCCGCCGCTGCAGCCGGCATATTTTGATGCCGAAGATGTACCGAAGCCGCCGGCGGAAACGCGAGCCAGCGAAGCGGAGAGCAACGACGTTCCCGAGCCTGCATTGGAATCCCGGCGCGAAGATGCAGACGCGCCCGCCGTGGAGAGCCGGCCGACTGCAGCGTCATCTGCCGGCGAGGATGCTCGGCGCGGACGGGGCCGGCGCCGCCGCGGTGGACGCGGACGCGGTGGCCGTGGACGCGAGCAGGCCGTGGCACAGGCTTTTGCGCCGGCTGCGGTGAAGGGTCAGATCTCCGACACTGCGGGGGAAGCTGCCGAAGGTTCCGAAGAGCCGAAAGCATCTGCCGCCGAGGCTGCGGTTCCGGCGCCGCAAGCTTCTGCGCCGGCCGCCGTCATTCCGGAAGCGCCGCCGCGACCGCCCAAGGGAATCGTCGTGCTCGCCATCGGGCTGCCCGGATCGGGCAAAAGTACATGGTTCAAGCGGCACAACATCGTTCCGCTCTCCAGCGACATGGTGCGATCGCTGTTGTTTGACGACGTCCGCGAACAGCGCTTTCAGGATCTCGTCTTCTCCAACCTGCGATCGATGCTGAAAGCGCGCCTGATCGCCAAGCGTCCGATGAATTATGTGGATGCCACCAACCTGACGCCGCAAGAGCGCGCGCACTGGATCAAGCTCGCGAAAGATTACAAGTATGAAGTGCAGGCGGTTTTCTTCGATGTCCCGCTGGAGGTTTGTGTGGAGCGGCACCAGCGGCGCGACCGCGTCGTTCCCGAAGACGTGATGCGGCGCATGGCGGCCAAACTCAAGCCGCCATCATTCCAGGAGGGTTTCTCGAAGATCACCGTGGTGCGAGTGAAGAAGAAGGATGAGCAGCCAGCGGAGCAGTGACAGAGAAAGGTTTCAAAGTTTCAAAGAAACATCGGCCTCGTCTTTGAAACCTCGTCGCCCCATTACCCTTTGAGATGCGGCAATAAATCCTTAAACGCCGCCGATGACGACGAGCGCATCAGCTCATAGATCATCATCTCGGTCGAAGAAATCACCGCGCCCGCGCTACGCATGCGGTCGAGTCCGATCTTCCAGTTCCATTCCGTGCGCGAGCTGACCGCGTCGGAGGCAACGTGCACGAGATAGCCTTCGCGCAATGCGCCCAACGCCGTCTGCGTGACGCAGATGTGGCTCTCCATGCCGCACAGCAGAAGGGTGTTGCGGTTGCCGGGCAAGCGCTTGAGCAGGGAACAAAACACGTCGCTGCCGAAGCACGAGAACAAGGTTTTGTCGGTGACTTCCACCCCGCTCAGCAACGACGCGATCTCGGGAACCGTTTCGCCCAGGCCCTTCGCGTATTGCGTGCTGACCAGCGCCGGAATTTTCAGGATGCCGGCCGCACGAATCAGCAACTGCGAATTGCGCACCAGTTGTTCTTTCTGAAAAATTGGTGGCAGCAGTTTCTCCTGGATGTCGATGACTACCAGCGCGCACTGTTCCGGGTCCAGTGGCCGCCGCGAAATTTCAGCGTAATCGAGAGCGGTTGCGCCGCCCCGCTCCAGCAATGTGGACATCTCCATCTCCTCAATACTCACTGTAATCGATTTGGCTTCAATTTGTGTGCGTGGTCCCTGCAAGGCAAACGATCGCAGGATGCTACCGGAGTCGTGTTGCCAATTTAGACCTTGACACCGCCGTCGTGGTTATAGACGGGATGACTCCACTTTTTCAAGATTGCACCACTACCTAAGTGAGAGGTATCTGGCTAATTTCCGGTGAAGAACTCTGTCATATCAGGAGCCGCGGCAGACATACCGGGGAAAGTATTCATGCCTGAGCCGGCAAAGATCAGCCGCAACGTGCTCTGATGTTGGTAGAGAGTCTGGGATTGATATCCCTTCTTGGCCTGCGGGCTGATGATTACGGTGGCGACGTGGCCTCCGCCGTTTTCCACGTCCGAGTCCTCTGACTCGTCAAACGTTATGATCAGAAGTCCGCTGCTTTGAAATGCGGAGCTGGCCAGCAGCGGCGCGATATTCGCTTGCAGCCATGAGTCGGCCTGCGCGAGGGTCCCGTCGTGAGCATCATCGTTCGCATTGGGTGCGATGAAAGAATACTGCGGCAGAGCGTTATTGGCCAGGTCCGTGGCGAATTGAGTAAAGGGCACCATGTTATCCGCCTGCGCGCTGCTTTCTTGTATGTCCGAAAGATCGGCAAAGGGATTGTGTTGCCGCAAATAGCCTCCCGTATCGCCGCCCAGATAGCCGGGAGAAGGAAGCGACTCGAGATAGGCCTTCCACGACTTGCCTGCCTTGACCAGTTCCCGGACTGCATTGTCGTCCGTAACGGAGCCTGCGAAGTTGTCGTTATTACTTTCCATGAGGCCGGTTGTGAGCACGAAATAATTCGGAAGGGAAGGGTGCGTGTTGGCAAAGTATTGCGTCGCCAGCCCGTATTGCGAGATGAGGCTATTCAGATAGGGCATGGACGAACTGCCCACCACATCGGAATAGCTGTGATTTTCCTCGACCAGCAAAACGATGTGACTGAAAGTGGGCTGGCTTGGGTCGATTGTTGTTGGCGCGGACGAACCGGAGCCTCCACAGGCCCACTCCAAAATTGCCAAAGTGCATAAGGCTAACAACGCTCCCACACACTTCACGAATTGCGGGAATGCTTGCCGACGTTCGGGCGGATTTTTCACCGGGGTTAGGATGTCGGGAAGCGGTTAGAGTTTGCCGGGAGTTTGCTACGGCTCGGCTTTTTCTGGTCATTCTGGGCTAAGTCCAGGCCAAACTGCGGCTTCTCGTAGGTTCCCAGGATGTGCACAGGCACCACTTCTCCCTTTTTTTTCTTCTTGAAAATGGGATCGAGGACTCTCCGCAGCGATTTGAAGCCGGTTTCGGTTTCCTCGAGATCAGAAAATCGGATCGAAGATGATATGATCTTCTGTGAAACTCCTGAGGCTCGATCTTCGCCGCTACAGCTGTGAGCGAATCGCTCCCGCCGGTCTCTAGTCCCTTCTTAGTCGTCATGTCTTGAGCCCAACTAGCTCCGGCTCACCTCATTCTCATTGTCAGTTGGCTGCGCGAAACTGCGCCATCCGTACGCGCAGAGTTCGGACCACTGCAAATTCAAAATCGAAATTCGGGAGGGATCTTCCATGAAACTGCTTGTGATTGGTTCCGGCATGATGGGCTCGGCGGCCGCGTTTGATATGGCGCGGACGCCGCAAGTGAATTCCGTAACTCTGGCCGACAGCGACTCCAAGCGCGCCCGCGACGTGGCGGCGCGGGTCAACCGCATCGTTGGCGAAAAGAAAGTAAAGGCAGTCGCGCTCGAAGCCAGCAACGAAAAGGCTGCGGCGAAACTGATGGCCGGCCACGATGCGGCGCTCTCGGCGGTGCCGTATTTCCTGAACCTGGGATTAGCGCGAGCGGCCGTCGAGGCGCGCTGCCACTTTGCCGACCTGGGTGGAAACAATACCGTGGTGCGGCAGGAACTGGCGCTTTCGAAAAAGGCCGAGAAGCGCGGCGTAGCCCTGGCTCCCGATTGCGGGCTTTCGCCGGGAATGGCGTCGATTCTGGGCGGGGAATTGGTGCGCCGTTTAGGCGGAAGCGCCGACGCCCTGCGGCTCTATGTGGGCGGCTTGCCGGCACGACCCACGCCCCCGTTTCATTATCAGCTGGTTTTCTCCGTGGAAGGTCTGATCAACGAATATGTGGAACCGGCGCGCATCCTGCGCAAAGGGAAATTGACCACCATCGATCCCCTGACCGAGCCGGAGGATTTTCACATTGCCGGCTTCTCGCCGCTGGTGGCCTTTCATACCTCCGGCGGAACTTCGACCTTGCCCGAAACCTTTGAAGGCCGGGTGGGCGAGTGCTTCGAAAAAACCCTGCGCTATCCCGGGCACTACGATCTGCTCTGCGAACTCAAAGAGCTGGGATTGTTTTCGAGCGAGAAAATGAAGTTCGGCAACGCAGAAATTTCCCCGCGGGCCATGATGTCGAAAATCTTCCAGGGCAAGTTTGCTTCCAAGGGGCCTGACGTCTGCATCATGCGGCTGGAGGCGCATGAGTCCGTGAATCGAGCAGGCGTGCGCGGGTTGTTGGGCGGGCGCCTGAAAGGCCGCGTGGCTTCGTTCACCATGGTGGATTACTACGATGCGAAGACGGACATGAGCGCGATGATGCGCACTACGGCGTTCCCGGCTTCGATCGTACTGCAGATGCTGGCGTCGGGAGCTATCAACAAACGAGGCGGAGTTCTGCAGGAAACCGACGTGCCCGCCGACCTGTTCCTCGAGGAGATCGAGAAGCGGGGAATCAAGATTGACTATGCCATGGAGTGAGATCGAGCATGTTTTCTGGTCAGTCCGGGCAGAGGAATCTGCGATGTTACTAAAGTAACCAGGGCTGGTTGGTGCCCCAGAGTGACGGGACAGACGGCGAATCAATGCTGATTTTTCAGAGTGCGGCGGGAGGCCCTCTCGCCCGCCGCAGTCTTCCCATCGTCACATGCGTCCCCCGATTTGCACAGCACTTCCCCAACATATTTGTGCAAAGCTCTGCAGTCTCTGGTAGCATGATCGCCATCACAGCCCACATCCTCTGCGTTATGTGAGAATTGGGCGCCCGGTAATGGCACCGAAACTGCACGAACGCGGTTGGGTGTCTTTCGACCAGAGTCCCCCCAAGAAATCTGGCCGTTAAAGGTAGGGTAGAAGTTGTCGAGTCAACCGGAAGAAGTGGGTTCTGTAACGGTCCTGTGGCGCCGTCCGACCCGTCGCCATCGCCGAAATCGCCGCCTACGTCGCGTCCTTCTGCTGGCAGTTTGTGCGCTGCTTACCGTGGGATTCGCTTCCGTCGCGCTGCGCCATCTCAGCCCGTCGTTATTCCGCGCTGGTCGCAATCCTGAAGCGAACGGCAGGGCAGCCGAAGCGCGCAACATCTTGCAACTCACGCAGCAGGAGTCGTTGCGCCAGATGGAGAACCGTCCGGTGTACCCCTATTCGGTGGTGCCCGGCGGCGTGCGCGATGCGCGCGAATTGAAGTGGGCCACGGAACACGATCCGGTAGTTGCCGAGCATTACGCCGGATTTGATTATGGGCGCGCCCATGTGGTGAAGGTAGTGCTGGCGCGCGAGGTATACGTTTCTTATCGCATCGGCAGCAGGCTCTACTGGACGCGGCATCCCATTCGCCTCAAGAAGGGCGAGACGTTGCTCACCGACGGCAGCATGACCGCGCGCACCCGCTGCGGCAATCGCGTGGAAGAAACTCCGCAGCAAGCGACTTCGAATTTCGAGCCTCCGGCAGCCAAGTTTGATGAGCCGATGCTGCCGGCCATGGGCACCTCGACCGCCGCGCTTCCCGCACCCTTGCAAACTGCTCTGAACCATCCCGCGGATTTCGGGCCCCTGAGTTTTTATGATCCGCTCGAGGGTGGAAACTGGGTCCCGATCGCCCCTCCGCCGCTGCCCCTGCAGAGCGTTTGCGGGGTTGTTACAAAAAAGCCCCTGTCGGGCCAGGTTGATGTGTTTCCCACGGAAGCCGGCAGCGGAAAGAACAAGAAGACGATCAATCCGTGCGAGACGGGTGGGGAAGTGCCTGAGCCCGCAAGCTGGCTGCTTATGATCTCCGGCCTCGCCGCGGTTTGTTGGAAAGCTCGACACCGGTTCGCCCGCAATGTAGTCGCTTGAGCTAACTCGAAAGTCTCTCTCTTCTCAGGTTTCCTCATCACTGGCAGTCTTCATTGCGCGCTTCGCACGCAACCCCGGACGAATGCGTCCGGGGCTACACAATCTCCTACCTGTCCGCCTTGCGCTCGCGTGGCCGATTCCGATAGCCTTCAGAGCTTGCCCCTACAGGAGGCGTTCGGTGCGGCTGGTTCTTCGGCGGCTTTTTATTTTGCTGCTTCCGTCATGTTTTCTTTTGCTGCCGAGCCTGGCAGCTCAAGCCATACGGCTCCATGTGGATTTGACCGATGCGCCGCGGAACATCTATCACGCGCACTTGCAGATTCCCGTGCACTCCGGTCCGGTCTCGCTGGTGTTCCCCAAGTGGATTCCGGGAAATCATCGACCTAGCGGTCCCATCGGCGGGCTGACGGGCATTCACATGGAATCTGCAGGGCATCCTATCGCCTGGCAGCGGGACCCAGTGGAGATGTACGAGTTTCACCTGAGCGTGCCGCCGGGGGCGGAAACTCTGGACGTTTCAGTGGACGCGATCACCACCGAAGACAGCGCGGGAGGCGGAGGACCGGCAGCTTCGTCCAATCTGCTGGATTTGAACTGGAATGCGGTTTTGCTTTATCCGAAGGGGACGCGTTCTGACGATGTGACGTTTGATCCCTCGATCACGCTGCCCGCCGGATGGAAATTTGGAACCGCACTGCCGGGAGCACACGTTAGCGGCGACGAAGTGGAATTTGCTCCGGTGTCGTTGACCACGCTGATCGATTCGCCATTGATTGCCGGGGCGCACTATCGCCAGATCCAGCTCACCAAGCCCGGGGAAACTCCAGTTCACGTGATGGACCTGGTCGCCGATGACGAGGCGGATCTGGCGATGACGCCCAAAGAAATTGCGGCCTATAAGAAGCTGGTCGCGGAAACCGGGGCGCTGTTCGGCGCGCGGCATTACCGGCAATATCACTTCCTGCTCATTTTGAGCGATCAGGTCGGCGGACACGGGCTGGAGCATCATGAATCGAACGACAGCGTGGCAGAGGAGCGTGCGCTAATCGATCCCGACCTTGGCATGCTCTACGCCGACCTGGTTCCGCACGAGTTCGCGCATTCGTGGAACGGAAAATACCGGCGCCCGGCCGGGCTGGCCACGGCCAATTATCAGGAACCCATGATCGGCGATCTGCTCTGGGTCTATGAGGGATTGACGGATTATCTGGGCAACGTACTGGCGGCGCGCAGCGGATTGCTGACAGATGAGCAATATCGCGAGGCACTGGCGGAGACCGCGGCCATGCTCGATCATCGCACGGGACGCACCTGGCGCCCTCTCGAAGATACCGCGATCTCAGTGCAGACGCTGCGCACGCTGTACTCGCGAGAGTGGGCGAACTGGCGGAGGAGCCTCGATTATTATCCCGAAGGGCAATTGATCTGGCTGGAAGTGGATTCGATCATCCGGCAGCAGACGCACGGGGAGCGCTCGCTCAACGATTTCTGCCGGCGGTTCCACGGCGGAGAGAGTGGTCCACCAAAAGTTGTGCCCTATACCTTCGACGATGTGGTGCGCATCTTGAATGAGGTCGCGCCATACGATTGGGCGCGACTGCTCAGCGAGCGTGTGAATGCAGTGACCACGCATGCTCCACTGGGCGGGATCGACCGTGGCGGCTGGAAATTGATTTACAACGAACAGCCCAACCTGTTTGAAAAGGCGATCGAGAAGCTTTCCAAGTCTGCCGACTTCTCCTACTCGTTAGGCTTCAGCGTGGGCAAGGACGGCAAGATCCGGGACGTCATTGTAGGATCGCCGGCACACCAGGCAGGCGTGGGGCCGGGCATGACTCTCGTCGCGGTGAATGAAAGAAAGTGGTCACCCGAGGTTTTGCATGATGCAGTGAAGGCTGCAAAGGGAAGCGATCAGTCCCTCGAACTGCTGCTGGAAAACGCGCAATTTTTCAAAACCTACTCGATCGCTTATCACGATGGCGATAAGAATCCGCACCTGGAGCGAGTTTCTGATCAGCCGGACATTTTGGGAGAAATCCTGAAGCCGCTGACGCGATAGTCCGCGCTAGGGAACCAGAAGTTCTAATACCAACGTAAGTTCCTGCTCCTGCGAACGCTGCTAGAATTCGATCTTAGAACCACCCAAACATCACCCGGGCGCAGGTTTTCATGCACAAACTTCCGCGAATTACCGCGAGACGGCTGCTTACCGGCTTGCTCTGTGCTGGACTGACCAGTCTTCCAGCGGTTGCCCAGGTGTCGGTTCGCTCCGTCAAAGTATTGGGCAGCAAAGACGCGGTCGAAATTGAAGTGGAAGCGAGCGAGCGCATCATTCCGCAGACCCAGATCCTGAGCGGGCCGGACCGGCTGGTGGTCGATTTTCCCAACGCCGTTCCGGGCAATCAGGTGCGCAGCCAGTCGGTGGAACGTGGAGAAGTTAAAGATGTGCGCGTGGGGTTGTTTCAGAAGAAGCCTCCGGTCACGCGCGTGGTGCTCGATCTGACCGCAGCGCAGTCGTACCAGGTTTTTCCCAATGGCCGCACGGTCATCATCAAAGTGACAGGCGGTGGAGCAAGTGCATCGGCGGAAGTTGCGCAGCCGGCAAGGCGTCCGGGCCTGGTGGTCGCGAACTACACAACCAGCGCGGAACCGCTGACCATCGTCAGCCCGCCCCAGCCGCCGCTGCAGGTTTCCTATCAGAATGGATTGCTGAGCATCTCGTCCGATAAGGCCACGCTCTCAGAAGTTCTGCATGCAGTGGAACTAAAGACGGGAGCGGAGATTTCCATTCCTGCAGGAGCCGAGCAGGAGAGAGTGGTTGCGGCGATCGAGCCCGCGCCGGCTCCTGAAGTTCTAGCGCACCTGCTGAATGGCTCGCGCTTCAATTTCCTGATTATCAATTCGGCCAGCGATCCACGCCAACTGGATAAGGTGATTCTGACCCCGCGTGTCGAGATGAACTTCACGCCGTCGTTTCCCACGCAGGCGCAAGCGAACCAGGATGTGGGCGAAGACGAATCCTCTTCGCAGCCTGGTAATGTCCAGCCTCCGCCGGTGCAGGGCGGGCCGGGCCAGCCTAACGCCGATAGCAAGCTGCCGGGCCAAGAAAATTCTCCGCAGTAGGAATCAAGCCTTCAGCAAAATTAGAAAGTCGTTCTCGTCTTGAGAGCTCTTTCCGCGGCCCATTTCACCTCGGCGGCTAAAGCCGCTGTTGGTTTCGCGGCTTACGGCGCGGCTGGAAGCCGCGCCCTTTCAAAACTTGATCGAGATCTGAGTTTTTCGGCAGCCCGCTACGGGGGCGTGATTAATCGCACCGGCACGGGAGAGGTGCCGGGTATGGGCGCGCCACACTTGCGTCGTTTCCGTTGCTGCATCCGGCAACGTTCAGCACGGTTACATTGACGTTTCCGTTACTATCCACCGCATTGATAAACACCTGCAGAAACCCCACGAAAGTCACATTGGTCGTACCGACGGAATTGATGGTTTGCGTACTGTCGTAAATGGGAAGGGAAACAATGGAGGAACTGGCGGTGATGGGTGCTCCGGCGGTGAGTCCGGCGCTGGTCAGGGGATTGCTGCTTCCGGCAAGAATCTGGAAAGGGTAGGCGCTGGGCGCCGCAAAAGGATTCAAAGAGTCCTGACCGGTGGGTTCGTCGAAATCCCCGCTATTGGCTTGATTGATCAGGCACTGGACTCCATTGGTCGTGGGCTGGTTCGGGTTGATGCCTAGATCTACTACATTGGCCTTCTGTACACCACACTGATAGTTAGTGGGCTGATCGCAGCCGGTAATGGCCTGTTCATAAAGCAGCGCATCGGAGCAAGAGGGAACCGCGGTCGGCGTCCCGGCGACCTGCCCGGGAACGTAGAGCAGATTGGGCGCATTGGGAGGCCCTACCATATTCCCAGAGCCGTTGTTGAAGTTGGCTTGCGGCTGGATAGGTAGACCGCTGACTCTCCGGAACATGCAGCTGCCCCCCTTCCGGCAGTCGGAGCTGAGCCAAAACTTTTCGCCGATCACTCCGTTCGTGCCCGAGCCTCCGAGTGAAATTCCCGGGTTCTTGATCGATCCATCAGTATTCACCAGAGGGTTGCAGGCGAGCGCTCCGGCGGTGTTGCAGTAGTTAGGGTTGGGTAGGGGGTTCAGAGGATCTTGATTGGGAACGACCCAGGGTTTTACGCACATCGGCTGCACCGGGGTGACGGTTCCCGATCCGGGTTCTGATTGCCGACGTTTCCCGAGTACGACGGGTTAAAAGCCTCGGCGGTGGCCGTGGCACTGACGCTGTTTGAAGTGTTTCCCCAAATGCGCGAAAAGAATGTCGGCAGTCCGGCGCGAATGACCTTCACCGTCACCAGCGGATTGACTCCAAAGGCGGGGTTGACAGCCAAGGTCTGGGCGCAATCGACCCTGGACGTGATCGAGCCGCCGCTTCCCGCCGAGTAGGAAACGTTAATTGTTCCCGGCACTGCGCTCGACACCGTATTCTGTCCGACCACGGCTTGCGCGGCCAGCGTTGCCATTCCGCCGGGTCCGCAGATTTGTCCCCCAATTTCCGGTTGAATTGCTGGGATCTCCCGTGATCCCGGAAACCGAGAGAACCCTGGCAGCGGCGAGCGCAGCGGCATCGGCGGAGCGCTGCGCCTCCTCCCTTGCCAGATACAGAGTAACGATATCAATCGAGAGCGCTGCCATGGCGACGATCGCCACCATGGCCACCGCAACCAGCACCATGGTGACGCCGCGCTCGTTGTTATTGGCGGCCCCACCTGCGAGTGATCTCGGGATTGCGGGCTTCTTCATAAGGCTCAGTTCTCATTCATGGCAACGGCCACGCCTGCGATCTGTGCCGGCAGGACCGCGCTGGCTCCGAGCAGGGAAGCGGCTCGTCCGAAGCGCCAGAGATAAAAATATTGAATGCTCACGCAAGTGCCGATGAGGGTCGTCTGTCCATTTGGAGTCTGCGCCGTGCAGCTCACAGTGGGCAGGCCGGCCCCGGTGGGCGGGAAGTAGTAACCGCGATTAATGGTGATGGTCAGTCCGATTGCGGGACAGCCGTTTCCACTGGCGGTGAATGTCCAGGTTAAACCTGTAGGTGAGCCGCTGGCGGTAACGCCGCAATCGTTCAGATTGCTCGCGAGCAGACTCTTATCGACGGTCTGAAATGCATCCATCACCGATTGTGGAAGCGCCGCTTGAGGGCTGCAGCAAATCGTTCACGGGATCGGCGGCGGCGGCGCGCGCGGCATCGCGCGCAATGTTGGTCAAGCGCTGCTTCAAGGTAAAGGCGCTGCTGAAATCGAAGATGCCCACCACGAAAACCACGAGCAAGGGCAGCGCCACGGCGAATTCCACGATCTGTGCCGCCCGCTCAGCGCGCAGCAAGCGCCTGCAGAAGTTCAGCCATCCACCGAGAGCGGGCTTGCGCGTCATTGATTCTCCAGGCTCATTGATTCTCCAGGCGAACCTGCGCAGTCGCGTTCAGCCAGATTTGATGATTGTTTAGCGTGGTGAACGGCAGCCAGAACTGGAACGGATACTGAAAGGACACCGAGACTCCACAAAGGCCCGTGCTTCCTCCGCCGGGGTTGGTCATTTGAATGGGGGTTTGCACGCAAAAAGCATTGGGGTTGCCGCCGGAAGAGCATGCTGAGGATCCACTGCACGCCAGAAAACTGGGCGGCGGAACCGGAAACCGAACCTGTGCGGGATCGAGTCGGGATGCCTGCAGCGCGGCTTGCGCCGCATTAGCGGCATTGGTGGTGCTAGACGGAACGCCTGTGCAGGTCGCGCAATAAGGAATGGAACCCGCCCGCGCTCCCTCCTGGGCGGCGCGGGTAATGGCTCCGTAGATGCTGAAAGCCTGGCCAAACCAGAAAATTCCCAGCAGGATCATGAACATCAGCGGCAGCACGGCGGCGGCCTCGGCGATTTCAGCGCCGCGAGTTTCGGTCGCGAGCTGGCGTACGAAACGCATGGCGAAGCTGCTCATCGGACGATCCTCCAAGCCTGCGCTGCTCCGAAGCAGACCACGGTCAGGGCCAATGCAACCCCGTAGGGAATTTTAAGCGAATCGGGGTTGTCGAGCGAGACGCGCGATCCGGGCAACTGGAAGGTGACCAGCGAGACGAGGATGTGACCGATATTGCGCAGGCTCTGCAGCACTCGTCCTTTGTAGACAATCAGGGCGACCGCCATTAACCCGGCGACGAAGACCGACAGCAGCAACAGATTCATCAGCAAGCTTGGACCCAGGAAAGCACCGAGAGCGCCCGCCAGTTTCCAGTCACCGGCCCCGAGGCTGCGCACCAGCACAAACGGCAGCAAGAGACCTAAGCCCACCAACGCGCCGAGCAGGGAAGTCTTCAGTCCCGCCCAACCGGACAAAAAAGTGTTCGCGGCAATTCCCAGCACGAATGCGGGAACCGTAAGCCAGTTCGGAATGCGCCGGCTGCGCCAATCCGTCCAACCCGCGACAGCGGCGAGAAGCACGGCCCCGGCCACGATGACGAGCTTCAAGCGTTCCTCCTGCGGGCGGATCGAGATTGCGGAGCGCTGGCCTTCATTGGAGAAGCAGTCATTGTTATGAGTTAGGAATTCGCCAGCGGAAAGCGCTGTTTGAGTTCGGAAAATTGCGCGCCGTTGCCCCCGCAAAGCGGCCTCTTGGGCGGATTCTCACACAGGGAGAAGGGGAAGTCAACGAATCAAAGGCCGGACGACATCCGCCCGTCCGCGGCTGGACTGGCCGGGTGCCCCATCCTTCTTTTCGCGTGGTTGGCGAAAAGAGGGCGGGGATTTTGGTAGTGGTGCGGTTTGAGAAGATTTGTATCAGGGCATCGCTTCAGCGATGCCGCAACATCGGGAAATACGGGCGGCTTTTAGCCGCTGGGGCGCAGGGCACGCCTGAAGGCGTGCCCTGATACAAATCTCTTCAAACTGCACCACTACCGGAATTTTGATTTCCTGACGACGGCGGGGGGCTAGCGCGTCTGATTTCGTGCGCGACATCAAAAACCCCACCCTCTCGCAAAAAGCGCGAGAAGGGTGGGGCACCCGAGAGTGCAGGGAAGAGCAAAGTCAAAACCGGCGGACAGGAGTGTCCGCCCCACAAGTGCCGTCTTCTATACAATGGACGGTTCACCCCACTTATAGTTTGAGGAGCAATCATGTCAGGAAAGCGAATTGGCATTCTTACCGGAGGCGGTGATGTCCCGGGCCTGAATTCAGTGATTAAGTCGGTCGTCTATCGGGGATCGGAAATCGGATACGAGGTGGTTGGGATCCGGCGCGGCTGGGAAGGATTGACGCACGTCGATCTGAAAGATCCGGCGAGCCGGGGACGGTATATCCAGCCGCTGAACCGTGAGAACACCCGCACCATCGACCGCACGGGTGGGACGTATCTGCACAGCTCGCGCACCAATCCTACGAAAATGAAAAAGCTGCCGCCGGTGCTGGAGGGGCAAGCGTTTGCGAGCAAGCAATCCACCAAGGGTGGGGTCACCAGTACGGTCTACGATGTGACGCCGGCGGTGCTGAAAAATATCGAGGCGCTGGGACTGGATTGCGTGGTGGCGATTGGCGGAGATGACACGCTGAGCTACGCCGCGGAATTGAACCGGCACGGAGTGAAAGTGATTGCGGTGCCGAAGACGATGGATAACGACGTGCGCAACACCGAGTATTGCATCGGGTTTTCCACGGCCATCACCCGCGCCATGGACGCGATCGAACGGCAGCGGACCACGGTGGGCTCGCACGAGCGGATCGGTATTTTCCGTGTGTTCGGCCGCGACGCAGGCTACACCGCGCTTTACACGGCATACGTGACCTCGGTGCGCTGCTGCATTCCGGAGTACAAGGTGAATTTGCAGCACCTGATCGAAATCCTGGTCACCGACAAACACAACAATCCCAGCAACTACTCGCTGGTGATTGTTTCCGAGGGCGCCGAATGGGAAGGCTACTCGGTGAAGGAATACGGCCCGGCCGACGCCTTCGGTCACCGCAAAAAGATGAGCGTGGCAGAGGATTTGAGCGACGAGATCAAGAACGCCACGGGAAACGAAACCGTGGTCAGCGACCTGACCTACGACTTGCGCTCGGGCAGCGCGGATTTCGTCGATCGGATGGTGGCCAGCACTTTTGCCGGAATGGCGATGGACTCGTTGCAGGCAGGGAAGACCGGCCTGATGACGGCGATCAACAGTGGCTGCTACGCGATGGTGCCGATCCCGGACCCCAAGCTAGGTCCACGTAAAGTTGAGATTGCCACCATGTACAATACCGAGCGCTACCGGCCGACCTATGATCATAAGCTAGGCCTGCCGATCTTTTTGACGCGAGCCTAGGGAAAATGGGAAGCGGGTGGATCGAGGGAATATAACATGTGCCGGGAGCGCACGTATCTTTGAACCACGAAGGACACGAAGTTACACGAAGGAACTTCGCTGGCAGTGTTCCTTCCTTCGTGCGCCTTCGTGTCCTTCGTGGTTAGTGCCTTTGGGACCGCGGTCATCGTTGAGGACACTATGATTGAAGACTTATATGACCTGATCGGGGGACGGAGAACGATCGAGGCGGCTACGGAACGCTTCTACGACAGAGTATTGCAGGATGAGAGCTTGCGCCATTTCTTTGAAGAAGTGGACATGGCGCACCTGCGGTCGCGGCAGGCCATGTTGATTTCCATGCTGCTGGGCGGACGAGTGTATACCGGGAAAAATATTCGTGACGCCCATGCCGGGTCCAGAGAACAAGGTCTGAACGATACGCATTTCGACCTGTTCCTCGCGCACTTTCGCGCGGCCCTGGAAGAAGTGGGAGTCAAGCCGGAGAATGCCCAGAAAGTCATGCAGCGCCTGGAGAGCAAGCGAGGAACGGTACTGGATGCGTAAGCTTGTGGTTATCTTCCAAGGTGGTGCAGGAAGAAACCGCCCAGACATCGGGCGGTTTCGTTTGTGCTCCGCAGAAAGATAGCGGAACTCCAGGCGAGGGCGCGGATCCTCTCTTAACGACGGCTTACATTTTTACCGGCGTGCCTTGCGTCGCGATGCATTGCCATTTTCCGTTTGGCATTTTCGTCCACGTATCGGTCCAGCGCTCGTTCGTATCAAAAGCCTTACCCGACGCATCGGTCCCTTTTCCTTTGAAACCTCCGGTGGCAATAGCGGTATTCCCGAAGGCAGTGACCTTCACATCGTAGTACTCGGCACTGCTGTATTTCATCGCTTTCGACATTGCTAGCGCCGCGGTTTTGTCGATAACCATGCCCTCGCTGGTAGTCTCCACAAACTTGTCGGCCAGCAGTGGGGCAACGAGATCCGGATTGTTGGTCTGTTGTGACTGGAGCCATTTTTGTTCGAGCGCCGCAACAGCCTGCTCAGTTCCGCCGGCTTGCGCCCACGCAGCACTCGCCAATAAAACCAGAGCGAGTGAACACCACCCCAAGCGTTCCTTCATTCGATGTCTCCTCGGTAGTTGAATTTTCAGCACGACCCCATTTCGGATGCGGGGCCATTGGATACTCAAAGGGTGGAGATGTCAAACGAAGCCGCAGAAGGGTAGTGCCCTTAATTTGGCGCTGGGGTTTTGAGGCCTGTTCTCGTCAGTTGACTTCCGAGTGCTATATCGGAAGCAGAGCTTGACAAGTTCGCTCGGCAATCCCCAAAGGAGGAACGGTGCAGACTCGGGTAAATCCAGCAAAGCCTCAACAGTCTGTCCTGACTTCGTGAAGGGTCGCTCCGTCACGGGGATTCTGAGTGTAAAGCCTGATTTCGTCAGCCCACGAAACCATCGTCAACCGGTCACTTCAGCTGCAGGTCAGAGTCGTGATAAAGTCCCCCCGGGAGGCGGCCTGCCAATGGAAGAACCATTTGGCGTGAATCTCGGTGAGCTTAAACGGCTCGCGACTCGACGGTTTGGCAACCTAAGCGGAGCTGAGTCCAAGCTTCTCGACGCTGCTTCCGGGGGCGAGGTAGCCCATTGCGGTCCGAGCTCCGAGTATGGTGATCCATTAAACGATCCTGCAAAAGGAGATGGGTGGGAGGCCGACCGCGCCGTCCGCTCAGAGTTGATTCG
The DNA here is from genome assembly GCA_963754885.1 of uncultured Acidobacteriota bacterium. Lineage (GTDB taxonomy): Bacteria > Acidobacteriota > Terriglobia > Terriglobales > Acidobacteriaceae > Sulfotelmatobacter. The sequence continues at coordinate 282,525 of CAVWHT010000023.1, read as the reverse complement.
CTGGCTCTGTCTCAAAAAGGAAGCCGCCAGCTACGTGGATGCTCGCGGGGTGAACCTCTTCGGAGCAAAGGTTATCGGCAAGCTCGATCTGTCTCACGCGAGTATCCCGTTTCCAGTGTGCTTCGAACGATGCCGGATCGTGGACGAAGCCGAGCTCACATCGGTTAAGATTCCCGACCTAGGTTTCTTGGGGAGCCGAACCCAAGGGCTTCTCCTTGAGAATGCGGAGATAAAGGGCAACTTAATTATCAAGGAAACTGTGGTTGAGGGTGAAGTTCGAGTTCTGGCTGCTCAGATTGGCAGCACGCTGAACTGCCACGGTAGTACTTTCCGCAACCCCGCTCGCAATTGTCAGCCTGCTCCGGATCAAGGCTGTGGAAGGGCTCTTCTCGGAGACCGCATGAGAGTTTCTGGAGGAGTATTTCTGCGAAACAAATTTACTGCATATGGCGAAGTTGCGTTGAACGGCGCGAGTATTGGAGGCGATTTGTCTTTTCGCGGCAGTACGCTCAATAACCTGCAGCGCGAAGCATTGACAGCCGAAAAGGCTACTGTGGACGGAAATGTATTCTTCTACGATGACTTCGCTGCTTACGGAGCTATAAATCTCTCGGATGCCAAGATCGGTGGCAGCGTTAATTGCTTGGGAGGTATCTTCGATAAGGTTGTCTTGGAACGAACTGTTATACGCAATGCTTTCGTTTGGAGCCAGCTCGACAAAGCGGATGTCGCTCAGCTAGATCTGCGAAATGCGGTTGTAGGTTCTCTCGCGGACGACGAAAAGAGTTGGCCCAAGAAAGGCAACTTGCGCCTTGATGGTTTTAATTACAAGCGTATAACGGGCACTCCACTTTCTGACATTTTTGGAGAAGAAGAATCGGAGGAAGCACTTAGGTTAGTCGAAAAGCGCCTTGGGTTACAATTCCGCGTCGATAGTCCAATTGACGCGGCAACCCGCCTTCGCTGGCTCGATCGCGATACCGACTTCAAACCTCAGCCCTATCGCCAACTGGCTGATGTTCTGAGTGAGATGGGGGACGAAGAGGGCGCGAAACAGGTACGCTTCGAAATGGAGCGTAGAATGAGGGCGGGACAACGCAAGCAACTCCCGGCGGTGGAACAGCCCTTTGCTTTCGTGGGCGACAAGATGATCGAGCTCACGATCGGGTATGGAGTGTACCCACTGCACGCACTCTGTTGGTCGGCGGGTCTGTGTTTGGTGGGCTGGGCAATCCACCGACGAGCAAATGTTCTCGGGGCCATGGCGCCAGCCGAAAAGGAAGTTTACAGAGAGTATCACGAGAAAGGAGAGGTTCCAGGGGGGTACCCACCCTTCAGCCCCTTTGTGTATTCTCTTGAAAACTGCATCCCGTTCCTCAAGCTCGGTCAGGATGCCCGGTGGGAGGCAGATCCAAGTCCGATACCCAGACCAATACACTGCGACTTCAAAAGCAGGTTTAGGTGGCTGGAGGCAGCGCGGAATGTTCTCCTGAGTAATCCACCACTCAAGTGGCTGATTGACACGGCGGACTTCGTTGCCCGGCGCCCGGCTTGGCTTCGGAGACTGCGGTGGGCCATGATAATTGCAGGATGGTTGCTGGCGACTTTCTTTGTGGCTGGATTGACAGGCCTCGTCAAGACACACTAAGCGACCGCGTGTATTTCGCCTCGGGGAAGTCAAGGTCATTTTGGCGAAAGCATCTTGCGACCACTCTAAAACGGTCAGATGTGAAGTGAATCGAAAGAAGTCGAAATTTGAGTGTAAAGGCTGTTAACGACAGTTGCAACGCGAACGTCGCTTAGTTAAATTTGTTCTTCGTTGTAAAGAAGGCCATCCCTAAGCCGAAGAACAGCGCAGCCGCAGCGGCCCTTCCCACCGGCCAACCTTCGACGTAGGCGCGATACCTGTCATCATACCCATGTCCAAAATGCAACAAGCAAAAGAGCAAGAGAAACGTAATCGCGAAGACCGTAAGGAAGTATTGAGTTTTCGGGGACATTTTAGGCGGAGAAGGAACGGCCATACTTCACACCGCAGAACGTTGTGAGTGCGAGGTCAATCAGTTTCACCGGCTTAGATTGGCATGAAATCCTGATCACACTCATGGACATTCTGAGCCCGTAATCGCGTTGAAAGCTGGGGCCGGGACCTGTATGATTCGGCGCTGGAAACGTGCCGCCTAGCCATGGGTTTTCAAATCAGCACGCGCGAGCTGAACCGAGTCACGATCGTGGACGCTGTGGGGCGACTCACGTTGAGTGATGCCCGCACGCAACTGCGTGACCTGATCCACGTTCTATGCAGCACCGGCCACAAGAAATTCCTGCTCAATCTGGCGGGAGTGGATTACATCGACAGCGACGGCATGGGCGAACTGGTGCGATGCTATAGCGTCGTCCGGCAGCGGGGAGGCGAGATGAAACTTACCCAGCTTAGCCAGCGAGTGGCGACCCTGCTCGAGCTCACGCGGCTGAACACGCTGTTCGACATCTACCGCGAGGAGCAGGTCGCGTTGCGCGCCTTCCAGGAGGGGGCGTAGGGTTGGCATGGCGAACCGCGCTGGAAGATTGCCATTCCCTGGCGATCATTGAGGGAATCACGCGTGGAACGGCATGAACTCGTTGGCCTTCAGTGGCTTAACGCAAGGTCCCTCCACTCCGCTTCGCCTTCCCTTGGGAAAGCGAAGCCCCGGTCGGGATGACAATCTTTGTCGTGATGACAATGTTTAATGTTGGGGCTGTAGCCGGTTTGTCTAGACGCCACCCCTCCCCATCTGTGGCTAAAGGTGGATAAAGGTTGACAAAGGCGGGCTGGCGGAGCAGAATGCGTGCCAGTTGGAAAGTCTTTTCGCCCCGTTTTCTACTCTCCCTCGGGGCGTATCAATTAAGCCCTCCCTAAAGATCTTTCAGCTCCTCACCCTGTTTCGCAGAGGATCAGCGATGATCTACGCGGGAGTAGCATAAAAATGGCAAATGCGCCGGGAGACCATCTCGGAGATGAAGGTTCGAACCCGTCCTCCCGCTCCATCTTTCATACTTCTGGACCGGCCCGCGAACTGAGAGTTGCTATCGCACGGCCGCGTCTCTTTTCTCACAGGCTCGCTTGACACAAGGTCCCTCCACTCCGCTTCGCTTTCCCTTTGGGAAAGCGAAGCTCCGGTCGGGATGACAATGCTTAACGCCTAGATCAAAAACCCCACCCTCTCGCGAAAAGCGCGAGAAGGGTGGGGCACCCGCGCGGGTCCACCTACTTCCCCCCCCGGTCTATCCCACTTCACCCATCGGTCCATCCACTTTGCCCGCGTTATACTCTCTCTATATGTCTGGGGCTCCACACAAGACGTTTTACCTTGAAACTTTTGGCTGCCAGATGAACGTTCACGACTCGGAGAAGGTCGTGGGCACGCTGGTGCAGGAAGGCTATCGCCAGGTGGAGACGGTCGAGGCGGCCGACCTGATCCTTTACAACACGTGCTCGATCCGCGACAAGGCGGAGCAGAAGGTCTTTCATCGTCTCGCTGACTATAAAAAGCTGCAGGCGCAGGGAAAAAAATTCGGGGTGCTGGGCTGCGTCGCGCAGCAGGAAGGCGAAAAGATTTTTGAGCGCGCGCCGCATGTTTCGCTGGTTTGCGGCTCGGCGTCGTACCGGAAATTGCCGGAGATGCTGGTGCAACTGGAAGGGGCCGGTGCGCGAGAGATCCCTCGCGCCGCTGGCGAAAGCGCGGCGCTTCAGGATGACGCCCCGGGGATGGAATGGGCAGGGGAGTTCTCTAGCTCAAAGCTGGACGCGGCGAACCTGGTGCGCATCACTGGACTCGACGACCGGCAGACCGACAAGTGTTTTGAGACCGAATTCACCGCGCGCACCAATCCGCATCGCGGCTACATTACGATCATCGAGGGCTGCGACAAGTTTTGCGCCTATTGCGTGGTGCCGTTTACGCGTGGAAAAGAACGCAGCCGCACCTCGGCCTCAGTGCTGGCTGAGGCACGGCAGATGGCCGACCTGGGCTATAGCGAGATCCAACTGCTCGGGCAGAACGTGAACTCCTACCGCGATCCTGAAGGAAAGAAGACATTTGCAGAGTTGCTGGCTGCGGTCGGCGAAGTACCGGGGATCAAGCGTGTGCGCTTTACCACGTCCCATCCGCGCGATTTTGGTCCTGACATCATTGAGGCGATCGACGCCGTGCCAGCACTTTGCGACCACGTGCATCTGCCCGTCCAGAGCGGCTCTACGCGGATGCTCGACGCCATGCAGCGGCTCTATACCCGCGAGCAATATCTCGAACGCATAGCCTGGATGAAAACCGCCAGGCGCGAAATCAGCATCACAACGGATGTGATTGTAGGATTCCCGGGAGAAACGGAAGCGGATTTCGCCGAGACGCTGAGCCTGCTCGACGAGGTGGGATACGATGGTGTGTTTTCGTTCAAGTATTCGCCGCGTCCGAACACGCCGGCTTTGAGCCTGGAAGACCCGATTCCGGAGGAAGAGAAGTCGCGCCGGCTCGAGGTTCTGATGGCGCGGCAGCGGGATATTCAGATCGCAAGGTACAAGAAATACGTGGGAACGCAATGTGAAGTAATGGTTGAAGGGCGCAATGAGGCCCGTGGACAGTGGATCGGGCGCACCTCGCACAACAAGACGCTCAATTTCACGGCTCCGGATGCGGCGGTCCTGAAGAGCGGGACGTACGCCCAGGTTCTGGTGACGCGCAGCTTTCCCAACAGCCTGGTCGGCGAACTGATGCAGGTTTCATGCAATCGCAAGCTAGAAATGCGGCCGCCGGTGGTATAAGGAGAAGATTCGGAGGGTACGATGGAAGTCGAAATGACAATCCGCGGGCTAATGATGGATCCAGTGAGCAATATGCCGATTGTCATCCTGAAGGATGTGGGCGGCGAGTCAGTGCTGCCGATTTGGGTGGGAGTGTACGAGGCGAATGCGATCGCGCTGGAGATGGAGAAAGTGTCGACGCCGCGCCCGATGACGCACGATCTGATCAAGAATGTGCTGACGGGACTGGAGACGCAGGTGCACAAGGTCGTGGTGACGGAGTTGAAGGAAGACACGTTCTATGCCGTGATCTGGCTGGAGCGCGGGGGCGAAGTGATCAGCATCGATTCGCGGCCGTCGGACGCGCTGGCGCTGGCGCTGCGGGTGGATTGTCCGATCTTTGTGGACGAGTTGGTGTTGAAGACGTCGAAGCTGGCGGCGAACAGCTCGGACCGGGTGACCAGCGAGGAACTGCGGAAGTACCTGGAAGGGCTGAACGACGAGGATCTAGGGAAGTACAAGATGTAAAAGCCCGCATCCCTGGCGGCGGTCGTTGTCACTTTACATAATACCTGTTATCGGACATTAGGTAGCTCTGAAGCCTTACGCTTCCGATTGCCGCACACCGCTGTTATTGCCATCACCTGCCTGCCACTGTGTTGCCGATTCCTCCAAGCGCAATCGTATCCAAGCGGATTCACGATTACGTGTCCTTCACTATCGGAGGTATCGGAGATAAAGGATGAACTCAATGGTGGGGAGCCACCTGTTAGCTTTTTGGCCCTATCAGCCTTTTGCTAGCTTACTCTTTCTTCTGCCGAAGTGGCTGGCTTAAACCCAAGGTCCCTCCACTGCGCTTCGCTTTCCCTTTGGGAAAGCGAAGCTCCGGTCGGGATGACAATTCTTAATACGGTCGGGATGACAATCTTCGCTAGACTTGACGGATTGGAATTTCGGGGGCGCTCACAACCAATTTCGCGTGGAATAGCGTGCCGGCTACGCGGGTGGCGATGGCGATCAGGTCGCGCTGGCCGGCGAAGACCTTTACTTGGCGGGCGCGGGAGAGTTCGGGGAGATTGACGGGGCGTCCGGCGCGGATGCGGGCGGCGTTTTGCTCATCAGCGGTTACGGACGGAAATTGGGGCAGAAGCTTGCGGGGGTGGACGAAGAGGTCGTCCAGGGCGGGGACGCAAGGTCCCCCCACTCCGCTTGCCTTTCCCTGCGGGAAAGGCAAGCTCCGGTCGGGATGACAATCTTTAACATTCCCATCTTTAACACCACCATCAACATCACCGTGGTCGGAATGAGAAGCTTCTGCGAGTTCTTCCAGAGTGTGAGCATCGGCTAGTGTGAATTCGGCTACGCTTGTGCGGCGGAGCGATTCGAGATGGGCTCCGCAGCCGAGAAGTTGGCCGAGGTCGTGGCCGACGGAGCGCATGTAGGTCCCGGAGGCAACGCGGGCGCGGAAGCTGGCGCGGTCGGCCTCGAGCGTCAGAATCTCGAATTCTTTGATTTCGACCTGCACGGATTGCAGAACAACTTCTTTATGTTTGCGCGCCAGCTTGTAGGCAGGCACTCCCTTAATCTTCTTGGCGGAGAAGGGAGGCGGGACTTGTTCGATCACCCCGCGGAACTTGGCGGCGTGGACTTCGAGCTCTTCCCTGCTCAGATTTACGGCCTGCGGTTCGCTGGTGGGCTCGCCGTCGGCGTCGTAGGTATCGGTAGAGAATCCGAAGCGAATGACGCCCTCGTAGGTTTTTTCCGACGAGACGTAGAACTGCGCCAGGCGCGTGAAGCTGCCGGTGACGAGGGGGAGAACTCCGGTGGCCATGGGATCGAGCGTGCCGAGATGTCCGACGGAACGCTGGCCGAGGATGCGGCGTACGCGGTTGACCACGTCGTGCGAGGTGAGACCGGCGGGCTTGTCGATGATGAGGACGCCATTCATGAGCGCTGGAGAAATTTCGGTATTGAGTAATTTATGATGTCGTTTGCCAGGATTCGGCGGCTCGAGGCTCGTGGCGTTCAACTCCTGCAATCATCCCAGTCATTAAGTTACCAAATCTTCGATGATTCCCCTCAAAGACGATCAACCGCGGTACAGCGCGCCCGTCGTGAACGCATCTCTGATCACGTTGAACTTCCTTGTTTTCTTCTACGAGGTCACGCTGAACCAGGGGCAGACCAAAATCCTGTTCGATCATTACGCGCTGGTGCCGGCGCATCTGTGGTCGGCGCATTACACGTTCCCGCCGGTGGGATTCACCTTTCTCAGCTCGATGTTCCTGCATGAAGGATGGGCGCACGTGCTGGGCAACATGCTGTTCCTTTTTATCTTTGGGGACAACGTCGAGGATTATCTGGGGCATTTCAAGTATCTGTTGTTCTATCTGCTCTCGGGATTCTGCGCGGATGCGGCGCAGATCGCGATTTATCCGACGTTGAAGATCGGGATGGTGGGAGCGAGCGGGGCGATCGCGGGAGTGCTGGGAGCGTATTTCATTTTGTATCCGCGAGCGCGGGTGCTGACGTGGCTTCCGCCGATATTCTTCTTTCATCTGCCGGCTTGGATCATGCTGGGATACTGGTTCGTGCTGCAATTTCTGATGGGGGCGCAGACTTTGTCGGTAGCGCATGCGCGGGACCTGGGCGGGGTTGCCGTGTGGGCGCATGTGGGAGGATTCGTGGCGGGTATAGTGATGGTGAAGATCTTTCCTGAACGCGCTAGGCGCTATCCGTATGCCTATCGGTAGAAGCGATTGAGGCACGCGTTCTTCGTGAATGTAGGGGCGGACGCATTCATTCGCCCCGCGAGCAAAGCGAGCGCCCCGATCGGGCTGTTGATTGGTGGTGCGAACGTCAAAATCCCCACCCTCTTTCGCATACACCGCGAAAGAAGGGTGGGGCACCCTCGCGGCGCTACGAAAAAACCTTGGCGGACAGGAGTGTCCCCCCCATTTTTTTAAACTCCGTTGGGGCGTTGGCGGATCAGGGAGAGGAATTCGGATCGGGTTTCTTCTTTGTCGCGGAAGCAGCCCAGCATCGAACTGGTGACGGCGGCGGAGTGCTGCTTTTCGACACCGCGCATCATCATGCAGAGATGGCGCGCTTCGATGACGACGCCGACGCCTTGCGGTTCGATGACCTTCTGGATGGTCTCGGCGATCTGCGTGGTGAGGCGTTCCTGAATCTGCAGGCGGCGCGAGAAAAGCTCGATGAGGCGCGGAATCTTGCTGAGCCCGATCACGCGGCCGTTGGGAATGTAGGCGACGTGCACCTTGCCGAAAAATGGCAACAGATGGTGCTCACAGAGGCTGAACATCTCGATGTCTTTGACAATGACCATCTCGTCGTAGCTGACGGCGAAGAGAGCGCCTTTGAGAAGGGTTTCGGGATCTTCGCTGTATCCCTTGGTGAGGAACTGCATGGCCTTGTGAACGCGCTCCGGGGTGGAGGCGAGGCCTTCGCGAGTGGGATCTTCGCCGAGACGGACGAGCGTTTCGCGGACGAGATCTTCGTAAGTCGCGCTGGTCAGGGTGGGTAATTCTTTGATCTTTTCTGCCGGGACAATTTTCATAAGTCGAGTTTTCGGCCTTTCCCTCGGGCGCGATGTTGTGCGAGCGCCAGCAGAGTGCATGGGTCCTTCGGCGCAAACTGCGCGCCTCAGGATGACAATACGCCGGTTAGCGGCGGAGTTCAGCCCCTCCCGAATATTCGAAGGAATTCATCATGGTTTCTTCGATGCGCACTCTTTCCAGATGCGCGTGACGGAATCCCCGCTGCATTATTTCGAAGATTTCGATGCAGAGATTTTCCGTCGTAGGCACGATCTGGGCGAATTCTTGCAAGGTATTCAAATTCTCTAAGTTATAGCGGGCCAGCACTTCCCTTTCGACGAAGGCGTCGAGATCGACCAGGTTGCAGACCATGCCGGTGGCGGGATCGACCGCGCCGCTGACGGTCACTTCGAGAGTGTAGTTATGGCCGTGTCCGTGAGGGTTGTTGCACTTGCCGTAAGTACGGACATTTTCTTCCTCGGACATCTCGGCGCTGTGCAGGCGGTGGGCCGCGGAGAAGAGATAGCGGCGGGTGAGATGGGCTTTCATGATGGTACCCGCTTAGAGGCAAGTGCAGATGTGATCGCCGCGAGATCCCTTCGGCTGTGCTCAGGGCAAGCCTTCCCTCCGCCTGAAGAGCGGCTCCGGTCAGGATGACGCCAACATTGGGTGCAGGGAAACATCATTCTTCTCCGTAGAAATCGACGAACAGGTCGGGGGTCTCGTAGACGCGGACGCGGTGCAGGCGAGCCTGGCGGAGTTTGGGTTCAAGGCGCTGCCAGACGGCGATCGCGATGTTTTCCGTGGTCGGAATTTGCTTCAGGAATTCGGGGACCTCTTTGTTCAGAAAGCGGTGGTCCATGGCGTCGAGGACCTCGCGCTGCATGACGCTCTTGAGTTGCTTGAGATCGACCACGAAGCCCGAGCGCGGATCCACATCGCCCTTCACCGTGACTTCCAGCGTGTAGTTGTGGCCGTGGCCGTTGGGATTATTGCACTTGCCGAAGAGTTGCAGGTTCTCGTCGGGCGTGAGGTCCGGATTGTGATAGTAGTGCGAGGCGGAAAATTCGGCTTTGCGCGTGAGATAAACCATAGACTTTTCGTTACTGCTCAACTGCGGACAGCCGATGGCGGCTGTCCTCACATGAATCTTTCGCGGATCGACTCATCGCTATAGACGATGCCAGCGGTCATTGCGGCGCCAATTCAATCGGAGGCTCGAGCGAATAGGGAGCGATGCCCTGCCATTTGGGCGAGTTCGGCTTTTCGAGCTCTGGACAAAAATCGTGACCCGGCACGAAGACCATCACCTTATAAACATAACGCTTCCGGTGCTGCGGATCGTAGGCTAAGACAAAAGCGATGCCGCGTTTTTTATTCCCCCAGAAAATAAGAGGGCGATCTCCGAGCGACGGCACGGGAGAAGTGAGCAGCACCCAGGCGCGAAGATCCTTGTAAGCTCCGGCGACTTTCGAGGGAGAGTCAAAGGTGGTGATGCCCTCGGCGGTGTGAAAGCGAGTGGTAGAGGACTCGATCTGAAAGACCTTGCCTTTTTTCATGCGGATGAAGAGGTCGCCGCGGCCCATAGGGTTGGTGGTGTCGACCCAATCGATGGTGCTGCCGCAGGCGTCGTCCCACTCCTGGTCTTCGGCTTTCTTGGGAAACAGGGCGAGAGCGCGATCGCGCGTGTCGCCGATTTTCAGCGAGCCGACGGCGACGCCGGGATCGATCACGGTGTTGAGGAAGGTCGCTGAATCGTTGGCGGATTGGCCCGCGACGCTGGGATGGGCGATGACGGCGCAGAATGGGGTGAGCAGAATTGGCAAAATGAGTGGGAGAGCCCTCTTCATGCGAGTTTTCCGGGAGTAAGAGAAGTGCGCTTGATGGTGTTGGACACGGGCGGTTCTGTCTTTCCTTCGTGAGAGCGGCCTTCGTAAGTGCGTCCCTTCCAAGATACATGGCCTTGGGCGTGGGCGCGCTTGGAACGAAGGAGAAGGTAGGCGAACATGGGCATGCCGAGGATGGCGCCGAGAGCGTTTCGATCCCATCGGAAATTCGAGCGGCGCAGTCTCATGACAAGAAGAACGAAGACCGCAGCGTCGGCGCCGTTCCACCAGTGCTTTCCGATATTCGCGGCCCAAATGACGACCCACAAACTCGCCCATAGCAACAGCGTCTTCACGGCGAGCCGACCTGGGTTGGGAAACAGCAAGGCCAGGTTTTTCGTCCAACCTTCGCGGAGTTGCCGGAAGTTGCGATACATACGGGCGCGGACGGCGTCGGCGGCGTAGCGAAAGCGAATCTTTCTTCCCGAAGCCTTGACCGCGCGGGCCAAAGCGACATCTTCGAGGATGCTGGTGGCAACGGAGGAGTGTCCGCCGACGGCGTCGTAGGCGTCGCGGGTGATCAGGATGTATTGACCATTGGCCGCGGCTTCGGGCGAGCTGGGGTCGCTCACTTTCGACGGAGGATATTGGCACGCAAGTTCGGCGAAAACTACGGGCAGGACGGCCATCTCCCAGAACGTGACGGCGATCTGCTCGGGTGAGTACGAAAGCATCTCGGCATGATGCTCTTCCGCTTCGGCGACGGCGCGTGCCAGCGAGCCGGGCAGGTGGACGGTATCGGCGTCGGTGAACAGAAGCCAGGAGCCGCGGGCGGCGCGGGCTCCGGCGGTGACGGCGTTATTTTTGCCGGTCCATCCCGCGGGGAGTGGCCCGGCTTCGATCACGCGAACGTTTGGAAACGATGCCGCGATTTCGGCGGTGCGGTCGGTCGAGTGATCGTTGACGACGATGATTTCGAATGGAAGCCCGGTTTGCGAGACGAGGGATTCGAGGCAGGAGCCGAGGCTGGCCTCTTCGTTGCGCGCGGGGATGATCACGGAGACTTGCGGCGTTGTCGAGGATGGGTCGGTTGCGGGCATCATTCGTTGATCGTTCGTTCTGCGTGAGGCTCGTGGCGGCGAGGCAGCGGCTAAAGCCGCCACCAATTTTCGCCCCTTACGGCATCGCTGAAGCGATGCCCCGATACAAATCGTGACCGCGGAGACCCTTCAACCTCCCGGCGGCCGAGACGCTCGCTTCGCTCGCGGGACGGACCCTTCGAATGCGCTCAGGGCAGGCTGCGTCCGCCCCTACACTCGCGAATCCATTATTATAGCTGGGTGCGACGCCTCGCTTATCTTGCCTCTCCTCTTCGTAATGGGTCAGTTTCATCTCCACAGCGCGAAATTACCCGGAGGCGTCATCCCGAAGTCCCGCGTTTTCACCAGCGGGACGGGGGATCTCCCGCAGGCATACAGCCGACGAAGTCCAAACTGACTCATTACTCTCCTCTTGCTCTGTTGCTTCTGATCGGCCTGTCGGGTTGCTACAGTGGGTCGCGGCCGCCGCGGATCGGGTCGAATGCTCCGGACTTCACGGTGCAGGATTCCGACCGCACGGTGGCGCTGCATAATTTCCGCGGGCAAGTGGTGGTGCTGAATTTCTGGGCGACGTGGTGTCCGCCGTGCGTGGAAGAGATGCCTTCGCTGGTCGAGATGCAGCGGAGAATGAAGGCCAGGGGCGTGACGGTGGTGGCCGTGAGCGTCGACGTGGACCAGAATGCGTACCATCAATTTCTGAAAGATCACAACGTGAATCTGCTAACGGTGCGCGATCCCAATCAGAAGACCAGCAATCTCTACGGCACGTTCAAATTTCCCGAGACCTACGTAATCGACCGTCAGGGAGTGATGCGGCGCAAGTTCATTGGGGAGGTGGACTGGACGGCTCCGGAGGTCACGGATTTTCTGGGGAAGTTTTAAGTTCACCACGGAGGCACGGAGACGCGGAGAAGGTCACCAATGCGACTTTCGCCTCTCATCGCACTGATCGCCTTTCTGGCCGGTGCCAGCCTTGGAGATACAGGGATGAATCCGGAAGTCGTCGAGCGCGGCGCGTTTACGGTGGTCGGGATTGCGGCGCGGACCAGCAACGCTCGGGAGATGACCGCCGACGGGATCATTGGCAAGCAGTGGGGACGGCTGATGCAGGAAGGATTGCTGGCAAAGATTCCGAACAAGGCGGATCGGAATATCGTGGCCGTCTACACCGATTACGCCAGCGATCACAATGGAGAGTACACATACGTGCTGGGGGCGCGGGTGAAGTCTGACGGGGTGGTGCCACCGGGCATGGTGGCGAAGAAAATTCCGGCGGGAAAATTCGCGGTGTTCACGTCGGAGAAGGGCGCGGCCGCGAAAGTTGTGCCGGAGACGTGGATGAAGATCAATTCCCTGCCCCGGTCCGCAGTCGGCGGCGAGCGCGTGTATCGCGCGGACTACGAAATTTACGACGACCGAGCGGCAGATCCGGCGAACTCTCAGGTGGATGTGTACGTGGGGATCAAGTAGAGGCCAGACCGCCTGCCGCCACTGTCAGGCTGCCATACGGGAAGGGACCTTGTGAATGGTCGAACTGACAACATCAAGAGTCCTTACGTGCGGAGTACCGTCCAGCAGTTGTCCAAGGATCTTCAGCACCTCCAAATATCCTGTCATGGTGTAAGTCTTTGCATTCTCTTCCTGCTCCCAGAAACTGATGGCCACGATTTCCCTTCCACCGGGAACCGCCAAGGTGATGGCATCCTGGAAACCTTTTTGCTTGCGCAGCAGGGGAATGATTTCGCTATCCATCAGCCTCAGGAATTCAGCCATTGCGTGCGGCTTCAAATAGAGGGAAACATTGCGGACAAACATCGCAACCTCCTTGCGTGGGCGATTAGCAGGAAAAATTTGGACGGAGTGATGCGATGACTAAACCTACCTCTGATATTCGAGGGCTGTCAATCGGTGAGAAAACTCTTCGCGGGCCTAGGCACGCAGCGTGGGGATAGTGCTCTGTTTGTGATCCAGGTTGCGACAGATCCTGGGGAGAGAAAAAGCTTCACCACAGAGGACACTGAGGATTCTCAGAGGACGCTGAGGATCCGGAGACCTTGATTGCGATCAGTGAGTCTGCTGGATATATTTGATCAAGATCAGCATCGTGGGTACGTCCATTCGCGCCGCGAGTTTGCTCCCGACCGCGGTTTTGCGCCTGAAATGGGTGGTCACGACCACGTTTTCCGGATGCCCTGCATCCGCAGCTAGCCAGTTTCCCAGGCTGAGATGGCTGATGTTCTCGCGCGAGGTCTTGAAGTCATACGCCACTTTTGAACCTTTGTCCCGATCTTCGACGAACCTGAGATCGTCCTGCCTCAGGATCAGCGTGCCGAGAAAATACTTGCCCGAACGAATGTACTCAATGGGAGTCTCGATCGGCGGAGAAAGGTCCAGGGGACGGCCGGGATTGACGGTGACCCATTCGGAAAGCGTGCTTATGACATCTTTGTCCGGGACAAGCCACATCCGCTGAACCACGGCGTTCTCATCAAAATCAACAATCAGATTGTGAGTCTTCCACGATCGATTCCAGCCGCCAGTTGCGGAATAGCCACCACCCGCGGCCCAGGCTACGCCCCAGGAAGATTGGGCCCAGCGGCCCACGAACAGCTTATCGTCTTTGATACCCGTATCGATCCAGCCTAGCTTTTGCCCGAGGTCTTCCCGGGTGGTGGCCCCGGGCTTGATGAACTCCAGGTCGATGGTTTTCCCGGTGGCGCCCGACACACTGATCGTCTTCGTCGGCACCCTAAGCGGGACGGCGATACATCCTGCACAGCAGGCGCACAGGAGCCCGGTCCCGGTGGCCGCTATGAGCCGGATTCGCCAGCCAGCCTTTGCCATGATGATTGTCCGCCTGCGCCACGGAAAGCTAACGGTTGTGTTTGATCTCATTGAGCAGAGCATCCACCAGTCCGCCTTTGATGTGCGACATCTGCTCTTCCTTGGTGGCGATGCCGCCGCTCACCGCGGCCTGAAACTTAGCTTCCTTTTCGAAATGGAACACGTCCTGATTGCTGGCGGCATCACGGAACACGAAGCTGGCTTTCGCCTTGCTCACGCCTACGGGCAAGGGCCACGTCATAAAGCGAGCGCTGCTGTTGCCTTTCTCGAAGCCGATAATCGTGACGGAGAGAATCACCTTGCGTGGCCTCTCTTTATCAGGCAGTTCGGAAGGCGGCGGCGGTTCCGGAGACTTCTGGCTGCCATCAATTACGGTCTCGAACATCCCGCTGGTTCGCAGACGTGCGACCGCACTGAGCTGCAGGTTCGCTTCTTCTCCGGCCGGAAAGTCCTTGGTAAGTTGGCTATTCTCGACGGTAAATGGTTCGACCTGAATTGCGGTGTATCCGCCTAGCGGTTTACCTGGCCTTGGCGCTTGCGCCCAGGCCTTCGATGCGAGACAGGAACACAGAATCAAGGGGAGAATGAAGATGCGGTTCATGATTTCCCTCCATGGCAAACATCCTGTAAGAGGCGGAGGAGAACGGAACCTTGGCCCCGAGCGACGCGAGGCGAGACTGATTCGAAACGTATTCAATACTCCACGGAGGGGCACATATTGTCAGTGACCTGGGTCACGCTCCGGCAATGTCTGTGTTGCAAACTGATCACCGGTCGATTTCCACATCTGAGCGGATCTTACCTTGCTCTAAGACTGATGATCTGCCTGGCTGCCGGATGGGTCTTCGGCGTGTTGACCGCGCCGCAACGTGAGACGTCGACCTTCCCTCTTGGGTAAGTCGGGGGGATCGGCTTAAGGATTATTGATCGTGTGATGAGGTTTTGAGCGCTATCGCTGATTTCACTCATCTTCCCGAGCAGAGAAATTTGAGTGTAGAGGCCTGTTGTCGCCACCTGAGTTCAAGCGGGCTAAGTGTGCGCCATGAACCGGGTCAAAAGCGACTCGAGAAGCCTCTCTTTTTTCTGCAGGGAAACCTTGAAGTCGCGAGAATCGGTATGCCAGATTTCCCGAAGCAGCGCGCGATGGCGCTCTTCAAGAATCTCGAACAACAGTGCTCTCTCCTCATCGCTGAGCGTCAGTGTAACGGCAGTTTCGCTCATAAGCACCTCTCAACATTCCTATGGATATTTTACCGCTGGTGTCGCTCACCATGCAGGCTAAGGGGGTCAAGGCACACGGTGGCGAGCGAACTGGTGGGTTCGGCGAGTTGGCGTAACATCGCCATAGCACAAGTTTGCGCTTTCCTTACAATAGTTGTGGCAAAAAGAACTCTGGAATCCAAGACTTGACTCGGCGTAAAGTCCTGATCTATGCATATCTGGATCATCATTCGCACATTCATCGCGTTCTTGCTCGTTCTATTCGGCGTGGCCGTCATGGCGGGTGCTGATCAGGAGAGAGCCCTTATGGGTGCGTTCTTGGCTGCACTTGGTCTCACCTTTCTCTGGAGATTATGGCTGACGATACGGACAGGTATGTAGCGGTTCATTGGGCGGCATGTGCCGCGAACCTACATCAATGAACCTACATCAATGCGTGAAATGGCCTGATTACGCCACTGAACGCTGAGGGCGGCACAGTGAAAACAGGGCGACTGCTCACGGGCACCTACGGCCAAGCAGACTGGAGGTATACAATCGAGCCGTGTACTGGAGGGCGAACATGGTTCATCTTCTTCGCAAGCTCTGGTCGGACGACGAAGCGCAAGACATCGCTGAGTACGCAGTCATGCTGGCCGTCATCCTAGTATTGGTGGTTGGGACGATTCGCCTGATCGGGAGCAATGCGAACAACGTATTTTCAGCCGCAGCCAGTTCAATTCAATGAACTTGCCGATGTCGGATTGATCCATCAGCCAGCAGGGCAGCGTCTTTGCCGAAACACTTAGGTAACGTTGACTGCTCTAGACCCAGCTGTAAACCTGCTTACAATGCCGCACAAGGTCGACAAGCCCCTCAAGCACCGACCACCTAGAATCCGTGTCCCCCATCAACAAAAGGCTATCTTTACAGTTGATGACCGGAAGTTCGTTGGTATCATTCAACGCCTCTCCTTGACGGGGGGATCGGCTCTATTTGTTAAAGGGCCTATTCCTGAGGGAACGCTCGGTGAAATGGCTTTGGGCACAGTTCTTGGGAAAGTAAGTGCGCACATTAAATTTCTGCACACGGGAGCGGATGGTGTACCCCTCGCGCAGGCATTTGCCTTCGTTGCGATGGATGACGTAAGCAGCAAACGCTTCAAAACTGCCGCCGAACAAATGTACAGTGCAGGCGTCTCGGACGTTGAACAGAAACAAACATCTATCGATGCGGCGCTTGAAACATTGCGAGAGAGCTTTCGCCTGCTTTCGGGGGTGCTCGCTTCGGGACGACGAACTGGACCGAAAGCGTGACTCGGATAGAGCCTAGTCCTGAGATACAGCAGTTCTTCCCACCGACCCGTTGGCGAATCGTCTCAATTTGATGTTAAATCCTGATAGCACTCGTCGACCATCGAGAGAAGCTATAATCGGCATAGTGCGGAACATCAAGGTACGTCCGATGACATCCTCTTGGCAATCTGAAACCGGACATCTGGCATTGCGGTGGACCGAAGTCGGTCAGAGTGATCGGTACCATCCTCCGTCGATGCTGGGGAGTTCAGAAGCTCAGGGCAGTCACATCCCACCCCTTCCCGATTTTTCAAACCACAGCCCGTTTGGGGGAGTGTCTTGGTTCCAGCCTGATCCCGCCGGACGCGATCAGGCGATCTTCCTCTGACAACCTGTCCCACGGTCTCGGCCCAAGCGCAGCCTGCCGGTAATTGACGAAAAATCCCGATTACACTTATCATCCCGCTCGAAACGAAACCCTCTGAGCTTGAACGGGTGTTCTTCGGAAACTGGCCCTCCGCCCGCACGCTATTACAGCTTTACGTTCCGCAGGCGCAGCGCGTTGGTGATCACCGAGACCGAGCTGAAGCTCATGGCGGCGGCGGCGAAGATGGGGCTGAGCAGGATTCCGAAAAACGGATAGAGAACGCCCGCGGCGATGGGCACACCGATGGCGTTGTAGATGAAGGCGAAGAAAAGATTCTGGCGGATGTTGCGCATGGTGGCCTGGCTGAGCTTGCGGGCACGGAGGATTCCGGTGAGGTCTCCCTTGACCAGGGTGATACCGCCGCTTTCCATGGCGACGTCGGTGCCGGTGCCCATGGCGATGCCGACGTTGGCTTGCGCGAGCGCGGGCGCGTCGTTGATGCCGTCTCCGGCCATGGCGACGACTCTTCCCTGCTGTTGCAGTTTGCGGACGACCTCGGATTTGCGCTCGGGCAGGACCTCGGCTTCGAATTCGGTGATGCCGAGCGCCTGAGCGATTTCAGCCGCCGTATCGCGGCGATCTCCGGTGAGCATCACAACGCCGACATTGTTCTTCTTTAGTTCGTCGACCGCGCTGCGAGCTGCGGGCTTGATCGGATCAGAGACGGTGAGCGTTCCGGCGAGCTTGCCGTCGATGGCAACCAGAAGCGTGGTGCCGCCTTGTACCTTCATAGTTCCGTAGGCCGACCCATTCGTTATCGCGCCAAGTTCGAACATGAGAGCCGCGTTGCCAATGGCCACCCGATGTCCTTCGACGATGCCGCGCACGCCTTTGCCCGGCGTCGAAGAAAAATCCTTCGGCTCGGACAGCACGAGCTTTTTATCGATTGCACTTGCGACAACGGCAGCAGCCAGCGGATGCTCGCTGGCGCGTTCGAGACTGGCGGCGATGCGAACGAGGTCGTTCATGCCGTCCTGCCGAGTCGAAGATACGCCGACGAGCTTCGGCTTGCCTTCCGTGAGCGTGCCGGTCTTGTCGACGACTAGCGTGTCGACTTTTTCCATCGTTTCTAACGCTTCGGCGTTCTTGATGAGCACGCCGGCGTGGGCGCCGCGTCCGGTGCCGACCATGATCGCCATGGGCGTGGCGAGTCCTAGGGCACAGGGACAGGCGATGATGAGGACCGCGACGGCGTTGACCAATGCGTGCGCCAGATGCGGCTGTGGGCCGAACAGGAACCACGCGACGAAGGTAATCACCGAAACTGCGACCACCGTGGGAACGAACCACGCGGCGACGCGATCGGCGAGGCGCTGGATGGGAGCGCGGCTGCGCTGGGCTTGGCCTACGAGTTGGACGATGCGGGCCAGCAACGTTTCTGAGCCCACGTGCTCAGCGCGCAGGATGAACGATCCGGTCGCGTTGATGGTCGCGCCGATCACTTTGCTGCCGGCAGATTTCTCGATGGGAATCGACTCGCCGGTGATCATCGATTCGTCGATCGAACTGCGGCCTTCGAGGACGATGCCGTCGACAGGAACTTTTTCTCCCGGACGCACGCGGAGTTTGTCGCCCACCTTCACGTGTTCGAGAGGAACGTCTTTTTCTGTAACCTCGCCACCTGGGCCCTCGGCGAGCAGGCGCGCGGTTTTCGGGCTCAAGTCGAGCAAGGCACGGATGGCGGCGCTGGTGCGGCTGCGGGCGCGGAGTTCCATCACCTGTCCGAGCAGGACCAGCGCGGTGATGGCGGCGGCGGCTTCGAAATACACGTCGGGATATCCGCCCATGCGTCGCAGCGACTCAGGAAAAATCTGCGGGGCGACAGTTGCGACCACGCTGTAAACGTAGGCGACGCCGGTGCCGAGGCCGATCAGGGTGAACATGTTGGGGCTGCGGTTGACCAGCGACGTCCAGAAGCGCTGGAAGAATGGCAGGCCGCACCAAAGCACGACGGGCGTAGCGAGGGTGAGTTCGAGCCAGGGGAGACGCGCGCCTGCGAGGATCTGCATGAGCTCGTGCGGCCAGAACATGCTGCCCATCGCGATGGCGAGCAGCGGCACGGTAAGGACGACGCTGATCCAGAAGCGGCGCGTCATGTCGCGGAGTTCGGGATTTTCTTCCTGCGCGGCGGTGACGGTGCGCGGTTCGAGGGCCATGCCGCAGATGGGACACGATCCGGGCTCGGAGCGCACGATTTGCGGATGCATGGGGCAGGTGTACTCGGTGCGAGTCGTGGCGATTGGAGTTTCCGGCTCGAGCGCCATGCCGCACGAAGGACAGGCTCCGGGCTTGGACTCGCGCACTTCCGGGCACATCGGGCAGACGTAAGCTGGAACAGAAACGCCAGACCCAAGGTCCCTCGACTGCACCTTCGTTCCGCTATCGCGAAACGGAGGCTCCGCTCGGGATGACAAGTGGGGGGAGGCGGATGGCGCCGGTTTCGACGCGGTGGGCATGCCGAGCGTCACGAGGCCGGAGGAGGCCGGCTTGTTCAGATAGGCCTGAGGATCGGTTGCGAATTTTTTCAGGCAGCCAGCGCAGCAGAAGTAGTAATTTTTTCCGGCGTGTTCGTGGATATGCTTGGCGGTATCAGGATTGACGTTCATCCCACAGACGGGGTCGCGGGCCGGATTGGATGTTGGAATCGTAGTCATTTGGTCTTCAACGAACGGGGCCTGTGTCGTACTCTTCTTTTCGCCTTTTCTTTTCGCCGCTTCGCGGCTGGACAGCCGAGGGCGGCTGTCCCTACAAAAATCTCTCGCCGTCCTCGCTGCGACCGGCGACTGCTTAGTCTACTCCGCTGGTCCTTCCGCTCGCTTGGAAGAAAGCACGAAGGAAAATCATCACCGCTCTTCCTTCGTGTACCTTCGTGACCTTTGTGGTAAGCCAGTTCTCACAGCGGCGAAACGGATCCCGCCGGCGGAGAATGCTGTCTCTTGGATTGCGGATGCTCTATATTAGTTTCACCCGGAATTCTGCCGGGGACTCAAATTCATCTTAGCGAAGGGTTTGGATTCATGACCTACCTGGACGTGGTTTTCAGCTACGGCTCTCAGCCGGGCGAAAAGGAAATGCGCGCCATCGACAGCATGCGCGAGGTGTATGGCATCCGGCGAGTGCGGTTCAACGAGAAAGACCGAACCGTGCGGGTGGAGTTTGACGCATCGCGCATGAAGCAGGACGCGGTGGCGAAGCTGTTGCGGCAGGCCGGCATCGAGGTGCAGGAACCGGTAATTCTGGCTTAGGCTACGGGCTGAACGCCGGCCAGGACCTCCAGCCTTCGCTAGCCTCAGGATTGCGTCCTCGAGCCGGGCTCGGACGTGCGGTTGCTCTGAAATTACGCCGGAGCTTTCCCCTGGAACTTCCCCTTCAAAAATAAGAATGCCCGCTCAAGCGGGGAACTTGACCGGGCATACTTGGGGGATGCGGGCTAAGTGTTTCGTTCAATCACATCGTTACTGCAAAAGTATGGGGAAGGCTCTGACGAGGCGGAGGGGATAAGCAAGGGGTGCTCACAGAAAACCTCTGGCCGAAGTTATTCTCTGAAGCACCCCGTTGCGCGCCACTTCGTCTGCCTTGGTATAGAGCAAGCCAAAGGCCGTCCGCAAGTCCTTGAAAATACGCAGTGAAGGATTTCCGGGCCTTGTAGGAATTGCAAGGGACGGGGAAAGATTTACTTCGGTGCGGAAGGCGCCGTTGGATCAGAGATGGTTCCCTCGTCTGAATTTACCGTTCCCGAAGAGCGTTCTATCCCTGGGGCGGCCGTTGAGCCTCATGAGAGGAAGAAGAAGGAAGAGATGGAAGATTGCCTGCTTGCGGATGGACATTCCATTTTTCAGGAAAACGTTTCTTCGCTATAATCGGAGTTTCAGTCCATCCTTCCCAGCAGGTCTGCGCCCTTAGCTCAGCTGGATAGAGCGTCTGGCTACGAACCAGAAGGTCGGGAGTTCGAATCTCTCAGGGCGCACCATTCATCTTATCCCCTCATGTTGCTGGGAAAAGTTTTCAGCCGGCCGTATCTTTCCATCTTGGTATAGTATCCACTGCACGAGGCACCATGACGACGAACGCAACCTCTGCGCAAAGTGACGTAACCGCAGCGGCCCATCCATCGCAGGCAGCCAATGGTCTGGCCATCGTGCGCGTGACCATCGGCGCGATGTTTGTGTCGGTCTTTTTCGAGAATCTGCGGAAAGGCCTCTACACCCCGGCGGGTTACGCGGGCCTGGTCAATTACTACGTCAAGAACAGTCATTCGCCGGCCCTATGGAAGTCGGTCATGGCGCTGGCTGCGAGCCATGCCGCCATGGCTGCTCCGATGCAGGCGCTAACCGAGATTGGTCTCGGCATTGTGCTCATTATCGGTCTGCTGACCCGGCCCGCCGCATTTGTGGCTTTTCTGTATCTGGGCAGCCTTTGGGTTTCGGAGTGGGGCACGGCGTGGATCTGGGAGCTGCTGGTTCCGGTGATGGCATCGCTCGGGCTCGCGGTCGGAAGCGCCGGCCGCAGGTGGGGCGTTGACGCGTGGCTCGCCGAACGGTGGCCATCTGCTCTTTGGTGGTAAGCCGGGTGGTGATTGGGTCAAGTTCACGTGCGAGTGTCTGTCATCATCCCTACTCATAATGAAGCGCAGGCGATTGAGCGCGTCTTGGCCGATCTGCCCTCCGATCTCACGACGGAGATCATCGTTGTCGACAGCAACTCGACGGACGGGACACCCGAGATCGCCGCACGCATGGGAGCCCGCGTCATTCAGGAACCGCGCCGCGGGTATGGGCGAGCGTGCCTCACGGGCATGGCCGCGGCAAATTCCCCGGACGTGGTTGTGTTCCTGGATGGCGACTACAGCGATCGTCCCGCGGAGCTGCCGATTCTTTTAGCGCCAATCATTGATGGACCTGCGGAGCATCGTGCGGACATTACGCTCGGTTCCCGCCTGCACGGTCGGCGCTCTGCCGGGGCGATGCCTTGGCATCAGGCGTTTGGGAATCGTCTCGCCGCTGGCCTGATTAAGGTGCTTTATGGTTTAAAAATTAACGACCTCGGCCCGTTTCGCGCCGCCCGCGCCGATGTACTACGCGCGCTCGCGCTCGAAGAGACCACCTACGGCTGGGCGGTTGAGATGATCCTGAAAGGCGCGCTGGCTGGATACCGCGTGGTGGAAGTCCCGGTGAGCTACTACCCGCGTATCGGAAAATCGAAGATCAGCGGCACGCTGAAGGGGACGATCGGAGCGGGGTGGTTCATTCTCAGCTTGATCGTGAAGTATTATTTCCGGCGGCGAAGAGCCGGGGTACCCTCCGATAGCTAGAAATCCGGAAACTCATTGGGTATGTTCCCATAAAGCGGAACTGCGTCATACAGTGCGCTCAAAGCTCTGCCGCTTGCTCCTGCAGGATGTTCAGTCATCACCATATGAATATGCTTAGGTGGCGGGGGTTCGTGCGGAACCACGTAGTGGTCGGGATTATTCGTTAATGCCAACATCACGAAGGGATGCCCCCTATGTTCCTTGCGAATGCGGGCTAAGAGCGCTCTGATATATGGTGACGGAATCGATGGTCCGCTGCTCTCAGGTCCATAGACTCGATTCGCTGCGCGAAAGGGCAGGTTCGTATCAAGAAAAATCACGAGCGGGTACTTTGGATTTTTTGCAACCGCGTGGTTGATTAGCCGGCCAAATGACAAGCTGAGCTTCTCGTCAGGCTGAGCAGCGCCAGCGAATCCGAGGACACCCGGCCTGTGCTTACTTTTGGCTTCAACGGAGAATCTGTCTCCCGTTGCCTTGTGTGTTGCAGTAAATTCGGCGTGCCTCGTATTCGGGTCAGTTTCATCCTCTCTCTCGATTGAGAAGCCCGCGCGCAGGCAAGTTGCTTCAACAAAAACTTCGTGCCACGCCCCCTGAAACTGATCGCGGTGCTTTAGTCTTTGAATTAGGTGCTCATCTAATCTTCCGTTGTCTGCTATTGCGAAAAGGCTGAATGCAAATGATAGATACGCTGTGGTATTGCCGTCAGGCACTACCGCCCATTTCCCGTCTACGTCAGCCTTTGCGGTCCGCTTGTGGCGTAAACATCCGGTTCGCCATCGAAAGACTTGGTGTCGCTCTGCCTCTGGCTTGGCCACTTCCGCGTCCCACCATTGCTTGCCAAATAACCCCGGTACATAGTCCACCAAAAAGTCCGGTATGAACTTCCACGTGTCAGACCATAGAACTTGGCTTCCAACAGCGATAAACTTCTTTCCCCAATTGTCTGTGTGTATGCAGGGTCTTACGTGGCCGTAACGCGCGGTCCATTCTTCATGAGCTAGCCTCTTACGTTGCATCTCCAACAAGGCGTTTGCAATTGTTTCCGGTTGTGGTCCTCCAAGGGGCATCAAGGGTGGCCTAGAATGTTTGTTGAGACAGCATTTCTTAAACTTTTTCCCACTGCCGCAGGGACAGGGTTCGTTTCTTCCTGTCACGTAATTTACCTCTCATCCGGGGTTGGCCGACCCTCGTTTTTGATTTTTCTCGGCGTAATTCTAACTGAGGCTGCCCCACCCTCTGCGAATTTCAGAGGGTGGGAACCTATGCGGCCTGCATCGCGCAGGTTTTCTATCCGTTCGCGTTACACTGGATGCGCCAAGGATAGAGTCAAAATCTCAAGAGGTTGAGAGCATCGTCTCCCACCCTCTGAAATTCGCAGAGGGTGGGGCAACCTCAGTTGGTTTGGATGGAAGAGTGGGCCAGCACCCCAAAACCGGGCACGGGTGGGCGGCCCGTCCACCCTACTTCTTATCTGGCGTTATAACGGCCGGGTGCCGTCTAATGAAGACAGCTTCTTCTGCGTCGTTGTCCACCCTAGGCATTGGCTCCCAGAAAGTGGTCTGATCGGGAGCGGAGACCATAAGCCACACCTTGCCTGTAGTCGAATCAAGGAGGAAGGTGTTCATGCGAGGCATCTCTCCCTGATATAAAAAGAATTGATAGCGTCCGTTCTGAGCCTGAGTCTGTACGACTTTCGGCTGCTGCGCGAAGACCAGCACGGTCAGCACCAGCCCAATGAGCGTCGTTGCGATTACTGCCTTGGTTGAGTTCTTCACGGCCCCTCCTCGTTTCAATTTGCTCTCGATCTTCTTCTGACTGGGGGATAGCCCAGCCTTTCTGCCTTCTTCATTTCCCGGCACCACTATATCTGAGGTTGACGGGTGGCCCACCCAAGCCCGGTTTTGGCTTGAGTGGGGCAGTTCAGCGCTGGACAAAGTCTTCCCGCCGCGCTTTCGTGTTTTCGTGTCGTCGACGCCGAATCGATCTTCACGCGTCCTTCGTCCCTAAAACACAAGGTCCCTCCACTCCGCAGATCATCGCCTTCGCGATGATCTGCTCCGGTCGGGATGACAGGGTTGGGGGGGGGCTGAACATTCCCACTCAACATTTCCACTCAATATCCCCACTCAACATCCGCCCACTCAAGCCCAAAAGCGGGCTTGAATGGGGCACCCGTCCGTCCCGTCCACCTGTCGTATATTATTGCCCCAACAATCTATGGAATCTTCGAGGGAGACCGTCGTGCGTTCGTCAGGTAGTGACCGTGTCCTGGTCATCATGGCGAAAGCACCGCGGCCGGGCGCGGTAAAGACCCGCCTGGCGCCCAACCTTTCTCCTGACGCCGTCACCGCTTTCTATCGCTGCCTTCTGGACGACACGCTGTCGCTGGCGCGGTCTTTGAACGATGTGGAAGTTGCCATCATGTGCCCGGAGTCGGACGTAAACGAGATGGCGCGATTGTCACGCAGTGAAGCGTCCGACAACGAAGTAAGCGTCGTTGCGCAGAACGGTGAAGGTCTTGCCGCGGGCCTCACTTCGGTGTTTGCGCACTTCGCGGCCGATCACAGAAACGAAGATCATCAAAGACAAGATCATCCACGCGCCGCCCATCGACGACGCGTGATCGCCTTCAACAGCGACAGCCCGCACCTGCCGCGTTCGGTTCTCGAAGACGCGTTCGAAACGCTGGCCGCACATGACTTGGTCGTGGGACCAACGCAGGACGGAGGCTACTATCTCGTCGGGGCAAAGGCTTCTCATCCTACGCTTTTCGCGCATGACGGGATGGGCACCAGCAGCGCGCTGGAGAGGCTCCTGGTGCGCGCGCGAGCCCTTGAGCTTGCCGTAGGTTTCGCAGAGCCTTTTTACGATATTGATGTCGCTGACGACCTGACTCGGCTGGCCGAGGAGTTGCGGCTGGCTCCGGCAAGGGCGCCACGCACGGCGGAGTGGCTCAAAGAGTGGGAGAGATTATGTGGAGCGGGCACTCCTGCCCGCTTTGCTTCCGGCGGCAAGAGCTAGCGGGCAAGAGTGCCCGCTCCACACAAAAAATGCTCCACACAGATACTGGAGAACTGTAATAGTGAAGATCACTCCCGCGTGGAGAGTGTACATACTCGGCGCCACGTTGTTGGTGGCGCTGACCATCTGCTCCCGCCACTTTGGCAATCGGGGTGGGCCGGGCTTCATGGCCTCTTTGACGCTGGCGGGAATCGCGTACCTATTGGCGATTCGTGAGTTTTTCGCCGCGCCGAAGTTTGAACGAAGATTTTCCCGGCGGGTTGTCGTCATTGGGCTCGTGCTGGCTGCCGTATGGCATGTTGAATTTCTTCGGCTGCCCGCGGGCGCCGATGATGACATCCATCGCTATGTTTGGGACGGCCGCCTGCAGCGGCTTGGCTACAACCCTTATCTTGTCGTTCCCAGCGATCCTGCCGTGAAGGGGCTGCATACCGCGGAAACTCGCGGCTTGAATAATCCGGATCTGCCGAGCCCCTATCCAGCGGGAGGGCAGCTTTTTTTTCGCGCTGTCACCGCGATTCGGGAGTCCACTTTTGCATTCAAAGTGGCTTTTGTGGTTTGCGAGTTCGCCATTGTTTTCGTGTTGCTCGATCTCTTGCGTCTGACCCAACGGCCGGCGCACCTGGTGCTGGCATTCGCCTGGAACCCTTTGCTGGCCATTGAGGTGGCGGGCAGTGGACACATTGATATTGTGGTCGCGCTATTGTTGGTGGTGTCGGCGGCCGCGCTGGTGCGGCGATGGCGGGCGACTGCGGCCGTCGCCCTTGGACTCGCTGTAGCAGTGAAGTTGCTGCCGCTCGTACTCTTGCCCATCTATTGGAAGCGGGTGCGCATTCGCGACGCGGTGCTGGCCGCGGCCATGGTCGCGCTCCTGTACGTGCCCTTTCTGAATCACGGCCGCATTCCAATCGGATCGCTGGGTACGTATGTGCAGACGTTCCGCTTCAATGGTCCCGTGTTTGCGGCACTCGATCTCGTAGCACCTCCGCCGTTGCTGGCTGGGCTGGCAGTGCTCGTCGGATTGGCGACTGCGGCCTGGCTTAGAAAAAGCGCAGCGCCCGAGTGGTCTCCGGACCAGTTCGCCTGGCCCATGGCAGCCTCTCTTTTGTTCGCCCCGGCCGTATTCCCCTGGTACCTACTCGCGCTGCTGCCATTTCTCACCTCGGCCTCGACGTTGCTCATCGTCCTGTGGACGGTGAGCATTATCCCGACCTACGTGCAATGGCACTTGCGCGCGCTCGGGCGTCCGTGGGGCGCGCTTCCTGGTTGGGTGATGCTGGTGGAATACGGATGCGTGGCAATAGCGGCCGCGGTTATCGCTTTACGCCGGGCGCCACAGTCCTCTGCACCCAATGCTCATTGAAGGTAGGCAGCGTGCAATACGATGCGCCGATCATCATTAGAACTGGTCTCATTAATGGTTTTCAAAGCAAGGTGCGAGGCCCTCAGGGGCTAAAGCCCCGGTTTTTACTGACCGGTAGCGGCACGGCTGAAGCCGTGCCCTTCCCAAAACTATTTATGAGACAGGTTCTATTGTAACCAGTAGCCTTGCACGGTCATCCAAGGCAGCATCTGTTCAATTCACCGAGGAGCAAGTCTATGCGAAATGTCCGCCGTTTCACCGTGATGGGTCTTCTGCTTTGCGGAATGCTGGTCCTTGGTCCGAACTCGTGGGCGCAACAACGCGCGCCAATTCTCGATCAAGTCGCCAAGACTTTCGGGGTCGATTCGTGGGACAAAGTTGAGGCTATCCGCTACACCTGGAATGCGGATATTACCGGACTCTTCAAGGCTGCTCACAAGTGGGAGTGGGAGCCTAAGACCGGCAAGGTGACTTTTGAAGGCACGGATAAAGACGGTAAGCCGATCAAAGTTTCTTATGTACGCACCGACCTCAGCAAACAGTCCGACGCCGTAAAAAATCAGATCGACCCAAGTTTCATCAACGACAATTATTGGGCGCTGTTCCCCTTCCATGCTTACTGGGACAAGAGCGCCAGCGCGATCGATCAGGGCAAGTTTAACTTGCCAGCGGGCCCCGGCACCGCCGAGCTGATCCCCATAAAGTATCCCGCAGATGGCGGTTACACGCCCGGTGACATCTGGGATCTCTACATCGGGAACGACAACCGTGTCGTGTACTTTGTCTACTGCCGTGGCGGAGCCAAGCCGCCGAGCCGCGTCTTCGCAACGTGGGCAGGCTACAAAAAGGCCGGTCCAATTCTGTTCTCAACCGAGCACCGCGGCACAGCCGACGGCAAGCCGCTGCACATATTTCTTACTGGCGTGGCCGTTAAGGTGACGGGATCGGATGCGTGGATGGAAGCGAAATAAGGTGAGCTTATTCGCGGATGGGCATTCAAGCTCATGAACCACTCAAACCCAGGGTCCCTCCACTCCGCGGACCATCGCTTTCGCGATGATCTGCTCCGGTCGGGATGACAGAGTGTTGAGGTGGATGTTGATCGGTGTGCTTCCGGCTACCTGGCGATCACGACGGTAGTGCAGGAACTGCTCAGTTTGGGGAGATCGCGGTTCGCAGCGGTGCGGATCTGCAGCGTTGGGCGCTCGCCGCGAATGATCGGACAATAAAAATCAGGCTGCAGTAGTGCGCCTTGCAAGCGTCGACGTCCGGCACATCCGCCGTGACACGATCTCGCGGAACTCGCACTCATGGCAGGCTTGCGGAAGCGTCCGTGCCTGCTCGAAAGGTGCTGAGCTCAGAATGTCGACCCCGGCAGAGATCAAATCTGCAAGCGGCTCCCCCGATCCTGGCCAATAAACGCAGGGTTGTGTGGTGACTCTTGGTGTCACTCGCACGGTGCTCACGCCACATCCGCCTCGGAGCGGCGGGAGTCCCGCCATGGCGCGAACCAGCGGCTCGCCAATCGCGATTACATCGGTCTCCTCAAAGAGGCGCCGGAATCCTTCCCAATACTCTTCGTAGCTGAGGGCATAAACGTCCGAGCGCACGGCCTGGTACACGTTCACTCGCAAAGGAGCGTCAAACTGTTTGGCGACTCGCGCCACATCCGCCAGACGCAGGTAGTTCGCCTTCATCATGACCGCGATGATGGTGACCGGAACACCGAGCGCGACGCAACGTTCTGCCTGCTGCTGGATCAGTTCCCAATTGCCGGCTCCGCGTTGTGCATCCTGTTCGGCTTGCGTTGGGTAATCGAGAGAGAACTCGATGTCGTGGAAGGCGCGCAACTCGCTGTCTTCCAGAACAGCAACGCTATGACCATTGGAAGTGATGGTGAGCTTGACCGGTTTCGTCCGCAGGTAGGCCAGTATCTCCTTGAAGTCGGGATGCATGCCGTTCTCACCGGTGCCAAGATTCACCGAGCGCACGGGCAGGCGTTCCATGACTGCCTTCACTTGATCCAGGGAGAGACGATCCGTGCGAGTCGGATCGCGGTAGCAGAAGGCGCAGGCGAGATTACATTCGTTGGTGAGGCCGAGCCCGAGCGCAATACCGGCATCAGTTGCCAAGCCAGATCCGGACGACTCAGATCCGGACGAAGAAGACTGGGCTGCGACCCTGTTCATGCGCCGTCCTTCATGACCGGGCTTGCGTGATTTGAATCTGCGCGATGTGCCAAGCAGTGCGTATAGCGGGCGACTGCGGCAAACTCCGGTCGCCTGCCCAGCTTGCGCTCCAGCTCAAAAATCCGCTGGTACTCATCACTTCGGGAAACCTTCGGCGGCAAGTAATCCGACAACACTCGAACGCCACGCTCCGCAGTTACCGCGAGTGACGATTCGAGCAACATGGCTTGCAGGCTCTCCGCCGTAAATAGCCGCACCCTGCCCTCGTACAGAGCCTCGTCGCCCCACTCAGCAGTCAGGTTTCGCTCAGCCGCAGCCAAGTCTCCGTTTAGCAGCGCGGCCTTCAACACCTCGCCTGGCTGATTACGCACCAAGACCGAGATTATGCCGGACGAATCGCGCAAGGCGCGAGCCGCGGCGCGCAACACAGCACACGGGTCGTCGACAAACTCCAGGACATTGTGGCAGAGAATCAGATCGAATGATCCAGCGTCGAACAAGATTGCCAATTGCGTGGCGTCGCCGTGTTTCAGTGCAATCCTCTCTGTAACTCCTGCTTCCCGCGCGGCACGCTTGGCGAGATCCAGCATCGGCAGGGACGCATCCAGCAGCGTGACATGAATTCCGAGCTGCGCCAGGCGTAGCGCGATCGCGCCGGTACCGCCCCCAAGATCTAGAGCGTGCAAAGAGCGCACGGGCTGCGGCAGGAACTCCTGCAAGTTGGCAAAGGCGAGATCGAGGCGTAGCCGACCTTCGGGCGTTTCGAGGTAGGCGGCATACTTCGCTGCGCCGGTCTGGAACCGTTCGGAGTCGGCGTTTGCGGTAGTTTCCTTCATGCGCCACTCAGGCGAGGTCGCCCCATTCGAGTCGTGGGCGAGAACCAGAGCGTATACCGAAAAGATCAGGAGCGACAAGTCGGCTTCTCGATTTAACTTCTGGTTTGTGGCTCGGGCTATAATTGCGCGCACACCATGACACTCACCTCTGGCACCAAGCTTGGCCCGTATGAAATTGTTTCAACACTGGGCGCGGGCGGAATGGGCGAAGTCTACCGCGCCCGCGACCCGCGTCTGAAGCGTGAAGTGGCCATCAAGGTTTTGCCGCAAGCGCTCTCGCTCGATCCCGACCGGTTGCGCCGTTTCGAACAAGAGGCGCTGGCCACCGCGGCGCTAAACCATCCCAACATTCTGGCGGTATTTGATATCGGCACCAACGAAGGCTCGCCTTACGTGGTGTCGGAACTGCTGGAGGGAGAGACGCTGCGGGAGCGCTTGCGCGGTGGATCGCTCGCCGTGCGTAAGGCCTTGGACTACGCCTTGCAAATCGCGCACGGACTAGCGGCGGCCCACGAGAAAGGAATCATTCATCGCGACCTGAAGCCGGAGAATTTGTTTCTCACGAAAGATGGGCGGGTGAAGATCCTGGACTTCGGGCTGGCCAAGCTCACGCAGACCGAATCCGGTGTCCAGAGTTCCCTGCCCACTCTGACCCATGCCACGGAGTTGGGCACGGTGATGGGGACCGCGGGATACATGTCGCCCGAGCAGGTGCGGGGCGCTACGGTGGATACCCGCTCCGACATTTTCAGCTTTGGCGTCATCCTCTACGAGATGCTCTCGGGGAAGCGGGCGTTTCACCGCGACACTCCGGCCGACACGATGAGCGCAATCCTGAAAGAAGACCCTCCGGAGTTGAGCGAGACCAATCGCAACGTTTCTCCGGCGCTGGAGCGCATCCTGCAACATTGCCTGGAGAAAAATCCCGAGCAGCGCTTCCATTCTGCGCGCGATGTGGCGTTTGATTTGGACTCCGTTTCCAACCAGTCCGGGACCGCCTCGCGTTTGCGGGCCGTGGCCGATACGAAGAGGTCATATTGGAAGCAAGCGGCCGGCGCTCTCATCGTTGTGCTGGCGTTGGCTGGGACTTATTACGCCGCCCGGAACAATACTCCAGCGCTCGCGCCTCACTTTCACCAGCTTACGTTTCAGCGGGGATCAATTTACGGGGCGAAGTTCGCTCCGGACGGGCAAAGCATTTTGTACAGCGCCGCCTGGAACGGCGCTCTGAAGGAACAGGTCTACAGCACTCGAACTGACGCGCTAATGTCGCGGCCGATCGATCTGCAGGACAGCGAGATCCTGAGCATCTCCTCGAAAGGAGAGATGGCCCTGCGCCAGAAATCAGACAACGGCATGGTTGCCCGCGGCATGCTCTCGGTAGTCCCACTGACCGGAGGCGCGCCCCGCGAACTACTGGGGGATGTGCTGCAAGCTTCCTGGAGCAAAGATGGGGAAAATCTGGCGGCGGTGCACTTCGTGGCCCCAGAGTGGCGGTTGGAATATCCCATCGGAAAAGCCATCTATTCGACCGCGACCGGGTTCGTTTCGGATGTATCGGTTTCTCCCGACGGCAAGCATATTGCTTTCTTCGATCATCCTAACAATGGCGACACGCGCGGATATGTGGCCGTCGTGGATCTGGCGGGCAAGGCCACGCGGCTGACCAAGGAATGGAGCGATCTTACCGGTCTGGCATGGTCGCGCTCCGGGGAGGAAGTCTGGTTCACGGGCAGCGACGCGGGTATCAACAGCGCGCTCTATGCCGTCAATCTGGGCGGCCAGTTGCGCGATCTTTTGCACATTCCCGGGCGGCTGCATCTTTTTGATATCAGCAAGGACGGGCAAGTCTTAATCGCCAATGAGGCCACGCGGCAAGAGGTCTACGGCCACAGAACTGGACAAGACCGCGATGTTGATTTGTCGTGGTTCGACTGGACGCTCGGGCGGGCACTCTCGACGGATGGTAAGTGGGCGGTGCTGGAAGAGGACGGCGAAGGTGGAGGCCCCGACTACACGGTGTTTCTCCGCCAGACGGATGGCTCGCCGGCGATCAGGCTCGGCTCCGGCATGGGGCTCGCCATATCTCCCGACGACAAGTGGGTGGCGTCCACCAGCGTGAATCAGCCTGCGCCCATCGTCTTGCTTCCCACCGGCGCCGGACAACCGGTCGCTCTCGGCGACAGCCAACTGTTTCACACCGCAAACGCACACTTTCTGCCGGACGGTAGTGGACTGCTTCTGGTTGCCACGGAGAAAGGCGGGGCTCCACGAACCTATCTTCTGAAGCGGGATGGTTCGCCGCCAAAACCCTTCGGGCCGGAGGGCTTTCGGGGGACGTTGATTTCCCCCGACGGTAACTATGTAATCGGGCGCAAGGGAGACGCTTACTGGGTGATCCCCTTCACTGGGGAGCAGACCCTTCGCCCATTGCCTTTCGTGCAGCCAAGTGAAGTGGTTACGGGATGGACGGCCGACAGTAAATCCATATACCTTGGCGATCCTTCCTCAACGGCGGTCAAGGTATCCATCGCCGACTTGAAGACGGGTCAGCGCCGCCTGCACCATCAACATGCGCCGGGAGATCTGGCCGGCGTTTCCGGGGTGGGCGCAGGGCACATCACGCCGGATGGAAGCTTCGACCTGTACACATTCGGCCGCACGCTTTCTTACCTTTATGTGGTCGAAGGGCTGAAGTAAGAAGGCGGACTCTATCAAGATAATCCGCGGCTGGCATTCTGCCCCAATGGTGAACACTTACGCTCGATGACCGACGAACTGAAGCGCGCCGTTGTTTGGAAAAACCTGCTGATCGACGGCACGGACTATTGCAGCCTCTGGCATAACGCAGAAGGCTGGATGCTGAAGGGTACGGTCGTGGGAGTTCTCAAAGACCAGCGACCCATGCTGGCAAGCTACGAGATTCATTGCGACGAGAACTGGCTCACCCACCGCGTTCAAGTTGAGCGCACGATAGGAAGCGATATCAAGAACCTCAGCCTGAGCGTGGAGAGCCGCGGAGTGTGGCGCAGTTCAGGTCAGGAGTTGCGCGAAGTGCAGGGCTGTGACGACGTGGATCTCGCAGTGACGCCCGCGACCAACACGCTGGCGATCCGGCGGCTCAACCTGCAGATCGGGAGCAGCGAGTCGATCATCGCCGCCTGGGTGAAGTTCCCGGAACTTACGGTTCAGCCGCTGTCCGAACGCTACACGCGGCTCGCTCAGAACACTTACCGCTACACCAGCAACACCGGTTTATCGGCGGAGATCGTGGTGGATGACCTCGGTCTGGTGACGTCCTATCCCGGTGGCTGGGAACGCATCGCCACGCTGTAGGGACGCTTGAGATCCTATGTGGAGCGGGCACTCCTGCCCGCTTGCCTGCAGCACTACAAAAGCAAGCGGGCAGGAGTGCCCGCTCCACACCACATTGGGCGTTCACGAAGCTGCGGCCGAAGAAGTGTGCTAGCCTACAAGCCAGTCGGGCAGAGCAAGCGCATTCATCGCCGCCAACGCCTGAATTTCTTGCATGATCGATCCTGTCAATCTGCGGCTGGCCCTGGTATCGGCGGCGGGGCTTGGATTTCGCCACGGTTTCGACTACGACCACATTGCCGCCATCACCGACATCAGCAGCGTGCAATCCAAAGCGCGCGACGCCATGCGCTACGGATTGCTTTATGTTGCCGGACATGCCACGACGATCGCCGTGCTGGGTGCGGCCGCGGTGGTCTTCCGCATTGCTCTTCCCGCGGCCAGCGATCGCTGGGCGGAACGCCTGGTGGGCATTACGCTGCTGGTGCTGGGGGGTTATGTGCTCGGTACTTTCTTTCGAGAAGGCGCGCACAATCACACCCGCCCGCAGACGCGAATCACGCTGCTGATGAATAGTGCGCTCTGGATTTACTGGCGGCTCACCCGACTGTTTGGCGGTACCCGCGTCGAAGCTCCCCAGGTGTTTAGAGACGGCTACGGGACTAGTTCGTCCTTCTTGGTGGGAGTGATTCACGGGTTGGGAGCGGAGACTCCGACGCAGATTTTGGTGATCCTGATGGCGGCAAATCTGGGTGGGACTGCGGCCGGACTTCTCTGCCTGATGATGTTTATCCTCGGCCTGCTTCTGATGAATACTTTGATGTGCGCCTCGGCCGCGGGTCTGTTTTCGGCGACCCTGGCCAAGCCGAATGCCTTGCGGGCGCTTACCCTGCTCACCTCGGCTTACAGCATGGTGGTCGGAGCCATTTTCCTGCTGGGATCGGCGGGTAAGCTACCTTCGCTGACTGGTTGAGAATGGAGGTTTGGCCGTGATTGGTTGCCAACAATTTGGATTCCGCAAAAGGGTGTTGCATGTGTGCAGCAATTTGCACTCGACAAACGCCATATAACTGGTGTAAACCACTTAAGCCATTTACTTTCAGCGCCATGAAATACTTCCTGTTTTGGCATTCAGGGTGCTCAATAGAGAGGTGCCGGGAGTTACGGCTCTGTTGTACCCCGGGAAAGTTCTGAAATCCCCCAGTAACGCAGTAAGAAAGACACAACAAAAGCTGTTGATATTCAGGAGGGAATTCAATTATGAAGCGAGTTTTGTGGATGGTTCTGCTGACTTTGGCGCTGCCCATGGCGGCGTTTGCCGGTAACGTTGACTTTTCGAGCACCGGCGGTACGTTGACGGGCGGCGACTCGGGATTGTCGCTGAGCGGCGACACGATCAGTTCGATCACCGGCCTCACACCGACTCAGTTGAACGGACCGAGCTCTTACGGCGTCATCACGTTCACCACTGGCGCGTTTGTGACCGGTAATGCCATGAACGGTGGGACCTTCGATTCCGGCGGGTCCTTCACCATCACAGCGGAAAATATTCCCGGTATCGCGAACGGCACGACGATCTTTACCGGCACGTTCAACTGCGGCAGTACTGGCCTGTGCACTTGGGCGACTCCTAACTCCATGAATCCCAATGGACAACACCAGTACGTGCTGACCGGCACCATCTCGGGAACCTGGTATACCGGAGCGACCGTGAATGGCATGGTTGAGCAGTTGACGGTTAGTACCGGCACCGCGTACTTCGATGGCTCGGTTGCGGTTTCCAGCGGTGACACCAGCATCACTACCCCGGAACCCGGCAGCCTTATGCTGATGGGCACGGGCTTGGTTGGATTGGCTGGCGCGTTGCGGCGTAAACTGAAGGCGTAAGGGGGATCCCGACTCCTGAATATAAGCTCCGCCCTGAAAAGGGCGGGGCTTTTTGCTGCCTCAAATCTCCCACTTCCCACCCGCAGGACCGCCATTACCCCGGTAATCTGATCCTGGGGATTACCGTTGACCCATCCGGCGGACTCCTCTTAAATGCCAGCAGGGGGTTGTATGAAAGATATTCACG
Source organism: uncultured Acidobacteriota bacterium (assembly GCA_963754885.1). Taxonomy (GTDB): domain Bacteria; phylum Acidobacteriota; class Terriglobia; order Terriglobales; family Acidobacteriaceae; genus Sulfotelmatobacter. The sequence goes on along the minus strand of CAVWHT010000023.1, from coordinate 247,387 downwards.
AGGTCCTGCGGCAGAAACAAGCGAAATACGCTCAACTCGGCAAGCAAATCGAGATGCTGCAGCAGGCGGCCGAAAAGCTGCGCGAAGTGGCTCCGCTGCTGGCCGAAAGCGACGAAGAAGATAACGTCGTGCTGGCCGAAGTGGATGATGCCATCACGCAGGCTGACTCCATGGCCGCCAAGGCGGGCGCGAACTCCGGCTCATCGGCTGCTTCGAAGGCAGCACGGCCCACGGCGCCGCGCTGGCCTTAATCTGCGGGCATCGGGCATTTCCATCACGTTATGAATCTGCAAGCGCTATTAGTATCGAGCGACGACGCGGCGGCCGACGTATTAGGCCGCGTTTTGTCCGCCTTCGACATTGCCATGGACCGCTCCAGCGATCCGGAGACGACCCTGTCCCGGATGCAGCAGCAGAAGTTCGACGCGCTCATTGTGGACTTCGATAACCCGGAAGCCGCCGAAGAAGTTTTTCAGCACGCGCAGAAACTGGGTTCCGCGCCTCTGAGCATCGCCCTGGTCGCCGACACGGGAAAGGTACGGTCCATCCTGAGCGGTGGGGCGCATTTCGTCCTGTATAAGCCCGTTACCGAGGAAGCTGCCAAAGCCGGCTTGCGGGCGGCCGCAGCCCTGTTGAGCCGCGAGCGGCGCCGCGCATTTCGGGTTCCGGTGCAGGCCCCGGTCGAGATTACCCTTCCCGATACGCGCAAGGTCGATGGCATCCTGCTCGATCTCTCTGAAACCGGTATGGACGTACTGACCGCCGAAGCGCAGGTTTCGGGATCGTTGCTGGGGTTCCATTTTCAGCTTCCGGACGGTGCCCTCGAAATTGAAGGACATGGGCAGGTTGCCTGGGCGAATTCGAACGGGCAAACCGGCGTTCAGTTTCTCGATCTTTCCGAAAGTATTCTGGCGAGCCTCAAAGCTTGGTTAAGAGCCGCGGCTGCTACAACGGGCACTGCGGCGGATGAAGCCGTCCCGCACTGCAAACTCACCGATTTGAGCCTTGGCGGCTGCTATGTGCAGACGGAAGCTCCTTTTCCCGAGCGCGCGCTGGTCGATTTCTGCCTCAAGACCAAAGAACTGGAAGTGCACACCGAAGGCATGGTGCGGGTCGTGCATCCCGGACTTGGAATGGGAGTCGAGTTCCCTTCCCGCACTTTGGAACAGCGGGAGCATGTCGGCAGTCTCATCGACTTTCTGCGCAATAGTCCGGATGCCATGCCGGAGTTAAGCATTTCTCCGCGGGCGCTGGTCGCCGATCTCACCCAGTTCGAGCCCGCCGAGAGCGGTGCCAAACCTGCTGGTGAAGAACTGGAAGATCCGCTGGTCGAACTGCTCCGGCGTGGCGCGTCGTTACAGCAGGCAGATTTCTTCTCCGAGCTCGAACATCAGCGCAATCCGGAAGAGACGGCTTCCGTCTAGTCATTCCTGTCTCGCGGTTCATTTCCTGACAAACCCTTTGCCTCGACTCGTTGCGTTCGGTTGCTTGTTCGATTTCCCCGCCTGCAACGGTTTTCGGCCCTATCCCATCCGGGTTGAATGTAGACTGTGGGAGTTTCACGTTCGTATGAGTTGAATTTCTTTCCATCGGAAGCACGCCTGGGTAAGCCTGCCACCAGTTCGTCTCTCTCTCGTTCCGATCCCAAGCGCGCGTCGGATCGTCTGTTCTGGAGGCCGCTGATCGCCATCGCGGCGGCGGCATTTGCTGTCGAGATTCCGTTTTTCTTTTTCGGCACACCGTCGGGCCACGATGTTGAGTTTCATCTGTACTCGTGGCTGGAAGTGCTGGCGCAGTGGAAACATGGCATCGTGTATCCGCGCTGGGCAGCGCTCGCGCATTTTGCTTACGGTGAGCCGAGGTTTGTGTTTTATCCGCCGGGCTCGTGGACTTTGGGCGCCCTGCTGAGCGCGGTGTTTCCCTGGACGATCGCTTCTCCAGTCTACATATGGATGGTGCTGGTTCTGGCAGGCGCGTCGATGTTTGCCCTGGCGCGCCGCCGGCTCGAGCCCCGGGATGCGACTTTTGCCGCGGTTCTCTATGCGGTGAATCCCTATCATCTCGTCATCGTGTATTGGCGAAGCGCGTTCGCCGAGTTGCTGGCGTCGTGCCTGGTGCCGCTGCTGCTGCTTTTTGTTCTCGAGGCTGCGGAAGGAAGGCAGCGCATGATTGCACCCTTGGGACTGGTGCTGGCCGCAGCCTGGCTGACTAACGCTCCGGCAGCGGTTATGATCCATTATTCGCTGGCGCTGCTGATCGTCTTTTTCGCGTGGAAGCGGCGATCTCCGCGGCTCTTGCTGGTGGGCGCGGGCGCGGTAGCGCTGGGAGCGTGCCTGGCGGCCTTTTACCTGCTTCCGGCGATCTATGAACAGAAATGGGTCAATATCGCCGAGGCCATCTCGGCGGGATCGCGTCCCGCAGATAATTTTCTGTTCATTCACACCACCGATCCGGATCACGATGCCTTCAACCGGATCATCTCGTGGATCGCCGTGCTGGAGATGTCGGTAATCCTGGCTGCGGCGCTAGCCCTAAGTGTGGAGCAGGCACTCTTGCCCGCTTGGCTGCAGCAACACAAAACCAGCGGGCAAGAGTGCCCGCTCCACACGAACTGGCGACAAAACAGGCGTGAACTGTGGACTGCACTTCTACTCTGGGCGGCCGCGGGCTGTTTCCTGATGTTTCCCCTGAGCGCTCTGCTATGGAAGATCCTGCCCAAGATGCAGTTCATGCAGTTTCCCTGGCGCTGGCTGCTCTGCGTCAGCATGATCTTCGCCATCGTCGTAACGTCCGGACTGCGGCGCTGGTGGATGCGGGCCGCGGTCTGCGCCCTATCGATCGTGGTGATCGTGACGGCTTGGCATCGCGTGCAGGCGCCGTGGTGGGATACAGCTGCCGATCTTCGCGAGATGCAGGACAACATGGCCACCGGCGCGGGTTATGAAGGAACCGACGAATACACGCCGGTGGGTGCCGATCCGTCGGCCATCGATAAGGATGCCCGTAAAGTTGCTGTCGAGGGGCCAGCGCGGGCTGCGATCCACGTGGTGCGATGGGATGCCGAATCAAAGGTCTTTACCGCGGAGATGTCGGCGCCCGATCAATTGGCCGTGCGGCTGTTTCCCTATCCGGCCTGGCAAACCGAGGTCAACGGAAGCGTGATCGACACCTCGACGCGCGTGGGATCGGGGCAGATGGTGGTTCCGGTCGAGGCGGGCATGAATCGGGTGGAGATCCGCTTTGTCCGCACATGGGATCGGAGCACTGGCTGGTGGATTTCGATTCTGACCGCGGCCGCGCTGGCGCTATGGAGTTTCCGGGTGCGCGCCGGGGCAGGCGAGTCCTCTCCCTGAGATATTGCTGGGACCCGAAGGGCCGCCCGGCGCGGCATTTCCCGCTCTCTGCGGCCAACGTCGTTGACAATTCCTTGTCCGACAGGCAAACTACCGAATTCGCTGGGAATCACATCTGGCGAGCGCCCGCGGAGGGGTTTACACACTTTGACCCTTCCCGGTCGTATACTCATCTTTCAACTTCGTCTATGGCCATGACCGAACAACGGGTCTCGTACACGCTGGACTCCTCACTGGAGACGATCGACAACGCGGAGGAGAAAGCGACCCGCATTGCCACGGAACTTGGTTTTGGCGACGAAGAGGTCATGCAGATATCCATGGCCGTGCGCGAGGCCGCGGTTAACGCCGTGCTTCATGGCAATGCCTACTCCCCCGACAAGAAGGTAACTCTCTCGTTTGAGCGCACGGGCGGCGATTTCATTATTACCATTCGCGATCAGGGCAAAGGCATGGACCTGAGCCGCATTCCCAATCCCCTGGCGCCGGAAAATCTGCTCAAGACTTCTGGACGCGGAATTTTTTTAATGCGCTCGTTTATGGATGTGGTCGAAATTCGCCCCACCGCAACGGGCACGGAACTTAAATTGATCAAGCACGTCCACGGGCCAACCGCGGGCGGCAAGGAGGCTTCCCAGTGAGCATGAAGGTTGGTAGTCGGCAAGTGGATGGAGTCACCATCGTGGACTGCAGCGGCCGCATCACGTTGGGCGAAGGCAGCGTGATCCTTCGCGACACGGTGCGTGAAATCCTCAGCAAGGGCAACAAGAAAATCGTGCTGAACCTCGCCGATGTGAATTACATCGACAGCTCAGGAATCGGCGAACTGGTCAGCGCTTACACCACCACCAAGAATCAGGGCGGCGAACTCAAGTTGCTGAACCTGACCAAGAAGGTCAACGATCTGCTCCAGATCACCAAGCTCTACACCGTCTTCGACGTGAAGGACGACGAAGCGTCCGCCGTCAAGTCGTTCAACTAAACTTCTCTTCCGTCCGGGTACCCCATTTCTCGCGTTCGATGCGAGAAGTGGGGACTTCGCCCAGTTCCATTCCGGAACGTCCCTGCGATTTTTGTCGCGACATCACAGACACTGCAGCGCTGCGCTTTCTAGAATCGAATCATGTTTCGAGAAAGCGCTGATGTCTTTTCAGCCGATGTAGGGACGGACGCAGCTTGCCCTGAGCGGAGTCGAAGGGTCCGTCCGGTCGGACAAAGCCCGGCAGCGCGCGGCAGAGGCCGATGGCGCGCCCCACTGCTAGTCGCGCTCGTGATCCTTTTCGCCGTTCCCCGGCTGCGCGCCGCCGATTGCATTTCGATTCAAGAGGCCGGTCGGCACGCAGGCGAGACTCGTTGTGTGACTGGAAAAGTCGTGCGCGTGAAAGTCGGCGTGAAGGGCGTTCACTTCCTCGATTTCTGCGAAGATCAGCTGGCGTGTCCATTCACGGTCGTAGTTTTCGAACATGACCTGAAAGATGTTGGAGACGTGCGCCGCCTGGCCGGTCGCACCATCGAAATTCGCGGAGCCGTGAAACTTTATGATGGGCGCCCGGAGATCATTCTGAATCGCATCAGCCAGATCACTGGCGGCGCGGCGATGATTCCTCCCCTCCCGAAAGCCTACGACGTGGAAAACCGCGGCCATTACAGTGCCGGCCGCTTGCATCCCTCGAAGAAGCCCGCGAAAACCAAAGCAACGCCCAATATCTCCGCGACTTACGACGTGGAGGGCGAGGAGCCACCATAGCTCCGGGCAGAAAAGCGGATTCCTCCTGCCTCGCTATGCTCGCGCGTCGAAAACACCAGAACCACAAAGGACACGAAGTTTCACGAAGGAAAATATGAAAAGCGAATTCCTTCGTGTTCCTTTGCGTCCTTTGTGGTTTCTGGTTTTCGCCCCATATTGTTATAAGCGCGCTACCGCTATTTTCGACGATTTCGTCTCCGCCCTACGCCGAAGTTATACTGCCCGTTCCAAGCAAGAAGTGAGAAATCAGAATGCAGAAGTATGCCCGACGGTCACTTTGCATTTCGACTTCTGACTTCTGCATTTGGAGGAAGGAGGAACGATGAGCGCATCCACTGACCGCACCCACATGACCCGCCGTACTGCCCTTGGCGTCTTAACATCAGCAGGGCTGGCACTCGCCGCAGAGCACGCTTTTCCGCTGAATGCGCACCGATCCGGCGACGATGCTCTTCTCAAACTCCTGCCTAAGTTCACGGAAAAATCACGCGCACGGTTGCGGAGCTTGATCGACGATCCAAAGTACAGCGGCCAGATTTCCGCAGCCGATGCGGCGGCGTTGGCGAATTTTGAAAATACCAGCCTCGATCAGCTGATGGTCAACCTGCTGCCCCTGGCGCAGAGTTATTCGCACGCGCCCATTTCTAACTTCTTTGTTGGAGCCGTAGCGCGAGGTGCGAGCGGCAGCCTCTACACGGGAGCGAATATCGAGATCCCCGGCCAGTGCCTTGGCTTCGCGGTCCACGCCGAGCAGGCGGCTCTTTCGAACGCCTATATGCACGCCGAAGAATCGGTAACGGCCTTGGCGATCGGAGGCGCCCCCTGCGGACACTGCCGCCAGTTCATCGACGAAATGTCGCCCGATGGCGAGATCCTGATTGTCACTCCCAGCAAGCCTCCGATGAAACTTTCGTCGATCCTGCCGTCGGCATTTGGGCCTGCGGCTCTCGGGATGACGCACGGCGCGTTTCCCGTGCAGGAAACCAAACTAACATTGCTCCACGATTCCTCCGATCCGGTCGCGACCGCGGCCCTCGATGCTGCCAGCCACTCCTACGCCCCATACAGCAAATCTCCGGCTGGCGTGGCTGTGCGCTCGGCCCACGGCCGCATCTATCGCGGCTCTTACATTGAGAGCGTTGCCTTCAATCCCAGCCTCTCGCCGCTGCAAGTGGCGCTGGCCGCTCTGATTGCGGCAGGCGAAACGTACTCAGCGATTGCTGCGGTCACTGTCGTGGAAGGTCAGGACGCGAAAATCAGTCAGAAAGCCGTGACGGAGATAGTATTGGGTGCGATTGCCCCAGAGGTGAAACTCGAAGTTCTCGCGGCCCGAGCGTAGGCCTCGGCAAGCTTCACACCATGCCCTTGCGCAATTCTTCCAGCGGATACTTCGTCCCGCGCCACACAATGCCGTCGTTCCAGAGCGTGAGGATCATCGAACGCAGCAGCGTGTAGATGAACAGGGTCGTGCTCACGGGATGCAGCAGGAAGTAATACGCCGGCACCGCTGACCGCCGGGACATCCCGATGTAGATCGAAAACATCGATCCCAGCGCAATGCCATACGGAATGCGCGCCCATCCGTGAGCCAGCCACACGCCCAGAAATGGCCCGAAATTCAGGAAGGCGAGCCCAAACGCCGACAGCAGCGTCCGCCACCACTGAAACGAAAGCACGGCAAAGAAATTCTTGGTGAGGTTGTTCACTATGCCCAACGCGCCATGCGCCCAGCGGATGGAGATGAGATCGCCGCCAAACACATTGCGCTGCGCGAACCCGGCGTTCTTCACGACCTTGCCCAGCTTCATGTCATCGAGCACTTCCATGCGCAAGGCTTCGTAGGTGCCAACGGCGTCGTACACGCGGCGGCGAATCAAATTAAATGCGCCCACGCCCATGTGATCGTCCGTGCTCGGATCGGCTACTTTCCACGGCCGGTGTCCGAACATGAACATGGTCTGGAAGAATGCGATCATCATGTACTCGCCCGGCCGTTTCATGATCATTTGCGGAAACAGCACCACGTGATCGGCGGGTTCGGCCTCAGCATAAGCCAGGGCCCGCCGCAGCGAATCCGGCTTGAACAGCACGTCGGCATCGGTGAAGAGCAGCCAGTCTCCCGTTGCCTGATTCGCGGCCGTCCACATGGCGTGCGTTTTCCCCAACCATCCCGCGGGTAACTCGGTGTGATGAATCACGCGCAGAATCGGCTTGGTAGACATGGGATGCCCCACCCTTGTCGCGATTTGTGCGACAGCGTGGGGATTTTGACTGAGCCGTTCCATGATTTGGCCCGTGCGATCCGTGGAGCGGTCGTTTACGGCGATCACTTCATAATTTTCATACTCGAGGGCAAGCAGCGTATTCAGCGCCTGCTCGATCGTCTCTTCCTCGTTGCGGGCCGGAACGATGATCGAAACCCGAGGATAGCCTGCAGGCGAAACCGGATCGCGGTCCCATTCCCGCCGCGAAATGTCCGCCACGCTAGGCATGCCGAGCGCGGCATCCACAATGCGCGAGAACCAGGCCAGCGCCAGAATTGTTCCCGCGATCCAATGAAAGTAATGCATGTGGCTTAAGTCTTTTCTGCCCCGACGAGCCCGGTCACCGTCGTAACCGGCGGCGCAAATTTCATTCCATAAAACAGTATGGCAGAGGAGAGCGCGATGGCGACGACCGGAGCAAGAAAAGCAAGCTGCAACGAATAATGATCCGATACGTAGCCAATCAGCGACGAGGAAGGGATATCCCCGAGTAGATGAAAAATGAAAATATTGACCGCCAGCGCCATGGCTCGAATATGCGGACCGACCGAGTTGATGATGGCTGCGTTCAGTGGCCCCGTGTTCAATAAGAGAAGGAACTCCGCCACCAGAATCCCCGCGATCATCCGATTGCCGTAGGCGTGTAGTGCCACCCACATTGCCGGTATCCCCAGACCGAGACTGACCGCCGAGACCAAGTAGTGAGCGGCTCGGGTCCGTCGTAGAAGAAAGTCGGACAACCATCCTCCAGCCAGGGATGCCACCAGACCATTCGCGCCGATGCTCAGGCCGAAGAATATTCCGGCTTGTCCCAGGGTGTAACCGCGCGCGCGATGCAAGAATGTCGGCATCCAGACCTGCAGTCCGCCCAGGGCGAAGGTCATCATCGCCATGCCAAAGGTCGCCGTAAGAAATGCAGGATTTCTCGCCAACCCCTTCAAGGTATCGCGACCCGGTGTTTCTTCGTGAGGGTCAAACTGTCCCAACGGAGGTTCAGGAATGAAGAGCAATAACAGCGCCAGCACAAAGCCGGGTGCCGCGCCCACCAAAAATGGCGCGCGCCAACCGTAGGCCGGTCCCATCAACCCTCCGAGAATGTATCCCAGTGCCGTGCCGACGGGGATTGCCAGATAAAACACGCCCATCACGCGGCCGCGCTGACTCTCCGGAAACATGTCGGCAACGAAGGTTGGAGACAGGATGACAAAACTCGCTTCTCCAATTCCCACCAGAGTGTGGCGGATGACCAAGCCCGTGAAGTCGTACGTGACCGCGGTCAGCAGAGTCGCCGCGCTCCAGATCAGCGCTCCGACAACAATCACCGATCTTCGCGAAAAGCGTACCGACAGCGGACCCATGAAGGGCGCCGCGCACATATAAAAAACAAAGAACACACTGGTTAGCACGCCGAAAGCCGTGTCGCTGCGATGGAATTCCGCCTTGAGAAGATCCTGCACCGCGAACAGCACGGAACGATCAATGTAGTTCAGCAGGTTCAGAGCGGTGAGCAGCGCGAGAGCGATCTTTGGGTAACTCTTCGGAGCGGTCACGGTCGAGCGAATATAACATGCGCCGGAAGCGCACGGATCTTTAACCACAAAGGACACGAAGTTGCACGAAGGAACTTCGCTGGCAGGGCGTTTCCTTCGTGCTCCTTCGTGCCCTTTGTGGTTAGCGCTTTTGGGGCCGCGGCCACTTCGCGAAAATCGTCGTCGAAATTCCCCCTCGCGGACGGAACTCTCCCTTCACCTCGGCCCACACCGGCTTCGCCCACTTCACCACGTCTTCCAGCACCTGGTTGACCACGTTCTCCTGAAAAATTCCCAGATTGCGGTAGCACTGCAAATATTCCTTGAGCGACTTCAACTCCAGGCAATCTTTGTCGGGCATATAGCGGATCGTGAGCACGCCAAAATCCGGCAACCCCGTCTTCGGACACACCGAGGTAAACTCGGGATCGTCGACCACGATCTCGTATCCGGGAAACTGGTTGGGCCAGGTCTCGATCTCGGGGAACTTCGCGTCGAGACCGGCGGAGGCGTGTTCAGGTGTGTAGCGCGGCGTCTTCGGCATAGATTTATTGTAACGGCTGCCGGCTTGACGACGCAGTCCTGTACTGGAAGAAAGACTTTACCGCAGAGCACGCAGAGGAATTCCGCGGAGTTCGCTGAGAAATTCCGGGTACACTAAGACCTACACACGACCAACCCCGAGCCTGGATGCAGCCTCAGCGCGTCCACTGGCATCCAATCAGGTACTGTGCCGGAAGCGCTTCCCTGTGCCGTCGCGGGCTTCCGGATGGTAAATTACTGCTTACACTTATTCCTGCCGCACCTTGAAAGACAATTAGTTGGCATCGACGAACAATTCGAACGCACCGCCGCGCCGGCGGTGGATCTGGGCCGCGTCCGCAGTCATCATCACATTCTTCGTGCTCTATTCTTATCTGCACCAGACTCCGCTCAAAGTTCGCACCGCGACGGTAGAGCGCGGGCCGATTCGCAGCGTGGTTTCCACCAACGGCAAGGTAGAGCCCATCCGCAACTTCGAGGCCCATGCTCCCATTGCCACGACCGTCAAGCGCCTTCTGGTGAAAGAGGGTGACCATGTCCACAAAGGCCAGCTCCTCCTGCAGCTGGATGACGACGATATACGCACCCAGGCCGCTCGCGCGCAGGCGCAGGTGAAAGCGGCGCAAGCCAACCAGAACGCTCTCAAGACCGGCGGCACGCAGGAAGAGGTCATCACGCTGAATTCTCAGCTCATCAAAGCGCGCGCCGCCCGCGATGCCGACCAGCGCAACCTCGACGCCCTGCGCAAATTGCAGCAGGACGGCGCCGCTTCCGCCGGAGAGGTTGGTCAGGCGGAAGGGACGCTGCAGCGCGCCCAGGCCGACCTGAACCTGCTCGAACAAAAACAAAAGGATCGCTACTCGCAGCCCGAAGTCGCGCACATTCAGGCGCAGGCGGCCGAGGCCCAGGCGGCTTATGATGCCGCGGAAGATGCGCTGAGCAAATCCACCGTCCGCGCTCTCTTCGATGGCATCGTTTATTCCGCGCCGGTGAAAGCCGGGGCGTTCGTGCAGGCGGGAGACTTGGTCCTGCAGGAGGCCGATCTTTCCCGCGTGCTGGTGCGGGCTTTCGTCGATGAGCCCGATGTCGGACGCTTGCAGGTCGGGCAGAAAGTCGAAATCATCTGGGACGCAATTCCCGGTCGCATGTGGACCGGCACAGTGGACACCGTCCCCTCGACGGTGAAGTTGCGCCTGAATCGAAACGTCGGCGAAGCTACGTGCCTGATCGACAATCAGGATTTGCGCCTGCTGCCGAATATCAATGTCGGCGTCACCATCGTGGTCGCCGAACACAAGGACGTGCTCACGCTGCAGCGCGATGCCCTGCGCATGGACGACAGCAAGCCCTACGTCTACAAAATCGTCGACGGCCACGTGAAACGGCAGAGTGTCGAATTTTCACTGCAGAATCTGACTCGCGTTGAGATCACCTCCGGGCTTTCCGAGGGTGACACCGTGGCGCTGCCGGCGGAAGAACCGAAGCCATTATTCGATGGCGCCGCCATCAAAATCGTGCCCTGATTGCCGGAGGATCCTGCCATTCTATCGCTTTGCTGGCGCAATCGATTTCTGCTGCTGATTCTCTTCTTTTTCCTTCCTTCGGCCTTGCTGGCCGCTTCTGCAAGGGAACTCCTGGCTGCCGGCAAGGTGGATGAAGTGATCCAGATTCTGCAACAGGAAACCAGCGCTTCGGCAGGAAACGCCGAAGCGTTCAACCTGCTGTGCCGCGCCTATTTCATGATCGACGAGTGGGAACGCGGAATTCCTCAATGCGAACGCGCCCGCAATCTCGACCCCAACAACAGCCTGTACGAACTCTGGCTGGGACGCATTTATGGCGAAAAAGCCGATCGCGCCAATTTTCTCGCGGCCGCCGGACTCGCCAGGAAAGTTCGCAACTCCTTCGAACGAGCGGTGGAACTCGATCCCGCCAGCTCCGCCGCTCGCACCGACCTCGGAGAGTTCGACGCGGAAGCTCCCGGGATTATAGGCGGAGGCAAGGACAAGGCCCGCGCCCAGGCTGCAGCGCTCATGCCGATCGATGCGGCACGGGCGCACTGGCTGCTGGCTCGGATCGCGGAAAAGGAGAACGACCCAGCTGCCGCCGAACGCGAATACCGTGCCGCCATCGCGGCCAGTCATTCGGAGGCACGCACCTGGCAAGATCTCGCGAGCTTTCTCTTTCACCGGCGTCGGCTGGATGAGATGGAGCAGGCCATCCGTTCCTTGGAATCGAGCCCGGTCGAGCATCCCGAAGCGCTCATGTACGCTGGCGGTTTACTGCTGCGCGCCGGACGGGACTATCCGCTGGCGATGCGCCTGTTGCGCCGTTATCTTGCCTCTCCCGTGGAAGAAGCGCCGGCATTCAAAGCGCACGAACTGCTCGGACAATTGCTGGAAAAACAAGGAGACCGCCCCGCCGCCGCTGCCGAGTTTCGCGCGGCCCTGGCGCTGTTCCGCAACTACGCCCGGGCGCAGGAAGATTTACGGCGCGTCGAGCCGTGAACTTTGCGAATCCGTTTGCCATATTTCCGCCCAGGCTGCCGCGCCGGATGATTACCAGGCTCAAAAAGGCGCGGTGCACTCGAATCCGGCATTTAGAATCTGGCTTGCATCCAATTTGTTCATACCATCATTCGCAGATCGCTCGGAAAGGGACGCAATGAAAACCTTTTGCTGCGGTGCGCTCACCGTAAAGTGGATCCTGGCAGTTGTGCTGGTTCCGGCCACGGCGCTGGCCGAAGCTGTCCCGCTTAAGCGCGTGGTCGAGCTCGCGTTGTCGCATGCCACCGGCGCAGCCATGGCGGCCGCCGACGAGCAACGCGCGTCCGCTACCTATCGTGAACTGCGCAACAACTACATTCCCCAGCTTGCGACCGGCGCGGGCTTGGGATACTCTTACGGCTTCCCTCTGGCTTTGGAAGGCTCGGCGCCCGCATTGTTCAATATCACTACGCAGTCGGCGCTGTTTGAGCCGTCTTTGCGCGAGTCGATCCGCGCAGCGCGCGCTGATTCCGCGGTTGCCGCTCTCAATAGCAAAGATCGAAGAAATCAGATTATTCAGGATGCGGCCCAAAGCTATGCGGAACTCGCAAAGTGGGAACAACGTCTCAGCAAGCTCCAGGAGACTGAAGCCGACGCGAACAAGATCGAAGCCGAAGTGGCCGAACGCGTGAAAGAGGGAGTGGACAGCGAACTGGATCAGACCAAGGCGCGCCTGTCCGCCGCCCGCGTTCGCTTGCGCATCGCCGAAACGCAAGGCGCAGCGGACGTGTTGCGCCAGCATCTTTCCGCCCTGACCGGCCTTGCCGCCGCCAGTATTCAGACCGATCCCGATTCCATTCCCGCTTCCCCGCCTCTACCGGCGACTGAGCAGGAAACCAAAGATACGGCCAGCTCCAACCCGAGCGTTCAGGCCGCCGTCGAGCATGCGCGCGCTCAATATTTGCGTGCCCGGGGAGAGCATCGCGCGCTCTTGCCCAGCATTGATTTCGCCGCGCAATATGCCCTGCTCTCGAAATTCAACAACTATCAGAACTATTACATCCCCTCCAAACCTTGCGTGACCGCGTTGGGCGAATTCCTCTGCGTCACGAATGTCTTTCAACAGAACAATGCCACCGTCGGCGTGAGTATTCGCTTCCCGATTTTCAATGCCGTGCAGCGTTCCCGCGCGCAGGCCGCCGATGCCGATGCGTTAAAGGCCGCCAAGCAAGCCGAGGCCGCCCGTAATCAGGTTTCGGAGGAGACGCTTCGGCTGCAGCGTTCGGTGGTGCAAATGCAAGCGGCCCACGATGTGGCCCAACTGGAATATGAAATTGCCGAAAAAAATCTAGCCGCGGTTCATACGCGCATGGATGCCGGCACCGCCAATCTTCACGATCTCGACGATGCCGAGTCGCAAGTGAGCGAGCGCCTCATCGCCCTGCAAGATGTAGCCTTCGAACTGGAGCGCGCCGAACTCGGCCTGATGCGGTCCACCGGCGATCTGGAAAAATGGGCCCTGGGGAGGTAGGAGTGCAGCGTCCCAACACGGTTGATAAAAAGATGGGAAGGGCACGACTTTAGTCGTGCCGTCAGGATCGCTCAGTTGCGCACGGCTTTAGCCGCTGAGCGTGTTCTTCAGAGGCGACGGCGAAGTCACGAAGCCCGAACGAAGATGCTACAACTTCCCCCGCAGCATCTTGACCACCTGCCGAATCGCCTTCTCATTCCGCCGGTACCAGCGCCATTGCCCTTGCTTGGTCGCCTCGACCAGCCCAGCCCTGGTGAGGATCGCCATGTGATGGGAAATGGTGGGCTGTGAAAGATGAATTCGCTCTTCGATCTCTCCCCCGCAGAGGCTGGCGCCAATGGCGGCTTTGTGTGGCAGGCTCCGGCCTTCCGTTCCGCCTTGTTTTAACACCAGCAAAATGCGGCGCCGCGTCGGATCGGCAATCGCGTGCAAGGCACGATCAAGGGAAGTTTCAGCAGACATGGTGGAATACGAATACCCTGGAAATCGATGAACGTCAATCTTCAAGATCAAACGGCAGCTACACTCACTTCACTTCTTCAAGATGGGGCTGTATCCATCCGCAACCAGCTTGCTGCGCATGGCCTCCGCGTCTTTGACATCGGAGAACGGTCCTAATTGCACACGAAACAGCTTGTCATTCGCGGCCGCAGACGCCACGAATGCCGGATACTCTTTCTTCTTGAGCGCGTCGACCAGGGCATCCGCGTCTTCCTGCTTGCTGACCGCGGCGACTTGCACGAAATATCCGGAAGTAGGCATGGTCGTCGCCGGATCGACTCCGCCGCTCGCTGGCGCGGTGGGCGAGCCTCCATTCGCAGCCGCCGGAGTACTCGACGTGTCGGTCTTCGTATCCGCCGGCGGCGTCAGTTCCGGGTTCGCATTCTTCTGCTCCACTGATTTGTAGAACGTCATCTGCGGATTCGCCGCCGCTCCGCCGCTGGCTTTGTTCGTGTTGGAAGATACCTGCGGCGTGGCCGCGCTGGCCGCGGTGACGCCCGGTTCTGCCTTCCGGCCCAGCGAGTATCCCAGCGCGAAAAATAGCGCGCAGATTCCCACCAGCCCGAAGAACAACACCAGCAGCTTGCCGGTCCCGAGTGTGATCTCCGTGTCTTGTGCTGAAGCCATAGTTTCAACTCCACGTTGGCGCGCCGGTCGTCTCCCTTACGCCGTCTTCCCCGGCGCTGCTTCCTCGCCAGTCTTTCCCAGCAATTTCTGAATGCCCGAAAAGAAATCCACCGGCACGGGGAAGATGACCGTCGTATTTTTCTCCACCCCGATTTCCGTCAGCGTCTGCAAATAGCGAAGCTGCACGCTGACTGGCTCGCTCGAGAGCAGATGCGCCGCGTCCACCAACCGCTGCGCCGCCGAGAATTCGCCTTCCGCGTGGATGATCTTCGAGCGCTTTTCGCGCTCGGCCTCGGCCTGCTTGGCCATGGCGCGCAGCATCGACTCCGGCATGTCCACCTGCTTGACCTCCACGTTAGTGACCTTCACGCCCCACGGCGACGTGTGCGTATCGAGGATGCTCTGCAGCCGCAGGTTGATCTTGTCGCGATGCGCCAGCAGTTCGTCGAGCTCCTGTTCGCCCAGCACCGACCGCAGCGTAGTCTGCGCGAACTGCGAGGTCTGATACACGTAATTCGAAACTTCCACCACGGCCTTGCGCGGCTCGATCACTCGCAGAAAAATCACCGCATTCACCTTCAACGTGACGTTATCGCGCGTGATGATGTCCTGCGGCGGAACTTCCAAGGCCTCTTGCCGCAGCGAAACGCGCACCATCCGGTCCACCGGCGCGAACACCAGAATCACGCCCGGTCCCTTGGCCGAGGGCAGCAAGCGGCCGAGCCGGAAAATGACTCCCCGCTCGTATTCCGCAAGAATTTTGATGGAACTCAGCAGGTAGATAACGATGACGATGATCGCGATTGTTCCAAAGCCAAAGCTGAACTCTCCCACGGCGCGCCTCCACTTTCGGAGTGCCAAGCACTCCTACCGCGGATTGTATAGCAGTAAGAACCGACTGGAGCGCAAATCGCATGCAGGGAAGTTGCCAGCCTTGATGCGGGATATTCTTTTCCTGTCATCCTGCGGCCCGCGGTCTTTGCGGGCCGAAGGACCTATGCAATTTGGCGCCGCCTGATCAAAGGCCAATAACCACAAAGGACACGAAGGTGCACAAAGGACAACCAAGAAGGTGTTTCCCTTCGTGAACCTTCGCGCCCTTCGTGGTCATTGATTTATGGGCTTTCGGCGCAAAGACTGCGCCTCAGGATGACAAACGTGATTTTGAGGATGCAGGCTGCCGGTTTTATCTCGCCTTCGCTACCTGAATCCGACTCGCGTCCACGGTGATCGAGCGCTGAATCTCCATCTCGATCGACGTTCCCACTGGCAGCTTTAGCTCCGGGCCATGCTTCAGCAGCGCCCACGCGACGCCGCCCGCGATCCCGGCCAACCCGCCATAGCGCGCGCCGTTCAGCCCGCCCGCCGCGAGGCCCCCGATGCTGCCCACGGTCCCGCCCACAGCCGCGCCCTTTGCCGCATCCTCAAGCCGTTTGCCCGTGTCTTTATCCTGCTGGATCGTCCCTTCCGAATCCTTGACGCCGCTATTATCAGCGCCCGGCGTGTTGTCCACCGATCCCGGCAGCATCACAGTGTATCCGCTGGGATAAATCATCGACGTGAAGTGAATCAGAATCTCCGCGCGCTTTTTCGAGCGCCCCGCCTTTTCCGTGTGCATGATCTTGCCCTGGATGTAGGTCCCCGCCGGAATGAGGATGCGTTCATTGAGCACCAGGGGAAACACGGTCTGCGCATAGACCGCATCGCCCTCGCGCGCGTTCTTGGTCGAGATAGCCTGTGCCAGGGTCAACGGGACTTTAGTTCCCGCGGGGATGACAGCCGCGTTTGGATCAGACGGCGCCGCCGCAGAGTGGGGAGCTGAAGCCTGATTCGCCGGAGCCGTCTGATTCGCAGCCGGAGCCGAAACATCGGGCGGCTTCGGTGTCGTAGCCGCCTGGCCCCAAGCCAGCGCGGAAGTCAGCAGCATCAACCATGTCACGCGCATGTTGCACCTCCCCAGGCAAACAGGGACCCGTAACGTCCCGAGATTAGCACGGCTTAGGCGCTAGGATGCGCGCTTTTTGCGGGGAGTTATCCCGGTCCAGGCCCCACTATTTCTGCCCGGCCTTGAGTTTCGCGATTTTTTCCTGAGCCTGTTTTCCAAGCGCAGCCTTGAAGTCGGCATTGCTCGCATCGCCGGGCAGCAACTCCACGCACTTCTGCTCGGCCGCCAGGGCCAGATCGTTCTGTCCCGCCGCCAGATAGCCGTCGCTCAAGCTGTCTTCGGCGTTGGCCGACGCCGGATACGCTTCGGTGTTGAGCTTGAACAGCGCGATGGCATCTTCTTTATCGCCGGCCTGAAGCCGGTCATAGCCCAGCAAGTTCACGGGAAGCTCCGCGAAAATAAGCGCGCCGGGATCGCGCTTGCGCGCATCGTGGAATAACCGCGCCGCTCGCGCCGAGCCGCCCGGCTCGTTTGCCATCGCCCAAAACTCGGAAACCTCTGTCTTTCGCGGAGTAACGGCAGCTTTCGGATTCACCGGAGAAGTGATCAGCGTATCCACAAAGAAGGCGATGATCTGCTGAACCAGTTCGGGATGCGGACCGAATATCTCGGTGCCGTGCCGGCCATCTTTGAATCCGGAAAACTTCGTGCGCGGATTGCCCGAGAGATCGCTGAACCAGCGCATCAATTGCAGCGTCGAGGGGTTGTACTCATCATCTGCTGCGGCTGCCGTGAAGATCGGCAACTCGGGCTTGTGCGCGATGAAGTTGATCCCTGCCACATCGGTTGACCCAGCCAGCAGAACCAGCACCTTTATATCCGGATGACGCTCGGCCAACTTTATCGCGTTATCGACGCCACAACTTCCTCCGCCGGCGGCGATGCGTCCTTTATCGACGCCCGGCTGCGCCAGCAGAAACTGGTACGCCGCATCGAAATCTCCCGGCCATTTCTCGCCCAACTCCTTCTGCACTTCCGGAGATCCGCCCTCAAAGCGCGGCCCCCCGCTTTCGCCGAAGCCACGATTATCGATGGTCAGCGTGTTAATACCCGCTTCGCTCAAGCCCGCGGCGACGGGCTCCCACGACTTTCGCGTGGTGTTGCACATGTGCAGCAGCAACACGCCCGGCCCCGGCTTCGCCGCCGCAAAGAAGGTGGCGCGGAGCTTGGTTCCGTCCGGGGCGAGGATGTCGATATCTTTGCGAGAAGGTGATTGGGAAAATCCGAAGCAGGCACAAAGGCTCACAGATAGAAGAAAGGGTAAGCGAAGCATGGTCGCGCGAAACATGCGGTCTTCACCTCCTGCAGCGGATGGTGACCATTACCGGTCGCGCCGGCGTTTAGCCCCCGGCTCTCCCGCCGCCTTGGCAACCCATGATATCGGAATGAGCGCTAAGAGGAAGCACAAGATGCCGCCTGCAATTAGCCCCCACGAAAACACCGGCTGACCGCTGCTGTGCCGAACAACCTGAATGCCGCTCATCATCCGGCCGATGCCCACGCCAGCGAGGGCCAATCCTGCACCAACGAGCTTGAGTCGACCCAGAACGGCTTTGTGAGGACGCTGGTTATGACTCATGCGGGCACTGATAACTCTCACTTGTAAATCAAATACTTCTCCCGAATCTTCTCGAACTTCTCCAACTCCTCCATCCAATCCTGCGCGATCCTGCGCGGATCCTGGCCCGCCGCCAGCGCCTCATACACACTCTGATTCACCAGCAGCGCCTGCATCTTTTCGATCTTGAAATCTGCTGCGTAAAGCCTGTGCAGCGCGGCCGCCAACTCGATCCCCAACTCCGGCGCATCGAAGCCATTGCGGTCGGTCAGAACAATATTCACTCCCTGGCACGCCTGCCCGCTGTAGACGCTCGCCGTCGGCGTAAACGTCATCGGAACAAAGCGCACGCCCGCAATCCCTCGCGCATTCAGGTAAGCCGCGAATTCCTTGCTCTTGATCCACGGCGCGCCCACCAACTCAAAGGGACTATCCGTCCCGCGTCCCACCGAAACATTCGTGCCCTCAATCAGCGCGACTCCCGGATACAGCGCCGCTTCAGTCACGCTGCGCAGATTCGGCGACGGATTCACCCACTCCAGTCCCGTCGAATCGAACCAGTCCCCGCGCTGCCAGCCCTCCATGGGCACTACCGTCAGCTTGGCGTTAATGCCGCGCTCGGCGTTGAACATCTTAGCCAGTTCGCCTATGGTCATCCCATGCCGCACCGGCACCGTCCAGTAATTGGTGAAAGTCTCGTGCCCGGTATCCGTCCCCGGACCCTGCACAAACGATCCCGTAATCGGATCGGGACGGTCGAGCACGATCAACTCAATTCCCGCCTTGGCCGCCGCTTCCAGAAAATATCCCAGCGTCGTCTCGTAGGTATAAAAGCGCACTCCCGCATCCTGAATATCAAAGACAATCGCATCCAGCGATCGCAGCACCTCGGCCGGCGGACGCCTCGCCGCATCCGTCGCCCCATACACGCTGTACACTGGCACACCGCTCGCCGCATCTTTGGAATTGTTGATGTCGGTCGTGTCCAGCGTCCCGGTCACGCCGTGCTCCGGGCTGAAGATCGCATCCAATGAAACTCCCGAAGCCTGCGCCAGCACGTCGATCGTTCGCTTGCCCGCAGCATCGAGGCCCGTCTGATTCGTCACCAGCCCGATGTGCTTCTTCCCTTCCGCCGCTTTCAGCACGTCGAAGCCGTGACCTTCCAGCACGTCGATCCCGTTCTTCACCGTGCCATTGCGGCTGTTCATGCGCCGGGCCGCGGAGAACGCCTCGTTATAGCCGGTGATGCTCTTCCACCGCAGTGCCTCCTTCTCGTCGGCAGTTAAGGGCAGAGCCGCGGCGATTTCCGTGGCCACCTTCACGCGCAGACCGATCGCATTTCCCTTTCCGCGCGGATGCACCGCATTCGTCAGCAGAATGATGTACGTCCGCGTCGTCGGATCGATCCAGATCGAGGTCCCCGTGAATCCCGTGTGCCCGAACGATCCCACCGGAAACAAATCCCCGCGATTCGACGAGAACGGAGAATCAATATCCCATCCAAACCCGCGCAGCACGGGCGCTGATGGCGGCGTCTCGGGCGAGGTCATCTTGGCCACAGCCTCTGCCGAGAGAATTCCGTCTCCACCATTCAGCAGCGCCTGCGCGAATTTCGCCAGATCATCGCCCGTCGAAAACAGGCCCGCATGCCCCGCCACTCCGCCCATGCGCCGCGCCGTGGGATCGTGCACCACACCCCACAGCATGTGTTCGTTCTCGTCATACTGCGTGGGAGCGATCTTCGCCCGCCATGCCGCCGGAGGCAGGAAGCGCGTGTGCGTCATCTTCAGCGGCGCAAAAATATGCTTCTCAGTGTAGGCATCCAGCGTCTCGCCCGAGACCTTCTCGACCAGCGCACCCAGCATGATGAAGTTGATGTCGCTATAAACGAACCCCGAACCCGGCGTCGTCTCCGGCGGCTCGACAAACGCCAACTGGTAGGCCGTATTCTTCCCTTCCCATCGAGTCGTCAGATCCAGATCGGGCGCGAGCCCCGAATAGTGCGTCAGCAACTGCCGCACCGTGATGTCTTCTTTCCCGTTCTGCGCAAATTCCGGCAGATACTTCGCCACCGGATCGTTCAACCGCACCTTGCCCTGCTCCATCAACTGCATGACCGCCGTCGTCGTGGCAATCACCTTGGTCAGCGACGCGAGATCGAAAATCGTATCCAGCGTCATCGGCTGGCGCCGCGGCTCCAGCGAGCGCTCGCCATAGGCCTTGCGGTAAATGACTTTGCCGTCGTGCCCCACCACCAGCACGGCGCCGGGAATATTTCCGTCGGCGATGGCCTGCTGAATGATGGAGTCCACATTGCCCAACCGCACGGGAGGCCGAGCGGCGGACGATCCGCTGGCGGCCGGAAGCGAAGATGCTGATAGTACCGATCCCGCGGCTAGACACACTAAACCGCACATGACAGCGAGAAAGAAACTCTGGGTAGTCCTGGGACTTCGCACTCTCTGCTTCTCCGATTCAAAATAAAATGTGAAGAATAAGGATGCTTTGACTGTACACAACCCCAGCGGGTGGCTCAAGAAGCTCAAGTAAGGGGTGCCGCATTCGACACAACCCGTCCGCCCCTGAGTCCGGTTAGTTACGAGCCTTGTCGAAGGCAGTCTTTATTCTCTCGGACAACTCTGCTATAACCCGCACAGATCGCTCAATTCAAGGAAGCCTCATCCTGCACGGCGCCTCCATCCTCGTCCCCGACTTCGCAGATGCGGACATCCGTTTTGCCGCCGCATTTTCCATTCTTCGCCAGGCCATCGAGCAACACGCCTTCCCCGCCGCTTCGATCGCGGTTACGGTGAAAGGCAAATTGCTCGCGCTGCAATCTTTCGGCAGCTTTGTGTTTAGAGAAGATCCAGAGGGTGCCCCGTCCAAGCTAAGCTTGGGCGGGGATTTTGAGTTTGCGGTGACACCCTCTACCATTTTCGACCTGGCCTCCCTGACCAAACCGGTCGCAACCACCACGATGGCCATGATCCTTTACGAGCGAGGCCTGCTCGAACTCGACGCGCCCATCACCGGCACGATCCCCGAATTCCGCTCCGACAGCAGCGGCGCCGCCGATCGCCGCCGCGGCGAAGTCACCTTCCGCATGCTTCTGGCCCATTCTTCCGGCCTGCCCGCGTACGAGAAATTATTTCTGCGAGCCCACTCGCGCGACGAACTTCTGCACGCCGCCTTCACCACTGCCGCTCACCGCCGATCCCGGCTCTCGCGTCGAATACAGCGACATCGGCTTCATCATCCTCGGTGAGGCCCTGGAGCGCGTTGCCGGAGAGGCGCTCGACATCTTTTGCCGTCGCGAAATCTTCGGCCCGCTAGGGATGGCCAACACCAGCTTCAATCCGCCATCCGCGGTGCGTCCAAAAATTCCACCCACCGCCGATGAAAGAAAAAACGAACAATGTGGCGCGGGCGCTCCCGCCCGCGAAATGCAAACGCCAGCAAACCAGCCGGGCGTAAGCCCAAAGGCTCCCCCCAGCACCTTCCGCCAGCGAATCATCCAGGGCGAAGTGCAGGACGAAAACGCCTCCGTCCTCGGCGGCGTTGCCGGACACGCCGGGCTATTTCTCCACCGCCGAGGAACTGGCAAGCTTCGCGCAAACTTTTCTCGCCGGAGGCAGCCCCATCCTCCGCCCTGAAACCATCTCGCTCTTCACCCACCGCGAAGCGGAGCCTGCCGGCAGGTCCCGCGCTCTTGGCTGGGACACGCCATCGTCACCTTCGCAATCGGGAAAATATTTCGGCGTCCGCTCCTACGGCCATCTCGGCTACACCGGCACATCGCTGTGGATCGATCCCGACCGCCAGCTTTCGATCACACTCCTGACCAACCGCACCTGGCCCGATTGCTCGAATCAGGCCATCAAACAAGTGCGCCCGCGCGTTCCATGATGCGATCTTAGAAGCGATCCTCTAAGTGCAACGCCGTACCCAACAAGGACTCCGCGGCTTAGCCTCCAGCATTTAGAATGAATCCGAAATTCAGATCCACAATATTGTATTCGCACCTCATATTCCCGACGATCCCAGCTCGAAAGGCGTAAGACTTGACTCGAACCCGCACCGCGAAATCCGATCTTCGCCACCTTCCCACCGAACAAATTCTTTCCAGCGCGCGCGGTCTCGATCAGATGTCGTCGCTCGAAATCGTCCGCCTCATCAACGACGAAGATGCCACGGTCGCCGGCGCAGTCCGACGCGCGCTTCCGCAAATTGCCCGCGCCATCGATCTGGTCGCCGCCGGCATTCGCCAGGGTGGACGCCTCATCTACGTCGGCGCCGGAACCAGCGGCCGCCTCGGCGCTCTCGATGCCTCGGAAATTCCCCCCACCTTCAACACCGATCCGCGCACCGTGCAATACCTCATGGCTGGAGGCCCCAAGGCTCTCGGCGCTTCCACCGAAGCCAGCGAAGACGATACCGCGCTCGCCCTCGCCGAAATCAGGAAACGCAAGCCCGGCCGCCACGATGTTGTCTTCGGCATCGCCAGCAGCGGACGCACTCCCTTCACCATCGCCATCGTCGAATACGCCCGCCGCTCCGGCGCCCACACCATCGCCCTGACCTGCAACCGCAACTCGCCGCTCGAACGCGCTGCGGACTTCGCCATCGTCACCGAAGTCGGCCCCGAAGTTCTTGCCGGATCTTCGCGCATGAAAGCCGGCACCGCCCACAAAATGGTTCTCAACATGATCTCCACCGGAGCCATGACTCGCCTCGGCTACGTCTACGGCAACCTCATGGTGAATGTCTGGACCAAGAACGAAAAGCTGATCCAGCGCGCCATCGTAATTGTCGAGCAAGCCACTGGAGCCGATCACGAGACGGCCGCCCGCACCCTGACAGCCAGCGGCAACCGCACGCCGGTAGCGGTAGTCATGCTAGCCGCCAACGTAACTCGCTCGAAAGCCGTAGCCGCCCTGAAAAAAAGCCAAGGCCACGTCCGCCAAGCAATCGCGCTGGCACAAGCGTAAACAGGGGTGCCCCACCCTTGTCGCGGTTTGTGCGACAGGGTGGGGACTTTGACTTGAAATCCTCTGCGCCCTCCGCGTCCTCTGCGTTGAAGATCTTGAATTTGCCCCGCCCGTCCCTGTCCCAACGTTCCAACCGAGTCAACCATCCCGCCACCCAAGTCCCGTTACAATCAATCCGTAAGGATTCCTCATGGATAAATTCGTCATCCGCGGCGGAGAGCCGCTGCTGGGCACGGTACACATCAGCGGCGCGAAAAACGCCGCCCTTCCCTGCATGGCCGCCGCCCTGCTCACCGACCAGCCTGTCATCCTCGAAAATATTCCGCAGGTTCGCGACATACAGACCACGCGCAACCTTCTCGCCGCCATGGGCGCCGAGGTCGAACTCGGCTACGGACGCGCCCACCACCGCACCAGCATCCACTGCGCCAACCTCGCCAGTCCCGAAGCCTCCTACGAACTGGTCAAGACCATGCGCGCCTCCACGCTCGTGCTCGGCCCGCTGGTTGCCCGTTACGGACGCGCCCGCGTCTCGCTTCCCGGAGGCTGCGCCATCGGCGCCCGTCCTATCGATCTTCACATCAAGGGCCTCGAAAAACTCGGCGCCAAGATTGTTCAGGATCACGGCTACGTCGAAGCCAGCGCCACGCGCCTCAAAGGCGCCGAAATTGTTTTCGACAAGATCACCGTCACCGGCACGGAAGATTTGCTGATGGCCGCCACGCTCGCCGAAGGCGAAACCCTTCTGCAGAACTGCGCTCGCGAGCCCGAAGTCGCCGACCTCGCCGACCTGCTCAACAAGATGGGAGCGAAGATCGAAGGCGCCGGCAGTCCCACCATCCGCGTGAAAGGCGTCGCCCGGCTCAAAGGCGCCAAGCATCGCATCATCCCCGACCGCATCGAGGCCGGAACTTTCATCATCGCCGGCGCCATGACCGGAGGCGATCTCAACATCGCCGGTTGCGATCCCGCGCATCTCGGCGCGCTGCTCAACAAGCTTCACGAAGCCGGTGTCAAAACCAAGGCCGGCGCCGATTCCGTCCGCGTCATGGGAGACAATCCTTTCACCGCCGCCGACATGTCCACCGAAGAGCATCCCGGATTCCCCACCGATTGCCAGGCGCAATTCATGGCGCTGGCCACGCAGGCCGAAGGCACGTCGGTCATCACCGAAAATATTTTTGAGAACCGCTTCATGCACGCGCAGGAACTGGTCCGCATGGGAGCGAATATCAAGATTGAAGGACGCCGCGCCGTGGTTCGCGGCAAGACTCCGTTGAGCGCCGCCGCCGTGCTGGCCAGCGATCTGCGTGCGTCGGCTTCGCTCGTCCTGGCCGCGTTAGTCGCCGACGGCGAGACCATCATCGACCGCGTCTACCACATCGATCGTGGCTACGAGCGCATTGAAGAAAAATTGAAGGACGTGGGCGCGCAAATCAAGCGCATGGGCGAAATGTTCCCGAAAAAATCCGTAGCCGCAAAATAGAATCATGTAACCCCGGACGCATTCGTGCGGGGAGCACGTGCCGTGACGCATTGAAGGCAAAGAAGGACTCGCGGCTTGCGGCAAAAGGGCAAAGAGCGCTATCGCGATTTATCACGAACCAATGCCCTAGCGCCCTATCCCGCCTTTGCGCTCGCTTTTGTAGAAACTGAACTCCATCACTGCTGCTGCCCCGATGGCAAGAGGAAGTAAAGCTAGCCCAGCTCGTGGACGTACTGTGTGCCATCGAAAAACGACCAGAATCGTTAAGACCGACCACAGGATGCAGGTCAGGGAGCCGACAATGGCGCACGTGAGATGGAATCGCTGGGAAAATTGGCTCATGCTGGTGTTAATTTAACCGGTGCGTGGCCTGGTGTCGAGTGGTGGGGCGAGTCGAGGTTTCGTGGATCACGAGGCGATTTTAGTCAGTCGTCGCTATCAGGCGCTAGCGCTCATTGACCAAACGAATGTTTCTTCCTTTTGGCCTGCGAAAGTAGCGCGCAGCAGCCATTACTCCTCACGCGTCAAGCGGCAAATCATCTCCCGATGCTGCGGATACCGCGCGCTCAACTCCTCGCGTCTCACCATCTCGAAATCCGCAAACTCGAATCCCGGAGCCACCGTGCAGCCGACCAGCGCCCACGACTCCCAATCCGCCACGTGTGACGCAAACCAGCACCCAGCCCGCACCACGGCCTGAAAAATCTGTCCAGCTTCCGGATCACTTCCCAGCAGAATCGAAGAATACGATCCCGCAGGCTCGATCACATGCACTACCAGCGGCGATCCGGCGTAGAAGTGCCATAGCTCATCAGACCGCAGCCGGTGAAATGCGGAGAAATTCTTTCCTTCGAGCAGAAAGTAAATCGCTGTCGAAGCCGCCCGCGCCCCGGAGAATCCCGGCAACCCCTCGCGTCCAATCAGCAGATCTGACTTGTAGGTCTGCCGGAAATATCCGCCCTCCGGATGCGCTTCCAGCTTCAACTTCTCGATCCAATATTCCGCATTCATGCGCATCATCGGCGACGGGTGCCCCATTCTAACGTCGCGATTTGTGCGACGTTAGAGTGGGGATTTTGACGTTAAACAAGGGGGAGGACAATTCCCACCAAGTAGTGAGCCTTACATGTCGATACGCATATTTATATCAGTACGAAGTTGTAACTACCGGATCCTCCGGATAACCGGGCATTCCAAATTCCGGAACATCCAGCCCGATTTCTTCCGACTCCTGAGGAACGCGCATGCTCTTGAACCTATTCACCAGCGAGAACACGACGAAAGTCGTTCCAAAGGCCCACACCGCGTAAATTGTCGCTCCCATCAGTTGGACCAGGAACTGGCGACTGTCGCCATGAATCAGTCCAGTCACGCCCTGCCCGGCGCGCCCCAAATAACTCGCCGCCCCTACGCCGTTCCATCCCGCGCCGTACGTGCCATCGGCAAAGATGCCAACACAAACTCCGCCCAACCACCCGCAGTATCCGTGCACCGAAATCGCGCCGCAGGGATCGTCAATCCGCAGCACGCGCTCGTTGAACAGCACTCCTCCGCAAACCAGCGAGCCTGCCAATATCCCAATAATCACCGCCGACGTCGGAGACACGAACGCGCACGGCCCCGTGATCGCCACCAACCCGGCCAGCATCCCGTTGCATGCCATCGTGATGTCGGGCTTGCCGAACAGCGCATACCAGATCAGCATCGCGACCGCCGATCCCGCCACCGCCGCCAGGTTCGTATTCACCGCAACCACCGAGATGCGCAGGTCTGTCGCGCCCAGCGTCGACCCGGGATTAAATCCCATCCACCCAAACAGCAGGATGAACGTGCCCGTCACCACGTACACCACGTTGTGCGCCGGGAAGACTCGAATCTTTCCGCCCGGCCCAAACTTCCCGAAGCGCGGCCCCAGCACAATGGCCAGGGCCATCGCGCAGAATCCGCCCACCGCGTGCACCACGGTCGAGCCGGCGAAATCGACGTAGCCATGGCCCAGATTCATGCTCGATCCCAATTGCGACAGCCATCCTCCGCCCCACGCCCAGCAACCCGAAATCGGATACAGAATTGAGCCAACAAAGAGTTCACACAGCAAAAACGCCCAGAAGGAAATGCGTTCGCAGATCGCGCCGACAATGATGTAGCCGGCCGTCTCCATGAACACCACTTCAAACAGCGCCAGGCAATTGCTGCCCGCATCGTAGGCCGGACCGACCAGGAAGAATCCCTTGCCGCCCACGAATCCCCAGTGGCCGCTGCCAATCAGAAATTTATTCAGCGTCGGAACTCCGCCCAGATTCGTAGGTGCGGCGTTTATAGCAACGGCGCCAAACTGGAAGGCGTATCCCACGGCGTAATACGCCAGAAAGGCGAACACGTAGGCCGCGAAATTCAACATCATCAAATGCGCGGCATTTTTCTTGCGCACCAGGCCGCACGTCAGCAGCGCGAAGCCGGCCTGCATGAACAACACCAGGTAGCCGGTATTCAGGGTCCAGGCAAAGTTGGTCGCAACCCGCACGTGGCCCACGCTATCTGCAAGCTTGGCGGCCAGCGGTTCCTTGGCCGCCTGCGCCTGGTAGTCGTCAAAAGCTTTTTTATTCTTGGCGTAGTCGGGCGCGTTCTTGTCGGTGGGTTCGGGGACGACGAAAGGATTGCCCGCGGCATCGACGGCGGAATTCTTGTCTCCCGTAGCTGTTCCCGCCGGATCGGGCTTGGCGCCATCGTCGGCCCGGCTCCACGTGGCCAGCCCCATCACCAGCACGAAGGCCAGAAACAATCGGCTTCCGGCGCATGCCAACCATCCCTGCAGAGAGCGTCTCTCTGCTGCTTTAATCATTGTTGAGGGCTCCTTGTATTCGAGTCGCACACCAATCCCACACCCACAATTGAGTTCGGGTTAATGGGCGAAAGTAAATCGAGCCCTGCACTGCGTCCAATAGAAATTTCTTATCGCAATGATTGGAAAATGGCGTGGGAGGGAGGCCGCGTCGCTATATCGCAGATCGGGTCGGAAGCCCCAAAAAAACCTGGCACCGTCCGGCACGGAGCGGTTTGCCCGGTGCCTTTCGGTGCCTTTCTCCAGAGAAACAAACTAGAGAAACAAACTTGAGCAGTCTTACTTCACAAGAATCTTGCCATTCGCATCGAGCGTGCCTTGCACCCGTACCCGCTTGCCTTCGAACTTGGCTACGTCGGTCTGATGGTCGATGTCATACATCTTGCCGGAGTCATCTTTCAGCACATACTTGTCGCCCTGCTTCACGACTGTGCCGGAGAAAGTTTGAGTGTCAGTGCCGGTTGCGGACGCACCGGGATCCGAACTCTTGGAGCCCGATTGCGGAGCGGTGGCGTCCGGCGACTGCGACGACGGCTGCTGTGAACTCGGTGTCTCCGCGCTAGGCGTCTGCTGTGAGGCCGGCGGCATTTCCGGCGACGGAGCCGGCTGCGTCTGCGGCGTCGTCTGATCCGCAGCGGACGTCGACGGCGTGTTCTGGGCTTGAAGCGCGCTGCCCCAGGAGATCATGCCAATGGCGATCGCCAAGGTGGCGAGAAACGAGAGAGACTGAATCTTTTTCACAAATCCTCCAGGAGCCCATGCGGCTCTTCCGGACTACCTAGCAACCGGTTTGCCATGAAACCGCAGTCTATTTCTCATGTCCTGCTCACGCATTGCAACAGTACAGTTTAGCTGCGCTTCTCGGGAATGACGGGGCGCGCAGGTCAGCAATGTTTTGTGGGCGGCTACAGCGGACGCTGTAGTCGAGACGACGTGCGTCGCCACCGATGATTGCCTTTCAGTGGGAATAGTTTTCGGCCAGCGAGCAAGAAATGCATGTCGAAATTTCCGCTGGACTCATTCGTATCAACGAAGGCGGCTAAACTCGCGGCCAAAACACGAAGTCCTCCGTGTACCTTCGTGCCCTTAGTGGTTCACGCTTTTCCGATCGCATCCGGCGTCCTAAACATGAAAAAAGGACCGCAATCTCTGCGGTCCTTTTGGGTTTAGTGGTTTATCCGTGGAATCCGTGAAAATCCGTGGCTGAAGGTTTTAATGCCGGCCTCCGCCGCCACCGTGCCCACCGCCGTGACGTCCGCCACCGCCTCCGCCGTGACGTCCACCACGCCCGCGTCCTCGCCCACCACCTCCGCCTCCGGGACGGCCTCCACGGCCGCCGCGATCCCCGCCATGCGGACGTTCACCGCCGCCAACATGCGGCGCGCCTTCGCGGTTGAAGTTCGGTTCCTCGGATTCCTCCGGAAAGTCGCCGCCGCCTTCAATCACCAGCGTCCCCGCCGGGGCAGGCTCGCCTTCGCCCGCCGGAGCTGCCGGGGCAGGAGCTTCCCCGCCACCCATCTTCGCGCGCTGCTCTTTCAGAATGGCTTTGCGCGACAGGCGGATGCGATTGCCTTCCACCGCCAGCACTTTCACCAGCACCTGGTCGCCTTCCTTCAGTTCGTCGCGAACATCGGCAATACGGTGCTCGGCCACTTCACTGATGTGCAGCAATCCTTCCGTGCCTGGAATGATTTCGACGAATGCGCCGAAATCCGCCAGCCGCGTGACTTTCCCGAGATAGGTCTTGCCGACCTCGGCCGTCGCCGTGATGTCGCCGATGATCTGTAGCGCCTTGGCCGCCGATGCCTGATCGCTCGACGCCACCTTCACCAGCCCGGAGTCTTCCACGTCGATCTTGACTCCCGTCTGCTCGACGATCGACCGGATCATTTTTCCGCCCGGCCCGATCAGGTCGCGAATCTTGTCGGTAGGAATCTGCACGGTGTAGAAGCGCGGCGCGTAATCGGAAATCTTCTCGCGCCCGCTGGAAATCACTTCCTCCATCTTGCCCAGGATGTGCATGCGCCCGCGCTGCGCCTGCGCCAGCGCCTCGCGCATGATCTGCGCCGTAATGCCGCCGACCTTGATATCCATCTGCAGCGCCGTGATTCCATCGCGCGTTCCTGCGACTTTGAAATCCATGTCGCCGTAGTGATCTTCCGCGCCCGCAATGTCGGTGAGAATGGCGTACTCTTCGCCCTCCTTCACCAATCCCATCGCGACTCCGGCTACGGGAGCCTTCAGCGGAACGCCCGCATCCATCAACGAAAGCGAAGCTCCGCAAACGGTCGCCATCGACGACGATCCGTTCGACTCCAGAATGTCGGAAACCACGCGCATGGCATAAGGCCACTTTTCTTCGGTGGGCAGCACAGCCGAAATCGACCGCTCCGCCAAAGCCCCGTGCCCGATTTCGCGCCGTCCCGCCCCGCGCATAAATGCCACTTCTCCAACCGAAAACGGAGGAAAGTTATAGTGCAGCATGAAGCGCTTTTTGGCTTCGCCTTCGAAACCTTCCAGGCGCTGCATGTCGTCGCTGGTGCCGAGGGTGGTTGTAACCAGGGCCTGGGTTTCGCCGCGCGTGAAGATCGCGCTGCCGTGGGTGCGCGGCAGAACTCCAGCTTCAATCCAGATTTCGCGGATCTCGTCGAAGGCGCGTCCATCCGGACGCCGCTTCTGATTGATGACCGCTTCACGGAAGACGCGCTCGCGCAGCGTCTCGTAATAGTGATCGAGCTTGCGCTTGGCCTCGTCATCGTCCTCGGGCAGGGCGGCGGCTAGCTTCTTCTTGATTTCCTTGACCAGCGTGTAGCTCTGGGCCTTGGGATGCTTCTTGGTGTCGAGCGCGTCGGTCAGTTCCGTGCCAACCTTGCCTCTCAGATCGTTGTAATACGCGTCGTCAAACTGCGGAGGCTCAACCTTGCGCTTCGACTTCCCTGCCTTATCGCGCAGGTCGTTGATGGCGGCGCAGATTTTCTTGATCTCGGTATGCCCGAACTCGATGGCGTCGACCACCGTCTCTTCTTTCACTTCCTTGGCGCCCGATTCGATCATCACGATCCCCTCGGACGTGCCCACAACCATGATGTTGAGCAGGCTTTCGCGCATCTCGTTGTAGGTGGGATTGACCACGAACTGTCCGTCGACCAAGCCCACACGTACTGCGCCGAGCGGACCCAGGAACGGAATGTCGGAAACATGCAGCGCGGCCGAGGCGCCATTGATGCCGGCCACATCCGGATCGTTATTGGTGTCGGCGGAAAGCACAAACGCGATCACCTGCGTCTCGCACTTGAAGCCTTCGGCGAACATGGGACGGATCGGGCGATCGATCTGGCGGCTGGTGAGCACTTCGCGCTCGCTCATGCGGCCTTCGCGCTTGATGAAGCCTCCGGGAAAACGTCCGCCGGCGTATGTGTACTCGCGATAATCCACGGTAAGCGGGAAAAAGTCGATGCCTTCGCGCGGGTCGGCGTTGGCGGTGGCAGTGGCGAGAACCACGTTCTCGCCCATCCGGACCACGGCGGATCCGTGGGCCTGCTTGGCTAATTTTCCGGTTTCAAATGAAATGGTTTTGCCGCCGGCGAGGCTGACGGTGACTACAGTTGGTTCTGGTTTCATGAATTTTCCTTCGGAGTGAGGTGAGCTATGAGCCATGAGTGATGAGCAGGCGGGTGCCCCATCCTTGTCGCGTTTTTTGCGACAGGGTGGGGATTTTGACTGTGGCCGGCGAGGCACACGTCACCCGACATCATCCTGTTATGAAGATTGCCTGCGCTTGAAAAACGCACGTGTGGAGATTTCCTCGATGCCGTCCGTCTCACCAGAGACGGTGCTCAGAAATAGCCCGGTAAAGATGTTGGGTGCCCCATTCTAAAATCGCGCCTTTTGCGGTTTTAGAGTGGGGATTTCCGGACCAAGCCTACTTGCGGATGCCGAGTTTGGTGATGACGGTTTTGTAGCGCTCGGTATCGTATTTCTTGAGGTAGTCGAGCAAGCTGCGGCGCTTGCTGACCAGCATGAGAAGTCCGCGGCGCGAGCCGTGGTCTTTCTGGTGCGTCTTGAAGTGCTCCGTCAACTGGCCAATCCGTTCGCTAAGCAGAGCGATCTGGACTTCCGGGCTGCCGGTGTCGCTGGCATGCGTGCCGTACTGGTCAATGAGGGATTTCTTTTGCTCTCTGGCTAACACTAAACTGGTGCACTCCTGTTCTTAATCGATTGTCTATGTGACAGTTATGAGGATATCACGGGGGATTGGGGAGCGTAAAGTTCTTGCGGCCTAGAACTTGAGAATGAGAGACCACGATGAGGGAATGGCAAAAGTTTCTCAAGGATGCCGAGAGAACCACAGAAGGAACGGACGAACCGACCTTTCGAGGGGCCACCCGGGCTCGAGTTGGACCCTCGTCGCAGAAAGCGCGAAGGGCTGGGCCGCCCGGGAGAATTAACCCGCCCTCGCTTTCTCACTTTCTTAATGTGTAAGCCTTGTCAAACTCACGCAGTATATTCGGATTGTAGAAGTCTTTGCGAGAGCTCTTAGGATTACCTGGATCCAGGTAGCGCGTCCTCATATACTGAGGATTCGTCGCCAGATTTTTCTTGAGCGCGTTGTATTTCGGTCCCATCTTGAAGTCGATGTACCGGTTTCTGAGTTTCGTCGTGAGGGCGGCATAATCCCACGGGTACGTCATCATGCCCGAGCATGTGCACCTGCTGGTGAACGAGCCGGAGCGCAGCAACCTGGCGCAGGCGCTGAAATCTCTGAAGCAGGGCGTGGCCCGGCGGCTTGCCCTGCGGGCCGACGAACCGTTCTGGCAAGAGCGTTACTACGATTTCAATGTTTGGAGCGAGCGGAAATTTGTAGAGAAGCTGCGGTATCTGCATCGCAATCCAGTGAAGCGCGGATTGGTGGCTAAGCCTGAGGACTGGGATTGGAGCAGTTTCCGTCACTACGCGACCGGCGAAACTGGCTTGGTGGAGATCGAGTCGCAGTGGACCGCGCGGCGGCGGGAACAGGCTGGCGTTCTTCTAACCGCTGCATTGCGGAGTCCGGAAAAGCCCCGCTCAAGCTGAGCTTGAACGGGGCACCCTCGAATTTCGGGAACGCTTACGCCCTGGGCTATCGCATGCCGCCGCTCTGCGGCTGCGGTGAAGCGGGCTTGGCCGCTGGAGCTAGCTGACGCAAGGTCCCTCGACTGCGGCGATCGTCCGCTTCGCGAACGATCGTCTTCGCTCGGGATGACAGAGTTGGTCTGCGGCACGCTCCCCTTCGCTTCGCTCAGGGGCCCGGGACGGACCCCTCGGCTTCGCGCAGGGCGGGCTGCCTCCGTCTCTAGCATAGCCGGGGCGGTTTTTCTTTCGTCCCTCGTAGGGACGGCACAGCAGCGATCCCGGCGATGCGTATCAGCAGGAGCCCGGAAGTATCGGGTAGCGTTGGTGGCTGTGGCTCAAATATTGGCAAGCTAAGAAGCTTTACACGCAAGATTTGGGTGACGGCGGGATTCAAAAGCTTTTCGCCAAAAATTCAAAGTAGCCCACTACCAGTAGTTTGCTATTGCTGGCTGGCCTCCGCCTTGGGGGCAGCGTCTGAGGCCGAGCGCAAACGCCCCGGCAGTTCCCGGATGGCAAACCCGGTGAGAGCGGAGATGATCGATCCCGCGATGCTCAACAGCAGCGATCCGGCATAGCGCGACATCCATCCGAAGCTGGAAGAAGGAGCATCGGGCGCAGACGACCCCGCGCCTTGCCAGGCCAGCGATAGCCCGCTGTGGCGCGCCGCCACAAACAACTCGCGCTCGCTGTTGCGCGCAAAATCGCCGGTGGTGGTGTCATCTTGCACCGACCCATCATCGGGCGCTACCCGCACTCGAATCGTATGCTGGCCGGAATGCACAGGAATCATCTGCGAAAGGCTTCCCCGCACCGCATCGCTGGGCAGAAATCCGAATTTCTTTTTTACCGCGCCGGGAATCGTTCCTGAGTAGGCGACGTCGCTATCCACCCACACCGAAACCTGCGCATTGTGAAAGCCGTGCTGCACTTTCACGTGAAGCATGGAATCTTTTGCGGTGAGCG
The DNA here is from genome assembly GCA_963754885.1 of uncultured Acidobacteriota bacterium. Lineage (GTDB taxonomy): Bacteria > Acidobacteriota > Terriglobia > Terriglobales > Acidobacteriaceae > Sulfotelmatobacter. The sequence continues at coordinate 213,912 of CAVWHT010000023.1, read as the reverse complement.
CCGTATAAATCGCCATGAAGATGGCGGCAATGAGAAACAGGCCGAGGACGATCCGGGCCTTAACCGGCACGCGCAGAATCAGGCCTTTCGCTTGCTGGCCAACCGGGGCAAGTTTGGCGCGGAGTTGCGCAATCGCTTCGCGGTTCATGGGGACAACACTATTTTCCCACTCCGCTCCAGGCGCCTCCAGTTACCGAGGTGTAACTACTAATGCCGTTGCCCGAAATTACGCGCGCTATTCGAACTCCAGCATCACGATCTCCGGATTCGATCCCAGGCGCAGCGGAGGCCCCCACGTGCCCGCCCCGCTCGACGTGAACACTTGCATCCTGCCGATGCGGCTCAGGCCGTACACAAACTGGCGGTAGATGCTGCGCGCCATCCAGCTCCACGGAATGAATTGCCCGAGATGCGTGTGGCCCGACAGCTGCAAAGAGAATCCGGCCGCTTCCGCAACTTCCGGATGATCCGGCGCATGGATCAGCAGAATGCTGGCCCGCTCCTGATCGAGCCGTACCCCGCGCAGCACCGACTCCAGCGAGCCGTTCGCAACCGCATTTCGATAGGGCACGCCCACAATCTGCAGGCCGTCCAGTTCGACTTTCTCGTTGCGAAGCACGCGCACGCCCGCGGCCGCCACCGCATTCAGATAGCGGCTGTCGTCGCCAAACTGCTCGTGATTTCCGGCGACGAAATAAACGCCGTGCGGCGCCTTCAGATTCTTCAGGGGCTCGGCCGCTCTCGCCGCATCGATGGCCGTGCCGTCGTACAGATCACCGGCGATAAAGACCGCATCCGGCTCCTCGCGCAGAATCTTGTGGATGATTCTGCGCAGGAAATTTCCGTTGCGCACGTGGCCGAGGTGGACATCACTGAGCAGTGCCGCCTTCCTCCCGCGCCACGTTTGCGGCAAATTCTCAAGCTGCACCCGGATGCGCGTGATGCGCGTCCAGCCAGCATTGAACACGCCATAAAGTCCGCCCGTGATCGCTAGTGCGAACATTACTTCAACGGTGGCATGAAAATCCCAATGCAAACCGGCCAGCGAAGCGATCCCGTATCCGGCCCAGGCAAGAACTCCCGCCAAGAAAAGAAAGCTCAGCAGTCCCACCCACACCGCCGCCACCCGGTAAAACGCGCGCACCAGGGGATTGGTATAGGAAAAGGCAAGGATCGAAGCCGCCACGAAGCTGACCGAAAGCAATCCGACCGCGACCTCAAGCCAAACAGTGTGGCTCTGCGGACGACCAAAGGCCCACGTCTCGTATAGAAAGAAGTGAGTGAGAAACAACACGGACTGCACAATGGCTATAAAGACGACAAAACGCTTTCGCAGGCGCATTGGCAATTAGATTCAGCACTCGATCCTTCGGATTCGCTCCTCGTCGAAAGGGCCGAGACGCGCGGCGAATGGAAATCGAACCATCCATTCCTGGAAAAAATACGTGAGCTCTTCCATTGCACCGGCTCCGGAAAAACAAGATCGGACGCGGGGAAAGCAAAAATCTGTGTCAAGCCTTGTTACTTTTGTTGCATTATGGTTTACTTAGCTCGTTTGGTGCAACCTTGTAGCGAGGATGTCCAATAATCAGGGCACCATGAAAGACGCCCATTTGACAGACGGAACTGGAAACCATATTCCAAGTTTCGCCGAACGAATCAATCGGCTCGCCAAGAAGCGCCGAGAGCTGATCCGCCCTGTCCAGGAACATCCGCGCGATTACGTGCTGTTGCCGATCCGCGACCTGGCGGGCAAACTTGGCACCGATCCCGCCACCGTGTTGCGCATTGTGCGCGGGATGGGATTTAGCAGCTACCGAGATTTCAAGGTTTACTTACACGAACTGTCGATCGCGAGCGCGACCTCTCTGGAAGTCATGCGCAGCGATACGTCCGATGGGTCCAGTATCCTCGCGCACGCGCACAAGGCGCTGGAACAGGATGTCCGCAATATCCATGCGCTGCGCAATACCCTCGATATGAAGCGGGTGGCCGATCTGGCCACGAAAATCCACCGCGCCCGCCGCATCCTCATTCTCGGGGGCGATCTGGCGATCAGCCTGGTGGACTTTCTGGAATATCGGTTGACTCTGCTTGGTTTCCCCGCGAGTGCCGCCACCACACCGGGGCATGCGGCGAACGCCGCGCGTAACTGTGGCAAGAAGGATCTCGTCATCGCCATCAGCTTCCGCCGAGGCTTGCGGCAGACGGTTGAAGGATTGCAGCAGGCCCATGCCAATGGCGCTTACTGCGTGGGCATTACTGATACCTTCATCTCTCCCATAGCGCGCTTTGCCGATGAGTGTTTTCTGACGCCCGTGGAAGCGCACCTCAGCAATTCCTACGCGGCGCCGATGAGCTTCCTCAACGTTTTGCTAACCGTTTGCGCCCATCAGCACCGCGCCCGCACCGTCCGCATCCTGAAAAAGGCAGATCAGGAACAGCGCCACGGCTTCCGCTGGTACGTGGAGTAGAGCTTGTCCCAGACATCAGTACATGCCCCGTGCACAGTCGCTCTGTGGGCAGCCAAATAGCTCCCTTATTGCGCCGATGAATGGGTCTCTCCCGGCCTGATCTTTTGCTGTACAGAAAAGCTGATCTTTGCGATAGAAACAAATGTTGCAGTTTGTGAAATTGGTTCTTGACAGAGGCGGTGATCTGTTTGTATACAGGCGTGTTCAGACGGCGGGCGGATTCTGCGTCCAGCAGGCTTGCAGTCATACGTTATCTGGCAAGGTTCGATGAAGTAATCAAAGAGGGGGTTCCATGCAAAGATTCTCGAAATTGGCCATCTTCCTGGCGCTGAGTGCATGCGCAACGTTGGCGTGGGGACAAGCCACAACTTCACTTCGGGGCACGGTGACGGACGCTTCCGGCTCGGCAATTCGCGGGGCCCAGGTGACGGTGGTCAATGCCAGCACGAATTTCACTCGTACCACCGAGACCGGCAATGACGGAACCTATGTGCTCCCCGAGTTGCTCCCGGGCACTTATAACGTCGCCATCGAGGCGAAAGGTTTTAGCCGGCACGAGGAGAACGGTGTGTCTCTGCGGGTGGAACTGCCTGCGACCTTGAACGTGCAAATGAAGGTTGGTTCGATCTTAGAGACGGTTGTGGTCACGGCCGAGGCGCCGATACTCAACACCACCGATGCCACCATGGGCCAAACCATGGAGACGAACACCATCGAGAACCTGCCGCTGCCGGCCGAGAACAATGTGCTCCTGCTCAGCCTGCAGCCGGGTGTCGCCTTCAACGGCGAAAATATATTGCAGAACAGCTACGACACGCGTGCTGGCATGGTCAATGGCGAGCGCAGCGACCAAAACAACATCTCGCTCGACGGCGTCAGCAACAACGACGAATTCGCGGGCTATGCCTTCAACGGCGTCTTGCCGACCACTCCATTTTCGGTCGAAGAATTCCGTGTGACCACATCCAACTACGGCGCGAGCGAAGGGCGTTCTTCCGGTGCCCAAATTGCCCTGGTCACCAAAGGCGGCACCAACAAATTTCACGGTTCCCTTTATGAGTTCAATCGCAATGGCGCTGGCGAAGCCAACGACTTTTTTCTGAAGGGCAGCCAGATCGCTGGTGGACTGCCGAACCGGCCCGAACAACTGGTGTGGAACAACTATGGAGGAACCATCGGCGGGCCCGTCGTGAAGGACCGGTTGTTCTTCTTTTTCAACTACGAAGGCCACCGGCAGAATGTGGGGCAGAGCGTGGAGCGGAGCGTTCCCAGCCCTATGCTGCAGGACGGAATTATCCAGTACCAATGCGCCACGCCGTCAGCATGTACCGGCATCGAGCGTTACCGGAGCCAGCGGCAAGAAGCTATCCGATTCAATCTGGCAATTACGCGCTGGGCCCAACGCAGCTCGCCCAGATGGATCAGGCGGGTATCGGCCCCAGCGGCGGAGCGCTCGCCTATTTCGGTACTTATCCCATGGCGAATGATCTCAACTACGGCGACGCCCCGAACTACGCCGGATACCGTTTTGCGGCGCCGACGACGACCCGCGAGAACTGGTACATCGGGCGCATCGATTTCAAGATCACCCAGAACGGTAATCACACTCTTTTCTTCCGCGGCACTGGCGTAGATCAACACGACGTTCCTACGACCGGGGCTCCGTTCCTGCCGGGCAGGCCGCCAATGCTGACTAACGTTGACCTCGCGAAGGGCTTTGTCCTCGGTTACACCAGTCTCTGGGGTCCGCACTTCGTCAACAATGTCCGTTACGGCCTGACGCACGACAGCCTTAGCCTCAGAGGCGATTCCAACCAGCCTTGGGTCTTGATGCGCGACCTGGACCAGGGCATTACATATTCCAATGGCTATACCGCCCCGGTGCACAACATTGTGGATACAGTCGATTGGACCAAAGGTTCGCACAGCTTCCAATTTGGCTTTAATTTTCTGCTTTCGCGACTGAATTCTTATGATTACAGTCCCAATTTCAGTGATGCCCTGACCAACGCCGACTACATTTCCGCAGGCGGCTTTGCCAACAAGAACGACTTCCTCAATCCGGCATGCCTCGCGCAAGGCTATTCCAATTGCACTCCCGGCGATACTTACCCTGCGGTCAACACCGGCTTTAACCACGCCTATGACTTCCCGTTAGCCGCATTGATGGGCATTGAAAGTGAGACGGATGGCTCTTTCAACTACAAGGTTGGAGCCACCTCCGCGAGTCAACTCGGCCAGGATCAACCCATCAGGCGGCACTGGGCCGTCGACAACTACAACTTCTTTTTCCAGGACACCTGGAAAGTGCGGCGCAATCTCTCTCTCACGTACGGTCTAAATTACCAGCTCATGACACCTATGACCGAGACCTCGGGGCAGGAGGTAACGCCAAACGTAAATATGGGTAACTGGTTCAATCAGCGCTGGGCCGCGATGAATAAGGGAATCCCGGACAATCAGGTGCTGGGCGGAGCGCTTATTGGCTTCGGGCCTGCCGGTTCCTCCTATGGCAAGCCCGGCTTGTACAGTTCCCAGACCAAGAATTTTGCGCCGCGCCTGGGTATCGCCTGGACGCCGCACGCAGAGTCGGGCTGGTTAAACAAACTCTTCGGTGACGATAAGACCTCCATACGAGCCGGAGCGGGCATGTACTACCAGAACTTCGGCCCGGAACTGGCCCAGTCCTATAGCGCCTCGGGCGAGTATGGGCTTTCCACGCAGGTCTCCAATCCCGCCGCCTCGCTTGCGCTGAGCGCCGCGCCTCGCATTGGCGGTAGCTTGTCCGATATGAACGACCTCAGCGGTCCTCTCGGTCTCTTGTCAAGCCTGGGGCTGACCCCTCCCTCCAACTTTAGTTTTCCCGCCACGCCTCCCGGGGGCTCGTTCATGATCGCGAGAGGCATTGACCAGTCGCTCAAAACTCCCTATTCGTACGCCGCGGACTTGTCCATCCAACGGCAGTTGCCGGGCAAGATGACTCTGGATGTGGCGTACGTGGGCCATTTCTCTCACCGCCTCCTGGTGCTCGATGACGTTGCCTCGCCCATGAACCTGGTCGATCCGAAATCCGGGATCAGTTATTTTCAAGCCGCCCGGCAGTTGTCGTCCTTGTGGCGCCAGAACACGCCAGAGGCCAGTATTAATGCCTCAACCGTCGGGCCGACAGCCGCCTATTGGCAGAACATGCTCGCACCTCAAGCTTCCTATACGCTCGCGTGCTCGAGTGGCGCGTCGACCACCAACCTGCTGGAGGCCGTATACGACACTTTCGGGCCCGGCTGCGGCAGCCTTTACAACGAAACTACCGGGAACTTCCTGATCGACGTGGTCGGAATCCCGAGCTTCCTGAACACAGGTCCATACAGCTTCTATAACAGCCAGTATTCCTCTCTATGGGACTGGCGCTCGATTGCGTGGTCGAACTACAACGCGCTCCAAGTCAGCCTGAACAAGCAGATGTCCCACGGTGTGATGTTTGGTTTGAACTACACCTATTCCAAGAACATGGATATCGAGTCCATGGCGGAACGTGGTGTTCACTACCTGACCGACAGCGTGATCAATGCATGGAACCCGGGCCAGATGTATGGACCGAGTGACGCCGACTTGCGGCATCAGATTAACGGCTACTGGGTTGCCCAGTTGCCGGTCGGCCGCGGAAAGGCCTTGGGCAGCAATATGCACGGCGTGGCTGACGCCCTGATCAGCGGCTGGCAACTGGGCGGCACCACTCGCTGGACCTCCGGCTTCCCCGTCAGCGTATTCCAGGGATACGTCTGGCCAACCAACTGGGACGAAATGGGGTGGTCGGATTTGACCGGCGCGCCCATCGGCGCGGGAACTACCATCGGCAACGGAACTCTGAACCAACAAACCGGAGTGATCAGCGGCAACGGAATTCTCAGTGGTGTTCCCAGCATCTTCAAGAATCCCAATTGCGTTTCGTCGAACAGCGCGTCTTGCCCACGGGCAGCGTTCGATTATGCGTATCCGGGAGAGAGCGGCTCGCGCAATCCGGTTCGCGGCGACGGCTATCTCGCCACGGATATGAATCTCTCCAAGCAGTGGAGGATTCCGCACACGGAGAGCCACTCCCTCGAACTGCGTTGGAGCGTATTTAACGTGTTCAACAATACGCGCTTTGACGCTTTCTCCATGCAGGACGAGTGGGATGTGCCCGCTACCTTCGGCAACTACACTTCCACGCTCACCAATCCGCGCAGAATGGAGTTCGCGGGAATCTATCGCTTCTGACTAAATCAGGCCTCCCTCGACGGCCCGCCGCTACCCGCGGCGGGCCACGCCCCTTGCTTCGGCTGCCCAAGCGAATGGAAGCGGGGGCGCAAAGAATTATGAGAAAGAACATGTCGGCACCTTCAATGCTTTTCACGCAGGATCGGCGCTCCAGGCTCCTTCGCGTCGCTTTCCTGTTTGCCATGGTCGCCTGGGCTGTTTCTGTTGCGGCCGGCGGAGAACACCCTTCCAATCCCGCTTCCAACCCGGCGGACGAGCGGGTAGTCATCGTCCCAGTGGCCAACATGTACTCCTCGGCAACTGAAGACACGGATGTCGTTTCCCAGGCCATCCTCGGAAGCCATGTGGTTGTCCTCGAATTGCAAAACGACTGGGCCAAGGTTCTCACCGATGATCACTATGCGGGCTGGATGGCTGTGTCCACGCTGCAAAAGCGGGATGCCGGCCACGCTTATGCCGCGCAGGGACGCGTCGTTCAAGTCCAAACCCTTTTCGCCAACGTTTATCGCGAAGCCGATGTTACTGAGCATCGCCCGCTCATGACTGCTCCTTTTGAGTCGCGGCTTGAACTCATTGCCGACGGGACCGGCGATGACGGGAGATGGCTTCAGGTTTCCCTGCCAGACGGACGCGGCGCCTGGATTCAGCGTAGCGATGTCAATCCCGATCCGAAACCGCTGACGATCGACCAATCCATCGCGCTGGCCAAGCGATTTCTTGGGCTTCCTTACCTGTGGGGCGGGCGCTCGAGCTATGGATACGACTGTTCCGGATTTACCCAGATGCTCGTCCGCAGTCGAGGCATCAACATGCCGCGAGACGCCGATTTGCAGGCGGCCTGGGACGGAATGGAAGTGATCGAGCGAAAAGATTTGAAGGCCGGAGACCTTCTGTTTTTCGGTTCCAGTCCCGACAAGATCACGCACACAGCCATGTATATCGGCGATGGGGAGATCATCCACGCCACCACCCACGGACAACCCGTCATACAGATCAGCCGGTTGGACGACCAGCCTTGGACGCGCATTCTGGTCGCGTGCAGGAGAGTGAAATGAACCGCAGAGCATGGCTCAAGACCACTGGAGCGTTGGGCGCGAGTAGCGCTGTTCGAGAATCTCGCAAACACCTCCTTGGGTTGGCTGTCGAATCTTCGGGTTCCGTCTGGGAAACAAGCATCACGCGGCTCAAGCTGCGCCACACCTGGACGACCACCATGTCATCCAGCGAGTATCGCGACACGATCCAAGTTCGTCTCACCAGCGATGGAGTGACCGGGGTCGGAGAAGGCGCACCCATCGTTCGCTATCACGAAAATGCCGCAGACGGAAAAAAGGCGATTGCAGCCATCGCTCCCTTTTCTGCAGACGGCCGATCCCTGGCACTCCGAGAAGCTGATGGCCGAAGTCTCGCGACAGATGCCGAACCAGTTTGCGGCGCAAGGCGGCACTCGATATCGCACTGATGGATTGGGTTGGGAAGACAATTGAATGTCCCGCTGTACAAGTTGCTCGGACTAGATCCCGCCGACACTCCGATCACGACATTCTCCATCGGCATCGACACGCCGGAAAACACGCGGCAGAAGGTGCAGGAGGCGGAGGCGTTCCCCGTTCTCAAGATCAAAGTTGGCCTGACTACGGATGAAGCGAGCATCGCCGCAGTGCGTAGCGTAACGAAGAAGCCACTGCGCGTCGATGCCAACGAGGGCTGGACGAATAAAGAAGAAGCCGTCCGCAAGATCAACTGGCTGGAATCGCAAGGCGTGGAGTTCGTCGAACAACCGATGCCTGCCGAGATGATCGAAGAAACGCGCTGGGTGCGCAGCCATGTGCACCTGCCGATCATCGCCGACGAGGCCGCCGTCAACGCTCGCGCGATACCGAAACTGGTCGGAAGCCTACGATGGCGTGAATGTCAAACTGGACAAGTGTGGCGGGATCCAGCAAGCCCTTCGCATGATCTATGTGGCCAAATCTTTAGGGATGAAGACCATGCTGGGCTGCATGGTTTCCAGTTCCGTAAGTGTTACGGCGGCAGCACATCTGTCGCCGCTCGTAGACTATGCCGACCTCGACGGAAACCTGCTCGTTGCGAACGATCCCTACCGAGGCGTCACTGTCCAAAAGGGCAAACTGATCCTGCCCAATCGCTCGGGAATCGGAGTTGAATCAATTTAACGAAAGCAGCACAGACACGCGAGGGAAGCAGGCCAGGCTGGAGCCGGAACTCGACCGCCTGAGCCATGTCCTCGGACGTTCCATGAGCAGTTCGGCACGCTCTTAACCGACGGCGACCGCGCTGTAGAGGAGCAGCGGTTGGATCAGGTCAAACTGGCGCTCAGGCGGCCAGCGAGAAGCCGGCCAAGAACCATCGGGGCCGCGTTAGCGACCCCGCTTAGCCGCTTTGCGCGGCTCACAACTTAAAGCCTCCGGCTCTGCCGGAGGATACTTACTCGAGAGAATCGATCAAGAAAGTCAAGGATTCGGTTCTGTTCAGGAATTCTCTGCTCTGAAAGATCCTCGCGCACAGCTATGTTGGCATCGTTTCCGCTAACTGTTGCAAAAGCCGGATCACGAGAAATGGCTCGAAGATATCGATTAAAGAGTTATCCATTGGAACGCCTGGGAGTTGTGGAAACGCTCGCCTTGCGCTTGAATCGCAATGGGGCGCCGCTGAAATACCAGAATCCGGCGAGGGAGCCCCCAGCAAAGACCGACGCGACGATTGTGCCGGTCAAGGAACTGTATCTTTCTAAATGCAAATTCGCCAAATCCCAGAACGTGAGGGGCCAAACGATGATGACGTAGAAACCAACCAGACTCATGAGTGCAACGAAGCCCCCTAAGAGCGCCATGAGTCCCGCGGAAAAACTGGCATAGAAGAGCATATTGCCCCGCGAGCTGCCGGAAGCCGCCGGACGCGATGCGCGGGCGGCTCGCTTTTGCTGGACTAGCGGAGACAATTGTCCTCCCAGTCAAGTTTGCCCATAGGGCGGCTGCGATTAGAGGATAAAGAGAGAAAAGAGACGTTCCACGTTACGAAAGGGCCAGCCAAATCGAATGACGAGAATCGTGCTCCGCCAGAGAAGACTCCGCGCCCAGGCGAGAATTTCCGCAAGCCAGGCCCTGTCCGACAGAACTTGTCCGCGTCCGATTACTGCGGCGTGAAGTTCTGGTGGTAGCTGAGATTGACGACGTCCTGGAACATGGGCGTGCCCGGAGGCAAGTTCGCCGGATTCAGGAACAATGTGTCGAACGAGTAATTTCGAGTGGGGGGGCTGTAGACGACGGTGCAACATTTGAAAGTGCCGGTGTTGTATTCCGAGTAGTACATGCTCACCAGCGATCCGTTATAGTAGAGTTGCTGGCCGCCCCAGTTCTCAAGGTAGTGCAAGAAGTTGTGGAGGCCGCCGTCGGTGCCAAAGTCTTGGGCCGCGCCCCAGCTCGGCTGTGGGAAGGGGACGTTTTTCCCGGCGGCCACGGCCATGCGGTAGTAACTCGTTGTGCCTGAACGACTGGCGAGAGTAGTAGGATTCGTCAAGCTATTGCCGTCGTTCCAGTGGGTGGAAAGCACGGTGACGGTATCGGCGATGATGGCTGCGGCGGCATGCGGCGTCGTGTTGCTTCCCCCGCCCCACATGGGATCCGACGGGCCACTGTTGTAGTTGCCCTGCACGTAAACCGGATTTTCCGAAGCTACCGTGAATCCGCCTAGTCCATTATCAGGCCGAACCGGCAGGTAGCTTACGCCGGCATTCATTCCTCCGCCCACGAGTTTCAAGACGTGCCGTGCGCCAGAGACAGCATTGCTCAATCCCGTGGTGGCGCAGTTCGTTGTCAAGTACGGATTCGGAGGAGCCGTGTTGGTGTTGACGCCGAAACCGTACCCGATATTTTGGCCGCCCCAGTTGTCGAGTATGCCGTTCTGATCCACATCTTCGGGGGAATAGGTGTAATAGGTCTTCGCTTCCAGCACGCCGTCGGGCGATGTCGAGGTTAAGGACTTGCTCGAGTTCACCACATCCTCGAGACCCGATTCCCCGCTGATTACGTTGGCCGGAGTTTGTCCGCCGTTGGAAGGATTGGGATCGGGAAGCATGCCGCGATGGTCGGAGAAATAGAGGATGTAACCGTTCTGGTTGGTAAAGTTCACCAGGTTCCCGGCATCGTTCGCGGTGGTGTAAGGAGCCTTAGAGGCCAGCCATTTGGCCAGATTGCCCACATTGATCTCAACCGCGTTCATGATGCCGTTGACGGCACAGCCGTTGGCGTTATCGCGCATTTCGCCTTCGCGCGTGTCGTAGAAGTTGATGGGATAAAACGCGTTCGCGTTGCCAATCGGAGAAGTGGCAGTCGAGGTCATCTGCTGCAGAATGATGATGGCGTTCGGGTTGTAGGGATCGGCGCCGGGACCGGTGGGTGCCTGATTATATTGCCGGCTGAAACTCCAACTCAGCCAATCGCGAGTGATACCGTGCCAGACTCCCGCATTGTCAGAATACTCAACACGCATCCACGCGCCCTGGCCATTGTTTGGAATGCCGGAGCTGGTAAGCTCTCCTAACAGAGGATAAGAAGTCCACGTGCTATGGCCGACCGGGGCAACCCAATTCTGTGTACCTACGGATGCCATGCCAAAGTATTCGGCGCCATTGACGGCAGCCCCGCTCTTGTTCTTGGTACCCGCGGCTGCCGGGATCGTATAGCTTCCGTTGGCAACGAATTGCACATCGTCCGCGTCGAGGGCGCCGACCCCACGCTCGGGATGCAAATCAGCCACGGTGTCGGCGAGCAGGACGCGAATCTGCGCCTTGTTGTACAAGCGCGAACTACCCAGCGAGCTGGTAGGAGCTTCACCGGGCTGCGGTTTGCGCACGATGGCGATCGGGTCGGTGCAGGGCGGCGGGTTGCTGGTGCAACTGTTTTGTACAAAGGGTAGCTGCATATTGGTGGCGCCAGTCAACGAATTCACCAGGAATCCGTTGAAGATCCCCGAAGAAATGCTGGGAAAATTGTTGTTCTTGGTACCCGCAATGCCAGGATAACCGCCACTCCAGCTGGCGTCGCCGGGAACTGTGCCTGATCCCGGAAGAGACAGGCAGTTCGATCCGGATGGTGGAAAGACCAGGGCGCAGCCGCCGCTTGCCTTGGGAACAAAGATCGTTCCACCGTATGCCGCGGAGGTGGAGTAGCCGTTTTCCAACCGATCGGTGACAATTTGTTGGAAGGCTGCGATCTTATCGTTGAAAACCAGATCGGCACCACTTGCCAGAAACAGATTGCCGTTGGTGTGCACGCGACCCCCGAAGCCGAAATTCGGTCCGGCGAAGTAGCTGCAGTCATAGCCGCAAAACACCCCGAATTGAAACACGGGGATGAGCGCGACTTCGATCTTACGAGTCATATTCACCGCTGCGCCCGCGGGGCGGGTGGCGATCACCTGCATCGACATCGGGATGATTTCGGCATCGAGTCCCTGGTTTGCGCCCGAGCTCACCGTATCCCAGTTGCTGACCGGATTTCCGTTGGCGTCGAGAGGATAGGTAATGGTCTCGACGTAGTTCATTCCCTGGACCATGGACGGAGTGGGAGGGAAGTTGACCAAGTTCTGAATCTGGGCGTTCGTCGGGCTCATGGACTGGGTGTAGAGCTGGGACAGGTCGGCCGTGAGTTTCTCCATGCCCGACTCCGCGCCGTAGTAGGCCAGGTTGGATTCCAGGTCGTTTCCGCCCATGCGGGATTCGTTGGTCACCATAAACAGAATTCCTGCGGCTACGCCCGAGAGCAGCACCAGGATGATGAGTGCCGCGATCAGCGTAAAACCCTGACGATTCTTTTTCCCGTGTCCCATGCGTGGTCTCCTGCTCAAAAAGGTCATTACTGATAGGTATTGCGAAATGCCATATTGCGAGCGCTTACCGATGTGGCCAGGTACATGCCCTGCGACTGTTTTCCGTAATTGAGCATGCTTTGTCCCATGACCACAATGTTGATCTTTTGAATCAAGTTCGGGGACTCGCCTACACCGAGTGGGTTGGGCTGATTCGCATCGAGGGCTGCAGTGTCGGAGTTGTAGTTGTCGTACGCGAATTGCAGGTTAATGATGTCATCGGCAACCGGTACAGGGTTGAGCCCATTGACTTGGCGCATGAGGCGGGGTGTCTGGCCATTCGCCGGAACGGTGATGTAGTAAGTGACCGCAAAGAGGCGATAGGCAACTGTGTTGGCCCCGGTCGAGATAGCTTTGATGTTGTTCTGCGCGGCGCTGTTCTGATTTATGTTAAGCGCATCCTGGTCCGCAAACGTGATGCCACCGGGATTGATGCCCGTAACCTCGCCGACCGCCGTGCCCAGGCTGTTGCTCAACATGATCAGATCACCCACTTGAATTCCACCGGCGGCGGTTACCAGCGGCGGGGCCGGCACATAAGCGGCGTTCGGGCTCAGAGTGATGGCTCCGCCGTTCCCCGGCGTCGGGAAGGTAACGTTGTACTCCCACAGCGGAAAGTTGTAGTCGGCATAGATCACGGTAATGCTGTCGTTGATTATCGGTGGGGGCGCCGCAGCAATGACGGCGTCACCTTCCACTCCATTGCTGAAGCCGGGAATGACACCGTACATGTAATTATTGGTGGGATAGGTATAGGCGGGGATGTGGCACGTCCCACTCTGATCGCAACCATACTTGGAAGCAGTCGCGCCGCCCCCGTTGGGCAACTGGATGCCGCCGGAAGGCAGACCGGCGCCCGCCATGCTGATGTCTTTGACCATCAGGTCAACCGCGGCGCGCATGTTCTGTTGCGTCTCAGCCCGCTGCGTAACCAGCATGGTGGAGTTCAAGCCCATCTTGAAGAGGCTGGCCATGGCCCCCACTACGAGCAGGCCCAGACCCATGGCAACGATCAGTTCGATGAGTGTGAAGCCCCGTCGCGGATGTTGTTGGCGTCTCGTCATATTTCGGTCTCGTTTAGCGATAGGAGGAGATCAAGGCGTTCACGCTATAACTGCGGGGAACCGGGAACGCGTTGGTGTAACTCACCGTCACAGTGATCTGTTTCAAGTTCGGATTGATGGAACCGTCAGCTTCCAGGACAGGCGTGATTACGATATTGCGGGTGAAATTGGCCAGACTCATGGCCACGTCGTCCGCGGTGCCAAGAATGCCATCGGGGCCAGGCAGAGTGATGCATTCCGGCCCGGCTGGACACACTCCAGAGGCGGGGAACGGCACATCATCCGCCGTGTTCACCAGGCCATCGGGTCCAGCCGACCACAGCGGAGTAGGGCCGCTGGTAAAGATTCCACCGCTGGCGATGTTGCCGATCTGCGGGAACGTGACCTGCTGGGTGTTGCGCGCGGTGAAAATACTTTCCATCGCCTCCAGCGCCTTCTGCCGCGCAATCAGATTCTCTTGCGCATTGTGCGTGGTCGCAACGGCGGTGGCCAAGGCCGCGACTACGGTAAGAATGCCGATCATCAAGACGACGATGGCGATCATCACCTCAATCAGGGTGAAGCCGCTCTGGCCGGTGCTGTGAGGTTTGCGATGCATCATTGTTGCACCCATGTGTTTCCGCCGCCTTGGCTGTAGAGCCGCCAACCCCGGATTCTCCCGGTTGTGCCGAACACGCTGACGGCCCGCGAACTGTACAAATCGCCAGGAAGCGTCACATATACGACACCGCTGTTGTAATTTCCCAGCAGGTCTTGCGAGGAACCGTCAGGCATGAACATGATGTAGTTCTGGCTGCCCAAGCCCACGCCCTGGTCGAAGTCAATTGCCGTACCCCCACTGCCGAAGCCGTCAGGAGCGGCCGCAGGAAATCCAGCTTGAACCGCAAATTGGATATCGTTGGGCAACGTGTAAGTGGCGACCGTTACTGGGGCCGGCGAAACCGGCACTCCAACTCCCCAATACTGCACCGTGATCGTTCCGGGAGCGGTGAACTCGATGATGTAGCGCTTGCTCTGGGTAATGGACTGGTTTCGATACGTGCGGATTACCGATAATGTCGTGTCGTAGCCGGCGCCCACATGATTCTGTTTGAACATCGGCATCAACGCCAGGAGCGCGACGCCCGTCATGATCAACCCGATGGCCAGAGCGAACATCATCTCCAGCACAGAGAACCCACGGTTTTTCCTTAAAGTCATAGATTGCGCTCGCGGGCAGAAGTGCAATAATTTCCGAATGTTTAACCTCTTGGGGACTGCTCTGACGCCACGAGGACGTTTTAGGTCCGCGCTGTTGAATCGTAGCCACAGGCTTGGACAGCGTCAAAGCACTTCCGTCCAAGCGCTACATCGTACTAATATCAACCTGTCAGCGCATGGTCGAGATTACGAGGGTCACCTGACAGTCACCACCCAAGAGGCACGTTGCATTCGCAGGCGGCAGCATGATCAGATATCTGGTCGCAGGAGCGCCCCGCGTATTCGCAGATGGCAACTGGACGCGTTGTCCCGGCCTGGCAGAGCTTTGAGTGCCGCGAGCACGCAGTATTGAATGACGCTCGCAACTAGGTCTGCTGCTCGAAGCAGAGCAAACTGCAGATCAAAAATCGAGTCCACAGCGGGTCCACGGAGTAATAAGGAAAGTGCGAGGTGCGGGAAGGCGCGCAAATTCTGGCTGCCCCCCAGGGATTCGAACCCCGATATGCTGATCCAGAGTCAGCTGTCCTGCCGTTGAACGAGGGGGCAGTTTGGTGTGGAGAAAAGCGGTCCGACGAATTACTCTTCGATTTTATGGTGCGCGACGGGTGCGGTCAACCACCAGCGGTTTCACGCGCAGGCTCGCAAGGATTGGTCGCCATGGTATCCGGCGCCTGGGGATGGTTACAAGTTTCACCACAAAAATTCGGGCTGCCAGGCGGCAACCACGAGTAATTGAAAGGATTTGGTGGAGCTAGTCGGGCTCGAACCGACGACCTCATCGTTGCGAACGATGGAGTCCGCCGAATTATCTCTTTTCCCTGCCTACACTTAACCGCCGAGTACGGTCCATTACGGTCCAATTCAAACCGGCTCGCTGGGAGTTGCCTCACAATTTCCCTGTCTAAATGGATCAGTTCCACCCGATATCACAAACACCCCGTCATGGCCGCAATCGCAAAAAGCGGGGCATCCTGAGATGTAGCGGCGTATAATTGCGCGTTCTATTCCTTTCCTACCCCCGGTTGCGCAAACGAAAAGAAAGCGCATCCAAATGGCGAAATTTAGCGAGATATTTTCGACGACTTGGAAGGTAGTCCTCTCGGTGTTTCTGGTCTCCCTTCTAATTTCTCTCGGCATAGGTTTTATTTACGTCGTGATTGGTGGTTTCAGGCGTGCTGGTGGGGGTTCTTCCTCCGATGAATGGACCAGAACCTATCACGTGAAGAACGCCGATGAGGCATACACCAAGATGCCTAAAAGCGAATGGGACGGAGAGATAAAACGCTGCATCAAAGAACACACGGTAATCGAGGGGATGACCAAGGACCAAGTTAAGCAGGCGGTTGGCGGAGGGAAACCTTGGTCGTATTCAATAATCACGCTGAAAGGCTCGGACAAAAAGTGCATCAGGTACGAGGGAGAACAGTGCGTCGAATATCCGTCTGATGAAGTCAAGTCCTTCGCGCTGCACTTCACTCCCAAAGGCAACCTTATCTGGGACGAGGACTCTATCGGTTTGAGTGTTTATGGTAAGGATTTGCGGGACTTGCCGGTTCCGCAACCCGTTCCCCTTAACGACTCAGGTAGTGCCACGATTGACGGCGTCGCCCAGACTAAGCGGTCCACCGCTGCACCGTTTGCCGACTCGGATCAAGCTGTAAAGGTGGCCAGTGAAACCTATCACCTTGATCCGGATTTGCTGTCTATCGTCCTCAACGTTGGAACCGAATTCAATGTGCGACCCCTTTCTCCCCAAGGGGCTGCACAACACCTGCGCGAACTGTTGGAGCAATACAACTTCGATCTCGTTAAGGCGCTTGCTGCTTATAAGGACGGACCGGAACTCGTTGATCAGTATCAGGGTCTACCACCCGAGAAAGAGATCAGAGCCTTTGTGGCGCGCGTCGTCCGCGAATTCAACATCAAGTTACAAGAAAAGGCTGCTTTGAAGGAGGAGCCGGTAAGCCACCGTGAGGCGGAGGCGCGTTCGTGGCACACACAATCCTACTGTGAGAAAAACGGTTTTGTCTGGAACGATGGTGAATGTCATGCTCAGAAATAACAAGAAGCGCAAGCGCAACAAGGTTGCCCATATCCCCCACCTACAGCGGATCAATCACTTACGAGCGGATTCCCACACAACCAACGGGGTAAAGGGCTGGTAGTCGGCAGCCATTGTGCGCTGAATTGTGCGCTGTAATTTAAGAGGGTGGAAAATGAGCCAATCATCAGTCCCTAAGTGTTTAAGGCGATTTGCAGGGGAACGCTTGTTCCATCGAAAGCCGAATCAAGTAATTCGCGGACAGCTGCAACTTTGCAGGATTATCCTGCAGATACTTGACGGCAACCTTAACTGCCTGCGCGTTACTAATTTCATTTGAAATATATATCTTGGGTCGGCCAACGTTTTTTACCCCTATGTCATCCGGCAGGTTCTGCTGCGTCCATATTTCGTCCAAAACGCCTCGAATGTAGCCAATGCAAAACGCCGACTTTGCGAACTCATCATCGGAAGGCTTTACACCATTTTCCCTCTGTCGCGCGTAGCGGCAGTAGTCGTCTAAGGTATTGCCATCAGCGATTGTCTTCTGTGCAAGCGCCGGAACGGAAACACCTACCCATGCGATGAGAAGTACCGCTGACAGGTTTTTCATGCGCCCATTCTACTGATAATCTTGACCGCTGCCCAGCGTTGGCGAGACCCAATTGTTCACGTTATGCACGAATCGCTACGCTGATTATTTAACCCCCGATTTAACTCAGACTTTGCGGATAAGGTGACACGGTGAATGCGCTCCTTAAAATCTCCACAATCATCTGCTGGGCTATCGGTATTGGAAGCGAGTATGTAATCCAGCGCTGGCCTGCACGGAAAAAGTTGTTAAACATAATCGCCGCCTGTGCGTTCGGGTTCGCGCTGTTTGGTGAATATTGCTCTTACAGGTTCGACGACCTTCAGCAGACGCGGCTGGAGGCGAGGGTCAACGCTCAGGGAATTCCGGCGACTGAATGGTTTCAGGCACAGGATGCGAACCAAGAAACATTCACGCTTCGCCAGCGACCCCTCCCTGGTTCGGTTGAAGTGCTGATTAACGGATTAGAAGAACCATCGGACATTTTTTCAGTCCAAGAAAAGAACGTTACCGTTTCCACGAAACTCAACAATACTGACGCGGTGACGATCAAGTACCGGAAGAGTCCTTAAGGCGTGGGACGCCACTCGCAAGGGCTGCGCTCAACACTTTCTGCCCCAAGTGCGGCGTCCAGAGCACGGTGAGCGTTTCGTGCCTGCAAATAGAGAAATTCAGAACTCTCCCGGAAAATCCTGGATTCCCGATTGACAGCGCGCGCAACCGCGTTATAATTTTCAGCATCATTCATTGACTGGCGCTGCGCAGATCGCAGCCATCCTTCAGATTTCACCTAAATTTAAACTGGCGCTCCCACCTGGAGCCCCTAAGCAGATTCCATCCGAAGTTTTTGGTTTACCACTAGCAGACTGCACCCACGGTTTTTTTGGTTCACAAGTTTTGCGCTTCCCCGATTCGTCTCTCTGGGGAGCGCGGACTCGTGAAAAAAGCCGCCCGGCAAGTTGGGGCGCAAGGTGTGGCAGCAGATCATTGCTGCGCGATTCGCCACGATTCGGAACGAGAGTAAAGGAGGCAGCACTATGAAAATGGAAAGCAACCCCACACTTGAAGAACTCCGCGAGGAACTCCGCGAAATGGCGGAGCTAACCAGCAGCATCGTTACCAACCTGAAGTACATCGAGGAAAACGGAGGTGTTGATGAGACCTTTGAGGCTCAGACCAGCAACATCGCCGCCAACTTGAAGTACATCGAGGAAAACACTCCCGACGATCTGGACGCGATGGCGGAATCGACCAACGCTATCGCCGCCAACCTGAAGTTCATCGAGGAAAACAAGTAATCCGGCCACGGGCGGGCGTGACAGGCCCGCCCCGTTGTCTCGAATCTTATGGAATCTGGCGTTGACTTCACCGCGTGCGATTTCCCGCAAGCGAATAGGCTCACGGTTCACATTCTGGCGAGCGTGGCAGAGCACGAGGCGGAAATGATCAGCACACGGACAAAGCTTGCTCTAGCAGCCGCTAAACGCAAGGGCGTGGCACTTGGCGGTGATCGCGGCAATACACAGCTGATCTATCGCAAGGGCAATCGCGCGTCGGCAAAGGTGCGCAGCGAGAATGCCCAGCGCCGGGCGGCTGATCTGTTGCCGGTGATTGATGCGATTAAGGCAGACGGCGCTGTGAGTCTGCGCCAGATCGCAGAGGGATTGAATCAGCGTGGGATTGCCACAGCACGGGGCGGGGAATGGTCTGCTGTGCAGGTTGCACGAGCGGTAGCGCACGCAGAAGCGTGAATGCGCAAGCATGCCCAGCAGAGGCGCTAGAATGCCGGTTCCCGCGAATCCTAGCCCCGTACATCGCGGAGGGGCGATCCTCTGGTTTGAAATCACCCCTCTTGCAACGGGTAGAAGCACGTCGGTTTGGAGCAGCCTTCCGGCGCGGGCCGTCGAGGTTCTCAGAAAGCAGTGTCCTAATCCCTTCCCCTCCTGCTTCCCCGACCGCGAGCGGTATGTCGAGGGAAAGGGCTGACGGTTCCTCAGATTCAGCCTGCACATTACCTCAACCCAACTGAATCTGAAACCGACCGCCACGCGGCTAACTGAAGTGGGGTTGAGGAACCCTAATAAAATCTCTCCTTAAATATTTTCCGGAAGGGCGGACTTGTTCGAGGCTTGTGAATAAGCCCGCCCAACCAGAAGCCAGGTGTTAGGAGTATGCATACTAGTCGAACATCGCTTTACGAAACTCATTGCCATTTAAAGACCGCAAGCATTCCAGGAGCGACACCTGCGATCTGAACGGACGCCGTGTTGCTGATTGCCGCAACGCCTTGCTGTGTGCCACGGGCTGTGGCTGTTGCCGACAGCATTGTCTGCGTGGCGGTGGTCGTTCTACCCGTAGTCGAGCCGTCGGTTCCGAGGTTAGCCGCTGAGTTGTCGGGAACGGCGGCTGTATTGCTCTGGAGCCAAGGCCCCATTGAGTTTGTAAAACTTCCCGGTCCGCTGGGAAACGTCATTTTGAATTCCTCGATTCTTTAGGCGCAGTTTCTCACTGCGTTGTTAACGAAATCTTCCGCGCTGTCCAGAAGCGCATCCCACGCATCGCGAACATTCCGGCTATGACCGGCTACTGGGAACACCTTGGCCAGCAGCTTTGCAAGTGGTGCGCGATGCCGCGATGGAACCTTAACCGGATGCACTGGAGTCGGGCGCGTCGGAAGCTGACCAGGGCGCGGGCCTACGGGCACAGGGGGCGTGATTGGAACCGCAAACTCCGCCGCGCTCTTGCTCAATCCCATTGCTTGTAACTGGCCAATCTCTTCCATGCGCTGGAGCTGCGCGTCAGTGGCAGCTTGGTTCTTGAGCAGTTCCTCATGGACTGCCGACTGCGCCAACTCAGCTTGCCCCATGCCGATGACATGCCGCAGCAAGTCATCTACCTCAAGCGCTCGGATAAGATCGTCTGCGGCATGGCCCGACGGCTGGAGGGTTAAATCATCTTCCAGCACGGGGATCGCCGGGAGTTCCACGGCGGGTTTGGGTTCCGGCCAGTCCGCGCCGAGGGTGCTCAAAAAGTCAAAGTCATTTTCCATCTGTTCTCCTCTAAAGTGACGCCAGCTCCGCCAGCAGTGCACTATGTGCCTGGCGTTCAAGCTCGATCTTTTCAGGCAATGATCGATGCAGCGCGTGATACTCGTTAAGCCGCATCTCGTGATTCTCTAATTCAGCCAGCAGCACCGACCGGCGCGTGCGGCGGGCAGTTTCGGCGCGGATCTGCTCTTCCACAAGTTGCGCAGTGGTCAAGGCGGATTCGGCATCGGTCAGCGTCTGCAGTGCGGTTCGCGCGATCAGTTCTTGCTGAGCAATCTCCGCCTGCAGCAGCGAAAAGATTTGCGGGGAAGCAGTCAAGCTCGCCCTAGCAAAATCGGTGGTCAGCCTGGCCAGCCGCGTCTGCTGTCGGTCATGGTCGGCACGCGCACTGCTGGCGCGGGCTTCGAGCGCGGGCAGCGGCTGTTCAACTGCGATGAGGGAGCAATGGGACACGGGCGATCACTCTCCTTTCGACGGGTTCCAGCGGCGGGCGAGACCAAGCGCTCGCAGGCAGTTCGACATTTTCAACAATCGAGTCCAAATACTTCTGCACGACGGTGCTCGCCCATTGGGGCCACGCGCGAAAGTCATCGCTCAGAGTCTCGGGGTCGTGCGTTTCCATTTGGGTTTCTTCTTGGCGCTTGATCTGAAATTCCAAAGACTTCAAGCCGGTCTGAAGAGCCGCAACCATCGCCCGCTGATCGCCATTCTGCGCAGACAAAGCCCATAATGTCTCCGCTCTGTCGCTCCAGGTGATGACTTGCTCTGCGATAGGCGGCAGAGTGACAGCCAAACACCGTCTCTTGTGCCTGGAAAGCTGGCCAACGCTGAGGCCCGTAGATTCAGCAACGGCTTTGTTCGTGGTGCCAGAGACCAGCAACAAATCAATCTCTTCACGTTTCGGGCTGACGCAGACCGCACACGGACGGCTCATTGTTTGCCCCCGATGACGATGAAATTTCCGCTGATGTAGCCGAGCACGGCTGATTGCCGCAACCGAATATGAGCGCGCGGGTGTGGCCGCCAAATAGGCAGGACTCCGGACTTGATCAACTGACGGAGGTGAGACCAGGAGCAGCGCAACAGCGCGCAGCATTCTTTCGTTGTCAGCAAAGGATCAGCAACCGCCTGATTGCGCGCGGCGAGCGCGCGTTCCATCTGAGCCATCAGGGGCGAGGGAACTTTGCGGTACTTCTTTACGGCAACAGCAGAAGCAGGTTCTGACATGGCTTGAGTACCAGCTTAACATAGAAAGCCCGACTGTCACGGGAATCCTGATGCTCCCGGTGTAAGTGGCTATAGGTTGCCGGTCAACAGGGCAGGTTTACGTGTACCAATGCTGAGATAGATGGCTCACAACTATTTGTAACATCCGTTTGCACAATGGGAAGTATTTCCTCATTAGTCGTAGGGCGGGGGTTTGTCTCAACACTGAGACAATGTGTGTTTTGTCTCAGTGAAAGTCGGGTTTTCGACGCTGAATCCCTGAAATCCTGGTATTCGTGGAATGAGGTGTTGGGGCTGCGAATCGCGGGCGTGTGGGGCGCGGGGCGCGTCTCAGTTCTGTCTCACTGTCTGTCTTAGTGTTGTCTCAGTTTATAAGTTGCTGATTTGCAAGGATGTCTCAGTGTCACAGGTTAAAGTACCCTGGGAGTTATACATTTAATAAATGTACCCCCTATATACCCCGTGACCCATATACCCCTATATAAAGATTAGAAACAGGGGTTTCAGTGAGACAACTGAGACAACCGGGCTCCGCCCGCGCCTTTTTAAAACCGCGTGCCGCTGGATGGTTGGATGCGTTAGCAATAGACGAACAGCTATTATCTAATCCCTTTGTAAGTCGAACCGCCAGTGTTGCGCTCCGAAGTCGCAATTTCCCGCGATCATGGCGCGAGAACGTTTTATAATTGCAACACCGGACGGCCATCCGGCGCTTTTCATGGCGGGCTGTGGAGACAATCCCCTAACGGTTGTCTCCCCAATCCGCCCGACCGTTAGGGGGTTGAATGAGCGAATCTGAATCACGTATTTTCTCCGGTGGCTGGTCACCCGACCCTGAAGCCAAGCCAGATCGAAAAACGGAGAAGCGCTGGCACGAGCTTTATCAGGATCTGCATCTGCCAGTCACCGGAAGCACGGAACCTACACCCAAGCGCACGCGCCCCCGGTGGGAACCCACGGCGCGGGAGCGAGCGATTCTGCGACTCCCCGCACCCGGCACGAAAGATCATCCCGGTGCGATGAAGATGGACGCATACTGTCAGGCTTTAGACGATGCGGGCATCTTGTTTCCCGAGAAGTGGCAGAAGCGCGGAAAACCCAAAACGCACCGCGAGGCTTGGGAATCGAAAGATGAGCGTCTGCAGCACAGCCTGATGAGTGAACGGCATAATGCGTGGAAACGGCTCCGAAAAGGGTTTTAAACGTTCTCTAGGTTTTAAGTTAAAACCTCTTAAAACCAGCATGAATACTGGCGATTCGCATTACCCCCCTTGTGCATTTTCCTGCTTTGGTTAATCTCCCAACAGCGACACAAGTCCTATGACCAAGAAACAAAACATCGCTGACGCGGTGCAGGACATTCGGACCAATTTGCAATACCAA
The DNA here is from genome assembly GCA_963754885.1 of uncultured Acidobacteriota bacterium. Classification (GTDB taxonomy): domain Bacteria; phylum Acidobacteriota; class Terriglobia; order Terriglobales; family Acidobacteriaceae; genus Sulfotelmatobacter. The sequence continues at coordinate 190,738 of CAVWHT010000023.1, read as the reverse complement.
GCCGAGTATCTGCGGCGCTTTGACGCCGAGACGCCGGAGCGGATCGCCAAGCGCCTGGATCGTTTGCGCTGGGATCTGAAGAAGTTCACGGCAAAAGAGCTAGGCGATTCAGAGCAACAAGTTTGAAGTCTGGCGCTGGCACGCCAGCAAAAAGAGAGAACCGGCAACCCGTACTCACCTGTCAGGGCGTAAGGGGTTGTCGGTTCTGAGGATCAAAAACTATGCCAGACCAACATAACGCACTCTCGCGCTCGCCGCAAGAAAATCCCTTGCCGCCCGATTGGCCGACTGACAGCGACTCACGGGACTACTCCGAAGCCGAAGACGGGGGCGCACGCCAGTGACGATCCCGCGCACATTCGCCAGCGCTGCCGAGGCTGCAGCCTACTACATCGGGCAAAACATTCTGCCCGTGCCAGTTGCCTTTCGCGGGAAAAAACCCAAGGGTGATGCTTGGCCGGAATTGCGGATCGATGCCGCTAGCCTGCCTAGCCATTTCAATGGAGCACCGCAAAACGTTGGTGCTTTGCTGGGGGTTTCTGCGCTAGGAACCGCTGGCCTGATCGATATTGACCTTGACGCACCCGAAGCCTTGGCTGTGGCTTCAGCCCTCTTACCGGGTACAGAATTTATTTTTGGGCGTGCGTCGAAACCTGCATCCCATCGTTTTTATTTCACAGACCCGCCGTTGCGCCTGCAGCAGTTCAAAGACCCGCTGAACAAATCCATGTTGGTGGAGTTGCGCGGCCTGAAGAAAACCAACGGCGCGGTTGGACTACAGACCGTGCTGCCTGGTTCCGTCCATGTCAGCGGCGAGCGCATCAGCTTTGAGCCTGGTCGCGATTCCGCGCCGACAGCCATTGCGCCGGATGATCTTATTTTCGCGACCCGCGCGGTTGCATCCGGGGCATTACTTTGCCGTTACTGGCCTGCGCGCGGTCGGCATGATGCCATGCTCGCCCTAGCGGCATCCTTCGCGCGCAACAGTTGGATGCAGGCAGAAGCCCTGACTTTTTGCCGTGCACTCTACCAGGCGGTTCCTACGCACGACCCTGCCGCCGTGGCGCGCATCGATTCGGAGATTAACGATTCATTCGCCAAAGTTGCTGCAGGCGAACCGGCTACCGGCTTCCCGTCACTGACCACGCTTATCGACAGGGCGGTTGTCGAAACGGCTTTTAGCTGGCTTGGTTTTAAAGTGCAACCTGTGACCCTTGATGCGGCCAGCGCCGTGGCCGGTGCCGACTGGCAAAAGCAGCTTTTAATCACGGAAACCGGCGTAGTGCGGCCTTTGCTTGCGAACGTGCTTACCGTTCTGCGCAATGATCCCAAGTGGCAGGGCATGACCCAATACGATGAGTTTTCCCAGCGGGCGGTGATCGCGCGCCCGCCAACCTGGTCACACGCGCAGGCGGGGACGGCATGGACAGACTTCGATGACAGCCAACTCGCCGCGCAGTTACAGCAGGATGGCATCGCAATCAACAGCACCCGGATCGTGGCAGAAGCTCTCGAAACCTGTGCGAGGGAACACCCCGTTCACCCAGTGCGGGATTACCTCCAGTCGTTGGTCTGGGATGGAACCGAACGGGTCAATGATTGGCTCACCACCTATTTGGGCGTGGAAGATTCTCCGTACACCCACGCCGTGGCCATGTGCTGGCTCATCAGTGGCGTTGCGCGCATCTTTTCTCCCGGTTGTCAGGCCGACAGTCTGTTAGTGATTCTCGGCCCGCAGGGATCGTTGAAATCCAGCGCACTGCGCACGCTGGCCGTCCGTGATTCATGGTTCTCCGATTGCGTTGCTGATCTGAGTGGCAGCGGCAAGGACGCCCGTGGCGATTTGGCAGGCAAGTGGATTGTCGAACTGTCTGAACTTTCCGCCATGCGCCGCGCGGAAGTGGAGCGCGTCAAAGCCTTTTTGTCGTGCCGCATCGATCATTATCGCTTGCCGTACGGCAGGCGCGCCGTAGACATCCCGCGCATGAATATTTTTTGCGGCACTAGCAACGATCAAACCCCGTTTGTGGATGCAAGCGGCAATCGAAGATTTTGGCCCGTGCAGTGTGGTCGGATCGATCTCAACCGGCTTCGTGAGGATTGCGGCCAGTTGTGGGCCGAAGCCCGTACCCGGTTTCAGGCTGGTCAACCGTGGTGGTTGGTCACCCAAGAATTGAACGACGCAGCCACCGTGGCGCAAGACGGTGGATATCAACCGGGGTTGTGGGATGAGCAAATTTTAAACTGGTGCGATCTGCCCCGCCCCCGACAGTTGCGGGAAGAAGACCATACGGCGGAACTGCTTTTCGACAGCACCAGCAATCACGTAACGTGCCAGGACATCCTGGTGCACTGCATCGGCAAGACCACTGAGAAATTTGCCTATGCCGATCTTATGCAGGTGCAGCGCTGCCTGGTGCACAACGGCTGGAGACGGCTGCCGCAGAGCCGTGTAAAGGGCACACAGCGCCGGGTTCGTTTCTATGAGCGTGTGCCACCCTTGCCGACTGAGACCGTCGAACAACTAGCCAATGACCAGGCGGCCAATGCGCTGCAGCAGGATCAAGCGGCGTTCGCCGATGATCCGGAGCGGCTGGAGAAGCAGAAGTATGTTTACCAGGCGCGTCCGGCTGAAGCATGGGTAGCGCGCACTTTGAAAGGTGGCAGAAGAGAGTAAGTCAAATGAGCATCCTTGGATCGCGGGAACTACAACAACTGCACGCCAGTCACCAGCGCTATCACCGGGAGCACCCGGAAGTGCCTCGCTCCAGATGCCTGCAGTGCAAGCAGGATCGAGAACGGGAAGCCAATTATGCAATTAAATTCGTGTGCGATTGCGCCAAAGAAGGCGCTGGCTACACCGTGCAGGAACTGGCCAAAGCCAGCGGACGGCGGCCTGCGTGGGTTCGTAAGATTCTGCGGCAAGCCGGACTGAGCGCACCAGAAGCACCGCGCGCGCCGTGGGTGCCAAAAAGCCAGAGACCATGCACAAACTGCGGGCACGTGCGCTGCTATCACTGCCGGGGCACGTCACCGCAGAGACATGTGAATCCGACCCTATTGGGCTGGTACGTATGTCCACGCCGCGCGCACTGCAGGGGCGAAGTGGAAATTGGGCCTGAGCAATTCGTGAATTGCTCTTGCGTGCGTTACTCAACACGCGGACCAGGATAGTGCGCTGACAAAAACACATTGGCATCTGACGTGACAACAAATTCACAACCCGCGCTCGTACCGACTCATGCTATTGTGCGAGCCGAGGCAACTCCTCCGGCGAGTCATGGAGATTACGAGTCCATGGCAAGACGGAGATTTCAAAGTCCAAAACCATTTAAGGAAGGTCAATTCTGGTGGTTGCGTGTTTGGGATACCAACCTAGCAGGCAGCCGAAAACGTCAACGCATCAAACTCGCTCTGGCAGACATGCCGTTGCGGGAAGTGCAAAAGATCGCCGAAGAGAAATTGCGGCCTGTGAATCAGGGTTTGGTTCTCACCGGCTCGGCGATGAACTTCGCTGACTTTGTGACTGGCACCTACAACCAGACGTACCTACCGCTGCTTTCGAGCAGCACGCAGGATTCTTACCGTGGCGTGCTCTCGAAGTACCTGGAGCCAAGATTCTCGCGTCTCTGTCTGCGCGACCTTACGCGGCTCACGATACAGCAGTATTTCTCGGGCATGGCGGGCAAGGTGTCGCATCCCACAATCTCGAAAATCAGGGACGCATTGAGTTCCATCCTCCGCGCCGCGGTCGATGTGGACTATCTGATCAAGAACCCGATGGAAGGATTGCGGCTGCCGCTAGACAAGCGGGCACGGCAGCCAAAGCCGACCATCACGCCAGAGCAGTTCCATGAACTGGTCGAACTCGTTGCCGAACCTTACGCGACGATGCTTTACGTAAGCGTCTGGACTGGCCTGCGAGTCAGTGAACTAATCGGCCTGAAGTGGCGCTGCATCCATGCCGATAGCATCACGGTTGAGGAACGATTCAGCCGTGGCGACTGGTCAACTCCCAAAACAAGCGCCTCTGCGGCAACGATTGGCGTTGCTCCCGCTGTGATTACACGCATCCACAGATTGAAGACTGTAACGGTGGATGTGCGAGCAGGAACGGGCACTCGCCACTATCGAGCGGTAAAGTCAGCGGGGCCGGATGATCTGGTTTTCCAGAGCCTGCGAAGTGGCAGGCCGATGAACGACCAGAACATTTTGAAGCGCCACATTCAACCGGCTGCCCGCAGGCTGGGGCTGTCATTCGTGAACTGGCGTTGCTTGCGCACATCGCATGCGACTTGGTTGGTGCAGGCTGGTGCCGATTGCAAGAGTGTCCAATTCCAAATGCGCCACGCGCGCGTTTCAACCACAATGGATATTTACGCTCAGACTGTTCCTGCCGCGCAACGCCGAGCACTTGAGCAGTTGGCAGAATTTGCCAAAGATGCAACGCCGGATGCACGGTCCAATTCACGGTCCATTACGGTCCAATAAAACGAGTTTTTCCATGATCGAACACGGCAGAAAAAGTCGGCAAGCAATTGAGAAGATTGGTGGAGCTAGTCGGGATCGAACCGACGACCTCATCGTTGCGAACGATGCGCTCTCCCAGCTGAGCTATAGCCCCGTGTGCAGGTTGGTTGATGTGCTCGATTATTTTATCAGCGTTCCGGAATCCTCACCAGATCGATTCCCGCGCTTTCTGCCCGCAGCCGTAGTGAAGGTTCGTATCGGAAGTGTTCGTACCGGAAGTTAAGGTTCGCATCGGAAGTGAAGATTCGTATCCGGAAGTGAAGGTTCGTGCCGGCACTTGAGATTCGCAGCCGGCAGTTAGGATTCGTATCAGGGCATGCCTTCAGGCATGCCGCATCTGCGCCAAGAATCAGGTCCAGCTTCAGCCGCTGTCTTGCGCTGAACCCTCAGTTATCCCAACCAAACTTTCATCTTGACGAAATCCCCCGCCCTGCGTCTAACGTAGCATTAGATCTACTCGGACGGGCTCTGGGGAAAGCGGTACACCATGTTTGCGCAATTGAATCCCACCACGGCGCCCCGGCAGCGCCAGGTCCTCACCATTTCCTGCGCCGTCCATGCCATCCTTCTTGCCTGGCTCCTGCATCCTCCTGAACCGATGCGGCTCGATCCTTCGTCCATAGCGCTCGGACAGAACGGCACCTCGGTCACGCGTCTCTACTGGTCCGGTAAGTCTCCCGATGACAGCTCGCACAGTTCGTCCGATCTCGCGACCGAGCGTTATCGTCACCAGCGTTTGGGCCAGAAGCTGACGTGGAAAGCTCCCACGCAATCGCCGAAACTGCAGGCCCCAGAAACGACCGTCGCCCGCGCCGAAGAATCCGATAATTCCCAGACTCAGACTCTTTCCGCTTTGGGGCACGGCGCTCAGGCCGGACTTCCCTACGGAACTTTGAACCGCGGCCAGCTCTATGGAGACGAGATCCGTCCCGCATTGCCGGTCGCAACATCCGATCCCGCGGTCTATCCCTGGCAACTGCCCGACACAGCTGGAAATGAAGTTATCGAAATCACCATCGACGAGCGTGGAGAAATCGTTCGCAAAACCGTTTTGCAGAGCCTCGGCCCTGATATCGACAGCAAGTGCCTGGCGGCGCTCGAGAACTGGCGCTTCCGTCCGGCCACGCGCAACGGCGCGCCGATCCCTTCCAAGCAGGACGCCATTTTCCCATTCCGCGCTCGCGGCTGAAGAACTGCTAATCGCGGCAGCTTACAGGCGTACCGAATCCATGTAGGGGCGGACGCAGCTTGCCCTGAGCGCAGCCGAAGGGTCCGCCCCGCAAGCGCAGCGAGCGCTCTCGGCATCTGCCCCCAGCCGCTATAATGAAACAGTGAGTAAAGACGAAGTAAAACAGGTCGCCTCGGCCGACTTCCCTACCCGCTGGGGCAAGTTCCGCATCTACGGGTTTCGCGGCGAGAGCCATGCCAACGGCAGCCCCCACGTTGAAGAAGCAGTCGCCTTGGTCATGGGAGACGTGAAGTCCGCGCCACCGCTGGTGCGCGTGCATTCCCAATGCCTGACCGGGGACGTTTTCCATTCCCTGCGCTGCGATTGCCGCCAGCAACTCGAACTATCGTTGTCCATGATTGCCGAGGGGGATGCGGGTATCCTGATCTACGAGCAGCAGGAAGGCCGCGGCATCGGACTGATGGCCAAGTTGCAAGCCTACGAACTGCAGGATTCCGGCCTCGACACAGTTGAGGCCAACGAGCGCCTCGGATTCAAGGCCGATCACCGCGACTTCACCCTTCCCGCCGAGATTCTCAAGGCGCTCGGCGTCACGCGCGTGCGCCTGCTCTCCAACAATCCCGACAAGGTTGAAGCCCTCGAGAACGCCGGAGTTCAGGTCGTCGAGCGCGTGCCCTGCGAAGTCGTTCCCAGCCCCCACGCCGAAGAGTACCTCAAGACCAAGAAAGAAAAACTGGGCCATCTGTTCACGTCAAGCTAGCGCGGCCGTCTCTTCCAATCCTTGCACGGACTTATTCCCCGTGCTCTAATTTCGCCAACGATCTGCCGATGGCTACATCGCAGCCCGCGACACCTACACTCTCGTCCGCTCTTGCCCTCTGCCTGGCCCTGATCGGCGCGGCATCGATGCTCTATTATCACCAGGGCCTTTTTATGCCCCGCGTTCTCGCGGTGCGCACGGCCAAGGGTCTGGGCAATGGCTACGCGTTCGGCAACGACTTTTACCAAGTATGGCTTGCTTCGCGCGAGTGGCTTCGGAACGGGCGCGATCCATACAGCCCGGAAACAACCCGCGAAATCCAGACTGGTCTGTTCGGCCGGCCTTTGAATCCGAATCGTCCGGGCGATCCCATCGACCGCCGTGTCTTTCCCTATCCTGCGTTCACCGGCCTGTTGTTCTGGCCCGCCGCGGAATTCCCCTTTTCTCCCGTCCGCGCCGTCGTCGTCTGCCTGCTCGCCGCTCTCACCGTCGCCAGCGTGATGCTGTGGCTTCGAGCGCTCCACTGGCGGGTCGGAGAAAAATGGATCGGCGGAAAATGGATTGCAGTGATTCTGCTCCTCACCCTGTCGAGTTACTCTGCGCTCGAAGGTTTATATTCCGGACAACTGGGTCTGCTCGTGGCTTTCCTGTTGGCCGCAGCCATCCTGGCGCTTCAAAGGCACCGTTTCCTCTTTGCCGGATTTCTGCTGGCTCTCACCACCATCAAGCCACAAGTGACCGCGCTCGTCGTCCTCTATCTCTTGCTTTGGAGCCTGCGCCTATGGCGGGAACGGCGACGCCTGGTGGTTGGATTTTTTTCCACGCTCGCTCTGCTCATCGCATCTGCGCTCGTTGTACTCCCCCATTGGATCCAGTCATGGATGCACACTGTCCTGGCGTACCGTCATTACACCCAGCCTCCTCTGATCGCCGAAGTTCTCACCTCGCCTCTCGGACCGCGCCTGGCTGGCCCGGCGACAATCGTGCTGACGGCGACATCCATGCTTATCGCCGTCATCCTGGCTTGGCGCAATCGCGCCGCAGCGGCCGGCTCACGCGCCTTCTGGATCACCCTCAGCCTTTTGCTGACGATCACGACCGTCACCGTTCTGCAAGGGCTGGCGATCTACGATCACCTCATTCTGCTCCCCGCAATTTTGCTGCTGGTACGCTACCGCGGCGAATTAGCGAATGCGGGACCGGTCCCTCGAATTTTGCTGGTAGTCGGAGCACTCGTTCTCTTTTGGCCCTGGATCTCGGCTTTCGCCCTGATCCTGTTGCGTCCCTGGCTCGCTCCGTCGATCTTCAACTCCACCGCAATCTTCTCGATGCCCATTCGCACCGCTGCCTCACTTCCCTTCGCGGTTCTAGTGCTGCTGGTGTGGGTGTGGCGGGTTAGTCCGAGGCGGAGTTCAGAAGCCGTCTAAGAGCGATCTTGTGTTTGACGGGCAGGAACTCCAGGCTCGCTCGAGCCAGTGACGCGTAGACCTCGCGGGCGGCCGGAATGCTCTCCAGCACTTTCAAATGTCGATTCACGGTGTCGACGTCCCCGCGAATGAGGGGGCCGCTGAATGATCTTGCTGCCCCACGCTGCGCGTAGTTCGCCAGCGTCTGCAGCAGGATGGGAATCATCCGCCGAATCGCGGCTTTGCGCTTCACCCCTGCCGAGGCTGCAACCCTTTCCGTTGTGGCAAGCAAAGCCGTAAGCAGCGGCGAGGCGAACGTGCCCCACGCATGGTAAGCAGCTTTGTCTTTTTTGCGAATTGTGAATGCCTGCCCGCCCAGTTCACGCACGATCTGGCGCGCAATTCGCACCGCCCGCAGATCTCCTTCCATGGCAAACGGCACTCCGGCCAGCGCGGGCCGCGAGCCGGCCACAAATGTCATCAGCGGATGCACCGACGCCAACGCTGCTCCGCGCTCTCTCAACGGCCCGAGTTCGTCGCTCGTCAGAGCTCCACCGGAATGCAGGGCCACCGTTCCCTTCCCTCGAAATCTCTGCGCCAACGTCCGCGCGGCTCGGCCAATTTCCGAGTCGGGCACGCAGAACCACACCAGCTCGGCTCTCAGATCGGAGGCGTCCGTCACCGCTCGCGCTCCAACCTCTTTGGCCAATACTCGGGCCTTCCGGATCGAATTCCCCGTCGGCCGCGCGATCACCGCGTCCACCGCGAATCCCGCCCGCCGCAGCGACACCGCCAATGCGCTTCCCAGATTGCCCGCGCCGACGATCGCAATCCGCGGCTTCCGTGTCATGTCCGGCAGCATAACAGAACGGCTGCGCCGCTCCGCACATAAGCTCAACAGACTGATTTCCGATCGGGAAGCTCGAGGTCTCCAGATTTGAAATCCGACTCCTGCTTTATATTGTTCGCATGGCCAAATCTTCTTCTTCCACTCGCGCCCGCGCGAAGAGACAGCCAAAGGCCCGCCTCGTCTCCTCCCGTACCGTCTATCAAGGCCCGGCCTTTTCGGTGACGACCGATCACATCGTCGAGCCCGGAGGCATCAAGGTGCGCCGCGACCTGATCCATCATTCCGGCTCCATTGTGATTCTGGCGGTGGACGACTCCGGCGCGATCCCCCGCGTTCTGCTCGAACGTCAGTACCGTCACGCCGCGGGGGATTATCTCTGGGAATTACCCGCTGGACGCATCGATCCCGGCGAACAGGAACTCCAGGCTGCGCGGCGCGAATTGATCGAAGAGACCGGCTACCGCGCCGCCCGCTGGCGCCGGATTCTCAAGTTCTACGCCAGCCCCGGCTTCGTCGCCGAAACCATGGCCGTCTATCTCGCCACCCGCCTGAGCGCCGGCGAAGCCGAACCCGAAGACGACGAGATCATCCACAAACGCATGCTTCCCTTGCCTGCCGTGGTTAAGATGATCCTGAAAGGCACCATCCGCGACGCCAAGACCATCTCTTCTGTCCTCTGGCTCGATCACGTCATCCGCACGCGACCTCGACGCGCTCTCTAGCCTGTCCGCGTTACCGAAATAACAATTTGGTTGGCCGAAAGCTAACCTAAACACTCTGTCTCTCTCTCCCTGGTTCTAGGGTTTTTCCCCATCTTGACAGCCTAACCCTCCGGCCCGAAAATGCATCTCATTGGGTGACTGCGGGCACGCCCTTGTCCCCCAAAAAACAGGGCGTGTCGGAAAGAAGGGGGTTCAGTGGAACGATTGAAAGGAACCGTGAAGTGGTTCAATAACGCCAAAGGGTACGGGTTCATCGGGCGCAATGATGGACCGGACGTGTTTGTTCATTACAGTGCAATCAGCTCTGAGGGATACAAGAGCCTGCAGGAGGGTGATCAGGTGGAGTTCGAGATCACCGAGGGACAGAAAGGTCCGCAGGCAGCGAACGTGACTAAAGCTTCCTAGCCGCTATTCCCAACTTCCCGCCCGAGGCCGGCCGCCACTTTGCAGGCCGCGGACCTTGCACTGCGATCTCGGCCTGCGCCGTCGTGAGATCATCGTCAATGTGTTGCTACAGGCGTCTCCTGGTGTTTTGCCGCTATAGGCGTGTGCCCTGGAATGACTTGCCTTTCGACGACAGAACTTCTCAGCGATCTCTGCGAATTCCTCAGCGCACTCCGCGGTTAAGATCTTTCAGCTCCACCGCGAAGAATGCCGTCGACTAAGCTGGCTCTCTCCCGCTCATCTGATTTAACCTTATCTCTTCCCCATGGATAACAAGGCCATCGCCAACATCCTCTACGAGACCGCCGACCTGCTCGAGATCGACGGCCAGGATTCCTTCCGCATCCGTTCCTATCGCAACGCGGCGCAGGCCATCGAGAATCACTCGCACCAGATCAAAGACATCATCGCTGATCCCAAGCAGGTGCTCGCCATTTCCGGCATCGGCAAAGGCATGCTGGCGAACCTGCAGGAACTGTTCAACACCGGCAAGCTCAGCGTACAAGCCGAACTGCTCGAGAAATATCACCCGTCGATGCTCCAGCTTTTGAAAATCCAGGGACTCGGCCCCAAGACCATCGCCCTGATCTGGAGCGCCTACAAGGTCAGCGACGTAGACGGCGTCGAGAAACTGGCACGCGCCGGAAAAATCCGCGAACTCCCGCGCATGGGTGAGAAGCACGAAGCCAAGCTGATCAAAGCCATCGAGGACTATCGCCGCATCGGTGGCCGCTATCTGATCGACGCCGCCGAGATCGAGTGCGAGAAGCTCACCGCCTACATCGAGAAGTTTCCCGGCATCGACAAAATCACGCCCGCCGGATCCCTGCGCCGCGGCCGCGAAACCGTCGGCGATCTCGACATCCTCGTCACCGGCAAGGCCTGCACCACCGAAGCAGGACGCCAGAAGGCCATTGCCTACGTCGCGCAATATCCTCCGCTCATGGACATCATCGTCAGCGGCGACAACAAGATCAGCTTCCACCTGCGCAGCGGCCTGCAAGTCGACGTGCGCCTGCTTCCGCCCGAATCCTTCGGCGCCGCCATGCAGTACTTCACCGGATCGAAAGCTCACAACGTCGCGCTCCGCCAGCGCGCGCTCAAGATGGGATACACCCTGAACGAATACAGCCTGTCACTTTTGGATACCCAAAAACCGGTCAGCCGGAAAAACCGAAGAAGAAATCTACGCCAAGCTGAAGCTCGACTACATCCCGCCCGAGATGCGCGAAAATCTTGGCGAGATCGATCTCGCCCAGTCGCATTCCCTGCCCCGCCTCATTACGCAAAAAGATTTGCAGGGCGACGTCCACATGCACACCGTCGAAACCGACGGCCGCAACACCATCGCGGAAATGGCCGAGGCCGCAAAGGAGCGCGGCTACAAATACATGGCCATCACCGATCACTCCAAAAATCTTGCCTTCGCCAACGGACTCGACGACAAACGCGCCGTCGAACACATCAAGCGCATCCACGAGGTCGGCAGGCAGATCGACGGAATCACAATCTTCGCCGGCATCGAAGTCGACATCCTCGCCGACGGCGACCTCGATCTCTCCGACGACGTCCTCGCCCAGATGGATCTCGTCATCGCCAGCGTCCACTCGGTCTTCAATCAAGAACCGGCGAAGATGACCGAGCGCCTGCTCAAAGCGATCGCCAATCCGAACACCTCGATCATCGGACATCCCACCGGCCGCATTCAGCTGCGCCGCGATTCTTACGCCTTCGACATGCACGCCGTCCTCACGGCGGCCGCGCAGCATAAAGTCGCAATGGAGTTAAACGCCTATCCCGACCGCCTCGATCTCAACGACGCCAACCTCCGCCAAGCCAAGCAGCACGGCGTGAAGATCGTCATCAACACCGACTCCCACCACATCTCCCACATGGAAAAAATCCGCTACGGCATCCTGCAAGCCCGCCGCGCCTGGCTCACCAAAGACGACGTGCTGAACACCCTGCCCCCCGACAAATTCGCCAAAGCCATGAAACACGCCTGGTGACAGGAGGCCCGAGCTGCTGGAAGCCTGGGACTAAGAAATGTAGGGACGGACGCATTCGTCCGTCCGCCGGGCGCAGCCCGGCCAAGGCAGCCAATCGAAACCCGACAACGAGGGCTAGGGTCAAGCCTATAATGAACAGCGCTATGACAAGCGACAAGGAGGATTTAATTCGCGGTCTCGCCAAGCAGGCCTACCGCCAGACCCTGCTGATCAAAGCTCTGCGCGCAGCCGGACACCTCCGGCCGGAAGAACCAGATTCGCTCTGGAATGCAGAAGAGTTTAAGGATTTTTTGAAAATTTTCCGCTTGAACTATTTGAAAGACCTTCCAAAGGCCGGCGAATCCGGCGAATCCTAAGGGCGGGTGGCCAAGGCATTTGATCTCGCTGGCATCATCAACACAGTCGGTACCCCGTCCTTCGCGTTCTGTTCTGTGCGAAGGGCGGGCCAGCCGCCAACCCCCGTTTCACTCGTCGATCCAGGTTCTTGGAAAGTAATCTTCAGTTTTAACGAACCGACTTGCCCAGCGTGGCAACGGCATGAGCCGGAGCCAGGCGAACCGTGAACTTGTCCTCGTGTCCACAGCTGATGACTGTCGTGTGGTTGGGATATTCTCTGACCCACATAACCCGTTCGGGGTTGACAAAGACTTCCATGCCGTCCACGTCTTCAAACATTACAAACTCCACGTTGCCTCCTCTTGATAATCCCTGATCTTGATCATCCCTAATCGCCCCAAGGATGGGTCTGGCGCCTTCCCGGATGGAGTGTCCCCAGGCAGCCTTTCAGAGCGTACTACATGCTCCTGGCGACCCCGTCAGTTCCCCGACAGAACTTGCCCACTAGAGGCAGTGTGCGTGTGGCCCAGGCATTGGATCTCGCTGGCACTATCAACACAGTGGGTGCCCCGTCCTTCGCGTTCTGTTCTGTGCGAAGGGCGGGAACCACAAACTCATGCGACACGGGGTTTGTGCGGAAGGGAGAAACAGTCGCGTCGGCAGCACCGTATCCCGCCCTTGCAAAAAACGCAAGGCGTGCCCTGAGCGTGGTCGAAGGGACGGGGCACCCACTGTTTCGTAGCGGAAAAGAAAAACAATGCAGAAAGGTGGGCCACCCGCGGAATCCGGCGAATCCTAAGGAAGTCGAGTCAATAAGCGCTATGGCCTGCTTACAGAAGTTACGCGCAACGCCGTAGCATTCATGCAATGAAAAAGCCGCCCGGACATCGGGCGGCCGGTTCTGCATAAGATGCGAAATCATTCAGCTTCTGTTCAAACAGTCTCGCCGTTCAGTGGATCTGGATTGCGCCTCCGCAGGTGTAGACCCACGGTACGCCTTCAGAGCAGTTCTCGCCGCCGGTATAGGTGACCGTAGCAATTCGGTTGTTGTTTACTCCCCAGGAGAAGCTCCAGTCAGCGGGGAAGTCGAGAAGTTCAGAAAATCTCCGGTTTGTCGTCGTCCAGCGCACTGCCAAGTCCACTGAGGCGTCGTCGTTCCAGGTATCGCCGACGATGTCGCCCAGATCGTTGATGCCCACGGCTTCGGCGTTTGTGAATACACCTTGCGGCAAAGGAAGCATGATCACCGGAGAGTATCTGGTTCTTGACCTGTCGAGAGGCTTCCACAACGCAGGAAGCCAAACACTCCAATCCGTCAAAGCGACCATGCCTGCTATTTCCCCGCTTTCGTTGATGCCATAGGCGTCGGTAAAGGGATAGTCGGCGGACGGTGGGAGGGACATGACTTTCCAGCCCTTTCCGTCAGGGCGTGGGCTCCATAGCGCACCAATGACGGTCGTCTGGGGGTTGTTATTGTCGCCACCGACGCCAACGATCTGACCGTAATCGTTTACCCCAAAAAGCATCCACCAAAAGTTGGGGTAGGCTCCGGTGTCGAGCGCGTGAATTTTCCACGTCGTGCCGAACTTTCCGTTCTTCCATTCCTTCGATAGCGTCCAGACGACGGGCGCGTCGAAACCCGAATTGGTATCCTCGTCCACGCCGCTACCGCCCACGATCAGGGTTCCGAGTTTATTTGTGCTGACTGCATAGCTCGAGTTATGGCCTGCATACCGCGGATCGCCGGTATCGGCAAGAGTCCCCAACTCAACCATGCCGGTTTCTTTGGTCCAGGCCACAGCGCGCATGTGCCCGTCCGATGTGATGGAGCCACTGACCACCAGCCCCGTGTTCGAGATGTCGTCGAGCGGCTCTCCGCAACCGATGGACTGCTCGACTGCCAATGCGCCAAGGTCGGTCCATTCCCTGGCATTCGGCCCGAACAAAGGTAGGGCCAGAGTGTGGGTATAACCTGAACCGTCGCCGATCGGGGATAAATCGCCAAGGCCAACCATCACGTCGAGGTCATTGATGTGCCATGTGGTCAGCCATGTGCCGCCGGTGTAGGTTCCCAGTTCCCAGTATTTCGTTCGGCCATCTCGATCGGCCTGAGAATAAGAGCCACGGTTTACGGTCAGGTTTGGAGTCCTTGAAGTTTGTCTGGCCATGCGATGCGCGGCAAACCTGCCAAGCGGCGGCTTGGTCGCACCCTGCTGCGTCCATGCCGTCGAAACGAAGCACAAACCTAAAATGCAAGCAAGAATACCGATGCGTTTCATGTGCACCTCCGTGAACACAGTCCGGCTTGAATTGCTTGATTGCTCCCGCCTGAGGGGTGTGTCATCCCATGGTGGAAGTGCTCTTCGGGAAGGCGAGAGAAATTACGACGATATGTTACGCAGATTCGAAAAGACAGTCAGTGAGCGTAATCACTCCAGACCGCTGGAGCAGCTTGTCAACTGGTGAAAAATCCCGATTACACTCATCATGCCTGCCGGGGGTTCTGAGTGTAATGGCCTGAAGTCAACAGCTGAGCCAAGGGTCACTTATCCGGAAAGGCGACTATTCGGCCGAGCGGCGAGAAGCCTGTTCTAACCAAGCCTTCGCCGCCAGCCTCAGCTGTATCTCGCGCATGACGATCGTCAAAACGTCAACTTCCTATTTCGCCTGCATTAGCCCCGCAATAACCGCGGCAACTTTATCGAGTATCTGGTTCCAGCCCTCCATTTGACCGCTATTTTTCGCGCTCTCCATGGGTTCATTTCCAATGAAGGTAAGTTTCGTCTGGCCGTTTCCGAGATCCTCAAAGATGGTCACGTCGTACGCACCGTCTATAGCCTCATGTTCTATTCCTAATTGCGCAGGCTCGATCTTGTTTCCCTTCGAGTCCGAAAAGTACATGGAGGAAACGATCTTCTCGTGCAGAACAATCTCGTGGTATTCACCAGCATTCCAGAACTCCTGCCCATCCGGCGTCTTCATGCAGCAGAGAAATTTTCCTCCAACGCGAAAATCCATCTGGCAAACGGGCGCAGTAAAGCCCTTCGGTCCCCACCACTGCATCACGTACTTCGGGTCTGTCCACGCCTTCCAAACCAACTCGCGTGGGGCATCAAAAATTCTTGTAACGACCATCCGCTCAATTTCGTTAACCGTGTTTTTTGTCATCTCTGACCTCCTCTTTCTTCATTTGATTCACAACCACATCCAGCTTGTCGAAACTCTCTTCCCAGAATCGGCGATAGCTAATCGCCCAGTCGCTGACCGTCTTAATCGCCTCTGGCCTAAGCGTGCACACACTCTCTCGTCCACGCTTCGTCTTGATTACAATCCGCGCCCGCACCAGGTAGGCAATGTGTTTTGAAATCATCTGCTGCGAGAGTGCAAACGGTTCCGTCAATCCATGCACAGAGGCAGGCCCATGCGAGAGTCGTTCGATCATTGCCCGGCGGGTTGGATCAGACAAAGCCACAAACGTTGTACCTAATTTATCCACAACCATATGGTAGTGGATTATCTGTCAATGTCAAGTGTGAATTTTGCGATTCTTGATTTCTGTTCCCTGATCTCTGATCCCTGACACCTGCGCTGATTGATACTCTGCGCAGGAGGGGCGAGCCGGCAGGGCTATGGCGCTGGCATCCGGGGGCATGAGGAATGCGGATTGTCTCTGGAACCTTCTCGGTGTCTCGCCGCGCTGTTGGGCAAGTGATCTTTGCCAGACGACTCACTAGGACCTACGCGGTGAGTGGTAAATCTCGATTACGCTCACTGACCTTCGAACTTCCCACGACCCTGCCGGCGCGGCCATTCTCTTTTCCACAGGCTCCGTCTGACCATTGTGACAAACAACCTTTACCCTGCGAAATCGGAACGCGCAAACTGGGTTCATGCGCGCGAATTCCGCGACCTCCGTCGAAACCGCATCCGTCCAAGAAAGCTCCGCTAACTCCTTATTCCGGAAGATTTTACGTATAACATACTTAGAATCAAGATTTTGCGGCTCGAACAACCAGCCTGCACCACCTAACTACAACCAAATCAAGATTTTGGCGGAAGTGGTATGAAAAACATGAATCGGCTGCACCCGGATCCCTCCATCGCACCGGCGTCCCTTGAAGCACAGCCGCCGACCCCAACGTTCCAGCAGGAAACAACCCGCATCGACCTCGAGGCCTTCGCTTGGACTTACGCCCAGAAGTCCGGCCAACTGCAGCAGGACGGCAAGCCCGTCGCCACCGGATATTCCGGCGCGGGAGCGGGCAAGAATAATCCAGCGATGCAGAACGTGCACGACGTTGGGCCCATCCCTCAAGGCGATTGGACGATCGCAGGCCCGCCCGCCGATACCTCCGACCACGGGCCCTACGTTCTGAAACTGAATCCGGCGGCGAGCACGGAAACCTTTGGCCGCAGCGGATTTCTCATGCACGGCGATTCCAAAGAGCATCCCGGATGCGCGTCGCACGGATGCGTCATCCTGCCCAGAGCCGTGCGCGAACAAGTGTGGACCAGTGGCGACCGGGAGCTGGAAGTGCTCGCCGAAATTCCCGGTTCTGCTTCAGAAGAGGACAACGGAGAATGAGCGTGCCAGTCGCATCGGGCGCACGAGCGAGCGTAGAATCGGGGCTGGTACGGCACAAACCTATGCCTGATCAAACTCCAGTTCGTCCGCCCCAGACTCCACCACCGCCCGCTCCACCCGCGCCCCCGGCTGGCCCCACCATCAACATCGGCGAAGAGTACGGGACCGCGAAAAAGAATCTTCCTCCGGCGAAAATTGTTCTCATTGCCATCGCGGCGGTGCTGGTGGTCGTCTTAATTGCGTCTGTCCTGAAGCGCGCGAAGCCGCAGGGATCGGGCACGCTCGACAACGTGGTCGCGGTGGAAATCCCCGGGCAGAACTCCACCCTGTCCGCCCTCACCTTCACCTTGCAGAACAACAGCGACAAGGCTCTGTACGTCCGCAACCTGCAGGGATCGGTCAAAACCGCTAGTGGAGATTCCACTGCCGACGCCGTTTCCGCCGTCGATTTCGACCGATACTTCCAGGCTTTCCCCGCCCTGAAGAATGGCGCGCAGCCCGCGCTTGCGCCCGAGGTGCGGCTTGAGGTCGGGCAAACTGTTTCGCGCACGATCATCGTATCCTTTCCGATGACGCTTGACGCCTTCAATCAGCGTAAGTCGGTCAGCGCCATTATCTGGGCCTACAACCAGACCGAACCTCTGACTTTGACCAAGTGATCAGGCATGAGGCGGCCAAATAATCGCGCCCCGCAAGTTCTGGAAGATTGTCATCCTGAGGCCCGCGTAGTGTGCGGACCGAAGGGCCTCCGCACTCTGTCGCCCGCGCTCCAGCCCTTTGCCAGAAGCCGACTTGCATGAATTCCTCAAAATGGGTTTCTATGAACGGCATGAACTTTCCCCGTCATTCTCTGAAAATCGCATCTCTCGTTCTCGCGCTATTCGCGCTATTCGCTCTCTTCGCCGCACCCGCAGCCTTCGCTCAGCAAGGCAAGTACATTTTCTACGTCGGCACCTATACCGGGAACGGCAATTCGAGCAAAGGCATCTATGCATACCGGTTCGACGCGGCCACGGGCCAAAGCACGCCGCTCGGACTCGCCGCCGCAACCACGAATCCTTCGTTTGTCGCGCTCTCTCCCAACGGCCAGTTTCTGTATGCGGTCAACGAAGTGGAAAACTACCAGGGCGCGAACAGCGGCGGGGTGAGCGCGTTTTCCGTGGATCGTCCGACCGGAAGGCTGACTCTCCTGAATGAAGTGCGCTCGCGCGGCATCGACCCCTGTTACATCATCGTCGACAAATCCGGCAAATACGTTCTGGTCGCGAATTATGTCGGTGATAGCGTTGCGGTCTTTCCGATTCTTGAAGACGGCAAACTGGGCGAAGCCACCGACTTCGTGCCGCGGCGCTCCGGACACGGCGCCAATCCGCAGCGGCAGGAAGCGCCGCACGCGCATTCCATTGACCTGTCACCCGACAACCACTTCGCGTTCGTCGACGATCTCGGCCTCGACGAGTTGTTCGTGTACAAGTTCGACAGCGCGAACGGGACGCTCACTCCGAACGACTCGCTTATGGTGAAGTTTGACGCGGGCGCGGGCGCGGGGCCGCGCCATCTCCTGTTTCATCCCTCGGGAAAGTTTGCTTACGTGATCGCGGAACTGGCGTCTACGATCACGGTGTTTTCTTTCGATCAGAGGACGGGTGCGCTGCTGCGGCGGCAAACGATTTCCACGCTACCCAAAGGTTTCACCGGTGGCAGCGATGCCGCGGAGATTCGCATCGCCCCCTCCGGCAAGTTTCTGTACGCCTCGAACCGCCGGCATGACAGCATCACGGTTTTCGCCATCGACTCGCAAAACGGGATACTGACACAAATCGACAACACCCCCACCCAAGGCAAGATTCCGCGCAGCTTCGATATCGATCCAACCGGCAATTTTCTGCTGGCCGCAAATCAGAAGTCGCACAACATCGTCATCTTTCGTATCGACCAGCAGACCGGACGCCTCGCGCCCACCGGGCAAAAACTGGAAGTAGGATCGCCGGTATGCGTGAAGTTTATGGCGGCCACGAAGTGAGAGCTCGCGCTTCCAAGATCATGTACGAGCCTCTAGCGCAACTACTGCTTCTTCTGGATGAACCGGCGGCGCGCCAGGTGGGTGCTGGCGTCGGCCTTGATCTCGTCGTACTTTAGGCAGGAAATGGAGCCGTCAACTTCGAGCACGGAGAGCGCGACTTGATCAACGCTTTGAATGCCGTGCTCGCGCAGGGCGCGATGAAGCTCGTCCATGCTGACGCGTTCTTTTTCCATGTGCGATTCGATGATCTTGCCGTCGTGCACCAGCAGCGACGGCTGGCCCTGCACCAACTTCCGGAAGCGCCGGCTGCCTCCGGAAACATCCGCAACCAGATAATTGAAGATCAGCAATGTGGCGGCCGCGACCGCGCCGCCGGCCAGCGAGGTGTCGGGCCCGGTCATCGCATTCTGTACGGAGTTCGAAAGCAGGAGCAGCAGCGTGAGGTCGAAGGGAGTCATCTGTCCGACCTCACGCTTGCCGCTTAAACGCACGCCGATCAAGACCAGCAGGTAGATCACGCCCGTGCGCAGCACGATTTGCAACAACACGTGTACGCCCGGGAAAAAGGCTCCGCTCAATTCCCGCTACCCGTGGTCCCGCCGGCCGTGACCGGAACCGGAGCAGCCTTGGGAGTGCTCAGGTATCCCGTGATCTTTTTCTTGTCGACGGTCCACACCACCAGTTCAAACAGCATGTGCTCGCGGCCGGAATAGAACTGGATCGGTTCGGAGATGTTGCGATCTTTCTTCTCGATCGTCCTGTCGTCGGAAGTCACGTTCAGCGTGAACTTGCCGTGCTTGGGGTCGGCCTTCTTCAACTGCAGGCTGACCGTGGAAACGGGCTGAGGTTTGGCGCCGCGCAACAGAGTGAATTCGTAATAGTTGCGGTCGCCCCTGTGTTTGAGGACTTCCAGATCGGAGCGCGTGTTGGCAATGAGCCCGCTCTGCACGCCGAGATCGCCGATGGTGCTTTGCAGCTTGGCTTTGGTCGCTTCCAGATCGGCCTTGGTCGAGGCCACGTCGGTCTTGACTCCGCCAACATCCGTCTTGACTCCGGCAATGTCGCCGCTCACGGCACTGATCGAAGCCTTCTGTTCTCTCTCAAGGCGGGCAGCAGCTGCTTTTTGTTCCGCTTGCAACTCGGCGGTCCGCTGCGCGAGTTCTTTCTTGGTCATGCCGGCCTGCTTGGCCAGGGTCTCTTCTCCGGCTTCGGCGGCCTGCATGCGATTTTGCAGTTCCTTCACCTCGGCCTGGCTGCTGCCCAGATCCGCCTTCAATTGCTTGACGGCCGAATGCGTCATGTAGGTGGAGTAACCGAAGCCGGCCACGACCAGCAGCGCCAGCACTAACAGAATCCACTTCCCGGCATTCGACTCAGATTCCATCTGAATGTGTTCGCCTTCGTCGGCCATACGCTCTTCCTCCTCAGGAAGCAAAAACCACGATTGCAGACATCCCTAAATGTTCAATTGTTCAGCAGGGCCAGTACGGTGTCAATTGGCTCATAAGATGCTGTGAGCGCACTGGAACGATGCTTCTTTTTCGTTCTGACGCAGCTCTTGGAGGTTCCTGGGTTCCAGCGGCATTATAGGGTGACTTCGACGCGGCTGCCGAGTGACGGCAGGAACCCGGCAGTTGTGACCGGGGTAACGATTGGCCAACAAAACTGGTGTGGAGCGGGCACTCCTGCCCGCTTACCTGCAGCACCACAAAACCAGCGGGCAAGAGTGCCCGCTCCACACATTCGGCCAGCGCGGAAAAGTTTGCGCTCTAGCGGACTCCCGTCAGCGTTACGGCGTCGTGCCGCTCGACAGCGCGGCTCTTTTTAACGGCAATCAACTGCAAGGCGCGATGGGCGATGTGTTCGGCGCTGACTTCGAATTCCTTGATGAGTTCCCAGGGAGCGCCCGAATCTCCGAAGCGATCTTTCACGCCGATTGCGCCGGTAATTACGGGCAAGCCATAGAGTTGCTCGCTCTCGGTGAGGATGCCACTCACCCGCCACGCCAACGCGCCGATCTGGTGCTCCTCGGCGGTGACGATGACTCCAGTTTCCTTCGCCGCTCGAATGATGGCTTCGGCATCGATCGGCTTCAACGTGTGCAGGTTCAGAACGCGAGTCTCATAGCCGAATTCTTTCTCGAGAATGAAAGCGGCGCGCATGGCTTCGGGAACCATGGGTCCACAGGCAAGGATGCTAAGGTCTTCATCCTCGTTGCGGTACGAAGATGCCAGCACGGTTTCAAAGGCATTGAGGAAACTGGGTCCTTCGCGCCGCAGGCGAATCACATTCGCTTTGCCAAACACGAAAGGAGTTTTTTCATCGCTGACGATGGGAGTGGCCTCGCGCGCGAAGCGAATGTACTTCGGCCCTTGGTGCTGCAGCAGCAGATAATCTGTGGCCTTGCGAGTCTCGACGATGTCGCAGGGAACGACGACTGACATATTCGGCAAGCCTTGCACGGCGAAGAGATCCTCGAGCGCCTGATGCGTGGCGCCGTCGGGACCGACGGAGACACCGCCGTGGGCGCCGGCGATCAGGACATTGAAGTTGCCATAGCAGACCGAAGTGCGGATCTGGTCGAGATTGCGGGCGGCGGCGAAGGTCGCGTAAGTGCCGAGGACTGGAAGCTTCCCTTCCCGCGCGAGTCCGGCAGCGGCGGAAGTGGCAGATTGTTCGGCGATGCCCATGCTGATCCAGCGCTTCTTGCGCTCGGGCTTGCCGCTGTAGAAGTCGCTGATTGTGATGGACCCGGAAATGTCGAGACCGAGACAGACCACGCGCTCATCATCGCCGTTCGCCGCCAGCGATTGACCGAAGCCTTTGCGCGTGGGCTCCATCTTGACCTTCATCGAGTCGCCCGCGTTCCACCAGTAGTCGTGGCTGAACTTCGGCATGCGGGATGCGAGTTTGCTGTCGACTTCCACCTGATAGCGTTTCGCCTTGTCGAGCAGATGAGGAACGGGAATCCGATCGAGGAGGCCGAGTTCTTTGAGGCCTTGCATCAGCTCGTCGTAATTAGGAGCTTTGCCGTGCCAGCCGGCCTGATCTTCCATGAAACTGACGCCTTTGCCTTTGACGGTGTCGGCGAGGATCATGATGGGACGGCCCTTGATGGACTTGGACTGTTGGAGCGCGTCGACAATCTGGGTCATATCGTGGCCATCGATGCGCATTACGTCCCATCCGAAGCTGGCGTACTTGGCAGCGAGGGGCTCGACTTCCATGACTTCATCGACCGGGCCATCGATCTGGAGGCAATTGCAGTCGATGATGCCGACCAGATTGTCGAGCTCGTAGTGACCGGCTTCCATGGCGGCTTCCCAGACCTGCCCTTCCTGCTGCTCGCCATCGCCCATGAGGCAGAAAATCTTGTGGTGCTTGTGATCGAGCCGTGCGGCCAATGCCATTCCTACCGCGATGCTGAGCCCCTGACCGAGCGATCCCGTGGAGACTTCGACGCCGGGCAGCTTCAGCCAATGCGGATGTCCCTGGAAAGGCGAATTGAGTTTGCGCAGTGTGACCACGTCGTCGACGGGATAGAAACCGGCAAAGGCTAAACCCAGATAGAGGCTGGGAGCCTTGTGGCCGGTGGACCAGACGATGCGGTCGCGGTCGGGCCAATTGGGATTCTGCGGGTCGAGGTTGGCGATCTTGAGATAGAGCGCGGCGGCGATGTCCATAATGGAGAGCGTGCCACCGGCGTGTCCCGAGCCCGCCGCGTGGAGAGCGACCAGGTCGTAGCCGCGCATCAGGTTGGCAGCGTCCGTCAATTCTTGGATGGAATAGTCGCGGATGAGCTTTCCGCTGGAGGAATCTGTGAGGGCCATAGTCTCCCCTTCCCGCCCAACCGCAGGCGTACACAGCTTGTTGTAGAGAGGCTACTTGGAGGCTGGGCCAGGGGGCCGTGACTAGGATCACAGAGGGCGGTGAGCCAAGGTGTCTGGGGATTGTGTGGCGCGGGCACTCATGCCCGCGGAATGTATCCATCTCTCCTGCAGTTTTGGGTCGAGCAAGAAGGTCAATGCAGAAGGGTTAACGCAGGAGGAACTAACCGGCGTTTCGATGCGCTGTCGGCATTTCGCGGGCAGGAGTGCCCGCGCCACACAGAATTCTATTTAAATTGCCAGCGGGTGGATTTGGTTTGAAAGTATTTTTCCCACAGAGCGAACACGACTTGCGGGCGGACGGCGAAGACGGGTTCCTTCATCGAGAGCAGGTCGTCTTGCATGCTGGACAAGTCCCAATCGTACTTGCGCTGGTAGGCGGGGATGAGCTTGCGGCGGGCTTCGACGTCGGCGATTTCGGCGACGCCTTCGAGAATGACGGCTTCGTGCGCGTCTTCGGTGCAGACAATACAGCGGCTGTTCTTCGCCAGGTTGCGGGCTTTGCGCGACTGGCTGCCGGTGCCGAAGAGAAAGCGTCCGTCCTGCCACAAACCCCAGACGACCATGGTGTGAGGAGAGCAGTCAGGCCTTACGGTGGTGATCCAGTAGTTGTGCGACTTCTTCAGGCGTTGCTCGGCCCACGACCACGGCAGCAGACCTTTCTTGCCCTTGGGGAAGCCGTAGCCGCGGGCATGGGGACGGGTCGACTGGGGAGCACCCTCTTTCTTTTTTGGCACGCGTTCGGTCCTCCTTCTCGCAAATCTTAAAACGCAGAGAACGCTGAGAACTTCTCCGCTGAGAGCGCAGAGAAAACCCAATACTGGACGCTAGAGATGCTTCTTTGTCCATTGATCCAGTCTGTCTAGAGCCTGCTGCAAGTTCTCTAGCGAGTTGGCTACGCTGAAGCGCAGGTAGCCTTCGCCAAATTCGCCGAAGGCTGTCCCGGAGAGTGCGGCCACGCCCGCTTGCTCGAGTAGCGCGTCGGCCAGCGGCTTTGACTTCCACCCTGTTTGCGTGATGTTGGGGAAGACGTAAAACGCGCCTTTGGGCATGCGACAGGAGAAGCCTTTGATCTTATTCAGTCCGGCAACGAAGACGTCGCGGCGGCGCTGGAACTCGTCGCGCATGTGATCGACCGAACTCTGATCGCCGCGGATGGCCTCGATCCCGGCTACCTGCGTGAAGCTGGCGGTGCAGGAATTCGAGTTGGTCATCAGGCGGGTCATGTGCGCGGCGAGGTCGGGACGCATCACGCCGTAGCCCATGCGCCATCCGGTCATGGCATAGGTTTTTGAGAAGCCATCGAGCAGGATGGTGCGCTCCTGCATGCCCGGTACCGACATGATGGAGAAATGCTGGCCTCCGTCGAAGAGCAAGCGGCTGTAGATTTCGTCCGACAAGACCATAATGTTGCGGTCGCCGATGGCGCGGGCGATCTGCTCAATGTCGCGGCGTTGGAGAACTCCGCCGGTGGGATTCTGGGGCGAATTGAGGATGATTAGCCGGGTGCGGTCGTTGATCAGCGAGGCGAGTTCGTTGACGTCGAGCGAGAAGTCGCGCTCCTCGCGGAGCTGTATGGGGACGGCCCGGCCGCCGACGTAGTGGATCATCGACTCGTAGATGGGGAATCCAGGATTGGGATAGATAACCTCATCTCCTTCATCAATGAGTGACAGGATGGTGAAGAAAATAATAGGCTTGCCGCCTGGAACAACGACCACCTCATCGCTGGTAACTTTCACGCCGCGGGTGCGGCTGACGTATTCGGCGAGGGCTTGGCGCAGGTCGGGTAAACCGGCCGAGGGGCCGTAGTGCGTCCAACCTTTGCGCATCGCATCGACGCCCGCTTCGATTACATTCGAGGGCGTATCGAAATCGGGCTCACCGATTTCCAGATGGATGATGCTCTTGCCCTGCCGTTCGAGGGCGCGGGCCTTGTTGAGGACCTCAAAAGCGGTTTCGGTGCCAAGCCGCGACATGCGGCGGGCGAGTTGTAATTCGTGCTGGATGGCTTTCTCCATAGTTCAAGACTCCGGCGGGAAAACTTAAGAAAGCGGCAAACCGCACATTATACGCCCGGAGCGCGCGGGCCTTCAGTGCGCTTGAAGGACGGTGGAAGCGTCGAGTAGGATGTCCTGCCCTATCATTTCCTTCATTTCGCAAGGTGCAAACATGTGGAGAAACTCTTTTTCCCTGTCGTGTGTTCTGATCGTTAGTGCATCGCTGGCAATCATCCAGACGGTATCTGCCCAGCAATCTTCGGGACCGGCGCTGCCTTACAGCCCCAGCCTTGACGTTTCGTCGATGGACCGGACGGTGGATCCGTGCGTGGACCTCTACAAGTTTTCCTGCGGGGGATGGCAGGCAAAGAATCCCATTCCGCCCGATCAGACCAGCTGGTCCGTCTATGCCAAGCTGTATCAGGACAACCTGACCTTTCTGCGCGCGATGCTGGAAGAGGCGGCCAAGCCGGATGCGCAGCGGAATGCGGTGACGCAGAAGATTGGCGATTTCTATGCCGCATGCATGGACGAGGGGGCGGTCGAAAAGCGCGGCATGGCGGGCATTCAGCCGGAGCTGGATGCCATCGCGGGGATCCGGTCGACCAAAGAACTTACTCCCGTGCTGGCGCGATTGCAGTTCACCTACGCCGGTTATTCCTACACCAGTTCCCTGCTGTTTGCGGCGGGATCGAGCCAGGATCCCGATAACTCTGAGCAGGTCATCGCCGACGTGGATCAGGGCGGCCTGGGCATGCCCGACCGCGACTACTACCTGAAGGACGACGCCAAGTCGAAAGAAACGCGCGAACGATATTTGCAGCATGTGCAGAAGGTTTTTCAGTTGATCGGCGAAAGCCCGGCCGCGGCCAAGCAAGACGCCGAGACCGTGATGCGCCTGGAAACAGCGATGGCCAAGGCTTCGATGTCACGGGTGGACCGGCGCGATCCGCACAAGCTGGTTCACAAGATGAAGCTTGCCGACCTCAGCCAGCTGGCGCCCAACTTTGACTGGGCCGCGTATTACCGCGAGATGAAGTATCCGGAATTCGCCATCCTGAACGTGGATTCTCCTGACTTCATGAAGGAATTGAACTCGCTGCTGGGGAGCGAACCCATCCAGGGCTGGAAGACGTATCTGCGCTTCCACGTGGCGGACACTTCTTCTCCGTATCTTTCGTCGCCATTCGTGGAGGAGAACTTCGAGTTCTATCGCAAGTATCTGCGCGGAGCGAAAGAGATGCAGCCGCGCTGGAAGCGCTGCGTGCAGTACGTGGACTACGATCTGGGCGAGGCTCTGGGGCAGGTGTATGTGGCGAAAGTGTTCTCTCCCGAGCTCAAGCAGAGCACGCTCGAAATGGTGCAGCGCATCGAAGATGCCATGGGGCAGCGCATCCGCGCGCTCGACTGGATGAGTCCCGAAACCAAGCAGCAGGCGCTGACCAAGCTGGCGGGAATCCGCAACAAGATTGGCTATCCCGATAAATGGCGGGACTACAGCTCGGTGAACATCGTGCGCGACGATTTTGCCGGGAACGTGGAGCGCGCGCACCAGTTCGAGAGCCGCCGCGATATCAACAAAATCGGCAAGCCGGTGGATCACGGCGAGTGGGACATATCGGCGCCCACCGTGGACGCTTACTACAATCCGCAGATGAACGACATCAACTTTCCGGCGGGCGTGCTGCAGCCTCCGGTCTACGATCCGAAGATGGATGATGCGCCGAATTACGGCGACACGGGCGGCACTATCGGCCACGAACTCACGCACGGCTTCGACGATGAAGGCAGCCAGTTCGATGCCAAGGGCAATCTGAAGGATTGGTGGACGAAGGAAGATCGCGAGAAATTCGACGCACGCACCAAGTGCGTGGAAGACCAATATTCCGGATATGTGGCGGTGGACGATGTACACGTCAACGGCAAGCTAACGCTGGGCGAAAACGTGGCCGATCTGGGCGGCGAAATTCTGGCCTACATGGCGTGGAAGGACGCCACGAAAGACAAACATCTGGAATCGATCGACGGGCTCACCCCGGAGCAGCGCTTTTTCGTTGGCTTCGCACAATGGGATTGCGCCAACGAGCGGCCCGAAGATTTGCGCGTGCGTGCCCTGACTGATCCACACTCTCCCGCGACCGACCGCATCAATGGCGTGGTGGTGAATATGCCGCAGTTCAAAGAAGCATTCTCGTGCAAGGCGGGGCAAGCGATGGTGAAGCCTGAGGGGAAAGTGTGCCGCGTCTGGTAGCGGCGAAGTGGGATTGAGAAGACTTTGTCATCCCGACCAAGGAAATCGATCAGCGAGGCTGATCGATGGACGCGTGGAGGGACCCTTGCGCTTGCTCGGGCGCAGAGCCCTCACTCAAGGTCCCTCGACTGCGAAGATCGTCCGCTTCGCGGACGATCTTCTTCGCTCGGGATGACAAATTTATTCCGAGACGCTGTGCTCTTCGTTCTGCGAGCGCAGGACGCGGTCGACCGAGTACGGGGCGCGGCGGCTGGGTTCGTGGTAATGGCGGACTTGCATTTCGCCGAGCAGGCCGATCGCGAGCAGGTTTAATCCGCCAAGCAGCAACCCGAGAGCGGCCATCATGAGCGGGCCGTGGGAAGCCATCACCGGAACGTTACGCAGGAACTTTTCCACGCCGAGCCAGAGGACGACGCCACTGCCGGCGAAGATGCTCATCATGCCGAAGCCGCCAAAGAAATGCAGCGGGCGCGAGAGATAGCGCAGCAGGAAACGAATGGTCAGCAGATCGAAGAAGACGCGGAAGGTACGGGTAATGCCGTAGTGCGAAACGCCGCGCTCGCGGTTGACGTTGCGGATGGGCACTTCGCAGATCGTGGCGCCATGCCATGAGGCCAGCGCGGGAATGAAGCGGTGCAGTTCGCCGTAGAGCGGCACCTGCTCGAGGATGTCGCGGCGGTAGGCCTTGAAAGTGGTGCCGAAGTCATGGATATTGACGCCGCTGATCTTGGCCATCATCCAGTTGGCAATGCGCGAAGGGATGCGGCGCATCCAGAAGTTGTCGACGCGCACTTTGCGCCATCCGCTGACGATGTCGTATCCCGCGGCAATCTTTTCCAGGAACAAGGGGATGTCGTTGGGGTCGTGCTGCAGATCGCCGTCCATGGCGATGATGTATTCGCCGCGGGCGTGGTCAAAGCCGGCAGCGAGGCCAGCGGTCTGGCCGAAGTTGCGGCGCAGCTTGACGACGGTCACGCGGCTGTCGACAGCGGCGATTTCGCGCAGCATGGCGAAGGTGTGATCGCTCGAACCGTCGTCCACTAAAACGATTTCGAAGCTTTCGCCGTGGGCCTCCATGACCGCTTTCAGGCGGTCGTAAAGGTCGGTGACATTCTCTTGCTCGTTATGGAGCGGGACTACGATGGAGTACTTGGGCACAATCTACGAATTATAAACCGAAACGGGAGTAATTGGACCCCCGTTCTCAGTTTCCATACAGTTACTCCCGGTGGGACGGCAAGCGTCTGCGGATTCATGCCCGGCACAAGGCCGCGATGCCCACCGGGAGATAAACCAGCTTTGAATAAAGGTCTTGTTGGCCGTCGATATCATCTCAGCCCAGCCTCGCGGGGTGCGCAGAGACGAGACGAGATCGAATGCACGCGCCCCTCATCCCTGTTCTTTGAGCTTGAGGCGCGACTTATTTTCTTCCATGAACTGCTTGATTTCGTTGGCGGCTCCGAGCAGGCGGTTCCACTGCTCGTAGTAGAGAGTAACGGGAAAACGGCCGAGGCCATACACACTGACGCCGCCCTTCTCTCCGACTTTGAAGATGAGATCGCCGCTGCGCTTTTTGGTTTCGACTTCTTTTTCGAGTTGAGCGAGTTTGGCTTTGAGTTCTTCGTACGTGGGTTCGGACATGGTTCCCTCGCGATGGATTATAAGTGCAATTTCGAGCGACGGGCCGCGCGACAGTGTGCGTCCCCGACGGCCAAACACTTTGGGACATGATGAGCAACCTTTCTATAGTAACTTGCCGCTGGTTGCGTTGTAGCGGATAACCGTTCTAAGCTGAGGAGAGTCTAATCCCGAAGCGGGAATATCGCTGAAGGTTGGTGGAAACCATTTTCAGCGATTGACGTTCGAAAGAGCCGCGTTTCAAGATGCGAAACTGGGTACGATGGCCGGCTTGGCTGTGCCTATCCTTGATGTTATGGATGGCGGCGGCGGAGTCCGTTCATAACCACCCCACGCAGACCGATGCCGCGGCCTGTTCCATCTGCGTGGTGGCACATAGCGCCAACCCCACCATCAGTTCCAGCCACGCTGCCCCGGTACTCGCCACAGTCGGGGTGCTGCAAGAAGATGATGTCGTGGCAAAGGCCCGGCTGAATTTTTCCGACGCCGGGATTCGCGGTCCTCCTGTCCTGTAGGGAATCCTCCAAATCAACGAAGTTCCGGCGCAGGACGCCGACGATTCTCTACTTTTCAGGAGGATGTAAATGCCTACTTCTCATAAGTGGCGCTTTATCGCCATTTTTGCCGTCACCTTTTTAAACAGCGCAGTCTGGGCGCAATCCGTCAGTAATTCAGGAGCCATCGAGGGAACTGTAGTAGATCCGACCGGCGCGATTGTCCCGCAAGCTACGGTTGAAATTCGCAACCCTGTGAGCGGCTTTGATCGGTCGGCTTTGACGGACAGTTCGGGCAAGTTCGAGTTTACCAACATTCCATTTAACCCCTACCACCTAACCGTAACCGCGGAGGGATTCGCATCCTACGTTCAAGACGTGGAACCACGGTCTTCGGTGCCAGTGACAGTTTCGGTGAAGCTGCAGGTCGCCGGATCAACGACGTTGGTGACGGTGGCAGCGGATGCTGGAGACTTGATCGAAAATGATCCGACGTTTCACACCGACGTGGACAAGAATCTTTTCGACAAGCTACCGCTGGAAAGTCAGTCGTCATCGGTGAGTTCGCTGGTAACGCTGGCAACGCCGGGAATCTCCGCGGACTCCAATGGCCTGTTTCACGGGTTGGGGGACCATGCGGAGAATTCGTTTTCCGTCGATGGTCAACCCATTACGGATCAGCAGAGCAAGGTGTTCTCCAACCAGATTCCGCTGGATGCGATCCAGTCGATGGAGGTGATCTCGGGTGCGCCGCCGGCCGAATACGGCGACAAGACGAGCGTCGTGATCAACGTGACAACGCAGTCTGGGCAGGGCGTCACGACTCCTCATGGGGTGCTGACCACGTCCTACGGTTCATTCGGAACATCCAATGTGGACTTCAATCTTGCCTATGGAGGCAAGAGTTGGGGAAATTTCATTTCGGCGAGCGGCCTGAATAGCGGTCGGTTTCTCGATCCACCGGAATTCGCGGTGATGCACGACAAAGGAAACGAAGAAAACCTGTTCGACCGGGTGGATTACCAGCTCTCCACCGCGGACTCGATTCACGTCAACTTTGGGTATACGCGGTCCTGGTTCCAGACGCCGAATACTTATGACTCGCAGAACGCTACTCCGTGGAACGGAGTCGTAGTAAACAATGGCGGGCTTGGTCCCAACG
Source organism: uncultured Acidobacteriota bacterium (assembly GCA_963754885.1). Lineage (GTDB taxonomy): Bacteria > Acidobacteriota > Terriglobia > Terriglobales > Acidobacteriaceae > Sulfotelmatobacter. The sequence continues at coordinate 160,452 of CAVWHT010000023.1, read as the reverse complement.
GAATTCTTGTGGGCCCAAGCGATCAGCGTTCCCAGATTCAAACCTACAACATCGCGCCGTCGTGGACCCGGCTGATCAGTTCGACATCCGTGTTTACGCTGGGAGCGTTTGTACGCCGGGATCACTTTAATTATTACCCCAGCGGCAATCCGTTCGCTGACTTGGGACCAATCAACCTGCAGCGGGAAACAGTGGGGCAGGACCGGACGTTAACCAATGCGGGACTGCGGTCAGAGTTGTCGTACGTCAAAGGGATTCACAACCTGAAGGTCGGCGCCGTGTATGAGCACACGTTCCTGAACGAGAATGACCAGCTCGGCATCGTGGATCCTACGTTTTTACCGTCACTCACTGGTGCCAATGGCAGCTCCTGTTACAACACGGCGACCCATACGGCCATTGCTGCGCCTTGCACGACGTTGTTCCCGTATGACCTGACCCAACCCGGCGGCGGGAGTCTATACCCGTTCAATGGCCACACCGACGTGAAGGAGTTGGCGCTTTATCTGGAAGACAACATCACCAAGGGAAACTGGGTTTTCAATCTGGGAGTAAGGGGCGATTTCTACAACGGTCTCACCACTCATAAGGAGGGCGAGCCTCGTCTGGGGATCGCTTACAACATCAAGCCAACCAATACCGTGCTGCGCATTTCGTATGCACGGACATTGGAGACTCCGTTTAATGAAAACCTGGTGCTGGCCAGCGTTGGTTGCAATAACGCTGTACTAAACCCACTGCTGGGGTGCTTTGAAGCAGGTCAGCCAACGCCGTTGGCTCCCGGCTGGCGCAATGAGTTTCACGTAGGATTGGAGCAGGCGCTCGGAAAGTATTTAGTCTTCTCGGGCGAGTACATCTGGAAGTATACGCATAGCGCGTACGATTTCAGCGTGCTGGGGAATACGCCCATCACCTTTCCCATCGAATGGGAGCGGTCGAAGATTCCCGGATACGCGGGACGTGTAAGCGTACCGAATTTCCATGGGTTCTCCGCGTTGGCGGTGTTCTCGAGCGTGGCGGCGCGCTTCTTTACGCCCCAGATTGGTGGAGCAGGCGCGGTACCTTCGACCGTACTGGCGTCCGGCTCCACGTCGTTCCGCATCGATCACGACGAGAAGTTCAATATGACGACGCACTTCCAGTACCAACCCTGGAAACGCGGGCCGTGGCTGGGCTTCAATTGGCGGTATGACAGTGGCCTGGTCGCGGGGCAGACACCTTGTTACGGCGGAAACTGCGCACAGACGACGACCGATTCGACGGGCGCTCCGGCGATCGCGATGACCGACTCGTTCGGAGTTCCTTTGACTGCGGATCAGGAGTTCGAATCGGGACTATATTGTGGATCGCTGCGAGCCACGCCCAGTCAGTCTCTGCCTAATCCGTGCCCGGTCTCACAGTTCGGCTCGACGCTGTTAAATATACCGCCTCCGAATACAGAAAACGACGATAAGAATCCTCCGCGAATTGCACAGCGAAGCTTGTTCGATGTGGCCATTGGGCACGACAACCTGTTCCATGGCGACAAGTACAAAGTCAGCTTGCAACTCACGGCGATCAACATCACCAACAAATACGCTCTCTACAACTTCCTCTCCACCTTCAGCGGGACGCACTACGTGACCCCGCGCGCGCTGACGGCGGAAGTAGGGTTCCACTTCTAGCCAGTTCGACAGGACGTGAAAACGGGCGGCCCCCAGTAGGGTGGCCGCCCATTTTGTTGCCGCTTACTAAAGTTCGTGTAAATGAATGTAAAAGTACGCGTAACCCAGGCTGCGCATCCAACGGATTGGTAGAATAAAAGCTCAGAGAAAATCTTAAAAACGCATCTGAAAAACAGGGGGGAATGCTTGTCCATAAAGTTCGGCGTGAGAATTGCGGGTTATTTTGCGCTGGCGGGCGCATTATCGTTGTCGTCCGCCGGACAGCAGGGCCACCCCGCCTACGAGTTCTGATTCCCCGACGCAAGTTCAGCCGCAGGATGCGTCCCCAAACAAACAGACGACTGCGCCGCAACAGCCCACGAGCAAGGAGCAGGAGAAAGATAAAACCGCGCCTGAGGCTCCGTCAGCGACACAACAGAGCACTCCGGCGCCGCAGCCCTCGATCCAGGAACAGCAAACCACCCCGCCGAAGGCGAACGGACAAGGTCAACCGGTCGCGCTCTCGAAACAGCAACCGAAGCGGATCCTGGGAGTCATGCCCAACTTCCGAGCAGTGAGCGCGGGAGCACTGCCTCCGCCGCCTACGTCAAAGCAAGCCTTTATTATCGCGACGAAAAACAGCTTCGACTATTCCTCGTTCGTGTTCGTTGGGATCACGTCTGGACTGGCGCTCTGGACCGAGGCTCATCCTTCGCTAGGAGAGAACGGGCTTCCAGCCTTTGGACAATATTACTGGCGGGGACTGTTAGACAAAACGGCTGGAAATTACCTCGTGATCTGGGCGCTGCCCACCGTGCTCCACGAGGACGAGCGCTACTACGCGAAAGGCGAAGGCGAATTTTTCAAGCGCGGCATTTATGCGGCGACCCGAATCCTGATCACGCCGAATTATGACGGACATAACACGTTCAACGCCTCGGAAGTATTCGGGCGGGCAATCTCGCAAGGCATCTCAACGACGTACTATCCGGCGTCGGATCGGACCGCTGGGCGCGCTGGCCGTGAAATTCGGGTGGGCAATGGGCCGCGACGCTCTTACCAATGTGTTCCGTGAATACTGGCCCGATATCGCCACGCACGTATTGCACCGCCATCCATGAATGGCTGTGTCTCCTATTACCGATGCACGGAAGGACGGCGCCGGGTTGTGAACTGGATGCGGCTCTTGCTGGCTCTTCTCATGATCAGCGCTCCCTGCATCGTTATCTGGGCGCAGGATACTTCCTCCTCCGACCGGCAACAGAGTGAGCCGACGCCCAGTCCAAAGCCGGAGACGCGCGGCACGGAAAAATCCCAGGAAGAGAAACAAATCGAGCGCAAGGAGCAGTCGCGGAGGGTTTTGGGAATTGTGCCGGACTTTGGGTTTACGGACCGGCAGAATGCGTCGCCGTTGACGAATAGAGAGAAATTTCATCTGTTCGCCAAATCGGCACTCGACCCGGTTACGATTGGCGTCGTAGGAGTGCAGGCGGGGCTGAGCCAGGCAGAAAACGAATTCCCCGCTTACCGCCAGGGCGCGGAGGGTTACGGCAAGCGCTTCGGCGCGTCTTTGGCTGATGAAGTTTCCTCCGGCTTCTGGAGCAATTATTTCTATCCCGTTTTGCTGAAGGGAGATCCGCGATACTTCCAACTGGGAAAAGGCAGGGTTACCCATCGCATCTTTTACGGGGTCGAGCAGGAGTTTGTCTGTCACACCGATAAGGGTGGACGCGGGTTTAACTTTTCGAGCGTATTGGGAGCGTTCACCAGCGGGGCGATTTCGAATCTGTACTATCCGGGAAACACGCTGATCCGGACGATTCCGGCGACGGCAACCACGCCGGCGAGGCCAGTGTATGAAAATGATCGAGGCGCCGTTCTGACCCTGAGCCGCGCTTCGATTGCTTTGGGATACGGAACGGTCGGCAACTTGTTCGACGAATTCTGGCCGGACATTCACCGCAGATTTTTTGAGAGACACAAAGACGTGGGGAATCCACACCCGCCGACACGAGCAAATAAATCGCCCTTCGGATTCACCGGGACTACATCATCCGCTTCGGTTCCAGGGGACGATCGGTGACCAGTTCCGGATGCAGCCGTCGAAAGCTTTCCGCGACGTGGCAATTCCAGCAAACCGGTTGATGCGTCGCGAAGATGTCAGGAAGTTGCTCGGGACGCACGTCCTTCCACTCCACCGTTTTGAGATCGGGTCCGAGCAGAGCCGGGGCGTGATCCACATGATGGAGCGGCCCGATCGGCTTGTGGCAGAAGACGCAATTCTTCCCTTCGTACCATTTCGAGACGATATTCCAGACCAGGCAGTTATCCGGATCGGTCTCAACCTGCTTGAGGCAATCCTGACCGCAGCCTTGGCGCTCGGGCCAGCGCGAGCATTCGACCAGGCGCAGGGTTGGCTCGTTGAGGAAGGCGCCGATGGCGGCTTCTCCAGCCGCAACGTCGACGGCCGCGGCCCGGTTCGTCTCCGGGCATGTGACTAGCCGTTTCCCTTTGAAGCGGGCATAGGCACGCACGCCGGGAGCAGCACGCAACACGAACAGGCCCACTGCCAGCACGAAAACGGCAATAATGATGGTGAGAATGGTGGTCGTCATAGAACACCTCCGCGGATGAGATCGCGCCGCCGGACCGAACCAGATCAGGACATCTTGCGATTCAGTGTGGCTGGAAATGCTCCGCGGGGCGGTGCCTTGCGTCACCGAAAAATGTGATCGTGCTCACATCAGAGATTCAGGCGGCACGCGTGAGCGTTTTGTTGACGCGACCGATCACCGTGGCGGGGAGTTGTAGAAGACGCGCCTGGGCCGTGCGCCGGGAGCGCACGTGAATCGCAATGCCGCCATCGCTGGGAAACGGGTCGGACAAAACTTCGAATTCTTCTCCATAAATCCGAATCTTCTGGGATACCGCATAACCAAACTTCTTGACTTGGGCGCACATCTCGGCGGCTGGCAGACTGCTCGCGCTGGAGTTCACAATCCCTCATTTCCGATGGAAACAAAGATTCCACCCCTGCATTGCACCCTTTTTCCCAAATTTGCACAGTGATCGTGGTCATCGATGTAGCTACGAATGTTTGCAATCAGATACAGGGAATCGCCGATAGGCGACAAGACGGTGCTGGGCACGAAATCGCCGGCACTTCCACAAATGCTTACTGAGTCACGTGAGGCGAGCGCAGTTGCATTTTGACCGCGACGGAGAGACGGCGGATGCCTTCGTGGATCTGCTCCGGCTGGGAATGAGAGAAGTTGAGGCGCATGTGGCGTCCGCCTTCGTGGCCGTTGTTGGCGTAGAAGCTGTCGCCAGGCACAAACGCGACTTCTTCGGCGAGCGCGGCGCGGAACAGCGCTTGCGAGTCGGTGCCCTCGGGCATCGTGACCCAGAGGAATAGACCTCCCTTAGGATGAGTCCAGGTGACTTCCGGCGGGAAATACTGATGTAGAGCGTGCAGCATGGCATCGCGGCGCTCGTGGTAAACCTGGCGGATCAGCTTGACGTGCTGGTCGAGGAAGCCGTCGCGGGCAACCTCATACGCAACGTACTGATTGAAGGTGGATGTGTGCAGGTCGGCCGCCTGCTTGAGTTGAACCAGCTTGCTGATCACGTCTTCTGGGGCAACGATCCAGGCCAGGCGAATTCCCGGGGCAAGCGTTTTTGAGAAAGTGCTCAGGTAGATGACGTTGCCGATGGTGAATCCATTGTCGCGGCGCAGGTTTTCGCGATCGAGCACGACCAGAGGAGCGATGTGCTCGCCTTCGTAGCGGAGTTGACCGTAGGGATCGTCTTCAATGATAGGAATGCCATATTTATCGGCCAGAAGAATGAGCTGATGGCGGCGTCCTTCCGAGAGAGTGACTCCTGCGGGGTTCTGAAAATTCGGCAGCACATACATGAATTTCGGACCGGCGCGAAGGCTGGAATCAAGCTGCTCGGTGAGCAGGCCATCGTCGTCGACGGGCACGGAAACGTACTGCGCTCCATAGACGTTGAAGGCCTGCAACGCACCCAGATAGGTGGGCGCTTCGACGAGGACGCGATCGCCGCGATTGATGAGCATCTTGCCGATTAGATCCAGAGCCTGCTGGGAGCCGGAGGTAATGAGAACGTTCTCGGCGCTGGCCACGATGCCGTAGCGGGCAATGTTGCGGGCGATCATTTCGCGGAGGGGTTGATAGCCTTCGGTCATGCCGTACTGCAGGGCCTCGGCACCATGCTCGGAGAGGACTTTATGGCAAGCTTCTTCGAAGCGCTTCACCGGAAAGACATCCGGGGCAGGAAGACCGCCGCCGAACGAAATGATTTCCGGCTTCTGCGTGACTTTCAGAAGCTCACGGATCGCGGAACTCTTGACTCCCAGGGTGCGTTGCGCGTACCGGGATTTCCAGAGCGTCGACATGCGTCCTCCTCGGCGACTGCTTCGTTTAGATGCAAAAGCAAAGACATTCGAGAGCGCGCCGGCGGCGCGGGCGAGACGCCCCCGCGACAGCCGGCGGGACGCCAGCGCTACGCTGGCACCCCATTTCGATTCGCCACTTCCAGCTTAATCCTCTCCGATCAGTTCTGGTTCGACCGACACGTGACCATGGGGATGCGTGTAGGTGTCGTTTTCCTGCGCGTCGACCACGGCGATGGCCGCCACGTTCACCACGTCTTCGGCCATTGCGCTGCGGTGCAGCACGTGGACGGGACGGCTCATTCCCATCAGGATGGGACCGATGAGCTCGCCACCGCCAACCTTTGCGGCAAACTTGCAGGCGATGTTCGCCGAGGCCAGATCCGGGAAGATGAGGACGTTCGCTCCGCCCTTCAGAGAGCTGAACGGATACAACTGTTCGATTGTTTCCGGCGAAAGCGCCTCGTCGGCCATGATTTCGCCATCGACGACAAGGGTCGGATCCGCGTACTTGATCAGCTCGACCGCCTTGCGAACCTTGGTGCAGATCGGGTGATCAACGTCGCCGAAGCTGGAGAACGCCAGCATGGCGACCCGCGGCACCAGATCGAAGCGGCGTGCCATGTGTGCGGTACAGAGCGCGATCTCGACCAGGTCTTCCGCTGTTGGCTCGATGTTGACGCTGGTATCGGCGAGGAAGAAGACTTCGCCCTTGCGGGTGATGATCGCATAGCAACCGGAAACGCGATGCAGGCCTTCGCGCATGCGCACGATCTGCAGCGCGGGACGGATGGTGTCGCGGAAATGCTGGGTCACGCCGGAAACGAGCGCGTCGGCATCGCCCATGTGAACCATCATCGATCCGAAGACGTTGCGATCGTTGAGCAGCGTCTCGGCTTCGTGTAGAGTCACGCCGCGGCGCTGGCGCAGGCGGAATAGCTCTTGAGCGTACTGTTCGCGATGATCAAAAGTGGCGGGATCGACGATCTTCATGCCATCGAGATTCACGCCGTACTCACGGGCGCGGGTCTGAATCTTGGCCGCATCGCCCAGCAGGATGGGATGGCCGATCTTCTCTTCCACCAGCGCGTGGCAGGCGCGCAGGATCTTTTCGTTATCTCCTTCGGGAAATACGACCTGTTTGGGATTGGCCTGCGCTTTGTGGATCATGGTGCGCGAGACTTCATAAGCCTTGCCGAGTCTCTTTTCCAGTTGCGCGCGGTAGGTGTCGAGATCGATGGGTTCCTGGGCGACTCCGGTGCGCATGGCGGCTTCGGCGACGGCCGAGGCCTCCCACATCAGTACCCGCGGATCGAACGGCTTGGGGATGAGATATTCGCGGCCGAACTGCAGGCGCGGCACGCCATAGGCGCGGCAAACGGAGTCGGGAACATCTTCCTTGGCCAGATTGGCGAGGGCGCGCGTGGCCGCCAGCTTCATCTCCTCATTAATGGCAGTGGCGCGGACGTCGAGAGCTCCGCGGAAAATGAAGGGGAAGCCGAGAACATTGTTGACCTGGTTGGGATAGTCCGAGCGCCCGGTGGCGATGATGACGTCGGGGCGAGCGGCCTTGGCGTCGTCGTAGGTAATCTCGGGATCGGGGTTGGCCATGGCGAAGACGATGGGATCGGGCGCCATGGAGCGGACCATATCCTGGGTAAGCGCGCCTTTGACCGAAAGTCCGGCAAAAACGTCGGCGCCGGCCACGGCCTCGGCCAGCGTCCGTAGTTCCGTTTCCTGCGCAAAGCGCTCTTTGTACTTGTTCATTCCTTCTTTGCGGCCTTGGTAGACGACGCCTTTCGTGTCGCAAAGAATGATGTTTTCGCGCTTCACTCCGAGGCGGACATAATGCTCGGCGCAGGCAATGCCAGCGGCTCCGGCACCGTTGAAAACCACGCGCACGCGGCGGATGTCCTTTCCCACAACTTCTAAAGCATTTAACAAAGCGGCCCCGGAAATGATGGCGGTACCGTGCTGGTCATCGTGGAAGACGGGAATCTTCATCGTCTTGCGCAGTTCTTCTTCGATCTGGAAGCAGTCGGGCGCTTTGATGTCTTCGAGATTGATTCCGCCAAAGGTCGGCTCGAGCAACTGGCAGAGCTTGATGATCTCTTCCGGATCGTGCGTGTTGACTTCGATGTCGAACACGTCGACGTCGGCAAAGCGCTTGAACAGCACTGCTTTGCCTTCCATGACGGGCTTGCCGGCGAGGGCGCCGATATCGCCCAGGCCGAGCACGGCGGTTCCATTGCTCAGCACGGCGACCAGGTTTCCGCGGCCGGTGTATTTATAGGCGTCCTGAGGATTTTTCTGAATTTCAAGGCAAGGTACTGCGACCCCAGGCGTGTAGGCGAGGCTGAGATCGCGCTGGGTGCGGCAGGGCTTGGTAGGTGTGATTTCAATCTTTCCCGGACGGGCCCCATTGTGATAATCGAGGGCCTGCTGCTTGCTGATCAACATGATTTCCTCCGTAACTTCTGGCGCCGGATGCTGCCAACCTTCGAAGCAGCGCCTGGGGCGCATGAAACTTAAACTCTTATGGTCAGCACCGGGCACACAGCCCGGCTGACGACTTCGGATGCCACCGGCCAAGGCAGATGCGATGACCACGATGCGACGCGCGACTTGTGCACGCTCATCACAATCAGGTCGGCTTCGCGCTCCTGGGCTTCGCGCACGATCGCTTCCGCGGGATGCTCCCAGCGAACCACGATCTGCGGCGTGCACCAGTCTTTCGCCTGTTCGGGAATCAGCCCCTCGAGGGCGCGCCAACAACGCTGCTCCACGGAAGGCCGATGCTGCCAGGGTACCAGAGGCACGGCCTGTAGCACGATGAACTCGGCCTGATTTTCTTCCGCCAGCGAAAGCGCGTAGTGCAGAACCGGTTTAGGATCTTCCGCGACATCGAGCGGGCAAAGAATGCGCCGCAGTTGCCAGTGTTCTGCATGCTGGACTTTGGGTCCAACGGTGAGCACGGGGCAGGTTGCGGTGCGATAAATCTTTTCGGCCTCGGAGCCGAGAATGAGTTTGCCCATCCCATAGCGTCCGTGCGTGCCCAGCACCACCAGATCGACTTCATGCTCGTGAATCATGGCGGGGATAACGTCAGCCACATCGCCGCGATCAAGCAGCGTCGTGCACGGCAGCCCGGTCAGCAGGCGGTCGTGGATGAATTCATCGAGCTGATGCCGGGCGGCGTGCCAGGCCTGATCGTTCTCGCCGAGAAAACGATCAGTGACTTCCGGGTGTTGCACTTGCGGGGCGATCGAATGGGCCACCAAGATCGTGGATCCATAGACCTCCGCCAGCGCCCGGGCAAAGGGCAACGCAGCCCGGGAAGCGGTTGAAAAATCGGTGGGAACCAGGATCTTTTTGAGGGACAAACGGGCAACCTGCGAGACGGTAGGCATGGCGTAACTCCTTGCGGCGCAAGCTTCGGCCGCTACAGAGAATCCACACTCTTGGGTATAAGCGGAGGTCGTTTCCCGAGCAGTGATCGCGGTCACTGTTTGTGGTGAGTGTAGATTCGTCGCCTAGGCCTCCACTCCCGCGCGGGTGCGCGTGAAGTTGGTCAATACTTCAGCGAGTCCGGGATGAGTTAGATCTTCCACTTCGTAGGTGACACGCAGACTGGGTTTATTCAGTTTGATCAAGTGGCCCAGGTTGATCGGGGTTGCGACCAGCACCAGATCAGAGGGCACGCGATTGATGGTCTCTTCCAGTTCATGCCGTTGCATGGCGCTGTAGCCCATCGCGGGGAGCAGGCTGGTGAGATGGGGATAATGCTCATAGGTCGAACGAATGGACCCGACGGCATAGGGACGAGGATCGACAAATTCCGACTGCTCCACACTGCCGGGCAGCCACCACTCCGGCGCCGTAGGGCATTTCGCCGTGAGTCAGCGTGGGTCCGTCTTCGACCACCAGGACTTTTCGTCCGCGGATCAGTTCCGGCTCGGAAACCGCGACCCGGCAGGCCATTTCGACGATCTCCGCCTTGGGATTCACGGCGCGGATATTGTTGCGAACCGTTTCGACGTCCTGGGGTGCGGCGGTGTCCACTTTGTTGATCACGACGACATTGGCGCGGCGAAGATTCACTTCCGCGGGATAGTAGGCGAGTTCGTGGCCCGCGCGGTGCGGGTCGGCGACCACGATCTCCAGATCGGAGCGGTAGAACGGGGTATCGTTGTTGCCGCCATCCCAAAGAATGATGCCGGCTTCTTGTTCCGCCTGGCGAAGAATGCGGCCGTAGTCGACGCCGGCGTAGACGACGATTCCCTCGCGCAGATGCGGCTCGTATTCCTCGCGCTCTTCAATCGTGCACTGCTGAGTATCGAGATCATCGAGCGTAGCGAAGCGCTGGACCGCCTGAGCGGCGAGATCCCCATAGGGCATGGGATGGCGAACGACGACCGGATTCCATCCCTGGCGCCGTAATTCAGAAGTCACGAAGCGCCCGATCGGGCTCTTGCCGCAACCGGTGCGCACGGCGCAAACGGAGATCACGGGCACGGATGCCTCAAGTTGCGTGCGTTCGGAACTCAGCAGCCAGAAATCGGCTCCTGCGGCCACGGCGCGCGAGGCCACGTGCATCAGATTGTGGTAGGAAATGTCGCTGTAGGAGAACACGACCGCGTCGATGTCATGCTCTTTGATTAACCGTTCAAGATCTTGCTCTTCAAAAATCGGGATGCCGGCGGGATAGAGCGGGCCAGCCAGTTCCGTGGGATAGCGCCGGCCGGCAATGCCGGGAATTTGAGTTGCGGTGAAACCTACGACGTTGTAGTCCGCATCGCCGCGAAATACGACGTTGAAATTGTGGAAGTCTCTTCCCGCGGCACCGAGTATCAAGATTGTTTTCGGTTTCATGAATTGAATTCCCTCTTTCTCTCCCTGGCGCAGAGCAATTGCCACGTTTTCGATCGCCAGCGATCGCCTCGACGAGGACTTACTCTTTGGGGCTCCTGCGCCACATGGGAACGCACGGATTCCAGGTATGAACGTCTTTCTGGAAATCAGTGCCGGACTGAGTGGCGCCCACGGTGCTAAGTTCCTCGACTGGGGATTTCAGGAGTTCGGTAATGTATTTTTCGACCTGCTCGCGCAGCCGCGGATTTTTCAGGGCTTCGACCAGTGCGGGATTCTCGATATGGGTAAAGCCGCCGCACAGCGGACACTTCACAACGTCATCATTCACCATCGCCAGCCTCGTGGATTGCGGGGAGTATGCGGAAAAGGATGCCGTTCAGCATCAGTATCTCCGCCCCTTCATTACAGAAGGAGAGACGGATTGGGGCAGTGACAAGGGTCGCTGGAGTTTGTGACGGGAATCACAGGGCCGGGGATGGCGGGAACCGAGTTGATGAGGTGTCAAAGCGATTTATCGTAAGTGGTCGCGGCAGGTCGCTTGCAGTTTCTTGATAAACGACTACTGAATCTCGAATTTCGCCATTCGCCACTCGGTTGTGCGGCCTGCAGAATCTGATCCCTGTATTTCGATTTTGTACTTGCCGCTTGACAACTTCTCTGTGTCAACGTTCAGCGCAATTGGGATCACTACATTCCCCGGCGTGACACACTGGGCGGCACTCGTCGGCGCGGCATTCATTACCACTGTGCCGTCTTTCAGCTCGGTAATCTTCATGCGGAAATAAACCTCAGCACTTCGATCTGCGAGCAAAGGTTCGTAAATTTCAAAGTAGAGAGGAAGAGAAGTCTTCTTCTGGAGCCGTGCGTCCGGCACCGGTATGAATTGAGCCTGCTTGCTGACAAGCGGAGCAGGCACAAGTGGTGCGGGCGAAACCGAGGCCGCCTCTCGCAAAAGCCATGATGCATCCCGCAGAATGCCGTTCACTGCAAGATCACTGATCGTGAGCGCCTGGCTATCAATGGGCTCCACTCGCAGAGGCATCTGTGCTTGTCCGAATTTGTGGCCATCACTTACGACAACATGTACATCATAGTTCCCTGGGTGCAACTCAACCTGCGTGTTGAAGCGACCTGGAATGGGGAGCCACCTCGTGGCGTAAGTCCCAACCGGTGGGTCGAAGCCAAACCGGTCCGGGTCGAAGCCAAAGTCAATGAGATAAGAACTTTCTTCGCTGCGGCATGGAAAGCTGTCGCCAAATCGCGCCGCAACTTCTCCGTTTGCCTTGTAGACGACTCCGAAAACGTGGATTGCCGGATGGTCGCTCGGGCAAGGATAATCCCACTTCTTCGTCCCCAATTCGTATTCTGTGGCGATCTGCACGGTGGCCGGTGCTTTGGAATCATGCACTACGACCACATACCTGTAATTCGCAGCAGCGGACGTTGACGCTGAACCGGTGCTGGCCGGATTATCCCTCATCAGGGACAAAACACGTGAGGACCAAAACACAAATGGCTGGCTGGAAACCTTGATCGACCCACGTTTGGCGGACTTAGCGAAGTTCTCCATTTTCGCGGCGAGTTTCCTTCCTTCCACTGTCGCCGTATCGCCTTCGTTGGTGTTACAGTAGCGGGTACGATTCAACACAACCTCGTTGTCTCCCGCCACTACTCGAATCGTGTGACAGTCGCCCGATTGCGACGGTGGCGGAATATATCCAACAATATAGGTAGCAGTAGGAGCTACAGGCCACAGATCATCTGAAAGAAACGCGCCCCAAGTTCCCCGGACGTGAGGGTAGAAAAACCACTGCTCATTGACATCCCGCAGGGAGGAATCGGATTCTTCCAGGTAGTTGATCTTTTGCTCCACGCCATTATCGAAGATGCGAAAATCATTCGCGGACAATCCCTGAGCCATTGGGGGCATGGCCAATACACCCGCCACTAGGGGATATCGCTTCAAAGCCTCCTTGGGAACCCATGCCGCGGTCCTTGCTGCATGTTTCCAGACTGCGACTGTAATCAGAACCTGACGTGCATGAGAATAAAACGTGGGAATCTCGCCTGTCCCGTTATCCGTTTGAGAACGCTCGTTGGCGATTGGGGGGCCCGCTGGAATAGCTGCGTTGGGCGCTTGCACTTGCCCTGTCGAAAGGCAGGTTGCGACCAGAACAGAAACCGCAACGATTGCAAGCTTTGCCATAGCCATAGTTTAGCGTAAGCGTCCCAAGTAGGGGCTGGCCTAGCCTTCCGTCGACCCAACCAAATCGGCCCCATCCTTCGCGTTTTTTGCGAAGGGTGGGCGGCGGACCGATCGCACCATAGGCTTTGGCTTTCACGCCGCCGGTGCTCGAAACGAAATCTTTCCCCAACCCTCGCTCGCGCGCGCCGCCCCAGACTCGTCCAGAAGATAGAAGCGATAACTGCTCCACCGGCAATGCTCCGGCGCTACCGCCAGCCCGCGCTTCACTGGATTGCGGTGCATATACCGCAGTTCTCCACCCGCTTCTTCTTCATCCAAACGTTGAAGTCGTAGAAGCGCGTCTGCCAGAATGGCGCGTGCACCGGATTCTCGCCAACTACCTTGGTCTGCCGCGGATCGCACGGTTTAATTCCCGGCAATAAGGCGCGCGCGGCGGTAGCAAGAATGCGTGATAAAGTGCAATTGATCGGCACCGTAGGATCGATGCAGGCCGCGAGGCATGACAAGCATTATGCTACCAGCGGCGTCGCGACCCACCCTTGCAAAAAACGCAAGGATGGGGCACCCACGTTCGTTGTAGGAAAGGAAGAACAGAGCGTGAAGAAGGGTGTGCCGCCCCCCCACAGGCAAAGTCAGTGATCTCACATACTCCATTCCGTGATTGGGATGGAAGTGGGCCAAAAGTAATCCCTGACTCGTTTACGGCGATTCCCCTTCCCTGCTAACATCATTGGTTTACCAATCAAACGTAAACGATATCTGTTTGTGCCCTTCATAAATCTACGGAGGAACCATGGCAATCAAAGTAGGAATTAACGGCTTCGGACGAATCGGCCGCAATGTGCTGCGCGCTTCTCTGAAAGACCCCAACCTGGAGTTCGTCGCGGTCAACGATCTGACGGATCCGAAAACGCTGGCCCACCTGCTGAAGTATGACTCGGTGCTGGGCAACCTGCCGAACCAGGTATCGGCGGGCGCGGACAGCATCACGGTGGATGGCAAGACGATCAAGGTGTTCAAGGAGAAGGATCCGGCGGTGCTGCCCTGGGAGTCGGTGGGCGCGCAGGTGGTGATCGAGTCGACTGGACGCTTTACCGACGCCAACGAGGCCAAGAAGCATCTGCGCGGGCCGGTGAAGAAAGTCATCATCTCGGCTCCGGCGAAAAATGAAGACGTCACGGTCGTACTGGGCGTCAATCATGAGAAGTATGACGCGGCGAAGCATCACGTAATTTCGAACGCGTCCTGCACCACGAACTGCCTGGCGCCGGTCGCGAAGGTGATCCAGGATGAATTCAAGATCGTCTGCGGGACCATGACGACGATTCACTCCTACACCAACGACCAGGTGATTCTCGACTTCCCGCACAAGGATCTGCGGCGCGCGCGTGCGGCCGCACTCAACATGATTCCGACTTCAACCGGGGCAGCCAAGGCGCTGAAGCTGGTGATTCCGGAACTCGGCGGCAAGATCGATGGATTCTCCATGCGCGTGCCCACGCCCAACGTTTCGGTGGTCGACTTCGTGGTTTGGGTGGAGAAGAAGACGACCAAGGAAGAAGTGAATGCGGCGCTGAAGAAGGCGTCCGAGTCGGGACCGCTGAAGGGATATCTCGGGTACGAAGAGCACGAACTGGTGTCGTCCGACTACAAGGGTGACTCGCGTTCTTCGATCGTCGATTCTCCCTGCACCATGGTGGTCGGCGGCAACTGCGTGAAGGTGATCTCCTGGTACGACAACGAGTGGGGATACTCCTGCCGCGTGCGCGACCTGATCCACTACATCGCAAGCAAGGGCCTGTAATTCCGTAGCGCCGGCAGCTTGCCGGCTGTCGCGAGGGCATCTTGCCCTCGCATGCGGGGGCGAGACGCCCCCGCGACAGCCGCCGGGACGGCGGCGCTACTTTCAATCTGGGCGCTACTTCCCAATCTGAAAGAGGACTCCCGCCATGTCCAAGCTTTCCATTCGTGATCTGCCGCTCAATGGCAACCGCATCTTCATGCGCGTCGATTTCAATGTGCCGCTCGAAGATGGCCGCGTCATGGACGATACCCGCATCCGCGAAACCCTACCCACGATTGAGTACGCGCTGCGGCATGGAGCGCGGCTGATTCTGGCCTCGCACCTGGGCCGCCCCAAGGGAAAACCGAATCCCAAGATGAGCCTCAAGCCAGTGGCCGAGCGGCTGCGCATGCTGCTCGACAAGGAACTGGCGCGCGGCGAAAATGTCGGCTTCTGCCCGGAGTGCGTTGGGCCGGAGGCGGAAGAGGTCGCGACCCAGCTTGAGAAGGGTCAGACGCTGCTGCTCGAAAACCTGCGCTTTCACGCGGAAGAGGAAACCAACGACGAGAAATTCGCACGCCAGCTGGCGAACCTGGCCGAGTACTACGTGAACGATGCGTTCGGTTCGGCGCACCGCGCTCATGCTTCGACCGCCGGCATCACCAAATTCATGAAGCAATGCGCCGCCGGACTGCTGATGGAAAAAGAGTTGAAGTATCTGGGCAAGGCGCTGGCCGATCCCGAAGAGCCGTTTGTCGCCATTCTGGGCGGGGCCAAGGTCAGCGACAAGATCGGCGTCATCCAGAAGCTTGATGGACAAGGTGAACGTGCTGATCATTGGCGGTGGGATGGCTTACACCTTCCTCAAGGCACAGGGACAGGAAATCGGCAAGTCACTGCTCGAAGCCGACAAGGTCGACCTGGCGAAGCAACTGCTGGCCGACGCGAAAAAGCGCAACGTGAAGTTGCTGTTGCCGGTCGATCACGTGGTTGCGATGAAGCCGGAGCCGAATGCCGTTGTCCAGCAGATTGGCGAGGGGCAGCCGATTCCGGCGGACAAGATGGCGCTCGACATCGGGCCAAAGACGATTGAGCTGTTCTCGGAGGAAATCTCGACAGCGCGGACGATCGTATGGAACGGGCCGATGGGCGTGTTCGAGGTTCCGGGATTTTCGCGCGGAACATTCAAGATCGCGCACGCGGTGGCCGAGAATGCCGGCGCGATTTCGATTGTGGGCGGCGGCGATTCGGTTGCGGCGGTGAAAGCGGCGAATGTTGCGGACAAGATCACGCACATCTCGACCGGAGGCGGTGCGTCGCTGGAGTTTCTGGAGGGACAGAAGCTGCCGGGAGTTGAGGCGCTGACGGAGAAGAAATAAGGCTAAAGCCAGTCGAGCGTCAGTTGATCGGGCACTCCGCCGAAATATTTTTGCAGCGCCCTCACAAAGACATCGTCGTCCGGTGACACCTGGGCAAACAGAGTCATCGACGACTGGAACTTGAGATCGTCGGGAGATCCAAAGATCTGTTCGACTGAACGACCTTGTACTTGGAGAACCAGCTGCGTACATTCTCTCAGCCGCGGGCCAAGAACAGGATGGTGCAGGTAAGCGCTGGCCTCCTGACGCGAGGCGATCGCGAATTCGATCGAGATCGGGCTTCGTCCCAAACCCTTGATTTGCGGAAAGATGAACCACATCCAGTGACTTGTCTTCATTCCAGCGCGCAATTCCTGAAGCACGCGGTCGAACACCGAGGATTGGGCCTGGACAAAGCGATCCAGATTGTAAGGGTCGGCGGTCGGGCGGTCTGAGTAATTGGGGCGCATAGCGTGCTGATACAAGGGGCAGGATAAGTTTAGTGCAGGAAATATTCTTCTACCAGGAAGACAGAAGCGGGCGAATTCATACGAAAGGCTGACTCATGCGAAAAAAAGTAATGGCCGCCAACTGGAAGATGTACAAGACTCCCGACCAGACTCGCGACTTCTTCCGCGACTTTCTGCCGCTGGTTGCTGGACATAGCCGCGACGAGATCGTGGTATGCCCGCCCTTTTTGGACTTGCCCGCGGCGCTGGAGGCGGCCAAAGGGTCGAACGTGGCGATCGGAGCACAGAACGTTCACTGGAAAGAAGAAGGAGCGTTTACGGGAGAGACTTCGGCGGCGCAACTGCTCGCGCTGGGTGTGAAGCACGTAATCATCGGGCACTCGGAGCGGCGGCAATATTTTGGCGAGACCGACGACACGGTGAACCTGCGGCTGAAAACTGCACTCGAAGCGGGGTTCACTCCGATCTGCTGCGTGGGTGAAGTGCTCGAGGAACGCGAAGCCGGGATGACGGATGACGTTCTGCGGCGCCAGTGCGTACGGGCGTTCCATGCGATTTCGGCGAAGAAGGCGGCGAAACTCGTGGTGGCCTACGAACCGGTGTGGGCGATTGGCACCGGCAAGACGGCTACGCCGGAACTGGCAGCTGAGGCGCATGCGGTCATTCGCAAGGAAGCTACCGGAATCTTCGGCGAAGAGTTCGCTGTGAACCTGCGCATTCTTTATGGGGGGTCGGTGAAACCCGACAATGTTTCGTCGCTTATGGCGCAAGAAGAAATTGACGGCGCGCTGGTGGGGGGAGCATCGCTCGATCCAGCGTCGTTCGCGAAAATCGTGAAGTATTGAATCTCAACGCATTCTTGTCATCGTGAGCGAAGTGGCCGTCCCCGAAGGCGAACGACCACACAGTCGAAGGATCCCTATTCCCTGCTCCGCTCGAGCCGCGTAGGAATTCGTTCGCGGGTTTCTTCCCAAAGTTCAGTACTGCGGGTAGGGATCCTTCGACTCCGGACGTGGGCCGCTTCGCGGCCCACGTCCTCCGCTCAGGATGACAAAGCCTTCAGGTCCGACGCCCTTACCAGACAAATCCGCAACAACTTACTCCACTCCTAAGCTCGACAACGCTTCTTCCAGCAGGGCCGCGTCGATGCCGAGGCGGCGGCCGCTGGCTTTCACGTCTTCCAGTTCGTCGAAGGCGCGGAAGAGGCGGAGTTTGACGGCGGCATATTGTTCGGCATCGTTCAAGGGACGGCCGTGAGCCGCGGCCCAGGCGGCGCGCGGCGCTTCCGGCAGAAACACGCTGACCGAGTAGGTGAGCTTACGGTCGGAGGTGACGTTGAAAACGAATTCGATGGCGGGGGATTCGGGATCGTCGGGCAGGGCGGCGCGTTTGCCGACGAAGTAGTACTGGTAAACGTAGCCCTGGGCGCCGGTGTAGGTCTTGAGGCGGCGAACCGTCATGCGGACATTATGGAACGATCGCGGTTCTTTTGTCGCCGGCGGCTGGCGAAGGGGCTAAATCTTTTGCCAAGTTCGACCGATATATGCGGCAGGGAGAACTCCGCATGTCCCTGGATTGGTTCTGGATTCCGCTTGGCGTTCTGGTCGTGCTGGCTCTATACCAGCAGTTTCGCATTTACTCCATCCGTCGGGAGGCGAAAAAGAACGAGGAACTGTTCCAGATCGTCACGGAAAATGCCGCCGACATGATCGCATTGGTTGACGTAAAGGGGCGGCGTCTGTACAACAGTCCGGCCTACAAAACAATTCTGGGGTACACGGCAGCCGAGTTGGGCGAAACGTCGGCGTTTGAGCAGATTCATCCCGAGGATCGCTTCAAAGTCCTGGAGGCGGCGAGGGAGGCGCGCGAGACCGGTGTGGGACGGCGGCTGGAGTATCGCATCAAGCACAAGGATGGGAGCTGGCGGGTGCTGGAATCAGTGGCCAGCACGGTGCGCGACGCTAAAGGCGAAGTGGCGAAACTGGTGATTGTGAATCGCGACATCACCGAGCGCAAGCGCGCGGAAGAACAACTGGAACACAATTTATTTCACGACACCTTGACTGGATTGCCGAACCGGCGGCTGTTTCTGGATCGTTTGCAGCATGCGTTCGCCCGGGCGCGACGGGATGCTGGACACTCGTATGCGCTGTTGCTGGTAAACATCGACCACTTCAAAGTATTCAACGAAGCTCTGGGGACAGCAGCGGGAGACCGGGTGCTTCTCGAAATCGGGCGCGCCATTAGCACACGCTTGCGGGAAGACGACACGATCGCGCGGCGGGAAAGCAGCGCCGGCGAGGCGGCGCTGTCGCGGCTGGGAGGCGACGAATACACGCTGATACTGGACGCGGTGAGCGATCCCAGCGACGCAATGCGGATTGCGAAGCGCATTCAAACAGCGGTGGCGGAGCCGTTCTTCCTCGACTCGCGGGAAGTACGGGCCTCGGCCAGCATCGGAATCGCTTTGGGCACGCTGGCGCATGAGCGGCCCGAAGACGTGTTGAAGGATGCGGACGCGGCCATGCGGCGGGCCAAGGCCCTGGGCGGATCGCGCTGCGAAGTATTCGATGAGGCCATGCACACGCGGGCGGAAGGACGCTTGCGGCTCGAGGCAGATTTGCGGGCGGCGCTTTCCGCGCGCCAGTTCTGCATTCATTACCAGCCGGTGGTGCGATTGGATACGCGTGCAGTGAGCGGATTCGAAGCCCTGCTGCGCTGGGAGCATCCCACGCAAGGGCTGATTTCTCCCTACCGCTTTATCGAAGCGGCGGAGGATTCCGGGATTCTGGTATCGATCGGACACTGGCTGACGCTGCAGGCGTGCCGGCAACTGCGGGAATGGGGGCAGAGTTCCTTCCCGCAGGAACCGCTGCACATCACGGTCAACGTTTCGGCGCGGCAGTTTGCCGACGCGCGGCTAGCCTCCGACATTCAGGATTCGCTGCGAGAGACAGGCATAGATCCCTCTTGTCTGCAACTGGAAATGACGGAGAGCGTCGCCGCCGCGGACCCGAAGCTTAGCGTCACGGTAATGGCCCATCTGAAGCACATGGGGATCGGGGTGATTCTCGACAATTTCGGGATTGGCGCGGCGTCGCTGCGCGTCTTGCGGCAGTTTCCGGTGGACGCGCTGAAGATTGACCGATCGCTGGTCCGGGAGATGCAGACGGATCGATCGGCCAGCGACATGGTAGAGATGATCATCACGCTGGCGCACAAGATGAATCTGCGCGTGATCGCGGAGGGCATTGAGACGGCGCGGCAATTCGAACGTCTGCGCGAGTTGGGATGCGAGTTTGGCCAGGGATATTACTTCTCGCAGGCTCTGGAAGCGAAAGCCGTGGGGCCATTCTTGCGGCAGAATGTGGCGGGGTCGCGCGGGGCTGGGGCCTAGGGCGTGGCTGTTCTTGACGGCGAAATATTTGGGAACTCCAGGCGGAGTGCATGGGTCCTTCGCCGCTAACAGCTGCGGCTCAGGATGACAAGGGTGTTCGCCGCAGGCTTGGGCCCCGAGGGCGGGGGCGACGGCTAAAAGCCAAAAGCAAAGTCAAGAGCAGCGGACAGGAGTGTCCGCCCCACACTTCTGCCCTTTCAGCGCGTGCCGTTTCCTGGTGAAACGACTCTTCCATATTCTGTGGCGCGGCTGAGGCGGTCGAACATGCGCCAGGTTTCGAGCGAAACCTTGCTGATGGCATCCTCTCCGTCGCGTTCGTTGTTGAGGAACGCGGTCATGACGCAGATGACGTACGGCCGGCCCTCGACGAAGACGACGCCCGAGTCGTTGCGGACGGCTTCCAATTCTCCGGGCTTGTTGGCAACCTTCAGGCCGGCGGGCAGGTCGCGGGGAATAAAAGAACTCTTGTTGGTGCTGAGGACTTTGAAGAAATCTTCTGTCGATTCTTTGTTCAGCACTTTACCGTGATAGATGGCGTCGAGAAGCATCATCATTTCGCGCGGGGTCGAGATGTTTTCGCGGCCTTGCTTGGCGGCATCAAGGTCCATCATTTTGCGGCGCAGGCGAGTGTGGGTCAGGCCAAGCGAGTCGAGCATGGCGTTGACGTTCGTCATACCGACGCGATCGATTAGCACATTGGTGGCGGCATTGTCGCTGACGGCGACCATCATCGTGGCAAGATCGCGCAGCGTGACGCGAGTAACGCCGGGAGTCAGTCCGTTCATGATGTCACTGTCGGGCACCAGGTCGGAGGATTGCACGGTATACAGGTCAGTGAGTCTGAGCTTGCCTTGCTGGGCTTGCAGATAGAGGTTGGCGAGGACGGTGATTTTGATGGAGCTGGCCTGGGCGAACACTTCGTCCTCGTGCAGGAAGTAGTGATCGCCGGTGGTGAGGTCTTCGATGGCGACTCCCATGGCGCCGTCGAGATGCTGATCGACCTGCTGGATGCTGGATTCGAGCTTCTGCCAGAGGATTTTTTGTTTGGCGGCGGAGGGAGCGGCGGTCTGGGCGACACAAGTCGTTATGAGCACTGCGAAAAGAAGAAAGCGATTCATGAAGTGGTTCTCCTGGAGAGACCTTTGTGCGGCCCTCAAAAAGGGCCTATTTTTCACGCCCGTGCCGGGCTTCGCCCGGCGGACAGCCGAGGGCGGCTGTCCCCACATATACCTCTTCATCTCATCCTTCAATCTTGGCTTCGCGCAACTGCTTTACTGCGGTTTCGGAGCTTACAGGCGAATAGTAGACCTCTTTGAAGGTGTAGGAGCGCGCCTTGGAAGCCAGGACGGGAAGAATCTCGATGTGCCAATGGTAGTCCTCGTCAATGGTCTTCCAGTAGCCGAGGTTTTTGGACGGATGGAGGCTGCTGGGAGACGTGTGCAGCACCAGATGGAATTCTTCGGTGACGGTGCGTATGCGTTGCAGGGTGCGGCGCAGCAAGGCGGCAAGATTGGTCCGCAGGCCGGGCTTGTTCAATCCGGTGCGCTCGAATGAGGCATCGTGATTGCGCGGGAGAATCCAGGTTTCGTAAGGCACGCGGGGAGCATAAGGGCCGAGCGCCAGATAATCGCCGCGGGCTTCAATGACGCGCTGGGCCTGCCGTTCTTCCTGCTGAATGATGTCGCAAAAGACGCAGCGCTCTTTGCTGACGAAGTACTCGCGTCCGGCGCGGAGTTCGTAGAGCACCCGGCGCGGGACGAACATGGTCGCGGTAATCTGCGAAGTGGGATGGCTGAAATCCTGGCCGGCGTTCTTGCCGTAATCCTTGAAAAGGCTCACGTACTTGATGCGGGGATCGCGTTTGAGATCGAGAATGCGCTCGGCGGCGAGGCGCAGGAATTGGGCAATCTCGTCATCGCTGGCGCTCCAGAGATGGCGATCATGGCCGGGATTCTCGACCAGCACTTCATGGGCGCCGACCGAGTGCATGCGGTCGTAAATGCCATCGCCGCGGCGGCCAGGCTCGCCTTCGATGTGGTACAGCGGCTTGGGATGCACCACGGAGCGCGCGGACCAGGGAGTTCCTGGAGCGTTGGGGGATGTGGCGATGACCTGCAGCGCGGAGTCGGCACAGAAAAGGCAGGTGGATTCGGCGCGCGGTGTGGCTTCCCCGGGATCGTCTCCGGTGATGACCCAGGAGCGGGTGATGGGATCCTTGCGCAGCTCCATAATGAAGAGAAGGAGAACACCCGGGGAGAGGTGGAGTCAACTCGGATTTGTTGCCGTAATTTTCCGCAGAGGCATGGGAAATGACGCAGGAGAGACGGACGATGCTTTGTTATAATCCGCCGAAGCCCGCTTAGATGACCGAGCCGTCCACTCCGCTGATGCGGCAGTATGCTGCCGTTAAGAAAGAACATCCCACTGCACTTCTATTCTTCCGCCTGGGAGACTTCTACGAGCTGTTCTTCGAGGACGCCGTGGTGGCGGCGAAAGAGCTGCAGATCACGCTGACTTCGCGAAACAAGGAAAAAGGAATCGCGGTGCCGATGTGCGGCGTGCCCTATCACGCGGCCGAGGGTTACATTGGCAAGCTGATTCGCAAGGGATTCAAGGTGGCAATCTGCGAGCAGATGGAAGATCCGCGGCTGGCGAAGAAACTGGTGCGGCGGGCAGTGACGCGCGTGGTGACGCCGGGGACGGCGGCGGATTCGTCGCTGGGATCGGAAGAAAATAATTTTCTGGCGGCACTCGCGCAGGTGGGAGAGCGAGTGGGATTTGCGGCGCTCGATTTGTCGACTGGAGAGTTTCGGGCCACGGAGTTCTCGGGCGAAGGCGCGCTTCGAAGAGTGCAGGAAGAGTTGGAGCAACTGCGGCCTAAAGAACTGCTCTATGGATCGGCGGCGCCTTTGTTTGAGCAAGCGGGCAAAGAGCAGCCGAGCTTCGCTCGGCCGGACAGCCGGGGGCGGCTGTCCCCACATGGTTCAGCTTTGACTGAGACTCCGTTGGATGATTGGATTTTTGCTCCCGATCATGCTCTGCCTTTGCTCGAAAATCATTTTGGCGTGTTGTCGCTGGAGGGATTCGGGCTGGCGGGGAGGACTGCGGCGGCATCGGCAGCGGGAGCCATCCTTTATTACGTGCGGTCGACCCAGCGCGGATCGCTCGATCACGTGGACCGCATCGGCTGGTATGAACGGCAGAATTGCCTGGTGCTGGATGCGGTGACGGTGCGCAATCTGGAATTGATTGAACCGCTGTTTGCGGCGACCGACGCGGGAGTGACTTTGTTCCGCTCGATCGATGCCGCGGTGACTCCCATGGGAAAGCGGCTGCTGCGGGCCTGGCTGCTGCGTCCGTCGCTGGATTTGGCGGAAATTGCTGGGAGACTCGACGCGGTTGAGGCTGGCGTGAAAGATCTGGTCGCGCGCGAGGAGTTGCGGCGCGCGCTGGATGGAGTGCTGGACCTTGAGCGACTGCTGAGCCGGGTCACGCTGGAGACGGCGAATCCGCGGGACGTATTGGCGCTGGCCGGCTCGCTGGCGAAGATTCCGGCAGTGAAAGGCGCGGTGACACGACTCGGTGCAGCGCGGTTGCAGACGTTGCACGGCCTGCTCGATGAACTGGGTGATCTGCGGGAACGGATCGAGCGAACGATTGTCCCCGAGCCGCCGTTGAGTTTCGCGGATGGCGGCGTGATCGCCGCGGGCGTGGATCGGGATCTCGATGAACTGCGCGAACTGTCGCGCAACAGCAAGGCAGTACTGGCGCAGATCGAGCAGCGGGAGCGCGAGCGCACCGGGATTTCATCGCTGAAGGTGAAGTTCAATTCGATCTTCGGTTACTACATCGAGATTTCCAAGACGAACCTGCATCTGGCTCCCCAGGACTACGAGCGCAAGCAGACGCTGGTGGGGGCGGAGCGCTTCACGACTCCGGAACTGAAGGAGTACGAGACGAAGATTCTCGACGCGCAGGAAAAGATTGTCGAGATCGAGCGGCGGCTGTTTACCGAGTTGCGCACGGCGATTGCCGGCGAAGCCAAGCGCATTCGGCAGACGGCGCTGGCTCTCGCAGAGGTGGATGTGCTGGCCTCGTTGGCGAACATTGCGGCGCTGCGAAATTATTGCCGTCCGCAGTTTGTGGAGACGGCAGGCGAGCTGGAGATTATCGCAGGCCGGCACGCGGTGATTGAGCAGCAGGAGTTGGCGGGGGGCAGCGAGCGGTTCGTCCCCAACGATTTGTACCTGGACGGCACCACGCATAACATTCTGCTGCTGACCGGGCCGAACATGGGAGGCAAGTCGACGTATCTGCGGCAGAGCGCTCTGATCGTGATTCTGGCGCAGATGGGATCGTTTGTGCCGGCGCGCTCGGCGAAGTTGAGTATTGTGGATCGCGTGTTCACGCGCATCGGGGCCAGCGACAATCTGGCGCGCGGGCGCTCGACGTTCATGGTCGAGATGACGGAGACGGCGGCGATCCTGCATACGGCGACGGCGCGGTCGTTGATCCTGCTGGATGAGGTGGGACGCGGCACGTCCACTTATGATGGCCTGGCGATCGCGTGGGCGGCCGTCGAATATCTGCACGCGCGGGTACGGGCGAAAACTTTGTTTGCCACCCATTACTTTGAGTTGACGGAGTTGGCCGAGCAGCTTTCGGGCGTGAAGAACTATCACGTGTCGGTGAAGGAGACGGGCGGAGGGATCGTTTTCTTGCGGAAGGTCGAGCCGGGCGCAGCCGACCGCAGTTATGGAATTGAGGTCGCCAAGCTGGCCGGGTTGCCGATTGAAGTAGTGGAGCGGGCGCGCGAGGTGCTGGCCGAGCATGAATTCGCGGAGCAGCAGGCAACGGCGCATCTGTCACCGGGAGCTGCGCCTCCGGCGGCGCAGTTGACGATTTTTACTCCGCTGTCGCAGCCAGTGCTCGACAAGCTGCGCAATGTGGACTTGAACCGGCTGACTCCGCTGGAAGCGCTGAATCTGCTGGCGGAGTTGAAGAAGGAAATCTAGTGAAATCAGAGCCCAACACGCGATCCGAGCGCACCTGGGAAATTACTGTCGAGAGTAATTGGCTCACGACGTTAGGGGCCGTGGTGCTTTTTATGGTGTGTGGTTTGCTTCTCGTCAGAGAGATCGACCATTTCATTTGGGGCCACGTCAGCGGACCAGTGCGTCTCCACAGAGGTTTTTGGAGCGTTTGGAACAAGGTGTTTGAGGCCATCGCCGCAATTTATGGTTTTATATTTGCATTTAACTTCCCAAACAAATACGTAAAAACTGCCTGCGTATTGATGGGCATCGACCTCTCTGCTTCCGTTCTGTTGAGTTGCTTTCACATCCCTCCTAGTGCACTGCACATTGCAGCCATGAGCGGATCGGCTCTGCGACAAGTTGCCCTTGCCATCTTCTGTGTGGCACTTGCCCAGTGGCTCAAGTCTGTCGTCCGACGGGGTGCTCAGCCTGAAATTCCGGGAGGTGAGAGCTGACTCCCTTGGCCAAGGACGCTGATGTTGGGCAGCTTTTGATCATCGGCTTCGACGGAGCGGTGATGACGTCGCGGCTGGCTTCCCTGCTCACGCGCTTGCAGCCAGCCGGCGTCATTCTCTTTGCGCGCAATATAAAGACTGCCGAGCAGACTTGGCGGCTGCTGCGTGAGTGCCAGAAATGCGTGTCCGCGCCGCTGTTCACCTGCGTCGATCTCGAGGGCGGAAGTGTCGATCGTTTTCGCGATGCGCTCGGACCCGCGCCATCGGCGGCTGAGGTATTTGCTAGCGGCGATCGCAAACTCTTTCGCAAGCATGGCGAGATCATTGCTCAGAACTGCCGCGCGCTGGGATTCAACGTGGATTTCGCACCGGCGCTCGATCTGGCATTCGAGGCGTCGCGCAGCGTGATGGGATCGCGTGCGGTTTCGGCGGACCCGCGCCGGGTAATCGCATATGCACGCGAATTCCTCGCCGGGCTTGCGTCCGCCAAGGTGCTGGGATGCGGCAAGCATTTTCCCGGACTCGGCGAGGGCAAGCTTGACAGCCATCACGAGTTGCCGGTGATTGAGAAATCGCTGAAGAACCTTTGGGCTGAAGATCTCGTTCCCTACCGGACGCTGCGGCGGCAACTGCCGATGGTCATGGTTTCACATGCAGCTTATCCGCAGGTCACGCGGACGAAGACTCCCGCGTCGCTCTCGAAGATTTGGATCACCGACATTTTGCGGAAACGGATCGGCTACAAGAACCTGATTGTGTCGGACGATCTGGAGATGGGCGGAGTGCTGTCGGCGGCGCCCGTTGGCAAGGCCGCGGTTGAGTTTGTGCGTGCGGGCGGCGATCTGTGTTTGGTCTGCCATCGCGAAGACTATGTGCTGCAGGCGCATGAAGCACTGGTCAAAGCTGCGGAGCGCGACCGGCGGTTTGCACGGCGCGTGGCGGAATCGGCACGGCGCGTGGCGGCGTTTAAAAAGAAGTGGGGCAGAATGCTGCGTGCGGGCAAGGCACCGTCCGCAGCCGTGGAAGAAAAGTTATCGCGTCAATTGTGGGAGTTTGGAGAGCAGGCGCGGATCGAGGCGCTGAACCGCGCAGAGCTGGGGCGGCGGCGGGTATGAGCCAGACGATGATCATGGCCGGGGTGATGAGCGGGACGTCGGCCGACGGGATCGACGTCGCGCTGGTTCAGATTGCGGCAAAGCCTTTGGGCTTCCGCGACAGGTCCGGACTCAGCGCCGGCAGTAGCGGGCGAGAGCGCCCGCTCCACACCATCCCACTCCACACGATCCTGGGGCATGCCGAATATCCTTATCCAAAGAGAGTTCGGGCTGCCGTGCTGGCTGCGATGAATGCGGCGCGAGCTAGCGTTGCGGACCTGGCGCGGCTGAATTTTCTTCTGGGCGAACTGTATGCGGACGCGGTTCTGGCAACCCAGCGGCGCTTTCGCGTGAAGGTGGATCTGGTCGGCTGCCACGGGCAGACTTTGTATCATCAAGGCGAACCGGCTCTTTATCTCGGGCGCAGAGTCACGGCGACGTGGCAGACGGGAGAGGCCGCGATCATCGCGGCGCGCGTGGGCGTGCCCGTGGTGACGGACTTTCGTCCGGCGGATCTGGCGGCGGGCGGCAAGGGAGCGCCGCTGGTTCCGTATCTGGACTATCTGTGGTTTCACGATGCGCGGCGCGGACGGATCGTGCAGAACATTGGCGGCATCGGAAATCTCACGGCGATTCCGGCGGGGGCGGCGGCAAAGAGCGTGGTGGCTTTCGACACCGGGCCGGGGAATATGCTGATCGATGCGGTGACGGAGAAATTATTTGGGCGGCCGTTCGATCGCGGGGGAAGGATTGCCGCTTCCGGCGAAGTGATCGAGCCGGTCGTGGCTGCGATGTTGCGCCGGCCGTTTTTTCGCAGAGAGCCTCCGAAGACTGCGGGACGCGAGGAATTCGGACGCGAATTCGTGACGGAGTTTTTACGCGCCTGCGGCCGCGCCCGCAAGCAGGACGTGGTGGCCGCCGCTACGGCGCTGACCGCGCGGTCTATAGGCGATGCGGTGCGGCGGCACGTGATCTCGAAAGCAGGCGCCCAGCACTCGTTTCGCGAGATGATTGTTTCCGGCGGGGGCGCGCAAAATGCGACGCTCATGGCGATGCTCGCCGAATTGCTTGCGCCTGTGGGCATCGTAACCCGATTTTCCGACGAGTTCGGGTTACCTTCCGCCGCGAAAGAGGCGGTCGCGTTTGCGGTGCTCGCTTATGAGACTTGGCATTGTCGGCCTTCGAATGTGCCTTCCGCTACGGGCGCTCGGCGCGCGGCCGTCTTGGGGAAGATTTCGTATGCGTAGCCCTGCGGACTTTCCTGGCCGGCGTTTCAACCTCAAAGGCCTTTACCACGAAGGACACGAAGGTACACGAAGGAAAACTTGGCACGGACCTCCGGTCCGACTTCTCGCCCGATCAGGCTTCGCGCTGCTCTTCTTCGTGCTGCTCTTCTTTGCGGTTTTCTTGCCTCTTCTTTCTTGTTCCAGCAAGCCTGACCCTAACACGCTGGTGATGATCATCGAATCGAGCCCCACGAATCTCGATCCTCGCGTGGGCATCGATGCGCAGTCGGAACGGATCGACAACCTGATCTTCGACGACCTGCTCTCGCGGGGCGACGACCTGAATGTGGCGCCCGGACTGGCTGAGCGCTGGGAGATTCCCGATCCGCTGACTTACATCTTTCATCTGCATCGCGGTGTGCGGTTTCACGATGGGCGACCGCTCTCGTCGCGCGATGTAAAGTGGACGTTCGATTCCATGCTTCAGGGCAAGATACGCAGCACCAAGACTGCGAATTACAGGTTCGTGGATCACATCGACGCCCCCGACGATCTGACGGTCGTATTTCACATGAAAGAACCGGATGCTCCGCTGCTGTGGAATCTTTCGGATGGGGCGATGGGAATTGTTCCTTACGGCAGTGGCGATGAAATGACGCTGCACCCGATCGGGTCAGGGCCGTTCAAGTTTGTGAGCGCGGAAACGGACCGCGAAGTAATTCTTGAGCGCAATTCCGATTACTGGGGCGAGAAGGCCAAATTGGCCCGGGTACGTTTTGCCGTGGTGCCGGATGAAACGACCGAAGCCCTCGAATTGCGCAAAGGGAGCGGGGACATCGCGATCAATTCGCTGACGCCCGATACGGTGGTGACACTGGCCCGCGATCCGCGGCTGAAAGTTGAACGCGGAGCGGGGACGAGGCTGGCGTATCTGGGATTCAATCTGCGCGATCCGATTCTGAAAAATGTTCGCGTGCGGCAGGCAATCGCGTATGCGCTCGACCGGCGGCCGATGATCGAATATTTATGGCGTGGCGAGGCTGAGCCGGCGCGCAGCATCCTGCCGGCGCAGAGCTGGGCTTATAACGGCGACGTGCCGGCTTACGAGCATGATCCGGATAAAGCGAAGCAGTTGCTCGACGCAGCCGGATATCCGGCGGCCGGTGGCGTGCGCTTTCATATCACGATGAAAACTTCCACCGATCCGAATACGCGGCTGATGGTCGCGGTCATGCAGCAGCAGTTGCGTGAAGTGGGGATCGTGCTCGATATCCGCAGCTTTGAGTTCGCGACATTTTTCTCGGACGTGCAGCATGGAGCGTTTCAGATTTACGGGCTGCGCTGGATCGGGGGCAATGAAGATCCGGATATTTTCGAATATGCGTTTCACTCGTTGAAATTTCCGCCCAACGGGGCGAACCGCGATTACTACTCGAATCCGAAAGTCGATGCCTTGATCGACCAGGCCAGGCGCGAAGTCGATCCCAAACTGCGGAAGCCGCTGTACGCCGAGGTGCAACGCATTCTGGCCGACGACGTGCCCTATATCAATTTGTGGTATCTCGACAACGTGCTGGTGCACAGCTGCCGGGTGCGGATTATCCAACTGAACCCGGCGGGAAATTTCGATTTCCTGCGGACGGCGGAACTGGCTCCTTAAACGTCCAAAGATTCTTGTTTCGCCGGCAAACAAAAAGCGCATAATCCAGTTTAGAAGCGTTGTCGGCGAGGTACGCCGTGGAGATTCGCGCAGCCAGGCGGTTCGGCTTGCATCTTTCGATTGGCTGCTTGCTGTGGGCCGCGTCGCTCGCGGGCCAACAGATTCCTGACGCACCGGAAGTTCCCTCCCAGTTCAAGCTCGATATGGAGATGGCGGCACGTTTACGCTTGCAACTCATGGCGCAGAGCGCAGACTCGGGCCAACGCTACTCTACGGCAGGTCTGGTTCTAAAGCGCCTGGTCGAGCAACTCGCTCCGGAATCCCCATCAAAGATCCGGTGGGAGCTTCGTATCGTGCGGGGCGATCAATTCACCGCTTTCTCTTCACCGGATGGAACGATTTACATCGACAGCGGCCTGGGCAATCTGGCGGGGCAGAGCGCGGGATTATGGGCGGCGATCCTGTCGCATGAGATTGCGCACGTGGTGCGCCGGGACTGGGCGCGCCGCTATCTCTACGAAAAATATCTGGAGAACGGCACAGGCGGCTCCATCCTGCTGGGCGGTCCCGGCCTGCCGTCGGCTTCCTGGTCGGACTCGGAAAAAGCCTCCGCCGATCTGGGACGATTCTGCCGCCAGATGGAACTGGAAGCAGACCGGGCAGGGCTCATGCTGATGGCGCAGGCTGGGTACCATCCCGACTTCGTGCCCGCGTTGCATCATCTGCTGCACGCGCGCGGGAGTGGGCCGGGCAACGCTTCGATCTATGCGATGCACCCGTGCTGGGAAGAACGAGAGCGGGAGTTGAGCCGCGCTTACGTCGAGGCCAGCATTGCGTTTGAACACCGCTGGCGAGAATGGTACGCCTCGCCGGGCGGCAATCCTCCGGTGGTCGTGTTCGCCGACCAGCCCACCATCAAGAAAATCGGCGCCAGGCAATGGCAACTTCGCGTTCCGTTGCGCTGCCAGAACCTGGCGGGAGCCGTGGAAGTTGTGTTGCGGTCAGATCCGGGGAGGCAGGAGCAGCGGCGGCTCGACCGCCTGCCGGATTTACCAGAATCTGATGGCATAGGCCACCAGCTCACCGGCTGCACATCTCCCCAGACCAGCGTCACTTTTACCCTGGACGACCCCGAATCCCCTGCGAGCGGCGGCCAGTGGACCAACGTCTACATCCTTGACGCGTGGGGCGCGGTGCTGGCGCGCGCGGATTTGCCCAAGATGCCGCGGTAGCGAGTCCCGATACAATCCATTCTGTGCCAAAGCATCAAGGCAGGCGCGTGTTACCATCAATTTTTGCCCCCATCGCATGCGCATTCTCTTCATCGGCGACATTTTCGGACGGCCGGGACGTACCATCGTCAAAGACCGGCTGCCGGGGATCGTGCGCGAGCGCGGCATCGATCTTATCGTCGCGAATGGGGAAAATTCCGCGGCGGGATTTGGGATTACGCCTCCCCTCGCGGAAGAATTGTTCGAGCTGAACATCGACGTGATCACCACCGGAAACCATGTCTGGGACAAGCGCGAGATTGTCGATTATTTCCAGATGGTCGAGGGCAACGGGCACGGTCCGGCGCGGCGTGTGCTGCGTCCGGCGAACTATCCGGCGGACATGCCGGGCTCCGGCGTGTACCAGGGGTTCAAGGGAAAAGTGCCGTATGCGGTGATCAACTTGCAGGGGCGCGTGTTTATGGCGTCGAATGACGATCCGTTTCGCACCGCGGATGCGCTGCTGCAGAAGATCGAAGCCAAAGTGATTCTGGTGGACATGCACGCCGAGGCAACTTCGGAGAAGATTTCGCTGGGCTGGTATCTCGACGGACGCGTCACGGCGGTGGTCGGCACGCACACGCATGTGCCCACGGCGGATGAGCGCGTGCTGCCCAAGGGCACGGCCTACATCACCGACGTCGGGATGAGCGGGCCGTATGACGGCGTCATAGGTGTGAAGAAGGAACTGGTGGTGGGCAAGTTTCTGAATGGCATGCCTGTGCGCTTTGAGCCGGCCACCGGGGACGTGCGATTGTGCGCCGTGATCATTGACTGCGACGAGGAAACGGGCAAGGCACAGAAGATCGAACGGCTGATGCTGTCATAGCCGGTTCTCTTTCGGACATCTCATAGTCCCGGCAATTCATAAATTTGCATTGTCATCCTGAGCGAAGCGAGGGACCCATGCATCGCAGATTCAAGTACAGAGGTCCTTCGCTTTGCTCAGGATGACAGAGGAATCGTGCAAAGATCGGATCCTCGAACGTTCCTTTGTTTGTTTTGACCCACTTTTTTTGATCCAGGTTTGTGTAGCCCGGCGAGGTTGAGACCGAAGGTACCACGTCCCATTGGCTGGTTCGAGGAAGGTTAGAGCACGTTAAAATCAGGGAGCAATGCGCCGCAGATCTTTTATTTTTGCGATTGGAATGTTGGTGGCTGGCCTCAGTGTATCTGCCCGCGCCGCCGCCGCGGACGACCAAGCCCCCGCTCCGCCGGTCGCGTGCAACAACGGCCTGGTGGGCGGCGTGAACTGCATTGTCACGAAGAGCGATTTGAAGCAGGCCAAGGCCGCGTTCCAACGCGGCGTGAAGCTGCACAACCAGGAAAAACTGGAAGCGGCGCTGGCGGAATTTGAAAACGCTTCGCGTCTGGCTCCGCGCAACGTGCAGTACCTGACGGCCCGCGAAGTGCTCCGGGCAAAATTGGTCTTCGGCCACGTCCAGGCCGGCAATCTGTTAATGATCCAAAACGCGCATGCGCAGGCGGCGGCGGAATTTCGCGCGGCGCTCGAACTGGATCCGATGAACCAGTTCGCAAAAGAGCGTCTCGAAGAGGCCACACGCGCAAGCGCGCCGGAGCCCGCCCGGGTCCTTCCGGCACGCGTGATGGCTTCGGGTGAAATCCATCTGGAGCCCAGCGAGGGCCGCGCGACCTTCCACTTCACCGGTGACGCGAAGGAACTGTTCAGCCAGTTGGCAGCCGCTTACGGCATGAAGGTGGAATTTGACGCTTCGGTAAAGGCGCGGCAGGTGATGTTCAATGTGGACAACGTCGACTTCTTCACCGCGCTGAAACTGGCCTGCCAGGTCAGCAAGAATATGTGGGCGCCTCTCGGGTCGCGCCAGTTCCTCGTCGCCGAGGACAAGCCGGAGAATCACCGGCAATATGACCGGATGGTTCTGCGGACGTTCGTTCTGCCGGCACACTCGACTCCGCAAGAATCCACCGACCTCGTGACCACGATGCGAAACATGTTCGATCTGAAATTCGTGAGCTCGGGACAGAGCGCGGATACGGTCGAAGTGCGCGGGCCGCAAGCCGCCGTGGATGCTTGCGCCAAGCTGATGGAGCAACTCAGTCATGAGAGGCCGCAGGTGATGTTCGATGTGCGAATCTATCAGATCAGCCACCAGCTTACGCGCAACATCGGGTTGCACATTCCGGATACGTTCAACCTCTACAACATTCCCGCGGTAGCTTTGGCGGGCCTGGCGGGTCTGGGCGGACAGAATATTCAGCAACTGATTAACCAGCTCATTTCTTCGGGCGGCATCAACCAGGCGGGAAGCTCGGCGCTGTCAGGCCTATTAGCGCAGCTGAGCGGACAATCGAATTCCATCTTCAGCCAGCCGCTGGCCACGTTCGGCGGCGGGCTCACGTTCATGGGATTGAGCCTAGATCAGCTGACGGCGGAACTTTCGGTCAACGAATCATGGGTGCGCAGCTTATCGGATCTCTCGATTCGCACCGGGCAGGGCGTGGATGCGACGTTCCACGTGGGCGAGCGCTATCCGATTCTGAACGCCAGTTACGCGCCGATCTACAATTCGCCGCAGATTGCACAGGTGCTGGGAAATCAGAGCTACGCGGCGCCGTTTCCTTCCGTCAGCTATGAGGACCTCGGACTCAACATGAAAGCGAAGCCGGTGGTTCACGGCGATGGCTCCGTGAGCGTCGCTATCGAACTGCAAGTGCGCTCGCTCACGGGCCAGTCGGCCAATGGCGTGCCGGTGATCTCCAACCGGGAATTCAAGGGCAGCATCAATTTGAAGGACGGCGAGCCGGCGTTCGTCGCCGGACAAATCTCCCGCAGCGACACTCTGTCGATGGGCGGAATCCCCGGCCTGGGGCTGGTGCCGCTGCTTAATCAGGCGATGGTCACCAATACGAAAGAAGAAGAGGATGACGAACTGATGATCGCCATCACTCCGCACGTGCTTTCCAACTTCACCCGCAAGACGCCGGAAATCTGGATCTCGGAACGCTAGACTGCATAGCCGGGATGCGATTCCGAAAATCCCTTGTTTATTTACGCAAGCCAGCCTTAAAGCAACGCTGGCGAAGCCACACTACTGTGACTTCGCCGCGAACTCGACCAGGCGCTTGTAGACGTCCAGCATGTGAGCGTCAACAGTTCCGATTCTGCGGCCGTTAATAAACAGCGTGGGAGTGCCGGTGACATCGACCGATTTGCCCAGGGCTATCGACGTGTCGACATGAGCCTTGGTCTCAGGCTTGGCGGCGCAGGCCGCGATGTCGGCGCCTTTCAATCCCACTCCATCGGCGATGGCGGTGAGCTTTTCGTCCACATTTTCAGCGGTGATGTCAGTCTGGGTTTCGTAGTTCTTGGCGATAAATTTCCAGAACGCGTCATTGGAGGCGCGGCCGACGCAGTCGGAATATGCGGCGCCCTTGGCCGCCCAGTTGTGTATTTCCAAGGGAAAATTCTGAAACACGAAGCGCGCCGTCGGCTCGGCTTCCACCAGGGCCTCGATCGTAGGCTGCGCCGCTTTGCAGGCGGGACACTGCAGATCGCCAAATTCCACGATCATCACTCGCGCATCCTTGGGACCGCGAGCGGGTCCGGTAATGCCCTTCTCCAATATCTTTTTCACCGGATCAAATGGCTTGGCACCGAAAGGAATGATCTCGCCCACCAGCGCGTGCTCGCCATCCGGTTCGACGTAGAAGCGGGTCAACTGCTGGCCTTGCTGGTTGGCGAGAACGACCGTGACCTCGGCCAGGCTGGCAATGGGCGACGGCTTGATGCTCGCGATTTTCCACGTTAGGCCAGGTTCGTAGCCAAACGTCTGGCGCAGGAAGGCATCGACGGTGGCTTCGGAAGGAAGATGATCGGCATCGTTCGCGGCCGGCTGGGCGACGAGAGAAGGTTTGGGAGCGGCTTGCGCTCCCGCAAGAATGCAGGTTAGACCGAGAAGAAGGATTAATTTCAGAAAACGGCGCATGGCTTCCTTTCTTGTTTTTGGAACTGGAACAGCGATGGTTACGATAGCGTCGTAATAGGATACGTCAGATTCCGGGATTCAGGCTTCGCTTCTGGCGGCAATCGGGAAACGGCGTCCGTAGCCGAAGGCTTTGGGAGAAATCTTGAGACCGGGGGCGGCTTGTTGGCGTTTGTATTCGGCGCGGTCGACCATGCGAATGACGCGGCGGACGACTGCGATGTCGAAACCGCGATCGGCGGCAATCTGCTCGGCGGAATGCAAGTCCTCGACGTAATCTTCGAGCACGGCATCGAGCACATCGTAGGGCGGAAGCGAATCGCTGTCTTTCTGATCGGGACGCAGCTCGGCCGAGGGCGGCTTCTCGATCGTGTTTTGCGGAATGACGGCCCGCTGCGAGTTCACGTATTCGCTGAGGCGATACACCAGCGTCTTTGGGACGTCGGAGATGACGGCCAGGCCGCCGACCATATCGCCGTAGAGCGTGCAGTAGCCCACGCCCAATTCGCTCTTGTTGCCCGTAGAGAGCACGATGGCGCCGAATTTGTTAGAGAGCGCCATCAGCAGCGTGCCGCGCGACCGGGACTGAATGTTTTCCTCCGTCACATCTTCCTTCTGTCCGGCGAAGACCGTCTGCAGCGTCTGCCGATAGGCTTCGTAGGCGGGATTGATCGAGAGCAATTCGAAGCGGATGCCGAGATTCTTGGCCAGGGCGCGGGCGTCGTCGATCGATCCTTGCGACGAATAGGGGCCCGGCATGCCGACCCCGATCACATTTTCCGGACCGACGGCGTCGGCCGCGATCACGGCAGTCAGCGCGGAATCGATGCCGCCGCTCAGGCCGATGATGGCCTTCTGAAATCC
Organism: uncultured Acidobacteriota bacterium; assembly: GCA_963754885.1. Taxonomy (GTDB): domain Bacteria; phylum Acidobacteriota; class Terriglobia; order Terriglobales; family Acidobacteriaceae; genus Sulfotelmatobacter. The sequence continues at coordinate 124,735 of CAVWHT010000023.1, read as the reverse complement.
ACACTTGTGCATGTAGTCGCGCGTGCCGAGCACGAGCGCGGAGTAGGCGCTGGCTTCGTCTCCGGCGATCTGCTCATGCATGTCGCCGGATAACGTTTGCGAGTCGAAGTAAACGAGATCTTCTTCGAACGAACGGCCCTGGGCAACGACCTTGCCTTCACGATCGAGCACCATGCTGGAACCGTCAAACACCAGGCTGTCATTGCCGCCGACCTGGTTGACCAGAACCACGGGAACTTTATGCTGGCGTGCGATGCTGGCCAGCATGTCGCGGCGCAGTTCGCGCTTGCCGATCCAGAAAGGCGACGCGGAGATGTTCAGGACAAAATTTCCGCCGTTCTTGATGAGAGCTTCCACGGGATCGACGGTGTACAGGCGTTTTTGCCAGAACTGCTTGTCGTTCCAGGCGTCTTCGCAGATGGTGAGCGCCATGCGGTTGCCACAGAACGAAAACAGTTCCTGACTCTTCGCCGGCGCGAAATTGCGCATCTCGTCAAAGACGTCGTAGGTAGGCAACAGCATCTTGGATTGAATGAAGGCGGTCTTGCCGTCCATCAGCAAGGCGGCGGAATTCATCACCGACTTGCCAGCGTCGGATTGCGCGGGCGTGACCAGTCCGCAGATGACCGCGATTCCCCGAGTTTGCGCAGCAATGTGTTCGGCGGATTCGCGATTGCGAGCGACGAACGATGAGCGCTCGACCAAATCGCGCGGCGGGTATCCGCAAACCGATAATTCAGGAAACAGGATGAGCCCCGCGCCTGCCTTCTGAGCGCGGCGCGAGAAGTCGATGATCCTGGACGCGTTGCCCGAGAAATCTCCGACGGTGGGATTGATTTGTCCGAGCGCAATCTTCACAGATCAAGTGTAACGGGCCAGGGGGCGGGATTGCATCAAGGCCGCCCAGAGCCTCTGTGACACGAATATCCGGAATCACACCGTGCCGCAGCTTCCAGCTGCTACAATATCGATTTTGCAGCGAAACGGAGGAAGCATCGTGCGCCTGCGTATGCAAGCAGCGGTAAAGTGTCTTCTGACTTTCTCTCTCACCTTTCTCATCCTGAACTCATTCCCTTCCCTCACTGCTGCTCAGGTTGACAAGTCGCATCCGTGGATGAACACCAATCTCTCGCCCGACGAGCGCGCATCGCTGGTTGTGAAAGAGATGACGCTCGACGAAAAAATCTCGCTGCTGCATGGCACGGGGATGATCGACCTGAGCCCGATGAGCCCGCTCGCCGTGCATTCAAACGGCGGCGCGGGATATGTGCCAGGCATTCCGCGGCTGGGCATTCCCGCGATTCAAATGTCGGACGCAGCCTACGGAGTGCGGGCCAGCGGCGAAAATGGCCGCTACTCGACGGCTCTGCCCTCTGACGTTGCGGGCGCCGCGAGTTGGGATCTGGACGCGGCCTACGAGTACGGAGCGCTCATCGGCCGGGAGCTGCGCGCCCAAGGCTTCAATATGTCACTCGGCGGAGGCTGCAATCTTACGCGCGAGCCGCGCGATGGCAGAACCTTCGAATATCTGGGCGAAGATCCCATTCTCGCCGGGAAGATGGTGGGCTGGGTGATGAAGGGCTTGCAGGCGCAGCATGTTATTGGCGACATCAAGCACTACGCCTTGAACGATCAGGAGAGCGGGCGCAATGCAGTGAACGTGAATATCGACCAGCGCTCGGCGCGGGAAAGCGATCTGCTGGCGTTTGAGATCGGAATTCCGGAGGGCAACGTCGCGGCTGTGATGTGTTCGTATAACCGCGTGAACGGCAACTACGCCTGCGAGAACAAATACCTGCTCAACGATCTGCTCAAGAAGGATTGGAACTTCAAGGGCTTCGTTTTGTCGGATTGGCAAGCCACCCACAGCACGGAAAAAGCTTCGGCTGCCGGTCTGGATCATGAGGAACCGGGCTGGATCTTCTATGGCGACGATTTCAAGAAGGCGGTCGAGTCGGGCAAGATCCCGAAGGCGGAACTCGACGACCACGTGCACCGCATTCTGCGCTCCATGTTTGCCACAGGTGTGGTCGACGATCCTCCGCAAAAGAGCGTGGTCGACGTGATGAGAGGCTTTCAAGTGGCGCAAAAGATCTCGGAACAAAGCATTGTTCTGTTGAAAAACGATGGCGCACAGCTTCCGCTTGATGCCGCGAAGGTCCACAGCATCGCCGTGATCGGTCCGCATGCGGACGTGGGAATGATTTCCGGCGGCGGTTCGGCACAGGTGGATCCGCCGGGCGGGAACGCGATTCTGCCCCCCGGAAAAGGCCAGACGCGATGGCTGGAGCCCATGTGGTTCCCGACCTCGCCGCTGAAATCCATTCAGGCAAAGGCTGCCGGCGCGAATGTGCGGTTTGACTCGGGAGCTGATCCGGAGGAGGCCGCAAACCTGGCCAAAAGCACCGACGTGGCGATCGTCTTTGTCTATCAGTGGGAGAGCGAAGACATGGATCTGCCCAGCCTCAGTCTTCCCGAGCATCAGGACGCACTGATCGCGCAGGTGGCAGCCGCCAATCCTCATACAGTCGTTGTGGTGGAGAGCGGCGGTCCGGTGACCATGCCGTGGGCTGGGCAGGTCAGCGCGATTCTGGAAGCTTGGTATGCCGGGAGCCGCGGATCCGATGCAGTGGCCAATGTGCTCTTCGGCGATGTCAATCCCAGCGCGAAACTTCCGGTGACGTTCCCGCGCAGTGATGCGGATCTGCCTCATCCCGTGCTGGTGAAGCCTCCGAAGGAATCGGTTCCAAAACCACATCAGCCGGAGCCCTGGAAACAGATCGCTCCCGGGCTGCCTCCGTTCCAGGTCACCTACGACGAAGGAGTGAAGGTCGGCTACAAGTGGTATGACGCGGAAAATAAGCCGGTGCTGTTTCCGTTTGGATTCGGGCTCTCGTATACGACCTATTCGTACTCGAATCTGCACGTGACGCCGGGCAAGGCTCCGCGCATCACATTCACGGTGACGAATACGGGCAATCGCGCCGGAGCCGAAGTGGCACAGGTCTATGCGTCCCTGCCGGCCGCGGCGACGGAGCCTCCGAAGCGGCTGGTAGGATGGAGCAAGATTCCGCTGAAAGCGGGCCAGAGCAAGGAAGTCACCGTCGATGTGGATCCGAAATATCTCTCGATCTTCAACGTGCAGCAGAACGGCTGGCAGCTGATTCCGGGAGCGTACGGATTCATGGTGGGGGGCTCGTCGCAGAACCTGCCGCTGGAGGAATCGGTGAACCTGAACTAAGCAGACCTAACCAGATTAGATGGCAGGAGCAGTGCCGCCGAAACCGGCGCTACTCCTGCCCTTCCGCGAATACGGTGTGTCTAGGCGCCGGCATCGGCAGCGATCCCTTCTGATCTTCCCACAGCACGCGGTTCAAACGAGCGGCCCCGGCGGCGTCGGGACGGGAGAAATCCATTTTCTCGGAAAGCTGCGCTCCTGGCGCCTCGCGCCGGTTCGTCTCGTAGATCAGCCCGTTTTTCTCGTTGCGGTAGTCGGCCTTGTATGGAAGCTGATCGCCGGGGCCTTTGAATAGTCCCGACATCACCGGCGCGTAGGCGTCGTTCTGATTCATCGGGGGAAGGCCGAGCAGCATTTCCATCGTGTGAATCAGGTTTACGGTCGTGTAGAAACGATGCTCCACGTTGGGCTGATCCGCGGATCCCGGAGAATATTTGCTGACCACGAAGGCGATGGAGCGGTGGGCATCGACGTGGTCGGCACCATCTTGGGCGTCGTCTTCCAGAATGAAGATTGCCGTGTCATCCCAGTAAGGACTATGCGAGACCGCGTCGACGACGCGACCGAGGGCGAGGTCGTTATCGGCGATATTGGCCGCGGGACGAGCCTTCTCGGGGCGCGTGCCGCCGGTGTGATCGTCGGGAAGGTAGAGCAGGACAAACGAGGGCAGTTCGAACTTCGGGCCTTCATTTTCCTGGCGGGCGTGAACGAACGCGCCAAACTCGTTGAGGAATTCGTCGGCGCGCAGCTGGTCGGGATAGTCGGTGTTGAAATCCGGGAAGAGCGGATCGAAGTGATCGCGCAATTCGGCCTTGGTCGGCTTCACGCCGCTGAATAAGGGCACGGCCCACGGCCACGGACTCCGGCCGCCATGCGGATCGCCCACGTTGGGCGGGAGCGTGCCACCCTGCGCAACGGTGGTACGCGGACATTTCGTTTCCTGCCCCGAAAGAGTTCCCTGCTTGGGACTCGCCGCTTTCAATTTCTCGTTGCACCATTCCGCGTTGACGAATTCTCCGTAATCGCGAAAGCTCACGTGATTGCGCGCGAGATTGTCCCAAAGGAAGCCGGTGCCGGGATCGTCGACGTCAGGCATGTTGTGGTCAAGCGGATATTCGTCGGCCACCTGCCCCTGAAAATCGTAGGTGCGCTCTTTGCCGCGATAGGCAATCTGCCAGGTCTTCTCGTTGTAATCGCTGGTGATGGCGGCGGTGGACCAGAGATGTCCGTCGCCGGAAACTTCCCCACTATCGTAAAAATTGTCGAGCACGCCGAACTGCAGCGCGAGTTTGTGCTCGTTGGGCGTGATGTCTTCGCCGTACATGGTGAGCGAAGGATCGCCGTTGCCGACCTTGAGGTCGCCAAGAATCTGATCGTAGGTGCGGTTTTCCTTGATGACGTAGATGACGTGCTTAATGGGATTTTGGCCGCCGGCGAAGGCGATGGTTCCGGGATCGGCGTGGATGAGGTTGTCGCGCTCGACAATCTGCGTAAGCTGCGGAAGTTGGGCGAGCGTGGAGGGAATATTGAGGCGCGCGATCGATCCTCTAAGCAGCGTGGGGATGTAGGGATGTTCCTTGTGCTTGGTCTCGTAGACCGTCTTGCCCATGTCTTTATTCGGACGCGTGCCTTCGCCTTTGGCGGTGGCGATGAGGAGATCGTCGCCGTGAACCGCGAGGGCGGAGGGGTACCAGTCGGTGGGAATGAAACCGAGAGCCTGTGGATGAGTCTCGTCGAGATGAGATGCTTTCTTTGACAAATCGAATACCGCAACCGCATCGAACGAAGAATCGGCGACAAATAGTCGCAGTCCATCCATGGACTGCGCCAGAGCAGTGGGGAACGCTCCCGAAAACTTTTGTGGCAGGACTGTTTCCAAAACACGGGAAATCGTCCCGTCAGCGGTCGCAAGCACAGCAACCTGATCAAAGTTCGAAAGCGCGACATAGAGTGTCTCGTCGTCTGGGCTCAGGAGCATTGCTGTGGGATGCGAGCCCGGCGCAACGGGATCTTCCGGCTGTTTGAGCTTGATCCGGCATTCGACCTTTCCGCTGGTCAGGTCGAGCTGCGCTATTTGCGATTCATTCCACAAACTGCACCAGGCGCGGCGCCCGTCGCGGGTTGCAACGCACGTGTAGGGATAGGACGACGGCACAAGATCGCTGGAGCTGAGATCGAAGGTCTGCAGAACTTTTCCCGTGGCGGGATCGAGCAGCACGACGTTGTCGGACAGATTGTTGGCGATCAGAAGCTTCTCGTGGCCTCCATCGGAAATCACAGTCATGCCGGCGGGATAAGGGATCGCCGTGTGCGGCGGGGCCTTCAGGCCGACCGCGAGCTTCTTTTCCGTAGACAGCGGTTGAAGAGGAATTGGGATGAATCTCTGGGGCGCGACCTTTCCGTTGGTGAAGCTGTAAACCGCGATTCCATTTCCCGTGTCGCCCGATTTTCTTCCTGTGGGATCGGACAGCGAGCCGACGGACGCAAACAGATGCTTGCCGTCGGAACTAAAAGCCAATCCGAGGAAATAGCTTTGGTGGGCCTCGTCGCTGAGGCGGGCGTCGGGATAGTCCACGATCCGATTCGTCTTTAAATCGAGGACCGCGATGGACTGGTGGGCGAGCGTTTCCTGCGTTCCGTATCCGTCATTCAACAGAGCGGCGTAGCGGCCATCGGGACTAACCACCATAGTTGCCGGAAAGCTGTTGGTGCTGGCGATGCGGCCGGGGCTGGGGACGGTCAGCATCTTGCTCGTGGGCAGATTGATCGAAGTGTGATCGGGTGAAGGCGATTGGGCGAGAGCCACAGCGGCGGTCAGCACGACATACATCGAAAGATGGCAGATCGAACGGATCACGGCGCCTCCGCGAAGATTGGAGTTAGAAACGAAAGAGGTGATGAGCCTAAAGCAATCCGGCGTGACCGGTCAAAGCCGGCACCTACGAAGGCGCCGCAGGACCGCGCGAGTAATGCCGTCGAGCTGCGCTCGACCGGACAGCCGAGGGCGGCATGTCCCCACATGCGAATGCCCACATGCGAGCCTTTTAGATCCCTGAGGCCCGCGTGGTGGGACGGTCTGATTGCTGGCTTTCCTCTTCCGGGTGAACATTATGGCGCACGTCGGAGCCTTGCACCCAGAAGATGACGTCTTCGGCAATGTTGGTGGCGTGGTCGGCGACGCGCTCCAGATTGCGAGCGACCAGCAACGCGTCGAGCGCCTGGCGCACAATTTCCGGATGATCATTCATCGTCTTGACCAGCTGGATGAAGGCATCGTCGCGCATGCGATCGATGACGTTATCCATTTCGAGGACCGCCTGCGCGAGCTCGACCTTGCCTTCGATGAACGATTCGAGGGCGCGGCGCACCATGGCGCTGACGGCAGTGCCCATGCGGGCGATATCCACCGGCAGATCGGCGGTCGGGAGCTCGACCATGTCCATCACACGTTCGGCAATATTGACCGCCTGATCGCCGACGCGCTCCAGGTCGGAATTGATTTTTGTAACGGCGAGGATGAAACGAAGATCGACCGCCATGGGCTGCTGCATGGCGAGCAAATCGAAGGCGGCTTCATCGATTTCGCGTTCGGCGGTGTTGATGAGGCTTTCGCTTTCGAGCACCATCTGGCAGCGCGTCAGGTCGCGCTCAACGTAAGCCTGGCGGGCGCGATCCACCGCCTGCTCCGCCAGTCCGCCCATGCGAAGCAACCGTTGCCGCAGATCGTCAAGCCCTTGCTGAAAGCGCGTGCGCATGCTCGAAACCCTTCCTAATCCTTATCCAAATCTGCCGGTGATGTAGTCTTCCGTCTTCTTGTCCGACGGCTTGGTGAAGATCTTTTCCGTTTTGTCGAACTCGATCAACTTGCCCAGCAGGAAAAATCCAGTAAACTCGGCGACGCGCGCCGCCTGCTGCATGTTATGGGTCACAATTACGATGGTATACCGCTCTTTCAACTGAAAGATCAACTCTTCGATTTTTCCGGTGGAGATAGGATCGAGGGCGGAGCAAGGCTCGTCCATCAGCAGGACTTCCGGTTCCACGGCGAGGGCGCGGGCAATACACAGGCGCTGCTGCTGTCCGCCGGAGAGGCTGGCTCCGGATTTCTTGTGCAAATGATCCTTGACTTCATCCCACAGAGCCGAGACTTCGAGGGAACGCTGGACGATTTCGTCGAGCTTGCGGCGCTCGCGAAATCCGTTGAGCTTCAGGCCGGAGGCGACGTTGTCGTAAATCGACATGGTGGGAAATGGATTCGGCTTTTGAAACACCATGCCGACGCGGCGGCGCAGTTGGGTAGCGGAAGTTCCGTTGTAGGCGTCAATTTCGCCGATGCGGACGCGGCCCTCCACGCGGGCTTCCGGAATGGTTTCGTGCATGCGATTGATGCACCGAATGAATGTCGACTTGCCGCATCCCGAGGGTCCGATCAGCGCCGTGGCATGATTGGCCGCGACTTTGAGGTTGATGTCGTATAAAGCCTGGCCTTTGCCGTACCAGGCATTCAGCTTTTCGACCTGAATTCCGACTCCCATAAATTATGCCGCTCCGAACGTGCCGCGGCGGACCACGTAACGCACAGCCGCGACCGCGGTGACGATAAGAATGATCAATACCAGAGCCCCGGCCCACGCCTGCCGGTGCCACTCGTCATAGGGAGAAATTGCATACACGAAAATCTGCAGAGGCAGAGCTGCCGTCGGCTCGTTATAGCGGAGGTTCCAGAATTGATTGCCGAAAGCGGTAAACAGGAGCGGCGCGGTTTCTCCGGCAACGCGGGCGAAGGCCAGCATGATTCCGGTGATGACGCCCGACGCTGCCGTGCGTAAGACAATGGAAAGCGTGGTGCGCCAGGCCGGAATACCCAGACCGAAAGCGGCTTCGCGCAGAGCTTGCGGAACCAGCAAGAGCATTTCTTCGGTGGTCCGGCAGATGGTCGGCACCATCATGATGGCGAGAGCGACGCCGCCGGCCAGGGCCGAAAAATGCTTCTGATAGAGCACGACGATGGCGTAGGCGACGATGCCGACCACGATCGAGGGTACGCCGTTTAATACATCCGCGGTGAAGCGAATCGCGCTGCCGAAGCGATTGCGGCCGAATTCCGCGAGATAGATGCCGGCTCCCACGCCGAAAGGCACACCGATGATGCTGGCAATGGCGAGGATGAAGACCGATCCTACGATCGCGTTGGCCATGCCGCCGCCGACCTCGCCCACCGGCTTGGGAAGCTGCGTGAGAAATGCCCAGTTGATCGAGCCGATGCCGCGATAGAGGAGATAACCAAAGATGGCGATGAGCGGAGCCAGCACAATCACCACGGTAGAAACAGCGATCGCGGTCATGACGCGATCGGTCGCGCGACGGCGCAAACTGATGGGCGGCACGATGACTCGAACGGAGGTGACTGGCTCAGACATGTCCCCTCGCAGGCTGGCCGCGGGTTACGGTCCACACCAGCAGTTGCGCGAGCGCGTTCACGATGATGGTCACAAGAAAGAGCGCCAGGCCGATCTCGATCAGAGCCGACAGATACGTGTCCCCGGTGGCTTCGCTGAATTCGTTGGCCAGGACGCTGGCCATTGTATATCCGGGCGCAAACAAAGATTTCGCGATCTCGGGGCGATTGCCGATCACCATGGTGACGGCCATCGTCTCTCCGAGCGCGCGTCCCAGCCCCAGGATAATGCCACCGGCGATGCCGGCGCGGGCATTGCGCAGCACGCCCACGCGAATCATCTCCCAGCGCGTGGCCCCGAGGGCGAGCACGCCTTCCCGCTGATTCTGGGGGACGACCATCAGCACTTCGCGCGTGATCGAGGAGATGATGGGCACGATCATGATCGCCAGGATGATGCCGGCGGCGAGCATACCGACGCCATAGGCGGGACCGACAAACAATCCCGTCCAACCCAGAGTTTTGCCTAGAAACGGCTCCACGTAGTTGCTGAGCAGAGGCACGAGCACGAAGATCGCCCAGAGCCCGTAGATGACGCTGGGAATGGCAGCCAGTAGTTCAACGAAGAATGAGAGCGGACCGCGAAGGGCTTTCGGGCACATCTCGGTGGTGAAGACGGCGACTCCGATCGAGAGCGGAACCGCAATAATGAGGGCTACCAGCGACGAAACCAGCGTGCCGTAAATGAAAGGCAGCGCTCCGAACTGCTCGGTGACGGGATCCCAGTCGCTGGTGGCGAAGAACTTGAAGTGAAAGGCATGCCAGGAGAGGCTGGAGCGCGCCATCAGTTCGTAAACGATCAGAACCAACAATACGAGGACAGACAGACCGCAAGCCGTGATGGCAGAGCGGAAAACGCGGTCGGGAAGCTCACCGCTGGATGCTTTCTGAAGCGGCGCGGCCAGAACCGTCATTGATGTAACCTTCGTGGCTGCAACTGGTTGCGGACCAGGCATATCAGGCCGTGAGGATGCTCGGTTGGCCATCTCTTTCACCGTAACAGAGAGTTGTTACAAAGGTGTTAAAATGAGCCAAGCTTTTTTCCTGGGGTACTGCGTCGGTCCGCTTGGTCAAAATTTTCCAAATTTGAGCGAGTTTGGCAAGTCTTGAGACTCACAGGCTGAAGCTTATTCTTCATTGGATCTTGATACAGGTTTTTTAGTTCATTTATGGCAATTTCGTCCGAACAAGTACAAAGCATTTTTCGTAAAACTGAGCGCGAGCTAGCTCGACTCTCCTCGGAGAAACATGCGAAAGCCATCCACGGCTTTCGTACCTCTGCGGGGCGTTTGGAAACCTTGCTGGAGAAAATCGCGCCGCGTCGCGATCGCAATCAGAAAAAGCTGCTGAAAATGTTGCACGCAATCCGGCGGCGGGCCGGGAAGGTCCGCGACCTCGACGTGCAACTGGAGGCCCTGCGCAGCCTGAAGATCCCGCAAGAACCGCGGCGCAAGACGCAGTTGATGCAAGGCCTGATTGAACTTCGCCTGAAACGTGAGGTAAAGCTGCGGAAGTTGCTGCATAAGAGTGACATACGGGAAATCAGCAAGCGACTCAAACAGGCGTATAAGACTTTTGAAACGGAGGGCGCGCGCGATCCCCTAGTGATCGCGCGGCAGATGCTGGCCTCGGGGATTAGCGCGGGTCCGGCCATGGACGCGGAAAAGCTGCACCGCTGCCGGATTGCGGTGAAGCGAGCGCGCTACGCCGCGGAATTGGCCGAGAAATCCCCGGCAGCCACGCAGTTCATCGCGGAGTTGAAGCGCATGCAGGACGCGCTGGGCAACTGGCACGATTGGCAACTGCTGACCGAAACCGCGAAGCAGCGTTTGGGGGAAGTCAACCAGTCTTCGTTAGTAGCACTGCTGCACAACGTTACCCAGGGTAAGTTTCGCCACGCGGTAAACGCGGTCAGCGTACCGGAGACGATCCGCGGCGCCGTGCAAACCATGCCTTCGGATGTGAAGGCGAGCAAGAAAACGCTCTCGGTTATTGACGAAGCGGCGGCCTAGCTGCTCTGCAAACCTTCAAGGCTGAGTGCGACCCACTGATCGCGCCGCGGAGAAATGTCCAACCAGTAAAGCTGTTGCGCCACCATCTCGAAACTTCGGTGGAGCTTTTCCCTTCTGCGGTACACTGTGGGGCTTCGTACTATGCCCACGTTTGCCGCAGTCGATATCGGTTCCAATTCCGTCCGGCTGAAGATTGCGCGCCTGCAGGCAGCGCGACTTCACCCACTGCACGAAGACCGCGAAGTCACCCGCCTGGGCGAAGGCGTTTTCAGCTCTGGATTTCTTGCCCCGGAATCGATGGCGGAGACGGTGAAAGTGCTGCGCCGATTTCACCGGGCCACGCAACAGATCGTCACCGACAGCGTGCGCGTGGTGGCGACCAGCGCGCTGCGCGATGCGTATAATTCGCAGGCGTTTCTGGAGTGGGTGCGCTCGGCTACCGGATGGCGAGTCGAAATCATCTCTGGTGTGGAAGAAGCGCGGCTGATTCACCTGGGACTGGTCTCGGGATCGCGGGTCGACCGTTCCCCGACGCTGCTGATGGATCTCGGCGGTGGCAGTTGCGAATTGACCGTGACGCACGGCGGACATATCCGCGACGCCGCAAGTCTTCCTTTGGGCGCAGTGCGGCTGACCAATGAGTTTCTGAGTCACGATCCCGCGCGCAAGGGAGAACTCAAGCGCCTGCGCGGTTTCGTAGCGCGCGAAGTGAACCGCATTGTGGACCGGATCGCCGACGCTCGAGTCAGGAACGTCATCGCTACCTCGGGCACAGCGGCGGCATTGGCGGCGGTCGCCAGCCATTTACGGCGCGGCGAAAGACGCCAGCGGAACGTAGTGTCGCGCGCGGAAATGACGCGAATCGCCAAGCGACTGGCGCGGCTTCCGGTTGCGGAACGGAGAAAGATCGAAGGCATCGGGCCGCGGCGGGCGGAGATCATCGTAGCCGGGGCCACCGTCTATCACGAACTGATAGACCGTCTGCATCTAAAGGGATTCCGCTATTCGCCGCTGGGCTTGCGCGACGGGATCCTGGCGCAGATGGCCGCCGACTACGACCGCAGCACGCGGTCGGGGCGGCAAATCGAATCGGAACGATGCGAATCCATCATCCATGCGGTCGCGCATTACCATGTCGACCGCAAGCACGCTCTCGATGTTCGCGATGCGGCTCTGCTGCTTTTCTCGGCGCTACGATCGGTGCATCGTTTGCCGCCGGAATATCGCGAATGGCTTTCGGCGGCCGCGATGCTTTATGAGGTGGGAGATTACGTGAACCGGAACGGGCGCCACCGGCATGCGCACTACATCATTTCGAACTCCGAGATTCTCGGCTACACACCGCAGCAGCGGCGAAATATTGCGGCCATTGCTCGCTACCTGGGAAAGACGCGGCCGACTATGGAAGACGGCCCCATGAAACTGGTCGACGGTGTCGACCGCGCCGACGTGCAGAAAGCGATTGTGCTGCTCCGGCTGGCGCGGGCTCTGAACCTGGGACGAAGCCGCGCCGTCGAAAAAGTGAGGATCGGGGTACGCTCGGCCGAAGTCAAGTTAACTCTGCTGCCGCGCCGGCGCATGGGCGTCGATCTGGAGCTCTGGGCAATCGAAAAAGAGCGCGACTATTTCCGGGAAGTGTTCGGACGGGAGCTCTCGACAGCCGTGTCGTAGAGCGTACGTAGGACCTTCGGCGTCAGGCACCAGTGCAGCGTTCCCGAAGTGCGACGCATTTCCACTCGCGCAACAGCACCTTTCTTCAAGTCCAAGGAAGCCTCACAGCCGGAGTCGCTGATCAGCGAGCCGAGGAATTGGCTCAAGTTGGGATTATGTCCCACGACCATGATGGCTTCCTGCCGGGAATATTTTTCCAGAAGCTTGCGGAAGTCGGGGAGACCGGCAGCGGGGCGCAGTGCGGCGTCCATCTGCAACTTTCCTTCGTAACCGAGTTCGTTTCCCACCAACGAAGCGGTCTGCGTGCAGCGCTTCAGAGGGCTGGAGACGATGGCGTCAACCTGAACGTTTAAAGCTGCTAGGGCGCGGCCGATGTAGCCGCACTGCTCGATGCCTTCCTTATCGAGGGCGCGTTTTTCGTCTTTTTTCGGATTGGCGAGGGGCTCGCCGGCGCTGGCGTGGCGCAAGAAGTAGAGGATCATTGCCGCTTATCATTCCCTTTCCATCACTACTTTACGCCTTCGCGGCGAAGCCGGCGCGGGGAGCAAGGCCGGGGCCTTCCCTTCGGCCACGCTCATCAGGAAATCCTGCGCGCTGAAAGCGGCGGCGCCCGTGGGCGGACGGCGGTTGCGTTTGCCGTGCAGGGGCTGCCAGGCGCGGATGTAAGTGGCGTCGCGGAGCAGCACACGGGACTTGCGATTGTCCACTAGATACGCGTCAAGGATTTCGTGGCGCACGCGCTGGCGCAGCATTTCGTCGCGCAGCGGCACCAGCACTTCCACGCGTTCGTAAAGATTGCGGGGCATCCAATCGGCGCTGCCGATATAAATTTCTTCTTCGCCGCCATTAGCGAAATAGTAAATACGGCTGTGCTCCAGGAAGCGCCCCACGATGCTGCGCACCCGGATGTGATCGCTGACGCCACGGATACCGGGGCGCAAAGCGCAAATCCCGCGCACGATCAGATCGATTTCCACTCCCGCCTGCGAGGCCCGATAAAGAGCCTGCACAATATTTTTGTCGAGCAGCGCATTCATCTTGGCGATGATGCGGGCCGGCTTTCCCTGGCGGGCGTGCTCGGCTTCGCGGTCGATCAGCGCAATGCACTTCTCGGCCAAGTCGAGAGGTGCTACCAGAAGCGGCTCGTAGCTGGGGTTCTCGGCGTAGGCCGTCAGGAAGCTGAAGACGTCGTGCACGGATCGCGTGATTTCCGGATCCGCAGTGAGCAGACTCAGGTCGGTGTAGATTCGCGCCGTGGTGGCGTTGTAGTTGCCGGTGCCAATGTGCGCGTAACTGCGGGTCACGCCGTCCGGATCGCGGCGCACCAGCAGCGACAGCTTGCAGTGTGTCTTCAATCCCACCAGGCCGTGAAACACCTGCACCCCGGCGTCCTCCAGATCGCGCGCCCAACGGATGTTGGAGGCCTCATCGAAACGCGCTTTCAATTCCACGACCGCAGTGACTTCCTTGCGCGAGGCGGCGTCAATCAGCGATGGCACGATGAGCGAATGCTCGCTGGTGCGGTACAGTGTCTGCTTGATGGAAAGAACGTGCTCGTCCGCGGCCGCGGCCTCAATGAACGACACGACCGCGTCGTACGAGTCGAACGGGTGATGCAGCAGGATGTCGTGTCCGCGCAGTTCTTCGAACAGATCTTTCGATTTCGCGGTCAGGCGCAATTCACGCGGGGAAAACATCCGGTACTTCAGGTCAGGGCGATTCACCTGCTCGTGGACATTGAACAGGCGCAGGAGGTTAACGGGACCGTTGACCGGAAACACCTGCCAGGGATCGAGTTCGAACACAGTGCGCAGGCGGTCGATAATTTCCGGATCGGCGTCGGCCTCGATTTCCATGCGCACGGCATCGCCTTTGCGGCGGTTGTGCAGTTCGGTGCGGACCGACTCCAACAGGCTGCGGGCTTCTTCTTCGGCCAAATACAGATTGCTGTTGCGCGTCACGCGAAAGGGCGCGGAAGAAACGATGTCGTAGCCGTGATACATGCGGACCGCATGATGCGCGACCAGGTCCGCGAGAAAGATGAAGTCGACGGTGTCTTGCGAGGGCAGGCGGATCAGGCGCGGCAAGGCGCGGGGAACGGAGACGACTCCGGTGTAAGTCAGGGCGGAGCGGCGGCGCCGGCGCAACAAAAAGGCGACGCACAGCGCCTTGTTGATGACGCGCGGAAAAGGATGCGCGGGATCGACCGTCACTGGGGTCAGCAGCGGGTCGAGTTCTTTCTCGCAGTATTCCTCGACGAAGCGCAACGCCTCGGAATTGAGTTCGTGCAGGCCCAGCACTCGGATGCCGTTCTCACAGAGAGCGGGACGCAGGCGGTCATTCCAGCAGTCGTACTGGTCGTCGACGAACTCGTGAGTCAGCTTGTTGAGCGTGTCGCGCTTGGCGGCCAGAGTCAGGCCATCGGGACCGGCTTCGTTGTAGCCGTCTTCGATCTGCTGCATCATGGCGGCTACACGGACTTCGAAGAATTCATCGAGATTGCTGGCGGAGATCGAGAGAAATTTCAGGCGCTCGAGCAGAGGATTGCCCTCGTCCTCCGCCTCTTCGAGGACGCGGCGATTGAACGCCAGCCAGGAAGTGTCGCGGTTGAGAAAGTACTGAGGGTTATCCAGTGAAATGCGGGCCATGGACGCGCTTGCTGAAACGATTCGCTTGAATCATACCTCGCCGGCGAGTGCTAGATGACGTCGGAGAGGCAGTCAGGAACCCCAGTATAAAGCATCCGGCTGAGGATCATCCGGCCATGACCCAAGAGGGTAGCGGCTCAGTTTGAAATCCAGAACCGTTCAGAATTGGCGTCATCCCGACCGGAGCCGCTTTTCAGGCGGAGGGAGGGATCTCCCACCCACGACGTCAGAGGAAATGAGATCCTTCAGTCGGCTGAAAGGCGCCGGCTTTCGGGATGACCCCTCGATAGCCGATATCCAGAATTCAAAGTCACCCACTGCCGCTCAAGAGCGGTACGATGCTCCACAAAAAAACGCGGCACTCGGACGACCATCCAAGTGCCGCGGATATTGTTTCGCCTCGTGATCGCCTCGTCCGCCTTACGGCAAGTAATAACGGAACGAACTGAAGATCATGTTGTCGATGCCCTTGGGCTCTGCACCCGCTCCCGACCAGCTCTGGCGATCGAGATAGGAATATTGCAGGCCCCACTGCACGCGGCCTTTGGAACCACTGTAGATGCGGTGCCAGAAGCCAGCTGTGCCTTCGATGATGACCCGCGTGTCGGCAGTGCATTTACCGAGACTGCCGGGCGCGAATCCGCCCGAACCCGGACCGGTCTCGGTTCCGCAACCGGTGTTGTTGAACGTGGGTGCTCCGTAGCCAACCACCGTACCACTCGTACCCAAGTGGGGGTCGAAGCTGGCGGCGCGCCCCGCATATTCGGCACCGGTATTGAAGTAGATATCGAATTTCGGATAGTGGAACTCGAACGTGGTGTTGCCCTGAAGATCCTTCACCAGATAGAGAGTTCCATCCGCGTGGACGGCCGTATCGGGCAAGCCGGCTGAACCGTAGCGGCCGATTCCACTGCCGCCGAGTCCGTGGAGTCCAAAGTCGATGTGCTTGTGGTAAAAGGACCAGCGGACGTTGGCGCCGATGCCACCGCCATCTTTCGTGCTGTTGTACGCGCCGAGAGCATTTGGACCGGGTGTTGTGGTGCTGATGCAGAGCGTCGTCGAGCTGACGTCTTCGCAGGGGAAAACGCGATCGCGGAAGTGGCTGTAAACTCCGACGATCTCGTAGTGTCCGAAGCCGGGCTCAAAGACCAGCTTGCCGATGATGTCGGGCGATGGGTTGAAGGAATAATTGGCCTGGTTGTTGTAGAGACCGCCGGTCACGCCGGCCGTTCCGACCAGGAAGTTGGAAGCATTGCCGTGGCTGGTAAGGGTTGCCTGGGCATTTTCGACTGCCACGCCCAGCCATACCTTGTTCCCAAAGTTTTTGGTGACGCGGAAACCATACTGACGCGCCCAGCTGAAACCGACTTCGTACTGCGGATCGATGGTCATCGGAAGGGCTTCGGTGCGATTGTCCATGCCGACTTTAGTTTCGGTCACCAGGCTCCACTGTTGGCCGCCGGTGAAGCTCCAGCCGTTATTCAGGGCAGCTTGGCCCCAGGCCTGGCGTTGACGAAGCGTGTAGCTATTGCTTTCGTTGTTGTTGGAAGTAACACCGGCAGACAGGAAGTCTGCCTCCACGTAGCCGGTGACTTTCGCCGATTTCAAGCGGCCTTCGGCCAGCATCGAGATACGAGACTGCCGTCCAGATCCGAAGAACTCGGAGATGTTCGTCGTCGAGGCGCCGGGCATCGGCACACTGTTGAACGGTGTGTTGAGGCCGGCGCCCAAGGCACGCGAGCGCCGCGCAGTTTCTGCCGCCAGAAAGCCTCCCGG
The DNA here is from genome assembly GCA_963754885.1 of uncultured Acidobacteriota bacterium. Classification (GTDB taxonomy): domain Bacteria; phylum Acidobacteriota; class Terriglobia; order Terriglobales; family Acidobacteriaceae; genus Sulfotelmatobacter. The sequence continues at coordinate 107,932 of CAVWHT010000023.1, read as the reverse complement.
AGTGATGGTGATTCCCTTGTAGTGAAGGGCTAAGGGACTCTCCGTGGCTTCGCGAACGGTCTTCTGTGTTTCCTGCAGAGTGGTGGCGGTGCTGGCCATGTTCGACTTCAGGTCGGTAACGTCGCCCTTCAGTTCGGTGACCGACTGTTGCTGCTGAGTGGCTGCGGCCTGCGCGGCTTCGGCTTTGCTGGCGGCATCGCTGGCGGCGGATTGGGCTTGCTGCACCGCCTGATCTTTATGGCTCAACTGATCTTTCAGTTGTTGAATCTCCTGCTGCTGCTGCGCCAAGGCAGCCTGCTGCGACGCGACAGCGTCTTTCAGCGCCTGAACGTCGGCCGCGGTGACCTGGGCCGCCTTCTTCTTGGGTGGTTTTTTGGCGGTGCTGGTTTGAGCAACCGCTGCTGTGACCAGCAATAGAATTGCGCAGAACCTCATCGCAGACCTCATCATGCTTCTCTCCTTTTTTTTCGCCAATCAAAGTGGAACTTGTGCCCCGTACCGCAGGGTTGCTATTTCACTTGCTTGATCGCTTCCTTCTCTTTCGCCGCAACGTTCTCGGGAAGCGGCGCATACGCCAGCGCTGTGGTCATCTTTTGGCCGTCATTCACCATCCAATTCAGAAAATCGACCAAAATCTTGCCGTTCGCCGCGTTCTTGGATTGTGCAGGAATCAACAGCCAGGTGAAGCTGGAGATCGGATAAGCGTCTTTTCCAGGGGAATTCGTAATGGAGACGCGAAAATCCGCGGGCATCTTGGGAGCCGCGGCCGCCGCGGCGGTCACACTTTCCAGAGACGCTTTGATGAAAACTCCCGCCGAATTTCTAACGCTGCCGTAGGGAATGTTGTTCTGGATGGCATAGATTAATTCCACATAGCCGATGGCTCCTTGCAACTGCCGGATCATTCCGGCGACACCCTCATTGCCTTTGCCTCCCATCCCGAGAGGCCACTTCACGCTGGTGTCCGCGCCCACCTGGCTCTTCCAGTCGGGGCTGACTTTGGAAAGGTAGTCGGTCCAGATGAAGGTGGTCCCGCTGCCATCGGAGCGATGCACCACGATGATGTCCTTATCGGGGAGGTTTACCCCGGGATTCGCGGAAACGATTGCTTTGTCGTTCCACTTGGTGATCTTGCCGAGGAAAATTCCGGCTAAGGCCTCGGGTGTGAACTTCAGTTCTCCAGTCACGCCCGGGATGTTGTACGCTGGCACGTCTGCGCCCAAGACGGTGGGAAGATTGAGAATTTTTCCTTTATATTCCTGCAATTGTTTGTCGGTCATCGGCATGTCGCTGGCGCCGAAGTCGACGGTGCCGGCCATTACCTGGCGAATGCCGCCGCCGCTTCCAATCGATTGATAATTGATTTGCACATCGGGATGAAGTTTGTGGTATTCGCTGAACCACTTCGAGTACATGGGATAAGGAAACGTCGCGCCCGCCCCGTTCAGCGTGGTCTGCCCAACGACGGGCATGGCCAGAAAGACGCACACCAACAGCAGCACAGATTTGCGCATTGCCAAAGCATTCCTCCTCAATGAATTGATGAAACGGTTCTATCGGCGCAGTGTTAAAGGATGGTTACAAACGGGTGAATTTCTGATGAATGACTTGTGGGATTCGATCCGGAGGGATGAGAAAGCGGGAACGCACCGCGCTGGTCTTAAGCTCAGTGGGTGGATTGCAGGTGAGTAATTTCGCGCGGAAACAAAGTGTTACTGGGGAATTCGCTCTGCAGGCCGGCGAGCAGCTGGATGGCGCGAGCCTTATTCTTTTCGCGCACATAGGCGATGGCCAATAAAATGCGCGCAAAGGGCGCGAGATAGTGTCCGTGGTCGGCAGTGGTCTGGAGGTCAGCGATTCCGCCTTGCTTGTCGGCGGGTAGACCGCCCATGCGCAGCAGCCAGCGCACCGGAGCCGCCATGCTGCCGATGATGTACTTGCTGAAGCCAGTGGCCAGCAGCGCGTCATAACAGTTGTGGCAGACATCCAGCAGCCGTTGGGCGGACACAGATGCTTCTTTGGTGTAGTGCAGCGAGGCCAGATTGCGCTTCTCGATGAGGGCGGCATAATCCGCCTGCAGCCCCGACGATAGCGTCAGCGCAAAAAGGGCGTCAGGATCGTTTGAGTTCTTGGCGAGGCGGGTATGGGCGAGGTTCTCCGCCCGCGTAATCGCATTGAGGAACTGAGTGTGGACTGCGGGATCAGGAGTCAGTTTTGGGCGGGCGAAGAAAGAATCATTATTTTCGTAGAACTGCGCCTCCAGAACTCCCAGGCGATCAAACTCAGAGAACAAGAATCCGGCCGCCTGGCTGACCGGACCCACCGGATCGTCGGGATGGATTTTCTCCCACGCCCCAAAGTCTTTTTGTGCTCCGGCAAAATCCAGGTTATAGAGTCCCGCGAATCCCCGATCTAGAAAAGAAGATGGAACGGGCCTGACGAGGTCCTCGGCCGCGGCGAGGGAAAGTGCGCAGAGAAGCCAGGCTGTGGTCACCAGCGTCCACCTGCGCGCATCTAAATACTTATCCATGATCCGGCACTCGCTGTCTATTCCCCAGAGTCTATTATCACCGCTCTATTCTTAGTAGCAATTTGCGTGGATTGAGGTTACTTACAGTTTGATGACATTGGCGAGCAATTCATAGCCCCACGATGTAAAACTTTTGTTAATCTGCCGGGATTATCCCGGTTCGAGGAAGCACGATCCCATGAGCGATCCGCAAATAAAATATGCTCCCGGCTGGCCGGGCATTCCGCCGCGCTGGACCTCCAGCGCCAAAACCGGCATCGGCACGGCCCTCAACCAGCACAGCAAGGTATGGTTCACGATCAGCCACGGGATTTTGAATGAAGTTTACTTCCCCCGGGTAGACCAGGCCTGCACTCGCGACATGGGGTTCATCGTAACCAGGGGGCGGGACTTTTTTTCGGAAGAGAAGCGGGATTGCTCGTTCGAGAACCGTCCGATCCAGCCCGGCATTCCGGCTTTCGAAGTGATCAACACCTGCCGCTCCGGTTCCTACCGGATTCACAAGGAAGTTTTCAGCGATCCCTACCGCAACGTGGTTCTGCAAAAAGTGCGCTTTGAGCCCTTGCAGGGGAAGCTCTCCGACTACCGGCTGTTCATTCTGCTCTCGCCTCATCTGGCGAATTGCGGCTACGGAAACACCGGGTGGATCGGCGACTACAAGGGCCTTCCGATGTTCTTCGCGGAAAACCACGGAGTCACCATGAGCATGGCGTCGTCGGCTCCATGGGGGAAAGTTTCCGTGGGTTTTGTGGGGACCTCCGACGGCTGGCAGGATATTTCTCAGCATTTCGAGATGCAGTGGGAATACACGCGCGCAGAAAACGGCAATATTGCGTGTACGGGAGAAATCGACCTGGCTGCGTGCGGCGGAGAGTTCGTGCTCGCGCTGGGGTTCGGCTCGATCTGGACCGAAGCTGGGCAGCATGTACGTTCGAGCCTGCTGGAAGATTTTGACGAACTGCGCGAGCATTTTGTTTCGCAGTGGAGCAACTGGCAGACGACATTACTGCCGCTCGATCAGCCCCTGCGGCAGCACGATCTCTATCGTTCCTCCACGGCAGTCTTGCGCACGCATGAATCGAAGGATTTTCTGGGGGGGATCATCGCCAGCCTTTCCATTCCCTGGGGCTTCAACAAAGGCGATGAAGATCTGGGTGGATACCATCTGGTCTGGCCCCGCGATTTGGTGGAAACCGCAGGCGCGCTGCTTGCGGCCGGGGCGGTCAGCGATGCAGTCCGGGTGCTGCGCTATCTGGAAGCCACCCAGGAGACGCCAGGAAATTGGGCACAGAACCTGTGGCTCGATGGACGTTCCTACTGGAGCGGCATCCAGATGGATGAGACCGCGTTCCCCATCCTGCTGATCGATCTGTTACGTCGCGAGGCGCCTGCGGCCTTAGGGAAACTGGATCGCTGGTGGCCCATGGTACGCAACGCCGCCAGTTTCATCATTCGCAACGGTCCGGTCACGCAGCAAGACCGCTGGGAAGAAGACGCAGGCTATTCGCCGTTTACTCTCGCGGCCGAAATTTCCGCGCTGCTGGCCGGGGCCGACATTGCCGACCTCACCGGACATTCGGAACAGGCGCAGACCATGCGCGATACGGCGGACGCGTGGAACGCTAACATCGAGCGCTGGGTCTACGCCAGTGGAGGCGATCTGGCGCAACAACTCGGAGTCGAGGGATATTACGTGCGCATCGCTCCTCCGGATAGCGATGGAGTAGCTTCTCCTACGCAGGGATTTGTTCCGATCAAGAATCGTCCACCGGGGCAGGACGGCGAACGCGCGTATCACATCATCAGCCCGGATGCGCTGGCGCTGGTCCGCTTTGGTTTGCGCGCGCCCGATGATCCGCGGATTGTGAACACGCTGCGCGTCATCGACGCTTTGCTGGCGGTGGAACTTCCCCAGGGACCCTGCTGGTATCGCTATAACGGCGACGGATACGGCGAACACAAAGATGGCTCCGCCTTCGATGGCACCGGCATTGGCCGTCCTTGGCCGTTGCTGGCGGGAGAACGTGCCCATTACGCTTTGGCTGCGGGACACTACGACGAAGCCGAAGCTCTGCTCACCGTGATGGAGAATTCCACGGCCGGACAAAGCCGCCTGCTACCCGAACAGGTGTGGGACGCGGCGGACATTCCCGCGCTCGAGTTGTTTCGCGGCAAGCCATCGGGATCGGCATGCCCGCTGGTCTGGGCGCACTCGGAATACATCAAGCTGCGCCGGTCGATACGCGACGGAAAGATTTTCGACCAGTCTCCGCAAACCGTGAAACGTTACGTGATCGACAAGCATGGGCGGCAACACTTCGGCTGGAGGCTCAACAACAAACCGCGCACCGTCCCGCGCCATCAGACGCTACGACTGAACCTTCTTTCGCCGGCGCTCGTGCGTTGGAGTATCGATAACTGGAGCACCGCGCATGATACCGACACGCACGATACCGGACTGGGAATTCACACGCTGAATCTGCCGACAGCCTCGATGCCGGCGGGCGGGCAGGTTGTGTTCACATTTTTCTGGCCGCAAGAGAATCGCTGGGAGGGTAAGGATTATCGCGTGACGGTGGAAGAGAACTGAAGCCTTGCGATGCCCGATAGCAACGAAGTTATCCCGGATCGGAATCGGGTGCGGAGCTTTCCGGATTCGCGTAGCACAATTCGACGACGGTGCAATCGTCATTGAGAGGATTTCCCGCGCAGAACTCGGTAACCGCTCCGAAAATTCCTTCCAGCGTGGGAGACTTCGAGGCGGCGGCTTCCAGACGGAAGTCTTCGAAAAAATCACCCATCGCGTTCTCCGCTTCGGTCACACCATCGGTGACCAGAATGAAGCGGTCGCCGAATTTCATCTGGCAGGTGGCGCTTTCGAAAGTAGCATCCGGAAGCAATCCCACCGGGACGTTGCCGTGGGGAGGACGGATGACTTCCCCATTACAAACCAGCAGCGGCGGCACGTGGCCGCAGTTCACATACTCCAGTTCGCCGTCGCGGCGCAGGCGAGCCAGCAGAACGGTGGCGTATTTTTCGCCGACTAGCTTGTCAGTAAAGAAACGATTGACCGCGGTAATGACGTTGAGCAGCGGCATGCCGGCGCTCAGGTGCGAATAAATCATCCCTTGCAGGGTCGAGGCCAGCAATGCGGCTGAGACGCCTTTGCCGCTGACGTCGGCCAGCACCACGGCCAGCCCTTCCTTCGTATTCAAGGCATCAAAGAAGTCGCCGCCGATTTCTTTACAGGACAGGTTCCTTCCGCGCAACCGGGCGAACGGCACTTCGGGTATCTTTACCTGCATCAGCCGTTGCTGGATGCTGGCCGCGATACTCAATTCCTGCTGGTAACGGCGCGCTTCTTCTTCGGCTTGCACCAGGCGCGCGTTCTCGATGAGCGAGGCGGCTTCTGTTGCGATCGCGTGCAGAATATCCTGGCCGACGCCGCTGATGTCGCGCGAGGCAAAACGCGAGTCGACGTAGAGCACTCCCAGAGCCTGCGCCGCGTTGGCGGCGGCCGCCGGCTGGGCTTCGCGGGTGGCGTGCACCTGCATCTTGCGCAGCGGAATGCAGACCACGGTCCGCAAATCGTAAGCCACGATGCTTTGCCGTCCGGCCATGTCGAGGGATCGGCTGGTATCGGTTAGCAGGAACTCGGAGTTCGCCCGCATCGATTCTTCCAGGATGGAATGCGAGATCGTCTTGTCATCGAGCAGAGGCTCTTTCTTGGAGTTGCGGCCGGCGGCGAGCCGCAGTTTCCCTTCTTCATCCTTCAGGAAGACATAAGCGCGCTCGGCCCGCGTCAACTGCAGGGTGACGTCGAGCATCGTGATCAGGATTTCATCCAGTACACCGGCCGTGTTCAGTTTGCGCGCGGCTTCGAGAAACAGGCGCAAAGTTTCCAGCTCGGTGGTCTCGGCCTTGATGCCGATGCCGGAGATCTGGCTAAGAAATTCGCGCGCGGTGTTGGATGTTTTATTCGCGGGGTTGAACAGGATGTACGCCGAATCGCGGGCGCCAAATTCGAGCCGGTCGCCGCGCTCCAGTCTCTGCCGCTGGATGCGTTCTCCGTTGACGAAGGTGCCGTGCTTGCTGCCCAGATCCACCAGGAAAAATTCCATGCCCTCCTGCATGATCTGGGCGTGGTCGCGGGAAACGCGGGGATCGGCAATCACCAAATCCTTGTCCACTTTGCGGCCAACCGTAAACGGCGTGCGGTTCAGAACGATGTTTTTTTGCTCGCTGCCCTGCACAAAGACCAAGGCAGGAAACACTCCGGACCCGGAGCCGTGGTGGCTATGATGACTGACAGTGTTCAAGGACATGAATGGTTATGGCGCGCCCTTGCCCTCGCCGCAGGCCACAGACGCCTGCTTGCGGTGGCTCTTGCGCATCAAGAGTACTCTGACGCCGCGGCCTACCGCAAGCTTTCTGCCCGCTTTAGAGGAGTGGGAACGGGGCTTTTCGTGGGCAGCAGGCTTTTGCCCGCGAGCAGCGTCGCCACCATTGTCACCGGAATGGCCAGGCTGGTGTAAAGCGGCAGGGTCCAGGCCTTCTCGACGACTGGGCCAGGCAAAAATACCAGCGAAACCGCCAGCGCTCCCGCGGCCAGCCAGGGCCAGAACACTGCAAACGCCGTGAGCACAATCAGAAACCGCGACAGGAGATTCTTCTTCCAGAGCGGTTGAATGCCTTGCAGAATCCACAGCAATGCAGGCACCAGCAGCAGCTGATTGTAGGGCGCGAACATGGGGACGACGACCAGGGTGGTCGCCAGCACCAAGGAAAGCGCCCAGCGGAACTGATTGGAGTCAGCTGCGGCGTGCCGGATCCTCCAGAGAAGAACGAAGAGTGCACCCACAAGAATCACCGAGACTGCCCTGCCCCACAGAGGCGTCAACGCCACATCCAGCACGGACCGGCCACCGCCCGTGTAGAGATAGTAAGCGGCAGAGGCAGCGCGAAACTCGCGAATCCACCCGGGCAGCAGAAATTCCGCTCCGATGACCAGGACGGTCATTGCGGCGGCGAGACTCCACAGCAACCACTGCCGCTCCTTCCAGTTGCCGACGACCCATAGGCACAGCCACGCGATAACGAGCACGACAAGCTGAGGCTTAATGCTGGCAAGGGCCAGCAGCACGCCAGCCCACACCCAGGCGCGACGGGCGACACAGTACATCGAGGCGGCCACGAGCGCGACGACCAGCAGCGTCAATTGTTGCAGCTTGAAACCCTGGATCGCCGGAAAGCATCCGGTGACGAGTATGATCCAGACCAGTTGCCAGGTGGTCGCGACGCGCCAACCCAGCGCTCGCAACCACAGAGGAACCGAGGCCGCGGTCAACAACACGAGCAGCCAGAGAAAAATCCTTTGCACGATGGGGAACGGCAATCCCACCGTGGGCGCAAGCACGAATACGATGTACAAGGGATAAGCAAAGGCCTGCTGATCTTTGGGATCGTTGGGTCGCTCGGGATCGATGGGACGCCCGTAGTATCCCGCCTGAATTTCACGGGTGATGTCGGAACCGTACGGATCGCGGCCATGCACCACCAATTCCCTCGCGCCCAGCCATCGAGGATAGAGATCGGAGAGATTGCCCCTCGGGATTCCCTTGGCCACCGACTCGGATTGCTGATGCGGGATAGCGATCCGCTGCACCCAGATCCACATGGCCGCGGCCATCAGCCCGGCTCCCAAGACTGCGCACGATTTCTTCAGCGTCTCAGGCAAGGGCGGAGACCGTTGCGGGCGCTCCCGCGCACGCCCTCATTCTCAAAATTTCTTTGCGCATGGCATACAGCCACCACAAAATAAAAATAGCGATCACATTGATGTGCTCCCAGCGCAGCCACAGGTAGAACCACAGCGAACTGAGCAACAATGGCAGGATGGGCAGGATCAGAGCGATCCGCTGCGTGGAGGGCTCCGTGGATTCGCGAAGCGAATGATCGATCGCCAGCGCGATAGGCAGCACCAGCAGTGCGAGATCATACGTGTTGGTGCTGTAGCCGACAAAGAGCGCAGAGGTCAAGGCGAAGGCGAAAGCCATTCTCGCCAATGAACGATTTACCGCGTACCTTCCCATGCGGACAGCGATCGCCAGCAACAGAATCGAACCGGCCAGCACCACAGCCGGCAGAATCCAGCCGGTATATTCCTCCGACGACCAACCGGCTATCAAACCCAACAGGTTGGGCAGTTGGCGAAAAGGAATTCTTCCGAGTCCGGGCTGCCACAGGACACGCCAAGTAAATCCCGGATACGCGAGGGCCCCATGCCATCCCACGATGGTCAGCGAAATCAGGATGGCCGCGGAAGCAGCCGTGAGTATTCCCAGCAGGAATTTTCTGCCTCTCCACAGAACCAGTACGAACGCCAAGGGAAGAATCAGGTGGTACTTGAAGAGGCCCGCGCCGATCCAGAGTCCAGCGGCGAAGTCCGCGCCTTGCTCCCACGCGCGGAAGGCAAGCAGCACCAACAGGCACAGGAGTAAGGCGTCCTGGCCCTGATGGAAATTGGCGACAACGGGAGAGAAGGCCAGCAGCGCCAGATACAGATCCCATCCGGAAATGTGGCGCAGGCATTCCACCGAGGTGCGCAACAGGCGCGCCACGCCAAGCAGGATTCCCAGGTTCAGCCCGTTCCAGACAACATAGGCCGCCGCATACGGAAGAAAAGTCAGAGGCAGAAAAATCAGGGCCTCAAACGGCGGGTGGATATAGGGTAGGGGGTTGTGGCGAGTCTCCGCATCCGTGGCAAATTCCCGCTGCGCGGCCAGTTGGGCATGCGGATCGTACAGCTGGGCCCCCCGGCCTTCCCGCAGCATCCGGCCGGCGGTGTAGTACACGGTGAAATCGGGATCTCCGCGAGCCACCGCCGGGCGCAGAGTCCAAAGAAAGAACGCGTGGGTTGCGACCATCGCCACCAGGAAAAAGCGGCCGATCGTTTTATAGGATCGAGGAAGAATGGGATGCGCCCCTGATCACTGACAGACGAACGGCGCGATTGTATCGTGACACCATCTTTGGTTGCTATGTTTGCGTCCATGGCAGGTCGAAGATGGAGCGGGCATGAACTTCCGGCGGTTCCGCGGGAAACAGCACACCGTTTATGCTTCCGGCGGAGGTTTCGGACCAGGGGCTCCGTGGCCGCCCGGTTGCCTAGGGATGTCCCTAAAGTTGCAAGAATTTGTTACTTTCTGCCGGGATGCGGTTATGATTACCCTAGTTCGAGTGGTGAGGCAGCCACGAATCGGTGTCCCAGCCTGGGCTCCCGAGAAACCATTCTTAACCATCACGCTTGGCAGGAGAAAAGGACAATGTTCAAACAGCTTGTGCGCAGACTTTGGTGCGAACAGCAAGGGCAGGATATAGCGGAATACGCGGTGATGCTGGCGGTGATTCTGGTCATTGTGGTCGGAACCATTCGGCTCATCGGATCCAATGCCAACAATGTGTTCTCGAATGTTGCCAGTTCGATTCAATAGCAGAGCGTTATCAGAACAAGAAGGAATCGTCCGCCTGCGGTGGGCAGACCGCGGTTTTACTGTCGCCGTGGCAGCGGGTTAGCAATTTGAAGGAAATGGCATGAATCGGACACGTTTGTTAATGATCGGATTTCTCGCCGTGGCTATCGGCTTTCTTGCCAGTGTGTACGTGTACAAGAGCTTGCAGGGAAAAGGCGGGGGCGACGCCGGCATTGAGGTAATGGTCGCCGCCAACGATCTGCAAGTCGGCCAGCGGGTCGACGAACACGACATCCGGATCATCCGCATTAACCCCGCCGATCTTCCGGCCGGCGCACCACGGCGGCGCTCCGATGTGCTGGGACACGGCGTCATCGTTCCGATATCCAAGGGCGAGTTCATTTTGCCTAACCGGCTAGCGGGCGAAAATGCGGGCTCAGGCCTGCCCTCGTTGATTCCGCCCGGCATGCGCGCAGTCTCGGTGAGGGTCAATGAAGTCGTATCTGTAGCCGGATTCGTAACCCCGGGAACCCGCGTAGACGTGTTGCTGACCGGAACGCCGGCGGGTGGGTCCGACGAGCAAACCACCACGGTCTTGCAGAATGTTGCGGTGCTGGCCTCCGGACACACGCTGGAGCGAACTTCCACCGGAGAGGCGCAAACGACGGCGGTGATCACCCTGCTGGTCACGCCCGCCGATGCGCAGCGGCTCGCGCTGGCCAGTACAGAAGGACACATTCAGCTGGCCCTGCGCAATCCGCTGGACACCAAGCAAGAGGATGTTGCGTCGTCCAATACCAGAGGCTTGTACAAGATGGCAGCGGCCCCCGTGCGGGCGCCGGTTCATCACATGCAGACCGCAAAAGCTACGCCGTCTCCTCCAGCCTCGACCGGCGTGAGCGTCGAGGTGTATCAGGGCGACAAGAAGCCAGATATAGTCAAATGCGGCGACAACGGTTGCGAGGCCGCCAAGTGACCCCGTCAGATGCGATTGCGCGATTTATCTTCGTCCAGGTCAGCCGGTTTCTTCACGGGGGAATAATTCTGAAGATGAATGTCCGCTTGATTTTGCTGGGAGCTCTGCTGCTGACCGCCGCCTTCGCGCGCCCTGTGTTCCCCGAAACTCAGCAGCAACCAGACGCTGGAGGCCAGACCCAAGCGCCAGTTCCACCAGAAACCCCGACGGCAACGCTGCCGGCGCAGTCTCAGCAGCCGCAAGGATCCGCGCCGTTACGAGTGATGGTCGGAAAATCGCTGCTGATCAACACGACGGAACGCTTGCGGCGCATTTCGGTTACCGATCCGAGCATCGCGTTTGCGCAAGTCATCACGCCGACTCAGATCCTGGTGCACGGCAAAACTCCGGGAGAAGTATCGCTTCTGATCTGGGATGAACTGGAGCGCTCGCGCAGCTTTGATCTTCGCGTCGATGTCGACGTCAGCGCCTGCGCGGAGGAAGAGCATCGCGTATTTCCCGACGAGCAGATTTCCGTGACGCCCTCGCGCGCGGCCATCGTGCTCTCCGGACATGTGTCCACCGAAGATGTCGCCAAGCGCGCCGGGGAGCTGGCCGCCGCCTATTCCCCGAAAGTCGTCAACGTGCTCACCTTCGGTCCCGTGGGAGCTCAAGAAGTCCTGTTGCAGGTGAAGTTTGCCGAAGTGGATCGCACGGCGCTGGCTCAGATGGGCGCAAATTTTCTTTCTACCGGCGCGGCTAACAACATCGGCACCGTCACCACCGGGCAGTTTGGCGGATTCGGCTCGCAGAGTCTCACGACCAACAGTGGAACCGGAGGCGGCACCGGCACTACCACCAGCACCGGGCAGACGATTAATAACGTTTTGAACCTGTTCATCTTCCGTCCGGATATCAATTTCGGCGCGGTGATCCAGGCGCTCGAGACGAAAAACCTGCTGCAGATTCTGGCGGAGCCCAACCTCATCGCGGTGAACGGCAAAGAGGCGAGTTTCCTGGCCGGAGGACAATTTCCCTTCCCCATCGTGCAGCCGGGCGCAGGCTTTACCGCGGTCACCATTTCGTTCAAGGAGTTCGGCGTGCGCCTGCAATTCACTCCGGTCATCATGCCGAGCGGCAATATCCACTTGAAGGTGGCGCCGGAAGTAAGCACGCTGGATTTTGCCGATGCGCTCACCATCTCCGGTTTCACCGTCCCCGCTCTCAGCACACGCAAAGCGGAGACCGAGTTCGAATTGCAGGATGGACAGAGCTTTGTGATCGCGGGCCTGATGGACAACCGGGTGACCGACATCTACAACAAGATCCCCGGACTCGGAGACATTCCGGTCTTGGGCGCTTTTTTCCGGAGCAAGAGCGTTCAGAGGAGCAAGTCCGAACTGATGGTGCTGTGCACCGTGCGGCGTATCTCACCCAGCAGCGAGCCGATCCCTGGGCCTAAGACTCCGCAGCCCTACATGGACACCGACCGGTTCGATAAACAGGTAGGCGGAAAACCCGCGCAGAAGTAGCTCGCGACAAAAGAGTGCGGTACAGTTGGTTCAACGCTGGGACAGTAGCATGCCAGAGCTTTCAGTAGTGATCGTGGCCACGGACAACGAACAGCGAGCGCTGTTGCAAGTGCTGGTGGATGGCACCAGTGTGGCGCGCACTGCGCATAGTTGCGCCAGTTTTCCGGTGGGAGCCGCTGACCCGGTCACACGGCGGGTACGCTCGGCGAATCCCGACGTAACCCTGGTCGATATTCCCAACGACAATACCTCACCGGCCCTGCGCGCGATTGAATTGCTGCATCAGGAAATGCCCGACACCGCTGTTTTCGCCATTGGAAGCCTGAACCAGCCGCAAGTGATCGTCAACGCGATGCGGGCCGGGGCGCGCGAATTTATCGAGCGGCCCACCAACACCACGGATCTGCTGGAAGCCTTCGTTCGCCTGACGGCGGCGCAGCGGCGCGGGCGGCAAGAAGGGCTGCGGGGAAAAGTCTTTTCGGTGATTAACGCCAAAGGCGGAAACGGCGCCACCACCGTGTCGGTGAATCTCGCGCTGGCGCTGCAGGCGGCGTATGGCCAGACAGCGTTGATTGATTTGGCGCCACTTGGACACGCGGCGCTGCACATGAATTTGAAGCCGGTCTTCAACGTGTCGGACGCCACTCGCAATCTGCACCGCATGGATGGCTCGCTGTTGGAGAGTTTCATGACGCGGCACAGCGGCGGACTCCAGTTGCTGGCTGGGGCCAATGTGCCCGCGGCCGTCGATCCCTCCACCGCCGATTTCGTGCGCCTGTTCGACATGCTGGTATCGCATTACCGCTATGTCGTGGTCGACGCCTCGTCGAGATTTGACGCGGCTAGCCGGCTGGTGGCCAGCCTTTCGGAAACCGTGCTGCTGGTGGCCTGCAGCGATGTAGCTTCGCTGTGGAGCGCGGCCCGGGTGAATCAATACCTGGCGGAAAGCGGTGGCAGAGAACGGGTTCGGCTGGTCCTGAACCGGTTCCGCAAGGTGCCGGGATTCAGTGAAGCCGATGCCGAAGCCGCAGTCGGAGCGAAGCTGCTATGGCGCGTTCCCAACCAATACTTTGCGATCTCCAGTTCGATTGACCGGGGCACTCCGGTGATGGACCAGAGAAGTTCTGAAATTGCCCGTTGCTTCGCGGGCCTGGCGCAGGAGTTGACCCGCAACGATGTCGACGTCAAGCGCACGGCGTGGTCGTTATTCAAGTCGGTTTAAGGAATCTAGGCGCGTATGGCAAATCTGCAATCGTTTGAGCGTACCGATTACCAGCAGGTCAAGGCCGACCTGCATCGCAAGATTCTCGATCGTCTCGACCTGGAAAAACTCGGCAAGACCTCCGGCGACTCGGCGCGCGATGAGGTGCTGGTTGTCATCCGCAGCGCGGTCAATGGCGAGGTTGTCCCCCTCAGTTTCGCGGAACGCGAGCGCCTGTCCCGCGAGATTCTCGATGAAATCTTCGGGCTGGGACCGCTCGAGCAGTTGCTCAAAGACACCAATGTGTCCGACATCCTGGTGAACCGCTTCGACAAAGTTTATGTGGAGAAAGCCGGCAAACTAGAACTGACTCCGCTCTCCTTTAAAGACAACACGCATTTAATGCAGATTATCGAGCGCATCGTATCGCGGGTCGGACGCCGCGTCGACGAATCTTCTCCCATGGTGGATGCCCGGTTGGCCGACGGATCGCGCGTCAATGCGATCATCCCTCCACTGGCACTGGACGGCCCCTGCTTATCGATCCGGCGTTTCGGGCGCGAACCGGTCACGGCGCGGCAGATGATCGAAAACCAGACCTTGACCGAATCGATGCTGGAATTGCTCTCGGCCATGGTCAAGGGGCGGCTGAGCATCCTCGTCTCGGGCGGCACCGGCGCCGGCAAGACGACCATTCTCAATGTGCTCTCGGGATACATCCCGAACTACGAGCGCATCGTCACCATTGAAGACGCGGCCGAACTGCAGCTCAAGCAGGAAAATATCGTGCGCCTGGAAACGCGTCCGCCCAACATCGAAGGCAAAGGCGCAGTGCGCCAGAGGCAGTTGGTCATCAACAGCCTGCGTATGCGGCCCGACCGGATCGTGGTGGGCGAGGTGCGCGGCGAGGAAGCCTTCGATATGTTGCAGGCCATGAACACCGGCCACGAAGGGTCGTTGACCACGGTGCACGCCAACTCTCCGCGCGACGCCATGGCTCGTATCGAAAACATGGTATCGATGGCGAATCTGAACATTCCCGAGCGCGCCGTGCGCCATCAGATTGCCTCGGCGGTTCATGCCGTCATTCAAATCGCGCGCCTCTCCGACGGCACGCGCAAAGTCGTGACCATTTCCGAGATCACCGGCATGGCCGAGGAATCGATCGCCATGCAGGACATTTTTGTATTTGAACGTACCGGCATCGACGAAAACGGAAAGGTTCGCGGGGCGTTCAAAGCAACGGGTATTCGTCCGCAATTCACCGACCGCTTAGCCACATCCGGCGCTCGTTTGCGGCCGGCGTTGTTTGAATCGAAGTCTGAGGTCTGATATGTCTGCGGCCATCGCGGCCCTGATCGTCTTCGTTGTCGTTGCCGGTGCGGCGTTCGCCCTGGTGTCGCTGGTGGATCAGCGCAACGCGCGCGCCCGCCTGCTCAAGGAGCGCCTCGCCAACGAGCGCAAGGCGCCGGAGCGCGCTCCGGAAGACGAAATGGCCTTGCTGCGGGATGAGCAACTCAGCGAAATCCCCGCCTTCGATTCCCTGCTGCGGCGTTCGGCGCGCATTTCCCAATTGCAGGAGATGCTGACCCAGGGCGGGCTCAACCTGCGCGCCGGCAACTTTCTCGCTCTCTCCGTGCTGGCGGGCGTAGCCACGTGCCTGGTGGCCTACATTCTCAGCAAGCGTCTGGAAGTCGCCGGTGTGGCGCTGCTCATCGGATTCGTGCTTCCTTACTCTTATGCTGCCGTACAGCGCAACCGGCGTTTCGAAAAATTTGAGGAACTTTTCCCCGAAGCCATCGACACCCTGGCCCGCGCGGTCCGCGCCGGACATGCTTTCACCACCGCGCTGGAACTGATTACCAACGAGGTCGCGGAACCTGTCGCCGGGGAATTCCGTCAACTTTTCGAAGAGCAGAAATTCGGCATGCCGGTGCGTGATGCGCTGATGAATCTCACCGAGCGCGTGCCGCTGGTCGACGTAAAATTTTTCGTCACCGCAGTCATGTTGCAGCGCGAGACCGGCGGCAATCTGGCGGAGATTCTCGACAATCTTTCTTACGTGATTCGGGAACGCTTCAAGATCCAGCGCCAGGTACGGGTTTACACCGCGCAAGGCAGGCTCACCATGGCCCTGCTGATGGGCATGCCGCCCATCATCGTGACCGTGATGCTGGTCGTAGAGCCTAGCTTCATTCGCCCGCTGTTCGCGGACCCGATCGGCCATATCCTGCTGGTGGCCGGAATCGCCTTGCAAACCGTCGGATATTTTGTGATCCGAAAGATCATCAAGATTCAGGTGTAGAGACTATGCCATTGGTTTTAGTCATTGTCGTCTTCGTCACGGTGGTCATGGCGGTCTTCGCCTTCGGCGCGGCCGTGGTATCGCCAGGCTCGGTGCTGGGCGCTCGCCTGCGCGCTCTCGGAGGCCAGCAGACCGCGCCCGTGGAAAACAAACCAGCGATGCGCGAGCGCATCGAGCAGGCGCTCGATCCTCTCGGCAAGGCCATTCCCCTTTCTCCGGCGGACGTTTCGCGGACGCGGCGCTGGTTGATCCAGGCCGGTTACCGCGACGCCGTGGACGTGAACTACTATTTTGGCTCGCGGCTTCTGATGGCCGGAGCCGGACTTTTCGCCGGGCTGCTCCTGGCTGGCCTGGACAACGTTCCTCTTATCGTCGGCCTTGCCGGATTTGGCTTTCTGCTGCCCCGCTTTATCTTGAAGCGCATGATCCGGGCGCGCCAGCAGCGGATTCGCCTCGGCCTACCGGACGCCCTCGATCTCACCGTGATCTGCGTTGAAGCCGGACTGGCGCTCGACCAGGCACTGATGCGCGTGGGCCAGGATTTGCACCACGCCCATCCTGATCTCAGCGACGAGTTCGGCCTGGTGAACCTGGAAATGCGGGCGGGCAAACCACGCGCCGAAGCTCTGCGTAATCTGGTGGAGCGCACCGGGGTTGACGACATCCGGGCTCTCGTGGGTACACTGATTCAAACTGATCGCTTCGGTACCAGCGTTACGCAAGCACTCCGCGTGCATTCCGACTCGCTGCGCACGGAACGCCGGCAGCGCGCCGAAGAGCAAGCCGCCAAGACTACGATTAAGATGGTTCCCCCACTGGTAATTTTTGTTCTGCCATCGATCATTTTCGTGACCATCGGACCGGCGGTCATCGGATTGATCCGGCAATTGGGTCCGGTTTCGCTTCCTCGTTAGAAGACGCAGGAAACGAAATCGACCGCAGACCAAACGGGGGCAGGAATGAAGTTTCCGGCGCAAGGGCAAGCCTTCAATCAAACCCGAGGGGCGTATCTCGCCACCGCCCTCGCCGTCGCCGACACCCACTGGACCCGCTTCCGAGGCCTGCTGAGTCTGGCTTCCGATGACTTCCGTAACGGCGACGGCCTCTGGATTGTCCCCTGCCATGGCATTCATACTCTGGGCATGGGGTTCGCCATCGACGTGGTTTACCTCGACCAGGCCTTGACGGTGATTCACACCGAGGCGCAACTGCGGCCCTGGAGGATCGCGCCAGTGCGCAGACATTCGCTCTCGGTGCTGGAATTGCCGTGCTCCACGATCACTGCAACGCGAACCGCGGTAGGGGATAAAATCGTAATCACCCTCGCGAAGGATTCCAACCAGGCTTCCGCTTGAACCCAACTCTCCAACTCGAAGAACCGGCCGTGCAGACCCACGAGAGTCCGCGGCTGCTGGTGGAGTGGTCCTCGCCCGGTCAGGAATTCCTGAGCTCCATCAAGCCAGCCCTGTCGCGCTCCGAAGCGCGTTTGGCGGGAGAGGCTCCGTTTGGCCTGGTTCCGCTGCGGATCATGATTCCCTCCTATGTGCTGGAGGCGTTTGTGATCCTCGCTGCAATTTTCGTGCAGGTCAAGATCGAGGAGTTGCGGCCCTACGTCGCGCCCAGGCTGCCCAGCCACGAAGTGATCTATTACACCGGAGACGAACTGCCGCGCACCGAAGATTTGGGCGGGGCCGAAGCGGGAACCTCCGGCCGCGCGGGCGGCGACGAGGCTTATCATCGCAGCCAGACCATCAAGATTGCGCGCGGCGGATCGCTGGTTCCCAAGGTGGTTGATGCCCCGAATCTCAAACTGCCTCCATCGCACGATCCCGTGGCCAACCTTCTCGCCGTCAGGCCCGATGCAGGACCTCCGCCGGTAGAGGGCGTGCGCTCGTCGCGCTCGATGCAGAATTTAGGAGCCGTGGTTCCTCCCGCTCCCAACGTGGTTCGCGACTATACGCGCAACGGAGTGCACATCGATTCGGTGATCGGGCCGGCACCCGCGGTCGCCCGCGAGCAGCCGCTGGTTGCGCCCAACCTGAATGCCGACCTGATCGCTCCCGCGCCGAATGTTGCCAACGATCACCGACTGGTGGCGCCCGTTCTGATTCCAACCGTAGTTCCTCCCGCTCCGGGAGTAACGCGGGACCGCACTCGCGCCGCAGCCTCTTTGAATACTGCTGTTGTCGCGCCCGCGCCGAACGTGACCCGCGACAGCAGCCGCGCCGCTCAGACGCTAGCGGCAAATGTGATTCCGCCGGCGCCAACCGCCTCTGGCCCGGAGATTTCCCGCGCTCCGGTTCAGATGACGAATCCGTCCGTCGTGCCTCCGCCGGTGTCGGCTCCGGAGCGCGTGACGTTGCGCACTTCGAAGCTCACGATGCCCACGCCAGTGGCGCCGCCGCCCTCGGCCGATATCACAGCCGATGCTCGCCGCAGGGCAGGCGGAGCTGTTCCGGATTCCTCGCGAACTGTCGTGCCTCCTCCACCGACGCAAAGCGGAGGATCGTTCATGAGCAGTCTGATCGGCAAAATCTTCGGGCCTTCGGAAGTCGTGCCTCCACCACCCGCGGTGAATTCCCGTGAGCGGAGTGGTTCGCCTTCGCTCGCAGGCAACGTCGTACCTCCACCGCCGGTAAGCGCGGCCGCATCAGGCGCCCCGTCGCGGGCGCGGGGAACCGGGACGGCTCTCGCGGCGAATGTGGTTGCGCCGCCGCCGTCGGTGGGCGCGGCCGGAGGAACGGGCAATCACTCGCGAAGCGCAGCGCCGTATGCGGGCACGCCCAGCGTGGTTCCACCACCGCCTTCAATCTCCGGAGTTCCGGGAGGTACCGGAAACAACGGCGGCATCGCGGCGATGGGTGGAACGCTATCGGCGAATAACGTAGTGCCTCCGCCACCTTCGGTGGGTGGAGGATTTTCCACGACGGGATCGGGACTAGGGCGCAAAGGCGAAGGTCTGGGCTCGCCGATGGATGTGGGATCTGCGCTCGCTCCGCCGAAAAACGGTGGCAGCGGATCCAACACCGGAGCCGTGATTTCCAGCCAGCCAGGATCGAAAGTCGGAATCCCGACCAGCGGCAGCGCTGGATCGCTGGCCATGTCGCCGGCTGGTGGTGACAAGGCAGGCATCGGCGGAACCGGTGGAGGCGCGGGCATCAGCCACGGCAACGGTCCCGGCAGCGGCATTTCCGGCGGGGGCAGCGGCGCGGCAAAATCCGGCGCCGGACAAGGCTCGGACGCAAATGCTCATGGAGGAATTTCGCCCGCGAGCGGACCCGGCGGCGCTGGCAACGCCGCCTCGGGAACGCCTCCTGTGCGCGGTGTCGAGATCAGCGGCGGCAGCAGCATCGTCACTCTGCCAGGATTTGGATCGGATCCGGCGGCCAACGACCCGTCCGCGCCGGGACGCTCGACTCTGAAGCAGCGACAGGAGCTGAACGTAACTATCGTGGCCACAGCCACTTCCGGAGGAGCTTTCGAGCCCTACAAGAACCTCCTTCACGGCGAGAAGTACACCACTTATTTCGACACCTCGCTGGGCACGGTAGTGATGGAATTCTCCGACGAGAGTTCGACCGCGCACCCGTTTGGCGGAGCTCTGACCGCCCCGGTGGCCATCCGCACCGATCTTGCCGAGGGCTTGCCCCACGCGCGCATGGTGGTCACCTGCAAGCTCGATGCCTACGGGAATCTGAAGAATGTGCGCGTTCTGGAAGCGGGGCCTGCAACCATGACCGCGAAGGTCGTGGCTGCCCTGCGCAGCTGGAAATTTCAGCCCGCAATGAAGAGCAACCAGCCCGTGGAAGTCACCGCCATTATTGGATTCGGAATCGATACCAACGATCGCTTCTAGATTGCGGTTTCGCGGAACGCTCCCGACAATGCAAAATTGTTCGGAATTGTCCCAGATTAAGGTTTCCTAATTTGCCGTGACAGGACGCTCCCTTCCGTTATACAGTTTTTCCCGCATGGCGGGATTACCATTATCTGTTGACGATTGTAAAGAGGGTACTATGCCAAGCATTGACCAGGAAATCGCCGCCTATGAGAAATTCAGAAGTGAGTTGGAAGCGCACAAAATGGGGCGGTGGATATTGATCCACAATGAGCAAGTAGTGGGTGACTACGATTCATTTGATGCAGCGGCACAGGAAGCGGTAACGAAGTTCGGTCGAGGACCGTATCTGATTCGACAAGTTGGCGCTTCAGCAATCACACTCCCTGCGTCAGTAGCCTATTTCCAGTATGGTGCAGACAAAATGCGGTTTTGACAGCAGTCCTCAGGTAAGCGGGGCTGATCTCCTGAAGCTAAACGGCCCCACCCTGTATGTCGATATAGGATTCGACCCGAATTACCAGCCAGTATCAGGAGGAGCGGCACCTATCCCGGGGCTGCGAAATCTTTCAGCGTTGGTTGATACCGGAGCCTCCGAAAGCTGCATCGACAATCTGCTCGCCGTTACATTGAAACTTCCCATCGTGGACAGAAGGTTTATCTCAGGAAGCGCCGGAAGTCATCAGGTGAACGTGTATTTGGCTCAGGTGCACGTCCCCTCGCTTGCATTCATAATCTATGGAGCGTTTGCGGGCGTTGATCTCGCCGCAGGCGGTCAAGCTCACAGTGCCCTCCTCGGTAGATTGTTCCTGAGTGCGTTCACAATGGTTTACGAAGGACGCACCGGAACGGGTTATCTTGTCGAACGACTAGGCTCTATTTCTGAGTGCGCCGGCGATTAGGCGGGATGCTTCCCTTCTCCGGCGATTCCTTCTCTATAGCGTCAGACAGCTTATGCAGCGGCCGGTCGTTGGCGGACGACAGTTGCCGCCCCGATGCGTTCGCCGTCAAGCCCTGCGCAGTGTAGATGGCCTCGTCAAAAACTCCGCTCGCACTGGCTTCCGCCACGGCAAATACTCCGTGGGGCACGCCGTTGGTGAATGCGGTCGCGATGTAATCTCCCACCATCAATCCGTTCTGTGAAGTCGGCAGCCAGCCGAGCTGCATGGCTCCGGTCAGCGCACTCGGAGCGTTCCAGGTCGCGCCGCCGTTCGCCGAAGAGATGTAGCCCACAAACAGCTGGCAGGTGGATTCGGTGCAGGCGCTCTGCGAGTAATAGTAGTAGTGCAGGCCGACGTGGGACGAAGTCCCCGATGTCGCGGGATCGATGCCGATCCCGGGAATGAAATGATCGACAGTGCTCGAAATATCATCGATCGGAATGCGAGTGACCGCGCTCCAGGTCACGCCATCCGTTGATGTGCTGTAAACCAGATCGTTGGTCGAGCATACGGAACGGAAGCGGCAGTCTTCCCACACCACCCAGATGGTTCCAGCGCCATCGACGGCTGCGGACGGCAGAGGCCCGCTGCGGATTCCTCCCGCATCAGCATGGAACTGGATGTTGGAGATCGTTACCGGAGCCGACCAACTCGCTCCGCCGTCGCTCGAACTGAATGCGGCCATGGAACTCGTTTCCACGGGCACAATCACGGTTCCGTTGGGCTGAATCAGCGGCTGTCCGCCGATGCCGTGCGCCAGGCCGGCGGTTGCTACCGGAGCGCCCCAGGTCAGTCCGCCATCGCTCGATGTGCTCATGAAAATTTCGTCTGCGACCGACGGATCATCCCACTGCACATAGCAATTGCCGTAATGCGGGCTGCTCGCCCAGCTGTCGCACACGATCCAATTCTTGTCGGAGCTGGGAGCGGTGGGATCGGCGCTGACCGGATTCTGCCAGGTGAAGCCTCCGTCGGTCGACCGGCTCACTGCGACGGCCGGAGTCTGCGACGTGTTCGAAATGGGCAGAGAGGCGATCATCCAGACGGCATGCTTGGCGTCATAGGCGACCACGGGATCGCTGGCGGCGGCGTACGCGCCGCTTCCCTCACCCGTCGTCAGTCCCGGCAGGAAGCCGTGGCTCCAGGTTGTGCCGCCGTCGCTCGAAGTCGCCCACCCGATGGCGGTGGCGCCTCCGGGTGCGATGCGCCCGGCCTGAAAGGCCGCGACCAGCGTCGATCCATTGGCCAGCATGTGCGGCTCAACCTCGGTGGCATGCTGCCCGGGCGCGACGGTGTACGGATCGGAACTGATCTGTGCGAGATTAGCCCCCACCGGGTTTCCCGGCTGCGTGGGAGTGGTCGACGATGTCGTCGAAGAGGATGAACCCGAACATCCGGCCAGCGCGAGCAAGAGTGGTGCCAGCCACAGCGCTTTGCCTGCTGCGCCGCGATCTCGAAGCAACGATCTTTTAGTCATTCCTTCTGATTGCTCCCTTTGATCCGTTGGACTCATGATGGCGCGGGCGAGACGCCCCCGCGACAGCCGGCGGGACGCCGGCGCTACGTCGGCGACGGACTAACGCGCGCGCCGGCGCCTGCATCCAGCCGCTAGAGAATCTCCATCATCCGGGGAATTGGGAGGAAGCGCAATATGAAATCAGTTGCCTGGATACCCGATCGGCCGACTCAGTCTGCGGCTTTGAACACGACCGCAACATCGTCAGCGTAAGTCTTCTTCCAGCCGGGCGATTTCATCAGCACCGTGGCCAGCGGCGATTTTCTGGGCAGAACGACGAAGCCGGCGGGATGCTCGCGCAAGAATTCGTCCCAGCCTTCCTCGGCGTGCAGGAATTTTAGATACGAGCGCAAGAATTCGTCGCCATATAAATCATGGCGGTCATCGACGACGACCCGCGCTTGGGGATACAAGCGGTAGATCAGATATCCGCCCCAGTAGTCCGGAGCGAGGATCGGAGTCGTTACATCTTGCGAGCGCAAGTAGTCCACAGCCTGCACCGGCATCCTTTGAGGATCGAAGTGCGCATCCATCCACTGGGCTGAGCCGATCCGTCCGCCATTGGCAGCAATGGCAAAGGTAAAAACGATCGCAGCAAGCGGCCACAAGTGGCCGCGCATTCCGGCTTCGACGGCCAGCATTCTTTGCGAGAAACTTTCCGCGACCCCGATGGAAGGCAGCAACGGCCCGATCACCATCCCGAGCAAGATCGCCGAAATTGGAATATTCCGAGACGCGTACAGTCCCGCATAAACCGCGAACAGCACGACCAGTATGTGGCTGAGAGATAACTTGCGGCCGCGGGCAATCAACACTGCGATCGTAACCAGCAGCAGTGCGAGAAAACACCTTTGCGCGATCCCGTGGAAGTTCGGCGACTGAAACTCGTCGATGTGATCGATGAGGAAGCGATTCGAAAGATAGTAGAACACGTGCGCATGCAGCTTCCATCCATAGGGATTGATGAGGATAGCCAATGCCGAAAGCAACCCGACCGACGTCAAAGATCGCGCACGCCTGCCGGCAGCGATCTTCCGCAGCGAGTCTTCGATGCGGCCTTCGCTCGAACCAAGCCACGTCCACATTGACCCCAACCAGAAAATTCCAATTAGCGCGAAGCCCAGCAGAAACCCGCCATGCACGTTTACCCACACCAGCATCGAAGGCGGCAGAACCCATAGCCAGCGGCTGCTCAGCCCGTCGTCTGCCATGCACTTACGTTCTGTGGAATCGAGGATCCAGAACCAGACGAGAGTAAAGAGCCAGCTCAAAACATGGGGCCGGGCAAGAAAGTGAATTGTGGATGCGGAAAGCGCCAGCAGCACGAGCGCGAGGGCGGCAAACAAATTCGTCCCGCGTCGGATGAGAAACTGAAACATCCCAGCGAACACGGCCGCGATCGCCAGCGCCGTGAACCAGACAACGCCATTCAGTCCGAACGCGGAATCGAGGCCCCCAACCATAACGTCATACAACCATTCCCATGCCAACCACGGCCTGCCGTTCATCGTCGAAGAGAAGCTGTCGACGCGTGGAATGGCGTGGGACGCCAGAATGTTTTGCCCGGTTCGAATGTGCCAGCCGATCCCAGCATCGCCCAGCAAGCGCACCGACAGCGGCGTGAATACCAGAACTCCGACCAGGGCCAGGAAAATGAGATCGGCGATCGAGGGCAGCAACCAGCGCACCGGCCCCGTGCTGGCTTTGGAACCCGAAGAACTTCTGGAACCGTCTGTCATCGCGTGAATCTTATAGGTGGGAGGCAGGGACAGCAAGATGACCAACAATAGATTGCCTCGCGTGGTGATTGTAGGCGCAGGATTCGGCGGCTTGAATGCGGCCCAGGCCCTCGCCAAGGCTCCAGCTCAGATCACGGTGATCGATCGAAAAAATCATCACACGTTTCAGCCGCTGCTCTACCAGGTGGCGACCGCAGGTCTTTCTCCCGGAGAAATTGCCGCGCCCATCCGCTCCATTCTGCGGGGACACAAGAATATTGCAGGTCCTCATGGCGGAGGTCATCGGCTTTGACCTGGAACGGCGGATGGTCGAGACTCCGGAATTCCATATTGCCTACGATTACCTGATCGTGGCGGCGGGCGCCCGGCATTCATATTTCGGGCATGAAGAATGGGAAAAGCTGGCTCCCGGCTTGAAGACGGTGGAAGACGCCCTCGAAATCCGCCGCCGCGTGCTGCTGGCGTTCGAATTGTCGGAACGGCAGGCAGCCGAGGGCGTGACCGCATCCCCGCTCAACTTCATCGTTATCGGTGGAGGCCCGACGGGAGTGGAACTCGCCGGTACGCTGGCGGAAATATCGCGTCACGCGCTGGCGCACGAATTCCGTTCGATCGATCCGGCGCGCACCCACATCCTCTTGATCGAGGGAGGGCCGCGGATCCTTCCCGCATACGCCGGAGATCTTTCGCGCAGCGCACAGGAGCAACTGAATCATCTGGGCGTGGAGGTGCGCACTTCGACGATGGTAACGCGCGTGGAAGCCGGCACGGTGGACATCGGCGATACAAGGCTTCCGGCGACGGTTGTCTTGTGGGCGGCCGGAGTCGCGGCTTCGCCGCTGGGGAAAAAACTGGGCGTCGCCGTGGATCGCGCCGGACGCGTGCCCGTGCAACCAGATCTGAGCCTTCCGGGGCATTCGGAAGTTTTTGTGATTGGCGATCTGGCGGAGGCCAAGGACGAACACGGCAACATGCTTCCCGGCGTCGCTCCGGTTGCAATGCAAGAGGGCAACTTCGTCGCGAAAGTTATACGCGAGGAATTGGAGTCCAAGCGTGGAACGTCGAGCCCGCGTCCGCGCTTCCATTACTGGGACAAGGGCAGCCTCGCTACCATTGGCCGAGCAGCCGCCGTCGCTCAGTTTGGAAAGATTCACATCTCCGGATTCCTGGCCTGGTTATCTTGGCTATTCGTTCACATCTTGTTTCTGATCGGTTTCCGAAATCGTTTGCTGGTCTTCATTCAGTGGGCGTGGTCCTATGTCACGTACGAGCGCGGAGCGCGGCTGATCACGGGCAGCACGTTTCTGCCGGGATGGAGCGACGCCCCTTCTGGAGACGCGCCTGCTGGACCTTCGGTGAAGCCGCAAGAAATTCAGGCTGCCGCACGGAAATAGAGAGACAATAGACTGGACAGCGAAAGCGCCGCTTTCCTGGCTTTGTCGCATATCGTGCCAGGCGCGGTCTTTCGGCGAAAACAGACTATGAAGAGAGCTCTCATTTCGCGCTTCTTCTTGTGCATCCTGGTCGCCGCTCTCAGTTCCCTGCCGGCTTCCGCCGAGATCCTGAAGGTAGTGGTGGATGACACCATCCAGCCGATCAGCGCAGAATACATCGCCCGCGCCCTCGCCGAGGCCGACCGGCGGCACGATCAGGCGGTTCTCATCGAAATGAACACTCCCGGCGGCCTGGTCAGTTCGACGCGGGAGATCATCGAAAAAATTACCTCGTCGCCCGTCCCCGTGATTGTTTATGTGACTCCCGCCGGAGGCCACGCCGGTTCGGCGGGAATTTTCATTCTCGAGTCTGCCGACATTGCGGCGATGGCTCCAGGAACAGCCGCCGGGGCCGCACATCCGGTGACGCTCATCGGTCCCGTGCAGCTCAAGCCCGATGACGAGATGAACCGCAAGATCGAGAACGATGCTGCGGCGCTGATGCGATCATTCACTTCCAAGCGCGGACGCAACGTGGAAGCCGCCGAGAGCGCCGTCCGCGAATCGAAATCGTTCACCGAGCAGGAGGCGCTCGCGCAACACCTGATCGATTACATCGCCGCGACTCCTGAGGATCTCTTCCGCCAGATGCAAGGGAAATCCTTCAAGCGATTCAATGGAGAAACAGCCATCCTCGACCTTGCAGGGCAGCCCATTGTCCCCTTCGAGATGACGCTGAAGGAGCACATCCTGGACAATCTGATGGATCCGAATGTCGCGTTCCTCATCCTCGCGATCGGCGCGCTGGCGCTGTACGTAGAGTTCAACCATCCCGGCGCGGTCATTCCCGGCACCGTGGGCGTGGTCTTCATTCTGGTCGCAGCTTTCGCGTTGAATCTTCTGCCCACCCGCTTTGCGGCTTTGGGCCTGATCCTGGGAGCGTTTGCGCTGTTTGCCGCGGAGGCCAAATTTGCCAGCCACGGAGTGCTCACCATTGGCGGAATCGCGTTGCTCACTCTGGGCGGATTACTGCTCGTTGACGCGCCGATTCCGGAAATGCGCGTTCACCTCGTCACCGCCCTGGCCATCAGCGTTCCGCTGGGCATCATTACCGCGTTCCTGATGACCATCGCGCTGCGGGCGCGCCGCAACAAGGTCGTCACCGGAGAACAAGGACTGGTCGGGGAAACCGGCGTGGCGCAAACCAATCTGTCGCCGCAAGGTAAAGTATTCGTGCACGGCGAACTTTGGGATGCTGTTGCGTCTTCCTCGCTGCCAGTCGGGCAACTCGTGGTGGTTCGCGGAGTGCACGGCTTGATCCTGCAGGTTGAGCCGCTGGCAGCCGTTCCGCCGCGACCCACGGAAGCAACCGCCGCGGTCTAGTCTTATTGAGAATTGAATAATATAGTGACACGCTTTGGCTTTCTGTATTATTGTCCGCCATGAACAGAGCCTTCGTATTGTTTGCTGCATTGTGCATGGTTTTGCCCATTGCCGCGTCGCAAGCGGCCGCACCAAAGCCTGGAGTGCATGAGCGGCCAGTGAGCGCCGACGATGCGGACATCCGGCAGGTCTCGGAAGACTGGATCAAGTTCTATAACGCCGGGGACGCAGCGAAGGTCGCGGCTTTGTATACCGACGACGGCTACTATCTCTCGGCACACATCCTGGCGCATGGGAGGCAGGCGATCGAGGCTTATTGGGAACGCGGCATCAAGGCGGGCGGGCACATCGATTTCATCAAGCCGCTGACACTCTACTACATCGGGGACCTCGCATATTGTGCGGGCACCTACCAGGCGACCAACGCCGGTGTGACAGTCGATGGGCGCATTCTAATAGTGCTGAGGAAAGTTAACGGCAAGTGGCTGATGGCCGCGCATGAAACAGTGGTGCGCGACCAACCGTTATGAGTTGGGATTTCCTTCTTGAGCATGGTTACATAGTTTAGGGATTGGGCGTCATTGCTCTTGCTCCGCTGACCTTCTTGCAGCTCTCATCTTCCCACATCGCCGGCTTGCCGTCCGCGCCAGTCACTTCGAGATACGCATCGTAGGCCGCATCGCCTTTCTTCGTCAGGGTGTGCTTGACGGGCAGCTTCTCCGCGCCAATGATCATGTAACCCGTATAGGTGAGCTTGTCGCCGTCCCATCCGGGCGAGGTCACGTCCACCCGTGAGCCGCCTATGTTCATGTCCCGGCGGACGTGCACCTTGGCGTTGGCGTCCCAGGTACCCGATCCGATCAGCGTTTGTTTGCCCTTCACTGGCCCTTTCAACTGATCGATTTGGTAGATGAGCCATGAGCCGCGTAGCGCCATGTTAAAGCTGAACCTATCGATGAACTTTACCCCGGGCGCCGTCGGCGAGGCGTGCTGCGTCCCTTCGCAGATCCAGTTCCCGACGAACCACTTCTCGACCGACAGCTGCTCCGGCAGCGTCCGTGCCGCTGCGCCCTTGGCGGGCTTGTCCTCGGCCAATGCGCACAAAGCGAAGAGTGCGAAAATAACCATGATCCTCTTCATAGTATGGATCCCTCTGATAGCATCGCCAGCTAGAAATGTCACTATATTATTCAACACTCAATAGTCTAAGCGACGCTTGCTGCCGAGCGCTCACTTCAAGTTGAATAAAGCGTTGACGTGCGCCGTCACCGTCACGTTCTGCGGATTGAATTCCTCGGTCGGCGCGGGAGCGGCCGCGGCTGCCATGGTATTCATAGATCGCGCCATGCGCGGCATGATCCGCGGATTTTCAAACGTATCCACTGAGGCATAGGAAAGATCTCCCAACGCGCGTCCGCTGACGCGAGCGATGGTCTCGGCGGAGTTACGCGCGCACCGGTAAGCATCTTCGACGGCCCGGTTCTTCGCTTCCTCCATATTTTCGAGCAGGTAGCTCAGGGTCTGGCTCTCGCTGACATTCGCGTCGGCCAATTGCTGCGTGATGGGACCGATCTTGGAGAAATCCTTCAGCTTCAGAGTGACATCGGTGGTGACGCGGTAGCCGACCAGATGCTGCTTCGGCTTCCAGTCGTACACCGGTTGCACGGCGAAAAATCCCACGTTCGCCATTTTCGGATCCAGACCATTCGCGCGCAGCACCTGCCGTACCTGCTCCACATTTTTTGATGCTTCCTGATAGGCCGCCTGCGCAGTCTGCTCCTGTACGGAAACATTCATTTGCAGCAGCGCCGTGTCGGGGGAAGCTTCAAATTTGCCGTCCGCGCCCACGTAAACCGTGTTCGCCTGTGCGGTGATCGCGGGATGATCCTGCGCAACGGCAATACTCGTAGTCAGCAGCAACGATATGACCACAGCGCGGGCAAGTTTCATGACGTGCCTCCGCAGCGATTATCAAACATGGAAGCGCATTTCCCAAATCATCTGCTGTAGAAAGAACGCGGTTTCGCGGGAATCTTGCGCTGGATGAAGAGAGCGCCTTCTGGAATCAGCTTTAGCGGCAGGTCTCGAGCTAGGCCCCGATGTGAGGGCCTGCGATGGCCAGCACCTCGACTTGCAAGCTTGCGGAATGTAATCCCGCTACTGTGGTGGCGGGAAGTTTCCCACTGGCGGGCAGCATGCCCACAGCGCGGTTCTTTCCCGATTCTTTGGCGCGATGCAGGCCGCGATCGGCCAGCGTGAGCACTTCTTCATAATCGACGGCCCGGGGATTATCGGGAAACCACGGGAACGCGGCCCATCCCAGCGAACACGTGCGGTGAACGGTTTCTCCGGACGCGCCAACCGAGAACGGAGCATCGGCCACAGCGGCCAGAACGCGCTGCGCCAGCAGTTCCGCCTCGCTGCGATCGGTGTAGCGCGACACGATCAGGAACTCCTCTCCGCCCCAGCGCACCAGAACGTCGGAATACCGGATCGAAGTACTCAGCCGCTTTGCCATCTCGACCAACACCTTGTCGCCAACGTCGTGCCCGTACAGATCGTTCACTTCCTTAAAGTTGTCGGCGTCGATCAGATAAAAGACAAGATCACGCGTATGGGGATCATGCTTGTCGGCATGCGAGCGCAGAGCCTGGCCGACATCGCCTTCGATGGTAGCGGAGAAGTAGCGGCGGTTACGCAGGCCGGTGAGCGGGTCGGTCAGCGATGCCTCTTGCAGCACGACGTTGGTGCGCTCTAATTCGCGGTTCAAGCGACGATGCTGGATAAACAGCAACAACGCCATCAGGAACATGGTGGCCAGCGTGACCAGCACGCGAAACCTTGAAACCGAAGAGGGAAGCTTGGGATCGAGCAGGGCGTAAATGGCGAGGATCGGCAAGGAGAGCACGGCCACCATCGCCAGGTTCGACATCCAGGTCCCATACGAATCATCAGCGGAACGTACGGGCGAAGGGGAGAGGCCCTCTCCCCAAAAAGTCACTGCGGCGAATACCGCGAACGAAGCCGAGTACGGAATGTCGTACCAACTGCCGGTGAAATACAAATCTTTCTCGATGGCGCGATTGAGCAGGAAAAAGAAAAACGAGTTAAACACCGCGGCGCAAAAGAAAAGACCATAAAACTTCTTCCATCTTCCTGAAGTCCGCAGGCAGAAAATCCCCAGCACCAGGGCGAAAGCAATGTTTTCGCTCCACGAGAGCAGATCGAAGTTCTGGTTGTAACCATCCTGGTTGATGGAAACGTACTGCCATGACATGACGAGGGATACGTAAAGATAGAACCAACAAAGCAGCAGCAGCAGGAAGTCGAGGGCACCGAGGCGGAGATTGCCGGCGGAGGGTTCCCGGTGCGGCCGCAGCAGCAACCCGGCCATCATGGGGGCCCCGGCCAGAAACAGGAGCGCGTCCGCCGGATGCATCTGCGGCATCCTCTGATGCAAGAACAGGTCGTAGACAACCCAGACCATCTGATCGCTGAACCACAACGTCCATCCGGCGGCCTGCAACATCCAGAACCAGCGAACTCGCCCCTTGCTGGCGACGCCCTGGTTGGCGAAGGCCAGCAGGGCGATCAGCATCAGCAGCGCGGTCGTGATGTCGCTGATGGCAATGCGAGCCATGCCCTGAGGCAGAAGCAGGCAGCCCGCTGCCAGCAGCGCCGTTAGAAAGCCCGCGGCACCGAGCAGGATAATTTTCGATGGATTGCGCCCCAGCACCTTGCTCACCTTCGCGAGCGGATTTAGCCCTTGGCCCCCGTGGAATAGGCGATACGGGAAATCTGAGCGTCGATGTCCTTGCGCAAGTCTTCCCAGAGTTTCTCCGGCATCTCAAGAAAAGCGTTGACCACGTCGGGATCGAACTGCCGTCCAGACCACTTTTTGATTTCCTCGCGCGCCGCCTGATAGGTCTGCTTGGGGCGATACACGCGGTCTACCGTGATCGCGTCCAGGGTATCAGCCACAGAAAATATGCGCGCGCCCAGCGGAATTTCCTTGCCTTTCAGGCCGCGCGGATAGCCGGTCCCATCGTAGCGTTCCTGATGGGAATAGATGATGTCGCAGGCGTCGGCCAGAAAAGGAATCTTCTTGACGATCTGATATCCCTTGTAACAGTGCTCCTGCATGATCGACATTTCATCCGGAGTCAGTTTCGCAGGTTTGCGCAGAATCGCATCCGGAATGGCCAGCTTGCCGATGTCGTGCAGGAAAGCACCGCGGGCGATGGTAGGAATCTGCTCTTGCGGCAGTCCCATATTCTTGGCGATGGCGATGGTAAAGGCGGTGACTCGCCGCGAATGGCCTTCCGTTTCCGCGTCCTTCAGATCGAGTGCATCGCCCAGAGCTTCCAGCGTCATGTCGTAGGAACGTTCTAACTCGCGAACCGTAGCTTGCAGTTGATCCGTCCGGGCTTTGACCAGGGATTCCAGATTGGTCTGGTACGTCCGGTTTTCGACTTTCAAACGGCGGTTTTCCAGAGCACGGCTCACTGTGTTCAGCAATTGCTCGCGCTCAAACGGCTTCAGCAGGTAGTCGTACGCCCCGTTCCGAATGGCCGCCAGCGCCACCGAGATATCGTGGACGGCGGTAACCATCACCACCGGCATGTCGGGATACCTTTCCTTGGTCCGCTCCAGCAGGCCAATGCCATCCAGGTCGGCCATCATCAGATCCGACAGCATCAATTCGAATTCTTCGCCAGAGGTCAGGACGGCCAGGGCTTCCATGCCGGAAGCTGCCTCTTTGCAGCGGTATCCGGCGGTGGTGAGCATCTGGGCAACGATCTCCCGAATTGGCTCTTCGTCGTCAACTACAAGAATGCGATCTGCCATAGGGGCACACGAAAGTCTATCGGCGATTGTAACCTCTACGCGAGATTCCGAAAGTAATCATTGAGGTCCGGAAACTCCATCGAGAAAGGCCCGGACCGTGATATTCAGAAACGAGGAACACCTACGCCTAAAGCCTAAAGCGATGAGCACGTCCTTCTGGTTAATCTGGAATTCGGCGGCAAAGTTGGGGCTGGCCCGGCCCTCGACGGCGGAATGGACTGTCCTGATCCTGCTGGGCGCTTCGCTGCTGGCGCTGCGTGCGTTTCGCGAAAACTATCTGAAAATCTGGGTATTCGGCTGGACGGCTTTCCTGGTTTCGCGCCTGGCCGAACATTGCGTCGCGCCCAGAATACCAGCGCCCTTCGATCTCGTGGTAGTGCAGGCGGCATTCGT
This sequence comes from uncultured Acidobacteriota bacterium, assembly GCA_963754885.1. Lineage (GTDB taxonomy): Bacteria > Acidobacteriota > Terriglobia > Terriglobales > Acidobacteriaceae > Sulfotelmatobacter. The sequence goes on along the minus strand of CAVWHT010000023.1, from coordinate 75,846 downwards.
GCTGGCGGTGGGACTGCTGGCGGGCGCGGTACTGGCCTACACTCGCAGCCGCGATCTCATCCTTCCCTTGACGGTCATCACGCCGGTGCTGGTCGGTTTTACCGGAGCCCGCGTGCTCCTCTGGCCCGATTCGCTGCCTCTGCGCGTGGCGGTGGAAGTGGGCTACCGCATCATCCTGCTGACGGCGTCGATCGCGCTGCTGCGTGCTCGTCGCGGACGCTGGGAACCCGCAGCCTGGCTGCTGGCCCTGACGCTTCCCCTGATTCATCTTTCCTGGAGCCCGTTCACCGACGGCATACCGGCAGCGGCATCCCTCGCGATTGAAATTGCTCTCGGCACGAGCATGCTGCTGGTCGTGCTCGATCATGCCCGCGCGCGCGCCGGCCGCTTGCGCGCCATGCAGGCCATTACCAGCAGCGTAGCCTCGGCACAGCAGTACGGCAACGTGGTTCAGCGCGCGGTGGAAGAACTCCAGCGTGTAGCCCACGTGCGAGCCGCGTGGTTCCGTCTGATCGAAGGCGGACATCTGGTGGCGACCCATGCCGTCGGGCTCTCGGCGGAGTTTCTGCGCGACGCCGGCTTCGCCGAAGTCACCGAAGACATTTCCAAGTTGCTCGGGCAATCGGCTCCGCTCGTTTCCTCGAGCAAACAGGCGAGCCAGGAATCCGCCGAATGCCTAAAAGAGGAAAGGATTCATCAACTGATTACCGTGCCCGTGATCGGCAATAAGGCTCCCGTGGGCTTGCTGATGCTTGGTCAGTCGCACGGCCGCGAGTGGACGCCGGAAGAACTGGAATTTCTGCAGGCCTGCGCCAAGCAATTGGCTCTGGCGGTAGAGAACTTCCGCCTGCTCGAGCAGGTATTGCGCTCGCAGCGCCAGTGGATGAATACTTTTGATTCCATCCACGACATCATTCTGGCGCACGATGCGGATTTCCGGGTCATCAAGGCCAATCAGGTTTTGCTGGAACAACTCGGTCAGGCTTCCGCCGACGTGATCGGCAACTCCTGCGAGTCGGTGCTGCCGCATACTTTCGGAGAGTGGACCGGCTGCCCCTACTGCGCCATGGGCGGCGAAGAAGAATTCACCGAGGGCGCCGATCCGTGCTTCGGCGGGTTCTCGGTCGTTTCCACTTCTTCTTACACGGAGCAAGGCAGCCCGCAAAAAGGGACGATCCACGTCGTCCGCGACATTACCGACCGCCGTTCCGCGGAAGAGAAATACCGCCTTCTGTTCGAGCAGGTGCAGGAAGGCGTGTACGTCGCCAGTCCCACCGGGCAACTGATCGATTGCAATGACGCGTTCATGCACATGCTCGGCTACAGCAATCGTTCCGAGTTGATGGTCCTGAATCTGGACGCGGAAATTTGCGTCGACGCCAAGCAGCGCGAGGCTTTCCGCCGCGAAATCGAAACGCACAACTACGTGCGCAATTTCGACGTCACCCTGCGCCGCAAGGATGGCTCGCTGCTGCTCGCCGTCGAAAGCAGCTTCGCCACCCGCAACTCCACCGGCAATATCGAGCGCTACCAGGGCTTTGTGCTCGATATGACCGAGAAGCGCCGTGCCGAAGACGAGATGCAGCGCCGCAACCGCGAACTGAATGCGTTGAATGCCATGGCGGTGGTGGCGGCGCAATCGTTTGACCTGGACGAAATTCTGAACCTCACGCTTCGCCAGGTGGTCACTCTATTCGGCGCGGAGAGTGGCACGGTCTATCTCTCCGACACCGACGCGCCTACCTACCGGCGGCGCGCAGCCTGGGGACCGCGCAGCCGCGACAAGGGGCGTCCGGCGGAATTTTCTTTCGCCGAAGGCTTTGGCGATCTGGTGATGCGTTCGCGCGCCGAAGTCGTTACCGCCGAGTACATGCCGCACCTGCCACCGAACGTGGCTGACTTCCTGCGCTCTGACAGCGACCGCGCCTGGATCTGGGTGCTGTTCTGGGGCAAGGAGAGTCCGGTCGGGCTGATGGGCCTGTGCAGCACTCCGGGATACGAATACTCCAGTAACGACGAAAACCTGCTCGTGGCCATCAGCCGGCAACTGGCCACCACCATCGAGAAGGTTCGCCTTTACGAAGAGACCTGCCGCGCCTACGAAGACTTGCGCAAGACGCAGGAGCAATTGCTGCAGAGCGAGAAAATGTCAGCCGTCGGGCAGCTCATTGCCGGCGTGGCCCACGAGCTGAACAATCCGCTCACCGCCATCCTCGGTTATGCCCAGCTTCTCGAAAGCGAAGGCCTGAACGAGCGCGCGCAGGATTACGTCGCGAAACTGTTCAAGCAGGCGCAGCGCACCCATCGCGTGGTGCAGAACCTGCTGTCGTTTGCGCGCCAGCGCAAGCCGCAACGCGATGAGGTCGACATCCGCAAAGTGCTCGACGAGACTCTTGCCCTGCGCGACTACGATCTGAAGATCAACAACATTCGCGTGGAACGCGATCTACCTTCCGACCCTGCACTGGTGATCGCCGATCCGCATCAGATCGAGCAAGTTTTCCTGAACATCATCAACAACGCGCTGGACGCCATTCTCGAGACCGGACGCAACGGCAAGCTGAAGATTCGCGTCAACTGCCACGGAGGCCACGTTTCGACGCTGTTCATCGACGATGGCCCCGGCATTAAAGAGCCCAAGCGCATTTTCGATCCTTTCTACACCACCAAGAGCGTCGGCAAAGGCACCGGTTTAGGGCTCAGCATCTGCTACGGCATCGTGAAGGAGCACGGTGGCGATGTCACCGCCAATAACCATCCCGATGGCGGCGCCGTGATTGAAGTTCGCCTGCCGGCCGCGGCGCCAGCGATGATCGAAGCGGAAGCGCCCAAGCCCGCGCCGCGGCTGCATGAAGGCGCAATCCATGGCCGCGTGCTGCTGGTCGAAGAGGAAGAAGCCGTGCTCGAGTTCGAGCGCGATGTGCTGGCCGGAGCTGGCGCCACGGTCATCACCGCCAAAAGCATCCAGGACGTGAAGACCCGCCTGCTCTCCGAGCCCTTTGACGCCGTCATCATGAACGGCAAAATGCCGGGCCAGTGGAGCGTTCAGGAATCTTACACGTGGTTGAAAGAAACCTGCGCCGGCATGGAGCATCACGTTCTTTACACCTTCTCCAACAGCGTGGAACCCGGCGAAGGACGCACCTTCCTGCAGGAAAACAGCATTCCCTACCTGGTCAAGCCCTTCGAAGTGGCCGAACTCATCAGCCAGGCCCGCAAGCTGCTGCAGAAGGCGCAGGCAGCGGGCGCCGGCGCGGATTAGAAGTCGTCGTTTCTAATTTTGAAGTGTCAGGTCTCTAACGACCAGTTTAGACGTCATGCAACTTTCAAATTCAACTACCAAGTTCAGTATCCTATGAATCGCTGCACGGTAATTATGTTCGCGATCGTCGGCGCACTTTTCGCGGCATCATTTGCGTCTGCGCAGGTACGTCCTTGTACTGAAGCGGAAGGGCGCCGTGCGCTTGACCAGGCGGATATGCATCGCACTTGGGACGATCTCCATCGCTCTTACCAGTTGTATCGACAGTGCGACGATGGTGCTGTCGCTGAGGGCTACAGTGAGTCTGTGGCGCGCATTTTGGCCGATCATTGGCTTACTTTGCCGGAACTCGATCGCCTTTCGAAGCAGGACGCTCAATTTCGACGTTTTGTCCTGAAACATCTCGACGCCACTCTCAACATGGACGATGTCAAGGCCATCAGGAAAAAGACAAAAATTGAATGTCCAACAGGGCTGCGGGTGTTGTGCGAGGATCTCGCGAAACGGGCCGATTCTGCCATGGCAGAGGACGCATCTCCGCACTGAGTACGGCGTGTAAATGAGTTTGGTCAACATAGTGCGTACGTTCACAACTCCTCTACGAGGCCCCTGTCCCCGGGCTCCTATTAACCCGGAATCCCACAGCCATCCACAACTTTCCTCCGCCCCCAATGCGTTAGACTAAGCACAGACCCATGTCCCAATTCGTCCACCTGCACTTGCACACCGACTATTCCCTGCTCGATGGCGCCTGCGACGTCGAAAAGCTCTGCCAGCGCGTGCAGGAACTCGGCATGCCCGCCGTGGCCATGACCGATCACGGCAACATTTTCGGCGCGGTGCACTTCGTCAACGCCGCGCACAAGCATGGCGTGAAGCCCATCGTCGGCTGCGAACTCTACGTCTGCAAAAAGGAAGACCACCGCGCCGCGCCCGAAGGCGACACCTACAACCACCTGCTGGTGCTCGCTGAAAACGAAGAGGGATACCGCAACCTGGTCAAGATCACCTCCGAGGCCTCGCTGCACGGCTTCTATTACAAGCCGCGCGTCAGCAAGAAATTTCTGGCCGAGCATTCCCGCGGGCTCATCGGCCTCTCGGGCTGCCTGAAGGGCGAAGTCGCCGAGCGCCTGGTGGAAAATAATTACGAGGCCGCGCGCGCGGCCGCCGGAACCTACACTGACATTTTCGGCAAGAACAATTTCTTCCTCGAAATTCAGGATCAGGGCCTGGAGCTTGAGCACCGCATCCATCCCGGCCTGTTCAAGCTGGAAAAAGATCTCGGCCTGCCGCTCGTCGCAACCAACGACAGCCACTACCTCTGCGAAGACGACGCGCACGCGCAGGACGTGATGGTCTGCATACAAACGGGCAAGTCGATCCGCGACACGGCACGCATGAAGTTCGACGGGACGCAGTTCTTCGTCAAGAACCACGACGAGATGTATCGCGTGTTCAAGGACTCGCCCGAAGTGCTGACGCGCACCGTCGACATTGCCGAGCGCTGCAGCCTGCGTCTCGAAAAAGTCGCGAACCCGTTTCCGGAGTTTGAAGTTCCGCCGGGCTACACCATCGACAGCTACTTCGTCCACGTCACGCGCGAAGGCTTTGCCCGGCGCCTGGAAACGCTGCGCCCGCTAAGCGAGCAAGGCAAGCTGAAGCATTCGCTCACCGACTACGAGCAACGCCTGGAGCGCGAACTCGGCATCATCCAGCAGATGAAGTTCCCCGGATACTTCCTGATCGTGTGGGACTTCATCCGCTACGCCAAAGATCACGGCATCCCCGTGGGCCCGGGCCGCGGATCGGCCGCCGGATCGCTGGTCTCGTACGCGCTCGGCATCACCGACATCGACCCGCTGCAACACGAGCTGCTTTTCGAGCGTTTCCTGAATCCCGAGCGCGTGTCCATGCCCGATATCGACATCGATTTCTGCATGAATCGCCGCGGCGAAGTCATCAATTACGTCACGCAGAAATACGGCCGCGACAACGTGGCGCAGATCATCACCTTCGGCACTATGGCTGCCAAAGCTGCGATCAAAGACGTGGGCCGCGCCATGGACATTCCCTACGCCGACGTCGATCGCATCGCCAAGATGGTTCCGACGCAGCTCAACATCACGCTGGATGAGGCGATCGCAGACTCCCCGCAGCTGCATGAAGCCTACGAGAAAGATCCGCAGATTCGGGAATTGCTCGACACCGCGCTGAAGTTGGAAGGCCTGGTCCGCAACTCCGGAGTCCACGCCGCCGGAGTCGTGATCTCGCCGTGCCCGCTCACCGATCTGGTTCCGCTGCACCGTACCAAGAACGACGAAATCGTGACCGCCTTCGACATGGTCGCCATCGAAAAGATGGGCCTGCTGAAGATGGACTTCCTCGGGCTGACCACGCTCACGATTCTTACCGATGCGCTCAAATTGATCGAACAGAAGCGAGGCACGCCGTTAACGCTCGAAGAAATTCCTCTGCAAGATGAAGAGACCTACCGCGAGGTCTTTCACAAGGGCTTGACCTCCGGCGTCTTCCAGTTTGAATCGCATGGCATGCGCGACGTGCTGCGCAAATATCAGCCCAACTCGATTGAAGATCTCACGGCTTTGAACGCGCTCTACCGCCCGGGCCCAATCCAGGGCGGCATGATCGACGACTTTGTCGACCGCAAGCACGGCCGCAAGAAAGTGGAATACGAACTGCCGGAGCTGAAGGAAATCCTCGAGGAAACGCTGGGCGTGATCGTGTATCAGGAACAGGTGATGCAGATTGCGAACCGGCTCGCGGGATATTCCCTCGGCGAAGCCGATCTGCTTCGCCGCGCCATGGGCAAGAAGAAAGCCGAAGAGATGGCGCAGCAGCGCGAGCGCTTCGTCGAAGGCGCGGCGCAGCGCAAATTTCCGCCGAAAAAGATCGAGAAGATTTTCGATCTCATGGCGCAGTTCGCGGGATACGGTTTCAACAAGTCGCACTCCGCCGCCTATGCGCTGCTGGCCTATCACACGGCTTATCTCAAGACGCATTATCCGGTCGAGTTCATGGCCGCGCTGCTGACCTCCGTCACCGGATCGACCGACGACGTGGTCAAGTACATCAACGAGTGCCGCGAGATGGGCATTGCCGTGGAAGCCCCGGACATCAACGTCTCCGACGCCAACTTCACGCCGCACGGAGAGTCGATCCGCTTCGGCCTGGCCGCGGTGAAAAATGTTGGCGGCAACGCCATCGAATCTATCGTCGCCGCCCGCAAGAAGCTCAGCCGTTTCAAATCCATCTTCGAATTTTGCGAGCACGTCGACCTTCGCCTGCTCAACAAGCGTGTTCTCGAATCGCTGATCAAGAGCGGCGCCATGGATTCGCTCGGCCGCCGCGCTCAACTCATGGCCGTTCTCGATAAGGCCATGGAGCAGGCGCAGAAAGCCCAGCGCGACGCCCAATCCGGCCAGCACGGCCTGTTTGGCGTCTTTCAGCAGGAAGAGGCGGCGACGCAGAATGACAAGCTTCCCAACGTCCCCGACTGGGACGAGCACATGCGCCTCGCCGCCGAAAAAGAAATTCTCGGATTCTTCATTAGCGGCCATCCCCTGCAAAAGTACAAAGACAAACTGCAGGACCTGCAGGCGCTCAGCGTTGAAGAACTCGCCGCCATGACCAAATCCACCGGCAAAGACGAAACCATCGTCACCGCCGGCATCATCGGCAACGTGCGCGTGCTCAAATCGAAGCGCGGCGATTTCTACGTGCAAGCCACGCTCGAAGACATGTCCGGCTCCATCGACATGATCGTCTTCCCCGAGGCGTACAAGCGCATCGGCGAGAAGGTGAAGCTGGAAGTTCCGGTGCTGGTCAAGGCCGGCGTGCGCATCGAGGAGGGCGCCAATCCTAAAATCACCGCCGCTGAGATTATGCCTTTGGAGGATGCAAAAGTCCCACTGCCGCGAGCCATCCGCATTCGCGTCATGATTGACGACTCCGGCGAATCCACCGTCGACCAACTTCACGGATTGTTCCTCGAGCGCAAGGGCGAAGCCAAAGTGTTATTTGACGTAGAACGCCAAGGGGATTTCATGGTGGTAATGGAGGCGGACGGCTATAATGTGCTTCCAGACCGCAACTTCATTGCCCGGGTTGAACAGTTGTGTGGGCGCGGCAGCGTTCGCATCATTAGCTGATCAGAATGGCAGCCACCGAAAAAGCGCAGCAGGAACTGGAACAGATCGAACGGCAAGTCGCCGAGATGGAGTCTGCCAGCCCCGATGACGGAACCCGCCGCGAGATTGCCAAGCTGCAGGAGCGGATCGACACACTTCGCCGAGAGATGAACACTCCGCCCACCGCCTGGCAAAGGACCGAATTGGCGCGCCATCCGCAGCGCCCGCAGTCGCTCGACTACATCGAGCGCGTCTTCACCGATTTCAGCGAGATTCATGGCGACCGCGCGTTTGGCGACGACGCGGCGATCATTACCGGCATGGCGCGGTTTCACGGCGACGAAGTGTTGATCGTGGCCACACAAAAAGGGCGCGACATGAAGCAGCGCGTCCACCGCAATTTCGGCACGCCTCATCCCGAGGGCTACCGCAAGGCGATCCGCGTCATGCAGGTCGCGGAAAAGTTCAACCGCCCCATCTTCACGCTGGTCGACACCGACGGCGCTTACCCCGGCATTCATGCCGAAGAGCGCGGCCAGGCCGAGGCCATCGCCTACAATTTGCGCGAAATGGCGCGGCTGCAGGTTCCCATTATCGCCACCGTGATCGGAGTCGGCGGAAGCGGCGGGGCGCTCGCCATTGCCGTTGCCGACCGCGTGCTGATGATGGAGAACTCGATTTACTCCGTGATTTCCCCCGAAGGCTGCGCCGCCATCATGTGGCGCGACGCTTCCAAAAAAGAACTGGCCGCCGAAGCCATGCGCATCACGGCTCCCGATCTCAGCGAACTTGGCTGTATTGATGACATCGTCCCCGAGCCGGAAGGCGGAGCCCATCGCGACCATGAAGCCGCCGCCAACCTGCTCGATGCTGCTTTGCAGAAGCACTACGCCGAACTGAAAAAGGTCTCTCCGGCGGAATTGGTCGCAGCACGATATAATAAATTTCGTAATATCGCCCAGTTCTACAAGACCGAAGCGTGAGTCCGCGGGCTTTCTTCGTCGTTGCCAACCAGGTTCCTCCGGGCTCCAGACAGGCGATCTGCCGCGACTGGGCGGCGCGCTCCGCCGTATAATTAACAGTTAACTCTTCTGCAATCCACAAATTCGGGCGAATGGGTTCCGCCCGCTACTGAAGGAAGGTGTTGGGATGGCCACTACGGATGTCGTGCCCCGGGAACCCTCCGGCGGCACTGGGCGCAAGAAGATAATCAACGACATGAGCATTCAGGTTGCAACTGTGAATGGCTCAGGCTCACAAAGTTCCAATACGGTTTTATTGCGCAGTATCTTTCAAATGGGCGTGCCTGTTTCCGGCAAGAACATGTTCCCTTCGAACATTGCCGGACTTCCCACCTGGTACACGATTCGGGCCAACAAGCACGGGTACATCGGACGCAAGAAGGAAATTGATTTTCTGGTCGCGATGAATCCGGAGACGGCGACCGAAGACACGATGTCGCTGGCCGCCGGCGCCTCCGTGCTCTACGATGAGCCGCTCCAGTTGCACAAGCTGCGCGATGATCTGGTTTTTTATTCCGTGCCTTACGACAAACTAGTGGCGCAGGTCTGTCCGGAAGCCAAGCTGCGCAAACTGGTCAAGAACATGGTGTACGTCGGCGTTGTGGCCAACCTTCTCACCATCGAGATGGCGGAAGTGGAAAAGGCCATCCGCAAGCAGTTTGCCAAGAAGGCCAAGGCTGCCAATCTGAATCTCGCGGCAGCCCAGGCTGGATTCGAATACGCCAAGGCCAACCTGGAAAAGCGCGGCGCTTTCTACATCGAGCGCATGGACAAGACGGCCGGCAAGATCATCATCGATGGCAACTCCGCCGCCGCTCTCGGCTGCATGTTCGCCGGTTGCACCGTCGTCACCTGGTACCCGATCACTCCTTCGTCGTCGCTGGTCGAGACCCTGATCGAGTACATGAAGGAACACCGCATCACTTCGGATGGCAAAGCGACGTTCGCCATCGTGCAGGCGGAAGACGAGTTGGCCGCGATCGGCATGGTCATCGGCGCAGGTTGGGCGGGCGCCCGCAGCATGACCGCTACAGCCGGCCCGGGCATCTCGCTGATGGCCGAATTCGCCGGCCTCGCCTACTACGTCGAAGTTCCCGGCGTCATATGGGACATCCAGCGCGTCGGGCCGTCCACCGGCCTTCCCACGCGAACTTCGCAAGGAGACATCCTCTCCACGGCGTTTCTGTCTCACGGCGACACCAAGAACATTATGCTGATTCCCTGCTCCGTCGAAGAATGCTTCACCATGGCGACGGATGCCTTCAATCTTGCGGAACAATTCCAGACGCTGGTTTTTGTGATGTCCGATCTCGATCTCGGCATGAACAACTGGATGTCGGATCCGTTCCCTTATCCCACCGCGCCCATCAAGCGCGGCAAGGTGCTGAGCAAGGAAGATCTCGATCGCCTCGGCGGATTCGCCCGTTATCAGAGACGTCGACGGCGACGGCATCGGCTACCGCACGCTGCCCGGCACTTCGCATTCGGCGGCCGCTTATTTCGCGCGGGGCAGCGGACACAACGAGAAGGCGCAATACAGCGAGCGCGCCGACGACTTCGAAAATAATATGGAGCGCCTGAACCGCAAGTTCGAAACCGCGCGCTCCTTCGTGCCGCGCCCGGAGATCACGAGAGGAAACGCCGCGAAAATCGGCATCATCGGCTACGGGACCTCACACTGGGGCATCACCGAAAGCCGCGACCAGCTTCGCGACGAATACAAGATCGAAACCGATTATCTCCGCCTGCGCGCCTATCCTTTCACCCGCGAGGTGCACGAGTTCGTCGAGCAGCATGAGCGGGTCTACGTGGTCGAGCAGAACCGCGACGCGCAAATGCTCAGTCTGCTGAAGCTCGATCTGAAGCCGGAGTTGATTGCACGGCTGCGCAGCCTCGCGCACATCACCGGACTGCCGCTCGACGCGCGGTCCATCACCGACGAACTGACCAGCATGGAGGGCAAGTAGATGTCGAGCACCACAGTGGGAGCACCCGCGCCCAAGACCAACCGCATCGGCCTCACCGTCATTGAATACAAGGGCGGCAAGACCACCCTCTGCGCCGGCTGCGGCCACAATGCCATTTCCGAGCGCATCATCGAGGCCATGTATGAAATGGGCGTCGAGCCCGAGTTCGTCATCAAGCCCAGCGGCATCGGGTGTTCGTCAAAGACTCCCGCCTATTTTCTGAGCCGTTCCCACAGCTTCAACGCGGTTCATGGACGCATGCCTTCGGTTGCCACCGGCGCCTTGCTGGCGAACCGCAAACTGGTTTGCATCGGTGTGAGCGGCGACGGCGATACGGCCTCAATCGGCGTCGGGCAGTTTGTTCACCTCATGCGGCGCAATCTGCCGATCATTTACATCATCGAAGACAACGGCGTGTACGGCCTGACAAAGGGACAATTCTCGGCCACCGCCGATCTGGGCTCGAAGCTGAAAACCGGAGTGGTGAACGATCTTCCGCCGATCGATACCTGTGCGCTAGCGATCCAACTGGGCGCCACTCTCGTCGGCCGGTCGTTCTCCGGCGACAAACGCCAGCTCAGCGCCATGCTGAAAGCGGCCATCGCGCACAAAGGCACGGTCATGCTCGACGTGGTCTCTCCCTGCGTCACCTTCAACGATCACGAAGGCTCGACCAAATCCTACAAGTACGTGAAGGAGCACGAAGAGACGCTGCAGGACGTCAGCTTCATCCCGCACTTCGAAGACATCAACGTGGAATACGACGCCGGATCCACGATCGCCGTCACCATGCACGACGGATCCCGCCTGCATCTGCGCAAGCTTGAGGAAGATTACGATCCGACAGATAAAATCCGCGCGATCACGCGGCTCACCGAGGCGCATGACAACGGCGAAGTGCTGACCGGCGTCTTCTACGTCAACCCGGAGGCCCCGAACTTCATCGACATGCTCAACGTGGTCGATCAGCCGCTGGCGACGCTGCCGGATTCGATGACGCGTCCCGGCAAGGAAGTGCTCGACGCGGCGATGGAAGAATTGCGCTAGCCGCCCAGTGCATTAGGATTCTACGAAGTCTCGTGCGGCTTACGCGCTCTTCCGCCGCGGTTCCCCAGTGTGCTCCGGATTTTGGCCGGGCTCGGGAAAATCGGAATCCGCGTCCTTCAGCATCGGATCCTGATCGCGATGCCCCAGTTGTCCCTGCAAGCCGATGTTCCCCGCAACTTGATGATTCTCCGTCTCTGTCGCGCCCTTCGCCAGATCCTGGTCCACTTCTTTCTGCGCCATGAATGCACCTCATGCCATGAATCGCGGGGGACTTAACCGATAACTGCCATGAGCCGCCCCTTGAAAATAAGTCTATTCCCGCCGCTTTTCGAATAGAATATTTATTTATCGGGTAGTTTCCCCCTGAAAAGAGGGTACATGAAGAGGTTTTTGTCCCTGCTGCTGATGGCGTGCTTCGCGTTGGGTACAGTTGCGCTAGCCGATGCGCCCCACGCTTCCCTAACCTACGTGAAGAAGAAGAAAGGCCACAAGGCTCCGCGCCACAAAGCCCACCCGGCAACCAAACACAAAGCTCCCAAGCACACCACGTAGCTCCCGGCGAATTCAGCCGGGCGTGCTGAAAGCGCAATCCTTATCTTCCCGCGGTGCTCACCCCCAGCTTGTGCAAGCGTTCCCTCGCCTGTAGCGCTTCCGGCGAATGCGGATAGCGCTGTACCACATGCCGCAACTCAGCCACGGCATCGTCCTGCTTGCCCAGTTCGATCAGGGCAAAGCCCTTCTTCAACTGGGCTGACGCGGCCTTATTGCCGCTGGGAAAATTCTGTACCACCTGATCGTAGCTCTGCACGGCCTGCTGGTAGTTCGCAGCCTTGAATTGCAGTTCTCCGAGATAGAAGTAGCAGTTTCCAGCAAGATCGGTGTTGGGATAGAACTTGATGTAGTCGGAAAATTCCTGCGAGGCCAGGTCCGGCTTGCCGCCGTTGTAATCGCGCAAAGCGTTGTTATAGAGCACGTCCGGAGGCGGCGCCGCCGCCGCGGCCTGTTGCTGCGCCTGCTGCTGCGCCTGTTGCGCCTGAATGCTCTGCTGCGCCGACTGCATATCTTCCAGCTGCTTCGAAACTTTTGCCAGCCGCACCTTCAGCTCGTCCATCGTGTCGTTCAACGCCTGAATCTGCCCGGAAAGTTGATCCAACTTTCCGCCGCCGTCGGCCTGCTGCTTGACCAGCGTGGTCTGCAGCGCGTTGAGGGCGTTGGCGACCTTGTTGACGGCGTCGGTGTCCTGCTCGACGAGATTCCTCATCACGCCCATGCGCTCGTCGAAGCTGCGCTGCATGGCCGTCATCTGCTCCTGCAGTTGTTGCACCTGCGTCTGCAGTTGCACCATGTCTTTGTTGACGCCCCAGGCGGGAACTACTCCCAGCCAGACTAGCGACAATAACGCGAGAAACAGCGACATACGATGTGGTTTCATAAGGATTTCCTGAACTGTTAGATGCCTTGATTGTCCCACAGGCTGGGGTCATTCCAACACACAAACATCCCAATGGACCGGAAGATTCAATGCGCGGCGGCAACCTTTTCGGCCCATCTTCTTCCTGTCGATCATCCGGGCACACTACAGCGCTTCTCCGAGAATAGGGATGGGGGACGCCGTGGCGTCCCCCGCAATCGCTATTTCTGGTAGACGAGATGGCCGCGGCGGTTCTGCTGCCAGCAAGCTTCGTTGCTCTCTGTGCAGAACGGTTTTTCCTTGCCGTAGCTGATCGTCTTGATGCGGCTGGCGCTGATCCCGAGGGTGGTCAGGGCGCTCTTAACGGAGCTCGCGCGCTGATCGCCCAACGCCAGGTTGTACTCGGTGGAACCGCGCTCGTCGCAGTGTCCTTCAATCGTGAAATTCATGTTCGGGTGCTGAGTAAAGAACTGCGCATCAGCCTGCACCGATGTCTGCTGGTCGCCGCGAATGTCGGACTTGTCGTAGTCAAAATAGACGTCCTTCACATTCTGGTTGAACAGGTCTTGATCGGTGACGTTCGCAGTGGGCGGCGGAGGCGGTGGCGCCTGGGTCACGGTCAACCGCGCGGTCGCTTCCTGCGTGCCGCCCGCTCCTTTGGCCACCAGGTGATAGGTGGTCGAGTCGGTCGGCGAAACGCTCTGCGACCCGTTCGGCTGCACGGCGCCAATGCCGTCAATCGAAACGTCGGTCGCGTTGCTGGTCTGCCACGTCAACGACGCCGACTGTCCCGCCTGAATCGTGTTGGGATTCACCGAAATTGAGGCGGTCGGAGCCGGTGGTGGCGGCGGGGGCGGGGGCGGCGGCGGAGCCGCTTTCTTTTTGCAAGCGCCAAGCATCAGGAGAGCGCCAAGTGCCATCATCAACAGAATCCACTTCATATTGAGTTGCTTCACTTTGTATTTCCTCCCTGCGACCCAATCATTGCGGGTCAGACGAAGTCATTTGGATTTTCTTGCGATTTACTATTTCCAACTCCAATTCGGTTGCGAGTTGCGTCCAGTAAAAGTCAATTGTTGAACCTTGGTGCCATCGGCCAGCATGCTCCAGATCTGCAAGCTTCCGGAGCGGTTCGACTGAAACACGATGTGCCGGTTATCCGGCGACCAGCAGGGGAAATCGTTCCGCCCGCCATCGTGCGTGAGCTGCACCCACTGCTTGCTCGCGATGTCCATCAGATAGAGATCGGAGGCGCCCGGCTCGCCCGGCCCATACTTTCGCACCCAGGCAAACGCCAGGAACTGCCCGTTCGGCGCCCAGTTCGGCGAGACCGCATATCCCTGATCGGTCATGCGCTGCTGATTCGTTCCGTCCGCTTCCATGGTATAAATCTGCGGCAATCCGGTACGGCCGTCGACGAAGGCAATCTGCGAGTTGGTTTTCCGGTTCCATACGGGAGCCACATCCGGGCCGCGGTCCGTCGTCAGGCGCCGTGGACTTGCGCCGGAAGCATCCGCCACGTAGATTTCGGTATCCGGCTCGCCGCCGCGGGAAGACGCAAACGCAAGCTTGGTCCCGTCCCCCGACCACGCGGGCGACAGATTCGTTCCGCCCATCCGCGGAAAACTGACCATCCGGTTGAGCTCGAGCGAGAACATCAGCAGCTCCCACCCATTTTTCGTCAGCGCGCTGAACACCAAACGCGTTCCGTCGGGTGAAATGCGCGGAGAAAGCGCAATCGATCCCAGATGCGTGATCTGGTGCTGGTTCGACCCGTCATAATCCATCGCCCAGATTTCTTTGTGCCCGGTGCGGTCGCTGACAAAATAAATCTGCGTCTCCGCGATGCCCTGAATCCCGCCTCCGAGCCGGTAGATGATTTCATCCGCGAACTTGTGGGCCATCACTCGGGCAGCCGCATCGCTGGCCGTGTCGCTGTACTGCTTGCCCAAGACTTGCGGCGATTGGATATTCTTGACGTCGTACAGCCATCCCTGCACCGTCAACCGCCCGCTCGCCACGCCCAGGTTTCCGAAGGCCAACATGCCGGCGTTGGGCGGGGGTGCGTTCCACGCCATGAAGTTCACTTCTGGCGGTTGTCCCGGAACTTGCAAGGGGTAGAAGCTTTTTGAGACCAGTTCGACCACGCCGGAAACGTCCAGATCATTCCAGAGCGTGTCGTTGAAAGTCTTGAGCAGCGCGGTATTTTGCGGATCGCCGGTGGAAGGCTTGAAATCGGGAACCGCCAACCGGACTTTCTCCACACCGAGGCTCGTCCCAGTCTTGACCCAATCCTGCGCCAGGAGGCCGGAAGAAAGAAAACAGCAGACACCGATCAGAACGAGGGTCCGCACCACGCCATCGAACACAAAGCCGTGGAAGCTGATTAGCCGGCGCCGCGAGATTGATCTATCGGCCTCGTCCATCCGTCTCGATAAGAATTTCGGGTACAACAACATCGTATTCCGATAGGTATTGCTTGGCAAGATATTGTCCACCGTTGGAAAACATTTCATCCCAATAAAGTCCCCATTGTGTGCCCATTTCCGCACGACGTGTGATTTACGTACCCACTTGATTACGGCTGATAAGGACATGCCGGAATCATTTCTTGTAGTCGAACCAGAACTCGACCGAAATCTTGCTGCCGGGATAATCCGCCGGCAACGGACCAAAGGTATCAATGCGCTTCAGGGCACGGACGGCCGAATCATCCAACGACGGTACGCCACCGGACTGCTCAATCTGCACATTCATCGGATGGCCATCGCGCGCCACGTCGAACGTGATATACACCCGCTGCGCCGACGTGATCCCCGGATCCACCTCGTACCTCAGCCAGTTCTCCGAAACTTTCTGCTGAATCACGCGCACGTACCACGCGTATTTCGTGCCAAAATCTCCGCCGCCTCCGGTGATGCCAAATCCGCCCTTGGCGCCCGTGGCGCTAAACGTCCCGTAGGGCCCGCTGACCGGGCCGCCTTCTCCGAAAGCAACCTGGTTGCTCTCCGGTTCCGGTTGGGCCGGAGCGCTTTTCTTGGTCACCGTTTCCTGCTTCTTCTTGGGCTTGATCTTGGCGTTCTTGCCCTGAATCTCGATCGCGTTCGGTTCTTTCTCCTGAACCTTGGGCTGCGATTGCGTGATCCCTTTCGATTCGTTGGCCAGAACGTTTTGCGTCTGCGCCGGGTTAGCCGGCAGCGGGACCGTGCTCACCAGCGTCGCGCCGATGGCGTCGCCGCCTCCGCCCGAGCCCCAGCCTTCGCCGCTGGTGCGATAGAAAACGGCGGAATAAATCAGCAGCGCGACCGTGATTCCGACGTGCAACCCCGCCGACCACGCCAGCGCGCGCCCCCAGCGGTCGTGCTCGAAATAGATGTCAGCGCTTGCTGCCATTTTGCTCTAAAGGCTGCGTCACGATGCTGACGTTGGCAAATCCCGCCTGCTTCACCGCATCCATCACGGTGGCGAAGGCGCCGAAAGGAACGTTCTCATCCGCCCGCACGAAAATCGACTGGTTGCGCGGATCGCGGATCTTCTGCCGCAGCTTGCTGCCGATTTCGTTGATGTTGATGGCGTCGTTGCCCAGAAAGACACGCTGATCCTTGTTGATGGTGAGCACCAGGCGCTCTTCGGTGATCTGCTTCACCGTCCGTGTCTTGGGAACGCTGACATCGATCCCCGACTGCAGCACCGGAGCCGTCACCATGAAAATGATCAGCAGCACCAGCACCACGTCGACCAGCGGAGTGATGTTGATGTCGGCCAGCGCGGTCTGGGTGCGTCCGTTGGAGGTGGTGAACGCCATCAGCGCCTCACATCCGCCGGAACTTGCGCCTGGCTATGCTCGACGGCGTTGAGCACCTCCAGGGAAAAGTCATCGCTGCGGGCGGCCAACTCGCGGATGGATGCGCCGATCAGGTTGTAGGCAATCACGGCAGGGATCGCCGCCGCCAGGCCGGCTGCCGTGGTAATCAAAGCTTCGGAAATTCCAGGAGCGACCGCCCGTAACGTCGCGGCGCCCGCGGTGCCCAATCCGTGAAACGCGTCAATGATGCCCCACACCGTGCCGAACAGCCCCACGAACGGCGTGACCGCGGCCGTAATCGCCAGCCACGGCACGTTGCGCTCGAGGCGCGTGATCTCTTCCGAGGCTCCGATCTGCATGCCGCGCTGGATCGATACCAGATTGCGCAGCCCGCCGCCCGACGCCGCCTGCCGCCGGTAGTCTTCGTAGGCGCCTTCAAACACGCCCACCAGCGGGCTAGGCTTGAACTGGTCCGCCACCGCGGCGATATCCTGCAGTCGTTGCGCTTTGCGGAAGGCACGCACGAAGCGCCCGCTCTGCATCCGCGCCCGCCGCAGCAGACTCCATTTCGTCAGGATGATCGCCCACGAGACGAGGCTGAACGCCAGCAGCGCCAGCAAAACCAGCTTGGCGACCGGACCACTATTGGAGATCATGTCGGCGATTTCGCCGCCGACGAACGCTGCCAGCAAGGGGAAAAATTGCATCGGTTTTAGGGAGAACGCCTCTTTTGATTATACGATGACGCAGGCAGTGTTCGTCTCTATGTACCTGATCCGCCAACTCGTGTGCACTACTTATTCTCGCCCTCTGCGCGCGGCTCGCGGTTCGTCAATTCCCATTGCACCGTCATCAAATCCAGATAGGGCGAATCCCGCGGATTGTTGCGAAAATCCTTCACCTGAAACACCACGTAAAATCCTTCTACTTTGATGATCCGCTTTGCCAGGATCGGGACCGGCGCGCTATGCACCGGATTCAGCCAATACAAATTGTCGCGGGGCTCTTCGGAAAGTTCCTGATCGAACTGCAAAACGTTCCCATAGATGCTGTGCCGCAAGTCGTAGAGCCCCACCAGCCATGACGTAATCTTGTCGTTGCCTTCTCCCTCCGAAATTTTCGGAGTGATCGTCAGCTCATAGCGCTCTGCGCCGCTGGAATCGCGGAGCCGCTGCTTGTAGCTCGGATTGTCAGCGGTCAGCTTGATCTCGAATTTATCCTCGGTGATGCGCGCCGGTCCCTTCCGAAAGCTCTCGGCGTAAACCATGGGCGGAGAATTTTGAGCGGCCGCCAGGCCGGCGAGCAGTAAGATGGCGAAAAGCGAAAGCAGACTTCGACTCATCAACGCTCAACTCCGTGTAAGGTCGGGCGCAATTTCTTGTCGCTCCAATTTTCGGATTTCCTCGCATAGTATTCGCGAGGCGCGGCGGCTATTGCGCGCCAACCGCATCACCGCCAGCCACAGCCATGGACGCACCGCAGCAAACCACGCGAAACTCATCTCGTGGAATCGTCCTTCGGAATCGACGAAGCCATCCGTCGGCGGAAACTCAAAATCAAATTCGTCGGAGATAACCTTCAGCGTGCAGAAGCCCACGCCTCGCGCTAACGCCGCCCGCGCCACCGCCGCGGCTTCCATGTCCACGGCCTGGGCTTGATAAGATTCGCGCAGCTTCACCTTCTGCGCCGGAGTCGCCACCGCCGGATAGCTCACCAGTACGCCATCTCCGCCGACAACCTGCGCGCTGCTGCCGTCTCCGGCATTCACCACCCGCGCCGCGCGGATGACTGCGCCCACTTTGAGCCGCGGATCCAAAGCTCCGGCATAGCCGGCGGAATAGACGACACCCGGCCCATAAAGCACGATCACCGCCTCGGCGGCCCGGCGTGCCGCGTCGGCGCCAATGCCTCCGCAGACCAGCACGAATTCATTCTTTTCAAAGAATCGGAAGCGGCGCCCGTCATGTTCCTTCTCGCTGACGCGCCAATGCTTGACCAGCGGCCGCACCTCGCGCTCCAGCCCCGCCACAATGGCCACTCTAGACATATCCGTTGGCCCGGAACCAAGCCACCGCCCGCCGCAGGGCATCTTCCACCGGAACCACCTTCCAGCCCAGCTCGCGCTCGGCCTTGGCCGAGCTGGCAAACATTTTCTTCTTGCCCATGCGCACCGTGTCGACGGTGACGCGCGGCTCGCGGCGCAGCAGGCCTCCGGTAATCGCCTCATCCACCACTCCGGCGGCAAAGGCGAAGATGTACGGCAGCTTCACGGTCGGTGAAGGCAGCCCGGTCAGCTTGGCCAGCTTATCCAGAATCTGCTTCAGCGTCAGATCTTCTCCGCCCAGGATGTAGCGCTCGCCGGACTTCCCTTTTTCCATCGCCATGACGTGGCCGCGCGCGCACTCCCGCACATCCACCAGGTTCAGCCCGGTCTCTACGTAAGCGGGAAATTTTCGTTTCAAGAAATCGAGTACGATGCGCCCCGTCGGCGTCGGCTTCACGTCCTGCTCTCCCACCGGCGTCGTCGGATTCACGGTCACCACCTGCATGCCGCCGCGTCCCGCCTCCAACGCGATCTGCTCGGCCATGAATTTTGATCGCTTGTAATGGCCGATCATATCGGCCAGCGAGACCGGAGAATCTTCGTCGGCAGGTTTGCCGTCGTTGGTAAATCCGATGGTCGCTACGCTCGACGTATACACCACGCGCCGCACGCCGTTCCGGCGCGCCGCTTCCAGAATGGCCCGCGTTCCGGCAACGTTGCTGCGGTACATCTCCGCCGGATCACGCACCCAGAGCCGGTAATCGGCCGCCACGTGAAAAACCGTGTCGCAGCCAGCCATGGCTTTTTCGAGAGATGCTGCATCGCGCAGATCGCCGGTCGCGGTCTCGGCCTTGAGTCCCTGAAGATTTTTTAAATTGCTGGTAGGCCGGACCAGCAGCCGCAATTCCGCGCCCTGCTCCGCGAGAACACGCGCGACGTGGGACCCGAGGAATCCGGTGGCGCCAGTGACAAATGCAAGCATTCAGCAGTTAGCATTCAGCACTCAGCCAGAGTTGTCAATGCTGGAACCATGTCAGCCGCAGATGTCATCCTGGCAGAACGCTCGCTTCGCTCGCGGGGCGGACGAATGCGTCCGCTCCTACACAAGCTCCGTTTTCCGTGTAGCCCCGGACGCATTCGTCCGGATGGCGCGCAAAGCGCGCCATGAAACTGCCGACTCGAGAGAAATGCCAACTCAGTTGCCGTTCTTCTCCATCACCTTCGCATAGGTGGTCAGCGCCAGCAGCGGGAAGTATTCCCGGTAGAGGTGATACATGAGGTAGAAGACGCGCGGGAAACCCGTGCCCGTGAACAGCTCCTCATCCCACGATCCGTCGTTTTTCTGCGTGCGCATCAGGTAGGCCACACCGCGCGCGACCGAATCGCTGCGCGTGTCGCCGGCGGCCAGCAGGCCCAGGATCGCCCACGCCGTCTGCGAGGGCGTGCTGTCTCCCTGCCCGCGCAGAGTCGGATCGTCATACGAACCCACCGTCTCGCCCCAACCGCCATCGGGATTCTGCACCATGCGCAGCCACTCCGCGCCCTGCTGGACGCAGGGTTCGTGCAAGTCCATGCCAATCGCTTCCAGTCCGCGCAGCACCAGGGCCGTCCCGTAAATGTAGTTCACGCCCCAGCGCCCGAACCAGCTGCCATCCGGCTCCTGCTCGTCGCGAATGAACTGGATCGCCTTCTTCACCGCCGGATGATCTTTGGTGTAGCCGTAAGTCGCGAGCATCTCCAGAATGCGGCCCGTGATATCGACCGTCGGCGGATCGAGCATGGCGTTGTGATCGGCAAACGGGATGTATTGGAAAATCATGCGGTCGTTGTCTTTGTCGAACGACGCCCAGCCGCCATTCTTGCACTGCATGGAGAAGATCCAGTCAATGGCGCGCTGCACCGACTCGCGCTGATAGCGTCCGTTAGGATGCTCCACGCGGCTCAGTGCAAGGCAAACCATCGCGCTGTCATCCACATCGGGATAAAACTCGTTGTTGAACTCGAAGTACCATCCGCCCGGCTGGCCTTTTTTGTTCTTCACTTTCCAGTCGCCGGCGTTGCGCACCTGCTTCTGCAGAATCCAGTCCGCGCACTTCACCAAGCGCGGATCATTGGCCGGAACCCCGGCCTCACCCAGCGCGAACAGCGCGTACGCCGTGTCCCACACCGGAGACATGCAGGGCTGCATGCGGAAAGTATCTCCCTCTTCGATTCCTAACTTTTCGAACTCATCGAGAGCGCGGATCACCTGCGGATCGTCCAGCGAATATCCCATGCAGCGCAGGGCGATGATGGCATTCATCATCGAGGGATAAATCGCGCCCAGCCCATCGCTCATTTCAAAACGTTCGAGCATCCATTTCTCCGCGCTCTTCAGGGCAACCGAACGCAAAGGTCGCACGTGCACCCGCTCCAACCAGTGCGTGATCCGGTCGAGTACGAGAAAGAAGTTGCGCCACGACACCATCTTCTTCGCCCAATGCAGGTGCATGCGCGACTTCTGCATCCCGCCGACAAACAGTTCTTCCACACCCATCTCGCGCGGAATTTTTTTAAAGGGCTTCTTGGCGTAGCAGATCGAGAGCGGCACCAGAATGGCGCGCGACCACGAAGAAATTTCGTAAATATTGAACCAGAACCAATTGGGAAACAGCACGATCTCGGGTGGAATGGCCGGAACCGCGTCGTAATCGTATTGCCCGAAGAAACACAGATAGATCTTGGTGAATGTATTGACTTCGGTGACCCCGCCCATGTCGAGAATCTTTTTGCGGGCGCGCTGCAACACGGGATGATCGGTGGTATACCCGGCCAGCTTCAATCCGAAATAAGCCTTCACCGAAGCGCTGATGTTTGATGGACCGCCGGCATAAATACTCCATCCCCCATCTTCATTCTGGTGCCGCACAATCCAGTTCGCCGCCTTCTGGAAGCGTTCCTCGTTGCCCGTTCCCAGCAACATGTGCAGCAGAATGTAATCCGATTCGAGAGTGGTATCGGCCTCGAGCTCCCCGCACCAATAGCCTTCTTCGTGCTGCTGCGAGAAAAGATATTTCCGCGCAGCCGCGATGGCCGCGCCCACGCGGCCCGTCAACCCCTCGATTTTTCCGAAACGCAATTCGGGATTAGAACCGAGAACGCCGGCAGGTTTGTTTGCGTCGGGGGAGTTTTTATCCATCTTCTTCACTGCTCCATTCGCACTAAAACTGCGATCTCGTCTTATCTAGGAAGTTATGCTCCTTCGTGAAGGTGTTACTCCGTGTCTCCGTGGTAAATCATGGCAGATATCAGTTCGCGCTCGCCGGAGCCGCGGCGATCGCTTCCACAATCTCCGGCGGCAGGCCGAAGCGCACGTTCTCCGGCATCACTTCCAGTTCCTGCACGTTGTCGAAACCTTTCTCGCGCAGGAATGTCACCGTCTCTTCGACCAGATGCTCGGGAGCCGAAGCGCCAGCGGTCAGGGCGATGGTCTTCACTTGCTTCAACCACTCCGCCTCGATGTCGTTGCAGCTGTCGATCAGATGCGCATTGGTGCCCAGGTTCCGCGCCACTTCGACCAGGCGGTTCGAGTTCGAACTGTTTTCCGATCCCACCACCAGCAACAAATCCGCCTCGGACGCGACTTGCTTCACCGCGACCTGCCGGTTTTCCGTGGCATAGCAGATATCCTGCGCCGCCGGGCCTTTGATGTTGGGGAATTTCTGCTTGAGCGCCGCGATGATGTCTTTGGTTTCATCCAGGCTCAGAGTGGTCTGCGTCAGATAGGCCACACGGTTGGGGTCGGGCACGCTCAGCGACTTCACCTGCTCCGGCGAACCCACGACCTGGGTCACCAGCGGAGCCTCGCCCAATGTCCCGACGACCTCATCGTGATCCTTATGCCCGATCAGAATCAGCGAATAGCCTTCCTTGGCAAACTTCACCGCCTCCACGTGGACCTTGGTGACCAGCGGACAGGTCGCATCGATCACACGCAATCCGCGCCGCGCGCTATGTTCGCGCACGTCCGGCGAGACACCGTGCGCGCTGTAAATGATGCGCTCGCCATTGGGCACTTCGTCTTCGCTGTCGACGAAGATCGCCCCCTTGCCGCGCAACTCTTCCACCACAAAGCTGTTGTGGACGATTTCTTTACGCACATAGATCGGCGGTCCAAACGCTTCCAGCGCGATGCGCACCACGTCGATGGCTCGCACCACCCCGGCGCAAAAACCCCGAGGCTTGAGCAAAAGTAAAGTCTTGCCGTTGGTCTTCCCTGAAGATTCCCGCCACGATTGAAGTCCGCTCCTCTTCACTTCTTCACTTCACCAAGAGCACGAAGTATCACGAAGCAAAGCCATTTCACCGCGCGAATTCCTTCGTATGACTTCGTGTTCTTGGTGGTTCATGGTTTTGTTGTTTTGCTCGTCTCCCGGCTCTTCCGACCTAGATGCCCCAGACGCCCCATCGATCCATGCAATTCGGTGCGAGCGTGCCGCCGCTATGGTCTTAGATGCAAACTGTCCCCACCGGTTCTGTACGCTCAAGGTACACTCTTCCCCACTGTGGCGATACTAATAAACTACTGGAAAGTACCGGGATGGTCAACGTAAGCCACAGAAAGCGCAAGGATTAGCAGCGAAGTGCGCAAACTGGCGGCCGAATGGGAACTCCGGAACTCGACCACCACGCGTCTCAGGCCGAACGAATGGCGCGCACGTCCAAAGCCGAAATCGTCCGTGCGCAGATCTCGTCCGGCGATCCGGTTGCGGTGATGTGCACCAGCAAGCCCAAGTCACGGTAAAACTTGATCAGCGGCGCCGTGCTCCGGTCGTAAGCCTCCAGCCGCACGCGAATCGATTCCGGCCGATCGTCCTCCCGCTGATAGAGCTTGCCCTCGCAGCGATCGCAACGGTCCGCAACTTTCGGAGGTTGTTCGGTCTCGTGATAAACGGCCTCGCACTTCTCGCAAGTACGCCGTCCCGCCAGCCGAGCCACAATCTCGCTGGTCGCCAGATCGTAATTCACCACGGCTGTCAGGATCACTCCCTCGCGATCGAGCAACTGCTTCAACGATTCCGCCTGCCCCACCGTGCGTGGAAATCCATCCAGAATGAAGCCGCCGCGGCAGTGCAGGCATTCACTGCGCTCGCGCACCATCTCCCATACGGTCGCGTCGGGCACCAGTTCTCCGCGACGCATATAGCCGAGCGCCTGCTTCATCGCCGGGCTTTGCTCGCACTCGCTGAGGCTTCCTGCCGCGCGGAAGACGTCGCCGGTGGAAAGATGGCAGGCGCCCAGACGCCGGTGCAACAGGTCGGCCTGCGTGCCCTTGCCTACGCCGGGCGCTCCCAGCAGAACCAGTCTCCGCGGTTGATTCACGCGGGGTACAGAGTCGCATGGCGAGGCGGGACCCTGCAGCCAGGCGGCGCGGTCGTGATTGGAAGGAGTCATCCCGAAAATTTATGCGGGAGCGCTTTCCCTCGCCGTGACGCAAATCACGCCTCTTTGCTTCTCTAAACACACGCCCCGCAGTGGCTTTCCAGGTACATGGCACACTCGTGCTATGCCCTCCCCGCGCCCGTGCCATTGTCATTGCATGCAAATCGCTGCAATATGTTCGCGTATTTCCACAAGACTTCCCAGGTCATGTTGGAACTTAGCCAAAGACGATCGGTGGTTAGCCCGCAGGCGCGGATCGCCGCCCGCAACCAGCAATCTCGCAAGCTGTTGATTGCGCTGGGACTTCTGCTGGCTGCCCTGGTCGCCGTGCTGATCAACGACCGGCAGTTCTGGTTTGGCACCGAGCAGGCCACGATCGAGTCGGATATGCCGGAAACTCAGCCCGTGGCCCAGACCGCCCCGGCGCCGGCAGTGATTCCCGCGAAGCCAGTCGCTGTCCCAGCCGCCCGGAAGCCGATTTCAGCCCCAAAGGTCGAGGCTAACACCCCCGCCGAGGCTCCCGCGGTTGCCACGACCCGGACCGCGCTGCCTCCGCTGGATGTGGAAGTGGTTGCCGGCAGCAAGCACAGCGAGATTCATCCTCCCGCGCCCGCCAAGATCGAAGTTGCGCCGGAGACGCTGGTGGCTCCCCGCATTCAGGCCGCTACCGAAGCGGCCGAGCGCGAGCCCATCACCCGGACCGCTGCCATCCAGCCTCCGCAAGCCTCGTTCCGGACAACGTATCCGGTTCTGGCGCAGCACATGAACGTGCAGGGATCGGTGGTACTGCAGGCGGTCATCAGCGCCGATGGCTTGATTGAAGACCTGAGAGTGTTGAGCGGACCGGCCATCCTCGCTTCCGCCGCCCAGCAGGCCGTGCGCGAGTGGCGCTTCAAGCCCATGTTCCAGAATGGTCAGGCCGTCGAGAGCAAGGCGAAAATCACGGTCAACTTCTCCATCAAGGTTGCCGATACTTTCCCGAAGAGCACGCTGGCCGAGAGCCGGCCGTCCGATCACTCCCTGATCAACCGTTAAACCTTCGCAACTGGCATTGCACATGTAGGACGCAGCTTGCCCTGAGCGGAGTCGAAGGGTCCGCCCCGCGACCCTGAGCGAAGCGAAGGGAGAGTGCCGGCAGCGTAAGTCGTTTGTGCCCCTTCCTCCAACCCAGCCGACGAAATTGCGCGCTTCGCGGCGCAACCCCGGACGAATGCGTCCGGGGCTACACAATCACCCGTTCGCCCGAATCATCTGCTCGGCATGCTTCCGCGAGGTTTCCGTCAGCCTGGCGCCGCTCAGCATGCGCGCCACTTCTTCAGTGCGTTCTTCGCCCGTAACTTCGCGGATGCCGGTGCGGGCCCGGCCGCCCGACTCTTTTTTCTCGATCACGAAATGATGATCGCCAAAGGTCGCGATCTGCGGCAGATGCGTGACGCATAGCACCTGATGGGATCGAGCCAACGATTTCAATTTCTTGCCCACAGCCTCGGCGGCTCGTCCTCCGATGCCCGCATCGATTTCGTCAAACACGAGCGTCTTCTGGGCCTCCCGGCCTGCCCGCTTCTTGCCCGCAGGATGCGCTCCGGCATCCACGCTGGCCTTCAGCGCCAGCATGACTCGGGAAAGTTCGCCGCCCGACGCAATGTGTTCCAGCTGCCGCAACGGCTCTCCGGGATTCGTCGAGATCATATAGACCACCTGATCGACGCCCGCCGCACTCCACGAATCCTCTTCTTCCGAGCTCGTCATTTCGATGCGAAACGTGGACTTCATCGCCAGATCGTTGATCTCTGCCTCCACCAGCTTTTCCAGCTTGCGGGCCGCATCCGCGCGCTTCTTCGAAAGAGTTCTCGCTGCGCGCAGATATTCTTCGGCGGCCTTCCCCATCTCGCCCCGCAGGCGCCGCAGGATTTCGTCCTTGTTCTCGACCTCCGACAATTTGCGAGCGACCTCAGAGCCGAACTCGATCACCTGCTCGAGCGTCGGCCCATATTTGCGCTTCAGACGATCGATCAGCGCCAGTCGATCCTCCACTTGTGCCAGATGCTCCGGGGAGGCGTGAATGCCTCCAGCGTAGTCGCGCACGCTGGCGCCTACATCCTCAACGCTGATGCGAGCCGCATCCAGAGCGGCCAGCGCCTCCTGAAATTTCGGCTCGTAGCGGGCGAGTTCTTCGATTTGCTTCTGCGCCGCCCGCAGCGACGACGCCGTCGACCCATTCCCTTCGTACAGCAGATCGAAGGCGTTCATGGCCGCGTTGTAGATTTTTTCGGCGTTGGCGAGCACGCGCTTTTCCGCTTCCAGGCGCTCGTCTTCGCCGGCCTGCAGCCTGCCTTCCTCGATCTCGCGCTTCTGAAACATCCACAGGTCCACCAGCCGCAGCCGGTCCTGCTCTCCGTGCTCCAGTTCTTCGATGTGCGTGCGAACCTGTTTCCAGGCCTTGAAAGCTTCTGCAATCGTCTCCAGCTGGCTGCCGGCAAAGCTATCCAGCAATTCCAAACGTGCCGGACCATCGAACGACAGAATCGATTCATTTTGCGCGTGAATAATCGCGAGATGGGGCGCCAGCAGCCGAAGCACGGCGACCGTCGCCGGCTGGTTGTTCACGAACACCCGCCCCTTGCCGCCCGCGGCAATCTCGCGCCGCAGAATGAGCGATCCGTCGTCGGATTCATCGAGCCCGTTCGCTTCGAGGATCTTCGCCAGGCTGTCCTCGGCGGCTTCGCTGGACTCGAAAACTGCAGAAACGACCGAACGCTCGGCTCCCGAGCGAACCACCTCGCTCGACGCCTTTTCGCCCAGCAGCAGCGCCAGCGCATCGATCAGAATCGACTTCCCCGCCCCGGTCTCGCCGGTCAGCAAGTTCAATCCATGGCCGAATTCCACCACCAGGTTGTCGATGACCGCATAGTTCTCGAGCCGCAGTTCAATCAGCACAGGCCATCCCGAAAGCGAAAGTTTTGCGCAGCATAGCACGAAAGCCAAAGTTTCACCGTGAAGGTTTCAAGGTCGATGCAGCGGTGGAAACATGTGGGGACAGCCGCTGCCCATGTGGGGATAGCCGCCATCGGCTGTCCGGCCGCGACGGTTTCTGTCGCGGCTTGCCAACACTGGCGAAGGTCTAAACTTCGGCAGTAGCCCGACCTCAACAATGGTCTCCTGAGGTTTTCTCAGCGGCCTCTGCGAAGTTCTCTGCGACCTCTGCGTTTAAGGTCTTTTTACCGCAGAGATCGCCGAGGAACCCGGAGGACAACGGGCACGCTTGCCCACCCCACCCCTCGATTTGCACCAAACGCCCTGCTATCATTAGCTAACAACAACTTCATGGCCATCGCCGGACAACCTGCGGTTGAAGATCCTCCGCATTCCATCCCCACAACCATGCACGCGGCAGTCTACCGTAGCGTAAATGATGTCCGCCTCGAGACCGTTCCCGTCCCCAAAATCGGTTCTGGCGAGATGCTGGTTCGCGTCCATTCCTGTGGCGTCTGCGGCACCGATCTGAAAAAAATTTCTACTGGCTCCCACTCCGCCCCGCGCATTTTCGGACATGAAACTTCCGGCGTGGTGGCTGCCGTCGGCAAGGGCGTCACGGAATATCGCGAAGGCGACCGGGTGATGGTCTTCCATCACATTCCCTGCCGCGAATGTTTTTATTGCCGGAACAAGACCTTCGCGCAATGCACGACCTACAAGAAAGTAGGCTGCACCGCCGGATTCGAGCCTTCCGGCGGCGGCTTTGCCGAATATGTCCGCGTCATGCACTGGATCGTCGAGCACGGCACGGTTCGCATCCCGCATGACGTCTCATTCGAGCAGGCCTGCTTCGTCGAGCCCGTCAACACCTGCATGAAGGGGGTGGAGGCCCTCGGCCTGCGCTCAGGCGAATCGGTGCTTACCATCGGTCAGGGCCCCATCGGCATCATATTGAGCGTATTGGCCCGCCGGACCGGGGCCAGCTTAATTACTTCCGATTTATACCCCGAGAGGCTTAAAATAGGTGCAAGTTTCGGGCTCGACAATTCCATAGACGCTTCCCGGACGAATGTCGTCGATCGCGTCCGTGAATTAACCCAGGGGCGTGGCGCCGACGCAGTCATGCTTGCGGTCGGCGGCAATTCCCTGATTCGTACCGCAATGGATGCAGCCCGTCCGGGGGGACGGATTTTGCTTTTTGCGCAGACTCAACATGGCGAAGCCGTGATTGATCCGGCGGCCATCTGTGTGGATGAAAAAGCTTTGGTGGGGTCCTATAGCGCTTCGTTCGACCTGCAGGACGAGTCAGTCCGTTTTGTAATGGATCGCGAGATGGATCTGGAAAGGCTGGTGAGCCATCGCTTCCCGCTCGAGCAGAGCCCCGAAGCGCTGGACTTGGCTGCCCATCCCCAGCCTTCATCGATGAAGATCATGATTCAGCCCGGCAGTGCCTGGAAGAGCGGTATTCGGGAAGGAACTTCGCAGTGAATGGAAAAATGACGGCTGCCGTCCTGTACGGCAAAGAAGATCTGAAGATTGAGAAGGTTCCCATACCTCGCGTCGGAGACGGAGAGGTTCTGGTTAAAGTCTCGGTCGCCCTCACTTGCGGCACAGATCTCAAGGTGTACCAGCGCGGCTATCATGCCCGCATGATCGTTCCACCCGCGCTTTTCGGCCACGAACTGGCCGGAGTGATCGAGGAAGTCGGGGCCGGCGTGAACGGCTTCAAGAAGGGCATGCGCGTGGTCGCGCTTAACTCCGCCCCGTGCCAGATGTGCTTTTACTGCTCCAAGCATCAGGAAAATCTTTGCGAGGATCTGCTCTTCAACAACGGCGCCTACGCGGAGTACATTCGCGTGCCACGGCGCATCGTCGAAGCGAACATGCTGGTCATTCCGCCCAATGTCACTTTCGAAGACGCGGCTATGACCGAGCCGCTCGCCTGCGTGCTCCGCGGCCTGCATGAGACCGGCGTCGAGATCGGCGACACCGTGGTGATTCTCGGCGGCGGACCCATCGGCCTGATGTTCGTACAGGTGGCCCGCGCCATCGGCTGCAATGTGATCTCCGTCGTCAAGCGCGACGGGCAGGTGGAAGCCGCCCGGCTGATGGGCGCTCACGAGATTGTTCAGACTACGAAAGTAACGAATGTAGTGGAGGCCGTCCGCGCTCTGTCTCCGCAAAAGCGCGGGTGCGATGTCGTCATCGAAGCCGTCGGCAAGCCCGAAGCCTGGGAGTGGGCTGTGGACATGGTCCGCAAAGGCGGCACGGTGAATTTCTTCGGCGGCTGCGCCAGCGGAACCAAAGTGCAGCTCGAAACCAATCGCCTGCACTATTCCGAGATCACGCTGAAGGCTACGTTCCATCACACGCCGGAAACCGTTCGTCGGGCCTTCGGATTGATCGCCGCCAAAAAGATTCGCCCCACGGACTACATCACCGGCGAGGCGCCCTTGTCGCGGCTGCAACAGGTTCTGCGGCACATGCTGAACCGCGGCAACGACATCAAGACGGCAATCATTCCCGGCCACTGAGAGCGATTGTTGATTTTTGATTGTTGATTCTTAACCACACTGCCCGTTGCGCAGGCTTTACACTCAACAATCAACCATCGTCATTCAACCATGCCTTTGAACCCCGCCACCCAACTCGGCCCGCTCTCGCCCGGATCCCTCGGCTGGAGCCGCCTGCCCGCGAACTACGCGATCCCGGCCACGCCCCCGAGCCTCGGCGAGGCGCGCGAATACTGCGCCCGCCTGGCCCGCTCGCACTATGAGAATTTTTCCGTCGCCAGCTGGTTTCTTCCCCGCCGCCTGCGCCAGCATTTCTTCAACGTCTACGCCTATTGCCGCATCTCCGACGATCTGGGCGACGAAGTCGGAGACAAAGCCGCCTCGCTGGCTCTTCTCGATCAATGGCAGCGCGAGCTTGACGCTTGCTATGAAGGCGCCCCGAAACATCCGGTATTCGTAGCCCTGGCCGAAACTGTCCGCCAGTGCGACATTCCCAAGCACGAGTTTTCGGATTTGCTCATCGCCTTCCGCCAGGATCAGACCATCACGCGCTTCGAAACTTTTCAGGATGTCCTGGCCTACTGTCACTACTCCGCGAATCCCGTAGGCCATCTCGTGCTATGTCTCTGCGGATATCGCGACGCCGAGCGCCAGCAGCTTTCCGATTTCACCTGCACCGCCTTGCAGCTCGCCAATTTCTGGCAGGACGTCAGCGTCGATTACGAAAAGGGCCGCATTTACCTTCCGCTCGAAGATCTGCGCCGCTTTCAGGTCAGCGAACACGACATCGCGCAAAAGCAGAACACATTTGCCTTTCGCGAGCTGATGAAGTTTGAAGTCAAGCGCGCCCGCGACTGGTTCTGTCAAGGCCTTCCGCTGATCTCTAAAGTCGATCGCGAACTGGCCGTCGATCTTGATCTGTTCGGCCGCGGCGGCCTGGAAATTCTCAACGCGATCGAGAAACAAAACTATGCCGTTCTCGGAAATCGTCCGTCGATTTCCAAATCGCGCAAGCTCGCCCTGGTCGGTCGCGCAGCTGTGGCTAAGCTCTTCTCCGGCGCCAGAAGAACTCACCAGGATCAGCCCAACCAGAGCGGGGTGAAACCAATATGAGCGCGGGCACGCAGCAGGTTCCCATGCCGTGGACCCCGGCGCCGCCCCAGCTCGTCATGGCCTATTCCGTCTGTAAAGGCATTACCCGGGCGGCAGCCAAAAATTTCTACTACGCTTTCATGGTCCTGCCGCGGCGCAAGCGCGAGGCCCTGTGCGCGGTCTACGCCTTCATGCGCCGCTGCGACGATATTACTGACGACGCGACCCTGTCGCTTCCCGAGCGCCGCCAGAAGCTCGACACCTGGCTCGACGCCCTGCACCGCGCGCAGCAAGGCGAGCCCACCGACGATCCCATTCTGCTGGCCCTCACCGATGCCCAGCGCCGCTACACCATTCCTGCGGGATTGCTCGACGAACTCGCCCTCGGCACCGCGATGGATGTGGAGCAGTCCGAATCGTCGGCTCAAACCAGCAACACTCCCGGCCTGACCATTCAGTACAAGACCTTTGAAGATCTCCGCCTTTATTGCTATCGCGTGGCGTCGGTGGTGGGCCTGGTCTGCATTCACGTTTTCGGATATCGCGATCCCGCGGCGGAAGATCTCGCCGAACGCTGCGGACTCGCGTTCCAGCTCACCAACATTATTCGCGACGTGAAAGAAGACGCGAGCATGGGCCGCGTCTACTTGCCCGAAGAGGATCTGGCAAAATTCAACTTATCAGTTGCCGAACTGCTGGCGAATCCTGACCCCGCCCGCTTTCGCCCGCTGCTGGCGCTGGAAGCCGATCGCGCCCGCGAGTTCTACTCGGCCGGTGACGAGTTGATCGACTACATCTCCGAAGACAGCCAGCCTGCCCAGTGGGCGCTGGTCACGATCTACCGCCGTCTGCTCGAACGGATCGCCGAAAAGCAATACAACGTCTTCACCGCGAAAGTCGCTCTGAGCACATGGGAAAAGCTCCGCATCCTGGGGAAAGGCTTCCTCAAGCGAATCCTGTGATCCCCCAACTCCCGTCATTTCGATCGAAGCGAAATCGCGTGATCCTCTCATCTTTGTCATTCCGACCGAAGCGAAGCGCAAGCGAGCGCAGTGGAGGAACCTTGTGTTTCGCTTTTTCTCGCGCGTTCCCTGCGCAAGACGCAAGAATCTGACTCGATGCCCCCCACCCTATCCCAACCTGCCGTTGCCGTCGTCGGAGGCGGACTCGCCGGACTCGCCGCCGCCTGCGCCTTATCCAACAACGGTTTTCAGGTCGCGCTCTTCGAGAAGCGCCCGTTCCTCGGTGGCCGCGCCTCTTCTTACGAGCATCCCGGAACCGGCGAAGTGGTCGACAACTGCCAGCACGTGCTATTTCGCGTCTGCACCAATCTGGTCGAGTTCTACGAGCGCATCGGTGTAGCCGGCCAGATCCGCTGGTACGACGAGATGACTTTCATCGAACCGGGCGGCCGCACTTCGAAGATGAAATCGTCGTTCCTTCCCGCTCCGCTGCACACCGCGCCCTCGTTTTTCGGTTTCTCATTCCTCACCGCCGCCGACAAACTTTCCGTCGCTCGGGCGCTGGTTCCCCTCACGCTTACCGAGCAACACGACACCGGACAATCGTTCCAGCAGTGGCTCGATCGGCACGGCCAAACAAAGCGTGCAGTCGAGCGTTTCTGGCGTCCCATCCTGATCAGCGCCCTGAGCGAGGAACTCGACCGCATCTCCATTTCCGCCGCGGCCCAGGTCGTGCGCGAGTCGATGAAGTCTCCCGCCGCCCGCCAGATGGGCGTTCCCGCGCTCCCTCTCACCGACCTGTACAACGCCGCCGGAGAATACATCAGCGCCCACGGCGGCGTGCTGCATTTCCGATGTCCGGTGGAAGGCTTCGCAGCCGATGTCCAGCGCGTTCAACTGCAACTTCGCAACCAACAGAACGATTCCAAAGAGGGTGCCCCACTCTTGGATTCCGAAGGGGGTGCCCCATCCTTGTCCCTGCGCAGTTTGCAGGGACAGGGTGGGGATTTTGACTTCCTGATCCTGGCCCTTCCCTTTGAAGCTCTAGACAAAATTCTTCCGGAATCTCCCGAAAGCGCGCCTATCCGCGAAAAGATCTCCCACTTCGAGAACTCACCGATCACCGGCATCCACCTGTGGTTCGATCGCCAGATTTCCGACCTCGACCACGCCGTGCTGCTCGACCGCACCATCCAATGGATGTTCCACAAATCGCGCCTGCAGCCCATGCGCGCGCAAAATGGAAATACAGCCCCTGAGGGCAGTTACATCGAACTCGTCGTCAGCTCGTCCAAAACGCTGATCGATAAATCCCGCGCAGAGATCGTTGACCTGGCCTTGCAGGAAGTTCGCGAATTTTTCCCCGCTGCCCGCCATGCCAACCTGCTCAAATCCACTGTGATCAAGGAAGTGAACGCCACGTACTCGCCGCGCCCCGGGATCGACGCCCACCGGCCCACGCCGATCACCGCATGGCCACGGGTTTTCCTCGCCGGCGACTGGACTGCAACCGGATGGCCCGCCACCATGGAAGGCGCGGTGCGCAGTGGATACCTCGCGGCCGAAGCCCTGGCCCAGGCGGCCGGAAGGAAGGATCTTCACTTCCTTTCTCCCGACATGGCGGCCACCGGCCTGATGCGCCTGTTCTCCTGAAGCCCCTTGGACGCAGCACATCCCCACCCTAACGTCGCAAAAAGCGCGATGTTAGGATGAGCCACCCCGAAGCCGACTAAACTCTCCCTCGCTTTCGCCGATACAGATGACATGGACGTGCGGGAGCTGGAGCCGAGAACGGTCATGTGGGCGGTCGCCGAAGTTATCTGGGAAGACGGCGGAACGCCGAATCGCGCCCCCGCCACGATGGAAGATACATCGCCTTCCGGGGCCTGTGTGCGCGTCAAGCGTCCCTTCAACGTCGGCGCCAGAGTCACCATCAAATGGCATCGCGAACAGTTCTCGGCGGTCACGAAAAATTGCCGCTCCGAGGGCAGAGATTTTCTGCTGGGAGTGCGCCGCGAAGCCGACAGAAACTGCCTGCACCCGGGACTGCCTTCCAATCCCCAGCCGACAGCGGCCAAGCCAGAGCTCCGGCCGCGCAGCGCAAGCGCTCTCCCGGCAAAGCCGGCTGACGCGCCCGCCGCAAACACCGGCCAACTCAAGCAGGCGATTCAAGATCAGCCGGCGGCACTGCTGCAGATCAAGGTCCCACGCCCATCTGCTCTGGCGGAATCTGCCCGATCCTCGGGCTCGTTATCTTCTCTTCAAAATCCAGGCTCGTCCTCTCGTCACGAAAGGAAAGTTATGTCATCCAAATCGGTCTTTCCCAAATTCTGGCGCCGCCAGCAGGACGAAGACGCGCCCAAGCACGCCACACCAAAGGAGTCTCCAGTGAATTCATCTTCATCCAAGGCACCAGCCGCAGAAGCGGTCAGCGGTCCCGGCAGCGACCTGCTCTCCTACGACGACATCTATCATGCGGCCGGAATCATGAGCCCGCGCTCGGGATACGGTATTCACAAAGTCGTCGAGATGCTCAACAGCCAGCGCATTCGCGAGCTCTCCACCGACATCAAGCGCGCCTCGGTGCTGATGGCGCTCGACGCGGCCGGAACTTCCGTCGACGACGTGCTGCAGGACGCGACCCGCCGCCAGCAGGCCCTCAACGCCTACGAAGCGGGCCAACGCAAGCAGTTGGAGGACTTCGAAGCCCACAAGTCGCGGGAGATTGCCGAGATTGAGGCTGAAATGGAGCGCATCCGCGCCCACTATGCGCAACGCATCCAGAGCAAGCGCGATCAGGTGGCGCGCGAGAAGGAAACGCTGCGCAACTGGCAGATGGCCATGCAGCACGAAAGCCAGCGTATCTCTGAGGTCATCGAACTCTGCCGCAAGCAGCCGGCTTCGGCCGCCGCTGCCTCGCCTGAGTCTCCGTCAACCACGTCCCCAGCCGCGGAGAAGGCTTCGTCAGCCCGCGCATGATCCGCTATTTCACTTTGATCTATTTCACTTTGATTCGGCGGCACGCGACCAGCAGTTTGGTCCAGGGCTCGTCGTCGAGCCGGCTGATCTGCACCACCGGATGTCCAGTGGTCGTGTCCTGAATAAACTGGCCGTCGCCGATGTACATGCCGGTATGCACGATGCTTTTCACCGAGGCGCCAAAGAATAGCAGGTCTCCGGGCTGCAGATCGTTTCTTTCCACCGGAACCACGCCGCTCCACGCCGCTTGCTGGTCAGCGTCGCGAGGCAAGTTGATGCCTCTGGCCCGCACCAGCATCTGGGTGAAGCCGGAGCAGTCGAAGCCGAAGCTCGATCGTCCTCCCCACAAGTAGGGCAAGCCCAGAAAACGCTTCCCCAGTTCGATCGACTCAGGAATCGACATCGGCTTCGGATCCGCGATCACATCGCTCGCCTGAATCCACGCATTCCGCCGGTCCGGCAGATGAACCTGGATCCATCCCTCGTGACTTGGCTTGGCCGAAGTTTTGTTCGTGGCATCCGATTTTTCAGCAACGCTCTCCAGCCGCGCTCCAAATGGAATGGTCACCACCGGCTTGTGCCGCGTCACGTCGGGCTCGTTGTAAACATTGGCGAAAAGGCTGTCGACCTGCACCACCGCTCCGGATGTGGCGTAGCCCTGCCCGCTCAAAATAATGCGCAGATGCCGGCTCGGCACCCATCCCTTGTAGCGATCGTCGGTCTGAATGCGCGACCACTCTCCGCGTGCCACCAGCAGCTTCACATTGCTGCCGTAGATGGCCTGCGACACTACGTCGGACTTGTCGCTGGGATGCGAATACATATTCGCCACCGGAACCACCACAACCTGCGTGTTGGTCACGGCAAACGCAGCGTGTGCCAGAAGCAGCGCCAGCACGACGCTTCGAGCGCCGAGATGGCTAGTGCGACTGAAGCACATATGCGTGATCGTCCGGATCCATAGGTAGCGCCGCCGTCTCGCCGGCTGTCGCGGGGGCGTCCGCCCGCGCAGGCGAGGCCAAGATGGCCTCGCGACAGCCGGCAGGATGCCGGCGCTATGTTTCTTGGAGTTCGATAGTACTGGAAGGAAGCGGCGAACATCCAGTAGGCAGGGGCCGAAATAGATGGTTCGTGGAACCGCCTTTCCAGCGCCAGATTCTTAGGGGTTGGGCCACCCAAACCATAAATTGTAGCGACGCCTTCAATATCGATCCCAAATTCCCCACCCTTCGACTCGGCTCAGGGCAGGCTCTAAACGTCTAAAAACGCGATGTGCCGCGTTCTACGTAGGCTTCCAGCCAGCCGAGCACACGCTTCCAGCCTTCGCCGTGGGAGGTGGCGTTGGCCAGATCGCCGGCGAACCCTTCCTGCGTCACGCGCACCAGCGTCCCCGTGCCCGATTTTTTCGGTCCGCTGGGATGCAACGCGTTCACGGTTTGCGCTTGGAGTTCCCAGCGGACGACGGTCTTCAGCGAACCGCTATAGCTGCTGATCCAGGTGTGGACCAGCAGGCGTGGCGGATCGACTTCGAGATATTCGCCTTCCACGTGGAAGGATTGGCCGTCGGCGCCGACGCCATCGCTGCGCCACTTGCCGCCAGGGCGCACGTCCATGGTGGACTTGGTGACGTGGTAGAGGCCCGATTGTCCCCACCACTTGGGGAGTTGCGCGGGATCGCTGATCGCCTGGAAAACGCGGGTGGGCGGCGCGGCGATGAAGATTTCGGCGACCACGGTGTTTTTGTCGGGCGTAATCGTAGCGGTGGCCATGACGGTCTCCTGGCTTCGAAATCGACAGAGGCTAAAGCCTCTTCAGTTTTTCAACATCTCACGCGGCGCCGAAGCGCCGCTCTTCCACGGCTCTGTCTACGTTTCCACGAACTTCTTCAGCATTTCGACCACTCCGGGCCAACCGCCGCTGTAATCTTTGCGGGCGATGGGCAGACTGGCGAGGCCGCTATGCGTGATTTTCACGTGCGTACCGCTTCCCTGCTTTTCCAGTTCCCAGCGGACGACGGTGTGCGCGGACTTGTCGTCGTGCCAGTTCGCGATCCAGGTGTAGACCAGCAGTCGCGGTGGATCGCATTCCAGAATCTCGCCGTGGCATTCGAACTCGCTGACGCCGTTGACCACGATCGATCCTTTTGCGGTGGCGTAGGAATACTGTCCGCCCACACGCGCGTCCATCTTCCAAATTTGGCCGGGCATTCCGGGCCACTGAACCAGCGCTTGAGTTCGCCCGGGTCCGAGAGGGCTCGGAAGACGCGCTCGGGCGGAGCTGCAATCTCGATCTCGCTGACGATCGCGTCTTCATCGGGAGTAACGATTGATGTCAACATGAGTGCTCTCCTTCATCTTTCAATCAAGTTCAAAAAGGGCGGGCGACTCCGCCCGCCCGGAAACACTTTATGCCTTACGGTGCAGGTCGAAGACGGCTTTGTGCGCTTTGCCATGATCGACGAAAGTCCATTCTTCAGTGTGATGGTTCTCATCGAGCACAGTAAGCACCATTCTCTGCATGTGTCCGGCGTCGGGAGTCGCCAGGTTCGTTGCGTCGACGTAGTTGAAAGTGATGGTTTTGCCGTCGGGAGAGAGGCTGGCTTGCATGCGGGGTTGATTTCCAGTTCCGCAATAGTGCGTCAGCAACAGGCGGTTCGGCCCATCGAGGTGAATCATACTGATCATATCCTCCTTGGAATCGAGAATTTTGCTCATGACGGCGGATCCGCCGGAAACCACTTTGAAAGTCACCTGCAGCGTGTGGCCGTCGGGAGAGTGCTGCTCCCAAGTGCCGGGCATGTTCTTGATGGCGTTGAAAGCCTTCTGCGCATCGGTCTGCGCGAAGGCGGTGGTCGCCGCGATCGCGATCGCAGCGAGGATAACGAGGCGAATTGATTTGTTCATTTCAGTTTTCCTTTCTGTGAAACAGATTTGGAGGACGGGGAAATGCTGTTGTGCGGGGCGGCTTCGGTTTCCCGCGCGTGCTCGGCTTCGACGAACGCTTTCAGGTCGTTTAAGCTCTGCGTCCAGAAGATGCGGTATTGCTCGATCCATGAGTCGACGGCGCGCAGCGGTTCAGGGTTGAGCCGGTAGACGCGGTTGCGCCCTTCGCGATGCTCGCGGACGAGGTGCGCGCGTCGCAACAGGCGCAGATGCTTGGAAATCGCGGGCCGCGACACAGGGAATGCGCTGGCGATTTGTCCGGCAGGCTGGGAGCCGCGACGGAGAAGATCGAGCACGGCTCGACGCGTGGGATCGGCGAGAGCCTGGAAGGTGGCCTCGCTGGCTTGGGCAGCAGAATATGTAACCGAACGGTCACGCATAATGCGTAACTGTACGGTTACGCGATGCATATGTCAAGAGTTTTTTTGTAAAGTCGAAATTCTCGTCATTCCTTTTCACTCCCTGCGAAAGGCGAGAGTCAAAATCCCCACCCTCTTTTCGCATACACCGCGAAAAGAAGGATGGGGCACCCGGCGTTCCGGCCGCGGCGTAAAATGGAGATGGTTCCTCTCTGGGGTGAAGGCCATGAGTACTACACCTGCCTTCCGAGTGTCGCGCCTCCTTTCCGTTGTGAGTTCCCTTCTTGTGTGTTTTTCGCTTGTTCTGGTTTCGCCGGCTGCCGCGCAACATGGAGGCGGCGGTGGCGGCGGCCACTTTGGCGGTGGGGGACATTTTGGCGGGCATTTCGGCGGACATTCCGCAGGGCATGCTTCCGGACATCACTCCAGCGAAAGCCATACGGGCGGCCACTTCCATTGGCTGCGCTTTGGATCGGGCAAGCACTCGAGGGAACGAGCAGGCTCGGATGCGACGGCAGGTATGTCGTCGCCGATGTGGAACTTCACTACAGGGCGAAGCGCAACGACACAGAGGGCTCCGTCGACGCTGCTGTGGTCTCCTGCGAGGGTGCGGCCCGAGTCGGCCGGGCGCGCGCTGTGGGTAAACTCTCCGCGCGGGATGCATCGCGGGCGATTCTTCGGACGGTATCCTCGGTTTGCTTCGTCGGGATGCTTCTTCAACGGAGTGAGTCAGGTTTGTTTCTTCGAACCGTTTTTACCGCTGCTGTGGTTCGACGATTTCGATTACGGGTTTGGCTTCGGCGGAGGCTGGTTCGAGGAGGCTGGTTTGGCGGAGGCTCGACAGATGTGGGCGACGATTCCCAAGGGATGGATCAGGCCGACATGTCGGGAATCTCGCAGCCGGAGAATCCACCGGATGAACCTTCCGCTGATGAGAACACGGCAGCGGCAAATGCAAGAGCGCAAGCCGACGCCGACGCGCAAGACTGGGACTTGGGCCCCGACGTGTTCGTGCTGGTCCTGCACAACGGCTCGACCCAACTGGCGAAGAGTTACTGGGCGGCCGATGGGTACCTGGAATACATCAGTCCGGATGGCATTCGCAGCCATATCCCACTGGACGCGCTCGATCTGCAGAGCACGGTGGTTCGCAACGAGCGCCGTGGAATACCGTTTGTGCTACGGTCAACGCCGGCGGGAAATCAGTGAATCCGAAGTAGCAAAAAGCGCTGCGCGTTCTTTTGTGACGTTGCCACTAAGGCTGCTTACCGTCGGACACCAGCTTGAGAAAGGCCTGGTGAACTCTGGTGTCTTCGGAAAGCTCGGGATGGAAAGTGGCGGCCATGGCCCTTCCCTGCCGGACCACGACGGGATCGGCTCCTTCGGTGGCGAGCACTTCGACGCCGTCGCCGACGCGGGAAATCTTAGGGGCGCGGATGAAGACCATTTCGAGCGGCGATTCGGCGAGGCGGCCTTCGAGATCGCGCAGGAATTTTCCTTGGCGGATGGAGCTATCGATCTGGCGTCCGTAGGCGTTGCGACGGATGCGGATGTTGAGGGCACCGAGTCCGGCTTGCGACGGGTTCTCCACTTCAGTGGCGAGAAGAATGGCGCCCGCGCAGGTGCCGAAGGTGGGCTTGGCTTTCACGAATTGCTTTAGCTTTTCGAAGCCGGCTGCGCCCAGAAGTTTGAGGAAAGTGCCCGATTCGCCTCCGGGGATAACGAGGCCGTCGAGCTGGTCGAGTTGGTCGGGTTTCTTGACGAGCACAACTTCAGCGCCCAGCTGTTCGAGCCGGCGACGGTGCGCGTCGAAATCGCCCTGCAGGGCCAGGACTCCAATCTTCATAGGGAAATCCAAAACAAAAGCCTAAAAATCAAAAGCTTCACCGCAGAGGACGCTGAGATTTCGCAGAGAACGCTGAGAGTATGTGCTCGTCCCCTGAGTTGATTTTAACGGATGGACGTTTCCTCCGCTTCGGATGACTTCTCCCCTCGCGAGATCAAAGGCTTGACCGCGGAGGAGGCTGAGGTTTTCGCAGAGAGCGCTGAGACCGACCATTCGATTGGATTCTTGATCTCGGGCAAAATTCTATTGCTGCCTCGCGTCTGGGAGTTACATCTTAATGACGGAACAAGGAGGTCTGGTTATGGCTAGTGCAAAGCAAGCTGGGAGGTCCTCAGGGGCTAAAGCCCGCGTTTTTTGCTGATCGGTAGCGGCACGGCTGAAGCCGGGCCCTTCCCAAACCTATTGACGCGCCCTTCCCACAAACTACTTATGAGACAGTCCCTAGTTGAGAGGATCGCGTATGGCGGCTCCCAGCAGTTTGCCGGGGCCGGATTCCTGGACGAAGGCGACGAGGCGAAGATTCTTGGGATCTTCTCCGGGCTTGAGTTTGAGCTGAACGTCGTCGGCAAACGTTTTTCCCTTTGAGAGCTTCCCTACTTTGGTCAGCTGCTTGACCACCCCGACGTGGACCAGGTGCTTCCCTCCGTTCTCTCCGCGCAGGACCTGCGATTCCACATGGTCGAGGGCGAGCGCCACATAAACGTCGGCATTGTGCTTGCCGGAATTGACGTCGGTTTCGACGTGCGCGCGCACTAACAATGGGTTAGCAGGGTCGACGGCGACGCTGGTGATGCGAACGGGAATCCTGGGAGCGGCGCGCTCTTTTTCCAGAACGTCCTGGATATGCTGCGGATTCTCGAGGCTGACCTGCTGGTCACCATTGACGATCATCTGCGGAGTGAAGACATCTTTTTGTCCCAGCTCGCCCTCGTAGGAGCTTTGTCGCTCGGTCAACGCGGCCGAGGAGTTGGGATCCTTCCAGCCTTGCTGATCCCAATAAGTGACATGCTCGCTGAGGACGATGAGTTGCGCGCCCTGGATGGGCTGGTAAGTATCGAGCTTCTGCACGAAGACGTCGGCGGGAGGACAACTGGAGCAGCCTTCGGAGGTGAACAGCTCAATGACGATGGGAACGGCTGCCGTCGGCTGATTATCGGGACTGGCGTTGGCAGGAGGAGTGAGCGGCAGGAGCGCCGAAAATAATAGCGCGGCAAAAGAAGATCGCGCTGTCCTGCCTGAAAACATAAGAAAAATTCTAGCATAGGGCAGCCGGAGCGGGTTTAACGTTGCGGATCGGGCGGAGGCGACGGACACCAGAATCAAAATACCCACCCTCTCGCCAAAACGCGAGAAGGATGGGGCACCCTGGGGAGTCGATGTAGGGATCAAGGTATACTTTTCACTGTAAAGTTGTTTGTGATAATCTTTGCGGGCTGGCTACCAGGACATATTGCGCCCTGCTGTTGCGGCTTGAGGATAATGCGTTGCTGGTAGGCGCGGTCGCGAGCTTCCTGGCGGTGGCAGCGGTGATGTATTTCACGCGCAAGATCGATTGGTATAGCTCGATTCCATCAGGCGGTGAGCAGGCGCCTGCGGTTGCGGGGCGGGACGGGATGTAGGGTAGTCTGCGGGAGATCCCTCGCCCCGCTGGTGAAAACGCGGGGCGTCGGGATGACGTCAGAATCAGGTGACGGTTGAATCAGGTCGAACCTTGCCCACTAATGCGAATGGCTCCGGATGCCCCGGAGCCATTAAATACTGTGGTGTTAGGGCACTCTGTCCAAACTCAGTGTTGGTCAGGCGAGGCGCGAAGTCAAGTTACTTACGGGGAGATTATCTCGGCATTTCCTCCCACCTTCCCAAAATCGAGACCCCGTACCCCTCCTTTTGTTAGACTGTTCTCTTCCCCCGCAGGCTAGTGACAAGAGGTATCCGAAACATGGAGA
Source organism: uncultured Acidobacteriota bacterium (assembly GCA_963754885.1). Lineage (GTDB taxonomy): Bacteria > Acidobacteriota > Terriglobia > Terriglobales > Acidobacteriaceae > Sulfotelmatobacter. The sequence goes on along the minus strand of CAVWHT010000023.1, from coordinate 34,104 downwards.
TCTTCGGAGGGATGTTTGTATTCGTTCTGCTGTGCGTGCTCGGCTTTGGCCTCTATTTCCTGCCGTCATTTATCGCTTGGAATAAGCGGAGCAGCGGAGCCATCATTGCCTTGAATATCCTTCTAGGCTGGACCTTCATTGGCTGGGTTGTAGCGTTGGTATGGTCCTTGACCGATGACCAACCGACGGTGGTGGTGATGCAGACGCCCCCGCAGCAAGGCCTACCGGCTCCGCCGATGCTCTGCTCGGCATGTGGGCAATATGCGCCTGCCGCATCGCGTTTCTGCCAAACTTGCGGGCGTCCGCTAGCGTAAATCCTGCTCCACCGACAAATTACTCCCTTATCCCGATTATTCGGCGAAGCGCTTTGGCCCCAGGCCCGACTTTGCCCTGTCCGCCACGGAGGACGCCCGCGATTCCCCACCTAGGAAGCTTCGTGCCGACCTTGTTGCGGAGTTCGCCATTCTCGGCTTTCGCCAAAAGGATGAGCTGTTTCTCCAAGGCTGCAATCTTTGACTTGTTTGGCTTGCCTTTATTCTTCGGAGCTAGGATCAAAAAGAGAACCGGCTTACCCTTCTTGTAATCGGCCAGAAAAGCGTTGTAATGCTGTAGCTTTCCGTCGGCGAAAACCTCACCCTCGAAGTTAGTGCTTGCCATCCCGACATAGCCAGCCTTATAAGCGCGGCTGGTTTTCACCGCGAAAATGTAGCACCCTTGCCTGGACCTATATCTGGCTGAGGCCCGCGCCGTCCAGAACTCACGCTTGTGCTCTTTTTCCACGCGCTTGGAGCCACCCTTGGAGTGGCGAAAAGGCACTTCGAGCGGGCGACTCACCTTGAACATGATGAACATACGTATCAACACTCTTGGATCGCGATACCAGCAGGCAAGTTATCAGCAAGTCAAAAGCGGCGGACAGGAGTGTCCGCCCCACATTTTTGACTACGCTCTTACCAGCCCCTGGTTTGCAGCATCTGCGCTTCATCCAGTGCGCTTACTGCCAGGCCTTTCATGGCTCCCGTCAGATTTTCGCTGACTTCGAGTAACACTTTAGGGTCCTGATAGTGCGTGGCGGCCTGGACGATGGCGCGGGCGCGCTTTTCGGCTTCGACTGGCGGAGCGAAGGCGCAGGTCTCATCGAAGGGATGCTTCTCGACGGAGTGCGTGCAAGTCGTACGCGCGCCCATGAAGATACCGCTGCCGACGAAGACCGCTTCGGCGCCGAGCTGCATGACGAGGCTGGCGTCGGCGGGAGTGGCGATGCCTCCCGCGCTGAAATTCGGGACGGGCAGCTTCCCTGTTTTCGCGACCATCCGGATCAACTCGTACGGGGCCTGGTGCTCTTTGGCTTTGGCGTACAGCTCTTCTTCGCTGAGCACGGTGAGAATTTTCATCTCCTGCACGATCTGGCGCATGTGCTTGACGGCGTGGACCACGTCTCCGGTGCCGGCTTCGCCCTTGGTGCGGATCATGGCCGCGCCTTCGGCGATGCGGCGGAGAGCTTCTCCGAGATTGCGCGCGCCGCAGACGAAGGGGACGGTGAAGGCGTGCTTGTCGACGTGATGGGCTTCGTCGGCGGGAGTGAGGACTTCGGATTCGTCGATGTAGTCGACGCCGAGTTCCTGCAGGATTTGGGCTTCCGCGAAATGTCCGATGCGGCACTTGGCCATCACGGGGATGGAGACGGCGGCCATGATCTCGCGAATCTTTTTGGGGCTGGCCATGCGGGCGACGCCGCCTTCGGCGCGGATTTGCGCGGGCACGCGCTCGAGGGCCATGACCGAGACGGCTCCGGATTTTTCGGCGATGATGGCCTGCTCGGCGTTGGTGACGTCCATGATGACGCCGCCCTTGAGCATCTCGGCGAGGCCGGTCTTGAGGCGGAGGCTGGTGCTGCCGTTGTTTTGGGACATGGTCGCTACCTTTGGATACCTTTTCGCGATCGCGAAGGATGCTGTCAGCTATCAGCTGTCAGCTCTCAGCTAACCCTTATTCGGATGATCGCTGGGTGGGGTTTCGCCGCTAGTTCATTGTAACGCCCGTGGGGCGTTTGCGGAACCCCGTGCAGCGGAGGCCAATGGGCGGGAAATCTTCCTTGGGCCGTCGGATGGCTCGGCTAAAGGGATACTTCGACTGCGTTGGCGTCCACGAAGTGGACGCCAACTTCGCTCTGGATGACAGCCGACGTCAAAATCCCCACCCTCTTTTCGCAAAACACGCGAAAAGAAGGATGGGGCACCCGCTTGTGTTTTGCTGACGGCTGATGGCTAAGAGCTGACGGCTATCTTTCTACGAACTTTCCGAACATTTTTTCCGGGTCGATGGCGATGAAGATGCCTTTGCTGCGGGCCAGGACTTCGCCTTGCTCGTTCATAATTTCTGCCAGGTTCACATGCTGGCGGCCGTGGACGCTGACTTCCCTGCTTTCCACGCGCAGCGGCTTGTGCAGCGGAACGGGCTTGAGGTATTCCACCGTCATCTCTTTGGTCAGGGCCACGACGTGGCGGAGCTTGTTCACCTTGCCCATGGCGTCGTCGAGGATGGAGGCGATGATGCCTCCGTGACAGTGGCCGGGAGGGCCGGTGTAGCGGTCGCCGAGGTTGAAGTGGCAGATGAAGGTGTTGCACTGTTCGTCGAGCGTGAAGACCAGATGCATTCCGTCGGGGTTATCGGGGCCGCAGACGAAGCAGGTGTTCCTGGGAAGCTTGAGGTCCTTGGTTTCGTGGCCGTGGGGCTTGCTGGGCATGGAGGGATTTTATCTTGAGAGAGTGAGGAAAAGCTTTGGACCGCTGAGGGCGCTGAGAACGGCCGCAGAGTTCGCTGAGAAAAGCTCCGGGATCCCATCAGCGTCTTCTTTCTGTGCTCGGATTGCTGTATACATATCGGTTTTGAGTTTTCGCCCTGAGTACGAGATGCGATCCAAGACAGGTTGTATAGGTCCTTCGGCGGGCAAAATGCGCCCGCCTCAGGATGACAAGGGAGATTCGGATTCCTCACGCTGAAATGGAGCATGATATGAAATCGTTCGCCATTTTTGTTTTTGTTATGGCTGTGTCGGTCGTTAGGCCGTTGACCGTTCGGGCGCAGGAGATTGCGGATAAGGATGCCGCGTCGCCGACCGCGGCCGCGCGCGGGAAGAAGGCGGTCAAGAAGGATGACAAGAAGGAACAGAATACGGACCAAGGCAAATGCAAAAGCGGCGGACAGGAGTGTCCGCCCCACGCCGAAGCTGATAAGTTTTCCGGGCTGAAGTTTCGCTCGATTGGTCCGGCGGTGGCTTCGGGGCGGGTGATGTCGATTGCGGTGAATCCGCGAAACAAGTTCGAGTACTACGTCGGCGTGGCGTCGGGCGGAGTTTGGAAGACGGTGAATGATGGGACGACGTGGACCCCGGTGTTCGATCGCGAGGGATCTTATTCGATCGGATGGGTGACGCTCGATCCGAATGATGCGTCGGTAGTGTGGGCGGGAGCGGGCGAGAGCAATTCGCAGCGCAGCGTAGCTTGGGGCGATGGAATTTATCGCTCGGATGATGGCGGGAAAGATTGGAAGAATCTGGGGCTGAAGAAATCGGAGCACATCGGGCAGGTGGTAGTGGATCCGCGGGATTCGAAGGTGGTGTATGTGGCGGCGGAGGGTCCGCTGTGGGGTCCGGGCGGGGATCGCGGTTTGTATAAATCGGGGGACGGAGGAAAGACGTGGAAAGCCGTGCTGACCATCAGCGAAAACACCGGCGTGAGCGATGTGCAACTGGACCCGTCGAATCCCGACATTGTGTATGCGGCGGCGTACCAGCGCAGGCGGCATGTGTTCACGATGATCGACGGCGGGCCGGAGAGCGCAATTTACAGGTCGACCGACGCCGGCGCGACCTGGAACAAAGTGACATCGGGATTGCCGACCGTGGATATGGGAAGGATCGGGCTGGCGGTTTCTCCGGCAGATCCGAATGTGGTGTACGCGACGATTGAGGCGGCGGACGGCAAGGGCGGAATTTTCCGGTCGAACGATAAGGGCGCGACGTGGGAGCGGCGCAATGAGTTCGACGAAATCGGAATGTATTATGCGCGCATCTTTGTCGACCCGAAAAATGTGGATCGCATTTTCGTGATGAATGTGCAGCTGCGCGAATCGCAGGACGGTGGCAAGACGCTGCACAAGGTGAATGAAGTGAATCATCACGGCGACAATCACGCGCTGTGGATCGATCCCGAGGATACGAAGCACTGGCTGCTGGGATCGGATGGCGGGATGTATGAGACGTGGGACGATGCCAAGACGTGGGAGTTCAAGGCGAACCTGCCGACGGTGCAGTTCTATGACGTGGCTGTGGACAACGCGCTTCCCTTCTATCACGTGTGCGGCGGGACGCAGGATAACTTCTCGTGGTGCGGTCCGGAGCGGACGCGCAACGTGAACGGGATCGTGAATTCGGATTGGTATGTGACCACGGGCGGGGATGGATTCCGGTCGGCGGTCGATCCGGTGGACGCGAACACGGTGTATTCGGAATCGCAGTATGGAGTGCTGGTGCGGTACGACGTGCCGACGAGGCAGGAGTTGCTGCTGCAGCCGCAGGAAGGAAAGGGCGAGCCTCCGCTGCGCTGGAATTGGGATTCTCCGGTGATCATCAGCCCGCATTCGCATACGCGGCTTTATTTCGCCGCAAATAAATTGTTTCGCACGGACGATCGCGGGGACACGTGGAAGGCAGTTTCGGGGGATCTGACGCGGCAGATCGATCGCAACAAGCTGCCGGTGATGGGGAAAGTGTGGGGCCCGGATGCGGTGGCGAAAAATGCTTCCACTTCGTTCTACGGAAATATCGTGGCGCTGTCGGAGTCGCCGAAAAAAGAAGGGCTGCTGTATGGGGGAACCGACGATGGATTGATCCAGGTCTCGAGCGATGGTGGGGGAAGCTGGACGAAGTACGAAAAGTTTCCGGGCGTGCCGGAGATGACGTATGTGTCGCGGCTGGCGGCGTCGAATTACGACGCGAACACGGTGTATGCCGCTTTTGACAATCATAAGAACGAAGACTTCAAGCCGTATCTGCTGAAGTCAGTGGACGCGGGGAAGACCTGGACGTCGATTACCGGGGATTTGCCGGAGAACGGTCCGGTGCTGGGGTTTGCGGAAGATCCGGTGAACGCGAACTTGCTGTTCGCGGGCACAGAGTTTGGGGCGTTTTTTACGATTGATGGCGGAGGGCATTGGGTAGGGCTGAAAGGTGGGTTGCCGTCGATTGCGGTGCGCGACATGGTGATTCAGGCGCGCGAGGGCGATCTGGTAATCGCGACGTTCGGGCGCGGATTTTACGTGCTCGATGACATCACGGCGCTGCGGCAGATGAAGGCGGGCACGACCGATCAGGCGGCGATGTATCCGGTGAAGGATGCGCTGCTGTATATCGAGCGGCATCCGCTGGGCGGCCCGAAGAAAGGATTCCAGGGAGACGCGTTTTATGCGGCCGAGAATCCGCCGTATGGGGCGGTGTTCACGGCGTACTTGAAAGAGAAGATCAAAACGAAGAAGGAGAAGCGACAGGAGGCGGAGAAAGAAGCGGCGAAGAAGCACGAGACGCTGCCGTATCCGTCGAATGACGAGTTGCGGGCGGAGGCCGAGGAGGCAAAACCGGAAGTGTATTTCGTGGTGTATGACGAGAGCGGGACGGCGATCCGGCGGGTGAATGGAAGCGCCGAGGCTGGATTTCAGCGGGTGGCATGGGATTTGCGGTATCCGGCGGCGCAGTTGCCGAAACCCGCTGAGGAGCAGGAAGAGGAATTTCCGGATGCTGCCGATCAGGGGCCCCTGGTGCTTTCGGGAAATTATTCGGTGAAGATGTTCGAGAAGGTGGACGGGGTAGTGACGGAAGTGGCGGGGCCGCAGGCGTTCAAAGTGGCGACTGAGGGATTAGCGGGAATGAGCGCTGCGGACCGGAGCGCGCAGGAAGAATTTCTGCGCAAGGTCACCAGGCTGTACCGGGCGGTGGCGGGGGCACAGAAGACGGCCGAGGATGTGCGGTCGCGGCTGAAACTGATCCGCGAAGCTCTGCGGTATACGCCGGCAGCGGAGAAGCAGTTGGGTGCGGTGGCCGACGGACTGGAGCAGCGCGATCGGGAAATTCTGCGGGCGCTGCGCGGAGACACGGAAATTGCGAAACGCAACGAGGCGGTGCCGTCGTCGATTCATGATCGGGTGAATTCGATCATGGAGGGCGAGCGGTTCTCGCTGGCGAAGCCGACGCAGTCGAACGTGGATTCGTACCACATCGGGGCGGCGGAGTTTGCGGATGTGCTGGCGAAACTGCATACGCTGGTGGAAGTGGACTTGGCGAAGTTGGAGAAGGATATGGAGGCGGCGGGGGCGCCGTGGATTCCGGGGATGGTGCCGGAGTGGTCGGAGAAATAATTGGCCACGGATTCGCACGGATTTTCACGGACTAATTCCGGGGACTCTTCAGAGAGGGCGCGGGGGTGGGCTTCGTGCTGGGGAAAGAAAAGCTTAACCGCAGAGCACGCTGAGGTTTCGCAAAGTTCGCTGAGGGACGTCCGGGGTTGCTGTAGTGGTGGGTGCGATGAATACCGAACTTGGTCGGTTTTCGGACGATGACTATGATCGAATGCCGCGTGTTCCAATCTTCTGACACGGCTGCCGTTGTGCATTTGCTGGCTAGAGCTTTCAGTGCAGCAGAACCGCCAGCGGTGGCGATGGGACTGACGCAGAGTGAAGTTGAGCGGTTTGTGGGCCTGCTGTGCCCAAAAGCGGCAGCAGAGGGGTTGACCATTGTCGCGCAAGCCGTCGACAGCGAGCAGATTGCCGGGGTGATGCTGACAGACGACTTTGCCGTTCCTCCTGAATTCGCCGCGAGCGAATTCAGTGAAAAATTCTTGCCCATCTTTGCGATGCTCGAAACTCTCGACGAGCCATACCGGCGAGGTCGATCGATTGTGGCCGGTCAGTTTCTACATTTATTCATGCTAGGTGTAGACGAGAGATTCGCAGGCCGGGGAGTGGCGCAGCAAATGGTCTCTGCTTGCATTGGCAACGGACGCCAGAAGGGGTTCCGGCATGCGGTCACGGAAGCGACCGGAGTTATCTCGCAGCACGTATTCCAGAAGCTGGGCTTCACGGAGCGACTGCGGGTGTCGTACCGGGATTACCAATATGAAGGGCAACCTGTGTTTGCCTCCATTCGGGGGAACGACGCAACGATCTTGATGGACCGCGCGATCCCATAGCCCGGGCGGGGTTCTGCGTGACGCTGAGAGAATCTGTAGAAAAAATATACACCGCACGCTGGTGATGGAAGACCGGGTTGGTGCTTGGCGGATTTTTTTTCTGGCACTTGCTTGCTTTTCGGATGTGAGGCTGTGGTAATATCGCGCCGACTGCTGCTTGCGTTGTGGGACGCGAGTGCGGCCGTGGGGAAATCTGTTCGCGTCATCCTTCGGATCTGGGGGACTGGGGAATGGGCCTCGCGTTACTCGCTTTGATCTGGCTGATCACTCTGATCAGCACGTACTTCTTCGTCGCGAAAACCTGGTGGCTACCAGTCGGCGCCTCTGCCGCCGCGGGATGGATCGACCATCAATTCGCGCTCACCTTCGTGATCATGGGGATCGTATTCCTGGCGGCGCAACTGTCGCTGGGATACATCGTCTGGAAATATCGGGAGACGCCGACATCTCCTCCGGTTTCGTATTCTCATGGGAATACGAAGCTGGAAATCATCTGGACCGCGCTGACCGCAATCCTGTTCATCGGGCTGAACCTCATGGGAACCAGCGTGTGGGCAAGCCAGCGCTGGGATGCGGCCGAGCCAGGCGCCGTGCAGGTAGAAGTGACGGGCATGCAGTTTGCGTGGTACTTCCGCTATCCCGGGCCCGACGGGAAATATGGCGCGACCAGCCCGAAGCTGATCGATCCGTCGTCGGGTGGTGAAGCAGCGGTGGGATTGAATCCCTCGGACCCCGCTTCGAAGGATGACGTGGTTACGGGAACGATGTATCTGCCGGTGGATCGCGAGGTGGACGTGAGCTTGCGGTCAGTGGATGTGATTCACAGCTTCTTCGTGCCGAACCTGCGCTTCAAGCAGGACGCGGTTCCCGGCTTGAACATTCATATGCACTTCAAGCCGACCGTGATTGGCGAATACGAGATTGCCTGCGCCGAATTGTGCGGGCTGGGACATTACAAGATGCACGGCATGGTCCACGTTGTCAGCCAGGAAGATTATGACAAGTGGCTGGCGGCACGGGAGGCGGAGAAACAATAAAATGGCGACCCCGGCTACGGTTCATTCGCATGCTCCTCAGGGCTTCATCCGGAAATATATTTTCAGCCTCGATCACAAAGTCATTGGCATCCAGTATTTCTTTCTGGCGCTGACGGCGGTGTTTGTCGGAATGTTCCTGTCGCTGCTGATGCGCATTCACCTGATCTGGCCGCAGGCAGTGCTGCCGCTGGTGGGCGAGATCAAACCCGAAACTTATCTCAGCCTGTTGACCATGCACGGCACGATCATGGTGTTCTTCGTACTGACGACGGCGCCGCAGGGCGGCTTCGGAAATTATTTTCTGCCGATTCAGATTGGCGCGCCCGACATGGCTTTCCCTGTCCTGAACATGCTGTCGTTCTGGACGACGTTTGTGGGATTCGTCGTCATCATTGCGGCATTTTTTGTGACTGGTGGAGCTCCTCTGCATGGGTGGACGGGATATCCGCCTCTGAGTGCGCTGCAATCGACGGGGCCCGGTGAACAACTGGGCGCGGATTTGTGGATCACGAGCATCGCGATTTTCTGCGTGGCGTCGCTGATGGGAGCGCTGAACTTCATTACCACGACGCTCGATCTGCGGGCCAAGGGCATGACGATGATGCGCATGCCGCTGACCTGCTGGTCATGGTTCATCACGGCGATTCTGGGATTGCTGGCGTTTGGTGTGTTGCTCTCGGCGGGAATTCTGCTGCTGATGGATCGCAATCTCGGGACCAGCTTTTATGTTCCGTTGGTAGTGGTCAACGGCACGGTCATGGGCCACAAGGGCGGATCGCCGCTGCTGTGGCAGCATCTGTTCTGGTTCTTCGGACATCCCGAGGTGTACATTGCGATCCTGCCGGGCATGGGCGTGGCGTCGCAGGTGCTGTCGACGTTTTCGCGCAAGCCGATTTTCGGGTATCGCGCGATGGTGTACGCGATGCTATCGATCGGATTCTTCGGGTTCATGGTATGGGGCCATCACATGTTCATGAGCGGGATGAGCCCGTACTCGGCATTCGCGTTTTCGATTCTGACCATGTGCATTGGGGTGCCATCGGCCATCAAGACCTTCAACTGGCTGGGTACGATGTGGAAGGGGCGCATACGGTTCAAGACGCCGATGCTGTATGCGATCGGGTTTGTATCCCTTTTCGTTTCGGGCGGGCTGAGCGGGCCGTTTTTGGCGCAGCCGGTGCTCGATATCCAGTTGCATGACACGTACTTCGTCGTGGGGCACTTCCACCTGATCATGGGCGTGGCGGCCATCTTCGGAATCTTCGCCGCGACGTATTACTGGTTCCCGAAAATGTTTGGGCGAATGATGAATGAGACTTGGGGCAAGGTCCACTTCTTCATCACGCTGGCCGGCACATACGCGATCTTCATGCCGATGCATTATCTGGGGATGGCAGGCCAGACGCGGCGTTATTCGCAGTTCACCGAAGTCGCGTACCAGACGAAACTGATCCCGCTGCAGACGTTTATGACGTATGCGGCCGTCATCACGATTGCAGCGCAGTTTATTTTCGTGATCAATCTGTTCTGGAGCATGTTCAAAGGACCGAAGGCCAGCGACAATCCATGGGAAGCGACGACGCTGGAGTGGACGACGACGACTCCGCCGCCGCACGACAATTTTGGCGGGAAGACTCCGGTGGTGAATCATGGGCCGTACGAGTATGGCGTGCCGGGAGCGGCCAAGGATTTTGTGATGCAGACGGATCCGGTTACTCAGGCGGCGCATTGACGAGTGGATTACGGATTGGAAGTCAAAATCCCCACCCTCTTTCGCACAAAACGCGAAAGAAGGATGGGGCACCCTGACGTTATGGTGGGCACCCGGACGGAGATAGACGCGGCAACCTGTTTTACCTGGCGACGCACTAAGTAGTTATGGCGACTTACACACCCAGCACTCCTTATAACGATATCGGGCAGAAACCTCCGGCGCCGCCGGCGACGGGCGGGGGAGATGATGGACGCGGCGGCAACGTCCCGGATTACGGCGCGCGACTGCGGCGGGCGCGGCTGGGATTGATCTGCGCGGTCTCGACCGTGGGGATGGTGTTCATCTCGTTTACGAGTGCGTACATTTTCCGGCGCGGGCTCCCGACGTTTGACGGCACGGTGAACAGCTACGTGCGCGATTGGGGGCAGATCGATCTGCCATGGTTGCTGTTGGCGATCAATACGGTGATTCTGCTGGCGAGCAGTGTGACCGTGGAACTGGCGCGGAGGCAAGCGGCGAGGCAGGCGGCGCTGGCTCCAGTGAAGTCGATCCCAGGAGTCTCGCTGGGGGATGAGAAGAATTTTCCGTGGCTGGGGATTACGGTTCTGCTGGGCGTGAGTTTTCTGGTGGGACAGTGGCTGGCGTGGGGAGAGTTGCACAATCGGGGATTCTATGTGGATACGAATCCGAGCAGTTCGTTTGCGTTCTTATTGACGATTGCGCACGCGATTCACCTGGGCGGCGGGATGCTGGCGTTGCTGTGGGCAGCAAGCGCTTCCCTGCTGCGCAGGCCTATAGAGGCGCGGCGGATCGTGGTGGACATCACGGCGTGGTACTGGCATTTCATGGCCGTGCTGTGGATTTACATTTTTGCGTTGCTGGGGTTTGCGAGATAAGGAAGCAGGCCAAACGCGCCATTTACGCGTCGCAAAAACCGCGACGCTTCGCGCGGCTCGCCTAGATCCTGAGGCGGACAAAAGCCGTCCGCCTCAGGATGACAAGGCTTTTGAGAGATAGGGGGAACTTGAGGAATGGCTGACGCCACGCTGGAGCATGACGTTGTTCATGGGCTACCCGCGCACGCGGGGGAATATGAGGCTCCGCTGTTTGGCGCTTATTCGAAGAAGGTGGGGATGTGGCTGTTTCTGGCCTCGGACTCGCTGACCTTCGGGGCGCTGCTGTTCGCCTTCAGCTACAACCGGATTTATACCAATCCGTGGCCGACGCCCTTTCATGCGGCGAGCATTACCAACGCGACGATCATGACGGCGTGCCTGCTGTCGAGTTCGCTGACCATGGTGATGGGAGTGTTCGCGGCACAGCGCGGGGACCGGGCGTGGACGCGTAATTGGCTGCTGGCGACGATGGCGTTTGGCACGGCGTTCATCGTGCTGCACGGAATGGAATGGTCGAAGCTGATTAGCGAGGGCCTGACGATTCCGGGATTCCCCCATCCAGCGACGGCAGCTGCTGGCGAACTGGCCGACGTGTCTAAGAATGTGCCGCAGTTCCCGGCTACGTTTTTCGGGCTTACCGCGATGCATATGCTGCACGTGACCATTGGCGTGATTTATCTGGGCGTGGTTTCGTTGCGCAAATTGTTTTTGCCCATCCTGGGAGCGATCTGGCTGGCGGGATTTTTGCTGATTCCGTCAGACAATGTCTTTCACTACGGGATTCATGCGCTGCTGATCGGGCTGGTGGTGGCGTCGATCGTCCTGTTTCTGAAGCCGAAAGATTATGACGCGCACGATGTGGAAGTGTCAGGGCTGTACTGGCACTTCGTCGATCTGGTATGGATGTTTATTTTCCCGCTGGTGTATTTGATGTCGACCAAGATTTCGTAATCGATAAGGAAGCGAGCCAGACGCGCGATTGACGCGCCGCACAAAACCGCGGCGCTTCGCGCGGCTCGCCTAGGTCCTTCGGCGGGCAAAAGCGCCCGCCTCAGGATGACAAAGTAAGGAGAGAGGATCCGACGATGCACGATGTCGCGAAGCACGACGATAGCAAGGGGCAATACTTCTGGGTGTGGGGAGCGCTGCTGGTTCTCACCGGCATTGAGGTCGTGCTGGGGTACAACCAGGTGTTCACGCCGCTGCGCATGCTGGAGGCGCTGCTGATGCTGTCGGTGATCAAGTCGGCGCTGATCATTGGCTACTTCATGCACATGAAGTTTGAGACGGCGCTGATGCGGTGGATGATTACGCTGTCGGTGGTGGCGTGCTTCACCATCATGTATTTCTTTTTCTTTCCGGACGCGGACCGGATTATCCGGCTGGGAGTTCACTGAAGCGATGAAGCGCTGGGGAAAAATACGACTGGCCGGGGCGCTGATACTGCTGGCGCTCTCCACGGCGCCGGCATTCGCGCAAGGGTGCGCGATGTGCCGGGCGAATGCGAAGGCTACTCCCAAGGAGGGCCAGCGGGCGATCAACCGGGCGATCCTGGTGATGCTGGTGCCGCCGCTGGGGATTATGACGTTCGGGGCGGGATTCGTGGTGCGGTACGTGCGGCGGAGAGATCGGCAGTCGTGATCCCGGGTCATTCTCCTCAGCGGCTTAAAGCCGCGACTTCTTGGCGATCTTCATGGCACGACTGAAGTCGTGCCCTTCCCGGTTCTTCCCTCTTCCTTCCCTTTCCTTCCCTTCGTCCTCTTGTTCGCTCTTCGCATCGCCGGTGGCAACCCCTGCCAGCGGCGGCGAAAAGCATTAACCACTAAGGGCACGAAGGTTCACGAAGGAAAGACTCGCGATGGTTTCATTCGTGGACCTTTGCGCCCTTCGTGGTAGAAGCTCTTCTGCCCCGCCCGCGAATCTTCTTCCGCATTTATAATAGAAAGATTCTCTGTTGACGGAATCTGGCTCTGCGGAGCTGGCGACGAAAATCGACCCTAGCTTTGCTCGGCCGGACGGACGAATGTGTCCGTCCCCACACGTGCGTATCGGCCCTTATTCGATGTCTTCTACTTCTACGCAGACGGAAAGCATTATTGTTCGCGGCGCCCGCGTTCACAACCTGAAGAACATCGACTTTGAGGTTCCTCACAATACGTTGACGGTGGTGACTGGCGTGTCGGGATCGGGCAAGAGTTCGCTCGCCTTCGACACCATCTATGCCGAGGGACAGCGGCGGTATGTGGAGTCGCTATCGGCGTACGCGCGGCAGTTTCTGGAGAGGATTGAGAAGCCGGACGCCGACACGATTGACGGGATCGCGCCGGCGGTGGCGATCCGGCAGAAGAACACGACGCGGAATCCGCGGTCGACGGTGGCGACCGCGACCGAGATCTACGACTACCTGCGGTTGCTGTTTGCGCGCGTGGGGCGAACGTATTGCGTAAACTGCGGGCGCGAGGTGAAGAAGGATACGGTCGATGAAGTGGCGGATGCGATTCTCGCGCTTTCGGCCGAGACCCGGCTGCAGGTTTTGTTTCCGCTGCAGCGAGGTGGAGTGCAGGAGGCCGGCGATTCGCTCACGTCGAAGTCGCAGAAGGGAACGTCAAAATCCCCACCCTCTCGCGAAAAGCGCGAGAAGGATGGGGCTCCCGCTTTGCCGGATGCGCTGAAGACGCGGTTGTTTGATTTGCGAAAGGGTGGGTTTAACCGGCTTTATCAGGGTGGGCAGGTTTTTGAGTTCTCTACGCCGGAGTCTTTGCTGGATATTGATTTTGCGCGGCCGGTGTTTGTGCTGGTCGATCGACTGGTGGTGTCGGCTGACTCTCGTTCGAGGGTCGTCGATGCGATTGAGACTGCTTATCGAGAGGCTGGCGAAGTTATTTTTGAGATGCCAGGGAGTGAGGAGCCTTCGACAGAAGCGGGCAAGAGTCCCTTCGACTTGCGCTCAGGGCAGGTCCGCTCCACATACCCAGATTCCACACAGACTCTGCGCTTCGCGCTGCGGTTTGAGTGCAAGGCTTGCAATTTGCGGTATGAGGAGCCGGAGCCTCGGCTGTTTTCGTTTAACAATCCTTATGGAGCTTGTCCGAAGTGCCAGGGATTTGGGAATACGATCGACTTCGATTTGGATCTCGTCATCCCCGACAAGATGAAGACGCTGGCTGAGGGGGCGATTGAGCCCTGGAACAAGCCGAAGTACCGTCCGCTGTTTACGGATTTGAAGCGCTACGCGAAGCAGGCGGGGATTCCGCTGGACATGGCTTGGATCGACATGGCCGAAGAGCATCGCAACCTGGTGCTCAACGGCGAGGGAAAATTCCTGGGAGTACGCGGATTTTTTGCCCACCTCGAACGGAAGAAGTACAAGTTGCACGTGCGCGTGTTTCTGAGCCGGTATCGGGGATATTCGGTGTGTTCCGAGTGCAATGGTTCGCGGCTGCGGATGGAAGCGCGACAGGTCAAGATCAGCGGGAAAAATCTGTGCCAGGTTTGCGCTCTGACTGTCGAGGAAGCGTCGCGCTTTTTTGAGTCGCTAGAGTTGAGCGCGGAGGAAGGCGAGATTGCCGATAAGCTGCTGGAGGAAATTCGCGAGCGGCTGCGGTTTCTCAACGACGTCGGGTTGGAATATCTGACGCTCGACCGGCTGTCGTCGACGCTATCGGGCGGAGAGGCGCAGCGGATTCAACTGGCGACGTCATTGGGATCGCGGCTGGTGGGAACGTTGTATGTGCTGGACGAGCCGTCGATCGGGCTGCATCCGCGCGACACGCACCGGCTGGTAAAGATCCTGCAGGATCTGCGGGATCTGGGAAACACGATTCTGGTGGTGGAGCATGATCCGGACATCATGCGCGCGGCCGATTGCATTCTAGATTTAGGGCCGGGCGCCGGAGAAAACGGGGGCAAGCTGATCGCGGCGGGAACGTATGACGAGATTGTGCACAACCCCGCGTCGCTGACCGGGCGGTATCTGTCTGAGGATCTGCGAATTCAGGCGCCGTCCACACGGCGCAAGCCTGGGCCGCAGCAGATCACGATGAAGGGCATACGCGCGAACAATCTGAAAAATGTCGACATCCGCATTCCGCTGGGAATGCTGGTGGCGATTACCGGCGTGTCGGGATCGGGCAAGTCGACGCTGCTGCATCAGGTGCTGTACCGGGCGCTGGCGCAGGCCAAGCAGCAGGCGGGCAACGGAAGCGGGGCGGCAGCCGCGACGGCGGCGACGTGGGAGAGCCTGGAGGGAGATCAGTTCATCGAGGAAGCCGTGCTGGTCGATCAGTCTCCGATTGGACGGACGCCGCGGTCGAATCCGGTGACCTATATCAAGGCGTTTGACGCGATCCGGGAGCTGTTTGCGTCGCTGCCCGAGGCGAAGAGGCGCGGATTCTCAGCGGGACATTTCTCATTCAATATTCCGGGAGGGCGCTGCGAAGTTTGCCAGGGCGACGGCACGGTTACGGTGGAGATGCAGTTTCTGGCCGACGTCGAATTGATTTGCGAGGAATGCAAAGGGACGCGGTACAAGCCGACAGTGCTCGAGGTCAGGTATCGCGGGAAAAATATTCACGAGGTGCTGAACCTGACGGTGAAAGAGGCGCTGAAATTTTTTGCCGAGGCGCCCAAAATTACGGAGAAGCTGCGCTCGCTGGAAGAAGTCGGGTTGGGATATCTGCGGCTGGGGCAATCGGCGACCACGCTCTCGGGCGGAGAGGCGCAGCGCATGAAGCTGGCGGCGCACCTGCAGCCGGCATCGCGGGAGGCAGCGCGATCCAGCGGAGAGAAGTTGAAACGGAAGCTGCTTTATATTTTCGACGAGCCGACGACCGGGCTGCATTTCGATGATGTTAGCAAACTGCTGGCGGCCTTCCGGCGGCTGATTGAGGCAGGCGGATCAATTGTGGTCATCGAGCACAATCTGGAGGTGATCAAGACGGCAGACTGGGTGATCGACCTGGGGCCGGAAGGCGGAACTCGCGGCGGAAAGATTGTGGGAGCGGGGACGCCTGAGGCCATCGCCAAGCTGGCGGGGTCTTATACAGGAAAGTATCTGGCGCGTATCCTGAAGGGCAATGGAGCATCGCGTAGCAATGGGCGTTCGTAAAGGGCGAGTGCTGCTGCTGGCGGCCATTCTGGCCGCGGGCGAAGTCGCGGGAGCGCAGGCTGCGGGCGGGAGCGGTGCGCAGAGCTCCTCGTCATCTTCAGCGCAGAACACAGAGCAGGCGCACCCGGGGGGGGCTGCTGCTCCTTCCGCTGCTACAGGGTCTTCGTCCAGCAAAGCTCACCATAAGACGACGCATCATACGGAGGTGGTGGAGGAAGTAGAGGGTCCGCCGCCGGAGTTGACCAAGGCGGAGGGATTCATCCAAAAACAGGATTTTGCGCAGGCTCAACCTCTGCTGCGAAAAGTGGTGGAGAGCGATGCGGCGAACTACGTGGCGTGGTTCGATCTGGGATTTGTGGAGAACGGGCTGGGGCACACCGAGGAGTCGATTGCCGCATACCGAAAGTCGGTAGAGGCGAAGCCGGATGTCTTCGAATCGAATTTGAATTTGGGACTGCAGCTGGCGAAGAGCGGGCAGCCGGAGGCGGAAAAATATTTACGGGCGGCAACGCAGCTGAAGCCGACCAGCCATGTGGCAGAGGGCAAGGCGCGGGCATGGCTTTCGCTGGCGCGAGTGGTGGAAGCGACGAAACCGGAGGAGGCAATCGCGGCCTACCGCGAGGCGGCGGCGCTGCAGCCGAAAGATGCGGAAGCTCATCTGGGTGCGGGGCTGCTGCTCGAAAAAGACGACAAGTTCGCGGACGCGGAGCGGGAATATAAAGACGCGCAGGCCCTGGATCCGGCGTCGATGGATGCGGTGATCGGGCTGGCGAATATCTATATGCGGGGCCGTCGGTTTCCGGAGGCCGAGGCGGAGTTGCGCAAGGTGTTGGCGGCGCATCCAGAGCAGGCTGCGGCGCACATTCAGCTGGGGCGGGTACTGGCGGCGGATGGGAAGAACGACGAAGCGATTAGCGAATTGGAGTCTGGAGCGAAGCTGGATCCGGCGGATATTTCGCTGCAACGCGAGCTGGCCGATCTGTATGCGACGGCGGGAAAAAACGAACAGGCGGAGGCGATGTACCGCACGCTGCTTGCGGCACATCCCAACGATGCCGACCTGCACGAAAGGTTGGGACAGAGCCTGCTGCGGGAGAAAAAGTTTGGCGATGCCCAGCAGGAGTTTCTGACGGCGGTGAAGTTGAAGCCGGACTTGGGAACGGCATATGGAGATCTGGCGTTCGCCGCGAGCGAAAATAAAGATTACGTGCTGACGCTGAAAGCGCTGGATGCCCGGGCGAAGCTGCTGCCGGAGATTCCGATTACGTATTTTCTGCGGGCCACGGCGTATGACCATCTGCGGGATGTGAAGAAGGCGACCGAAAATTATCGCCTCTTCCTGCAAGCGGCCGATGGGAAGTATCCTGAGCAGGAGTGGCAGGCGAAGCACCGCCTGATTGCGCTGGAACCGAAGAGATAGCCAAGTTTCGTCTGGGTGGGAGATTGAGTAGTCGAGAATCAGAATTGGAGACGGGCCGGGAGTTCGGGCGGGCACGAGCGCCGGTCGAAAACCGTGTCCCTGCGGAGAGAGAAGCGCATCTTAGCAAGCGGAGGGTTGGTCGGCTATTAGGTATGGTCCTGCTGTGCACGGTGGTGGCAGCGATCGCCGCGAAAGCAATTCCGCGGAATGAGCCCACCGTGGCCCAGTTGAAGGCCGAGGTCAGTTCGGCGAAGGTGGGAGACAAGGCCAAGATCTGCGTGCAAATTGCGCAAAAGCAACTGAACGAGAGCGACAAGCTGTATGCGGCAGCCGATTACGAAAAGGCGCAAGCGGCTCTGATGGATGTAGTGACGTACGCGGAGCTGGCGCGGGACTATGCGATCGAATCGCACAAGTATCAGAAGCAAACGGAAATTGCGGTGCGAGGAATGACGCGCAAATTGAGTGAGATTCTGCATTCGCTGGGACAAGGCGATCAGCCACCGGTGGAAGACGCGTTAAACCGGCTGGAGCGGGTGCGCGACGACTTGCTGTCCACAATGTTCAAGAAGGGCGTGCAATGAGCTGCAGGAATATTTTCGTGGCCGGATGCCTGCTGCTGGCGGCGGTGGCGCTGCCCGCGCAGCGGCGCTGGGATCCGCTGACCCAGTCGGAGATCGACCAGATCCGCGACACCAGTTGGGAGCCCAGCCTGCGGTTGCCGCTCTACGTGCAATTTGCCCGGGCGCGACTGGTGAAGATGGAACAGGTGAGGAGCGATCCGAAGGTCAAGGATCGCGCCGCGCAGACGCACGATCTGCTCGATGATTTTCAACTGCTGTACGACGAACTGAACGACAACGTCGAAACCTATATTGACCGGCGCGACGACATCCGCAAGCCGCTGAAGATCATCATCGATGCGGATACGGAATTTCAGGCGAAGCTGCTGGCGCTGAAGGACGCGGCGGGGGTGACTCCGGAAGAGGCGCAGCAGTACGAATTCGTCCTGACCACCGCGATTGAGACAGTGGATAGCGCGACCGAGGACCATCGCAAGCTTTTGGACGATCAGCAGGAGCAGGCTAAGCACAAGAAGCTGAACCAGCATCCTTCGCGAGGAACGGGAGTAAGTCCGGAGTAAGCGCGGCGCCGTGTTAAGCTACGCTCACTGTGCGTGAAGGGCTGCACGAAATGTTCCAGGAAACTTTTAGCGAGCTGAGGCCGGGGACTTCCCTGCCCGAGCTGAAGATCGAATTTTTCGCGTTCGCCAACGTGAACAATACGATCCGGCTGCGCCAGGGCAAGCTGCTGGTGCGGCTGTCGGATCTGTTGGAAGGGGCGCCGGAAACGGTTTTGCGCGCGATCGCGCATATTCTGCTGGCCAAGATGTACCGCCATCCGATTGACCGCGGGCATGCGGCGCGCTATCGCAGATATGTGGCCAGTCATGAAATTGTGCGCAAGGCGCACCTGGTACGGCAGATGCGCGGGCGCAAGCGGCTGCTATCGGCGCGCGGGAGGTTTTACGATCTGGAAGCGGTCTTCGAGGAGTTGAACACCCGGTTTTTTCACGGGCTGATGGCGCGTCCGCGGCTGAGCTGGAGCCTGACCAAGACGCGGCGGATTCTGGGACATTACGATCCGGCGCACAATGCGATCATCATCAGCCGGATCTTCGATCATCCGGGCGTCCCGCGGTATGTGCTGGAGTACATCGTGTATCACGAGATGCTGCACTTGAAGCATCCGGTGAAGTTGCGGGGGAGCCGGCGATGCGTGCATTCGGCGGAGTTTCAGGCAGAGGAGAAGCTATTTCCGCGCGTGGCCGAGGCGAATGCGTTCCTGAAGCGACTGTAGGCCTGATCCGGGTCTTCCCCCTTCCCGTTCCCGCCGCTCCCGTGCTGGGATAATGAATGGGCCGCTTCGCAGCCGGACAGCCGAGGGCGGCTGTCCCCACAAAACTCTCCACGCCGCTGTGTTTCGTTGAGACTTCGTCCACCTTGATCCGCAGAATGCAGTTCTCACGCAAACTCTCAAAGCCCTGACCGTTTGGTGGTGAGACGGAATTCCAAGTCGTCCGTCTAAAAGCTGTACACTGGAGGGTCGATTGGTGCGGCTGAGAAGATGCACCCTTTCAAGAGCATAGGCGCATCCCTTCAACTGGTTCCGAAGGGCCGTATCAAACACGAGTTTTTCCTTCTACTTTCCATATCGGAGCGATCCATGAGACAGATCTTTGGCTTTTTTATGGTGGTGATGATGTGTGTTGCCGGTAGCGCGATTGCTGGTTCGGCGCAAGATGCGTCGGGGCCGGAGACGCACGGCATTGCTGTGGGCAATATGGACCGGTCGGTGAAGCCGGGCGACGATTTTTATCTGTATGCGAACGGGGATTGGATCAAGCGTACGGAGATTCCTCCGGATCGGGCGGGGGTCAATGTTTTTACCAGGCTATCCGACATCAGCAACAAGCGGACGGCGGACCTGATCGAGGAGATTGCGAAATCGAATCCGGCGAGCCGGAACGCCCACGCGCAAAGTGGCGGACCTATTTAATTCCTATATGGACGAGGCGGGGATCGAGTTGAAGGGACTGGCGCCGCTGAAGCCGCATCTGGATGCGATCGCGGCGATTCACGACAAGAAGGAACTGGCACGGGCACTGGGCGAGACGCTGCGCGCTGACGTCGACGCGCTCAATAACACGAACTACCATACTGCGAATCTTTTTGGATTGTGGGTAGCTCCCGGCTTTCACGATTCCGAGCACTATATTCCGTACCTGCTGCAGGGTGGGCTGCAGTTGCCGGATCGCGAATATTATCTTTCCGAAAGCGAGCACATGAAGCAAGTGCGCGAGCAATATCAGACGCACATCAGCGCGATGCTGAAGCTCGCCGGACTGACTGACACAGACACGCGCGCAAAGAATATCTTCGATTTAGAGCACGCCATCGCGCAGACGCATCGCACGCTGGCGGATAACGAAGACATCCACAAGGCGGATAACGTCTGGAGCCAGGCGGATTTTACGGCGAAGGCTCCTGGATTGGATTGGGCGGAATATTTCCGGGCAGCGGGCCTGAGCCGGGAGAAGACCTTCGATGTGTGGCAACCGGAGGCGTTCAAGGGCGAGTCGGCGCTGGTGGCGTCAGGCGCGCTGGAGACGTGGAAGGACTGGATGGCGTATCACCTGATCGAAGCCTATGCCGGGGTGCTGCCGAAGGCGCTCACGGAGGAACGATTCGCGTTTTTCGGGAAGACGCTTTCCGGGGCGCAGCAGCAGCGTCCACGATGGCAGCTGGGCGTGTTCGTGGTGAATGGATTGCTGGGCGACACCGTCGGGCAGATCTACGCGCAGAAATATTTTTCGCCGGAAGCGAAGGCCCAGGCGCAGGAGATGGTCGCCAATTTGATTGCGGCGTTCCGCAAGCGCATTGAGGCGCTGGACTGGATGAATCCGGCAACCAAGGCGGAAGCCGAGGCCAAGCTGGGAACGCTGTATGTAGGCATTGGATATCCGGAAACGTGGCACGACTACACGAGCTATGAAGTGAAGGCGGGCGACGCTTTCGGCAACATATGGAGAGGAAATCTGTCGCACTACCAGCGGGAGGTGGCGAGGCTGGGCAAGGCGGTGGACAAAAAAGAATGGTCGATGACGCCGCAGACGGTGAATGCGGTGAATCTGCCGTTGCAGAATGCGCTGAATTTCCCGGCTGCGATTTTGCAGCCGCCGTTCTACGATCCGAAGGCCCCGGCCGCGGTGAATTACGGGGCTATCGGTTCGGTGATCGGGCACGAGATCAGCCATACCTTCGACACCGAAGGCAGCACGTTCGACTCGAAAGGAACGCTGCGGAACTGGTGGACTCCCGAGGACCTGAAGCATTTTGAGGATGCCACGGCCAAACTGGCGGCGCAATACGACACGTACAAGCCGTTTCCGGATCTCTCGGTGAATGGCCGGCAGACGCTGGGGGAGAACATTGCGGACCTGGGCGGCATTTCGGCGGCATATGACGGCTACAAGGCGTCGCTTGGAGGCAAGCCCGCGCCGGAGCAGGACGGATTCTCCAGCGATCAGCAGTTTTTCATTGCGTTCGGGCAGAACTGGGGATCGAAGACGCGGGAGCCTGCGCTGCGCCAGCAGGTGATGACCGATCCGCATTCGCCTGGGGAGTTTCGCGCGGCGGAGGTGCGGAATATCGATGCCTGGTATGGAGCGTTCGACGTGCAGCCGGGAGACAAGTGGTATCTGGCTCCGGCGGAGAGAGTGAGAATCTGGTAAGAGGCTGGCTGCCGGTCGATTGTTTCGGGCACGGTGGACACCGTGCCCTTTTTTATGGGGGCTCAGATTCCAAGGCTGGTCTTCCCTCTGTTCGGTGGAAGAAACAGCTTAACCGCAGAGAGCCCAGAGGATTCGCAGAGAACGCCGAGCAAATACGTGAATTCGGACAAACCGAAGGCCCCGCGTCTTTTCCAAGTTGTGGACCTGCGCCGGTCAGGGCGTTAAAATGACGCCGAGAGAATGCGCCCAGCACACGGGCGTGAGTGATCCGGGCCGAACCTTTCTGCCGCTGAGGCGCCAATCTCAGAGAGGTGTTCCATGAAAAAATTAATGTTCGTGATGACGCTTCTAGCGTCAGGGGTGCTGTGTGCGCAGACGCCGTTCGATGGGACATGGATGACCAAGCTGGATACGGCCAAATTTCCCACCAAACCGGACAAGTATTCCCTGAGCAACAATATGTATGAGTGCCTGACCTGCGTTCCGAAAGTGTCGGTAAAGGCGGATGGCAGGGAGCAGAAAGTAACCGGCCATCCGTATTTCGACACGATCGCCGTCAAGGTGGTGGATGCGAGTTCGGTGGAGATTATCCAGAAGAAAGATGGGAAGGTGATGTACACGGATACGGCAAAAGTCTCGTCGGACGGCAATACGCTGGATGACAAATTCACTGACACCAGCGGGACGCAACCGGTGACCGGTGAAGTTACGTCGAGACGCGTGGCGCCAGGGCCAGCGGGTGCGCATGCCCTGTCGGGATCGTGGCGCACGGAGAAGGTGAACCGCGTCTCCGATAACGGCCTGACGATTACGTATCAAGGGACCGAGAATGGGCTGAAGATGTCGGACCAGAACGGTAACAGCTACGACGCGAAGTTCGACGGGAAGGATTATCCGATCAACGGAGATCCCGGCCACACCATGGTGTCGCTGAAGCGGGTCGGCAATAACACCGTTGAGGAGACGGACAAAAGAGACGGTAAGATCGTTGGGATTTTCCGCATGACGGTTTCATCGGACGGGAAATCCATTGCAGCCGAATACAACGACAAGCTACACGGGACCAAGACCAGCTTCACCATGGAGAAGAAATCGTAAACTCAGGGGCGTGGAGAGGATCCGCGCCCGTTGTTCGTGCGGACCGGGCGGCATGCTGCGCGCCCTCCGCACGGAGAAAAAGCTTTCACCGCAAAGAGCGCTGAGGAACTCCGGGGGGATTTTGGGGCAGATCCGCCTCGACGTTCCCTTCGGGAAACTCCGTTCCCTGCCGGACTTGGCCATTCAGAGCGGAATTCTCACCATGTGACCCTAATCACACGCGATTGTGAGGCAGCGGATTGACGGGTCCGGCGCGGGCAGACTATCCTTGAAAGTTGAAATTGAAATTCATTTTCAAAATCGTTTTCAACTTCCACGGTTAGGAAATCATCGAGGGATCGTAAATGTTTCAGGCATTCATCGTCACATTGCGGGAAGGCGTCGAGGCGGCCCTGATTGTCGGCATCACGCTGGCTTATCTGACCAAGATCGGGCGCGCCGAGCTGCGCAAAACGGTGTATGCCGCGCTGGTGGCGGCGTTTCTGGGCAGCATTGGCGTGGCCATTGTCATCTCCCGCGCCCACCTGAACGAAGACGCCTTTGAAGGCTGGATCATGCTGGTGGCCGCTTTCTTTGTCGTGACCATGGTCGTGTTCATGATGAAGACGGGGCGCAAGATGAAGGGACAGATCGAGGGCAAGGTCGGGCTGCTGGCGGGCAACGACGCCTGGTTCGGGCTGTTCATTTTCATCTTCCTGATGGTGCTGCGCGAGGGCGCGGAGACGGTGCTGATCCTTTCGGCGGTGACGCTGAACTCGACCGAGCTGATGAGTTTTCTGGGGACGCTGCTGGGGGTGCTGGCGGCGATTGCGTTTGGCGTGATGTTCGTCAAGGGCAGCGTGCGCATCAACTTGCAGAAGTTCTTCAAGGTGACGACCGCGATCATGTTTTTGGTGGCGGCGCAGTTGCTGATTTCCGGGCTGCACGAGTTGTCGGAAAGCGGAGTCATTGCGTCGTCGAAGCGGGAGATGGCGATTATCGGGCCGATCGTCAGCAATGACTGGTTTTTCTTTGTAACAATCTTTGCGATGGCGGCGCTGATGGTGCTGTTTGAGGCCAAGCGGCGGGCGCCCGTAGTTGCTCCGGATGCGTCCCCGGCGGAGCGGCGGAAGGCGGCGTGGAGCGCGCGGCGCGAGCGCTTGTGGATGGGTTCGGTGTACACGTTCTCGTTTTTGTTTATCGCGATGGTGACGGCGGAGTTTGTGTATACGAAGAACGTAAGCGCGCTGTCGCCGGCGACGGAGGTGGCATTCGTCAACGGGAAGGTATCGATTCCGCTGGCGCAAGTTGCGGACGGCGATCTGCACCGCTTCCAGGCCCAGGAAAAAGGGTCGGAGGTACGCTTCTGGCTGTATCAGAAGCCGGACGGGAAGATTGCGACGGTGTTCGACGCGTGCGAGATCTGCGGCGCAGTGGGATTCTACAAAAGCGGGAACGAAGTGGTGTGCAAGAACTGCGGGGCCCCGATCAATCCGCAATCGGTAGGCAAAGCCTGGCGGATGCAATCCGATACCGCTGATGGCGACGCAGACCGCCGATGCCGTGATCATCGAGGAGGCCGACATTGCGGCGGGCAGCCGCATGTTCGCGCAACAGTAGCCCATGTTCGTGCGGATGGTATACGAATCGTTTCGGCGCCAGAAGCGGCGGAAAGTACTGGCCGGAGCGGCCATCACGCTGGGCGTGACGGTGGCAACCGCGATGATCGCCGTGGCTACCGACATTGGGGACAAGATCAACCGCGAGCTGCGGACGATTGGCGCGAACCTCGTAGTAACTCCACAAGAAGATTCCCTCGATCTGGAAATTGGCGGCGTGAATCTCAAGCCTCCGACGGACGGAGCGTTTCTCAATGAAGCCGACCTGCCCAACATCAAAGGCATTTTCTGGCACAACAACATCACGGGATTCGCGCCCATGCTTCCGGTGACGGCGACGGTGGAGCGCGACGGGAAGCGACAGGACGTGACGTTGCTGGGCACCTACTTTCGCCAAGCAGCTGGCTTACGGCACCGAGCATTTCACGACGGGAGTGCGCGACACGCATCCGTGGTGGAGAGTCGCTGGGGCGTGGCCGGAGGATAGCTCGCAGGATGTGCTCGTTGGCCAGAGGCTAGCCGCGAAGCTGGGTTTGCAGGGCGGAGATACAGTCACTCTCAGTGGTCGGCAGTTGCACGTAAGCGGGATTTTATCGACGGGCGGCGCGGAGGACGATGAAGTGGTCGCGCCGCTGGCTCTGGCGCAGGGGATTCTGGGCAAGCCGGGAGCGGTGCGGCGGATTTATGTCAGCGCGCTGACCAAGCCGGAAGATGCGTTTGCGCGACGCGATCCCAAGAGTTTGTCGGGGGCGATCTACGACCGCTGGTATTGCACGCCGTATCCGCAGGCGATTGCGCTGCAACTGACGGAGGCGATCCCGCACTCGCATGCGGAACAGATCCGGCAGGTATCGCAGAATGAGGGCGCGGTGCTGACGCGGATCGAGGGGCTGATTTTTCTGATCACGCTGGCGGCGCTGTTTGCGTCGGCGCTGGCCGTATCGGCCGCGATGGCGACGGCAATTTTTGAGCGGCGGGCGGAAGTGGGATTGATGAAAGCGCTGGGCGCGGGGAAACTGGCGGTGGCGTCGGTGTTCTTTGCGGAGGCGTCGTTGCTGGCGTTGGTTGGCGGAACGCTGGGATTTGGGCTGGGTACGGTGCTGGCGCATCAGATTGGGCATTCGATCTTCAATTCGGAAATTTCGATTCCTCCGGTGCTGCTGCCGGTGATTCTGGCGATCGCGGTGATTGTGACGTTTGTGGGCAGTGCCGCGGCGATCCGGCGGGCGGTGGGACTGGATCCGGTGTTTGCGCTGCGAGGTGAACTGTGAGCGCTCCGATGTCGCACCAGGCGCGGGATCTGGCGGCGCGGCGGGAGCATGCGCCGCATACGTCGATGTTCGTGCGCATGCTGGTGCGGGCGGCAATTCTGCGGCGGGGACGGGCGGCGGCAGCGTTGTTTGCCATGGTGGTGGCGGCGGCGGTGGCGACGGCCATGCTGAATCTGTACGTCGATGTGCAGGCGAAGCTGCGGCGCGAGTTTCGTAATTATGGGGCGAACATCATCCTGGTGGGAAAGGACAGCGCTTCCCTTCCCTCGGATACGCTGGCGCGGGTGGATTCGATTTTGAACGGACGCGGAGTGGCGGCGCCTTTCGGAATGATCGTAGCGCGGACCGCGGATGGGCAGCCCATTGTGGTGGCGGGGACGGAGTTTGATCGGGTGCGGAAACTGGATAAGTGGTGGTCGGTGAGCCGATGGCCGGAGGATGTTCCTTTCGAGGCGGCTCAGATGGATCACGCTGGAGAGTCTGGAAGTCCGAACGGAAATCAAAATCCCCACCCTGTCGCACAAGACGCGACAAGGATGGGGCACCCGGATTCGTCACAGGCGCTGGTTGGGGTTCGCGCGCTTCCTGTGGTTGCGCCTCGGGGGCAGGACTTCGATCTCACTTTTCAGGGCAAGAGTCTGCAGGTGGCTCCGGCTGGGACGGTTCGCACGGGGGCGGCGGAGGACAGCCGCATTTACTTGTCGCTGGCCGATTTTGAGGCGTGGACCGGCGTGCAGCCTTCGACTGTCGAGGTGGCGGCGAATGGATCTCCGGAGGAAGTTGGCGAGATGCTGAACTCATTGGCGGCGGCGATTCCGGCAGCGGATGTGCGTCCGGTGCGGCAGATCATGGAGGGTGAGGCGCGGGTGCTGGGCAAGACGCGAGCCACGCTGCTGGCGGCGTCGGCGCTCATCATTCTGACAGCGGCGCTGTGCGTGCTTTCCACGCTGATGGGATGGGTCTTTGACCGGCGGCGCGATTTTGCGATCATGAAGGCGCTGGGCGCGTCCACGCGGCTGCTGAATGGATTCTTTGCCGCCGAGGCGGCGGCGCTGGGAGCGATGGGAGCGGTCATCGGATTTGTTGTGGGCATCGGGATCGCGGCGTGGATCGGGCGAGCGAACTTTCACGCTGCGGTGGTGCCGCGGTTCAGCGTGCTGCCCGTGGTGCTGGCTGGTAGCATGGCGGTGACGCTGCTCTCGGCGATCCTTCCGATTTCGCTGCTGCGGCGCGTGCAACCGGCGGTGATTCTGAGGGGAGAGTGAAATGATCCAGATCAAGGATGTGACCAAGCTCTACCCCGCCAAGGAAGCGGGCAACGGGTCGGGCAAAGAGAACGGCTCGATTCACGCGCTCGATCACATTTCGCTGCACGTAGAGGCGGGTGAGTGGCTGTCGATCATGGGGCCGTCGGGCTCGGGAAAGTCATCGCTGGTCAATCTGATTGGATGTCTGGACCGGCCGTCGTCGGGCGAGATCTGGCTCGATGGACAGAATGTGGCGGGGATTTCGTCGTCCGAGTTGAACCGGGTACGCGCGGAAAAAATTGGATTCATCTTCCAGCAGTTTCACCTGATTCCCTTTCTGACGGCGGTGGAGAACGTGATGCTGGCGCAGTATTTTCACAGCATGACCGACGAGAAAGAAGCGGTGGAAGCGCTGGCGCGCGTGGGACTGGGAGACCGGGCACATCATTTGCCGTCGCAGTTATCGGGCGGCGAGCAGCAGAGGGTGTGCATTGCGCGGGCGCTGATTAACGATCCGCGAATCATTCTGGCGGACGAGCCGACCGGAAATCTGGACGCGCAGAATGAAGAGATCGTGCTGCGTCTGCTGCGCGAGTTTCATCAGCAAGGGCGCACCATCGTGATGGTGACGCACGATCCGGTGGTGGCGCGACTGGCGGACCGGCGCATTGAGTTGCATCACGGCAAAATCGCATCGCAGGAAATTTTCTCGCTGGCCGACGAGGAGCAACTGGATGAAGTTCTGGAAGAGCTGTGGGTGCTGGCCGAACATGGCGAGATCGCCGAGGTTGAGCGCATGGAAGTACACGGCGCGCTGCCGGTCAGCATGGCGGTCGAAAAGATGATTGAGTTGGGGCTGGTGGTGTCGGCGCCGCATCCTCCAGAGGCGCATGAGCACAAGCCGTTTGTGAATCCGTGTCACGATGCGTTGAAGCCCGTGTCAGCGTCGGTGGGCGATGGGACGCTGGTGGTGGAGTTGACGCCGCGGGGACGAGAACGCGCGGGCAGCATCATCCGGCGGCACCGGCTGGCAGAGCGGCTTTTCACCGACAGCCTGGCGATGGACAGCGAGTCTGAGATCGAGCAGCAGGCCTGCAAGTTCGAACACATTTTGTCGCCGGAAGCGACGGACAAAATCTGCACGTTCCTCGGACATCCGCGGACGTGCCCGCATGGGGCGCTGATTCCGCCGGGGCCTTGTTGCGGGAATGCTGCCGTCTCCGTCGGAACTGGCGAGCGGCAGGCCGTTCGGTCGAAATAAGTCGCCAGTCGGGATTCACAAAAGGCGTTCGTGTGGAGCGGGCACTCCTGCCCGCTTGCCTGCAGCACCACAAACCAGCGGGCAAGAGTGCCCGCTCCACACAATCCACAAAGGCCACAGTACACGAAGGAAGGCTGAACACTTCGGGTTACTCTAATCCAGCCTCGGTTCCGTTTTATTATCAATTCACATCATGCGACGTCCTACGATTGGCGTGTTTGACTCGGGGTTTGGGGGACTAACCGTCCTTAAAGCTTTACTTGAACTCATCCCCGGGGCGGATTATTGCTATTTTGGCGATACGGCGCGGCTTCCCTACGGATCAAAATCGGTCGAGACGGTGGCGCGGTATGCCGTGGATGCGGCGCATTACCTGGAGTCGCAGGGCGCGCAGATGCTGGTGATTGCGTGCAACACGGCGACGGCTCTTGCGCTGGACCGGATTACTGCCGCCGCGCACGTGCCAATCGTCGGCGTTGTGGAACCGGGGGCGGAGGCAGCTGCGGCGGCGACGAAGAACCGGAAGATTGTCGTGATCGGTACGGAAGCGACCGTCAGCAGCCACGCTTACCGCAAGGCGTTGGAGGCACGCGGGCTGGAGGCGCGGGAGAAAGCTTGTCCGCTGCTGGTTCCGCTGGTGGAAGAGGGATGGGTGTCGCATGGGGTGACCGAGCAGGTGGCGCGCATTTATCTGGCAGAGGCGTTTAGCGACGGATTTCACGAGGCGGATACGCTGGTGCTGGGATGCACACATTATCCGCTGCTGAAGCCACTGCTGCAGCGGGTGACGCCGGGGCATGTGGAGATTGTGGATTCGGCGGAATCGACGGCGCGGGCGGTGGCGGCGCAGTTCCGGCAACTCGTGCCTCCCGCGCCCGGTGATGCGGAGGAGAGGCGGGCGACGCCGCGATTGAGATTTTTTGCTACTGATTCGACTGAGAAATTCCGGCGGCTGGGGGAGCGGTTTCTCGGGCATGGGATCGAGCATGTCGAGCATGTCGATTTGAAGGAGTAGTGGGACTTTGCCCATGGCCCTTCATTGTGCCTGTGCCGCGCGGCGTTGCAGGGTGTGCCGACGAGGCGCCGTCGTTCCTGTGGAGCGGGCACTCTTGCCCGCTGGTTCTGTGGTGCTGCAGGCAAGCGGGCAAGAGTGCCCGCTCCACACAATCCGTATCGGCGGCCTCAGTACAGGTGGAAGTCGACTTCTACTGCGATCTCGACGCGAACCGGGTGGCCGTCTTTCATGGCGGGTTCAAATTTCCAAGTCCTGACCGCTTCGATCGCCTTTTCGTCCAATCCCATGCCCAGGCTGCTGAGGACGCGGATGTTGCTGGGGCGGCCGTCGGTTCCGACGATCAGGCCCAACGTGCATACTCCCTGATATTTCGCCTTGCGGGCTTCCTCGGAAAACTCGGGCTCGGGGGCATAAATGGTGTGAGGCGGAGAAACGCCGCCGCCCACGTGGAAGATGCCGCCACCAGTGCCGCCGCCTTCGCCGGGACCAAATCCTGGGCCGGTGCCCGATCCCACGCCGCCGCCGCTGCCGCTGCCAATGCCGCCGCCAGCTCCGGTGCCGTTGGAGGGCAGGATGGCGTGCGCCATGGGATCGCCCAGGTTCGGCATGTTATTGGAGGCCAGCTTGACTTCAGGCGGAATGACCACTGTCGGCTCGACCGCCAGCTTGGGATTCTGGTTGCGAATCACCACGACGGGAGGCGTGATCTGTTGCATGGAGAACTTCGGCAGCTTGCCCTTGCTGGCCTGCAAAACGTCGCGATCACCGCCGCCGCCACCGCCTCCGACTTGCGTCTTCGAGGGCTTCAGATCCGGCAGGTCGCCGGGATCGACCAAGGTGACCGTTACTTTCTGCGCCGGAGCCGCACTGACCATGCGACGTCCAATCAGGGTTCCGGCAACGATCACCGCAACGATCAGGACGTGCACGCCGGTAGAACCGAGCACACCGCCCCTCTTGTAATTGTAGAAACCCCAGATGTCTTTGACGGGCTCAGGCTTGGATTCGAGCTTCAGAGGGGGAAGCTTCTTGGGAAAGAAAAATTCGTCCAGTTCGCGGAACAGGGACTTATAGAGGGGCTCCTCATAGTCCTTGTCGGTAATGAGCAGATTCAGTTCCGGCTCAGTGCCGGGGATATTCGGATTGAGTTGATCGGATCCCATAATTCCCGTCTGGATTTGTTTGCTGCTCTCTTCGGAACGTTGCGTAACTTGCGTCAGACTCGCTCACTAGACAGATGACCGGCGCTCCCGACAAGTTGCTTAGATTTCGACTCGATTTTCCACCGGCGAGCCGATCCATCAACCCCGTAATTCAGGGACGCATGGCTCTTCCTGCTTTTTAAAATTGTACCTCTAGTCGGCGAGTTACGACAGTGCATTTCTGTGGAACCGGCAAGTCTCGGAAAGACATGTCCGATTCGGTGGCGGCGCATGGACGTTCCCTGCCCTATCTCCCTATAATGAGAAGATTCAATCATTTGGGAGACCTGACCGAGTGCCGCTCGAACTGAAAGCGACCATCAATTTGCCGAAGACCGCCTTCCCTATGAAGGCCAACCTGCCCCAGAACGAGCCCAAGATGCTGGAGCGCTGGGAACGGGAGGGGATCTACGAGCGCATCCGGCAGGCGAGGAAGGGCGCGCCAAGGTACATCCTGCACGACGGGCCTCCCTACACCAGCGGGCCGATCCACATGGGCACGGCGCTGAACAAGTGCCTGAAAGATTTCATCGTCAAATCGAAGACCATGGCGGGATTCGACGCGCCTTACGTGCCGGGATGGGATTGTCACGGGCTGCCGATCGAGATCAAGGTCGACAAAGAACTGGGCGGAAAGAAGCTGCAAATGGCGCCCACTGCGGTGCGTGCGGCGTGTCGGAAATATGCGCAGAAATATCTCGATCTGCAGCGGACGCAGTTCAAGCGCATTGGGGTGTTCGGGAGATTCGATCGTCCGTATGCGACGATGACACCGCAGTATGAATCGGTGGTGCTGTCGACATTCTTTTCTTTTTACGAGAATGGATTCGTCTACAAGGGACTGCGCGCGGTTTACTGGTGCATGCACGACGAGACCGCATTGGCCGAAGCGGAAGTTGAATATGAAAACCACACCAGTTCGACCGTGTGGGTGAAGTACCGGCTGCTGGACGATCCATCGGTGATTGACGCGGCTCTGGCGGGAAAGAAAGTTTCGACCATCATCTGGACCACGACTCCGTGGACGCTTCCGGCTTCGATGGCGGTGGCGTTTCATCCGGACGAGGAGTATGTGGCGCTGGAGTCGGGCGGCGAAGTTTACATCGTGGCGTCGAAGCTGGCGCAGGAAGTTGCGAGTAAGTGCAATCTGGCTGACCCGCGTCCGCTGGCGCATTTCGCCGGACGTAAACTGGAACGCCTGAATTTTCAGCATCCGTTTCTCGACCGCAAAGTTCTGGGCGTGCTGGCGGATTACGTCACGATGGATACGGGGACCGGCGTGGTGCATACCGCTCCGTCGCACGGCGCCGAGGACTTCATCACTGGCGTGAAGTACGGCCTCGATGCAACGAGCAACGTCGATGAAAAAGGAATCCTGCGCAACGGGCTGCCGGAGTACACGGGCAAGCGCGTGTGGGATGCGAACCAGCCGATCATCGATCTGGTGAACACGCGCGGGGCGCTGCTGCACACGGAAAAGACGGAGCACTCGTATCCGCATTGCTGGCGCTGCCATAATCCGGTGATCTTTCGAGCGACCGAGCAGTGGTTCATCTCGATGGAGACGCCGATGCCGGGCGGCGCGGGCAAGAACGACACGCTGCGTTCGCGCACGCTGGCGGAGATCAAGAAAGTGAAATGGGATCCGGCGTGGGGCGAAGAGCGGCTCTCGAACATGATCGAGACGCGGCCCGACTGGTGCATCTCGCGGCAGCGGGTGTGGGGCGTACCGATTGCCGTGTTCTTGTGCGTGGGTTGCGGGAAGCCACTGAATGATCCCGCGGTCAACCGCAAGGTTGTTGAACTTTTCCGCAAGTCGGGAGCGGATGCGTGGTTCACGCCCGAGTCGGACACGATTCTGCCGGAGGGGACAAAGTGTCCGCATTGCGGCGACGCGAAGTTCGAAAAAGAGACGGACATTTTCGACGTGTGGTTGGAGTCGGGTGCGAGTTATTTGGCGCTGGTCGACGACGAGCCGGATTATCCGTGGCCTTCGGATTTGTATCTCGAAGGGGGAGATCAGTATCGCGGATGGTTTCAGTCTTCCCTGCTCTGCGCCATGGGCACGCACCAGACGCCTCCGTACAAAGGCGTGGTGACGCCGGGATGGACGCTGGACGAGAAAGGCCAGGCGATGTCGAAGTCGCGCGGCAATGATGTGGACCCGGTGGACATATCGAGCCGACTGGGTGGTGAAGTGGTGCGGCTGTGGGTGGCGTCGGTGGACTTCCGGGAAGATGTGGTGGGGTCGGAACGCTTGATGCAGACCTCGGCGGAAAACTACCGGAAGATTCGCAATACCTTTCGCTACATTCTTGGCAATCTTGACGGATTCGATCCGCGGACCGACGCAGTTTCCTTCGACGATATGGAGTCGATCGATCAGCACATGCTGCGCCAGACTTGCTCTCTTGCGACGGATGTAAAGAACTGGTACGACGAATTCGCGTTCCACAAGATTTACCAGCGCGTCAATAATTTTTGTATTGTGGATCTCAGCGCGTTCTACTTCGACGTTCTGAAGGACCGCCTGTACACCTTTGCGCCAAAGTCTCGTGCTCGCCGGTCCGCCCAGACGGCGATATGGCGCATTGGCGAAGCGCTGGTTCGTCTGCTGGCGCCGATCATGAGTTTTACTTGTGAGGAAGTCTGGCAGTATCTGCCCAAGATCGAGGGGCGTGCCGACAGTGTGCACATGGCTCAGTTCCTGACGAGCAGCAACATTCTCGGCGACGCTAGCGGGCTGGTTAAGCCGGTTGACCCTGCCCAGCAAAATGACTGGAGCAGCCTGCGGTCAGCACGAGACCAGGTGCTGAAAGCGCTGGAAGAAGCTCGCAACTCGAAGCTCATCGGCACTGGGCTCGAGGCTCAGGTCGCGATCACCGCGTCAGATCCCGTGTATTCGGTGCTGCAGCGCTATTCGGCGCAGTTGCGCTATCTGTTCATCGTGTCCCAGGTCACCCTCGCGCAGGGTTCGGGAAATGGCACCGGCGGGGTGCACGTTGAAGTGAAAAAGGCCGACGGGGCGAAGTGCGATCGCTGCTGGAATTATTCGACGCACGTTGGCGAAGACAAGACGTATCCCACCGTATGCGAGCGCTGCAGCGCGGTGCTGAAAGAATTGGAATCCTAACGGCCTTCATGAAGACCACGACTGCCCGATCACTCCATTTTCTAATTGCTCTACTGGTTGTGCTGCTGGATCGCTGGACGAAGCGGCTGGCGGCGGCGCACATCGCGATGTACGCGCATATCCAGGTCATCCCGGGATTTTTTCGGCTGACCCACACCGAGAATACAGGGGCGGCGTTCAGCCTGTTCGCCGATTCTCCGTCGCACTGGAAGACGGCGATGCTGATCGGATTTTCGGTGGTTGCCATGCTGGTGGTGTCGGTGCTGCTGTGGAAGCAGTCGCACGCGGTAACGATCACCGGCGTCGCGCTGTCGCTGATATTGGGCGGCGCGGTGGGAAATTTATGGGATCGCGTAGCCAGCGGGAAGGTCGTGGATTTTCTGCTGTTTTATGTGAAGCAATATCAGTGGCCGGTTTTTAATCTGGCCGACAGCGCGATTGTGGTGGGGGCGTCGCTGCTGGTGATTGAGATTGTGTTTCATAAGGCGCACGCAGATTGATTTTTCCTTGCACGCTCAGCAACTCGCGCTTCCGTACAGGGAAATAGGTAGGGATTCTTCGACTTCCGCT
>CAVWHT010000022.1:0-16335 GCA_963754885.1 uncultured Acidobacteriota bacterium | reverse complement strand
GCGCAGATTTGCGCGGCGATGTGCGGTTCGATTCGCCAATTGTCTGTCGGGATGAAGCTGAAATCGCCGAACCGAATGGCGTATTCGTATCCATTCGCGTGGCGATTCGCTTGCCAATGGTGAGCACTTAGCCGAGCAGTATTCCGTGGAAGCGTTTGTGCAAGTTCTGGTCTCAACCGAGGCGCAGGGTCGATGATTCGTCTGCGGGCAGCGTGACTGACCGCGGAACCTGAGGGCAGACGTGACCACAGTTCTGTTGATGTGCTTCAACTCATGTGTACAGGGATGTCCCAGCAGGCTGAAATACAGGGGGGAGTCAGAACCCAAGTCATTGATCGGAAGCATGTTACTCACCCCCCAAAAAGGTCAATTTCGCGGCGAGTGCGCTGCGCGAACAAGGCGTGGACAAGGCGACGGTGAGGCAAAGGCGACGCGGCACCGTGTTACCCGGTTCTCGATTCATTGCAGCAGGTCCCTAAACCTGGCGCTCGCCGCATCCCGGCCGGTCATGACTGGTGTGTCGAGCAGTTCTTTCGCGAAGTCTCTGGCGTTGGCAAACGCCAGGGACCTGTTGACGGGCTGCAGTTCATGGACGAGATGGAGCAGAACCTCGACGCCCGAAGTCAGGTACAAGATGCATCCGACTTGACGCTCAGTCTGAAGCGCCATCCGAATGCGGTCGTACTCCCGGAAGCTTTTCAGAGTGCGTTCATACTCCAGGGCAAAGCGCGCGGTCTTGTCGCCAACCCACACGTCGACAATGGCGTCATAGTCCTTCCGATAGGGCGTCCGCGAAATGGTGTTGAAGGATGCGATTTCGACCTCCGACTGCCATCCCGCCAGCAGGTTCGCCTGGGCCAATGCCAGCTGAATTCGATTCAGTTCCAGCGAATGGAACGCCTGCGAAACATGCGGGAGATGTTCGGAATTGGAGTGCAGGACACTGGTGAACTGGCCGTGGTGTTCTAGCAGGGCGATCCCGCCTCGAGCGATCCGGTAGACGGCCGAGCCCGCCCCATAAACGTCGCGGCAGAGATCCAATTGACCGTACTTGACGAGCCGCTTTACGCGCCAGTTGAAGCTGTTCCGGGAACGGTCAACCCCGCCGAACTTCATGAACTCAAACAGCTGATCATGGCTCACGAAGCGGGAATTGCGCACTTGGCGCAACAGAGGAATGTCACGTTCCTCGCTGATGACTAGGCTGCCTTCGGCGTATCGCATGATCCATTCCCTTCAGTTCAGCGCCGCGTCTTCGAGCAGTTCCAGCGAAGCGCCATGGAGCAGATTTGGCGCAACCCTCAGTTGCCAGATGCCGAGTGTGCTTCTGACCCAATCGCCGGCTTTCATGAGCAACATTGCTTCCTGTCTTTCGCCGATATGGCTCACGGCGATAGGCGTCAGAGACTCTGATTTCCAGTCGGAAGCTTCGAAGCTAACCGCGCCGAACCTGCCGCTCGATACAACCAAAAGGAAGTAATCGGGCCGGCACGATTGTGCGACTTTCCGTCGAAACAACACCCGATTGCCGCCGCACGCAAAGACAAGATCGGTGCATTCAAACACCTCCCCGACAGCGCGGTTCGGGAACTGTGGGTTAAAGTCCCCGACGCCGTTGAACCGGATCAAGCCAGGAACGATCCAGTAGCGCCTCATCTTGCTTCCGCAGCGCACACCCGTGGAATTGAAGTAGGCGGCATGTCTCGTGTACCGGTAACGGTCGTGCGGATCACGGCCGAACCGAGCCCACCAGTTACTGCCGAATTCCAGGATCTTGACCAACATCATTGAGGTACTCCATCAGTTCGCGATTGATGTCCTTCATGGCGCGAATGCGATCCGGCGCTGGAAGCTTGGAGACATTTCCAAGCCTTTCGACAATGGACGGCGGGATATCCATCTTTTGCTGCGAGAAGTACTGGCAGAGATCGGCAAAGCGCGTGCTTTCATCTGCCAACTCCTTTTGCTCTGCAGGCAACGAATTCAGCCGTTGTTCGTACTCGTTACGGTCGTCAAGCGGGCCCGACTCGCCGCCCGGCTCGAACTTGTCGAGCGCGCCGGACTTTGGCTTCGACCGGTTCTCCTTTTCGTCTTTCGACATCTCTTTGTGAACTCCTTCTTCATTTCTGTGTGACGAGCTACACCCCTTTCAGACTGCGGTTCCTCTGTTGTTCCTCTTGGAGCCGCCGGTCTGACTCGTTCAGCTGACGGCGCAAGAGTTTGGCCTCATCCTGGGACCGGCCAAGCTGTTGCTCCAGCGAATTGACCTTCATGATCAGCTCTACGTCGGGTTTGAAGAGTCCGATCTGGTTTGTGGGCTGGTTTGCGGGCCGTGTTGCGGTCGCTGCACTCGCAGAGCGGTCGGTCGCTGATGTGGCATTGCCATTCTTTGGTGTCGCTACCTGGCTGGCCGGTATGCTGGATGTCTCGGCTGCGAACGGTCTGTGGTGCCGGACGGTCCTGCACCTCTCCAGGTGGCGCTTGGGAACGGAGCGCGGATTCTCGCAGCGCGCTTAACGCCTCCATCAAGCCGCGATTCCTACTTGTGGCCTCCTCCACCTGAGCATTTGCTCGCGCGAGGGCGTGCTCGTGTTGTGCGAGCATCTCCGCCGCGGTCCATTCCCGGCAGGTTTGCACTCTGTGCTGATACACAATGATGACGAACAGGCACGCCAGCAGCCCTAATGCAACCAAGTTCGACCAGAAGTAGCCGTTCCTGATGGTTTCTTCGAGCAGCAATTTGCGACCCTCATCAAGACACTGCCCGTAGTCTTTGTCGGCGGGATTGATGCGCTTCAGGGCGAAATCGACGAAGCCATCTTTTTGTTTTGGAGGCTGCTCTTGAGCGGCGGGATCGTAGCCCGAAGGGCGCGCCTGGGCGAAGCAAAGCAATGGCAGCATGGCCAAGAAGAGGCCGGCAACGACAATCCGGGATGGACGGCTCACATCCATGTCAAACGGCCAGTGCGCGTGGCCAAGCGGCCATTGCGACGAACAACTTCGGGGTCCTTGAAGCGCAGGTTCGCGCCTTCAGTGTGAGAAACTGCGTGGAGCCTGGGATAAATTCTCGGCTCAAGTCCCGGGAACCGGTATTGGCGCGGCACTCGGACATGCAGATGGGAATGGAGTGTCCCGAGCCGGTTGTCGGTCATGAGGATTTCCATCTGGCCGACGGGCAGGTTCTTGATGTGCTCGTCCTGCGCCCGGGTGTCCTTGATGTCGGTTTCACTGCCGAATCCAACGGGCTCGTACTTGTCTTCAAACACCCCGGTGCGCTGGACGGTCAAGGTGCGCCGCTTCTGCGGAACGCGCGCCGATGCTTTCAGGAAATACTGCGCCGTCTCCTCATCTTTGGTGCGCAATAGCATGTTGGTATTCGGCGCCGAGGACACGTCATCTCTGAAGCCGCGGCCCACAGTCAGAAGCTGCGGCAGCGCCTGCAGGGCGAACAGGAACGCGGTGTTGGTGCCGCGCGCCGTCTGCAGGATCTGGGCAAAGTTCGAATAAGCAAAGGGCGCAAACTCGTCGAGGATGACGCTGACCATCGGCCGGTTCTCGCGGCGGCGCTCCTGCTCGTTCTCGTAACGCTTGCCAATCATCAATTGCATGTTCTGCAGCAGCATCCGGCCAAGGGCCGTGACCGCTTTCGAGTTCTTGTTGGTATTCAGCGAAACGAACAGAATCAGTTCCTGGTCAATGACTTCGTCGAGCGACAGCATCTCATCGTAGGCGCCAGTGATGATGGAGAGTTCGTCCTGGAGAAAAGTCATCAGCTGGTTTAATAGGCCCTGGATCTTGGTGATTCGCTCGCGGTCTTGCAGGGACTGCAGCAACATCTTCGCTGACATGTCGAAGTTCAGGCGGCGCTGATTACTGACGCCCTCAAGCGTCTGAATTCTGGCGCGGGCAATAGCAATCTGTTCCCGCTGGACCACCGGGTCAAGCGCCATCACCATCACGTCGTAGAAGTTGTAACGCTTGCCGGTGTATGTCAGAACGCGCGAGATGTCGGTAAGATAGTTGCCCTGATGGCCGCGGAAGAAATCTTCCTCCTGATCGAACGATTCGAACACGAGATTTGAATGCTCTTCGTACAGTCCAGCGTCACTGAAGAAGGGGTTATAGCGCACGGAGATTTCTGGCCGCGAGGGGCTGAGCACTCTCAATTGGTGCATCCGGCCCGCGGCTTCGATGGCCGGCAGAAGATCGGAGAGAAACTCCTGGTCTCCCTTGCCATCAAAGATCAACATGGGAATGCGGTGCTGGTCTTCGGGAGGTCCGAGCACTCGGAACAGGTCCTGGGTAATGATGTTCTTGAGAAGCGTGGTCTTGCCGGAACCAGTTGCGCCGAGCACCACCGACTGCATCACCCGCGTCGCGTCCGGCCAGAACCAGGGTTTGCCATGGACGTCGTAGCCCAGCACGATAGCGTTCTGTGCGTACGCGGCCTCGACGGCCTCGCGGTCTTTTGCTTGGCTTATATATAAAGGAGGATGAGGCCAAGTTGTCTCCCTCCGTCTGCGCAGCGTTAGCAGGTACCAGGCAAGGGAGATGCCGGCAACCAAGGCGAAGAACGCATAGAGGGAACCTTCCACCAGTTGCACCGAGCGCACGTGAAAACGGCTTACCAGGATGTAGGAGCCGCCGGCGAGCAGGAAGACTGCAACAATGGCGATGGCAACGGCAACGCTCTCTTCCTGGTTCTGGTGGAAGGCGCGGCGCCCGAGCCGATATTCGTTTTCTGCGGTCATGACTGAACCATGCTGAAAACCAGGAATATCCCGAAGACAAGCGCAAACACGATTGCCAGAAGCAGCACAATCGGATTCACGCGGAGACGGCCGTGCTCATCTCGCGGCTTCAGGGGATCCTCCACCCACATCAGCAGCACATCGCCAAGACCGCTCCCTCGGGTTCTGCCGATGGAAGTCTATCGAGCCGATCATGCATCTCGCCGAGTTGTGCATCCGCTTTCATTTCAGAGCACGACGGTCGCTTTTACCCCATCGCCAAACACCAACTGCACGACTGCCGGTGATTTCAAACCCTGCCGAATGGAAACCACTCCCTGTGTAGTCTCTCCCGGGTGAAGATCGTCAGCCTCAGCCTCGGCGTGAGCGACAGGCAGGGCGAGCTCCTTCGTACCGCCTAGCTCTTCGAGCGTGGCTCGGTCGAGCTGCGTGTGGACGAGGCTGGCGAGCGAAATGGGCGAGTCGTCCGTCTGTAGTTGATACGCCCCTGGCGCATTTACGCGATAGAAAAGATTGCTGTTGTTCTCAATCGTGTAATGGATATAGATAGTGCTCGGCGTGCGAAACACCTGCTCCACGCGCACGCTCACTTGGTTCTTCGCCGCACGTGCGCGAGTGTGTTTAATCTCCTCAGCCCCCAGCAGCGCGCGGCTCAGCGCCACGTCAGCAGACGGATTTGTCTCGGGTTCGACGGCGGGCTTTGGAGGCGGGGCGGGAGCCGGTGGAGCATTATCAATAGCAAAATTCATGTTCTTTACTTCTTGGGTGATTTCAAGCTCGTAAGCAAAGCGCCGGGAAGCCGTCCAAACGAACAGATCCGTCGCTGCCCCCGATTTCACGGGCTTGACGAAGACCTTGTTCGACTCTCGCTCGATCTGAAAGTCCGAACTGCCAGCGGCCGCCATCGTGACCGGCTCGTGAAATTCCAGAACCGTCAGGTGGTTCAGGGCGGTCGCAACGTGGACGACGGCATCCGGGCTGGGCGAGACTGACTGCTGGGATAGTGCGGCGATGGCACAAAGGCTAGATACGACAATGAGCGAAACAGAGTCTTTTCATAATTCCTTCTTAGGCCCTGAGCGGAATCCGAAAGGATTCCGCTCAAAGCGGTTGCTGCCTCACATGACCCAGGGCACATCACTCGCATCCTCATCGCTGAAGGTGCTGGGAAGAAACTCCACAGCTTCATCGACAATTGCAGCCGGTATTGCGGGTTCGGCTGCGATGTCTGTTTCAGCGCAAGATTCGCTTGAAGGTTGTGCTTGGGCCTGCTCGGGTTTGTCGTCGTCGAGGAGGACCTTTCCATCCCTGTACTTGAACAAGAATGTGTGTTTCTGTCCTCCTCCCTTGAGTGGATCAACCAGGAAGGTTCGGCCGGAAGAGTCGGTACGAACGAGTCCCTCGTAGAGCCGCGGGACGTGCACGCGAACTGGCTTGCCTCCCGTGCGCTCCGCAAGCTTCACGATCAGCTCCTGAGGAAAGGCAAGAAAGAGAATCGAGCCGCTTGAGCGCTCACCGTTGCACACCACGCGGTTCAGCGCCTGCAGCCAGCCCATGCGGTTCTCTGCCTTGTTCTGCGCCCAGATGCGGATGTAGGCCAAGACGGCCTTCATCTCATATTTGCCACGTTCCTCGTCACAACGGCATGTGCCGCGTGCCTGGTTCATGGCGAACAGCTTCTGTCGCCGCAGTTCCTTGTCGGAACTCTGACGTACCGTGTCCCACTCGGCCTTTGTCTTCTCCAGTTGTTGTTTGAGTTGTTCTCGCCTCTCGGCGATCTTGCCGACCATCGCGGCATAGACCCGATTGATGAAACGGCAGTCTTCCAGCATCTCGCGGGTGACCTGTTCGCCCACCACGAGCGCCTTGAATGCCTCAATCGGGGCCTTGTTGATCAGCAAATCCTCGATCTGCTTGCGAACATGGTTGTAGAGGTGGCCGACGCGGTCGGTCTTCTCCACCTCCAGATGGAGTGGTAAATCAGAGCACCGGCGTTCGTTCTTGTAACGGAGCCAGGGCGCCTGACGTATCTGTTGGCGTATTTCGGCGACCAGTTTGAGATCGGGCTGGACCTGCCACTTGAGGCTGTCGAGCGCGTTCTGGAGTTCCTTGGCCAATTGCGCAGCAAGTTCGTCCTGGCCTACTGCGCGGCACGAGGTCATCAAGTCGGTGATCGAGCCGATGTGATTTCCTCGGGCCTTCATGGCCACGTGCTCCAGATTGAACCAGGGGTCGCGGGCCTTGTTGGCCTTGTTTTTCCCCTGTTGCTGTCCGAGGCCTCTGGAAAACCGGTCCTTTACAAACCGCGGGAACCGGTCCTCTTCGACCACGCAAATCCAGTCGAAATCAAAGTCACCGCCGTTCTTCTTTGCCGTCTCGGAATGGAGAACATACGTGCCCTCGAATCGCAGTTGCTGCGTGACCAAGTCACGAAGCTCTGTCTCGATCAGAGCGCACTCCTGGCGGCAAAGATCCTTATCGAGCTGCGCGATGATCTCCTCGTCGGAGAGATTTACGAAGGGGAGAAGATCGTCAACCATGCGTATGGGGTAGCGGACACACAAGCCGTGTTTCGAAGCCAGTGCGACGATGGCCTTGTGCTCGGCAATCCAATCGGATCCGCAAAACACTTCGCCATCTTTAAGGAAGAGATAACCGTCGTCCATCAAAGCAAATGCGGGAAGACGGAAACCTCCGCCGGTCGCTGCCTTGAACGCCCAGCGCGCAAGCAGTTTGTTGAGTTGATTGTTGACGTAAGGATGACGGACGATTTCGCCGCTGGCATCGGCCAAGAGCAGTCCTTCAACGACCCGGAATTCTTCGCTGGTGTCCTGCTCAAGTCCATCCGGCAAAGACCTATCCGGATGGTGCCCGAGGACTTCGAGAAGATCCTCGTAGCGGCCCTCGCCTACCGCCTCACTCAGCTTGGCCACCTGCTTCATGGCCTGTGGTAAAATTTCCAGCTGAATTGAGTCTTCAGGTGCATGTTCTACGAGCGTGTAGCTGGACTCAAACTCGAGCTGGCGGGAGACTTCGCGAATGCCGACCACGACATCACCGCGAAATCTTCTGCCCGGCCCGAAGATCGAATACATTACCGCCGGTATCTTCAGCCCTGGTTTGACCGCGCTCTCCGGCAGAACAAAATCCGCTTCCAGCGCGTCGGCAACATCATCCTCCATGATTTTGAATGCGCCTTTCGCCTGGGTATCAGCGAAGGCCATGCGGAACTGATAGAAGCGCCCTTCCGCAAGACGTTTCCGGGCAATTTCCCGTTTCGCGTCCTCAAGAAGAGCCGATTGTTGATGCCGGTCCAGGTCTTCGTCGCTTACCTTTCCATGCCGCTCGCGGCGAAGGCGTTCAATCTGGACCGAGAGGATTTCGCGGTCATGCTTTTCTTTGAGACGCTGGAACACCGATCGCCTGATCCAGCCACGGCAGTCATTGGTTCCCAGCTTCCGATCGGGGACGACGAGCACACGTGCCTCGGGTTCCTCCATCATCACCTTGCAGGGCGAGACGAGTATCCCGAAATAGACAATCGCCGCCTGCGGCCAGTGCTGAAACCGCTCGGCGATGGCCCGGCTGTGCTCCTGGTCGACAAAGTAGAACTTGCCCTTCTTTGCCGAGCCGCTTGCCCCGACCAATTTGTAGTGAATCCCGTTCCAAACGAGCCGGGCCAGGGCGTTCTCGACCTGTGATTCTTCGTAATCGTCGAGAGGCTCAGCCGGCACGTTCACACTCGCTACCTTGATTCCGGGATAGAGCACGCTGAGCAGCGTGTTCTGGAGTGGATCAAGATCGTGCAACCGCGGTGTGACCCG
Source organism: uncultured Acidobacteriota bacterium (assembly GCA_963754885.1). Classification (GTDB taxonomy): domain Bacteria; phylum Acidobacteriota; class Terriglobia; order Terriglobales; family Acidobacteriaceae; genus Sulfotelmatobacter. Next base: position 7,760 of record CAVWHT010000022.1, on the reverse strand, counting down.
TCCGTTGCGGTCGATCTCAAGATTCTGGAGCTGATCGGCCGGGATTCTGTAGTTCTTCGTCTTGGTATTCTTCGTCATTTTTTATTCTCCTTAACTGTTTGTTCCGGGAGGCCGGAAAGAGTTAAGGAGTTTGCGTGACCGCAAGCTTTCTCGCTCTTGCCTGACCCCCATTTCGGGTTCGCTCGGCCAGGCCTTCAAGTGAAAAAAGCCCCGGTCAGCACATTTCCCCGCATAAAGCCGCGGGGCGCTCAAAGGACCAACATCATCGTTTGGTCATCTGAGAACTCTTCGTGCTGATCTTTTCGAACTAACTTTGAGCCGGTTTCTGGACGACAGCCTGTTTCACGATCACAGGACTGCCGCCGCCATTTACCTCCGGCACAGCTTTCCATGCCGTCAACGTGAAAGAACGGCTGACCGCTCTTGAACGCTTCGATTAACGCTTCACCCTCACTGGCCATCTCCTGGCCCAACTCCGGCTTGGCCGGAGAAGACCCTGACTTTGGGGAGAAAGTAACGAAGATTCGGGTCACTGCCATTACGGTGTCTGCGGCGTGTATTTGCACCACCGACGCTTGTGCTCGCTGGCGCCGCAGAGCTGTCTGGTGTTTTGGTTTCCATGTTTCCAACTCCTTCCGTCCGCCTCATTGCGGGCTGTTGAGACCGGCTTGCTGCAGCACCCAATCGCGTTTTTCGCCTTCGATCGCGCGCTCCCAATACTCTCCAACCAGCAAACCGCCGGGATTCTGCTCCGACCGCTTTTCCACCAGCAGCCTTACGCGGAATTCGCTGACCACCTTGTCGATGGTTTCGTTGTGTTCGTGAATGTGGTGGACTTCTTTGACCCCGAATGCCGTATAGGTGAGCGGATCGTCCTTGGAGGCTTCAAGCGAGCGCATCTGAAATTCCGAGGTCGTCTGATCGTCTTCGATCTTTCCAATGAAGTCATCTTTCTGCATGCCGGCGTATGCCGTGCGGCGCAGATTGGCAGTCATCATGTTCAGGCTGTCAGCCCAGTTGCGGCTCACATTCGTCGGCGAGAAGTTCAGATAGCGTTCGAGGAACAGGTGCACGAAAGCCCGCTTCTCAAACTCGGTCGGCTCCGATCCCGGGCCTTGCGTCACCGAAATACCCGGTTTCGTCACACCCAGAACCGTTGCTTGGCCGTTCTCATCCACACGAATGACTGTGGGAGGCTGTAAGCGGACATAGACAGCGAAGGCCAGCGCCAACATCGTTGTCGGAATGCACAAGAATGCCAGCACCATCGCCCGGTTGGCGTAGGCCCGTAAGATCCCATCATGCTCGTAATAGCGGCTGTAGCGGAGCTTTTCCGGTGCATCGGCTTCTTTAGACGGGTTTTTCTTTTTCAACCACATGTTCGCGCTCCCTCTTGCGTGTTCAACGACAGTCAATGACGCCGGCCAAACAAACGGCCGAAAAACCTTCCGATATAAAAGAAGATCAGGGTCGTGATGCTGTACGGCCGGAACTTCGTCCCTTGCGGCTCCCAGATCGGTGGCTGCCTCCACATAGAAACCTCCTCTGCCAGAGCTAATTGTTCTCGGCATTGTTCCTTCCCGCGGCTCTTCCGAGCGCCCTCCCCACGTTAAAACTGACGACTTGGGTCACCGAATGGGGTCGATAACTGGACCCATGTCGGCCACCGCTGCCCGACATGGCAGCGGCTACATCTCGGGTACCAGAACTTTCGTTGCCGCTTGCGTTGGCTGCAGGCACCACGGGACTGCTGTTGCTGTTCATCGCGCTCGCAACTCCCGAGCGAATGAAATCGGGCATCGAAGGAGCAGGCGGCGGTGTTGACGAGGCCAGCGTAATGGAAGTGGACGAAGCGCCCACACCACCCGATGCTGTAGCGCCCGTCGAACGCCGAACTCGCTCCTGCCGCAAAGCCGCTGATTCCAGCCAGGGCGGCGCCTGCCGCAACCCCGCCTGCTCTCACCAGCGCAAAGGCGGTTGACCCGACATCGCCCGAGATAATCCTTTTGGCAATGAAGGGAATCAGCGCGATGGCCAGGGCATAAAAGATGCTGACCAGCCCGAGCATGACCGAGTCCCCCGCACCCTTCAGAAAGCCAAGGAACCCATTGCCCAGGATGTTGTTGACTTGGTTGACCTGGATGGCGGTGATGAGCGCGCCGAACACAGCATAGAGAATGCCCCAGGCATTCCAGATCATCACATTGACGGCATACGACTTCCCCAACTGGCCGACCCCCGGGATGGGAATGAGAGCGAGCACGAGAGGGCCGACCACGTAGAGGATTGCGCCAAACAAGGTGTAGAAGAAGCAGAACACGATCATCGCGAGGGCATAGAGAAGATAAGCAACCACGAGCAGGACGACCGTGATGGTGCTGGCTGCATCGCCCGTGATGATGTCCGTGAGCGTCAACGAAGGGTTGTTTGCGAACTGTTGCTGGAGCTGTCCCATCCAGCTCTGGAACATGTCTCCCGCGCCGGAACTGCTGCCGATGGAATTTGCGATCGTGTTGAAGGAGCCGTTGACGCCGCGAAACACGGTTGCCCAGTTGGAAACGATCATGGCAACGACCAGATACTTGATCGGCCGTTCCCGCAAGCGCCTTGCAGATCGCCGCCACGAAACGCCGCCTGATAGAGGCCGATCAGAAAACCGATCAGCAGGATGGCGAATGCGAAGTTCGTGACCGTCGGAGACAATGGCGGTGCCGTCAATCCCAGCTAGCGCGGTGTTCAGGAGTTGCTGGAAATAAAACACGGCTACTGGACCCCCTGTTGCAAGACCTGGTTGCCCGTAGTGTGAAGCGTCGCCGCATGAGAAGCGCTGAACTTGAGCTGGCCGCCCGAGTTGGCCAACTCGATCGAGCGCACTCGCACCAGCTCCGCCATCGCGGATTGCGTGTATGCGTTGGCCCTCACCAGCCACGCCGCGGTCTCCGCTTCCAAAATGGTGGCACTGCCAGGCGCGGCGCTCTGCAATTGCTGGTTGATCTGTTCCGCCGCCTGAAGCTCAAGGTCGGCCAGGGCATCGATTTCACCGCCTTTTTCATGGCAGCTTGTGCTTCCGCATCGGTCATATCGACCATGTTCCGGACCGACTGGGGCGCGTTCGCCGGCGGCATCACGGTCCCATACAAAGCGGAGTAGTTGCTTGTGATTTGCGGCATTGCGCCCGGATTGCCCGAGAGCAGGCTCTGTTCGAGCAGTTGCGGTGTGCGCAGGGTCGCGCTCGATATCGGCAGCTGGAAGAGCTGGCGCATCTGGACGAATTGGCTTTGAAATTGAACAGCCATGTCTCTGGCTTGAGTAATCGCGGCCATGGGAAACACCACCTGCTGCTCGAAGTTTGCCGATTGCTGTTGGTTCTGCTGAATAGAACCCAGCGGCTGGGCCACGACATTGCGCAGCAGGCCGGAGATCGTGTTGAGCCCGACGGACATCATGGCGCAGCACGGATCGAGCCCAAGCTGGCTGCGAGCCTTGGTGGGCAGCAGCGCAACTACGATAGCCAGACCGCATACCGCGATCACTGCGTTCCGGAAGAACTTCAAGAGACGAGAGAGTGTAGGTCGATTCATTTTCCAAACTCCTTATGGATGAGCTAGAACTTGCTGGATCTGGTTGAAAAGATTCTGCGTCGTTGTGGCGCTGTGCTTGAGCGTCGCATTCTGGTGCGCGAGTTTCGTTGCTTCCTGGCGCAGTTGAGCGGCAAGCATTTTCGCGAGCTGCGCCTGAGTTTCAAGATCGGCGACGCGGGCCTGGGCGGTGACCATAGACGCCGACCCAGGAGCCGCGGTCATCGCCTGCTGTTCGAGAGAATCGGCGAGAGTCAGCATCCCCTGAGTCGTTTGGTCGGAGACCATGGAAGTCTTTAGCGAATCCATGGCCATTGCATCGTCGATGTCCATGAGGTTGCGCTGCCCCGGCTGGGCAATTCCAGCCAGCGCAACCGGCTGGTAGACCTGCGTGTACAGCGAGGGAATCTGGCCGATGGACCCCGACTGGGCGCCTCGGAACATCGACTCCAACTGCATGGGAAGAGCGAGGGTCGCGCTGTTGTTCTTGATGCCTTCAATCTGGGACATCAGGCCGGTGTAGTGCGCCCGGGTTGCACTGACAAATGATCTCGTCTGGTTGATCACGGCCAACGGCCAGATGATCTGCTGGCGAAAATTGTTCACTGCGGCACTCACCTTCCGCATTTCGCTCAACGCTCCGCCAATCGGGCCTTGGAGAGTGCTGGTGATGGTATGAAAGAGGGACAGAATGTCTCCTATTCCGTCAGCTCGCGTGTTCGAGGGAATCAGGCACAAGGCGATCACCGCCACGAACAGCCATCGCCTGCTGCGGCTCAATCTGTGTTGAAAGTTGCGAAGGAGTTCCAAAGTTTTCATCTTCATATGCGTGTACCTCTTGCGACTTCTCCTGAGATTTCTTCCGGAAGTGGATCGACATCGGCCAGACCTGCCGGGAACCTTTCGGCCAGCTCGCGATAGGCTTCGATCAAAGGCACGGCTTTCCGCTGCTCCAACCACCAGCGACCGATACACACGTTCCCGCGCATAGGTCGTCATGATCCAGTAGTCGACCGTTGTCGGTGACATGCGGATCGTGTGCGTGGTTTCGGCTTTCTCGCCAATCACGATGAGCGCGTCGGCGCTCTTGCCCTTGATGGGAGCGCTGAAATGCTTGATCTGGTTCAAAGCCGTCTCGTTCAGGTGCAGGTGCTCCCGCAGGGCGGTCATGTCTCCCGGTTGCTGGCCGATGATCTTGGTGGTCGAGTTCTTCACGATGCCCGCCCCGTGCGGCCTGGGCTTCGATTCCGTCCCCACAAAATCTTCCGCTGTTTGGCTCATTCCCCAGACGCTGGCGTTACGTTTGCGCGCCGTACGAAAGAGTTGGACCACTTCGGGCGCCAGCACCGGAGAATCCAGCAGGAACCAGCACTCATCAAGAACCGTGATGCTCCGTCTGCCGGCCTTGCCTGCTGCCCGTTGCGCAGTGGCGTGAGCAATGAGAAGGCTCATTGCCGTTTCCAGCCGCCGGTCATCGCTCAATTGCTCCACGTTGAAGAACAACCAGGGATTGTCGAGTGAGATCGTTGTGGGCCGGTCGAACAGCTTCGAATACACTCCCTTTTCGCCGGTCCAGCTGCGCAGCTTGATCGCCGCCAGGTGGGCTTCGTCCATCACGCGCTGGTTCTTTTCCTCGTCACGCCATTGGGACAGTTCGTCGCGAAGGTCGGAGAATGTTGGAATGGGAGTCGAGGGCCGGATTGCCGCCCTCTTATAAGTCCGAAGAATGGCCTCCGTGACGAGATTGTCGAGAAGTTGCGTGTCTTCGGCCCCGCCCTCGCCGAGCATGTGGCGCGTCAGATTTTTCAGAAACGCGACTTGATCCTTGCTCGGTTCTCTTTCTCCTTCTGGCAGATCCCACGGGTTAATCGTTTGTTCGCTATCGAGCGACATGGTGATCATCCGTCCACCCATCAACTCAACCAGCGGACGATACGAATCGCCACGCTCAAGGATCGAAATCAGCGGGTTGCTCCTGGCGGCCATCAGAAGAAACTGCTGCACCATGACAGTCTTTCCGCCGCCAGTTTTGGCCATCACCAGCATGTTCGCGTCGCTCAAGCCGGGATCAAACGGCGAGAAAGGAATGAGCTGGCGGTACGGAGTTTCAAGCAGGAACAGTGGTGACCGCGGTGTTCCGCGCCAAGGTGTCTCGACCGGCACAAGATCCGCCGCATTCGAGGTGAGCAAGTCCTGGTCTCGCTTGTCGGGCTCCGCCATTGCCGGAAGTGAACTGAAAAACAGGCGCTTCTTGGCCAACGACTCAGCCACAGCCTTGGCGCCGTTCATGCGGGAAATCGCGTAGAGAAGCTGTTGGCGCCGGTTGTCGATGGTTCGCTCTGATTGCTCCAGTTCCGCAGTCGTTATCGCTGGGCGTGAAGTGCGCGTTCCGATGACCAGGCTCAGCTTGGCCGTCTTGACCGAACTCGAAATGATGTCCTGTTGCACCCTGACCAGCTGGCCCTCGGCAACCTGGGCTTCCACGTTGGTCCGAAATCCGCCGTTCGAGTCCCGTTGCACAGCCTGCATCTTGCGCAATCGGCTCTTGTAGCCTTTGAGCACTTTCGCCTGATCGGGAATGGTGATCTGCGCATTGACAATGAGCGGGAAATCAAGACCGACCAACTCTCTCAGGATTCCGGGGAAAGTAGCATCCGGGAGTTCTTTCAGACTTACAAAGGAATAGAGGATTCCACCGACATTCAGATAGGAGTCCGTCTCATCGGCGATGCTTGTGTCAACGATCTGCTCGCGGGCGCTCCTGTATTCCAGTTGCTCGTCACCCCGCCTGTACGGCCGATGATCCGGAAACAATGGATTGAGAGCTCGTTTTGCCTCAAGAAACAGATCCTCGTCGGTCAGCCGGCGCGCGCCGAGTTCTGCTGCTTCGAGCGTCGTTTCGAGGCCACGCAGCAGACTCTCGAATTCCGCCAGCAGCTGTTGATGCTCCTGAGCGACTGCGCTCAATGCACTTCCGAGCCGATAAGCTGAAGGGATTGCCCGTCGGCTTGAGCGGTTTACCGGCAATACGGCGATGAACGACCGGGTCCCAGATGAAGTACACGTGCAAGAGAGGCCGCATGTAGTGGCCGTTCGCCTCTTTCGTTCGCCATCGTTCGACGCGCAGCTCATCGAGTGCAATCACCTCTGCCCGTTCCGATTGCTGGGCTTCGGCATACTGCTCAAGCAGGTCTCCGAGGTCCTCCACTACTTCGTAGCGGAACTGCACTCTCATGCTCTGTTCCGGCAGAGACCGCAGGAGCGCCTCCAGCATCAACTTCCCCCGGTCTCGGCCTTCGTCGCTCGCGAAATAGGATGCCAGACCCTTCAACTCGTAGCCCGCGACAAAGGCGCCATTGGTGCGAACGACAACGTTGTCCAGGTAGTCGCGGACCGGAAGTTGCTCACACAATGCCGGATCGTGGAGTTTTCGCTCGTGTTGTTCAAGCGTAAGCGGCACTGCTATTCCTCCCTCAGATACGCAGACCGGATTTCGCGGTCGCGTGCTACGCGCGCAGTAGGCATGCGGTTTCGTGTACCAGAAAGCGAGATCGCGGACGTAGCCGCGCGGTTTGCCATACTTGAAGGCCATCAGTAGCGGCACTAACAGCAGTGGCACTCCGTACTGCAGGACAATGCTCATTGGCATTCCCGCGATCTCACCTCCCACGAAATGACCAACCACGTTCATGATGGCTGCCGCGCCAAGCACGATGAACAGGTCCTCCAATTCCAGAAGCATGAATGTCACTCGCGTCTGTAAATTGCGATTCACGGGTGTCACCTGCAATGGCATCTCGTAACTCCTTCCTAGCGCACTCCGGCCGTTCCGTGTTGAATCCAGAATTCTCCTAAGCGCAACAGCCCCGACAGTCCGAAACAGCACATCGCTGCGACCAGGTTGCGCACCCAGGCCTCGCCAATCGTCATACGTTCCAGCAACCCCGCGAAGTGCACGACCGCAAGCACTACCTGGCCAGCCCCGTACAGTGGCAGGAGAACGTTCCCGACCCAGTTAACTAGCGTCAGGATTGAGATCCAGTAGCGGTCTGGGTTGTTCCAGGATGCTTGGTTGCTAAAAGACTCCATCGCGCGCAACAACCCAGAGCACATCAGAGAAGCCAGTGCCGCGTAACCGAGGTGTTGGTACGGGTGTGCCTTGCTGAAGCGGTAAATCGCGGC
>CAVWHT010000021.1:0-23797 GCA_963754885.1 uncultured Acidobacteriota bacterium | reverse complement strand
CGAGTCAGAGCAGCTCGGGCACACCAGTGCTGCATTCACATTGGATGTGTACTCGCATGTTCTGCCGCACATGCAGGATGACGCGGCTGCGAAAGTAGAAGCTGCACTGCTTGGTTCGTAAGTGTGGAAAGTTGCAGGAAGTTTTACTTGAAGGCCTTACGCGAGGCCTCGAATCTCTCAGCGAACTTTACGATAGACATCCCCAGAACGTCACAAATCAGGAAAATATAGATACTATGAAGTCGAGACGGCGCTCGCCGGTTTCATATTTGCTGACAAATGCTTGTTTGACTCCCATCGATTTCGCCATCTGATCTTGTGTCAAATTCCGCTGTTTTCTCAATTCGCGTAGGACTTCAAGCAGAATCTTACGTTCGCGTTGTTTTCTGCTTACGCGCTGCGCCGATCCCGACATTGAGCGCCAGCATAGGTACCCAACATGGAATACTCCAAAATGGATTACGCATCGCTATCATCAATTGTTGTCGTTACAGGCTTCCTCAAAGCGTCTTGCAAATTCAGTGAGAGGCAATTTGATGGCATCGCAGACTGCCTTGAGTTCGAGCATGTCGATTCGTCTTTCGCCCTGTTCATACTTGCTGACACGCGCTTGAGTCACTCCAAGGATCGTCGCCAGTTGTGCCTGGGTCAATTTTGCCTCTATTCGAACGCGACGAAGCAAACGGAGGAATGCCTTTCGATCACGCTGCCGCTCAGCAGAGAGTCCTCCGATCCGCTCCATGCACGGAGCATAGGAATCATTTGACAATTACTCCAAAATGGATTATTCCAAGACGGAATAGACAACGCGCGTTCCGGCGACTTGCGGATCACGAAACGAAAAGGAACGACAACGGACGGCGAAGCGGCGGATTAAGAACAAGAAAGCGCAAGGTAAGACTGAGTCCGCTCAACGACGCAGCAACTCGTAAGTCATTGAGCCTGAAACGTTTAGGTGTGCACGGAAGTGTGCCAAATCGAGTCTGGGACAGACGCAGTAATTAAGGATATGAGATTAGACGAAAAGCAGGCGGGGCAGGGAAGCGCTGAGTCCCAAAAACACCTACTGGCGGTCTTTGGGGAGCCCCGAGTGTCACTGGCACTACCATCAGGGATTTGCCGTGCCATCCCCGAGCAAGCGTGGAACTGAAGGAAAGGATCGAAATCATCGAAATTACGGTTGCGAGCAAAATGGATTATCCCAACACCGGATTGCCGGTATTGAAGGCGTTAATCGAGTTTTATCTGAATGCTGGGTGAGCAGGAGGACAAGGACAAGAGCGAACAAACTGCTTAGTATAAGCGAGATCGTCGGAGCGCAAGAACAATTTTAATAATCGTATGGAAACCGAAAATTCTCTTGCGTTCTCTGGCTGGGGACGGCTACAGTTTTGCCGATTACAACCTTCTTTCGCAAGAGGTTGCCAGCCGTAAGCTTGTTCAAGACAGTTTGCCGTGGCGAGCCGCGATGATGCCGAATTCTTGCAGTTTGTGGTCGGTTTTCGGAACAAAATCAGGGTTCGCACCTGATACGTCTTTTTGCCACGGACCAGCTCTGTAGGTCGTTAGCAGTAATTAGTTGCTTGGACTGACCGGCGTTTCGGAAGACCGGGTTCGGTCGCCCAGGTTGCTGTCTGCTGTTGGCGAGCTTCCCCCAAAGCTCACCCAAGAAGGATTGCGACGGGTCGAATTACCCTCGGGCAGCCTCGGGCTGTCCAAAGCTTCGTCATCGTCGATGCGTGCGGTGAGGTAGAGCTGATGTCTCTAACGAATGACGAACTGGCAGCCCTGATGTGTTCCCCCTCGCGGCTTCGAACACTTGCGGATGCAGATCTAATGGCAGCACTATGCGCCGGATGTAACGATGCCCTGGCGATTCTCTTTGAGCGACACAGCCCTTTGGTGTTCCGCACAGCCCGAGCCATACTGAGGGATGACGGCGAGGCGGAAGAGACAGTGCAGCGGGTCTTTCTGGACATTTTTCGGGCGGCGAGACAGTTCAATTCCGACCGTGGGACTTTCACAACTTGGCTCCTTCAGTATGCATACCACAGAAGCTTTGATCGTCGGTCACACCTTCAGGCCAACCACTTTTACGATCTAAGTGAATTCGATGACTTGGCGCCGACCGCGCTGTTCTATGGAGCGGGGCATTTGCTATGCTTGCCTCGGCAGGAAGTCGTCTGCCTGGTAGAGCAGGCGCTCGCAATACTTGAGCCTCACCAGCGTAAGGTGATCGAGCTCACTTATTTTGAAGGTCTGACCGCTCAGGAGATCGCGGACAAGACGGGCGACTCTGCTTCGTCGGTCCGCCACAATCTGTATCGAGGGTTGAAGAGAGTGCGGGACGCCCTAATGGAGACCAAGAGGGCCAGGGCGAACGCCGCTTCCGAGCGCAAAACAAGCGCGAAAGGGTTGCTGGTTGAATACCCACGAACATTATGAGGAGCTGTGCGCTGTAGCTGCCAGCGGGCAAGCGTCAGAGCTTGAATTGGCAGATCTCAGGTCTCACCTCGAAACCTGCCCGAGTTGTCGAAGCGTGGCGTACGACTTTACAGAGATCAGTGCTCAGGGGCTCTCCGTACTTGCGGCGGAGCGGGAGCGCCGCCAAATCCCTTCAGGGATGACGCAGAGATTTGTGGCACGGTTAGGGTCCGAGGGCATAGAGATGAGGCGGGAAATCGCCTCAACCATGCCGAAGCGGAATCGGTTTGCAGTTTTTGCCGCGATCGGGGCCGTCGCTGCAGCAGCCCTGATCGTGAGTTTCCTCACGTTTGGCAGGCCGAAGCCTTCTATATCCGCGGGAGACCACAGCCCCGCCAATCAAGCCTCCGTCGCTGTTTCAGGTACGAATTCCCAACCTGCCCAAGTTCCAGATGCTCACCTGCGGGAGCAGCTTGCATCGGCGCGAGCCGAATTGAGTGCCTTGGACGCCAAGATCAAGGCACAGGCCGGCGAACTCGCATCCGCGAGCAAAGCCAAGGATACTCTGAATTCCCGTGTTGCTGATGTCGAGCGGGAGAATGCCGCCCTTCTCTCAGACAGGACCCAGCATGAATCTCGAATCAAGCAACTCGAGGCAGAACTGGAAAAGTCAGGGTCGGAAAAGAACGCAAGCGACGTTGCTTTAGCTCTACAAGCAACCGAGCTTCGCGAGCTTCGAAAAAAGGTCGACGATCAGACAGAGGCGTTGGGCCAGCAACAGGAGTTCGCGGCGAAAGCAGGCGACGTCCGAGAGCTTGTAGTCGCGCGCAATCTTCACATCATCGACGTCCACGACCGAGATGGCGACGGCAAGAACCAGCGCGCTTTTGGCCGCATCTTCTACACCGAGGGGAAGTCCCTCATTTTTTATGCGTACGACCTCGCAGATCCGCGGAAAGTGGATGCAAAAGTCTCGTTCTACGTATGGGGCGAACACCTTGGCGCTGAGAAGCCGGTTCGAAGCTTGGGAATCTTCCACAACGACGATGTGAGCGACGGACGCTGGGTGCTCACGTTTGACGATCCTCACGTGTTGGCACAAATCAATTCTGTCTTCGTAACCGTTGAATCCTCACAGAAAGACGATAAGAGAACCTGGCGGACGAAGGATACTGTTTGCGTTCCTAGGCGACAAACCTAACCATCCATAAGCAGCGTTTTCTCGTAGCTCCGGTCCCCACAGCCTCCTACTCGCCTTTCTCGATAATCACTGCCATAAACATTTCTTATTGGGCAAAAGGCTGCGATCAGCACGGCATACGTTCATAGAGGAAAAGAACCGATGCTCCGTCTCTCCCCCCGGGTCTGTGGGAAAGCCTTGTCTTCTATTGTTACTCGCTCACTTGCTGCGAACTCTGCCTTGGCGCAACTCGAAACCGCGACCGTCTCTGGACAGGTCGTGGATCCATCCGGACTGAGCATCACAGGTGCCCAGGTAAAGCTGGTCGACATCGACCGTGATACCACGACCGGCACGACCACCAACGCTTCTGGACTCTACACGTTTCCGAGCGTTCGGCCAGGGCGTTACCGAATGGAAGTCACGAGCCGCAGGCTTCAAGGTAGTTAATGTTACGGGTATGACGGTGAACGTCCAGGATCATCTTGAGCAGAATTTCAAGCTTGCTGTTGGCTCTGTTTCTGAGTCGGTGACGGTAGACGGCGGTGCGCCGCTCGTGAACACAGAATCGGCTGCCGTGAGCACCGTCGTGGATCGTCAGTTCGCCGAAAACCTGCCGCTGAATGGCAGGAGCTTTCAGACGCTGATTCAACTCACTCCCGGAGTGGTTCTAACCACGAACAATGGGCTCGACACAGGCCAGTTCAGCGTCAACGGGCAGCGCGCAAGCTCAAACTACTGGATGGTCGACGGCGTGAGCGCCAACATCGGGATCGGCACTAGCACAACCCCAGGAAACGGACTGGGAGGTACACTTGGATCGTTTAGCGTACTTGGAGGAACGAACAGTCTGGTTTCGGTGGATGCACTGCAGGAGTTTCGTATCCAAACCTCCACTTTTGCCCCGGAATTTGGCCGTACTCCCGGTGGACAGATTTCCATCGTCACACGCTCCGGTACCAATCAATTTCACGGCACTGCGTTTGACTACGTGCGAAATGACATCTTTGACGCGAATAACTGGTTCAACGGCGTCAACAACGAATCCGACCCCACTACCTAAAGCCGAGGAACGCCAGAACGACTTCGGCGGCACTCTTAGTGGCCCTATTTTGAAGGACCGGACGTTCTTCTTCTTTTCCTACGAGGGGCTTCGACTCCGGCTGCCGCAGACTCTTCCAACCTTTGTCCCGATCTAACCGCGCGGCACAATGCTGTGCCGGCAATTCAGCCCTTCTTAAATGCCTTCCCGATACCGAATGGGTCGGACGACCTAGCGACCAATATCGCTCAGTACAATGCCAGTTTTTCAAATCCTGCTACGCTGAACGCATACAGTCTTCGAATTGACCACAAACCCAGCGATATGCTCACCCTCTTCGGACGTTATGACTATTCGCCGTCAAAGCTCAGTGTGCGCAGCGCGGGTGCCTTGAGCAATGTAATTCCGCAGACAATCAATACACAAACTGGAACGGCGGGCGTGACTTGGACAGTGTCGCCAACCGCCGTGAACGACTTCCGATTTAACTACAGCAGCACGGACGCTTCCAGCTACGAGTATCTGGACCGTTTTGGAGGCGCCGTCCCCATCGCTGTCCTGCCCTTTCCCAATTCGTTTACCGCGCAAAATGCGAGCTTGGTCTTTAGTATTTTTTCGCTCGGACCCAACGGGGGTGGTTTGGGCGCTGGTGCGAACGCCCACAATCTGCAGCGGCAAATCAATGTCGTGGACAATGTGGCCTTGCAGAGGGGCGTGCATGCTCTGAAGTTTGGCGTTGATTTTCGACGGCTAACTCCGCAATTTAATCCTGTGGAGTACACGCAGCAAGCCTATTTCCTCGATGTACCGTCCGCCGAATTCGGAACTACCGAATACAGCTTGGTGGGTTCCAGTCGTCCCGCAACCTTGCTATTTCGCAATCTGGGCATTTTCGCCCAGGATACGTGGCGAGTAGATTCGCGGTTGACCCTGACCTACGGACTGAGATGGGATGTCGATTTCGTGCCCTCGTCGATCAGCGGCCCCGACTTTGACGCGGTCACCGGCTTCGATCTCAGCAATCTATCGAACCTTGCCCTGGCGCCGGCAGGCACGCCGCCGTATGCCACGGCATATGGCAATGTCGCGCCGCGCATCGGTTTGGCCTACCAGGCATCTCAGAATCCGAATCGGCAGACAGTGTTAAGGGGAGGGTTTGGCGTCTTCTATGATCTGGCAACCTCAGAAGCTGGAAATCTCCTTTCACTATATTTCTATCCTTTTGGAACACAGTCCCTGGTTCTTAGCACGTTTCCTTTGAGTTCTGCAAATGCGGCCCCGCCGCCAATCGTTCCGCCTGGGCCAAGCTCATACCTTTTCGCGTTCGATCCGCATCTCAAACCTCCGCGCACGCTCCAATGGAATTTTGCAATAGAGCAATCGTTGGGGAAACAACAGACCATAACCGCATCGTATATCGGTTCCGCGGGAAGGCGGCTTCTCCAAACCGCATCCATTTATGTCCCAAACCCAAATCTTGAGGGTGCGAATCTCGTAACCAACGCTGGCACTTCTGATTACAATGCACTGCAGCTTCAGTTTCAACGGCGATTGTCTCGTGGCCTTCAGGCCCTCGGGTCTTACACTTGGTCGCACTCGATTGACACCGCATCCGCGAGCTCGCTCGGCAACGGATCCAATGACCTTTCAGCACTTAACTCCAATGTAAACCGCGGCCCCTCCGACTTCGACCGTCGAAACGCGGTCTCCATTGCATTAACCTATGACGTTCCAGCCCCCAAATGGAATACTTCCACAAATGCGGTGTTGCGAGGCTGGTCCACGGAGAATGTTGTGCAGGCTCAATCCGCTCCTCCGGTTGACGTGAACTATGTAGATCTTGGGCTCGCGAACGGCTTCACGACGAACGCGAGGCCGGACGTTGTCCCCGGCCGGCCTTTCTATTTGTATGGACCGATGTATCCGGGCGGGAAGGCGTTCAACCTGGCCGCATTCACACTTCCTCCTCTTGTTCCGGCTGGGTGTAATCCGGCAATCACTTACCCCTGCGTTCCCGCCAGCCAAGGCAATCTTTCACGGAATGCCCTGCGTGGATTCGGAGACGCCCAATGGGATTTGGCGGTCCATCGGGACTTTCCCATCCATGAATCGGTAAAACTGCAATTCCGCGCCGAGATGTTCAATGTTTTGAACCACCCCAACTTCGGACCACCGTCCGGCAATCTCGGTTATCCCGGCTCTCCCCCGAACCCATTGTTTGGCCTGTCCTCCATGATGTTAGGGCAGAGTCTCGCGGGGGGAACAGCTAATCTTGGGTCCGGTGCGTTCGATCCCCTCTACCAACTGGGCGGGCCTCGGTCCATTCAGTTTGCATTGAAGCTCTTCTTCTAGCAGTCTCGTGATACGGGAGCCCTAAGGGATGAATTTACTCAGTGTCAAAAGCGGCCCACCGACAAAGCCAAGGTGTCGAGAGCTCCATCTAGTAATCCGAGTTACTTCTCTCCTCGCGTGCTGTCTTTCATCGTCTTGTATGGGACAGACAGCGGAACATTCCTGGATTGCAGTTTCAATGAGCCAGTCAAACCCAGGAACCCGTGTGAGTAAGCGCCCCGTTACCGTCGCCGATTCCATCCAAATGACTCGGTTTGGTGATGACGCCGAGGGTTATTCGACGAAAGGAATCGTCGCGTTCTCGCCCAATGCCGAGCAGTTTGTCGTGGTTTTGAAAAGAGGAAATCTCCAGGACAACACGAACGAATACTCTTTAGTTCTATTCAAGACTGCGGAAGCGTTTCACTTGCCCACACCACGCACGCTGGTCACGATGTCCTCATCTTCAAATGAGCCTGCCATCCACAATGTGGCATGGCTGAACGACAACGATACTCTTCTGTTCCTCGGTGAGCACCCCGGCGAAAAGAGCGAAATCTACTCAATTCAATGCAGCTCCAGAAAGCTCACAAAGCTCACGAATCACGATACCAATCTGACATTGTTCGTCACCACGCCCGGCGGCGATGAAATCGCGTATGTCGCGGAAAAACAAGTTACGAGTCTCGCGAGTGATGGCGTCGCGCGAAATGGATTCATCGTCACGCATGAGTACATATCCGATCTTATCAGGGGGAGCTTAGGGGCAGGGGGAACCGGCCCACCCCTCTTGTTCATAAAGCAATCGGGAAATAGTCCGGAAATCAAAGTAAGACTGGAAGGGCGAATCGATTATTTGGACGAGAGTATGGTGGCTCTTTCCCCGGACGGTGCGCATCTCCTCATTCAGACGAGACCCCCCCGTGTTCCTGAGACGTGGAGCGGCTACGAGGACCAAACCTTGCAGTCCGTTACTCATCATCCCTCAAAGCACGCAGACCAAACGACTATCTCTCAATACGAATTGGTCGACATGCGGACTGGTGCAAGCACAGTCTTGTCCGATGCGCCAATCTCGCCTCGAGGATCGGAGATGGCCTGGTCGCCTGACAGCAAGTCAGTGGTGGTTTCCGATATGTACCTCCCGTTGAACGTTGATAATCCGGCGGAACAAAAGCTGCGGAAGGCGCATACCTTCCTCGTGGAATACAAGCTTCCCAGCCGCCAGTTCCTGACCATCAGCGACGAAGACTTGAGACTTCTTCAGTGGGATCCAAAGACCAATGCGGTAATTTGTAATGTGGGAAGGATAGACAGCCTCACTGGGAAGAATACGCTGAAGGTCTACTTTCGAAAGAACAACGAAACATGGTCTCGGGTGAGTGTCTCGGAGCGGAAGAAACCGTCCTCGCCGCCCGACATTGTTCGCGAGGAGGACACGAATACGCCGCCGCGGATGGTTGCGATTGCCCCCGATGGTGGCCGGAAGTCGCTGCTCATGGACCTGAATCCCCAGTTCCAGGACATGGCGCTCGCCAGGGTCGAAGAGGTTTCGTGGAAGAATTCTCTCGGCGACGAGAGTACAGGTGGACTCTATTGGCCTGTGGACTACGTCGCTGGCCGTAAATACCCGCTAGTCATCCAAACCCACGGGTGGGTTCCTAATCGATTCTGGATGGATGGCCCCTGGGCGACGGCGTTTGCTGCCCAGCCCTTGGCGGGGAAAGGGTTTTTCGTTTTGCAGATGAACGAGTCAGCTTGGCATTTTTCGGGAACCCCGAAGGAAGCGCCAGGCGCCATGGCGGACTACGAGAGCGCAATTGATTATCTGGATGGCAGAGGCCTTATTGATCGGAATCTCGTGGGCATTATCGGGTTCAGCCGAACCTGTTACTACGTCACCCAGATGCTGGCATTTTCGAAGTACCGCATTGCGGCAGCGGTCATTGCCGATGGAGTGGACGCTGACTACTTTCAGTACTTCCTATTCTCAAACGTAGATTCTAGCTTCGCTGGGGAATACGAAGCTGAGAACGGTGGTGCACCCTTTGGCGATGCGCTATCTTCCTGGACCAAGCGGGTCTCCGCTTTTCACATGAACCAAGTTCAGGCCCCAGTGCGCATTCAGGCTATCGGGCCATTAAGTTTGCTCCAGGAGTGGAATTGGTTTTCGGGACTTTATGGACTGGGGAAACCGGTCGAGATGGTCTACCTCCCCGATGGTACGCACCTTTTACAGAAACCTTGGGAGCGGATGGTTTCGCAACAGGGCGACGTGGATTGGTTTTGTTTTTGGCTTAAGGGCGAGGAGGATCCTGATCCGGCCAAGGCAGAGGAATACCAGCGCTGGCGCGAATTGCGCGGCCTGAGGCGTCCAGCGACTGCAAGCGTCAGTACGCAGTGATCTATTTCCGCTTCAGAGCACACCCTCTCGATTCGTCATAGGCAGGTTGATGTGCCGGCCCGTCCCTTGATTACTCGTCCAGGTCGTATGCGGGATTGGCCCTATACTTCGGGGAAACCACCTCGATAACCGTGTAAGGCCCCTTTAGGGTGGGGATCTGCTCGATCACGCGAACTGCCGTGCTGAGTACCACGACTTCCGGTTTCGCGTAGTTCATGGCGCGACTCCTCTTTTGAAGTATGCAGTCGTGCCCCAAAATACTGCGGGCGGTCGTCGCTCGCTGGATCCGCGTGCCGAGGTGTAATATGTTCCTTCCCGGCCGTCGCGCGGCCGGGAAGGTGTGGCGCTAATTGCTGACAAATTAGCGACCCATTCTTTGGCTACTCGTCCAGGTCGTACGCAGGATTGGGCCGGTTTTGCGGCGGTGCAGCCCCGTCGAAAAGGGTGCTCACCTTCGTAGTGGGGGGGATCGACTCGATCACGCCCTTGGCCTGACCGAGAGTTTTTACTTCAGGTTTGCTGTAGTTCATTGTCGTTCTCCTTTGTTGAAATATTCCGTCCCGATCCTGCTGGGTACGGAAGATCGTTGCGGGGCTACGCGGTTACCTGCAGGTCACGTTGTCTTGCCGACGACGAGGAGGCCGCGGGAACGTCGAGGAGTCCGCGTCCGGCCAGGTCACGTAGCCAATATTCCAGCGATATTGTCCAGAGTACGCGCGGCATAGAAACAATCTTTCCGGCACGGGCGTCGCAGATTGTCTTCAGCAAGTGAGCCTCATCCAAATATCCGAGACTTGAGCTAAGAGGCGTCTGGTAGATGCTTTGAAGCTCGTTCCAGTGTTTCTCCAGGACGACGACAGGGGTGCGCGCACCCACCTGTTTGGTGCGCCGCGATAGGATCTCCTCTGGCACGATGCCCGCCAGCGATCGCCGCATGAGCGAACGTCTCTCACCGGGCCGCAATAGCTGACTGGCTGGTATGGAGAGAATGAACTCAATCAGATTCTGATCGAGATAGGGATAACGAGCCTCTTCGAGTGCAGACACCGACGGCATATATTTGGCTAATTTACACGCCATCAAGTGCACACCCGCGACGTAACCGCGGCGGGTTGGTAACCAGAGCCCGAAGTGTTCGTCGACATCCAGCTGGCGGAGGGCCAGCCTGGTGCGCTTGGCGAAGTCTTCTGTCGATCCATGATTCGACCTTAGCCTCCTTGACCCAATATTGGCCCAGGGAGGCAGGCAGCAGAGCGATTGCCGACTGCCAAAGAAGTTGAATCCACGGCCTGCGTTTGACCAAGCTCCAGGCCGTGAGCTGTTTGGCGAGGCTGACGAGCTTGAACTGCACGATGAGATCGGCCAAGTGCGCGCGAGGATCGGGAACCCCTCCCATGAACTCGTCGCCGCCAATACCCGACAGCACCGCCCGGTAGCCGCCGCGGCGCACAACGGCAGCGCGCTCGTCTCCAAGATTCGCGTCCCGCGCCGAGAGCTCCGGGCAGAGGGCAGAACTCGGAGCATTCCAGCGAAGCCGGAGAACTCCCCAGTCTTGCTGCCGTCAACGTGGATGCCGACTCTTCCACGCTTCTGCTCGATCCTCGGGAAGTAAATCGAGTCATCTCCATTCGGCTCGGTGTTGTCGTAGTAAGAGATCGTGTCGAGACGAGGGATCTGCTCTCCTTCGTTGGCAATGATGTCGTCGGCCATACAGACGATTGAAGAAGAGTCGAGTCCGCCGCTGAGTTCAGCGAGGATCGGCGAGTCTGAACGCAACCTGCGCCGCACTGATTGCCGGAACAGATGGCGGAAGTGCTCTTCGTATTCCGCGTCGGTCTTGTAGCGAATTCGCGACTTTGGACTGAATCGCCAGTAGCGTTCGACCGACGACGCCGGCCATTACGAATGCGCACGAATTGTCCTGGCGGAACTTCGCGAATCTCGCGGTATGGCGTCAGATGCGCCTCGGGATCATGGGCGAAGTATCCGGCGATGTAGTCGTCGTCGATGTGGAACTTGTCGCCCGAAAGCAGCACCAGCGGACTGAGATCCGTCGACCACCAGATTCGGTCGTTCTTGAGGTAGTAAAAGATGTGCCGGATGGCCATGTAGTCGGCGGCGAACAAGAGTTCACGCTGTTCCGGTTTCCAGATGGAGACCGCCCAATCGCCGACGATGCGGCGGAAACAATCGGTGTCCCAGCGGTCGAAGGCGGCAGCGAAGATGGCGACGTCGGTTGGGCTGGCGTCAAGTTCGCTGCGCAGCTCGGCGATAAGCACTTCGCGGTTGTCGAGGCGGCCATCCCAAGTGAGGATGAAGCCTCGGCGGGAGGTGTAAGGCTGTTTCTCCTGGCGCGATTCAGCCGTCGTATGGAAAGGACGATAGAGCAGTGCAACCGAACCGTCCACGTAGCACGATTCGCCGTCTGGACCTTGCTGCCTCAAGGAGTCGCTGAGGTTCTCCAGCAGTTTCCGGTCGACCGGCCGGCCGTCGAAATTCCAGATGCCCGCTTGCACACTCATACCGATCTCCTTGAGTTAGCAGCGATCCCAAACGGCGTAGGTCGCCTGGACATTCGATCGCTCGTTGATCGCCTGCCCGTCGACTTCGACCCACGCATGGGCCTTGAACGGCAGTTTCTGTGCGCCCAGGACCATGTGTGCGGCGACGCCGTGCTTCCTGAGCAAGTACGTAGTGACGAAGGAGCGCTGCAGGCAAAGAGCCTGTTTTGGGTACCAGATGCAGGCGTAGTTGACCGCCATGCAGACACGGTTGATGGTGTCTTGACCAGAAGGCGCGCTGGCAACCGTCCAGCGCTTGACCATCGAATAGATGGTCTCGAAGCGACAGAAGGTGCTCAGAACGTCATAGGCAAATAGTGTCAACAACGCGCGAATAAACAGCATCACGAAACCCTCCTGTGCCCGACATGAATTCCGAGTTCGTGACAGAGGAAGGCGAGTCTGTCGGTGAGAGCCTCGATCTTGGTCGATAGAGGCTGAACCGGCGTGTGGCCCCAGTCTGGTTTGTAATCGAGCAGGATCGGATGTTCCGAGCGATTTGCTGCCTGGAGGCGTGCCGCCATTTTCCGGGCATGCATCGGGTTGCAACGCGTGTCCGCGTCACCCGAGATGAGCAGGACAGCGGGATAGTCCGCGCCGTCTTGCACACGATGGTAGGGCGAGTAGGCCGAGCAGGGAGTGGAAGTCCCGCTCATCTTCGGGTGATCCATATTCCTCTGCCCATCCCGCTGCGAAATCGAAGAGGTGATACCTCGTCATGTCGAGCAGGGGCCCGAGGCAGATGGCAGCGCGGAACAGGTCGGGGCGT
Source organism: uncultured Acidobacteriota bacterium (assembly GCA_963754885.1). Classification (GTDB taxonomy): domain Bacteria; phylum Acidobacteriota; class Terriglobia; order Terriglobales; family Acidobacteriaceae; genus Sulfotelmatobacter. The sequence continues at coordinate 11,086 of CAVWHT010000021.1, read as the reverse complement.
TGAGTGATCGCGGCGCCGACCAGGAGGCCGGCATTAGAGCCGCCGCCAATGGCAATACGGTCGCGTGCAGAGCGCCCTTCCGATATGAGCCACTCGGCGGCGGCAATAAAGTCATCAAACGAGTTTTGACGGTTCTCGCGCTTGCCCGCTCGGTGCCACTGTTCACCGAGCTCTGAGCCTCCGCGGAGAGCAGGAACCGCAAACAGCAATCCCTGCTCGATCAGAAAGGTTGCAAAGGCGGTGAAGCGGGGCGTGACACAACTCCCAAATCCACCGTAGCCAGTCAGAAAGGTTGGCAGCGGTCCCGAATGTAATAGATCTCTCCTGGCGGCGAGAAAAAGCGGAATCGAAGTGCCGTCCTTCGATGGATATGCTAGTCTCTTCGACAGCGATGACGGAAGGATCAAATGGGACATTCGGCTCCTGCCACAGGCAAGACTTTTCTTCTCGCGTGCTATAGCAATAGACGGTCGGTGGTTGAGCGATTGAGGTGTAGCTGTAGAACAAACTATCGGCTCGATTCGTGGGATTCAGGAGGTCGATAGTCCCGTGCGGAGAAAACGGAATGTCCTTTCTCTCGCCATCCTTGAGGCCGAACGCTTCGATTTGAGTTGAGAAACGATCGACACGAGTCACGAAGATTCGGTCACCGGCAACCGTGAACTGCTGGATGCGGCGATCGGACTGGGGGACAATGTCTCGCCAATGTGTTGGATCCGGATCGTCGAAGTCGATACCAACAATCCGAAAGTTCGGAGCGGCGAAGTCGGTGTAGGCGAACAGTTGGCCATGTGCGAAGAACGGCACAAAGCAGCCTTCGATATCGCGTAACAAGAGCCTGGGAGCTGCTCCCGGCTCCAAGTCTGTGCAAGTAGAGCGAGGTGGTCGGGTTCTTGCCGGCAGAAAACACCGCGTACGCCAAGAGATTGGCTTCGGGCGAATCGAGAATTCCAAGGAAGAGATTCGGTTCTTCACCTGCGAAAAACACTTCAACGTCCTGCGATCGGTCGCTGCCGAAGCTATGCCAGAAAGCCGCCTTATAGTTGGGCCGCGGATCGCGCACAGCGCGATGAGAGTAGTAGAACCCTGTGCCATCCGGCACAAAAACAAACCCTGTGCAGAAGCCCTCTGGAAGGCGGTCCGGGAGTACGGTATTCCGCTCGATGTCAAGGATCTCTAAAGCCGAGTGATCGGTGCCGCCTTGTCGCACAGAATAGGCCAGGAACCGAGCGTCATGAGAGATCGCGACAATAGAAACGGCAGTCGAAGTCCCGGTTGCGCGCAATGCTGGGTCGACTAGGACTGTCTCCTCTCCGAATAACCCGTTTCGCATCACGATGACAGGCTGCTCTCTGTCTTCCTGACGCTTGAGGAAAAAGTAGCGGTCGCCGACGTTCCAAGGTTCGGAGATAACCTCCTTGAATGCCATGAGTTCTCTAACTCGTTCTCTAATTTGCTCTCGACCCGGAATCGCATCGAAGTATGCACGCGTGTACGCGGTCTGCTCCTCGAGCCATGCCCGTGTTCGCGGCGAGTTCTGATCTTCCAGCCAGCGATAGGGATCTGTGACCTCCACGCCGTGCAGGGTTTCGGTAACGGGTTCCACCGGGGTTGGCGGGGGCGCGGCTACTGCAGGAGGCATACGCTACCTTCCAGAACGTGCTGGTCGACTGAGGTGGCAGTTTGGGAACTGGGATCTAGCCCCACATCTAGAGTTAAGCGATGAAGTGCACCGTACATCCACAGCCAACCCGTTTTGAAAACTTTTTTTTCATGCATGAAATCGTGCAGCTTGTCCTCCGATCAAACGATCTCGGTTCGACGCTACCTGGTTTGTGGCGCAAGTTCGGAACGTGATGAGCGGAAAGAAGTTGAAAGACGAGTCGGGTGAAAGCTTAATGCCGGTTAGCAGCCATGGATCTGCGATTTGGGGTCCGCAGCGACGCGTTGAGTCTGCCATCGCCTGCACGAAATCGTGCAGGAACGCAGCTTCGTGCCGTCGGGAGCCAAGCCTGCGCTCACGTCATAACACTTGAGTAGTTACTCGAAACAAGGGGGCGTTCAACACCACTTGCGGTTCCCAAGTGCATTGGCCGAGTAATCCCTATTACTCTCCTGCGTTGTTCTGCTTTCCGGACAAAACCAAGATTCTTGTTGACGTAGGCGGTCCTGCCTTTATACTCAGGCGAAAATGGAGTTTTTATACCTGCTGACGGTATCGCTCGCCGTATTTTGTTCATAGTGGGGAACCAGAATGAAAGAACAACTTTCTGCTAGCTGTCGTGTTGTACGAGTAAAGTAGGCGAAAGGACATTGCGGTCAAAGCAAGTCGGTAGTGGAGTTGGACGTAATCTGATAGGACGCACAGATGGGCTGATGCCAAGCGGCATCACGAGGGGGCCTTCTGCGACACTTCCCGAGGAACGCAGTTTTATCGATTAGCAAGTGCAGACTTCCAACGCCGAGTCTGCGCTGCGGCTGGAGTAGTAGTCATGACGAGTCCGGGGGAATGGCTTCGAGGACTTCGGGAAGAGCTTCACCTCACACGGGTGGCGGTCGAGCGCCTCACCAGCGAGCTCGCGCGCAGCGCCAACAATGAGCGCTATCGGATTCGACGTGGGCGACTCGCCGACATTGAAGATGGCAAGGCCGTGCCGGACATTTTTGACGCCAAGAGCCTTAGCAAATGCTACAAGGTAACCTATCGCGCGATCTTGCAGGCCTTCGGCATGAGCCTGGAAGATTCGCAGAACGTGCCGCAGGGCCCGACACAATCCGACGAGACTACAAACCAGTGGTCCTTCGCTGACACGGATCGGCCGTTTTCCCTCACATTTCAGAGCAACATCAGCTTCGATAAAACGCGGCTGGTGACGGAGAGCGCAGAAGAACTTGGAGTGCCTGCAGTTGTGCGCCAGCGGTTGGATGCTGGCCAGTTTCGATTGGGCATCATTGCCTTGAATGACGACACAATGGACGACCTGGTCCCAGGCGGTTCCGTGGTTGTGATCGACAAATCGCATAACACGGTAGAGACGGGTGACTGGAAAACCATACAAGAACGACCAATCTACTTTGTGTGGCACGAGAAAGGCTACAGTTGCTCTTGGTGCCATCTCGTCCAAGACACGCTGTTTATCGTGCCCCATCCGACTTCGCGACGGTCGGTGATGATTTTCAAGATGCCGCGCGCGGCGACCATTATCGGTCGAATTATCCACGTGTGGCCCCCGATGATCCTCCCCAAGAGTCCCGCATGACGGAGTCGCCAAGAAGTGTGTTCTAGTGGAGTTGTGCGCGTTCCTTTGCCCACGGGAAAACCCTGGTGAGCCACGATTGCCTGGCCACGGTGTGGTCCGCCCGATGAATCAAGCGCTTGGCTTCGAGCGACTGAAGGAATTCAACAACATCGGAAAGAAGCTGGGATCGGGAAACCGGGAAGTCCTGAGCCAGCGCGTCCGCGATCTGATCGACGGAATGACGCTTCTTCAATAGCTCCCAAATCCTCAATCCGACCGGATTGAGACTGAAACAAATCCCCTGCTCAATGTCCAATAGGACGGCTCCGTCCTCCGAAGCAGTCTCCCGGACACTCGGTGCGATCACCATGTCTTCGGTGGTAATCGGATCCTCCATAGCTCCCCGTTAGTGGACTCTTGATGTTGCCCAGGCCAAGCATCGGAGAGAATATGCCTCTTCCTTGAGTATCGGCAAAGAAACATTTTTGCTGCAGGAATTCGTGCAGACGGGATCTCGTAGCGAAGTTGGCGTATTCAAGGAACAAGAAGCTTCGATCAGCAACTCTAAGCTCTTGGGCCGATTGAGATTCGTTTCACCGAAGTTCCAACCGTGTACTTGAGAGATTGGTTCCTTCCGCTTCACGCCCGGCGCGAAGCCGATGGCAGGCTCTCGAAATTCGTGCAGGAATTCGTGCAGGACAACGGCGGCAGCGGCCAGGCGAGCCCGCGTCATTTCTATACCTGGACACGGAGGGGCGCTCCTCCTTAGTCGCTGAAATGCAACAGGTTACGGGCACGCGAAGGCGCCGGAACAGAGGGCACGTGCGCCGACTGCAGTGTCGAAATTGGAGCACCGAAAAAAGATTTGTTCAGTTTGTTCCAAATAGCGCTACGTAGTGAGCATGCGGAGCAAGAGGGAAATCTATGTCTTCTGAGGTGAGGTGGCTTGCCCGCCAAGCACGCCCTGTGCTGTCGCTGCTTACCGTAAATCTGATCTGTATGGTTCTAGGCAGTGGACTCTCTCTCCTCGATCCCTTGGTCGTAAGGTGGTTGATCGATGTTGCTCTTCCGAAACGGGATCTCCGCCTCGTCCTGCTTGGCACCCTAGTCTTTTGCGCCGTGTATTTGGCAAGCGTGATCGTGAGCTATCTATCCTCGTTCATCAGCTGTGTCGTCACTCAAAAGATGGTCTTTCGAATCCGGGTGTCTCTGCTGCGGCGAATCCAAACTTTGCCGGCGCGATATCACGGGAACTCTCAGGTTGGAGAAACACTCTATCGGATCGAGCAAGACGTTGACCGTGTGGCCGAACTGAGTGGAGACATTCTTCCCTTAACCATTCAGATGGTGATCATGGGCGTGATGGTCCTTGTGACCATGGGAATTCTGAATTGGCATTTGACCCTGGTAATCGTTCCACTGCTCCCGATCTTCTACGTATTGCAACGCAGATATGCGACCAGGCTAAAAGAGGCGGCAGACAGCGTTCAGAATCAGTCGGGAAAGATCGGCGCGTTTTTGCAAGAACACTTGGCAGGCATGTTGCAGTTGCAACTGCTGAATCGTACCGGCACACAAGGCAGAAAGTTTGCTCGCCTCGCGGCCGAAGGAGCAAAATTCCAGATTAGGCAGCGGGCGACCGAAATGTCTTTTGGCGGAGTTTCTGTTTCGGTAATCGTTGTGGGCATGGGGCTGATCCTCGGCTATGGGGGCTATGAAGTAACTCGGGGCACTTTGACAGTGGGTGGACTCGTGGCTTTCTATGGCTACGTCTTTCGCCTGTTCGCGCCCGTGAGCATTGCCATTGATCTCCAGTCGCGTCTCCAGCGGGTGGGCGCCAGCATCCGTCGCATTCTCGAAATTACTGACGGCGATCCACAAATTGCAGGACGCGAGTACATGACGCCACTACGGTGCGATATCAAGCCTGAATTGGAATTCCGGTCGGTGTGGTTTTGCTACAACGAAGACAGGCCGGTGTTGCGCGATATGAGCTTTCATATTGACGCAGGCGAAACCGTGGCCGTTGTGGGTCTGAATGGCTCTGGGAAGAGCACGATTGGCCTTCTGGCGACCCGATTGTACGAACCGGATGCGGGTTCGATTCTGGTGGGAGGACAGGACATTCGACAGGTCGGCCGCCGAAGCCTTCGCGCCCTCCTGACCTTGGTTCCACAGGATCCAGTTCTTTTTGACGAAACGATCAGAGAGAACCTTCTGTATGGGAATCCGAGAGCGACTGGCAAAGACTTGGAGACAGTCGCTGCTCTCACGCAGTTGGACCGCGTCCTCCAAACGCTACCGAGGGGCCTCGACGAACCATTGGGCCCACTCGGCGGCCGGCTTTCGGGCGGAGAGAAGAAGAGATTGGCGTTGGCGCGTACTCTCTTGCAACAGCCAAGGATTCTGATTGTGGACGAGATCACCAGCGCCCTCGATGGACCTGCTGCCGCCGGATTGCTTCAGGGACTGGAACTCTTTCGCCAGGCTCGGACGCTACTGGTGATTTCGCACCGCCCAGCGACAATCCTGTGGGCGGACAGAATTCTGGTAGTAGACGAGGGGGCGATCGTCGATTCCGGGAAGCATGACCAGTTGATTCTCAGATGCGAGGCGTACCGGAGAATCTGGCAGTCCCAGGATCACGAGACGCCCTCTATGAGTCTCGCAAGCCGTGGATGGAATCGGGTCGAGAGTAGGGATGCCGGGCTCCGCGTCTTAGGAGCTCGTTGGACCAATAGACATAGAGAAATGGGGCGCAGCCAAACATGCCTAATGACTATCGCAGTTCTAACTGGCCAGGTGCTAACCCGGGGCTCGCGTTCCGCGAGGTTTGTCGTAGCGTTCTCAATCTCAACACTCTTATGTTTGTGGCCGCAAACGCGCCTTCGGAAGTTGTCAACTCGTTCGAAGTGCATCAGCAACAACTCGCAAGTTTCTCGCTGCAGGTAGCAAGCAAGATGCTTGTCCGGCAGCTGACTGAAAGGAGAGGCCGGCCGTTCAATGGCTCACTTTCACGGCTCTTTCAGTCTTCCACATCGAAAGCGAAGAATGCCTTCTTGCTGGCTGCCTGTACATCTGGGCGCCTGAGCCTCGGTGTCCTACGAGCCCTGGGGCCCGGGATTCCGCGGCGTCTGCAACTCTCCGTGTCGGCCAACATTCTGAAGAATGTTGGGAATCTGTTGATTGACACGGAAATCGCGAGTAAGCCGATATCTGACAATCGGAGCAATGGAGGTGGCGTTTATCCTGGCGCTGTTGAGAAGGCACCCGTCGAAGAGTCCGATCGGGATGTCGTTGCGGAAGACATTCTTAGGGCGCTCAACGTATCCTTGCCGAATGATCTCTCTCGCCTGATATTTCTAGCGACTTTGCGCGACAACAACTCTGGCCACTACTACCATCCCGAAGTCGCTCGCAGGTTCTCTGAGGAAATTGCTGATCGGGCGATGCTTGTGTGTCATCGGCGGATTTACGAACAGGTTGTAGCACTCGCCATCGAAGACTTAACAGATCAACTTGACGTATACATCGCGACCGTGCCGGTGCCGAGGGGGCGCCTAATCGAGAGTTGGACAAAACTGAAGGCGTATCGAGCGACGATTCCAATGGATACAGATCCCATTTCAGCAGAGATTTTCTTCATGAAGGTTGACGTTGCTGTTGCGATTTTAGAAGCGAGGCTCCCGGGCAGGATTTAGTGATCGGAGCAGATCGTCGTGTCTGTTGCGCACAAGCTATTCCTCGATTTGCCGGCTCCAAAGAAGCTAGTCGTAATGCTATGGCTGTTTCTTGTGGTCGTCGTCGGCCTGTTGGGCCTGAGCTACATGACAATTGAAAACCTCTCCGCCGCGAGAGCGTACGTGGGCGGGGAAGGCCTTTGGTCCAAAGCACAGAAGCAAGCCGTCCACGACCTGCTGCGCTACTCAATCTCGCACTCGGAAAGAGATTTCGAAACCTATCAAAAGGCGCTTCTAGTGCCCCTGGGAGACAGGCAAGCGCGCCTGGAGTTGGAAAAGCCTGTTCCGGACATGAGCGTTGTCCGCAGAGGTTTGATCCAAGGCCGGAATAGTCCGGAGGATGTCAAAGGAATGGCGGCGATGTTCCGGCACTGCCGGCAATTGAACCACATGTCGGAGGCAATCGAGCATCTGGTCGCAGGCTGACGCGCTCATCGAACAACTGCAACGGCTTGGCGACGACTTGCACCGCGAGATCTCCTCGGAGAGACCCAATGCTCTTAGGATCGCGGAGATGGCTCGGCAAGTGGACGTCATCGGAGATCAGCTTACTCCGCTCGAAGACAGGTTTTCCTATGCACTGGGAACAGGAGCACGCCAGGCAAAGCGTTTGTTTTTGTTGGTCACGTTCGGCGCGACTGCGATTTCCTTGATTGGAGGATTACTCTTCACTGCCTTCATATTGCGACACATGCACCAGACCGAGCAACGGTACAAGCATCTCATCGACACCGCCAACGATGCGATTCTCGTGATCGACGCGGAGACAGGGATCGTACTGGAGGCGAATGCGAAGAGCAGTGCATTCCTGGGGCGGCCAACACGAGAGATTGTGGGCGCGCGGGCTGAGTCGATTGTTCTGGAGAGCGATCATGAAGCGTACCGCGGAATGTTGAAAACGACGCTAGAGGGTGCCGCTGTTGCCGGGAAGGAGATGCGCCTGAATCATTCCGATGGACGCACGCTTGCGGTCGAGGTCAACGCGAGCCTGACGGAGTTTGAAGGAAAAAAGATCGTTCAGGGCATCTTTCGCGATATCCGGGAGCGAAAACGTCTCGAAGAAGAGGTGCGCCAGACCCAGAAAATGGAGGTAGTTGGTCGGTTGGTGGGCGGGATCGCCCACGACTTCAATAATCTGCTGATGGTGATTCTCACGCAGATCGCGAAAGTGCGCAGCCTGTCCAGCCAACCGCAAGTCCTGGAGCATGCCGAGACAGTTCGAATCGCCGCCGCAAAAGCTGCCTCGCTTACGAAGCAATTGCTGGCTTTTGGTCGCAGGCAAGTGCTGGTGCTTCAGGTGTTGGATTTGAACGAGATTCTTGGAGAACTCAAGGAAATGCTGTCCACCCTTCCCGCAGAACAGATCCAGTTGATGATGACGCCGAGTTCACGGCCACTTCCTGTCAAGGTGGACCCTGGAAAGATCGAGCAGGTGATAATGAATTTGGCTGTGAACGCCTGTGACGCGATGCCCTCAGGAGGAGTACTGAAAATAAGGACGGCGCAAGTATCCAGGCCGCCCTCGGAAGCGTCGGCAACGAGCCATTCAGCCCCGTATGCGATGGTGGAGATGACTGACACCGGGTGTGGCATGGATGCCGAAACCAAGGCTCATCTCTTCGAGCCCTTCTTCACCACCAAGCCAATTGGCAAGGGCACAGGCCTCGGGCTGTCTACCGTGTACGGCATCGTGAAACAGAGCGGCGGCACGATCGAAGTAGACAGTGTGCCTGGTGAGGGCACTACTTTCAGAGTTTACCTTCCCATCGTGGAGGAACCGGTAAGCCCACGAAAAGCCCCCAAGGTCTCGAGTCCGGTAACGACTGGCTCGGAAACGGTGCTCTTGGCGGAGGATCAGTCTTCCATTAGGACCGTATTGCGCGAGTTCCTGGAATCCGAAGGGTACAAGGTATTGGAGGCTCAGAACGGTAACGAGGCGCTTGAGATCGCGAAGCACTACACGGGATCGATTGACGTGCTGGTCACCGACGTGATCATGCCGCAACTCCGAGGGATCGAGTTGGCGAAACGTCTCACCGAGATTTATCCCGGTCATTTGCGTGATCTTGATGTCAGGCTATTCCGAGGATGCGCTAGTGGAAAACCGGTTGTTGTCCGAGAGAAATATGACGTTGATCCAAAAGCCATTTGATCCAGAGGAATTGGCTCAGAAGATCAGGGAGTCACTAAGTCGAAACTCTAGTCCTTCGTAGCCGGCACGGGAGAATGGTCCTGAGTTTACGGAGCCGCGTGTAGTTCTACTGTCGCGACGCGCGGCGGTACTGGTCGATCATTGATCGTGAAATGGCACGCAGCGACGAATCGGAGGAGTTCAGAACAATCGGAGGGCAGGGCCCGCGATCGGAATTTCTGTCGCGCACTCTTGATCGTCATTTTCAGGGCGGTTCACGCGAGTGCTCACGGGATATTTCTTCATCAGGGTGGCGTCGAAAGGCTTCAGACAATCCACGACGCGTTTGGCATCTGTAATGCCCGGATCTAGCCAAAGATCGTAGTCTTCTGGTCTCAGCATCACCGGCATCCGATTGTGTACGTCGGCGACCAGCGAGTTTGGCGTCGTCGTAAGTATCGTGCACGTTTCAATCACCTCGTCGTGCTGATCTCGCCATCGTTCCCACAGGCCAGCAAAGGCGAACGGCGAATCGTCCGCCATTCCAAAGTTGAACGGTTGTTTCTCTTTGGGGCCAAATCTCTTCCACTCGTAGAAGCCGTCCGCGGGAATCAGGCAGCGGCGGCGCCTCATTGCGTCACGAAAGGCGGGCTTCTCCGTTGCCGTTTCCGACATCGCGTTGATCGTCTTCAGACCGATGGACGGTTCCTTTGCCCAGTAGGGAATGAGGCCCAGGCGCCGTCGGCCAAAGATGCGCTTGGGCTCAGATCGATGCTGACGGATGGTCGCAATCTGCTGCGTCGGAGCGATGTTCCAGCGTGGTATCCAGGGTGGATCGTCATCGAGTCCGAAGTGGTCTCGAATATAGCGCTCCTTCGCAGTAAGGCGGTATCGGCCGCACATGGAGCGTCAGTTTATCAGAGGCGCGAAACCATCGCGTGAGACCCTGGATGATGGAAAAGCGGGTGGACGCCCTAACCTCTCCGGAAAGGGATGACTTTCGTCGTTTCTTCGCCTATCATTGCCGGGTATGACCGGTCTGAATTTAGGACTGCCCACGGCCTGGGTCGTCAAGTGCAAGAAGTGCGGCTGCACGATCAATTGCCGCGCCATCGACCCTCAGACGAAGCACTCTCAGCCAGACAAAGCCGATCCGCCGCCTCATGACAGCGTCCTTGTTACGTGTTCATGCTGCTGGGCTGCGTACCGCTACAGCCCGGCTGAAATATTCAAAGGCGCACCTGGTCCGAGTAGAAATTGTTACGACCGCAAGAAACCCAACAGTCAGGACGAGAGAAAACCGAACACAGCTCTCCTCATTGCGGCATCACTGATCGCCGCGGTGCGACTGAACCGAGAAGAGATCAAGTCATCGCCGAGTAGTCCACTCGAAGATCGCGGACAGCATCCGCCTGGCTGAGATGATCCAGGCAAGGCTGCGAGGGTGAGGAAAAGACGTGCCCACCGGTCGCAGCTGCTACGTCTCGGCCATCCGGCAGGAGCTAATCGCCCGAAACGCCTCGTATGCCTCCCTTACAGCAGATCGAATGGTGTCAAGATACCGAGCAGTTCCTTGTTGTGCGGGGAGAGAACCAATGTCGGCAGTTCATCCGATCTTTGCAGGACTGACTCAATTTTATCTTGTGGGCTGCAAGTTCGTGCTGAGTGTAGTTCGATTTGACCTGATTTTACGGCCTCTCCAAGCCCTTGTATAAGGGCGTCTTTTGTGACTCGACCTTTCTTTCGCAAACAGCGAGCTAACAGGTTCAATCGCCTACGGCGTCTGCAGCCACAATAATCTTATGGCCCTCTATACTGATTCCTTTTTCGGCGAGCGCCGAGAGCCATTCTTGCTTCCGTCCGATGTCAGGGCGTGAAAGCAGCCCCAGACTCTCTTCTTGCGCAGATAGATCGCAAAACACTCGGTAGCTCGCGTGTAACGGGTCGACCAAAGCTTCTTTGCGGTGCAATATCGG
>CAVWHT010000020.1:0-640922 GCA_963754885.1 uncultured Acidobacteriota bacterium | reverse complement strand
GACAGACGGGACGAACCCCATTTCTCACATCCAATTTGGGAATCGGCAAAGGGCGCAGGGACGAGAGCGGAGGTCGCATGTAATGTTTTCCAGGCCGCCGCAAACTATCTTTTCCACAGCCTTCCACAGCAAAAATCCCACTCCGTGTGACGAACAACCTTTGCTGAGGATTCCAGAAAGAGCAAGCTCGCTACATGCGCGAGGGCTCTCCCAACCAGTTCTCTACGGCCGATCCCTCAGCGGCCTTCACCCCGAAGCTAAGTCCTTATTCCGGAATATTTTAGCTGTAAGTCCTTTCGACGCAAGGATCTACCCGGATCTACTCCGATCCAAACCAGGCAACCCGTTAAGAATGAATGCTCTACGAGGAGGCGCGGAAAAAAATGTGCGGATTGAACAGCGCATGGGGCGGGGCGCGTCTTCATTCAAAAATCAACAATCAACAATTTCACCGGCTGTACTGATTCTTCTTCTTATCCTCGTGGCGCTCGATGCCGAGCTGAATCAGGCGGTCGATCAGGTCGGAGTACCCCACTCCGGACGCCGCCCATAGCTTGGGATACATGCTGATGGCGGTGAATCCGGGCATGGTATTGATCTCGTTGAGAAAAATCTTGCCGGTCTTGGGATCCATCAAGAAATCCACGCGCGCCAGCCCCGAGCAATCTACAGCTTTGAACGCTTTGACGGCCAGTTCCTGAACTTTCTTGGTCTGCGTCTTGCTGAGTTTCGCCGGGATGATGAGCTTGGAGCCTTCGTCAACGTACTTCGCGTTGTAATCGTAGAACTCCTTGATGGGAACAATTTCTCCGGGGACGGAAGCTACAGGGTCGTCGTTGCCCAGCACGGAGCATTCGATCTCGCGGGCCTTTTGTTTGTTGCCGCCGACTCCCTGCTCGGGAAACCGGGGACAGACGGGACGAACCCCATTTCTCACATCCAATTTGGGAATCGGCAAAGGGCGCAGGGACGAGAGCGGAGGTCGCATGTAATGTTTTCCAGGCCGCCGCAAACTATCTTTTCCACAGCCTTCCACAGCAAAAATCCCACTCCGTGTGACGAACAACCTTTGCTGAGGATTCCAGAAAGAGCAAGCTCGCTACATGCGCGAGGGCTCTCCCAACCAGTTCTCTACGGCCGATCCCTCAGCGGCCTTCACCCCGAAGCTAAGTCCTTATTCCGGAATATTTTAGCTGTAAGTCCTTTCGACGCAAGGATCTACCCGGATCTACTCCGATCCAAACCAGGCAACCCGTTAAGAATGAATGCTCTACGAGGAGGCGCGGAAAAAAATGTGCGGATTGAACAGCGCATGGGGCGGGGCGCGTCTTCATTCAAAAATCAACAATCAACAATTTCACCGGCTGTACTGATTCTTCTTCTTATCCTCGTGGCGCTCGATGCCGAGCTGAATCAGGCGGTCGATCAGATCGGAGTACTCCACGCCGGACGCCGCCCACAGCTTGGGATACATGCTGATGGCGGTGAATCCGGGCATGGTGTTGATCTCGTTAAGAAAAATCTTTCCGGTCCTGGGATCCATCAAAAAATCCACGCGCGCCAGCCCCGAGCAATCGACCGCCTTAAACGACTTGACGGCCAACTCCTGAACTTTTTTCGTCTGCACCTTGGTCAGTTTCGCCGGGATGATCAGCTTCGAGCCTTCGTCGAGATACTTCGCGTTATAGTCGTAGAACTCTTTGATCGGAACAATTTCTCCGGGGACGGATGCGACGGGGTCGTCGTTGCCGAGCACGGAACATTCGATCTCGCGTGCCTTTTGTTTATTTCCGCCGACGCCTTGCTCGATCACAATCTTGCGATCGAACTTCGCAGCTTCTTCAATGGCGGGCCCAAGTTCCTTGCGATTGTGCGCCTTGCTGATGCCGACCGACGAGCCCAGATTGGCGGGCTTGACGAAGACCGGATACTTCAGCCTGGCGACCGCTCTCTCGACTTTCTTCGGATCCTTCTCCCAAGCGCGGCGCAGAATAGTGACGTGCTTCACGATGGGAATTTTTGCGGTGATGAACAGCGACTTCATGATGTCCTTGTCCATGCCGGCCGCGGAGCCGAGGACGCCGGAGCCCACGTAAGGAATGTCAGCGAGCTCTAGCAGGCCCTGGATGGTGCCATCTTCGCCAAAAGTCCCGTGCAGCACCGGGAAGATGACGTCGACGTTGATGGCGCGGTCGGAGGCGCGGCGCAGGAGAGCGGAATCGGTCTGGAACGGGACGAGTCCATTCTGGCGATGCACCGGCTCAGGGGGAACGACGACGGCCTCGCCTCGGGCCAGAACTGCCGCGGGTTGCGTAATCTCAGGATCGCCGGCACGAAGGTGGCGCGGCTCCAGCATCAGCTTGCCGGCGAGAAGATTTTCGGCGTGCTCGGCGGTGAGCCAGCGTCCATCTTTGGTGATGCCGATGGGAACGACTTCATATTTGTCTTTGTCGATTGCGTTCAGAACGGAGGCGGCAGAAAGCAGCGAGACTTCATGCTCTCCACTGCGCCCGCCGAATAAGATGCCGACGCGAAGCTTTTCCATGACGGTTTAGTGTGGACGCGGAGGAAGGATTCCGTCAATCGCAGGGATGGTTCCTAAAAAACCCTTCACCACCAAGGACACTAAGGTACACGAAGGAACATTTAGAGAATTTTCTTGCCGAAGGCCGAGAGCGCCAGTTCTACTGCCAGGTCGGCGGTACGGTTGTGCTCGTCGATGACGGGATTTACTTCGACGATTTCGAAACTGAGCATGCGGCCGTGGTCGGCGATGATTTCCATGGCGAGGTGCGCTTCGCGATAAGTCGCGCCGCCGCGAACGGGAGTGCCGACGCCGGGCGCGTCCTCGGGATCGACCCAGTCCATGTCGAGGGAAATGTGGTAACCGGCGGTGCCGCGACCGGCGAGGCGTAGTGCTTCCTCCATCACCGTGCGCATGCCGCGCTCATCGATGTCGCGCATGGTAAAGACTCCGATGCCGGCGCGGCGCACATTTTCTTTTTCGACCGCATCGATGTCGCGCACGCCGACCAGCACGCAGTTCTCCGGCTTCACTTTCGGAGAAAAATCGTAAATGTTAGCAAGATCGCTGGGCCACAAGCCCATCAACGCGGCGAGGGGCATCCCGTGCACGTTCCCGCTGGGAGACGAATCGGGGGTGTTGATGTCGGTGTGGGCGTCGATCCAGATGAGACCGATGCGCTGGTTGTGCTTACGATAAAACTCGGCCACGCCCGAGACTGTTCCGACAGCCATGGAATGATCTCCACCGAGCGCTAGCGGAACCTTGCCGGCTTCAAGCGTTTTGAACACGAGTTCGGCGTGCTTCGTGCAAGTCGCGGTAATCTCTTTCAGATATTTGGCGTTGGCAGCTCCTTCTTTTTTCTGCTCGGGAATGGCGACGGCAACGTTGCCGCCATCCTCCACTTCGTGGCCCAGCGCTTCCAGCCGCGCTTCGAGACCGGCAACGCGAACGGCGGAAGGTCCCATATCGACGCCGCGGCGGGACTGGCCGAGATCGAGGGGAACACCAATGACGCGGATCTTGCGGGGAGAGATGTTGGTGGTCGGCGCAGATGTAGTCATAGTCGTTGAGCGATCGAGCGATTGAGTCATTGAGTCATTGAGTCATTGAAAACCCACTTCCAGAATGCTTTTCAAGCGCGCAATGACTCAATCGCACAACGGCTCAATGACACGATTCTTACGGGTAAAGCCGGTACAGCATCCTGGGGAACGGAATGGTCTCGCGCACGTGCTCGAGGCCGCAAATCCAGGCTACGGCGCGCTCGATGCCCATGCCGAAGCCTCCGTGCGGAACGCTGCCGAATTTCCGCAGGTCGAGATACCACTTGAAAGCTTCTTCCGGCAAGCCGTGCTCGTGAATGCGCTGCAGCAGCAATTCGTGCGAAGCCATACGCTGCGATCCGCCAATGATTTCGCCATAACCCTCGGGCGCGAGTACATCCACGCACAGCGCGAGGTCGGGCCGCTGCGGATCGGGCTCCATGTAGAACGCTTTCACCTTGGCGGGATAGCGATGCACCATCACCGGCTTGTCAAACTGCGCGGAGAGATAAGTTTCATCGGGCGAACCGAGATCGCCGCCCCATTCGAATTTCGATTCGAGCGCGCCTTTGGCGTGGCCCTCCTGCAGATTTTTCACGGCGTCGTCGTAGCTGATGCGGGGAAATGGCGGTTCGATTTTTTCGAGCTTGGCGACGTCGCGGCCGATTGTATGCAGGTCGGCGCGGCGCTTCTCGAGGCAGCGCTTGACGATAAAGCTGATCAGGCCCTCGGCGAGTTCCATCACATCGTCAAGTTGCGCATAGGCAACTTCCGGTTCGACCATCCAGAATTCGGTCAGATGGCGGCGGGTTTTCGATTTTTCCGCGCGAAAGGTTGGGCCAAAGGAATAGACCTTGCCCAACGCCATGGCAGTGGCTTCGACATAGAGTTGGCCGGACTGCGTGAGATACGCCTGCTCGTCGAAATAATCCACGGGAAACAGCGTCGTGGTCCCTTCACAGGCCGCGGGAGTAATGATGGGCGGATCGGTGAGCGTGAATCCGCGCTCGTCGAAAAAATCCCGCGCCGCTTTGATGATTTCGGCGCGAACCCGCAGAATGGCCGCCTGCCGCTGCGAGCGCACCCACAGATGGCGGTGCTCCATCAGGAAATCCGTGCCATGCTCTTTGGGGGTGATGGGATAAGGATCGGACTCGGGGACGCGCTGGATGACCTGCACGTTGCCGACATCAAGCTCGTAGCCGCCCGGGGCGCGCTTGTCGGCACGGACTTTGCCCTCGACAATCACGCTCGATTCCTGGGTCAGCGTTTTAATCGCATCGAAGACTTCAGGCTTGACCGCGTTTTTGGGGACGACCCCCTGGATAATTCCCGAGCCATCACGAAATTGCGGGAACAAAAGCTTTCCGCTCTCGCGCAGGTTGTAGAGCCAGCCACGGATGGTGACGGACTGGCCATCGTGCTTGCCGATTTCTGAAATAGTAGTGACAGGTGGCATAAAAATCAGGTTTCAGTTTCAGGTTTCAGTTTCAAGGTTTCAAGGTTTCAAAGTTTCAAGGTCTCAAGGAGAACACACGAAGCCGAAATCCCAAATTACTTTGAAACTCGGTAGTGGTGCAGTTTGAAAAGATTTGTATCAGGGTATGCCTTCAGGCATGCCAAAGCGCGAGCAAATGACAGGCTTTAGCCGCTGCCAGCGCGGCCTGAGCCCCCCAGCGGCTAAAGCCGCTCGTATTTTCCGATGTTGCGTCATCGCTAAAGCGATGCCCTGATACAAATCTTTTCAAACTGCACCACTATCTGAAACTATGAAACCTTGAGACTTTAGTTCGCTTCCAGCTTGTCGAAAGTCTCGCCGAGTTTTTCCAGCGGATTCACTTTCTCATCTTCGCCAAGCTCCAGCAACAGAGGCGGGGTTTGCGGCGCCGAACGCAGCAATTCCATCGCTTCTTTCCAGTTAATGGTTCCCTGCCCCGGCCACAGGTGCGAATCCTTGTCCTTGGAATTGTCGTGGACGTGGGTCGAACGGATGTGCTGGCGCAAAATTTCAAACGATTCGCTCACGGAATTCATGATGTGGGCGTGCCCGAAATCGAAACACACGCCGACATCATCAAAGTGCGCGCCGCGAATCAGTTCCACCAGGCGATCCGGCGTCGAAAGGTCGTTGGGAATATTTTCCAGCAGGATTCGGACCCCAAGCGGCTTGGCAAAGGCGCGCAGGTGCTCGATGGAGGTCATGGCCGCCTCGAACTTCTTCTCATCAAAACTTTCGTTGGGCGCGCCCAGATGCTGCACCAGGAAGCGGAACGGGATCTGCTCGGCGATTTCGAGGGCGCGCTTGATCTCGTCCATGGCCTCGATGCGGCTGGCGCGATCGGTCGAAGAGATGTTGAGCGGCGGCGCACCCGCGCGTCCCCACTCGTAATCGGCGAAAAGCGGCGAGTGGACGGAGTTCAGCGGGATTCCACTGCTGCGGAACCACTCGGCAATTTCCTTGACGTGCGCTTTTCGATTGGCATAGTCAAGATGCTGGCGCGCGGCAAAAATTTCGATCGCCTGCACACCGCTGCGCACCAGGCCGTCCAGGATTCCCGGGTGCAGCCGTTCTTTCACAAATAGATAAGTTGAAACCGCTCTCTGCATGCCAGCCCTCGGGAAATTGTTAAATGATGATGGTTGATTGTTGAACGAAAACCTGAACTGCCCGGCTATTCCACAATCAAACTTCAACCCATCAACAATTGCCTTACTAGTATCCTACAGCCTTGCCGTTGCTATTCCGTCCATCGGTAGCACCCAGACGGTCACCTGTCTTGGGATCGACGGCGATGCACTCGGCGTCGCTCCAATAGGGCGAAATCTGGTCACCGCTGCCCAAACCGATTTGAACGTTGTATCCCATCTTTCGCAGAGCATTCAACGTGTCGGGAGAAAAGTATTTTTCCACGTTGACGACGTCCGGCAGCCATTGATTATGAAACCGAGGAGCATCCACCGCTTCCTGCAGGTTCATGCCGTAGTCGACGACGCCCATCAACACGTTGGCCACGGTGGTAATGATTTTTGAACTGCCCGGTGAACCCAGCACCATCACCGTTTTACCGTCGTGAACCACAATCGTGGGAGTCATCGAGGAAAGAGGCCGTTTGCCCGGACCGATCGCGTTGGCTGCGCCCTGAATCAGGCCGTCGGCATTGGGGACTCCCGGCTTGGCGGAGAAGTCATCCATCTCGTCGTTGAGCAGGAAGCCGAGGCCATCGGCAGTGACGCGGGAGCCGAACCAGTCGTTGATGGTAGTAGTAACAGCGACGGCATTACCTTCAACGTCAATCACGGAGTAATGGGTCGTGTAGTTGGATTCAGGAGGGGCGGCTGCGGGCGGATGGACGGCGGCGTATTGCTCCAGTTCGTTGAAAACCGACGGCCGCTTCAACTCTTTACTGGGCGTGGCCTGGACGGGGCCGATCGATTCGCGCCAGGCTGCGGCATATTTTTTATCGATGAGCTGCGAGACTGGGATTTTAGAAAAATCGGGGTCGCCGAGGAATTCGGCGCGATCGAAGAACGCTCGACGGAAGGCTTCCACGGTGAAGTGAATGGACTCCGACGAGCGGCTTTGCATCTTCGCCAGATCGTAGCCCTCGAGAATGTTGAGCAATTCGATCAAAACAATTCCGCCAGACGAGGGAGGAGGCGCGCTGATCACTTCAAACCCGCGGTAGGTGCCGCGCACGGGTTCGCGCTCCTTCACTTCGTAGTGAGCCAGATCCTCCACCGTGATGAGCCCGCCGCCTTTTTGCATAGCGGCAGCGATTTCCCGGGCGAGAGCGCCGTGGTAAAAGTCGTCGGGCTTTTCGGCAATTCGCTCCAGCGTTCGGGCGAGGTCAGGCTGGCGGAACATTTCTCCCGGCTTGTAAAAATTGCCATCGCGCTGGAAGACGCGATGCGACTCCGGAAACTTCGCCAGATATTCATCGTGCAGATCGGCGGCTTCGTTCCAGGTAAGCGGGTAGCCGTCGCGCGCGAACTTGATCGCGGGGGCCATGACCTGCTTCAGAGTGAGCTTGCCATATTTCTGTTCGGCGTAGACCATTCCGGCCACGGAGCCGGGCACGCCAATCGATTTGTATCCGATCTCGCTGGCATCTTCGATGACGTTGCCCTGCGGGTCGAGATACATGTCGCGAGTGGCGGCCGCCGGAGCTTTTTCGCGGTAGTCGAGAAAATGCGTTTTGCCGTCGGCCATGCGGATCAGCATGAATCCGCCGCCGCCAATGTTTCCGGCGGGAGGATGCACCACTGCCAGCGCGAACCCAACAGCGACCGAGGCATCTACGGCATTGCCGCCGGCCTGGAGAATGTCGACCCCCACCTCCGAGGCCAGAGCGTGCACGGTAACCACCATGCCGTGCTGTGCGCGTACCGGACGCGTAGAGGCAGGAGCGGACGACGCGAATACGAGCAAAATAGGGGCCAGAACAAGCAGCACCCAAGATTTAGGTGAAAATGATTTACCCAGAAATGGCATGCGAGGTTGAGACGTTCAAATTGCAGAGACACTTGAGGCTAGCCGAGCCAAGCGGGCAGAGTCAAATGTAATGATTCGTAGATTTTCTTCTCGCAGTGAATCCGAACCAATCGCTCTCGAATCCAAAACGAGCAGGAGATTGAAATGCAAACTCGCACTCTTGGTAATTCTGATTTAAACATTACTACTGTCGGTTATGGGGCCTGGGCCATCGGCGGCTCGGGCTGGCAATTCGCATGGGGATCACAAAACGACAACGATTCCATCGCGGCCATTCACCGCGCGCTGGAACTCGGCGTGAACTGGATTGACACGGCCGCGGTCTACGGACTCGGGCACTCGGAGGAAGTGGTCGCGCGAGCGCTGAAATCGTGGTCGGGACCGCGTCCTTATATTTTCACGAAATGCGGTCTGCGCTGGGATGCCAGCGGGCAGGTTCGAAAAGTTCTGAATGCGGATTCGATTCGCGAGGAAGTCGAAGCCAGCCTGCGGCGTCTGGGCGTCGAAGTTATCGATCTGTACCAGATGCACTGGCCGCCGGATCCCGATTCTCCGGAACTGGAAGAGGGCTGGTCCACAATGGCCGATTTGAAGCGCGAGGGGAAAGTTCGCTGGATTGGAGTTTCGAACTTCAACGTCGAGCAATTAAAGCGCGCCCGCGCCATAGCACCAGTAACCTCGCTGCAGCCGCCGTATTCGCTGATCCATCGGGAAGCTGAGGCGGACACTCTGCCGTACTGCCTCCAGGAGAATATTGGGGTGATCGTTTATTCGCCGATGGCCTCGGGGCTGTTAACGGGGGCCATGACGCGCGAACGAATCGCCAAGCTGCCGAAAGACGACTGGCGGCGGGGACATCCGGATTTCACCGAGCCGAATCTGGCGCGGAATCTTGCGCTGGTAGATCGCTTACAGGAGATTGGCCGCCAGCATGGCCGATCGGCAGGCGAGGTAGCGGTGGCCTGGGCCCTGCAGAATCCGGCGGTGACGGGCGCGATTGTGGGCGCGCGTAATGCCCGCCAAGCCGAAGGCGTCATGCGAGCGGGAGATCTGCATCTCAACGGAGAAGAGGTGCTGGAGATCGCAGAATTTTTCGCCGCGACCGTTTCCTGAAAAAGTCCTGGGAATCGTGCCGCTTTCAAGACGAGAGATGTCAGAAGAAAACCCTTACCGCGAAGGACACGAAGGATCACGAAGAAAACCTTGGCCAGCAAACCCTTCGTGCGACTTCGTGTCCTTCGTGGTTCTCGCTCTTCAATGAGCACTATGCGAGCAGAAGACTGACGGCTGCTTCCTCACACTTGCTGCCTGGCTTCGCCTAAAGCCACAGTGACATCCATCTTGCGCTTCTTGCGGAAAATCGTAATCTTCACCGTATCGCCGGCGCGGTGGTTGTCCATCATCTGCGCCAAATCCTGCTCGTCCTGTATCTTTTGATCGTCGATGGCCACGATCAAATCTCCGCCCAGCATGATGGGAGTATTGCCGAGGTAGGCGCGCTCGGTGCCGGCGTGCAATCCAGCCTGGTCCGCCGATCCTCCGGGCGTGACCTGAATGATGAGCAATCCGTAGTCGACGGGCAGGCCGATTTCGTCCGCCAGCTCCGGAGTGATCGCAATCGTGCGCACGCCAAGAGCAGGACGCCGAACGCGCCCGAGCGTCATGAGATCGTTGAGCACCGCTTTGGCTGTGTTGATGGGAATGGCGAAGCCGATGCCGGCGTTCTGGCCAACGCTCGAAAGAATCATCGTATTGATGCCGATCACTTCGCCGTGCCAGTTCATCAGCGGTCCGCCGGAGTTGCCGGGATTGATGGCGGCATCGGTCTGAATAGCTTCATCGATCATCGCGCCGTTAGGCTCACGAACTGGCCGAATCGAACTGACAATTCCCCGCGTCATGGTGCCTGCCAAGCCAAAGGGATTGCCGATCGCATAAACCTTCTGCCCGACCTGCAGGTTCCGCGAATCGCCGAGGATCGCAGGAACCAGTTCGGGAGCCTTGATCTGGATGACCGCCAGATCATGCGGCGGATCGGTCCCCACGATGGTCGCCTTGTATTTCTTCCGGTTGTGCAGCGTGACCTCTACTTGGCGTGCGTCGGCGATCACGTGATAGTTGGTGAGGATGTGCCCTTCCTTATCGATGACAAATCCGGAGCCCTGGCCTTCCTGCGGGACCAGGCCGTAGAAGAAATCAAACGTCATCGCGCGCGAGGTCACGTTCACCACGGACGGAATGTTCTTCTTGTAGACGGAGATGTTGTTCTGCTCTTCGCTGTCGAGGGACTCATTGGGAGCAGCTTCGGTGATCTCGACTTGCGCAGGCTGGGCAAACCAGTTCGTCGAGTGCAGTTCGCCCCGCGAGTTGGAGCGCCAGGTCGTGAAGTAGAAGAATGCTCCGGCAATCGCCAGCGCGAGGAGCAAAGGCCGCAAAAGTTTCATATTTCGACCGTCCGGTTTCGACTAGAGCTCAGACCTAATGATGAGTACGATGGGGAGCAGATACGTCCCTAAATCAATTTTAAACAATGCCGGTGGGTTACGCGGATCGAATCGGGGCCACACCTAGCGAGCTTCCTCGCGCGGAGCGCCCGAGCCGGCCTCTGCTTCCTGGCTCAACTGCTGCCACACTCGTCCTACCTGTTCGCGGGTGCCCTCGAGCGTGCCGGAGTTGTCGATGACGAAATCGGCGGCCTTGATTTTTTCTTCGTCCGGAAGTTGCGTGGCCATGCGGCGGGCGACTTCTTTGCGAGCCGATTCGAGATCCACCTTCTGCCGGGCAGCGAAGCGCACCGCCCGCTGCTCAGGATTGCAGGTCACGACGACCATGCGGTCGAAATGATCGCCGGCGCCGGCTTCGAGAATCAGCGCCGCTTCGACAATCGCGACCCCGTGCGGATGCTGCACCCCAATGGCGTTCATCCATTCATTTTGGCTGCGAATCACGGCCGGATGCACGATGCGATTCAGTTCTTCGATGCGGGGGGCGGTCTTGCCTGCAGCGCCTGGTCCGAAGGCAGCCTCCGCCAGCTTGGCACGATTCACGCTTCCGTCGCGATTAAGAATGTCTCGTCCAAAATGCCGGACGACTTCGTTGTATACCGCCTCGCCCGGGCTCATCAACGAGTGCGCAATCCGGTCGGCCTGGACGAGGTACGCGCCCAGCGCGACAAACATTTCCCCCACCACAGACTTCCCCGAGGCAATCCCGCCAGTGAGCCCGACTTTCAGCATGAGAGTTGCAACATTGTTTTCACCACGTAAATGCGGAGCCCCGGAGAGGCGCAGAGGCGGAATGCAGGAGTCCGAACCGAGCCAGTTCGAAATGATTCCATTCTTTCTTGGCCGTTTTCTTCTCCGTGTCTCTGTGACTCCGTGGTAGAACTTACGCCCGCGACAACTCCGGCACGATACTTCCGCGCCGCATCTTCGCCGCCTTGACCGTATTAAACATTAACATCGCAATCGTGAGCGGGCCGACGCCTCCTGGGACCGGGGTCATGGCGCCGGCAACCTCCGCGACTTCAGGATGCACGTCGCCGACCAGAGTTGAGCCTTTCTTGCGAAAAGTCTCCTCCCGCTTGGCATTGCCGCTGAAGAACTTCCGAAACTCTTTCTCATCGTTGATCGTATTCATCCCAACGTCAATCACGGTCGCGCCGGGCTTCACGAAATCGCGCGTAATCATTCCAGCGCGGCCGATGGCGGCAACCAGAATGTCGGCCCGCCGACACACTCCCGGCAGATCGTGCGTCTTCGAATGGCAAACGGTTACGGTGGCGTTGGCATTGATCAGCAGCATAGCCGTGGGCTTGCCGACAATATCGCTGCGTCCTACCACGACCGCCTCGCGCCCGGAGATGGGAATGTTGCTGCGCTTCAGGATCTCCATCACCCCAGCGGGCGTGCAGGGGACCAGGCCGGGGCGCTGGGTGGAAAGGAATCCGACATTCATGGGATGGAAGCCGTCAACATCTTTCGCCGGGTCGACGGCCAGCAGCACTTTTTTGGAATCCACCTGCGGAGGCAGCGGAAGCTGCACCAGGATTCCGTCAATCTCATCGCGCCGGTTCAGGTCGGCAATTAGCGCGAGCAACTCGGCTGTCGACGCGGTTTCCGGCGGCGTCAGTTTCTCACTGTAGATGCCGACTTCCTCGCAGGCCTTCACCTTGCCACGAACGTAAATTTCCGACGCAGGATTATGGCCGACCAGCACCACGGCCAGGCCGGGGCGCACGCCGGCCGCGGCCATGGTTCGGACTTCCGCGGCGGCTTCGCTGCGAATCTGTTGCGCGATCTTCGTTCCATCCAGGATGAGGGCAGGCATGATTTGGGCGTCCGGCGCGGCTTCCCAGTGCCGGATCCTAGATTTTACACCGCCGGGAGCAGTGCGATCCGGAAGTCCGGTAGTGGGCCAGTTTCGAATCGAAACTGGCCCACTACCGGAAGTCCACTTACCACAGAGACACGGAGCCACGGAGGAAAGAAGTAGAACGGCCGCCTAGTGGTGGATCAGTTTCATTTCCACAGCGCGAAATTTCCGCGAGGCGTCGTCCCGAAGGCCCGCGTTTTCACCAGCGGGCCGAGGAGCCTGCCCTGAGCGAAGTCGAAGGGATCTCCCTGAGCATCCAGCCGACGACGTTCAAACGGCCCCCCTTCGCCCGATCCAATCTGTGGGAACCTAAAGTACCTGCCCGTTTTTCTCTGTGGCTCAGTGCCTCCGTGGTGATTCACGCCCAGCCACGGTGTGCGTATCGTCACACTCACACTCCGGCCCGTGTCGTACAATGCACACGTCATGATTGCCAAAGACCTTCTGGAAATCCTGGTCTGTCCAGCGTGCAAGCAGGCGCTCGAGTACCGGCAAAACCCCGAAACCTTGAAGTGTACAAAGTGTCACCGGGTCTATGCAGTGAGGGACGACATCCCCATCATGCTGATCGATGAGGCGACGATCGAACCTTAGGGCGGCTGCGAACCGCGCGCTGAACTCCGCGGAATTTCGGAAAAGGAGGTTCAGACGTGGCGGCACAATACTATAACTGCACTCAATGTCATAAAAAATATCCCACGCACCACAAACTGTTCGACGCCCTCTATCAGCTCTCGAAAGAGTCTCCGGAACCATGTCCAGCCTGCGGCGGAACGAGGGAGTTGCACCTGAGTCTCGACTTCCAGTTGGGAGCCGGGGATGGAGATTTCCACGTGGTCTCGGCTCTTCTGCCCGAAAAACTGGAATCCTGGCTGGGAGAGGAACAGGAAGAGGTAACTCTTTATCCGTTCCTGGTCGTGCTGCAAGCGGCGGAAGGCAAGCAGTTCTGCTGGATGCCCTACTGGCACGTCACCGGCAAGGAAGCCCGCTATGGGCAGCATGCCCTTTGCCTCGACGTTGCGCAATTCGACAGCCTGGTAGCGCAGGTACAGGAGAAAATTCTGCAGCCAGCGTAAGCTTCGCGCCAGGGATCGGGTGGGGACAGCTGCCCCGGCTGTCCTGCGGCTCGTGTGGGGACAGCCGCGAAGCGGCGCCAGCGTCGAAGGGCGGGTCACCTCCCGCCGGCCGGAAACCCGCAACTCGCGCTGCTGGCTGAATTTGAAATCGAATTTCAGTCACTACCCCGCCCCGCGTTAACACAATATTCACATTCCCGTACTACGATGGGCGAATGCCGCAGGAGCCGTTGCAGATTGAAGATGTCAGTGGAATGCCCGACGGGCAGCGCGTTTTGCGCCTGCAGGGTCTGGTTACGCTCTCCAACTTCTTCGAGTTCCAGTCGCTGGTGCGAGGCAACACTTCGCGCCATCTAATCCTGGACCTGGCTGGGGTTCCCTACATGGATTCGGCGGGAATCGGAGCCCTGGTGGGAGCCTATGTCAACCATCAAAAAGAGGGCCGCAGCTTGGCCTTGGTTGGGGTCAATGATCGCGTTCGCGGTTCCCTGCAAGTGACCCGCGTCGAGCAATTCTTCCAGTTCTACGACAGCCGGTCGGCAGCTCAGGGCGCTTTGGCCCGGAAATAAATTCCGACCTGCACTAGCCCATCGGTCCCAGATTTTCAAACTGTGGAGCGGGCACTCCTGCCCGCTGCTTTTGCTGTCGGTTTCGATCTTGGTTTTGTTCTTCGTTGACCCAAATCAAGACCAAGGTCAAGAGCAGCGGGCAGGAGTGCCCGCTCCACATTTGTCAAGAATTCCGGTCACCCTCGGTGGGGTGGCTGAACTCGTGCGCCCACTGGTTGGATTCCACCATCGGAAAACGACACATTGTGTCAGTTTCCAGATTACCCCTAGGTACGAATGGCATGTCGAGGGCAATGCCGCCCTTATCAAAACACGCGCAACTTCCGATAAATCTGAGGGTTAAATGAATATAGAGCGATTTGGGACCCGTATAGGAAATGTAGGGTGATTACGGCATCCGAATTGCATGCAACTTCAATAGCTGCCGATGAGTCTAATAGGCAAATGTGGGGAAGGTCGGAGTCGGAGGTGATGACGGCCATGACAAACGAGAAGATGGGGAATGACAAAGACAGGTTCACGCCGACCGAGCTGGCGGCACTGAGAAGCGATCTGCTGCAGGGTGGGATGATCGACTCCTACGAAGCCGCGGAATTGCTCCAGGTGTTCCTGATGGGCCGGGGATATGGGGTCTCGCCCAAAGCAGCGCTCGATGCGGCAGGCCGCGTCGAGATGGCGGGTTGCGCCCTGCCGGTTCTGCAGCATGAACTGGAGAACCTGGCTATGGTGATGTAAGCACCCGGGCCGGTGAACCCGAGTGGCAATCGAACCCAGGTCTGATGGCAAACCATCCTCAGCCTCTTGAGTTGGATTGCGAAAACGGTAATACCAGTTTTGAAACTTTAGCAGCCTGATTCGCCGATCGAAACAAGACCGACCGAACCAGTTCCACAACAGGAAAAAGCCGGGCCAACCAGCCCGGCTTTGTGGTCTTTAGCTGTCTCCGGACGGGAGCAGGGATCACCGCCGTTGGCCCACGCACCGGTTCGCGCCGTGGGATCCGACGCCGGTCTGGAAGGCCCGCAAATCCGTAATCTGGACGCAACACAACTCGCTGACCGACCGCCACTTGCCGTGTTTTGTACATACAAATATGTAAAAATGTTCCTGCAGGAACACTTCTGCGAAAATTTCCTGCCTTACTAGCTCACTCGTAGCGCAGGCTCTCCACCGGATCGAGTTGCGAAGCACGCGAGGCCGGCACCGTCCCGAAGATGATTCCCACGATGGATGAAACGATGATGGCGATAATGGCTGACAAGCCTGAGATTGGAAAATGGTAGTCCGTGAAGAAACGCACGGAGAAAGGGAGCGCGAGGCCGGTGACGATTCCGGTAATGCCTCCGGTCAACGAAATCAGGATCGCCTCGGCGAGGAACTGGAAACGGATTTCTCGATTGGTCGCGCCGATCGCCTTGCGGATGCCAATCTCGCGAATGCGCGACGTGACCGTCGCCAACATGATGTTCATGATGCCGATGCCGCTGACCAGCAGCGTGACGAAGGCCACCAGCATCAGGATCACGGTGAGCGCGTCGGCGATGCGCCCCGCCACGGTCAGCAGTTGGGTCAGATTCTGCACGTTATAAACCGACTCCGGCCGGTGACGCGACTGCAGCACGCGCTTGATCGCGGCGGTTGCCGGAATCACATCCTGCGGGCTCGCTGCGGAAAAATAGATCTCATACACTGCCGACGTGGGAGTGAAGAACCGGCTGACCGTGTACGGAATCAGCATGGAATCTTCCTGAATTTCGGATTGCCCGAATGTATCGACGCTCTCTTTGAAGACTCCGACCACCGTGAAAGGCAGGCCGCTGCTTAGCTTGATGATCTGTCCGATGGACGCGGAGGGCGTGCCGAACAGTCTTTGCGCAAGCTTCTCGGTGATCACGCCGACCTTGTTGCGGCCGGATGCATCTTCGTTATCGAAGAATCGTCCCGCCAGCACGATCAGATTGCGCACGCGCTGATATTCCGGGGCGACGCCTAGGACAAGGATGTCGCGCTGCTTGCCGCCGCCTACGCTGATGCGGTCATTCAAGGCGATGGTCGGCGATGCGGCCACGACGCTGGGGACCTGTGCCCGAACCGCGTTAACGTCATCCACCGTCATGGGGTCGGGAGTGGAGTCGATGCGCTGCAGTCCGCCCTGGTAGTCGGCGTAAATCATGTTGGCGCCGATGGACTGAATCTGCCGAAGAATGTATTGCTTCCCCGTCAGGCCGATGGTGACGACCAGAATCACCGATGCCGTTCCGACCGCCATGGCCAGCGAGGTCAGCGTGAACTGCAGCTTGTTGCTGGAAAATGCGTCGTAAGCGAAATTGATAATTTCGCTGAGGCCGATCGTGAACCTTCGTTTCGTAATCGGCGGTGCCGTCGCGGTAGGCATCTTGAGTGATTAGATGTTAAACCTCGCTCGACGGAGAGGGCAATTCGCCGTGCTTCAGCGGGCCGCCCGCGACCAAGACCGCGGCAAGAATCACAATAAGCGGATCGACCGGCCGGAAATAGTATGTCTCCGGGTGCGTGATGTAATAGGTCAGCGGAAAGAAGAAAAGAACGATGGCAAAACGTACGCCCAGCGCCGCGTCGCGCCGAAAGACCTTTCGCAGGCCGAGCAGGCCCAGGATGGTCATGGTTGTATCGAGAAGGATGTTGGGTGGATCGAGCGGCTCATCTTTCAGGTAGGCGCGATCGAAGCTCCAGTAGCCAGTCCACATGTAAACCATGCGGCGGAAAGTCATCCAGACGAACCATGCGGGATGGCTGCGGATGTAGGTTTCGGCCTGATGCAGCTTGTGATCCATGTAAGCGATCTCGCCGACGCGCTCGTACTCGGAAAGTTCGGCATCGTTGTGGTTCGGATGCAGGGCGCTGTTCACCCAGCGCTGGGAGTATCCGTTGTTGCCGATGTAGAGTTCGAGACCGAAGCCGCTGCGCACCGGAATGAAGCGTTGAAAGAGTTCGTAGTTGCGCACCAGCCAGGGGGACATCACGGCCAGGGCCGCCAACGCGGCGGAGATCATGGGCGTCTTCCAGGGAACGTTCGTTCGAAAGCGGCGGTAGATCGTCCAGAGCCCGAGCAGCGGGACGACGGCCAGCGTGACCGGTTCGGTCAGAGCGGCAAGACCTCCGAGAAGGCCGAACAGGATCCACTCGCGAGTGCGGGAAGAGTTCTCGAGGCGCCAGGCGAACAGGAAGAGGCACGCCAGTTCGAGCGTAACCAGGCAAGTGGACCAGGCCCAGTCCGCGCCATAGTAAATGCCATACGGTGAGAACGCCCATCCCCAGCCTGCCCACGTGGCCACACGCTCTCCTAGCGCCCGCCGCGCCAGAACAAAAACTGGAATGCAGGTGAGCGCGGAAAAAACGCTGTTCAGCGACAAGGCCGCAAGCACTGAGGCCTTGGTTTCGATTCCGAAGACTTTGAAGATGCCCGCCAGCAGATAGGAATACACCGGCGGCAGAAGCGCGGAAGCTCCAGTCTGTGCGAAGGGACTGCCGAAGCCGTGACCGGAAACGATGGAGCGAGCGATCAATCCAAAGGCCCAGTGCTCGAGAACGAACGGGTCCATCCAATCCCGATAGACGAACGGGATGACGGCCAGCCGAACTGCCAGAGCGACCAGCACCATCCAGACGTACCGGTTTGGATTACGCGTCGCGGTGCTACGAATTTCTGAACCACGAATTTCGGAACTCATCGGCGTAGGCGGCACACTTTCACTTCCTCGTTGGCGTAAGGACAGACGACCGGGCCCGGCTGCAGGTTCGAGAATTCCGCATCGGCGGCCGACAGCACGAACCAGGTCACGCCAAAGTCATTCTTGAGCCGCTGGAAATCCGAAGCTTGAAAACTCCGCCATCCGTTGAGGGCAGTCACTTCTTTCAGCCATCGCGGCGCCAGCGAGGGCACGCGCGCGGCCATGCCGGCATCTTTTTCGTAGTCGGCAAGAACGCTGCGCTCGGCCAGAGCGCGGAAGCCGTGATAGTCCTCGCCGGGCAACGCTTCGTAATGGGGATCGATCGCGAACAAGCTGTCAGAGGGAGTGTACAGGCGAATCCAGTCGAATGCCCGCAACCATCCACTCTCGGGCGAAATGAACGGCAACTCCAAATGCGGAGACGCGGCGTACATCTGGCGCTGCGCATAGAACATGCCTGCGCTTAATGGGATAAAGAGCAACGCCCAACGATAGCGATGGCGGTCAAGCAGATACCTGCCCATCAGGCCGCCGACGATCAGGAAGAAGAGAAGATACAGCAAGTGCAGGTAGCGCATCGGCTCAAAGGGGCGCAGGCGCTCCAGGCCGGGCGGGAGCATGATCGCCAGTCCGACGATGGTTTGAAAGACGCCGTAATAGATAAGAGCAGAGACCATGGGAAGCAGAGCAGAATCGCCAGATAGACGGGCGAAGTTTGTGTGGAGCGGGCACTCTTGCCCGCTTCTTCTGCGCTGAGGCTGAGCGAAGCGCCGAAAAGCAAAGAGCAGAACGAGCGGAGCAAAGACGCCCAACCATTCATACCAGTGCCAGCGACCCATGAATAAAAAGCCGCGAGTGGCTGCCGCTTGGCGCCAGGCATCGGAGGTTGGTTCGAAGAGCCAGCCCAGAGGGATCAAAAGCGCGGCTAAAGTCGGAAGCGGAGATGGTTTCGCGATTTTAGAATCACGCAACGTCCACGCCAGGAATATGCAGAAGGAAATTCCCAAGCTGGCCATGATCGCATGAATGGCGAACGCGACCGCCAGCAGCAAACCCGCCGGCCAGAATTTCCTATCGATGACAGCCACGATTGCGGCCAGGATGGCAGCGGTCGCGAGGGTTCGCGGGTGCAGGTATTGATCGGCAAGATTGATCGCAACGCCGGGCACAGGAAGAGTCAGCAGCGCGGCAACCAAGGCGACTGCGGCCCACTGCGCTTCCGGCAGAGCGAAGCAGCGGCGAGCGATCCGCCAACAGCCGAACAGAACAAGAAAGATGGCAAGCAACTGCCACAACAACACGTCCCAAAGAACCGGCAGATGAGTAAGGCGAACGGAAAATGCGATGAGCTTGTCGAAAATTGTGAGTTGAAATTGCAGGCGGAAGAAATCGGAATCGTGCGGAAACAGGGCCGGGTGCAAATCCCGCTTGATTGCCGCGAGATAAAACGAATCGTCTTCGAGTCCGGGATGGTAGCCCATGACCACGAACGCGAATAGAGTGAGTCCGGCCAGCCGGGCAAGGTTGCGGACCGAGAATTCGTCCTTGCCCAGTTGCGTGCTGGGAGGAGTTGGCGTGCTTTCTGGCATTGTGAGAGGAGACGAAACGCAATACCTAGCGCGCAGTCCCCGAACGGGCAGCGTAATAGCTTTCGCTTCCCGCTTCAAGTGTGCGGCCTTGCTTGCTGAAGCGCGACAAGTGCGCGAGCCCGAATCGCTGTAAGGCAAACTGCAGCGTGGTGGCGAGCACGCCCAGACCATACTCGACGCTGCGGCGGAAATTGATCGACGATGCTTCCGCGAAATATTTCGTGGGACAGGAAACTTCTCCTATGCGGAAGCCGAAATGCACGCACTGCGCCAGCATCTGATTGTCGAAGACAAAGTCGTCGGAATTTTCCAGCAGCGGCAATTCGGTCAAGACCTGGCGGCTGAAGGCACGGTATCCAGTGTGATATTCCGAAAGCTTCACGCCGAGAAAAAGATTTTCGAAGGCGGTGAGCAAGCGGTTGGAAATGTACTTATAGAGGGGCATGCCGCCGCGCAGGGCGCGTCCGCCAATGATGCGCGATCCGAGCACGACATCATAAACGTCGTAGGCCACCATGCTGGCCATCGCCGTGATGAGCAGGGGCGTGTACTGGTAATCGGGATGCAGCATGATGACAACGTCGGCGCCGGCGTTGAGCGCTTCGCGATAGCAGGTCTGCTGGTTGCGTCCATAGCCGTAGTTGCGGTCATGCTGAAAAACGTAGAGGCCAAGGCTGTGGGCCAATTGCACGGTCTGATCGCGGCTGTGATCGTCGACGAGAATGCGGACGTCGACCAACTCGGGAAGCTCGTGCACCGTGGCTTCCAGAGTTTTTTCCGCGTTATAGGCGGGCATGACAACTGCCACACGTTTGCCATTGATCATGGTAAGGAGGGGCGCGGAAACGCCTGTGGATAGTGTAACCGAGATGGCAAGCGGCGGCAGGGCGGCGCTGACGGGCCAGCTTTGGTGCTGGTGAGCCGGTGGTGCCGGGGCAATCAGCGCTATGCCTGTTCTCGAAAGTTATGCGTTTCCACTGACGCGCTGCCAGATTCGGGATAGTTTTTCAACCACAATGGAGGTGAGGTCGTCGGCTTTCTTCGCACCAATGATGAATCTCAGTAGCATGTATGAAATGAACAAACAAGCGAGGAAAATCCATACGAAAACTCCGAGGTCGCTCCGGGAGGACATATGGATGTCATACTTGATGCCCAAGAAAATCGCTATGAGGATCACAGTTACAATGCCAAGCCCAGTCGCGAGTAGCCTTAATTGATCGCCGCGCG
This sequence comes from uncultured Acidobacteriota bacterium, assembly GCA_963754885.1. Lineage (GTDB taxonomy): Bacteria > Acidobacteriota > Terriglobia > Terriglobales > Acidobacteriaceae > Sulfotelmatobacter. The sequence goes on along the minus strand of CAVWHT010000020.1, from coordinate 620,312 downwards.
GCCGTACTCCTGCAAGTCGAATCATTACCAAAATGTAGTGGTCTTCTCGTTCAAGAAAACGGATTGCGGCCCACCATTTGTCGTATTCGTCACGTACACTCTTAAGAATTCGTTTATCGGCCTTCTTAACTAGTTTCGCAATTTTGCTTTCATACTCGTCTTGGTCGTACTCACGATCAAAATCCTCATTGACTTTCATGATGTCAGGAAGCGTCCATCCACTTTCCGTGAAGTACAGCATTTTGCGCTCGACTTCGGAGAGCGGAATGTTCTCCCGCTGCGCTTCTTCGACAATCTGGGAAATGAGGAACTCTTTGGCTTCCCGCCCGCTGTGGAATGCCTTCATGTGGCGGATTTTACTCCTGTTCCTGACGCACAGGCAGCACGCAATTTGGTACACGCGGACAACCCCGTCGTACCGGCTGCACCGTATCCCACCCTTGCAAAGAACGCAAGGACGGGGCACCCACTGTTTCGTGGCGGAAAGGAAAACATGCGGAAAGGTGGGCCGCCTGCCTGTCAAACGTCCGCCCCACCGCAGGGTACCTTCAGAAGGACGGGGGTCGACTGGCGGCAAACACTTTCGATATTCTAGTGTTCCAAACAGTAGGAAACGGACGGAGCGTACTTTTCCGGATCCTATTGGCCCGCGTCGAAATACCATCCGGCGTTCGGGCATGGCTATTAAGGAGGACCACCTTGCGTCTCAAGTATCTCGCATTGCTTGCCATTGTTGGATTTATCCTGATGCCGGCGCCTGCGGCGCACGCACAGGTTTCATTTGGAATTCAGATCGGAGGAGGTTACCCTGAGCCTCCTCCGCCGCCGCCCGTATGTCCGTACGGCTACTACGGATACGCGCCCTATGGCTGTGCACCCTATGGCTACTATGGCCCGCAGTGGTTCGACGGCGGCGTCTTCATCGGCGCTGGCCCCTGGTACCATCAAGGTTGGGGCTATCGTGACGGCTGGGGTCACGACCGTGGCGGCTGGGGTCACGACCATGGCGGTTGGGGAGGCGGTCGTGGCTACGTAGGTGGTGGCTTCCACGGTGGCGGTGGTGGGTACCACGGTGGCGGTGGGTACCACGGTGGCGGCGGTGGGTACCACGGTGGCGGCGGTGGGTACCACGGTGGCGGCGGTGGGTACCACGGTGGCGGCGGTGGGTACCACGGTGGCGGGGTGGGTACCACGGTGGCGGCGGTGGGTACCACGGTGGCGGTGGGTACCACGGTGGCGGCGGACATCGCTAAGTCTAAGTTCGCACGGGTCACGCCCGCTGAGCAGCTAAAGCACGACGGCCCCGGTAATCTACCGGGGCCGTTGTATTTCTGGATCCATTCATCTACTTCGCTTTTACGGCTTTCTTAGCCGGAGCGGCGACCGTCGGTTTCGGCTTCCAGAATTCCGTATCATCCTTGGTCCAGCTCTGCGGGAGCCGGCTCATGCTGGGAGTAAAGGCGAACAGGTTCGACTCGGTGCTGTTATAGTTCGCGCTCTCGAACTCCAGCATCTGTTTCTGCACATCCTCGCCCAAACCCTTTCGGTACTCCGCCACCATCGAGTGGTGCTTGTCCAGGTCCGCCAACGATTTTATCGCGATGATTACCAGGTACGAGTCGTCCATCGAGTTGCCAAAGGTTTGTTGGTAGATCGAATAGTGGAAATCCGGGTCGGCTTTCGTCCAACCTTCTCTGATGTGCTTGATCATATCCGCAAACTCGGCGCTATGGCCGAGCTTCACATGAATATGGATCAGATCCATGAAGCGCATCTTGGCCAGGTTCACGGTACGTGGATTGCTCAGCTCCGGACGCAGCCGCCAGATCGCTGTGTCCACTCCCGCCAGCGTCCCACTGTGTTCCTCATCGAGACTGGCCAGCTTTTCGCCCATGGTCGCCTCGTCGTGGTCATGCACCTCCGACATCTCCTCAAGAGAGGCATAGCCGGAGAGGAACACCGTCTGCGGCGTGCCGGTGATCGCTCCCATGCCAAGGTAGTATTGGCTGGCGTTACCGGCGTCCAGCGCGGCCGTATACTCGGCCTCCAGTCTGGCATGGGCGGCTTCCGCGCCCGGCTGCAGCATCTCGCGCACAGTCATCAGGACCGGGGCAGGACCGCTCGGCGCCGACTCATGCTCCTGGGCGTGCACGGTTACCGCTGTTAAACTTCCCGCTATTATCGCCATCCACACAACAAGCTTCCGCGCTCGGGACTGAACCATCTTCATATCTCCTATTTGAGGGAATCAAATATCTACAGCATTCTAATGGAACGTACTCAGACGAAGGTAGTTTCGGAGGACTTCGGCGTAGGCATCGGCTGCACCGTATCCCGCCCTTGCAAGAACGCAAGGACGGGGCACCCAGGGTTTCGTAGCGGGAAAGGAGAACAATGCAGAAAGGTGGGGCCGCCCGCCCGTATCTATCTCATGTTATCGAGGATCGAGCCTACAATTCCGCCGACCACGCCGCCTTCCACGGCCTGCCTGGGGGCTTCGCGCGGAATGTATTTCTCGATGGCGTGCGCGAGTTTGGAGATGGGCAGAGTCTGCAGCCAGATTCTTCCCGGTCCGGTGAGGGCGGCGAGAAAGATGCCGTCGCCGCCGAAGATCATGTTCTTGATGCCGGGGACGGTCGTGATCTGAAACGAGACGCCGGCCTGAAAAGCGCCCACGTGGCCGGGATGCACGCGCAGGGTCTCGCCGGGTTGCAGATCGCGCACGACCAGTTCGCCGGAAAGTTCAAGCCAGGCAGTTCCCTGCCCGGTGACCTTCTGCAGAAGGAAGCCGTCGCCGCCGAAAATTCCCGCGCCCAGGGATTGCTGGAATCCGACGCCAATCTGAATCTGCGGTGTGGCGCAGAGGAATCCCTGGCGATGGATCATGTAATCGTGTCCCGGCGAAACTTCCACCGGAACGATGTGGCCCGGCAGTTTGGTGGCGAAGGCAAGTTCTCCGGCAGCGCCGATGGCACGGTACTCGGTCATGAAGAGCGATCCGCCGCCGGCCACGCGCTTGAGCACGCCGAACAGCCCGCCCGCGCCCGCGAATTGGGTGTGGGTCGTCATCTGGATCGAGCTGCCCATCCAGGAAAGCTCTCCGGCTTCGGAGATGATGGACTCGTTCGGCTCGAGCGCGAATTCGAGAACTGGCATGGTGGTTCCGGTGATACGGCTCTGCATCGTGATCTCCTCAGGTCATTCCGATGTTGAGATGATTTACGTTGAAACCGCGAGCGCGGTTCCGTGAAACAGGATGCGGTTGTATCCCCTTGAGTATCGGCAATCGTCAGACTCGCCAGGAAGCGATGTTCGAATACGGCTTGCCCTACTTCGAGACAACACTCTTGGAGTCGGACACAGAATCCTTGGCGGATATTTTGGTTTCGTCTTCGCGCCGCGACCCGACGCATGCGGCGCTTCTTCAAGTAGGCACGCCCAGTTTCGGCAACAGCCACTGGGTTAGCACAATGTAGCCGACCACAAAAGCAACCACCCAAAGCCATTGAGGCATGATGACTCCCTGGGACGCGTTCTCAATTGATTACTGCCCAGCTCTATTCTAATGAATCATCCGCGCCGTTGCGACGTGAATTCCTGCGGCTGCGCCAAGTTGGCTCCTTATCGAGAGAGGCCATCTAAAGTCAGAGCAAAGCGGCATTTCCCGCTACATTTCGACGGCACTCATAAGCGCGGCGAACCCTAGCGTGCCAGTTCGCTTCTTAGATGCTTCGACAGCTTCTCAATCTGTTTCAACTTTTGCGCAAGATCTTTCGACAAGATCCCCCGGCTCAAATTATGAACATCAGGCCGCACGGATGCAGCGAGGGCGGCCAATTCGTCGGCCTCGCGTCCGAGCGCCTGAGTATCCACAGGCCGGGAATCCATGCTCTCATTCTGCGCCTGCAATTCCTGCGCGTGGCGCATCTGGGGTGGGAGCATTCGAGAGTTTTGAGCCATGACGGGCAGACTCATTACCAGCATGACAGCCAAACTAACCGTCACGTGAGTGAGTTTCACGCCGCCTCCTAAGCGTGCAAGTGCGGAGGATTGTACTACCAGGTTCCAGATTCACCCATGAATTTTTTCGGAAGGGTGACACTCGGGCGTCGTTCAGCACGGGATTAAAGGAAGGCCGAAAGGCCGTCCATGTGTTTCCGACTCGAGGGACGAGAAACCGGTGACCTGGGTCTCGATCGAAGACGCCCGCGCTTACGCCGCATGGGCCGGCACGCGGTTGCCTCACGAATGGGAGTGGCAATATGCCGCACAGTCGACCGATCACCGCATCTATCCGTGGGGAAATAATTGGAACGCGCAGGCGCTGCCACCAGCCGATCACGGGCGAACCGTTTCCCCGCCGGCGAATGTGAATTCTTTTCCAGCGGGCGCCAGTCCATTCGGCGTGCTTGATCTGGTGGGAACGGTTTCCCAATGGATGGACGAGTTCCGCGATGAACATTCGCGCGCCGCCATTTTGCGCGGGGACTCATCGTACCTGCCGCGTGGGTCGATCTGGTATTTCCCGCAGACTTATCGTTTGGATGAACACGAAAAATATTTGCTGATGTCTCCGGGCCGCGACCGATCCGCTACGATCGGTTTTCGGTGCGTAGTGGATGCGCAACCGTAGGCTCGAACGACTCCTAATCTGGACACGGCCATTTGCTGGTGCAAACACCGAGCGATCGGTGTTCAGCTGATATGGCGTGGTGCCGGGAGGGGGAGTCGAACCCCCAAGGTACTAAGTACCGGCGGATTTTGAGTCCGCTGCGTCTGCCAGTTCCGCCATCCCGGCGATGGTTGGAGATGGTGAACCGATTATATCAATTCAAGGTGTGTCGCTCGCGGAAGTCAGCTCTGATCTTCTATTGCGAGGAGCACACGTCAAGGCTGTGGTGCGCGCCGGGCGGGCTTTCAAGCAGGCTTCCGTCGGGATCGGTCCCATTGCGACCTGACGACACAAACCCGATCATCACGTGTGAAAGGCCTCGGTGGAAACTGGACCGGGCCGGTCTTCCCGCATGGCGGCAGCCGCCTTCAGTAACTGAGCATTGAAGTCCGCGAATAATTCTGCAGCCGCCTGTAAATTGCGCTCTCGACCCTGCTGCTCGAGCGCTCTGGCTTTCTCGGCAATCTCCGTCAGTCCCAGATAAATCAACTCGCCCTTCAGCGTGTGCGCCGTTCTTTCGATGACTTCGAAATCGGCAGCGGCCAGACCCTGCTGCATGCTGTGCAATTGCTCTGGGACCTCTTCCAGGAAAACTTGCACCAGTTCCGATAAGAGCGCTTCGTCGCCCTCGACCCGCTCCAGGGCCGCAGCCCGATCCCAGCCCGCGTGCTTTTCCTGCACTTGCGGTTCCAGCGGTGGCCTAGACAGTTGCGCTGTGCCAAGAACCCGCGCAATCGCCTCTGTAATTAATGCGCTGCTTACCGGCTTGGTCAGGTATCCGTCCATGCCCGCCTGCAAGCAACGTTCTCTATCCCCTTTCATCGCATGTGCGGTCATGGCGATGATCGGTACATGAGTACCGATTTGCTTTTCGCGTTCCCGAATTTTGCGCGTCGCCGTCAGCCCATCGATCTCGGGCATTTGCACATCCATAAAAACCAGGTCGTAGACGGCAGTCTCCAGCCCGTCGCGCTCCAGCGCAGCTAAGGCTTCGTGGCCGTCCCGCGCGACAGTCGGCTGGTGACCCATCTTTTCCAGCAGCTTCACCACGACCGTCTGATTGATGGCATTGTCTTCGGCCAACAAGATACGCAACTTTCTCAATTGCTCCCGGGTGTTGTGCCGGGTCACAAGATCGCGATCAGGAATGCCTTCTCCGCGGCCCAGAACCAAAAGCATGGCCGCTTGCAGCTCGGAGTTGCGAATTGGCTTGAGCAGGTAAGCGGCGATTCCCAGCTTGCGGCAACGCTCCCCCTCTCCGCGCTGGCCTGCCGAGGTCAACATCAGGATGATGGTGTTAGATAGACCCGGATTTTGCGTGATGCGCTCCGCCAGTTCGAATCCATCCATACCCGGCATGCAGCTGTCGATAAGGGCGAGACGAAAAAGAGGCTCGTTGCCGCTGGCTGGTTGGATCGCTTCCAGGGCTGCGTTGCCGCTTTCTACGGCCAGTGGCCGCATTCCCCAACTCCGGGTGGTGGTTTCGAGAATGCGCCGATTGGCAGCGTTGTCATCGACAATCAGCACGGAAAGGTCCCGCAGGTCTGCCAAGCAGGCAGCCGAGTCGGGAGTATGCGCCGTCCTGGCCACGCCGAACTCCGCCGTGAAATGGAAGATGCTGCCCTTGCCCACTTCACTCTCCAGCCAGATTCGCCCATTCATCAAAGCCACCAGCCGCGAACAGATGGCGAGGCCAAGGCCGGTCCCGCCGTAATTGCGCGTCGTGCTTCCGTCCGCCTGGGAGAATGCCTCGAAGACCAGAACGTGTTTCTCCGGAGGGATGCCGATCCCAGTGTCGGCAATGCTGAAATGCAGCGTGAGCTTCTCCTGGCTGCAAACATCCAGCTTCGCACGGGCGATGACTTCTCCTTGCTCGGTGAACTTGATCGCGTTTCCCACCAGGTTGGTCAGAATCTGCCGCAGCCGCCCCGGATCGCCCACGAGATGCTCCGGTACGTCGGGATCGATTTCGTAGGCGATCTCCAGTCCCTTTTTATGGGCTCGGAAGGAAAGAGCCTTCATGGTCTCAGCCACCGCGTCCTGCAGATGGAACTCGATGGGATCAAGGTCCAGCTTGCCGGATTCGACCTTGGAAAAATCGAGAATGTCATTGATGACGCCCAGCAGAGAATCTCCTGAGGACTTCAGCATGCCCAGGCACTCGCGCTGTTCCGCGGTGAGTTCGGTGTTCAGCGCCAGTTCCGTCATGCCCAGAATCCCGTTCACCGGAGTCCGAATTTCATGACTCATGTTCGCCAGAAATTCGCTCTTGGCCCGGCTGGCTTCTTCCGCTTTGTACTTGGCCGTAACCAGCTGAGTATTCGCATCCAGCAAATCGGCGGTGCGCTCCAGCAATTCGATGGCAATGCGGTGGCGCTCGGACACTAAAGAACCTATGATCAGGCCCACGGCCGAGACCACAAACATAAGCAGGCCCGTTTGCGGAAGAATGTTCGAGGCAGGCGGATAGAAATGCAAGGCCACCACAGTTCCAAAATTCAACGCGAGCAAGCAGGAAACCACTCTGCGGATTCCCTGGCGCAATGCGATCCATATCACTGGGATGAAGAGCAGATAGCGTAAGTTATTGGGTACCAGGCCGAACACCACCCAGAGCAGGATTACGATCACAGCGATTTGCGCCAACGCTTCCACACTGTTCCAAAATACTGCTCTTTTTTTGCGAGGATAGGCACGAGGCAATCTGCCTTCCACCGAAGCCGGCGAGAGTTGTCTTCGGATCCAGGGCAGCACGTGAATCAGAAGAAAAGGAGCGACCCCCAGCAACCCTATCTCGTCGCCGAGAAACCACCTCAGAAAGGCAGATCTGAACTCGTTCCAACGGATGGCGTGGTCGAGGGCCAGGCACGCTACCCCGACGAGCGTGGATGCCAGCGCCGCCGAGGTTGTGATGGAAACGTACAGGGCAACATCGCGGCGTCGCCGCAGGCCCAAGTCGATCTTTAAGGGGCCGCGGAGCTGGTGCGCGGCAATGGCATAAAATAGTGAGATCCCGATCGATCCAATCGTCTCGCTGTAGGTCGTCAGCGGTTGCCCGTAGATCAGCATGCCAGCCAGGGCGTTCGCGATAAATACCACAATTGCGTAGAGCGGGCTGACTCCCAACAGGAAGGCGAAAGCCAATCCTGTAGCCGGATACCACACTACCGATCCGAGATGAGAAATGAGGATAACGTCGGGCTGGTTCAAAAAAATGAAGGTCGTCAGGAAAATAAGCGACAGCGCGAAGTGGCGAATGATTTTGCGCTTTTCGTCCATGATTGCAAGTTTCGCCATGGGGCGCACTGAATCGAGTGAAAATCATGCACGAACCGTGCCAACGGCCCCTGCAAGCAGGTTAAAAGCTTCTCAGTGTGAGGGCGCAGGAGGCGGCAGAACTCGCGGAGTCGGATGCAGGAAAGGCAGCAGGGCTACGCTCGTTCCTGGCTCAGACGGAAAGGGGCGCTTTGGCGGGCGAGGCGATCTTTGGCAATTCCACACGGAAGGTCGCGCCCTGTCCCGGCAGGCTTTCGACGCGAATCGAACCATGATGCTGGGTGACGATCCAATGAGCGATCGCTAGTCCCAGCCCGGTTCCACCTCGCCCGCGGCTGCGGGCCTGGTCGACACGGTAAAAGCGTTCGAAGATTTTGCTCTGTTCTTCTTCCGCGATTCCCACTCCTGAATCTTGCACGGCAATCGCGACCGTGTCTTCGCGTTGTTCCAGCAGCAGAGACACGGTGCCCGGCGAAGGCGTGTACTGGAACGCGTTGTCGAGAAGAATATCGATCAGCCGGCGCAGCATGGTTTCGTCCCCCATGACCAAGGCGCCGTCCTCATCTATCTTGGCGGAGAACTGCAAATCCCGGATGATCGCCACCTGCTGCCAGCTCTCGACCATGCTTCGCAGCGTCTGATGCAGATCCACAGTTTGCATATGAAGTGTTTCGCGGCCGGAATCGGCGCGGGCCAGCGCCAGCAACTGTTCGATCAGCACTGTAGTCCGCTCCGCTTCAAGCAGAATGTGGCGCAGCGACTCCTTGTATTCGGCTTCGCCGCGGGAGCGCCGCAACGCCAACTCCGCTTCGGTGCGGATGAGCGAAACCGGCGTTCGCAATTCGTGCGAGGCATCGGCCGTGAATTGCGTGACCCGCAAGAACGCCTTTTCGATTCGGTCCAGCATTTCATTCAAAGTATCGGAAAGGCGTTGCAACTCGTCGCCGGTCTCCAGCTTCTGCAGCCGGCTACTGAGGTTCGCGCCGCTCACCTCGCGCGCGGTTCGCACCAGCGCGTCCACGGGAGATAAAGCGCGCCGGCTCATCCAGTAACCAACTCCCGCGGCGACGAGCAAGAGCAAGGGAGCAAACATCAGAAGATAGAAGCGGAATAAATGCAGCGTATCGACGGCATCGTCAGAGGGAAGTCCCATCTCTACCGTGAACACGTGCCCGGTGACAGCCAGCGTTTCGTAGATAAAGCGGAAGTGGTGGTGGTCCACCTTGAGGTTATGGGATTCCTGCCGCTTGATCTGGTCTGCGGGCAGAAGTATCTGCTGATGAGCTTCCAGGAACGCCGATCGATAAATCAGTTCTCCGCTTTCCGCATAGACGGCGAGATAATCCCCGGGGTGCTCGATCGTATAAGTTTCGTTCACTTCCTCCTGCAGCTTGGCGATGGAAGCGTCTTTCTTCTGCGATGCCAGAAAACTCCTTAAATCCTCCACCTGGGATTCGAGATCGTCATCCACCATGTCATAGAGGTTTCCGCGAAGAATAAACCACATGCCCGCGCCAAAGACGAGTTCTCCCAGCGCAAAGATCGCCAGATACCAGAGCGTAAGCCGAACTCCGATGGAGAGACGTTTCATACCTGCCCGTCCGGACGAATCATGTAGCCGACGCCGCGCACCGTTTGAATCAATTTGGGGCGACCGGGTAAATCAATTTTGTTGCGCAGTAAGCGTATAAATGCATCGAGCGTGTTCTCTTCAATCTCTCGATCAAATCCCCAGACAGCCTCGATGAGAGATCGCCGGGAAACCACTTTCCCGGCGCGGTACATAAGCCGTTCCAGCAGATTGTATTCCGTGCGCGTCAGCGAAACCCGCTCTTCTCCGCGCAGCACTTCCCGGCTGGATGGATCCAGTACCAGATCGCCGACTCGCAAGCTGGGATCCTGCGCCACCAGGGCCCGCCGTTTGACGGCGCGCAAGCGGGCAATGAGCTCATCGAAAGAGAACGGCTTGGTCATGTAGTCGTCGGCGCCGAGATCGAGGCCGCGAACAATATCGGGCACTGCATCGCGGGCAGTCAGCATCAGGATCGGAGTTCGCACTTTTTCCGCGCGCAGACGTTTGGCTATCTCATATCCGCTAAGCTTGGGCATCATGATGTCGAGGAGAATGACGTTGAATTCGTAGGATCGTGCCAGTTCTAAGCCCTCCGCACCGTCCGCTGCGCACGTGACCGTGTGACCTTCCTCCATCAGTCCCTTGCGAAGAAGGGCCACCATTCGCGCTTCGTCTTCGACAATCAGCAGCTTCATCGGGTCGACACCAGACGCACTCATCAGCCAGTTTAAAGCGGAACAAAGGCTCGAAATCCTCAATCTGAAGAAATTTTAACGTGAGATTCATTCCTCAGTCACACTGCGGCTCTACGATTTGCCGTCATCTTAAAGCCTCATTCCAACATTCCAAGTAAGACATAGAACGCGACTCTGCGGAGTTAAGCCGTACGAATTGATCCTGCGCCGGTCGTCTCTCAAGGAGCTGAAGCCATGCGATTTCACCCTCTCTCCAGCCGTCTCTCTGAATTGTTGGTCGTTCTGATAGCCATTCCGGTACTGGTGCTGGGAGCGATCAACGCTTTCGCCCAAGTGGATCGTGCCGAATTGGAAGGCACAATCAGTGACTCTTCTGGAAGCGTGATCGTCGGCGCCACTGTAAAAATTGTCGCCGCCGATACCCAGCTCAGCCAGGAGCAGCCGACCAACTCCAAGGGCTATTACCGCTTTCCCGGACTCGCGGTCGGCACCTATCGGGTCACCGCCAGCGGCTCTGGTTTTAAGAACAAGGTAGTCGAGGACGTGGTTCTTCGCGTGGGGCAGACCCGCACATTGGATGTACAGCTTGCGGTGGGCGCCATCAACGAACAGATTGACGTCAAGGCGACCCTGTCCCCGGCGGACCGGGTTTCGGCCGAGGCGGCCACTGTCATTGATGACACCCAGATCGCGAATCTTCCGAACAACGGACGCGATTGGGCGAGTTTCACGCTGCTTGCCCCTTTCGCCCAGGATGACGGCGGCGGCGACCAGCGCACCATCCGCTTTGCCGGACGCGCTCGCGACGATAACAACTTTTCCATTGATGGCGTCGACGCTGGCGGCATCCAGGAGCAGGCGCAGAAGTCGCAAACCCGCCTTCAGATTTCTCAGGATGCGATCGAGGAATATCGCGTCAATAGCGCTCTTTACGACGTGGAATACGGCACTCAAGCGGGCGGACAAATTGACGTGGTGACCAAGTCGGGCACCAATGACTGGCACGGCACTGCGTTCGGATACCTCAGAAACTCTGTATTCGACGCCCGAAATTTTAACGATTACGACCTCAATGGAAACCCCTACGTGCCTCCGTTTCGCATGGGACAGTACGGACTGACTCTGGGCGGGCCCATCCAGAAAAACAAGACATTTTTCTTTATTAGCTATGAGGGCCTTCGGCAGTTGCAGTCGACAACCCAGGTATTCACGGTCCCTTCCGGCTTCCCGGCCACGACAGGTGGAACCTCATTCCAGCAACAGGTGCTGAACCAATCGCCTCAAATGTGCCAGATCATGCAGGCATATCCCTGGCGAGCTTCCGTGGGTACGATCAACGGATGTTCGGCGCGCTTCACCTACCCGGACACCGCTTTCCAATGGCTGGGGCAGGATCCGAGCGCGTCAAACTACGATATCAATGGCGACAATGTCACTGCCGCAACCCCCACGACTATTCATGAGGATAGTTGGCTGGTAAGAATCGACCACAAGATCAACGAGAAAAACTTGCTCTATGGCCGAGCCCAGCGCGACATCAGCCTGGTGGATGCGCCCAACGGCAGCGGCCTCCCGGAAGACAAGTTACAGGTGATCAATCACCCGGCGAACTACCTGATCGCCTTAGAGCACACTTTCAGTCCGCGTCTCTTCAACGAAGCCAAGTTCTATGTCAACCGATCCCCCTATCACAACCCGCAAGCGAGCGCGCTTCCCTTTGCGGTAAACACGAGCAATTTCGTCGGGCTGAATGACAACACCGCCGACATCGAAATTGGCACGACCTACGGGGTGGTAGACAACGTGATCTGGACGCGAGGCCGCCACGCCTTCAAGGGCGGTATGGAAATCCGTCGTGTGCGGCTCAATCAGGGCCAGACCGATGATAACGTCCTGAGCTTTGCCAGCGAAACGGACATGACCACGGCGACGCTCTCCGGTATCTCATATGTTGCCCCCTGGTGCTGCCATAGGCTGCGTCGCATGTTCTATATGCCGTACTTCCAGGATGAATGGAAAGCGACCCCGACTTTGACCCTGACGGCCGGACTTCGATGGGACTATTACGGCGTCGCCCATGAGGCCACTAACCGCACCACGGTCTTCGATTTGTACCAGTTCCATGGCGTATGCCTGGGTTCGGGCTCCTTCAATACCTACCCTGTACCACCCAGCTCGGGCCCAATCAATACGCCTCCCTGCCCAAAGAACCCTGCTTTGTACAACCCAAGCTATGTGAACTTTGACCCAAGGATTGCCTTGGCGTGGGCGCCCAACGCATTCCACGGAAAAACCGTGCTCCGGTCGGGTTTCGGAATCTATCACGGAGCAGCGCAGAATGACGACTTGAATGCGGGTCTGGAAAGCGACACGTTCCGGGTCAAGGTCAATCAATCGACCGCGCTCAGCCCTGCCTACGAGCAGACGGCTCCAGACCTGTCTGGCCTTGCCGCTAACAAGCAGGCTCAGCATCCCCGAGCTTTATGGCGTCAGGACCGTCGCGATTTGTATGTCGAAACTTGGGGGCTCACACTCGAACATGAATTTCCCGGGAATTGGCTTGCCTCGGGTCAGTACCTGGGTAGCCGCGGAAACAGGTTGTTTTCTCGTGGCGGCGTCAATCTCTGCAACACGCCAGTGACGTTCAACCCCATCACCGGCGACTGCGTCCGATACCTCGACCAGTTCTACCCCGATCCCAATAATCCGGATCCGTTCGGCTCCGTCGACAGCAAGCGGGATATTGGCTCCAGTACTTACCATGCGCTCGGCCTGTCTCTTGAGCGCCGCTTCAGCCAAGGCCTGGAATTTCAAGCTCGCTACACCTGGTCTCATTCGATCAACGACGGCTCCGTCGGAGGTGGAGAATCCAATGGACCGGAAAACGTCAATTGCCTTGCGTGCGACAAAGGGCCAAGCATTTTTGACGTTCGTCAGAACTTCACTGTAAACGGGGTGTATGAACTTCCATTCGGGAATGGCAAGGCGTTCCTGAATTCGCCGGGAGTGATTGGAAAAGTAGTGGGCGGCTGGCAGCTGAGCAGTATCGGTCTGTGGCACACCGGGCATCCGGAAACGGTTTCCATGGACCCGACCGGCCCCATCGTCAATCCCAACAACCAGTTCTACAATGCGACCAATCCGTTTCCGAGCACCTATCTTCTTCCCGACGGCAACGATCAGACCAATCAACGCCCTGATATGGTTCCGGGCGTTCCGCTGATATTGCCTGGAGGTGGACACGGCGGTCGCCCGCTGATCAATGCTGCCGCATTCCAAGCGCCTCCAACTGACGCGAATGGAAATTTCCTGCGCTTCGGAAATGCCCCGAACGGAATCGGTCGTGCTCTGAACAGCTGGCAAATTGATTGTGCGCTAACCAAGGAGACCAGCCTCACGGAGCGCGTTGCACTAGAGTTCGGTGTGCAGGCATTCAACATCTTCAATCACGTTCAGCTAGGGGACCCGGGGAACCTCACGCTTATTTACGATCCTGCGAGTTCAACGGGGCTGGATGTTCCCGGAACCTTCGGCATAATCACCACGACAAATAATTTCAACATCAACAACGACAACGCCGCCTCACCCAACACGGGCACCGGGTTGCCGCGGCAGCTTCAGTTCATGGTACGCGTGAAGTTCTAAAAGCTGCCGCTCCTTTCAGACAAATTTCAGGCGCGGGCTCTAAGCTCGCGCCTGAGGAACGAACCCATGTCAAATCGCAAATCGTTGTGGGCACTTCTGCTCCTAGCTTGCTCCGTATCCGCCCTCGCCGCTTCGCCCAACTACTCAGTCATCAAGAAAATTCCGATCCCGGGCAAAGGCGGATGGGACTATCTGACCGTGGACGACGCGGCACGCCGGCTCTATGTCTCTCATGGAACTGAGTTGGAAATCCTGAATCTCGATTCCGGCGAAAAGTTGGGATCGATCCCCACCGTCGGCATGCACGGCATTGCGCTGGCGCCGGAATTCAATCACGGCTTCCTCAGCGATGGCAAAGCCAATACCGTAATCATGTTCGATTTGAAAACGATGAAGGTCCTGGCGAAAATCGACAGCCCCAAAGATCCCGACGGCATCATCTACGATGAGGCCTCCAAGCGCGTCTTCGCCTTCAACGGCGACAGCAACAGCGCAACCGCCATCGACGCCGCCAGCGGCAAAGTGGCGGGCACGGTCGATCTCGGCGGCGGACCTGAGTTCGCGGCCGCCGACGGCCACGGATACGTTTTCGATAATCTCGAAGACGACAGCCTGGTGCTGAAGATCAACTCCCGCGACCTCAAGGTCGAACAGCGCTGGCCCACCGCTCCTTGTTCTTCCCCCAGCAGCATGGCGATGGACCGCGCAAACCGGCGTCTCTTCGTCGGATGCCGCAGCAAGGTCATGGCCGTGCTCGATGCAGACACCGGAAAAGTGATCACCACGCTGCCCATCGGCGATCACGTGGACGCCACGGTGTTCGATCCGGAGAAAAAGCTCATTTTCAACTCCAATGGCGAAGGCACGATCACCGTCATCGAGCAAGACAACGCCAACGAATACGAGGTGGTCCAAACGGTGAAAACTGCGCCTCGCGCCAAAACCATGGCATTCGATCCGAAAACGCACCGGCTTTTCCTCTCCACCGCGGAAGATGGACAATTCGAAGTGCTGGTCGTGGGACAATAGGGACGCTTTGAAAACACATTCGTCTTACCGACACAGATCGCCGACGAAAATGGCGCTCGTGCTCTTGGTGACAGCCACGCTGCTGGCGCTGGCCTGCTGCACTAAGAAATCGAGCGCGCAGACTTCTTCCAGCGCCGATCTGCAGCTCGATGTGAAGACTCCGTTCCGCTTCGTGGCGTATGGGGACACGCGCTTTCACGATCCGAAAGACACCGAGCCGGCCAATCCCGCGGTGCGCGTCGCGCTCGTGCAGGCCATCGCTGAAGCCAATCCCGCATTCGTCTGCTTCACGGGAGACATCGTCTACAACGGCTTCGATGCGAACGACTGGAAAGTCTGGGATAACGAAACCCAGATCTGGCGCGACAAGAAGATCCCGATCTATCCGGCGCTGGGAAATCATGACTTGCATGGAGACCCGAAGATCGCGCTCGGCAACTATTTCCAGCGTTTCCCCGACCTCAAGAACAGCCGCTATTACTCGGTGCGCGTAGCCAATGCGCTCATCCTCGTTCTCGACAGCTCTTTGGACGAGGTGGCAGGTCCACAAAGTGAATGGCTGGCCGCAAAACTGGATCACGTTCCCGCGGACGTAGGCTTTGTCTTTCTAATGTTTCACCATCCGCCTTACACCAGTTCGTCCGACGCGAAGATCTTCGGAGGCGGACACTCGGCGCGCGCCTCCGAGCAGGCATTAGCAAAGATGTTGGAAGCGCGCCAGGCTCACGCTAGTTATCGCATGATAGTTTTCTCCGGCCACGTCCACAATTACGAGCGGCACGAGCATAACGGAGTCACTTATTTCGTCTCCGGCGGAGGAGGCGCTCATGCTTATCCCATTGAGCGGGCGCCTGACGATCCCTTTCAGAGCAAGGAAGTGAATTACCACTATCTGATGGTTGAGGTGGATCGCCAGCAGGTGACGGTAACCATGAACCGCCTGGACCTCACCACGGGCAAGGCTGTGTGGACACAACCGGATACGGTGAAGATTTCAGTTCCAGTCGCGGTCGCGGCGCAGGCCGCCGGGCATTAAGCCGGCTGACACGCTCCCTGGCATCGGTTCGCAACCCACGAGACTCCGAGCGCATGTAGGATCAGCCGGTCTCGCAGGCTCAATTTCTCTGGCTCCAGCACCACGCCATACGCGTAGTGCACAATGGGATCGCAGGTGATGCACCATCTCTCGTGGCGCACGACTCCCCCATAATGCTCGCACGCGGTCTGTGCACTGTACCGATTGCTGTGGTAGCTGGCGTTGGGATTGACCGACATTTGGACTCCTCCAGTCAGCGGTTCTGAACAGATTCCCCGCAACCTAGCCGGACAGCTCGGTGGAACTGCGTCTGAAGGGAGCATAGGGCGATCGCCTTACCCGCCCTATTGGACGTGTCACCCTCGAATGTGATCAGGATCACAGACAGCCCTTGAGCCCCGCCCAGCACGACAAAGGGTGCATGAAGGAATTCCTTTTCGAGGCTTCCTTCGTGCGACTTCGTGTCCTTCGTGGTTTAGATTTTGCTTCCGCCTCAAACTGAGCCATCACCACCGAAGGGGCTGCTTGGGCATTCTTCGATTCCATGGTTTATTCTGGAAAGTCGCCCCAACGCGGACAGGTTACCGCGATCGCATCCGAGCGCCAAGAATTCTCAAAAATAGAAACGAGGAGCCGCAACTGGAAGCTGCCTTATGAAAACCGGCATTATTGGCCTGCCTCAGGTAGGCAAGACGTCACTATTCCAAATTCTCACTAAGGCGCATTTATCGGCGCAGTCTCACGCCAATCCACGCGAAGCCCACATCGGCGTGGCGAAGGTTCCAGACGACCGTCTCGACCGCCTGGCCGCTCTCTACAATCCGAAGAAACTCACGCACACCTCGGTCGACTATGTCGACGTGGGGGCCATCGGGCAGGATGCGCTGAAAGAGACTGCCTACATTGGCCATCTGCGCCAGGTTGACGCTTTGGCCCATGTGGTCCGCGTCTTTGACGATCCCGCCATCCCTCATGCGGGAGAGATCGATCCCCTGCGCGATATCAAGAATGTTGAATTTGATCTCATGGTCAGCGATCTGGGCCAGATCGAAAAGCGGCTGGAGCGCCTGGAAAAAGATTTAAAGAAGATGAAGACGCCGGAGCTGGAAAAAGAATTCGACCTGCTCAAGCGCGCCAACGCACATCTGGGATCGGAGAAGCCGCTGCGCGAAATGCAGATGACTCCCGAGGACAAGAAGCGCATTCGCGGATTCATGTTCCTCAGCGAGAAGCCGATTTTCTACGTGCTGAATATTGGTGAGTCGACTGAGTTGGGCAAGGAACTCGACGAGGCGGTCGAGAAATACAAACTCGGCGAAATTGCCGCGCGACCGAATGCCGCGGCCACAGCCATTTGCGGCAAGGTCGAGGCCGAACTCTCGGAGATGAGCGACGCCGACGCCGCGGAATTCTTGTTGAGCTACGGATTGAAAGAGAGCGGCCTGGTTCGCCTCATCCGCACCACCTACAAGCTGCTCGGCCTGATCTCATTTTTCACCGCCGGGGAAGACGAATGCCGCGCCTGGCAGATCCCGGCGAACGCCCGCGCCCAGGAGGCTGCCGGGGCCATCCACTCCGATCTGGAAAAACATTTCATCCGCGCCGAAACCATCCGCTGGGACCAACTCCTCGAAGCCGGCTCCGAAGCCAACGCCCGCGCCAAAGGCACACTCCGCCTCGAAGGCAAAGACTACATCGTGCAAGACGGCGACGTGATGCACATCCGCCACAGCGGATGAGTTGTGAGTACTGAGTACCGAGGTTTCGTTGTAAGCTGAAGGCCCCACGGAATGTGTGCCGTAGCCGCTCCTCAACTGAAGGAGCGAAAGAGTTTTTTGTGGGGACAGCCGCCCTCGGCTGTAGAGCCGCGAAGCGGCGGAAGAATGCAGCCCACGGCGCAAGCTGTGGGTGGAAAAGCAGAAAAGGACGAGCCCCGAAGGGGCGAAAGAATACGGTGCCATAGGATTCCGCGGATAACTTGCCGAACTGAAAACGCCAGCAATCATCGCGCAGCGCAGGAATTATCTGTCCGAAGATCAGGCGGCGGATCCGCTCAAGCGAGCCGAGGAAGTAAGCCGAATCTTAAGCGGCCTTATTAACTCTTTGAAGCAGAAAATGCCGTAGCAGTTTGTCTCGGTACTCAGTACTCGGTACACGGTACTCAATGAACCCGATCCTAACCAGTATCCTGCTCGGCCTCACTGCCGCCGCCGCCAACATTTTCGGCGGAGCCATCATCGTGCAACGGCACTGGGAGCGGCGCTACCTGCGCTACTTTGTCGCGCTCGGCGCGGGCTTCATGCTGGCTACCGCGTTAGTCGAGATGATTCCGGAAAGCCTTGAGCTGAGCGGAAGATCTGCGGCTCTGCTCGTGCTGCTCGGCTATCTGATCATCCATTTCTTCGAACACACCGTCACGCCTCATTTCCACTTCGGCGAAGAAACGCATACCAGCGAGTTCACACATTCCCACAGATCGTATTCCGTGCTCTTCGGCCTGATCATTCACACGTTCTTCGATGGCATTGCGATCGCCTCCGGATTTCTGGTCTCGGCGTGGCTCGGCTGGCTGATCTTCTTCGCCATCTTCCTGCACAAGATTCCGGAGGGCTTTACCGTAAGTTCGGTCATGCTGGCCAGCGGCCGCAGCCGCGGGAGCGCGTGGGCCTCTTCCATGGTTTTAGGAGGGTCTACTTTGGCGGGAGTTTTGACGATGGCGATTTTTCGCCATCACGTCAGTGCCGGCTTGCCGCTCTCCGCAGGAGTAACCATCTACGTCGCCGCCTCGGATCTGGTTCCGGAAGTGAATAAGGAGCCGGCCATGAAAATGGCCCTTCTGGTCTTCGTAGGAGCAGCACTATTCTTCCTGCTCGACCACTTGTTCCACGTTCACTGACGTTTAGCGATTTTCGAAGTTTCCTCGGTACTAGGTACTCGCCACTCGGTACTCGCTAGTCCACCGTGTGCTTGGCCGTATACCCTTCGCGCGAGACCACTTCGATCTTTACGTCTTTGCCCTTCTGGTCCCTCACCTTGATAGGACCGCCGTCGGGCGCGACCACCTGCACTTTCAGTTTGCGATAGGTTCCATCCAGCTTGGTGTTGGTGGGGGAATACGACAGCGTGTACTGGTTGTGAATGTCTTGGGAGATGTCGCCGAACAGTTCCGGCAGCTCGCCCTCGAAGCGTGGGAAATATGCGCGGCCTCCAGTCATGGCCGCGAATGTCCTCATCTCGTTGTCGCCCTGCAGGTAGTCCATGTACCCAACCGGAATGCCCATGCCATGCGCGCCGCGGCAATACATAGGATTGACATCACACATTTCCCGGATAATGAATCCTACGCTGATGGGAAAGATGGTCACGTCCTTGGTGTCTTTGACCTTCTTCAATATCTTGTCGTAGGTCAATCGGCTGAAGGTGTCCACGCCCGTCGTGACCAGGATGACGTACTTCTTTCCTTCGACCCGGTCGAGGCGGTCGAGCGTGTCATAAAGCGCGTCGAAGATATTGGTCTCGGAAAATCCGGGAATCTGGAGCTGATTCAGAGCTCCGTAAGCCGCCCGCTTGTCCTGCGTGAAATCGACCAGGATGTGCGGCTGCATATCGAAATAAGCGACCGCAATCCAGTCGTCTTTCCTCAGCGAGTTCACGAACGCATAGGAAGCCTGCAAGGCTTGAATCATGAATACATAATTGGTCGCGGCAAACTCCACCAGCAGCACTGCTGTGATCGGCGCCTGCGATACCCCGAAGTGCTTCAGCTGCTGCGGCACGCCATCTTCGCTTACCTTGAAGTTTTCCTGCTTCAGTCCCGGCACAAACTGTCCGTTTTTGGTGGTGACCAGCACGTCCACATTCACCAGCGGGACATTCACCTTCAAAGAATAGTCGGGCAGATCATCGACTTTCTTGGGAGTCACCGGGGGCGGTGGCGGCGGAGCATCCTCAGCCTTCTTCTTGGGAATGGCATACGGTCCCACGTTGTCGCTGGGACCACCGGCCTCGGCCGGAACATCCTGCTTGGGCTTGCCGTTATCAGGCGTCTGAGCGGTCGATGGTGAAGTCTGGTTCGCCGGCGTTTGCTGGTCCTGCGCCATGGCCATCGGCAAGCCGGACAGCAGCACGCAAAGCACCGCGCACACAGCCCGTCGGGGCGCGGTCTCAAGCTCTAACATCCTTCCCTTCTGATGATTAAACATAGTGGTCCCCAAAATCCTCTGTGCTAGTATAGACGCAGGGATTCACAATTGGGATGTTTTGCCGTTCCCAGAAACTTCCTCCTCCTTGGCAACGCGGTCGCAGTTGATTTGGATCCAAGTTTGAATAGGCCCGTTGGCGGGTCCGGTCGGGGCTTTACATGAGAAAAGTTGTTCCAGCGCTTCTCGTCTTAGGTATCTCCCTATCTTCCTTCCTCGTTCTGGCCCAGAGTTCGCAGCCGACCATTCCCGTAAGTCAAATCCATGCGGGCATGCGAGGCGTCGCCTACACCGTTTTTGAAGGCGTAAAACCGGAACCCATGGACGTCGAAGTCCTCGGCGTGCTTCACAATGTCAATGGACCGAAGGGCGACATCATCTTGGTTCGCTTGCACGGAGCGAAGGTGGAATACACCGGCGTGGTGGCGGGCATGAGCGGCAGCCCCGTCTATATCGATGGCAAGCTCGCGGGGGCGCTGGCGTTCCGCATCGGTGAATTCTCCAAGGAACCGATTGGCGGCGTTACTCCGATCGCCGACATGCTCGAGATCAATGCGCTCGACAAATCCCCATCCGAAGAAGCGGCCGCCATCAAGCCGATCGTGGCCAATGCCGCCGGCAAAACTGCTGCTCCGGGAGATGCCTCGGCGCTCCCAGGCTCGGTACAGAACTTTGCCAATTATCTGAAGCCCATCGATACGCCGCTGGTGTTCAACGGATTCTCTGAGGACGCCGTGCGTCAGTTCGCGCCGCAGTTTGCGGCCGCCGGCATCGTTCCAGTCATGGGCGCCGGTTCGGTCAGCGAAGAAAAGCAGCCGGAGCCGCTCGAACCCGGATCGGCAGTGAGCGCGATTCTGGTGCGCGGCGACATGGATATTGCCGCTACCTGCACGGTCACTTATATCGATCCGCAACGCCTGCTCGCCTGCGGTCATCCTTTATTGCAGTTCGGCTCCGTGGACCTGCCCATGAACAAGGCCCAGGTGCTGGCCACGCTGGCTTCGCCGCTGAATTCCTTCAAGATCGTTAACACAACCGAGCGTGCCGGCGTCTTCGTACAAGACCGGCACACCGGAATTATGGGAGTTTTTGACAAGCAGCCCGACATGATTCCGGTCACGCTTACCATTCACGGCAGCGGCAGCGCCAAGGAATTCCACTATGAAGTCCTGAACAACCCGCGCCTGAGTCCCGTCGCCATCATGGCGACCGTGTTCAACGCGCTGCATGGCGTGAATGCATACGGCGAGGAGATTACCTACCGGCTGAATGGCAGCATCAACGTCAAGGGCTTCCCCGAGGTTGGGCTGCGCAACATGTTCGTCCCCGGAGAAAATGGACAGCCGGCTGCTATGGCTGCGGCCCTTTCGCTGGGCGAACGCTTCGGACGGATCTATGACAATCCGTACAACGCTCCCGCGGTAAAAAGCGTGAATCTTGACTTTGACCTCGTCCGCGAACGCCGCTGGGCGCGCCTGGAGAGCGCCCGCACCGACGTGACTGAAGCCCGCCCCGGCGACGAAGTGATCATCGAAACGGTTCTTGCTCCCTACCGCGGCGAACGCGTGGTGCGCCAGATTCCGGTGAAGATTCCAACCTCGGCCAGCAAGGGAACGCTTCGCATTCTGGTCAGCGATGGCGAAACGCTGGATCGCGTCAACCGCGCCAATCCTGCTTTCGGCCGCAAGCTCGACCTGGCTTCCACCATTGCGCTGCTCAACAAGGAACACTCCAACAACCGGCTTTACGTTTCCCTGCTCGAGGCCGATCCGGAAGCGCGCGTAGCCGACAAAGTCATGCCCACGCTGCCCATCAGCGTGATGAACGTCATGGACGGCATGCGCGGCAACCAGGAAATGATCGTCAGCGGCGAATCCAACGTCGACGAGACCGCCACCCCGGCCCTCGACTACGTGGTCTCAGGAGCCCAACTGCTGACGGTAACTGTAAAGTAAGAAACGGCAGGAGAAGTGTGCAGTAAAAGTGTGGCGCGGGCACTCTTGCCCGCGAAATCTAACCACAAGCACAACTCCAATTCCCATTTCGAAATCGTGCTGGTGAAGAAACAGCGATTCGACCACCGAATCAGATCGATCAGATCTAACATGATCTGAAATGCCTCCCATCGCCGTCTTCCGCCGCTACGAATATCGCCGCAGCCTGCCTCACTACCAGCGGGACGATCGCCCACTCTTTGTGACCTTCCGCACTCTGAAGTGCTTGCTACTCACGCCTGAAGCCCGCACTCTTGCGCTGCAGCATTGCCTTCACGACCACGGCCGAACGATTCAGCTCCATGCGGCAGTCATCATGCCCGATCATGCCCACCTTCTTTTCACAGCATTGCGAGACTCCGAGGGATGGACCTTTGCCCTGCCCGAAATTCTTCGAGCAATCAAGGGAAGTTCAGCCCGCAGCATTAATAAACTCAGTGGGAGATCAGGCCCCATCTGGCAAGACGAGTCTTTCGATCACGTGCTCCGAGGCGACGAGAGCCTGCGGGAAACAGTGGAATACATCCGCCAGAATCCAGTAAGAAAGGGATTGGTGGATAAGCCGGAAGATTACCAGTGGCTCTGGATCGATCCATGTGGCGCGGGCACTCCTGCCCGCGAAATCTAACCACAAGCAAAAAATCAGCAGCAACAAAGTAGCCGCAGCGAAGAGCAACTCCGAAGTCCCGGTCCTTGCCCTTGGTGAGAGCTCGCGGGCAGGAGTGCCCGCGCCACATTATTACTCTTCTTCGTTCTCGCCCATCTGCATGCTCAGATACCGCTCGTAGCCGACTTCCTTAATCAGGTGCATCTGGGCTTCGAGAAAGTCTACGTGCTCTTCCTCATCTTTGAGCAACTGCACCAGCAGATCACGCGACCCGTTGTCGCCTTCCTTGGTGGCGATGGCGACGGCGTCGTTGTACTGCTTCACCGCCCCCACCTCCAGCGCCAGATCGCTCTCGATCATCGCTTTGACCGTTCCGCCAACCTTCAACTCCAGCGGCATCATCGATGGGGTACCGTCGAGAAACAGAATCCGCTCCATCAGCACTTCTGCATGCTTCATCTCGCCGATGGATTGTTTCTTGATGAACTCGGAGAGCTTGTGATATCCCCAGTTCTCGCACATTTCCGCGTGCAGGAAATACTGGTTGATAGCGGTCAGCTCTTCCCGCAAAGCTTTGTTTAATTCCGCAAGTACTTTAGGATTGCCTTTCATATCCCTCCGAATTATTCAGAAATAGAGTGAACGCAATCGAATTCTACGCCCAATAGCGATGCCTCGCTTTACGCCAGAGCCGCATCCAAAGTCTTCAGCAGGCTGACGCGAGTAAACGGCTTTTCCAGCAGCCGAATGCCGGCGTCCAGGCCCTGATGCGTGATCAACTCTCCCGTATATCCCGACATGTACACAATCTTCATCGCGGGGAACGAATCGATCAGCCGCAACACAAGCTCCGGCCCCGTCATACCTTTCATCACCACGTCGGTCAGCGTCAGATCGATCGACACTGTGCCAGAAACGATGATATCCAGCGCCGCTTTTCCATCTTCCGCTTCCAGAACTTTGTAGCCGTGCTCTTCCAGCATCTTGCGCGTCAGACGCCGCATGATCACGTCGTCTTCGGCCAGCAGAATGGTCGTGCCCTCCCGTCGCCGAGGCAGTTCCTCTTCGTACGTCTCTCCACCGTTTGCCAGTTTCTTGTCAGCGCTGGGGAGATAAATCTTGAACGTCGTTCCGTGCCCCACTTCACTGTAGACCCAGATGTGTCCGCCACTCTGTTTGACGATGCCGTATACGGTGGCCAGGCCCAGGCCCGATCCCTTACCGGTTTCTTTTGTGGTGAAAAACGGTTCGAAGATGCGGGAGCGCGTGGCTTCGTCCATGCCGATCCCGTTATCGCTGATCGCCATCATCACGTAACGTCCGGCGGTCATGGACGGGTGTTCGCGCACGAACGATTCATCGAAATCGGAAACGGATGTTTCGATGATCAGCCTTCCCCCGCGCGGCATGGCGTCGCGCGCATTCACCGCGAGATTCACGATGACTTGATCGAGGTGCCCAGGATCGGCTTCCACAATGGCATTATCGGAGTGCTCCCGAAGCACAAGCTCTACATCGTCTCCCATCAACGGCTTCAGCAGCTTGTTCACCTCTCTGAGGCGCTCATTCAAATCCAGCACCTGGCTCTGCGTCGGCTGCCGGCGGCTGAAGGCCAGTAACTGCCGCGTCAAGGATGCGCCGCGCTTCGCCGCTTCACGAATATTGTCGATGTACTCCACGCTGCCGGCATCGACCCGGCCGCGCAGCAGCTCCGAACACGCCGTCACGATTCCCAGCAGATTGTTAAAGTCGTGCGCGACTCCGCCCGCCAGGCGTCCCACGGCCTCCATCTTTTGCGATTGCCGCAGCTGGTCTTCAATCTTTTTTTGCGCCGTGATGTTCCGGGCAATGGTCGACGCTCCCACCACCTCGCCGTCAGCATCGTATATGGGAGAAACCGCGATGGAGACGTGCAACTTTCGCTTGTCCTTCGTCACCCGCACGGATTCGAAGTATTCCACTTGCTCGCCCTTGCGGATCTTCCGTAGGATCGACGGAATCTCGTCGGCCCGCTCCGGCGGAGCCAGCATCGAGATCGGGTTGCCAATCATCTCCTGCGCCGTATAGCCGTAAATATCCTCCGCACCCTTGTTCCAGTGCGTGACAATGCCGTCGAGGTTCTTGCCGATGATTGCATCCTGAGATGCGTCGACAATCAGTGCCATGCGGTTCTGGGAATCCCGTAGTTCACGGCTCTTCCGCTTGTCCAGTTCTTCATGGGCCCGCCGCAGTTCCTGCTCGATCCGCTTACGATCGCTAATGTCTCGAATGGCGCTCAGCACAATCATGCCGTCGCCGGTAGTGACGGGACTCAGGCTGATCTCGACCGGAAATTCGGAGCCGTCCCGCCGCCGGCCGTTCAAATCCAGGCCGGAGCCCATGCGGCGAATCTTCGGCTGCCGGTGAAACTGTTCGCGATGCAGGTCGTGATGCGGACGCTGCCGCTCGGGAACCAGAATCTCGATCTTTTGTCCGATCAATTCGTCGCGCGTGTAGCCGAACATCGCTTCGGTTTGCGCGTTGACCTGAACGATGACGCCCTGCTGGTTCACCGCCGCGACGGCGTCTGGGATCGCCTCCAGAATGGAGGTCGTCAACAGCGTCTCAGCCACAACCTTCTGGGACTGCATACTCTTTCCGCGATCAGAAAATGCATACTGCATTCGCTCAAAAACAATTCCGGCTAATATACCGGAGGCTGCGAATTCCCGGCAATAAGGGGAAATCGCCGGTAGTGGTGCAGTTTGAGAAGATTTGTAACAGGGCATCGCTTCAGCGATGCCGCAACATCGGGAAATACGAGCGGCTTTAGCCGCTGGGGGTCAGGCCGCGCTGGCAGCGGCTAAAGCCGGTCATTTGCTCGCGCTTTGGCACGCCTGAAGGCGTGCACTGATACAAATCTCTTCAAACTTCACCACTACCAAATCGCTGCGTACACAGGCTGGGGTCAACGAAAGCTGATCTCGAGTAAACTTTTGGGCATATGCGTGAATCCGCGGGTTACCGCCACCGCGATCAGCATCTGCATTCCGTTATATCCAACGTGCACCAGGAAACTGGCCCCCACCGATTTCGTGACAGCTCGCACGACCCCGCACACGATTCCCACCATCAGCACGATCATCAATGCACCCCACGCGTATCCATATTGTGGCATGTGCATCAGGGCGAACGGCAGTGCGGTCAGGAACACTCCCCACACCGCTCCCCAGCGCCTCGCCAATACCGGATAGAAAAATCCCCGGAAGAATAACTCCTCCACTAACGGTCCCAGGCTGACGGCAATGATCGCCAATAAATACGCGTCCCTGGGCCGCTCCAGAAGCTTGTCAAAAGGAGTGTCCTTGGGCATGGGCAGAATATTTTCGAGCGCGCTCAAAGCCAGCAGCATCGCCACGCCAATGGTGAGCAGCTTCCATTCCGCCCTTGGCCAGTTCCACCGGATCGCATCCCAGAACCCCACGTGATATTTGCCCTCCACCAGCGCGAACAGGTAAAGAGCGACGAACCCGTCAATGAGAAACTGCGAAATCAGCAGCAGCAACGGCCGCTGCGCCAGATCCGCCAGCGTGGCGTGCGGGTAGAAAAAATACTTCGCTCCGAAAAGAATGGCGAATTGCGAAACCAGGATGGTAAAGAACGTCAGCCCCACGATCAGCAGCACATCCCAACCGCTCCAGACGGGATTCTCCACGGGAGGCGGCCCGACGGCGACAGCGACGGAAGCCGCAGGATTCGAATGAAACGGATCAGGCGCCGCCGGAGTTCCCGGCGGCTCGGGATGAACCGGCACTTGCGGATCAAATTGCGGGTTATCAGATGATGACAAACGAAAATTCCTCTAACTGAGAGCTGACGACTGAGAACTGAGAACTGATTTACCAAAATATTCCGCCAACGCCTGCCCGGTATACGACTTCTTCACCTTGGCCACCTGCTCCGGCGTGCCCTGCGCCACAATGCGTCCGCCGTCCTCGCCGCCCTCCGGCCCCAGATCGATGATCCAGTCGGCGTTGCGGATCACGTCCAGATTGTGTTCGATGATGATGATCGAGTTCCCCAGGTCCGTCAAACGGTGCAGAACGTCGAGAAGCTTCTTCACATCATCGAAGTGCAGGCCCGTGGTCGGCTCATCCAGCAGGTAAAGCGTCTTTCCCGTCTGGCGCTTCGACAGTTCGCGCGCCAGCTTGATGCGCTGCGCCTCGCCTCCGGAAAGTGTCACCGCCGACTGCCCCAGATGAATGTATCCCAGCCCGACGTCGACCAAGGTCTGCAGCTTCTGCTTCACCTGCGGAATGTTTTCAAGAATCGGCAACGCGTCGGAAACCGGCATCTCCAGCAGGTCGGCGATCGAGTAGCCGTTGTACTTCACCGCCAGCGTTTCGTGATTGTAGCGGCGCCCGCCGCAGACTTCGCACAGCACGTACACATCGGGCAGGAAATTCATCTCGATGCGCCGCTGCCCCTCGCCTTGACACGCTTCGCAACGCCCACCCGGAACGTTAAAGGAGAATCGCCCGGCCTTGTAGCCGCGCTCGCGCGACTCGGGCAACATCGCGTACAAGTCGCGGATCGCGGTGAACACTCCGGTATAGGTTGCAGGATTCGAGCGCGGCGTGCGCCCAATCGGCGACTGGTCGATGCGGATCACTTTGTCGATGTTCTCCGCGCCTGAAATCGCCTTGTGCTCGCCCGCTTTTTCGCGCGAGCGGTAGAGTTGCCGCGCCAGCGCCCGATACAAAATGTCATTCACCAGCGTCGATTTGCCCGAGCCGGAAACACCGGTCACCACCGTCATCACGCCCAACGGAAAAGTCACATCGAGATTCTTGAGATTGTTCTCTTTCGCGCCCAGAATGGTCAGCGCGGCGCCATTTTTCTGCCGGCGTTCGGGACGCATCTCAATCGCGGTCCGTCCCGAAATGTATGCCCCGGTCAGCGAATTCGGTTCCTGCATAATTTCCGCCGGCGTGCCATGCGCCACCAGATTGCCGCCGTGTCGGCCCGCGCCTGGTCCCAAATCGACCACGTAATCCGCGCGCCGGATCGTCTCTTCATCGTGCTCCACCACCAGCACGGTGTTACCCAGATCGCGCAGGTTTTCCAGCGCATTCAACAGACGTCCGTTGTCGCGATGATGCAGCCCGATCGAAGGCTCATCGAGCACGTACAATACGCCGCGCAGCTTCGAGCCAATCTGCGTCGCCAGCCGAATGCGCTGTCCCTCGCCGCCCGACAAAGTAGCCGCCGAACGATCCAGCGAAATGTAGCCCAGCCCGACTGCATTCAAGAACTGCAGCCGCTCGACCACTTCATGCATCACGCGTCCCGCAATCGCCGCCTCGCGCCCCGCGAGCTTGATGCCCTGCGCCACTTCCAGCGCCCGCGACACCGGCATCGCCGTGAAGTCGGCAATCGACATCCCGTTCACTTTCACCGCCAGGCTTTCCGGCCGCAGTCGCTTGCCATGGCACGCCGGACATTCCGTCGCCGACATATGATCCATCAGCCAGTCGCGGTAGCCTTCCGAAGTCGACTCCTCCAGATTCTGTTTCAGATATCCGAAGATGCCGTGGAATCCCGTTCTGCCCCCGCGTCCCTGCTCGCCGTTGAGCAGAAAATCCTGCGTCTTCTCGGGAAATTTTTCGAACGGAGTGCTCAAGTCAATCGCGCACGCCACCGAAACAATCTGCAATTGATGGATCAGATTCTGCGACGCCGATCCCGGCCCGAGCCCGCCATCGAGCAGCGGCTTCGACCAGTCGGCAATCACTTTTGCCGGATCGAAATCGTACTTGCTGCCCAGCCCGTGACATTCCGGACAAGCTCCATACAGGCTGTTAAACGAGAACGATCGCGGCTCCAGTTGCGGCACGCTGATGCCGCAATCGGGACAGGCCAGCTTCTCGGAATACAGCTGCTCTTCACCGCCGACCACCGCGACCTGCACCAGTCCTCCCGCCAGCTTCATCGCCAGTCCGACCGACATCTCCAGGCGATGCTCGATCCCCGGCTTCACCAGCAGGCGGTCGATCACGACCTCGATCGTGTGATTCTTCCGCTTATCCAGGTTGATGGCGACGTTGTCATCCAGGCTCACCAGTTCGCCGTCAATCCGCGCCCGGGTATAGCCATGCTTGACCAGCGTCTCCATCTCTTTCTTGAATTCGCCCTTACGTCCGCGGACGATCGGCGCCATGACCATGACCCGGTCTTCCGGCGTCAGCGCCATCACCCGCTGCACGATCTGGTCGGCCGACTGCCGGCTGATCGCGCGCCCGCACTTCGGGCAGTGCGGCACTCCGATGGAAGCAAACAGAAGGCGAAGATAATCGTAAATCTCAGTGATCGTACCGACGGTTGATCGTGGGCTCCGGCTGGTGGTCTTCTGTTCGATCGAGATGGATGGGCTAAGTCCATCAATTCCATCGACATCCGGGCGTTCCATCTGGTCCAGAAACTGCCGCGCGTAGGCCGATAAAGTCTCCACGTAACGCCGCTGGCCCTCGGCATAAATCGTGTCAAAGGCGAGCGAAGACTTCCCTGACCCGCTCAGCCCGGTCACCACCGTAAGCGTGTTCCGCGGGATCTCCACACTGATGTTTTTCAGGTTGTGCTGCCGGGCGCCCCGGACCGAAATCTTGGTAATCGCCATTATTCGCCGAGGGCTATGTCCCTTCCGTAACGTCGACAGGGCAACAGATTTGTCCGAAAGTAAGTATGCACAGCTCTACTCCGTATCTTAGTCGGCAACAGCGCGGAGCGTCAACGCGGTTAGATTTGAACAGGGCGCTGCTGGAAGGGACGGTCGCAGGGACGCTGGAAGGGCCGCTCGACAGGGAAAAGACCTGAGTATACGGATTGTTGAGCTCTGCATCAGATAACAGCTGGTAAAGGTTGATTGATCGTGAATCCGTTCTTGATGCCCATCATTCTCTGCTTCACCGTCGTCGCTTCCGTCAGTTTCGGCGTGCTCGCGGCGTATGCTCTTGTAATCGGAATCATCCACGCCTTCGGCAGCCCCGCGCAGCCCGAACCGGCACGCCCGCGCCTGGCCTTAGTCCCCACGCAGAACCACGCCAGCGGCGACTAATCGTAGCGCCGGCATCCTGCCGGCTGTCCCGAGCGCGTCTCGCGCTCGAACTCGTAGCCCCACATTTTCGGAGTAGTAAGGCAATGAGCGAGGCCTGTTTTCGTCAGTTAGGCTGCGGCACAGTGAGAGTAAAATCTCAGCAATGGGCGCGTTTCTGAAACGCATACGCTGGGCGGCGCTGCTGGCCTGCGCACTTGTCGTCGTCAGGGTTTGCGGATTGTTCCGTGTCGCCCTGCCGATGGACTCGTTCTGGCGTCCACACAATCTCAGGCGATTCAGACCCGATTATGTTGCCCCACGCAGTGAGGGTTATTTCCGAACCCCACGACAACCTCGATGAGCGTAACCGCCTGCTAACGACAGGTATACTCCCAGTCGCGCATATACTCTTGTAAAACGCGATGTTTGAACGTTATACGCAACCCGCAAGACGCGTCATCTTTTATTCGCGCTACATGGCTCACCAAGCCGGAAGCCCGATAATTGAAACCGAGCACCTTCTTTTGGGATTGCTCAGGGCCGATATGGTGCTCGCGCAACGCTTTTTTGGTTCGCCTTGGGCAGCGGAAGAAATTTGGCGAGAGGTCCAGCAAAGGAAACCTGTTCGTCCAGCGATTCCAAACACGGTAGAACTTAAGCTCAGCACGGAAGCCAAGCGTGCGCTGCTGCTCGCCGCAAAAGAAGCGGGTAGCCTCTCTTCAAAGAAGATTCGCACGGAGCATCTCTTGCTCGGACTGCTACGCAACGAGGAGTGTCTTGCGGCGGTGTTACTGCACGGACGCGGCTTGCATCTTGCCTCCACACGTGAGGAGCTAAGCCGGAGCCCACACGATGACGCAAAAACCGAGAAATTTGTCAGGGAGCCCAAACCATTACCTCAGGAAGTAGTCGAACTGCAAACTCGTATTGGGTCAATTGTGAGCCGCATGGAGCAGGCTATCGCCAATCACGACTTTGCGGAAGCACGCTCGTGTTCAGATGAAGAGCGAATGGAACGCGACAAGTTGCGTTTGCTTTATCAAAAACATGGGCTCTCGGGCGTGATTTTCGAGTAGCTTCGCTGTTTCATTCGTCGAAATTGCGTCAGTTGGCGATAAATCCCCATTACGCTCAAAATCCCACTTTGCGGCTCAAAGCGTGAAATGGCCTGTTTACGTAAACAATCCCCATCACTATAGTATTTCTGGACTGCTGGTCCTCGGATGAACAGTACTCAGCATAGGGCACATGGGCGGTTCCTCGGCTTCATCTTAGAAGCCGCGAAGCTATTTGGAATCGCAATCGTTTGTCTACTGATCATCGGGGCAGCCGTCATCCTATCTGCTAAGACGGGGATCGTCGTTCCTGCAAGATGGTTCGGACTGTTCTACTGGACATGCGCTCTGCTCTGGTTCGTCTTCCGACAGCACAATCGGGACCTTTGGTATGGCAGATTTTGGCTCGCCCTTACGGCATTTCTGATGGTGCATGTCACTGCATTTGCCATCGTGCTTCGGGCCTATCCGGCGTGGCGCATGATCTGGTTTATGTTCATTTTCATGATTGAAGGCCCACTCTTTTTAGTCGCGTTGGAAAATCTCGTCCACCCACGCCGCCATCGGAAACACGTTTAGCAGTTTTGGTCGATTGGCGTAACATCCCCATTACACTCATCTTGCCAGGGTCAAAACCTTTTCCCTCTCGCTCACCCTATTAACGCCAGTTGAGCTTTTGGAGACTGTAAAGCGTAGAATTATCCTTGTGTGGGGATGGTCATGAAAATCCGAATTGCGATGTGGGCGCTTCTCGGCTTTCTACTCGCGGGCTTTTGGGCACTTTTCGCCGCAGCAACTTTCCCATCCACCAGCGAGCGCATGCGCAATGTTTGGCCTCTTATCTGCCTAACCTGCCCCATTGCAATCGCGGGCATGCATCACGCGATTAGCCTCTATGAAGTCCTGGCCGCAAATGCCATCACCTATGGCGTCGTCGGTCTGATAGTAGAAACCATGCGAAAACAACTGCATCACGCTCAGTAGACTCAACGATACACACCAATCTCCCAGTTGGCGAAAAATCCCCACTCAAATTGCCGGGGACCGGCCTGCGCGATTTTCGCGTCATCATTTGAGAGCGAGCCGCCACTACCAGCCGATCACGGCAATTTTGTACACCAGCAGAACGGGTACGGTCGCTAGCGCGATCCAGGCGGACAGCGTATAGCGTCGGAAGAAGTAGAAGGTCACGGCCGCCCAGCAGGAGCAAGCCGCGATCAAAGCGCCACCGATATAGATCGCAGCCAGTGCGGTCGAGAAGTTCGCGCCGTGGACGTGCCTGAGCCGGAAGAACTCACCTAAAGTCCTGACGACGATAAGAAATTCAGCTGTGATTCCTATCTGAGCCCAACGTTCTCTAGTCACGCGGGAAGCTCCTCTAGTGTGTCTCCCCTCCGCTCGCCACCGCCAATAAATACCACGCCGCATGCGGCAGCCACTGCTCTCCCCATCGCCAGTCGTTATCCGCGCCGGTTTCGCGATACGTCAACAGGTAATCGATGTCGCTCTCGTCGCGGAAACCGCTGGTAATTCCATTCGAAATCCCTCCCGGAGCGTTGGTGAATTCCCACGAATCGAAATACATATAAGGAGGATTGTTTCGTCCCACGCCGCTCAGCATGCACGAGTCAAACGGATTCAGCCCGAGAATCCAGTTCAGCTGATCGGTGGCAAACGATTCCAGCTGCTTTTGAAACGCAGGGTCATCAGGAAAGACGCGCTCAGCCAGGCGCGCCGCGGTCGCCACCGACGCCAGCCGGGCATTTTCTCCCTGCCACCACGGCGCGGCATCGCTGGTGTGCGGAAAGAAAAAGCTGGTGCGCCGCGCCCCCGTCTTATCCTGCACATACTCGCGGCTGTAGCCGAACGGATTGTTCACCTCAGCCGTGATCGAAAACTCGAACTGCAGCGCCTTCTTCACCGTCGCAAGCACCTGCCGCTTCGCTTCAGGATCGGCAATCTCCGCGTAGTAGAGCAGGCTCACCACTGGGAATCCACCGTCCGACGCATGAAAGAACGGCCGCTCGGCATCGTCCGCTCGCCAGTAATCGTGATATCCACCCGCGCTGATCTGCCGTGCCATCAGACTTTTCGCCCGCCGGGCTGCCGCATCCTTGTACTTCGAGGCATGCGTCGCCCGATACAGTTCCGTCGCAGCGGCCAGGGCGCAATAGTCGTCCACAATGATCTCTTTGCCGTCGTTGATCAGCTTGAGATTTTCTTTCTCCAGAAAATCGAAAGCATCTTCAGCGGTCTTCAAGTAATCCGCGCTCGAGAAATCTCCCGCCACCGGATACGTGCTGGCCATCGCCAGCGCCGCAATCGCAATCCCGCCGCCCGACCGATAGCTGACCTCATATTCCAGATCATTATTGGCCGACTCAAGCATCTCTTTCGCGCCCTGCCCCGGTTTCGACTCTATCCCGAAACGTTTCATCTCGCCGGCAATCCTGCGCTTTTCCGGAACCTGATCCACGCCGCCGTTCGAGACCGAACGGTAAAACGATCCGTTCGGCACCTTCAGCCGCACCAGGTAATCCGCGCCGAACATTGCCTCGTCGAGCAGACGCGGCTGGTAGCGCGCGAAGTCAGCCAGCCCGCGCAGTTTCGTCTGGTCGTAACTCTTGAGCAGGCTGTAAATCACCAGCGGAATCTGCTGCGGATTGAAATACGTGGAAAACGAAAGATGCGACAAATGCTTGCCGTAATCCCCGGTCGCATCCCACCAGCCGCCATGCGCGTCGACCGTCCCCGGCTTCGGGCCATCAAACTTCAAATGATGATCGGCCTTATCCATCTCTCCCGAGCTGCGCTCCTCTTTGAAGTAATAAATCACGTCCGACATCGTGTTGCGCTCCAGCAGATTGCGCTGCACGGCAAACGGAAACGATCGGACGCTTCCTTCCGCGACACCGCACTTCACGTAATACTTTCCTTCCGTCGCGAACGAATCGAAGTCGAGCGTCCAGAAATACCAATCCCTCCATTTCTGGACGGGCCCCGCCGCCTTCGCGTCCAACGAGAGAACGTCCCGGTCCGTAGCAATGTCCTTCAGCGCACAGCCATCGACCCTGTCGCCTGCCTTCGCGAGCACCACCGCGTGCTTCGGCCCGCTCACTTCGTATCCCAGATGATTCGTGAGAATCTTCGTCTCACCTGCGTGCACCCATAGCGTGGAAATCAGAAAGAAGCCACAAGCCGCAACCCCGCGAAGAATCCTCTTCATGATGCCCTCTCAATTCTGACCTTCAGAAAATTACTTTCAACGAGAACTGAATCTGCCGCGACGATCCGGCTGTCTTGCTGATGATCCCAAAGCCGCTGCCGCGCACGATATTCGACGGCAGCCCGAAATTGACAATATTGAATACATTGAAAAACTCCGCGCGGAATTCCACAGTTCCCAGCTCCGCGCTTCTCCGGCGGCCGAACGGCGTGTCTTTGATCAGCGCGATATCGTAATCGTGATAGTCCGGGCCGCGAAACGTATTGCGGCCGAGCGTGCCGAACCGTCCCTGATTGGGCCCAGTCCCTCCGGGCACATGAATCGGAATATTGAAGAAGAAAGTATTATTCGCGCCCTGCCCGAAGTAGTCGTCCCGCACGGTGCGCGAGGTTGAAAGATGCGGCAGCCTGACCAGATCCGGACGGTCGGTGCCTCCCGCGCCCGCTCCCGTCTGCTGGATGCCGGAGTACACGCTGAACGGCGAGCCCGTCGTCAGCGTCGTAATGTTCAGAAACTGCCAGCCCCTGATCAGCGGCTTGCCCAGCGGACGCAGAAATCGGATGCGCTCCAGCGGCAACACTTGAATCACGCTGGCACTGAAGGCGTGGGTCACGTCGAAGGTCGAAGGACCTTTTTCCGCCGATGGATCCCATGGATCCTGCGGCAGCGTCTGCAGCACCGTTCCTGCCGTGCCAAACAGCCCGCCCAGCACCGCACTGGTGTCATCGATCGATTTCGAATACGTGTAGCTGGCCTGCAATCCCAATCCCAAGCGAGCCGAATTTTTCGTCAGGCTGCTTTGCAATGAGTGATAAGTAGAATGCGAGCCGCTGGTCATCAACAGTTCCGACCCGAATCCGCCTGTCGCCTGCCCGGCCGAATTGAATTGCGTAAACGGCGCGAAGCCGGGCGACGCCCCAATGTAGCTGTTCGGAGAATACACGCGCGAAAGATGAATCCCCGTGGTTCCCACGTACGACACGTTCGCCTTGAAGTCGCGGAAATCGTGATCGATGCCCGCCGTCCAGCTGCCCACGTATCCATTGCCGAAATTCTTCGCCATACCCGTGATCGTGAGCAACTGCACCTGGTCTCCTGGAGTCAGCGCATCCATATCGGTCTGGAAGCGTTGCAGATCGATCTGCGTATTCGCGGGAACATCCTGGGTTCGCCCCGTCGCAAAAATCGGCTGCCCCTGAACGTTGTACGCGGTCGGCAGAGCCATCGGGACAAACGTATCGTGGAACGGAACTGCAATCCCCGGCAAAGCATTAATCGTGGGAGCAAACACAAACGGAATTGCCGCCGTCAGAAAATTGTCCTGCCACAAGTTGGGCAACAAGGTTGTGACCGCGCCGCCCGCGTGCAGCACCGTATGCGTGCCGATCCCGTAATCCAGCCCCAGCCGCGGTCCCCAGCCATTCCAGGCCATGTCATAAGGAGGCTGTGGATTAACCAGCACAATTTGGGTTGCGCCGCGATCCCCGTACCCGGTTGGCTTGCCATCCGGCCCGAAGAAAAACGGCCCCGAACGTCCGCTTGGTGGCTTCGTGAATCCGGCTGTTCACTTCATAACGCAATCCGTAGCTGACCGTAAGCTGCTTCGTCGCTTTCCACGTGTCCTGAAAATACAAGTTGTAGGCCTCGCGGCGCACTCCCGCTTCGTCAAACTTATCTCCGACCGGAGTGACCGAGGCTGGCGCTGTCACGCTGTAAGAATACGGAGTCGCCGTCAGTAATCCGGTCAACGAATCGGGCAGCGGATCTCCCACCTGAATGTCATGCGTCCCGCTCGCCGACGGTATAAACACCGGCGAGTACGCCGGACCTCCGCTGAATTCGTACGCCCCATTCGGACTCGTACCGAAAATAGTCGAATCGCGATTGGCCCGCAACTCCACTCCCCACTTGAACACGTGCGTGCCGCGCACGAGAGCCAGATCCTGCTTCAGTTGATACAGATTGCTGTATGAACCGAAAATCGATCCGCCCGCCGTATTGAAGCCTTGAAACAATCCGTCCGCAAATCCCAAGGCCGGCTGCGTATGATTCGTCGTCGGGAAAAACGGCGTGCTGCGGATATAACCCAGCGATGTGTCTGAAGTCAGATGCGGGGAATTCGTCCGCGTGTAGTGCACTCCGGCATTCCTCTGATGATCGAAAAACTGCACGCCGAAGCTGGGATCGATCACCGTCTCGTCCGGATTCGTGAGCGGGCCGGTCACCTGGTTCAGACTGAAGCGGGCGACCACAGACGCCTTCTCAGAGATTTTGTGATCGATTCGCACCGAGAATTGATCGGTGTCGGTGACCACCTTTGAAAATGCTGCATACGTCCGATCTCCGAACGCGCCCACCGGCTCGTTCGGCAGCGGATACTGGTCGAGCACCGGCAGCACCGCCGCGTTCACCGGAATCGTCAGCGTGTCTCCCGGATAAGTCGTGGTATCGATTCCCTGCCGCTCCGCCACCGTGGGCACCGGTATCACTTGCGTTGTGCCCAGTACCTGGCGGAATCCCTGGTACTCGCCAAAATAAAATGTTCGTCCGCGCCCGTCGTAAACGCCCGGCAGCACCACCGGCCCTCCGTTGGTGAATCCAAACTCATTGCGGGCAAACGGTGGAATCCGCCTTCGTCCGGTCGGGTCTCTATAGTCGAAATAGTTCCGCGCATCGAACGACGCGTTGCGCACAAATTCGAACAAACTTCCGTGGATTTCATCCGTGCCTGACTTCGTCACCACATTCGTGAAACTCGCCGCGCCGTGCCCGATCTCGGCCGGCATCACGCCCGAATTCGACTGCACTTCCTGAATCGCATCAACATTGAAATTGGAAAAAGTCGCACCACCCATCTCCGGATCGGTCGTGTCGAAACCATCGGTCGCGAAAACGGTAGTAGCGCCACGCTGCCCGTTCACCGCGAATTGCTGGGTGAAGTTGGCCGCGCCATTGGCATCGGTCATCGTTCCCGCCGCCAGCAAGAGCAGCTTGCTGAAGTCGCGCACATTCAGCGGAAGGCTCGCCACTTCCGAGCCCGAGAGATGTTCGCCTCCGCTCGCCTGCGCTGAAGCTTTCTCTCCTCGAACTTCAGAAGGCGCCGGCGGATTTTGCATCTGCACAATTTGTCCCGAGGAAGTCAGCTGCAGCGCAATCCTCAGGGAATTTCCGCTCGTAATTGCGAGAGGAAATGCCGCCGTCGCCTGGCGATCGGCGGTCTTCACGGTAAGCTCGTACGCCCCCGCTTCCATCTCGGCAAACGCAAACTTGCCGTCCTGGGAAGTTGCGGCCCGGTAATCCCGGCCTCCCGCAATTGCGCGCACCCGGATCACCGCGCCCGCCAACGGTTTCCCCGTGGCGTCATAGAGGGTTCCAGAGCAGGAACCGCCGCCGAGGGCCACAGCACTCGCCGCCCACAGAACGAAAACCCAGCCCCACTGGGACAAACGATTTTGCCCGGCCCAAAGCATGAACCGGGAATTATAGCGGCGCCCCCTTTCGCGACAAATGACCCCACGCACTCTTTCTCATCACCAGCATGGAGCCTCCTCTCCGTGATAGCATTTTCTAGAGGCTTTTCCTCCTTCCGGCGGCTCTATGCCCCGCGCCCGCTCCATCCCGTTTCTGGCATTGCTGACGTTAGTTTTCTGCGCCCGCTCCCTGGCCGGCACCACACCGCCTTCTCCCTGGCTTGAGATCCGCTCCGCGCATTTCAAGATCGTCACCGACGCTGGCGACAAAAAAGGCCGCGAGATCGCCCTGCGCTTCGAGCAGATGCGCTCCGTGTTCGCCATCCTGCTGGGCAAAGAGAAATTGAACCAGTCGGTCCCGCTCACCATCCTGGCCTTCAAGAGCGACAAGAGTTATTACCAACTCGCCCCCTTGCACCAGGGCCAGCCGATCGATGCTCCCGGATTCCTCCTCCCCGGCGAGGATCAGTATTTCGTTGTGCTGAATCTTTTTGAAAACGATCCCTGGCGCGCCGTCGCCCACGATTTCGCCATCATGCTTTTGAACTTCAACTATCCTCCCGCCCAAGGATGGTTCG
Source organism: uncultured Acidobacteriota bacterium (assembly GCA_963754885.1). Lineage (GTDB taxonomy): Bacteria > Acidobacteriota > Terriglobia > Terriglobales > Acidobacteriaceae > Sulfotelmatobacter. The sequence continues at coordinate 582,185 of CAVWHT010000020.1, read as the reverse complement.
ATGAAGGCCTCGCCGAATACTTCAGCTCGATCCGCATCGCGAACCAGGAAGTCGAACTGGGTGCCGATCCCGAACTTCTCCCCTCAGTCACCCAGGATTTGCTCGGCAATCCGCATGACGCCCGTCCACCCAAATCGCTAACCGAACTACTGCAGGCCCAAGTCTGGCTCTCCCTGCCCGACCTGTTCACCATGAAGCACGACACTTCCGCCCGCAACGAAGGCACGCATCACACCCTCTACTACGCCGAGTCTTGGATCGTGATGCACTACCTGCTCCACGAAAAAAAGCTACCGGAAACCGGCGCTTACTTCGGCATGGTTCTGAACCAGCACCTTCCGGTCGAAGAGGCCATTCAGAAGGCTTACGGCGTAAGCGCTGAGCAGTTGGAGAAGGCGGTGAAAGATTATTTCCATTCTCAGGCGCAACTGGTTTCGGCGGTGGACTCGGCCCGGCAGTCAAACCCGGACCAAAATACGCCCACGAATTCTGATCAGGTCGAACGCTTTCCCGTTCCTGTCAGCGCGGGCGATTCCGCGATTACCGCAACTCCGCTGCCCGAGGCCGACGCTCGCGCCCTCTATGCCGGCGTCCAAATCCGCATTCCCGAGCGCCGTGAATTTGGCCTCAAGACTTTGCAGGAACTGGCCACCACGCCCACGGCCGCCGATCAAAAAATAGAAGTTCGAGAAAACAGAAGAGTGGGCGAAGATCCCGACCAACTCCCCATCAACGCCATCGGCAACCCGCTGGCCCATCGCATTCTGGCGTGGGACCATATCCAGCACAATGAATTCGACGACGCGTTCACCGAACTGCGCGACGCCGCCTCACTTAATCCGCGCGACCTGTGGGTGCGTTATTACCTTTCGGTTCTGAAATACCGCATGGCACAGGCCAAACACGCGGACATGATGGGCCTGGCGAATATGATGCTCGATCTCAAGGCCGTGCTGGATTGGTATCCGGAAATGGCGGACGCCTACGACTTGCTGGCTCTGGCCCGCAACGAGGGCGGAGGTCCGACGGCCGCGCTGCAGGCGGAGCGCTCCGCCATCGCTTTGAGCCCGCGCGACGAACGCTACTCATTTCACCTGGCGCAGATTTACGTTGCCGGAAAAAATTGGGAGGCCGCCGATCGTCTGCTCGACCGCCTGAAAGCCAGCGCCAATCCGCAAATTGCCGCGCAGGCCCGCGAACTGCTCGAGGAGGCCGCAGCCCAACGGAAATACGGCATCTCGATGGACGCGAACGCGGCGCAGCCCAAGTACGCCCCACAGAAAACACCTTTCGATGTACTTGACGAAGATGCGGCCAAGCGCGAAGCCGCAGAAAAACCCGATCAGCCCGGGCCCGAAGACAGGCGTCCCACCAAATTCGCCAGAGGCCGGCTGGTCAGAGTGGACTGTTCCCAATCTCCCTCGGCGCTGCTCACGGTCAATTCTGAATCCGGACTCTTGCGACTTCGCGCTCCCGACTACCGCGCCCTGCTGCTGATCGGCGCCGACGATTTTTCCTGCGACTGGCGCGATCGCCAGGTCACCGTCAATTACAAGTCGCGCGGCGGCCCCGACGGCGACCTGGTCTCGCTCGAGGTACGCTGATCGGCATGTAGGGGCGGACGCAGCTTGCCCTGAGCAAAGTCGAAGGGTCCGCCCCGCGACCCCGAGCGAAGCGAAGGGGAGCGTTTCATCTCCTTGTCATAGTGAGCGAAGCGAAGGGCCATGCAATCTTGCAGAGAGAGTGCATAGATCCCGCTGTTCGGCAGTGGCTCAGTTTGAAATCCGGAGCCGTTCGGAATTGGCGTCATCCCGACCGGAGCCGCTTTTCAGGCGGAGGGAGGGATCTCCCGCCCACGAAGTCATGAGAAATGAGATCCCTCGGCCGCTGAAAGGCGCTGGCTTTCGGGATGACCCCGCGATAGGCGATATCCAAGATTCAAGGTTAGCCGCTACCCGCCGTTCAGATTTGTTGACCGACCCCGTCCCGCCGTCCTAAGATGGCTCCCCTATAATCGGCCAGATGATTTTGCATACCGCATTGTCGGTGCGCGCCGATACTGACGTTGCTCTGTTCAATGGTTTTTAAGCGCCTTCCGCACCCTCAAAAGGAGTTCCACCTATGCCTTTGACCATTCACACCAGGCAACTTCCGCCTGACATCGTCGTCCTCGAAATGATGGGAAAAATCACCATGGGCAACGACTGCCGGCAAGTGGAATGGACCACCAAAAAACTTGTCGATGAGAACCAGAAGAAAATCATCTTCGATCTCTCCGGCATCACCCACCTCGACAGCACCGGCATCGGAATCATCGTCGCCGTGGCAGGGCAAATGAGACAGGCGGGAGGAGAGCTGCGCGTGGCCGGCGCCAGCGCGCACGTCGAGCACATCCTGAAAATGACCAACATCCATCAGATCGTCGGCCTGCACCCGACAACCGCAGCCGCAGCTACCGGTTTTTGACGAGGAGATGAAAACGCGTCGCTGGCCATCCTAGTTTCCAATCTGTTTTCAGCCTGTCCGCTTTTGCGCCGGGAGTGGCATTGGTAAACAAGGACTTAGGTCGATTTTCCGGTTGACATTCCTGTTTTCCTTGGTATTATGTAAGCACGACTCCCCGGCTGCTATCGGGCCGGTTCGGGCAATCTACATGATTGCCCTTTACTTTTTATGGCAGTACCCGCCGCAACAGTGTCATTGCGGAAACCACGAGTGATCGTCTATATAGACGGATTCAATCTCTATTATGGGGCGGTGAAGTCTGCGCCAAGCCTTAAATGGCTTAATCTCGAACGCTACTGCAAGCTGTTGCGCCCGCACGATGATATTCAGGCGATCCGCTATTTTACCGCTTTGGTAAGCGGCCCGACGAAACCAAATCAAGAAGCCTTCCTAAAGGCTCTCGCCACTACTCCTTTAGTGAATGTTGTGCTGGGAAAATTTAAAGATAAAACCGTGAAATGCGGCGTGATCGGCTGTCTTCATCCAACATCAAAGAAATTCAAGGTTCCCGAGGAGAAACGAACCGACGTCAATATCGCGATCGCGATGTTGGATGATACGTACCAAGATTTGTGCGACCACTTGGTTTTATTCAGTGGAGATTCAGACCTAGTTCCCTCGGTCAATATGGTCCGCCTGCGCTTTCCGGCAAAGACCATTACCGTTTATGTACCCTTCCGCGACCCAATTCGAGGAGCAGCTGTGGAGCTCCGGCTAGCGGCCTCTAAGCATCGAGACCTTCCGCTTTCTCTACTGTCAAAAGCACAGTTTGCCGATGTCGTGCCCGATGGAGCTGGAGGAACAATCAATAGACCCGCCGCCTGGGTATAGACCCTCTTGCGTAACGTACATCTTCCGCTACCTGTTTCGAAGATCCCACGAGCAAGCGGATTCTGCCCAGCAAAAAACCCCTCCCGCTGGGAACCGGGAGGGGGTCTTTCAATTCCGATCGCCCGATTAGGCGCGGACGACGTTTGCCGCCTGGAAGCCTTTGGGGCCCTTGAGCAGGTCAAACTCCACGGTCTCACCCTCATTCAGTGTGCGGTAGCCGTTCTCCTGGATCGCGGAGAAGTGCACGAACACATCTTCCCCCGTGGAGCGCTGGATAAATCCATATCCCTTCGCCCCGTTGAACCACTTCACTGTACCTTTCTCTCTCACGGATAAAACTCCTTTCACCAATCGCGAAGAATTGTTCTTTCAGGTTCCCGGATTGCGCTCCAATCGACCGAAGCCCCCCTCAAGAAACCGTCAGAATGTTCGGTTGCGTTTATGAAGTGCAGGGGGAGTTACTTCCAAAAAGGAAAAGACTCCTCAATTCCCCAGCCGCAGAACCTCTCGCTGTGGGAACTCCGGAGTCCGACAATTTGGCGCGTTTCCACCACACAACCAACGTCAACCCTACCTCTGGTCTCAGTACCGGACTACAAACCGGTATTGAGCACAAGATAATAAGCAGTATTAAAACGTTTCGCAAGAGAAATTAGAAAGTAATCGAAATATGACCTATAGTCACTTACGCCATCTCTCATAACTTTAACAAAGATAAAGAAATTGCCCGGTAACCGCCCCCGAAACTTCCGTTTGCCGCCCTCCCGGACCCCGTCCGCCTCTCTGGTACGATTGAACTTTCCCCCATGGCCGATCCCCCGATTTCGACGTTGCCGCGATCCGAACCGGCGCCGGCGCAGCCTGTTCGTCCTCTCCGCCGCAGGCGTCCCAGCCTGGTCGTGTCCACGGCCCGCTACCTGATGCGCACCGAGGTGCACACCTTCGCATTCTCCGTGGCGGCCAACGCCATCCTCTCCTTTTTCCCTTTCGTCGTGCTCATGATGACCCTGATCCGCCGCGTCTTTCATTCGCGCGTCATGTACGAGGTCGTTCTGCAGCTTCTGCGCGACTACTTGCCGGCCGGCCAGGACTTCGTGATTCGTAATCTCAACTCCATGGTCAATTCCCGCCAGCGCGTGCAACTGGTTTCGCTGGTCATTCTGCTGGTCACCTCGTCGGGAGTCTTTCTGCCGCTTGAGGTCGCGCTCAACCGCATCTGGCGCTTCGAAAACAACCGCTCCTATCTCGGAAACCAGGTGGTCTCGTTCGGACTGGCCTTTGCCTGCGGCGCTTTGGCCCTGCTTTCCATCGCGCTGACCGCAGGCCCAGTCGCCTTCATGCAATTCCTGCTGCGCGGATACGGCACGGGATTTGTCCGGCTGGTCGGTTTCGTCGTGATGAAAGTGTTTGCCATCGCCGCCAGCATCGCGATCTTCTTTCTGATCTACTGGCTGCTGCCCAACGGCAAAGTGCCCGCCCGCGCTGTCTTGCCCGCGGCCATCATCATGGGACTGCTCTCCGAAGCTCTGAAATACGCCTATATCCTGGCGCTGCCCTGGTTGAATTTTCAGGAAGTCTACGGCCCCTTCGCGCTCTCCGTCAGCATGATGTTCTGGGCTTTCCTGTCCGGGCTGCTGCTGTTGGCTGGCGCCAACCTCTCCGCAGAAGAGCACCTGGGACGCGCTCTCTAACGAGTGCTCGCCGGATCACCGTGCCCAAAAATCTCACAGCAATGTTCCGCCGCGTTCCGTCGTGGCTAGTTTGCTCCCGCAGTACCTCAGCGATCTCCGCGAATCCTCAGCGTTCTCTGCGGTTAAAGTCTTTTCTATTCTCAGACAATATCGCCGAAAAACAAGAAAGGCCGCCCGCTCAAGCAGGCGGCCCTTCTGACGAATCAAGAGCGAACGTTACTTCTTCTGCTCTCCGATTGAGAGCAACTCCACTTCGAAAATCAATGTCGCCCCGGGAGTAATCTCTGCGCCCGGCGGGGGATTGTCCCCATACGCCAGGTCGGGCGGAATAAACAATTGCCACTTCGATCCCACCGGCATCAATTGCAGCGCCTCCGTCCATCCCCGGATCACTCCGCCCACCGGAAAAGACACCGGCTGCCCACGCTTGTAAGAGCTATCGAATTCGGTGCCGTTCAGCAACGTCCCACGATAGTTGACGCTCACCGTGTCGTTCGCCGTCGGCTTCGGCCCTGTCCCTTCCTTCAAAACTTTGTACTGCAAACCGTCAGGAAGCGTAGTTACGTCCGGCTTAGCTTTATTCGCCGTCAGAAATGCTTCCCCTTCTTTCCGGCCCGCCTCGCCCGCCGCGTGCGCTTTCGCTTCCTGCTGCTTATTTACGTCAGCTCTCAATTGCTGCAGCGTGGCCTTCATCTCATCTTCGGTCATCAGCGTCTTGCCGCCCGCCATGGCATCTCTCAGCCCGCGAGCGACAATGGCCGGGTTCACCGGTATCGACTGGCGATGCAGCCCCGTCCCAATGCTCATGCCGAGCGCATAGCTCGCCTTCTCTTTCTGCGTCTTCAATGCGAATGGGCTCTTCGCAGTGGTAGCCGGCGCCTTCTTCGCCGTAGAAGTCTTCGTGCCGGACGTCCCCGTCGCTGGCTTGGAGGCATGTTGTGAACTTTGAGCCGCCGGACTCTGTTGCCCCCGGGCATAGCCCGGCAGCATCATCCCGGCCGCAAGAACTGGAAGCACCACTGCGGTCAACGATTTATGCATAAGCAATCATTGTCCCATCACGCGCGCGAGATACGCAATTCCTGACCGCCCAGTGCTAGTAACTCACTTTGCCCGCGCTCCGGGTCACTCAGCGATCTCTGCGAATCCTCAGCGACCTCTGCGGTAAAGCTTTTCCCCTCCTGGGAAAAGAAAGGCCGAAGGTTACCTAGGTCCGTACCACCTTCATTTTTCAGCCACTTTCCGCTTCGATGTGATTTCAATCACACAAGGCTGTGAACCCACGTCCCGACATCCCTACCCCCTATCCTGCATCCTGAATCTATCGCAGGACCACTCCCGTGGTTCCCGTCGAGAATTCCGAACGGGGGATTTCATGAAGCGCAAATTTAAGACCATGGACGCCAACGAGGCGGTTGCTCACGTCGCTTATGGGGTCAGCGAAGTGATCGCCATCTATCCCATCACTCCTTCGTCGCCGATGGGCGAGTGGGCGGACCAGTGGTCGTCCGAGGGCCTCCCCAACGCCTTCGGCAGCGTGCCGCACGTCATTGAAATGCAGAGCGAAGGCGGCGCTGCCGGAGCCGTTCACGGCGCCCTGCAGACCGGATCCCTCTCCACCACCTTCACCGCTTCCCAGGGATTGCTCCTGATGATCCCCAACATGAACAAGATCGCCGGCGAACTGACGCCGACCGTGTTCCACGTTTCCGCCCGCACCGTGGCCACGCACGCCCTCTCGATTTTCGGCGACCACTCCGACGTGATGTTCTGCCGCACCACCGGATGGGCCATGCTCTGCTCCAACTCCGTGCAGGAAGCCATGGATCTGGCCCTGATCGCCCATGCCGCATCGCTCGAAACCCGCATTCCCTTCCTGCATTTCTTCGACGGCTTCCGCACCTCGCACGAAGTCAACAAGATCGAAATGCTGGATGAAGACGATATGCGCGCCATGATCGACATGGACCGCATCATCGAGCACCGCCAGCGCGCGCTCTCGCCCGATCATCCCGTGCTGCGCGGCACCGCCCAGAATCCCGACGTCTTCTTCCAGATTCGCGAGGCCGCCAACTCTTACTACGACGCCGCCCCCGCCATGGTGCAGGCCGTGATGGACAAGTTCGCCGAGGTTGTCGGACGCAGCTACAAGCTTTTCGACTACGTCGGCGCACCCGACGCCGAGCGCGTCATCGTCATGATGGGCTCCGGCGCGGAAGTCGCCCACGAAACCGTCGACCATCTCAATGCCCACGGCGAAAAAGTCGGCTTGCTGAAAGTTCGCCTCTATCGTCCCTTCTCCGTGAAGTCGTTCCTCGAAGCCCTCCCCGCCACCGTCCGCGAAATTGCAGTCCTAGATCGCACCAAAGAATCAGGAGCAATCGGCGAGCCGCTTTATTTGGATGTCGTCAACGCTTTGAATGAAGGCTTGAAGCTCGGCTACGGCGCGATGAAGGATACACCCTCCGTGCTCGGCGGCCGCTACGGCCTATCCTCCAAAGAATTCACTCCTGCCATGGTGAAGGCCGTCTACGACAACCTGAAGAAGCCCGAACCCAAAGATCATTTCACCGTAGGCATCAACGACGACGTCACCCACACCAGCCTCGATTACGATGCGTCCTTCTCCACCGAGCCCGACAGCGTAGTCCGCGCCCTGTTTTACGGCCTCGGCGCAGACGGCACGGTCGGCGCCAACAAAAACTCCATCAAAATCATCGGCGAGAACACCAATAACTACGCCCAGGGATACTTCGTCTACGACTCGAAAAAATCCGGCGCCATGACGGTTTCTCACCTGCGCTTCGGACCGCAGCCCATCCGTTCCAGCTACCTGGTTTCGAAAGCGAACTTCGTCGCCTGCCATCAATGGATTTTTCTCGAGCGCTACGACATGCTCAGCTCGCTGGTGGATGGCGGCACATTCCTGCTCATACAGCCCCTTCGGCCCCGACGAAGTTTGGGACCACCTGCCCCGCGAAGTGCAATCGCAGCTGATCGCCAAGAAAGCCAAGTTCTACGTGATCGACGCCTACCAGGTCGCCAAAGACACCGGCATGGGCTCGCGCATGAACACCATCATGCAGGTCTGCTTCTTCGCCATCTCGAAAGTCCTGCCGCGCGACGAAGCCATCGAAGCCATCCGCGACTCGATTCGCTATACCTACGGCCGCAAAGGCGAAGACGTTGTGGCGAAAAACATGAAGGCGGTCGATGAAACTCTCGCCCATCTGCACGAAGTAAAGATTCCCGCGGCCGTGACCAGCCAGAGCGAAATTCCGGCTGCATTTCCGGGCGCTCCCAAGTTCGATCGCGACGTGCTCGGCACCATCTACGCGGGACGCGGTGACGAGCTTCCCGTAAGCGCGTTCTCCTGCGACGGAACTTTCCCCACCGGCACCGCGAAGTGGGAGAAACGCAATCTCGCTCTCGAGATTCCCGCGTGGGATTCCAAAATCTGCATCCAGTGCGGCAAGTGCGCCATCGTCTGCCCGCATGCCGTCATCCGCATCAAGGTCTACGACAGCAAGGAACTCGCCTCTGCCCCGTCTACGTTCAAATCCTGCGATGCGCGCGATAAAGAATGGGCCGGCATGAAGTACACCATCCAGGTCGCGCCCGAGGATTGCACCGGATGCGGCGTCTGCGTCGATGTTTGCCCGGTCAAGAACAAGAGCGAAGTCCGCCTGAAGGCCATCAACATGGTGCCGCAGCCTCCCCTGCGCGCTCCCGAGAGCGAGAACTGGGATTTCTTCCTCAAGATTCCGGAACTCGATCGCCGCAAGATCAAAGTCGGAACCATCCGCCAGCAACAAGTGCAGGAGCCGCTGTTCGAGTTCTCCGGCGCCTGCTCCGGATGCGGCGAAACTCCCTATATCAAACTCGTTTCACAACTTTTCGGCGACCGCGCCGTAGTCGCCAATGCCACCGGCTGCTCGTCGATCTACGGCGGCAACCTGCCCACAACTCCCTGGACGAAGAACTCCGACGGCCGCGGTCCGGCATGGTCGAACTCGCTTTTCGAAGACAATGCCGAATTCGGACTGGGCTTCCGCGTCTCCATCGACAAGCAGACCGAATTCGCCCACGAACTGCTGCGCCGCCTGGCCGCCGACCTTGGTGACGATCTCGTCACCGCTATTCTCACGGCCAAGCAGAAGGACGAAGCCGATATTTTCGAGCAGCGCCAGCGCGTTGACATCCTGAAAGAAAAGCTGCGCGCGCTCAACTCGCCGGAAGCGAAACAGCTTCTCGCCGTGGCCGACATGTTGGTAAAGAAATCCGTCTGGATCGTCGGCGGCGATGGCTGGGCCTATGACATCGGCTACGGCGGGCTCGATCACGTCCTGGCCAGCGGACGCAACGTCAACATCCTCGTGCTTGACACCGAGGTCTACTCCAACACCGGCGGACAGGCTTCGAAAGCCACTCCTCGTGGCGCGGTCGCGAAGTTCGCCGCCGGCGGCAAGCCCGGTCCGAAAAAGGATCTCGGCCTGATGGCCATGACGTACGGCAACGTCTACGTTGCCAGTGTCGCCATGGGAGCGAAAGACGAGCACACGCTCAAGGCCTTCCTCGAAGCCGAAGCCTACGACGGACCGAGCATCATCATCGCCTACTCGCACTGCATTGCCCACGGCATCGACATGACTACGGCAATGACCGATCAGAAAGTTGCGGTCGAGTCCGGACAGTGGCTGCTTTATCGCTACAACCCGGAACGCAGCGCGATCGGCGAGAATCCGCTAGCTCTTGACTCGCGCGCCCCAACTCGCAAAGTGCAGGAATACCTGCTGCAGCAGACACGCTTCAAGATGTTGACGAAGAGCAAACCCGAAGACGCAGAGCGCCTGTGGAAACTGGCGCAACAAGACGTGGAGAACCGCTTCCACATGTACGAATACATGGCCAGTCGCAAAACAGAACAAGCGGCAGAACCCGCCTCCAAACCGGCACCCGCACCCGAGATAATGCCGGTGGGAGCAAAAAAATAAGAGGGTGCCCCACCCTTGTCGCGTTCTTAGCGACAGGGTGGGGGTTTTGAACTTGCACGGGTAACGGACGAACGAAGGAGAGAAGTCGATGATCGATCTCACCACCACCTATCTCGGACTGAAGCTGTCATCCCCGCTGGTAGTCTCGGCCTCTCCTCTGTCGCGCGATGTGGATGGAATTTGCCGTCTCGAAGAAGCCGGAGCCTCCGCCGTAGTACTCTACTCGCTCTTCGAAGAGCAGTTGCGCCAGGAAGAGATCGATCTCGACTACCACCTCTCAGCCGGCACCGAGAGCTTCGCCGAATCCCTTACCTACTTTCCCCAGGCCAGCGAGTTCCACACCGGACCTGAGGGATACCTGAATCACATCCGCAAGGCTAAGGCATCCGTACGCATCCCCATCATCGCCAGTCTCAACGGCTCGACACTCGGCGGATGGACGAAATTCGCCGGCGAGATCGAGCGCGCCGGAGCCGACGCCATCGAGTGCAATATTTATTACATTCCCACCGATCCCAAGCTCACCGCCGCCGACATTGAAAAGACTTATCTCGATATCGTCCGCGCTGTGAAGGGCACCGTCACCATTCCGGTCGCGGTGAAGCTGAGTCCATTCTTCAGCAATTTCGCGAATATGGCTCGCCGTCTCGACGATGCCGGCGCCGACGCCCTGGTGCTTTTCAACCGCTTCTACCAGCCGGATATCGATCTCGAGGAACTGGAAATCCGTCCCAACGTTCTGCTGAGCACGCCGCAGTCGCTGCGCCTTCCCCTGACCTGGATCGGAATTCTCTATGGCCGCATTCGCGCCAGTCTGGCCGCTACCGGCGGCGCTCACAGCGCGGAAGACGTCGTGAAGTTGCTCATGGTCGGCGCCAATGTCACCATGATGTGCTCATCGCTGATGCGCCACGGCGTCAATCATCTCCGCCACGTCGATCGCGAACTGCGCGACTGGATGGAAGAACACGAATACGAATCCGTCGCTCAGATGCAGGGCAGCATGAGCCAGTTGCGCTGCCCCGATCCCGGCGCATTCGAGCGGGCGCAGTACATGCGCGCCGTTAAGGGCATGCAACACATTCATATGGCTGGATGGCGATAATGGCAAACCAAACCAAGCTGACAGAACAACAGAAAACCTGGGTGACCTATGTCTCGAACACCCTGGGCGGAAAGAGCCGCGTACATCTCGGCGAGATTCGAGTCTCCTTCCGCGAACCCGAACTACCCTCCGAGAAGGCTCAGCACGAGCGCCGCCACGCACTGATCGTGCCCCGCGAACACGGGGCTTGGGGCTTGCTGCTGGTTCCCATGATCACCGGCGCCGGCCTCGCGCTCCGCGAGAGTAGAAACATCGTCCCATTCGCCCTGTTGCTGACCTCTGCCCTGGCGTTGTTCTGGCTCAGAACTCCGTTCGAAAGCTTGCTGGGAACTTCGGCGATGCGTGCTCAAACCAAAGACGAGCGCCGCACGGTGATCGTCGCCATCGCAATTCTGGCGAGCGTCGCGGCCCTTGGCCTGGGCACGCTGCTGTGGGCCGGCCGGAATGCCAGCTTATGGTGGATCGGCGCCGCTGCCGGCGCGGCCTTCGCCGGACAGGCCCTGCTCAAGAAATTAGGACGGAGCACGCGGATGCTGTCGCAAATTGTCGGCACCATTGGCCTGACTTCCGCAGCGCCGGCCGCGTACTACGTCATCACCGGAAAATTCAACGCAATCGCGTGGACGCTTTGGATCGTGAACCTGGTCTTCGCCGGAAACCAAATCCACTACGTACAGCTGCGCCTGCACACCGCGCGGATCGAGGGCTTCCGAGCCCGGCTCTCCCGCGGATGGGCTTTCGCGGCCGGCCAACTCTTGCTCACAGCCGCGCTCATGGTCGCGTGTGTAGGTGGATTGCTGCCACAATTCGCCTCCCTGGCCTTCGCTCCGCTTCTCTTCCGTGGATGGTTCTACTTCATCCAGAAACCGGCGCCCTTGGCAGTGCGCAAGCTAGGCTGGAGCGAACTGGCTCAAGCCGCAGCCTTCTGCGTGCTCCTGGTAGCCACATTTTCCCTCCCGAATTAGCGAAAACAAGGGAAATTAGCCAAACCTGCATCCCTTAGCAGGCAATAGACGTACGCCATATTGTACATACATTAAAGTAAGACAAATGTTCCTGCAGGAACATTATGCATGTACGCACGGACGCCAGCTTATGTGGCCACGGACGCATTCGTCCGTGCCGCGAAGGCGAAGCCGAGCGTGCCACGCTGAACCACGACCAAAGCTGCAGGAAGCTAAGGCACAATCACCGCAGCGCCATCCACGGCATCGTTCTTCACCGCCATCAGCGCCTCGTTCGCCTGATCGAGCGAGAACACCGTCACCTTAGCCCGCAAGCCAATCTGCGCGGCCAGCGCGAGAAAATCCCGCGCATCGGCGCGCGTCATGTTGGCGACGCTGCGCAGTTGGCGCTCGCCCCACAGCAGCCGGTCGTAATCGAACTGAGGAATGCGGTCGAGATGAATCGCATTGATCGCCACCACGCCGCCTTTGCGCAGACTGGAGAGCGCCGCCACCACCACGTCTCCGCTGGGCGCAAACGTTACGGCGCGGTCGAGTTCCACGGGCGGCTTCTCCGTTTCGTCTCCCACCCACGTCGCGCCCAGCGACGCAGCGAACTGGCGGTGCGACTTCCCTCTGCTTGAAACGTAGACCTCACACTTCCACGCCTGCAGCACCGCGATCGCGAGGTGGGCCGACGCGCCAAAGCCAAACAGCCCGACGCGCTCGCCCCGTTCCACACCCGCCACACGCAGGCTGCGAAAACCGATGATGCCTGCGCAGAGAAGTGGTGCAGCGTGCAGATCGTCAAGCGAAGCGGGCAGCGGAAAGACAAAATCGGAGCGCGCGAAGGCGTACTCCGCGTATCCACCCGCGACACTGTAGCCGGTGAATGTCGGCGAGTCGCACAGATTTTCCATTCCACGCTGGCAATAGGAGCAGGTGCCATCGGTCCCGCCCAACCACGAGACGCCCACGCGCGTGCCCAAAGGAAGCTCGCTGGTCGCGCCCGCGACGATCTCGCCCACGATCTGGTGGCCGGGAATGATCCTCAGCTGCTTGGGCGCCAGGTCTCCTTCCACAATGTGAAGGTCGGTACGGCACACGCCGCAGGCGCGCACGCGCAGCAGCACGTGCCCGGAGCGAATGCGCGGGTTCGCCACATCAACAATTTGAAGAGGACGTTCCGAGATCGGTCGCGGCGACGACAGAATAGCGGCTTTCATCGTCAAGGTCTTGCTGCCAATATGATGCCAAAGACAGCGCGGTAGTAGCCACAGTCATTAGGATGCAGCCCAGGAATTTTATCGGCGCGCGGAATGATCGGGAACCAGTTCCAGGGTCAGCACCTGAAATGGTTGCAGATGAAACGAGTGTGGTTGCGCGGGGATACTGAAGGGCAAGGCTACGGCGTCTACCTTCCACGGACTGGTGGCTGTGAATGAGCGCACGGTGCCAGAAGGCAGTTCCAGCAGTGCCGCGATATCTGCCTTGAAATCCTGCGGCTGGTCGCTGGGATTGCGCAGGGTCACGATCGCTTTCCCGGGCGACCATGATGCCCAGCCATACACTTCCAGCTTCGCCGGATCGCCGCCGATCCAGTGCGAGTCTTTCAGCGTCGCGGCATTGGCGCGCGACCACTTCGCGGCCTCGGCCAGCACATCCCAATCCTGCGAAGACAGCAGCGACGGAGTGATGTACATCTCCTGCAACTGCGTTCCCGTGCCGAAGTACGAGTGCACTTCGTCCGCAAAATCGTGGCCGGGGTCGTCGCTCAAGCGCTCGGCATAACGGGCGAAGATCATGCCGTGCAGCATCAGCGAATTCATCGGGAACAATGGGCCTTCTTCCACGTCCCAGCGATAGATTTGCGAGTCGCGGTAGGTGATCCAGCGCTGGCGATTGGAGCCGACGCCGGCGAAGCTGTGGTCGTCGCCGCCGCGCCAGATCGAATCGGCATAGAGCAACCAGAATGGAGACGGGTAGGTTCCGGTCGTGAGGTTGATATAAATGTCTGGCTTCTTGGCGCGCAGCTCGCCGATCAGATGAATCGCGGCGTCAAAGTCGCTATCGAATTCGCTGCCGGCGATGACCTCGTTCGCGTTGCCTGTGCCATCGAACTTGAACTGGTTCACTCCATACTTGTCGATAATTTCGAAGCACGTGTCACGGAAGTAGCGATAGTATTTCGGACCAGAGAGCGCGAGGCCGCCTTCGTTGGTCTCGAAGCCTTGGGCGCGTGCCGAGGCGAGGCGCTGCTCTTTCGGTTTGTCGTAGCCTCCCCAGGGCGACAGCCAGATTCCGGGCGCGGCGCCGTAAGCCGCGGCTGCCTGCGTAACCTTAGTTAATCCATCGGAGAACCCGGGATTAAACTTCCATAGCCTCGTGGGATCATCCCAGCCATCATCGAACAAAAAACTGTCGAGCTTGACGCCGCGCTGTCTCGTCAGCTGGTCGCCGAAGCGGTTGATCTCTGCCACGGCGCTTTGCTCGTTGTAGCGATCGAAATATCCCAAGTCATACCAGGAGTTGTAATGCAGGAACGTCCGGTAGGGATGGGCGCGTTCGAGCTCGAGATAGGCGAGGAAATCACGGCGCAGTTGTCCGGGATGCGTCGCTCCGAACACAGCAGAATACGTTACCCTCTGGCCGGGCTGGATGGGCAACTCGCGGGAGAGCCAGCAGGAGGCGTGATCAGCGCGGACGCGGCAATCCGACAAAGGATGTTCGAAACCGAGAAACCAGGTTCCAGCCGTGACCGGCGAGCCTTTGGCATGACCGGACACGATCGCACCGGGCAATGCCGCATCGATGAGAACGATCTGGCGCAGAGAGAGAGGCTGCTCCAGAGCGTGAATCGTGACTTCTTCACGAACATAATTGGCGTGCTCGCGCAGCATAGCCTTCCAGGTCACACGAATTCTTTTGGAGGAATCCTCAAGCTCGATGCGAATCTGCCGGCCGGGCACGTGATCGGCAGCCCGAGAAGAATTCTCAGGATTGGGAACGTCTTCGAGAGAAGGTGCAGCGACCAATTTGAGGTCCTGCGAACGGAGCACCGCGCCTTCTTTTGGCACGAGTTCGAAGGGGCTTTCATCGATCGGCAGAGTCTTTCCGGTGAGACGGTTAGACAGGCTCTGCCAGCGCAGCGTTCCATCCCGCACAGACCAGGTCGCCGAGATGACATCGTTGGAAAGAGAAAGAACGTCGCCTTGCCGTTCGGCCTGCACAGCGGAAACCGACGGGGCGTGCGCTGGGAGCAAAGCCGCGGCCAGCAATAGAAGCAGGCAAGCTCTGCCAGAAGCAAATCGCAGCCGGGGAGGGCTCAGCCGAAGCATGAGAGAGCAGGGTACGCGACGAAAGCGCTGGAAACAAGAAAGAAGTCGTAAGGTTGCTCGGCTCCTCCATGAAGGGGCTGAAAAAAAAGAGGTACTGAGTCAGTTTGAACTTCGTCGGCTGTATGCCTATAGAGATCCCTCGTCCCGCTGGTGAAAACGCGGGACTTCGGGATGACCCCTCGGAAATTATCGCGCTGTGGGAATGAAACTGACCCACTACCTGGAAAGATCGTCGGAGGGGGCCGAGGTCATTTTTGGCTGCGATTTGTCTTGACTTTCGGCATAAACGAAAGTAATAGTGTTGACTCGTAATGATACGAAAGCTATTAGGGAGGCGCTATGCACGTCCATCGTCAGAGCTTGCATTCCGTCGCATCTTTTATCGGCGCATTTTTACTGGCATTGATGGCGTCGACAGCAGGGTTGGCGCAGGGATCGTACGAGGCGCAAGTACGCGGAACGGTGACGGACCAGAGCGGGGCGATTATGGTGAACGCCGCCGTCACCATCACCAATGACGCCACCAATATTGCGCAGACTTCGCATAGCGACGAACACGGTCAATATTTCTTCACGGGCCTGCGCCCAGCCGTTTACACGGTGAAAGTACAAGTGGCGGGCTTCCGCATCTCGGAAAAGAAGAATGTGGTTTTGCAGGTGGATCAGCAGACCAGCGTGGATTTCGTGCTGCATCCGCTGGGCGTCAACGAAAGCATTGAAGTGACGCAGACGGCGCCCTTGCTCGACACCGACAGCGCAACGCTGGGCTCGGAGATCAGCAGCCAATATGTACACGAACTGCCTCTGGCCAACCGCAACTTCTTTGGCCTGACTTTCCTGGCGGCGGGCGTGACCGAGGTGTCGGGGTCGGGCACCAGTGACAACTATCCATCGGGAACGAACTTCACTTCCAACGGGCAGCGCAACGCGACCGCCGAGATACGGCTGGACGGCGCGCTGATCAGCGCGCCGGAACAGGGTGAGGGAGGGAATACCAACGTCTACTACGAGCCCCTGATCGAGAGCATGCAGGAAATGAAGGTGCAGAACAACAGCTTCTCGGCCGAGTTCGGCAACAACGGCGGCACGGTCGTAAACATGGTGATGAAGAGCGGAACGGATCGGTTCCACGGCAGTGGCTGGTATTTTCTGCAGCGTGCAGCACCTGAACGCTCGCGATTTCTTTAATCCCGCCAACGTCGGCCCAAAGCCGAACAGCAAGCGGGACCAGGGTGGATTTTCGCTGGGCGGCCCAATCGTGAAGAACCGCACGTTCTTCTTTGTCGATTTCGAGAAGGTTGCAAGCTCCAGCGCGTCCAGCGGAGTTGTAACCGTGCCAACGATGGCGGAACGGCAAGGCGATTTTTCGGGGGCAGCGAATCCTATTTACGACCCGAAGCAGGGGATTTGCCCGAGTGGCAATAGGCCGCAGGTCGGGTTCGACTGCAACGGCAACTCGATTAGTGCAGTGAATGTCATTCCAGCCAACGAGGTGGATCCCATCGGGCTGGCCGTCCTCAATCTCTATCCGCAACCCAGCAACGCGAACGAGTTCAACAACTACAACTTCACGACGTTGGCGAACGCTCCGGACTACCAGTTCGACATCAAGATAGACCACCAGATCAACGACCGGAACCGCATCAGCGGCCGCTACAGCCGAGGCTGGAGCAACTTTACGACTCCGCTGACCCTGGGCGACGGCTTCGATAATGACGGAATCAAGAGCGGTGTGACGGTGGCGCAAAACGCTTCACTGGAATATACCTGGACCATCAACCCGCGGACCATCTGGACCAGCCATGTAGGAGTCGACCGGGTGCACGAACTGTCGCTGCCGGGTATCCCGACGATCTCCAGTTTCAACGCCTCGCTGCCGTCTGGCGTTCAGGGCTTGCCTTCGGTGTTCCAAACGGCTAATGGGATCGACAAGATGCCGACGTTTCTGATGCAGGGAAGTTCCCCTTGGACGAATCTCTACGATCAGTGCTGCATTAACACTACCTTTGCCCATACCTTGGTCAGTTACTCCACGCAGTTGGTGATTTCCAAAGGGGCTCATCTGATTAAAGTCGGCGGCGAGCAGAGAATTTTCTACAACAATTTCTGGCAGCCGAATTACCCGAGCGGCTTCATGACGTTTACGGATGACACGACATCGCCGACTCCGAACAGCGATACCGATGCTTCGGGGAACTCAACCGGCAATCCATTTGCCAGCCTGGCTTTTGGCTACGGCGATAATATCAACGCCTCCAGTCAGCTGGTGGTGACTCCCTCGGTCGCGAACCGGTCGCTGGAGACGGGGTTTTATGTTCAGGATGACTGGAAGGTGACCCCAAAACTCACGATTAATCTGGGCTTGCGGTACCAGTGGAGTTCGCCTTATACGTCGCGCGGCAACCAGATCGAGTTCAGCAATTTCACCGCTGACAGCGGCGTCAATATTCCACTGAATTCTGTCCCGGCAACGGCGCCGGCGGGTACGCTCAGCACCCAGGCGATGATGCAGTCGGCGGGATTGAATTTCCCGTCGTCGATGCAGGTGCTCGGCACCACGCAATTCCCGACGTTGAGCATGAGGACGGTCCCGACTTACTGGAAAGACGTTGGGCCGAGGCTGGGTTTCTCGTACCAACTCGATCAGCAGACCGTGGTGCGTGGAGGAGCGGGCATCTATTTCGGAATGAGCCCGGCCACAAACTACCAGTATCCCGGCTCAGCGTTCCGCAAGACTGCGAACCTGTTCTTCACGAACGACAATTTCGCCACCCAATCTGCGACGTTGGAGAATCCGTTTCCGGGAGGCTTTACGGGTCCGCAAGGTACGCAGTACGGCCAGTTTGCGAACTGGGGATATCAGAACCCGAACGATCTGGGCACGACGGCGGCGCGAGACGCCAACATCTACCAATGGAATCTGGGAATCCAGCGGCTGCTTCCCAGCCAGACCGTGCTCGGCGTGGACTACTCCGCCAACCGAAGCACGCATCTGCCGTGGGCCGGCACTAACAACCGCTCTTTCATGCCTTCGGCGTTGCTGGCGCAGATCACCGCGGCGGTCACTCCGACGGATTCGACTTGCTCCGCAGATAGCTGCGTAAGCAACTTTCTTCAGACGAATGTGGGCAACCCGTTTTATTCCATGTTCAATACGCCTTGCACGCCGACCGCTTCCAATCCTTGTTTCAACGAACCTAATTCGAACTACGGCGAGGCGACGCTGCCCTTGGGGACTCTGTTGAACCAGTACCCGCAATTCTCCGGCGACTTTGAAGGGCTGATGATTGAGGAAGCCAGTTCCTGGTACAACGCTCTGCAGATTCGTTTCCAGAAGCGCACTACGCACCACATCAGTTTTGAGGGTAGCTACACGATATCGAAGGCAACCGACGATTCGTCGGCGGGCAGGAACAACTGGGTGGGTGCGCTCGGGGCCGGCATTCCGCAACAACTGGATCGCCTGTCCGCGGAACACAGCATTGGGGGCAACGACACGCCGCAGCGGCTAGCGGCCGCCGTGGTCGTAGATCTGCCCATTGGGCGCAAGCAATGGATTGGCGGCAATATGAACCGGGCGGTCGACGCGGTGGTGGGAGGCTGGTCGCTGGCGACGATCATCACCGAGCAATCGGGACAACCGTTGTCCCTCGGCATGTCCAACGCGCGTCTGGCGAACGGCACTCAGCGCCCTCAAGTCGTGTGCTCGCAATTTAAGACCGGTACCAGCGTGCACTCCGCGGCCTTGAGTTGGCAGAATGCGAGTCCTGCTGCCTTTCTCAACGCCAACTGCTTTGCCGATCCCGGCGACCAGGTTCCTGGGAATGCTCCACGGTACTTTTCCGGGCTGCGCACCGACGGCATCCACAACATGGATCTGAATATTTACAAGTCGTTTGTGCCCAAAGAAAACATGCGGGTGGAAGTGCGGGCGGAGATGTTTAACGCATTCAACCACGCGCGCTTTGCACCGCCGAATACGTACGTGGGAGATCCGCTTTTCGGGACAATTACCAGTGACAGCGTGCAAGGGACGGTACTCGAAAATCCGCGAAGCTTCCAGTTCGGATTGAGATTTGAGTTCTGACCTTCTGATCTGTGCGGAACTCGCGTTTGCAGGCCGGTCATTCATGAAAACCATACTCGGGCTGTTCTCTGCGCTGATCCTTTGCGGGTGCGGGATTTTCTTGCTTGCACAAAACTCTGCTTCCATTCCAGATTCGTCCCAGCAGGATTGGACGAACTACGTGCGCATCGGCGCGTATAGCCTGAAAGGCGGCGACGCGGCCGAAATCGTACAAAAAGCGCAAGCAAGCGATGTGTACGGGATTGAGGTCGACAACGATATCCCCGGGCGGTACGAGAGCTTTGTCCATCCGGAAGAGAAGCTGAAGGCGATTCGCGCGGTGGCGGAGGCGGCGCACAAAGTCGGCAATCACGCGTTCGTTTACATTGCGGGAACGGAATGCATCACGGCGCACGGGGACAAGGTCGCGCATACGATGGCGAAAGACCATCCCGACTGGCTGCAGCGGAAGATTACGGGGGAGCCGGCGATTTTTGGAGGCGGGACCGCGTTCTGGATTCGGGCCGGCGATGAGGACGTGTGGGTGAGTCCTTACGCCGCGGAGTGGCGCAAGATTTATATGGAGCGCGTGCGGCAGATCGCGGCTACGGGCATCGACGGCATTTACATCGATATTCCTTACTGGATGACGCACTTCGAGGGCTGGGAGGACACGTGGGCGAGCTTCGATGATGCGACGGTGGCGGCGTTCAAGCGGGAGACCGGGCTGGATGCGAAGAAAGATTTAAAACTGGGAGATTTTTCCGATCCGGCGTTTCGCAAGTGGGTGGAATTCAGGATTCAAACTTTCACGGATTTTCTGGCTGAGATTGCGCAAAACGCGAAGGGAGTGAATCCGCAAATCAAGATCATTCCAGAGATTTATCCAGGGATCGAAGAAGAGGCGGTGCGGGTCGGCGCCGACGTCTACAGCCTGTATGCGGTGGTGGACGCGATTGCGCATGAATACGAATTTGGCGAAGGCGATCACATGGCGTCGTCGCGAAAGCCGCTGGATTGGTTTCGATACCAGGTGGGCATGCATTCGTTTCGTGCGTTCGCGCAAGGCAAGGCGACGTGGATTCTGAACTACTCGTGGGACGGCGATAAGAAAGTGGACGCGCGGGAAGCGATGTTGAATCTCGCGATGTCGCAGGTGATGGTCGGCGCGAACTTCTGGGATGCGCCCGGGCACTCGATGGCGGGATCGAACGATCTGCCGACGAGGAAGAAGATTTTCGAGTGGATTGCCGCGCATGAGAAGACTTTCTATTTGCCGCGCGCGCCGGTGGATCCGATTGGAGTTTACTTTTCTCCGGAGACGCGGAACTTTTTTGCCCGGGAATTTATTGATTCGTACCGCGGGATTCTGATTTTGCTGATGCAGAAGCATCTTGAGTTTCAGATTGTGACGCCGCGGACCCTGGCGGAGTTTCACGGGCGAACGCTGGTGTTGCCGGATGTCCGCGTGCTGAACGATGGCGAGCGGGATTGGCTGAAGAAGTTTGCGGCGGGCGGTGGAACGGTTGTGGTTACCGGGACGGATGCGACCGAACTCGGCGATGCGCAACATGTGGTGCGGTTTCCGAGTTGTCCGGGCAAGGCGTACGGCGCGGCTCTGGAAAAAGATTTCGAGCATGCTTCGCCGGGCTCGCAGGCGGAATTTCTCGCCAGCCTGAGAGGCGGAAAGACAGTGCAGATCCAGGCGTCGACAGACATTGCGACTTCGATTTCGCGAGGGCCCGATGGGCGTATCCAGTGCTTTCTGGCGAACTTCGCCGGGCTGCGCGGCGGATCGAATCCGATCCAGACTCCGCAAAGTGGGGTGACCGTGAGCCTCGCGTCGGCGTCAGAGGGGAAAGGATTCTATTTGCCGTTCCTCGGGGAGATGCAGCAGGTTGAGGGAGTACGCCACAGAGATTACGTCGACTTCACTTTGCCGACCATTACGAAGGGCGCCGTTTTCTGGTACGAACCGTAAGCGGGTGCAATGCTGGGGGAGTGGCCTGTGGCGGCGAGACGCCGCCACGACAGCCGCCGAGACGGCGGCGCTACGGCATCCAGGACGCGCTACCGGTTGGGAGCTGCCGGCTCCCAGTTTCTGGAGCGCGACACCGCTTCGTTCCAGCGGTCGCGAAGCGCCCGCGCTTGGGACTCGGGCATCTGCGGCTCGAATCGGCGATCCTTTTTTTCCTCGGACGAATTTTGGTCGCGCGACCAGAAACCCGCGGCCAAGCCCGCGAGATACGCGGCTCCCAACGCCGTCGTCTCGGTGACCGCAGGACGCACGACGGGAACTTGCAGAATGTCCGCCTGAAATTGCATGAGGCCGTCGTTGGCGACGGCGCCTCCATCCACGCGCAACTCACTAACGGCATCGCCGCAATCGCGCCGCATGGCGTCGAGCAGATCGGCGACCTGATACGCGATGCTTTCCACGGCTGCGCGAGCGAGATGGCCGGCGGTGGTGCCGCGGGTGATGCCGAAGATCGAACCGCGGGCATAGGAATCCCAGTGGGGAGCGCCCAGGCCCACGAATGCGGGAACGAAATATACGCCGCCGTTATCAGGCACGGATTTCGCCAGCGCCTCAACTTCTTCGGATTTGCGAATTAGCCCCAGGCCGTCGCGCAGCCACTGCACCACCGCGCCGCCCACGAAGACGCTGCCCTCGAGCGCGTACTCGGTCACGTCGCCGATTCTCCATGCGACCGTTGTGACTAGCCGGTTCGACGATGGCACCGCACGCGTACCCGTATTCTGCAGCATGAAGCATCCGGTGCCGTACGTGTTCTTTGTCATGCCCGGGCTGGTGCAGCGCTGGCCAAAGAGCGCGGCTTGCTGATCACCGGCGACTCCCGCGATGGGAACTCCGTTCAGTCCCGCAACGCCGGCAACTTCGCCGTAAATCTCGCTGGACGAGCGCACCGCCGGCATGATGGAGAGCGGGATTCTGAACAAGTCGAGCAGTTCCTGATCCCAATCGCCGGTGTGGATGTTGAAGAGCATCGTTCGCGAGGCGTTGCTGGCGTCGGTGGCGTGAACGCGGCCTTCGGTCAGCTTCCAGATCAGCCAGGTATCGACGGTACCGAAGGCAAGTTTGCCGGATTCGGCGAGGGCGCGAGCGCCAGAAACATTTTCCAGAAGCCAGGCGATCTTGCTGGCGGAGAAATACGAATCGATGAGCAGACCGGTACGTTGCTGGATGAGCGGGCCGTGGCCGTCGTTGCGAAGACGCTCGCAGAAATCGGCAGTGCGGCGATCCTGCCAGACGATGGCGTGGTGAATGGGCTTTCCCGTATCGCGATTCCAGAGGATCGCCGTCTCGCGCTGATTGGCAATGCCAATTGCCGTCAAGTCGCTGGTTTGGGCTCCGGCCTGGGCAAGCGCGTCGAGCGCCACCGGGATTTGAGAAGAAGCGATCTGCTCGGGATCGTGTTCGACCCAGCCGGGCTGAGGAAAGATCTGATCAAATTCCCGCTGCGCCGTCGCCCGCACAGTTCCATCGCGATCAAACAGAAGCGCCCGTGAACTGGTCGTACCCTGATCGAGAGCTAGAACGTATTTCATGGCACCTTTCAGATTCTTCCAGAAACCACTCGGAATGTCGCTTCGTCTTTACGAGGAACGCAAGAAACGGCGAATCCCGAAATCGTAGATGGCGGCGCCGATCAGTCCGCCAAGTAGCGGGGCAACGACCGGAATCCACCAGACGTGACTACCGTCGGTCAGGCCATTGTTGCGGAAGCCGGCGAGTACGGTAAAGAGCCGCGGACCAAAATCGCGGGCTGGGTTGATGGCATATCCGTGCATGCCGCCAAAGCTGATGCCAATGGCGACCACGACCAGGCCGATCATGGCCGGCGCGAGATTCGCTCCTGGAGGCGCGTTGTACTCATCGACGATCGCGAATATTAGAAGAACGAGCAATCCGGTGCCAATCAACTGGTCGAGAAAACCGGCTTGCGGCAGCCCGGGAAAGGCAGGAAACGTGGTGAAGATGCCGGCCGTGTTCTCCAATCGCGGATCAACCTGTTGAAAAGCGGGATGATAATTCCAGAAGACCAGGGCTGCCGCCGCAAACGCTCCGGCAGTCTGGGCAATCGAGTAGGGCACGACCTTGCTCCAGGAAAACTTGCGGAAGACCGCCAGCGCCAGAGTCACAGCCGGGTTCAGGTGAGCGCCGGAAACTTTCCCGGCGATATAAATTCCCATGGTCACGCCGAGTCCCCAGCCGAGGGTGATATTGGTGAAGCCGCCATGGATGGTTTCCCCAGGATTCCTCGTGGGAAAGAGAACCACCATGGCCACTACGCCGTTGCCGAACAGAATCAGGACAAACGTCCCGAGAAATTCGGCAATAAGTTCCGCCAGCAGACCTGGTTTCGAGTTCATTGCGTCTCCGCGCATGGATGCCATCAGCGCGAAGTAGTCTACCAAGCCGGAGACGCTTGCGCCTGGTTTCTCTTTCTGGAGCGCCGGCAAATTCTCGAACAGCTTAACCGCAGAGGCCGCCGAGGTTTCGCAGAGATCGCCGAGAACCCCCAGGAGCAGGTGACAAACTGAGCCACCACCCACGGAGATTTCCGCTTGACATTTGCGGCCAGTCCCTTAAGATACGAAGATATTTATTCATGCTAGTGAATATTTATTCATTATGAATAAAACTCTACGACAGCGGGCAGTCCTGGACGTGCTGAAGCACGGCAGCATTGCCAGCCAGGAGGACCTGCAGCGGCATTTGCGGCGCCGGGGATTCAAGGTGGGGCAAGCGACGCTTTCCCGCGACATTCGCGACCTGAATCTCAGCAAGACTGCGCACGGCTATGCGCTGCCGCAGGGCGAAGGCGGGATCGGCGTGGCGCTTCCACCGGTGTCGCGGCTAGTGCGCGAGTTTGTGCTGGATATTCGTTCCGCGCAGAATCTGCTGGTGATCAAGACGATCGTGGGCAGCGCGCAGCCGGTGGCGGCGGCGCTGGATGAAACGGACTGGAGCGAAGTGGTGGGCACGATCGCCGGCGACGACACGATCCTGATCGTCTGTCCAGACAAGGATGAGGCGCGGGCGCTGGCGGGACGGATCGAGGAGATGCTGGGGTAATGGCGGCAAAGCTCAAAACTGCGGTGCTGGGCGCGACTGGATATTCGGGACTGGAGCTGACGCGACTTCTTTTGCGCCATCCGCGACTGGAGAAGCCGGTTCTGCTTCGTCGCGCAACGGACAACGGGAGCGCCGCGGATCTGGCGGACATTTTTCCTGTTCTTTCGGGTAACGGAGGATATCCCCTGCAGTCGCTGGCATGGCCTGCCCTGAAGGAGCAAGGCATTGAGTTGCTGTTTTTCGCGACTCCGCATGAGGTCTCGCGCTCGCTGGTGCCGGAAGCGATCGCGCAGGGAATTCGAGTCATCGATTTGAGCGGCGCGTGGCGGCTGAAAGAGAAACAGCATCGCGCGATCTATAACTTTCAGGACGCAGACGCGCTCACGGCGTCGCAACTGACCGAACGGGCCGTGTACGGACTGCCGGAGTTGAACCGCGACCGCATCGCCGGCGCGAATCTGGTGGCGAATCCCGGATGCTACGCCACATCCGTAATTCTGGCGCTGGCTCCGCTGTTGAGCGCCAATGTCGTCGACCGCTCTCGCGGAATCATCTCCGATTCGAAGTCGGGAGTTTCCGGCGCGGGCAAAGAGCCGACGGCGAAGACGCATTTTGTGTCGGTCGCCGACAACCTGTCTGCCTATTCGGTTTTCAATCACCGGCATATGGGCGAGATGGTGGAACAGCTTGCGTTGGATGAGCGAGAGTTGACGTTCACCCCGCACTTGCTTCCGATTTCGCGCGGGATTCTCTCGACGATCTACGTGCAGCTCAGCCGCGAAATGACGGTTGGCGAAGTGGAATCGTGTTTTCGGAGTTTTTATGCGGGAAAGCAGTGGGTGCGGGTGTTTCAGCCGCCGAAGCTTCCACAAGTACAGTTTTCGCTGCACACAAATTATTGCGATCTGGGATTTTGCCTGGCGGAGGATAGGCGGCGCCTGGTGCTGATCTCGTGCATCGACAACCTGCTCAAAGGTGCGGCCGGGCAGGCGGTGCAAAACATGAATCTGATGTACGGATGGGGCGAGGGAGAAGGATTGCAGTGACGATCGTGATCAAAATCGGAGGAGCCGCGCTGGAAGACGCCGCCACCTTGCGCAAGTGCGCGAAGGCGATTGCGGAACTGGCGCAGGACGGGCACCGCGTGGCCGTCGTCCACGGCGGCGGGAGCGCCTTGACTCGCGTTCTGAAGCAACTCGGCAAGCAAAGCGAATTTGTCGGTGGACTGCGTGTGACCGACGCGGAAACGCGCGATGTGGCTCTGATGGTGCTCGGCGGCATGGTCAATAAGAAGGTGGTGGCGGCGATCCAGGCCGCGGGCATGCCGGCGGTCGGATTCTGCGGCGGAGATGGCATGACGTTCCGCGCACGGCGGAAACATGTTCGCGGAAACGATCTGGGATTCGTCGGCGAGATTTGTTTCGCCGAGCCTTGCTGGATCGAAGCTCTGTGGCAGCAAGGCGGCATTCCGGTGCTGGCATCGCTGGCGCTGGGTGCGGATGGCGAGTATTACAACGTGAACGCCGACGAGATGGCCGCGGCCTGCGCCGCCGCCTGCCACGCGAATGCGCTGATTTTCCTAACGGATGTGCCGGGAGTGAAAGATGCGGCGGGCTCGGTCATTCCCTGGCTCAACACCAAGCAGGCGCAGGATCTGGCGGCCGGGTCGGTCGTCAGCGGAGGCATGCTGCCCAAGCTGGCGGCCTGCACGCAGGCATTAAAGCAAGGCGTAGGCCGAGTGCGCATATTGCCGGCGGCCGAAGCCGACGCCCTGCCGCAGTTTTATCTGACGAAATTGAATTGTGGGACCGAAGTCACGTGCGCGTGAGGCGCATGATTTTGATTTCGAAGCGAATGTCGAATGAGGAGCTAATGTTGAATACGCAATTGCAAAGTAAGACGCCGATCATGCCGGAAACATTTCCCAGCACATTCTGGTGTCCGGACCTGGTGTCAATCCGCGACGTCGGGCCGCACGGAGTGCAGGCGGTGCTGCATCTGGCGGAACTGATGAAGTCGCGGCCCTCGGTTTTCCAGCGCTCGTTGGCCGGGAAGCAAATGGTGATGTTCTTTGAGAAGCCGTCACTGCGCACGCGGCTCACGTTTGAATCGGGCATGGTCAGCCTGGGCGGAACAGCGATGTTTGTCGATCAATCGCAGAGCCGTCTCGACGCGCGGGAGAAGTTGAGCGACATCGCACATAATCTTGAGCGCTGGGTCGACGTCATCGTGCTGCGCACGTTCTCGCAGGAGACGATCCAGAATATGGCTCGCTACGCCTCTGTGCCGGTGATCAACGCGCTCAGCGACGTGGAGCATCCCTGCCAGGCTTTGGCCGATTACTTCACGCTGCAGGAGCGTTTCGGCGATGTGAGAAAGATTTCTCTGGCGTATGTCGGCGACGGGAACAATGTGGCGCATTCGCTTCTGCTCAGTTGCGCCTGCCTGGGATCGTCGATGCGGATTGCGACCCCGAAGACGCACGCGTGCGATCCGCAGATTGTTGCTGAGGCAAAGAAGATTGCGAAGGCGACGGGGGCGCAACTCGAATTTCTCACGGAACCTCATGCTGCGGTCGCAGGCGTCGATGCGGTCTACACCGACGCCTGGGCCAGCATGGGGCAAGAACACGAAGCCGCGCAGCGCGCCGCGATCTTTCCGCCCTATCAAGTGAATCGCGAACTGATGGCAGAAGCCGCGCCGCATGCGGTGTTCATGCATTGCCTGCCCGCGCATCGCGGGGAAGAAGTCACCGATGAGGTGATGGATTCGGAGAATTCCGTGGTCTTCGAGCAGGCGGAAAATCGTTTGCACATTCAGAAATCCATTCTTTATTTATTGCTGGGCGGCGCGGTGCGCCTGCCCGTGAGGAGCGCTCATGCCTGAAAAAGTCGTCCTCGCGTATTCCGGTGGACTCGATACGTCCATCATCATTCCGTGGCTGAAGGAAAACTATTCTTATGACGTGATCGCAATGGTGGGGGACGTGGGGCAAGGAGATGACATCGAGGCCGTCGTGGAGAAGGCCTACGCCACCGGCGCGAGCAAGGTGATTGTCGAAGACTTGCGCGAAGAATTTCTGACGGGCTACGTTTTCCCGGCGCTGAAAGCTGGCGCCGTTTACGAGCACAAATATCTGCTCGGCACTTCGCTCGCGCGTCCGGTGATTGCGAAGCACCAGGTGGAAGTAGCGCTGCGCGAGGGAGCAACGGCGGTCGCTCATGGATGCACGGGGAAAGGCAATGACCAGGTGCGGTTCGAGTTGACCTATCAGGCGCTGGCTCCGGAACTGAAGATCATTGCGCCGTGGCGCGAGTGGACGTTGAAGTCGCGGGAAGATTGCCTGGATTATGCCGAGCAACACGGCATTCCGGTGGCGGCGAGCCGCGAGAAGATTCACAGTCGCGACCGCAATCTGTGGCACATCAGCCATGAAGGCGGCGAGTTGGAAGACGCGGGGAACGCGCCTTTGCCGACCACGTGGCAGATCACACGCTCGCCCCAGGATGCGCCCGACCAGGAGGAGCAAGTCAGCATCGGCTTCGCGCAGGGAGTCCCGGTCTCGGTGAATGGGATGGAAATGGATCCGGTGTCGTTGGTGGAATTATTGAACGAAATCGGCGCCCGCAATGCAATTGGCCGCGTGGATCTGGTGGAGAACCGTTTCGTAGGAATCAAGTCGCGAGGATGCTATGAAACTCCGGGCGGCACACTTTTGATCACAGCGCATCGTGAACTGGAGGCGCTTTGCCTGGAGCGCGACGTCGCTCATTTCAAGCAGCACATCGGCCTGAAATATGCGGAACTGGTGTACTTCGGCCTGTGGTTCACGCCGTTGCGCGAGGCGCTCGACGCTTTTGTCCACAAGACACAGTCGCAGATGACGGGCAAGATCACGCTTGCGCTGTACAAAGGCAACGTCGCTGTGGTCAGCCGGGAATCGGAGAATTCGCTTTATCGCACTGATCTTTCTTCGTTTACGATGGGCGACAGCTATGACCAGAAGGATGCGGAAGGGTTCATCCGCATTCTGGGACTGCCGTCGCGGTCGCGCGCGCGGACACGCATGGAGATCGCTTGATGAAGATGTGGTCGGGAAGGTTCCGGCAACCGCTGGACCCGGAGTTCGAACGGTGGCAGCGGTCGTTTGAATTTGATCGGCGATTGCTGAGCTATGAGATTGCGGCCAGCGGTGCGCATGCGCGCGCATTGAAGAATGCTGGCATTCTCACGGCGGATGAACTCATCAGCGTTCTGCAGGGATTGGAGCAGATTGCGGAGCGTGCGGCGGCGTCCTCGGCGTTCCTGGAAGATAAGGAAGCGGAAGATGTTCACCATTTCGTGGAAAAGCATCTTGCCGCTTTGATCGGCGATACGGGATACAAGCTGCACAGCGGCCGCAGCCGCAACGAGCAGATTGCAACCGATCTGCGTCTGTACGTGCGAGCGGCCATCGATCAATTGCGTGCGGAACTGGACGCATTTTGCGCTACGTTTGTGGATCGCGCTGAAACTGCGGCCGATGCGGCGATGCCCGCTTACACGCATCTGCAGAGAGCGGAACCGGTGCTCGTCGGACACTGGCTGCTGGCGTACGTGGAGATGTTCCTGCGCGACGCCGACCGCCTGGCGGATTGCCGCAAGCGTGTGAATGTTTGCCCGTTAGGCTCGGGCGCTGTCGCGGGCGCGACTCTGCCGCTAGATCGAGTTTCTATGGCCGACAGTTTGGGATTCGACGCGCCGACTGCGAACAGCATTGATGCCACCAGTGATCGCGACTTTGTGATCGAGTTCGTAAACGTCTTGTCACTGATCGCTTTACACCTGAGCCGCTGGGCGGAAGAGATGATCCTGTTCTCTTCGCAGGAGTATGGATTCGTCATTTTGCCTGAGGCCTATTCCACGGGCAGCAGCGCCATGCCGCAGAAGAAGAATCCGGATCTGCTCGAACTAGTGCGGGGCAAAAGCGGACGTGTTGTGGGCAACGCCGTGGCGCTCATGACGACCGTCAAGGGCTTGCCCCTGGCCTACAACAAAGATTTGCAGGAGACGCAGGAGACGCTTTTCCATGCCACGGATGCGCTTCTGCAGATGC
The DNA here is from genome assembly GCA_963754885.1 of uncultured Acidobacteriota bacterium. Lineage (GTDB taxonomy): Bacteria > Acidobacteriota > Terriglobia > Terriglobales > Acidobacteriaceae > Sulfotelmatobacter. Next base: position 552,515 of record CAVWHT010000020.1, on the reverse strand, counting down.
TGCCTCTTGCAACCGGATGGATGAAGGCGGTGGAATTCGAGCGCGAGCGCATGCAGCAGGCCGCGCAATCCGGCTTCATCAATGCATGGGCGGCGGCAACGTACCTGGTGAGTCGCGGCGTTCCGTCGCGAATGGCGCACGAGCGAATCGGCAAAGCGGTGCAGATGTGCGTGGAGCGTAACTGCGAATTGCAGGATCTCCCGCTCGAGGATCTACGCTCGCTGAGTCCAGCGTTCGGCGAAGATTTCTACACATCTCTTTCGCTGGCCGCCGTGCTCGCCATTCATGATGTTCCCGGTGGCACCGCTCCGAGCCGGGTTCGCCAAGCCATTGCCATCGCCAGAAAGAAAATCGAATCGCTTCGCGAGGAGGTCCATGCGCACGCGTAAAGCCATTCTGCCCGACGCAGAACACATTCACGAGTTGATCTCGGCATATTCCGGGGATGGCACGCTGCTGCCGCGCACCTTGCCGGAAATCTGCGAGAACGTGCGGGACTTCGTGGTCCTCGAAGATGAAGGCCGCATCATCGGTTGCGGAGCACTGCATCTTTACGGGACCCATCTGGCGGAAATTCGTTCGATCACGGTTGCGCCCTGGGCTCAAGGCAAAGGTGGGGGCGGACGCCTGGTGAAAGCATTGCTCGCGGAAGCGAAGCGGCATCGCGTCGATTGCATCTGCCTGTTCACCCGCAAGCCGGACTTCTTTGCCGGGCAAGGATTTTCCGTGGCGCAACGCGAAGATCTTCCCGACAAGATCTACAAGGATTGCCACGCCTGTCCGCGGTTTCACTGCTGTGACGAAGTGGCAATGGTGCGGGGAGACTTGCCCAAGTTCGCGATTCTTCCTGAACCCGCGAACTGGCTGGTGAAGCTGCAGGCGTGGGCGCCAAGCTCCGGAGGGCAGACAACCTCTAGCTGACCTCACCAGCTCCGTCGTCGGCAATACAAAGGTAGGTTTTCGGCACAATGCCGGTGGCCTCGCGATAGAACTCGGCTACTTTGGCGGCGAACTCGTCCGCATCGTTCTCGCGAGCCAGGTTGATGGTGCAACCTCCGAAACCGCCTCCGGTCATGCGGCCGCCAACGAATCCAGGCAAACCTTCCGCCGCGTCGACCATGATGTCAAGCTCGCGGCAGCTCACCTCGTAGAGATCGCGGAGGCTGTGATGAGACTCTCTCATCAACTGTCCCACTCGCGGCCAGTCGCCGGCAGCGAGCGATTGCGACAACTCGATCGTCCGTTGATTCTCGCGCACGACGTGAGTGCACCGCTTCCGAATCACTGCGGGAAGATCGTCCGCACATCGTTCCAGCATTTCTACAGAGACGTCGCGCAACGCACGAATCTCAGGATTCCTGCTGGCGAAATAGCGAACTCCCCGCTCGCACTCTTCGCGGCGAGTGTTGTAAGCGCCGGTCGCCAGATCGTGTTTGACCATCGTGTTGCACACCACCAGACGGATGCCGGGAGGAATGGGCACAAACTGGAAGTCGAGCGAGCGGCAATCGAGGAGTAAGGCATGGCCTTTCTTCGCCATGCAGGCGACGAACTGATCCATGATGCCTACGCGCGCGCCCACGAATTCGTTTTCGGCTTTCCGGCACAGCGTGGCAACTTCCGGCAAAGGGATCGCAAATTTTCCTACGCCGATCAATGCAAGTGCGGAAGCGACCTCGATTGCGGCAGAGGAACTCAAGCCCGCGCCAATCGGAACTTCCCCATGCACCAGCAAATTCGCCCCGGGAAGGCTATATCCTCGTTGTTGAAGAACTCTAGCGACACCCAGCACATAGTCACACCACTGGCGGATTCGGCTTTCGGGCAAGCGATCCAGGTCGAACTCGAAATGTGCGGGAAACTCCTCCGAATGAATCAGCAATTTTCGATCGGGCCGTTCCGCGATGGCTACCCAGGTTGAAAAGCCGACGGCTGCGGGCATCACAAAGCCATCGTTATAGTCGGTGTGTTCGCCGATAAGATTGACGCGGCCCGGGGCGCGGAAGATCCTTGGGGTCTGGCCGAACAACTTTTCGAAGTGCGGAATGAGCTCGCCTGAATCCAAGTTAAGAAATCCTGCTTACTGGATGAATCAATATGCCTGCCGGTATCGCGGCGGTTTCTCTATGTTGAAATTCCCATGCAGAAGGGATCCAGCGGATCCAGCACGAGTTCCGACTCGGCATTTACAAACGCGGAGCCTTTGATGCTCGGATATATCTTTCCATCGCGTATCACAACGCTGCCTTCAAACACGCTGCCCACGATACTCTCCTGCTTCCAAACTTGTCCCTCGCGAAGTTTGCCATCAGCATAAAGGCATGCGAGTTTGGCGCTGGTGCCCGTCCCGCAGGGAGAACGGTCGTACGCTTTACCGGGGCAAAGAACGAAATTCTTGCTATCGACTGAGGGCAGACGCGATGATCCAAAGAGTTCGACGTGATCAATGTCTTGATGCCCCGCTCCAGTGATTCCCTGTTGTTGAAGCGCCTGGCGGATCGCCCAGGTGAATTCGGTCAATTTCTCAACGTTCTTCAGCGAGATCTCCATCGCGTAATCGCGCACGAGAAAAAACCAATTGCCTCCCCAAGCCACATCGCCGAACACCTTGCCAAATTGCGGCACATCGACCACGACATTCGCGGTCAGGCGATAGCTCGCTACATTGTTGACCGTCACGTCTCCGTTGGAATGCAAGACCGCGCTGACAGTTCCCACGGGAGTTTCGATCTGGTGTTCTCCCGGTGCAATGCGCTTCATAAAAGACAAAGTGGCCATCAGGCCAATCGTGCCATGACCACACATGCCGAGAAAACCGACGTTATTGAAGAAAATCACGCCAGCGGCGCAGGCGGGGTCCGTCGGTTCGCACAACAGCGCACCGACCATTACGTTCGAGCCGCGAGGCTCGTTAACAACCGCCGAGCGGAAGCTGTCGTGTTCACGGCGGAAGCGCTGCAATCTCTCGCTCAACGACCCTTTTCCAAGATCAGGAGCGCCGCTGACGACCACGCGGGTTGGTTCGCCTCCGGTGTGGGAGTCGATCACGCGCACTTTTCGGCGAGCATGAATTGTGGGATCTGGCATCTTTGAAATACAGTCAGCAACAGCGCGGAAAGCACCGACTTTCAAATTGTACGAGGTTTCTGCAAAAGAAAAAGGAAAGCGCGCGGAGTCGTGGGTGCTCTAATGCAGATTCAGGTCGAGATAATGGGCGAAGTTCGACAGCGAAACTTGATCGCCGCCAGGAAGATAAAACCCGAACCTGCCCTGGGCAAGATTAGCGCCCGGCTGCGTAAACCGATCGAGCACAAACCAGACATCTCCCTGTTTGATCTGGTGAACGATTTCCGTCGGGGAGACGTGAACCTGGAAAGTGCGAAAACTCTTTTTACCGCCTTTGTGCGGAATTTTTGCCTCGCTCACTTTCTGCCCGTTCCGTACGTCCGTGCGATAAAAATTGTTGTCATCCACCTGAAAGAGATCGTAATTGTTGGGATCGGTGTAGTTCAGGACCCATTGCAGCCGATGACCTTTCGTCAACATAGCGGAAAAGACGAAGATTCCGGACGTGGGCGAAACGCCGTAGAGGACATACTCGCCGCCCTTGCGAACGAAAACGCCCCTCTCCTGTTTCCAGCCCGCCGGGTCGTCCCACCGCGACATCCCGCTCGGAGCCAGCGAAAGATCGAGACTGCGGGATTGTCCGGCTGCAACATCAAGGGCTGCTGTACGTACAAAGCCGTCACTCGTGCGGGCGGAAAGAGTATAGGTTCCGGCGGGCAGACTCGCGGCGTTGCCGTTGCTGACCTTAACGGGCGATTCGCCTTGCTTCGTCAGGGTAATCTGCGCATCCGCCGGAGAGAACGTGATCTTCACTTCTCCCGGCGCGACTTCGAGCGTGGTATCGGCCGCCGTGAGAGTCACGGGCGCTCCCACCACAAAATGTTTCTTGATCTGACGCGGCTTGAAGCGGTCTTTGCGCAGTTCGATGACATGATCGCCGGGAGCAATCGTCGAAAGATTCAGCGTGCCGTCCGGCGCTACAGTTCCGGCGTTCGCCTGATCCACGAGCACAGCCGCACCCGCGGGTCCACCCTGGATCACGAGCGACGCCATGTGCGGCACCGGGAGAAGTCCGAATACCAGCCTTCCCTGTTGTCCTTTGCGGATGCGAATCTTTTGGTCTGGCAGATCCTGGAAGCCCGGTTTGGCGACGCGCACGACGTATTCTTTGGGCTCAAGATTCGCGATGCGCAGTTGGCCGCCTTTAGTCTGCTGCTCGAGCGCTTTTCCGTTCAGGAATACTTTCGTCTTGTCCTGCCCGGTGACAACCACCAGCGAGCCTACATTCTGCCCGGACTCGACGAAAGCATTCAGCGAAGGGGCTGCGGTCACATCGATGGAAAGTTTATATTCTTCGCCGGAGTGGCTGATGGTTAGTTCGTGAGCGCCGGAGGTCACAGACGGAAGATTGACGCCGTCCGCTGGGATGTCGACGGGGGATTGCGCGTCTAGGCTCAGTTTCGCGGCAGAATCGCTGGCGTACACATGCATGTGATCGCCCATACTGCTGACGATCACGGCGAGAACGCCTTTAGCGGAGAGCGGCGTTTTCACAGCAGGCAAGGTTGCGGCAGTGGATGAGAACGAAACCTCGAAGTTACCCGCGGAACTTTCAAACTTCATTGTGTGATCGCCCGCTGCCAGCTTGTCGAGTCCCCATTGCGCATCCTGCAAATCGACAGGGGGTTGATCGTCGATCGAAATTTTACCCGCAGCGGCATCCGAGGAGAGCTTGATGGCCGGCAGCGCAGGTTCGGGCTGAGGAACGGGTGCGGCAGGCTGCACGGTTGTCGCCTGCTGAACCACAGGCTCCGCGGGATGTTTGTGTCCTCGCAGCGCAAAGAAGAGTGCAGCCAAGACCACCACGACCGAACCGGCCGCAACTACGATTTTGCTGTTGATTGCAACTGGCCGGAGAGCCGGCGAGTGCTTCTGTATTTTTGGCGCAGACTTCGGAAGCGCCGGCTTCGCTGAGAAGGGCACAGGCGCTGCAGACTTGGGTACCTCAGATTTGGGCGTCGCAGATTGGGCTGCTGGAGCGGGAGCATTTTCCTCGGCCTTCTGCGGAATCAGGCTCTGCGGTGTTTCGATAGTCGGCGCCGCCGCAAACGACAAGGTCGCAGCCGATGTTGCGGCCGGAGTGCTTCCCTTCCCCGTCACCGATGGCAGATTCAGCTTCTGCAGAAGTCCATTCGCGCTGGAAAGCACCTCTTCGTCTTCGAGATACTTGTCGGCCAACGCTCGCGCCTTGGCGCCAAGCGTTTGCTTGGCCTCGACATCGATCGCCGAATCGGCTTCGCTCTCCAGGCGGCGCAACTCCTCCAGATCGCGGCGGCGCGTTTGGCGGCGCTGCACGTGCAGATCGCGCTGGACGGCATCGCGAATCTGGATCAGCCGCATCTCGCGGGGATAAGACGACAATCCGTCTTCCACGCGCGAGAGCGCAGAGGTCAGATCGCCGGATGTCTGGAGCTTGCGCGCCTGCGAGACGCATTCGCCCACGAAGGTCTCCCGCTTCTGATCGAGAATCAGGGTGCGCAGCGTCTTCGCCATCGGATGCGAAGGATTCAGGTCGAACGCCTCTTTGGCTAATTTTTCCGACTCGCGCCAATCTTTTTCGACCAGCGCCTGGGCCTCCTCGACCAGAGCGTTGGCCAGCACCGCGCGCGCGATCGTATCGTTTTCGTCGAGTTCGTAAGCCTGACGCAGAAGCGGGATACCTTGCCCGGCCTTTTGCCGCGCGCACAATTCCTGGCCTTCGGCCATCAGGCGCTGCGCCTCGGTCTTGCGTTCAACTCCTTGCTGCGCATGCTTCTCGAGCTCCTGCAGCTCTTCATCATTCGGAAATTCTTTCGCTGCTTCCTGCAACAACTCGAAGACGCGTCCGAAGTCACTGGAATGCAGGCAAGAATCGATCTGTTCAATCAGCCGCGTTTTCGATTCAATGCGGGCTTGCTGATCACGCCGCTTCTGCAGGCGTTCGACCTCGAACTTCAATCCCGGATATGGGTTGTAGATCGTCCGCAGAATCTCCCAGTCATTCAGCGCGTCGCTAAATGCCCCCTGCTCTTCGTGCAGGTGCGCGCGGGCAACGATCGAATTCACCAGATCGCGTTTGTCCTGCACCAGGCGCAGAGCGCGCTCGAAATGCGATTCGCCGGGATGCTGCTCCAGGGCTTCGCGCAGGATGCTGACTCGCTTGTCGAGATCCGGTTCGGCTTCGACCTGGTGGTCGACCTGCGCAATCAGCGCCGACAATTCCTGCCGCTGCTGCTCCTCGATGTCATAGCGCAGAGCCTGAAAGATCGCGTTGGTCGGGTACTTGGCGAGATACGTCTGGCAGGTCGTCAGCGCTTTGGCGAAATTGCGATCGGCAAGCAGCTTGCGCGCCTCCGCGTACGCGGTGTTCATCGCATCGTGCTCAGAGCGCACCTCGTTGTAGAAGCTCTGGTAATGCGCTCCACTCTCGCGGTTCACGGAATCCGGGGCTTTGCGGTCGAGTTCGAGGACGACGCCTAACTTGGCCAGCGCGCTGCTTACATCGCCCTTTTCCCATGCATCCATCGCGGCACGATGGATCTGTTCTTTTTCCTGGCGGAGTTTTTTATAGTCCTGTTCCTGCCGGTCGACTTCTGCTAACAGTTGCAGGGCCCGGCTTTCTTTGGGACGCAGTTGCAGAACATTTTGCAGCGCCTCGCGCGCGTGTGGGTACGCATGATTCTCGATATGCTGTCTCGCCAGGCGATACCAATTCTCGATCTGGCGCTCACTACGGCGATTCTCGATCTTGCTCTTGAGCGCGAGCGCGGTGGCATTGTCGGGCTCAATCTGCAAAGCCTCCTGCAATTTCTGCAGCGCCAGCGGGTCTTCCTCTTCTTCAAAGCGCGCGCGGGCCGCGTCGAGCAACTGGGCCAGGGTCTTGCGGCGCACGGCATTATCGAGCTGGCGACGGAGCGAGCCGATCTCCGTGTCCATGTGTCCTTCGGCTTCGAGTTCGCCGATAATCTCGCCGGCAAACTGAAGATCACTCTCGGCCAACGCTTTGGTCGCGCGTTGCAGCCGCGGACGCGTGCGCTCGGGATCGAAGAACTCGATGTTCTCGTTGCGCAGCGCCTTTCCCAATGTGTCGCCCAACTCGCGCGCGTTCGAGAAACGGTGCCACGCCTGCTTCGCCATTCCCTTGTGAACCACACGGCTGAGCGATTGAGACACGGCGGAATTCACTTCGGAGGCGGGGGGTGGACTCTGGTTCAGGATGGCTTCCACAACTTCGTCGGCCCGCGCGCGCTGGAAGGGATGCCTTCCCGTCAGCGCTTCATAGCAAACCACGCTCAAAGAAAAAATATCCGACGCCGCGGACAAAGGCTTCAACTGAATCTGCTCGGGGGACATGTAGAGCAGAGTGCCCTTTTGCGCCCGCGTGGTGTGCGTGTCGGCCATGTGGGCCACGCCGAAGTCGATGATTTTGACGGAGTCATCTTCCATCACAAAGATGTTGCTCGGCTTCAAATCCCTGTGCACCAGACCGCGCTCGTGAGCGGCCTGAAGTCCGCGGCAGGTTTGGGAGATGATTTCAACGGTGCGCTCGACCGTGAGTCGATGGCTGGCTTTACGAACAAAATGATCGAGCGTGGTGCCGGGGAGAAGCGGCATCACGAAGTACGGCTTCTTCTTGCCCTCGTCTTCGAATTCACCGATGTCAAAGATTTCGACAATGTTGGGATGGCTCATGGAAGCGAGCACATCGCACTCTTTGTAGAAAAGTTGTAGCGAGGCGGGATCGGGGATGTCGAGAATCGTCTTGACGGCGACTTCGCGGCGGACGACGGTGTCGTAGGCGCGGTAGACGAGCCCCATGCCGCCCTGGCCGAGGATCTCCCTGACCTCATAACGGCCAGCCAATTTTTTCGGCGGTCCAGCGAGTTCCATGGCGCGGCCCTGATCCGCAGGGCTTCAGCAGTTTATATGATTTTTGGCTTTTTGGTATCCCTCTTTTTGCGTAGTCGAATGGGTGACTTAGCCCGGTGGGCACGGGTTTTGGAGGGATCGGAAGGCTCGGGAAACGGCTTCTATGTCAGTAAAAACGTTCGCTATTGGCCTTCGCCGGTGGGATCAAATCGGACGCCGGCGACGGACTCTCCGGAAGCGAGCAGCTTGCGAATTTCGGCGCGGTTCGGTCCCGAGCGGTCGATCGCAGCGGAAAGGCAATTCACGGCCTCCTGCAGGGGCGTGCCTTGGGGCATGCGAAAAATCCACGGAATATTTGTGGAGGTAAGCATGCGGTCGGAGGAAATTGCCAGCACGGGCACGAACGCTTTCACCGCAATCTGTTCCGCCAGGTGACTGGAGGCGCGGTCGAGGGCGATCAGCGCGAGCACGTGATCGTCATAAACGGCCTTGACCAGATCGTTCGATGCCTTGCCCCAGGAGGTCTCCGTTGGAATCGCCAGCAGAGATATATGCTTTCCGGCCGTGTTCAACGCGCTGAGCAGTTGGAGCGTCTCCCGCGCGCGCACCGCTTCGTCGGCATGTGGACCAAAGACGGCAATCTGCATGTGGTCGGCGTTTTGGTTGGGAGTCGGTGGCCCATTGTACGAGACGCCATTTTCTCCCACGCGAGCGTAGGGCTTCTCCATGGTGATGCGGCGATAGTCGATTTGCCCGTTGTGCACGCGGGCAAGAAACATCGGGGCAATGTTCTTGCAGTTGGGATCGAAGACCATGTCGCCGGTTACGCCGTGATAGCCGGTCACACCGGTCAATGCGTCGCGAATCCGGCCTTTATTGAGGCCGGCGCGGCAAATGGCGTTGAGCAGGATTTGCATCTGATCGTAGGCCAGAGCAGCAAATTGATCCGGCTTCTCGTGATAGCGCGCCTCGTAGCGCTGAGTGAATTCCGTCCAGCGTTTCTCGGTGCGGCTGGGATCGTAGGGAAAAACCGCCTCGAATCCTTCCGCTGCGGAGCCGGCTAATTTGACCAAATCATCTCCGATGGTGCGATGGCTGCCGAAGACGCGCTGGTGCATTCCCAGTTCCTGCATCTGCTCGAGGATCATGGCAGCCGGAGCGATATCGGCCCAGAGCACGATCGCATCCACGCGCGAATCCTCGATGACCTGTAACTGGCGGCGAAAGTCGGTATCGCCTCGCAAGTACTTCTGCTCGATGACCACGGGATGCCCGAGCCGGCGCGAGGCATCGCGGAATTTCAAGACGCCAAAGCGCCCGTAGCGGTCGTTCACGCGCAAAATCGCGACGCGTTTGAAACCCAATTCGCTATAGATGTGCCGCGCCAGCGTGTAGCCCTGCACGCGATCGTCTTGAATGACCGTGAAATACCAGGGAATCCCAGTCTCGGGAATGGTGGGATCGGTCGACGCGCTGTTGACCAGCGGCGTCTCCGCCTTGAGCGTGAGGCGCAGCGCGATGTGCGTCGATTCCGAACTGACGGAACCGAACATCGCCCACACCTTGTCGTCGTAAATCATGCGAACGGCGTCGTTCGAGGCTGCGCCCCAGATGGCGGAATCTCTCGCCACGCCGGCCACAGAGGCGCTGCTGTTCTGCCAGTTGTCGTAGTCGTTGTGGGTGATCAGCCGAAAAGGCTTGCCACCGTATCCGCCGGCGGCGTTAGCCTCGTCGAGCGCCAGGCGCGCGCCGTTCAGCATATGGTTGCCGAGTTCCTGATCCGGATGATCGTAGAGCGGAGCGAGAAATCCGATGCGAATCTCGCTCAGATCCTTCAGGTCGGGATCAGGAACATCGCGAGCCGCACCGTTGTACTCGATGAGATCCTGATAGAACTCGTGGTAAGGGATCGTAAATTTCGAGAATGGACGCAAGTCTTCGGGCGCGCCGGTGTAAGGCTTGAGCGAGCGAGGCGCGGGCGGGCCAGAAGGATTCTTGCCGCACGCGCAAGGCTCGGAGGTCTGCGCAAATGCCGGGCAGGCGAACACGGCGGCAATTATCGCAATGAAAGCGAGACGCATGGGTCTACTCCGCACTAGATTCGCGCCGGAACATGGCAATCGCTTCAATCTCAATCAACAGATCGGGGCGGCAGAGAATTGCCTGGATGCCGGTGGACGCGGGCAAGGGATCGAGTCCTTGCTGCTTGTAAAACGCGGTCCGCTCATCGTTAAACACCTGATAGTCGCGTTCGATGTCGCGCAGGTAGCACGTCGTGCGCACAATGTCGTGCCACGTAGCCCCCTCGACCGCGAGCAGCTTGCTGATGTTTTCGAACGTGCGCTGGAGTTGGGCGCGGAAATCGCCGATGTGAACGGTGCGTCCGTGCTCGTCAATGCTGGCTGTTCCCGAGATCAACAGGATGGTCACCCCATTCAGATCGATGCGCATTCCGCGCGAGAATGCGCTTCCGTAGTCGTAGGCTTCATTCAGCGTGGAATGGTTGGTGATGGCCCGCTTCACAACCGGGGCGGTTTCCACTTCTGCGAGTAATTCCTGAAGATTCATAAGATGGCTCCTGTTTATTTGTGCTTAGCGCTTCTTGCCGCTTGCTTTCTGCTCTAAAACCTTGGCTGTTGCCGAAGAACGATCCAGCCGAATTCCGTGACTTAATCCCTTGGCGGTCGCGACCCACAGGTCGTCGCCTTGAAAATCCACTCCGAGGACGTAGTTGTGCGCCGGGGCGCTCTGCACCACAATCTTGTGAACTGCCCCTGCCACGTCACGCACCAGCATCTCCGGTTTGTGGGTATCGAGCGCGGGCGTGTACACCGCCCAATTAGTTCCGTCGTAATACGCCAATCCTTTATCGGTCGAAAACCAAGCGCAATTGGCATCGACGGCCTTGACCTGGTTCAGAAAATTGCTGGGCAGGCCGCTGTCTTTCTGTAGAAAGTTGTGCCAGTAGCGGCCGTCATAGCGGCTTGCGCCGAAATACGTTGCCACCCACAGGATCTTGTCGACATAACTCACCGAGGTCGTGACCTCGTGGATGAGTCCCTGATCTTTCATCAGCACGAGTTCGGTCTCGCCATCGGGATCGTTGTAATCTTTCCAGCGCCCGGTCGGCTGGTCGTATTCGAGCACGCCTCCTCCCCACACCGCGTAATAGACTTTGTCTGCGGCAGGACTGACCGAGTAGGTCCAGATTTCATACATCGGCGTGTTGCGCTCGTTGAACAGATCCCACTGGCCGGTGCGGGTGTTGAGGCGACTGGCGCCGGCGGCGGTGGCCGTCCAAACGAAATCCCCCTGCACACCGACTCCATAAACAATGTCGTTGCTCAGGCCGGAGTTCAGTTGCGTGTAGGTGTCAATGCGTCCGGCGGAAATGCGGCTGAGCCCGCCCATGGTTCCTGCCCAGAGATCGCCGGTACGATGATCCAGAGCGAGGGAGAGCACGGCCTGATGCGCGAGTCCATCGGCAGGGCGAAAGATTTTCCAGGCACCGTTTTCGTATAGGCCGAGGCCGTTCTCGGTTCCAGCCCATATGCGCTTTCCGTCCACCAGAACGCAGAAAACGTGATTGTCGGGAAGGCCATCCGCCGTCGTGAAATTGACCCAGCGGAACATCGGCATGTCCTGGGCAGCGGCCAGAGAAGCCAGCAGACCGAATGCCAGTGTTGCGGACCACAGTCTCGTCTTCATAGCGTTTTCAGGTACTCAATCAAATCGTTCAATTCGTCCTTCGTAAGATCGTTGGTCACGCCGTGCGTATCTTTCGGGTTGAACACGGTCCATATTTCTTCCAGCGATCGCGCCGATCCGTCGTGCAGATAGGGCCCGGAGTACGCCACGTTGGAAAGTTGCGGCACATCGATGATCGGAGAACGGTCGGTCGCCTTGCCCGAGCCGACATCGATTTGTTTTTGATTTGTGTATTTCGGCCCGCTGTGACAATAGGTACACTGATTGGCCTCGACGATGGGCAGTCCGTTCTTGGATTTCGTGCGCTCGAAAATTGCCTTGCCGCGCTCCTGGGCCGGCGTCAGGTCTCCATTCGCCAGGCGATAGCGGTTGGGGCGATACGGAAGCGAATAGACGAACGTGACCAGATCGGTGAGCTGCTGCTCGGTAAAACTTTGCGAGCGGAAGAAGAATTTCTCCGTGCGCGGCCCGCATTCCGTGGGCATGTCCGGATTGCCGCCATTCCACTTGAAGGGCTCGGTTCCCGCCAGGCTTTCGAGCGAGCGGTTGTCGACGATGTCTTTGCCGAAACCATCCGGCTCCAGGTCCCATTGCAGGCCGTCGATGGTCGAGTCCAGATGGCAATTCGAGCAACCAAACTGGCCTTGGAAGGCGAAATCGGCGGTGTAGAAAAGGCGCTCGCCGCGGCGAAGAGCATCAACATTTTTCGGTCCGCCCAGATCGATTGTGGACGCGACCGTGCTCGTGTCCGTATCGATCACGGCAATGGTGTCGTCGAGACGGTTGGCAACGTAGAGGCGTTTGCCGTCGGGCGAAAGCACCAGGCCTCGGGGATTGTGGCCGACGGAAATTCTTGCCGATACGTACTCTGCCGAGGCCGACAGATCGTTCACGAAAGGCTCGTGCCGGGTGCGAATCGTTTTCAGAAGGCGCGGGACATCGATCACCGTAACGCTTTCCGACCCTGCGGTGGTCAGAAAGATTTTCGATTTGTCGGGCGCGATCGTCACGCCCCACGGCAGCGCGTAATAGCGGTCGAGTTCGTCGAGCGGGACTTGCACCGTTCCGCCAACGTCACTGCCGATCAACGTAAGTGAATCGCCGAATACCCATCCGTGCTCGACGTGAGCCAGCGGGACCAAATTTTTTGGCCGGAGTTGCGCAACCACCCCGAGTTTGCCGTCTGCCGAAAACGCAATATGAAACATGCCGGCGACGTTACGAAGCAACTTGCGTTCCACTACGGTCTGGCTGGATGTATCGATGACCGTGATTTCTGAAGTTGGCTGCGTGCGGAAGGCTCCGGGATTCGGATAGATGTGCGTGCCATAGATCTTTCCGTCCGGAGACAAAGTGAGATAGCTGGAGCCGCGCCCAGCCAGAAGACGCTTGATCTCGATGCCGCTTTTGAGGTCGATGACCGAAATGTCGCTGCTGAGGCGATTGGCGACATACAAGAAATCGCCTTTCGCGTCGACAACCACCCCGGCGGGTTCGAATCCGGCGGGAAGAGTTTGCACGACTTCCCACGACGCCGAATCAATGACAGAAACCGTGTCGGACCAGGCGTTGGTCACATAGAGCCGGCGGCCATCAGGGGAGAGCGCAATTCCGCGCGGAACGTGGCCGACGGGTATTTTGCGCGACACTTGATCCGACGCGACGTCCACGACGCGCACTTCATCGCTGTCCTGGCAAACTACGTAAAGCTCGCGGCCGTCTTTGGAAAAAACCATTTCGAGGGGAGACAGATAGCGTTCCTTCGGAAGCGTGGCGGCTTGTTTCGGAGCAGGCTTGGCCGCAATGGCCAGCAGCGCGACGGTGACGACACCGGCCGCTCTCGCTATCAAGCGAAGACTGGACTGGGATGGGACGCCAGCCGGCATCTAGGGCTCCTCCACGGTGAGGATGTGGTCGACCGCCAGGTTCTCGAGAACTTGTTCCTGCCCGCTGGGCCAGCGAATCGTCAGCTTGTCTACTTTGTTGGCCGCGCCTAAACCAAAATGAATGCGGCCGTCATCTTGCGACAGATATCCTGATCCGGCAAAACGCTGGGCGATCTGCTTACGGCCGCCAGCCACCAGTTCCAGGTGCGTGCCGATGCCGTCGCGATTACTTTTCTTCCCTTTCAACTTCACCGTGAGCCAGTGATTGGCGTTCTGGGTCACGTTGTGCAGCAAAGTGGCGGGCGCGCCCAGGTTCACGACGAAGGCGTCGATCTTGCCGTCGTTGTCGTAGTCAGCGAAGCAGGCGCCGCGGGAAACCGTCTTGACATCGAGTACGGATCCGGCTTCGCGCGACACGTCGGCAAACTTGCCGTTTCCCAAGCCGCGAAACAGCGACTGCTCTTGCGGCACAAGATGGATGAGCCCGCCGTGAAAAATCAGGATGTCGAGCCAGCCGTCATTGTCGAAATCGTAAACGCCGCTGCCCCAACTGGTGTACTGCGCGGTGGCTTGGGAAATGCCGGAGGACGGGCCAATATCTTCGAACCCATTCGCTCCCGCATTGCGCATGAGCCGGTTGTATTTCGAATCGGTGACCCAGAGATCGACATGGCCGTCGCCATCCACATCGGTAAATACTGGACCCATGGCGGAAGTGTTCTCGCCATTCTGTCCGTACGCGACGCCCATATCGCCTGCGATTTCTTCAAAAGTGCCATCGTGCTTGTTGTGAAACAGGAAATTTTCCGTCTTGTCGTTGGCGACGTAGATGTCGGGATAGCCGTCTCCGTCGTAGTCAGCCGCAGTCACGCCCATGGTGCGGCCTTTGTAGGCGCCGATGCCCGATTTGTCGGTGACATCCGTGAACGTGCCGTTGCAATTGTTGTGATAGAGGCGGTTCGTATCGGCGGCATAGTCGAGCGGGCCGGGATAATTGTCCGCAGCGTAGTAATCGCGGTATTTGGGATCGAACTTTACGTAGCGTCCGACGAACAGATCGACGCAGCCGTCGCGATCATAATCGAGCCAGGCGGAACTGATCGACCATCCATCGACATGAATGCCGGCTTTCGCCGTGACATCGGTAAACGTGCCATCCCCGTTGTTGTGATAGAGAATTGCTTTTCCGTATCCGGTGACGAAGAGATCGACAAAGCCGTCATTGTCATAGTCCGCAGCGATGGCGGCCATTCCGTAAATGTTGGCGGCCACTCCTGCCTGATTGGTGACATCGGTGAAGGTGCCGTCGCCATTGTTGCGGTAAAGATGATTGTGCGGCGGAACGGCCGGAGGCTGCTTCAGCGGATAAGGGTGCATGCCATCTTCCAGAGGCTTGCCGCTCACCACGTACAGATCCGGAAGTCCGTCGTTGTTGTAATCGAACCAGACGCATCCGGCGCCCGTGCTCTCGAGCAGGGAACCAAGTTCTCGGGCGCCGAAATTATGGGTGAAGTCAATTCGCGATTTCGCCGTAGCATCCTCGAAGCGAATCGTGCTGGGGGCGCTCGCCGGCGGCGTTTGCGCCAACAATGTTTGCGCCAACAATGAAGAGGACAGCAGCAATAGAAAGAGAATGCGGGTGTTCACGCTAATGTCCTCCTGAGGCAGCTTGCGGAGAGGCTCCGGTCAGGTCGGCGGGAGTAGTGGATTTCAGAAGGATCATTGGCACCGCGTTTTCTGGTGACGTCTCCGGTCCGGCATGGCAGCCCACGCAGCCGCGCTGCTCGCCGCGGCGCATCCAGAAAAATCCGGCTTCGCGTTGAAGCGTTTTTCCGGCGGCATCGAGCAGTTCGATTTGCAGAGGCTGGTCGCCAGGGACTTGAACGAAGAATGAGCCATCTCGTTCCACTGGCGCAATTCCCAGCAACTTCGAGTTGCCGCTCTCGTCTCGCGCGTAGATGCGCACAGAATGGATGGATCCCGGCGCAAACTTGTGCTTCGAGGTATAGGCGTTCAGGCAAAGCAGGTTCGCGTTCGGCCAATCGTGCAATCCCGAGGGATGTCGATTCGCAATGGCGCGCGACGCCAGCAGGACTGGCTGAATCACATTCGCATTTACCGGCTCAAGCGCTGGCCTGAAATCGGCAGAGCCGGGAGCCCAACGCATCAATCGAAACTGTGCCGCTGCATTGGGACGCCAGGCCAGCAGCCAATTGCCGGATGCGGTCTCGGCAATATCTCCGGCATATTCACCTGCGGGAGCATCCACGGGAACGCCGTGAGCGCGGGCGGAAGTGAATCGAGCCAGCCCGTAAGACGATGCGAAAATCACATCTCCTGAACGCACTTGCCGGCCGGAATGCCGCGCCGCGCCGTGATCGCAGCGGTACGATTCGACGCCGCTTCCGTCGGAATAGACGGTGTAGATCTCAGGGACAGTTTCGGAACCGAGCGGGAAGCCGGCTTCAAATAGAATGCGGCCGTCGCGGAGAACATCTGTCGGCAGAAAGTTTGCCGGGGCATACGTCAGCAGCAGGGGATTCTTTCCGGCGAGGTCCAATCGCTCGATTGCGAATCGGCCCTTCACCCTGCGCGCATAAACGATGCGATCTTCCGGCAAGTAAAAAGGCCGAACGCAGTCGTCGGCTGCTGAGGTTATGGGCCGGACCGCGCCATTTTCTAATGCGAGTTCCCAGATTTGCCAATGATCGTGGGGATGGACTTTCCCGGCAAACAAGACGCGCTGACCGTCGAAGGAGACGGCAGGATCCGCCGAAGCTGCAAAATCTGGGACGAGAGCGCGCTCGCGATTTTCGTCGCGCACGATGATCGTGGCGCTGGAACCGAAGCGATCGGCGCCGTGCATCCAGGCCAGCGGCTCGTACGAACTCGCTACGGTGTACAGAAGCGGAGGAAGATCGCCGGCAGCCGCTCTGGGCGCGGGCTTTGCGGGCCGTAACGCAAGCGCGAGCAGAATGCAGGCCAGTATGGACCGAGGCAGCACTAATCCGCTCCTCCTACTGCGAGGAGTTGCGGACGCAACTGCCGGTCAGATTGCACGAGATCGAGGTATGGCTGCAGGTCGGACATCATGCGACGGAACTCGCCGAAGGTCAGCGATTGAATGCCATCGCTCAGCGCCTCATCGGGCGAAGGATGCACTTCTACAAGCAATCCGTCCGCGCCCACCACGGCCGCGGCGCGCGAAAGTGTGGGCACCAGGCTGCGAACTCCCGCGGCATGGCTGGGATCGACGATCACGGGAAGATGCGACACAGTTTTCAGCACTGGAACTGCCGCGATATCGAGCGTGTTGCGCGTTGCCGTTTCGAAGGTGCGGATTCCGCGCTCGCACAAAATGATGTCCGGATTACCGGCCACCGCGATCACCTGCGCCGAGCGCAGCAAGTCTTCGAGCGTTGCCGTCATGCCGCGCTTCAGCAGAACCGGACGCCCGCATTCGCCCAGTGCTTCCAGCAGCGCGTAGTTCTCCATGCTGCGCGTGCCGACCTGCATGATGTCCGCGTATTCGGCGATCAGTTCGACATCCTGTTCGCTCATGACTTCGGTGACGATGGCGAGTCCGGTGGCCTCGCGGGCTTTGCGCAGAAGTTTCAGGCCTTCCACTCCTAAACCTTGAAACGCGTACGGAGACGAGCGCGGCTTGTAAGCACCGCCGCGCAGGATGCGTGCTCCGGCTTCGGCGACAGCTTCCGCGGTTTGCAGCAACTGGCTTTCGGATTCGACGGCGCACGGACCGGCCATGACTACAAAGTCGTTGCCGCCAATTTCAATGCCGCGCACCTCGACCACGCTGCGCGAATGCGCGTCGGTTTTGGCGACAAGGTCGAAGCAGGAGAACTGTCCGTTCCACTTCTGATTCATGGGCGCGCCCATTGTAGTAATGCACTAATGAGTGAGCACTAATGGGAATCTGTTAGAACTCGCGAAACACACACATGAATGAGGGTCGCATCGGCGAAATAGTGCCCCTAAGATCTTTGTATCGAGGAAGAAGCGGGAAGCTTGTGATCATGCTCACAGTTGTGCGAGAGGCTGCTCACAAATGGCGGTTGGTGCTCGAACGCACACGAAGTTTTTGAGCGCAAAGCCTCGGCATGGGCATTCGTGGATGCGGTCTCGCGTGAGCGTGTGGCTCGACCACACTAAGAGATGGTGAGTGTAATCGGGGATTTATCAACAATTGAGGAGCGTGGCGGTCAGCCTCCGGATTGCCCACTATCCGGGCAGAAGTGGCAAAGCCCATCTTGCAACTGCCGCCTTGAAGGCATTTCCTGCATGCTATGCTGGTTGCCGAAATGCCGGATTCAGAACTCCCGCAATGGCTGGACAAAGCTGACGTGGGCACGATCGGCGTCCTATCGCTTGATGACGGCGAGTGCATGACCGCACAGGTTGTCGGGTTCGACGACGAACGCGACGAACTTCTTGTCGCCGTCATCTCCCCGAAACGCTCCCACGGGGATGGCGCTCAGGATGGTCACGCCATTCCGGTCAGCCGCATTGTTTCCTTCCAGCCCCAACCGCGCGCCGCGCAGCCGTGGCCATACTCCGATCCCTGCCGGGGCACGTCCTTTTCATTTGCACGCTTCGCCTTGATGGCGACGCTGTTCCTCTGCATGACAGTTGGTGGCTTGCCGCTATTTTTCCTCCTGCTGAAAAGGCCCTATGGATTCCAAGCGGCATCGGCGATTGTCTACACGATCTGGGCGGTGTTCTTCACATTCGCCCGTACCGGAACCAGAACCGGAAAAGACATCCCGCCCTACATGTTCACATGTCCTGCCGTCCAGCCCCAGTTTTCTCGTCTGCTCCGGCGTCACCTCGGCTTTCTCGTTGCACTTTTCGCCTTGCAGACTGCGGCACTGGCGACCCGTCCAAACTTACCCGAGTGGTGGAACATCGCAGATAGGAAAGGTCCAACTCCGTTCGATCTCGCCCTGATCTTGCTGTGCTTCGGTCTTGGATATGTGCAGGTTTTCACTAACCGTTCCCTTCTCGACCGCGCGCACCGGGACTTCTCCGCTTAAGCCCCTCCGGTGACGAACAAACTGGAAGTCAATGGTTATAACCCACCATTACACTCCCGGCGAACTGTTGGGAATGCCTACGCCGCATGTTGGGAATCCCAACGCGGGTGCCGCGAAATTCCTTGTAAGCGATTGAATCCACATGATGGCCTTCCACTTGCATTTGTAAAAGTGGCCGATGCTTCCAATCGGCGAGGAGGTCAACTCTTATGGCTGGAGAGAATTGGACTATGTGGCTCAATATTACAAACTTCGCGTTAGGGCTTGTCACTCTGGTTGCATTGCTGGTCGTCTTTTTGTCGGTGGGCTGGGATCTGCTGGCTCGCAAAGTGAGAGTCCCCGCACATGTGAGTCTGCGCAACATCGACTCGGACCTGAAGGCGCTGTTGCATGGCTCGCACAGCTTCACGGTTCCGGAGTTTGGGCTGACCATGGCGGATGGCGGAGAGAAAGTTGAACCTTCCAAATCCGAAACCACGAACAAGAAATCGCAGGAGTAGGTCATGTCTTGCCCGTTTCTCAAAGAAGGTCGAGCTCGTTATTGCCACGCCGCCCCGGTGCGCAAGCTGATCCTCGACGGGCCTGGGGCAACGGAAGGCGGCCGCTGCACTTCGCCGCGCTACGTCGAGTGTGAATTAGCGGCCAAGAACGGCACACCCCAGGATCGCTGCCCGCACCTGGAAGAGATGCGCGTGCAATTCTGTGGCGTTTCGCCCATTCCGAAACTGGTACCCTTCAGCGATTCGCAATTGTCGAATTGCACCAGCAACACCTATCGCTATTGCGATTCGTACCTGCATCTGGCGCAACCTCACGCCACGAAACCGCCGGCCAATCTGCTCTACACCTCCAACCATTTCTGGCTGGACGCCGAGGAATCCGGCCTTTGCCATATCGGCATCGATGGATTCGTGGCCGATGTGACCGGAGTTGTGGATGCGGTCACATTTGTTTCTTCGCGCGGAACTCATTGCCCCGCTCTCGCGCTCGCAGTTCATGGCGTGGAGTGGCCGATGAGCTTTCCGAATCCATTAATGATTCAGAAAGTGAATACACGCCTGCGCAGCGATCCGCCGCGTTTGACGGCGGACCCGTATGGCGCAGGCTGGCTGTTTGAAGGCTGGGAAATTCCTGGCCGTACGCGTGCCGGCCTGATCTCGGGGCCGCAGGCCGAAGCCTGGCAAGCAACCGAGCGCGAGCGCTTGTCGAACGAGATCCACGAAACGCACGCGCCGGGCTGCGATGGCGGCTCTCCGGTGCGCGGCGTCGCGCAATTTTTGGCGCGCGAATACCTGGTGCGGCTGTTCCAGCGCTTCTTTTCGCGGACGGATTGGGCGGTAGGAGATTGAGCATGGCGCGCAACACTTTTTTCTTCGCGTTCGGTCTGGCGGTCGCGCTGTTCGTCGGCTGGATTGTGTTTCCCCGTGCGCTTTACGTGCAGAAACATCAGCCGCTCGATTTCCTGCACAAGACGCACGCGGAAAAATCCGGCGTCGCTGATTGCGCCGAGTGCCACACCATCCGCGAGGACGGAACTTTCGCAGGACTTCCTCCCATGGAGAAATGTGCTGGCTGCCATTCCGATCGCGTCGGAGACAGCAAGGCCGAAGCAACCCTGGTCGACAGCTATATCAAGACCGGGCACGAAACTCCGTGGCTGGTGTATTCGCGGCAGCCGGCGAATGTCTGGTTCTCGCACGCAATTCATGTGAAACGCGCCGGGCTCGCCTGCACCGAGTGTCACTCCTCTTACGGCGACTCCGATCAGGTGCGCGTATATCAAGTGAACCGCATCAGCGGGTACAGCCGCGACATCTGGGGACATTCGATTTCGCGGCTGCGGCGCGCGCCCCACGAAGGGATGAAGATGAGCGACTGCGAAGATTGTCATCGCCGCCACAATGTTGAAGTGGGTTGCTTAGGTTGCCACGAATGAAGGGAGCAGCATGAATTTCACACGTCGAGATCTGCTGGTGTGGAGCGCGGGAGCCGCGGCAGGCCTCATCGTTACTCCGGTTCCCTGGAAGCTATTGGACGATACCTCGATCTGGAGTCAGAACTGGCCGTGGATCCCGCAACCCGCGCGGGTTCCGGTGGAGAGCAAGCAATCGTTGTGCACGCTGTGTCCGAATGGATGCGGCCTGCGTGTGCGCATGGCGGCAGGCTGGCCAGTTGGAGTCGCGGGAGTGAGCACACATCCGGTCACGCGGGGAGCGTTGTGCCCGCTGGGCTTTGGGGCGCATCAATTGAATTGGCATCCGCAGAGATTGCGCGCGGTGCGTCATCGTGGAAGCAATTCGTCCTGGAGCGAGGCGCAACGCGCATTCGCCAAGGCGCGTGCAGAGGGCCCGCTTGTCATCATCGACGGTTACCCGGGGCGCGCCGCTTCGTCTGTACTCGAAACATTCGCTGAGAAGCAGCGCGGCAGCTATCGCGTGGTCGACGGCCCGGACACGCGCGCGCTGAAACCCTACGAATCATGGAGCGGGGTTCCTGCCTCTGCCCTTGGCTACGACCTGGAAAACACGCAAACCGTGATCAGCTTCGGCGCGCCGATGCTTGATGGCTGGGGCGCTCCCGGCCGCTTCACTCGGCTTTGGGCGGAGCGAGCCGCGGGCAAGAACGATCTGCAACTTCGCCTGATCCAGGTAGATTCGACTCTTTCCCGAACGGCCGCTCGCTCCTGGCAATGGATTTCGATCCGTCAAGGCTCGGAGTCCGCTTTGGCTGCGGGATTGGCGGCTGCGCTGCTCGAGCAAAAACTGGTTCCAGCGCGCGGCTCCATCCCGTCAGTCTCTGTAGACGAAGCCGCAACTCAAACCGGGATGACCGCCGATGCAATCCGCGAGTTGGCTCGAACGATCGTGGCCCGCATGCCTGCGGTGGCGATCGCGGCAGACGAAAATGCGTCGGTTGCGGCTTTGAACGTGATTCTCGGCGCAGTCGGAACGCCGGGCGGAATCGTGCGCCGGTCGAAAGACGCTGTCGCTCATGTTGCCGCCGAAGCCGCGGTCACGAACCCACGCGCGGTTCTGATCGATTCTTCCGTGCCCTGGGATTTTATTCCGCAAACGGACGCTGAAATTTTCCGCTTCGCCGCATGGGACGGAGGATCGAGCAACGCAGACTGGCTGCTGCCTGCACCCGGCTTCCTGGAAGAACTGACGGACGTTCCAACTGCTCCCACCTTCGCCGTCGAGACGTATGCAGTCGCGCCCAGCCTCGTCAAACCGACGACAGAAGTGCAAAGCGCCGCACAGTTCCTTGCCGCTGTCGAGCCTTCACTAACTCCAGCAGAGAAGATCATCCACGTCCGCTGCGAAAACAGTTTCCGCGCGCGGAAAGGAAACGTGCACGGAGATGAGATTACGCCCGTGGCGAAATTTGCCTCGACGCAAAAACTCGAGGAGCAACTGTGGAAAGGAGCGGTCTGGGTCGGCGAAGCGTCGCCGCCCGGAGGCATCCGCTGCGAACTGAAGGAATGGCCAGGAGCTCCAGCTCCGGCTGAGAACTGGTCAGCGTTGTGGCCGGTCCCGGTGTTACCTCCATTGGCGTCGAAGCTCTACAACGAGTCGTCCTTGCGGGAAGCGCCAGACAGGAGGACAGCATGAACGCCCGATACGGCATGGTGATTGATCTGGATCGCTGCACCGGATGCGGTTCGTGCATGGTCGCCTGCGCCGCAGAAAATAATGTTCCTGCGCTTCCTCAAGCCACTGCGCGAACTGGGATCACTCCCGTGCTGGTGCGCAAAGTCTCGAACGGCGCGGAAGGCTCGGCTCGCCGCGAAGCTTTCATCCCTATTATGTGCATGCACTGCGAGCACGACACGCCCTGCGTGAAGGTTTGCCCGCAGCAGGCTGTGGAAGTCGATAAAGCAACCGGCATCGTCATGCAAATGCCGCAACGCTGCCTGGGCTGCCGGTACTGCATGACGGCCTGCCCGTATCATGCCCGCTACTTCAATTGGTGGGATCCTGCATGGCCGACGGGCATGGAAAAGAGCCTGAATCCGGGCGTCGCCGTGCGCATGCGGGGCGTGGTGGAGAAATGCAATCTCTGCCATGCGCGCCTGCATGCAGCGAAAGAGAAAGCTGCGGCCCTCGGCAAACGCGAGATCGATCCGGCGGATTATGTTCCGGCCTGCGTCGAGGCGTGTCCCACGAATGCGATTCACTTTGGCAACTTGGCCGATCCAAACGATCCGGTCTCAACGGAATCTCGTTCGCCCGAAGCATTTCGCCTGCTGGCGAAACTCGGCACAGAACCAAAACTGTATTACCGATCCAAGGAGCCATGGGTGCGAGCGCTTGCCGAATCAAGTTCCGCGCATAGTTCGGAGGTGCAACATGGCTAGCTCCGTTTTGACCGACAGCCGGTGGATTGCGCGGGGAGCGGAGCGAACTTCGCTTTCGCGTTTCCTGCTCTGGTTGGCGCCCTGGGCAGCCCTGCTCGCAGTCGGAGTCTATGCCGCCGGCCTCTGCCTCTACCACGGGCTGAACCAGACGAATATGGATAACCGCTTCGCCTTCGGCCTGTGGATCTTTCTCGATCTTGGCATTATCGCCCTGGGAGCGGGCGCATTCTTCACCGGATTTCTCGTTTACGTCCTGAAGCGGGCGGAGTTGAAACCAATTCTCAACACGGCCGTAGTCGTCGGCTTCATCTGCTACAGCGGCGCGGTCGCGATCTTAATGATCGATGTCGGCCAGCCGCTGCGGGCCTGGTTTACCTTCTGGCATCCCAACACGCACTCCATGCTGACGGAAGTCACGTTCTGCATCTCGTGCTATCTGCTGGTGCTCAGCCTGGAATACATTCCGATCCTGCTGCGCAACCGGCAACTGCGCAAGCTTCCATCCTTCCTGGTTTTTGAACATCAACTGCATAAGCTGGTTCCTGTGCTGGCCGGGGTTGGGACTCTGCTCTCGTTCTTTCATCAGGGATCGCTGGGCGGACTTTATGGCGTGCTGCGCGGACGCCCATTCGCATTTCGCAACGGCATCTTCATCTGGCCTTCTACATTCTTCCTGTTCATCCTGTCCGCGATTGCGACCGGCCCCAGCTTCCTCATGCTGATCGTGGCGACTGTCGAGAAAATAACCGGCCGGAAACTGGTTCCGCAGGAAGTCTTCCGCCGGTTGGGATTCATCTCGGGCCTGCTGCTCGCGATCTATGTGGCGGCGAAATCGATCGACACTCTGGTCTGGCTCAACTTTACTTCTCCGTCGGAAGGCTTCGCCCCCTGGCAGTTTTACATTCACAAGCCGTTCGGCACGCCGATTCTGTTTGCGGAAATCGTGGTGTTCGGACTGCTTCCCGCGTTCCTGCTGAGCTATCGCAGGACAGCAGCGCACCGCGGATGGCTGCTGTGCGGCGCGGCCATGGCGTGCGTGGGCGTATTGCTGAACCGCTTCGTCCTCACCGTGCAGACGCTGGCAGTTCCGACTCTGTCCTTCGACGAGTTCCTGAGTTACACCCCGAGCTGGCAAGAGGTCGCCAGCTTCGCGGGAGTGATCGCGTACGGCGTGATTCTCTATTCACTGTCGTATCGCTACCTGACGCTGTTCCCCAAAGGAGATGAGACGCATGTTTCCGGGAATTGATGGATTTCATTGGACGGTCGGCCATATCGTTTTCTTGTCGCTCTTCTTCGCCGTAGTGGGGACGATTGTCACGACGGTGGTGTCTGCGGTGTGGCGCACTAATCGTGATTTCCAGACGCATCGCGCTGCCGCATTGTGCTGGAAATCCGATTTCGCGGACCTGCCGGAGAAAAACCGACGCTGCCGCCACGAACTCGCCGGAAGAGTGATCTCCAGAACGTGTGACAATGCGTTCGATTGCCGGCATTGCGAGAAATATTCGCAGTTTGCCGTTTTGCCTGCGACCCGCAGAGCTCAATCTTCCGGCCTGAACTATCCCGGTGACCGCTTTTATCATCGCGGACACACTTGGGTGAAACCGGCGGAGGATGGCACGGTCACGATCGGCCTCGATGAACTCGCGACCCATCTGATCGGCGATCCGGATTCGTGGGTCATGCCGGCGGTGAATGACGAATTAGAAGTGAACCAGACCGCATGGCGCATGCAGAAGAATCGCAAAGAGATCCGGTTGCGCGCGCCACTCGAAGGCACCGTTGTTGCCGTGGGAGGCCCCCGCGAGGGCTGGTATCTAAAGATTCGTCCGCGGCTCGACCTGCGCGATCCTGCAACCCTTCGCCACCTGCTGCGCGGACCAGAAGTGAACGGCTGGGTGGGTCGCGAACTCGAACGCCTGCAAATGCAATTGCGCGCTCCGAATACTCCACCGGCTCTGGCCGATGGCGGAACGATGCTTCCTCATCTGATGGATGCCATGCCGAAGGCAGATTGGGAGACGGTGCTCGCCGACACGTTTCTCGAAACGTAAACGCGCCCGAAGAAATTCAGTGCGAGATCTCGTAGCGCTTCAGCTTGTCATAGAGCGTAGACCGGTCAATTCCCAGCGCGGTGGAAGCTTCTTTTACATTACCGTGCTTGCGCTCGAGGGCGGCGACAATCGCCCGCCGCTCCAACTCTCCGAGGGGCACGTCGGGAACTTCCCAAACCTGGGGTTGCCCTCCCGAGCACTGCAGCCAGGAGAAGTCCTGCTCGTCGAGCGCCCCGTTATGACAAGTGACGATCGCGCGCTCGATCACATTCTCTAGCTCGCGGACGTTCCCCGGCCAATCGTAGGCGATGAGCAATTTCAGCGCTTCCGCCGAAATACCGTTCACATCTTTCCCCAGTTCCGAAGAGATGCGCTGAACGAAGTGCTCGGCGAGCAAGGGAATGTCCTCCCGCCGTTCGCGCAAAGGTGGCAGGCGAATCTCAATCACGTTCAGGCGGTAAAACAAATCTTCGCGGAATCTTCCCTGCTGAACTTCTTCGGCCAGATTTCTGTTGGTGGCCGTAATCACGCGCACATCGACCTCGACCTCCTGCGTGCCGCCGACACGGTAGAAACGGCGCTCCTGCAACACGCGCAACAGATCGGCCTGCAGCTTGGGAGAAATGTCTCCGATCTCATCCAGGAAAATCGTGCCGGCTTCGGCCAGTTCAAATTTTCCCTTGGCCTGCGCCATCGCGCCGGTAAAAGAACCTTTTTCGTAGCCGAATAATTCGCTCTCCAGCAGCGTTTCGGTTAGCGCGGCGCAGCTGACGGCGATGAACGGTTTTTCGGCGCGGTTGCCGGAGAAGTGCACGGCTCTCGCGATCAACTCTTTGCCCGTGCCGCTCTCGCCGCGAATCAAAACCGTGCTGCGCAGGCTGGCAACTTCCTGGGTTAAGGCGAGTATCTCTCCCATACGCGGATTTTTGGTGATCACGTCATGATGCCGGTATTGCCGCGTCAACTTTTTGCGCAGGATGGCGTTCTCGCTCTGCAGCTTTTTCAATTTCAGAATGCGCGAGACCAGCATCGAGATCTCCTGCGGATTGCAGGGCTTCACGATATATTCCTGGGCGCCTTCCTTCATGGCTTGAATGGCGGTGTCGACGGTGGCGTAGGCGGTGATGATGATGATGGACGCGTCCGGCCGCACTCGATGAATCTCCATCATGGTCTCAATTCCGTCCATACCGCCGGGCATCTTCAGGTCGACAAAGCAGATCGCGTAATCCGACGCTCGGGCGAGTTCGAAGGCTTGCTGCCCATTGGGAGCGGTGTCGACGCGGTATCCGTCTTCGCGCAGCCATGCCGCCATCGACTCGCACATCACGTCTTCGTCGTCCACGACCAGGATCGGCCAATTTTTCTTCATACTTATCCCTCCCGGGAAAAACGCTGCACCAGTTGCATCCCGCAACGCTCGCAGTATCGTTCCGCCTTCGAGTCGACCAGTTCAATGTGCGTGGCCAGGCTCATGGCGCAGGTTGGTTCCGAACAATGGACCAATCCGAAGGTGTGTCCGAGTTCATGCAGCACTTCCTTCACCGTGCGCTCCCGCAGCAAGCTCTCTTCGGCCGGCAATCCATAAAATTCCTGGTGCAGGCGGCAAAGCGACACGACCGCAATCGGGCCGTCAAACTGCGCCTGGCCAAAAAGAAAACTGAGCATGGGGATCGCCAGATCGACATCGACGATGCCCAGCACGCGGGCAGCATCGCGCGGCGCCGATTGGGCCAGCAATTTCATAATCTCGACCGACTGATACTGCTTGCGCTTTGAGTCATACGCGCTTTCCGGAATGGCCAATGCGGGCAAGCGCCGAATGGGCAACGGAAACCATTCCGCGGTCGCGGTCTCGATCCAATCCAGCGCTTCTTCCGGCACACTGCCGATCGGCACCAGACAGAGATCGTTCACACACCTTGTACCTGCACTTCCCGCACCTCCGCCGTAGTGCTGCTCGATTTCAGCGGAAGCGTAACGATGAAAGTCGTGCCCTCGTTGCGTTGGCTAACGACTTCCACTTCGCCCTCATGCGCCTTCACAATGCCGTACAGCACCGCAAGGCCGAGACCGACGCCCTTGCCTTCAGCCTTGGTGGTGAAAAAGGGATCGAAGATCTTGGAAAGATTCTCGGGAGCGATGCCCTCTCCCGTATCCTGCACGCACAGCTCTGCGCATTCTTCCTGCGGGATAAGGCGGGTGCGAATCGTCAGCTTTCCGCCGCCGCGGGGCTGCATGGCCTGCGCTCCATTCAAAACCAGATTCAGGATCACTTGCTGGATCTGCGACGAGTCGCATTCCACCAACGGCAGATTTTCCTGCAAATCCAAAACGACCTCGGCGCTGATCAGCTTCAGTTTGTGGTCGGCCAATCCGATGGTCGTGCGCACCAGCTTGTTCAGATCGGCGGATGCCCGCTGCGGCTTGGACCTCCGCGAAAACGCGAGCAGATCGGAAACGATTCGGCCCACGCGGGCCGTCTCGGTCGAAATCAGTCCCAGATATTTTCGGAATTCGGCTTCCCGCCCCGGCGGATAGCCGCCGTTGGCCATCAGGCGTTCGAGCAGCATCGACAGATTGAGCACGCCGGAGACAGGATTATTGATTTCATGCGCCACGCTCGCCGCCAGTTGCCCAAGCGTGGCTAGCCGCTCGGACTGGACCAGCTTGCGCTGCGCGGCTTTCAACTGCTGGGTACGCTCGTCGACCTTCTCCTCCAGCGTTTGCTGCATATCGTTCAGTTCGGCGACCGCCAGCTTCAGGCGCTCGCGCATCCGATTGAACGAGTCCACCAATTCATCGAGCTTCTTGGGTGCCGCGCGCATTCCCGATGTCGATGGGCTGATCGAGTTCCATGGCGCTGACAGCCTTGGTGCCGGCGATCAAGCCTTGAATCGGCGTGGCCACAAACCGCCGTGTGAACAGGATGACGAAGGCGGCTCCAATCCCCACTTCCAAGAGAGTCCACAGGATGGTCTGAAGCGTGATTGCCCGGGTCTGTTTCTGAACCGGGTCCAGCCGCAGCGCAACGTCCACCACTCCGAGCACCTTGGTGGACGCCCTGTGCGCGTGGCAACTCGCGTTGCTGCACGACGGCTCGTTGTAGATGGGCGCCACCATGTTGATAGTCTTGACCCCGTCGGGGGACCGCGCATAGCGCACGCGTGCGTCTTCGGAGGGCCGGTTCCGGACGGCGTCTTTGCTGTGACAGCTTGCACAAACCTCGCTGGAAGAACTCGCCATCGTCGGCTGCTCTCTCGCGTCGGTCGAGAACACAAGCCGGCCTTCCCGGTTGAACATCCGAATGCGATCGACTCCCTGCTTGTCGGCGATCACGCGCATAATCTCGTACGCGGCCTTGCGGTCATCGTCGAGCATGGCGTGCCAGGTAGCACCGGTGATGCCGCGCGAGAGCTGATCCGCGCCCAGGATCATGGTTTCGACCAATTGTTTCTTCTGAGTGCGGAAATTCAGGTAGCCGCTAATGCCGCTGATCGCGACGATGAGGATCGTGAGCGAAAGAATCAGTTTGGCGCCAAGTTTTCGTGGCATTCCGGGCTCTTCAGATCCTGTCTGCGAAATTCTGCCGCGGCGGGCAAAACGCCGCAGGGCACACTTCCTATTCAGGTTAATGAGGAGCCCTTAAGCAGGCCGTGATTCTCACCGCGCACGCCCGTGATTGTGATCACGCGGTAGTTGCAAGCCCCTACGGGCCAAAGGATTTATGACAGGTGGATAGCAGGCGACCAACCTTAGAAGTTGGTCTTCACTCAGATAGAGTTGTTGTCGAAGCTTTCTTGCACACAAAGCTGCAAGATGTTGCAACTTCGTCGAGTCCCGCTGCGCTGCTAAACAACTTCCCGCCCTGGAAGTAGAGGGCAAACCAGATTCTTATATTCGAAATTCATACCGATTCATTTGACATCCATCGAAAGACATAGCAGAATTTCTACGCTTCATTCTTGGGCTCTTTGGGGAGGAGCAGACTCAGGATGGAGCGGGGAATCATCTTTCACCGAAGTTTGCGGGATAGGGACTGGCTGGGGGCCTGGCCGACTCATTCAGTGTTGTTCTTCTGCTGACAACTGTTTGTGCCATGGGATGCCTCTGTCCCTTATTTCTGCTGCGAAAAATTAAGGCCGGCTGTCAAGACCGGAGGCCGAATCCCGGGGAAGTGCGCCATGCTCGTCGATAGTGCAGTGTCCGCTGTACTCCAGCCGAGTTTTGCGTTCTTGCCCAGGTTCGGGGCGGACATCAACACGATTTCCAACAACGAGGTTCAGCTCTGTCCGGAGCGGACGGAATTCGGCAACCGTGGATTGCGGTTACCTTCCCGCGCGCCAACGGGCAAACACACTTCCTCGAAGATTGAACTGAAAATGAGGCTCACTATGAAGGCTGCAATACTTTGCTTCTCTCGTCGGGCTGCCCTGACAACTGCATTGAGCGTGCTGTTGGTCGCCGGATTTGCACAATCGAGCTGGGCGCATAGTGGAACCAATCCACTCAATATATTCAAGAATTATTTTGTTACCGGCGATTACGTCGTGGCCGGCTGGTCGAAGGGATCCAATGCGAACGGCTACACGTCCGGCACGATCAGCATTCCCGACACTTTGCAGCCGGCGCAAGCCGGCGTGCCGAGTACGGTTCCCGTAGGAGCCAACATCATCGCCGCCTATCTCTATTGGGCGACGGTGGAAGGCAACCAGAACACTTACGCCGGCCAGTCAGCCTATTTCAATGGCTATGCGGTCAGCTGAACGGTCCTTGGAAATCCCAATGCGCCTACATCCTGGAGCGCAGGCGGCTGCTCGGGTTCATCCCAGGGGTCGAAGACCATGCGCACGTATCGCGCCAACGTCCGCCCTTTTCTTCCGGTAGACACCAATCCTTCGTCACCGACCTTTGGAGCAACGATCGCCAATACCACAATCCCGGTGCGTCTGGCAGACAGCGGGAGCAACGGCAACAAGACTCCCGAAGCTTTAGGCGCCACTCTTGTGGTCATCTACAGTGTGCTGGCGCCCGCGACTCCGCTGAACGCGATTGTCCTCTACGACGGGGCTTATGCCTCCAGCAACGCCTCGCCGACGACGAGCCAAGCGATCGCCGGCTTCTACGAGCCCGCGATCAGCCCGGTGGCAAAGCTTACCCACATTGTGGCCAACGGCCAGCCCAACAAGGGCGAGTTGGTGTATTTGAATAGCTCTGCACAGCCGCTTCCATCGATCTATGGATCGCTGCCTCCATTTCCCGGCATTTATGGAACCTGGGACAATCCGACCTGGGTTCTGAATCAGTATGGCCAGTACGTGAAGACTACCGATACCGTGGAAACCACGTCGGTAGCGCCTACCGCCACCAACAAGGGCTGCGTTTCGTGGGGCGCAATCGTGATGAGCACCACGGTGCAAGATACCGACGGCGACGGGCTGTTGGACGTTTGGGAGCAGAATCAGGGCTACACCGACGCGGTGAGCAATCAGTGGGTGGCTTTGCCGGGCGCGAATCCCAGTGTGAAAGACATTTTCATCGAGGCCGACTACCTGACCAACCTGGATGGCTCGGCTGGCGCTTACCTGCATTCTCACCTGCCCCAGCAGGCCGCGATCGATTACGTGGGCAAAGCCTTTGCCAATCAAGACATCAATGTGCATTTCGATCTGGGACCGGGCATTTACCAGGGCGATCAGTATGTAATCTCCTATCCCGTCTCGATTCCAAGTCCGCTACCGGCAGGAACCTTGGCACCACAAGCCGGGACTGGAGGAAATGCGATTTCCGAGGGCGCTCTGCTCTGTACGGATGGCGCGAGTCTCTGCCCCTATCCCGGACAGCCCTCCGTAGGCTGGAAGGGAGGGTTTGAACTCGTCCAAGGCAGCTCCACGCTTGGCAACTTTCAGCCCGGCCGCCAGCAGAGTTATCACTACATGCTGTTCGGGCACTCACTTGGATCACCTGTCTCCTACTGGAGCACCGTCGGCTTGGCGCTCGCCGATCCCACCATCCCCCAGCTGGTTTCCATCGTGAATTCCGGCAGCACGGCCACGATTACGATTCAGTCACCCAGCGGAACTATCAAGCCGGGGGACTGTCCCAACGCCGCATTCCCTGACTGTGCCGATGCGAACAATACTCGCATTACCATCACCGGTGCGCTCGAACAAACTGCGCTGAACGGCACGTATCTGTTCAGCAACGCCCAATCCGTCACGGCCAACAATCTCACCACGACTACATTCACCGTTTCCACCACCGGTGTGGCCAACGGCACCTACAACTTCAGCGATGAACCGCAACTGGGCGTCGCATACCTTGGCCCGACGAGCACGTCCGGCCATTCCGACTTTGGCGGCGGCGGCGACTCTGCCATCACTCTCGGGCTGTGGGGAGCTGACGATCCAGCGAACTGCCAGGCCGATCCGTCGCAACCTCTAATGACCGGGCAAGCGTATTGCAACAACGAAGTGGGCACGCTGCAGGTGCAAATCGGCACGCTGATGCACGAACTGGGACACACGCTGGCTCTGACTCATGGCGGCACGTACTATAACAGCAATTCCGCCTATCCCAGCCTGCCAAGTTACGAACTGAACTGTAAGCCCAACTTCCTCAGCGTCATGAACTACCTGTTCCAGGTTCGTGGGTTCGCGGATGGAGGGTTCGATTATTCCGGACAAACCATTTCTTCTGTCAACGAATCTTATCCTTTCCTGAGCGAATCCACTGGCATTGGCAACGATATGTTCACCGGACTTCCAGCTGCGCATCTCACGCGCTGGTACTCCACTCCGAACACGCTCGATGTCTTTTTGCAGAACACCACGGGCGGCCGCTACGCCACGTCCCATTGCGACGGCACGGCGCTCACAGCAGCGGATGTTCCGGCTGTCCGAGTCGAGGGCGCACTCGCTCCGGGTGGAACGCATTCTGCGCCGCTGGACTGGAATAACGACCTCATCGTTCCGGACGCGGTTCTCTCGCCGGGGATTGACATCAACTACAACGGCATCATCGGCGACCCGTCGTTCTCCGGCTTCAATGATTGGGAGGTCGGGCTGAACTTGCAACAGATGGGCGCCCGCGAAGACTCGTTCGGATACTCCGCCGGTGGCATCAAGTTCGGCGGCGGTGGAGTCAAATTCGGCGGCGGCGGTGTCGACAACGATGGCGGCGGCGTTAAATTTGGCGGCGGCGGCGTCAAGTTTGGCGGCGGCGGTGTTAAGTTCGGAGGCGGCGGCATCGATCAGGATTCCACGCTGGCCAATTCCACGGCCAATCCACCGACCGGCCTCACTTGTGCCGTGGCGCAAAACAACGTGCCGGCGTGCGTGCTTTCCTCGGGAGTGCTCCTCGAAACATGCAAGAGCATTCAGCTCTCGTGGAGCAGTCCGATCTTCGGCCAGATTCGCAAGTACTACATCTGGCGCGCGGTGGGTTCGTTCAACTCACAAGGTGTGCTGGGGAACTTCAGCAAGTTCACCCTGCTGGCTACGCTCACGGGCACTCCGCCGGCAATGACGTACAAAGACTCCAATCTCAAAAACAACACGACGTACACCTACTTCGTGACGGATGCAAACTTGCAAGGAGTACAGAGCGGATCTTCGAATTCGCTCACGGTAAAGGTGAAGTTCTAAACCACGGTCATCATGAGTACAAGCGTCGCCTGCACAGTCTGGTGGAACGGGATCTCCACCAGCGCTGAGCAGGCGACGTTCCGTTTTTGGTTCCCGCTTGCTTCCGCCTGCTACGCCCACCTGCACGACTGCCGGTAAAGGTAAGGCGACTGCGGGAGTTTGGACGAGTCGGATCTTCGGGAGTTGAAGTGCTTTATTTTCCCAGCCGGCTGCGAAGTTCAGTCACCAGCGGATCCTCGGTGCTGGTTCCTCGAATGCTCAGGTAGGTGCGGTAGGAATCGGCAAAGCCTGGACTCTTCAGGCCTTCCCGATCTCGCCCCTGATCATAGTAGACGGGCGGAAGATAGCTGTAGGTGGGCACATCGTCCATAAACAATTCCAAGGCCTCGCCGCGCCGGCTGATGCAGCGATCGAATTCCGAATCCGCTTCCGTGAAGGCGCCCGCATCCAGATAAGCGCGTCCCAGGTCAAAGTGAGCGAGCCAGGAATCCATCAGGCCTTTGGCATCGTTGAACAACTGGATCGCCGGCCGGGGATTACGCTCCTTCAGCGCGGCGTCTCCTAGAATCAACTTGGCGTAGGCCTGCGGTTCGGCCTGCAATTCCGAACCAAGACTGTCCGCCAGTTTCTTCGCTCTGGCCGCTTCTCCTGCTTCAACGAACGCACGCGCCGCCAGGAAGCGAGTTTTTACCGATTGACTGTTCGCCAATGCCCGCTCGGCGGAAGCGATTGCCGATGCCTTGTCGCCGCGCAGAAGATTCGCGTAGGAGAGCATGAGAAATTTATCCGCGGCCGCGTCGGGCTTCTTGACCGCCAGATCCGCGGCGGCACCTTTCTCCAGAATCTGAGCCCCTTCCCGGAATTTTCCTTGATACAGGGCTAGGTCTCCCAGACCCGAAGCCGCCAGTGACGCTCCCCAAGTGCTGACCTTCTCTAGCTTGTGATAAGTCTCGGCGGCCTGCGACAACTGGTTCTGCCCCAGTTCGGCATAGGCGCTGACCAAGAAAGCTTCTTCATAGGCGGGATTGATTTGCAGCACTCGCTGTGCCCCGTCTGCGCAGCTCTGAAAATCCGTCGCGTAACACGAATACAGCGAATAATTCATCAGCGCCAGCACATCCTTAGGCGCCAGCTGCAATCCTTGCTTTGCCTCCTCCATCGCCTTCGGCATGTTCAACAAGCGCGCGTAGCAAGCGGCAAGATTGCTGTATCCGATATTGTCGGCAGGATACTGCTTCACCAGTTGGCTGAATTCGTCGACGCACTTCTGCCAGTTCTCGGTTCGAATGTAGAATTGCCCGCGCACGCGGTAGCGTTCGCGCTCTGTCAAACGGTCCAAGTGTTCGATGGCAAGCTTCGCGTATTTCTCGGCGTCCTGCATCTGGCCCAGATTTCCGGCCGCCGCGGCCATACCGGCGTAGGCCCGCGCGAAGTTCGGGTCCAACTGCGCTGCTTTCGAGAACGATTGCAGCGCATCTTGCCACTTTCCTGAGAACTGTTGGTCCATGCCGATGCTGTAAAGGTGCACAGCCTCGACATTGCTTGCTGCAAAACTTCCCTGCGTTGCCGCCAACTGCACCGACTCGGGCGTGGTATCGCCCAGCGCCTTGCGGATGGGAGCCGCCAGCTTGGGAATGTCGAGTAAGAGGTCATCCTTGTTGGGAGCGGTGATATCGGCGGTGGCCAACGTCTTTCCCGTCACCGCATCGATGGCCTCTACCGACAACCGGTAACCGTTGCTGCGCAGACTCAGCGCTCCGGTCACAATCGCGCTCACACCCTGGCTGACTGCCACCAGTCTTGCCGCCTGTTCATCGAGCTTGCTGGTGGGATTCGGCAGTTTCTCCGCCAATTGCCGGGCGTTGCCGCGGTTGTAGCCGTTGATGAAGCTGGCTCCTTCCAACGCCACGTTGAGCATCGGTTCCAGCGTTCCGTCAAACAAAGAGTCGGATGTGTTGTTCTGAAAATCGGCAATCAGTACCGAAACCGGAGCGTGGGAGCCCGGCGTCGCCTTGGGCTGCCTTCGGTCGTACAGAGCGACGGTAATTGACGCCACGGCGACCACTGCCAGGACCATGTCGAACCAAATTCGCCTCTTCGATCTTTGCTGCGCCGACGGAATGGCCACCGGCGAAGACAGCGATGCCGGATGACTGCTAGGCGAAACTGGGACGGAGTTCGACGATATCGGCGGCCTGCCCGTCATCGTCGAAGGCGGCCGACGGCCCCCGATTTCGTCAATTCTGTCGATAATTTCCTGCGCGTTCTGCCAGCGCTGATCGGGGTCGCGCTCCAGGCACATGGATACCAATTCGCTCACCGGCTGGGGAATCGTTCCATCCCAGTCGGATGGCGGCACCGCACGCTCCTGCATTCGCCTCAGCAGGCTCGCCACCACGCTGTCGGCGTGGAACGGCATCTTGCCCGTCAGCATTTCGTAGCAGATCAGCCCGACGGTAAAAATGTCGGAGCGAGCATCCAGTTCCTTCGCCTGCGCCTGCTCCGGGGACATATATTCCATCGTCCCCATCATGGTGCCGGTCCGGGTCATGCCATCGCCTTCGAGCGAGCGGGCCAGCCCGAAATCCATGACCACGACGCGCCCCTGGGCATCGCGCATGATGTTGCCCGGCTTCAGATCGCGATGGATCACTCCCTCCTGGTGGGCGGCGTTCAATCCGCTCAACATCTGCCGCATGATGTTTACGGCTTCCGGGACTGGAATTTTCCCTTCCCGCCGAAGGATCTGGTACAAACTCTCTCCCTCGACGTACTCCATGGTGATGAATTTGGTGCCCTCCGCTTCTCCCAAATCGAAGATGCGGATTACATTCCTGTCGGTGATCTGGCGCGCGAGGATGAGCTCTTGCTTAAAGCGCTGCAGAATCTCTGGATTGCTGGCCAGTTCGGGACGGATGACTTTCAGCGCGATCACGCGCCCCAGTTCAATATCCTTTGCCTTGTAGACGGCTCCCATGCCGCCTTCGCCCAACATCTGTATGATCTCGTAGCGATTCCCGAGGACAGTTCCGGGTTGAAAGAGAACAACACCTACGGCACTACTCGGGCCAGCTGGCGAAACTTTGGAAGCCCCCGCTGGAGGAGGCTTTTGGCCGGTTGAAGGGGGCATCGGCGGCAAGGCGCCTTCGAGCAGCGTTGCGGCCTCGAAGATTTCATCAGGAGGCGGCGAACCGGAAACCGGCGTCTTCACCGCTTGATCGGTCTGCATGGGCGGACGAGCAGGCGCACGGCCGCCGGGCACAAAGGTAGCTGCCTCAAAATCGAACTTCGGATCTTTTGGATCGCTCATGCCGTGAACCG
This sequence comes from uncultured Acidobacteriota bacterium, assembly GCA_963754885.1. Taxonomy (GTDB): domain Bacteria; phylum Acidobacteriota; class Terriglobia; order Terriglobales; family Acidobacteriaceae; genus Sulfotelmatobacter. The sequence goes on along the minus strand of CAVWHT010000020.1, from coordinate 516,515 downwards.
CACTTCCCGGCAACTCGAACTTCTGCGCCAACGATGAAACCGCCCCGTGCGGGTTTCACTCCCCAGAGATCCCCAGGAAAGCTAAAAATACTCATGCAGTATATACCGTTTCGAACCTGCCATCGGTGGCAACGGAAGCACTGTGGATGGCCAGTCTCGCGCGGGAATCGGAACACCCGACCACGGTAAGCCCGGGCTGCAAGTCCAAATAGAGCGCCGCACAGGCTATTTGACGTGGGCGGGGTTGCTCGGTGGGTTTACTGTGCTTCTGAGTTTTCTGTGTCTTAGGTGTTGGTCTGCTCTAGCGCGTTTTGCGGGGTTGGGTTGATCTGCCGCCCTTTTCCGGCTTTTCACGCAATCGCCAAGATCAACGAGCGCTATGGCCTGTTCTCGACAGTTGACCGCGCAGCCCTTCGAGTTCCCGTTATAAACTGAGCGCATGATGCCCCAGAAGTCGCCAAAAATGAAACGTGGTTATGAGCCCGTCTTTACGGTCTTGGAATACTACGATGGCCCGCGCAAGGGCATTGCAAGCTATAGAAAAACTCCTCACTTTTTCGACTGCATCGTCAACGATAAAGATGAGTATTCCGAGAAGTATCTGCTGACGCCAGTGGACGACGAAACATATCGGTTAGCGATGGAGGCTTCGGAGATTTTTCGGAAATGGGAAATCCGTTTCCATGACAGCAAAAGAGCGAGCACGACCAGCCGCGCCTATTTATTGGACACGAAGAAATACCGGGCAATCAATCGCGTCTTGGACAAACGCCTTGTGACCATTCCACGGCAGGCTATCGTCCGAATGGGGCATTTCGACGTGCTGGGGCGGCCTAAACTGCCAAAGGGTGTCATCCGACCGCTCCAAGTTAAATGGATACAGCCGACAGACTAAGACGGCAGAACGGCATCGGATATCTCTTGGGCCGGGCCTTCCTGTTGCAAAATCCCCATAGCACTCATCTACGGTGAGTCAAAATAGTTTCCTCACGCTCACTGGTGAAATGGCTTGATTACGCCAGTTTAAGGAGTTGCCCAAACGAAGACAGGGTACCGCGATGTGGCGTCAGTGTATGGTTTTTTCGATGCGATTGATTCGCTCGGCCAGTTTCTCGGCGGCGCGTTTGGTTTTCTCGGATTCCGACAGCAAGCGGGCGGCCTCGACCCGCAATTCATCGATCTGGCTACGTAGCGAATGGGATGTCTCTTTTTGCGGTAAGACTGGCACTACATTCCTGGCGGTTCCGTTTTTGTCATGTCCGTGCAACATGAACTCGCCGCTGCTGAACCCGGATTCCATTTCCCATGTGTACTCAGGGTAGTCTCGCTTCGCTCCCTGCATTGCCTTACGGGCATTGTCCTGGCTCATTGCCGTTGCTTGCCGGGGACTGTGGGTAAGGCGAAAGCGGAAAGAATCATTCTTGGCGGTTTTCTCGGTTTGTAACCATACATCCATCCCGCCATTTTCTCACCCAGGTCAAGGCCGGGGAAGGGACACGCAGGCGAATCGTCAATGAGCGCAACGGCCTGATCTCGTCAGTTACACCTTCCGCAGACGCTATATCCGATAATGTTCTCATGATTATGAAGGTGCCAGTTGGAGAGACGGACGACCCTTATTTCATCACGTTGCTGAACTCGTTGCTGAGCGGGCTTGCAAAGAATAAAGCACCCGACGCTATCTGGATAATTCACATCGACAACTGGTTCGATGACAAGTGGCTGCGGTTTTCGGGTATTGGCTCTGTGCATTTCCAGTTTCCCGCATTCATGAACCGGAATGACGCGGCTTTGGATGAGTTCTTTCAGGACAAAGTCACATTCCCGCCATTCGCTCCAAACAGAGTCATCGCTCAGTGGTCGTTCGCACGTGTTGGAGAGAAGTTCGTCGAAGTGCCTTCGCAGGTGCCGCATCGCTCTGAGAGACATCGAAGCAAAGCGAATTTGCAGAGACGGGTTCAGGACTTCAGCCAATCTGGGTGCTTTGTTTGGTACAGCGGCAATACGGTTGCTAACGGTCGGGGAAGCGTGATGGTCTACATCGTCGTGGCCGATCAGGTTCAGTGCTGGTTCGCGTCATTTAAGCGGCAGCACGATTGGAAACTGCAAGCAACCAACGGCATTAGTCGAGAGGACGTCGAGGAACTTCTGAGCACGGCAACATAACTGTTGAAAAATCCGGATTACGCTCATTGACCCCTGCCCACCGGCTGGTCTGGCCTCTTCTCGCCCGCGTCGGATGCCCAAACTCGCGTCAGTTATAATGAAGCGTAACCTGGGTTGGGTTCATGCCTCAGTTGTCCTGCCGGAGGATTGGGTCACCCACGGTTGCGCACTTCTAACCGCGAAGGAGTCTGAATGGCAATCCAGAAGACCGATAAAATCTGGCACAATGGCAAACTGATCAACTGGGACGACGCTCACATCCATGTGATGTCGCACGTCGTCCACTACGGCTCTTCGGTCTTCGAAGGCATTCGCTGCTACGAACTGCCCAGCGGCCCGGCCATCTTCCGCGCTGTCGAGCACATGCAGCGCCTGGTGGATTCCGCCAAGGTCTATCGCATGGACATTCCTTTTACCCGCGACGAACTGGTCAAAGGCATGGTCGAGACGATCGGCCACAACGGCGCCTGGCCGTGCTACATCCGGCCCATCGCGTTCCGCGGATATGGCGACGCCGGCGTCAATCCGCTGAACTGCCCGGTGGAGGTTTATATCTGCAATTATCCATGGGGAAAATATCTGAGCGGCAACGAAGGCGAAGGCTGCGACGTCTGCGTCTCTTCGTGGACGCGTCTGGCGCCCAACACTCTGCCCGCCATGGCCAAGGCTGGCGCGAACTACATGAACTCGCAGCTCATCAAGATGGAAGCGCTGGCCAACGGCTATGTGGAAGGCATTGCGCTCGACAAAAATGGATTCGTCAGCGAGGGCTCGGGCGAGAATATTTTCCTGGTACATCACGACAAACTGATCACCGCGCCCCTGGGCAACTCCGTGCTGCCCGGCATCACGCGCGACTCGATCCTGCAGATTGCACGCGATCTCAGCATCCCGATCGTCGAGCAGATGATTCCGCGCGAAATGCTTTACATCGCCGATGAAGCGTTCTTCACCGGCACGGCTGCCGAAGTCACGCCGATCCGCTCGGTGGATAAGATTAAGGTGGGCAAGGGCATGATGGGCCCGATCACCAAAGCGCTGCAGAAGGAGTTCTACGCCATCGTACGCGGCGAAAAGACCGACCGCTATGGATGGCTTACGCCGGTTCCGGTGCGCAGCAAGCAGCCGGTCGGGGTATAATCAGGGCCGTCCGAAATTCAAACTCGGTTCAGTTCAAGGGGCGCATTCCATGCGCCCCTTCGGTCCATTAGCCCGGAAGAAACAAAACATTTCGAGGAGAACACTATGTCCCAAATGACTCCTGAATTTGCCCTCGGCTTTCGAGCAGCGATGCTCGACAGCTTCAAGAATGAAGCGGAGATCACGAAGAAAGTGATCGCAGCCATTCCCGACGCAAAGTCGGATTACCGTCCCGATCCCAACGCGCGCACAGCCAAGGAACTGGCGTGGCACATCGCGAACAGCGACATCCAGTTTCTGGATGGCATCGCCGACCTGCAGTTCAACATGGAGAATCCGGAGCACAAGCCAGAGACCACGGCCGAAGTGGTGGCGTGGTACGACGAGAACGTGAAGCGCGGAATCGCGCGCGTGGAAGCGATGACCGCGGAGCAACTGAGTACGCCGGTCAACTTCTTCGGCGTGTTCAACATGCCTGCGGTGGCCTATCTCGGCTTCCTGAACAACCACTGCATCCATCACCGCGGGGAACTGACGACCTACCTGCGGCCTATGGGATCGAAAGTGCCGTCGATCTATGGCGGCAGCTACGATGAGCCGTTCCAGCCGCCGGTGGCGGAAGAGACAGCCGCCTGAAAACAATCTACGTTCCGCCAGAGCCGCCCCCACGGGCGGCTTTGTTATTTGTGGCTGCGGGCGTCCAGGCTCCACGGGCCGGAGCCGAGTTGCGAGATCAGCAGCGCGCCTCCGAGCATCGATACATTCTTCATAAACATGATGAACTGCATCTGGTGCATCGTCGGATCGGACACCGCCCAGAAATTGTGCATCATCGGCGTAACTCCGATCAGAAGTTCAAGCAGCTTTCTTGTGGAATTCAGTAGTTACTTGCCGACGGCCCAGGCCATGCCGTCTGGCCCATTGCCGGTTGCAATGCTTCCGACAACCGAGAGCGTCTTCAGGTCGAAGATAGCAATTTTATTGTCAGGACTGACGGCTACGTAGGCTCGCGAGCCATCGGGCACGATCAGGACTCCCGCCGCGCCGCGTCCGAGATTCACGCGCTTGAGTTCTTTACGAGCGGCGGTGTCCACGAGTACGAGATCACCCGATCGTAGATCGGAGACCAGCACGAGCTTTCCATCAGGCGTGAACTGGAGGCGGTTGGCCATCTTGGTGTGGAGATCGATGGTCTGCACGACCTTGCGGCTGGCGAGATCGATGATCGAAACGGTGCCATCGTGCGAATTCGCCGCCCAGACTTCCTTGCCGTCGGGAGAAACGTCAAAGCCCTCGGGGCCCTTGCCTACGGGGATTGTGGTCTGAATCCAGCCGGAAGCGTCTCCGCTCTTGTCACGATCGAGAATGCTGATGCTGTTGGAATTTACGTTGGAAGTGAAGATTCGGGATTCATCTTTCGCGACCACCAGCATGTGAGTGCGGTTCTGGCCGAGACCCAGAACCCAATCGATTTGCCGCGACGCGGGATTGTAGCGTCCGATGGCCTTGCTGCCTTCCGCGGTGAAATATACGTTGCCGTTGAGCATCCTCAATCCATGCGGCGCGAGCAGCGCTCCGAGGTCGACTGGTGGCAAGGCTTTGTGCGCTGCGAGATCGACGACTGACAAGGTGTGTTGTGGAGCCCGAAAGGCGCCATAGTTGGAAATGTAGGCGAAACGCGCATCATCGGAGGCGACAATTTCGTGCGGATCTTCGCCCGCCGGAACTCGTGCGATCACTTTCAGGCTGGCGGGATCGATCATCGCCAGAGACTTGTCATCCTTCTCCAGCACCAGCAGCATCGGAGAGGGATTTTGCGCGAAAGAAAAAGCGGCTGCCAGCAGAAGGATCATGCTGGCGGCCCATCGCCTGATTCTCAAGGAAGACGTTCGAACGGGGAGTGAATTTCATAGGTCAAGCTTCCTGCCAGAAACTGCAGCGTGCGTAGCGACATTATAACGTGCAGCGATCGAATTGCGGTGCTTGCACTCCGGTCCTGAAATTCTTATCGCGTGCCAGTCCAGACGATCTTGCTGAGAACAACGCGCCCCCCGGATTTCGAACTTAAGACCGTGTCCCGCTGCAGCCTCCAGCCGTTACCTAGGTCATCTTGGGGAAGGTGACGATTCGCGCGATCATGCTGAGAGCGCCAGTTGCGAAGCCTCGGGCTTGAGGTTTCCATGGGAAGAATTCCGCATGAATATTGATGACCTGCTTCGAATTGCGACAGAACGCAAGGCTTCGGACTTACATCTGAAGGTGGGCAATTATCCCCACCTGCGCATCGACGGCGAACTGGCGCCGTTGACCGACCAACCCCGCATCACCGCAGAAGACATGCTGAACATGGCGTTCAGCATGATGTCGGCGCGGCAAAAACAGAAATTCAAAGAGACCACGGAAATCGATATGGCCTACGGCGTCGCCGGACTGGGACGCTTCCGTGTGAACATTTTTCAGCAGCGCGGCAACGTAGGACTGGTGCTCCGCGTCATTCCCACCAAGATTCGCGCTTTGGATGAGCTGTTTCTGCCGAAGGTGGTCGAACAGATTTGCGACATGCCGCGCGGGCTGGTGCTGGTGACGGGCGTGACCGGTTCCGGTAAGTCTACCACGCTTGCGGCGATGGTCGATCGCGTGAACTCTTCGCGCGCCGAACACATTGTCACCATCGAAGATCCAATCGAATTCCTGCACCGCGACAAAAAAGGTTACGTCAACCAACGTGAGATCGGCGTGGACACTCCATCGTTTGGGGCGGCGCTGCGCGCTTCTCTTCGTCAGGATCCAGACGTGATCCTGGTCGGCGAAATGCGCGACCTGGAAACGATTTCGACCGCGCTGCATGCGGCCGAAACCGGTCACATGGTGTTCTCGACCCTGCACACGCTGGACGCCGTGGAAACCATCAACCGCGTGATTTCGATCTTTCCTCCGCCGGAGCAGAAGCAGATCCGTATGCAACTGGCGGCAGTGCTGCGCGCCATCGTCAGCCAACGGCTGGTGCGGCGCTGCGATGCCGAAGGGCGCGTACCCGCAGTCGAGGTCATGATCAATACCGCTTATATCCGTGAGTGCGTACTGGTGCCGGAAAAAACGCGTTCTATCCGGGACGCGATTGCCGCGGGCACCTCGCAGTACGGCATGCAGACGTTTGATCAGTCGTTGTGGGATCTATTCCAAGCCGGACTCGTCAACTACGAAACCGCGCTGGAAAACGCCTCGAACGCCGACGACTTCAAGCTGCGTATGCAGGGCATCGCTTCGACCGCCGACATTTCACGGCAGTCGATGCAGACGGCGGGGTTTGGCGGAAGATAAGATCTTCAGAGTTTTTGCTTTTTTCATTGTGTTGTCTCCTTGGATGGGCGCGAGCAATCGCGCCCTTTTTTCTTCTGTAAATGAAGACCGCAGAGGACGCCAAGGACGCGGAGTTTTTGAGACAAACCTGGTGCCTCATCCCGGCACGAGTCACACGACGGTTTTTTTCCTTTCAGTCCTCAGCGTCCTCTCCGTCCTCTGCGGTTTTCATTCGGTTTTCATTGGCTTTGTGGATTCCAGCCAGTAGCGCTATCGTTATGTGTTATGCCGTTCTCCCGTCCCAAGCGAAGAACCTATTCCGAAGATGAGATGTACGAATACGCGGTGGGCGCTCTGGCGCGCCGCATGCGAACGGTTGCGGAAGTGAAGCGCCTGATGCGGGCGCGAATCGAAGAGCCGGAATCGGAGTACGGAGAGACGCTGGTGGAACTCGTCATCCGGCGCCTGAAGGATCAGGGATATCTGAACGATTCGCACTACGCCGATTACTACTCCTCCATGCGACGCGACAATCAGAAGCTGGGACGCATGCGCGTGATCACCGAATTGAAAACACGCGGAGTGCACGGGTCGGTGATCGAAAAGGCGGTGGGAGCGGCTTATGAAGGAGTCAGCGAGGAAAAGCAAGCGCGCGACTATCTTCACAAGAAGCGGCTGCAAAAGCCCAAAGACCAGAAACAGACCGCCCGCATCTTCCGCCAGCTGGCGCGGGCGGGATTCGGAACGAAAACCATATTCACGATCCTGCGGAAATGGGATGTCGATGACGAGACGCTCACCGCGCTCGAAGACGAAGCGCCAGGAACCTGACGACCGATTGCGATTTGCAGTCGGTTCGTGAAATGTTGCATACTGCGAAGCTTCGGTAATCACTATCCGAAATGCTAAGGAGAAGTCCCATGAAAATGAAGTGGGCAGTTACTCTTGTAGTCGCTTTGCTGTGCGCCGCTCCGTTCGCCCTCGGGCAGGCCAACAGCAGCACTGAGAAAAAGTCGCCTGGCACCGAGATGAAGGACGCCACCAAGACGGCGGGCAAAGACACCGAGAAGGGCGTCAAAACAGCAGGCAAAGATACCGATACGGCGGCCAAGAAGACAGGGCACGCCACCAAAGTCGCTGCGAAAGACACGGAAAAGGGTACCAAGACGGCGGCGAAGGATACTGAAAAGGGCGCCAAGACCGCTACGAAAGACACCGAGAAGGGCGCGGAGAAGGTTGGCAGCGGCTTGAAGAAGGGCGCGAAGGCCGTGGGCCATGACACCAAGAAGGGGGCGGAGAAAACTGCTGACGCAGTGAAGTAAGGCGCAAAGACAGACTTAACACAGAGGGCACAGAGAACACAGAGGGGATCTGTGGTCTTTGTGCCCTCTGTGGTTTGTTTTGGGTTTATGTTGGCCGTGTCCTGATGGCCGGTGGTTATCATTTAGAATTAGACTTTCATGTTCACCGGATCGCAAATTCGCAGAAAATTCCTGGACTTCTTTGTGCAGAAGGAGCACAAAGAGGTGCACTCGTCGTCGCTCGTTCCCGCTAACGATCCCACGCTGCTGTTTACCAATGCGGGGATGAATCAGTTCAAGGATGTATTTCTGGGGCTCGAAAAACGCGATTACTCGCGGGCGACTACCTCGCAGAAGTGCGTTCGGGCGGGCGGAAAGCACAACGATCTGGAGAATGTCGGCTTCACCAACCGGCATCACACGTTCTTCGAGATGCTAGGGAATTTTTCCTTTGGCGATTATTTCAAGAAGGATGCGATTGCCTATGCGTGGGAGCTGATTACTTCGCCCGAGTGGTTTGGGATCACGAAGGATAAGTTATACGTGACGATTTTCGATGACCCCGACAAAGCAGCTGCCTCGTTGGAATTAGGTTTCGACGTTGAGCGCGACGGCGAGGCCGAACAATATTGGCTCGGTGTAGGCGTTCCCAAAGAACGAATTTACCCTGGAAACAGGAAGGACAACTTCTGGCAGATGGGCGACACCGGCCCCTGCGGACCGTGCAGCGAGATTCATTACGACATGGGACCGGCGGCGTCTGATCAGGGGCATACGGATTGCGAGTTCGGCTGCGATTGCGGGCGCTATGTAGAAATTTGGAATCTGGTGTTCATGCAATACGACCGCCAGGCAGGTGGAACGATAAAGCTGCCGAAGCCTTCGATTGACACTGGGATGGGGCTGGAGCGCGTGGCGTCGGTGCTGCAGGGCGTGATTTCGAATTACGACACGGATCTGTTCACGCCGCTGATCAAGCGGGCGGCGGAGTTGACTGGCGAGCACCGCTCGCCGGGACAGCCGAAGGCGGCTGTCCCCACAAAAGCGGGAGCGGGCTCGAACCCTGTGGAGACGGCCGCCCACGGCCGTCTGGCCGAGCAAGGCTCGGCTGGCCCTCTCGGCCACAAAGCCGCAGCATCGCTGCGGGTAATTGCGGATCACTCGCGTGCGGCGACCTTCCTGATCTCCGATGGCGTTTTGCCATCAAATGAAGGGCGCGGGTATGTGCTCCGCAAGATCATTCGCAGGGCAATTACACACGGGCGACTGCTAGGGCAGACCAAACCGTTCTTGTATCAAATGGTGTTTGCGGTTCGCGATCTGATGTGCGATGCATATCCGGAACTGAATGAGTCAGCGGATCGCGTCTCGAAAGCCGTTCATGTCGAGGAAACGCGCTTCGCTCACACCATGGATGTCGGCCTGGAGAAGCTCGAAACGCTTCTGAAGAATTCTCCAGAAAAGCTCGCTGGCGAAGATGCTTTCAAGCTCTACGACACGTTCGGCATGCCGCAGGATTTCATCAAGGACGCTGCGCGCGATCAGGGAATCGAATTCGATCAGGCTGGATTTGATCATGCGATGGACGAGCAGAAAGCGCGCGCCCGAGCTTCGTGGAAGGGCGCGGCGAAGCAGACTGCCAATCCGGCCTACCAGCAGCTTCCGAAGTCGGAGTTCGAAGGCTACCGCCAGACGCGATCGGAGAATTGCGAAGTGCTGGCCATCATTCACAACGGACAAGGCGTGCGCGAACTCAAGCCTGGTGAAGAAGGCGAAGTCATTCTCGATCACACACCGTTCTATGCCGAAGCCGGCGGACAGGTCGGCGATCGCGGATGGTTCTATTCCGACGATCACAATACTGTCGTCGCGGAGGTGAAAGGTTGCTATTACCCGATCCAGGGAGTGCGGGCGCATCAAGTGGTGGTGAAAGGTGGCAGTTCAAAAACCCCACCCTCTTTCGCAGAGAACGCGAAAGAAGGATGGGGCACCCTCAGAGTTGGGGATCGGGTTGACGCGGTCGTGAACACTGACGTTCGCGAAGCCACCATGCGCAACCATACGGCTACCCATTTGCTGCATGCCGGCTTGCGCGAAGTGCTGGGCAAGCACGTCAAGCAGGCCGGATCGCTGGTCGCCCCGAACCATCTGCGTTTTGATTTTTCGCACTTCACCGCGGTCGCAGACGAAGAGTTGCAGGACATTGAAGACATCATCAACAAGGAAGTGCTGCGCAACCGAAAGGTCGAGACGATCGCCGATGTGCCCATCGACGTGGCCGTCAACGAGTATCAGGCGATGGCGCTATTTGGCGAGAAGTATGGTGACAAGGTGCGGGTCGTCAAAATTGGCGACTTTTCGACCGAGCTTTGCGGCGGAACGCATACCGCAGCAACCGGCGAGATTGGGCTGATCAAAATTTTGAAGGAAGGCAGCGTCTCGTCGGGCGTGCGGCGGGTGGAGGCCGTGACCGGCGAGGGATCGCTGGCTCACTTTCGGAAGGATCATGAGTTAGAAGGGGTGGTGTCGGCATTCGTTAGTCCCACCCTTACGCCAAAGACGCGCAAGGATGGGGCACCCTCGTCTGAGGAGATTCCGGCATCTCCAGCTGTAGCGCTCAGGGCTGAGCTTGAAAAGAAAGATGCGGAGATCAAGCGGCTCGCTCGCGAGCTCGACCACGCGCGCATGAAGTCTGCATCGTCATCGACCGCAAATATCGGCGAAAAAGTGAGGGAGATTAAGGGCGTAAAGGTGCTGGCGCAGCGCGTGGACAACCTGGAGCGGGCACAACTGCGCACGCTGGTCGATCAACTACGCGACAAGATTGGATCGGGCGTGGTCGTGCTGGGATCGGCCTCGAATGGAAACGTTGCACTCATTGTCGGCGTGACCAAAGACTTGACTTCGCGCGTGCAGGCGGGCAAAGTGATCGGACCCGTGGCCCAGAAGGTCGGCGGCAAAGGCGGAGGCCGTCCGGATCTGGCCGAAGCCGGAGGCAAAGATGCATCGGCGCTTGATGCCGCGCTCGACGGGGTTTATGGCGTGGTGGAGGGATTGCTCGGATGAACTCGGACGACACTGTCAGCAGCGTTAATGAAGACCGGCTGCGGTTCGTCAAGCACAACGGGCAAGTCATCTTCCTCATCGATTTCAGCCACTGCAAAGAAAAAGAGATTCTGCTGCTGCTCGAACAGGTGCGCGCGATTATCGCCAGGCATGCCAAGGGCACAATGCTGACGCTGGGCGACTTCACCGACGCAGAGGTGGACCGAAAAGTCGCCACGCGCTTGAAGGAAGTGCTGACACTCGATCGTCCCTATGTGAAGCGCTCGGCATTTGTTGGCGTCGAGAGCATGCCCCACGTGTTCTATGAAAATGCCAAGAGCTTCTCGCAACGCGATATCCCCGCTTTCAAAACGCGGGAGGAAGCGATGGACTGGCTGGTACAGGAATAGTTCTCAGTTCTCAACTTCTCCACTTCAGCGTAACTGGGCCTGACATCGGGTGCTTCAGAGGAGTGCCGGTCTGCTTAGCTTCCAGGTGCGCTGCCTTCAGCTGGAAATACCATTTGGCCGGGCGGTCGGCGTCGTCGATCAGCATAAGGTGCGGGTTGTATTTCAGGCCCTCGGCTTGCAGTTCCATGGTGCGGCGGTCCTGCTCGACAAACTTCGCAAAAACAAATCTCAAAAGATTGGGAACGAACGGCACCCAGCGGAACAAGTTCCATGCGGCGACGACGTCGATGCGGCAGTGGCTGCGCGTGATGGGCGTAACCGTGGTCAGGCTGGAGAACCAGTACCTCCCGGCGCGGATCGTCTCGGTACGAATGTTAGGCAGCACGAAGTCAATCGTGGTTGTAATCGAGTCGGCATCGGCATAAAAACGCAGTAGCTTATAGGGCGCGGAGTTGGAACTGGGCGTGTGCGCGCTCATGCGGAATCCGTTGGGAATCGGCTCAAAGTTTTTTTGTTTTTCGTGGATGCTGTGGCGGGAGCGCCACCACCATGCCTGATGCACAAACGGCCCGTGGGCCGGGTCCATCAGCCCAATGATGCCGTGGTCAATACTCACCGGCATCTCCGCCTGCAGGTAGGCAAGTTTGTATTGGTTGGAGAATTTTTCAATCTGCGGCGCGGGGTCCGGAGCTTCCGCAGGGGGCCCGAATCCAGCACCCGGCGAAGCGGGATCGGGGATGTAGACCCACACAAAATCGTCCTGCTCTTCGCACGGATAACTTCCGGCATAGATGCGATCGACTCTGAGTTTCTGATCGGCAGTAAGCGAGGGAATGACCTGGCACTGGCCGTTGTGAACGTCGAACTGCCAGCCGTGGTATCCGCACTCGAGATTTTCGCCATCGAAGCGGCCGCAGTTGAGGGGCATGCCGCGATGCGGGCAGGCATCGCGCAGCGCAAAGGGCTTTCCGGCGCGGTCGCGCCCAATGACCAGCGGGATTTCGAGCAGCGTCGCCTTGCGCAGTTGATTGCGATGAACCTGGTCGGCAGGCAGGGCGCGGTACCAGAAACCGGTGAGCATCAGCGTGTCGGTAGCCTGGCGTTGCGGAAGGTCGAGGTCGGGCATGGAAATTGTGGACTGCCGGATGAAACGCCTATGCTAGCATCCGCAGGAGCTTAGCAGGGAGTGGCGATCCTCAGCGGCCACAGCCGGAATTCGACTGGGAGTAGGCAGCTCCCTGAAAGAGATGGGCTTCCGCCGCGCGACACTCAGCGGTAACCATTTTTTGGCAACGCTGGAAGTTATGCACTACGCGTACGGCACACCTGGACGATGGAATTTCTCGGACACTTTCGCAGATTAACTCGCTCCCAGCGGAACACGCTGATTGCCTGTTTTATGGGGTGGTCGCTCGACGCGTTCGATTTTTTTATTCTCGTTTTCTGCGTGAGCGCTCTTGCTGCGCACTTTCACGAAAGGGTATCGACGATTGCGGAGGCGTTTTTTTGGACGCTGGCGATGCGTCCGGTCGGGGCGTTTGTGTTCGGATTGATGGCGGACCGCTTTGGCCGGCGGCCGACGCTGATGCTCAATATCATCTCGTATTCGTTCTTCGAACTGGCCTCGGCTTTCGCGCCCAATCTCAGGATCTTTCTGATTACGCGGGCTCTGTTTGGAATCGCGATGGGAGGTGAGTGGGGTGTGGGCGCAGCCCTGGCATTTGAAACGCTACCTGTGGAAGGCCGCGGCTTTTTCTCCGGCCTGTTGCAGGAAGGCTACGTGGTCGGATACTTGATGGCCGCGCTACTGTATGGGGCTCTATTCCACGCCATTGGTTGGCGCGGCATGTTCGTGATCGGAGCCCTCCCGGCAGTGGCGGTCACCTTCATTCTGAGGAAGGTTGAGGAATCACCGGCCTGGGTGCAAGGACGGGTAGCAGCCGAGTCAAAGAAAAATCTGAGCAAGGATATTTGGTCCCATGCGGGCATTTTCGTGTTCCTGGTAATTCTGATGTTTGGGTTCAATTCGTTCAGCCACGGAACCCAGGATGTCTATCCCACCTTCCTCCAGAAAAATCTGGGCTTCGGACCCGGGACGGTGAGTCTTATTGCGATCGTCTACAACGTCGGGGCGCTCGCGGGGGGAATCTTATTCGGTACGCTGTCGGAGCGGATCGGGCGCAAACGCGCGATCGTGATTGCCGCCTTACTTGCCATTCCGGTAATTCCGCTGTGGGCGTATTCGCATACCGTGCCCATGCTCGCGCTGGGGGGATTTCTGATGCAGTTCATGGTGCAGGGTGCTTGGGGAGTCGTTCCGGCGCATCTGAATGAGCTCTCACCTCCGGCCGTGCGGGGGACGCTGCCGGGGTTCGCCTATCAACTAGGGAATCTGCTCTCGTCGCGCAACAGCGTGATTCAGGCTCGATTGGCTGAGAATCGGTACGGCGGCAGTTTTTCGCCGGTACTGGCTTGGACCGTAGTGCTCATCGCGAGCCTGGTAGCGATCGTCACAGTAAGCGGCAAAGAGCGTCAGGGAGCCGATCTTTCCCGCACACATTAACGGAGAATCGTTATTCTACGAGGGATGCATCCCCGGTCACCATCGGAATGGCACTAAGGAGTGATTGTCAGCCGGGACGTCCTGTGGTACGTTTAAGTCAAATTTCCACGTCTTCGTTGAATTACATTCATAGGGTCCCAGCGCGTCGAAGTTTGCGCGAGTGCGTGTATCTAAGGAAGCGCCACGATGAAGGAAATCATGATGGATCCGGTACAGACCGGTGAAACCTCCGAGCGAGAGAACTTTGGCAATCGGAAACTGATCCGGCCCACGCTGCCCCGCGGCGAAAACCACGGCAACCACAATCCCGCTCCTCCGATGCAGATGCAGGAACGACGCGAGCGTCCGGAACGACATGAGCAACGACACGAGCGCGGAGAGCGCACGGATCATCGCAATGACCGTGGTGCGGGTGCTGCGGGTGCTGCCGGCGGCGCAGGGGGAAAGAAACCGACTCCTCCGGAACAGACCAATGCCGAGAACTTCTACTATCAGAAGCAAATGCAGTCGCGCACGCCCATGGTCATCGTTCTGCGCGACGGCGAAGAAGTCCACGGCATCATCGAGTGGTACGACCGGAATTGCATCAAGGTAAACCGCGACAGTGGCGGGCCCAACCTGATGATCTACAAGCCGGCCATCAAGTACATGTTCAAGGAAGGCGAGAATCAGCGCTAGGAGTACCGACGAGGCGACTCCTGCGCATATCCAACTCCTACGTTGAGCCTCGAGACCGATGGTCCATTTCCCGCCTCCTATTTCGGCTGACTTGCCAAATTCTTCCTACAACTTCGGCAGCACGATTCCCTTCTGCGCCTGGTATTTGCCCTTGCGGTCGGCATAGCTGGTTTCGCAGATTTCGTCGGACTCAAAGAACAGGATCTGGCAGAGCCCTTCGTTGGCGTAGATGCGGGCCGGCAGAGGCGTGGTATTCGATATTTCTAAAGTGACGAAGCCTTCCCACTCAGGTTCAAACGGCGTCACGTTAACGATGATCCCGCACCGTGCGTATGTGCTCTTGCCGACGCAGATCGTGAGCACGCTGCGCGGAATCTTGAAGTACTCCACGGAGCGCGCCAGCGCGAATGAGTTGGGAGGCACGATGCAGATATCGGTTTGCACGGTCACGAACGACTTCTCGTCGAAGCGCTTGGGATCGACCAGCGCGTTATTGACGTTGGTGAAAATCTTGAATTCATCGGCCACACGTAGGTCATAGCCGTACGACGACAGGCCATAGGAGATCACGCCCTCGCACACCTGTTTCTCGGAGAACGGATTGATCATGTCGTGTTCCTGGGACATCTTGCGGATCCAGCGGTCGCTCTTCAGCATGAAGCTCCTTGGAGAAATTGAGTCATTGAGTGATTTGTCATTGAGTGATTTCAGAAATAGCTCGGGGCGATCGAGCCGCATCCCGGGACAACAAAATGACACAATCGCTCAATCGCACAATCACTCAAATCGTTGGGCTGGGTTGCATGCCAGTTTACGGGATAGATGCTCGGGTTGACAATCTCACTTATCTCCCTTAGCATCAATCACTTGAACAATCATCCCCTTGCAATCGGGAGCGCCGCGTGATCAAGCTCGACATCATCAATGAAGTGGTGGCCAAAACCGGCATTACCAAAACCAAAGCCGAGTTGGCCGTGGAAACCGTCTTCGAGAGCATGAAGAAGGCGCTGGCCGGCGGCAACCGCATCGAACTGCGCGGGTTTGGCGTGTTCAATGTGCGTCCGCGCAAGACCGGCATCGGGCGCAATCCGCGAACCGGAGCGGAAGTGTCCATTCCGCCAGGCCGGGCGGTGCGCTTCAAGCCCGGCAAGGAATTGCAGTCGATCGACTAGGATTTCCTCCCGGAAGGATCACGAACGAGTATCCGCTGCTACACCTCGCATTGCGAATATTCCTTGCAGGCTGTTTTGGAATTCCGCGGCATCCCCGAAGGCGCGGTTCCCCCGGTCGTAGTAGCATCAAAGAATTGGCCGCCGCGGTTGCGGGCCCAAGAATTGCATGTCCGAACCTAATTCCCCGATTCCCACTTCTACGATCGAGTATTCCCTGCCTCTCGAAGTGACGCGGTGGCAGCCTGCTCGCGAGCGGTACTGGCTGCACGCACTGTTGCTGCTGGCCACCTGCTTCACAACTTTGGTGGTCGGCGCGCGCATGGAGTTCAATTTCCTGCATAACATTCCGCCGTTCGCCTTCGGCGACGAAGTTCTGCCGTTCTTTCGCATTGGCTGGATTCTGCAGCAGCCGTCGCGCCTGCTGCTGGGAATTCCCTTCTCTGCAACCTTGTTGACGATCCTGCTGGCGCACGAAATGGGACATTACCTGTTCTGCCGCTACTACGGAGTGCGAGCCACGCTGCCATTTTTTATTCCCGCGCCCACCCTGATCGGGACGCTAGGGGCCGTGATTCGCATCAAGGCGCCCATCCGTTCGCGCGCCGCCCTGTTCGATATCGGCATCGCCGGCCCGATTGCCGGATTCGTGGTTGCCTTAATCACGCTGGTCGTCGCGATCAGCCTCTCCAAGCCTCTGGCACCGGGACTGGGGCCATCCGAACTTAGCCTGGGATTTCCTTATATCTTTTACATGGTGCACGACGCGCTGCGCGTGGTGGCTCCCGGCAATGCCGTTGCGCATCTGCCGTTGACACGCATTTACCTGCATCCCACAGCCATGGCGGCTTGGGTTGGCATGTATGCCACCGCGCTCAATTTGCTGCCCAGCAGCCAACTGGACGGCGGACACATTGTCTACGCGCTGGCTCCGCGCGCCCACCGCGCGATTTCATGGATCACGGTCGTCGCCCTGGTCGGCCTCGCGAGATTGAATTATGGATGGGGCTTCTGGGCCGGACTGATCCTATTGATGAATATTCTGACCTACCGGCAGCAACAGGCTCCGCGTTTCCCCGGCCTTCCCGCTAGCCGTTGGCTTCTCGCGGTGCTGGCTGCGATCATGCTTGCGCTTACCTTCACCGTCTCGCCTTTCCAAATGAATTGGTGAGCCTAACGGACCGTGCGCAGCTTACTGTGCTTGCGTCCGTACCCGAAGTAGATCAGCAGCCCCAGAAGCAGCCAAACAATCAGGCGGACCCATGTCGTCCAGTGCAGGCTGAGCATCAGGCCGAGCGAGATCACCATGCCCATAATCGGCACCAGCGGCACGAGCGGAGTCTTGAAAGGACGCCGGAGATCCGGACGCTTCACCCGCAGCATCCACACCCCGGCGCAGACGATCACGAAAGCCAGCAGCGTGCCAATCGAAGTGAGTTGCACCAGCACGCTGAGCGGGACGACGCCGGCCAGGATGGCTACGAAAAATCCCACGATGATCGAAGAAATCCAGGGCGTGCGGAAACGCGGGTGAACCCGCCCTGCCCATTCGGGCAGCAATCCGTCCCGCGACATCGAGAAGAAGACGCGCGATTGCCCGAGCAGCATTACCAGCATGGTGGTCGTGAGCCCGGCGAACGTTCCCAGCATGACCACGATGCTGCCCCAGCGCACACCTGTAGCCTCAATTCCCACGGCCACCGGCGCGGCGGTATTCAGCTCGCTGTAATGCACCACTCCGGTGAGCATGGCGCCCAGGGCCACATATAAGGCAGTGCAAATGATGAGCGAGCCAAGAATTCCGATGGGCATGTCACGCTGCGGGTTGCGGGCTTCCTGCGCCGCTGTGGAGACCGCATCGAAGCCAATATAGGCGAAGAAAATAATACCTGCGCCCCGCGCCACGCCCGACCACCCAAAGGCTCCGAATTCACCCTGATTCGGCGGGATGAACGGGTGCCAGTTCGCGGCCGCGACCTGAGGATGGCGCAGCAGGTAGGCGGCGGCGATCACGATGAACGTCAGCACCGTGCCAACTTTGACGAAGACGATGAGTGAATTGAAATTTGCCGATTCGCGAACCCCAATGACCAGGATCGCCGTCATGATGGCGATCACCAGATACGCAGGCAGATCCACAATGCCGTGAGCTGTTGGCAGCCGGCTGGCGTCAACTCCCGCTCGGGTGAGTGCGGCGCCGATCGTGGCCAGCCGGCCCCATTGTCCGTGATAGAGCACGAGCAACGTTCCGGGAGGCGCCGTCAGTTGCGGCGGGAGTTGTATGCCGAAGCTTTGCAGCAGTGCGATCAGATTCCCGCTCCAACCCACCGCGACCGAGGCCGAGCCGAAGGCATATTCGACAATCAGGTCCCAGCCGATGATCCAGGCGAAGATTTCACCCAGGGTCGCATATCCGTAGGTGTAGGCCGATCCGGCGATGGGAATCAATGAGGCGAACTCGGCATAGCAGAGGCCCGCGAAAATGCTGCCAATCGCCGCAAGCGTAAAGGAAAGCACGACAGCCGGGCCGGTATAGACGGCCGCGACCGTGCCGGTGACCACAAAAATTCCGGCGCCGATGACCGCGCCGATGCCGAGACTGACGAGATTAACGGGCCCGAGTACGCGGCGTAGAGTGATTCCGCTCTCGTCGCCAGCTTCCGTCAGTAAGAGGTCCAGCGGCTTCTTCGCCAGCAGATCAGACAAGCATCTCTCCCCAGGTTCGTTTTTAAATGTGCTTCACACATGCGTCTTACTGCGGCTCGCATTGTATATGGTCTGTCGGCTGGACACGCCGGCGAAGCCTGTTCCCACTTAAGGTCTACATCAGCCACACCGCGTCCACGTCCACGATCACTTGCGTGCGGGGAATTTTCTGCTGCGCGGCGTAAGCGAGCATGGCCCGCAATGTCGTGTTCAGCTTTTCGCGGCTCGGCGACTTCAGGACAAAGTGGTACCGGTAATCGCGCTTCAATCGCATGATCGGAGCGGCGGCCGGACCAAGCACGCGCACCCCTTCATGCCGCGTCTGATCGAACCACTTTCCGATTACGCCGGACCACTGCAGAGCTTCGTCGAGCTGATCGCTGCGCACCAGAACATTTGCGAGCGAGGAGTACGGCGGATAATGCATCCAACTGCGAAAGCGGAGTTCTTTTTCATAGAAGCCCGTAAAGTCGTGACGGGCGGCGTATTCCACCGCATAGTGGTCCGGGAAAAAGGTTTGCAGAATAACCTTGCCAGGAGATTCACCGCGGCCGGCCCGTCCGGCAACCTGGGTGAGCAATTGGAACGTGCGTTCGGCCGCGCGGAAGTCAGGCAGTCCCAAAGCTACATCGGCTCCGACCACGCCCACCAGAGTCACGCCGTGAATGTCGTGGCCTTTGGCGATCATTTGCGTTCCCACCAGCAGGTCGAGTTCGCCTTCATTCAAGGCGTTGAGAGTGCGCTCAAAATCTTCGTGGCCGCGGACCGTGTCACGATCAAGACGAGCGATGCGCGCCTGCGGGAACATTCCGTGCAGCAGCTCTTCCAGCTTTTCCGACCCGGTGCCGAGAAAGTAGACGTACTCGCTGCCGCAGTGAACGCAAGCCTTCGGCACGGGCGCGGTGTATCCGCAATAATGGCAGACCATCTTGTGCTCGCGCTTGTGATGGGTCAGGGCGATCGCGCAATTATTGCATTCGAGTTTTTTGCCGCAGGTGCGGCATAAGACGACTGGCGAATATCCGCGCCGGTTCAGCAGCACCATCACCTGCTCGCGGCGCTCAAGGCGATCTTTGATTTCGGCGGCGAGCTTGCGCGAGATGACCTGCTCGTGGCCCGTTTCCTGGAATTCCAGGCGCATATCCACGATCTCAACCTCTGGCAGCGGGCGTTTCTCGACTCGATCCGGCAGCTCGATAAGTGCGTATTTATTCTTGGTCGCGTTGAAGTAGGACTCCAGCGACGGCGTGGCCGAACCCAGCACCACCGCGGCATCCGCCATCTTGGCGCGCATGACCGCGACGTCGCGAGCATGGTAGCGCGGCGTTTCTTCCTGCTTGTAGGAAGAGTCGTGCTCCTCATCGACAATAATCAGCGCCAGATCCGAGACCGGCGCGAACACCGCCGAGCGCGTGCCCACCACCATCCGCGCCTCTCCACGCTTGATGCGATGCCACTGCTCGGCGCGCTCGCGATCGCTCAGGGCGGAATGCAGAATGGCCACCTCATCCCCGAAGATCTGATGCAGATCGGCAGCCACCGCGGGCGTCAGACCGATTTCCGGAACCAGCAGAATGGCCGACCGTCCGGCCTCGAGAACCGAACGCATGCCCGCAAGATAAACGGCGGTCTTTCCGGAGCCAGTAACGCCATGCAACAACATGCCCGAGAATTTGCGGGACTCGACTTTCTCGCGCAGCCGCGCCAGCGCCGACTTTTGCGCCTCATTGAAATCGAATTCCACTCGCGACGGACGCGCCTTGCTGCGCGAGACGGTGAAATCCGCCGGCTCTTCGATAATCTCGACCAGGCCACGCCGGACCAGCGTGCCCAGCGTGCTGCGCGGGACTTCCAACGACTGCAGGGCCTCGACCGTGAGCTTGCCCCCGGAGGCAGTCAGAGTTTCGACCAGCGTCCGCTGATTGTCATTCAACTTGCCTTCCGCGGATTTCAGCAGAGCGATCTTGATCGTGCGTCTGGCGTCCTGCGCTGCCGAGACATCTTCGCGAACCAGCCATTTCTTGCGGACCATGCCATCCAGAATTTTGCGGGAAGCGTGAGTGGCCGATCGCAGACTCCCTGCGCGAATCAGTTCTCCATCCGAAGCGGCCAGATAGTCGAGCACTCGAAACTCCGCAGCTTGCTCTTCGGGAGTGCGCCGTGAACGCGCGGACGATCCCGACATCCCCGCCAGATGCAGCGCCATGTGGCCTTGTTCTGTAATGCGGTATCCGACCGCGCGTTTGAACTCGGCCATCAAAGGCAGCATGGTGCGGAACACTTCGCCGAGCGGAGCAAGGTAGTAGTGCGAAATCCAGCGTCCAAGGCGGAGTAGCGAATCGTCGAGCACCGGCGTCGCGTCGAGCACGTTGAGCAGATTCTTGGTCGCAATCGCAGGCTTGCGATCGTGCAATTCCACGACGATGCCCGTCATGCGCTGCTGGCGAAATGGAACCAGCACGCGTCCGCCCACGACTGGCAGACTCTCCGCAGGAATACGGTAAGTGAACACCATGTCGAGCGGCACGGGCAGTGCGACGTTGCAGAATTCGGGCATCGATGGAAGGATAAACTACGGCTGTCAGGCCCCGTAGGTGGTGTACTTGAGAAATCGTCTTCGGCCACGGCAGCCTTCGCTTGTGTGGGGACGGACGCATTCGCACGTCCGAGCCAAACTCACGATGATGTCTCGAACTCTTCCTTCTTCGGCGGCTTCAGCCCCAGATATGCCATCACCATCTGCAGGTCTTTCCACGCCTCGCCCTTCTGTCGAGGATCGCGCAGAAGAAATGCGGGATGGTAGGTGACAGCCAGCTTGGAACCTTGCCAGGAAGGATCGCTGCTACGCGCACCGGAGGGCATGAAGTCGTAAAAGCGGCCGCGCAATTCCGACATGGGAGCGTTGATCGCCAGAAGATTTTTGGCGGACACTGCGCCCAGAGCCACGATGACCTTCGGCTTGATCACTGCGATCTGCCGCATCAGGAATGGCGAGCATGTGTCACACTCATCGCGCTCGGGCGTACGATTCCCCGGCGGGCGGCACTTCACAACGTTTGCGATGTAAACATCTTCGCGCCGCAGGCCCATGGCCTTAATCATGTTGTTGAGCAATTGTCCGGCGCGGCCGACAAAGGGCTCGCCTTGCGCGTCTTCATCGGCTCCAGGCCCCTCGCCGACAAACATCAGTTCCGCGCGCGGATTGCCGACGCCGAAAACAATCTGCTTGCGCCCTTGTTTGTGCAGCTTGCAACGCGTGCAGTCACCCAGGTCTTCGCGAATCAGCTTCAGCGCTGCAATCGGGTCAGAGACAGCCTGTTCCGGCCTTGGCGTGAGCACCGGGATAATATCTTCTACGTTCTTCGCAACGGCGGCTTTCCGTGGGGACATTTCCTCTCGCAGTTCTGTCTGGGACCCGAATAGTGTTTGCGCTGCTTCACCGTTTGACAAAACAACTGCCTCCGACGGTTCGCGCCGGTAGAAATCGTAGATGCCAAGCTCGTTGTAATAGCGAACGCGTTCGGCCAGCGCGCGGCGCAACTCGGGATTTTGGACGGTCGGCACAGGAAGAGCTGCCGAAATTATACGTTACGTTCAGGAAGGGGGTAGGGATCCTTCGACTGCGCGGATTCTGCGCTTCTCGCAGAATCCGCTCCACTCAGGATGACATGGGAGAGGTTACGTCTTGACCGGCGACTGACGATGGCGGCGCAGGCTGACGATCTGGTCGAGAACCCGCTGCGCGACCTCCCATTTCGTCGTTTCTGCGACTTCGATCACTTCGTCACGTGTGATGATCGTGACCGCATTCCGGTCCGAATCGAAGCCAACGCCTTCGCGGGAAACGTCGTTGACCACGATCGCGTCAAGATTTTTCGAGACCAGCTTCTGGCGGGCATTCTCCAGCACGTTTTCGGTCTCCGCGGCGAATCCAACCACAAGCTGAGAACGTCTTCTTCACCGCCAGTTCGTTCAGGATGTCCGGAGTGGCCTCAAGCTCCAAGGTCATTGGTCCCTTGCGCTTGAGTTTTTGTCCCACTGCAGACTTGGGGCGATAGTCCGAAACGGCCGCGGTCTTGATCACGATGCTGGCTTGCGGAAGCAATTGCAAAACGGCGTTGCGCATCTGCTCGGTCGATTCGACCCGCGTCACCTCGGCAGCCCCGGGCGGGGTCAGCGAAGTCGGACCGCTGACCAGAAGAACCCGCGCCCCGCGCCGCAATGCCGCTTCGGCCAGCGCATATCCCATGCGCCCGCTGGAGCGGTTCGTGAGATACCGCACCGGATCGATTTTTTCGCGCGTCGGACCCGCGGTGATGAGCACGGTTTCTCCGTTGAGGTCCTGGTTTGCCCCCAGAACCTCCATCACGGCGGCGACAATGGTTTCGTTGTCGGCAAGCCGTCCCGCGCCCACCATCCCGCAGGCCAGGTAGCCGGAACCGGGTTCCACAACCTTCACGCCGCGCTTGCGCAGAATTTCCAGATTCGCCTGCGTCGCCGGATGCTCCCACATGTTCACATTCATCGCAGGGGCCACCACTACCGGCGCCTTGGTCGCCAGATAAAGCGTGGTCAGGAAGTCGGTCGCAATCCCCTGCGCGAAGTGTGCCAGCACATCCGCCGTTGCCGGCGCTACCACCAGAGCGTCGATGGCCTGCGCGACCGCAATGTGTTCAATCGCGGAATCGATGTTGGGCTCATGTTCTTCCCCCGACGCAAACATGCTGGTAATGACTTTTTCTCCGGAAAGCGCCGCGAAGGTGAGGGGCCTGACGAATTCCTGGGCGGCGCGGGTCATGACGACCTGCACGCGAATGCCGCGGTCCTGCAGCAGGCGCACGGTTTCGACTGCCTTGTACGCTGCGATTCCGCCGGTGACGCCGAGAGCGATCTTCATGCTGGCTGATGGGTGACTCTGAAATTATTGATTGCGCATGCGGGGATTGGGATTCAACCGCAAAATCAACAATTTTGTTCAGTCCTGGCCGAGCGCCTTGTCCAGTGTTTCAGAGGCCTGCTCCGTGGCGCTGCGGGTCTCTGGGATTTCCCATTTCACCTTGCCAGCACGGATCTCATCCTGGGCGATGCGGCAGGGCTTGCGGGAATTGGTGTCGACTACTGGTGGGGCGCCGGACTGCAGTTGCCGTGCCCGCCGTGCCGCCACCAAAATGTACCGGTA
This sequence comes from uncultured Acidobacteriota bacterium, assembly GCA_963754885.1. Lineage (GTDB taxonomy): Bacteria > Acidobacteriota > Terriglobia > Terriglobales > Acidobacteriaceae > Sulfotelmatobacter. Next base: position 492,858 of record CAVWHT010000020.1, on the reverse strand, counting down.
ATTGCTATCGAAGCCTTCGATCAACTTCATTGCGACATGCCCCCTTTGGAAACTGACTTTGAAGTGGAATCAGTGCCGAGCATTCGAACATTGCATCGCAGAACACCACAACTTCCCAGGTGTGTCCCGCGGCGATCTATCATTCCGGTCCAGGCCCGCTTCGGGGCGCCCATCAATGATACCGCGAAATCTATAAGCTTGCCGAAGGGGGCGGCGGCTTAAAGGATTTCAGGATGGGTTGAATTCTTTCGCGGGCATTGGCCAGCCGGCAACTGTCAGCCAAAGTGGCGATCTTCTTCTCTTGTTCCGATAATGGCCGCCCGCTTCGCCGCAGGCGCTCCGACAGGACGATCGCCCGCAGCCTTTCGCACGACTCCTCGAGCTGGTCATTGATCAACATGTAATCGTACTTGTCGTACTGCTCGATCTCGCGACCGGCCGTCTCCAGGCGCTCTCGGATCACCTCAGGTTTGTCCTCGCCGCGATTGCTCAAGCGCCACTCCAGCGTCTTGCGATCGGGAGGAAGCACAAAAATGGTGATGGCATCGGGGAGCTTGTGCTTGAGTTGCGCCGCTCCCTGCACGTCGATGTCGAGCAAAAGATCGTTGCCTTTTTGTTCCGCATCACGCATGAACCGGCGCGCGGTGCCGTACCAGTTTCCGTGAACACTGGCGTGCTCGAGAAACTCGTCGTCCCGAATCATCTGCTCAAACTCGGCTCGCGAAACGAAGTAATACTGCTTGCCGTCTTGTTCACTGCCGCGCGGAGCCCGGGTGGTGTAAGAAATCGAGAATTCGAGATCCGAAACCAGTTTCAGCAGATCATTGACCAGGGTCGACTTTCCTGAGCCAGAGGGTGCCGAAACGATGAAGACGAGTAGCTTGTGCGATGCGGTCATTCCAGGTTTTGCACCTGCTCGCGCGATTTTTCGATCTCTGCTTTCATCGCCAAACCTGCTTCCGTAATCTTCAGCGCTTCCCCCGCCAGGCCCGAGGTCTTCGAAAGCAACGTGTTCGCTTCGCGGTTCATTTCCTGCAGCAGAAAATCCAATTTTTTGCCGATCTCGCCTCCCTCGTCGAGCAAGCCGAGAAAGTGCTGGACATGATTTTCCAGGCGGACGATCTCTTCCTGAATATCGCTACGGTCCACCAGCAGAGCCGCCTCTTGCAGCACGCGCTCTTTGTCCACGCTGGAACCGAGCAACTCCTGCAAGCGCGATTGCAGCCGCTCGCTGTAATTGTGCAGGACGGCGCGGCGATGCTGCTGCACGTTCTTGCTAGCCTCCGCCAGATGCTCCATGCGCTGGCGGAGTTCGCGGACGATGCCTCGGCCCTCCTCTTCGCGCATCTGATTCAGCCGCTCCAGCACCTCGCCGACTTTGGCCATCACCGCCGGCTCAATGTCATCCTCGGCGCAATCGTTGGCCGCCTCCAGTGCGCCCGGAAAGCGCAGAATTGCGTTCAGATCGGGCACCGCGGCCAGCGAAAATTCGGCGGCGGCGGCCCGAAATGCCCCGATATAACCGCTCACCAGTTCGCGGTTCAGCGACAACGATTCGTTGCTGCTCCGCTCCAGGCTCAACGACACTTCCACGTGCCCGCGTGCGATCTTTTCTTTGAGCAGGCGGCGAAGCTGCATCTCCAGAGAATCCGTGCCGGAAGGAAGGCGGAAGTGCAGATCCAGAAAACGGTGGTTCACCGACTTCAACGCCAGCGCGAAGCCCAACCGGCCATTCGGTGAACTGCCTGCGGCAGTCGGAGACTCGCTTCCACCATTCTGATCGATTTCCCCTCGTACCTGCGCAAAACCTGTCATGGAGCGTATGGGCATAGTGGCCAGATTCTCAACTTCCCGCAACCGCTTTCGGTGCATCCGCGTTGGCGAACTGTAATTCGTAGAGCCGGCGATACGTGCCGAATTGATTCATCAACTCTTCGTGCGCGCCAGTCTCGGCAATGGTCCCGTTTTCGATCACCACGATGCGGTCAGCCCGCCGCACGGTCGACAGGCGGTGCGCGATCACGAACACAGTGCGTCCACTCATCAGATTGTGCAGCGCGGATTGCACGAGCGCTTCCGACTCGCTGTCCAGCGCCGAAGTCGCCTCGTCCAGTATCAGGACGGGCGCGTTCTTCAGCAAGGCCCGAGCAATCGCCAGCCGCTGCCGCTCGCCTCCGGAAAGCCGCACACCGCGCTCTCCGATGACAGTATCGTACCCCGAGGGCAGGGCCATAATAAAATCGTGAGCCAGCGCCGCCCGCGCCGCAGCCTCTACCTCTTTCAGCGGAACGTGCGGCTGCCCGTAAGCGATGTTGTTCCGCACCGTGTCGTTGAACAGCACCGTTTCCTGCGTGACGATTCCCACCTGAGAACGCAAAGAAGAAATGGTTACGTCGCGGACGTCGTGGTCATCGACCAAAATGCGTCCGCCGGTAACATCAAAAAATCGAGGCAGCAGATGCACCAGCGTGCTCTTCCCCGCCCCGCTCGATCCGACTACGGCAAGAATTTCTCCGCGTCGTACTTCTAGATTGATTCCGTGCAGGATTTCCCGCGAATCGTCGCCGTCAGACTGATATGAGAAACTGACGTTCTCGAATTGAATGCTCTGCGCGAATCGGGGCAGCGCCTTGGCTCCGGGCTTCTCCCCCACGACATCCTGCGTGTCCATGAACTTGAACAGCTGCGAGGAGGCGCCGAGCGCCTGTTGGAAGCTGTTATTGAACACCGCGAATTTGCGTGCTGGATTGTACATGCTGAGCACCGCCGCAACGAAGGTTACGAATGCGCTCAGGTCGAGTTCGTGATGAACAATGCGCTCGCGCCCCAGCAGCAGCAGCAGCGCGATCGCAATGGACCCGAGTATATCCATCAGCGGCGAACTGATGGCGGCCGCCGCTACCGAACGGAGGTTGGCGTGGAATAGCCGCTGCGCCGCCTTGCGGAATCGCGCGACCTCCCACGACTCCATTCCAAAAGCCTTCACGATGCGGTTGCCGGTGATCGTTTCATGCAGAATGTTCTGCACGTCGGCCAGCTGGTCTTGACCTGTGCGGGTCGTTGAGCGCACACGGCGCCCAATGCGCACCGCGGAAAATATGATGACGGGAACGAACAGCACCAGCACCCAGGCCAGCTTGCCGCCCAGAATTATCACCAGCACGGCGGTAAACAGGAAGGTGAAAAACTGCTGCAGGAATTCGGAGAGCACGCTCGACATGGCAAACTGCACGCGCTCGATGTCGTTGATGATGGTTGAGATCAGCGTGCCCGTCGTATGCTGCTGAAAAAACGCCGCCGATCGCCGCAGCACCGAGTTGTACAGGTCATTGCGCAAGTTCGTAATCATGCCGAATCCGGCATGGTTCACCAGGTAGGTGCCGATGTAGTCGAAAATTCCCTTCGTCACTGTGGAGGCCACCAGGGCATACGCCACGATGGTCCAGGCATTGTGAAAATGCGCAGGAACGAAAGATTGCAGGTAAACCGGCGTCCCCAGCTTCGGGATCGTGAACAGCAAGATATTGTCAGAACCGGAAGCTGGATTCAGCACGCGATCGAAAACCGGCTTCAGCAGCATCAGCCGGAAGGCTTCCAGGAATCCGACTCCAGCCAGCAGGAATATCCCGGGCAGAAGTTGCACCAGAAAAGGAAGCACATAGCAGACCAGCCGCATCAGTTGGCGCATGGATCTCCTGCGCGGCCCGGGCCGCAATCCCTTGCCGCCGCTTGAATAGATATCGAGTGCAAGGCCCTATTCTACTTGAGTTCGGCCTAATAGCGGCAGGTACGCATGACAGTGCCCCGCTCTATCCGAGACTAGCTTGGGCTGTCCCGGTGCACGATTTTGACGCGGTATCCCGTGTGCCTGAGATTTTTTCCCAACTCTTCGGCAATCATCACGGAACGGTGCTGCCCACCCGTACAGCCCACTGCGATCGTCAGATAACTCTTGCCTTCGTGAATGTAATGAGGAAGTAGGTACACCAGCAGATCGGAGATGCGAGCCAGGAATTCCCGCGTCTGGGGAAACGAGCGGATGTATTTCGCCACCCGCGGATCGCGTCCGGTTAAAGGCCGAAATTCGGGAATGAAATGCGGGTTGGGCAGAAAGCGGACGTCAAACACCAGGTCGGCATCCTCCGGCACGCCTTCGCGGAACCCGAAGCTCACAAACGAAACCAGAATACTTTTCTCCGTCGATCGCTCGTGAAAACGTTCCTTGATGTGGTCGCGAAGTTCGTGAACGTTGAACTTCGAGGTGTCGATGACAAAGTCGGACAGCCGCCGGATCGCGCCGAGATGCTTGCGTTCCGTCTTGAGCGCCGATTTCACGCTGGAATCGGTGCCCAGAGGATGTGGACGGCGAGTCTCGCTGAAGCGCCGCAGTAGCACCGCGTCCGACGCCTCCAGAAACACGACCTTGGTCGGAATCATCCTCCGTACCGACTTTAAGATCCCCGGCAGCATGTCGAGCCGGGAACCTTCCCGGACGTCCACCACCAGCGCAGTCAGGCGAATCTCGCTGGATTGCATCGTCAATTCGGCGAATTGCGGAATCAACTGCACTGGAAGGTTATCGACGCAGTAATAGCCGAGATCTTCGAAGGCCTTCAGCACAGAAGCCTTGCCCGAACCGCTCATCCCCGTGATGATGACCAGTTCCGCCGGGCGCTGCCGCCTTCGCTCATGCTTTGGCCTGCGCCCTTTCGAGCCCGATCGGGCAGAGATACGACGCGCCTTCATGCACAGGATAGTAGCATCCATACGCCGCCTCGGCTCGCCCCGAGTACCGACGGAGACACCGCTATCGAATAACGCGGCTTGGCCCCGGCATGAATCGGAGATCGAGATTGTCTCCTCCGCGCTGGGCGGGTAATCTATTGCGTCATGAAAAAGTTCGAAGATCTCACGGAACGGGAAGTGCTGGCTCTGGCCATTACTTTGGAAGAAGAAGACGAACGCGTGTATTCGGACTTTGCCGAAGGCTTGCGGCAGGATTATCCGGCGACCGCGTCGATGTTTGACGGCATGCGCGAAGAAGAGTCGGGACACAGGCGGCGCCTGTTGGAATTGTTCCAGAAGAAATTCGGCGAGCACATCCCGCTGATTCGCCGCCAGGATGTGCGTGGCTTTGTGGAGCGTCCGGCTTTGTGGCTGGTGCGGCCTTTGCGCATTGAAGCAGTGCGCAAAGAGGCGTCCACGATGGAAGTCGAGACGCGCCGCTTCTATGAGAAGGCGGCCGCGCGCACGCAAGATGCCAGCATCCGGCAACTGCTCGACGACTTGGCCACGGAGGAGCGCGAGCACGAGGAACGCGCCCAGGAACTCGACAAGGAAAAACTTCCCGACAACGTCAAGGCCGACGAGGCCGTGGCCGAGCGCCGGCTCTTCGTGTTGCAGATCGTGCAGCCCGGGCTGGCGGGTGCAATCGACGGTTCCATCTCCACGCTTGCTCCCGTATTCGCGGCGGCGTTCGCTACCCGAAGGCCCCACGATGCTCTGGTCGTCGGTCTCGCGGCATCGGTGGGTGCCGGAATCAGCATGGGATTTACCGAGGCGCTTTCCGATGACGGCAGTCTGACTGGACGCGGACACCCCTGGGTACGTGGCGTGATCTGCGGCTTGATGACAACATTGGGCGGCATCGGACACACCCTTCCGTTTCTGATAAATAATTTTCGGATGGCGCTGTGGGCCGCTGGGGCCGTCGTTCTGGCGGAACTGGGTGTAATTACCTGGATCCGCCGTCGCTACATGGATACGCCCTGGGTCACGGCCGCGCTGCAGGTAGGCTTGGGCGGAGTGCTGGTGTTCATCACCGGCGTGCTGATCGGGAGCTCCTGAGAACCATCTCTGATTGAGGTCCTGCGGAGGGGAGGCGTCATCCCGAACGCCGGCGCCGTTCGGCCGGCGGAGGGATCTCGGGCGCGGATTTGCCGCCCTGAGACTCAGTCCACGCGAGATCCTTCACTCCGCCTGAAAATCGGCTCCGTTCAGGATGACGCCAATCTCAGTGGAATCCACCATATACCACCTGCACTACTGCCTTACGGCTGCGTATCCAGCGGGTGCGTGCTCTTCTCGTAGAATTCCTTTTGCAGTTTGGGGCTAACGTCGTCGGCTTTCACTGCTTGAATCGCCTTCACCACAGAGTCAATCCACCATTTCATCTGATATTCGCCCAGCTCCTTCGTGGCCGCTGCACCTTCTCCAGAATAGTGATTCGGGAAGCGCGTGTACCACCAGATGCCGGTGTAAACGTCTTCGGGAAGCTTCTGGCGGGCCTGATCGGCGCCGGATTCGCTGGTGGCGCGATCCATGTGAACAAGGTCAGGGTGGGAGACCATCATCTTTGAGGTTTCGCTCTCGCCGGCGTGCATATCGATCTTGGTCTTTTTCGGCGGTCCTCCGTGCTCAGGCGTGCGTTCGTCGAAAACATAGACCACATAGTCGTGCGGCTTGTCGAGCTGGGTTTGCGCAAAATACGGCAGCAAGCTGCTGTTGCCGCCGTGGCCGTTGACGATCAGGATCTTTTTGCAGCCGTTGCGCGCCATCTCGTCAGTGGTCTCCTGCAGCAAGGCGAGCTGCAGGCTGCGGCTGTAGGCCATGGTTCCCGGCTCGTGCCGCGCTTCGGCGATCTGGCCAAAATAATATTCCGGGAAGACGACCGCGTATTCCTGCTCGGCCGCATGCAGCGCGGCGTAGCGCACATCCAGAAGATCGGTGCCCAGCGGCAGATGCGGTCCATGCTTCTCGAGAATGCCGAACGGCAGCAGGCAAGTTCCCTGCGAGCGGCGAATGCCTTCCCGGAAATCGGAGGCCGTCAGTTCCTCCCAGTGCACGGAGAGTTTTGAGGATGAAGGCGCTGCTTGTGCCTGAGCGCACGACAGGTTTGAGAGAAGAAAACTCACGATTATAAGAGGGAACGCACGTGTGATCATGATGGTTGCTCCAGGGGCGAATTCTAGCACGCGAGGTCCGCCATTAAAACGTATGAATGGCTGAAATCATCGCACCGGTGAGGTGAACATAATGCGATGACCGTCGGCCGTGACTACACCGAACTCCCGCATGCCCCACGGCTCATCACGAATGGTTTTGCAGATCTTCGCGCCCTTGGCACGAACCGAGTCGTAGAACGGATTGATGTCGTCGATCGCGAGATAAGCGAAATAGGAATGATCGCCAAGTTCGGCAGGAGGCAGCGCATCCGGACACAGCCCGGCCCAGATCGTGCACTCGCCTGACGTGTAAAAGAGAAAACCGGGATCAGGGATGGAGTGAACAGAAAATCCCAGCACGTCGCGATAGAAGGCCGCCGACTTCTGCAGGTCATGCACTGCGATGACGAAGCGCGTCTTCAGGATTTTCGGCATACGCTAGTGCCACCCTTGTCATCTTGAGCAGCGCCACCCTTGTCGTCTTGAGCGAAGTTGCCGTTCGCAGGGCGAACGGCAACGCAGTCGAAAGATCCCTATCTGTTGGGAGTAGCGCCGGCCCTGACTGTCTACGAGAAGTTCCGCAGAAAGTCAAAATCCCCACCCCTTCGACAAGCTCAGGGCAGGCTCTGTCGCAAAAACCGCGACAAGGGTGGGGCACCCACTTACTTAAGATTCCTACGGCACTTCGATCAACTCCATTTTGTCGTCGCGGCGGCGGCGGTGCAGTACCATCAGCTTGCCTTTCGGATCGCGGAAGACGAAGACGTCGCGGTCTCGGAAGTGGGCCTCCTTGATCGCCTCTTCCAGAGTCATGGGGCGCATGGCTACGGATTCGTCGGAGCGAAGAAGGTGAACTTCGGTAGTCTTGGCTACAGCGGGATACTTGTGCACCATGACCGGCACAGCAGTTTTCTCGGAGAGGCCGACCGCCGTTTGCAGTTCTTCCTGCGGCGACGTTTCGTGCCCGTTCCACTTCTTCACTTCTTCGCTCTTGCGGGCAGAACGTTTCTTCGCCTGCCAGCGCGTCTTGTATTTGATGGCCTGCTTTTCGAGATGATCGAGAGCTTCGTTCACGGCGATGCTCATGTCCTTGGCTTGCGCCAGGCCAACCAGCGGCCCGTTACGCGGACTGATCGTGATTTCAGCTTTGTGGCGATGCTTCTCGACGGCGAGGATCACCTTGGTTTCAAACTTGTCGCCCAGGATTTTGCGGATTTTCGTGAGGCCGGTTTCGACTTCTTTGCGGATGGAGTTCGTGACTTCGTATTGCCTTCCGGTGTATTCCACGTTCATGAGCGCCCCTCCTAAGAATTCAGTCGATGAGTTAAATCGGGCACTGCATTCAAATCAATTTTGTAATTGGGTAATTTGGTAATTTCAAACCGGGCTGAAAGCGATTTTCAATTACCCGATTACACAATTACCAAATCTATTTTTTGACCCGGCGCTGGTGCGTGCTCGGGATGCGCATGTCTTCGCGGTACTTGGCTACCGTGCGGCGGGTCACCTGGATGCCCTGCGATTGCAGGATGCGGGTGATCTGCTCATCGGTCAACGGACGGCTGGGATCTTCTTCTTCGATCAGCTTTTTGACCCGGCGCTTGAGGATCAGGAGCGATGTGCCGCCGCCCTCCGGTCCCTGTACGCTCTCGCTGAAGAAGTACCGCAACTCGAATACGCCTTGTGGAGTGTGGGCGTACTTGTTGGCCACTGCACGGCTTACCGTGGAAGGATGCACGCCGATTTCTTCGGCCACCTCCTTGATCATCATGGGCTTGAGTTGATCGATGCCGCGTTCCAGAAAATCCTGCTGGCGGGCTACGATCGAGTAACACACTTTGGTGATGGTCTGCTTGCGCTGCTCGATATTCTTGATGAGCTGAATCGCGCTCTTGTAGCGCTCTTTCACGTAGTCGCGGGTATTCTTATCGTTGGTGCCGTCGCGCGTCACCAGCTTCTTATAGGCCGGATTCAAGCGCAGCTGCGGCAGGTCTTCGTCGTTCATAATGACCAGCCACTCGTCTCCATGCTTGACGAAGGCCACATCCGGTTCGATCAATCGCGCCTGGACTATGTTGTAACGCAGCCCGGGACGCGGATCGAGAGTGCGAATGTAATCGAGCGCGGTCTGAACTGCCTCGACGGGGCGGCCGATGGCTTTGGCGATTTCTTTGTGCTGCTTGTTCTGCACGCCTTTCAGGTGATGGTCGACAACGGCCATGGCATCCTGCAAAACCTGGGCCGTACCGTTTCCGTTCTTGTGCTGCGCCAGTTGGACCTGGTGGAAGCGGAGCTGCGCCAGCAGGCATTCCCGCAAGTCGCGGCAGCCGACGCCCGGAGGATCGAGTTGCTGCACGACCTGTAAGGCTTCCTGCAAGTCAGCAGCGGTGAATCTGGGCTTGTACACGGGGACTGCGGCCGCTTTGGGCTCCTGCGCCGGAGCCACGGCAGCGGCTCCGCTTGCCGAGTTCGACAGGAATGACGCCTCGGCCGCTTGCCCAACCGCCGCGCCCGTATACAAAGAGTCGTCGGGAATGACCGGGTCGACAACGGGATCGGCATTAGCATCCACATCGAGTGACTCAGCCGTCTCTTCGGAGGTCGGTAGCTCTTCCGCACTCTTGGCCGCCGCTTCAGCCGCATCGGCGATCCCTAACGCCTGCGCTTCGCTGACAATGTTCTTCGCGGTTTCGGCATCGGCTTCTGGCGTAGCCGGAGGAGCAACTCCCAACAATTCGTCGTCACTCGCGATCAGATAGCCGTCTTCGTTGAGATTGCCGACGATCAAGTCGGCGGCTTCCCGCACGGCGGACGACAGGCTCAACGAGCCGAGCTGCCAAGTCAGGTGATCCGTAAGATTCGAGGGCTTCGAAAGAAAATTCTCGAACGACGGACGCTCGATGTCCTCCATCTCGCTGTGGGTGCGATAACCGGGATCGAGATAGTCCTGGAAAAACGATCCAAAATCGATTTCCTCGAACGGATCCTTCTTTTCGACCGCGGTGATGGGATTCTCTTCGGTCGTGGCGGCAGCGGCGCGCTCACGGTCTTCTTCCTTCTTGCCCACTTCATCGAGCAGCGGAACCGAGTCTTCCAGTTCCTCGAGGACCGGATTCTCCACCATCTCAGAATTGATCATGTCCTTGAGCTCAAGCTTGTTGAGCGCCAGGACAGAGACCATCTGCACCAGACCCGGAGTAAGGATCTGCCGCTGCGACAGCTTAACGCTGAGTTTGTGTTGAAGCAAAACCATGTCGTTAGTCGGTAGTCGTCAGTCGTTCGCCGTGCATCGTTGTGTTGGCTTTTGCTTTTGCCAACAACCTACGACTAGCGACCAACGACGTTCTTGTCACACCAGAGAGAAACTCTCTCCCAGATACACCCTTCTCACTTCCGGATCGCCGGCCAATTGCTCCGGCGGTCCATGACGGAAAATTCTGCCGTCGTCGATGATGTAGGCCCGGTCGGTGACCGTAAGCGTTTCCCGCACGTTATGGTCAGTGATCAGGACCCCGATGCCGCTGGCCCGCAGGCTGCTGATGATCTTTTGCAAATCCAGCACAGCGATGGGGTCGATCCCCGAAAACGGTTCGTCCAGCAAAATGAACGTGGGATTGATGCACAGGCAGCGGGCAATTTCCACACGCCGCCGTTCCCCACCAGACAGGGCATATCCGCGGTTCTGGCGGATGTGCTCCAATCCCAGTTCGTCAATAAACTTCTCCATCTTCTCGCGGCGCTCGTGCCACGAAATCGGCTGCGCCTCTAACACCGCGAGGATGTTTTCCTCAACTGTCAGTTTGCGAAAGACCGAAGCTTCTTGCGGGAGATAGCTGATGCCATACTGGCGGGCCCGAAGGTACATGGGAACGTCAGTGATGTCCTGACCGTCGTACAATACGCGGCCAGTGTCGGGGGGGATCAAGCCTACGATGGCATAAAATGTTGTCGTCTTCCCTGCGCCGTTAGGGCCTAATAAACCAACAACTTCGCCCTGATCGACCCGCAGGCTGACACCGTTTACAACCCTCCGGCCGCGATACGATTTGCCGATTTCTTCGGTGGCCAGAGTACGCATTTATCGTGCCACTCGCGTCTGCGTTACCACAGGAGTACTTGCTTCGCCTTCTACGAGCACCCTATCATCGCGTCTAAAGAAAGTCAACGAAACCCCGGTAATCTTGCCTTGTTCGGCATCAAAAATGCTAGGAGGCCCCCCGGTCAGCACGAACTTGTCCTCCGCCGCCGTGTAGACCAACTTCTCTCCTTCCGCTCGGCGGTTCGGCTGCTGCACCCTCACATTGCCTTCGGCGATCATGTGATCCAGTTGCCCTGGGCCTGTAGCCGGCTGATTTGTCGAGGTTTGACTTCGCGGCAGCAGATAAGCATCGGCGGTTTTCGAGGATGCCGTAAAGTCCGAGCCCTTGGCTACGACTCCCCCGTCATAATGCACTTTCCGATCTGAATCAGCGTAGGTCAGCTTGAGCGCGGTGATCGCAACCAGCCCGGTTTGCGCCCGCCCAGCGGAAGCTTTCGCTGCCTTCCCCAGATCAAGAGGCTTTTGCTGCCCATCTTTTTCCGTCTGCGCAAGAACGGTCTGCACCGGACGAGCCAACGTCCCTTGGGCGGTAACCAATCTCCGGTCCCGATCGAACTCGATCGAGGGCGCTTCGATGACGTTTGCCTCCTGCCACAGGCGCGCATTGCCTTGGTAAAGCGCGACCCCGGCATTGCCGTGAGCGGTCATGGTGCGGGCGGTCACGTGGATCGGCGACGACGAGGCCAGCAGTGCCCCATCCGGCTGCTCTTTCAACTCGCTGTAGCTTGTCTTGACGTCGCCCTCGGCCACCGATTCACTACTGGCGCGGTTGATCCTGATCGTGTTCGCGGTGGTCTGCATCCCTCCATTGGCAACCCGGGGATTGCCGGTCAGCACCAACATTTGATCGGCCGGGGTATAGCGTCCGGAGTCGGCCCATGCCTGCATTCGCTTATCCGGCGTCTGCCCGTCGGAGTAGGCGACGTTTCCTTTTTGCGTAATCGAGTCGATGCCGCCTTGTGGTAGGAAAACCGCAATCACGGAATCGCTGGTGCTCACACGGTCCGGTTGACCGGCATTGGAATTGACGATGCGCGCGTTGGGCGCGCCGTGGACGCTGCTGAGGCGGGTACGCCCGTCTTCCGTCGCGAAATCGGCATCGAACTTGTCGGCCGTGACCACGGTTTTCTGCCCGGATCGATTCGATGCGGCAAGGCTGCTCGATCCGGCCGGGCTGGGCTGAGCGTCCGTAATCGTGATCCGCGCCGCGCCCACCGTCACGGCCTGCTTCAACACCCGCCCCTGGTCCACGATGAAATCGATCGCCGGAGCCGTCAGATCGAAGTCCTGCTTGCCGCCTCCATCCGCCTTGCCGTCCGCGCTGGACACATTCGCCGCATTCTGCAGCAAGTGAGCCCCATCCAGGGCATGGATCGTCTGCACTTCATTCTGCCCGGCGAAATCGACGACCACGCGCCCGGCTTCGCCCTGCACCGGCTCCGTTCCGGTTTGCTCAACCTGCACATTTCCCGTCAGGATCGCCGTATGCAGCAGATCCTCTCCATCCAGCAACAGAAACTCAGCCTGATCCGACCTCCCGTGGATCTCCTGCTTCGCCGCCGAACCGTCTCGCTCCTTCGATCCCTTTGCGCCGCCGGGTCGGGCAATGGTGTTGACGTCTCCCACGGCCAACACCCGCTGCACATGATTCTCGGAGCTCAGGTAAAAGGTAGCCTGATCCGCCTGCACGGTTCCGTCGCTGCGAGTCAATCGCGCATGATCCAAAATGATTTGCCGCGGATCGTTGGTGATGACGCCATGCTCGGCTTCGAGCACCGCCGGCTCCGTACCCGTCAGCACAATGTGGATCTGCGACGCCAGCGTCAAAGTGTTGCTCTTACCCGCATAGGTCACGCCCACGGCCGAACCACTGGCTTGCGGAGTCCGGAATTCCACGCGTTCGTCGGTGGCCGCGTTCCCGGTATCCCGGTTGAAGACCAGGTTCCGCGTCTTCAGATGAATTGGATTCTTGACCTCTTTCGGCGTGGATTGGTCGGGACTGGTCTCGCCCGCCGGATTCGACACCAGATCGATCTGCACATCACCCTGGGCGATCACGTCTCCCGTTTTTTGATCGTAGGCGAAATCATCTCCGTAGATCTGGTCGAAGCGCGATGAATCCCGGCCGTAGAGAACGATGTTTACGTTGTGTAATTCGGTATTTCCGTTGAGCTTGAATTGCTTGACGTCGCTGGCCTGCACCGTAAACAGCGTGCGGTTGCCGTTGGACTTCGAGAACTGGAAACCGTTGGCAGTTTGCTTGATGTCGTAGCCGATCTTGCCGGGGATCGTTTTCAGCGCATTGGTCGCCTTCGAGCGCGCATAGAAATACATCCCCGCGACTACCAGCGTGAGCGCGATGGCAGTCACAGCGAGCAAGCGCCGGAGACGGTAGACTTTCAGCGGCATCTGGCTTCAGTGTAATCGAAGCGGGTTCGGTGGCAAGCTTTTGTACTTCCCTGTTAACGTTTGCATCGTTAGCAGTCCCGCGCGTCCAGCAGGTTTTCTCTGCGTTCTCAGCGCGCCTTTCTCGGCGACCTCTGCGGTCCAAAGCTTCTACTTCGAAGCGTTCGAAAAGAAAACCCGCAAGTCGAAAGCCCCCATTTCCCCGGCCGCAAGCCTCATCTACACTAAGATGCGCCATCCTCATGAACACGCCGGCCCAGAACCCGCCGCTGCTGGACTTTCATAACCTGCGCGTGATGCGCGGGCAGAAGATTGCGCTCGACGACTTCAGCCTCCGCGTTGGCGCCGACGAGCACATCGCCATTCTCGGCCCGAATGGCTGCGGGAAATCCACGTTGATCAAAGCCATCACCCGCGAATGTTATCCCGTAGCGCGGCCCGAATCCTCCATGTCCATCCTCGGAGAAGATACCTGGGACGTCTTCGCCCTCCGGACCCGGCTGGGCATCGTATCGAACGACTGGATGGTCTCCTGCACCGGCAATGCTCTCGGTCGTGAAGTGGTTCTGTCCGGCTTCTTCAGCAGCATCAGCATTTTTTCCAATCATGCCGTCACGGCGAAACACCGCGAGCTCGCCGGCGCGGCGCTGGCCGACCTGAACATATCGCACCTCGCGAACCGTCCGGTCTGTGAAATGTCGTCGGGTGAAGCCCGGCGTGTGCTGATCGCGCGCGCGTTAGTCCACAAGCCGCGCGCTCTGCTGTTTGACGAGCCCTGCAATTCCCTCGATCTCGCCGCCCAGCAAAGCTTGCGGCACACCATGAGCGCACTGGCTCGCGCCGGAACCGCCATCATCCTAGTGACTCACGAATTAGCCGATATCGTCCCGGAGATTCAGCGCGTCGTTCTCATGAGTTCTGGACACGTGGTGGCCGATGGACCCAAGGAAGAAATTCTTCAGGTCGAGCGCCTGGCCGAGCTGTTCGGCGTCAGTGTCGAGATCGCGCGGCGTGACGGCCACTACCATCTGTGGTGACGGCGGGCAGAGCTACACCGCTTGTTGATCAACGGGGGCGTTCAATCCACGTGACCACATCCGATCTGCGATTACCGCATACGCCGCAAAGATGAAAACGACAAACCAGGCTGGCTGGTAGTAAGCCACTACATAAGGAAACGTGTTCATGCAGGCATGAAAGATGACAACAGCTTGGATCGATCTGGACGAGCGGTTATAGAGCCAGGTCAATATGATTGTCAGTGGTATCAGAAATACGACTCGAAGCAGAATCTCTTGCACTAATGTGAAACGGACCGGACGGTAGTAATCGACTGGTCCGTGCCAAACGGCCCAAGGCAGCCAGACTAAGAGGCTGGCAACGAGCGGCGAAAACCTGGTTTGCAGCCGATCAAGAAGAAACCCACGCCAGCCCGGTTCTTCCTGGACTCCCGCAAAGAGAACATTCGAAAGGAAGAACATTGCCGCAGTGGCAATGGACGCGCCAGTCACCCCGCCCAAATCTGGCCAGACAAGCCGAGCGCCGAGAGAGTACGCGATCGCTGAGGGAACGCCGAGTAAGATGGGGAAGAACACCAGCGCGATAACCGTCCAGCGGTTCGGGGGATGAACCAGGCGGCACCCCACGCTGCGGATACCTTCGTCCCTAGAGGCAAATGCCGAAATGACCCACGCTGGAGCCAGCGCGGGAATGAGGCACATCGGATTGAAGTTGACGGGCAGGTCGCCCGTGTTATTCCACCATGACGAGCGAAGAGAAAGTACGATCCAAGATAGAACCAGTAAGCCTGCGAACCAGAGCCATCGGCGTAGAGGATTCCGAGCTTCCCCGAGCGGCCGTCGGCGCCATAAAATCAACGCCGCGAAAGCAGGACCGGCGCCGCTCAGATTCAAATACTCCTGTCGCCATCCCAGCTTGACGCCGGCAATTAGAATTGTCCATGTAAAGGCATAGGTAACCCCGACGTAAGCCGCAAAGTCAGTGATCGGCGTGTGGCTTGGCCTTAGTTCACTGTCTGAGGATATTTCCACGGTGGCTCCCATAGGCAGAGATCTCCCTGCGACCAGCTTTGCGAGCGCTGGCGACGTGTTTTCTATTTCACGGTGCTGAGGATCGCCAAGAAAAGAACAGATGAAACCAGCAGCGAAAGCGTACCTGCCATAAAGGTGCTGCTCCGCAGGCGTGCCGGTACAGCGATCGTCAGCACTTCCCACAGGGCGGAGCCGCACTGCGAAGCAACCCCGAACGCCCCGCGACGGGCGACGGCTTCGTGTAGCAAGTCCTTAAAAACGTCTACCATCTCCATGCCGAATCTGCGGCGAAGATCTCCCGGATAGAAGATCAAGAAGCATCGATAAGCGAAGCAACTTAGTCGAATCGCTTTTGACATGAGAAGATCACTCCGCCGTTCCGGGCACTAGCTTTCGTCTGCGGGCGAGCCGCACAACCGAATCCATGCGAGCGACTTCTTCGTTTAGAACAAGCTTGCCACTAGTCGTCAGCCGGTAGTATCGGCGTCTGCTGTCTTCCGCCGCGGTTTCGGTCTCTTCGATGAGAGCGAGATCCAGCAAGCGCTGCAGCGTGGTATAAAGCGTGCCCGGACCCATGTGAAACTTGCCGTCCGAAAGAGTGCCGATCTCCTGCATGATGGCGTAGCCGTGCTTCTCCCCGTTCGATAACGCAAGCAGAACGAAGAACACGGACGGAGTCAGGGGCAGAAGCTGCTGCAGTTCCTCGGGAAGCTGATGGCGTTTCATGGCTGCTTCGCTCTCCTATATCGACAGTAGATACATCACTCACTGATATATATGTCAAGAGGATTTTTAGGGACGTTTTTTCAGCGAGCGGTTGCCCTGATATCGCGCAGCGTAAGTTCCAGGCCCCCGTATTCGGGATGGTCGTTGTGTCCGATCGTGAAAGCGATATCGATGGAATCGCCCGCCAGAAGCGGAGTCTGCTGCAAACGCTCGGCCATGTGCCAGCCCAGGGCATCGAAGACGACCTTGGTTCTCAGTTCCCGGTTCTCAGTTCTCAGTGAGCTCTCGTAACCCACGACCGCGGCTGCCGCCTTCTCGCTGCGGCGGATGGTAGCGCCATCGGGATGGCATCGTGGAGTCGCCAGGATTGCCGCGGCCGACTGCTCCGACGATTCCTCGGAGACTGGCACGATCTGCCCGGCTCTAAGTTTCAGCTTGACGTGCTTCTCTTTCAGAATCCGCGGAGGCGCGGTGAGATGTACTCCGCGGGCGGCGAATACAGGCTCGGGATTCCCCATTCCATACGGTTCGAGCAACTCGAGAGCTTGAAACAACTCCGGGGTTACATCGCCCAGACCGAGTTCCGCATCCAGATCAAGCACCGGATCGAAATCCGCCAGAGTCAGCTTGGTGCGTGCAAACTCGTCCAGCCGTGCACGCAACTCCGGCACGTTCGCGGCCGGCATAGCAAATCCGCACGCATGGGAATGCCCGCCGTATCGCGAAAACAGCTTGCCGCACGATTCGACCGCTTCCAGCAGATGGAAGGCGCGAATCGAGCGGCCTGAACCAAAAGCTTCGTCGCCTTCGCGCGCGATCACGATGGTCGGGCGGTTGTAGCGCTCGACGATCCGCGTCGCCGTAATCCCGATCACTCCGCGATGCCAGCCGTCCCCATCCACAACGATGCAGTAGGCATCGCACAGCGTGGGATCGCCCGTGAACCGCTCTTCCACCGCGCGCAGGATTTTTCGTTCTTCCTCCTGCCGGTCCGAATTGAGCTGATCGAGCTTGGCCGCCAGTTCCCGGGCGCGCGCCGGATCTTTCACGCTGAACAGTTCGATCACGTCGCGGGCAACGTCCATGCGGCCGGCCGCATTGATGCGCGGCGCGATGCGGAAGCCGACTTCCCCCGAGGTCGGCGGACGGTTCGCCGAAATCTGCGCCACCTCCAGCAGAGCTTTCAGTCCGGGATTAACCGCCCTGCGCAATGCTTCGAGCCCCAACGACGCAAAGACCCGATTCTCTCCCGTCAACGGCACCGCGTCGGCAATCGTGGCGATCGCCACCACTTTCATGAACGAGAGCAGAAACCTGTCGCGATCCTTGGCCTGGAGGCGCCTCTCCATCAATCCTTGCGCCACCTTGAACGCCACCCCCGCACCACAAAGCTGTTTGTACGGGTACGCGCAGCCCTCCTGATTGGGGTTCACCACAGTGAACGCCTGGGGCACGCCATCCGGGCCGGGCAAGTGATGATCGGTCACGATCAAATCGACGCCGAGCCGGCGCGCAGTCTCCGCAGGGGCAAAGGCGCGAATGCCCATGTCCACGCTGACAATCAGTCGAACCCCGGCCGCCGCCGCCCGCTCGATCACGTCGTCGCGCATGTCGTAGCCTTCGCGAAGACGATGCGGGACGTGAAAATCCGCTGCGCCGCCGCAAAGTTCGATAGCCGTTTTCAAAATGATCACCGCCATCGTGCCATCAACGTCGTAGTCGCCGTAGATCAGGATCGGTTCCTTGCGTTCGATGGCCGCATCCAGCCGATCGACGGCAGCGCTCAGTCCGGTCATTAGTTGCGGCGAGTGAAGATTCGCCAGGCCCGGCGAGAGAAAATGCTGCGCTGATTCGGAATCGGCAATGCCCCGGCGTACAAGCAGTGGAGCGAGAACATGCGCTGCGCCCGCTACACCGCGGAATGCGGGTTCCGTGCGCAGGCACCCGGTCAGAAGATCGACCAGCGCCGAATCGGTTGGCTTTTGAATCCACTGCATGGCTATGTCAGACTGAGCGCGTATTCGGCGCGAAGCATTCTCTACCCTTCACGCAGATTGCACAGGTCCTTCGCTTCGTTCAGGATGACAAGGAGTTTACTACGGTGCGGACGACTTAGTTTTCGTCGTCCTGATCGGGCTCATCCATGGTGAGCCCGCCGAATTCGTCGGAGACTTCGAGCAGATGCTGGTAGCGCTCGTACCACTCGGTGCTCACTTCGCACAGGAACATCGAACCCTGGTATGCCCAGCCCAGTTGCAGGTATCCAACTTTGCCGACGTGCGCGCGCAGCCAGCGCGCGTCCTCCACATCGTCGCCGTCGGTGAACTCGGAGTTGGTCAGGCGCTGCACCATCTCATCGAGCTCCGTGCGGTTGAGCGTCCAGGAATGCATGGTCAGAAACGGAGCCCCGGCCGCTTTGGCCAGTTCCACAAAATCTTTCCAGCCATCGGGATTCTCGCCCATCTCCCACATCACACACTGCACCTCTTCATAGTCCACAAAGCCGTGGAAGCGGCGCATACCGTGGCCCTCGATGAAGGCCACCATATCGTCTTTTACTGTGGTGAGATCGTCAGGAATGGGAGACATAGGCGAAAAGCCGTAATTAGTTATTGTATGCTGTTCGTCCTTTCGTTGCCACTACTCGGCTTGCCCGGTAGCGGTGCAGTTTGAAGAGCAGGGCACGCCTTCAGGCGTGCCAAAGCGCAAGCAAATGACTGGCTTTAGCCGCTGCCAGTGCGGCCTAACCTCCTGCGGCTAAAGCCGCTCGTATTTCCCGATGTTGCGGCATCGCTGAAGCGATGCCCTGATACAAATCTTCTCAAACTGCACCACCACCCGGCTTGCCGTCAATGAGTTGGCGTGGGCGCGGTCATCAGGCGCACGAACAAGTCGTAGAACTTCTTGGTGTCGAGATCGAACTGAATCTCCACCGCCTGCGTGGCCGGGCGAGGGTTCTCGCGCAATGCCCACGTCAGCGTGTTTCCGTAGCCTGCGCCGTGATCAATATTCACGCTCATGTAACGAGTTTCGCTTCGAGTAATGATGCTGGGATCGATCCAGGCGCCAGCAGCCAGTTCGTCCCACATGATGTCGGCGCCGGGCCACAGCATGGCGAATCGCCCAACATACTTTGCCGCCGGTGTTCCGCTGGCTTCGATTTGCTTCACCATCTCCGCCGTCATGTGAGTCTTGACCGAAATGTCCGTGGGTGTGCACACAATTTTCTTCCAGGGAGCGCGCAAGACAATGGCTGCGGCCTCCGGATCGAACCAGAAATTAAACTCATGCCGCGGGTTATTTAGAAACTCCGGATTACTGCTTTCCGGGCTGAGGCTCCCGCCCATGAAAACGAGTTCCTGCACTAACTCCGGAAAACCGGGATCCAGGGAAATAGCCAGCGCCAGATTCGTCATCGGGCCGCCTTCGTAAATCGTGATCTCGTGTGGATACTTATGCACCATGCGAATCAGAAAATTCACAGCGTCTTCGCTGGCAGGCTTCGTCGTGGGCGCGCCTTCCGGCAGCGGCGGCACCACCGACGCTTCGTGCCACCAGCGATCGTCCCACGCGCCCGCGTAGGCGACCTTTCCATAGCGCTGCTGCCAGAATTTGGATTCTTCCCGCGTGCGCACCAAAGGAAATTCCGCACCCGGCACAACCGGAATATCCGTGCGCCCGATGATTTCGAGCAACCGCAGCGTGTGCGCGACCTCTTCATCGCGCCATTGATCTCCGCTGACCACGGTGATGCCGAGCACCTCCACCTGCGGAGACTGAATCATCATCAGCAAGGTCTGCATGTTGCTTCCGCCCGGCCCGGAACAATCTTCGTTGATGATGACTTTGCGGCGAGGCTGCGCCCAGCACAGTGCGACGGACGACAGGATTACAACTGCGGTGAAGATTTTAGTTTTCAGCATCGACCCTTTTTACAAATTTACGAAATGACCTGACGACCAGCAGTGAACTATTTCTTGCCAACCGGCCGCGTCATCAAGTCCGTATAAATTTTGTAAAACTTCTCCGCATCGATGTCGAATTGCACGTTCGCCAAACGCTCATACGGGGGCACGCCCGCGCTGCTGTCCCAGAAGAGCGTCATGCCGTAGCTCGCGCCATGATCGATGTCGATATCCATATAGAGCTGCTTCTGCCCGGTAATGATCGATGGATCGATCAACGCCACCCCGGCGATCTCGTCCCACATGTACCCCGGCAGCGAGTATTTATCGAGATACTGCGTCACCGGAGTGTTGGCGCTGGCGATCTGCGCCTTCATCTCCGTCGTATAACGAGTCTTGACCGAGATATCGATGGGCGTAATCGTCATCTTCTTCCACGGAGCGCGCAGCACAATGCGCGCGGCTTCGGGATCGAACCACCAGTTGAATTCGCGGCGGCCGTTGATCGCCCCCTTGTCAATCGCGCCCTTGTCGGCATAAAGTCCGCCGCCCATCAGCACAAATTCTTTAGCCAGAGTTGCCACTTCCGGATCGAGCTTGAGCGCCAGCGCATAATTCGTCAACGGGCCGCCCGCCCACAGCACCACTTCGCCGGGATACTTGTGCACCATCTGAATGATGAATTCCGCCGCGCTCCCATGATGCGCCTCGATATGTGGCTCGCCCTCAGGCAACGGTGGAACGACATCCGGATCGTGATACGGCATTTCGTAGATGATCGAGCGGTTCGCCTTGAACTTGTCCGTCCATGCACCCTTGTACTCGAACTTCCCATACAGGGCTTCCCAACGCTCGGACTCTTCCTTGGAATTGATGAGCGGAAATTCCGCGCCCTGATAAACCGGCACGTCCGTGCGTCCAGCGATCTCCAGCAGCCGCAGCACGTGCTGCGTCTCTTCCTTCACCCACTGATCGCCGCTAACCGTCGTGATGCCCAGAACGTCAAACTTCTCGGATTGCAGGAAAACCAGAATCGCCTGCTGATCGCTGGTGCCAGGCCCGCGAGCATCCTGATCCACGATGATCTTGATCTTCTGCCCGCTCCCCGCGGCGCATAAAAGAGCCGCGAAACTAAATTGCAACACCATCTCTCGAATAAAACGTTGCATGATTCCCCCTCACGATTTCGGCCAAACAAAATGAAAGGGCAGATCGGGCCAAGCCCGTCTGCCCGGAAGGAATGTTATACCCGAACTCTAAAACTTGAGTTTCAGGGCAAATTGAATCACTCGTGGGTTGTTCACCGTGCCGTAGATCAACCCGAAGGTCGAGGACGCATTGATGTCCTGCATTCCGCTCGAGCCTCCCGGCAGGAAGAACTGCGCATGGTTGAAAATATTGAAGAACTCGGCTCGGAACTGCAAACTCATGCCCTCGCGGGGCAGCATGAAATTCTTGATGGCCGAAAAATCCGTGTTCACAAAGCGCGGCCCGGAAACCGGCGCGCGAGCGGCGCTACCGAGTTCTCCAGCAGGAGCTTGCGCAAACGCGCAAGGATTAAACCAGTTCAGCACAGTGTGGATCTGAGCCGGGCAGTCCGTCCTGCCTCCCTCCGGTCCAGCTTTGTTCGGATCGCCTACCTGATTGGGGCGGTCGAGCACGTTCCCGTTCCACATGAAGTTCACGCCCGATGGATTGCTGCTGTCGACCACGAACAGCGGAAATCCAGATTCAGCCTTCTCGATGACGTTGACCTGCCAGTCGCCGAGGGCGGCATTCACCGGCCCGCTCCAATCGCTGCCGAAGTGCTTGCCCTTGCCGAACGGCAGATCATAAATAATGCTCGTCGTGAACTGATCATTCAGGTTGAGCTGAGACAGACTCCAGTCCAACTTCTGGCTGCCCGGCAGAGGCCAGTAGGTCGCGCCGGGGAACGTTCCAAGACCATCGGGGAATCCGGAATCAAAGGTCCGCGACCAGGTATATCCGACGAGAGCGTAAAGACCGTGACGCACGCTCTTGGTTTCCGCTTTGACGATCAGCGAGTCGTATCGCGCCCGGCCGATATCGTTGTTGTTCGACACTACAGTAAAGGGGCCGTATGGCGCGCTGAAGGCCGTTCCGCCCGGTCCGCAACCCAGGGTATAACCGGAGACGACTCCGCAGGCGGTTGGTGAACCTACGTTTTCGTTCACGCCGTCCACCAGGATATGTGTGCTGCGCGAGCCATAGTATCCGGCAGTAAGTACAACATTCGAGGGCAATTGGTGTTCAACGTTCAAATTAAATTGCTGCACCATTCCCTGTTTGAAGTTAAGGTTTTGCGATTGAATCGTGCCGGTAAAGCTGGCGGGATTCGGAGGCGCCGTAAATAGCGGCAGGAACGCTGTCTGAATTCCGCAGCCTTGGGTCCCGAGGCTACCAAAGGGGCAAAGCCCGTTGAAATTGTCGGTCTCAGCGTAGTAAGGCGGATTCTGCCACAAGCCTTGTGCCCCCTGGTTCCATGCCGAATCGTGATAGATGGCGTATCCGCCACGCACAACCGTGGTCTGACTGCCCATCGCCTTCCAGGCGAAGCCAATGCGCGGTTCAAGAGCGCTCTTGTCGAACTGCACTCCCACACCGCCTCCGGAAGCGACACAACCGGTGCAACCGCTGAGCGGCCCTGTGACCAGGTATTGTCCAGTCTTGAAATTGAAATTGGCTTGCCTGCCGTGCGCCTCCGAAATCGGAGTCACCAGCGCCCAAGCCACGCCCAGGTTCACAGTCAGATCCTTAGATACGCGCCAGTCGTCCTGCACGAACGGGCGGTACATCTTCCACCGGCGCCCGGTAGTTGCGCCCAGGAATGTCTGGTCGTGGATGCCGCCGTAGATCTGGCCCAGCAGCAGGTCTGCCGCAGAGTCGCCGGTGTAAGTACCGAACATCAGAACATAGCCGTCGCCGAACCCGTTCGTCTCCACATTCATCTGGTTGGCGCGAATCCCAATGCCCACGCGCACGTTGTGATTGCCGCGGATCATGTCGAGCGTATCGTTGAAGGTGTAAATGTTGGTGCCGCCGACAAACGGGGAGAATCCGCGGTCGCCCAGCGACCAGTAATTGGTCATCTGAATGGAACTCAGACCACAACTGATGCAGTCTTTCGTGGACTGGTTCAGGCTGGTCGGATAGCCAGTGATGGAACTACACGCACTGCCCAGATCAGCGCCCTGTATACCGATCTTCGCCGCGGCGCAGGTCCCGGTGCCGTATGACGCAATGTGGTTGAAGATGCGGTTGAATCCAAAAGTGGCCTGGTTGATGTTATTTGAATTGAAGATGTGGGTTTCCGAAACTGCGGCATTGCGTCCGTGGTTCGTGATGTTCTGCGTACTGGCAAATGGATTCTGTTCGGCGAAACCAGGCGACCCGCCCGGAACGAACGAAACGGCCTGATCGTAGCTGAAGCGAGCAAATAGAGAATCCTTGCTCGAGAAATTGTGGTCGAGGCGGATATCGAATTCGCCTTCGTTCAATTTCCTGACAGGAACATTCGCGTAGTTGAGGCCGTTGGTAAAAGTTGAACTCGCGTCGGGATAGAGGTTGATCAACGATTGCCCGACAGGGTCAATCAACGCCGGCGGAATGTAATTACACGGCGTACCCACGCCAGCTGCCTGACCTCCGTTGCCGTTGATTGGTTCGGACGTAGGCACGGGTGCAGTCTCCGTTCCGGGAACGCACATGAAATTCGGAGAATCGCCAGTTTGTGCATACGGGTTTGTCAGGAGTCCCACGAATGGATCCCCCCTGAAGTCTCCCGTCTTCATTGCCGCGGTCGGAATCGTGCCCACAAACGGAATTCCATGCCGCTGCTGCTTCGCCTGGTAGTCAATGAAGAAGAACGTCTTGTCTTTCTTGATCGGGCCGCCGAAAGATCCGCCGAACTGATTCAGGTTGAATTGTTCGCGGAATGCGGCAAAGTAGCTGCGGGCGTCCAGCTTCGTGTTCCGCAAGAACTCAAACAGCGAGCCGTGGTACTGGTTCGATCCGGACTTGGTGGTCACCAGAACAGTTGGACCCGCGCGCGTTCCCCACTCCGCGGAGTAGTTGTACTCCAGAACTTTGAATTCCTGTATGGCATCAATCGAGGGCAGAATTGCGATTCCGCCGGCCGTCAGCTCGTTGTTGTCATTGCCGTCGAGCAGCCAGTCGGTGCTCTGCGCGCGCGATCCGCCGACCGAAAGCGAATAAGTTCCGCGGGCGGAAACTTCGCTGCTCGGCCCGCCATTGAAGAAGCTGCCCGGATTGGTCTCCTGCGTGGTGCCGGGTGTCAGTGTCGCCAGTTGCACAAAGTCACGCCCGTTCAACGGAAGTTCGGCCACCTCCTCCGACGTGATGACCTGCCCGAGCGTCGGTGTCGTCGTCTCCACCGCAACTTCCGTAGCGTTCACTTCCACGCTCGTACTCACGGATGCGGGCTGAAGCGTGAAATCGAGTTCGCGGTGTTCGTCCACTTGCAGGCGGACATCCTTCTGCTCCGCCGGACCGAAACCCTGCGCCTCGACGTGAATCGTGTAGAACGAAACCGGCAGCAGCGGGACAAGATAATGGCCAGAGTCGTCCGTCTTGGCTTCGCGCGTGAGCCCGGTGGCTTGGGAGGTAATCTTTACGTTGGCTCCTGAGATCACTGCGCCGGCTTTATCGGAGACGGTGCCCGAAAAGCTTCCCGTTGCTTGGCCGTAAGCCACGCAACTCAACAACATCAACAGCGCACAACAATACCCGACGAAGAGCGTCTTGTGGCTCTGCATTTCTTTTTTGCCCCTTTTCGGCGGTATCCGAAAGAAAAACAGATCCTCCCTAGCCCCGGAATGTCGGGAGGCCCCCACCGGACCGCAGACACGGCTTATAAATCCCGGCTTATCGGTTAGTCAAGAATTTTCGTTCGGAGAGGCGAGGGTTGTGGGCCGCCATTTTGCGAATCTCATTACAAAACCCATTTAGTGGAAGATCGACTAATGGAAGATCGGCGTCGCCTGTTCTTTCCGGGACTTGGACTCCGCACCGTTCGGAATCTCACATTCGCAGCGCAGCCCACTTTGTGTACTACGCGCGAGCGGCCCATTCCGCATCGAATCGTGCACGATCGTAAAAAGACTTTTGCGTTCCGATTCCTGTTGTAGACAATCCGGCGTAAAGATTCGCGCGCCGCACCGCTTCTTTTTCAGGCACGCCTTCGCCGAGAAAAACCGCGAAGCTGCCAATGAACGCATCGCCTGCGCCGGTGCTGTCGATGCTCTTGACCGCGAACGGTGCGACGTGCTCGCTGCCATCGCGGCTCGCCAGCAAAGATCCATTCGCTCCCAGCGTGATGATCACGCGCCGGATCCCGCCCGCAATCAATTTCTCGGCACACCTCTTCGCGTCATCCACATTCTTTACCGGCGATCCCGTGATCGCCTCGGCTTCGCTCTCATTCGGCACAAAGTAATCCAGATCTTTCAGCGCAGCCATATCCACGGCATGCGCCGGCGCTGGATTGAGAATGCAGCGGATTCCATGCTTGCGCGCGAATCCGATCGTGTAATAGACCGTCTCCACCGGAATCTCGAATTGCAGCACGATGCAGTCCACGGATTTCAGCATGTCGGCCGCGGCGTCAACATCGGCCGGCTTGAGCGCATCGTTCGCTCCTTTCACCACGAAAATGCGATTCTGCCCGTTCGGCTCCACAAAGATGGGGGCCACACCGCTCGACAACCCCTCGACCTGCTTCACATAGGTTGGATCAATTCCCTGCTTGCGGAAATTTTCGATCGTGGCCGGACCGAACAGGTCGCTTCCCACTCGCGCCACCATGAAGACCTCCGCTCCGGACAAGCGCGCCGCCACAGCCTGATTGGCTCCCTTGCCGCCAAACCCAAGATCGAATCTCTGCCCGAAGATGGTTTCGCCGGGCTTGGGAAATCGATCGGTGAACGTCGTGAGGTCAACATTCGCGCTGCCTACCACCGCAATTCGAGGCCGCTTTCCCATGATCGGTTGTTGTCGTCTCCTTAAGTGCGAGGAAGGGCGAGTCTATTCAGTCGACTATCGCGTGTCAACGCCGCAAACCAGATCGAAGGCGGATGAGAGTCATCCGGCCTTTCTGCTATAGTTTCGTTCCTCGGCCGTTCCGTTGGAGGATCCCATGCCCCGCACCGTCCGCTGCGCCCTGATTCAAGCCAGCAACGCCCTCAGCACCACGCGCCCTCTTCCGCAGATCCGCAAGGCCATGATCGATAAGCACATGAAGTTGATCGAGCAGGCTGCGCGCAAGAGGACGCAGATCCTCTGCCTCCAGGAACTTTTCTACGGTCCATATTTTTGCGCGGAGCAGAATGCGCGCTGGTACGAACTGGTAGAGCGCGTGCCGGAAGGCCCCACCACGCAACTCATGCAGAAAATCGCCGCCAAACACAAGATGGTCATCGTCGTTCCCGTCTATGAGGAACACATGCCCGGCGTCTATTTCAACACGGCTGCCGTCATCGACGCGGATGGCCGCTATCTCGGCAAGTATCGCAAACATCACCTTCCTCACTGCCATCCCGGCTTTTGGGAGAAGTTTTATTTCACTCCCGGCGATCTCGGCTATCCCGTGTTCGAAACCAAGTACGCCCGCGTCGGCGTCTACATCTGCTACGACCGGCACTTTCCCGAAGGCGCGCGCATTCTCGGACTCAATGGAGCCGAAATCGTTTTCAATCCCTCCGCCACCGTTGCGGGGCTCTCGGAATATTTATGGGAACTCGAGCAACCCGCTCATGCAGTGGCAAACGGATATTTCGTGGGAGCCATCAATCGCGTGGGCGTGGAAAAGCCCTGGAGCATCGGCGAATTCTACGGCAAGAGTTATTTCTGCAATCCGCGCGGCAAGATCATCGCGCAGGCCAGCCGCAACAAAGATGAAGTCGTAGTCGCCGACCTCGATCTTGACATGATTGCCGAAGTCCGCAAAGTTTGGCAGTTTTTCCGCGACCGCCGTCCGGAAACTTACGCGCCCATTACCGCGCAGAGCGCAACCTCAGCCGCAGCCGATTGATTTCACCATCCCAACCGAACTTAATGACGACTCCGCACATCACTCCACTACGTTCCGATATCGAATCCAGCCCGCTATACAACCCTGACCTCGCGCCCGCGAATGCCGCCCAGCGCCATTGGGGAACGTACAACTTCGCCGCGCTCTGGATTTCCATGTCCGTCAACATTCTCACCTACATGCTGGCTGCCAGCCTGATTCAAGGGGGAATGAACTGGCGACAGGCGGTGGCGACGATTTTCATCGGAAACGTAATCGTGCTTGTCCCAATGCTCTTGAATTCCCATCCGGGCGCAAAATACGGGATCCCGTTTCCAGTCCTGGCTCGTGCTTCGTTCGGAGTCATCGGCGCAAACGTCGCGGCCGTGCTGCGCGCGCTCGTCGCCTGCGGATGGTTCGGCATCCAAGCCTGGATCGGCGGCGAAGCCATCAGCACTCTGCTCGCAATCCTTTTTCCCGCGTGGAAAGACTTTCCTCACGGCGCGGCCATCTGCTTCCTTATCTTCTGGCTTATCAACTTGGCCGTCGTTCTCAAAGGGATTGAGTACATCCGCATCTTGCAAGGCATCAGCGCACCGGTTTTGCTCGGAGTTGGCCTGCTTCTGTTGGGTTGGGCCTATCACCGCGCCGGCGGATTCGGACCGATGCTCTCGGTGCCGTCCCGATTCACCACCTTCCCGGAATTTTTAAAATTCCTGATTCCTGCTCTCAACGGCACCGTCGGCTTCTGGGCCACAGTCTCTTTGAACATCCCCGACTTCACTCGCTTCGCGCGCCATCAGCGCGAACAGATCATTGGACAGGCCCTCGCCCTGCCCACCACCATGACGCTTTATGCTTTTGTCGGAATCGTCGTGACTTCGGCCACCGTCGTCATCTACGGCACGGCGATCTGGGATCCGGTGCAACTGCTCAGTCGTTTTCATTCTCCGGTTGCGGTCGTGATTTCTCTGGTTGCGATTCTGCTGGCCACGCTGAATGTGAATATCGGAGCCAACGTGGTCTCTCCCGCCAACGATTTTTCCAATCTGTGGCCGCGCAAAATCAGCTTCCGCACCGGAGGCGTCATAACCTGCTTCATGGGCATCGCCTTGATGCCCTGGAAGCTTCTCTCCGACTACAAAACTTTTATTCTCGGATGGCTCGGCGGCTACGCCGCATTTCTTGGCCCGGTAGCGGGCATCATGATTTGCGATTACTTCGTGATTCGCAGGCGGGTGCTGCGCCTCAATGATCTTTATCTTCGCGATGGGATTTACGAATATTCCCGCGGATTCAACTGGCGTGCCCTGATTGCGCTGGCTCTAGGCGCTGGCACCGCGCTCGCCGGACTTGCGATTTCCTCGGTCCGTGCCCTCTATGATTATTCCTGGTTCGTCGGATTCCTCGTTTCCTTCGTGACCTATTACGTCATGATGCGATCGCACGCTGCGCTCGCAGCACAAGAAGAATCCGCATAGCACGCTAAGCCTTCTTCGCCTTCCGGAAGGCCGGCAAGATGTCTTTCTGGTACACGTCCAGCGTCTGCTCTTCCTCGCCGCACATCAGGTAGATGTTGAATTGCGTCACGCCCGCCTTGGCCAGGTCGCGCAATTTCCGTCCGTGAGCCTCGGCGGATCCCAGCAGGCAAAAACGATCCACTACCTCATCCGAGACAAAGGTTGCGTTGTCGCTCTCCACTTCGCAATGATGCTGGTAATCATAGTGTCCGCGTTCCTGCACATATGACGTTAACTCAGGCGGAAGATCTTCGGGCTTGTACTGCCGAATCAAATCCATGACATGGTTCGAGACCAGCGCCGGGAACCAACGCACGCGCTCGCGCCCAACGTTCAGATCATCTGACACCCACACCGGCGCCGCCGCCATCACCTCGATTCGGCTAGGATCCCGGCCCGCCGCTCGTGCCCCTTCTTTCACGAAGCTCATGCACCACTCGATTAGCGCCGGATCGGCAAATTGCAAAATAATCCCATCGGCCACGCGTCCGGCCATATGCAAAACCTTCGGCCCGTACCCGGCAATCCACACGCGCGGAGGCTCTTGCGCCCAACTCAGCCGAGTCGGCTGCCCGTCATGCTGCGCTTCCTTGCCCGAACGTCAGATCGCGGAATTCCTTTACCGCCGCTTCCAGATGCGACCAGCTCACCGGCTTCTTCCCCATCACGCGCCGCGAGCTGTCGCCGCGTCCAATGCCCAACTCCATCCGTCCGCCGGAAATCAGATTCAACGTCGCAAACAGGCTCGCGGTCACCGTCAAATCGCGCGTCGCCGGATTCGTCACGCACGTTCCCAGCCGCATGCGTTCAGTATTGGCTGCCATCAACGTGAGCAGTGGATACGGCTCTTTCCACAGCACGTGCGAATCGAAGATCCAGGCATATTCAAATCCCGCCTTCTCCGCTTGTCGCGTCAATCCCACAATGCGTTCCACCGAAATGTCAGGCTTGATCGTGATGCCGAAATGCATGGCTGGTCCCTCTCTTCGACTTTTGCGGCAACTTCGCGTTAACAACTAAAGGGCGGCAGTGTAGCATAGTTTTCTTCTCATTCCGGCGAGGAGGCCCTTGATGAGCTTTGACACGATCATCCGCAATGGTTCCGTCGTCACTGCCACTGACACCTATCTGGCCAACGTCGCGATTTCGAACGGCAAGATCGCCGCGATCGGCACCGACCTGCCGGCGCAAAATGCTTCGAAACTATTGGATGCGTCCGGCAAGCTCGTGATGCCCGGCGGTATCGACGTTCACACCCATCTCGACATGCCATTCGGCGGTACCACGAGCGCCGATGATTTCGAGACTGGAACCCGCGCCGCCGCTTTCGGTGGCACCACCACGCTCATCGATTTCGCCATTCAGTACAAAGGTCAGCCCTTGCGCCAGGCGTTCGATACCTGGATGAGCAAAGCCTCCAGCAAGGCCGTCTGCGATTATGCGTTTCACTGCATCGTGACCGATGTTTCCGCCGGCCAGCTTTCCGAGATGAACGACCTCGTTCACGAAGGCGTCACCAGCTTCAAACTTTTCATGGCTTATCCCGGCGTCTTCATGCTCGATGACGGCAGCATCTTCAAGGCGCTGCAGACTACATCGAAGAACGGCGGCCTGGTCTGCATGCACGCCGAAAACGGCAGCGCCATCGATGTCATCGTGCAGCAGGCATTGGCCGAAGGGAAAAAAGCGCCGAAGTATCACGCGCTCACGCGCCCCACCACCGCCGAAGCCGAAGCCACGGCCCGCGCCATCGCGCTCGCTGAAATGGCCGGAGCCCCTATCTACATCGTCCATCTCAGCTGCAACGACGCGCTCGAAAAAGTTCGTGAGGCCCGCGACCGCGGCCTCCCCGTCTACGCGGAAACCTGCCCGCAATATCTTTATCTCTCGATCGAAAACTTCGACGCTCCCGGATTCGAAGGCGCGAAGTATGTTTTCACTCCGCCTCTGCGCGAGAAATGGCATCAGGAAAAGCTCTGGAACGGTCTGCAACGCGATCACCTGCAAGTCGTCTCCACCGATCATTGTCCATTTTGTTTCAAAGAGCAGAAAGAATTAGGCCGCGACGATTTCACCAAAATTCCCAACGGCGGTCCTGGCGTCGAGCATCGCATGAGCTTGATTTTTTCCGGTGGAGTCGCCAGCGGCCGCTTCTCCGCCAACCGTTTCGTCGAACTCGTCTCGACCGCTCCTGCAAAATTATTTGGACTGTACCCGCGCAAAGGCACCATCGCCATCGGCAGCGACGCGGACCTCGTAATCTTCGATCCCAAGCGCAAGCACACAATCAGCGCCAAAACGCACCACATGCGCGTGGACTATTCCATGTTCGAAGGAATTCAGGTTACGGGAATGCCTGACATAGTTTTGTCCCGCGGCAGGGTCGTCGTGGAGGGCGACAAATTTCTCGGTCGCGCCGGCCAGGGAGAATTCCTGCGCCGCTCGACCTATGCGCAAGTGAACGGATAGCCACGCCTACCGCAGCGCGCTGCGCAGAGCTTCTTTCCATCTCCGATTATCGATCTGCCAGCACACTTTGGCTTTGTGCCCGCCGTGAATCGCAGCGCGCCACGTATCCAAGTTCCGTTCGTCCTCGGCGACGTTCAATCGATCGACCACTGTCATGCCTCTCGTCAACTCGCTCTGCGTCTCCACTTCAACATAATGCTCGCTCCAATCCGTTCCCACCGTCGGATCGAGTGCGAGACACATGGTCACCGGATCGGGCAGGCAAATTCCATCTTCGCCAGTTTGAACTTTCAGCGCCGTTCTCGCATGGCTGTTGCACTCGATCGCGAAGTGACTGACTTCAGTGTTGAGCGCCTCGATCTGCTCGATATCGCGATTGTTCAGAACGGCCTCGCCGCGGCACAGTTGCCAACCGACCAGTTCCACCGGCAGGCCGCTCCGCATCACGATGCCCGCCGCTTCCGGATCGACCCATACGTTGTATTCCGCAGCCGGAGTCACGTTGCCTTCGCAGCACGGAGCGCCGCCCATCACCACGCAGCGGCTCACCTGCGCCGCAAGCGACGGTCGTTTCGAAATGGCCAGCGCCACATTCGTAAGCGGACCGAGAGTCACCAGAACCAGCCCCGGATGCGCTTCGATGGTTTCGATGATCGCATCCACCGCGTGCCCCGCTTCGGCAGACTTGCGCGGCAGCGGGTAGTTGTGATCGCCCAGCCCGTCACGACCATGAAACCAGGTCGCGTTCTGGTAAACGCGCGTGAGCGGCTTCTCTACGCCCGAATACACCGGAACTTTTACTCCGCACAGTTCAGCGGTATAGAGCGCATTGCGCGTGGCTTGCCGCACGTCCACGTTTCCCGCGACCACCGTGATCGCGGCCACCCGCACGTCCGGAGCACGCAGCGCCATGATTAAAGCGACTGCATCATCCGACGCGGTATCGGTATCGATCAGAAAAATGCGAGGCACGCGCGTAAGCATAGCAGAGCCAACTCCTGACTTGTGGCCCACCGCAAACACGTGTAGAGTTACTCGTTTCCCGAGGGGGAGCGCATGTTTACGCCGCCAAACCTTACTGTTGCGCTGTTGATGATGATTAGCAGCGCCGTCTGCTGGGGTTCCTGGGCCAACACTTACAAGGGAGTCAAGAATTATCGCTTCGAATTATTTTATTGGGATTACGCCATCGGCATTTTTTTGATTTCGTTGATTCTTGCGTTCACCATGGGAAGCACCGGGCACGATTCTTCCAGCTTCGTTGCCAATGTGCAGTCTGCCGATACTTCAAACATCGTCTCAACCCTTGTCGGCGGAGCCGTTTTCAACCTTGCAAATCTCCTGCTCGTCGCTGCCATCGATATGGCGGGATTGGCCGTCGCGTTTCCGGTATCGATTGGAATCGCCCTCGTCGTGGGCGTGGTCTTGAGTTATGCTCTCCAGCCGAAAGGCAACGCTCTATTTCTCGCGATCGGTGTCGCTTGCGCTCTCATCGCCGTGGTCCTCGACGGCAAAGCCTACGGCAGCCTTTCTCGTACAGGCCGCACCGTTTCGCGCAAGAGCATTGTCACCTGCGTCGTCTCAGGCGTGCTCATGGGATTGTGGGCGCCGTTCGTGACCCGGTCCATGACCCACGGCAACACGCTCGGGCCATACAGCGTTGCCGTGTTTCTGACTTTGGGCGCGCTGCTCTCCTGCTTTATTTGGAACATTTATTTCATGAAGAAGCCGCTCGTGGGCGAACCCGTGAACTTCAGCGGCTTTTTCAGCGGACCGCCCTCCGGACACCTTCTCGGTCTCGCCGGTGGAGTCATCTGGGGTACGGGCATGGTCTTCAATCTCGTGGCGGCCAGTTTCACCGGCGTCGCCATCTCCTACGCGATCGGACAGTCCGCGCCCATGGTCGCCGCCCTGTGGGGATTGTTAGCTTGGAAAGAATTTTCCGGCTCCGGCTCCCGCGCCCGCATGTATCTGGTGCTCATGTTCGTCTTCTACGGCCTTGCCATTCTGCTCGTGGCGCGCGCCAATGGATAGTCTCCCCGCACCACCGCGCGGTGCTCCGAAAGAATTCTTCCACGCCTCGCGTCTCGGCCGTGCTGAATTCTATTTTCCCTTGATCCTGCTGATGAATAGCTGCACAAAGCGATCCGCATCCGAATTCGTGCACACTCGCGCGTTCGGTCGCAGAGGCATCAAGCCGTCGATCTCGTAGTGGTCGCCGTGCAGCACATTCTTCTCGTCATATCCCATGCGGTTGGCGACGGTCTCCCCGCGCGTGAACTCGCCTTTGGTTTCCACATCGACGTGCATGTCTTTCAGCGTCACCAGCGTCGGATCGATCTCCGTGGCCACCGCAAGCGGGTCGTACATCGCCGCTCCGACGTAGCCGCTCTTTTCTGACCGCGTCACATAGAAATCCGCGAGCTTCGCGATGAAATCACTTTCCGGCCCGTGCTGCGCCTGCAAGTCTGTCAGATCTTTGCGCGTGAACAGCGTGCGCTCGCCGACATCGGAGCCGATCATCGTCACCATCCAGCCCGCATTGAACACAATCGACGCCGCCTCCGGGTCGTTGTAAATATTAGCTTCGGCCGCGCCGTCTACATTTCCTCCAGTGATCGAGCCGCCCATGATCGCGATGTGTTTCACCAGCGGAACGATCGACGGATCCTTTGACACGGCCAACGCGATGTTCGTGAGCGGCCCGATCGGAATCAGGGTGATCTCATGCGGATGCTTGTGCACCATCTCAATAATGAGATCCGGTCCAAACCGTGCATCGGCCTTGCACTTGGATTCCGGCAGTTCAACTCCCGCCAATCCATTCGGACCGTGCCAGTACTGCGCCGTGATGAGTTTCTGATTCAGCGGATGATGCGCGCCACCCGCCACGATCACATCGCATCGCCCGGCGAGCGAAACGATCTTCAGTGCGTTCTCCAGCCCTTGCTTCCCTTCCACGTTTCCGGGCACGACCGTGAGCGCTTCTACTTTCAATTCCGGAGAATTTAGCGCCAGCAGAATCGCCATTGCGTCGTCGACTCCGGGATCGGTATCGATAATCACGCGTTGTGCCGTTTGCGCATTCGTACCCGTAACCAGCAACAGAAAACTCGCAAGAGCAAGAGCCAACAGCAAAAGGCATCGTTTCATGAATAGAAAATCCTTCCACTCGAATGTAAAAGAAATAATCTCACAGCAGCATGCCGGCGATGGAAGCCGACATCAGATTGGCCATCGTTCCCGCCAACATGGCGCGGACGCCGAGCCGCGCCAGTTCCCCTCGTTTATTCGGAGCCAGCGCGCCAATCCCGCCGATTTGAATTCCAATGGAACTCAAGTTCGCGAATCCGCACAGCGCGAAGGTCGCAATCGTGAACGACCGCGGATCGAGAGCGGCCCTCTGCGGCCCGAGCATGGAAAACGCAACCAGTTCATTCAGCACCATGCGCGTCCCCAGCAGGTTGCCAATGGCCGGACAGTCCCGCCACGGAATTCCAATGATCCACGCCACCGGCGCGAACAGCACGCCGAGAACACTTTCCAGGCTCACCGGAAACCACGCAATATGGCGATGAATGCCGCCCAGAATGCCATCCAGCAGAGCCACCAGCGCGAGGAACGCGATCAGCATGGCGCCAATATTCAGCGCCATGTGCAGGCCGTCGCCCGTGCCTCGCGCAATCGCACCGAGCAGGTTTTCGTGACTCTCTTTTTCGGTTTCATCTTCGCTCATCACGACCTGGCCGGCGGTTTTCGGTTGCTCCGTTTCAGGTACCAGCATCTTCGAAATCAGAATCGTCCCCGGAGCCGTCATGATGACCGCGCTCAGCACGTGCCTCGGTTCTGCGCCGAAAGCAAAGTACGCCGCCATGATCGATCCGGAAACATGCGCCATGCCGCTCGTCATCACCGTCATCAGTTCGGAGCGCGTGAGGTCCGGCAAAAACGGGCGAATCGTGACCGGCGCTTCCGTTTGTCCCATGAAGATGCTCGCTGCCACGTTGAGCGACTCCGCCCCGCTCGCTCCCATGACTCGCGTCATCACCCACGCCGCGATGCGAATAATAATCTGCATGATCCCGTAGTGATAGAGAATCGCAAACAGCGCACAGATGAAGATGACCGTGGGCAGCACTTGGAACGCGAAGATGAAGCCGATGCTTGACCCCTGCTTGCCCAACGGGCCAAAAACAAATTCAGAACCCACAAACGCGTAACCGAGCACGCGATTGGCCGCGTCTCCAGCCGCTTGAAACATCCGCCGCCCGTAATCCACCCGCAACACAAAAATTGCAAACGCGATCTGCAGCCCGAGTCCCCAACCCACCGTCTTCAGCCGGATCGCGCGCCTGTTCGTCGAAAACACATACGCCAGTGCGAGCATCGTCGACAACCCAAGTATTCCGGTGTATCTTCCCATCAGTTTGTCCCCCCGGACTTCCCGATGACTCTATGCACAAGCGGTCTCTTCGTTTGTGACGGGGCTTCGGCGATCTGGTAGCTTTCTGAAATCATTTGTCGCGCTCGCTCGCCTCGCGTTTCCGCATTGTAGTGAATCGTCGCCAGCGCCTCTCCGGCGCGCACTCGATCTCCAACTTTCTTGTGCAGGATGATTCCCACCGCAGGATCGACCGAGTCTTCTTTGCGCTCGCGTCCGCCCCCAAGAATTACGCATGCCGTGCCAATTTGCTCGCATTGCATCGAAGCCACAAATCCATTCTCCGGCCCCATAACCTGCATCGTGTGCCGCGCCTGCGAAAATTTCCTGGAATCGTCGATCACTCGTACATCCCCGCCTTGGAGTTCCACCATCTGCCGGAACCTTTCCAGCGCCTTGCCCGAAGAGATCAACTCAACGCTCTGCCGTCTTCCCTCGCTAACGGTCTTGGCCGCACCACCCAGATGCAGCATCCATGCCGCTAATTCCAGGCACAGCTCGCGCAAATCGTTCGGACCCGCGCCACGTAACACCTCCACGACCTCGACGACCTCCAACGCGTTGCCGATCATATTTCCAAGCGGCTGATCCATGTCGGTGATCAGCGCAACGACTTGCTTGCCCATGCGCTCTCCGGTTTCCACCATCAGTTCGGCAAGAAAAGCTGCATCTTCCTCACTCTTCATGAAAGCGCCGGAGCCCGTCTTCACATCGAGCACGAGCCCATCAATCCCTTCCGCCAGCTTTTTGCTCATAATCGACGCGCAAATTAGGAACGGACTTTCCACCGTACCGGTTACGTCGCGCAGCGCGTACAGCTTTCGATCGGCCGGAGCGATCTCAGCGGTTTGCCCGATCATCGCGCAGCCGCACGTTTCCAGCACGCGGCGAAACTCCTTCACCGGAAGATTCACGTTGAATCCCGGAATCGCTTCCAGTTTGTCGAGCGTGCCTCCAGTGTGCCCCAGGCCGCGACCGCTGATCATCGGAACCGCTACACCCGCGGCAGCGGCCAGCGGCGCCAGCACGAGAGAAGTCTTATCCCCCACGCCGCCCGTAGAATGCTTGTCAACTTTTCTCGCAGGTAGAGAAGAGAAATCCAGCACCTCGCCCGAATGCAGCATCGCATCGGTCAGCGCTGCCGTTTCCGGCCGCGTCATGCCTCGCAGCACCACCGCCATCAGCCACGCCGAGACTTGATAGTCGGGGACGTCCCCATTCGTATAGGCGTTGACGAGCCCTTCAATTTCGCCCGCAGACAGTTCCATCCCGTCTCGTTTTTTGCGAATGACATCGATCGTGCGGAATGTTTGCGGAACAAACTTCGCTTCGCTCACTTGAGGCGGAATCCTTCCGGCAGAAGCTCAGTGATGTGGGCCTGTTTCGGGCCAGCCGTGCCTTGAAAAAATACAGTCGCATCCGGCCCGAACTCGTAAATCACCTGCCGGCACGCGCCACAGGGAGAGCACGCAACCCCATGATCGTTGGTCACAGCGACGGCTTCGATTTCAATTTTCGGGCCAAGCTCCGCAACCGCCGAAAAAATTGCGGTCCGCTCCGCACAGTTCGTCATTCCGTAAGAAGCGTTCTCCACATTGCAGCCGGAAAAGATTTTTCCGTTGGTCAGCAGGATCGCCGCCCCCACTCGAAAATTCGAATAGGGAGCGTGTGCGTTCTTCATCACCTTGGCTGCAGCGCGCTCAAGCCTCTTCCGCACGCCGGACGACACTATTTTCCTGAGTTTTTTGGGCATAAGTTCGAGAGCGTAAACCCGCGGCTTTGGGACTTGTAGAATCGTGCGCCATTGTAAACCCTGGCTGCTCGTTTGCAGGTTCTTCTTCTGCACCATCCGCCTGAATCTAAGTCCAGCTAACACAACTCGCGCTGCCTCCACTGCCTGCCGTACAATGACAACTCACGGCCTGATTGGGACATCAGCGCCGCACCGGGCACAGCCAAGGACTAAGGACATAGCCTATGTCGGGCGATCGCGATCACTCCAGCTTTGCGCATGATTCTCGCGACAGGGTCTCGACCCGCGATCCCTACGCGGCAAATTCCATCGCATCCCTCAATGGACAGGCTCTTCTCGCAAACTCCGGCATTCCTCTCGACCTGAATTGGATTGCAGAGGTCCGCGTCAACACCAGCGCGGTGGAACGTCGCTCCCAGTCGCACGTGGCGCGCCGCACCGTGAAGAAGGATTGGCAGGCGGCGTGGCTTCTGCGCGCCATCTCGTGCATGGACTTGACCACGCTTTCCGGCGATGACACCGATGAGCGCGTCCGGCGCCTGTGCGCCAAAGCGAAGCATCCCTTGCAGCAGGAACTCGTTCAGAAACTCGGCATCGAGGAACTCGACATCAAGGTGGCCGCTGCTTGCGTGTATCACACCTTCGTCGAGACCGCGCGCCATGCTCTCGAAGGGAGCGGAGTTCGCGTCGCCGCCGTTTCCGCCGGATTCCCCGCGGGACTCTCTCCGCTCGCCGAGCGCGTTGCCGAAATCCGCCGCTCGGTCGAAGCGGGCGCTGACGAAATCGATGTCGTCATCACGCGCGCTCATGTTTTCGGCGGACGCTGGCAGGCTCTCTATGACGAAGTCGCCGCATTCAAACAGGCCTGCGGCCACGCGCACATGAAAGTGATCCTCGGCACCGGCGATTTGCTGACCCTGCGCAATGTGGCTCGCGCCAGTTTCGTCGCCATGATGGCGGGCGCGGACTTTATCAAAACATCCACCGGCAAAGAACCGACCAACGCCACGCTTCCCGTGAGCCTGGTCATGCTCCGCGCCATCCGTGAATATGCCCAGCAGACGGGCATGGCCGTCGGATTCAAACCGGCAGGCGGCATTCGCACCGCCAAGCAATCCCTCGATTGGCTCGCCCTGATCAAAGAAGAACTGGGCCAGTCGTGGATTCGCGCCGAAATGTTTCGCTTTGGGGCCAGCGGATTGCTAGGAGACATCGAGCGGCAACTCGAGCACCATGTCACCGGACGATACTCCGCCGAGTACCGTCATCCGATCGCGTAGTTCGTAGTCGCTCGAAGAATGAACTGAACCATGAGCATCGCAGAAAAATTCGTCAGCATGGAGTACGGACCCGCTCCCGAAGATCCTAAAGAAGCCATCTCCTGGCTCGATCGCCATCATCGCCGCTTCGCATTGTTCATCAACGGCGGCTGGCAGGCCCCTGCGGCCGGAGAATATTTCGACTCGTTCGATCCTTCGAACGGCGAAAAACTGGCCAGCGTCGCGCAAGGCAGCGCCGCCGATATCGATGCCGCCGTCAAGGCCGCGCGCGCTGCTTCTCCCCAATGGCGCGCTCTCACTCCGCATCTGCGCGCGCGCTATCTCTACGCTCTTGCTCGCCTCGTCCAGAAACATTCGCGCCTGCTCGCCGTTCTCGAAACCATGGACAACGGCAAGCCCATTCGCGAAAGCCGCGACATCGACATCCCCCTGGTCGCCCGCCATTTTTATTACCACGCAGGCTGGGCGCAGTTACTCGATCGGGAATTTCCCGACCACGAGCCCTGCGGGGTGGTCGGCCAGATCATTCCCTGGAATTTTCCCTTGCTCATGCTGGCATGGAAAATTGCGCCCGCACTTGCCACCGGCAACACCGTCGTTCTGAAGCCTGCCGAGTTCACTCCTCTCACCGCGCTCCTGTTCGCCGAACTCTGTCAGGAAGCCGGCCTCCCCGCGGGCGTAGTCAACATCGTCACCGGAGATGGCTCGACCGGCGAGGCGTTGGTCAAACACCCTGACGTCGACAAGATCGCATTCACCGGCTCGACCGAAGTCGGACGCGCCATCCGCGCCTCCACCGCGCAGAGCCACAAACGGCTGTCGCTGGAACTCGGCGGAAAATCGCCCTTCATCATCTTCGAAGATGCCGACCTCGACAGCGCCGTCGAAGGCTTGGTCGACGGAATCTGGTTCAATCAAGGGCAGGTATGTTGCGCGGGTTCGCGCCTGCTCATGCAGGAAAGTATCGCCGAAACTCTGATCTCAAAAATTCGCGATCGCATGAGCACCCTGCGCATGGGGCCGCCGCTCGACAAGGCAATCGATATCGGCGCGATCGTGGC
The DNA here is from genome assembly GCA_963754885.1 of uncultured Acidobacteriota bacterium. GTDB lineage: Bacteria > Acidobacteriota > Terriglobia > Terriglobales > Acidobacteriaceae > Sulfotelmatobacter. The sequence goes on along the minus strand of CAVWHT010000020.1, from coordinate 453,155 downwards.
ACGGGTTCAACTCGATCGCATTCAGCGCCTGGTGGCGCAGGGCATCGCCGACGGCGCAACCTGCTGGCAGCCGCAAACCGCCCTGCCGGCGCGAGGTTTCTATTACCCTCCCACTCTTCTCAGTAATGTGCATCCCACGTCGATCGTCGCGCAGCAGGAAATTTTTGGACCGGTTCTGGCCGCCATGACTTTCCGCACGCCCCGAGAAGCCGTCGAGTTGGCCAACAACACGGTGTACGGTCTCGCCTCCTGCGTGTGGAGCGAAAACATCAACGTTGCGCTGCAAGTCGCGGCTCAAATCAAAGCCGGCGTGGTGTGGGTGAATTGCACGAATATGTTTGACGCCGCCTGCGGCTTTGGTGGATATCGCGAGAGCGGTTACGGCCGCGAGGGCGGCAGAGAAGGCCTGCTCGAATACCTGGAGCCCAAGTGGTTCAAGCACGCTCCCAAACTGCCCGCATCGAACCCTCCAGCCGCGACCGAGACCAAATCTGCTGAGTCGAGCGTCCCCGCCATCGATCGCACCGTAAAGCTTTATATCGGCGGAAAGCAGGCTCGCCCCGATTCCGGCTACAGCATCGAGGTACACGCGCACGATGGTCGTTTGTTAGGCGAAGCTCCGTTCGGCAATCGCAAGGACATTCGCAACGCGGTAGAAGCCGCGGCCAAGGATCAATCCTGGGCCAAGGCCACCGCTCACAACCGCGCTCAGGTGCTCTACTATTGCGCCGAGAATCTCGAATTGCGCCGCCATGAAATCGTTCATCGCCTCGCCGCCGTCGTGGGAGAAAAACAAGCTGCCGCCGAACTCGATCTCGGTATTCAGCGCATCTTCTCCTACGCGGCATGGGCTGACAAGTTCGACGGCGCGGTCCACAATCCGCCGTTCCGCAACATAGCCATTGCGATGAACGAGCCGATCGGCACCGTCGGTGTAATCTGCCCCGCAGAGACTCCCCTGCTGGGATTTCTTTCGCTTGTCATGCCGCTGCTTGCCGTCGGCAACACCGTCGTCGCCGTTCCCTCGGAAACATATCCGCTCATCGCAGGCGACCTCTACCAGATTTTCGATACCAGCGACCTTCCGGGCGGAGCCGTGAACATTGTCACCGGATACGTTTCGCAGTTGCTGAAGACCCTCGCCGAACACGACGGCGTCGACGCCATCTGGTGCTATGGCGATGAATCCACCGTCGCCTCCGCCAAGGCCATGTCCACCGGAAACCTCAAGCAGGTGTGGACCAACGAAGGCCGCGTCATCGACTGGTTCGATCGTGACGTTGCCGAGGGTCGCTGGTTCCTCGAGCACGCTACCCAGGTGAAAAATATTTGGGTGCCCTACGGAGAATAATCACAGCCCGGGCTTGGCCCATAAAGCCGGCCATACCGGCCCACTCCTTTTTTCTGCAACCGGCATTTACTTTTCTAAGCGCACGGGACTACGATAGCCCCACATTTATTTTTCGCCCGGCATCATTTTCTGCCTTGCAAGCTTGTTTGATCTAGGAGGACCTATGGGCATCGCAGTTTCCCCGCAAATCCATCCGCAAGTCGCACAGTTCATCGATAAACCACGAAAAATGCTGATCAACGGCCAGTGGGTCGAAGCCGCTTCCGGCAAAACCTTTCCTACTTACAATCCCGCGACGGGCGAAGTTCTCGCTCAAGTCGCAGAAGGCGATCGCGCCGATATCGACCTCGCGGTAAAAGCCGCTCGCTACGCCTTCGATCAAGGCCCTTGGCGCCGCATGACCGCTTCCGAGCGCGGACGCCTCATCTGGAAACTCGCTGACCTTCTCGAACAGCACACCGAGGAGTTCGGCTACATCGAAAGCCTCGATAACGGAAAGCCGCTCAATATCGCCAAGGCCGCCGACGTTCCGCTCGCCGTCGACCTGTTCCGCTACATGGCGGGATGGACCACCAAGATTGAAGGCAACACCATTCCGCTTTCCGTTCCCTACACACCCGGCGCGAAGTATCTCGCCTACACGCTGCGCGAACCGGTGGGAGTCGTCGGACAAATCATTCCGTGGAATTTCCCGCTGCTCATGGCCGCATGGAAACTCGGCCCCGCTCTCGCCTCAGGCTGCACCGTCGTCCTGAAGCCCGCTGAGCAGACTCCGCTCTCCGCGCTTCGTCTCGGCGAGCTCATCATGGAAGCCGGATTCCCGGAAGGCGTCGTCAACGTCGTTCCCGGATACGGCGAAACCGCCGGCGCCGCGCTGGCCGCTCATCCCGACGTCGACAAAGTCGCCTTCACCGGATCGACCGAAGTCGGCAAATTGATTGTCCATGCGGCCGCCGGCAACCTGAAGAAAGTCTCGCTTGAACTCGGTGGCAAGTCTCCCAATGTCGTTTTCAAAGATGCCGATCTTGAGACGGCGATCCCAGGCTCCGCCAGCGCCATTTTCTTTAATCACGGACAGTGCTGCTGCGCGGGATCACGGCTGTACGTCGAAAAATCCGTTTACGATCAGGTGGTCGAGGGAATCGCCGATGAAGCCAGGAAAATTAAAGTCGGCTCTGGCCTCGAACCCGATACACAGATGGGGCCACTCGTTTCCGAAGAGCAGCTAAATCGCGTCTGCGGGTATCTCGAGTCAGGATTTTCTCAGGGCGCGAAAGCCGTTGTCGGTGGCCACAAAGCCGGCGATCGCGGCTATTTCGTCGAACCCACCGTACTGGTCAACACCAAGGAAGACATGAAGGTCGTGCAGGAAGAAATCTTCGGTCCGGTCGTGGCGGCGATGCCATTCACCGATCCCGAAGAAATCATTCCTCGCGCCAACAACAGCGAATACGGACTGGCCGCTGCCGTCTGGACTCGCGACATCGGCAAGGCGCACCGCATGGCCGAGCAACTTCGCGCCGGCACCGTCTGGATCAACTGCTACAACATCTTCGACGCGGCGCTCCCCTTCGGAGGCTACAAGCAATCCGGATGGGGCCGCGAAATGGGCCACGACGTCCTGAATCTCTACACCCAAACCAAGGCCGTCTGCACCCGGATCGCTTAAGCACGTTCGTGCTCCAAACGGAAAGGACGGGATTGATCCCGTCCTTTCTTTTTTGAAAATCGTTCGCGGCTACTTCTCCATTAGCAGAACTTTCTCCGCGTCATCGATCTCGGTCAGCTTCACCTCGATCACTTCATTCATCGTGGTCTGTACGTTCCGGCCAACGAACGTAGCCTCTACGGGAATCTCGCGATGTCCGCGATCGATCAACACGCACAGCTGCACGCGGCGTGGGCGGCCGTGCTCAAACAGCGCATCCAGTGCGGCGCGTGTCGTGCGCCCGGTGAACAGCACATCGTCGACCAGCACGATGTTTTTGTCTTCGATTTCAAATCCAATTTCTTTCTCCTGCACCACCGGCTTCGGACCAAGCGTCGACAAGTCGTCGCGGTAGAACGTAATATCCAACGTTCCCACCGGCACTTTGGCGCTCTCAATGCGCGTGATGATCTTGCCCAGGCGTTCCGCGATGGGCACTCCCCGGCGCCGGATCCCGACCAACCCTAAATCTTTTACCCCGCCATTTTTTTCTACGATTTCATACGCCAATCGAACCAGCGTGCGTTCGATCTCCGATGAGGACATTAATTGTGCCTTCTGCCGAAGGCCAGTCTTGCGCGATGTTGTCTTTGAATTCATTAGAAGTTGTGCCTCAGAAGCAATCCCTCAGCCGCGTTGCAGCCGGCTACTCAATGTAGTCAACGCGCCAACTTCGGTCAAGCGTTGGGATTTTTGAAAGAACGCGCGCGAACTTCGCACCTGCAGAATCTTACAGAAATTTAGAGCACTATTCCTCGAGACGATCGGCCGTCACCTCCGCCTCCGCCGCCGCTTCCAACACCGGCCGCTCCGGGCAGGCTACTCGGATCACGCGCGCCCACGGCGCCTTCCCGTCCCGCACCGACGGCAGCTTAAGCGCTTCAGAATTCTTGGCCGCCGCCTCCGTTGGCACGATGCCTACGCCTTGATTTCTGCCCAGCGCTTTCGCCTGATACAACGCGGAATCCGCCAGCGCAATCGATTCGTCCGCACAGAGAGCCTCATACGCGTTGCGGCACCAAGGATAGGAAGCCCATCCCACCGAACACGTCTTTCGCACTGAAATGCCATACCCCAGGTCGAACGGCTCCGCCGCCATCACTTCCAGAACCCGGCTGCAGAACGCAGGCGTGCCCGCCGGATCCGTCGACCGGCTCATGATCAGAAATTCTTCTCCGCCCCAGCGCACCAGCACATCCGACTTGCGCACCACCGTCGACAGCCTCTGCGCCACTAGCTGCAGCAGGCGGTCTCCTGCGGGATGACCGTACAAATCGTTCACCTGCTTGAAGAAATCCACATCGACCATGATGAATACAAGATCGCGATGATCCATCTTCCGGATGTCATTCCCGCGCGCGCGCTGATAATTTCTCAGCACTTGTCCCGCCTCCGCCGTCAGAATTTCTTCCAGATAACGCCGGTTCCAGACGTTGGTCAGCACGTCGGTGAACGAAATTTCCTGCAGCTCCAGGTTCTTCCTCTGCAACTCCAGGCTGTGCCATCGCAGCGACTGCTCTTTGTTCTCCAGTTCGTCCTTCAACCGGCACATCTCGTCAAGATTGTGACGGGACATCCGCAGCAGGCTGAGAAGCTCCTGATCGAGCAGATGCTGCTTCACGAATACCAATGCGCCCATCACTGCCATCACGCCCACGGTGAGCCACAACCGATAGGTGCGGACCGCTTGCGGCACATCTCCACCGAATTGCGCCCACGCCATCATCAAGGGCGTAACGAACACCGCCAGCATCGCCAGCCGCGCTTTCCAGATTCCATACCCTCGCGTCGAAAAATCCTCTCCCGACACATCTTCTTCCACTCCGTGCGCCATGAAGCCAATGCGCACAAACCAGGCCATCGAAGTCACCAGCGGCACGTCAAACAGGCTGCCCGTGTAGTAGAGATGCAAGTCGATCGCTTCGCTCGCCATCAGCGAAGACACGCAGTACAGCAGGCTCGCGGCAAACAATTCAAAATAGATATTTCGCCACGCCCCTCGACTACGCCGCCACACCATCCATAGCGCTGCGACCAGCACCAATTCTTCGCATACATACAGCAAATCAAAACTTCTGCCGTACACGATCTCGGCCAGATGCACGTACTGCCACGGAATCACTACAAACATGTATAGAAACAGCCACCACGTCAGCAGCAGCGCGAAATCCAGCGTCCCCACGCGGACCGCGCGATCGTCCTGCTTCACGTGCGGCTGGATCGATACTGCCGCCATCATCGGAACAATATGCAGGAACAAGACTACATCGCCAAAAAACGGATTGGGCGCTTCGTGCCGCTGGTACACCTCCACGTACGCCCACATCAATTGCATGACGCACCACATCCCCAGCCCCAGGCCCATGAGTCCCCAGAAAATCCGAGTTTTGGGGGATGCAGTTCGAAGGGCAACGCAGCAGGCCACGGCGGCCGCCAGCAGAAGTGCGCTTTGCAGAATGTCTCCGAAAGCAGTGAGGGCAAAGCCGCGTGGCACATAAAGAGTGACGACGACGTGTGCGCAGGCGAGCGCACCCATCCCTATGACCCATTTACGCCCGTCTTTGAGCGCAGCATTCCCCACGTAAGGAATTGTATTTTGAGGGGAACCGGGTTCCGTATTACCAAGGTAATCGGAATGGGGGGCGGACGTGGTGTATTTCGATTACTGAAGAGCCGCCGTGAATTTCTCGACAAATCGAAAAACATCACGGTAGGAGTTGTACAGCGGAACCGCCGCGACTCGGAACGTATCCGGCTCCCTCCAGTCCCCGATCACTCCCTTCGCCGCCAGTCGGTCGCAAATGTCGCGTCCTAGATTATCCGTCAGTCGAATGGAAAGTTGCGCCCCACGGCGTTCGGGCTCGCATGGAGTAATGAGGGAAAACTTCGCCGAATGATTCTCCCGCAGAAGGAATTCCATTTAGCTCGTCAGCGACACGCTCTTCGCTCGCAGCCGCTCCATGCCTGCTTCGGAAAATATTTCCATCGACGCCCGCAGCGGCGCCAAGGCCAAAATCGGAGGATTGCTCAATTGCCATCCCTCCGCCCCGGCCATGGCGTGAAACTCCGGCCCCATCTGAAATCGCGTTTTCTCCTCGTGTCCCCACCATCCCGCAAACCGTGGCAGCTCGTTCCAATCCGCGTGGCGCGCATGCACAAAACATCCCGCCACGCACCCGGGTCCTCCATTCAGATATTTGTAATTGCACCACACGGCAAAATCCGGCCCCCAATCGTGCAGCCGCAACGGGATATTTCCCGCCGCATGCGCCAGATCGAATGCGACCATGCATCCCTTCCGCTGTCCTACCTTTGTAATCTCGGCCATGTCGAAGACTTGACCCGTGGCATAATTCACTCCGCCCAGCAGGATGAGCGCGACCGACCCTCCCTCGCGTTCAATCAATTCCGCAATGTCTTCATCCCGTATGCAGGATTCTCCCTCGCGCGCGGTCAGTTCGATCAACGACGTCGCCGGATCAAATCCATGAAACCGGATTTGCGACTTCACTGCATACTGGTCCGATGGAAACGCCCCGCCCTCGATCACGATCTTGTGTCTCTGCCTGCTCGGCCGGTAGAACGATGCCATCATCAAGTGCAGGTTCACCGTCAACGAATTCATCACCACAACTTCCGACGCCTCAGCTCCAACTAATTCCGCCGTCTGCTGCGTCAGCAGCCGGTGATACGGCATCCACGGATTCTTCGCGTGAAAATGTCCTTCCACGCCGAGTTCGGCCCAATCCTGTAGCTCCTGCTCCAAGCACAAAGCTGCGCTCTTCGGCTGCAATCCCAGTGAGTGCCCGCACAAGTACACGCACTCTTCGCCGCTCTTCGTTTTCGAAATGCAAAAGCGGTCGCGGAAGCCGGCGAGCGAATCGCCGGCGTCCATCGCCCGCGCAACTTCTTCACCGAGTTGAAACTGAGCGGTGCTCAAACAATCTCCATAGGACTCAGCCCGTTGCGGATCAACGCATCGGCCTTCTTCCAGTCCAGGTCGTCGACGCGCTCGATGCCCTCGCAGAGTTCCGCCAGCATGCGCTCCTGCACCCGCCCCCGCTGCAACGCGGTCGCGTAGGGAAGTCGATGAAAGGTCACCATCGCGTATTTGGGCACGAACTGCCGCGGATATTTCGCTTCGAGCGCCAACTCCACTTGCTTTCGCAGCAGAAATCTTCGATCCCCTACCCGGTCTCGCATCTCCACAAACTTATCGATCGCCATGTCCGCGATTGCGTCGGTATTGATCTTTCTCGCTTCTTCAAATTCGCGAAACACTTTGTCCCAATCCGCGCCGTGGCGATCCAGCAATTCGAGCAGAATTGTGCAATCCTCAAAACCGCAATTAATTCCCTGCCCAAAAAAAGGAACAATGGCATGCGCTGCGTCTCCCAGCAGCAGCGCCTGGCCTCCCACATGCCAGGGCGAACATTTGATCGTCACCATCGCGCCCGTCGGATTGGCAAAGAAATGCTCGGCAAGCTCCGGCATCAGCGGCACGGCGTCCGGAAATCGCGACTCAAAGAAATTCTGCACCGCAGTCTTCGTCGTCAATTTCTCAAAGCTGTCCGCCCCTTCGAACGGTAGAAATAGAATGCAGGCGAACGTCGCATCGATATTCGGCAGCGCGATCAGCATGTAATTTCCTCGCGGCCATATGTGCAGGGCGTTCACATCCAGTACGTGCTTCCCGCCCGTCCCCGCCGGAATCGTCAGCTCTTTATAGCCGTAATTCAGATACTCCTGTGAAAAATTGAAGCGGCTCAGCCGCAGCATCGCGCCGCGAATCGCCGAAGCCGACCCATCGCATCCGATCACGACCTGGTATTCAGCACTGTCCTCTTCTCCACTCGCTTCGTTGCGCAAACTGAGCTTTCGATTCTTAAAGCTGATCCCGGTGCAGCGCTGTTCGAAATGAATTCTCACCCCAATGGCCTCGGCGGCATCGAGCAACGCCATATTCAACTCCGCGCGCGAAATGGAGTTGATGACGTTCCGACTCGTCTTTGCCGTAGGCTTGAAATGTCAGTTTCGAATCCGTCGAATGCATCATCCTTCCCTTCATCGGAATGATGATTCGCTGCATCCCTTGCCACAACCTGGCCTCGGCAAGGGCATGAATTCCGCGCGTCGAAAGCGCGAGGTTGATCGAGCGCCCCGCGCTTATCTTCACTCGCCGCATATCGGGACGCCGCTCGTAGATCTCCACGTCAAATCCGCGCTTCACCAGTCCCAGGGCCAGCAGCGGGCCGTTCAGCCCGGCGCCGATCAGCGTAATCTTCCCGGCTTTGCGCTTCATACGTGAGAAGAAAGAAGTGAAATCAAATGGGAAGCAAGCAGCAGCGGCCTACTCGGTCAACAACGTCCGCGCCTCCCACAGTTCAGGAAAGAATTTCTTGTCGAGGGTCAGCTTCAGGTAGGACGACCCTGCGGTTCCTCCCGTCCCCGTGCGCACGCCGATTACCCGCTCCACCAGCTGAATATGCCGCAGTCTCCAGCTGACAACCAACTCATCAAACTCCGTCAACCGTTCGCACACGTCAATCCAATCTCGATTCCTGTGCTCATCCCGGTACAAGGACAGCACCGCCCGGGCGCGAGCATCGAAGCGGTCGCGCTCGCTCGCCTGCTCCGGCACAGTCAGCTTTCCCATCGCGCGCAAGGCTTCAAAGAAAACGTCGTGCAGCGAAGGCTCCCGCAGCCGTCTCTCCAGTTGCGCGTGCGCTTCCGGCGTCGGACGGTGATACCGCAGCATCTTCTCGTCCTTCAGGCCGCACAGAAATTCAAGTTCGCGGAATTGTTCCGATTGAAACCCGCTGGCCGGTTCCAGCTTTCCGCGAAACGCCAGAAAGTGCGTCGGCAGCATGGTTTCGAGGATCGTAAACTGCTCTACCAGCACGCGAGTAATTTCGGTGCATCGCCGTAGCAACCGCGCCGCCTCATACACCTCGTCGTGCGATTTCGGATTCCCTCCCGCGCCTCGCAGATTCGCCACCACCGCATCCAGATCGTGCAGCAATTCCTTGAACCACAACTCATAAGTCTGGTGCACGATGATGAACAGCAACTCATCGTGATGCTGCGGAGACGATTGCGGATGCTGCAGCTCCAGCAACTCCGGAACCTTGAGGTACGAACTGTAGGTGAGTTGCTCGCCGCGCGGTACGATCGGAGAACCAGGCTGAGCCTCTGCTCGAGCCTCGAACTCCTTGTGCAAACCAAGGAATTCCACCGCATTTCCGCCCAGCAGACGCGCCTTCGCTCCGGCCGTTTGCCGGCTCGACCGAATCAGCGATCCAATTCCGTGCTCGCCCAGCGGAAATGGATAATCCGAACCCAGCATCACCCGCTCTGTTCCCATCGTCTCGATCAGAAACTGCAGCGCGCGCGCATCGAACACCGCCGAGTCCACGGAAAAGCGGCTCACATACTGGCTCGGCGGCAACTCACAAATTCCGTGCGCCACCGGATGATGCTTCCACGCGTTCTCCATCCGTCCCAGCAAAAACGCGAAACTTCCGCCGCCGTGGGCGAAGCAAATCTTCAGATTCGTCGGCAACTTATCGAACGCCCCGCCGAGGATCATCGCCACGATGCCCAGTTGCGTCTCCGCCGGCATTCCCACCGTCCACGGCATCATGTATTTCGGCATGCGCTGTTGTCCCAGGATGTCCCACGGATGCACCAGCACAGCGGCGCCTTCGTCCGCGCAATGATGCAGGAATGTCACGATCCCCGGGTCGTCCAGATTTTTCTCGCCGACATGATTTCCGATCTGCACCCCCACATGCCCGGCCCGCATGCACCGGCTCAACTCCTTGCACGAAACATCAATATTTTGCAGCGGAACCTGGCACAGCGATTTCAGTCTGCCTTTTCCGGCGGCGCACAATTCCAGTGCCGCATCGTTGAACAATTGCGCGCAATCGAGCGCATGTTCCATCGGCCTTTCATAAGCAAACAATACCGGCGTCGCCGACATTACCTGCATGTCGATGCCGTCCCGGTCCATCTCCTTCAGCCGCACTTCCGGGTCCCAGCACGCCGCATAAATATGCCGGAAGAACCGGTCGCCCAGCAGGATGTCGGCTTGGCCGTTCTCCGCATGCTTGATCCACGGCCAGTTCGGAGTGCCGTGGCGTGCCCCCAGGTCGGGCCACGTCCGCGGAAAGAAATGATTGTGAATGTCGATGACTGGCATTACTGTTTGCCGGGATGAACCGCGCCGCAGTGTTTGCACTTGCGCACGCTTTCGTCGCTGTAGAACTTGTCAAAAAGCGGTGGCAGATCGCGCACAATACTTTTCAACTTCACTTCCGCGCGATGCACCAGCTGATGGCAATTCTGGCAGTACCACTCGAATGCGTCCAGAGCGCCCTCCGGTCGCGGCATCTCGACCACCACTCCAATGCTTCCCGCCTGCCGCTGTGGAGAATGCCGCATGTGCTTGGGCAGAAGAAAGATTTCTCCTTCCTTGATCGGAACCTCAATCGGAGCTTTGCCCGGCTTCTCCATCAGGCGGAGAAAAATGTCGCCCTTCAATTGATAGAACAATTCCTCCGTCGGATCGTCGTGATAATCCTTCCGCTGGTTGGGCCCGCCCACCACCGTCACCATCATCTCGCCGTCTTCCCACACCTGCGCGTTCCCCACCGGAGGCTTGAAGTTTTCTTTGTTCGCTTCAATCCACTTCTGAAAATTGAATGCCTTCAGTTCCTTGATCGACGGCATAGTAGCTCCTATTGCTCCGGCTTATACGCAACCGCGCGAATTTCAATTAACAGATGTGGATGCGGCAACTGATGCACCGCCACCGTCGTCCGGGCCGGACCATCGTAATCGAAATATTCGCCATACACTTCGTTGTATCCTGCGAAATCATTCATACTGACGAGGTACGACGTCACCTCGACCACATCCTCGAGATCAGCCCCGGCGCTCCGCAGAATTTCGCCGATGTTTTCGATCACCGCCCGCGTTTGCGCGCGTATATCGAGCCGCGTCGTTCCCATTGTGTCGACTTCCGCCCCGGCAATCGTGTCATCGCTTCGCCGCGCGCTCGTCCCCGACACGATCAGCAAGTCGCCCGCGCGCTTGATATGCGGATATTTCCCGCGCGGCTTCGCCTTCCCCTCGATGACCTTAGCTTCCACTTTCCCCATATCGCGCTTTCCCGTCCGATGCGACCGTCACAACCGAATACAAATATTATTCAGCTCCGAATAAAAATTCAGCGAATGCATCCCGCCTTCGCGCCCAATGCCCGATAATCCCGCGCCGCCAAACGGAGTTCTCAGATCGCGCAGGAACCAGCAATTCACCCACGTGATGCCCACATTCATCTGTTGCGCCACGCGATGCCCGCGCTTCAAATCTGTCGTCCAGATCGAAGCCGCCAGCCCGTACTTCGTATCGTTCGCCAGGCTCACTGCTTCTTCTTCCGTATCAAATGGCGCGATGTGGCAGACCGGCCCGAAGATTTCTTCCTTCACGCAGCGCGCCGTCTCGCTCAGCCCAGTATAGATCGTCGGTTGCACGTAAAAACCATGATCGAGCGCGTTGCCGAATTCTGGAACTCCGCCTCCCGTCACCACGGTCGCGCCCTCTTCGCGAGCCAATTTGTAATAGGACAAAACTTTTTCTCGGTGCTGCGCCGAAATCAGCGGCCCCATCTCCGTTGACTGCTCCAGCGGCGATCCGATGCGCAGGCGCCCCGCTTCCTGTTTCAGCTTCTCGACAAATCGCTCGAAGATCGGGCGCGCGACATACACTCGCTCCGCGCACAGGCAGACTTGCCCCGTATTCAGAAAAACCGCATCGCGAATCCCGCTGACCGCGCTCTCGAATTCACAATCGGCAAAAATGATTGCCGCATTCTTCCCGCCCAGTTCGAACGATACCGGCTTCACCGAGGCCGCCACGGTTTTCATGATGGCTGCGCCCGTCTGCGATTCGCCCGTGAACGTAACCGCGTTCACATCTGGATGCTTCGTCAGAAATTCTCCCGCCGAGTTCGGACCGAATCCGTGCACCACGTTGTAAACTCCATCCGGAATGCCCGCCTCCTGCATCGCCTCCGCCAACAAAGTTGCAGTTGCCGGCGTCTCCTCCGAAGGCTTGACCACCACGGTATTGCCGCACGCCAGGGCCGGAGCAACTTTCCAGGTCAGCAGCAGCAGAGGAAGATTCCACGGAGTGATGATCCCCACAACGCCCAGCGGCTTCCGCACGGCATAGTTCAGCGCAGATTTTCCTTCCGGAGTTTCCGTCTGAAACGCTTCCACGCTCGCGGTCTTGATCAAATCCGCGAATGCCCGGAAATTTGCCGCCGCCCGAGGTACGTCCAGCTTTGAAGCCAGCGCGATCGGCTTTCCCGTATCCGCGACTTCCGACGCAACGAAGCAGTCGAACCTCTTTTCGATGGCGTCCGCAACTCGATTCAGTCGCGCAGCCCGTTCACGAACTCCCCAGCGTCCCCACTCGCCGCGCAAAGCTTTGCGCGCAGCCTGCACCGCCGCATCGACCAACTCCTCATTCGCCTCTGCGACCTGCGCGATCACGCTACCGTCGGCCGGATTCACATCGGCAAATTCCCGCGCGCCCCGTACACATTTCCCATCGATATAATTTTGGATGGATTTCAATGGCGTGAACCCCGCGGAATCCTATCAGCCGTCCACCGGCGCCCGCAATGCCCCGGCTCTCAGTTGTTGCGCTCTTCCAGATAGCGTCGTAGCGCATCTTCCCACGATGGCATTTCGATGCCGTACCGCTGCAGGCTCGTTGCCGCCAGAACCGAATATGCAGGACGCGGCGCCGGACGCGCCATCTGCCGGCTGCTCACCGGCCTCACCTCGGTCTGAAGCCCCGCGCCTTTCACAATCTCCCGCGCAAATTCAAACCACGTGCAATCTCCGGAATTCGTCACGTGCACAATCCCGCTCGCATCCTTGCGGCACAATTCGATGATGGCTCTCGCAAGATCCACGCAGTAGGTCGGGCTCCCGCGCTGATCGTTGACCACATCCAGCGCCGATCGGCTCGCTGCCAGTTTCAAAATCGTGTCCGGAAAACATTTCCCTCCCGTGCCAAACAGCCATGAGGTCCGCACAATACAAACCTCCGGCAAAATTTCCAGCAAACGCATTTCCGCTTCCGCCTTCGACCTCCCATAAACACTCTGCGGATTCCGCGGGTCCCCAACCTCATACGGCGAAGATTTCTTTCCGTCGAACACGTAATCCGAACTTAGAAAAAGCAACTTCGCTCCGGAACTCTTAGCGGCCTCGGCCACATTCGCCGCCCCGTTGCGGTTCACTTCAAATGCGCGCTCCGGATCGCTCTCACACCCGTCCACATCGGTGTACGCGGCCGCCAGCACAATCCAATCCGGACGCTTCTCGTCGACCACACCCTGCACGTGCTTCAGGTCTCGGATATCCACATCGCGCGACCGCAGAGCCAGCACTTCGTCGCCGCCCCACTCGCGCACGAGAGCCTTGCCCAGCAGGCCAGTGCCGCCAATAATCATCGCCTTCACCGGCGCGATTTCTCCAGCGAGTCGACATTCTCCACTTCGCGTAGCGAGATCCCGCGCTGGTCTTTCGCCGACACAATCGGCTCCGCTTTCAGTTTCCAGTCAATCTTCACGTCCGGATCGTTCCACGCCAACGTGCGTTCGTATTCCGGCGCGTAGTAATCGGTCGCCTTATAGAGCACATGCGCCGCCTCTGAAATTACCCGGAACCCGTGCGCGAATCCCGGCGGAATCCATATCATGCGCTTGTTCTCACCCGACAGGGTTACGGCTTCCCACTTGCCGAATGTCGGAAAGCCGCGCCGCACGTCTACCGCCACGTCGAGAATCTCTCCCACCGCCACGCGCACCAGTTTCCCCTGCACCTGCTTGATCTGATAATGCAAACCCCGCAGCACGTTTCGTGTGGAATAAGAGTGATTATCCTGCCGGAATTTTTCCTGGATGCCGAGTTCAGCAAAGACCCGTTCGCTATAGCTCTCGAGAAAGAATCCGCGCTCGTCGCCGAACACGCGTGGCTCGAGCACGAACACGCCGGGCAACGAAGTCTCAATCTTTTTCAAGGAATCCATCCCAGCCGCCGGCGCTCGCCGCTCAAAATATCCTCTCCCTCAGTAACTGCAGCAGGTATGCTCCGTAGCTACTGTTCTTCATCGAACTTGCAGTCTTTTCCACCTGTGCAGCCGTTATGTAGCCCGATCGGTACGCTATTTCCTCCGGACACGCCACCATCAACCCCTGCCGCTTTTCGATCGCCTGAATATACAGCGCCGCATCCATGAGCGATTCGTGCGTCCCCGTATCGAGCCAGGCCATGCCTCGTCCCATGACCACCACATCGAGTTGCCCTTTTTCCAGATAAGCGCGGTTCACGTCGGTGATCTCCAACTCTCCGCGCGCGCTCGGCTTCAACGATTTCGTGATCTCCACAACTTGCCCATCGTAAAAATAGAGTCCCGTGACCGCATACTTCGATTTCGGCTGTTTCGGTTTCTCTTCAATGCTAAGGGCGTGCCCGCCCGCATCGAATTCCACCACTCCATAGCGCTCCGGGTCGTGCACCGGATAGGCGAAAACCCTTGCCCCTTGCGTCTTCCCGGCCGATTCCCGCAAATCCTTTGCCAAATCGTGCCCATAAAAAATGTTGTCGCCCAACACCAGCGCCGACGAACTTCCTGCAATAAACTGCTCTCCCAACAGAAACGCCTGCGCAATCCCCTCCGGCTGGGGCTGCACTTTATACTCCAGTCGGATTCCGAACTGGTTTCCGTCCCGCAGCAGCGTCTGAATCTTCGGAAGATCCTCCGGCGTCGAGATCACCAGGATCTCGCGAATCCCCGCCAGCATCAGCGTGCACAGCGGGTAATAAATCATCGGCTTGTTGTACACCGGCAGCAGGCTCTTGCCCATGGCCTGCGTCACCGGATAAAGCCGCGTTCCCGATCCACCCGCCAGCAAGATTCCTTTGTATGCCATGCTTTCTTTCGTCTTCAATTTACGCCGCCGCCCTGATCGCTCACTCCGAATAGTGCGTCGCAATCCATTGCCGGTAACTTCCGCTGGTCACGCCTTGCACCCACGCTTCATTCTCAAGATACCAGCGAACCGTCTTTCGCAATCCGGATTCGAACGTCTCCTTCGGCCTCCAGCCCAGTTCCCGTTCAATCTTGTGCGCATCAATCGCATAGCGCCGGTCGTGCCCCGGACGATCTTTCACGAATGTAATCAGCTCGCGCCGTGATCCCCCCGCCCGCAGAGCCATTTCATCGACCAGATCGCATACCATCTGCACGATTTCGATATTCGGTTTTTCGTTCCAGCCGCCAATGTTATACGTCTCTCCCGGTCGCCCGCGCCGCAGCACGATCGCAATCGCGTGGCAATGATCCTCCACATAAAGCCAATCGCGGACATTTTTCCCGTCCCCATACACCGGCAGCGCCTTGCCGTGGCGCGCATTCAGAATCATCAGCGGAATCAATTTTTCAGGAAATTGAAATCGCCCATAATTGTTCGAGCAATTCGTGGTCAGCGTGGGCAGCCCATAGGTATGGTGATACGCCCGCACCAGGTGATCCGACGCCGCTTTTGACGCGGCATACGGACTGTTCGGCGCATAAGCGGTGGTCTCGCAAAACGCCGGATCCTCCGGCCGCAGCGATCCGTAAACTTCGTCCGTCGACACATGCAGAAAGCGAAACCGCTCTCGCTCGTTTCCAGCCAGTTCGCTCCAGTATGCCCGCGCCACTTCCAGCAGACAAAAAGTTCCCTGAATGTTGGTCTGGATAAATGCTTCCGGCTCGCGGATGGAGCGGTCCACATGGCTCTCGGCCGCGAAGTGCACAATGGCGCCAGGCCGGTGCTCGCGCAGCAATTTTTCCACTACCCCGCGATCCCCAATGTCGCCCTGCGCAAAGTGGTAGCGGCTATTGCTTGCGATGTTGTCAAGATTGTGCGGATTCCCTGCGTACGTCAGCTTATCCAGATTGACGATCGAACCGGATTCTTCCTGCATTCTTTGCAGAATGAAATTCGAGCCGATAAATCCCGCGCCGCCCGTGACGAGAATCCGGTCGTTCATGCGAAGTGTTGCGCCGCGGCTTACTGCCCCGCGTGTCAAGCCACTTGATTGTAATAAAAAAGGACGGGCCCGGCCCGTCCTCGTCCAACCCATGTTATCGAACTAGGCCACCGTCGCGGCCGGTTCGCCGTCCGCGGCCGAAGAATCTAAGTCGATCAGCCGGCTCGCCTTTGCGTCGGCCTTTCTTGCGCGGCCGTTTCCTGAGGCGCACTCGGTTTTTTTATCGCAACCTCGACTGCCTTCTGGCCGCAGATTTCAAAATAAGCCCGTTCGATACTCTCGGAGATTTCCTGCCATCGGTACTGCTCGCGCACCCGCTTCGCGGCTGCCTTCCCCACAGCCTCGCGCACCGCCGCATTCGCAATCAAATACCGCAAGCGCTCCGCCAGATCCTTGGCATCCCCGCACCGAAATACGTATCCGGCTCCTTCCACCGCCTCGCGATTTTCCGGGACGTCGCTGGCCAGCACGCACAGTCCTGCGGCCATCGCGTCGAGCAGCGCCAGCGACAGACCCTCCATGTCCGACGGCAGCACAAAAATCATCGCGTTAGTCAGCAACTCGTCCAGCGTTTCGCCCGACACCCACTCCAGCATCCTGATTCGCTCGCCTGCATGTTGGCGCAGTTCCCGGCTGTACTGGTCGCAGTAGCTCGAAGCGCCGGCCATCACCAACGTTGCATCCGTTTTGATCTGCTCAAACGCATCCACCAGAAGATGGCATCCCTTTTCCGGTGAAAATCTGCCGAGAAACAGCACGTACTTCCCGGGTTCCAGTCCCCACTCCAGAATTTGTCGCGGCTCCTTCCTTTCCCTCCGCAGTCCTCCGTTGGGCACATAAATTGTTTCTTTCCCGTGCAGCTCGAGATAACGCCTTTGCAACGTCCGCGAGACCACCATGGTCTCGTTTGGAAACTTCACCGATGCCCGCTCGCCCAGCCACAGCACCGCCGACGCAATCCGCCCCCACTTCTTCCTCTGCCAGTCCAACCCCTGCACTGTGACCACTGTCTTAGCCCCGAACATTCGCGGAATATACGAAAACAGCGCGGGTCCCAGCGTGTGGTAATGAACCACATCGTACCCCTGCGTCGCCGCGTGCACCGTGCTCAGCAGTGTATGCACGAACGTTTCCAGATGTTTGGACCGGATCGTCGGCAGCCGCACCAGCCGCATGCCCTCATATTCCTTCAGCGCGGGCGTGAAATGATTCCGGCAATAAACGGTCAGTTCATGTCCCCGCGCCGCCAATCGCCTGCCCACTTCTTCGTAGTACGTCTCAATCCCGCTGTATTTCGAAATCACTCCCCGCCCGCCGATAAACGCGATGCGCAGTCGATGCCCTGGATCCGGCACGGTTGTCCGCTCCTGCTGGTTCACCACAAACGCGGAATGCCGCGTCCCGCTGCCTTTCGCGCGGATCAACTCTTCGTATAAGCCGGACAGCTTTTCATAATGCTTCTCCGGCGTGTGCTCCTTTCGCACCATCTCTCGGCCGGCCCTTCCCATCTCCTCGGCCATTGCAGGATTGGCCGCGAGCAGCGTAATCGTCTGCGCCAGCTCATTGACGTTTCCGCAGCGATATAGCAACCCAGTTTCACCGTGGCGCACAAACTCCCGCCGCGATCCAATGTCGGTAGCCACCACCGCTCGCCCCTGCGCATACGATTCCAGAATGGCTTTTCCCAAAGTCTCGTAGGCGCGCGAGGGCAATACCGTAAACCTCGACCGCGCCATCAACACGTCCCGTTCCGCAGAGCCGACCTGCCCCACAAACTCGACATTGGTCAACCCCAGCTGGCTCGCCAGCCCCTGCAACTCGCCCCGCTGCGGCCCATCTCCGGCAATCACCAGACGTACATCTGGAACCTGCCCGATCGCCCGCAGCAGATCGTCCACTCCTTTTTCTGCCGACAATCGTCCGCAATAGAGCACCGGACTATCGTTCGCCGCGCCGTCGGTCCACGGCCCAACCTTCTGAAAATGTCCCAGCACGTCGAATTTGCTCACATCCCACCCATGCTCCACAAACTTCTCGCGCACAAACTGGCTCGGAGCCAGAAACCGGTCAACGCACTTCCGGTACGTTCCCAGCCAGCGATGAACGTAGGCTTCCGCCACCAGCGTCGCTCTCGCCCCTATCCCCGGATAGCAATCGGACCGGAGCGCTCTCCAGAACGCTCCACGCTTGCACGCCTGGCATGCTTCCCCGCGCGCAACCAGGTTGTAGCTTGGACAAAGTAATTTGAAATCGTTCACGTGATAAACCACGGGAACGCCCTGCGCCTTCAGCTCCCACAGAATCGAGGGCGAGAGGTGGTGATAAATATTCCGCACATGCGCTACATCCGGGCGAAAGTCCTGAATCATCGCCCGGATTTTCCGCCGCGCTTCCACCGAATAGACGGCATGCGCCGCCAGTCGCAGCTTGCGCAGCACTCCGTCTCCGACCTTGAAGTCGATGTGCTCCACGAAATGCCGATCGTAGTCGGTCACCTCGCCACGCTCATCCGCCATGGAAAACAGCGCCACTTCATGGCCCTGCGACCGCATCAATTCCATCAGCTCAAACAGGTAAGCTTCGGTCCCGCTGAAGGGATAGTTGTACTTGTTGCAATACAGGATTCGCATGCGCCCGGCGCTCGCTTCCTTGCCTCACCCGCGCGACAAAAGTCTCGGCAAATCTTTCCAGATTGATTCTTCGGTTGAATTTTCGGCGAACCTGCTCCTGAGCCGCCCGCCCGATTCTCTCCAGCGGACCATTCACCCAACCTGCAGGTGGAGAACAACACCGTCGATCTACTTTCTGGCTCAGGGACTGGATCCGCAGCACTTGCTGCACAAAATCGCGTATTGATCCCGGCTCGTACAAGAATCCCGTTTCGCCAGCCACAACCAGTTCCGGAATGCCCGTGATCGCCGGAGCCAGCACAATCCTTCCTCTCGCCATAGCCTCCATCAGAACCAGGGGAATGCCCTCGCTCCGGCTCGTGATCACAATCAGATCCGCGCGATCGTGCAGAGCGTTGGTCGCTTCGCGCGCGGTGTGCCCCAGCAACCTGACCTGCCGGCTCAGGCCAAAGCTCGAAATCAGCGCTTCCAGACGCCTACGCTCCGGCCCCTCGCCTGCAATATCACATTGGAAGTGCACCCCACGCGCCGCCAACTCAGAGCAGGCCCGCACCAGAAATGCCTGGTCCTTCACCGCATGCAGCCGCCCTACGGTCAGTATGTTGAATGAATCTCCTCGGCGTTGAGGCAAATCCGGTGGATGTACTTCCTCTCCGACATCCACCCCCATCCGCGCCACCAGCGCCTTCCGGGGATCAACAGCGGGATACTTCCGCAAAATGTAATTCCGGTTGTACTCCGAGATGGTCATGCAAAACGCGCAATGGGCAAGCTTCGTATCCAAGTAGGCTCCGTGCAGCAGCAGATCGGAGCCATGCAGCGTCATGCTGAAATCCACACCCAGCAGCCGCGCCGCCGCCATCGCAATCCACGACCCGAAATATCCATGATGCACGTGGATGTGCTCGACTCCACGCCCGTTCAGCAGCGCGGCGTAACAAGCTCCGAGGAAGGTGTGCGCCAACGCCTTCACGCGCTGCAGCAATCCCTCGCGACCGCAGAACAGGATTCGCTTGATCAACGGTGCCAGTCGCTCACATCTCCGCCCGCAAAGTAAAGCCGCGTTCGCCACAACGATCGGATTCAACCCCTGCAGCACGATCTGCGGATTCAACTCTCCAATCTCTATTTGAGGACGCCGCACGCTTCCCGCAATCACCCGCACTCCGCGTTTCCGCAGCTGCTCAATCTCCTCCATCACATAAGGCTCAACCGCACACGGAAACTCGTTCGCCAGATAGGCAACCGTCAACATGCCCGTGCCAGTTCCCCACGCCGCCGCTGCGCCGCCAGCATCCCGGCAATCGTGTACAGCAACCCATTCACAAACTGATAACTCATCACCACCACCGCCGCGTTGACCCAATAGACCAACAACAAAACCGGCCACAAGCGATGGAATCCCGCGTTCAGAAATCCGCGCTCCTCCGCTTGTGGAATCTTCCCGCGTCGCAACTTCCACAGTTCCCACATGAGCCACAAATACAGCCCGAACCCCGCGACCCCGTGCTCCGCCAGCAGTTCCAGATACGTGTTGTGTGGATACAAAACTTTTTCGCTGTACCCGCTGACATGCCGCGGCAACTCCGCCGGCATCTGATGAAATCCCCAGCCCAGCCATGGACGCTCGAGGAACATCTCCCATCCCCCGGCGTACACCGCCGCGCGATAATCCACCGGCCCGCGCTCTTCCAGTCGGTCATTGAGAGTTCCGCCAAAGTCGGTCGAACCCAGCACAATCGCCAAACCAACCACTGCGGCCACCGCAGCTGCCACGGCAATTCGGAAGGCGCGGTTCTTGGAGAGAAAGACCAGCGCCAGCACGGTCCCGGCGAAAGTGAGCCACACCGCCCGCGTCATAGTCGCAAGAATGGCGATGGGTACCGAGACCAGCAGCACACCCATCTTCGCCCCTCGCATGCGACCTCGCCGGTGGGCATGCCAGCCCAGAATTCCAAGCAGGTTCAGCGAAACGCCGTTGGCCACCGCCTGCAGCAGCGGGCCGCGCGCTCGGTCCGCATGAAATCCCAAACTCTCATCCAGAATGAACTTCGGATGGATCAGCCAATCCGCCCCGCACAGAAAAGCAATGGCCGTAAAGCTGAGGTAGGCCAGAACGATCAGCGCAAAAATCTCGAACTGCCGGAAATATCTCTCCTCGGTGAAGACCATCCCCGCCAAATGAAACAACGTGAATGGCACAATGAACTTCGAGGCCAGCAAGTTCCCTGCCTCAGGCTCGAACGGTTGGCCGGCCAAGCCGACGAGCGCCAGCACGATCAGGCCCATCATCGGCCACGTCGCGCCCTCCAGCGCAAACAGGCGCTGCCGCAACACTACTGCCCGGGCCAGCACTCCCACCATCAGTAGCCCAAACGCGACCCGGTCAATCTCGTAGAACCGCACATCCGGATGGCGCAACAGCATCGCCGCCAGCGCCAGCAGAAACAGCCATGAGGGCGCAGCCATCAAAATCTGCAGCGGACGCAGCGCAGCCGCCGTGGCCTTGGCGGGAAGTTCCTGTGCCCACCATCGCATCGCATCCGAGGCCGCGCCCGGCATCACTCCCCACTCCCCTGCACCACCGCCAAAACCGTCCGCAGCAGAATCTTCATATCCAGACCCAGAGTCCACCTCCGGATGTACTCCCGATCCAGTTCCACGCCCCGCTGAAACGAAGGATCGCGCCGTGCCGTGACCTGCCACAGGCCGGTGATCCCCGGCGTTACATCCAGACGCGATAGATGTTCCAGTTCATATCCGGCCACGTCGTCGACGGGATGGGGCCTGGGGCCGACCAGACTCATCTCTCCTTTCACCACGTTCAGCAACTGCGGCAGCTCGTCCAGGCTGTACCGCCGCAGAATCCGCCCCACGCGCGTGATTCGCGGATCGCCTGTGATCTTGAAGAACGGGCCCGCCCTTTCGTTGTTGCGCCGCAGCCGTTCTTTCAATTCATCCGCATTGCTCACCATGGTGCGAAACTTGTAGCAGCGGAATAGCTTCCCCTTTCGCCCGGCGCGTTGCGCGCAATACAGGACGGGACCGCGCGAATCCAGCTTGATCAGAATCGCAATCGCCACCAGCAGCGGCGCCAGGCTCGCCAGCACGAACCCCGCGCCCAGTACGTCCACCACGCGCTTCCCAATCAATCCCAGCGCCGGCAACCGCTCGCTGTGCAAACAAATCACCGGCATGTCGCCCGCTCTTTCCACTTCACAGGCGGCCGGCTTGCACCCAAATAAGTCCGGGATAATCTCGACGTCCAGCCGAAGCCGCATCGCCTCGTTCAGCACCCGATGCGTTAACTGGCTATCATGCGGGCCAGCCAGGATGACTTCGTCCACAAATCCTTTGCGTGCCATGCGCGCCAGGTCTGCCACCCTGCCGATCACTCCGTTTCCCAATGGCACCGCATCATCGAGGAACCCGCACACCTGCCGTCCGGTAGACCGATTTTGCTCGACCCACGCACTCACGCTCCGGCCCACGGGACCGGCCCCTACAATCAGCACGTTCCTCGCTCCGGCTCTCAAGCGATCCCGCTCTGCGCGGTTCCAGCGCCACAGCCACAGCGTGGAGAAGTGCATCACTCCAGTGAGCGACAGCAGGGCGCTCACTTTCCACGAGGCCCCCTGCAGCCCGTACACAAAGACTAAGATTGCCGTAGCCCACAGCACGGACTTCCCCAGAATGCGAGCCTGCCCGCGGGCACTCACGGCCTCCGCGTGCAGGCCTTCCGAGTACGCCAGAAGTGTGATCAATGCTCCTTGCAGGATCGCGATGCCCATCAGAGAAATCGCCGCGCCTGCGTCCACAGAAACCGTTGGGCTCCGGGGAAACAGGACCCGCAGCGGCACTCCGAGGGCGCCCACCAGCATCCAGTTCAGCGCCACCAACGCAAAATCCAAAACCATCGACAGCATCCACTTCTCCGCCGCACGGCTTTGCAGCGGGCGCGGCAACAACGCCTCCAATGTCCTTTCCCGCCGTTCCGTCGCCCGCGGCGCGCATGAGTCCCTGTCTTTGTCTTTCCCCAACACAAATGGCTTCATGGATGCAGGCGGTTTCTTGCCGAACTTCTTCGGCTCCGGAATCTCTCCGGGAATCAGGCGCGCCCACTCCATCTCGTGGGATTCTGGCGGCCTCGGATTCGCAAAGACGGAAGACACTCCTACTCCCCCCTCAAATCGCTGTTCTTCGTCTTATCCCGAGTGGATATTCCGCCTCAGAAAAAAACGAACGCGCAGGTTCGCTCCCTACAATCGCCGGTAGATTCTCTCCGGTATAGGAAATTCCCGATCGCTCAACACTGTTCCGAGAAGCCGCGCCTCCGCCTCCTCCAGCGTGGCTTTGATGTTGCGCGCCTGCACCCGCCGCGTATGTTGCGCCGATATAACCAGAACGATGCCATCCGCAAACTGGGCTAACGTGATGGCATGGTTCGAAATCGCCGATGCCGGCGCCGCTACGATCGAATATTCAAACTGCTTCCGCACCGCGCCCATGTACCGATGCAGCGACGCGGCGCTCCCTTCCGACCCGTTCACCTCCAGCGGCAGAAGCCACAGATTCCGCCGCACCTGCGTGCCGGCCTCTCGCAGCGGACTTTGCATCTCTGTCGAGCACACCAGCAACTCCCCCGCCGTAGTGCTTTCCAGCCCGGCTCCGGCAACCGCCACGTCCATCGTGGTTTCCAGCGCCAGCATCTCGCCCACGGACCTGCAAATTTCGCCCGCATCCGTCTGCGGATCGACTGCACTGAAGACGACCTGCCGCACCGGCCTCGCCTGCGTCATACTAAAGAGCTGGCGCACCAAACCGCGGATCTGCTCGCGCGCGAATTCTTGCGGATTCCATCCCTCACTCGGCGGTGCGGTCCGCGCCTCTGGCCGTATTGGCTCGGCCTCCGCCGCCGGCCTCGCTCCCGCGAACGCCATCACACCTGCGCGCATGACTCCCTCCCTCATGCCGACAGCCTCCCCGGACGTGTCTTGGGAAGCGACGCCAGCACTGGCGCGTTCAGGTACGCCGCAACGTCGTCCGGGTCGCGAAACGCCGGGTTCACATAATCTGCCGCGAACGCCGCTCCTGTCCCTGCCACCCCCGACGCTATCAATCCCACCGCCAGAACCATCCACGCAGACCACACCGGCAATGCCGGCGCAACTGGATCTTCCGCCATCGCCACGTTCACAATGCCGCGCTCGTCGAGCGCGTCATGCATGTGCGCCTCTTCCTGCTTCTTCACGTAAAGCAGGTAAATCTCCTCCGCGGCTTTTTCCGAGCTCAGCAAATCGTCCTGCGTGACCGCGTCTTCCCCGAGCTTTTCCGACACCCCGCGGTAGGCTGCCTCCTGCACAATCACCGCCTCTTCCCGGGCCTCGAGCGCCTTCAACTCCACCTGGCCTCGCTCCAACTCTGATTTCGCCCACTCATATTGCGGATTCTTGTCGGTGGTCTCATCGCGCACGGGAGACATATTCTCCGCCGCAATCGCGGCCTGCGCCTGCGCAATCTGCTGCTCGACCTCTTTCACTAGCCGGTGGTTCGGTTCGTATTTGGTCAGCAATTCGGTGCGCTTGAATTGCAGGTCGAGCAAGCTCGCCTTCAGCGCCTTCAACAGTTCCGGATTATCCGCAGTCCGCTTTTGCGTCGTCGTCCGTTCCGGCAGCTGCGCCAGTTGATTTTCGAGTTCGGCCACGCGCTGCCGCGTCGCTGCCAGCTCGATGCGCGTCTGCCGTGCGCTTGCATCCACCTCGCTCAATTTCTGCAAGGCGAGATCGCGCTGCTGCGCCGCCGCCACAACTCCATGCCCCTTCGTAAACTGCAGCAACTTGCGTTTCGAATCTTCCAATTGCCGCCTGGATTCCCCCGTCTGTTGTTCATAGAAGCGGAATTCGCCGCCGGGACGATGGACCTCCATGTGTTTTTCCAAATACACGCTCGCGACCGCCCGCAACACCTTCGCCGCCAGTTGCGGATCCTGCGCCGCATAGCTCACCGCAATCAGGTTCGTCTTTTTGATCGGCTCAACTTTCAGCTTTCTGGCCAAGCTTCGCGCCGCCCGCTCTCCCCGCTCGTCGTTGGTCTCCCCAAAATGCAGGAATTCAAGCCAACCCTTCCGGCCGACGCCGGTTTGCTCCACAACCTTTCGCAGGACCTCCTGGTCTCGCAGCAGTTCCACCTCCGAGTTCAATTCCTCTTCCGTCACCACCATCCGCGTCAGGTCGAGCGGGGCATTCTCCCCCGCGCTCACCGGAGCATCCGCCCGTCCTCGGCGGACGAGAATTTTCATGTTGGCCTGATACTTCGTGCCCGTTAGCGCATACAGCACCGCCGCCGCGAACACCACTGCCGACACCCAGACGAAGACCCTTCGCTGGCGAAATAGCACCATCGCCAACTCCCGCATGGTGGGCGCCGGTGTCTCGGTCCGTCCGCGAATTGGGTCTTCGTCTGACACGGCGAGTGGGGGTCCATTCCTAGAATTGAGAAGAATTCATGTACATGCTCACGGCGGGTCGGGTCAAGAAACGGGCAAGCTTTGAAATCGTGTTCTGCGGGACAAACACCATATCTCCCGGACGCAGATGGGCGTCTTCCTTGAGACTGCTTTGCTTCAGCATCTTTTTCAGATTGAGCAGGCGCGTTTCCACCAGGTCATCATTCACGCGCCGGAACAGGACCACCTGCGAGTGCTTGGACTGCGACGTCAAGCCTCCGGCAATTTCCACGGCTTCGGCCACCGTGGTATCGGAGCGCAGTTCGTACTTGCCCGGCTTGCCGACCTCGCCTCCGACAATGAAGTACGGATGCACGAATTCCTTCAGCGCCACCGCGGCCTGTGGATCGTGCAGATAACCCCGGTACGCTTTCTCTACCGCCGCGCCGAATTCCTCCAGATTCATCCCCTGCGCTTCGACCAGCCCGGCATCTTTCAGCATTACGTACCCATCGGGTTGCACCGTGAGAGTCTGGTTAAATTCCGGCGCAACGGTGAAGCTCACTTCCACAACATCGCTCGGTTGCAGCCGGTAGAGCGGGTGACGCATCCCTCCGAGAAAGGGGTTTCCCAGGTCACCCGCTCCTCCGGGCCGTTTGGCCGTTGTACTGCCATCCCCCGCTCCAGCTCCGGTTAAGCCGGATCGGGAAGCTTGTGTGTCTCCGCCGTGATCGTTCCCTTCTGCTTGTGCCAACGCGAGCGGGCAAACGTGCAAGGCCAGGAATGCGATTGCGGCCGCTGCGCCGACGATGAGGGAACTTTTCATGGATCCCGCGACGTGACTTCACGCACCTCGCGCCATCTCTGCGCGACTCCCTATTGCGCAAGTTACGTCCAGTGCGCGAAGTCAACAAGACTTGGGAAGTGTCGTGCACGAAGGTGGGCTTCATCCCGATTCGGAATTGCGGTCTTCTACCTTGGCTGGGGATTGCGAATCAGATCTTTGCGGAAACTCGGCTCTTTGACTTCCCATCCCGGGCAACTCGGAGATGCCTTCATTCTGAGCGTCTACCAAAGTAGACTTGCATGTTCGCTACATCACAGCCTTGTATTCCATCTCTCGCCTGTCCACTGGCCTCGTTCTTCCGTCCGACTATCGAACCGCAGCGATCTTCCGGGCACCCGCCCTCTGGCATTCCCTTCGTACCGAAAATCTTCAGCCCACATTTCCACACTCTTCGCTCCCGCTTCTGCCTCGATGCACGCAAGAAATCTTCATTCCCATTTTGAAAGTACAATGCACATTTTGTGATCACTTTCCTTGTGCACCACGCTTCCACTCCCTAAAATCGCGGCATCACCTCTGTTATATCGGGAGATTTATGAAGTTGTTCGCCGCCGCTTCCCAGCCGATTGGTGTGCTCGTCGCCGACTCCAATCGCATGCAGGCCCAGTTGCTGACCAGCGCCCTGCGGCGCCATTCCGAGTTTCGCGTCACCACCTGCCCGTTGGATTCCGCCCTCATTCTGCAGTCGGCCAGCTCCCGGCCTCCCGGCGTCGTCCTGCTTTCCATGAACGCATCGACGAACGCTGCAGAGACCATCACAATTCTTCACCGCTTTCACCGTTCTCATCCGCACATTCCGAAAGTCCTGCTGGTCGAGTCTTTCGATCGTGGACTCGTGGTCAGCGCTTTCCGTTCGGGCGTGCGCGGAATCTTTTCCATCACCGACTCCAATCTCCGCCTGCTCTGCAAATGCATCTCCCGCGTCGCCGCCGGACAGATCTGGGCCAACACCGAGCAGTTGAACTACATCCTCGATCTCGTTTCTGAGGTCCCGTCCCTGCGCGTCCTCAATTCGCAAGGAACCAACCTGCTCACGCCCCGCGAAGAGCAAGTTGTCGCGCTCGTTGCCGAAGGCCTGGGCAATCGCCAGATTGCCGCCGAACTCAACCTCAGCGAGCACACCATCAAGAAATATCTGTTTCGCATCTTCGAAAAGCTGGGCGTGTCCAGCCGCGTCGAACTCGTGCTCTACGCGGTGAATAATGGAGACCCGCGCCACGCCGAATGCCTGGCGGGCGCCGGCCGGATTCTTCCCAGCGCCTGAACCGGTAAAAAAGGGGCAGGAAAGTTAGCGCGCGGCCCCCTCGCCCTCATCTAAAATGAGAGACGTTATGGACGACGACCGCATCATCCTCTCTCCCGGCCCGCAGTTCAAAACGGCCATGCTGGTCGCCGTCCTCGCCGACGCCCTGCAACTCGTCGTCTTTCCCATGTTTGTGGAAGGCGCGTTTTCCCCGGCCGACGACCTGCTCGACCTCGGAGTCGCCGGACTCTTGACGCACCTGCTGGGCTGGCACTGGGAATTTCTGCCGTCGTTCTTTGCCAAGCTCGTCCCCGGAGTCGACCTCGTTCCCTTCTGGACCATCGCCGTGGTCAACGTTTACCGCAAAGCCAAGCGCGTCGCCGAGGCCGAAAAGCAACACGAGCAGCTCCCGCCAGCGCACCTGTCGAAGAGCTAGGGGATTTCGAAAAAAAATGTCATCCCGAGCGGAGCATCCATTCCGCGCAAGCGGAATGGATGCGTAGTCGAGGGACCTTGCGTCCCTGTGCAGCGACCTCAGACCGGCAGGGGAAGTCGAGGGTGCCCCATCCTAGCCGCGGTTTTTGCGGCTAGGGTGGGGATTTTGAATTTCGTGACGCCAACTTTTTCTTTCGCCCCTTCAGGGCTCGGGCTTCTTCTCTTAATCCTCACCCACCGCTTGCGCGGTGGGCTGTATTCTTTCGCTCCTTCGGAGCTGCTTTCGCATTTACTGGCGGTTTCTTCTCGCTTGGTGCGGGCGCGGATGCTCTGCGGCCCGATACTTCTGGGCCGCCTGGACAGCCGGGGGCGTCCGTCCCTACATGCGCAGTTTCGGCTGGAGGCTTATCGCTGGGGGCGGGGGGCTTCTCGTTTCCGTAGTAGGCCGCGGCTATTGCTTTTCTTGCTTCGATGATTTCGTCTACCGTGTGTGGGGGACGATAGACCGGGGCGGGTTCGGGTTCGGCGGCGGGCGGCTCGGGATAGTCGGGGATTTCCTTGACCATGCTGGCGGCGCTGGCGGCGAACTTTACGCGGCGGGCATTTTTTGCCGCGATGTGCCCGCAGCGGCTAAAGCCCGAATCTTTCTGGGCGGTTAAGCGGTGCGACTGGAAGTCGCACCCTTCCCGGTTCTTGACGATGCCAGCAGTGAGGAGTGCGTTCCCGGTTTGTGATGAGGCCAGCGGTTAGGAGTGCCTTCCCGGTTTGTGATGAGGCTGGCGGTTAGGAGTGCCTTCGCGGGTCAGGATGGATGTCAAATTGGGGGCCTCGCCTTCGCGGGTTGTGGCTTGCGGCGGCGTTTTGGATTGCGGTTGGGGAGTTGGCACGTCGGCTTGTTTCCCGAAGCGGAACGATTCGAAAATAAACCGAGCGGGAAGGGTGCGACTTTGAGTCCCACCGGATTAGGCTGGCTTTGATTTCGGCTTTAGCCGCTGAGGGCCACGCTGTGAAGCCTACGCGATTGATGTCTCCTCCCGGAACTTATTTCGTAACGTTCTCGACCTTCGAACGCAGAAGATTCTTCGTCGTGGAATCGTACGCCAAGCTTTTCTTGAAGACTCTGTACGGATATCGACGGCAGGGACGATTCACGCTGCATGCTTTTGTGCTGGTGCCTGACCATGTGCATCTGCTGTTTACTCCCGCGGCGGAGGTCACGCTGGAGCGGGCGATGCAGTTGATCAAGGGCGGTTATTCGCACGCGGTTGGGATCGAGATCAGCCGCCGGGAAATTTGGCAGAAGGGATTCACGGATCATCGCATTCGCGATGCGCAGGATTTTGCGGGGCATCGATTGTATATCCAGCAGAATCCGGTGAGGGGGAAGTTGGCGGCGAGCGCGGCGGAGTATCGCTATGGCTCGGCGTTTCCGGGATTCCGATTGGATGCGTGGCCCCCAGCGGCTGAAGCCGCGATCTGTGTGGGCGCTTGAGCCGTGCGACTGGAAGTCGCACCCTTCCCGGTTGTGCCGCCGCCTCTCGCGGGAAATCAAGTTCAACTGCACCGGGTAGGAGTGCCCGCTCCACATCAGTTCAAAGTCAAAGGCCCCAGCGGCTGAAGCCGGAATCTTTCTCGGCGCTTAGGCGGTGCGACTGGAAGTCGCACCCTTCCCGGTTGTGCCGCCGCCTCTCGCGGGAAATCAAGTTCAACTGCAGCGGGCAGGAGTGCCCGCTCCACATCACCCGCTCCACATCAGTTCAAAGTCAAAGGCCCCCAGCGGCTGAAGCCGGAATCTTTCTGGGCGCTTAGGCGGTGCGACTGGAAGTCACACCCTTCCCGGTCGTGCCACACATCAACAGGAACACTGTCTGTCACCGGAGGTTGCTACCAAAACGGTAGTCCCCCGATCAACTTCAACAGCAGCGGGCGGGGGCGCCCGCTCCACATTTACTGGTCCACATCACTACAAAGTCAAAAGCCCCACTCTAAACGTCGCAAAGTACGCGACGTTTAGAATGGGGCACCTTCTTCTTATTGTTGACCCTATTCTTGTTGACCCGATTTTACTGATGGCT
Source organism: uncultured Acidobacteriota bacterium (assembly GCA_963754885.1). Lineage (GTDB taxonomy): Bacteria > Acidobacteriota > Terriglobia > Terriglobales > Acidobacteriaceae > Sulfotelmatobacter. The sequence continues at coordinate 423,300 of CAVWHT010000020.1, read as the reverse complement.
TACGGCTGAAAGCTGACGGCTGCTTTTACGTTCCTTCGTTCCAGCCGGCCAGGTATTCTTCCTGCTCGGGGGTTAGTTTGTCGATCTTGATGGCCATGGACTCCAGCTTGAGCTTGGCTACGCGCTTGTCTAACTCGTCGGGAACTTTGTAGACCGTCTTCTCCAGCTTCTTCGAACTCCGCACCATGTACTCGACCGAGAGAGCCTGGTCGGCGAAGGACATGTCCATCACGCTGGCGGGATGGCCTTCGGCGGCGGCCAGGTTGATGAGGCGGCCTTCGCCGAGGAGGTTGATCTTGCGTCCGTCTTTTAAGGAGTATTCTTCCACGAAGTTGCGCGTAGTGCGCTTGGACGACGACATGGCTTCGAGCGCGGGGATGTCGATTTCGACATTGAAGTGTCCGGAGTTGGAGACGATCGCTCCGTCCTTCATCAGGGCGAAATGATCTTTCGTGAGCACGCTCTTGTTGCCGGTGACGGTGCAGAAAACGTCGCCGAGTTTGGCGGCTTCGGTCATGCTCATGACGCGGAAGCCGTCCATGACGGCCTCGAGGGCTTTGGTGGGATCGACTTCGGTGACGATGACTTCGGCTCCGGCGCCACGGGCGCGAGAGGCGAGGCCGCGACCGCACCATCCGTAGCCGGCGACGACGAACTTCGATCCGGCTAACAGGAAATTGGTGGCGCGGATAATGCCGTCGATGGTGGATTGTCCGGTGCCATAGCGGTTGTCGAACAGGTGCTTGGTGTCGGCGTCGTTGACGGCGACGATGGGAAACTTGAGCACGCCTTCTTTGGCCATGGCGCGCAGGCGAATGACGCCGGTGGTGGTTTCTTCAGTGCCGCCGATGACGCCTTCGAGGGCGTCGGTGCGCTTGGTGTGGAGGATCGAGACCAGGTCGGCGCCGTCGTCCATGGTGATGTGCGGCTTGTGATCGATGGCGGCCAGGATGTGGTTGTAGTAGGTATCGTTGTCCTCACCCTTGATGGCGTAGACGGGGATGTTGTGATCGCGGACGAGGGAGGCGGCAACGTCATCCTGGGTGGAAAGTGGGTTGGAAGCGCAGAGCACGACTTCGGCGCCGCCGTCGCGCAGGCAGATGGCCAGGTTCGCGGTCTCGGCGGTAACGTGCAGGCAGGCGGAGACGCGGATGCCGGCCAGCGGTTGGTTCTTGATGAACTCTTTGCGGATGATCTGCAGCACCTTCATGGACTGGTTCGCCCACTCGATGCGCTTCTTGCCCAGATCGGCCAGTTCGATGTTTTTGATATCGCAATTCACGGCTGCTGTTGACATGCTTTCCCCTTCAATGGCGCGCCCGAGAGCGCTGAAACTAAATTTGATAGTTAATGATAATGGATACTTCGGACTCGATCCTTGTTTCTTTTTCCGCAAGCTTACATGAAAATCATTTACCACTAAGGGCACTAAGGTTCACGAAGGAAAGCGTTTTTCTTTGTGTTCCTTCGTGTCCTTCGTGGTTCATGGTCTTACTTGCGAACTGCTACTGGCTCGCGCAGGCCGGCGTCGCTGGCTAGCTTGGCGGCTTTGTCCGTCGCTTCCCAGGTGAAGTCGGGATCGTTGCGCCCGAAATGGCCGTACGCGGCGGTCTTCTTGTAAATCGGACGGCGCAGGTTCAGCGCATCGATAATGCCCCGCGGCGTCAATGTGAAGTGCGCGCGAATGATGTCCGGAATAATCGTTGGATCGACTTTCTCTGTGCCGAAAGTCTCGACGAGAATGCTGACGGGATCGGCGACGCCGATGGCGTAAGCAAGCTGCACTTCGCAGCGATCGGCGAGTCCGCCCGCGACCACGTTTTTCGCAATGTGGCGCGCCATGTAGGCGGCTGAGCGATCGACCTTGGTAGGATCCTTTCCGCTGAAGGCGCCGCCGCCGTGACGTCCCATGCCGCCGTAGGTGTCGACGATGATCTTGCGTCCGGTCAGGCCGGTGTCGCCCATGGGGCCGCCGATCACGAAGCGGCCGGTGGGATTGATGTGGTACTTGGTGTCTTCGTCTAGGAGTTGCGCGGGGATCACGGCCTGAATGACGTGCTTCAAAATTCCCGCACGGAGTTCGTCGTTGGTGACGGTCTCGGCATGCTGCGTGGAGATGACGACGGCGTCGACGCGCTGAACTTTTCCATTCGCGTCATATTCCACTGTGACTTGGGATTTGCCGTCGGGACGAAGGAAAGGAAGGGTGCCGTTCTTGCGAACCTGCGAGAGCCGCATGGTCAGCTTGTGCGCCAGAGAAATGGGAGTCGGCATGAGGTCCGCATTCTCATTGACCGCATATCCAAACATCATTCCCTGGTCGCCGGCGCCGCCGGTATCGACGCCCATCGCGATGTCGCCGGACTGCTTGTTGATGCTGGAGATGACGGCGCAGGTGTTGCAATCGAAGCCGTAAACGGCGTTGTCGTAACCGATAGCGCCCACGGTGCCGCGGACGACGCTCTGGAAATCGACATAGGCCTTGGTGGTGATTTCTCCGGCGATGACGACGAGGCCGGTGGCGGTGAGGGTTTCACAGGCGACGCGGCTGACGGGATCGTCGGCGAGGCAGGCGTCGAGAATGGCGTCAGAAATCTGATCGGCGATTTTATCGGGATGACCTTCGGTGACGGATTCCGAAGTAAATAAATAACGGTTCTTCGACAAGTTTTTTCTCCTTCAGTGCGCGTGTCCTTTTCAAATTGGCGCGGCTTGCAGGCTGCGCGTCGGCACGCGTGTTGCAGAAAACCCAGGGACTTTTGAATCGGGCGGGACCCGCGATTGACGCGGCCGCGATGGAGCGAACGGCGATAAGGAAGTCCAGTCAAGAGGCTAACAGAGCGCCTTGCGGCACGCAATGGGTTTGGAGCTAAACGGCGGGGAATGAGTTGAATAGCGGAAAATCGGAGGTGGATGGAGGGAATGGGCGGTTGGGTGTGGGTGGCTTCCTGACGCGGTGCATCGAATTCCTTGCCTTGGGCTAGGCGCATTTGAGCGGGTAGGGGTCCTTCGACTGCGGTTGGCCTTTGCGCTTTGGGCGCAAAGGCCAATCCTCGTTCAGGATGACAAAACGTGATTATTCCGATGACAAACATGATTTTGCCAGTACGCTCCCGATCAACTCTCTCAGGATGACAAGCGTTTTTTCGCTGCTTAGTTTGCTGGGGGGGATTGGGCGGGGACCGATTTGAAGCCGGAGGCGTCGAAGGTGACGATTTTGACTTCGGATTCGTCGCCTTGCGGGGGAACTTCCTGGCCGTTGAACAGGAAGCTGACACCGGCGGCGTTGCCGACGCGCACGGTGATCTGGCGCGAGGCGTGGACGGAGTGGTTCGCCGGCGCGATAAGCGTTTCCTGAGTAACGAGTTGGCCGTCGGCGAGGACGGAGATCCAGGAATTTTCCGAGGCGCGGATGACTAGGGTCAAAGTAGCAGATGCTTGGTCGGATGATTTGGGAGCCGTCATGTCGAAATTGTGAACGGTGACATCGGTGGATTCTTCGGCGTCCTTGGCTGGAGTAGAAGAAGCCACGGTTGCAGGGCGAGGTGCGGAAGGCGGCTGCGATAGCGGTGCCGGCGCGGAAGATGTCGCGGGGGATGACACGCTGTTCGACGGCTGAGGCGCGGGATTTGCTGGCGGCGGCGACGGGGCTGGCTGAACCGCAGCCGGCTGGGTGGTGTTGGCCATGGCGGTGGCGGGGTGCGCCGCGCGGGAGTGACGGATCCAGAGAACCATGGCCAAGGCAACGGTGACGGCCGCGACCGTGACCAGCCTCCAGGGAACTCCGCTGGCGGAATGGTCTGAGAAATCCCGGCAAGGCGGACGGATATCTTCCGCGCGCGGCAGTTGCAGGTCGGGAAGTTCCTCGACTTGAACGGAAGGCTGCGGCTTTGGGGCGGGTGGCTTGACCGCGGGCTTGTTCGATTCCGGATTGCGCCGTTTTGGCGTGGGCGACGGGGAGGCCGGCAAAGCCTGCGACTCCCACACTTCATGGGCATCGACCTGAGCTTCACGGAGGCACGTGAGGTAATCGTTCACCGCCTCTTCGTCGTTGAGGCCGAGATGCTTGGCGTAGGCGCGAATGAATCCCTTATTAAAGACGCCACCGGGAAGCTGATCGAAGTGTTCTTCTTCGATGGCTTTGAGCATGCGCGAGCTGATCTTGGTGACGTTGGAAACCTGATCGAGCGAGAGTTCCTTTTTCTCGCGCGCCTGACGAAATTTGTCTCCGAAGTGGCCCATGTGAACGCGTTGGCGCAGGGATCTTGGGAACATCATAGGACAAGGTTGGGGTGCGCGCCACAGTCAAGAGTGAAAGCTGGGGGTAACCTGGGAGGATGGTGAGGGTTTAGAGATTGAGGTTGGGAATGGACTGTCAAAATCCCCTGCAGCCAGCTCAAAACCCCACGCAGGTCAAAATCCCCACCCAGCCGCCAAAAACGCGACAAGGGTGGGGCACCCTTTTGCTACTGGGATTTTTTCTGGAGGGCGAGGGTGAATTGGGCTTGGCAGGTCTTCTCGGGATCGTCGAAGGCTTCCCCGGAGCGATCGGATTCGCTGGCTTCGAAGTAAAGGCCGTGTTTGAGGCGGTCGGGGAGTCCGGTGAAACGGGCCTTGCCGTCGACGTTGGTGCCGACCTGGAGATCGAGCTTGCGGACGCTGGCAAATCCGTAGGCGATGTGGACTTTGATGGTCGCAGCATAGATAGGCTTGCCAGCGTTGTCGGTGATGGTGAAGTCGGCGGTGCAGGGGCCGAGGCCGCCATCGACCGAGGGGATGGAGTGGGGATCGGGAGTCTGGGCGAAGGCCGGGGTCATCAGGAGCAGAAGCAGGAGAGTTTTCATCGCGAGACATTATAAGGGTTTCAGGCGGGGGCTGCGGCGCGGAAGTTCTGCGCCGCTGGACAGCCGGGGGCGGCTGTCCCCACAGGAACCTCGCGCTGCCGGGCTTGCATCTTCAATTGAAAGAATTCAAAATCCCCACCCTCTCGCACAGGGCGCGAGAAGGGTGGGGCACCCGGCTGCGGCGCGGAACTTCTGCGCCGCCGGACAGCCGGGGGCGGCTGTCCCCACATGAACCTGCTGTCCCCCACATAAGTTGTCCCCACAGGAGTTGTGGAGTTGGTAGGGGTCCTTCGACTGCGGTTGTTCTTTGCGCTTTGCGCAAAGAACAATCCTCGCTCAGGAGGACAAATCGTGAAGCGGATTCCGCGCTCAAGACGACAAATCAGAAAGCAATCCGCGCTCCGAACGACGGGTCGTAAGGGAATATCCTCGCTCTTAAGACAAGATTTCTGAAAGTTACTGGTATGGTTGGCGTTAGGGGTACGGGTTACCAACGTTCATTGCGGGCTCACGAAAGTGACTTATAATTTTCGGAACGCCACCCATCCAGTGAGGGACAACGGGATATCCATGCCTGAGGCCGGCACTCAATTGACTCGCCAGAGCCAGGAAATGACTATTTTTCACGACGTGGCCAAGGCCCTCACGTCGTCGCTGGACCTCGATTCCATTCTGCAAACGATCATGGAAAAGATGGCGGAATATTTCCGTCCGGGGACGTGGTCGCTGCTGATGGTGGACGAGGCGCGCGAGGAACTCTACTTCGCGATAGCGGTGGGCGAAAAAGCGGAAGCGCTGAAGAATGTCCGGCTGAAAGTGGGTGAAGGGATCGCTGGCTGGGTTGCGAAGCATGGCGAGGCGCGGATTGTGCCCGACGTGCGCACGGATCCGCATTTCGCGAGCCGGGTGGACGATGCGACGAAGTGGGAGACGCGCTCGGTGATCTGCGTGCCGCTGCGGTCGAAGCTGCGGGTGCTGGGCGTGATCCAGCTGGTGAACGTCGACATGGAGCGGTTCAAGGATGCGGAGTTGTTCTTCCTGCAGGCGCTCTGCGACTATGCGGCGATCGCGATTGAGAACGCGCGCTGGGTGGAAAAAATTCAGGAACTCACGATCACGGATGACTGCACGGGGCTGTACAACGCGCGCCATCTGTACAAGACGCTCGATACCGAGGTCTACCGGTCGTCGCGATTTGGATATGAATTCAGCGTGCTGTTCATCGATCTGGACCATTTCAAAGCGGTGAACGACACGCATGGACATCTGATTGGGAGCAAGCTGCTGGCGGAGATTGGGTATTTGATCAAGGCGCAGCTGCGGTTGATCGATTTCGCGTTCCGCTACGGCGGCGATGAGTTTGTGGTGCTACTGCCGCAGACGAGCAAGGATCAGGCGCTGGTGGTGGCGCGGCGGTTGCGCGATGCGATGCGGGCGAGCTGTTTCTGCCGCGAAGAAGGATTGAATTTAAATGTGCGGGCGTCGATTGGCGTGTCGACGTATCCGCATGATGCGCGCACGGCGCATGATGTGATCCGGCAGGCGGACGGCATGATGTACATGGTGAAGAACTCGACGCGGGATAATATCGGGATTGCGCAGAGAGGGATGTTGAACGAGTAGCGGGTCAGTTGCCAGTTGTCGGTGGTCAGACAGGCCCGGGGAGTTTGCCTCGTCACTTCTCTTTCGCCCCTTCGGGGCTGACCCTTTCCTCCACTTTTCTGATTCATCTTCGGGAGTGCCGTCCGCAAAGCGGACTTGATTCTCTTACTCTCCCCCGACCCGCCACTTACGTGGCGGGCTAATGAATGGCGTCGGGCATTCCCAGATCGGGAGAAAAGAATGGGGCGCGTCCCGTCTGTCCCACGATTTTCTCCCGTCTGTCCCCGATTTTCTGTCCCAACCATGCCTGACCTGCTTGCACAAAAATTGTCACAAGCTGATAAACAACCTGCCGAGCGAGCTGCCAGACGGCGCGCTGGCGCCTGGAGTGCGGAATTGCGGTTGCGCACAAGCCGGTGGGTGTATACTCCTGACGTTCAGGATGCCAAAATGGAAATCCTGGATTACAAAATTTGACGGAGCAGACTATGTTCCGAAAGTTTTGTGCTGCCTTGCTGTTCGCTGCCTTGCTGTTCGCTGCCTTGCTGTTCGCTGCCCTGACGGTTGCAGCGACGCCCGGCCCTCGTCGCCACAGAAACCCTGCCCCGGGCATCACCAGCCTGCTCCCGACATCGGCAATGGTGGGGTCTGCGACGCAGCCCCTGGCTATCAATGGGACGAACTTCCTTTCGACCTCGACGGTGACCTACAACGCGGTGCCACACACGGCTACGTATGTGAGCGCGACGCGACTGACCATCCAGCTGAGCGCGAGCGATCAAGCCACGGCGGGAAATTACCCCGTCGTGGTCACCAATCCCGGGCCGGGCGGGCGGAGCCTCGAACTCAGTCAACTTCACGGTGACCCCTGCCAGCAATCCCGTGCCCTCCATTGTGAGCCTAACCCCGTCTTCCGCTACGGCGGGCACTGCGACCCAGCCCCTGGCTATCAATGGGACGAACTTCCTTTCGACCTCGACGGTGACCTACAACGCAGTGCCACACACGGCTACGTATGTGAGCGCGACGCGACTGACCATCCAACTGAGCGCGAGCGATCAAGCCACGGCGGGAAATTACGCGGTCGTGGTGACCAATCCCGCGCCGGGCGGGGGAGCCTCGAACTCAGTCAACTTCACGGTGACCACTGCCAGCAATCCCGTACCCTCCATTGTGAGCCTATCCCCGTCTTCCGCTACGGCGGGCACTGCGACCCAGCCCCTGGCTATCAATGGGACGAACTTCCTTTCGACCTCGACGGTGACCTACAACGCGGTGCCACACACGGCTACGTATGTGAGCGCGACGCGACTGACCATCCAGCTGAGCGCGAGCGATCAAGCCACGGCAGGAAATTACCCGGTCGTGGTTACAAATCCCGGGCCAGGGGGCGGCCCCTCGAACTCAGCCAGCTTCACGGTCAACCCCGCGACGAGCGCGCTGGTGGCCCAGCTCACGAATCCCGCTGATGGGGCCACGGGTGTTGATCCGGCGGTGGATTTTGCCTGGACAAACGTTCTGAATGCTCAGGTCTATAAGATTTATCTTTCGACGACACAGCCCGGTGCTACAGATGCATGGCAAAGTGCCGAGCTACCTAATGTTAGTAGTCTTTCTGAAATGAACGTTATCCCGAATACCTTGTTCTACTACAGCTACCAGACTTTTACGCGACCTGCCCTACAGGCCAACACGATGTATTACGCCCGGTTGTGGACCAACATTGCGAACACCTGGTATTACGTCGACAGCACCTTCACAACAGGTTATGGCATTGCGCGGTTGACGAACCCGACGGACGGTAAAGGTGGATTAGTGTCATCCACAACGTTCACCTGGAACTCGGTCGCCGATGCGGCTCCCTCCACCCCGTATTACCTATATGTTGGAACCCGCCCCGGCCAGCTCAGTGGTGGGGTTTGTAGCTCGGCTAATGCGTGCGTTTGGCAAACCGGGCCGACGTCGGCAACGAACGCGACAATTCCGGCGGGCATACTGCAACCAAACACTCCGTACTATGCCAGCCTCTGGACACAAAAGAATGGCCAATCGTTTCATTCGGACACTGCCTTCAGCACCGGTTCGTTCACTTCCGGTTCGGCGACTCTGTCGCAGCTCGTTTATCCATACAACGGCGCTACGAACGTTGATCCCTTTGCGCCGATACGGTGGACCACGGTTCCGGTTGCAAAGGCAAGTGGGTATTTTCTGTATGTGGGAGACGGAACGAGCGGAGACAGCCAGGAAAATTATGCTTACTACGTGACACCCGCAACAGCGTGGGAAGGAGGGTTGGTTGGGGGCAAGACCTATTACGTAACGCTCTGGACTCTTGCTGCGTACGGTACCGGGAGTTGCCAAACCGGGTGCTGGACTGCGGCACATTTTACGTTCACGACCGCGCCCGTAGCAACGCCGCCCAGCGAGAGCGCGTTTTATGAAACGATCATCACGGCAACGGCGACGTTGCGTAACATGGCCGCCGGGAACACGAATGTTACGCTCGCGGACACATTCTTACATAACAACCAGTTGCCGAACACGAACGGAGTGGCCTTCTGCTCTGATTTCGCCAACAATCTCGTGGTTCAACTCCAGAAGCAGGGTATCATCGCTCACCGGCGCGATACCGTATTCGGCGGCGGGCCAGAAGCGCACTCAGTGGTTGAATATTGGGACCCGTTCTTGCTGAAGTGGGCCGTGACAGATGCGACGTTTGGAATGATGTTCTACGATTCCACCAAGAGCCCGGCAACGATGGGCATGGGTGAAATTGCTACTGCGCTGGCGCAAGGAACCGAAACCAACATCCCGAACACCTTCGTTACCTCGGCGAGCGTGACTGCGAGCTGTCCGACTTGTTTCGGTTCATACTGGGATATGAACTATTACTTGGACCCGATTTTGCACTACTTGAACCCGTTGACCATTTCACAGTTGCATCTTGAATTGTCCACAGCGAATGATCCGACACCCTTCATGTTGTCCATAACTGATCCTGTCGGCGTGGCGGCAACCTACGTCTTTAGTTTCGCGAACGCCACCGATTCAGTCCTTATCAACAATGGCGGCAGTCAAATTAAGATCGTGCCTCAACCATCCACCGCTCCAATCGGCAACCCCGTCAATTTCGGCAATTTCTCTAACCCCACAAGACTTAACGCGGGTTGGTCCTATGCAGGCACTCCGCCTCTGGGGTTGACCGTAAAAAGGCTCTCCTGCCCGATGTACCACGGTCCTGCGTGTCCGTGAGCTGAGGCAGTTTTCTCGCGGTTATCTTCGGGAGTGCCATCCGCTGAAGCGGACTTGATTCTCTTACTCTCCTTCCTACCCGCCACTTACGTGGCGGGCTAATGAATGGCGTCGGCATTCCCAGATATCGGGAGAAAAGAATGGGGCGCGTCCCGCTCTGTCCCCGATTTTGTCCTCAATTTGCGCAATTGATTATTCAATATCAACGGCACCCGGAAGCGAAGAACCTCGCGCCCGATGGGACTCCTTGCCGCGCCGAGACTGAGGGTCTACTCAAGCGTGCTCATGTGAGCGCCGGAGAAATTCGTTACATCGGGAAGGAAACGGATCGCAAATGGGAAGAAGGGGACGAAATCAGCCTTTTGGATTTTTCCGCAACTGAATACGGGAGAAAGGAAAGGTTGTCGCCAGCGACGAGGTAAAAGCCGCAATTCAAAATATCGGAATCAACAAATGCGCGCGCGAGAGCGGATTTGATCGCAAGAATTTTATTCGGAAGCTTATTCGAAGCTTACCTGTGAAGCGCAATTCCTACGACGAATTTCTGCGCTGGCTGCAAGCTACCCATTGGGACCTCAGAGCCAATGAGGACTCTTTGTCAGGGACGTGTGCCAAGCCTACTTGAGCCATTTGAGCTGGGCGGATTCGGAAGTCCGGCCACGATCGGGGTGATCACGGGTGTTGCAGCGCCGATCAGCTCAGTGACTGCGTTTACCCGGTCGTCGTAGAGGGCGCTACCATCTGCGATCCATACATTGCCGGAGCCGTCAACCGCGATTGCAGTGGCCTCGTCCACATTTCCCCCAGTGTAACCGTTGGGTCCGGTAACGGCGGCCCCTGTGCCTGAAAACTCGCCAACGCGAGACTCTGAGCCGTTAAAACCCGCGTCCGCAATCCAGACATTACCCGCCCCATCGATCGCCGTGGCGATAGGAGTCATCAGGCCGCCGCCGGTATAGTAGCCCAGTATAGCCCCTGCGTTAGATAGTTTTTCCAGACCGGTCGAGCCAGTCAACGGGATTCCAGGGCTCCAGGCATTTCCAGCGCTGTCGATTGCAATGCCTCCGGGATATAGGAGGTCGCTCTGATATCCCGTCTTGCCGGAAAGCACAGCGCCCGAATTTGAGAACTCGGTGAATGTGGTGTGGTCCGACTCTGTGACCCACGCATTACCCGACCCGTCGATTGCGATCTGATAAGGCTGGAACAAATTATCGCTGACGTAGCCGTAGGGGCCTGAGAGGACGGCCCCGGAGCTAGACAATTCGATAACGGGCGTGCATATTCCTGCCGTCGAGATTTCATTGGTGGGGAACCAGGCGTTTCCCGAGGCGTCGATGGCGATCTGGCTCATGCCGCACAAGGTAATATTTCCTGTGGTGTAGCCGCAGAGCTCTCCAGCGGAGCAAGTTCCCGAAAGAGGAGAACCTGTGTTAGATAGCTCGACGACGTACCCAATGGTTGTGAGCCAGGCGTTTCCGGAAAGGTCGATCGCAATTCCCATGGGGCTTCTGATGCCGTTTCCCGTATAGCCTTCCGCTCCTGAGAGAAAGACGCCGTCGCTGGAAAGCTTTGTAACGCTGCCAAATACGTCGCCGCCATCGATAGATCCTCCTTGGTTAGAGATCCATGCATCTCCAGAGGCGTCAATCGCTATTCCCGTTGGCTCATAAATTCCTCCGCCCGTAAACTCGATTCCGAGGGTGAAGTCGTTCGGTTGGGCGCTTAGTGCGGGAGAAAATGATGGGGCGCTCGGTTGAAGGCCAAAAAGGGATGCAACGTTCGCGTCCGGATTGTGTGCGATGTTGATCGCGGCACTTGCTGTGTCAGTAGGAAGTGTGCCTGTAGAACCGCCGGGTTGTGTGTTAGTGAACAGTGTAGAACATTGCGTTGAGGTTGGCCCCGAAGAACTCACGCACGCGTTCAAGATGTCGGCTAGAGTGTTGATGGTCCCTTGCGGAACCGCGCCGGTGCCACTAGGAGTTGTTGCGAGCGCGATGCCCGTGGCACCGTTTGCCAGATTCGCGAAATTAGCAAATGCGTTAGTCACACCGACTTGCGCAAGAGCCGTGCCAGAGCTGGAAACATGCGTAGCGTCAACGGCGAAACCTGCTATGGCATAAGCTGTGGCGATCGTGGTGACCTCGTTGATCAAAATGGCATTTGAACCAGCATTGCCACATGTGCCGAGCGCTGCGAGGAGGCCAGCCGCCGAATTGGTCGTCGAACCGATGGCTCCGCCCAGAGCGTAGATGTAGAGCTGAGAACCTACGGGGCAGCCGTAACCGGCGGGCAAGGTGAAGGTGCCGTTCGAATTTGTGGGAACATAAGCACCAATGTTGTCCGAAAACCCGGTGACGGAGGAACTAAGCAGGGAGATCGAGGGCTGCATATATCCAGAAGGGTTTGCAGCAAAGAGGTAGACGTGAGCGCCAGAAATTGTTTGATTACCACTATAAACGACGCCAGCGAAAGATGACCCCGTTGTCTCAGTTGGAGCGTTGATTGTGGCCGTTGTGGAGACGCTGGAGGACAGGCCGGAAGTATCCGTAGCAGTGAGGGAAACTGTGTAGAGTCCCGTCGCCGCAAAGACATGGGCCGGATTTTCGCCGGTTCCTTTAGAGCCATCCCCGAAGGTCCACGAATAAGTGAGCGTTTCCCCTTGCGGGTCCCCCGATCCGCTGCCATCGAAGTCAACCGCAGTCCCCGGCAAGCCCGCGTATGGCCCACCGGCGTTTGGGACCGGGGGTTGTGCTTTGATTGTCGCCGTAGTAGTAGCAGCAGCAGATGTCAATTTCGAGGTGTCGGTAACGGTGAGCGAAACGTTGTAAGTACCAGTTGTCGAATAAGCGTGGGTCGGATTTGCGCCCATCCCTGTAGTGCCGTCGCCAAAACTCCACCCATAAGTGAGCGCTTCGCCTTGAGGGTCCGTTGATTTACTTCCGGTGAAGTTGAGAGCAACTCCCGGCATGCCACTGTATGGACCACCTGCATTGGCAACGGGAGGCTGGGTTGTGTTGCCGGAACCACTAGAACCGCTGGACCCACAACCGATCAGAACAACAACTAATAAAGACACAGGGAGAGTTGCTAAGACGCGCAGGAGTCTTTGTCGTTTCACTTTCGTGTAGGTCTTTTGAAGTCGGGACGGTCTAGGTAGCTAGGGCATGTATGGCTGATCTTCAAGGCCCTCAACCGTTCCCCCATCTGGAACCAGGGCGGTATCGCACCCGCGATGCCGCCTTTGTGCTGCCCAGAAGCAAATTGCTTATGAGCTTTTACTCTTCTTCGTGCCTTCCGCCGCCTTCCTGCCTTTGCCGCGCACCAGGTCTGCGACGGTCGTATGCTCCAGGATCTTCGCCGCCGCGTCCCGCACCGCCAGAAACACCTCGTACAGTGCCCGGTGGTCCGAGTCTTTCGCGATCAGTCCCCGCAACTGCTCCGCGTCTCCCATCGGCGCCAGCGGACCATCCACCAGCCGGATAATATCGCTCAGAGGAATTTCCGCCGGATCGCGCCGCAACTGGTATCCCCCGCGCGCCCCGCGCACGCTATCCACGATGCGCGCATTCTTCAGCTCCAGCAAAATCAGCTCGAGAAATTTTTCCGGCAGATTGCTCTCCGCCGCGATGTCCCGGATCTTGATCGCGCCCTGCTCACGCCGCCGCGCCAGCGTCATCATCGCCTGCAGCGCATACAACCCCTTTTGCGAAATCTTCACGTGCGACTCTCCAGCCCCGCCCTGCATTGTGCCCCATTTTCGCCCGCTTGCCTAGAACCAGTGTGGGGCAGGCATCGTGTGGAGCGGGCGCCCCCGCCCGCTGCTTTTGACCTTGTTCTTGAATTTCCAGGAAGGATGCTGCTCTTAGATCAGTTCGGTAGTCCACAAATCGTGCAGATGTACGATCCCCTCGACCCGCCGCTCCCGGTCGACCACAATCAATGATGTGATTTTCTTCTCTTCCATCACTGCGATCGCGGTCGCCGCGAATTCTTCTTTTGCGATGGTCTTCGGATCCCGCGTCATCGCCTCCCCCGCAGTCAGATCCATCACATCTTTCCCCCGCTTCTCCAGCAGTCGCCGCAGATCCCCGTCGCTGATGATTCCCACGAGCCTCTCGCCCTCCATCACCGCCGTCACGCCCAACTTCTTCCGCGACATCTCGTAGATCACATCCGGCATCTTCGCCGCCGGCGCAACCCAGGGCAGCGCATCGCCGCTATGCATCAGAGATTCTACTCGGGCCAAACGCTTCCCCAGCTTTCCCCCCGGATGCAGGTTGGCAAAATCCTCTTCCTTGAATCCCCGCCGCTCGCTCAACGTAACCGCCAGCGCATCTCCCAAAGCGAGCATCGTGGTAGTCGAAGCCGTCGGCGCCAATCCTAAAGCGCAAGCCTCCTGCGCCACCGAGCAATCCAAAGCCACATCCGCCGCTCCCGCCAGAGTTGAGATTTTTTGTGTGGATCGGGCGCCCCCGCCCGCTGCTTTTGACCCTCCCTCAGGAACCACCTCGAGCGCGGGTGCCCCACGATTGGAAAGCGCGGCCCCACCCTTGTCTCGCGATTTTTGCGAGACAGGGTGGGGATTTTGACTTTGTGCTTCCGAAGAAGCTTTCCACAGGTACCCCCTGCAGATCTCATCCCCCGTCATAGCAATCAGCGGCACCCGCAGCCGCTTGATCGTCGCCAGCAGCGCCAGAATCTCTTCCGTCTCTCCGCTCGCCGACAGCGCCAGCACCACATCCCCGCGTACCACCATCCCCAAATCCCCGTGCAGGGCTTCCACCGGATGCAGGTACAGCGCCGGAGTCCCCGTCGAACTCAGCGTCGCCGCAATCTTCCGCGCGATCAGCCCGCTCTTGCCCATCCCCGTCACGACCACGCGCCCCGCGCATTGAAACATCAAATCCACCGCCCCCTGAAACGCCTCCGCCATCGGACCGCCAATCCGGTCCGCCAGCGCTCCCAGCGCCTCCGCCTCGATCCTCACCACGTTCTCGCCCGTATGTTTCATGAATTCAGATTTCCAGAACGAAGGATGTTAGCACGCAAGCTCAGGGTCATCGCTGTGGAGTTGATAAGCCAGGGTGCCCCACCCTTCTCGCGGTTTTGGCGAGAGGGTGGGGATTTTGACTTGATTCGCCTGAACAAACCCAACCCTAGTGGCTCAGAAATGATCTTCCCCGACCACCGTCTGCGCCGGTACTGCCTTTTGTCCAAGGATCGCCAGCCCCCGCGCCTGGATCACCCGATCCCACGGCCCTGCCTGCCAGTTATCCCGCAGCTTCTCCGGATGTCTCCACGCCGGTAGCGTCATCATCAGATTCCGCCCGGTCGCATGCACATACGGTTCGTACATTGATCGCAGCTTCGTCAGCTTCTCCCGCCCGTAGTCGTCGCTCCGCAAGTGCAATCCCGCTGCCTCCAGCGCCCCGCGCAAGGCCTCAAGCTCTGCTTCCGGCAACCGTTCCGGCGCCAACGGATCATGCCTCGCATTCACCACCTGCGCCAGGTCCACCGCCGCATGACGCGCCATGGCAAACGTCAACTTCGCCTGCCCCGGATGCACTCCCTCAATCCCCGTCAGCAGCAGCGCGGTCACGTCCAGCATCGTCGTCAGCGCCGCCAGCCACGACTGGTTGCTATGCTGCGACCGGAAAAACGTGAGCACCGGATACGAAATCTGCGACTCTAGCAACTCCGCCGCCCAGCGCTCCCAGTCGCGCAGCACTTCGTCCATCACCCTCTGATTGACCCCCGGCTCTTCCGTTCTTCCCGCCAGCCGCACCAGCAACTCCGCCGCTGACGGAGGCGATCCCGCCCGTGCATCCAGCATCGAAATCTGGATCTCTCTCCGCGAGAACGACGAATACACCACCGGAATATATCCAATCACCACGCCCAGAAACGCGAAGCCCATCCCCGCTTCGAACACCGACAGCGCCCGCGCCGCGCCCGACGTCGGCACAATGTCGCCATATCCCAGCGTAAAAAACGTCTCCCCGCTGTGATACAGGATCTTTCCAAAGGTGAGCCGCTCGCCGCTGAGCTGCTCGTGTCCCCCGATCCCGTACTGGATCAACGCAAATCCCAGGATCAGTTCGGCCGCCCAAACTCCCATCAGCAGAATCACCGACAGTGGCCCGTAATATCCCAGAAAATTTTGTTGCCGCGAGGTCGTCTTGATGTGGCTGGCGATCTTCCGCCACGGAATCCACGTCCGCCGGTAGAAGTACGCGGTCAGCTTGAAATTCCGTAGCACCCGCCGCGGCAGCACCACCGTCTCGAACGCATCCAGCAGTACCACCCAGATGACGACAACCCCCAACACCGCCCCGACAATGCTCACATGTGGATGCATACGAATGTTCAATCTAGATGCGCTCGAAAGATTATCAGATTCTTCCCCAGAAATAGGAAGGACTAGAGGGTGGGGAATTTGATCTTACAGGACAGGGTGCCCCATCCTAACGTCGCGCATTTTGCGACGTTAGGGTGGGGGTTTTGATTTCGACTAGGAATGCAACGAGTCTCGAAGTGCTCTTATTGTGGCTTGGACGGCGTAGTCTGCTGTGCTGGAGGCTGCTGCCCGGCCGCCGGCTTCGTCGTCTCGCTAGGCTTCTTCGCGGCTGGCTTCTTTTTCACCGCCGGCTTCTTCGGCGGTTCCGTATCGTCCACAATTATTTTCTTCGGAGGCTCCGCCGGAATCGCCGCCTGCGCCGTCTTCAGGTCCATCCGCAGCCTCACAATTTCCGCTTCTTTCGCTGACGACAGATTCTCAATCCGCTCCGCAAGTTGCTTCCGCGTCCCCTCAAACGAACTCAAATCGTTCGACAGGGACTGCAGATCATCCTTCGATCCAAACGCTCCCGCCCCCTCCACCACGCTGCCGAGTACGTCGTATAAGGCATCGAGATTGCGATAGAGCCTGAATGTCGCCGGCAGATCCTCGGGGGCCGACCGCAATTTCGCCAGCATCTCCGGCAACGCTCCCTGCAGATTCCTCTGGATCGAATCCACATTTCCCAGCGCCTGTCTCTTGTACGCCGAATCCGCCTTCCAGTGCTCAATCCTCAGCTTCACCAGATCCGCCTGGGTGTCTTTCGACGTCGATTCCAGCTGCGACAGCAGTCCATTCAATTGCGTCACCGACGCGTATGAAACCGGTTGCCCCTGCCCGCCTGCCGGAGCCGCCGAAATCGCAGGGCCCGATTGCCCCAGCGCAGCTAGCGTGCACAAGGAAGAAATGAGAGATAACAGCGGAAGATTGCGTTTCATGTTCGAGCTTGCCCGTTCGCGCACCAGAATACTACAAGCAGCCCTCCAACGTTCATCAGGTGAATCCTCGACCTGCCTTCCGCCCCAATTAGCCTTGTCATCCTGAGGGCCGGCCTTTAGGCCCGAAGGACCCGTGCACTCTGCCGGCAGCAAATAGAACCACGGCTGAACCTCGCAGCTTCCTCCGTGAAGAATAACCATCTCCTTTGAATGCCTGAACTCTCTCGACTCTCCCCCAAGAACAAGACGATAATGAAACTGAACATGCCCTCGAATTTCTACCTCCGGCGAGCTTTGCCATGCACGCTCCTCGCCCTGTTGCTGGCGATTCCCGCGCTCGCCCAGCAACAGGACACTGTCCACCGCCTCATCCTCAAAGACGGCTCCTACCAACTCGTCACCAAATATGAAGTCAAGGGCGATCGCGTCCACTATTACAGTTCCGAGCGCGAAGATTGGGAGGATCTCCCCAGCTCTCTGGTCGACTGGCCCGCCACCGAGAAATACGAGCAAGGACGCACTACCGAGGCTCCCGAAGCTGTCCAGCTCGACAAAGAACTCGACCACGAAAACGAACTAGCCGAGGCCAAGCTTCCGCAAGTCGCTCCCGGACTGCGCATCCCCGAAGAGTCCGGCGTCTTCCTTCTCGACAATTTCGAAAGCCAGCCGCAGCTCCTTGAGCTTCATCCCGCCGAAGGCGACGTCGACCAGAAAGCGAAAGGCAACATCTTCCGCGACGCCATTACTCCCATCGCTGGACTCAAAGCTGTCATCCAGATCGACGGCTCTCACGCCGCCATCCAGGCCCACGTCGACGTTCCCTCCATCTACCTCAACATCGACGCTCCGCCCGATCCCGTCGAGCAGGCGAAGAACTCGCAGCCGCAGCAGCCGCCCATCTCCGATCGCTATCGCATCCTCCGCGTTGAAATCAAGGGCAACAAGCGCATCCTCGGGAATCTCAAACGCCAGGTCAGCGGCAAAGTCACCCAGGAGGAGCACCTCATGAAGTCCACCACCACCCACCTTGCCGGTGGATGGCTGAAGCTCACTCCCTCCGAAAGCCTCGCTCCCGGGGAATACGCCGTCGTCGAAATGATGGGAAAAGAAGGAATGAATCTCTACGTTTACGACTTCGGCGTCAACCCCAAAGCCCCCGCCAACCCCAATCCCTGGAAGCCGGAGATCAAGCCGCCCACTCCAAAGCCAACCAATCCATAAGGGCAATGACGAAGTCAGAAGATTTTGTGGGACAGCCGCCCTCGGCTGTCCAGCCGCGAAGCGGCGTAAGAAGGCAACGACCGAATACTTGCGACGCAATTTCCGTAGCCGCCCCACAATAACCCAGGGCAGGGAACTACTAATCCCCGCCGCCTCTTAAGCAGGTCCGAAACATTCAACCCGCCAGAACCCGGCACCCCATAGCACCTTAGGTCTAGCCTGTGAGTAATCTCGCTGTCCGCTCCCGACGCGCCCATAATCCGTCCATGGATTTAGCGCGACTCTTCGTCGGATTTCTGCAGCCCGTAGCCCTCGGATCGGCAGCCGTCTTCATCCTGTTCTACCTCGTTCGTCTCAAAACTCCGCGCCGCTCGCCAGCTTTTATATCGCGCAAGCCCACGCGCTAAAGCTGCCCGGTTTGCCTACTCCGCTCCTCGCGTGAGATATTACTCTGCTTCCGGCTTCACCTGCGTTTTTAGAGGCTACGTGTGCTCCAAGCGGAATCCTAACTCATGCGCCTGATCCCTCGCGATGCTAAGTTTTTCGATCTCTTTGCTGAACTTTCCACCAATCTTACCGACGGAGCCAAATTGCTCCGCAGCATTCTCGCCGATCCGCGCGATATGGCGATGCGCGTCAATCAAGTGCAAGCCATCGAGCACAAAGGCGATAAAGCCACTCACGCCATCATCACCAAGTTGAATCAGACTTTCATCACTCCGTTCGATCGTGAGGATATCCATCGCCTGGCCTCCTCGCTCGATGACGTTCTCGATTTCGTAAATTCCGCCGCCCTGCGCCTGGTGATGTACAAGATCCACACGCCCCCGCCGGTCTCCGCCGAACTTGCAGGAATCATCGTTCTGCAGTGTGAGGAATTGGCCAAGGGCGTCTCCCTGCTCGAAAAAAACGGTCACGTCATGGAGCACTGCGAGGAAGTCAACCGGCTCGAGGACATGGCCGACCACGTCAGCCGCAAAGCCATCGCCGACCTCTTCGAGCACGAAAAGGATCCCATCCAGCTCATCAAATTGAAGGAACTATACGAAGTGTTGGAGTATGCCACCGACAAAGCTGAAGATGCCGCCAACGTCCTCGAAGCCATCGTCGTCAAGAGCACTTAATCACAGGTTGCAAGGTTTCAAAGTCTCCAGGTTTCAAGAATGGGAAACCATGAATCTCGCAACACGATGCACCGCCGAAAACCTTGAAACTTTGCAACCTTGAAACGTTGAAACCTTGCATTTCAAACCATGAATAAAGACCTCGCGCTGGTCCTGATCACGATCCTGGTGGCGCTGATCTTCGACTTCCTCAACGGCTTTCACGACTCCGCCAACAGCATCGCGACCGTGGTTTCCACGCGCGTGCTATCTCCCAAACTCGCCGTCCTCTGGGCGGCGACTTTCAATTTCCTCGCCGCGTTTTTCCTCGGTACCGCCGTTGCCAACACCATCGGACGCGGCATGATTCGCCTCGAACACGTCGATCAATACGTCGTTATGGCCGGACTCTTCGGCGCCATCGTCTGGGATCTCCTCACCTGGTGGTGGGGACTGCCCACCTCCTCTTCCCACGCCTTGATTGGCGGATACGCCGGCGCGGCCATGATGCATGCTGCGATTCACACCGGCACCGGCTCTATGTTCTCCGTCATCATTCCCGAGGGCTGGTACAAAACTCTCATCTTCATCGTCGTCGCTCCCGTCATGGGCATGTTCCTTGGCTTCGTCTTCATGGTCGCCGCGCACTGGATTCTCCAGAACAAAGCTCCGCAATCGGTCGACAAGTGGTTCCGCAAACTGCAACTGCTCTCCGCCGCGGCCTACAGTCTCGGCCATGGCGGCAATGATGCGCAGAAAACCATGGGCATTGTCGCTGGCGCTCTCTACACCGCCGGCTTCATGTCCAAATCCGACATGCTGGCCAGCTGGGGACGCTTCCACTGGCCCATCATTCTCGCCGCTCACGCTGCCATCGCCGCCGGCACTTATTTCGGAGGCTGGCGCATCGTTCACACCATGGGCCAGAAAATCACCAAGCTCAAGCCTCTCGGCGGATTCTGCGCTGAGAGCGCCGGAGCGATAACATTGTTCGGCACTGCGCTCGCCGGAATTCCCGTGAGCACCACCCACACCATCACCGGCGCCATCGTCGGCGTCGGTTCCATCCATCGCCTCTCCGCCGTCCGCTGGGGCGTCGCCGGACGCATCGTCTGGGCCTGGATCTTCACCATCCCGGCTTCTGCCGTCGTTGCCGGAGCAACATTCTTCCTGATCCACCTCTTGCACCCCACAGGCTGAGTGTTTGTCATCCTGAGGCGCCGTTCTTTGGCGCCGAAGGACCTGTGCAATTTGCCAGCAGATTATTTACTCACGCACAGCGGTCCCACAGACCATCGAGGGGCAATCCAAGACATATCGTTCGTAGATAAGTTGCGGATTCCGGGGTTGGGTGTTGCGGACATCTCAAGGTCACCGACCTCCACAAAGCCGGTGGATCCTGCGAACAATAGAAAGCATCAGAGCGGAAAATCAAAAGGGCGGAACGCAAGTTCCGCCCTTTTATCTAATGAAACCAGCCCTACCCCTTCACGCTGATCTTCGAAAATGACAGTACCGCTTTGCTCGGCGTCGGACGCCCCATCGACAGCGCCGGACGGAACGTCGTGAAAATCAGCATCTGCTTCACTTGCGCCAGCACGCCCTTCGAATTGTTCGGATCGGAAAGAATCCGGTAATCCTGCACCCGGCCGTTCGCATCCACCAACGCCTCAATCACCAGCGAATCGTCGTCGATCGAGTCCATGGTCATGCCGAACGCGCTGGGCTGCAACTCGGGCCCGGTGTTCACCATCACCAGCGGAACATCATTCTTTGCCTGCAGCGACGATGGCGTCACAAAATACACCATCGCAATGCCAAAAATGATCAGCGCGCTGACAAAGCCTGCCGTCACCGGAACCATGAATGCCTCGAGCGCATTCTCCAGTCGCACCATCAGGCCCTCAAACCGCGGACGCCTGGCATGGGCCGCTTCCCGCGAAATCGCCAGCCGCAGTTTCAGCCCCAGATCTGCGGGAACCTTCGGACGCCCTACGCTGATCAGCAACTGCTGCGCCTGCCGCAATCCTTGATACTCTTCGTTGCACGCCCCGCACTCCGACAAATGATCCTGCAGCGCGAGCATCTCCGTGCCCGTCACGGCTCCATCCAGATATGGCGAGAACAACCGCTTCGCCTGGGGGCACTGCAATCCCGCTGTTTTCCTTGTGCCCATGTTCCCAGTGCCAATCATGGCATCACCTCAACCCTTCTACCCCCTCCAGCACCCTGCGCCTGCGCCCGTTCTTCCGGCGCGGTCAACCCCAGTTCATTTCCAACTTCGCGCACATACGGCGTCAACCTCTGCCGCAGGGCCTCTCGTCCTCGTGTCAGACGCGACTTCACAGTGCCCAGTGAAATCTCCAGCACTTCGGCGATCTCCTCGTACGACATCTCTTCCAGATCCCGCAGAATTAATGTAGTGCGATACGGTTCTGGAACTTTTCTCAACTCTTCTTCCACGCGGTGCTGCACTTCGCGGTGCGCCACGCTGTCAAACGGAGAATCCGCCGGATCGGTGAGCGCTACCTGCATCGCGTTCTCGGCCGCGCCCGGGGTTTCTGATTCCACCGGCTCGATCGAAGTCTCCTTCGCCTTGTGCCGGAACCACCACCGCCGCCGGTTCGCCGCCTCGTGCAGCGCGATCCGGTAGATCCACGTCTTTAGACTGGATTCGCCATGAAAATGTTTCATTCCGCGAAACACTTTCAGAAAGACATCCTGCGTGGTGTCGGCGGCGTCCGCCGGATCATTCACCACGCGGTACACCAGTCCATACACCGGCTGCTGAAACTCTCCAATCAGCCAGGCGTATGCCGCTTCCGAGCCGGCCTTCAATTCCGCGACGATCGCCGCTTCTTCCTGCGACCGAATCCCTATCGCACTTGCTAATTCTCCCAAGGTGGTTGCTCCCGCCATTTCGGCGTCCCCTGATTATAGGATTTTCCACCCCATCGCGTCCGGGATATTTCTTTCCCAGCCATGCCCGGTCCAGTCGCAGCGATGTCCAGATCTTCACTCTACATAGACCCCGCCGCCCGGTTCCGGGTTCCCGCTTATAAGCAATTTATTTTCAATCAGATTGGGGGGGTGGAACGACAACATGGGGCGGCTGATCGGGACTTCGATGCAATATGCGTACATGCCCGGCCTGAATTTCCAGAATGCTTATGCCTACGATGCGGCCTCGAACCGGACATCGCTGACGGCGCCCGATGGCGGTGTTACGACCTACGGTTACGACACGCTGAACCGGCTGAACGGACTGGCAAATTCGTGGGCCGGATCGTTCGGCTTCGGCTACGACGCTCTGAGCCGGAGAACCAGCCTGACGCGGCCCAACGGTGTGAATACCAACTACGGCTACGATTCACTGTCGCACCTGCTGAGCGTGCTGCACCAGGCAGGCAGCACGGTGCTCGATGGCGCGAGCTACACCTATGATTCGGCAGGAAATCGCCAATCGAAGACGAATTATCTGACCGGGGTAACCTCGAACTATGGTTACGATCCGCTGTACGAACTGACCCAAGTCACGCAGGGTGGTAGTACCACGGAGACCTACGGCTACGATCCGGTGGGGAATAGACTGTCGTCACTCGGCGTGCCGAATTACGACTACAACTCGTCGAACGAGCTGACTTCGAACTCGAACGGCAGCTACACGTACGACGCAAACGGCAATACCCTCTCCGACGCCCAGGGCCGCAGCTTCACCTGGGACTTCGAGAACCGGCTCACACAGGTTGTGAATCCTGGCGTTGGCTCCACAACCTTCCGCTACGATCCCTTCGGACGCCGCATCCAGAAAAATCTCGCCGAACTTCACGAGCACCTTCGTCTACGACGATGACAACCTTCTCGAAACTGTCAATGCGTCCGGGAATGAAGTCGCTGGCTACACGCAAGGGCTCGGCCTCGACGAGCTATTAGCCATGGAGCGCGGCAGTGCCGTGGACTATTACGAGGCGGATGCTCTAGGGTCGGTTACTTCGTTAACGACCTCCACCGGCTCCATCTCCCAGAATTACGGTTATGATTCGTTTGGCAACTTGTCGAGCTCAACCGGTACGATCCGCAACTACTTCCAATTTGCGGGGCGTGAGTTAGATACCGAGACCAGTCTGTACTATTTCCGCCATCGCTACTATGACCCTTCCATCGGTCGATTTGTCAGCGAAGACCCCAACGATCAGGGATCGCTGTACGATCCTTTGAACCGTTACCTGTATGTTGAGAACCATCCCGTTGATTGGGTTGATCCTCTAGGGCTGTACACACTGAAAAAGGGAGGCCCGCATCCTCCTCTCCCGCCGTCTCCAGAAATCGACGCTCTCTTGAAGTGCATCGAGGCTAAGACTGGCCTCCATCTACTCGTAACATCGACCTCTGAAGACATTCCGCAGCATCTGCCTGGCACGCCGCACAGACGCGGAGTCGCGGTGGATGTGGCATACGTTCCGGGAACGGCCAACCAGATCCTTTGTGCAGCAAAAGAGTGCGGAGCGGGGTTTGGTCTCGACGAAGCGGCGCATCCGTCGGCAAAATCTACGGGGAAGCACGTCCATGTGCAGATTCCACCTGGCAAGAGAGGTGGTCATGGGGATCTTCCGAACGACCCCTGCAGCCGCTGTGGGAATTGATGGAGGACGGAGATTCCAATGAACCTAACGTATCGACTCTTGTTCCTGATACTCTTGCTCCAACCTCTCGCCTTCTGTCAGCAAGCAGCCGGAACGTCGAGAGCGAACCGCTCGGATATTCCGGCGACTCTTTGCTCTACGGGGTCTTTGCCCCCAGGTGTCCAGAAGCGATTGGCAGAAGAGTTTAAGCCTTGGAGTATCCAGCAGCCCGACCGTCTCAGCGAGCCAGCCCTCGAACGTTGGAAATCTGAGAGACCACTAGCGTGCCCTGGCATTGCTGCGGGCCACTTTGAGCACAGCAAGATGACTTCCTACGCGCTCCTGCTCGTTTCCGCGGTGGAGACAAATCCAGGGTATAAATTCATCATCTTCACTCCCGAGCATGACCGGCCCGCTTACAGGATGACTGTACTTGACGAGTCGCCCGAGGATGCCCACGACATCTTCATACGTCGGGAAAACGTCGGCAAGTTTTTCGACCGGCAATCAATAACAAAGTTTCGCGTGGATGCAAACGAAATCATCCTGTTTGCAGATGCGGGAGTGAAGAACTACGAGACTGACGTGTACTTCTGGGGGAACGGGAGCTTTCAACATCAGCCCGTCGATTACTAGCTCGTGACGGATCATGCCTATGACGCAAACGGCAATACCCTCTCCGATCCCTCCGGCAAATCCTATACCTGGGACTTCGAGAACCGGCTCACGCAAGTTGTCAATCCGGGTGTGGGCACGACGACCTTCCGCTACGATCCCTTCGGCCGGCGCATCCAGAAGTCTGGCCCACTCGGAACCACGAACTACCTCTATGACGGAATGGGGAATCTGATTGAAGAACTGGATGCGAGCGGCAACGTTCTTGCGAAGTACAACCAGAGTTCCGACATTGACGAGCATCTATCGCAATCGCAATCAGGGACCGCGAGCTACTACAACCAGGACGCTATCAACTCCGTCACGTCTCTAAGCAACTCTGCAGGGGCGCTTGTCGGCACGTACAGCTACGATTCCTTTGGCGAAGCTGGTGTCTTCGACCGGCAACCAGGCTCCATTTCAATTTACAGGTCGAGAATTCGACCAAGAGACGGGACTCTACTACCACCGTGCCAGATACTACGATCCAGCCAATGGCCGATTCCTCAACGAGGACCCGCTCCAGTTTGAAGGCGGGCTAAATTTCTATGCGTACGTCGACAATAACCCCGCGAACGAAACTGATCCCTTTGGTTTACGAAGCACATATCAGTGCACGATAACAGGTGTCTGCTGGAAAAGACCTAACCCCCATCCAGAGTGCGGATGGCTTGATCCGGGCTGTTTCAGGTATCACGGGAACTGGTGTGGACCGACTTGGACCGGCGGACGCGTCGAGAGCTACAACCCCGACCACGACAGCTTGTATAAGCCCCCCGACGATGCCCTCGACAGCGCCTGCGAGAACCACGACAAGTGTTATTACCACTGCCGAAAGGATCATCCCTGCGACAAAGAGGCACGCAAGCAGTGCATGATTCAGTGTGACAGAGTTCTCGCGGGAGAGGCTGCAACCGCCGGGCACCAGTACTCCAGTCCGCTCTGGTGGTGGATGGAGCACAGCCCCACAGAAGATGCTGGGTCAAACGAGTCGTGCGGGTGCAAGGAGAAGCAAGGAGGGTCGAAGTGATGCATTGGTCTCGGCGTCTTCGTCTAATACTTCCAACTTTGCATCTGTGCTTATGCCTCGCAGTTGCGCTTAATCCGCGTTATGTGGAAGGGAGCTGGCGCTGGTTCACGGTTTTCTACGTGGATTTTCCCTTTTCTATTCTGTTGTTGCCGTTACTGAAAAGCCTGCATCCACTGCTGGTTTTCGGGGTCGCTGGGACGGTTTGGTGGTTCCTGTTGGGAATGTTTCTATCTTTTCTATTGGGTAGAGTGTTAGGTGTGAGTCACAGAGCCACTGATCGATCTGAGAGGCTTTAGCTACGATTGCTTTCTCCGCATACGACGCAAACGGCAATACCCTCTCCGACGCCTCCGGCAAATCCTACACCTGGGACTTCGAGAACCGGCTGACACAAGCAGTCGTACCAGGTACAAACGGCGGAACGACCACGTTCAAGTACAACCCCTTCGGGCGACGCATCCAGAAATCCGGGCCGCTGGGCACCACCAATTACCTCTATGAGGGGAGAGACTTTGGTTTCAGTGGCGCGAATGTCATAGAAGAGGTGGACAACAGCGGAAACGTTCTGGCTCGATATGCGTCCACCCAAAGCCTTGGAGTGGACCAGCCGCTCGCGCAATTTCGGTCTGGAACAGCCAGCTATTACGAACAAGACGGGCTTGGTTCCGTGACAACGCTAAGCACCACTTCTGGGACAATTGCGAACACCTACTCCTATGATTCCTTCGGCAATTTGACGGCTTCCACTGGCTCGGTCACCAACCCATTTCAGTACACCGGGCGAGACTATGACCCAGAAACCGGGCTTCGGTATTACCGCACGCGATATTTTGATCCGACCATTGGGCGCTTCATCAACGAGGACATGGCCCTGCCTGCTCCTTTGTGGCTGCGAGGTCCCAACTTCGGTCAAGATTGGGAGTGGCCCCTCGTTCTCGCTTGACGGAAGTGGGCATCTCTCTTCCTTTACCGTCTATGCTCCTCAGCAAGGACGTAGGATTGCGACTCCCAATGACGCGAAGTCAGAGGTACTGGAGTTTTCGGACTGCGAGTGAAAATTCCAGAGGTGAGAAGGTTACCAGCATGAACCTTCTATACGGCAGGGTGCCGTCTGGCTACGTACAGACCGTGCCGAGCGGCGGGGTTGCATCCGCTCTGCCCCCTGGGCTTGTGTACTTCTTCATCGCCGAGACTACGGGAGCAACTTGGGCGCATGGGTTCTTTTACATAGACCAGAACAAGCCAATCCCGATCAACGTGCTCGGCTTATGTCCGAGCGCTTTTGTCGGTGATGTGAAACCCGTCAAATGCGGAACTAGTGAGCCGTATGTCGAGCCAAAGGACCTGGAGAAGTTCGTCCAAGAAAACAGAGTCCACTGAGGTTCTTCGGCCTTTGCTTCTGGCTACCGATCACGCCGCCTTTCGCCGGGTTATCCGAGGAGCGCACACTGGCGTTTCCTGTGTCCGATCCGCGCCCTGATCGGGGTCGGATTCGCTGCCGGATGCGGTCCCGAATCCGCGCCGATTCCTGATCTGGCGGTGTGGCGAATCCGGCACGGATGGTGAGGGTGTGGTGTTCCCGAAGGTGGGTTTCAGGTGTGCTGCCTGCTCAAAGTGCCCTGCTGGTGTGAAGGTCAAAATCTCGCTGCCTTCGGCATCGGGAGAGGGGAGACACGTCACCCCTAGCAGGGTACCGTAAGCGTCGACCGGCACTCATGGTGCAGGGCGGAGGGGCGTCCGCAGTACTAGAATCTAAAATCTGACATCCCCCGGATAGCTGAATAATAAGCCGGGAAAATCGGGGGGGAAATTCGGGGACGGAAAATCGGGGACAGACGGGACGCGCCCCATTCTTTTCTCCCGATGTGGGAATGCCGAGCTAGAAAATTGCCTCCCGATCTGCAGGCACGCTCCCCATCTCTGATATTTTCTTGGTTATGGCTCGATTTCCGCGCGTGGTCGTGGTGGACGTTGCCCATCATGTTACGCAGCGAGGCAATGCCCGACAAGTCATTCTCGCCAGCGACGCCGATCGGCTGACTTACATGGCCTTGTTGCGGGAGTACGCGCAGCTTTATCGTCTCTCGTTACTCGGCTACTGCCTGATGTCGAATCACGTTCACCTCATCGCTGTCCCGCACACGGAGGCAGCGCTTTCACAATCTCTGAAACAGGCACATGGACGTTATGCGTCATACTGGAATGGCCATAAGTCCTCCACGGGGCACGTGTGGCAAGGGCGATTTTATTCCTGTCCGCTCGAGGAGAAGCACTTATGGGAAGCGCTGCGGTATGTCGAGCTGAATCCAGTGCGTGCGGCAATGGTGGAAAGGCCGGAGCAATGGCCATGGTCGAGCGCCGCAGCCCACTGCGCATTCGCGAAGCCCGACCCAATATTAGAAATGGAGCGCTGGAGAAAGCGTTGGGCCGCGGACCAGTGGCGCTCCTTTCTCGGTGAGGCGGAGTCGGCTACGGAGTTGGCTACTCTGCGACGCTTTACGCACACGGGTCGGCCGTTGGGGAGTCCCGAGTTCGTGACCGGGTTGGAAACGTCGATGTTGCGTCCACTCGCCCCGAGAAAAAGAGGACGCCCGAACCAAGCCGCCCCCGATCTGCGCCAACTCAACCTCACTTCAGTTGCCCAATCCCCCAAATAGGGTTCGTCCCGTCTGTCCCCGATTTCTCCCCGATTTCTCCGATTTCTGTGTCCCCGATTTCTGTCCCGATTTCTATCGCGCTAGAACGTCAGCAACTGCCAGCCCAAGATGTGCTCGCTTAACGATCCGCCTTTTAGATGTGCTCGCTTAACGATCCGCCTTTTAAAACGATTACAGCAAGCTGACCGCTAGGCCACGCCTGCTCCCCGCGCTTCCATCCGCTCGGGCACGGGCAAGCCTAGATCGCGCACAATCTTCGCCACCGCCATCAGTAATTTTTCGCAGCCCTTGTCGAGCGCCAGTTCCGACTTTTCCAGAAATGCATAAGCCCCATCATGCTGCAGCCGCACCGCATTCTTCTGCGACAATCCGGTGAACACCACCACTGCAATCTCCGCGGTCGCCGGATCTTTCTTCAGCATCTTCAACACCTCCGGCCCCGCCATCTTCGGCAGCAGCATGTCCAGCAGAATCAAATTCGGTTTCTCCCGCTGCGCCGCTTCCAGCGCGTTCGGACCGTCGACCGCCGTGCTCACCTCATACCCCGCCCGGGCCAGCGCCCGCTCCGTCGCCATCCGCAGAAACTTGCTGTCTTCCACCAGAAGAATTTTTGTCATGCTGGCCACAATTTTTTTCCTTCGCACGAGCGGACTTCTCCCGATTCCGTCCGGAATGCGTCCTGTCGTGGCCCTTCGAGGTTCTTATCGGCGGATTGTGGGCGGGACTTAAGACAATGACTTTTCGGATGATGCGGCGGACGCGCCGATCCTTCAGTTCCCAGTTGTACTGACCAGTTTCTTCACTGCCGCGCGGCATGCTTCATGCAACTCTTCCTCGTGTCCCTCGGGAATCGACTTGGTGAGCAACAGGGTCGACGTGCCGTGCAGCAGCGCCCATATCCCGAGCGCCAGTTGGGTGTGATCTTCCGGGCGTCCACCGAATCGCTTGACCAGCAGTTGCTCGGCGAATGCGAAGTTAGGGCGTGATTCCCGAATCGGCCGCGCGGCCCCGTGTCCCTTCTGGGGAGACATCAACCGCGCATGGGTATAGAACAACTGATACTCGTTGGGCATTTTCAGCGCGTAGTCGACATAGGCCTCGGCCATTTCTTCCAGCGTTTCTGCTTTCGCAAATTCCTGCCGAATCCTCCCCGCGATCCGTAACAGCAGCCCGCGCACCAGGTCCTGCCGGTCCTTGAAACGCCGGTAGACGGCCGGTGTATTCGTTCCGGCCGCCTTGGCCACTGCCCGCATGGTCAGAGCCCGTTCTCCGCCACGCCTCCACAGCACGTCCGCTGCATGCAGAATATGTTCTTCCACATCCGGATCGGGTTGACGAGGCATCGGTTCTCCCTGGCCCTGAGGCCGCCGTTCTTTTGAGCATTATATAGACGGTGTATACATAACACTCCGCCCGCCGCGGCGCAAGTCCTGCCCTGGGTCACCCCGGGACGCAGAATTATGTTGACACCGTAAACGTAACCCTGTATAAAGAATCAGGTAGTTGGGCCCTCCCCCTATTTTCCCGATTAGGAGTGTTTCCGATGTATCCGTATGAAGACCCGGAAGACCGGGTCCCGGTCCTGCAGTTGAATTCCGAGTTACAGCAGGCCCATCTGGAACTGCTCAGCGCGCATTGCGCCACGCACCAGCTTCGCCTGCATTATTCCGCCGGCGATCTGGCCCGTTTCGGACGGCGCGACGTCCTGCAGAAATCCGCCCAAGCCGCCAACGCACTCAACGAGTTCTACGCCTCGATTGAGAAGAAGCTTCCGCTGGTGGAAAGCAATCCCGTTGTCCCTCAGCCCACCCCCGCGCAAGTCGCGCAAGCCGTCGAGTGGCTCTCGACCTACTTGCAGGAGCAACGCGAACACTACTTTCCGCCTTCCGGTCCGCTCAGCCCCCAGCAGAAGGCCTCGCTGTGGCCCTATTTCTCGCCAGCGCTGCTCGATCAGGTCCGCGCCGTCGAGTTGCGCGGCGCCCGCGTGGCCGTTCCTGAGTTCTTTGCTCAGGCTCGCGCCCTCGGCTTCGAGCCCCCGGAGATCACGCACATGGATTCGGTCACATTCCTCGACGTGATCGTCTTCAATGAGGAACTGTCGGATCGGGCCCTGTTTCACGCGCTGGTGCACACGGTCCAGATCCAGATTCTCGGGCTCGAGCGTTATGCCGAACTGTGGATTCAGAGCTTCATCAAGTCCAGAACGCATTTCACCGTGCCTCTGGAAGTGCACGCGTTCTCGCTGGCCTCGAAGTTCCTGCATCCCGGAGCGGAGAGATTCTCGGTGGAAGATCAAATTCTCCGCTGGGTCGACGAGAACCGCTATTAGCGTTTGCGAGCCCGCAAGGGTCGTCAGTTTTTGTCCCCCCATCGCGCGCTGCGGACGGCCTCAGGCCGCCCGCAGCGTTGCGACCGTTGCGTCCTAAGGCACGCCTGAAGCGATCATCATTTGAAAACCCTCGTCGTGCCTTGTATAACTTGGGACGACTCCTTGCCCGACGCGACTTCCAATCCCGCGCCGCAACACAGACCTCGCGGCTGGAGCCTTGTTGCCGCCGGCCTGCTCCTTCTCGCCTTGGTGCTCGTGGTTGTCTACACCGGGCACGCGGCATTCGCCAGCCCGCTGGCGATCGTAGTGCTGGCCGCCATTGGACTCGCTGCGATTCTGCTGCAACTGCGCCTGCGCAACGATCGGAGCACTCCGTCCGCGCTCCATTTTGGCTGAATGTGGCCGGACTGGTTTTCGCGCTGGCGGCTGTCTTCGCCGACGTCCTTCACCTCAGCCCGCGCCATCTGATGATGGCCGCACTGGGAGCCGTGGTTTGCTTCGGCATTAGCGGCACCGTTGTCCTGCGTGCCCTCCGCCAACACCGAAACTGAATTTGTTGCACATAACAGGAAACAAACGTGCGCAGCCAGTCCCCCTGCCACGTTCGGGCCAGGGATGGCACGAGGGGGCCATTTACCGGATCGGGGGTCAGAGTTACAGTTGTCCTCGAGCAGCACTTGGGGGAGGGCTGATCAACAAACGTCCCACGACTCAAATCGAGTCTGGGGCGTTTTGTTTTGCGAGAGAAAAGGCCGCAGCGCCGCGTCTGTGGGTAGCGCCGCCGTCCCGGTGGCTGTCGTGGCGGCGTCTCGCCGCCATGTGCGGCCCGGACGAAGGAAGGAATCGACTGCCCAAGCGACGTTTCGCTGCCTGAAGACTCGTTCTTTCCGTCCTTGTTTTGATGATGATAGATTTGTGGGGCTCGTTCCTTCACTGGGACTCATGCATGCCTGAGGAACTTTGATGCCCGCCCCCATAGGTCGCCGCGAATTCCTCGCGGGAATGGCTGCCATGACGGCGGTTCATGCCTCGTCCCACTTCGTGCCCGCCAAAGATTCAGGTTCCCCGTTCCGCGTTTCCGTCATCAACGACGAGATCTCCCAGGACTTCGGCCGTTCCTGCCAAGTTGCTTCCCGCGAATTCGGCATGCGGTGGATCGAACTGCGCGGCATGTGGAAGAAAAATATAGTCAACCTTGACGAGAAGGAAGTCGCGGAGGCCCGCCGCATTCTGCAGAAATATCAGCTGAAAGTGACCGACATCGCCAGCCCGCTCTTCAAAGTCGACTGGCCGGGCGCTCCGAAGTCGAAGTACAGCGAGGCGAAAAGCTTTGGCGCGAACTTCACCTTGAGCCAGCAGGACGAGGTTCTGGAACGCGCCATCGCCATGGCAAAAGCTTTCGGGACCGACCGCGTGCGCTGCTTCGATTTCTGGCGGCTCGAAGACCAGGCGCCCTATCGCGCCGCCATTAACGACAAGCTCCGCGACGCCGCGGCGAAAGCCGAAAAGAACGGAATCATTCTCGTTCTCGAAAACGAATACGCCTGCAATACGGCCACGGGCGCCGAAGCAGCCAAGGTGCTGAGCGAAGTGCAGACGCCTGCGCTGATGCTCAACTGGGATCCGGGAAATGCCGCGGCCCGAGGCGAGGTTCCTTATCCCGACGGCTACAGCCATCTGCCTAAGGAACGCATCGGTCACTGCCATTGCAAAGATGCCGTGAAGCAGGGCAAGCACTACGATTGGGCTCCGATGGGCGGAGGGATCATCGACTGGGCGGGCCAGTTCCAAGCGCTCAAGGCCGACGGGTATCGTTATGCCGTGAGCCTCGAAACGCACTGGAACGGCGGCGGCACGCCGGAAGAATGCTCGCGCAAAAGCTGGGCAGGAATGAAGAGGCTTCTACAGCAGGCGGATGGACGGTAGGAAGTGGCGAGTGGCCAGTGATCAGTGGCGAGTAAAACCTGAATGTTTTGCTGGTGACTGACCACTGATCACTAGAGCTTGTTTCAAAAATAGGTTTGGGAAGGGCACGGCTTTTAGCCGTGCCGCCAAGTGCTGCCCATTCACGCGGCTTTAAGCCGCTGAGGGGATGACGCCAGACAGTACGCAACCTCATTTTTGAAACACGCTCTAGCCTCTGATCACTGACCACTGACACGGAGGATTCATGACCGATCAGACCCGACGCACGTTTCTAAAGCAGGCAGCCATCGGTGCCGCGGTGCTGGCGTATCCCACGTCGAAAGTCCTGGGCGCGAACGACCGCGTCCGCGTGGGCATGATTGGCGTGGGCGATCGCGGCAACGATTTGCTGGGACAAGTGCGCTCGGTGTCGAATGTCGAACTGGTCGCGATGGCCGATGTCTACACCCGTCGCCGCGATCAGGCAAAGAGCAAGGTCCCGGGAATTCAGACGTTTGACGATTATCGCCGCCTGCTCGACATGAAAGATATCGATGGCGTCATTGTAGCCAGCCCGCTGCACATCCATGCGCGCCATTTTGTCGATACGCTGGCCGCCGGCAAAGATCTCTACGCCGAGAAAACCATGACCTGGTCGATCCCTGAAGCGGACAAGTGCCTGGCCGCTGCAAAATCTTCCGGCCGCATGGTGCAGATTGGATTGCAGCACCAGAGTTCGGGCTCCCTCGTCGACGCCAAGCAATGGATCAAAGACGGATGGGTCGGCAAGGTCACGCAGGTCGAGTCGTGGATGAGCCGCAACACGCCTCACGGTAAAGGCCAATGGGTGCGCCCCGTGCCCTCCGACTGCACGGCGCAGAACGTCGACTGGAGCGCATTTCTGAACGGACGTCCCGACCGCCCGTTCGATCCTTATAAGCTGATCAACTGGCGGTTGTTCTGGGAATTTTCCGGCGGCAATTGCGCGGAAAATATGGTTCACCAGATTGCCTGGATCATGACCGCGCTCGACTTGCCCGAGCCTTCGGCAGCCTACATGTCGGGCGGAGTCTTCTCGGAAAAAGATGGGCGCGAAGTTCCCGACACGATCGCGGTCACGCTCGATTTTCCTAAGGACATCGTTGTCACCTGGCAGTCCACCTTCAACAACAAGCATTACGAACTCGGCGACCGCATCCTGGGCAGCGATGGAACCCTCGAACATCATTTCGAGGAAGCGCTCGAATACTGGCCGGAAAAAATAAATCGTCCTGACGGAGAATCCACCAAAGGGCATAGTCACGATCAGAACCATATGGAGAACTGGATTGAGTGCATCCGCAGCCGGGGCACGCCGAACGCGCCCGCGGAGATCGGCTACCGTTCGGCGATTGCGGTGCACATGGCGAATCTGTCGTATAAAAATAAAAAGCGTATGACGCTCGAAGAAGCCCGGGCGATCGCGCCGGAATACTCATGATCGGCGCTGTCGATATCGGCGGCACAAAAATCGCGGTCGGCATGGTCGACGACAACGGCAAGGTGCTTTCGCGGATGGAAGCGCCAACCGATCCCAACCGTTATTCCGATAGCGTCGAACTGATCGCTCACATGCTGCGCAAGACCGCGCAGCGCGCCGGCGCCGAAATCACAGGCATCGGCATCGGATCGACGGGCCCGGTCGATCCGATGCGCGGCGAGTTTGGCGACGTCGATTTCCTTCCGGGATGGCGGGGCAAGAGTCCGGTCAAAGATCTTTCTGCGGTGTTCAACGTCTCGGTCGCGCTCGAAAACGACGGCGACGCCGCTGCCCTGGCCGAGGCCGGATGGGGCGCCGGCCGCAATCGCACGCGCCTGATTTACGTCACCGTGGGCACCGGAATTGGCGGCGGGATCATTCTCGACGGCAAGCTCTATCGCGGGGTCGATGGCGCCCATCCCGAAGTTGGACATCACGTTGTCGATCCCGCCGGTCCGCAATGTACCTGCGGATTCCGCGGCTGCTGGGAATCGCTGGCGGCCGGTCCGGCCATGGTGGCCTGGTTTCAACACAATGCTCCCGAGAACGATCCCCACCGCGAGGGAATCACCGCCAAGCGCATCTGCGAACTCGCACGCGAGGAAGATGTAGTCGCCCTCAAAGCGGTGGAAACCGAGGCCTATTATCTCGGCCTGGGCCTGGCCAACCTCATCAACCTCTTCACTCCGGATGCGATTGTGCTCAGCGGAAGCGTCATGAAGAGTTCCGACCTGTTTCTGGACAGAATTCGCGCCCTGATCCGCAGTGGCTGCCGCTTCGTGCCGGCCGAGAAGGCGGAATTGATGCTCGCTTCCCTGGGAGACGACACGAATCTCATTGGCGCGGCCCGCGTCTGGCATTACCGCTTCAATAAGGCTTGACACGGCAATCCCGGCAGAACAGAATTCCTGCATCGCAAAAGGGGCGCCTGGCTTGGGGTCAAGTGAAACAGGAGTTGTGCCGTGCCCGAGAAGAAGGTTCGCTTCGACGATTTCCAACTGGATTACGATCGCTTTCAGCTCTTCCGCCGGGGCGTCGCGGTTCGGCTCGAGGGCCTGCCCCTGCAATTACTCATGTTTCTGGTCGAAAAAAGGGGGCAACTGATTACCCGCGAGCAGATCTCCAGCGAGTTGTGGGGCAAAGACGTGTTCGTCAACGTCGAACAGGGAATCAATACTGCTATCCGCAAAATTCGCCGCGCCCTCGACGATGATGCCGGCGAGCCGCAGTACGTGCAGACCGTAGTCGGACGGGGCTACCGTTTCGTCGCTCCCCACGCCGAAGAAGACTCTGGCAGCCCCGCCGCGGCGGGCGGAATCGTCTTTTCCCCCGAAGAACTAGGACGCGCCATCATGACCGCCGCCGGCTTGGATCCAGAAAATCCCCGCGGAACCCCGAAGGTTCCCTCCGAAGACTGAATTCAAAGTGCGCCATGCGGCGGAAGCCGCCTGGTTCAAGGGTCCAGTTCGTGGCCTTACCCTCGCGCCGCACCCATCTTCAGATCGCTTCAGATCAATTCAGACCGTCTCCATGGACACCACCTGCAATCGGGTGGCAAAATCACGACCATGATTTGTTCCCGTTGCGACTGCCACGACTCAAAGCCAATTCACGGACGTGCTTTCATGCACGGATCGACCGCTATCGGACGATGCAAGGGCCTGGCATCCCTGGCAATCTTATTGGGCGCGCTATTTACGGTGTTGCTGCTTCCGGCTATGCCCAGCAGGATGTCGCTCCGAGCTGGTATGACCCGTGGGCCGCGCCACAAGTGTTAGTTGCTCACCCTGCTCAGGCCCCCAGCGGTGGTTCTTTCCTCGCAACCACCGCTGGCTTCTCACCGGCCTCAAACGGCGGAGAAGGTTCTGGCCCCAGCTCCGCAGGCCGCGAAGCTTCGTGTGAAGAAAACGAACCTCGATCCCAGCGTTCACAACGTTGCCTACAAACGCAGTGAAACTACGTCTGGAATTAGCGTCTGGAATTAGTATGACCGCGTCGTGTCCGTAACCAATCGATCTTCGACCGCCGGTACGCGTGCATCCCGAGTCATCCGAGCTTCTCGGGAAGCCGCGTACCGGCCTTTTACCGACCCCGCGGCCCCTCACACGAATCCTTTCTTCACGCTGCATCTTCGCCACCCCGGGGGTAGTGGGTCAATTTCATTTCCACGGCGCGAAATTTCCGCGAGGCGTCATCCCGAACGCCCGCGTTTTCATCAGCGGGCGGAGGGATCTCCCGTGCGCATACACCCGGCGAAGTTTAAACTGACCCACTGCCTTCTCCGGCAGCATCTTCCAGTTCACCCACCGATCTGTTAGTGTTTTCTGTTTCCCTTCTGTGGGCTGATGTGCGAGCTAGCCCACACCCCGGGGATGGGATCTGGCCCGAGCCGGGAGCGAACGGAAAGGATAACCCGCGTGATTGTCGGAGTTCCG
This sequence comes from uncultured Acidobacteriota bacterium, assembly GCA_963754885.1. GTDB lineage: Bacteria > Acidobacteriota > Terriglobia > Terriglobales > Acidobacteriaceae > Sulfotelmatobacter. The sequence continues at coordinate 386,849 of CAVWHT010000020.1, read as the reverse complement.
AAAGAAAGCTATCCCGGAGAACGTCGGGTTGCCCTCGTTCCCGTCGTTATTCCAAATCTCACCAAGGCCGGGCTGGAAGTGATCGTCGAATCGGGCGCGGGCGAGCAGGCCGGCTATCCCGACGCAGCGTATGTGGAAAAGGGCGCGAAGATTGTTGCGGACCGCACCGCCGTCTTTGCCACCGCCGCCATTGTCGTTCAAGTACTCTGCTACGGCTCCAACGATGTCACGGGCAAAGCCGACCTCCCGCTGTTGCGACAAGGGCAGGTGCTGATTGGATTTCTGCGCCCCTTTGGCTCGGCAGAGGTCGTGCAGCAGATCGCGCAAGCCGGGGTCACGGCTCTCTCCGTGGAACTGATGCCGCGCACCACACGGGCCCAGAGCATGGATGCGCTTTCATCGATGGCCACCTGCTGTGGATATAAGGCCGTATTGATTGCGGCCGAAACCTCGCCCCGCATTTTCCCCATGATGACCACGGCCGCGGGCACGATTACGCCGGCGCGCGTGTTCGTCATTGGCGCGGGAGTCGCCGGACTGCAAGCCATCTCGACGGCGCGCCGCCTGGGAGCAGTGGCGAGCGCCTACGACATGCGTCCGGCCGCCAAAGAACAAGTGCAAAGTCTCGGCGGGCGCTTCATCGAACTTCCCATCGAAGCGCAGAATGCGCAGGACGCCCGCGGCTACGGCACCGCCCAGGACGAGACCTTCTATGCCCGCCAGCGTGAACTGCTGACGCGCGTGGTCGCCGAAAGCGACATCGTCATCACCGCTGCGGTGATCCCCGGCAAGAAATCGCCGGTGCTGATTACCGCGGACATGGTGAAGGGAATGGCCCCCGGTTCGGTGATCGTCGATCTGGCGGCCGAGCGCGGCGGCAACTGCGAGCTTACGCGCATGGGCGAAACGGTAACGGCGCATGGCGTCTCCATTATCGGCGCCATCAATCTGGCGAGCAGCATCCCCTATCACGCCAGCCAGATGTATGCCCGCAACCTGACGGCGTATCTGACGTACCTGGTAAAAGACGGCAAGCTGCAGTTGAATCCGCAGGACGAGATTGTCCGCGAGACGTTGATCACTACCGGCGGCGAGATCGTGAATGCCCGCGTGCGCGAATTTTTCAAGCTTCCGGCTCTGGCGCCCGCAGGGGGATAGAGTTCGGCGAAATCGTAAGAGGAGTTTTTGGACAGTACGGTTCGGCCGTGCTGCTAGCGTTCTTTCTAAACTTGTCATCCTGAGCGGAGCAAGAATTCGCGAAGCGAATTTTTGCGCAGTCGAGGGATCCCTATGACCGGTACGAATCTTCGCGGTCGTAGGGAATTCCAACGGCGCGTCGTGCGCGGGCCACGGTGAGAACGCCTCGCAACGCAAGCCGCCGGCAAGAGCATAGGGGTCCTTCGACTCCGTGGCTGCTCCGCTTCGCGGAGCAACCCGTCCGCTCAGGATGACAATTGAGAACCACAACCGGAGCGTTCGTCGCCACCGGCAGCAATCTGATCGATCGCGCGCAAAGGAGCAAGTATGCCAGCGGATTTCATTTCCAATCTTTATGTATTCATCCTAGCCGGCTTCGTGGGCTTTGAAGTAATCCGGCGTGTTTCACCCCTGCTCCACACGCCGCTCATGTCGCTGACCAACGCCCTTGACGCGATCGTCGTCGTTGCGGCAATCATCATCGCCGGACGGCATGAGACCCGGCTTACTACGGTGCTGGGTGCGATTGCGGTAGCGGCGTCGTTCAGCAATATGGTGGGCGGATTCTTGATTACTGACCGCATGCTGCGCATGTTCAAGTCCGGCAGGTCAAAACAATCATGAACGCGTTTGCCCTTCAGCAATATCTCGATTTCGCCTACATTGTCGCGGTTGTTCTCTTTATTCTTTCTCTCAGGTTCCTGAGTTCGCCGGCGAGTGCGCGCTGGGGCGTCCTGGCAGGAGAGATCGGCGCCGCGCTGGCGGTTATCGCCACACTCTTCAACCCCGAACTGGTGCAGTACAAGTGGATCTTGATCACGCTGATCATCGGCGCGGGGGTGGGCATCCCACTCGGGTTGGTGCAGATGACGGCCGTGCCGCAGCGGACGGCTTTGAGCCATGCCTTCGGCGCGCTTTCGGCAGCCATGATCGGCATCGCCGAGTTTTACGTGGGCACAGCGCCGGTCACGCGCTTTCAAATGGGCGAGATCGCACTGGAAGTCATTATCGGGTCACTGACGTTTACGGGCAGCGTGATCGCTGCGGGAAAGCTGCAGGAAATCCTGCCGCAGCGGCCTGTTGTCTATCGCGGACAAAATATCGTCAGCCTGTCGGTGCTGGGAGCAGCCCTGGGGCTGGCGGTGGCGTTGGTGGTGAATCCCGCGCACGCGATGCTGTTTCCGATCATGGTAATTGTGGCGCTGATTTTCGGAGTGCTGCTGGTGACTCCGATTGGCGGCGCAGACATGCCGACCGTGATTTCGCTGCTGAATTCCTACGCAGGCTTTTCGGCGGCGTTATTAGGCTTTGTTCTGAACAGCAAGGTGCTGGTGGTCGCGGGCGCGCTCGATGGATCTTCCGGCTTCATCCTGTCCGTGATCATGTGCAAGGCCATGAATCGTTCTTTCACCAACGTGATGTTCGGAGCGTTCGGGCAAGTTCAGGTGTCCGCTGCCGGCGTAAAAGAAGAACGAGTCGTGCGCAGCGCCACACCCGAGGAAGCGGCAGGTATTCTCGCCGCCGCGAACAAAGTTGTCATCGTTCCCGGCTATGGCATGGCCGTCGCGCAGGCGCAGCACAAAGTGCGCGAGCTTTATGACGTTCTCACCAAGAAGGGAATCGACGTCCGCTTCGCCATCCATCCCGTCGCCGGACGCATGCCCGGTCACATGAACGTGCTGCTGGCCGAGGCTGACATCCCCTACGACCGCCTCATCGAAATGGACGAGATCAATGGCGACTTCCCGCAAACCGACGTCGCCCTTATCATCGGCGCCAACGACGTGACCAATCCCGCGGCGCGTACCGATCAGTCAAGCCCGATCTTCGGCATGCCGATTCTCGACGTCGACAAAGCCCACACTGTCATGGTGATCAAGCGCAGCATGAACCCGGGCTTCGCCGGCATCGACAATCCGCTGTACTATCTCGACCGCACGCTGATGCTGTTCGGCGACGCCAAGCAGTTCGTGGGCGGAATCGTGCGCGAGTTGGGCGGAGGACACTGATGAGGCAGAGACGCAAAGCAACCGGGTGGATTTGACAGGTCAAATCAACCTTCCTAGACTGGGGCTATGGAAATCCGCTTACATCCCGAAAAAGAGGCGCAGTTGGCGCAAATCGCCGCCCAACGAGGCTTGAAGACAGACGAATTGGCGCAGCAAGTGTTGAGCCATTACCTCGAAGATGACTCTCGTTTTGTCGAAGCGGTGAACCTAGGATTGGCAGCCGCGGACCGCGGAGACTTCGTTGAGCACGAGGAAGTCGCAAAGAAGCTGAAGCAGATACTGCGCTCCTGATGCGCCTGCGCTGGACCACTCCCGCCGCCAACGACCTCTACAATATCGTGCAGCATATTCAGAAAGACAATCCCTCTGCGGCCGCCGATGTGGCGTCGATTCTCTACGACGGCTGCGGTAGTCTGCGGGACTTTCCACGTCGCGGCCGCAAAGGCCGGATCGAAGGCACCCGTGAACTGGTCTTCCCCGGCCTTCCCTACATCGTCGTCTACAGGATTCAAAATCAAATCGTAGAAGTAATGCGCATCTATCACGGCGCGCAGAATTGGCCCTGAAATACTACCGAGGTGATCTCTTGAGAGCTCTGCAAGGCTTTACAGTCCTACTCGCGGTACTCCTCCTGGCTGTCTTCGCCCCCGCCCAATCCCAACCCCAACTCAACCTCATGCCCATGCCCGCGAGCGTGCAAACGGGGCCGGGCCAGTTGCCGATTACACGGTCGTTTTCGGTTTCGGTCGCCGGCGCGCACGATGCGTCACTGGACGCCGAGGTTCAACGCTTCACAACGCAACTCTCCCAGCAAACGGGAATTCCGTTTCGTCCGAAGCCCGACGCTCCTCCTCCCCTGACCGTTCATGCCGACCACGGCCGCGAAGCCGTGCAGAAACTCGGGGAAGACGAATCTTACGAACTGACGGTGACCGACTCGTCGGCGCAACTTACCGCGCCCACGCCGCTGGGCGTGCTCCGCGGCCTGCAAACTTTTCTGCAACTTGTCCAGATCACGCCCACTGGCTTCGCCGCGCCCGCCGTCACCATCAAAGATCGGCCACGGTTTCCCTGGCGGGGCATGCTCATTGATGTGAGCCGCCATTTCATCCCGCTTGATGTGCTCAAGCGCGACCTCGACGGCATGGCCGCCGTGAAGATGAACGTGCTGCACTGGCATCTGTCCGACGATCAGGGCTTCCGCGTCGAGAGCAAGACTTTTCCGAAGTTGCAGGAGATGGGCTCCGACGGTCTGTACTACACGCAGGCGGAGATTCGCGGGTTCATCGCCTACGCGCACGACCGCGGCATCCGCGTTGTTCCCGAATTCGATATGCCCGGTCACAGCCGCTCGTGGGTCGTCGGATATCCCGACCTCGCCAGCGGACCCGGCCCGTTCACGCTGGAAGACGGCGATCCGATCATGGATCCCACGCGCGAATCAACCTACAAGTTCCTGGAAAAATTCATCGCGGAAATGTCGAAGCTGTTCCCCGATGCCTACTTTCACATCGGCGGCGACGAGGTCGACGGCAAGCAGTGGAATGCCAATCCGAAAATTCAGGAATTCATTCATGCGCATGGCATGAAGAACAATCAGGACCTGCAGGCGTATTTCAACCAGCGCCTGGAAAAGATTCTGACCAAAAATCACAAGATCATGGTCGGATGGGACGAGATCCTTCATCCCGACCTGCCCAAGAGCATCGTGGTGCAGTCGTGGCGCGGCCAGCAATCGTTGGCTGTGGCAGCGCAGCAGGGCTATCGCGGATTGCTTTCCTACGGATACTATCTCGACCTGATGTGGCCGGCGGCGCGCCACTACGCGGTCGATCCCATGAGCGGCGCTGCGGCAACCCTTACCCCCGAACAGAAGCAACTGATTCTCGGCGGCGAGTCATGCCAGTGGGCCGAATGGGTCACGCCCGAGAATGTCGATTCGCACATCTGGCCGCGCAATGCCGTGATCGCCGAGCGTCTCTGGTCGCCTCAGGACGTGGTCGATGTGAATTCGATGTACGCGCGCATGCGAGCCGTCAGTCTCGAGCTCGAATCGCTGGGACTGGCACACAATTCCGCGCGCGACCGCATGCTGCAGCGCATGGCCGGAACCGCCGATGTTGCGCCCTTGCGCGTTCTCGCCGACGTGGTCGAACCGGTCAAGGATTACAGCCGCTGGAGCGAAGAGCAAAGAGGTCCCATCGATTTCCACATGCCTCTGAATCATCTGATCGATGCGGCCTATCCGGAGAGCGACACCGCGCGCCAGTTCAGCGATCTGGTGCAGCAATTCATCCGCAGCGGCTATAAGGACCAGGCGGCCGAGGCGCACATTCGCACCTGGCTCATGCTCTGGCGCGGCAATGATGCCAAGCTTCATGGATTACTGGAGTCATCGTCGCTGCTCGAAGAAGACGCTCCCATCTCGCAGAACCTGGCAATGCTGGCCGCTGCCGGGCTGCAGGCATTGGATTATCTCGATAAAGGCCAGCCCGAGCCTGACCTGTGGAAGGCGCAGCAATCAACCGTGATCGAGCAAGCCAAAAAGCCGGTGGCAGGGCTGCTGCTGCAAGTGACTGCGCCGGTGGAGCAGTTGGTCCAGGCAGCTGAAACTCAGATCAAGTAGCCAGGATTTTCTCAGCGAGCTTTGCGGCCTTTCTCGGTGTCCTCTGCGTTTAAGCTTTTACCGCAGAGAGCGCGGCGAAGGCCGCAGAGTTCGCTGGAAACAATACCCGGCTATCCTTCAGCATTGTGGTTCTGCGTCGAGTGTGGCAATCCACTGCGGAATCTGGTCGTTCCTCCACAGGATTCGGTAGTGGTGCAGTTTGAAAAGATTTGTATCAGGGCATGCCTTCAGGCATGCCAAAGCGCGCGCACGTGACCGGCTTTAGCCGCTGCCAGCGCGGGCTAAGACCCCAGCGGCTAAAAGCCGCTCGTATTTTCCGATGTTACGGCATCGCTGAAGCGATGCCCTGATACAAATCTTTTCAAACTGCACCACTACCCAGGACTCCATCCCCCCTGTACTGGCCGTGTTATTCTATGAACACCAGCGGCAGCACCGTCTTGGGCGGATTTCCCCGCAATTCCTGAAGAAATTCAGAAGCTTAAAGGATCGAAGAAGCCAGAACTATGCTTTCCGTCAGCAACGTTTCCATGCGCTACGGCGCAAAAATCTTGTTCGAAGAAGTTTCCACGGCGTTCACCCCCGGGAAGCGCTACGGTCTCACCGGCCCCAACGGCGCCGGCAAATCGACGTTCATGAATCTGCTCAGCGGCGAGCTCGAGCCGCAGAAGGGCACCGTCGTCCGCCCGCGCAAGCTCGGCGTCTTGAGCCAGGACCAGTTTGCCTTTGACGCCTACTCCGTGATCGATACCGTCATCATGGGCAACAAGCGCCTGTGGGCCGCCATGCAAGAGCGCGACGCCATCTACGCCAAGCACGACATGACCGACGAAGACGGCATGAAACTCGGCGAACTCGAAGGCATTGTCGGCGAAGAAGACGGATACTCCGCCGAAAGCGATGCCGCCATTCTTCTGCAAGGCCTCGACATTGCCGAAAAGTTGCATGCCCGCAAGATGGGCGAACTGCAGGGTGGACAAAAAGTCCGCGTGCTACTGGCGCAGGCCTTGTTCGGACATCCGCAGGCTCTGCTGCTCGACGAGCCTACGAACCACCTCGACCTCGACTCCATCCATTGGCTGCAGGGATTTCTGAATGCCTACGACGGCGTGGTGATCGCCATCTCGCACGACCGCCATTTCCTGAACAGCATCTGCACTCACATTGCTGACATCGACTACGAGACCATCATCACTTACACCGGCAGCTATGACGACATGGTCGTCGCCAAGACGCAGGTGCGGTCGCAGATCGAATCGCAGAACGCGCAGCGCGAGAAAAAGATTGCCCAGTTGAACGAATTCATTGCGCGCTTCGCCGCCGGCACGCGGTCCAGCCAGGTGCAGTCACGCCGCAAAGAAGTCGAGCGCCTGCAGGTCACCGAACTGGCGAAATCCAATATTCAGCGCCCGTTCATCAAGTTCGAGCAGAAGCGGCCCTCGGGTAAGCACATCCTCGAAATCGAGCATCTGAGCAAGGCCTATGATGACAATCGCGTGATTCGTGATTTCACTGCCAGCATCTCGCGCGGAGAAAAGATCGCGCTCATGGGGCGCAACGGAGCAGGGAAGACAACCCTGCTGAACGCTTTGCTGGCGAATTCTCCGACCACGCCCGAAGCTGAACTACGCAAGACCAGCGGCTACGACGGCCAGTTCGTCGATTCTGGCAAAGTAATCTGGGGACATGAAGCCTCCATCGGATACTTCGCGCAGGATCATCGCAGCCTCATCGAAACCGGCACCGCCGCAATCGAGTGGCTGCATCAGTGGGACGGCGCCGCCGTCACTGAGGAACTCCGCGGAATCCTCGGCCAGATGCTTTTTGCCCGCGACGAAGCCACTAAGTCCACCAGCGTTCTCTCGGGCGGCGAAGCGGCTCGCCTGCTCTTTTGCAAACTGATGCTGCAAAAGCCCAACGTTCTCGTGCTCGACGAGCCCACCAACCACCTCGATCTCGAATCGATCAACGCGCTCAACATCGCCCTACAGCGCCATCACGGGACGGTTTTCCTGGTCACCCATGACCACGATCTGATCGACGAGGTCGCCACCCGCATCTGGCACTTCGAGAGCAACCACAAGATCACCGACTTCAAAGGCACCTACGAGGAATATCAGTCAGCCGTGGTCGCGGTGTAGGTTTTTTTTCTACCACGGAGACAACGAGGCACGGAGAAGAACAATGGAATTTCTCCGTGCCTCCGTGTCTCCGTGGTGAATTGCTGTCTTCGCGCGACCAGCGGAGACTGCTAATGGCTAATTGCCAACTGCTAATGGCTGCCCATTGCACCATTTCCGCTGCATGTAAATCAACCAGGTTCTCCACAGGCTTTCACAGCGTTCCCTGTTGCGTTAGGTTTGCGAGTTGAAAGATAATGACCGCGGAACGCTTTTGCGGAGGGCGCAGGAGCGACGAATTCAGTCCCGTGTACAGCCGAGCCGATTTACTCAGGATTCTCCACATCACGCCGCGCCAGTTAGCCAACTGGGAGCGAGCAGGCCTGGCGACGTTCCGCCGACTCCTATTCTTTCTCTGACATGCTCGAGATCAAGAAGATCCGAGATCTCTGCGCCATGAGCGTGCGCCCCAATGTCATCCGCCAGTCGCTCGATGCCATGCGCAAGAGGGCTGCCGGAGTCGAGAATCCGCTGCTCGAAGCGGGAACATGGTCGACGAACAAGCACCGCGTCGCGTTTCGCCATGAGGGCAAGCTGCTCGAGCCAATCGCCGGACAGTTCCTGATGGATTTCTCCGAGCGCGAAAAGGTGGTGACCAGCACGCCCGTTCCCAAGCCCGAGCCCACACCTCGCGATCATGAAGTGACCGCCTGGTTCGCGCGCGGAGTTGCTCTGGAGGAAAATCCGAGCACTCAGGCGGAAGCCATCGCCGCCTATCACAAGGTGCTCGATCTCGAGCCCGCGCACGCCGCCGCTCACATCAATCTCGGCACGCTTTATTACAATCGCCAGGATTTTGCGCAGGCTGAGAAGCACTACCGTCACGCGATTGAATCCGATCCGCGCTACGCCTTGGCTTATTTCGACCTGGGCAACGTGCTCGACGAAACCGGACGCGTGCAGGAAGCGGTCCTGACTTACAAGATCGCAATTCAGCTTGCTCCCACCTACGCCGATGCCCACTACAATCTCGCGCTGGCCTACGAAAAACTGCGCGAGCCCCGCAAGGCGCTCAAGCACTGGCAGTGCTACATCAAGCTCGATACCGCAGGCCCGTGGTCGCTTCATGCCAAGAGCCAGATCAAGCGCATCCTGCAGGCCGACGGACTCCGGTTGGTCCCTCCAAAAAGAACGCATCCTAGCTTGCTGATCAGCCTCCTGACCTGCCTCGGGTTCACCGCGGTTGCTCACTTCGGCCGGTAAACGGTCTTTCCCGCCACCATCGTCCACACCACTTTGGTATCGCGCATTTCTTCCGGAGAGACAGTGAGCACGTCGCGATCCAGCAGCACCAGGTCGGCGCGCTTCCCCGGCACAATCGATCCGATGGAATCCAGATTCATAGCATGCGCCGAGTTGCGCGTATAGGCGTAGAACATCGCTTCGCGCGGCATGTCCTCCGATGCATCCAGCACTCCTTCCACTCCCTTGCGGGTTTCCGCCTGATAGATCGCGCGAAACACGTTGGCCGTAGAGACCGGCCAATCGCTGGCGCCGGAGATGATTCCACCGTTGTCGAGAATCGAACGCGCCGGATACTGCCACCTGTAAATATCCGCATCCACGTACGGTTTCAGGATTTCGATCGTGTCATTGGCGGCCTCTGCCCAAAAAAGCTGCAGCGCGCTGACCACCCCCAACTCGCGGAAACGGAAAAAATCTTCCGGCCGAACGAACTGCTCGTGCGTCAGCGTGTGCGGGAGATGCGAATCTCCATTGGCAGCGCGCGCGGCGGCAATGCCATCCAGCGCGGCTTTCACCGCGCCGTCGCCGATGGCGTGAACGTGGATGATCAGCCCCTGCTTGTCGGCCGAGATACAAAGTTCAGCGAACTTCTTGGGATCAAACAGCAGATCCCCATTGTGGCCGGTGTTCTTGTAAGGCTTGGTCAGGTGCGCCGTTTGCGACGGAAATTCTGCGACTCCGTCGGCGAAAATCTTGATTCCGGTCACGTGGAGATGCGGAATGTTCCCGTATTCCTGGCGCGTCTTCTGCACGGTGGCGAGTTCGGCGGCCGGATCTTTCGACAGAACGCGCGGGAAGGCGTCGATCTCGGAGTTGAGCTCGCCGTGGTCAGCGAGCATCTTGTAGGCGCGCAACACGTAGTCGGTGGCCAGCGGATCGAGCCAGGCCGTAATGCCCAGGCTGTAGTTGTACTGCAGCGCCGCGCGCCCGGCAGCGAGCAACTGGGCGTCGGTGGGCTTGGGGAGAAGCGGTTCGATCTTCTCGGTGCCGGCGTCGACTAGGAAGCCGTTGGGCTGCATGTTTTTGTCGACCCCGTAGTAAGCACGTTCGTCCGGCGTGAGTTTTTTCAGAAAATCCGCTGTGATGCCCGCCCGCTGCAGCAAGGCACGATTGGCCCACGCGGTGTGACCATCCATGCCGCGCAGCAAGACGGCCTGGTTCTGATACGCGCCGCTGCTGAAGTCGGCGTTGAGGACGTTCCGGATGCGACCAGAACGCCAGCGGCAGGCCAAGGATCTCCACAATATCGCCGCGCATGCCGCGCCCTGACTTCTTGGCGTCTTCGACAAAAGCCGGAAGCTGGTCGAGCGAATTCACTTTGTCGGTAGCATCGGCCGCGATCAATCCAAGCCCGCCATCGATGGAATGGCTGTGCGAATCGATGAAACCGGGAAACAGGCTCTTGCCCTCAAGATCGACGCGCTCCGCGTTGGCGGAAACGGCCTTCTGCACGTCAGGAAGATTTCCGACCGCGAGAATTTTGTCGCCCCGGATCGCGACGGCTTCCGCATACGGATTCTGCGGATCACCGGTAAATATCTGGGCGTGGAAAAGAATGCGCTCCTCAGCGGTGCCTTGCGCCCACAGCGGAAACGACGTGAAAAGCAGCAGTCCAGCGACCAGAACAACGCGGTAACGTCCCAAGATTCGTCCCATGGATTGGCCCTCTCAATAAACGTTGTGAAAATCAAAGCAAAAAACGGAAGTAGAAATATACACAAAGATTGGGGATAAAGGGCGCTTCATCTCTTGCCATGTAGTCACTGTAAGCCGGTCGAAGTTCGTTCGTTGGGTTCCTCAGCGATCTCAGCGGCATCTTCTCCGCGCGCTCTCTGCGGTAAAAAAGATCTTGACCGCAGAGCACGCAGAGGAATTCGCAAAGTTCGCTGATAAAGTCTGAAGCCAAGGCATTCTGAGCGCGCCCCTAAGGTGTATCCTGCAAGCCACTACTTCGCAGTGAGGCATATAGCAGCCGAAGGCTCGCGTTCTTTAGTAAGTTCACAGCAGTTCACAGCAGTTCTCAGCGATCTCAGCGCCGTTCTCTGCGCTCTCTGCGGTTAAAAGAGATCTTCACCGCAAACCCGCAGAGGAATTGGCAGAGTTCACTGAGAGAGTCTGGAGCCAAGGGTCTTCGAAGCCGCGCCCGCGATCGTCCATCCAACCTAGACCGAAGCGGTGCTAACATTAACAGTTTGCCCATCTCTGATAAGAAGGTGTCCCCCATGCCCGAAACTCTGCAAGCTGCCACGCCCGCTCCGCTGACCACCTTGACGGAAGACGAGATTCTTTTCCGCGACAACATCCGCCAGTTTGCCGACGAAAAAGTCCGGCCTCTGGTCAAGGAGATGGACGAGGAAGGTGTCTTCGACAAAGACCTCATCCACGATTTCTTTCAGCTCGGACTGATGGGCATCGAGATTCCCGAGCAATACGGCGGCGGCGGCGCCAAGTTCTTCGAGGCGATCCTGGCCGTCGAGGAGCTCTCTCGCGTCGATGCCTCTTCCGGCGTGATCGTCGACGTGCAGAACACTCTGGTCAACAACGCACTGCTGCGCTGGGGCAGTGAAGAGCAGAAGAAGCGTTACCTGCCCCGCATGGCCAGCGAGATCGTCGGCGCCTACGCCCTCAGCGAAGCCGGATCGGGCTCCGACGCCTTCGCGCTGCAAACTCGCGCCACGCTCAAAGGTTCCGACTACATCCTCACCGGCCGCAAGCTCTGGATCACCAACGGTAAAGAGGCTGGATTATTTGTCCTCTTCGCCACCCTCGATCCCAGCGCCGGATACAAAGGGATCACCGCATTCCTGATCGAAAAAGACTTCCCCGGATTCACTGTCGGCAAGAAAGAAGACAAGTTGGGCATCCGCGCGTCGTCCACCTGCGAACTGATTCTGGAAGATTGCCGCGTCCCCAAAGAAAACGTGCTGGGAGAGCCCGGCAAGGGCTACAAGATCGCCATCGAGACGCTCAATGAAGGCCGCATTGGCATCGGCGCGCAAATGATCGGCCTGGCCCGCGGCGCCTGGGAGTTTGCCTGCAAGTACGCGGTCGAGCGCAAGCAGTTCGGTAAAGCCATTGCCGACTTTCAGGGCATCCAGTTCCAGATCGCTCAGATGGCTACCGAGATCGAGGCTGCCCGTCTGATGGTCTACAACTGTGCCCGCATGAAAGACGCGGGCGTGAACTTCGTGAAAGAAGCCGCCATGACCAAACTCTTCGCCTCGCAGGTAGCCGAGCGCGTGACCTCACTGGCCATCGAGATCTACGGCGGCTATGGATTCACCAAGGACTATCCCGTAGAGAAATACTGGCGTGACGCCAAGATCGGCAAGATCTACGAAGGCACGTCGAACATGCAGTTGGTCACGATCGCCAAGCTTGTGCTCGGGAAATAGAACTGCACGGGCTGGATCAATCCACAGCGTCCGACACCGCTAGGGCGTGAAGTGCAACTCGACGGTTTCCTTGGATTCCCCTCCGGCCGGGGCAAACTTCCACTGGGTGATCGCGCTTTCCGCGGCTTCCACCAGAATGGGGCTGCCTCCCACCGGTTCAACCTTCGTCACTTTGCCGTCCGCCGCAACCACGGCGATGACCTTGACGGTGCCGGCCAGGTTCATCCTCTTGGCGATGTCAGGATAGCGAGGATCCACTTTACGAACGAGTTTACGTCCAGTTTCGTTCGAAGATTGCTGACTTTGGGCCAATCCTGCGGGTCCAAAGCAACAAGAAAACGCGAGAGCCAGAATCAGAGCGTACCGCATACGCATGATGGGGGTCCTGAGAAAGTATTTTGTGTGCATCACTTCGTGATTCGATGCTAGGCAATCGCGGCCATTCTTAAAAGTAACTACGGTAACCAAGGCCATCCCAAAAGAGTAACTTTCCCAAAAGCGAACAGACCCCGGTTCCGCCATGCTTTCACTTCAACGACCAACAAACGACCAATCAAGGCTTCTCATTATGTGCAGCGACTTGCATAGTATTCCCCTCGTTCGTTGCCCGGGCCATTCGTTAAACACCTTTATAGTCAATGACTTAACCAGGACCATCTCATTGGCTCCCCGGGTGCACTTCCCCCAGTACCTGCCGCATTTGCGGCAAGGATGGAGCGCCACTTGACGACCTTATTCGGGATAGTCGAATCCGCCGAACTCAAGAATTTCGAAGCACCCGCCGCACCCCGGAAGCATGGCTGGCTGCCGCTTCTGACCGTGCTGTTCCTGATCTCGTACGGCCTGATGACCATGCTGATCGTGGAACAGGGACGGACGATCGAATCACAGCGCGCTCTGATTGGCGAGCTCTTCGGCGATAGCACGCAATTGTCTGCCATGAAGATGAAGGCCAGTGTTGAGCGCGCCCAGGCGGCTTTGACCCAAGCCCCGTCTTCGCACAACCCGTCGTCCCAGAACCCGTCGTCCCAGAACCCGTCGACCCAGGCTCCAGCAAAGCACGCCCCGTCTACCCAGACAGCACCTCGTAACCAGAATCAGGCGACAAAGCCCTTCCGCATGCCCTCCCGTCCCGCGTCGGACCTGGCGGACAGCAAGCGGGCGTTGATCACGATCTAGTTTGATTGCGATCTAAAAGACAGGCTCAAGCCTGCGCAGTGGTAGTGAATGAGAAAGTACTAGGAAAAAACAATGAAGGTTCTGACCCTAGCCTTGTTGTTTAGTCTGCCCCTCGGCTCGCTTGCACCCCAAAAGCCCATGCGCCAGCCTTCCACCCAACTCACCCGGCATGCCAAAGGCGGACGCTGGTACTTCGCCGCCACTGGCCATGCTGTCTACTGCTATGGCCCCGTGATGACTGTCCCCAACAGTAATGGCGACCTCCAGAAAGTCGCCACCTTCTGCCGCGACGGCAGCGCGGTCGTTCCGCTCAAGGACTAAGCCTCGGCCCCTGTCGGTTCCGGAACTCAACGCAGGCCTTGCCAGGGAACACCGCCGGGCCACTGGCGCATCGCCTCTTCTGCCCACGCTGTGGACTTATCCTTGTGACAGGTCGTACAGGGATTGGGAATTCCATACTTATCCGTCGCGGAAACTGGGATGAACCGGAACGTATGGGCGTGCACGAGCGCTCCCGGAGCGCCCTCCGTCTCAATCGCCGGCATATGACAAGCCACGCACTGACTACCCGGGCTGCCTGGTTTATGATGCGTGTGCTCGTCGAGAGACGCAGTGTGCGGACCGTTCGGTGTCGAAGGACCGTGGCAATCCAGGCATATCTGATCGACAGATTTTCTTAGCTGGGCGTATTTCGGCGTGCCGTGCACGTCATGGCACGATGAGCACGTAACCCCACGCCGGTACATCACACTTTGCGCGAAGTCATTTCCCTGCATGCGGTTCTTGTGAGCCGTGCAATCGGGGAAGTAGTAAAAAGTCGTTTGACCCAGCGTACAGTCTTCCAGCTTCCAGAAGTCCTGCAGCTTTAAGCCCACGCGGTAGCCGACGGGCCAATCGTAATATTTTCCCTCGATCGGATTGGTCAACGGCTGCCCCTGCGAATGGCATTGAATGCACGTGTCATTGGAGGCCACGGAATCCATTTGTGCGGGATTGACGATGTTGCCACGAGTTGGATGCGCCGCGTGTTCGCTCCCCGGTCCGTGGCAGCGCTCACAACCCACATTCCATTCGGCCACGCGCTTGGTGTGAATGTCATAGTCCACTGAATGACAGCCGTCGCATAACGGGCCGGTGGGCCGCCGCCTATTGTCCGGCGGATATAGCGCCGCCCACCAGTCTCCTCCCTTGGGAACCAGGTAGGGCCGCCACGCTCGATTGCCGATATCCCACTGCACCGGCAATGGAAAGTAATCGTCGCCAATTTTGGTGAAATAGCGCTGCTTCCAAAGGGTGCCATAGACAAAGGCAACTTGCTCTTTCGTAAACTTGGCCACGATGTTGGTCGCCAGATCAGGAATGATGGCGTCAGGCTGATTGTGCGGATCGCGCACTACGTTCGCCATCGGCGTCTTTTTCCATCGCTCGTAGATCTGCCGATGACATTTCGCGCAGGCCTCTGAGCCGACGTAACGGGCTGTACTCGCCCCCTGATGCGTGCGCTCCTCCTGCGGGAGTGGCCGAAAGCTGCGAATGAAGGCCACAAGTTTCCAGCCATTCTCGGACGATTCCTCGTGGGCCGTGCCCCAAGCGGGCATTCCCGTGAGTTGGACGCCGTTCTCAATGATGTAGTGCAGTTCGCCATCCGTGAGATTCTGCGTCGCCCCCGCGCGCAAATCTGGAACTCGCGGATACAGATTCAGGCCAATCGCCGTTTTGCCGCTTCCATCGATTCCGTGGCAGGAGGCGCATTGATTCAGAAAGAACTCTCTGCCTTGCCCCAGCGCGTCAGGAGTTGCGGCCAGGGGATTTTTCGTTCTCCGCTCATGCATGGGAATAGCGAGATTTCTTATGCTGCGAGCCAGAGTGGCCTCCCAGGCAGGTGGCACTGCGGTCGCGCGAAAGCCCCGCCGGATGGCTACCGCACCCAACAAAACGATAATGCCCAGTATGATCAGCAGCCGTAGAGCGAAAGCTTTCAGAATCTTCATGGGCGGTCATTCCCGGGAACTAAACTCACATACGGCAGCATCGCACATTCGCTGACAACGATTGTCTCTTAGTTGCAAAGTCCTACGATGCGTCCGGGAACAGGGTTCGTGCATCAAATTCCCTTACATTGACACAAGGACCCATCTGAGTCCTCAGACTTCAATTACCAGAAGAACAAAATGTCCATCCGTCGCGTCTCAGGTCCACGACCAAACCGTGAGGGGAATTAGAAGCCGCCTCGCTGTCCGATTTCCTTCGTGCACCTTAGTGTCCTTGGTGGTTATGTTGTTCTGATTTCCTTCGTGCACCTTCCTGTCCTTAGTGGTTATGATGTTCCGTTCTTAAACAAAATGCCCGAGCTCCCCGAAGTCGAAACCATCGCGCGCGGTCTGGCGAAACGCGTCACCGGAGACGTTGTCGAATCCGTCTGGCTAGGCCAAAAGAAAGAACCGCTGAAATCTCCTGCGCCCGTGATCGCCGCCGCGCTAGAGCAAAGCCGCATCACCGCCGTCCGCCGCATGGGCAAGCACATCGTCTTCGACTTAGAACGTGTGGGTGGTGTGGAGCGGGCACTCATGCCCGCTAAAGGCCGGAAGCGAACAAGAAAGCCTCAGGGATCGAGAGTTATCTCGACCTCTAGTCCATCCACAGCGCACGCAGAGGCGGACAAGAGTGTCCGCCCCACACCCGGCCGCGCCCAATGGATCGTCCACCTCGGCATGACGGGCAGCCTGCGCGTCTGCGATCCGCAAACTGAAGTCGCCAAACACACCCATGCCATTCTCAAGCTGGCCTCGGGCAGGGAAGTACGCTTCGTCGATCCCCGCCGCTTCGGACGTTCTCAGCGTCACCACTTCCGCCCAGTTCGATGCCACCGGCACCGAGCCCCTCGAGATCGATCTTGAATCCTTCATCGCCCTGTTTCGCGGACGCAAAACTCCCATCAAGAGCGCTCTCCTCAACCAGAAACTTCTGCGCGGTGTAGGCAATATCTATGCGGATGAATCTCTGTTCCGCGCTGGCATCCGCCCTCGTCGCCGTGCCTTGTCGATCACTCGCGATCAACTCACCAATCTTCACAACGCCGTAAAAGAAGTTCTGAAAGAAGCCATCGCCCTCGGAGGCTCCTCGATCTCCGACTATGTCGGCGCCGACGGCGAGGAAGGTTTCTTCCAGCTGCAACACCGCGTCTACGGCCGCGAAGCCCAGCCCTGCCTCGCCTGCAAAACGCCCATCAAACGCGTCGTCATAGCCGGCCGCAGCAGCCACTACTGCCCCAACTGCCAGAAGTAAGGCTGTCATCCTGAAACGGGCGCATTTTGCCCGTTGAAGGATCTGGGCGAGCCGCGCGATGCGTCGCGCTTTTTGCGACGCAATAAATCGCGCGTTGGGCTCGCTTCCTTATTCATCATTCAGCAATATTTTCTGTTACTCTCTTCCGTTATGCCCGACTACTCCATCGGTGTCGATATGGGCGGCACCAACCTGCGCATCGCGGCCATCAACACCGAAGGCAAGATGCTGGAAAAGATCACCACCGGCGTGAAACTCGCTCTGGGCCGCGATTACGTCATCGGAGAAATGTGCGACGCCATCCGTCACCTGACCGAGCGCCATCGCAACGAGGGTAAATTTCTTGGCGCCGGCATCGGCGTCCCCGGCATCATTGACGTCGAGGCCGGCATGATGCGCAAGTCGGCGAATCTTCTTCCCGAGTGGTCCGATTATCCCGTGCGCGACGAGATCGAACGCCGCCTCGGAGCCCGCATCTTTCTCGACAATGATGCCAACGTTGCAGCTCTTGGCGAACAATGGCTGGGCGCGGCCCGGGGCGTCGACAACATGGCGATGCTGACTCTGGGCACCGGCATCGGCGGCGCCATCATTCTCAACGGGAAGATTTTTTACGGTATGAGCGGCATGGCCGGCGAATTTGGACACGTCACCATCGAACCCAACGGTGTTCCCTGCGGCTGCGGCAACCACGGTTGCGCCGAGCGCTATGCCTCGGCAAGTGCGGTGATGCGCATGGCTCGCGAAGCGATCGACTCCGGGCAAGCGCCCGAACTGGCCAAGGCTGCAGCTTCCGGCCCGGAGTTCAGCGCCAAGTCGATCTACCATCTCGCGATGCACGGAAACGCCGATGCACAACGCATCTTCCGTCGCTTCGGAGAGGTGCTGGGAATTCTCCTCGCCGGCCTGGTGAACATTCTCGATTTGGATATGTTTGTGATCGGCGGCGGCGTGGTCAGCGCCTGGGATGCCTTCGCTCCAAAAATGTTCGCAGAATTGCGCGAGCGCTCCCTGGTCTATGCCGCGTCTGCTCCCGAGGATCCTTTGGCGAAGAAGGAAGGCGCCTCGGCGCAGATCGCCAGCTATTCGCGTAAGAAGACCATCATCACTCAAGCCATTCTCGGCAGTGACGCCGGACTGTACGGCGCTGCGAGAGTTCCCGCATCTTAAGCTTGGCGAACGTCGGCCTCGTGAACGTTGATCGGATCTGCGTGCCGCGAAATTCCGACCCTCTCCATCGCGTTCAGAAAGCCCTCATTCTGTTCCGCCGTTCCAATAGTTACGCGGATGCTGTTGGGCGCTCCCCATGCCGTCAGCGGACGCACGCTTACGCTTGCTTTTCGCAGTTGCACCGCGACTTCCGCTGCATTCTCACCCAGGCAGCAATAAAGAAAATTTGCCCACGTGGGCACGACCCGGTAGCCGAGTTCCGATAGCCCAACTCCCAGAATCCGGGACTGTTCGGCATTGTTCTCAAGTGTGCGCGCGATATGGTCCTGATCTCCCAGCGCCGCCAGCGCCGCGGCCTGCGCGACCGACGATACCGAAAACGTATTCTGCATCCGCGCGCAGTATCCCAATAACTCTGCCGGGCCCAGCCCATAGCCCACGCGCAATCCCGCCAGGCCATGCACTTTCGAAAATGTCCTCAGCACCACAACGCTGGCGCCCTGCCGCAAATATTCGAGCGAGCGCGAATATTTCGCCTTGCGCCGCTCGGCAAAATGCGCCGCATATTCGTAGTACGCCTCGTCGAGCACGACCACCACATGCCCGGGAACTTTCGCAAAGAACCTATCGAGCGCGTCCCCATTGAGCATGGTCCCCGTCGGATTATTCGGGTTCGCGAGAAAGATGATGCGGGTGTGCTCGTTGATCAGGTCCAGAATCGCCGCGAGATCGATGCCGTCGTTTCGCATCGGCGCCTCGATGAGCTGTGCTCCCGTGGCATGCACCGCCATTCCATACACGACAAACGACCGTTCGCTGGTGACCGCGTTCAGTCCTTCGGCCAGCAGAGTTTGGCAGAGCAGCGAAAGCATCTGCGTCGAGCCGGCCGTGACCATGACCTGCTCAAACGGCACTTGGTGAAACGACGCTAGCCGTTCGCGCAGCCGGGAACAATCGTCATCCGGATAAGCATGAAGTGCCTTCCAGCGACCGGCGCACCGCTTCCAGCGCGCGCGGAGAAGGTCCAAAAGGATTTTCG
This sequence comes from uncultured Acidobacteriota bacterium, assembly GCA_963754885.1. Lineage (GTDB taxonomy): Bacteria > Acidobacteriota > Terriglobia > Terriglobales > Acidobacteriaceae > Sulfotelmatobacter. The sequence continues at coordinate 367,524 of CAVWHT010000020.1, read as the reverse complement.
TTGGAATCGAGCCGGATCAGCGCAGATTCTTCCGCGGCAGACGCGGGTTTAGCCGGCACTGCGGGCAAAGGGCGTCCCATGTCCCGCGCGGCTTTCGACAGCAGATCGTAAAATCGGCTCATGCTCTGTGCCCGCCTCGCGCGCCTTTTGCGGAACGGGATGACACATCATGATACAGATTTTTTCGCCTTCACAATTCCGCCTTTGCTGGCGGACTTCAGCCGCTCAATTTCTTTCAGCGTCAGCGAGCGAAATTCGCCCGGAGGCACGTCCAGCGCCAGCGGACCGTACCGAACTCGCTTGATCTTCTCCACATGATGTCCCACCGCCTCAAACATGCGCCGGATCTGCCGGTTGCGCCCTTCGATCAGCGTGATCTCGTACCACGGATTCGCCGCTTCCTTCACCACGCGCACCGAGGCCGGTCCAGTCTTCACCCGCTTCCCGTCGTCGGTGGCAATCGAGACTCCGGCGCGCAGTTTGGCCAGCGCCTCTTCTTTCGGCGTGCCCGCCACTTTCACTACATAAGTCTTTGCAACATGCGATGCCGCTTTCATCAGCCGGTTCGCGAGTTCTCCATCATTGGTCAGTAGCAAGAGCCCTTCGCTGGCGTAATCGAGCCGCCCCACCGGATACACGCGCCCTTTCACGCCGCGAATCAAATCCATGACCGTTGGCCGCTTCTCCGGATCGCTGACCGTCGTCACGTATCCCTTCGGCTTGTTCAGGAGAAGATAGACGTGCCGCCGCTCGCCCTGCAGCAACTTCCCGTTCACGCGGATGTGATCGCTCTCCGCGTCGGCCTTGCTGCCCAATTCCGTGATGGTCGTGCCATTCACCTGCACGTGGCCAGAGGTGATCAACTGCTCTGCCTTCCGGCGGGAAGCAATTCCGGCAGCAGCAATAATCTTCTGCAGGCGTTCAAGGGGCATAGAGCATTCCAAATCTCGGCGGCTACGGAGAGGCCACGCTCGCAACGTAAAGCGAGGTCCTGAGCCCCGAAGTGGCAAAAAACAATAGTCGAGCGCGTTACCAACTCGAGATGGGCAAAAACAAATTTAGCCAGCGCGTTACCGAATCGAAATGGGTGAAACAATTTAGCCCAGCGCTTCAGCGCTGGGGGGTGTGAGCCGAAGGAGGAAACAAGTCCCGGAGGGACGGCACAATCGAACGAACTCTATCCCGCCTTCTCGGTTTCTTGCACGGACTCTGCCGCCGGTTCCGTAACGGCTGCCGGTGTCGGTTCGGCCTGCATCGGAGTTCCACCTTCCGCCGCACTCTCCGCCGGAATCAACTCCGCCTGAAACGACTCCGCCACCAGTTTCTCGAACTCCTCCATGCTCGGCAGCTCGTTAACGTCCTTCAGGCCGAATCGCATCAGGAATTCCTTGGTCGTCTTGTATAGAATCGGACGCCCGATCACTTGTTTCCGCCCGGCGGTCGTGATCAACTTCCGATCCAGCAACGTCCCGATCACGCCCCCGGAATCTACGCCGCGAATATCGTTAATCTCCGGCACAGTCACCGGCTGCTTGTACGCAATCACCGCCAAAGTTTCCAGCGCCGGCAGCGACAACCGGATCGGTGGCTTCAGGCTCTTCGCAAACGATCGCACCACTTCGTGCTGCTCCGGCTTGGTGGACATGCGATAGCCACCCGCAACCTGGCGAATCTCGATCCCGTGATCCGGACCGTCATACTCCCCCACCAGTTCTTCCAGGCACGAGCGCACGCGTGACTTGATCTCCGCATCGTCAGAGATTCCCGTGGCGACAATCGTTTCTTTGACCAGCGCCGTCATCTGCTCCAGCGTGATCGGTGTCTCCGTCGCATAAATAAGAGCTTCGAGTTGAGCTTTGAGTGACATGAATGATTCACCGTAGCGCCGGCGTCCCGCCGGCTGTCGCCAGAGCGTCTCGCTCTCGCATCTCCGCTACCACTTCCTATCTCCAGTCGTCCCGTACCGCCGTCTGCTGGTTCATTACCTCTTCGAAATGCGTATGCTTGCGGACGACAATCTCTCCGAACAATTTCTCCTGCCGCACCTGGATAGCCTGCAGCCGAACCAGTTCCAGCAGCGCCAGGAACATGCAAACCAGCGCCGGGCGCGATTCCACTCGCATCAGCAATTGCTTCAGTCGTATCGGCCGGTCTTCGAGCGACAACCGCCGCCGCAGGTAATCGATCATCTGTCCGACCGTGACCGTCTCCTCATCGACATCCAGCACCGGACGCGTGCGCACCCGCTCCAGCACCTGCTGAAACGTCTTGACCAGATCGATCACGTCCGCGGCAATCTCTGGCTCGGTTCCCTCGGCATCCATGAACTCTTTCAGCGAAGGATTCGTCAGCACCGCATCTTCGATCTGCTGCTTCTGCAGCAGCATCTGCGCTGCCGACTTGAATTTCTCGTGCTCCAGCAGCCGGTTGACCAGCTCGCTTCGCGGATCTTCCTGCTCCTCCGCCGTCGCCAGCGGATCGCGCGGCAGCAGCATCTTCGACTTGATGTGAATCAGCACCGCCGCCATATAAATAAACTCCGCAGCCACATTCACATCGAGCTCGCGAATCTTCTCCACGTACGCCAGATACTGCGCCGTGATCTTCGCAATCGGGATGTCGTAAATATCGATGTCCTGCTTGCGAATCAAGATCCAGCAGCAGGTCGAGCGGCCCTTCGTAAACGTCGCTGACCGCAACCGCAAAAGGAAAGTCGCTCTCTTCCTTCTTCGCCGCGTCTTTCCCGCCCTTCGCCGCAGAAGGAGTCGCCACCACGGCCGGCGGAGCCCCGCCGCATCCACGCCGGAAGCGAGTTTTGATTCCTCAGTCATGGTTGACGCTTGTCATCAAGCGAGTGTTTGTCATCCTGAGCGAAGCGAAGGACCTATGCACCCGCCTTCGGGTGCCCCATCCTTGTCTCGCGTTTTTTGCGAGACAGAGCCTGCCCTGAGCGTAGTCGAAGGGGTGGGGATTTTGATTCTCACTTCCCCGGCCCCTCATACCCCAGCGACATCCCCATGCTAGCGCGCACCTGATCCATGGTCTCCCCCGCCGCCTTCCGCGCCCGCTCGGTGCCTGCCTCCAGAATATCCCACGCCAGCCGCGGATTCTCCTCAAATTTTCTGCGCCGTTCCTGCATCGGATTCAGCAGCTGCACCAGCGCGTCCGCCGCCCAACTCTTGCACTCGATGCACCCAATCCCCGCCGACCGGCAGCCTTCATTCACCTTCGCCATCGTTTCTTTGGAGCTGAAAATCTTGTGCAGATCGCCCACCGGACACACATCCGGATTTCCCGGATCCGATCGCCGCACCCGGGCCGGATCGGTCACCATGGTCTTCAACTTCTGCCGCACCACCGGCTCCGGATCGGCCAGCATGATCGTGTTCCCGTAGGACTTCGACATCTTGCGTCCGTCCGTGCCGGGCAGCTTGGGCGCGGGCGTGAGCAAACTCTGCGGCTCGGGAAACACCGCCTTTGCTGCTCCATAGAATCCGTTAAACCGCCGCGCAATCTCCCGCGTCAGCTCCACGTGCGCCACCTGATCTTCCCCCACCGGAACGAAGTCTGCGCGGTAAATCAGAATGTCCGCCGCCTGCAGCAGCGGATATCCCAAAAATCCATACGTCCCCAGATCTTTGTCCTTGATATTTTCCCGCTGCTCTTTGTACGTGGGCACGCGCTCCAGCCAGCCCAACGGCGTGATCATGGAAAACAGCAAGTGCAGCTCCGCGTGCGCCGGAACGTGCGACTGAATAAAGATCACCGCCCGCTCCGGATCGAGCCCGGCCGCGAGCCAGTCGAGCGTGACCTCAAGCGAATTCTCTTTTATGCCGGAAGTGTCGGCGTAATCGGTGGTGAGCGCATGCCAGTCGGCCACCATGAAAAAGCATTCGTACTCGTCCTGCATCCGCACCCAGTTCTGCAGCGCGCCCACATAGTTTCCCAAGTGCAGCTTGCCGGTCGAGCGCATGCCGCTAAGCACGCGTTTGCGAGTTTTCAGCGAACCAGTCATTTTCTATGAAGCCCCGCGCTCAGACACGGCCAGCGCCGCAGGACGGCCTGTAAGAATCGGATGTTGAAGTGTCATGCAGGGCTGAGTTCGATACTACCATGCGAAAAGCCCATTTGACCTGAGGAACAAGCCACTCCGAATGAGGAGAAAGCGGCCAAGGCTTCGGGCCGCGGAAGCGGCAAAATGTGGAGACAGCCGCCCTCGGCTGTCCGCCGCGCCCCGCGCGGCTCGGCCCCTGACCCAGAGCACTCGCCGTCCCCCACCGCGAAATGCTTTATAATTCGCGCCGCCCCACAAACTATCCCAGACCGTGACCACCCTCGCCCGCAAACTGCGCGCCACCGACTACTTCACCCTGGGATGGGGCACCATGGTCGGCGTCGGCTGGCTCGTCATCATGGACGATTGGCTCACCCGCGGCGGCGCTGTCGGTGCACTCCTCGGCTTTGTCATCGGCGGCTCGGTCCTGCTTCCCATCGGATGGGTCTACGGCAAATTAGTGATCGCCATGCCCGATGCCGCCGGCGAAATCGCCTACACCTCCGCCGTCTTTCCCCGCTCCATCAGCTTCGCCACCGGCTGGATGATGACGCTCGCCTACTTCATCGTCTGTCCGTGGGAGGCCGTTGCCGTCGGCCGCATCGCCGCCTACATCTTTCCTGCCCTCGATTCGATGGAAATCTACCGCGTCGCCGGACGCCCGGTTTATCTTCCGCATGTAGTCGTCGGTCTCTCGTTGACTGCGCTGCTTACCGTCTTGAACTATCGCGGCGTCCGCCTCAGCGCCACATTTCAGAACTGGACCAGCTTCGGCACGCTCGCTCTCTTCGTCCTCTTCGTCGGCCTCGGCGTCACTCGCGGCTCTCGTGCGAATTTTCCTCCGCTCTTTACTCACACGCCGCTGATTTCGATTCTGCTGGTCATTCAGATCGTCCCCTATTTCATGACCGGATTTGAATCGGTTGGCAAGGCGGCAGAGGAGGCCAGCGCCGACTTTCGCGCCAGCGGTTTCTACCGCGCCATCTGGATGGCAATCTTCATCGGCATTCTCTTCTATGCCAGCATTGTCGCCGCCGTCGCCTTCGTAGCCCCGTGGCGCCAACTGATCGGCGAAAAGTTTATGACCGCCGTGGCCTTTCAGCAGGCCCTGGGCTCGCGCTGGATCGTCAACATCATCCTCGCCGCCGCGCTGCTCTCGCTCTTCAAATGTTTCAACGGAAACTTCGTTGCCGCCAGCCGCCTGTTCTTTTCTCTCGGCCGCCGCGGCATGATCACGGCGCGCGCCGGAGCGATCCACGCTCGATTTCAAACTCCGTCTATTGCCGTGCTCTGCGTTGGCCTTGCGACCGGAACCTGCATGCTGTTGGGGGATGCGATCCTGGTCCCCATCGCCGAAGTCGGCTCGGTAGCATGCGCGATTGGATGGACGGCCGCCTGCGCGTCGTGCCTCGCCCTGGCTCGTGCCCGGTCAAACCTGATTCCATTGTCGATAACCGAGCGCGGCGTGGCCGTCCTCGCGCTACTCGTGGCCACCGCGCTGGTCCTGATGAAAATAGTTCCCGTAGTACCCGGCCATTTCACGATTTATGAATGGCTCGCACTGGTGATCTGGATTCTGTTGGGCGGAGCAGCATCTACGGGTGGACGGAGAACGTAGCGCCGCGGCCTGACGTAAAGTGTAGCGCCGCCGTCCCGGCGGCTGTCCCGGGGGCGTCTCGCCCGCGGGAGGGAAGGGCACGACTTCAGTCGTGCCGTAACGTGTCAGTTGATTCTGGGCTTCAGCCCCTTAGGCCAAGCCGCGGTCGAAGCAATAAGGAGAAACCATGCCAAGCCTTACGAGATCGAAATTGCTTTTGCTGTCCATTTTCCTGACTACCTCCGCGCTCTATCTTGCCGCGCAAGCCCCACCAACCTTCGACCTGGTTATCACCAACGGCCACATCATCGACGGCACCGGATCGCCCTGGTATTCCGGTGATGTCGGCATCCGCGACGGCAAAATTGCCGCCATCGGCAATCTCTCCTCCGCGCCGCGCAAGCGCACCATCGACGCCACCGGCAAAGTCGTTGCTCCCGGCTTCATCGACATGCTCGGCCAATCGGAGATGACCATCCTCGTCGACCCGCGCCTGCCCTCGAAGATTTATCAGGGCATCACCACCGAAATCACCGGAGAAGGCAATTCCATCGCGCCGCTCAACGACGCCATCATCGCCTCCGATCGCGCCGGATATGACCACTACAAGATCAATCCCGACTGGCGCACGCTCCGCCAATATTTCGCGCGCCTGGAGAAGCAGGGCATGGGCATCAACCTCGCCAGCTATGTGGGCGCGACCCAAGTCCGCCGCATGGTGCTCGGAGACGACGACCGCCAGCCCACTCCCGAACAACTCGAGCAGATGAAGCAACTGGTGCGCGATGCCATGAAAGACGGCGCGGTCGGCGTTTCCACGTCGCTCGAATATGCTCCCGCGCCCTATGCGAAGACCGACGAACTGATCGCCCTCGCCGGCGAAGCCGCCAAGTTCGGCGGCATCTACGCCACGCACATGCGCAATGAGAGCGACTCCGTTCTGGAAGCCATCGACGAAGCCCTGCGCATCGGCCGCGAGGCCCACGTCCCGGTCGAGATCTGGCACATCAAGGTCGCGGGCAAGGCCAACTGGGGACGCATGCCCGAAGTCGTCGCCAAGATCAACGCCGCGCGCGCTGCCGGAGCCGACGTCTCCGCCGACACCTACGCCTACACAGCGTGGTTCAACGATTTCTCCGCCTTCATTCCGTCCTGGGCGCACGATGGCGGCACCGCCAAGCTCGTCGAGCGCCTCAAAGATCCCGCCACTCGCGCCCGCATCCGCAAAGACATGCTGACTCCTTCGCGCGACTGGGACAACGAATGGCAAGAAATTCCCGGACCCGAAGCCATCATGATCGGCGCCGTCGAAAATCCCAAGCTGCTTCCTCTCGAGGGCAAGCGTCTTTCGGAAATTGCCAAGCTCTGGAATAAGGATCCCATCGACGCGCTCTGCGATTTTCTGATCGAAGATCCGTCCACCGGAGTCGCCGTCTTCGGCATGTCGCAGCCTGACGTCACCCTCGCGCTGCAACAGCCCTGGGTCGCCGTCGACAACGACGCCGAAGGCACTTCGCCCGAAGGAATTCTCGGTCAGGCGCATCCCCACCCGCGCGCCTACGGAACTTTCCCGCGCGTGTTGCGCAAGTACGTTCGCGAAGACAAAGTTCTGTCCCTTGAAGACGCGATCCGAAAATTCTCGGCTCTGCCTGCACAGCGCATGCGCCTTACCGATCGTGGAGTCCTGAAAGCGGGAATGTGGGCCGATGTCGTGGTCTTTGATCCGGCAACGGTCCGCGATCGCGCGACCTTCGACAATCCGAATCAGTTGTCCGAAGGCATGGACTACGTGCTGGTGAATGGAGTGCCGGTGATCGAGCAGGGCAAAATGTCAAACGCGCTGCCCGGCAAAGTGCTGCGCGGTCCCGGATACGTTCCGTAACGATTATTTTCCCGACGCAGCCTTCAGCCGCGCCTGCTCCGTTCCGCGCAAAGGCGAGACTCTCGGCTCGGCGAGGGTCCCTGTGATCGTGTATCCAGAGGTGGGACTGTCTGGCGCGCCCTTGAGTTTGAAATCAACTTCGCGAGTCAATGAAGCCGTTCCGCTGAGTTGATACTGCCCCTGGGACGAATCCAGCTTTGCATCTTTGATCTCGATCGAGCCCGCGTGCAGCTCCGCTTGACCGTCCAGCCGGGAGACGCGCAAGGGCTGCGCATCGTCCCCGATCAACACATGCGGGAAGATCCCATCTTTCATGCTCACACGCAACGTTCCTTCGGCCGACTTCCAGAAGTCCGCAGCACAGGTCGCCTTCACTTTGTAACTGGCATTCGCCGTGCCGGCAATCCAGCCGTCGTTTGCCTCGTTGACGAGGGTATTGAGCACGACGCTAGTCAGCGTCCCGCTTCCCTCGCAGACTGCCGGCTTAGTGCTGAAGTCGACTCGCCAATCCCCCTTGTGTTTTCCGCCGGCGACGTCGGCTGTCAAATCCGAGAGCTGCAGCTTGCCGTCTTGCAGGCTCACATTCGCCGAGACGTGCGTCGCGGTCGTGCCGGGCAATTGCAGGCGGTCCGCGGTCACGCGCCCCGACGCCCGCAATCGCGCCAGCAGCGATAGTCCGCCGGGCGCGCTCGTCTCCAGAACCCGGTACCAGGGCCGCTTCTTCGCGCTCACGTTGATCCATTCGTTCAATCCGATCAGCGCCGCCTGACTGGTGTTCAAGGCAAAATGCACTGCACACGCGTCCGGCGTGCCGCAGCTGCGCGGCATTTCCAGCGAGCCAGTCCATTCCGATCCCGCGGCTTTGACATTCAGCTTGGTCACGCGGATCTCATCCGGCAAAAGCCGCATTTCCGCCGACAGAATCTCCGCCGTATTCTCCGCTCCCCGGAGCGCAACCTGCACATTCTGCAATTTCACGCTTCCTGTCACTTGCGGACCCGCGAAGCCGCTGTGATTGCCGCCTGCCCACGATCCCGCAACCTGCAAATCCACTTGCGCTGAACCCTCCGGCGTTGCGGGCAGCGCCGCGATTCCCGCCATCCGCGCCCACCGCAGCGTCCGCGGAATCTCCGTCTCGCCTGTCACCGCGAAATCGTAACCGCTGCCTGCAATCCATCCTTGCATCGTCGGATGTGCGTTCTTCCCGCCACGCATCACGACCGGACCAAACTCAATGTGGGTCTCTTCCGGGAACCGCATCCCGCCCGCTCGAGCCAACTGTCTCCGCGCGCCCGATGCCGACGCCCCCATCAGCACGAACGGAACCGTCTCCGGGCCGATCTCACCCTTATTTTCCGCGGAACTCAAATGAAAATTCTCGATCTCGCCACGCCCCGCGAAGTGATCGCCAGCTCCGTCCTTCTGCAGCGAGAACTTTCCGCTCACGGTTCCTTCTGCCGCCAGATCATCCGGAAGATTCTTCTTGGCGCGCTCGAGCAGGATCACCGCCGCATCCGCCGGCACCTTCTCCGCCGACACCGCGACCGCGTATCGATGGCCGACCGGCAGCCCCATTTCGCCCGTCAGCGTGATCGTCCCCTTGTTCACCGGAGCATCGCACTTCATCTCATGAAATTCGTGGGTCAGCGAACTGTATTCCGCATCGCAGTGGGCCGCCAGCCGAAGCGCCTTCCCGCTGGTGATGTCGTAGCGCCGGAAGTCATCCACCGCGGCATCCGTGCTGATCTGCAACTTCGCTGGACTTCCGGTCAGCACCACCTCCACTTGAGCGGACCCCCGCCATCCCCGATCGTTTCCGCTGATAAATTTTGTAAGTTGCCCCAGTTGCGCCCGGTTCCACTCGACGTGGAACTGCAGCGGCGTCTCCGGCAGCGAATCCGCCCGCTGCCAGGTGCCGCTCACCTGCAGCATGCCGGTGTCGTTCAAATTCATGTCGGTGCGGAAAGGCTGCGCCTTCAGCCTCATTCCCCACACATTTTCCGATTCCTGCCACAATGAGAAGTCCGCATTGGTTAGGGCGTAGGATTTTTTCTCCGCGCCACTTTTGAAATTGATCCGCCCTGATGTCCCTTCGATGTATGGAAATGCCGGGCGCGGCTCCGACTTGGCTTTTCCCGTCGGCGCCGTCGGCATGCGCGCGGTGCGCTGCAGCAGGCCTTCCAGGTTCCACGGCCCGCTCATGCTGTGGGTCAGATTCAGGCTCGGCTCGGTCAGGTCCAGCCGCGCAATTTCCATCCGTCCCCGGATCAACGATGTTAGCCGCAGGTCCGCCGTCACCTCGCTCGCGCGCAGCATGGGTTCCGCGCCGAATGCCGGATCGTCATACACCACCAGGTTTTCCAGATCGAAGCCCGGCTGCGGCAGCAACCGGAGATGCACCGAGCCAATATCCACCGGACGTCCAACCCCGGCGCTGAGGGAAGCGATGATGCGCGATTTCAGGCGGGAAACTCCGGGACGCAGCAGGAACAGCAGCAAAATCAATGCCGCCGCTAGGGCCACTCGCTTTTGGGGAGTGAAGAGTTTCACTACGCCCTCATGCAAAGGTCGAGGGCCTTCATCGTACGACCTGGAGCGTCCTTCTCCAGCGCGTCTCGTCGAAGAAGTGCACCACTACTTTGCCCAGGAAGAGCAAACGATCGCTCCATGCGGTCTTGCGATACTGATCGTCCGGAGTCTCAAACGACCAGTAGATGAACATCGGCCGCCCGATAATGTTTTCTTTCGGAATAAATCCCCAGTAGCGGCTGTCCAGGCTTACCCCGCGGTGGTCGCCCATCGCGAAATAGTGACCCGGAGGCACCACGATGTCGTCGCCATGGATGTAGGTGGCCAAATCCACCATCCAGTTGGGATACACATTCGGATCGTCCGTGGGAGGCACCGCCGGGAAATTGTTTCGGTAAGGATCCTCCCGGTCCTGGTCGTGATCCACGTACGGCTCGTCCAGCGCAACCCCGTTGCGGTAGACGACGCCATTGCGCAGGTGGATCCTATCTCCGGGTAGGCCGATAATTCTCTTCACCACATAAAGCCCGAGCTCCGCCGGAGACAGGAATACCACGATGTCGCGAAAGTGCACGTCGCGATAGGGAATCAATGGCCCGATCCACTTCGTGCGTGGCGCAAACTGGACCCGGTTCACGAACACATGGTCGCCGATCAGCAGCGTGTTTTCCATCGAACTCGACGGAATCTCGAACGCCTGCACCACAAAAGTGATGATGAACAATCCGGTCACCAGCACCGCCGCCAGAGACGCCAGAAACTCGACCGTCGTCTCCTTCGGCTTCGCCTCGGCTGTATTTTTTTCTACGCTAATTTCTTTCTTCGCCAATGTTTTTTCCGTGCCTGAATACGGTTGAAATACGCGCCGGTCAAGAGTTCCGGAAAGTCCAGGAACGGCGACTGGCCACACCCGGCAAAATCCCGCTGCACTGCTGGTGTTTCCTTCGTGTACCTTCGTGCCCTCTGTGGTTAAAGTTTTTGACTAACCACAAAGGACGCAAAGAACCACGAAGGAAAGCGGCCGTCCTTCAGTGTACCAGCCGCAAGGTTCGGTTCCAGCGCGTGCTCTGGAAGATATGGGTCAGCGCGTATGCGAAGCGGTAAGCCTTGCCCGTCGGAGTATCCGCGTCCAGCGTCTTTACCGACCAGTAAATCAGCAAGGGCCGTCCTATGATATTTTCCCGCGGCACGAATCCCCAATAGCGGCTGTCCTCGCTGTCATCCCGGTTGTCGCCCATCACAAAATAATTTCCCTGCGGAATGATCAGCTCGCCATCGTCCACCAGTTTCCGCATCTGCAGCCACCACTTCCCCTCCATGTTGAACACCGGAATATCCGTTCGCGGAAAATTGTCGCGAAACATATTGTTCGGCGGCTCAATAAATCGCACGTACGGTTCGTCCAGCGCCTTGCCGTTGATGTACACGGTCTTGTTCACCATGCGCAACCGGTCTCCGGGCACGCCGATGACGCGCTTCACAAAATGCTGCTGCGGATCGACTGGATAATGGAATACGACCACGTCTCCGCGCGCGATTTTCTGGTAGGGCATCAGGTCGTCGCCAAGAGCCCGTCCGCCGTAACAAAGCTTATTGACTAAAAGGTAGTCTCCCACCAGCAGCGTATTCTCCATCGACTCAGAGGGAATCTGGAAAGCCTGCACCACAAATGTGATCACGAAAAGCGCAATCACGATCGTGCCCAACAGGGACTGCAGAGAACTGGTCAGATCGCCGCCAAAATCTGTGGTGACGACCCGCCGCTGGGTAAGCATTGGCGGGCTGCCAGCATCATTCGCAGGAACCGATTCAACATCCGCAGCAGCGGGGACGTTCCGGGCTCGGCTCAGCGGCCTGCGGGCTCGGCGTTAGCGTGGGCTGGTTCGGAGAATCCATGTACTCTACTTATCCACCACCTGCGTGGTTCTCGCCGCCTTCGAGTCCGCCACCTTGGGTCGCGAAGCCAAAAACGTCAACAATTGCCGCGCTGCATCCTGTTCGGCCGTCTTCTTCGTCGACCCCTGCGCTCGGCCCACAAAATCCCCGTTCTTATCTTTCGTGTGCAAGCGCGCTTCTACCGTAAAAGTCTTGCTATGCTCCGGACCGGCCTCTTCCACCAGCACGTATGCCGGCTGCGGCAGTCCCAGGCTCTGCACCGCTTCCTGCAACGCGGACTTGAAATCCGTGATGGGCAGCGTGCCGCCGCCCCGCTCCATGCGCTCCAGTTCCGGCGCGATCACATTGCGCAGTACAAACTGCCTGGCCACTTCGAGCCCGCCATCCAGATAGATCGCCGCCAGGATCGCCTCCAGCGCGTCAACCAGCAGCGCCGTCTTTCCACGCCCGCCGCTTTTTTCCTCGCCTCGCCCCAGCCGCAGATAATGTCCAAGTTCCAGTTGCTGCGCCACCTGGATCAAGTGCCTCTCACTGACCAGATGCGCCCGCAGCTTGGAAAGTTCCCCTTCGCGAAAATGCGGGAAGCGCTGAAACAACTCTTCACTCGTGACCAGCGCCAGCACCGCATCCCCCAGAAACTCCAGTTGCTCGTTATCGCTGATCTTGTATTTGCTCTCGCCCGCCTGCTGCGCTTCCTGTTCGCGCGCCTGCGAGCTGTGCGTAACCGCCTGCTCGATCACCGCCCGCCGCCGGAAGTGATATCCCAGTCCTTCTTCCAGCGCCGTGATTTCCCGTTCCTTCATATCTGGAACATCGCCAGTGAGGGCTTCGTGCGCGGGGAAAGTCCGCCCTCGGACTGTCCGCCGCGTTCAAGTCGCCGGCTTCCCCTGTGATCCTCTGTGCCCTCTGTGGTTAAAGCCCTTGACCTCCTCGCCGGACATCACGGATCACGCGGATCGAGGCGCAATATTTAACGATTACTATTTCCGACGCACTACACTAGTTCTTAGGAGGCACCGCGGCCTGTCCTGGCGCCGTCCCGCCGCTCAATTTCACCAGCCGGTCCTTCTCGTCGCGCGCCGCTTTGCCCACGCCGGAGTCAGGACGATCCTTCGTCAGATCCACTGCTTGGTCGGCGTACTTCATCGCCTCCGGAAGTTTGTTCTGCATATCCAGCGACACCGCCAGCCGGAAGATCGACACCGAATCCGGTTCCTGCGGATCCGCTTCCACCGACTTGCGCAACTGCGCTTCCGCTTCGCTCCAGTTCTTCGCGTTGAACGCCAGAGTGCCGATAATCGCATAGGCATCCGAGCGCGACCGGGCCTTGAACGTGGCCAACTGATCCGGCGGATATCCCGAGGTTGGCAGGTCGGTGTCGATCGTCACCAGCGCCCGCTCCGCATCTTTTTTCGCCTCGGCCAGTTTCTGATCCTTGTCCAGATCCGTGTCGTGGGTGCGTTCCGCCAGCACCTGCGCTGCGCCCAGCAGGGCCTGCGGATCGTCGGGATCGAAGGTCAGCGCCTTTTGCGCCATTTCCAGCATCTTGTCGGCATTGTTGGCTTGCTGGTACCGCGCCATCGCCGCTTTGTACAACATGACGCGCAACTCGCTGTCGGGATATTTCGTGGCGAAATCGTCCGCCGCTTTTTCTACCGCCGCCGGATCCGGCAATGTAATCGCCGCTTTGTACGCCTCAAACTCCGGCTGCGTCTTCGCCTGCGGCGGACGCTTCCCCTGCGGAGCCGTCGCTGCGCTCTGGCCCGCTGCCGCGCCCTGCTCCGCCGGTGGATTCTGCGTTGCTCCCTTATTCTGCCCTACGCTCCCTACGCACATTCCCAGTACTGCGATTACAATCGCTGCTCGCTTCATGGGCTCTCCTCGACTAACGCTCGACTTGCTATGAATTTGCAACCTTGCATTTTATCGCAGTGCCTGCGATATCAGGTTTTCTCTTCATCCCAGCTTCGCACTTTTTGAAGGATGCGGGAAACCGCACCGCTCACTGCGGCTTTGCTGGAGGCTCATACGCCTGCTGCAGGCCGCGTTCGGCCGCCGCCTTCACTTCCGGCAGGTCCGCCCCCGCGGTCATCGCCGCCCGATACTCGTTCATGGCGGCCTCGCGGTCGTCCTTCATGTCGAGAATCCGTCCCAGATAAACGTGCGACCATGCCACCACTTTCGGATCCTTGGTCGCCTGAATCGCTTTCTGGAAGTTCTCTGCTGCACCGTCGCGATTCTTATTCGCAACCGCAACCTGCGCCAGGATGAACAGCGCCCGCCCTTCGTCTCCAATCTTTTTGTCCAAAGCCTGCTGCGCCAGTTCCTGCGCGCCCTTGGGATCGCCCGCCGCCAGCCGTTTCTCCGCCGTGATCAGAATTCGCCGGTCTTCCAGACGTGACAATTGCACCAATTCCGGCGACGTCACGTCGGCAAACTGGATTTCGTTGGCCGCCTTCTGCTGCTTGCTTACGTCGATCGCATCCAGAATGTCCGAATACGCATCTCGCAATCCCGCCGGATCCTTCTCAAACGCCACCAGCGCCGTATAGAAATACCGGGTCAGAATGTATCCCTGCTTGACGGCGTCATCCACCGCCTGCAGCCGCATGGCCTCCGCCGTATGCTTGTCGCCCATCGTGCGGATTTCAATCGCCCGCACCAGGCATTCGGTCACCAGCAGCGAAATATCGGTCTTGAAGCTCTCTTCCAGCGGCGCCCGTTTCACCGACTGCAGCATGGGCTCCAGCCGCCTGACCGCGCTGGGATGCTTGTCGGCCATCGGATCGAGCAGGTAATGCAGATAGGTGTGCCGGATCTGCGGCATCTTGAGCGGGTCCAGGGCGTTCGGATTCGGCGACGGAAATACCACCACGTAGTAGTCGCTGCCATAATTCCGCGCGTTCGCCTGGTTCGGATCTCCCATGAAATCCAGCAGCACCGTAAACGTCCGGCCCAGATACCCTCCCGATTGCAGCCTCAGGTAGATATCGGTGTCGAAAACCATCTTGGCCAGCGGTTCGTGATAGCGCTCGATCAGCGCCGCATAATTCGCGCGATGCCGCTCCCAGATGCCGTGCAGATTGGCCTTATCGTAGAAGCGTTCGAGCAGAGCGCCGAATGCCGAGATCGGCGCCGCGTCCGGAGGCATCACATCCTCCTTCACTCGCGGCATAAATTGCGGAGGCCCCTGCAGGTATAGCGCCAGCGACACATACTGCGACAGATCATGTTGCGCATCGCGGCTCTGGTGCGCCATGTAGAATTCGCACATCGTGGTCAATGCCGCCTGCGCTTCTTCGGAAGTGCGCAGGTTTCGGTCCACTTCCCCGCGGATCTCCATCCGCTGCGGATCGGAACCCGGCAGATCCACGTCGTAGCCGCACGCATTCATCGCCGTCAGCACCGCAAACAGCGTTTCACTCGTGTCCAGCGTGATGGGCGTGGATGTCTGCGCGGCGCACAACGGCGCCATCAGCCCCAGCAAGGCTGCTAATTGAAAGGCTCGAAGCCCATAACCCAGGAAACGACTCAGGAATCCCTCCCGCAGGATGGCCACCCGATGGCCACTACTTCAAAGATAGGCAGAGAACCCCTTAAGTTTAAGGGCTGCGAAGCAGAGGGTCAAACGCGAGCCGGGAGAAGGGAAAGACATGGTCCCAGAGCGCCCCCCCCCATCGTAAAATCATGTTTGGACGGGGACTCATGTCTGCTCTGCCTCAGATCAGCTCATCTCCGCGCAACTCAACTCATTGTGCCCGTGGGTGTCCCTCTGTTGTCCTGTGCGCGGGGGCGCGGAGTGGAGATGTGGGGGATTTTGAGGTGGGGCGGAGCTGCGCGTAGGCAGGTATGCGCAGTCGAAGGCTGAGTTGGAATGGTTGGTCACAACGGTCACCGCGTGAATCGCGTTGTGGGAACTGACGATGGCAGAAGTTTGTCATCGACTAGCGAAGGCACCCCGTTCACCAGTCTTTGTACTTCGTGCCGTCGAGGCCCGTGCCTTCGGACCTGGTGTACACGTCGAACACATTCTGGCCGCCCCACGAATCGGAGTCGGGATCGTCCTGGTTGGAGCGCAAGCCCCATTCTGTGCTTCCGGTCATCGGGTCGACGGGAACTTTGCGGAGGAATCTTGTTTTCTTGGCCTGGACATCGACCCCCTTCACCAGATCGTCTAGAGTTGGCGGGTAACCGTAGGTATCTACCTTTATCTGAAACCCGCCGCGTTCAGCGCTCTCCTTATAGCGGTCTATTGCATCCCGCATTTCCCATAGAGATTGACGCAACTGTTTCTCCTTCTCCCGCTTGATCGTGACTCGCGCTAGCGGCAACGCCATCGAAGTTAGAATCAGCAGGATCGTCGTGGCAACGATCAGTTCCAAGAGCGTGAAGCCGCGATCGGTCCCCGCACCCTGCGAGTGATGGGTGACGCGACGTTTGCCCGGTTCCCTCATGGCGAGAACACATCAATCTTCGAGCGATCAGTGGGGGTGAACGCCTCAACATGCCCGCCAATCGGGGGTTTAGTCACATGTATCCTTGGGGCCGATGGTGGAAGAAGGGTATCGCCGCCCACCCTTGCAAGAAACGCAAGGATGGGGCACCCTCTGTGGGAATGGGGCACGTCAATGTCATTAAAGCTGGGCTACCCGCCACACAGAAATCATTGAGGGTGGGCCACCCGCCAAATCCGTTAAAGAGTCGCAGCCAAGCCAGAAGACATTTCGAGCCATGCCCATTCGGTATCGCGTTGTTTGTTAAGCTACCGACTCAAAGTCCGCAGTGCAAACCGCAGAGCAACAGCCAAGAGAAAGGTGGCTCCCAAGAATACTATCGTCACTACCGCTGAGAGTACCCGTGTCGACAACCTATTGAGCCAACCTGAGCGCAACACGACAAAATCCCCTCGGGCAAACAACAAGAACAAAATGACGATCACAGCCCAAATAAGGATCGTCTTTATGTCCACTTTAATCACGGTTAGCCATCCTCCACCGAAACTAAACTACTCAGTTAGCTTTTATGGGACCGCAAAAGCCCGGCGGCGGAGGACCGATGCCAACTGCGCTTCCAGGCGTGACAATGCTGGTACTCGTTGCTGGGCAAAGCTTATACGCATACGGATCTGAGAGTCGGCACTTCTGAATTGCAGTACCAGTCCGGCCGTTGGGGCATTCAATCTCATAAACGCACTCTATCCCCCTTATACTACCTTGAATAAGCTCTCCCGGACATACCATAGCTCCAGACCGCGGAGGGTGCCTTGGGTCGTCGGCGGCCAACGTCGGCATAACGCTAAAGTCAGGTGCACAAGCATCATTCGGAGGCGGAGTCGCCCCAATGAAACCGCTTACTCCGCCAATTTCCCCACAATTAACGCCGGGAAGGAATCCCAATAGACTAAACAAGCTCGACAACGGCGAGGTATTCAGTCCCGTCGGTAGTCCTAACGTCTCGTTGTTCGGCCAGACGCCGCCCTTGGGTTGCCGTGGATTCGGGTTCGGGTAATATCCTCCACCACCGGGATCAGGAGGCGGATTAATTCCATCTGGATTACAGAAGAAATCAATCGTCGGATCGCAGGGCGTACAGGGAATATCGTACGCGTCGCAGCCCCCTCCCCCGCCACCGCCTACACCGCAATCATCCGAGAAAGGATCGCACTCTAGCTGCGTACCGAGCGGGTCCACGTTATTAAGCGGCCGGTTCCCAACATACGCATACCGATTCCAACTCTGCGGATCGGCGGGATTTACAGCCGCCAGACCCGAGGGATCAGGAGAGAGCCAACGACCTTGCACTGGACTATGCTTGCGGTAAAGGAAATCATAGAGTCCGCCCACTCCGCCAGAACCGCTGGACTCAGTATCCTGGTTTTGGCCAGTGAAGGAAAGGTCTTGCGTGCCGGAACCCGCGTAGTTCTCACCAAAAGGCGCATAGGCAACATCAGAATAAGCAGTCCGGCTCGTTGAAGTGGCCAACCGCGAACTGCCCAGCCAATCTGGATGGCGATAATATTGCAGACCCGATGCGTTATAAACAGCCTGCGCGCCGCCAGGCAGAGGAACGAATGCCTTGACGAGGGATGAGCCGTTCATCAAGGCGAGCTTAGCGCCCGACGGACTGTACACAATTTCCGTAAATGTAGAGGAGCAGCTTGCGCCTGTGTCTTTCTCGACGGCGCGTCCCAATGCATCGTAGGTCAGGCAGACACCACTCGACGAACCGGCGTCGATGCTGGCGACATGGCCATCCGTATCCCACGCATACGTGTGACTGGTATCGGCCGTCATGTTGCCGGTCTTCGCAGTCGGATCGGACGTATTCGTATACGAGTAAGGGGAGGTGGTGATTCGATTTGTGTTGTTTGTGTAATCGTAATTCACGTTGAAGGCTGTGCCAGTTGCACCGTTCGGGACGGTCTTCACAATGTTGCCAAACGGGTCGTAGCTAAAGTTCTGATCCCAGATGCTGGTCGAGCAATTCGCGCTTGCGACTCTGCCTAGATCGTCATGGGTGTAGTTGCACGTCTGACTGTTGGCAGGATACAGGTTATCTGTAATCGCCAGCGTCTCCAACGTCCCGTTCGGATTCCAGGTGAGTACCCCTGTATCTGTTGTCGGCGAACTCCCAACGCTGAACTTGTACTGCGTCATGCGGCCCGTGTTCGGATCAAACTGGACGGAGTCGCTGTCGGACGAGCCATACGTCAGAGCCGTCACATGGCTCATCGTGTCATAGGTGATCGAAGTTATCGGGTTCTGTCCGCTGCTGGCGGAGACCGTGCCGAGCCTCCCCTCGCCATCAACGGAATATGTCATAGTTGGCAGGCCCGACAGATTTTGGAGAGTGTTCATCACCCCGTTAGGGAACGGATCAGACGTTAAATGGTAGTAGCTGCCAGAATGGGGAGTCAGCTCCCATACATCCGTCGTCTGGCCAGTGGCCCAATAGCTGAAGCCCAGATCGGTGATCTTGCTCGTGCAGGTGCCGGTGCAGGTGTAGGCTTCCGCCAGCCGGGTCTTGGCGTTGGTCATGCTCGTCCCGTTCACGGTTGCGGAGTCGTAAACAAAAGTCTTCTGCGGCGTGCTGGTGGACGGGTATGTGATTGTGCCCACCCGATGCAGTGCGTCGTACCCGCTGTAGCACGCGGCATTTCCGGCTGCATCGACACGCTTCAGCATATTTCCTGCGGATGTGTAGGTGCCACATGAGCCATCGCTCGTCAGAGAATCGTATGTATAGTTGACGGCAGAGTTGCTCATCTCAGGATTGGTCTCCTGTGTCAAGCGTCCCAGCATATCGTAGACGTAGGATCGGGATTGTTGTTTGCCGGAGGACGCCTGCGCATTCTGGGTGACACCGGTCAGATCGCCGAGTAGGTCATAGGAATACGTTGTCAAGTAGCCTGTCTGGGGGTTGCTCTGCCCGCAACTGCCGCCCGGAAATGAACTCGTGCCACTCGTCACCTCGCAGACGGATTTCAATCGCCCGAGTGCGTCATATTCGAGTTGCTTGCTTTGCGTTGGCGAGGTCAGGGTCTGGAGCACGTCGTTTTCGGTGTAGTGGTAGGCGGTTGAACCTCCTCCACTGTCGGATACCGTAATTGGACGGTTGAGAGCATCATAGGCATACGATGTTCCGGCACTGGATGGGCACGCTGTGGTTGATGCGGTTATCGCCACGCTGCTGTAAGGTAACGTGGTAAGGCTCACTCGTCCTGAACTGTCGTAACAGGTCGCGACCGTATCGTAATACGATGCACTCGGACCTTGCCTAGTCTGGCGGAAAATCGTGCGCCCAAAAGCATCATTCGTTGTCAAAATGTCAACAGTGGAGTTGCCACCGTTGAATGTGCTGGCGTATTTGCTTTCAGTTTGGAAGGGCTGGCTGCTGGAATTTAAGTCGTACGAATAGTTCGTGGTGGTGCCTGCCTGATCGGTCGTGCTGTATGGCCGCCAGAAATCGTTCGAATAATTCGATCCGCTGTAGGCCGTGCTGCTGGTATGGTTGTTTTCGTCTTTTAGAGACAGCATCACACCGCCGTTGCAATCCCAAGTCATGGAACGGGTCAATCCAAGCGGCTCGGTGATCGACGTTACGAACGCGTTGCCACAATCGGCGTTGTTCGTCGACGAATAGTTGTACGTTGTGGTCGCGCCGGTGGGTGAACTGGTCGTGCTCACATCGGTCGATGTGCTCAAAGTTCCAGTATCGTAGTACGTGTATGCGCGATAGAGGCTGATCGTGCCATTGGCCTGGGCCACAACGCTGGTCAGAAGCCCCCGCGACCCGGTAATCGAGACGTGTTGAGGCGAACTCGTTTGTGTCGGTGTTCCGGCATCGTAGCCGTACGACGTGGAAGCTTTGATGTGGTTCCCGGAATCCTCGATAGTTACGCTCGATGGTCGATCGACGATACCGTTCCCCAGGCTTGTGTTGTACTGAGTAATTGTCTTGCGGATCAGCGGACCGACCGCACCAGAACCGTAATCGTATTCGTCCACTTCACCAACCAGGTAGTTGCTATTCAGTTTGGTGTCTGTCTCCGCCTCAACGCCGCTCGAATCGGGCAGATAGCGAAAAACGGTAGTACGGGAAATCGGCGACGCAACGGTCGCGGTCTCACAGGTACTCGGAGTCGTGCTGCCGTTGTAGCAGTCGACGGTTGTCGAAAGGAGAGTCCCAGAAGATTGGCTTCCCTGATAAACCTGCCGCTCTGTCTCGTAGAAGCTGTACGTGGCTATGGTACTTGTGCCGTTTGTCGTGCTGTCTTCAGCAAAATTGATGACCGTCTGGTTAGACGCTGGATCGGTAACGGTGGTCGTCCACGTCGAACCGGGACCGGCTGTGCCGCCGCTCAAAAGGTTTCGGGCATATTGCCACCCCGGTGAACCGCACGAAGTCGAATTGAGAACACGCGTGAGGCCGGATGTGCTTCCGTCGCTATAGATTCCCGTGTTTTCGGTCCCACCCGTATAGCAGTATTTGATCGTTCCGCCTGTATTCAGGGTGATTTCCTGCATTCTCCCGGTTACGCAACTCGTGGTGCCTGACTGGAGTACACACGACCCTGGTCCCGCTTCGTAACTAAACGAATAGCTGCTTCCATCTGGGAGGCCAACGCTGCTCACCAGAGGGACTTTCATTGGGCCATACTCTTGGATAGTCGAGCCGAACCCAAACGCAGTTTGCACGGTGTAGTAAATGTAATTCACCTTGTATTCGACGGAGCCGGCTGGCGAGGTGTAGGTATATGTGAACGGGCTCGACGGCGTGCCGCTGCCAGCTATGGTTAGCACCGCAGTCGAACTAGAAAGAGTGTCGAAGAACTGCCCGCTGGAATTAATTGTCAACTGATTTCCATTTGCGTCTGTCATCGCAGCCGCCCCAGTCGTGCCATTGAGGGGGGCAGCAATGACTCTTCCGCCACGGTCGGTGAGCGTTCCGGCGGGGGCCGGTCCATCCGCTCCGGTGAGAGTATAGCCGGAGCCATCAGCGGCTGTGGCCGTAAGCGCGTACCCACCCGAACAATGGAGACCGATTACATGAGCAGCACTTCCCGCGAAAGGATGTTGTGCGCCGAGCGAATCATGGTAGACGTAGCCGGAATAGTGGTAGGTCGTGCAGCTACCAACGGTTTGGCTAGTGGTCGAAAAGCTGATGTATCCGGTGCTTGATTCCGTAGCTCCTCTCCATCCCCAATTGGCGGTGGGCTGCCATTGCGTGACTCCGCTGGAGGTTACCGGAGTCCATACGGAACTCTCGTAGCTCAAGTCGTAAGTAAAAGCCATCCCGCGCCCGGCTTTATGCAAGACGGGGATCGCAAAATGCACATTCAGATTTCCCAGATTGACTGTGTCAAACGGCCCTCCTCCAAGGCTCGAGAACGGGGGAGCCCCGGTTGAAACTTGAGCCGCTGCGAACCCGCTGAGCAGGATGACGACCAAAGTGAGATAGCTTAAGGAGCGTTTCATCTTTCCCTCTCTTGCGTCGCAGGTGAAAATCTAGTTCACAGCGAAAGTCGACAACGGCAGGCCAGAATTGAATGACGCCTCGGTCAGCGTTATATCGACCATCAGGTTTCCCTGCTGATACCGCTGGATCCGCATAGGGACCGCAATACCACTGATAGTTTGATAGTTCGCGAAGTCGACCTCGATCGAAAGACTCGTGTTCGCATCGTGATCCGGATGGGCATTAAACGTGGTCGCTACCGGAAGCAAACTAGTCGCATTTAGATAGAAATCCATGATGCTGAGTTGTTGCGGACTGGGGATTGGGACTTGTCCGGACTGGTAGACATACGAGCGGAGGTGCTGGACGCTTGTTCCGTTGCGGCTTTCACGTCCTATGAACGAAAGCACGACGTTTTGGCCTGCGGCGAGGGAGCTGAGCGCCGGAAAGAACCACACTGCGTCGGTCCAGCAGTTATGGGAGGCAAACTGGCCCGAAGTATCGTTCGGGTTAGTCCATTGCCCGAATGGGATGCCGGTCTGAGCGTCGCGGATCTCCGAGCGCGTGCCGCTGGAGAGCGCCAGATCCATCCGGCTTCACCGGTGCCGAGCGCCTTCAGGGTGGCGGTTCCCGTGTCAGCACCCGCATTCCATGTCACGCTGCCTGTCAGGGTCACGTCGCTGATGGGATTCCCACCAGTGATCGCCGCTATTGACTGGGCGGCATACGCGAGGGCTTGGGGGTCGCTTGCAGGTGCGGTCTGCCCGAAAGCAGCAAGGGGAAACAACAGGAGAGTGAGAACAATGGGGACAACAGCAGATCGGTAAGGCATGCAACTTCCTCCGTGGCGTGTTACTTACGCACCGCGCCTGCCAAGTTACGACCACACGCTGATCGCACTGTGTCAGTCTGAGGTTAAGCCCCCGCGAACCAGGAGACTCGTCTATACATCAGGGGAAGCAGCGAGGAAGGATTAACGGAACTGAGATCCGCCGCTCTTACTGGCCGAATCCTGTTCGCCGATTTGCCCGACACGATAAAGGCCGGAAGTGTGGATGTCAATGGCGAATTTTGTTGTTGTGGTCGGGATCACACGCAACGACGATGGCAATCACAGGCTCCCGCACGCTGGGTAGTAGCCAGGTAGTTATCGTGTGGCATAAGTGACGGTCATGTTGTTACGAACTCCGAACAGACAGATGCTGCCCGTATTACGGCAACATTCGTGAAGTATGACTGCATCACCCAGAGAGTAATTATCGACCATGTCTGTTACGAAATCAGAACATACTGCCGTCGAGCGTTAGTCACCCGCAGAAGAGAGGTTAGTTGATACGCGCACAGGATCGGAATCCTTGCTCCACGCTCAACTGGTTCTCGCGGATGTCGTGCGCTTGTAGATCACTTGGGTCGAGATGCATGTGCGATTAAGAGTCAGTTGCTCTGCCGGGGCCGAGCCTGCATCCGGGGAAACTCTCACGAGTTCCGCTAGCGCCTGCCAGTGCCTCGGATGTGGGCGGCGTCGACCCCTGCGGATGTCGGACGCGTACATGAGCGAAACACCTATTGACGAAGCGATTTTCGAGAGACTGGAATTCCTTAACAGTGGCTGAACTTCTTTTACATAAACTTCGTCCGTGAGCCAATCCGGTTGGCTCGATGGATTCCAATTCCACCGGGCCGTCTGTTGACGACGTTGCGTTGCGGAGACTCGCGCTCTGGACTCCCCAGACTTTGAGGCAATGCGTCCTTGGTGGGCAACTTCCAACATTCTTTCTCTGGAGACTTCGGTCGCGCAGGTGCCGCAGCGAGTGCTGGCATGGGCGACGGGCTTTCCGCAACCGGCACAAACGTTTTGTTGGCGTGGCACCTTCGTAAGCGGTGATTGGGCCGGAGCACATTTTGCTTCGCGTTTATTATTCTGAGTCAATCTGGTCGCGAACGGAGTATCAGGCTTGCGAATGGTAGACCAGAATGCACGCGCCACCCATTCTGCGACTGGAGCGACAGCTCGACGCCAAATCGCAGCTGTTTCTGACAGGTGTAGCGCGAAAGATCCCATCAGACGGCAGTTTCCGTCGGGCTGTTCGAAGAACCATTCTCGTCGTAGCGGTTGGCGCGTGATCCAGTCGAGTAAATAAGCATCCACCTGCGGACGAATTGGTTCCATCAGATCGCAAGCCAAACTATCGCGGGCGGTTGTATCGACGTGCAAGACTCCGAAACCTGGATCGAGTCCCATCGCGCTGGCCGCAAGTCGCGCCTCCGCCTCTAACAAGGAGTACAAGAAATTCAAAATTGCGTTGGGCGGGTTACATGCACGCTGGGGTGACCCGGTCAGTGACGAAACGCGAGCGGCGAAACTTAACCAATGCTCGGGCACCCGCTTCAGGTTATTCTTGGGGAAGTTGATCGGCAACGTGCTCCACGCAGACCAATACACGCGAGCAGCTTGCGATTCGATGAGCCGAATTGTGGTGATGCTGTCAGCGCTGGGCAGTTCTGTTCTGAATCGTGAGATTGCGTCAGCAGTTGTGGAATCGAGCAGCTTGTGGCGGGCGACTCGTTCCTGCGCGGCGAGCTTCTGACTAATCAACTCGCGGGATATTCGCAGCGCGGCTCCTGAGGAATTCGCCAGTGCCTGTGCTCGGCGTAGCTTCGCATCAGAAGGGCGCACTGGCCCGGTCACTGCAAGAACCTTGCCGTTGCGTTCCAGCATTACAAAACTGGCGTCCTGATCGGCCAGCCAGCGCAGCGCCGCCAGCGAAACCATACCGTCCGATCCAATCACGACCAACCTTTTCAGGCCGTGGCCCACGCGCGGAAGGCGAGCGTAGCGGCGATCCGGCCCAATTCCGTCGTGTAACACGAGGTGACCACCGTCAACGCGGACCTGGATGCCATAGCCGAACAAGGTCACGACGCCGTGACGTGGCACAAGCAGTTCTGTGGGATTGTGGGATAGCGGGCGTTGGCGTACGTTTTCTGTAGCTGCCATTGGACTATGCCTCCGATGGTGGTTAGGGCTTGTCGGCTGCTCGTAACAGTCGGCACGCCCGATTTGTTTAAACAAACATGCTGCCCAAGTGCACCGGAAACTGAATCTTTGCTCCACACTTCGGACAGGCATGGTTGATTGAATGGCCTTTTCGGCCACAGGAACAAACTATGTAGAACTCGTATCGAACAATCTGGTGAGCGCCTCCTTTTCGTGCTCGTTCTTCAATGTAGATGTCGCGGGAACGCCGTGGGCTAACGTTAGGTATCCCAGCGATGGAATCAGCTATGAAGTTTATGCGCGCCTTCTTTCGTTTAGGAAAGCGCTTCTCGTTAAGGACGCCGAGAATGTCCGCCGCCCACGGTGCAAACTCCCGGTCGTAGGGACGTGCATTCTGCAGCGCGATGATTACGTCTTCCGGAGTTCGGGTCGCAGAGAGCGACGGCCAAACAGAATCCCAAACCTGCTCCAACATCCAGCGATAGTTGTCGGCTCGCCCCAGCACGGTGGTGGGCAAGATTCGTCGATGAGGCCCTCGACGTTTCGGTGAATCGCTGTCAAGAGTTTTTTTCGGTTCCATTCGCGTGGTTTCCGATCTCGTCACAATGGGCGGTAAGCTCCCTCGATCCAAGTTTTATTATACGTGCAAATGAGCCATTGTTGGCGATAAATGTGCGGGACAGTCTCCCATCGAATATCAATGTATACCGTTGGTTATAAATAGCTTCTTAGAAAAGTGCATGCAATAATGTCGCTGGTTTTAATGTGCGTGCTGATAGAGGCTACGCATAATTCAGAGGGTCCTTTGCGAAGCTGTCCACACAGCAGGAGGTTTCAGGGAAATGAGTCGGCGACATTCCAGTCACGGGAAAAGAAAACCTTCACAGCGAAAAAGAAAACCACACAGACCACGTTACTCAACCCTAAACGAGCGCGAGAAAATCGAGTACGACCGCGCAATCGAATTGCTCTCTGATCTACGTGATGGCAGGGGTTCGTACACGAAACTGCTTCGCACGCATCGCCTTACTACGCGAAAAGCCCACAGATACTTAGATCCCTATCTTCTCGGCGGAACACGCGGCGGGCGTGTGCAAGCAAGCAAAACTGACAGACTCGTTCGTGAACTTTGGTTTCCGACCTCTGTCGGTGACGTGCGCGAACTTGTGCGCGGGTTGCCTGCGGCGACCAAGCTCTCTAACTTCCGTCAAGATCGCGGCAAACTCCTGGACGACGAAATGAGCGCGGATGAATTCGAGGCCAAGTGGCGCGGAGTACGCGTCGACGGCCGGGAACTCTTCGCGGACGCAGATCAGATTTTTCGCATGGAGGATGCCGGTGTTTTGAAACTGGAGACTTTGTACGCGAATGCGGGTTCCGAAAGATGATCGGGCATGCGGCCCAAACCGTTCTTCGCCACGCTCGGCAACGGGTACGTCCGTCGAGAAAAGTGTGTCCTTTCTGTTTCGAGGCAGATCATATCGGCGGACGTAACCATATCCCTCATTTGACGGTCGATGTGTGCCAGATTCATCACGCATTGTTAACAGAGGAGCGTTTAGCTGCTGGTGCGGAAATGAAGAAGCAGTCGCACACGATCAAAACTGTCGAAATGGCGATCCGTTCGCTCGCAGTTACCGCACATGCGATCACATCGGCTATGCAAAAACTTTGTGAGGCCCTGGAATTCTGCGCTGAGATGCTGAAACGAGCAGGGCGTTAGTGAAACCCATTCGTCATCAAACGTGACCGATAGACTTGATCCCTATTTTCGTGCACACACGATCCCGGTTACTCCACAGAAGGAATACCGGTCGAATCGACGCGCAAGTCAGCCGAACGAGGCGCTGATATTTCGCTGCGCGACCACGGGCGACGAGAAGAAAGACCTTCTTTTCGGTGCTTGCGTTTGTGCTGAATGGAAAGACGCGGAGTATGTCGCAAAGGAAATTGGTCTGTTCTACCGCGACGGTCATCCGGAGGAATTCCGGGCTTTGACGCGCTTTGTGAAGGGCAGCGCCTATGAGCTCGGAAGCAAGGAGGAGTTCCGGCGGAACGTTTTCTTGAAGTACCTGAAAGCTAGAGCACTCATCGTTGCATACGATGCACCACGTGAGATCAGCCGTATTGCGATCAAATGGAATAAATCCGCGAAAAAACGGCGGGCCTTCTCGTTCTATTTCCGAATGTTCCGGGACAAGAAGACGGGCAAAATGCGCCCTAGCGGATATGAACCGGGGATTTCGATTGAGAGCCTGGATGCCGCGAAGGCTATTTATCACCCGATTAAGTACAAATTTCACGATAGAGATGCGGAGCGAGAAGAAGAAGACAAAAAGTTCTCAAACGTTCACATTCTCGACCTGAAAACGTTGACCTCCGTCCTCACCGGGGAGGTCTACTCATTCCCATCCGCGTGTGACATCTTCGGAGCCCCGGCCAGCAGGCAACGCAGGAATCACTCGCGCGTAACGAAGCCAGCAATTGAGCACCTGCTGAGAGATGTGAATGCCGAACTGGTATTGCTGAATCGCCTCCTGAAGGAATTCGGGCAACACCCGGTGAACCTGCCGCCCGACCGCTGCTACTCACCGGCCACTTTAGCGAAATCCTATCTTTCCGCAATGGGAATAAAGCCACCTCAAGAAAAGTTCAAGATTCCAGACCGGATCAATGGAATTGCGGCGCAGGCGTCTGCGGGCGGACGTGCTGAATGCATGATCCGAGGGACGCCCGTACCTGTCACATATCTCGATTTCCATGCGCAGTTCCCGGCGGTGAGCCATCGGCTAGGTTGTCGCGAACTTTTGTGTGCCGAGAGTCTGGAGTTTCCTGATTTCACCATCAGAGCACGTAAGATGCTGGAGCGCGCGAGCTTGGATGATTGTTTCCGCCCGGCATTCTGGAAGCATCTTCGCTGGTACGCGCTCGTTGAACCGAATGACGATGTTGTCCCAATCCGGGCGAAATTTGGGCGGCGAGCAGATTCCGATCCGACACTGGGATGGGATTTTCTTATTTCGAAACAGCCGATTTGGATGACAGGCCCAGATGTAATCGCCGCAAAACTGATGACGGGCAAGCCGCTCAAGATTTTAGAAGCCATCAAGGTTGTTCCGCACGGAGTGCAACATGGACTCGTGCCCGTCAAACTGCACTCCCAGCTACGAGTAGATCCTCTTCGTGACGATTTGGCCGTTAAGTTGGTTCAATTGCGATCTGCTGTGAAGACAAAGAATCCAGATTTGGCAGGCGGATTGAAAGTGGCCGCGAATAGTGCCGCGTTCGGAATATTTTCCCAACTGGACGTTCGGTCTATGGACTCTTCCACGCCCGTGCATGTTTTTTCCGGAGAGACGGACTATCTGACGCCGCCCGCTGAGATTTGGGAACGACCTTCGGAATTCTATTTTCCCGTCATCGGTTCACTCGTAACGGGTGGGTCGCATTTACTGTGCGCCATGTTGGAGCGCATTGTGCGAGACATGGGAGGTCAGATCGCGGCGATGGATACGGACTCCGCGATAATCGTTTCGACCAAAGATGGCGGTTTGATTCCATGCGCGGGAGACCCACACAGGCTCGCAAACTATCACGAGGGGAGCAGGAACGCCGCATTCCGGGCGCTGTCTTTCGATAAGGTAAATAGTATTCACGAGCGGTTCGAACCCCTTAATCCATGGCGTAAGACGCTCAAAACTCCGTTCCTGAAGCTTGAAAAAGAAAACTTTGATTCAAATGGTATCCGCAAGCAGCTGAACTTCTACGGCATTTCAGCAAAGCTGTACTGCCTATTTAATCTGGAGCGAAACAGGCTGCTGATCCGCAAACCTTCCGGCCACGGTCTTGGTTTCCTACAAGCTCCGTACGCAATTGCAGATTGGCAGCGACGGACAGGGCAGAAATGGAAAGAAGACTTGCCGCCTTGGATCTTTGAGGCGTGGCATTTCATCCTCTCGCGAGAACTCGGACTTCCTCATAGGCCGCCGTCATGGTTGAAACAGCCAGCGATCATGGCGGTACCGATTACGACACCTCAAGTGTTGGCGCGGCTCGGGGTGTTCAAGGATGATCTTCGTCCATTCACCGTGATGACAGTCCCATTTCCCAGACGGGAAACAGTCAGAGACCCCCTCTGGTGCGGATACTTCGTCATGCCGCACACAGAAAAACTCAACGATTTGCACGGGCGTACGATGGTCAACATTGTCAGCGGTGAGAGGTTTCACATTTACGACAAGGATTCATCGAGATTGCCGAAGCCTCTGGGCTGGCTTTCTCTAAAGACAATGGAGGACGAAATCAATCACATTCTGTCGAGAACCGAAAGCAAGTTCTACGCTCCCAACGGCGGCCTATGCACGAGTAGAACGGTCGGCTTGCTTGCGCGCAGGCATATCGTCGCGGGTGAGTTCCATTACATCGGCAAAGAGGCATCTACGCGCTGGGCAGGCGGACCCGATCCGTCCATGTTGGCGGACGCGGGATCTGTGGACCCTGCGGATGAGACCTGCCGCGAATACGAGAGAGTCGTCGACCCGAAATATCTAGGTCAAGTCCGGACAGAAGCGAAACAATTTTCCACAAAACTTCTTTCTCGACAATCCAGCATTGCCGAGTGCGCAATACGAAAGTTCAAAAACGGAAAGAACACGATCAAGCCGCGTACCTTGCGAAAGCTCACAAAGGCCATCCATGCCCTGCAAAACAGAGAACTGAAGAATTGAAAAGAGGTCTAGCGAAAACGCACCGCGCGGGCCTTGTGAGGTCTATTTTTTGGTGTTCCGATGAGCCAACTGCCGCGAGCAAAGGGGGCAGACCTTCGAATCTACAACAGCAGCGGGCGTTTTTCTCTTTTCATTGATTCGGATCGTGATGAGGCCACGAGAGACCCCCTTGCGTAACGTCTTGAGTACACCATAGGTATAGCTATATGGAAATTTTGACTCTGGTCTGGTCCATCCCATTTCATCCGAAATCTGTGCCACAGTCTTACCCTGCGCCCAGAGGAGCGCAACCACGCCGTATGGAATCTGTTTTTGCTTGGGGACTCGTGGCATGCGGTACTAAGAGTACGATGAGTAACCTTGTAGATCAAGTGAAAATGCTTGATTCAAGAGGTCATGAAACGAACCGTTCAGGTGAACGTCAAAATGACCGAAGAGGATTTCGCGCTTCTTCGCAAAGCTGCTGAGGAACATTGGCGGGATGCCGTTATGACGAATTCCGGAATCGTTCTGGCGCTCGCTCGAATTGCAGCACGCGACATCTTAGGCGAAAAGAAGGCGAGCCGGAAAAAGCATTGATTGTTCCTACTCAAAAAGCATTGATTGTTCCTAGTCAAAATGTTCTCTTGCGCACAGGAATTTATCGCGCTAGTACTGCAAGAGGCTACAATCGAAGGCGTGGAACCACTTTACAAGCTATACGGGAGACGCGGGGGCGATTCGTTTTCTCTTCGGTGCCGAAATTGGTGGATATGTCGACGAACTATATTCCAAGGGAATAGGCTACGCTCGATCCGGCAGATGGCTGGACCTCAACACATGATCCCACCGGAAGACATTGACGAAGAGACGGCAATCAACACGTGGTTCAGCAGCCAGACGAAAATCGCAGAGCAGAAGTTCCTGAAATGCATCGATTTTCGGGAGCCCTGACTAGTGGGAGACAAGACCAGAGCGGAAGAGCTATACGACGATTTCAAGAAGGGCGTCCAGGATGACATCAGGTCTGGCACGGAAAGCTTCGACAAAAACATTCTCGCATTGTCCAGTGGAGCGCTGGGTGTTTCACTCGCCTTCATCAAAGATATCGTTCCGCTCGGGCAAGCGCACCTCGTCTCGTGTTTAGTAATTTCATGGATAGCATTCGCTCTGTGTATTTTGGTGACGATGGCGTCTTTTCAGGTAAGCATCAAGGCGCTCGAATGCTCGTTACCATTTGCTGAGAAATACTATTTTAAGAACGAACGGGATGCTCTCGACCAGCACAGGAAAACTTTTTGGTGTCGAGCCATTGACTGGTGTACGTGGATCGCTGGCATATTGTTCGTCATCGGTCTGGTGTGTACGATTATTTTTGTATGCGTGAACGTTGGGGTGAAGAAGCACATGAGCAAAGATGAAGGGATGCAGAAGATCGTCACTAATGATTTGGGCAAAGCAGCGAGACCGGGTCGCATGACGCCGCTCGAAGAAGGCTACAAACCGCAGCCCATGACTCCCACTCGTGACGTAGGAGCAGGAGTGAGGCCGGGACCAATGACACCTGCGCCGGAGCAGGGAGGCTCGCAACCAGCACCGGGGAATACGCCCGCTCCAAAGAAGGAATAAAGGAGTGAACATGAACGAGAAGGAATTTCCGCACAAGGCGCAATCGCGCTTGGACGTTGGACACGCGAAGGAGACCCGCGAACGCGTGGAAAAGGGTATGAAGCCTGCTGCGATGACCCCTCTGACGGGTTCAGGCGAAGATAGGGGACTCAAACCAACTCCGATGACACCTGCTCCCAAGCCTGCACAGCCGGTTAATCGTCCATCTCATCCGAAGAAGTGAGTCTCCACTTCGCGCCCTCGCAGTTGCGCGTCCCTTCGTTGCCGGGGGACATGAATAGGTCCTGAGTTGCGAATGAGTTGGACCTCAGGCTGAGAGACCATGAGTCCACGAGTCCCTGTCCAAACATGATTTTCAGATGAGGGGTGGAGAGGGGGGGCGCTCCGAGGCCATGTCTTTCCCTTCTCCCGTCAAACGCGAGCCGCGGTAGTATATACAGACGGCAAAATGCTCCCTCCCCCACCCCGACCTCCCATTTTTGCCTTTTGCCGAAGGCCCCGCCCCAGGCACAGGGGCTCACGCGCGGGTGCGAGCGCGAACGCCGCGCATTTCATGTCACGTGTAGCTCACAAATTTCTTGAAAAAGGGATAAAATCAGTCGGTTTTATCACTAAGGAACCTCTGAAGAACTCTCCGATCCACAGGCTGAGCGTATACGGTGTAAGTCGAGGTGAAAAGGCGGATGCGACAGCAAACTTTGGCGGCGCAGACGGGGTTCGAGAAGTACGGGCGGAAGACGAAGCGGGAGCGGTTTCTCGAAGAGATGGAACAGATCGTGCCGTGGGCGGAGTTACAGGCGCTGGTGGGGCCGCACTATCCGAAGGGAGAGAACGGGCGGCCTCCAGTAGGACTGAGCATCATGTTGCGGGTGTATTTTCTGCAGCAGTGGTTCAACCTGAGCGATCCGGGCGCGGAGGATGCGCTGTATGAATCGCCGGTGCTGCGGCACTTTGTGGGCATCGATCTGGGGCGGGCGGCGGTGCCGGATGAGAGCACCATCCTCGGGTTCCGTCACCTGCTGGAGAAACGCGAGTTGGGCGGGGCGATGCTGAACGCGGTGAATCTATATCTGGACAGCCGGGGCATTCGCATCACCACGGGGACGATTGTGGATGCGACCATTATTCATGCGCCCTCGTCGACCAAGAACCGGAGTGGAGAGCGCGACCCGGAGATGCATCAGACGCGCAAGGGAAAGCAGTGGTACTTCGGGTTGAAGGCCCACATCGGAGTGGACTCCAAGCAAGGCCATGTGCCTTCGGTGTGCACATCGGCGGCTTCGGTGGCGGACAAGCACATGCTGCCGGATCTGTTGCACGGCGAGGAGCGCAAGGTGTGGGGCGACGGCGGATATCAGGGACAGGGCGAAGCCATCCGGCAGGCGGCTCCGCGCGCGCAAGATATGACCAGCCGGAGAGTCCGATACAAGAACTTTGTGGACGAGTTACAAAAGGCCAAGAACCGGGTGAAGGCCAGAGTGCGAGCGAAGGTGGAACATCCGTTTCGGATTCTGAAGCGCATCTTCGGCTTCGAGAAGGCCAGATACCGCGGGATTAAGAAGAACCATCATCGACTGTGCACCAGCTTCGCGTTGGTAAACCTGTATCTGCACCGCAGACGGCTGGCAGTCGCGAGGGCGTAGTGTCTCTGGACCTTGCGTAAATAGCGGGTTCCGGTAAGGCCGTAAGCAATACAGGAAAATTCCTGGCCTGTGTAGTTCTGAAAGTTTTGCCGCCTTCAAAATCGATGGTTGCTCAGAGGTTCCCTAGCATTCCCACATGAAACTTACCCTGTCGAAGTGGCTTGTGTGGTGGAGCGCATTTGGCCTAGTTGTCCCGGCTGTACTGCTACTTCGATGGAAGCTGTTTGGTGCGATGTTCGGGCAGTTCGAAGCAACGGCCTGGCCTAGTTCAATCTTCACGATGGCTCTCGAAGGCAGCCATTCAATATCCAACATTCTCCTCGTCTACGCCATTGCACTATTTGCAAACATGCTTCTGTACTCTCTTGTTGGGCTTCCTGCTTGGCCCGTCCTCCGATTCGTTGTTCGCAGACGCGCTCTCTAGCCGGCTGAGAGGGCGCTGCTTTGGCATCCGCGTTCTTGATTCAGTCTCGAAACTCCTTGTCCGGCGCGGGAAGTGCGCGATATTCACATAGCCGTCACAGAATTCGGATTCATCCGCGGGTTTGATTCCAACCCGTGAATCACATGCAAATCCGCGTCCAGCACGGGTTCTGGGGGAAATGCGGTTGCCGGTTGCACCATTTCCGGTCATCGGCTTGTGGACGGCGTGCACTCGCTTGAAAAGACATGCACTTACAAACGCGCAATTTTCGTTGACGGAAAAAATAGAAGGAGTACAATAAGATCGTTCTTTGACAGCTTCTTAAGTTTTTCCGGTTGGTGCGGCGTCCGGGGCTCGAGCGAAGTCACTTGCCTGATCGCAAGATTGGGTAGGAGGGCCAGCAAGGGTCTATAGCAAAGCGCTGGTCGAGGAGAACGGAGAAGAAATGTTGAAGGCAGGATAGAGTTCCGAGGCGTAGGGTAGGTTTATCCGGTTGGCGGTGAGCCCGGAGCCCAAGCTGACGATCGCGCGAAGCGCCCCGCAAGGGAGGCTTTGAGAGCAGGTCGAGCGAGGGTCAGAAGCGAGCTACTGGCCGAGACGAATGGACCCTACACCACCTCGGAACTCTCTTTGTTTTGGAGCGATGAGCTGCGAGCTATGAGCAATGAGCATTGAGCTTGCACGTCTCTAGACACCTTCCCCGGATCGAATTTCCCCATCGAAATTGTCATGTTGAGCGGAGCCGTGAGCAGAGCGCAGCGAAGCTCACGGCGGAGTCGAAACATCCCTACCCGTGACGGGCTGGATCTCCTCGCTTGTTCACGTTTAGGCGGGCTTATGCCACCAGGCTTAATCATTGCGCCACTGCGCGGCTGGACAGCCGAGGGCGGCTGTCCCTACATAGATCAATTTCGGCTAGTCCACGTGTTCGCCTTCGGCGAAGCCGGGTTCTCCGGGCGGGAGAACGTCGCGCTCGCCGGCGATCCAGACATACAAAGTAGGCAGCAGGAAGATGCTCATGATTAACGCGGCCATGAGGCCTCCGACGATGACGATGGCGAAGGGACGCTGCGAGTCGGAGCCGATGGCGTGGGACATGGCCGCGGGCAGCAGTCCGAGAGTGGCGACGAGCATGGTCATCATGATGGGACGCAGACGGAGGACCGCGCCTTCGACGGCGGCGTCTTCGATGGTAAAGCGACGGACGCGCAACTGGTTGATGTATTCCAGCATGATGACGCCGGTCTGGACCGAGACGCCAAACAGGGCGAGGAATCCTACGCCGGAGGAGACGCTGAAGTTTGTGCCG
Source organism: uncultured Acidobacteriota bacterium (assembly GCA_963754885.1). Lineage (GTDB taxonomy): Bacteria > Acidobacteriota > Terriglobia > Terriglobales > Acidobacteriaceae > Sulfotelmatobacter. The sequence continues at coordinate 332,900 of CAVWHT010000020.1, read as the reverse complement.
GTCAGCAGCAGGGCGAGCACGCCTCCGATAGGAGCGATGGCGACGTTGGCCATGATCAGCCCCGACCACTTGTATGACTTAAACATCGTATAAAGAATGACGAAGATGATGAAGATGGTAATCGGGAGAACGATGAGCAGGCGGGCGTTGGCGCGCTTCTGGCTGGCATATTCGCCTTCCCATTTCAGGTGATAGCCGGTGGGCAACTTCACCTGCTCGCCCACTTTCTTGATGGCCTCTTCGACGGTCGAGCCGAGATCGCGGCCACGGACGCTGTATTTGATGGCGATGTAGCGCTGGTTGCCCTCGCGGTAAATTTCAGAACCTCCGTCGGCGACCTCGACGTTGCAAAGCTGAGCGAGGGAGACGCGCTCGCCGGAGGGCGCGAGCAGGCGAAGGTTTTCGATTTCTTCCTTGGTATCGCGATATTGCGGGAGATAGCGCAGGACGAGGTCGTAGCGCGCTTCGCCTTGCAGGACCTGAGTCAGGGCGTTGCCGCCGACGGCGGTCTGGATGGCGTCCTGCACGTCGGCCACGTTGATTTGGTAGCGAGCGGCGGCGTCGCGATTAACGGTGATGTTGAGGTTGGGCTGGCCGAGCACGCGGAAGACGCCCAGATCTTCGATGCCGTTGATCCGGCGCATGACGCCGACGATCTCGTCGGCCTTGGCTTCAAGAGTCTTCAGGTCATCGCCAAAAACCTTGGTGGCCAGCTCGCCTTTGACACCGCTGACCGCTTCTTCCATGTTGTCTTCGATGGGCTGAGAGAATCCCCAGACGACGCCGGGAATCTTGTCGAGTTCGCGCTGCATGGCGGCGATGAGTTCATCTTTGTCTTCGTGGAAGATAGGACGCCATTCCTCTTTGGGCTTGAGGTCGACGAAAAATTCGGTATTGAAGAAGCCGGTGGTATCGGTGCCATCGTCGGGGCGTCCGACCTGGCTGGTGCATTGCGGAACTTCGGGGAACGAGCAGAGGACAATGCGGGCCTGGTTGGCGACACGGATGCCTTCGTCGGGGCCGGTGCTGGGAGCGAGCGTGCCGCGGACCCAGAGCGCGCCTTCGTCAAGATGAGGAAGGAACTCGGAACCGATGACGCCACTGAACGCGAGGAAGTTGCCCAGCAGGATTAAGGCGCCGGCGATGCCGACGGTGATGTAACGATGGCGAATGGCCCAGCGCACAGCATGGCGATAGCGTTCGGTGACAAAAGACATGAACGGGTTATGCCATTCCTTGGCGCCTTTGGCGAAGGCGTAGCTGGCCAGGACGGGTGCGATCAGCATGGAAAAAATCAGGGCACCCAGCAGGGCGAAGGCGACAGTCCAGGCCATGGGTTGGAAGAGGCGGCCTTCCACCCGCTGCAGAGTGAAGATGGGCAAGTAGGCAGTGATGATGATGCCAATGGCGTAAAAAACCGGGCGCTGGACTTCATGGGCGGCTTTGCCAATGCGTTCGATGGGAGTCTCGGTCTCATGGGCGAAGCTCATGTGGCGCACGATGTTTTCGATCATGACCACGGCTCCGTCAACCACCATGCCGAAATCGAGAGCTCCGAGAGAAAGCAGGTTGGCGGGGACTTGTTTCAGATCGAGGCAGATGGAAGCAAAGAGCAGAGAGAACGGGATGGTGGCGGCGACGATGATGGCGCCGCGGACGTTGCCAAGAAACAGGAAAAGAATGATCGAGACCAGGATCATGCCTTCGGTCAGGTTGTGGAGAACGGTGTGACTGGTGAAGTGGACGAGATCGCTGCGGTCGATGAAGGGAACGATTTTCACCCCGGGCGGGAGGATGTGATCGTTCATCTCCTGAATTTTTTCGTGGAGTGCGCGGAGGGCGGGATCGGCGGCTGCGCCTTTCCGCAGCAGGGCGATGCCGGAGACGACATCGTCATTGTCGATGATCTTGCCGTCTTCTTTGTGAATGGCGCGGGCGAACTGGCCGAGGCGGATTTTCGGTCCCTGCTCGACGACGGCAATGTCTTTGATGCGAAGCGGGGTGCCGCTCTTGGTGTAGACGACGGTTTCTTCGATGTCGTGGACTTGGCTGACAAGTCCGACTTCGCGGACGTTGATCTGCTGCAGGCCTTCCTGGATGAAGCTTCCGCCGGCGTTGGCGTTATTGTTGGTGAGTTGCTGCTCGATCTGGGCGAGGCTGAGGCCATAGGCCACGAGCTTGTTGGGGTCGAGGCGAACCTGATATTCGCGGGTTGGACCTCCAAAGCTGGCGACGTCGACGATGTCGGGGACGGACTTCAGATTTTTTTCGACGACCCAGTCTTCGAGAGACTTCAGCTCCATTGGGTCGTAGGCGGGATTGTCGCTGTGCAGGGTGAAGAAATAGATCTGGCCAACGGGGCTCCAGTCGGTGCCCATCTGCGGGAAGACATTGGGTGGGAGCGTGACCTGACTGAGGCGTTCGAGGACGCGCTCGCGGTTCCAGGCGTTGTCGGTGCCGTCTTCAAAGATCAGCTTCAGATCGGAGAGTCCGAACAAAGAAAAGGAGCGCAGGTGAACGACGCCGGGAATGCCGTTCATGGCGGTTTCGAGCGGGATGGTGACTTGCTGCTCGATTTGCTCGGCGGAGATTCCCGGCCACTGGGTGATGATTTCGACGTAATTGTCGGCGACGTCGGGATAGGCTTCGATGGGCAGATTGTGGAACGAGATGATGCCCCAAACGAAGAGGACGAACGCCAGCCCGAGGATGAGCAGGCGGTTGCCAAGAGCGAAGTCGACGACGCGACGGATCATGGATTCGTCCAGTTGGCAGTGGCTAGTGGCCAGTTGGCAGTGCCGCAGTTCGTTGCGGGCTTGGCTGCGGTGGCAATCGGGGCAGAGCTATTCTGCGGGAGATCCCTCGCTCCGCCGGAAAAGCGGCTCCGCTCGGGATGACGCCTCCAAAACATTTGCCGCATTCGGTTCAAGTCGGACATTTCGTTATTGCTCCACCGTGTTCTGCAAATCGAGGGCGTTGGTGACGACCTGATCGCCGGGCTTGAGTCCGGAGACGATTTCCTGCTGCTGGTTGGGCAACATGATTCCGGTGACGACCGGGGTGCGGCGGAAGTGGCCGTTGCCGAGAGCCATGTAGACCCATTCGCGGTCGTGCAGGTGAAGAATGGCGGCTGCGGGAACAGCGGTGTGAGCCTCGGGATGGCGTCCGTAGAATGTGGCCGTGGCGAACATGCCGATGCGAATCACTCCGGGATTTTTGACTTCGATCCGGACCTTGGCGGTGTGGATGTTGGGATCGAGGATGGGGAGGATATTGTCGACGCGTCCTTTGAGCGGCTGATTGGGAAAAGCGTTCAGGCGAACATCGGCTGGATCACCGACGCGGACGGCGTCGAGATCATTTTCGTAAACGTCGCAGACGATCCAAACATAGGAAAGATCGGCGATGGTGAACGGGTTGGGGCCGGATAATCCCTGCACGCCGGAGGAATTGGTGACCTGCTGGTCGGTGATCACGCCGGAGATGGGAGCTTTGACGTCGACGATGCCGGAGGGGTGATCTTTGTCAATGCCGAGAAGGTGGAGCTGCTCGGTGGAAGCTTTGAGATCGGCGGAGGCGTCGGCCTCGGTGGCCTCGGCCTGTTCGAGAGCGCTTTTGGCGATGGCTCCCTTGTCGTAGAGAAGTTTGGCGCGGTCGAGTTGGATGCGGGCCAGGCGCTCATCGTTTTCGGCCTTGATGTAGATCTGGTAGGCGCCGGAAATGTCGGCGCTTTGGACGCGGAGCAGGACCTGTCCTTTTTCGACGGCGTCGCCGAGCTTGGCCTTGATCTCGACTACGCGGCCGGAGGCGAGAGAGACGACGGGCACGGCGCGAACGATATCGGGCTGGACGACTCCGGTGACGTTGAGCGCGGAGACGGCCAAGTGGGCGATGGCGGTGGCGAGCGGGAACTGCTCGGGGTGATCGACTTTGAAGTTGTTGGCGTCAAGGTCGGGCACGACCTGGGTTTTGGGCGGAGCTTCCTGCTGAGGGTTGGCTTTGCCGGAGCTGCAGGCGGCGAGGGTCAGGGCCAGGGCGCAGCAGAGCGCGAGCAATAGGGCGTGCGTAGTTTTGTGGCGATCGGAAAGAGCTGTCGAGCTTCGCTCGAGCGGACAGCCGAGAGCGGCTGTCCCCACATATTTATTGCTTGGGCTTCGCCCTACATGATTGTTGTTATTCATTGGATCACCTCGCGTCCTACGGCCTGGTTCAGTTGCGCGGCGGCGGTGAGATAAGCTCCGACCAGGTTCACGTAACTGAGCTGCACGGTGCGGTAGTCGCTTTCGGCATTGAAGAAATCGAGCAGAGACGCGCCGCCGTTTTGATAGGAGAAGAAAACGGTATCGCGCACGCGGACCGCCTGTTGGAGATACTGGCGCTTATACGGCTTCAGGAGCGCGATGTTGCTGGCAACGGTGGCGTAGGCGGAGTCAACGTCGCTGTAGACCTGAGTTTCGACTCCGTCGCGCAGCTTCTCATTGCGGTTGATATCGATTTTCGTGCGCAGCTTTTCTCCTTGATTGCGATCGAAGACGCGCAGAGGGATGCTGACGCTGGCGCCGATGGTGTTGAGCGCGTCGGGATTGTTGAACGAGCCGTTGTGAGTGAACCAGACTCCGATGGTGGGATCGGTAGATCCGTCGGCGACGGCGAGCTTGTAACTGGACTGGGCCTGCTGCACGGAAAGGACGGCGGCGCGAAGATCGGGACGGGCATCGAGCGCGTCTTTGCGGTAGTCGTCGTCAGAGAGGATTTCCGCGTTGAAATCGAAGGGGCCATCGACATCGAAGCTGTCGACGGGACGGCGGTCGTCGAGCAGCGCGAGCAGATTGATTTTTGTAGTGCGCAGGTTGACCAGGGCGGTCTGGAGATCGGATTCGTACTGCAGGCGTCCGAGTTCGAGGCGGTCAAGGTCAATGCGGGCGATATCGCCGGCGTCGAAGCGGTCGCGGCTGACTTTCAGGATTTTGTCGTAGTACTCGAGGTTGTCCTGCGCGAGATGCAGCACGGCTTTGGCCTGAAGCACGCCGACGAAGGCGCTGCGGACGTTGAAGAGCAGGGTGCGATCGGTGTCGGCGGCCTGGGCGGCGCCGATCGCGGTACCTTGCTTGGCAACTTCAAGGCGAAGGTTGCGCTTGTTGCGGCGTTCGAATAGCTGGCTGATGCCGGGAGAAACAAACGTGCCGGCGAAAGGCTGCCAGACGCCGCGGCTGGGGACGATCTGAGTGCCGTCGGCGGTAACGGAGAAATCGGGGTTGGGGCGAAGATGGGCGGTGATCTCTTCGGCCTTGAGTTCATCGATGTTCAGCTTGGCGGCCATGAGCGTGGTGTTCTGGAGTTCAAAATTGGCTTTGACCTGATCCCAGGTCCAGATGACAGGGGAAGACGAGGCCGCGGCCTGCGGGGGTGCCTGGGCGCAGAGGCCGGCAGAGCAAAGGATGGCGAACACCAGATTGAGAGAAATCCACTGCATTCAAGAAACTCCGTCCGCGAATCGATCGCACGATTCGGGAAAACCTAACTGGGCTGGCGGGCGGTCGCCGAGGTTTCAGCGACCGACTTCACTCTTTCCTTCCCGCATAAGAAGTTCGTAAAAATGAAGAGGCGGGATCGCCGTGGAATCTCAAATTGGAGCGATCAGCGATCCGCAGGACTACGCGAGGACAGGCTGAGGAGGGGCGCGGGGGCGCAGGTCGACCCGGTGGAATTCTGGAGTAAAGAAGGAGCGGACGGGCACAGTGTGCCAAGTAGTGTCGTGCACCACGAAAAAATCGGAAACGGCGGCCAGGAGCGGCTGGCTGTGCCATTTGGCAGTGGATGATTTTTCACCACTCTTCTGGCAGACGCTGCGCTTGCCGGCGGGAGATTCCTCCATCTCGGCACGCATGGCGCGGAGATCGTCGGTGGCAGAGATTACCGGGAACAGAACGACGAGCATGCATCCCAGGGCCAGCAGGATCTGCAAGGAAGTGAAACGCCGGCCGTCATGCGCAGTTCTGGAATCGCGCCACAGCCAATAGGCCGGCAACGCCAGAAGCAGCCATGCGAGATTGAGCAAAAGCTCCACGAAGAAAACCGCGGTGACAGGGTAGTTTTTCAGAAATGTTAAATCCAAGTCAATGTGACTTACGTTTTTTGGGGAAAAAGACGGGATCAAGCTAAGGGCGCAAGCCGTCGCAAAGGGGCTGCGGCCCGGTACGGCTGGGCCACTGGACGGACGAATGCGTCCGTCCCTACATGTGTTGGGACAGGGGCAAGCTGCGTCCGTCCCTACATGGTTCGGAATAGGCCGCAAGATCCGGAGCGTTCGACATTCCCTGTACGGCGGCGCGCGACTGTGGGAGAGTAAAGGGAACATGGTCGTGGGGAAGAATGGGGATCAGGCAAGACCGACGCCAAGAAATATTTAGGATGCGCAGAACACGGCCAATTCGAACGTTGCTGATTGCTGTGACCTGCGCGGCTGGGATCGCGGCATTTTCCATCGGCATGTTGCAAGCGACTGGGTGGGCGGCCAGCGGAACCAAGACTGGAACGCCGCAGGGCGAACCGGAGTTGCTCATCCAAAATGATTCGGAACTGCCGGATGCGTATCCGCGGACTCCGTACGAGTATCGATTTCATGCGCGCGGTGGCGTGCCGGTGCTGCACTGGCGCGTGGAAAAGGGCGCGCTGCCTCCGGGAATGAGGCTGGAAGATGACGGCCTTTTGCATGGGTCACCCGAACACAAGGGCGAGTTTCAATTCACGGTATCGGTGCGGGATGGAGGCAATCCGCAACAGGCCGTGCAAAAGGGATTCACGCTGCATGTGCGCTCGGCATTTACGTTGGCCTGGAAGATTCCGGCGCACGTGAACGGGAACAGGATCGAGGGGAGCGTGGAAGTGTCGAATGCAACGCCGGAGGACATCGACCTGACGTTCATTGTGATGGCGATCGCGGCAAACGGACGGGCGACGGCGATCGGATATCAGCATTTTGTGCTGGGACGAGGAACGATCAGCAAGGAATTGCCCTTTGGCGAAACGCTTCCCCACGGAGGGTATGTGGTGAACGTGGACGCGGTGGGCGAGGTGGCGGCGAAAAATCTGATCTACCGCGAGCGGATGCAGACGCCGTCGGCGCTGCAGGTCACGGTGGGGCCGTAGGCTGGATGGTAAATCACCACAGAGGGCACAGAGGGACACCGGGGGAATGCTTGAGGTGTCTGGGTAGGTGGGAGAATCGTCCGACGACTCTCGACGGAACGTGTTCTCGTCATTAAGGTCACGTCTTGTAGTGATCCAGATCACGCAGCGCCGTGCGGGAAATAACCCAAATTGCGGGGACTGGGAGCTTTCACCCACTCGGTCCCAAATTGGGCTGCGATCTATAATCTTTTATTTTCTATCACATACAAGGAATCTCTCGGGAGAGGGAGGCGGGGTGTGGTTTGGATCACAACTTGCCATAACCGTAGCGTGCGAGGCAGAGCGACGGATTCAGGCTCCCCTTGCCCAGGAGGTTTCCAATGCGGGCTCCTTACGGTCTGAACATTCTCGATAACTGCCAAACGTGTCCGATACGCGGCGAACATCTGTTCTGCAACCTGTCGCCGCAGGCGTCGCAACGGCTGAATGAGATCAAGTCGACGGCGATTTATCCGAAGGGCGCGATGCTGTTCATCGAGGGACAGCAATCGCGGGGCGTGTTTGTGTTGTGCGTGGGCAAGGCAAAGCTCTCGACCTCGTCGCGAGACGGCAAGACGATTATCACCAAGATTTCGGAAGGTGGAGACGTATTGGGGTTGAATGCAGTGATCTCGAACCGGCCGTATGAAGTGACGGCCGAGATGATGGAACCGGGGCAGGCGAATTTCATTCCGCGGGACTCGCTGCTGCATATGTTGAAGGATCACCCCGAGGTCGCGGTGCGGATCGCGCAGCAATTGAGCCGGAATTACTACACGGCGTATGAAGAGATTCGGACGCTGGGGCTGGCGGCCTCGCCGTCGGAGAAGTTCGCCAAGCTGTTGCTGTCGTGGTCGACGAAGACTGTGCAGGACGATGGATCGTCGCAAGTAAAGATGACGCTGACCCATGAAGAGATCGCGGAAATTATCGGGACGACGCGGGAGACGGTGAGCCGGTTGTTCTCAGAGTTCAAGAAGAAACAGCTGATGGTGTTGAAAGGCGCGACGCTGGTGATCCGCAGCCGGATCGCGCTGGAGAAGATCGTACAGTCTTAGGTCTTTCCGGATATTGTGGGTTGCTGAGAGTTTCTGCAGAACGACGCGGTCGGTTTCACGCTCGTTAACCGACCTGTTGGAAAAAGACGCCGGCCGCATTATTGGGTGAAATCAATCGAGTGGTTGTCGAGTAGAAGTGGGCCGCCACGGATCTTGCCTTGGATCGGGGTGCTGGCGAGCGGCGGGACGGCCCAGCCTCCTGTTAAAGTAGTCCCAGTCTTCGAAGACTCGATCTTCTAACAATCATTCGAACAGTTTTGTATAGTGTTCGCGAGCCGTGCCGGGCGCGTGTTTCGCCGGCCTTCCGCGTCGGCGCGGCGAAAAGCGGCATACGATTGGGCAGTCGACCGCATCCTACGATACGACTTGAGCCGGGGTTGCATAAGTGTTGCGACCGCGTGAGCGCGCCTATGGGAAAACGTTTCCAAATTGTAAGTTGCCTGCTGCTGGGATGCGCGAGCGCGGTTTCTGCTTACGCGCAGGCTTCGACCAACATTGAGAGTCCGACGCACAAAGCGTGGGACCTGCTGATGAACGCGGCGTTTTCCAAGAAGACGATAGAGCGGACGAACGGGATTCGAGCGCTGGGACTGCTGCGCGACAACGAACGCGCGCGAGCGTTGGCGGAAAATGCTTTGAAAGATCCGAACCCGCTGGTGCGCACCGCAGCGGCGACTGCGCTGGGGCAGATGCATGCAAAAGAGTCAATCCCGAAGCTGGAGAGCGCTCTGGGGGACACGAAAATTTCCGTCGTGCTGGCAGCGGCGCATTCTCTGCGCGAACTCAAAGACGAGAAAACGGCGTATGCGGTGTATTTCGACTTGCTGACGGGAGAACGCAAGAGCAACGAGGGGCTCATTGCGCAGCAACTGGACACGCTGAAGGATCCGAAAGAACTGGCGAAGATTGGATTCTCGGAGGGGATCGGGTATGTCCCATTTGCGGGAATCGGGTGGGATGCGTATCGGACAATACACAAAAAGGATCCGAATCCGGCGCGGGCGGTGGCGGCAACGTTCCTGGCGCACGATCCGGATCCGGCGACGGCGAAGGCGCTGGTGAAGGCGACGGACGATAAAGATTGGATTGTGCGGGCGGCTGCGGTAGAGGCGATTGCGCAGCGCGGGGATCGGTCGTTGCTGCCGAAGGTCGAACTCAAGTTCGCCGACAAGAATCCGAAGGTGCGGTACAGCGCGGCGGCGGCCGTGATCCGACTGAGTCCAGCCGAGCAAAACGGCCAGAAATAATCGATAATCAGCGTATGAGGCGCAACGGATCGCTCAGGCTATCAACGGGGCTGGCGGTAGTGTGCTTTCTGTGGCTGACTCCAAGCGGCCGGGCGCAGAGCAGTTCCGGCGGCGGATCGTGGACGTCCAGCAACCAGGTGGAGGAGCCGGGAGGCGGCGCGAATCCTACGCGCACCAGAGAAGTTCACACCGAATCGAACGGCCGCGTGATCGACAAGACTGTGACGGAAACGCTGGGGCCGGACGGACGCTACATCCCATATTCGCAGACGGAAAAAGAATCGGTTCGAGTGAACGATACGACCGTGCGCAACGTCGAGCGAACCTACGGCACGGGGCCAGATGGCGAATGGACATTGATCCTGCAGAGGCAGGAAGAAACGCGAAGCCTTGCGGGTGGCGAGGAAAAGACGGAGCGCACGACCTCCAGTTCGGATGGGAGCGGGGGATTGCAGGTGGTGCAGCGGGAGTCAGTGGATTCGAAGCAGGTCAGCCCGGGCGTGACTGATACGAAGAGCACCGTGTATTCGGCGGACGGAACGGGCAGCCTAAGCGCGACGGTGCAGACGGAGCTGACGGAAAAGAAGACGGACGATGGAAAGACGGAATTCAAGAAATCCACGATGCTTTCCGACGGCGCCGGGCATTGGCAGGTGAGCGAGGTCCGCGAAGGGACCACGCAACAACAGCCAGGCGGAGGACAGATCAAGGAAGAGAGCGTGCTGCGTCCGGATTCGAATGGGACGCTATCGGTGGCGGAGCGCACCGTGACCCGGGAGGCGACCGGCAGCGGCGGGGAGAAACGTGCTACGACCGAAACGTACTCGACCTATGTTCCGGGGCTGGCGGGCGACGGCAGCAGCCTGCAACTGGTGAAACGCGAAGATACGGTTCGGCGCACTGGTGCAGGCGGGCAGCAGAATACGACCCGGCAGGTGGAGCAAGTGAATCCGGGCGATCCGAGCAGCGGTTTGCAGGTTACCGAGCAAGCGACCGACATTGTGCGGACGGGCAGTAATGGCGTGGCGCAAAAACAGACGACGGTATCGGTCATGGGTCCGGATGGACTGATGCATGTGGTGTTGGTGGATATGGGAAAGAGCGACAAGCCGGTTGCGGTGCAGGTCGATATGAGCAAGAAACCCAAGGCGAAGTAACGCAGGCTTGCGGGCTTAAGGCAGGCGGTTAATGAGGGACGCGACGTATCCGGCGCCGAAGCCATTGTCGATGTTGACTACGCTGACGTTTGAGGCGCAGGAGTTGAGCATGCCGAGCAGGGCAGCCATACCTTTGAACGACGCGCCGTAGCCGATGCTGGTGGGCACGGCGATCACGGGAACGCCGACCAAGCCTCCGACGACGCTGGGCAACGCGCCTTCCATGCCGGCGCAGACGATGACCACGCGCGCCTTCGAGAGCGCTTCCCGATTGGCCAGCAGGCGGTGAATGCCCGCAACGCCGACATCGTAGAAGTGCTCGACCTCGTTGCCCATTAGCTCCGCGGTGACGACGGCTTCCTCGGCGACAGGAATGTCGCTGGTTCCGGCGGAAACGACGGCGATTACGCCTTTGCCGTATCGCGCGGGATCTTTTTTCAAGACGATGGCGCGGGCTAGTTCGCGATATTCTACGCCACGAACTTTTTTCTTCACGGTGGCGAACTGCTTCTCGTTGGCGCGCGTGGCCAGAACATTGCCTCCGTGCTTCGCGAGGCGCGCGAAAATTCCGGCTACCTGCGCCGGGGTCTTGCCTTCTCCCAGGATCACTTCGGGCATGCCGGCCCGCAGGGCGCGATGATGATCAACTTTAGCAAAGCCGAGATCTTCGAAGGGAAGATGCCGCAGGCGATCGAGAGCGTCGTCGGGAGTAAGCGTCCCGCGGCGGACCTGCTCGAAAAGTTTACGGATGGAGTCGGCGTTCAAGGGGCGGTCAGAAATCAGTCAGCATTCAGAACTCGGCATTCAGCCGGTGGAGATTAGATTAGCACTGTAGCTATGAGCGGTGAGCCCTGGGCAATTAGCAGTGGGCAGTGAGCGGTTGCTCATGGCTCATTGCTCATAGCTCACCGCTTACGCATTTGCTGCGCGGGCCTGGGGGCGTGCGATGGAGCGCAGCTTCGAGATGACCGCGGCGCAGACTTTGCGTGCCAGGCCGGGTTCGTCGAGATGGGCGAGGAACAGACGGCGCAGCCCGCCGGGAGCGATTTTCCCTATGAGATAAGCGTCATAAATCTGACTGCCGATGCGGTATCCCCATTCGCGCGCCGAGGACTCAAAGTTCCCGTCTTCGTCGCGCGCGGCCGCTTGGCCTGCTTTTTCACAAGCTGCGCGAGACAGTGGCACTCCGTTTTCGGATTCGGCCGCCGCGCGCGAGGGATAGAGGACGCGCGATCCGAAGTAGGCGACCGCATGTTCCACGACATGGGCGTAGAAGCGGTCAATGGGGGCATTGCGCGTGGCGCCAGCGGCTTCTTCGGCCGCGGAATGTCCATTGAGCCGGTGCGGCAGGCCCTGACAGGCTTGATGCAGGAAGCGGGCGGCATCTTCGGCGGCGTGCATCATCTGAAATTCGCGAATGTAGAACGAATTCACCTGCGGCAGGTACGCGCTGCCGCGCTCGGCAACGCGGGCGAGCATCGATTCTCGATCCTGCTCGCTGATGCCTTTGCGCGAGAGCAAGCGCTGCAACATGGCGTCGGATGAGCCGCCATAGACCTCGGGCAGCATATCGACGAGGAACTTGGGCTGCGTGCCGTTGTGTGGCGAATAGCGGTTGATCTCGAGAAAACTGGCCAGACTATCAATCAGGTTGTAGATGGTGGGAGCGAAGTCCGGGCCGTCATCGCAGCGGCTCCACTGATCGAGAAAGAGGCGATAGCTCTCGTATTTTTCGAGCGGCGTGGCGTTGAAGACGCAAACCACGTCGGGATTCACGCGGACGGCTTCGACCTTGTCGGCACGCTCGCCGGCGGCGCGCCAGTAGAGCGCGTCGATATTCTGCAGGACGGTGATCACTTTGGCTTCGGGCATTTGCCGGCGAACTTCGCGGGGCAGATGCGCTGGGGCGAGGTGCGACTCGCCGAACAAAACGAAGATGACGGCATCGGGATGGCGCTGGCGAATTTCAGCGAGTTTCGCGGCGGCGTGACGGTCGCGCGCGCCGATCTTGCGCAGATTTTCGCGCGGCATGCAGTCTAGGCCATAGAGAGCTTCGGCATGATCGCGGGCGGTGACCAGGAGTTCGTAGAAGGGAGCCCAGTCGTATCCCCAATCAAGATCGAAGCGAATGCGCTGCCGGAGTTCGGCCTCGTCAATTTCACGGCGCCACCATTCGTCGAGAATGTGCTGGTCGCGGGCGAAAATGGTTTCGACGCCGAGAACGACGGGACGATCTCCGGTGAGCGCGCGCTGCTCGAGGATGGAGGTGGCAAACCGCTGCGCGGAGGGCAACGCGTGATAGTCGCCGATCAGGATCACATCGGCCGGGTGCAGGCACTCGCGCAGTTGCTCGGCATCGAGCAGGGACTCGTAGTTACGGAACGATTGATTGAAGTCGCGCAGATATTTGCGGCGGCTGTGCGAATCCTGCACGCGAATTTCGCGTTCTACTCCCGCCAGCGCGTAGAGTTCGGCAGCGCTGCGGCGGGATCGAAGATTCGCGGTGGAGGACATTGTCAGTTTCCAGTTTCCAGTTTCCAGTTTCCAGTTTCCAGTTGTCAGTTGTCAGTTTCCAGTTTCTGGTTCCCTATCGGATGATCAAGCTACGGATTCTTTCCCGCACCAGTTTGTTCATCGCTTGACTTGAGCGGCGCCGACTCCCTATGCTCCTGAGCGAACGTACCGTCCCTACGGGACTCGGTTCTACTTTTCGTCTCTCACCCGGCACTTACGTGCCGGGCTATCTCATCCCGCCCCTGCGGGGCTGGAGTCGAGGCGCGATGGAGTGTACGCCTCAACCCAAAATCCGCATCGGGCTTCATTCCGCCCCTTGCGGGGCTGGAGCGAAGTAGTCGCTTGGCTTCGGGCTTCGCCCACACTGCCATCGCGACGCGGGTGCTTTTTTCCCGCTTCGCCCAGACTGCCCTAGGGCCATTCCGTTCGCAGGAGGCGCTTTGTCCAACCAGTCGCCGAAAAATCTGACCATCGCTGCTACCGGGGCTAGCGGGTCCATCTTTCTCCGGTACTTGCTGCTTACGGTGGCGGGCGACGAACGCGTCGAAACCGTGAATTTCATCGCTTCCGACAGCGCGCTGCGCGTCATGGCCGAAGAACTGGATCTGAAAGGCCGATCCAATCTGATCGGCCAGATCCTTGGCTCTCCCAGCGGCGGCTCGTCCGGCGGCCGTGCCTCTCGAAAATTTCAAATACAGGCGAACGCTGACATCGGAGCCAATGTGGCCAGCGGTTCTTATCCCGCCGACGCCATGATTGTGATTCCGTGCAGCATGGGCACTCTGGCCCGCATTGCCAACGGCGTCGCGGCCCAACTGATTGAGCGCGCAGCCGATGTTTCCCTCAAAGAGAAGCGTCCACTGGTGCTCTGCGTGCGCGAAACGCCGCTCAACAAAATTCACATCCGCAACATGTACCGGGCGGCCGACGCCGGTGCGACTATCTTCCCGCTGATTCCGGCCTTCTATTACCGTCCTGCTTCATTAGATGAGATGGCGCGCGAATTCGCTTATCGCGTGCTGGCTCATCTGGGCCTTCCCCAGTCCCGAGCCTTCCGCTGGAAAGGCTGAGGGCTCAATCACTTGGACACCTAGGGAAAATTCCCTCTTCCCTCAGGGATATCGGCACCTGGAGGGCAGATTTCAGTGTAGAGAATCAAAGGTGCAGGGGGCAGATATCCTCCGGCCATGACCGGCCGGGGATGGATGGCGTTCGCACTACTTCGGGGCGAGATTTCCAAAGCTGCAATTCTGAATCCTTAGCGTAAAATGCGGCAACTTCCTCGGCAGGTGAATCATGTCTGGACGCTGGCGTGTGGGAATGATCGGGCTGGTATTGCTGGCTATCGGAGCGCGTGGGGCGGACGACCGCAATCCGTTTGCGGGAGACGCGAAGGCCGCGAAGGCGGGCGAGTATGAGTTCCGCATCAACTGCGCGCTTTGTCACGGATTGGGCGCGAAGGGCGGCGGGCGCGGTCCAGATTTGACGCGGGCGCAAAAGAAGTTCGCGCATACGGACGGGGAGATGTTTCAGATCATCAGCAACGGCATTCCCGGAACTGCGATGCCGGCGAATGGGACCAACGGCCAGGGCGTCGGCATGACCGACGAAGAGATTTGGCAGATCATCACCTACATTCGCAGCCAGGAGGTGAAGGCGTCCGCCAAATCGGCGGGCAACGCGGCTCATGGCAAGGAGCTGTTTTATGGCGACGCGAATTGCTCTGTGTGCCACATGGTCGAGGGCAAGGGCGGGAGGTTTGGGCCGGACTTGACATCGGTGGGCGGGTCGCGCACGCGGGAGGCGCTCATCGATTCGGTGCGCAATCCCAGCCGGAGATTGGCGTGGGGATTGACCGAGGCGACGAAAGAGTTTCCGCAAGAATACGAAAGCGTCACGGTGGTGACTGCGGACGGGAAAAAGATTCGAGGCGTCACGCTGAATGAAGACAGCTTCAGCGTGCAGATCATGGACATGGGTGGACAGATCCATTTGCTGGAGAAGGATCAGCTGCGATCGTTTCAGAAAAGCCGCGAGTCGATGATGCCGCTGTACAGCACGGATACGCTTAGCGATCAAGAGTTGGAAGACATTGTGGCATTTCTGGTTGGGGTGGGAGCGAAATGAGGGCTGACATCGGGATTGCTAAACATTTTCAACGCAGAGAACGCCGAGGACTGCCGCGGAGATCGCTGAGAAAATCTAGACTCGTTGCGATTGCTCTGCTCTGGTTTGCCGCCTTGTCCGCTTACGCACAAGTCACCTTCGACCGGCTCGTTCACTCCGCGAAAGAGCCGCAGAACTGGATGACCTATTCCGGAGACTATTCCGGGAAGCGTTTCAGCGGGCTGGACCAGATCAATACTTCCAACGTGCATTCCATGGTTGCGAAGTGGGTCTATCAGATCGCCGCGACGGGCAAGTTTGAAACTTCGCCGTTAGAGGTCGACGGAATTCTCTATGCCACCGGGCAGGACGACCGCGCCTTTGCGCTCGATGCGCGCACGGGGCGGCCGATCTGGATGTACCAGCGGCAACTGCCGGGAGACATTCGTCCATGCTGCGGGCGGGTCAATCGCGGGCTGGCGATTCTGGGTGACAAAGTTTTTCTGGGGACGCTCGACGCGCACGTGATTGCGCTGGATGCGAGGACGGGGAATGTCATTTGGGACGTGACCGCGGCCGACTATCGGGTGGGACACAGCTTCACGGTTGCGCCGCTGGCGGTGAAGAATCTGATTGTAATTGGCATTTCCGGCGGCGAGTATGGCGTGCGCGGATTCATCGACGCATACGATGCCGATACCGGCGAGCGCAAGTGGCGCTTCTACACCGTGCCGGGACCGGGAGAGCCGGGGCATGACACATGGGCGGGTGATTCGTGGAAGGTGGGCGGAGCGCCGGCGTGGAATACGGGGACGTACGATCCGGCGACGAATCAGATTTTCTGGCCGACGGGGAATCCTTCGCCATCGAACCGTGGCGCCGGGCGGGAAGGCGACAATCTGTACAGCAATTCCCTGCTCGCGCTGAATGCCGACACGGGGAAATTGAACTGGTATTTTCAGTTCACCAAGCACGACGAGCATGACTGGGACGCGACGCAGGTTCCGGTGATGATCGATGCCGGAGAAAAACGTCTCATCGCGCAGGCCGACCGCAATGGATTCTTTTACCTGATCGATCGCGCGACGGGAAAGTTAATCTCGGCGACGGCGTATGGCAAGCAGACTTGGAGCGACACGAAAGATGCCGAGGGCCGGCCGGTGGCGGACAAGCAAGCGTCCCCGACGCTTGAAGGGCGCACGGTGTGTCCGGGCGCGGCGGGCACGACGAATTTCATGGCGCCGACCTACGATCCGCTGACGGGATTGTTTTATGTAAGCGCGCGGGATCAGTGCGACGTTTTCAGCACGGCTCCGCAGCCGTATGAAGCGGGGCATGCCTTCTACGGTAGCGCCTATTTCCCTTCTGAAGAGGCCGAGCCGTATCTGGGATTTTTGAAGGCGATCGATCCGGCGACGGGCGAAGTGAAACAGAAGTTTCAGCACACGTCGCCAACGTGGTCGGGAGTGCTGTCGACGGCGGGCGGGCTGGTGTTTAGCGGCGATGCGGAGGGAAACTTTATCGCGTTCGATGCCGCGTCGCTCAAGCCACTGTGGCATTTTCAGATGGGCGGCGCGGTGTATGCACCTCCGATGGCATTTGCGGTGGATGGAAAAGAGTATGTGGCGATCGCGGCGGGTAGCGCGGTGTATGCGTTCGGGCTGCCATAACGTGTAGGGGCGGACGCATTCGTCCGCCCCGCTGCGAAGCCGCGTGGCTTGCGCTTAAAGCTCGGCAGTTTGCTCGGCTCAGGTGCTTGCAGTTCCTCCTCACACAAGTTTCCCTCCGCTCCCGAGAGTTTTCATTGCGCGCTTTGCGCGCAACCCCGGACGAATGCGTCCGGAGCTACATGTTTAATCCCCTGATGTTGCCTGCGGCGGTCCCCCGATTGACGCGGCGGCGCGTTTCATGTAATTCTGCGCTTACACCGGAAAGGAGGTGGTCGGATGACAAGTTCAGAAGGCAGTAGTAGATGTATCCAAAGACCAGGTGAGGTGGCTGAGACTTAGAGCGGTTGCTCTAAGCGGGGCTTTGGACGCGGAATTCGCAAGAACTGCGTCTGGAGCTACAGCCCGCACACTACCGGTGATTTAAGGATTGATTCCGCCTGACGCAGGTCGGTCAGGAGTACCCGGAGTTGCCGTAGAGGCCTCGTTAGAGTAACCACCTCTTGGTCAATCCCAACCAGTCCACCGGGCGGCCCGCAGGCCTTGTTCATCAGACAAGCTGCCTGTGGGCCGTTCTATTTTTGCTGGAAAGTACGACACGGGTCCTTCGGGATTTAGATTATGATTTCTTGCCATGACCAGGATCGATCCTGAACAAGAGCGCCGAAGATTGGCCGAGTTCTACTCCCAGCAGATGGATGGGGAGCTGGAGAAAGTGGCGAGCCAAACCTGCGAACTTACTGATGTCGCCCGCGAGACCCTGAGAGCAGAGCTTGCCCGGCGAGGGCTCGCGCCCAAGTTCGTCGAACAAGCGCCGATGATTCCCAAGAAAGAGCCTGCGGGGCCGCAGCCGGGCGATCCACCTCCCGCACAACCCCGAATCGAGGACCCGCCAGAGGGTGAACTGGATTTTCAGAGAATGTTCACCATCCGCCGCTTCCGAGACCTGCCCGAGGCGCTCATCGCGAAAGGCAGCCTCGATTCGGCCGGAATCGATTCTGTGCTGGTGAATGGCAACATGGTGAGACTGGACTGGTTCGGTCGAACCTGATGGGAGGGGTTCAACTCCAGGTCGAACCGGAAGACGCGGACGCCGCGAACGAAATTCTGAACCAGCCAATTCCTGCGAGTTTCGACGCCGTGGGCACCGGAGATTATCAGCAACCGCGCTGTCCAAGGTGCGGATCGCTGGATGTGTCCTTCCAGGAGCTTAACAAGCCGGTCGCGTACGTGAGCGCGTATGCCGGCCTCCCGCTGCCGATCCGCAGGCAAGCATGGCGTTGTCATTCCTGCCACGTGGAATGGGAGGACGACGCAGACGAGGATGGCACCGCGTCAAATCCCTGATTTCGCAAATCCTTTTTGAATGACGTCCTGGGTGTCTTCGGCCAGCTTCAGTGCCGGCAACTCTTTGCGCGGGAACCAGCGGACTTCGGCGGCGTCGCTGGCGGCTTGGAGCTCTCCTCCGGTTGCGCGGCAGAGGAAATCAATCAGCACGTAGTGATACTGCACGCGCTTTTCGGGATCGCGGAGGATGCGGTCGTAGACGCCGAGCAGTTCGCCGGGTTCGACGATCAGGCCGGTTTCTTCGCGAGCCTCGCGGATGGCGGCGTCGCGAACCATTTCGCCGACTTCGAGCACTCCTCCGGGGATCGACCACTGTCCCTGAATCGGCGGGTGGGCGCGCTTGACCAGCAGGACGCGGTCGCCTCTCGATGATGATGGCGCCGACGCCGACCAGCGGGAGTTCGGGGAATTCGCGTTTCATAGATAAGGCGAACGTGAATTATAGCGAGTTGTTTGGGCCGGGTGACATCCCAGGCATCGCTCCGGCCCTCGACGTAGTGCACCCCGCAAAGTTGTCATCCCGAGCGGAGTAAAAGCTCGCGAAGCGAGCTTTTGCGGAGTCGAGGGATCCCTACGGTCGATTCGGGATTGGGGTTCGCCACATTTTTGGTTGCGTTCAACGTCGAGCAGCCATTTGGCATCCAAACCGTGGAGTAGCAGGTAGGGATCCTTCGACTCCGCGGGGGCCTCGCTTCGCGACCCGATGACGCCGCTAGAATTGTTCATGACGGCGTGCACATCCTCAGGCTTCTATGTCACATTAGACATTCATGCCAGCTAACGCCGACGCCAGGGCCGGCCGCGCCGCCTTCACCCATCCCGGATTCGTGCTGTTCGAGATCGCGCGGTTTCTGATCGTGGCCGCGGTCGAGATGCAGGCTGTTGCCGTGGGCTGGCAAGTTTATGAGATCACCAAACGCCCGCTCGATTTGGGCTATGTGGGGCTGGCGCAATTTCTGCCGGGCATTCTGCTGTTCCCCATCTCCGGACATGCGTCGGACTGCTTTGAGCGCAGTAAGGTGCTCTCGCTCTGCTACGGGGGCTACGCAGTGTGCTTTGCGCTGCTGCTGATTCTTACCGAGCGCGGCACGCCTTCGATGACATCCATTTATATGGTGCTGGTGCTGATCGGAGTCGTGCGCTCGTTCAACAGCACGGCCAGCCGGTCGATCCTGCCGCAACTGGTTCCGGAAATTCATTTTCCGAACGCGGTGGCGTGGAACGCCAGCATTTTTCAGGCGGCGACCATTCTTGGGCCGTCGTTCGGGGGAATCGTCTACGCGGCGTTTCGCGGGCCGTCCGCGGTGTACGTAATCGCGATGGTCACCGCGATTGGCGCGACCTTGTCTTCGTTCCGCATCAAGCCGGAAGTGAAGGCCCGTCCGCGCGAACCGATGACCTTGAAAACCGTCTTTGCCGGCCTGCATTACATCTGGAACAAGAAGCTGATCCTGGGCGCGATTTCGCTCGACTTATTTGCGGTGCTGCTGGGCGGGGCCGTGGCGCTGCTGCCGGTGTATGCGCGCGAGATCCTGCATACGGGGCCCGTGGGGACTAGGCCTGCTGCGCACCGCTCCCGGCGTGGGCGCGGCGGTGATGGCGGTGGCGCTGGCACACCGTCCGCTGCGGGGGCGGTCTGGGCCGACGCTGCTGTGGGCGGTTGCCGGCTTTGGAGTGCTCACGATTGTCTTCGGGATATCGCGCAGCCTGATCGTTTCGCTGATCGCGTTGGTCCTGCTGGGCGCGAGCGACATGATCAGCGTGATCATCCGAGCCACGCTCACGCAACTTGCGACGCCCGACGAAATGCGCGGCCGGGTTACCGCCGTCGACATGATTTTCATCGGGACGTCGAATGAATTCGGCCAGTTCGAATCCGGAGTGACGGCGCAATGGTTCGGCACGGTGCCGGCCGTGGTGTTGGGAGGAGTTGGGACGCTGGTCGTCATTGTTCTATGGGCATGGTGGTTCCCGGAGCTGCGGCGGGCGGGCGAACTGCATAAGATCAGCAGCGCGAGTCTTCAAAGCGCATCCGAAGTCACGACCGACGGCGAAAGACTTTCCACCTGATTTCCGAGCGGCCGTATTCCGATGCGTCTTATTCACGAGGCGCCGGTAGTGGGCCATTGGCGTGGTTGGGCCGGCTGTCGAAAACTTATCACCACAAAGGACACGAAGTTACACGAAGGAAATCATTGTGGACCGGGTTCCTTCGTGCTCCTTGGTGTCCTTCGTGGTTAGCGGGTTTCCATTTGCCCATGCCGCGTTTTCGCAGGCGGCCATGCCGTAGAATGTCCGTTCGATTCCCGACATGGAAGGATCTGCATTTTGATCGAACGCTACTTCCGTCTCAAGGAAAACGGGACCACGGTTCGCAGCGAACTTCTGGGCGGACTGACCACTTTCATCACTATGGCGTACATCGTGGTGGTGAATCCGCAGATTCTCTCCAAGGCCGGCGTTCCGATCGATGGCGTCGTGTTCGCCACGTGCATTTCCGCGGCGGCCGCCACCCTGGTCATGGGACTGTATGCGAACTATCCGATCGCGCTGGCCCCGGGCATGTCGTTGAATGCGTACTTCACCTATGTCGTTTGCCTCGGAATGCACGTACCATGGCGCACGGCTCTGGGCGTGATTTTTTTCTCGGGCGTCGTCTTCCTGCTTTTGACCGTGACCCGGGTGCGCGAGCAGATCGTGAACGGCATTCCCGGATGTTTGAAACATTCCACGGCGGGCGGGATCGGGATGTTCATCGCATTTGTGGGGATGCGGAATGCGAACCTGGTTGTGGCCAATCCGGCGACGTTTGTGAGCCTGGGCAGCTTTGGCGATCGCGAAGCGCAACTGGCGTGCGTGGGACTGGCGATCATGCTGATCTTGATGACGCGGAAGATCCATGGAGCAATCCTGATGGGAGTCTTTGGCACGACCTTGCTGGGAATCTTGCGCGGCATGGGCCGTTGGCCGTCGTCAATTTTTTCGATGCCGCATCCTTCGTCGACGTGGTTGCAGCTCGATCTGCGAGGCGCGCTGCACCTGGGATTGTTCGAAATTATTTTCGTCTTTCTATTTGTCGATTTGTTCGACAACGTGGGCACGCTGGTGGGCGTATGCGAGCAGGGTGGATTTGTGAAAGACGGAAAGATTCCGCGGGTCGGCCGCGCCTTGGTTTCGGACGCGGTGGGAACGATCTTTGGGGCGCTGACCGGAACATCGACAGTAACCAGCTACATTGAGAGCGCGGCCGGAGTCGCGGCCGGAGCAAAGACCGGGCTCAGCAACGTGTTTGTCGCGGGATTATTCCTGCTGGCTGCTTTCTGCGCTCCGCTGGCCGCGGCCATTCCCGGGTACGCCACCGCTCCCGCGCTCATTCTGGTGGGAGCGTTGATGACGGAGTCCATTGGGCGCGTCGAGTGGTCGGAGTTCACCGAGGCGATTCCGGCCTTCGTGACGCTGGTGGCAACGCCGCTGACGTTCAGCATTGCCACGGGCCTCAGCCTGGGCCTGATTTCATACACGCTGGTCAAAGTCGCAGCGGGAAAATTCCGCGAGGTCAGCCCGGTGATCTGGATTTTGACGGCGCTCTTTATTGTTCGCTATGCCTGGCTGGCAGCGGGCTAGAAGCGTACGCTTCACTTCCCTTTCAAAACTGTTTTCGCGGCGCCCATGTTGTCATAGCGGTCGTAGACTCTCACCACCACAACGTGTTCGGAGGCGGCATCTTTGGCGGCTTCGAGATCGACCTTGAAGTCGTAGTTCTCGACTTTCGAATCTGAAAGCTGCCCGACCGGTTCCACATATTTCCAGTCGCCGGCGTCGACTGAATATTCGGCACGCTTGACCGCTGAGAATCCGTCTTGGGCGCGGAAACGCACGTGTATCTGCGATCCCTCCACCGCTGCCGTCAGATCTTCGATGCGCGGTGGAGTGGTGTCCACTTCGAAGCGGCGGCTCTCGCGGGATGCCGACAGCGCTTCGCCGGGAGAATGTGACGGCGCGTCCGAAGCGACGACTTTGACGGTATAGCCGCCATCGGGCAGCAGGCTGGCGTCGAAGGAATACGCTTTGTCGTTCAGATTGTCTTTGAGCAGAAGCCAGCGTGTTTCGCCATCGCCCCGGTAATAGACCGAATACACCAGTTGATCGTCGTTCTCATCGTGCGCGCTCCACTTCACCCCGATGGCGTCGCGGTCGTGCGTGCTGGGCACCGGCGATTCAAAATGGGCGCCGGTAGTGCCGCTCAGATCGGTTCCAGTCGTCAGTCCGGAAGGCCTGGGAAGAGTTTGATAGCGCGTGCCCACCTGCACCGAGACGTCATCGATCTCGGGCGCAACGTTTTTCGGCAAATAGTTCAGCGTGATGCTATCCACTTGCGGACGCGTGCTTCCCGCATGGAGGATAACTTTCCACTGGGCATAGCGCGCCGAGGGCACGCCCATTTCCGATCCTTTGCTCAGGTCCACCTGCTTCCACGGGCTCCAGTTGCGGTCAGGATTGTCGACGTTGCCGCTGCGGGCCAGCAAGTCGATGTTGCCCGCACCGCGAAATTCGGCCCGGCCCCAGCGGGAAAAAATCTTGGCGTCGAACACGTCGCTCTCGTACGTCCCTTCCGTCTCGGGCCCGGGGCCGAGCACAAAGATCTTCCCCAAGTTGCTGCTGGCGGCATAAAGACCGCCGCCGGGAGCCTTGGCAAATCCGGTAACCTGCGACGCGGGCGCTTTCAGCAGATCGGAAAATTCATCGGCGCCGTTGATGGCAAACACATGCCCGCGATTTCCCGTGCCAGCCAGCAAGCGGTCGTGCGAATCGAAAGCCAAGGCGTAGACGATGTCCTCGTGCGAACTCCATATGCGGAGCGGCGAGCCGTCGGCGGCTACGCGGTAGATGTCAGATCCGCCGTTTCCGCCGGGAGATGGAAACGTCGCGAGCGGCACGGTGCTAGTCGTAGTTGGAACCGGGCCTGTCCCGGCTTGCGGGCCGGCCGATATCACGGGAGTTGGCCCCATCAGCAACATCGAAATCGGGGAAGATGCTCCGGAGCCCGGTCGCTTCTCGCCCACGCCCGCCGCATAGATATTTCCTTCGCGATCGAGCGCCAACGCCGTGATTTCTTTCTTAGGAGCGCTGTACAACACGAAGCCTTCGCCGCCCGGAGAGATGCGATAGATCAAGCCGCTGCCATCGGTGCCGGCAATCAGGTTGCCCTGCGCGTCAATGGCAAGAACGCGGATGTGGGTCTCGTCGCTTTTGAAAAACAGCGAATGCTCGCCTTTGGGCGTGACTTTGTAGATTTCTCCGCGGTCGCCCGTGGCCACGTAAAGATTTCCCGACTTGTCGAGTGCGAGGTCCCAGATGTATTTCGTTCCCGGCGCGAAATATTCGGACGAACTCCACAATGTGTCCAGAGCGGGCTTGGCTGGATCTTTGGGCGAATCTTTTTCAGAGGCTTTGCTGTCGGAATTATGAGCAGCGCCTGCTCCCGCCGGTTTGTGCTCGATCTTGTAAACCTTGCCGTCGGGCGCGGTCGCTGCATAAATGACGCCGCCAGCTCCAACCTTCAGCGCCTGCACTTGCAGCTCCTGAGGCTCGAAAATGATGGTCGCCTTGCCATCGGGCGTGACGCGGTAAACTCGCGCGGGCGATCCGGTCGCGACGTAGACGATGCCGACATCATCGGCGGCAACAGCCCATATGTAAGTCGAGGGAGTCGAGTACAGCAGTTTGAATGATGGCGCCAGTTCCAGGCCGCCGGAGCTGCGGATGGCCACGCCTGTGGGCGTGCCTTTTACCAGATCCTCGAATTTTGACTGCTCCCAGGTGCGCGTGCCCTCGGCAGCGGCGCCAACACATAAACTGACAAGTGTAAATATCAGAAGAAAGCGACGAGAACGCAGAGCGAGCACTTCGTGCAAGGTCATACCTCGATTCGGAATCCGGGGAAATGCCGGGCTGGGGGCGAGCCTTCGTGATCACCGGAAAGTTCAGGGTAACACGCACAGGGCTTGGGTGGCGCGCATCGGCCGGCAAGATGGGCCCCGTTTACGCGGGAAGGGCGGCGACCGTGGTATCGTAATTTTTCATGCATTCGGCGCGTCAGAAACTGCTGAGCACGCTGGCTCACAAGTCCTTTCGCTTGGGCGAGTTCAAACTCTCGTCGGGTGGGACCAGCGATTACTACATCGACTGCCGCACCACCACGCTCGACGCCAAAGGATCGCGGCTGACGGGCGAAGTTTTCCTGGAAGAGATCCGGCAGCGGGGCTGGAAGGCGCAGGCCATCGGCGGATTGACCATGGGCGCCGATCCCATTGTCGTCGCCGTGTCGGTGGTCAGCGGCGAGTTGAACGGATTTCTCGTGCGCAAGGCCGAGAAGGAGCACGGCACCGGACAGCGCATTGAAGGCTTTCGCGAGAGGGGCGCGCGGGTCGTGATTGTGGACGATGTCTGCACCACCGGAGCCTCCACCGTGCAGGCGATTGAGGCGGCGCGGGAATTTGGATTCGAAATTGTCGGCGTCATGTGCCTGGTTGAGCGCGAGGAGGCGCACGGGCGCCCCAATGTGGAGAAGGCGGCGGCGCCGGCTCCATTCGTTTCTGTCTTCACTGCGAACGAGGTGCGCCAGGAACACATCCTGCAGAACGACGACACTGAGCCGGGCATTTTCGCGGTCGCAACGACTTGTGAAGTTTGCGGGCGTCCGGCGGTGACGAATAATCCCAGGAATAGGTGCGAGGCACACAAGGTGTGACTTCGACGGCGCTTGTCATCTGAGCGCGTGTGGTTTGCGCGCGAAGGACCCATGCACTTTCCGGCTGATTGCATAGGTCCTTCGCGGCAAACGGCACCGCTCAGGATGACAGAAGCTTATAAAGTGCCAGAAACGACTACATGATCCAAACTCTGGAATGGACCGACAAAGGCGTACGCTTCCTCGATCAGACGAAGCTGCCGACCGAAGAGGTGTATGTCACCTGCACGATCCACGAGCAGGTTGCGGATGTGATCCGCAACATGGTGGTGCGCGGGGCGCCGGCAATTGGAGTCGCCGCCGCGATGGGGATCGCGCTGGGCGCCAAGAACTCCAAAGCTGAATCTACGGGCGAACTGAAGCGCGACCTCGATGCCATCTGCGATCTGATCGGCAAGACGCGTCCGACGGCGGTGAATCTTTTCTGGGCGATCCGGCGGATGCAGGATAAGTTCGAGCGCATCCGCATCCGACCCGTGCCGCAGATCAAGCAGGAACTGATCGAGGAAGCGCGGCGCATGCACGCCGAAGACATCGCGGCCAACCAGGCGATGGGCCGCCACGGCGCCACGCTCATGCCCAGCTCCGGCGGAGTGCTGACCCACTGCAACGCGGGCGCTTTGGCCACGGCAGGATATGGAACGGCGCTAGGCGTGATCCGCGCAGCGGTCGAACAGGGCAAGAAGATTCACGTATACGCCGACGAGACTCGCCCCTTTTTGCAGGGATCGCGGCTGACGGCCTGGGAGTTGATGAAAGACGGCATCCCGACTACCGTCATCTCCGACAACATGGCGGGAGCCATGATGAAGCAAGGCAAGATCGGAGCGATCGTGGTGGGCGCGGACCGGATCGCGGCCAATGGCGACGTCGCCAACAAGATTGGCACCTACACGGTCGCGATTCTGGCCAAAGAACATGGGATCCCCTTTTACGTGGCTGCGCCGATCTCCACCGTGGATTTGGAGTGCCCGGATGGCAGCAAGATTCCCATCGAGCAGCGCAATGGCAAAGAAGTGACACACATTGCCGGCAAGCAGATGGTGCCTGACGGGGTCGAAGTGGAAAATCCCGCCTTTGATGTAACCCCGGCGAAGTACGTGGCGGCCATCATCACGGAAAAAGGGATCGCACGCGCGCCCTATCAGGATTCACTGCGCAAACTGGCAGGGCGGGAAGCGGAAGTGCATTTCTGAAGGGTCGTCCAATATCCTGAACAAACGTAAAGAGTTGTAAAGATCGCGGTTACTTCCGCTACTTATTCCTCTGGTTCGGGTTGGAACAATCGGCATCATAACAAGTGCTAATCTGGATTTTCGAGCACCCGGCTCACTAAAACCTACCCATGGGGGGAAGTCATGTCTCTGCGTAACCGTCTGATTGCACCCGCTCTTCTTTTCACACTCGCGATACTGACCGGCTGCGGAGCAGGCGGTTCCGGCATTACCAATCCCATTGCGCCTCCGAGCGGAAGTTTTGGCAACGGCAATCTGAAGGGGACTTATGTCTTCTCCGTGTCAGGACTCGATGATATTAACAGCGGCGACCCGTATGCGCTGGTGGGCACTTTCACCGCCGATGGGAATGGCGGGATCAGCAGCGGCGCCTACGATATGAACGACTCCGCATTCTCATCGATGTCGATTGCCCCTGTAGCCGATCAGGCAATCACCGGGGGAAATTATGCAGTACAGATCGATGGACGCACGCGCATCACGCTGAATACGTCCACTCCTTTCGGCAATAACAGCAACATTATTCTCGATCTCGTCCTGCAGAACAGCTCTCACGGGCTGGTCACCCAGTTCGACGCTAACGCCAGCGGCAGCGGCACGGTGGATTTGCAGACCGCCGGAGCGACTCCCACCGGCTCCTACGCCTTCAGTCTCTCTGGAGCGGGCGTCAACAACGGTCAGCCCTTCGCCGCGGTGGGCAATTTTGCGATTGGAAGTACTGGCATTACCGGCCTCGCGGATGTCAATGAGAGTGGGATTGCCGCCTTTCCTAACGCAACGCTGACTGGTTCGCTCTCCGTGGGACCATCTGCCAATCCAGACACGACCATCAGCGCTGGGGTGTTGAGCGGGACGTTCGACGTATTTGCCATTGATGCCACGCATCTTAAGTTTATTGAGATGGATGCGACCAACATCCTTGTAGGCGACGCCTACGCTCAGGCCAGCACCGCGATGCCGGTGGGAACGCAGGCATTCACTCTGGCAGGTTGCACGCCCTGCACCACATTCACGCCCTCAGCCATCGGGGGATTCATCGTCACCGACGGAAGCGGGAACATTACCAATTCTTCCAGTGAGGACTTCAACGTAGGAGGCAACGCCTCCACGACATCGGGCACATTTAGTGGAACTTATGTTGCCGGGGGCACGGGCCGGTATCAGCTGGGCGGATTCAGCAGCGGCTTTGTTGGCGGGACCGCTTACGCCGCATATCCCTCGAGCGGTGGCTTGCTGCTGCTGGAAATCGATAATACCGGACTTACCGTCGGCGCCGCTTATGCCCAAACCTCGGGCGCAAGCTTCGCCGCTTCGCAGGGCTACGGATTGAACCTTACGGGTACGAATTTGAACGGAGCTGGCTCGATCTACGGCGGCAGCTCGCCCGTGGAAATCGATGATATTGCCGAGTTTGCCGCCGCCGCTAGCGGAAGCACCATCAGCGGGGTGATCGACGAGAACTACGCCCCGGGCGGCGGACCGAATTATGGCCTGGCCCTCAGTAGCGGCACCTATCAAGGACCTGACGCCAGCGGACGTTACGCACTCTCGGCGGCCGCCGGCAACCAGAACAACAGTACCCTGAACGGCGGATTCAACCTGCTCTTCTACACCGCGGATGGAGTGACCTTCCCGTTCATCGATGTGGATAGCAGTCAAGTCGCGACGGGAGTATTCGTGGAGCAGAATGCCAGCGCAGCTTCGTCGTCGTCGGCAGCGATCAAATCGCAAATGTTCATCGCGCCGCCGATCTTCCGGCCGCATGTCTTGAAGAAGAAGCAGCAATAAGGCAGGGGCGTTCCCAAACATTGCGCGGAAAGAAAGCGGCATCCAGCTTCGCAATTGGATGCCGCTTCAGTTTTGCAGGGTACGGCTCGCGGCTTGAAGGGTTCGGCTCATCCGCACCGTCTGATCACGGTAACAGTGCGGGGCTGCAGAGTGTGCGTGAGAACTGGTGCCGTCCCTACGGGACTCGGGGATTCCCGTTATCTCTTTCCCGCCACTTACGTGGCGGGCTAATAAATGGCGCCGCTTCGCGGCTGCTCCCGTGCCAGGCTTTCACATCCCGCCGCTTCGCGTGGACAGCCGAGGGCGGCTGTCCCCACAAAAATCTCTTTCTCTTCTTTGGCTGCGATCCTAGGTTCGCGTGACGCCGATCTCCGCATTCGGAACCACTCGCCTCGCGCCTGAGAAGATCCACACCAGCAGCCGGTAAGCGAGCAGCATGCCCAGCACGTCCGCATACTCCAGCGGCTTCTTCAGATCGGCCTTGACGAGCCAGATGTAGTGTATGACTCCGGCGGCCGCGCTGAAATAGATCAGGCGATGCAGCGCCTGCCAGCGCTGTCCGCCCAGCTTGCCGATCGCCCACTGGGTTGAGGTCAGCGCCAGCGGAAGCATCAGGGCGAAGGCAGTCATGCCGGCGGTGATGAAGCGGCGCTTGGCGATGTCCTTCAGCATTTCGTGAACGTCGAAAAATTTGTCGAGCCAGACGTAAGTCATCAGGTGCAGGCAGCCGTAGAAAAACGCGAACAGGCCGAACATACGCCGGAAGCGGATCAGCCAGAATTGCCGCGTCAGCTTGCGCAGCGGCGTGACCGACAACGTGATCAGCAGAAAGGTCAGGGTGCAGTCGCCGGTGAAGTGCGTAATGGCTTCGATGGGATTCGCGCCGAGAAGCGAATGAAATCCCTTCCATATGAGCCAGGCGAGCGGCACCAGGCAGGCTAGAAATACCACGGATTTCAGGACACGCTGCATGCAGAATTCAGTATGCAACATTCAGCCGGGCGCGGCGCACGCATGCACCACGGTTGGAGAAGCTGAGCGCTGAATGGTTCAGAAATTTTTCTTCAGATCCATCCCACTGTACATGCTGGCGACCTGATCGCCATAGCCGTTGAACATCAATGTGGGACGTTTGTAGAACTCGCCCAGGCGCCGCTCCTTGGCCTGGCTCCAGCGGGGATGGTCCACATTCGGATTCACGTTGGCGTAGAAACCATATTCCTGCGGGGCGGAGAGCCTCCAGGAATTTTCTGGCTCGCTGCCGGTAAAGCGGATGCGCACGATGGCCTTCGCGCTCTTGAAACCGTATTTCCATGGCAGCACGATGCGCAGCGGCGCGCCATCCTGATTGGGAAGATCTTCGCCGTACATGCCGAAACACAGCAACGCCAGCGGGTTCATGGCCTCGTCCATGCGCAGCCCTTCCACATACGGCCACTGCAGAACATTGCGGCGCTGGCCGGGCATCTGCGTCATGTCATAGATCGTGGTGAACTCCACGAACTTTGCCTTGCTGGTGGGATTCACGCGCTTGATCAACTCGCTCAGCGAGAAGCCGATCCAGGGGACGACAATCGACCATCCTTCCACGCAACGATGGCGGTAAATCCGCTCTTCGGGCGGCGCCATTTTGAGGATCGTGTCGATGTCGAGTTCCTGCTTCTTTTCGACGTCTCCGTCGATCTTGACCTTCCACGGACGCGTGCGGAAATTCTTGGCCAGATCGGCCGGCTCATCCTTCTCGGTCGAGAACTCGTAGTAGTTGTTGTAGTGGGTCACATCCTGGTAAGGCGTGATGGTTTCGGTGGTGCTGAAGGGACTTTTGCGGATGCCGTCAATTTTGTTCCCCGCGTAAGCGGTCAGGGGGGGCGAGATCGCGTCGCGCAGGCCCAGACCAATCGCTGCGGCCGCCCCGGCCACAGCCGCTCCCGCCAGGAACTTCCGCCGGTTGAGATAAAGATTCTTTGGCGTAATTTCCGATGAAGGAATGTCTGGCGCTTTTTTGATCAGCATAAGTCCCCACTCCCTGATTTCGCCGCCCGGCGAGGCTCAGGGCCACAGTTTATCTCGAACCACTCTACTCAATACGACGCCGAGACCGGCCAAAAAGTTTCACCGCCGGGAACTCGATTCGCTGGGGACGCCGCTGCGGGAACAATCGGAGGGAATGGCTTGAACTGCCCTCATAGATGGTTTTCAAGGCGAGCCGCGAGGCCCTCAGGGGCTAAAGCCCCGTCTTTACTGATCGGTCGCGGCACGGCTTGAAGCCGTACCCTTTCCAAAACTATTTATAAGACAGGCTCTAGCCTAAAACTTCTAGCCTAAAACTTCGCGTACTTTTTTTGATAGATTTTGCAGGCTGAAGGGCTTTTGCAGGAAGGCAGTGCCGCTTTCGATCGATCCGTCGCTGATGATGGAGTCTTCGGTGTATCCGGAGAGATAAAGAACCTTCATCTCCGGCCGGGTCGAACTGAGCTGCTTGACCATCTCGCGGCCACCCAGGCCGGGCATGACCACATCGGTGATCACCAATTCGATTTTGCCCTCGTAGCGGGCGGATGCGGCCACACCAGCCTCTCCGCCGTCGGCTTCCAGAACTTTATATCCCTTTGCCGTCAAGGTATCGCGCACGAGTTGCCGCACCGACTCTTCGTCTTCGACCAGCAGGATCGTTTCCGATCCTCCTGACGCGGCGTCGGAAGCGGGAGCGGGATGCTTTTCCGCGGCTCCCTCCACCTGCGGCAGGTAAATATGAAAGGTTGTGCCGCGCCCCTGTTCGCTCTGCACCATCACGTATCCTCCACTTTGCTTGACGATGCCGTAGACCGTGGACAGCCCAAGGCCAGTGCCCTTGCCCTTCTCCTTAGTGGTGAAGAACGGCTCAAAAATCCGCGACTGCGTTTCCTTGTCCATGCCCATGCCGCTGTCGCTGACCGACAGCGTGACATAGTGTCCGGGGCGGATGAACTGCTGCCCGCGCCGGTGGTTCTCGTCCACCACAATCGTGCCGGTCTGAATCACCAGCCTTCCTCCCGCCGGCATCGCGTCCTTGGCATTCACCACCAGATTCATCAAAACTTGTTCGAGCTGACCGGCATCGGCCCGCGTGTGGGTGGATTCGGGATGCAGCACGGTGATCAGTTCCACGTTCTCCCCGATCAGCGGATTGACCAGCCGTTCCATATCCTGCACGATGGCATTCACGTCGACCACTTTCAATTCCAGCAACTGCTTGCGGCTGAAGGCCAGCAACTGCCGGGTCAAGGTGGTGGCGCGATCGGCGGCAAGCTGGATCGCCCGGCCTTTTTCGTGCAGGGGATCTTCGACAGGAAGTTTGGCGAGAATGACCTCCGCATATCCGCTAATGACCATCAGCAGATTGTTGAAGTCGTGCGCCACGCCTCCCGCCAGCCTCCCGACCGCTTCCATCTTCTGCGCCTGGCGGAGCTGATCTTCCAGGGCGCGGCGATCGGTGACGTCCTCGGCAATCGCCTCCAGCACGTCGGCGGGTTCATCGGCGCTGCTCACGGCCCGCCCGCTGATGCGCACCGTGATCGAGCTTCCGTCCTTGCGCTTCCATTTCACTTCGATGCCGTCGAGGCGGCCCGTCCGGCGGAATTCTTCGATCAGCCGTGAATGTTCTTCCGGCTGCGCAAACACATCTTTTTCCGGGTCGAGCAACAGCACTTCCTCCGGCGACCCGTAGCCCAGCATCGTGATCAGCGCCGGATTCACGTCCAGAAATCTTCCTTCCAGGCTGGAGCGGTAAATGCCGTAGACGGAACTCTGCACCAGCGAACGGTAGCGGGCCTCCGAACGCCGCAACGCCTGCTCGTTGCGTTTGATTTCCACCGCGCTCGCCAGTTGCCGCGCTACAAACGTGAGAATTTCCTTGTCGCGCTCGCCGTACCGGATGTTTTTGGAATACGTCTGCACGACCAGGGCTCCGAAAGTGTGGCTGTTCACCTTCAGGGGAACGCCCATCCAATCCAGCGAGCGGCAGCCGCTTCTCGCCACTTCTCCGCGGTCTTCCATCGCCTGCAAAACTTCAGGCGTGGCCAGCAGAGGCTCTCCGGTGCGAATGAGATAGTCCGTCAAGCCGCGGCCCAGTTTTTTCGGAGTTGGCGCGGTATCCTGCTCGTCCACGAAATAGGGGAAGGTCAAAAGCTCGGTCGCGGAATCGTAAATGGCGATGTAAAAATTGCGGGCATACATCAGCTCGTCGACAATGCTGTGGACGGCAGCGAAGAACTGCTGCAGATCGTGCGCGGTGCTGCTTTTTTCCGCGACGCGATAGAGCGCCGAACTGAGCGCCTCCACTCGCCTGCGGTCAGAAATGTCGCGATATCCCGCGTAGAAGCCGGCCATCCCGCCCTCGAGAAAAAGCGGCGCGCAGGACAGTGAAATGTCCAGCAGCGTTCCATCCTTCTTCCTTCGCTTGCTTCCGAGCGTGATGCGCTCTCCCCGGGCCAGAGCTTCGCTGATCCACTTCGATTCCGCCAGCCGGTCAGGAGGCACCACCAGATTTTCCAGTTGCTGCCCAATCACCTCGCTCACGCTGTAGCCGAAGAGGCGAACGAAAGTTTCATTGGCCCAGAGCACACGGTGCTCCTGGTCCGCAATGGCCAGGGCATCAGGCGACGCCTGAAACATCTGCTCGAAAAATTCCAGGCGGGTAGCTGCACTCTGAGCGGGGATAAGCGGTTCGAACGGCGCGGGAATGGGGCAAGAAGCTGCTGAGCACGAGCCGTTGGCCGGCGCAGAGCTTATTGCGGGCTGGACAAACGCCGGCGGGGCCCCGCTTTCGAGAGCCTCTTTGAGCCGGTCGGCACGCGCCAGATCTACCCGTTTTGGTTGAGTGACACGTTCACCCATCCGCGGATTCCCCCTCCGAATACGCAGTGCATACCCATCCTAAAGCGCACGGTACTCGCTCGAAAGTTACGGGGGTAATCCGGAAATGGGACGCAGTTCGCGCGCGAGAAGGCGGCAACCGCCGACGATTCAACGAACGCAAACATGTGGGGACGGACGCATTCGTCCGTCCAGCGAGCGAAGCGAGCGCGGCATCGTGGGACTATTGGACCCAAATGGACCCCCGCTGCTAGAATGAAGTACCGCAAGTTGTTGAATAGACACAGCAGGGCGCTTAACTCAGCGGTAGAGTGCCATCTTCACACGGTGGAAGTCATAGGTTCGAATCCTATAGCGCCCACCACTAACCAACTGAAAATATGGGCTCTTGCGTTTAGCGCGTGTCCAAAAATGTCCAGTTGGCTCATTCCTGTTTTTTGCCCTATGACGCCAGCACCATCTGCACGACTTTTGAATGGGCTGCGCGTTTCTGCTCGCTCACGGCCTGCGTGTACACGTTCATCGTTGTTCTGATGTCAGCGTGCCGTAAGAGCTCCTGCTGCACCTTCAAATCTACGCCGAGTTGCCGACAAGGTTAGCGTAAGGATCAAGCCAACGACCATAGCGGGGAAATGATCGGTGAGCGCATTGTCGGATTGGTGCAGGATGACAAGACTGGCGCAACGGAATACCTCGTCATCAGAAGAGACCTTCTCAACTACTGGCGGATTCAATCAAAGTCCCTCACCGATGCCCTGCAATTGGACGCCTCGATCAATGCATCCTCCCTCGCTGGACAATAGCTGTCGATAAATCCGGTTAACACTCAAAATGCCCCGCGCTGGGGATTTTGAGTGTGACGGCCTGCATACATCAGTTATCCTGCGAGCAGACTCTCATCGGGCAATGCGCTTCTATGGCTACACAGAAGGAAAAAGCAGATCGTTTCCGCAAGTTGCATGATGGCCCCGACCCCTTCGTAATTCCCAATCCGTGGGATGTAGGCTCCGCCCGCATTCTCGCCGGACTTGGCTTCCAAGCATTGGCTACATCGAGAGCAGCAGCCGCCAACGCTGTTGGTCGAAGAGATCACGCGCTGACGCGAGATGAGATGCTGGCACACGCCCGATTGATCGTCGATGCAACAGATTTGCCCGTCTCTGCGGACCTGGGAAAGGGGTTTGGCGACTCGCCCGAAGTTGTAGCGGAAACAATCCGGCTGGCGGCAGGTGTGGGACTGGTTGGGTGCACGATTGAGGATGCCACTGGTTACGAAGATCGCCCACTCTACGATTTTCCGTTCGCGGTGGACCGGATTGCGGTAGCTGCGGAAGCGGCACGCTCACTCTCGTTCTCTTTTGTGTTGACGGCGCGAGCACACAATTTCCTCTACGCCGACCCGAGCCTTGACGAGACCATCAGCCGTCTTCAAGCATTCGAGAAAGCTGGGGCCGATGTCCTTTTCGCTCCCGGCCTACCTGAACTTGCTGCGGTACGTGCAGTCTGTAAGGCGGTGTCGAAGCCCTTCAACTTCATGGTGGGAATCAAAGGAAAATCATTCTCTGTTGCTGAGCTCGCGGCGGCAGGAGTCAGGCGCATCAGCCTTGCCACTTCACTTTATCGCGCGGCAATGACGGGATTGCTGGATGCTGCACGCGAGGTGAAGGAAGCAGGTCAGTTCGCTTTCCTCGACGGCTGCGTGACAACCCCGGAACTGAACAAGCTCATGCACATTTGACCGCCGTTATGATGAGGTGCAGCGAAACGACACCGCCGCGACGACTGCTAAATGGATAACTGCCATGAAAATGGCGGGTCTCTCCACGAGAAATCAATGACTTATGAGCGCTGGCTATTTTCATGCTGCGTGATGCGCTGGAGGCCCATGGCGCCTGTTGATAAATCGCGTGGCTGTTGAAAAACTCACTCACCAGAAAATGGCTGAAAAAACTTTGCGCTAGGATGCCGTACAAACGACTTTCTCAATTTTCTAGACATTTACTATCCCCCAAATTTCGGCCGTTTTGAGAAAAAGGGACTTTTTCAACAGCCACTCGCGATTACACTCATCTATGAAGTGAATCGAAGACATTTTCTATCCTCTTTTCCTCTCCGATGCTCATGCCAGCTGAAACCGTTCATGGAGCACGCACACGCTCACCATGGTCATGAGAACCTGATCGTTGGCAACACGAGCCCCCTCATCCATCGCATTTAAGCTGTTCAGCAGGCCAACCACCTTCTTTCGGTCGAAGAATGGAATCGACGCCAGAATGGGCCCACGTAGCGTATCTTGTACAAAGGCGTTGAGCCGTTGGTCGGGATTCAAAGTGGCGGGTGGGCTCAAGAATGGATGCTTCTGCCTGCGATACACCGTATCGGTAATTACGTCCCGCGCGGCTTCTCTTAGGACGTATTTCTCCGTCATGCCACGGACCTTCTGGTTCACCGGCTGGGACCGAATTACTTCGACGACATGATGATCGAGAAACGGCACGCGTCCCTCCACCGAGTGCGCCATTTCCATGCGATCGCCGAGCATGGTCAGGATGTAACCTGGCAGGGCGGTTTTTCGCCCACATGTAGAGCGATTGGTGCAGCGGGTCGCGTCCGGCCAATTGACCTCGGACATCAACGTCGCCTAGAAAAGGCTGAAATCCCTCGCGATCTCCGAATCTTCCAAGAAAGCTCTCAGAAAACAATGCCCGCATCTTCCGTGCCCGGGCCGAGAAGGCTTCGATCCACGAGGGGACAAAACCAAGTAGCTTTTTCACGCGCTGGAGCGGCCCTGCTTCGCCGTCGGGCAGAAGCAGTCCGCGCGACACGGGGTTTCGGTCGTCCAATTCTCTAAGAAGCGCCGCAACCACTGCCGAGTCTTGCCCCTGGTTGTTGTAAAGGAGCATGTCACGGCGAAAGTGAGGATAGCCCCCAAGAATTTCATCGGAGCCTTCGCCGGTGAGAACAACCTTATAACCGGCATCGCGTACGGCGCGGCTCAAAAGGTACTTGGCTACTCCGTGTGCGTTAAAGCAAAGGGTCTCGGACTGCGAGATGGCGTCGGCAAAGTGATCTGCCAAGTCGTCTTGCCGGATGGGAATGGGGAAGAAATGAGCGCCTGCCTTGGCTGCCATCTCCCGGGCGATTTCTCCCTCGTCATATTCAACACGATCGAAGGTCAACGTAAAGGCTCGAATCGATCCGCGATGATGTTTCGCTGCCAGGCCGAGGACCGCGCACGAGTCCAGCCCACCGCTCAGATAACAACCGACTGGAACGTCGGCCCGCAAGCGGAGACGGACAGCTTCCTCGAGTGCATGGCGGAATTCAGCTGCATAGTCAGCATCCGAACGTCGAGACGAAGGCCCGTTGACCTTTGGGTAGTTAAAGTCCCAATACTGGTTCAGCTGGATGTGCTTGTCCGTCGCGATCAAGTAGTGACCGGGCGGAACCTGAAACACTCCATCGAAGAGTGTGCGAGTCTGATGGTTGCCGTATTCGATGCAGTGATAGATCGACTCCGCATCCCATTTGGCCGGGACACCAGCAGCAAAAAGAGCTTTGACTTCGGAAGCTAAGTACAGCGTGTCCTTGTGAAAGGCGTAGAACAGCGGCTTGATGCCAAACCGATCACGAGCAGCGAAAATCATCCGATTGGTCTCATCCCAAACCACAAACGCGAATTCACCCCGCAGCCGGTGCAGGCATTGCGCACCCAGATCTTCGTAAAGGTGAAGCGCGATTTCGCTGTCCGAGCGCGTGCGCAGGCGGTGTCCCGATTGTTCGAGTTCCCGCTGAATGGCTTCATAACCATAGAATTCCCCGTTCACCACGATCCGAGTCCGCCCGTCTTCGCTCGCAATGGGCTGGTCACCAGTGGTCAGGTCGATGATGCTGAGACGCGCGTGTCCGAGCGCGACCCGGCTGTCCTGCGATTCCCAATGGCGCCGCCCATCCGGGCCGCGATGATAGAGACTCTGCGTGGCCCGTTGCAACGCTGCCTCCGATATCGGGAAGCTGCGTGAAAAGAACGCGACAATTCCGCACATGGCGGTAGTGGGCGACTTTCAATTTGCACAGTTTCATGTTGGGCGAAAGCAGTTCCTTGGGCTTGATTTGACAATACGCCTTTCGAGTCTGATAATTCGCTGCGATGGCGCAGGAGCAGTGGAAAAGCTATCTCGCAAAGGCAAAGGAGTGTCTCAGATCGGCGCAGTCAGCGAGTGGACGTGGGCTTAACAATTGTGCTGCAAATCGAGCTTATTATGCCGTGTATTTGGCGGAGTTGGCTGCACTGCAAAAGTTATCCCCGCTGACGTTGCCAACGACTGGATGGCAGCACTTCACTGTGGTTAAGGCATTCAATCATCGGCTCGTAACTGGGAAAAGGATCTTTGATGTGAAGGTGATCGGCCAAGTTGCTCAACTGGAATCACTCAGGATAAAGGGAGACTATTCGGAAGAAAGCGTAACTGGACCTGAGGCTGCTGAATGCGTCACAATATCTCGGAGCATTGTACAGACAATTGAGAACAAGATAAGGGAGTGAAATGATGCCGCCTGTACGGTTTTACGGTTCGATGGGAGAGAAAAAGCGGAAGGCAGTCCGCAAGTTCATAAAGCTGGTAAATCAGCGAGTGCCCCTCCCCGTTCGTCCGACTGCTATGTCGGGCCCGTCTGGTGGAATCGTAGTGTACTGCGGAATAAGCGGCGCTACAGATAGGCTGGAGCGGGCAGCGCGTGCCGTGATGTCACAAGCCAGCCAAGAAGTCTTGACCACCAAAAACGTTTGGGTCGTTGGCATTCCTCAAAGAATAAAATGAATTTCACTAGGCACTTTCTCCAAGTGCTTTCCGCACTAAATCGTTTCCAATAGTGGATTCCTTGATTGCTGGTTTCGGCAGCAAGGCGCATAATTCTTCAATACTCCACACATGATCCGATAGCCCGCTCTCCATTGCCGGGGTCACGCGCAATGTTTGATGCACGCGGCAGAAATTGTAATACATGAAGTGCAGAGCTACAGAGTGTTTCAGGTTGTCTAGCTTCTTGGAGAACGCATTCGTTAAGCGCGTGAAACGCCTCATACTCATGCGGATCGTTAGATTCTGCCGCTCTACATAACTGGTTGAGATGTGTCGGGGTTCTGGTGTGCCTGTGATGACCGCCAATTGCGTGCTGATGATCCTCCCTGGACTATAGCGCGTTTCCGTTTCGGGAGCCGCACCATAGACCTTGACCAGCATTGCGTAATCAATCTCAGAACCAAATGTGTTCTCGACTGCATTAAGGTAAACGTGATGCCCATCAGTCGTGAGTTGGAAGCGACTGACGACGCGACTCGCTAGGTCTTGCATGAGTCGGAACGCATCTGGCGCATGTCGCTTTCCCACTAGATACGAAATTCCGAGCTTGGAGTCCGCATCAATCGCGATCCAGCTCCACACGTCACCAGCGCCTAACGCAACCTTGTCCTCTGGGGCATTCTTCGCCTTGGCGTAACAAAAATTCCAAATCTCGTCACATTGCACGCGCTGTGGGCGCAGATTGCGGACGTACTGGTTGTGATAGGCCGCGCAAGCCGTACCCAAGTCAACCAGCAACTTGAGAACTGTGTCCTTACACACTCCTGTCATTCGGACCGTAGCGCGGATGGAATTGCCTTCGATCAGGGCAGATACGACTTGGGTGCGTTTCTCTATGCTCAAGCAGTTCATGCCACTCATTATGCTTGAGCGGTCACGCACAGTCAAGTAAAAAATAACTAGAGTGGCGTAGACATCGCAACGCGGGGGAGGCGTAAGTGGGGAGCTTTCGGCTCGCCCTTGCGCTTGATTACTCGTTGCTTATCCCAAGGCGTCACGATGCCACCTCCCATGCGGGAGGTTTTGGGAAAGAACCGCGTCACATTTTCATCAAGGTTCAATTGCCGTGGTCGACTCGCTGGCTTTTTCATCTTTTTCCCCCCTTTCCCCATTACGCACCTACCGAGGCCACGAAATAGTCCTCTACGGTCTCTACCATTTTCGAGTACCGTAGACTCGCATTC
Source organism: uncultured Acidobacteriota bacterium (assembly GCA_963754885.1). Taxonomy (GTDB): domain Bacteria; phylum Acidobacteriota; class Terriglobia; order Terriglobales; family Acidobacteriaceae; genus Sulfotelmatobacter. The sequence goes on along the minus strand of CAVWHT010000020.1, from coordinate 293,960 downwards.
GACACCACATAGTTGCACCGCATATACAGCTCCCAAACCTGTTTCCAGAAATCACTCTTAATATCGTAAAGTTTGACATTTAATCCGCATTTTTCAGCCACATCATGGTAAATCGGACGACCATGAGCCTTCGTAATCGCCGGATTCAAAAACGGAGCAATTTTCCGCTTGATCTGGCTCTCTGTCAATCGCGATAGCATCCCAAGCTTCAGACTCTTGACCGCAATGCTGGCCGACAATTCCTGCGCCGATACGATCCTGCGAATGTCACGGGCATCGAATCGCTGTAACTGCTGCAAGAACGGTTCAAGCCGCCCTTTCGTGCGGTTTGCCTTCTTGAACAGGTCCGTATAGCTCTCAATAATCTCGTGCGCCGCTAAATATCGCACTTCGTCGCCGTCTAGAATCGGAATTTGCGGGTCCACCGGACCCAGTTCCGATGTCGGACTCATCCCAATCTCTGTTGCCCCTAAGCACACCATTGTTGCCGCCGATTTTGCCATCTTGGGGACAATTACCTTGAACCCCTTAGGACTGAAACTGCGGCATATATTTACAATTCTCTCCGCTGCAAACGCCTCGCCGCCGGGAGAGTTGATGAGCAGGACCAATTCTTTCCCTGGGCAATCGCAGTTCTGGAGGATTTCCTCCAGCATGCATCTGTGTCCTCCAAAAGCACCGGCCAGCGAAACGAAGTGAACAGCGAAACAACTACAGCTTGATTACCGAGCGCCTTTTCTAAGGATTCGTACAGGTGGCGGCGCATCGGATGATCCTGATGTGCCTCCTGTAAGATTCGGGAGTATGTGTGCTCTCTGGTTTTTCTCTTGAATGGTTTGGGCATCGTTCTCTTAACGTGCCTGCTTCTGCCATCGTGCAACCGCAGCAGCTCGGGCAATTTCCTTCCGTTGATCCGGGGATAATTTCTCAGCCCTAGCCTTTCCACCCTTGAGACCACCACGACGACCGAGCATAACCGCAGCAGGATTCTTGCGTTTCCGCTTCTTAGGGATGGCCATCGACTCGGCTCTCTTGACGACACCGAATGCCATCTCGTTAATATCTGTGCTGCTTGACCGTTTATGCATATTGCAATCATTGTCCGGGTACTAGGACCATGTCAATAGTAGTTCAAAATAAAGTTACCATCTTGTCCCATCTCTGCAAAGCCTTGCACACTGCTTGACCGCTCTAGCAATTTAGATGCCATTGGGGTCGCTAGGATTCATCAAACCAGCCCACTGCCCACATGGCTTTCTCCTTGTCTATTTGCCTGATCTTAGGATTTGCTTAGTCTGGCGTTGCGCTGTCTATCCTGCTTGGAAATGATTCGTTTTGATCGTACAACCATTACAATTTCATGACAGTCAAGCGTGACTGCGCATGTCTTGTACTCCCCAGACTGAACATATCCAAAAGTTCACCACCCAGAGATTTCTTCCCTCTTGTCCGAATCTGCCCGAAACTGGGCAGTTGATAAGCGAGCGTGGAAGGACTAAGACTGTGACGGCCACGGTCCGATATTTAGTTCCACCCGCCCTGGAATAGGAAGTTTGCAGATATCTTTTTCATCCTCGGCGAGCAGCAGAATTGCCACGCTGAGAACTTCAATCTCCTTCTTTAATTGCTTTAGCTCGTCCTGCTTTCGACGCAGCCCTGCAAAGAGAGTTTGTGGGGTGCATGATAGCGCTTTCCTACGGCAATCCGTACCACAAAAGGAGGCCGTAAGTGGTACAGGCTAAAGAGCATGACCAAAGAATCGTAGAAATTCTCTAACTCGGATTCCACATTTTCATTTTTTGGTTTCTATCGGGTGTATGCTGATCGCGGCTTTTTCGCCCTAATCAATCGATTCAATAAGCAGCGAGCCAACATTCCAACGGAGGGCTCGTTCGGGTAATGGAGGCATTCTTCCAATGCAAAGCGTGATTCGTTTCATTTCCGTCGCAGTTCTGATTTTCACGGCGTTCGCCGCCGGCGTTGCTGCCGCTCAGAAAGTGGTTGTCGACGCCGATCCCGCTCACGTTGCCAACACATACAGCCCTGTGCATTCGCTGGGCGCGGCCATCGATCGTTTACGCACCGGCACTCCCGACCACTTGCTGAAGGATCCGCTGCTGAAAGAAATTCTCAACGCCGGATGGCAGTCGGTGACTTATCGGCAGAACACCGAGTTAATGGTCGAAGCCTGGCACTGGAATCCAGCGGGTAAGTGGAGCAACGGCGAAAAGCAGGAAGGTTATTTCGTCGGCAGCCCCGAGCCGGGCGCAGAAATTCACAACTCCTGGGCGTACCCGCTGCCGCATCGTGGCTTTAGTCGGGGCGACGGCAATGGATGGTCTCGCCTCACCGACGGCGACATCCACTCCTATTGGAAAAGCAATCCTTATCTGACCAAGGCCTTCACCGGGGAAGACGATTCGCTTCATCCCCAATGGGTGATGATCGACCTCGGCACAAAAATCGACGTTAACGCCATCCGGATTGCCTGGGCCGACCCCTACGCAAAGCACTATGCGGTCCAATTTTGGTCCGGCGAAATGGAGCCTTTTTACGATGGCACGATGAAAGGCACCTGGCAAACCTACCCCATGGGCAACATAACCGAAGGCAAGGGCGGCACCGTCACCCTGAAACTCGTTTCGTGGATGATCCCGGTTCGCTATCTCCGGATCTGGATGACAGAATCCTCCAACACTTGCGACACGCACGGTTCGGCCGATAAGCGAAACTGCGTCGGCTATGCGATTAACGAACTCTATGTCGGAGCACTCTCCGCCGATGGTGCATTCAACGACTACGTCACGCATTTCCCCAGTCGCGATCAGACGATCACTTGGCCCTCGTCGGTCGATCCGTGGCACGCCGCCTCTGACCTGGACTATGGCCGCGGCGATCAAGTTGGCTTCGACTTCTTCTTCCATAGCGGCGTAACCCGCGGCCTGCCGACCATGGTTCCCATCGCCATGCTTTACGCCACGCCGGAAGATGCCGCCAATGAGGTCGCCTATCTCTACAAGCGCCACTATCCCATCTCTTACGTCGAGATGGGAGAAGAAGCCGACGGCCAGCACATGCTTCCCGAGGATTACGCAGCGCTCTATGTGCAGTTCGCCACTGCGATTCATAAGCTGGTGCCTGAAGCGAAGCTCGGCGGCCCGCCCTTCGAAGGCACCTACGGCGACGTCGAAGTGTGGCCCGACGCCAATGGCAAAGTTTCATGGCTTGGACGCTTCCTGGATTACCTGAAGGCCCACGGCCGCATGAACGACTTCACTTTCTTTTCCTTCGAGCATTATCCCTATCAGGACCGTCCCAGCTATTCGTGGGCCGATTTGTATCCCGAACCGGAATACGTTCGCCACATTGTGCAGGTCTGGAAAGACGATGGCCTGCCGCCGAATATTCCCTTCTTCATGACGGAGGGAAACATTGGCGGCGGAGCACCGCCCTCCACCGTAAAGAGTGGCCTCTGGCTCGCCGACTATGTGGGCAGCATGATGGCGGAAGGGGCCGGCGCGACCTATTATTTCCATTACATGCCTTCCCTGCCTCCGCATACTTTTTCAGGTTTCGGGAACTTCTTATGGATTGACGAGAACTACAACGTGCTGGGCTATCCTCCGCAATACATCGCAGCCCAACTCATCACGAAAGAGTGGGTCCAGCCGGTCGACGCGCCGCACAAGCAATTCAAAGCTTCGAGTGATCTGAGCGACGCGGCCGGAAATGTGCTGGTGACTGCCTACGCCGTGGAGCGGCCCGACGGACAATGGTCCGTTATGCTGGTCAACCGCGATCAGTCCAACGATCACGCGGTGAAAGTGTTGTTTCACGGAGCAGGTCAGCACCAGAGTTCTTTCGCAGGACAGGTCGATCGCATCACCTTTGGCCCGAATGAATATCAATGGCATCCGGCGCCGGGCGGCGGACACGCAGACCCGGACGGCCCCCCATCGAGGTCCACGGTGCAGGGAAGCGCCGATACGCTCTATCAGCTCCCGAAAGCTTCGATCACCGTGCTCCGCGGACGGATCGGTCAGTGAACATGGATTAGTGACCTACATGAGCGAACATGGATCAGAGTGGGTATAGACGAAGATCGCGCGGGCAGATTACTGTCGAAACATCTCGGTTACACTCATTGGAGTCACTGAGCGCTATCGCCTGTGGCCGTTGAAATCGCCGCACAGGCGAAATGGCAGAACAAAGAATGATGGCGAACACACTATTCACTCGAATGACGATCTGCAGCATTCTGCTGACTGCGTCTCAGTGCGTCCAGGCCCAGACGATCAGATGGGCTGGACATAGCTGGAAAGTTAGCAGCGGTGGTATGGCAGGCGTCGCTCCCGGGAATCCGGCCAATGTCGATTTCAACCCGGACGGATATCTACATCTCCAGATCGCCAAGCGCGAGGGAAAATGGACTGCCGCGGAATTGTTTACGACCGACAATATGGGATTTGGGACGTACCAGTGGGTTGTCCAGGGTGACGTCTTACAACATGGATCAGACAACGGTGCTCGGACTCTTCACCTATGGGCCCACTCACCACATTGGCGCCGACGCAGAGAACGAAATTGATATTGAATTTTCCCAGTGGAACAAGACTTGTCACGGCTGTGATGCCGACTTTACAGTTTATCCATCCACGGGAAACCGCAAGCCGAACGGCATTTTCCAGCTGGGAAGACAACTTCCAAGTCAGCGGTGGAAACCTTACTACGGCAAGGATGGAGTGGAGATCTGATCGCATCGTGTTCACGCTAATGAATGGCGTTCATCCAATGGGATCTGTTGCCGATGTCATCAAGACCGAAACCTATTCCTCGAACACGACCAACATTCCGCAAACGGCCGCCCCGGTAGGCATCAATCTCTGGTGTTTCAAGGGGACGCCTTCAAGGAATCAGTCGGCAATCATTCGCGATTTTCGATTTGTTCCGCACTGAGCCTAAAAGCGGGCGAATCTGGAGCGACTGGTTAAGTTTGCGTTGTTCTCCAAAGAGAACCGAGTCAATTTTTTCAGGTGAAACTCCCATCGTCACCTCACCGCCGGTCATTGGCTCCGGACGCTTCCGTTCAGCTCGATAAACTGCCAGTTCTGAAACCGAGCACCCACGGTGTGTTCTTTGTCCCATGCGACCCTGAAGGCGACATCAACAGTCGGAACGCCCTGAAGCGGCTCGACGAGGACATGGGCAGGCGTGACGTGTGGCCATACCGCCTGCGGATTCGGGACGCTGGGGCAGGGATTGTCGGTCTCTTCGCCAGCATCAATTGCCTAGAAGCTGACTTTCAGCCCGAGTTGCATCTGCCGCGGCCCGATCGGCGACATGCTGGTCAGTGCTCCGAAGCCGGGATCCCCGACACTGGTAGTGCTGCTGCCAGGACCGCCCATGCTAAACAGAGGATGATTGAATACATTCTGGGCCTCGAGGCGCAACTCCATCCTGATGCCTTCATGCACGCTTGAGAGCAGGAATTGCTTGATCAATGACAAGTCAGTGGTAAACATCAGCGGCGACCGAACGTCTGCGATTGCCCGCGGCGTATTACCCAGAGTGAACGGAGCCGGGGCCTGGAGGATATCGGGGACAGTATTCGGATCGGCAAAAAACTGATCTACCCAATCATGGCCATAGTTGCGTCTCAACTTACCATTTATATTGGGCCGCTGGCTGCCGTACGTGGGTATCGCTTGTGCACTGCCGCCGGTAAACGTCAGCGTAAGTGGCCGCCCGCTGGAAATCTGCCAGATTCCGTTCGTCCTCCATCCGCCGACGAAGGCGTCCAGCACTCGCGGCATGTTGCCCAGGAATGTCTTGCTGCGCCCAAACGGCAGGTCATAGCTGTAACTGAATTTCAGCACCGACGGAATGTCGAATGTCGACAGGCTCCGTTCCAGCCACGGCTTGTTGGGATCCTGCAAGCTGCTGAAGCTCCCGGTCCAGGTCACGTTATCGTCGGAGACTGAGGAGTCGTCAATCGATTTCGACCACGTGTAGTTGACCAGGAACTCCAGGCTGCCGCTGAAATGTTTTTCGGCAGTGAGCTGCAGCCCGTGATAAGTGGAATTTGCAATCATCTGATCGTCGGTAAAGACTGAGGTGAATTGCGGGTAGGGGACCTCCAGCTGGTAGCCCGGGATCGTCGGCGCAGCGAGGTTGCTGTTGGGGTTGGTGATGATGTTCAGAAAGGGATTGGCCACGTTGTTATTGAGCGCGGCCATCTGAGGCGTATTCCCGGCGTAGGCCTCGACCCAAGGCCCCAGGACGTCCCCTATGTATGAGGAACCGGCGAACGGAAGATGGGTTCCTTTCTTTCCAATGTAATTCGCGCTGACCACGATGTTCGCCGGCAATTGCCGCTCGATCCCGAAGGTCCAGCTTTGTTCCTGGGGGGTGCGGTTCGCGGCAGCAATGCGCAGCACGCCGTTCGCCCCAAAGCCAACATCGTTCAACAGACCCAGAGAGCTCCCGGCGGGCTGAATCAATCCGCTAGGGAAGGGATTGCTTAAGTGCAGGTAGGGCGTCGCGCGGTCGCTGTTGTATGTGGTCACCACGTTGGTGTACTGGTCGAAGCCCGCGCTGCCCCAGGGCACAACTCCGCTGGCGCCCGACCGCGACTGGCCGTAATAAATGCCATAGCCCCCCCTCACCACCATTTTCGGAGCGAACTGGTAGGCGAAGCCAAAGCGCGGCTGGATGTCGCTCCAATCCGTCACATAGTTCGTGCGTTGGTTCGGCGTGGCAAAAACTTCTCCGCCCAGCAGTGCGCGCGTAACCGACTGGCCGGTAAGCGGATCGGTGTACGAAATCTTGCCGCCGTTCAGTGGGTTGGCGGCGTTCGGATTAAACCAGTCCTGATGATTGAAGCGGTCCGTTCGCGGCAGCGACACGTCATAACGCAACCCCAGGTTCAAGGTCAATTTGGGGGTTACCCTCCAGTTGTCCTGGGCAAACATCGCGTATTGGTAGTTTTGCGTCGCGGGCTGGAACTGGATTTCATAATTAGAGCCACAGCCGTTGCTGGCACAGTTTTGGGTCAGCTGGCCCATCAGAAAGCTGGCCATGGAGTCGCCGCCGCTGTTTTTCCCAGCGTTGGCTGGGTCTTGGCAACCACTCGAGATTCCGCTAATCGAGCACAATGAGCTGCCAGTGTTATCGAAAGCGAAGAAGCCCAGCGGAGCGTTGGTCTGGATGTAATTCATCTGGTGCAACCGCCCCTCGAATCCAAACTTCAATTCATGCGGACCGTGGACCTTACTCAGCAGCACTGTCAACTGACCGGTGTCCTGACCCTGCTTGTAGTTGCCATACGGATCACTTCCCGCGTTGGTATAGGCCGCTGGAAGATAGTCGCCAATGAATATCGCCGGAACGCCGTTGAAACCATTCGCCTTCAGATAGGACGGGAAGCCCAGCGCTCCGAGAGGATCGGGATTCAGGCTCGAGTCGTATGCGAAGCGATGGAAGGTGCCGCGCGTGAACCCAAGCGTGGTGGTCAGCAGCAAGGTAGGACTGAAGCTGTAGGCATCGTTGAGCGTGAACACGTGCGAGGTGCTTTTATCTGCTCCGTGTCCACAGGGATCGATGAAGGTCTTAAAGCAATCGAAGCCAGTGCTGGAACTCCATTGTTGCGAGTACCTTCCACTCAACAGGTTTTTGTCGCTGAAGCGATGATCGATCTTCAAGTCGAACTGGTTATTAGGGCTACGAGTGGCCCCCGAACCGATCCAGTTGTTGTAAATGCCCTGTCCCTGGTTGTTAGCGGTTGGGAACAGATTCAGCATCGCCTGCGCCACAGGATCGATCAGATTGCCCTTGACGCCCGGAGCGGGTTGGAGATTGGCAGGCAGATTGGGATTGCCCGGGCTGGTGTACGTCGAAATGTTATTGTACGGAATATACGTGCTGCGTACGGGGCCACCATTAGCGGAGTTATATGTACCTGAAGAATAAGGGTCGTAAATCTGGCCATCAGTGACGCTGCATAGACCGGTCGAATCGAAGGTCCCACCACTCGCCGCGCACACCTCGCCAAAATCGCCGCCCCGCTCGAGAGCGCTCGGCACCCCTCCTGTGTGGGTGACCGCGTCGCTGGTGCGCACACCCTCATAGTCGAAGAAAAAGAAGGTCTTGTTCTTGAAGATGGGTCCGCCAATCGTGCCGCCGAAGTCGTGCCGGTGCACCGGAGGGATGGGAACGACTGGTGTGGCGTGATTGTTGAACCAGTCGTTCGCGTCCCCGATCGTGTTGCGGATGAAGTCATAGACGCTGCCATGAAAGCTGTTGCCGCCGGAGCGCGTGACCATGTTGATCACCGATGCCCCGGAAAAGCCATACTCCGCGCTGAAGTTCGACTGCTGCACTTTGAACTCTTCCACCGCTTCCGGTGAGGGAAGGTATGTCACGTTAGTGATACCGCCATTGGGCTCGAAGTTGGTCGCGCTGGCGCCGTCCAACAGAACGTCGGAGCCGGACCCGCGGCTGCCGTTGATAACATAATTGGTGCCCGTGCATCCTTGCAGCTCCGAACACTGGTCATCCGCGTCAGTGACGCCTGGCGCCAGGTAGGTCAGGTTCATCACATTGCGGTTAATCAGGGGGATATCATTGATGAGCCTGCGGTCGATCACCTGGCCGGTCACCGCATCTTCGGTGGCTATACTTTGCGTTTGGGCCCTGACCTCAACACTTTGTGACGTACCCGCAACCTTCAAAGTCAGGTTCGCAGTCGGGTTCTCGCTGACGTTCAATTTGATGTGGGTGCGTATGGTCTTTTGAAACCCCTGGGCCTCCGCCGTCAAGGAGTACGACCCCGGCGGAATCGAAGCGAATAGGTACCGCCCGCTACTGTCCGACGTGGTCGTAAACGGATATCCCTTCTGCTCGTCGAGAAGGGTGACGTGTGCCCCTTGCACCACGGCCCCGGTGGCGTCCGTCAGCACGCCACTCACAGTCCCGAAGTATCCCTGGCCCAAAAGCATGGCGGGCAACGCGAGCACGATGGCGATGAATAGAGCTGGGAGGATGGTGTGTATGGAATTGCGGAGAATCGGACTGGATTGCTCACGCATGACGACCTCCTTGAATACTGCTGGCCTCCGTGCGGGCCTGAGACGGGGACGTGCGATCACCCTGAAACTGCCTTATTGAAACGGTTCATTATGCTCTTGGAAGAGGAGTCGCCGTCAAGTGAGTTTTTGTACTATCCCGCCTGCGGAGGTGCGGCCTTCGATTTGAAGGATCAAAGCGGCGTGAGCATTTGAGTTTGAACGCGACGTGAGCGGCAAGATCACCGAGGCAGCTGTGAACGATAATGGAACTGTCATGGTGCTGAAGAAAAAGTAGAAAGGCGGTGTTTAAGAACTTTCGCGCTGAACTAAGACTCCACGTTGGCGATAAATCCGGATTACGCTCATTGATGCCTAGCCCAATGGCCTTGAGAGAATCCACAACGATATGCCCGTGAAGCGCCTTCGCTCTTGGAACCATCGCCCGCGGGCAAGCAAAAGACTAGCAACGCTGTAGCAATTGCTACACAAGTGCTAAACAACGGCCGTCACATCCACAGCCAATTGGTCTATTATCCCACTTCAATCGTGATGACTTGCTCTTGATCGTCGGGCGGGGTTTGCAAATCGTCGATGTATTCGTCGGCTGGTGTGGCAAGCTCTGGCCCCGTACCTTCGTCCTTCTCAGGAGACTGGGGATACAGCTCGTAAACTTTCTCATCGGGAGGGGTGTAGCCTGGCCGATTGAATATGGATCGGTAGATCAGCGCGGACTCTCCGCGGTTGTTGGTCTCTGCGGATTCAGCTTTTTGAGTGAGCGCCTTTAGCTGAATCCCGGCAAGGAATCCAATTGTGTTCGCCGTACGAATGTCGAGTACACCTTGACGAACACTGTTGATCGTTTCCTCCAACATTTCGCAGACTTCCCCGGCGCTCTTCAGAGATCGGTGTGGCAGTGCTGGCACCTCCGATACGGAACGAGCTTTCACCCTGCCACCGTGCCTCGCTCCCAATTGAGCCGCTCGCCCGGGATCGGAATGCAGAGCACACTCAGTTGCTCCAGTCACAGCCCACGCGCCACACCGTTTACCGTTTCTATTCTGCGCAGAGCACCGTTTGGACATCGTTCAACCTCTCCATCAGTCGTTCCGCACCGTTTTACGACCGGGGGCACGTCTAGATCGGACCACAAGCGGCAGTTGCGATCGTCCCCTTCAGGTGTCGGCATCCGCATCATTCCGCTGTCCCGACATTGCTTTGATGAGATAGTCACGGTCCTGCGCTCGCCGAACCGGTTCCATACGAGAGTAAATCTCGCTCTGAAACAGCTTCTTCCTGGAGGATTTTCTCCGCGCTCCCGGTTCTAAGCATGCGCGCTTCTACACGTGCCCCGTGGAGGACTTATGGCCATTCCAGTATGACGCATAACGTCCATGTGCCTGTTTCAGAGATTGTGAAAGCGCTGCCTCCGTGTGCGGGACAGCGATGAGGTGAACGTGATTCGACATCAGGCAGTAGCCGAGTAACGAGAGACGATAAAGCTGCGCGTACTCCCGCAACAAGGCCATGTAAGTCAGCCGATCGGCGTCGCTGGCGAGAATGACTTGTCGGGCATTGCCTCGCTGCGTAACATGATGGGCAACGTCCACCACGACCACGCGCGGAAATCGAGCCATAACCAAGAAAATATCAGAGATGGGGAGCGTGCCTGCAGATCGGGAGGTAATTTTCTAGCTCGGCATTCCCACATCGGGAGAAAAGAATGGGGCGCGTCCCGTCTGTCCCCGATTTTCTTCAAGCCCCGATCGCGGGGAATAGTAGCTCCTTCGGCCAGTGCAGATTGGACGCAAACATCATGACGTAGGCTTCACCCAACACAAAGACAAAGCCGTAGAGGAGCAGCCTCCGCTTAAAAGCATTCAGTTGTCCGCCTCCGCCCACGACTCGACCGAAGGCCCAACTTACGGCCAAGAAGATCAGGGCTACTCCAGTAGCTACCAGAAAATCGGTCATTGCGAATCACTCCTTGCACGCAGCAAAGTACCCGTACAGCACCGTGGAGGTGTCCCATGCGAACTTTGCGAGACCGGCTCCGATTTAAACGTGCATGAGGGTTTCGAGCGGCGTCCTGTGGCGCGGCTTCGCGTCATTTTTTTCGGAGCCTGCCACAGTTCCCGTTTGCGGCTACACGGGTGTACTCGGGGATTCGTAAGCAGTTATGGGATTTTTGGCGATCTGTTTGATGCTGACGGCTATGCGAAGGCTTCGATTCTACGTAACCGATAAGAATGCCAAGTCCCACCAAGAGACAGAAAATTGTCCAGTAAACCGGCCACTTGGACCATCCTCTATCAGGTGCCTCCCGAAGGTACAGCTTTAGTTCGGAGATGTTGCTTCCAATTGTGCCAGGATGTCTCACAGCAATACCCGCCCGCTTCAGGCGGATGCGCACAAACGTGGCACTTACTGCACTCGCCAGCAACAGGGCGAACCCGATAACGATCCAAATGCTCCAGCCGTGACTACTAATCGAGATCATCTTAGTGTAAAAAAACATCGCTGCAGTTTGTTGTTAGGGCTTGCGGAACAACGGTTCCCCCATATTCAGCCGTAAACGATACGTGTCCTAGCTCGCCTCCCCCTCCTGAAATCGTCAGGGTCGCAGGATCGTCAAAACTTCCTGAAACGGCAACTGGGCCGACATTTCCCGAAACCGACGTTCCAACGCCGTTAAGATCCGATATCTTTCCTGCTTCCGACAGCGTGACGCTGTAACCTGCGGCGGCCCCCGTTCCCACAACTCCTCCTCCAGCCGTCCCCGGATTAAATGATCCCGAAAAGGCAACACCAACATTTCCGTGCGGGTCCGCTACCAGAGAAACTGAACCCGACCCGCTAATTCCCCACCAAGCCCCAATCCCAAACGCACCTCCTCCTCCAAGGCCCGCGACTCCGCTGCTCGCGTGGGCCAAAGCTAGTTGCGCCGATGCCCCCGCGCAGAGGGTGGAGTGTGCAAGCATTTTAAGAAAGCTCCAGATTCTGAACCTGTTGTTTGCGGCAACGATTTGTGGAAATATCTGTTCCCCGTTCTCGAAGGTAGCGGTGGGAACGTTGGGCGCATCGCCGTTCACAGTGACAGTTGTTTGATCGTTCGCTAGTGTTCCGCCATGGCTTGTGCATTCTTTTGCGTCGTCCGCATCCTCGAAATCTTCCCCCCCGTTATCACTCGGGCCGTAATCACAAAGGATCAGTCCGGTGGGGTCAATAAACCTCAATGGATTGTTGAAGGCATAGGCATACCGATTCCAAGACTGTGGGTTGGTCGGGTCAACCGCTGCCAGCCCTGCCGGGTCCGGCGAAATCCACCTGCCCTGCACTGGATTGTAATACCGGTAAGCAAAGTCGTACAGCCCCGAAAGCGTATCTTGAAGCGCGCCGGTGAAATCCGGATCACCGTTAAGTACCGTGTCGTAGCTCTCGCCGAACGGAGCATAGGCAGTATCGTATTGCATCGAACGATCGTGAAAAAGGGAGGAAATTCGCGCGCTTCCCAGCCAGTCTGCGTGCAAGATGTGGGTAATGCCGCCCGTCGAACCGATCAGTTCCGCAGTGCTACCGCCAGGTAGCGATATACGAATCTTGCTCGCGGTTTGACCGTTCATTATCCCTAGTTTTCCCAGAGGACTGTATATAATCTCGGCGGTGGTGCCGACTTGCACTTCGTGGTCGAGAACGTCGTAAGTAAGGCTAACGCCATTGAAGGAAACTGGATCTCCATCAGTATCCCATACATAGATCGCTGGAGTGGCAAACGTACAGTCCTTCGTGAGGTTTCCTCTTCCATCGTAGCTTGGCGCGCAACCACCAACGGAGATCTCCTGATTGTTAGTCCCGCCGCTAGGGAACCTCTGAGCAACCATCGATTTTGAAGGCGGCAAAACTTTCAGAACTACACAGGCCAGGAATTTTCCTGTATTGCTTGCGACCTTACCGGAACCCGCTATTTACGCAAGGTCCAGAGACACTACGCCCTCGCCACTGCCAGCCGTCTGCGGTGCAGATACAGGTTTACCAACGCGAAGCTGGTGCACAGTCGATGATGGTTCTTCTTAATCCCGCGGTATCTGGCCTTCTCGAAGCCGAAGATGCGCTTCAGAATCCGAAACGGATGTTCCACCTTCGCTCGCACTCTGGCCTTCACCCGGTTCTTGGCCTTTTGTAACTCGTCCACAAAGTTCTTGTATCGGACTCTCCGGCTGGTCATATCTTGCGCGCGCGGAGCCGCCTGCCGGATGGCTTCGCCCTGTCCCTGATATCCGCCGTCGCCCCACACCTTGCGCTCCTCGCCGTGCAACAGATCCGGCAGCATGTGCTTGTCCGCCACCGAAGCCGCCGAGGTGCACACCGAAGGCACATGGCCTTGCTTGGAGTCCACTCCGATGTGGGCCTTCAACCCGAAGTACCACGGCTTTCCCTTGCGCGTCTGATGCATCTCCGGGTCGCGCTCTCCACTCCGGTTCTTGGTCGACGAGGGCGCATGAATAATGGTCGCATCCACAATCGTCCCCGTGGTGATGCGAATGCCCCGGCTGTCCAGATATAGATTCACCGCGTTCAGCATCGCCCCGCCCAACTCGTGTTTCTCCAGCAGGTGACGGAACCCGAGGATGGTGCTCTCATCCGGCACCGCCGCCCGCCCCAGATCGATGCCCACAAAGTGCCGCAGCACCGGCGATTCATACAGCGCATCCTCCGCGCCCGGATCGCTCAGGTTGAACCACTGCTGCAGAAAATACACCCGCAACATGATGCTCAGTCCTACTGGAGGCCGCCCGTTCTCTCCCTTCGGATAGTGCGGTTCCACCAACCCCTGTAACTCGGCCCACGGCACCACCTGCTCCATCTCCTCCAGAAACCGCTCCCGCTTCGTCTTCCGCCCGTACTTCTCGAACCCCGTCTGCGCCGCCAAAGTTTGCTGTCGCATCCGCCTTTTCACCTCGACTTACACCGTATACGCTCAGCCTGTGGATCGGAGAGTTCTTCAGAGGTTCCCTAGATTCCAACGGGAACATCTGACCCGGTACTTCGCTTCGTCTTCTTCCGCGGCGTGTCCTGTGACTGAGCGGGCAGTATTTCCGAACTCTGATCGGCAGTGTCCAATCCGTGTCCAATAATTGTTCCATTGGCTTCCGTTGCGGTCTTTTGGTTGCCACCCGAGTCCCGCAAGTTATTGAAAAGGTTGAGTGGGGCTAGGTTCGAATCCTATAGCGCCCACCATCTTTCCGATGGTTTTGGCCGGTTTGCGCTCCCTAAAATGAAGTGGGAGGCACCCAATGAGGCAAATCGTTCTTGCGGCACTTCTCTTTACAGCAATATCGGCCGCGGCCGCGGCAAAGAACCCACGGGACGAGATTAGCAGTCTTGCAAACATAATTGACGGCGTCCGGTCTTCCGTCGTGCTGATTGAGGCGCGATTCGCCAACGGATCATCCACGATGGGTTCCGGGTTTTTCGTAAATGACAGCGGCGTCGTTGTTACAGCTCGGCACGTCACGAACCCAAACGGCACCGTGCCACAGTTAATTAAGGTTCGCCTGAGGATACCCACTATAGAAGGCCCCGTCTCCGTCGTAGCCAGTTGGTCTGCTTTTCCAGCGACCGAAATCGGGCATGATGACGCTCATGACATCGAAATCTTGAAAACTGCCCCAAACCCATTCTCTGTAAATCCTGCAACGCTGGTTAAGAGCTACAACGGTCCAGGGAAAACCACATCCGTCACTTCACCCAAGCCGACAGCGGCCAAGCTAGACAGGCGTCGCCTTCGCGATGGAGAACCGGTATTTGCTTCCGGGTATCCTCTCGGTCTACCCATCCTCATCACAGATTCAGGAATCATCGCCTCATCAGACCCGTTTACGCGGGAACTACCGGCGCAACAGGGCCAGCCTGCCCTACGCTCGCAAGTGCGTGACATCTATTGGGCCGATCTGCGCGTAAACGGTGGAAACAGTGGGGGCCCGCTATTTTCACGTGTTTCGGGCAATGTTATCGGTCTGATTTACGGGTATGACGACGCTTATGTGTTGTTTGAGAACTCAACGGAAGCCGGTCGAGGTGTGACCAAGCTACCGGACAATAGCGAACAACTTCGTCCGCTGATATATAACTCCGGCATAGCCATCGTAGTGCCCGCACGATACATAGTGGAATTACTTCAGCACCTTGGGCTGAAATATACTTCCGCGGAAAAGTGAGTTAGAGGGTACCTAATGTGCGCGGTCTTTTGCAAATCGGCAAAGTGTACCGAATCCATGCGCAAGCAGCGCGGAAAAGATGAATGGGAAAAAGACGGTAGCCACCCCAAGCGCACATACTTTGCATTGGAACGAAAGGCCGACACACGCGGCGATCCATGCCCCCAGACAGACTGGACCGGCATCATTCGAGCACCAGTCTTTGTCGGCGTAGGCCAAAACCGCGAACGGTAGCCCGGAGATGAGGCAAAGCTTGGCAAGCGGCCCGAAAAGAGAATCCGGTTCATTCCCAGCGTGGATTACCCTGAGATGCATCGCGAGATAGATCGCGTAGATGACGACGAGGAAGCAAAAGAGAGCAAGATATTGCAATGTCTTGCGGTTGCCACTCTCCCACGCCCTCCAGATAGATTCCCTGTATCGCATAGGTACCCTTCACCCTGATAAGGATCGTCGCAGCAACCAGTGGGTGTGCCAAGGTGCCGAGAGGAACCTTAAAACCGCAATTCAATGTTACTGAAGTATCCGCATGCGCTGATTGCATAGGTTCTTGAAAATACGCCGTTCTCACGACTCCGCTGGAAATTCAGCAACGTATTTTGCGTACAGGGCGTTGTACAAGAGCTTGCGCCGGGATGGCCGGAAGACGATCGCCTTGGTATTTTCGGAATATTTCCTGGTGTCGATCAGACCGCTGAGCAGCGCCGCTCCGACCGCAGAAGCCGAACTGAGTCGGAAGGCGTGCACAGTTCGCCCGAGAACATCTGCAAGTAGCTGGGACTGCTGCGGGACTTCTGCCATCCATCCGGCGAGGCGTACAGAGGACAACGGCGCTTCCTCTTCAAGAACCTCCAGACAGCGCCGAATCTCGGAACACATACCTTCGAGCAGAGCGCGGACGATCTGCGCGGCGTCATGGGACAAGGTCAGCCCACTGATCGTTCCTCTGAGGCTTGGGTTCCACAGAATTCCCTGTTCGCCTCCGGCAAGAAATGGAGCGAACAGAACTCCATCCGCGCCGGGAGCCACGTCATACGCAAGTTTCCAGACAGATTTCTTGTCAATCCTCCCCAGCACACCCGCCGCCCACTCCCGTGCCGAACCGCTGGCCAGCAAATCTGCCTCGCGCCCATAGGCACCGTCGAGCGCGAGCGGAGTCACCAGAAATCGATTCTGTTTGTCCCAGCGTGGCTGCGCATCACATTTTAGAATCACGGTACTCGACCCAGTGAGAACGGTCGCAGTGTGCGAGTCCGCTGGGCCGCCGCTCAGGGCGTGAGCACCGGCAACAGAATCGGCGCATCCCAGCACTACTGGCGTCGACGGCTTGCAGCGCAGTAGTCGGCTTCCTCGCTCGCTCAGCGGTGCGCTGAATGAAGAACTCTTGACGCAGGGCAGTTGCTCAACTGGGATTCCCCAGAAGTTGCACAGTTCCGGATCCCACGCCTTCGTGCGCAGGTTGTACAAGCCGTATCCAGATGCAGTCGATGGATCGGTGGCCGCCTGCCCAGTCAAAGCGTGGAAGAGAAAATCTTTCGCGGACAGAATAAGGTTTGCTTCCCGCGATTTCGACCGATAGTGAAACTGAAACATCGGCGCTAGATAACGGCCGTCAATGAGCACTCCGGTTTTTAGGTAGAAGTCACGGCGTAGACGATTATCGACCCTCTCGCTCGCCCACCGATCGGCGCGGCTGTCTTGCCAGGTGATGGCGCGGGCAACAGGCTTGTGTCTGCGCGTCTTGCTTCCGACCATCACGACCAGTGTGGGCATTTGTCCGGTGAGCGCCACCGCTTCGATGAGGGCCTTCTTTCCCAGATGCGACCTGATCTTCTTTGCGGCGACCGACAAAGCTTTCAGCCAGTGCTCGGGATCCTGTTCCGCCTGGCCCTCAGCGGTCGATATGGTGGCATATGTCGCGCGTGCAGTCGCGATCACGCGGCCGTCGCGAGAAACGGCGACAAGCTTGAGGGCCGAAGTCCCCAAGTCGATGCCGAGCACGCAAGAACTTCGTTCCGCCACTCCTGTCCTCACCTTTTGCTTATGTTTGATTGCGGCGCGCACGACCGGTCCGCCACGGTTCACCGCATGCGGCGCTTGACTTCAGGCAATGCGTCGTCCACTGCCTTCAACGTGCGTTCCACATCGCCGTCGTCGTGAGCAAACGAGACAAACAGATTTTCGAACGCATCGGGGTGAAAGAGCACGCCTCGCTTCATCATCTCTTCCCACCAGATGCGGAACCGATCCTTCCGCGCGTGATGAACCGCGTCGCGGTAGTTGCGGATCGGTGAATCGGTGAACCACACCTGAAACAGCGGCCCGATCCCGACTACCCTGGTCTGCAGTCCTGCTGCGTTCATGCGGTCGCGAATACCGAGCATCAGCCGTTCGCTTCGCGCGAACAGATCTTCATAAATTCCGGGCGTCATCAGAAAGTCGAGGGTGGCGTTTGCGGCGCTCACTGCAATGCCGTTGCCGCTGTAGGTGCCAGCCATCGACACGGTTCCATCCGCGACCAGCTGCATAATTTCTTTCTTGCCTCCAACCGCGGCGACCGGAAACCCTCCTCCAAAGCCTTTGGCCATCACGGTGAGGTCTGGCGTAACGCCGTAATACTGCTGCGCTCCTCCCATCGCCACGCGGAATCCGGTGATGACTTCATCGAAGATCAACACGATTCCCAGTTCGCGGGTCAGGCTTCGCATCAATTCCAAATAACCGGGCTCGGGCAGGATGCAGCCGGTGTTGCACATGACGGGCTCGGTGAGCACGGCGGCGATCTCTTCCCCACGCTTGCGGATCGTGCGCTCCAACAATTCGCCGTCGTTCCACGGCAGGATGATCAGCGAGTTCTCTAGTCCTTCCGGCATGCCGGGCCCCTGTGGAACAGGAACGGGCTGCGATGCGGGACCGGCTTGTTCGAGCGAGGGATGCTTGCTCCAATACACAGCATCGGAGAAACCGTGATACATGCCTTCAAAGCGGATGATCTTTTTCCGCCGTGTATAAGCGCGTGCCAGGCGGAGCGAGTACAGAACTGCTTCCGTGCCCGAGTTTGCCAGATGCATCTGCTCCACGCTGGGCACGGCATCAATGATCTTGCGCGCCAGTTCGATTTCGTCCGCTACCGGCAAGGCAAACACCGTGCCTCGTTGCTGGATGAAATCAACGACCGCCTTGGTCACCCGCTCGGGACGATGGCCGAGAAGCATTGGCCCGAGCCCCAACAGATAATCAATGAATTCGTTGCCATCGACGTTGACGATGCGCGATCCTTTTCCGCTCTCCACAAAAAGGGGATAGGGCGACCAACCGGAGCGCGGAGCGCGGGCGGTGCTGTTTACCCCGCTGGCGATCAATTCCTGGGCTCGCGCGAAAAGGCGCGCTGAACCTGAAGTTCCCTTGAGCCCAGCCAGTTCGTTCTCCACCTTCATAGTTCGATCCTTTGCACAAATCCCCGGGCAGTCTTAATCAGAATTTGCCAGCCGCTCGTTCGACCCGCTCAACAGCGGCACTTTGCCAATGTAGTGGATTGCCAATGCTATGGGCAGCCCCACGGCGGTGGCTCCGAGGCCAGCCCACAACACGGTGGGTGAAACCGCTCGAGTCCAGGCCGCCTCCACCACCAGGGCAACGAGCGAGATGGCTCCCAGCGCCGGCCACAAACCGCCGAGAACAAAATTGCCGACGTTCTGCAGCAGCACACTTCGCGACTGCCACACCGCAGCGACCGCAGTCAGTGCATAGAAAAGGGATGCGATGATGCCGAGAGCACCCGCAATATTCGAGAGCGCCTCGCGCGTGCCTCCCGCCTCAAAAGCGGTCAGAAAGAGAAAGACGAGATTAACGCCACCCATGAACAGCGTGACCGCCCACGGGCTGCCAGTTCTCGGATGGATGATCTTGAAGAAGGCCGGCATCACGCGGTCCTCCGCCATGGCAAATCCGAGCCGCGATGAGGAAACAACCGCGACCTGCAGGCACGCGATTGTTCCCAGCAACACCACCAAGCTGAGCACGAGAGAACTCGGTCCCGGCAGCAGGCGATCGGCAATCACCGCGAGTGAATTTCCGGCAGACTCCTGCAGCGCCGTTCTGCTCACGACGCCCTGATAGGCGAAGGTGATCAGGCAATAGACGAAAAGCAGAATAACGACGCTGGCGATCGCCGCGCGGCCAGGATTCGTCTCCTTATCTTTGGTTTCTTCATTGACATAAATCGCCGCATCCCAGCCCGAGTACATGAACACGGCGATGAGAGTTCCTGCCAGGAATCCTTTCGCTCCTCCCGCTCCCGATACGCTGAACCAACTGGAATTCACGTGCGACGCGGCGCGGCCCGACGCCAGCGCTCTTATCCCGAGAATCGCAAAAAAGAACAGCACCAGGTACTCAAACATGGCCAAAGCTTTCTGAAAACGCGCCGCAATTTCGATCCCCCCGAGCAGCAGAAAAGTCACTACCAGATTCCAAACTGCGCCGACTGCGACCACGGCCAGCTTGTTGTTGACCGCGCCCGGAGCCACGAGTTGAAGAGTGTAAGTGCCTGCAGGAACGGTCATACTGGTTGTGCCGAGAGTGTAGTACATCACGATCATCCAGCCGGCCACGAATCCTAAATAAGGATGCAGCGCTTTCGAAACCCACGTGTAGGTTGCGCCCGCGCTCTGATCCCAGCGGTTCAATCTCTGGTATCCGAGCGCAATGCCCAGCATGGGGATGAACGCGCACGCAATGGGTAACACGCCCGCATAATTGGCGGCCGCGACCAGCGCCGGCAAAGCGACGGCCAAAGTCTGAGCCGGCGCGGAACTGGCCAAACCCAGAATGACGGCATCGCTCAGGGACAGCGCGTTGGCCTTGAGATGGCCCGCTGACGCCAACTCGGTTTTCGACTGCACGTCACCCATTTATGCTCCTGACGAAATTGCTTCTTTCTCCGCAAGTCGAAAACCAGTTACGGTTGCCAGTCTCCATGGGCGACCAGATATCCATCGAGTTGCGCTTTCTTGAGGATTTCGCCCACGGCCGCGTGACTCAAGTGCGGCCCAATCGGCTGCTCTCTCTGCGCGATGACGTAGGCCAGCACCGCCACGATCGCGCCGTCGGTTTTGAAATAAGCAGGATCAACCTTATCCACCGTGTCGCTGGGTTTGTGATGAACCGCGTTATAAGCGACATCATCGACCCAGAGATCGAATGCCGGAATGCCATGCAGCATGAAGGGACCCTGGTCGGTGTCGAAGGTAGTTTCCAGCGAGATCTGGTCCGCCCCGTATCCTTTCAGGTAGATTGGGACCAGATCGGCCAGAGCTGCTTTCATGTCGTCGCGACCCTCGACGATCCAACCACGCGGCTTCCCTGCTCCATTATCGGTGTTGACCACAGCCACACAGTGATCGAGTTCCTTCGCATGGGCGTGCACGTAGGCCCGCGATCCAAGTAATCCCGGCTCCTCTCCAGTCCACAGCGCGAAGCGAATGCTGCGTCGTGGAAGATGTGGTAGCGAGGCAATGGCACGAGCCGCTTCAAGCACCATAATTGCGCCCGTGCCGTCGTCTTGCGCGCCGGTTGCGAGATCCCAGGAGTCGAGGTGGGCGCCGACGACGATCCACTCATCGGCTTTGTCGCTCCCGTGAATTTGCGCGATCACGCTCCTGGAAGACACTGGACCAGAAATCTGATTCTCGTAAGAAAACCCAATGGTGACAGGGCCTTTCGCCACAAGCCGACGGATGAGCAAAGCGTCTTCCATACCGATTTCGGCGATGGGCAGAGGCAAAATTTCCCCTTTGCCGTTGTCGATGTCGAGCCAGTCACCCAGCACGTTGTTGGGCACCGCGTCGGGAAGCACGAGAGCCTGCGCTCCCAGCGCTTTGAAAATCGAATAAGACGCAATCAGCTTGGGATAGACCTTGTTGAATCCATCCGCAAAAACATGCTCAGTATCGAAGAGAACGATGCGGTCCTTGATGGCGGCGGCATTGGCACGCAGAGCCGCTTCCGAGATATCGGATACAAGCACCACTTCGCCCTTGACTCCACCGCGAAGAGTGGAGGGAGTCCAACTGACGGACTCCAGGTGCAACTTACGTTCGACTGGAGAATACAGATAGCTCTCCGCCCAGCCACGCTGCCAGCCGTTGGGAACAGTGATCGGCTCGAGCTTAACGTCTTGAATGCCCGCCGCACGAAATTGCCCCGCCGCCCATTCGGCCGCGTGATCGTATGCCGCGGTCCCGGTGAGCCGCGCGCCGAAACGATCGCAGAGTTCCTGGAGTTTTTCCATCGATGGACCTGCAAGAACAGCGGCTGCTACCTGCTTCGCTTCTTGCTGGAGTTGAGTTTCGGTCTGCGCGTTCCCCGCGAGTGCGCAAACGGTAAGCGCGATCAAAAGTAATGGGATTCGGTTCCATTTCATCTTCATCAAGGCAACTCCCAACGCGAACGTCAACTCCGGACTGGACCAGAACCGCATCGAGACGGCTCCCTTCATGCCTTCCAATGTTCCTGACGAACGGTTAGTGATTCCACTCGTTTTCTGCGGATGTTATACCCCAGGCCCGGTGTCTCCGGCACGCGTATGGTTCCTTGCGGCCCGACCTCCACTTCAGGCTCGATGATGTCTTCGTCCCAATAGCGTTGGCTGGCGGAGACATCCCCCGGCAGCACGAACCCGGGTAGCGCTGACATAGCAATGTTGTGGGCGCGGCCTACTCCCGATTCCAGCATTCCCCCGCACCACACCGGAATCGAGTGCTGCATACAGATGGCGTGCACCTGCCGGGCGCAGGTATGCCCTCCCACGCGCCCCAGCTTGATGTTGATGATTCGGCAGGCGCCCAGCCGGATGGCGGCTTCGGCATGGAAGGCATTGTGAATGCACTCGTCAAGGCAGACAGCGGTTCGCAGCTGGGCCTGCAGCAGGGAATGTTGATAGATGTCGTCCCAGGCCAGCGGTTGTTCAATCATCAGGAGTTGATATCCATCAAAGGCTCTGAGCCGATCCACGTCTGCAAGGCGGTATGCGGAGTTGGCATCGACCATCAACGTGATTTCCGGGTACTGCTTCCGCACCGCATCGACAACATTGATATCTTTGCCGGGCTTAATCTTGAGTTTGATTCTCTGATATCCCGCGCGCAACTCGCATTCGATCTTCTCTAACAGGGTTGAGATCGATGGCTGGATGCCAATCGACACTCCGCTAGGAATCTCCTGTCGAGTGCCGCCGAGCAACTTCGCTAGCGGCACACCGTTTTGTTGCGCTTCGATGTCCCAGAGCGCGTTCTCGACTCCTGCCTTTGCCATCTCGTGTCCGCGGATCGCATCCAGCAAAGCCCCGATTTCGGCCGCCGTCGCCACGCTTTTCCCGAGGATAGAGGGCACGATGAAATCTCGAGTGATGTGCCACGCGGTATCGGTGGTTTCGGAGTTGTAGAAGGGATCTTCGGCCGCGGTGATCTCTCCCCAGCCGTGGAGTCCGTCCACGCCTATCTCGACCAGCAAGATCCGCCTGTCCCAGGTCACTTCTGAACTGGTCTCGAACGGAGCCTTCAGACGCATCCTCAGCTCGCGCAGCGTGATGTTTTCGATTCGCATAGGGTCGATCAATTCAAAAGCCAACGCCGATTCTCACTCAACCAGATCAGAAACTTTTAGTCCTCGTACCAGCGGAATCCTCGTTGTTGCTCCTGCGCCGCTTCGCGAGCCAGAGCCAGCGCATATTTGCGACGATAGTTGGCGCACGCCACCAGCACTACATCGAGCAACGCCATTGGCCCGACGTAGGAGTCTCCGAAATGGCAAGTCTCGACCGACGCAATCAGGTTCTCGTGCGCGAAGCGAGCGATCGGAGAGACGAAGGTATCCGTGATTCCGACGCAGTACGCCCCCTTGGCCTTAGCCTGCCTCATGCCTTCGACCGTCTGCCGCAAAGCTCGATGAAAGCTGATCGCGATCACCAAGTCCTTTTTACCGGTGGTGCGAACCAGGTGGACAACGCGGCCCGGACTGGTGGCTGAGAACACCGGCAAGCCCAGCATGACGAGATGATGTTCGAGATAGAAGACCAACGCCGCCGCCAGGTCGCCCCCAAGCAAAATAATGCGGCGCGCCGACCACATGCGTTGGACGAGTCTCGCCAGTTGTTTCGTATCCAGCGTGTTGCGGAAGCTGGTGAAGTTCTTCTGGTCCTGATCGAGCGAGTCCCGGACGTGCGTCGGAATGTCGGAATCCCGTGCGCCACTCGCCAGCATGGAATCGAGAGAAGTCGCATTGGCGATCGCAAGCTCGTGCAGGTAGCGGCGAAATTCCGGATAGCCCGAAAAACCCAACCCGCGTATGGCGCGCAGCGTCGTGGCGGTGTCCGTCCCCAGCCTTTCCGCCATCGCCCGGATACTCAGAAACAGGAAACTCCGCGGATCTTCGAGTACCGGCCGGATCAACTCCCGTCGCTTGGGCGAGAGCCGCTGGATCCGCTCATGCCAGCTCGGAGTCACCGCCAGCCGATTTGTTGCGCCTTTGGCCACAAAAACCGTAAGCATCAAACAGCCAGAGGGAAAATGTCAAGCGGTTGTCACATCTGTGACATTTGAAAATCTGCTGGTCTCGTGCGGTTTTTGCAATGCTAAAGCAATATTTAGTCCTTGACAGCATCGATCACACTTCACTATAAGGCGGGGATGCTTTTTTAGTGTCACATCCGTAACCGATTGTGGCTCCCCTTGGCGAGGATGGCATGATAAGAAACAAGTGGTCCATCGGGTCGATCATTCTGGCTCTTTTGTTTGGGGCGGCGCTGAGTTGGGCGCAAACTTCCACCACATCGTTGCGCGGGACGGTGGTCGATCCCAAAGAGGCTGTGGTTCCGGGTGCGGAAGTCACACTCGCGAATTCAGCCACCGGCTTTTCGCGTACGACCAGAACTGACGAGCGCGGGTTCTATCAATTTCTCGAGATCCCCCCGGCGAACTACACGCTCACCATCAAGTCGGCCGGGTTCGGCACGCTGCTCGTGGAGAACGTTCGTCTGCTGGTCAACACTCCCGCCACTCTCAATGAGACGCTTGCAGGTACAAGCCGTCGCGGAGAAAGTGGAAGTGATAAGCCAGGCCCCGCTGGTCAACACCGAGGACGCCAGCATCGGCCACGCCTTCACCGCAGACCAGATGACCACGCTCCCGTTTGAAGGCCGCGATCCGGTATCCATTCTGAGCCTCCAGCCCGGAGTGCTGTACACGGGCAATAGCTCATCGATTAATGCGAATGCCGACAGCCGCAGCGGCGCGGTAAGCGGAGCGCGCAGCGACCAGACCGACATTACGGTCGATGGCTTGGACGACAACGATCCCGTTCTCGGATACGCCTTTCAGGGCGCACTGCGATCGACCCTCGACTCGCTGGAAGAATTTCGCGTCACGACGACCAACTCCAATGCAGAAGCCGGACGATCGTCGGGCGCGCAGGTGTCGCTGGTGACCAAGAGCGGCACCAATAAATTCCACGGCTCGCTTTACGAGTACAACCGGTCACGCATCGGCGAAGCCAATGACTGGTTCAACGAACGTTCGCAACTGCAAGGTGGGGAACCCAACGTGCCTCCGCACCTGGTGCGCAACACGTTCGGAGGATCGATCGGCGGACCGATCATCAAGAACAAATTCTTTTTCTTTGCGACCTATGAAGGGCAGCGCACGCACGAAACCGCCATCGTGACCAGATTTGTTCCGACCGCAAGTTTTCGCGCGGGCAACCTTGACTTACCAATGCGACAATCTGGGCAACAATGCGACGCTGCCCTGGGAACTGGTCTCTGTTCACACTCACCCACTGATCTCGCCAATCTCGATCCAAATTGTTTTGCGCTTGGGGAATTGCCCGCAACAGCCCGGAGTTGATCCTGCCGCTCTGACCGTCTTCCAGAGCTATCCGCTGCCGAACAACCCGACCGTGGGCGACGGCTACAACATTTCGGGATACACGTTCGCCGATCCCGCGCCAGCCAAGCTCGACACCTACATCGTGAAACTCGATTACAACCTGACCTCGAACGGAAATCATCGTTTGTTCGTGCGAGGAAACCTGCAGAATGATCACGTCACGACGCTGGGCGCGCAATTTCCCGGACAGCCTCCAAGCCAGATTTCCACCAACAATGGGAAAGGGGTGGCCGCGGGATATACCGCGGTCATCAACAACTCGCTGATCAACAATTTCCGCTACGGCTACATCCGCGAAGGACTTGGGCAAGCGGGACTGCAAACTCAAGGTTTCATCAGCTTCTACGCCGGCGGCATTTCCAATCCTGTCGGAGAGACTGCGACAACCAATGTACAGGTGCCATTGCACAATTTTGTAGATGACATGACCTGGACGAAGGGCAAGCATTCTATCCAATTCGGCGCAAACCTGCGGATCATCAATAACTTTCGCCAATCCAATGGGCAGTCGTTCATCAATGGCTCTTCGAATCCAACCTGGCTGGCCGCGGGAGGGATTTCGGGAACCGGAACCAGCTTTGATCCCAACGCGTCCCAATTCGCTTCGTTCAACTACCCGGAGGTCCTGAGCTCGTTTTCCGCGTCCTACGATCTGGCGGCGACTGCGATCGCTGGAATGGTGCCGGAGGTAACGGCTAATTACCAAGAAACGAAGAATTTCGACTTGCTCCCTCCGGGTTCCATGGTGGCTCGCCATTTCCGCGCGCACGAAGCCGAGTGGTACTTACAGGATGCCTGGCGCGTGAAACAGAATCTGACGCTGACCTTCGGAGCCCGCTATAGCCTGCTGCAACCGCCCTACGAAACCTCGGGCACTCAAGTTGCGCCCGCGCCCGGCATCCATCAATGGTTTCGCAACCGCTACATGGGAATGGGACAAGGACAAAGCATCCAGCCGGTATTCAACTATGTGCTGTCGGGACAGGCCAACGGGAAACCGCCAATCTGGAACTGGGATTACAAAGACATTGCGCCGCGCTTTGCCTTCGCCTGGTCGCCGAATTTCGCGAAAGACACTTGGTGGGGAAAAATGTTTGGCGAGTCGGGCAAGAGTTCCCTTCGCGGTGGCTATGGCATGTACTACGATCATTTTGGCGAAGGCGTGCTGAACAGCTTCGACCGCATGGGGTCATTCGGCTTGACCTCGATTCTTGGGGATCCTGCCGGACTTGTAACTCCGGACCAATCGCCGCGTTTCACGTCTCTCTATGATGTGCCGGCCACTTACAACGGGTGCGGCACCCCTCCTTGTCTGCTGCAGCCACCGCCGCCCTCGGGTGGTTTTCCTTATCAACCGCCGACCGATCCGAGCGCGGGCGGAGCGGCTATCAGCTGGGGACTGGATGATGGTCTGAAGACTCCGTATTCGCACGTGGTCGATTTTTCTTACACTCGCGAGCTGAGCGGCGGATTTGTTCTGGAGACCTCCTACGTGGGCCGCTTCGGACATCGCCTGCTGCAGCAGCTGGACGTGGCGCAACCGATGAATCTGAAGGATCCGCAATCGGGCACGGATCTCTACACGGCGACGAAGATGGTTGCGATCGCGTACCAGGCCGGCGTGCCGGTACAGAACATCGGAACCATCCCCTATTTTGAGAACCTTTTTCCGCAAACGGCAGGAGCAGCCGCGTTGACTGCCCTGCAGAATAACTTCACGGCCTGCGCTCCGGGGGTGTCGCCCGCGAATCCGACTGCCACGCAGAATATGTATCAGCTGTTCAGCTGCAACAATGGAGTCGACATGACGACGATGCTGATCCAGCCCGACTGGTACTGCATTCCGGCGTGTCCCACGGTCAACGGTGTCAACGCGCCGTTCCAGTTCTGGGCGCCGCAGTTTTCCTCTCTGTATGTGTGGAGCACGATCGGCAACTCGAGCTACAACGCGTTGCAGGCGAGCTTGCGCCGCAAGATGGCCGGAGGTTTGCAGTTTGACTTGAACTATACGTATTCCAAATCGATCGACTTAGGTTCGGACGCGGAGCGGGTGAATCAGTACGAAGGCGGTTCGGGCGTGGCTGGCGGCGGCTTTGCCAGTTACATCATGAACACATGGACGCCGCGGCAGAACCGCGCCGTATCCGATTTTGATGCGACCCACCAATTCAATGCGAACTGGATGTATCAGTTGCCGTTTGGAAAAGATAAGCGTTTCGCAACGCATGGCTTGCGCGACGCGGTATTCGGCAACTGGGAGCTGACGGGAATCTTCCGCATGACCAGCGGCTTCCCGACCACGGTGAATGACGGGAACTACTGGCCAACCAACTGGGAGAACACGGCCAACGCGGTTCTGGTGGGTCCAAAACCAAAAAGTGGAACGTTCATGGTGAGCGGGAGTCCGAACATATTCAAAGACCCGAATTCCGCGATTGGTCAGTTCCGCTATGCCTATCCCGGGGAAGGTGGAGAACGGAACTCGATCCGCGGCGCGGGCTATTTCGGCATCGATATGGGCCTGGGCAAAATTTGGAATATTACCGAATCGTCGGCACTCCGGTTCAGTTGGGAGACCTTCAACATCACAAATTCTGTGAGGTTCGACGCCGCAGCCCTAGAGCCGATCGCGGGAAGCAACGCCTCGGGAAACCTCAGCCTGTCGAATAGTTCGAGCTTTGGTAACTACACCTCTACGCTGACCACTCCGCGCGTGATGCAATTCGCGCTGCGTTACAGCTTCTAGAGAAAAGGACCACATAAAAGGAAAAGATGAGACGCATCGCGCTCCCAGTGCTTGGGTTGTGTTTGCTCGCTACCGCTAATTCCTTCGCACAGCAGGAACTCACCGACAAAGTGGATCGCGTCTTTGCCGACTGGAACACCACCAGTTCGCCGGGATGTGCGCTTGCGGTTGTGAAGGACGGCCACATCGTGTACGAGCACGGCTACGGCATGGCCAACCTCGAACTCGGCATCGCCATCACTCCGCAATCGGTGTTTGATATCGGCTCGATCTCGAAACAGATCACCGCGATGGCCATGCTCCTGCTCGCGCAAGAGCACAAATTGTCGCTCGACGACGATGTTCGAAAGTATCTCCCGGAAATTCCCGACTACGGATCGACCATCACGATTCGCCACATGCTGCACCACACCAGTGGACTGCGCAACTACGACGACTTATTCGATCTGGAAGGAATTCCGGAAGCCGATCTCACCACCGATCGGGACGCCATGGACTTGATCGTGCGACAGCAAGGAGTGAACTTCAAGCCGGGCGAAGAGTTCCTTTACAGCGACACGAATTATTTTCTGATGTCGCAAATCGTGAAGCGGGTTACCGGGCAGACGCTGCGCCAGTTTGCCCAGGATCGAATTTTCGGTCCGCTGGGCATGACCAGCACACACTTTCATGACGACCACACCATGATCGTGCCGCGCCGCGCCACCGGATACGCGCCTCACAAAGGCGGCGGCTTCGAAATGGATATGAGCAACTTCGAGCAACTCGGCGACGGCTCGGTCATGACCACCGTAGAGGACCTTGCCAAGTGGGATCAGAATTTCGAACATCCGGTGGTGGGCGGCGCTGACGCCATTCGTCAGCTGACTACGCCGGGAACTCTGAACAACGGCCAGCCGATTCCCTACGCGCTGGGACTATTTCTTGACCACTATCGCGGGCTCAACTGGATCCATCACAGCGGCGAGTGGGTAGGATACCGGGCCGCGCTGAGCCGCTTTCCCGATCAGCACTTTTCGACGCTGGTTACGTGTAACTGTATCGGCACAATGAGTCCCATGACGATGGCCCTTCGCGTCGCTGACATTTACTTGGCGACCGAATTTTCCCGCACAGAAAAAACTCCTTCTGCAAGAGCTGCTTCGAGTACGCCAGCCGCGACCCTCAAACCATATGTGGGCACGTATTGGAGCGAGAAAAATGGTGCTTTGCGAAAGTTCGTGTTGCAGGATGGCAAGTTGATCATGGTCTCCCCTGGAATGAGCTACGATCTGCTTCCCCTGGGCGGCGGCCAGTTCGAAGCCCTCGAAGCGGACATTGAACACAAAGACAAATACATCTTCCGCGCCGCGAAGGATGGTCGTTTCCAGTTGGAAGCGGTGGAGGGCGGTGTGCCCGTTCCTTACGAGGCGGTCAAAGCGACAACTCTGGACCCCTCGCGCCTCGTCGATTACGCCGGATCGTATTCGAACGACGAACTGCGCGCCACCTGGACCCTGGTCGTGAAGAACGGCAAGCTCATCCGCCAGCAATGGATGAACGAAGATGCGGAAGTCGAGTCCGCCTTCCCGGATGGATTCATTGGCGACATCAGCGAAGGCCAATTCGTGATGCACTTCAACCGCGACAGCAGCGGCCGCGTCACGAGTTTTGACGCGGCCACAGATATGGTCCGTCCCATGCGATTTTCTAAAATCGCTGACCACGCGCAGAAATAATACGAGTTGGCTGCGGCGAAAAATTTCCAACCTCCATCGTGCGATTACTCCTCTAAGCCTTAGGAGAAAGGGCATGGCGGGAAAAAAGAAATCATCGCGTCGGAAGTACTCGAAAGGGGCAGGAAAAACGGTCGCCAGCGCAATGCGGCGGAAGAAACGCGGCACCTTGAAATCTGGCCGGGGCGGCAAAGGCGGCACGGTGAAAAGCCGCAAGCAAGCTATCGCCATTGGATTGTCGGAAGCACGAAAGAAGGGCGCGCGGGTGCCGAGGAAGAAGGCGGCGTAGGCGAGGATGGATTGTCTCGCGGTCGTTCGCAGATCACAAAGAAAGATCAGCAAGAAATTTCGGCTGGACGCCGGGAGGCGCACCAGCCGAATCGCTTTTACTGAGCGGTCTTTTCCACGTCGCGCAGGCGGGCGGCCTTACCGCGGAGTCCGCGGAGATAGAAAAGGCGCGCGCGGCGAACCTTGGACGAGCGCACTAGATCAACTTTGTCGATGACCTTGGAGTGAATCGGAAAAATACGCTCGACTCCCTGGCCGAAGCTGATCTTGCGCACGGTGAAGCTGGCCTGCGGTCCGTTGTCGCGCTTAATGACTACGCCTTCGAAGGCCTGCACCCGCTCCTTGTCGCCCTCTTTGATCTTCACGTGGACGCGCACCGTGTCGCCAGGGCGGAATGCCGGAAGGTCGGTGCGTTGAGTTTTGGCCAACAGCTTTTCAATGATTAGGTTTGACATGGTCGTTATCCTTCGTAATTCGATTCCTTGTTCTTTGCGCAGCGCCTGAAGGCGCGATCTTATTTGCATTGCTTTCCGGTATGCCTGAAGGCATACCCTGATACGAACCTTCGAATCTTCGCTATACGAATCCTCGCTATGCGAATCCCCGGCTATACGAATCTTCGCTACCAATCCACATCCGATCGTGCCGCTGCCAATTCGCGTCCGCTGCCACTTATTCCTGATCGCGCTTTACGCTGGCCAACATCTTTGCGTCTTCGGCGCTGAGCTTCACGGCTTCCAGCAAATCGGGCCGATTACGCAGCGTCTTCTTCAGCGCCTGTTCGCGGCGCCAGCGGCGGATCTGCTGATGATCCCCGTTCAGCAGAACCTCCGGCACTGCCATCCCGCGAAATTCCGCCGGGCGCGTGTAGTGCGGATAATCGAGCAATCCGGCGGAGCCGCAAGTCGAATCCGCCGCGCTCACATCATCCGCCGGCACGTGCGCGGTGAATGACTCCTGCCGCGTGGATGCCTCGTTGCCGACCGCGCCGGGCAGTAACCGCGTGACCGCCTCGACGATCACCGCCGCGGCTAATTCTCCGCCGCTCAAAACGTAGTCGCCGATCGAAAGCTCGCGGTCGGCGAGAAAATCGGCCACCCGCTCGTCCACGCCTTCGTAGCGGCCGCAGATCAGTACGATGCGGTCGAGCGCCGCCAACTCTCCCGCGACTTTCTGCGTGAAGCGCTGGCCCTGCGCCGACAGCAAAATCACGGTCTCTCGCGCCTCGCCGGCCACGCGCTGCTCTCGCGGCGCCAGCTGCAACGACTCCAAACATTCAAAGAGCGGTTCCGGCTTCAGGACCATGCCCTCGCCGCCGCCGAAAGGGCGGTCATCCACGGTGCGGTGCCGGTCGTGCGTGAACTGCCGCAAATCGTGGACTTCGATTTTCGCCAGGCCCATTTCCGCGGCCCGGCGGGTGATGCCGTGATCCAGAGGCCCGCGAAAGAAGTCCGGAAAAATCGTGACGATGTCGGCCTTCATTTGTGCGGAACTCAAATCCAAAAATCTTTCATCACAGGGGACGCAGGGGAACCTAATGCTTCTTTGTTGTTCCCGATTGCTCCCGTTTTTCTTCCGGCGTCATGGGGGCATTGATCTCGAACATGCCCTCCGGCAAATTCATTCGCACTTGCCGTTGCGCGACATTCACACTTTCCAAGTACGCTTCGGCGAAGGGAACGTCGAACCTCTCGCCGGATCTGGCCGCGACAATCAGCAGCGGCGCTTCACCCGCGCCAAACTGAACATCTGCGATGCGGCCAATTTCCCGGGCGCGATCAAATACGATGCAGCCGACCAGATCGCTGACATAACTCCACCCGCGATCAAGTTGCGCGCGTTCGGCCGAAGGAACCTGCAACTCCGATCCGATCAAAGCTTCGGCGGCGGTCATCGAATCCACGCCGCGAAACTTCAAAACTACGAGACCCTTGTGCGGCCAAAGATCTTCCACTTCCAACTCACGCCGGGAGTCTGGCGCCTGGCCGAGAGCGAACAACTTCATCCCCGCGGTAAAGCGATCGGGAACATCGCTATGTACTTCGGCCGCGACCTCGCCGTGCCGGCCTTGCGTCTTCACTACGCGGGCCAGCGTAATGAACTCGCCGCTTCGATCAGGGCTCAAAGCCTCGCCTACTCGATGATCTCGAGGGTGTAGTGCTTGCGGGCGCGGTAGCCGGCGGCGCTAAGCAGCGAACGCAAAGCGCGGGCCGTGCGTCCCTGCCGCCCAATCACTTTGCCCACGTCGCTTTCGGCGACTTCCAGTTCGATGACGCCATCGTCGAACTTCTCGACGAAGACTTCGTCGGGCGCGTCGACCAGCGATTTCGCAATGAGTTCGACGAGCGCGCGCACATCTCCGGTAGCCTCAGTCATATCGATAATTCCTAGAGATGAAAGTCGAGCCGCCCTCAGCGGCTAAAGCCGCGCTTGTTTCGGCGGCTTACGGCACGAGTAAACTCGTGCCCTTCCCGGGTCATGCCCAGAAGTTTAGGCGACGGAGCTGGCGGGCACAGGCGCCGGGGCCTTGGAGAACAGCTTGTTCACCCGCTCCGACATTTGCGCGCCCTTCGATACCCAGTACTCCACGCGATCGCGCTTCAGTTCAACGCTCGCGGGATTGGTGCGGGGATTGTAGGTGCCGACCACTTCCACGGGACGGCCGTTGCGCGCGCGCGCCTTCTCAATGACCACAATGCGATAGTGCGGTTGTTTGCGCGCACCCATGCGCGCCAGACGAATCATTAACACGAGACGTATATCCTTGTTCCGGAAGAGTCCGGCGAGGTCGAGACAAACTATTATTATGCTGGAGCTTAGCCGGAAAGGCAAGAGGGCTAGGCCGGGGGTAGTGTCCTAAATTAGGACACTACCAGGCCGGGGGCGGGACATAACTCAATGCTCGCAAGCTTGTCATCCCGAGCGGCGGCCTTTGCCGCGAAAGACCTGTGCCACGCCGCTGCCGGCAAATTGCACGGGTCCTTCGCTTTTCTCAGGATGACAAGAGTAGATTTACGCGACCGCCTTCTTCTTCGGCTCGGAGGCTTGGCCCTTGGCGCTGGGCTTCGCCAGGAATTGCCGCAGAGCGCTGTTGACTTCGTCGGAGTGCGTCCAGGCGATGTTGTGCGGGCCGTCCTTGATGACGACGAGTTCGGCGCCGGGGATCAGCTTCGCCGTGCGCTGTCCCGCGGCTGAGAACGGCACGATCCGGTCCGCGTCGCCATGGATCACCAGCGTGGGAACATCAATCTTCGCGACATCCTGACGGAAGTCTTCATGCCAGGAGGGCACGCACGCCAGACTGGCTGTGGCGGAAGAAATCGCTGCCACGTTCCAACTGGATTGCACCGCCTGCTCGCTGACCCTCTTCCCGAGATTGACGTCGGTGTTGTAGAAGTTCTTGAAGAACTCGGTGAAGAAGGCATAACGGTCGGCGGCGACGGCTTTTTGAATGCCCTCAAAAACGCTGGCGTCCACTCCTTCGGGATTGTCGGCAGTCTTGAGCAGGAAGGGCGGCACGCCGCTGATGATCACGGCCTTGCTCACATCCTTCGATCCGTATTTTCCGATGTAGCGGGCGACTTCGCCTCCGCCCATGGAGAAGCCGACCAGAGCAAAGTGCCGCAGCTTCAAGTGGCTGACGAGTTTGTGAAGATCTTCCGCGAAAGTGTCGTAGTTGTAGCCGGTCGTGGGCTGGCTGGATTTGCCGAATCCGCGGCGATCATAAGCGATGACGCGATATCCGGCGTCGAGAAGCACGGGGATTTGCTTTTCCCAGGATGCGCTGCTGAGGGGATATCCATGAATCAATACGACGGGTTGACCAGATCCATGGTCTTCGTAGTAGAGGTGAACGGAAGTGGAATTCTCTTTTCCGACATCAACGTAGGACATGCGAACCTCCTGATTGTTCGAGAGAGAAAGTTAGTGAAAGGATTGGTTTGTGCTGTTCAGTAGATGGTACACCCGGGCCTGAGGTTTCATACGGGCACGTTTTTTCTTACGGCAAAGAATCTGGGTCGGAGACGGGGGAGACCGTAGCCGCGCAGCCGGCCAGTCTCCTGCTAGACTAAAAGGTTTGGAGGTAGCGCCGTGCAAGCTGTCTATATTCTTTCGGCGGTGCGGACGCCGATCGGGAAGTTTGGCGGGTCGCTAGCATCACTAACTGCGGCCGACATAGGCGTGGTCGCGGCGAAGGCGGCGATGGAGCGGGCGGGAGTGCGTCCCGAGCAGGTGGAAGAGACGATCTTCGGCAATGCGCGGCAGGCCGGCGGGGGACCGAATCCGGCACGGCAGATTTCCGTGCGCAGCGGCGTGCCGCACGAAGTACCTGCCTACACAGTGAACAAGGCTTGCGCTTCGGGGATGAAGTCGATTGCCCTCGCGTATCAGTCCATCGTGCTGGGCGATGCGAGTTGCATCCTCGCCGGGGGCGCGGAGTCGATGTCGCGCGTGCCCTACTTGTTGGATCAGGCGCGCTGGGGATACCGGCTGGGCAATCAGGATCTCGTGGACGGCATGTATCGCGATGGATTTTTCTGTCCACTGGCGAAGATGGTGATGGGCGAGACCGCGGAAGTGCTGGCCGAGCAGTACAAGATTTCGCGCGACGAACAGGATGAATACGCGCTGATGTCGCAAACGCGGGCGGCGCGAGCCATTGCCGCCGGACGTTTTGAGGCGGAAATTGTACCGGTGACGATCGAAGGAAAAAAGGGAACGACTGTCTTCAGCCGCGACGAGCATCCGTTTGCCGACTCGAGCATGGAAAAGCTGGCAAAGCTGCCGCCCGTGTTTTCGAAGACTGGAACCATCTCGGCGGGAAATTCTTCGGGCATCACCGACGCCGCGGCCGCCGTGGTGGTGGCCAGCGAGTATTTTGCGAAGCAGAACAATTTGAGGCCGCTGGCGCGGATCGTAGCCGTCACGTCGGCCGGGGTGGATCCTCGGACCATGGGCATCGGTCCGGTGCCTGCCCTGAAAAAGCTGGAAGAGAAGTACAATCTGCGACTGCATGAGTTTGGATTGATCGAGTTGAACGAGGCGTTCGCGGCGCAGGTGCTGGCCTGCGACCGTACCTTGAATTTCAATCGCGACCGCCTCAACGTAAATGGCGGAGCGATTGCCCTGGGACATCCGATTGGCTGCACCGGAGCGCGCATCACAGTCACTCTGCTGCATGAGATGTTGAAGCGCAACAGCAGGCGCGGCGTGGCAACGCTGTGCGTGAGCGGTGGCATGGGCATGGCGCTGGCCCTGGAGAATGCGGTATAAGCCGTTTCATAGTGAGCGGTTGAGCAACCGACCTTCGAGGAGACCTAATATGCGAATGAGATCCGTCGCTCTCCTATTTTTCGCCCTTTTTTTTCTGAATCCCTTGTGGGCGCGATCGGAGAACCAGTTTCGAGTGACCTTTCCGGCCGCAGCGCACGCGGGACCAATTACTGGGCGGGTCTATGTGATCGTGAGCCGCAAGGAAAAGGCGAGTTTGCTGGAGGATGTTGGTTCCTGGCAAGAACAGACGGCATTTTTCGCGACGGATATCAACGCGCTGCAGCCTGGGAAGCCGGCAACGATTGATGAGAACGCCATCGGATATCCACTAGCCAGTTTGAAGCAGCTTCCAGCTGGTGAATATTATGTGCAGGCACTGGTGAATGTGTATACGGAATTTCATCGCTCCGACGGACATGCGATCTGGGCGCACATGGACCAGTGGGAGGGACAGCAGTTCAACAAATCTCCCGGCAACCTTTACAGCAAGGTCGAAAAGGTACAGCTCGACCCCGCGCATCCACAAACCACAGAACTGGAAACGTTGAACGTGATTCCGCCGGTAGCGGTTCCAGCAGACACGGAATGGGTGAAGCACGTCAAATTGCAAAGCAAGCTCTTGTCACAATTTTGGGGCCGGCCGATTTTCATTGGCGCGACGGTGTTGCTGCCCAAAAGCTACAACGATCGCCTCCAGACAAAATATCCGGTCATTTACGAGCAAGGACATTTCAGCCTCCGTCCGCCGCTATTTATGCAGATGGATCCCCCGAACCCCGGTGACAAACGCGCTGAGTTTCGATACGAGGCCTTCCAGGCGTGGAGGGGCGATCATTTTCCGCGCATGCTCGCGGTTACATTTCAGCATCCTACCGTCTACTTCGATGACTCGTATGCGGTGAACTCGGCCAATAACGGCCCCTATGGCGACGCGATCATGCAGGAGTTGATTCCGTATCTGGAGGAACATTTCCGGATGATACGCGAACCCTGGGCCAGAGTACTGATGGGAGGTTCGACCGGAGGCTGGGAATCACTGGCTCTGCAGTTGTATCACCCGGAGTTCTTTGGCGGAACGTTTACCGGCTTCCCGGATCCTATCGACTTTCGTCATTACCAGTTAATAAACATCTACAAAGACCCGAATGCTTTCGATGCTCCGGGATTTGACTGGCAGCAGCATGCACGTCCGTTGATGCGAACCACCGAGGGGCAGGTGATGGAGACAGAACAGGAGATGAGCCAACTGGAAGAGACTCTTGGTTCGCACGGCCGATCCGGCCAACAACTGGAGGCATGGGAGGCGGTGTATGGCCCCGTCGGTGACGATGGATATCCGCTTCCGCTGTGGAATAAGCACACGGGCGAAATCAACCCGACAGTCGCCAATTACATGCGAGACCACGGTTACGACCTGCGCGATTATGCGGAGAAAAACTGGGCCCGAATTGGCCCGCAGTTGACCAACAAGATATTCATCTGGGTGGGAGACATGGACAACTTCTACCTGAATCTCGCGGTCTACGATATGGAAGATTTCTTCAAGTCACATCCGGAAGCCCATGCACGATTTGAATATGGCCGTCCGGAGAAAGGCCACGGATGGTTGCCATGGAAACCGGCCGAATTCATCAAGATGATGGCAGACCATATGAGCGCGAGCGCGCCACCGGGTACTGACTTGTCGAGTTGGGAGCAGGTACAGTAAGCCACTCAGAGGCCACTCAGAGGGTTTGCTTGTCCTTGACATTCTGCTATGCTGCTTCCGTCTCCAGCTCGTTGAACCGTCTCGCCAACTTTCCCCCGGCGAGCGAAAATACACCAATCAGGAGGCTCGTATGTTTCGACGCTTGGTTTGTTTTTCTTGCGTGATCGTGTGCCTGGCCCTGGCTCATTCAGCGCTGGCGCAGGACTTCTCTGCCGATGTGGTAAGCCAGAAATCAGACAACGTGGGAATGAAGAAGGTCTACGCTACCAAGGACAAGGTGCGGTTCGAAATGCAGGGGGCGAACCCGCAAATGGGACCCAGCGCGATCATCTTTGATGACACGAAACATGCGTACACCGTGATCATGGCGGAGCGGCACATGTACATGGACGCGCCGGTGACGGTGGTGAGGCCGATGCTCGCTCATTTCTGGCGAGTGGACGACGTGAACGATGCCTGCCCGGAGTGGAAGAAAACCGCAGAAGCAGCGGGAACCTACAAGAACTGGGGCAGTTGCACCAAGATCGGTAGCGACACCCTGAACGGGCGCAGCACGGTGAAGTATGAAGGCGTATCCAATAAGGGCGAAAAGAGTCACATCTGGGTGGACTCGAAACTGCGCTGCGTCGTCAAGACGGACGAAGGCGCGGGCGGCTTCGAATTGCGCAATATCCAGGAAGGCTCGCAGCCGGCCAGTTTGTTCGAGGTCCCGTCCGGGTACACGAAATTCGACATGGGATCGATGATGCGCCAGCAACAGTAACCTTCCACGAGAAATCTGGTAGTGAGTCAGTTTGGCGCTTGAAGGAAATACCTTTAACCACGAAGGGCACTAGGGATCACGAAGGAATTCATTGTCGGGGGGGCCCTCGTGTGACTTCGTGTCCTTCGTGGTTTTGATTTTGCTTCCGCCGCAAACTGAGCCATAACCGAAAATCTCCACTCATTGCACCTGCAAAACCGCAACACTATACTCAGAGCAGAACCTTCTGCCTCCCGGAGCAACCATGTCTTTGTCCGCAGTGATCGTCGACGACGAACAGTTGGCGCGCGATGAACTCGCGTATCTGCTGAAGAACGCCGATGACGTGAATGTTGTAGCGCAGGGCAAGAACGGACTTGAGGCTGTGAACCTGATCAAGGAGCACAATCCGGACCTGGTTTTTCTGGACGTGCAGATGCCCGGGCTCGACGGTTTCGGAGTCATCAAGAAGCTTCTCGACAAGAAGATTCCACTCCCCAAAATCGTCTTTGCTACGGCCTTCGACCAATATGCCGTGAAGGCCTTCGAAGTGAACGCGGTGGATTACCTGCTGAAGCCGTTCGACAAGAAGCGAGTCGCACAAGCGATCCAAAAGGCCCGCGCCAAGCAGGACGCGAATACCGCTCCAGGAGAAAGATTTGAGACGCTGGTGCGCATGCTGGAATCGCAGAAACAGCCGGCGGCCAAGATTCTGCTGAAGGCGGTCGGGCGCATGTTCCTGGTGGATCAAAAAGATATTTGCTACGCCTGGATCGAAGATGGCGTGATCACCGTAGTGACCGGAGGCCCGGCCGGCATGGAAGGACAATCCAACTGCCGCACGCTGGAAGAACTGCTCGACAGCCTCGACCCGAAGTTATTCTGGCGGGCTCACCGCTCCTACCTGGTGAACATCAACCGCATTCGCGAGGTCGTGCCGTGGTTCAAGAGTTCGTACCAGTTGCGGATGGACGACAAGAAGCAGACCGAGATTCCCGTCAGTCGGGCGCAAACCAAGCGTCTGCGGGAGTTGTTCGGACTCTGAGTTGCCGCCCCGGCAAACACACGAATCCGAACGAGAGTGGGGGGAGGGCGAATTGGATTGCGCCTCTTTCCGCGGTTGCGAAGCGATAGAAGCCTGTACCCGTTCCACGGCGGCGCACAAATCGTTGATCAAATTCCCAGAATACATTGCAACCATCTCCGCTCCAGGGTCTGGCGGAGAAATGTTCAAGACTGCTGCGGAGACACGGTTAGCAAAAGGTTCCGTGCTCCAGGTGCCCGCTCAGGAAGCCTAAAATGCCAGCGCTTCCAGCGCGGTGCGATCGTGAATGATCAAGTTCGGACCATCCAGACGAATCAGATGCTTCTTTCTCAAGTGGCTTAAGAGACGAGTGACGGTCTCACGCGAGGCTCCTATGCGTTGCGCCATCTCTTCATGCGTCATGGCCGAGTGAACGCGAGTCCTAGCCGAGGTTTCGTGCTGATAGGTTTCTTGCCGTGAGGACTGAGAGAGCAACAATCGGGCCAGCTTTCCGGCGGAAGAACGGGTGAGCACGAGGTCATGGATGTCGCGATGGGCCGACTGGTAGTCCTGGCTCAAATATTGAGCCGTGTGCACACCGATCTCGCTGTGGGAATCCAGCAATTCCAAAAAGCGCTTGCGCTCGACAAAGGCCAGTTGGCAGGGAGTCGCTGTCTCGGCCGTGGTTTCGTATCCCACGCCGGAAATCGACGCGCTCAGTCCCAGGGCCTCACCGGCGTTTGCGGTCTTAAGAATCAGAATCTTGCCTTCGCGGGACGTTGTGGAAAGATTGACCTTGCCGGAGCAGACGATGAACATTCCCCGGGGGGCCTGGCCTTCGACGAACAGAATGCCTCCGGCTGGCAGAGTGCTCTTGTGGCTGACCTGGTTCAAGGACTGGAGCACCGAAGAAGACAATCCACAGAAGAACTGCGCATTCGCGTTGGTGCACGTCGTGCAGTCGTCGATAATGTCGAGTCCGTAAGGGGCTTTCATGTTGTTCTCCGTGGCTGCCGGAGGTCTGCGGGAAACGGCAGCAATTGAGGTCAGGCCGATTCCACCCAGGTGGTGTGAACTGGCGAGAAGGGCGCGGGCGTGGGCACGCGTGTCATCATCGGAACTCTGCGCAGCGGCGATCAACTCCCACCCGGCGCTGGGATCTTCGTCCCTCTCCCAGGCGATGTGGCAGGCAAACAAATAGAGGGGATCCATGGCGCCCGCATCCTGCCGAGCCGCGGGGGGAGGGCTCAAACTGGCATCGGCAGTGTGGGAGATCTCCGGGAGAAGGCTAATCTCCCTTTCTGGCGGAAACCTATGGGCGGGATCATTGACTGCGCGGCAACGCCGCGGCTTTAAGGGGTTCAGAACCGTCTCTGCGGGGTTGAATACAGGGTCCACCCGTAGGGGAAGTTTGTTCAGCGATAACATTCGACAACGCCTCTCGAATTGGCCTTGCGGCCATCGCTTGTAATTTTCTGGGACTGGGACAAGTCCGATTCTTCCTGCACGGGGGAGCAAGCATTGCAGGCCAGAAGCAGAAGGAACTTCAGGGCTATGCACGCGGAGTTCCGAAAATGGCCAAGCTATGTCGGCTGGAACTTCCGCCTTTGGAACGAGTTCCAATTTAGAAAATGAGGCCGCCGACGCTTTCTGCCGCATCGTCGTCGCCTCTGCCGATCAGGCGTCAGCTCCTCTGAGATCACTGGGGTTGCGATCACCGTTTCGGAGCGGCGGAATAATCCTTCCGTGTGATTTTCAGGCGCTCCATTTTGGATTGCAGGGTAGTACGTTTCAGTCCCAGGCGTTGAGCGGCGCCTTTCGGACCGGAGAGAACTCCGCGGGTTTCTCGCAGGACGCGGATAATATGGCGCCGCTCCGCGTCATCGAGGTTGTGCTCGGTGCGCTCGGTTTTAGAGGCCGGGTTGCTTAACTCGGATAAAGGGACGCGCAAGAAATGGCCCTCGCTCAGGATCACCGAGCGCTCCATGAGATTCTCGAGTTCGCGCACGTTCCCTGCCCAATGCCATTGCTGCAACGCCTTCATGGTACTGGTGGGGATGGTCTCGATGAAGCGATTCATCCGCTGCGCAAACTTCCGGACGAAGTACTGGACCAGCAAGGGAATATCTTCCGGACGCTCCCGTAGAGGCGGGATGACGATCGGAAACACGTTGAGCCGGTAGTACAGATCGCTGCGAAAATGATGTTCGGCGATGCTCTCCGCCAGATTCTGGTTGGTGGCGGCCAGCAGCCGAACGTTCACCTTAATGGTACGGTTGCTGCCCAAGCGTTCGAATTCCTGGTCTTGCAGCACGCGGAGCAATTTGGGTTGTAATTCGAGGGAAATCTCTCCAATCTCGTCGAGGAACAGGGTTCCACCATCCGCCAGTTCCATTCTTCCGACCTTCTGGTTGATAGCGCCGGTGAACGCGCCTTTTTCGTGACCAAAGAGTTCGCTTTCCAGCAGGCCGGTGGGAATGGCGGCGCAGTTCAATTTGATGAAGCTGCCCGCATGGCGGCGGCTCAGGCGATGAATCGCGCGAGCGACCAACTCCTTGCCCGTTCCGGTTTCGCCCAGGATGAGAACCGTGGCCTCACTGGCGGCGACGGTGGCTACCTGGTCCAGAATCTGTTTGAGCGCGCGGCTATTGCCCACCATCTCGGGGAAATCTCCCGCGGGTTGGACGTCCGCCTCCAGGAACTTGCGTTCCTCACCCAGGCGTACCTTGAGCGCCTTGATTTCTGAAGCGGCGCGGTGATTTTCGATGGCCAGAGCGAGTTGTGCGGCGACCTGGTCCAACAGCTGAAGGTCGTCGGGCCGAAATGCGTCCTTGCGGGTGCTTCCGAGCAAGAGAACGCCGAGCGGCCCCTTGGGGCGCATCATGGGGACGCAGCACAAGGATTGCACTCCTTCCGCGAGAAGACTTTGCGATGCCTCGGCCTCGAAGCCTTGCAATTCCTTTTTGGAGAAGATGATGGAGCTGCGTTTTTGCAAGGAACGCCCGGCGGGAGTCTTTTTGGCGTTCATCGGGTCTATCGATAAAAGGCCCTTACTGAGCGGAAAGTCGATGGCCTGCCGGATTAACGTGCCGCTTTCGCCATCGTACAACGCGAAACTGGCAAGTTCCTGGCGCAGCACCCGGCGAATGCGAGCGGAGATCATGGGAAACACCGCCGGCACATCCCAGTTCGAAGAAAGCAAGCTGGTGATGTCGAGCAGCGATTGCAGCCGGTCCATCTCTTTTCGAAGTTTGCCGTCGAGATCTTTGATGGCCGTCTGCAGTTTCCGCTTCTCGCTCACTTCAAAGACCACGACGAGGATGCGGGTGGTGGTTCCGGACTCATCTTTGATGGGAAAGATGTGCTCGATCCGATGGCCGGTTTCGGCGCTGGCCGGAGGAACGGGACCGACCTCTACATTCAAGATGGGGCGGCCCAGTTCGAAAGCGCGCTGGAATCCTGGCTCAAGCAGGTCCGCAACCGTACCCAAAATTTCCCGCACGGTTCGACCCAGGTGCTGCTCAGCGGGGATGCCGTGGGTTCTCGCCAGCGCGTCATTGATGGTGACGTAGCGAAGTCCAACATCGAGAGTGCACAGCCCGACGGTCGAAGATTGAAAATAAGCAGCGATCAGGCGGTCGGGGTCGCGGATGCTTGGGTTCTGCTCGGTCAGATGGAAGTCGGCTCCGAAAATGTCATCCGGCATGGGATCTCCGGATGCCACGGATCAAGTGGGGATATTGGGTATCGACATTGATTTGCGCAACACGCCAACGCCGGACGCAACGCGGCTCTGTGGGCCGGCGATAGGGAGTTTCGGAATGCTGCAACAGGCGGGCAGGCATCTGTGGCCGACAGGAAAGCTTCCTGTCCCGATTTTCCACGAACGTCAAATCCGCCGTTGCTCGGAATCCCGAATCAAATTGCAACGGCAACATCAAGCTCAAAGAGCCTGGCCGCGCAACCACCACACCCCCAAGATGCGAACCGCTTACTTTTAAAAACGTGGCAGTATAACCCCCGGTTTTCGCGAGGAAGCACAAGCATTTTTTTGTTACGTTTTCCGAACAGACCCGAGCCGCATCCGGCCGACACGGCTCCTCTCGAAGCTGGGAACAGGCGATGCCGCCTCTCCCAACCTATCAGGCTGGGAACATATAATGGATGTAATGGCCCGAGGATGGGAGAGCAAGTCGGTCGAAGCGCAGCAGGATGAGGCCGGACAAGACGCGCCCAAGTCCCGCATCAAGCTGACTCCGGAAGAAGCTGCTCGCAGTCGCGAACGGGAGAATCTGCGCCTATCGCGGCAGAGAGTGGTTCGGCAGATCGAATCCAGCCAAAATCCGCGGCACCGGAAAATCCTGCAGGATGCGCTGGCAGAATTGGACCAAAGGCTGAGCCAGTTCGAGAAATGAGCCTGGAGGCTGTTACCATTTTCGGGGTGCCCCATCCTTGTCGCGTTGTGTGCGACAGGGTGGGGATTTTGATCTCCCCGTTCGCAAGGGCCGAACATGCACGGTGCACAAAGCAGGTTCGAGCCGCATACCGGCGGGACGCAAAAGCCCGGCACGGTAGTGCCGGGTGTAGCCGGAGTGGAGCAACCCGAGTCCGCTTTAGCGGACGGCACGAGTTTCGTAACAGCCTCTCGCGACCGGCGACCCGGCCGTCTGGCGGCGTGACGGGCTCAAGTATAATGATGGCTTTATGATAGCCTACGTCTATGTCTCCCTCAAGAAAAGCGTCCTCGACCCCCAAGGCAAAACCATTCAGGGCGCATTGAAAAAGATGGGTTATAAGGGCCTGGAAAGCGTTCGCCAGGGAAAGTATTTCGAACTCACTCTGGATACTGGGTTGTCCCGCGAAGAAGCCCAATCCGAGGTCGAGCGAATTGCCCGCGAAGTGCTGACCAACCCTGTGATTGAGGAATTCCGTTTCTCCCTGGCTGACTGAGATTAGCTTGGGGACTCCATTGAGGGCTTCCATATGTGCGGGATCGTCGGGTATGTCGGCAACAAGAGCGTAGTTCCCATCATCATTGAAGGGTTGCGGCGGCTGGAGTATCGGGGATACGACTCGGCCGGAATCGCGGTGTCCGGCAACGGGGACGCCCTGCAGATTCGCCGCGCCGAGGGCAAGCTCCGCAATCTGGAGGAAGTCATTCGCCAGCGACCGCTCGAAGGCACCTATGGCATTGGACACACGCGCTGGGCGACGCACGGGCGTCCCACCGAAGAGAATGCCCACCCGCATCGCGACTGCACCGGCAAGATCGTGGTGGTGCACAACGGCATCGTCGAGAACTACCTCAGCCTGAAAAAAAAGCTCATCGAGGAAGGGCACAAGTTCACGACGGAAACCGATACCGAGATCATTGCCCATCTTGTCGAAAAATATTCCAAAAGTGCGGACGGCCAGCGCGTTTCTTTGGAAGATGCCGTGCGGCAGACGGTAAAGCAACTCACCGGCGTATTCGCTCTGGCGGTGATCTCCACCGACGACCCCAACAAGATTGTGGCGGCGCGTAACGGACCGCCGGCGGTCATCGGCCTGGGGAATCAGGAATTCTTCGTGGCATCTGACGTGCCGGCCATTCTGCATCACACGCGTGACATTTTCTTTCTCGCCGACGGCGATATGGCCATCGTCACCCCGGATGGCGTGCAGTTAACCGATTTCGACGGTAAAGCCGTTTCGCGCCAAGTGCAGCGCGTTACCTGGGATCCCATCCAGGCGGAAAAAGGCGGCTTCAAGCATTTCATGCTCAAGGAGATTTATGAGCAGCCGCGCGCGGTTCGCGACACCACGTTGGGCCGGGTGTCGCAGGATACGGGCCACATTTTTCTGGATCAGATGGAGATCGGCGAAGCCGAATTCCGCGCCGCGTGCAAGATCAACATCATCGCTTGCGGCACGAGCTGGCATGCCGGGCAGGCTGGCAAGTTCATGATTGAGTCGCTGGCGCGCGTGCCGGTGGAAGTGGATTATGCCAGCGAATGGCGCTACCGCAATCCCATCGTCGATCCGGATACGATCACGCTGGTGATCTCGCAATCGGGCGAGACGGCTGACACGATTGCCGCCCAGCGCGAGGCGAAATCCAAAGGATCGAAGACCCTGGCCATCTGCAACGTGGTGGGATCGATGATCACGCGCGAAGCGGCAGGC
The DNA here is from genome assembly GCA_963754885.1 of uncultured Acidobacteriota bacterium. Classification (GTDB taxonomy): domain Bacteria; phylum Acidobacteriota; class Terriglobia; order Terriglobales; family Acidobacteriaceae; genus Sulfotelmatobacter. The sequence continues at coordinate 249,074 of CAVWHT010000020.1, read as the reverse complement.
ACCATCTACACGCATGCGGGTCCGGAAATCGGAGTGGCTTCGACCAAGGCTTTCACCGGGCAGCTTACCGCGCTCTATATTTTTGCCATGTATCTGGCGCAAGTGCGCGGGGTCATGAATCCCGAAAAGGCTCGCGCGGCCATGCTGGAACTCACCCGCATCCCCGCCAAGCTCGAAACTCTTTTAGCGCACGACGAGGCCTGCGACGAGTTAGCCAAGATCTACCAGAAGGTGCATGACTTCTTGTTCTTGGGACGCGGCATCCACTATCCCATCGCGCTCGAAGGCGCGCTCAAGCTGAAGGAAATTTCCTACATACACGCCGAAGGCTATCCAGCGGGCGAAATGAAGCATGGCCCCAATGCGCTGATCGACGAGAACCTGCCGGTGGTGGTGATCGCTACGCGGGATCTGAGTAATCCCGACTCGGTGCTCCGCTACGAAAAAACGATCTCCAACCTGAAAGAAGTGAAAGCACGCTCAGGAGTGGTCATCGCGCTGGCCACCGAAGGCGATGAAGAGATCAAAGAAGCCGCGGACCATGTTTTGTATATCCCGCCCGCTCCCGAGGAACTCTCGCCGATCCTTGAGATTGTTCCGCTGCAATTGCTGGCGTATCACATCGCCGTAAGGCGCGGTTGCGACGTAGATCAGCCGAGGAACCTGGCGAAATCCGTGACCGTGGAGTGAGTTTTACGCACAAAATGCAGGGGCGGACGCATTCGTCCGCCCCGCGAGCGAAGCGAGCGCTCCTATCGCTAATGCGTCCGGTTCGTCGCGTAAATGGCGATGATTGCAGATGAGTCGACAATCACTTCGGCAATCCTTTCTCGTCATAAAGCAAGTCACCGTGATCGATCGATTTGTACGGCTCTTTCATGTGGGCCGCACATTCCTTCCCAATCTCCAGAATGCGCTCGACTCTGCTCTTCTTGGATTTTCCCCGCACCCGCTCCAGACGCTCTCGGATCGCCTGACTCACCGCAGTCGTCACGCTTTCGCCCGTAAGACGCACCAGTTCCCGAGCTAATCGGTGGGTCTGCTCGTTCTTGATGTTCAAGCTCATCTGGCACCACTCTACCTTTTTCTACCATATCCGGAATCGATGCAATTAACGCTCCGCTTTGAGCGCTCCGCGCAGGCGCCACATTGTCGCCCCCAGAGCTGCCAGCGCCGCACTCCAAATGGCGAACGCAATGTCGACCACCCACCGCGGAGCCGCTCCCACCCTCCGCAACAGAAACGGCAAAAAATTCCAGCACGTGATGTGCACGTAATCCCACTGATCCTGACCCATGGCTTCAGTGTTCAGTCCCCAGGCATCCATCTTGCCGAGAGCGAAGGCGACAATATTCTTGAAGCGCAAAGCGATGACGAACGTGGGATGCCCGAACGTCTCCATCTGATAGATCTCGAGCGGCAACCAGAAGGCCAAGGACGCGATCTGAATGATGAAGCTGATGACGATGAGCGCGACGCCACCGCGCCAGATCCATCGCCCAAAACTCGCGCGATAGGAGAGCAGCAGAGGAACCGAGAGCAGCGCGACCATCTCTACGGAGGTCGAAACGTAGCGGTCGCCCCAGGCATGATCGCCTGCCCAGTAGGTGTAGCGGGCGTAGAAGAACATGTAAGCGGTGAGCAGCAGAAGCGAAGCCACGGCATAAGCGCGGATCTCGGGACTGAGCCGCTTCCATAGCAGGACCAACATGATCAGGGCCAGCACGAGAAGCGGATCGAATAAGAAGATGGACTTCTCCGGCTTGAAGAGCGCTCCCAGCACTCCTTCGTGAAGCGGCGTACTCCAGGGAAAATTCGCCGGCAGCGTGGGATCCTGCAAGCGTGATTCGCGCGCGAAAATCGGGATATACGTCTGCGTCCACGATCCGAAACGGTAGAAGCTGTACCAGCGTTCCGCCACGGCAAACACTGCATAAACTGGAAACGCAATCTTGCAGTAGGCGAGCAATCGTTGCCCGATCCCGCGGCCGCTCATTCTCTCCATCAACAGAATAACGAGAAGAAATACACCCGACGCAACCAGATCGAGTCCGGTCGTGATCCGAGTGAGCAGATTGAGTCCGAGCGCGCAGGATCCGATCAGCAGCGCCCGCTTGCTGCCGCTGCGCAGCCACTCATACTGGTAGGAGAATCCGGCGAGCGTCAGCACCATGATGTAATTGTTCTCCTGCATATTCTGCGTGTAATGCAAGTGGGTGGTGCAGAACAGCAGCGCCAGACCTCCGTAGACGGATTCTTTCCGTTGGAACCGCAGTTGCCGCAGGAAACGAAAGGCGATGAGGGCAGTAAGCAGGTTGAGCAGCATGCTCGTGCTGTAGCTGACCACGATGCTGCGCACCGCCGGATCGTCCTGGTATCCGGCGAAGATGTGCCAGCTTGCGATCCAGGTCGCGACCAGATCTGCGGGCAGCATGAGCAGCGACTGCCCGATGCCATACCAGCTATAGAGCCGGCCGCGGCGGCCATGCAGGCCGAAATCGGGATATTCGTTGGGAAAAACCTGCGGCTGCGAAGTCCACAGCCAGTGCGTGGTTTGCAGGCGGTGCGTCGTGTCGGCGGTGCCCAGTTCCCCCGACTGCACCACGAAGGTGAGGAGCGCCGCGGTCAGAGCCAGCAAAAATAAGGGATCCCCCAGCCACCGCCGCAAACGTGAGGTCATCGCTTTGGATGGTAATACAAAACCGTGGCGCTGCCCGGGTGAGCAGTCACTCCAGCCGCTCATATTTCTGATTGCCCAAGTGCCTCCAGCCGATCCCGTCCGCATCGCGCCACACTCCGAGCGGCTAGTCCTGCGCTGGCGCTGTTGACCGTGGTCGCGCGGGCCGCCTGGGGCTTCTACTATTCGCTGGGCGGACAACCTCTCTGGAAGGTAGAAATAAAGTGGCGACTGACTCGGATCCCGCTCGAGGACGCCCTGCAAGAGTCCCCACAAGGTTTAGTGAAGCTTTATCACCGCTAGCAGCATCTCGGTACTTGAAATTCCCGCAACTTTAAGCATCCATGAATCATCTAAACCTTGACAGCAAATCACTCAAGTCTTAGCATGGAATCCAGCGCAATCACATAGGCATTGATTACAAAGCACTTATTTAGTTTAGGAGGGATGTTTTATGGCAAAGATTATCGGAATTGACCTTGGGACCACCAACTCCTGCGTCGCCGTCATGGAAGGTGGCGAACCCAAGGTCATCCCCAATGAAGAAGGAGGGCGCACCACGCCTTCCGTAGTCGGTTTCACCAAGACCGGCGAGCGGCTGGTCGGACAAGTCGCCAAGCGGCAAGCCATCACCAATCCTGAGAACACGGTTTACTCGATCAAGCGGTTCATGGGACGCCGCTACGACGAGGTCACCGAAGAGATCAAGATGGTGCCCTACAAGGTCGTCCGTCAGGGCGATCACGTTGCCGTTCTGGCGCAGGGGAAGGAATACACGCCTCCCCAGATTTCCGCGCTCATTCTGCAGAAGCTGAAGAAGGCCGCGGAAGACTATCTCGGCGAGAAGGTCACGGAAGCGGTCATTACGGTGCCCGCGTACTTCAACGACGCGCAGCGCCAGGCCACCAAAGACGCCGGACAGATTGCTGGCCTCGAAGTGAAGCGCATCATCAACGAGCCCACGGCGGCCGCGCTCGCCTACGGTCTCGACAAAGGAAAAGACGAAACCATCGCCGTGTACGACTTCGGCGGCGGAACGTTTGATATTTCGATCCTCGAAGTCGGCGAAGGCGTGATCGAGGTCAAAGCCACCAACGGTGATACCCACCTCGGCGGCGATAACATCGACCAGCGCCTGGTGGACTGGCTCATCGACGAATTCAAGAAGGACGAAGGCCTCGACCTTCGCGGCAAGGGCAACGAGATGGCCCTGCAGCGTCTGCGTGACGCCGCGGAGCGGGCCAAGATCGAGCTCTCGACCACCATGGAGACCGAAATCAATCTACCGTTCATCACGGCCGATGCCAGCGGTCCCAAGCACCTGGTCAAGAAGCTGACCCGGGCCAAGCTCGAAGGCATGGTCGAAGACATCATTCAGCGCTCGGTCGGCCCGTGCAAGCAGTGCATGAAAGACGCCGGCGTCGACACCAGCAAGATCAACGAAGTCGTGCTGGTCGGCGGCCAAACCCGCATGCCTCGCATCCAGCAGCTCGTCAAAGAGTTATTCGGACGAGAAGGCCACAAGGGCGTTAACCCCGACGAAGTGGTTGCAGTCGGTGCAGCCATTCAAGGAGGCGTGCTCAAGGGCGAAGTGAAAGATCTGCTCTTGCTCGACGTGACTCCGCTGACGCTCTCGATCGAGACGCTGGGCGGCGTTTCCACGCCGATGATCCCGCGCAACACGACGATTCCGACCAAGAAGACGGAAACGTTCTCGACCGCGGCCGACAGTCAGACCTCGGTTGAAGTTCACGTGCTGCAGGGCGAACGCCCGATGGCGGCGCAGAACCGGACTCTCGGCAAGTTCCACTTGACCGGAATTCCGCCGGCTCCGCGCGGCGTGCCTCAGATCGAAGTCACGTTCGACATCGACGCCAACGGCATCCTCAACGTGACCGCGAAAGACACGGCCACGCAAAAGGATCAGAAGATCACGATCACGTCGTCCTCCGGTCTGTCGAAGGAAGAAGTCGAGCGCATGGCCAAAGAAGCCGATGCGCACTCTGCCGAAGACAAGGCGCAGCGTGACTCGATCGAAGCCAAGAACCAGCTCGACTCGATGGTTTACAACATCGAGAAGATGCTGAAGGAGCATGGCGACAAGATCTCCGGCTCTGAGCGCGGCGACGTCGAGAACGCGCTGGCCGACGCCAAGAAGGCGCTCGAATCCAACGATAAGACGCAGATGGATAAGGCTCGCGAAGCCCTGACCACCGCCTCGCACAAGCTGGCTGAGCAGATGTACAAAGCCGCTCAGCCGCAAGGCGGAGCGCAAGCCGGACCGGGCGCGGGTCCGACGCCGGGCGCAGGCCCGAGCGGCGGCGACGGCCAGGCCAAGAAAGACGAAGGCGTCATCGACGCCGAGTACGTGGATGTCGAAGACAAGAAATAAGCTGAGCTGTCAAATAAGCTGATTTGTCATCCTGAGCGGAGTGGCTGCTTCGCGATAAGCGAAGCAGCTACGCAGTCGAAGGATCCCTACCAGTGAGATGAACCCTGCGGGGAATTCTCACGCTGCCGCCGCGAAGGGAAAACGTGGCGGGCCGGGAAGGCGACGAAGAGGTAAAGGGATCCTTCGACTCCATTGTCGCTGGCTACGCGAGCGACAATTCCGCTCAGGATGACATTACGATTTGGGGCAGGTTTTTGGGGGAGAATCAATTTGGATTTCCAGGTAAACAACGAAACCTATTTCCTGAGCCTTGCCGAGAACGAAAGGCAATGGCTCGTGCTGGTCGAGACTCCGACCGGAACGCGGCAAATCCCGGTCTACGTGGACGAACCAACGTCCGAAGACCTGACTCTCGTGTTAGAAGATAAAGAGAAGCGCAAGATTGTGAATTAAATGTGGCGCGGACACTCTTGTCCGCGTCTTTGCGCGAGCAAGCAAGCCGGCAGCGTATCGGAACCGTAAATGGCAACCACCACCAAAAAGGACTATTACGAAATCCTCGGCGTGAAGAAGTCCGCCTCCGCCGACGACATCCGAAAAGCCTTTCGCAAGCTGGCGCGCAAGTACCATCCCGACGTCAATCCCGGGGACAAATCGGCCGAAGAAAAATTCAAGGCGCTGTCCGAAGCCAACGAAGTTCTCAGCGATCCCAAGAAGCGCAAGATCTACGACCAGGTCGGCTTCTACTCCGACAACATTGATCCGGCGACGGCCGAGGCCTACGCCCGCGCCGGCGCCTCAGGTGGAGGTGGCGGAGGATTTCCCGGCGGCGTACAGCACGGAGGAGGCGCCCAGGGCGTTCCCTTCGATTTCGGCGGTTTCGATTTTTCCGATCTGATGGACAACGCCGCGCGCGGCCGCAAATCCTCCTCCGGCAGCGGCGGCAGCTTCCGCGACATCTTCGGCTCGATCTTTGGCGGAGGCCGCGGCGCACACGCAGAAGAAGGACCCGAGCCCGGCACCGACCTCGAATACCAGGTCAACGTTCCGTTCTGGACGGCGATCCGCGGCGGCGTCATGCGCCTCAACATCACTCGCCAGGATGTCTGCTCAACGTGCCATGGCCAGGGCGCGCTCGAATCTCCGGGCAAATGCCCGGAGTGTGGCGGCACCGGCCAGATCACCCAGACCGGCGGACGCATGAAGTTCAACGTGCAGTGTCCGCGCTGCCACGGTACCGGAAAGAATCTGACCATGTGCCCAACCTGCCACGGCGAAGGCAACGTCAGCAAAACTGAGCCGCTGGAAGTCCGCATCAAGGCGGGAACCCGCGACGGCCAGCGCATCCGATTGCCCGGCAAAGGCAACGCCGGAGCCCACGGCGGAACTCCCGGCGATCTCTACGCGATCATCCGCACCGGCGACCACCCCATTTTCCATCGCGATGGCGACGACATCTCCCTGACGGTCCCGGTCACGGCCACCGAAGCCGCTCTCGGCGCGAAAATCGAAGTCCCGACCATCGACGGCCGCGCCCTACTGAAGATTCCTCCAGGAACGCAGTCCGGTCAAAAGCTACGCCTGCGGGAGAAAGGTGTGCCATCCGCAACCAGGGAAGGCGTCCGCGGAGACGAGATCGTCGAGATCACGGTAACCGTCCCCATGCCCAGAGACGAGCGCACCAAAGAACTCCTCCGTGAGCTGGCGAAGCTGAACCCCGAAGACCCCAGAGCGGAGTTGTGGACGAAAGTGTAAGGTGCTTGTCATCCTGCGCGCGCCCTTTGCGCGAAGGACCTCTGCAACCTGCTTGCGGCGACCACAACGCCGGCAAGTTGCATAGGTCCTTCGCCCCGCAAAAGACGCGGGTCTCAGGATGACAAAGCCCGGAGCCCGCTCGAAGGCTTGTCGGACTCGCAGCAGCCCGCGGGTTGAAAGCTCATAGCTCATCGCTCATCGCTCGCCGCACGGCATTACCTCCGTACCACTCCCCTCGCGTTACAAAATTTTGCAAAATAATTCAAAAAAATCTTGCATCTGTGGAAATTTCCCGTAATCTCACTACTGCGAACTAACTCCGCCGAAATGCCCGGAAATCGCAGCAAACCCGGGAGCCGCGCAGAAAGTCTTCTTCGAAGACTCAAGGGAGACGCGGTGGCGAGAGTGAGTCGCTTAAGGAGGCAGCCATAGAAATTGGCAACAGCTAGCCGACAACAACCCGAAACTTCCCCACCCCTCGCCGTCGTCCCCAACCGGAAGAAATTCGTCCGCCTCACGCTTTGGCCCCTGGTCGCCGCCACCTTCTTTATGGTGTCGGGCGGAACCTATGGCACCGAAGACATCGTGCACGGCGCCGGCTACGGACGCGCCATCTTGATCCTGCTGCTGACCCCGCTGCTCTGGAGCCTGCCCACGGCCTTCATGATCGGCGAGCTATCGAGCGCCCTGCCCTTTGAAGGCGGATATTACGCCTGGGTGCGCCGCGCTATGGGCAACTTCTGGGGATTTCAGGAAGCCTGGCTTTCGCTGATTGCCTCCATTTTCGATATGGCAATCTATCCCACCCTGTTCGTCGCCTACCTGACCCGCATGTTCCCATGGTTTCAGGAAGGCAATCGCGGATGGTGGGTCGCGCTGGCCGTGGTTGTCGCCTGCGCGATTCTCAATATTGCCGGAGTTAAAGTCGTCTCCCTGACCTCGCTCTGGCTGTTCCTCGCGCTGTCGGCGCCGTTCGCCGCGATCGTGATCCTCGCTCCGTTCAAGCTCGGGGCTTTGGCCAACGCCGTCACCAAGCCGACCACGTCCACCGTCGACATTCTCGGAGGCCTCCTCATCTGCATGTGGAACTACATGGGGTGGGACAATGCCTCGACCATCGCGACCGAAGTTGAGCGGCCGCAGCGCACCTATCCACGCGCCATGCTGGTCGCCGTGGGAATTGTGGCCGCAACCTACGTTCTGCCCTTCGTCGCCATGTGGATGACTGGTCTGAAAGCTACGGCTTGGGAAACCGGATCGTGGGCAGACATCGCCGCGCTGGTTGGCGGCCCGCTGCTGCGCATCGGCGTCGTTCTCGGCGGGCTGTTCAGCGCCTTTGGCATGTTCAACGCGCTGGTCATGAGCTACTCGCGCCTGCCGCTGGCGATGGCGCAAGACGGCATGCTGCCCGCCGTATTCGGCAAGCTGCAGAAGAAATCGCGCGCCCCGTGGGTCGCGATCATCGCGCTGGCCATGGGCTGGGCCATGTGCCTGGGCCTGGGCTTCGCCCGCCTGGTCACGCTCGACATCCTGCTCTATGGGGTCAGCCTCATGCTGGAATTCATGGCTTTGGCCGTGCTCCGTTTCCGCGAGCCCAGCCTGAAGCGCCCCTTCCGCGTGCCCGGCGGCCTGTTTGGAGCGATAGCGATCGGCATCCCGCCAATGCTTTTGCTCGGCTTTTCGGTCGTCCGCAGCGAACACGAATCGATCCTGGGGATGAGTTCCTTCGCCTTCGGGATGATCCTCATCGCGGCCGGTTTTGTCGCCTATTTCGTCAATCACGCCCTCAAGCCAACAGGTTGGTCGGCTCCGGCGGAGCAGAAGCCGCAGCCAGCAGCCTAGACGTGGCTCAACGATAGCTTTGTCATCTTGAGCGCGCCTTTTGCGCGAAGGACCTCTGTGCCTTCTTGGCGAGGCCACGGAAGACAGATCAACACGAATCAAATCCGTGGAGATCCGAGCAATCCGGGGCCGATGCCTTTCTGCTATAAATACTCGGAATGACCAAGCGTAAATCCAAGGGCGCCTACATGATCTCGGCGGTCGCCGAGATGTACGGCATCCATCCCCAAACGCTGCGCTTGTACGAACGCGAAGGCCTGCTCAAGCCCTCGCGCACTGAAGGCAACACCCGCCTCTATACCGATGAAGATTTGCAACGCCTGGAATTTATCCTGTCGCTGGCGCGCGACCTCGGCGTCAACATCGCCGGCATGGCCATCATTCTGCAGATGCGCGAACGCATGGAAGAAATGCAGCGCCAGATCCAGGAATTCGTGCAATACATCCAGAAGGAAGTTTTGACCCGCGCCAACGCCGCCGCCGATCCCTCCAAAGGCGCAATCGTCCCGGTGAGAAGGCCACTAGTAGCGCCTGTCCAGCCGTCAAAGAAACGTTAGCTTTTTACGTCTTGTCATCCTGTCTCTAACGACGTTGTACTCTGTCAAGCGAATTTTGCCCACACTCCGGCGTGGACGCTTTGGGTGTTACAAAAGCGCCATTTCGCTCTCGTAGAACGTTTTTGATGTCCAGACCAAGCTCGTCACTCGATTCAATCTTGCAGCGGGACCTCAGGTCCCACCATCCATCTCTTCGGTACTTGCGCCCACGATTATTCACTTCGATCTCCCTGACGCTTCAGGGAGGCAGGCTGCCCACTCAAGCGCTCGGCTCCGTTACTGGCCGGCCACAGAATGACTCGGGCTCACCTGCATGACGGCCTGATAGAGTTGCGCGTACGTCCAGTCTTCGCGCAACATCAGGTACAACCGCGTGGCCAATTTTCTGGCCACGGCCACCTTGGCGAGGCTGCGATTCTTGCGCACCGCCAGGCGGCGATAGAAGCGTTTCAGTTGCGGATCGTAACGCGCCGCCGTCTGTCCCGCTTCCACCAGCAAAAAGCGCAGAAACGAACTGCCCTGTTTGCTGATCCTGCCCAGCCGCTGTTTTCCGCCGCTGGAATCTTCGCTCGGAATCAGGCCAAAATAACTGCCCACTTGCTTGCCCGATTCGAATCGTTCCGCCGGCCCCAGGGTCAGCACCATGGCCAACGCCGTTACCGGTCCCACTCCTGGATGCGTCATCAGCCGCACCGCCTCCGGTCGCTGCCGCGCTTCTTCCCAGACGCGCCGGTCCAGCTCGACGATTTCCGCTTCCAGCCCGTCCAGCGCTTCCAGCAACCGCTTGCGCCGCTCGGCCGCGTAGGGCAGCAAGGGCAACTGCTCCAACTCCGCGCGCCCTGCCTTGCTCCACAGCTTGTACTTTTTCTGCACCCCGTGACTCAGCGCCATGGCCTGCAGCTGATTCTTCGTACGGGTCCGCGCTTGCACTTGCTTGTGGCGATGCACCAGCAACTGCCGCACATCCCGCACCTGCAGACTCGGCACCCAGATCCGCGGAAACCGGTCCTGCCGCAACAACTCCAGCAGATGCTCCGCGTCCCTCCGGTCGGTCTTCTGCTTGCGCACCACCGCGGCCCGGATCTTGGCGGCGTCGCCGAACCACAACTCGAAGCCCAACTCCGCCAGCAGCCGCTCGAACCACGGATAGTGCCCGCAAGCCTCCATCCCCACCCGCACTTCCTGGCCCGCCAGCGACCGGTAAAACTGCTCCGCCTCGGCGCGGTGCTGTAACCGCTTTTCTTGAATCTCTCCCGTTCGATTGTCAAAGATCGCGACCTGCTGAAACCCAGGATGGAAATCGCATCCTATAATCAACATGACGTTGGCTCCTCTCACGAGCCTTGGTCTTTGTCCATCGCATACCAATCTACTCGCGACGGGCCAACGTCGTTATGCAATCAAGTGAAGCGAAGGACCTATGCAACCTGCGTGCAGCGAGGCGCTATCAGCCAGTTGCACAGGTCCTTCGGCCTGCACAAGGCGCGGACCTCAGGATGACAATATTTCGGCGTATGATGTAGGGCTTCGTCATGCTGCCCTTCAAACTCATCTACAGCGACGCCTATTATCTCCCCATCGGCGACCACGTCTTTCCCGCCGAAAAGTATCGCCGGGTCCGCGATCGCCTCATCTCCACCGGCGTGGCCGATGCCAGCGACTTCCTCGAGCCCGACCCGGCCACCGATCAGGACATCCTGCTCGTCCACAAGCCTGAGTACGTGCAAAAGCTGAAGACCGGCACGCTCAGCCCGCGCGAGGAAATGGAGATGGAGATCCCCTACTCGCGCGACCTCGCCGAATCTTTCTGGCTCGCCGCCGGAGGATCCATCCTCGCGGCCCGCCAGTCCCTCACCGACAAAGTCTCCATCAGCCTTGGCGGCGGATTTCACCACGCCTTCCCCGACCACGGCGAAGGATTCTGCATGATCCACGACGTTGCGGTCGCCATCCGCCGCCTGCAGCGTGATGACAAAATCCGCACTGCGATGACCGTTGACTGCGATGTGCATCAGGGCAACGGCACGGCTTCAATTTTTGCCGGCACGCGCACAGCCAGCGCGCTGCTGCCCTCGTCCTCCGCGTCGACCGTCGAGCAGCCTGCCAACGCTCCTCGCGGCAAGATGCGCGGAGCCCACGCCGGCGAAGTCTTCACCATCTCGCTGCACCAGCACAACAACTACCCGCTCCACAAGCCGCCCTCGTCCATCGATGTCGACCTGCCCGATGGCATCGGCGACGATGAGTACCTCGCCTGGCTCGACAACGCGCTCAGTTCGGGCCTGCGCCAGTTCGAGCCCGACCTGATGTGCTACATCGCGGGCGCCGATCCTTACAAAGAAGACCAGCTCGGCGGCCTGGATCTGACCATTGAAGGCTTGAAAAAGCGGGACGAGTTAGTATTCCGCGTCGCCAAGGCCAGAAACATCCCGGTGATGGTGACCTACGCCGGTGGCTACGCCCAGGACGTTCGAAGACACGGTAATCATTCACAGCAACACGGTAGTAGCCGCCAAAGAAGTTTTCGTTTCACCGTAGCGCCGCCGTCCCGGCGGCTGTCGTGGCGGCGTCTCGCCGCCACACCGGTCAGCTTTCCGCAAACGTCCCCAAGCCGATCACCGCGCGAGATAGCGGCCGACGAGTCCGCCCGCTCCATCCTGCACGAAGTGCGTGATCATGCCTGGGCGCAGGCTGCGGCACCAGCGCGCCAGCATGCCGAACATGATTCCGTAGATGGCGATGAGCAGCATCATTTTCCAGCCCTGGTATCCATGGCCCGCGCCGAAGGCAATGCCCTGCAGCACGATTCCCCCGGCGGCCGACTGGGTCAGCGCGGCGAACTGGCGCTGCAAGTATCCGCGAAAGATGAGTTCCTCACAGAAACCGGCGGTCAGCGACATCACCAGCCAAAGAAGAATTTCCGTGAGGCTTTTGGGAAGCAGGTTGCGCAGCGCCTGATTGTCAGCGGCTTTCAATAGATGACCCAGCCCCTGCAGTATGCCGCCGCCAACGATCAGAAATCCGATGCCGATTCCGAGATCGCGGAAGAACTCAACCGGGCGCGCCCAGCGGCCGCCCACCAGATCGGCGATGCGAACACCGCGACGGCTCACTCCGTACGCGATAAACGCCACAATGGCCCATTCGACCACGATTACCGTCAGGTACTCGATGGCGCGGATATGAGGCCCACGGGTCGTGAGGTCTCCGACCAGACCGCCCGCGAGCGAGAACCCCAGCATGACGAACAGGACCACCGCGGTATGCCATGCGGGCGCGATCGTGGCGTGGGATGGGATTGTCCCTGTCGGTAGTGCGGGCGTTTGCGATGAACTCATCTTGTCCTCCCTCGGCGGGAATTCCTCGCCGATTAAATGTAAACCACCTCCTGGAAGAGCGTCCCGACAAACGTAATCGCTGAACGACCTGGCGTTGACCCACGAACTCACCCGCGCGCTTCTGAGCTATTTGGGAGTCGAGGCCTAGCCCGGCGGGCGACTCCGTTCTCCTGCGCTGCTAAAATGAATAACGCCCATGTTTGAGAATCTTCAGGAAAAACTACAACGCGCTTTCAAGACCCTCCGCGGGCAAGCCACGCTCACCGAGGAGAACATTGACGAGGCGCTCCGCGAAATTCGTCTCGCGCTGCTCGAAGCCGACGTCAACTTCAAGGTCGTCAAACAGCTCATCGATCAGATCCGCGCCAAGGCCGTCGGCCAGGAAGTCATGACCGCGCTCTCTCCCGGAGAACAGGTCATCAAGATTCTGCGCGACGAATTGGTCATCATCCTCGGCAAAGACACAGCCAAAATGAAGTTCGCTTCGCAGCCGCCCACGGTCGTGCTGATGGCCGGACTACAAGGCTCGGGCAAGACCACCACCTCGGGCAAGCTGGCGCACTGGTTCAAAAATGGCGGACATCGTCCGCTGCTGGTCTCGGTTGACGTCTACCGTCCCGCCGCGCGCGAGCAGTTGAAAGTGGTCGCGCAGGCCGTGAAGGCGAATATCTACGAGGGTCATGTAGCCCCGGACGCATTCGTCCGGGCCGAAGGAGACGAGAGCGCTGGGTCTTACATGAAGTCCCCCGACGTGGAGCGCCTCGCAAAAGAAGCCCGCCGCGAAGCCATCGTCTCCGGCTGCGACGTACTGATCGTCGATACCGCCGGACGTTTGCATATCGACGATCAGCTCATGGACGAGATGCAGTCGCTGAAAAAGCTGCTGAATCCCTCTGAGATTCTGTTCGTCGCCGACGCTATGACTGGACAAGACGCGGTGAACTCGGCTGACGAATTCCACAAGAAGCTTTCCCTCACCGGCATCATCCTCACCAAGATGGATGGCGACGCCCGCGGCGGCGCTGCGCTCTCGATCCGCCAGGTCACCGGACAGCCCATCAAGTTCATCGGCGTGGGCGAAAAGTACGACGCGCTCGAGCCCTTCCATCCCGACCGCATCGTCTCGCGCATTCTCGGCATGGGCGATATCCTCTCGCTGATTGAGCGTGCCGAATCGCAGATCGACAAAAAGAAAGCGCAGGAGATGGCGACGAAGGCCCTCACCGGCGACGGCTTCTCGCTCGAAGATTTCCGCGACCAGTTGCGCCAGGTCAAAAAGATGGGATCGATGAAGAGCCTGATGGGCATGCTCCCGTCGATTGGCCCGTTCAGCGGCCTGCAAAAAGCCGCTGACAACGTGGACGAAAAGCAGATCAACCGCGTCGAGGCCATCATCAACTCGATGACCATGCACGAGCGCAACCATCACGAAGTCATCAACGGCAGCCGCCGTAAACGCATCGCCCGCGGCTCCGGCACGACCATTCAGGAAGTAAACAATCTCCTTCGCCAGTACGCCCAGATGAAAAAAATGTTCAAGCAAATGGGCAAACCCAGCTTCGCGCGAAGGCTGGCAGGCATGAAGCTGCCGGGAATGTGACGCAGTTGTCAGTGGCCAGTGGCCGCCAGTGGCCAGTGATCAGTTCTTAAGGCTTGTGATCCTGAGCGGAGTTGGCGCGAGCGAAGCGAACGACAACGCAGTCGAAGGACCCCTATCAGTTTATTGACACCCGCGCTATGAAATGGCGTTCTCTGGAAGAATCGAACCCGCAGGCTGACGCGCGATCCCTACGCGAGATCTTCGCCGAGCGCAAGGAACTGATCGCGAAATATGTCCCTCCAGAGACGCAAGCCATTCACGCGCAAGCCGTCGCCGAACTCAAGCAGCGAAATCTCGCCGCCAAAATTCTCCCGGTCGGCGCGAAAGCGCCCGCCTTCGAATTCCCAGACCACGACGGCAAGACCATTCGATCAACCGACCTGCTGGCCCAAGGGAAGCTCGTACTCTGCTTCATTCGCGGACGCTGGTGCCCCTTCTGCGTCGGCCAGATGGAAGCCATGAATCTCATCCTGCCGCAGATCAAGGAGGCCGGGGCCACATTCGCCGCCATCTCCCCACAGACGGTGAAGCAGTCCTACTTCATGCACGACCAGCACAAGCTCCGCTTCCCGCTGCTCTCCGATGCAGGCAACAAGGTCGCCCGCCAGTTCGGACTGACCTACCGCGTGCCGGCGCTGCAGGAGGCGGTCTATCGCCGCGCCTTCGTCAACCTGCCCTTCACCAATGGCGACGACAGCTGGGAGATGCCGATCCCAGCCATATACATCCTCGATCGCGACAGCACGATTCTCTACGCGTCCGCTGACGAAGACTACACCGAGCGCCCCGAACCGGCAGACATTCTGAACACCCTCGCTTTGTCATCCTGTCTCTAACGACGTTGTACTCTGTCAAGCGAATTTTGCCCACACTCCGGCGTGGACGCCGAAAGCAGCGCCATTTCGCTCTCGTAGAACGTTTTTGATGTCCAGACCAAGCTCGTCACTCTCTTTAATCTTGCAGCGGGACCTCAGGTCCCACCATCCATCTCTTCGGTACTTGCGCCCACGATTATTCACTTCGATCTCCCTGACGCTTCAGGGAGGCAGGCTGCCCACTCAAGCGCTCGGCTCCGTTACTCGCCGGCCACAGAATGACTCGGGCTCACCTGCATGACGGCCTGATAGAGTTGCGCGTACGTCCAGTCTTCGCGCAACATCAGGTACAACCGCGTGGCTAATTTTCTGGCCACGGCCACCTTGGCGAGGCTGCGATTCTTGCGCACCGCCAGGCGGCGATAGAAGCGTTTCAGTTGCGGATCGTAACGCGCCGCCGTCTGTCCCGCTTCCACCAGCAAAAAGCGCAGAAACGAACTGCCCTGTTTGCTGATCCTGCCCAGCCGCTGTTTTCCGCCGCTGGAATCTTCGCTCGGAATCAGGCCAAAATAACTGCCCACTTGCTTGCCCGATTCGAATCGTTCCGCCGGCCCCAGGGTCAGCACCATGGCCAACGCCGTTACCGGTCCCACTCCTGGATGCGTCATCAGCCGCACCGCCTCCGGCCGCTGCCGCGCTTCTTCCCAGACGCGCCGGTCCAGCTCGACGATTTCCGCTTCCAGCCCGTCCAGCGCTTCCAGCAACCGCTTGCGCCGCTCGGCCGCGTAGGGCAGCAAGGGCAACTGCTCCAACTCCGCGCGCCCTGCCTTGCTCCACAGCTTGCGTTTTTTCTGCACCCCGTGACTCAGCGCCATGGCCTGCAGCTGATTCTTCGTACGGGTCCGCGCTTGCACTTGCTTGTGGCGATGCACCAGCAACTGCCGCACGTCCCGCACCTGCAGACTCGGCACCCAGATCTGCGGAAACCGGTCCTGCCGCAACAACTCCAGCAGATGCTCCGCGTCCCGCCGGTCCGTCTTCTGCTTGCGCACTACGCTGGCCCGGATCTTGGCGGCATCGCCGAACCACAACTCGAAGCCCAGTTCCGCCAGCAGCCGCTCGAACCACGGATAGTGCCCGCAAGCCTCCATCCCCACCCGCACTTCCTGGCCCGCCAGCGACCGGTAAAACTGCTCCGCTTCGGCACGGTGCTGCAACCGCTTTTCTTGAATCTCTCCCGTTAGATTGTCAAAGATCGCGACCTGCTGAAACCCAGGATGGAAATCGCATCCTATAATCAACATGACGTTGGCTCCTCTCACGAGCCTTGGTCTTGGTTCATCGCATACCAATCTACTCGCGACGGGCCAACGTCGTTATGCAATCAAGCGAAGCGAAGGACCTATGCATTTTCCCGGCCCGCGCAGATTGCATAGGTTCTTCGCTTCGCTCAGAATGACAAATCACTCGCCTGATGGCAGCACCATCGTCGCGGTACACTGATACTTCATGCATTACATCTACGGCATCAACTCGGTGACCGAGGCGCTGAAGGCGCGCGGACGCGCGTTCGAGTGGGTCGGCATGGCGAAAGAGCGCCACGACCTCCGCCTGCAGCGCCTCATCGAAGATTGCAGAAAGCTCGGCGTACCCGTGCGCTTTCTGCAGCGCACCGAGCTCGACCGCATGGCCGGAAACGCCGCCCATCAAGGTGTCGTCGCCGTCACCTCGGCCAAGCAATACAACGATCTCCCGGATGTAATCTCTGCCAAGCGAAATCAATATTCGCTGATCGTCGTGCTCGACGGCGTCGAAGATCCCCACAATCTCGGAGCCATCCTGCGCACCGCCGACGCCGCCGGAGCCAACGGCCTCGTCATCCCCGAACGCCGCGCCGCCGCCGTCACCGGAACCGTCACCAAAGCCTCCGCCGGTGCCAGCGAGCATCTTCCCATTGCGAAAGTGACCAACATCTCGCGCACGGTCGAAGAATTAAAAGAGAACAACATCTGGACCGTCGGCCTCGATGAGCGTGCCAAACAAACTTACGACGCTCTGGACTACAACATGGATTGCGCCCTCGTTCTCGGCGGAGAAGGCAAAGGCCTGCACGACCTGGTCAAGCGCAAGTGCGACTTCCTGGTCTCGATCCCCATGCTCGGCAAAGTGCCGTCGCTGAACGTGTCGGTCGCCGCCGCCGTCGTGTTGTATGAAATCGTCAGGCAGCGTCGCGCGGGGCAAGGCCCATCAGAGAAAGAATGAAGTCCCAGCACAAAAAGTTTCTAGGTGTTCTCTGTGTCCTCTGTGTCTCCGTGGTGAATGCATTTTGCCTGGACCGCGAAGCCTTCTCCATCACCAATTACGATCTCAACGTTCAAGTCGATCCCGAGCAGCATCGCCTGGGAGTGCGCGGCAAGATCACGCTGCGCAACGACACCACCACGCCGCAGAAAATAGCAGTCCTGCAGATTTCATCCAGTCTGGATTGGCGCTCCATTAAAGCCGCCGACAGGGCCGTGCAATTCGTAAGGCAGCCTTACACGTCTGACATCGATCACACCGGCGAACTGTCGGAAGCCATCGTAACTTTGCCGCTGGAGATCGCGCCGCACCGCACGGTCGACCTCGAGATTGCCTATGAAGGCGTCGTTCTGCCCGATGCGACGCGCCTGACTCGCATCGGCACGCCTGAAGACGCCGCAGCCAGCAGCGATTGGGATCAGATCTCCCCGGACTTCACCGCGCTGCGCGGAGCGGGTTACGTGGCGTGGTACCCGATCGCCACCGAAGTCGCGAATCTTTCCGAGGGCGACAGTTTGTTCGAAGTGCTGGGCCGGTGGAAAGATCGAGAAGCTGGCTCGACAATGCACTTGAAGCCCGCACTAACGAACAACACCAACGTGGCGCCACTGATTCTCTTCAACGGCGTTAACTGCCCACTCACAATGCAGGAAGCAATGGGCGCAGTATCCCGCTATCTCTGGGATTGCGCCCAGCAGTTACTACGGTTGGATGTTCCAACGTTCGTGCTTGCCGACTACCAGGTCTTAGAGCGGCCGGCGGTCAAGGTCTGGTACCTGAGAGGTCATGATGCAGCAGCCGGAAACTTTGCTGAGGCCGCCGAGAAGGCCGTCCCTTTGATCAGCGATTGGTTTGGAACACAGCGGGAGAAAGCAAAAGTCGCTGATCTGCCGGATAGAAATGATGCGCCATTTGAGAGCGGAGCGTTTTTACTCACGCCACTCGGCAATACTGATTCCAATCTTGCCGGTCTCACCGCAACTCACCAACTCACGCACGCATCTTTCTTTTCCCCGCGTCCATGGATCGAAGAAGGCCTCGCCCACTTCGCACAAGCTCTCTATCTCGAACAGCAAAAGGGACGCCAAGTCGCGCTCGATTACATGGGACTGCATCGCTCGGTCCTTACTCAAATGGAGCCATCGGCGGTTGTGCCCCGGTCGGAGGATGAAACCAGCCACTCGCTCGTCAACACCACCAACGAAGCACTCTACCGCAGCAAGGCGATGTGCGTCTGGTGGATGCTGCGCGACATGATTGGCGATGCTGCGCTCAAGAAGGCGATTGCCGCCTACCGTCCCGAGCAGGACAAAGAGCCTTCGTACATGCCGCGCCTGATCGCGGCGCAAACCCAGCGCGATCTGGAATGGTTCTTCGACGACTGGGTCTA
The DNA here is from genome assembly GCA_963754885.1 of uncultured Acidobacteriota bacterium. Lineage (GTDB taxonomy): Bacteria > Acidobacteriota > Terriglobia > Terriglobales > Acidobacteriaceae > Sulfotelmatobacter. Next base: position 230,407 of record CAVWHT010000020.1, on the reverse strand, counting down.
CCGTGATCGCGGCCTGCCCGACTTCAAAGTGGAGTCGGCGTTTTCGCGCAAGACGCTGAACGGTTCCTTCCTCCTGACCATCACGGTCGATAACCTGGGATCGGCCGGTGCTGAGGTTCCGGTGATCGTGAAATTCGCCGGCGGAGAACTGATGAAGCGGATGGAGGTTCACGCGAAGAGCAAAGCGACGACCCGGATTGAGACTCCATCGGCGCCGCAGGAAATTGTCGTTAATGATGGCAGCGTCCCCGAGAGCAAGACGGCGAATAATGTATTCAAAATCGAAGCCACCGAAAACTAGATTTCACCACGGAGACACAGAAGCACGGAAAAGCAACTTCTTGTCATTCCGAGAAAGCTTCAGGGAGTTTTATTTCCACAGCGCGACGTTTTCAAGAGGCGTCATCCCGAAGGCCCGCGTTTTCACCAGCGGGACGAGGGATCTCCCCCGGGCATGCAGCCGACATAGTTCAAACTGACCGGCCACAGGATTTTAGAAGCTGCGTGGTTTCCTCCGTGTCTCCGTGCCTCCGTGGTAATTTGGAATGTTTGCACGGGAGGCAATCCTTGGCCTACATCCAGTTTCTAGGCGCTGCCGGCACCGTTACCGGCTCGAAGCATCTCATCAACACCGGCGACCACACCGGCAAGAATGGATTTCAGGTTCTGATCGACTGCGGCCTCTTTCAGGGCCCAAAGGAATGGCGCGAGCGCAACTGGAGCGACACTCCGATCCCGGCGAAACAGATCGATGCCGTCATTCTCACCCACGCTCATCTCGATCATTGCGGCTGGATTCCCCGGCTGGTGAAAGAAGGCTTCCGCGGCGCGATCTACGCGAGCGCGCCTACCATTGATCTTTGTGGAATCATCCTTCCTGACTCCGGTCACCTGCAGGAAGAAGATGCTCGCTTCTACAACAAAACGAAGAAGTCGAAGCACGATCCGGCCTTGCCGCTTTATACCTTCGACGAAGCGCAGAGCTCGCTGCAATACTTCAAGCCGGTGCAGGTGGGAGAAACCGTCCAGCTCAGTCCCGAGCTTTCGTTCCGCTTTGTGCGCGCCGCGCACATCCTGGGATCGTGCATGGCGGAAGTTTCGCTCGCCGGAAACGGTGCCGCGCGGCGGTTGCTGTTTACCGGCGATATTGGCCGCGTGCTCGATCATAAAGTCGCGCCCGGAAAGGTCGTGCACTCCGGTCCCGCGGAAGGCGAGACGGCCGATGTGGTCGTGATGGAATCCACCTACGGCAACCGAACGCATCCGAAGGAAGACCCGTTGCCCGAACTCGCCGAGTTGATCACCGCCGCGGCGCAACGCGGCGGCAGCGTGATCGTTCCGGCCTTTGCCATTGAACGCACGCAGAAGTTTGTCTTCATCCTCAAGCATATGATCGAGTCGGGACAGATTCCTCGCATGCCGGTCTTCTGCGACAGCCCGATGGCGATCAAGGCCGTCGAGATTTTCCTGAAGCACGACGAGGAGTACAGTGACGAGACTCGCGACATGATCCGCAAGTACGGTTCCCCACTGACGTGGCCGGGCTTCTCATTCGCGCTGACGCCGGAAGAATCGAAGAAGATCAACGAGGTAAAGATGCCCTCGATCATCATTTCCTCCAGCGGAATGGTGACGGGCGGGCGCATTCTGCATCACTTGCTGCTGCGGCTGCCGGACCCGCGCAATCTCGTGCTATTCATCGGATTTCAGGCGCCAGGCACGCGCGGCTTTCAGATCAAGAGCAAAAGTGACGAGGTGAAGATTTTCGGCGATTTGGTGCCGATTCGCGCGCAAGTTGCCGCGCTCGAACAGTTCAGCGATCACGCTGATCCTCCTGAGCTACTGCAGTGGCTGCGCACGTTTCGCAACCAGCCGGCGACAACTTATTTAGTGCACGGCGAGCCGGATGCGTCTAGCCAGTTGCGGGGGTTGATGCAATCAGAGTTGGGATGGAATGTGCAGATCGCGCAGTATCGAGAGAAAATTCAGCTGCTATGACTCGATACACGAAGCGACGCGCCGGAACCTTCGTGTAACTTAGTGTCCTTAGTGGTTTACGCCTTTGTGTCATTGGCCCGCGCTGAAGCGAACCAGCGCCTGCAACTTCCCGGCCGCAGCCCCGGAATCAATCGACGTCACGGCCATCGGAATCGCCCCCGCAATGTGCTCCGCTCTCCCGGCTGCGACCAGCGCCGCCGCTGCATTGAGCACCACCACATCCCGCCGCGCAGACTTTTCTCCCGCCAACACGGCACGAATAATGGCAGCGTTCTCCGTCGCATCGCCGCCGGCAATCTCCTGCAACCCGGCACGCCGCATTCCGAACTCCTCCGGCTCCACCTCGTACGATCGCACCGATCCTGTATGAGCCTCAGCCACCCGCGTCTTGCCCGTGATGGTGATCTCGTCCAGGCCATCAAATCCGTGGACGACCAGCGCGCGCCGTAGTCCCAGCATGCTCAGCGCCTCGGCCAGCTTTTCAACGAGGTCGAGCGAGTACACGCCCACCACCTGCCCGGAAGCGCGCGCCGGATTGGTCAGCGGACCGAGCAGGTTGAACATGGTCCGCATGCGTAGTTCGCGGCGCACGCCCTGCACCTGCTTCATCGCCGGATGCAGGTTCGGCGCATAAAGGAAGCAGATGCCGACCTCCCGCAAGCACTGCGCGGCGCGCTCGGGCGAAAGCTGGATGTTGACGCCGAGGGCTTCGACTACATCGGCCGATCCGCATTTTGAGCTGATGCTGCGATTGCCGTGCTTGGCCACACGCACGCCGGCTCCAGCGGTCACCAGTGCGGTTGCGGTGGAAATATTGAAGGTGCCGCTGGCGTCGCCTCCGGTGCCGCTGGTATCGATCAGAGACTCTTCGAATAAGGCATCGCGCCCAGTCCCGCTCACGGCGATCGCGTCCCCGGAGCCGCCATTCGCGGTCGAACGTTCGATCGGCAAAGGTGCCGCCGCCGCGCGGATCGCCTCCGCGAAGCCCACAATCTCTTCCACCGTTTCGCCCTTCATGCGGAGCGCGACCAGCAAAGCCGCGATTTGCGCGTCGGTGCACTTACCGGCCAGCACGTCGGCCATGACGGCGCGAGCTTCTTCCCGGCTGAGCGACTGGCTGTAATTCGTGAGGCGATGCAGAGCGTCGAGAATCATGGTTCAGGCGAAATTGTACGGCATAAGCGCCAAGTAGCGCCGCCGTCCCGGCGGCTGTCGCGGGGGCGTCCCGCCCGCGCGGTGTCCGGCAAAACAAGTGGGAGGGATCACCCAAGAAAGCGTCCAGTCAGCTTTTCGCCGCCTGCATTCGGGTTACACGTTCCGCAAGATAGTCCCGCCAGTCCTCCGGCAGCGCAGCCGCCGCAATTGCCTTCTCCAGCAGTTCGCGATTATACCTATCGTCAACGAACAATCGGTTCAACTCCGCGATCGTGACAGCCTTCGGTTCGCTGCTCAGAAACTCAAATGCGTCCCCAGTCTGCACCACGCCTTCCTGCTCTACGGAGAAATAGAATCCGCTGCGCCCGCTATGCAGGAAGCGTTCGATCATGTCGTCGCTTTGAAATTTTGCCGCCAGCTTGTAACACGGAGTGCGCGGCTGCCGCACCATCACGATGGCCGCGCCAATTCGCAAACGATCGCCAATGTGAAGGTCATGTTCCAATAGCCCCTCGGTCGTAAAGTTCTCGCCGAACGCTCCCCAGGAGAGATTCGCCTCCGGCAATTGCTGGCGCCAGAACTCGTAGTGCTCCGAAGGATATCCGTAGACCGCCTTGTATGGGCCTCCGTGGACCGACAGGTCGGCCTGGCGGTCGCCATCCAGATTCAGCGTTCGCAGCGTGACCGCGCCCGACACCGGCTCCTTGAAGATTCCCGTGTTAATGCTCTGGCCTTTGTACTGCACAAGGCCCGGCCGCGCGACGTTCAGCGAAATCAGCTTCATCGCTCCCTCACTATCTGCGAACTCATTCGATCTGAGACTTGGATGTTTTGCGGACCGAAAGGGCGCACGATTGGTGGAGACGCATCGCGTTCTGCCGCCTCCACGACGGGCAGGAGTGCAGTTTCGGAAGAGAGTTCGTATCAGGGCATCGCTTAAGCGATGCCGCCGAACGACGCGAAACTCTGACGGCTTTAGCCGCTGGGGGTTGTGACTGCGGCAGCGGCTAAAGCCGGACTCATCCCATGCCCTTACGGCATCGCTAAAGCGATGCCCTGATACGAATCTTTTTTTCCAGCCCGTGCGACTATCAAACGACGGCGAGGTTTGCCCTAATCCTCCGCACTTCTATAAAATCAAGAGTTTGCTGCCCGCGCTGCGACGCCGCAAGCAGGTTCCTTACGAGGCTTTACTGAAGAGTCATCATTATGAAAATTCATGAGTACCAGGCAAAGGCAATCCTCAAGAAATATGGTGTAACGGTTCCGCGCGGATCGATGGCTGGCTCGCGCGAGGAAGCCGAATCGATTGCCAAAGAGTTGTTGAGTTCCGGCGCAACCGGAGTCGTGGTCAAGGCGCAAATCCACGCTGGAGGCCGCGGCAAAGGCGGCGGCGTGAAGATCGCCAAGTCGGTGGACGAGGCTGCCGATCTCGCCGGCAAGATGCTCGGCATGAAGCTGATCACGCACCAGACCGGCCCCGAAGGCCGCATCGTGCGCCGCCTTCTGATCGAAGAAACGCTGCCCATCGAAAAGGAACTTTACCTCGGCATCCTGGTCGATCGCGCCGAAGGCAAGCCGGTGTTCATGGCTTCGGCCGCCGGCGGCATGGAGATCGAACAGGTCGCGGCTGAGAATCCCGACGCGATTTTGAAGCAGCATATCGATCCCGGCATGGGCCTTGAAGCTTTCCAGGCGCGCAAGATTGCCTTCAAACTCGGCCTCGGCCCTAAGCAGATCAATCCCGCAGTGCAATTTCTGACCAGCCTCTACAAGGCATTTCTCGACACCGACGCCTCACTGCTCGAGATCAATCCTTTTATCACCACAACCGACGGGCGCCTGTTCGCGCTCGACGCCAAGATCAACTTCGACGACAACGCGCTGTTCCGGCATCCCGATCTGCGCGAACTCCGCGACATCACCGAAGAAGATCCACTGGAAGTCGAGGCTTCGAAATACAGCCTCAACTACATCAAGCTCGACGGCAACGTCGGCTGCATGGTCAACGGCGCCGGACTCGCCATGGCCACCATGGACATCATCAAATACGCCGGCGGCATGCCGGCGAACTTCCTCGATGTTGGCGGAGGCGCCAGTTCCGAGCAGGTCGCGCACGCGTTCGAAATCCTGCTGAGCGACAAGAATGTGAAGGCCGTGCTGATCAATATTTTCGGCGGCATTCTGCGCGTCGATACGCTGGCCACCGGCGTGGTCGAGGCCGCCCGCAAGACCAACATCAAACTGCCAATCGTGTTGCGGCTCGAAGGCACCAACGTCGATGAAGGCAAGAAAATCCTGATGAACTCGGGATTCAACTTCGTCGTGACCGACACCATGAAAGACGCCGCGGATAGAGTGGTAGCCGCCGCCCGCGGTACGGCGGGCGTGACCGAGTGGCGCTAGGATTTTCGTCAACTGGCGTAACCGAACGGCGCTAGGAGTTTTGTCTTCGATGGACGAACCTTGATGGAGGAGCCTTTGGATAAGCCGCGCAGCGGCGGGTAGACGAACCTTGGGAAAGCCGCGCAGCGGCGAAAGAATGCAGCCCACGGCGCAAGCCGTGGGTACCAGATAGAAACGGAACAAGCCCCGTAGGGGGCGAAAGAGATGGCTGCTTCGGGCAAAGCGCGGTGCTTCAGCGCCGCGCTAGCATGATCGAATTCATACGGGCTTTAGCCCCAGAGGTATTATGGCAATCTTAGTCAATAAAGATACGCGCGTAGTGGTTCAAGGACTCACCGGCCGCGAAGGCACATTCCACGCGAAAGCCAGCGCCGCTTACGGAACAAAGATCGTTGGCGGCGTGACGCCCGGCAAGGGCGGCACCACCCACGAAGGCTGGCCAATTTTCAATACCGTGCAGGAAGCGGTCGATAAAACGGCCGCTAATGCCACCGTCATCTTCGTCCCTCCGCCGTTCGCCGCCGACGCCATCATGGAAGCCGCCGACGCCGAAATCGATTTGATCGTCTGCATCACCGAAGGCATTCCGACCCTCGACATGGTCAAGGCCTGGGAGTTCCTGCAAGACCGCCGCTCTCGCCTGATCGGTCCGAATTGTCCGGGCATCATCTCGCCGGGCAAATGCAAGATCGGCATCATGCCGGCCTCGATCCACAAAGAAGGATCGGTCGGCATCGTCTCGCGCTCCGGCACGCTGACCTACGAAGCCGTGCATCAACTCACGCAGCGCGGCATCGGACAATCCACCGCCATCGGCATTGGCGGCGATCCCATCATCGGCACGACCTTCGTCGATGCGCTCGATCTTTTCAATCGCGATCCCGAGACCGAGGCCGTCATCATGATCGGCGAAATCGGCGGCAACGCCGAAGAGACCGCTGCCGAGTTCGTGAAGGCGCACATGAAGAAGCCGGTCGTCGGATTCATCGCCGGCCAGACCGCTCCTCCGGGACGCCGCATGGGACATGCAGGAGCCATCATCTCCGGCGGCAAGGGGACAGCGGCCGAAAAGATCAAAGCGCTCGAAAGCTGTGGCATCCGCGTCGCGAAATCGCCCGCGGCCATCGGCGAAACTCTAGCCGCCGCTCTCGGAGTCAGCGTGTAGTGGAAGAACATCAGCGGCGCGTAAGCGACGCTTGGAATGTGTGGGAAAAACTGGATCCCGGGCCGGAGTTTCTCAGCGAACCCCGCGAATTCCTCAGCGTCCTCTGCGTTGAAGACTTTATCGCAGAGGGCGCGGAGAAATGCCGCTGAGATTGCTGAGAACCAGGGATGAAGATAGAGCAATCGCCGCAGAGAACTGGACCCAGAAAAGAAGATGCGACAAGCGTCGCCTAAATGCAGCCGCGTAGCGGCGGGATGTGATAGCCCGGCACGTAAGTGCCGGGTGCGGCCAGCAACAATCAACAAGTCCCGTAGGGACGGCACTATTTCTCACGCAGACTTTAGCCCGGGAATTTTCCTCCCATACCGAAGCCTCAAACTGAATCACGACCAAGGACCAACGATCATCCTATGAAGACTCTGCAACGTACTTTCACCATCGTCAAACCTGACGCCGTACGCCGCAATGCGGTCGGCGACATTATCGAGCAATTCGAGAAAAACAACTTCCGCATCCTCGCCATGAAGATGCTGCAAATCTCCAAGCATCAGGCCGAGCAGTTCTACGCCGTGCATGCCAGCCGCCCATTCTTCAACACGCTCACCGACTTCATGTCGAGCGGCCCCATCGTCGTTCTGGCGCTGGAAAAAGAAAATGCCATCGCCGATCTGCGCAAGCTGATGGGCGCCACCAACCCGGCGCAAGCCGAGGAAGGCACCATCCGCAAAAAGTGGGCGACCAACATCGAGCACAACGCGATTCACGGCTCCGACGCCGAAGACACCGCCCGCTTCGAGCTGAGCTACTTCTTCGCGGGATACGAATTAGCAAAGTAGCGCCGCCGTCCCGGCGGCTGTCGCGGGGGCGTCTCGCCCGCGCATCCGCCTGCAGTTGTCACCTGAGCGGAGTCCCCGGTCGCGAAGCGAACGGCCACGGAGTCGAAGGATCCCTATGCCGCTAATTCAAATCACGATGCTCGCAGGCCGCACCGCCGATCAGAAGCGCAAGATCGCGAAGCGCATCACGGACGTAATGGTCGAAGAGGCGGGAGCCCGCCGCGAAGCCATCATTGTCGCGTTCCACGAAGTCTCGAAGGAAAGCTACGCCTCGGGCGGCGAGTTGATGGCAGACAAGAAGTGATAGACAAGAAGTGACCTGTGCTTTCAGCGGTCGACTTCCCGGTGAGACTGGCGGGCAAGAGTCCCCGCGCCACACAATCTACCCCAGCGGCTCGAACAAATGTCCTTCCACGCGATCCGCGACCCTGGGCAGTTCTTTCTTCGCGTGTTGCAGAAAATGCGGCGCAGTGCGGTGCGCTTCCAGCGCGGCATCATCCTTGTACTGTTCGTAGATAAAGAACCGGCGCGGCTCGGTCTTGTGCCGGTGCACCTGGTACATGGCACAGCCCGGTTCCTTGCGGGACTGCTCGGTTAGTTTCTGAAAGAGTGCGGCCACTTCGGCTTCGTGCCCAACTTTCGCCATCCAGGTGACTGCCAACACCACCATCGTCTTGCTCCTTACCACGGCAGGGTGAGCCGGGGAGGACATTCTAGGCTTTCTTCGCGGCCGTCTTCAACTCGGAAACAAACTTATCGACCAGAATGGTATGCCCGCGGTCTGGACCTGTGGAAATCATTCCCACCTTCGCTCCGGCTTCCTTCTCCACGAATGCCAGATACGAGCGCGCGGCTTTAGGCAGCTTGTCATAGTCGACGATGCCCTCGATCGATGTCTGCCAGCCCGGCAGCTTTTCGTAGATGCATTCAATCTTCTCGAACCCGCTGGCATGCGCCGGTGCTTCCGCCGTTTTCCTCCCGTCGATCTTGTAGCCGACGCACACCGGAATTTCCGCCAGTTCATCGAGCACGTCGAGCTTGGTGACGACCAACCACGAAGTGCCGTTGATCATGCCGGAATACCGCAGCAGCGGCAGGTCGAGCCATCCCGTGCGCCGCGGACGCCCCGTCACCGCTCCATATTCGTTGCCGCGCTTGCGCAGGTTGTCGCCCAGTTCGCCAGTGTCCTCGCTGGGAAATGGTCCTTCGCCCACGCGCGTGCAGTACGCCTTGGTGATGCCAATAACGGAGTTGATCGCATTCGGAGGCACTCCGGTACCGGTGACCGCGCCGCCGGAAGTCGCGCTCGACGAAGTCACAAACGGATACGTTCCGTGATCGATGTCGAGCATCGTTCCCTGCGCGCCTTCAAACAGAATCGATTCGCCGTGGGCCAGCGCCTGGTTCAGCAGCACAGCTGTGTCGCAGACAAAGGGCGCGACTTTTTCGGCAGCCTGAGCGTACTCGGCATACATCTTGTCGGCATCGAGCGGTTCGGAGTTGAACAGCGCGTGCGCAATCATATTCTTCTCGCGCACCGCGTTCTCAATGTGTTTCTTCAGCAGCTTCAAATCGAGCAGGTCGGCCACGCGCAGCCCGCGCCGTCCCATCTTGTCTTCGTAGGCCGGACCAATGCCCCGCGACGTGGTCCCGATCTTCACCCGTCCGGGCGCGTTCTCCGCCGCCAATTCGATCATGCGGTGATAGGGCAGGATCACGTGCGCGCGGTTCGAAACAAAAAGGTCGCCATCCACCTTGACTCCGGCGTTACGCAGCGCGCCGACCTCTTTCAAAAATGCCAGCGGATCGAGCACCACGCCGTTGCCGATCACGCTGCGGCAGCCGGTGCGCAGCACGCCGCACGGCACCAGTTGCAGTATGAATTTCTTGCCCTTGATGATGACGGTGTGGCCGGCATTGTGTCCGCCGGCATAGCGGGCAACAACCGAGAAATTTTCCGACAGCACGTCGACGATCTTGCCCTTGCCTTCATCGCCCCACTGCGCGCCCACAATTACCGCGGTCTTGCCCTTGTTCATGCCAGCTCCATCCGAGAAACTCAAGCGGGCAGATCGCTGCCCTGCGTCGGCACACTTCTTGCCCCCGCGGAAATTCCTCGCCAAAAAAATTCTAGGGATAGGCCGGAGAAGACGTGTACGAGTTATCTTATCGTGTCCGCTCCGCCAATGGCAACGCGGGCAGCGGTCTTAAGAGAGTTAAATCACGAAGGGCACGAAGTTGCACGAAGGAATCCTAGCCAAGCCTTCCTTCGTGCACCTTAGTGTCCTTAGTGGTTCAAGAATTTGAGATACTGACCACCTGATGCCGAAATTCGAGAAGCACATCTTCGTCTGCGGAAACCAGCGCCCACCGGGCCATCCCCGTGGATGTTGCAACCCGTCCGCGGAAGCCAAGCTGCAAAAGCTTTTCAAGCAGAAGCTCGCGCAGCGCGGCCTGAAGGGCAGAGTGCGCGCCAATCAATCCGGCTGCCTCGACCAATGCGAGCACGGGCCAAACATTGTCGTATATCCGGACGCCGTCTGGTACGGCCACGTCACCGAAGCCGACGTCGACGAGATCATCGACTCGCATATCATCGGCGGAAAACCAGTCGAACGCCTTCGCCTGCAAGATTCCTGCCTCAACACCAAAACCTGCGAGCACCGCAAGCCCAAGACATAATAACTAATCCATGTGGGGACAGCCGCCCCCGGCTGTCCGGCGGCCCAGAATCATCGGGCCGCAGCTCCGTGGCAACCCGCCAGGCCGTCCGGTCGAGCGGAAGCTAGACAGCCCCGAGAATTGCCCAACAAAATGAATCCCCCAGCACGTTGTCATTCCGACGCGCGAGCGATAGCGAGGCAGGAGGAATCCCTTCCCCCTCTCTCACTCCCGACCGTAACCCCAGTCCCTTGTCATTCCGACGCGCGAGCGTAGCGAGACAGGAGGAATCCGTTTTTCTACCGAAAGCCATCGCTCAGCGATGCCTTACTCCAAATCCTAGCGGCCGCCCCCCGCTTTACCTTTCTCCCGCGACCCTAGTAATTTGATTCCATGCCCGCGTACTTCACTCCCGATCTTTTCCGTTTCCTGACTCGCCTCAAGCGCAACAACAAGCGTGAGTGGTTCCAGGCGCACAAGGACGAATACGAAGTCTGCGCGCACCAGCCGGCACTGCGTTTCATCACCGACTTCGCCGGACCGCTGTACGACATCTCGCCGTATCTTGTTGCCGACCCGCGTACCTCGCGCGGATCGCTGTTCCGCATTTACCGCGACACGCGCTTCGCGTCCGACAAGCGCCCTTACAAAACGCACGTTGCCATGCGCTTTTCACACCGCGGCAAAGATGTACACTCTCCCGGCTTCTATTTGCACCTGGAGCCTGGCGGATGCTTCGCCGCTTCAGGCTTGTGGCATCCCGAGCCGCCAACGCTGCTCAAAGTGCGCAACGCCATCGTCGAGCGTTGCGACGAATGGCGCCCGATCCGCAAGCTGCTCAACTGGGACGATGCCAGCAAGCTTTCCCGTCCACCGCGCGGCTTTCCCTGCGATCACGAATTTGTGGACGATCTCAAACTTCGCGACCTGGGCACGGCCATCGATTTCACGAATGCGCAAGTCTGCAGTCCAAAATTTATGACGACGTTCGCCACGGCCTGCCGCAAGATGTCTCCGCTAGCGAGGTTTCTAAGCGGCGCGCTGGCCTTGCCGTTCTGAACAAGCATGTGGGGACAGCCGCCCTCGGCTGTCCGGTCGAGCGAAGCTCGACGGTGTTTGCCGCGACGATGCAGGCGCTTGCGCGAGAGATGATTCTGCGACGGCAAAACAATCTGGTAGGCGCGGCAGGACTCGAACCTGCAACCGTCGGATTAGAAATCCGATGCTCTATCCGTTTGAGCTACGCGCCCACATGGATGGCAAATCCACTCTGCCCCATTCTCGCATAATCAGTTAGGGAGAATCGCAGACTGGTGGTAGCGGCGATCGCTATCGTCTTCCCGCGTCCCGTTTCCGTCATCACGCCGGGGCTAAAGTAGAACGGGATGAGGCTGGTAAGGGAGGAACTGATTACGTACGACGGGCGGAGGGTGGCGATCCAGTTTGTTTGTTCTCCATCAGTTCGGAACATCGCTCGGCCACCTCTTTCACCAGAAAACCCATTTTTGGATGACTGGGTTCCATATCCACAGTGATGCCTTGGTGCCGCAACTCAGCGGAGGCAACGTCAACATCCGTGACTCCCGTTTGTGCAGTTCGTCACAGTGGGTTGTGTCGTGCGTCACATAGTCCACCTCAGCTCTCAGCCTATTCTCCATCTACTTGCTCGCCGATGAAGTGCCTTTTAATGAGTGGGCTCACAAGCTAGTGTGACCTGAATCACCGACGACCGTGTGATGGTCGGACCATAGTGAAAATCGCGTTTGCAAGTTGGTGCCGAACGTTGGGCCGCCCAATTCGAACGAACGTTCGACAAATACCAAGAGGTGGAGTGTGGAAGTTCCCCTCGCCGTCGCCCGCCGGAAAGACCGCCTGCTTCCGGGCTGTCATCCCGATTCCCATCGCATCGAAGCTAGTCTGCGCTCCCGCCCATGTGCCCCCGCTATCAACCTGATGCTGGAGGATCCGGATTCGAGACGAAGCCTTTCCGGCTGGAGTCGGTTTCCGCTTTTCATGGCCCGCAGTTTGCCCAGTGGTTAGAGACCTGTTGTCAAAGGGTAGGACGCTCAGTCCGAATCCGTGTCGAACGCAGTAACAACCGATCGTAGGAAACGAGAACAGAGATTGTAGGAGAAGAGAACGGGGCAGCACTAATTCAAGTTCGGTAGGGAGGTGCAGCATGGCAGCTCGACTTGCCGCAGAATGGTTCGCTATTTGTGGAGGGTGCGAGGTGACGATCCTCGACATCGGCGAACCCCTGATCGACGTACTCAAACAAGTAGAAATCGTGCACATGCCAGTCCTGATGGACCACAAGCTCTACGGTCAGACTGGGGAAGGTGCGGAGATGGAAATCCCCGCAGCGGATGTCGGGCTGATCTCGGGAGGAATCCGCAGCGAAGAACACAAGAAACTGGCGCAGGAGATGCGCAAGAAATGCACGATCCTGATTTCTCTGGGCTCTTGCGCATGCTTTGGCGGTGTGCCGGCGTTGGCAAACCAGTACAGCAGAGAAGAGCTGTTGGAAAAGGTCTACAGGGATAGCGTGAGCACGGAGAAGAACGGCTTGCCTCACGAGCAGATTCCCGAGCTTACCGACCGGGTTTACGCGGTCCATGAAGTTGTGAAGGTGGACGCGTATCTGCCCGGATGTCCAACCACACCAGAGATGGTGGCGGGCGCACTGGTTGCTCTCCTGGAAGGCAAGCCGCTCCCCGCGCTGGCATCGAAGAGCGTTTGTGACGAGTGTCCCACCAAGCGTGAAAAGAAAGCAGTCACCACGCTGAAGCGCCGTCTGGATTCGCCGGATTTCAAGCCGGGAGCGCCGCTGAGCGAAATGCGTTGCCTCATGGAGCAGGGCATCCTGTGCCTGGGGCCAGCGACCCGCGCCGGCTGCGGCGGCAGCGACGGCAATCCGCGCTGCATCCGCGCTTACATGCCCTGTGAGGGTTGCTTTGGCCCGCTGTCGGACAAAGCCAATCCCATGGTGGACATGATGGGCGCGCTTTCTTCCATCGGACTCGATCCCAAGCAGATTCCGGATCGAGCCGCGACCTTCAACCGTTTTGCTGGCGCTGGCCGCCTGCGGCCGACGCCTCGGAGGTGATGCATGGCAACGACACTCGTCATTCAACCGGTCACCCGCATCGAGGGCCACGCCAAAGTGACCATTCAGCTCAACGATGCCGGCAACGTGGACACCGCGCGGGTCAACGTGATTGAACTACGCGGCTTCGAAAAGTTCTGCCTCGGGAAGCCCGTGGAAGACCTGCCGCGCATCACACCGCGCATTTGCGGTGTGTGCCCGTGGTCGCATCACCTGGCCTCGGCCAAGGCTTGCGATGCGGTCTTTGGAGTCGACCCACCCCCCGCGGGCAAGAAGCTGCGCGAACTGTGCAACAGCATCGCCTTCATGGAAGAGCACATCCTGCACTTCTACATCCTGGCAGGGCCTGATTTCCTGCTCGGTCCGGATGCCGACTATTCCGTGCGCAACGTCATCGGCGTGCTGAAGGCAGCGCCGGACATTGCCAGGAAAGTGGTGAAGGTGCGCCACATGTGCGCCAAGATGCTGGAAGTCTTGGCGGGCAAGCCCATCCATCCCCAGGCCGCTGTTCCTGGCGGATTCAGCAAACCACTGTCTGCGGCTGAGCGTGATCAGTTGCGCAAGCAAGCGGATGAGGCGCTGGAACTCGCCAAGTTCTCCATTGCGTTCGCCAAGGAGAACATCTTCCCCAAGTACCTCGACGTGGTGAAGTCGCTGGGAGTCATCAACACCGGCTTCCTCGGCACCGTCAACGACAAAGGTGCGCTCAACCTCTACGACGGGAAGCTTCGCCTCATGGCGCCGAACGGCTCCTATCAGGACTTTGCAAACGATCGCTATACAGACTACATCTCCGAGCACATCGAATCGTGGAGCTACCTGAAGTTCCCCTACGCCAAACAGTGGGGCGAGGGTTTCTCGATGGATGCCGATCATCCCAAGGGCGTGTATCGCACCAACACGCTGGCGCGGATCAACGTCTGCGACTTTATCGACACACCTTTGGCGCAGGCTGAACTGGAGGAATTTCGCGCGAAGTTCGGACGGCCCGCACAGCTAACGCTGCTTTATCACTGGGCGCGGCTGATCGAGCTGCTCTATAACGCCGAAAACACCATCCGCTTGCTGGACGATCCCGACATTACCAGCACCGAAACGCGGGTGAAGTGTACGCCACGAGCAGCGCGAGGCGTAGGCGTGACTGAGGCGCCGCGCGGCACGCTCATCCACGATTACACCACCGATGCCGACGGTCTGATCACCAACGTCAACCTGATCGTGGGCACCACGCACAACAACGCTCCCATCAATATGTCGGTCACACAGGCCGCCAAGAGTTTGATCCGTGACGGCAAGTATGACCAGGGAGTGCTGAACAAAGTAGAAATGTCAATCCGTGCCTACGATCCGTGCTTGTCCTGTGCGACCCACCGGCTGGACGGGAAAATCTCCATCAAGCTGGATATTTTCGACGCAGAGGGCAAGTTGCTCGATACGCTCGCCAACTGAACGGCCGACGGAAAAGGAGGAAACATGCGCGAGATCGATCCATTCGACGTCGCGCAGTCCGATGTTCCCGACTTCTGTCGGAAGCCGACTTTGGTGCTAGGTGTTGGGAACATTCTGTTCGGAGACGACGGCTTCGGGTGCGCGGTAGTTGACTATTTCGAATCACACTATCGTGTACCCGAGGCTGTCTGCTTGCTGGACGCGGGCACCGGCGTGCGCAAGCTGTTGTTCACTCTCTGCCTGAGTCCCGTGCGCCCACGGCGCTTGCTCATCCTGGACGCGATCGATGCCGGACGCGGTCTCGGAGAGATATTCGAGATCGATCCCGCCGAGATTCCTCCGGTCAAGCTCGATGATTTCTCGCTACACCAGTTGCCTACGTCCAATTTGTTGCGCGAGTTGCAAGAAAGCTGCGGGGTCGAAGTGCGCGTGTTGGCCTGTCAAACCGGCCCCCTGCCTGAAGAAATCTCACAGGGTCTGTCGAAAGAGATCATCGCCGCCGTGCCGCAAGCGGCGGAGTGGTTGGTTCGCGAATATTTCCCCCGAGCTACAGCGTCGCCAGTGAAGAGTGTTTTCAGCACATCGTGTGAGCAGGCTGGAGGCATGGTATGAGCCCGAATCTCGCAATGATCAGCGATGGCAAGAAGTTCATGTGGGATGGGCAGATCTACGACAATCAAGAGGAGGCATCACGCGCTGCCAAGGCCTATCAAGAAGAAGACTTTCAGATCCAGATCGTGGAAGAGGGCGGGAAGTTTCTCGTTTACACCAGGAGAACCGCCAAGGAAGTCCCGGTCACAGCGCAGTAGGTAGAGGTGGCACATGGCAGTAGGCACATTGCCGATTCAAAGCGATCCCACTCTGCTGGCCGAAATTCGGCGATACGGAAAGTTCGACCCTACAGGCTGCTATCAGTGCGGAAGCTGCACCCTCTCCTGTGATCTGGTCGGGGAGACTGCGACCTTTCCCCGCAGGAGCATTCGCTACGCCCTGCTGGGACTGAGGCAACCGCTCCTCGAAAGTCTGGAGCCCTGGGTCTGCCACGACTGCGGCGACTGTTCTGTGGTCTGCCCGCGCCAATCGGAGCCCAGAATCTCGATGCAGACGCTGCGGCGTTTTCTTTGCGTGGAGTACGACTGGACGGGCATCGCTTCCAAGTTGCTCCAGTCGAAGGCTTGGTACCTGGGTTCCTTATTTTCGGTGGCGATGGTCGTCCTGTTCCTGATCGTTGGATACCACTTGTGGTATGTGCGGATGGCGGCGAAGGATTTCGCCACCACGGCGTTGGGCTTGGAACACATGTTCCCGCTGATGACCTACTACACGCTGACGGTGATCCTGGTTCCGCTGTTGCTCTTGTTCTCGCGTGTCTTTCGCATCTGGCGGCTCACCATGGCTGGAGGGAGACAGCCGCGCGCTCCCCTTTCGCTCTACGCGCTCGAGGCCTGGGTCTATGTCTACCAGTCGGTGACCAATTCTTTGATGAGGAAGTGTCCGCAAAAAGGCCGGTGGTTGGGACATTGGATGATGGCCACGGGTGTGGTGATGATGCTGACCGTCAAAGTCTTCGCTCTGCGATGGTTTCAAACGGACAATCTCTACCCTTTGTATCATCCCCAGCGCTGGCTGGGATACCTCGCGACCGGCCTGATTCTGTACGGCCTCGGAGACATCTTCATAGGCCGCTTGCGAGCGCAGAAAGAGATCTACAAAGAGTCATGCTTTCAGGATCTCATCTTTCCGATCCTGCTTGTGCTGACCGTGTTGAGCGGACTCGCAGCCCACACATTCCGCTATGCCGGCTTTGCGCTGACGTGCCACTACATATACGCCCTGCACATCATCATCGCGACCCCGATGCTGCTGGTCGAGATGTCGTTTGGAAAGTGGTCGCACATGGTCTATCGACCGCTGGCCCTGTATTTCCTGGCGGTCAGGGAGAAAGCTGCGCAGCAGGCGCCCGCGGCGGAGGTGGTTCCCCATGCCCTCTAAGAAGTCCCAAACCGTACCGGTAGGCGCTGCGCTGGTCGTGGGAGGCGGTATCGGCGGCATGCAAGCAGCCCTCGATCTCGCCAACGGCGGCATCAAGGTGTATTTGGCCGAGCGCGGCCCTGCCATTGGTGGGGTCATGGCGCAACTCGACAAAACTTTTCCCACCAACGATTGCGCGATGTGCAGCATGGCTCCGCGTCTGGTCGAGATCGGCCGGCACAAGGACATCGACATTCTCACCTTGAGTGAAGTGGAACGTGTCGAGGGGCAGCCAGGGAATTTCACGGTCACTATCAAGCAGCAGCCGCGTTTCATTGACGCGACGAAATGCACGGGTTGCGGCGCCTGCGTGACAGAGTGTCCAGTCACACTGCCGTCCGAATTCGATCAGGGGCTGGGAGAGCGGAAGGCGATCTACCGGCCGTTCCCGCAAGCCGTTCCCAATATCTTCAGCATTTCGCGCCGTGGAGTTTCTCCGTGCCAGGCCGGGTGCCCCATCCATCAGAGCGCGCAAGGCTACGTAACTCTGATCGCGCAAGGACGCTTCGACGAGGCCCTCCAGGTCATTCTGCGGGACAACCCGCTGCCGTCGATCTGCGGCCGCATCTGCACGCACCCCTGCACCACCGCCTGCACCCGCACCAGCGTGGACGATCCGCTGAATGTGCCGGCGTTGAAGCGTTTCGTTACCGACCGCTGCCCCGATTACAAGTTGCCCCAACCCACCGTGCCCGATCGGCCGGAGAAGATTGCCATCGTGGGCTCAGGCCCAGCCGGCCTTCTCTGCGCCTATCAGCTCCGGCAGAAAGGCTATGGCACGACGATCTTCGAGGCACTCCCGGTGGCGGGCGGGATGCTGGCCGTCGGCATTCCTTCCTTCCGCTTACCCCGGCCGCAGTTGAATGCCGAATTGGACAGGCTGCGTGCGATCGGGATCGAGATCCTGTTGGACACGCCGGTGGGCCTCAGCATCACGTTCGAAGAATTACGCAAGAGCTACGCGGCGGTGTTCGTCGCTATCGGCGCACACGTGGAACGGAAGCTCGGAGTTCCGGGGGAGCATCTACCGGGTGTTACCGGTGGCATAGAGTTCCTGCAACGCGTGAATCTCACAAGTCGCGTAGCGCCGGGGCAGCGTGTGCTGGTGGTGGGAGGAGGCAACTCCGCGCTGGACGCGGCGCGCGCCGCCCTCCGCTGCGGGGCCGCAGAGGTGACCGTCGTCTACCGGCGAACCCGGGCAGAAATGCCCGCTGACCAGCGCGAGATCGAAGGCGCAGAGCACGAAGGCGCCAAGTTGAGATTCCTGTCGGCACCCAAATCATTCAAGTCGGGCCCCGACGGCCGCGTGGTTGGCCTGGAGTGTGTAAAGATGAAGCTCGGCCCGCCCGATGCCAGCGGCCGGCCAACTCCGGAGGCGATTCCCGGCTCGGAGTTCGTCATTCCCTGCGACGCCGTCGTGGTCAGCATTGGCCAAATTCCCGATGTGAATGCCCTCGGGGAACGGCTGGGCCTGGCGACCACAAAATCGGGAATACTCCGCGCCGATCCCGAGACGCTGGAGACAGATCTGCCCGGTGTCTTCGCCGGCGGGGATTGCGTGACCGGTCCCGACGTGGTGGTCGCAGCCATGGCCGCAGGTAAGAAGGCCGCTACCTCTATCGATCGCTGGCTCAATGGCCAAAACCTCCGTGTAGGACGCGAACTGGAAGGCTCGTATCCGACGCAGTACGTCGTGGACACGGCTGGCGTGCTGATGCAACGCCAGATCCCCGTACAAGCCCTCGACCCCAAGACCCGTGGAAAAACGTTTGCCGAGGTCCACGTCGGCTACACGGAGGAAGAAGCAATCGCCGAAGCTAAGCGTTGCCTCGCGTGCGGCATTTGCTGCGATTGTCGTACTTGCGCGACCGTCTGTCAGGCCAATGCCATCGACTACACGCAAAAAGCGGAGACCAGCGAGTTAAAGGTAGGAGCCATCGTCCTCGCGCCCGGATACGAGATCTTCGACGCCCGTTTGAAGAAGGATCTCGGGTATGGCCGCTTTCCCAATGTGCTCACGTCCCTGGAGTTCGAGCGCATCCTCTCCGCCTCCGGACCCTACTCCGGCCATGTGTGCCGGCCGTTCGACCGGCAACAGCCGAAGCGGATTGCGTTCCTGCAATGTGTTGGCTCGCGGGATTCCGACCGCGACTACTGCTCGTCCGTCTGCTGCATGTATGCCACTAAGGAAGCCATCATCGCCAAAGAGCATCTCGGCGAAGGTCTGCAATGCGACGTCTTCTTCATGGACATGCGCGCCTTCAGCAAGGGCTTCGAGCAGTATTACCGCAGAGCGCAAGAACTCGGTGTGCACTATATCCGTTCCCGCGTGCCAAAAATCGAGGAAGTCCCCGACACGCGCAACCTGATCGTCCAGTATCTCGGCGAGAATGACTGCAAGCTTTCCCAGGAATACGACCTGGTCGTTCTCTCGGTGGGCATGCAGCCACCCAAAGAGGTTAAAGCGCTGGCCGAACGATTCGGTGTGGCGCTGAACCAGTTCAACTTCTGCGGGCCCTCGACGTTCCGGCCTGCGGAATCTTCGCGGGAAGGAATCTTTGTGGCCGGGCCGTTTGCCGAGCCCAAGGATATTCCGGAAACTGTGATGCAGGCCTCGGCGGCGGCTTCCCAGGCGCTCTCGCTCTTGCGCGAGGCCCGCGGCACGTTGATCACTCCCAAGGTCTACCCACCCGAACGAGAAGTCAGGGGAGAAGAGCCCCGCATCGGAGTCTTCGTCTGCCACTGCGGGACCAATATCGCCGGCGTGGTCAATGTCCCGGATGTCGTGGAATATGCCAAGACCTTGCCCAACGTCGTGTACGCGGAGAACAATCTTTATACCTGCTCCAACGATACGCAGGATCGGATCAAAGAGAAGATCGCCGAACACCATCTGAATCGCGTAGTGGTAGCCTCCTGCACTCCGCGAACCCACGAGCCCTTGTTCCGCAACACGCTGGCCGAGGCCGGTCTCAATCCCTACCTGTTTGAGATGGCCAACATCCGGGACCAGTGCTCGTGGGTGCACATGCACGAACCAGAGAAAGCCACCCAGAAATCCAAGGATCTGGTGCGCATGGCACTCGCCAAGTCCCGTCTACTGGAACCGCTCCGCCGGCAAACGGTCGGGGTGAAAAGGTCGGCGCTGGTCATCGGCGGAGGACTATCGGGCATGACTGCCGCGCTGACGCTCGCACGGCAGGGCTTTGATGCCTATCTGGTGGAGAAGGAGAATGAACTGGGCGGAAATCTGCGCCACATCCACTACTTGCTCAACGGAGATAAACCACAGGACGAATTAGCGCGCCTGCGCGACGAGGTCGATCGGGACAGCAGGATCCATCTCTTCACCGGCGCCGCTATCGAGAAGATCGACGGCACCATCGGCAATTTCAAGACAACCATCGCAGCCCAGGGCAAAACCACCGAGGTCACACACGGGGTCGTAATCGTGGCCACGGGCGCAAAGCAGTATCAACCGAAAGAATATCTCCATGGTCAGGATGACGCTGTAATCACGCAACGCGACCTCGAAGCGCGCCTCGCTTCCGGGGATGGCTTCCTGGAGTGGGCGAACAATCGCGCCACAAAGACCGTCGTCATGATCCAATGCGTGGGCTCACGCGATGCCGAGCACCCCTACTGTTCGCGGGTGTGCTGCGCCGACGCCATCAAGAATGCGCTGAAGATCAAGGCGGTCTCTCCCGAAACCAACGTGTACGTGCTCTACCGCGACATCCGGACCTACGGATTTAAGGAGAGCTACTACACCAAGGCGCGCCAGCAAGGCGTCGTCTTCGTGCGCTACGACGAGGGCCGCAAGCCCGAGGTGTCACGAAATTGCGAAGCACTGCAGGTCGATGTCTACGACCAGACTCTGGGCATGCCAATCAGGATCTCCGCTGACTGGGTAGTTTTGTCCGCGGGCATTCATCCCCATGAAGACAACCGGAAGATTGCGCAGTTCCTCAAGGTTCCGCTCAACAGCGAGGGATTCTTCCTCGAAGCTCACATGAAACTGCGCCCCGTAGACTTCATGACGGACGGCGTCTTTTTGTGTGGGTTGGCCCATTCTCCGAAGGGCATCGACGAATCCATTCTGCAGGCGCAGGCAGCGACGGCGCGAGCCGCGTCGGTTCTCGTCCAGGAGAGCCTGGAACTGGGAGCGAATATCTCCCACGTGGTAGACGAAAGCTGCGACGGCTGTGCCTACTGCGTGGACACGTGCCCCTACAAAGCGATCACCCTGCTCGAGTACCAGTGGCAGGGTTCGATCAAGAAAGTCGTCGAAACCAACGACTCCACCTGCAAGGGCTGTGGCTGCTGCCAGGCCACGTGTCCGAAGAAGGGCGTATTCATCCGTGGATTTACCCTCGATCAGATCGAGGCCCAGATCCACGCTGCTTTGGGAGTAGAGTGATGGACGACAACTTTCAGCCTTTGATCATCGCCTTGTGTTGCAACTGGTGCTCCTACGCCGGCGCAGATCTGGCGGGCGTCTCGCGGACCCAATACCCGCCCAGCATCCGCATCGTGCGCGTCATGTGCTCGGGCATGGTGCATCCCAACCTGGTAATTGACGCGTTCACCAAGGGGGCGGACGGCGTCCTCATCTGTGGCTGCCATCATGGAGATTGTCACTATCAGGAGGGTAATTACAAAACCGAAAAACGCGCGGAAGCCATCCGCTTGATGCTCGCCGATTTCGGTATTGAAGAGGAGCGTTTTCGCTTGGAATGGGTCTCGGCAGCCGAGGGGCCGCGGTTTGCACAGGTGGTGCGAGAGTTCACGGAACAAGTGCGGAATCTGGGAATCAGTCCCTACCGGTCGTGAAAAGTGATCAGCCAGTGGATAGCGCCGATTATCGTTTGGGTGGCAGTGATTGTAATTGCCCTGGCAATTGCAGGAGTCCTGCTCGCCGAATGAATCGGTTTGCTCGGATGGGTCGCTTGAATTGATCGCCCCCGAAAGGGAGGTGAGTCGTGGTCCTCATTATTACCGGAGCCACAGAATCAGGCAGGGACGCCGTGGGCAGACTCCTCGCAGATACCCTGGGATGGGAATTTGTCAATGCGGGGAATCTTCGGCCCACAGGCAACCTTGATGCAAACCGATGCGGCGATTCACCGGCCAACGCTGGTCCGACGTGGCGTATCGAAGCGTTGTCGGCTGCCATTGACAGCTGGATCTATGAGTGGCGGGATGTAGTGGTTTCGTGTCCGATGCTCATGGAAGCAGGCCGCAAGCGCCTCTGCCGAAAGTCATCCCTGGTCAAGATCGTCCGCCTGGAATCATCCCTTGCAACCGGTCGCGCCAACGTCCTTGATCATTCCGCCGGCGTTGGATCGCAATTGCAAGCCGGATGGTACGGATCACAGGACCAGGAACGGGATGTGCTCACTGTCGATACATCCCGCCAAGTCGAAGAGATTGTCGCGGAGATGACGGCTGTTCTGACCTCCGCAAGGCGGCGGGAGACAATGCGAAAGTGTGGATGAGCTGAGTCGGATTTGCAGCCCTATCAAGATCCTTGTTATCTGGGCATGATGTCAGTGACTTGAATCACTGTTGAGCCCGGTGGTCGCCAAGCGGGATTGATCGCTGAACTATTGCAGCTTCGTGCACTCGGCCTTCGTCCAGCGAGCTGATGTCCAGCGGTCCTAAGCTCGATCAGGTAGAAGGAGGCCTTCCATGGCACAAACACAGGGTTTGAAGGGGAGTTCTCCAACAAAACAGCTGCGATTGGCTATCTTATTCGCAGTCGCCGGAGCGCTCAGCTTTTGGTTGCCAGATTTGGCTATCCATGTGAACGCAGCGCTAAATTTTGGTTCTCAGCAGGTATGGCTAATTACAATCCTGCTGCCGGCAATATTCCTGTTTGCCTATGTCGTCGCACGACGGTTCGGGGTAAAGCGGGATTTCAAATGGGTTGGTGGTGCAATGTTACTCGGCGTGTGGCTCACTGGCGGACTATTCACGACGCTCGCAGCAACGGCATCGGGCGGCGGATTTGTCGGCACCGGAATTTTGGGCGCGCTGCTCATCATAATGCTGTCGGTCATCCCGATCGTCACATACATATTGGCGGCGTATGATGGCAGCTTGTTCGCTTTGCTTACCGTGACCCTTGGCGCATTGCTGTTCTGCGGTGTTCGGGCGAGTTGGATACTTCTAACTTCCGTTCCGTCACCGCCGAGGAACAACTAGCGACCTGCGGGAACGGGGAGTTCTTGCACTGGTTGGCGGATCGCAGCATCACTCCCTACATGCGCACCGCCGGCGCCCGTGGAGTGAAGATGTTCTGAATCGACAGCCAGCTTGGGCGTTGTAAGGTGCTCTGAGGAACTGTCAACCGGCCCAAAGTGGAGCCAGATCTGTCATGGGATGGGCTTGCGGATCCAGTGGTCGGTGAAGGTCGAGTGCTGGATGGAAGACTCGATTTTAGGCATGTGGCACATGTTCGCCATCTGCAACCCTCAGCCAAACTGGATGCCGAGGAAACCGAAGCTCATGTTCCAGATTTGCCAGAAGGTTCGTGGCGGCTTGTCCATGGATTTTCCTGCCGACGACGTTTCTGCGGCGAATTCTTCCCGCTCCATTCTGTCTAGCGATCGTAAAGCATGACGAGCGATCGCAATCTCGCACTCAACTCGGCAGTCAACGCTCCCCGACGATAACGCCACTTCCAGTTTCCGCTAATCTTACCGGGAAGATTCATGCGCGCCTCGCTGCCCAGGCCGAGCACATCCTGCAACGGAACGATCGCCACGTCTGCGACCGACGCCAGACCTGTCCGGATCATCGCCCAGTTAATCTCGGAATCGACATCGTCGCAGTTGAGATACGCGCGGGCGAATTCGTGCTCTTTTCGGACATCCTCGGGAGTGCGCGTGCTGTCGCCCGCACCCGAACTCGACCACCAGCCGACCGTCGTGTCGTTGTCGTGACTGCCGGTGTATGCCACCAGGTCGCGATTGTAATTATGCGGGCGAAACGACGGCCCTTGCGGATCCGTACCGAACGCGAATTGTAAAAGACTCATGCCCGGCAGACCGAACTGTTTTCTCAGCTTCTCTACCGCGGGAGTGATCACGCCCAGGTTTTCCGCCACAATCGGCAGATCGCCAAAGGCGTTCTGGAGCGCCGACAAGAGCTTGTCGCCCGGTCCTTTTACCCAGCGCCCATGCATGGCCGTCGTCTCAGTGGCTGGGACCTCCCAGTAAGCTTCGAAGCCGCGGAAATGATCGAGGCGCATCACGTCGAAAAGGGCGAGCGCGGCACGAAAGCGCTCGATCCACCATTTGTATCCGTTGGCCGCGAGCAGATCCCAGCGATAAAGAGGATTCCCCCAAAGCTGTCCGGTGGCGCTGAAATAATCCGGCGGCACGCCGGAGACCACGGTGGGACGGCCCTGCTCGTCGAGCCAGAACAAATCAGGATGAGCCCAGACGTTGGCGCTGTCGTGCGCGACGTAAATTGGGATGTCACCCATGAAAAGGATACCGCGCTGCTGGCAATAGTTCTTGAGACCCTCCCACTGCCGGAAGAATTCGAACTGCCAATACTTGTAGGCTTTGACTTCAGCCGCAAGTTTCCGCGACCACTCCTTCATAGCATTCGCGTCTCGCCCGCGAATGGGGGGGGCCCACGTGGTCCACATGGTTCCCTGGTGTGCATCTTTACAGGCCATGAAAAGCGCGTAGTCGTCGAGCCACGAACGGGCGCTCTCGCTAAAACGATCGAAGGCTGCATGATCGGCGCGGGAAGCGTCGCCAAAGAAAACCTGCGCTGCCCGGCGCAGAGCCGCCATTCGGAACGTGATCGCCGGCCCGTACTCGACGGAGTCCTCGGGAAACGCGGGCGACTGAGTCAAGTCCAAGTCTGAATTCTGGAGCAGGCCTTGCTCCCGCAAGCGCTCGAGACTGAGCAACATCGGATTGCCGGCAAAAGCGGAGAAACACTGGTACGGAGAATCGCCGTATCCCGTGGGATTCAGAGGCAGGACTTGCCATAACTTTTGTCCGGCGGCGAAGAGAAAGTCCGCGAATTCGTAGGCGCAGGACCCGAGATCACCGATGCCGAAGCGCCCGGGCAAAGAAGTAAGGTGCAACAAGATGCCACTGCAGCGCGGGAATTTCACACCGCAACAATACGCAGCTTCCTACCCTCAGGGCAAGACGTGCCCTAGCCTGAGATGCCTTGAACGATTTTGAAACTAGCTCAATCCGATGCTCTATCCGTTTGAGCTACGTGCCCACGATGAAGCTGATTCATTTTATAAAAGCGCGCCAACCGGCTTGGCGCAACTGGGCTCGATCTCAGAGGATGGCAGGCGTGGCTAGAATCCAACGGCCGCGGCGCGAGGTTCGGTGACAACTTCGACGGGGACGAAATCTTCGAATCTGCTATTGCGCAGTTTGCTGAGCACGTAGCTCAGCAAGGGACGGTCGCCCCGGCGAATTTCCTGGAACTCGACGCCCATCCCCAGATTTCCAACCATGTACTTCACCTGGGCCTTGAGCGCGAGGCTGACATCGAGCACGTTCAGCGTGAGCCGGAAGTCGGTTCCGGGGCGCAGCAGTTCCGATGCCGCGATGCGTGCGCCGTATTCGGAAATCTCGTGCACCACAGCGGTCAGGTGCTGGACACCGTCGATGACCTCGGCCTGCCCTTCGACTTCGAAGCGCGGACGTTGGCGGCGGTTCGCGTCCGGACGGCTGAAACCGCGGGCGGGCGCGCCATTCCGCCGGCCATCAAGGATGAGCGGCTGATATTGCTCTTCCATTTGCCGCAACTCTTCATCCCACGGAGTCTTGTGTTCGACACACTGCACGGAGAATTGTCCGCGGAGAACCGAGTTCGGATCTGCTGCCCAGATCACCTGGCAGATCGACTTGTTACGGCCTCGCTCGACCACGACCAGATCGCCCACGCTTGGCTGGCGAGCACCAAGCAGCCGGGCACCATTAGGATGAATGTCGTAGGTGCAGGCTATTTCAGAGGCGCCGCGGCTTTCCTGTCCGGCGAAGCTCCAACGCACGGGCAGCGCTAGGTGTACGCGCTTCCCAGAGAGAAGGCCATCTTCGGGCGACGGGTTTGGCTTGTTCTGCAAAGCTGGAGGCCCTTGTGAGTCGAACTTATCAGCACATGTCCAACAGGACAATTGGCCGTTCGTAATCAAACCGTGGTTACCAATTGGCCAGATTCGAACCCGTCGAAAGAGCCATTGACCCGGCAGAGGGACTACCGCGTCGTGAATCCGCTTGCAAGGATTGGTGCGGCTCGGTGAAGATGAGAATAACTCCCAAGCGTTCTGACATGGCATCCTCTGTTCTCAAGTCGCCGACTGCACGCAACCTTTCCGCATCGGCCGCGAAATTGCGGCTGCTGAAGAAGCTGCGCTGCACGCTGCGCTACGAAAAAAAAGCCTGGAGCGCGGGGGCGCATCTCGTTGCCGGAGTCGATGAAGTGGGGCGCGGGTCGCTGTTTGGCTGCGTGGTCGCGGCGGCGGTGATCCTCGATCCGACGTATCGTGTGCGCGGGCTGCGCGATTCCAAACTGCTGTTGCCGGAGCGGCGCGAGGTGCTGGCGGAGCGCATTCGCGAGCACGCCATTGGATGGGCGGTCGCAGCCGTGGACGCAGGACGCATCGATCAGATCAATATCTATCACGCGTCGCGAGCCGCCATGCGCGAAGCGGTGATGCGGCTGGCGCCGGCTCCTGACCATCTGCTGATCGACGCGATGCGGATCGATTGTGAATTGCCGCAGAAACCCATCATCCATGGCGATGCGCTCTCGGCTTCGATTGCGGCTGCTTCGATTCTGGCCAAGGTGGAGCGCGACCGCATGATGCGCGACTGGGACGTGGTCTTCCCCGCGTACGGGCTGGCTTCGCACAAGGGATACAGCACGCCGCAGCACATTGCAGCTTTGCGCGAGTTCGGGCCTACGCCGCTGCATCGGCAGTCGTTTGCGCCGGTATGGCAGAATCCGGTGCCGCAGGAGGCGTTCGCCTTCATGACGGAAGACGCCGAAGAGGAAATAGCGGCGGAAGATCTGGCCGGTTGAGGCTTGTTTTAGAACCTGCGAAATGTTCCTGCAGGAACATTTCTAGTACACTATTGTACGTACAAACAGCGATAAGCCATGAAAAAGCAGAGAGTTACGAAAAATCTAAAAAATCGGCGCGGGGCGCGTCCGGCGGGCGGGAAAACGGGAAAGTCGCGAGGCAAGGGGAAACGGGCCGGGCTGACATTGATGGCCGCGGCGCAGGAACCGAGGCGGCGAAAGTTCGCGCTTTCGGAGGCAATGGAATTTTACCGTCCGCTGAAGAAGCCGGTGACGCTGCGCCTGGATGCGGACGTGCTGGCCTGGTTCAAGAAAGACGGGCGGCGGTACCAGACCCGCATCAACCGCGCGCTGCGAAAAGTGATGGAACGGGAGATGAGAGCGGCTCGGGGGTGAGAGCTACGCTGGGAAAGTCAAAGTCCCCACCCTGTCGCAAAAAGCGCGACAAGGGTGGGGCACCCGATGCATCTTAAGGAGAAGCTTTGATGGTTTCCATCGAATCACCTGCTGTGCCCTTGTCTGAGGCGACGGATTTGAAGGCCGGGCCGCGGCGCGGGCTGGAGTTGTTCTGTCTGTCGTTCCTCGCCCTCTTTCTCGAATTGATGCTGATTCGCTGGGCGCCTGCGGTCGTAAGACTGATCGCTTATTACGCCAATCTGATATTGATCAGTTCTTTCCTCGGTCTGGGTGTGGGAGCGATCCTTGGGAAAAGAAGAAAGTCGCTTTTTGGATGGCTGCCAGCTTTGCTGCTGATCAACGTGGTATGGCTGTTGATTGCCCATTTCATCACCCTGCCGACCACTGCCTCGGAGAGCAGATTCTATACGCCTTCTCCTCAGCTCGTGCGTTACATAAGCCTGGTGGGTATTTTCGTCAGCAACGCAATCGTGTTCGTACCGCTGGGGCAGCGGATCGGATCGCTATTTGATGCTCTGCCGCCGTTAACGGCCTACTCCTGGGACTTGGGCGGCAGCCTTGCGGGGACGTTGTGCTTCGGACTTTTCTCGCTGAGGCACTTCTCGCCAACGTTGGGAATGGGGTTCATCACTTTTGCAATTATTCTGCTTCTTCCGCGAGGACGGTGGTTGCGCGCGATCCCTTTGTTGGCTCTGTCGATCGCCGGGGTCTATTTTGCGGTGACTTCGAGTGCAATCTGGTCCCCGTACTATTGCATCATCGTGACCGAAAAAGGAAGCAAGGCTCCCGTGCGAGAGCCGCATCCGGGACTGCGCACGATGCAGGATCCTCCAATCTATGATGTGAGGGTCAACCACTATTTTCTGCAGAGCGACGGGACCTCCGATCCGACCCGCTATTCTGCGCAGAAAAGAGCCGAGATTCTCGATGGGCGGGCACAATACGATCTGCCGTATGCGCTGGCTGCGGCCCACCGCCGGGTGCTCATGTTAGGAGCGGGAGGAGGCACGGCACGGACACAGAGATTGCGGTGCTGAACGGAGCTGAACAGGTGGACGCGGTCGAAATCGATCCGATGTTAGTCAAGCTGTCTGACCGATTCAATGCTTCGGCAATCTACGAGAATCCGAAGGTCCACGTACATGTCGAAGACGCCCGCGCCTTTCTGCGGCGGTCAAGCGGCGGATACGACATGGTCGTCTTCGGCTTTCTGGATTCACAAACACTGTTCAGCTCGATGAGCAATATCCGCTTGGACGGTTATATCTACACCGTGCAGAGCATGCAGTCGGCCTTCCGGTTGCTGAACGACAATGGAGTATTGTCCCTTTCCTTCATGGCCGGGCACGAGTGGCTCGCTCGCAAGTTGGTGCGAATGGTTGCACTCGCGACGGACCAGATGCCGGTGGTTTATGAAAGCCAGGGACAGGTGGTGATCTGCGCCTTCCGTGGCAAGCACGCGGACCCGCCGCAGCAGTATGGCCGATTCGTGCGCACAGTCTTCCCCGCGGGCGACGACTTGTCCGATGCCGTCGCTCCTACAGACGACTGGCCCTTCCTGTACCTTTCTCGCAAAACCATCCCGGCGGACTACCTGATCGTGATCGGAATTCTGCTGGCGATTACGATACCGGCGGTGTTTATGCTGCGAGGTCGAGGGTTCGGGATGAACGACGCTCACTTTCTGTTTCTGGGCCTGGGCTTTCTGCTGCTGGAGACGAAGAGCATCGCGGACTGTTCCCTGTACTTTGGCACCACGTGGTTTGTAACTCTGGTGGTTGTAACGGGCGTCCTTCTGATGGTGTTGGCTGCGAACCTGGTGGCCATGCGCATGACACGTTTCGGGACGTGGCTGTACGCGCCGCTGATCGCGACTCTTGTGCTGCTCTACTTGGTCAAGCGCGACGCTATTCTGGCGTTAAGTTTCGACGAACGATTACTGTGGTCTGTGCTCGTGGTGCCTCTGCCGATCTTTTTTGCCGGCCTGATCTTCTCTACGACCTTCCGCCAAGCGTTGCACCCATCGTCGTTCTTCGGAGCAAACCTGATTGGAGCCATGATCGGCGGATTCAGTGAGTACCTCAGCATGATCATGGGCAACCAAAATCTGATGTTTCTCATTATTGGAGCGTATGTGGTCAGTCTCGGTCTACAAATGCGGGTGGTCAAAGCGCGTAGGGTGTAATGCGGTCATGGAAGCGCGGGAATAAGTCTGTCACGGTTTTCCAGACACGGGTAAATATCGGACGGACGGATGGACTGCGCTCCAACCCGTCTGTCTCCGAAAATCCAACAGACATAAAGGGCAAGTCAAAGTCCCCACCCCTTCGGCTTCGCTCAGGGCAGGCTCTGTCTCCGCAAAATGCGCGGAGACAAGGGTGGGGCACCCCGCACGATGTGAGTCCGGGGGGTAGGGATCCTTCGACTGCGTGTTCGTCCGCTTTCGCGGACGAAAACTTCGCTCAAAATGACATGTTCGCTGTGGTGCAAATCTATTGAGTCAGGGTTGCGTTCAGCTGCTCGAGTAACTTCGTATTTTTCTCTAGCGCGCGCTGGAGGATTTCGGCTTGCTGCCTGGCTGTTGCCCAGTCCTGCTTTTCTACCGCTTCGGTTAATCCCGGCAATTCAAGGTGCGCGTAGGTGAAGCGGGCGCCGTAGAGGATGTGTTTGAACCAGGGGCGTCCGGGGATGCCGTCGGGGTTGAGCCAGTTGCGTTCGACCTGCATCATGCCGTGGTTCAGCGTTAGGGCGAGTTTGGGGTCGATTGAGCCCGCGGCTAGTTTGCGGGTGAGGGATTCGTTCAGTTGCTTGCCGGCGGCTTCGAAGGCGTCGATTTGCTTTAGGATTGGGCTCAGATCCAGGGCTGCTGCCGAGTTCTGGGTGCTTATCGAGCTCGATACGAAGCCGGAATGGAAACTCCCGTTGGGGGCGCAGGTGGCGCATGCGGGCACGGGGTCCTTCGACTGCGTGGCGGATTCGCTTCGCGAATCCGCCACTCCGCTCAGGATGACAAATTTTTGGGGGCTGCCCGAAACAAGAGAAGCTTGGGGACTGCCCAGGATGACAAATTTATTGTTATGGCTGGCGAGTTCGTTAACGAACTGACGGATGTTGCTGGCGTACGTCGCGAAGTCGAAGGGGAGCAGGTCGGCGTTGGCGAGGCGCAGGGCGGTGACGCCCCAGAGTTGTGACATCAGCGTGTGGTAGCGATAGCCGGGATCGCCGAAGTGGTTTACCCAATAGAAATCGTCGTAGGCAGAATGGTAGACGCCGTAGTCCCCTTCGAATCCCAGGCCGAGGACGGGCATGCCGATGAAGTTGAGGAAGACGGTGTGGTCGGAGCCGCTGCCGATGCGGGTGTCGGCGAGGCTGTCATTGGCGACGCCGGAGTCGCTGAATTGCGTCGACTTTTTGCCTTCCTTCTCGCGCTCGGCGGACGCCTTCCATGCGTCGTACAGACTTTTGTCGGAGGGATCCTGCAAACTGCGAGTGGTTTCGACCAGCATGGGAGCTAGCGAAGCGACGGCCTGCCCGTGAAAATTCGCGCCTGACGTGGCTTCGTCGACGTTGATGTAGGCGACGGCTTTCTGCCGCAACTCGCCGGCGAATTGCTCTCCCCATTCGGTGGAACCGGTGAGGCCGACCTCTTCTCCGTCCCAACTGCAGACGATGATGGTGCGGCGCGGGCGCATGCCTTGCTGCTTTAGTTGGCCGAGGGCGCGGGTGAGTTCCATCATCGAGGCGGTGCCGCTCGAAGGATCCACTCCGCCGAAGACCCAGGCGTCGCGGTGATTGCCGAGGACGACCCACTCGTCGGGCAACTCCGAGCCGCGAATGCGGCCTTCGACGACGTAATAAGGCTGGAGGCCGTTCTCCATTTCGATCTTGAGATGGACTTTTACGCGCTCGCCGCCCAGGTGATATTGAATGGGCAGACCGCCTTGCCAGTCTTCTCCCTTCCAATCGCGCGGAGCGAGCGGGCCGTCCATGTTTTCGAGCAGAGGCTTGGCATCGTGCCAGGAGAGTGGGAGCGCCATAATTTTTGGGGCTGAGACCGCGTCTTCGATCGGAATGCGTTTCGCGCCAGGCACCGAGGCCCAGCCGGGCGTTTGCGGATCGCCGGGGACCATGAAATCGTAAGTGATTGAGCCGCGCTGGATGTGATACTCGGGACCCCACGGGCCGTCGGGATCGACCTTGCCCTGCTTGTATCCATCGTCAGCCGGGTCGCTGTAGACGAGCATGGCGGCGGCGCCTTCGCGCTGCGCGGTGAGCGCTTTGAATCCGCGATAACTATAGGGATTGGAGTAGCGCACGAGGACGATCTTGCCTTTCACGCTGATGCCGTTCTGGCGTAGCAGATCGTAATCTTCGGGATTGCCGCTGTGCGCGTAGACGACGGGTGCAGTGACTTCGCCGGAAATGGACATGCCGAGCCATGCGCCGCTGATCGCGGGATTTTTCGAATCGGGATCGGCGTCGAGCGGGGCCTCGCGCAGCGTGGCCTGGTAGTGGGTGGGGGCGATCATTTCAAGCGACGCGGACTTTGGATTGGTGCCGTAGACGTCGTAGCGGCGGATGACGACGTCTTCGAGGCCTTGCTTCCTCCATTCGTCGCGGATGTATTCGGCGAGTTCGTTGTTGCGCTTGGATCCGGCGACGTGAGGTTCCTGGGTGAAGATGCGGTGCTGGCGGCGTTCTTCGTCGGGGTTGGGGATGGATTTGAATTTGGATTCGATCTCAGTTTCGCGCGCGGAGGATGCTGGCGTGAAGCCGAGGATCGTCTGAGACGAGGACGGGTTTGCGTAGGACAGCAGGAAGAGAGCGATTGCGCCGCAGCGGATCGGAGTCATGGACGGATGCGATTGTACCGCAGCGGGCGTGGGGGCGTGACGCTCCCACGACAGCCGGCGAGACGCCGGCGCTACGCTTGAACGGATTGCGGGATGTCAAAGGCCCCACCCTGTCGCACAAAGCGCGACAAGGATGGGGCACCCACTGCACATTCCGCTTACTTTGCTTTGAGGATTTCGCTCAGCAGATCTGGTTTTGATTCGTCACGGACTAGGTGTGGATACATTTCGCCGCCGTGATAATCGAGTTTGTAGGTCTTGAAATAATCGTCATTTTCGACGAGCAGTTCGATGGGAGCGGTGCTGTTTTTTGCCGATCGGATGGCCTCGCGCAGAATGTCGGGCGAGAAGCGGCGCCCGTTGACGGCGATTAATTTCATGCCGGGGCCGATGCCGGCCTTGGCCGCGACTTCGTTCTCGATCGTGTCGACGATCTCGCCGTCATCGTGCAAGTTGAGGCCGAGCGCGAATCCGGCGGGAACGACGTGATACATTGCCGCGGCGCTGGTCAGCATTTCCGACGGCGTGTCGTCATAGGTTAGCTTCCATCCGCTGCCGGTGATGCCGCCCAGCGGAGCGCCGGGGCCGTGATTGGTGAGGCGCTCGGTCCAGAAGCCGCGCCAGTCGTAGGGGACAACCTGATTCAGCGCGTTGACGATGTCGTCGAAGGTGTAGGTCTTGAGCGCGGGTCCGGTGCTGGGCGCGCCGTGAAAGAGGTGGCAGAAATCGTCGATGGATTTTTTGCCATTGCTCTGCTGGCGAATGATGACGTCGACCCAGAGCCAGTTGAGCGTGTCTTCCTGATAGAAGTCGGTGCCGCGGCGCCAGGAGTACCAGGCTTGCGGCGCGAAATAAAGTTGCGGCGCGGCGTCGGCGGTGTCTTGCAGATTGCGCCATTCGCGGCCGGGAAGATGATCGAGTTCGGCGGCGGTGGTTGCCAGGTCATCGCGGTCGAGCGGGGCCGAGAGCAGGCCGCTGCGGGCGGTGAGCACGAAGCCGAGATAGTTGGTGAGTCCTTCGTAAACCCAGAGCAGGTCGTCTTGCATGGGCTGCTGGTAGTCGGGAGTGGCGAGGTCGGCGGGGCGTCGATACTTTCCGTTCCAGGAGTGCACGTATTCATGCGGCAGCAGTCCGGCGGAAAGTTTGCGGGAAGCGTCGTCGACGAGGGCGCGTTCATCCACGCGGCTGTCGTCGGACTCGTGGTGTTCGAGGCCGAAGTGCGCGACGTGATCGCTGAGCGTGTAGAGAAAATGATAGTCGCGATAATGATGCGCTCCGAAGAGCTTCTGCGCCTGATCGACAAGATTCTTGTAGTGGTCCCAAACTTCCTGCGGAGCGTCGAGGGCGGCGGCGCTGTCGGCGGCGATATCCATTTCCGTGGGGGGATCCTGCGCTAGGGGAACGACCTTGAGATATTCACCGGTGATCACGGGTGAGTCCACCAGCGTGGTCAGAGAAACGGTGGAGAAGTGAATCTCATTGCCGCTCTGGCTGGCGATAGGCAGGGGCGTGCCGAATTTCCATCCGTCGGGAAGTTTCAGGGAAGCGGTGTAATTGATCTCGTCGGCCTTCCAGCCCTTGGGATAGAGCAGAACCTGGTTCCAACTGATGACGGCGAGTTTGGCAGTGGCGGACGATCCGGCGGAGAATCCGCTTTCAAAGGTGGCGGGCGAAAGGAAGTCGAGCTCGGCATCGATTTCATGCACGCCTGCAGGGACTTCGACATGAATGGTGAAGCCGTCGAGCAGATCGCGGCGCCATTTGAGCGGAGCGCCATTGGCCTTGAAAAATAATCCGGCGAGATCGATGACGGGGCCGTCAGGAGCGTGCTCGCCGGGAATCCATTTGGGATAGTAGAGAGTGAGGTCGCCGGGAGCGGCGGGAATCTTCAGAGAGGCATGGAAAATTTTGCGGGGAGCAGTGGTGGCATCCACGTGAATCGTGACGGTGGGCGCGGTCGCGCACCAACTGAAAATAGAGCAGAGCGTGACACAGAAAATCCCCAGGACATTTGCGACTTTCATTATCTTTCGGGCCCTCGATGATTGGGATGAACGCAAACCCACAGTGCAGCTAATGATTACGACTATAGCAGCACGAAAGTCGTACCGTACAGGGCGGGGAGCGGCCCAGTTGGATGCAGAAGAAGCATTCACCACGAAGGACACGAAGGATCACGAAGGCTTTGCTGGCGGGTTTCCTTCGTGTTACCTCGTGTCCTTCGTGGTAAGGGTTTTGAATTCAGGCGCTACAAGGGACTCGGGGCGTCGCTGGAATTGAGCGATGATAGGATACCTGCCGTTAGGGAAAGGCACACTCCATGAAGGTCGGTTTCCCGGTAGCCGTTTGCATTGTGGGTGCGGCCGTTGACTTTGTGGTGTGGGTGCGGCTTCGTAATTTCAAAGTGCGACAAAAGCCGCCGGCGTCGCGCGCTGGCCTTTCGATCGAGGGGAGGCAGCGGAAGGTCACGATCGGACGATGGATCATCTTTGCCTCGGGCTGGTTCTTCTTAGCTGGCGCGGTGTTTCTGTTGTGGCTGGGAAATTCCAGGTACGCCTTCCGCTGATATCATTCCGAGGGATGTCGCGGCGAGGAAAATTCATCACGTTTGAGGGGCTCGACGGAACGGGCAAGAGCACGCAGATGCGGAAGCTGGCGGCGGCGCTGCGCGAGCGGGGACACAAAGTCGTCGAGACGCGGGAGCCGGGCGGGACCGCGACGGGAGAGAAGATTCGCAAGGTGCTGCTCGATTCCGGGACAGCGGGGCTGGCTCCGCTGGCGGAGATGGCGCTGATGTTTGCCTCGCGCGCGCAGCATATCGCAGAAGTGATCGAGCCGGGGCTGGCGGCCGGCGCCGTCGTTTTGTGCGACCGCTTTACCGACTCGACCGAGGCGTACCAGGGCAGCGGACGGCGACTGGGAAGCGATGCGGTGCGGGAATTGCATCGTGTGCTGTGCGGGAATCTTCAGCCCGATCTGACGCTGCTGCTGGATTCGAATCCGCACGCCAGCGTGAGCCGGGCGCGGCGGCGGAACAAGCGCGACCCGAAGAATGCCAGCCGCGGCCACGATGAGAACCGCTTTGAGTCGGAGACACGTTCGTTCTTTGGCCGCGTGCGCGACGGATACATGGCAATTGCGAAGCGGGAGCCGGGGCGGGTGGTCATGGTCGACGCACGCGGGACGCCAGGACAGACGCATGCGCTCATCCGCGAAGTGGTGCAGAAGAAGCTGAAGATGTAAAGAGTTGTTTCACCACGGAGGCACCGAGGCACGGAGGAAGGCTTTACGAATTTTTCAAGAGGGTTATTTTCCTCCGTGGCTCTGTGTCTCGGTGGTAGATCTCGGGTTCAGGTCAAGCATGGGATTTTCTGATTTTCACGGCAACGCCGAAATTATTCATCGCTTGCGCGACATGCTGGCGCGCGATCATTTTCCGCATGCGGTGGTGCTGGCGGGCGGAGCGGGATCGGGCAAGTACACGCTGGCGTTGATGCTGGCGCAGACGCTGAACTGCCTGACGCCTCCTAAGAGCGAGGGGCTTCCGGATTTCTGCGGCTCGTGCGCGAACTGCACTCGCATTGCGCAGGCGGGCGATCTGGATGCGCGCTTTGCGGAAGCGGTCGAGGCCCGTGAGAACCTGCGCGAGACCGACAAGAAAGAGACGCGCCTGTTCGTGCAGACGCATCCCGATGTGCTGGTGATTCCTCCCGACCCGCCGCAGATGATGATCAAGGTGGATCAGGTGCGGCGGGTGATCGAGACAATCTATTACCGTCCGGCAGAGGGCCGGGAGCGGGTATACATTTTCACCGATTCGGCGTTTATGAAGGAGGCGGCGAACTCGTTGCTGAAGGTGCTGGAGGAGCCTCCGGAGTTCGCGACGATTTTTTTGCTGACGGAGAATCCGGGGGAGTTGCTGCCGACGATCCGCTCGCGGTCGATGGTGTTCACGCTCGGCGCGCTGCCGGCGGAAGAGATCGAGCGCGATCTGGAGAAGCATCATCCGGAGTGGAAGGCGGCGCAGCGGGCGCTGGTGGCGCGGTTGAGCGAGGGCGCGGTGGGGAGAGCGCGCAGCTTTGATCTGGCAGCTTACACGGCGGCGCGCGATCATGCGCTGGCGATTCTCAAGTCGGCATTGCGCGGCGGCGAGCACAGCGAACTGTTCAAGATTACCGAGACCTATCGTCCGGGGGCCGAGGGGCGGGAGAAGACGGAGGCGCTGATTCGGACGCTGTATTCGCTGCTGCGCGATCTGGTGTTCATCGATTCGGGCGCTCCGGAGTTGGTGCGGAATACCGACATTGCGACGGAGTTGAAGCGGTTGGCGGAGTCGGCGGATTTTGCCTGGATCACCGCGGCGTCGGACCGTTTGGCCGAGGTGGAGCGCGGCATGCGGCGGAATCTGTTGCGGTCGCTGTCGCTGGACGCGTTCGCGGCGGCGCTGGAGAAGTAGGTTTGGAGTGGGCGTGCTCGGCGGTCTTCGGGTTTCGTTCGGCTTGTTCCTGGCGACCGGCTGATGCGAAATGCGAGAGTCAGCGAGCGAGATGGAGGTGTTGCGCCAGTCATGGCGCAGTTGGTGCAGTCCCCGGCTCATCGCACGGCATTTTTCGGGCCCTGACGTGAGCGGTTCGGGGTATGAAATGAGGAAAATCGAAATGGGGATGTGCCCATCCTCGCAGGTCGTTTCCCCGTTTGTTTAGCCTGAGAATGACGCCGGTAAGGCCATCGGTCCAGACCAGGTCAACATCCTTAGTCGATTTCACCGTCCAATACGACGAAACCCTGCGGATTCCATGCACCGCTTCTTTGTCGGGCGGAAGAACCCGAATGATGAAGCCATTGTCTTCAAACCCCTCTGTCCCGCGCTGCGACAGTAATCGTATTCGGCTGGGTGGAGTTACGAATACTGTGTCTTCGCCAAAGGACCAAGGCCACCACCGGCCAACACTGACTTGGTAGCAGCCAACAAAAGGCGTCGTTGCTAACCCGCTCACCGCTGCCTCGCTGTTTGTGGGCGGCGGCGCCTGTGCGACAGACGGCGGTGAAATCACTGGTACAAGCAGAAGTGCTCCCAGTAGGTGCGCGAAGACGCTGCGCTTCTCAATCATGTGTAGCTGATTGCAACGCAGCGTTGCTCATTGTGCAAGTGACCGTCGGCGCGTGACCGCTTGCACAGTTGCCGAAACCAGGCCTTAGGGCGAATTGGACCTGTGGGTGCCGTCCGCTTAAAGCGGACTCGGCTTGTTCTGCTCCACATTCCCAGCGCTTACGCGCTGGGCTAATGAATGCCGCCGCTTCGCGGCTGGACAGCCGAGGGCGGCTGTCCCCACAACAATCTTTACGACACTCGACTCCTTAATCTCTACGACGAAGCGGCTGTCCCTTCGGCTGCATTCGCAAATCATCAGCACCGTCTCCTGGCATTTACGGATGCGACCCTGAGTAACCATCCACAGGGTTACTTCCGGCATCTCCGCCTTGATTCTCAGAATGCTCTAATGGGCATAGGATTCTAGCGCTTGGCTGGAATTACTCCGCTGGTTCTACTCCCTTCGGAGAGATTGCCGGGCCTATCACCCCCGCCTATAATCGTCCTACTCTGGTTCAGGATTCTCCGTCAGGTTCCGGGTAGAGCACGGGAGGGCTAGGTTTGTCTGAAGCTTGAAGCCTTTTCGGCAAAGGTTCGGTGAATGGGAGAACGCCCGGATATGCGAAAGCGCCTGCAACTCGCAATGCTGACGGCCACCACGGCAATCGCGACCTCCTTGACTCTGGCTGCGCCGCAAGTTTGGGCTGCGGAAGGGGATAAGCCCGCCCGCGGCATCACGACGGAAGAAGAACATGGGCGCAAGATTTATGTGAACGAGGATGCGCCGGCGCGCCAGCGGCAGGCGCAGGCTGCGCCCGCTCGGCGTTCGACTCTCGTCTATTGGAGCGGCAAAGAGAAACGCTGGAAGCCGGTGCCGGGAGCGAGTACAGCCTCGATGCAGGCCGCGCGCTCGGCGGCCGCAGAGGTCAGCCAGTATTTTGGGCACGATTCTGCGCAATCGGCGAACGCGAAAATCGTAGCCGCCAATGCGGGCGGCCATCAGGCATCGCAGGAAGAGATTGACGCGTCGATCGTGATGGCGGCGGCGCGCCACAATGTGGATCCGAACCTGGTGCGGGCGGTGGTCAAAGTAGAATCCAACTTTAATTCGAACGCGGTGTCGCGCAAGGGAGCGATGGGACTGATGCAGCTTATGCCCACCACCGCGCGGCAACTGAATGTGAAGAATCCTTTCGATCCGGAACAAAACGTGGATGCCGGGGTTCGACATTTGAAGCAGTTGCTCGAAAACTATAACGGCGACGTGAATTTGACCCTGGCCGCTTACAACGCTGGGGCGGGAGCGGTGGCGCGCAGTGCAGGCGTGCCGCACTTTGCCGAGACGCAGAATTATGTGCGGAGGATTACGAACTTGTACTACGGAGGGTTCGATCTTTCTCCGACGGGGGCGAATCACGATCCCGTGAAGGTTCAACGAGATGCGCGTGGCGTGCTTTACATCAGCAACACCGATTAGGGTTCGCGGCATCTGTTTAGGGCAGTGACTTGTGAACGGGGAGAGCAAAATCCCCACCCTGTCGCAAAAAGCGCGACAAAGGATGGGGCACCCGAAGTTTGAATGGGGCACCCCGAAGTTCGTATTTGGAATCTCTCAGGTACCTTTAGGCAGTTCAACTTAGCGTAATTGGACCGCAGACAGAGAAGCGAGCCAAACGCGCGGGTTATGCGTCGCAAAATACGCGACGCTTCGCGCGGCTCGCCTGGATCCTTCGGCGGAAAAAGCGTCCGCCTCAGGATGACAATGGACCGGCGACCTTGAAGATGACAATCAGCCAGCGTGGCATGCGCTGGGCAGCGCTGCTCGTGGTGTTGGCGCTCCCCGGAGCGATAGCGCACGCCCGTGGCCGCGCCCATCATAGCGAGGCGTGGGCCCGCGAGCACTATGCCGCCGCCGACCGCATGCGCGAGGCGCTCAACGGACGTCCTCCCGCCGAGCGCACCCGGCACGACTACCAGCGCGCCATCAATGCCTACCGGAGCGTCTATTTCGGAGCTCCCACGTCCAGCAAAGCCGATCCCAGCGCGGTTGCGGTCGCCGAAACGCTGGTGGAGATGGGGCGGCGGTTCGATGACGACAAGATCCTGAACGGAGCGATCGCGCAGTATAAGTTTCTGCGGCGGGAGTATCCCGGCAGCAAGTATCGCTGCGATGCGCTGTTCACGATCGGAGAAATCTATAAGGATGATCTGAACGATCCCGAGCAGGCGCGCGCAACCTTTGCGGAATTTCTGCGGCGCTATCCGCATAACCGGCTGGCGGAAGACGCTCAACAGGCCGTCTCTGAACTCGATCAGGAAGCGGCGGCGGAGAAAAAAGCCGAGAAGAAATCCGGGAAAGTAGTTGCCTCGCGGAAAGATGCTGGCGCGAAGGATGGCAAGGCCGACGATCGTAGGAGTGATGGTCCGAAGAATGACGATCGCCGAAGCGACGCTGGCGACGCGCAGAGTTCCGCTCCAGACGACGCGTCGGCGCATGCTGATGCCGATGCTGCGCAGTCTCCCGAGCCGCGATCGAAGCGGTTGCCGCGAGTGACGGCGATCCGGCACTGGTCGACTCCGGACTACACGCGGGTTGCGATCG
The DNA here is from genome assembly GCA_963754885.1 of uncultured Acidobacteriota bacterium. Classification (GTDB taxonomy): domain Bacteria; phylum Acidobacteriota; class Terriglobia; order Terriglobales; family Acidobacteriaceae; genus Sulfotelmatobacter. The sequence goes on along the minus strand of CAVWHT010000020.1, from coordinate 190,565 downwards.
ATCTGGAGAGCGAGGTCAAGTTCGGCTCGCAGCGCATTTCAAATCCCGACCGCATCTTTTTCGACTTGCGCGATACCAAGCTGGCTTCGACACTGGTGGGCAAAAGCTTCGACGTGGACGACGGATTTCTGAAGAAGATCCGGGTGGCACAGTTTCAGCCGGGCCGCACCCGGGTGGTGTTGGAAGTCGACGATCTCTCGGACTACGAGGCCTTCCTGCTGCCCAATCCCTACCGGCTAATTATCGATATTCACGGAAAAGACGGGGGCAAGAGCGCGCGCCGCAAAGCTCCTGCAACGCATGAGACGGCTGATGTGGAAGCGCCTCCCACCGGCGGATCAAAATCCGACGATGACGACGATGCCTCGCCGGCAGAAGCGGCCCAGGCCGACGACGCGGTCAGCCAAACAAAAGAAAATCTGCGGGCCGAAGCGGGCAAGGCTCCGGTAACGACGCAAGACGTGAACGATGACGCGAAAGTCGTGGCCCGGGGCGCGGCCGAAGCGAAGCGAGGACTGCCCGACCTGCCCAAGCATATCGACAACAAGAAAGAGGCGCCGGCGCCTACCAAGGTGGTGGTCGACAACGACGACGATGATTCAGCGGACACAGCCGTCGCGCAGCGGCATACGACGAGCCGGAAGCGGGCCAAGTCGTCGTCGAAACTTGTTGCCAGCCGCAAGAGCGGCAGCGATCTCGACATTCGCGAAGCCAGGCCAACGGCTAGCGGAGACCGTTCTCTGATTCGCGCTCTGGGACTGAAGATTGGCAAGATCGTGATCGATCCCGGGCACGGCGGCCACGATACGGGCACGATCGGCCCGAACGGCCTGGAAGAAAAAGATCTGGTGCTGGAAGTTGGGAGACGGCTGGGCAAGCTGCTCGAAAGTCGGCTCGGCGCTGAAGTTGTTTACACGCGCAAGGACGATACGTTCATCCCGCTGGAAACGCGCACCGCGATTGCCAACCAGCAGCGCGCCGACCTGTTCATCTCGATTCATGCCAACTCGAGCCGGGATGCGGATGCGCGCGGGGTGGAAACGTATTACCTGAATTTCACGTCGTCGCCTGAGGCGCTGGAAGTGGCGGCGCGGGAAAATGCGGTTTCTGAAAAATCCATCTACGAGCTGCAGGATCTGGTGAAGAAAATCGCGCTCAAGGAGAAGATCGAGGAATCACGCGAGTTTGCCGGCGACGTGCAGGAGTCGCTGCACAGCGGGTTGGCGGCGAAGAGTCCGGCGATCCGCAACCGCGGCGTCAAGAAAGCGCCGTTCATCGTGCTGATCGGAGCGAACATGCCTTCGATCCTGGCCGAGATCTCGTTCGTATCGAATCCCACCGACGAGCATCGCCTGGAAACCAGCGAATACCGCGAGCGCATCGCCGAATCCCTCTATCATGGAATCGCCAAGTATGTGGATGGGCTGAGCGGGGTGAAGATGGCCAGCAAGATCGATAAGGGGGCGGGTCAGTAGGGGCCGATCCCGAAAATCAGAAGTCAGAAGTCAAAATCCAAAGTCAAATTCCAAAGTCAAGACCCAAACCCAAAATCCAGAAGTCAAAATCCCCACCCTGTCGCTAAAAACGCGACAAGGGTGGGGCACCCCCTACTATGCCCTTGCTGCTACTGCGATGACTGGAATTGCATATTCTCGTCTACTGAGAGTTCGGCGGGCGTGCCGGAGCCGTCGTCTGTGGTGCGGGTGGCGACGACGCGGAAGCCGCTGCTGCTGGTCTCAACGTCGTAGGTATACGGAGGACGCTGGTATACGGAGGACGCTGGCGGGTGACGCTCAGCGAATGGCTCGCGATCAGTTCATCGAGCGAAGCATACTTCCCTTCCAGCGCGAAGTAGCCGCGTTCGGCCTGGGCGATCGTCATCAGATCGGTGCGGACGCCGGTAATGTTGATCGCGGCCTTGGGACTATTCGCACCGAGAGCCGCGGAAGAGCTCTGCGCCTGACGGGAGTAGATGTACATCCCCGCTCCCATAACAATGATCACGCTAAGAAATCCGAAGATGCGGCCCATATCTGCCTTCCATTGCAATGCAAGGACAAATCGAAGGCAAGTAACGACAGGACAGCGACTTGCGCGAATCGCAGTTAGGCGCAAATAAAAAAGGCCAGCATGCCATGAAAGCTGCTGGCCGGGAGTCTTACTGCTCGACACAAAACTAGAGGGGACTACTGAATCGAACTGCCCACTTGAGAGAACACGTTGCTGGCGTTGGATCCGATGAGCCGGACCGTGCCCACAACGATGACCAAAATCACCGCCAGCATCACCGAGTATTCGGCAATGTCCTGCCCCTCCTGATCGACCCAAAGATTGCGAAATGAATAGCGCATCATATTCTCTTCTCCTATTTCTCCTACGCAATACCGAGAGAAACGGAAAGCCGTGAAATAGAGACGTTCTGTTGCTCCTGTCCGAGTCCCCATCCCTCTTTGTCGTGGGTCAAAGCCTGCAGGCCGACCTGAAACTCGGAGGTGCCTTGCATTTTCTTCACCCACACCACGCGAAATTGCATTTTTTGCTGGCGATAAAAAACCGTGATCTCATCGAGCACATTCAATTCGCGGCGAATCGAACCGAGCCGCACGCCGCCTGCCGTGACATCCAGGGTATGCGCCAGTTCCTCGAAGGTCGCCCCCGCGCTGTCTTTGCCCTTGATCTTTACGGGGAGAACAGCTTTTGTGCGATCTTTGCGGCGCTGATTCATTTTGTCTGTGTGCACCCAGCGAAGTCTTCAGCCGCGTACAGTTTGCCCTGATTTGGCTCAACTGGGAATGGCCCCGACGGGTAGGTGGAAAGCACGACGGTAACCATTCGCCAGAGTGTGGCTAACCTGCTGTCGTTCAAGTATTTGGCCGCCGCGGGAAACTTTTGCGCGAGCCTTGTGGTCTAATGGAGAGGAGAAGTGTTCTCCGTTTCTTTCATGAAATTCCTCCGGTTTCTTCCCTTTTTCGTGGTGTTTGGCGGGCTAGTGAGCGGGGCTTTTGCGGCCAATCCGCCACAAACTCAGAGTCCTGCCATCCTGCCGCAGGAGTTTGCTGGCTGGCAAATGAACGGTTCGGTCAAGACGAGCAGCGATCCTGCAGCGGCCGATTCGACCAATGCGGGCGTGCTGCAGGAATATCGCTTCACCGATCTCGCCGCGGCGGCGTACACGCGCGACGATGGCCGCACGTTGAAGATTCGCGCCGCGCGCTTTGCCGATGCCTCGGGAGCCTTCGGCGCGTACACGTTCTACCTGCAGCCCAACATGACGAAGGAGCAGATCGGCGATCAGGGAGCGTCTCTCGGCGACCGCGTTCTTTTTTACCGTGGCCAGGTGCTGATCGATGCGCAATTCAGCCAGGAGTCAGCGATGTCGGGCGCGGAGCTGCGCGAGTTGGCGGGAACGTTGCCACGGCCGAGCGGGAGTTCCGGAAATTTACCTTCATTCATCGAGTTCTTGCCGCATCGCGATTACATCCCGAATACGCAAAAATATGTGATGGGGCCGCTGGCGCTCTCAGCAATGGCGTCGCCGGTTTCCGCGGACCAGGTGGATTTCGCAACCAGCGCCGAAGTGAGCCTCGCCCGCTACCAGACATCGAGCGGCGAAGCCACACTGATGCTGATCTCTTATCCCACGCCGCAACTGGCAGCCGAACACCGGCGCCACATCAATGCGGCGCGTCAAATACCAGAGGCACGCTCCGGGGAATCGACGATCATCTGCTCGGGTAATTTCTGCGACAAGCGCACTGGTCCCATCGTGGCTATTGCCGCGGGCGGTATCTCTGACAGCGACGCAAAATCGCTGCTGGGCCGAGTGAATTACGAAGCCAGCGTTACCTGGAACACTCCCAGCGAAAACGGGCAGGTGCACGATTTGTACATGTTGATTCTCAACATCGTGGTGCTGTGCGCGATCCTTGCGGGGCTGGCCATCATCGCGGGCATCGCGTTCGGAGGATTCCGCATTTTGATGAAGCGCTTGTATCCCAACAAAGTCTTCGATCGTCCCGAACAGATGGAATTTATCTCGCTGCATTTGACCGAAACCGTGGTGGCGGGAAGGGTGGTGAGGGAGGCGACCGTAACGGAAACGTTGGTCGAGGAGACGGGGCAAAACGGCTCCGATTCCACCCCGAAGTGCCGCCAAACCGTGGCTGAGACCCGATAAGTCCCTTTAGAAATATTGGCTTAGAACCTGCGGCGGGCGATTTTGTCTCAATTTGGCACACTCCTGTGGACTGTTGACCCGTTTTGTAACTTACTGATAATAAAGACATTTATTTCCGAAAAATCGCTTGACACCCCCGTTTTTGGGCTCATAAGATTTCGGCAGAAAGTTTTGACGGATTTTCTAAGCCTCCGTTGGAACTATTCTCCCTTGAAGAAGAGGCCGCCCAGTTGCCGGGTGGCCTTTTCGTTTGTCCATCCTTCACGTCTATGTTGTCGTCGACAGCAACTCGATGCGCTGGGAAGTTGCTGTTAGAGTGTCGTGTGGTCGCAAAGAAACATAACGGCGGCGGAACTCTGCCGACGGTTGTGCGTATCACAGGTTGAGAGCTTTGCAACTCGAACCTTCTCGATGAGAATGGCAGTTTCGGATTGGAGGCATCATGTTCTGCGATGGATGCGGTACGACGGTGCAGCCGGGTCAGGCATTCTGCAGCAAGTGCGGCAAGCAGATTGTGGGTACGATCCCGCCGCAGCCGCTTCCGGGCAGAGTGCAGAGGCACGTGCACCTGCTCGCCATCCTGTGGCTGGCCTTCTCGGCGTTCAACACCCTGGGAGGTTTGTTTCTTCTGATTCTGGGCAATGTTCTCTTTCCCCATCTGCATGAGATGAAAGATGTGCCGCCTGACGTGCCCGCCGGATTTTTGACGGCGCTGTTCAGCACTCTTGGAATTATCGTTCTGGCCAAGGCCGCATTCGGATTTGCCGCCGGATGGGGATTGCTGCAGCGTGAAACCTGGGCGCGCACGCTGGCACTCATTCTGGCATTCATCTCGCTCTTCCTGAATATCCCGCTGGGCACAGCCATGGGCGTTTACACCATGTGGGTGCTGCTGCCGTCCTCGTCGGAGCAGGAATACCGGGCGCTGGTAGCAGCATCGGGGGCGACAGCGCGGGCGGCGTAGACTGAAGTGGCGAAGCCGAGGATGTGGTGTGGAGCGGGCACTCCTGCCCGCTTGCTTGCAGCAGCACAAAACCAGCGGGCAAGAGTGCCCGCTCCACACGCCGCTGGTGGAAATCACGAAGGCAAAATGCGCGTGGTTGCGCTTTACGGTTTTCAGGCCGCCATTTAGAATCGACAGCAGGCCGACGTAGCTCAGTTGGTAGAGCAGCCGATTCGTAATCCTCAAAGCCTCAAGCGGGTACCACGGAGCCCCAAGGATTATGCGGATTTCCGAGGGGTTGTGCGGGGCTCCGAGGGCATCCGTGGGCAGGTTTGGGCAACAGATGGGCAACAGCGCCAACGCTCGATGCCCCTTTCCAAAGAAGGGCACTCGTATCGCCGCCACTACCCTCTTGTCAGTCTCGGCAACTCGCCCCACAATGACATCATCAAGGAGGCGCTAATGCCCACAGTCTCAATCAGCTTTCTAAACTTGCGGGATGAGCACGGCAACATTCGCACGTTTGCGTATAAGGATTCGCCGGAGTGGAGCGAGACAGGTACTTGTGATGATTTCCGCCACCACGAGGTGTTGGAACTGTTGGCTCGTTTGGGCATGGCAGACAAAGAAGCTCAAGAATTACTAGAGTTGATTATTCAGGAACCTCGGATTCAGAGACGCCAATTTCGCCTCACTGCCGAGCAATTCACCGCTGCGAGCGAATCTTTCCAACAGCCCATTCCATGATCTACTGCCGATACTCAAAAACAAAGCCCGCCACATTGGGCGGGCTCGATTCTAACCACGGTGCCGGGCTCACTTGCCTTTATCGGCCTCGAAGATTTCCGGGTTGGCTTTCTCGTATTGCGTGAGTGTGCCCGTGCCCGGTGCGAAAAGGAAATAGAGCCCCACGAAGGGTACGACAATCGACAGTGCCCACCATCCCGAGTGCCCAAGATCGCGCACGCGTCGAATCGCGGCACCTGCCATGACGACAACGCACAACAGTGCAACGAGAAATGCAACGAGAGCGGATGTCTGACTCTTGGAGATGGCGGCCCACGTCGAAATTACTTTCACCATGACAATGCTGCCAATCCACAGCACGGCTCAGTTGGTAGAGCAGCCGATTCGTAATCGGCAGGTCAGCGGTTCAAGTCCGCTCGTCGGCTCCATTCTTTGCTGTCTTTGTTGGTTGAGCGGTGCGCGTACTCCCTGCCCTGCGTACGTGACTAGAAAGAATCCAAAAAGAAGCGAGGCGAGCGATCGCTTAAGCCCTGCCTGGGCCGGGCTGCGGTCATCATTTGCTGGAGCACTTTGGCGATTTCGACTTCCAGGGTCTGGCGCACGCCCGCTCCGAAACCGGTGAAGCGGAAGGGCTGCATGTAGCCCAGTCCTCCGCGCATGGGGAACAGAAGTTCGGCGTTGGCATGAACATTCATTGTTCCGAAGGCGAAGCCCATCGCTATGCGGCTGCGCTCGTCAATGTACGTGGCCAGTTCCAGCAGGCCTCCAGTAACGGAGAGCTGATGCAACCGCACGGTAAACTGGCGGCCATTTTCCAGTTGGATCGCGGCGGGAACTGTTCCGCGCAGGGCGATGCGCGGGGCGCGGCTGAAGGTTCGGGTTGAGCGCAGGTTCGCCATGATCTATTCCAGAGACGATCTATGCCACGACGATCTATGCCAGAGACGATCTTCCCACCTAATCTATCGCAGGTACGAAGGATGAAGGCCGGCGTGGTCGTGCGTCGCGGGCTGGTTCATCAGCTTCGTGGTGCGCTGCATCGTCTCCCAGTTGTACTCATACGCCGTTCCGCAGGCTACACAGACCTGGTAATGACGCCCGTTTTCATCTATGCGGGGCCAGGCGAAGCGGTGAGTGCAGGCCCGGTGGAGGAGCTGATTTAGAAATTTCAATGGCTTACTCCCTGATTCCTGTTCCGCCAGTGGTCCATCCACCGCGCGAAGAACGGTTTGTGCTGGTCCTGTAAAAGACCCTGCAGAGTGGAGAGCAAAATATCCGGTGGCTGCGACTTGGAGACGAACGAATCGACCGATTTCAGCTTCTTTTGCGGCAAGGGCCCGTAGGCCGATAACAGCATGATGGGGACGCGGGAGTTGATGCTCTTCATCTTGGCGGCGACGACATCACCGCGCATGCCGGGCATCTGGTAATCGAGCACGACGGCATCGACGGGCTGCGAACGAAACAACCGGAGGCCATCGTCCCAGCCCGAGGCTTCCAGAACTTTGTAGCCTTTCTGTTCCAGAAGCATTTTGCGGCCGATCAGACCAGCCCAGTGGTCATCGATGCAGAGAATGGTTCTTTTCGCGCGCGACATGCATTCCTCACGTAAGGCAGAGAGAATGTTCAGCGGCGTTGCTCCCCATAGGAACTACGACTGCTGGTATTCGAAGTGGTGGGCAAATTGATTCTGAATGAATCTCGGAATCGGCACAAATTACGAACGGGCATTGGAGCGGCAGTTACCCTGTGGGAGCAGGGCTTGCGTGAAGACGCAGCCGGTCTTAGTTCTTGAACTCCACGGCGAGCGTGGTCTCCGCGACCGCGGCTTCGCCGTTTACCCGATATGGTTCAAACTTCCACCAACGCAGTGCATCCATGGCCGCGTGCGCCAGCACGTCCGGACCATTGAGGGCGCGCATGCTCTCGACCGATCCATCGCGCCCCACGATCACGTCCACGGCAATAATTCCCTGCAGATGCTGTTTTCGCGCGTCCGCGGGATATATTGGTTCAACGCGGTGCACCAGCAACTTCTGCATCATTTCCGCTGGAACCTGCACGCGCGTCGTATCCGCCGATAAATTTTCCGAACGCTGGGATTCCAACTCCGCCCAGCCGCGATTCCACTTCCACCAAAAGACTGCCGCCGCAATCATGAGCATGAGAAGGGCAACCAGCCAGCGCTTCGCTCGTCGCTTCTTGCGGGGCTTGCCGGGGAGTCCAAGGCCGGTTGTCGATGAGGATGAGCCGGGAATTTTTCTTTCGCTGGCATGAAGGTCGCTCTTAGCGGCGAGCCAAGGTGATTCGGTGGCGTCGGTCACCGCCCTGGCCTGTTTGGCCCAGTCCCGGATGGCTGATCGCTGCTGCTCCGACAGCATCATGAACTCCAGGCCGTAGAGCAATTTGTCCTGATAGCGCACGGTGGCCCGAGTGCGCAAGGGTTCTCCGACGGCCGAAAGCCGCACTTCCACTCCCACGGATTCTCCGGGGTTCAGTTCTCCGGCGAGCACAGCTGCAATGCCGCGCTCGCAGACATTGATCGATCGTCCCGGCACGGCATCCGGAATTCCCGAACGGAGCACCGTGACATCGAGCGGAGCCTGCACGCGAAATCGCGGCACGCGCCGGCGTGAGGGCCCACTCCATCCTCGAGTTTGAACTCCCGCTGCCATTTGAATTCCTTGAAGCGTTGCAAGCGCGCTGCTTCAGCGCCGCAACGCGAGCGCAGGCCTTTAGCCTTTGCTTGTGGCTCTCACCTCCACAATCTCGCTGCCGCGCGCGAACAGCACCACACTCGCCATCCCGATAAACAATCCGTGCTCGACTACGCCTGGCATGTCGCTCAGTTGCCGCGCCAAGGCGTCCGGATCCTGAATCTCTCCAAAGCGGCAATCCAGAATATGATTATTTTCATCTGTGATAAAGGGCTTGCCGTCTGCGCCGGTGCGAAGCTGCACTTCGGCGCCCAAGGCGGAAATCCGTTTCGCCACCAGCGCCTGCGCGAATTTGATCACTTCCACGGGCAGCGGAAAGTTTCCTAATCTCTGCACCTGCTTGGTCGCGTCGGCCACAACGACCATCTGCCTGGTTGCTGAGGCCACAATTTTCTCGCGCAGCAAAGCTCCGCCGCCACCTTTAATCAGGCGCAACTGGGGATCGACTTCGTCCGCTCCATCCACCGTGACGGCAATTTCCTGACATTCATCGAGTGTGGTCAGCGGGATTCCCAAACTCTCGGCCAGTTCGCGCGAGCGCACCGACGTCGGAATGCCGCGAATGCGGAGCCCGTTCCTCACCTGCTCGCCCAGCAGCTTGATGAAGTAGGAGGCGGTCGATCCCGTGCCGAGCCCAACGACTTGGCCATCTTTCACGAACCGCAGACTGGCTCGCGCTGCCGCTTCCTTTTCCTGATCGTTCGCCATTCAGCCTCGAATCTTTGCCACGGATTTTCACGGATCAAGAACGAAAAACGGAATTTCTTCGCGCCTGTGGCCCCCGTGATGGCCTGCTCTCCCTTAGCTTCCTCTCGCAAGATTATTGTTTTGCGAAAAATCTCGAAGTACCCTCAGGGCACAATATTTTACCAGCCTTGGGCTTGCGTAGCTTTGTCATCCTGAGCCGCAGCTTTTGGCGGCGAAGGACCTCTGCACTCGCCGGCAGGGTCGGTGCGAGAGGTTACATAGGTCCTTCGCGGCACAAAACGCCGCTCAGGATGACAAGGCTTAGTGGTCCAAGGCTTAGTGGTCGAGACGGGGAGAAAGCGAGACTCGCAGTTACCCTAGAACCTTCTCGGTGTAAATCAGATACCCCGCCAGGGCCAGGCCGATGAGGATCGTGAGAAGGGTGAGCAGATCCAGGCCGAAACCGGCGGGCTCGAAGGTGCCGGCGTCAAGGCGCGCCCGGGTCTTGCGATAGCGCAACAGCCCGGCGACCACCAGCAGGAGACCCGCGACGATCGTGCCCGAGCCCATCCACACAGAGATGCCCGCGGTGCGCACTCCGTGTCCCTGGAGCGCGGTTAGTTGGCGGATAGCGATGGAGAAGCGTCCGATGGCAAAGCCGAAGACAATGATGGCGGCGCCGGTGCGCACCCAGGCGAGAAACGTGCGCTCGTTGGCCATATGGTCGCGCGCCCGGTTGGGATTGGGATTTGTTTCGGTCACAGGCTTTCCGTAGCCGCCAGCATTATTCCACAGCCCTGGCGATCACGGTGCCGGCGCCTGCCAGATTCTTGATCAAGTCGGCGGGCACGGTATGCCGGTCCTTCAGGTACTCAGGATCGTTGTAGGTGACGGAGGCTTTGCCGTTTGCGTCCTCGGCCACTAGCGCTTTCAGCGGCAGATCGATGGCCAAACTGGGCGCCGCCAGCATCAGCGGAGTTCCGCCCTTCGGACTGCCGAAGATGACAACCTTGGTCGCGGGCATTTTGAGGCCAACCTTTGCGGCCTCGCCGCTGTGATCGATTACGACAAAGATCTGCATGCCCTTTTCGGTGAACGCGTGGGTGAGGCGCTGCACGGTCTCGTCCACCGAATACCGGGTTGCAACCTCGACCAATCCGGTTCGCTGCATCATAGCGTTCCCCTTCGTCTTCTTCTATCCCTGACGTGCGAGAGCGTTGGATACCTGGGCTCTCGCTGCCGTTTTATTTTATGCGCTGTCGGGAACGTGTGCGATTCGCCTGACAAAAATAATCGGCATAGGGGGAGTGGTCACCCACTCGCCCCTGCCACACCACCGTACGTGCGGGTCCGCATACGGCGGTTCGGAGGGGTTGAGTTACCCAGACAAACGAGGAAGGCCGAGCGAGTCAAAGTAAGCATCCAAATAAGGGAAGATGCACAGGTAACAAGCGTGATTTTGTTTGCGCCGGCGCGGAACTTTTCTCGTCGAGCTGGGTTCTGACAAGCAGGATGTCATGTGGAGCGGGCACTCCTGCCCGCTGGTTTTGTGGTGCTGCAAGCAAGCGGGCAAGAGTGCCCGCTCCACACAGCTTCGGCTCTGAATGTTACGTGATGGTGAGAGTCAGCGCACTGCTGGTTCCACCACTGGTGCAGCCCAGATAGCCCGAGTTTCCACTCGGCGTATTGACGGTCACGCTCGCGCTTCCGGGGCCGGAGATCAAGGTGGTCGAGATCGTGACTTGCAATGACTGGCTGCTCAGAACAGTCGTGCTTAACGTTGTCCCGTTGATGATCACCACCGAAGACGATACAAACTCCTTGCCAGTCACTGTGAGCACAAAGCCCTGCTGGACCTGCGCGAACGTAATGGTGCTGGCCGACAGCGAACCCATCACCGGAGCGGGCCGGGAACTGTTGCATAACGGATTGAGGGCATTGCAACCCGGAAGAAGCAGCAACGCGAGCACCATAGCGCACAGCGCCCACGGGGAAAGCAAAGGATGGGTGGGTTGCGATTCGGCGTTACAGCTCGGAAGGTCCTTCGCAAACGCTGCTTGATCGATCAAATAGGAACCGCCTCCAACCCTACGACTGTTTCTGAGTTGTGCTGGGATTGTGAATTGATTCTACGCGGTCCCAAGGCAAACATTGCAGTTCGAGCAATATCTACGTGACGGACGTAACCAGGAGCGACAGGCCAAAAACGGTCAATGAATGCGATCGCGCTCTCTCCGCGCAAAGTCATTCCCTTTGGGAAGCGCGTAGCGAAGGATTCATCTCCGAATCGCGTTCTTTCGTGCCTGCTCGATGCCCGCCCTAATCCCGCTGGCGACCGCCTGTTTATATCCCGCTCTGTCCATCGCGGCCATGGTCGCCGCCGCAATGCCGCCGGGCGTCGCCGCCTCTGCGAGAAGATCCTCCAACTTTTCTCCGCTCTCCCGCCAGTATTCGATGCCATCGTTCAACGCGTGCGAGGCGGCGATCAGCGCCGTTTTGCTATCCAGGCCGGCATTCTGCGCCGCCTGCGCCAGCGTCCTTAGCGCGTGATACCCGTGCGTCGGCGAATGGCTCGCCGTGATCGCATCCATCTGTGGTTCTCGTAATTCCAATACTGGCCCCACTTGCTGAAACATACGGCGCACCAAGGCGCGATCATTTTTCGTCGCGCCGCGATCGAAGCAAACCGGCGTGAGCCCGCGCCCGATTCTGCACACCGGACTCGGCATCGCCCGCACCCACCGCACCGGCCCTCCGAGCCAGCGCCGCAAATTCTGCAACGGAATCCCCGCCGCCAGACTGATGCACAGCTTCGGTGGCCGGGCTCCGCACACTGCCACCTCGCTGAGCATCTCCTTCACTGACGAAGGCCGCACGGCCACAATCAGCGTCTGGGCCCGTTCCACCGCCGATTTCAAGTCGCGCGCCATCTCCACCCGCGACTCCCGCCGCAGTGCCTGCAACTTCTCCGGATGCCGGTCGTAAACAACAATCGCGCGCTCATCTCCCGCCAGCCGCAGCCCCGCCGCCAGCGCGCTAGTGATCCTCCCGCCACCGAGAAACAACGTCGCCTTCATTCGATCCGTTTCTCCCTTGTCATGCTGAGCGGAGCAGCGAGGAGAGCGAAGCGGTCCTCGCCGCGCAGTCGAAGCATCCCTACAACTCGACGGCGGCCGCTCTGGAAGAGCGGCGTCCAGCGCCGCGTAAAGTTTCCAGGAATTCTAAAGTCCTTAGCCCCCGCCACCACTCCCCTAGTCCGCCGTTCCTCCACCATCTACCACCAACGCCGCTCCCGTCATGAACGACGAATCATCCGACGCCAGGAACAACACCGCTTTCGCAATCTCCTCCACCGTTCCCACTCGTCCCAGCGGACGGTTCGCGCATCCCGCAATGTATTCTTCCCACTTCAGCCCGCGCATCTTCGCATCCGCCGGAAGCATCGGCGTCTCCACATCTCCCGGACAAACGCAATTCACCCGGATGCCCTGCGCGCCATGATCGATCGCCATCGCCTTGGTCATCAGGACCACTCCGCCCTTCGAGGCGCAGTACGCCACCGCATGATCGCCGCCCACAATGCCCCATCCCGAGGCGTTGTTGATGATCACTCCGCGCTTCCGCGCCATCATCCCCGGCAGCGCATATTTCGACATCAAAAACGTTCCTTTCAGATTTACGTCGATCTGCTCATCCCACTCTCGCTCCGAACACTCCACCGCCGTCTGCGGATAGAACACGCCCGCATTATTGAAGAGGACGTCGATCGCCCCAAACGCGCGCAGAGTCTCATCGACAGCGCGCTGACAATCGTCGGCCACACTCACGTCGGCATGAATGAAAGTTGCCTGGCCGCCGTTCTGGTGGATGCGCTCGGCGACGGCAGATCCGCGTGCGTCATTCCTTCCTGTGATCGCGACCTTGGCGCCTTCCGCTGCGAAGAGCAGCGCAGTGGCTTCGCCGATGCCCGAAGTCCCTCCCGTAATGAGAGCAACCTTATCTTTTAAGCGCATCTTGATTCATTCCCTTTGCAGTGCGACCCAGCGGCTAAAGCCGAGAGTTTTTCGGGCTCATACGGCACGACTGAAGTCGTGCCCTTCCCTGCACCCTTCCCTGCACCCTTCCCTGCACCCTTCCCTGCAAACGTCCGTGCGTCAGCGTCTCATCAGTTCCACGACAGCATTTCCCATAACCATCGATCACCGGCTAGCCAGCCCCCCCGCCGTCTCTCCTCCATCCATGGTGAATACCTGCCCCGTAGCAAACGCCGCATCATCCGACGCCAAATACGCGAACAGCCCTGCAATCTCCTCGGGCGTAGCGTGCCGTCCCAGCGGAATCTTCGCGTTCACCTCCGCGAGCATCGCGTCGGAATACTCTGCGCGCTGCATCGGCGTCAGCACATATCCCGGAGCCACCGCGCACACCCGCACTCGTGGCGCCAACTCCAGCGCCATCGACTTCGTCAGCTCGATCACTCCCGCCTTGGTCGCGTTGTAGTCGGCGTAATATGGATACCCCATCACCCCATTGGTCGACGCGGTTTGCAGTATGACGCCGCTGCCGCGCTCCCACATGTGCCGCGCCGCCGTCTGGGCCACGTAAAACACGCCGGTCAGATTCACCGCGATCACGCGCTCCCACTCCTCGGGTGTGATCTCCAGAAACTTGTGCCGGATGCTGATGCCCGCGTTGTTGACCAGGACGTTGATGCCGTCCATCAGCCGAATCGCCTCGGCAAACGCCGCCTCCACCTGCATCAGATCGGTGACATCCGCGATAATCGCCTCACCGAGCGCGGGCAGTTCCCGCTTGATGCGATCACACGCCGCCGCGTCACGATCGAGCACGCACACGCGGGATCCTTCCTCGAGAAAGCGCGCCGCCGTAGCTGCGCCGATCCCGCTAGCCCCGCCGGTGATCAGGACTCGCTTATCTTTCAGCCCTCGCATCTCTTTACCTCGCAACCATCTAAACTTGTCATCCTGAGCGGAGCAGGTTGGCGAGCGAAGCGACCCGACCTACGCAGTCGAAGGACCCAGTGTTTCTAGCGTCGAGCTCGACTCGTTCCACAATGTCACAGAAGCTAGCTCGCCTGCCGGCTCGCTCGACGGACGAATGCGTCCGTCGCCACATGGTTCGGCTTAGTCGTCTCAGCAGCCTGCCGCCCGCACTGCAATGGTCTGCGGCACGCGCCGCAACTCCGCCATCAACTCGTCATCACAAGCCCGGTTGATGTCGTAGATCGCATATCCCAGACTCCCGCGCGTATCCAGCACCTGGCGTTCGATGTTGATTCCGCGATCTCCCAGAATGTCGTTGATCGCGCGCAGAATTCCAGGCACGTTGTGATGGATATGCATCAGCCGGAACGACCCTTCTTCGTACTCCAGATGACAGTGCGGCAAGTTCACGCTCAGCGTCGAATCCCCGGTCCGCAAATAGTCCATCAACTTTGCCGAAACGAACTGGCCAATATTTTGCTGCGCTTCCTCTGTGCTGCCGCCCACGTGCGGCGTCAGGATCACGTTCGGCAAGCCGCGCAGCACGCTCACAAACGTCGCACCCGACTCGGGCTCCGAAGGGAATACGTCGATCGCCGCTCCCGCCACTTTGCCTGACTTCAAGCAAGCCGCCAGCGCCTCATGATCCACCACAAAGCCGCGGCTCAGATTCAGAAAGCACGCGCCATCTTTCATCGCCGCGAACTCTTCCCCGCCAAACAGGTTCCGGTTCTGCGGCTTGCCATCCACGTGCAGCGTGACCACGTCGGAAATCTCCAGCAGCTCGCGGAATCCCACCGGACGCGCGTTGCCGCGCGCCAGCACGTGCGACACGTCGTAGAACACCACGCGCATGCCCATGGCCTCGGCCAAGTCCGACAGCTGCGAGCCGATCTTGCCATATCCCACAATGCCCAGCGTCAGCCCGCGTACCTCGTGCGCACCTGCCGCCGACTTGTTCCACACGCCAGAGTGCATTTGGGTGGAGGCCGCAAAGGTCCGCCGCAGCAGCATGATGACTTCGCCCATCACCAGCTCGGCCACCGAGCGCGAGTTGGAGTGGGGATCGTTGAACACTGCGACGCCGCGCTCGCTCGCCGCCGCGCGATCGATCTTGTCCACGCCAATGCAGAACGCGCCCACCGCAACCAGCTTCTGCGCGGATTCGATCACTGCCGCCGAAACCCGCGTCTTCGAGCGCACGCCCAGAATCGAGACTTCGCGGATCTTCTCGAGCAGCTCGCCCTCCTCGAGCGCAGCCTTGTGCGACGCAACGTCATATCCCGCAGCGCGGAATCCCTCCACCGCGACCGCGCTGATGTTCTCCAGCAACAGTACTTTCAAGCCCCCTCCCTGATCTGTAGGAAAAATGATGTGTGGATCAAGCAATGATTATCTCAAACAGCACGTTAGGGACGGACGCATTCGTCCGTCCAGGCGGCCCAGACGTACCGGGCCGCAGCGCCGTCGCGCCCAGACCCTCGCAGAATGCCCCTTTTTGCTTTGTCATCCTGTCTCTAACGACGTTGTACTCTGTCAAGCGAATTTTGCCCACACTCCGGCGTGGACGCTTGCGACAAGCAGCGCCATTTCGCTCTCGTAGAACGTTTTTGATGTCCAGACCAAGCTCGTCACTCGATTCAATCTTGCAGCGGGACCTCAGGTCCCACCATCCATCTCTTCGGTACTTGCGCCCACGATTATTCACTTCGATCTCCCTGACGCTTCAGGGAGGCAGGCTGCCCACTCAAGCGCTCGGCTCCGTTACTCGCCGGCCACAGAATGACTCGGGCTCACCTGCATGACGGCCTGATAGAGTTGCGCGTACGTCCAGTCTTCGCGCAACATCAGGTACAACCGCGTGGCTAATTTTCTGGCCACGGCCACCTTGGCGAGGCTGCGATTCTTGCGCACCGCCAGGCGGCGATAGAAGCGTTTCAGTTGCGGATCGTAACGCGCCGCCGTCTGTCCCGCTTCCACCAGCAAAAAGCGCAGAAACGAACTGCCCTGTTTGCTGATCCTGCCCAGCCGCTGTTTTCCGCCGCTGGAATCTTCGCTCGGAATCAGGCCAAAATAACTGCCCACTTGCTTGCCCGATTCGAATCGTTCCGCCGGCCCCAGGGTCAGCACCATGGCCAACGCCGTTACCGGTCCCACTCCTGGATGCGTCATCAGCCGCACCGCCTCCGGCCGCTGCCGCGCTTCTTCCCAGACGCGCCGGTCCAGCTCGACGATTTCCGCTTCCAGCCCGTCCAGCGCTTCCAGCAACCGCTTGCGCCGCTCGGCCGCGTAGGGCAGCAAGGGCAACTGCTCCAACTCCGCGCGCCCTGCCTTGCTCCACAGCTTGTACTTTTTCTGCACCCCGTGACTCAGCGCCATGGCCTGCAGTTGATTCTTCGTACGGGTCCGCGCTTGCACTTGCTTGTGGCGATGCACCAGCAACTGCCGCACGTCCCGCACCTGCAGACTCGGCACCCAGATCTGCGGAGACCGGTCCTGCCGCAACAGATCCAGCAAGTGCTCCGCGTCCCGCCGGTCGGTCTTCTGCTTGCGCACCACCGCGGCCCGGATCTTGGCGGCATCGCCGAACCACAACTCGAAGCCCAACTCCCCCAGCAACCGCTCGAACCACGGATAGTGCCCGCAAGCCTCCATCCCCACCCGCACTTCCTGGCCCGCCAGCGACCGGTAAAACTGCTCCGCCTCGGCGCGGTGCTGTAACCGCTTTTCTTGAATCTCTCCCGTTCGATTGTCAAAGATCGCGACCTGCTGAAACCCAGGATGGAAATCGCATCCTATAATCAACATGACGTTGGCTCCTCTCACGAGCCTTGGTCTTGGTTCATCGCATACCAATCTACTCGCGACGGGCCAACGTCGTTATGCAATCAAGCGAAGTTTTCGTCCGCGAAAGCGGACGAAAGCGCATTCGAAGGACCCCTACGGCTTCCTATGCGATCGCCGGCGCGTATCGCTTTGGGGTAGGGATCCTTCGACTCCGGAACTGGTTCGCATTCGCGAACCAGTTCCTCCGCTCAGGATGACAACAAGCGCGTTCAGGGATGACAAATGTGGGGCACACGATTCTTCCTAACTCTCGATTCTTCCTAACTCTTCACTACTTCAGGATCACGAATCGCAACCCCGCGGCCCGATACGGCCGGGCCGCCGGACGGACGAATGCGTCCGTCCCTACATGGTTCATCTTTGTTACTGGTTCGCGTAGATCTGCTAGATCGGGCGGCCTTTGAAGAAGTAGATCAACTCGATGATCAGGATGACGACCACCATGAGTTCGAGGACGAAGGCGCGGGACTGGTTGAATTGCTCGACCATGAAGCGGTAGAGATCTTCGGCAGTCTGCAGCTTTTCTTTCACCAGATCTTTGTAGTCAGGGACGCCGACCTTGGCGGCGCACAGCTTGTAGAGGCGGGCGGAAAACATGTCGCTGAGGAACTTGATGGCGTTGTCGGCGCGCTCGGTCAGTTCGTTGACGTCGAGCAGGACGGTGTGCAGCTTGGAGGCGGCGCGGGCCGTCCGCCAGCGCGACCACAGGCCCGTACCTCCGGTTTCGAGGAAGTCGTAGACGTTCTCCAGCTCCTTGGTGAGCAGTTCGTCGTAATGGCGGAATTCGAGCAGCTGCGAGTTGGCATACTGCAGAAGCTGGATGGCGGTTTCGGCTCCGGCTTGCGTGTCGTAAATGAAGGCGGCGTTCCATCCGATGACGGCGAGATCGTTGGGATAGTAGGAGATGCGGGACTGAAGGATCTCCTGGCGCTCGCCGTCGGAAAGCGTGGCCATTTCTCCGCGGACGACCTGGGCGATGGCGTTCCGCTGCGAAGTGAGGAGGTCGTCGGCGGAGGGCGATCCGTCGATCTCGCGCACGTTGAAGATGAAGTAGTCCTCTTGCAGCCACTCGCCCCCGCCCTCCTTAGTAAGGTAGGGTTTGACCAGCGCGGGAGCGGCCCGCTCAAGTTTCTGGCGGGCGACGCGCGAGGCCAGCTTCTCAAAGTTGGTGTCGGAGGTCCAGCGGCATGAGAGCTCGATGAGCGTGTCCCAGGTGCCGGAGAACGGCAGCTCAAACTCAAGGCTGATGACGCCGTAGTCGTAATACTTGATCTCGCCGGCAAGGCGCTCGCCGGAGTCGAGGACCAGGGGCTCAAGGGTCTCCTCGACCGGAGGACGCTGGTAGCGGACGTAGGCCGGGGCCTTCTTGAAGCTGGCTTCGGCGGTGCGCGCGGGGAATATCTTGCGAAGCTCGTCGAGGCGGATCTCTTCGCAGACGTCGAACTGGATCAGCACCAGGACCGATCCGCGCAGCGGGCCGGCGGCCTGCAACTGGGTGGATTGCTGGACGTGCGTGGTCAGGGCCTGCGCGACGTTGGTGCCGGCGATGGTTGAAATGTCCTGGTCCATGATGCTTGCCTTGTGAGGTCGCGTTCGAGGAAGCGCGGGAAGAAGCGGCGTGCTGCGTTCCTATTATCTCAGGAGCAGGGTGGGGCGGGATAGACCCCCCCCCAAGTTATTGATACCAGGCAAGATAGATATGGATTGTTTCTCTGCGAACTCTGCGGGAGACCCTCTGCGAACTCCGCGTTTCAAGCTTTACCGCAGAGAGCGCAGAGAAATCTCGCCGAGCACGCGGAGAAGAGCCTCCGTACCTCGCTTACTTTTTGCGCAACGCTGCGCAGAGGAGTAGGCTGCCGGCGGCCAGGGCTCCCAGGCCGAGGCCGGCGCGCTTCATCGATTCGCGGATCTCGGCTTCGCGCTCGCGGACGAGGTCAGACTCGGGGTAGGGATTGTCGCGGTCCAGGGCGGAGGGTTGGAGAGCCATCTGCAGGACTTCGGCGAGGTGCAACGCATGGCGTCCGGTCCCCTGGGCGATCTGCTCACGGCAGCTGAATCCGTCGGCGATGATCAGCCAGTCAGCGGGGGCGCTGCGGACCGCGGGCAGAAGCTCGAGTTCCCCGATGGCGGCGGAGATCTCGTAGTGCTCGTCATGGAAGCCGAAGGATCCGGCCATGCCGCAGCATCCGGGAGCGGGCGACTGGAAGGCGATGCCGAGACGGCGCAGGAGCGATTCCTCGGCGGTCATCTTCATGATCGACTTGTGATGGCAGTGTCCGTGGAGCAGCGCTTTGCGATTCAGTTGGGGCAAGGCCGCGCTGGCGCCGATTCTTTGTTCGAGAAATTCGCTGAGCAGGAATGTCTGCCTGCTCAGGGCCTGGGCGCGGGCGTCGTGCGGGAAGAGGTTGACCAGTTCATCGCGGAAGACGGCGACGCAGCTCGGTTCGAGGCCGACGACAGGAATTCCGGCTTCGATCTCAGGTTCGAGCTGGTCGAGAATTTCCAGCAGCAGAGATTCGGCGCGGTCGAGCATGCCGAAATCGTAGAGCGGGCGTCCGCAGCAGAGGTTGGCTTGCGGGACCAGGACGCGATAGCCGGCGGTTTCGAGGACTTCGACGGCGGCCTTTGCGGTAGAGGGGAGGAAATAGTTGTTGAAGGTGTCGGCCCAGAGCAGGACGGGCGGGGCGAGGGTGCCGTCCCTACGGGACTCGGGCTCGTTTACGTCGCCTTCTTCCCGGCACTCACGTGCCGGGCTATTGAATACCGCCCCTTCGGGACTGCCTTGCCATGGATCCGACGCTTCCCGTTCAACTGACGGCACAGATGACACTCGCTGCCCTGCAGCACCCGACGAATCGGACCAGGCCGTCGACGCTCGCTGCGCTTCGCGGGGCGGACGAATGCGTCCGCCCCTACACGAACTTGTTCTACGGAACCATTGTTTGAAGGTTTCCGGGGCAAAGGCCGGGATGCTGCGCTGGTGCGGAATTCCGGCTACTGCTTTGGCGATGTCGCGCAGAAATGGCAGCTGCGTCGTGAGATTCACCAGGCCGGGGACGTTCGACGCCAGGCTTGCCCAGAAATCGATGTTGCCGAAGGCGTAGGCGTTCAGTGGGCGGAGGCGGCCTTCGTAGTAGTGAGAGAGGAATTCGGCCTTGTAGGTGGCAACGTCGACGCCGACGGGGCAATCGCTCTTGCATCCCTTGCAGGCGAGGCAGAGGTCGAGCGACTGCTTGACCTCTTCACTGCGCCAGCGGTCGCGGATCACTTCTCCCTGAGTCATCTCCCAGAGCAAATGGGCACGGCCGCGGGTGGAGTGTTCTTCTTCGTGCGTGGCGCGCCAACTGGGACACATCACGCCGCCTTCCTCGCGGCGGCACTTGCCGACTCCCACGCAGCGCAACGCAGCGTGCGAGAGGCTGCCGTGATCGAGCGGAAACTGGAAGTGCGTCTCGGGCTCCCATGGCGCGTAGTTGGGGCCGAGACGAAGATTCGCGTCGAGCTTGTTCGGCGTCTTCTCAGGCAAACCAATCAGCTTGCCGGGATTCATCTTCCAGTCGGGATCCCACGCGGTCTTGAACTTGCGAAAAGCTTCCATCAGCTCGGGGGCGAACATTTTCGGCAGCAGTTCGGCGCGAGCCTGTCCGTCACCGTGTTCGCCGGAGAGCGATCCACCGTAGCTGACGACGAGGTCGGCGGCTTCTTCGACGAACTTGCGGAACTTGGCGATGCCCTCTTTCGATTGCAGATCGAAGTTGAGGCGCGTGTGCACGCAGGCGTGGCCGAAGTGTCCGTAGAGCGAGCCTTTGTAGTTGAACTCGGCCATCATCTTGCGCAGGTCGCGCAGATATCCGCCAAGCTTTTCGGGAGCGACGGCGGCATCTTCCCAGCCTTCCCAGTTCAGCGGCTCGCCGGGGACGTGCGACGTTGCTCCCAGGCTGGATTCGCGGACTTCCCAGATGCGTTTGGCCTGCGCGCCAGAGTAGAGCTTCACGTTCGGCGGGCTGGGACTGCGGCGGAGCGCGTCGATCAAGCGCTGCGCCTGCAGTTCCGCGCCGGGAAGCGACTCGGCGCCGAACTCGACCATGAGCCATCCGCCACCTTCCGGGAGCAGCGCGAGTCCTTCTTGATTGATGCCTTTGGTGCGCTCGTAATAGACGAGAAGATCGTCGAAGCCCTCGAGCCCGATAGGCTTGTGCTCGAGGATTTCGGGGATGTGATCGGCGCATTGATAAATGTCGGGATAGGCGAGGACAAGCAAGACGCGTGCCGGCGGGCTTTCGACCAGGCGGCACGTGGCTTCGAGGATCGTCGCGCAGGTGCCCTCGGAGCCGACCAGGGCGCGGGCAACGTGGAATCCATTCTCTGGGAGCAGGTAGTTCAGGTTGTAGCCGGAGACGCGGCGGGGGATGTTGGGGAATTTTGTGCGTATCAGGTCGCCGTATTGGTCGGCGATTTGCTTGAGTGCATCGTGGATTTGATGCGCGCGCGTGGTGCGCGGGCGAGACGCCCCCGCGACAGCCGGCGGGACGCCGGCGCTACGGTCTTCAATGAAACCATGGCCGACGTGCAGGCGCGTGCCGTCGTACGTGACTACGTCCAGGGCTTCGATGTTGTCGTCGGTTTTGCCGGCCATCACGGAGTGGACGCCGCAGGAGTTGTTGCCGATCATGCCACCGATGGTGCAGCGGTCGTGGCTGGCGGGATCGGGGCCGAAGGTCAGATGATGTTTTTCGGCGGCGTTGCGGAGATGGTCGAGCACGACTCCGGGCTGCACGCGGGCGATGCGGCGCTCGGGATCGATCTCGAGAATCTTTCCCATGTATTTCGTGAAGTCGAGCACGACCGCAACGTTGCAGCATTGTCCGGCGAGCGAGGTTCCACCGCCGCGGCAAAGCAGAGGAGCGCCGAAGTCGCGGCAAACCGAGATCGCCGCGAGAACATCGTCGGCATCGCGAGGCAGAACGACTCCGATGGGGACCTGGCGATAGTTCGAGCCGTCGGTCGCGTAGAGAGCGCGGCTGCTGTTATCGAAGCGGACATCCCCGGTAAGTCCGCCGCGAACCTGCGCGCGCAGGGCTTCCGACAATCCCAGAGGATCGGCGTGGGAGGACTTCGGGGGCACTACGGAATCGGCAACCTTCTCTGACATGAGGCCCTATGGATTGGAGGACGTATCCTTCTTGATGACGCTGGTGATCTGGAATCTCGAACCGTCGCCGCTGGATTCGACGTTGACGGTGATCATGTTGTTGGGGTCGTTGGAAACGATGGTGCAATGGCGCTGCGACGACGTGGCGACTTTCGACGCGGGAAATTTTGCGCGGTAGAAACTGCACACCTTGTCCACGGAATCGCTTGTTTCAAATGCGGCAGTAACGGTGCGCATGCTGCCGAAGGTCGCGGTCGATGCGCCGTTTTTCTGCACCTCGGCCCCGGGATAGACATCGACGCCCAAGTCCTGGACTGCTTTGTCCGGATCCTTGGAAGTCTCCACGCTGCCGAAGGGAGTTTCGACTTTGACGTGATCGCCTTCCTGCGAGACATGAGAATTCCGGGCGAAATGCAGGGCCACGAAGGTGAGCGAAGCGATGCCTAAACCGCCAAGCAGAACGATGACGCCGACGATGATCAGAACGGTCTTGACCGCGCTATTTCCACCGCGGGGGGGAGGCGGCGTGGGCGCGACTGGGACGGACGGAGAGGCTCCGGGAGCGACGGAGGCGCCGATGGTGGCTCCGCAGCGACTGCAGAACCTGGCATCAGGGCTTAGCGATGCGCCACAGGAATTGCAGAATGCCATAACAGACCTCGGTTCACGAATGGGTTCCGCTTGACGGGCGAGTATACCGCAGATGGGGTGAGGAAAGCGTTCGACGGTGGGGGCGGCTAGACGGCGCGGCCCCGCGACAGCCGGCAGGATGCCGGCGCTACAGACTAGCCGGGCTGCGCCCGGCGGACAACCCCTTCGACTTCGCTCAGGGCAGGCTTGGCGGCTGTCCCCACATAGAAGAACCGTTTAGCTCCAACCGCGGGTGCCGTAGTCGGCCATGGAGAGCGCTAGCAGGATGAACAGAAAGAATATGGTGGAGATGACAACCAGCTTTAACAACTTCTCACCCGCGCCTTTCAGGTGCATAAAGAAGAGTGCGACCAGCAGCGCCTTGATGGTCGCGATAGTGAGGGCGACCGCGGCGTTGAAGTGGCCGAGTTCAATATAGGCGGCCTTGTAAGTCAGAAAAGTGCCCACCAGCAGCGCAATCCATACGCTGAAGTACGTCTTCAAGGGCGACGATTTGGAGTGGTCAGACATTAGAAAGCCTCACGGGTGCCGGTCGATCAGGTACAGCAACGGGAATAGATAGATCCACACAATGTCGACGAAGTGCCAGTACAGGCCGCCGATTTCGAGCGGCGTGTGATATTCGGGAGTAAAGCGGCCCTTCCACGCCATCACCAAAAGCCAGGTAAAGATGCCAAGCCCGACGATCATGTGCAGCGCGTGCAGTCCGGTCATGATGAAGTAAAGTGCGAAGAAAATCTCGGCATGACGCGGATTGGCGTACTGATCGGGATGTCTGGGAACTTGCACATGGTCGAAGCTGAACGACGCACCCGGAACGTGGTGCTCTTCGAATTTCTGGTTATACTCGACGCCTTTGATGCCGAGAAAGGTGAGCCCGAAAAGCATGGTCAAGACCAGCATGGAGATCAGGAGCGCACGCCGGGCGGTCTGCGCGGCCCAGATGGCGAGCACGACGGTCAAACTGCTGCAGATCAGGACGGCGGTGTTGGTGGCGCCGAGCGTGGCATCGATCGATTTGCTGGCGGCTCCGAAATCTCCAAAGTACTTAAGGCGGTAGATCAGATAAGAGCAAAACAGTCCGCCGAAGAACATGACTTCGGTGGCGAGGAAGATCCACATGCCGAGGCTGGAGGCGTCGCGCTGCTGCTCCTCGGTGGCGAAGTGGTGGAGCAGCGCCGGATTGTGAGTTTCACCGTGGACCGCGACAGAGCTATCGTGCAACGGGAACCTCCTGTCCGTGAGGAGCATCGAGTTCGTCGTAGTTGTAGGCTTCCCAAGTGACAACCGGCTCTTCCTCGAAGTTATAAGTCGTCGGCGGAGACAACGTCTTCCATTCGAGTCCCGCGGCGTTCCACGGGTTGTCAGGCGCAGGCTTGCCGTAGCGCATCGACCACAGGAAATAAATCATGGGCAAGAGGTAACCCACGGCCAGCACGGTGGCTCCGGCGGTGGAAAGCACGTTCAGCACCTGAAACTCCGGCGGATATTGATAGTAGCGGCGCGGCATACCGAGATAGCCGAGGATGAATTGCGGGAAGAAGGTCAGGTTAAATCCGATGAAGACGATGAGAGCGGCGAGTCGCGCCCAGCCTTCGGGATAAAGCTTCCCGGAAATTTTCGGCCACCAGAAATGCATGCCTCCGAGATATCCCATGAGCGCGCCGCCGACCATGATGTAGTGGAAGTGGGCGATGACAAAATAAGTGTCGTGGACATGAACATCGACGCCTAACGCAGACAGGAATAATCCGGTGAGACCGCCCATGGTGAAAAGCCCCAGGAATCCGAAGGCATAAAGCATGGGCGCGTCGTAATGAATGGAGCCTTTGTAGAGAGTCGCGGTCCAGTTGAAAACTTTTACGGCGGACGGCACCGCAACCGCGTAGCTGAGCAGAGAAAAGACCAGCGCGGCGTATACGGAAATTCCGGCGACAAACATGTGATGCGCCCAGACCAGGAATCCGAAGACGGCAATCGCGATGGAGGAAAGCGCCACGAAGGTGTAGCCGAAAATGCGCTTGCGCGAGAAGCAGGCAATGATCTCGGTCACGACGCCCATCGAGGGCAGAATCATGATGTAGACGGCGGGATGCGAGTAGAACCAGAACAGGTGCTGGAACAGCAATGGGTCTCCGCCAAGTTTGGGATCGAAGATACCGAGGTGCAGGGCGCGTTCGGCGACCACCAGCACCAGCGTAATGGCGATGACCGGCGTACCGAGGATCTGAATGATGCTCGTGGCATAGTGCGCCCAGACGAAGAGAGGCAGCCGCGACCACGTCATTCCGGGAGCACGCATGCGATGGATGGTGACAACGAAGTTCAGGCCGGTGAGGATGGAGGAGAATCCCGAGACAAAGATCGCCAGCCCGGCTTCGATGACCTTGGTATTACTGAACGCGGTGCTGAAGGGCGTGTAGAAGGTCCAGCCGGTGTCGACGCCGCCGGTGAGCATGCAGTGCAGCATCATGATGCCGGCGATGATGTAGAGATACCAGCTCAGCAGGTTGATCCGCGGGAAGGCCAGATCCTTGGCGCCGACCATCATCGGAACGAGGAAGTTGCCGAGCACGGCGGGAATCGAGGGGATGAGGAAGAAGAAAATCATCACCTGGCCGTGCATGGTGAAAAGCTTGTTGTAGGTGTCGGCCTGGACGAGATCGCCGGCGGGGGTGAGCAATTCAAGGCGGATGAGGAGCGCGAAGAATCCGCCGATGAAAAAGAAGAACGTGATCGAGATCAGGTAGAGCAGCGCGATGCGCTTGTGGTCGGTGGTGAACAACCACGAACCGACGCCGTAATGCTTGTTCAGATAATTTTCCCGCTCGACGGGTTGGACAGTAGCTGTTGCCATACTCATTGCACCTGATTTCCCCTGGCTTGCGGCCCGCTCTGCGGAGCCGCCATGGCGCTGGTTTTGGTCGCACCCTCTGCGGCGGGCGACAACGATTTCACGTAGGCGACCAGCGCGTTTAATTGTTCTTCACTCACTAATCCCTGGAACGTAGGCATGACGGGCTTGAATCCGTTGACCACCTTGGCGCCGGGATCGAGAATCGATTCACGAAGATAATTTTCGTCGGCGGTGATGGTGCGGCCATCCTGCAGCAGCACCGGCCTGCCGAAGACGCCCTGCAGGGTGGGACCGCGGCCCTGGGCATCGGCCCGATGACAAGTGGCGCAACCCAGTTCGGCAAATATTTTTTCGCCGCTGGCCGAGAGCGGGCCGGTGGAACCGCCGCTCATCCACGCTTCGTATTGCGCGGGTTCCATCACGATGATGGAGCCGATCATGCTGGAGTGCTGCGTGCCGCAATATTGAGTGCAGAAAAGATGATAGGTGCCCGGTTTCGTGGCCCGGAACCACGCGACCGTGTAGCGGCCCGGCACCACGTCCTGCTTCATGCGGAAATCAGGGACGAAGAAGCTGTGGATCACGTCTTGCGAAGTCATGATGAGCTTGACGTTGCGGCCCACCGGGACGTGCAGTTCATTGATCTCGCGCTGGCCTTCGGCGTGTTCCAGCTTCCACATCCACTGCTTGGCGACGACGTAGACCTCGGTGGAGTCGCGAGGCGGCGTGCGTCCCTTGAAGTAGACGACGGCTCCCCAGGCGAAGATGACCATGAAGACGCAGAGCGGAATAATCGACCAGGTTAGTTCCAGGGGAATGGAACCCTCGATCTGTTCCGCCGGGACGCCGCGGCGATAGCGATAGCGGGCCGCGAAATAAACGACCGCGGAGAACACCAGCAGGGTCATCATGCCGGACACGATAAGCAAGAAGATGAACAAGGCATCGACGTTGCCCGCCATGCTGGAGGCCCGTTGCGGCCACAATGGAAAATTATCGAACATATTTCGTTGAACTCATTCCTGCCTGACCCGAGGGAGAGCGATCCCAACCGCTGCGCGGCGCAATCCGCTCCAGCCGGAAAAGAACCAGAAGCAGTCCGGCAATGAACACGATGGTGACTGCGCCCCCAAGCTTCAACATGTTAGCGACGACCGCGCCGTACTTTCCGATGGCGGGATCGTAGTGATAGCAATACAAGAGAACCTGGTCGACGGCGTTGCCGATTTTATTTTGCGAGGCTTCGACCAGTCCCATGCGCAAATCTTTGGGCGGAAAATCGACGCCGTAGAAATATTTCGAGATGCGGCCCTGGGGCGTGAGCACCATGATCGCGGTGGCGTGAGCGTACTGATCGCGCGCGGCGTCGTACTGATACTGGAAGCCGACGGCCGTGGTGAGAGCGTTGATGGAATCGGCCGGTCCGGTCAGGAAATGCCAGCCGGCCGCAGCGCCGGGACGTCCATAGCGCTTGAGGTATTCCGCTTTTTTCGCGGCGGCGATTTGCGGCGTCTCCCGCGGATTGAAGCTCACGGTGATCACGTCAAACTGGTTGCCCACATCGAACTTCACCATCTTCATGGCGGCGCTCAATCCGGCCAGCGCTTCGCCGCACAGCATGGTGCAGTTGTAGTAAACCAGATTCAGGATGAGCGGCTTCTTGCCGAAGTAATCGCCGAGCTTGACGGTGCGGCCGTTATCGTCAACGAAAGTCAGATCGGGCGGCACCTGGCCATTCATGTGTTGCTCGATGCCAACATTTTCCAGGTAGGGCGGGCGGACGTTGGCGGGCGGCGATTCGATGCCTTTGGACATGGCCTGTCCCCACGCGGCCGACGCTAGCAGCGCTATGGTCGCTAGCAGCATCGGAGCTTTGCCGCTCGAGGCGAAAGCCTTACCGCAGAGGGCGCTGAGGATCTCGCAGAGGACGCGGAGAAAGACTAGTCGAGCTTCGCTCGACCGGACAGCCCCTTCGGCTTCGCTCAGGGCAGGCTATGGCGGCTGTCCCCACATAAACTATTTCTGACATCGAATTGTGAAACTGACGGATCACTGCTTACTTCCCTTCTTTTCGGGCTGCGCTTTCGACGCAGCTACTTCTTCGGCAGCCCCGGAGCGGACGGGCAAGCCGCGTTGCGCCAGCAGATCCATGGCGCGATCAATGGGAATGTGGACTACGCCCGCTTTCTCATCCACCCATCCATAGGTGCTCAGGGTATCTTCCTCGCGCAGGCGCTCGCCGTTCAGTTCGGTGCGCTCATTGACTTCGAGCTGCGGCGCGGGGAAACCTGCTTTCAAATATTTTTCGTAGTCGCTGCCGTATTGCGGCGGGATGTGCCGTGTGTCTTTCGGAGCGTTGGTGACCAGCGGGCTTACCGGCTGCTGTTCAGCTTCGAAGCGTTTGTTGAGATAAGCAAAAATGCCGTTGGCGATGAAGTAGACGAATACGCCAGCGACGGCAAGGCCGATCAGAAAATAGGCGACCCCGGCGACGGTGATGTCGCGGCGCTCGTAGTCGCCATGGCCGTTCGGATTCACGGGATGGATGTCGTTGCTCATACGTTGCGAGAAGCTCCCGCCCCATGACTCGGAGCTGTTTCGATGACTTCTCCGGCGGACGGATCGTAAGCCGGCAGCAGGGGCAGCGCAGCCAGATTGCGGAAGAAATATGCGAGCCATATGCCACCGATGGCGATCGGCACCACGATATCCGCAATGGTGATGTTCAAAGCTTGCGAGAAATTCGGCTCGATGATCCAGAGCAGATCCAGCCAGCGCATCAACAACAGCCAGGTGGCCACCCACACGAGCTTGCGGATGTTGCGCTTAAACGGCCGCGAAAGCAGCAGGGCGAAGGGGATCGCGAAATGAAATAGGACCAGGAAGAGGCCGATCCATCCCCACCCGTAGCTCAGTCGCTTCAAATAGAACGTGATCTCGTTGGGAAGGTTTCCCGCCCAGATGATCAGCCACTGCGAAAAGCTGAAATAGGCCCAGACCATGATGAACGTGAGCATCCACTTGCCGTGGTCGTGGACGAAGTCCGGCTTCAGCATCTCGGACATGGGCTTGTAGTTGAAGAGAATGCGCTCGACGACCACGGCGAAACACATGGCCGAGAGCACTTCGCCGATGAGGATGATCAGACCGAAGATGGTTGAGATCCAGCTGGGATCAAGCGACATGACCCAATCGATGGCGGCGAAAGAAATCGTGAATCCGTAGAGGATGAGCCCGGGTCCGGCGACGGCTTTGAATTTCTGCGTGTTGTCAGGCGCGCCGGGTCGGTCAGTCTGCTTCGACCAGCGCGAGAGCAGGAACGAGAGAACATTCCAGATCAGGAAGTAGATGACGGCGCGAATGATAAATCCCGAGGAATTCAGATAGCTATCGAGGATGAATTTATTCTTCGCTAGATGCTCGTGGATGTGTGCGTCCTGAACCGCATCCGGCGACACCGTCCAGATGGCCCACGGATAGATGCGATGCTGGAGAACCGCGATGACAATCGGAATGAACAGGACGGCGAGCAGCGGGAGCGTGCGCATGGCCGCGCCGAGGATGCGGCGGATAACCATGCCCCAGCCGCCACCGGTCAGATGGCGGATCATGACGATCGCCATTGAGCCCAGCGAAACGCCCAACCAGCACATGAAGCCGAGCAGGTAGGCGCGGTAGAACTCGTCGGGCTTACCGACCGCGAGGATCACCGCGATGATGGCGAAGATGACGCCCACGATCAGCGATCGCTGGCCAATCTTCTTTACGACCGGCGGAGCCGTCAAATCGAATTGGTTGGCGGGCGCCGCGCTCATTTCGGTTCTTCTTTCATCTCTTCAGATTTGGTTTCCGGCGCAAGCCTGGGCAAGGTGGCGCCGGATCCGGGCTCGCGGAATTTCGGCGGCTCGGAAGGAATTTTCTGTCCGGCAGGAACGTCCGCCATGGTTGCGTTCTGGCTCAACTGCAGCGCGCGGACGTAGGCAATGATGTTCCAGCGATCGCGCGCGGGAATCTGCGAAGCGTAGTCGGGCATGATGCCGAAGCCGTTAGTGATCACGTCGAAGAAATATCCGGCCGGAGCTTTTTCCAGCCGCTCGATATGGAACGATGGTGGCTTGCGGGAGAATCCGCGGGACGGAACGAAGCCGTTGCCGTCTCCGACCCGCGAGTGGCAGGGCGCGCAAAAGATGTTGAAGCGCTCCTGGCCGCGCTCGAGAACTTTTTTGGTCAGGGGAAACGGCATCGCATCGCCGGGATTGTTGCCGATTTTGCCGGTATAGAAATAAGTGTCTTCATGCAACTGGCCGCGCGCGACCGTGCCCTCGACCAGAGGACGGGCGGAGCGCCGATCGGCAAAGAAATCGCTGCGCGAGAGAGGATTCTCGCGCGGCTGCACGTGCATATCGAGGCGGCAGGCGGAAGTCAGCGCGATCAGCAGCAAGAGCGCCGCAAAGGAAACCGCCGTCGAGCTTCGCTCGACCGGACGGGCGGGGGCGCCCGCCCCCACATGGACCCTGCCACTGCCGGCAATCGCTTGGCGGAGGTGCGTCATCTTA
Source organism: uncultured Acidobacteriota bacterium (assembly GCA_963754885.1). Classification (GTDB taxonomy): domain Bacteria; phylum Acidobacteriota; class Terriglobia; order Terriglobales; family Acidobacteriaceae; genus Sulfotelmatobacter. The sequence goes on along the minus strand of CAVWHT010000020.1, from coordinate 160,228 downwards.
GCTGGGCACCTCCGAAACCGATCTGGGGGCTAGGCCTTCCAGGAAGCGGCGCGTTTCTACCGCGTGATACTTCTTGTCGGAGGAAAACACGATCAGGAAGAAACGATCTTTTGACGCCGAGGAAAAGCGCGGCACGTTGAACACCGGATGATATGGCATGGGCAGGCCGTTCAACGCCAACATGCCGAAGACCGCGGAAATCCCGGCAAACAGGATCGTCATTTCAAACGTGATCACGATGAAGGCGGGCCAGGAATGCGGAGGCTTGCCGCCGATGTTGAGCGGATAGTCGACCGCCGACATCCACCACTGCATGAGATATCCCGAGCAGCCACCGATGATGCCGCCGATCAAGACGACCAGCGGAACTTCGTCATGCAGGAATCCGATTTCTTCCGCCAGGCCTTCGATGGGAAACGGGCTGTAGGCGTCGATTTTCTTGTAGCCGGCCTCGTGGGTTTTCTTGGCAGCGTCCACCAGCGCTTGCGCCGAATCGAACTCGGCCATGATGCCGTAGATAGGGTCGCGCTTCATGGCGTTATTCCTTCACCTCCGCTTCCGGCAGAAGGGTACGCATTTCGAAGATGGAGATGGCAGGCAGCACGCGCAGGAACAGGAACATCAGGGCCAGGAACATGCCGAGTGTGCCGATGAAGGTCATCCAGTCCCAGCGCGTGGGGTAGTACATGCCCCACGACGAATTCAGGAAATCGCGGCTCAAGCTGACGGCGACGATGATGAAGCGCTCGAGCCACATGCCGATCAGAATCACGCCCGAGATGAAGAACAGCGCGATGGGGCTGGTGCGCAGCTTGCGGATCCAGAGCACCTGCGGAATAAAGATGTTGCAGGCCAGCAGCGCGTAGTACCAAGGCGCATAAGGCCCGTGCAGCCGGTTCCACATGGTAAACGCGTCGTAGCGATCGCCGCTATACCAGCCCATGAAGGCTTCGATTCCGTAGCCGTAGGCAACGATCAATCCGGTCGCAAGCATGACCTTCGCGGAATTCTGCAAGTGGCGTTCGGTGATGAAATCTTCGAGGCCATAAATCTTGCGAATCGGAATGGCCAGCATCAGCACCATGGCGAAGCCGGAATAAATGGCGCCGGCCACGAAATAGGGTGGGAAGATGGTGGTGTGCCATCCGGGGACGATGCCGATGGCGAAATCGAAGCTGACGACCGTGTGCACCGAGAGCACCAGCGGCGTGGCCAATCCGGCAAGCAGCAGATACATGGTTTCATAGCGATGCCAGTGGCGGGCCGATCCTCGCCAGCCGAACGAAAGCATGCCGTAAATAATCTTGAGCCAGCGTTTTTCCGTGCGATCGCGCAGCGTTGCCAGGTCGGGTATTAATCCCACGAACCAGAACAGGGCGGAGATCGTAGCGTACGTGGAAACCGCGAATACGTCCCACATGAGCGGGCTGCGGAACTGCGGCCACACTCGCATCGTGTTGGGATACGGGAAGAGCCAGTAGGCAAGCCAGGGACGGCCGACATGCAGCAGCGGGAAAAGTCCGGCACAGGCGACGGCGAACAGCGTCATCGCTTCGGCGAAACGGTTGATCGAATTGCGCCAGGACTGGCGCAGCAAAAGAAGAATCGCCGAGATTAGCGTGCCGGCGTGGCCGATACCGATCCACCAGACAAAGTTGATGATGGCGAAGCCCCATCCGATGGGGATGGTCACGCCCCAGATGCCAACGCCCTTCAGAAATAGATATCCGATGGCGAACAGCAGCATCATCGTGAGCATGAAGGCGATGCCAAAGCCGATGAACCATCCGTTGGTGGCCGGACGGGTCAACACGATCGCGCTGATTTTTTCCGTGACCGTGCCGAAGGTATGGCCCGGTTCGATGACCGGCGCGCGTTCCAGATCGGTGGCCGATTTGTATTGCTCAGGCATCTGTCTTGCCAAGTCCCTCAGGGGCTAAAGCCCCATCGTTAATTGCGCTCATTCGGCGCGGCTCAAGCCGCGCCCTGATACGAACCATGCTAGATACGAACCCTTCCTACCGCACCGCTGAAAGCCTTGATACGAAGCTCCTTTTGCGATTCGTATCAGGCTATGCCTTTAGGCATAGCGTCAGCGCCGAACAACCCATCGCGCCTTCAGGCGCTGGAGGGACGAATGCATCCGTCCCTACGTAGACTCCTCCAACTCCGGATTTGGGTTGCGTACTTCTGCCAAATACGTAGTGCGCGGGCGCGTGTTCAGTTCGCCCAGCAGGCTGTAGTTGCGGGCCTGCGCTTTCAGCTTTGAAACTTTGCTGTTCGGATCGTTGATGTTGCCGAAGGTAATCGCTTCCGCCGGACACGACTGCTGGCAGGCCGTCTGCAACTCATCGCCGACTCGGATGTCTTTGCCTTCGCGCACCGACGCGGTTTCAGCATCGATTTTGTGTTCGTTGATGCGCTGTGTGCAGTAGGTGCACTTTTCCATGACGCCGCGGCTGCGCACGCTCACGTCGGGATTGCGCATCATCTTGTATTGCGGCGTGTCCCAGTCCTGGAATAGCAGAAAATTGAAGCGGCGAACTTTGTACGGGCAGTTGTTCGAGCAGTAACGTGTCCCCACGCACCGGTTGTAGACCATGTCGTTGAGGCCTTCGGTGGAGTGATTGGTGGCGCCGACCGGGCACACGACCTCGCAGGGCGCGTTCTCGCACTGCATGCAGGGCACAGGCTGGAAAAACGCCTTGGGATTATCGCGATCGCCCTCGTAATAGGCGTCGATACGAATCCAGTGCATGTGACGGCCCAGCCTGGTCTGCTCCTGTCCGACGACGGCGATATTATTTTCCGACTGGCAGGCCAGCATGCAGTTATTGCAGCCCACGCACTTGTTGAGATCGATCGCCATACCCCAGGCGTACATCTCTTCTTTATAGGGATAGGGCTTGTAGAGCGTGAGGCCCTCAGCAGGCTCTTCTTCCTTTGCGAAAGTCGGCTCTTTCTTGTACTCCTCGAGAGTTGTTTCGCGGACCAGCGGGCGATGGCCGCCGTCGGGCGTGTCCATGCTCTGCATGCCCTGGGTGGAGGCGAGCTCGTAGGTCGCTCCGGTCTTGCGAATCTGCACGCCGGAGGCGATCCAGAGCGCGGCGCTGGTGCGCAGTTCGTAGGCGTTGAAACCTTGCCCGGTGCCGACGCGTCCGGCGCGCTTGCGCCCGTAGCCCAGCGTGATGGTGACGGAGTTGTCGGGATGTCCAGCCTGAATCCACGCGGCTCCGGTAACCTTCTTTCCGTTCAATTCGAGTTCGAGAACGTCTTTCGACGCGATCTGCAGGCGCTCGGCCATCTTCGGACCGATCTGGATGGCGTTGTCCCAGGTGAGCTTGTTCATCGGCTTGGGCAATTCCTGCAGCCAGCCGTTATTGGAAAATTGCCCGTCATAGATGGTGGAGTCGGGACGGATGTTGAGGGCGATCGCGTTGGAATCGACCGCTGCGTTTGAGGCAACTGCGGGCGGCTTTGCGGTTACGGATTTCGGAGCGAATGCCGTGCCTTCGATCCAGCCGTCGTGCAGCGACTTGCGCCAGAACTGTTCGAAATCGGCGCCAGTGTGCTGCTTCTGCCAGTAAGCGCGGACGAGATCGTAGCCGGATGCGTCCGTTTGACCATTGAGCAAAGCCACAAATTCGAGCGCGCTCTTGCCGTTGTATAGCGGAGCAATCAGCGGCTGGATGATGCTGACCGTGCCGTCATAGGCTCGGGCATCGCCCCAGGCTTCGAGTTCGTGCGTCGCGTCCACGTGCCACTGGCATAGCTCGGCAGTTTCGTTTTGATAAAGGCCGTGATGCACGCGCAGCGGAACCTTGCCGCTCTTCAAAACGTCGGCAAAGTTGAGATCGGCGGGCCCGTCGTACGCAGGGTTGCCGCCGAGAATGATCAGCAGATCCACTTTGCCGCCGTTCATGTCGGCAACGAGGTCTCTGATCGACTCAGTTTGGTTGACCGGATTCGCGTCGACCGGGTCGGTGTAGAAAACCGTCTTGCCAACATTCCCGAGCTTCGCGTTGATCGCGTGGGCAAGGGCGTGAACCGCCGGGGGTTGATGATCTCCGACAATAAATAGGCCGGAACCTTTGTGTGCCGCGAGATCGCCCGCGGCGTCGGACTGTAAGGTCGCCTATCGCACCCGTCAGGTTGAAGAGCCTGCCCAGGATCTATCCCCAGCCCCGAGGCGATCGAAGCGCGCGAACCAGTCGATGTCGGAGGCCTTTACCGAATGCCGGTGATCCGCCTTCGCTCCCGTTGAACTCGGCACGCTCTCGATTACGTACAGGCGGTTCATGTTCCCGCTGTCCGGATCACGGCGCTTGGCGAAGTCGCGGATGTATTTCACGTTGCCGGGGATATCCAGCGTAGAGGAAGTCGGCGTCGAGCGAGACGATGACATCGGCTTTCGAAAAATCGTAGCGCGTCTCGACCGGCTGTCCGAAGGCCATCTTCGCGCCTTCGAGCACGTTGTCGCGATTGACCGGCTCATAGACGTGCCACTTGGCCTGCGGATAATTTTTCAGGAAACTGCGCAGCTGGTCGGCAAGCGTGGGCGAAGAAATCGTCGGCGTGAGGATGCGAATGCCCGCGCCCTGCAGCACTTTCTGCGCGCTGAGCGGGCCGCGGATCGCTCCCATGAATCCCTGCCAAGAATGCACGTCGCCCATCGACACGACAGTTTGCGAGCGGTCGGGATCGTACATGCCGAGCAGCGCAGCCTGGGTAAAGATGTCGGTGCCGCCGAGCGACGCGGGATGCTGATCGTTGCCTTCGATTTTGGTCGGAACGTCCGAGATGGCTCTCCACCAGAACCGGGCTGGCGTAGCCGCCGAGCGTGATCGCGCTGGCGTAATACATAGGCCGGCCGGGAATTACATTTTCAGGCTGGCGAACATAGGGGACGATGGGCTCGAGCGGAAGCTTCACGCATCCGGTCATGCCGGCGAGGCCGAGCGACGCGCCCATGACTTTGAGGAATCCGCGGCGCGAGACCGCGTCGAGCCATTCGGAAGCGCCTTTGGGAAATTCGCGGTGGAGGGCTTCCTGAAATTCTTTGCTGCCCGCGAGCTCTTCGAGCGAGCGCCAGTATTGCGGACCGGTTTTTTCGCGCGCGTCGTGCTCCGTGGCAAAGTCGATCTTTTCGCGGACCGAGTTCAGGTCCAGCGTGGACTTCTTCCCGGGGCAGATGTCCTCGCGCGGAGCGCCGTTATTTTTTGGATCGTTCGTCATTTCCATTTCGGGTGCCCCATCCTTCCCGCGTACTTTGCGGGAGGGTGGGGAATTTGATTCTCATCGTGCCCAGCAGGGTGTCGTCCCTACGGGACTCGCTATTTAATTTTTGGACCCCACCCGGCACTTACAGCCTGCCCTGAGCAAAGCCGAAGGGTGCCGGGCTATCACATTCCGCCGCTTCGCGGCTTCATTCCACCACTCTCGTCGCACGTTTCGCGGCTTGCTGCCAGGGATTCCCCAGTGCTCTCTATAATCTGTGATTCTTAACTCTTACTTCTGCATTCTTACTTCTTACTTCTGACCTCCACCTACCGGTGGCACGTGTTGCAGCTGGTAATGTCCATGACGCTGCGCACGTTGTATTTCTTGATCAAAGCCGCTCCCAGCGCGGCTTGCTCGGTATAACTCTGGCCATCGACCGTCACCGGATTCGTGCTGCTGGGCGGCTGATAGCGCATGTTAAATACCTGGTCGCGCGGGCGCAGATTATTCTGCGGAGCGCGGTGGCAGCCGAGGCACCACTCCATCTGCAGCGATTCCTGCTGGTACATCAACGGCATCTGGTCGACCGGACCGTGGCAAGTGTTGCACCCCACTCCCTTGGTAACATGAATGCTGTGATTGAAATAAACGAAGTCGGGAAGCTGGTTGACCCGCGTCCACTGCAGCGATTCTCCCGAGCGATAGCTGGCTCGCACCGGCTCGAGCAACTTGGCGTTGGTCCAGATCTGCGAATGGCAATTCATGCATGTCTTCGTGGGAGGAATGCCGGCGAAGCTCGACGTCTCGACCGAGGTGTGGCAATAGCGGCAATCAATGCCGAGTCCAGTGACGTGATGCTGATGGCTGAACGGCACGGGTTGCGGCTTGCGCACGCCCGCGTACGTCACGTACGGAGAGCCCTGGATCGAATATCCGACCCAGACTAGCGCCGCAATGACAAAAACCGCACCGAAGATGGTGGCACGAGACAGCGTATTCGTGCTGCGATGAAAGATCTGCGACATTCTCTTATGAGATCTGGCTTGAAGAGACCTTGCGGAGCATTGCCTCGTTAAATTCCGCTGTTAGTTGCGACAGTTGTTATATCGAGTGAGAAAACCACCCACAGGTTTTCGTCATTTGAGTGCGAAACTCGAAATTATAAATATTCCGTTGGAGTTTGTCGCGCGTTTTTGAAAATTTGCCAAAGAAAAAATTTGCAAAAAGCATTCGGCAAGGTGTTTGTTGATTTTTTCAACGCGAGCGAACGATTTGCGTCTCACAGTGCGACGCAGTTGACGCTTTCGACTATCGCAGATTCATTACCAGAAGTTTGGGCTCGGTCATTTCCTCAATCGCGTAGCGCAAACCTTCGCGGCCCATCCCAGAATCTTTGATGCCGCCATAAGGCATCTGGTCTACACGAAAAGAAGGTACGTCTCCGGCAATGACGCCTCCGACTTCCAATTCTTCGTAAGCCTGGAAGAGCAACTTCGCGTCGCGAGTAAAGATGCCGGCCTGCATGCCATAGGCGGACTGATTGACCTGGCGCAGAGCCTGATCGAAATCCTTATAAGGTTCGACGGTAATGACGGGGCCGAACACTTCCTGGCAGTTCACTTTCATGTCGGGCTTGGTCCCGGTGAGAATCGTGGGCTCGACCACGAGATTTTTGCGATGGCCACCGGTAAGCAGGCGAGCGCCAGCACGCACCGCTTCCTCAATCCACTGCACGGTGCGGATGGCATCACTTTCGCGGATCAGCGGCCCTACGTCGGTAGACTCGTTGAGCGGATCACCGGTTTTGAGTTCCTTGACGCCGGCCACGAGCAAGTCGGTGAATTTGCCGTAGACGGATTGCTCGACCAAAATGCGCTGCACCGAAATGCAAGTCTGGCCGGCATAGGCGAATCCGCCGGTCACGCAGCGCTCGGCGGCGTAGGCGAGATCGGCATCGCTGTGCACGATGACGGCGGCGTTACCGCCCAGTTCCAGGACCACTTTCTTTTTTCCGGCGCGCCGCTTGATGTCCCATCCGACGGGCACGCTTCCGGTGAAGCTGATGAGCTTGATGCGCTCGTCGGTCACCAGAAGGCCGGCATCGTCGTTGGACAAAGGCAAAACGTTGAGGCCGCCATCGGGCCAGCCGGCCTGCTGCACGCATTCCGCCAAAAGCAGCGAGCAGAGCGGCGTTTGCGGCGCCGGCTTGAGTACCATAGGGCATCCCGCGGCAATCGCCGGGGCAACTTTGTGGGCCACCAGATTGATCGGGAAATTAAACGGCGTGATTCCGGCGATGGGACCGAGCGGAAAACGGCGCACGATGCCCCAGCGTCCGGCGGTAAATTCCTGCCAATCGAGGGGAAGAAATTCGCCGTAGATGCGGGTGCTTTCTTCGGCGGCCACATTGAACGTGAAGATAGCGCGCTCCACTTCGATGCGCGCGGACTTGATGGGCTTGCCGGCCTCCTGCGCCAGGGTGCGGGCAAATTCCTCTTTGCGTTCCAGGATGGAGGCGGCAATCTGGCGGAGCACGCGCTGCCGTTCGAAGGCGGGCAGGCGGCGCGTTGTGCCAAAAGCCTTGACGGCCGCGGCAATGGCGGCCTCGGCGTGTTCTTTGCGACCCTGGGTGACGCGGGCGATCAGGCTTCCGTCGTAGGGGGACCGGATTTCAACGATGTCGCCATCGTCGTGCCACCGGCCGTCCATGAAAAAACCGTGCGTCGCCGCCGGCGCCATCGTCATCTCTGCCATTTTCTTCTCTTGCCCCCAGTAAACCGACTTCGTCAATTATAGGACTTAGATGGACGGGAAACAGGATGAGTCTGAAAATTTTGAAACCGCAAGCACAACGAGCACGCGAAGATAAGACTCCCTGCCTTTACAATTACTTCGGTCTTTATGACTGACTTCACCTCCATGTCCGAGTTGGCGCCGCGCTTGCGGCGCAAAGAGATTTCTCCGGTTGAGATTACTCAACAGTGCCTGAGCCGGATCGAGAAGCTGAATCCGGCGCTCAACGCGTTCGTCACGGTGTTGTCGGATTCGGCGCTCCGCGAGGCGCACGTGGCGGAGTCGGAAATTCAGCGAGGTGAATGGCGCGGACCGCTGCATGGCATCCCCATCGCTCTGAAAGATTTGATCGACACCGCCGGAGTGCGCACGACCGCGGCCAGCGCGCTTTATGAGCACCGCGTTCCTACGGAAGATGCGGAAGTCGTGCGCCGCTTGCGGCAGGCCGGCGTGGTCATCCTCGGGAAAAATAATCTGCACGAGTTCGCCTACGGCGCCAGTTCGCTGGTCAGCCACTTCGGCGACATGCACAATCCCTGGGATTTAGGGCGGATTACCGGTGGCTCGTCGGGAGGCTCGGCTGCCGCGGTGACGGCAAGGCTGGCCTGCGCCGCGATCGGAACCGACACAGCAGGATCAATCCGCGAGCCGGCCTCGCTGTGCGGATGCGTTGGGCTGAAACCGACATATGGCCGGGTCTCGAGCCGCGGGGTGATTCCGCTATCCGCGTCGCTCGATCATGTTGGGCCATTAGCAGCGACGGTGGCCGACGCGGCCATCGTGCTGCAAGCGATTGCCGGATACGATGCGGCCGACATCACTACGGGGGACGTTCCCGTGACCGATTACGTTTCGGCGATAAAAGAAGGAGCGAAGTCTCTGCGCGTGGGCGTGCCACGAACGTACTTCTTCGATGAACTGGATTCGGAAGTCGCATCGGCGATGGAGCATGCCCTGCGCGGCATCGAGACCATGGTCGCGAACGTGAGAGAAGTGAAGCTGGACATCTCGACCGACCGCAGCCTGCAGGCGGCGGAATCGTATGCGTATCACGCTGAGAACATCGCGAAGCACGGCGACTTGTACCAGGCGGAAACCTTGCGGCGCATTCGGACCGGGGAGAAAGTTTCGGCGGCGGAGTACATACAGCGGCGTCGCGAATTAGAGGAAGCGCGCCGAAATATTCATGCGGCCTTTGCCGAGGTCGACGTACTGATTACGCCGACAACACCGGTGCCCGCTCCGGCGATTGCCGATCTGAGGGCTAACGCAGAGGCGTTGCGTCCCGCAGAACTGAAGCTATTGCGTAACACGCGGCCCTTCAATGTCTGGGGATTGCCGGCGATCTCGGTTCCCTGCGGATTCACCCAAGCCGGCCAGCCCATTGGGCTGCAGATTGCGGGTCCGCCCTGGCGCGAAGATCTTGTGCTGCGGCTCGCGCACGCTTATGAGGAGGCAACAGCGTGGCATAAGCGACGCGTGAGTTAAGAGTAGCGATGCTGGCGAGCCCGGCGCTTCAACCTGCCGGCGCCAGAACAGCATTCACGTCGTTGAGCAGTTTTTCGGCGGCTTCGCCTGGATCCTGGCTGCCGAAGGTATCTTCCAGGGTCACGAATTTAACGTCAGGCACAATTTCCTGCAGCGCCTGACGGAAGGGCTTGCCGCGGATGGCCTGGATGCGCGATGACACCACTACCAGCTTGGCCTTGGTTGCCTTGAGCAAGATTTGCGCGTCGTCAGCGCTGGTGGTGGTAAGCGCGTTGAAGCCGGCGTTGCACAAGATTTCTCGCAGGAAAGCGCAAACGTCGGTGGAGGCGTAAACGCAAAGCATTTTGGGGCGCGCATCTCCGCCCTTGCCGCGCGAATATTTCGACCCGAGATAGGCCGCGGTGATGGCCTCTTCGATGGAGTCGTAGACCTCGAATTGCGGCAGCAGGTGGGTGAGCTCGAGCACCTTGCGAATCTTGGGAGGAATGCTGCTGAGCTTGACGTCTCCGCCCTTGGCGCGAGCGGCTTGCATCAGCCGCATCAGCGCGCCCAAGCCGCTGCTATCGATGAACTCGACGGTGTCGAGCAGCAAGACGACGTCTCCGTACTTCTCGATGGCATCGCCCACCTGCGAGTGCAGGGTGAAAACTTCATTTCCGGCCACGATCCGGCCATGACATTGAATGACGTAGACTTCGCCGACGGGGCGGCTCTCCAGGCGCAATTGCATTACGTTTCCTCAGGATGCAACTTCTACGGGCGCGAACATTGAGCCGGAATCTTACGTCAGCGAAATGATGGAGTCAATGAAACGATCCGCATCGGCATCGGTCGCAAAGTTGTTCTCCAAAAGGTAAGTTGTTCTCCGCGATCTCAGCGGTATTTCTCTGCTTTCTCTGCGGTAAAAAGATCTTAACCGCAGAGGACGCCGAAGATTCGCAGAGCTCGCGGAAGAAAGCCGGGCCTGCGCCACTGCCTCCGACCAGGAAGCTCTCAGTCCACCGTTCTGACGTCGTCCGGCAGGGTCATCACAAATTTGCAACTGCCGGTAGTGACCGAGCAGGTGAGCGTGCCGCGGCGCAGAACTTTTACCGGAGTATCGTCGGGGAAGGTGAGATGGTAATCGGCGGTGCGGAGCGCTTCGGTATAGGACTTCAGCTTCTCGTCGCCGCTGATGAACTTGACGGCATCCACTTTCGCGACTTCTCCAGCGCCGCCACTGAGCAGGACGAAGAAATCCGCATTGCCGGTCTGTTTCGCCTTGCCGAGATCGACGGCGCTCAGGTGGTCGAGTTCCTCTTTATAGCGGGCAATGGCGGCGTCGGCCTTGGCATCTCCTCCCGCTAAGGAGGCGAGACGGCCGCGGGTTTCAGGAATGGGACGCAGGCCGTTCATGGAGAGCGCGTAGGTGCGCAGCGCAAGATCTTTTTCGCCGCGCTTCTCGTAGATCTGTCCCAGATGATCACCCACTTCGCCGTGATGGCCCAGCGCCCATGCGGCACCGATATATTTCTCCGCCTTGTCGAGATTGCCTTCATCGAACTCGATCCAGCCCAGCGTATCCCAATAAGCGATCAGTGACGGAACCAGAGGCAGATCTTTTTGCGTGAGGCGATCAAGCGAAAGATTGCGCAACGCCGCCGCCGTTGCCGATACCGCGGACTCGGCATATTGCTGGGCGCGGTCAAGGTGAGTTTTCTTCAACGACAACTGGTACGCGATGTTGTTCCAGACCAGCGGCGTGGCGTTGAGCTCAACGGCGTGATCGAAAGCGGCGAGCGCCTTGCCGTCCTGACCAAGATTGAGATAGGCGTCGCCCAGGCTGACCTGCAACTCGGCGCTGTCGGGAGTCAGCGACGCGGCTTTCTCCAGTTCAGGGACGGCCAAATCGTACTTGTGCCACTCCTCGTACATGGCGCCAAGATTGGCGTGGGCGAACTTGTCGAGCGGATTGTTCTCCAGTTGCTTGTTAAACGCCTTGACGGCCTCGTCATACTTGCGGTCGTTCCAGTAGACGCGACCGAGATTGTTGTACGCGTACTCGTCGTACGGATTCACTTCAATCTGCTTCTGGAAGGCGGCGATGGCCTGATCGTCCTGGCGCGTCTGAAGATAGATCAGCCCCAGATTGTTCCAGGCATACTTGTTCTTGGGATCGACTTCGGTGGCGCGCTTCAGCAGGGCCTCGGCAACAGGCAGGTTCCCGCTATCGGCAGCGGCGCGGGCGCTTTCCACGAGGTCATCCGCCTTCATGTCGGCGGGAGGGACCATGGCGCCGGCCACCGCGCTCTCGACTGCCAGTTGCTGCGCCAGATCGGCGCCGACGGCGCGGCGAAACGATTCATAATCGCCGGAGCGCGCGACCGGCAACTCGTCCTGACGCAGAATCAGGGTGCGGCCGGCGGTGAAGACTCCGTCCTTGATCGCATAATTTGCGTCGTACTCGGCGTAGTCGCGCTTCAGAGAAAACTCGAGCGGCACGTGCGCCGTGTACTTGGAGGGAATCACCAGCTTGATTTTGTAGGAGTACTCGCCCTTGGGCCCCAGCTTGAGAGGCTCGGCATCCGCGTCGTTGTCGTTGTCGCCGAATTGGGGCAGATTGAATTGCACGAGAGGCAGAACAATCTGCGTCTTCTTCTTCGACCAGTCGAGGAAGTTCACCTTCGCCACATCGTAGGAAAGAGTGAAAGGCTCACGAGTGGCCGCGGGATCGCTGACGATTAAGTGCGTGACGTCACCGCCCAACCCGGCATTGATGTTCTCGGCTACACGCTGCCAGTTCGATTGCGGAACGCGGCGGAAGATGGAACGCAGCAGCAATTCCTCGTCGCCGCGGAATTCGTAGTGAACGTGCGCTTCGAGCTTGCCGATGTCGTTGACCTTGCCGTCGATCTCGGAACGCTCGCTGTCGGGCATGGGAGTGTCCGAAGGAGTTTCCTCCAGATGCGGCGGCACCTTTGAGGGAGGAACGGCGGGAGGAATTACCAGAGCCTGTTTCTTACGCAGGGTGTACGCCAGCAGGCGGAATGGAGCGACCTCGGCGGTCGTGTCCATCCAGATTTCCTCTTTACCCAGCGGCAGCATGGTGATGACGTGGTCGAACTGCGAGGGCGAGGGAACGTCGGTATCAAGCTTGCGGCTCGAATTGATCAGCACTGAATCGGCGTGCAGGCCTTCAGCTTCAAGCAGCGAGGCCAGCAGGGTGTGCTTATCTTTACAGTCTCCATACTGATCGTGGAGCACGTCGGAGGCGGCGTGCGGCTGGTAGCGTCCTAGGCCCAGAGACAAGCTCACATAACGGAAATTCTTGGAGACGAAGTCGTACAGGGCTTCGGTCTTCTCCAGATCGGTATTGAGCCCTTTGGTCAGTTCCTGCGCCTTGGCGCGAACTTCGGGCGTGGGCGCGCGCCGGTCTTTTTCCAGGTTCGCATACCAGAGGCCGATCTGCTCCCAGGTTTCGAACGTGGTCAGTTGAATGTCCGGTCGATCGTCGTCGGGACGGTGTTTCTTTTTCTTCGCTTTGGCCTTGTCGTCGTCTTCGCGTTCCAGGTGCGAACTCGACCAGTGATAGATCTTGCGCCCGTTTACTTCCGTAACCTTGGGATCCATGCCCGGCTTGCACTTCAGCTTCAGCGAGCGGCCGGCGGGAACGTCAACGTCGAGAGTCTCATCGAGATCGATATTCGTTTTGTCGAATTCGTAGTCTGCCCAGAATTGTCCAGCGGCCAGCGGTGTGTGCATCACCGTGACCATGTCATATTCGAGCACTTCGCCGGGCCGCAGTCCGGGCACCGTGATGTGCTTCTGGCGATAGTCGGTGTAAACGGGCGCTTCGCGCTCAACCGGAGCGCTCAGATCCTGCACCGCGTCGTCGCCGGCCTTGACGACGCTGCCGTCTTGCTTCAGCACGCGGACATAGGGAATTTCGACGCGTTCGTTGGCGGAGTTGTACCCTTCCTGCAGTTGGCCCCACTGCTGCACGCCGGCCTCGCTCTGCACGCGAATGCGGGCAACGGTCTCTTTGCGTCCAGTGCCATCGGCTTCAAACGTGTAGTGGGAATGCATTTGCTCGATGACAAAGGATTCCCGCGAATAGTCGTGGCCTTTGGGCTCGGGCGTCGGCGCCGCAGGTCCAGCCGCGTGCTTTTCCGCGGTGGGCGACCGCGACTGGCCGTTGGGCGCCGGCGCGGGTGAGGTGGCCGGGCTCGACTGCTGCGAGCTTGCACCGGCAGTCAACAAACACAACACGAGAAAAGCAAACAAGCAATCACGCATAGGGAAAAAGGGGTCTTGAGGTATTATCCCATGCGTTTGCCGGGAACGAGATTCGGGAATCGGGAATACTCAAACAGAGGAGATGTATCAGGCTCGAAGTCGAGAAGTCGCTGATTATCATATGGTGACAATATATTTTCATTACAATCCCTGTGATTCCAATCACATTTTTGTGTTCCACGCGCGTAAATCCGGGGTAAAATCGCGCCCAGATAGTCCTGCCCTCGCCGGGATGCGGGGCAGGCGTGACGCATAAAGTACTTGCGCCACGATCTTTCCGTCGGAGGTTTTTGCATGGAAGATCGGGCCCCAGTCGTCTCTCCTACCGAGCAGTCTTCTACCTCGACCACAACCACCTCAGCCATGCGCCGCCATGAAGGCCGCGGAGCTTGGGTTTTGACCGCCTATGGCATTTCGGGCCTGGCGTTGTTCGGGGTTCTGGCTTACTTCTTCTCGGACTTCATCGCTCACTAGTCCCGGGTGCAGTAGCGAACGGGCGTGCGCGTCCGCGGAAGCAGTGAGAAGTGTTCCCAGCGCAATCCAGTTTGCGCAGCCTCTCCCAGTGGACGGAAGCGCTTCCTTCGAACGTGTTACAATGAGCGGCCTTGGTTTGTCGCTGCGGCATCCGGCGCGGTACCCCACGCACCATCAACGAAACATACGGAAGACGTTGTGCCCAAAACTCCCACGCCAAGCCCGACGCCCGTAACTTACGCCGATGCCGGCGTCGACATCGCCCGCGCCAACCGCACCAAGCAGCGGATCAAATATCTGGCGCACAAGACGTTCACCCGCGGCGTGCTCAGCGAAATCGGCGGCTTCGGCGGCCTGTTTGCCGTCGACAAGACCAAGTACAGCGATCCGGTGCTGGTTTCGAGCGTGGACGGCGTAGGCACAAAGCTGAAGATCGCCTTCGAAATGGATTTGCATTCCACCGTCGGCGGCGACCTCGTCAATCACTGCGTCAACGACATCGCGGTGCAGGGAGCGGCGCCGCTGTTTTTCATGGACTACCTGGCGACGGGCACGCTCGATCCCTCGATCGCGGAGAAAGTCGTTGAAGGCATTGCCGACGCCTGCAAGCACAATGGATGCGCCCTGATCGGCGGGGAGACGGCCGAGATGCCCGGATTTTATCCGGACGGCGAATACGATCTGGCGGGATTCATCGTGGGCGTGGTCGATCGCGAAAAAATCATTACCGGGAAAGACGTGCAGATTGGCGACATCATTCTCGGGCTGCCTTCCAACGGCCTGCACACCAACGGATATTCGCTGGCCCGCAAGTTGCTGTTTGAAGTGGCGCGTTATTCGCCCGAGACCTATGTGAACGAGATCAAGAACAAAGTCGGCAACGAACTGATGCGCACCCACAAGAGTTATTGGCCGACGCTGCGGAAGCTGCTCGACGCCCAGTGCGTCGCGGCGCTGGCCCACATCACCGGCGGCGGCATTACCGAGAACCTGCCCCGAGTCTTGCCGCGCGGGACCGCAGCGGCAATCGAATTGGGAACGTGGCCCGTGCAGCCAATCTTTGAACACCTGCAGCAGTTGGGAAATGTGCCGCAGGAAGAAATGCTGCGCACCTTCAACATGGGTCTGGGGATGCTGCTGGTGGTGCCCTCGGCGAAATTCAAGAAAGCGCAATCGGTGCTGGAGCGTGTGGGCGAGAAGGCCTACACCATCGGCCGCATCGTGAAGGGCGAACGCAAAGTCACCTACAGCTAGGGCAGGCCTTCACCACGGAGGCACGGAGACACGGAGACACGGAGACGCCCCGGCCTTAGTCTCTCGATTACTGGGCTGTCTTTGTGATTCAGTCCGCAGATTTCTCGTGTGTTTTGCTCTCCATGCTTTTCTCCGTGCCTCCGTGTCTCCGTGGTGAGTTGAATTATGATGTCTTCCAGAAATGAAATCTCTGGGCATACTTCTCTCCGGACGCGGGTCGAACTTCGTCGCCATTGCCGACAGCATCGATGCAGGCCGCATTCCGGATGCGCGCATCGCCATCGTCATATCGAATAAGCCCGACGCACCCGGAATTGCGACCGCCCGCCAGCGCGGACTGAACGCGCTGATGATTCCCTCCAAAGGCAAACCGCGCGAGGAGCATGACCGAGAAGTTGTCGCGGCGCTGCAGAAGAATGCGGTCGATCTCGTCTGTCTAGCCGGATACATGCGGCTGCTCTCGCCCTGGTTCGTGCAGCAGTTCCCACACCGCATCCTGAATATTCATCCATCGCTTCTGCCCGCCTTTCCCGGCCTCGAAGCGCAGGAGCAGGCCTTCGCCTACGGCGTGAAAGTTTCCGGATGCAGCGTGCATTTTGTGGACGAGGAACTTGACCACGGCGCGATCGTCGTGCAGAAAGCGGTGCCGGTTCTCGACGATGACGACGAGCACTCGCTCGCCGCCCGCATCCTCGACCAGGAGCACATCGCCTATACGGAAGCAATTAACATTGTGCTGGGCGGAAACTTCGAAGTAGCTGGAAGGAGATTGAGCAAGCGCGTCGTCAAAGCTAATTAGCCGTCTTGAAGTAGTGCTCTGCGTTCTCTGCGGATGTTCTCTGCGCCCTCTGCGGTTGAAGGTGTTATTTCCCGACTTCCTTCGCCATCCTGACGATGGGCAGCGCTTCCCCGTTGCCCAGCGGCACGCTCTGATTTTCAATCTCGACGTATCCCTTTGCCCGATAGAATGCGACTCCACTCAAAGTGGCGCCCATCTCCAGACGAGTGAAGCGGGCGGCGATGGCAGCCTGCTCGCAGGCTTCGAGAATTAAGCTGCCGATTCCCCGCCGCGCCCACCGCGGATGAACGAAGAAGGCGCGGATCTTGGCCGCATCGCGCGCGGGATCGAGCAGCGAATCTTCGCGTCCGGAGTACTGATCGCCCCCATATAGAGTCTTGCGCTTGCTCCAGCCGCCGCACGCGACGATCTGCATGCCCGCCGCTTCAGGAATCTCGGCGACGAAATAAGTTCCGTCCGCGATCAGCTGGCTGTCGACCCCGTACACGCTTTGCAGCGCGCCTTCGATCTGCGCCGGAGAATAATCTTCCGCCTGCAGCCCGCGCACCGAAGCCTCAATCACCTCCCGCAGCCGCGGGATGTCGCCAGCAACGGCTTTGCGCAGCGCCACGCTCATTGGAAATTCCGCTTTGTCATCCTGAGCGGCGCTCTTTGCCGCGAAGGACCTATGCACTCTGCCGGCAGCATCGGCACTGCCAGCGAGTGCACCGGTCCTTCGCTTCGCTCAGGATGACAAAGCGACATTTTAGCCGTCCGATTCGGCCCAGTGGTGCCCCGTTCCTTATAATGTCCTTTCTCATGTCAACCTTCGCTCCTGTCGACGAACAACTGACGTACCTCAAGAAAGGCGCCGCGGAAATTATCCGCGAAGCCGAACTGCGCGCCAAGCTGGAAAAGTCCCGCGCCACCGGCAAGCCGCTGCGCGTGAAACTCGGTATGGACCCAACCGCTCCCGATCTGCATCTGGGCCACACCGTGGTGCTGCGCAAGCTCAAACATTTTCAGGATCTCGGGCACACGGCAATTTTTCTGATCGGCGATTTCACCGGGATGATCGGCGACCCCACCGGACGTTCGGCAACCCGGCCTCCGCTGAGCCGCGAGCAGATCGAGCTGAACGCGGAAACCTACAAGGCGCAGGTCTTCAAGATTCTCGATCCTCAAAAGACCGTGATCGATTTCAACCGCCGCTGGATGGGCGCGTTCACTGCGGACGATTTCGTGCGGCTCACCGCGAAATACACCGTCTCGCAGATGCTCGAGCGCGAAGAGTTCCACAAGCGCTTTCAGGAAGAGAAACCGATTTCGGTGCACGAACTGCTCTATCCGCTGGTGCAGGGATACGATTCGGTCGCGCTCGAAGCCGATGTGGAACTGGGCGGGACCGATCAGAAATTTAATTTACTCGTGGGGCGCGAACTGCAGCGCGCCTACGGGCAGGAATCGCAGGTCGTGCTGACCACGCCGATTCTCGAAGGCCTCGACGGCGTGCAGAAAATGTCAAAGTCGCTGGGCAACGCGATCGGCATCCACGAACCGCCGCTCGAGATGTACGGCAAGCTGATGAGCATCTCTGACGAAATGATGTGGCGCTACTACGAACTGCTGACCGACGTGCAGGTCGCCGATATCGAAAAGATGAAGCGTGAAGCACATCCCATGCAGGCGAAAAAAGATCTGGCGTGCAGAATCGTGGCAGACTTCCATTCGGCGGAGGCGGCCACAAAGGCCGGCGAGGACTGGGCAAAGCAGTTCCAGAAGGATGAAGTACCGGAGAACGTGGAGGAAGTTACAGTCTCCGTCGTTGAAATTGGTGGATCAGTCGACGAGCAGGGGAGAGCCCAACTCAGGGTCGATCGACTGCTGGTTAAGTGCGGACTCGCTGTTTCTACAACCGATGCAAGCAGAAAGTTGAAACAAAACTCGGTGAGAATCGAGGACCATGTACAGACGGAACCGTACTTGATAATTCCGCCGCCGTCGCCGCGGAGATTACCTCTAAGGGTTGGCAAACAGTTGCGTGTTGCCATGATAAGTTGGTGAATGTCCGAAGTCCGTTGTGGCCCGGGCGAGCGAAGCTCGCCCATCCTCACCACTGTCATCCTGAGCGGAGCAAATCGATTCGCAAAGCGAATCGATTTGCGGAGTCGAAGGATCCCTTCCACCCAGATTACTCTCGGCGGCCAGGCAGAAGTCTCTATCAGAAACCTCCCATTACTCCCCCGATCAATCCAGAGAACTCCTTCTTGACCATCTTGACCATGCGGCAGTCCGGCGTCCGCAGGGATCCTTCGACTCCGTTGTCGCCGGCCAAGCGGGCGACAACTGCGCTCAGGACGACACGTTCTAACTACGGCCTCCGTGCCTCTGTGTCTCCGTGGTGAATTCTGCTACTCTCTCCCCGCATGCGGGCGGCGGCTATTCTCGGGTTGGGATGTTCTGCCAAAGACCTCAAGCCTTTTCAAACTGACGTCACCATCGAATGGCGCATGGGCCTGCCGGGAGCGGGTGATGAGGCCGACGTCATCCTCTTGTTCGGCGGCGACGGAACCGTTCATCGCCATCTCGGGCAGTTGGTCAAGCTGGGGCTGCCCGTGTTGGTTGTGCCCGCGGGCAGCGGGAACGATTTCGCTCGCGCGCTGGGACTAAAAAGCGTTCGCGATTCGCTCGCGGCTTGGCGCAGGTTCTGCAGCAGTGCACGCGATGTGCGCGAGATTGATTTGGGAGTCGTTACCGCGGCGACAGACGCGGACGGGGCGTCCGCGCCACACGAGCGCTACTTCTGCTGCGTCGCCGGCATCGGCCTTGACGGCGAGGTAACACGCCGCGCCAACCGTCTGCCGCGCTGGCTGCGCGGGCATGGTGGCTACGCTCTCAGCTTTGCCCCGACCGTCTTCAGCTTCGCGCCCTTTCCCATGAAAATCCTGACGCAGGATCAGGCGGGAGCCTCCCCTGACAATTGGGCCACGCGCAGCGATCAACCGACCCTGCTCGCGGCATTCGCCAACACTCCCCTGTATGGCGGCGGGATGAAGATCGCTCCGCAGGCGAGGATGGACGACGGCCTGCTCGACGTCTGCATCGTTGGCGCAGTCGATCCCTTCAAGCTGTTCTGCATGTTCCCGACCGTTTACGCCGGGCGGCATCTCGGCATCAAGGAAGTGGCATACTTCCACGCTCCCCGCGTGCGAGTCGAAACCGAACATCCGCTCGATGTTTATGCGGACGGAGAGTATGTCTGCCGCACCCCGGTCGAGATCGGAGTGCAGCCTGCGGCGCTGAAGGTTGTAACTCTTTCGTCCTGACGCACAGTAGCAAGTCGAGCTTTCGCTCGACCGGACAGCCCCTTCGACTTCGCTCAGGGCAGGCTTTGGCGGCTGTCCCCACATAGAACTGCGCCCGGTCATCCCAAGTGCTAAACTTTCCTTTATGTCCGAACGACGTTCGCACACACTGCTCTGGATCCTGATCGGCGGAGGAGCGTTTTTCCTCTTCGTGCTGGCCGTCTTCACTCTGGTGTATCTGACGATGCGTGCAGGTACCACCGACACCGGAATCGGCGGATTCGGCAACCGCATCGGCGTAGTCGATCTCGAGGGCGTGATTCTCTCGCCGCAGCCGGTGGTGGACGAACTGAAGAAGTTCGGCGACGACTCCTCGATCAAGGCCATCATCCTGCACGTGAATTCTCCGGGCGGCGGCGTGGCCGCTTCCGAAGAGATCTATCGCGAAGTGAAGCGCATCCGCAGCGAGAAGAAGAAAAAAATCGTGGTCTCCATCGAGACCGTCGGCGCCAGCGGAGCCTTCTACGTGGCTTCGGCCAGCGACAAGATTTATGCCGACGAAGGCAGCATTGTCGGATCGATCGGCGTGATTGCGCAGTGGGTGAACTATGGCGACCTGCTCAAGTGGGCCAAGCTGAAAGATGTTGTCATCAAGACCGGAGAATTCAAGGATACGGGTAATCCGGCGCGCGATCTCACTCCGTCCGAGCAGGCCTACATGCAGTCGCTGATCGACAATATGTTCGGGCAGTTCATCAAGGCGGTGTCTGACGGACGCGGGCTGAAGTACGACGACGTAAAATCCATCGCCAACGGAAAAGTCTGGACCGGCCAGCAGGCATTCTCCATGAAGCTGATCGACCAGGTGGGCGATTTCCAGACCGCCGTCGCCGACACAGCTAAATCGGTCGGGATCAGGGGCGAACCCACGCTGGTGCGTCCCGAGCGCGACCGGCGCACTCTGATGGATCTGTTGCTCGGCGACGTTTCCCAGTATCTGCCCAGTCGCGAGAAGTTGATGGAGCAGCAGGTCGGGTTCTACTACCTTTGGAAATAGAGCCGGCGGTGGGGGCAACGATAAAATTGCCGGGGACGGTACTCGCCGGCTTGCGAGCCCATGTGCCCCATCCATAACTTGCATCCAACCCCTGAAATTTGAGAAGGTTATGGATGCTGGCACGGACGGTCCCATGGCTCGGCGTCGCGCCGCAGAAGATTAAACTACGAATCCCAGGTTTCAGGCAGAGAGGGGCGTTATGACCAAAGCTGATCTGATTGATGAAGTTTCGCGGTTGGCGGAACTCACCCGCAAAGACAGCGAAGTAATCGTGGAGACGATCTTCGACAGCGTGGTGCGCTCGCTGCGCGCCGGAGACAAGATCGAGATCCGCGGCTTTGGCAGTTTCCGCACCCGCCAGCGCCGTCCCCGCGTCGGCCGCAATCCCAAAACGGGCGAACGCGTAGAAGTGCCGGCGAAGAAGATTCCCTTCTTCAAGCCCAGCAAAGAATTGAAGGATCTGGTCAACGAAGCGGCAGTGGTCGCCGCGCCAGCCCCAGCAACCCCAGCGCCGCCTAGCGTGTAGACCGCGAATCCGCGCCCGGGGCAAGGCCATGCGCTTCCTCCAAACCATCCTCGTTGTGTTCGGACTTTCCCTGGCAACCGTGTGGGCGCAGCCCGCCGCCGGCAGGCCAAAATTGCTGGGCGTAGAGGTGACTCGCCCCAACATCGTCGTCCATGGCGCGTATCTGATCCGGGTCGAGATCTGGGCGGTTCCGGCCGGGACCGGGGTCACTCCCGCCCAGTCTGTTCTGCTCGGAAAAGCCACCCGAAGCAACGTCGTGGGACCGAAGGAGATCTGGCTGTTTCGCATTCCGTCGTGCGCCACCGACACGCGGCTTCAGGCGACCGAAATCTTTGTCCAGGCCTTCGACGTTAGCGGCATGAGCGTCGGAAAAAAGTCGTTGCCGTTTGAGGGCGCCAGCGCGGTACACGAAGCTCTTTGCGGAACGCGGTAGAATCAGCGCTTTCCGTGGCTTGACGTTTAAGCCCGCCCCTCACACCAAGGCACGTTCATTGGCCCTTGTTATCCAAGTACAGGTCCGCAACCTTCAGCGCCAGCTCCTCCGGATTCACGTCGCTGCGGTTCGCGAGCACGATGATGGTCAACTTGTCGTCAGGAAAGCGCTGGATCGCGGTGCGGAATCCGATGGTCTCGCCATCGTGCGACATACGCCTGTGCCCTCGGTAGGGATCGAGAAACCATCCGAAACCATAGTGGACATTGGTGCCCTCGGGAATTTTCGCCGCCCCGCCCGTGGGCTGCACCGGGGTCAGCGCGGGCTGCATCTCTGCTGCACTGAGCAGCGTGTGTTCGCGCAGCGCGCGATCCCATTTCGCCAGATCATCGATCGAGGAATAAATCCCGCCGTCGCCCAGAACCGCCGAGGTCGAACTCTGATCGGTTTCGCGCCAGCCAGTTTTCTCTTTCGTGTGGCCATAAGCGCGGTCAGGTACTTCGTTCTTGCCCTTTTCGTAGGCCAGCG
This sequence comes from uncultured Acidobacteriota bacterium, assembly GCA_963754885.1. Lineage (GTDB taxonomy): Bacteria > Acidobacteriota > Terriglobia > Terriglobales > Acidobacteriaceae > Sulfotelmatobacter. Next base: position 138,097 of record CAVWHT010000020.1, on the reverse strand, counting down.
TGTGGTTCATCTGCAGCGGAGCAAAAATTCTCTCGTGCAGAAATTCGCCGAAGGGCTTGCCGGAAACTTTCTCGACGATCATGGCCAGCACGGCGTAGCCCGAGTTGCTGTACTCCCACTTTGAGCCGGGCGGGAACTTCCCTGGGGACGGCTGTTCCAGCAATTTCAGAACGCCAGCATCGAGAATCTGCGGAATCTTCTCGTCCGGCGTATCGGGATACTGCTTCGTCAGGATGTCTTCGTAATCGGGCAGTCCGGAAGTGTGGTTCAGCAGGTTTCGAATCGTGATCGGCTTCCCGTAAGCGGGAAACTCGGGAAAGATATCGGTGAGATGATCGTCGTAATGCAGCTTGCCGTCTTTGACCAGCAGCATGATGCACGCGGCGGTGAACTGTTTGGTGAACGATGCCAGGCGGAAATCCGTTTGCGGCGTGATGGGATGCATGGTCCGCAGATCGGTGACACCGTATCCGCGGCGAAACACGGGCTTGCCATGATTCACGACCAGCACGGCCGCTCCCGGAGCGTTGCTCGACTTCAGCGACGTGAAGATCGCGTCGATCTGGGTAGAAGAAACTTGGGCTCCGGCATTAATAGCGACGGAGATCAAGAGTAAAGAAACAGCAGCGCGCTTTAGGTTCAATGGCCCTCCCGCCCTCAGTGCCTGATCCCAGCCGCTCCCATCATCCTCCCCGTCTTCCCTTTTTCCGCGCGATAGGAGAACAGTAACTCCGGATGACAGTTCGTGCACACCGGCGAGGCTTCGATGTTTTTCTTGGGCACCCCGGCCGCGAGCAATTGCTGGCGATTCGCTTTCACCAGATCCAAGAAAATCTTCTTCGGCAACTCACTGTGTCCCGGCGCGCGTGCCGTCAGAAACAGCAGCGGATACTTTTCGCGCACCGGGTCTGAATCTTTTACTTCGCGAAACAGCTTCGCCGCATAGGCAAACTGCGATTCGAATTTCGTGCGCACCTCTTCGCCCACCTCGTAGCAGCAGCCCTGAACGCCGGGTCCGATGGCGGCCTTGAGATCGCGGGCCCGGCTGCCAAAGCAGCGAAACATCTCGCCCACGCCTTTTTCGACGATGCGTTTCACCGTGCCGCGCCAGCCGGCATGAAACACACCGACCGCTCTCCGCTTCGTATCGACGAGGATGACCGGCAGGCAATCGGCCGTCTGAATAGCCAGCAGCAGGTTGGGACTTGCCGTGATCAGTCCATCCCCCGTGAGCGGCGCGGGCGGAATCGAATCAATGTAGTGGATGATGTCGGAATGAATCTGCCGCACGGTGACGAGCGGCCAGCGTGCGGTGCCGTCGAGCTTCGCTCGACCGGACAGCCGAGGGCCTGCCCTGAGCTTGTCGAAGGGGCGACTGTCCTCACAGGCTCCGATAGCCCGCTGGAACGCCGCCCGGTTGCGTTCAACAGCCGCCCGGGAATCGTCTTTCGTGAAGCCGAGATTGAGGTCGCCTTTGCCGTAGGCGCGGGAAAATCCTCCGGCGCGTGTGGAGAATCCGTGTACCAGCCACGGCACCGCGCTCAAATGACGCGCGCGAAGAATGTTCAGTTGTTTTGTTTGCAGAGCCCGGGTCAGCACATGTCCATGTTAACCGAAGCAGCAGATGTGGACAGATGTGGAGCGGGCACTCTTGCCCGCTGCTTTTGATTTTGCTCTTGCTTTTGATTTTGATTTTGATTTTGATCTTGATCTTGATCTTGATCCTTGGATCTTGAATTTTGATTTTTGGTATCCCTTGATTTTAATTTGTTTGTCCCAAAGAGAAATCAGAAGCAAGAGCAAAACCAGAAGCAACAGCAACGCCAAAAGCAGCGGGCAGGAGTGCCCGCTCCACACTTTGAGTCCCTTGGCGGTTTGCTCGCCGCACAAGCTCTCCGCTATAGTTTTAATCATGTTTGAGAACTTCACTGCCATCGACCGCTGGACGAAAAAGCAGGTCCATTGCGTTTATCAGTCGCAGATTGTGGCCATCGCCACGCGGCACGCCGATGCCGTCGACTACAAATTTCTGGTCGATGGACGCAAAGTCTGGGTGGCGCTGCCGCATCCGGCGTGGGTGGAATACCAGAAGCGTACCGGCAAGGTCATTACGGATGCGCTCGCGGTGGAAATTGCCGGACACTATCTGAAGTCAGCTCTCGAAGCGGGCGAAGGTATCGGGCGCGAAATGTATTTCCTCACAGCGGAAGAAACCCTGAAGCACCTCGACGCCGCCGTCGCTGAGATGGAAGCCCAGCCCGCGTAACGTCGACAATCATTCACCACAAAGGTCACGAAGGTGCACGAAGGAAAATCTTAAGCTTCCTTCGTGCACCTTCGTGCCCTTTGTGGTTATTAGATCTTGCGCTCAGATCACCACCGCTTCTTTGTACTCCCCGAACACGCGTCGCATGGCGTCGGAAATCTCTCCCACGGTCGCCGCGGCCTCTACCGCGGCCAGAATCCGCGGCATAACATTCGCACCCGAGCGCGCGGCCTCTTCCACGCCCACCAGCGCCGCCTTCCACGGTGCGGCATCTCGCTTGGCGCGCAACGCCCGCACGCGTTCGATCTGCTTCGGTCCCAGCGCCGGATCGATGCGCTGAATCGGGATCGGTTTCTCCTCTTCCACTTCGAAGCGATTCACGCCGACCACAATCGCTTCCTCATTGTCGACCTGCTGCTGATACTCATAGGCCGCATTCTGAATTTCCTGCTGCACGTAGCCGCGCTCGATCGCCTTCAGCATCCCCCCGAGCACTTCGATCTTCCCCAGGTATTCCGCCGCGCGCTTTTCAATCTCCGTGGTCAGCGTTTCCACGTAGTACGATCCGGCCAGCGGATCGATAGTCTGCGGCGCGCCCGACTCGTAAGCGATCACCTGCTGCGTGCGCAGCGCGATGCGCGCGGCCTGTTCGGTGGGCAGGGCCAGGGCCTCGTCATAAGAATTTGTGTGCAGCGACTGCGTTCCCCCAAGCACCGCCGCCATCGCCTGAATCGCCGTGCGGACAATATTGTTTTCCGGCTGCTGCGCGGTTAACGTCGAGCCGGCGGTCTGCGTGTGGAAGCGCAGCATCCACGAACGCGGGTTCTTTGCCTTGAAATGCTCGCGCATAATCCGCGCCCACATGCGGCGCGCCGCACGGAACTTCGCTACCTCTTCCAGAAAATTGCTGTGCGCGTTGAAGAAGAATGACAGCCGCGGGGCGAACTTATCGATATCCAGCCCGGCTCTGATCGCCGCTTCCACATACGCCATGCCGTTGCCCAACGTGAACGCGACTTCCTGCACGGCAGTCGATCCCGCTTCGCGCATGTGGTACCCGGAGATCGAAATCGTATTCCACTCCGGCACGTTGTCATTCGCCCAGGCAAACATGTCGGTGATGACGCGCATGGCCTGCTGCGGTGGATAAATGTAAGTCCCGCGCGCGATGTATTCCTTCAGCACATCGTTCTGCACTGTGCCCGAAAGCTTGCGGATATCGTCGCTCGCGCCCTGCCGCCGCGCCACGGCCACGTACAAAGCCAGCAGGATCGATGCCGTCGCGTTGATGGTCATCGAGGTAGAAATCTTGGTCAGTTCGATGCCGTCGAAGAGGCGCTGCATATCTTCGATCGAATCGATGGCCACGCCGACCTTGCCGACTTCACCCGCCGCCAGCGGGTGGTCCGAGTCCATGCCAATTTGCGTGGGTAGATCGAACGCGACCGAAAGTCCCGTCGTGCCGTTCGCCAGCAGATATTTGTAACGTTTGTTCGATTCTTCGGCGTCGCCCATGCCGGCGTACTGGCGCATGGTCCACAAGCGGCCGCGGTACATGGTGGCCTGCACTCCGCGGGTGAAGGGATATTCCCCGGGATATCCCATTTCGCTCTCGTAGTCAGAGCCCTTGAGATCGGCCGGCGTATAAAGCGGCTTCACCGGAATGTGCGAGGAAGTTTCAATCTCGGGCGGAGCGTTGGGGGCAGGACTTAATTTTTGGGTCATCGGATTCACCGAAAGAGGCTCAACTCTTCTTCGCGGGAATGAAGTCTCAGGGACGCTGGCTCTTCCTCCTGACTTTCCAGAATGAACTCAGGCCGAACCAGGCGAATAGAAGGGTAAAGAAACATAGCAATCCCCAGGCGGCCGGGCCGCCTTGTCCAGCGTGATATTTTCTGTATTCCTTTAAAGTCGCGCCGGCGAAGCTGAGCGCCATGATCAGAAAAAGGGCTCCCGTGACTTCGAGCCACAGTTGGTGCATGGCGTGGGTAAGAGATCGGACGGTGGTGCGAGCCGCGCCCATCAGCGCATTGAAGGTGCGGCTGCGCTGTGCCTGCTGGCCGGCCAGGCGGGCCACGACTCCAGCCTTCCGCCAGGTGGAAACTTTGCTCACGCCCTCGATTTTAACAGCCTGCGGCGCTACAATGACGCCACACACTCGCGAACGGCGAACCGTTCCGGGGCTCATGGCATCTAAGAACTTAGTTGGCGAGTTTGTCCGGGGGGCTTAGTGGATCCACAACTTAAACAATTGATGAAAGAGCTCGGGGACGCGATCAACGAGTCTCTATCCGATTCCGAGCAGATTTCGGAAGTCGTTTCCCGCATCAAAGAGGGCGGTTACGATATATTTCTCGTCCTGGAAGCGACGATTGGCGTCAGCAAGCAAGGCGAAAAGGCTCCCGACAAGACTTCCCTGGTCGCCACTATGTCGACCAACCCGGAGTTGAAGGTCAGCGATCAGGATTTGAAGTTCCTGAAGTCGCTCCGCATCAGGCTCGACGAAGACAAAGACAAAAAAGACAAGTAGCGGCGCCTGTCCGCGTCGCACATCCGCTCAGTTCTCAGACCACCCGCTCCCTTCTCGGGATAACGACCCGTCAGACCAAGGCCTGATTCGCCTTTCGCGCCGGGGATGCCGAACTTAAGAGCAACCCTCCAGAGGCCAGCAGAGTCGAATTCAAGAAGTCCCGGCGCGTGATGTCGCGCTCCAATCCGAGCGCTCGATCGGCCCGGGGATTTTCTTTGGTGGAGGAGTTCGCATCTTCTGGCGGACGCAACCCGGCTTTCGTTTTCAACTAGCCTCCAAGGACTGGAATATTTGCAAGCTTTGCGAAGCATTATATGTTGCGGGAATTCGAGATATGTTGAGGGAATTCGAGCAGTTGTTTGAGAAAAATGGTCCGTATCAGGTTTCGAGAAAAATGGTCCGTATCAGATTTTGAGGAAAACGGTTCGTATCAGGTTTTGAGAAAAACGGCTCGTATCAGGGTATGCCTTTAGGCATACCGAATCGGGTGCAAGGCCTGGGACCGGTTTCAGCCGCTGCGAGCCTCAGCAGCTAAAGCCGTTCGGTTGGGTTCGACTAACGGCATCGCTAAAGGCGATGCCCTGATACGAAGCCTTTTTCATACACGCACGACTACCGTGGTTGGCGGGAACGCCCGGCAAGTTTGAGCTGTGCTACCATCTATAGTTTTCTTTTCGCATCTGCCGTGCGAAAACTAAGATTCCGTTGGGGAACAGCGTGCGGAATCTGAGGGTCAGTAATGAAAGACACTCTCGGGGTTCTGTTGGCAGGAGGCGCAGGCGAACGGCTTTATCCCCTCACCCGCGATCGCGCCAAGCCGGCAGTCACGTTTGGCGGCATCTACCGCATCATCGACATCACCCTTTCCAATTGCCTGAACTCCGATTTGCGCCGGGTCTACATCCTCACGCAATACAAGGCGCTCTCGCTCAATCGCCATATCCGCGAAGGCTGGAACATCCTGGGCCGCGAAGTGGGTGAGTTCATCGAAGTGCTGCCGCCCATGAAGCGGGTCAGCGACCAGTGGTATCAGGGCACAGCCGACGCCGTCTATCAAAACATTTATTCGATTGGCTCCGAGCAACCCCGGCACGTTCTCATTTTGTCGGGCGATCACATCTACAAGATGGATTACGGCAAGATGATGAAGCAGCACCAGGACTCGGGCGCCGACATCACCCTGGCCACCATTCAAATCGATCCCAAACAGACGTATCAGTTCGGCGTTGTCGACGTCGATCGCGAAGGCCGGATCCGCGGCTTCGAGGAGAAACCGAAAACTACCGCGCTGCGCTCGCCCATCAACCCCGAGAAGGTCGCCGGTTCCATGGGAGTTTACCTGTTCAACGCCGACGTACTAATCCCCGTGCTGCTGAAGGACGCAGAGAATCCGCAATCGAGCCACGATTTCGGCAAAGACATTCTGCCCAAGATGGTCGACGATTACCGCGTTTACGCCTACGACTTTGTCGACGAGAACAAGAAAGAGGCGCTCTACTGGCGCGATGTGGGCACGCTCGAGGCGTATTACGAAGCGAACATGGACATCGTCTCCGTGTCGCCCATCTTCAACCTCTATGACGAAGAGTGGCCAATCCGTACCCACCAGCGCCAGTATCCCCCGGCGAAGTTTGTGTTTGCCGAATCCGGACGCACCGGCACCGCCCTCGATTCGATCGTCTCCAATGGCTGCATCGTTTCCGGAGGCAGGGTCAAGAACTCTGTGCTCTCCCCGGATGTGCGCGTCAACTCCTACTCCGAAGTAGACGATTGCATCCTGTTTTCACACGTCAGCGTCGGACGGCGCTGCCGCATCCGCAAAGCCATTCTCGACCGCGACGTGCACATTCCGGAAGGCACGACGATCGGCTACGACGCCGAAGCCGATCGTCAGCGCTATTTCGTCACCGAAAGCGGCATCACCGTCGTGACCCGCGACTACTCGCTCTTCGAAAATCCCGTGACCATCGACTACTTCATCCCCGAGTAACGAATTGCTTCCGAGTAGCCCAGTTTCACTCGCTCGTTCTCACCACGGAGGCACGGAGACACTGAGAAAACGCTTGCTTGAATTCCTCCGTGACTCTGTGCCTCCGTGGTGAAAAGAGCTAGCTCGGCCTAAATTGCCCAACCCCTCGCTCTGCGCTTTCACCGGCTCCTCGCGCTGCTACAATTCCCTGTTTCGCAGATGCTCGGGTTCACCGTCGAACTTCAAGGCTGACAATCACGTACTGTGCTGTGAAGGCCCTGTGCGGTCTCGGTTTTCAAGGCCCAGTCTCAGTTAGGAAGTCGTAATTCTCCGGGGAGCACCAGTGGAAGACGTCCAGGTCGTCGCGATGCTGGTCCGGCGCTGTATCGCCGGTGACGCCGCCGCCTGGGAGGAAATCGTGCAGACCTATAACCGGAGAATCTACAACATCTGCTACCGGTTCGCCGGATCGTCCGACGACGCCCAGGACCTCACCCAGGAAGTCTTCATCAAGATGTACCGCACTCTTTCAAGCTATGACCACTCCAAGGGAGCGTTCGTAACCTGGGTTACGACCATTACCCGCAACCTGCTCGTCGACCATTTCCGCAAAACCAAGCAGGACCGGATGACCGACTCGATGGACTCAACGGCGTCGGATCATGAGGACGCGCAGCCGCTCAGTGAGCAAATTCCTGACCAATCGGCTCCCCCGGATTCCCACGTTCGCAGCCGCGAGGTCTCTGAGACCGTTCACGCGGCCTTGGGCAAACTTTCCCCGGAGCTCCGGGAGGCAGTGATTCTAAGGGACTTACAAGATATGGACTACAAAGAAATTGCGGTGGTTTTGAAGGTTCCGGAGGGTACCGTGAAATCCCGAATAAATCGTGGCCGCGCGGAACTAGCGCGCCTTCTACAACGTACCTATAGGCAGGTGATGTGATGCCAGACCTAACCAGAAACGGAATGCAGTGTAACGAGTTCGAGCACTTGCTCACGGACGCGCTTGACGGCGTCCTGAGCGGGGCCGCACTCGACCGCTTCCAGGCCCATGCCCGGAGTTGCCGGGCGTGTGGTCCGCTGCTCGCCGAAGCTGAGGCGGGTCGCAACTGGCTGAAGGGTCTCGCGGAGGTGCAGCCTCCAGCCAGCCTGGTCTCGAATATCCTGGCATCCACGACGGGCGTTGACACCCAACGCCTGTGGGCGCCCGCACCGGTTCGCCAGCCGCGCGTTTCGTGGCTGGAGCGGGTGCAGGCTTCGTTCCTCGAGCCGATCTGGGCGATGGTCCGCCAGCCGCGCTTTGCCATGTCATTCGGCATGGCATTCTTCGCGCTGTCGGTGGGATTGACGGTCGCGGGCGTGAAACCCGCCGACATTCGCTCGCTCGACTTGCGCCCGGCTGCGATCCGGCACACGTACTACAATACGCAGGCCCGGGTCGTGCGTTATTTCGATAATGTGCGTCCCGTCCTCGAGCTGCAGGCTGCGCTGCATGGTATCAAGCGCAACCTCGCTCCCGTGGCCGAGCCCGAACCAGCCAGGCAAAAGGAACACAAGAACGACACAACACAACAGCCCGAGCAGAAAGAGGAACGCAATTACAGCCGGACGGAGAACCAACTCATTCTGGCCAGCCTTCACAAGGGTCCATGTCTCAACTCTTGCGATCTGCCTGTAGTGTCGGTGACCACTGACAGGAGGTTCGTATGAACTGCGCCACGCACAACGATGTTGCTGCAGTGGCCTTCTGCCGCACTTGCGGCAAGCCACTTTGTAACCAGTGCACCCGCGACGTCCGCGGTGTGATCTACTGCGAAGCTTGCCTGGCCGCGCGCATGGAAGGCGCAGCCCCGGCTGCCGGATTCGTTCCTCCGGCCCAGACTATTTATCCGCCGTCGGCTGCGTATGCCGCGCCGCTGCGGCCGCCGTTAAACTCCGGGCCGAATCCCACAGTCGCCGGAATTCTGGCCGGATTCTTTCCCATCGGCGTGGGCGCCGTTTATGCCGGTCAGTACGCCAAGGGATTGGCGCACCTCGTCGTCATGGTGCTGCTGATCATCGGAATGGGCTCCGATCTTCCCTGGTATGTGATTACTGTCCTCGCGATCGCAACCGGATTTTTCTACGTCTACCAGATCATCGACGCCGTGCGCACGGCCAAGGCGATTCAGTTGGGCGAGCCTGCGCCCGATCCCTTCGGCCTGGCGGCCACTTTCGGCGCCGGAGAGAAAATCGAAACCACCAGGATTCCTGCCGGCGCCGTGGTTCTGATCGGCCTGGGCGTGCTGTTTCTTTTGCACACGGCCGGACTATTCGAGTTCGGGCTCGACCGCTTCTGGCCGCTGATCCTGATCTTCTTCGGGGTCTGGATGTTCGCCAAGCAGTGGGGCCTGATCAGCTCGAGCCGGGTTTTGTGCCAGTGCGAACGTTGCCGCACTCGCCGCGTCATGGCTCCGGCCATGCTGGTAACTCTGGGCGTGCTCTTCCTGCTCGACAGCGTCTCGCGCGTCAGCTTTGGCCGAACCTGGCCGGCCATCCTGCTGGTGATCGGCGTGGTCAAGCTGCTGCAGAGCAACGCTTCGTCCACGGGACACGTTGGCCCGCTGCCGCCCGGACCATCAGCTTATCCGCCGGCTTCTCCGCCGCCTCCGGGCGCGCCGGGCATGCAGCCACCTTCTTCCGGCGAGGTGAACAATGTCTAGCCCCGTCATGACTCCGCCTCCGGTTGCGCCCTTGCCGCCGCGCCGTCACCGCTCATTCGCTGGCCCATTCGTCCTCATCATCGTGGGCACGGTCTTCCTACTGACCACGATGCACGTTCTTTCCGTCAGCCGGCTGGGGCACCTGTTCGCCAACTACTGGCCGTTGTTGCTGATTCTTTGGGGCGTGATGAAGTTGATCGAGCATCAGCAAGCGCAGCGCGAAGGCACGCGCGCCTCCGGCATCGGCGCAGGAGGCATCCTGCTCATCATCATGATCGTCATCTTCGGCCTGACCGCGACCCAGCTCGAACACGTGAACTGGTCGGGCCTGCGCGACAATTTCAATATCGACAATGACGACTTCAACGTTCCCATCTTCGGCGGAGACACTTTCAACTTCAACGACACGCTCAGCCAGGATTTCCCCGCCGGTGCCAGCCTGAAGGTGATCGACGCGCGCGGAGCGGTCAGTGTCCACGCTTCCGATAACAACAAAATCGAAGTCATCGTGCGCAAACGGGTGAGCGCCGAAAATCAGACCGATGCCGACAAGTACAACACTGAGACCCGGCCCACCATCACCGCGATCGGCGGCCTGGTCACCGTCGATGCCAAAACCGAAGGCGCGGGCGACCATCCGGTGCAGACCGATCTCGATATTTCGATTCCACGCAAAGCTTCCGTCACCATTTCGTCTCACCACGGCGACATCAACATCAGCGGGCGCGAGGGTAACGTCGACATCTCCGCGCAACACTCCGATACCACGGTCGACGACATCACCGGCAGCGTGAAAATCAGCCAAGAAAAAGGCTCGGTCAAGATCGAGCAGATCACGGGCGACGTGCACGTAGATGCGCGCCTCAACGAAGTCTCCGTTGCTGACGTGAAGGGCTCGGTGCAACTCGAGGGCGAATTTCAGGAAAGCGTCAAGCTGGAGCGCATCGCGAAGAGCGTGACCTTCAAGTCTTCGCGCACGAGCATGGATTTCTCCCGCATGGATGGCTCGCTCGATCTCGACTCCGACGACCTCCACGCCGATCAGATCGTCGGGCCGGTGCACCTGACCACGCGCTCGAAAAATATTCGCCTGGAGGGAGTCTCCGGCGACGTGCGCCTGCAGAATGACAATGGCACCGTCGAACTTGGGATGCGCACCGTCGGCAACGTGCAGATCGACAACCGCAGCGGCGACGTTCAACTCAGCCTGCCCGACAAGGCCGGATTCCGCCTGGACGCGCGCACCCGTGACGGCGAGATTCAGTCCGACTTTCCCGAGTTGAAAGTGAACAACGACGAGCACGAATCGCGCGCCAGCGGCAGCGTCGGCAATGGCTCATCGCATATCGTGGTCAACAACGAGCACGACGGAATCGAGATCCGCCGCGCCTCAGATACAGCAGCGCCTGTGCCACCGGTAGCTCCCGCCGTCCCGGGCAAACCCGCGAAAGCCCTGCCCGCCCCCAAGAGCAAAGTGGAACCCACAGAGAACTGAAAGAAACAGGTTTCAAAGTTTCAGGGTTTCAAGGTTTCAAAGTATCCGGTTCGAGGCTTTGAAGATTGAAGGGTTAGACGGTCTTTGTCATTCCGACGCGCGAGCGCAGCGAGACAGGAGGAATCCCTTCCCGCACTCCGACGCCCGAGCGCGGCCCAAGTCTTTGTCATTCCGAGCGCAGCGAGGAACTCGCTGTTCGCCGGCAGCGTCGACACAGTGAAACCTTGAAACTATGAAACTTTGCTTCTTAACCTTGCTTCTTCCTCACTAATTCTTCCACCCGCCCCAGCACTTCATCCTCGCTCATCGCCGTTGAGTTGATGACCACGGCATCATCGGCTGCGACCAGCGGAGATGCGGCTCGCGTGCGGTCCCGCCGGTCGCGCTCGCGGAGATCGGCAGCCACGCTGGCCGCCACTTCTCCTGCAATTTTTTGCTGCGCCATACGGCGCTGCTCGCGCACCACGGGATCGGCGTCCAGAAAAATTTTCAAATCCGCGTCGGGAAACACCTTCGTCCCGATGTCGCGGCCTTCCATAACCACGCCGCCGCCCGCTCCCATGGCCCGCTGGTGCTCCACCATCCATTCCCTAACCTTGGGATGCACCGACACGCGCGAAGCCGCCTCGGTCACATCGCGCTCGCGAATGCGGGACGAAACGTCCTTGCCATCCAGCAGCGTGCGATTCCCGCCCAGCGTCGGCTCCAGGCGGATGTTCGAACCCTCCGCCAGCCTCACCAGCGCGGCCTCGTCGTCGAGCGATATATCCCGGCTGATCGCTTTGAGCGCCAGCGCGCGGTACATCGCCCCGCTTTCGAGATTGACGTAATCCAGTTTGCGGGCCAGCCGCGAGGCAATCGTGCTCTTGCCGGCGCCCGCCGGACCATCAATGGCGATAATCAGTTTGCGAGGTTCGTCCGTAGAATGTTCGCTCATTGCCGAAGCAAGATTGTACACGCTTGCTTTGTCATTCCGACGCGGGAGCATCCTGCCTCAATCCCTTGTCATTCCGACGCGCGAGCGCAGCGAGGCAGGAGGAATCCCTACTCCCTCATCGGCAATCGCGAGGGGCACGAATTCAGTCGTGCGCCCATCTTAATTTGAGAAGGGCGCTTCTTCGGTTCCGCTATTGAGTGCGATCCTAAAGTGCTCAAGAGCAGATACCGTGGATCCGGGCGTCTCACGCTTCGTACCAGGGCATCGCTTCAGCGATGCCGTAAACGGTGCAAAAATTAGTCCGGCTTTAGCCGCTGACTTCCCCGATGTCGCCCGCCCGCACCAGCTCGGGAGTAAATCCCAATTCCCGCAGCCGACGAACACTCAACGAATCATGCCGCTTCGCCAGCCGCACGCCCGCCTGATCCTGCACCAGGTCGCAATGATAATAGTCGGGAACCGCGAGCCCCAGCGCCCGAAACAAAAGAATCTGCCGCGCCGTCGACTTCAGCAGATCGGCTCCGCGCACGACCTCGGTGATACCCATGGCCGCGTCATCGACCACAACCGCCAACTGGTAAGCCGGCACGTCATCCCTCCGCCACACGATGAAGTCGCCAAAATCGCGCCCGGCCACCATGCGTTGCGACCCGAGGTGCAGATCGGTAAAGCAGATCTCTTCTCCGTCAGGAACGCGAAACCGCCAGTTCACGCCAGCGGGATCGGCAGCCTGGACAGCCCATGTGGAGACGGCCGCCTCGGCCGTCCGGTTTTGCTCGTGTGGGACCGGGTCCCTGACCCGGTCAAGCGGAGCACAGCTCCGCTCTTGTCCCTGCGGCCGGCACTTGCCCGAATACACCGGCTCATCATCGGAATCATTCGGCGCGCCCGCCGCCTGCACCACATCCTTGCGCGAGCACGTACACGGATAAATCATCCCGCGCTCGAGCAGCGTCTTCCAAGCGTTGAGATACCAGCGACGCCGCTCGCTCTGCACGTACGGCGCGAACGGCCCACCGCGATCCGGACCCTCCGACCACGAAATCCCCAGCCACTGCAGGTCGTCGATCATCGCCTGCACGAATTCGGCCCGGCAGCGCTGCGGATCCAGGTCTTCATTCCGAAGAATCAAAACTCCTCCTCGCCCCGCTGCCCGCTCGGCTGCAGTCCAGAAAGTGCGCGCATGCCCCACGTGCAGCACTCCGGTAGGAGAAGGCGCAAGCCGCCCGCGATAAGGTTTGAGCTTGAGTTGGACCGACATGATCTAGGTAGCGCCGCCGTCCCGGCGGCTGTCGTGGCGGCGTCCCCGCCGCCACGGCGAGGGCGGGACGCCCTCGCGACAGCCGGCAGGATGCCGGCGCTACGACGAAAAGGAAAAACTATCGCCCCACGCTGCGCGGAACCGGCACGAACGCCACTTTCTCCGGCGTGACCTGCAGCATCGACTTTCCGCTCACGTGAACGAAGCTCAACTCGCGTGCAGCCAGCAACGCGTTGACCGCGTCTTTGAGCTTCGATCGTGCAACGAAATTTCCGAAGAATGTTTCAAGCTCGCCCTGGTCGACCGCGGCCACGCAATCCAGATATTTCGATACCAGGGCCGTGAGCGCCTCCTGCACCGACAAGCCCACGCCTTCTTTCACCGCGTCCGGAGCCCACCGGTACAGCAGATCCCACACCGAGCCTTCACTCGCCTTGTAATCCACGCGCGTAATGCGCAGCTTCGACCACAGCTCCGCCAGAGCCTTATCCAGCGCCGCTAGGGATACGCTCCCGCCCAGCGCGTCCTGCAATTTCTGCTTCGACATCGCCCCCTCGCGCTGGATCAGCGCAAACGCGTCGCACGCCAGCGCGGAATATGGAGACCGCGATCCCGCCTTCGGCGCCAGCTTCGGATTGCGTTCTCCTGTGAGCGCGTAAAAATAAGGAAACACCGACGCCGCAATCAGGAAGCCGTTATTTTCTTCGAACAGGTTGGCCTCGAATACCGTCCGCTCGCGCAGCAGGCGCACCATCAACTCGGTTGCCTCCGCGGCTCGCGGATCTTTGAACGCATGCTGCCACTCCGGCAACCGGTCTTCGCCTCCGACAAACGCTCCAATAAATGTCGGCACCAGCAGAGCGGGCCGGCGCGGATACATCAGGCAAAATCCGACATCCTCCAAAAACGCGTGCGCCGCCTCGATCGTCCGGATGGACTTACCATCCAGCCGCCACTTCTCGCGCCGCAGTTGTTGTAGTTCGAGATCAGTCATAAACACCGGCTATCAGCTCTCAGCCGTCAGCTTTCAGCAAAACAATTTGTTTTCACTGATAGCTGACGGCTGAGAGCTGAGAGCTAGATTCTCTTAAACGCCCGCTGAATGTCCTTCACAGAATACCGCAGCACCACCGGCCTTCCATGCGGACACGACATGGGATGGTCGGTTTTGGCCAGTTCCGCCAGCAGCCATTCCATTTTGTTTTGCTCCAGCGGCATGTTGACCTTGATCGCCGCATGGCACGCGATCGACGCCGCGATGCGCGCGCGAATCTTCTCCAGGTTCAGCGATTGCTCTTCCCGCGCGAACTGATCGATCAGTTCATGCAGCATGTGTTCGACGGCGGACGCTTCCACTCCCGCCGGCGCCACTTTGACCGCCACGCTGCGCGCTCCAAAGGGCTCGGCTTCAAATCCGTTGTGCTGCAGCTCTTCCGAAATCTCGGTAAACACCGCCTGCTGCGCCGGAGACAGCCCCAGCACAATCGGCATCAGCAGGCGCTGGCTCTCCACTTTCTGCACTGCGCGCTGCCGCAACACCCGCTCGAACAACACGCGCTCGTGGGCCACGTGCTGGTCTACGATCCAAAGGCCATCTTCATTCACCGCGAGGATGAATGAATTGCGGATCTGCCCCAGAGGTTTAAGCGTGGCGAGCGAGGCCAGCGTCGGCTCTTCCTCGCCGATGTCGAGCGCCGGGGCGCAACCATGATCGGGGATAACCTCCAATTGCCGAGGCGGAACGGACGGAGCCGCGGCCATTTCGAGCGGCGCACTTTCGAGTCCTAGCGCCACGGGAATCGCCGCATTCGCCTCGACGGCAATGCCGCCTTCGAACCGCAGCCGCGCTGAGATCGGAGGCTGCACGGGCGCTTGCAGCGCGAAGCCGCCGCTGAAAATCGCAGCCTCATCCCCCGCCGGAGTTTCGCCAGGCGCGGAGACCGCGCCCGAGGATGGCTCCCAGGGTTGCGATCCTAGTTGAGAACTAGGTTGCGCCCCCGGCGTCAACGCCTGGCCGGCCGTCGCGTGCGCGCGAATCTCGGCCACGAACTGCGGCACTGGACGCGCCTTCATCAGCGCGGCCCGCACCGAATCGCGCACAAAATCATGCATCGCCGTCTGTTGCCGGAAGCGTACCTCGGTCTTCGATGGATGCACATTCACATCCACCTCGGCGGCCGGCAACTCCAGAAACAGCAGCACCACCGGATACACCGTCGGCGGAATAATGTTCCTGTAAGCCTCGGTGAGCGCGTGCTGCACCAGACGGTCGCGAATCAGCCGTCCATTTACAAAGACGAAAATCGAGTTGCGATTCAGCTTCTGAATCTCCGGCTTCGAAACGAAGCCGTGAATGCGCATCTCGCCGAACGGTTCGTGGGGCGCGGGCACTCCTGCCCGCGTTGCTTCGGACTCGAGATCGTCTGCTGTAGGCGATGAAGACTCTGCGCGCCGCCACGGCGGCGGCTGCGGCAATCCCACGCGTTCCAGCGCTTGCCGCGACGCAATCGAAATCAGCTGATCCAGAGTCTCTTTCCCGAAGACCTGGTACACCCGCTCGCTGTGTCCCGGCACCGGAGGCGCGACCAGCAGCGCATTCGTCGCCGAATGCAATTCAAAGTGCTTGTCAGGATGCGCCAGCGCATAATGCGTGACCAGCGACGCGATGTGTGACAGCTCGGTCGATTCCGTCTTCAGAAACTTTTTTCGCGCCGGAACGTTGAAGAACAGGTCGCGCACCGTAATCGACGTTCCCAGCGGCAGGCCGGCCTCTTCGACCCGCGCGATCTTTCCGCCGTTGATCTCCACCACCGTGCCGGCCGGATCTTCCGCCGCCTGCGTCTCCAGCCGCAGGCGCGAGACCGATGCGATCGAGGGCAGCGCCTCCCCGCGAAATCCCAACGTGGCAATGCTCAGCAGATCCTCGGCGTTTTTGATCTTCGAAGTGGCATGGCGCTCGAAGGCGAGCATGGCGTCGTCGCGCACCATGCCGCAGCCATTGTCGGTAATCTGGATCAGCTTCTTCCCGCCGGCTTCCACGCTGATCTTGATCCGCGTCGCGCCCGCATCGAGCGAATTCTCCAGCATCTCTTTCACTACCGACGCAGGCCGCTCCACCACCTCACCGGCGGCGATCTGGTTGGCGACAGTCTCGGAAAGAACGTGGATGCGGCCCATGGGCGGAGGCGGTTCTGCGTCAGTTCTCGGTTCCCAGTTCTCAGTTCTCAGAACCAGTGGTCAGTTTCGCAGATGGGATGGAAAAAACAAAATGCCCTGACGAAACCGCACCGCTCATGTGGGGACAGCCGCCCTCGGCTGTCCGGCGGCCTAAGCTCATGTGGGGACGGACGCATTCGTCCGTCCAGGCGGCCCAGACTTATCGGGCCGCAGGCTCTAGGGCGTGTTAACACTATCTTAGGGCCTCGACGATCAGGGTGAAGGTGAGGAAGCCGAGGAACAGGACATCGAGTTTTTCGAAGCGGGAGAAGATACGGCGGAAGCCTTTGAGTCTTCGGAAAAGACGCTCAACCTCGTTGCGTTTGCGGTACATGGCGCGGTCGTACTGCCAGGGTTCGAGGCGATTGCTTTTAGGTGAAACCACCGGGATGAAGCCGAAATCCAGCGCCAGTTGCCGAGTCTCGCCGTCCTCGTAGGCCCGGTCCATGATCAGATGCAGGGGCGCGGGCAGCGGTCCGAGACCGCCCAACAAGGCGCGTCCGGCCTTGGCGTCGCTGGCTTGGCCAGGAGAGAGGGCGAAGATTATGGCCGTTCGAGCATCCGCGGCAACCATATGAATCTTGGTGGTCCATCCGCCGCGGGATTTTCCGATGGCTTGGGGTCCGTTTTTTTTAACGCGCCGGTGCCGTCGGGATGCACCTTTACGATGGTCGAGTCCATTTTGACGGCCTCGATCTTGATGCGCACGATTTGCTCGCGCTGCAATTTTTCAAAGACCTGATCCAGTACGCCACTCTTAGACCAGCGATTCATGCGGGTATAGATGGTATGCCAAGGGCCGAAACGCCTGGGCAATCCGCGCCATTTGCAGCCCTGCTCGGCCACATAGAGCAGGGCGTTGAGAAACTGCAAGTGGGTGACTCTGACATTGCCGCGCTGACGCGGCAAGCTGGATTCAATGCGATGCAGTTGCGCCTCGGTGATCTCCACCGACTCACAATATCACAGAAATCTTATTTAGTGTTAACACGCCCTAGGGTCGCAGCACGGGCAAAGGCAGCAAAACAAAAAGCGCCCCGCCGCAGCGAAGCGCTTTCCTTCGAAGCAAACCTACTGAGTCACGGACAGAGTGAACGTGAGTGGAGTCGCGGGAGTAAGGGGCTTCGCGCCGCCGGTGGTTGCGTTCACGGTGATGCCGTACGATCCAATCGGCGTGCCCGGATTGCTGTTGCTGCTGCCGCCCTGTGTGCCTCCGCAGGAAGCCATCCAGACCGTAGAGAATCCCAGAACCATCAGCAACGCCAGCATGCGCCCCACCGCGAGCGATCGTCTCCGCCCGCTGAACGTCAACACGATCCCGAACAATCCGGGCAGCAGCACGGCATAAAAGATCCGCGGGCCGCGATCCAGCGGCCGCTGCAATTTGGCAGTGGGCGCGGTGGTCTGAATCGTCAAGGTCAGAGTTGTGGAACTGGTGGTTGCGGTATTCATGGTGCCCGGACTGAACAAGCACGTCGATTCCGTCGGCAGTCCTGAGCACGTGTAGGTGATCGGCAGCGCCGTCTGTTGCCCCGATCCGCTGGAGATTACAAATGAAGGCACGCTCGAGCTGATCACGGTAATGTTCACCGCTCCTGTGACCTGTCCCTGGGCGACGCTCAGCGTTCCGCCCCCGGAAGGCGAGCTCAGGGAAAAGGTCTGTGTCGTAGCCGTGACCGCAAGGCTCACGCTCGCGGTGGCCGACACCGCGCCTGAGACTCCCTTCACCGTGACCGGAGTGGTCGACGCAGCCATGTTAGCGGGAGTGGTGATCGTCAACTGCGTCGTTGGGGCCGGCGTCGCGCTGGTCACATCAACGCTGGTCGGATTGTAGGTACAGGTTGCACCGGTCGGCAAGCCACTGCAACTGAGACTAACCACGCCCGTGAAGGTAGTGCCGTTATTGGTCAGCGCCGTGACCGTGACGGTGCTCGTGGTGCTGTTTCCCGCGGCAACGCTCACGGGGCTGAACGCTCCGGCCGTCACGGTAAACTCCGCAATCGAGGCCGCCCACGCCTGCGCCAACGCATCCGCATTGGGCGAGCCCAGTCCGGTCACCTGGTCATAGCCCACGCCCGCTGAAAATCCCATGCTGCCGGTGGTGCAGTTGGGAGTGCCCGTCGTACACGTAACAATGTTGTTCCCGGCAGTCACGTCGTGGAACGGATTCGGTGTTCCCGCCGCCAGTTGGTACAGCACGGGATTGATCGGGGCCAACCCTGTCGGCGGAACATTCCCCAGATACTGATTGATCAACGCCATGATCGCGGAAAAGGTCGGCGCCGCCGCCGAAGTTCCTCCCACCACATCGAAGTAGGTGTTGGCGTCGCGGAATCCATTGGTGCAAGTGGCCACAATGGCGCCGTTTTGGCCATCTTCCGAGCACACGAGATATCCGTCATGATCCGGCGACGTACTGACCGAGATATCCGGTACATCGCGCTTGCCGTCGGCGGGCACTCCGTGCCGTCTGCCACGAGGGCTTTGAGAAAAAGGAACTGGCGCCGCCGCCCGACGCTGCGAAACCATTCCCCGCAGCGACCGAAGCCGCCGTATCGTTCCATGCCTCTTCAGGAATGTACTCGAGCGCCGACGAGATCGTGTCGCTACCAGCGCCCGAAGCTCTCCAGTAAGGCGTGTCGGCCGCCGCCTGGTTCCCGGTCACCACTCCCGCCGTATCCCCCGTAAATTCATTGCCGCCTGCACCCGTTACTTCTGGGATCGATGCCGGAACATCCACCGCCAACCCACTCGTGGCCGGAGGTCCAGTGTCGCAATCCGCCGCACCCGAGTCGCCCGACGCCGCCGTGATGGTCTGTCCTTGGGTAACGGCCTGCACAGCCCATCCGCGAATCGTATTTGCCTCGGTCAATCCCAACCCGGCCTCGCAAAATCCATAGCTGATGCTGATGAACGGCGCAATAATGGGACTATGATCCACCGCGTATTGGAGCGCGTCCCACACGTTCAAGCCCTGCCTGCTGGCGCAGGTGTCTCCATTCGAAACGGTCGCGAATACGAAAGTCACGCTGGCGTTCTTAGCTACTCCCCCCGACCATTCCAGATCCAGGTCCGATTCGCCTTCGTCGCCGGCGCATCGCATGGCCGTTCCTCCGCTCACCGGACTCATCGTCACGGTGCTGGCCGGAAGCAGCGCGGCGCTGCGGAAATTGTTCAGATCGCTGGTCGCCACCGTGCTCTGTCCGATCACCGCTATTTTCTGGCCCGATCCCGTGTCGCCCGCCGTATACAGCGGGGTAACGTTGTAAATTGTGGCGTAGTCCGCCGGGGTCAGGAAATGATTGCCGCTGAGGTACGAGGTGAGATGCGGCTGGGCCTTCACTCTCGGCTTGGGCGAAAAATCATGCAGGTGTCCCACCGACAGCACGGACGCGGCCAGCGCCGCCGGCACCGAGGGCTCCCCGGCATTGGCCAGGTGCACCTCTCCGTTCACCAGATAGTTGTGCATTTCCAGCGAGAAAACCGACTCCACCTGCGCCACCGTTCCGTCGAACGAAACCAGGTTGCGGCTGTTCGAAACGGTAATGTTGAAGAAGCCCTCCGACTGCAGCCAGGCCGCGACCTTGTTGATGTCGTTCTGCGTCATGCCGAAGCGATCGGCGAACTGCGCCGGAGTCAGGTACTTGTGATAGTTGGGCGAGGTGCGGTCCGCAAGCTGGGAAAGGAAAAGATCGAGATCTTGCTGCTGAGCTGCCGAAGGACGGAAAGAGAGCGAAACTACGTGCAGCATGCGACTGCTATCGGCGCGGCCCAGGTCGAATTCCGACCTCGCCAGTCCATGCACATTTCCTTTGAGCTGAATCTTCGTGCCGCTGCTGAGATCACCGGTAATACGGTCCGCCGAGGCTGACGCCGCATAACTAACGCCCGAGAAAATCCCCGCGACCACCAACAGGCACACGAGTGCCCTACTCTTCACCATGACAACTCCCCTGCAGAGAACAATTTCTGCTGCGTCTTAGCTTATACGGCTTATTCCCTTCTTCGATCAAGTGTATGACCGCGAAGGTTGTATGCCTCACTTGAAAGTTAACGATTCGAGACTTGGATTTTTGGAGTTCCCGGCCAACCAACGGGAATCCCGCTATAAAAGGGGTAACCGTCGGCTAAAAACCCGCTTACGCCGGGAAAGTTGCGGTAATTCTGGCTCCCTGCCGTATACTTGCCCCTTCCCCGCATGCCGTCTCCCGTCCCGCCCAAATCCCGCCTCGCCTACATCGACTGGATGCGCGGACTCGCCTGCGTCCTCATGTTTCAGACGCACTGCTATGATTCCTGGCTCGGCGGACCGGCGCGCCAGAGCCACTTCTTCATGTACTCGCAACTCGGCGGAACCTTTCCCGCCCCGCTGTTTCTGTTTCTCGCCGGAATTTCCTTCGCCCTGGTCACCGATAAATTGGGTCAGAAGAATCTGCCTCCCGGGCAGATCGCCCGCACCACCATTCGCCGCGGCGCCGAAATCTTCGCCTTTGGCCTGCTCTTGCGACTTCAAGAATACGTCATCGCCTGGGGCTGGGCTCCCAAAAGCGATCTGCTGCGCGTCGACATCCTCAACACCATCGGCCTATCCATGATGCTGATGGGCATAATGTGCTGGCTCGTACTCTCAGTCTCCGAACACATGTGGGGAGAGCCGAGCGAGAACATGCGGGGACAGCCGCCCTCGGCTGTCCGGCCGGGCGAAGCCCGGCAGCCCTTACCACTCATCCTGGCAGCCTCGGCCACCGCCCTTCTCATCTCCCTGCTAACCCCGCTGCTCTGGACCACTTGGCGCCCCGACTGGCTCCCCTGGCCCCTCGAGTCCTACATCAACGGCGTGCACAACCTCGGCACTCCTCAGGCTTGGCTGTTCCCCATCTTCCCCTGGGCCGGCTTCGCCTTCGCCGGCCTCGCCGTGGGATTCATCCTGCAAAGTGACTGGACGCGCACTCGCCAGGCGCACGTCTTCTTTTCCTGCGGCGCCGCCGGTCTGCTCCTGATCGCTCTCTCGCGCTGGCTCGATGCCTGGCCGACTCAGATTTATCCCGTCTACGATTACTGGCACACCAGCCCCGAGTTCTTCCTGATTCGCGTGGGCATGCTGATGCTCATCCTGACCGGGAGCTATGCCTGGTGCCGCTGGGGCGCCGCGCAATGGGGATTCAGCCCGCTCATCCAACTTGGCCGGGCCTCGCTGCTGGTCTATTGGGTGCACATCGAATTCGTCTATGGACGCCTGTCGATCCTTCCCAAGCGTGGGCAGACCATCGGCACCGCAACTGCGGGCCTGGTAGTGATCACGCTGGCCATGATCGCCCTGGCCTACATCCGCACTCACGCCAAAGGCTGGATGAAGAAGTTCGGCCCCGGAGCTACCCCAACTCATGTAGGGACGGACGCAGTTCATGTGGGGACGGACGCATTCGTCCGTCCAGGCGGCCCGGAATTATCGGGCCGCAGCCACTTATAACCCTCAGATTTATGTGGGGACAGCCGCCCTTGGCTGTCCAGCCGCAGAGCGGCGTAAAACTGAGTCCCGGCGGCAGCCGTGGCCGCCTGCTCACGCCGCTCCGCGGCTGGACGGACGAATGCGTCCGTCCCTACATGGTTCGTGGCGCTTATCGAACTCGTGCCATAAACTGCACCACCTCCCGCTCCGCCCAGCGCCCATCGTATCCGTCGCCGTCGGGCTCGCTCATGAACGCGCAATGCCCGCCATCGGTGGTTTCGATGTACGTGATATGCGGATTGTGCAGAATCCTTTCCCGGGTCTGCGGCCGCATGCGAATAAACGGATCGTTCGCCGCATGAATGATCAGCGCTGGCACCGCGACGCGCTCGACCACGTTGGCCGCCGCCGCCCGCGCATAATAATCGTCCGCCCCGGCGAATCCGCAATAGTACGCCGTGATGCGGTCGTCAAACAGGCGCAAGCTGGAAATTCCGCGCAGCCGCGACAGATCAAATTGTCCCGGGAAAAAACGCGCCTTGGCCCGCAGCCGGCGGAACAACTGCATCAGGAAGTAGTACTCATAAATGCGGTTGGCCGGTTCGTGCAGAGCATCGGCCGACGCCGCCAGATCCATCGCCGGACACACGGCCGCCACGGCCTTGAACTGCTGCGGACCACCGGTCGCCCATTCGCCCGCCAGCTTCAGCACCAGGTTTCCGCCCATGGAGAATCCGATCAGCGCAAACCGCGATACCGCATCGTTCTCGACCACATGGCGCGCCACAGCCGCCACGTCACCCGACAAACTCGAGTTGTAAAGCGTCGGCGCGCAATGATCCATGCCGCCGCAGTTGCGCTGGTTCATCAGCACCACGTTCATTCCCGCCGCCAACCCGTTACGCGCCACGCCCAGCATGTACTGCGACTCGGTCGATCCCTCCAGGCCGTGAACCACGATCAGCGTCAGCGCTGCCGCGCGATCCTGTTGCCAACGGCACCAGCAGCGCACTTTGGTCCCCGGCGCAACTTCCACCAGCCGCTCTTCCGCCGAAGGCAAATGAATCCGCCGCCCCATCAGAAAGCTGGCAATGGTTTGCACGTGCCCGCCCTGCAGCCACCACCTCGCCCGGAAGTCACTGGGGAAATCGCGCGCGCCAGACGCAGCAGGGCCGGAGGAAACGGCGCTCCTGGAAGGTGAGATTTGCGAACCGTCCACAAATTCATTCTAATAGAATGTTTGATAGTGAGCGGCCATCGAACCTTGGACCACAAAGGACACGAAGTTACACGAAGGGAAGCCTTGCACTCTGAAATCCTTCGTGAAACTTCGTGCCCTTCGTGGTTTATCTGCTGTTAAGATTTGGAGGGGCTCGACGTTAGCCCCTGGGGTCCGTACAACATGCCGATTTACGAATACATCTGCAAGCAATGTCACCACCGATTCGAGGCGCTTGTCTACGGCAAGGAAAAAGCCGAATGCCCGAAGTGTCACGCGACCAAGCTGGAGCCGCAACTTTCCGTGTTCGCGGTCTCGGCCAAGGGAAGCTCAGCTTCCGCCGCTCCCAAGGGTCCCTGCGGATCCTGCGGCGATCCCCGCGGCCCCGGCGCCTGCTCGCTCGGCGACATGAACTGACTGAACGAATTCTCAGAGATACCGCGGGTGCCCCATTCTAGCCGCGTTTTTTGCGGCTAGAGTGGGGAATTCCGAACCTTGCTCACTTCTCCGCGCAGCAATGCGACGCCTCCGCCTGCGAGTCGGCATAGCGGTCGTGATGCCGCACCCACGCCATCGGCCACGGCAATCCCTCTTCATCGCGGCCTTTGGGCGTGTGGTCGAGAAGGTTGTACGTGGTCAGCAGAATGTCGAGCCCGCGCGCGTACGACGAATAGCTGTGATAGATCTCTCCATCGCGCTTGGAGAACACGCTCAATCCGGGAAGTTCCTCCGACGGAAATTCCGTCAGCTCGTAGTTGTAATAGGTCTTGCCCTTCTCGTCTTTCCGTGCCGTGACCTGGTAGTCGTAATTGAAATCCGTTCCAAACGACGACACCCAGTGGAAGCGCCATCCCATGCGCTTCTGGAAGGCTTCAATCTCCGGCCAGGTCGCGCGCGAGACCACCGCCAGCGTCGTATCCCGCTGCCGGATGTGCGTGGTCACCGCATCGAACGAATCCGACAGGTACGAGCAACTCGGACATCCTTCCTTCCATCCGGGCCCGAACATGAAGTGATAAATGATCAGCTGGCCGCGGCCGTCGAACAGATCGGCCAGTGTCTCTTTTCCCTTTGGCCCTTCGAAAACATACTTCTTTTCGACTTTCTCCCACGGCATTTCACGCCGCTGCCGGCTCAATTCGTCGCGCAGATGCGTGAACTCTCTTTCTTTGGCCAACAATTGTTTCCGCGCCGCCAGCCATTCCGCTGGCGAGACGACTTTCGCCGCCGTCTTCTCGATTGTCGCTGTCGTCATAATCCTCACTCCTTTTCCTTCGATTCGCTAGATTCGACCGATTCGCTTTTCTCACCCTTCTTCTTACGAAGAACTTTCATGACCAGCGCGGTCAACCCTCCGGTGGAAACCGCGCTGCCCACCACCACTCCCGCGCTCGCAATACACGCTGGACACATAACTCCTCCTCACTTCGAAGCTTTCTCGGCGCGCGCTTTCACCCGCTCGTTCATGTTCGTCCATCCGGCAACAACGCCCTTCCGGTGCTCGTCCTGGATCATCCCAAAAGCCTTGTGATGAAACTTGATCAGCGTTCCGCCATTGTGCTCGCTCAGCCGGTATTGCAGGTTCGACGCAACCCCGTACGACATGAACAGCGGCCCGGTGATTTCGAGCAGAGTCGGACGCTTGATCGCCTGCACATGCCCCCAGAAATGTCCGTTGCCGTCGCCCAGGTCGCGGAACCAGCGGCCGCCCGGCCAGGCCTCGAGCTTCATCGGCATTTTCTGTTCCGGCGTTTCATTCTCCGGACCCAACTGCTCGAGTAGCGCGGCAAAGGTTTGCTCCAGCGACGCGCGCACGTGAATTTCCTGCGTCACCAGCAGTGTGAACTCTTCAATTCCCGGCATGGTTGAACTGGCACTCATCGTTATCTCCTCCTGATTATTTTTCGAAAATCGGACTGTGGCTTACCTCGTCCCGGATTCAACTTTTCTCGGTTTCCGGACCGGCCGCCTTTGCCTCTGCGCGCTCTTTGACCCGCATCAACTGATGCGACCATAACCGCTCGAACGTCTTCGTCCACTCATGCAATGGACGGATCCCCTCGGCATTCGTTCGATAAAACATATGCCTTCCATTCCGCCGCACCCGCACCAGCCCCACATCGCGCAGCACCTTCAAATGCTTGGAGACCGAAGGCTGCTCCAGGCCGAGGTGGACGACCATATCGCCCACCGGCCGCTCTCCCAGCGCAAGATAGTCGAGAATCTCGCGGCGCCGCGGCTCTGCCACCGCATTAAACGCGTCGGAGGTGGTTGCGGCTCTCGCCATGAACGGCAATATATATTCCTATATAGGAATATGTCAAGCGCAAAAATCCAGAAAATCTCCTTGCTTTCTTTTTAGTGTTGTAGTTAACTATATCACTATAGATTGCTCAGACATCTCGCCAGCTCCGTTTTTCCGAGATTTCCGACCGATCCAAACGATTTTGAGGAGGATGCACCCATGAAATCCGCTCGCTTGCTGCTGATTGCCGCACTGACCGTGCTCGCGACCACGGCCTTCGCCCAGTCCGACTCCCACAAACCAGCCGACCCTCCGGCCCCATCCGACGCGCAAAAATCATTCGAGCAACTGAAAGCCCTCGCCGGCACCTGGACAGGGCCTGTGACCGCCGACCCTCCGCAAACCGACTGGGGCAACAATCCCGTGCAGGTCACGCTGCGTGTGACTTCCAGGGGAAATGCGCTCGTGCATGAAATGAGGGATCCGACGACACCCGACGATCCGACAAAGACCGACCATCCCGTCACCATGCTCTACCTCGACGGCGATCACCTGACGCTGGTTCATTATTGCGATGCTGGAAATCGGCCACGCATGGTGGCTCGGAAGTCGGCCGACGGCAAAACGGCAGAATTCGATTTCGCCGACCTTTCCGGCGGCAACCAGTACGGACACATGTACCACGCGCTCTTCACCTTCATTGACGCCAACCACCACACCGAGGACTGGACTTATCTGATGCCCGGCGACAAGCCCGTCCGCGCGCACATGGATCTGCAGCGGGCGAAGTGAAGCCGCTTCGCCCTGATTCATGGCTAGTGGTGCCGTTTGAGAAGATTTGTACAGGGCATCGCTTCAGCGATGCCGCAATATCGGGAGATACGAGCGGCTTTAGTCGCTGGGGGTTAGGCCGCGCTGGCAGCGGCTGAAGCCGGTCATTTGCTCGCGCTTTGGCACGCCTGAAGGCGTGCCCTGATACAAATCTTTCAAACTGCACCACCACTGATTCATGATTGCCGTCAGAAAATTCGCCGACAACGAATGACTTTAAGGATTATTTCCATGACCATCAGCTTGAGTGCCACTTTTCAGCAGAACGAACAATACGAGGGTGTCCGCGGGATCAACATTTACCTTTTGCGGTTGCTCTATGTATTGATGTTCTTCTGGCTGGGCAAGATCACTTGGGCGCACATCCTCACCCACCAGGGACCATGGGACCCTATCAATGCCGTGGCCTGGTGCGTCTGGACGGGGTTCGCGACTCTGGCGGGCATAGGAATCGTCCGTCCAGTGAAAATGCTGCCGATCGTGCTGCTGGAGATATTCTACAAAGTGCTCTGGCTGATTCTTGTCGCGTATCCACTATGGTCAAAAGGTACGTTGGCGGGATCACCGGCCGAAGACATCACCTCGCAGTTCTTGTGGGTGCTATTACCCATCGTTGCTGTACCGTGGGGGTACGTGTTCGAGAGTTATTTTTACAAAGCCAGGAAGTAGCGCTGTACCTGGATTCGGGAAACCCAATGGACCGTGAGTGGAACGACAATCAGCCGATTTACCGCCAGCTTCGCGACCGCGTCGTCGCGATGATTCTCGACGGCGTGCTCAAGGAAGGCGATCCGCTGCCCTCCGTGCGCAACGTCGCGGCGGAATACCGGGTCAATCCGCTCACGGTCCTGAAGGGTTATCAGGAACTGGTCGACGAGGGACTGGTCGAGACCCGGCGCGGCCGCGGCATGTTCATCAACGCCGGCGCCCGCTCACAACTATTGCAAGGAGAGCGCCAGAAGTTTCTGGCGGACGAATGGCCGCGCATCAAGGCCAACATCCAGCGCCTCGGCCTCGATGCCGAAGAACTGCTGACGGGGAAAAACGGCAAGCCCGCGCCCGAGGCCGCGCCAGCCAAACCCACCAACTCCGGCCCTAACTCAGAAGAGGAACATTAAGCCATGACCTGCATCGAAGCTCGCGGTCTCCGCAAGGCATTCGGCACAACCGTCGCGCTGGATGGCGTCGATTTGCGCGTCGAAGAGGGACGTATCCTGGGGCTGATCGGCCCCAACGGCGCCGGCAAGACCACTGCGCTCAACACGATTCTCGGCCTCACTTCTTATCAGGGAGAGCTGAAGGTGCTGGGGCGCAATCCCTGGACCGAACGCGACCAGCTCATGCGCGATGTGTCGTTCATCGCCGATGTCGCCGTGCTGCCGCGCTGGATGCGGGTTTCACACGCCCTGGAATACGTCGCCGGCGTGCATCCGCGCTTCGACCGCATTAAGGCCGAAGGCTTTCTGGCCCGGACCACGATTAAACCCACCAGCAAGGTCCGGGAATTGTCAAAAGGCATGGTCACCCAACTGCATCTCGCGCTGGTCATGGCCATTGACGCCCGACTGCTGGTGCTCGACGAGCCCACGCTCGGCCTCGACATTCTCTATCGCAAGCAGTTCTACGATTCGTTGCTGAACGACTATTTCGACCGCAGCCGCACCATCGTTGTGACCACGCACCAGGTGGAAGAGATCCAGCACATTCTCACCGATCTCATGTTCATCGACCGCGGACGCATCGTCTTCAGCTGCAGCATGGAAGATTTCGAGTCGCGTTATGTGGAAGTCACGGTGAATCCGGAGCAACTCGCCGCCGCCCGCGCGCTCAAGCCGATCCACGAGCGCCAGATGCTGGGCCGCAGCATCCTGCTATTCGATCTAGGCCGCGATCAGAGCGCTCGCCAGCAACTGGCCGCGCTGGGCGAGGCGCGCACGCCCAGCATCGCCGATTTGTTTGTCGCCATCATGGGAAATCAGGCAGGCGCAGCCAAAGGAGCAGCTTGATGAATACACAATCGAATGCGATGCCCGCGTCGGTCGACTCGCAGGTCGCACCCGCGGTCTTGTCGCCAACGCGTCCCTGGTACTGGTCGGTCCGGCGCGAACTCTGGGAGTACCGCTTTCTCTATCTCGCTCCTCTGGGCGTCGCCTGCGTGTATCTCTTCGCCTTCGCAATCGGCCTGCATCATTTGCCGGAGCAGGTTCGCCAGGCATCGTCGCTCGACGCGATGCAGTATCGCGATGTGATCGCCGTGCCCTACGACATCGCCGGCGACTTGATGATGCTGGTCGGCATCCTGATGAGCATCTTCTATTGCAGCGACGCGCTGCACGGGGAGCGCCGCGATCGCAGCATCCTGTTCTGGAAGTCGTTGCCGGTTTCCGATTGGACCACCGTGCTCGCCAAGGGGAGCGTTCCGCTGGTCGTCATCCCCCTGATCACCTTCACCGTCGCCGTCGCCCTGCAGTGGATCATGTTGCTCTTGAGCAGCGCTGTGCTGCTCGGAAACCGCTTGAGTGTGGCCCGGTTCTGGGGCGAGTTGTCATTCGTTCAGATGTCGCTGCTGTTGCTCTACCACCTTCTCACCGCGCATGCGATCTGGCCCGCGCCCGTTTACGCCTGGTTGATGCTGATCTCCGGCTGGGCGCGGCGGGCCGTACTGCTATGGGCCGCCCTGCCCGTCCTCGTGATCGGCGCGGTTGAGATGCTCCTGTTCCGCACTTCGCACTTCGCCGGCATGGTTGCGGAGCGTCTGATCGGGCACATACCGGACGCCGCCATCGGTCCGGACCACATGTCCCCGACCAATCCGATGATCCATCTCACTCCGGCGCAATACCTGCTCGACCCCTCGGTATGGGCCGGGCTGCTGGTCGCGGCGGCGTTTCTGGCGTTAGCCGTGCGTATGCGCCGCTCCCACGGCCCGATCTGATCGCGCATGATTCGCCTGCTACACTCGCATCATGCACGTGAAGATTCTCGGTTCGGCCGCGGGCGGGGGATTTCCCCAATGGAATTGCGCCTGCCCGAACTGCCGCGGCCTGCGCGCCGGAACCTTCCCCGGCAAAGCCCGCACCCAGGCCCAGCTGGCCATCAGCGCCGACGCGCGCTTCTGGTTCCTGTTGGGAGCTTCGCCCGACCTGCGCACGCAAATCGAAGTCGCGCCGAAGTTGCATCCTCGCGTCTCCGGCGGAGATGAGATCCGCCAATCGCCCATCGCCGGCGCCGTTCTGCTCAATGCCGACATCGACCACGTCCTCGGATTGCTGCTGCTCCGCGAACTCCAGCCACTGGCGGTGCACACCTCGAAATCCATCCGCCGCATTCTCACGAAAGATAATTCCATGTTCGCCATGTTGCAGCGCATTCCCGGGCAGGTGAGCTGGAACGAGTTCAAGCCTGGGGCCTTGTTCTCGCTGCTGGAACCGGCGGCACGAGATTCCGGACTGCGTTGCCGTGCCCTGCCACTGGGCACGCACTTTCCCGCCTACGTTTCGCCACCGAGGCGATCGCAACTCTCGCCGCTCGAATCGTCGCTCGGACTGATCGTCGAATCTCCCTCAGGCAAGCGCCTCGCCTACATGCCGGCGGTGCCCGGCGTCAACCAGTCGCTGCTGCGCCAACTCGCATCCTGCGACGTGATATTTCTTGGACGGCACGTTCTGGAGCGATGACGAACTGACCCGCCTGCAGGCCGGCGGGCAGACGGCGCAACAGATGGGCCACATGGCGGTTTCGGGCAGCGAGGGCAGCCTGGCAAAGTTGGGGCAACTCCAGCGCTCGCGTCGAATCTATATACACATCAACAACACGAATCCCATGCTCAACGAAGCCGGACCCGAATATCGTCAGGTTCGCGACGCCGGATGGGAGATCGCGGAGGATGGATGGCAGTTCGAACTGTAGAACGCGGTTCCGACGCCGAGCCCCTGCTTTCGTTCGACGAGTTCCACGCCCGGCTGCGCGGCGTCGGCGAAGAACGCTACCATCACCAGCATCCTTTTCATCTGCTGATGCACGAAGGCCGCCTCAGCCGCGGGCAGCTGCAGGCCTGGGCGCTGAACCGCTACTACTACCAGAGCATCATTCCGATCAAAGATTCGATCATCCTGTCGCGCGGCCCGGATCCGACATTTCGCCGCGCCTGGCGCAAGCGCATTGTCGATCACGATGGCGATTCGGCGAGCGAGGGCGGCATCCAGCGCTGGCTGAAGCTGGCGGAAGCCACCGGGCTGAATACCGAACAGGTTCGCGCCGGAACTGGAATTCTTCCCGCGACCCGCTTCGCCGTGAATGAATATCTGAACATCGTGCGCAGCCGCAGCCTGCTCGAAGCCGTCGCGTCGTCACTGACGGAATTGTTTTCCCGCGACCTGATCTCGCTGCGCATGGAAAAATTGCGGCAGCATTATCCGTGGCTCTCGGGAGGTCTGGACTATTTCGAAGCTCGCCTCACGCAAGCGCCAGAAGACGCGCATTTCGCCGTGAACTACGTATTCGAGAACGCGAAGACGCGAGCCGAGCAGGAACTCGCGATTCAAGCGCTGCGCGACAAGTGCGACATTTTGTGGGCGCAGCTCGACGCGCTCTATTTCGCCTACGTGCAGCCAGGATGGCCTCCGCCGGGCGCGTTTCGCATGGAGGAAAAATAATCGATGGCGCCTCCCTCGGATGCCAGCCAGCCGCGCCTTGCCGCCGGATGCCGTTGGGGCGGCAGTGACACCGAGCGCATGATCCTGTTTCCCGAAGGCGCCATCAAGCTGCAGAGCACGGGACGCGAAGTGCTCGAGCGCTGCGACGGCCAGCGCACCTTCGGCGAAATCATCGCCGAGCTGCAGAAAGAATTCGCCAAGACCGATCCGGCAAAGATCCGCGCCGACATCAGCATATTTCTGGAGCAGTTGCAGAAGAAGCGGATCGTGGACTACTGAAACAATTTGGAAATTGGGTAACCGGGTAATTGTGTAATTTGCGCTGCGAAAAGCTTGTGGAGTTTATAAATGACCCGATGACTCAATCGCCCAATGACTCAATGACGCGAGCTGTTCAATTACCCAATTACTAAATTACTAAATTACAAAATTGCCTACCCCTCTCGCCCTGATTGCCGAAGTCACGCACCGCTGCCCGCTGTACTGCGTCTATTGCTCGAATCCGCTCGAGCTTGCAGAATCGCAGTCGGAGCTTTCCACCGGCGAGTGGACGAGCGTCTTTCAGCAGTCCGGCAAGCTGGGCATGCTGCATGTGCACTTCACCGGCGGAGAGCCGCTGGCGCGGCCCGACCTCACCGAACTCATCGCCGCCGCGCGCGCCGCGGGGCTTTATACCAATCTCATCACCTCGGGCATCGGCCTCAACGAGCAACGGCTGAAAACCCTGGTCGAGGCCGGCCTCGATCACATTCAAATCAGTTTTCAGGATTCGCGGGAAGAGGCGGCTAACTGGATTGCCGGGGCCAAGGCGCACGCGCACAAGATCGAACTCTCGCGCGCGATCCGCAAGCACAAGATTGCGTTCACGGTAAATCTGGTGGTGCACCGGCAGAACCTCGATCATCTGGAAGAGATGATCGCCTTCATCGAACAACTCGCCCCGGAGCGCGTCGAGATTGCGCACGCGCAGTATTACGGATGGGCGCTGGCGAATCGCGCCGCGCTGATGCCCACGCGCCAGCAACTCGAGAAAGCAGTTGCCATCGTGGCCGAGGCCGAAACCCGCAATGCGGGACGCATGCGCATCGACTCCGTCGTTCCCGATTATTACGCGAAGTATCCCAAGGCCTGCATGGGAGGCTGGGGACGAAGATTGATGCTGATCAATCCATCGGGCAAGGTCCTGCCCTGCCATGCCGCGGAAGTCTTACCCGGCCTGCAGTTTGAGAGCGCGCGCGAGAAATCGCTCGCCTGGATCTGGCAGGAATCGCCGAGCTTTCAGCGTTTTCGCGGGGAAGAC
Organism: uncultured Acidobacteriota bacterium; assembly: GCA_963754885.1. Classification (GTDB taxonomy): domain Bacteria; phylum Acidobacteriota; class Terriglobia; order Terriglobales; family Acidobacteriaceae; genus Sulfotelmatobacter. The sequence goes on along the minus strand of CAVWHT010000020.1, from coordinate 106,022 downwards.
TGGATGCCCGAGCCCTGCCGCAGTTGCGATCGTCGCACGGAAGATTTTGGTGGCTGCCGCTGCCAGGCCTTCCTGCTGGCCGGAGACGCAGCGACCACCGATCCGGCCTGCTCGCTGGCGCCCGCCCACAGCATCGTCGAATCCGCCGTGGCCGCAGCCAATGCGAGCCCGGCTATCGCACAACCCGCGCCCAGCGCGTCCTTCGTTCAACTACAGCGGCAGACCGAAAATCTCTGGAGCTATCGCACGAACCCGAAGTAAATCAAGCCAGAAATTTCGCGGATCTTAACGCATCAAGCATCGGCTTGATTTGATCCGTGAGAATCCCTGTAAATCCGTGGCCAAGTAGATCCGTGGCCAACGCTTCTACCAGCGCACGCCAATAGTGATGGGGCGCAAATCGGTGGTCACGCCGGCGTGCGAGCCGTGGAAGTCGCGGATCTCGGCGTAAATCTCCATGCTCGAAGTGATCTTGCGGGTCACGCCCGCGCCGACCTCTTCGCCGAAGTCATTCTGGCTGGAATGCAGAAATTGTCCGCTGACCGGCAAGTTTCCGTTGAAGCAGTGTCCCCACCACCGGAAAAACCCATTGCAGGTCGATCCCGCATACGCTTGCGAGGAGTCGAGCTTCCCGGCTCGGCGGTAGAAACCCACTCCTCCAACGATGTATGCGCCCCACGTTTTCGTGAAAGGAAGATTGATGACCGGACCGAAGTTGAGCGCGTACACGTGTGAGTTGCCGCCCGGGGCTGATGCCAACTGCAGCGCCGAAGCGCGCAGAGGAAGATCGTCGAACTGAAAGTCTAGGCGCAATCCGAAGTACTGGTTGAAATTGCGCGCGGCTCCCGCCGCGGCCACCAGCCCGCCGCTGCGCGCATAAGTCTTCGTCGTTCCGCTGGTCAGGTTGGCCCCCGCGCCCACGTTGTACACCCAATTCTTATAGAGCTTCGGCTTGACCCGGTGGATGGGAACCGATTCCTCGGGCGTGGCTTCCTGCTCCTGTTCGCCTTGTGGCTGCTGAGTCTGCGCGGGCTGCTGCGGTTGCGTCTGGGGCTGTTGCGTCTGGGATGGGGGAGCGGTTGGTGGGTCCGGCGAAGTTTGCTGGGCGTGGACGGTTGCGACTCCCGCCAGAATCGTGATCAGAACGCCCCATTGCACGATCCTGCCTCCGGAAATCGTTGCGAACTTTCGAATCATTCATTCTCCTCCCGCTGCCGGGTGGCGGACCGCCGCGCTCGAAACCGAGAGGCGCTTGTGAAAGAACGTGTCCGCGATGCTCCCGCCGTGATTTCTGTTCGCAGCAGGCAGGCACCATATTACCAACTTTGATGCCGAGTCCGCCCGCCCGGTAGTGGTGCAGTGAAGACTTGTATCAGGGCATCGCTTTAGCGATGCCGCAACATCGGGAAATACGAGCGGCTTTAGCCGCTGGGGTTAGGCCGCGCTGGCAGCGGCTAAAGCCGGTCATTTGCTCGCACTTTGGCACGCCTGAAGGCGTGCCCTGATACAAATCTCTTCAAACTGCACCTGCCCGCCGCCCCACCTTTGCAGTTTCCGCCGCCCGCCGCTCGCACGTATGATAGGGATTTCCATTTCCGACAGGATGGATCTCTTGCCCAAGCGAAGCGCGCCATCAGCGTCTAAGTCGGCCACCAGCAGCGGTTCTAGCCGAACCGTTCCGCGCCGCGTCGCCCTCATCGGATTCGGCACCGTGGGCCGCGCGGTCGCGAAAATCCTGTGCGAGCGCCCCAGCGCCTCCCTGCGGCTGACCCACATCTGCAACCGCAACTTCGAACGGAAGAAACAAGCCTGGGTTCCCGCCGATGTCATCTGGACCGACAACATCGATTCCGTCCTGCAATCCGACGTCGACATCGTCATCGAACTCATCGGAGGCCTCAATCCCGCCGAGCAGATCGTGCGCCGCGCGCTCGAATCGGGCAAGTCGGTAGTGACGGCGAACAAGCAACTCATCGCGCGGCACGGCCCCGATCTGCTCGAACTCGCCGCCAAAAATCGCTGCCAGCTGGAATTTGGCGCGTCCGTCGCCGGAGGCGTTCCCGTGCTTCCCGCACTGCGCACCGGTCTATCGGGAGATCGCCTGCACGGCATCGCCGGCATTCTGAACGGCACGTGCAATTACATCCTCAGCCGGATCGAGAATGCCCGCATTCCCTTCAGCGAAGCGCTCGAAGAAGCCCAAGCCCGCGGGTACGCGGAAGCTGACGCCTCGGAAGATCTGGATGGCGGCGACGCTCGCGCCAAACTGGCGATTCTGGCGCTGGCGGGATTGCACGTCCGCGTCGCGCCCGAATCCATTCGCGCGCGCACGATTCGCCCCATCGACGCGGTCGATTTCGATTATGCCGCGGAACTGGGCTGCACCATTCGCCAGATTTCCCGCGCCGATATGCCGGCCAATCTGAAAGACACGCTGCTGGCCGAAGTCGGACCCTGCCTGGTTCCGAGCAATTCGCCCTTCGGACGCGTGCAGCGCAATCTCAACCTCGTCCTCACCTCCGGCCAGTACGGCGGCGATATGGCGTTCTTAGGCGCCGGCGCAGGCGGAGATCCCACGGCCGTCGCAGTCGTCTCCGATCTGATGTTTGTGGCGCAGGGCGCGGCGGGCAACGGGGATGCCGCCGGTTCCATCTCTACGCCCCAGGTCAGCAGCGATTTCGAGACGGCCTGGTACCTGCGCTTTTTCGTGCGCGACCAGCCCGGAATCGTGGCGCGGCTGGCGCAAATCCTGGCCGCGCATCGCCTCAACATCGACTCCGTGCTGCAGAAGCCCGGATTCGAGAAAAATTCTCTACCCTTCGTGATCACGCTCGAGCCCTGCCGCGATTCCCAGCTTCATCCCGCGCTCGAAGAGATATCCCTGGTGGAGTTCGCCGTGCGCCCGTGCTTGTGCCTGCCCATCCTGGGTTGAACAGCTTTAGTTGAGCGGATTTTGCGGAGCGATTAAAGACAAAAAAACAGCGCCGGTTCATTCTGCGCGATTGCCCGGCGCTGCCAAAGTGGTTTGTGGAATCTTTAATTCCAGAACGGATTTTTCAGGCCGGCCGGCGCCATTGCACTGTCGGCCTTGGTTTCCGTGCCTGACTCGTCGGAAATCTTTTCGTCGATGAAACGCGACGGCGGCGGTGCGCTCACTTCTTCTTTCTTGCCCGGACTTGGAGTAAAAGGATATTCGGATTTCATGGGGAGCACTCCTCCAACTTTATGATCTGCTTTCATTAAACACCTCATTCCGGCCCGTGCGGCTGCAAAAATTTTGATGGCAGCTATTCAAAAATCCGCAGGGCCGCTTTTACTGGATATCGGCAATTCCGGGTAGTGGTGCAGTTTAAGAAGATTTGTATCAGGGCATCGCTTCAGCGATGCCGCAACATCGGGAAATTACGAGCGGCTTTTAGCCGCTGGGGGTTAGGCTGCGCTGGCAACGGCTAAAGCCGGTCATTTGCTCGCGCTTTGGCACGCCTGAAGGCGTGCCCTGATACAAATCTTCTCAAACTGCACAATTACCCAATTTTGGCCCATCCTGCAGAAGTTCTCCACTTCGATATATCCTGTTCAGTCTCGTTCTAAAGGTTCTCGCACGTAACCAATTCTTTTACTCTCACTTTGAGGATGCATTCATGAAATACCGCAAACTTGGCCGTACCGGATTTGACGTCTGCGACATCTCTTACGGATTGTGGGGCATGAGCGGCTGGACCGGTTCCAGCGATCAGGAATCTCTGGCCTCTCTGCAGCTCTCCATCGACTTGGGATGCAACTTCTTCGATACCGCCTGGGCCTATGGCGAGGGCAAGAGCGACGGGTTGCTGGGCGAGATCATGCAGCGCAACCGCGGCAAGCGTCTCTACGCCGCCTCCAAAATTCCTCCGGCCAACGACCGCTGGCCGGCCGTGCCGGAATATAAGTACGACGACGTTTTCTCGCCCAAGCACGTCTTTGCGTATGCCGACAAGATCCGCAAGCAGCTGCGGGTCGACACCATCGATGTGCTGCAATTTCACGTTTGGGACGACAGCTGGACCAACGAACCCGACTTCCGCGCGACAGTTGAAAAGCTGAAGCGCGACCGCATCATTCACTTTTTCGGCCTGAGCATCAACCGCTGGGAGCCCAATAACGCGATCAAGGCGCTGCGCACCGGCCTCGTCGACGCGGTGCAGGTCATCTACAACATCTTCGACCAGTCTCCCGAGGACGAACTTTTCCCCATTTGCCAGGAACTGAACATCGGCGTCATCGCCCGCGTGCCCTTCGACGAAGGCAGCCTGGGCGGCAAGATGACGCTCGCAACCCGCTTCCCCGAGGGCGATTGGCGCGCCGGATATTTTGGACCGGAGAATCTGCCGCCGACGATTGAGCGCGTGGAAAAGCTGAAGCGGATTCTGCCGCAAGGCATGTCGCTGCCCGAGATGGCCCTGCGTTTCATCCTGTCGCATCCAGCCGTGAGCACGACCATCGCGGGCATGCGCAAAGCTGAGCATGTGCGCCAAAACATCGCCGCCAGCGATGCCGGCCCGCTCGACAAAAACCTGCTGGCCGAATTGAAAAAACATCGATGGGACCGGAAGCCGCAGCGATGGTCCGACTAAAAGCGGGGAGAGCACAGCGCGAAATTTCCGAGAGGCGTCATCCCGAGGTCCCGCGCTTTCACCAGCGGGACCTCGGATCTCCTGTCGGCATTCAGCCGACGCAGTTCAAACGGACCTCCGACCGGCGATCCGGCCACGGTCGCATCTGGCGCGCGCTTCTGTCGATCTTCTTTCTGCTCGCGCCCTCGCTGGCGCAGAGTCCCCGGGGATCCCTGCGCGGCACCGTGCAAGACGCTTCCGGGGCGCGCATCCCCTCCGCCAAAGTCGTGGTGCAGCCATCCGATTCGGCCATGCGGCGCGAAGCCGAAACGGAAGATCGCGGCGAGTTCCGCATCGACGACCTTCCGGCCGACACCTATCACATCACGGTCAGCGCCGGCGGCTTTGCCGACGCACGCGCGGATGTTTCCATCGCCGTCAGCTCCGTTCGCGAAGTCACCGTCACTCTCAAGCCCTCGGCTTCGGCGCAATCCATCACCGTGCAAAGCCAGAATTCTTCCATCACCACGCAGCCCATCGATCTGGCCAGCGTGGTGCATCAAGGCATCGTCGGCGTTCAGGATTTGCAAACCCTGCCGCTGGCCGAGCGCAGCTTCGCCAACATTGCGTATCTCGCGCCCGGAACCGAACCGGTCGAACCCTCCGATCCCACCAAGGCTAGGATCACCGCGGTGTCGACCGGTGGAAGTTCGGGCTTGAACAACGACTTGTCCGTGGACGGCGGCGATAACTCCGACGACTGGATTGGCGGATTTCTGCAGAATTTTTCGCCCGACGCGATTCAGGAATTTGCCGTGCGCACCGCCAACGAAGATGCCGACACCGGCGGCACCACCGCGGGATCGATCGTGATCACGACCAAGCGCGGCACCAACGACTGGCACGGCACCGAAGCTTTCTACGATCGCGCGGCCGCATTGAATGCGCGCTTCCCCATCGAAAATCCGGCGCCCAATCCCAAGCAGCCTTTTTCCCGGCAAAACTATGTCGGCACGCTAGGCGGTCCGATCGTGCGCAACAAAGTCTGGTTCTTTTCATCTTTGGAATATGTGCGCGAAAACGCCAGCATCGCCTACAGCCCCGCCAGCACAGAACAATTCGATGCCCTGTCGCAAATCGCCGCCGCGGGCTTGATTGCCGGCGTCCCGGCTATCGCCGTTCCGCCCAACGTGCCGATTCCCTTCCGCGACTTCATCAGTTCGCTGCGTTTCGATTGGGCCCAGTCGCCGCAATCGCAGTGGTTCCTGCGCGCCTCCGAAGACAGCTACCTGACTCATAACGCGCTGGTGCAGCAGGCCACGCTGCCCTCCACCGGGCTTACCACGCACAACAATTATTGGAACGGCGTCATCAGCAATACTTACGTTTTCAGTCCAACCTGGCTGGGAACGTTTGTCTTTGATGCCAGTGAATTGCATCTCACACAGAAACGCAACTCGACGCTGGGCTTCGCCCTAGCCTTCCCTTTCAGCTCGACTTCGCTCACCGTCTCCGGCTTCGAAACCTTCGGCGACAACCAGTTCGCCACGCCGATCACTCTGTTTCCCTCGCTGCGCAACCAGCAAAAATATCAACTGCGCTATGACGTTGGACACGCCACCGGCGACCACTCCTTCAAGTTTGGAATTAATTTCATCCACGAACCCGTCTTAGCAGGCGCTTTTCCGGGAAATCCCGAGGAGTTGATTCAGTATCCTAACAACCCGACGCACTACACGGCGAACCCATCGTGGTTCTACTTCGCGACTCCCGCGTCCGAATGCAATCCGGCTCCTGATCCCGCTTCCGGCATCACTTGCGCGTTCATGCCGGCGAACGACGGCAGTTTTTCTCAGAGCCTGCAACGTCTCGGCATTTACGGGCAGGATTCCTGGCGGGCCTCGCGCCACCTCACCGTGAACTTCGGATTGCGCTGGCAGACGACCTTCGGCCTTTTCACCGGATCAGGCCGCAGCCAGCAGCACAACGCAACGCTGCCGACGCTGCAGGCTCTCGAAATTCCGCTGGTCCCGGCCGCGCCGCACGACGACCGCCGGCAGATCGCCCCGCGCATCGGCCTCGCGTATGCTCCGGGCAACAGCGAAAAGACCGTGCTGCGCGCCGGCTTTGGAATCTTCTACAACGACCTCGCACAAAACGGCTGGGCCACCGCGTTTCAGGCGGTGAATGCGACCAACGCGGTCTCGGGATCGTGCACGCTCGGCGGCAACTCCGGCAGTTACGCGGTCTCCGGCCCCGCGTGCCTGCAAGGCGGATCGGGCGCGACCGCCAACACCATCACTTCGAATTACAAAACGCCATACGCCATTCACGTGACCGGCGGCATGCAGCACGCCTTCAATCCGAACTGGACGCTTAGCGCCGACTTCACCCACGAACAAGGCAACCACTCCTATCGCGGCTACAGTTTCACCAGCGGCGTCAACCTGTTCACCCCGCTCATTCCCGCGTCGGACCCAAACTATCTTGCCGACCAGCAAAGCGTGGTGCCGAACGTAAATGTCTTCAAATCCGACAACCGTTCCAGCTACAACGCGCTGATGTTTCATCTGCAGGGCAACGTCTCAAACCGTTTCAACCTTGTCGCCAACTACACTTTCGCAAAAGCGCAAACCTGGGGATGCGTGCTGGGCGAGCTGTTCGATTACGTGAATGGCGTGTGCAATCCGCTGAACGCGTTTGGCCCCGGCGATTACGGACCCTCCGGCGAAGATGTCCGCCACAGATTTGTTCTGGCTGGGACGCTGCACATTCCAGGCGGCTTCGAATTGACCACGCTGACGCAACTGGAAAGCGCGCGCCCCTTCACCATCACCACCGCCGACAACAGCAACCGCATCGCGGTGAACGGAGTCACGACGGCCCTCGACGCCTTTCGCGGAACGCCTTACATGCAGGTGGATTTGCGGGTGAGCCGTCCGTTCAAGTTCGGCGAGCGTTGGGAGGTGCGTCCCTTCGCCGAGTTCTTCAATCTTTTCAACCGCAATAATCCGGGCGCGAATTACGTGACCAACGCGGCATCGCTGGCCTCCGATTCCATCGTTCCCGCGGCCGAAGCGATGTCGGGCAACATTACCGATCTGTGTACCAATGCAGCGTGCACGGCGACGCAGCCGATCTCCCGCCTGCAGCAGTTGGCGGTTCCGGCCGGCGGGCTCGGAGACTTCTTCGGTCCCGGCACGACGGTGGGCATTCCCTTCGCCGCGCAGCTCGGCGTGCGGGTCAATTTCTGATGGGGGTATCAGATAACGATGCAGTTTGATTCTGAAGGGCGTCATCCCGAGCGGAGCCGCCTTTCAGGCGCAGCGAAGGATCTCCCGAAGCCCGCCGCCCTTTTACGAGCGGGGCGAGGGATCTCGCGAGCAGCGTAACGCGTGATTCCCGCGAGATCCCTCCCTCCGCCTGAAAAGCGGCTCCGGTCGGGATGACGCCCACTCTGAACCGTTGGATTTCTAATTGAGACACCACCCTTTTGGAGTAGTGGTGGAGTTTGAGAAGATTTGTATCGGGGCATCGCTTCAGCGATGCCGCAACATCGGGAAATACGAGCGGCCTTTAGCCGCTGGGGGCTTAGGCTGCGCTAGCAGCGGCTAAAAGCCGGTCATTTGCTCGCGCTTTGGCATGCCTGAAGGCATGCCCTGATACAAATCTTCTCAAACTGCATCAGTACCCCTTTCGCCACGTTCTGACATCCCCAATTTCACTTGCTATAATGGATGTCTTGCGGTGGGAATAGCTCAACTGGCAGAGCACCGGACTGTGGCTCCGACGGTTGCGGGTTCGATTCCCGTTTCCCACCCCAATAATTTTTGCTTGAACTTCTTCAAGAGCGGACGGCCGCGGCGGCTGTCCTTCAACGCTTCTCGCGGCCCCGTAGCTCAACTGGATAGAGCATCAGTCTTCGGAACTGAGGGTTGGGGGTTCGACTCCCTCCGGGGTCACCAGCTACATTACACGCGCATCATTTAAAAGACTCACGTTCCTCCAGGAGTGATGGGCACGGCAAAAGCTAAAGTCGGCCGATTCCAGGCGGCTCATACCCATTCCTGATGCAACCCACCGAAGTTACCCTACCACCCCACTGCCTCGTGCGGCCAACCAAAGGCGCGGTATGATCATCATCTAATGGGTGGGGAAATAATGTCACTTGCTTGGCATCCCCGATACGGCAGACCGGGAGCAACCCGCGTCTGTGCCGTTATTGGAATTGCGGCTTTATTTGCCCTTCTCGTCGCTCGCAATATCCCACCCGAGTTTCCTAAGGTAGCTTCTTCACAGCGCCCGTCAACTAGCGGTGTCTCATTGATGAGTGCCGTATCGAGTCACGATCAACGGCCGCGTTTTGATTGCAGCGGATTGCAATGGAGCGCCCCGGTTAACGGGTTTCTCTCCTTTTCGCCGGCCGAGACTTCGAATCACCTAACGTCGCCTTCTCAGATCTTCCCTACTGTACACGTCAAGGGTAGCCACTTTACCCGCCCGCCTCCGCTTGGCTAATCCGTTCTTGTTCGACCATCTGCAGCGTCACCCTGTCAGCATTCGGACCGCGCGGTTGCACGAGTAAAGGTGCTTGGAGTGCAGCGCGGCCAGCAACCATCAGGCTCCGCACACTTGGCTGTGCTGGTCGGAATTGGAGGTTCAGGTGGCTTGTTTCGACCGACCTCAAACCCGAACTCGTATCGCTTGGGGAATGACTCCTCGCGTAATAGTCGTGTCCGTGGTGGTCGGGCTCGTGTCCTTTCTTGTGACCGAGTTCATGCACCGCCTCCTCGTTCCAGATCTCGGTCGTCACTGGGAACGACTGCTGGCCGAAAGTGTTTCAGCGGTTGTAGTTACAGGGTTGACGGCCGGATTCATGGATGCGGCAAACCAGCGACAGGAGGCCGCGCTGCTCAGGATGCAAGTGATCTCTGAAATGAACCACCACATTCGGAATGCTCTAGGCGCCATTTCTCTAACAACAGACTCGATCCAGAACCGGCAATGCGTTCGCGTCATTTCCGAGAGTGTCGATCGGATCGAATGGACACTTCGAGAAGTACTGCTGCGGAAAAAGCCAATTTCAGAGAAAGAGATAGATCACCTGAGATATGCCGCAACGAAGAACCCGCGCCCAACAACCTATGCGGGACAGGAGAAGCCCCATGAATAACATCAGAGTTCTTTGCGTCGAGAACCACAAAGAGTATCTGGATGCCCTGAGGTACATGTACTTTGCGGTCGCACAGAAGTGGACGAAGGGAAAAGAAACATGGAACCGAGAGACATTGAACGCCTAAGACAAAAGCTCGAATTCCAGCGTCATGACACGCGCCAGTTCTTGCGCCGCCTGGATCAGGAAGTGCAGTGTCTAGATGCTGACACCCCACAAGATAGCGCCAACCGATCAGTCAACAGTCTGTCAAAGGAGTCTCTGTTCGAGCGAAGCAGCGAGCGGAGGACTGTTTTGCGCTTGATTGAGGCAGCGCTCTGGAGAATCGCTAACGGCTCGTTCGGGATATGCATTGGCTGTGGCGACGGTATCCGAACCCGAAGGTTGGAAGCGTTGCCGTGGACGCAATTCTGTCTTCGATGTCAGGGTGAACTCGAAGAGGAAATCGGCACCACCTTATCGGCGAGGACTTCGATTCCAGCAACTTCGACCTGGAGGCGAGCGGGATAGTTGACTTGCGTCGACACATCGAAGGTGTTCTTCAGAAGGGAGCAGAAAGGAGTCCTAGATGCCCGATAAGACAGTCGTAGAAGCCGCGAATACAGAAAACCAACATGGACAACGGGCGCTCGACGCTGCTGCAAATCAATCGGTCCTCAGGCCCAACCCCACCCAATACGTCGGGACTCCTGCAGTCGGGACGTCAAAAGCGGCAGCGGCCGCCGGGATCTCGTCCGTCGGCCCTGCAAACACCATCATCGACCGCAAGCGGCGGAGGTTTGCTTGGAGCTGCGTGGCTGCCTTTCTGGGGGCATGGTTCATTGCGTTCTTTCGGTTCTTCTTGCCGCGTGTGCTCTTTGAGCCAGCTACGGTTTTCAAGATTGGATATCCAGCCGACTATGCCCTGGGCATCGACGAGAAATGGCTGCAGAAGTACCGGATTTGGGTCGATCGAACACCTGATCGACTTTTCGTCATTTTCGCGCGCTGCACGCATTTAGGTTGCACTCCCGATTGGAAGCCAGCCGAGAACAAATTCAAGTGCCCTTGTCATGGCAGCGGCTATGACAGCGAGGGGATCAACTTCGAAGGCCCGGCTCCGAGGCCGATGGACCGGGCCCATCTCGCGGTGGCTCCAGATGGCCAGATCGTCGTAGACGTCGGTCATCTGTACTCCTGGCCCAAAGGGCAGAGAGATCAATTTAACGACCGAGGGGCTTATCTGGCGGCATGAAGCAATGGAATGAAGTTCTGAGGGGCGTGGCGTCGGGCCGAACTGAGAACTTAAGGAGAGCCCTATGAGGAAACTGGTTATTGTTGCGGTAATAGGCTGGATTTGTGTTTTGGCTGCGCCAGGCTGCGCTCAACAGATCGATGTTGCTTTCGCAGGGGGATCCCTCGCCTCGTTTGGCAACAGTTTCAGTGGAGGAACCTTTTTACCGGCTGAGGGCGGTGGTGCCTTTGTGGGATTCAATGGAGATGTTCTCTTCAAGCCGTTTTTCAAGGGGAATCTGGGAGTGCAAGCCGAGGTGAACTGGAAAGGCAGCCAGGGCTTGTACGGCGGCCAAATCCCCTACCGGCCACTGTTTTACGACTTTAACGCCATGTATGCGCGGCGGTTCAACAGGTATTTTGGCGCTGAGGTGCTGGCTGGAATCGGAGGAGAAAGCATTCGCTTCTACTCGAACAGTTACTACAACTGCGACTTTTATGGAAACTGCACCAATTACATAAGCAGCAACCATTTCATGGGCGACTTCGGCGGGGGCGTTCGATTTTACCCGTACGGGAACTTCTTTGTTCGGCCTGAAATGCGACTGTACCTCATAAACAACAACGCGGAGTTCAGTTCGAGCCACCTAGTCCGCTATGGCGTCTCGGTTGGTTACGCGTTCGGTGGGAGCAAATAGGACTTGCCATGCAGAACCGGATTAAGGGGAAGACATCGGAGGTGATAGCACAAAACGAAAGTTCGTGTGCTTTGTGGGCGGCAGGATCGTTTTGCGGAGGAACCGAGTTCTACGAGACGGTCCTGCTTCTTTCCACGGCATTGTGACGTCTGCACAGATTGCAGGCAGATACGCGCGAGCAGCGGAATGCTCTTGCGCGTGAATGCAATTACGCCATCAGTTCAGAGCGCAGCGAACAATTGAGTTGGGCTTCAGGCGCTTCTTCGGAAAGGGAGATGGGGAGAGCATAAAGGCAAGCGATATGAAACGAGTGTTGCTGCTTGTGTGTCTGATCATCTCCGTTGTTGAACTGGATTGGGAACGGGACCGAATTTACTTGTTGTCTTCGATAGCATCGGTCTTATTCGTACTCGTAAGCGAACTGATGCGTCGTCGCAAAATCCAAAATGCTGCTGTTAACGAAAAAGGAGACGAATGCACATAAGAATGATCGGAATCGCAGTTCTCGTCTGTTCACTCACTTCACTCGTTTTTGCAGTGGAAAACGCTGTTACAGCAACTCACGGCACGATCACCAAGATCGACCGGACCGCAAAGACCATTGCTGTCAAAACAGCCGATGGCACCGAACACGTTTTTTATTGGGCAAAGGGCACAAGCGTTCATGGCGTAAAAGCAGCCGATCTGGCCGCGAAAGATTCGTGGCACGGTTTGACCGAGGGTTCGGAAGTGGTGGCGCACTCCACCAAGCGTGGAACGAAAGATACCGCCGTTGAAGTGGATAAGGTTGGAAACACCGGCCTTAAAAGAACAGACGGAACGATCAAAGAAATTGATCGGAGTGGAAAGAAGCTGGTTATCGAATCTGCCGATGGCACCGAGCATGCATTCAAGCTTACCGGGCACGCGGCCACGGACGGTGGCAAAGATGTCGCGGCGGGTGCGGAAAAAGGCACCAAGGTCGCCATTTACTCCAGCGAGGAGGCTGGCGAAAGCGTCGCGCACTTCTTCGAGAAGATTTAAAAATGAATTTGTCGCAGAGAGCCGCGGAGTTAATTTGCCCTGCGTTCCGTTTTTCCAGGGGTTGAAACTGCTCCGCGGTTGTCCGGAGGTACCAGAAGTGAAAAGTTCGGAGGTTCTACGGCTTGAAAGATACCTGACATTCCATCTTGCGGAGATTTTGGAGGAACTGAAGAGCAACGATGAACGCGATTCAGATCCAGATTCGATATCGAGCGCTAAATGGGGTTCTTCAGCCAACGTTTTGCAAGAGTGTCTTTTACGAAGTCGCGACGAGATTACGTCAGCCCTTGCCCGCATGCGGGAAGGCACGTACGGCAACTGCGTTAGTTGTGGAAACGAGATTGATCTGCGACGGCTCGAAGTGATTCCGTGGTCACAACTCTGTATTGTGTGCCACGAGGAATGGGAGCGGCGGCAGGCGGAGAATCGACTCCTTCACCGGTCTCGGTTCTCAGCCGCATAGAGTCCAAATCGTAACCAAGACAGCTCTCACGCCGTCGACGAGGTGCAAACGGTGAGACCAATCCGCATTTTCAATGGTGTTCCGTCGCTGCCCAAGCCGCTGCCCATGAGCGGAACTTTTGAAAGTCCGAAGGTGGAGTAAACAGGAGACGAATCATGCGATTGCTGCGTTGGACAATGATGGCGGCTCTTTTTCTGAGTGCAGTATCCTCGACGCGGCTGCTGCACGCCGATACGAGCACAAACTCACCGCCCCCGCCCGGCACCCTTAATTACGTGGAGGGAAATGCCTCAATCGGCGCTCAGACGCTGGACTCCAAATCGGTTGGTTCCACCGAGCTTGAGCGAGGTCAATCGCTGACCACTGCGGACGGCAACGTCGAAGTTCTGCTCATCCCAGGTGTTTTTCTACGCTTGGGTTCCAACAGCACGGTCAAGATGCTTTCGCCCACTCTGACGGACACAGAAGTCCATTTAGAGGAGGGACACGCGATGATAGAGGTCGCCGAGATCCACCCGGAAAACGACCTTCGCATCGTTGCCGGCGGGGCCCTCATACGGCTGCTGAAAACAGGTCTCTATGACGTTGACTTGAACCAAGGTCAGTTGCGGGTGTTCGACGGCAAAGCGCAGGTGCTTGAAGGAGACGAGCATGCGGACGTGGGCGGCGGACACGCGATCGGTTTGACGGCAAATCCGGAGAACCGGAAGTTGAAGTCGAGCAAGTTCAATAAGAAGTCATATGAAGAAGGGGACCTTTACCGCTGGAGCAGTTTGCGCTCGTCTTATCTGGCTGAGGCCAATGTCGATGCCGCCGCGCTTTATGCCGACAATGGAGGCGGGCCGTGGGGGCCCGGATGGTGGGGAGCGGACTGGTACTGGGATCCTTATTTCGACGCCTTCACTTTCATTCCTGGAGACGGCATCTTCTACAGTCCCTTTGGCTGGGGTTTCTATTCGCCGTGGTGGGTCGATCAAGCACCATTCTACGGATATGGCGGTTATGGATCCGGATATAGACCCATTTACCACCACTTCGGTCCCGACGTTCCGCAATTGGGGCGGAGGAAGGCACTATGCCGGGAGCCCCAACTATAACCACGGAATTTACCGGGGCGCAGGTTCGGTAGGCGGCTTCCGCTCTGGCCCTCAGATGGCGACGGGCGGACGCAGCTTTGGAGGTGGTGGCATGCGTGCAGGACGTTTCGGCGGTGGATTTCATGGTGGAGGATTTCACGGCGGAGGATTCGGTGGCGGTGGCTTCCACGGCGGTGGCTTCCATGGAGGAGTCGGCTTCCACGGCGGTGGTGGTTTCCATGGCCGTTGACCTGTACTGATAGAAGAGTTTCCGTGTTTTGACTATTTGGATTTCGAGGAGCCAGATGCAATGAAAGCTTTGTTAGTCGCCCTGATGCTGTGGCCGGCCGCCTTGCTGGCCCAGAGCCCCTTTGATGGAACCTGGGTCGCCAAATTAGACACGATTCAGTTTCCGCAGCAGCCAGAGAACTATCTGCTGCAAAATGGCGAGTACGAGTGCTCAACCTGTGTTCCTAAGATCAAAGTGAAAGCCGATGGAGAGGATCACATGGTCGCCGGTTCACCGTATTTCAGTACGATCGCGGTTCAACTAGTGAATCCGAACAACATCCAGATCACAGAAAAACTGCGCGAGAAAAACGTGTATTCCGAGATCGACACGGTCTCTGCAGATGGGAACACGCTGGTCGAGAAGATTACCGACACAGCCGCTCCCAATGGCGAGCCCGTAACCGCGACCGAAACCTACAAACGCGTGAGCGCAGGCCCAGCCGGTTCCAGTCCGATTTCCGGATCATGGCAAGCAGAAAAGATTGAGGGGGCTTCTGAGAATGGAATGTCCGTAACTTATCACAGCACAAATGACGGGCTCGAAGCCTCCAACCCGAGCGGGGAAGGATATTCCGCCAAGTTTGATGGAAAAGAATATCCCATTCACGGCGAGCCGGCCCACAATACAGTCGCCCTACAACGCATCGACACCCTTACGATCGTAGAAACGGATAGGCAGGACGGAGTGATCCACTATCAGGTGCGCATGACCATCTCTCCTGATCGGAAATCCATGCAGGTCACAGAGGTGGACGATGAGAGAGGCACCCAGATGAGCTATGCGATGGAGAAAAAGGGACAGTAGGCACCACCCAGCTTCCGATCATTCCGGAAGAGGCCGCTCAAATGCATCTCGGAAGGTCCCCGCGGTTGGACTCTTACTTCGTGCCGCGGCAGCATGCAGTCGAAGCGATTCTGGCGGTAGAGCGATTGTGCGACGAGGCTGGGCCGCATTTGTTGATCTCGGAAATCCGGAGCATCGCTGCCGACGATTTTTGGATGAGCACCTGCTACAAAGCGCCGCGGGGAACTATTCACTCTACCCGGAAGCCGGATTGGCCTGCGGTTCAAAACCTGCTGCCGATCATCGAAAGGGAGCTGGCCCCGTTTAATGCCCGTCCCCACTGGGGGAAACTGTTCACCATGACTCCCTCTACACTTCGGGCCGAGTACGAAAAGCTGTCGGATTTTGTCGACCTGTGCACCCGATACGACCCAAAAGGGAACTTTCGCAACGAGTTTCTCAAGCGGAATATTTTTGCGCCCGCGTCCTGATTAAGCAATGACACCATGAATGTTCGAATCTTCATTGGGTCACTTTCACTCTCCTGTATATCGGTTTCTTCGGCTACATAGCTTCGCTCGGGCTAGTTGCCTGGGGATTTTTTCAAGCGCTTTACTCTATTATTCGCGTTTGCGTTTTTCGCCTTTATCGCCGCGCACGGGTCGGACTATCTTCGGCTGGCTGGCGGCACGATGCCGTTCATCCGCACGTATTCCACCAGCTGGCCGTAGTGGTCGGAGATGTGCCACACCGCAGCGGTCAGGGCCGAGAGTCGGTTTGAACCCCAGTACGGCCCGGCGTTCGGGTGCAATAGGTTTTCGGCATTCGTGTCCGCTATAACCTTGTCGATCATTGTGAATGAATCGTGGAGATATGACAGGATTTCGGTTTTCGTCTTGGCGGGATTCGGACCGCCGATGTCGCATCGGGAGGGTGGTTTTTCGCCCCCCATCTGTTTCGCCCAGGCCTCGTTGGCGCACGCAACGTGTTTCACCTGCTCACCAAATGTGCGTACGTCCTTAAATTCGCCCTGTGTCGGCTTAAAGCTCCATTTGTCTTCGGGCATCGCCTCAGCCAGGGTGGTGAAGTCCTGCTCAATGTCCTTCCAGATGAAGTTGATCGAGTCAGGAATGGTCTTGAGCTCCGGCTGGCGCTGCTGTGCAAACGCCGAACTCACCAGCAGCACACCAGTGATCAAGGCGCGTAAACGATTCCTCATAAGTCCTCCGATGCATGTCTTAACCTTCTCCTTGCGTGGCCAAAACCAGGACTATTGTATGCTGCATTCCGCGCAATGACTTAGCGCGTCTGCGGCTCCCCGAAGCCTCTGCGAGGCCGGATTGTTGAGGAAGTCACGCCATAGCGCGTTTTGACCCCTCGATGAGTTCTATCGCGATTTATCGCAATCCGTCCGTAAGCAATGAGGCGAACTTGGCGGGATTGAGGATGGACTTGACCCTGCCTTGGCTCGATGAGAAACTGCACATACGGTCGGCGGAACTGTTTCGGAATGCTCGTCCGCTGAAAGACCTCTCCGCAGTCCAGCCGCAGACCTGCAGCACTCTCGGGTATGAGTATGAGCACCGATCCCGCCTTCGATCGCGCATCCTTCGAAAAATTTTTGGCCAGCGCGTTTGCCGTGCAGCAGAGCGGGCTGGACAGTCAGTCGCTCTCTGCTCTGGCCGAACTCCACCGCTCGATCACCACGGGCGAGTCCGACTTGGATCGATCCATGCACATGGTTGCCGAGCGTGCGCGAACCGTGGCCAACGCCACCGGAGTCGCGGTGGCTCAGCTCATTGCCAACCAACTGGTGTACCGGGCCGGCAGCGGAAGTGCGGCTGCTTATGTCGGCCGGCACGTGACCGCCGTACTGAGTGCCTCAGCGCCCAATGCGGCGAGAGGCGAGATTCTGCGGGTCGAGAATGCCCAGGCTGACACCCGCATTGAGGCGGAGGTTTGCCGGCTGTTCGGAGCCAACGCCCTCCTGATCGTGCCGATATACCGAGAGCACGCGGTGGCGGGAGTGCTCGCGGTCTTCTTTAGCGAGGCGCACACTTTCCAGGATCGAGAGGTGCTCGCCTACCAGGTGATGGCCCGCCTGGTCGAGGAGGCGATGTTCCATGCTGCCCGCCTTGAGCAGAAAAAAGCCGTGGCGACCCAACTCACGGCGTTGCCGCATGCCATGGAGCCGACTGCCGCTCCCGTCCACAAGTTGCATGGCAATGATGAACCTGCCACCCCGCCAGTGACGCGCGTTGCTCCAAACACGCTCTGGTGGAAGGTAGCTGCGGCCGGCTTTGTGGCCGTGCTGGTGATGGTTGGCTGGCTTGCCTCTCATCACCGCTCGGCGTCGCACATGGATGCCTCGTCGCCACAGAGAACGAATGCCGCACAGGAGCAAGTGTCCGCCAAGCCGTCGCTGGCAGGCAACAGCACCTCCGAGCCCCAAACCTCGGCAGGTGAAACCGAAGAAAGTAACGCCACCAGTTCCGGGTTCAAGCGGGTCCGAGTCGATCAGAATGAAGTCGACTACATTGCAGAGGATGTGACTATACGGAGTTTCACGCCCAAACCGGCACAGCCGCAAATGCGGGCCCGGGAAATGCAGGTCAATTTCGGGGACGATGTGACAGTGCGTTATTTCGTATCCAAACCACCGCTTGCGTCGCAGGCACAGCCGGTGCCAGCAGCCGAGCGATCTGTGGAACGCTGAACTCGCCCACACACACGCCAATGAAAACGGGCCGCAACCGGGCCCGTTTCGTACAAGAAATTTTCTGCCTCCGACTACCCTCGCCCGACACCGACGTATTCGAATCCCAGGGCGCGCAGCCGCGTGGAGTCGAGCAGATTCTTAGTATCCACGATCAAGGGCGTCTTCAGCAGGTGCTTGATGCGGTCAAAGTCGAGCGCGCGAAATTCCGGCCATCCCGTTCCCACGACCAGCGCGTCGGAGCCTTCGGCCACCCCGTAGGCTGAATCGCAATAGCGGACCGAGGTCGTCAACCGCGCCTGCGCTTCCGGAATCGCCACCGGATCGTAGGCGCTGACATGCGCTCCCTTGGAAACCAGGCTCTCGGCCAAGCGCACTGACGACGATCCCGCCACCGAATTGGTATTGGGCTTGAAGGCCAGTCCCAGAATGCCGACTGACTTGTTCTCCACCGAATTCAGCGCGTGCGCAATCTTGTCGACCAGCCGGTCGGCCAGATAATGATTCACGTCGCGCGCGGCGCTGAGCACTTTCAGCGGCACGCCATGAGCTTCCGCTAGCGTGGTCAGAGAATCCATGTCGGACTCGGCAAATACTCCGCCCATCCCCGCTCCCGGCTGCAGGCAGCGTGGCGCGATTTTTTTGTCCAGCCCCAGCGCCAGGGCTAGGTTCACGGCGTCGGCGTTCACGCGCTCGCAAAGCGCGGCCACTTCGTTAATGAATGAAATCTTGGTCGCCACGAACGCCGTCGCCGCCTCGCGCACCAGTTCCGCCGTCGATTGATTGGTGACAATCACCGGAACCCCGCGCATCACCAGCGAATGGAAAATCTGCTTCAGGACTTGCACCGCTTCGCTCGAGGTCGATCCCAGAATCAGCCGGTCGGGCCAGTTGAAATCTTCCACCGCGCAGCCGTCAGTGAAGAACATGGGCTGCGAAACGATGGTGGCCTTCAGGCCCACGTCTTTGATGCTCTTCTCGATCGCATTCGCCGTGCCCACAGCCACTGGCGTCACGATGGTCAGAATCGGCGGCTTCGCGGCCATCCGCGCAATGCGGATCGCGATATCGCTCAGATTGTCGGCCTTGTCTTCGGCCAGAAAAATCACAGGTGTCCTGCGGGCAAACGATTCAATGTCGGTGGAGTAGGCCAGGCGTCCGGCACGCACGTTGCGGCGGATAATCTCTTTCAGATTCTTTTCGTAAAACGGAATATTGCCCTGCGCCATCTCGACCATGCGCGACCGGTCCGGATGGCAGCACGAAACCGGGGTGCCAAAATCCGCCAGGCAGGCCGAAATCACAGTTCCCAGGTACCCCGATCCGTAAACCCCGATCTGCATTTTCTGTCTCCCGTTCCGCCCGGAAACCCGTGTCAGAACTGGCGTCTAACGGGGATCGCCGGAATACATGCCTACTCTTTATCTACAGTCGCGCGGGCGGCTTTTCAACACACGGGAGGGTACTGTACCTGGGGCCATGTGCGCGTGGCGAGAGTAACTGAGAAAAGTAATCCGAGGATGATTACGGAAGCTAGCGCGAAACCAGGCGCCCGCCGAGCAGCACAGGCGCCAGATCCACCCAGCAATTCGGCGACTCTTCGCGGACGAAGGTCAGCCTTTCCAACAGGATCCGCCGGCTTTCACGATAACTATCCCAACGCTGCCTCGCGATCTCGTAGCCGTCTTGCGCCGCCTGCTCCGCGGTCATCTTCGCAATCGTGAGATGGGGGATGTAAGGCCATTCCTCGCTGAACTGCAGCATTTCCGTGTTCAGCTTGTGGTGCAGCTCGCACATGCGCGAGGCCCCGGCCTCCACCCGTATAAAGATGGTGGGCGTGACCGGGACAAACGTCTCCACCGATCCCAGGGTCACTTCGAACGGCTCTTCGCCGCCGCAGATGCGCTCCAGCAGTTGCTGGGCGTCGCGCTCCTCGCTGCCGTGCAGCGGGCGCGGCGGCAGGATAGTGAGATGGGCCGCTAACTGAGGGAGGTCGGGATGCAGCTCCCGCCGCAGGTTCTCAACGAACTCTCCAGCCGGGCTCCGAACGTACCCCACCAGCGCATAACGCGGCTTCTGCATACCAGGTTAACGATTATACAGCCCGAGGAAAGCCCACCATGGAAGGGGACTGTCCTGCATGTCATGGGCGGGCGTGAAATTGTGGATGTCTGGCGTCATCATCCGAGTTTCGTAACACCGCAAGCTCCGGCGAACGGAGCAAGAAAATTGTGCGATACTTCCCTGTTTAAAATATGCCGGAGGTGGGGTAATGTGCCGCGTTCGTTACGCAGCTCTGCCACTCGTCCTGGGAATGGCGGCATTTATGGGCGGCTGTTCGAATTCGGGCACGCCGCCGATTGCGGTGAACCTGTCTCCTTCCACTCCGCAGGCCATCGATCAGAGCCAGACGGTCACGGTCACGGCCACCGTGATGAACGACTCGTCGTATAAAGGAGTCACGTGGACCTTGACCGGCCCGGGCTCCCTCAGCAGTTCAGCAGGGTCAACGATTACATACACCTCGCCGACGACCAGTCTCACTGCTGCGCAGCAGGTGACCATCACCGCTACTTCCCAGGCAGACCCGACGAAGAACGCGTCGCTGCAAATTACGGTGAACCCGTACCCGCAGATTCCATTTCAAAATCTCAATAGCGGGACCGTGGGCGCGGCGTACAGCCAGACCATCGCGCTCACCGGCGGCACTCCTCCATTTCAATGGACTATATACAACGGACCCATCATGACCGGATGGAAGGTCGGGGGAGCGGTACCGGACGGCCTGACGCTCAATTCCAGCACGGGGACGATCAGCGGCACACCCACCGGTGGCGGAACCTGGTATTTCGAGGCCGCGGTCACCGATGCGGCCGGCGTGACTGTGTACGACGGCCTTTTGAGTATCCAGATCAATTCGACCGCCGCTCCCGGAGATCCGGTTCCCTACCTGAACCAGCCGCTGGTGCCGACCGCGGTTTCCCCCGGCGCTTCGCAGTTCACCCTGGCCGTAAGCGGAGCGGGATTCGTCTCCGGCGCGACCATCGATTTCAAAGGCGCGCCGCTCACGACGACGTTCGTGGACGGCGAGCACTTGACGGCGACGGTCCCCGCGGCCGACGTTGCTGATGCGGGGACGGCCACCGTAACAGTGGTGAATCCTTCTCCCGGTGGTGGCGCGTCGAACGTGGTCTACTTCCAGGTCGCCACGCCGGAGGCCACGGTTAGTTTTGCCAACGCGTCCAATTCGCCGCTGACAGTTTCCGAGCCGTTTGGGGTCGCGGCAGCCGATTTCAACCAAGATGGCAAGCCGGACCTCGTTGTCACGGCGAACATACGCGTCTCTGTCTATCTCGGAAACGGCGACGGCACGTTTACCTCGACGGCGTCTTCTCCGATGCAGTTGCTGAGCCCGCCCTACGATGATTTGCCCACACCGTACACCGGGCCCATCGCCGTCAGCGATTTCAACCACAGTGGTCACCCGGGACTGGCGATCGGGTTGTTCCAGAACCAGGCCGCACTCATCCTCCTCGGTAACGGAGATGGAAGCTTTGCCGCCTCCTCGGCAGCGTTTGCCAATGCCCTCGGCATGCCGACATCCGCGGTCGAAGCCGCCGATTTCAATGCTGATGGGAACCTCGATCTCGCGATTACCAACGAATTCTCAGGCCAGGAGCCCGTTGTCCTCGGATACAGCAACGGTGCCTTCAACGCGGCGGGCGACCTCTACACCGGCATTTTCCCGGTGGGTGTGGCAATTGGGGACTTGAACGCAGATGGCAAGCTGGATGCGATCGTAGCCAGCGGCGGGACGACCGTCTATCCCGGTTCTGGAGTGGCCGTATCGCTGGGAAACGGCGACGGGACCTTCACCCTGGCGAGCGGTTCGCCGATTTCTCTCGGCACGAATCTTTCCGCGATCGTGACCGCCGACCTTAATGGCGACGGCAAACTAGATCTCGCGGTGACGGATTCCGATGGCAACGCGGTTATGATCCTGCTGGGGAAAGGCGATGGCACGTTTGCGCCGCCCATCACGATCCCGGTAGGAAATCAGCCGGACGCAATCGTCGCCGCAGATTTCAACAATGACGGAAAGCTGGATCTCGCGGTCGCAAATTACGCCGACGGCACTATCACTCTTCTCCTTGGCAACGGGAATGGAACGTTCACGCAGGCATCAGGTTCTCCTTATGCCGTGGGGCAAGGCCCGACCCAGATCGCGGCGGCCGATTTCAATGGCGACGGAAAACTCGATCTGGCCGTGGTGAACATCACCGATGGAACGCTATCGATCTTGCTGCAGCAGTAGTCAGCTGATAGTGGAGTTCGGTGAGATCGCTTCTGCAACTTCCCGAATTCGCTTTCTGCAACTCCCCCTTGCAGGAATAGCGTCCCTGCCTTAGACTTGAGAAACGGGTCGAACACGGCCTAAGTCATTGAAAAGTCGGGGCGTAGCGCAGCCTGGTAGCGCACCTGCCTTGGGCGCAGGGGGTCGTAGGTTCAAATCCTATCGCCCCGACCATTCAGTTGTTGAGCACTGGGGACAAAAGGGGACGTTCCCCAGTCTTCCCCGTCTGAAAACACCAGCCTGATTTTCGTTGCCCAGCTTGCACAAAGCGGTGTACGTCCCGTCTGTCTCCAGGTCTCAGTTTCGTTAAGATGTCTGAGTTTGGCACCAACTTCCCAGAACCCGACTTGACTAAGACTTCTGGCGATCTGCAGCACCTATACGGGTTGCCCGTCAGATGACCCGAATGGTTCGACTACCTCCGCTTTGAATGAATGGCTTGCGGTCCCAGTGGAACCTGCTTGCAGCGGTATGCGTATATGAGGGTATGCAGAGTTCCGCTTCATCCATCCGTCCTGGAACATACGTGGGCGCCTACTTTGCGCTTTGGGCGTTGGCCTTCATATCGCTGCGTTTCTTTGAGGGGTTCGAGGCCAGCGAGGCGCTGGCCGCACTGGTGGTTCTCGGGGTGATATTCCCGGCGCTCGCCATGTTGGTCACACGTCGAGTGTCAGCACTGCCCTATGTTGTATGCCGGCCCGGAGTTGAAACCGCGGCTCTGCTGATATATCTGGTGGTGATCGCATGGGTGCTCTTATCAGGATTCGGCCGGGGCATTAGGACCGAGCCGTTGCACTCTGTCGTGCTGCTGGGCGTGAAGCTCGTGGTGTTTGTTGCCATTCCGGCAGCGATCACGTTGGCGTTGGGCCATTACAGGAACGCTGAGCTCATGCCGATTTCGCTGAGGTGGCGTGATCTCCGTCCAGCACTGTGGATGTCGTTGGCTGCTCTGCTCATGCAATTAATCCTAGGGCGCGGCCTGCACGACATTCGGGGAGCGCATCTGCCGGTGTGGATACTTGCTGTCGCTACGCCCCTCAGCTTTGGCTGGTTGATCATTGAAGTTGGAGTTGTCGAGGAATTTTTCTTCCGCGTGCTGCTGCAGGAGCGGCTTGCGGCAGTGTTGCGCTCGCCCTGGGGCGGTCTGGTCGTGGCAGCCGTGCTCTTTGGGTTGGCACATGCGCCTGGTCTCTACTTGCGTCCGGCGGCCACGCAGGAAGCTCTTGGCTCACACCCTTCACTCTTGATGGCCGTCGGGTACTCGATCGTGCTGACCTCGCTGGCCGGTCTCTTCCAAGGCGTCTTGTGGATGCGAACGAAGAATTTTGCTGTGCTGGCTATCGTGCACGCTGCCGGTGACTTCTTGCCCAACTTGGTGCCCTGGGCCAAAGCGTTTCATCTGACACGATAGCGCACCGGCGCTGGCGATTTTGACTTCATGGATGCCGGCTGGGAACATCGGGGACAAACGGGACGTTCCCCAGTGCTTCAACCGCCAGGTCACCCCAGCGGCTGACGTGAAAGTCTTCACAAATCCTGACTATTCACCCTCGGCGGCATTTCCTGTCATGCTGACCGTCGGGCCGGTTCTGGCGTCTCTTGTCCGCGCAGACGCTCAACGATGCTGAAGCGATTCGGCGCCCCCACCTTCCGGAGTATGCGGTGCACGTGATTTTTCACCGTCTGCTCTGAAAGACCGAGCCGCAACGCAATTTCCTTATTCGTCAGGCGCTCCCGCAGCAGTTCTACCAGTTGCTGCTCTCTCCGGCTGAGCCCAAGTTCCGCTCCGCAGGAAATCGGAGACGTCCTGGGCGTTTGCTGCGCGACACAACGAAACAACACCATGGAGAGTGACGGCGGGCAGACGGCGTTTCCCGTGGCGACCGCCCGAATTGTGGCAGCGACTTCCTCGGCCGAAGCGTCCTTCAAGACGTATCCCACCACGCCGGCTCGGATGGCGCCCAGGAAAGCATTCTCATCCGTATCCATGTCAACCATGACAATCCGCAGATTTCGGATCGCCGTCCGGAGCGTGGCGATGAGCATTGCCTTGGAGAAACCCAAGCGATCGGAGTCCAGGAGAATGATTTGCGGACGAGCCGCAATGATCTCCTGGTGAACGGTTGGCGAGTAGGCGCCCGCTCCCACCACGCGGACTTCGCTCCTCTTGCTGAGGAGCCGGATCAGAGCTTCGCGCAACAGGCGATTCTCTGCGAGGAGAAACACTTCAGCGATCTTCCGCATAACGGCACTCCTTAAGAATGAGGCCGAAGAGTATGGCACGCCCCTCACCGCGCCATATCACTCATATTTCGTTAGTCGAATGGAAAACCAACCTGACAGCGAAGTGCAGCTCAGTCTTCCAACACAGCGCCCAAGAGCTTTTTGAGTGAAACGTTCGCTATCGTTTTCTCGATAGACTCTCGACTGCTGGTAATATACCTAACATTATCGGGAGATGTCATTCAACAAATAAATAGACTCAATCGTCGCGACGAATAGCCATAGGAAACTTTGCAGGCGTGCAAAGCACTCAGCTGAGAGAGTAATTCCCCTATCTTCCCGATAGCGGACCAGCGTAGCCCCCGCCTCGCCAGCTGTGTATCTCGGATCACATTTGCCGCATGACTTAGTCATATAATCTCCCAATATCCAATCGGCACTGAACCTCACCACCCTGTTAAAGGCTTGTTAAAGGCGCGTGCCCAATCGGCTTCAAGAAATCCCGCATTTTGCCGCACCAATCCTCGCAAATAGCCTTTCTATCATGGCAGTTACGCTACTTCAGCTAAGTACGAAACCGGTACCAATGTGGTACGGGATTGGTACAAAAGGTATCAATCCATGCAGTACGTAAAGAGTGAATAACGTACTGGATAGCTCCGATTTGAATCTTGTTGCTGCGACGACTGCCCGGTATCGTCCGCTGATAATCCGAAAAGAAGCGATCGGAGCACCATGAAGCGAATCCGCGTCCTTGTCGCCAACCAGCCCCGTCTGATACGGGAACTCATAATGACCACCATAGCCGATCAGCCCGACATTGAACTGATCGGAGATGTCGGAAAACAGGAAGATCTGGCCGACGCCGTCGCGCTGTCTCGACCCGACGTGCTCATTCTTGCCATGGACGAACGAGAGAAGTACCGCACCCAGTGCGGCTTCCTGCTCGGTCGTTATCCGGAGATGCGAATCCTCGCTCTGGCGCCAGAGCAAAATCGTGCGCAGTTTTATTGGGCGATCGTCGACATCCGAAGCAAGTCTCTGGAGAGTTCTGAGGCGGGCATTCTGGACGCTGTAAGGCAGCAAGCACAGATCATCGGGTTAGCTCGCGTGTAGAAAGAGTTTTTTGGATTTTATTGTAAATATCTGCAAATAATGGGTTTAGCTCACAGTGACCCTGTAAGTGAGGGGGCGAAGCTACGGATCGCGGAAAGCGCAGAAGAGAAGCGATGATCACGGAACAGAACGCGGCCGAGACTCAAGCGGCGGAAGCTCTGCAAAAAGGAAACTGGTATGCCCTCTACACTTGTCCGCGCCACGAGAAGTGTGTGGCGGAACAGATTGAGCAGCGCAGATTCCCCTGCTTCCTGCCTTTGTATCGATCGGTGCGGCGATGGAAGGACCGTCGCAAAGAGTTGGAACTTGCTTTGTTTCCCGGATACGTCTTCGTACGCATGGCGCTCCAGAACAGATTGCAGATTCTCGAACTGCCCGGCGTTGTACGACTGGTGTCATTCAACGGGCAACCTGCAGTCGTACCCGCGGAGCAGATCGAGGCTCTGCAGGACCGGTTGTCTGGCGCCAGGAACATTGAACCTCACCCCTATTTACGGACCGGACGGCGGGTGCGTGTAAAGCATGGAGCCATGGCAGGTTTAGAAGGAATTATTGTGCGCAGGAAAGACCGCTGTCGGGTTGTTTTCTCAATCGACCTGATCATGCGCTCGGTGGCTGTCGAAGTGGACGAAGCCGATCTAGAGGCTGCCTGAGGGTATCTGCCGCAGCCGCATTCGGAAAGCACAAAGAGGCACAAAACATGTTGAGTTCCCTTGAATTCGCCTGGAAGAAGCGAACGGTCGGTTGGTTTGCGCTGCTTATTCTGTGCCCGTTGATTTACGGCCAGACCAGTGAACGGGCAGGTCTTCGCGACCGCGGGTCTCAGGTGAACCGCACCGCCGAACTGTCGGACCTTGCCAAAGACAATCTCAGTCGTGTGGCGGCCTCTTCGGCGCAGATTCGCGTCGTGCTCGTCAAAGATGCCGGCTTGCTGGTGGAGTTGAAGCGATGGGTGGCGAAAGAAGCTACTGACAATGGGCAAATCGTCGAAGATTCGGATTTATCCGACCAAGCCATCTTCGATCGACTTGATCACGATGTGGCATTCCGCTCGATTGCAACCCGCTTACTGCAGCGCTATGGATATCTGCTACCCGCACCCAATCCCGATTCGAGCTTCGGAAAAGAAGAAGATCTCGTATTGAAGGAACGCGCGCGGCGTTTGGTTCAGATCGAATCGCAAGAAGATAGCGAGTCGATGAAGCCGCAAAGAGACGATCAACCGCTGGATGTGGAGCGCACCACCACCTGTAATCCCCAAGATGGGGATTGCCAAAAAAGCGGATCGCGGACCCGCCAGGGCAACCCTCCCGTGGAAAATGAACCTGCTGCTCCCGAAACAACTCCGCAGTATTCGCCGGATCTTCCGCCCACGGTTAACATGCCTCGCACGCTACGGACCGACCTCTCCCCCGATGAGTTCGGCCAGCGCGACCTGTTGGCGACGCCCCAGATCGAATTGACATCCGGTTCGGTCAGGTCCCGTACGGATGTCCCTTTCAATTCTCCGACGCCCGGCGCTCCTGCCCTAGGCGACCTTGCCGCTGAACGGAACATTCAGAACCTAGACCGAACCAGTTCACGAGATACGGTTGCCAAGAACGACGTGCCAACGCAGCGCATGCGTTCGAATTCAAGAAGGCCGAGGTCGCTGGATCACGACGAGGATGTGAACCCGGTGAAGATGGTTCGTCCCGCCAATCCTTACGCCGATGTTCCTTCGCTCTTCGACATGTACGTCCAAGCCGCAGCCAGGCAGAAACCCGCGGAGCGGTTCGGGCTGGAGATGTTCCGGAATACTACCAATCAGCCTGATGTGATCCCCATGGACCTGCCCGTAGGCCCAGACTATGTGGTGGGAACGGGCGATAGTTTGTCGATCGATCTATGGGGCAGCGTCTCGCAGAGACTGGTAAGGCTGGTGGATCGGGAAGGGCGGATCGCGCTTCCGGAGACCAGTCCCCTGTTGGTTACCGGCAAGAGTCTCAGCGAAGTCCAGTTGGAAGTTCAGCACGCGCTCCGCTCGACGTTCAGGGATGTATCGGCGGATGTCTCGCTTTCGCGCATGCGTACGGTTCGTGTCTACGTGGTGGGCGAGGTGGAGCAACCGGGAGCTTACGACATCAGTTCGCTTTCGACGCCGTTGAACGCGCTGTTCGCCGCCGGTGGAGTCACCCCGCGCGGATCCTTGCGAGCGCTCAAGCACTTTCGCGGCAAACAATTGATTGAGCAGGTCGATGCCTACGACTTGCTTCTACACGGCATCCGTTCCGATTTGAAGCGGTTGGAAAATGGCGACACCTTGCTGGTACCGCCGCTTGGACCGGAGGCGACCGTCGATGGCATGGTTCGCCGCCCCGCAGTCTATGAGCTGCTGGATGAAACGTCTCTCGCGGAAGTCTTGGAGTTGGCCGGCGGGATTCTGCCCACCGCGGCACTGCGTCATATTGAGGTGCAACGGCTCGAAGCCCACGAGAAACACACCATGCTGACGCTGGATCTCACGGCCAGCACCGACCCCGACCAGCTCAACAAGCAACTGCAGGCCTTCAAGGTTCAGGACGGCGATCAAGTGCACATTTTCCCGATCGCCGCATATAACGAAGACGCGATTTACCTGCAAGGGCACGTCGTTCGACCGGGACGCTATTCCTACAAGTCCGGAATGAAATTGACCGACATCGTTTCCTCGTATGCTGACTTGCTGCCCGAACCGGCGCCGCACTATGCCGAGATCATCCGCTTGAATGCCCCCGATTTTCATCCCACGATCGAGAGCTTCGACATCTCGGCCGCCCTGGCAAATCCGGCTTCGGCTCCAGCGCTGAAACCTCTCGACACGGTGCGAATCTTCAGCCGGTACGATTTTGAGCCTCCGCCGGAGGTATGGGTCGGCGGTGAGGTTCATCGACCCGGCTCGTACCGCACCTCGGGTCAGGGACATTTGCGCGATGCCATCTATCTGGCCGGAGGCATCACAGCGGACGCGGCTCTGGATTCCGCTCAGCTGTTCCGCACGCAAGCGGATGGCACGACAAGAATTCTCAGCGTCGATTTACGCGAAGCTCTGGCTGGAAATCCGGTCGATAATATTATTCTCCAGCCCCGGGATCGTCTATTGGTGCACCGCACTCTGGCCAGGGTGGACGCGCCTAGCGTCGACATTACAGGGGAAGTGGCCAAGCCTGGGCGCTATCCCTTGACCACAAACATGCACGTGGAAGATCTGGTTCGGGCCGCGGGAGGACTCAAGCGAAGCGCATTTGCCGATAGCGCCGATCTTACTCGGTTCGCAGCCGGCAACCACTCCAGTGAGCGCATTGAGGTAAAGCTCGCGGCTGCCGTCTCCGGCGATGCCAACGAAAACGTCCAATTGCAAAATGGCGATGTCCTCGCCATTCGACAGATTCCGCAGTGGAATGATCTCGGATCCTCGGTAAAGGTGAAGGGAGAGGTGATGCATCCTGCCACCTACGGAATCCAGCCTGGCGAACGCCTGAGTTCGGTCCTGAAACGCTGCAATGGATTTACTCCCCAAGCTTATCCTTACGGAGCGGTGC
Organism: uncultured Acidobacteriota bacterium; assembly: GCA_963754885.1. GTDB lineage: Bacteria > Acidobacteriota > Terriglobia > Terriglobales > Acidobacteriaceae > Sulfotelmatobacter. The sequence continues at coordinate 76,741 of CAVWHT010000020.1, read as the reverse complement.
TACTGCGGCAGGAAGTACGAGAGTTAGAAATGAAGTCCCATCTGGAGTTAGTCAACCGACTTAAGTCTGAGCGGGGATATCTGAAGTCTCTGCCGGAAACTGATACCGATCAGAAGCAAGCGAAGCTGACCGCGATCGCGCAGACTGACACCACTCTGGAGCAACTTGAGTCCACTGCCCCGGCCGGACGAGTCGTGATCCACATTCCTCCCAACCTGAAGAGACTGGCGGGAACTCCAGCGGACGTACAGTTGCGAGACGGAGATGTGCTCATCATTCCGAAGAAAGCAAATTATGTAATGGTAAGCGGCCAGGTTTTCAATCCTACTGCTGTGAGTTATCTACCGGGCAGAAGCGCGAAGTGGTATCTGAGCCAGGCAGGTGGCTTTACCCAGATCGCGGATCGAAGCGCTGTCTTTGTTCTGCGGGGGGATGGCTCCGTACTCTCAGCCAAGAATAATTCAGGTTTCTGGTCGGGAGATCCCATGAATGCGGTTCTCAAGCCGGGCGACTCGATTGTGGTGCCGGAAAAGGCTCCCAAGCTGGCCCCGCGGAATTGGGCGACGATCATGCAAGCGGCCCAAGTTGCGTCCTCAGCCGCACTCACGGTTGCGTATATCCATCCCTAAGGCCGGAGTCGTCGGTTTGCGTATAGCGGCACAGTCTCTCGCTGTCCTTGTCATTGCTACGATGCTCTTTGTTCTAGTGCCCATCGCGCGGTCACAGGACGGGACCAACCATGAATCGATGGATGGCCCTGTACCCAATGCCCCTCAGGCGCCCCAACCCGCCGAGAGTAAACCTCTGCCAATGGGCATGCACCATCCCGTCTCAGAGCAATCGGGCAGACCCGACTTTACCGCACACATTAAGGACTTCGTTGCAGATCAAAAACAGATCTGGTCCAGTCCTTTGCGAATTCGTCCTTCGGACGCTGCCTGGCTGGTGCCGCTGGCGGGAATTACCGCTGGTCTTTTCGTGACCGATCGCCAGTACAGCGCATCGCTCTCGCGAAATCCGACGACTCTCAGCCACTACAAGACGGTTTCCGACTACGGGGTGGCGAGCCTGATCGGCGCAGGGGCAGGACTTTATCTATTGAGCTTTCCTACTCACAACGAGCACTGGCGCGAAACTGGATTTTTAGCCGGCGAGGCCGCCCTTAACAGTTTGGTAGCGGTCGAAGCCCTGAAATACTCCTTGGGTCGCGAGCGCCCGTACCAAGGCAACGGCAGTGGCTCATTTTTCCAGGGAGGCACGTCGTTTCCGTCGGAACACTCGGCTGCCGCGTGGGCGATTGCCGGAGTAATTGCGCATGAGTATCAAGGTACCTTACCGAAACTGTTCGCTTACGGGATGGCTTCGGCGGTTAGTTTCTCGCGGATTCGCGCCCGGCAGCACTTTCCCTCGGACGTCCTGGTGGGGAGCGTACTGGGATATCTGGTGTCGCAAAACGTCTACCGCCGGCATCACGATGCGGAAGTAGGAGGCGCAGAGTTTTTGTCCATGGGCGAGTTTGTCAGGGAGCAGAAAATGGGAACGCCTGCCTTCATGGGTTCCCCATACGTTCCCCTCGATAGCTGGATCTACCCGGCTCTGGAGCGACTCGCCGCATTGGGCTATGTGAGAACCGCAAGCCTGGGAATTCGTCCATGGACTCGCCTGGAGTGCGCTCGACTCCTGGCCGAAGCCTCGGAAGAGCAACCCGACTCAGATGCACCGTCAGAGGTTCAGCAACTGTACAGCGCGCTATCGGAAGAGTTCTCTCATGACCAGGAACTGATGAGCGGAGATAGCAATCGGACCGCGCAATTGGAATCTGTTTACTCGCGTGCGCTCGCCATTTCGGGACGGCCGCTTACCGACAATGATCATTTCGGCCAGACTCTGCTGAATGACTATGGCCGGCCCTACGAGCAGGGATTTAACGCCGTGGCCGGTATGTCGGGCTGGACTACGGCAGGTCCCTTTGTGATCTACGTTCGCGGCGAGTATCAGTCGGCCCCCTCGGCGCCGTCGCTTTCGCCGGCGGCGCTCGATTTCATCAGCAGCGTCGATGGACTGCCCCCGAATCCCCCTCCGCAGCCTGTTGCCGCCATCAGCCGCTTTCAGTTGCTGGACGCTTACGTGGGCATGAATCTTGCCAACTGGCAGATCTCGTATGGCAGGCGCAGCTTGTGGTGGGGACCGAGTGAGGGCGGCACAATGCTTTTGACGAATAACGCTCCTCCCCTGAACAACATGTTCAGCGTTGACCGGGTCAGTCCTTTTCGCTTGCCTTGGATTTTCGGCTATCTCGGGGACATACGCTTGTCGGCTTTTATCGGACAGTTGTCGGGACAGGAGTTCGTGACGACGCTTACGTACATACCGACTCAGATCAATCCCATCGTTGGCCCAACGATTGGACAGTATGGGCAGGCTTTGCATCCCCAGCCGTTTCTGAGTGGCGGAAAAATCAGTTTCAAATTTACCGAAAATCTCGAGTTCAACATGTCGAAGACGACGATTTACGGAGGACCGGGAAATCCACTAACTCTTAAGACTTTCTATCAAAGTACCTTCGGCGTGCACGTCAACGGGGACGTCTTGGGAGATGGACGTTCGGCCGTGGATTTTAGCTATCGGATTCCGAAACTGCGCAACTGGTTAAGCCTCTATGGCGAGGGCTTTACAGAAGACGAAATTTCGCCAATCAACAATGCTCCCAAGTCAGTCTGGCAGGGCGGCGTTTATCTCCCCAAGGTGCCCAAAAAGAACAAACTCGACCTGAGGCTCGAGGGCGGTTATACCAGCCCAACCAGAGGTTCCTTCTGCACGTCGTGTTTCTACGCCAACGGCCAATACCTGAACGGATACACCAACGATGGGCGCCTGATTGGGACCTGGGTCGGACGCGCGGCGCAAGGCGAATTGATCCGGTCCAGCTACTGGCTGAGCCCCCGGAAGCGGATTGGGTTTGAAGTAAGGCACAGGAAGATCGACCGGCAATATCTTCCGCAAGGCGGAACCCAGAATGACGTCGCCGTGAACGCAGATATCTTTGCGGGCCCCGGTTTTCGTTTCTCGGGGAATATCCAATATGAGAGCTGGCAGATTCCCCTGTTGGCGACGAACCGTCAATCCGACGTGTCGGCGTCTTTTCAGTTCGGCTTTTGGCCGACCCGCCACGCGCATTGAGCGACCAGCAGGCACTCGTTCTAATATTCAGTGGATCAGATAACAGAGAGTCTTCTCCAGAAGGTACCGACACTTGGCCCAAGTACAAACCAGACCGGTTGAATATCCGCCAACACGCGAGTTCGAAGAGGCCCGGAAGCCCGAGTTTGGGACAACAGTAGTCGATTCCGGACCTGTCGAAAATCTCCGTGTGCTATGGAACGGGCGACGCTTCATCGCCAAAATGGCCTTGATCGGACTCATTGCAGGCATGCTTGTAGCGTTCTTGCTGCCGAAGCGATACACCTCGATCGTGAAACTGATGCCCCCCGATGGTCAGTCAAACTCGGGAATGGCGATGTTGGCGGCACTGTCGGGAAAGGCCGGTGGCTTAGCTGGCGTTGCCGGAGATCTCCTCGGGGCAACCGGCTCGGGAGCCCTGTTTACCGGGATTCTCCAGAGCCAAACGGTGCAGGATAGGCTCGTGCAACGTTTTGATCTGAAGAGGGTCTATTGGGACCGGCTCGATGAGGACGCGCGCAAAGATCTCGCCGAACGAACCGGGATCACGGAAGATCGAAAGAGCGGGATTATCACGATCAGCGTCACCGACAGAGATGCTCATCGCGCCACTGCCCTTGCACAATCCTATGTGGAGGAGCTGAACCGCCTGTCGGCGGAACTCTCTACTTCCGCAGCGCATCGGGAACGGGTTTTCCTCGAAGAGCGCCTCAAAGCGGTAAAACTGGACCTTGATCAGGCCGCTGTCGACTTTAGCCAGTTCTCCAGCAAGAACACCGCTATCGACATCAAGGAACAGGCTCGCGCGATGGTCGAGGCGGCGGCACAGTTGCAGGGTGAACTCATCGCGGCCGAGTCTGAACAAAAGGGGTTGGAAGCGATTTACGCGTCCGGCAACCCTCGCGTGCTGGCGGTCGGGGCCCGCATCACGGAGTTGCGAAAACAATTGGACAAACTCGGTGGCGCAGGCGCGGGCTCGGGCGAAGATACGGCGGCAGCGCCTGCGCTCTATCCTTCGATTCGCCAGTTGCCGCTCCTCGGCGTGAAGTACGCCGATCTCTATCGCCAAACGAAGATCCAGGAAGCGGTCTACGAAACGCTGACGCAACAGTACGAGTTGGCTAAGGTGCAGGAAGCGAAAGAAACTCCAGCCATAAAAGTGCTTGACCCAGCGAGCCGCCCCGAGCGGCGGTCCTTCCCTCCTCGCATGAGTATCATCTTCATGTGTGCCTCGTTTGGATTGGCGGCAGGAGTGTTTTGGCTGATCGTTCGCAATCGGTGGGAACAGACTGATGCGATGGATCCCCGAAAGCTGTTTGCAGAAGAGGTTCTCAACAGTGTAAAGGCATACATGCCATGGGCGCCCCCCAACGGTTCGCGGGCGCAAGCCATCGCGCACGGTTTATGGCTGCGGGTCGCGCGGCGAGGGAATCCGTCCACGCTTCCCGACAAGCCTGGCGACGTACTCTGAGATAAGCTTTGTTTTCTCCCGCAACCATCGGAATTCTCGGAAATGAGTCCAGCAAACAGATGGTCAGATTTGTTAACTGCCGCGTCGTTCACGAAGGAGCGCGCGAAACAGTTCGCTCTGGGTTTGACGGACCAGGGCCTGTCCGTGGGCGGCATGTTTCTCGTCAATGTGGCGTTGGCTCGCACTCAGACGAAAGAAGAGTACGGAATGTTTGCGCTGTCCTACTCGATCTTTACGTTTCTCGCCGGGCTGCACAATGCGGCAGTGCTCGAGCCGTTCACCGTCTATGCCTCAGGAAGATATCAGGCGCGGTTCACGACTTACTTGCAGCTAATGATGCGCAGCAATGTGCTTGCCGGATTAACCTTGTCCGCCGGTCTTCTCCTGACATGTCTGCTGCTCCGGTGGGTAGCCCCTTCACTCCTATCACCGTCTCTGCTCGGCCTTTCTCTTGCCGTGGCGTTTATTCTTACCGGCTCGTTCGTGCGACGAAGTTTTTATGTCGTTCGTCAGCCAGCCCTCGCGGCCGGGACATCGCTCGTATTTTTCGCGGCAGTTGCGTCGCTGTTGTGGTTAGCTGCGAAGACACGCGAACTGAACGGTTTCTCGGTGTTCCTGATCCTGGCTTTGGGATGGGTTATCGCGGGTCTGGCCTTCGTTCGCAAGCTTCCTTTGGGCAAGCTGCAGAGCGCCTTTCTCGACTCCGAGCCTCACTATTGGCGAGAACACTGGGCGTACACCCGCTGGGTCCTGGCCACGGCCTTCGTGTTCCAGTTCATGCACCAGGGATACTACTGGCTGGTGGCCGGCTTTCTCTCTGTAAAAGAAGTGGGCGAGTTGAAGGCGATGTACGTCCTCATCGCACCGGTCGAGCAGATCATGATCTCGCTTTCGTTCCTGTTCTTGCCCGCACTCGCCGCCAAATACGTCGCCCAGAATATGGACGCCTTTTTCGCATTCTGGAAGCGCTACGCACTGCTCATAGTGGGCCTGACGTCGATCTTCGCTCTCGGTGTCCGATTGGCAGGTAGCCAAGTGATCCATGTTCTCTATGCGGGCAAGTTTGATGAACTCGCTCCCCTGCTCTTCCTTCTCGCATTAGTACCGCTGTTGATGGGAATTGGAAACACCATGAGTGACGCAATCCGGGCTGCTGAGAAGCCTCGCCTTGTTTTCTATGCTTACGTCAGCAGCGCGCTCGCGACTTTTCTTCTAGGGGTGCCGTTGGTGAGCTATTTCGGCTTACGTGGAGCCGCCTACGGCATGCTTGTTTCCGCAGCCGCCTACACCGGCACACTCGCTCTGGCGTTTCGACTGTCCGTGCATAAGCGGATGATCCATAGCGTTGTCGACATTTACAGCGCGGAGCCGCCGGTGCCCACTTCGGAGGTATTGTGAGGTTGATGGTGGTTGGGCATTCTTTTCTGCTGGCCTACAACCAGCAGAAGTATGTCGCCATGAAGCGCGTGGACAAGGGTTTGCACCTCCGCTTGGTGGTGCCCTGTCGCGGTCGCGATCGGTTCGATCTGACGGACTATCAAGTTCACCCCGAGTTGAGCCCGGAGGAGGTCGTCCCACTCAGGCCGTACATGGCCAAGTCGCATATGACCTACGTGCATGCCCCTGGGCCGTTGGCAGCGGTATTGCGCAGTTTTGAGCCCGATGTCATTCATGTCGAAGAAGAGCCACAAGCTGTGATTGCGCTGGAAACGATTACCTTGCGAAATGCTTTGGCACCGCGAGCGGCAGTGACTTTGTTCACGTGGGACAATATTCTGCGCCCGCGCAGGTTTCCGCTTGGAGTAGCGAAGCGGCGACTACGCGCCTATTCTCTTCGACGGACGTCAGCGGTGATTTGTGGAAACCGCGAAGCTGCCGAACTCTTGCGCGCCGAAGGACGTTTCTCTGGAAATATCGAAGTTCTTCCGCAATACGGCCTGAATGTAACCGAACATCAGCCGGGGACGGAGTCGCAATTGCGCGCTGAACTGGGGCTCAACGGTGTGCCCGTGGTCGGATATCTCGGGCGCATGGTGCCCGAAAAAGGACTGCGTCTGCTATTCGAAGCGCTGGGCAAACTCCTGTGTTATCCGTGGAAACTGTTGCTGGTCGGCTCCGGGCCACTTGAAGAGCAGATTCGAGAACGGTGGATGGCCACGCTCCCGGGACGAGTTGTATTACTGCCGTCCGTGACCTACGAGCAGGTCCCCCGATACCTCCGCTGCACTGATATCTTCGTGCTCGCGTCGCAATCCGCCCCCGCCTGGAAGGAGCAATTCGGACTTGCCTTGGCTCAGGCCATGATGCTAGGCATCGCTTCGATCGGCTCCAACTGCGGCGCAATTCCCGACACGCTGGGTCCTGGCGGTACGATCGTCGAGCAACACGATGCCGAAGGCCTGAAGCAAGCTCTGGACAATTTTTTGACCTCACCAAATTGCCGTCGACGGGCCGCGACCGCCAGCCGCGAGTTCGCATTGCAGAACTACACGGTAGAGCGCATCGCTGCGCGGTATCTCGAAGTTTTTGAAAACGCTCGAAACCACCACAGTGCGGCCTCATGTTCGATCCAGGAAGAAATACCCCAGACACAATAGGTATTTTGACTCAGCCCATGCCAGAAGCGAAGAAGGGCACTATTCTGAGCCAGCTTGCACTGTGCTTAGTGTTCACCCTTTCATTCGCAACTTACATGGCTCCCAATCTCAGCGTGTCGCTTCAACTTGCGCCGCTGGCCCTGTTCGCTGCCCTGGTGTTCTTTAAAGTGCTTTGGTCGGATTCGCTTCTGACCGCGCTGGCAGGAGTTTTCGAAACCGACGGCCTTTTATATTTGATCTTCTTGTCAGCGCTTATGCTCGAATCTTCATTGGGGTCAAAACTCAACGAGTCCTTCCAATTCGCGCTGCTGCTCTCCAGTTGTTTACTGCTCGCGCGGGTATACATGACGGTAGTATCGATTGAGGAAGTGCTTGAAGCTTTTTATTGGTCGGCGATCTTATCCATCCTGATTTTCCTGCCTTTGAGTTTTGAGGCGCTCGTGCAATCGATTACGACGTTTTCAAGGCTCATCCCGCTCAATTTCCATCCTAATTTGCTTGCTTTGCAGCTATCCGGTTACCTTTGCGTGTTGATCTGGAAGTTCATCAACGGCGGTTGGCCCACAAGGACTCTCTGCGGCTTAGCTGGGCTTGTTTGCATAGTCGGCATACTCCTTGCATCGTCTCGAGGTGCAATTGTCGGAGTGGCGGCCGGCTTCGTTTTCGTATTTGGCACCGTGATTGCCAGTTCCGCGAAACACCTGCGCAAAAGGACGATCAAGATCGGTCTGTTGGCGGTTACTCTGCTGGTCACTCTCGTTGTGTTGGTAAGCAGCATGGACTCGACGCGCGACGACCTCGCTGTTTTGGATCAGGTTTTGTCTCTCTCCACCCCTGATCGCGGCTTGGATTCAGGAATGTCCGGCCGTATCGACATGTGGCACGAGGCACTACGCGTTTTCAGCGATGGTACCTGGTTGCTAGGGCACGGGGTTAGGTCATCCGATGCCGTTTACACCTACCCCATGATTGACAACAGCTACCTGGTCATCCTTTACGACATGGGCGCGGTGCCGTTAATCCTGATTGCATGGAGATTCGTCAGTATTCTGCTACGCGTTGCCAGAAATGCCTTGCGCGAAGTCGATAAGGATCTGAGGAGTCTTTACATCGCGTGCGGCATGTTCCTGGTGGTGCTTCTGGTGACATCCATTGTAGAGCGCTCATTGTTCGCAGTGGGGAACCCGTTTTCTTTGCTAGCATTTCTCTTCTTCGTTGCTCCGGTGCGGTTCTGGAACATACGACCAGAGAACGGGATAAGCGATATGAAGCCATCATAATTTCGGAATCGCGTAGCAACAAATATGCAGTTCCATGGCACGGCCTGGAAACCCGCCGCGCCGAGTTTCCGGTTTATATCAATGCTTCACAACAACCTTACGCTGTTGACGACTGCTCCCGCCCTTTCGCGAGAGCGCGCTGGGGAAAATTGTTTGGGGTTGACCACGTAAAATATGAGCGCGAATGTTATGGTGTCAAGCCGACTTAACCTGGGGTGTGGGCCCAATGCACCTTCCGGCTGGGTCAATGTAGATGGCTCCTGGAACGCTTGGTTCACCCATCACAAACAGCTGAGGCGAATGCTGGAACTCATAGGAGTGATCCATTCGAAGAATCAAGGTGCGAAGTGGAATGTGAGCCCAGTTGTGCACGACTTAAAGAAACGCTTGCCGTTTCCCGATAATACTTTCTCTGCTATTTATGCCTCTCACGTGTTGGAACACCTCTATCGAAGCCAGGCACAACAGTTGCTTGATGAGTGCAGGAGGGTACTCAAGCCTGGCGGCGTTGCGAGGATAGTGGTCCCCGACCTGCACTCGCTGGTTGAGGACTACTTGACGTGTCGGCGCAATGGGGACAAAGCTGCCGCTGACACTCTGAATGAAAGATTAGCTTTCCGATCGCCCGCTCCCCCCTCCGGAAATATCTTCACTAGATCTTACGCAATTTGGAAGGATTTCCACTCGCATAAGTGGATGTACGACTCGGACTCGTTGACGCACTACCTTGAGGCGGCAGGGTTCCGGGAGGTATCGAGGAGGGAATTTCTTCGCAGCGAGATTTGTGGGATTGAGGAGGTTGAGCAAGCGACACGGGTTCTTAATGGCGCTGGCATCTGCATCGAAGGTAAGAAGATAGTCGAGTAGTGCCGATTGCCTGAGCGCCGGGGATTTGAATGTCAGATTGCCGAATTCACTGCAAACGGCTTTGGCGAGCTGGTCGCCGGCTTCAAGCTGGCGCCGCAGATCAGTGGGTAGTCTACGATGATCGGCACGATTCAGACGCATAGTTCAGTCAGCAGCGCGGGAGCCGCACTTCCGGATTACTCAGTGCTTGGCGCCCAGGCGCTGCTGAACAAGCCCTAGACCGAACCATATTATTTGTACGCTGGCAATCCTGCCCGGCCCGTCAAACAGCTATCTCCGGATCGCAGGTATTTCTCACGCACTGTTGGCTATGTGGATTGATGCCAGCCCGAGCCGATTGCAAAGATCCGTCTAGCCGGAATTGCTCCTCAATGAAGATCGTTGGATTCGCAGAAGGCGCCCGAGATGATTGCGCTGGGTTGGTCGCTGTGCCGATGATCCTGAGCAGCACGGCCACTCGCGGGCACAGCGTGGTTCTGGTATTGGCGGGGCGGCCGATTCCCGGCAGAGAAAACTTCGTGGTCCCCAATTTCGATAGCGCTTTGAAGCGAAAGGAAGGATTGGGGAGTTTTGGCATCGTGACGGTTGCGGCGCGAACGCGATGGGCATTCAGTCCTTCCATGCTCTGGCGTTGCAGCAAGGTTGTGCGTGACGCGGATTTCGTCACCCTGCACTCGCTATATTCCTTCCCGGTGCTGGCGGGATATCTTTTAGCGCGGCTTCATAGAAAGCCATATGGAATTTGGCCGCATGGGGTGCTCGCCCCGATTCAACGAAAGATCAGTGTGGGGAAAAAGCATGTCTACAACAAACTGTTTGCTGATCGAATCCTTCGGAATGCATCCGTGATTTTCTACAGTGCACAGGGAGAGCGTGAAGAGGCAGCCAATTTGGGACTGCACACGCCTTCTGTGATCGTCCCCGACGGCTTCAACGCAGACGAGTTTGCGGCGATGCCCGAAAGGGGGCGGTTCAGAAAGCGTTTTTTGAGCGGACATGAGGGGCCCCTCGTTTTATTCCTTGCGCGACTGCATGCCAAAAAAGGATTGGAGGTATTGATTCAGGCGATGAGGTCCGTCATTGCCGAAAGGCCAGATGCGCGGCTTGCTATCGTCGGTCCGCCCGACCCGGTGTCCTTCAACAAGCAGGTTCTGCGATGGGTCAAGGAAAATGGCATTGAGGCTCAGACGGTGGTTCCGGGCGTGGCGGATCGGGAGATGCGACTGGAAGCTTTTGCGGACGCCGATGTGTATGCCCTCCCGTCGTACGCGGAGAATTTTGGTTTTAGCATTTTCGAGGCAATGGCATGCGGTGTTCCCGTCGTTGTAAGCGCCGATCTGAACTACGCGGGCGAAATCGCACGAACCGGTGCCGGTCTCGCAGTGCCTCGAACTCCTGAGCAATTTTCCCAGGCCATTCTGAGTCTACTCGACCAGCCGGAGATGCGCCGCAAAATGGGATCCTGCGGCCGGCTGCTGGCCCGCAAGTACTCTCTGGAAGAGACGGGCGCCAAAGTTGAGACAGCTCTTGAGAGCATTCTCCGCCGGTTCCCGTTCCCCCCCGAATTGGCCCCAATGTGGGTTGCTGGAAGCCAATCTTGATTGCGATCCACCAGAGAAGATTCCGTGACGGCCGGTTTAATAGGAGGCATATGACATTGTTCTCGGCTGCCAACGCGGAACTCGGCGCGCACAGTGCCATGGGCGTCGGAGGTCACGTTTGAGTCAAATGGTTCAGAATTCGGCCGAGCCCCGAATCTCAGCCCTCTTTGTGGCCGACCCTGTGACGGCACCTCAGGCATCAATCTGCATTGCATGCTCCGGGTCGCTGGAACTTTCCGCCGAGGGCCTGTTCGATACCCGCTTCGGAATCCCGGGCGATTATGAGGCTCGACGCTGCGTGAAATGTGAGTTGGATCAGCTTTCTCCGAGGCCGTCAGCATCCCGTCTCAAGGACCTGTACGAACGCTATTACAACTTCGGCGGTGAGCATGACACGCTTTACACCAGGCTCCGGGAGCGGTTCTTTTCCTCTCCATTACATCGAATGTGGGCATTTTTGGACGGCGATATCTCGTTCTACACCCGGAAAGGTACCGGCAGGCTACTCGACATCGGGTGCAACGAGGGACGCGGCTTAGCGATCTACGCGCAGAACGGCTTTACCGTGGAAGGACTTGAGTTGAACGATATGGCGGCCGCGGTCGCTCGGCGAAAAGGATTCGCTGTGCACTCCGCGACGTTGGACCAGTTCGCTCCGGATACGCTCTTCGACGTGGCCGTGCTTTCCAATGTCCTGGAGCATTCGCTCGATCCTCGACAGATGCTGCTGGACGTCCGCCGTATCCTGAAACCGGGAGGCCAGGTTTGGATCAGTTGCCCGAACCACCAAAGTTGGTTGCGTTCGTTTTTCGGCAAATATTGGATTCACTGGCATGTCCCGTTTCACATCGTGCATTTCTCATCCGAAACTCTCGAAAGAATTTTGACGCAAACGCGCTTTACGAATACCCAGACTCGCCAGATCACGCCGTCGCTGTGGGTCGCGTCCTCCGTGATCGCGCGATTGTTCGCCCGAAAAGATAAACCGAACCGGCAACTCAGAAATCCGTTCGTGGTATTTGCTCTCATGCTCCTCGCCCGCCTTGTGTTCTTTCCTTTCCTCATTCTTGGCAATGGCGTGCGAAGGGGAGATTGCTTGATAGCAGTCGCCACGGCGAACTAGATGCTGGCCGGTACCAATCGCCGTTTGTCGGCGCCGTTCCATAGTTCTTGCGAATTTGTTCTGAGTTCTCCACAAGGTTGATCGCGTGCGCATTCTCATCCACGGCATTAACTTCAGCCCTGAATTGGTGGGCATCGGGAAATACACCGGTGAAATGGCGGATTGGCTCGCTCAACATGGCCATGAAGTGCGGGTGGTCACCGCGCCGCCGTTCAATCCCACCTCGAAAGTCGGGAAGGGTTACTCTGCTTGGCGCTATCGGAAGGAGACAACTTCGCTCAAGGATCATGGTACTGGAAGTTTGACCGTGTTCCGTTGTCCGCTCTTTGTTCCGCGCAATCCATCCACCGTGAAGCGGATACTCCATCTAGCGAGCTTTGCTCTCACCAGCTTGCCAGTCATGTTGGTTCAGGCATATTGGCGGCCATCGCTGGTTCTAGTAGTCGAACCCACAGCGTTCTGCATACCGGGCGTGGCAATCACAGCTCGGCTGGCGGGCGCCCGTAGTTGGCTGCATATCCAGGACTTCGAGGTGGATGCTGGGTTTGCTGTGGGAATGCTGAAGTCGCACCTTTTGCGCGATTTCATCGCCGCGCTGGAGAGAAAGCTGCTGTTGAGCTTCGATCGGATCTCCACGATATCGTCAAAGATGCTGGATCGACTTAGCCAGAAGGGGTTCCCTGCGACGCGCAGCGTCCTGTTCCCCAACTGGGTCGATACGAATCGTATTTTTCCTACTGGAGTGCCCAGCCCCTTGCGCGGCGAATTGGGCATACCTCACGAAGCCCTAGTAGCGCTCTACTCTGGGACAATGGGGCGCAAGCAAGGACTCGACATCCTGGCCGAGGTCGCCAGTCACCTTGCTAACAGCGAGACCATTCAGTTCGTTTTTTGTGGCGAAGGCCCGTACCGTGCAACACTTGCCACTCGCACCGCATCGCTTCCGAATGTTCGCTGGCTCCCTCTTCAGCCCATGGAGCGCCTGAATGAGCTGATGAATCTTGCCGATATTCACCTTCTTCCACAGTGCGCCGAAATCGCGGACCTGGTGATGCCTTCAAAGTTGACTGGAATACTGGCCAGCGGCCGTCCGGTAGTCACTACCGCTGCTGCGGGAACACAACTCGCACTTGCAGTGCAGGACTGCGGGCTCCGAGTGCCCGCTGATGATGTGGCCGCATTTGCCGAGGCCGTTGCCCGTTTGGCCGGAGATGTAACCTTACGCACGCGGCTTGGGCAGAACGCCAGAAAATGCGCAGAATTAACTCTGGATAAAAAGAAGATATTGACCCTAATTGAGCAGGAATTTTACCGGGTTATCTCACCCGATCCCCAACCGACGGTCTATCTCGATCCCGAAAAAAACATTTCCCATGATGCGAATTGGAAGTCTTCCGTCGATACATCTTCCTGAAATGACAGACCAACTGGTTGAGGTTTGTTCTGAAAGCGCAGGAGCAGCGTTTGAACCGGGCAAGCGGATGGTTCTGTCTCCGCGATGGCGAAGTCCGCTCAGTCTGGCCATCAAGCGAGGGCTCGATGTTGTGGTTTCAGCAATTCTTCTCTTGCTGTTGTCGCCTGTCTTGCTTCTCGTGGCGATCGCGGTGAAAGTCAGTTCTGCGGGACCGGTCTTATATCGGTGGAAGGTCGTGGGTCGTGGTGGCCGCCCGTTCACCGGCTATAAGTTTCGATCGATGGTTGCCAACGCCGATGCACTTCGCGATGGGCTTGTCGCTCGCAACGAGATGACCGGGCCGGTTTTCAAAATCGCAAACGATCCTCGTATCACGAAGGTTGGCACGTGGCTCAGAAAATACAGTCTCGACGAACTACCCCAACTGTACAGCGTACTCACCGGTGACATGAGTCTAGTTGGTCCACGGCCTCCACTGGTCACCGAGTTCGCGCAGTTCAACGACTACCAGAAACAAAAAGTCTCAGTGAAGCCGGGAATTACTTGCCTTTGGCAAGTGAGCGGTCGCAACCAGATTAGTGACTTTGACGAATGGGTGCGGCTCGACCTCGAATACATTAGTCGATGGTCTCTCGCGCTCGACCTTGCAATCCTTATGCGCACCGTGGAAACAGTCCTCTCAGGGTCAGGCAAGTAGATCCACCTACCCAACAATCTGATTCACTTCTAGGAGCTAAGTCGATTATGCGTGTTCTCGTCACCGGCGGAGCTGGGTTCATTGGTAGCCATCTGGTGGATCGTTTTCACAAGGAAGGGTTCCACGTTCAGGTGCTGGATAACCTGGATCCCAAAGTTCATCCCACAGGTCAACCGCCGCGGTTCCCTCCGGGAGTTGAGTTCATCCGTGGTGACGTGACCGACCGCGAAACTCTTCGCTATGCGCTACGGAATGTCGACGTAGTCTCGCACCAAGCGGCCTACCAAGACTATATGCCCGACTTTTCGAGGTTCCTGTCGGTGAACGCAGTGGGCACCGCTCTTTTGTACGAGTTGATTGTGGAAGACCGAATGAAGATCCGGAAAGTGATCGTGGCATCTTCTCAGGCTGTTTATGGTGAAGGGCAGTATCTTTGCCAAGAGCACGGAGCGTTTCTTCCCATCCCTCGCAGCGGGCGACAATTGCAGCGACGAGAATGGGAGGTCTTCTGCTCGCAATGTGGCCAACGGGCTACCCCCCTGCTCCTGTCAGAGCAGCACAACAATCCCTACAATCAATACGCGGTCTCTAAACTTGCCCAGGAGAAAATAGCGCTGGGGCTGGGATGGATCCACGGGATTCCAAGCGTCGCCCTACGCTACTCCATTACCCAGGGGCCCCGCCAATCGCTGTTCAACCACTACTCGGGGGTCTGCCGTATTTTTGTCAGCCGCGCCCTGACGGGTGATCCTTTGGTGATTTATGAAGACGGACTGCAGACACGTGATTTCGTGCATATCGAAGATGTAGTGAACGCAAACATGCTTGTTCTCGAAGCTGACGCAGCCAATGCGCAGGCGTTCAATGTCGGGAGTGGACGACCCACTTCGGTAATCGACTATGCCCGGCAGGTCCGCGAGAAAATCGGCAGCAACGTCGAGTTCTGCATTCCAGGAGAATATCGGACCGGCGATAACCGCCACAGCGTGTCCTCCATTTCGAAACTGCAAGCCCTGGGTTGGAGTCCGAAGCGAAGCTTATCGGATATCCTCGACGATTTTCTGGATTGGATTCACCAGATCGGAGGTATTCCGGAGCAGGTGCAAGATGCGTACTCCAATATGAAGCAGGCAGGCGTCGTGCTGTCTGCAGGAGACTAAGGTCGTTTCTAACATCGCAGTCAACTCCCATCTACTCCAATTCCACCGTCGAGGTCACCCAGACATGAGTACCGTCCCCAACCCGCGAAGCACGAATGGTGCTGCGTCGCCCTTTACGGCTAATCAGGTTCCCCGCTCGAAGGCATACTTCTTAGGCCTGGAATCTGTGCTTCGACGCCTTCCCTTTGCCCTGATCGATAGGATGACCGACGCCTTGTGGCAGGCTTACCTCGAGGGCAAAACCGTCTACGTATTTGGGAACGGCGGGAGCGCTGCACTGGCTTCCCATTGCGCCTGCGACCTCGGAAAGGGCACGGCCATGAACGGGGCACGGCGCTTGCGCGTGGTTGCACTCACCGACAACGTTCCCCTGATGACCGCCTGGGCGAACGACATCTCTTACGACGATATCTTTTCCGAGCAACTCGCACCGCTCATCAACAAGGGCGATATTGCGCTCGCGATCAGCGGCAGTGGTAATTCACCGAACGTGCTGAAAGCTCTCCAGGTCGCTCGAGAAGCGGGCGGTTTCACCATCGGGCTAACCGGTTTTCAGGGTGGCAAGATGAAGGCTCTGTGCGACTTGTGCGTAATCGTCCCCTCCGACAATATTCAAGTCATCGAGGATCTCCACGTTTCCGTGAACCACTCGCTCTTCACTTCCTTGCGCTTCCGGATGTGCGACGCCGTGGCGCAAGCTTGATTCGCCAACAGGCGTGACTTTTCTTTCAGAGTTGAACCTGGCCAATGACTCCTCGAAATCTACGTAACATCATTTTGACTGCGGACCTCGCATGGGGCATGTTAGCCATGCCCCTTGCATACCTGCTGCGCTATGGTTGGGTGTGGCATGGCCCAACCGATCGTTCCGCACTTGTTTTCCTCCCGCCACTTATGGCGACCCTTCTGTTATGGAGCGTGATGTCCTCCTGGGCGCGGCTGGACGGCTTTCGGGCCGGTTCTCTGTTCTCCGCTGTCATCTCCCAACTTCTCCTTTCGGTGTCGGCACTCATGTCCGCGGTCCTTACGATTGCTTACCTGGGACGCCAATATATTTCCCGTCTAGCGCTCGGATATTTTGGCCTGCTGCTCTTCTTGGGCTTCCTGGCTATCCGGGTGATTACACGATCGATCATGGCGTCACGCTGCGCCCAAGGACTGGTCCGCAACGTCGTGATTGTCGGCAACGGTCCCTTGGCTCGCGAAATGGCCAGCAAGGTCGAATGTCATCCGGAGATGCTGCGCAAGGTTGTCGGTTTCCTCAGCCCTGGCGAGGATGCCTTCCCCACCGCGTCGTCCGCGAACCGCAAGGATGCGGTCGTTCTGCGAAGCCTTGATATCGCCGAAATACTCAAGTCGCAGCGAGTAGACGAGATTATTTTGACCGTTTCGGTCCCGGGTCATCCGGAGATCTTGGATCTCGCCTCACGTTGTAGCCGCCAACACATAGCCGTCAGCATGGTTCCACAACCGTATGAGATGTATCTCACGAAACCTGAACTGACTGACCTCGATGGTCTTCCGCTACTGGAGATGCAAGCGACTCCCCCGGGGGAGGGCGAACCCTTCTGGAAACGGGGGTTCGATATAGCTATGACGCTCGTTCTACTTCCTGTATGCATCCCTCCGCTGCTCCTAGGGGCCGTATTTTTTAAACTCAAGATGGCGCGAGCATTCTGTTGCGAACGGCGTTGTGGGCAGTACGGAAAAGAATTTGGAATCTATCGTCTGAATTCAGTCCGTACGGCAACCGAACCGCCAGGTTTCGAACGTCTGCTGCAGAAACTCAGCATCACGGAATTGCCCCAGCTGTTCAATGTCCTGCGCGGCGAGATGAGCTTAGTCGGACCCCGCCCGGAAGGCATCGAGCGAGCTCGGCATTACACCGATTGGCATCGCCAAAGGCTCAATGCGAAACCGGGCATTACCGGACTGGCGCAGGTTTACGGTCTGAGACATCAGCACTCCTCCGAGGATAAAACTCGATACGACCTGCAATACATCCTTCACCGATCTTTATTCCAGGATATCTCCTTGTTGCTCCAGACCGCATCGACTCTCATGGTGCGGCTATTCCATACGCAAAAGCAGGATTTGCCAGCGGACGCGATAACAGCAGAAAAGGATACAAGACTCCAGGAGAATTGGGTCCATGCTCATAGTTCGCAGTCCAGTGCGGATTAGCTTTGGTGGTGGTGGTACCGATTTGCCGGCATATTATGAGCAGTTCGGTGGGTCGGTGCTCAGCGCTGCTATTAATAAGTATTTCTACACTATCCTTACCGCGCGCTCAGATGACCGGATTCAAATAATTTCCTCCGACCTCCGAGTATTCGATACCTGGCGCGATATCGCCAACGCAAGATTGCGCGGAAGCCCGCTGGAAATTCCATTAGCAGTTTTGAAGGAGATGAATTGCGATATTGCCGTCGATCTCTTTCTGGCCTCAGAGATCCCGCCGGGGACAGGTCTTGGCTCTTCGGCCAGCGTCTGCGTCAACACCCTTAAGACGCTGAGTTCCTATTTGCAGCGTCCAATTTCCAAATATGATCTGGCAGAACGATCTTTCCACATCGCGCGGAACCTTCTCGGCAAGCCCGTCGGGAAACAGGATGAATATGCCGCTGCTTTTGGAGGATTGAACTTCATTTCATTCCATCCGGATGGCAGCAGCCTGGTTGAACCAATCGATTTGAACCCCGCTGTATTAACCGAGCTGCAACGGAACCTCATGCTTTTCTTCACCGGTTCGGCCCATCACTCGTGGACCATCCTGCAGGAGCAGGAATCGTCGGCCCGGAACGAGACGGGAAGCGCTCTCGATGCCCTGCACGAGGTGAAAGCATTAGGGATTCGCATGCGTAGCGCACTTCAAAAGGGCGATCTCAGAGAGATAGGCACGTTGCTGCACGAAGGTTGGCAGGCAAAGCGACGTATCTCGACGAAGATTTCGACGCCCCAAATCGATGAACTCTACACTCTCGCCCGGAAGCACGGCGCCTTAGGAGGCAAGATTACCGGCGCCGGAGGAGGAGGCTTTCTACTTCTCTACTGTGAGCCCGACTTGCAATCCGATGTCCGAGAAGCGATGCGGCGGCATGACATCCAGGAAATGACATTCGGTTTTGATATGCAGGGTGCACAGGCGATTGTGAATGATCCCTTCATTAACCGCAATGAGAGTAGCGGATGTCCCTGGACTTTTATGCCGAACGTCACAGGTTTGTCGATTGCTTAACACTCCATCTGATAACTGAGGAATTCAATGAAAGCCTTCCTTTTGGCCGCGGGCAATGGTACTCGACTGCGCCCTATCACCGACAACATCCCCAAATGTCTTGTGCCCATCCAAGGCATGCCCATGCTGGCCATCTGGCTAAAGCTGTGCAAGGAAATTGGAATTACTGAGGTGCTGATCAGCCTGCATGCTCATGCGGATTTGGTACAGGCGTTCTTGCAAGAGTCTGGCGAACCCGACTTGCGCGTGCACGTGACGAGAGAAAAGGAATTGCTGGGGAGTGCGGGGACGTTGCGCGCCAATCGCCAGTGGGTCGCAGACGAGGATTTGTTCTGGGTGTTTTACGCCGACGTTCTTCACTGTGCCGATCTCTCAGCAATGTTGCGATTGCATCGCCAGCACGGACTGGCGGCCACGCTCGGCGTCTACGAAGTGCCAGACCCGTCTCGCTGCGGCATTGTCATGGTCAACTCCACGGGAGTGATCGAACAGTTTGTTGAAAAACCCACGCACCCCACCAGTAACTTGGCATTTTCGGGGCTGATGATCGGTACACGAGAGCTATTGGATGTCATCCCGGACGATGTTCCCTCGGACATCGGGTTCCATGTTCTCCCTAAACTTACCGGCCAAATGTTGGCATTTCCCATACGGGATTACTTGATCGACATTGGCACCCTTCAGAACTACCAACAAGCACAAGCCACATGGCCCGGTCTATAAACTGACCGGCGGAGGCGACTGAATCTATGTTGAGTGGAGTTGTGTTCGACTTGGACGGCGTTATTGTGGATAGCCACCCCGCGCACAAGCAGGCATGGCGTATGTTCCTCGCTAGCCTGGGCCAGTCAGTCTCGGAATCAGACCTCGAATTCATCTTCGAAGGCCGCAGACGACGGGAAATCCTGGTTCACTTTCTTGGAGAACTGTCAGAGACAGAAATTGAGGAATATGGGAGCAAGAAGGACGAGTTCTTCCGGAAGGCTTGTTCGTTACCGGAACCGGTGGCTGGGAGCATCGAATTTATCAAAAGACTGGAGAAGGCCGGCCTTTGCGTCGCAGTAGCCACATCAGCAAGCCGACAACGGGCCCAGTGGACACTGGAACAGCTCAAGATTGCCGACTGTTTCGAAGTAGTAGTCACCGGAGATGACGTAGTCCACAGCAAGCCTGATCCTGCTATCTACCAGTTAGCCGCCCATCGTTTGTCCATCTCCCCGGAATGCCTTTTCGCCGTTGAAGATTCTGTGAGTGGAGTTCGTTCGGCAAAGTCCGCGGGCCTGCGCTGCCTTGGAATCGGGGGCGGAGCGAACGTCCTCCCCTTAATTGCTGCTGGCGCCGACTGCGTGTTGCCAAACCTGGTGGACCTATCGGTGAAGGATCTGGAGGAAGCCTTCGCTCGTCCACGTACCGGCCTGTCCGCACATACTGAATCGGCTCGAGCCAATTCAGTGAGTGCTTAGCTGCACACCGGCAGAGATCGGACCCCGAGAGCCGCGCGGGCCCGATGTAACACCACAATTTCCGAATTCT
This sequence comes from uncultured Acidobacteriota bacterium, assembly GCA_963754885.1. Classification (GTDB taxonomy): domain Bacteria; phylum Acidobacteriota; class Terriglobia; order Terriglobales; family Acidobacteriaceae; genus Sulfotelmatobacter. The sequence goes on along the minus strand of CAVWHT010000020.1, from coordinate 56,580 downwards.
CAAAACAATCCTTAGGAGTTTGGGAGATACTCCAATGAATAACTCGCGTCTTGCGTTGTGTCTGTCTGCCTTGATCGTAATAACACTCGCATCTTTCGGCTGCGGGTCTGGAAACTATACGCCACCACTCACGGCGGTTACGGCCACCTCCAACCCACTGGTTGCAAGTTACAACATCCGGCATTCCCATGCGGGAGTAACCGCTTGGGTTGAGTTTGGAACCAATACTAGTTACGGCCGGCAAACGTCCGTCATGACGGATTCAGTAACGGTCCCGGGGGGGCATGTACTTAGCATTCTGGTGGCCGGCATGAAGCCGCAAACCACCTACCACATGCGAGCGCATGTGGACTGGACGGGTGGCTCTTTCATCGATCAGGACCAGACCTTCACAACCGGGGCGCTGCCAGCCTCCCTTGTTCCACCCGGCATCACGATCACTCGGCCCACCTCGAATCTCTCCCCATCCCCAGGGGTGGAGTTACTAAGCTTGATTGCGCCCCCTGGATTCAAAATGTTGTCGTCCGTGGTGACCGATCTTCAGGGCAATATCATTTGGTATTACCCGGGGGTAGGGATCCCGGTGAAATTTATGCAGAACGGTCATTTCGTCCTTAACCTCTCACAGCATCTGCGGGAGATCGATTTGGCGGGAAACACAATTCGCGACATCTCTGTCCCGCAGGTAAATCAATCGCTTCAAGAGAACGGTTATTCTTTTGTCATCATCAATTTTTCCCACGATGTGCTGACACTGCCTAACGGGCATTGGATCACGATAGGTCAGATATCGAAAGACTTTACCGATTTGCCCGGCTACCCAGGTACCACGAATGTGGTGGGAGACTCCGTGGTGGACATCGACCCGAACGGAAATGTGGTATGGGGATGGTCGGCCTTTGATTACCTTGATGTCAATCGGCATCTGCAGGGCTTGCCCGACTGGACACACAGTAATGCCCTCGTTTACACACCGGATGGCCACCTGCTGCTCTCCATGCGTCACCAAAGCTGGATTTTGAAGATTGACTACGCGAACGGCACCGGCTCGGGAGCTGTCTTGTGGAAACTAGGAGAAGATGGGGACTTCACTTTTTCAGGGGGTGATCCGAGCCAATGGTTTTATGGTCAACACGATCCGAACCTCCAGAGCGCAGACGGGCCGCAGATGACCCTGGCCGTCTACGACGACGGGAACCTCCGGATCGACCCCGATGGAATTGCATGCGGATCCACCCCCTCAGCACCGGCCTGCTTCTCGCGCGCCACAACGTTCCAGATCGATGAAAGCACCAATACTGCAACCCTCCTGTGGCAAGATTCCCCGGGTTACTATTCCTTCTGGGGCGGAAGCGTTGGAGAGCTGAGCAATGGAGATTTCGAGTTCGACAGTAGCGAACCGTTTCCTGCCACACCGGCCGCCTCCCAAATCAGCGAGGTCACTCAAACCGACAATCCGCAGATTGTGTGGCAAATGAACATCACTGGTGAAAATGCCTACCGGGGTGACCGCATCCCGAGCCTCTACCCCGGAGTGACGTGGCTGCAGTGAAACTCGCAACCCACCCTAAAGACCTGCTCTAACGCGCGAAGCGGTACCGGCAACAGGACGACCGACCAGGGGATGCTGGACCATTCAAGTCACGTATGTCCATGTGAAAGCACTTTGGCCTCCGACTACTGCGGTGAGCGCTTGGACCAGGGATTCAGTTTGTTTCGGATTGCCCTCCGATCAATTTTGGCAACGGCTGTGCTAGCGATGGCGGTGTCACTGCAGGCCCAGTCCCCGCATGCTGTGCTCTCCGCCTCGCAAGAGAACAGCGCGACGTTGGAACTGCGGGACCACTATGTTCTTCGCACTGCCGACGTCGGATTCAGTTTCGATAGCTTGGGCACATCGAGGACAGGTGTGGCAGAAGGTGCCGTCCCAACCACCGCGGTTCCCACCGAGAGCTCGGTCTTGGACCCATCCGCCGTTCCTACGGAGCCCTGCGCCACAACGGCTCCCTGTGCTAACTGGCTTTCCGGCCCAGAACCATTGCCCCAGTCAGTCGACCCTCAGCCAGGACTAGTCGCAGGGGGCAATAAGCCTAACGCGAATTCGAAACCACCGTCCGTTGAATTGGTGCGCCCCCCGAAACCTCCTGATTTCAATCGAAGCATCTATTACAAGAACAAGTTCGAGTTCGGCCTGGACGTCGGATATCTTCCTGTCAATATCCCATTTGTCTTCGACGTTTTCCTAGGAGATGGCTATACCACGACCTCCCTTAAATACACACTGGTGCCCATTTTTGCTTCGGTGCGATGGCAAATGGACGATGTAGGAGGGTGGTCGTTTCTGCGTGGCAATTGGGACCTGAGCTTTACCGCGTCGCTGACTGCGATTCCACGGGGACCGGAAACACGCTACTTTTCTTACATCATGGGTATTCGACGGAATTTCGTCCAGCGCAACTGGAAAGTCGCGCCATACTTTGATGGACGCTTAGGCCTCGGGGATATTGACGCTAAGGGACCTCTAGGGGTCCTCTACGCGCAGGGACAGAATTTCACGTTTACCATGAACATGGGCAGTGGAGTTCGATATAACTTCAATCCTCGCTACTCGATTTCGGCTGGTTTGAATTGGATGCACATATCGAATCTTTACTTATCCCAACCACAGTTCGCGAATTATGGCATTAATGTTTACGGACCCATGTTCGGAATCGATGTCCGCATTGGCAAGCCCCACCACCACCCCTCAGAGTAGACGCCAGTCCTCAAGCTCTGTAATAAGCCGCCTACCTCTCGCTGCCTGTGTTCTGTTGTTGGGGTCATAGAGTGCGTGCAAATTTACTCTTGCGACGCTTTGATGTGATCTTTCTAGACCGGTTTCGCCGCTTAGGATCCGGGATAGCACCGTCCTCTGTCCGGCTATGCGTGCTCACCACCGCGATTGCACTATCGATGACATTCGGCTGCGGCACCCCACATGCGATTCTTGATTTCTCAGCTCCTTCCACTGCAACGGCAGCTTCTCCCTTCACGGTTACCGTGACCGTCACGGTTGGGGGAACGCGGGATACCATTATCAACAGCGTCATATCGTTCACCAGTTCCGATCCAGCGGCCGTGCTTCCCGCTCCCTACCACTTCACTCCGGGGGATGCAGGTTCTCATACATGGACCAACGGCTTTGCCCTGATGACTCCGGGAAATCAAACCATATCCGCGAGCATCTTCGACGCCAGCGGAATCAACGGAACCGCCAGTGTGACTGTCTCTCCGTGAGTACGAGTGCACTTCGCCGATGGCTGCCCGCGTGATAGGACAGACTCTTGCCGGCTTACCGCCTCCCTGCCCGCTGTATGCGCTCACCCGCGTCGGCGGTTGTTGAACTGTGCGGCTGGGAAGACCCCGTGGAAGCGCCGCACAATCAGGTAGAGATTCGAAGTTAGAGAAGCGAAGGTCGTTTTTGTAAATTCCTCTCCCCAGCTCGTCCTCCCATTTGCGGTGAGTGCATTATGCGCTCGCCTCCCGCCTCTTCGCACCAGCCTCATCCGTTCCGAGCACCCGACGCGTCGGTAGTGGCTACTTTCAATCTGCGCATGTCGCCGGCTATGAGAGATTGTGTAGCCCCGGACGCATTCGTCCGGGGTTGCGCGAAGCGCGCAATGAAGACTGCCAGTGATGAGGAAAGCTGCTAAGAGCGAGACTTCGAGACTTCCGAGATGCGTCGGCCCCTACATGGATCTCGTTTCACGAGAGCCACTACTCCGCTCGGATGACAATACCTTTAGGGCCCATTCACGTGATCGCGGCTTTCCGCCGGCACGTAATTCACCGCCCATTGCGGTCATTTTCCGTGACCCTTGGGGCTGCCTTACTGGACAAGGCTGCCCTTCACTGGAACTTATACCCCGCCTTCGACCTGCAGCGGTAGACTCGGCCCTGGTCGGGATTGTTCACCCGTTCGCAGGTTGCCCAACTCAGAAACAAAGACGGTCCCAGCGGAAAAATAATGGTCTGTCCCTGAAGCTCGGCCTCGATGCTCACGCTTTCCGCCGATGCGGGCAGCGTGAACGACATGCCCTCGCCGAAAATCGCCGGGTAGGACCAGTGTTCCACCGGGCTCAACATCGGACGAAAAACTTCGGCCTCGATCAGAAATGTCGCCGTGTCCGACCAGTCCCGCGCCGCCACGGTCATAAATTGACCGCCGTGCGAGAAGTGATCCGTCTCCACGTGCGTGAAGGGGCACGGGCCGGCAATGCACGAGGCGCGCGCCGAGCGGAACTGGTTGCCCACTCCCGCATCCATCGTGGCCTTTCCCACCGCAGCCTTCCATCTTCCGTCCGGCGAGCACGGAGTCTGCTTATTGCAGGGCACATTGCCTTTGTTCTCCACCTCGAAGGTGTGGACTTCGCTGCCTACATTCACCTCCGTCGCCACCTTCACCGTGTAGCGCACGCGGATGTTGGTGACCTTCTGTAGCGGCTGGCTGTCGGCAGTGCGAATCGTCGGAACCGGCGCCAGAGGCACCACGTAAAGCTGGTCCCCCACATGCTCTCTCAGATCCAGCGGCTGATATTTGGGATCGCGGAAATGCAGAACAATGGGATACCCGCGCCGCATGGGCTTGCGCAAATTCAGAATGAAGAGCCCGGAGGAATCCGATGTGGCGTCGGACACAGCTACGTCACCGGCGGAAATCACCACGCCCGCAATGGGCAACTGCTTGTGCGGGTCGGCGTCTTTCACCACCACCGCTCCGCGCAAAGACAGCGGCCGCTGCCTTCCCCAGCGGATAATCGCCAGCGTGCTGGCCCCGAGCAGCACAACCACAATCAGCGCCACCCAGGCCTCGATTTTGTGCGCGCGCGTCACCTGTCCTAATTATTTCAATCCGACTTGACTAAATTCGTTAAGATGTCATTAGAACGTCGAACTTTCCGCGGCCCGGCCGCGGCCGTAGACCCGGGGTGCACTATTGAACAGAATGCCATGGCACGAGAATCCTGTCCGATTCTTTCATAGGATGCCGGCGCGCAGTGTTCGGTCGTTTTCCAAGTTCGCATGAGCCAGGGAAAACCAAGCACAACGGATGCCGGACGACTCCCGCTTTCCCGTCGACAAATCCTGCGCCAGATGCTGGGGACCGGCCTGCTTCTGCCTTCCGCTCGAGTTCTCGCCGCCATGGACGCACCTTCGCAAACTCCCGCTTTCGACCCCCGCACTGCCGCACTCTACAGGCCGTCGCCGGAAGATGATCAATTCCTCGACGAACTGGAACGCGCCAGCTTCGTCTTCTTTTGGGAACAGGGTAACGCAAAAACCGGGATGGTCAAAGATCGCGCCAATGTTCATACCGACAATCCCGGCGGCGCGGCCAGCATTGCGGCCACCGGCTTCGGCCTGACCGCCCTCTGCATCGCCGACCAGCGCAAGTACATGCCGACGACCGCGCTGCTCGATCGCGTCTACGCCACGCTGCGCTTCCTGTGGAAGAAACTGCCCAACCATCGCGGATTCTTCTATCACTTCGCCAATCCCGAGACCGGCGAACGCATGTTCGACTCGGAAGTTTCGTCGGTCGATACCGCCATCCTGCTCTGCGGCGTCATCTCCTGCCGCGAACACTTCCGCCATCCCGGGGTGCTCGAACTCGCCAACCTCATTTTGGACCGCGTGGATTGGGGCTGGCTCGCAGAAGATACGTCTCTGCTCACCCATGGCTGGACCCCGGAGATCGGCTTCCTTCCCTCCCGCTGGGACTATTACAGCGAACTGATGATGATGTACCTGCTCGGGATGGGCTCAACCGCCCATCCCCTCAAACCCAGCGCGTGGAATGCCTGGAAGCGCTTGACCTTCGAATACGACGGGATGCGCTACATCGGATCGTTCGCGCCCTTGTTTGTGCATCAGTATTCCCAGGCCTGGTTCGACTTCCGCGGAAAGCGCGACAAGTACGCCGATTATTTTCAGAACTCCATCGTCGCCACCGAAGTGCACCGCCGCTTCTGCCTGGAATTGAGCAAGCAGTTCCCCGATTACAGCGACGACCTGTGGGGCATTACCGCCTCCGACTCCCAGCAGGGATACACGGTGTGGGGCGGACCACCCGCCACCGGTCCCATCGATGGCTCGGTCGTTCCCAGCGCCGCCGGCGGTTCGTTGGCGTTCCTTCCGCAAGCCACCCTGCGGGTTTTAAAGTATATGCGCGCGCACTATCCCTCCGCCTGGACCAAGTACGCGTTCGTCAACGCCTTCAATCCCCTAAAAAACTGGTATGACACCGACGTGATCGGCATCGATACCGGCATCATTCTTCTGATGGCGGAGAATCTCCGCACCGGCTTTATCTGGGAGACTTTCATGAAGAGCGGAGAAGCCCGCCGCGGCATGGAACTCGCTGGCTTTGAAAAAGAGTAGAGCCTGTCTCAAATAACTTTGGGAAGGGCGCGTCTTCAGCCGTGCCACTACCGGGGCAGAAGAGCGTCAACTACGAAGGACACAAAGGTTCACGAAGGAAAGCTTTGCAATGGTTTCCTTCGTGAACCTTCGTGTCCTTAGTGGTTGACGATTTTCGTAGGGGTCATTAAAAACGCGGCCTTTAGAGTTCCGATGGCCGCCCTTCGCACCAGGACTCTTCCGCCCGCGAGTTTTTCCTCCCGCCCCCAACCGGACGGCACTTTTTTTCATCCAAACGTCGTTTCGCGGAGTTGATCTTAATTGCTGGCTGACTCGGCTATACTAAAGGGATACCTGTCGCTTCGACTGGCGCCCTGGGGTTTCATTGGTTCCGGAGCCGAGGCCGACCTCCTCTGGAAACTTTTGACTCTGTCATGAAGAAGACACAAGCTGAGTTTTGGGGCAGTTGGCGGGAGCGCTTATCAGCTCTTCGCAACGTACCTACTGTTCTGCGCTTCGTCTGGGAGTCCGGACGAGCGGTTGTAATCCTCGGCCTGGTCTCAAGAGTCATCGCTTCTTTATTGCCGCCCGCCTTGTTCTGGGTGTCGAAGCTCATCATCGACAACATTTACAACATTCTCACCACCCATCGCCCCATCGGAACCCGGCTGTGGTGGCTGGTTGCGGTGGAATTTTCCCTGGCTGTGGCGACGGGCCTGCTCAGCCGCCTCATCGACTATCTCGATGCCCTGCTCGCCGGGAAATATACCTACCATGTGAGCGTGCGGGTCATGGAGCACGCCGCCAGCCTCGATCTGCTGGCCTATGAAGATCCCGTATTCTATGACCGGCTGGAGCGGGCCCGGGTACAGGCCACCGATCGCCTCTACATGATTCAGGCCATGGGACGCCTGGTCCAGCAAGTCATCACCACCATCACGCTGTCGATCACGATCATGGTGTTTTCCCCGTGGCTCCTGCTGTTGCTGATCGTGGGAGTCATCCCGGCCTTCGTGGGAGAAACGCACTTCGCGTTTCTCGGATACGCCAAGAATTTCCGCCAGACTCCCATTCGTCGCCAGCTCGATTACCTCCGCATTCTGGGCGGAAGCAAGGAAGCCGCGAAGGAGCTGAAGCTTTTCGGACTGCGCGACTTCCTCAGCGGCCGGTTTAAAACCCTTTCCACCCAGGTTTATGAGGAAGACATTGCGCTGGCGCGGAAGAAGGTGATTGCCGGCTCCGCTCTCTCCGCCATCGGAACCGCCGGATACTATACCGCCTACGTTTACGCCGTCTGGCGAACGGTCACGGGCGTCTTCAGCTTCGGCACCCTGACTCTATTGGCGAACGCCATTCGCGAAGCCAGTTCCAACTTGCAGCAGACTTTCTCGACGCTCTCCACCATCGCCGACCAGGCGTTATTCCTCACCGACCTGATCGCGTTTTTCGAGATGCGCCCGACCATTCGCTCGAAGCCCAACGCTTTGCCGGCGCCGCGCCCGATCGTTCGCGGATTCGAATTTCAAAATGTCTCCTTCCGCTATCCGGGATCGTCGCGCTTGGTGCTGAATGGATTGAACTTTCAACTGCGTCCCGGCGAGCGCGTGGCCCTGATTGGCGAAAATGGCGAAGGCAAAACCACCATCGTCAAGCTGCTCTGCCGCCTCTATGACCCGGTCGATGGACGGATTCTGCTCGACGGCGTCGACCTGCGCGAGTACGACCTGGAAGACCTCTACCGCGAAATCGGCGTCATCTTTCAGGACTACATGCGGTATGAGATGACTGCGCGCGAAAACATCGCCGTCGGCCGCATCGAGCAGCTGCAGAACATGGAACTGGTGCGCGAGTCGGCGCGCAAAAGCATGGCGGAAGATGTGGTCGCAAAACTTGCCGCCGGATATGACCAGATGCTGGGCCGGCGCTTCGATGGCGGCGTCGATCTCTCGGGCGGCGAGTGGCAGAAAGTCGCGCTGGCCCGGGCCTATCTGCGCGACGCGCAGGTACTCATTCTCGACGAGCCCACTTCCGCGCTCGACGCGCGCAGCGAATATGAGGTCTTTCAGCGCTTCGCCGAACTGACCTCCGGCAAGATGGCCATTTTTATTTCTCACCGCTTCTCCACCGTGCGCATGGCCGATCGCATCGTGGTGCTGGAAAACGGACGCATTGCAGAAGAAGGCGACCACGAGGCGTTGACGAATCTCGGCGGCCGCTACGCAGAGATGTTTGAACTGCAGGCCGCGAGTTATCGCTAGCCGGCCTGCTTATCGATCGGCGCGGTTAGGATAAAATCGCCGGTCGCAACGAATTTGGATTGAAGCATATGGGTACCCACACTCAAATCGGCGACGTGATCGGCGAGGAAATGCATCCGGTAACACCCGCGGTCGATGACGCGCAGGCTCGCACCCTCCGCAGCGCCGCGCTCGAACTCGCCGCGATCCTGAGCTGGCTGCCGCAGCGCCCCTCGTCCGAAGCCTTTTCCCAGCGCTGCCGCGATCTCTCCGCCACTTTCAGAACATTGTTTGACCGGATCGAAAATGCCTTCGCCCGGAATCCCGGTTCCGAAGACCTGCTGTGGCTGCGCACCAACGCTCAGCAAATGGCCGCGGCGGCCCGCATGATTGCCGGCGAACTGGGCCCGCGCAACACGTTGCCGATGGTCGCCAACAAAACCGAGATCCTGCCCCGGTCGCTCGCCATCGCGCGCAGCTTTCTCGATGAAGTCGGCTTCGAAGTGACCAAGGAAGACTTCACCGCCTTCTGCCTGGCGTTTGAAGAAAAGACCCCGCTCGAATTTCACGAGATCAACGCGCTGGTTCCTTCCCTGAAGCTGGTCATCCTCGAACAAATCGCGGTCAACGGGATTCCCCTGCTCAAAGGCGGGATCGAAACCGCGCCTTCCAAGCGCGTCGTCCCCTACATTCGCGCCTTTCAGCACGTCACCCAGAGTGCGTGGGAAAAAGAACTCGAGTCGCTAATTCCGTTCAACGTCATTCTGCGGCAGGATCCCTCCGGCGCTTTCGCCACCATGGATCTGCAGACCCGGAACACCTACCGCGGAACAGTGGCGCGCATCGCCAAGCGCTCCGACCGCACCGAGATGGAAGTGGCGCGCAAGGCGCTCACGCTCGCCCAGCAGGCGCACGCCAGAAAATACGCCGACCTGCGCATCGGCCTGCGCGAATCGCATATCGGCTACTATCTTGTCGCCGAGGGAGCGTCCACGCTTTGCCAGACGGTCGGCTACCATCCCACATTCGGCGAACGCTTCCGCGGAGCGCTGCGCAAGCATCCCGACAATTTCTTGCTGGTGGGCATTGCCGTCCTCACGTTCATCATCATCACGGGCATTCTATGGCTTTTGACGCCGGCCACCACCCCGATGACCATGATCCTGCTCTCGATGTTGATCCTGTTGTTGCCGAGTTCGCAGGCCGCGGTGCAGTTGATGAACTATCTCACCACCAACCTGCTGCTCGCCGAGCCGCTGCCCAAGCTCGATTTCAGCGAGGGCATCCCGCAGGATTGCCAAACCCTGGTCGCGATCCCGACTCTGCTGCTCAGCGAGAAGCAGGTATACCACCTCGTCGAAGAGCTCGAGGTGCGCTATCTCGGCAATCATGATCCCAATCTGCACTTCGCCATCGTTTCCGATTTGCCCGATTCGCATCAGCCCGCGCCGGAAGACAGCGCGCTGGTCGCGCTCTGCTCAAAGCTGATCACCGAATTGAACGAGCGCTACGGCGACAAGAAATCCGGATCGTTCTTCCATCTCCATCGCCACCGGGTTTATAACCCGCGCGAGAAGGGATGGATGGGCTGGGAGCGCAAGCGCGGCAAGCTGCTCGATCTGAATCAACTGCTGCGCGGGCACTTCGACAGCTTCCCGGTGAAGATCGGCGATCTCGCGATTCTTCCCCACGTCCGCTTCGTGGTCACGCTCGACTCCGACACCGAACTCCCGCGCGGTTCGGCGCACCGCATGATCGGTGCGATGGCTCATCCGTTGAATCAGGCGATCATCGACCGCGAGAGCAACATCGTCGTCAACGGCTACGGCATCCTGCAGCCCCGCGTCGATATCAGCGTGCAGTGCACCGCGCGCTCGCGCCTGGCCGCTATCTTCGCCGGTGAAACCGGGCTCGATCCCTATAGCCGCGCCATCTCCGACGTTTACCAGGATCTCTATGGTGAAGGATCCTTCACCGGTAAAGGCATCTACGAAGTTGCCACCATGTTCCGCGTCCTGTACGGACGCTTCCCGCGCAATTCGCTGCTCAGCCACGATCTGATCGAAGGCGCCTATGCCCGCGCCGGACTGGCCAGCGACATTGCCGTGATTGAGGATTACCCCTCGCACTACAGCGCCTACAACCGGCGCAAGCACCGCTGGCTGCGCGGCGACTGGCAGATCGTGGAGTGGCTCACCAACCGCGTTCCCGATGAATCGGGCGCGCTCGTTCCCAATCCCATTTCGCTGGTCTCGCGCTGGAAGATTCTCGACAACTTGCGCCGCAGCCTGGTCGAACCGGCCACGTGCCTTTTATTCCTGTTTGGCTGGTTCGTCACCGGACATCCGATTCTGTGGACGGTTGCCGCCGTCTGCATTCTGTTCGTGCCCACGTGGGTGGAACTTCTGTTCGGACTGACGCGCGCCGTGGTGGCGCTGAAGCCGAGCATGGCGCGCGACGCGTTCAGCACCCTGTTTGCCGCGAATCTCACCGTTCTGTTGACGCTTACCTTGCTGGCGCACCAGACGCTTTTGTCGCTCGATGCCGTGGGGCGGGTTCTGGTTCGCCGCCTGTTCACGCGCGAACGCCTGCTCGAGTGGGAGAGCGCCGCTGAATCGGAGCTCAAGAAAAATCGCAGTGCCATCGACCGCTATGTCGACTGGATGCCCTTCCTTGCGGCCGGACTCGGCCTGTTGATCTGGCTGACCAAGCCGCATTCGCTGCTGGCCGCCTCGCCGATTCTGCTGCTGTGGGCCTGCGCTAAGCCGCTCGCCCTGTGGCTGAACGCGAGCCCCATCCATCCCCGGCCGGAGCCGCAGCGCCGCGATGTCCTGCTGCTGCGCCGCTCCGCACTTTACATCTGGCGCTACTTTGCGGAATTCTCCAGCGCGGAGCACCACTGGCTGATTCCCGACAACGTGCAGGACGAACCGAGAAAGATCGCGGCCCGCGTCTCGCCCACCAACATCGGACTGCTGTTGAACGCCCGCCAGGTGGCCAACGAACTCGGCTACATCACTGTTCCCGAGATGATTGATCTCACCGAGAAAACTCTGGACACGCTCACCAGCCTGCCCAAGCACCGCGGCCACGTGATGAACTGGTACGAGACCCGAACGCTCGAGGCGAAATCACCGCAGTTCATCTCGTCCGTCGATAACGGCAACTTGCTCGCTTCGCTATGGACGCTGCAGCAAGGCTGCATCGACTGCTTGCACCGGCCCTTGATTTCCTGGTCCCTGACCGAGGGCCTGCTCGACCACCTGCGCGCTCTGGTGAGATTGAGCGCGTTCCCCAAGCGCGAGCTCAAGCGCCTGCAGGCGGAATTGCAAAACGAGAACTGGCTCGCATCGGTTCTGAATTTCCCCGAAGAACTGCTCCGCGCAGAAGAAATTCCGGACACGAAACACGCAGGCGAGATTCGCTGGTTCCGCGCGCAAGCGCTCCTGCGTGTGAAAAACATCCGCAGCCTGGTGCTGGACTATATGCCGTGGATTCTGCCGGACTTCGCCGAACTCAGCCTCCAACTCACCGCCGGGCCCATCGCGATCACCAATCTGCTGCCGTTAGGACAGCTGCCCGATGCCATCGCCGTGCTGTTGTCCCGCCTCGACGAGAACTTCGAAGCGGCCCAGAACGGCAACCATTCCGCCGCTCAGCGTCTGAAGGTGCTGCTCAGCGTTGCGCACCAGAGCACGCTCCAACTGGTCGACTCGGTGCGGCAGACCAGCCAGCAGGCCCGCGATCTCGCCGATGCCATGGATTTTACCTTCCTGCTCGACAAGCAGCGCCTGCTGATGTCGGTCGGCTTCGACGCGGAAGCGAAACACCTGGTTCCCTACTATTACGATCTGCTCGCCACCGAGCCGCGCACCGCCGTCTTCGTCGCCATCGCCAAAGACGACATCCCGCAAGACGCCTGGTTCCGGCTCGACCGTCCTTTCGCCAGCGACGATGGACGCACCGTCCTGCTCTCGTGGACAGGCACCATGTTCGAGTACCTGATGCCCACGATCTGGATGCGCAGCTATGCCAACACTCTGCTCGACCGCGCCGGCATGGCCGCGGTGCGCAGCCAGCAGGCTTACGCCGCGAGCAAAGGCATTCCCTGGGGCATCTCGGAATCGGCCAGCGCCCGGCGCAACGAGGAAGACGAATATCACTACGAAGCCTTCGGCGTGCCCCATCTTGCGCTGAAGAAAAATGAGATCGAGCCGCTGATTATTTCTCCCTACTCCACGTTCCTCGCCTTGAATGTGGACGAAAAGAGCGCGCTGTCCAATCTACGCCGCATGGATTCCCTGGGATGGTTCGGTCCCTACGGATTTTTCGAGGCCGCCGACTATACCCGGCATCGCAAGCGCTTCGGCAGCGGAGCTCGCTTTGAACTGGTTCGCTCCTGGATGGTGCACCATCAGGGCATGGCGCTGCTTTCACTGGCCAATTTCCTGTGCGACAACGTGGTGCAGGACTGGTTCCATTCCGACCGCCGCGTGCGCGCCACCGAACTGCTTCTGCAAGAGAAGCCGGCCTTCCGTCCGGTCTAGCCGGCATTGCCCGTTCTGCGCGCGCTGCCTGAAGATTTTTTCTCTGTGCGGTCTGTTTTCCTGTGATCTGTTTTTCTCTGCGATCTCTGCGCGTCCTCCTCCGCGTCCTCTGCGGTTCAGGCGTTTCGGCCGACTTTCTTCCCGCCCGCCCCATTCTTCGCGCTGCCTGAAGATTTTCTTCCGACTTGCCGATAACACTGACAAGCCATGAATACATCAGGGCAAGCTCCCGCCAGCACTCCCAGTCCCTGCCTCGCCTGGCAGCCGATTCTGACCAAAGACGAACGGGTCGAGGGTTACGAACTGCTGTTCCGCGAGAATGCGGAAGACAATCGCTTCGAAGCGGATTTCGAGAATGCGACCAGCAGCATCATCGACACCCTCAACGTCATGGGCCTCGATGCCATTTGCGATGGCCGCCTGGGATTCATCAACTGCACCCAACAGATGCTGTTGAAGGAATTTTTTCTGCTGCTGCCTCCCGACAAAATCGTAATCGAGATCCAGCAGAATGTTCCGGCTGACGACAGCGTGATCGGCGCCTGCCAGCGCCTCAAGCACAAAAGTTACAGCCTCGCGCTCGACAACTTCGGACCGCAGGATCCCCGCGAGGCGCTGGTGCCCTATGTGGATTTCCTGAAGGTCGATATTCGCCGGTTTACCTCGGCCCAGAGCGGGGCGCTGTGCGCGCAATACGCCGGCAAACCGATCCGCCTGATCGCACAAAAAGTCGAAAGCCGCCTGCAGATGCTCACCGCCGACAAAGACGGCTTCACTCTCTTTCAGGGATATTTCTTTCGCCGCCCCGAACGCATGCGCGCCCGCCATATTCCGGCCAACCAGGCTAGCTACCTGCGTTTGCTGCAGGCGATCTCCGCGCCCGAGGTCGATCTGGCCGCGGTCGAAAATCTCATCAAGCACGACGCGTCGTTGTGCTATCGCCTGCTGCGCTATCTCAACTCGCCCCTGCTGGGCGTTTCTTCGCCGGTTCACTCGATTCGCCACGGCATGAACCTGCTGGGAGAACGCGAACTGGTGCGCTGGATCCGCATGGCCACCACCCTCGCCATGGGACAGGACAAATGTTCTGACCTGGTCCTCTCTTCGATGGTGCGCGCGCATTTCTGCGAACTCCTCGCCCCCAGGCTCGACAACGGCACAGCCGATCTCTTCCTCATGGGCATGCTTTCACTCATGGACGCCATCCTCGAAATTCCCATGGGAGTCGTCGTCGAGGGGCTTGCCCTCGATGCTAAAGTGAAGGAACAACTGCTGCAGGCCAAGATTGGCCACGAATCGCCGCTTACACCCGTCTACCAACTCATGCTGGCCCGCGAAGCCGGTGACTGGGAGGATGTGACCGGGCTCGCGAAAAAATTGAACTTGTCGCTGCCCTTTGTGAACCGCGCCTATACCGAAGCCGTGGCCTGGGCCCGCGAAATGACCGCCGGACTCGCCTCCGCCGGCAAGTAAGTCCTTCCTACAAATCGTGCGGCTGAAATACCCGGCGGATCTGACTCTCTGCGTTCTCTGCGCCCTCCTCCGCGTCCTCTGCGGTTCAGGCTTTTCAAAGCTCAACCGCAGGGTGCGCGTCGAAGTTTTGCTTCAAAAACGAGTTATGAGATCAGCTCTAGTCCAATTCAAACTCCGCGATGCGGAAATTCGTCGAGCGGTGGTCGGAGTCTTCCGCCCGCAGATCCACGCGATAGGTTCCCGGCGGCAGGGTATCCAGCGGCAGCTTGACCGCCATGGGCACCGTCGGATTCCCGGGCTTGATCAGATCCTTGGTATCCATCACGCCGACGTCCAGCTTTTGCTGTCCACTTTTCAGATCGACGATGCGGTACTCCAAACCGAGTTGCGGCGGTTTGTCTCCCGCCAGCGCCGGGTCGTACACCTCGATGTAAGCCACGCCGGTATCGGTCTTCTTGAAGTGGCCTGTGGCCGACGGAAAAACCTGCAGGCCGCGAATGATCAATGGCTTGCTGTCTTCCAGCAGTTCGGAGTCGATCACCGTGTCGGAATCGGCGACCTTCACCACGTTGCTGCTGAGCGCGATCGAGCTCAGCCAGATCTGCTTGCCGTCGTAAGGCAGCACCGACAGCGGATCTTCCACCTTGCCAAACGTGTCGTTGCCCGAGTTGAACACCACCCGCAGTTTGTACTGTCCCGGAGCGATGTCGAACTGCTTTTCATAATGAAAGGGATTCTTCTGGAAATCTTCCACTTCCTTTTTTCCGTCGAAATCCAGATCGACGGTGTCGCTGAAACGCGCTGCCACCGCGCCATCCGGCTTGTAGGCGATGCCCAGCACGTTGACCGCCGCATGCTGCTTGCCTTTGACTTTTTCGAATTGCAGAGACTTGGAAGGGATCTCCATCGCGAGGTGCACGCGGGCGATTCCCGGCGACGAGTAAAAATACGGCAGCCGCATCACCGCGCTCACATTGCCCGGCATCTCGCCGGTGGCGTGCGACTCCAGCGTTTTCTCGGTGTCGCTTCCCGCCAGCAGGTCCGCGGGACGCACTTTGCAATAGCCGGTGCGGAAGCGGGTTTCGGTCCCGCCGCGATTCACCTTCACTTTTAACGAGTGGCAGCTGCCTTCCGGTGAATCCGGCGGACGATAGCCGAGCAAATAATATTCCGACTGGTCTTTCGCGATGCGCTGCATCCCGCCCAGCAGATCGTTGGTGTTGAGGATCACGAAGCCGCCTGTCCCCTGCGCCAGCTGATACATGAATTGCTGGTTCGACGAGACGCCCTGCCCCAGATCGTGCGGAATCAGGGGTTGCGGCGCATTCACTGCCGTATTAGGACCGTATACGACGGGTCCGCCTCCGCCGCCACGCCCGCCGGTAGTTCCGGTAGTGCTGCCGCCGCCTTTGCCACCGCCGGTGGTTCCACCTCCGCCCGTGGGTCCACGACCAGTTCCACCAACGGGATGTCCGCCTCCACCGCCGCCACCAATGGGTGGATGTCCGCCACCGCCGCCGCCGCCTACTCCGCCATGCTGCGGTGAGCCAGCGGGCTCAGCCGCGAAGGCAGCCAGCCGCAGATACCCTGCTGAACCGCTGTAACTCAGCGCCGCCGGAATCACCCGGGCCGAGTTCGGCTCGATCCGCTCGGGCCGCGCTTGCGCTCCCATCCCGCCCGGCACAGGCGCGACCAAGCCCCGCACATCCACGGGATACACGGCGACATTCGCCTTGTTGCAGGCGTCGATCACCGCATTCACTTCCGATTCCAACTCCAGCGTCAGGGGAAAGCCCGAGGTTAGCAGCACCAGCGTTTTCCGTCCCGGCACATTGGCCAGGCCTTTGGCCAATCCGCGCACAGCGAGAAAGACGCTACGCGCGCCGAAATCCGCCTCCAGCCCGCCCATCGACGGCGCTCCGAAACCTGTCGACATGGCCGGCGGAGGCCCCAGCGAAGCCACGTCCCCATTGGGCGACACGGTCGAGAACTTGATTCCGGCCACAACTTTCTTTAAGCGGTCCGCGTCGCTGGTGAAGTTCTGCGCGATGCGCAGCATGCCGCCAAATTCCACGATGGCGATCAACTGGTTCGGCCCAGCATTGGAGTCGATAAATTTTGCCGCCGCCTCGCGCGCCTTCGCCTGATCGCCAAATTCCATGGTCGAGTAGTCGAAGAAGAGCACCAGATAATGCTTCCCGGCATGAGTAGGATCGGCATCGTTGTTTTCCCGCGAAAAGCTGGTCACCGGCTGCTCTTTGCCGTCTTCCCAGATTTTGAAATCCGGGGCGGCGAGATCGCGAATGTAATTTCCTTTTTTGTCGGTGACCACCGCATCGACCAGCACGACGCGGGTTTCCACTTTGAATGTGGTGGGCGCACTGGAAGAAGGGGCCGCGGGCTGCTGCGTTTGTGCCGCATCCGGCTGCGGCTGCGCTGCCGGCTGTTGTCCTTGCGCTGCGGACAGCAACAAAATTGTGAGGCTTGCGACAGCAAGAAGGTTCCAACAGGCGATCCGGCGCCGATCCTTCATAAAGCACCTCTGTACGGAATCCCGATCTTACGGAATCCCGATCTTACGGAATCCCGATCTTACGGGATTTCGACCGCACCGTTTTCTGCGGACATCATTTGTTGCTCGGCATCGCGGGCGACGATGCGCACCAGGTAGCGGCCCGGCTTCACGTCAAAGCTGCTGCGCAGGGTGATGCCCGACCCCAGCTTGCCCTGCAGTGTCTCACTCTTCCAGCGCATCTGCACAACTTTCTGCTCGGCCTCGAGGAAGTTCCCATTGCGATCGAAGACCGCCGTCACCACCGTCAAATCGTTTTCATTGCGATCGTCGGCCTGCTTGTAATGCAGGCGTTTCACATCCACGTGCGCCAGCACCGTCAGTTTCGCGCTGTCGTCGGTGGGCTTGAAAAACTGCGTGTGCAATTCGACCGGAAGCTCGTGCAGTTCCTCGCTTGAAAGCACTTCATCTTCCAGTTCACGCTTGGCTTCTTCCGCCGCATCCGCCGCGTGGCTTGGAGCCTAGTAGCCAGTGCGCGCCTGCAGCGAATATTTCTGGTGCTCTTTCAGGCTCACCTTCAACGAATGAAATTTGCCATCCATCTTCAGATTCTGCGGCGTGAATCCCAACACGTACCAGCTCTCGGGAACATCCGTGACCCGCTGCAGGCCTTGCTCCATGTCGTTGCTGTTCTGGAAGAGAATGCCGCCCGTGCCGTTGGCCAGCACGGCCATGATGTCGCTCTCTGCGGATGCCGCCTGCACCTCAAGTTGAGCGCGCGACGCCGGCGTGTAGGCCTGACCCGGCACGTAGACAGTCGGATGGCCTTGCTGGCTGGCATCGCCACCGGGGATGATCACGTACAGGCCGCGGGCATCGAGTGAGCTGATGACCACCTGCGCCCGGATGGCGCGATCGATGACTTCGTTATAGTCGTACTCCAGCTCAGGGGTCAGAAAGCCGGGAGAAATCAGAACCAGATTTCTCTGGCCCGGCACCGCCGACATGCGGCGCACCGCATCTTTCAACACGCTGAGCGTTGTCCGGCTGTCCTGCTCGCCGATCCTCAGTACCTGGGTGGCGGCGCCTTCCGCCGCGGCCGCGCTGCTTATGCACCCTTCATTCAAAACCGTCTGCAAGGCCTGTGGATCGCGCTTGTTCACGATCAGATCGGCCATATAAAAGCTGATGTCGCACGTCTGCGATCCCTGCGCAATGGTGGGACGCGGTTGCAATCGATCGAGCGTCTGCCGCAGCTTCTCGCGGTCGCCGGTGAAATCCAGAACCGTCTGCCCCAACGTCGTAAAAATCGCAACCCGGTCGGCAGGGGGCAAAGCTTGCAGGCGGCGCTTCGCGGCCTCGCGGACAATATCGAGATTTCCGTAATCGAGCCGCACATCGTCGAAAAGATAAGCCACGTAACGCGACGGAAATGCCAGCGGCTCTGCCGGCTTCGTCGCGGCGGCTGGAGCCGGGACAGTGTCCGGCGAGTGTGATGCTGCACTCGCGGCTACGGCTTGGGACGCCGGATGCTCCACATCGAAATTCGAGATCACCTGCGGCTTGCCGTTATCGAAAATAACGAAGTCTTCTTTCTGCAGATTTCCCACCGCGTGGCCGTTCGCATCCCGCACCACCACCCGCGCCAGCACCAGCCGCACATTGACGCGGAACTTCGCCGCCTCCGCCACCTTCGCGGTAGTCGTTTCCTCTTTCACCGCCATTTCGGAAGAAGATGAGGAGGATTGACCGGAGTTGCTGCCGGAAGGATGCGAGGAATTATTGGCGGGCGCCGAGGACTGGGTTTGCTGCGCAGCCAGTGGCAGCAGCATTGAGCAGACGAGAAGGATTAGCACCACGGACGCGCAACACACCTGCCTGCCCGCTGCTCGACGGCAGAGATACGACTGCAGAAGCCGCAACCGCTTTTTCATGGAACCCCACCGAAACATTCGAATCGCCTGGGGAAACGTCGAATCCTGTAGCAGTGAGGATACTCCCGCGCAGCATCGTTTGTGGAGCGGGCACTCCTGCCCGCTGCTCTTGGTTTTGCTCTTGCTGTTGCTCTTCCCTGCCCCACAAATCAAAATCAAAAGCAGCGGGCAGGAGTGCCCGCTCCACATACTAAAGGTTCCACATTTGGTAAATCACATCCGTAATAAGATGGAACATCCATGTTCCGCGCCATCCGGTTTGCTACGCTGATCGGAGCTCTCGCCGCCTCGTTCGCCGCGGCGCAGGTTTCCGCTCCCGCCGACAGCTACACCATCGTCCATACTTATCCGCACGACCCGCACGCCTTCACCCAGGGCCTGATTTACGTCGACGGACATCTCTACGAAAGCACCGGGCTCAACGGCCGCTCCTCGCTGCGCCTGGTCGACCTCACCACGGGAAATGTTCAGCAGAAGCACGACCTGCCCGCGGAATATTTCGGCGAAGGACTCACCGACTGGGGCAGCACTCTGATTCAGTTGACCTGGATCTCGCACAAAGCCCTGGTCTATGACCGCTTCAGCTTTGCGCTCGAGCGCAGCTTCGATTACGAAGGCGAAGGCTGGGGACTGACGCACGACGCCACGCAACTGATCATGAGCGACGGAACTTCATCTCTGCGCTTTCTCGATCCGAAAACGTTTCGCGTGATTCGCCGCCTCAAGGTGACAGACGCCAACGGCCGCCCGGTCGAGAATTTGAATGAACTGGAATACATCCACGGCGAAATCTACGCTAACGTATGGCAGACCGACGACATCGTGCGCATCTCGCCGCGCACAGGAAAAGTTCTTGGCCGCATCGACCTCAGCGGCATCATCGACAAGCGCGAACTGCGCGAACAGGGCGCCGTGCTCAACGGCATCGCCTACGACTCCGCCGGCCATCGCCTGTTCGTCACCGGAAAGCTCTGGCCCAAGCTGTTCGAGATCAAACTCACCCCACATCATTAGCGGGTGCCGAATCGAACATCTAGACCTGCTGGACCGAACATCAAAATCCCCACCCTGTCCCTCCAAAAAGCGGAGGGACAAGGATGGGGCACCCGGGTTCTATCGCCATGCCCCATCGAGTTTTATCGACTCCAACCCCGTCGTCGGTACTTGGCATCAGAATTCATCAGAATTTCACATCCGGAGCGGGTATGGGTCTTAGAGCCATTTTCAGTAACCTGCCTCCAGCTGTGCCCAAAGTAACCACCGATATTCCGTTTCGGCGATTGACCTTAACCCCACCGGAGGGTACGATTTTTGGTACAATTCACCGGGCTTCAACATTCACGGGGAAACTCCGCATCTCATAGAGAAGCATGCGATTAGTCAATTATTTCCGCATCGCTCTGCTCGCTTCCATAGTCGCGGCGACGTGCGGGTGCCAGAGCGCACAAAAACCCGCCACCGTGCTTCCTCCGGGCAAGGTACCGGCCTTGCAGGCTGCGAAACCTACTCCGGTTCCAACGCAGACATCCGAACTTCCTGGTTCCCAAATAGTAGACCCAGCGATTGAGAATCTGCCCATGGGCGGAGGACCGACACAGCTCGTCCGCCTCAATGACCCGGTTGCCGACCTGATTGCCCGGGCCGAGACGCAATATCAGATCGGACTCGCCAACTATCACGCCGGCAAGTCGGACGACGCCAAGCAGAATTTCGACACCGCTCTCAACTCCCTGTTGAGCAGCAATCTTGACATCCGCTCCGATGCCCGCCTCGAAAAAGAATTCGACCGCATCGTCGAGGGCGTCAACGATCTCTATCCCGGCGGCACTTCCGCCGACGAACTGGCGCAGGAGCAGCAACAGAAAGCCGAACCGGCTCCCATCGATGAAACCAACGGCCTGGCTCCTTCCGCCGACGCCCGCACCAAAGCCAAGGCCGAAGCCGACATCAAGAACACGCACTCCGATCTGCCGTTGATGATGACCGACCAGGTCGCCGGCTACATTGCGTACTTCTCCAATCGCGGACGCGGCGTCTTCGAGCGCGCTTATTCGCGCTCCGGGCGCTATCGCGCCATGATGCTGCCGATTCTGAAGGAAGAAGGCGTCCCGCAGGATTTGATTTATCTGGCACAAGCCGAGTCCGGATTCCATCCGCTCGCCGTCTCGCGCGTCGGCGCCCGCGGCATCTGGCAATTCATGGGCAGCCGCGCCCGCGGATACGGCCTCAGCCACAACATGTATGTGGACGACCGGCAGGATCCCGAAAAATCGACCCGTGCCGCCGCTCGCCACTTGAAAGATCTCTATAACCAGTTTGGCGACTGGTATCTCGCCATGGCCGCTTACAACTCCGGCCCCGGCACCGTGCAGGCTGCTGTGAGGCGCACCGGCTATGCCGACTTCTGGGAACTCTACAACCGCAACGTTCTGCCTAAAGAAACCAAGAATTACGTGCCGATTATCCTGGCCGTGACCATCATGACTAAGAATCCGTCGCAGTATGGGTTAGATGACGTTGCGATGGACCGTCCGGCGGACTACGACACGATCACCATCAACTATCCCGTCGACCTTCGCCTGGTCGCGGAATGCGTGAACTCCACTGCGAGCGAGTTGCAGGACCTGAATCCCAGCCTGCTTCGTCTAACGACTCCGCGCGAAGGCAAGTTCGAACTGCACCTGCCCGCCGGAACGAAAGACGATTACGAAACCGCCATCGCCTCGATTCCGCCGGACATGCGCCTGTGGTGGCGCTATCACGAAGTGAAGCCCGGTGACACGCTGGCGACCCTGGCGCGCACCTATCACACCACCGCGAAGCAGATCGAAGAAGCTAACCACCTGGACGGGGCGGCGCTGGACGCGGACGCCAAGCTGGTGATCCCGGTCGCTCCCGGCAAACATCCCACGAGCGACGGCGCCACCTATGCGCGCCGCATTACCCGCTACCACGTGCGGAAGGGAGACACGGTCGAAACCGTGGCCGACAATTTCGGCATCTCGGCGCAGCAACTGCGGCGCTGGAACGGCCTGCGTGGCGACAGCCTTCGCGGACGCAAAGTTCTGGCGCTGCATCTGCCAATTTCGCCCACCGCCCACGATGCGGAACTAGCCTCGTCGCGCAAGTCGAAGCATCCCGCCGGCCCGAAGACGGAAACCGCCAGTGCGAAACCGCCGGCGTCAAAGTCTTCGCAGATCGAACGCCTGCAAGAAAAAGAGGAAGTCGCGGTCGTGCACCACAAAGTGAAATCGGGCGAAACTCTCTATTCGATCGCGAACGCCTACCGCACGACCGTCGCCGCCCTGAAGCGCGACAACCGCAACATCGCGGTGATTCGTCCCGGCATGATCCTGACAGTCCAGATCGCCCGCTAGAATTTCTAGAAAAATATTAAAGGGGAAATATTCAAGGGGGTGCCCCACCCTTCTCGCGTTTTGTGCGAGAGGGTGGGGAATTTGACTTCCTTTCTCTCTTTCCTTTTCCCATTCCCGGAAGAACAAGAAAAAATATGCGCACCCATCACATCCCCAGACCCACGCTCTGCACTACCCTGTCCCCATGCCGTGGCGTCTTCAGCGATTCCAGGAAGCCCGCTGCCTGCATTTCATCACCTTCAGCTGCCAGCATCGCGACCCGCTGTTAGCTGAGCCCAACGCACGCGACGTATTTCTGGAGATCCTCGAACGCTCTCGACGCTGGTACGGATTCTTCGTCTGCGGGTTCGTGGTCATGCCGGAACACGTTCACATTCTGATCAGTGAACCTGAACGCAGCCGGCTTGCCGTCGCGCTTCAGATGCTGAAGCAGAACACGGCGCACAGGCTTCATCCGGTCGAAGGCGCTCCGTTCTGGGAACCGCGGTATTACGATTTCAATGTCTGGAGCGAGGCCAAGCGCATCGAGAAGTTACGGTATATCCATCGCAACCCGGTGCGGCGAGGATTGGTGGAGCGCCCTGAGGATTGGCCCTGGAGCAGCTTCCGGCATTACGCCACCGGCGCGGAGTGTGTAGTCGAGATCGAATCGCAGTGGACGGAACGGAGACGGGAACGGAATGGGACTACGCCTCGGATCAGCGGGCAGAGTCAAAGTCCCCACCCTGTCTCCGCAAAAAGCCGCGGAGACAAGGATGGGGCACCCCCCAGTTTAAGAAATAGATGACAACGGGTGCCCCACCCTTCTCGCGTTTTGTGCGAGAGGGTGGGGAATTTGACTTCCTTTCCCAAGCAAAATTCCACTCCCTCTCATTCCCCTTCACTCCCAAACTTATGTGCGCGCGATCACATTCCGGCTTGCGCCCGCAATCGTACAATTTTCGGTTGTTGCTCGGCCCTGATTTGAATTTTTATTTTCACTACTCTTAGGAGGAACCTCATGAGGATTACGAAGTTGATTGTTCTGTTAGTCGTCGCTGCATTGTCCATTTCGATCGCCCTGCCTGCCTTCGCGGCAGACGGAGCGGCCACCTACAAGGCAAAGTGCGCTGCTTGCCACGGTCCCGAAGGGCAAGGCAAGATTGGTCCGGCACTGAAGGGCACCGCGTTGAGCGCCGATCAGATCACCGATCTGCTCACCAAGGGCGAGGAGGCCAAGAAAGCTCCGCACAAGAAAGCCATCAGCGGACTCGCGGCGGACGACGCCAAGGCCGTTGCGGAATACGTGAAGTCGCTGAAGTAACTTCTCCGCTATTATTTTCCGCATGCATGGGCCCTCAGGGATGCAAGCTTGAGGGCTTTTTTGTTTTCCGAAGCTGCTACGCGAAAGCGCTTCGCCATCCATTCTCCCGGCACTTTCATGGTAGAGTGCATAAAAATGCTTGATGCTAAACCATCGAGCGCATTATCTCCAAGGAGCGCGCCCGCCTGCGCGTCGAGCTGCAACCTTTCTACCTAAATTTCGGCGCCCCTTCGCCCGCCAGTTACACGATTCAGCATGAAGGCTCGACCGACGCCTTTGTGGTCGATTCGCATGTGTCGGTCTATGTCAGCCCCTCGCGCGATCCCGATCGCAGCGCCGTCAATGGCCGGCCCATGCCGATTCCGGCCGTCATCGGCGCCCAGAATCCCGTGGTGGCGGCGCAGGATGTGCTCCATCCCTTCAGCCCGGAGGAGATCGACGAGATCCGCGAACTCAAATCCTTTGTGCATTTTACGGGATTCATCCGCTACAAAGACGTGTTCGAAGGCGAGCACGAAACCCGCTTCAACCGGGTCTGGAGCATCGCGCGGATGAACAATCTCAATGGTGGGCCCTTCACCTATTGGGAACATTGCGGGACGGCGGAAGAAAACGTGGAAACCTAGTCGTTGGCGAGATTGAGGGGGCGGGACGCCCCCTCGACAGCCGGCGGGACGCCGGCGCTACGCAAAACTCCTTTTAGGATGCGACGCACAATTGGGTCTGGGAAGCGCGGGGTCATCCTGAAGGCCCGCGCTTTTACGAGCGGGGCGAGGGATCTCGCGAGCGACGCGACGCGTGATCCCCGCGAAATCCCTTCAGGGCGAGATCCTTCAGAATCAGACTGCATCACTAGCTGTAACTGGAGTCCTTGCAGTCGACACCGAGGCTCGTGCTATAATCCGGCGCCGTTACAGCAGAAGGTTCCGGTGGTCTTTTTAATCTCTCCGTGCCGCAGCCGAGGCGGCCAGCCGCACGGCCGCAACTCAAATCAGGAGGAGCAATGACGTTCGACGATCCCACGCTCTACGGACGTGACGAAGACGAAGAATTCGGCGACAGCGGCGCCTACAGCGAGTCGCTCGAAGAAGATTTTGAAGAGGAAGAAGAAGAGGAAGAAGAGCCCGGCATGCCGGTCTCTGAATCGATAGAACCGGAGCCGGTACCAGCGCCTCCCGCTCCCAAACCCGTACCCACCGGTGGTGGTGGCGGAGCCAGGAAAGCTCCCGCGAAGAAAAAAGCCGCCAAGAAAAAGCCGGCGGCAAAAAAGAAACCGGCCAAGAAACCTGCAAAAAAGAAAACCGCCAAAAAGCCGGCTAAGAAGAAAGCCAAGAAAGCGGCGAAGAAAAAGCCTGCCAAGAAAAAAGGCAAGAAGCGCCGTTAAGAATTAGCGTGGCGGCGAGCGCCTCCCGCTCACCCGAAAAACTGAACCGCGTCCGAAAGGGCGCGGTTTTTTGTTGCACGGGGAATGCTGCGATCGTTGTTTACGCAGCAGAGTATCTATGGAATATGCCAGCAGCTGATAGGAGTGCAGAGGTCCTTCCGGCCGCAAGAAACGCGGCCCTCAGGATGACAGGACTCCAGCGACTTACTTCTTGCCACTGACTGCGCCCAGGCATCGGCCGTAGAGTTCGAGGAGTTTCTCGGCGTAATCTTCCGGCTTGGCGGCTGTGCCTCCGCCGGTGAAGCCGACCCCGCCGCTGCTTGAGGTGCGGCCATAGCCGGTGGTCATGGCGACAAACTTCATCAGATCGAGTGCGATGTCTTCATTGCGGCGCGCGTGGCCCGAGCCGGTGGCTGGAGCTTCGTCCATGATGCCCTCTCCTCTACCCGATATGACGGGGATGGCGTCGTCTTCTTCGTCTTCGTCCTGCAGGCGATAGCCGTGCGGGCGGCAAGCTTGCAATGGAAGGATGGTTCTGATGCCCATGACGACGCTGGATGACTCCGCTAGCGATGATAGCAGAGCGGTGGGGGCGTGCGAGTGGGGCCGCCGAACGCGCGGAGAGTAATTCGGTAGTGAGCCAGTTTGAACTTCGCCGGCTGTGTGCCCACGGGAGATCCCTCGTCCCGCTGGTGAAAACGCGGGCCTTCGGGATGACTCCTCTCGGAAATTTCGCGCTGTAGAAATGAACTGACTCACCTCCCGCGCGACGAAAAAATCCTTCGGGCGACCACCTTCACTTTAAGTCGGCCAGGTCGGCCTGCAACTGTTGCATGTTGAATCCTGCGGGGCTCTCCTGCTTGTCGTTCAAGTAGTCGGGGCTAATGATGGCGTACGCCTCATCGCAATAGGCTTCCCAGAACGACCAGGTCATGGCCTGCAGCGCGCCCCAGGTGACGACGGTGACGCCGCGGGCATCATACGCCACGACAGGAACCGCATGTCCTCCCCAGGAACCGGGCTTACCGTCGCCGGTGGGACCTCCCGGCGGCACGGACCAGGGCTGATGATTCTGCACCTGCGCCTGCGCGCTGACCGGCAACTGCAGGCCGATGTAGCAGCCTTCGAAGATGTAGACCGAATCCATGATGTGAATGTGATTCGAGGGTTCGAGCGCGACATAGGCGCCGATCTTATGGGCAGCAATGCCGCTCTGCCGCCAGTAGTTGAGGACGTCGATTTCGACCGCGCCATTGTCATTGGCGCCGGTCCCGGGATTGTAGCCGGTGATGGCCGAATAGGCGGCGACGATCTGCTTGTCGGTGGGCGTGACCATTTTCTTGCCGGCGTTGGCGGTCCACTCCATGATGAGGTGTCCGGCGGCCGCGCAGGTGCAATCGCCGAGTTGATCGTTGTCCATCATTCCCCAGGAATTTATTTTTGAGGTGAGATCGTGTTGGGCCGGCGGCGGGGGCAGGGCCGGAGTGACGTACGACGCCAGCAGCAGTGTGCGCGGATCGTGGCGCGCGACCTGCTTGCCCAGTTTCAGCTTTTTGGGATCGACCCGCGTGGGATCATTGCGCAGCGCCACATTTTTGCGCGAATCGGGAAGCGCCAGATTGATTTTTCTGACGGCCATGGGGATCTCCTTCGGTAAGAACTGGATCGCCGGTAAAAGAAGAAACGCGCGCCGAACCGCTTCGCTAGCTCGGTGCGCGTTTCATCAGCGTATTGAGGGAGTAACTACGTCGTCCGGCATCTTAGACCTCGGCCTTCTGAACAGTGCAAGCCGGCGGTTTTTGTTACGAAAGCCGAACAGAGCGAAGTTGGGTTCTAGCCGATCGGTTCGAATTTTGGGTTTGGTATTCCCAGGGTCGACAAAGCTTCTTCGCGGGTGCGGACGACTTGCAGTTTGCCGTGCGGGCGATCGGCCACCAGTTCATACATGCGCGACATGCCATACAACACATCGGTCGGGGCGACGATGAAGCGCGGGGTTTCGGGCGGAAAGGGCGGACGCCGCAGCGCGGCCGACCGCATGATTTCTCCCGGCACATTGAAATTCGTGACGCCGGTGAGATCGCTGATGCCCACGGCTGGCTGCATGCGCACGATACGAGCGCGCATGTCTTCATCGATGGTCTGAATCTCCGCGCCCTCGATTTCGCCTTCCATGATGGTCAGCAGGATTTTGTGCTGGAAATCGAATTCGAAACGATGTGGCATGTTCGCCCCCACGCCATTGCCAATCATCCTATACCGGAATCGCCCTGGGAGAAACAGCGGGCCACCAACCCGGGGAAGGTCTGCGGCCCCCACAGAATTCCTGGCATCCTACGTAGGAGAAGAGCTTAACCGCAGAGCACGCAGAGGATTTCGCAGAGATCGCCGGGAAAATCCGGGGCGCCAGGGCGAACTGGCCTGCCGGCGCCTCTTGCGTAGCGCCGGCGTCCCGGGCAAACCTTCGCGGGCAGGAGTGCCCGCGCCACATAATCCCGTCACACAATTCCCAGTCGAATAATCCCAACCACACAATCAGAGCCCACACATGCTTTAATGCAACAGGGCGCCGTAGAGGGTTTCGCGGAAGGCGCGGCGGTATGGTCCGGCCTCGACGAACGGCATTTGCAGCATCATGATCGCGTACAGCTTTTCCTGCGGATCGACCCAGAAGTAAGTGCCGAGAGCTCCCGCCCAGAAATAATCTCCCACGGAACCCGAGACCGCCGTGTGACCTGGAGCTGTGCGGACGGCAAAGCCGAGGCCGAAGCTTTGTCCCAGTTCCGGGAGCGGACTGAGATCCTGCGTGGCTTGCAGCATGCCCACACGCGCGGCGTCGGGAGGCAGTTGGTCGGAGGTCATGACCGCCAAAGCTTTCGGCGAGAGCAAGCGCACGCCGTCGAGCTCGCCGCGATTGACGAGCATCTGACAAAAGCGCGCATAATCGGACGCTGTCGAGACCATGCCGCCTCCACCGGAAAACCACTTCACCTTTTCGCGCGTGAGGTCTGCAACCTCGCCCACTTGCGGACGCTTCCCGGTAGCAGGATCCACTTGCGGTTCTGCCGTGCGAGCGATCTGTGCCGGATTCAGATAGAAAGCGGTGTCGGGCATCCGAAGCGGTTTGGTGATGCGCTCTTCGAGGAAACGATCGAAGGGCATACCGGAAACTACTTCGACGATGCGGCCCAGGACATCGGTTGACATGCCGTATTCCCAGGTGCTGCCGGGTTGATGGGCCAGCGGGAGCTTGGAGAGTTTGGTCACGAACTCGGCCAGCGTCTGGCCGGGATCGAACAAGTTGGCCTGATTGTAAGCCTGATGAACGAGCGTATTTCCAAACGGTCCATAGACCAATCCGGAAGTGTGGCGCAATAAATCCTGCACCGTCATGGGGCGCACGGGAGGTTCGAGGGTGAGAGTGGGCTTGCCGGTAGCGGGGTCGGGTTTCTCGACGCCAACTTTCACGTCTTTGAACTCCGGTAGATATCGCGCGACGGGCGCCATGACGTTGATCTTGCCTTCTTCGGCCAGCATCATGACGGCGACGGTGGCGATGGGCTTGGTCATCGAGAAGATGCGGAAGATGGTGTCGGGTTTCATGGGAATTTTGCTTTCGCGATCCTGATATCCGATGGCCTGGCGGTAAACGATTTTGCCGTTGCGGCTGACCAGCAGCACAGCTCCGGGGATTGCTCCTTTATCGACTTCGCTCTGAAAAAATTGCGTGATGCGGGAGAGACGCTGGGAAGAGAATCCGGCGTCTTCGGGGCGACCGAGTTTGGGCAATTCCTGCGCGAGCGCGGAAAGAGAGCAGACAACGCAGATCAGGAGCGAAGCCAGACGGAGCATCTTGCGGTTCATGGATGTCCTCCCGGGGTCACAGAAAACATACACCGCAGGCACACGGGCCGGGCAGGAAATTATTCGAGCGTGACGGTGATCACAACCCAGGAAATTTGAGAATCGCGGTAGGGATGCTTCGACTGCGAACGAGTTCGCTTCGCGAACTCGTTCTTCGCGCAGCATGACATTGCTCGCTGACATTCCTCCGCTCGACAGGACTGGAATCAGAGCCAGAAGTCGCGGTTGGGGGTGGTGGAGTTGCCGGCGCTGGCGGCGCGGCCGAGGCTGGGCTCGACGCGGTTGCGCCCGGCATTCTTGGCGAGATAGAGAGCGGCGTCGGCGGCGGACAAGACTTTCTCGACATCACCGGCGGCCTCGCCGGTGGCGACTCCGAGACTAAGACTGACGTTGACATTGGATCCGGCCACGTTGATGTTGCAGGAGGCCACGTGGACGCGGACACGCTCGGCTAATTCCCAGGTCTCTCCGATGCCGCAATTGGGAGCGACGACCAGAAATTCTTCCCCGCCGTAGCGGCCGACGGAATCGTAGGGCCGGACGACGGCGGCGATGCTGCTGGCGATGATGCGAAGAACGGTGTCGCCGGCGGCGTGTCCGCGGCTGTCGTTGATGTTCTTGAAGTGGTCGACATCGATCATGATCAGGCCGACGGGCTGGCGATCGCGCTCGGCGCGCAGCAACTCGCGTTCGAGAATTCCCATGATCGCTTTGCGGTTCCACAGGCTGGTCAGGCTGTCGCGGGAGGCTTCGCGGCGCAGCGCGTCTTTGGCGAGCAGCAGGCGATTCTGCGTGACCAGAAGACGCGCGCTCGAGCAGACGAACGAGAGCAGAACGACGGCGGCGGCCAGTGCCAGGCGTTCGCGCGCGATGCGCAGCGACATGAACAGGACCAGCAGCGGATACAGCAGAAAGAAAGTATCGGTATAGGTGCTCTTTTCGCGGCGCAGCGGCTCGACGAGAAGCTCCGGAGCCTCGACCTGCCTCCAGGTCACGGCGATGAGCATGGGGATGATGAGGAGCGCGCTCCACAGAAGATCGAACCATGCTCCAGTTTTGAGGTTGCGTCCCGGGCCGTAGTAGTAGAGGCCGTCGACGAAGCCGGAGAGAGCGAGAAAAGCTCCCATGCGGCCAAACAGGACGCGGGCGTCGCGCGAGCGGGTGACGATCCCGCGCAAAATGAACGCAGAGGCCACCAGGCCGTAGCCGCCGAAGTAAGGAGCCCAGACCGAATGGGACAGCTCGGAGGGATTCTCAGCTTTGGGAAGGTAAAAGAAATAGAGGTAAGCGGCGACGCAGACCAGCACGCCCTGCACGAAGTCCAGAGCCATCAGGACGTTGAGACGTTCGGTCTCATGCTCAGGATCGAGAAAGAGCGCCATGGCGAGCGGCGCAAACCAGAACGAGAACAGGAGCTTGGTGACGCCCAAGATAATGGGGACGGGGGCGATATCGTTATAAACACTGAGAGCCTGCGCGAAGGTGAAGAATGCGTAGGCAATCACAGCGAGATGCCAGAAAGCGCGCGCCATCCCTTCGGAACGCCGGGCGGCGTCGGCGATGGCGCAGATCAGCAAGCCGGCCAGGATGAGTTGAATCGCGTCGGATAATGTAGGGCCGGGATCTTTGGATCCGAGCAAAAGAGCCACACCGACGTGAACCAGCCACAAGACGCCGGACACGGCTACGAGGATGCGGGTGCGCGACAAAGCGATCCTTTCGCTCGAATGTACAGATGGCCCAACGGGGAGGACTTCACCGAAATTGCCAACTCGTCTTATAAACCCCGGAACCAGCAAACGCTGTTATAAGACTCTTAAGTATCCGTCAGCGGGACCTAGTAGTACATATGCCTATAGTAACCTCAGCTTTCCTTACGAGAGAGAAGGATTTAGGCGATTTTGGGAGGAAATTGGAGTGGTGATTTCCACAGCGGGCTGGCGCAGCAGGGCTGGAAACCGTTAAATACAGTTTCATCGGCTATGACATGGCGGCTTCGCCGGCGGGTCCCCTTCGACTCAGCTCAAGACAAGCTGCGTCCGCCCCTACATGAACGAGGGAAGAACAAACACAAGGTCCCTCGACTGCGCTCGGGATGACAAATTCGCTTAGGATGACAATGCGAAGTGCTTGCTTGCTGTGCTTTGCTTGGCCTGCCACGGAAAATCTTTGACCGCAGAGTGCGCTGAGGACTCCGCAGAGGACGCAGAGACAAACTCTCTTCGTGCTTTTGACGGAGTGAAGCGCAAGTCAAGGCCCTCGACTGTGCTAGGGATGACAGTGGGAAACTCGGGATGACGGTGCAGTCGAGTACGGCGGGCTTTCCTGCACAGCATGGCGCGATCTACCGTTAGAGCATAATGGGCCGGGGGGCGTCATGGAAAAGGAAGCGTCGCGGGGATTTGGGTGGCCGTGGTTTGCGCTGACGGTTGCGTTTGCGCTGCACGTATGGGATGAAGCCGCGACTGGATTTCTCAACGTCTACAATCCGACGGTCACGGCGCTGAGAGAACGGTGGGGATGGTTCCCCATGCCGACATTTCAATTTCGGGAGTGGCTGGTGGGATTGATGGTGGCGGTTCTGTTGTGTTTCGCGCTGACGGCGCTGGCGGCGCGTGGGGTGGGATGGATGCGTCCGCTGGCGTGGGTGTATGCGGGGATTCAGTTTTTGAATGCCCTGGGGCATACGCTGGGAACGATCGCTGGGCACACGGTGGAGGCGGTGAGGTTCGTGCGTCCGGCGCCGGGATTTTATTCTTCGCCATTTTTGTTGGCGGCTTCGGTGTGGCTGATGGTGCGGTTGTGGGGTTCGGGTAAGAGGCGCAAGGTCCCTCGACTGCGCTCGGGATGACAATGGGGTGGTGCTCGCTTCGTCTTGTCAGAGCCCGCGTTGGAAAACCTTTAACCGCAGAGTACGCTGAGGATTCGCAGAGAACGCAGAGAAAGAATCTCTTCGCGTTTATGACGGAGTGAAGCGCAACTCAAGGCCCCTCGACTTCGTGCACTCCTCGCCTCGCGCGTCGTTCTCTGCGCTCGGGATGACAATGGGGTGGTGCTCGCTTCGTCTTGTCAGAGCCCGCGTTGGAAAACCTTTAACCGCAGAGTGCGCTGAGGATTCGCAGAGAACGCAGAGAAAGAATCTCTTCGCGTTTATGACGGAGTGAAGCGCAACTCAAGGCCCCTCGACTGCGCTCACCACTCGCTTTCGCGAGTCGTTCGCCTCGCTCGGGATGACAATGAGTTGGATCTGGCGATGGCACGGCGAATGCGTCCGCCCCTACATGAACGAATGGATCAGGATTCCATGCCGATTTGGCAAACGCGTCCGACCAGGTAATCGGGGGCGGACTTGCCTGGGGGCAGGGCGATAACTTCGATGGGATAGGACTGATTGTGGGGACGTAAGATTAAATGATTTCTGGCTACTTCGACATATCGGACCACGCAAGTATCGTTTTTCAGAACAGCGTACATATTGAATTCGCCTTTGCGGTAGGGCTTAAGTGAGTTGTAATGGCGGTCGAGGAGCAACGTGGACCCGGGCCAGAGACGGGGGAACATGCTGGCGGCGTCGCGGGGATCAAGCTTGATGAGGACGAAGCGGGTCCAGTCGGAACGATCGCCTTCTGGTTCGGGCTTGAGCTTGCGGAGGAAGGACTTTTTGAATTTCAGGAGTTCGAGCACCTGATCGGCGGTGATGAGGGGACGGATCGCAGTGGAAGGGTCGGCAAGCAGGACGTTTTCGAACTCGTCGGAACTGGGGGCGACGATGGAGGCACGTTTGTTGATTTCGGCGGGATCAAGCAGGTCGAGGACGGAGAGATGTTGAACGGAAAGGACTTTGTCCATGCCCTCGATGCTGAGACCGCGCTTGCGATTGAGGAAATTGGAGATGTGGGCCTGTTTGAATCCGGTTTGCTGGGCGAGTCGGAGTCCGGTGAGTTCGCCGCTATCGATCCGTTGCCAGAGGATTTTGCGGAGGTTATCTTGCAGGGCCTTGAACTTCATTAACCGGAGTATAGCATCCGGCTTCCGGCGCGGGATGCGTGGTTGCGGCCGTCAGGTAAGTCGAGGTACCGGCGCTGTTTCAGCGATACGAGCGAAGAAAAGTGGGGCCAAGTGGGGGTGAGTTAGCCGTGGAAAAGTTTTCCACAGGTAAGTTTGGCCAATGTAACCTTGACTGAGAAAATCCACAGCGATAGGATCGCGGCATCTTAGGGGCCAATATGCTCCAGGGACGAGAATATGACGGATAACACGGATAACGTCAACGAAGAGAGGAACTTCGGAGAATTTCGGAGAAAGGTAAAGTCGGCCGAAGTGTTGTCGGCGTCCATGGAGCGGTTGCTGCTGACGTTGCGCTTCACGGGAAAAGTGAGCGTGGTGATGCAAAACGGGCGAGTATTGAAGTCGGGCTACGAGGAAGGATACTTCCGGCAGCGGTCGAGTGCGGGGGTGGACGACGAGGTGGCATGATTTCGGGAGGGTGAGAGGCAAAGATCCCAGGCAGGATTTTAGGAACTCATAAAAAGTAAATAGCTGAAGCAGGTCATCGTAAGAGAAACGAGCCCTGCGTTTGGTTCCCGCATTCGCGGAAATCGACGCAGGGCTCTCGTGTTTTGGGCGCGTGAGGCATTTTCAAAGTAGGCAGCATCCCCGGCCCGGCCATAGAAAACGGCCGGGATGGGGGAAGCGAAATCATACTTTTAAATCCTGGAGGAAGTGATGAATGGCAATCGCAGAGATAGAGAAAACGAGACGCGGGTGGAGTTGAAGTATTGCGAGCACTGTGGCGGGTTGTGGGTACGGGAAGGAGGAGGAGGCGTGTACTGCGAGAAATGCCAGCCGAAGATCGCGGACTTGCCGATTCCGAAAAGGCGGGCACATCCCAAGCTGCCGGTGGGCAGACGGACTGTGGTGGAGAGCTATGACGCGGTGATTCAGGAGGATGGGTCGGGTGACCTGCAGTCCGCGGGAGGTGTGGCGTGAGCGCGGTGGCGTGGATCGCGGCTGAGGCGGAGCGTCCGGCGGGTGGTTTGGAGGGATCACGGCGCAGGAACGCGGAAGACATCTCGGATTCACCACAGGGGGCACGGAGGAACACAGGGGAAAGCTTGGACGAAGTTGAGTTCCAGCAGCAGGACGCGTCGACGGTTTCCGGGGAAGACGCGGCGGTTGGCGTGGGGAAATCCGCGGAGGAACTGGAAAATGCCGCGTGGGCGTTGTACGAACAACAGCGGAAGCGGCGGATCTATCGGGCGAGGACGGTGGCCATGTTGCGACGGTACATGCGTTACTCGATCGAAACGGGGAGGCTACCGTCGCTGGTGGGGCGGGAATTTTTCCGCAGCCGGATCACGAAGTATCAGATGGCCACGTTTGAGGACCGGGTCATCTTTGTGCACGATATGGAGAGATGCCTGGAGTACCTGGACGACTTCGGGCGGCAGGTGCTGGGGCGAATTGTGCTGCAGGAGTACAAGCAGGAGGACGCGGCAAGGTTGCTGGGATGCACGCGGATGACGGTGCATCGCAAACTTCTGGAGTCACTTGACCAACTGAGCGATATCTTGCTGAGAGTCGACTTACTCGATGTACTTACGCCGGGTGTGGCAAAAACCTGTCAAGGGGGTAAAGAGGACGATTTTTTGCTAAGTGGTTGTGCAGATGGGAAATAAAAAGTTGGAAACCATGTTACAAATACCCTGCGCGATTTGATATTCTAGATATAGAGAGTGAGACAAAGGAAGTCTCCTGTAGAGGGCGCGCCCGAGGGCGCGCCTTCTGTTTTTGGCGGAAAGTTGCAAAATTCATCTCAGGGTCGGGCAATGATCAAGAAAAAGGCGAAGGGCAAGGCGGGGGCGAAAAAGGCTGCTAAGAAGAAAAGTGTAGGGAAGCGGGCCAAGCCGAGCAATAAGAAGGAATTGAATCCGGTGGGGACGTGGAAGGATGTGGCGATGCTGGTGGAAACAAACGCGACATCGATGGCGTCGGCGGTGATTGAGGAGGGCAAGAAGGGGCAGGTGTCGCCAGTGAAGTTTCTGTTCGAGGTGGCGAAGATCGGGCCTCCGCCCGAAGGGACGGATACGACGGAGGAAGAGGAAAGCCTGGCGAAGACCTTGTTTCGCACGCTGAATATACCGATGACGCCGGTGGCGGCGGATCAGTATGACGCGGAGGACACGGTGGTGATTCCGGCGAATGTGTCTGGGCAGAAGGACGAAGAGAAGTGTGAGGAGAAGTGTGAGGAGAAGTGTGAGGAGAAGAGCGCGGAGCCGGAGAAGGTTGGCGTATAGGAGTGGGAAAGCTGCGGCGCGATACTTCTGCGCCGCCGGACGGCCGGGCTGTTGTCCCCACATTCGCTGCCCACATGCGATGGGTAGGAGTCGACCGAGTTCGATCACGTAGAATTGGAAAGCGTTCAAAGGACGGGAATGGATATCACGTGGTTGACGGATCGGATCGCGGTGGGCGGAGGGATCTGGTCGGCGGAGAACATGGCGGCGGTGGCGAGGGCGGGGATCACGCACATCATCGACATGCAGATCGAGTTCGACGACACGCCGCTGGCGGAGAAGCACGGGATTGAGGTGCTGTGGAATCCGACGGACGATGATTTTGAGGAGAAGCCGGCGGCGCTGTTCCGGCGCGGAGTGGAGTTTGCGGAAGCGGCGCTGGAGGGCGATGGGAAGGTGTACATCCATTGCGCGGCGGGAGTGCATCGGGCGCCGATGATGACGCTGGCGGTGCTGGGGTCGATGGGATGGACGATTGAGGACGCGATGGGGATGATTCAGGGGAAGCGTCCGGTGGCGGATTTTGCGGAAGTGTATGTGCAGAGCGTGGAGAGGTTTTTGGACGGCTCAAGAGCTTGACCACAGAGGACACAGAGGCGCACAGCGGAAATCAAGATTGAAAAGCAGCGGGCAAGAGTGCCCGCTCCACACAGACTATCCACACAGACTAGTGATGGCGTAGGAATTCGCAGAGAGAATCTGGAGGAACGAAATGTTGGACTCGGGCCGCCGCCCTATGGGGCGGCTTTTTTATTGGGCGGTAGCGATCGTGGCGGCATCGGGGCTATGGATTTCGGCGGCGGGAGCTCCGCAGGGTGGGGTCGGTACGACGACCATTGCCGATACGGTGTACATGGCGGACGGGACGGCGGCGAGCGGGAGCGTGATCATCACGTGGCCGGCATTTGTTTCGGCGAGCGGGGCGGCGGTGGCCGCGGGCGAGACCAGCGTGGCGCTGGGAGCAAACGGAGCGCTGAGCGTGGGGCTGGTTCCGAACGCGGGAGCGACGCCGGCGGGAGTGTATTACACCGTCGTGTACCAGCTAGGCCCCGGGCAGGTGAAAACGGAGTACTGGATGGTGCCGACGACGTCTCCGGCGAACCTGGCAACGGTGCGGACGACGCCGGGATCAGGATTGGCGGGGCAGCCGGTATCGATGCAGTATGTAAATTCGGGGCTGGCGACGAAGGCGGATGATTCGGCGGTGGTGCATCTAAATGGGGCCGAGACGATCAGCGGGACGAAGACATTTGCGAGTTCTCCGACTGTTCCGGCGCCGACGAACTCCACGGACCTCGCGACGAAGGGATACGTGGATCAGAGCGTGACCGGCGTGGGATCGGGGAGTTACTTATCAACGGCGGGCGGGACGCTGACGGGGCCGCTGACGCTGCCGGGAAATCCGGTGGCGCCTCTGCAGGCGACGGCGAAGCAATATGTGGATTTTGGATTGAGTGGGAAAGCAGATTTGATTTCGGGGCTGGTTCCCACGGGTGAATTGGGAACCGGGACAGCGACGGCGGGAAGTTGCCTGCTGGGGAATGGAACCTGGGGAGCATGCGGCAGTGGAGGCGGCAACGGCAATGCGACCAGCATCCAGGGGATTAATGTTTCGACGAGCGGGCCGTCGACCGGGAGTTCACTGGTTTACAGTGGCGGCCAGTACAGCCCATTGTCCAGCGCGGCGTACGATGCGCGGGTTTATGGCATTGTGAGCGATGGCGCGACCGATAATACGGTGGCGGTGAAGGCGTTGCTGACGACCATCGGGTCATCGGGCGCAACGATTCAGCTTTCTCCGGGAGTTACTGCGGTGGATAACATCACGATCCCGGCGAACGTATTGGTGGACTATTCCGCCGGGGGCGCGTGGAAAACCCTGACTAGCACGACGGCTCCAGGGGGAGCAGCCTTTGTCAACGGGACGGGAGCAGAATGCGGGGCGACTGCCAGTTGCTCGTCGTCGGTAGCGCTGAATGGCAACACAACACTCAGCACAACGGCGGGTAATACGCTGGTGGTGTTCGCGGCGCCATACCCGGGTTTCACTTATGTATTCAGCAGCGTCACAGACAGTTGCGGAGACCAGTTTGCGCACGTGCAGCAATCGTTGATCGGGCAGCCGCGCAACGTGGGAGCGTGGGTAGCGGCGAACATTGCGGGAGGCAGTTGCACGATCACCGCAACGGCGAACGGGACACTGACGAACAGCCAAGTAATCGTGCAGCAATTCTCCGGGCTGGGACCTATCGTCGCGGTCGATGGAGCAGGTGCTTCGAGTAACAGCGTAAGTAATCCCATGAGTTCGGGAGCGGCGGTTACTACGGCCAGCAGTTTGCTACTCAGTTATGGAGGCCAGGCATTTACTGCGGAGACTTGCAGCGCTGGAAGCGGGTACACTCAACCGGCGGGCACTGCCGGACAAACTATAAGCGGGTATCTATGCGCGGAGTATCTATTGTCGTCGCCGGGAGGGTCGCAGACGGCAACGCAAAACATTTCCAGTCTTCCGGCAAATGAAGTGTACAACTTGCTGGCGTTGCGTCCGGGATCGGGGACGGTCGCCCACCTGGGAGGGATTTTCAATCCTGACAACCATCAGATTTTCTACAATGCTACCGGGACTAAGGGAATTATCGACTTTACCGGAAACACCACGCTGAGTGAAGTGCGGCCGGAGTGGTGGGGTGCGTCTCCGGCAGCCAGCGCCGCGGTGAATACTCCTGCGCTGCAGGCGGCGATTCACGGAGCGTTTGGCACCGGCCGGACGAATGGGAGCGGGCTGTCGGTGTGGAACAAGCCTCTGATTCTGAGCGGGAATTACAACATCAATGGCGAATTGCAGTTTTACGACGTTCTGAACTTCAAGGTGAAGTGCGACCACAGGCTGAGCGGCGGGATCACGCAGAACGCGAATAATCTGCGCATCATCGACGGACAATCGGTTGCTTATGGGAGTTTCGACGATTGCATATGGACGGGCGCGGCGGCTTCTACCAACGCGCTGATTGACCTCGATTACAACGGAGTTACTACGGCGGGAGATCTGGCGCCACAGTTTATCGACTTCAACCGGAATACTTTCAATGGAAACGGAATTGTCGATACCGGAGTTTTGATTTCCAAGAGCGGCGGAGGCGCGCAGGGATCGAATGTCTATTGCTGGAACTGCGAAGGCGAGAGCTTCACCGGGGCAGTATGGCAGATTGGCGGGGACAACACGGGGCGAAACGCGGGGCGGCAGGACGCGACGAACGCGATTGATGTGGGGTGGTACGGCGGAGACATGCAAGGAAATCCGCTGTACGGGTTGGCATCTTACGGCGGCGGGCATGTGTTTTTGCGCGACACTACGGAGGAGAACGGATTCGCGACGCAAACCGGCTTCGACATGTGGTGCTCGCTGCAGATCGGCACGGAGCCCTGCATCATGGATAACGTGCGCTCGGAAAGCCGGCGGTTGATCTCTGCCGGGATTGGCCAGGTCAAGAACAGTTACACCATCAATCAATCCGCCTATCCAGCGCCGGGAGCGACTTATCCTGTGGGATCAATCATGATGGGCGGCAGTGTGGCTGGCGATGGTCAGTATTACAAGGTCACGGTGGACGCGGCGCCTGGCTTTGGCGGAATCGGGACGCCGAGCAGTCCGATTGCGGCGACCAGCGGAAGCGCCACGACTATTGTGAACTCGGGAGCATCGTGGACTTCGAGCGCGTTCATTGGAATGTATGTTGCTGTGCTGCACGGAACCAATGTTGGCTGCTACGGAGCGGTAACAGCCAACACGGCGACGACTATCACAGTAAGTAGTTGGCTTACTAAGTACGCAGGGATTGCGTGCTCTGCACCGGACTCGACTAGCACATTTGTGGTGGAACCGGGATGGAACGGAGGCACGGTGGTCAGCGGCGGGATGACGCTGGTTGCGCTGAATGAAAGAGGCATTGACGGATCGAACGGGAATGCTGGGATGCAGGGCACGGTAGAAAACGTGATTATGCCGGGAGACCAGGTCAATCTATCGGCGACTGCCGTCGCGCGGAATCTTACAGTTACGCGTGCTGACTGGCTGCCTTCGGTGGGCGGGGGATGGTGGAGCGAGGAATTGAATCACGATTGGGATGCTCATATTCTTACGACCATCAGCGATAGCGCCGGAAATTATCATTATCAGAATTGGAAGTATCCGAATGCGGCGCTGGGCACGCTGTTTAACGGGCCATTCCAGCGAAACCTGGGCAGTACGCCCTTAGTATGGTCGTGCGGTTATAACGGTGGGCTCGCCAACGCCTGCAGCGACACATGGATTGGAGGGCGCAGCGATCCGTTCTCGACGAACTCGATTTCCCGAACCATCTTGGAGTTTGGCGGAGTGCTGGGACGAGCGACGCCGACAGGAGTCGATCAAAATGGAGCGTCGACCGATGTTCAAGGCGGACTTCCGACCGGCGCTGGAACTCCGGGGAACATCAACTTCCGCATAGCTCCGACAGGGGGAGCGTCGGGCTCGAATCCAGTGTCGGGGGCGATCGTGGCATCGGTTGATCCCAATGGCCTGGAGGGAGCAATCGGAGGCACGACGCCCGCAGCGGGATCGTTCACGAATCTTTCCGCAAGCAGTGCGAACTTTTCTGGCGCAGTGGTGGCGAACTCGAGTGTAACGTTCGCGGGAATCACAGGGACGACACAATGCCTGCACGTTAACGCGACGGGAGTGGTTTCGGGGGCTGGCGCGGATTGCGGAAGTGGAAGCGGTGGGGGAACAGGGACGGTCAATAGCGGAGCGACGTCGCAGATGGCAATGTATTCCGCGAACGGGGCGGCGGTGAGCGGAGATGCGGCGCTGACTGATAGCGGGACGACGTTGAATTATTCGGGAAGCGGAGGAATTTCGGCAAGCAGCGGAACGTTCGGCGGGAATGTGACGGTAGGCGGGCAGCTGATCGTGACCGGGCCGTGGAAAGTGGACACTCCGATTCCGGGATCGGCGATGGCGGCGGCGACTGCGGGGACGAGCTCGATCGGGATCTCGAACGACGGGAACTTCTACATTTCGGCGAGTGGGGGAACTCCGCAGAAAATTGTGACGGGAGGGAGCGCGGTCACTTCGGTGTTCGGGCGAACGGGCGCGGTGAGCGGACAGAGCGGCGACTATTCTGTGGGGCAGGTAACGGGCGCAGCGCCGCTGGCGTCACCGACCTTCACGGGAACGGTGACGGAGCCAGTGCCGGCCTGGCCGAGCCAGACGGCGAATTCGTTCTTTGCGGCGCCGAGCGGGACGGCGGGGGCGCCGGGCTTCCGGGCAATTGTGGTGGCGGATATTCCGACGCTCAATCAGAACACGACGGGGAATGCGAGCAGTGCGACGACGACGACGAATGTGGCCGGGGGCGGCATTGGGTCGATACCTTACCAGACGGGGGCGGGGACAACCGGGATGCTGGCGGGAAACAACGCAGCGACGGACCAGGTTTTGACCTCGACCGGAACTGGTTCGGCGGCTCAGGCGCCGACACTGAAGAATGCACCGGCACTCAGTGCGGCGAATATGACTGCGTTCCCGAATGTGGTGGCGGGGCTGAGTCCGGCCGGCAGTCTTGCGACGGGTGATTATGTAAAGGCGAATGGGTATGCAACGATGACGGACAGCGGAGTGCTGGCCGGGCCGTATACGGTGCCGTGGATTACGGCGGTGCGAGGCGGGATGGGAGCTGCCTTCGCGCAAAACACGGTGAAGATGTGGGGCGTGGTGCTGACGTATCCGCTATCGACGAGCAGCGTGGCATATTACGTGTACGCGGCGGACAACACCGCAAACCTGTACGACATCGGGATCGCTTGCGGGCAGACCAGTTGCAACGGCGGGGCGTACTCGGCGGGCCAGATCATCTTGAACATTGGAGCAACGGCAGGAACGACGTTCTCGCCGTCGGCGAGCGCGCGAACGTTGAATTGGTCGCAGGGAACGAAGACGCTGCAACCGGGGAAATATTACGTGGTGATCACGAGCAACTGTGCGTCGTCGTGCGCGTCGATCACAGCGGATAACAGCACGCTGGGGGTAAGCTTTCTGAATGGCGCGACTGCGGGAACGACGTCAGGCGGAGCGCTGGCGAACTTCACAGCGCAGGCGGACGTATGGAGCTGGGGAGCGAACGTGCCGGCGTTGGTGGTGAAGTGAGCGGAAATCTGCGGGGGCAAAGTGCTCCTGCGGGCGGCGATGTTTTCGCGGACCGACGCAAAGGCTATAACCACAAAGGACACTAAGGTGTCACGAAGGAATTCCTTGTACCTTACTTCGTATCGTCGGCCACTAGTGGAGACATCCAAGTGAGCGTCTCCGAATATTTTCACCAGGGCAATCCGCGCTCAAGCTAAGACGCACTTGTTGATTCGATAGGCAAACTTTTATGATTCGATTCGCGCGCATACTTACGATCGGCTTGCTGTGCTGCATGCCCGTGTGGGCGACGGTGCGCAATGTCCAAACCTGCGGAGCTACGGGTAATGGCACGACGGATGACACAGCGGCGATCAATACCTGTATTGGACAGTTGGCGGCGGGCGATACCCTCTTATTCCCTGCCGGAACTTACAAAGTAACTTCCGCCCTAACTAGGATCTCGGTCAATAACGTCGAAGTCAGCGGATCGAGCGGCGCGGCGACGGTTAAGTCGTATGCTTCCGGGGGAACGGTCTTCACAGTTGGAGGTTCGGCGGGCACGACGGGCAGCCAGAATCTTACGGCTAACGCGAACGAGCTGTCACAGACGATCAGCGCCAACTTCGTAGCCTTAGGGGCGGCGGCAGGATCTTACATTCTGATCGAGCAGGGACCGACCGGGGCATCCGGCCAGCGCGGAGAAGTCCTGCTGCTGACCAGCAGTGCTGGAACGTTGGCCACCGTCGCCACGATGGTGCATGATACGTTCTCGACCACGACAGCGAATGAAGTAGCGAACGTAAAACTGCTGAACACTCCCGTCAGCGGTCTCAACTTCCACGACATCGTCCTCGACGGCAACGCGCACACGGCGGGAAATGCCATCAACATCACGAACCTGGTGAACTCGACGTTCACCAATGTGACGGCGCAGAACTTCACGGGCCTGGGAGGGTGCGCGTTCAACGGGGCGGGGATTACGGCGTGCTACACGTATGGCGTCGCGTTCAACAACATCACTATTACAGGAACAGGCAATGGCGGGGGCGGGGGAACGTTTCAGTCTGGATTCAACTCGATTTATTCCGGGAACCTCGTCTTCAACACAATGTCGATCACCTCGGGCAACGGGGGCACGGTTGCGGATGGCGTGTTTGCGTTTGCGCATTCCGAAGGCGCGAACACCTACGGAACAAACATCACGATCGACGCGACTACGAACGGAGTGGGGCGGCCCTTCAAGCTGGATGACTGCCGGTACTGTAGCTGGGCGAATCTCACCGTGACGAATCAGCCGAGTGTGGCGCTGGGAGACAACGGGCTGACGCTTGAGTACTTCACCGCGCGGAATCTATTTACTAACTTCACGGTTAGTGGGATCGCCGGAAACACCTCGTTCGGGGTCAATCTTTACGGAGA
Organism: uncultured Acidobacteriota bacterium; assembly: GCA_963754885.1. Lineage (GTDB taxonomy): Bacteria > Acidobacteriota > Terriglobia > Terriglobales > Acidobacteriaceae > Sulfotelmatobacter. The sequence goes on along the minus strand of CAVWHT010000020.1, from coordinate 13,669 downwards.
TGACAACGGGCAGAACGAGGGCAACGTTTCCTACAACACTTTCTACAACGGTTCGGTCAGCGTTACCAGCCCAGCCACTTACGGATTTGGCGTTCATACCGACGATGTCAACAACACGATTCTCGGCGGCACTTACTCTGGCGTGTCGGGAAATCATGTGATCGATACGACCATTGGGGGGAATACGACTGCGGCGAACTTCTATGTTGCTGGCGCGGCGGTCTCGACTCCTGGCAACATCGGCATTGCCTCTGGCGGCACAACGGCCTGTATCAACAACAACACGTTTAGCGGATCGTTTAGCGGCTATGCCATCTACGTTTCTGGAGGAACGGCCACAGGTACGGGCAACTCTCTTGGCGGGAATTCCAGTAACCTAACGGTGGGGTCTTGCCCCTCGACCTCGCAAGGCTCCGGGGCCCTGGCTTCGTTGAGCGCTTCTAACATCAACTTTGGAAGCCAGGCGCTGAATACAACCTCTGGTGCTCAGACGGTTACGCTGACTAATGGCATCGGGGCGTTCTCTGGTACGAACGGGCTATCGTTTGTTGCAACGCCTTCGCTTCAGTCCGGAACGCAGTTTGCCATCAGCGCCAACACTTGCAGCGGGACAGTACCGGCCGGTGGCAGCTGCACGGTTACTCTGACCTTTACGCCCACTTTTACGGGTGCGCAGTCAGACACTCTTACCCTTCTGGACAGTGCCGGCGGAGCCTACCAGACGGTTGCACTCTCTGGAGCCGGGGCGGCAGCGGCGATCAGGCATTACGTTAGTTCGAGCAGCGGAAGCGATGGGAACAACGGGACGTCGGCAGCGACACCGTGGGCAACCTTGGGAGTGCACGTGAATGGCGGAACATTCGCAGCCGGGGACGTGATCTATCTGAAGCGCGGGGACACGTGGAATGAGCAACTGATCCCGCCGTCCTCAGGAGCACCGGAGAATCCGATCAGCTTTGATGCGTATGGAACAGGAGCGGCGCCGGTGCTGACGCCGGTCATCAACCTGGCTGGGGCGAGCTGGACGCACAATACAGGGAACATTTATACGACGACACTCTCGACGGCGATTGCGTCACCGCAGATCAATAACCTGCAACTGGGAGAGTTGTGGGGAAGGAAGCGGATCCCGAGTCCGGGATGCACATCGACCGGGGTGATTCTGGGGTACGGCGATTTCTGCGTAGTCTATCCGACACTCTATATTTATTCGCCGAACGGGACTCTGCCCTCCGCTTACTACAGTTCGATCGTTCCGGTGGTCGGCCAGGCGAGTGGGCTGGCGATGGTATCGATTGCGGGTAAGGACTGGATCACAGTTCAGCATATCAAGATACAAAGTTTTGACTATATGGGCGTAAGTGTAACGGGAGCGTCGGATAACCTGGTATTCGCGAACATGGAAGTCGACGGGATGGTTCCGTATGGAGCTACACCGCTGGGGTTCTATGTCAATGCGACTAACCCGGCGAACGTTCAGTTTATCAACGATGATGCGTATTTAAATTACGACGGATTCAGATTTGACGGAACGGCGACGGCAATCACGGTTACGAATTGCCGGGGATATGCGAACCGAGATACGGGATTGAAGGACAATACGGGGCACGCCACCTACTCTTATTCGCACTTCTATGGGAATAATGTGGCGCAGTTTCCTACGAGCGATGTGGTGGGAGGGATTGCGGGGAGCGGGAATGTTTCGTCCGCGATTGCGCCGGTGGTGACGAATTTTGCGACGTATCCGGCGCGGTTTTCGTTCACGGTGGATGATGTGGGATCACAGCCCCTCACCGAGGCTTACATCAACAGCCTGCCAGTTGTGTTCGCGGCACACGGAACTGGAACGGATAAATTCAGCGCGGCGGTGGTGCCGTCGTACAGCGTGGACTGGAACAGTGTCAACGCCTGGTACGGGGCGGGGAACGAAATCGATTCGCATTCATGGTCGCACCAGTACTACACGACGAACGCGAATCCGCAGAATGCGCCGCCGTATCCGAACGCGCCTGGGCTGGTGCTGCAATACACCGGGAGCGGGACGGCGGCAACGCTTTCGATCGCCGGGAATGTACTTAGTACAAATGTAACGGGAGCTTCTGGCGATAACTTGAGCGTCAACCTGGCGATGAATCCGCAGACATCGGCTCCCTACACAGCGCAGCAATTGTTCACCTACCTGCAATCGATCGTGCATTATTCGGTACAGCAAAATTCGCCGCTCTGGACGGCAAACAACTGGCCATTGAGCCGTCCAAACACGCACGCGTCGAACTTCGCAAACGTCACAAATCAGGATATCAAGACGGCGCCGTATGCCGTTCTCTATGACCAGACCAAGCTGGTGCCGGACGAGATGACGGCATCGAAGACGGCGATTGAGGCGAACGTGCCGGGGTTGAGTGACGGTTTCTATGTCTATCCGGACGGCATTGAAGATTCAACGACAGAGGCGGATGCGATGGCGGCGGGATACACGGCGGCGCGGGGCAGCCTGGCGATGAAGGGGCAGGACAACGCGACGGCGAGCGCGAATTCGCTGTACGCGAATGGAGTGGATGTTCAGAACATCACCAGTCTGGCGGCGATTCAGATTCACGGCCTGACGCAGGCGCAGATCAATCAGATGGCGGCGAGCCTGGTGTTTCGAGCTGCGGCGTGGGGAATCCCGTATGGGCTTTTTCACGCATTACAACTCGCGCGGGGACAATACCCCGGACATCAGCAACACGGAATTGGGATATCTGCTGGATGCGGTGACGGCGAATGGCGGAGTGTGGTTGACGAATACGGCGCTGGCGAACGCGTTGAGTGCGGGAACCGGATTGAGCGGAAGCGCGAGGTACGTACAGAATCCGACGGGCGGGGCGGTGGACCTGACCGTGGCGGGGGCAAACTCGCCGGCGGTGGGACGAGGAGCGGTGACGGCGTATGCGGAGGATCTGAATGGCACGAACCGAGCGACACTGGGGACGTGGGATATCGGGGCAAGCGCTTACCTGTCGCAACGGTACGGCGGAGGCGCGGGAAGCGGGAGCACTTACATTGGCGGGTGGCCGGTCACGGGGATCGCGCAGCTTCCGCAGAACTGGGTGAACGCGAACGAGTGGGTGGGAACGACGAGGAATACGATTTCGTTTCCGGCGACGGGGAGCGGCGGGTCGTGGAGTTGCGGAGCGACGAACTACGGTCCTTATACGGCGGGGAGCCAGACCAGCTTGCAGCAGGCGGTGAATGACGCGGAAAGTTGTCGTACGTTCAATGGCAGCGGAACGCAGATCACGGTTCCGGCGGGGACCTCGTACTCCGGATCCACTCAGGCTCTGACTCTCCCGCAAACCCCCGGAGATTCTTCTACGAACTTCATCGTTCTGATCAGTTCCACGCCTCCGACCACGGGGCAGACTCTGTGTTCGCATGGGATTCAGGATAACGTTTCCGAATCGACGCAACCGGGAATCCGCAACCTTGGATGCAACGGCTCGGCGATGAGTTATCAGCTGGGCACGACTGTAACCTCGGTTTCTGGCGCGTTCACGCTGGCGAATGGCAGCAACACGAATACCTCCGCCTATAACGACCTCGCACTGCTATTTACTCTTTCCTGTAGCGGCGGGAGTTGCAACGCCATCAAGACCGCAGTAGCAGACTCAAACAATATTGGCCCGCACCACTTCGCGATCATTGGAGCCGAGATTGCACCGCAGGCGGGGTTAGCGGCTCCGAACGCTCCGGTAGCAATCGGTCAGTCAACCGAGACGCTGGCTTCCCAGATTCCCAGCCACATCCACCTGGCTTACGACTATGTTCACGGCGACTGGACGGACGCCCCGGTTTCGGGAGGAGTGGCCACCGGCGGACCCACGGGAGCCAATTCGATCCCGAACGGAATTACGTTTAATGCCTGCATGGATTGCTCGGTAACGTACAGTTATCTGGACCGCATGATCCGACCGGGAGGGGAAGGGCATGGCATTTATATGGGAATGGCGCAGCAGATCAAGATCGTCCATAACTGGATCGAGTGCTGCTCGATCAACGTGTTTGGCGGCGGCTACAGTCATACCCTGACGATTACTAACTTCTCGAATGCTCAGGATGTGGAGGACAGGGCCAACAAGAACACCTACCCGTATTCGTGGATACTGGCCTATCAGGCGGGCTACTGCCCCAACAATCTCTCCTGTTCCGGGAATGGATACGTTCGCAAAAACTCCCACGAAATGAAAGTGGCGAACCGGTATCTCTACGACGGAAACATTAACGAGAACGTCGATAACTCGGGCGGCCAGTCGGGAATTGCGATCAGTTGGAAGACGGACAATGGCAACGGTGGGAACCCCTGGATCGTGAATCAAAACGTTACGGTGACAAATACCGTGATGCGGAACCTCTGCCAAGGCGGGTCGTGGGGATTTCGTGCCGTGACTTCTTCGGGGAATGGAGGGGGTGTAACCTTCCCCACGCAGCTTGCCCTGTGGCAAAACAATCTGGGCTATAACATCAGCGCTACGAATCCTGGATGCAGTGGATCATCCCAATTCGGATTCAGGGTGAACAACAACGACGGAAACACCTGGGCAGCATCGGCAGTGCGCGATTCCACTGGGACCATAGCGACACTTACTCTTACCAGTGTGGCGGGAGCTACTCAATCGGACATGAATGTGGGTGACCCGGTGAACGTGACGGGATGCCCGGACGCAACGTTCAATACCAGCACGACGGGATTGGTTCTGGCCGTTTCTGGAACATCCCCGACTACCTTGACCGTGGTTTATCCGAACTCAGGAACAGCGAATGCTTCCACGACCGGTTGTACGTTCAACAATCTGCAGGGCTGGCCGCAGTACCTGACCTACTCTCATAATAGCGATTTCATTAATGACGGGACATCTCCGAGCGATCCCACGGCGACGGCCAACAGCAGTCCGCTGGCGCTTTCGCGCAACCTAACTTTCGTCAACAGTATATTTGTCGGAGGCGGAGCGAGTTCCACGTTTGGCGAGGGCGGAACGTCTACCACGCTGCGGACGCTGCAAAAGGCTTTTGATCCCAATACTCTGGTATTCAATCATCTGCTCTTTCCAGGGCGAGATTCCCTCGTAACGTGTCCCGGGCACTCGGCGGGTACGGGAGGAATGGCAGCTTGCTACACCGAATACAGCAATACTTACGTGCCTAGCGCCCCCACGACGCTTTATGGAGCGCCGGCGAGCTATTGCAGCGGGAACGATCCCACAACAGGGAATTGCGTAGGTGTATGGGGAGCCATGAGCCAAGGATCTTTCCCCACGGTTCTGAATGACTGGCATCAGTACCGGCTGTGTCATGCGGGAGACTCGGCGTGCAACAACAAGGCTAGTTTGTATGCTGCGGGGCAGGCGAATCAGGGATCGGATGGGGCGGACCTGGGAGTGAATCTGGCGGCGATCGATGCGGCTGAAACGTCGACACAGTACGTTTGCCAGATGGCATGCGGGAACGGACCCAGCGGGGATGTGGTAAGCACGGGCGGGGGACACTGAAGGTTCCAGAGCGGCGGGAAGAGCGCTGACGGCAGACGCGGGCGAGAGCGCCCGCGCCACAAAATCCAGAAACATCTATCCCGACAAATAAAGAAAGCGGCGCGGCCGTGGGAATCGGCCAGTGCGCCGGAGTGTGTGTAGAGAGCTTAAAGAAGCGAGGAGACAAATCGATATGAGCAGGAAGAGTGGTTACGGGCGATTGGGATTGGCGGTGGTGTTGTGCATGACGATGATCTGGTCGGCGTGCTCGACGGATTGGATTGGCGAGGCGGAGGAAATTGTGGCGGCGCTGATTCCGGCGGCGGCGAATATTGTGGCGCTGGTGGCGGCGTTGCAAGGCAAGAGCGTGTCGGCGACAGATCTGCAAACGATTCAGAGTGCGGGGACGCAGGCGGGAGCAGATCTGCAGCTGATCCAGTCGCTGATTGCCGCGTATCAGAAGGCGGATGCGACGGTGAAGCCGGGAATTCTGAATCAGATTGAGAGCGCGATCGGCGCGGTGCAGGGGAGTCTGTCAGGGATGCTGCAGGAACTGCATATCAAGGATGCGGCGACGCAGACGAAGATTACGGCGGTGGTGGGACTGGTGCTGGCGGAGGTGCAGTCGCTGGCGGCGATTGTGCCGTCGGTGGGTAACGCGCCCGTCGTGGGTGCGAAGGAAGTCAAAATCCCCACCCTGTCCTCCAAAAACCGGAGGACAAGGGTGGGGCACCCTCGAGCGCCTTTATCGGCTAGTGAATTTGTTACGTCTTATAACTCGACTTTGATTGCTAAGACGGGGAATGCGGAACTGGATCGGGCTACCGGGGGATTCCAGATTCACTTGCATGGGAAGGTGGAGCGGGTGGCTTCGGGGGGAGTGCTGAAGTAGAGCTTTTCACCACAGAGGGCACAGAGGAACACGGGGGAAAGTCAAAATCCCCACCCTGTCTCTGCAAAAACCCGCAGAGACAAGGGTAGGGCACCCCGATGCTCTGTTGCACAGGGATAGAGATCGCGGGCGGGGGCGCCCGCGCCACATTTTTGATTGCTGGGTGCCCCCGGGGAAGTCAAAATCCCCGCACTAGCCGCAAAGAACGCGGCTAGTACGGGGCACCCTCGGGCGCGGTTACAACCCTCTGATTTATTTTTGAGGACCATTGTGTGGAATGATTTGCGGTTGGTGGAACAATTCGGGTTGCATCTGGATGAAACGGCTAGCTCGGAGAAGGTTCGGGACTTGCTGATCCGGGGGTTGTTGAAGATCCGGGTGAAGAAGGGCGGAGTGCGCTACCTGAAGTTGAACCGGGCGCAGGAGGAATATTCACAACGATGCAGCAAGCGGAACATTGTGCTGAAGGCGCGGCAGGTGGGAATTACGACGTACATTGCGGCGCGATTTTTTATTCAGACGATTACGCGGCCAGGGACGTTGACGGTGCAGGTGGCGCACAGCGACGAGTCGGCGCAGGCGATATTCAACATTGTGCACCGGTTTTGGGAGAACTTGCCCAACTCGCGGGTGCGCCGAGGAGCGCTGATTAAATCGCGCTCGAACGTCCGCCAAATCGTGTTTCCCCGGCTGGACAGCGAATACCGGGTGGAAACGGCGGATGACAACGCGGGACGCGGGATGACGATCCACAATTTACATTGCTCGGAAGTCTCCCGCTGGCCCCGCGGAGGAGAGGAAACGCTGGCATCGCTGCGGGCGGCGGTGGTTCCGGATGGAGAGATTGTGCTGGAGTCGACGCCGCGAGGGGCGTCGGGAATTTTCTACGAAGAGTGGGACAAGGCGGAGGAGCACGGGTATACGAAGCACTTTTTCCCGTGGTGGTATGAGACGTCCTATAAAGAGGATGTGACCAAGAAGAGGCTGGGAGCGCTGACGGAGGAAGAGCAGGCGCTGGTGAAGAAGCGTGGATTGACGGATGAGCAGATTGCCTGGCGGCGATCGCGGTGGAAGTCCATGCGAGGGCAGGCGCCGCAGGAGTATGCGGAGGATCCGGTGTCGTGCTTTTTGGCGTCGGGGGAGTGCGTGTTTGAGATGGAGGCGATCCTGAAGGCGTCGGCGAAGGTGGAGGCGCCAGTCGAATCGGAGGATAACGGACGGCTGCAGGTATGGTTTCCTCCGACGAAGCAGTGGCAGTACATCATTGGAGTGGATGCGGCGGGAGGAGGAACGGAGGGAGATTATGCGTGCGCACAGGTGACGCAGCGGGAAACGGGCTTGCAGTGCGCGGAGCTGCATGGGCATTTTCCTCCGTTGGAGCTGGCACGCCGACTGATAAAGCTGGGGCAGCGTTATGGAAATGCGCTGATCGCGGTGGAGCGGAATAATCACGGGTTTGGAGTGCTGGCGCACTTGAAGGATATGGAATACGACAATCTTTTTGTACAGAACGGGCAGGAGGGATGGCTGACGTCGGTGGTGACGCGTCCGGCGATGATTGAGAACCTGGCGGCGATGCTGATCGAGCAGCCGGGATTGTTTCATAGTCCGAAGCTGCTGGCAGAGATGAAGACATTTGTAAGGCATGCGGATGGGCATGGAGCAGCGGCGGAGGGAGCGCATGACGATCGCGTGATGGCGATGGCGATTGCGCTGGGAGCGAGAAGAGAGGATGCGGGACGGGGAGCGCGGAGGAAGAAATTGGAGATGGGGGCATTGGTCGTGGGGTGAAGCAAGGGCTGTCAAAGTCCCCGCCCTAACCGCAGAGAACGCGGTTAGAACGGGGCACCCGGCTGTGGGAATGTTCATTCGTCACAGACTTGGGGTGGGGGAGTTGGGTATGATTGCGGGCTTTTGTGGTTGGGTGAGGGAGGGCTCACCACGGAGGGAAAGTCAAAGTCCCCGCTCTAACCGCAAAGAACGCGGTTAGAACGGGGCACCCGGCGGGGTGAGGGAAGGGTCACCACGGAGGGAAAGTCAAAGTCCCCGCTCTAACCGCAAAGAACGCGGTTAGAACGGGGCACCCGGCGGGGTGAGGGAGGGATCACCACGGAGGGAAAGTCAAAATCCCCGCTCTAACCGCAAAGAACGCGGTTAGAACGGGGCACCCGGCGCATCACGGGGGAACGTCAAAATCCCCGGCTGAATCTATCTGGATAGAGTTCGCGGGCGGGGGCGCCCGCGCCACATTTTTTGATTGAAGCGGTCCAACACGTCCGGAGAATGCGGGGCGGGGCGCAGGGACATCTGATGCGCTGCTCCGACGGGAATTTTTATGTCGTAAAGTTTCGGAATAATCCGCAGCATTTGCGGGTACTGGCGAATGAGATGTTGGCGACGCGGCTGGCGGAGCGAGCGAGTTTGCCGGTGCCGGTGACGGAAGTGGTCGAGGTTGATGAATGGCTGATCGAACATACTCCGGAATTGAGCATCCAGTTGGCGCAGAACACGATCCGGTGCCAGGCGGGACTACAATTTGGATCGCGATACGTGGTGAGTCCGCTGGAAGGGCAGGTACTTGATTATCTGCCAGTGGAGATGCTGGAACGGGTGCGAAATCTGGAGACGTTTGGGGGAATGCTGGTCCTGGATAAATGGACTGGGAACGCGAACGGACGGCAGGCGGCGTTCTGGAGGAAGCTGCGGGAGCGGAAGTACACGGCGTCTTTTATCGATCAGGGATATTGTTTCAACGCCGGGGAGTGGACGTTTCCGGATTATCCGCTGCGCGGGGTGTATGCGAGGAATGAGGTGTACGAGGGCGTGCGAGGGTGGGAGTCGTTTGAGCCGTGGCTGTCGTGTATCGAGAAGATGAATGAGGATGTGGTTTGGAGCGTGGTCGGCGGGATTCCGCCGGAGTGGTATGGCGGAGAGTGGGATGAACTGGAGAAGCTGGCTCGGACTTTGATTTCACGACGTGGGATGGTGCGGGAGTTGATTGAGGCGTTTCGGGTGTCGCCGCGGAGACCGTTTCCGGGGTGGGTGGAGCATTAGATTTCGCCGGGGAGGCCGCTGAAAAAGCTATAACCACTGAGGACACTAAGGTGCACTAAGGAAGTCAAAATCCCCACCCTGTCGCACAGAACGCGACAAGGGTGGGGCACCCCAGTCCCATAGAGTGTTGAGGGCGATGGCTGAAAAGAGACAACTCGAATTCTTTTTGCTGCGGTATGTACCGGACGCGGTAAAGGGGGAGTTTGTGAATTTCGGGTTGGTGACGATCGGGAATGGGGCGAATGGGGCGGAGTTGATTGATGTGCGATTCACGAAGGATCGCGGCCGGATTCTATGTCTTGATCCGGGCGCGGATCTGGATGTTTTGAACGCGTTGCAGAAAGAGATTCAACAGGAGATCGGGCTGGCGAGGGATCGAGCGGCTTTGCTGCGAAGGATGGAGGATTCGTTTTCGGGGCTGGTGCAGATTTCGCAGGTGATGCCGGCATTGACGGAGAGGACGGCTGCCGTCGAAAGCGAGGATGTTGCCAAGATGTTTCTGGAAGCTCCGAAACTGAAACGGACTTGGGAGCCGGCGGGACGGCAGAGGATCCTGGAGACGATGCGAGATTCGTTCGAGAAGGTGGGGGTGTTGGGACTTTTGAGTGCAGTTCCTGCTGAGCCTTACACGAAGCCGGGGGATCCGTTTGAGTTTGATTTTGGGTACAGGTTTGAGAACGAGATCAAATTATTTCATGCAGTGTCGATGCGGGCGAGCGTGGATGCGGCGGTGATGCTGGCGGCGAGGTATCCGAAGATAGCTCCGGTGATGGAGAAGGTTGCGGGCGCGACTCCGCTGCTGACGGCGGTGGTTGAGGCGGAGTTGGACCGGAGCCGGAGTGAGATCGGGTTTGCATTGGAGATGATGGAGGAGAGCAGAATCCGGGTAGCGACGACGGGGGAGATGGGCGGGGTCGCAGAGAGGGCGCGGGTGGAGATGGGGGCGTGATGCGGTGACATTCATTGGATGAGCAGAGTGAGTGCATAGGTCCTTCGCTTCGCTCAGGATGACAAGTTCATGTTGATCGGGAGCTCCGCTGCTGCGGGGCTCTTTTGTTGTAACAAAAAGCATTCACCACAGGGGTCACTGGGGGCACTGAGGAAGTCAAAATCCCCACCCTCTCGCACAAAACGCGGGAAGGGTGGGGCACCCGACGGTTTGGTACACAGGGATAGAGTTCGCGGGCGGGAGCGCCCGCGCCACAGTTTCGGGTAGGAAAAATACATTATGAAAATTACAGAGGCGGTACGCGGCGCCTGGCGCCGGGTGGCGGGAGTGTCCTCTGCGGCATCGCCGCAGGGAATCGAGACGAAGCGGCGGACTGCGGGGATGCCGTCCATCTTTAACTCTTACGGTCCGATGACGGAGGCGATGCCAAAGCCGACGCCGTACAACTTGCGGCGATTTTCGGAGACGCCGGTGGCGCGGCGGGCGATCAACTGTATTAAGGATCGGATTGCGGGCATGCGATGGAGGATCCAGCCGCGGCAGGGATATTCGCTGGAGTCGATTCCGGACGGGGCGGCGCGGGTGCGGATCTTGACTTCGAATTTTGAGTGTCCGAATCCGGATGATTCGTTTCGATCGCTGGCGGAGCAGGTGCTGGAGGATATTGTCGTGGGAGGGTATGGGGCGATCGAGGTGCAGGTGAACCCAGGGTGGGAGCAGAGTGCCGAGCTGCGCTCGGCGGACAGCCGAGGGCGGCTGTCCCCACATGCCGGGCGGACGAATGCGTCCGCTGCTACACAAGCGTTGCCGCTGGTGATGTGGCCGGTGGATGGGGCGTCGATCCGGATGAATCTTGATTGGGATGGGGCGCCGAGCTCGCAGAGATATTTGCAGGTGGTGGAGCAGTCGAACACGCAGATCAAGCTGGATGATGACGAGCTGATTTATATCCGGCTGAATCCGCGGACGTTTACTCCGTTTGGTTTGGGGCGACTGGAGGTGGCGTTTGAGACGGTGAACGCGTTCCTGGGGGCACATCGGTATGCGGCGCGGCTGGCTTCGAACACGGTGGTGCAGTACGCGCTGTGGTTGCAGGATCTGACGCCGGAGCATCACGAGCGGCTGATCCGGTGGTGGCAGGACGAGATTGAGGGCACGGGGAAGGTGCCCATCCTATCGGTCGAGAACAAACCGGAAGTGCTGAGGTTCGGTGGAGGCACCGATGCAGACTTGCGACTGCAGTGGCAGGAGTTTCTGCTGCGAGTCGTCGCTTCCGCTTTCGACCTTCCTCCGTTTTACCTAGGGGTGGAGCGGGACGTGAACCGCTCCACCGCGGGGGAAATGAATGATATGGCATTCCGGCAGGCGATTGTGCCTACGGCACGGCTGCTGGCGGAGGCGCTGACGAGGGATGCGATTTCGAAAAAACTCGGGTGGAACGATCTGGAGTTTGTGTTTGCGGAGCTGGATACCTCGGATCCGCTGGAGGAGGCGCAGATCCAGCAGATCCTGTTGCAAAACGGAGTGCTGACGGTGAATGAAGTGCGGAGGATGCGGGGGTTGGGGGAGATTGGGGAGGCGCAAGGAAGTTGAGCAGAGGGGAAGTCAAAATCCCCACCCTCTCGCATACAACGCGAGAAGGGTGGGGCACCCCTTTTCAGTAGAGGTCCTTCGACTGCGTAGCGGCTTCGCTATCGCGAAGCTGCTACGTCGCTCAGGATGACAATGTTGGGGAATGCATGCAGGAGATGAGCATGATTGAACTGGAGAGTATGGCGGTGGCGATGCCGGAGGTGGAGGGGCATCCGAACCGGGTGGATTTTCGAGGAGTATTGACGGTGGTCGATGTACCGTCGCAGAGGGCTCCGGCGGGGTCGGGAGGGAAGCGGGTGATGTTGACGCGGAAGGCGGCGGAGGAGGCATTGCCCTCGTTGCTGGGGATGGCACTGGATTATGCGCCGTCGTTTGACCGTCACGATGTGCGGCGGAAGGTGGGAGTGATTACCAGCGCCGACGTGGTGGGAAGAAATCTGGAGGTGGATGGATATCTGTACGCGAAAGATTTTCCGGAGATCGTGCAAGAGATTGGAAGGTTGGGACGGCGCGTGGAAACTGGGACTGCGCGCGTTGCACGCCAGGCTTCAGCGACTGGGCTGCAGAGTCCGAAGCGGCAAACGGAGGGAGCGAGGCTACGCGCTTCCCTGGCAGCGGCGGTGGGAGAGATTCGCAGCCTGATTGCTTCTGGTGGCAAAGGCGTTACGACGCCGCTGGTATTGCGGGCGGAGGCGAGCGGGGGACGAGGCACGGGGTTGGGGATGTCGTTTGAGGTCACGGATGTGGACCTGGTTGATCGGCAAGCGCGGATTTGGACGTTGAAGAAAGTGACGTTTACGGGGGCGGCGATTTTACGGAAGAACAAGGCCGCTTATGAGGACACGTGGATCGAGTTGAGGAGGTAGTACCGAGTGGCGAGTACTCGGTACCGAGAGGCCTTCACCACAGAGGGCACAGAGGATCACAGAGGTGACGTTCAGCCTATCGGATCTTCTGGGCGAGTTGCGGCGTGATCCGCAGCTTCAGGTATTGGCAAGTCAAACAAAGGATCCTAGAGGAGAAAAGGATGAATGAAGAGATGGTGCAGCAGTTGATGGCGACGGCGGAGCGGCTGGCTACAGCGGCCGAATCGTTGGATCGTGTGTTGGGACAACTGGACGCGCGGCAGGAGGCACTGAGCGCGAAGGTGGATCGGATTGTGGCATCGGTGGATGAGCGTCCGCTTTACGAATCGGGAAATGACGAGGCGACGCGGCAATTGCAGGAGCGCGTGGCGGAGCTGGAGAAATCGAATTCTGATTTGAAGGCGCAGGCGGCACGAATGGTGCGGAAGACGCTGCCTCCGATGGTGTCGGCGATTCTGGCGAAGGGTGGAACCAACGTCAGCGGCGAAAAGATCGAGAAAGGAGTGCTGGACAAGACGCTGCAGAGCTTGAGTGTGGAGCAGCGGATTGCGGTGAAGGCGGAGTTGGCACGGGCGGGGATGATCGAGTAGGACGGCAGTGGGCAGTGGTCAGTGGTCAGTAAAAGAGGCGCGACTTGGGTCGCGCCTTTTCATTTGTGACGGCTTCTGAAGGGCTCTCACCGGAGAGGACGTCAAAATCCCCACCCTCTCGCAAAATACGCGAGAAGGGTGGGGCACCCGGTTCGGTGGAGGCGGTAGGGATCCTTCGACTCCGGAGCTGCTTCACTTCGTGAAGCAACTCCTGCGCT
>CAVWHT010000019.1:0-4182 GCA_963754885.1 uncultured Acidobacteriota bacterium | reverse complement strand
TACGGGAAGGGATTTGCGGAAGAGAACAAGGGGAAAGAAGGAAAAGATGGGTGGTGCGGAAAGCTAGTCGGCCGGTAAGAAGAGGTCTTCCAGACTCAAGCCCGGCCAGCGGACCGTGCCAGTTTCAGCCGGAAGCCTGACCGCGCCACTCTCAACGCCCCAACTAAGCCAGTCGAAGAAACTGTTCCTTTTCGCCTTTGACGATCACCGGAGCACATCCGATACCGAGCGCCGGCATGATCGCCCGATGCGTTTCCAGTTCGCCCGCGAACCAGTCAGCCCAGTCCGGTATTCCGGGAATCCCGTGAATATGGGCGAGGCGGCCCAGATAAATCCGTTTTCCGAGCTTGCCAGCAGAGTCCGTCCCGAACCCGCCGATACGTTGCTCGAACCGAACTCTTCCGACAACGCGATAAGGTGACGCAGGGCTTTTTGCGGCCGGCAACCTGCACCGAGCCTTTGAAACACTGCGCGTTTCGTTCAAGACACACTCGTATCGGCTGGACGCCTGGGCCCTTCCACCATGAACCTGTCTCCCAGGGAGATCGCCGCGCTGACGGCCGCAACCTGCGTGTCCCCACCGATCACAGAAATGAGATGGGCTTTGGCCTGCCGCGGTGGGTCGGGCAACACTTCTCCTATGAAGCGATCGAGCCGCAGTTTGATGCTGGTGGTCGTCTTCTCCGTGCTCTTCACGTAGGTCAGCCAGCCGAATCGAAGGTGAGCATTTTTCATTCGGACTCCTTCTTTTCGTGAGTGAGAACCTGGGTCTTTCCGTTGGCAAAGACAAGCGTCAGCTCATGCGAGAACCGTTCCCGGTCATGCAGGATTTTGGTTCCGTCTTCTTCCTCTTCTTCCCAATGGTCCGTGAATTTCACAGAGCGCCAGTGGGCAATATGCCGGGCCTCGCCCTCGCCAAATACGCCGTTGAGCATTCCGGCAGTGCAGAGCAATCCGACATGTCCACCATGCAGCGGTGTGAGCGGCCGGCCTCTGACGTCATTCAGCTTGGGCAGAAGCACACGGCCCGCCTGACGATATGCGGCCGATTCCAGCAACAAGTCCTCCACTTCGTCCAATGGAATGCCCATATTGGTCAGTACGAGCCGGCTCGGAGGCAGGAACTTCGTAACGAACCTCAGCATTGTCGCCCAGAGGCTCAAGCTCGGCCTTCGTTGCCAGCGCTTCGAGGTACCGCACTCCATCCAGCAAGACCGCATCCGTAACCCTGGAGTGTCGTTTGCGGCGCGTTGCCAGCACTACGATCTGCTTGTATTGCAGGCAAGCCGGCTCGGTGAGCCTGAACACGCGCAAATCCGTGAAATGTTCGCTTAGCAATCTGGCACATTTCGCCAATCGCAGCTGCGGAATCACGAATAGCAGCACACCACCAGCCTTGAGCCAGCGATAACTGTGTTCCAGAAAGACCAATTCCAATCTCTGGTTGTTGCTCTCTCCGGATTCCCAATCGTACGGAGGATTCAGATAAAGCAAGGACACCGCTTCCGGCGGGCACCGGACATCCATGGTGTTGGCCTGCAAAGTCTCGATTCCCAAGGCTCTCGCTTGTTCTGCCCGATTGGCGTCGATCTCAATGCCATAGCGATGAGCGGTTACGCCATGAAGCAAGTGAGTGAACGCCACGCCATCTCCCACGCAGGGATCGAGTGCCGAGAACTCCGATGCGAAGGCAAGGCAATTCTTCAGCCGCGCGGCTTCCGGCACGGGCAACGGGAAAAATCCCAGCTTGGTTTTTCCATGTGGTCTCATCTCGCCATCCCATTGAGCGCCTGTGCCACGAGGTCGCCAACTCCGTCGGAATCGGGTATCTCGCTCACGGCGATGAACGAGCAAAGACCGTTCACAGGGATCGGCCGCTCATCTTCAATTCGGTAGCCGCGCTCGATGTGTTGTTGTTTTCGTTCTCTCAAACAAGTCGGCTCTCGTGGTCACACGAATTCTCATGGCCATCCTCATTTCTCATTCATTGGCGATCAGGTGGAAGTCCGCGTTAGGCGGGTCATGGAACGCGGGCACTAATCTTGGTGTGTGCGCAAGCCCGTTTGGGAACTCTGAGGGGCTGCCTCTGGCTCGTTTTCCTTCGTTGGAACGAGCCTCTCCCAACGGATCGAAAATCTGCGGCAGGGCTGTCCCCCGTCATAGAGCTCAAAAATGAGTTCATCGGAGACATAGAGCGCGACTGGCAGGGGAATCACTGGAGGGCGGGCGCTATCGGCAGAAGGCGGAGGATTGTGCTCGACCATTGGCCTGATCCTCCTTTCCTAGTGCTTTGTGCCGAAAGCCCGTCGCTTGCACGGGTGGCAATTACAAACGCTGTGCCTCAAGCGATCGATCTCTTGCCGCGAGAGGCATGGCAGAATCCGCGGGCGATTCACGCCAGTTCGGAAATGGGTTCCGGCTCGACCTACGAAATTCGCCGATCAACTTCCGAATCGCCCCACGGCGATGGTGCAGCGCCTCCACCAACCGATGCAGACCGTCTCGATCTCCTTCGTACCACTCTTCCGGAATCTCGGCCGCACACCGCCAGATGGTGTCCGCATCCATCTCTTCTGCTCGGGTCAGTGCTGGTTCGAATGCCTCCCATCCCGTGACACCCTCGTAAACACAATTGTTCGCGTATACACCTCGGAGCGGACAGTCCGGGAAACTCCACTCGCCGGCATTGAAACAGTAGCCCTGGTCGATGAAGGTAGCGTGGTGTCGCTGGCTTCGCAGGGTCTTGCGACAGAAGATCGCCTGTCTTCCATCGCTGTTGCACGTCCACTTGTCCAGGACAAGAACCCGAGCGAAGTCGCTCAAGATTACGAACCCTCTGCAGCAACTCGCGAGGCAAGTAGTCGAATGTCATGCCAGGACTCTCGCAGCCCACGTACAGCGATCCCAATTGCTTGCCGCTCCGGCACGGAATCTTGGAACCACCCAACTCGATTCGGAGTCCTTCTGTGTGTTCGATGAGCCAATCGGAGACTTCAATCACTTCCACCCGTGGCATCGGCAGCCCGAGCGCCAGACCCAAGTTGGTGGCTAGCATCTCGTTCGCGAGCACTCGGATGTGCTGGGGATTGTTCTGGAACTTGGTGACGTAGCAAGCGCCGTCAGAGGCCCTCAACAGGTGAGATTGTGCGCCGCCCCGAAGTGGACGCAGATGTTGGACTGCGGAGATGCAAGTGTTCACAAGCACCTCCGTTTCTCTTAATCTGGGGGAACCAACAAAGAGCGAGTAACAAACCACAAAGAATTGGTTGGTAGGAAGGCAACACGGGCCTGGACCAGACGCCGGCGGGCTAAGTTTTAGAGGCGATGCCCTCGAAGCGTTGACCATACATCCAACGCTGGGGGCTGATTTGTGACAGCCAGTCTTGGGCGGTAGGTATCCGTCCCAAGTCTTCCTTCACGTGCTGCTCTCCGACGTAACGCACTGGGACCCGCTCTCCGTCGCTGTTGACGATGGTGACACCAAAGATGCGTTCCGCTAAGAAAATGCCTTCAGCGTGATGGCGGAGTGCGCGGTGGCGGAAGTCTGTGAAAAAGGACTTTGATTCGTCGAACCAGTTGTGGATTGCAAGATAGTCCTCGGCCTTGCCGCCGAATTTCCGGGCGCTGCTCTCTGCATGCTTGAATGGGTGGGCCATGGCTAAACCTCGTAGTTCGAGGTTGTGTAGTCTTCGAAGCGATCGTTGCGTTCAACCGTGATCTTGCGGGTTTTCACGTTCAAGATCACGTCGCCGAAGCCTCCACAATTATTCTCGTAGCCGTAGGGAACCAGAGCATCAAAATGTTCCTGCAGGTACGAGAAGTTGGTGGCTTGGGCTTCGCTTTCTTCGTAAGCGTAATCCTCAGTGGCGTAGCACTTGATGTCTTCGTTCACGCCTTCATCGCCTGAGCCGTCGAAGTGCACGGCTACAAACGTGATTCCCGCTTCGGCTAATCGTTCGCATTCGGCGAGGATAGCTGCCTTGGCTGCGGCTTGCTCGGGTGGAAGTGCCTGCTCTGCATTTGATGGTTTGTTTTCCATGGGTTTTCCTTTCAACATCGGAAACTACGCTGCGGTTGCTAATGAGAACGCTGAGGCGAAGTACGGCAAGCGCTGGTGATGTTTCTTTCCCGGAAAGGGTCTACTGTTTCACAACTTCTCCGCGTGCGGCTGTTTCGAGCGCA
>CAVWHT010000018.1:0-36225 GCA_963754885.1 uncultured Acidobacteriota bacterium | reverse complement strand
AGACCCACTGAGGAAGCGTTCAGCATTCGCCCTGCTCGGCCAGATCGAAGTGTGCGGCTGGAGCACGGTCGTCCAATGGACGAGCCTCGACACCCAGCGATCGAGTCGGTGCCTCTTGGCCGATTTAGCAAGCGAAACGATGCCACGACCGGACACAGAACGGACATGGCGATTCTTGGACAGGTCGCTCATCCACTGAGCCTTGATTTTGCTGGCCGCTCCGCGATTTTCCCGCCTCCGGGCGACTGATTGGGGATCAGTTCGCCAGCGCTTCAGCGGGGCCAAAAGGTGCACATGATAAGAAGAGGTGCTATGCGGCGCCGACGAGGGAGAATTTCCAGGCCGGCAGCACAAGACCGGACGCGGTGTGGCAATCCTGCGCACAACTGGCGCACAGCCAATTCCAATGATCAGATTTTAAGTGCGGTCCGACTGATCAGCTGGATATTGGAATGTCAGTCGCAGTCGCATGGTGTGCCGGGACAATGCCGTGAGCGCTCCCTATTCGCAGCACAAATGTTCGAGTCGGCTGGGACCGTAAGCGAAGCGATCCGTGGCTCCTTTCATATCGTCCGTGGCCGATTAGGAATTCTTACAACTTCTGCCAGAACCACCAAGTCGAATTCCCCGTCGCAAGCAGTCCACGACCGAGCAGTCATCCTTCGCCATCTGGCGATCAGATCATCCACGCGGTCGTGGCGGCAGATGTAACCGTGCAGCACGACGCCATCAACGTCTTGGCCGAAATCTGCTCTCGCTAACGTATGAGAAGATTTGACAGCGGGCCATACTGGACAATCCACCGGCCAGAACTCGAACGGATCCATCAACGGCACCGTTACGCTGCGAATCGAACTATCCGAAATCAAATCCTCGATCGCTATGTCGTGGTACTCGCCGATATTAACTCTGCTGTGATCGGTCACTAACTTCTGGTGACGCTGCCCGCTCCTGTGGCGGCTGCCGTGTGCGTGCCATGAGCCTGAAACGAAGTGTTGCTTAGCCGAGACGAGGTCGAATACCGCGAGGTGCCCAGATGTTGGATGGTCGCCATACCAACAGTAGGCTTCGCTGCGATCCAATTTGAAGACGGCTACTGCCGGATACTCGGTGCCCCGGATGAGTGCCGAAAATCCAAGATAGGTGGTCATGGCTGAGTCTTACTCCTCGCACAGCCAACATTCTCCCATGAACCGGGCAAGGATCCCGAATCAACCTGGTAAACACCCTTTCCCTTCTTTGGTTGCGGTTCGAGGCGTTTCGGCCGTCGCAAAAGTCCGCCGTTGTGTGAGCAAGTGTGTATACATAGGTCAAACACGAGCCTTTATGATTTGAATGGGAAGGTGAGCGACAAGGGTCTGGCTGGAAAGGACTAACAATGATGGAGCAGAAGTTCGACCTGGAAAGACTGAGACCGACAGAATACGTGCATGAACCCGATCCGCGCAGCACGATGTTCGTGAGGATTGACCGGACAAACGAGACTTCCTGCCCGATCGAGTTGGCTGACCACCATGAACAGATATCAGCCTATGCACTGCATGCCGGCGTGCCGCAGGAGATCGTGCTGCAGTTCGAGACGGCGAGAAATGTGTATGTGTATGCGTGGTTCGTTTACCGCTTTTACCCTGTGGCAGAGCATCTAAGTCTTGCTTGCCTCGAACTCGCTTTGCGCGAACGGCTGAAGGAGGAAATGAGGACCGGGAAGATCAAAAGCAAAAGACCTACGCTCTACCCTTTGCTGAAATACGCCGTCGATCACGGGCTGGTGAAGAACGAAGGCTTCTCAGCGTGGCAGAATCGCGGCGAGATCAACAGCCGCGCCCGGGTGGAGATGGAAAAGCTGCGCGAGGCGTCGGAGAAGAACCTCACGGAGTTCACGTGGGACGAATCGGACATCAAGATTACAGCGGAGGATCTGGATTGGGACTACGTGAAAATGCTCCCTGACCTCCTGCGGAGGCTCAGAAACGAGTACGCGCACGGAAGCACAGACCTTCACAACTGGTCCCTCCGGTCGTTTCAGATTGTCAGCGAGATCATCAATCAGCTCTATCAACCACCCGCGTAAGACAGCTGGCCTCCTTATTTTTGCTCGTTTATGCCCAGCATGTGCCGAGGGCGTCTTCATATAATTGAAAACGAGAACAACTGTTAGTCGGCTGAGGATGCGTTCATGAACGAACTACCCCGGATTATTCCTGACGTGCAGGTGTTGCTGGCGCTGACGCCCGAAGAGCTGGCGGAAAAGATGCTCTTCATCTTGAAGAAGCGAAACGATCCGAAGTTTCACCCTGGTAATCTGCAAAAAGAGCTCTGGGGACATTTCACTTCCGGCCAGCCGCAATACCCGCGGCACCGCGAAAACGAAATAAATCTGGCTCTGTCGGAGGCGTGGGGATGGCTTCAGGCGCAGGGACTCATCGTCTTGGATATGGAGAACGGGCAGTACGGGTGGGTTCAGTTGAGCCGTCGCGCGCGCGCCATGGAGACCGAATCGGATTTCGGGAGCTTCAAAGTTGCCAGCCTCCTCCCCAGGGAAATTCTTCATCCGCGAATTGCCGATCCCGTCTGGCGCGCATTCATGCGCGGAGAATTCGACGTGGCGGCCTTTCAGGCCATGAAAGCAGTCGAGGTATCCGTGCGATCCGCCGCCGGGCTCGGCGATAACCTGATCGGCGTGAAACTCATGCGCGAAGCGTTCGCACCGGAAACGGGGCCGCTCACGGACACAAGCGCCGAAGGCGGCGAAAGGGTAGGGCGCATGGAACTGTTCGCCGGCGCGATCGCGTCTTACAAGAACCCGCACTCTCACCGGGACGTGGATCTGGATAACCCGTCCGAAGCCATCGAGATTATCCTCCTCGCGAATCATCTACTGCGGATAGTCGACGCGCGCGCCAACGCAAGGATTGCTGGCGGGACCCCATAGGTTTTAAAGCTCGGTAGTCACTCCCGCGCCCTCCAGCAGAGTGCGCAGATTCGAACGTATATTCTGCGCGAGGTCTTCGAGCGCCACGTTTCGAAGCGTCGCGAGCGCTTCGACTGTCTCCTTCACGTCGATCGGGGCTGTTGGCCTGTTACCAACCTGCGTAAACGGTGCATCGGTTTCGGTGAGCAGGCGATCAGAGGGCAGGGCGGCAACAAGGTCACGACTTCTATCATTTCTAAGCATCGCGCCATTGATCGAGAAATAACAGCCAAGATCAACAGCGCGGCGGGCCTCTGACTTGGAACCTGTGAACCAGTGAAGGACGATCTGGCCCTGCTGACGAGTAAGGTGTGACTCGATCAGGTCGAGAACCGTCGTTGCTGTACGGACGCTATGCACAGTCAGAATCTTGCCGCCTGCTTCTGCGCACTTCTGCAAAACCCGAGTGAATACCTGTTTCTGCAAATCGAGGGAGCGGAAGTGACGGGGACCGGCGTCCAGTCCGACTTCGCCGACGTAGCGCGCCTGGGGCAGATACTCTTCCCACAAGGCAATTTCAGCTGAACGCTCGGCAACGAGTTGAGGGTGAAGCCCCAGAGCGGCCCGGACATACCGCGTTCCGTGGGTGAGTTCATGATTGCGCGGCCAGGCCTTCGGCGTAGTCGTCACCGTCAGGGTGTAGAGACCGGCCTCCTCAGCGTCTCGCACGGCGGAAACCGGGTCCGCGAACAGATCGAGATGACAGTGAAAATCGACGATAGCGGGCTTCATGGGAGACTAGCTCGGGGTGGCACGGACGCCTGCAAGCAATTTGGCAAGCTCGGCGAGTCCACGCTTGTAGACACCGGCAAGCGCCGCCTGGCGAGCTGGCGACTCGTCCGACAATGGTCCCGGCTTATGAATATAGAGTGTCGCTAGTTTTGGTTTCTGCCGGAGTTTCTCGATCGCGTATTGGAAGGAGCGTATCTGTTGCCCCTGAGCGTCGCGCGTGTCGAGTTCACGAGCGGTAAGGTCCGACAAGGCGTATTTGGTGCTGTCCCCCGTGCTGAGAAGCGCGGCGCGGCGAATCAAACAGGGCAAGCAGAACCCGCAATGGCCGGTGCCCAGGCCGAGCCATCGACCCTTCGTCGGTGACGCGCACGAGAGCGACTTGGGGGCGAGCTTCGCAAGCAGGGCCGGATTTTTGCAGCCTGCCGCCATTTCCCCCTTCGTCTTGTCCCAATAGGGGTTCTCGATGCGACCCGAGATCCCAAGGACGCCCAGAAGTTCATTCCATCTTGCGATATAAAAAGGATGGGTCGTCCGGGTGCTGAACGCGCCCAGGCGCAGAGGATCGAGCGGAACATTCAGCGCTATGAGGCCGTTCTCGGGTGCCCTGAGGACGAAGTTTCCGTCAAGACCTGTGCCAGCAAAGACCCCCGTCGCAAAAAACAGGAATGAACGTCCCCGCGTCGTCTTCTCGGATTCGACTCCCTTGACACCCCAGTTGCGAAAATCCATCCAGATTCGCAAACGAGAAAGGTTCTGTTTCGGATAATTCTTCTTCAATGCTTCGAAGAGCTTGTTCTGCGCATCACTGGTGGCGCCGTCTCCGGCGTGACTGATCAGAAGAGGAGTCTTTCCCTTTTCCAGGGAGTCGATCGCGCCGATCAGGCTATCAAGGCCTCCTGAAAATAGAGCGAGACTGTCAAAGGCTGGAGGTATCAATTGCGGCGGCTTGTCGCGAACCGCTTTCTCAAATCCGGCCGGCCGCGGCCTGAACCCGACTGTCCACCGGTCGCCCGTCAGGAAATTGAGGAGACGCTGAAGCAGCGGTATCGCAGCGTTCCATCGCGCAGGATCGCTCACGGGAACCACGAGGCGAATCTCCCTTGTCCAGTCGTCCTGTGATTCTGTGGATCGCGAAATCCGCGTATCGGCGGCTTGAACGTGTGCCGCAAGGACCAGAAGATCAAGACCGATTTCGGAAGGAAAAACGCCGATCTTGGAGAGATCGTCGAGGGAACCGCCTATGTCGTGCTCAAGGCGGCGCTTGGAAACGACGAACTCCAGTCGTGTTGACACTTCTCCAGCAGCAGCTGGAATGTCCGCTCGGTCGGAATTGCCGAAACGTCCGATGATAAGGTGGCGCCTCATGGGGTTTCCGCCTCCGCTTCGGCCATGGTCTGCATGATCGCGTAAGCCTGTTCGTAAACGCGGGTGACAAATCCGAAAACCCGTTCAGGTGTGAGAGCCTGGAGGCCTGCCTGCGCCTGGGTCATCGCATCAGACACGCTGCGACGAACGAAATCCAGAAGCTGCCGCTGCACCGATGCCGCCTGTGCCGCATCAGCCGGGAGCGTTATGGCCTTCATCCCGATGTCGTTGCACAGGCGCGTCTCGATCGCATGTGTGGCATAAAGTTCAA
This sequence comes from uncultured Acidobacteriota bacterium, assembly GCA_963754885.1. Lineage (GTDB taxonomy): Bacteria > Acidobacteriota > Terriglobia > Terriglobales > Acidobacteriaceae > Sulfotelmatobacter. Next base: position 30,886 of record CAVWHT010000018.1, on the reverse strand, counting down.
AGATCGTCTGCATCTGGTCAGCCGTGAGGCTGTCGAAGTCGGAAATTCCGGTTTCTGCCAAATCAGCGATTGTCTCAATGAAAGCATCGCGCGCGATCCCTTCATCTACAGTGCCGCCCTCGGGGCAGACATACTCCATAAGACCGATAAACACTTCTTCAATCGGTCGGCCCGCAAGCCTTTCGAGGTTGAGGGCGCGGAGGGCTTCTCGCGGACCGTTGGCTACGGCACCGGAAAGAAAACTGAGGAGCGGGACACCGGACGCCGGGGACCTTGCCATTCGCTGTGCGGCCGTCCGGCTGCCACCCGATGCTGAAGATACATAACTTGATAGAGCCCGGCCCAGACTAGCGCGATCAGAGCCGCCTGATCCGGCGAAGCGCGAAAAATTGCCGCGCGCCGCGGTGAATCGATCGCCTGCCGCCGCCGGAGGTATTGCGGGAAGGACAGGGGGCGTGGGCGCCGGTGGCGGTGGCGGCGGCGCCGATGGATCGGCCGGCGCTGGCACGGGCGGCGGTTGCGGCGGTGGCTGGGGAGCTGGCGGCGGGCTGCCATCGGACGGTAGCCAGCTCGGGATGAGCGGCCTGTCGCCGCCCTGGCCGCCGTTTGCATTGGAAGTTCCCACTAGTGCTGCACTCCTTGATTGCGTGTACGCAGCGCAGCGCCCGCTGCGACCTTGAGAAACTGGCTACCGTCGCGCTTCCATGCTTCGAGCAATTGATCATATCTCCGGCTCTGGTCCGGGTCCTTGATCACGCCTTCCCAACCGGTGCATGCCCACGCACCGAGTCTCTGCCGCGGCAAAGCTTCCAGAAAGTCGAGGAGATTTCCCTGCAGCGCCGGGTGCGCCTTGACCAATACCGCTATTCCTGCGGCTCCGGCGGGTTCCGTGTCGAAAGTGTCTCCCCCCACGATCCGGGCGCGGACGAGATCGAGAACCTGAGCGGCCTCGGGAACAGCGAGCTGCCGCACCTCGGTCTCAAATCCCTGGACCACGAATTTCGATCCGAGCAGCTTCTCCGCAACGCCGGCGAGCTGTCCAAGAACCGTGGTGGCTCCGAAGTAATCTTTGCGATCTTTCGCGACGAACAGATACGGGCGCAAATCCGACGCGCCGATGGCTGGTTCGATCTTCGCCCACGAACGCACTGCCTGAGACGAAGTCCACTCCGTCAGCTGTGCGCTATCTGGGGCTTTCACCACTTCGGGCTTGGAGACAACCTTGGGACCAGAAGTCCCCTTCGCCTCCGCAGGGGGCGCGGGTTTTGGAGACTGCTCTTTGCGGTCGGATACTTCCTCCTCCAGCCGGACGAGGTCGGTACAAATGCCGTTGGGGTCGGATGCGGCCGACGTGGCAATCTGATCGAACAACCTAGGAATAAAGCGCTCCGCGAGCATCAGCTTGGCGAGTACCGGCAGCTTCACGTCGTCGCCGAAGCCGCGGGCGCTGGCGGAAGACTGACGCAGCAGCAGCGTGTTTAGAAACCGCTTGATCTGGCGGGGATTTCCCTTGGTTCCGCCCGCCAGAATGGGTCCGATCTGCGCGCTCAGGACCAAAGCGTTCTGAGCACGATCAGCCTTGGTGCCCAATGCCGTCTTTACGGTCGCCGCGTCAAGGACCGCACCCTTCCATGGACGCTTCAGTCGCTCGCGCGCCGCGGCAATGAGCTTCGCGAATTCGGGGGCGTCTTCGCCCAGTTCGGCTCCGACGAACAGCAGGGTGACATAGATGCGAGTCTCGGTCTCCCCGAGAGCGGGAATGCGGAACGGAACCTGAATCAATTTTTCGAGGTAATTCCTGGCGTACGTCTGCGGCCCCGTAGTATCGGGGAGATCGGGAAAGTGTCTGCGGACCGCATATTCGATCATTGCTTCATCGGCAGCAACCACGAACGCCGTCCGGGAAGTGAACAGGAAAAGTCGCACGGCTTCCAGGGTTTCGATCGCCGTGTCCGGAAGACAGCGGTCGAGGTCGTCGATAAGCACAACGAGCTGGTTGATGCCGGCTTTTTCCAGGAGTTCATCAAAAGCTTTCCGGAAGCCAGCTATCTCTTTCGGGACGTTCTTGGCTTCGGTATCAGGCTTGAGAATATCTTTGGCACCCGACAGCGCGGATTGAACGTTTTCTTTCGTGAGTTTTGTTGGATCGGTAACCCACCCTTCCAACGAATTGAGCAGAACCGGAATGGCGAGGGCGTTCGCGCCGAGCCCGTGGAAACCGGCGTAAGCGGTGAGGGCGAGGCCGCCCGTTTTCTTGGCGACTTTTAACAAGTCGATGCGATGAAGAATATTTCTAACCGCTTCGGTAGCTTTCGTCAGGAGCGGACGCTTTTCAATCAAGCCCGTGACGATACCTTCGATCAGCGCAATCTTCGCGTCTTCAAAACCCTGAAAGCGCCAGCCGTTGAATTTGAGGCAGAGAACGCCTTCCTGGGCATTAAGGGAAGCCTCGATCATCTCCAGGACGCTCGATTTTCCGGCGCCCCAATCACCATGCACGCCGACAGTTACCGGGTGTTCTGGTTTCTCCCGCAGCAGCGTAACGATTGTCTTAGCGATCGCCTCATTATTGAGGAGATCAATCTTAGTCTCGTTGTCTGACAAGATCATGACAGCCACATCTTAATCTGATCCGATGGTTTCGGCACAAACTTACGGTTTGGCGACAGTATCAGACCAATCTCCAGACTGTCAGCGAAGCGGTCAGGCGGCAATTCTGGTTGATCCTTTTTCAGAGTTGCACCCCCAGGTCGACCGCCCAGAAGTTGTCCGGGTGGGCTGTTGGGCGCGTATCGCTATTTCCGGGCACATCGGCAGGTCAGTGCCAGTACCCAGACGAGTGACCCGCGGCGCAATGCTTTCAAGGTCGGGCGGAATGACGCGTGCCCGTGCGACTCCGGGAAGAAATACAAGCGGTGCTGCGGTAGCAGGACCATACATTGACCTCCTGTTGATTTCGCTGACCGGAAACGCCCCGACCCGGAGTGCAATAATTGGAGCCTAAGAGGGTGCATTCAATGAAGAGCAGGTGTGGATACAAAGGCTACGTCATCGAGGCGAGGTCACACGAACTGCGGGACGGTGGCTTCTCGGCGGAGTTCTCCATCGAAGAGCATGACGGCACTGGCGTAACCGAAACGCAGTTTTACCTGCCCAGCACGTTTCCGTCGCAGGAATTGGCGATTGCCGCCGCAACTCAGGCTGGGCGCCAGAAGATTGATGTGGGGTTTGAGCGGGGACGTGCCGTCGTGAACGGCTGAGCCCAGACGCACAAGCAGGGAATAACGGGATCGCAGAGGCAAAAGTGGCCCTTCCAAAGAATGGCTCCAGCCCGAGCCAGGCGCTCAGGAAACAGAGCCGATCAATTAGAATCCCTTGCTGAGGGGGAATTCATGGCAAATCTAAAGGGACTGGCGTCCATAGTGTCGGAGTTGAGGGTAGAGAGAACGAATCTGGCAAACCAGCTTAAACATGTTGATGCGGCTCTTTCAGTTCTTGGCAAGTTGAACGGTGGAAGTTCGCACACGAAACCGAGGCGTACCCTGTCAGCTTCGGCTCGTAGGAGGATCAGCCTCGCGCAGAAAGCGCGATGGGCAAAGAGATCCGCGAATGACCAAGCGGGTAAGATGAAACCCAAGCGCATCATGTCAGCATCAGCCCGCAGGAAGATTGCAGCCGCACAGCGGGCACGATGGGCAAAGGTCCGTGCGGAGAAAGCGGCCTAGGACCTTTGGACTCGGGGAGAAAAAATGATTCCTCCCACCTACAAACCGAAGAAAAAGTTTATGCAGCTTGCGATCGCGGAGGCAAAGCGCGCCCGCGACCGGGGCGACTATCCTATCGGTGCGGTCATCACGCGTCTTATTGGGAAACGGGAAGTGGTTATCGCCTCTGCCGGCAACCGGGTAAAAACTTCGGGTTCATCCATCAAGCATGTGGAGCTTGAAACCTTGAAATATGTTTCCTCCGGCTACGGTCGGTATCTACCGGATTTCGTGTTGTATTCCACGCACGAACCTTGTGCTATGTGCGCGGGTGCCTGCGTCTGGTCCAAAATAGGAGCGGTGGTATTTGGCGTTTCCCAAGAAGATATCACCGCCTACGGCAAGAAACACGGTACCGAGGAATTCAAATGGCGCGCCTGTCTCATTTCATGCAAATTCGTCCTTGAAAAGGGCGACCTTCACATTCCCGTCTTCGACAATTTCTTGAGGCTGGAGTGCCGAAAGTTATTCGGATATCGAGCCTCCTGACGTGCCTCGCCCCCCCGCCCCCGCGCGAAGCGCGAATCCGAAGGCGGAGGACACAAGCCCTAGCCGCTCTCGCCGTCTTCGTCTCCGACACGGCAGCACGATCAGACCTTGCCGGCCAAACCGGGTGGCAGCAGCGTGAGCGGCAAGCGCTCCGGGTTCTGGCCGGGGCTGACGATCTGATTCGGCTGGGTCGTGAATTCGTAGAGGTTGTAGTTAACCACAATCAGGTTCTGTCCGTTGAATGCCAGCGCGGAACCCAGGCTGCCGAACACGGTTTGATATCCAAGGACTGTCATATTCTGCTTGCCAACTGTGCCAACCCAGAGCGCTCCTTCTTCGGTAGAAGAAAAGAAGCCGACCTGGTTGTTGAACATCCCCCAAATCGTACAGAAGTTAAAGACCTGCGGCGCCGAAGGATTAACCCGGAGATTCACGCTGTCTTTCAAAGTTACGTTGTAGTTATTGCCGTCGATCCAGTAGTACCAGAGGTTCTTGTCGTTGGCTCCTACGGCGCAGTTGGAGATCAGAAGGTTTTGTCCGAACGCTGCGACACTGTTAATTCCGCGCTGAGCGGCCGGATTGTAAACCGTCTGAGACAAAATCGCGCCGTCTGGTAGACGGAACACGGTGATGTACCCATCCTCCGAACCGCTCACCAGGTATGCCGCCGAACTGGTCCAAAACATCGAGGAAATGCCGCGAATATTATGCAGACCCCATGGATTCGTAGGTTTTGGATTGCGCACATCCACACTTTTCAGAAACCGTAAGGCGCTTCCGTCCGTGTTACCGGACCATAGCGAGATGAATCCATTCGCGTGTCCCACCGCCAAATAGAGCTGCGTACCCAGGTTGACGGATTCTCCGCTGTTTGCCACGCCGAGAGACTGATCAAATGACAAGGTGGCCATGACCTGCAGATCTGTCCAGTTTCCGCTGGGACTCGACCACACAATGATTGAAGATTCGTCGTTCGAAGAGGCAAATACTCCGGGAGCGAGCCAGGTGATCATCTGCACGCCCTCGAAGGCCGGTGTGTTGACCGCCTTACTGATCACTGGCCCGGCGGTCGGCGATGCATTGAAGGCGAAGATACTCAGCGTGCCGTCCCAGCGCCCGACGGCAAAATGCTTCAGGTCGATCCAGGCCATTTCCTGGGCCATCGTATACGTTACTCCGTCCGCAGTGATGGGCAGCGCCGCCGGTGCCAGCGCACCTGCGGCCAGAAAGCTTACGCCTTGGGACGCAAGGTGCTCTCTAGACCTAATGACCGGTGGGATCGGTTGCAAGTTCTTCTTGTTCAAGGCGCATCCTCCTTGGAACCTAGGTGAAAGTGCTCCGAGGGCGTGGTCCCGTTGGCCTGTAGAATTGAAGAAGCTTACACCATAGTAAGTGCGAAGAACAGTCGATCAGATGATGTCCTTCGTGTGAGCAGGAGAATAATGTGAGTCGATCGGCCTTGATGATTCTGGGAACTGCCTCGCATGTGGGCAAGAGCATTATCACGGCGGGCCTGGGGCGGATCTTTGCCGATGAAGGGGTTCGCGTGGCGCCGTTCAAGGCTCAGAATATGTCGCTCAACTCGGCTGCCACACCGGATGGCGGAGAGATTGGCCGGGCTCAGGCGCTGCAGGCGGAAGCCTGCCGCATTCCTCCCAGCGTGGACATGAATCCGGTACTCATCAAGCCGCGTTCCGACACGAGTTCCCAGGTGGTACTGCTCGGCAAGGTGTGGGGACAGGTAAGTGCGGCCGATTATCACACGAATCGAGTGGAACAGCTATTTCCCGCAGTGCTTCAGAGCTATCGGCGGTTGGCATCGCAATACGACCTTATCTTGCTCGAAGGCGCTGGATCTCCGGCGGAAATCAACTTGCAAGAGCACGATATCGTCAATCTCCGCATGGCGCACGCAGCGCACGCTTCCTGCATACTCGTTGGAGATATTGATCGTGGCGGAGTATTTGCTTCGCTGTTCGGAACGTTGGAACTCCTGGAGCCTGCCGACCGGGCATTGTTCAAGGGATTCGTGATCAATAAATTCCGTGGTGATCAAAGCTTGTTGCAGCCCGGGGTGGAAATGATTGAACGGCGAATTGGGCTGCCGTGTGTCGGCGTCATCCCCTATTTGCATAGTCTGGGTCTGGAGGAAGAGGACAGCGTCGCCATGGAACACCGCCGTTCGGTCGGACGCATCTGGGATCCCGTCTGTGCAGACAGTTCACCGCATCGCCCGTTGCGAATTGGCGTAATCGCTTTCCCGCATATGTCTAATTTCACAGACTTCGATGCATTGGCCGCGGAGCCTTCCGTTGCGTTGGCGTTCGTCGAGCATGCTGACGATCTTTCCTCGGCGGACGTGGTGATCCTGCCTGGAACCAAGCAGACTCTCGATGACTTCGAATGGCTCGTGAAGAACGGTTTTTCTACCCGGATCGAGGAGCACTGTTCCCGGCGGGCACCGATTGTAGGCGTGTGCGGCGGTTTCCAAATGTTAGGTATCAAGCTCTCTGATCCCAGCGGGGCTGAGAATAACGGTGCTCCTGCGGAACGAAATGGACTGGGACTGCTATCGGTTCAAACAGTTTTCAGTGCCGAGAAAATTGTCCGGCCAATTTCCGGAGAGCTATGCGACGCGGCCTTCGCAGAAGGTTTATGGCAGGATCGAGAGTTTCAAGGTTACGAGATTCATATGGGAGAAACGTATCGTAACGGAGCGACGCGGCCCTTCGCCCGCATCTCGACGGTCGACGGCGCACAATCGCTCGATGGAGCGATGAGTCCCGGTGGCCTTGTGTTTGGTAGTTATGTTCACGGCATTTTTGATAACGATCGGTTCCGGCATGGCTTTCTCGATTGGGCCCGCTCTTCCCTGGAGTTGGCGCCGGCGCAGCACAAAGCATTCGTAACGGCGGAACGCGATGCCCGAATGAATCGCTGGGCAGATCACTTGCGCAGTTCTCTGCGACTCGATTGTATTCGGACCTGGATTTCCCAACCGGCAACGTGGCCCGAAATGGTTAAGGAATGAACCACAATAACCCCGAACACCGCGGTCGCTTCCGTGTTCTAGGAAACCCATCTGGTGATGGGCGGCCGAAAACATGACGGCCGACTGGTTGACTCCTCAATCTTCAGCCCAAGCGCCGAATCCCGGCCTCCTGGAGAAAGTAGGCTAGTTTTTGAATTTCGAGCAGGGTGAGCCGAATTCGAAAAGCGACAAACGGCGTTGAACCATTTCATCCGAAGCGACCCAGCGCCCACGTTTATGAGCAACCGCTCGTGCTGCCACACGTCATACACCGATAGCAGGAACCGTTCCTCACCATCAGTGAGCCGCAGAATTGGCACGGAGGCGCGTCTCCCAACTCCACGACCTGCCCCAAGCCCTCGACTACGCTGGTCACCTCACGCTGCGGTTGGGCCAACTTGGGCAATTCAAACAAAAGTCCCTGCTCACCTTTCAGGAAGCGCAGCTCAAGCCACCTGAACAGGTAGTCCGTCAGCGACTTGGCGTAGCCAATCTTTGGATTGCCGGACCACCCGCTTGGCTCAAACCGTGTGTGGCTGAACTTGTCGCACAGGACCCGCAACGGGACGCCATACTGCAGCGCCAGGGAGACTGCTGTTGCGAAAGAATCCATGAGACCGGAAACCGTCGAGCCTTCCTTCGCCATCCTGATGAACAGTTCGCCTGGTAGACCATCCTCGTATAAACCAACTGTGACGTAGCCTTCCTGCCCGCCCACAGAGAAGTGATGGGTCAAGCTGTGGCGCTCGTCCGGCAGACGTCGCCTCACTGCTGGAGGGCCATCCGCGCCCGCGGTATGCGTGCCGGTGAGGTCGCCTGACCCGTTGCTCCCCGCTTCCTTGCTTGCCTTCAGGGAAAGCTCTTTGCTGTGCTCGACGATAACGATTTCCTTTGCTGCTGACATCACGAACCCTAACCTTCCTGCCCGCCGTCTTCCTCGGAACCGCAGGCCGATTGAGACTCCGTGTTCGCGTCTGTCTCATCGCCTGCATCGTGTCTTTTGTACGTTCCTCTCACCGACAGTAGTTCTGCGTGGCTTGGAGGGAACACATAGTTCTGCACGAACCAAAGTGCATCATAGGAAAGGCGCCGGCTCACGACGGCACGCCCGTGCTCCTTGACGAACTGGCAGAAATCATCGGCATGGATGATGTTAGCTTTCGTTCCGGCAGTGGTGAGAGAGCGCGACTTGAGCCAACCCAGGTCGATCCATTTTTGGATTTCGTCGGGGCGGGTGTGCAATGCCCGGGAGAGTGAGAACTTGGTGAACCATTCTCGTCCGGTTTTGCCGCCGATGCCGAGCCGGTGCAACATCGAGCGCACGGACCCCGCAGGCCGCCGCAGGATTTTCGCGGCCTCTTCTACCGGCATTGCGGTGATCAGATCCAGAAGGCGTTGCTGCTCAGGTTTCGTCCATTCGCGATACGCTCGTTTTTGATTTACGCCAAGCTCGCGCAAGAAGCGTAAACACGCGTCTCGTGGGTTTCCAGAAATCGCAGCCAGCTTTGTGACCAGCATTCGCCGGCCGGTCTCATTGTGCTCCTGGCTTCTGCTGGTTCGTTCCTTGTATTCCCTGGCCAGTTCTCTTGCTTCTTTAGGCCAGCGGAACATACGGCGCTTATGGACACCGTCGGCTTCGCCCATACTGCTGCCTTCCGGGGGCTGGGTCCTGATGGCAGTTAATGTCCCAGGTCCGTCTACACACACTTGTCTCTACGCCTCCGGAATACCTCCTCTCCTGCTGCAAAAGCGCATGCGCCGATTGGCTTCGGAACATGCTGCGCGACGAAGGTGGCGGGTGGAGCTTAGCCCCACATGAGCCAAGTGGTAGCGGGCAGGGTATATCCACAATCCTGCCGCTTTTCAAAAACTTTTTTGCTGCAGGAATTCGTGCAGGTGGCCACTTCCGGTGCACACAATCGGCCTGCATGGCCGAGCCTTGGCCGAAGGACGAAACGTGCTGAGTACCCATCACTTGACGCAGCTGTCGGCCCAATTCCTGGGCGATGTGGACCGAATCCAGCTATGGACAAGGAGACTCGGGCTGTGCAGAAGAGAGGTCTCTTTGCACAAAAAGTGACATTTTCTCCGCAACTAAGGTGCTCGCTGCCGGGTTTAACCCTGTGAGAGCAAGTAGCAGACCTAGGGCGCTGCAGGCCCGCGGAACTGAGACTGCTAGCCCCCCGGCGGTTGTTATGCCAGCCATCTCTGAACCGCGCCCCCAACGAGAGAAAGCTGTATCCCTGTGTGGCGACTATTGCTCTCGTCTGAGTAGCCAACCTTCGTCTGAACTGTTAGGTCGTCCCACACATTTGACGCTGTGCGATGAAATTTCGCCGTTCGTAGTTCACCAGCCGGAGTTTGGAGAAACCTGGTCGCAAGCTTTCTCAAGAGAGTCGAACCCATGTTTGGCGCGCATCACAGAGGATTTGCTTGGAAGGAAATTGCCAAGGTGCTCCACATGACACGAGCTGTGGCCCGGGCGACCTTCTGGCGGGAAATCAAACGCTCGAGGTCGAAAAGTGTCGAAGCTCAGCCTCCTGCGACTGTCATCCAGGACGAGAGTGATTCGGATACCCGGAAGCCTGGCAAGCCAAGAGCATCGCGCTAAACGCTGCCTTCAGGATCTTTATGGCAGGATTTGATGCCTCTAGTTCTGCCATGCGTCTGGGTACAGTCGCGACAAGGTTCGTCCTGAGATAAGACTTCGCATCGCGGTTGTGTGATAGGGCACCCAGATGGGGCAGCGGCGCTCCCCATAGAAACAGAACGAGACTGTGGAAGGTCCCGTCTGCGGGGTTCAACATGCATCGATGTAGAACAACAATTCCCCGTGTTTTCCGATGGAACTCCGCCATTGTTTGGACAGGCTCCGCATATTGTCGATCAAAGTGATCAGGTCATTCCTGTTAACAGCTATCCCTTGTTCTTCCATACTGTCGTGGAAACTGGCCGCACTGAAGCGCTCGTCTGCTTCCATATAGTCCAGAACCTTTCTGCCATTTTCAAGCCAGACAGCCTGCTTATCCCCGTATTCGTGCTCGTCGCTCGCCGTCCCTACTCTGGCGGCAAGGTCGTGCAGCAGCACGATCAACTTCTCCGGTTCAATGAAGCAGGACGAGTGTACATTCCATATTTCTTTCACTGCCCGAAAGCTTTGGCTCATTGCCTGACCACCTTCCTTCTCTTGCGTCTGGGTAATTCGGAATCTGCCGGCTGCGTCCTCATCCGCTGCCATAGGACTGGATCGACAGCGAGCGAGGTGGTGCGGCCCGTTCGCAGGTTCACGAACCCGCCGTGGTACGAAAGCCGCCCATATCGGAATAGCCGCGCAAGCATTGCCAGCGCCTGGTATGCGAGTGTCTGGTTCACGAACGGCTCCTGCCGCTCCAACGCTTCTAACGCGCTGCACGGCGGAAGTCTGTCCTTCTTGTCGAGCTTCGCGTTGATGAGTTCAGGGAAGAGTTCGGGAGCCGTCGGCAAGCGCAAGTCTCGCGCTTTGTTTCTCTGGTTTTCGGGCTGGCCGAGCACGAACTGGCCGCTATCGGCGTTGTTGCCCAGATCCAGCCAATAGTGGCAGTTCCAGTAGGTTTGAGTGCGGGTCATTGCGTTCCGGGCGGCACGAGAATCCACGCAGCCAATCAGAATGTCGGTCTCTTGCCCCCAACTTTCATCGACGAAGTGCGGCACTCCTTTCCACCCAAGTCCCCAAAACAGATTGATCCGGGTGGCGAGTACTGTTGCCTTGTGCAGTCCGATCTCACTCTCACTGAAAGGTTGGCGGACGCAGTTGGTGCGGGAAATCCGGTCGCCGTCGACCAACGTGACATCCAGCCCGTGCGGATGCCCTAAAGCGACCATGGCCTGGTGCAGATACGGCAATCCGGCGGCAATGGCGCTGCCCGTCCCACCGCAGCCGACTACCGTGACCTGAACCTTCTTCTGCAGCAGTGCACCAGGAATCTGATGTTCAGTTTTCGGGGCGATTGTCGTTTCGATAGCTGTGGTCATCGTTCCTCACGAATTCCGCGAGCGTCTGCGGCAGCTTCAACAGGTACTTCTCTGGAAACGCTTTTTGTCCCGCTAGGGATTGCCACATCGCCAGGAAGCCGCCGCGAAACCGGACGTGTTTGCGAACGCCGGAGGCGTGCGTGAATTCGCTTTGGAAGAACGACTCCTCCCACAAGTCAATGGCCGTGACCGATTTCTCCTGCGGAATCTTCATGCTCCCGGTGCAACACACGCCGTTGTCGTAGCAGTTCCAGTAGGGCGCCATGCACAGCTTGGTTTCTGTCGTTGGTCGTTCGTCTTTGGCGAGCGCGCGAACCCACAAATGAGATCCGCACGCTTTGAACAGCAAGGGCGGGTGGGGATAGACCCTGCCATTCATGTTTTTCAAGGCAGGATCGGCGCCACTGTCGCTGAAAAACATGGTTCGCTCGCGGGCTGGACTCCACCACGCGATCATTTCTGCCGTGCGCACCAGTACACGCGCCGGCAAGATCTCGGCTGGAACCGACCTTCCAAGACCGGCCATCAGGTCGATCAGCATCTGCGGCGTCATCAACTGGCCTTCCGCCAGTCGTGCCACGTCGCCGTCATGGATCACTTCATGGAGAGTTACAAAGGGGTGGCGATACGGGTAGCCGTCATAACTGCTCGTCCCGTATACCAGCAGGGCCCGGCTCAGCCGGAAGTCCTGACTCGAGCCGATGTTCACGGAGATATTCATCGTAGAGGTCCCTGACGAGTTCGACGATCTTGGCAGCGGAGGCCAACGAACGAAGCATCGCTCCGGCGTGATCGAAGACGCGCCGCACTTCTTCATCTAGCTCTTTCGTTGGCTTGTCCAGATGAATAGGAAGCGCCACATTCGGCTGGCAAGGACCGTTTTCGCCCATGTGCTGCGCCTCTTCGTCAAAGCAGGCGTTGATCGCATCATTCTCGTACCAGGTGATCAGACATCCGGGCCGGGAATTCTCGGCATCCATAAGCCAATCGTCAATTCCGGGTACGTCCTTCTCACTGATTTGGCCGGGCCACGCGTGCTCCTGCCCTTGGCCATGAGCATCCATCTCGAGTAGGTGCCGGATCAGTTCGCGGGCCACGCTTGTATGCGGCCGGATCTCCCGCAGCAAGGATATCTGGCTCTCCTATATTTGAGCGTCTTAGAATGCGTCTTGATACAGGCTGGGATCTCCATATCCACTTTGCGATAGACCGATGCTTCCAGTTCGTCTTCGCTGAGATCTTCCATCCAGGTCTCGGCGTGTTCCTGACCATCGAGGTAGTCGTACACGCGCATCCATTTGTACAGGTTGGTGGTGAAGACCTGATAAAAAGCGGCTGGCAGGAGAGGATGCGCGGCTTCGAGACGTGCGAGTGTCGCACCAATTGGAATGGAAGCAGCGGCCTCGTAGTCGCCAACCAGATACAAATGATCGGTCATTCCCTCTCTTCCGGCTTCAACCTGATTTCGCTCTTGCTCGGTCAGCTCGAAAAGACTATCCGTAATTCGCAGGTCGCCCACCCAGACTCTCTTCGCGTCCACCGCGCGATTCTGGGAGCAAAACCTTCTGAAGCCGCGTTCGACGAAGTCCACCGCGCTGCCTGACCAGTCGTTGGGCCGGCAAATCCCCAATCGCAACAGGCTCATCCCCAGAACGGCGGCCGGCCCTTCATCCCACCTCGTGCAGTACCGCCATCGAACACCCTTAAGCCTGGGGAAGGTGACATCCAGCGGCAGGCCGATCACACGAGCGGCGGAATGACCACGCCGCTGGGAGGTAAGTATCGGTCTCCGAGTTCGCTTCCGTCCTGAGCGTGCTTGAGCGAGTCGAACGCCTTGCCGAGAATTTCCCCGACTTTGAATGCTTCTGGACATTGTTTCAATTGCTCCATGATGGGATCGTTCGCATTGATGCAGCCATGCGTCTCCTCTTCCAACGCTCTCAAGACTCGCTTAGCGCTCTCGTCGATCGTTTGGCAGGCTGCAGCGCGCCGCTTAATCCGGTTCATAGAAGTCCCTTTATCATGTCCAGTCGACGGTGGAGCTGTGGCAGTTTGCAGCGCGGTTGTGGCTTGATGCACAGCTCTGATTGTCGCCGGAACCGCAGTGCGATATTGCGACGTGCGTACGCGGGTCAGGTGTGACTTGCGCAACGCGGATACTAGAATTCCGGTGGTGGACCGAAAGAGGAGTTCGAGAAGCCGCCGATTGCTAGAAAAGAGAAAACGTTCGGGCCACCGTCGATCAACATGCCGGGAACGCCAGCCTCTCCCGCCGTGCGGAAATGCGGAACACTGCAGCAGAATGTCATGGACCCGGTCGCGCAATGCCCGAAGTGCGCGTTCGACCTGGATGCCTGCAATTCCTCTTGACTGAGATTAATCGCGAGTGCACAATGTGCCCAATTCGCTTCTCAGCAGAGCAATTCCCACCGAGGGGGCAGGAAGTGCGGGCCCTGAGGCGAACCGCCCCGGTTCCCGGGACGAGCAAGCCATGGCATTCCGAGACCTTTCATGCGTCGCATTGGATTGTTTGTCGTAGTTGCCGTTCTGGTCGTCGGGCTCCTGCTCTTCAACCACTTCATGGGCAGTATTTCGTTTGTCGAAGACAGAGTCAAAGACCTCAATAATCTACAACAAAAGCAGATCGACATTTTTCTGCAGATGAATAGCCTTCTCGCCGGATTTGCCACACTTGCTCTCGGGGGGATCGGCGCTCTACTATGGGATCGTCGCAAGGAGAAACAAAATCCCACACCTCAACTGCTGACGGCCGCTGCGAGTTCAGCCCTGTCTCTTTACTTCGGATATCTCTCTTATCGCTATCTGCTTTGGATGTTGGCCCATCAGTTTTTTGACCTGAACCACCGTGTAGTAACCACGACCAGCCTTCTTCAGTTCCTCGCGTTTTTTATTTCCATCATGGCTCTCGCGGACTTCACGTTAGTCACCCAAGAAAAGGGGGTATGCCCATGACACGCTCACTTCGGCCCACGGCGAAAATCCTGTGCGCGATCTTATGGATTCTCGTTCTATCCTCTGTGCTTGCCGCACAAGTTTCCCCGTCGGCGAAGTCTAGCCTCAGCGATAAAAAGGTTTCCCAGGCGATTACGAATTGGAAATCAGTCAACAAGGGGGTCGTGCAAATCGACTCAACAGCTGCTGGCGAGATGGCGAGTAGTATTGTCAGCCAGACAGACCCTAAGAACCAGCCGACGAACCAGCCAATCGACTTCAGTAAGGGGGGTAAAACTGCGGATAATCATGTCGATCTTCTAGTCAGTTCATATATTTCGGAGCTCCGCGACAGGAAGTACGAGCAAACGGGATCGCCGCCTGGCTCGAAGATTGAGCTTCGAGCGTCCGACATTCAGGCCTTCTCCTTCGCGACGTACTTGCAGGGGCTTCGCGCACAGGATGTCCTCAGGGACCCAGGCTTCCTTTCAGTGACTTCGTTTCCGCCCGGAGCTGCTATCAAGATTGATAACGGGGCGAGGGGTGTAACTGACAAAGATTTCGTGGTGTCGAAGGGAAAACATTCGGTGCTCGTCAAATCTGACAAGCTCGCGTGCACTGATGGCGTCGATGTTGAGGATGATCCGGTGATATATAAGTGTCCCAAATAGAGGTTGAGGTGGCAGCCTGAGACGGGGAACACCTGAAGCGTGGCGCCGATCATCGCCTAGCTTTGGAAGTTGGTTCGGAGAAATGGTACGTGCGAGACGGTGGCTTGTTCTGTGTTCAACCGCCGTAGTCACCGTATGGAGAACACGCTTTCTGCGTTGTCGCGGTGTCACCCTTTAGCTCCGATGGCCCGAACAAACTTGTAAACCAGTCTACCCGCGACCGTTTCAGGCCCTTCTATCGCAGCCGTAGCTATTTCTGGATACAAATGCGTGTAGGTGTCTCTGACCTGTTCAGGGGTCATTGTTGGGGTAGTGTCCGGCAGCTTGACCCCGTTGTAGAGGAATTCTCGTGCGAGAACGTGTACTTCCATGACGACTCCTTTTCTATGATGTCATTCCTTGCTCTCTCTAGCAGCGGGGCCCAGAAAATGATTGCCCTGATTGGGGCAGCCTGCCAACGTCACAACTACCAATCAAAGGCTGGTAATTCTGGGATAATGTCGCCGTCCCGGTCAAAGCGCACCCACCATTCCTTCGGGTACGTGTTATTCATCCACCTGATTACGGGTTTCAGTTCTTCCGGCGTGTTGGCGCTGGCATACGCGTCAGAGCCTATCCAGACAAATGCACCTTCCTTCATGTTAAGAACCTGAAACTCAGGGCCTAAGTTATTGAGCGTCTCTTGCTTGATGTGCGACGTACTTAATACAGGAACGTGCATAACCCATCGGTTCTTACTTCGCTTCTTTTTCAAGCCGCTTCTCCTTTCACCCACGCTTCGATCTTCGCCGCCGCATCGTGGAAACGTTGTTGTCCTTGCCCTGTTTCCACACACCAGCACCGCCAACGGGCTCGCCACGGAAGAAGATCACATATCCTTCACTTGCCATTCTTCGGATCAAGGTCGAACAAGCTCCCGGTACTCGCGCCTGCGCCTACGGCTCCGACTTCGGTAGCCGTTGCTTGGGTCGGCTCAGCACTAGATTGCGAATCATCTGCGCTCCTGCTGGATCCGCTGTGGGATTTCGAGGTCGTTGATTTCTTGGCTGCCTCTCTTGCTGCTTTGGCAGCAGCCTCCATCTGTTCCTTCGCACTCTTCAAGGTTGAGGACAGCCCGAGGTGAGTCTCCACAAACTCGGCCAGTTGTCTCGGCAGTTGTTCGTCAAGTTCTTTGGGAGTACCAGTAACGCCCAACGGGGTGGTCAGCGCGGCGTCATCATCCCGCTGATCGGACTTCAGTGATTTTGGGATGACGTTGACACAAATCTGTTCGTCGCTCACACGCGACAAGGTGAGAAGCAATATTCGTTGCGCGAGCAACGGCATCAATTCTTGAAACATGGCTTTACTCCTTAAAAGTAGGAAGGCGAGGAGACGGTTGGGTTATGCGGGCAGTTGAGAGACGTACGTCCTAATTGAAGGCTGGGGATCCCGCAGGTGCTTGACTGTAGTCGTATTCCTACGCTTCGGGTTCCCCAGCATTCTGCTTCAGATCGTCCAAGCCAGTTCTGGTAACCAGTTGCTCCCAGAACTCCACCGTGACGTTGGGATTGTGATCGCGGAGCATCACCAGAGCAGGCCTACATCGGAAGCTGCCAGAGATTTGACTGTTCACCGCGGTCGCCTCAATGATCCGCGTAATCTGATCGAGGCTGAATGCTGATGCTAGGGGGATAATCAGGCTGTTTGCCCTGTAATTTGCAGAGTCAAAGCTTCCGGATTCAGCATATAGCACCACGGCTCGGTCGAGCATCTCTGTGAGTGGTTCGATTTCTCCCAGAACTGAATTCAGTTGCGTCGCTGATAGCGTAGAGATTCGTTCCTTGGCTCGCGACTCCAATCCAGGTATCCGCAGAGTGATCGGGAGTGCTGACGAGAGTTCGGTCTCGGGGATTTGATCGGTGTAGCGTTCAAGCCTACCGACCACATCGTCGGCTAGAAAATGCCAACAATCGTCCACCTTCCCGAGAAATACAACAAGCCGCAGCAAATCGCTATCGAGTATTGCTCGGGTCACTTCATTAAGTTTTTCTTTCAAGGCTTGTTCCGTGGGTTCGGGGTGCATCGTGCGGAGTGCGTTTAACGCGGCAGCCCGCCGGAGTTGAGCATTTGAATCCAACGGCTCCTGAAGAAACTGTTTTAGCAACACGACGACCAGATTGCGGACAAGTGCAGGACGAGGCTTAGCCAAAGGACTAAAGTGAAAATGCTGGACGGCGGCATCCTTCTCAGTCGGAAACAGAGCCCCGTCGATGTCCGCCATGACTTTAGAGAGCGCTGCTTTTCCCTGGACTGGAGGATGCTGCAACAGATATTCCACGGCATTCCTCAGGTGGTACCGGGCTAATTCTGCGCTCGGCTGGTAGAGTTCGTCGGCAGAGCTCATGCTTGGGTGAGCACACCGATTGCGGTCTTCGACGAGTCTGGACAAATCGCGATGTTCTAGCGGGGAAATCAGCTCGAACGGGTTTAACGCCCAGTCAATGATCTGGCGCTCAAATTTGAGCGATCGCGTCACGTCCGCTTGTTCGCGGATGTCATTGAACTCTGTGAGCCTTTCCTTAGCACTTTTATCACCTGCCAGCTCAAGCTTTTGCAGTTTGTCTACGAAGTCGAAATTGACTGCAATCCAAGTGGAGACTATGCAGGCGCGGTATGCACCAGCGTGATAGCAGTCCACGGCTTCGCGTATGTAGGCTCGTGACTGAACGCTTTGACATTTAAGTACGAGTTCTTCTAGATCGACGATATTCCGACTCATCGCTTCGTCCTTAACTGCAAGCATTTTACCCTCGATAACGCCTCCATCTCGACGGAGGAGTCGCCTCGGTCAAAAGCTTGAGACAGCCGAACTGACAGTACTTCCAGGAGTCGGGGTCGAAATGGCCGAGACGAAAGGCTTGCTCCCACGATCAGTTTCCCTAGTGGAGAGTCTGGGAAGTCATCATCGAGAGCAACGAGCGAGGTCGGGTAGGTGCTCTGGCTCTTGTTCGGCAATGCTCCAACGTGATCCGCCATCCCGCCTTTGCTGCGCGAAGTCGCTAGACGAGCCGATTCATGCACCTCGTCAGTACTCCTCAGGCAAAAGCAGCGTGGTTGCAGACCGGTCCGCTTCGGTGATTATCCATAGCTTCTCGCCAGCGTCTGTCTGATAGCTGCTCAGCAATCGAAACCCGTGAACCATGCTGTACGCGTTTTCTGCGACATCGCTTTGGTCCAGTTCACCCCAGTCCCCGATTGCGTGACGGTCCAAGAAGCAGGTAGCCGTCTGCTTCGCTCTCTCCAATGCAGCTAGCGCCCCAGGCGTCGCCACAATTTGCCCAAGTGGAAATAATGCAACCATGTCACTGACTCCTTTCTTTAGCCCAGTTGCGGGCGAAACTCACCCGCATCGGGCTCTTCGTAAAGCCAATTGGAATTACTTGTTGGGAAGGGGCGGCCGGTCGACACCGCCCCGCAGGCTAGAACGATTGTGAGAACCGGGCTTCCAGGAATTCGCCCAGCTTGGCCGTCGCCTTGAATTGTGGGACGGGATCGAGTTCCTTGAATGCCGAAGTGAACGCATTGGAGAGACTCCAGATCGTTCGCGGCCGGAATTCCTCGTACTTCGGCTCGAAGTACAGGTCATGCACGGTGCGGGCGAGGTGTTTGGGAGCTTCGAGTCTGCCCTCGACGAATGCCTCGTAGATGACCACCTTGGCGGTGACGTCCGTCAATTCACTTCTCTGCCAGGCTTCCACCTGCTTTCGCATCGGCTCGAAGTTTCGCTGCATTCGATCAACGCCAACCGAGATGCAGTCGATGAGCGAGAACGACTTCGAGTGTTTCGCGAGCACGGGCGTGAAATCCCCGGCGAACGCCATGTTCGAGCACACGAACACGCGATAGCCACAGGTCATCGCCAGACGCATGCTCTTGTCGTGGGAGTTTCGCAAACCGATGGAGAAACGGCACCCTGCCATCTCGGTTTCGAGGTCGAGAACCCCAAAGGCTTTCATGCCGTCTGGCGAGACCGCGTACTCGTCGTGGACGACGCCGATGTGGCGAAACCCGAGCGTCTCGACCAGAGCTTGCACGATCTCGTGATGCGGGACCGGGCGGTGTGTTTCCGTTGCCGCTGGTGTCGGCACCAGTGCTAGTTCTTCGCGGCCAATCGTTCGGCCGCCATAGCCAATGAGCGTACTAGTTTCTGACATACTTGTTTCCTCCTTGTTGGTGTTAAATTGGATTTGTGAAGGTGAGAAAAATGGGAGGCATCGGGATCCCAAGAGACGCGTTTCGCGTGGATCTAACGCGCTGTGACGAACCCTTAAAGCAGGCATGAGTTCGGCACCCAATAAATCGCAGGTCCGGCGTGGTACTCGAATTCCTTGCGAGATTCCGATTACTCTCACCAGTCTGGATCCGATTCACCCGTTCTCGGAGCCGTGTCTCGCAATCCTCGTGAACCCACAGGGATGTGCAGTACGGTTCCGTCGCCCGCTAGAGATAGGAGCCGCAGTTCGGTTGGAGGGTCTTCCCGCGAGGACTAACGTCACCGCGCGGGTAGTGAACTCTATCTCGCTTGGAGAGTATGAGAAGGTTTCGCTGCTGGGATTGGCGCTGGATGAGCCGGGCAATGTGTGGGGCATCAAAACCCCACCTGAAGACTGGGCGCGATAAGGTGTCGACGAAACCAACGGCCGTTTCTTTAATGGCGTCAACTTAGGCTGAACAACGACGCCTGTTCCGGGACAACTGGCCTCCCGCGCCGCCTTCTACCTGACAACGATTCCGGTCGCCGCCCGAAGACGACAATGGGACCCGTGTCGATGGCTCCTTCGACAAGCCCAGCGGGGTCATACTGCGTGCCCAGCAGAATGTCCGGCGGTTCGGGGGAAGCGGCATCATCGCTGCAACCAGACGTCGTTGGAAACAGCTTTTGATGTTCTGTGTTGAGGGCTCTCCAGACGGCGTCAGCGGTTTCGCCAATACCATTCCTTTCGACCAGTTCCCGCGCCATCGCCGAGAGCATGTCATCGTCTTCATCGATGCTCTGCAATCCCTCGCCGGCAAACTTGCCCTCCATGGTGAGAGCCACGAGCCGAGAGCATGTCATCGTCTTCATCGATGCTCTGCAATCCCTCGCCGGCAAACTTGCCTTCCATGGTGAGAGCCACGAGGAGCTTCTTCCCCATGAGGCGCAAACAGGATGTCTGCATCGTCCCTTCATAGCAAAGAAACTTCACGCGCACCGGCCGTCGCTGCCCGATCCTCCAGGACCTGCGGCTGGCTTGCCGCAACGTGTGCAGCGAGTATCCCGACTCGTAGAAGATGATCGTCGGGAAGTCCAGCAAATCCAGACCTGTTTCCACCAGCTTGGGATGGCAGATCACTACCTGCACACCGTCTTTGACCTGTCTGGCGTACCAAGCTTCGCGCTTAGAGGTATCGACGCTCGCGCGCAAAACAGCGGTGCGGATTCCTTCGTTGCTCAGGATTCGTTGAAGCCTAGCTGTAACGTCGTGCTTCTGCGTGTAGACTGCAAAGACTTGGCACCGGCGTCCCTCCGCCAGCTCTTTCTTGATCTCTTCGATCAGCCTGCGTTCCTTGGAGTAAATTCGGTCTTCGGCAAGGTCACGGGGTTCGGCAATGACGAATCGGACCTTGCGCTTGAGTTCAGGATCGAACTCAGTACCGTAGAGCGTTCCGATCCCGTAAGGGTGATCGGGATAGAGCAACAGAGTGTTGAGCATGATGCTCAATACCGAACGGTTGCCCCTGTGAGCCTTCAGCGCCTTCCGAATTTCATCTTCCAGCTCGCAGTACGCCTCCCGCATGGGAGCATCCATCGGCACGCTCAGATAGGTTTCCTCGTAGGGCGGAAGTTCTCCCGAGATGTCTTCCAGAAACAGAAAGGCACACAGCTGCATGAGGAATTCGCCAAACAACAGCGGTGATGCTCCGGGCTTGCGCCGGACCGTGCTCGTGGCTTTAGCCTTGGAGCAGGCGTTGTTGGCAGGTTCTACCTTGGTGATGGTCTCCAGGACGCCGTAATCCTGAATGAAGGAACTGCGCCCCGTCGTGCCCCATTCGTAGCCATGCTCCTTCATCCGTCTCGCTTCGAGACGGAATAGAGTGTTGAACAGATCGTCCGCATAGCCACCGAGGAGTGTGCCGGTCAGCCCGACGATCCGGTCGGTGCATGAGGCCAGAGTGCCGAGGGCATTTCCTTGCGCGGTATCGCCGGCCAGTTGGTGAATCTCGTCGCAAATCGCATAGTCAAACCATTCCGGCATGTAGCGCCCGATGAACTCAATCGGGGCCATGCGGCGGATCTTGTCCGAGTCCGCCTGCCAGAGTGGGCTGTGCAGCGGGCGACAAGACTTCTCTCCCCTGGTCTCGATGGTCTCGGCAATCTTGACCTTCTCAAACTCACCTGCCGTTAATCGGCTGTCGTCCACGATCACCGGCTTGCCCGTGTCCGAATTCACCACGCAGCCAACGTATGGGCCCGAACGTGGTACCCGGTAAGCATGGCGCCAGAAGTAACCGAGCTTCGCTCGCTCACGTCCGACGATAAACAGGGATGGTCTCCCGCAGAGCGACAGCCAGCGTTTCCGGGAACTCGGCGAATCCTTGCGTAGCCGCAACTCGCTCAACGTGGTATGCAAGCCTTCCCGCACGATGCGGCCCTGCCTCAACCGCACCTCGTTCACTCCGTGGGATTTGTTCTCGTCACCGCCATTTCGCAAATCATCGATCAGGAACACGCGTAGCCCCGGCAATGTCAGAAACGCTTCGCGCGCCCACTTTTCGACCAGGTGTGGCGGAACCATCGCTAAGGCGGTAAACGGACTTCCTCCAGTGTGGACGTGGATTGCTCCGAGCGAAATCAGCGTCTTGCCGGTACCGCATTCCGCGACCACCATGGATGTCCGCGCCTGCTGCCAGCGTTTGGCCACTCCCATGATGGCGATCGTCTGTGCAGGGAAAGGCGTTCGTAGCAGCCCTTCAATCCGAGGTGAAACTGCATCGTCGAATTGGTGGAGCGCTGGATACTCCTGCAGAATGCGGTCTCCCAAGAGCGTCGCGTGACGCTCTCATGTAGTCGTAGATTGTGGACAGTTCTGGCATGGAAGTCCTCTGGTACGGGGAGGGATTTGCGGAAGAGAACGAGAGAAAGGGGAAAGAAGGAGAAGATAGGGTGGTGCGGAAGGCTAGTTGGCCGGCAGGAAGAGGTCTTGCAGACTCAAGCTCGGCCAGCGGATCGAACCAGTTTCAGCCGGAAGACTGACGGCTCCACTCTCAACGCCCCAACTGAGCCAGGAAAGAAACTGTTCCTTCTCGCCTTTGACCAGCACCGGAGCACATCCGATACCGAGAGCACGGATGATCGCCTGATGCGTTTCCAGTTCGCCGGCAAACCAGTCAGCCCAGTCCGGCATTCCGGGGATCCCGTGAATATGGGCGAGAGAGGCCCAGATGAATCGGTTTTCCGAGCTTGCCAGCAGAGTTCGTCCTGAACCCGCCGATATGTTGCTGGAAGCGAACTCTTCCGACAACGCGATAAGGTGACGCAGGGGCTTCTTGCGTCCGGCAAGCTGTACCGAGCCTTTGAAACACTGTGCGTTTCGTTCGAGACATACTCGAATCGGCTGTACACCTGGCCCTTCCACCATGAACCTGTCTCCCAGGGAAATCGCCGCGCTGACGGCCGCAATCTGCGTGTCCCCTCCGATCACTGAAATGAGATGGGCTTTCGCCTGTCGCGGTGGATCAGGCAAAACTTCTCCTATGAAGCGATCCAAGCGCAGCTTGATGCTGGTTGTCGTCTTCTCCGTGCTCTTCACGTAGGTCAGCCAGCCGAATCGAAGGTGTGCATTTTTCATTCAGACTCCTTCTTTTCGTGAGTGAGAACCTGGGTCTTTCCATTGGCAAAGACAAGGGTCAGCTCATGCGAGAACCTTTCCCGGTCATGCAGGATTTTCGTTCCGTCTTCTTCCTGTTCTTCCCAATGGTCGGTGAATTTCACAGAGCGCCAGTGGGCGATGTGACGAGCTTCTCCTTCGCCGAATACTCCGTTGAGCATTCCAGCAGTACAGAGCAAGCCGACATGTCCACCGTGCAGCGGCGTGAGCGGCCGGCCTCTGACGTCATTCAGCTTGGGCAGAAGCACACGGCCCGCCTGACGATATGCGGCGGATTCCAGCAACAAGTCCTCCACTTCGTCCAATGGAATACCCATATTGGTCAGTACAGCCGACTCCGAGGCAGGAACTTCGTAACGGACCTCAGCAGTGTCGCCCAGAGGCTCAAGCTCGCTCTTCGTTGCCAGCACTTCGAGGTAGCGCACTACATCCAACAAGACCGCATCCGTAACCCTTGAGTGTCGTTTGCGGCGCGTTGCAAGCACTACGATCTGCTTGTATTGCAGGCAAGCCGGCTCGGTGAGCCTGAACACTCGCAAATCCGTAAAATGTTCGCTTAGCAACCTCGCGCATTTCGCCAATCGCAGCTGCGGAATCACGAATAGCAGCACGCCACCAGCCTTGAGCCAGCGATAGCTATGTTCGAGGAAGACCAATTCCAACCTCTGGTTGTTGCTCTCCCCGCATTCCCAATCGTACGGAGGGTTCAGGTAGAGCAGGGACACTGCTTCCGGCGGGCACCGGACATCCATCGCGTTGGCCTGCAAAGTCTCGATTCCGAGTGCTCTCGCTTGTTCGGCCCGATTGGCGTCGATCTCGATGCCATAGCGATGAGCGGTTACGCCATGAAGCAAATGAGTGAATGCCGCGCCATCTCCCACGCAGGGATCGAGTGCCGAGAACTCCGATGCGAAGGCAAGGCAATTCTTCAGCCGCTCGGCTTCCAGCACGGGCAAAGGGAAAAATCCCAGCTTGGTTTTTCCGTGTGGTCTCATCTCGCCATCCCATTGAGTGCCTGTGCCACGAGGTCGCCAACTCCGTCGGGCTCGGGTATCTCGCTCACGGCGATGAACGAGCAGAGGCCGTTCACAGGGATCGGCCGCTCATCTTCAATTCGGTAGCCGCGCTCGATGTGTTGTTGTTTTCGTTCTTCAAACAAGTCGGCTCTCGTGGTCACACGAATTCTCATTGCCATCCTCATTTCGCAACCATTGGCGATCAGGTGGAAGTCCGCGTTAGGCGGGTCGTTGAACGCGGGCACTAATCTTGATGTGTGCACAATCCCGTTTGGGAACTCTGTTCGGCTGCCTCTGGCTCGCTTTGCTTCCCTGGAACGAACCTCTCCCAACGGATCGAAAATCTGCGGCAGGGCTGTCCCCCGTCATAGAGCTCAAAAATGAGTTCATCGGAGACATAGAGCGCGACTGGCAGGGGAATCACTGGAGGGCGGGCGCTATCGGCGGAAGGGGGAGGATTGTGCTCGACCATTGGCCTAATCCTCCTTTCCTAGTGCTTTGTGCCGAAAGCCCGTCGCTTGCACGGGTATCAATTACAAACGCTGTGCCTCAAGCGATCGATCGCTTGCTGCGAGAGGCATGGCACAATCCGCGGGCGATTCACGCCAGTTCGGAAATGGGTTC
This sequence comes from uncultured Acidobacteriota bacterium, assembly GCA_963754885.1. Classification (GTDB taxonomy): domain Bacteria; phylum Acidobacteriota; class Terriglobia; order Terriglobales; family Acidobacteriaceae; genus Sulfotelmatobacter. The sequence goes on along the minus strand of CAVWHT010000018.1, from coordinate 6,418 downwards.
CGGCTCGACCTACGAAATTCGCCGATCAACTTCCGAATCGCCCCACGGCGCTTGTGCAGCGCATCCACCAACCGGCTCAGACCGTCTCGATCTCCTTCGTACCACTCTTCCGGAATCTCGGCAGCACACCGCCAGATGGTGTCTGAATCCATCTCTTCTGCCTTCGATCAGTGCTGGTTCGAATGCCTCCCATTCCGTAACACTCTCGTACACACAATTGTTCCCGTACACTCCTCTTAACGGACAGTCCGGGAAAGTCCACTCGCCGGCATTGAAGCAGTATCCCTGGTCGATGAACGTCGCGTGGTGACGCTGGCTTCGCAGGGTCTTGCGACAGAAGATCGCCTGCCTGCCATCGCTGTTGCACGTCCACTTGTCCAGGACAAGAACCCGAGGGAAGTCCTCAACATTAAGAACTCGCTCCAGCAGCTCGCGAGGCAAGTAGTCGAATGTCATGCCCGGACTCTCGGAGCCCACGTACAGCGATCCCAATTGTTTGCCGCTCCGGCACGGAATCTTGGCACCGCCAAGCTGAATTCGGAGATCTTCTGCGTGCTCGATGAGCGAGTCGGACACTTCAATCACTTCCACGCGTGGCATCGGCAGCCCGAGTGCCAGACCCCAGGTTGAGTAGCTAGCATCTCGTTCGCCAGCACTCGGATGTGCTGGGGATTGTTCTGGAACTTGGTCACGTAGCAAACACCGTCAGACGCCTTGAGCAGGTGAGACTGCGCTCCTCCCCGAAGCGGCCGCAGATGTTGGATGGCGGAGATGCATGTATTCACAAGCACCTCCGTTTTTCTTAACTTGGGGGAACCGACAAAGAACGAGTAACGAACCACAAAGAATTGGATTGGAGAACGCGTAAAACGGGTGGTGGAGCGCATGGCAGACTGCACCCCCGGGGGCGAGATACTCGTTACGGGGCGCCGCGGCCAAGGTTACGAATTTGCGGAACCTGCGTCGGTTTGGCAAATCGGCTTTGAGCCTCTCCCAACGAATCACGAATGGGCGGAATGGTTGTGTGCGTTGCTTCATTCATTGCTGGCGAGTAGACTGACTGTAATTCCTAAAATTCCGCTCGACCCGCGTCGTTCTCGGATGGCTCCTTGAGGCGCGGGTCTTTGTGCCTTCGTTTCTAACCTCTACTGCCAGCGGAGCTGCAGCGATGACGGAGCGAGTACTTCGGTGCCCGTATTGTGTCGTAGGCAACGAGTTCATGCCGATGATTGCGCTCGCGGATGGGGCGTTTGTCTGCGCCAAGTGCGGCCATTTGGAAATACCGGGCAAGGACGACCTTAAGTGCCATTGTTCCAGGTGTATCGAGTTGAGGTCGCTTGGCTTCCGTCGTTGCGGCTGAAATCTACGGGCATGTCCCGCCGCCCGAATCGGTGAAACGCTGACCATACATCCAGCGGTCCGGCTTGATTTGCGAGAGCCAGTCTTGTGCCGTGGGAATCCGTCCCAGGTCTTCCTTTACATGCTGCTCTCCGATGTAACGCACTGGGACCTGCTTGCCGTCGCTGTTGGTGATGGCGACACCGAAGATGCGCTCACACTAAGAAAATTCCTTCCGCATGGTGCCGGAGTGCGCGATGCCGGAAATCCGTGAAGAAGGCTTTGGATTCGTCGAACCAGTTGTGGATCAGCAAGTAGTCCTCGGCCTTGCCGCCAAATTTTCTGGCGCTGCTTTCTGCATGCTTGAATGGGTGGGCCATGGCTAAACCTCGTAGCTCGAGGTTGTGTAGTCTTCGAAGCGATCGTTGCGTTCGACCGTGATCTTGCGGGTTTTCACGTTCAAGATCACGTCGCCGAAGCCTCCACACCCGTTCTCATATCCGTAGGGGACGAGCGTCTCAAAGTGTTCCTGCAGGCACGAGAAGTTGGCTTCCTGGATTTCACTTTCTTCGTAAGCGTAATCCTCAGTGGCGTAGCACTTGATGTCTTCGTTCACGCCTTCATCGCCTGAGCCGTCGAAGTGCACGGCCACAAACGTGATTCCCGCTTCCGTCAATCGGTCGCATTCGGCGAGGATAGCTGCCTTTGCTGCGGCTTGCTCGGGTGGAAGTGCTTGTTCTGCGTTTGATGGTTCGCGTTCCATGGGATTTTCCTTTCAATGTCGGAAACTACGCTGCGACCCAGTACCCCCTGGTGCGCCGATGAAAATGGTGAAGCGAAGCGGCCAGGGCTGGTGATGTTTCCTTCCCGGGGTCTACTGTTTCACTGCTCTTCCTTCTGCGGCTGTTTCGAGCGCAAGCACGATCTCACGCAAGGTTTGAAGGTTGTCCACCCGGTCGATTGACTGCAACTTCAGAGAGCGGAGTATTTGTGTCAGCGCTTCCGGCTCGACACGTTCTAGCGCCGCATCCAGTCGGCGGAAACCCCGTTCAGCGGCTTGCATGTGTGCCAGCACCTTCTGTTGGATCGCTGGGTCCTGAATATCCTTCGGATTCCACACTCTCGCTAGGGTCTTCAACAACCCGCGATACATGCGTTTCCCCAGCGCTTGTTCCATCTGCTCGATCTCGCGAACGAGGCTGGCGCCGTGGTCGCTCGCACCGTTGCCGTTGCGATGGCCATCGCCATTTCCGTCGGTTCCAGCAGTTGTTCGCTCGGCCGGCTTCGAATCCTCCTCCGCGTGGGGCCGAAGACCACGGCGCCATCCTTCAGGCGTTGCCCAGCCGCCAGTTTCGGAACAGTCTTAGGCCGCTTGCGATCGTCCAGATCGACCCACGTCCCAGTGAAGTAATACAGATACCGCCCGAGTCCAAAACAGGAACAGGCCCTTTTGAAAGATTGCGCTTCCGCAGCCGTGGCAGCGTTATCATCGTCGGCCCACTCTTCTCCCGTGGCCGAATGCGAACCCAAACCGAAGATGGTCAGCTCACAAGTGACCAGCACTTTCGCGACGATCCTCTGATCCTTACTCCGCTCAAAATTCGCGCTGGTATGAATTGTGTACCTGCGTGTCCAGCCCGCCGGAGTAACCAGCGTATTTAGACGATCTGTGTAAGCTCTCTGGTCGGCGTAGGGCATAACCTGGCCACGCGGCGATCCGCCCTTGCTCGTGTTGGTGACGCGCCATTCGATCACTGACGGATGGAAGGGTACTTCCAGATTAGCGATCAACTCCTTGATCTTTGCCGCGGTCGGTGTCAGCGCAGTGGGGATGTTTGTATCGCTAGCCGGTGGAGCAAACTGCTGCACTGCCGTGCTGGGGATATTTGCGGAGTCATTGGCGTGTCCGTTGGCTGGGCTCATGACAGCTCTCCCTTCGTAAGGATGTGCAGGAATCTCCCAAACGTTTCAGAATGGAATATCCTGGTCCACAATTTCGCCGGAGCCAGCGTGGGAAGGCTGGTCCTGATTCTCGTTGTGGCGTCGGACCTTGATGGTCGCCGCCGCTGTTTTCCCGCGGGCCGAGCAGCAGCAGGTCGCGGGCGACGATTTCAGTGCGGTATTTCCTCTCCCCGCTCTGCCGATCCTCCCAGCTTGTGGTCTGGAGCTTGCCTTCGACGTACACCTTGGAGCCTTTGGCGACGTACTCCCCAACGATCTCCGCCAGACGCTGCCAGGCCACGATGTTGTGCCACTCCGTCCGATCCTGCCATTCGTCGTTTCGGTCTTTGAACCTTTCGTTGGTAGCGAGGCTGAAGTTGGCGACCGGAGTGCCGCTCTGTGAATACCTGACCTCAGGGTCTTTGCCAACGTTCCCAACGAGGATGACTTTGTTTACGCTCTTTGGCATTTCTCTACCTCCGATCTAAGGACATCTGCAACAACGAGCGAAGCTCGTCCTTTGCCGTCAGATTGTCCCGCGAGTGATTGTGCTGATCGACCTTTGTCGGGCCGGGATTTCGCGTCTCCAGCGACTTCCAGCGTCAATCACTCGCGCGGCGATCTGACGGCGCGAGTGTCGGGGATCCAGTCAAAGGAAAACAGTCAGATTCAGTCTCTCGCGATGGCGAGAAGGACATAAGCAGTCGGGCATCGGTCGCTCGAACAGCTGCAGCGTAATTTCTTGGAGTTGTCTAATGTTTTGTTTTGGAAGAAGAAAATGAACGGCACGGCCGCGTTTAGGAATCGGTCGTTGCGCCCGTGAAAGCCAGCTGCGCCTCAATGTTTTCACGGCTCTGCTGGTCTCCGAAATAGCAAAGGCCGACCAGTTCCTCGCCGGCCTCGTCGACTAGCCGGACTAGCTGCTTGCTGTTGATGGAATAGACCGGACAGGACGGCCCGGCGCGGAGCCCAAAGCGTGCGGCGGAATCGCAGGGATCGTGAGGAAATTCGATCTCAATATGCTGTCGTCGGCGTCCCAGTTCGAGAAGGAAACAGGGCACCACGACATTTGAGACCTTCACGATTTCCTCCACACTCGCATCTTCGACTGGAATCCCCCTTAGGCCGGCAAAGAGTTCAGCGATCAGGCGAGCCCTGGTTCGCTCGCCCCATGAGTCCGGCTGCACCGCGAGCTCAAGGATCTGCTCGTGCAGTGGGGCGAGGAATCGTGCGAAACCTGCCTGCCGCAGGTTCTCAACGAAGACGGGAGAACCGTCCAGCAGGTGCTCACATTGTGCAAAGACTCGCGCCGCCTCTTCCGGTGCGATGCGGGGGATTTTCTGTCTATTCCGTCCGCGATTTCCGGTTTCGGTATCAGGCATATCGATCCCTCTTTCCCGGCGACCTGGGTGGTTCCGGGTTGTGCGGCCACGAGAGCTGCCCGAGTTGTGGACGGCACATTATAAAGGACAACAGATTTGTGGATTTTGTGGACTGCGCTACGATCCCGACAATGCAACCGTGCGCAGAGGCAGAATAGATCGCGAAGCCGCGACCGGCGACTCGGAAAGACTGGCAGGATGAGCGAAACAGATGTAGTCAACTCCCAGACAGGATTTTGTCGCACCTTTCTTCCAGCAGCCGTGCCAGGATCTCCGAATCGTGGGCGGCATCTACGGGGTCGCGACACAAAGCGGAACGAAGCGCCGTTTTAAGCCAAAAAGAAGCGGCAGAGTCGGCAAGAACCTCATCAATGCTGGGCAGGTCGCCTGCTGTAGGGCCGATGCTCATCCAAGACTCCTCACGCCGCTCCGCCCGCAACTGCATCCACGCTTGCGCGCCGCTCGTCGGCTACATCGAGAGCGTTGGGATTCTCAGTCCGGCCCGGGTCAGTCAGCCTAGGTCCAAGCAAATGACAATGACGACAGCCCAGGCAGCACACGGCAGATGTGATTCGGGTCGCAGCATCCTGGAAGTCGTTTGGTAGCACCAGTCGTTCCCCCGCCCGTGTGTAGAAAACTGGGCAGACGGTGCCGCGGAACGCCACGTCCTTCCCCCAAAGCGCCATCTCCAAACCACCTCTGCGGCCATAAAAGAGAATCGAGCTTTCTAGGCGTGGCTTCCGGCTATCCCCCGATTTTGCCAGTTGGTGCCGGGTAATGAGCAGATCGTAGGTCCGCTCTATCCGAAGCATTTGCACCCGGATCAGTACGGGCGCGACCACGATCGCGTGCACGCCGTTTACCCCAATGCTGTCCACGCGCTGCAGCCAGGGCAATGCGTTGCCTTGTTCATCTACGAAGCTCGCATACGCGCCAACATCTGCGACCGCCCCGCCTGATTCAATTCCACGAAGCACGTACTTCTTTGCCAGGTGCTGATGCTCGATTGATACCGAGGGCTGGCAGTAGATCCCGGCAGTTCGCAGGCACTTCAACGTGATCGGCGGGAGCCGCAGTCCCTGTCGTGCCAGGATTTCGGCCTCCACCCGCCTATTGTGCGTCGTGAGCTGAGATTCCATATTCAACCTGCCTCCTGACTCGAATCGGGTGTCCCACAGCCGCGCGGATCATCTCCTTGGTGCACCCCGCCCAGCACTTGTACTTGCGCGGATCCGATACTGAAATGGCCAGATTGTCACCGCCGCGATCTCGTCCGTGCTCCGCACACGACGGGCAACGTACCCAGTAGTTTCCCCCACGCTTCGACGTCGGCCGGACGTGATCGAGAATGCGGAACTGTGGGCGGGTGGGATCGTATGGAGGCAGCTCTACTTTTGGCTTGGAACGAAATTCTTCCGGCATTTCGAGTCCATGAATGAACCCGTCCATTTCGGTCTCCGTGATCTTCCGCAGGCGCTCCAGGTACTCCATCTGCGCATCGAGTCGGTAATCTGCACCATAGAACCAGTAGCGCCTTTCGGTAGCACGATGGATTCCGAGCGGCCCCCGATAGCATTGCCGAATTCGTCAGGGCCGAGTTGATCCTGGCGCGGAAATACCTCGATTCCTTCCGCCAGACGAGAGCCGCCTTTTACCGGAACTTTCAGGCGACAGGCCAAGTTGTAGATGTAGATCCGACAGTGCCGTGCAAGCAATGGCTTGTCCGCGAAGATCCAGAGGTGAGCACCGCGACGGGA
>CAVWHT010000017.1:0-14632 GCA_963754885.1 uncultured Acidobacteriota bacterium | reverse complement strand
TGAGGCACTATGCGAATCTCTGCTCACACTTGGGCGATCGCTACTTCCAGCGGTAGCTCCTACCCACAGTGTAGAGGGCGCTAATGCGGGGCAACAACCAACACTCGCTTTCCCAGTGCCGGCTCGACCTGCTGCGCCAACTTCCTGACTTCAGCAAGTCAGGCCTCACGGGCTGCCATGGCATCGTACGGCCTTCACGGTCGTTCGAAAGTTGGAACGAGCCAACATGACACACTTCTCGCCCACAGGATTCCTCGAAAAGTGGGAAATAGTGCAGGCTCCGGCTGATCGGCCGTGAGCCGGAGAGTCAACTTGTCCAGTCTGTCAAGACTCTTAAACACCTGGCACATTAGTCGCACACAGACCCTGCAAGTTCGTCTCGTGGTGTGAGATTGAGAACTAGGTTTCGATTACCTGACTTGCAGTCCCAAAGCAGCTGTCATCGAATGACACGAGAACGTTACGTATAGAATGACCTGCATGAGCGGACAGGCAACCGAATACCGGCGCTGGCGTATTATCGACTACAGGCCCGCCCTGGCTGACCTTTCCGCTGAACACCTTGCCCCGTACCTGCACAACGGACAGCGGGCCCTAGAGATCGGATGCAACCGTGGATCAACCGCCTTGTGGCTCGCAAGCCGTGGCGTCGACATCCTGGGCATTGACATCAACACGGACGCAATTTCCCAAGCGAGCGAAGAGGCCAGAAAGCTCTCGAATGTAAAGGTGCAATTCGTTGAAGGCGATTTCTTGGATCGACCTGATCTGGGCACTTTCGATTTGGTCTTGATGATTCGGGTCTTGACCTGCTTTCCGCGGACGGAGGATTGGCACGCTCTGCTGAGCCGATGTTTTGACGCCCTCACCAGTGACGGCTTGCTGTACATTCATGATTTTGTGATGACGGCGCAATGTGAAAGCTATCGCGAGAGGTATATAGAGGGTGAGCGGCGCGGCTGGAGGACCGGCAACTTTGCTGTGCCCGGGAAAGAAGGTGGCACGCTGTTCATAGCTCACCATCACTCAGTGGAAGAAATCACGGAAATCACCTACCCCTACCAAGAAATATTTCTAAATTTCCACGACTCCGTCTCCCTCAACGGCAACGCCTGCCGGATGTTCGAATTCTTGGGGAAACGCCGAGACGGCGCTTAGTATACGAGTCTTTCGACTCATCGGCCGTCAGTCATCCATTCTGGTTGATCCCTTTTCCCCGTTGCACCACCAATGCGTTGCTTGGATATTGTCTGGGTGATCATCTCTCCACGCTCCTCCCATTCCTTTGGGATTTTTATGGTCCGGAACGATGTCGTTGTAATCCGTGAATTCTTCATGGCAGATCGCGCAGATCCCGGCCTGTTGTCGAATTGTGCGATTTAGCAGCTTTCGCATTTCGGCGGGTGATCGCAGTTCCCGGTATCCACGCGGGTGATGCGGATCTTCCACTCGCTGAATTCCGATACGTATCAGCTTCGGTTTGGGGAGCAACTCCCGGCCACAGCATGATGTTGACCTGTGCAGCGGACACAATTCGTTGGAACGGAGTCTCATGGCAGTTTCCTTGCGAAGTGAAATCTCAAACAGTTGAATGGAGTTCGGGTCAGGAGAAATGCTGGGTCGCTCTGCTGCTTAGAGGCCGTGGGACATGAGAGATAATGCGGACGGCAGCAGCGGAAATTCTGAGGAGTTGGGCGGCTGATCTCTAATGGTTTCCCGACGGGAGTTGAGGTGACGCACGCGATGATCCACGGTGGGCCGTATCCGGCGACTTCTGACGGACGGTCGACTTCCGTGGGCAGCCAGGCGATCTTTCGATTCGCAAGGCCGGTCTGCTACCAAGACTTTCCCGACAGCGACGCTGCCCCAAGAGTTGAGAGATGGAAATCCGCTGGGGATTTGGCGCATGATCGACGGAGAGTTTACCCGCGGAGCGGTTGCCGCACGTTGACTCTAAGCCTCCCGAGTTTTTCTCCGCGGTTGTCCCCCGACCTAAGCCCAGGTTCGTATTCCGATAATGCCCCAGTAAGTCAAGTAAGCAGCGGCAATCAAAAGTGCCGTTGAAACGATCCGCGAGAACCTGCGGACGCCTGGACGGACTCCCGCGTTTGAACCTCGTAGAGCAACCAGACAACTCACGACCGATGCCAATCCGAACAGAAGAGACACCACCCACAACGCAGCCGACCACACGGTGAAATTTCCCAGCCGTTCAATCAGGTCTTCGCTGCACAGGATAAAGATCACAACGAAGGCAACCAGACTCAAAACCGCAATTAGTGGCCACCAGCGCATGGCGCGCTCGGCGGGACGGCGGCGGCTACGCATAAGGCCGCCGATCATCCAGAACGGCGCATAGAGAACGATAGAGAAGATTGAGAGCACCACGAACCCAACAACAAGAATCTCTCCGATCGCGAACCACGCCAGAATCCTCCTCATCGTAGTTTGCGAATCGGTTTGGATGAATCGACCCTCTGTGTTGGGGGTCAGCAACTCAAGAGTTGCGACCGGGTCGGGCGGGGCTTCCTTATCCTCGAAACGAAACTGTGCCCCTTCGACCGGTATATGGACCTGGTGCCAACTTCCTAGTGCGGTGGAGATCATCTTGCCGTCTTCGAACCGAACCCGGCTCAGACGCACGAGGCGTCCAAGAAAATGTGAGAGTTCAGTGCGAGGGGAATCGGGCTCATACCATCCAGCGTAGTCCGCTGCATTGACGGGTAACTGGGCGACTGGCGGCACCACCGGTTTCTGCAGGCTGTGCGTAATGTAAGCCCGGACCGCTTTGCCCACTTTTTCGAAGGCATCCCCACTTTCGCTGTTGATGCTGAAAAAATATCCGACGCCGTAGTCAGGCATGTAGGACATGTCGGTGAGGCCTCCATCGATTCCGCCGTCGTGGCCGTGGTAGACGAAGCCATCTTCAACGCTCCAGAAATTGCTGAGGCCGTATCCGGCTTTCAAACCCTCTTTGGCGGCCCAGGTGCTCTTGGGACTCTCCATACGATCGATGTCGGGGGAGGGGACCACCTGCTTTCCATTCGCCGCGCCGCGATTGAGATAGAACTCCAGATACGCCGCCATGTCGTTGGCGGACGCGTTGATGGCCCCGGCCGGGCGCATGATGATGTGCGAGTACGGAAAAGGAGTCTTGCCGTCGGGGTGATAAAGCGTGGTCGCCGTACCGGGAGCAGGCTCGAAGTAGGTCGCGGTCTTCATCCCAATAGGATTGAAAAGATTCTGCTGCACAAAGTCTTCGAACCGCTGGCCCGTTATTTTCTCGACCACGTAGGCAGCGACCGCCGGACCCGCGTTGCAATAGGCCATGCGCGTCCCGGGACGCCAGCGTGATGTGCGCGAGTGATGGTCGTAGTCGAGGCCCTCGCGCACACCCATGGAATCGGGGGCCTGCTTCGCGTATTCGCGAAGGCGAAGGTCGTCCCAGCCGGTAGTGTGTTCAAGCAGGTTGACGACGCGTACCGGATCCGTAGATTCCCAGCGATTTTCAAACCAGACATCGGGAGCGAGCTTGTGAACGGGATCTTCGAGAGATAGCTTGCCCTGATCCTGGCCAGCAAGCAGGATCGAGAGTGAAGCGAAAGCTTTCGACGTAGAGCCGATGCGGAAGAGCGTGTCGGCGGTCGCGGGACGATTGCTCGCGATATCGGCGATGCCGATACCAGTCACCCACTCAGGGCCGTCTCTTGTGAACGATTGCGATCGAAATACCGTTCGTCTGAGTGTCCTTCAGAATTTTGTCGATCTGCTGACGGAGATCATCGATCGACTGCGCCAGCTTCGGCTTTTCCTCTTTCTTGACAGCAGCGAGACAGAATGGAACGAGTAGAACGAGAAGAACAGCGGGGACAATCCATTTCACGGCGATCCTCCGCGTCGGGACTGGTCTGAGCCGACCATCTTAGTCCACGGTGGGCTAAATCTGGTAATCGAGGTCTTCCATGATGCGCTGCAGGGATTCGGGAAGAGGTTCGTAAGGGACTCGGGCGCCTTCGAGTTGCTGCACGCGCTCGCGCAGTTTGTGGACTTCGTTGGCAACCGAAGCGAACGCTTCGGAGTTCGACATCACGTAGATATGGCGACAAGTTTGCTGAAGCCGGATACTCCATAGTGCTTGCATTGAACGATGGTGCAACCGTTCGCTTGATTCATTCGTCCCCGACTCTCCGAAATCCGGATATTCGGAGATGTTGTTCTAACGCCGAGCCGCTCGATGTGCGCGGAGCTTTGTCTGCACCTCTGCCAGGTATTGTCTCGCTTGCTCGCGCGTTTTGATGGATTCGACCCGCTTCAGAATCTCCGTTCGCTGATCCGGTGACATTTCGAGGTCTTGACGAAGCGCCGAATTGAGAATCACCGGGAGCGTTCCTTGATTGACTGTTTCATCCGGCCTGCTTGCCACTACGGTATTCAAGTCTGGAATCGCCATACTCATCGCTAGGCGCGCGGTTGGCTCGGCCGCAGAAGGCAAGGTTGTGGGCGCATCCTGCCTGGCGCTCTGTAAGGAGAACAACTGATCCGGACTGTTGGCCTGACGGTCTCGGGCTGTCAGGGGGCCGGTACCAAAAACAGCTTTGATCACAGCGGGGATGGAAGCGTGATCGTAGAGTCGGTGATCGATCGTATTCTTTGCGATCAGTGGTGAGATGACGAGCGCGGGCACGCGAGGACCATATTGTTCGAACGTGAAGCCGAATTGGTTATGTTTGCCCAGTGGCTGCGAGTCCCCGGGCGCGACGGCGGCAGGTGGACTCATGTGATCGTAGAATCCTCCATGTTCGTCCCACGTGATAATCAAGACGCTCGTGTCCCATAGAGCTGAATTTCGGATGGCTTCGTAGGTTTCTTTGATCAATGCCTCGCCGAGGGTTACGTCGGTGAGAGGATGCTGGGACGTGCTATTTCCGTACTCGTCGAGCACATGATAGCTGGGCTCAATAAAAACATACCCGTACGGGAATGCGCCCTGGCTGAGATCCCCGGCGAACTCGCTGTAGTGATGAATGTCGAACAAGCTGACTCCCTTAAGCGCGGCCACCATCGGAAAGTCGTCGCCTGCATAGAGCCGGTGGGACACTCCCTGTTTCTTTAGAGCGTCGAAGATCGTGCCCGCCTTGAACTGGAACCCTCCGATCGTTTCCCATTCCACGATTTCTTGGTTCGTCGGGCTGTGATCGAGGCCGCCGGACGAGCCTGCATGGACAAACATGCGGTTCGGCCATGTGGGACCCGGCATCGACGCATGCCAGTCGTCGCAAATCGCGAACTCCTCGACCAAAGCCGTAAGAACTGGAAGCTGCTCGGGAGCGAAACACTTCAAGATCTCTCCCGGAGCGGCGCTTCCTCCGCTGGCCACATACGAGGCCACAAAACCGCTCTTATCGATAGCTGGGTAGGCTCCGCCCGGCGGATAACTCGCACCCGGCCCGCAGAGCTGCTCGAGAACGTTCGTAAACTCGTGGCCGGGGTCGACCGGCATCACAAGGTCAGCATCCTTCGAGACCGTATAAGTCGTCCCGTTCAACACATTCGATTCGCTTCCCGCCAGCCTATTCACTTGCGTCGGTTGGCCGGTTTCGGCATCACGACCGCTAATCATCGAGAAGCCCAGCATGTGGTCAAAGGAACGGTTCTCGAGCATGAGCACAAAGACATGTTGTACGGACATCGGAAATATTCACCTCGAAGGTTCTTCCTGTGGAAATGAGACCCTGTTTCTACCGGCACAGCGGGAACCGTTTAGCAGAATACTCTCATGGACCGGGTCGCTTTCAGTGGCGCTGGAAAATCAAATGACGTCCTATGTCAGCGGCTGCCCGCAAGAGAATTGCGGCTGCTCAGCGTGCACGTTGGGCAAAATGGAAGAAAAACAAGCGAACCAAGTGAATGGAAGGAACGGACGAAGGGGATTTTGCAGCATTGCACGAATCCCCCCTGATAAGGGGTTTTGTGCAACAAACCTGTTTGCCGACTACATCTGACGATCGGAGTGATGCGCGGCGACATGAGATTCTGTCGCCGAGGAAACCTTGGCATCAACATTAATGATGGGACATCGCGGTCTATGCGCTTGTTTTCAACGCTTTACGCCGATTGAAGCTATACGGTATTTACTTGTAATTATATTGTTATTGTTGCGTCATTGTGATACGCTGGCATTGGGTTCGGAGGTCAAGACATGGCAGTATCGACCTCAGCAAGACCGGATTTGTTGGCCTACCGGGAAGCGACAACTCTGGATTTTCCCAAACTCATCACGGAGTTGACCACAATTCTGGGAAAGAAATTGACGGCCTATATCGCCTCGGTCAAAGACACGAGAGCAATAGAGCGCTGGATGTCTGGCTCAGAGCCGTATAAGGGAGTCGATGAAAGATTGCGGCTCGCTTACCGGCTGGCGAAAATGATTAGCGATCAGGAGGGGCCACGGGTGGTTCAGGCTTGGTTTACGGGTCTGAATCCAGAGCTAGGGGATCGCGTGCCCGCCCGGCTTTTGCGAGAAGAGGATGTGGAGACCGTAGGTCCGGAGATACTTGGCGCTGCCCGCGCCTTCTTGGCCGGAGGATAGCAACTCGTGAAAGCCCCCGGCGTGATTTATAGGCTAGGGAGGAAACCTGATCCGTGGGCTCCCCCCGACTGGGCCTCAGCGGGACCTGACGGAACCTTCGGCAACCGCTTTGACGACCCTGACGCGACCTACCGTGTTCTCTACGCGTCGTCGCAGAGACTTGGGTGCTTCGTCGAAACCCTGGCTCGATTCCGCATCGATCCCACACTGCTGGCAGAGAGCAGGCGACCTCAATTTGTCAGAACTATCATCACAGTTCTGACAAAATATCCGCCTGGTGTCATATATTTGTCAGATACCGGGGGGATTCCCACTTGAGGATGGTGCCTTCACGGTGAATGCTGAAAAAGCGGACGAAGAATGGCTGCCGTTCAGCCATTCAGAAGATCAGCGCTGTTCGCAAATTCGATACGCGCCTGTCCCACCAGACGCTTCTTTCCCTTTTCACGAAGGATATTCCCGTCTATTCGCACCGTATCAACAACGTTCTGATGGCTTCTGATAGCCTCTTGAACACGGGCTGCCAGATGTCCCTTAGCAAAGGTCAGTCTGATGAACTCCGCTCTTCCATCCTCGTTCAGGTCTACGAATTCAACCGTCGGTGTACCCTGGCTCACAATCGCCCCGGTCGCTTGAATACTGGAGACATCGATCTCGTCGAGGTTGGAATTCACCGGAAACAGGCCAAAGGTGAACGCCAGCGAGTCTCGAGCTTCCTCGGTAGCGACTCCGATCATCTTGTCAGAAATTGCGAGAATCGCTGGCAGGAATTCCTCTTTGAAAGGGGCCACTCTCTCGGAAGCCGTTTTCTTTAGGGCGTTCCCCACAAAATCCCTGCTTGATTTCAAGGAAACACTCTGAAGGTTTCTGACATTTTCCGCGCAAGTACTGCAACTCATGAGGTGAGCGGCATCGTCGCCATGCACGCCCTGATGGAGGAGTTGTACCAGCTTCTCGGCAGACAAACACTTCTCGTCGACGCCTAACGAGGCATCAAACACTGAGACCTCGGGGGCAATCGCCTCAGCGATTTCCACGATTCGGCCAACATCGATTCCTCGGCCTGCCGCTGCCTTCATCATGATCTTTTCTCCTTCATATACAAGACGTATAAAGAGGGGCTTTTCTAACAGCCCGGACTACTTTTTTAGGCGATTCTTGAGAGCCTCTCGGCATCTGGACAACAGCACCGGGACCGATTGAACCTGTATTTTCAGCCGCTTAGCCAATTCGGCCTGAGACATTCTGTTCACATAGAAGCTCTCGATCAAGAACTGGCAGCGTCGATCGAGTCTTGAAAGTGCCTGAAAAAACGCGATTCCAGCCTCCTGCTCACTCAGTTCAGACCCTCGAGTAGGCGTCGGCAATGCCAATATTTCGTCAAAAGGCACCTCCTTCGCATTCCTCCTTAGTTCATCGAGCAGCGAGTTCTTGGCGATCGCCACAAAATAAGCATCGTAGACGACACCATCTTTTTTCCCGCTGCCGAAAATCTCGATGTACTTGATGAACGCGGACTGGTACGCGTCTTCAACGAAAACAGGATCCTTGCGATACAGAGAAACCAGAATCGCCATCACCAGGGGACGAAACAGGTCATCGAACCTGCGCAAATGGGATTCATTCTGCGGATCCGAGAAACACAACTCAATTGCCCGCCTCACCGCCGCCGTATTGTCACTCACTGCCAATCCCCGTAATGCGGTCGGCGTACGCCTGAAGCATCTTGTCCAAAGCAAGGCAGCGCATCGGCCGACGAGGACAATCGATCAGGAAATCCAGAATGACGGTAGCAGTTTTCGTTTGAATTCCTTCGAGAGGCAGATCGTTGCGATTCAGCTTTATGCTCTGGGCTACGCTTTCGCTGTTTTGAATGACAAACTGTTTCACTTTTTCCGGGTCGCTGCGAATTTCCTTGATCTCCTTCAAAGCGGCATCGGGCCGACGATGATCGCGTAGTTCCCCGACAATCAGCTCACTCAACGCTTCGCCCTCGGAACGAGGCTTCGCTAGGGCCGGGTGACTCTTTTCCAGATAGTGCCGCACATCCACAGCGTATCCTTCTGATCCGGCACTTCCAGCCCACACATCGTACGCCCCCACCACGGCTACCGATCGAATGTAGCGCCTCTTGCTCGATGGGTTCCCGGCTCGGCGCATGATGTGTTGGTCATTCCAATTTTCTCGAATATATCGAATTGTTTCACTCCGCGACGCCAGTTGTGCCAATTGTCCAAACCTTCTCAGGCCCGGAAAGTTTCTCATCCAGTGCAGTGGGTTCAGTACCTTTCGGCCCGCATGAGGTGTACCGAGCGTAATCAGCAGATCAACTTTGATACTGCGACCGTTTCCTCCCAGCAACTCTTCCAAGATAAACGCTTTTGACAACAACCCGCCTTGGCTGTGGGCAACGAGGGCTACAGTCTCGTACTTTTCCTGAACTCTGTTAAGGAACTGTCGCAAGCCATCGACTGCAAACGGGATCAGCGGCGGCTGGTGAAACGCGGTCGAATCATATTGAAAGGAATAAAAATCGTAGCTGCGAACCCAGGGATCATGCTCGGCCATACTTTGGATGATGCCCGGCACGCCCAGCCACGTGCCCCAGCTATCGCCGAAGATCCCATGGACAAATACCACGAGTGAATTGTTCAGCGGATGTCGATTGAACCACATCGTGAGCTGAAGCCTCGCAAAGCAATGAAGCGCAAAAGGAGAAGAATTTATCATTTTCTTACGTCGAAAGGCCAAGTCAACACAAAAGTAAGTTTCATTACACAAACAGGACAAAACCTTGAGTAACGCTCTCCAATTGCTACCTGCGGGGACGAGTCCTTGACCAATAGAGTGTCAACGCTGTGTCCCCGGTGTTCCGCAACCACTCTGCGACTTCTCTTGTCTGAAAGGACCGGTCTTCGGGCTCCAGGTCACGATTGAGTAACTCGGTGATTTCTTCCGCAGTGCTCGGTTTCTTGATCTTGTTCAACGCCCGTGAAATGTGCTCGTCGAGACGGCGCGAATTCGGGATCGTCGGCATTGCCGGGTTCCAGTTCTTGAAAATGAACTTAGCTTATTCCTGACAGGGTCCCGATGTCAGCATGGTTCGGATGAGGATGCAAACCAGAACGGCAGATCATGGCTTCCTCGCCGGCAGTAGCTTAACGACCAAGTTTCCTATTGCCGCAGGCTCGTGCTCTCCCGCGCCGCCAACCAAAGTGTACGAGCGCTCGAAACCCTCTGGCCCCTCCACTTTCAATTCCCAGTTGTCATTTGCATGAGACCCGACAATTGACACTCGCCACTCTCCCGCCCTGTCACTCAGCACGTGTTCAATGATAGCTACAATCTCCCCGCGAGCTCGGGGATCGCCCGTATTCTGCATCTCGATCCTGACCGTCATGTCTCCTGTATTGTACAAAGCTGCTAGGCGACCACTTCCCTCGTGCAGAACGGCTCAGAGGAAGGGATGGTGCGCTGCGTTAATCTCCGCTTGACGGTGGGGATGGCTCCCAATCGCACGACAACCGCGGGCGTTTCAGAGGCTCTTAAAGAACGAGTCGAGTGATCGCGGTCCTCCTGGCGGATCAAATGGTCTTTCACAATTCCTGATGAAAAAGACGTGCGGGGAAGAATGCTTCTTCTGGGAGATTAGGCTTGTGGCAGTAAGGAACGCTGGAAAAAGGTAAAGGCTGTGACATCGGTTATGCTCTAGCCGTCAGCTCCTGCGAGGGAGTTAACAGCGTGGATGCATGCACCGTCACAGCCTTTTGATGCGATCGCCGCTTTCGCGGTCCCAAACCCCAACTGCTCCTCGCAGAGCCGTCGGTTTTTTCAGGTCTGACTGCTCTTCGGGTTGCCCCGTCGAACTGATCACTCAGCCTACTTCGGACCGGCAAAATTTTATTTAAGCCAACCCTTTCAGCCGTCGACGGAGGCAAACTTAGAGAGTTGCTCGAAGATTGTCAACGCCCGTTTTTAGTGCAATCGGCCGGTTGCGATGGATCAAGAACCGGAGACGCAACCCGTTGAATCGTTGTCGCTTAACAAATGGGAGGTCAAATTCTTTCCATTTTCCCACAGGAACATCCACAGGCGCTGGAAGGCACGGACAGGTACTACGAATAAAGAATGTGTGCGGGAACCATGTCAGCATCTTGACTCCGGGAAATCGGTCACGCATGGTGGTTACCGGCGCATTCACGCAATGGCAAACCTAGTGGCCTACATCGATGGCGGCTCTCGCGGCAATCCAGGCCCGTCTGGCATTGGAGTGGTAATCGACGGCTCCACCGACGGCACCATCAGGATCGCCAAATGGATCGGACATCAGGACAATAATGTCGCCGAGTACGTTGCTCTGCTGGAAGCGCTGCAATGTGCCCTGGGGCTTAGGGCCACCGCGCTTCACGTGTTCTCAGATTCCGAGGTGGTGGTGAGGCAGATGAGTGGCGAGTACAGTTGCCGTAGTCCGCGGCTCTATTCCCTGAATTGGATCTGCCGAAAATTGGCCCGGTCGCTCGATTTCTCTATCTCCCACGTTCGTCGCGAGCACAATACCGAGGCCAATGGTCTGGCCAGCTCGGCCGCTCGCAGGAAGCTTTGCTAATCCCCCTATTCGGCGGCCAAACATGCGCTCTTGCCGTCTCAGAAGGCGGCCGGAATACGACCAAACACAAAGTGAACTGAAACGCATCTGGAAACAGTTCTTCTCACAGATTCTGGGATGGCCTCGGTCCCGAATACGCCGCTGGGTGGTCCACATGGAATTTGAGCCGATCCATTAGAATCCCTTGCTGAGGGGGAATTCATGGCAAATCTAAAAGGACTGGCGTCCATAGTATCGGACTTGAGGGTGGAGAGAGCGAATCTGGCAAATCAGCTTAAACGTGTTGATGCGGCTCTTTCAGTTCTGGGCAAGTTGAACGGCAGGAGTTCCTACACGAAACCGAGGCGTACCCTGTCAGCCTCGGCTCGTAAGCGGATCAGCCTCGCGCAGAAAGCGCGATGGGCGAAGAGAGCCGCGAAAGACCAAGCGGGCAACGTGAAGTCCAAGCGAACCATGTCTGCATCAGCCCGCAGGAAGATCGCAGCCGCACAGCGGGCACGATGGGCAAAGGTCCGTGCGGAGAAGGCGGCCTAGGACCTTTGGGCTCGGGGAGAAAAAATGATTCCTCCCACCTACAAACCGAAGAAAAAGTTTATGCAGCTTGCGATCGCGGAGGCAAAGCGCGCTCGCGACCGGGGCGACTATGCTATCGGTGCGGTGATCACACGTCTTATTGGGAAACGGGAAGTGGTGATCGCCTCTGCCGGCAACCGGGTAAAAACTTCGGGTTCATCCATCAAGCATGTGGAGCTTGAAACCTTGAAATATGTTTCCTCCGGCTACGGTCGGTATCTACCGGATTTCGTGTTGTATTCCACGCACGAACCTTGTGCGATGTGCGCGGGTGCCTGCGTCTGGTCCAAAATAGGAGCAGTGGTATTTGGCGTTTCCCAAGAAGATATCACCGCCTACGGCAAGAAACACGGGACCGAGGAATTCAAATGGCGAGCCTGTCTCATTTCATGCAAATTCGTCCTTGAAAAGGGCGGCCTTCACATTCCCGTCTTCGACAAGTTCTTGAGACTGGAGTGCCGAAAGTTATTCGGATATCGAGTTCATGAAGTGCTTCGCCCCGCCCCCGGGCGCGAAGCCCGAACCCGAATCGCAAGGACGCCAAAACCCTGAGACGCTGCTCGGGGCTTTTTCCATTTTCCTTGACTTCCATCTCTCCCGGGACGAAAATCCGGCCAGACCAGCCTTCGCCACGGAAGCCTGCCAGTTTCGGCAGCGTGGGATGTACCAGCCACCTCCACTTCGTCGCTCGGTTTTCGATGACAAGAAAGCTCTCCTCATCGATCCCCACCAGTGCACTCGCGACGTGCGCGCGAGCGTCCTGCGAAGTCACGGCATAGAGGTCGATGCGACTGACAGTGTCCCGGCGGCCCGATCTCTGTGGCGACCCAAGCTGTACGATCTGATATTGCTTGCGGCTCGTGGACATCTCCCTGGAGAGGCTCTCGACATCTATGTCGAGATCAAGCACGCGAGCCCCGGCGAGCGCGTGGTCTTTCTCGTCGGCCCCCCGACCTTCCTGTCGCTAACTTGGCCGACCGATGTCATGGCTACAGAAAAGGAACCTCAACAATGGGCGGCGACGGTGAGGCGCTTCGTCACCGCGGCCTGAAGGGTTCTTCTTTGCACCCCCCGCCTTTCATTCCTGTCTTAGCTACGCGCTGCGAAGCGCTGTTCTCAGGAGGAGTCGCTCCGGATGTTACAGTTGTTTCATGTGGGTGCTCGGAGTGTAGTAGATGAAGAAGGCCACGTGGACTGTCGTCGGGCTCGCTTTGGCGGGGCTCGCCATTGTGTTTTATTTATGGTTCACTCCCGGACGGACTCCAGCCATCAACCAGCCCAACAGTATTGCGTCGCTGGAACGCATCCGCATCGGTGGTGTGGATCAATACATTCTCATTCGTGGAGACGATTCTGCGCTCCCGGTTTTGCTCTTCCTTCATGGCGGTCCCGGGATGCCCGCCATGTATCTGGCCCACGCCTTTCAGCGTGAACTTGAAAAAGAATTCGTGGTAGTCCAGTGGGATCGCCGGGGTGCCGGAAGTCTTATCGCGAAGACATCAGCAGCACACTCACCACGGAACAACTTGTCGCCGACACAGTTGAACTGACCAACGTCCTTCGTGCCCGATTTCATCAGGACAAGATTTATCTCGTGGGACACTCCTGGGGCACCTATCTCGGAATGCTCGTAATTGCGCGACATCCAGAGCTTTACCGCGCTTATGTGGGGATTGGGCAACTCGCCCGCTCATTCCCTATCGCTGGAATTCAGGATGAATACATTCGTCAAAGTGCAAGACGCAAGGGGGATCAAGACGCAATCAAGGAGCTAAAAGAGAAAGGTGCAAGCGTCCGGGAAACGTTACTCTTCAAGTTTGGCGGTGAAATCCACAATGCGACGTCGTTTTTGCCGCTATTACTGACCGGGTTAGCCGCTCCCGAGTACAGCCTGCGCGATGCACGCAACATCCCAAAGGGCGTCTCGCTATATTCGAGAAACATCGTTTACAACTCGATTTCGGGCGAACTGATGGATGTCGTCACGCAGGTGGAGATTCCCGTCTATTTCTTCACAGGCCGCTATGACTACACCGACCCATTTGTGCTTACGGAACAGTACTTCTCCAAGATCAATGCGCCGGAGAAGCACATCGTGTGGTTTGAAGAGTCCGCACATTTCCCTTTCTATGAGGAGCCGGCAGCCTTTGCACGGGCAATGCGAGGCGTGCTCACAGCAACCAGTCCCACAACGTGACTGACCTGGCCTCGCTGGCAGCACAAGGCTGGCTCCGAAAGTGGTATGTCAAGATTCACCAGGAGAAGCGTAAGATGCCAGACCGAGGTCTAAATCGGAAATTTCGGCAGGAGGTTATTATGAAACTTTCAGTCGTAGCGGGTTTGATGCTCTGTAGCGTGCTTCTGTTTGCGCAGGGCGTTAAGGCCCAAGAAGCTCCCGAAAGTTCACAGCATGACCGGCTGTTTGAGGGCGGGACCCACCCCCGGTACTTACATGCTCACCGATCTGGCGAAGGGACCGAAGACCGTAGGCATCGTGTCGTCGACTACGAACCTGGTACCGCACGTGGGCCATAAGGTAGAAATCACCGGCACGGCGGTCTCCGAGGCCGAAGCGATGAAGGAAAACAAGGACGTGCCGAAGGCCCCGCACTACATGAAGGTGACCGCGATGAAACATATCTCGGCCACCTGCCCTTAAAAGCAACCGGCAATTTTTCGAGACTCCGCTCTGTTTGCTCTCCCACGCGGACTGGGTCCAGAATCGCTTCGAAAGCGGGCGAGAAACGAATACCCGAGCAAGCCCCGCGCCGACGCCGACCGCTTTACCACCTGCGACGTACAGAGAAAGAACGACGCTCTGGGTCTACGCCCCCTATCTCTGTCGGCATAACGTGGGCCTCGAA
>CAVWHT010000016.1:0-27182 GCA_963754885.1 uncultured Acidobacteriota bacterium | reverse complement strand
GGACGCTTCCTCGAGAGCCAGTAATCCGCTACTGCGGCTGCACCGGCTGGGTCGATTCCTCTACGATGCTGTTATCCCGGCGCCGCAGCACCACCGGCCCACCTTGCCGCTGCAAAGACTCACGTTCCTGAGCGACTGTGTCCTGAACTTGTGAATCGCTGTCCTCGGCAACGGCGAAAAGTTTTCTACCCTCCGCGGTCTTACGCGTGGCCACGCCCACAGTCGCAGTCGCGCCCAGCGATTGCCGCGCATGATCGTAATAGAATTCTGCTGTTTCCTGGTCTCCCTCTAGCTCCTGCAAACATATCCAATATTGTTTAGCGTAAACGCGTCGTTCGGATCGAGAGCATACGCTTTGCGAAAATCCGCATCGGCCGTGCGCAGGTCATTGCGGATACCGCTGAAACCCCGCGCAAATTCAACTCCGCAACCTGCTCCGGCAGATCTTTCTCGCGTTTGAGATAATCGCGCAGCCCCTTGGCATTCTGTTGGGCCATTTGATTTACGGGACGTCCTCGCCAAAACGGGTTGGCCGTAACCACTGCCGCGGCGCCGGATTGTCCCGCGGAAGCCTCGTCGTAATATTTCAGCGCTTGCTCCTCCTCGCCTTCCATCTCTTTAGCCACGCCCATGTTGTTCAACGTAAAAACATTGTGGGGATCTTTTTCCAGAGCCTGCTGCAGAAGGAGATCGGCTTCTGCGGAGCGCCCTTGCGAAAGCAGGCGCACCGCTTCAACATTGGCGTGATTGATCTCAAGCGGTGCACTGGTAGCAGCCAACGCGTCTTTCATCGGCTTTCCCCGCGCTTGCCGCGAGCTTGCCAGATCGACAACAGCCTCGCTCGATTGGTCGGCAGCGAGCTGATAAAAGCGCTCCGCGCGATCGATGTCGCCCTGGAGTTCCGAAATGTATCCCAGATTATTAAGGGTAAAAGCGTCGGCCGGATCGTAGAGATATGCCTTATAAAAAAGTTGTTCCGCTTTTTGATATTTGTGCTTCTGCAGTGCCTCAACTCCTTCGCGGTTGAGTCGCTGCACCGGAGTGAGCTTGCTTCGCTTAGGGATTGAGATCGAAATCTTGCGATCCTCTCCCTGTGCGAATAGTGACCCGAGCGTCGTGGTGGCCGCCATCACCAGGACACAGATAATCCGTCGATTCAAGAGCATCGATATTTTGCCCCTTTGTATTCAAGTGGTCTTAAATCAGCCTTTTTGATGCCGGATAACCGCCCTTTGTTTGCCGATCATTGTGGAACGACTGGGATTCACCGTCGAATTGTGGCTGCCTCCTAAGGCAGATATTGCATCAAAATGCCGTGAGATTTGCGTCTTCCATGAGAGCCGGCTATGCCATCTTGACTAGATTGGCGATTCCTCTGACATTATTCGCCGGCGTCGGTCTTTCGCAGGCCGCTAAGGATCCGCCCCCCTCGGAAATGGTTTCGCCTGTATCTGCTTCTGCGGAGACCATTCAGCCTGCCGCCATCGAACCCGGAGAGCCCGCGATCAGCGAAATCGACAGCGGAATCTCCATCGATCCCGCCAGTCTTCTTCCCGACTTGCCAGCGGTCCCGCGAAAGAATGCAACCCTGGTTGGTGGCACACTCGAAAAATTGGATCGCGTTCGAGACCAAGTAACAGTGCGGGTATTCGGCGGCGGGCGGACTATGGCTCTAATAGATCCCCGCACCAAGGTTTTCCGCGGCACGAAAGAAGTGACGATTGCCGATCTGCGCGAGGGCCAGCGAATTTATCTGGATACGATTCTCGATGGGAGCACGATCTTCGCGAAGAATATTCGCCTTGATACCGCAGCGGCGCTGGGTGAAAGTCGGGGGGTGATCGTGAAATACCGCGTGAATCAAGGCGAACTCAGCATTCAGGATGGCATCGCACCTTTCCCGATAACGGTACGCTTGAGTTCTTCCACGCAGTTTGTGCAGGGGAATCGAACGGTGCCCGCGAGCACGCTAGTGCCCGGCTCGCTCGTCGATGTGACCTTCGCATCTGAAGGAAACGGCCACGATACGGCGCAGGAGATCTCGATCCTCGCTCTTCCGGGAACGCGTTACGTTTTTCCGGCCAGGTGGTGCATATCGATCTGAGAACCGGCTTGCTGGTCCTGAACTCGTCGACTGACCACAAGACTTATGAAATCTACCTCGATCCCTCTTTTCCTCCCGCTGACAGCCTGCAACCTGGAGCGACGGTTACAGCAGTCACGAGCTTCCAGGACTCACGATATGTAGCGCGGAACCTTACAGTCCAGCAGCAAAAATAAGAAATCGATTTCGTCCTGCCCCCGGCCTCAGTTCGGGTCCACATACTTAACTCGAATCCGAGCGCCGCTGGTTGCTCCCCTCCTTCTTCTCTTTCCCTCGCACAGTGGTTCGTGAACTAACGTGACCTTTTCACCGCGATCCACTTCGCAATAAGCTCCTTCCGATCCCAGAAAGTCCCAGCTGACCGAGAGGAATCTACAGGCGCGCGTGCCTCCCTCTCGATTCAGGCATTCGCAAGACGCAAGGCCTCGGCAAGTTCCGCTCTGAGGGCAGATGTGTCTTAAAAATTGGTGTGCTGTATTCCTGCTCCTGTTCACTACAGGAGTATGCATGGCGGGAAACTCCGTCGTGCCTACAACTACGTTAGCTGCGCAGACTGCGAACAATACCAGTGCGGCCAATTCGTTTACCAACCAGACAAACGGTAATTCGGCCGCCGGAAATGTCAGCAAAGTCGATGTGCACTCCCTGCTTTACTCCGGCGCGGATACCAAGGTCTATGCTCACCTGCTTCTGTGGTTTGGCGGATCGAACCACATGAACGTCGGCTACAGCTCAAACGATGCTGCGCAAGTGCATCGGCAAATTACCGACATGATCAGCCGCGGCATTCAGGGCGTCATCATTGATTGGTATGGACCCAACAACAGTATTGACCAGGCGACCAAGCTGGTGATGGCCGAGGCCGAGACGCATCCCGGATTCACCTTCGCGATCATGATCGACCAGGGAGCGATCGAGTGGGATTCGTGCTCCGGTTGTTCTCCGCAGCAAGCCTTAATCCAGCAGTTGCAGTACATCGAGCAGGCCTATTTTCCGTCTCCCGCTTACATGACCTTACAAGGCAAGCCGGTCGTAACGAATTTCAACATCGACCTCTCCTACACCGTGGACTGGAACGCCATCACGGGAGCCCTCTCCAGCCAGCCTGTTTTTCTCTTTCAGAACAACAACGGATTCAGTCACGCTTTGAGCGCAGGCAGTTATTCCTGGGTGATGCCGACTGCATCCGACTACGGGATGAACTATTTGACCAGCTTCTACGATGCGGGCATGCCGCTCGAGAATGAGCAGACCGTGGGGGCGTCCTACAAAGGTTTCAACGATACCTTGGCCTCCTGGGGATCCAACCGCATCATGAGTCAGCAATGTGGGCAAACCTGGTTGCAGACGTTTTCCGAAATTAACGGCCTCTACAATTCAGGAAAACAGTTAGCGGCATTGCAGCTTGTAACCTGGAACGATTATGAAGAGGCCACGGAGATCGAGTCCGGCATCAACAATTGCTTCAGTGTGACGGCCTCGGTTTCCGGTAATTCGCTGCAATGGAACGTGAATGGCGATGAGAGCACAGTGGACCACTACGTCGCATACATCAGCACAAATGGGCAGAATCTTATGTCGTTGGGAGAGGCGTATCCCGGCACGGGATCGGTGAACCTGTGCAGCTACTCGGTTCCCAATGGAAGTTACGTCTCTTACGTCCAGGCTGTGGGGAAGCCGAGCATCCACAATCAAATTTCGGGAGCGGTGAAATTCACGCTGAACTGCGCGGGAGATACCAGCACAAATGGCAATTTAACGCTGGGTGCGGATCCCTCCGCGTTGACGATTTCTGCGGGCAAGAGCGGGAAGATGACTGTGACGGTGACACCGCGATCGGGTTCATTCAATAACTCGATCGCGCTGGCGTGTTCCGGCCTGCCGGCAGATTTGAGTTGCTCATTTTCCCCAGCTTCCATCACCCCGGGCGCGAGCGTCGGTAGTTCGGTGCTGACCGTCACGTCCGCCGCCGTTACGGCCGCGCAGCACCGCGAAAGACGGGCTTTCTTTTTCGCCAGCGGACTGTTCACCTTCGGCCTGATGGGAATTACCGTCATCGGCAAGATCAACCGTCGCCGCATGATTGCTCTGATCGGAGGCAGCGTGCTGCTTGGCCTCATTCTCTTTGCTTCCTCTTGCGGGGGAGGAGGAGGTCCCAATGCCGTCACCGGTTCCTCGACCGGCAGCTACGTCGTCACCATCAAGGGGAACGCCGGATCCACTCAGCTTTCCACGACCGTTCTCGTTACCGTAAAGTAGCCGAGAATCCGCGCGACCATTCCACGGATTGGACGCGTTCAAGACTGCGGATCGCCGCGCCCAGCCCAGGGTATTCCGCGTCATGAGGCGCAACAGCAAAGATTTGGAAGGCAGCCACTTTGGAAGGCGGCGAAACCGCGAGACATATTTGAGGGTCTGGACGCGTTGCTGAACCTCAAAATGCCTGAGATATTTTTGCACCACATTGGGCATGGTCATACGCAATCCGGCGGAAAAATTCTGCGCCGCCATCATCTGTTGCTTTTCCGGATTCTGCAGCAACTCCAGCAAAGAATCCGCCAGCCCATGGGCGTTTCCTGCCGGATAGAATTGCATCGCCAGTTCCTCACCCTGCGCCATCTGCCGGAAATCAGGCAGATCTGCAGAAACAATGGGCACTCCATAGGCGCAGGCCAGGTGCGCTACCCCGCTGCATCCCGTCGAAGATGAATACGGCATAACGGCCACGCTCGAGCTTTGAAAAAGATCCGCCAGATCATCTTCCGGAACGTATCCGCGGAATTCGATTCGAGGATCCTGTGTGCGCTGTTGCTTTACGGACTCGATGTAGCCCTGCGCCTGAGGATGATCTCCGCCTGCGATGACTAGCTTCGCGTCGGGTAACTGCTGTGCGATCAGGTCGAAAGCCTCAATCGTAAGCTCGAGTCTTTTGTAGGTTCCCCACTTTCCGAAAGCCAGGATGCGATGAACAGGATTCCCACGGCGCGCGAAATCGGGGAATTCGGGCCGGCGTGTCAGAATGCCGTGCGCGCGCAGGTGAACGTTGTCTCGTCCGTATTTGTCATTCAGAATTTTGCGATAGCCGGGCATCAGCACGGAAACGGAATTGGAAAACAGAAGCATGCGTGTAGCAACCGCGCCCGCGAACCGGTACAGTCTTTCATAACGAACCCCAACATCTTTCAAGTCCACTGTGTCCATCAGGTGATGCAGGGTCACGTGGGTATATCGTCCGCTAAGCCGCGCCAACAGTGGCGTCATAAGTCCGCTGAAAGCAACCAGCGGATTGCGCCCAAATGTGCTGAACAGCAAATTAAACCAAACCACATCCGGTTTCACGCGATGCAACGCCTTCACCAAGCGCACGACACTTCCCGTGTCATCGAAGGACCAGCAACGTACGACCGAAAATCCTTCAGGCTCGACGTGCCCCTGCGGGAGCTCGTCTGCCAGCACGATAAGACTGAGAAAAGGATTGCGCTGCAATTCTTGCGCAATGTGGAATCCATATTCGCTCAATCCGCCAGTGCTTGGAGGAAAGGTCGTAACTAGACAGATCTTCATTGGGCTCCCATACTGAGCGGCAGAAGATTCGATGTGCTTTCCGCAGAAGAAGTTGCAGTGGCAGGGTTAATCGAGGGAAAACTGCTTTAGCTGTGGTGGGCCTCTAGCGACGCCACGCCGTCTTCGCTGTCGCACTGAAAAGTGTATTGGTCCGTTCTCAGGCACTTTTCCGATACCAGTTCGTCGATGATTCCGCTTGTCTGCTCGATAGAAAGTGGCGGGACGACGGTCATGCCAACCAATCTGCTCATGCGGTGGTATGCATCCCGATTGCGGCGCACAAATTCCAAAGGATACTCCGGCTTGCGAATCGTCGCTGCTTCCGGGTCGGCATCCAAAAACAAAGCCACATCGGGCTGGGGAATGAATCTCAGCAGAGCTCGTACATACACACGTGCTGCCAGATTTTTCATCGGCAGATTGGCTAGTTCGTCATATATATACCGATCGAAGATGAGGAAGTCCGCATCGCTCTCCGCACTTCGGGAAACCGCCACGCTGAGGCTAAAGGCGTCGAGCATATACAGAAACAGTCGGAAAACCGTCATGTACCACGTGGTGACGTTCTTATCGCGACGAACAATGGGTTTGGCGGGGCTTCCAATGCCTTCATCCCCTTTGAAGGCTCGCAAGCTGATGCGCTCTCGAAGATTGGAGAAGGCCACAACGTCGTCCCAGAACGTGTAGACCGCACAGTGAAATCCGCGGGAGCGCAACGAGTTGCAGAGCGCCTCGATTTGCGTACTCTTCCCGGCTCCGTCAACCCCTGAAAAGCTCACTACTCTGACACTATCTAGTCGCATGCGTTACTCGCTGTGGCTGTGCCTTGTAGAAAGCGAAGAATTTCTAATGTGCTCCCGGTGGTTTGCTGGGCGTGGCTTCACTCAGAGCGATGACCGCCCCCAGCGCCGCACAGGCGCCTATGATTGCTCCAACCTTCAGAACGATTGTTCGTACTTTTCTTTGCTTGGCGGGGGCGATGGCCACGCCGGCAGGCTGCGCGGCGGTTATGCCGTTGACCTTGGGCGCCTCCGCTGCGGCGGTCCCAACTGGATGCTGGAGCTTCTGATCCTGCGCAGCAGGAGTTTGCGGCTGGCTGGTCGTCTGTCTGGCTGGTTGCGAGGAACTCTCTTGCTGAGCCGAATCGGCCTGAGACTTTGCCCACTCTGCTCCAGGGCTATCGGGAAGTTCCGCCGGCGTTAAAGATGCGGACAGAGCATTCCCTGCGAGCGCCGGAACTTGCTGCTGATTGGCAGGAACAGTCTTCTGCTCCTGGGCGAAGATATGAATTGGCAAGCCCAGAGCGAAAGCACAGCAGGCACTGCAGAGAAAACCCCGAGTCAACGGTCCCATCGTAGCCTCTCCTCACTAGCTAGCTTGCTTGAGCGCTCCCAAATCGCCAAAGACTGCGGAATACCATGGCGCGTCTTGCGACACCGCGTCGGCAGGCACCGCATTGAAGCTCCGCACCGCTTCTTCTGAAGTAGGGAAAGTTTCAAACACGCGTGCCACCCGCATCAGTTCGAGAAACACCTCAGCCTCGGCGGAGAGAGCAGCGAGTTTGAGATCTCCATCGCGCTTGAGCACTTCTTCCAGGCTATGCAGCAACATTTCCACGCCGGTGCTATCCACCGAGCGCACCTGAGAACATTCGAGCACAATGCGGGGACGATTCGATTCGAGCAGCGGGCCCAATTCCAGCATAAAGGTTCGGACTTCTCCGCCGGTAAACTGCTCTGGCATTTGCATCACGACTACGGGCCCACTAGTCAGCATTTCTCACCTCTTCTGAATTTAACTGCTAACATCCAATCCCTTCGAACTCGCTGGCACTGTTTCCCTGTCACCGCCTCAAAGTTTCCACCGCTTCGCCAGTTCCGAGATCGAAGCCTAGATTCCGATCTCCCGCTGATAACTGTTTGTTCTGGCGCATCACTGCCGGATCCGATATCTGAAGAAGCACATCGTGTTGCAGGTTCAGCAGACTGTTGCCCTGGGCGATCGAGTGCGAGAGATCCAGTCCAATCCCGATATACGTGTTCGACAATATGGAGCTGTCTTCGATCGTGGTTCCGTAATCAACTTCAGAATCGCTTTCTACGTTGCTGCCACGCGTGATCAGGCACTCATCGCCGATGTTCACACCGCGTCCGATGAACGCGGGTGCCACGATGCGAGCTGCTTTCTCGACCTGCGCGCCGGGCGCCATCCAAATTCCGGGTTTGACCTCGAACCCTTGTGGACGAAACTTGCAACGGCATCCCAGGCCGTCATTGACCAAACGACGCAGATCTGCAGGAGTCTCCAGTCGATTGATATATCCCGACGTGTAAAATTCCGCGCCGCCGCTCTCGTGCAACACACCTCGTATTTCTTCGATGTCTGGCAGCATCGCTAGGTTCACCACCCACAGCCTTATAGGACCGGCCTCATGGAGTGCTCGTGTCACCGCTCTCCCGGATTGTTGATGAAGACGCAGCAACTCTGCGAAATTCAACTCAACGTACCAGCTTAGTTCGACAATTAAGACGGACTCAGTACCGTCCCTGGCGAGCTGCCTGAGGCGTTCGCCAGCGGCCTCCCATGCATTTGTTACCAGAGTCCCGTCTGCTTCAATATCGTCGCCCCCGGGAGGGAGGGGCGCGTCTGCACAGACTGAAATTCCGTCAACCTTAGCCTTCTTCAGCTCCGCGACCATGCGCTGTAACACGGATTGTCCCAGTATTTCGAGTGTGGCAAGCCCTTCGCCGCCAACGGCTGTCTCAGGGGTCCACTGCGGCGACGCGGCTTGTTCCCCTGGCCGGCGGTAGGACCCGACGATGATGATTGCCTCTGACACTCTCAATTGCTCCCTCGCTGCAAGGTACTTTCCTTCACATTCTTATTTCGCAATCACCTTGCTGAAGGTGAATGGGTTTGTGTCGCGGGCACTCGCATTCTCTTTCGAGGCTCGCCGGCGGATTTTTGCCTTGGGAAAAAGCAGACTCCTCATTTTTAGCTTTGCCTTGTGCAGTTGCGATTTCGAGTTGCCAATGGAGCAGTCGAGTAACTCAGCGATTTCGTGGTGCTGGTAGCCCTCGACTTCGTGCAGAGCGAAAATCGTCCGGCAGCCTTCCGGAAGTTCTTGGAGTGCGCGGCGCAGAGCAATTCGATCGACCACGCCGGTGAGCTCCGGATCGCTTTTGCCGAAATCGCGATGCAGCGAAGGAGACTCCGAATTGACTGGCTCATCGAGCGAAACCGTGGGCGGCGATTTGCGCCGTCGCAGTTTCATCAGAACAGTGTTCACCGCAACGCGATACAGCCAGGTAGAAAATGCGGCATCGCCGCGGAACGAACTGACTGTCCGAAACACTTGCAGGAACGCTTCCTGCGTTAAGTCTTCGGCCTCGGCTACGTCCTTGGTCATCAGCAGGCACACTGAGTAGACTCGGTTCTTGTGTTGCTGGAACAGCGTTGCAAAAGCTTGTTCATCGCCAGCTTGCGCACGCCTTACCAGGTTGATCTGAGAATCATCACGGCCCTTTGTGCTGGGCGCTGAGATTACGTTCGCTTCTGTCGCAGAGATCGCACAAGTTGCCACGGTTGCTCTCCTTCAGGTCCCTGAAAGTTGTTCGCTGACCGCAAGACACGCGAACATCGATGCCAGAGTAAGGAAAGCAACGCCAACCTTGTATCGGGTCACATCTGTAAACACTTGCAGGAGAGTCTGTAAGACCAGCGGGAGGAACTTCTGGGGAAGCGGGAACCTTATTCGCCAAAGGGGTGAGATCCGCCCTGAAAGCGGACCTTCTCACTGCATTACTACAGGAACTGTGGGATTGACATTGGCGACTCAATAAAGATGGAATTCCACTTCCACGCTGATTTGCACGTCGACCGGTTTGCCATCTTTGAGTGCTGGCTGAAAGCGCCACTGCTTCACGGCTTCCAGAGCTTTAGCATCCAGGCCAAATCCCAAGCCGCGCTGGACACGAATGTCGCGAGGATGTCCCGTGGAATCAACAATGAGCCAGAGAACGCACGTGCCCTGCTTCTTCGCGCGGCGTGCTTCTTCCGTATAGTCGGGATCAGGAGATGAGATCGCAGTAGGAGCTGAGATACCGCCGCCTACGTGATACACTCCGCCACCCATCCCGCCGCCGCTCCCCGCCCCAATGCCAGGCCCATGCCCCACGCCAACTCCGCCGCCCGAGCCAGAACCGATACCGCCGCCGGATCCGGTCCCATTCGAAGGTGGCGCTGCGGGCATCACTGCGGCACTTGCGGTGCCAAGATTCGGCATGTGATTTTCGGCGAGACGCACAGTTGGCGGCGCCACCACTGTCGGTTGCACGGCCAGTTTCGGCTTCGCATTTCGCATTACAATCGCCGGTGGTGTGATCTGCTGCTCTGCCAGTTTTGGAGGATGTCCCTTGGGCGCCGGTAGAGGATCATGATCGCCGCCTCCGCCACCGCCGCTGATGATTGTTTTCGATACCGGCAATGCGTAAGTATCTGGCGAGGGCGCGATCAACGTTACGACCTGGCGAGTCTGGCGTTGCGTAATCTGATGACTGACAAAGACGCCGCTCAGTAGTAGTCCGATGACCGCGATGTGGATCACCGCGGAGACAGCTACACCATTTGCACGATAATTATTGTACTTTCCCCAGATTTGATCCGGCGGACGAGAAACCCGAACAGCGGCCTTCACGGGCGTGCGTGGATTCGACACTCCCTTCGAATAGCGTGGGCCGTTAACAGTGCGCGCTGGCAGGCGAAACAAAGATTCACCGTTGTACGCGGAGTTCTGATGGCTCGACATGACTGCTCCTCAATGGACGTCGTGCGAATAGGATGCGTGAACCGAACCGCAGGGTTATTCGTGGATTCCTTTCAAAAAGAAATGGTGGGACTGGGGTTTCTCCCACCATTTCGCATACAAAAACTTCACGAAAGCAACGTACATCTTGTTTTTTAAAGTCGGCCCGTCAAAAGCAGAACAATCACTATCACCACGACCAAGCCGAGCCCGCCGCTCGGGTAGTATCCCCACCCTCGGCTATAAGGCCATGTTGGCAACGCTCCGAGCAGCAGCAGGATCAGAACCACTAACAGAATTGTGTACACACAAAACCTCTTTCGATAGATTGAATTTGACAGTCTGATCGATTCGGGGTTCGCTTGTTTCGCCTCCGCGGCTATTTTGCAGCGGATGTACTCGTTGAGTTTCCGATGCTCTCGCTCGATTCCTTGCTCTGAGTGGAATATTTTTTCACCGCCGCCAGGAACGGCGTGCTGGAGGCAGTGGGCTCAACCTTCCCGTTCAGGATGTCGGCGAATGGTTCGAACTTCCCATAAAGCAAGCGCGTTTCGTCTTTATCCTGACTAAGTGCAGCCCCGCTCAAATCAACACCGGCAAAAAGACCTCGGGCGCGCGAGTACGTTAGAACTTCGGTGCGCATCTTGATGTCGGTATCAGCTGCAGCATCCCGGCCCACTGGACCGGCAGCGGCCGAAGCGTCCGCCCCCAGTTTGAATTTGCTGGAGAGCAGATGGTCCATTCCAGACTGATTCGTCACGATCATCACTAGATCCACTGCCTGGCCTCCGAGCTGCAGACCCCAACTCCCGCCCGTGATCGTGATCGGTGCAGGCGCGCTCCAAACACCGTTGGCCGTCCGGCACGTTGCTACCCCTTTGCCATGGTTCCCACCAAAACCGATTGCAATCTTCACCATCGAGGGAATGACAGCAATGCATTTTGCATCTCGCATCACGCGATCTGGGATTGCCTTATCGGGTGTTGCCATAATCTCGTCCAACACTTTCGCAGAGGCGTCGATCCGTTTGCTGATTTCGGATTGGTCGTGTTCATCGGCCGACCATCCCACACCAATGAACAGAGAGAAAATGCTCAACACCATCAGACATCTCGGCCAAAGCGAAGATTTGCGGCTCATTATTGGTCCTCTTCTGTGCTCTGCAGAGCACCTGCTGATTGACTGCCACGTCCCACCTTACCGCCCGTGCAGACTTGCTTCTATCCAGCGGAAGCAGTAAACAGCTCAAGAACTTCCCCCATAGTCACGAGCCCTGAGGTGCATCGAAAACGCAGCAATTTGCAAAAATGAAGGGCTAATCCACTGCATTTCGGGAAGAGATATACAGGATTCACAGTATTGTGAGTCGTCCTCGACCGAACTAGTCTGCAATCTCTACTCGACACAACGCCCCCCAAGCGGGTGCCGGTCCTCTGGGACGGACCGGCACCTGCTCCTTCCGAACCCCAAGTTCACTATTAGAGCGTCCGCTTGCCCGAAATACCACTCTTCCGGATGGGTTCGTGGTGCTCGTACTTCTATGATCCATCCCTGTCAGATTCCCAAACTTTGATGGAGTGGAGGGGAACATGCTTTATTCGGCATTGGTTTTCCTGGTTGTGGCGCTGATTGCTGGAGTGTTAGGCTTCACCGGAATCGCGGTGGCTGCGGCTGGCATTGCGAAATCGCTCTTCGTCGTGTTCCTGATTCTGTTTCTAATCTCCCTGATTGCACACTTTTCCAGGGGAAGCACCGTTCGATAGCGAAAGTGGAAGCGGAATCATGGAGGCTGGCTAATTGCACTTATCTCTTCGACCAGCTACTGGACGATCGGCGGAGGAAGTGAACGGGCATGAGCGCAAGAATTGGATCGAATCCGCCAAGAGCTGAAGTCAGACGCTTACCGGCACTTTTACTTGCTCCGCTCTTCTCACTGGGATGACAACCTCAACAATCGTGCCAGGATTTGCGTTCGCAAGGCGCAAACTGCCTCCGAGTTCCGTCACGCGCTGTCGCATTCCGCCAATCCCGACCCCAACGCTTTCCGGACGCAATTGCATCACTTCCTGATCCACGCCTTTCCCGTCGTCGATGACGGTGACAAGGATATTTCCGTCACGTTCGGCGACGCTCACCGTGCCATTGCGGGCTCCGGAATGCCGGAACATGTTGGTGAGGGCTTCCTGGACGATGCGGAAGATAGCCGTCTCCAGTTCTGACTTAAGCCGGGTCAGATTGGGCGGATCCACATCCAGACGAACGTTGATCCCGCTTCTTTCAGAAAGTCCTTCCAGAAACCATCGCAACGCGGAAACCAGTCCCACTTCATCCAGGAGTGGAGGATGCAACAGGTGCGAGATAGTCCGGACTTGCTGGATGGCGCGTTCCACCAGTTGACTTGCTTCCACAGAAGCCTGTTGTATCTGCGGCGATGAATCCTTGGCGAGAATGCCGTCCAGAATCATTTTGGCGGCCGCGAGTTCCTGACCCAGCCCATCGTGAATTTCGCGAGCGATTCGTCGCCGCTCCTCATCCTGCATCGTCATCAGCCGTCCGGAAAGCCGTCTGAGCTCCGCCGTTCGGCTATTGACCAGCCGTTCTAACTCGACGGCGTTGTCGCGGATCGATTGCTCCAGAAGCTTACTGTCATGGATGTCGGAACAAGTGCCGTACCACTTTACGATGTTTCCATTTTCATCTCGCACGGGCACAGCTCGAGCTCGAAACCAGCGATATTGCGAGTCCGCACCGCGGATTCGGTATTCGGATTCATAGGCTTCCCCGGATTGCACACAACGCATCCAGCGGACGACGCTCGCCTCTTTGTCGTCAGGATGAAGATATTCCATCCACCCCACTCCCACCGCCGCACCCGGAGGCGCCCCAGTGTATTCGTAGAAGCGCCCGCTGATGTATTCCCTGCCGCCGTCCGGTTGACGGCTGAAGATGATGTCGGGAGCGGTCTGGACGATGGCGTCCAACTCCTGATTCTTTTGGGCCAGGTCGCCGTTGAGCTTCAGCAAAGCCACCGCTTTCTGTTCCAGTTGCCGCGTCCGCTCGGCTACGCGCTGTTCCAGTTCGCTATTCAACCGCTCCAGCTGCAGCTTCTTCCGGTGCAGTTCCGCAAATACTCTCACTTTGGCCCGGAGCACTTCCGGAACAATCGGGACCGAGAGATAATCGACCGCACCGTGCTGGTATCCCTTGAGACGATCCATGTCCGTCAAGTGAACGGCGGACACGAAAATAATAGCTGTCTTCTGAAATCGTGGATGCTGGCGGATGAGTTCGGCTAGTTCGAAGCCGTCAATTTCCGGCATGCTGACGTCCATCAACACCACCGCTACGTCGGTCTTGAGCAACTTTTCGAGCGCCTCCTTGGCGGACGTGGCCTGCACCAGATTCTCGCCCAGTTCGGACAGAATGGCCTCGTAGCTGAGCAGCTTTCCGGCCTGATCGTCTACGATCAGGATGTTTACTTTCTCTTGAACGCTCATCCCTTTTCCAAACGATTCCACCAGCCCGTGGGTAGCCGGATTCATCGTCCCGCGATTGGTTGCACCTAGACTCATCGATGTAGCCACATCCGCAGCGCTGAAAGCAGTTGCTCAGTATTGACCGGCTTGGCCAGATATTCCGATGCGCCAGCTCGAGCACGCTGCTAAGCGCGAAGATGTTTCGCATGTCGTCATCCACGACCAGCACCTTCTTGCCGATCAAAGCCTCGTCGGAACGATGCAGCCGATCCAGCATTTTCTGTTTTTCCTCAGGCAGGTCGGCGATCACACGATGCAGGAACAAAGCTGTTTCATCGAGCAGCCGCTCAGGCGATTCCACTCCTTTGACCACCACACTTCGAGCCAGGGTATGCAAGCGCGCATCCTCTTCGGGTGATAGCTCCTTGCCCGTGAAGACCACGACCGGCAGGTCGCTGACCGCAGGCATATCCCGGAGTCGTTCGAGAATGTCAAATCCGGTCATGTCAGGCAGCCGCAGATCAAGCACCACGCAGTCGAACGATTCTTCCTCCACTCGTGCCAGCGCTTCGGCTCCCGTTGCTGCCACGATCACATCGATATCGTCGTACCCCAACAATTCGCGGATGCTCAGTTGCTCCGCCGGATTGTCTTCCACGATCAGCAGACGCTTACGTCGCGGCGCCGCATATTGTTTGATCCGAGACAATGCCGATTCCAGTTCATCGGGGTTGCTTGGCTTGGTAACGAAGGCAAACGCGCCCCGCGCTAACCCGTGATGGCGATCTTCATCGAGAGTCAACATCTGCACCGGGATATGCCGAGTCGCCGGATCTTGTTTCAAATGGTTGAGCACGGTCCAGCCCAGCATGTCGGGCAGGAACACGTCTAGCGTGATGGCGGTGGGGCGGAACTCACGGGCCAGACTGAGGGCCTGCGCGCCACGCAACGCCACAAGAACCTTGAAGCCTTTGTCCCTCGATAAATCACACAGCACGCGAGCATAGTGCGGATCATCTTCGACAATCAGCAGCACGGCGTCGTCGGGCAGCAAGTTAGCGCGATCATCTGCGATCTCTTCGACTGGATGCTCTGAAACGACGATATTCGAGAGCTTGAGGGGCGTTGACGGCGCTTTCCAATCCGCCGGAGTCAGCTTTGAAGCAGACGGGCCTGCGTAGGTCAAAGGAAGGTAAAGGGTAAATGTGCTGCCTTGACCGGGAGCACTGCGCAGTTGGATTTCGCCGCCGAGCAGGCTTGCAAGTTCCCGGCTGATCGCGAGCCCTAAGCCAGTCCCGCCGTATTTACGGCTGGTGCTGGCGTCCGCCTGTTGGAATGCCTCGAAGATAATGCGCTGCTTATCCGGGGCGATGCCAATGCCGGAATCCGCGACCTCGAAGGAGACCACCGATGCAGCTCCGTTCAAAATCGGATGGTCTTCACTCCATCCTTTCTCAGCCACCGAAACCGCCAGCCGTACCGAACCGTGCTCCGTAAACTTGAACGCATTCGACAATAGATTCTTCAGCACTTGCTGCAGACGCTTGGAATCCGTCACCAGACTGCGCGTGAGTTTTGGATCGGGATAGACCTCGAAAGCAAGGCGCCGGTTTTCGGCCTCGTGACGGAATGGGCGGGCTACCATCTCAAGCAGGTTCGCGAAGAATACTTCTTCCGCTTCGACCGACACCGTTCCCGATTCAATCTTCGACAAATCGAGAATATCGCTGATCAGGTTGAGCAAATCTGTTCCGGTGCCGTGAATAGTGCGCGCGAATTCCACTTGCTTCGGAGTCAGGTTGTGGTCCGGGTTCTCGCTCAGTTGCTGGCCCAGTACCAGAATCGAGTTCAAAGGCGTTCGCAACTCATGCGACATATTCGCCAGGAACTCGGATTTGTACTTGGAAGTAAGCGCGAGTTCTTTGGCTTTCTCTTCCAAGGCCCGCCGAGCCTGTTCGATTTCCTGGTTTTTGCGCTCCACTTCGACGTTCTGCTCGGCTAATTGCTGGGCTTTTTGCGCCAGCTGTTCGTTGGTCTGTTGCAATTCTTTTTGCTGCGTTTGCAGTTCAGCCGCCAGTTGCTGCGATTGCTTGAGCAGCCCTTCCGTCTGCATCGTTGCTTCAATACTATTCAGCACGATGCCGATGCTGGCCGTGAGTTGCTCAAGGAATGCAAGATGAGAAGCAGTGAACGCGTTGAGCGAAGCCAGTTCAATAACCGCTTTCACTCGATCTTCAAATAGCACGGGAAGCACGATGACGTTGCGCGGCACGGATTCGAACAAGCCCGAACGAATCGGCACTGTTTTTTCCGGCAAGTCTGAGATCAGCATGCGGCGCTTCTCGGCCGCGACTTGTCCGACTAGACCTTCGCCGATTTTCAATCTTCGCAGGTGGCCATTCTCGCCATCGTCGGCAAACGCCGACAGCAGCACCATGCCTCCCATTTCTTCTGTTTCCATCTGGTAGATCACGCCTTGTTGCGCATTGACCAGCGGCGCAAGCTCAGAAAGCAACATGCGGCCTACTGTCGCCAGGTCCCGCTGCCCTTGCAACATTCCCGTGAAGCGCGCCAGGTTGGTCTTCAGCCAATCTTGTTCCGTGTTGCGATCGGTGGTGAGCCGCAGGTTATCGATCATCGTATTGATGTTGTCTTTCAACTCTGCAACTTCCCCGCTGGCTTCCACCTGAATGGATCGCGTCAGGTCGCCCTTGGTTACAGCGGTGGCAACTTCGGCGATGGCACGCACCTGGTTGGTAAGGTTATCGGCCAACAGGTTGACGTTGCCGGTGAGATCCTTCCACGTACCGGCAGCACCGGGCACGTTGGCCTGTCCGCCCAGACGGCCTTCGACGCCGACTTCGCGCGCCACCGTGGTCACCTGGTCGGCAAAGGTCGCCAAGGTGCCCGTCATGTTGTTGATAGTTTCCGCCAAAGCGGCGACTTCGCCCTTGGCGTTCACGGTCAGCTTTTGGGTGAGGTCTCCGTTGGCGACGGCGGTCACAACTTTCACGATGCCGCGAACCTGCTCGGTAAGGTTGACGGCCATCACATTCACGTTATCGGTAAGATCCTTCCAGGTTCCGGCGACACCCGGCACTTGCGCCTGCCCGCCGAGTTTGCCATCGGTACCCACTTCACGCGCCACACGGGTCACCTCGGCCGCGAAGGCATTGAGTTGATCCACCATGGTATTAATGGTGTTCTTCAGCTCGAGAATCTCGCCTTTCACGTCGACGGTGATTTTGCGCGACAGGTCTCCACGGGCCACGGCTGTCGTCACTTCGGCGATGTTCCGCACCTGGCCGGTCAGGTTTCCGGCCATCGAGTTTACGGAGTCAGTGAGATCTTTCCACGTACCAGCAACACCGGGGACTTGAGCCTGCCCGCCCAGCTTCCCTTCGGATCCCACCTCGCGCGCCACACGCGTGACTTCCGCGGCGAACGCGTTCAGCTGATCCACCATCGTGTTGATGGTTTCCTTGAGCAGCAGGATTTCGCCGCTGACGTTGACCGTGATCTTCTTCGACAAGTCACCGCTGGCGATCGCGGTCGAGACTTCCGCGATGTTGCGCACTTGGCCGGTCAAATTGCTGGCCATCGAGTTTACCGAGTCTGTGAGATCTTTCCACGTTCCGCCGACGCCGGGCACCAGAGCTTGTCCGCCCAGCTTGCCGTCAGTTCCGACTTCGCGCGCCACGCGGGTCACTTCCGAGGCGAACGATCGCAACTGATCGACCATGGTGTTGATCGTGTCTTTGAGTTCGAGAATTTCTCCCTTCACGTCCACCGTGATCTTGCGCGACAGGTCGCCGCGGGCCACAGCCGTAGCCACTTCCGCAATGTTTCGCACCTGGCCGGTCAGGTTGCTGGCCATGAAGTTGACGTTATCAGTGAGATCTTTCCACGTACCGGCCACGCCCGGAACCTGCGCCTGGCCTCCAAGTTTGCCTTCGGTGCCCACTTCGCGGGCCACGCGCGTCACTTCGCCGGCGAATGCATTGAGTTGATCCACCATCGTGTTGATGGTGTTCTTGAGTTCGAGAATTTCACCTTTTACGTCGACGGTGATCTTGCGCGACAAATCACCGCGAGCCACGGCCGTCGTGACTTCCGCGATGTTGCGCACCTGGCCAGTCAGATTGCCGGCCATTGAGTTCACCGAATCGGTCAAGTCTTTCCATGTTCCGGCCACACCCGGAACGTTGGCCTGCCCACCCAGACGGCCTTCGGTGCCGACTTCGCGGGCCACGCGTGTCACTTCGCCGGCGAAGCGGTTGAGCTGATCCACCATGGTGTTCAGCGTTTCTTTGAGCTGCAAGATTTCGCCGCGCACGTCTACCGTGATCTTGCGCGACAAATCGCCGCTGGCGATGGCCGTTGCCACTTCCGCGATGTTTCGCACTTGGCCGGTCAAGTTGCTGGCCATGAAGTTGACGTTATCGGTGAGATCTTTCCATGTGCCGCCGACGCCAGGCACCTGGGCCTGTCCGCCAAGTTTTCCTTCGGTACCGACTTCGCGGGCCACGCGGGTCACTTCACCGGCGAAGGCGTTGAGCTGATCCACCATGGTGTTGATGGTGTCTTTGAGTTCGAGAATCTCTCCCTTTACATCGACCGTAATCTTGCGGGACAAGTCGCCGCGCGCCACAGCCGTGGTGACTTCGGCGATGTTACGCACCTGAGCGGTCAGGTTGCCAGCCATCGCGTTTACAGAGTCAGTAAGGTCTTTCCAGGTTCCGGCCACCCCAGGCACGACGGCCTGCCCGCCGAGTTTTCCGTCCGTGCCGACTTCGCGGGCAACACGCGTCACTTCCGAAGCGAACGAACGCAACTGGTCCACCATCGTATTGATGGCTTCTTTGAGCTGCAGAATTTCGCCGCGCACATCGACGGTAATCTTGCGGGATAAATCTCCGCTGGCCACAGCGGTTGCGACCTCGGCGATATTTCGCACCTGCCCGGTCAGGTTGCTTGCCATCAGGTTTACGTTGTCGGTGAGATCTTTCCACGTGCCGGCCACGTCGGGCACCTGCGCCTGCCCGCCCAATTTTCCTTCGGTGCCGACTTCTCGGGCCACGCGCGTCACTTCTGCCGTGAACACTCCGAGTTGCTGAATCATCGTGTTGACGAGATTCGCAGAACGCAGGAATTCACCTTCCAGCGGACGTCCGTCCACATCCAGGCGAACGGTTTGCGTCAGATCTCCTTGTGCAACGGCCGCAATGGCGCGAGTCACTTCCGCCGTGGGCCGAAGCAGATCTTCGACCAGCGTATTGACCGACACTTCCATTTCGCCCCAAGCGCCGCGGGACTCGTGGAATCGCGTGCGCTCCCGCGTCTTTCCCTGCTTTCCGACCACGTGACCAACGCGCTTCAGTTCTTGCGCCATGTGCTGATTGGCGGCAACAATTTCATTGAATGTGTCAGCAACTTTGCCCGCCATTCCCACCCACGTGCCCGGAAGCCGCACCGTGAAGTCGCCGTCGCGCATGCTTTGCAGGCTCGCCAGAATTACGCTGAGATCAAGCGCGTCGTCGGAAGTTTTATGTTTCCCATTGTTTTTCGGGAGGGTTGCCAGAGTATCGGCCGGGCCTGGTGCGACTTGGGTGACCGCAGATCTTTTCATCTATCCTCTCCCGAAAGACAAGGAGCATTTCACGGGACCAGCTTCGCGAGCAGCGGCCAGTCTGATCGTGAGAACACGCAACTACCTGTCAGCAAGCGGATCCCGTTGGTTTAAAGCTCATCGCGAGGGGGAATTTGGGCCTCAATCATCGGGAAGTGGCTTCCGAGACCGAGACGACCGATGTATTGGAACACGGGACTTTAGCAGGCACCCTAAGGTATTTCCTGTAGAAGTCAGCCTTCGCTCCATGAAGATACAGGCGGGAAAATCGCCGGTTAGCGAAGATCCCGCCTGCTTCTAAAACTCCATTTCGACCCTTATTTCTGCGGCCTGGATTCTGGATGAGGGGTCGGCGCCTGCCGCTGCTGCATTTTTTGTTGCTGTTGCGCCTGCCGTTGCTGAAGGTGTTGAGTTTGCTGCTGGTGACGCTGTTCAGTCGCTTGCCGTTTTGCGTCAGAAGCGTTTTGTTTCGCCAGTTGCTGATCTTCCTTTTCCTGCTGCTGCTGGAGCTTTTGCCGCTGCTGCTCCTGCTTCTGCTGCAGCTTCTGTTGCTGCTGTTGATATTTCTGATCCGCCTTCGCGTTCCCGGTATTGCGGGAAGCGGGCCGTTCCATCGGCGGAAGTTCACTCGGGTGAGTCGCCGAACGAGTTACATTATTCGGAGTTCCGGGGCGCGCTTCGTTACCTGGAGTAGCCGGACGCGTAGCGTTGTTTCCGCGCGGCTGATTTGCCGTCCGCTTCGCCGGGGGGTTGTACGGTGCTCCGGCTGCGCGGGCAGGTACGGCCGCGCCGCCCTTGAATTCTCCCGGCCGCGCCGTCGCCGCAACCGGTGGCTTTCCATGGTTCGTCGTAGCACGAAATTCAGGATTTCAGCGCACAGCTTGAATATGCTGGGTTTGCGCGGCAACTGGTGGAAGATGGCGCTGACGAGCTGCGGCTTCCTGTTGCCGAGTCGGACGCGCGTTGATTCCTCCATTGCCCCCGTTGTAGCTCACGCGATTCATGCGCTCGCTGTCATTCACCACGGTCGTGTTGTAAACGTTGTGAATATTCGTAACGTTGATATTGTTCACGGAACGGTTGTAGAAGAAGCGTCCATTTTCCCACCGGCCTCCCTCAAATCCATTGCCGAAATAACCGAACCCGTAGTCGATGCCTCCGTAAAAGCCGACTTCCGGGCCCCAGTAGCCGTCATAGAAAACGAAGGCCCCATCGTTCCACGCCCAGTAGGGCGGAGTCCATAAGTATCCCGGCTCGGGTGCCAGCACCCAGGTTCCGGGAACCCAGTAGTAGTCGTCATAATCCTCATCCCACGCCCAGTATCCTGGGGTCCAGATGTAGCCTCCCCCAGGACAGAGAGGTTGCTCATAGACTGGGAGTGCTGGAGGGCCGAATCCAACCGAGATTCGCAACTGC
Source organism: uncultured Acidobacteriota bacterium (assembly GCA_963754885.1). Taxonomy (GTDB): domain Bacteria; phylum Acidobacteriota; class Terriglobia; order Terriglobales; family Acidobacteriaceae; genus Sulfotelmatobacter. The sequence continues at coordinate 6,188 of CAVWHT010000016.1, read as the reverse complement.
GCGAATGCGGTGAATGAAGTCATCAGCGCGAGAAATCCAAATAGAAATGTACGTACAACGCGAAGTCCCATGAGTTTTCTCCTTCTGATCGTCGACGGTCGATCCGCCTGTGTTCATCCATATCGCGAGCAGCAATTCCAATCCCCGGGGCCCGCGGTGCGACGTCTGTTACACGACTTGACGCAGCACGGTTAGAGCCGGAAGTCTTAGTAGGGGTTGCGCCGAAAGGTGAAACTCGCTCTTTACGAGCTCACAGCCAGGAGAGATTCACGAGCAGCAAGAAAGAGAAAAGGGCCAGTCCGAATGTGTGGCCCGATATTGGCGGTAACGCAGGTCGCAACGCAACAGCGCGTTTTTCCGAGTTGGCCCTGAGTGTCCAGCGACGAAGCGTCTTTCACGCCGCGCTTCGTCCCAAAACAAAATGCAGGATCAGGGAGATTACTGCAAAGACGAGCAGCAGGTGAATCAGTCCTCCCGCAACGTGAGACAACGAGAATCTCGATCGCCAACGCCGCGCGTCGTAGTCTCATCACTCATTGGAAATAGAGTCCCGGCTGCGTGCCGGGACTTTTTTTGCTCTCGTGTTTAAGCCGCTAAAGAAAAGACGCGCCGCACACTTTCCTTTGAGTGTGCGGCGCAATTAAGATTATGAGCCTTCGGGAGAGTGCAACACTCGGAAGGTGTTTCCGCCATTCGACCACACCAGCAACAATGCATCCTGCCCCTTGGCTACATTGGAAAGGGCCTGCTGCACATCGCTTGCGTTCTGCACTTTGTGACGATTCACTTCCAGAATGATGTCCCCCTGCTGCAATCCAGAGTTGTCCGCCGAACTACCCGGCTGCACCTGCTCAATCACAGCTCCGCGGATATCATGCGGCGCCTGCAGCTGATCTCGCATCTCTGGCGTGAGATTGCCCAGACCAAGTCCCCATCGCATCTTTCCCTGGCCTTCACCGGAGGAGTTGCCGCCCTCAGCCGAGTGGCTTCCAAGGGCTTCCAGCGTGACCGGCACTGTCATGGTCTTGCCGTTGCGAAGAACCGTGAGTTCGACCTTCGTGCCCGGCTGTTTCTCTCCCACGACCACCTGGAGTTCTCCCGCATCGTTGACCTTGTGACCATCGATTTCGGTAATCACGTCGCCGATCTGCAGGCCGGCTTTTGCTCCCGGCGAATCCGGTTCGACTTGCGTAACCACGCCGCCCATGGCCGTGGAATCTCCAAAGAATTTCGCGTTTTCTGGAGTCACGTCGGAAATTCCAATGCCAATGTGCCCGTGGCTGACCTTGCCATCGCGGATGAGCGTTTCCACTGTGGGTCTCACAATTTGAGTCGGAATCGCAAAGCCCATTCCCGAGAACGAGCCCGAAGGCGATACCAGGAATGTGTTGATCCCGACGACTTCACCGCGCGCGTCAACCAGCGGTCCGCCGGAATTTCCGGGATTGATGGCTGCATCGGTTTGAATGAATTCTCCCGGCTTGCTTGGATTGTTCGGGTCAGGATTCGCGCGATTGATTGCGCTTACAATTCCCCGCGTCACGGTGAAGCGAAATCCGTAAGGATTGCCGAAGGCCAGAACTGTTTCCCCCGGCCGCACTTCTTTCGAGTCTCCCCAAGGCGCGCTGGGCATATTCGTCTCGTTCACTTTCAACACCGCTAGATCCGTCAGAGGATCGGTGCCGACGAGCTTTGCTTTCAAGACGTGGCGGTCACTGGTCGTGACTCGGATATCGACGGCGCCGTCCACCACATGGTTATTGGTCACGATGTAGCCATCGGGAGAAATCACAACGCCGCTGCCCATCCCATGCTCGATCTGCGGCTGGTGCTGCATGTGCGGTCCAAAGAATTGTCCGAACGGCCCACCCTGCCCGAAGAACTGTTGCATGCCTTCGGGGAGTTGTTCGTTGTCTGACGCGTCGGCCTTAGTCCGTGAGGTCACGGTCACATTGACCACCGCAGGGGTCACTCTGGCCGCTAGAGTTTCCATGGCCTTGTTGAGGGCGAGCAGCGGGCCGACACTGTTGTCGTCAAGGGGCGCAACCGCCGGAGCTGCGGCCGCCGCTCGTGCTGCGGCGGGTTTAACGCATTCATAGGTTGCAAACGATGCGGCGAGTCCCAATGCCAGTACCGGCACGGCCAGCCGCTTCGTCCATTTTTTCTTACTGTCGTTCCACCACGTTCCTACATTCATAGCTCAGTTTCCTTTTCATCGATTTGATTGACAACTAATTCCTTAGTTACAACGACCGAAAATTTATCCCCTGCTTCTCAAATCCCCCTCCTCTACGTTTCTTTCTGCGGAGCTTTGTTGCTGGCGGGCTTCAACACCTGCTGAAAAGTCAATACACGCCACATCTGGATGCGATACACCGGCTGCTCGGAAACCGCATTTCCTCCGTCTTCGATCACCACGAACAGCGTTTCCGTAAAAGGCACAAAGCCAAAATCGACGCTGGTCATGTGAACCATCTTTGCGGCTTCAGGTCGCGAAGATTTGCTGCGGATAGCGGCGGTGTGCGCCTGGACCTTACGGTTATGCTGACTTGTTCCAGTGCTGAGCTTTGCCGGAATGACTCCAATCTTGGGCGCGGACGTTGTTAAAGACGCGTTCGTCGCCCGAGGCATCGCCTGCAAAGAAGGACTGTCATAGGACGCCTGCCAGCTTCCCGCGGCAACTGCGTGACTGTTGGTGCTCTGGAGCGCGTCACTCCGAAAGCTGACCAGTCTGGGCGCGTTCGCACCGAGCACTGCACACGCGATCGCGAAACCTGCGACCAGTGACACCGCCGGCTTCCATGTGCTGGAATTCCGCTTCGGCCGGTTCACATCCAGAATTTCCGCAACTCGCAGCGAAATTTGCCGGATGCGCCCCAAGGCCGCCTGCGCCAGGGCCAGACTGCGATGAACGAAACTTCTCTGCGCCAGGTGGGCGAGGCATTCGGCGTAAGCGCGCGGACTCTCCGTCTCAGCCAGAACGGCATCATCACAAGCCATCTCGCGTTCCAGGGCAATTTTCTTTTCAATCCACCACACTGCGGGATGAAAGAAGAAAAGTGCCCTCACCACCTGCTGAATCAGGTTCGTCCAGTCATCGCGGCGGCGCAAATGTGCCAGTTCATGCAACAGGATCTGATTGAGCTCCGAGGCAGAGAGTTCCTGCATCACCCAGCGGGGAATGACGACCGCGGGCTTCATCAAGCCAATCGCGGTAGGAACTTTCAGCTGCTCCGAAGTGCACAACTGAACCGGTCGCTTCATCCGGTAGCGGCGCAACGTTTCCTGCAGAAGAGGCTCCAGCTGGGCAGAATCAATCGGAGTACAGCTCTTGCGCAGAACGCGCAGATGCCACACGGCCCTGGCTACCCCCAATAAGGAAAAACCCGCAATCAAGGACCACACCCCGAACAAATAAAGAGCCCACGATTCCGGCACCGTAACGGCCGGTCGCGTGAGCGCCTCGGAGATGATTCGATGCGGCGTCCATGCCGCGATCAAGGGCAGTCCGGCAATGGCAAGAAGCGTGGAGAACCAAACTGCAAATCGAGCTGCTGCATTCTGCCGGCGAGTCGCTCGCAAGATCACCGCACCCAATCCTGCGATGACAGAACCTTCGATCAGTGAGTCGAGAATTCGGAGCGTTGAGAACTGCGCGATGGCATGCAATCCGAGCGCTGGAGTCATAGCGAGCTTACTTGCTCCTTTCCAGCAGCTGCCGCAGCCGCGCCAACTCCTCGGGATCGATGCTTTTCTCTTCCAAAATGTTCAGCACCAGCATCTCGTGAGAATTGCCGAAAAAGCGGTTCACCAGATGGCCGATCTCAAACCGGGTCGCATCTTTGCGCCCGACCTTGGCGGTGTACACGTGCGCCCGTTTATCTTTCACGTGCTGAACATATCCCTTGGTCTCGAGAATACGGATGATGGTCAACACCGAGTTGTAAGCCAAGGCGGGCTTCTCCGGGAGTGCCTGCAAGACTTCGTGGACCGTTGCCGAGCCTTTTTCCCAAAGCACATTCATAATGCGCAACTCGGCTTCGGTCAGGGTTGCGGATTTATTACGAGCCAACGCCCCCTCCTCGATGAGCTTCCCTTATTAAAGTAAGACGCGGGAGATCATGAAACGTCAACTAATTTGTTAGTTGCAAGCGCGGCGATCGGAGTTGCCCCGCGACGGAAGCCCCCTAACCTAGCATTCGGGATGCTTGCAAGTCATTGAATTGTAGGGGATTACTGCAGGAACGCCGTTGGCAAAGGCAGCGCCGCAAGAGCTGATCCCATCATCGGCGCTGCGAGTGGAGGATCTTCTCATTCATACGTGAAGTTGAGTTTGTCGACGTATACGGTGTACGGGGATTGCCTGTAGTTTCCATCCATCTGGTAGTTGACGGTGATTCCATACCAACCTGGCGCGTAGAACGGACTGTAGGTCCAGTTGAGCACGTTGGTCACGCCGTTAAACGTGATCGACTGGTACTGCAACTGGTTGCTGGAAGTCCGTGCTACGTGAAGCGTGACATGGTTCCAGCCGTTTTCGATGGGGTTGCAAGGGATGCCCGTCGGCAGCCATTTCCCGGAGGTGTTATCCCAAATGTCCCACTCATGCCCTCCGGCTACGCGACATTCGTGTCCCCAGGTGAAGCCCATGTTGTTGAAGAACTGATTGATGTCAAACTCGAGCGCCTGCGACGCCCCAAGATTGCTGCCGAAGAAATATACGTCGTAGGTGAAGCTGTGAAGGTTGGGGACGATCGTGTGGCCCGAGTCCGGCATCCCCTGCGACGAAAGGTCGCCGATCAGGTGATTGTTCCAAAGCACGTCGGTGTAATCCATGTTGCCGCCAAGATTGAATTGCGTCGCGTTGCCTGACAGAGAGGGTGATCGTATTCCCCGATACATAGCCCAGGTTGTGCCCGGTCCACTCGGCGTGCACCAACTACAGTCTCCGTATGAAGGAGGTTGCTGCGCGTAATCGTTCCATCCGCCGTCGCTCTGGATGTTGTAAAAAGTATGTCCTGATCCGCTGACTGTGATCGTCAGGGGCGCGGTGGCTGCGCCTCCGCAGCGGTCCCACTCTTCCACCGTGGCATGATAGGTTCCGGGACTCAACGGAAGACTGGTGTTGAGCTTGTTGCCGCCTACGGTGTATGCCAGTTGGCTCGGCGCAGTGTAGATGCCCATCGACGCCACGCCGAGCGAACAACTGGTGGTCGAGGTGGCGACAAAGTTCGCGGGAGAACCAACGGTGCTGTTGTTCGCCGGCGAAGTTACATAAACTCCGCTGCCCGACTTGACGTAGATTTTCACGGTCGCGGTAGAGGCTCCGCCGCAGCGGTCCCACTCTTCGACGACTACGTTGTAGGTTCCCGGATTCAGAGAGATGCTGGTATTCAGACTTGCTCCACTCGTGGTGTAAACCAGCTGATAGGGAGCGGGGTAGATCCCCATCGATGCGACTCCCTGTGCACACGAGGTGGAAGCTGCAGCTCTGAAATTGACGCTTCCGCTGACCGTGCTGCCGTTGCTGGGACTACTCACCGTAACCCCCGCAATCGCGGATGCAACGGAAAAAAAGACGAAAACGGCCGTTGACGTAAGCACGTGCTTCTTCATTTGGGGCTTTTCTCCGGTTGGATTTTCGTGCTAGGCCTGTAAGGCCATGTAAAACAGAGAGATCCACCGATGGGCAGACACCCTGAGATCTAGCTGAACCGCTGCTTTGTTCGTATAGAGTCTGGGGCAGAAGCGGTCATTACTGAGCGGAGTGGTCCCACTTTATACAGGGTTCACCCGAGTGTCAAAGAAAAATGGTTGTGGATGGCCCTGAAGGGCACTCAGTAGTGCTAAGCCCAAAACGCCAATAAATGCGGGGAAGAAGGCTTCCGCAGCCGCGAAAGCAGAGAAGGAGGCTTAGATTCGATTGCTTGGATTACAGCGAAATTAGTGCAAGAGGAGGTTACGAAATCGTATGGACGTTCAAAAGGGGCCTCTCAGCGGCAGTAAGCTACTGTATTTGTCTGCCCCGTAGCTTCTTTAAGATGGCCCTGGTATTCCCTGGTCAGCATCTACGAAATAAATCCTTGATTGTTTTCCGCCATAACTTCGGGGGTGTACTGTCCAAGCGCGGCGACGATTTGCGTGTTCATGGAATCGTCGAACGTGAAATAGACGGAGATCGGATTCAG
>CAVWHT010000015.1:0-28302 GCA_963754885.1 uncultured Acidobacteriota bacterium | reverse complement strand
TTACCCCTAAAAGATCACTTTGTCAATAACTTTAGCACCTGTAGGAGCGTTTTTACTCGCTGCTGTCCCCGCTATCGTTCAATTCAGGCGATCCCATGAACGAGGCGGCGCTGTTCGGTAGGCTCCTTCGCGCAACCCGAAAGGCTCACAAGCTGTCCCTTGGTCAGCTTGCCGAGAGAGGCTGGGACGGATCCCAAGCACTTGGGAAGGATTGAGCGCGGAGAGAAGCAACCGTCGTTCAAGTTGATTATTGAACTTGCCAAAGCCATGAATGTTTCAGCATCGGTTTTCTTCCAGTTCGATGACGCCCAGCAGACCAGAAGTCTGCAAAACGACAAGTTCAACAGTTGCTCAATGCATCTGACATACGGCAGGTGCAGAAGGCATATCGGGTTTTGAGAACGATGCTCAGCCTTGAATCGAAATGATAAATGATTTCTAAATCGGGTCATCGAGCTTCTTTCAGCAAGTGCTCAGCGAATAACCGATGGATTTCGGCAAACTGCGCCGAAAGAGTGGGGACTTCGTGAAGCGGCACCTGGTGCCGCTTCAAGAATTTGCGCAACGCTCGCTGGGTCACGCGTTTCCACTGGTTCCCGTCTACGAGTTGCGAGCACGTCCTGCAGGAAGCCCACGACCCCGCTGGCGCTGACGCGAAGACTAGCCGCCCGCAGCATTCGAAGTTGCTGCATTTGTAGACTTTGAAAATCGAGCGGGAGCAACAGAAATCGCAACTCTCTCCCCCAAGCGGGACGGCCTGAAAAACGACGGACATCTACTGCGCACCTGACGGGGCTTCCCGCGTCCAACGGCAAGATCGGGTTGGCGTGGCCCTAGGGGCTGTGCTCGGCGTGGCTCTTGATTCCGCTACCAACACCCCCTCGCGAGCACAGCCTCAGATCAAGAATTCCACTTTGAACGCCGTACCGGAGTAGCGGTACCGAGGAAAAACACTGTACCGCAGAATCGGTACGATGGCAAGGCCGACGATCCCCTCGCTACAGATCAGATTCGGTCAGAGAATCAGGCGTCTGCGGGAGTCCCGCGGATGGAGTTTCACGTACCTTGCCATCCACAGCGGCGTTGCAAAAAGCACGCTGTTAGAACTCGAAAAGGGTCGTACCGAAGCGCGGCTGAACACGATTGCCGCCCTGGCCGGTTCCTTCGACAAGTCCATTTCAGAATTGTTCAAAGGACTCTAGATTCGGCCCGCGCCTGTGCCGGAAACCTTGCATTATCCGAACTCTGGGCTTGTACCCGGCGCCAACAGGGGAATCGGCTCGCTCGGAACCCTAAACTCAGATCGGGGCTGGGCTCAGGCCTCACTGCTGATGTGTGGGTGGTTGAGCACACAGTTCGCACACTTAAGTCGGACGAGAGCCAGCAAACTGGCCTCCTCCCGCCCACCGACAGTCAGCCGACAAATGTCCTGGCGGCCGGTAAAATCTGGCACACTGGCGGCACACAAATAACGATTGTTTTCTGATGGAAAGCCGCTTTGGGGCGCTTATACCTTGACTATCTACAAGACGTATTGTAGATAATCATAGTATGAGTAAACCTACCGATCTCGTTCAGGGTACGCTCGACCTCCTAATTCTTAAGACACTATCGCTTCAAGCCATGCACGGCTGGGCGATTGCCAAACGCATTCAGCAGATTTCAAGCGAAGTGCTGCAGGTGCAGCAGGGGTCTCTGTATCCGGCGCTGCACAGGTTGGAGCAACAGGGTTGGATCAAAGCCAAATGGGCGGAGAGCGAAACCGGCCGCCAGGCCAAGTTCTATTCGCTGACCGCTTTCGGGCGTAAGCAACTGGAAGCCGAGACAGCCGATTGGAAGCGGCTTTCCAATGCGATCAACCTGGTCGTGAGCGAAGTGTAATTTCAGCGGAGTCGATTGCTTAAGCCTGCCCACTCCGGAGATTGAACGCCGTGAAGGCCCAAACCAGGGGCTGATAGTTAAAGGAGACGCAATGCGGTGGCTGAATCGATTGGTGATGCAAGTCCGTATGCTCCTGTTTCGCAGAACGGCGGATGCACAGCTCAATGAGGAGTTGCGTTTTCACATGCAGCAACAGATCGCCGAAAACCGCGCTGCCGGCATGAGCGACGAAGAAGCCCGCCTCGCAGCCTTGCGGACGTTTGGCAATCCTGATCTGGTGCGCGAAAAGACGGGCGCTACATGGAACTGGAATGGACTGGATCAGTTCTTGCGTGACCTTCGCATCGGGGCTCGCACGCTGAGCCGGACACCTGGATTTGCAGTCGTTGCCATCCTCATTACGGCGCTAGGCATTGGCGCCAGCGTTGCCCTCTTTTTTACGGTGCGTCGCGGCGTTCTGTTGAGGCCGTTGCCTTTCCCTGACTCCGATCGGTTGCTGACTCTTTACGAGCGCAGTACCCCTGCTGCCGGCGGCGGCGATTTCCCTCACAACCAGGTCGCCGCCGGCGTCTACGCTACGTGGAACAGGAGGAAAACACCAGTTTCAGCAGTCTGGCTCTCGTCCGCGACGACAGTGCCGGCCTCTCGGCGTCGGGCGGTCAACTGCCGGAAATACTGAATGGAGCACATGTCTCATGGAATCTGTTCCCCACACTCGGAGTGAATCCAGTTCTCGGTCGCGGCTTCACATTGGCAGACGATAGTCCTTCGGCGAACGGCACAGTTGTGTTGAGTTCGAGCCTGTGGAAGCGTCGATTCGGAGGTGATCCAGCCATCTTGAACCGCACCATCTACGTCGATGCCAAGCCTTATACAGTCATCGGTATCATGCCGGAGTGGTTCGAGACTTCCAGATTCCACTACACAGCTCTGGAGGCCCGTTCACCACGAATTCCCAGAGAGGATAATGTCCGCCGTCGACAACCACATGTTTCGTGTCGTTGGGCGGCTGAGGCCAAGAGTAACGGCTGAGGAAGCGGCAGCGAACCTGAGCGTCATCTCCCGGCAGATCCATGACTCACACTTGGACAACCCGTTTGTCGCCGCCGCAGCGAACAGCCGGCCTCTGCTAGAACACCTGGTGGGGGATGTGAAGCGTCCGCTTTACATACTGCTCGCGGCCACGGTCTGCCTGCTGCTCATCGCTTGTCTCAACGTAGCCAACCTCCTCGTAGCGCGCGCCGCGGCACGCCAGAAGGAACTCGCGATTCGTACGGCGCTCGGAGGAGGACACATGCGGCTGTTGCGCGAGCATCTGACCGAGAGTTTCCTGCTTGAGGCATTCGGCGGAGCTGCCGGTCTGTTACTGGCCTATGGTGCGATCAGTTGGTTCCTGCACACCCGCCCCGACATGGCTCGCGTGGGTGCCATCCATTTCGATGGCGTGGTTGCCACGTTCACTGTAGCTGCAGTCATCCTCTGCGCACTCTTTTCGGGATTGGTCTCCGCGTTCAACACTGATGACACGCGTTTGCTCGGCGCCCTGCACGAGTCTTCGCGAAGCCACAGTGCAGCGGGGACGCGGGCCCGCCTTCGCAAGACGCTGCTTGTCATCGAGGTCGGGCTCACGGTCGTTCTGCTGATGGGCGCGAGCTTGTTGGTGAAAAGTTACCAGCGCCTCCGTTCCACGAACGTCGGATGCATCACTGAGAACGTCCTGACCATGCGCATTAAGCTGCCAGGCATGCGATATAAGACGCCAGGACCAGCGCCTGCGAATTTCTTTGAGACGCTGTCGCAACAAGTGCGGGCGCTGCCAGGCGTGGAAGCGGCGGGATTAGTGACTGGAGTTCCGGGGCAGGGATACATCGGCGACTCCGGATTTACGATCATAGAGCACCCGCGACTTCCGCGCAGGCAATGGCAATCTCTGCGATCTATCGTGCGGCCGACTCCGGTTACTTTGCGGCCATGGGCATTCCTCTTTTGCGTGGCCGCACCTTCGGCGCGAACCAGAAGCTCGATCAAGTCAGTGAAGTTGTCATCAGCCGATCGTTCGCCAAGGAATTCTTTCCCGGCGAAGATCCCCTTGGCAAACACCTGCACGTAAACGACGGAAACAAAGTGCACGTGATCGTGGGGGTCGTCGGCGACACCCGGTACGAAATCGGCGAGACGCCTCTGCCAATGCAGTACCATCCGCTCTTGCGGGCGATCAAAACTACGGCACACTCGTGATCCGCTCCAGGCAGGACGTGAGCCAACTCGCACTTCCGGTGCAGCAGATGATTCAAAGTCAGGACCGTGACCTGCCCGTCTCAGACGTGTTAACGATGGATCAACTGCTCGGCCAGTCGACCCTCGACCAAAGCTTCGACGCCACTCTGATCACTTCGCTAGCGGTCCTCTCACTGTTCTCGCGGCCGCGGGCCTTTTCGGTGTGCTGTCTTACATCGTGGCTCAGCGCTCGGGCGAGATCGGGATCCGCATAGCGCTCGGCGCTCAACGAGAGCAGGTGCTGAGAGGGATGCTTGCCGATGGCCTGCGCCCGGCGCTAATCGGACTTCTGCTGGGACTGGTGGCGAGCGCCGCAACGACGCAGTTCATCAAGTCCATGCTCTACGAAACCCAGCCGCTCGATCCCGGGGTGTTCGCTGCCGTCGCAGCATTGCTGATGGCCTCAGCCGCGCTGGCGTGCATGGTTCCGGCGTGGCAAGCGTCTCGACTGGACCCAATGCGGGTCTTGAGGATGGAGTAAGACGAATCGGGCATTCCGCCGGAGCGACTCATCTCAGAAGTTTGCGCGCCACGGACTGACCGACAGTCAGCCGATGGTTCTGTCCCAGTCACCCGTATTGCCGGGATGATTCCGCACACAGTTGGCACACTATGCTTGTTCGTGAATCTCGTTTCGCGGTCGGACCTGGGAATGCGTTCCTTTATTTGCCAAAAACGCGTTTATCGGTACAAATCTTGCGTCATCGATACTGTCGCCTCATCCGAGTGATGCGGGAAACGGGGGACAGACGAAACCTCTCCAATCTTTTCGACAAATCGAAATTAGGAACGTCCCGTCTGTCCCCCCTTTTTGCGAGAATTCGGCCGTGATTCCGGGAATAGCGCCTATTCTGCTGGGCTGCCCTTTCGCGTATCCAAGGTTTGCGTTTACACTTGGGTCTCGCTATGAGCTGGGTTGAAGAGGCTTACTATCTTCGCCTTCCTTCCGGATCGCAAATGCAAGGCGATATCTGGTCCAACCTGCCTCAACCCTATTCGCCCTCTCCGCTCTGCGCGGGCTTGGTCATAACACCGCGGTGCGATCTTGTTCACGACAAGACTTTAACGGCAAACTATCTGCCATTGTTTCCAATCGACGAATTCATGGAAACCCGCGGACATCACGAACTCCTGGAGCAGGGGCTTCACGATGCCAAGGAGTTACTGCGCAGGGCTGCTGACCCTCTGGGACTCAAAGGGGCCGTCGAGTTGGAGTTGCCGATGGAACTGCTGACGCAGACACTCACCGAAAACCCATCCGCTCGGGCATCCGAACTCGGAACACCTTTACATCGCTACCAGAAACTCGCCGATGACTTCTGGGAGGCTAAGAGGCGTATTGACGCCATCGGGGCCCTCCTATTACAGCCGCGCGTTGAAGCGACCCAACTTTCGGAGCGGTGTAACCCGAAGTCACTTCGAAAGTACAAGCTCGCGCTTGCAAGGAACACCGTTAGCGACCTGCACTTCCTGCCACCGTGTCGAGACCTGCTCCTTACGCCGTGCGTGATCTCTCTCCGAGATGTAGCGACCTGTAGTGTTCACCTTCTTCGCATCGCCGGGAACTGCATGTCACAGTGCGAGTGGGACGCCTCACGGTCGCAACAGAGTACACCGGACTTTAAAGCTACCTCGGTTAAGCCTGAGCGTCTGCTTCGGTTAAAGACCCCCTACCTTGAACATTTAATGTCCAGATTTGGAGCGTTATTCGGCCGGGTCGGGGTGCGCGACATGAGTGCATCGCAACTGGAGGCCTACGTCGGCCTGAGAGAACTATGAATTGGATACTGATCCCCGAACCGACCGTAACCGAACTCCTCGGCGATCCCGTTGCTAGGAGCGTTGTTGCTCTTCGCCTGCCAAATGAGATGCCATCGCAGTTCAAGCTACACCTATCCAAAACGAAGCAATACCTCGGAAGACAGATCGCAGTCACTAAGACTGCCTCCCTGCTCCTGATCTGGCCAGCCAGAGACCCTCAGCCAATGAGATTGAAGGACACCCCCCTAATTTCTATCTGGAGCGAGGCTGAGCAACAGACGATCTGGGGCCTCTCTGATGAGGACAGACCCCAGGCTTGCGAGCGGCTTTACCAGCTTGCAAAACGAATCTGGTCGAACCAGGCGTTTCCCGACCACTGGGAAGCGAAGAAAGTGGAGGGCCTGCCATCGGTTTACGTTTCGGGCCGGCAGTTAACGAACTTGAGAGTCGCATATGTCTCCAAAACTGTCGACGGGCACCAGGTTTTGAACATCGGATCGCTCTACTACGCTCGAAGCCAAGAGAAGTCCGCCCGCGTGCTGACGCCTGCAGACTCCGACTTTGAGGCGCTCCCCGAAGTTATTGATCCCCCATCACCCGAAACCGCGACTGTCATAGGAGACGAATCGCCCGAGGAAGTTGAAAGCCCAGACTCGGGCGACGTTATGATGACCTCGCGCGACACTGCCGGCCACCACTTGTTCTCGATGAAATACTCCGAGTGGATAGCCGAAAAAGGGCCACTCACGAGGGAGCAGCGCCGCGCCATTGTGCACAAAGTTAAGCGCCCACTCAGAATTCATGGGCCTGCAGGCTCAGGAAAAACACTGGTCCTACTTCTGAAGGCGATCGACCTGCTGCGCAAAGCACAGGAACAGGGCACCAGATGTCATGTGCTGGTGGTCGCTCACAGCAACGAGATGCGGAACACGGTGCGAGCCGCAATCGAAGCCATTGACGACCAGTCGTTCATGGCGACGAAAAAGTCAGACCTTCAATTCCTTGACGTTGAGACCCTGCACGGCTGGTGCATTCGCGAACTGGGCCTCGAGGACGGTCCACGTTATGTGCTCGAATCGGATCCGACGACGAGCCGGCAACAGCAGCGCGCGATTCTCGCTGAGACCCTAGCCGAAGCTCGGCGACACTCCCTGCACAAGCTCATCAGCACGGACTTCATGGCGAGGCTCGACGGTGATCAAAACCAATTGTTGCGGGATCTGGGATGGGAAATTTCCATCCGTATAAAAGGGCGGGGATTCGGGCGCGGGGACCTGAGGAAGTACGCCGACTCGGAGATGAGGAGCTTCATAGGTAAGGACGAGACATTACCCGACCGGCACTTTATCTTCTACATTTACCAACTTTACGAGGACAAATTTCAGAGCCTAGGCTTTCTCGACACCGATGATGTCGTGCTCTCAATGGCCAGCCGACTTACGACCCCGCTTTGGAATCGACAGAGGAAAGATTACGGGTACGACTACGTAATGGTGGATGAAACGCACCTTTTTAACGAAAACGAACGTCGCGTGCTGCCATACCTCACTCGGGGAACAACGGAGTACCTGCCGCTAGTGATGACGTTCGACGAGGCCCAAAGCATCGGAGGACGAAGAAGCGTCGGGCTAACCCAGAGCGGGATCGACCACAGCGAGAGACAGAACCTCACCTATGTCCATCGCTCGTCGCCCGACATATTCAAGCTGGCTTCGTACTTTATCGAGGCGTCGCCCCTCATTTTCAGCCAGTTTGCCCTTCGGCAACCCGCTGCCGTGATGTCTCGCGCTGAGTTGCGCCGCTGCCACAAGCCGGAAATCGTCTATTCTTCCTCCGACGATGGGTTATTAGACGAGATCGTCGCGGCCTCGCAGCATCTTCGAGACCACAACAACCAAAGAATCGGAATTATCGTATTCGATCCGGAGATGCTTGGGCAGTTGAGCACAAAAATTCAAGAAAAGATGGGCGCCGTACATGTGGTAAAGGAAAGGGGCGAGTTGCGGGCGGCTGTGCCGCTGCCAGGGGCTTACATTATGTCGCCGGAAGCCTGCGGTGGCCTTGAATTCGACTCGGTCATCCTGGCCGGTGTTGACCAAGGCCGCACCCCACCGCCGATGGGAAGCCTTGGGGTGCAAGGATACATGGCGGTCGAGGAGGAGGCTTACACCGAACTGTACACTGCAGTCACACGGGCGAAGTACCGCCTCATCATCGCGTGCGACTCCCGTCGTGGCCTTAGCCCGCTTGTTACACCGGCACTAGCCGCGGGGCTGCTTGAAGAGACCACCAAGTGAGGAAATGCGGGGGCTCTGCCAACTGAAACTCACCGCGAGCTGGACTGCATTCTTTTAGCGCTCGCGAATTCGTACCGAAAACTCGGCATCTGGGGAGTTTTCACACCTGTCGGTGCGCGACTCACCGATAGTCAGTCGTCATGAATACGAGATGCCTTAGGCGCTGGGCAAGACGGCTCAACCATGGGCTCAACACCTTACGCCTGCAAGCGAGCGCGAATCTCTGCTACGAAGCGAGACTCGCCAAGATTTACTGGGTATCCGTAATTGTTGATATACGACTGAGCCGAGATCAAAGCAACGACTTTCCGAGCTCGAGTAAAACCCACGTAAAACAGACGGCGGTCCTCGGCTAACGCAATCGTGTTTGGTTCGGCGTATCGGCGGGCTGTCCTATCCCATCTTCGACCTGGTAGCAAACCCTCGACCAGACCCGGTAAAATGACAGCATCGAACTGCCGCCCTTTGCTGCTGTGCATTGTGGTAAGGACGACTTTCCCCTTGAGCTTGGCATCAGTTGCAAAATCAGCGACAGAGTGATCCGATAGTCCGCCATCATGTTGTGTGTCAGTAATCAACGAGTTTAACGAAGAAATATCATCAGCATATTCCGGCTGACCTATTAGCATTTCGCGCAGCGAAAGAGCTCGATCTACCTCTAAAAGCCAAGCTCCCAATCGCTCTGCCGGATCGCGAACTAGGTCGAGGACGTCGTGTAATCTGATCCTAAGCTCAAGATTTGGGCTACTCTCGGTGCTGCCTGACGTGTAACACAGCTTGTGGTAAAAGCGTACAAGATCTTCGAACAGCACCTCTGTTCTTGCGTCTATTGCACGGGATGCGCAGTCTTGCAACCACCGAACGATGATGACGGTGTCCTGCTCGTAGTTGGAGGTTTGAGGAGCGGCGCTCAGGTTCATTTTACGCGGCCTCCTGTTGAGCGGTAGCCGGTTCACTTATTTTCCTTCCCAAGATGGTCTCCAGTTGCCACAGATCCTTCCAGCCCATGATGCGGCGGAAGTTCTTCTCTGTCGCCAGAAAGGAAGCCGCCGCCCAACGCTGGACCATGGCCGCATCCCGCCAGCGGCAGACGCGCCGGGTCCGCATGCGCACGCCCGACTGCGGGCTTTCGATCAAGTTGGTCGTGGCCAAGCAGCGATGCAGAGATGGCGGAATGCCCAAGCGGTTGATGGTGAAACATTCCTCCAACCCTTCCCGCAAACTGTTCGCTGCCGCCGGCGATTCCTGCTCCAGCCAGTCGGCCAGTTTCCGCAGCCGCGCCATGCCTGCTTTCGCTTCCAGTTTGTAGCTGGCGCGCATGGCCGCTTTTACCTGGTCCTTCTGTTCCTCCGGCAGGCGGTCGCACACGTTGCGGATCTTGTGATTGCGGCAACGCTGTACCGGATGCTGCGCTCCGAACACTTTGTTAATCGCAGCTCGCAACGCTTTGGCTCCGTCGATCACGAACAAGCGCTTGGCCTTCGGGTCCAGCCCACGCGCCACTAACTGCTCCAGTAAGTCCTCCACCGCTGCCGCGTTTTCTGTCGCTCCCGGCTGCATACCCAGCACGTGCTTGTGTCCCCCGCCATCCACGCCCACCGCGCTGATCACATGATGCTCGCCGAATTGCATCCCGTCGAGGTAGATCACCAGCAGATCGATCCCCTCGAAGCGTCGCTCCAGCAGCTCCTTCAGCGCTTCCTCTCCCGCTTCCGCCGCTTCCCGGCTCACCGTCGACTTCGACACCCCGCAGGTCGAAGCCATCTCCGGCAGCACCTCCGCATACTGCCGGGTGGAGATGCCGCGCATCAGCACATCCAGCATCCGCTGGCTCATCCCGTTTTCCTGCATCGCCTCGTAGGCGGGGATCGCCACTTCGCCGCCGCCTTTCTCCCGCAGTCGCGGCTTCGTCACCCCCAGTTTGCGTTCTTTCAAACACACTCGCCCCGCCTGCCGGCCATGCCAGAGCAGGCTTCCGCGCCCTGGCCGGGCGTTCGCGGCCCCGCCACTTGCTCGGCCGAGAGCTGCAAGACGGCTTCAATCGTGGCTCGCCCGGCCATATCGATCAGCTCATCGACGGCCAGTCGCGATTGCTCAATCAAATCGACCATGGGCAGTAGTCCTTGCCCATGGCGGCTGAAGAACTCCGCCAGCTTCCTGGCGTTGCTTTGTCCTTTGCTGGTGACGGTGTGATAGCTTCTTCGCAAGGCGGTTCTCCTTTCCATGAGAAAGTTTCCAACCCGACTCTACCAAGAATCGGGTCGAGAACCGCCCCTCTTAACCTCTAACTAGGAATGGGCCACCGTCACGATGATCGCTCTCGGGTAGTCCGATTCCTTTTCAGCTATAAAGGGAATCTCTGCGGTTGTCAGATCAGCCTGAATAGCCGTCACCAGTGTGCCTTTTTGTCGATAAAGAATGGCCACTTCGTCCGGCGCGATTTGACGCGCTCTCAATTCGGGAATGACCTGATTAGCTAGCACGTCCGCATGGGACTCCAGTTCAGCTTGAGCTTCAAAGAAGAGCACTTCTCCGTCATCTTTACGTTGGGGATCCGGTTCATAGTTACGAGGTTCTGAGGGAGCGAGTGCGGCCTGGGAAGCCGTGATTAGCCGTCGGCCGCTTCTATAGTTGAACTTGAGCCGTATCGCCCGGAAATCGGGCCGGACCGCGAGCGCCGCGAGATACTTTGGATTTGCGCCGGTGAAGTCATAGATGGTTTGATCAGGATCCCCGACTGCAAAGATCCGGACATCCTCCTTCGCGAGCAATGTTGTCACGATAGCATCGAGAGGTCCGCCAAGATCTTGATACTCATCAACGATTAGCCAAGGGAAACGGTTCGACAGGAGCTGGCATACCCAGTCGTGGCCATGCACAATCGACAATGCTTTCGATACCATTTCGTCGAAATCCACTTTGGACGAGGCATGCAGTAGCTGCACGTAACGATCGACAATTTGTAGGTCCTGATCTTGAAACCCACCCAAGTCCTCCCCGCAGTCACGGGCCCTCCTGATTTTCGTGAGTGTTGACTTGAACCACGCGGGGTTGTCATTTCGGCCCACCTCCTCAAAAACATTACCCAAAAGGGCCTCACTGTCGTTGTCGCTGAGAACCTCGATTGCCCCAGAACCTTCAAACAACACCGGTGAAAACGGGCGCACAATGCAGTTCAGGCAAAAGCTATGCACCGTCCCCAAGAAAACGTTGGCGGATGGGCGAATTCCAAATCCAGCCAATCGAAACCTAAACTCCTTTACGGTTTCATTGTTGTATGTGATACACGCAAGGCCTTGCGGAGGCGGAATGACCTCTGAAAGAAGGTGCGCTACTTTAATGACTAGAGTAGCCGTTTTACCCGATCCAGGGCCGGCCAACACAACAGTGTTACCGGTCTCCCTTACCGCAAGTTTTTGTTCGCGGTTTAACCTTTCGAATTCGGTGGTAAGGCTTAGCATCAGGAGGCAACGAGGTCAACAATACGCTGGAGCGCGTCTTTCAGATAACTAGGGGGACGACTGCCTATCAGTTTAGCTGCTAATCTCTGAGCGAACCTCCCTTTCCCGATCCGCTCGATTCGCGACAGAATTCCATCTCTGTTTGCTGCCGGGTTTTGGAGCAATTCCGAAAAATGATCTGCCTTAGTCTTCGAGCCAACGAGCTCATGGTAGCTTTCGCCCAGCTCGTCCGCGAAGTCATCAACGAGGTCGATTTCGAGGGTGTTGTTGTTAACGAAAATGTTATCCTCGGCAAGTTTCCGGCATGCAGATGCCCACCTCTTTTTGGCATAGTCCTGAGTCACCTGTTTCCTGATCTCGTCGTCCTCGACAAGCTTGATACCGCGCAAAAGCCCGAGCTGCACTACAGCCTGGTTTCTTGTAGTCGGATCTCGGTCAGTGATTATGACGTGAGGCAGAGAGATTCCTCTGGAGCCCAGCAATCTGCGATATGGGCGAAATTCTGTGCCGTACACCGAGCAAATGGAAATGCCCAATCGATCTAGGTCCAAAGGCTCACCGTGGGAGTCCTTGAGAGACTTAGCGAAGGCAGGCAGCAAAAACTGCTCAGCAGGACCTTCGACCAGGATGACCCCCTTGGCGAACAATATCTCGGCCCGTGTGACGTCAAGATACCGTTGTAGGTCGTCCCGCTCGTCGTCGGATAGCTTTAGCCCACTAGTTGAGTAGCCCACAGAACCAGTTTTTACTGTCCTCCGCAATAGGACTAGCGAATCTATAGGGGCAACACTAGCGATGTTCGGAGAATGAGTAGTCACAATGATCGGATGCTTCTGGGCTAGGAAATATCTAAGCAGCAGCCTCTGCACTTGAGGGTGCAGGTGCGCCTCGGGTTCTTCAATGGCCAGAATCGTAGAAACAAGACTCTTGGTTGATCGGTTCGCCTCGAAGTTTTGTAGCAACAGTGCCAGTAGTAGAACATTGGCACTGCCGAGGCTAGCCTGTGAAATCGTGCGCGACTTGTCGCCGTCAACAAATATCTTGATTGACCTAATTAACTGGTCACTCTCTGTTGGAGTGAGGCCGAGTCTAGTCTCCAAACCGTATGCGCTCCCCACCATGGAGTCGATGCGTGACGTAATGTTGTCTGCGAGATCTGCGATTGACTTCTGTCCAACGAGTTTATTGTTGATTGCATTAAGAGCCGACATCAGAGCTTTGAGCTCCTTGCTATCGATATTGAGCTTTTCAAGAAGAGGTCGCAGTGGAGACCGTCTCCAGCTCTCGAGCTCACTCTCAGCATCTCTGAGAGCCGGTAACAAAAAAACAGAGATCCAGCGTCGGACGTTGCTGCCCACGCGGTGTTTTTCGTCAATTCCTCCGAAAATCACGTACTCATAATCGCCTTCCGAAAGTGGCTCTCTTTCTAGCTTCTCGCGAGGTCTAAATATGTACGTTAAGCGCGCCACATATGGCTGCTTACTGACGATACAGTCGGTGAGTACCGCTTGAGCCGCCTTGTCGTCCTCGAACCCTGTCAGCTCAACGACAATCTTCACTCGCTTACCGCTGAAAGGGTTCTTGAGTCCATCCCAAAAATCCTCGATTTTCAGCGTCCGGCTCGATTCGGATAGGGAAGGGTCGAGAATCAACCGAAGAGCATGTAGCAAGTTACTCTTTCCGGCCTTGTTCTCTCCGAGGACAACCGTGCTTGCATTGAGACGGAGGTCAAGATCTTTAAAATTTCGAAAGTTCTTGATTCTTATGCGAGATATATAGAGCGGCAAGAGAAATCACTTCCTCTCCGGCGGTAATTTAGTTTGTGGCCCAAGAAACTACCGCAAAACCACTGGATAGGCAACAGCGCGTGGTTATTTACTGCTTGCATAGCGACCTGGCACTGCTATTGCAGGATGGCAAATCGGAGGTTTCTAAATAATGGCGGGCTGCTGGACGCGGCGGAGGATATGGCAAATCACATCGCTCTCCTAACAACTCGGTGCGAATTCTATCCGCCTCGGCTTCGTCGCCGACTGGCAGCTGCCATGGGCTGCCTCCGAGAGGGTCTTGATTCTGTTGAAACCGGCGAGGATGCAAAGCCGCGCGCAAAGGCCTTCGCCTGATCTGCAAAATTGATAAGCTCTCCAATCACGTCCGGCAAATCCACGACAAAGCTCAGGTAGCCTTGTCCGGGCCGCGAAAGAACGCTTACAAGTTCTCCCTTGCGCACGATAGCGACGTCGCGCCCCCTGACCACCAAGCGAGACTCCGAGAGGGGTCTCTCCATGTGCTCGCTCCGGCGGAGAAAATCTACGACTCTCTTCAGCGAGGAAGTTGTTACACCTGATTTCCTTAACGCAAAGGCAACCTTCAGTGCGATCAGATCACTGAAGTTGTAGACACGTTCCGTGCCAGTGCCTTTGCCCTGGGCAACGCTAGGCTGCACAAGCCCGTTCTTCGCCCACAGATTGACCGTGGAATACGGAACTCCAGTCAATTTAACAACTTGCCGTGCTGTGAACCCGATTTCCACAGGTTTCCGAAGATATCACATTTGACTCATAATGAATCCAACTCTATTCTTAATGTACTCCTTTTGATACTGTCCCGCATCATGAGGAGCCGCAGACGACTTTCCACACGGCTGTGGCCTCGCCGCCTGCGAAATGGCCTGCTAACTAAGGGCATTGAAGCTGTGTCTGGTGCGAAGTCAGTTCGTCGCAAGCAGCCTCGTCCAAAGACGATCTCCGCTCAGGGCCTGTCTGGACAAAAAGGGGTAAATCTCATCGAGCGTTGGGTGCTACAGATGGGCTCGCGCTGGATGGGCTCGCGCTGGATGGGCTCGCGCTGGATGGGCTCGCGCTGGACTCCGAGTGGTCCTAACGAGATCGGAATAGATGGATATATCGAGCTGTTCGATCCGAATTCACCGCAAGCCTTGGGCGTAACACTCGCGGTTCAAAGCAAGGTCGTCATCTCCGACAGCGATGCGGGGATCAGAACAATCGAAACACGGTACGGCGTTGATCTGCATGTGCACGGGGCAACACGTTCGACCCCGAGTGACAATCCGTCAGAAGTCGATGCGGACTTAATGTGATTACTAAGGACGAGATCGAGGCGAAGGCGGCCGAATTCGGCCTGCACGCCGCCAACATCGAACGTGACTACGTCTTCGGCTGGTTGCTCTCGGGAATTTACGGCGCGAGCTGGCTTAAAGATACGCTCGTGCTCAAAGGCGGAAACTGTTTCCGCAAGGCCTACTTTCCGCATACGCGATTCTCAAACGATCTGGACTTCTCCAGCACCGCGGCGATTGACGAAGCCAATTTCGCCGCCGAGCTGAACAGGATCTGTGATCTCGTCGAGGAGCATACGGGCGTTGTTTTCGAGAAGGATCGGAACTGGGCGCGGGAGAAAGGCAACTCCGATAAGGACCGCCGCATTGTTGAGGCACGTCTCTACTTCAAGGACTTTTATGGTAATCCGCATACGACGACCATCAGCGTGCATCTCGATGTCACCGAGTATGACCGCATTTTCCTGCCCGTCCGGGATCGTTTTCTCATTCACCCGTATTCCGATAGCGCCCAATGTGGCGCGAGAATCCGTTGCCACAAGCTGGAAGAGCTCTTAGCGGCGAAGCTTAAATGTCTCTTGCAGCGCCGCCATTCTTTTGATCTATACGACTACGTTTACAGGGTGTTCATAAACCGCGACCTTGAGGTAAACCGCGGCGAACTGCTGCGCACGTTTCTGAAGAAAACGATTTTTGAGCCGAGTCCTGCCGTGGCGAAGGGGCTTTTGCTCGACCTTCCGCTTGAGACGTTCCGCGCCATCTGGCAAAAGTATCTGATTTGCCCGGTGCAAAGTCTCTTCGATTTCGACACGGCGCTCAGGGGATTCAGGGAGAATATCGAGGCACTCTTCGCTGGCCTACGAGTCGATTACTACGGCCAGATCGCTTTCTATCCCTCGCGCTTCCGCAACATGATCATGGAGGCGGCGAGCAACCTCACATTGCTCGACATTATGTACGACGGCCATCGACGCCTCATTGAGCCCTATTCACTGGTGTTCAAGCGCCGCAAGGACGGCTTCGGCCAGGAATACTTCTATGCGTTCGACCGAACCGGCGGTCGCACGAGCGGGCCAGGCCTCAAGACCTTCCTGCATTCCAAAATTCAAGCGCTTGCCACGACAGATCAGCGGTTCGATCCTCGGCTGCCCGTAGAGCTGGGCAAGGCGGGCGAATTCGCCGGCAAGACCTATTTCGGAAAGGGATTCGCAACGCGGTTCTCGGCGGCACCGCGCGTTCGTAGGGCGTCTTCAACGCGGGTCTACCTGGTGGAATGCTCCTATTGTGGCAAGCGATTTCCCCGCAAACGTTACAGCACACGACTTCGCCCGCACAAAGACCAGTACGGAAATGCCTGTTATGGGCGCTCAGGCTATATCGCGTACTAATATTTATGGATCAGGTCCAGATAACCGGTGGCGCGTCTTCATGAAAGACTGCATGACTATTGAATTCAATCTCGTATCGCTAATGGATATAGCACTGCGAGCAGGAAGGGGTGTTGTCAGTCCCGACCGGCCCTAGAGTGCGCCTCAAGTTGAACATGATCATCACATTTCCGACTTTGCTGTCGTTAGATGAGGAAAGAGCAGGAAATCCGATTCGGCAGCTCTCCCAAAGGACTGCTGCTGCCGACGGGACATGTGCGCCTTTCACGAGTGGCCAATTGCGTGGATTCCTGTTGCAGTCGGATGGAAAGGGCGAAACCTTAGTGCTGCCCAAGGTGAAGCAGGTCCCGGATCATCATGTACGCGTAATTGAATCAGACGCCGTTCCGGCGGATGGGGGATTCGATCTGAGTGATGGCATTTGGTTTCGCCATCCCCTACAGAACACGACGGCCGCCTTCAACAACCAGCGCGAGATTGAAGAAGTTCTCCGGTCTTGGCTAGGGGCTTTTTCGTACGTCCAAGAGGATCCGGCTCGTGGCGTTCGCGGGCTGCGTGCTCCCCAGATAGGTGCAGTTCACCGCGTTCATGCACACTGGGCAGTCTCCAACTCGCCGGCAACAATCGTTATGCCGACGGGTACCGGGAAGACGGATACGATGATTGCAATCCTCGTGTTGGCTATCTGCCCGAAGCTCCTCGTCGTTGTTCCTACCGATGCACTGCGAACGCAAATAGCCGAAAAATTCCTCACGCTCGGTATCTTGAAAGACCCTGGTTGTGCGGTTCTAACCGAGAGCGCGGGGTTCCCGATAATAGGGATCCTTCAGCACATTCCGCACACCCCCGCAGAGGTCGACGAGTTTTTCAGCCGATGCCATGTCATTGTGATGACAAGCAGCATTGCAGGCCAGTGCGAGCGGGCCGTTCAGGATCGTATGGCACATCACTGCCCGTATCTTTTCATCGACGAGGCGCACCACGCCGAAGCTCCGACCTGGAGCGCATTCAAAGAACGGTTCAATGGTCGAAGGATTCTGCAGTTTACGGCCACTCCGTTCCGCGAAGATGGTAAACCGCTCGATGGAGACATCATATTCAAATATCCGCTTAAAAAGGCTCAGGAAGAAGGGTATTTCAAACCAATAAGGTTTCACCCTGTCACTGAATTCAATCGAAAGAAGGTTGACGCCGCAATCGCGAAAAAGGCGCTTGAGCAATTGCGCCGCGATCTCGACAAGGGCCACATTCTCATGGCTCGGGTTGATACGGTGACCAGAGCGAAACGGGTTTTCGAGTTATACAACAACTATCCCGAATTCAACCCGGTACAACTGCACACTGGCATCAAATCACAAAGAGTGCGAGAGACTATACGGCGCAAACTTATCAGCGGCGAGTCCCGGATAGTCGTCTGCGTCGATATGCTGGGCGAGGGTTTCGATCTCCCTGAGTTGAAGATCGCTGCGTTTCACGACATTCGGAAAACGCTTGCGGTTACCCTCCAGCTAGCTGGCAGGTTCACGCGGTCACGTCCCGATCTTGGCGATGCTGTATTCATCGCGAACACGGCTGACGTAAATGTTCAGGAGGAACTGAGGAAACTCTACACGCGTGATCCCGATTGGAACGTGCTGCTCCCGGAACTCAGTGACAGCATGATCGGCGAGCAGATCTCATTGCAGGAGTTTCTCCGGGGCTTCACCGACTTCACGACCGAGATTCCACTCAAGACAGTACGACCTGCAACAAGCGCCGTCGTGTACAAGACGCGGTGCCAGGACTGGAGACCTGGCAATTTCAAAGTGGGTATTCCTGTCGTCGAGTCGTGCGAGCAGGTACACCATACCGTCAATCACGAGAAACATACCTTGATCATCGTTACTGCACGCCGTGTGGCATTGTCATGGACGGATGTCGAAACCTTGTACAGTTGGGATTGGGAACTTTACGTCGTCATTTGGTCTCCTGAACAGAACCTGCTTTTCATAAACGGATCGACAAACGCGGGTGACTACAAAACGCTGGCCCAAGCGATTGCCGGCGACGATGCAGAACTCATCAGAGGGCAGGATGTGTTTCGCACATTTGCTGGGGTAAATCGGCTTCGACTGCAGAACGTCGGACTTACTGAGCAACTCGGCCGGAACGTCCGGTACACCGGGCGCATGGGCTCAGATGTGGAACCGGCGCTCTCGCCCGCACAGCGGCAGCGCGCACGCAAATCGGTCCTTTCTGGAACAGGCTATGAGGATGGCGAGACTGCCACGGTTGGCGCGTCCCGAAAAGGGAGGATTTGGTCGCATCAGAGGATGCGCGTAGATCAACTCATGGAATGGTGCAAAAGAATCGGCGCAAAACTGGTCGATGCGAGCATTGATCCCGACGAAGTGCTGAAAGGCACTCTGGAGGCGAAGACGATTCTCCAGCGTCCGAGGATCATGCCCATCGCAGTAGATTGGCCCGAGGAAATTTATACGACTCCAGAGGCAATCTGGTCCGTGTCGATTGATGGCGTTGAGATTCCCTTGAGTGAGCTTGAGATCGAGTTGGTTAATCCCTCGGTTGACCGGACATTACGCATTGCGCTTGCGTCCGAGAAAGAGAGAGCCGAGCTGCAACTCGAGTTTTTTGAAGAAGGTGAGGGCGAAAGCAGGATTCCAAATTACCGCTTCTCTGTTCTCGATGATAGGCAGGTCAAGGTCCATCACGGAAGTTCTCAGGGAGAGAATGTCGAGAGCTTCTTCTACTACGACCCTCCTGTTATTTGGTTCGCTGATGGATCATCTCTTGAGGGCAATCAACATGTGCCACTCAAAGAGTACGCACCCTCCATATAACGCTGCGAATATTCAGGTGTTCGATTGGAACGGCGTGAACATTCGTAAGGAATCTCAGGGAAGAACGAAGGAGCAAACGGCAATCCAAGCACGAGTCATTCGAGAATTGAAGAAGGGGGATTATTCAATCATTTTTGACGATGATGATAGCGGTGAGGCGGCGGATGTAGTAGCGATAAAGCTCGTGGGAGAAATTTCCGCGCCGACCAGTGTCGATGTCGAGTTTTACCACTGTAAATATTCCTCCCAAGACACTCCTGGCCAGCGCATAGATGATCTTTACGAAGTATGCGGACAAGCGCAAAAGAGCGTCGCGTGGATGTCTTCTCCTCAGAAAAAGAGCGATATTTTCACTCATCTCCTGCGACGCGAATCTAAGCGCCAAGATGACGGAGGCCCGACCCGGTTTGAGGTTGGTGACTGGGAATTGCTCCAAACAATTAGAGAAATGAGCCATCTCAGTGCAGTCAAGCTCTCGATCTATATCGTGCAACCGGGCGTCTCAAAGGCTCAAGCAAGCCGTGATCAGCTTCTGTTGCTTGCAGTCACTGAGACTTATCTCCTGGAAACGCGACAGGTTCCGTTTGGAGTAATCACTAGTCAATAGCTGATGTGGCGCATTGTTCAGGGCACGTCTTGTCGAATCCTGTGCGGAAAACGAGTGGAGTCCTTGCGTCGCAATGAGGCACACTGTTCGCACATTCAGAGCAGCGGAAAACAGCCATTCATCGAGTGGCCGAAATGAGGACGGCGGATGGGCCGTCATCCATCCATTCTTGTCGATCCTTTCTCTTCATTGCACCAGAAATGCGTTGCTTGGATATTGTCTGGATGGTCATCCCTCCACGCTCCTCCCATGCCTTTGGGATTTCTGTGGTCTGGCACGACGTCGTTGTAATCGGTGAACTCTTCATGGCAGATAGCGCATTTTCTGTCCTGCTCGACAATCTTCCGGTTCAGCAGTTTCCGCATCTCAGCCGGGGATCTGAGTTCCCGATATCCCCTCGGGTGATGCGGATCCTCAATGCGTCGAACCCCAGGCTGCAATCTGCGCGTATAGGGCGTTTGTTCCCGGCCACAGCAGGAAATCGATTTGTGGATCGGGCAGTACTCATTGCGACGAAGCCTCATAGCTTTTCCTCCTGGGAGAATTCGGAGAACCGGCGAAATCAGTCGTTGGTATGTGGCGATCGGGACGGGTGGCGATCGGGACGGAAAGTCTCTCAGATGGGCTGCTACAATGCCTGTCCGAGGGACTATGACGAACCTGACGGGAGTAATCCGGCAATTGCGGAAGGAAAAACAGCGCGTGCACGGAGAAATGGAGCGGCGTGAACGCCGCGTTGGCGGCCCTGGGAAGTGTCGGGGGGCTAGAGCGAAAGTCTAAGGGGTCTCGCATGCCCAAGGTGCGGAGGCCCATGTCAGCGGCCGCGCGCAAGAAAATCGCGGCGGCCCAGCGTGCACGCTGGGCGAAATGGAAGAAAAACAAGCGAACCAAGTGAAGAATACCGTGGTCTATGAGCTTGTTTTCAACGCTTTACGCCGATTTAACTGCCATGGTATTTACTTGTTATTAGCTTGCTATTATAACGTCATTGTGATACGCTGGCGTTGGGTTCGGAGGTCAACGACATGGCAGTATCGACCCCGGCAAGACCGGATTTGTTGGCGTATCGCGAAGCTACAACTCTGGATTTTTCCAAACTCATCACCGAGTTGACCACAATTCTGGGGAAGAAACTTACGGCCTACATCGCTTCAGTCAAAGACACGAGAGCAATCGAGCGCTGGATGGCCGGCTCCGAGCCGTACAAGGGAGTCGACGAAAGATTGCGGCTCGCTTATCGGCTGGCGAAAGTGATTAGCGATCATGAGGGGCCACGGGTGGTTCAGGCTTGGTTTACCGGTCTGAATCCGGAGCTAGGGGATCGCGTACCAGCCCGCCTCTTGCGAGAAGGGGATGTGGAGACCGTAGGTCCGGAGATACTTGGCGCCGCGCGCGCCTTCTTAGCCGGAGGATAGCAATTCGTGAAAGCCCCCGGCGTGATTTACAGGCTAGGGAGGAAACCTGATCCGTGGGCTCCCCCCGATTGGGCTTCCGCGGGGCCTGACGGAACATTCGGCAACCGCTTTGACGACCCTGATGCGACCTACCGTGTTCTCTACGCCTCCTCACAGAGACTGGGGTGCTTCGTCGAAACCCTGGCTCGATTCCGCACCGATCCCACACTGCTGGCGGAGTTGGCTCAGATCGAGGGAGCGGATGACTACTTTCCGCTTGGGGAAGTGCCGATGGAATGGCTCGATAAGCGGATCCTGGGACTTGCCACGACCGACAAAGAGTACGCCGATGTTTGCAGCAGCGAATGGATCAGTCGCTTGCGCAAGTCATTGGCAATCCATTGGAAGAAGTTTGGAGTCGAGGAGTTCGACGCGTCGGTCCTGCAACAAACGGCTCCAAGGATCCTGACGCAGTTCGTGTCCCGGATTGTTTTTAATGGCGGCTTTGCGGGAATCTACTACCGCTCAAAGTACGGGCACGACATTGAGAACTGGGCGCTGTTCGAACCCTTTCAAATCAAAGTGCAGGAACCCGAGCTCATTCGACCCGATGATCGGGATTTGCAGCGAGCGCTCGAACTTCACTCGTTGAAGTTCAAAGAATAGTCAGCCGCTCACCTAAGGCGAGCCAGGCGTAGCTTTGTAACGGTGGGAACCATTTGCGGTTAGCCGCTAAATCCTGATGTTTCCGACGGTGTTCGTGGTTACAGACGCGAAGGGGCTACCTGCGGGGACGGGTTCTTGACCAATAGAGTGTCAACGCTGTGTCCCCGGTGTTCCGCAACCACTCTGCGACTTCTTTTGTCTGGAAGGGCCGGTCTTCGGGTTCCAGGTCACGATTGAGCAACTCCGTGATTTCTTCCGCAGTGCTCGGTTTCTTGATCTTGTTCAACGCTCGTGAAATGTGCTCGTCGAGACGGCGCGAATTCGGAATCTTCCGCATTTCCGGTTTCAGCTCTAGAAAAATGAACTTAGCTTATTCCTAACAGGGTCCCGATGTCAGCATGGGTTTGGAGAGGATGCAAACCGGAATGGCAGATCATGGCTTCCTCGCCGGCAGCAGCTTAACGACCAAGTTTCCGATTGCCGCAGGCTGGTGCTCTCCGGCGCCGCCAACCAAAGTGTACGAACGCTCGAAGCCCGTTGGTCCTTCCACTTTCATTTCCCAGTTGTCGTTGGCGTGAGACCCGACAATTGAGACTCGCCACTCTCCGGGCCTATCACTCAGCACGTGTTCAAGGACAGCCACGATCTCCCCGCGAACTCGGGGATCGCCGGTATTCTGCATCTCGATCCTGACGGCCATGTCTCCCGTATTGTACAAAGCGGCAAGGTGACCACTTCTCTCTGCAGCAGCACGAATAAAAGTCCTAAGAAGAACGAGCGAGCGAATGGGGCGGAACAACTCGCGAGATGCTTTTTCTTGGAGACCAAGCCTGGGGCGGGAGGGAACGCTGGTAAAAGGTAAAGGCTGTGACATCGGTTATGCTCTAGCCGTCGGCTCCTGCGAGGGAGCTAACAGCGTGGATGCATGCACCGTCACAGCCTCTGATGCGATCACCGCTTTCGCGGTCCCAAACCCCAACTGCTCCTCGCAGAGCCGTCGGTTTTTTCAGGTCTGGCTGCTCTTCGGGTTGCCCCGCCGAGCTGATCACTCAGCCTACTTCGGACTGGCAAAATTTTATTTAAGCCAACCCTTTCAGCCGTCGACGGAGGCAAACTTAGAGATTTGCTTGAAGATTGTCAACGCCCGTTTTCAGTGCAATCGGCGGGTTGCGATGGATCAAGAACCAGAGACGCAACCCGTTGAATCGTTGTCGCTTAACGAATGGGAGGTCAAATTCTTTCCATTTTCCCACAGGAACATCCACAGGCGCTTCGAAGGCGCGGACAGGTACTACAAATAAAGAATGCGTGCGGGAACCATGTAAGCATCTTGACTCCGGCAAATCGGTCACGCAAGGTGGTTACCGGCGCATTGACGCAATGGCAAACCTAGTGGCCCACATCGATGGCGGCTCTCTCGGGAATCCAGGCTCATCTGGTATTGGGGTGGTAATTGACGGCCCCGCCGACGGCACCAGTCAGGATCGCCAAATGGATCGGACACCAGGACAATAATGTCGCCGAGTACATTGCTCTGTTGGAAGCGCTGCAATGTGCCCTTGGGCTTAAGGCCACCGCGCTTCACGTGTTTTCAGATTCTGAAGTGGTGGTGAGGCAGATGAGTGGCGAGTACAGTTGCCGTAGTCCGCGGCTCTATTCCCTGAATTGGATCTGCCGGAAACTGGCCCGGTCGCTCGATTTCTCCATCTCTCACATTCCTCGCGAGCACAACACCGAGGCCAATGGTCTGGCCCGTTCTGCCGCTCGCAGGAAACATTGCTAACCTAAGAGCAACCGCTCGTACTGCCACAGGTCATGCACCGATAGCAGGAGCCGTTCCTCACCATCAGTGAGCCGCAGAATTGACACGGAGGCGCGTCTCCCAACTCTACGACCTGCCCCAAGCCCTCGACTACGCTGGTCACCTCACGCTGCGGTTGGGCCAGCTTGGGCAATTCAAACAGAAGTCCCTGCTCACCTTTCAGGAAGCGCAGCTCGAGCCACCGGAACAGGTAATCCGTCAGCGACTTGGCGTAGCCAATCTTTGGATTGCCGGACCACCCGCTTGGCTCAAACCGTGTGTGGCTGAACTTGTCGCACAGGACCCGCAACGGGACACCATACTGCAGCGCCAGGGACACGGCTGTTGCGAAAGAATCCATGAGACCGGAAACCGTCGAGCCTTCCTTCGCCATCCTGATGAACAGTTCGCCTGGCAGACCATCCTCGTATAAACCAACTGTGACGTAGCCTTCCTGCCCGCCCACGGAGAAGTGATGGGTCAAGCTGTGTCGCTCGTCCGGCAAACGTCGCCTCACTGCTGGAGGGCCATCCGCGCCCGCGGCACGCGTACCGTTTGCGTCTCCTGACCCGTTGCTCCCCGCTTCCTTGCTTGCGTTCGGGGAATGCTCTTTGCTGTGCTCGACGATCACGATTTCCTTTGCTGCTGACATCACGAACCCTAACCTTCCTGCCCGCCGTCTTCTTCGGAACCGCAGGCCGATTGAGACTCCGTGTTCGAGTCTGTCTCATCGCCTGCATGCGTGCCTTTTGTACGTTCCTCTCACCGACAGCAGTTCTGCGTGGCTTGGCGGAAACACATAGTTCTGGACGAACCAAAGTGCCTCATAGGTAAGCCGGCGGCTCGCGACGGCACGCCCGTGTTCCTTGACGAACTGGCAGAAGTCGTCGGCATGGATGATGTTGGCTTTCGTTCCGGCAGTGGTGAGAGAGCGCGACTTGAGCCAACCCAGGTCGATCCATTTTTGTATTTCGTCGGGGCGGGTGTGCAATGCCCGAGAGAGTGAGAACTTGGTGAACCATTCTCGTCCTGTTTTGCCGCCGATGCCGAGCCGGTGCAACATCGAGCGCACGGACCCCGCGGGCCGCCGCAGGATTTTCGCGGCCTCTTCTACCGGCATCGCGGTGATCAGATCCAGAAGGCGTTGCTGCTCGGGCTTTGTCCATTCGCGATACGCTCGTTTTTGATTTACGCCAAGCTCGCGCAGGAAACGTAGACAGGCGTCTCGTGGGTTTCCAGAAATCGCAGCCAGCTTTGTGACCAGCATTCGCCGGCCGGTCTCAGTGTGCTCCTGGCTTCTGCTGGTTCGTTCCTTGTATTCTCTGACCAGTTCTCTTGCTTCTTTAGGCCAGCGGAACATACGGCGCTTATGGACACCGTCGGCTTCGCCCATACTGCTGCCTTCCGGGGGCTGGGTCCTGATGGCAGTTAATGTCCCAGGTCCGTCTACACACACTTGTCTCTACGCCTCCGGAATACCTCCTCTCCTGCTGCAAAAGCGCATGCGCCGATTTGCTTCGGAACATGCTGCGCGACGAAGGTGGCGGGTGGAGCTAGTCCACACCTGAGCCAAGTGGTAGCGGGCAGCGTATATCCACAGTCCAGCCGCTTTTCAAAATCTTTTTTGCTGCAGGAATTCGTGCAGGTGGCGACTTCAGGTGCATAAAATCGGCCCGTGCGGCCGAGCCTCGGCCAACGGCCGAAACGTGCTGAGTGCCAAACACTTGACGCAAGCAGTCGGTGCAATTGCCTGGGCGATGTGGGCCGAATCCGGCTATGGACACGGGGACTCGGGCTGCGGAGAAGAGAGGTGTTCCTTGCAAAGAAAGTGACACTTTCTCCGCAACTAAGCTGATCGCAGCCGGGTTTAACCCGGTAAAAGCAAGTACCAGATCCTGGGCGCTGCAGGCCCGTGGACTGAGCACTGCTAGCTCCCCGGGCGGTTGTTATGCCAGCCATCCCCGAACCGCGCCTCCCAACGAGAAAAGCCGTATACCCTGTGTGGCGACTGTTGCTCTCGTCTGAGTAGCCCACCTTCGTCTGAACTGTTTGGTCGTCCCGCAGATTTGACGCTATGCAATGAAATTTCGTCGTTCGTAGTTCACCAACCGGAGTTTGGAGAAACCTGGTCGCAAGCTTTCTCATGAGAGTCGAACCATGTTTGGCGCGCATCGCAGAGGATTTGATTGGAAGGAAATTGCCGAGGTGCTCCACATGACCCGAGCTGTGGCCCGGGCGACCTTCTGGCGGGAAATCAAACGCTCGAGGTCGAAAAGTGTCGAAGCCCAGCCTCCTGCGACTGTCATCCAGGGCGAGAGTGATTCGGATGTCCTGAAGCCTGCCAAGCCAAGAGCATCTCGCTAAACGCAGTGGGGACCGCCGTTCAAGGGGATTCGTAAGTCGGCGGTGCAACAAGCGACAAAGAAAATAGCGGGGCTTGCAGTTTCCCGCAGGTGGATCGGTGGACCCGGACTCCGATCATTGCACCAATGAGCGCAAAGACAACGTCTGGCGTTGCTCCGTTTCAAGCAAGGCCCGCATTCTGTCGCTGAGTTTTTCACTCGACATGTCGTCGATCTTGCGATTAATGCCTTCCCATATTCCTAAGTCCGCGAGACGAGCAACGAAAGCGGTTCGATCATCCTTCCTGTCGATCGCAACGGCGAGAAAAACTAGTCTTCTCGTGGACAGGAATTGCTCATGCAATGCGGTGACGGCTTTAGGCTGCCCTTTCAGATAAATCACCTTGCTGACGTGCTGGTTATCACCCTCTGCGAGCCTGCTGACGGTAGAGGTGTCGTACATGGAGTGTGTGTACATGATGTCGAAGGCGCCGGTGACTTGCAGCTTTGAGAAACGGTATTCGCCGGTTTTGGAGTCAGTTTTCTGGCTGACTACAGGGTTCGTGCTGCCCGGTACATAGATTGCCACATCGACTCCGCCAACGGGATTGTTCTTGTTATTCATGACTTTCCCGTCAACAGTGATCTGTGCCGCGGAAAATGGAGTCAGGAGCAACAGGACAATCAGATACGCGATGGTTGGCAAGTACGGCAGCGGCGATTGGATTGTTGTCATCGTTGGGCCTCCACGACCAAGAATTTCATGACCTCAGGGAGATTCTCAGGGAATGGATCGCCCTTATGTGGCAACGAGAGGCGACCAAGGAAAAACACGCGATCATCCGGATCGCAAGCGGGAAGCAAGAACGCGACAGGACCCGACCGGGAATAGCGCAGTGGCAGGGGCTCGTAAAGAAGCCGCCCTTGCGTCCGATGTTGGCGAAATGCATAGCCCGTAATCACATGCTCCGGGTCATCTACTGAAATGGCGATCGCAACCGCGGGCGTAGGATGAACAAACGCCTTTGTAGTGCCTAGAAGAATTCGCGTGGTCCTGTCTTCCGCCTTTGCTTCATCCGTCAGGTATGTGACGACCGCCTCAAGAAAAGGAGATTGCTGGAAGAGACCACTGTCGCGAGTGGGGTCAAAGTATTGAATGGATTCACTGCTGTCCAAATTAACCAGGATTGGGGAGTGGGAGTAGGGGAAATTGGGGCATTTTCTGCTTCTCGGTGGTCGTTCCCAGGTTGAGGTTGCCATTCTGCTGTCCAAGTTGGGTTACCAGGAAAGCGGGATTTGTTCGGCGATGCGAGCGAGTTGGGGCGGGGGTTGAAAGGGTTGATCGATCCAGGAGAACAGATCGCGATAGACGACAGTTGCTGGCGCAGCAGAGCGGCGAGATTGGACAGGCTCCAACCGAAGTGGGCACGCAGTTGCAGGTACTTGAGCAGGAGCATGGCAATCAGTGCGGTCCAGACCTGAATCTGAGCGCATTGGCGCTGGGACGACGAGTTTTGATGCGGAGGTTTTGTTTGAGCGCCTTGAAAAACAATTCGATCTGCCAGCGCCGACGGTAGATAGCGGCGACCGTGGAGGCGGCAAAGCGGCGATGCTTGGTGAGAAACACCAGGGTGCGTTGCTGCGCGTCGTCCCAGACCTCGATGCGGCGCAGGAACAGATCGCGCTCGCCGCTGCCGGCCAACTGGACAGAAAGATGATCTCATCGCGCCGGACGGGGCCGCGCTCGGGCACGGGGCGGCGTTCCACAACGCCGTAATCGGCGTTGTCCTTCATGCGGGTGACGAAGTACACGCCGTCGGCGTCGAGCGCAGAGAACCAGGCATAGTCGGTATAGCGACGGTCGAAGACCACGATGGCGCCGGGATCGAAGCGCAGCGTGCGGGCCACGTGGCTCTCGTGCATGCGGCCTTCGGTGACGAGGGCAAAACGGGCAGCAGCCCTTATGATCGAGCAGCAGATGCAGCTCGACGCGCCCTTGGCGCGCCGGTACTGCGCCCAGTCGAAGACGCTGGCGCAGAGTTCGATCAGGGTGGCGTCCAGGCTCAACAGTTTGTGGTCGAAGCGGAAACCATGCGGACCGGAAGCTTCGCGGCGCGGCCGACAGTTGATAAAACACGGCGCGGTACAACTCCCAGGGCCGATGCTCGTTGGCAAGGCCAGGTGGAGCGCTTGGGCGATCCGGCACCCCAGGTGCCGCAACTCGCCTTCGCTGGCGGCCAGTCCGCCGCAAATCTCGCGCAAGGACTGGTCCCCCCCAGGTGACAGAACAACATGGCCACGAACTGTCCCCAGCAACTGAACCCGCGAGCGTGGCGCTCGGCCCGGTGCTCGGCGACCGCCTGCTCGAACTCTTGGCGGGAAAACAACTGCAACATCTGGCCGAAAATGCTGGATACTCGAATCACGGCGGTGGTGGCCCTCCGCACGATTCACGTCTCGCAACGCAAACCGTAGCAGAGTCTACCCCCGCCGCTAAAACCTAATTTG
>CAVWHT010000014.1:0-7991 GCA_963754885.1 uncultured Acidobacteriota bacterium | reverse complement strand
TCCGGTGACTGTCCCACCTTCACGGGAATCCGAGAGAGTCCAGGGCAGCATTCTCCCCATGCCCAATCGCCTCCCCAACGGACGCGGTCCAGAATGCGACCACGGGAATGCCGCCTCCGTAGCCCCCTTTGATCTCCTCGCCCATCGCGTTGGGCTGCGACGAAAGGCGCGTCAGCTTCTGCACATCGTCCTGGCCCCAGTCGTAGCTCGATCCCTGAAACGCCCACATATCGTAGGGCTGCACCTTCTCGTCGACATTCTTCGCGTTGAACCGATGCTGCTGCATCCACACCTGGTCAATCGAGAGATCCGTTGTACCTACATTTTTGTAGGTCGAACTGACCAGCGCGATATTCGGGAAATCGTCGTACGCCTGCACCACCAGCACTCGGTCGACCGCCACTCCAGAAGGCGCCAGGGGATGCGCCGGTATCCCTCCACCCGCTTTCCCCGGCCCAGCTTTCCGGTAGCCTCGACAACTTTCGCTTGTGAGAAATCTGGAATGAAGTCGAATTCCTTCCCCTCCAGCACAATCGAGTCGCTGCCTCCCGTCGATCCCACCACCGGCTCGTCAAGCGTCAATGGCTTGCCATCCTTCTCCAAAGCTGCATGCACATAGCCCGACGGAAGAATCTGAAATTCCGCGGTGGCCGTGCGAATAACGATCGGCCCTCCATCCCGCACCTCCACCTTGATGTCGGAGGGCTTCGACGGGACCGCTTTTGTCGGCTGAACGGGCTTGGAGCAACTCAGCAGCGTCCCGGTAAGACCGGCGAGAATGATTCCGAGAAAGAAGACAGAAGATGAAGCAAGGCTTGCTCCGGTCCGAGTGCGCATAATAGTCCCCCGTGTTATGCCCATAGTATACCGAAAGAAAAAGAAATATTTCGTACTATATCGCAAGCCAGCGCGGCGGGCGGCCTTATCGAATCTCGACCAGCGAATGCTCCAGGCGCCGCGCCGGGGAGTGGGCATTGCGCCCACCTCGCTCGCCACCCACGCTCCCACCCGGTTGGCCACTTGGTTCATCCCGTCCAGCGACGCGCCATGCAGATATTCGTGCACCAATCCCGCAGTGAAGGCATCTCCCGACCCCACCGTGTCGGCGACCGGAACCTTGAAACCCAGGATGCACACTGGAATCTTGCCCTCGCACCAGCAGGCTGCCTCGTCCGCCGCGGGTAACGCAGACGATCTTCAGATCGTACTCTTTTAGCAGGTGCTGCGCCGACGACAACTCGTCCTCGTGGGCAAATCTGTACATCTCCATGATCCTCGGCAACTCCTCGTCGTTCAGCTTCACGATATCGGCCAGCCGCATGGATTCCGACAGAGTTTCTGCGGAAAAGAAGGACTGGCGCAGATTCACATCAAAGACCTTCAACGTTGCGGCCGAAGCTGCGCCAAGAAATTTTCGGATGGTCGTCCGGCTGGTGTCAGAGCGTTGGGCCAACGATCGATCCAAAGCAGACCGCGTCGGCGTCGTGGGCTAGTTGCTGCCAGTCTGACGTGCACTCCAGAAAGTCCCACGCCACCGGCTCCGCGATTTCGTAGCGCGCCAGCCCCTCGCCATCCAACTCGACACTCACCGTGCCCGTCGGATGTTCACGATCGGTTTGCACGTAGCCAATATCGAGCCCCAGACTTCCATCCGGCGCAATGCGTCGAGCCCGCGCGAATCACCGCCCACGCGGCTGGCGACTATGCCCTGATCGCCCATTAACGTGGTGATATAAGCAAAATTTGCCGGCGCACCGCCCAGGCACGTTCGCTCCGGCAACAGATCCCACAACACCTCGCCCAACCCCACGACTCTCTTTTTCATCGCCGCCTGCCCGACATTGTTATACCGAAAACCTCAACGTCGCGCTCAGACAAATAGAAGGATTCCCGAAGAAGTCCCTCTGCAGTTCGCTATGAATTTCCCACGAAGCTCAATAGATTTCCTTCCGTGTGCTGTCGATCTTCCCCTGCACGACCGAGAGCGAATACCCACTTCCTCCCTCGCCCGTCCAACTACCGACATGAAAACGTCCGCCCGAACTCACTCGATAAACGCTGATGTCACGAAAGGTCAGCGGCACGCCGGCTTCGCAGACCTCAGGCGCTTTGGTTGGACGCATAAAATACGCGCCCTTCCCCCTCCCCACGACTCTGGCCGTCCCGTCCGCTTCCACCAGCACCGCCGACTTCTCATCAATCGCCACTTCGCGTGGAGATGTACTCCAACCATCTTTCATCATGCGCGCCAGAAATCCCAACGACCGCCCCATGCGATCGCGTTTGGCAAAATGCGAATCCGTAATCACGTTCTCCAGGCGCGGAATCCTCAGGAAATCCCGCACCAGAGTCACGCGCTCAAAATAAGGACTCGGCAACACATCCGTCGAGGCCAGATCTTTGTCGTCCGGCTTGTCTCCCAGCGCCCCGTACACAAACTGTCCCAACACGGCCAGACCAGCGCTCGTTCCGCCAATCGGCTTTCCTGCAGCAATGTCATGGTTAAGCGCTTGCTCGACCGGTGTTGCTTGCCATCCCCGAATGTAGTTGGCCTGATCGCCGCCCGCGATAAAAATCACCTCGGCTTTGCGAATGATCTCGACGACCGCCGGATCTTCCGCCGCCTTGCGATCCGGAAGAATCAGCGTTGCCACGGAGTTCGGCTTGCACAGCCCGTTCACATACGAGTTGTAGTCGTCATCGCCGTGCGCGCGCAGAATCAGAAAGTCTCCGCCCTTGCCCTTGTTGCACAGCCAGCGAAACGCCTCGTCCAGATCACGCCCCCCGCCCATCATCGCGATGCCCGGTGTCGGCTTGGTCTCAACGTCTGCCGTGTTCCCCAGACGAAAGTATTTGTAGGATTGGGCCCGCGGCATGACCCGCCACGCATGGATCGACACAGCAGAAGAAACAACCAAACCGGTTGGAATCACGCTGGAAATATATTGCAGGAGAAGACTCGGATGAAATCGACCAAAAGAATCGACGCTGAATGAACTCGCAGACGGCCTACTTCAGCCCACTGCACGAGATACAAATCCGAGAGTGTCCGCGTATACCCGTACACGTAAGCTTTGTTGTCGCTGGAAGCCGAGCACGCCGCGAATGGTATCGATTCCCGCCGCATCCGCGGGTTCAAACGACCGCCAAAAAGTCTTCTGCCCCGAACTGACGTCCACGCGAAACACTTGTGCCGGAATCTGGCCACGAGTGATCAAGAACAACGAACGTCCGTCGGACGACCAAGCGGTCGGAAACTCTCCCGGCTGCGCCGCAGTGATCACCTTAGGATCTCCTCCGCCACGGGGAAACATACACCTTCTGATCCGGACCGCGGGCCGCGACGAGCTTGCCGTCCGGCGACAACACCGGCCATCTCGTTCCCGCGCCGCCCGACTCCTTCCATGCTGAAAGGATGCGGCTTGGCGTCGTCAAGCGATTCCAGATATAGCCGCGCACCGTGACCCGACTCGTTGCCGCTGAACACAAAATGTTTTCCATCGGGAAGAAAACTGCCCGACATGTGATTCAGCCCGTCGGCTTTCAACTGCTTCACGTCCCCACTCCGGTGGGATACAAAACCAAGGGCGACGGAACGACGTTCAAGCGCGATAAAGCCCACTTGCCATCCGGCGATAATGACAGCCCGGTCCCTTCGCCCAACTGGATCGCCGGCGATCCATCGGTGCTCCGCAAATACACCGCGTACTTCGGCCCACCGCCCTCACCCGTCTCGAAAAACAGAATCATCTTGCCGTCGGCCGACAAACTCCCCGGCACCGACCAGTCCAGCCATGACAGATCTTTTTCTTTTGGTTCGCCCGGCGCCAGCCCGATCATACCTGCCCGATCGTTGTTGCGCGTCAGCAGCACGTTCCCTTCTTTGCCAACATCGAGAATCGTCAACTCGCCAGGAACCCGTGCCATCACCCGCACTTTCCCGACAAGTCGGTCGCATAAAGAGAGCGGTCGCCTCCCGTGCGCGTCGCTGTGAACCAGATCTCACTTCGCATCCGGAGACCAGGCCAGCCCCTGTATGCTGTCCCAGCCCTCGGAAAGCTTCGTCTTCTTGCCGCTCAAATCCAGCACGGCCACGGCGCCGCCATCGTCGCCGGTTTGCGGATGATCGACGAAAGCCACACGCTTGCCGTCCGGCGCCACCCGCGGATTTCCAATCCACCCATCCGCCTCATAAAGAGACTTGCCCAGCGGATACTCCAGCCGCTTCCGTCCGCCAACCTCGTGAACGACCACGATATTCGATCCGTCCGGCGCCCAATCCGCCCATTCCACGTCATTCAGAATTTCGCGCGGCGCTCCGCCGACCAGCGGCACTCGCGCCAGCGTTCCCGCATACAGAAACGACGAATCGCGCGGCTTGCTGTGCAGTGCCAGCAGCATCTCGCCCGACGCCGATACGGCCAGTATGTCCGCGCCCTTCGGTTCCATCTGCTGCGACTGCGGACTCTCCGGACGCGTCGTATACAGATCGAGCGGCTTGCCTTCCCATGCCGCGCTGTAAATCACCGTCTTGCCATCGGGCGCAAACCGTGCCGAGTGCACAATCCCGCGCCGGAACGTCAGAGGATGATATTCCGCAAAGTCGGTGCTGGCAGGAGCTTTCATCAACATCGATCCCAGCTTCAATCCAGCGAACAGAGCCAGCGCTCCCACGATGGCAACCATGATCCGCATTCGGCGCTGCGGTACCATCGTCTGAGCCGCGGGTTGCGCGTCAACTTTCGCGGACGAAACCGCCGCAATTCCCGAAGCGCTCGCCGCCCGGATCCGCGAACTCTCCATCCCGCGCTTGATCCGTTTCAGATCGCCGCGCAACTCCGCCGCGGTCTGGTAGCGCATGTCGCGCTCTTTCTCCAAAGACTTCGTGATCAGCTCATCCAATTTCTGCGGGATAGCCGGGTTCAAACGTCTCGACCGGCGTCGGCGGCCTATTCAGAATCGCCTCGAAAATCACGCCATTGCTGCTTCCCGAAAACGCCATCTGCCCGGTGGCCATCTCATACATCACGGCCCCAAAGGCAAACAGATCCGTGCGCGGATCCAGTTCTTCCGCGCGCACTTGCTCGGGCGACATGTAAGACACGGTTCCGATCGTGGATCCCGGGCTGGTCATCGCCCCTTCCTGCGCGGTCAGCGTATGTTCGGTGCTCGCCGCCAGCTTCGCCAATCCGAAGTCCAGCAGCTTCGTCTGCCCGCGCTTGGTCACAAAAATGTTCGCCGGCTTGATGTCGCGATGAATAATCCCGCGCGTGTGCGCGGCGTCCAGAGCGTCGGCAATTTCAATGCTGATCCCCAGCAGCGTCTCCACATCCATCGCCCGCCCGCCGATGCGATGCTTCAGGGTCTGCCCTTCCAGATACTCCATGGCGATGAAGGCATGGCCGTTATGCTCATCGATCTCGTAAATGGTGCAGATGTTGGGATGGTTCAGGGCCGACGCCGCCTGCGCTTCGCGCTGAAAACGCGTCAGCGCTTGCGGATCTTTCGCCACTTCATCGGGAAGGAATTTCAGCGCCACGAAGCGCTTCAGCTTCGTGTCCTCGGCCTTATAGACGACGCCCATGCCGCCGCCACCGAGCTTTTCGAGAATCCGATAGTGGGATATCGTTTGGCCGATCATGCGGTCTTGGGAAGCGCTGCTATCTTACGGGCGTAGCCCCGCTCGCGCAAGCTACTTTTGCAGTGACCCCAAGTGACTGGGGACAATCAACCCTTGCCCATCGTGCGCGACCCGCAGTGCGCGGACAACATGGGCTCTTGATTCGCCTCTTTGGCTCTGCATAGCACCAAACCGGGAGAAGAGAAGGGATTTTTGGTGAGCGCGGCAGGATTCGAACCTGCGACCCATGCCTTAAAAGGGCATTGCTCTACCAACTGAGCTACGCGCCCCCACCTTAGAATCAAGCGATTGCGGCGGTCATCCCCGATACGTGGGAACGAATGGGAACAATCGCCTCGCTGACTTTTCGCTGTGCCGCCCGTTTCACTGGCATGAGTCCCTGGGTGTATGTGTCCAGCGTTACCTTGCTGTCCGCGTGCCTCAAAGACTCCTGTACCGTCTTCACGTCCTCACCGTTCCCTTTCAGGAGAGTAGCGAACGAGTGTCGGAATACGTGCCAACGAACGCGCTTCACAATTCCGGCCCGAAGTGCAGCCGGTCGGATGTGTCTCGACATGGCGCTAGACGGCCACAGTGGTTGCTTGCCGTCCTTCTCAGCGGATGCAAAAACGTAATCCGTGTCTTGATTGTAAGGGCAGTGTCCTCTCCAGTCCAGCAACGTATCGGCCAAAGCTACGTCAAGTGGAACCGGCTTCTCCGAAGTCTCCGTTTTCAACGCACCGACATGCTGACAAACAACCGCTCTACGGAGATGAATTTCCTGAGCCGTGAAGTCCACATCCGCCCACTTGAGCGCAAGCAATTCACTGACTCGCAACCCGGTTACGGCGGACATGAAAGTCATGGCGTAGTACGGATTTCCCAGCTCAGACAGCAGCGCACGTAGCTCATCAGCAGTTAAAACGTCGGGCGCACTCTGCCGCTTTGCCGATTGCCGTACTAGCTTGATGGGATTTCTGTCCGCCCACTCATAACGCATCGCGTGAGTGAAAAGCGCGGACATGATGTTCCGCATCTTGGCCTTGGTACCGGGTGCCAGTGACAGCGTTCGCAGCCAATCCTCAACCGCAACAGTCTTCACTGCTGAGACTCGGTAGCTGCCCCACACGGGCATAATCCAGTTCTTGAGATAAGACTGATATGCCTTCCGTGTGGAGTACGCCTTGTTGCTGTCCTCTGGCAATTCCTTCTCCGTGTAGTGGGCCACCAAGTCCGCAACCGTTCGCGGTGACTGGGTGCCCCGATTTTGAGCGCGGATGAGCACCGGCTTTCTCAGCGTGACGTGAATGCGTGGCGGGATGCACATTTCCAGCGATGCGACGTTGCTCTGAGCGCACGGGCAATTAAGACCCTGGGAGTATAATTCGGGTCGCCTTCCCCCATTGTGGGAAAGTGTCGCCCATGCCTCCATCAGCATCAAGCCTCAATCCCAGCCTTATCTTCGCCATCGTAGCGCTAGTCGTCACGTGGTACCTCTACCAGATTGCCGCACGGAAAAAAGAGCGGCTTCGCTACAAGCTCAAGTCTTTGATTGTCTCTGAGGTTGCTTTCATCGCCTCGGCATACGTTCTGTCGCAACAGCGGCTTCCCGGTGCAGAGGTTTTGCTATTCAGCGTTCTCATAGGACTTGGATGTGGTTTTCTGCTTGTGAAAGCACCTCGAACTAGCAGACGCATCCCAAAGGCGCTCCGGCAGCAAGTAATAGCGAGGGATCTGACGAGCAAGGGTTTGAAATGGGACACAGCAAAGTATCACATTGACCACGTCGTCCCGTTTTCGCGTGGTGGGGACAACTCAGTTCGGAACCTTCGCGTCATTGAGAAGGAAAGGAACTTACGCAAAGGTGGAAAGATGCCGGGGTTGCTGGACTTTCTCAAGAAATGACACAGGTGACCTGATTTACTTGAATAGCAATCCCAAGTTGAAAAAATAATCAAAAAATTGGTCGGACTCGCGTCCCGTGTAACTCGCGGCGTGCAGACGCATCCCGCCCGGCTGATCGGGCCGAGTGATGGCAATGACACCGAAATAATGCAGGGTTTTTACAACGGAGAGGAAATCGGATTGCTCAGCATCGGGGACTCTCTCCCGGATGAGATTGAGCCATCCAGCCAAGCTGCCCTGACGCCAAGGCTGCCCCGTAGAAATCACCAATTCACGAATCGCACTCCAAATTTTTGGGCGCAATGTTTCGTGTCTCATATGCACCTCCGTGCTTTTCAATTTTGCCATAAACCCGATTGCTCGTGGGAACTAATCTGGGAACGAAACCAGTACCCGCCTGCTCCGAATGTGTTTCTCCGTTCCCAAGATGCCTGTTAACTCTCTGATTCTACGTTCGTGCGAGACT
>CAVWHT010000013.1:0-6446 GCA_963754885.1 uncultured Acidobacteriota bacterium | reverse complement strand
AGGGCGACGGCAAAATCGGCATCATTTGGCTGCCGCCGTTTGTCGATGCCGGTGGTGTCGAGGACACATGGGGCACTTATATCTGGCATGTCAAACAATCGAACAATGGTACGTCGTGGCTGGCTTCCGGCGCAGCTCTTAATTTTCGACCGACTGGGTGAACAAAACGAGAGGTGGCCGTCAGACACTCACGTCCGAACAGGCATTATGTTTACTGCTTGCATCGGGCTGACCCGTCGAGTGAAGCAGATCATGTCCGATCTCACGCGTCGAGTAAAGGCACTGGATGAGGTCTCGAATCCTGTACTCGGCGAGATCAGGGAGGAACTGCTGATCACCACTCAGGGAGAACTTGTGGCTCAATTGAACTACTTTCTCGACGATTGTTACCTGGAAGTGCTAATGGACGTGTTGAAGAATGGCAATACCAGCGCGCTGCCGCTGGGCAAGTTCAAAGCGAGTTTCAATCCCAAAGTGTACCTGCCCACCGAAGAGGGCAGTGAACGTGATGATCCGGAGGCGGGCCAATGGTTCACGATTCAGGGATTGATCAGGGACATCTGGTGGTCTTACAAGTTCGAAACCATTGATTCGAAGACATCAATGTTGTTCAAGGCGTGCGAGTATTTGCCTCCTCAGGAGATCCAACGTGAAATCATCAAGCACGTCTTGCTTAGAAACTGCGTTCCCGACCACCGAACGAGTCGTCACCCCTGATGCCTTGCGCCGTGCAGGAGTAGCGGAATTCGCGGTTGTGCAGGACGATGGTTCTGTTTCCACGCTTGGTCCGTCTGAGCGTGCCTCTTTTTCGCTCCGAGAGTTAACTAATTTCTCCGAGTCGTTGGTCAAGCTGGCTGTCAGCTTGATGAACACACACGGAAACGTATTCGCACGATAACCTGGGTTCCACGGTCGTTCGCAGGCGATCACAAAGAAGACTGAGTCTCGCCTGGACGTGTACGATGACGGTCCCTTGCGGAGCCGTCAGATGATTATTCATCCCTGCTGCTGGTTACTCGTCGATTCTCGTCTTTGCTCTCGTCTTCCGCACAAAAGCACGTCTAGGGATACAACAAATGAGACCACATGGAAAAGCCAAGTTGGGGTTCTTCCCGTTGCCCGTGCCGGAAGCCGCGCGGCTGAAGAATTGCCTTGCCTTCGCATCGGAGTTCTCGGCACTCGACCCCTGCGTAGGAGATGGCGTGGCGTTCACTCACTTGCTGCATGGCGTCACCGCTCATCGCTATGGCATCGAGATCGACGCCAATCGGGCCGAACAAGCGAAGCCCTGGGAATCAAGACTTTGCAAGCCAACGCCATGGATGTCCGGTGTCCGCCGGAAGCGGTGTCTCTGCTCTACCTGAACCCTCCATACGATTGGGAATGCGGAGAGAGCAACAACCAGAGATTGGAATTGGTCTTTCTGGAGCATAGCCATCGCTGGCTCAAGGCTGGTGGCGTGCTGGTATTCGTGCTTCCACAGCTGCGATTGGTGAAATGCGCGCGGCTGCTGAGCGAACATTTCACCGATTTGCGAGTGTTCCGACTCACCGAGCCGGCCTGCCTGCAATACAGGCAGATCGTAGTGCTGGCAACGCGCCGCAAACGACACTCAAGGATTACGGACGCGGCTTTGCTGGATGAAGTGCGCTACCTCGAAGTGCTGGCAACGAAGAGCGAGCTTGAGCCTCTGGGCGACACTGCTCAGGTTCGTTACGAAGTTCCTGCCTCGGAGTCGGCTGTACTGACCAATATGGGTATTCCATTGGACGAAGTGGAGGACTTGTTACTGGAATCCGCCGCATATCGTCAAGCGGGCCGTGTGCTTCTGCCCAAGCTGAATGACGTAAGAGGCCGGCCGCTCACGCCGCTGCACGGTGGACATGTCGGATTGCTGTGTACCGCGGGAATGCTGAATGGAGTATTTGGAGAGGGCGAGGCTCGGCATATTGCCCATTGGCGCTCTGTGAAATTCACCGACCATTGGGAAGAACAGGAAGAAGACGGAACCAAAATCCTGCATGACCGGGAAAGATTCTCGCATGAGCTGACCCTTGTCTTTGCCAATGGAAAGACCCAGGTTCTCACGCACGAAAAGAAGGAGTCCGAATGAAAAATGCTCACCTTCGATTCGGCTGGCTGACCTACGTGAAGAGCACGGAGAAGACTACCACCAGCATCAAACTGCGCTTGGATCGCTTCATGGGAGAGGTTTCTGCCTGATCCACCCCGACAGGCGAAAGCCACCTCATTTCCGTGATCGGCGGGGACACGCAGATTGCGGCCGTCAGCGCGGCGATCTCCCTGGGAGACAAGTTCATGGTGGAAGGGCCAGGTGTACAGCCGATTCGAGTATGTCTCGAACGAAACGCTCAGTGCTTCAAAGGCTCGGTACAGCTTTCCGGACGCAAGAAGCCGCTGCGTCACCTCATTGCGTTGTCCGAGAGTTCGCCTCTACCAGCGTCTCGGCGGGTTCAGGAAGAA
This sequence comes from uncultured Acidobacteriota bacterium, assembly GCA_963754885.1. GTDB lineage: Bacteria > Acidobacteriota > Terriglobia > Terriglobales > Acidobacteriaceae > Sulfotelmatobacter. Next base: position 3,962 of record CAVWHT010000013.1, on the reverse strand, counting down.
CCCTGCTGGCAAGTTCGGAAAACGGATTCATCTGGGCCTCTCTCGCCCATATTCACGGGATCCCCGGAGTGCCGGACTGGGCTGACTGGTTTGCTGGCGAACTGGACTCGCACAAGGCCATCGTCCGAGCGATCGGGATCGGATGCAATCCGGTACTGGTCAAGGGCGAGAAAGAGCAGTTTCTTGACTGGCTCAGTTGGGGCGTTGAAAGTGGTGCCGTCCATTTCCCGCTCGAAACCGGTTCGATCCGCTGGCCGGGTTTGAGTCTCGAAGACCTTTTCCTGCAGGCCGACTAGCCTTCCGCACCACCCATCTTTTCCTTCTTTCCCCTTGTTCTCTCGTTCTCTTCCGCAAATTCCTCCCCGTACCAGAGGACTTCAATGCCAGAACTGTCCACAATTTACGACTATATGAGACGTTCACGCGGCGCTCTTGGGAGACCGCATTCTGCAGGAGTATCCAGCGCTCCACCAATTTGACGATGCAGTTTCGCCTTGGATTGAAGGGCTGCTGCGACCGCCTTTCCCTGCACAGACGATCGCGATTATGGGAGTGGCCAAACGCTGGCAGCAGGCGCGGACATCGATGGTGGTCGCGGAATGCGGTACCGGCAAGACATTGATCTCGCTCGGAAGCCATTCATGTCCACGGCCAGGGGAATCCGTTTACCGCATTAGCGATGGTGCCGCCCCACTTGGTCGAAAAGTGGGCGCGGGAGGCATTTCTGACATTGCCGGGCTTACATGTGTTTCTGATCGATGATTTGCGAAATGGCGGTGACGAGAACAAGTCCCACGGAGTGAATGAGGTGCGGTTGAGGCAGGGACGCATCGTGCGCGAAGGTTTGCATACAACGTTGAGCGAGTTGCGGCTACGCAAGGATTCGCCAAGTTCCCGGAAACGCTGGCTGTCGCTCTGCGGGAGACCGTCCCTATTTATTGTCGGACGTGAGCGTGCGAAGCTCGGTTACTTCTGGCGCCATGCTTACCGGGTACCACATTCTGGCCCGTACGTTGGCTGTGTGGTGAAGTCGGACACAGGCAAACCGGTGATCGTGGATGAGACCCGATTAACGGCGGGTGAGTTTGCGAAGGTCAAGATTGCCGAAACCATCGAGACCAGGGGAGAGAAGTCTTGTCGCCCACTGCACAGCCCTCTGTGGCAGGCGGACTCGGACAAGATCCGCCGCATGGCTCCGATTGAGTTCATTGGGCGCTACATGCCGGAGTGGTTTGACTATGCGATTTGCGACGAGATTCACCAACTGGCTGGCGATACCGGCGCAAGGAAATGCCCTGGGCACTCTGGCCTCCTGCACCGACCGGATCGTGGGCCTGACGGGCACGCTCCTCGGTGGCTATGCGGACGATCTGTTTAATACGCTATTCCGTCTCGAAGCGAGACGGATGAAGGAGCACGGCTACGAATGGGGCACGACGGGGCGGAGTTCCTTCATTCAGGACTATGGAGTCCTGGAGACCATCACCAAGGTCGAACCTGCTAACAATGCGTGCTCCAAGGCAAAATCGACAAGCACGGTCCGGCGGAAGCCCGGAGCATCACCGCTGTTGTTCGGGGAGTTCCTCATGCAGTTATGCGCCTTTGTGTTCCTCGAAGACATCTCGGGAGAACTTCCGCAATATGAGGAAACCTATCTGAGCGTGCCGATGGACGCTCCCATGCGAGAAGCGTACGGCGAGCTCGAAGATGACATGCGGAAGGCGCTGAAAGCTCACAGGGGCAACCGGTCCGTGCTGAGTACGATGCTCAACACTCTGCTGCTGTATCCCGATCACCCATACGGAATTGGAACGCTGTACGGGACTGAGTTCGATCCTGAACTCAAGCGCAGGGTGAGATTTGTCATTGCAGAACCCCGCGAGCTCCCCGAGGACCGTCTCTATTCCAAGGAACGCAGGCTGATCGAAGAGATCAAGAAGGAACTGGCGGAGGGACGGTGGTGTCAAGTCTTTGCCGTGTACACACAGAAGCACGATGTTACAGCCCGACTGCAACGAATCTTGAGTAATGAAGGGCTTCGCACGGCAGTGTTGCGCGCGAGTGTGGATACCTCGAAGCGTGAGGCTTGGTACGCCAGACAAGTCAAGGACGGAGTCCAGGTCGTGATCTGCCACCCAAAGCTGGTGGAGACAGGTTTAGATCTGCTGGACTTTCCGACCATCATCTTCTACGAGTCCGGCTACTCTTTGCACACATTGCGGCAGGCGAGCCGCAGATCGTGGCGAATCGGGCAACGACGACCGGTGCGCGTTAAATTTCTGTGCTGCGAAGGAACCATGCAGACATCGTGTTTGCGCCTCATGGGGAAGAAGCTCCTCGTAGCACTCACCATGGAAGGTAAGTTTGCCGGCGAAGGATTGCAGAGCATCGATGAAGACGATGACATGCTCTCGGCGATGGCGCGGGAATTGGTCGAAAGGAACGGCATCGGCGATTCCGCCGACTCGGTTTGGAGAGCCCTCAGTACAGAACATCAAAAGCTGTTTCCGGGGAGGTCTCATAGCGACGATGATGCCTCCGCCTCCACCGAGATGCCAGGTATTCTGCTGGAAACTCAGTCTGACCCCGCGGGTCTTGTTGAAAGCGCTATGGACACCGCGTCTATCGTCGTCTTCGGACAGCGACCGCAATCGTTATCTAGGAAGAAGCGGCGCGATCGGCTAGCGGTCCCGGAACAGGCGTCATTATTCGGCTTCAGTTGACCTGAAATCGTCGAACGTCGCGCGATCCCGCAGTCCTCACTCGTGAGGAAAGTCTTTCTCCCCAGAAATCGCTCAACCCTCGCCAGCAATTCGTCGGTAATTGCAATGCCGCATCTTTCTCGCCTTCAAGAAGCTTTGTTTTCAAATCACCAAGGAGGAAAGAAGTATGTCAGAAACTAGTACGCTCATTGGCTACGGCGGCCGCACGATTGGCCGCGAAGAACTAGCACTGGTGCCGACACCAGCGGCAACGGAGACACACCGCCCGGTCCCGCATCATGAGATCGTGCAAGCTCTGGTCGAGACGCTCGGGTTTCGCCACATCGGTGTCGTCCACGACGAGTACGCGGTCTCGCCAGACGGCATGAAAGCCTTTGGGGTTCTCGACCTCGAAACCGAGATGGCAGGGTGCCGTTTCTCCATCGGTTTGCGAAACTCCCATGACAAGAGCATGCGTCTGGCCATGACGTGTGGCTACCGAGTGTTTGTGTGCTCAAACATGGCGTTTGCCGGGGATTTTACCCTGGTGTTGGCAAAACACTCGAAGTCATTCTCGCTCATCGACTGCATCTCGGTGGGAGTGGATCGAATGCAGCGAAACTTCGAGCCGATGCGCAAGCAAGTGGAAACGTGGCAGCGAAGTGAGTTGACGGATGTCACGGTCAAAGTGGTCATCTACGAGGCATTCGTCGAAGGCAAATTGGAAGCTCCCAAGCACCTTGCCCGGAGCGTGCATGACCTGTACTTTGAGCCGAAGTACGAGGAATTCAAGCCAAGGACGATCTGGAGTCTCTCCAACGCGTTCACTTCGGCGTTCAAGGAACTGGATCCGATTCCGCAGTTCAAGTCGACAGCCAAGCTGGGCGAATTCCTGGGGGCCCGGTTCTCGCAAGCTTTTTAAGGGAGCATCGCGGTGCCGGCCGGACCGCCGATCTTTTATACCTCTGTTGCCCAGCAGGCGTTGCGCGGAGGCCGACGCTTCCCCCGACCATTGATTTTCCAGAAGTCCGTTTATTGTCAGTCTCCGGATGGCCGACCATCCACGAAAGCGCTTCGTTACGAACCCAAGGCCACTTCCAGAGCCGATCGACGATGAGCGGCCGAGTCTGCTCCTTAAACCGTCATTGTTAATTGCCAGTCATTCCGAGTTGCCAGAAGAGAAACGAGAACTCGTCAGTCAACTCTTCAATCTGCTTGCTCACCGGGAGAAACATGGGAGCGTGTCCGGACGAAGTGACG
>CAVWHT010000012.1:0-9189 GCA_963754885.1 uncultured Acidobacteriota bacterium | reverse complement strand
TAGCCACACGTCATGGCCAGACGCATGCTCTTGTCATGGGAGTTTCGCAAACCGATGGAGAAACGGCACCCTGCCATCTCGATTTCGAGGTCGAGAACCCCAAAGGCTTTCATGCCGTCTGGCGAGACCGCGTACTCGTCGTGGACGACACCGATGTGGCGAAACCCAAGCGTCTCGACCAGAGCCTGCGCGGTCCCATGATGAGGGACCGGGCGGTGTGTCTCCGTTGCCGCTGGTGTCGGCACCAGTGCTAGTTCTTCGCGGCCAATCGTGCGGCCGCCGTAGCCAATGAGCGTACTAGTTTCTGACATACTTCTTTCCTCCTTGGTGATTTGAAAACAAAGCTTCTTGAAGGCGAGAAAGATGCGGCATTGCAATTACCGACGAATTGCTGGCGAGGGTTGAGCGATTTCTGGGGAGAAAGACTTTCCTCACGAGTGAGGACTGCGGGATCGCGCGACGTTCGACGATTTCAGGTCAACTGAAGCCGAATAATGACGCCTGTTCCGGGACCGCTAGCCGATCGCGCCGCTTCTTCCTAGATAACGATTGCGGTCGCTGTCCGAAGACGACGATAGACGCGGTGTCCATAGCGCTTTCAACAAGACCCGCGGGGTCAGACTGAGTTTCCAGCAGAATACCTGGCATCTCGGTGGAGGCGGAGGCATCATCGTCGCTATGAGACCTCCCCGGAAACAGCTTTTGATGTTCTGTACTGAGGGCTCTCCAAACCGAGTCGGCGGAATCGCCGATGCCGTTCCTTTCGACCAATTCCCGCGCCATCGCCGAGAGCATGTCATCGTCTTCATCGATGCTCTGCAATCCTTCGCCGGCAAACTTACCTTCCATGGTGAGTGCTACGAGGAGCTTCTTCCCCATGAGGCGCAAACACGATGTCTGCATGGTTCCTTCGCAGCACAGAAATTTAACGCGCACCGGTCGTCGTTGCCCGATTCGCCACGATCTGCGGCTCGCCTGCCGCAATGTGTGCAAAGAGTAGCCGGACTCGTAGAAGATGATGGTCGGAAAGTCCAGCAGATCTAAACCTGTCTCCACCAGCTTTGGGTGGCAGATCACGACCTGGACTCCGTCCTTGACTTGTCTGGCGTACCAAGCCTCACGCTTCGAGGTATCCACACTCGCGCGCAACACTGCCGTGCGAAGCCCTTCATTACTCAAGATTCGTTGCAGTCGGGCTGTAACATCGTGCTTCTGTGTGTACACGGCAAAGACTTGACACCACCGTCCCTCCGCCAGTTCCTTCTTGATCTCTTCGATCAGCCTGCGTTCCTTGGAATAGAGACGGTCCTCGGGGAGCTCGCGGGGTTCTGCAATGACAAATCTCACCCTGCGCTTGAGTTCAGGATCGAACTCAGTCCCGTACAGCGTTCCAATTCCGTATGGGTGATCGGGATACAGCAGCAGAGTGTTGAGCATCGTACTCAGCACGGACCGGTTGCCCCTGTGAGCTTTCAGCGCCTTCCGCATGTCATCTTCGAGCTCGCCGTACGCTTCTCGCATGGGAGCGTCCATCGGCACGCTCAGATAGGTTTCCTCATATTGCGGAAGTTCTCCCGAGATGTCTTCGAGGAACACAAAGGCGCATAACTGCATGAGGAACTCCCCGAACAACAGCGGTGATGCTCCGGGCTTCCGCCGGACCGTGCTTGTCGATTTTGCCTTGGAGCACGCATTGTTAGCAGGTTCGACCTTGGTGATGGTCTCCAGGACTCCATAGTCCTGAATGAAGGAACTCCGCCCCGTCGTGCCCCATTCGTAGCCGTGCTCCTTCATCCGTCTCGCTTCGAGACGGAATAGCGTATTAAACAGATCGTCCGCATAGCCACCGAGGAGCGTGCCCGTCAGGCCCACGATCCGGTCGGTGCAGGAGGCCAGAGTGCCCAGGGCATTTCCTTGCGCGGTATCGCCAGCCAGTTGGTGAATCTCGTCGCAAATCGCATAGTCAAACCACTCCGGCATGTAGCGCCCAATGAACTCAATCGGAGCCATGCGGCGGATCTTGTCCGAGTCCGCCTGCCACAGAGGGCTGTGCAGTGGGCGACAAGACTTCTCTCCCCTGGTCTCGATGGTTTCGGCAATCTTGACCTTCGCAAACTCACCCGCCGTTAATCGGGTCTCATCCACGATCACCGGTTTGCCTGTGTCCGACTTCACCACACAGCCAACGTACGGGCCAGAATGTGGTACCCGGTAAGCATGGCGCCAGAAGTAACCGAGCTTCGCACGCTCACGTCCGACAATAAATAGGGACGGTCTCCCGCAGAGCGACAGCCAGCGTTTCCGGGAACTTGGCGAATCCTTGCGTAGCCGCAACTCGCTCAACGTTGTATGCAAACCTTCGCGCACGATGCGTCCCTGCCTCAACCGCACCTCATTCACTCCGTGGGACTTGTTCTCGTCACCGCCATTTCGCAAATCATCGATCAGAAACACATGTAAGCCCGGCAATGTCAGAAATGCCTCCCGCGCCCACTTTTCGACCAAGTGGGGCGGCACCATCGCTAATGCGGTAAACGGATTCCCCTGGCCGTGGACATGAATGGCTCCGAGCGAGATCAATGTCTTGCCGGTACCGCATTCCGCGACCACCATCGATGTCCGCGCCTGCTGCCAGCGTTTGGCCACTCCCATAATCGCGATCGTCTGTGCAGGGAAAGGCGGTCGCAGCAGCCCTTCAATCCAAGGCGAAACTGCATCGTCAAATTGGTGGAGCGCTGGATACTCCTGCAGAATGCGGTCTCCCAAGAGCGCCGCGTGACGTCTCATATAGTCGTAAATTGTGGACAGTTCTGGCATTGAAGTCCTCTGGTACGGGGAGGAATTTGCGGAAGAGAACGAGAGAACAAGGGGAAAGAAGGAAAAGATGGGTGGTGCGGAAGGCTAGTCGGCCTGCAGGAAAAGGTCTTCGAGACTCAAACCCGGCCAGCGGATCGAACCGGTTTCGAGCGGGAAATGGACGGCACCACTTTCAACGCCCCAACTGAGCCAGTCAAGAAACTGCTCTTTCTCGCCCTTGACCAGTACCGGATTGCATCCGATCCCGATCGCTCGGACGATGGCCTTGTGCGAGTCCAGTTCGCCAGCAAACCAGTCAGCCCAGTCCGGCACTCCGGGGATCCCGTGAATATGGGCGAGAGAGGCCCAGATGAATCCGTTTTCCGAACTTGCCAGCAGGGTTCTTCCTGAACCCGCCGAGACGCTGGTAGAGGCGAACTCTTCGGACAACGCAATGAGGTGACGCAGCGGCTTCTTGCGTCCGGAAAGCTGTACCGAGCCTTTGAAGCACTGAGCGTTTCGTTCGAGACATACTCGAATCGGCTGTACACCTGGCCCTTCCACCATGAACTTGTCTCCCAGGGAGATCGCCGCGCTGACGGCCGCAATCTGCGTGTCCCCGCCGATCACGGAAATGAGGTGGGCTTTCGCCTGTCGGGGTGGATCAGGCAAAACCTCTCCCATGAAGCGATCCAAGCGCAGTTTGATGCTGGTGGTAGTCTTCTCCGTGCTCTTCACGTAGGTCAGCCAGCCGAATCGAAGGTGAGCATTTTTCATTCGGACTCCTTCTTTTCGTGAGTGAGAACCTGGGTCTTTCCATTGGCAAAGACAAGGGTCAGCTCATGCGAGAATCTTTCCCGGTCATGCAGGATTTTGGTTCCGTCTTCTTCCTGTTCTTCCCAATGGTCGGTGAATTTCACAGAGCGCCAATGGGCAATATGCCGAGCCTCGCCCTCTCCAAATACTCCATTCAGCATTCCCGCGGTACACAGCAATCCGACATGTCCACCGTGCAGCGGCGTGAGCGGCCGGCCTCTTACGTCATTCAGCTTGGGCAGAAGCACACGGCCCGCTTGACGATACGCGGCGGATTCCAGTAACAAGTCCTCCACTTCGTCCAATGGAATACCCATATTGGTCAGTACAGCCGACTCCGAGGCAGGAACTTCGTAACGAACCTGAGCAGTGTCGCCCAGAGGCTCAAGCTCGCTCTTCGTTGCCAGCACTTCGAGGTAGCGCACTTCATCCAGCAAAGCCGCGTCCGTAATCCTTGAGTGTCGTTTGCGGCGCGTTGCCAGCACTACGATCTGCCTGTATTGCAGGCAGGCCGGCTCGGTGAGTCGGAACACTCGCAAATCGGTGAAATGTTCGCTCAGCAGCCGCGCGCATTTCACCAATCGCAGCTGTGGAAGCACGAATACCAGCACGCCACCAGCCTTGAGCCAGCGATGGCTATGCTCCAGAAAGACCAATTCCAATCTCTGGTTGTTGCTCTCTCCGCATTCCCAATCGTATGGAGGGTTCAGGTAGAGCAGAGACACCGCTTCCGGCGGACACCGGACATCCATGGCGTTGGCTTGCAAAGTCTCGATTCCCAGGGCTCTCGCTTGTTCGGCCCGATTGGCGTCGATCTCGATGCCATAGCGATGAGCGGTGACGCCATGCAGCAAGTGAGTGAACGCCACGCCATCTCCTACGCAGGGGTCGAGTGCCGAGAACTCCGATGCGAAGGCAAGGCAATTCTTCAGCCGCGCGGCTTCCGGCACGGGCAACGGGAAGAACCCCAACTTGGCTTTTCCATGTGGTCTCATTTGTTGTATCCCTAGACGTGCTTTTGTGCGGAAGACGAGAGCAAAGACGAGAATTCGACGAGTAACCAGCAGCAGGGATGAATAATCATCTGACGGCTCCGCAAGGGACCGTCATCGTACACGTCCAGGCGAGACTCAGTCTTCTTTGTGATCGCCTGCGAACGACCGTGGAACCCAGGTTATCGTGCGAATACGTTTCCGTGTGTGTTCATCAAAGCTGACAGCCAGCTTGACCAACGACTCGGAGAAATTAGTTAACTCTCGGAGCGAAAAAGAGGCACGCTCAGACGGACCAAGCGTGGAAACAGAACCATCGTCCTGCACAACCGCGAATTCCGCTACCCCTGCACGGCGCAAGGCATCAGGGGTGACGACTCGTTCGTGGTGCTGAACGCAGTTTCTAAGCAAGACGTGCTTGATGATTTCACGTTGGATCTCCTGAGGAGGCAAATACTCGCACGCCTTGAACAACATTGATGTCTTCGAATCGAATGGTTCGAACTTGTAAGACCACCAGATGTCCCTGATCAATCCCTGAATCGTGAACCATTGGCCCGCCTCCGGATCATCACGTTCACTGCCCTCTTCGGTGGGCAGGTACACTTTGGGATTGAAACTCGCTTTGAACTTGCCCAGCGGCAGCGCGCTGGTATTGCCATTCTTCAACACGTCCATTAGCACTTCCAGGTAACAATCGTCGAGAAAGTAGTTCAATTGAGCCACAAGTTCTCCCTGAGTGGTGATCAGCAGTTCCTCCCTGATCTCGCCAAGTACAGGATTCGAGACCTCATCCAGTGCCTTTACTCGACGCGTGAGATCGGACATGATCTGCTTCACTCGACGGGTCAGCCCGATGCAAGCAGTAAACATAATGCCTGTTCGGACGTGAGTGTCTGACGGCCACCTCTCGTTTTGTTCACCCAGTCGGTCGAAATTAAGAGCTGCGCCGGAAGCCAGCCACGACGTACCATTGTTCGATTGTTTGACATGCCAGATATAAGTGCCCCATGTGTCCTCGACACCACCGGCATCGACAAACGGCGGCAGCCAAATGATGCCGATTTTGCCGTCGCCCTCCCAGCCTGCATCCTTGAAGTGCTGCCGGACTCTATCAATGTACGCATCGAGGTCCGTTTGTTTTGATTCGTCGAAAACTTCTTCTGGTTTCCGAACGAAGCTGAGATCATCAAGGAAATGATATTGATACACTGACAGGCGACGCACATCGTCAGGGAGGCCAATGAGCATAAGAGTTGCAACTGCTGGCTCTAGCCTACCGTATTGAAACGTGCTGCGCAGCATTTCGAAGGCGGCGGGAAGGTTGTCGTAAATAAACAGAGAGACAATGATGCAGTACGCCCGCGAAATCCTTGGCGACACAGATACAAACCATCCTCGTTTCGATGACGACTGTCTAGGGAGAGGACTTGAAGCTGCCATTGCGGACACGAACGTCATCAATCCGAAAAACCAACAAAAACACACTCTGGACACCGTACCCGACGGCTGGCTGGCGTGTGTGCCCGAGGGTGCGGCAGCACATTGCCTGCGCGAACGGGCGGACCAACTCGACGCATCCGACCCCAAGGGAAGCGCCAGATTTAGGGCGCTAGCGGATGGTCACGATCGACAGTTCAGGAACATTGCAAAACGCGTAATGGCAAATCGGCCGAGGTCTGCAAGATAGAAGATTTATGCTAGGGGAATCAGCCGAGGTCCGCAGTCAACCACCGGCAAAGTCTTACGATGTCAGGTCATTCCACGAGGCCGCGCACGCGGTTGCCGCGATTGAACTAATGATGCTCGGAGTAACCGCACGAGTTAAACACGACCAATCCACGCGTGGAATTCCAACCGATGCCGACATTTTCTTCGCGTGTCCGGCCCTCATCGATGAACCCCCTCAGCGTGCTCTCCAGCGCAGACTCGTTGTGATGCTTGCAGGTCCTGAGTGGGAACTGTTCTCGGCCGTGAGATCGACGAGAAGGCAGATCCTTCGAGAGCAGAGAGACGACCGTAGTGCCGTAATTCATGTCATCAAACAACTTCGAAATCTGTGTGGAATGCGCGGGAGCGCATTGAGAAAGTGCATCGAAGATGCTTGGAATGAAGCTGGCGCCATTCGTGAATGCAAGAATCATCACATAGTCAGGATTGCAGACGCATTGCAGGCATCCGGAACGCTTGACGATTCACAATTGCGCGTGCTCTTTGCGCAGAGTTCGTTCGAAGGGCCGGGGCTCCAATTATCGGGAAAGTGACTTTTCCCTGGCTGTCGTTGCACCTAAGACTCACTGACGGTCACGATTGGCAGAGCTGTGTTTGTCGTTTGAGCGCCTGTGCTACTAGTTGGTCAACTGGATCGGAGGCCGTTGCCTCCCGGGCGGCGACGAACGAGCAGAGGCCGTTCACAGGCGTCGGCCGCTCATCTTCAATCCGGTAGCCGCGCTCGATGTGTTGGTGTTTTCGTTTCTCATACAAGTCGGCCTTCGTGGTCACACGAATTCTCGTTGTCATCCTCATTTCTCATTCATTGGCAATCAGGTGGAAGTCCGCGTTAGGCGGGTCATGGAACGCGGGCACTAATCTTGGCGTGTGCGTAAGCCCGTTTGGGAACTCTGAGGGGCTTCCTCTGGCTTGTTTTCCTTCGCTGGAACGAGCCTCTCCCAACAGATCGAAAATCTACGGCAGGGCTGTCCTCCGTCATAGAGCTCAAAAATGAGTTCATCGGAGACATAGAGCGCGACTGGCAGGGGAATCACTGGAGGGCGGGCGCTATCGGCAGAAGGGGGAGGATTGTGCTCGACCATTGGCCTAATCCTCCTTTGCTAGTGCTTTGTGCCCTAAGCCCGTCGCTTGCACGGGTGGCAATTACAAACGCTGTGCCTCAAGTGATCGATCTCTTGCCGGGAGAGGCATGGCAGAATCCGCCGGCGATTCACGCCAGTTCGGAAATGGGTTCCGGCTCGACCGTTGAAATTCGCCGATCAACTTCCGAATCGCCCCACGGCGATGGTGCAGTGCGTCCACCAGCCGATTCAGACCGTCTCGATCTCCGTCGTACCACTCTTCCGGAATCTCGGCCGCACACCGCCAGATGGTGTCCGCATCCATCTCTTCTGCTCTGGTCAGTGCTGGTTCGAATACCTCCCATCCCGTGACACTCTCGTATACACAATTGTTCGCGTATACACCTCGGAGCGGACAGTCCGGAAAACTCCACTCGCTGGCATTGAAGCAGTACCCCTGATCGATGAAGGTAGCGTGGTGTCTGAGGCTTCGCAGGGTTTTGCGACAGAAGATCGCCTGACGTCCATCGCTGTTGCACGTCCACTTGTCGAGCACAAGAACTCGGGCGAAGTCACTAAAATTCACGACTCTCTGAAGTAACTCGCGAGGCAAGTAGTCGAATGTCATGCCAGGACTGTCGAGGCCCACATACACCGATCCTAGTTGTTTACCGCTCCGGCACGGAATCTTGACGCCACCCAAGGCGATCCGGAGATCCTCTGTGTGTTCAATGAGCCAGTCAGAGACTTCAATCACCGCCACCCGTGGCATCGGCAGCCCAAGCGCTAGACCTAACTTGGTGGCTAGCATCTCATTCGCCAGCACTCGGATGTGTTGGGGATTGTTCTGGAACTTGGTGACGTAGCAGGCACCGTCAGATGCCCTCAGCAAGTGAGACTGCGCTCCGCCCCGAAGCGGACGCAGATGTTGGATGGCGGAGATGCATGTATTCACAAGCACCTCCGTTTTTCTTAACTTGGGGGAACCAACAAAGAACGAGTAACGAACCACAAAGAATTGGTTGGAGAACGCGTAAAACGGGTGGTGGAGCGCATGGCAGACTGCGACCCACGGGGTGAGATACTCGTTACGGGGGGCCGCGGCCAAGGTTACGAATTTGCGGAGCCTTCGTCGGTTTGGCAAATCGGCTTTAAGCCTTTCCCAACGAATCACGAATGGGCGGAATGGTTGTGTGCGTTGCTTCATTCACTGCTGGCGAGTAGACTGACTGTAATTCCTAAAATTCCGCTCGACCCGCGTCGTTCTCGGATGGCTCCTTGAGGCGCGGGTCTTTGTGTCTACGTTTCTAACCTCTACTGCCAGCGGAGCTGCAGCGATGACGGAGCGAGTACTTCGGTGCCCGTATTGTGTCGTAGGCAACGAGTTCATGCCGATGATCGCCCTCGCGGATGGAGCGTTTGTCTGCGCCAAGTGCGGCCATCTGGAAATACCGGGTAAGGACGACCTCAAGTGCCATTGCTCCAGGTGCGTCGAGTTGCGGGCGCTTGGCTTCCGTCGATGCGGATAGAATCTATTGGCATATCGCGCCGCCCGAGTCGGTGAAACGCTGCCCATACATCCAGCGTTCAGGCTTGATTTGCGAGAGCCAGTCTTGTGCCGTGGGAATACGTCCCAGGTCTTCCTTTACATGTTGCTCTCCGATGTAACGCACCGGCACCTGCTTGCCGTCGCTGTTGGTGATGGCGACACCGAAGATGCACTCACACAAGAAGATTCCTTCGGCGTGGTGCCGAAGAGCGCGATGCCGGAAATCCGGGAGGTAGGCTTTGGA
>CAVWHT010000011.1:0-105468 GCA_963754885.1 uncultured Acidobacteriota bacterium | reverse complement strand
GCCAGGCCAGGGTCGGTTGAAGTAACCGGTCCATTGGGCACTGGAAATGTGTTCAGCCACGGCGCTACCGCGCCCGCGCTATATTGCGGCAGGAGCCTTGGTGCCTCTTGCAGCACCTGGGATTTTGAATGTCCAAGGGTTTAAGCAAGGCAGCTTGTCAATGCTGAGTTGGGGTCCTGTGATATGCAGGTCGGCGCCTTGCATCCGCCATTGGATCGCTTCGCTGCATCCTAGCATGGTGATGACGGCTCCGCTTTCGGGGTGGGTGTCCTTTAGAACAAGCTCCTTGCCCGGCCAGTCAAGACAAATGGCATAGAGGGTCGCTTCCATGGCTGTATATCGTGCGCCGGTGCCGTTGTAATCGAGCTTGACCTGGTAGCCTTCCTTTTTGTTTTTCCTCTCTTCTTGGTCCGGGGGGCTGCTCTTCAGTCTCCGCGTGCGATAAATGGCCTCGCCATTCACTTCGAGCCACCTTCCAATGTCCACAAGCCGCTGCTGCATGATTACTGGAATTCGGCCGTCCTCGGTGGGTCCAACGTCCAGGGCTAGATTGCCCCCCTTGCTGACCACTTCGACAAGAAGGTGAACTAGCTCTTTCGAGCTCTTGTAATCATCCACATCTTCCACGCGGTTGTAACCGAATGATTTGCCTATACCGCGACCCTCCTCCCATGGTTTGTTGGCCTTCAGGCCTGCCCAGAAATGCCCATACTCTCCTACTGCGTAGTCGCCCACGTTCCTTTCTGTCCAGAGGTCACCCCACCGGTCATTCACCACGACTTTGTCGCGGATTGGCGATTCGTTGTATACCCAAGCAAGCAGCTCCTTCACTTTGAGTTGATCGCTGGGAACCCAGTTACCATCGCCCCAAAGGATGTCCGGCTTGTACTGCGTTACGAGCTCCTTCACCTGGGGAGTCATATACTTCTCACTGTATGCTAGGCCATCCACGCAATGCTTGAGGTCCGCACTGTTGTCCATCTCCAGCGGGTTAAACCACTCACAGAGGGAGAAGTAGGCGCCAAATCGCATTCCCTTCTGCCGGACGGCTTTCTGTATATCGCCGACCACGTCGCGTTTAGGGCCTGTGGCTCCGGCATTCCAGTCCTTTGGCCAGCTATAGGTCGTGGGCCACATGCAGAAACCATCGTGAAATTTGGTCGAAAACACGACGTACTTGGCTCCCGCCCTGGCAAACAGGTCAGCCCACTGGTCAGGGTTGAAGAGCTCAGCTTTGAGCAACTTACCGAAGTCCCAGTACGTCACCTGGTCTCCGAACATTTCCCTGACGAACGGATCGTTCACCCATCCGTTCTTGGGATTCCCAATCCATTCGGCGTAGCCTTTCTTGGGGTTATATGCGGGAACGGAATAAGGACCCCATTGAACAAAAATGCCGAATTTCGCGTCGGGAAACCATTCAGGAGTCGGCCGCTTCGCTAATGACTCCCACGTTGCTTCATAGTTCTTGCCCGCAGTCTGGCTAGCGACATCGACAGGAGTGTCACCCGCAGCAGACAAAGCCCTAGCCTTAGATCGTTGTTCTTGGCTGTTCTCGCCCAATCCCAGCAAGGGGGAAGCGAGCGCTTGCGATGCCAGTGCAGTTGCAAGTGCACCCTTGAAAAATCCACGCCTTGTTTGAGTCATGCGTCCTCCAGTGTTTCGACATGTTTCTAGAGGTCGAGCGGTTGCTGCGAAGAGCAACCGCTCGATGGCATGAGGGATCAGAAGTTAAGCCGAAGACTCAGTTGCAACTGTCGCGGAGTGGTCGCGAGGGAAGTGATCTGACCGAAGGTTGGAGAGCTCATATCTACGTCGGGAACGCCGTAACTCATCATATTAAACACATTGAATGCCTCGGCCCTGAATTCAAGGTGCATCTGTTCCGTGATTGGGAACACCCTAGCCAAGGTGAAGTCGGTCTCAAAGACGGGTGCGCTCCGGAATACGTTTCGGCCCAAATCTCCGTACGCGAACTGAGGAATACCGAAGGCCGCAGGATTGACCCACTCGTGGACGGTACGATGCGCAGGGGTTGGGTTGCCGATAAGATTAGGTCGCTCATACGAATCAAACCTTCCCACATTGGCCAAGTCCCCGTCGATGTACGGATTCCACGGCGCCCCCGAATGAATCGCCTGGATAACATCGGTCCGCCAATTGCCGACTATCCAGGAAAGTGGCCCGCTGGGGAGCCACCGTTTCCCTCTCCCAACAGGCAATTCATAGCTGCCACTGACCACAAGATTCTGAGGTACGTTGTAGCTAGAAACACTGCGGTTGGACTTCAAGTCGTACTCATTCTGAATGGACGAGGTGCCGCTGGCACCATTTTCAGAGCCAAACCAGCCGCTGGCGCCGTTATCAATCGATTTCGACCAGGTATAGGCAACGAGCAGCATCAGTCCCCGTCTGAAGCGGCGATTTAGTTCAACCTGCAGTGAGTTGTAGTTGGCGCGGCCAGTGTCAAAGCTATAGGGAAACGGGTTTCCAACGTATGGGAACGGGCGCAAAGCATTCACCTGATCAGATGACCCGGGTCCAGGCGTGGTAGCAGCATTAGCGAAATAGCCGTAGTCCAATCTCCGAGTGACACTTCCGCTATAGGCCGCTGACAGCGTGAGGTCTGGCGTGAACTGACGCTGGAGTTGCACGTTGTACTGAATCGAGTAAGGGGGTTTCTTGTTGGGATCAAAACAATAGCCGCCGAAGGCCATTGAGTTCCAGGGGCCGGTGGGATCCGGCCCAAAATCGAGCCCCTGTCCCTCAGCAGCATCAATCGTGGTTACCGGCTGTCCTATCTGGTTGAAGGTGGCGCCCCCGAAATTGTTATTTGGCCACAGCGCCTGGATATTGTTGTTCTCCTGAGTGATCCCCGAGAACACGTCGTAAGTCAGTCCGGCCCCTGCCCGCAGCAACGTCTTGGGCATAAACTCCCAGGCAAATCCCACGCGCGGCTCAAAATTCTTCCGGTGAGGCGCTTTCATGTTTGAACGTGGTGCAAGAATGATGTGATCGCCTCCGGGAAGAGCCGACAAGTCTCCGCCCGGGATGCACGGCGGAATTGCAGGCGTTCCACACGCCGGGGGCAGCGCGTTGCCACCTATCCAGTAATCTCCCGTGGCAAAATTGAAGTCGCCGGCCGTGACCTTGATGTAGTTCGCAGGATCAACAAATTCCCAGCGCAGCGAGTAGTTCACTGTCAGATTCCGCTTCACTTTCCACTCGTCCTGACCATAAAAGCCCCAGGTGTTGTACTTCTGGTTGTAGTACTGGTCCGAACCGAACGTGTCATTCGGAACTCCGAGCAAGGCGGAAGCGAGGCCGATCCCTGATAGCACTCCCCCAGTCTGCTCTGGATCGGCGGTCTGGTTGGTTCCGAAATCCGCTCCGGCGTAGGGATCGGAACCCCACCAGTGCTGACGGAAGAGCAGATATCCGAATTTCAGTTGGTGATTCTTTTTTACCCAGCTGAAATCCTGAGAAAACTGGTAATTCCGCTCCGATGCGATACTGTACGGGTCACCCTCAATTCCGGTTGGCCCGAGGCCAGGAATGTTTATCAAAATCTGGCCTCCGTATCGGTTAATTTGACCCCAACCGAGGTTGGACCACTGCGCTGCGGACAACGGATGTTCCGGATTCCGGGTCCAGGGAGTCCCTGTCGTTGCCAGGCGCGTTGTGAGAAGAGTATTAGGGCTGAAGGTCTGATCCCAGCCCAGAGCTAGTTGATTGGGAGTGTGATGGTCAAAGCCACCGTTCTTGAGAGTGTCGGCCGTGAGGTCCGATTGACTAAAATGATTCACCCGGAAGAACAGGCGCGTCTTTGACGTGGCCTGATAATCGATCCTCCCCTCATATGCATTGGCATTGTTTACGTTCGGCCGGTTATTGATCACATTGTTGAAGCCATTTTCATAACTTTGGATGGGAATGTTCGGAGTGTCGTACAAAGCCGTGAGCGTGTTCACCATCGTTGTGCTGAGTCGGTTAGTCGGGATGATATTGCCAGGAAACGGATCGCGTATATATTGTCCCGGGTTCGCCGGATCCGGGCGCGTAGTTGCGGGATCGTATATCTGAACCGGCCACGCTGAAAAATCTCCACCGAGTTCCGCCATTGTGGGGACGTGATAGAGCGATTTTGCTGCTGACGAATACCGCCAGGCATCATAACTGAAGAAAAAGAAAAGTTTGTTCTTGCCATTGTAGAGTTTAGGGATGTAAACCGGTCCACCCAGAGTAACGCCGAACTGGTTCTGGCGAAATGTCGCAGGAGGAATGGGGATAATGTTCCCTGCACTGTCGGTGCTTATATCGGTAAAAGGGTTCCGTGCGTCAAAAATCTGGTTGCGCAGGTACTCGAACGCTGAACCGTGAAGCTTGTTGGTCCCGGACTTCGTCGCGAGATTGACCGTACCGCCCATGACCAAGCCGTATTCACCTTTAGCATTGTGTGTTTCAACAGTGAATTCTTGAATCGCATCGAGGCTAGGCAGAACACTGTAACCAGCAGTCTCGCCTTCGGTGTTGATAATGCCATCCATCAAATAGAGGTTGCTTCTATTCCATTGCCCATCAACGCTTGGCTTGATCCAGGCGGAACCAGGGAGAGCGACCGTGCTGCCCCATTCTTGCGCGGTGTTTACTGGTGAGACGCCCGGAACCAGCATTGTCAGTTCGGTGAAGTTCCTGCCATTGATCGGCAAGTTCTCGACGGCCTCCCTTCCTATGACCGTGCCCAATTCAGATGTGGAGGCTTGGAGCAAGGGAGCTTCGCCGGATACTTGCACCGTTTCCGAAACTTGCCCCACAGAAAGAGTCATATTCAACGTGACAGTCCCGTTGACATCTACCCTGAAGGCAGCTACCGAGGTCGCTTTGAAACCGGATTTTTCTGCCTTGAGACCGTAAAGAGCCGGTGCAACATTCACGAAAGCGTAGACTCCGCTTGCGTTCGTCACGGCGGTAGTCACAATCCCGGTGTCCGGATTGGTAAGCGTCATTGTGGCGCTCGGAACTGCGGCGCCCGTTGAATCTGTGACAACGCCATTGACTCCGCCCGTTGGCGTCTGACCAAAGCCCAGAGAAGCGGAGATGAACAGACCGAGGACGAGAGCCACGGAAGTTGTTGTTAGACGCTCCATAAGAACCCCCATCTAGAACGATCATTGGTTGGATCAAGTGGTCGGACCAATCCAACTCCGGATTCTTACCTCACAATCCCCGTGATTGTCAAGAGAATTTGCGTTGGACGTGGGATATCGTTTCTAAGGCTCTTCGGAGGCCGATTCGTGGTGGTTTTACCAACAGAAGGAATGCGAGTGCGCCCATATCCGCGCACCGGCAGGCATCAAACTAAAACGCGGTTCCAGCCCAGTCTTTCTTCGAATACATCCACCGATAGCACGGAATGGCACGACCGATGACAACCCTGTTCTGTCGCAAAAGCCCGACCTCTGGGGCAGGAACTGGAACAACGTTTAGCTTTGTCCACCCGCCTGCCACGACGCAGGTGAATAGGTCTTGCCGGACGCTGGTCCGAAACAGAATCAAGCGCAAGGTCGATGTTTGCAAGCTGGTTCGTTGAAAGCCCGCCACCAGGAACTGCCTGATCAATAAGACTCCAACAACTCAACGAAACACGTAATAGAACATAGCCATTGTAATGAGGAGAAGAGCCGCAACAATTCGGGGATCTGATATCCCTTGGATACTCCTCTCGAGGAGTACTGCCAAAGGGTTTTTCCATGTTAGGCCTTCAATCTGGTCGGGAAGAGGTGCAGGAGTGAACATACTCACAGTGACGAACAATACACTGCAGATGCAAAACATCCACCAAGCCTGCATCATGAAGGATACCCCCAGTCGGTGGGTGATAATCTTTTCGCTGCCAAAGACCGGCAAATCGAGCGCAACACAAGCAGCACCCATCAGGAAGCCCGATATCAGAGTCACGATGGACGCCTCCTTCGTTCCTCGGCGCCAAAATACGCCTAGTGGGCTGTCGCAGTGAATTCGTTAGTGCGCAAGCAGGCGGCTGGGGTCAGAGTATTTCCACTGGATCGGGCGAGCGTTGGCGGAGTAGGCGTTAATGTAGCGACGGAGTTTGCGAGCCAGGTCCGGGACCGAGGTGAAAATGCCGCGGGCGATGACCTCGCGTTCGATCTTGGCGAACCAGATCGTGGGGGTGAAGTGAAACTGCACGCGCGGATGCTGTTGAAGGAAGTCTCGAACGAGTTGGGTTTTGTGGGCAGAGAGGTTGTCGAGGATGATATGAATCTGCTGCCGGGGCGAGCACAACGATACCACTTCTGCGAGGAAGGCAACGAAGTCACGGCTGGTATGGCGGGCCGTGGTTCCGTGCACGCGGCCGGTCTTGGTGTCCAGCGCGGCATACAGAGAAAGCGTTCCGTGCCGGTGGTACTCGAAGCCGTGACGCTCGGCTCGTCCCGGCGAAAGCGGCAGAACGGGGTCCAGGCGGTCCAGGGCTTGAATCGCGGTTTTCTCATCGACGCAGAACACAGCGGCATGCTGCGGAGGGCGCAGATACAGGCCGAGAATGTCGGCCGCTTTGCTTTCGAACTCCGGGGCGTCGCTGGCCAAGTAACGTTCCAGGCGATGGGGTTTCAGGCCAGCTTCTTTCCAGACCCGATGCACGGCGTCCTTGCTGACTCCCAGCGCGGTCGCCAGTTTGCGGCAACTCCAATGCGTGGAACCGTCGCTGGGTTTCTTGCGGGTGGCGGACAGAATCCGGGCCCGCAAAGCCGGGGTCAGAACCGTGGCCTTCTGGCCGGGATGATTAGGTGTCGAGCCCGTCGAGCCCGGATTCGAGGAAGCGTTGCTTCCAGCGGATGATGGTGGGAGCACTGGTCTGCAACCTGCGCTTAATGGTGTTGAAGGAGGCTCCTTCTGCCAGCATCAAGATAAGCTTGGCGCGAAAGACGTAGCCGGCCGGCAGGGTACGCGATTGAGCGATGCTCCTGAGTTCCGAACGTTGGTTGCTGGTGAGGGACACTTCACTGTCTGTCGCCATACCAACTTAGAAGCATAACAACTGGTAATGGTTACTTTGCGACAGTCCACTAGTAAGAATACCGTGGTGATAGGAGGTGAAAGGGCTGCTGCGATCACACTAATCGCTTCGAAAATGCTTGAGAATCTAGCGCCCTGTGTCGACCACAAGATTGCCAGAAGCATTACAACAGCAGAAACTGACCCGACCGATTCGCGCAAGGGCGCGGTCAGTCGTCTCAGGACGAAACCTCTTTACGAGATCGACCGCGATCAATGTTCCGGAACTGTTCAATGCGGCCAAGACCGCGCTCATGAGAGCGGCGAGGACTGCCGCCAAGATCAGCCCTTTGAGCCCCGTCGGGATTAACTGATTGATGAGGATCGGGTAGCACAAGAAGAAAGACAGGTGCTATTTTGAGAAAGCCCGCGAGGAGTGGGCCGACTTGAGCGTCATATTCGGTACGCGCCCCTAGCAGACGTTGAACGATAGTCTGGTCCGTGCACCAGTACCAAACTCCCATGACAGGGTAGCCGAGAAATATCGCGTACCAGTTCAGCCCCGCAGAGCTGTGAGTTTGAAGCATGCTCAACTGATTGGGTCTCACGGCTGCTTTGAATTGGGCAATGGTATGAATGCCGTGCGCAGGCAGCGCAAATACAGCGTAGACGGTTATGATGCAGGCTCCAATTAGGAGACAGACCGTATTGACCGTTTCAGTGACCACAACTGCTTTGAGTCCGCCCAGTACGGTGTACAAGGAAACTACAACGGAGACGATGAAGATCGAGGTGACTACACCAATGCCAAAAAGCTGCTCAAACACCACTGCACCGGCGTAGATGCTCATCCCGATGTGTATGAAGAGCGCGCTTCGACGATCGCCATAAACGCGAGCAGGGAACGTGAGCTGGGGCTGTAACGCTTTTCGAGGAACTCGGGAAGGGTTGAGATTTTGCTGCGGAAATAGAACGGAGCAAACACGAGCGAAAGGAGAATCAGAGTGAATGCTGCCATCCATTCGAAGTTCCTTCAAACAAGCCCTTCGTTGTATCCCGAAGCTGTAAGTCCCACCAAGTGGATGGTTGAGATGTTGGAAGCAAAGAGCGCGGCACCTACGATTCCCCAGGGAAGGGAACGCCCCGCGAGGAAGAAGACCTGACCGGTCACTCACGATTTTGTGGTCGACAGAATGCCAATCGCCAAGATCGCGGCGACGTAGGCCACTATAATGCCAAGCTCAAGAACAGGGATTCGCAGCTGTGTCGTCATTCGGCTTACCGTGCAAATGTTCCGAGCGGGTCAGCAATCATAAGCAACGCACAACCAAGTGGCAGAACCTTATCTTGCCGGGCATGTTCTTCCGCACGTCGACCGCACCCCCGCGTTGCATCACCTTAAGTATTAGTACCGCCCACATCCCCGGCCGGCTTCTGATTGGATCGCTTCCCCTGTGGAAGTTCACCGTCGGATTTCCTGGATCCTCCGGTCGAACCAGCCAGCCGATAAGAATGCCCGGAAGCAGAATGATGGCGACGTTTAAGGGTGAGGGCTGAGGCCACGGTTCAAGGCGGAGCTGGCTTGATAAATAAATGGTCGAACCATATCCAGTGACTGTCTGCTGGCCGCAGGGTGCGCCCATGTCAAGCGTTTGTTGTAATAATCAGCGTTGACAAGCATCAGCACGACATCCTAGCATAGTGGTCCTCAAGCACAGTTGGTACACCCAATTGTGATCAGCGTTGAGCACTCTCAACGAGCAAGGATATTACGCATAATGAGCAACTCGCATCTCAGTATGTTGAGGGCGGTATTTCCAATCTTGCTGCTGGCCGGACTGGCAGTCGGGCAGCAAAGCGGTCCTGTGGCCCGGTGGGAGTTCGATCAGTCAAGCGGAGCCAAAACCAGGGACCCCATCAGCGGCGTCGAGGACAGCGTGAGTGGATACTACGCATATGCTCGGGGCGTGTCTGGTAGCGCGCTGCAGTTCGACGGATACACAACAGGTGTCACACGACTCGCAAAGCAGGTCCCAGCAATGGGCAGCGCAATAAGCGTCACCGCATGGGTTGCTCCAAACGCGTATCCCTGGAACTGGGTCCCAGTGGTGGACTATCAGGACGAGCAGCAGGGCGGATATTTTTTCGGCATCGACGCTGAGGGCCACGTGGGCATGTCGGTGGAAGCCGGAGATCGCTGGCAGACGGTCACTTCTGAAGCAGCAATTCCATTGAAGAAATGGGCCTTTGTTGTTGGGACATATGATTCGGCGCACGGACTTTCGCTCTACATCGATGGTAAGCAAGTCGGACACCTAGATGCTTCCGGTAGACTCCAACCTCCCACCCATCCCATCGACCTTCTGATCGGCCGTATTCGCGATGCCGTCCTCCCGTATTGCTACATCCACCCGAAGGTCACGACTTGGTACTCGTTTGACGGGTTGATGGACGGCGTCGGTATTTATAATCGCGGCCTTGGCCCCGAAGAAATCCAGTCCGAATTTGCGCAGGCCCACCCGCCACAGGGGGAGGTGCTGTCTTGGCCGGTGCTGCCCGCCGGCACTTCTGGCACCGGGCCGTTCGGAGCCTTCTACGCTACCCTGAAGTACGAGGACACCTGGGATCGTCTGTGGCGACTCGGGCCGGAATCCGACGTGGTGGTTCGCTTTGATAGTGCTCCGATAAGACTGGTTTTTTGGCATGGGCTCAGCTATATCCCGGCATGGGTAACCGAGAATGGAAAATGGTACACGGATGAATTTCTGGAGGACGGATACGCAGGTTCGACCGTGTACGACGCCGAACCTATGTCTGACAAGCAGACGCGTTACTCACGGGTGAATATTCTGGAAAGTAGCCGTGCCCGCGCGGTTGTGCATTGGCGCTACGCACTGGCCGACATTATGCATCGTGGCGCGCACCAGGACCCGCTCACCGGGTGGTTCGATTGGGCTGACGAGTATTACACGGTTTATCCCGATGGAGTGGCTGTAAGAAAACAAGTCCTTCACCACAGTGACCGCGTGCAGCCAGCGAACATGTGGCACGAGTGGCAGGAGACCATTATTGTGCACGGTCCGGGCACACGCCCTGAGGACAACATCCAGAACGATGCGCTGACTCTAGCAAACATGTCGGGTCAGACCGCAACTTACTCCTGGTCACCGCGGCCCCCGGAAGCCTTGCCCAACCCACCCGATGCCAATATTCAGATGGTGAATCTGAAGTCGAGTTGGAAGCCTTTTCAAGTGGCGCCCCAACCGGCCTCCTTCAGCACCTACACCGGCGAGGATACGCGTTCAACCTTTGAATGGTGGAATCATTGGCCGGTGGGTCTGATCGATTCCAGCGGCCGTTGCGCGGTCGCCCCTGATCGGGCTTCACATTCGTCTCTTTCGCATATTCAGTGGCCTGAGTACGCCAAAGGTGAAGACGCGATCACTAAAATCCTGATGGACGGGCTGACGAATCGGCCCGCAGCTGAACTGGCCATACTGGCCAAATCATGGCTGCATCCGGCGGCCGTCGAGATCAGCGGTCAGGGTTTTCAGAGTAAGGGCTATGATCCAGCAGAACGCGCGTTTGTGGTAGTCCGGAATTCCGGGACTTCTCCGCAGCTGCAGTTGAAGCTGCAAGCTTCGGACGACTCTCCGCTTTTCAATCCCGCCCTCCTGGTGAAGAATTGGAATGCCGATCCGGCGCGGGTCACAGTTGATGGTCGTGCGTTGCCAGCAGGAACTGTCCGGGTCGGGACGATACGCAACCTAGACGGCATCGACCTTGTGGTCTTTGTGCAGCAGCAGACGACGAAGCCGATGGAGATTACTGTGACGATGCCAAACTCCCGCACTCAGTCGCCGTAGACCGATTGAGTTTCACAGTTAACTGTCGAGGTGGGGGATTACTGTACGGCGTTGAAAATTCAAAGGGAGGGCAAGATAGGTGATCTTATGCGTCGTGCGGGACCCGGCGAGCTCCAGACAGCCCCCGAAGGAAGCTTTCGAAAGGCCCTGAGGGTTCGCACAGATGGCCCTCTATTAATGATGACTCTCCGCTATTAACAAAAACGGGGTGGGGATGGCTCGGTGAGGGCCAGTAAGCATACAGCTCTCGCAATAGGCTATATTTTTTCGGCCTCCGGGCGTGCGTTGGCAGGGAATTTCGGGATCAGTATCACCCTCGACAAGAATCACCTAACAGCGTAATGCTAAGCGTTTCAGGAGCACCCTGCTTTGGGCAATGACCGAAGGTCGAGCCAGGACCGGATGTCCTCGCGCCGCGAATTCTTGAGGTGGTGCAGCGGCATACCTGCCCTCTGGCTACCCGCAAGTTTCACGGCGGCGCCTCTAGTGGTTGGCCAGGAACCACCCCCCCCACAGCAGCGCATGCTGTCCAGCCCCCTAGACTATCGCCTTACACCTCACTACCCCGCGGGGGTGCCGCTCGATGGCGTGATGCGGAAAGTTCACTCGGAGCTGGACATCTTTCCCACGGAGAAGTACGCGGAAGAGATTGAAGCCATTCTTGCTCGCTGGGGCGAGGCTCTACGCCAGTCTCCCCCTGATTTTGAGTCACTTGAAAGTTCACTCTCGCCAGACATAATGGCCTCTCCCATGGTAGCCTCTGAGGTCAAAGACATCCGTTCGGGCCCCCCTCTTGAGGTTTGTCGGCTCCTGTTTCCAAGCGGTCAAAGCCTGCGTCACAACTCACTCGTCGTGCAACTCCGCACGCTGTTGGATCCTTCAAGCCGACTTCTGGTGGCAGAACTCACGATACCCTCCCTCTCTGTGATTTCTTCGTCGCCCCTCATCGCCCAGACGCGAGTGTTTTACAACTGGGTTTTGACAGGATCGGATTTCCACCGCGAAGAGCGGCTCGGGGAATGGGCTATCAAATGGGGCCAGCAGCCCGGTGGCGAGTGGCGGGTACTGGAATGGCAAGTGCTCGGAGAACAGCGTTGCCGCACCTCGAGTGCGGCGTTTGTGGACATCACCTCGCAAGCGTTCGATAGCAACGCGTCGTACAGCGGGCAGCTTCTCCGCGGAACCGACTACTGGCGGACGGTCCTCGACGGTGCGTCGGGCATCGACATCTATGGAAGTGTCGGCGTCGCCTGCGGGGATATCAACAACGATGGCTTCGATGATCTCTACGTGTGCCAGCCGTCTGGGCTCCCCAACCGGCTCTACCGCAATCGGGGCGATGGGACGTTCGAGGACATTACGGAAGCGGCTGGTGTCGGCGTGCTCGACGCTACCCCTTGCGCGCTGTTTGCTGACCTGGACAACGACGGTTATCAGGACCTCCTCGTGGTTCGAGTAACCGGGCCTCTGCTCTTTCTCAACCAGCGAAATGGAACGTTCCGGCTCAAACCTGAAGCCTTTCGGTTCGCGGACGAACCTCTAGGTACATTTACAGGCGCCGCATTCGCAGACTACGACCGCGATGGATGGCTCGATGTGTACTTTTGTCTTTACAGCTACTACAAAGGCCTCACTCAAAATCAATACCCGACGCCTTACTACAATGCGCAAAATGGACCGCCCAATTTCCTGTTCCGCAATAACCGCGATAACACTTTCACTGACGTAACCGCCCGAACCGGTCTTGACCAGAACAACAACCGCTACAGTTTTGATTGCCACTGGGCCGACTACGATAACGACGGCTGGCCTGACCTTTACGTCGTTAATGACTTCGGGAAGAACAACCTGTATCACAACAACGGCGACGGAACTTTCACCGATGTAGCCGATAAAGCCGGAGTTTCAGATATCGGGCCTGGGATGAGCGCGTGCTGGTTCGACTACGACAATGACGGCTGGCTCGATCTCTACATCTCTAATATGTGGGAGGCGCCAGGTCTGCGTCTCACCTCGCAGGAGGCCTTTTCCAGGCAAATGCCGTGCGACATCCTCGCGCTTTATCGCCGATTTGCCCAGGGCAATTCGCTATACCGGAACCTCAAGAATGGAAACTTCGAGGATCGCAGCGTATCTGCAGGGACTGAGCAGAGCGGCTGGTCGTGGTCGAATCATGCCTGGGATTTCGACCATGATGGTTACCCGGACCTGTACATCGCCAACGGCCTGATCTCCGGCCCCCGTAAGCAGGAGCTGGCGAGCTTCTACTGGCGTCAAGCGGTTGCGCAGTCGTACCCTACTGACCGTCCTGCAGCGTACCAGAGGGGTTGGAAAGCGATCAACGAATTGACCCGTTCCGACGGCACCTGGGGAGGTTATCAGAGAAACGTCTTTTACCTGAACAACCATGATGGGACGTTTACCTCCTGCGCGGGAGCACTGGGACTGGACTTTATCGACGACAGCCAAGCCTTTGCCCTCGCTGACTACGACCACGATGGGCGGCTTGAAGCCTTCCTGACGAATCGCACTGGGCCACAGCTCCGGCTTCTACGCTGTGAAATGCAAGATCTCGGGTACTCTATCGCTTTTCGCCTGCGCGGCACCAAGAGCAACCGGGATGCGATCGGGGCGGTTATAAGCTTGGAAACGGAACAAGGAACTCAGACTAGGCTTCTGCAAGCGGGCACAGGGTTTTGCTCACAACATTCGAAGGAGATTTTTTTTGGACTGGGAAAAGGCGGCGTTCCGGTTCACGCGCGGATCCGCTGGCCCAATGGGCTACTTCAGGAATTTCGAGGCCTGCCGGTGAATCACCGGATCGAAATTGAAGAGGGGGCCGAGCACTTCCACGCCGAACCCTTTCGGGCGCTTTCGGAGCGATCTTCGCTTCGTCCCGAGCCTCAGCAGAATTTGCCCTCGACAACAACATGCGAAACCTGGTTGCTCGACCCGGTGGCTGCTCCCGACTTCGAATTGCCGGATCCCATGGGCCACAAACATACTCTTGCTGAGTTCCAAGGGCGTCGGGTTTTGCTAAGTTTCTGGGCCTTGGAAAGTCCTGCCAGCCTGAAGGTCCTGGAGACCTTCGAACGGCAGCAGGTCAAGTGGGCGGATGCCGGACTTCACTTCATAGCTGTGAACGTCGACGAGCCGATGGCGGCGGACAAAGTCCGGGCTTTCGTCCAGGAAAAGGAGTTCTCGTTCATCACCGTGCTTGGTTCGGGGGACATGGCGGGTATCTACAATGTTCTTTACCGTTATATGTTCGCCCGGCGGAGGGACTTGGGAATCCCGACATCTTTCCTGATTGACGTAAAAGGGGACATTGTCAAGGTCTACCAGGGGACCCTCAGCCCGGACCGCGTCTCGGACGATTTATACCACATTCCAAAGTCCCTGAAAGAGCGAGTACGCATGGGACTGCCATTTCAAGGCATTTCTCCCGAGGGAGGATTTCGTCGCGACAACCTGGCTTATGGGATGGCGTTCTACCAGAGAGGTTACCTGGACCAAACCCTGAAGCTATTCCAGCTCGCGGTGCGCGACAACCCTAACGACGCCGCGACCCAATACAACCTTGGAACGTTGTATCTAATGAAGGGAATGCCCGACGCAGCTCGCGAGCCACTGCAGCGAGCCCTACAAATCCGACCCAACTACCCTGAGGCCAACATTAACTTGGGAATCATTGCGGCGCAGGCCGGGCAGCCGCAGGAAGCCCAGCATTATTTCGAGGGCGTGATTCGTCAAAACCCCAATGACGCAGGCGCACTGATGAGTCTTGGAACCCTATATCGGCTGCAAGGCCGGTTCGCGGAGGCGCAGGGGCCCCTCGAGCAGGCTCTTCGATCCGATCCGGAGAATCCAAAAACAAACTACGAACTGGGGTTGCTCTTTGCCCAAAAAGGAAACATTGAGCGAGCCCAACAATTACTCCAAGCAGCGTTGAAATTGCGCCCAGATTTCCCTGAAGCTCTCAACAACATGGGGATTGTTTACTGGCGAACCCAGGATCTGGAAAATGCTATTAGAGCATTTCAAGAATGCATTCGAGTATCACCCGATTTCGACGAACCCTACCTGAACCTCGCCAAGCTCTACGTTGCCACGGATAAGCGAACCCTCGCTCGGGAGATCCTTCAACGACTCCTGGCACGAGCCCCGGGAAATTCCCTTGCGCGCAAAGCGCTCGAGGAATTGATGCAGTAGCCCGTTGCTCCGCCTCGGTGACCTACCGCATGGGGCCTAGGTGCGCATCTTTATGAAAACCTGTCCACTGTGCGAAACCGCTTATCCTAATTAAGATCAAAAAGCCAAAGCTGCGAAAACAGGGATCCACTCCTGCTAGACTCTCCAAGCGGCTTCAAGTTTGGGAGGCGCATTGCGGTAAATAAGCTGATTCTCAAGTCTTCATGCAAGGTCTAGGTTGTCGAAAGTGCAATCTTCTCAAGGGAGCGACGCTAAGCGGATCGTCGGAAATTCATAATTTCATCGGCGTGTTTTGCTGCTCTGGGACGCAGGGAATACGCCGCGCCGACGAAAGTGTCAGGCCAACCCCGATCGGTGTCCTTGCGCGTTGATCCGTCGAAGACCCTGGGTACGATCGCGCCCGACTTTGTGGGCTTGGGTTACGAGATCTCTTCGGTGGGCCGGCCCGGTCTGCTGAGTGCGAGAAACTCGACCTACATCCAATATGTCAATAGCCTCGGTACAAGCGGTGTCGTTCGCGTTGGAGGAAACACTTCGGATTACTCCAGGTATTCAAAAGACGGCCATCCGTATCTTCTCCCAAGGCTACCGTAGTGAATGAGGCCATGATTGGTGACTTGGCCGATTTTCTGGAGACGACGGGATGGCAGCTGATTTGGGGTTTGAATCTGGGCGGCGGCACAATGGAAAACGCTATCGAAGAAGCCTGGAGCGTCGTGGCATCGGCGAAGGACAAACTACTGGCGATTGAGATTGGGAACGAACTGGACATCTTCGTCGGCGTACACAGGCCGAGAGGGGATACGGCTACTCTGACTACGTGCGGGAATATCGTGTTTACAAGGCGGCGCTTCGTGACAGGATTCCGAATATTCCTCTTGCCGGGCCTGATGTTGCTGTCCATACGGATTGGTTGACACAATTTGCGTCGGATGAAGGGACGGATCTGAGGCTGCTCACGCACCACTATTATGCTGAGGGTCCACCCCAAAGCGGGGCAAGCACGATCGGAAATCTGTTGCAGCCCGACGACAAATTGGTGGGTGCGTTGAAGCAATGTGACTCGGCCTCGCGCCAGGCAAATATTCCCTACAGGTTCTGCGAGACGAACTCGTGTTTTTGGCGGGGGCAAACCGGGGGTGAGCGATACCTTCGCGTCGGCCCTATGGGGTCTGGATTTCCTGTTTACCCTCGCGGCAGGGAACTCTGCGGGAGCCAACCTGCAAACGGGGGTCAATCAGTTAGAATTACATAGCCAAACCGCTCTACTACGGTATGTTGGCCTTTACTCAAGCGAGCCGAGGCAGTCGCCATAGACTATGAGCAAAGCGGCATGAACCTGAAGGCCTACGGCGTTAAGGATCCTGACGGCCGTTTGTTCGTAACCATAATCAACAAAGAAGCTTCGATGGACGCATCGCTGTCCCTAGCAATCCCCGTGCGGTCCGGACGCGGATCGGTGATGCGCCTTGCGGGACCATCGCTTGATGGCAAGAGCGGACTGCCAGCGGCGAGCGCTGCGATCCTGGTGTTCACGCAATAGAAAATAGGATGGTGAACAGGTGAACAACACAAGAATCATCGAATCGCAGGGATGTTCTCAAGGCGAGACCGGTGCCAGCGGCTGGCGCCAACCTTCCCGCCGCATGCGCTCAGAACTGGATGGAATAAAACCCTATCGGGTTCTTTTCCAAGATTGCATGTTGTTCATCGCCCGAAAGCCGGGCAATGTAGTCGGTTTCTAAGTTAATCACAGAGGTATAGTCTGCCGCCAAAGTGCACACCGGCCAATCCGAGCCGATCATTAGCCGTTGCGGCCCAAATGCGCTAAGTACAACATCGAGGTACGGCTCGAAATCCAGCGCTTCCCATGAATTCCACTTGGCTTCTGTTACGAGCCCCGAAATCTTGCAGGAAACATTGGCAAAACTAGCCAGCCGTTTGAGGTCACGTGCCCATGGCTCCATTTCTTTGGCTCGAACTGGAGGTTTGGCAATGTGGTCGAGCACGAAGAGTTGGTCTGGAAATCGCTTCACCACATCGCATGCAATGGGAAGATGCCGAGGGAACAGGAGGAGGTCGTAAGTTAGCCCGAATCGCTTCAGCTGGCTCAACCCATTAAGGAAACTTTCCCGTAACATAAACTGGTCATCCGGTTCGTCGTGGACGACATGTCTGACACCGCGGAATTTCGGGTGTTGAGCAAACTGCTCAAGGTGCTCCACAACGCGATCGCTGCTGAGATCCACCCAGCCCACTACCGCATGGATGAAAGGATATTCGTCCGCGAGTTGCAGAAGCCAAGTACTCTCTTCGAGACACTGCCGAGCCTGGACTGCGACGGTAGCACTGATACCAGCGGCATCCATGAGTGGCAACAAGTCCGTCGGCAGGTGATCCTTACGGAGCTTGTCCATGCCAGCGGCCATCCATAGGTAATCTCGATCGTTATACTTCCAAAAATGTTGGTGCGTATCGATTTTCATTTTAGCCACAATTCCCAACTCTGCTAGTCCGAAGGGAGACCCCCCGGCTCTGCCGGGGAGGCAGTAAGAGTTTGACAGATACAGGAGTCCATCGCGGAAACTCGCAAACGTGGGCCGCCAAGCACACGCAAAGGAGTTTTGCGATGGACGAAATGGAAAGCCTAAGCCATACGAGGTGGGAGTGCAAATACCATGTGGTGTTTATCCCGAAGTGCCGCAGAAAGACGCTATACGGGGAGTTGCGGCAGCACTTGGGAGAAGTGTTCCGCAAGCTGGCCGTGCAGAAGGAAAGTCGAATTGAGGAAGGGCACCCGCTGCCCGATCACGTGCACATGATGATCGCGATTCCGCCGAAGTACGCGGTGTCGCAGGTGATTGGGTTTATCAAGAGGAAGAGCGCGATTCATCTGGCGCGGGTGTATGGGGAGAGGAAGAGGAACTTTGCGGGGCAGCATTTCTGGGCGCGTGGGTACTACGTGTCTACAGTGGGGCGGGATGAGAGGGTGATTCGGGACTACATCCGGAATCAGGAGCAAGAGGACAAGCACCTGGACCAAATGAACCTGTGGCGCTAATCGGCCACCGACCGATGGCTCCAGAAACTCGGGGCCGCGTTCGCGACCCCGCACAGCCGCTTTGAGCGGCTCACAAACTAAAGCCCCCGGTTCTGCCGGGGGATGCTTACGCGCTCGGCCCTTCGGAAGAGAATCCGCGCAACGCGAAAGGTTCCCAAGTTACGTTTGTGTTTCTCAGCGACACTCGACCTCAGGCCTCAGCGGAAGATGTAGTACAGAACAGCGACCGTCACTGCGAGGACCGATGCGATTAAGCGTGGGTCTCGCAAGCCTTTAAACCGTTCCTGAGTGACAGCGGCTAGGGGGTGATCCCAGGTCAGGCCATCCACCGATTCGGGCGCAGGTGCCGGCGTGAGGAGGGTGACCACAACGTAGATGACGCTGCAAATACAAAACATCCACCAGGCCTGCATCATGAAAGGAATTCCCCAGCGGTGAGTGACTATCTTCTCCGTGCCGAACGCAGGAAGGTCCAGGATGAACGCGATCGCTCCCATGGCAAAGCCGCAAATAAGCGTGTAGAGTGAAGCTTGGTTGGTGCCTCGGCGCCACAGCACACCCCAGAGAAAAACCACAGTGATCGGAGGTGCCAAGTCAGCTGCAATGGCATTAATCGCTTCAAAGATGCTCGAGTATCGTCCACCTTGGGTTGACCAGGCCATAGCCAGCAGCATGACGACAACTGAACTGATACGGCCAATTGTCACCTGCGCACGATCGGACGTGCTGGGTCGTAGCCGTGCCACTATGTCAACCGCCACAAGGGTTCCGATGCTGTTGAGAGCGGCTGCGACAGCGCTCATTAGAGCTGCTAAGACTGCCGCAGTAATCACCCCCCGCACCCCTGTCGGGATCAGTTGCTCAATGAGCACCGGCAGCGTCTGGTTACTCTCGCTCCCGATGATGTTATGAAACAGTACGTATGCGATGACGCCAGGCAGCACGAGCAGAAAAACAGGCAGGATCTTTAGAAATCCGGCAAAGAGGGGTCCCAATTGAGCATCTTCTGAGCTGCGCGCTCCTAACACTCTTTGAACAATCGTTTGGTCTGTGCACCAATACCATATGCCGAGAATCGGGTAACCAAGCAGCACGGCATACCAGCTAAGACCTGCCGAGTCGTGCGTGTGCAGCATGGATAATTGTTCCGGCTTCGCAGCAGCCCTAAACTGCTCCAAGGAATGGATACCGTGGCCGGGCAATGCTGCCAGAGAGAACGCCAAAATCAACAACGCCCCCAGTATCAGGATCACCGTATTGACGGTCTCGGTGATGACCACGGCTCGTAGACCTCCGAGCACGGTGTAAATCCCGACGACTGTGGAAATAATCACGATCGACGTGACGACGTTAATACCGAAAAAGCGGTGGAAAACGGTGGCTCCGGCGTACAGACTCATCCCAATGTGGATGAACAGGGCTGCGACAATTGCCATGAAGGCCAAGAATGAGCGCGACGCGGGACTGTACCGGCGCTCCAGAAATTCCGGCAAAGTTGCTATGCGGGTTCGAAAATAGAACGGAGCAAACACGAGCGATAGCAGGATGAGCGTGTAAGATGCCATCCATTCAAAGTTCCCCCAAACAAGACCTTCATTGTAGCCAGACGCCGTAAGTCCAACGAGGTGGATGGTCGAAATGTTGGAAGCAAATAGAGCAGCACCCACTAATGGCCACGACAGCGATCGTCCGGCGAGAAAAAAAACGTTGCCCGTGATTTTGATCCGACGCACTGACAGCAGGCCAATGGTCAATATGCCACACATGTACAGCAGAATAATCGCGACGTCGATCGCTGGGATTGTAAGGGTAGGCTGCATGGCGTAGCTCATTCGTAAGATCCAGTGCGAGCAGTTGATGGGTGGACGTTACCTAGTCGTTTGTGTCGTAGGAGGCATGCGATCGGTGTACGAAGTCGTGGTGTACGAAGTCGTTTGGTCATATGGTCTTTGCATCCGCTGAACTATTGACGCGAGGAGTTCGGCAGAAAACTCGCGCTACGCCTGAGATTGCGCTAAAAACAACATGCTTGCCGCTGCTCCTAGTCTTGTGAGCTATTGCCGTACTCTCAAGTCTTGGGTCGCACATTGCGGTAACCAGTCCAATAGATGGCACCGCGCAGCGCTTCACGGCGTTTGGATGGGCCAATACGACCGCGAACTTTACCACTCATGAATTCTGAATGTCAAGGATTTCCGAATTGGGAGGACCCAGCTCGGCCCTTTGAATCAATGCTCTGTTAAGAAATCTCAAGAGTCTCTGACAGTGAGCCCACCAGTATGGCTTGACCGACGATGGATGGTGTTCTACAATTCACGCCGGCGGATGGCTGGACCAATATAAGCAATCTCCGACTATCCGCCCTGCGAGGAATCATTTTATGAGAAGAATTCTGCTGAATGCTCCGGGCGAGTTTGTCGACGTCATAATTCCACGCCCAGTGCCTTCCAGTGGGCAAGCCCTAGTTCGAGTTCATCGAGTCGGGGTTTGTGGAAGCGATTTCCATGCTCTTGCTGGAAGACACCCAATATACACATACCCACGTGTCCTAGGACATGAACTTGCGGGCGAAATCGTGGAAGTACCCGAGAATACGCGAGGGCTCCGCCCGGGCGATCGATGCGCCATCGAACCGTATATGAGTTGCGGCCAATGCCGCACCTGCAAAATGGGAAGAACGAACTGTTGCGAACAGCTTCGGCTGCTCGGTGTACATGTCGATGGTGGCATGCAGGGCTTTTTAGGGGTTCCGATTGAGCTATTGCACAAATCAGAAATGCTGTCGCTTGATCAACTCGCTCTGGTCGAGACCTTGGGGATTGGGGCTCATGCCGTAAACAGAAGCCAATTGCGGGCGGGGGAAGAGGTGCTGGTGGTCGGGGCCGGCCCCATCGGACTGGCGGTGTGTCAGTTCGCCGCCGCCATCGGGGCGAAAGTGGCAGTCATAGAAACCAACGATTGGCGCAGACACTTTGCACACAAATTAGGTGTGGAAGCCTTACCTACGCCTGATGGACGACTAGCTGACGTGGTATTGGATGCTACGGGGAGCGCAGCCGTCATGGCAGACAGTCTGAACCATGTAGCTCCTGGAGGACGGCTTGTTTTCGTGGGCTTAACGCGCGATCCCGTACGCATTGATGACGCGCTGCTACATCGCCGCGAGATCACGATTTATGCGAGCCGAAACAGTTGTGGACTGTTCCCATCCATCATCCGCATGCTTGAAGAAAACAAGATCAATACCGAGCCTTGGATTACTGATCGGATCGGTCTTGACGAAGTGCCCGCGCGGTTTAAAGAGCTCTCCGAAAAAGTTGGGATGATGAAAGCGGTCGTGGAAGTTCGAGATAGCGATGCATAGCAAGCAAGCCGTATTCGAGCTCCAATGGGGGCTCGCCGGTTCCCGAACGCATTAGCGCAATGCTGTCCGGCGTCGAGTGCCACGAAATAAAAAGCAGTGCGGTTGTGGAACAATCGCTCGACCTCATGGTGCGCTCGACTCGTCATTGTGTGCTGAATCTCGATATCAAGGTGCGAGCTTTTATGGAAAGCAATATTCTTGGACGGACCGGGATGAAGGTCTCCCGGCTGAGCTTCGGAGCCTCATCTCTTGGTGGCGTTTTCCGTTCTGTCGATGAAAAGGAAGCCATCAAGGCGGTGCATGTGGCACTGGAATGCGGGATCAACTACTTCGACGTGGCGCCCGCATATGCAGGGACAGTCTCTGAGACAGTTCTCGGAAAGGCATTACGGGGCGTCAGGCGCGACCTTTATTATCTCTCGACGAAAGTGGGCAAGTATACCGAGCCCGGCACTTACGGCGAAGACACACTCGACTATTCACGCGCTCGGATTCGCAAGTCGATTGACGAGAGTGCTGAGCGCTTGGGAACTGAGTATTTCGATTTGATTCACATCCACGATATCGAATACCAGGGGCGTAAGCACACTGAGTGGGCTCTCACCGAAGGCTATGAATCGGTGATGGAGTTGAAACGGGAAGGGCGTATAGGCGGCGTCAGCTTCGGAATTTATCCAATGGATCTTTGGATGAGAATCTTTTCTTCGCTCGATGTGGATGCCGCCCTAGTTCATAATCACTACTGCCTTAACGACACGCGAATTACAGAATTGCTGCCTATTGCCGAGGCCAAGGGAATTGGAATCATCAATGGTTCTCCATTCGGCAGCGCCTTGTTAACTGACCGTGGACCCGCGGATTGGCATCCTGCAAGTGCTCAAGACCGAGCCACTTTCAAAACAGCGGCCGACTTCTGTCGAAAGCAAGGTAGTTCGATCGCGAAATTAGCACTACAATTTGCCAGCCAGAACCCCAGTCTTCCGACTACTCTTTTCAGCTCCGCCAATCCCGAATCTGTGCGACGCAACGTTGAATGGCATCAGGAACCGGTTGACCTGCTTCTTCTAGCAGAAGTGCAGAAACTGTTGCAGTCCGTGCGGAACAAACAGTGGGACTACTAGGCAATTTAAAGATTTGGACGCGCTGTGGTTTGCCGGAACTGAACAATGGGCGGTGAGTGGCATACGCGTGGAGGATCATTTCTGTAGCTACTCGACTGTTCGCGCTGCAATGCAGATCAGTTTAGTAATCGTGCATTGCAAAGCCGAGCTTCTCAAACCTGGGAAGTTCGGCTTTTGTCATAGAGTGAATGAGTGAATGACGGTGTAGTGCGCCGAGCCATCGAGGCCCTGTCCTTAAGGCAACTATTTCCGGAAGCAGGAGGAATCAATGGACGACAACACGAGAAGGTCTTTCTTAAAAAGTTTGGGGATTGCCTCCGTTCTGGCTACCAAGCGGATCCGTCGTGTGTTCGCGAGCAACTTAGCCACATCGGCGTTAGCCCAAGATTACGTTCCTCCGCGTGGAAACATCTGGGTGCCGGAATCGGACGAGAATTGGAAGGCGGTGAAAGATTACGTTGACGAACCCGGTCCGGAATACCGACATGCTTCCGCATCGGCCTTCGAGGCGTTTCGCGATATTAAATATGGCGTGCGTATCCACTGGGGGCCTTACGCACTCAAGGAGTGGTGGGACACTATTATAGTTGGCCATTTCTAAGATTGTCGCCTGCGGAGAAGCAGGAATTTCAGGAGCAATACAAAACTTGGAATCCCACAGGGTTCAACGCTGATGAATGGATGAAGTTCTTCAAAGAGAATGGGATGAAGATGTTTGCCATCACTTGCAATCATCACGAAGGCTTCTCCATGTACGACACGAAAAGGAGAGTAACGAGTCGTGTTGACTGGACGGCACCGGGGGGACCTAAACTCCAGAATTGCGACCTGGCTTACAGCATTATGGAGACGCCGTTCAAGCGAGACGTAGTAAGAGAAGTGTGTGATGCGGGTCGCAAGCATGGGCTGAAGATCGATCTCTACTTTTCTCATCCGAACTGGTACGACGCGGACTTTCGTCCCTATTGCAGACATCCCCTTCAGCCAGAGTTGTATGGCATTCCGGATCCTACCCAAGAAGAACAAACGCGGATGATGGCGCATCATCGTCAGCAACTTATGGAGTTGCTGACGAACTACGGCAAGATCGATATGGTGTGTCTGGACATGTGGCTGGGGAAAGAGGTGTGGCCTCAGTTGCGAGAGACGATGTTGGCACTTCGTAGGCTTCAGCCGGATGTAATGTTCCGCGCACGCGGCATCGGTAATTACGGTGACTACTACACCCCCGAACGCTATGTGCCTGGTGGAAAGGGAACGACAGACATACCCTGGTTCGTGATCTATCCGTTAGGCCGCGGCTTTTCTTATGGCGGCGCCGATAACCATTTCAAGGGCAGTACGTGGGTTATCCAAAATCTCGCCGACACAGTGGCGAAGGGCGGCAATTTCATGGTAGGTATCGGTCCAGACCGTAATGGCAGGTTCAGTCCCACCGCAATGAATCAACTGGAGGAAGTCGGCCAATGGTTGAAGGTAAATGGCGAAGCGATTTACGAAACCAGGCCGCGACCGGGTGATTTGTGGAAAGAAGGCCAAGACGCTTCCTTTGCCGAATCCCGGCTCGAAAATGGCGAACAGCCTGCTGTAAGCAGCGAAAATGGCCCGATTCGCTTCACTCGCCGCAAAGATGGACGAGCGATCTACGCCATCTGTTTGCAATGGCCTGGTCCAAGACTCAGGTTGAGGACCGTACGAGCAGGGCAAAGAACCAAGATCACCCTGCTCGGTGTAAACCAATCATTGAAATGGCACGACGACACCTCTGGGGGAATGGTCATCGAGACTCCGAGTGCACTTCAAGATGAAGCGAAACGGCCTTGCAAAGTGGCATGGACCTTCAGAATTGAAGGCGAACAGGCATAGTGCGGATCGTTCGGGAAGCTCTCCAATCAGGCGGTTCAATAGCAGAGTTGCTGTACGAATTGTGTGAAGCTCGCTAAAATGAACCTGCTGGTTGTTTTTTCGTGGAAGGACAATATGGTACCGCCTGTCGCACATCGGGCAACTTCAGTACCGACTCGCCACAAGACACCGGCCGATAGCCGGATTACGGCCAAAATACTCGAGAAGATCAAGCGCCTTATCTCGACCGGGACCATTGCACCAGGAGGAAAATTCCCCCCTGAACGTGAACTGGCGAAAGAGTTTGGCGTAAACCGCGCCTCATTGCGCCAGGCCTTGAAAGTGCTTGAGATAATGGGTGTCCTGACCCAGAGGGTGGGCGATGGGACGTACCTAAGCGCCAGCGCAGAAGCGACCCTTAAGGAGCCGCTCGATTTTCTCATCCTCTTAGACGACCTCTCCCATCATGAACTGTTGGAGACGCGGATGATCGTCGAACCGGAGCTCGCGGCCCGGGCAGCTCAGCGCGCCACCGCGGAGGACCTGATCGGGCTCCGAAAGGCGATTGTTTCAATGGAGCATTGCCGGACGAACCAAGAGAGGCTGGATGCGGACCTTGCATTCCATGAATGTATTTTTCGCGCCAGCGGCAATCGAATCTGTCATTTGTTGTTTAGAGTGATCCACCACAACTTGCTAACCAGCATGGCCCAACTTTCCGCGCGCGTGCCCCTCGACCGCCCGCTGATTTTTCACAAGCGAATCTATGCGGCGATTCAGGAGCGAAATTCGGAAGAAGCACGGCGCCAGATGCTGGATCACATTGCCGACACCAAAGCACTCCTCACCTCGGTAACGAAGTAGGACACATTGATCGAACCAATTATGACGCGAGGCGCTCGCGCCGTTCCATTTTCATGGTCAAGCTGCTTCAGTGCCCTACGATATGTTGCCTCTGTATGCGCCAGTTTTTCGGCATGCACTTCCTTCCGCCCTTCTGCTTGACTTTCTAAATAACCAGTGTACGATTTGGTTCGTCCATTGTGCTCCTATGAAACGTCGAGAATTCTTGAAGCTCAGTGCCACCGCTGCTCTGGCTGGTGTTTACAGCCAAGGCGAAACTCTTATCGCTGCGGGCGCGCCGGAGTTGGGCGAAGCCGCAACTTTCTATGTTTCTTCTTCCGGAAATGACAAGAGCCCTGGGACTAAGAGACTGCCCTTTGCAACCCTTCACCGCGCACAAGAGGCTGTTCGGCAATCACGGAACAGTTCCGCTCCGGTCAGAGTGTTGGTTCGGGAAGGCACCTACTACTTGAAGAGTGCGCTGACTTTCGGTCGGGAGGATTCCGGCAGCAAGGAAGCGCCGATGATTTATGCCGCCTATCCCGGGGAGCGCGTGACAATCAGCGGCGGACGCAAACTGGCGTGCAACTGGAACCCATATAAGAACGGCATCATGATGGCCGTGGTTCCATCAGGGCTGGAGTTCACGCAGCTGTTCATCAACGGTAAGCGCCAGATTCGTGCCCGGTATCCGAATTACGATCCCTCGAATCCTGGGAAGTCAGGATATGTTCAGGCGGCGGGTCCGATCCGCGCTGGGACCGTGAACCCTTATGCGGGTCTGGACGACGACATGACATTTTCCACTCAGGCCCCCAGGGGAATACGATTCGACCCCGCCACGTTTACAAGAAAAGGTTGGGCGAATCCACAGGAGGCGGAGATCCACATTTTCCAAGCTGCTTACTGGGGAAACCTGCAATGGAAGATCAAGGGCATCGACTTCAGCACCGATTCGATCTGGTTCGGCGATGGCGGTCAACAAATCGGCGCCAAATGGAGCCATAATCCCGCAGTTCTTAACGAACGCTCACGGTTTTTTATCGACAATGTATTTGAGGAACTGGACGCGCCAGGCGAGTGGTTCCTAGACAAGCAGAAGGGCACTCTTTACTACTATCCCGAGCCAGGCACTGATTTGCGAAGCGCACTCGTGGAGGTGCCCATTCTCCAGCACGCAATACAGTTTGCAGCCACACAGCACGATCCTGTGGAGCACGTGTCTCTGCATGATTTCCGCATTGCGCACACCGCTACGACTTATCTGAAAGCCTATGAGGTCCCGTCGCTTAGCGACTGGGCGATTCAGCGCAGTGGCTCGGTCTTTGCCGAAGGTACCCGCAACTGCTCAATCGAGGGTTGCTGGTTTGATGCCATCGGGGGCAACGCCGTTTTCGTCAACAACTACAACCGGGAATTCTCGGTGGTCGGATGCAAATTCACAGAGACAGGCGATAGTGCGATCTGCTTTGTGGGGGACCTGGAGAAAACGAACGGCACACAGCGTGCTTTCCCTTATGAATGCCACGCAATCAACAATTTGATTCACGATTGTGGTTTTTACGGGAAGCAGATTGCCGGCGTCTACGTTTCCCGTGCCAAGCGAATCACCATCAGCCACAACTTGATATACAACATGCCCCGAGCGGCAATCTGCATCGGCGACGGTACGTGGGGCGGGCACGTTGTCGAATACAACCATACTCATGACACCGTGCGCGAGACCAGTGACCATGGCCCTTTTAACGCATGGGGCCGGGATCGGGGCTGGGCTTTAGGGCAGTCTCACGCTCCCTACACAGCGGATCGCAGCCTCGATGTCTGGGAGGCGCTCGTCGATGCGATGGAACCTGTGATCGTTCGCAACAATTTCTTTGATGAAAAGTCGGGGTGGGGACTCGATCTTGATGACGGCGCTTCGAACTACGAGATATACAACAACATCTCGGTCGGTGGCGTCAGCATGAAGCTGCGTGAAGGAGCATATCGGAAGGTCTATAACAACATCTGGTACCTGTCGAAAGGCGCCCCGTGCTTCCACGTGGGAAACAACTATAACCATGACCAGTACTTCTGCAACATCACCATCATGGATTCCGGCACCACCAAATGGCCGGATGGATGGCCCTGGTGGCCACAGATGTTTTACTCGATCATCGCACCTCCGGCAGTTGGACCTTGGCTCGAAAAGATCGATAACAATTGTTTCTACTGTTTCGGTGGAGAATTCCAGGCGGTGGTAGACCAGCTACGCTCGGAAGACGGCAGACGCAACGCGAAACGCTACAACCTGGAGGAATGGCAGAAGCTAGGCTTTGACCAGCACTCCGTTTTTGCCGATCCACTTTTCGTCGACCCCGAAAAGCACGATTTCCAAGTGCGCCCAGAATCACCAGTACTGAGGTTGGGTTTCAACAACTTCGAGATGGGCAAATGGGGATTGACGGACGGATTTCCTGAGCAGTGGCGTAAATCAACAAGCTAGCAACTCAACGAGGAACCAATGAGAAAACTCGCATTTGCAACAGTATTCGTTGCTGCTGCTCTAGTGGCTGCAGCGATGTTCGCCAAAACCGAGAACGCACACGTACAGCGCATCGGCATGGTAATCGGAATCAAAGCCGACCAGATCAGCGCGTACGAAGCCCTGCACGCCGCATCCAACCCTGGCGTTCGCGACTTGCTGGATAGATATCACATGCATAACTTTTCCATCTACATGCGTCAACTCGGCGGTGGGAAGTACTACCTATTTGGATATTACGAGTACACCGGCACAGACTACAAAGCAGAGATGGAAAAGCTCGCGGCGGAGCCTCGCAACCAAAAGTGGCTCTCCGTAACAGGTCCGATGCAAGCTCCCCTTCCCGGGGAACAGTCGTGGGCGATGATGAAAGAGGTCTATCACAATCCCTAGCAGGCTGCTGAAAAAGTACTGCTAATCCACAGCTGAGTATGTTACGAGAAGGCATGCGCGGAACAGATCAGCAGCAGAATCATATGTTCAGTTACTTGTCACCCGAAACGCGCGTGCGCCAGGATCATCCACTGCGTGCCATCCGGGCCATGGTTGATGTGGTGCTCGCCCAGTTGTCGCCGCGGTTTGACAGCATGTACGCGGCCATGGGCCGGCCGTCGATTCCGCCGGAGAAGCTGTTGCGGGCGCAGTTGCTGCAGATGCTGTACACGATCCGCAGCGAGCGCTTGCTGATGGAAGAGATGGACTACAACTTGCTGTTCCGCTGGTTCGTAGGCCTGAACGCGGATGACGAGGTGTGGGACGCGACCACCTTTACTAAGAATCGCGATCGGTTGCTGCAAGCGGACGTGGCCAAGGAGTTGTGGACGCAGGTGGTGGCGCAAGCGAGTGGCCAAGGTCTGACGTCGGATGAGCATTTTACGGTAGACGGGACGCTGCTGGAAGCCTGGGCGGGAGCGAAGAGTTTTCAAGCCAAAGAGGGGAAATCGGGCCCTCCCCCGGATGATCCCGGCAACCCGACGGTGGACTTTCACGGCGAACGGCGATCGAACCAGACGCATGAGTCGAAGACGGATCCGGAGGCGCAGTTGGCGCGAAAAGGAGCGGGCAAGGAGTCGAAGTTGAGTTACAGCGGGAATCTGTTGGTGGAGAACCGCAACGGGCTGATCGTGGCGGCGGAAGTGTTTCAGGCCAATGGGACGGCAGAACGGGATGCAGCGCTGGTGATGTTGGAGAAGTTGCCGGGCACGCAGCCGGTGACGGTGGGGGGAGACAAGGGCTTTGACACGCAGGGGTTCGTGGCCGAGTGCCGGAATATGAATGTGACGCCGCATGTGGCGCAGAACCACAAACGGCCTGGCGGCAGCGCCATCGATGGGCGGACGACGCGGCACTCCGGCTACGCCATCAGCCAAAGAAAGAGGAAGCGAATCGAGGAGTGCTTCGGCTGGCTGAAGACGATTGCGCTGATGCGGAAGCTGCGACATCGCGGCGTCTGCGTGGTGGATTGGATCTTCACCTTCGCCTGCGCGGCCTACAATCTGGTGCGCATGCGAAACCTCGCGGCCGCAGTTCCTGCGGTGTAAGTCGAGGCCGAAGTGTGTCCCGCAGCGCAAAAAGATAGCGCTGGGGGCTGGAAAAGCACTGAGAATCAACTTTTCCGACATAGATAGATGAAAACAATGAAAGACGGCAAAGGAAACTATGTCCATCGCTAGTTTTTCAGCAGCCTGCTAGTAGGCGAGGATTCAGCCAGCAAGCCAAAACTCAACCGGATAACGAGGATCCTGCAGAGCCATTGATGGAGGCATCTATGCTGCTGCGTCGGTGGGAGCTAGCTATATTGCTTTTCATTTGCCAGTCAGCATTCGGGCAAGATAACGGACTGGTAGCGTACTGGCCGTTCGACGGTGCGAGCGGGACAGCCGTTGTTGAGGCCAGCAAACAGACTACCGACGTAATCCGAGGAAATTTCTCTTTTGTGAGCGGAGTCCGAGGCCAGGGCCTCAAGTTTGATGGGTTCACGACCCGGATTACACGCGATACCTTCGTGGACGGTGTGTGGAAGCTTGGATAGCTCCTCAGGCCTATCCTTGGAATTGGAGTGCTATCGTCGAGCAGAGGGACCGATACTTCTTTGGGTTGGACGAGACCGGGCACATCGGTTTGCGAGTTTTCCTCGACGATCATTGGCGCGAGTGTGTTTCGGCCGCTCAGGTGCCCCTTGATGGAGTGATCCCATATAGCCGCGACTTTCGATACCAACAGTGGCCTTACCATCTATATCAATGGGCTGGAGGCTGGTCGTCTGAAAATCACTGGCCGTTTCGCCCGGAGGCGTTCTTTCGAGCCGAACGAGATTGAGGATAAATACTTCGCGAGACGGCAAGCCGCGGGCGGCGCCTTCCAGATTGGCCGCAACCTCGACGAACTCCCCGCCGCCGCAACGAGGCCGATT
This sequence comes from uncultured Acidobacteriota bacterium, assembly GCA_963754885.1. GTDB lineage: Bacteria > Acidobacteriota > Terriglobia > Terriglobales > Acidobacteriaceae > Sulfotelmatobacter. The sequence goes on along the minus strand of CAVWHT010000011.1, from coordinate 75,205 downwards.
CCAGCTTCGTATTCTTTTGACGGAATCATCGATGAACTGAAAATCTACGGCCGCGCCCTTGATGCCAGCGAGATCAAGAGATCGTACGACTCTCTGCGTCCCCACTTCTCCGCCTCCACTGACCTGGCGCAAGCTGCCCAGCATTCCGGATGGACAAAAGCGGTTTGGTGCGTTCTACACAAGTCTGAAGTTTTACCCGGAGTGGGACCAACTTTGGCGCCAGCGCGAAATCGTTGGCGGTGAACTTGGCATTCGTCATCGACGGCTGGGGCAGGGGAGGCGCAGCACTGCGATTGAACGGCAAGCTTGTTGCGGAGGGCAAAAACTTCCGCATCGGCCACATCGACCGGTTGGAAGGCTCTAGTCTTGTGGTCTGGATTCGAGCACAGCTAATTGCACCCGTACACTTTTCGCTAACGCCAACGCCGGCATCACGCTGAATTCGAATGGCGAGCATAGCAGTTCGTTCCGCGAAAGCCTCAACGAGATAGCATCTCCCGGGGCGAAGAGGGGCGAGCCATCAAAAGGGACTCTGACTATGGATTCATCGAGGTGAGCATCGCGACCGGACTTCTTGAAGGCAACCGGCATCGGCGGTGCCATTCTTGCGAGAAGCCCCGATGAACTGCATTTCTTGGAAAAGGTTACGGTTTCAGGCCCGTACGAGGAAAAGGGAATTCTACCGTCGGCACAAGGGCAGCAAGATGCCCACCTTCTCCGCTGCTCTAACCTCGCGGTTGCTGACATTAGAGACCGAAATGCTAGCCAAGGAGGAGGACTTCGCCGGGGTGGCCTGCCTCAGCCGCAACCTCATCGTACGCCCTCGACGGCTGCCGGGAGGTAACGTGAAATCGGCTGACCTCAGTCGCTGCACTGATTCAGAACGGTTCGTACAGCAGCTCAGTCCGCGAGAGGCTCAACCAGATAAAGATCTCGTCCTGCTTGCTCCACTACCAAGGTGTCAGCATCGCCCTCGTAATCTTTCCGACGGAAAATGCGCGGGTCCAAGTACCTGAGATTCACGTGCCGGCAAGTGTCTGGATCGACCGCCGATGCCAAGGTGATCGAATATCGCGGCACAATTGAGCCGTCGGCCAAACGTCGTCCCGCAAAACTTACGTGGGCAAGGTGAGCCGCCACGCAGAGATTCTGCTGCAATTCTTGCGACTGTGATACCAGCTCCCGGATCCTCTCCAGCGGGGCATAACCGTATCGCTTGATCAGCGTCTCGTGTGTCTCCGAAATAGTCGTAAGTTGTGGCGCGAAAATGATCAATGCGCCGTCTTCTTCGATCACCGGGCCTAAACGGTAGCTCGCTTTGCCGCCAACCCAGAGATCGTCATAGTGCTCGTCGAGTAAAGCAACAACTCGCTTGTACTTTCGTCGCGTGTATTTGATGTGCAGATGGCGGCTTACTTCGGCGGCTTTCCGAACACCTTGCCGGAAGTTCCCACAAAAAAGCGCGTGCGTTCGGAGCCGGCCACCGTCGCGCGTCACGACTGAGTTGAGCGAGATGACCCGGGATGGCACGAAATCTGCCGCCGCTTCGAAGAGGTGACGAGTGGGTGTTTCGACTCGGCCAATCACCTTTTCGATGGTTGCTAATGCACCTAGCCAGTGGGTGGCGTGGGTCAGTTCCGGCCCGGCCACGCCGGGGAAGAAGTATTTTGCCCCGCCAGAAAAACCTGCAACTTCATGCGGAACGGTTGTTCCAAAGATCAGAACAGTGTCGTAGAGTCCAGGAGCCAGCAGTCGATTCACTTTCAGCTCTATCGACCGGTCAATTAAGCCGCCGGTAATCTCTTTCACACGTTCTGAATTCAAAATGCCGATCGTCACCAGTTTGTCTGGGTCCGCCCAGTCGTGGTCGAAGATGTGACCGAGACCGGGAACTTGTGTTGTGCCACGGGCTCCGATCTTTATCCGCTTCTCCTGGTCCGGCATTGGCGTATGGGTGCCTTGGGCGACGAGAGCATCAAATTTCGCAATCTTGCGATCTGCCAAGATCTGAGCCGCCAAAGGGAACAAAATGTCCGTGTTGTCGTCCCGTGTTTTATCCGCCACTATTGCCAACACGGATGAGCCCCGCGAAATCGTGGACAGTGCTTCCGAAAGAATCTCGCGCAGGTCGGCTGGACGGAGATCAAAATCCGGCTGGCCTTTCCCAGTCATGAAAGACGCAGGCGCGGATACGGTGCTCATTTTCGAACCTCCGGGTTTGAACGAAATTGTTGATATTTGCTCAGCGCTGAACGCGCGCCGTCCCGCCCTGTGCAAAGGATCGGACTTGGTCTAATGTCGCCATTGTCGTGTCGCCTGGAAAAGTCGTAAGCAGCGCACCATGTGCCCAGCCAAGTTTCATCGCTTGTTCCGGTGACTCCCCGGCGAGAATTCCATAGAAAAATCCGGATGCAAAACCATCGCCGCCACCTATCCGGTCGTATACGTCAAGCTGACACTGTGGAGACATGCAGGTTTGACCGTTGATCCATGCCACAGCGCCCCAGCCGTGACGGTTCGTGGAATGGACCTCACGTAAAGTAGTGGCAATGATCTTGATGTGAGGATACCGCTCCAGAACCCTATCAATCATTCCTAGGAAGGCTTGTGGGTCGAGTTTAGATGTTGTGGTTGTCTCGGGACCGGCGATCCCAAGCCCTTTCTGTAGATCCTCTTCGTTGCCGACGAGGACATCGACGTTTCTTAGGATGCGTCCAATCACTTGGCGCGCACGCTTCTGTCCGCCCGATAGATTCCACAGTTTCTCCCGGAAGTTCAGATCGAAGGAGACAACCGCCCCGGAGTTCTTCGCAGCCTGCATGCCCTCGATGATCAACTCCGAGGTTGTGTCAGAAAGAGCTGCGAAAATCCCGCCACTATGAAACCAGCGCGCGCCTGCGCGAAAAATGGCGCTCCAATCAACGTCGCCCGGTTTCAATTGCCCTGCTGCCTCATTCGCCCGGTTGTAAAAGACCACAGGCCCACGCACTCCGTATGCTCGATCGCTGTATACAGAAGCAATATTAGGGCCGGTGACGCCGTTATGTTGGAACATCTTATAGAACGGTGTCACGCCCATGGCCCGAACCCGCTCAGCAACCAGGTCGCCGATAGGATATTTGACCATTGCGCTAACAATACCTGTATGCAGACCGAAACAGTCGGAGAGGTTGGCGGCTACATTGAATTCACCGCCGCTGACATGAATCTGGCACTCGTGCGCCTTGCGGAAAGGAATTATACCTGGGTCGAGCCGATGAACGAGCGCACCGAGACATACAAGGTCCAAGGTTGCCGAATCACGAATTGCAAGGCCGTAGTTCATAATTATTACCCTCGAAAAGCAGATTCAACGACCGCGGGGTCAACTGCAACTCTCGTCAGTTACCGGTTCTATATTGTGTGACCTGAATAAACCATAGATTGGATGAACCATACGAGGTTAAATCTTAGGAGCAAACCGAGTCCCCGTCAACGTTGCGGTTGTGAACCAAACCTCAATTAATCTTGGGAAAACGCCAGTTGAGGGCAACAATCGAGCCGGAGTGATAGCACTTGACAATGGAAATGGGGCGGTGCTAGCGTTCTGAGTCGTAATTGGCTGGATCAATTTATCTTTGTTTTCTTGGGCTCAACTTTTCTGAAAAACCGTAGAGAGGGAGGCTTTATGAATGCTCCGAATTACACATTGTTAAGGATTCTCAGTTTGGCAATGCTGACTATAGCGGTCTGTTTCGGCCTCTCGAAAAGCGCCGCGGCGCAAGCCGGTACTGCTGCAGCTGCTCTGAACGGCACGGTCCGAGATCCCTCGGGTGCCGCAGTGCCAGACGCAACCGTCACTCTGATCAATACCAGCACCGGATTCAAGCAAACAACTAAAAGCAACGGTACCGGAAGCTACTCGCTGGTTAATATCAGTCCGGGAATATACACAGCTACCGTCTCGAAAGAGGGTTTTTCCACCGGCAAGGCGCCCGAGTTTGAACTCGCGGTGAATCAAACGGCTACAATCAACTTCGATCTAAAGGTCGGCAGCGCGAACACGACGGTCGAGGTTTCTGCGGGTGCTGTACAGATTGAAACCTCTACGGCTGAACTTGGGGCGGTGATCGGGACGAGCGAGGTCAACTCCTTGCCGCTGAATGGACGCAATTTCACCGAACTACTGCTGCTCGGGCCGGGAGTGAGTCCCGTAAACAACACGGAAAATGCTGGCTTCGGGGGCGGTTTCTTCGGCAATCCCACCGGAACCGTTGTCCTTCCCGCAATCAATGGCCAGAACAACCGCAGCAATATGTATTTGTTGGACGGCATCAACAACTATGGTTCAATTCGCGACACGTATGCTGTGCAGCCCACGCTTGATGACATCCAGGAGTTCAAAGTCCAATCCCACAATGACGAAGCGCAGTTCGGGCAAGTACTAGGTGGGATTGTAAACGTGGTTACCAAGTCGGGAAGCAACCAATTCCACGGTGATGTCTGGGAATTCCTGCGTAACGACGCCATGGATGCGGCAAACTATTTCCACCCAAACAAGACTCCGCTGAAACAAAACCAGTTCGGCGGAGCCATCGGTGGCCCACTGATTCTGCCGCACTATAACGGCCACAATAAGACGTTCTTCTACGTTTCCTACGAGGGATACCGCAACCACACAGCATCAAACAGCTTCTTTCGGACTCCAACGGCGGACCAATTGGGAGGCGACTTCAGCAATCTCGACAGTCAAGGCATACAGCTCTACAACCCGTTTAGCAACGATGGTTCCAACGTCCAGCCTTTCATGTGCGATGCGAATGGGAACCCTCTCCCAGCCCCAGGCAATATCCAGGCAGCAGGAACTCCTTGCAACAAGATTCCCTCCAGCATGATCAACCCCACGACGGTTTATTATGCGAACACGCTCTTCCCGGCCCCGGTCACCGTGCCCGGTTACCCACAATGGAATGGCGTCGATACGACTCCCGCGATCGTCCGTCAGGATCAGGTTTCCGTGCGTTTCGACCAACAGATCGGCACGAAGGATCGCCTTTTCGCGCGCTGGACTCAAGCTTGGGAGCCTATTACCGCATCCGGTGGTTTCCCGGGTATAATCGGGACTACCCACGATAACAACTATAACATCGCGGCGAACTGGACCCACACCTTTGGTTCAAGCTCCGTTCTCGAGTTAACATTTGGTCGCGTATCAGCCCAGGCTAACCATGCAGGAACTTGGGCGCATGTGCCGTCGGACTTCTTCCAGAATGCTGGGTTTTCTCCTAACTTCTACAACCACGGCGATTTTGGTGGCCCCATCGTTCCGTCAGTTTATATTGGCGAGAACTACCTCAGCGGCGGATATTATGTCGGCAACCTACATTACACAAACATCTGGGAATACCGAGGTGATTACTCCAAGACCATTGGAAGACACAACTTACGCACCGGTGCCAGCCTAGCCTACTATGGATGGGAACAACCCTTCTACGGTTCCCAAAACAACTTTGATCAGTCGCAGACGCAGGACGCTAACTTTGACGCGAATACAGGGGACGCCTTGGCGTCCATGGTGCTGGGCGTCCCTTCCTATGCCGAAGTGGACAACGTATATTCGCTGCTCCACGGCGGGAAGATCATCGGCACCTATTTCCAGGATCAGTGGAGGGTCACGGATAAGCTTACCCTCAACTTGGGCCTGCGTTACGACCTGACCGTCAATCCCCGCCAAGGCAAGGCCTCTAACGGAAGCGACATTACTGGCGACTTCAACTTCAGCAACGGAACGTACATTCTCCAGAAAGCCGCTCCGGCATGCTCGTCAACTCAGGGAGCACCTTGCATTCCCGGTGGTACTCTGCCTGCAAACGTGACGATCACCAGCAACGGAAAAATCCCCCAGGATGACTACAGCAACATTCAGCCCAGAATCGGTTTCGCCTATCGACTGACACCGAAAACGGTTATGCATGGCGGGTATGGTAGGTTCTATGACAATTGGGCCGGTATAACTGAAAACATTTCGAACTTCACTCAGCTCTGGCCAAATGTGGCGTTCGTGTCAACACCCGGCGGCTTCAATCTCTTTGGACCACCCACAGCACTAGCCAATGATCCTCTCAACTTGGGAAGTGGCACCGGTAGTATTCAGCCCGATGCAACGCCGTTTACGCCTCGAAACGCGAGTCCTTACACCGATCCCCACCTCAAGAACGGGTATTCGGATCAATGGAATTTTGGATTCCAGCGAGAGCTGGCTCCCGGTGCTGTCGCAACAATCAACTACGTAGGCTCGCGTAACGACAGAATCGCAACCACGATCACGGCCAATGCCGCGGCCACACCCGGGGGGAACGTCCCTTACCCATACATTCAGTTTCAGGCACCTTATACCAAGAGCATTTCGTCAACCAACTACAATGCTCTGCAAATCTCGTCGCAGTTTAAGTTGCATTCAGGAGTTGCATCTACGCTGTCATATACATGGTCGAAGGCGCTCACTACCGGTTGTGACGGCTACAACTCAGGGTGCATTATCCAGAACCCATACAATTTGGGAATGGATCGCGGGCCGGCTGCCCACGATCTCGCTCACATCTTTGCTGGCAGTTTTGTTCTTCCGCTCCCATTTGGTGCCGGCAACCGATTCAGCACCGGCAGCAGCATCGTCAATCACATCATCGGCAACTGGCAGCTGAATGGAATTGTCTCTTTGAACAGCGGGCCACGTTATAGCATCTTTACCGACAATTCAATTTCCAATATTCAAAACTTCAATGGTGCGGAACTTGCCAATCTAGTAGGAGATCCTCACGCAAGCGGACCGGGGTATACGCCGAACAAAATAAATCCGATCAACCCAGCAGCTTTCGCCAATCCCGACACGGGGACGTTCGGGAATTCGGGGCGAAACACTCTGCGCGCCGACTGGGGCAGAAACTTGGATCTTTCGTTGTTCCGCTCCTTCTCGATATCTGAGTCTAAGAGATTCGAATTCAGAGCTGAAGCTTTCAACGCGACCAATACGCCGGTAATGGGGACTCCCGACAATTTTCTGCCGGATGGTCCCGGGTTTTTTGGCGTAGTGTCTTACACTGCAAACACTGAGCGGCAGCTGCAAATGGCGTTGAAGTTTTACTTCTGAGAGCTTGATTGCGTGAGGCACAGGGCGGTGGAGTGCGGGAGCACTACGCCGCCGTGCGGCTTAAGAATAATCAGACATTCAAGCGAGACTCTCTACGGAGACTCGGAGCCTCTGCCATCCTGAGCCGAGCTAGTGTTCACGCAATTGAAGGTTTCACTGTAAGAAAGCTGAACAAAAATGGCTTACCGTGGGTTGGATCTGAAGGGTAGGACCGCGGTTGTGGTCGGCGGCACATCTGGCATAGGCCAGACAATCGCCCTGGGACTGGCACACGCGGGTGCTGATGTCATCGCAAGTGGCCGCCGACCTGACCAAGTAAAGGCAGTTTCTGCCGAAATCGAGGCCATCGGTTGCCGCAGCCTGTCCATCACCGTTGACGTCAATGATAGGGGTTCACTGGAACACCTGCTCTCCACCGTCCTGGACGCGTTCGGGAAAGTCGACATTCTTGTTAATTCCGCTGGGCGCATAACACGGGGACCCACAATGGACTCGTCTGAACGAGACTGGCAGGAGATTTTGGATACAAACCTGATGGGTGTGCTCCGCGCCTGCCAGATATTCGGGCGCCACATGCTACAAAAAGGATATGGACGAGTCCTCAACATCACGTCGCTCAATGCATTCGTGGCGCTGCATGAAGTCGCGGCCTACGCGGCCAGTAAAGCGGCAGTTCAATCGCTGACGAGATCGTTAGCAGTTGAGTGGGCAGGTCGTGGAGTTTGCGTCAATGCGATTGCGCCCGGCGTATTTCCAACCGCACTAAATTCACAGCTATTGCAAGGCACTGCCCGAGGGCAGGAATTGCTGATGCGCACACCGATGAAGAGGTTTGGCAACGCGGAAGAGGTGGTGGGAGCGGCGATTCTTCTTGCTTCAGATGCGGCCAGCTTTATGACTGGCTCCGTAGTGATTGTCGACGGCGGTTTCTTGGCGAGCGGCGTTAATCAGTGACTCGCAGTTTCTTGAACGGTGCGCACACTAGCGTGTGGCAAGTTGGACAACAAGATTGGCCATTGCTGCCGTCTCGACAGAGATACTGAGGGATTCTTGTGGTCGAGAGCGAACTTAAAGGGCTAACCGCGCTAGTCACGGGTGCAAGTAGTGGGATAGGGGCGGAAACGGCATTTCGATTTGGAGCCAACGGCGCGTATACGCTTATTCACTACCATGAAAACCTGCAGGGCGCGACAGAAGTTCTTGAGAAGATTCGCCAAGTCCGGGGCGATGGGGAACTCATCTCCGCAGATTTGAGTAACAGTTCGAGCATTGCGCAATTCACTGGTTCGTTCGAAAACTTGCAAAGGCCAATTGACATTTTGGTGAATAACGCTGGTTCTCTGATAGACGGTGGCCCATTCCTAGTTAGAGGTTAAGAGGGGCGGTTCTCGACCCGATTCTTGGTAGAGTCGGGTTGGAAACTTTCTCATGGAAAGGAGAACCGCCTTGCGAAGAAGCTATCACACCGTCACCAGCAAAGGACAAAGCAACGCCAGGAAGCTGGCGGAGTTCTTCAGCCGCCATGGGCAAGGACTACTGCCCATGGTCGATTTGATTGAGCAATCGCGACTGGCCGTCGATGAGCTGATCGATATGGCCGGGCGAGCCACGATTGAAGCCGTCTTGCAGCTCTCGGCCGAGCAAGTGGCGGGGCCGCGAACGCCCGGCCAGAGGCGCGGAAGCCTGCTCTGGCATGGCCGGCAGGCGGGGCGAGTGTGTTTGAAAGAACGCAAACTGGGGGTGACGAAGCCGCGACTGCGGGAGAAAGGCGGCGGCGAAGTGGCGATCCCCGCCTACGAGGCGATGCAGGAAAACGGGATGAGCCAGCGGATGCTGGATGTGCTGATGCGCGGCATCTCCACCCGGCAGTATGCGGAGGTGCTGCCGGAGATGGCTTCGACCTGCGGGGTGTCGAAGTCGACGGTGAGCCGGGAAGCGGCGGAAGCGGGAGAGGAAGCGCTGAAGGAGCTGCTGGAGCGACGCTTCGAGGGGATCGATCTGCTGGTGATCTACCTCGACGGGATGCAATTCGGCGAGCATCATGTGATCAGCGCGGTGGGCGTGGATGGCGGGGGACACAAGCACGTGCTGGGTATGCAGCCGGGAGCGACAGAAAACGCGGCAGCGGTGGAGGACTTACTGGAGCAGTTAGTGGCGCGTGGGCTGGACCCGAAGGCCAAGCGCTTGTTCGTGATCGACGGAGCCAAAGCGTTGCGAGCTGCGATTAACAAAGTGTTCGGAGCGCAGCATCCGGTACAGCGTTGCCGCAATCACAAGATCCGCAACGTGTGCGACCGCCTGCCGGAGGAACAGAAGGACCAGGTAAAAGCGGCCATGCGCGCCAGCTACAAACTGGAAGCGAAAGCAGGCATGGCGCGGCTGCGGAAACTGGCCGACTGGCTGGAGCAGGAATCGCCGGCGGCAGCGAACAGTTTGCGGGAAGGGTTGGAGGAATGTTTCACCATCAACCGCTTGGGCATTCCGCCATCTCTGCATCGCTGCTTGGCCACGACCAACTTGATCGAAAGCCCGCAGTCGGGCGTGCGCATGCGGACCCGGCGCGTCTGCCGCTGGCGGGATGCGGCCATGGTCCAGCGTTGGGCGGCGGCTTCCTTTCTGGCGACAGAGAAGAACTTCCGCCGCATCATGGGCTGGAAGGATCTGTGGCAACTGGAGACCATCTTGGGAAGGAAAATAAGTGAACCGGCTACCGCTCAACAGGAGGCCGCGTAAAATGAACCTGAGCGCCGCTCCTCAAACCTCCAACTACGAGCAGGACACCGTCCTCTGATACAGAGAAAGCCGTTTCTGGAGATTACCGAACAACTGTGGTCAGAAGTCTTCACGTTGAATGTAACAAGCGCATTCCTGACGACAAAGGCTCTCCTTCCCTCGATGGTGCAGCGCGGACGTGGTTGTGTGGTGAACATTACCTCAGTAGCGGCCCGCTTTGGCGGTGGCATTGGGGCAATTGCGTACTCCTCAGCAAAAGCGGCGCTATCGACAATGACGAAAGGACTCGCTCGAGAATTTGGACCAAAAGGTATTCGCATAAATGCAATTTCACCTGGAACTATCGATACGAATTACCACAAGAAGTTTTCTGCACGGGAGTCTCTTGATGCGGTCGTGGCTGCGACGCCCTTACAGCGCCTTGGGACAGCAAATGATATTGCCGATGTGATTGTTTTTCTTTGTTCGGAAGGTGCTCGATTCATTCAGGGCCAAGTAATTGAGGTGAACGGGGGATTTCTAATGGTGTGAGGTGCGCGATGCCCCCATTGAACGGTCCCGAAGAATGTAAACAAAGTAAGCATGCGGGGGATTTCAATCCGAGTACTTGGTCTGGAGCCTAATGAGTGTGTCCATGCTGCTGCGTCGACTAGGTTGGATAGCGTTGTTGGTTCTGGTTTGCCGGTCAGGATTCGGGCAAGATCAGAGGCTGGTGGCCTACTGGCCGTTCGATGAAGTGAAGGGTACGGTTACCGTTGAAAGCAGCAAGCAGACGGAAGACGTGATCCAAGGGAATTTCTCGCTGGTGAGCGGCGTCCGTGGCAAGGGAATCAAGTTCGACGGATTCACGACCCGCATTACACGCAAATCAGATCTGCCGGAGATCCACGAGGCTGTGACATTCGAGGCCTGGATCGCACCGCAAGCGTACCCTTGGAATTGGAATGCCATCGTCGAGCAGAAGAATCGCTATTTCTTTGGACTGGACGCCACTGGGCACATCGGTTTGCGCGTTTTCGTTGATGATCAATGGCGGGAGTGCTTTTCGGCGGTGCAAGTTCCGTTCATGCAGTGGTCGCATATAGCCGGCACTTTCGATCCCCAAAACGGCCTTAGCCTCTACATCAACGGCCAGGAAGCCGGGCGTCTCAATATTGCCGGTCACCTCGGTCAAGGTGAAGTAGACCCTAGTAATGGTCAACCCACCGCAGGCGAATTTCAGATCGGCCGCAACGTGGAAGAAGTTCCGGCCGCCGCATCGTTGAAGATTCCAGCGTCGTATTCGTTTGACGGAATCATCGACGAGCTGAAGATCTACGGCCGCGCTCTCGATGCCGGCGAGATCAGGACAGCCTACGAATCGATGCGTCCCGCTTCCCCACCTGAACTTACCCCACGCAAGCTTCCCGTAATCCCGGTCGGAGACAAGCAATTTGGCGCTTTTTATACGCGTCTGAAGTTCTATCCTGAGTGGGACCAGCTGTGGCGAATCGACGAGTATCCGGACCTGGTCGTCACCTTCGACGACCAATCGTACAAGATGGTGTTCTGGCACGGGACAACATACAACATGAATCTGGTCACAGAGAACGGCCGCTGGATCGGAGACCAAAGCGCGGAGGGAGCAAGAGGTGAGTTTGGGTGTGAGGAGCATATGTCCGACAAGCAGGCCCGCTATGCTCACGTTCGCCTGCTCGAAAACAGCGCTGCGCGCGTTGTCGTTCACTGGCGGTATGCCTTGACGGATGTCAAGTACAACATCGGGGAGGAGGATCCGATCACCGGTTGGGGAGCTTGGGCGGACGAGTACTACACCATCTATCCCGATGGTCTGGCGGTTCGTCATTTTCTCGTACATGGCCGGCAGAGGGGATACAGCATTACAGAACCTGCGACGTTGAACAATCCTGGCGAAAGAGCGGAAGACAACGTCTCGATCGCCGCGGCGACGCTGGCCAATATGGATGGCGAGACGCGGACCTTTAGCTGGGAAACGTGGCCCTCCGATGGAGGCATAGGCGCCGAATTCCTACACCCGGTGTCCAATGCCAATATTGCGATCGTTAACACCAAATCGGATTTCAAGCCCGTCTATATCTATCAGCCTCCCACTCGCATTATCCCCTACGGTGGAGGCGTCGGCGAGACCCGCCCGTATCTGTCGAAGTTTCCGATCTGGAACCACTGGCCTGTTGCGCAAATTCCATCGGATGGACGACCCGCACTTGCTCTGGACCGCGTGTCAAGTTCGGCGATTCTCTCTCCTGAACCACCAGAGACGAAGCGACCCAGCGACGGCATTGTGGAGGGTAGATTTGTTATGGGCCTCTCGAACCAGCCGATATCTGTGATTCTTGCCTTCGCCCGCTCCTGGTTGCAGCCACCTGATTTGAAAATGTCTGGGAAGGATTTCGCCAGCGACGGTTATAGCCGCGATGACCGGGCTTACCACCTTCGCCGGCTGTCGCAGGGACACACGAAACTAGAGTTCAATATTCAGGCCGGCGAGAAATCGCCGGTAGTGAACCCGGCATTCGTCATCGATGGATGGGGCAGAGAAGGCGCAGCGCTGCGATTGAACGGCAAGCTTGTTACAGAAGGCAAAGACTTTCGCGTCGGCCACATTGACCGGTTGGAAGGCTCCAGCCTTGTGGTCTGGATTCGGGCACAGCTCACTGCAGCCTCACAATTTTTCGCTAACACCAAAGTCGGGATCAAACTGAATTCGCAAAACTCGAGGATTACGAATCGTCGGCCGGTCTTTCGAGGAACCTTACAAGCCGCAATAGACCACAGTTACCAGGAGACTAAGAACATGAGCTACACACGACGAGATATCTTAACGACCGGTTTCGCTGCTTCTGCCGGGTCTCTGCTCGCGAATATCCCTTTAAAGGCGAGTGCAACCAGTGCGGCAAAAAAGGCGAATGCAGACGCGATATCTGGCAAGCCTGTTCAGCCGACGTGGAACTCTCTGAGAACGGTGAACACCCCACCCCAGTGGCTTAGGGATGGAAAATTCGGTATCTATACCCATTGGGGCGTGTATTCCGTTCCGGCTTACGGATCGAACGGAACCTGGTATGCGCACAACATGTACACCAAACCGGACTCCGATGAGAGAAAGCATCACGAAGCCTCGTATGGTCCGTTGGATAAATTCGGCTACAAGGATTTCATTCCCATGTTTACGGGTAGCCATTTCAATGCAGACGAGTGGGCCGAGCTGTTCAAGAAGGCCGGCGCACGCTTTGCCGGTCCAGTCGCTGAGCATCATGATGGTTTCGCGATGTGGAATACGAAGTATTCCGAGTGGAATGCCGCGAAAATGGGACCCAAGCGCGACGTTCTGGGAGAACTCTCGAAGTCTATCAAACAGCATGGCATGAAGTTCCTCACAGCGTTTCATCACGCAGAGCACTGGTTCTACTTTCCGACCTGGGACAAACAGTATGACGTATCGGATCCTCGCTATGCCGGGCTGTACGGAGTGAGTCACGAGCGAGGTGCCCTCCCGACGAAGGAATTCCTCGATGTCTGGATTGGTAAGTTAAAAGAGGTGGTGGACAAGTACGGGCCGGATGTTGTGTGGTTCGACTATGGACTGCGCCTGATTCAGCAGTCTTACAAAACGGATTTTCTGGCGTACTACTTCAACAAAACTGGAATGGAGGGCAAGGAGGTTGCGGTTACCTATAAAAACCACGACCTCACGCCTGGCGTAGGCATCGATGACCTGGAACTGGGCCGCGAAAGTAACGTGACCTACTACGAGTGGATTACCGACACCACTATCGACAATGGAAGCGCGTGGGGGTACGTGGAAAGTGTCGGATTTAAGTCTGTGGATCAGCTAGTGACCGGGTTGGTGGATCGCGTCAGCAAGAATGGATTTCTTCTACTGAATGTAGGACCAAAGCCTGACGGCACAATTCCGGAGCCAGCGAAAGAGCGCCTGCTTGCCATGGGAGAGTGGTTGCGCATCAATGGAGAGGCGATTTACGGCACAAGTCCATGGCTGATAGCCGCGGAGGGACCAACCCAGTTCAAGAAGAGCGGCGCATTTAACGAGGATAACGATATTCGCTTTACGCCGGAGGATATTCGGTTCACCTGCCGAGATAACTTTCTATACGCAACGGTGTTAGCTTGGCCAGGGGACAAAGCCTTAATCAAGAGCCTAGTTCCGAAAGGCGACACCTGGGCCGGACTCTATCCGTCAGAAATAGATTCCATCAAGATGCTGGGAAGCGACGAACCCCTCCGCTGGGAGTTTACAAAGGAAGCTCTGGCGGTAACGACGCCAACCGTGAAGCCCTGCGATTACGCTTTTGTGTTCAAGTTCACCCTAAAGAAGCCGTTCTGATCCTTGAAGGGAGCGGGGTTCTATTGCGTTCTCGCAAATCGGAACGGATGCAACAGCAGATCTGGCCAGTGGCTGGACTGCAAGTTCGGGGATAGTTGTGATGAAAAGGTTGCTTCAGTGCTGCAAAGTATGACGCCAACCTATCCGCAACTGGAACCTGTCGCGTCTGCTGAAAGCAGCTAACTTTCACTAAATCGAAGATTCCGACACAATAGAGCCGCAGTTGCCGGAGGAAGAATGGCTTGGAGTGGCTTGGATCAAAAGGGGCAGAACAGAACCACCTGGTAGTCGACGGTACGTCCGGTACTGCCCAGGCAGTTGCCTGGGACCGGCACACGCGGATGCTGATGTCATCGCAACCGGTTGCCGATCTGAAGAGGTGGAGTTAACTGCTGTGCCAAAGCCGAAGCTCTCGGGCGTCTGGCGTTGTCCATCACAGTTCTCAATCAGATTGTCTTTTCAAGGGGGTAGTCGTCGTGAAACTTGTGAAGTCGATATTTCTAGCGTTGATTCTCAGCTCTGTCTCTTTGTATTCAGCAAGTATGTTCGCCGGCGCCGGTTCCGACGCTCCTACTGCATCGGAAAGTCCCCAATCGATCGATCAAGTCTGGAGACAGGCAAGCGGCAAGTACGACTCCGAGCGCGCAGCAATCCTGAGACAGGTGGACAGTACCATTCAGCAAGGTCCGTTTCGTGCTGACTGGGAGTCACTTCAAAAATACGAAGTGCCCGAGTGGTACAGGGACGCGAAGTTCGGGATCTTCATTCATTGGGGCCTCTATTCCGTTCCTGCCTTCGGCAGCGAATGGTATCCGCGGGATATGTATATAGAGAGCTCGGATGAGTACAAGCACCACATCGCTACCTATGGCCCGCAGGATAAATTCGGATATAAGGACTTCATCCCTTTATTCAAGGCGGAGAAGTTCGATCCCGCGGCATGGGCCCGCCTTTTCAAAGAGGCAGGCGCAAAGTATGTCGTGCCGGTTTTTGAGCACCACGATGGTTTTGCCATGTACGACAGTGGCCTTTCGGACTGGACCGCCGCAAAAATGGGGCCGCATCGCGATTTAGTCGGGGATCTCGCGAAAGCAGTACGAGCAGAAGGTTTACATCTAGGCGCATCTTCCCACCGCGTGGAACATAACTTCTACCTTGGAGTCGGACGTACCATTCCTTCTGATATCAATGATCCGAATTACGCCGCTTTTTATGGACCTGCGCATCGCTGGCTTGAAGCCAAACACGGAACGCCGCTTTCCAGCGACTTTACTTTCGTTTCAGAAGCTTGGGCCGATGATTGGCTCGCCCGCTCCGCAGAAATTGTCCAAAAGTATCACCCTGAGATCATGTGGTTCGATTGGTGGATCGGGCAACCCTCGGTTCGCGAAGATCTCACTCGCTTCGCGGCGTTTTATTACAACGCGTCACTCAAGTACGGCGATCATGTCGGCGTAATCAATTACAAAGACTTCGCCATGGAAGAACACTCAGCCGTTCTCGACCTGGAACGCGGTCAACTGGCAGCCATTCGGCCCCTCCCTTGGCAGACCGATACCTCGGTTAGCAACAGATCCTGGGGCTACATCCAAAACGACACGTTCAAATCGCCGGAATTCATCGTCCATCAACTTGCCGACATCGTTAGCAAGAACGGGAATCTGCTGTTGAATATCGGTCCACGCGCCGACGGCACCATCCCCGAAGAGGTGCAGCTCACACTTCTAGACGTGGGAGCGTGGCTGAAGGTAAATGGAGGGGCTATATACGGAACTCGCCCCTGGAAGGTGTACGGTGAAGGTCCGACTAAGGTTGCTGCAGGTTCATTTCAGGATACCGCCATCCAGCCCTATACCGCGGAGGACTTCCGGTTTACTGAGAAGGACGGCGTGTTGTATGCAATCGAGCTAGGATGGCCTTCAAACCACGAAGCGGTCATTCATTCCCTAAGCCCTGCGACGCTGGGGGGCGGAAAACAGATCCAGTCCATTCAACTGCTAGGCTCGGCAGGAAGCTTGTCTTTCGAGGAGCGTCCCGATGGTCTGCATGTCCGCCTACCCGAGCAACCGGTCGGCAAGTATGCTCACGCCATTCGTATCGAGTTAGTGAATCCCCGCTAGACGAAGTTCAGGCTTCCCATCACATGGGAGCATGTGACCCAATCTCGTACCCGTACGTGAGGACGTTGATCGGAGTGCAAGGCGGGAAGCTAGTCAGTGAAGGAGTACATAGGATTTGTGAGAACGGATCGTTTTGCCAACGTCGTTGCTGCGGTATTTCTGCTGTGATCCTTAGCTTGATCAAACAGGAGTCGAGATGACGGAAGAGACAATGAGAGAAATGACCGCCAGGAACATTGATCCGGCGACTGTACCTCAAAGATGTCTTTACACTGGCGCTCAGATGCCGGCCATCGGCCTGGGCACGTTCGGCTCCGACCATGTTTCGGCCGACCAGGTAGCGGCGGCCGTAGAGCATGCGGGATCAATCGGCTATCGCCACTTCGATTGCGCCTCGGTCTATGGGAACGAAGACCGCGTTGGATTTGCGCTTCGCGCTCTCATGAAACAGGGAATAAGCAGAGACGAGTTATGGATTACTTCTAAGCTCTGGAACGATAAGCATGCCGAAAAAGATGTCATCCATTCCTGCGAAAAATCTCTGACGGACCTCCAACTGGATCACCTGGACCTGTACTTGGTGCACTGGCCATTTCCCAACTTCCATCCGCCAGGTTGCGCTGTAACATTGCGCAGTCCGGACGCGAAGCCATATATCCATGCCGACTTCATGAAAACTTGGCGGGCCATGGAATCTCTTGTGGACAGAAAGCTGGTTCGACATATCGGCACGTCGAACATGACAATTCCAAAACTTAGGCTGCTTCTACGCGATGCAAGAATGAAGCCTGCGGTTAATGAGATGGAACTGCATCCGCATTTTCAGCAACCGGAGTTGTTTGATTTCGTCCAGACCAACAGCATCGTCTCCGTGGGATATTGCCCGATCGGTTCGCCACAGCGGCCGGAGCGCGATCGAACGCCGGCGGATACGGTGCCAACCCAGGATCCGGTGATTCGGAGAATCGCTGATCAACTCGGCGTGCCTCCGGCGGTGGTCTGCCTGAAGTGGGCTGTACAACGGGGGCAAACACCCATTCCTTTCTCCACAAACCCGAGTCACTGCTATAGCAACCTGCTCGGGGTTGTGAGTGAACCCCTCACGGCGGAACAGATGCATGCGATATCCGCAATTGACCGGAATTGTCGCCTGATCAAAGGCCAAGTCTTTCTTTGGAAGGAAGGACAACACTGGCAGGATTTGTGGGACCTGAACGGTGAAATCACCCCGCCCTGAGAATGCCGGGGCTTAACAATGCACTACACCGCAGGAGGAATGACCATGGACCGTACGATGCAAGCAGCATTCTTGCCCGGAAATAGCACTGTGGAACTCCGCTCGGTTACAGTCCCAAAGCCGAAACATGGAGAAGCGCTGTTACGGATAAAAGCCTCTACCATCTGCGGCTCGGATATCCGGTGCATCTATCACGAACATCTCGGGAAAGGTCCGGAAGGCTATCAGGGAGTCATTGCGGGGCACGAACCGAGCGGACAGATTGTGGAGATCGGGCCGGGTTGCCGGCGTTTTGGCGTGGGAGACCGTGTAATCGTCTATCACATCTCCGGTTGCGGGCTTTGTAACGATTGTCGCCGAGGGTACATGATCTCCTGCACGAGCGAGAAATATCGTCGGGCTTACGGCTGGCAGCGCGATGGCGCCATGGCGGAATACATGCTTGCGGAAGAAAAGGACCTGATTGCTTTGCCGGGCCAGCTTTCCTATGCGGACGGTGCGCAAGTCGCTTGTGGATTCGGCACCGTCTACGAAGGACTAGAGAGGATCGGGATCAATGGAAACCATGCTGTACTGATCACAGGACTTGGCCCGATAGGGCTCGCGGCTGCGGCCCTTTGCCGCAAGCTTGGTGCGCAAAGAATTATCGGCATCGAGATCGTGCCGGAGCGCTTGCAAATCGCGAAGAACCTCGGGCTGTGCGATGCAGTCCTGAGTCCAGGTCCGGACAACGTTGCACAGGTCAAGGATCTGACCGGCGGGTCCGGGGTCGAGCGAGCGGTGGATTGTTCCGCGAACGCAGAGGCTCGCACCACTGCTATCCGCGCTACCAGAAAGTGGGGCAAGATCGTCTTTCTCGGTGAAGGGGGAAGCGTCCAGTTCAATCCATCTCCAGATATTATTCACGATCAGAAGACGATCTACGGCTCCTGGGTAACGTCAATCTGGTTGATGGAGGAACTGGTGGAACGACTGGTGCGTTGGAGTCTATATCCTGAGGACATCATTACACATCGCTTTGTGCTCCAGGATGTCGCGCAAGCATATTGTTTGATGGCCTCCGGCAAGTGCGGAAAAGTTGCAGTCTGCGCCGAAGAAGAATTAGCCCGAAAATGACTCAGCTCCTGAGGAGGAAGAGTGAGCAGCAAAACAGCGATTGCAGACGCGGATGCCGCGCGCACGATCCCGCATTGGGAGCAAGTGCTGCAGAGTCGGCTACCGCTCTACGGGCATCGAAACTGGCTAGTTGTGGCCGATTCGGCATATCCGGCACAATGCTCGGAGGGAATTGAGACAATCGTCACTGAGGCAGACCATCGCATCATCGTGGAGAAGGTTCTTGCCGCGATTCGCGTTGCCGGGCATGTCAAAGCCGCTGTCTACACGGATGCGGAATTGATGTTTGTCGACGAACAGGATGCCCTGGGATAAGCTCCTACAGGAATTGGCTCACTAACTTGGACAGCGAAGTTCGTTGCCTGCCGCACGAAAAGATCATCTCGAAGCTGGACCGGGCAGGAAAAAGCTTTCGTATGCTGGTTATCAAGAGCAACCTTAGAATTCCGTACACGTCGGTCTTCTTCGAGATGGATTGTGCGTATTGGAACGCCGATGCCGAAAAGCGGCTGCGCTCGGCGATGAGCAAGGGAAAGAAGACGAGGCGAAGCGCAAGTCACAGATCTCCGCAAGCTGAGCGAGGCTAAGACCTTTCTCTACTGGAATCGCATAGGAGGGAATGCCGTGCTTGTGCCCCGTTCAGCAATCTGCACTCCAACTCAGGAGTTGATCCAAGCCGACCCTATAGCAATGCCGTGACTCCACCGAGGATCAGAACGATGGGCTTGTCGAGTCTCACCACTACAAAAGAGGAGCACAGACTTTTTCCGTCGGGGCACATCCTTCCTTTCATTCTGGTAACGGCGCTGTTTTTCTTATGGGGGATTCCAAACAACCTGAACAACGTCCTGATCCGGCAATTCATGAAGTCGTTTGCCATTAACCGGTTCGAGGCGGGACTGGTGCAATCGACTTTTTACCTGGGGTACTTTCTGCTGGCCATACCGGCGGCCCTCCTGATGCGTCGGCTCGGTTACAAAACAGGATTTGTGACAGGGTTGTTTCTTTACAGCTTGGGCGCCTTTCTGTTCTGGCCGGCGGCGCTCAGTGGAAAGTACGCATTCTTCCTCATGGCACTTTTCGTCATTGCCAGTGGGCTGTCGTTTCTGGAAACCGCCGCCAATCCTTTCATTGCGCAGGTGGGTGATCCGGATAGTTCGGAACGGCGTCTGAATTTTTCGCAGGCTTTCAATCCACTCGGCTCGATTACCGGGGTGCTGATCGGCACGGTATTTATTTTCTCTGGCGTGGAGCTAACCGCACCGCAGATTGACGCACTCAAGGCCAAGCATGCTTATGACGCTTATCTGCGATCGGAGACACTGCGCGTGGTCAAGCCCTATCTTGTTCTAGGCGCGTTCACTGTATTTTGGGCGCTGCTGATTCTGCGCACAAAGTTCCCCGCTATTCAAAGTGAGCACGAAGCGAGCAAAGAGAATCACGGAAGATTCCTGGATCTTCTCGGCTACCCGCATTTCCTGCTGGCGGTCGTGGCTCAGTTCATGTATGTCGGCGCCCAGGTGGGCACGTGGAGCTACTTCATTCAATATGTACAGGAGGCGACACACCAGCCGGAAAAAATCGCCGGGTATTTTCTGGCCGGCACGCTGGCCGCTTTCGGGTCTGGGCGGTTTATCTCGGCTTACCTGATGCGGTTCCTGGCACCGAGCAAATTGCTGGGCGGGTATGCGTTGATCAACCTGGCATTGGTCGCAGTTGGCGTCTTGCGGCTGGGCTGGGTGGGACTGTGGGCGATATTCCTTACCAGCTTCTTTATGTCGGTGATGTTTCCGACTATCTTCGCCCTGGGGCTGAAGAAACTAGGACCCAACACCAAGATCGGCAGCTCACTGTTGGTGATGGCGATCGTAGGTGGAGCTGTGCTGACACCCGCGATGGGATTGATTTCCCAGCGCTTTAGTATCGCGGTGGCCTATCTGGTCCCGCTGGCGGGATATGTTTTCGTTGCTGCCTACGCCTTCGTCGGGGCGAATATTCGTCCAAGGACGGAGCACTATCCCGGATGAGGCTAAGGAGCGGCTACTCGGTCTGGGGAAGTGGCTTGATACCAACGGCGAGGCCATCTACGGCACAACACCGTGGTTTATCGCTGGCGAAGGCCCTACGCAGCTCGAAAAGAACGGACCGTTTGACGAGAACAACGAACTCCATTACACAGCACAGGATACACGCTTCACGGCCGAAGACAACATCCTTTACGCGACTACGCTCGATTGGCCGGGCGAAAAGATTCTTATCAAGAGCCTTGTGCCGAAGGGACGAACTTGGACTGGGCTGTATCCCTCGGAAATCGCCTCCATCACTATGCTTGGCGACGGAAGCGAGGTTAAGTGGGAGATGACAAAAGAAGGCCTACTTGTAGACACCCCAAAAGTGAAGCCGTGTGATTACGCTTTCGCTTTCAAGATCGTCCGCAAAGCGCCGTTTTGAGCGCATCGATGCACCATGACGAAAAACATAGAATAGCAAGAGCCAGCCTACGGGCACGAGAGATGAGCCAAAGGGGGTAGGCGATGATTCAGAAGAACTGCACAGCGCTGCCAAGCGTTCTCGATTCTTTCACCGTGCTCTGAACCTCGATTTTTTCATCCATGTGGAAGTGAGGATTTCCCGGCTTTGGATTGTCGCCATCGTTCTCTCAAGCCCGTTGCTGCACGGCCAGTATGCGGTCCCGCCGTGGAAGGCTGGCCCAATCGATGTCAGCGGCATTGTGGATGGCTTCTACAGCGAGAACTTCAATCACCCGGATTCCCGCACTAATCAGTTGCATAACTTCGACTATTACTCCGCCCGTCCTCGCCTCAACATGGCCGAGGTCGACCTGTCGCATGATCCAGCGCCTCTAGGCTTTGAAATCGATTTCGGCCTCGGGGATACGTACAAGCTGATTCATTCTAAGGAGCCCGATAGTCCGCTAAGAAACATTCTGCAATTGACCGTATCCCTTAAACCTTCTGCGTGGCACGGCGTTCAAGTCGATTTCGGGAAGTTCCAGACCAGTGCCGGCATCGAATCGGCTGAAACACTGAGCGGCTGGAATTACTCCCGTTCGATCCTATTCGTTTACGCTCAGCCGAACTACCACTTTGGCCTACGATCCACGGTCCCCTCGGCAAGAGAGTGGAAGTCGGTTTACAGGTCGTCAATGGCTGGAACCGCGTTCTCGATGGAAATGGCCGCAAGACCATCGCCGTTACCGCAGACTACAAAAGTCCCAAGCTCTCCTGGTACAACGACTACTACATCGGCCCGGAGCACGTCGACGGAGCCAACCTCCGCCGAACTCTTTTTGACACGACTTTGGTAGCCTCTCCCTTCCACCATCTCTCGGTGGACATCAATCTGGATGACGGCTCGCAAGCCCGTTTAACCCAGCGGACCAGTGAATGGATCGGGGTAGCCGTTAGTGCCCAGCTCCGTCTGCCATACCAGTTCATTGCCAGCCCTCGCTGGGAATGGTTCAATGACCGCGACGGCTTCACCACTGGAACGCCGCAAACGGTCCACGAATTCACCCTGACGGGTGAGCGCCCCTGCAGAAAGGAGTGGTCGCCCGCGTCGAATATCGCCACGACACGTCCAACCGCAAGTTCTTCGATGTTGGTTCCCAACCTGCAAGTTCCAGGCAACAATCCACGTTTCTCATTGGTATCGTCGGCTACTTCGGTTCATTGGGTCGCTAAGGCAACGTGTTCCTCAGGTGTCCTATGTCAGGTTGGGGTGCGCTGTACTTTGCCACTCCTAAACACGAACGGTCTGATTGATGGAGTATTTATTCGCACTGCTTGGCTTAGACCGCTACGCTGTGTGCCTGAAAGTGTACGTTTTGGTACAGTGCAGGCCTTCCGGTAAGTGTCGTCTTTTTAGCGTCAGTTGGACTGGGTTAAAGCGCGGATTTTGGTACACCTCTTTAGGCTGCGAGTTGCTTGCTTAAGGCCGATCATCAACCGCTTATAAACGTGTTTATGCGACTCTTTTATTCATATGGACTTCCACAAGTTCCTGTTGATCTTCCGACATCGGGACTTCTCCTCCTGCAGCAACAAAATTACAGAGGCCAGCTTTGCTCTCGGCGAATTACTTATAGCAGAGCCTTGTTCAAATCCCAGGCTTCATCTGAGCATTCGTTGTGGAGCAAAGCCGCATCCCGCTGTTCGAGACTCTTCGAGAAAACATCCGACATGTTTGTCGTTCTTACTCGTAACAGCGGGACGCCTGCTGCTGGTGCCCATGATTAGGAAACCAGCTGCCAAAACTTCATCCGCAATCATTTACACAATCTCCTTATCCGAATCGCAGAAACTCTTCTCTACATTGACGATGCAGAGGAAGGGGAGTGCCCCTTCCTCTGCACTCCATCCCCCGAATCCCGCAGATATTCACAGGCCGGCTGAGACAGCAGTCTGTGAATAACTGATTCTCTAAAACCTGCCGACTGGGTCCACTATAAGTCGTTCTCACTGATCGACTGCATCTCTGTAGGTGTTGACCGGATGCAGCGAAACTTCGAGCCGATGCGCAAGCAGGTGGAAGTCTGGCAAAGAAGTGAGCTGACTAACGTCACCGCGAAGGTGGTCATCTACGAGGCATTCGTCGAGGGCAGACAGGAAGCTCCGAAACATCTCGCCCGCACCGTGCATGACCTCTACTTCGAGCCGAAGTACGAGGAATTCCGGCCGCGGACCATCTGGAGTCTCTCGAATGCCTTCACCTCGGCGTTCAAGGAACTGGAGCCCATCCCACAGTTCAAGGCGACAACGAAGTTGGGGGAGTTCCTGGAAACTAGGTTCTCGCAATCGTTCTCGTCTTTGGGGCGGCATCGGCCGACCGCCCTTCCTAACTCGTGAGCGTTGTACTTGAATGCAGTTGTGCGCGTTCGTATTCCTCGAAGACATCTCCAGTGAACTCCCGCCGTATGCCGATCCGGTGAAACTTCTACAACAGGACTTTGACCCGCTTGGCTTCGAAAATCACCTTCTACAGCACATGCGCTCCCATTCCAAGTTTCGGAGCACATCGCAACCAATATGAATCAGTTCTTGCGCAAGCCCTGACAAGCAACATTTCGCACCAGAGGGCTAGAATGGTTAACGCGAGAGCGGGTCTGAAACATGGGGCGAGTCCTGCGGCTCTTGACTGTGGTGATATTAGCGACGATCTGCTTTGCGGCAGACGACATGCGCCCGTTCGCCACCGACGGCGATTCCATCCAGCGGGTTCTGGCCGCCGGACAACAAGCGATGCTGGAGCGCCATTATGGGCAGGCAGTCCACGTCCTCCGAAACGGGCTCAGAGATCACCCCGAGGACAATCGGCTACGCTTGGAACTCGGACGCGCTTACCTCTCCAGTGGGGCAGACGGCCGAGCCATCCGGCTCTTTCGCGAGATTCTGAGGACCGAGCCTGACAATCGGCTGGCCAAGTTGGAGTTGGCGCGGGCTCTCGGGTACGGCCAGCAGTATGGAAGTTCCGACGAGATCTACAAGGAACTGCTGAAGGCGAACAAGGCGGATGAAACGGCAGCGATAGGACTGGCGAGCAATCTGTTGCATCAACAACGATCGTCGGAAGCACGGGATGTCGTAGACAGAGCCCTGACATTTCATCCCAACAGCCTGCGCCTGCAGGAGTACAAGGACAGAATTGAGGGCGGACGCCTGGGCGGCGAGGAACGTGAACTGGTGGCTGCGCGAAATCTGGTGGAAATGGACGCCGACTATGTCAACGATTCCTCCAAGAATCATTCTTGGTGGTCATTGCAGCGCCTCGATTTCGGCATAAAGCCCGGCTTGGCGAATCGCATGCTGTTTGAGCAGCAGTTTCAACATGGCTTTGACGATTCTTTTGAAGCGGTCGAGACTTTCAATGAGGAGCTTCGGTGGAGGCTTCGCGAGTCGCTTTTGTTTTCGGCGGGAGGAGGAGCGGTACGGTTCAACAACGCGGATGTGCACGCGATATACGACGCTACGGTCGCTTTCCAACCGATGCGGCCCTTAGTGCTCGGGGGTGCTTTCTCGCGGGTTCCTATCACTCCCGACGCGGAAGCCAGTGAGCACAGACTGACAGCGCAGGGTTGGGAAGCTTTTTCCATCTGGACGCCCGCGCGTTGGCAGATCAACATGCACGGGTCACGCCAACACTACTCCGATGGGAATATTGGCAACCGCCAGAGCGCGGAAGTAGTCCGGGAGTGGGGAGCGCAGCGGCTGGCTTTTGCAGCGGGCTACCGCTATCAACACTACAGTTTCGCCCAGGATTTTGCCCACGGCTACTTCAGTCCAAACAGTTATCAGAGTCATTTGGTAATGGCTAGTGTTCGCTTTCATTCAGGGAAAAGGTATCGAGGAGAGTTTCTCGTGCGCAGCGGGCTTGAATCGCCGTCGGCAGGTAGCGATTTTCGCGCCGCTTGGGAGATTCACGCCCGCAATGAAGTCCTGCTGGGAAACTGGACGGTGGACTTGGACTACTCGAAATATCATCTGGTGCAAGAGACGGGGGCGTTTCGCGCCGACGCAGGCCGATTCGCATTTACATATCACTTTTAGTTCAAAGCGTAGTTTGGTGTGCTACGTGCTCATGAGAGCTCTTCGAGAAGGGTCATGCCCATAGAAATCCTGGTCGTTGACGACGATAAAGGCACACGCCAGTGGCTATGTTCGGTGCTGGAATCCGAAGGCTATGTTTGTCACGCTGCACGCAACACACAAGAGGCCGAAGACCTTTTGCGCCGGAGTGAGGTTCAGTTGGCGCTGGTGGACATCTACCTCGGAGAAGTCAATGGAGTCGAATTCCTAAAGCGCATTAAGACCATTCAACCCGACTGCGATTGCGTGATGATGACGGCCCACGCCAGCGTGGAGACGATGGCCCAATCGGTAAAGGATGGCGCGGTCGAGTATCTGGGAAGCCCCTGCGCATCGATGATCTGCTGAGCCTTGTCCGCCGCCTTGAGAAACGCCGCCAAGGCCGTCCGAACGGCCACGCCGTTGCCGGGGAAGCTGAACCCGAGGGCTTCGCTGGCACGGCGATCATAGGCCGCAGCCCGAAGATGCTGGAGGTGTACCGGTCCATCGTGCGGGTGGCGCCGACCGACGCTACGGTTTTGATCGTCGGTCCCAGCGGTTCCGGAAAGGAACGCGTAGCGCGCGCCATTCATGCTCACAGCAAGCGTGCCAGTAAGCCAATGACCGCCATCAACTGCGGAGCGCTGGCGGAGAGCGTGCTGGAGAGCGAACTCTTCGGCCATGAAAAAGGGGCATTCACCGGTGCCGACAGCGCCCGCCGTGGCCTGTTTGAGAGCTCGAATGGCGGGACGATTTTTCTGGACGAGATCTCGGAAACCACGCCTGGATTCCAGGTCAAACTGCTGCGAGTTCTGCAGGAACGGCAGATACGAAGGCTAGGCTCGAATACCTACGTACCCGTGGATGTTCGAATTCTCGCCGCCACGAACGCGGACATTGGCGAGCGCATTCGCGCCAAACAGTTTCGCGAGGATCTGTACTACCGTCTCAGCGTGATGACGATCCACTTGCCCGCCCTGGAAGAGCGCCAGGAAGATATTCCGCTGCTGGTGCGCCATTTCTTGTCGGGCTTCAATGAACGCAACGCGCGCCAGGTCACCCTCAACGAAGAAGCGACCGGGTTGCTGATCCGCATGTCGTGGCCCGGAAACGTGCGAGAGTTGGAGAACTTGATCGAGCGAGCGGCCATTTTGTCCACGACTGGAGAAATCTCTGCGGAGGACATTGAGCGAGCAAGTGGCGCGGGAGCGCTAAGCAGTGCGAAGGTAGTGGAACCAGCCACGACCCTTAAGGAAGTGGAACGGAAGCAGATCATGCGCGCCTTGCGTGAAGCGCAAGGTAACCGCTCGCTGGCCGCGCGAAAGCTTGGCATTGAGCGCAAGACGCTTTACAAGAAAGCGCGCCGCCTGGAAATTGATCTGGACGCTCCAGAAAAATGAGAGCACAGTCTGAAGGCGAGCGATCTCGAAACCGGGTTAAATCCTGGCTCGTTCTGAATCTCTTGCTGCTGAGCCTGGTGGCCGCTCTCAGCATGACCTACCCGGTGGAAGAACTGAGCCGGAGGCTCGGCGACATTTACTTCCGTCTTCGCAGACCACCGCCCACATCCAACTCTGTCGCACTTGTTCTAATCGACGATCTCAGCCTCAGCCGCTATGGGAGGTGGCCGTGGCCGAGGTCGCTGCTGGCACGGCTGGTTCGAGCCACCGCAGCGCAGCACCCCGGCGCAATCGGTCTCGACATATTGCTTTCCGAAGCGGAAGATGCCGGGGACGACAACGATCTCGCAAAGGCTTTTCGAGAAGCCGGCAACGTCGTCTTGGCGGCGAAGCTGGGCGGTTCGCCGCAACCGCTGTGGGTAGATCCCTTGCCCCTCTTTCTCGCCAACAGTGCCGGAGTGGGACACGTGCAGGCGGTGGAAGATGCCGACGGCATCTGCCGCAGCGTTCCGGTGCAGGAATTAAGTGCGGAAGGTCCGCGTTGGGCTCTTGCTTTAGAGCTTTCACGCGTCGCCAAGCATGTGGCGGTGAAGCAAGATTTAGGTGGACTGTGGCTGGGTACAGATCGTGTCTGGGTAGAGGGCAGTTTGCGCCGCGCCGGCGCGGGTGGCTGGAAATCCTACTCGCCGGAGTTTCTGACGATCAATTTTCGCAAACAGTATCTACCAGGTGAACGGATTCCGCCGTTCGTTGTGGTTTCCGCTGCCGAGTTATTGGATGGAAAGCAGGAGCCTGCGCTGTGGAGGAAGGCCGTGCTCATTGGTTTCGGTGCCACTGAGCTTAGCGACCGGTTGCCAACCCCGGTGAGCGGCCAGATGCTGATGCCGGGAGTGGAAATTCACGCCAACCTCGTGGACGGGCTGTTGAGAGGCCAGGGTCTGCGGCACGTCAGCGCGTTGCCGCAAATCCTCTTTCTTGGGGGTTTCTCTTTGGTTTCGACTTGGCTGGTTCTGCGCTGGCCGGGATGGGATGGAGTGCTGCTTCAAACGACCCTTCTCATCATCAGTTATGGGGCGGGTTATTGGCTCTTTGCGGACGCTCATCGCGTGATCGCATTTGGCCCTGTTCTCTGCGTTGGACTTTTGGCGGTACCGCTGGCGCAATTAGAGAATCTGGTCGTCGTGAACCGGGGGCTGACTCGCGGACTCCGGCAACTGCGGCAGACACTCCAAGCGGGGCAGTCGCCGATGGAGCTTGCCAGCTTGCGTCCGGCCGAGGTCTCACCCGAGACTACAGGCGATCTGCAATGGCGCGTCGAGCTGATCAACCAACTGCAGTCCGAACTCGGCTCGCTTTATGCCTTCCGCCAGCATCTGCTGGAATCCATGCAGGAGGGTCTAGCGGTCTTTGCAGCCGACGGCAAGATTCTGTTTCGCAACCCGTTCTGGAAGGCTTTTTGCGGCAAGCAAGGGTGGAATACCGAATTAGACCTCGTTGAATTTGGCCGTCTCCTGGGCCATCCGAACTGGGCAAATGTTCAAGAGCGACTGAGCGGCGAAGGACTCCCGCCGGAAAGCGAAGTGTACCTGGGAGGAGGTTTTTGGCAGATACGATGCACGCGTCTTTCTTCGAACAACGAAGGGTCGCAGTGGATGGTCGTCGTTACCGATCTCACATCCCGACTGGAACGAGACCAAGCGCGAGCCGAAGCCCTGCGCTTTGTGACTCACGAACTACGCACGCCCCTGGTCTCGATCCAGGGCTTCGCCGAGTTCTTGCTGCGATATCCGAACGCGACCGGCTCGGCCGACGCGGCGGCAACTGTTTTCCGTGAGTCTCAGCGACTGGTTTCACTGATCAACACTTACCTCGACGTGTTGCGCTTCGACGCGGGTGCACGCTCTCTGCGAAGGGAGCCGATACTTATCTCGCAGATGATTGCGCAGCTCCAACGAGTGATGTCGCCGATTGCTGAAGCGGCAGAGATCCGTATTCAGGTCCACTTGGATTCAGAGTTGCCTTCGCTTGAGGGCGACGCTCCGATGCTGAGTGGGGTAATCCTCAATCTGTTGAACAACGCGGTGAAGTACAGTCCTGCGGGAAGCGAAGTCAATCTGCGGGTGACCGGAACAGAGGCGAACGTCATCTTCGAAGTCTGCAATCCTGGCACACCCATTCCACCGGAGGATCTTTCGCACCTTTTCGAACCTTTCTACCGTGCGCGGTCGGCGGGCGAGTCCACACCCGGGTGGGGATTGGGGCTTACGTTTGTGAAGCGTATCGTCGAGGAGCATCGCGGCATTATCGAAGCTTCTAGCGATAAGAGCGGGATCCGTGTGCGCTTGATCTTGCCCGCCACCGTTTCGTCAGGCGATCAGCAGGCTGGCTTTCTGATGAGCCCGCAGAAACCGGGGCCCACGGACATAGTGGGTGGGTCCCAATAACCCAACTCTCCCGCAGCATCACGAAAAACAACGGACTTACCTGCGTGTTGCGTCTGGCATTGCGTGTGCATTTACCTGGGGCACGAGTCAGCCTTGATCTGGCTCCCAAAAACTCGAACCCCCAGGAGAAATTCACATGAAAAGCCCTCTCTCATTGGCGTCCGCAAGAATCGTGTACGTTATTGCGCTCGCCCTCACTGCCAGCACGCTCAGCTTCGCGGCCGGCGGTACCTGGTCGTCGACGGGGACCATGATCTCGGCCCGCGACGGTCACACCGCCACAATTCTTACCAACGGAAAAATCCTTGCCGCTGGAGGAACTAACAACGGCGTCGCTCTCACTTCAGCAGAACTTTACAACCCGGCGGCCGGGACCTGGGCGTCCACCGGTAGCATGCATGTGGCGCGCAGTCATGCTCGCGCCATACTGCTTTCCACTGGCTCGGTACTGGTCATGGGTGGTTGCCTCAACGATTGCTTGAGTGCTACCACCAACAGTGCGGAACTCTATAATCCCAACACTGGAACTTTCACCGCTACTAGTTCGATGGTCCAGGCGCGTGCGGAATTTGGCGTTATTCTGCTTGCCAACGGGCAGGTGCTCGTGGCTGGCGGCTGCACCGCGTATGACGCAAACGGTTGCCTTGCGGTGACTACTAAAGCCGAGATCTACAATGCCGCCAGTGGCACTTGGACAGCGACTGGCGCGTTGCGAGGAGCCCGCCACGCCATGACTGCTACGCGGCTGCCTAGTGGCCATGTGCTGGTGGCGGGTGGCGCGACCGCTTCGATGGACGCCCTTAACAGCACGGAGATTTACGACCCTGCCACGAAAACTTGGACCTTGGGTCTCAAGATGATCTCGGCGCGCTCCGATTACGCCTCCATCATGCTGGGTACTGGAAAGGTTCTGTTTATCGGCGGAGAGAACATCAATGGCGCCAGCATCAAAAACGCCGAGTTGTACAATCCTTCCACGGGAAAGTTCACGGCGACCGGCAACATGACGGCCACGCGTGTGGAACACACCGCCGTGCTGCTCTCCAACGGCAAAGTGCTCGTCTCGGGTGGAAATAACCAAACTGTAAACGGGGCCACACCGCTGGCCAGCACCGAACTCTATAACCCAGCAACCGGTGCATGGAGCGCGACCGGCAGTATGAGCAACGCTCGCGCCGGACACACCTCCACGGTGCTCCACAACGGCAACGTAGTCAACGCCGGCGGCAGCGACGCCGTCAACGAGCTAGACAGCGCCGAACTGTACACGCCATAGACAAGTACCCTTGGATGTCTGTCCCCCTGGCCAACGCCACTGTAGAAATGCGGTGGCGTTTGGTTTTTTTCCACGGTTAGTTGGATGTGCCGGGCCCCGCTTCCTTTCAATATCACGTCGCAACTGACTCTTCTCCGATGAGCCGTGAGAAACCGGGGCACGCGGGGCATAGCGGGTGAGTCCCAGGGACCCAACTGTCAAGCAGCATTTGCGAAAAACAACGGACTTACCTGCATATTGCGTTTGGCAGTGCATCTGCTTTTACCTGGTGTGAGTCAGCCTCGATCTGGCTCTCCAAGTTTGAACCCCCAGGAGAAACACCCATGAAACGATCACTCCCTCTAGTTCCGGTTGTTCTGCTGATCGGATCGGTGCTGGCTGGCGCCTCAACGCTGATCTCAAAGCAAGACGCAGAGCAGGATGCCATTGTCGCCGTCGGCGGAGGAGCCGTAACTCAAGCCCTCAAAGAAAAAGAACTCGGCAAGATCATCTGGTCGGTGGACATAGTCGGCGCCACCAACGAGTATGAAGTCTGGTTAGACGCTCATACTGGAGCCACTCTAAGGATCATCACGCAGCCTTTGTCCGAGCAAGCTTCGGTTGCGCAGGGCGGCTACATCAGCAAACAACAGGCGGAGCAGGATGCTCTGAAAGCTGTCGGCGGTGGTACAGTGGTGCAAGCTCAGCGCGACCAATGGAAGGGTTACCAGATATGGGATGTCACCATTACCCGGCCCGGATTTGAGTACGAAGTGTATGTGAACGCCCACGGTGGCGCGATACTCAAGACGACTAAGGTCAGCAATAGCGCACAAGCAACTCCGAAATACATCAGCAAGGCCAAGGCTGAGCAGATTGCGCTGAACGCAGTTCATGGCGGTAAAGTGCTGCTGATCGTGCTCGAAACGAACGACAAGCCGCCAGACTGGTCCGTGGATGTTTTGGCAACTAACGGGACCGAATACGAAGTGAAGGTCAACGCTTACACCGGCAAGGTGATTGCGATCATCGTCGGAGGCTAATGTGTTTTTCCTCTGGAACAACGCGGCGACAGGAACTCGCAGACTCGCTCTCCCGAGTCTGCGGGTCCCCGTTTTGCTAGGCTTGGGTGTTTGTCGTGGCTGGGCTACAGTAGCAGCCGTCCCCGTCTGGGTGGCGTTTTGTTTGTGCGCCGCCCAGGCCCAAGTTCCTGCCGGGCCGTCTCCCGCCCCATTTGCCGGGGCCATCGTTTCCGAGTGGAAAGGCGAAGTGCACGTGCAATTGCCGGGAACGAGCATGTCCCGGCCGACGCGGGGACAGGTGCTTCCTGCTGACACCGTTCTCGATACCGGTGAAGGGCGCCTGGTTCTTGTGTTGCGCACCGATGAAAGCGAAATCATCGTCCAACCCCACACTCGCCTGGTGGTGAAAGAACCTGCGCCCGGCAACTGGGATGCCCTCGAAATACTGTTGGGTCGAGTCCATGCATACATCCGCAAGCGAACCGGCGGGGCGCCACCATTCCAGATGGGCACACCAAGCGCCGTAATCGCAGTCCGGGGCACACGCTTCGACGTTGAAGTGAACGGACGTGGAGTGAGCGAAGTGGACGTGTTCGACGGACTAGTTGAAGTAGCGTCTTCGACAATTCCCGGATCTTCGGTCCTCGTTAGCCCCGGATTCTCCACGCGCGTTGGCATGGGAACTACTCCCGAGCCTCCAGTTCCAACCGGAGAAATTCGTCCCGGCGTGGAAGCGCCAGAAGAAATTGCTAAGCTGGAATTTGCCCGAGAGCGGGCCGCGCAGTCAGATCGGACCTTGGAAAGCGAACTCGGCGAGCGGCCGGACTCGGAACTAGATGACTCTGTAGACGAAAGCCGCGAGTCAGAGAAGGCGAAACACTAGGACCTATGCTCAGCTTGCGCTTGGCAACATTGTCACTAGTGCGTTTACGCCCGTGCTCGCAAAACACTCGAAGTCATTCTCTCTCATCGACTGCATTTCGGTTGGTGTGGATCGAATGCAGCGGAACTTTGAGCCGATGCGAAAACAGGTCGAAGCCTGGCAGAGAAGTGAGTTGACGGACGTCACGGCCAAGGTGGTCATCTACGAGGCGTTTGTAGAAGGGAAGTTGGAAGCTCCGAAACATCTCGCCCGCGCGGTGCATGACCTTTACTTCGAGCCGAAGTACGACGATTCCCGGCCACGAACGATTTGGAGCCTCTCGAACGCGTTCACCTCGGCATTCGAGGAACTGGATCCCATCCCGCAGTTTAAGGCGACAGCCAAGCTGGGAGAATTCCTGGAAACGCGGTTCTCCCAATCGTTCTAACTAGCTCGGCGGTACCGGGGCCGGACCGCCGCTCCATTCCACTAACACACTGAACTGGGTTTTGGAGAAGCGAACGAAAGAAGTCACTTACATGTTTGCATTGTTCTCACTTGGGCAAATCGTGGCGACTCCCGCTGCAGTCTCAGCGCTGGAGCAAGCGAAGCAGTCCCCAGCGGTTTTCCTGGTAACGTAATCATCGTCGATGCGGTCATGACTGGTGGTCCCGCCGGCAAGGTGTGGCCCTGGGATGGTGAACAACTGACACTGCCAGTGACCTTGTCGCTATCCACTCACGGATTCGGCGTGGCCGAGGCGATCCGACTAGCTCGCATTCTGCACTGTCTTCCAAAACGCCTGCGCGTATTCGGGATCGAAGGATCGCGCTTCGAACTCGGAAGCACACTCTCACCGGAGGTAATGTGCGCGGCGAAGGAAGTGGTAGAGCACATCACAGCGGCTTCGGAGCTGTGACCCTTGTCACTGACATGACGCAGGTACCGGGGCAGGATTAAAGGGTCTCGAATTAAGTCTCGCCTCCGCGAAGAGTAGTTCCCGCCATTTGGATGCAGTCGCGGCAGGCGACGAAGGAGTTTCTCGGCACGTCCTTAACCGAAAACGGTTGGGTGGAGGTAACACATGCATCCGCATCAACGATGGTCAGTGCCACTTCTGTACCTGCTTTTTCTACCGGCTATCCTCCTGTCGGCAGCTTGGACACAGGATAGGACAACCTCGTCGGCGCATAACACCATCGAGGGAGCGAAGATTTTTCAATACCGCTGCGCCATGTGTCATGGAATTGATGGAAGAGGGCATGGACCAGACTCAGTTGTCCTCACGCATCACGTTCCCGACTTGACCCTAATCTCGCAAAGAAGCGACGGAAAGTTCCCCTACCAGCGAGTCAAGGACGTCATTGTGGGGGAAAAAACTGGACTGCTTTCGGAACTTAATCGAGAGATGCCAGTTTGGGGACCTATCTTCCATGAGGTTGAGTCAGACCAAGACTGGGGAGAGGTAAGGCTGGAAGCAATCACCAAAAACGTGGAATCCATTCAGCAAAAATAGGTGGCTTGCGATCTACGTGGCGTGAGCCATGGCCTGAGACGCATTAACATTCCGGCGTTGATTCTTTTCACCTTCTTGGTTTCGGGCCGGGAAGCCAAAAGAAATGCCGGCAATCTTGAGGGAGCTTCGATGAAAGTATGCATTGTGAGCATGGTAGGCATGGCGTTGTTGTTTGCGTCGGTGGTTGCGGCACAGACCAAGATTGCCGGCAAGATGCAATGCCCGAAGCCGGAGATGGTCGGCACGGTGGAAGCTGGGGACCAGGCCGGACACAGGTTGACATTAGAGAGAAATACTTGCCCGTGGTCGACTCCGATGGAAATGCTGGGTGAAAAATCGAAGGATGGAACGTACGTTGCGTTCTCAGAAAACAGCCCCACGCGAGCCTCAACCCGTGGAACTTATGTCGGCAATATGGACAACGGCGATAAGTTCTACCTCAGGTTCCATTGGGCCGTCGTGAAAGACGGAAAGCCGAAAAGTGTGATTGAGAGCGTCACAGGCACTTGGGTGTTCACTGGCGGAACTGGAAAGCTGCAGGGAATTACCGGCAAGGGCACGTACACGGCGTCGGAAGACGAGACTGGTGGAGTGGTGAATATGGAGGGCGAATACGCGGTAGCCAAGAAGCGGGACTGATTCGCGATCTTCAGAAGGGTTCAACCCACGGTGTTATACCGAATGTCGTAGGTATCCAACTTGTGCTTCGGGCCTTGCATTTCCTTGTATCTAAACCCTCTGAAACAGGTTCTCATCCCAGGGCTCGACGCTAGGCTGCACCGAACCATGCAGCAAGCCAACGAAGGTATGCAGGGTTTTGCGAGCATCGCCGATCGGGTAGTAGAACGCGTCCCAGTTCTCGGAGTCCTCGCCATCATGATTCGGAATTACATATTGAAAGTGGCATGCCATTTGGAGCTCGCGGTAGGCGCTCGAAGCCCGGGTTTCTACGTTTTGTAGATCATTCGCCGACAATTCTCCCTTTTGCCGCCGCGTCCGGCGCAGGAGCTTGCGGCGCATGATATCGGTGAGCAACTCCTGCAGGGAGACATTGCGCTCCGGGATCCTCAGGTATTCAATCTCCTCTCGTGTAAGCGGCGAAATGAAAATACTCAGCCGTTGCGCCTTTGCGAGCCGGGGATGAGTTTGTAGCTCTCGCGCCATATATGGATTCCCTTCAAAGAACGCGTCACGCTGGCGGAGCAAAGACTCGAGTTCCTCCATATCCAGGGCCTGCAAGTCAGTCCGCGCCTCCAGTACGACATATCGCTTGTCGTTTCGTAGCGCTTCAACTTGGGTCCGCGTCCGAAAATGGTAGTCCACGCCATCGATTTCTCCGGGGCGCGGATCGCGGCTGTTGACCAGAACCAACTTGTGCAGTCGCCTCCTCAATTCTGGGTAGAACTTGCCCAAGCACGCGAAGAGCGGGCTCTTGCCCACACAAGATGGGCCGCTGAGAATGACCAGTCGCCCGTTTTCGTCAGGGCTCATGGTTTACCTGACCTTGGTGCATTGTATCCGGTCCGTAAGAACTGCCCCAGTGTTTCCCGTCACTGCAATTTAAGACATGCTGCGCTAGAAAAGAATGCAGGCCGGGAGTCGTTGACAAGACTCGACCCCAGCACAAACCGTGCGGGCTGGAGCGCGGCGACTCTCGGCAGTTGAGCACCTTCAACAAGTAAGGAGGCCATTATGAGCGCTGCCGTCATCACTACGTTCATTCCGGAATCGAGCGACGCCACAGCCGCGATTACGCGTTACCAAGATGGATATCAAGCAGCAGAAGGATTAGTCACTTTTAGCCTCACCGTCAAACTTGGAGGCATTTTTTTAGCGGGCGTGGTTTTCATGGTAGGCCTCGTCGAATTCATCTTGAATCCCGCAGAGCATCATGGTTTCCCTCTGATCTTTGCGTTGCTGGTCGCCTGTGCGGTTTGGCTTGCGATGGTATCGCAGATCCTCGCGATAGGTCTTCGGGGCGAAGGGCAGTTGTTGAAAGCCGCCCTCGATTCGGACGTTAATTCCTCGCCTTTCCTCTCGAATGCGCAGCGAGCGCTCGCGATGTCGCTCAGGAAACGTCCGCCGGTCCCGACGTGCTCGCCGATCTGGACCGAGTGCAGCTTCCCATCGCCCGTGACCATGTAGCCCGTGAAGACGAGGGTATCGCCCTCCCATCTGGAGGTGGTCACGTCCACGCGTGAGCCGCCCATGTTCATGTCGCGGCGGACGTGCGCCTTCGCGTTAGCGTCCCAAGTGCCCCAGCCGACCAGTGTCCGTTTTCCTTGGAGTGGCCCTTTCGTTTGATCGATGTGGTAAGTGAGCCAAGAGCCATCAAGCGCCATCTTGAAGGTGAACTTGTCGGTGAATTGCACTGCGACGGCCTTCGGGGAACCGTGCTGCTCTCCCTCGCATATCCACCCCCCGACGAACCACTTCTCCACAGACGGTTGGTCTGGCAGCGTCGGTGTTGCCGATGGCGCGGCATTCACGGCTGGGGTCTCTACGGCGCTCAGCGAAAAGTGCTGCACAATCTTCCACTCCCCACCAATCTTCTCCATCACAATCAGGTATTGTCCAAGATGAACGATGGGGCCAACAAGCCTTCTTGTTCGCCCAGTCCCGTAGGCGAGCGTTCCAGAACTCTTCTCAACGATTGGCTCGATTGCTTCCAACTTGCTTCCTTGATCCAGTCCCGACTTGACCCAGTTCCGAATCTCGTCCCGTCCTTTGAAAGTACCGCCATCACTCATCAGCGTGGCGTCATCGGCGTACAGTGCCACAACTGCGTCCACGTCCTTCGCGTTGTACGCTCTGAGGAATTCCTCCCTCAACTGCACTCCAGGTTCGAGGCTGGACAGGGGCTTCACCCCCGGCTCCTGTGTCCACGCGTTTAAGCTGAATATCAACAGTAGCGCTGCTAGGTTCCTCATCTGTTCATCTCCAATGCTGCTCGATCTGGGCGAGGATCACGAACACTCACGGGAAAATGCTAGCAGCGTCAAATTGATGCTCAGACGCCGGGCTTGGCAAACTGATTGTAGAGCCAAGCAAAGACAGCGCCAGCGATGAGACCATCCACTGCTCCGTACAGAGTCCCGACGACGACTTCTGCGATGCTGCGAGTGGCATGGTAGCCGAGGTAGACCGACGACATGGTCTGGAGGAACTGCTGACCGTAGCTACCCCAGATCAAATTGGCCAGGCCCATGCCCAGCATCGCCAATCCCCACAGGATTCCCGACGCCAAAGCCAAACCCTTTATGCTGAATTTCATGGCTTGCCCTTTCCTTCCTTCATTCATTCTAGGGCGGGCAGCCACATCCAGTCCTCGACTTGCATGCGGAGAATTCACCCGCCATCGAAGTGACGGGAGAACGTGATTGTCATCACTTTCTTGTCGGTTGCTGTCGCTGGATACTGTAGGTGACGACAGCAGTTCAATTCTTTGAGGAAGGTTGCCATGACCGCCAAGCCGAAATCTTTGGAACCTCGCTCACTGAAGCTTGACCTCCCAAGTAACACTCAGGAACGCATCCGCCGACACGCCTTCGAGTTGTACGAGCAGCGCGGCAGGGTTGACGGTTTCGCCTTGGACGACTGGCTCCAAGCGGAACGCGAGATTCTCGGGGCGCAGAAGCAACGGAAGGTCAAAGCCGCGAGAGGGTCTCAGTGTTGACGGCGATTAAGCTGTTGCACACGGTGATTTGGGCTTTCTCGCGGCGAGCATTCTCGTGCTGCCCCTCTTAGCGGTGTCACGCGGATTTCGATGCGCTGCGATCCTCAGCGCGATTGTTCTGCTAGAGTGCGTTGTGCTGGCTGCGAATGGAGGCAGATACCCGCTGACCGATTTGGCAGCCCGACACACCTTAGATCGGGCAGCCAACTTTGATATCTACCTCCCGAATTGGTTGGCTCGCTACAACAAAGCGATTTTTGGCACGCTATTCGTCCTAAGTGAGTTGATCATTGTATGGCGTTGGCGAGGCTCAGCGGTGAAACAAACAGCAAAAGCTGGCGTGCTCTATTTCCCCTCCATCCCCGCGGCATACTCCTCTCAACACGGCCAGCTCTCTCATAATGCATTGACAGGAGAACGACAAGCCCGACTGTCCTGCGGAAGGTCTTGTTTCGCTGCGGTCACGACCCCGGGCTAGGGGTCAATGCTTCTCAGCAGCCTCTTCGACTTTCCGCACGGCGGCTTGGTTGAAGTCCTCGCGTGGTTTTTTCCCCTGATTCTGTGGTGGACGGTGGGACGACTTCTTGTCGAGTAGATCAGCTTCCCGCTGTGCTTTATCGGCTTTTGTTCGTTTCTCTGACATACGCCCATTATGCGCTAGGGAATCGGAAATTGCGCGGAGGAGGGCGTGTTGGAGAGGGCTGTTGGCTGATGGTAGAGTCGAGAAGAGGCGCAGTGACGGTAGCCTCCCGGTGGCGACTGGCGGGGCTTTCGCCACGCCGCCTCAGTCCGGTTTGACTTAGTTCTGTTTCCTCTTCCCGCTCATCGAACCGGACAGGCTGATTTCCCGCATCCGGCTCTCGGAAAAGACGCACACCGAACCGAAATTCGGCATGTAACGCCGTCTGCAACGTCTGAACACAGCTGCGGGGTGGCTAGACTCGTCGTCAATCCCCCTGTCCTTTGTTGCTTCTTGCGTTAGTCTTTAACTGAGGTCCCTTCCCTCCACCGGCATTACCCGGCTTCATCAGTACTCCGGACCTCTCCGCCACCCCACACGGCCTGACCTGTCTCTCGCGAGTTGTCAGTTGATCCTACTTGCGATCACCGCTGGGGCTTCCCGTGTTGCTACTGGTTAACTTTGCCTGCTTGCCGTCGCCATTACCCCGGCAGGTCTGATGGAACTCGTTCGCTCGTACTGTCCCATCAGCGGCGGCCCTCCCGATTACACGGCGGGTTGGCTCCTGCGTTAATCGTTTCGAGGCCTGCTCAGCGTTCACTCACGTTACGGCCTGCATGCTTGCCAAGTCACCTAAGTGACCCTCTACACCGGAGGCTCCGACGGTTTCGTTTCCTCCACCGCCGCTCCGATTGCTTCCGGGTGGAGCGAACCCAGTTCCCGGGCGGGACTTTCACCCGCAGTCGACCAGCGCCTTTTCACGGCGCACGCGTAACCGAGATTTAGCTCGTTGACGCCAAGGGGCGATCTCTTGCGGAACAATCGGACTCGGAGCATAATCGCGTCGATCCTGCCTCTTGCATTGGGTTAACCGTGACAGACTCAGAGCCTTCGTTCGGCAGGCTCTTTCGGTGTCGGGATTGTGGCGGGGTTGATGGTGTCCGTTCACGCCGTCGCACCTGGACGGAGCGCTGCATCCTTCCGCTGTTCCTGATGCAGCCGGTTCGTTGCGCTTCCTGCTTCCGGCGAGATTACTGGTCGTTTTCACAATGGTGCGCGATCGCTCACAACCTAACATCGGCTAAGGTCTTCAATTTTAGTTAGTCGTCGTGCCGCTCGGACTTCCTCAACCACGCGAAAAAACTGGCTGATGTCTTCCAAGCGCTTGCCCCGAGTGAGCCACTGATCGACTGATCGTCGAACTTGATCACTTGATCCAGAACAAACGAGTGCGATTGACGGATGGGATGATGTACATATCCTCAATGCGTTCGTTTTGTGTATCGAGTCGAACGAAGAGTGTGATGAGACGATGTTCCTTCGCCAAAGGGTTCACGTACCAACGAAACACCCCGCTGCGCAAACGCCGAGAACGGCTCATACAGACACAGATCAGCACGCCTGATCTGAGCCTTAGGCGAATGCGTGAAAGAGTATGTTTTTGCATTACGGTCAACTCTCCTGGAAACCTCTCCTGCAATTGCCCTAAGAGCTGGTTGCGCAATGCAAGTGAGCGACGCCGCTCGTCGACGCGGCCGTAATGTTCCGGGCGCCCGTAGCGTAGACGCCTTTGGTGAACATCCCGCTGTCACACATTTTCTTGAATTGATCCATCGGCGTTGCCGTGGTAGTGAATGACGGCGACGGCGCGGAACTGTCCGCGATGGCATGGACGCGCGAATCCCAACTTAGGGCGTTGTTACGACGGGGCGTTATGCTGCGCGGACGCGGTGCCGTCCTTCTCCTGGAACAGGACGTTGTAGTCCTGCTGGCTCGGTGCGCGGTCAGTTCTGCACGCGAAAAATAAAATCAGTTCCGAAACGGAACTGATAGAGCAGCCGAAGCCGTCGAAGATTCGTCTCAGCGTGGCCCGCAAAGTCTTGCGCCATCTATGAAACGCCTGCTCCTCCCTCGTCTGCCATTGACCGAGTGGCACGTTCTCGATTCCGCTCCAAGCCCGAAAGGGCCAACAGCACTGAATTAAGGTGGCTGGAGGCCGGAGTCTTCTGACGGCCATCGGGGAGCAAGTCTTCGAAGTGACTGCGCATCCAATCCACATAGACCTCCGCAGACAGACCGCTGCCGCTTCTCGATTGATCCAAATCTTCCAACAGTGATGCCAGAGGTGTGCGCAGGACTCCGGTCAGCATCTCGGAGTGAGCGGTTTTTAGAGCACGCTGGGCCGACCCCTGTCCGTACACAGACTCCATTCCCCAATGCTCGTAGCGGCCATGTTCGCGGCGCAACGAGGCCAGGTAAGCCAGTTTTCCGAGCAGCCCAGACACCGCGCTCAGCGTGGTTTCTTTCAGGTCCCGTAGAGCGGATTTGAGGGTCATACCGTTACAAATTCCGGACAATCCCAGTCAGAAATTCTCATTGTTTGTTTCGGGGTACGATGCGCCCCGACTCGCTGGTCAGAATTGTAGGCACTCGCTGCGTGGTCGTCAACGCTGGTGGCGGGGCAGCAATGGGGGCAACTCTCCCGCCCAATTCTCAACACGGCATTTTCCTTATCTGATTTTCAGAACGGTCACCAACTTATGCCGAGCGTTTCTTCGGCTTGGCGCGGCAGCGGCGATGATGACGCCTGCTAAAAGTACACTTCCGGCTTTTCCATTATCTGGCGCAGGTTGTTCAGTTGCGCGACGAGCCGCTGA
Organism: uncultured Acidobacteriota bacterium; assembly: GCA_963754885.1. Classification (GTDB taxonomy): domain Bacteria; phylum Acidobacteriota; class Terriglobia; order Terriglobales; family Acidobacteriaceae; genus Sulfotelmatobacter. The sequence goes on along the minus strand of CAVWHT010000011.1, from coordinate 34,412 downwards.
TAGGAGTCGCGTTCGCGGGCTGCGTAGCACCGAATCCGCACCGGAGCAGGACAGCCGCCCTCGCCCGGTCTTTGTCGGAGCGGGAGGACAAAGGACCGGGGGAAATCCAAGCTCCGGCACCGCATGCTACCGCCTGTTATTCACGGAACGAGTCTTTTCCAGGACTTGTTACGAATCACGGACACAGCGGAAACAGATGGCAGTAAAGGCGGGCTGGCCGGACAATTGCCGATGGATGGATCGGGCAGAGCAAGGTCGGAACATGCGGAACAATCAGGCCCTCACTAAATGGGAGTCGTTATGGGCAACCGTCCGGAAGACGCCTGCGGGCATTGGCCTCGAAGCCTTATCTGAGTTTACGCGCCCGAGACGCCCGTCAAGTCTAAACGGGCAAAGAAGGGGGGTGCTCTTTCCCAGGCCGGGGCCCGAAGTCTTGTCTGCCTAAGTCCGGGCGACCTTGTACGGAAAACGGATGTAAGTTCCCTGGCTAAGGTTCCATCAGTCCGCGCCAATTGACTAACTTGTTGCCTACGCTGGTCGGCTGGGCCGCGCCGTTTCGACCTGCCGGATCGATTTCCTTTGCCATCAAGTTGGGCATCCGCGTTTGCGGCGCGATATTTCAACAGGGCTTCCAGCCCCCACGATTCGTTTTTGGCATCGCTTTCCCTCGGGTTTACAACACCTCTCACGTAATGAAAAATGGGTGCCACCGAAACAGCACCTGCGGGATTAAGAAATATTTGCCAAACGTGCAAACCCGTCAGGCGCGTGCCCTTCTCGGCTAGAGCCGGAGTGCCCCGCTGCATACGGGTTTTCCTGTATTTCCGTCGGACATCCGACGATGCTTTAATCTGCCCTCGCGCCACTTTATGCCACACGATCAATTTGCTGAAGTATCCCGCCAACTTGAAGAAACAATGTCCGAATTGAACCAAGTCAGTGATCCGGCTCTTCGGCGTAGCCTGTTGGGAACGATGCGACTGCTGATAGGAGAAGCCGACAGATTAGCCGGACAAGAAGCAGCCAACAAGGATTCCAAGCCGCTTGCGAATGACGACTGCTGAGACCACATTACACTCCATCGAAAGTTGCGCCGTGCCCTAATTTGGAATCAATGAACCTTATCAATGCGTTCATGCCTATGGGTGGATCACAGACCCATAGGAACTCCAAAAACCTGATGTGAGCGACGCCGGAGTGTTGCCCTCTGCTGCACGTATCCAACTTTTCGGATTTCGTAACAAAATCAGTGGGCTGATTTGCACACCCAGAGCGCATGGCACAATCAAAGCTGGGCGAGAAAAGTAAAGGGTCAAGTACTAACAATGAAGAAAAAGCCATACTCCCCTCCCACCGTAAGAACACTCACCCCAGAGCAAGCTCGGAAACTCATCGCAAACCGCAAGCATTGTAGCGAAGAAGAAGCCGCCGAGTTCTTGGAGTCGCTTCAACGACAACAGCAGCAGAACAATCAAAAACGGAACGAGACGCTAACCGATAACAAGGAACAGGAAAGGAAACGCTCCGCATAAGTTGGTGACCCGTTCTGAAAATCAGATGAGGAAAATGCCGTGTTGAGAATTGGGCGGGAGAGATGCCCCCATTGTGACCAGTCAGAGATTTACGTCTCTAGACCTGCCAGCGTGTGGGAAGAACTTGCAATCCTGCTCTTGCTCCGGCCTCACTGCTGTCCAAATTAACCAGGATTGGGGAGTGGGAGTAGGGGAAATTGGGGCATTTTCTGCTTCTCGGTGGTCGTTCCCAGGTTGAGGTTGCCATTCTGCTGTCCAAGTTGGGTTACCAGGAAAGCGGGATTTGTTCGGCGATGCGAGCGAGTTGGGGCGGGGGTTGAAAGGGTTGATCGATCCAGGAGAACAGATCGCGATAGACGAACAGTTGCTGGCGCAGCAGAGCGGCGAGATTGGACAGGCTCCAACCGAAGCGGGCACGCAGTTGCAGGTACTTGAGCAGGAGCATGGCAATCAGCGCGGTCCAGACCTGAATCTGCAGCGCATTGGCGCTGGTGCCAACGAAAGTTTTGATGCGGAGGTTTTGTTTGAGCGCCTTGAAAAACAATTCGATCTGCCAGCGCTGACGGTAGATAGCGGCGACCGTGGAGGCGGCAAAGCGGCGATGCTTGGTGAGAAACACCAGGGTGCGTTGCTGCGCGTCGTCCCAGACCTCGATGCGGCGCAGGAACAGATCGCGCTCGCCGCTGCGGGCCAACTTGTACAGAAAGATGATCTCATCGTGCTGGACGGAGCCGCGCTCGGGCACGGGGCGGCGTTCCACAACGCCGTAATCGGCGTTGTCCTTCATGCGGGTGACGAAGTACACGCCGTCGGCGTCGAGCGCAGAGAACCAGGCATAGTCGGTATAGCCACGGTCGAAGACCACGATGGCGCCGGGATCGAAGCGCAGCGTGCGGGCCACGCGGCTCTCATGCATGCGGCCTTCGGTGACGAGGGCAAAACTGGGCAGCAGCCCTTGATGATCGAGCAGCAGATGCAGCTTCACGGCGCCCTTGGTGCGCCGGTACTGCGCCCAGTCGAAGACGCTGGCGCAGAGTTCGATCAGGGTGGCGTCCAGGCTCAGCAGTTTGTTCTTGAAGCGGAAACCATGCGGACCGGAAGCTTCGCGGCAGCGGCCCAGCAGTTGATAAAACACGGCGCGGTACAACTCCCAGGGCCGATGCTCGTTGGCATAGGCCAGGGTGGAGCGCTTGGGCGCATCCGGCAACCCCAGGTGCCGCAACTTGCCTTCGCTGGCGGCCAGTCCGCCGCAAATCTCGCGCAAGGACTGGGCCCGCCCCAGGTGACAGAACAACATGGCCACGAACTGTCCCCAGCAACTGAACCCGCGAGCATGGCGCTCGGCCCGGTGCTCGGCGACCGCCTGCTCGAACTCTTGGCGGGAAAACAACTGCAACATCTGGCTGAAAATGCTGGATACTCGTATCACGGCGGTGGTGGCCCTCCCTACGATTCACGTCTCGCAACGCAAACCGTAGCAGAGTTCTACCCCCGCCGCTCAAAACCTAATTTGGACAAAAGTGCTCCGGCCTGTAAGATGCCGCAGTTGCTTGGCCCGTTTTTACCGACCATTGTGGCTGCCAACCCCGGTGTATCCAACTAGGCAAATTTGAAACACGGGGAGACAAACGCGGATTCCCGAGATAAGACTCTAATACTGGGGAACTCTGGCCCTCGCAACCGATCTGGGACGCGGATTCCTTGCCAAATTCCCGCGAAGCTGATCAGTCTCGATCCAACACGCCGGTTCGCTGATTCATGCTTAGTAATTCTCGTTAACCCTCAAGGGTGTGCCGCCCACTTTCGCCGCCCGGTTAAGATCGGAACTGCCGTCAAGCTGGCGGGGCTTCCCTCGGGCAGCGTCACCGCGCAGGTTGTGAACTGTATCTCGCTTGGCGCGGACCAGAAGTTTTGGCTACTTGGGCTGACTCTTACGGAACCCGGCAACGTGTGGGGTGTCGAGACGCCGCCAGAAGATTGGGCATGCTGATTGCGCACAAGAGGGACATTGGTCTATTGTGTTCCGGCCACGATTCGTCGCGCTCCGGTCCTGGATGAGCTAACTTCTGCCCTCAGTAGCTTCTCTCACGATCCGAGCAGCGGCTTGGCTGGCATTCGCGCACAAATGGACTATCTTGAAGTGAAGGGCAAATGCTCGCTTGAAGTAATTCTCGTCATAGATTTCGATCTTAGCCCTAAAAACTGATTCAGGGCACGAAGAACATGTGCCGATGAATCTTCCCGTATGCGGCGTTAGCACCAATTCCGGTTTCTTCATGCCCACAGTTTCCCACAGGCCGGAGCCGATTGCTAGACCTGTGGATTTCAAATTGCACCACTACCGGCGCGTCAGCCTGCTTGAACAAGCTCAAAACGCTGTGTAGCATTGTTGCAACTGTTAGGCTCGGCAATGCCTGTCGAAAGCTGACCCTAAGGCTTGCCGGGCATTTCCTTTTTCGGGACCAACCCGATGTTGAATGGACGGGTATGCGGGTGTCGAGAAGCGGAACGAAAAGGTCACGCAACAAAAGATCGTTAGTCACTATGGGCTTCGTAAAAGTAGCGCGTGAAGACGCGGAATTAAAAGTGATGGCGCACATTTCAATTATGGGAAGACGGGAGAGTTTACGGCAAATTACATTCCGGGAATCGCGCCTGGCACGACCATTTCCTACAGGGGTCAGAGCTTCCTCATTGAGCGTGTCCTCGTACTCGGCATGCAGGAAGAAGAGATGAAAACAATAGCTATGCAGATTTAAGTCCCGAAGCGCTGCGCGAAGAGCATGCAGACGATGATTGCGTCACCAAGCCCTGCGTGACAAGCAGGATGAGGGCAACAATCTGATTCTTAATGACGACTCCGGTTGGCAAGTCAAGCCACCCGAACGTGTCAAGCCGGCACGACGGTTGCGCGGATCGACGATCGTTGTCGAGTACACCGACAAAGTAAGTGTCTTGCTCTGCCGCGGTCCGGTTTCTGAGGTCCGCAGTTCGTGACAAAGTGTAATTGCACAAAGCCAGTGGTCAATTAGCCCTTATAGCCGACGCGAAAAAGGTCGAGCGCCTGGTGAACCAAGAACCTCGCCTTTTTCCCTGAGCCGGGCTGCTCCACGTGTCACGCGAAGTTTGCACTGGCGGCTTTTGCTTGAGCGCTGGCTGGAGCGTTTGCGGCATTGCTAAGAAGTTGCACGATCGATTCGCCGGGAACGGGTTTGGAAAACAGGTATCCTTGCGCGAGTTCACAGCCAATGTCCTTCAGCCAGTCCGCCTGCGCCTGTGTCTCTACGCCCTCCGCGACTACCTCCAGGTGGAGACCGTGGGCGAGCATGAGGATGACACGAACGATTTCGGCGGTTTCGATGTCCGTATCCACCTGCGAGATAAATGAACGGTCAATCTTCAGCGTATCGACGGGAAAGCGCTGCAACCGGCTTAGGGAGGAGTAGCCGGTGCCGAAGTCGTCGATGTCCAGGCGGACGCCAAGCGCCTTTAACTCGGAGAAGACTGCGGCTGACCTTTGGGCATCGGCCATGGCGATCGTCTCGGTAATCTCTAAATTAAGAGACGAAGGGGCGAATCCGGTTTCCTGCAAGATTTTCGCAAGCTGCGAAGCCAAATCCGGCTGAGCGAACTGCTTGGGCGAGATATTTACATTGACCGACAGGGGAGGGTCAGAAGGAAACAGCGCTTGCCAGGAACGGACTTGCCGGCAAGCTTCATAAAGCAGTTGCCGGTTCATGGCCAAGATGATGCCGGTCTCATCTGCAACCGGGATGAATTCTGCCGGCATGACGAGACCTTCAGGCCGCTGCCAGCGACTGAGCGTCTCGAAGCCTACGATCCGGCCGCTGCGCAAAGAAACAACAGGCTGGTAATAAACGCGGAACTGCTTCAACTCAAGAGCTTTGCGCAAGTCAGTCTCAAGCTGCAATCTTTTGATAGCACCGGCATGCATTGCATGGTCGAATACCTCGCAGCGTCCTTTACCGTTGCCTTTGGCGCGATACATAGCAATCTCGGCGTCACGCAACAGATCCGGAGCCTCTGTCGCACCGTCGTTGCTGAATGCGATGCCAATGCTCACCGAGAGCACAATCTCCTGGCTGTTGAAATGGAAAGGAGCGGCAAGTCTCTGCTGAACGCGCTCGGCGACTCGAATGGCGTCGCTGGGATCATGCAACTCCTCGATGAGCACCGTGAACTCATCGCCACCAGGTCGGGCGAGAGTGCTCTCGCCAACAAAAAGCTCCGCTTCGTCGTCAACGCGCGATCGTGAGATTGTGTCACTGCCGCGGAGACCTGCCCGCAGACGCTCCGCGATTTGCACGAGCAGGTTATCCCCGTTGTCATGGCCCAGACTGTCGTTGAACACTTTGAACTCGTCGATGTCAATGAATAAGACCGCACATTTAAATTTCGAGTGCCGACGTGAAGCAGCGACGCCGCGCTGCAAGCGGTCGAGAAACAGGGACCGGTTGGGGAGATCGGTTAAGCTGTCGTGGAAAGACTGGTGCTCCAACCTTTCCTCGGCGCGTTTTCTCTGGGTGATGTCACGGTTCACGATGACCAGTCCGACAGCCTCGCCTTGGGGACTCCGAATGGCGCTGGCGGTAGACTCAAGAAAACGCCATGAGCCGTCCTTGTGTCGAATGCGGTATTCGAGTTGTTCCCCCCGGCCGGTGCTGCTCGCCTTTGCCGAGGCCTCCTGCACCCGCGCACGATCGTCGGGATGAATCTGATCCATCGAGGAAGTTGCTGCCAGCTCTTCCGGCCCGTATCCAAGAATTCTCAGGTAGGCGGGGCTGTTGTAGAGGCGCTCTCCGTTGCGGTCGATCACCGCAATCATATCGGCGGCGTTTTCCGTGATCAGTTGAAAGATTTGTTCGCGCTCCGCCAACTGCCGGCGGACCCGCTGCAATTGCAGATGTTGGTATACGGTGTAGATGTTGAATAACAGGACGAGTGCAGCCAGCCCGCGAACCCACTCTTTGAGATTCAGGGAATAGACGTTGTCGGTGGGTTGATGCAGACCAGGAAACGTTAAAGAAAGAATACCGAATGTCAGGGCTAGCGTGACGGCTACGGCGGAACCCCAAAGCCACCACTCGCGCCCTTCGACTTGGCTCATGCGGAAAGCGGACGTCTTCGTCTTGCTCGCGAATACAGCGGGTCTACTCATGTCTTGGGCGCCGGTTCTCCATTGCAGGTCGTTTTTCGTCGTGAAACGAAGATGAACTTTGAATCTCTGGCTTGAAGGGACTTCCTTTTACAAGTCCAAGTTCGCAGCGCAATCGCCGGCCGGTCAGGATGTTCCGGCGAGCACTTAATGCGATCGGTGGAACATACACTGACTGCGCTAACGGACCAGTTAAGGGTCGCACAGCGAGACAACGACCTCTAATTACTGAAGTCATGTTTTCGTGGGCTTGTTCGGATTTCGTAACGGAACGGCAGCAGAAAGAACAATAACTGCCTCCCCATATCGAGAAGCAATGTCGCCATGCGTGGACTTCCTAATCGCGCAACATGAGACTTTCTAAAACTGTTCTTTCTACAACCTGGTCGCACACGAGAGCGATTCCTTGTGCTTCTGATAACTAACGCTTCACACACCCCAAGTTACCCGTCCTTAGTCGCCGTAATACGGGTACTGAATTGTATTTCCGTGGATTGACCGCAAGGCGAAACTCCAGGCCGTGGGCACCACGACCTTGGTGACTTGAGACGCTCGTGCATGTTAGATAAGCTGCGGCCAGCGTAAGGAGAATATTCTGAACAACCTTACTAAAGCGCCCGTACCCAGCGATGTGGTCGCTCCGCCCGCGATACCTGCCCCCGCTTTACTCTTGGCGATGTTGCGAGCCTCAACTCGCGTGAGCGATCTGATTTTTTCTCCGGGCGGCCTGCCGCATATCGAAGTCAGCGGGCAGTTAGTACCTGTAAAAATCACAGGATTGCCGCCGCTGGGCAGTAATGATACCCGCCGTATTGCCGAGGAGCTCATAGGCGGCAACCAGCAGGCGTTGACAGCGCTGCGAGAACAGGGCTCGTGCGACATTTCCTACAGCCTCCCTGGAGAATGCCGATTTCGGGTCAACATATTCATGCAGCGGGGAAGCCATGCCATCGTCATGCGGGTCATCCCTCAAACCATCCCGACCTTCGCAGAACTGAAGTTGCCGGAGCAACTGGCCGAGATCGCCAGTTTGAAGAACGGGATTGTGCTCATTACCGGTCCTACCGGCTCGGGCAAGTCCTCCACTATGGCTGCGGTTCTGGACAGAATCAACGAAACCAAGGCTTATCACATCATTACCATCGAAGATCCAGTGGAATTTTTGCATCGGCACAAGCGATCGATCATTCACCAGCGGGAACTGCACAGTGACACGCCCAGCTTCTCACTGGCGCTGAGGGCAGCACTGCGGCAGGCGCCCAAAGTGATTCTGGTGGGCGAAATGCGCGACAAGGAAACCATCGAAATCGCGCTCGAAGCGGCTGAGACCGGGCATCTCGTTCTCTCCACGCTGCACACCATCGATGCCTCGAAAACCGTCGAGCGCGTCGTGGGAGTATTCCCCATGGCAGAGCAGCACGTCATTCGAAATCGCCTGGCCAAAAGCTTCCGCTACATCATTTCACAACGACTGCTGCCGGCAAGAGATGGCAAAAGCCGGATTGCGGCACTGGAAATCCTTAAGTCGACGCTTCGCACTCGGGAATACCTCGAAAAAGGGGATCAGGAAGGCAAGACCTTGCTGGACGCGATGCGGGATGGGGACACTGAGGGCATGCAGCATTTCGACGGGAGTATCGAACAATTGATTCGCGCCGCGGCCATCGAACTGGAGACGGGCCTAGCCTATGCAACGAATTCCGGCAATCTGCGCCTGCAACTAGCCGATATCGCGGGAGAGCCGCCGCCCGAAGTAACAAAGCCCGCGCCTCCACCGAGGTCCGAACGCGAGGCGGAACTGGTAATTGAATAACAACATTAGCTGTATTTGTCGGAGATTTCGAAATCCGCGCCCCCTCCTCCGAGTGGCTGCGGTTTTAAGCAGCTGTCCGATGTCAACGCCCGCGGACTTTGCGATCTGCGAGGCCACGCTGATAGGCAGTTGCTGAAGAGAGTCACGAAAACGCTCGGCCCGGAACCGCCTTTTTTAGCACCGCGACTTGTTCGTTTGAGCGGCCATCCACCACATCTCGGATGCGCTCGCTTTCCTAATACACGATGAATTCGCACTCATCGAGGCTGGCTCGGCTAATCATGGCACTTTCCGAAAGAGTCGGGCTACTGGCTCGGGAATCCCCTGTTCAATTTTACGCGAGAGCCAATCTTGTAATAACGCCTGCTGGTCAGGCAAGACTGAACGGAAATGCAGCCCGGCCCGACCTTTCTTATCACACCAACAGATCTCAGCGTCGATGTCAAAGGCTGTGGATTCATTTGGAAGGGTAAATTTGGCTTTCACCGCAGCGCCGGGATCGAAGGTTACGGTTGTGGTAACCGCGAGTCCGCCCTCACTGATGTTCATCATCTCACACGGTATTTGCGCCTTGCTGTCGATATGGATAAGGACTGGAACGGCGAGCGGGCAGCGAAAATATCGCCGATAATCTCGAATGATCAGACCCAGGGCAGCCTTCAAGACACTTCCAACCAGTTTCTCGTCCAAGGGCTTCGGGATTACAAAGTTCGGATGGATCCTCAAGTCCGCGCTCGGAGCAGAATCCACGACAGCGAAAGTCACGCAATTGCTGTTGGATGGAGAGAGCCGGATGCGCTCGAGTACGTTCGCCACTTGACCACCCAAGGCGAGATCGACGACTATGGCCTCGAATTTCCTAGTGTGGATAAGTGTCGCGGCCGTAGGCGGATTAGTGCAAACGTCCACGGCAATTGCGAATTGCTGCATTGCGCGTATAAGCTGACCGCTGATAGTCGGATCGTTCGACACAACCAACGCACGTCCGACGATGGGGGGAATCGCTGCCGGGACGACGGTGGCCCATTCCTAGTTAGAGGTTAAGAGGGGCGGTTCTCGACCCGATTCTTGGTAGAGTCGGGTTGGAAACTTTCTCATGGAAAGGAGAACCGCCTTGCGAAGAAGCTATCACACCGTCACCAGCAAAGGACAAAGCAACGCCAGGAAGCTGGCGGAGTTCTTCAGCCGCCATGGGCAAGGACTACTGCCCATGGTCGATTTGATTGAGCAATCGCGACTGGCCGTCGATGAGCTGATCGATATGGCCGGGCGAGCCACGATTGAAGCCGTCTTGCAGCTCTCGGCCGAGCAAGTGGCGGGGCCGCGAACGCCCGGCCAGAGGCGCGGAAGCCTGCTCTGGCATGGCCGGCAGGCGGGGCGAGTGTGTTTGAAAGAACGCAAACTGGGGGTGACGAAGCCGCGACTGCGGGAGAAAGGCGGCGGCGAAGTGGCGATCCCCGCCTACGAGGCGATGCAGGAAAACGGGATGAGCCAGCGGATGCTGGATGTGCTGATGCGCGGCATCTCCACCCGGCAGTATGCGGAGGTGCTGCCGGAGATGGCTTCGACCTGCGGGGTGTCGAAGTCGACGGTGAGCCGGGAAGCGGCGGAAGCGGGAGAGGAAGCGCTGAAGGAGCTGCTGGAGCGACGCTTCGAGGGGATCGATCTGCTGGTGATCTACCTCGACGGGATGCAATTCGGCGAGCATCATGTGATCAGCGCGGTGGGCGTGGATGGCGGGGGACACAAGCACGTGCTGGGTATGCAGCCGGGAGCGACAGAAAACGCGGCAGCGGTGGAGGACTTACTGGAGCAGTTAGTGGCGCGTGGGCTGGACCCGAAGGCCAAGCGCTTGTTCGTGATCGACGGAGCCAAAGCGTTGCGAGCTGCGATTAACAAAGTGTTCGGAGCGCAGCATCCGGTACAGCGTTGCCGCAATCACAAGATCCGCAACGTGTGCGACCGCCTGCCGGAGGAACAGAAGGACCAGGTAAAAGCGGCCATGCGCGCCAGCTACAAACTGGAAGCGAAAGCAGGCATGGCGCGGCTGCGGAAACTGGCCGACTGGCTGGAGCAGGAATCGCCGGCGGCAGCGAACAGTTTGCGGGAAGGGTTGGAGGAATGTTTCACCATCAACCGCTTGGGCATTCCGCCATCTCTGCATCGCTGCTTGGCCACGACCAACTTGATCGAAAGCCCGCAGTCGGGCGTGCGCATGCGGACCCGGCGCGTCTGCCGCTGGCGGGATGCGGCCATGGTCCAGCGTTGGGCGGCGGCTTCCTTTCTGGCGACAGAGAAGAACTTCCGCCGCATCATGGGCTGGAAGGATCTGTGGCAACTGGAGACCATCTTGGGAAGGAAAATAAGTGAACCGGCTACCGCTCAACAGGAGGCCGCGTAAAATGAACCTGAGCGCCGCTCCTCAAACCTCCAACTACGAGCAGGACACCGTCGCCGGGACAGCTTGATTGCTCAGATTGTTCGACAAAACCCCACCTCTCCGGTGACTTCACGGGCACTTAAGAACCGCTCAAACTCGCTGTCGCTGTAAAAATCGTTGTAACCGAACCTGACAAAGCTGGGCGCCTCGCCTCTTCACGGGAAACAGACGAAACTGCACTCCGAATCCGCTGACAAATGTCCTCGGCCAGCCCTCGGGGCAAATCCAAATCCGAGTCGCAGTTCAGCAGATTATGAGGCAGAGAGCGCTATCTGTCGTCCGTCGACAGCGATCCGTTACGGAAACCGAACAAACTGTTCGTGATACCGCGTGCCGACAAAAACTGACCATCGCGCTGCTGGACTCCCGGCAAAGAAATCCGACAGCAGAGTATTCCAGTCTTCGGACACAGAGTTTACCGTCGGCGTTGTCATGCGGCTGCCTGCTTTTGATGCGGTAATCGAAGTGTACTTCGATTCAGCCACCCGTCGCTTGATTGAGACCCCGCCGCCCAGAGGTGTACGGTCCTTCGTTTTCGTGTCGTGATCTTGCCTGGCTGACGAAGAGCTGCCAACATCGCAGGCGTGAATGTTATGAAGATATTGCTGGTGGAAGATTCCCGCCTTGAGCGACACAAGATTGGTCGTTACTTAACCGACTGGCGACTCGATTTTGTCGCTGTCGAAAGCGGAACAGAAGCCTTTACGTTGTTGGAGGGTCCCGAACCTCCCAACATGGTTTTGCTCGATTGGATGCTGCCCGATCTCGATGGCATTGACATTTGCCGCCGCACAAGGGCAAACGGAGCGAGAGCACCCTACATCTACTTCGTCATGCTGACGGCCAAGAGCCGGAAGCAGGATCTGCTAATTGCCATGGCGGCCGGTGCCGACGACTACCTGGCGAAGCCGGTCGATCCTTCGGAATTGCGGGCCCGAATTATGGCGGGCAAGAGAATTTTGGAACTCCAGCAATCTCTACGGTTCGCTGCTACTCACGATTTTCTGACTAACCTGTTGAACCGGTCAGAAATACTTGCAGCGATTGACCGAGAGCGTTCGCGCAGTGAACGGGAGGGGAAGCCCACCACGATCATCATGGCCGACATCGACCACTTCAAGCGCATCAACGATTCTCTCGGCCACGCAGCCGGCGACGAGGTTTTGAAAGAAGTCGGCCGCAGGTTGAGGTCAGACTTGCGTGCCTACGATGTTGTGGGACGATACGGTGGCGAGGAGTTCCTCATCGTTCTACCCGGCTGCAATTTGACCACGGGTGCTCGCCGCGCTGACGAACTTCGTAACTTAGTCGCGAAAGATCCCATTTTTACTCCCTTTGGTACAACTACCGCCACCATCAGTCTGGGAGTTACGGCAACATCCAATCGCGAAAGCGCAGTGTCGGATCTTCTCCGCGAAGCCGATGTTTGCATGTATGCTGCCAAGAAAAAGGGTAGGAACCGGGTCGAATTCCTTTCCGCCAAAGCCCGGCAGAAGGGTGCGGGGCAGCACTAACATTAGGCGAAAGCGCCAAACATAACTTGTGATGTCACCATGCGATCCGGCACCCATTTCGCCCATAGGGTTCGTCTCCTCGCCGCAAAACGGGGTTCGGACAGCCAGCCCGAGCAACAATCTGTTACCTCGACTTTAGGTATCGTCGAGCCCCACGTGAAACCTTGGACCAGAGCCCGGCAGGGATCACGATCGAGCGAGCGACGGGACGCACTTACGTGTGCGATCGGCAAGGATACCTGATCTTTGTTAGCTCAACGCCCGGAGCACGTTGCGCGCCGGCAAACCACGCCGTCACGCGCCGTGCAGTCTAGTTCCGCTTTCGCTGCTCGGATTGGCTGCGTTTCTCCCAGCATTCGACGTGGAGTTGGTCCCCGTTCTTCATTTGAATTGCCGGGTGCTGCTCGCGTGTGATGGGGAGCTTGCAGTAGACGCAGGTTGGCGGTGTCTGAGTCTCTTCCCGCACGGAAGGACTCCTTTCACGTTGGAATTCTTATATCACGGGGGGGCGCGGCGCTTTCGGATTTTGTAACAGAATCGGCGGGTTGGTTTGCGGATATGGCGGCGTGTGCCAAAATAATATTAACGGTGGGGCGAGAAAGCTAAGGGACATTTTTGGGATGAACAAGAGGCCGTACTCTTCCCCGGCACTGAGGAACCTCACTCCAGAGCAAGCGAAGAAGATCATCGCAGAACGCAAGAATTGCAGCGAGGAAGAGGCTGCCCAGTTCTTGGAGTCGCTGCGACACCAACGGCACAGTCAAGAGCAGAATGGCCCGATGAACGAGACCAAGGCGCCCACCCCGGCGTGGGGGCGTCCCGGTAGTCACATAAGGCGGAAGTCGTGCTGAGAGTCGGGCGGGAGCGCTGACCGCACTGTGACCAGGCGGAGATCTATGTGTCGAGACCTCAGGGATTGAGGGAGGAGTTACTGATTTTGTTGCTGCTCCGGCCTGTGAGATGCCGCGCTTGCCTGGCCCGTTTTTATCGCCCGCTCTGGCTGCCGACCCCGATGTTTCCGACCAGGCGGAGTTGAAAGCCGGCCCTGCTTCGTGTTTTGGCGACGGGCTATCTTCGAGTTAGGCTGGACTCCCGATATTTCCCGTGACCGCCGCGGAGATGCTCGGAGTTTTCTCCTTTCTCGGTTGGGCTTGAGGCTTGGGCTCGGATAGTTTTCCACCTTCGTTGTTCACGGCATCGGATGCAGCCGCACTCTGACCGTGGGCCCTGCGCATGACCGCAGGTCGGGCAGACGTAGTGGTCGTACGAGTTCTTGACCGGAAGCCAAATCCTCCGACGATGCAGTAGGGGCAGCGTACTTCTGTTACCACGGGCGTTGCTCCAATCCTTGCGCGATGGGGGTTTGCGCTAGCAGTTATTCTGATCACAATTAACATCGCACGCAAAGGGCCACCTGTAAGTCTATGATGTTGCGTTTTACGACAGGCGCGGATGGGGGAAAACGCCCCGCTACATGTGGGCGAGTGGGGTGAAAGACGCGACAGGCGAGCCCTGGCGGTGCGTTGCTACTGCAGGAGATTGTGGCTGTTGATCTCCGAAATCTTCGTTTCCGCTTCGGTGATCAGCAGTTCCAGTATCTGTGCGCCGACTCCCTTTCCGATGTATGGCCGCAGTTGCTGGAGCCCCAGGAGGGTCGATTCCAGTTGCTTGAGCAGGACGAGGATGATGTCCGCGGATTCCAACTTTTCATTCATAGGGCTAGCCACCAGAGGAGTCCGAGGCGATTGCGCAGCGGTCATTTGCGCTTTGCTCTGTTTCTTCGCCTTCAGAGCCTTGTATTCTTGCATCAATTGACCGGATTGCATTATCAGCTTCTCACCAACCTCTTTTAATTCTTTCGCGCGATCCAACAGCGCATTCAAGTCAGCTTCTTTCGGCATGCCGATAGTTTCCCACAGAGCAGAGAACAGTGGCACTTTCGGTACTTCACCAAGGTGTCTATCATGGGATGGCTTCCCCGAACATCCCAGGCGAATCCCAGCGATACGTAAACTGATTGCCGTGGTGCTGGTTCTGCGATTGCTCCGCGCGCGTAGCCCATCTGCAGGGTTATCCAGCACATAATCCCCGTTGTTATCGATTCGCTCGACTGTGTGCTTTTGCGGCGGGCTTTTTCTATCGCCCGTGGTCGGAATCAACCGCCACTACATTCGGATGACCGCGCACTCGGAAATCCTTCTTCCATGTTCGTTACCGCATATTCCGGGTAGCGCCCACCGTCGAAATAATTAAAACCTTTCGTTATGTGCATTAGCGGCGTTTTGATGGCTCGACCCTGAGACCCATCTCCGTATTCGAGAGTTGAAAAAAGACTCTGGGATTGCCCGCATCGGGCAAGAGTTGAATACAAAAGCAAAGCCCGCTCTTTCCCGAGGGCGGGCGTTTTCTTACCACTCAGTTGTTCTCACCGCTGCGTTGAGTCCATGCCCCAGTGAGCTTGGCACGCATGGCGCGGTTGACCTTCCCAGATCAGCAGCAGGACTTCAGAACGCAGCGGGCTCCAAGCGTAGCACCCGAATGTGACGAGCGGGTAAAAACATCATTGCTTCCCGAAATTACGCGGCCTTCTTTCCCGCCCTCACTTTGGCCCAACGGGCACGCTGCGCTGCTGCGATTTTCTTCCGGGCGGCGGCGGACATCCTTCGTTTCGGGACAGCGGTTCCATCCCCGCTCTGATTGGTACTCGCCTTCACCTTCGCCCAACGGGCTCTTTGAGCTGCCGCAATCCGTGCGCGTCCTGCTGCGGACAGCGTCTTCCTACCTGTACGGTTTCTGTGATTGCTTCCATTGAGTGCGGCGATTGCAGCATCAAGTCGTTGTACTTCCCTTGCTGCCCGATCACGGTCCTTCTTCAACTGCCCGACTACACTAACTAAGTTCATTTATTGAGACTCCTTTGCTGGGATTGTATCAGGACGCGAACATAAGAATGCCCGCCCCCCGCTAGGCGAGAGCGTGCTTAAGGTCCTACGCGGGCGCGGTTGCCGTCGCAGATCGCCTAGCTTTGCGGGGACGTTTGGCAATCGAGTCCATCATCTCCGACAGGTCACACTCGATATAGAGTTCGAGGGCTTCGCGAACCGACTCGTGTGCAGATTGTCCAGGGCTTCGCACTTTTGGAATTGACATTCGGGAATCGTCTGCCGCAGACGGAGAATTACGACTCTTGGTCCGTGGAAGTTGTCGCAGAGAATGACCTGTACTTCGAGCCGGGGTACGAGGAGTTCAAACCGCGGGCGATTTGGAGTCTCTCGAGCGCGTTCACGTCGGCGTTCAAGAAACTGGACCCGATTCCGCAATTCCTCAGGGGTCACATCAAAAGCGGCCAACGGTGGTCACTTCAAAACCGGCCAACGGAAGTTGGCTTGGGACTAGGTTGTTTTACTCCGCCGCCTCCTGAGGAGGCAAGTCTGTTTTCGTGCGCCAACTCCGTGGACCACATTTGAGCACATGGCCGTGATGGAGGAGACGATCGAGCATAGCGGTAACGGCGGCGCTGTCGCCGAGCAGTTTGCCCCAGTCGTCCACTGGTCGGTTCGAAGTGAGCAAAGAGCTGGCGCGCTCATAGCGCCGCATTACGATTTCCAGTAAGTCCTCGGCGGCAGTCATGGGTAACTTCCGCATGCCGAGGTCGTCGATAATCAGAAGCGGTACGGAAACGAACAGTTCCATGCATTCTTTGCGGGTTCCATCGATGGTGGCTTCGGCCAAGTCATCGAGCAGTTTGTGGGTTTCGCGATAGAGCACGCGATAGCCCTGTTGGATAGCGGATTGTCCGATGGCCTGGGCAAGATGACTTTTACCCGTGCCGGGCGGCCCGAGAAACAAAGCGTCTTCGTGGCGAGCGATGAAGGCGCCCGTAGCCAAGTCGAAGAGCAGACTGCGATTCATTTTTCGGTTGAAGTTGAAGTCGAAGTTATCGAGGGTTTTCTGAGCGTCGCGGAACTGGGCCTGTTTTTTTCTCCGCTCCAGTAGTCGCTCGCCACGACGAGTGAGTTCGTCGGAGACGAGACAGGAGAGGAAGTCGATCGGAGGCATGGCTTCGGTCTGAGCTTGGTGAAGCCGGGTTTCGAGCACGGCGGCGATTCCGCCCAGTCGTAATTGTCCTAAAGCTCGATTCAACTCAATGAGGTTCATCGTCTGGCTCCTGGGTTCTGAGGTTGATGAGATCGCGGTAGTGGATCAGTTCGCGAATGAGCGGATCGACTTGCCGCAGGGTGAGTTGTGGGGCGCGTTCGAGATAGCGACGAACGAAGCGGTATTCATGCACTCCCATTTCCAGAGCAGCCGCGCAGGCATCCTCGACCGCGGCGGTACCGAACTTCTTGGCTAGCGAGAGCACGCCCAGGATGCGACGAATGCCGGTTTCTCCGAGCTGGCTATAAATAAGGTGGCAGAGCGTACCGATGTGAGAACCGGCACGTCCGGCTCGCCACAGTAACTGGGAAACCTGAAGCGGCATGTGCTGGGGACGATCTTCTCTCTTAATGCGATACCAGCCGCGTTTCTGGCGTACATGCTCGCGTAGCAGCAGCCCGTTCTTGGGATCGAGAATGCGCACGTACAGCTCATCCCACTGCACGTTCACTTCTCGTCCGATCCAGCCCGGCGGTAAGCCGTAGTAGGCGGCAGCGACTTCGACGCAACCGTCCAGATTCACGCCCCGCTTGCCATGCTGGTAGTAGCGAAAAGGTTCCAGGGGAAGCGGCAGCAAGGCGGGTTTTTCTTCGACAAACATGGCGGCGACCTGTCGTTTTGTGGTGCCATGAATGCGGGTATCGGCACAGCTTGCCTCCCAACGATCCAGATAGGCTTGGGCTTCCTCCAGGCTCTCAAAGCGTTTTCCCTTTAGCGCTCGTTGGGCGTGGCCGACGCCGGATTCAACTTTTCCTTTTCGATCTGGATCCTTGATCCGACAAGGCAGAGCTACGACGCCATAGTGCGCCAGGAGGTCGCGATAGAGAGGATTCAGAGTGGGATCGTAGATGTCAGGGACGAGCACGCCTTCGCGCAAATTATCCAGAACGACCACACGCGTAGCCCCACCCAGGCGACGGAATGCTTTCTCATGTAACTCGGCCCAGATGCGCGAACTGGAGCGAAACGTTAGAAAGCGTACCGCCTTGCGACTACAGCCGAGCACCATCACGAACAGTCGGGTCCGTCGATATTTTCTGGTCTGCGGATCACGGACCATTGCGCCCGTGCCGTAGTCCACTTGGGACTCTTCTCCGGGAGCGGTCCGAATCACTGCGCGAGGCTGCAGTGGCTGCTTTCCACGCAACTTGCGCACGAAGCGCTTAACCGTCTGATAGCCACCACCGAAGCCGCTCTCCGATACCAAGTCTTGCCAGATTGCGGTGGCATCACGGCCCCGGCTCAGACCCAGTTCGATCGCTTCACGAAAGGGCTCGCAGACACTCCGTTTAGGATTTTCTGCTTTCGACTCCACGCCAAACCCGGTGGTCACTTCGTTGGCCGGTTTTGCCGGTGCCCGCCGTCCCCACCCACCCGGCCGACGCACCCCCACACCGGCCGCCTTCAGATAGGCGCTAGCCGTTTCTCGCCGCACCCCGGTCTCCTGCTCGATGCGCCGCAACGGCCATCCCAGTCGTCCCAGGGCTATTACTTGTTGTCGTTTCGCTTCGCTCAAGACGTTGCTCATATCGACGAAGGCTAAATGCCTCGCGCCGAAATCAACGTCCCGGGCCTCATTCTCGTTGGCCGGTTTTCAGGTGACCCTCATTGGCCGGTTTTGGGTGACCCCCGAGGAGCAATTCAAAGCTACTGCCAAGCTGGGCGAGTTCCTTGATGCCCGGCCGTTCTGAGCCAAGGGCGGTTCCGGCTCGCCGCCCTTCCGCCCGATCACACGGTGCGGTGACCTTAAAGACTCGATTCGTGATCGGGGATGACGCGACGCCGGCGGCGCTTAGAGTCGCGCTTGCAATCTTTGTGTACCGTACCCAAATCCTCGACCTAGTGCGCACTTGCCTTAATTCCGAGCGCGTGCATTAGCCACGATGCACGGTCGGATTTAGACTCTGCGTCGTTAAACTCGTGGCTTGTTAAGTACCACTTCTGTTCCTTTGGGCCACCGACTGCGTTGAAGTACTCATTGGCTGACTTCCGGCTGATGTACATGTCGTGCTGCGCCCACTGGAGGTAGATCTTCGCCGGGTTTGTGTTCAGCGCAAATCTCTCCGGCTCGATAGGTGCCAGCACCGCGGCTTCTTTATCGAACTCCGCCTTGGGCGTCGTGGCGCGTTGTACCTGTTGGTAAAAGCTGTCGTCGTCCCAGTCGGGAGGCACCTTGGGGAGCCCGCCCATCAAGACGAATACCTTGATGCGCTTCTCGGCAGCTGCTAGCGGCGCGCCCCAGGTTGCCCCGAGCGAGTGGCCGACGTAGCCAATGCGATCAGGATCAACGTCCTTGCGCGAGACCAATACATCCACCGCACGCCGAAGATCCACAACCATCTGTATGTATCCGTCGCGTTCAGATTCAGCCTCTTTCCCTTTGGCCGGCGGAGGCACGTCCGGTCGCCAATACGGCGCGTCGATCATGATGCCAATCGCTCCCCTGTGCGCCATCTCTACTGCTTCGGAAAAAAACTCGCCCTTGTTTCCCTGTCCCCAGTGCATGTAGATGATCGCTGGGAATGGCCCCTTACCCGACGGGACCACCAGATACCCTGGCACACGCCCGCCTTTGGGAGAATCGTAAGAAACTTCAAATACGGTAACGCCTGTGACCGGTGTTTCTGACTTGCTGGTCGTGAGGTTCAGCGGTTTCGTCGTGTCATACGCGAAGACTTTGCTGGCGTCGGCGGCGGGCGACTGGGCCGCCACATGCATGCCAATCACCAGCAGGCCTGCCAACAGTAGGAAAGCAACTCTCATGTGCCCACAGCCTATCTCAGCCAGCGCCACGCGCCTAACGCTCGCCATTGCTACCATAAATGCATTCGACCTCTCAAGGCCGATTCTGCTCTTCTTCGCGTCTTCATAGCAACGCTCGGAGCAGGTGGCGCCCTTTGGGAAGTTGAGACTCATGGGACCCGAATATGGAAACATTGTCCCCGGCGAGTTCACACCAGTGTTGGCAAAACACTCGAAGTCGTTTTCGCTGATCGACTGCATCTCGGTGGGCGTTGATCGCATGCAGCGCAACCTTGAGCCAATGCGAAAGCAGGTCGAAGCCTGGCAGAGAAGTGAGTTGACGGACGTCACCGCCAAGGTGGTCATCTACGAGGCATTTGTGGAGGGCAAACTGGAAGCTCCCAAACACCTTGCTCGCACCGTGCACGATCTGTACTTCGAGCCGACGTACGAGGAATTCCGGCCGCGCACGATTTGGAGTCTTTCCAACGCGTTCACGTCGGCGTTCAAGGAACTGGAGCCGATTCCGCAGTTCAGGGCTACGGCCAAGCTGGGTGAGTTCCTGGAAGCCCGATTCTCACAATCGTTCTAGCCTGCGCGGCGGCCTTCCCAACAAGCAATTCCACTTTGCTTTAGACAACCCATGCGGGTGAGGCTCGCTTGCATGGGTTGAAGAGAGGAGGCACCGTCATGTCTGCATTGTTTCCGCTTGGGCAAATTGTCGCCACGCCTGGGGCGCTAGCTGCGTTGGAGAGAGCGAAACAGCCGCCCATCTGTTTCTTGGCCCGTCATGCAATTGGCGACTGGGGTGAACTGGAGCCAAGCGATGTCGCAGAGAATAAGCACAGCCTGATTCACGGATTTCGGTTGCTGAGCAGTTACCAGACGGATGCCGGTGAGAAGCTATGGATAATCACCGAAGCGGACCGGTCTGCAACCACTCTGCTCTTGCCGGAGGAGTACTGACGATCTAATGATCCCCCTTTAGCATCAGCATTCAGCCTCGATCAGATTGCGCGGATCATTGAGGCGACCGCGGTGAACAGTCAAATCTCTGGCAGCTTCCGATGTAGGCCTGCTCTGGTGATGCTCCGCGATCACAATCCCAACGTCACGGTGGAGTTCTGGAAGCAACTGGTTACCAGAACTGGCTTGGACGATCTGAAGCAGAATGCTGGGGAACCCGAAGCGTAGGAATACGACTACAGTCAAGCACCTGCGAGATCCCCAGCCTTCAATTAGGACTCTCAACTGCCCGCATAACCCAACCGTCTCCTCGCCTTCCTACTTTTAAGGAGTAAAGCCATGTTTCAAGAATTGATGCCATTGCTCGCCCAACGAGTATTGCTTCTCACCTTGTCGCGTGTGAGCGACGAACAGATTTGTGTCAATGTCATCCCAAAACCACTGAAATCCGATCAGCACGATGATGCCGCGCTTACCACTCCGTTGGCCGTCACTGGTACTCCCCAAGAGCTTGACGAACAACTGCCGGGACAGTTGGTGGAGTTTGTGGAGACTCACCTCGGGCTGTCCTCAACCTTGAAGAGTGCGAAGGAACAGATGGATGCTGCCGCCAAAGCAGCCAGGGAAGCAGCCAAGAAACCAACGAACTCGAAATCTCGCAGCGGGTTCAGCAGAGGCGCGAATCCGAGCCCGGCACAAGTGCAGGCGGAGACCGACACCAAGGAGACGACGGATGACGCGCAGTTGGCGTCTGAGGCAATCGAGGCACCCGCGATCGTTGGCAGTGTAGGCCTTGACGCCACTACCGGGAGCCTGTTTGACATTGAAACCAAGAATGATCAATGAACACTGCTTGGACGGAATTGATCCCATGAGCGCCCTGAATAGGCGGGCTACCCGCACCGTTAGGCCGGACCATCACCGGTGCGCAGCCTTCTGAACCGCGCAAGACCTCACGTGGGCTCGCGGGGTTCCGGTCGGCAACGTCCCGATGGCGGGGGGATTTGTAGATCCTTGCTTTCAGGCTTGGGTTCCCTTCGCCGTGCGGGTCAGAAAAGCGGTAAGAAGTCGCGTGCCAAAGATTGTGATCGGCAGAAGAAGGCCAAGAGTCACCAGCCAATCAGAGGAAGTATCTTGCCTACTGATTTCGGCAGTGAGAATCAGTCCGGCCAGCAGGAGTAAAAGCAGCGAAATGCCGCGATGAAATCGCCGAATTTCGGATTGCAACCAGGAATCGAGCCGGTGCTCGATGCGGCGGCCGTCTTCGGAGTCTGTACAATTCCCCCGGCAATGACAGGCGTTGCAGACGTGTGCGGGGGCACGGTACGTCACGATCCTCAGGCGGTGATCGGTTTGATGGCGCTCCAGATGTTGCCCTGTGGGGCACTCCCAGCGATCGTGCACAGTATGGTACCTGAACCCCGCGACCTCCATTTGCCGGGAGAGGCGGTGCGACTGCAAGGCCACGCGTTCTAGGATCGCGGCTACAATGACGAGAAACACCGCATAAGTCGCGCCCAACAACACGTCCACGTGAAACCCATAAATCACGGCTGCTTCGCTCCGGCCTCGACAACCTCGGTAAAGAGAATTTCGGTGGATTCCTCGCGGGCAGCACCCGGAA
Source organism: uncultured Acidobacteriota bacterium (assembly GCA_963754885.1). Lineage (GTDB taxonomy): Bacteria > Acidobacteriota > Terriglobia > Terriglobales > Acidobacteriaceae > Sulfotelmatobacter. The sequence goes on along the minus strand of CAVWHT010000011.1, from coordinate 12,447 downwards.
CCATGTAGCGCACGGCGAGCCAGGTCAAATAGAGGACTGGCAGGGTTCCTCCGACAATGAAGAGAACGTCACCGGGAAGACGGAGCCATTCGATCAGCGCGTTGGTCCTCTCCGTCAGATAACCGAGCGAGCGTGCATCGTAATATCCCTTGCTCACAGAATGATAGAGTTGCAGAATTCCCAGTGGGAAAAGCGACGCGAACACCATCCAGGCCAAGCCAAGATTCAACGACCAGAAACTGGTCTTTGCCGCGCGGTCCGACCATCGGTCCTCCGGAACCATGTAGCGTAGACAGAATAGCGCCAATCCGACCGCGAGCATTCCATAGACTCCCATCATGGCGGCATGGCCATGATTGGGTGTCAGCGCGGTGCCGATTTCGTAGTAGGAAACGATTGGTAGATTGATCAGAAATCCGAAGATTCCGGCCCCCAGAAAATTCCAGAAGCCAACTGAGGCGAGGAACATGACGGCCCAGAAGTGCGGGAACTTTGTGGTAGAGGACGATTCCTGCACGGCGCCGAGTTGCAGGAAACTCCATGCCTCCAAGGTCAGGAACGTCAACGGGATAACCTCGGCAGCCGAGAAGAAAGCGCCCAGCGCCATATGCAATGCGGGCTCGCCGGAAAAATAAACGTGATGCATGGTGCCGATCATGCCGCCTGCGGAGTAAAGCAAAATGTCGAGATAGATCATGGTGAGCGCGACACGCTCATGTACGACTCCGAGCAGCACGAAAAGATACGCGACCATCACCGTGGTGAAGAGTTCCAGAAAATCTTCCACCCACAGATGCACCACCCAGAAACGCCAGAAGTCTGTGGTGGTGAAGACCGAGGATGGGCGGGCCAGCAAACCGACTGCATAGAACGCTGGGATCGACAAAGCCGAGAAAAAGAAGAGCCATGGCATGTTGCCGAAGTGGTCCGCCACTAGGCGCCTTCGCAGTCCGCGGAAGAGAATGACGATCCAGAAAAGCAGACCGATAGTCAGCAAGAGTTGCCAGAATCGGCCCAGGTCCAGATACTCGAATCCCTGGTCACCGAACCATGACCAGCCGCGATGGATCCAGCCTTCGATGCCGGCATATTCACCGGCCAGGCTCCCGAACACGACAATCGCCAGAGCACCGAGGAGGCCGTAGGAAAGCCAGTGTTGTCCGCGTGGCTCGTGGCCGGCCACCATGGGAGCCAGGAAGATCCCCGCGGCGAGAAAAGAGGTCGACACCCAGAAGATCGCCAACTGCACGTGCCAGGTGCGGGCGATGTTGAAGGGCAGAATGCGTGCCAGATCGACTCCGAAGAAATTTGCCAGCTCAGCGCGGTAATGCTGCGTCGCTCCACCGAGCAAGGCTTGCAGCAGAAACAGCAACGCCATCACAAAAAAGAACCATGCGCATGAGCGTTGCGCGGGTGTAAGTGCGACCTCGCCGGGGGCCTTGAAGGAGATCTTCGTTCGCTCGCGGCCGTGCCAGCCAAGAAAGTTCCACCGGCCGAAGGCGGCGAGCAGCAGCCCAATTCCTCCCAGCAACGCGATGAGAGAAAGAACACTCCAGACTACAACATCGGCCGTAGCGTGGTTGTCCACCAAAGGTTCGGGAGGCCAGTTGTTGGTGTAGGAATATGGAAGACGGGGCCGCAGGGACGCCGCGGCCCACGCCGACCAACTAAAGAACGCGGTGAGCTGACGGATCTGTTCTGGATCTACAATCGCGTTGGGCCGCAGCCCAAACTTCGTTGAGGGTTGCGAGAAGAAGTCCTGGTAATGGGTTCGCAGCTGTTGGAACGCCTCGGTTTGGGCTGCGGTGAATGTGAGGGTGTCCGTAGCACTGTCGTAGCGATTGGTCTTGAAGTCGGCGATTGTCTGGGCCTTTGCTTTGTCCGACTGCGGTCCTCCATAGAAGTCCAGCACCACTACAGCCGCTCGGTGAAGATAGTCCGCAGTGAAATCCGGTCCGAGATAAGCCCCATGGCCGAAAATCGATCCGTACTCCATCAGGCCGTTGCGCAGGAATATTTGCTGCCCGGCAACCACATCCCCACGGCCGAAAACGATACTCCCGCTGGGACTGACAACTTTTCCGGGGATCGGAGGTTCGTCCGTGTATGTGCGATAGGCGAGCATCCCCAACATCGCAAACCCGAACACAAAGACGATCCCGACCGCCTGGACCCAACTCTTGCTGATCAAAAGTTGACGCTTCTCAGGAAATACCACGTGCCCTCCTGACTCCGGAATGGTTTTGAAAGACTTCCTGAATTCCTCCCTCAAAAAGTGCGGAGAGGAGTCCAGCGATGTGGTTAAAACAAATTGTCGCTCTCCATGGTAAGCCAAGCTTGGGCAATTGCCGAGAGCGATCTCAATCATGTCAGAATCATCAACCTACGCTCCGCAGGTGGCCATGGCATCGACGCCCAATGACACGACGATTTCCGCCACTCGCTCTATACGGTCCTGACTGGCTACCAGCAGTGCAGGCGTACGATGAAGTCATCGAAAGGACAACCATGCAAGTACTCCGGCTCGAACGGGAATTTCTCTACAACGGGGTCAAGCTGCCTGACACTACCCCAACGATGACCCCGGAACAGGTCAGAGAGACGTACACGCACTCTGTATCCAGAAATGGCTACGGCTGCCATTGAGGGCCCTGAAACGGTCGCCAGCAAACTGGTTTACAAGTTTGTTCGCGCCATCGGAGCCAAAGGTTGATAGAAGGGGGCTTCCATGAAGCGGAGGAATCTAGCTGCCGCAGCCTGCCGAACCATCGATGAAGACGCGAAGCGAGTCCTGAGAGCGTTGGAAGAAGCCACGCATAACCACGTCAATACAAACGATCCGATCATGGAGCAATTGAAACAATGTCCAGAAGCATTCAAAGTCGGGGAAATTCTCGGCAAGGCTTTCGACTCACTCAAGTACGCTCAAGACGGAGGCGAGCTCGGAGACCGATACCTACCGCCCAGCGGCACAGTCATTCCCCCGCTCGTGTGATCGGTCTCCCATTGGAAGTTACGGTCCCCAGGCTCAAGGGAATTCGATGGCGATACTGCACGCGGTGGGATGAAGGGCCGGCTGCAATTCTGGGAATGAGCCTGTTACGGTTGGGAATTTGCCGGCCCAATGACTGGTCGGGTAGCGCGGTGGACTTTGTCGAAGGTGGTTTCAGGAGGTTTTGCTCGCAGAATCGCGCAGTTGACGCGAAGAGGGTCTGGGTTGGCGACCTGCGAATTACCGATAGTCTCTTCGAACTGACCGAGCAAGAGCGAAATCAGGTTGAAGCCGGAAGAGAAGGTGCAACGGATCATTTGTATTTGGTTGGCGACTACGAGGCCGCTGCTTCCATTCCAATTGGTGCGACACTCGCCCGCCTCGAAGCCGAGCATCCTCTCCTGCCAGCCGCTTTTTATCAGGTCTTCACCACCAACCTGTACAAATGGATGCGCGTGTACGACTACCACGATGGTCAAGAACACGCCGAAACCTGGATGGAAGACCTCAGCGAAGACGAACTGGAAGCGTCGGTCTATCGCAAAGTGGACTTGGAGATTCCCGCCTGTATCAAGAGGCGCTCTAAGACGCTCAAATACAGGAGAGCCCGGAGCTTGCTGCGGGAAATCCAGCCCCACACGAGCGTGGCTCGCGAGCTGATCCGCCACCTGCTTGAAATGGATAGTCGTGGCCAAGGGCACGTGCACGCGTGGCCCGGCCAGATCAGTGAGAAGGACGTACCTGGCATTGACGCTTGGCTCATGGATGCTGAGTATTCCCGCCCCGGATGTCTGATCACTTGGTACGAAAACGACGCGATCAATGCCTGCTTTGATGAAGAGGCACAGCACATGGGCGAAAACGGCCCTTGCCAGCCGAATGTGGCGCTTCCAATACATCTGGACAAACCCGTGAAAGAGCTAGATGAAGAAGTGCGACGAGTCTTCGATCACATCGGCGCGATGCTTCGGTCGCTGGCCGCCGCTGCCAAAATCGTCGAACTCGTTAGGGACCTCTACGATGAATATCTCCGTGAACATCGGCTCGAGCCAGGACTTCCGGCTGAGCCGGGCGCTGCTGGTGTACGGGAAGAGCAGCTATGAAGGCTACCCATATCGCCATCCCTTTGTAACTCTCCATGACGTGATCCATGACGGCGACGCGGCACAACTAGCGGAAGGCCCGTTGATGACGCCGCAGATGCTGATCGACCTGATGGCCGGCCTGGGAAGGTCGGTTCCAGCCGAGATCTTGCCGGCACGCGTGCTGGTGCGCACGGCAGAAATGATCGTATGGTGGAGTCCAGCCCGCGAGCAGACCATGTTCTTCAGTGACCGTGGCAATGACCATGTCTTGAAGAGCATGAATGGCAAGCTCTATCCCCACCCGCCTTTGCTGTTCAAAGCATGCGGCTCTCATTTGTGGGTTCGCGCTCTTGCTAAAGATGAACGGCCGACGGCGGAAACCAAGCTTTGCATGGCGCCCTACTGGAACTGCTACGACAATGGCGTGTGTTGTACCGGGAGCATGAAGATTCCGCAGGAGAAGTCGGTCACTGCCATTGACTTGTGGGAGGAGTCGTTCTTCCAGAGCGAATTCACGCACGCCTCCGGCGTTCGCAAACACGTTCGGTTTCGGGGCGGCTTCCTGGCGATGTGGCAATCCCTCGCAGGACAAGAAGCATTTCCAGGGAAGTATTTGGTGAAGTTGCCGCAGACCCTCGCGGAATTCGTGAGGAACGATGACCACAGCTATCGAAACGACAATCGCCACGAAGACTGAACATCAGATTCCTGGTGCACTGCTGCAGAAAAAGGTTCGGGTCACGGTAGTCGGCTGTGGGGGAACGGGAAGCTCCATCGCTGCCGGATTGCCATATCTGCACCAGGCCATGGTCGCTTTAGGGCATCCGCATGGGCTAGACGTGACCTTGGTCGACGGCGACCGGATTTCCCGCACCAACTGTGTCCGCCAACCTTTCAGTGAGAGTGAAATCGGCCTCTACAAGTCGACCGTGCTTGCCACCCGGATCAATCTGTTTTGGGGCCTAGGATGGAAAGGCGTGCCACAGTTCATCGATGAAAGTTGGGGGCACGAGACCGACATTCTGATTGGCTGTGTGGATTCTCGTGCCGCCCGGAACGCGATCACCCGCACTCAAACCTACTGGAACTGCCACTATTGGCTGGATCTGGGGAACAATGCCGATAGTGGCCAGTTTGTGCTCGGCCAGCCTGAAAACCAGAAAAACAAAGCGCGACACTTGCGATTGCCGACAGCTCCCGAACTCTTTCCTGAGCTCATCAACGCGAAGCTCGACAAGAAGGACAGACTTCCACCGTGCAGCGCGTTAGAAGCCTTGGAGCGGCAGGAGCCATTCGTGAACCAGACACTCGCGTACCAGGCGCTGGCAATGCTTGCTCGGCTATTCCGATATGGGCGGCTCTCGTACCACGGCGGGTTCGTGAATCTGCGGACGGGGCGAACAACCTCCCTTCCTGTCGATCCGGCTGTCTGGGAACGCATAAAAGGAGCACGACGTGATTGCCCAGGCGCGAAAGCCCGCGCAGGAATGTATCTCGTTTATTATCTTAACTATCCGGGAGGTGTCGTCTTGGCGTGTATTTTGCAGCGTGGCCCTCGATCCCTGAATTATCCGACTCCCTGAGGCAAGCTCTGTCAATCTTTGACTTGACATGCAGCCTAATGATGTATATTTTTAAGTAGTCACAGATAGTATATCTGGCTATTTATAGATGTACGCTAGTACAAGCTGTTTTGCTCCATAGAGTCTTAGCTGTGAGTTGGCCATGCGCAATGAATTCCGCAATCTACGTCTAAAGCAACTGGATCGCACACTCGAGCCGTTTCGTGCGGTCGCGAAGACTCCACGTCCGCAGAAAGGCTGGCTTCGTGCCATCCGAGAAGCCGCAGGCATTTCTGCCAGTGAGGTTGCACGCGTACTGAAGACAAGCCGCCAGCTCCCGGTCCAACTGGAGAAAGCCGAAGCCGAGGACCGCATCACCTTAAAAAGTCTGAGGGCAGCCGCGAATGCGCTTGGGTGTGAGTTGGTGTATGCGCTGGTGCCAAGGGCGAATTCGCTCCATGATCTGGTCGAAGAACGGGCGCGCTCCCAGGCCAAGAAACAGGTACTAGGCGTCGAACACTCGATGGCACTCGAAGATCAAGCCGTGGGCCGCGTTGATGAAGCAGTGGAAGCAGAAACCAAGCGACTACTCAGAAAGCGTGGCGTACGGTGAATCTCTTCACCGAGGGAGAAGGGAATACACCCCTGTCGGCCGATGAACGGGCCGATCTCATTCCCAATCTGGCGACCAAGGAAGAGTTAAATGAGTGGGAACGACAGAACATTCTCGAAGCGTATGCGTGGGCACTCGCACCTAACAATCTTCGCCGACGTGACCCTCTTGTCGAGCCATACGTAAGAGATCTCCATCGGCGAATGTTCGATCAGACCTGGAGGTGGGCCGGAGCCTACCGGACCACCGAAAAGAATTTTGGTGTTCCCCACCATGAAATTCGCGAGAGCCTCGCCGCCCTGCTTGGCGATGCGCGCTATTGGCTGGAACACGGAACCTATGCTCCCGATGAACTCGCCGTCCGCTTTCATCACCGCTTAGTTTTCATCCACCCCTTTGCGAACGGCAACGGTCGCCATGCGCGACTCATGGCGGACGTGCTCGCCCAGAGACAAGACAGGCCCGTCTTTCCTTGGGGTGGCGCGGACCTGGTGCGCGCCGGTGACTTTCGTCAACGTTACATTGACGCGCTGCGCGCGGCCGATGCGCACGATATCGGACCCCTGCTCGCGTTCGCACGCTCTTGAGAACCTCACAGAAGAATACCTGCGCACTTATTCTCGTCCGGAGCTCGGCCATCAACGCAGCTTTGTCAATCGGAGATCCAGTCCCTACAGACGCTGTCGCCCGTAGATCTCCTGACGTGGCAGCAGACGATGTATCGACCGGATCATCGGAACACAAAAGAAAGGAAAAGGAGGCTAGACCATGAGCCAAAGGTTTCGGCCAGTGAAGGAAATTTGGAATATGCACTCCTCCTGCTTCGTTGAACCGGAAGAGTTGACTAGGCTGTTCCACGACCTTGGCGCCAGGGTGGGCACGGCCAGCGATGAACATGACTACGGAGACGACAAGGTAGTCTGGGTTGAAGACGGCAACAAGGTTCTGGACTACATGAAAGCAGACGAGCGCTTTAATGCCGCCAGCTTCAAAGACAGCATGGAAGAGCAAGGGATAGTCATCAACAAGGATGAGCTCACCACGCTGATCGAAAATATGCGGAGCCTGGCAAAACAGTGGCGGAATTCCATCGGAGAACACGGAGAACTGGTGTTCTACATCGATGCTTGTTGAACCCAGCAGACGTGACATTCCACTGATAGGTCCTGTCTGGATAACCAAGCGCACCAGCGCATCGGGAATCTCATCACACGGGATAGTTTGAACTCGACTTTACGGACAGCGCTGCCGAGTCGTCAGTTGTCGGACGCCGTGCAGCATTCCGGGCCGGATGTACCAAGTTCTGGATTGTCGACGAACCGCCAACTGATCGGTGGACCCGTAAATAGTGAGCCTTTTACTCAACATCTATCCCGGAGGTCCCACGCCCCCCAAAAAATACACCTCTGGCTTTCTGTGCTATCGTGCGGGCCATGAAAAGAGCCTTCGTATTGTTTGCTGCATTGTGCATGGCCTTGCCCATTGCCGCGCCGCAGACGGCCGCACCAAAGCCTGAAGTGCGCGAGCGGCCGATGAGCGCCGACGAGGCGGCCATCCGGCAGATCTCCGGAAGACTGGATCAGGTTCTATAACGCCGGGGACGCGGCGAAGGTCGCGGCTTTGTACACCGACGACGGCTACTATCTCTCGGCACACATCCTGGCGCACGGGAGGCAGGCGATCGAGGCCTATTGGGAACGCGGCATCAAGGCGGGCGGGCACATCGATTTCATCAAGCCGCTGACGCTCTACTACGCCGGAGACCTCGCCTATTGTGCGGGCACCTACCAGGCAACCAACGCCGGCGTGACGGTCGATGGGCGCATTCTAATAGTGCTGAGGAAAGTGAATGGCAAGTGGCTGATGGCCGCGCATGAGACGGTAGTGCGCGACCAACCGCTATGAGTCGGCGTTCCTTCTTGAGTGTTTTCGGGTATTTGTCCGGTAACCCGACTATACGTCCAAGTGGCAGCTGGTCTGGCTGCACATGCTACTCCCCACGATACATTCCGAGAAGCCGACGATGCTCCAGGAATGTGTCGGCCGTTTGAGACTACTCCGTGCAGAACATCTTCAGGTTGCTCCGCCTTTACTGAGCGCAGTTGGTCTCAACGGCGGTCACGCGCTTCGGCGCGGCGGGCGATGCCTAGGAGCTGCTTGCGCTGCATGATGAAATGGGCCAATGCGCCCGTGGGTAGTGCCAGCCATTGCGGCAATCCGTAAGGACGATAGCCGGGTGCGACGCGGCCCCGTACGAGTAGGCGCGTTCGGCCGGGCTCGGGTTCTTCCAGGACGAACGCCCAGGTGGTTTGATACTTGCCGCTGGGCAATCTCCACGCGAGAACGAGGCTGTGCTCCCGTTCGCACTGCGCGACCACGAACACATCAGTGGCTCCGGGGAGGGCGGGGAACACGCTTCCTACGCCGACGTTTTGATAATTGGGCAGAATGCGTTCGGCGCTATGATGACCGCCGTTATCGATGAAGTCATAGGCGTACCATCCGGCGCGGCCGGAGCCCATCTGGGCCAGCCACGGCCAGACCTCACGAGGAGGACGCTGAATCGTGATGGCGTGATTGACCGAGCCAAGGGGCTGAGGAATCAGGTTGTCTCCGGGAAGAAGTCCGGCCCTGCTCGCCAGGAGTGGCGTGAATTTGCCTACTGGAAAAAATTGCAATTGCTGTAAGAACTACCAGCATTCCGGAAAATACAAAAAGCGCCTTTTTCTTCATCTTCTTCATCATCTACCCGCGCAAAGGCTAGCACTCACGTTTCCGGTAAGCACAGGAGAAAAGGACCACATGGTCGCGTAGTCTAGTGATTGGGCGTCATTGCTGTTACGCCTCTAACCTTCTTGCAGCTCTCCTCTTCCCACATCGTCGGCTTGCCGTCCACGCCAGTCACTTCGAGCGCGCTATCGTACGCCGCATCGCCTTTCCTCGTGAAGGTGTGCTTGACGGGCAGCTTCTCATCGCCAGCGATCATGTAGCCCGTATAGACGAGCTTGTCGCCGTCCCATCCGGGTGAGGTCACATCCACCCGTGAGCCGCCTATGTTCATGTCCCGGCGGACGTGCACCTTGGCGTTGGCGTCCCAGGTACTGGCTCCGATCAGCGTTTCATTGCCCTTCACCGGCCCCTTCAACTGATCGATGTGGTAGATGAGCCAGGAGCCGCGTAGCGCCATGTTAAAGCTGAACCGATCGGTAAACTTCACTCCAGGTCCCATTGGCGAGGCGTGCTGTGTCCCCTCGCAGATCCAGTCCCCGACGAACCACTTCTCGACTGACAGCTGCTCCGGCAATGTTTGCGCCTCTGCGGCCTTGGCAGCCTTGTCCTGGGCCAGAGCGGACAGAGCGAGGAGCGCGAAAGCAAGGATGAGCATCTTCTTCACACTATGGATCTCCCTAAAGAGATGGGCCATCAGCATCGGTAATGATAGGACTATCGTACTCACGCATATCATAGACTTCTGGGCGCGGCAAGATGATGCTGTTGACGCTTGCCGCTGATTGCGGTCGGGTCTGACGGGCAACCCGTAAGTAATGCAACTGGCGAAGCAACACCTGCCGCGAATGACCTCATCCAACAGCAAGGCGTGTGCGCTTATCTAGTCATAGGCGGTAGGCGAGGAATGCGCGGAGTTAACAACCGGCACAGCCCAAATACTTGCAGCACCATTTTCTTTGTCGCTTGTTCGCCGCCGCCGCGTTACAAATCTCATTGAAAGGCCGTCTCCGCCGCATTTAGCGAGATGCTCTGGGCTTGCGAAGCTTCAGGATATCCGAATCATTCTCGTCCTGGATGACAATAGCAGAGGGCTGGGCTGCGACACTTTTCGACCTCGAGCGTTTGATTTCCCGCCAGAAGGTCGCCCGAGCCACGGCTCGGGTCATCTGGAGCACCTTGGCAATTTCCTTCCAAGCAAATCCTTTGCGATGCGCGTCAAACATGGTTCGACTCTCAAGAGAAAGTTTGCGACCAGGTTCCTCCAAACTCCACTAGGCGAACTACGAAGAACGAAGTTTGGTCGCATAGCGTCGAATCTACGGGACGACCAAACAGTTCAGACGAAGGTGGGCTACTCAGACGAGAGCAATAGTCGCCACACAGGGATATATCTTTCTCTGGTTGGGGGCGCGGTTCGGGGATGGCTGGCATAACAACCGCCCGGCGGCTAGCAGTCCTCAGTCCACGGGCCTGCAGCGCCCAGGTCTGCTACTTGCTTTTACGGGTTAAACCCGGTTGCGACCACATTAGTTGCGAAGAAAATGTCACTTTCTTTACAAAGAGACCTCTCTTCTACGCAGCCCGAGTCTCCGCTTCCATTACTGGATTCGGTCCACATTGCCCAGGAATTGGGCCGACGCCTGTGTCAAGTGTTTGGCACTCAGCACGTTTCGTCCTTTGGCCAAGGCTCGGGCACGCGGGCCGGTTTTCTGCACCTGAACTGGCCACCTGCACGAATTCCTGCAGCAAAAAAGTTTTTGGAAAGCGGCTTGACTATAGATGTAGGCTGCCCGCTACCACTTGGCTCATGTGGACTAAGCTCCACCCGCCACCTTCGTCGCGCAGCATGTTCCGAAGCAAATCGGCGCATGCGCCTTTGCAGCAGGAGAGGAGGTATTCCGGAGGCGTAGAGACAAGTGTGTGTAGACGGACCTGGGACATTAACTGCCATCAGGATCCAGCCCCGGAAGGCAGCAGCATGGGCGAAGCCGACGGTGTCCATAAGCGCCGTATGTTCCGCTGGCCTAAAGAAGCAAGAGAACTGGTCAGGGAATACAAAGGGCGAACCAGCAGGAGCCAGGAGCACAATGAGACCGGCCGGCGAATGCTGGTCACGAAGCTAGTTGCGATTTCTGGAAACCCACGAGACGCCTGTTTGCGTTTCCTGCGCGAGCTTGGCGTAAATCAAAAACGAGCGTATCGCGAATGGACAAAGCCTGAACAACAACACCTTCTGGATCTGATCATCGCGATGCCGGTAGAAGAGGCCGCGAAAATCCTGCGGCGGCCCGCGGGGTCCGTGCGCTCTATGTTGCACCGGCTCGGCATCGGCGGCAAGACCGGACGGGAATGGTTCACCAAGTTCTCACTCTCTCGCGCATTGCACACCCGCCCCGACGAAATACAAAAATGGATCGACCTGGGCTGGCTCAAGTCCCGCACTCTCGCCACTGCCGGCACGAAAGCTAACATCATCCATGCCGATGATTTCTGTCAGTTCGTGAAGGAGCACGGCCGTGCCGTCGCGAGCCGCCGGCTCACCTACGAGGCACTTTGGTTCGTCCAGAACTATGTCTTTCCGCCAAGTCATGCTGAACTACTGTCGGTGAGAGGAACATACAAAAGACACGATGCCGGCGAGACAGACCCGAACACGGAGTCTCAATCGGCCAGCGGTTCCGAAGAAGGCGGGGAGCAGGAAGGTTAGGGTTTGTGATGTCAGCGGCAAAGGAAATCGCAATCGTCGAGCGCAGCAAAGAGCTTTCCCTGAAGGCAAGCAAGGAAGCGGGGAACAACGGGTCAGGACACTTAACGGGCACGCCGGCCGCAGGCACGGACGGCTCTCCAGCAGTGAGGCGGCGTCTGCCGGACGAACGACACAGCTTGACCCATCACTTCTCCGTGGGCGGCCAGGAAGGCTATGTCACAGTTGGTTTATATGAGGATGGTCTGCCAGGAGAACTGTTCATCAGGATGGCGAAGGAAGGCTCGACAGTCTCCGGGCTCATGGATTCTTTCGCAACAGCCGTGTCCCTGGCGCTGCAGTATGGCGTCCCGTTGCGGGTCCTGTGCGACAAGTTCAGCCACACACGGTTTGAGCCAAGCGGTTGGTCCGGCAATCCAAAGATTGGCTACGCCAAGTCGTTAACCGATTATCTATTCAGATGGCTCGAACTGCGCTTCCTGAAAGGCGAGCAGGGACTTCTGTTTGAATTGCCGAAGCCCGCCCAACCGCAGCGTGAGGTGACCAGCGTAGTCGAGGGCTTGGGTCAGGTCGTAGAGTTGGGGGACGCGCCTCCGTGCCAATTCTGCGGCTCACTGATGGTGAGGAACGGCTCCTGCTATCGGTGTATGACCTGTGGTAGCACGAGCGGTTGCTCATGAATCGAATCTCAAAGTGCCATGAAGATATTTTCGCCTTATGCGTTAACTGCCGGTGAAATTCTCATCTTATGGGCCTTGACC
>CAVWHT010000010.1:0-11000 GCA_963754885.1 uncultured Acidobacteriota bacterium | reverse complement strand
ACAAGAACGACTTGCAGGCACGATCGTGCTGCTTATACGCGTTCCATAACTTAGACGCGGTTCAAGTCATCTGGCACGGCCGCTTCGGGCGTTCCACAAGGGCGAAGCCGAGCGGTTTCAATGAAAGACCGTTCTTTCAGGACGGCACTCATTGATAAATGCACGATGGTGTCTCAGTTCTTGCGCGAAGCTCGCAACGACACCTTGGGAACGGTCACCCGCACGGCAAGATGACGGCGCGACTCTCGGCGCAGGCGTTAATTTCGATCCCATGGCCGGCGCGAGGAGGTGCCATAGCAGATGCCAGGCCTCGAGGTACGCCTCATACCTCGCTTTGTTGCGCTCCGTAAAGAGGCAAATCGTCTTCATGCCCAAACCTTGTCCTCGGGGACGATGTACCAGAGATCTTTCGAACGACGTATCCGGCCAGAAAGTCGAATGAGCCGTGCGGGTAACGCTTGTTGCCGTTGCCGCACACCTTGCAAATGTAGCCCGCGCCGTAGCGAACCCTCGCGGTGGTGCATTTGACCTGAATCGCCGAAAAGTGTCCCGGACGACCAACGACAAAATTGAAACTGCGCGAATCTCCCCATGGCTTACTAACGATGATGCCGAGTTCATTGGCACGGGCCAGAAAAGGGACTCCACCCACTCCCCGCGCTGCTTCTTGTCTTTGATAAATTTCTTCCGCCTCTTCATTTCCTCACCCCTGGATAGAGATTCCGGGAAAATCTGCCAGAAACACGAACGGCGCATGCCCAAGAGGGCCTGCGCCGTTGTTTTTACTCTATATTTTCAGAATATCAAATTGGAGGGGTAAACCGAACATTTTCCGGAATTTATATTTCGAGCGGGGTGGAATGGGTTAGAGAAAAATGGCCTTGTTTGGGGGCTTGACAAGATTTTCGGCAAATCGGCCCGAGGGAACCCGGAATTAAGAAGGCGGCATCCGGCGAAATCTCGCGAATGCCGCCTTATGTTTTGATTCGACGTGAATGAAGAGTCAGAGGCAAGAGAATTGAAGGAACAGTGTGGGAGTGATTCCCAAAATGGGCAAATGAGGATAGCCCGATTTCTCAGAAGCCAAGAGCTAGGGGATGGCGAGCGATCGCCCTATGTTACGATGACGGCTTGGAGTCATGTACGTGACAACGGCACCTCTGCCGAAGCCGCAGAGTCCGGCCTGTGAAGACGCGGCGCAGGGAGCAAAGGCACGTCGTGGAAAGCCCTTCCTGCGCTGGGCAGGCAGCAAGCGAAAGCAACTTTCGCGGCTCGCATCCTTTTGGTCCGCTGATCACGAACGGTACGTGGAGCCGTTTGCCGGTTCGGCCTGCTTGTTTTTTGAACTCGCGCCCAAAGCGGCTGTCCTTGGTGACAGTAACAAGGAGTTGATAGAGGTATACCGTGTGGTGCAGGGACGAACCGGAACGCCTGTACCGACGGCTCTGTCGTATCCGACGTGACCTGACAACCTATCGCCGTTGGCGGCACCTTAAGCCCGAGTCGCTCGACCGAGAAACGCGGGCTCTGCGATTCCTGTACCTCAATCGGAACTGCTTCAATGGCATTTACAGAACAAACATGGACGGGGAGTTCAACGTGCCGATGGGGACCGACTCGGTGAGTACTTCAGCAAGGACGACTTGCTCAACTGCTCCAAGTTACTTCAAAGGACTACGTTGGTCGCTGGGGATTTCGTCAAGACTCTAGAGCGAGTGAAGGCGGGAGATTTCGTTTATCTCGATCCGCCGTATGCGGTGAAGTCCCGACGAATATTTAAGGAGTACGGCAAGAAAACATTCGACACCGCTGACATTCCTCGATTGTCGGAGAGCCTTACGGCGATAGTGAAGCAAGACGCTGACTTCCTTGTTTCCTACGCAGACTGTACTGAAGCGAGAGCGCTGGCGTCCAAATGGTACTCAGTGCGACTCCCGATCAAAAGGAACGTCGCCGGATTTGTTGGAGACCGGAAGAATGCGTACGAATGGCTTATTAGCAACCGCCCGATGACGAGGCGAGGCCAACCTGACGAAATCAAGCAGGGTAACAGGTAGGTGATCGCAATGAAAGCAGAACGAGTACGGAGTGAGAGCGATTGGCGTCAAGAGTTTGCCGACGGAAAAACTCAAGCCAAACCCACACAACCCAGGATGCTCTTTGACCGTGCGGACCTGCGTGTGCTTCGTGAGTCAATCGACCGTGTCGGAATCCTTGTTCCTCTGACGGTTTATCAAGAACAAAGCACCGGCCACTACGTCATTCTAGACGGTCAACGGCGGTGGATGTGCGCCCAGAATGTCGGGCTCAAGACGCATTCCCGTCAACGAGGTCGCCGAACCCACGCCCGTCCAGAACATCGTGACGATGTTCCAGATTCACAAACTCCGCAAAGACTGGGAATTGATGCCCACAGCACTAAAGCTGGAACTCCTCATGCGAGCTCTGCGCGAGATCAGGGGCACAGCTCTTGCCGAACTGACTGGACTTGATGAAGCTGTCGTGGTTCGGTGCAAGAAGTTGCTTTCGTACAACAAGCGGTATCAGGACATGATGTTGGACGCCGATCCCGACAAGCGCGTTAAGGCCGACTTCTTCGTAGAGTTGTACGCCGTTCGAAACGATCGCGAAGTCAGAAAGTTTTCCTGGTTCAAGAAGGATAAGTTCACTGACGACATGCTCAAAAAATTCGAGCAGAAGGGCATTAAGGCGGTGACGGATTTTCGGATCGTAAAACAATACATCAGTAACGCGGTGAAAGCAGGGAAGACCGCAGCGGTTTCCAAGGCGCTCCAGGAGTTTGCGTCGCAGCCTTCATTGACGCCAGATCACTTGAACATCGAGTCGGCCAAAGTCGTGGCAGCAGCAAAGAAGGTTCTGAGGTCCGCAGACACCCTCTATGCGCAGATAAAGGCCATAAATGTTGAGGAATACTACGGCGAGGAGGCCATGTGGGACCACCTAGAATCCTTGGCGCAGTTGATTCGGGAAAAGCTGCGAGCCTTGGGACGGAGGGATGATCGGTGAAGCGCCCCCTAGCGCCGGGAACTGCCATTGACGCGAAAAGATACAAGCGCTGGACCACGCGCTTTGGCTCCTATCGGGACGGAATCACCAACCTCACCATCGAGGGCTGGATGGAAAACTTCGACGATGAGGATCACGACCTGGCCGCGCGCGTGCTCGATACAGTCGAGTTTTACGGCCAGAGCCAAATCTACGCAGCCTATCGCCAGGCTTTGAAGACCTTTTCCGACTGGCACAAATTGGCCTCGAAGCGGAAGGGCAAGTGGAGATTCGCGGCCATGTCTGGGAGCGCTGGGGAGAGCGGCGACGCGATGCTCCACCACTTTCGGGTCGCAAACGGTCTCGACACCAAGGAGTTCAACGAGCTGTTTGTCCAGCGAAGTGAACTGTTTCGGCAGCCCATGCTTCCAGAGAGCGATCCCCAGAAATTGGGAAAGGATGGCGTCGTAGTGCTCTTGGACGATTTCAGCGGCACCGGAACACAGGTATGCGAAGCATGGAACGATCCAGCGACTTCCTTTGGCGCTCTTCTCGCCGGCGTGGGGAAGGTATACCTGATCTTAGTTGCAGCGTCGAAAGCAGCTCGACGGAAAATCTCGGCCGAAACCGCTATATCCCTCGTGCCCGCGCACGAACTGCACGATCCTGACAATGTATTCTCGGATAAGTGCAAACACTTCACGCCCGCGGATCGGGCCAGATTGCTTCACTACGGCAAAATCGCGGACAAGAAAAACCCGATGGGATTTGGCGACTGCGGCTTCGTAGTCGTGTTCCAGCACCGCCCGCCGAACAACTCGATTCCTATCTTGCATGCAGACCATTCCAAATGGACTGGGCTGTTCCCGCGGCACGGCTGAATGCGGGCGGCCCACCCCTTGCGGTCTTTTTACGAAGCGTGGGGAGTTTCCCGTTCTGGATACCCTCGGGATTTTGACTCCGTGCATCGCGGAACGAAGACTCTCGACCTTGCCCCAACTCCCTCGTGCGCCATTGCTCTGCGCCATCCCCACACACTTGTCATCCTGAGGCGCCGTCGTTTGGCGCCGAAGGATCTATGCACTCTGCCGGCAGCGCCGATACTCCCGACAACTCCATAGATCCTTCGGTCCGGCAGAAAGCGCGGACCTCAGGATGACAAGAAAAAAGGGACGGCCGAAGCCGTGCCCTAAGAAAATCCGCATTGATCCGCGTGAATCCGTGGCGATGAAGTTTGTTTCTCTGTCTCCGTACGTCTGTGTTGAAAACCGGACGGCCGACGGCGGCCGTCTCCACATGTTGGTTGCTAGTCCCTTACTCCATCCATGAACGCGCGCAGCTTCCGCGAGCGCGACGGATGGCGCAGTTTGCGCAGCGCCTTGGCTTCGATCTGGCGGATGCGTTCGCGGGTGACTGCGAAGCTCTGCCCGACCTCTTCCAAAGTGTGCTCGCTGCCGTCTTCCAGGCCGAAGCGCATCTTGATGACTTTCTCTTCGCGCGGGGTCAGCGTGCGCAGGACCTGTCCCGTCTGGTCCTTCAGGTTCACGTTGATCACCGCTTCCGCCGGTGAAACCACCGCGCGGTCTTCGATGAAGTCTCCCAGATGCGAATCTTCCTCTTCGCCGATCGGGGTTTCGAGCGAGATCGGCTCCTGCGCGATCTTGAGCACCTTGCGCACTTTCGCGACCGGAATGTCCATGCGCTTGGCGATCTCTTCCGACGTAGGCTCGCGTCCCAGTTCCTGCACCAGCTGCCGCGAGGTGCGGATCAGCTTGTTGATCGTTTCGATCATGTGCACCGGGATGCGGATGGTGCGCGCCTGGTCGGCAATCGCGCGGGTGATGGCCTGCCGAATCCACCACGTGGCATACGTCGAAAACTTGTAGCCACGGCGGTATTCGAATTTGTCGACGGCCTTCATCAGGCCGATGTTGCCTTCCTGAATCAGGTCGAGGAACTGCAGACCGCGGTTGGTGTATTTCTTGGCAATTGAAACCACCAGACGAAGGTTGGCCTCGATCAGCTCCCGCTTGGCCTGCTCCGCGTCCATGTCGCCCTGGATGATCTCGCGCTGCGTGCGCTTGAGTTCCTGGAACAACACGCCGGTTTCGAGTTCGAGTTTTTCGACTTCGCCGCGAATCGCGCGCGACTGCCGTCGATATTCTTTCTTCTGCTCTTCGCTGCGGGTCGCCTCGGCCTTGCGCTCCAGGTTCGTGGCCTGGCGGTCGAGCGAGCGCATGCCGTCGACCGTCTTGTTGAGACGCTCGATAAGCCGCTTGCGCTCGGCGTTAGTGAATCCGAGCTTGCGGAGGGCGATTGAAGTCGCGACGATCGCGCGCGCCAGCTTGCGCCGCGCCCGGCGGTGATCCTTCGGCTTCTTGGTTTTCGAAACTTCCTTGAACTTCTCTTCGAGGGCCGTGGCCTTTTTGTACAGCTTGGCCATGTCATCGATTTTTCCGGTGAACTCATTCAGGCGGTTCTGCAGGATCTCGTCGGTGATCTCTTCTTCGTCGAAGGTCACGACTTCCTTGATCGAGCGAACGTTCTTTTTGAGATCCTCGCCCAGGGTAAGCAGTTCACGGATCACAATGGGAGATCGCGAAAGCGCCTTGAGCACGCGGATCTGGCCGCGTTCGATGCGCTTGGCGATTTCCACTTCGCCTTCGCGCGTGAGCAGCGGCACTGTTCCCATCTCGCGCAGATACATACGGACGGGATCGTTGGTTTTTTCCAGAGCGCCGGGAGTGAGGTCGAGTTCGACGTCCTCCCCTTCTTCGTTATCTTCGAATTTTTTATCGAGTCCGGCGGCGGAAGGCAGTTTGGGGCCTTCCAGGACGTCGATGCCTTGCGTACCGATGGTCGTCAGCAGATCGTCGAGGTCTTCGGGACTGTGCACGTCATGCGGTATGAGGTCGTTGACCTGGTCATACGTGAGATATCCCTTCTCTTTGCCTGTATCGATCAGCTTTTTTATGTCGTCGTACTTGTCATCAAGAGCCAAGAGGTGTCCTTAAACTGTCAATTCCGCTCACGAGGAGCGTGTGGTAAAGTTCCTTGAAAAGGTGGGAATCTGGGTCTAGCGGGATTGTGCGGCTAGCACAAACCTATCAAGTTTAGCACGTAAGTGCCGCCTCGTCTATCGGTTGCCCGCCTTAGCTGCCCGCCCGCGCCTTCCGGAGTTCTCCTACATGCTTTAGATGGCACAGGAAGCCGTTTTGTTTCAAGCACTTTTCTGGCTTTTGGCGGCTTTCAGGCCGTCTTCGGCCAGGCCCGGATCGCGCAAAGCGCGGCTGATGCGCTCCAGCTCCGACAGCAGTTCCCGCAAGCGATCTCGATCGGCGGCGACGCCAGGCTTTTTCAGTTCGAGTTGCACGCGCTCCTGCTCGCGTTTCAGATGAATGCGGCGCAGGGCGCGAACCGCCGCTTCGAGAATTTCGGCGGTCAGTTCTTCGTCTTCTTTCAGCAGGATGGTCGCGAGCAGACGGCGATCCGCCTCGCTGGCGGGAACTTCCAGCACATCGGCGACGTCAGGCATCAGCGTTGAGTAGAGACTCGGCCAGTGATTCGGTGGCGAGGCCGCGGTGCAGTCCTTCATTCTGCAGAACGAACTGGGCCTGGCGGGCGGGATCGAATTCTTCTTCGGCGCCGTCGCGGGCGGAAAGATGGTCGTCGTTCGGGCGCATCTGTCGAGCCGAAGCCAGCGCGCGAATCAGGATCTTTTCGGCATCGGTGACTTGGGCTTCGGCCGGGGCTTTCACAGCGGAGGAGGAACGCGTGCTGGCGGCGTGGCGCAACTCCTGGCGCAGCACCGCGGAATCGATCTGCAGCTTCTGCGAGATTTCGTGCGCCAGTTCGTCGCGCACGATCCGGCTGGGAACGCGCTGGATGTGGGGCAAAAGATAGTTCACCGCATTTTTCTTGCCTTCGGCGCTGCGTATGGGGAACTGGCTGCGGGCGCGCTCGATCAGGTAGTCGAAATATTTCTGCGAGTGGCGAAGCGCTTCACCGTAGGCGTCTTTGCCCTTGCGGCGGATGTAGAGATCGGGATCGAATCCCTGCTCGAGGGTGAGCACTTTGATCTGGAATTCTTCTTCCACCAGCAGGCCTAAGGTGCGCTCGGTGGCTTTCGCTCCGGCGGTGTCGGGATCGAAATTGACGACTACATTTTTGCCGAAGCGGCCGAGCAGCTTGGCTTGCAATTCGGTGAACGCGGTGCCGGAGCTGGCGATGACGTTTTGAAATCCAGCGGCGAAAACCGAGATGCAATCCATCTGGCCTTCGACCAGAATCGCGTAGTCAAATTTCTTGATCCATTCCTTGGCGAGATCGAGATTGAACAGGACGCGGCTTTTCGAGTAGATCGGCGGTCTCGGGCGAGTTCAAATATTTCGGTCCGGACTTTTCGTCGGTGGCGAGAGTGCGTCCGGTGAAGGCGATGACTTTGCCCGCTTCGCTGCTGATCGGGAACATGACGCGGTTGCGAAACTTGGAGTACATGGCGAGGGGCGAGTTGCGAGTCCCGGGTTGCGAGTCAGACCCAAGGTCCCTCGACTGCGCCTCAATTCCGCTATCGCGGATTTGAGGCTCCGCTCGGGATGACAGAGTTTCCGAGCGTCCCGCCTCCGCTCGGGATGACAGAGTTTCTTCCTGTTTCCAGGAAAAGAGGCCGCTCTCGCGGAGGACTTCTTCGCTGAATTCGTTTTTCAGGCGGTCGCGGAGGAGGAAGCCGGAATCGGGGGCGTAGCCGATGCGGAACTTCGCGATCATTTCTTCGTTGAGCCCGCGTCCGGCGAGGTATTCGCGGGCGCGGGCGCCTTCGGGACGGCGCAGGCATTCCTGGAAAAAAGCGACGGCGCGCTCGTGCACGTCGAGCAACTGTCCGCGCAGGCGGGCTTCTTTGGCTTCGCCCGGAGTGGAGTAGCTTGCTTTTGGGAGCGGGATGCCCAGCTTCTGCGCGACCAGGCGGACGGCCTCCGGGAAGGTGATGTTTTCGATCTTCTGGATAAACTTAAAAACGTCTCCCGACTCGTGACACCCAAAACAGTAGTAATACTGCTTCGTAGCATGCACGTTAAACGATGCCGTCTTCTCGCCGTGAAACGGACACAGACCAACGAAATTCTGTCCGCCGGATTTCCTGAGCTTCACGTAGTCGCCGACGATGCGAACGATGTCCGCCTGCTGCTTGACCGTATATGCGAAATCGCCGGGGTTCGCCATTTCTGGGACAGAGCTCTCCGTAAGAATTGTGAGCCTGAAAGGACCAGAGTTGAACATACACGATCGGGATTGTTGTGGAGAAGCTGTGGGAAACGGAGGTTAGCGGTTGAAAGGAATGGAAAACGCAGCCGATTTCTACGCCCGCCAAGCCCGCCCCGGCGTTGAAACGCCGGGCTACTATCAGCGGTCCCTACGGGACCTGGCATCGATCCGCCGTTTGCAAAATTGATTCGGGGTAGCTGGTTTGCTAAGGTCGTCCTCATGTCCGAGCGTTCCACCGAGCGGATACGCGAATTGCTCGACTCCCTTTATCGCGTGGATTCAGGACGAATCCTGGCAACTCTGATCCGCTTGCTCGGTGATTTTGATCTTGCCGAGGAGGCGATGCACGAAGCCTTTGCGGCTGCGCTGAGCCTGTGGCCGAGGAGTGGAGTACCCGGCAACCCGCGACCATGGTTGATTTCGACGGCCCGATTCAAAGCCATCGATACTCTGCGTCGACGGGCAAGGTTCGATGCGTCTCAAGACGAGCTCGTGCGATATCTCGAAGCGCAATGGAGTTCGGCGGAAAGGTCCAAGGAAGAAGACAGCCTCGAGGACGACCGCCTCCGTCTCATCTTTACCTGCTGCCATCCCGCTCTGCCGCCGGAAGCGCAGGTGGCGCTCACGCTGCGTGAAGTTTGCGGTCTGACCACCGAGGAGATCGCCCGCGCATTTCTGGTTTCGCCGGCGACGCTGGCGCAGCGCATCGTGCGCGCCAAGGCAAAGATTCGAGAGACACCGATTCCGTACGAGGTGCCGACGCCGCAGGAATTGCCGGAGCGGCTGGGTGCGGTGCTTCAGGTCATCTATCTCGTCTTTAACGAGGGTTATTCGGCTGCGGCGGGAGCGGCGGTAACGCGGGCCGAGCTGACCGGCGAGGCGATTCGACTGGGACGGTTGCTGACCGAACTCCAGCCAGAGCCGGAAGTCATTGGTCCGGAAAACATGGGTCCGGAAGTCATGGGGCTGCTTTCCCTGATGTTGCTGCAAGAATCCCGTCACGCCGCCAGAACCTCTCCGACCGGAGAGCTGATTTTGCTGGAGAATCAAGACCGCTCGCTCTGGAACCGGAAGCAGATCGGGGAGGGAGTGGCCTTGCTGGAGAAAGCTTTGAAGTCGGGCCGCGTCGGCTCCTACACACTGCAGGCTGCGATTGCGGCCGTTCATGCGGAGGCGGAATCGGTCGCTCGGACCGACTGGCGGCAGATTGTTGCGCTTTCGACCAGTTGCTACGAATTCACCCTTCGCCCGTTGCACAGCTCAATCGTGCCGTGGCCATTGCCATGTGCGATGGTCCAGAGGCCGGTCTGGCGCATATCGACGCGGTGTTGGAACAGGGAGAATTGGAGAACTATTACCTGGCGCATTCCGCCCGTGCAGATATGTACCGCAGGCTGGGCAGGACAGCCGAGGCTCGGGCTTCGTATGAGAAGGCGCTGGCGCTGACCCAACAGGAGCCAGAGCGGCAGTTCCTGCAAGAACGGATTCGGCAGCTGAAATAAAAATTGGGATCGCTGTCGATTTTCCGTCTCCCCAACGACTATAGGACGAAAGAACGATGAGCTACGGGTCCTGAATGAACAGGAAACGAGTCATCGGGAACAGACGCCACAGAAACCAAGGAGAAAAAGTCATGCCACAGTATCTGGTTGCTAACTACCTCCCCGACAACTTCGACCCGTCCACCGTAACCGAAGCGATGATGGAAGAGATTCACGCGCTTAACCGCGAAATGATTGCTGCCGGCGTGAGGAAGTTCGCCTGCGGCATTTCCCCGGCCGCCAATGCAAAGACGCTGCGCAAGCAGCCCAACGGCAAGGTGCTCGTCACCGACGGGCCCTACATCGAGACCAAGGAGCACATGGGCGGATTTTGGATACTGGAAGCCGCCAATATGGATGAGGCACTCGCATGGGCGAAAAAGGGCGCCATCGCCTGCGATGTGGCCGGCGAGGTGCGCGAGCTTCTTTTCTACCCGGCTCCGGAACAAGAACCCGGCGAGAGCAAGTAAACACCCCGGCTATCGCGACCTCGACGGGTGGCCCACACAACGCGGTTTTCGTTGTGTGGGGAATCTGAAACTGGGTGCCCCACTTCTGGCAGCTTTTGCCAGAAGTGGGGATTTTCGACAGGGCAGGCTCTTGCAAAAGACGCAAGGATGCGGCACCCTCGGTGGGAACATTGCACGCAAACATCGTTAAAGGCGCGAAACCCGCGGCACCGGAGAGTTCAATGCAGAAGAAGACGCTCAGTTTCCTTGCCTTAGCATTCCTCGCGGCCGTTGTCTTACCCGGCGCAACCTGTCGGGCACGAGCGCAGGCCGAGAAGGCTTCCTATCCGGCCATGGCTCCTCTCGATCAGTACTTGATGCCCGACGAGAATTCTGAAATCGCGCTGGCTCGCAGTGCCGCCCCAGCATCCGTTTCGGACGGAGCCGAAGTGATGGTGCTGGGACCGAAGGGATACACGACCGCGGTGAAGGGCACGAATGGCTTTCTCTGCTTAGTGGAACGATCATGGGGCGCCGCCACCGATGATCCGGACTTCTGGAATCCCAAAGTCCGCTCCCCCATTTGCTTCAATCCGCCAGCCGCAAGAACCTTTGTGCCCATCTTCCTGATGAAGACCAAACTGGTGCTGGCAGGAAAATCGAAGAACAGAGATCGTCCAGGCGACCGCATCGGCACTGGATAAGAAGGAACTGCCCGCGCTGGAGCCGGGAGCGATGTGCT
>CAVWHT010000009.1:0-29616 GCA_963754885.1 uncultured Acidobacteriota bacterium | reverse complement strand
GGTGTAAGCCTCCTCCTCGACCGCCATGTATCCTTGCACCCCAAGGCTTCCCATCGGCGGTGGGGTGCGGCCTTGGTCAACACCGGCCAGGATGACCCAGTCGAATTCAAGGCCACCGCAGGCTTCCCGGCGACATAATGTAAGCCCCTGGCAGCGGCACAGCCGCCCGCAACTCGCCCCTTTCCTTTACCACATGTACGGCGCCCATCTTTTCTTGAATTTTTGTGCTCAACTGCCCAAGCATCTCCGGATCGAATACGATAATTCCGATTCTTTGGTTGTTGTGGTCTCGAAGATGCTGCGAGGGCCCGCAACGATCTCGTCTAATAACCCATCGTCGGAGGAAGAATAGACGATTTCCGGCTTGTGGCAGCGGCGCAACTCAGCGCGAGACATCACGGCAGCGGGTTGCCGAAGGGCAAACTGGCTCAAAATGAGGCGACGCTTCATAAAGTACGAGTAGCCAGCTCAAAGGATGTCGGGCGACGAGCGATGGACATAGGTGAGGTTCTGTCTCTCGCTGTGGTCGATCCCGCTCTGGGTTAGCCCGACGCTTCTTCGTCCTCCGATGCTTTGGGCCTCGTCGAACGTCATCACTAGCGGCAGGTACTCCGTTGCTCCCCGAGTGAGGTATGGCAGCACGCGACGTTCGTTTTCGTTAAAAAGGTGCGTTTCATCCACCATTACGTAGTCGTACCCGTAATCTTTCCTGTCGATTCCAAAGCGGGGTCGTAAGTCGGCTGGCCATTGAGAGCACGACATCATCGGTGTCGAGAAAGCCTAGGCTCTGAAATTTGTCCTCGTAAAGTTGGTAAATGTAGAAGATAAAGTGCCGGTCGGGTAATGTCTCGTCCTTACCTATGAAGCTCCTCATCTCCGAGTCGGCGTACTTCCTCAGGTCCCCGCGCCCGAATCCCCGCCCTTTTATACGGATGGAAATTTCCCATCCCAGATCCCGCAACAATTGGTTTTGATCACCGTCGAGCCTCGCCATGAAGTCCGTGCTGATGAGCTTGTGCAGGGAGTGTCGCCGAGCTTCGGCTAGGGTCTCAGCGAGAATCGCGCGCTGCTGTTGCCGGCTCGTCGTCGGATCCGATTCGAGCACATAACGTGGACCGTGCTCGATGCCCAGTTCGCGAATGCACCAGCCGTGCAGGGTCTCGACGTCAAGGAATTGAAGGTCTGACTTTTTCGTCGCCATGAACGACTGGTCGTCAATGGCTTCGATTGCGGCTCGCACCGTGTTCCGCATCTCGTTGCTGTGAGCGACCACCAGCACATGACATCTGGTGCCCTGTTCCTGTGCTTTGCGCAGCAGGTCGATCGCCTTCAGAAGTAGGACCAGTGTTTTTCCTGAGCCTGCAGGCCCATGAATTCTGAGTGGGCGCTTAACTTTGTGCACAATGGCGCGGCGCTGCTCCCTCGTGAGTGGCCCTTTTTCGGCTATCCACTCGGAGTATTTCATCGAGAACAAGTGGTGGCCGGCAGTGTCGCGCGAGGTCATCATAACGTCGCCCGAGTCTGGGCTTTCGACTTCCTCGGGCGATTCGTCTCCTATGACAGTCGCGGTTTCGGGTGATGGGGGATCAATAACTTCGGGGAGCGCCTCAAAGTCGGAGTCTGCAGGCGTCAGCACGCGGGCGGACTTCTCTTGGCTTCGAGCGTAGTAGAGCGATCCGATGTTCAAAACCTGGTGCCCGTCGACAGTTTTGGAGACATATGCGACTCTCAAGTTCGTTAACTGCCGGCCCGAAACGTAAACCGATGGCAGGCCCTCCACTTTCTTCGCTTCCCAGTGGTCGGGAAACGCCTGGTTCGACCAGATTCGTTTTGCAAGCTGGTAAAGCCGCTCGCAAGCCTGGGGTCTGTCCTCATCAGAGAGGCCCCAGATCGTCTGTTGCTCAGCCTCGCTCCAGATAGAAATTAGGGGGGTGTCCTTCAATCTCATTGGCTGAGGGTCTCTGGCCGGCCAGATCAGGAGCAGGGAGGCAGTCTTAGTGACTGCGATCTGTCTTCCGAGGTATTGCTTCGTTTTGGATAGGTGTAGCTTGAACTGCGATGGCATCTCATTTGGCAGGCGAAGAGCAACAACGCTCCTAGCAACGGGATCGCCGAGGAGTTTGGTTACGGTCGGTTCGGGGATCAGTATCCAATTCATAGTTCTCTCAGGCCGACGTAGGCCTCCAGTTGCGATGCACTCATGTCGCGCACCCCGACCCGGCCGAATAACGCTCCAAATCTGGACATTAAATGTTCAAGGTAGGGGGTCTTTAACCGAAGCAGACGCTCAGGCTTAACCGAGGTAGCTTTAAAGTCCGGTGTACTCTGTTGCGACCGTGAGGCGTCCCACTCGCACTGTGACATGCAGTTCCCGGCGATGCGAAGAAGGTGAACACTACAGGTCGCTACATCTCGGAGAGAGATCACGCACGGCGTAAGGAGCAGGTCTCGACACGGTGGCAGGAAGTGCAGGTCGCTAACGGTGTTCCTTGCAAGCGCGAGCTTGTACTTTCGAAGTGACTTCGGGTTACACCGCTCCGAAAGTTGGGTCGCTTCAACGCGCGGCTGTAATAGGAGGGCCCCGATGGCGTCAATACGCCTCTTAGCCTCCCAGAAGTCATCGGCGAGTTTCTGGTAGCGATGTAAAGGTGTTCCGAGTTCGGATGCCCGAGCGGATGGGTTTTCGGTGAGTGTCTGCGTCAGCAGTTCCATCGGCAACTCCAACTCGACGGCCCCTTTGAGTCCCAGAGGGTCAGCAGCCCTGCGCAGTAACTCCTTGGCATCGTGAAGCCCCTGCTCCAGGAGTTCGTGATGTCCGCGGGTTTCCATGAATTCGTCGATTGGAAACAATGGCAGATAGTTTGCCGTTAAAGTCTTGTCGTGAACAAGATCGCACCGCGGTGTTATGACCAAGCCCGCGCAGAGCGGAGAGGGCGAATAGGGTTGAGGCAGGTTGGACCAGATATCGCCTTGCATTTGCGATCCGGAAGGAAGGCGAAGATAGTAAGCCTCTTCAACCCAGCTCATAGCGAGACCCAAGTGTAAACGCAAACCTTGGATACGCGAAAGGGCAGCCCAGCAGAATAGGCGCTATTCCCGGAATCACGGCCGAATTCTGCAAAAAGGGGGGACAGACGGGACGTTCCTAATTTCGATTTGTCGAAAAGATTGGAGAGGTTTCGTCTGTCCCCCGTTTCCCGCATCACTCGGATGAGGCGACAGTATCGATGACGCAAGATTTGTACCGATAAACGCGTTTTTGGCAAATAAAGGAACGCATTCCCAGGTCGACCGCGAAACGAGATTCACGAACAAGCATAGTGTGCCAACTGTGTGCGGAATCATCCCGGCAATACGGGTGACTGGGACAGAACCATCGGCTGACTGTCGGTCAGTCCGTGGCGCGCAAACTTCTGAGATGAGTCGCTCCGGCGGAATGCCCGATTCGTCTTACTCCATCCTCAAGACCCGCATTGGGTCCAGTCGAGACGCTTGCCACGCCGGAACCATGCACGCCAGCGCGGCTGAGGCCATCAGCAATGCTGCGACGGCAGCGAACACCCCGGGATCGAGCGGCTGGGTTTCGTAGAGCATGGACTTGATGAACTGCGTCGTTGCGGCGCTCGCCACCAGTCCCAGCAGAAGTCCGATTAGCGCCGGGCGCAGGCCATCGGCAAGCATCCCTCTCAGCACCTGCTCTCGTTGAGCGCCGAGCGCTATGCGGATCCCGATCTCGCCCGAGCGCTGAGCCACGATGTAAGACAGCACACCGAAAAGGCCCGCGGCCGCGAGCAACAGTGAGAGGACCGCTAGCGAAGTGATCAGAGTGGCGTCGAAGCTTTGGTCGAGGGTCGACTGGCCGAGCAGTTGATCCATCGTTAACACGTCTGAGACGGGCAGGTCACGGTCCTGACTTTGAATGATCTGCTGCACCGGAAGTGCGAGTTGGCTCACGTCCTGCCTGGAGCGGATCACGAGTGTGCCGTAGTTTTGATCGCCCGCAAAGAGCGGATGGTACTGCATTGGCAGAGGCGTCTCGCCGATTTCGTACCGGGTGTCGCCGACGACCCCCACGATCACGTGCACTTTGTTTCCGTCGTTTACGTGCAGGTGTTTGCCAAGGGGATCTTCGCCGGGAAAGAATTCCTTGGCGAACGATCGGCTGATGACAACTTCACTGACTTGATCGAGCTTCTGGTTCGCGCCGAAGGTGCGGCCACGCAAAAGAGGAATGCCCATGGCCGCAAAGTAACCGGAGTCGGCCGCACGATAGATCGCGAGATTGCCATTGCCTCGCGGAAGTGGCGGGTGCTCTATGATCGTAAATCCGGAGTCGCCCATGTATCCCTGCCCCGGAACTCCAGTCACTAATCCCGCCGCTTCCACGCCTGGCAGCGCCCGCACTTGTTGCAACAGCGTCTCAAAGAAATTCGCAGGCGCTGGTCCTGGCGTCTTATATCGCATGCCTGGCAGCTTAATGCGCATGGTCAGGACGTTCTCAGTGATGCATCCGACGTTCGTGGAACGGAGGCGCTGGTAACTTTTCACCAACAAGCTCGCGCCCATCAGCAGAACGACCGTGAGCCCGACCTCGATGACAAGCAGCGTCTTGCGAAGGCGGGCCCGCGTCCCCGCTGCACTGTGGCTTCGCGAAGACTCGTGCAGGGCGCCGAGCAAACGCGTGTCATCAGTGTTGAACGCGGAGACCAATCCCGAAAAGAGTGCGCAGAGGATGACTGCAGCTACAGTGAACGTGGCAACCACGCCATCGAAATGGATGGCACCCACGCGAGCCATGTCGGGGCGGGTGTGCAGGAACCAACTGATCGCACCATAGGCCAGTAACAGACCGGCAGCTCCGCCGAATGCCTCAAGCAGGAAACTCTCGGTCAGATGCTCGCGCAACAGCCGCATGTGTCCTCCTCCGAGCGCCGTACGAATCGCGAGTTCCTTCTGGCGTGCCGCGGCGCGCGCTACGAGGAGGTTGGCTACGTTGAGACAAGCGATGAGCAGCAGGCAGACCGTGGCCGCGAGCAGTATGTAAAGCGGACGCTTCACATCCCCCACCAGGTGTTCTAGCAGAGGCCGGCTGTTCGCTGCGGCGGCGACAAACGGGTTGTCCAAGTGTGAGTCATGGATCTGCCGGGAGATGACGCTCAGGTTCGCTGCCGCTTCCTCAGCCGTTACTCTTGGCCTCAGCCGCCCAACGACACGAAACATGTGGTTGTCGACGGCGGACATTATCCTCTCTGGGAATTCGTGGTGAACGGGCCTCCAGAGCTGTGTAGTGGAATCTGGAAACTCGAACCACTCCGGCATGATACCGATGACTGTATAAGGCTTGGCATCGACGTAGATGGTGCGGTTCAAGATGGCTGGATCACCTCCGAATCGACGCTTCCACAGGCTCGAACTCAACACAACTGTGCCGTTCGCCGAAGGACTATCGTCTGCCAATGTGAAGCCGCGACCGAGAACTGGATTCACTCCGAGTGTGGGGAACAGATTCCATGAGACATGTGCTCCATTCAGTATTTCCGGCAGTTGACCGCCCGACGCCGAGAGGCCGGCACTGTCGTCGCGGACGAGAGCCAGACTGCTGAAACTGGTGTTTTCTCTGTTCCACGTAGCGTAGACGCCGGCGGCGACCTGGTTGTGAGGGAAATCGCCGCCGCCGGCAGCAGGGGTACTGCGCTCGTAAAGAGTCAGCAACCGATCGGAGTCAGGGAAAGGCAACGGCCTCAACAGAACGCCGCGTACGACCGTAAAGAGGGCAACGCTGGCGCCAATGCCTAGCGCCGTAATGAGGATGGCAACGACTGCAAATCCAGGTGTCCGGCTCAGCGTGCGAGCCCCGATGCGAAGGTCACGCAAGAACTGATCCAGTCCATTCCAGTTCCATGTAGCGCCCGTCTTTTCGCGCACCAGATCAGGATTGCCAAACGTCCGCAAGGCTGCGAGGCGGGCTTCTTCGTCGCTCATGCCGGCAGCGCGGTTTTCGGCGATCTGTTGCTGCATGTGAAAACGCAACTCCTCATTGAGCTGTGCATCCGCCGTTCTGCGAAACAGGAGCATACGGACTTGCATCACCAATCGATTCAGCCACCGCATTGCGTCTCCTTTAACTATCAGCCCCTGGTTTGGGCCTTCACGGCGTTCAATCTCCGGAGCGGGCAGGCTTAAGCAATCGACTCCGCTGAAATTACACTTCGCTCACGACCAGGTTGATCGCATTGGAAAGCCGCTTCCAATCGGCTGTCTCGGCTTCCAGTTGCTTACGCCCGAAAGCGGTCAGCGAATAGAACTTGGCCTGGCGGCCGGTTTCGCTCTCCGCCCATTTGGCTTTGATCCAACCCTGTTGCTCCAACCTGTGCAGCGCCGGATACAGAGACCCCTGCTGCACCTGCAGCACTTCGCTTGAAATCTGCTGAATGCGTTTGGCAATCGCCCAGCCGTGCATGGCTTGAAGCGATAGTGTCTTAAGAATTAGGAGGTCGAGCGTACCCTGAACGAGATCGGTAGGTTTACTCATACTATGATTATCTACAATACGTCTTGTAGATAGTCAAGGTATAAGCGCCCCAAAGCGGCTTTCCATCAGAAAACAATCGTTATTTGTGTGCCGCCAGTGTGCCAGATTTTACCGGCCGCCAGGACATTTGTCGGCTGACTGTCGGTGGGCAGGAGCAGGCCACTTTGCCGGCTCTCGTCCGATTTAGGTGTGCCAACTGTGTGCACAACTGCTTATACACAAGCAAGGCCTGGTGAGGCCCACGGCCACGAGGCAGCCTGATTTGCGATTAAAGCTCCGGGCGGCAGATTCGACTGCTGGCGCCGCTCAGAAGGTTGGGAGTTCGGACAATGCGAACTGTCCGGCGACGGGTGCGGCCCGAATTCTAAAGGCCTTTGAACAATTCTGAAATGGACTTGTCGAAGGAACCGGCCAAAGCGGCAATCGTGTTCAGCCGCGGTTCGGTGCGACCCTTTTCGAGTTCTAAAAGCGTGCTCTTTGCAACGCCGCTGTGGATGGCAAGGTACGTGAAACTCCAGCCGCGGGACTCCCGCAGACGCCTAATTCTCTGACCGAATCTGATCTGTAGCGAGGAGGTCGTCGGTCTTGCCATCGTACCGATTCTGCGGTACAGTGTTTGGCCTCGGTACCGCTACTCCGGTACGGTGCCTCTTTCAGAGTTTGCGATTTGAGGCTGTGCCCGCGAGGGGGTGTTTTGGTAGCGGGATCGAAAGCTACACCGAGCACAGCCTCCCTCCACGGCTACGCCGCCGAGTTCCCGCTAGCTGGGTCGCAGGACGATAGTGTTTGGTGCGCAATGAATGACCGTTGTTTTTCAGGCCGTGCCCCTTGGCGGCGAGTATTGCGACTTTTGTTGCTCTCGCCCGATTTTCAAGCTCTACCACTGCAGCAACTTTGAATTGTGTGGACGGACAGTGTTCGCGTCCAGGTCGGCGGGATCGTGGGCTTCTTGCCGGAAGTGCTCTGAACTAGTGGACGGAAAACAGTGGAGTCGCCTGACCGAGCGAGCATTGCGCAAATTCTTGAAGCGGCACGATGTGCCACGTCACGAAGTCTCCACTCTTTCGGCACAGTTTGCCGAAATCCATCGGCTATTCGCCGAGCACCTGCTAAAGGAGCCCTGAGGCTCTTGGTTGTAACAATGTCACGATCTTTCGACATGCAGTCACGAGGCACATTCGGCAAAATGATGCGGCTAGCTGCACGCTGCTCGGGCAGCCAAGGCGTTGGACATCAGACTGATTGACCGGTTTCACAATGCGATTCTGCGCAGTCTCAAACCGTTCAGCGAATTGGATCACGACGGATGTGCTACGATGTTCGCAGCATTGCAGTTCAATGAGCCAATTTGAATCAAGCTGCCGCTCACCTGTGTTCGTCCTTGCTCACGAAAGCCTAAGCATTTCGTCCCGAGCCCTCTCCTCTACCTGCCCTGTGTCAATCCCTTTTGCTCTTTCGAAGTTCCACGAGGACCGCGAGCAAGCGCCGCCTCTTCACGACGGTTTCTTTGGTCGACCGTTGCGCCGGTTTCTTCCATCGAGCCAGCAAAAATTACGCTTTACGGTGCAACTACTAGTTCCACCAAGTGCTATCCTTCTTTGGGGGATTCGCTAAGGATACTTCGGTTCTGCTAGAATGGCAATGGTTCTTGCGAAGCGTGCGTGTGTCTCGTCTGCGATACCGGTTGCGAGGAAGCAACCTCTCGACTCGCTCGACGAACTCTGCTCCGGAAATATGCAGGTGTCTGCGAGTTCAAGAATCGTTGTAAGAGAGGGGCTATATTTGCCGCGTTCAAAAGGCTGATGTATCTTGGGATGGTAGCCGCTCTCGAATGCGAGGGCTTCTTGCGTCAGTTTGTGTTCGTGGCGCAATTGAAACAGGACCCGTGCGAACGCTCGTTTTTCCAAACAAGTCAGATTTGTCTCCAGCCGCCATGCGCAGCATGGAGTGTGTAACTAGTCATGACAATAGTTCCACAAAGTATAGTATCCATTTCGTGAAAAATGGGCTGCGCGAGCGGTCATGAGAGGTTTGACGGTTGGAGTCTTTGAAGCGCAACAGAGTGAGCAGGAGGACAAGGACAAGAGCGAACAAACTGCTTAGTATAAGCGAGATCGTCGGAGCGCAAGAACAATTTTAATAATCGTCTGGAAACCGAAAATTCTCTTGCGTTCTCTGGCTGGGGACGGCTACAGTTTTGCCGATTACAACCTTCTTTCGCAAGAGGTTGCCAGCCGTAAGCTTGTTCAAGACAGTTTGCCGTGACGAGACGCGATGATGCCGGATTCTTGCAGTTTGTGTTCGGTTTTCGGAACAAAATCAGGTTTCGCACCTAATGCGTCTGTTTGCCACGGACCAGTTCTGTAAGTCGTTAGCAGTAATTAGTTGCTTGGACTGACCGGCGTTTCGGAAGATCGGGTTCGGTCGTCCAGGTTGCTGTCTGCTGTTGGCGAGCTTCCCCCAAAGCTCACCCAAAAAGGATTACGACGGGTCGAATTACCCTTGGTCAGCCTCAGGCTGTCCAAGGCTTCGTCATCGTCGATGCGTGCGGTGAGGTAGAGCTGATGTCTCTAACGAATGACGAACTGGCAGCCCTGGTTTGTTCCCCCTGTCGGCTTCGAGCACTCACCGATGCAGAATCTGATGGATGCGTTGCGCTCCGGTTGCAACGATGCCCTGGCGACCCTCTTCGAAAGGCACAGTGCTCTGGTCTTCCAGATAGCTCGGGGAAGCTTGTGCAGTGATGGCGAGGCGGAGGCAACTGTCCGGCGGGTCTTCGGAAGTGTTTTTCAAGCCAAGGACGAGTTCAATTCCGACCGCGACAGCTTCACAACTTGGTTGCTCAAACAGGCGGAGCCCCGTCCGGGGAGACCCCTTGCATGAGAAGTCAATGCACTAAGGCGAATTTTGCCCGGTAAGAACGTGGTCTAGGAGAGAGAGCCGATGGGTGAACTTGATCGCGACCTGGCAAGTCTAATTTGTTCGCCCTCTCTACTTCGGACCTTCAGTGACACCGACCTCATGGACGCTCTGCACAGGGGCTGCAACGATGCACTGGCCGTTCTGTTTGAAAGACACAGTGCTCTCGTCTTCCGCATAGCGCGTGCGATTTTGCGGGATGACGGCGAAGCCGAAGAAACGGTTCAACGGGTCTTTCTGGATGTGTTCCGAGCAGTAAATCAGTTCAATCCCGACTCGCGGAAGCTTTCAAGACCTGGTTGCTTCAGTACGCATATCATCGGACCTTTAATCGCCGGGCAGCATCTTCAGGCGAACCACTTCTACAATCGCGAGGAATTCGATGACTTGACGCCGGCCGAACTCTTCTATGGAGCTGGGCATTTGCTATGCTTGCCTCCGCAGGAAGTCGCATGCTTGGTGGAGCAGGTACTCGCACTCCTTGAACCTCACCAGCGTAAGGTGATCGAGCTCACTTACTTTGAGGGTCTGACGGCCGAAGAGATCGCAAAGACGACCGGCGACTCTGCTTCGTCGGTCCGGCACAATTTGTATCGAGGGCTTGAAGAAATTGCGGGACGCCCGTTCTCGAGAACCAAGAGAGCCAGAGCGAACTCCGCTTCTGAGCGCAAAACAAGCGCCAAGGGGATGCTGGTTGAACACCCACGAACATTATGAAGAGCTGTGCGCTGCTAGCTGCCAGCGGGCAAGCGTCGAGCTCGAATTGGCAGATCTCAGGTCTCACCTCGAAACCTGCCCGAGTTGTCGCGGCATGGCGTATGACTTTACAGCAGATCAGCGCTCAGGGACTCTCCGTACTTGCCGCAAAGCGGTCGCGCTGCCAAATTCCTTCAGGAATGACGCAGAGATTTGTTGCCCGGGCAGCGGTCCGAAGGGCATAGAGATGAGGCGGGAAACCGCCTCAAGCATGCCGAAGCGGAATCGGTTTGCAGTTTTTGCCGCCATCGGGGCCGTCGCTGCAGCAGCCCTGATCGTCGGTTTCCTCACGATTTGGAAGACCGAAGCCTTCTCTATCCGCGGGCAGACCACGGCTCCGCTAATCAAGCCTCCGTGGCTGTTTCAGGTACGAACTCCCAACCTGCCCAAGTTCCAGGATGCTCACCTGCGGGAGCAGCTTGCATCGGCACGAGCCGAATTGAGTGCCTTGGACGCCAAGATCAAGGCACAGGCCGACGAGCTCGCATCCGCGAGCAAAGCCAAGGACACTCTGAATTCCCGCGTTGCTGATGTCGAGCGGGAGAATGCCAGTCTCCTTCTCTCAGACAAGCCCAGCTTGAAGCTCGAATCAGCACAGCTTCAGGCAGAACTGGAAAAGTCGCGAGTCGGAAAAGAACGCAAGCGATGTCGCATTGGCTCTGCAGGAGACCGAACTTCGAGAGCTTCGAAAAAAGGTCGACGATCAGGACGAGGCGTTGGGCCAGCAACAGGAGTTCGCAGCGAAAGCAGGTGACGTCCGAGAGCTTGTAGTCGCGCGCAATCTCCACATCATCGACGTCCACGACCGGGACGGCGACGGCAAGAGCCAGCGCGCCTTTGGACGCATTTTCTACACCGAAGGGAAGTCCCTCATCTTTTATGCGTACGACCTTGGCGATCCACGGAAAGTAGATGCAAAAGTCTCGTTCTACGTATGGGGCGAACGCCTCGGCGCTGAGAAGCCGATTCGAAGCTTGGGAATCTTCCACAACGACGATGTGAGCGACGGACGCTGGGTGCTCACGTTTGACGATCCTCATGTTTTGGCACAAATCAACTCAGTCTTCGTAACCGTTGAATCCTCACAGGAAGACAATAAGAGAACCTGGTGGACGAAGAATACTGTTTGCGTTCCTGGGCGACAAAGCCTAACCATCCGTGAGCAGCGTTTGTCATAGTCTGAGGCACCCGCTGTCGTACAGCCCCCTGGATCTCGCCCAGTTTCTCAATTTGCCGCCATAAAGATCTCTTATTGAAGCAAAAACCGCCGCTGCCCGGCATACGTTTGTAGAGGAATACAAACCGATGCTCCGTCTTCCCCGTGGGGTCGTAGGAAATTACCCTTTCCTTCTCTTGCTCGTTACCTGTCTTGCACATCCTGCTCTGGCACAACTCGAAACTGCTACCGTCTCAGGACAAGTCGTCGATCCATCCGGTTTGAGCCTCTCGGGAGCTCACGTAAAGCTGGTCGACATTGATCGTGACACCAGCACAGTTGCCATCACCAACAATTCTGGCCTTTACACATTTGCTAGCGTCCGCCCCGGGCGTTATCGGATGGAAGTCGATGCGCCTGGATTCAGGATAGTCAACGTGACCGGGCTAACGCTCAATGTCCAAGATCACATCGAGCAAAACTTTCGCCTTCAAGTCGGATCGGTAGCGGAGAGCGTGACCGTCGAGGCGTCTGCTGCGACGATTGACACGACCGACGCAACAGTCAGCACGGTGGTAGATCGACAATTTGCCGAGAACCTACCAATGAATGGCAGGAGCTTTCAGACGTTAATCGAGCTTACTCCCGGTGTCGTTCTTACGACAAGCAACGCCGAGGACAACGGCCAATTCAGCATCAATGGGCAACGAGCCGCTTCTAACTATTGGATGGTGGATGGTGTGAGTGCCAATATAGGAATTGGTGCCGACACAAACGGGAGCGGCAACCCAGGCAATGGCTTGGGGGGCTCTCTTGGATCGTTCAGCGCCTTTGGCGGAACAAACAGCTTGGTCTCTATCGACGCCATGCAGGAGTTTCGCATCGAAACCTCCACTTATGCACCGGAATTCGGTCGGACACCAGGAGGCCAGATTTCCATTGTGACGCGCTCAGGGGAAAATCAGTTCCACGGTACCGTGTTCGACTACCTGCGAAATGACGCCTTAGACGCGAATGACTGGTTCAACGGTGTCAACATTCTGAATCCGACTCCACTTCCAAAAGCTAAGGAGCGGCAAAACGATTTTGGAGGTACGTTCAGCGGCCCTATCTTGAAGAATACGACATTTTTTTTCTTTTCGTACGAGGGATTGCGCCTCGACCTGCCGCAGACATCGTTAACTTATGTCCCCGACGCGAATTTCACTCCGGGGGGGACAACAAACTCACGGCAGAATTCGATTGCAGCGATGCAGCCTTATATGAATGCATTCCCACTTCCTAATGCCAACAGCCCAGAGGTGTTTGTGTCGTGTGATCCGACAACCGATCCAACTTGCCCCCCCTCAGGCCAGGAGGCGAGCGGGACTGCTCAGTTCAATGCCAGCTATTCCAATCCCGCCACGCTCGACGCTTGGAGCATTCGGATTGACCGCAAGTTGGGCGACAGACTCACTGCCTTTGGACGATACAACTATTCCCCCTCAGAAGTTCAGGAGCGGGGAGCCGGCGGGATTTCTTTAAGCGCTGTAAGCCCGATACGAATCACTACGCAGACGTTAACGATGGGTTCAACGTTGATGATCTCTCCAAATATCGCGGATGACCTCCGTTTCAACTACAGCCAGACTAATTCGCTTAGCTACCACTACCTGGATACGTTTGGGGGCGGAGTTCCACTGACATCGTTGCAATTTCCCAGCCCTTTCACGTCTCAGAATGCAGGGCTGACTTTCAATATTCTAAGCCCTTCGAGCACCACTGCTTTCCAGGTAGGCCAGAATGGACAGAATCGCCAGCGACAAATCAACATTGTGGATAGCCTGTCTTTGCAGAAAGGCTCACACAACTTCAAAGTGGGCGTTGATTTTCGGAGATTGTCTCCACTCTATAATGCGAGTGCATACGGACAAGCTGCACTCTTCCTAGATGTACCCTCCGCCCAAAACGGAAATCCGGACGCGGGGGGGTACCTGATATCAAACTCCCGGACTACGTTCCTATTTCGCAATCTTGGCCTCTACGCACAAGATACGTGGCGAATGGTCCCATGCCTTACACTAACTTACGGCCTACGGTGGGATGTCGATTTTGTGCCGCGGTCCCTGGGGGGGCCGGGTTTCCCGGCGATTACTGGGTTTAACTTGGACAACCTGTCGAACCTGGCCTTGGCGCCTGCTGGCACGGCACCGTACAGCACCACGTACGGGAACTTTGCGCCGAGGGTCGGGCTGGCCTATCAGCTCACTCGGACTCAAAATTGGCAAACAGTAATTCGCGGCGGAGGCGGCGTCTTCTATGACCTCGCCACGTCGGAGATGGGTAACCAAATTAATGCTGGGATTTATCCATTTGGAGGCTTTGCACTCTCGACCGGCACGTTTCCGTTCAATTCGGCAACATCGCCCCCACCTCCAATCACGCCACCGAATGCAACTAATGGTCAATCCCTCAATGCTTTCGATCCTCATCTTAAACTGCCCTACACGCTTGAGTGGAACATCGCGCTCGAGGAGGGGCTAGGCCATCAGCAGTCATTATCTGTTTCGTACATCGGAGCGTCAGGATCACGCCTTCTACAGACCGCAGTCATATACTCTCCGAACCCCAACCTCTTTGCAGCACAGTTGGTAACAAATTCGGGGAACTCCAATTACAATGCGCTCCAAGCCCAATTCCAACGGCGCCTGTCGGGTGGCCTTCAGGCGCTAGGATCTTACATCTGGTCGCACTCGATCGACACGGGCTCCGCCGGCTCGACGGCGGTCACCTCCAATAATCTTGTAGTGTCAGCTCTAAGCGCAAACAGGGCATCTTCCGATTTCGATATCCGGGACGCATTCTCCGCTGCACTGACCTATGATATTCCGGCCTTGAAGAGGAGTGTGCGGGCGAAGGCAATTATGGGAGGGTGGTCTGTCGACAACATCATTGAGGCTCGGTCTGCTCCTCCAGTCACTGTTGACGGATATGAGTTCAATGGCGACATTGTTGACACCATAGGAGGCTACTTTACGTATCTCCGCCCGGACCTAGTGCCAGGACGACCTCTGTACCTTTATGGATCACAATATCCCGGCACAAAAGCGTTTAACCCAGCA
This sequence comes from uncultured Acidobacteriota bacterium, assembly GCA_963754885.1. GTDB lineage: Bacteria > Acidobacteriota > Terriglobia > Terriglobales > Acidobacteriaceae > Sulfotelmatobacter. Next base: position 15,152 of record CAVWHT010000009.1, on the reverse strand, counting down.
GCACTTACCGCGCCGCCAATTGATCCTGTTACGGGCATTCCTCTAAGGAATGGCGATCTGGGTAGAAACGCACTGAGAGGGTTCGGTGCCGCACAGTGGGATTTCGCGGTCCACCGTGATTTCCGCCTTCACGAGTCGGTCAGGCTACAGTTCCGCGCTGAGATCTTCAACGTATTGAATCATCCCAATTTCGGACAGCCAGACGGGCTTCTCAATGATTTAACGTTCGGGCTGTCAACCCAGATGTTAAATCAAAGTCTAAATGGTCAGAATCTGGGCGGTGGAGCATTTGACCCGCTATACCAAATTGGTGGCCCACGCTCGATCCAGCTTGCTCTCAAGCTTGCCTTCTAAATCAAACCTGCAACTCGCAACCTCTTGCCTAAAGGAGACGATGAGTGGTGAATTCGAGTCGATGGAGACTGCGGGCGAGCACCTCCCTGAGATTAGCGCTGTGTGTGTTTACTGTTCTGATGCAGCAGATGCTCGGAGCCCCATTCCATGGTGCCGGGAAGCAGAGATATTTACCTCCTCAAAACCACACGAAGCGTCCTGTGACCGTTGCAGACTCGATTTGCATGGCCCGAGTCGCGGACCAGCGGCAAACCAAGATGCCGGCACACTATTCACCAGACGGCTCAAAGTTTGTTGTCGTCGTGAAAAAAGGCAACTTGGAGCACAATACCAATGACTATTCCTTGCTTTTGTGGAAGACGAACGAACGCAGTGGCGGATACACCAAGCCGGAATACCTTCTCACGATGTCGTCGTCGTCGAATCGCGGAGCAATAGAAGACATAATGTGGCTTCACGATAATGAGACGGTTGTATTTCTGGGCGAGACCCCAGGCAAGTTGCATCAAGTCTACAAATTCAATATTCGAACACGTAGACTCGCGAAGCTTACTAGCAGCGTCACTAACGTTTTCTCCTTCAGTATCACTCCTACGGGAGGGGCGCTCGCATACATCGCGGAAGCACCTCTGGCGACTATCTGGGACAGTGAGGCACAACAGCAAGGAATAGTCGTCTCGCAACAACGACTGCGCGATCTCATCGTCGGCGAAAAAGGTGCTTGGACCTCGGCGAGCGACTTTCAGATGTTCTTCCAGTCCCTGCCGAACAGGACTCCTCCGCTCAGACTCATGGGGAGCACCATGGCTAGTTCACTTTTTCTATCACCTGACGGCCGCTATATTGTTGTCGCCGCTCAGCTCCGCTTCGCAGATATTCCCGATAGCTGGAAGGAATATAAGGACCCATTTTTGGCGAACTGGATCGGTCGTTACTTGGATTCGTCGCGTGTGAGCAGCGAGGAGCTTACGGACCTCAGCAGACTTGAATTGGTTGATACCCGCAGTAAGGCAAGACGAGTTCTCCTCAATTCTCCTGTTAGTGCCTGGGGGCCAACAGTTGCCTGGTCGCCTGACAGTCGGTCCGTGGTCATCGGATCTGCATATCTGCCTTTAACCAATGCAGAAGGGGTCGAAAGAGAAGTCAGACAATCAGGAACGTTCCCTGTCGAGGTCGACGTCCCAAGCTGCGAGTTTCGTAGGATTAGTCAGGAAGATATGGGGTTGCTCGGGTGGGACTCGGTGAGCAACGATGTGGTCTTTGAAGCTGGCAATAGGATGAGTTCCGCTATGGAGCGACAAATGGGGCAAAAGCTCTTTTTTCGAAAGAATGGCAAGAGCTGGGAGCAGGTCGCCACCGTCAAGCCTCAAGAGGGCCGATCAGAGATCCTTGTTGCGGAGGATATGAATACTCCTCCGCAGGTCGTCGCCGTCGATCCCAACACGCGTCAACAGACCATCCTCCTGGAGCTTAATCCCCAGTTTCACGACCTGGCATTTGCTAAGGTCGAGGCGATCACGTGGAAAGCGTCAGACGGACAAATCGTAAGGGGAGGGCTGTACTGGCCGCCCGATTACAAGGTTGGCGTGAAGTATCCACTGGTGATTCAAACTCACGGCTTTCACCCCGACAGGTTTGAACCGGATGGGCCCTTTCCAATTACTGCACCTTTCGCGGCCCAAGCACTAGCGGGCAGAGGCATAATGGTTCTTCAGGTGGAGGAGGTAAGCTCCGAAGGACGCTATAGTGACTTCGATACGCCGCGAGAGATCGAGGAGGAGGTCGCGGCCTACGAGGGTGCCATTGATTATTTAGACCACGAAGGGCTTATAGACCGCACTAGAGTCGGCATTATTGGGTTCAGTCGGTCGTATCTTTATGTTGCCTATGCCTTGACCCACTCGAAGTATCGGTTTGCGGCCGCTGCGCTGGCCGACGGTATTGATGGAGGATACTTTCAATATGTCGCATTTTCCAATATGCATGATAGCTATACTTCGGAGGTAGACAGAGTTATCGGGGCTGCCCCCTTCGGGAAAGGCGTTGACACTTGGTTGAGCCATTCACCGGGCTTTAATATCGACAAAGTGCTAACGCCAATCCGCATTGTGGCTTTCAACACTGATTCAGCACTGTTGTGCGTATGGGAATGGTTTGCAGTGTTGCGTCACCTGAGCAAACCTGTGGACCTTATCCTACTTCAAGACGGTGATCACATCCTGCAGAAACCATGGGAAAGAATGGTATCGCAGCAAGGCAATGTGGACTGGTTTGCATTCTGGCTCAGGAACGAAGAAGATTCCGACCCCACGAAGGCGAGCCAGTACGCTCGTTGGCGCAAACTCCGTGCAGAGGAAATGAATGAGGGCCCAGCTAGGATTGCCGGGCCCTAGTTTGTAGCGCTGGCTCCCGTCGACGTGGTTACCGGCGCTTTTGGGTTCACTTTACTCGTCCAGGTCGTAAGCCGGTTGATTCGGCTTGGATGAGCCCGGCGCATCGATCCCACGTCCAACCTTCGTCAGTTCCTGGATTGTTTCGGCTGCTCCGCCCAGGACTGCTACTTCAGGCTTTGTGTAGGTCATTGCATTGTCCTCCTTTCTTAGAGTGCTCCACCATGTGCTAGCAGGAGTGAAGGAAGTCTGTACACTCTCCAATCACGTATCCTTCTCCAGCGAGAGTACGGAGAGATCAGGAAGTACCGCTCTGGCCGTCCTGATTAGGCAACGGGAAGCCAAATCGCGCAACCAGAGTTCAAGTGAAATGGTTCTTATCATTCGTGAAACATGGATGTCTTTGCCGTTCGTAGCGGCGTGAAGTGCTCCCAAGAAAGAAGCAGAGTCGACGTATCCGAGTTGTGAACTAAGAGGCGCCTCGAAGGCAGCGCGCAACTGCTGCAGATTTTTTTGCATCGCAAGGACAGGTGTGCGCGCGCCAAATTGCTTTGTCTTACGCGAGAGGATTATCCCCGGCACAATACCGACTAGAGAGCGACGCATCAAGGATCGTCTTTCGCCAGGGCGGAGTAACTGGCCAGCCGGAATTGAGAGAATGAACTCGATGAGCGTCTGATCGAGATAAGGGAACCGACTTTCCTCAGGGACTTCTGCTGAAGACGTAAACTTGGCCAACTTGTTGGCCATTATCAATACGCCGCCGATGCAGGAGCGGCGAGTTGGTAACCAGAGGCCGAAGTGATCGTCGACATCAAGCAGTCGGATGGCCAGTCTCGTGCGTCTCGCGAAATTCTTCCTGACCCAAGGTTCAATGTTGGCTTGGTTGACGAGGTACTGACGGAACAATGGTGGCAACAATTCCAGCAAACCCTCCCCAAAGAGCTGAATCAAAGGTCGCTTCTTGACCAGGCTCCAGGCCACGAGCTGGCGGACAAGTTGCACGAGCCTAAACTGCAGGATAAGATCGGCGAGTTGTGCGGTGGGGTTTGGAATACCACCGAGAAACTCATCGCCCCCTAAACCGGAGAGAACAGCCCTGTATCCTCCGGCTCGGACGACTACGGCGCGCTCCGCTTCGAGGTGCCTTCCCGAACACAGATAGCCTGGCAGCGGATTGAACTCTGTCGATTCCAGAGAGGCCGGAACACTACTCAATTTGCTGGCGTCGACGTGGCGTCCCGTTCGTCCTCGGTAGGCTTCTACCTTTTGAAAATAGATCCAATCATCGCCAAGCGGCTCAGTCTTGTCATAATAGGACAGCGTGTCGAGACGGGATGTTTGCGCCCCTTCCTTCGCGAGAATGTCATCCGCCATGCAAACAATTGAGGAGGAATCGAGCCCACCGCTGAGTTCGGCGAGAATCGGCGAGTCTGAACGCAACCTGCGGCGCACTGATTGCCTAAACACATGGCGGAAGTGCTCTTCGTATTCGGCATCGGTCTTGTAACGGATTCGCGACTTGGGACTGAAGCGCCAGAAGCGTTCGACTGAGACGCTGCCGTTTCGAATACGCACGACTTGTCCTGGCGGAACTTCACGAATCTCTCGGTAAGGTGTCAGATGAGCGTCAGGTTCGTGAGCAAAGTATCCGGCGATGTAATCATCGTCGATGTGGAACCTATCGCCTGAAAGCAGCATCAGCGGGCCGAGGTCCGTCGACCACCAGATCCGATCATTCTTGAGGTAGTAAAAGATGTGCCGGATGCCCATGAAGTCGGCGGCGAACAGAAGTTCACGCTGTTCCGGCTTCCAGATGGAGACCACCCAATCGCCGATGATCCGGCGGAAACAATCAGTGTCCCAGCGCTCGAAGGCGGCGGCGAAGATAGTAAGGTCGGTTGGGCTCGTGTCAAGATCTCTTTGCAAGTCGGCAATAAGCACTTCGCGGTTGTCGAGACGACCGTCCCAAGTAAGGACGAAGCCTCGTCGCGACACGTAAGGCTGCTTCTCCCGGCGTGATTCAGCCGTGGTATGGAAGGGACGATAAAGCAGTGCAACCGAACCGTCCACGTAGCGCGATTCGCCGTCTGGACCTTGTTGCTTCAAGGACTCGCTGAGATCGTCCATCAATTTACGGTCGATCGGCCGTCCGTCGAAATTCCAGATGCCCGCTTGCACACTCATGCCGATCTCCTTGGTTAGCACCGATCCCAAACGGCGTAGGTCGCCTGGACATTTGACCGCTCGTTGATTGCATGCCCGTCGACTTCGACCCACGCGTGGGCCTTGAACGGAAGTTTCTGCGCTCCGAGGACCATGTGCGCTACCACGCCATGTCTCCTGAGCAAATGCGTAGTGACGAAGGAGCGCTGCAGGCAAAGAGCCTGTTTCGGGTACCAGATGCAGGCGTAGTTGACCGCCTTGCAAACACGGTTGATTGTGTCTTGACCAGAAGGCACGCTGGCAACAGTCCATTTCTTGACCATCGAATAAATGGTCTCGAAGCGACAGAAGGTACTCAGAACGTCGTAGGCAAATAGTGTCAGCAACGCGCGAATGAACAGCATCAGGAAACCCTCCTGTGCCCGACGTGAACCCCGAGTTCGTGACAGAGGAAAGCGAGTCTGTCGGTGAGAGCTTCGATCTTCGTCGATAAAGGCTGAACCGGCGTGTGGCCCCAGTCTGATTTGTAGTCGAGCAGAATGGGATTTTCTGAGCGATTTGCTGCCTGAAGGCGTGCGGCCATTTTCCTAGCATGCATCGGGTTGCAACGCGTATCTGCGTCACCCGAGATGAGCAGGATAGCGGGATATTCCGCGCCATCTTGAACACGATGGTAGGGCGAGTAGGCAAGCAGAGAGTGGAGGTCTTGCTCATCTTCGGGTGAACCATATTCGTCTGCCCATCCCGCTGCGAAATCGAAGAGGTTATACCTCGTCATGTCGAGCAAGGGCCCGAGGCAGATGGCAGCGCGGAACAGGTCGGGGCGTTGAGTAATGGTGGCGCCGACCAGGAGGCCGGCATTGGAGCCGCCGCCAATAGCAATACGGCCGACTGCAGAGCGTCCCTCCGATATGAGCCACTCCGCGGCGGCAATAAAGTCATCAAACGAGTTTTGGCGGTTCTCGCGCTTGCCCGCTTGGTGCCACTGTTCACCGAGCTCTGAGCCTCCGCGGAGCGCAGGCACCGCAAACAACAAGCCCTGCTCAATCAGAAAGGTTGCAAAGGCAGTGAAGCGAGGCGTGACACAACTCCCAAATCCTCCGTAGCCTGTCAGGAAGGTTGGTAGTGGTCCCGAACGTAATAGATCTCTCCTGGCGGTGAGAAAAAGCGGAATCGAAGTGCCGTCCTTCGATGGATAGCTGGTCTCTTCGACAGCGATCAAAGAAGGATCAAATGGGACATTCGGCTCCTGCCACCGGCAAGCTTTTTCTTCTACCGTGCTATAGCAATAGACGGCAAGTGGTTGGGCGATTGCGGTGTAGCTGTAAAATAAATTATCGGTTCGATTCGTGTGATTTAGAAGGTCGATAGTCCCGTGCGGACAAAATGGAACATCCTTTCTCGCGCCATCCTCGGTGCCGAATGCTTCGATTTGAGTGGAGAAGCGATCAACACGAGTCACGAAGATTCGGTCACCCGCAACCGTGAACTGCTGGATGCGGCGATCAGACTGGGGGACAATGTCGCGCCAATGCGTTGGATCTGGATCGTCGAGGTCAATACCAACGATCCGAAAGTTCGGAGCAGCGCAGTCGGTATAGGCGAACAGTTGGCCTTGTGCGAAGAATGGCACAAAGCAGCCTTCGACATCGCGTAACAAAAGCTTGGGAGCCGCTCCTGGCTCGAGGCTGTGCAAGTAGACCGAGGTGGTCGGGTCCTTGCCGGCAGAAAACACCGCGTACGCCAAGAGATTGGCCTCGGGTGAATCGAGAATTCCAAGGAAGAGATTTGGGCCTTCACCCGCGAAAAACACTTCAACGTCTTGCGATCGGTCGCTACCGAAGCTATGCCACAAAGCAGCTTTATATTTGGGTCGCGGATCGCGCAGATCGCGATGAGAGTAATAGAACCCTGCACCATCGGGCGCAAAAACAAACCCTGTGCAGAAGCCTTCCGGCAGGCAATCCCGCAGAACCGTGTTTTTCTGGATGTCCAGAATTTCCACGCTCGAATGGTCGGTCCCACCTTGTCGGACGGAATAGGCTAAGAAGTCCCCCTCCTGAGAGATCACGACAATAGAAACGGCAGTCGAAGTCCCGGTTGCGCGCGATGCTGGATCGACTAGGACTGTGTCCTCTCCGAATAACCCATTTCGCATCACGATGACAGGCTGGTCTGTGTCTTCCTGACGCTTTAAGAAAAAGTACCGGTCGCCGACGTTCCAGGGTTCGGAGATAACCTCCTTGAATGCCATGAGTTCTCGAACTCGTTCCTTAATTTGCTCTCGACCCGGAATCGTATCGAAGTATGCGCTTGTGTAAGCGGTCTGCTCGTCGATCCATGCGCGGGTTCGCGGCGAGTTCTGGTCTTCCAGCCAGCGATAGGGATCTGTGACCTGTACTCCATGCAGAATTTCGGTAACTGGTTCCTCATAAGTTGGAGGGGGTGCGACTACTGCAGGAGGCATATGCTACCTTCCAGAGCGTGCTGGTCGACTGAGGTGGCAGTTTTGGGAAACTTGGGATCTATCCCCAGATGTAGAGTTAAGCGATGAATGCACCGTACATCCACAGCCAATCCGTTTTGAAAACTTTTTTTTCATGCATGAAATCGTGCACCTTAGTCCTCCGGTCAAACGATCTCGATCGACGCAACTGTTTGTGGCGCGAGTTCGGAACGTAATGAGCGGAAAGAAGTTGACGCACGAGTCAGCGACCCTGAATGCGGATTCGCAGCCATGGATCTGCGATTGGGGCCCCATCGGCGACCTGTTGAGTTTGTCATCGCCTGTACAAAATCGTGCAGGGGCGCAGCTTCGTGCCGTGGGGAGCGCAAGCCTGCGCTCACGTCATGGCATCCAACACCACTTGCGGTTTCGCAGGCGCATTGGCCGAGCCCGTATTATTCTCCCGCATTGTTCTGCTTTCCGGACAAAACTAAGATTCTTGTTGACGTAAGTGGTCGTGGCTATATACTCAGGCGCAAATGGCGGTGTCATTCCCGCGTAGGTATCACTCGCCGCATTTTGTTCACAGTGGAGAACCAGAATGAAAGAACAACTTTCTGTGAGCCGTCGTGTTGTACGAGTAAAGTAGGCTAAAGGACACTGCCTTTAAAGCAAGTCGGCAGTGGAGTTGGACACAATCTAATTTAGGACGCACAGATGGGCTGATGCCAAGCGGCATCCCGAGGGGGCCTTCTGCGACACTTTCCGAAGAACGCAGTTTCATCGACTAGCAAGTGCAGACTTCCAATACCGAGTCTGCTCTACGGCCGGAGCAGTAGTCATGACGAGCCCGGGGCAATGGCTTCGAGGACTTCGGGAAGAACTTCACCTCACGCGCATTGCGGTCGAGCGCCTCACCAGCGAGATCGCGCGCACTGCCAACGATGAGCGCTATCGGATTCGACGTGGGCGGCTCGCCGACATGGAAGACGACAAGGCGGCGCCGGACATTTTCGAGGCCAAGAGCCTCAGCCAATGCTACAAGGTAACCTATCCCGCCATCTTGCAGGCCTTCGGCGTGAGACTGGAAGATTCCCAGGATCTGCCGCATGGTCCGGCACACTCCGACGAGACCACGAAACAGTGGTCCTTCGCTGACACGGATCGGCCGTTTTCCCGCACATTTCAGAGCAAGATCAGCTTCGATAAGACCCGACTAGTGACCGAGAGCGCAGAAGAACTGGGAGTGCCTGCCGTTGTGCGTCAGCGCCTGGATGCAGGCCAGTTTCGACTGGGCATCATCGGCTTGAATGACGACACCATGGACGATCTCGTCCCAGGCGGTTCCGTGGTTGTGATTGACAAATCGCATAACACGGTCGAGATGCGTGACTGGAAAACCATTCAAGAACGGCCGATCTACTTTGTATGGCACGAAGACGGCTATAGTTGCTCCTGGTGCAACGTCGTTCGTGACACCCTGTTCATCGTGCCTTATCCGACTTCACGCCGGCCGGTGATGATTTTCAAGATGCCGCGCGCCGCGACCATTATTGGTCGCATTATTCACGTGTGGCCTCCTTTGATCATCGAAAGGACACCAGCGTAAAACAGCCACCTGAAGCATGTTCTGATGGGGTTACGCGTGTTGTTTTGCCCACGGGAAAATCCTGGTCAACCACGATCGTGTAGCCACCGTGTGGCCGGAGCGATGAATCAAGCGCTTCGCTTCGAGCGATTGAAGGAATTCAACCACATCGGAAAGAAGCTGGGATCGGGGAACGGGGAAGTCCTGAGCCAGCGCGTCCGCGATCTGATCGACGGAATAGCGCTTCTTCAGCAGTTCCCAAATCTTCAGTCCGACGGGATTGAGACTGAAGCAAATCCCCTGCTCAATATCCAATAGGACGGCTCCGTCCTCGGAAGCAGTCTCCCGGACGCCCGGTGCAATCACGATGTCGTCGGTAGTAATGATCGGATCCTCCATAGCTCCCCTCGGTGGACTCTTGATGTTGCTCAGGCCGAACATCGGGTAAATATGCCTCTTTACGTGAACATCTGCGAGAAAACTTTTTTGCTGCAGGAATTCGTGCAGACGAGATTTCGTAGCGACCTTCGTATATCAATCAACAGGCAGCTTCGATCAGCAACTCTAAGTTCTTGGGCCGATTGAGATTCACTTCGCCGAACTTCCCGCCTTAAAACTTGAGAGATTGGTTCCCGCTATTCACACTGGCGCCCGCGGGTTGGACAGTTCTCGGATGCGTGCAGGAATTCGTGCACGACGGCGGCGGCAGCGGCCAGACAGTTGCGTCATTTCTATAGCTGGATTCGAACGGCCGCTGCTCCTTACTCCCTGAGATACAGCCGGTTACGGGTGCGCGAAGGTGCCGGACCTGAGGCATGTGCGCCGACCTCCACGCCGAAATTGCGGCAGCGAAAAAATATCTGTTCAGTTTCTTCCGAGTTGCGCTAGGTAATCACTGTGCGGAGCGAAGAGGGAAATATATGTCTTCTGAGGTGAGGTGGCTTACCCGCCAGGCACGCCCTATTCTGTCGCTGCTTACCGTAAATCTCGTCTTCATGGTTCTAGGCAGTGGACTCTCTCTCCTCGATCCCTTGGTCGTAAAGTGGTTGATCGACGTTGCTCTCCCAAAACGAGATCTCCGCCTCGTACTGTTTGGCACGCTCGTTTTTTGCGTTGTGTATTTGGCAAGCGTTATCGTGAGCTACCTATCCTCCTACATTAGCTGCATCGTTACTCAAAAGATGGTCTTTCGAATCCGGGTGTCGCTGCTGCGGCGAATCCAAACTTTGCCGGCGCGATACCACGGAAACTCTCAGGTGGGAGAAACGCTCTACCGGGTTGAGCAGGACGTTGACCGTGTAGCGGAATTGAGCGGAGACATTCTTCCCTTAACCATTCAGATGGTGATCATGGGCTTGATGGTCCTTGCGACCATGGGAATCCTGAATTGGCGCCTGACCCTGGTGGTCGCCCCCTTGGTGCCGGTCTTTTACGCATTACAACGCAGATACGCGGCGAGGCTAAAAGAGGCCGCAGACAGCGTCCAGAGTCAGTCGGGAAAGATCGGCGCGTTCTTGCAAGAACATCTGGCCGGCATGCTGCAGTTGCAGCTACTGAATCGTACCGGCACACAAGGCAGAAAGTTTGCGCGCCTCGCGGCAGAAGGAGCAAAATTCCAGATCCGGCAGCGAGCGACGGAAATGTCTTTTGGTGGAGCTTCCATTTCGGTAATCGTTCTTGGCATGGGGCTGATCCTTGGCTACGGGGGCTACGAAGTAACTCGGAACACTTTGACCGTTGGTGGACTCGTAGCTTTCTACGGCTATGTCTTTCGCCTGTTCGCACCTGTGAGCATTGCCATTGATCTGCAGTCGCGGCTGCAGCGCGTCGGCGCCAGCATCCGTCGCATTCTCGAAATTACGAACGGCGATCCACAAATTGCGGAGCGAGAGTCCCTGACACCACTTCGGTGCGACATCAGACCGGAATTGGAGTTCCGTTCAGTATGGTTTTGCTACAACGAAGACCGGCCGGTGTTGCGTGATATGAGCTTTCGCATTGAAGCCGGCGAAACCGTGGCCGTTGTGGGTCTGAATGGCTCCGGGAAGAGCACGATTGGACTTTTGGCGACTCGATTGTACGAACCAAATGCGGGCTCGATCCTGGTAGGAGGGCAGGACATTCGGCAGGTTGGGCGCCGCAGCCTTCGTGCTACCCTGACGCTGGTTCCACAGGATCCGATTCTTTTTGACGAAACGATCCGAGAGAATCTCCTTTACGGGAATCCCAGAGCAACCGGCAAAGACCTAGAGACAGTCGCAGCTCTGACGCAGCTGGACCGAGTGCTTCAAACGTTGCCGAGGGGGTTCGACGAACCATTAGGGCCACTCGGTGGCCGGCTTTCCGGCGGAGAGAAGAAGAGACTGGCATTGGCACGGACTCTTTTGCAGCAGCCAAGGATTCTGATTGTCGATGAGATCACCAGCGCCCTCGATGGACCTGCGGCCGCTGGATTGCTTGAAGGACTGGAACTCTTTCGCCAGGCTCGGACACTGGTGGTGATTTCGCATCGCCCGGCGACAATCCTGTGGGCGGACAGAATTCTGGTGGTAGACGAGGGGGCGATCGTCGATTCCGGAAAGCATGACGCGCTGATCCTCAGGTGCGAGGCGTACCGGAGAATATGGCAGTCTCAAGACAGAATGCCCTCTGTGAGCCTCTCAACGGGCAGTGTCGAGCGACGGGACGACAGCGGACGCCGAGATTCCCGCATCATGGCGGTCTTAGTGATCCAAGTCGCCTGCCGGATCGGAAAGCGGTTGGTCAAGAAATGATGTCATAATTACTGGCCATAGGTGGCCAACGTGAGGCGGCAATGCTAAGCATGACTCTTGTTGTAGGCGCCATTCTCTTCTTAACGTTGAGTGTAATGACTTCGCTTTTAAGAAGCAGCGAGCAACCGCAAAGGGCGCTCGATCCTTACTTGCGCTCAGATCGCATTGAGCCCGAGTCGATGCTAGGGCTTCGGGAAGTTTGTCGCAGCGTCTTAAACACCAATAGTCTTAGATTCGTTGCCGCCAATGCGCCTGCCGAAGTCGTGAGTTCCTACGGAACCGAGCAACAACGCTTGGCCCGTTTGTCCTTACAGGTTGCGAGTACCGTGCTCGTTCGGCGATTGGCCCACGATGGCGGTTCGTAGGCTGCTTCACGCCCTCTCCTTGTCCCCGCATGTCGAAGCTGAAGGCCGCGTTCCTTTTGGGCGTTTGCACAATCGGCCGGGTGGGGCTCGTGGTGTTACGAGGGTTAAGCAGTGGAATTCCACAACGGCTCCAAATCTTGGTATCGGCGAAGATTCTGACAAACGTAGGGAATCTGCTGATCGATACGGAGCGCGACGACAGACCAACATCGAAGGCGCTGAGCGAGGAACGGATTCTCTGCGAGACTTCGACTGAAGTCTCCCATGAAGAGTCCAGCCAGGATGCTGTGAGGGACGACATTCTGCGTGCTCTCCGCGTATCTCTGCCCAATGACTTGTCCCGGCTGATATTCTTAGCGATCCTGCGCGACAACAACTCGGGTCACTACTACCATCCCGAAGTGGCCCAACGGTTCTCGGTGGAGGTCGCTGATCGGGCAATGCTTGCCTGTCATCACCAGATCTATGAACAGGTGGTAGCGCTGCCCCTGGAAGACTTAACAGATCAGCTCGATGCGTACATGGCGACTGTGCGGGCGCCGAAAGAACGACTCATCGAGAGTTGGACAAAACTGCGAGCTTATCGGGCGACAATCCCGATGGACGCCGATCCCATCTCGACCGAGATTGTCTTCATGAAAGTTGGGGTCGCAGTTGCGATCTTAGAAGCGAGGCTTCCCGGTAGAATTCAGTGATTCGGAGCAGAAGTAGTGTCTGTTGTTCGCAAACTGTTCCTCGATTTGCCGGTCGCGAAGAAGCTGGTTGTAATTCTCTGGCTTTTTCTGCTGATCGTAGTCAGCCTGTTGGGCCTGAGCTACCTGACAATCGAGAATCTCTCCGCCGCGAGGGCGTACGTGGGAGGGGAAGGACTCTGGTCCAAGGCGCAGAAGCAGGCCGTCCACGACCTTCTGCGGTATTCGATTTCGCATTCCGACGCGGACTATCAAAATTATCGTCAGGCTCTCCTGGTCCCTCTGGGAGACAGGCAAGCCCGACTGGAACTGCGAGAAGCCTGTTCCCGACATGAGTATTGTTCGCAGTGGTTTCATCCAGGGCCGCAACAGTCCACAAGACGTGGAAGGAATGGCGACGTTGTTCCGACGCTTTCGTCATTCCAGATACATGTCTGAGGCAGTAGTGAATCTGGGCGCAGGGCGACGCTCTCATCGAACGACTCGAAAAGCTTGGGGATAACCTGCACGACGAGATCTCTTCGGGGAAACCCGATCCTCGCAGGATCGCAGAGATTGCACGGCAGGTGGACCTCGTCGGGAATCAGCTTACCCCACTCGAGGACAGGTTTTCCTATGCATTGGGGACAGGAGCACGCCAGGCAAAAAGCTCGTTTCTGCTGGTCACATTCGGGGCGACCGCTACGTCCGTGATTGCCGGCCTCTTATTCACCTTCTTTATGTTGCGGCACATTCGCCAGACTGAAGAACGATACAAGCATCTCATCGATACTGCCAATGACGTAATTCTTGTGCTGGACGCGGAGACAGGAGTCATCCTGGAAGCCAACGAACGCAGCAGCCAGCTGCTGGGGCGACCACTACGCGAGCTTGTGGGTCTCCGAGGTGAGCAGATTGTGCCGGAGAGCGACCGGGAACAGTACCGCGAAGTGTTGGACGGCACCTTGAAGGGGGCGGCAGTTGCCGGAAGGCAATTGCACCTGAGTCATTCTGATGGGCGCTCAATAACCGTCGAAGTCAATACCAGCCTGACAGAGTTCGAAGGGAAAAGGATCGTTCAGGGCATTTTCCGCGACATCACGGAACGCCAACGACTGGAAGAGGAGGTGCGGCAGGCTCAAAAAATGGAGGTGGTTGGCCGATTGGCAGGCGGAATCGCTCACGATTTCAACAACCTTCTGATGGTGATTCTCACCCAGGTTTCGAAGCTGCGGAGTTTACCCAGCCGGGCACAACTCTTGGAGCACGCCGACAGGATTCGAACGGCCGCCGAAAAGGCCGCTTTGCTCACGAAGCAGTTGCTCGCCTTTGGGCGCAAACAAGTGTTGGTGCTTCAGGTGCTGGACTTGAATGGACTGCTCGGGGAAGTGAAGGAAATGCTATCCACTCTCCCGGCGCAGCAGGTTCAATTGATGGTGACGCCCAGTCCGCAGCCACTTCCAGTCGAAGTCGATCCAGGCAAAATTGAGCAAGTAATAATGAACTTGGCCGTAAATGCGTGTGATGCGATGCCCACGGGAGGCAGTACTGAGAATCAAGACCTCACAACGTATCGATGGCCAGATTCCGAAACCGGCGCAAGGGCCCCCCAACCACCTATGCATTCTTGGAGATCACTGACACGGGTTGCGGCATGGACGGTGAAACGAAGGCTCACCTTTTCGAGCCGTTCTTCACTACCAAGCCAATCGGCAAAGGCACGGGCCTCGGACTCTCGACCGTGTACGGCATTGTCAAACAGAGCGGCGGCACGATCGAAGCGGACAGCGTCACCCGGTGAAGGCACCACTTTCAGAGTCTACCTGCCCATCGTGGAGCAACCGGTCAGCCCACGAAAAGCCCCCAAGGTCTCGAGTCCGGTAACGAATGGCTCGCGAAACGGTGCTCTTGGCCGAGGATCAGCCTTCCATTCGGAATGTGCTGCGCGAATTGCTTGAATCCCAAGGTTACAAGGTATTGGAGGCGCAGAACGGGAGCGAAGCGCTGGAACTCGCCGAGCACCATCCCGGCTCGATCGACGTTTTGGTCACGGACGTGATCATGCCCCAGATCCGTGGGCTCGAGTTGGCAAAACGCGTGACCGAACTTCATCCCGACATCCGCGTAATCTTCATGTCAGGATATTCTGAAGATGCGTTGCTGGAAAATAATTCCTCTCTCAGGAAAACACGACCTTGATTCAAAAGCCGTTTGACCCGAAAATCTTGCTCATAAGATCCGGGATTCGCTGGATGATAAGTGCAAAGCTTCATAATGGAACGTGCACGGTCACTCGTTTCGGTCTGAGCGATTACGCCTCCTCCACTAAATGAGCCCTGCCGACCGCAAACTCGACGCCCCACGCTTAGCAGCGCCAATTCCGCCGCCAGAACGCTGA
>CAVWHT010000008.1:0-20461 GCA_963754885.1 uncultured Acidobacteriota bacterium | reverse complement strand
CGCAGAGCTGACGCCCCAATCGCTTGGCTTCAGCCTGAGAGAATCCCAAGCCTAATAGAGTTCGTGAACCTCGAGAGAGCGAAGGAAAGTTCTGTTCGACCACTAAGGCATGAAAGAACATCTGGGAACGGATAAAGAAGCCCACGGTAGGGATCACCACGGCTCCAAACTCAGAAAACCAACCGATCATGCGAGCTCCGAGGGCGTTCTGAGGTCCTACAGCGTCGAACGTGCTGGCCTCGTTCACCGCCGCGGCATCGGGGTGAGCCGGCGAAAGCACCATGCAAATATCTTCGTTCTCGAAGCCTGCCTTATTCAAAGCAAAGACCACGTCGGGGAGAGCGATATCGCGAGCATACATTCCGTAGGCGGCTGTTCCACTGGTATTCATGGCTGGAAACTCCGGGGTTAATGTTGCGGAGAGAAGGTGTGAAGCCTCCTCCGACACACGGGCTAGATTGCCATACCTTAAGGCGTTTTCGCGTCGAACGCACTAGGGTGAATCATGTACGCAAGATAACGTTCGATTACGGCCTCCTGAGAGCATCTCAGTTTTCCGCGCGCTGCCGGCGGCGCGGTCCATAACTTGTTCCCTGTAGGGAGGCTGTGCGACTCGAGGGCGTATCACTTAGCAACCTCCGTCAGCTTATGCAGACACCACGGGAGAGGCCATCGGGAAGATCCCTTATGCAACCCACACAAGTGCCTAAAAAGAGCCCATGAAATTGCAGCTCACAAGAGAACGGAAGGTTTACAGCGATGAGCCCGGTCAGAACACTTGTACAATCCCGTTGCGAACGGCGTAGCGAGTCAGATCGGCCACGGAGTGCAATCCTAGTTTCCGCATCAGATTGGTGCGATGGGTTTCCGCGGTTTTGACGCTGAGATTGAGGGTTACCGCAACCTCCTTACTCGTTTTTCCCTCTGCCAGGAGTTGGATCACTTCGCGCTCGCGCGAGGTTAGCGAATCTCCGGCTCGGTCGTCGCCCTTGCCGATGGCGGCCACATCCCGTGCTTGGCGATCCAGGAACCCGTCTAAGACCATTTGGCTGACGCGCGTGGTGAAGAATGTTCTCTGTAACTGAAGAGCTTCGACCGCGGCGACCAGATCTCGGCCGGCGTCCGATTTAAGAAGGTATCCGCGTGCGCCAGCGCGCAAGACTTCCCGCACCACATTGTCGGAATCGTGCATCGTCAAAATCAAGATTGCAACGTCTGGGGATCCAGCTAAGATCTGCCGGGCGGCCTCCAGCCCATTCAGATTCGGCATTCCGATATCCAGCAAAACAAGATCAGGTTTTAAGTTAGCCGCGAGCTCTACCGTCTCGCGCCCGTCCTTTGCTTCGCCGCAGACTTCCCAGCCGGGATGGCTCTCTAGAAGCGCCCGAATTCCGCGCCTCGCCAGTTCGTGGTCGTCGGCAATCAAGATCCGAAGCATCGCTGGCCTCCATGGAATGATGGTCGTTTTTCCCTGCGAACCAGAAAGTGGAAATGGCTTTTAGAGAAAAACCGTGGCGAACCCCGACCCGCATGTCAATAAAGTAAGCACCCAACGTGCCAAATCCGGATGCTTTTGCGCCAGAAAGACTTGGCTGGATCGGCCAGTTTTTTCTTATGTAGATTTTTCCGAAGAGGATGCGATCTCCGAATTCCTGAGATGCGCCGTCGCAGAGTGAGCAGGCACGTACAGGATTCGCTGTATCCGGCGCGGCGAACCGGTCTCCGGCAGCGAATTTACATCCCAGCCTAGCCGCCCAGGAATGGCATCTAAACGACTTTATTGGAGGCAGGTTCATGCTTTTTGGGAAGACGCCTTTTCTCCGCTTTTTCCTGGAAATCGTTGCGTTGGCCCTACTGACGGCTCTGTCGCCGTCAGCATTCGCCCAGAGCCAAGGGTCGCCGCAAGATAATTCCGCAGCTCCTCCTGGCTCGGAGAATCCGATGTCGCTCCCGCCCAGAACCTCGCAACCTCCTGCTTCTGTGCAGCAGCCGCTCCCAACCCAGCCGTCCCAGGGAAGTGAGTCGGGTCCAGCCATCAGCCCGGCGCCAAGTGAGGAGCAAGGCCGGTTTGTCTTCAGGAAGCAGGTGCAGGAAGTCGTATTGCATGCCACCGTCGTAGACGAAACCAGGAAGCTGGTCACCTCGCTGGATCGAAGCGCATTCTCGGTTTATCAAAACGGCCAACCGGAGACGCTCACATCGTTCCGGCGCGAAGATGTGCCGGTTGCAATAGGAATTGTGATTGATAATTCCGGCTCCATGCGCGACAAGCGGACCGAAGTAAACGACGCGGTAATGAACCTGATCCGCGCCAGCAATCCCCAGGATGAAGTATTCGTAGTGAACTTCGGTCAGACGCCCTATCTGGATCAGGATTTTACCTCGGACGTCAATCTGCTCCAGGCAGCCTTACACCAGACTTCAACCAGAGGGAGTACCGCTCTTTACGATGCGGTCGTAGCCTCGGATGTGCATCTGCGAAATAATCCGCGTCTCGACAAGAAGGTTTTGCTGGTGATCACAGACGGGCAAGACAATATGAGCCGGGAGACTTTGCAGGATGCGATGAGAAAGCTGCAGTCGAATAAGGGCGCAACCCTGTATGCCATTGGACTGACAGATGCAGCAGAAGGAATGAGTCGTTCGGGGCGAGAAGCCCTGCAAGATCTGGCCACGAGCACAGGAGGATCGGCATTTTTTCCTCAGAGACTAGAGGACGTAAACGCGATCACCCGGGCCGTTGCCCGTGACATCCGGAGTCAATACACGCTGACTTATAATCCGGGCGGCGCTATCGGAAAGGGCTATCAGACGATCCGCGTGGAGGCCAGAGGGACTGGGCGCAACCGCTTGACGGTGCGCACGCGAACCGGTTACTACCCTGGCGAGACTCTGCGCTAAGAGAAAAGAGAAAGTCGCGGGTCTGGCAAACTTACGCCGCCGTCGGCCCCGCAGGTGTTTTCGGCGGCGGCGGCAGCTCAATCTGAATCAGATTGTTCTTGATCGCGTACACGACCAGGTCGCGAATCGAGTGGAAGCTCAGTTTACGCATGATGTTGCTGCGGTGAGTTTCAACTGTCTTAGTACTCAAATTGAGCAGAGACGCCACTTCTTTAGAGCTATTCCCCTCCGCCAGCAACTGCGTAATCTCGCGCTCGCGCGCGGTGAGTGTCGGCAGCTTGGGAGCCTCGTTCCGCGATACCATCTGGCCCTTCTCCAGAAATCCTGCAAGCACCAGATCGTTGACCCGGGGAGTGAAGAACATTCGTTTGTTCTGCAACGCCTCGACAGCCGAAACCAGGTCGCGAGCCGCGTCAGATTTCAAAACGAAACCCCGTGCGCCGGCGTCTAATGCCTCGCGGATCACCTGGTCGGAATCCGTGATGGTGAGGACAATGATTTTGAAATGAGGGTCGTGTTGCAAAAGTTGCCGGGTCGTATCCAAACCGTTCAGGTTGGGCATGCCGACATCGACAATGACGACGTCTCGGATTGAGTTGCAAGGCCTGCTCCACCGCTTCGCGGCCATCACTGGCCTCGCCGCAGACTTCCCAGCCCTCGTGCTTTTCCAGCAGCGCTCGCAGACCGCGGCGCACAATTTCGTGGTCGTCGGCTAACAGGATCCTGAGTTTCATAATTCGCCCTCTTGAGAGCAAGATACTTGCAACATCCCAATCGAACCTCAGCTCAGTTCCGGAACACTTCGCCCATGCAGGGCCGTGAATACTCGATGCTGACTCACCGCTTCCACAGCGGCTAACAGATCGCGGGCGGCGTTGGACTTTACGACGTAACCTCGCGCGCCGGCTTCCAGTGCTTCCCGCATCATCTGTGGTGAGTCGTGCTGCGTAACAAAGAGAATCTCCAGCTTCGGAGACTGGCGCCGCAGCAACCGGCAGGCTTCCAGCCCGTTCATGCGTGGCATTGTGACATCGAGCACCATAACATCCGGATTCAGGTCTTTCGCCTTCTCCACCGCTTCGGCCCCGTCCGCGGCTTCACCAATGACGTGCCAGTCCGAGTGGCCTTCCAGAAGAGTCTTCAAGCCCTGCCTCACAATGGGGTGATCGTCAACCAACAGTATGCGGATTGTCATCCTGTTTCAGTTCTTTCGGGGGGAGACCGACCAGACGATTCGCCACATTTTACCTCTGCACAGATGTGACAGCCTGACCAATGACCGTAAATTTCACACAAAAAAGTTGGTCAAGGGATGAACACCCTTGAAACCGAAGGCTAACTTTCCATATTGTGGGGTCCAATACAGGAAATCCTGTATTTGCCCGGCGCCATTGCCTCAGAGGCAAGCATCCCCTATTGGCTCAGGCCCCGTGTCCGGCGGAAATAATTGGAAAATAGGTCTGATCGTGGAGCAATACATCCACAGCCTCCACGACCGAACCGATGTCTTGCTTGGCGCACGCCCCACGGACGCCAGCCTCGCGCGCGGCATCCGCCAGCTGTCTCGAAAGGTGAAGGGTCACCATCAAAATCGGAATCTTAGGAAACAGCCCGAAAATCTGCCTGGCAATGTCGACACCATTAAGATCGGGCATTTGGTAATCAAGAAGAATCAGGTCGGGAGGAGCCTCCAACACCTGGCGCAGGGCCTCGGCTCCCGTTCGCGCCTCACCGCATACGTGCCAGGATTCCTGCTGCTCCAGAATGGCGCGCAGATACCGGCGCACCGCCGGATTATCATCGACAATAAGAATGCGAATCACCGAAAACTCCCGTGCCACCAGATCCCTAACCGCGAATTCCGCCCGGTAGAACTGAGTTCTCGTCCCCAAGTGTTGTCGGAATCCTGAATTCGCCTTTCTTGAACGAACGTGCCTTGCAACTTCCTCCTCACCTAAACGTTAGGCCAGTGCGCAACGCAGAGACAATCCAGTGAAGACAGTAGAGCCTCTCTCGCTATGCTCCGGAAAAGACACGAGTATTTTCACCAGATTCCCTTGTCGCTGCCCGTGATTTTCTGCTCGAGGGCCGCCGCCGTCGCTAAACCCGGAAGCAGGCTTGAGTCGAAGAGTATTCCGCAGCTCGCCTCGGAAGAAAAGAGTTTTGAGCTCACCCGCATACAGAGTTCAGGGAGTCGGGCAAGATGGGGACGCGCAAAAAATCCTTGCGGAAGCGGACCTTGCTCGTTCCAAATTTTGCTGCGTCCTGTACCAGCGGCGGCAAGGGAACTCCGAATCCACGATAAGTTTCGACATACTCGGAGATGATGTTCAAATACGTCGCAATGCCTTCCCATAGGCCGGATCCCGACCCCAAAGAGCGCAGATATCCGAAGTCGACCTTACCGGAGTCCAAAAGGCGGGCGTTGTCGACGATATCGCACAGACGGATGTAGAAGTGCCGGTACATTCTCTGCAGCGTGCTGATGACAACGCGATCTTCCGGCGCGGCGACGCGAAAGGAGTACGGCCCGACTTTCATGATGACGGCTCGTTCCGACACAGAGCGGGTGAGCGCCGTCTGTTCCCCGGTTTGGCCCATCCGCCGCGCGTGAACCTCGACCAGTTCGGGCAATCCCGGCACGATGAAATTCCACTTGTTGGCCAGGCGATCTCCCCAGCTTCGGTCCGCAAGTTTGGCACGAAACTTTGCGCTCATCACGGAGACGACGGCGGCGGGCTCTGCGTCCGTGTAGAGATCCAAATCGCCGCCAAGATCGGGCCAATGATCGAGGGACTTGATCACGATGGCCGGGCATCCGCCATCCTCCAGCGCTCTACAAATCTGCGTCAGAAAGCCGAGAGCATGCTCGATCCTGCCGTGTTCCTCCAGCATCGCAGCCCCTACCCGCCCTGCGATTGGGACGTTTCCCATATCCTCTAGCGTCGCAGCCAGGGGATCGAATGCTCGGAGAATGACATGATTGGTCATGGCCAGCGCGGTGAGCTCCTGCAACTCAGATGGACTCGCCAACTCGCACCATTCGCGGGTGCGCTCCGACTGCTGCAACGGGCGAGTCAGCAACAGCTCGGACAGAAGCTGAAGGTGTTTGCTCGAATCGCGAACAGGTTCCATCGAATCTATCTCCATTTCTTACAGCAGGTGTTTTTGCCGCGCCTATGGATGTGCGAATGGCCCGCTGCGGTTGGGGCATCCCGACGGATCACTCGGCCGCAGGACTGGTCTGTGATTTCTCGCTGCACTTGGCGAAATTCAGACGCTCGATCGCCGTGCCCTCCTCGTAGTCATTCCAGGTTTCGACCAAAACAAATGGAAGCGGGTGCGAGGCATCGAAATAGTGCGTGTAGAGATGAAGCGTGTCCTCAAACGTCTGCCCACAACGGCTCTGCATGTGGCGATTGAGCCCCCATTTTGCCGCCGAATCGTTGAAGCCAGGCCATGCGCCTCCGATCGCAATCTTGTCAGAATGTTTATCGCGCATGGTCCTGTAAAAGTTATCCAGGTACTGCTCACCCCAATTGCTGCCATCAGGTGTCCATCCTTTTTGTCCGGGCTGGACCCAGGGAAACATTCCGGCAAAGTCGGCCGCATATTTGGCGGGCGGTTCGTCCTTATAGAACAAGTACGGAGCGGATTCCCACGACCGGCAATGTTCGACGACCCGGTTCCAGTCAACATGCCCCTGCTTGGGAAAAATGAAGATCATCGGGTGGCCATTGAAAGTAAGGTAGGCTCCGCGATAAGGCGCCTGGGGACCGATATATGCTTTGTATGCTTTATCAAATGCGGCGATCGCCTCGTCGGTGGCTTGCGCATCTTCGTCTTCCGGTTCGTTGAACAGAAGCGCGACCTGGAAATGATTTTCGTCTGCCGCTTCTTGCAGCGCCGCGAAATTGTGGTCGGAGAATGGCTCGCTTTCACCGTACCAGTCCACCACGAAGGCTGAAATCCCCATGTGGCGTGCTTGCTCGATCTGACGATGCATAACGTTCGGGTCGTAGCTGGCATAACCCACGTCCATGTGCACGTGATTTCCGAACCAGGGCATGTACACCGCTAATATTTTTGGCCAGGAATTAGGCGCCTGCAGATTTTGCTGTAAGGAATTGTGTATGCCGGGCGTAGTGCAGCCGACGCCCACCATAAAACACACAATCGCCACTGCTAACAGCCTTTTCGACAACAGATGGCTCCATGTATCCACCGTGCGGTGAAAATAAGATGCTCTTGGGAGCGGGGTGGTTGGCGCCTGGGAAACGGTCAAAACTGTGGCACAGATTGGAGTTGCCGGATGACCCAGCGATCGGCCCCGGGCGTCATAAGCACGACGTAGTGCACTAAAGCATGCTCAGTGTGGATCGTCTTGCTTCCGTCCAGGATTTGATAATCGTATTCAGCCGTATCGTGCAGTTCAATCAAATCGCCCTCGGGAGTGTAGAACACTGCGTCCAGCTTGTGACGTTGATTGAGATAGTGGGAAGTGAGCCCCGTGCGGATCTGGCTGTTTACTGCCTCGTTCAGCCAGGTATTCGCGGTGCCGGCGAACAGACCATTCAAAGCGCCGGTGGAGTTGGATTCGAATGCCTGAGCGAGGTTGGCCCACCCGAATTTGTAGTCGCGGAGGATGCTGCGTTCGGTTAAAGGTTCAATCGTCCGCGGTCCGACGTTCGTCGCGTTCAGTGTAACTTCAGGCGCGGAGTCGGCGGGAGCGGAAAAAACAGAAGGCACGAGGAACAGCAACAGGCCTGAGATCGCGAGGCCCCTCTGCAATCGCGGGCGAAACCCGCTCTGAAACGCTGATTGCATTTCTTACTCCTGACCTCCCATATGGAGTTCGTTGCCCATCACCACTCCCGACGCCGCCGAGATTACGACCGGGCCCTTGGCCGCTATTCTTGCCCGCGCGACATCCTGCTTGACGGGGGCATCCACCGTGCTCATTTCATTCCCATTCTTGGCGGTGAAGGTGACAATCGTGCCGTCCGGCACTGGGTTTCCGGAACAATCTCTCACCGGTTCCGTTTCTACCATGATTCCGCTCGAAGTGCGTTGGCCTTTAATTCGCAAGCTGCACGGATCGGAGGCCACTTGCTGCACAACGCGCCGTGCGGTCACGTCTTTGATCGACGCCTGCACTTGCAGTGCGCCCGCACTCTTGCCCGAATTCGCGCGAAACCAGGCGATCCCATCGCGAGTCTCAACTCCGCGTGGCGCCGGATTTTCTCCCTTTGCGGCTAATTGGAACTCTACCGTGGCCGGCGCAAGTACCTGGTTGTGAAATTCGTCGAAAGGAATGGCCACCCCGCTGATCAGGTCGCTCTGCGAGACGGGTGCCCGCGAAGGATGCACTAGGAAAATCATACTGGCAGGATTGGCGGGCGAAACATAGAAGACAGCGCTGGTGCAGCTTCCATTGCACACAACCGCGACGTAGCGCCCGGACTCGCGCAACTCACCGGCGTTCAGCGTGATCTCGCGGCCAAGTTGCACATCCCGTTTCACTGATCCCGAGGGCCCCACCAGGTAGAAAGTGGCAGAACCACTACCACCCGCCTCGATCGAGGCCGATTGGCCCGCGATTGCCCCAGAAGGAGGATGCAGCGTTACACCCTGCGCCAACGCCGTGGCCGCAAGACACAGCAAGGCGAGAAGAAATGCCGATCCTCTCCGCGCGCTATGACTTCTGCAGGCTGTATTGATTGACGACGACATGAAAGTTTTGAACCTTTCCTGCCAAAGATTTCGGAACTTCCACCGCGAACGGTTCGCTCGATTGCGGCAGCAAAGCTTGTTCCACGTATCGATCCGACACCCACACGACCTTGCCATTGTTGTCGTAAAAACTGGCAATGACATGAGGGATGTTTACCGTCTCCCCGCTCTGGTTCAACAACTCCCCCTGCAGCACTGACCGACCCTGCGCATCCGTTTCCAACTTTTGATTCATGACGCCGATCACCGGGTCTGACGAGGCCGGGACCAGTGTGGCTTTCACATCCATGCGCACGTTTTTCACTTTGCTAAGACTGATATGGGGAAAGTCAATGCGATACGGCGAGACTTGTTTCGGCAGGAGCACGTGAAGGATCTTGTCGAAACTGCTCTCATCGTCGATTGCATTACCAGAGGCACCGATGAGCGTGGCATTCACGTTCACGAATGCCGGAATCGTGTCTTCGTTGACCACCTCGCCCATGACAACCGAACCTTCCGCGGAGTCCACCGCATTCATCGAAACAATGCGTACGTGCGGAGCATCGACATTATGAGATCCCCATTGCTCGCCGGAATTTCCGCTCACCAGATCCCAGCGCAAATAAGTGACTGGAACCACCTGGGCCTGAACATTCGGCGGCAGAGTCTCAGTCCATACGACCAGCCATTTATCGCCGCGCTTGGCGAGATGGAAGTCGCGCACGTCCTCGACCGGGCCTACGGGGGTTGTCCAATGCAAGCGAACCCGCATTTCCGCATCCGAGTCGCTGGCGTGCAGAGGACGGGCATCATACTTCTCCAGGCTTGAAAAGGAACGCAACCCGCCACTCGATCCGGTCCAGTCCTGGATGAATGCTTGTTCCGTCAGGCTGCTGCTGGTTCGCTCGATCGCGGAGAAGGCTCGATCCCAGTTGCGCTTTTGAATATCCAGAAGAAAATTCGATATCGCCTCCTCGGGCGTCGACGAGCTTGCACCGAAGCCGGGCAAGGCGGACCCCGACGCGATGCCGACAGTTCCATTCGAGCCTCTGGATACAGTCAAACCGAGGACCATCAAAACTGCGGTTGCAATCACAATCACCAAAATGATCGGCAGAGCACGTTTCATTTCTAATTCCTCAGGCGACGTAATGCGTTTCCCGCTCGTGGATCGCAACGGGAGATTCGACGACCCTGCGCACGCGTTGGCTTGCGGGCAGGAACAACACGAGGAATATTGCAAGCACGCTCACTCCGATTGGGAGCGTGCCCCACATCAATCCCATCCAGGCGGGAGGAATGGCGTCGGAGTCGATTCGATGTGCGGGTGGCACGTCATCCTTCGACCACGCGGTGATCTCTCCGTTGTCGAAGGTTTCGATCTTTCTCCAGCCCACAAACGTTAGCAGCGGTTCATAGTAAGAATCGTGCACGAATATATATTTCAAGCCATAGCGGTTGGCGTGCTCGAGCATGGCGCGCAGAGACGCCATTCCCGCCGAGCCGTAGAATTTCGCATTGGTCAGCTGCGCCGATCCGTAGTGCGTCATTTCGGGCAGCAGGCGCGCGGAATTGTAGTCTCCGTCCACACTGCTCGCGTCGGTGTAGGTCGACACTTGCGCCAGTTCACTGCCGAAGCCGAGTGTCAGATAGCGGTAAGAGTCGTGGCCGTCGCGGTTCAGAAACGCGATGACCGGATTCACGTTTATCGTGCCCGTCGGACGATACGGGTTGGCCGTAAGCCAAGCTAACGCCGCGCCGATGGTCGCGACGGCCGCGAGCGACAAACCAACCGCCGCTTTGGCACGAAAACGATCGAGCAGTTCGATCGCCAGCAGACCTACGATGGGCATCGCCATCAGCGTGGCCCAGAAAGTGAACCGCTCGAAAGTCAGAATTTCATAGGCACGGCCCAGCAGCCAACGCGGCAGCGGCGTTGTGCCGCCTAATCCGAAGATGAACGTCAGCCAAAAACCGAAAAGTAGCGGCCGCAAGCGTCGAACCGTCGCACCGCGAATGATGATGAACGGCAGCGCCAGAATCAAAGCGCCATAAGGAATCACAAAATAGTTGATACCGGTGATCGAGTTCAGCAGGAAATTGGAACGGCTGTCATGAGGAATCGGAATCTGATGAATCGGGTGCTGGATCAATGTCATCCAGTAAGGCAACAGGACGACTCCGACACCGACAACCACGAGAAATGCGAACACAATCGCCCGAAATAAGACCGTTCCGACCGCTCCTCTGGTGCGCCCGTCACGCGCGTCCAGAAATGCAATCCAGAGTACGGGACCGGCAAACAAGACCGTTCCAAAGATCAAGGTAACGTGGTGAGCGGCCGCAGCAGCCAGGCTCACGGCGAGGCCCTTCGCCAAACTGCGAAACGAACCCTCTTCCGACCATTCGAAAAAGTAGGGCAGCGCATTCAGATACAAAGCAGCGGATGCAATCGTCGCTAACTGTCCAGCCTGATAGACCAGAAACGCCAGCGCTCCCAGGAAAATGCTGCCTAATGCCGCATAGCTCGCGGCGCGCTCATCCACCCAGATCCGGGCGAAGCGAAATACGCCGACCGGCAGCAGCAAGACCGCAATCAATTGCACCAGCATGTATCCCATCTTCAGGCCGGCTACCGTCGACACCAGAGCGATCCACTGATGAGTCAACGGAGGATATGTGGTCTGCGAAAATCCCGCGAACCATTTTTCGTTCCAGGGATTGAACCAGTGATGCGCGTAGTGCGACGCGAGAAAGATATGAAAGTTTGCATCGAACGAGCCCGAAGGTAGCTGCATCAACAACAACGGCCCATGAACAGCCAGAGCCACCAGAACAATAGCCAACAGCGGGATGGGACGCGAGTAGCTTGTGTTTGGGGTCATGCCGTGCACACTCCTGTGCCCTTAGCAAAAACATTGGATTCCAAAACCGCCACCAAGGTTTGTGCTGATCTTGAGGTCGGAAATTGGCCTTCCGCTTTCCCCGAGCGGGAAGAGCAAACTTGAGCGTCCAAAGTCGCATCTGAAAAGAGCCGCAGGATTTCCTGTGCGGGAGGCTCTCTTGTGGAGGCCCTCTAGAACCCTTTGTAAAGCGTGGTGACTACGTGAAAAGCCGGTTTCCGCTCACGAGCTTTTGCCTTGTCGCGATTCTTGGTTTCGTTGGCCAAGGCTTCTGCCAGACGTTTGACGTCGGGGGTAGTAGCGGCTCATCCTCCAACGGCCAGGCAAACCAGAAAACCGCAACGACTTCCGCGCAGAGCGGCAATGACTTCAGTTGGGGATCTGGAATCATGGTAGCCCGCCAGGCGCGCGCGGCCCAGGACGCCTTGCAGCGTAACGACTTTGCGGCAGCGGTTTCCAATGCGCAACAGGCCGTCAAATCCGCGCCGCAAAATGCGGAACTCTGGTTCTTGCTGGGTTATGCCGCGCGACTGGACGAGAAATATCCGCTGTCAGTCGACTCCTACAACCATGGACTGAAGTTGCAACCGAACTCGGTGCGCGGCTTGGCCGGCCTGGCGCAAGCCTATGCCCGCATGGGCCGGACTCAAGAAGCCGAACAGCTATTGCAGAAAGTGGTCGAGGCCAGTCCCAAAGATGCGAACAGCCTGCAGCTCGCTGGCGAGCTCATGCTGAACAGCGATCCAAAAGTCGTCATTGGATCTTTTGCAGCGCGCCGCAGCGCTGCAGCCCTCAGCGCATGGCGATATTCTGATCGCGCAAGCGTATGAACGTTTGGGTCAGCCTGACGAATCCACAAAATATTTGAACCGTGCCAAGAGCCGGGCGCCGCGAGATCCAGAAGTCCTGCGTGCGGTGGCCCAGCAATATCGCGACCAGGGTAAGTACGACGAGGCCATCGCCACGTTGCAGGCAATCCCGACCAAGAATGGCGATATTCAGGCCGAGCTTGCGTATACATACCAACTTGCCGGCAAGCAGCAGGAAGCCGCGGACCTTTATTCGCGCCTGGCGAGAACGGCGAAGGGTAATCTTGGTCTGAACTTAAGCGCGGCGCAGGCCTGGATCAATGCCGGCCGCGCGGACAATGCCAACGAATTTATCGAGGCCGCCAAGCGCATCGACGGCAACAACTACCGCTTGCACGCAATTCTGGGCGGTTTAGCCGATTCCGAGTATCGCCTGGCGGAAGCGGAACAGGAATACAAGCTCGCTCTGAGCAGTTTGCCGGCCTATGTGCCGGAAGGCCCGCTCTATCCGATCGAACTGCGGCTGAATCTATACGAGCTCTATGTTCGACAGGACGAAGATGCCGAGGCGAAGCAAGAATTGCAGGAAGCGGCTGTGGCGATCCAAAACGTGAAGGTCCCAGACTCTTCGCGCGCTGAGATGTTGCGCTTGCGTGCGGCGGTGGAGAGCGCGTCGGGGAATCTCGACGCGGCCAACCGCGATTTGAAAGAGGCCCTGGCGCTTTCTCCCTCCAACATGAATTCGTTGACGAATTTCGGCATGCTGCAATGGAAGCTGGGTCAGAAAGACGCAGCGCGTGACACTTTCACAAGAATTCTCGACCTCGACCACAACAATCGGCAGGCGCTTTCTCCGCTGGGTTACCTCGCCCGCGATGCAGGGGATACTAAGCTGGCGGAATCTTATTTCGCGCGCGAGATCGCCGCTTACCCCAAAGACTACGCACCATACCTCGCGCTCGGAGACATGTACACGGCGGCACGGAATTTTCGGTCTGCCCAGGCGAACTACGAAAATGCTTATCAGCGGATGCCGACGAATGCCCTGATCGTAGCCGGAGGCGCGAACGCCGCGTTGGAATCCCACAACCTCAATCTGGCGCAACAATGGCTTGAGCGCGCCAATGCGAAGATGAACACGTCTCCGCAAGTCCAGCGCGAACGTGAGAGGTATTTGACATTCAAGGGCGATTACGCGGAGTCGGCGAGACTGGGATACAACGTAATCGCCAAGCTGCCGAACGACCGAGAAGGCGTGGTCTACCTCGGCTACGATCTTTACTACCTCGGCCACTATGATGAGGCTCTCGCTCTGGTCAACAAGTACGAACCCATTCTTCACAACGATAAAGACCTGCCTTTAATTGCCGGAAACATTCACGCCCACAACGGCGACCTGGAAACCGCCGTGAAGGACTTCACGCTGGCCCTTGAGCGGGATCCAAAGGTAGCCATGGGATATGTGAACCGCGGCTTCGTGTTGAACGATTTGAAGGAGCCCGATAAGGCATGCAAGGATTTTCAAACTGCACTGCAGATTCAGCCGAAATACGGCGAGGCTCATCTTGGTTTGGCTTTTGCCGATCTTCAGCTGCATCGTCCGAAGCCTGCACTGGTGCAGCTCGAAGCAGCTCAAAAACTTCTCGGCAAATCCCACGCCTGGCACTTGGCCCGTGCGGAGGCATTTCGTCAGGAATTGGACTATGCCCGTGCGGTGAACGAATACCGCATCGCGCTATCCGAAGATCCCAAGGACCTGAACACTCAACTTGCTTATGCCGACGTGTTGTATCGCATGCGCCGCTATGCAGAGTCAATCACCGCGCTCAATGCGGCTCTGCAGTTATCGCCATCCGACCCGAAAATCTACGCCTCGATGGCGCAGGTCCACGCCAAACAGGGTGAACGGGACAAAGCGATGCAAGATATTCAGTCTGCTGAACGGTTGGGTGGGGATCGCGTAGAACTTCTTACCGCAACCGGCGATGCCCTGCTCACGTTAGGAGATCGCAACGCCGCCATGGAGCGCTTCTCGCGCGCCTTGGACGTGCCTGGCGGAGATCGCATCGGAGTTCGCCTGGCGATTGCTCAAATCTTTCTCCGTCAAGGGCACCTCGATGAGGCTCGACGACAGATCGCTTTAGGATTCGCTGAGGCCCGGCTCTTTCCAGATTCTTCGGTGACGGGGGAAGACTTCGCTGAAGCTGCCGGCATTTTCCTTGCGATGCATGATTTCGACCTTGCCGAAAACTATTACAGCAAGGCCCAACTGGCTGGAGCGAATAGCCGCACCGTGGCCATCGGCTTAACCAACACCTACCTGGCAGAGGGGAATACTCGCAGAGCATCAACGGCGCTTGCCAGTCTGGGCAATCCGGCCGATTTTCAAGATGATTACGACTACATGATGGCCGAGGCGAACTTATATCGCCAGCGCCAAGACCCTCTGCACTCGCTTGCCGCCTTCGCCCAGGCCAGCACTGCGGCCGGGCAGGAGGATCAGGGTATCGCCGAAACATCTCAATACACCGAAGCCGATCAGGCCGGCAAGCAGATCAATGACAGGTTGAGCCTTGTTCCGGAGGCGCTCTTCGCCCCCGCACTCGAAGACATCAACGTCTATGCCCTCGATGCAAAGATTCTTCACGTAACCGATCCTAAGCTGCTGCCGCCGCCCCGCTACTCGTATGAGAGTCTCGCGGAGTCTCATTATCGCGTGCAGTTGGGAAATCTTCCTGTCATCTCTGGGTTCGTCGGACAAAGTCTGACCGCCGGGCGGTTGCTCTATCCCAGCGTCGGCGTGGTTCAAGATCGCAATACTTACGACACCATCGTGAATGGCGGAATCAATCCCATTCTGCATCTTGGCTTGAACACCATCACCTTCAACGGTGGACTGCAATTTACCGTGCGCCGCGACACCATCTCGCCGGTTTACATGAGTCAGAATCTGTTTCGTCAGTTCCTGTACCTTTACACCAGTTCATTTTTCAACTGGGTCACCGTGACGGGCAGTGCGCAGCGGGAAACCGGCCCCTTCATCGATCAGGATCTCCATTCGCGCGATCTCTTTGCCAATATCGAGTTCACGGTCGGCCGGCCTTGGGGCAGCACGTCGCTGATCACGGGATATTCGGCGCGGGACCTGCTATTTCGCCCTTTGGTCGAAGAGTATTTCTACACTTCGACCTATGCGGGATTGCAGCATAAATTCGGCAATCGCCTGACAGCGGCGGTTCTGGCTGAGGATTTGCGTTCCTGGCGTGTCCAAAATACCCAATATGCAATTGCCCAGGCGCTTCTTCCCGGAGGACGTTTCGATTTTCGCGCCACGCGGCATTGGAACGTGCAGGGCTCTTTCGTTTTGTCTCGCGGAATGGGTTACCACCCTTACGACAATGTCCAGAGCGAGCTTCTGGTCTCCTACGTACACGCCTTGCACGGGAATGTGAGGGACAGCGAAGACCAGGTGCCCGTCCGCTTCCCCATGCGCTTTTCGCTCGGCGTTCAGCAGCAAACTTTTTATAACTTCCCTGGATCGAGCAAGAATACAGTGCTTCCCGTTGTCCATTTCACGCTTTTTTAGGTTCGTTCCCTTCTATGACCTTTTTCGGGAGAAAGCGGGGTTCAGATCTTCCCAGCAGCGGAGCGGCAGACAGCACCCACGGCCGAGCCAAAGCGCTTCGGCATAAGCTGCTTGGTGGAAGCCTCACCATGCTGGCTGGATCGGGGCTGGTTGGTGTCACCAATCTGATCTACAACGTCGCGACGGCCCGTTTGCTGGGACCCACTGGTTTTGCGCACGCGACTGCCGTCTACACGCTTCTCATGCTGGCCTCGGCGATCACCCTCTCCTTCCAGGTGGTTTGTGCCAAGTACGTGGCCAGCCACGAAGCCGATCGGGAAAAGGTTGCGATCTTTGGCCGATTGCATATGCAATCGTGGACGGCGGGCATTGGCATCGGCATCCTGTTATTTCTGTTTAACCATACGATCCAGAATTATCTCAATCTGCCCGATGCAGGGTTGATTTCGCTGCTGGCTTTGGGAACCGCTTTTTATATTCCTTTGGGCGTTCGGCGCGGCTATATCCAAGGCGTTCACGCATTCCGCGCGCTCGCCCTGAACTTCATGCTGGAAGGACTGGTTCGGCTGGGAGGCGCCTTCCTGCTGATTCGTCTGGGGCTGGGCGTCAAGGGCGCGGTCCTGGCCAGTGTGATCGCTGTCATCGCGTCCTATTTCCTCGCGAAGCCAAATCCTGGATGGCCGTCCTTTCGCTCTTTGGGTATACCGATTCCCTTTGGCGAAGGATTGCAGGCGATCGTCTTTTTCTCGGGACAGGTCGTCATCAATAACTTTGACATTGTCCTGGTAAAGCATTTCTTCGCTTCTGATGAGGCGGGAATCTACGCCGCCGTTTCTCTCGTCGGGCGTCTGGTCAACATGTGTGCGTGGTCGGTGGTGAACACAATGTTCCCCGTGTCCGCCGCTGCGCGTTCCAGCGATCGCGAGGCTCGTCCGGTGTTTTTTCTCTCGCTTCTGATGGTATTTCTGATTCTGTCGGTGTTGATCCTCGGGCTGTGGGCCATTCCCAGCTTTTTGTGGAGAACTCTCTTCGGTTCTCACTTTGAATCGGGAACTTATGTCGACTTGGCCGCCCTCCTGATCCTCTATGCCCTTACGACGGGGATCTATTCTCTCAGCTCCGTGACCATCACATACGAGATGTCACGCAAGATAGCAAACACGAGTTGGGTGCAGCTGGCGTTTAGTGGCGCGTTCATTCTTGGAATCTGCCTTTTTCATCGGACCTTGCGGGAAGTGATCTTCGTCCAGCTGGTGCTGATGATCCTGTTGTTCGCTCTAGTTGCACTGCCTCTGCTGCGCCGCGAGATCGCCCCGGGGGAAGACATCCGAACGTACGCCAGCCTGTCCATACTGCGCTCATTGAGCGAACACGAAGTCATTGCCGAATTCCTGCGCAGTGAATTCCACCATCCTGAATTCGAAGAATACCGGCCAGAGTTTGAACATTTAGTGAGCGCCCCCGATTTAGAAAGCCATCGGGAGAACGCGTTGCGCCGCGCGCTCTTGTTTCTTCGACGCGGAGCAATGTGGCGGGAGCTACCCGAAGATACCGAATGGTTCATGGTGGAACTCAGGCAGCAGGATCTGGATCGGATCCGATTTTTCCCGCGCGCTCAGTGGCGTCGCGTCGCAGAAGGCAGCTTCTATCTCACGGATATGGTGGAGTCTCTTCGCCTGAAATGGCAGGAGTCGCCGGAAGATGAGTTCTTTCGTAAGCTGCGCCGCATGAGCCATCCGGTTCAGGAGCGTCTCGTGAGTCCGACGGTTTTGCTGATCGGAGTGGATCTTAAGAGCTCTCTGACGATTTTGGATGGGAATCACCGCATGGCTGCGGCGATGCTGGCGCGGCCCCCGGCTGCCCTCGAAAACTTTCGGTTCATCTGTGGTTTATCCCGTTCGATGACGCGCTGCTGCTGGTATCGAACGAATGTAAATACTCTTTCGCGGTATTTAACCAATCTTCTGCGGCATATTTTTTACGATCCCGAGTCAGACATCGGACGCTTCCTCGAGAGCGAGTAATCCGCTACTGCGGCTGCACCGGCTGGGTCGATTCCTCTACGATGCTGTTATCCCGGCGCCGCAGCACCACCGGCCCACCTTGCCGCTGCAAAGACTCACGTTCCTGAGCGACTGTGTCCTGAACTTGTGAATCGCTGTCCTCGGCAACGGCGAAAAGTTTTCTACCCTCCGCGGTCTTACGCGTGGCCACGCCCACAGTCGCAGTCGCGCCCAGCGATTGCCGCGCATGATCGTAATAGAATTCTGCTGTTTCCTGGTCTCCCTCTAGCTCCGCAACATATCCAATATTGTTTAGCGTAAACGCGTCGTTCGGATCGAGAGCATACGCTTTGCGAAAATCCGCATCGGCCGTGCGCAGGTCATTGCGGTTTACCGCTGAAACCCCGCGCAAATTCAACTCCGCAACCTGCTCCGGCAGATCTTTCTCGCGTTTGAGATAATCGCGCAGCCCCTTGGCATTCTGTTGGGCCATTTGATTTACGGGACGTCCTCGCCAAAACGGGTTGGCCGTAACCACTGCCGCGGCGCCGGATTGTCCCGCGGAAGCCTCGTCGTAATATTTCAGCGCTTGCTCCTCCTCGCCTTCCATCTCTTTAGCCACGCCCATGTTGTTCAACGTAAAAACATTGTGGGGATCTTTTTCCAGAGCCTGCTGCAGAAGGAGATCGGCTTCTGCGGAGCGCCCTTGCGAAAGCAGGCGCACCGCTTCAACATTGGCGTGATTGATCTCAAGCGGTGCACTGGTAGCAGCCAACGCGTCTTTCATCGGCTTTCCCCGCGCTTGCCGCGAGCTTGCCAGATCGACGACAGCCTCGCTCGATTGGTCGGCAGCGAGCTGATAAAAGCGCTCCGCGCGATCGATGTCGCCCTGGAGTTCCGAAATGTATCCCAGATTATTAAGGGTAAAAGCGTCGGCCGGATCGTAGAGATATGCCTTATAAAAAAGTTGTTCCGCTTTTTGATATTTGTGCTTCTGCAGTGCCTCGACTCCTTCGCGGTTGAGTCGCTGCACCGGAGTGAGCTTGCTTCGCTTAGGGATTGAGATCGAAATCTTGCGATCCTCTCCCTGTGCGAATCGTGACCCGAGCGTCGTGGTGGCCGCCATCACCAGGACACAGATAATCCGTCGATTCAAGAGCATCGATATTTTGCCCCTTTGTATTCAAGTGGTCTTAAATCAGCCTTTTTGATGCCGGATAACCGCCCTTTGTTTGCCGATCATTGTGGAACGACTGGGATTCACCGTCGAATTGTGGCTGCCTCCTAAGGCAGATATTGCATCAAAATGCCGTGAGATTTGCGTCTTCCATGAGAGCCGGCTATGCCATCTTGACTAGATTGGCGATTCCTCTGACATTATTCGCCGGCGTCGGTCTTTCGCAGGCCGCTAAGGATCCGCCCCCCTCGGAAATGGTTTCGCCTGTATCTGCTTCTGCGGAGACCATTCAGCCTGCCGCCATCGAACCCGGAGAGCCCGCGATCAGCGAAATCGACAGCGGAATCTCCATCGATCCCGCCAGTCTTCTTCCCGACTTGCCAGCGGTCCCGCGAAAGAATGCAACCCTGGTTGGTGGCACACTCGAAAAATTGGATCGCGTTCGAGACCAAGTAACAGTGCGGGTATTCGGCGGCGGGCGGACTATGGCTCTAATAGATCCCCGCACCAAGGTTTTCCGCGGCACGAAAGAAGTGACGATTGCCGATCTGCGCGAGGGCCAGCGAATTTATCTGGATACGATTCTCGATGGGAGCACGATCTTCGCGAAGAATATTCGCCTTGATACCGCAGCGGCGCTGGGTGAAAGTCGGGGGGTGATCGTGAAATACCGCGTGAATCAAGGCGAACTCAGCATTCAGGATGGCATCGCACCTTTCCCGATAACGGTACGCTTGAGTTCTTCCACGCAGTTTGTGCAGGGGAATCGAACGGTGCCCGCGAGCACGCTAGTGCCCGGCTCGCTCGTCGATGTGACCTTCGCATCTGAAGGAAACGGCCACGATACGGCGCAGGAGATCTCGATCCTCGCTCTTCCGGGAACGCGTTACGTTTTTTCCGGCCAGGTGGTGCATATCGATCTGAGAACCGGCTTGCTGGTCCTGAACTCGTCGACTGACCACAAGACTTATGAAATCTACCTCGATCCCTCTTTTCCTCCCGCTGACAGCCTGCAACCTGGAGCGACGGTTACAGCAGTCACGAGCTTCCAGGACTCACGATATGTAGCGCGGAACCTTACAGTCCAGCAGCAAAAATAAGAAATCGATTTCGTCCTGCCCCCGGCCTCAGTTCGGGTCCACATACTTAACTCGAATCCGAGCGCCGCTGGTTGCTCCCCTCCTTCTTCTCTTTCCCTCGCACAGTGGTTCGTGAACTAACGTGACCTTTTCACCGCGATCCACTTCGCAATAAGCTCCTTCCGATCCCAGAAAGTCCCAGCTGACCGAGAGGAATCTACAGGCGCGCGTGCCTCCCTCTCGATTCAGGCATTCGCAAGACGCAAGGCCTCGGCAAGTTCCTCTCTC
>CAVWHT010000007.1:0-10516 GCA_963754885.1 uncultured Acidobacteriota bacterium | reverse complement strand
AGGGCCAGCTTTTGGCCCGAAGGACCTATGCAATTCGTCTGTGGCCCGGCCGATTCAACTCGAATCGACAACAAATTTCCGCCAGCCTACAATTCCCTCATGGACACTCTCGGCCAGCAACCTCCCGCCACCGAAGAACGCGACTCCAGCCGCATGATCATCATGATCGCCGTAGTCGTCGTCATCGGAGCCGCGCTGGCCGCCGCTTTCCTCCTGCGCCAGCCGCCCAAGCCCGTCAAAGCCCCGTCGTCCTACATCGCGAATCTGAAACTTTCCAACTTCAAAATGTCCGCCGCCGAAAACTTCATCGGAGCTACCGTCAGCTACATCGACGGAGACATCACCAACGCCGGCGACAAGACCGTCACACGCATCATGATCGAAGTCAATTTCGAAGATTCCATGGGACAACTCGCCCAGCGCGAAGAACTCCCGCTCCGCATCATTCGCCCCAACGGCGCTTACGAAGAGCCCGTCGATCTCAACGTAGCCCCCTTAGCCCCCGGCAAAACCGAACCCTTCCGCCTCACCTTCGACAGCATCTCCGCCCAATGGAACCACCAATACCCCGACCTAACCATCACCGACGTCACCGTGAAGTAGAGTTCCTTCGTGAACCTTAGTGCCCTTAGTGGTAAATGCTTTTCTCTGTCTCGCCTGCGGTGAAGTTTTTCCCGCTACAATGCTGAAGTGCCCGAAACCAAACCATTCCGCCTGACAGAGTCGGTCAAAGCCGCCGGTTGAGCGTCCAAGCTGAGTCCAGCGGCGCTGGACAAAGTGCTTGGGAAATTAGCCCGGCAACATGACCCTAACGTTCTGGTCGGCTTCGATCACGCCGACGACGCCGGAGTGTATCAACTCACTCCCGAGCAGGCGCTCGTGCAGACGGTCGACTTCTTCACGCCCATCGTCGACGACCCTTACACCTTCGGCCAGATCGCTGCCACCAACGCCCTCAGCGACATCTACGCCATGGGCGGCCGTCCGCTCACTGCTCTCGCTCTCGTCTGCTTCCCCGACAAAGCCGACCTCGAAATTCTCGAACGCATCCTAGCCGGAGGCCTCTCAAAGATGATCGAAGCCGGATGCACGGTCATCGGCGGCCACAGCATACGCGACGAAGAAACCAAATTCGGATACTCCGTCACCGGCCTCATCCATCCCAAGAAGATCTATCAGAATGCAGGCGCCAAACCCGGAGACAAGCTAGTCCTCACGAAAGCTCTAGGCACCGGCGTAATCTCCACCGCAATAAAAAAAGGAGTAGCCCAACCCTCCTGGATCGAATCCGCGATCCACTCGATGACGACCCTAAACAAAAAGGCCGTAGAAGCAATCACAGCCCATGTAGCGACAACAGGTCACGTGGGGACGGCCGCCCCCGGCCGCCCGGTCGAGCGAGGCTCGACAGCGCACTCCCATCCCTCACGCAACACCCAACCACGCATCCACGCCATGACCGACATCACCGGCTTCGGTCTCCTTGGCCACGCCAGAGAAATACTCTTAGCCTCCGACGTGTCGATGAAGATCGAAGCCAGCCAACTCCCCATCCTCGACGGCGCCCTAGCCTGCATCCACGCCGGCCACATCCCCGGAGGCCTCACCAACAACCGCAACTTCGCCGAATGCCTGGTCGAATACGACGACGCTGTCCCCAAAGACGTCCGCACCCTCCTCTACGATCCCCAAACCGCCGGAGGCCTGCTGATCTCCACGCCCGACGCCGAGGCCGTAGTCAAAGCCCTAAGCCTATGCGAAGTCCCAGCCGTAATCATCGGCGAAGTCCTCCGCAATTCCAAGCCCCGCATCCACATAACAAAGTAGAGGTCGACGCGAGCGAAGAACCCAAGGGTGCCCCACCCTTCTCGCGCAGTTTTGTGCGCGAGAGCGTGGGGATTTTGACTTTCTTCGCGCCGTAGCGCGGGCGTCACGCCCACGCACCTGTCCACGCAAGCAAAACGCAAGGTTTCTCCGCGTCCTCTGCGGCCGTCCTCTGCGATCTCTGCGGTAAGCTCTTCATGCCGTCCCCAGCCGTGCCTATTTCCTCGAAGCCACCGCGCCCCTCCCAAGTAGGCCTTCCGACGAGTCACAGAGCGACAAGGCAGAATCCGCTGTAGATCACGGCTCCACCGGCAACAGATAACCGGGATTCCCCTCAAACGCTCCGCCAAACACCTGCTTGTCGGCCTCCCGCATGTCCCACGCAATTACCGAGACCGGAGTGATCTGCAGCGTGACGTCGTCCCATCCCGCAAACACTGGCCCAACTCTCGCATCGGCGATCGCCGCCGCACTCAAGTATTTCCGGTGAACCTCCAGATTTCTCTTGCGCGATTCCTCTCCGCGAATAATCTGCGCCGTGCCCACCACCGTAATCCCCCGCGATGCCGTCACGTCCCGCGAGTCGATCATCAACGAAACCTTGGGATTTTCGTCCAGGTTCCGCGCTTTGCGGCTGCGCGACGCAGTCGCCACGAAAATATCTCTTCCGTCGAACCAGTACCACACTGCCACCATGTGCACTGAGCCATCCGGACTGTGCGTGCCCAGCGTCCCGATGAATCGTCCATCTAACAATTCTTTGACTCCGGCATCATTGAGTGAAGCCATAACGTTCGCTCCTCAAATGTTCTTCAATCCAGTTTCGCCCCACCACGACCGAGGGTGCCCCACCCTTCTCGCGCGGTTTGTGCGCGAGAGGGTGGGGACTTTGACTTCTAGCACCAGAAGCAATCGGAATCGGAGTCATCTCCCATACTCCCGCACCTTCCCATCCACCACCACGCCCACATACTTCCCCGAACCCAGGTCCCGGAACTGCACCACCCGATGCCCCTCCCGCGCCAGCTTTCCCCACGCGCTCGGCTTCTCCGGATTCTGCTCGATCGCCTGATATTCCCCGCCGCCCATCCCAAACCGCACCGTCCGCAATCTTCCCGATCCCGTCCGCGTCACCCGCGCCGTCTGCCCTGAGACCACCACCTCAGCGCCGCTCATCATCTGCTCCGCTACAGCTTTCAAAATCTCATGATCCAACATGCGCCACCATCATCCCGCGAGGCATTCATTTCCACACTGCATCCTTCGTCCCAGAGAGCGCCCGGTCCAGATACGTGGCCGCGCTGATCAGCGCCAGATGCGCAAAGGCCTGCGGAAAATTTCCCAGATGCCGTCCGTCCGAACCCATCTCCTCCGAATACAGTCCCAGATGATTCGCATATCCCAACAGCTTCTCAAACAGCAGCTGCGCCTTTTCCAACTCCCCCGACCGCGCCAGACACTCCACATACCAGAACGAGCATGGAGTAAAGCTGCCCTCACCGCCCGGCAGCCCGTCCACATGCGTTCGCTCCACCTCATAGCGCCGCACCAAAGTATCCTCGATCAGACGTTTCTCGATCATCTTCATCGTCGACAACCACATCGGATCCACCGGGCTGATGAACCGCATCATCGGCATCATCAACACCGACGCATCCACATCCTTCGTGCCTTTCACCTGCACAAACGTCTGCAACTCCTCGTCCCAAAAGTTCGCAAAGATGTCGCTCCGGATCTCGTCCCGCGTCCGCCGCCACAGCTCCAGCGGCCCCGCCAGCGACCGCTTCAGCGCCAGCCGCAAGGCCCGGTCAAACGCCACCCAGCACATCAGACGCGAATGCAGAAATTCCCGCGGCCCGCCCCGCACTTCCCATATGCCTTCATCCGGACGCTGCCAGTTCTTCCCCAACCATTCCAGGATGCGATGCACATTCTGCCATCCCGCATGAGTGATCGAACGTCCATATTTATTCGCCAGGTAAATCGAGTCCATCATTTCGCCGTAGATATCCAGCTGCAGTTGCTGATACGCCGCATTTCCAATACGCACCGGACGCGAATTCTCGTATCCGCTCAAATGATCAAGCGTGATCTCATCCAGCTGTTGCCGGCCATCCACTCCATACATCACCTGCAACGGCCCACGCTGCGCGTCATCCCCCAACCGCCCTTTCAGCCAGTCAATGAACGACTCGGTTTCGTCCACGAAACCCAGCCGGATCAGCGCATACAACGTGAACGCCGCATCCCGCAGCCAAGTGAAGCGGTAATCCCAGTTGCGCACTCCTCCAATACTTTCCGGCAAAGAAAATGTCGGCGCCGCGATCAGCGATCCATGCTTGCGGCTGATCAACAACTTCAACATCAACGCCGACCGGCACACCGTCTCCCGCCAGCGTCCCTTGTAATTCGATTGCGCAATCCACGTCTTCCAGAACCGCGCCGTCGCGTGGAATCGCCGCCCAATCATATCCATCTCCGGACGCTTCGCATCCCCGTGCATGCCGCTCAGCAGGAAAGTCGCCTTTTCTCCGGCCTGCAAACTGAAGTGCGCAACCACGTCGCCGGACTCTTCCTTCAAACCAACCGACGAATACAGCGCCATCGCCGGACAAACCTTACCCTCCGGCAAAAATCGCGCGCATCCCTCCCCCATCTCCACCC
Organism: uncultured Acidobacteriota bacterium; assembly: GCA_963754885.1. GTDB lineage: Bacteria > Acidobacteriota > Terriglobia > Terriglobales > Acidobacteriaceae > Sulfotelmatobacter. Next base: position 6,028 of record CAVWHT010000007.1, on the reverse strand, counting down.
GGTGCTTCGATCTCGCGTAGTTGAATCGCGGCTGGCACCGCATTCTGAAATGCACGTTCCCCCGGATCACCGCCACCGTCCGCACGATCTCGTTCGGCTGTTTCGCGTCTCTTTCAATCGGCATGTAATCCGTCAGCTCGGCCACGCCCTCTTCCGCGAGAAATCGCGTGAGCAGAATATTTGTGTCCGGTAAGTAAAGTTGCCGGACCCGCATCCCGGTCAGCCGCGGCTCGATCTGGAAGCAGCCGCCTTTCTTGTCGTCAAGCAGCGCGGCAAACACCGTCGGCGAATCGAACTCCGGATAGCACAAAAAATCGATCGACCCGTTCATGCCCACTAGAGCAATCGACTGCATGTTCCCGATCACGCCGTAATTTTCAATCGGCAGGAAACTCATAGGAGGGAAAAAGCGTCAGGTCCGTTCAGCATACAAGATTCCGCCCCCAGCTGAAAACGTCACCCCGCTCTAAGCGAATCCATGTAGGGGCGGACGCATTCGCCCGCCCCGCGAGCAAAGCGAGCGTCCCGCGGGCAGCAACGGCACCAACCCAAACACCGCACCTCTGCGATCTCTGCGAGCAGTTCTCCGCGTACTCTGCGGTGAAAATCCTTCGCACCGTCAAATCAGGATCGAGCCCCGGGCTGTCCGACCGCGAAGCGGCGAAGGAATGCAGCCCACGGCGCAAGGCGTGGAATACAAATCCAGAGAAGAGAAAAGCCCCGAAGGGGCGAAAGAAAAGCAGACTGCGTCTCGAGGAAACAAAACCCTAAACAGCACCCCATCTCAGGTCCCACTATCGATCCCAGTTAGCCGCCAGATCCACCCAAGCGCACCCGAAAACCAAGCCACTTCCCACCACGTAACTCCCCAGATTCCCCTACTTCTTCCCACTGCCCCGCAACATCTCCACCACCCGGTCATAATCATCCACGGTCGAATACTCGATCACAATCTTGCCCTTGCCTTTGCGATCCCGAATTCTCACCCGCACACCCAGCATGCGCTCCAAATCCGTCTGCGCCGCCCGCACATTCGGATCTACCCACCGCGCGCCGCCTGTATTCTCTTTCTTCTTCACTCCCGGCATGCCCGGAATCGGATCCAGCAGGCCATCCATCCGCAGCACGAGTGACTCGATCTGCTCCACTGTCATGCCCTTCTTCACCGCATATATCGCTGCTTCCGCAATGCGGTCGTTGTCCTCGAGCTTCAACAGTTCCTTCGCCTGGGCAAAGTTGATGCTCTTTTGCGCCAGCAGCTCCATCACCGTAATGGGCAGCTTCAGCAACCGCATGTAGTTCGCAATCGACGCCCGCGAAAGCCCCACCCGCTCCGCAATCTGCTGCTGCGTCAAATTGAATTCCCGGCTCAACACGCGAAACGCTTCCGCCTGCTCCAGCGGACTCAAATCCTCGCGCTGCAGGTTTTCGACGATCGTCATCTCCGCCGCCTGCTGCGCCGGAACCCGCCGCACGATCGCCGGAATGTGCGTCTTCCCCGCCTTCTTCGAAGCATGCAGCCGCCGCTCGCCGAGAATTAAAACGTAGCGCCCCTCCTCCTCTCCCGACGGACGCACCATGATCGGCTGCACCACCCCATTGACCTTGATCGAATCCGCCAGCTCCTCCAGCGCGTCGTCATCATTTACATACCGCGTCTGAAATGGATTCTTGTCGATGTCCGCGATCGCCAGATTTACCACCAGGTTTCCCGGATAGTGCGTCTCGGCTTGAGCCCGAATCGTGATCGGCTCCCCAAACGCATCGCGCGCAATGTGATCGTCCCCAATCGTGGCGACATCAGCGGTGAGGGAATCGTTCTCAGCAACGCGAGAGTCATAAGCAGGAAAATGTGATGTGGAGACAGATGGTGTGGGGATTGGTGGTGTGGTGGAGATAGAAGATGTGGGGACAGCCGCCCCCGGCTGCCTGCCCTGAGCGGAGCCGAAGGGTCCGGCCTCATCCACGACAGCCTGAATCTCAATCGGCGCAGGACTGTGTGGTGCGGGTCCATGTGGCGCGGACACTCCTGTCCGCGTGCCGACAGCACCCCCGCCGCCAGCATTCACCACAGCAGCCGGCAGCGCGGGACTCACCACCCGCGGCCCCGGCAGCAACGAAGCCAGACCCCGCCCCAAAGCCCGCCGCTTCTCCATCTTCTCTTTCTCCCCGCCATGCCCCGTAACATTCCCCGCCGCAGCCGTAGTCATAATTGTCCTCGTATCCTCCCACTTCGCCGCTGAATTCAAATCTTGTCATCCTGAGGGCCCATCTTTTGGGCCAAGGACCTATGCAACCAACATATCGATGTCCATCAATCTAATAGATAGATGCCCGTCGATATACTAAGCGGTCTTATCCATCTCCCCAGCCGCCGGAATCTCCTCCACCGCCGCATGCTCCTCGCTACCGGCAGCCTGCTCTGAGGCAGGAACCGGGGTGACAGGCTCTGGTGCGCTCTCAGCCGCAGGCTGCCGCTCGATGATCTCCTTCGCCAGCCGTATATAACTCTCCGCGCCCTTGGACCGCGGATCGTAGACCAGCGCCGCCTTGCCATGGCTCGGCGCCTCGGCCAGCCGTATGTTTCGCGGCACCGTCGTGCGGCACAGCTTCTCGCCAAAAAAATTCTTCAGCTCAGTCATGACTTGCTGCGCCAGGTTGGTGCGCTCATCAAACATGGTCAGCACCACGCCCTCAATGCCCAACTCAGGATTGAGCGCGGCGCGAATGCGCTCGATCGTGTCCAGCAGCTCGCTAATGCCTTCCAGGGCAAAGTATTCTCCCTGCATCGGAATCAGCACCGTGTCAGCCGCGACCAGGGCATTGAGCGTGAGCAGATCCAGCGCCGGTGGACAATCGAGCACGATGAACTGGAAACGCTCGCGCAAAGGCGCAAGCGCTTCGCGCATCCTAAACTCGCGCGCGTCCGCGTCGACCAGTTCAAGGTTCGCGCCGATCAGGTTCTTGTGCGAAGGAATCAGCCAGAGCTGCTCCAGTTCTGTGGTCAGCAGCGCCTCTTCACCCGTAGCCGCGCCCATCATGAGGTGATAAGAGCTGACGCGCTCAGGGTCTTTGGCGAAGCCCAAGCCGCTGGTGGCGTTCGATTGCGGATCGCAATCGACCAGCAGCGTGTTGACCTCCGCAGCGGCGAACGACGCGGCAAGGTTGATGGCAGTCGTAGTCTTCCCCACGCCGCCCTTTTGATTGGCAACAGCGATAACGTGTCCCATATGAAATTGTCAGGAGAAACCGGAGCCATTCGCAGAATAATGCCGTTTGCAATTCAATTGCAATGAAGAACTGCTGTGCAAGCAGGTGAATGTGTGTGCAAAACACGTCCAATGTTCCTGCAGGAACATTCTTGCGTGGGATTCGTGGCGACCTTAAGTTGAATGTTCCGGCAGGAACATTTCGTCTGCGACCACGCCTCAGCGGAGCGGCCCGCTCCCTTAGGGAAAAATGTGCCTGCAGGAACACTCAGCTAGATCAACTCAAGGGGCGGCTTAATTTGACAGGAATCGTTGCCTGGCAGCAACTTTGGGCGATTCAAGTTGAAATGTTCCTGCAGGAACATTCATTCGCATGTTGTATTGATAGTGGCAAATATTCTCTTGAGGCTTGGATATTAGAGGATAATATCCCACTAATCAGACAAATAGCGGCAGTTTCATTCAGCCATGCTGCCAATTCAGTACATATTTCCCACTTTTACTATGTTGCTGACAAATGATGTACGGAGAGCTATCCGATGGCAAATCGATCCTGCACCCGCTTTGTGCTACTGATGCAAATAATGCATGGCGGCTCCCACTTAATCGGCGTTTCTAAGCCTATTTGTTGATTATACTCATCAATTTCGGTATTAGATCTACTACATCGTCCCACTTTTGGCTTACTTTGTGGGGTGTTTCTGCGCCACGGCCAGAACTCTTGAGCTCGAGGACGGAACCGGGAGAGGTGCAGAGATAGCGTGGAGGGGTAGCGCGGTTGGGAGTTGTGCCAGCTGGGCGGCGCCGATCAGGAGGGCTAGGCGGCCGCCGTCGGCTACCAGGGACGCCGCGACTGGCAGGATTGCCTCGAACCGCTCCACGGCACGCAGAGTGACCACGTCGTAGGACTGGGCGGGGAGGGTCTCGGCGCGGGCGTTCTGTATATCGACGCCCGTCAATGTAAGGGCGCGGACCACTTCGCGGAGGAAGGTGGCCTTCTTGTGGTTAGATTCGATCAGCGTGAGAGAGATGTGGGGCGCCCAGAGTTTGATGGGGATTCCGGGGAATCCGGCGCCACTGCCCAGGTCGGCGACTTTAGAGACTTTTACCACAGGGGACGCAGGGGGACACGGGGGAACTGCAACGGCTAGCGCAGAGGACGCTGAGGGAAACAGGTGCCGCGCGGCGAAGAGGGATTCGCCAAAGTGGCGGGTGACGATTTCTTCCGGATCGCGGATGGCGGTGAGATTGATGCGCGCGTTCCAGCGGAGAAGTATATCGATGTAGGTCGATATACTGGAGAGTTGTGCGGGGTTGAGCGTCTCTGCCCCGAGAAACGACTGCAGCAACTCGGCGATGCGGGCCGGGGTCATCGAGTTCCGATTGTAGACGGCCGAAGCGAAAATTCGAGACCGCGCTCGACAAGAAATTCAAGGTTGCACGATTCGTGCGCGCAAGGGTACACCTGGCTGACTCACGCCGCCTTGCAAGCATCGGGGATTCCCCGCTGGGATTATGACCCGATAGAAGTCATAATTAGGTGGAATCACCGGGAGGGGATTCTGCATCCCACTCGTATGAAGCTGCGGAAAAAGGAACTCTTTGAGGAAGAATACCGGGTGGTTGCGGTGGAGAGTCAGAGCCTGACCATTCAGGGCGTGCGCAGCGGCGAGGTGTTGACCATTATCAACCAGACTCCGGGGGCGCCACTGACCGAGGCGGATTATCCTCCGGGAAAGCTCATCACCTTGAGCGATCCGTCGAATTCGACGGCGCACTAGCGGTTCCCGGCCCTTTTTACCGCAAGCGAGCGACGCCAGCCGTTCAATCTCTTCTCTCACCTTTCTTAACCGCAGAGAACGCGGAGAAACCCTCGCGGAGATCGCAGAGAACAACCTTCCTCTGAGATCTTCTCGGCAGAGCGTGATGGGGTGACCCCGCAGCCGGTTCGCTCAAACCTTTCTTGCCCGCACGGAACGCAGAGATCAACTGTCTCTTTTGCCCCTCGCAATAGTGTTTTCCGCTCGCCTTCGAAATAGATCGAAAGCATCCCATCGCTACGCCGAAACATCTTGACACGTGACGGACTGTTCAGTATATTCAGTTTGTACTGAAATATATGGCGGAACTTACAGGATTGCAGAAGCAGTACATCCTTCACTGGGGCGAGATGGGGACGCGGTGGGGGATCAACCGGACGGTGGCGCAGATCCACGCGCTGCTGTACCTGTCGCCGCGGGCGCTGCCAGCGGAGGAGATTGCGGAGACGCTGAGCGTGGCCCGCTCGAATGTGAGCACCTCGATCCGGGAGCTGGAAACGTGGGGGATCGTGCGAGCGGTGCACGTGCTGGGGGACCGGCGCGAACATTACGAGTCGATGAAGGACGTGTGGGAGATGTTCCGGCTGGTGATTGAGCAGCGGAAGCGGAGAGAGATCGATCCGACGCGGGAGATGCTGCGGCGGTGCCTGGCAGATCTGGATCCGAAGGAGCCGGGTGCGAACTACACACGGGAGCGGCTGGAGGCGATGGCGGGATTTTTCGAGGCAGTGACGGAGCTGCACGACCAGATGAAGAGCCTGCCGACTGGGACCGTGCGGAAACTGTTGCGGATGGGCGCGAAGGTGAGGAAAAAGGCGGGATAATTTTTTTTGCTCGTTTAGTTCTTTTCATACAGAATTGTCTGACACATATGTTGGGCGAGATACAAAAACCCCTGCGGACGAATGCGTCCGCGGCTACATGGCGCTACGGCGATCGGATGATCGGTAGGGGTCCTTCGACTGCGCGTGAACGCCTTACCGGCGCTCACGCTCCGCT
>CAVWHT010000006.1:0-18328 GCA_963754885.1 uncultured Acidobacteriota bacterium | reverse complement strand
TTTCATTGCACGTTCCACATGGAATGCGGCATCGTCCGGGCTGGGATTTGCATACTTGTGCTGAATGTTGTTTCGTTCTTCGTGGAGCAACTCCAAATTCGGCTTTTCGGGGAATTTGCAATTCAGCTCCTTTTCCAGAATCTCGTAAGCGCCCCAGATTGAAATGGTCTCTTTTGGATTCTTGTAAATCGACTTTCCTCCTGTCAGCACCCTTTCTTTCAGCAGAAGTTCGATCGCTTGGTCGATATGCAAAAGCGCGAATTTCATATCGGTCGTAGTATCGCTTCGCAGGAAATGCCATAGGCCATGCTCTAGCACTTCAAAAGCAGAGCGAATCAGAGGAGATAGAGCGGGCTTTTTTGGGGGCACCGCCCTTGACTTAGTAGCTCTTCTGGCCCTTCGTTTTCTTTTGTTCCTTGCTTTTTTTGGCATTTGCTGACCGATGAGCGAGCTACTCTTCGACGGCTCCAGTTAGCGCTTTTTGCAGATACTCTTCGCCAGAGCGTGTGAGCGTGAACACCTTCCGTGTGGCCTTATTTTCCTGATTGCGCCTTTTCGCTTCCATTAAAAGTCCACGCCTGATGTTGTGGATTATCATTTGGCTCGTGTTGGAAGTTTCCATCTTGGCTTCGTAATAGCAAGTGTTCACATCCGCTGCCGTGAATTCAGCCAGTCCAGAATGCTTTTCGAGGTAGTACCCGAATGCGAGAACGAAGTCTGTATGTTTCTTGAAACGAAACTGACGGATGAATTCGCCGGGCGAAGTGCCCTTAGCAATTACAAGCTGTGGCGTTGCGGGGCGACCCTTCGCCGGGCGGGTAAGTTCTACGGAGGCTGCTGGCGCTGGGGCTGACGCTCTATCGAATCTGGCCAGCATGTCAAGGATAAACTTCTTGTCGCCTTCTGCCTCAAAGTTAAGTTCTCCCCGAACTACTTTCAGTCTGTAAGTCATATTTGGTCACCTATCCAGGACAGCATCTTACAACGGCGCATTCTACACCAGTTGTAACCCAAGATCGTGGGCGTTGCTGATAAGTGCTTTCCCGGCCGGAAGGGCGGTGGTAAAATTTTGACTACGAACGATTTTCAGATAGGTACTCTGTGGAAGGTTTCACTTGCCAAATAAGATTGAGACCGCAGGGGGCTGGCCCGCCTTTGCACGACCACGAGGTCGGCTGCCCCACGCTTCGTTGTTTCGAAGCATGGGCACCACGGACGACGGTATCGGGCGACTCTTCTGTCGTCCCTCCGGGAGCTATCTCCCCGTTCTGCCACCCACGGCTTGCGCCGTGGGCTTTGTTCTTGCGCCGCTCCGCGGCTGGGGTGGAGTTGGCCTACGGAACGTGCTTCGAGTGACTTGGGGGGCGCTTCGAGCGTCGAGTAAAAGTCAAAAGCAGCGGACAGGAGTGTCCGCTCCACATGGGCCTCGTGCCTAACCAGAGCTCACCGATGCTGGCGGAATTGGGGACCGACTTTCCCTCTTGACGCCCGCTCCCCCGTTCGGTAGCATCATTGGAACAAGTTCGTTCTTCGACTTGGTCGGGGAGCGGACCTGAATTTCATGCAGAGTGGCTGAGGGACGAGCCCTGAGACGCCACGGCAACCGATCTGGGATCATATATCCCGGATGTCTGGTGCCAACTCTCTCCTGGAAACAGGGAACATGGGATTCGGCAAGCGCGCTGTATTTGCTTTCCGATAGCCTCTTTTCCTTTTCCTGGAAAAAGAGGCCATTTGCTTTTATGGCCGCTTTTTCCGGCTCGTCGTCAGCTATTCGCTGGTAAGGAAGCGATCCAAGCGCGCGGTTGTTGCGCCGCACAAAACGCGACGCTTCGCGCGGATCGCCCAGGTCCTTCGACGGGCAAACAGCGCCCGCCTCAGGATGACAAATTAACCGAAAGGCGAGTAGCAACATGTCTCATTACGAATTGCGGTGCCGCGAATGTGGACGGACGTGGGGAAACCAGCCCCGCTCCATCTGCGACGAGTGTTTCTCCCCTCTGGAAGTCGCTTACGACTATGACGCGCTAAAGGCGTCCATTAGCCGTGAGCGCATCTCGCAGCGGCCGCCGAACATGTGGCGCTACTCCGAACTGTTGCCCCTCCCCCAGGGCTTTACCCCGCGTTTGCCGGTTGGATTCACGCCGCTGTTTCAGGCTCCGCGTTTGGCGGAGAAGTTGACGGGAACGACGGCCGCCGCGGGTAATCTCTACGTGAAGAACGATGCGGTGTGCTTGCCGACGTTGAGCTTTAAAGATCGCGTGGTCGCGGTCGCGTTGTCGCAGGCGAAGGCGTTCGGATTCGACACGGTTTCCTGTTCATCCACAGGGAACCTGGCGAACGCCGTTGCCGCGCACGCTGCGCGCGAAGGCCTGAAGGCGTGGATCTTTATTCCCTCCGATCTGGAGCCCGCGAAGATTCTGGGCACAAACGTTTTCGGCGCAAAGGTCGTACGCATCGCCGGCAATTACGATCAAGTCAACCGGCTGTGCTCGCAGATCGCCGACGAGCATCGCTGGGGATTTGTCAACGTCAACCTGCGTCCCTACTACGCGGAAGGATCGAAGACTGTAGGTTTCGAAATCGCCGAACAACTGGGATGGCGTTTGCCCGACAACATCGTCTGTCCGATGGCTGGCGGTTCGCTGATCACCAAGATCAAGAAGGCATTCGACGAACTGATCAAGCTGGGTCTGGTTGAGCCGAAGGAAGTGAAATTCTTCGGCGCGCAAGCCACGGGATGTTCTCCGATTTCGACCGCGGTCAAAACCGGCAGCTCCGAGATCGAGCCGCAGAAGCCGTCGACTATCGCGCGTTCGCTTGCCATCGGCAATCCCGCCGATGGACATTACGCGATCAAGACCATCAAGAACAGCGGTGGATGGAGCGAGGACGTCAGCGATCCGGAAGTGATCGATTCGATCCGCCTGCTCGCAGAAAGCGAAGGCATCTTCACCGAAACCGCAGGCGGCGTGACGGTAGGAACGGCCGGCAAGCTGTATCGCCAGGACCGCATCCTGCCCGATGAAACTACCGTCCTCTGCATCACGGGAAATGGCTTGAAGACCACCGACGTGCTGGCCGGGGTTTATCAGACCGAGCGTCCCATCGCGCCGAAGCTGACGGAATTCGAAGCTTACCTGCAGCGCACGCTAGATGTGGCTGAGGTTCCCGGCGTGATTGCCGCAGCCGAGGAAGTGGCCAGCATAGGAGCGTAACCATGCCGATCACTGTACAAATTCCGACAGCGCTGCGACGTCACACCGACGGCATTGGCTCGATCACGTGCGCGGCTGCGAATCTGGGAGAGCTGTTCTCGGTACTCGACGAAAAGTTCCCCGCGCTCAAGCCGCACCTGCGCGACGACCAAGGCCAGATTCGCCGCTTTCTCAACGTCTATGTGAACGAAGAAGACATTCGCTTTCTGGGCGGACCAACGTACGCGTTCCAGGAAGGCGACGAAGTCCTGCTCGTTCCCTCGATCGCGGGAGGAGCGGAATAGATTGGAAGACAGAAGTAAGAAGTCAGAATGCAGAAGTAAGCTTTTGGTTCTTACTTCTGCATTTTGCCTTCATCCTTCTGATTTAGTGTTGCGTTTCCGCCGACACGTCTCCGGTCGATAAGTGCAGCGTCTTCGAGCGGTCGATCACCCACTGCGGGAACACGGGCGCGCCCTGCGGAATCTTGCTCTGCGTGATCGCCCAGTGCTCGATCCATCCCATACCTTCTTCTCCGACATACGTGTCCGGCAGGCTGTATGCGGGATCGCTCAAGGCATCTTGCAGCGTGATGAAGCGATAGCCGCGTTTGCGGAGAACGTCGAGCAGTTCGCCGATGTGATCGGCTTCCAGATTGCTGGCATGAAGCAGCAGAATCTGCTTCGGTTCATAGCCGACGACCTTCGTCGAGAGTTGTTCCTCATACGCGAACACGGCGTCGTGATAGGCGAGATAATCTTTCACGATCTGCTGCTGCAGGTTTGTGTCGTCGCGCTGCTTCGCATCTTCATAGAGCCCGGCAAACATCCAGTCCCAACCGTCGAGGGTTACGGGAGCGATGCGATATCCGCGTTGCGTTAAGAATTCTTCGGCTTTGCGCCGGGTCAGCAGATCGCGTCCAGTATCGAGATAGGGATGGCGGAAGTAGCGCAGCGTCATTTTGTGCTGTGCCAAGAGAATCCTGATCACGCTTTCGCCCTGCACGACCTCGTCTTCCCAATCCTTCAATTCGATTTGATTCAGCGAGGCGTGGCTGAAGGTGTGATTGCCCAACTCGAAGCCATCGTCAAGCCACATCTCGAGAAGCTTGATGCGCTCGTCGACCTCACCGGGCTTGTAGAGTTTGCGCTCGTTGACGAAGCCGACGACGGGAATCTTCTGGTCGCGCAATGTGCCCAGCAGTTTCACGGTCATGGCGGTGACCTGGCTTGCCGGCAGTTTGTCGGCCATTCCCCCAGGCAAATCGTCGATGGTCACCGCAACCTGGCGATCGGGCTTTGCGGATTGTGCGTTGAGAGAGATGGATACGAACAGTATGAAAATGGTGTGCCACGATTTCATGCAATTCTCCTTGCAGCAAGGATGACGACAGAAACGCTATTAGAACACGGAGACGCCGGTCGGAAGTGGCGGGGAAGTTACTGCACGGAGGAATTTCGGAGCGGTTGGGGCACACAAAAAAGACTGGAATCGAAGGGCGTTGGTGTATAATCTAACTAACTGGTTAATTAGTACTTTGAGGCGTCTAGGATGGCTCGCGTGCTTCGACATCATCATGCTCTGCATCGCCGCATGGGCACGCGCGGCCGGCCCGAGGAGAGCCGCGCGGCAATCCTGCAAGCCGCGGCCCACGAATTTGCGCAGCACGGAATCGCAGGAGCCCGTACCGACGCGATTGCCCGCGAGGCTCGCGTCAACAAGGCGCTGCTCTACTACTACTTCAAAGATAAAGAGACGCTGTACGGTGCCGTGCTCGACAATGCATTCTCCGGCCTGAAAGACACGGTGCTTCGTGCGCTCGACGGGGACCAGCCTCCCCGCGACAAGATCCTGGCGTACGTGGGAGCCTATTTTGATTTCATCGCGTCGAACCAGCTTTATCCCCGGCTGATGCAGCGCGAGATGATGCGGGCTCGCGAAGGCCAGTCGCAGCACATCGACAAGGTCATCAAGACCTACATCCAGCCGATTTTTGCCCGGGTCAGCGAAGTCATGAAAGAGGGAATTGAGCGCGGTGAATTCCGCGACGTGAACCCTGTCCATTTCGTGCCGTCGATGGTGGCGATGATCGTTTTTTATTTCAGCAGCGCCCCCATGATGCAAAAGATCGTCGGCTTCAATCCCCTGACGCCGGAGCGGATTGCGGAGCGCCGGGCGGCAGTGCTGGATTTCATTTCTGCCGCGTTGTTTCGTACCAGAAGCAGCGCCAGTTGTTCCAGAAACGGCACAAGTCAAGGAGCACGCTCATGAGCGCGCGTAACCGATTTCTGATTCTGCTCGGCATCATCTTTGTGATTGCCGCAACCTACTATTATTTTTCGACCGACCACTCGCGCGACCTGGTGCTGATCGGTACCGTGGACGCGAACCAGGTGATCGTGAGCGCACAGGTCGAGGGCCGCATAGAGAAGTTGCTGGTGGATGAAGGCACGCCTGTCAAGGCAGGAGATCTGATCGCGGTGCTCGATCCCTCGGAACTGCTGGCCCAGGAGGCCGCAGCCAACGCGACCATCGCCAGCTTGCAGCACAAGGTTGCGGAGATGCAGCATACGGAGAAGTCAACATCCGGATCGACCTCGAGCGACGTGGCCAACGCGCAAGCGAAGCTGTCTTCGGCGAAAGCGCAATTGCTGCAGGCACAGGCTGCACTGGACCGGACCGAAAGCGACAGCCGGCGGGTCATCGAACTTGCCAAATCTGGAATCGATTCCGATCAGGAGCGGGTGCAGGCGGAAACGAATCTGCAGGCTGCGCAGGCGACGGTGCAAGCTCAAAAAGACATGGTCAGCGCTGCCGAAGCAGACTTGAAAGCAGCGATCGCGCGCACGTATCAAGCCAACGCGGCGAAGAGTACGGTGGCTTCGACGGAGGCCGATCTCAAGAATGCAATCGCGCAAAAAAATCAGGCCGCTGTCCGGCTGGGATACACCAATGTTTATGCGCCCGTGACGGGAACGGTTTCGGTGCGCGCGGCGCGGCAAGGAGAAGTGGTGGCCATCGGCGCTCCCATTGTCACGATTGTCGATCTTACCGACACCTGGGCGCGCGTGGCGATTCCCGAGACTTATGCCGACCACATCGGCTACGGCGATGTGCTGCGCGTGCGCTTGCCCGGAGGGACGATCACCAGCGGCAAAGTTTTCTTTAAAGGCGTGGAAGGCGATTTCGCCACGCAACGTGATGTAAGCCGCATGAAGCGCGATATCAAAACCATCGTGCTGAAAGTGCGACTCGACAATCCCAAGGGCGCGTACGTTCCCGGAATGACGGCCGAAGTGCTGGTTTCACAGCAGCAGATCAATGGCGGAGGCACGCAGAGCGCGAAGGCTTCGGAGCAACAATGACGGAAACTTCCAATCCCAAACCGAACCCGGCGGCCGCTGCACCCGAAAGCACGGTGCTGGAGAAGCCGGTGTACGATCCCTCGGCGCCTTCGGCGATTGAAGTCGAGCACATCGTGAAGAAATACGGCGACTTCACGGCCGTGGATGACGTTTCGTTCAACGTGAAAGAGGGCGAAATCTTTGGCCTGCTCGGACCGAACGGGGCAGGCAAGTCGACGTTGATTCGCATGATGACCACGCTGATCCCGATCACCTCGGGGAAAGCGCGCGTCTCCGGACACGATGTGGCGAAGGAGCCGAATGCGGCGCGCAGAATGATCGGCGTAATACCACAGGCCCTGACCAGCGATCTCGACTTGACCGTCGCAGAGAACATGAACATTTACGCCAAGCTGTACGACGTTCCGGCGAAGGAGCGGCAGAAGTCGATCGACGAACTGCTGCAACTGGTCGATCTGGTGAAATGGCGCGATGCGGCGACCAAGACGCTTTCCGGCGGCATGCGGCGCAGGCTCGAGATCGCGCGCGGACTGGTGCACCATCCCAAAATCTTTTTTCTGGACGAGCCGACCACCGGGCTCGATCCCGTCTCTCGCGTTTCGGTTTGGGAGATGCTGGGAAACATCAAGGAACACCGGCAGCTGACGATCCTGATCACCACGCACTACATGGATGAAGCGGACCGGCTGTGCGACCGGATCGCGATTGTCGATCACGGCAAACTAGTGGCGCTCGACAATCCCATGGCGCTGAAGGCGAGCGTGCCGGGATCGAATGTGATTGAGGCGCAATTCGAAAATCCTCCTGCTGATTGGGAGCAGAAGTTGCACACACTCGATGATGTGACGTCCGTGCAGCATGAAGGCGGCGGTATGTATCGCGTGCTGACCGGGAACGGGTCGCGGACCACTACCGAACTGGTGGAAATGGCTGTGCAGAGCAAAGTTCCGGTGAAGTCGCTCTCCGTGCAGAACACAACGCTCGATGACGTATTCGTCCATTACACGGGAAGGCAACTGCGCGACGAACTGCAGAAAGCTTATGCCTTCGTCATGCCGCAGCGGCCGGGATTGCAGCCATAAACCTAGCCACAGGGGACACAGAGGCGCACAGGGGAAGTTGGAGTTGCAATGAATCGAATGATGGCGATTGTCGAGCGCGAGATGCGCAAGTTCTTCCGGTCACCGGCGCTGATGCTGGCGTCGATGATCTTTCCCCTGGTGCAGTTGATTATTCTGGGGAACGCTTTTGGCGGAAAGATTCACGATGCCAAGATTGCGTTTGTCGATGAAGACGGCGGCCCGCAGGCCGTGCGCATTCGCGAAGCCTTCGATTCTGTGCGGGTCAACATCCGCACATTTGTTCCCATCGATTACGACGATGAGAAAAAGGCGGTTCGGGATGTGCGCAACGGGAAACTGCAAGGCGCGGTGATCATCCCGCCACAGTACTCGCAGCACGTGTATGAAGAGAACCATCCGCGCATCGGGCTGGTAGTGGATAACAGCGACAACTTCATGAGCTCGGCGGTGGAATCGGAATTGACCGATTTGACCAACGCGCTGAACCAGCCGACCGTGTCGCCGCGCATTCTGCAGCAGACGGCGCTCGATATCGTCGAACTTTATCCTTACATCGAGTACATGAAGTATTTGCTGCCGGGGTCGCTGGTGCTGGCGATGTTTGTCTCGGTGATGATCGGCGGCGGCATGCTCTACATCGACGACAAGGCGCGCGGCGTGCATGAGGGCTATCTGGTTACGCCGATCACGAAGCTGGAATTGGTGTTGGGGCTGAATCTGGCAGGCGCGATCAAGGCGGTGATGACCGGGGCGATCATCGTTGTCATCGGGTCGATGATGGCGGGCGTGGGAACGATTTTCAATCCGGTCACCGTGATCGGACTGGTGATCATGATCGTGCTGACTTCGTTGGCCTTCAACACCATGATGTTTCTGCTGATGGTGCGGATTGAAGATCCGCTGGTGCCGCGGGCGATGTTCGGCATTCTTAACACTCTGCTGTTTTTCCCCAGCGGCTCGGTTTATCCGATTCAGGCGTTTCCGCCATGGCTGCGTGCCATCGCCAAATGTGATCCCTTCACCTACGCGGTCGATGGGTTCAAGTGCCTGCTATTGAAAGAGACAAACCTGTCGGCCGTGTGGGGAGACATGCTGTTTCTCAGCGTCTTCGCCGCGGTGACGCTGGGGATTGCGATTCCGCTGTTTAAACGGACGCTGTAGGGGATTTGGTAATTGGGAAATTTGGTAATTTGGTAATTTAGACACCGGGCGTCTGCGGTTCAAATTGCTCAATTACTGGATTACTCAATCTCCCAATTGTCCTCCCGGAACTTTTGCTTTGTCTGCCGTGTCCGTTATGCTAGAGGCATGACGCTCCTGGACGCGAAGGAATACGATCCGCAAAAAGCGCGCAAGCGGAATCTTCGGATTTTCTGGACGATCGGCATCGCTTTGATCGTGTTCTGCCTGGGTTGGTGGTTCCGGTACTGGCCGCAGGAGCGGCTTGTCGGGCATTTCTTCCAGGCCCTGCAGCGGCAGGATTATAACGCCGCATACGGCATCTGGATGCACGATCCCGACTGGCAGAAACATCTTGATCGCAAGTCGATGCACGATTATCCGTATGCGGACTTTTACCGCGATTGGGGGCCGGGCGGCGAGTGGGGCCTGATCAAGACGGAAAAGGTTTATGGCGCGAGCACTTGTCCAGGGCCGGGCAGCGGGGTGGTGGTGGATGTTATCGTGAACGATCGCTCAGAGCACGCGCAGGTGTGGGTCGAGAAAACCGACAACACGCTCAGTTTTCCGCCTTGCGAGCTGATCTTTCACTGACAGGCTGCACTGGATTGCTGGCACTGAAAAGCTGGCACTGAGTCGCTAAAAAACAACGGCCCACTCGATGTCGACATGGGCCGTCTTGCCCGAGGTAGAAACTACTTTCCCAACTTTCCCCTGCTGGAGCCGACGCCGGTGCAGAAGTCCCACCCGGTGCCCGCGGTGTATCCCGCATAGGGACCGCAGTAGCCGGACGCAATGTCGCTGAAGTCCGCCGCGACGCCGATCTTGCCATAGATGGCCGTCAACTCCGCGTTCGACGAGGTGTAGAAACTTCCCGCGAGGTTGAGAATGCCGGCCAGGGCGGGTGAGGCCACGCTGGTCCCTCCCACAATGTTCCATCCGCCTACATTCGAGTCGTACACCCAAACGCCGGTCACGGGATTGGAATCGAAAGACAGGTCGGGAACGCCGCGGTAATTTCCGACCGTGGACAAAATCTTGCTTTGATAGCTGGGACGCGGTTCCAGCGCGCTGAGGCCGCCTCCAGCCGAATCCCACGGAGTTTCCGCGACATAGTTGCCGGTCGCAGGATTGCGACGCACGGTGGTGCCTCCCGCCGAGACTACGTTGGGTGACGTGCCCGGCCAACTCGTGCCGGGATAGTCCCCCGCGGAAGCGAGAAACACAACGCCGGCCTTCACGAAGTGCGAGTCATATGCCGTTTCGCCGTAGAATTCGCCTCCTCCCCAACTGTTCGATACTTCTCCGCCGCCAGCGGCGTTGACCATTTTGGCGGCTATGTCTTCGGCAGCCATCAGGTCCTTAAAGCTGTTCGACGCCGCCTCAACCAGGACGATCTTGGCCTCGGGCGCCATGGCGTGGGCCCACTGCACGTCGAGGGATTCTTCAAATTCCCATCCCATGTCGTATGCGGGCTGTACTCCGCTGGCATAAACCACCTGGAAACTGGCCGGCGGCAAGCCGAACTGCATGGAGAATTTAGCCAGGTCGCTGGCCGCATTCGGCGCGTTGTAGGCGTCGACGATCGCGATCATTCGGGCGCCGCCTACGGGAATTTTCGTCACCGTGTTCGGGTTGCACCCTGTAACCGCCGTGACCAGCCCGTAAACGCAGGCCAACGACGCAGGCGTCTCATAGGCGTATCCGGCATAAGGAGGGCCTGACATCTGCTCGTTTCGCAAAAGTTCCTTGGGCAGAAAGACCTGAATATTCGTGTGGGCAGCCCTCCCAATGTCGAGTGGCTTTTCAATACTCGAATCGGGGACCAGCACCTTGCCGCTGGTGGGCCTGATCTGGGCCGTGGCGAGGACACCGACCACCAGCAACGCGAGTGTCATGGCAGCCAATCTCTTGATCTTCATCGAGTGCAGCTTCCCTTCTCGGTTTTCGCAGGATGGACCGCGGCTCGCATGCGTCGGCGTATAGGGAGGCCTCTTGAATACGGACCGAGACGGCTGGTCCATGTTCGGGAGCGACCTTCTCAGCCAAGAAGAGAGCGGGTCATGAGTGCAGTGTGCGGGAGTAACTGGAGACGAACAAGATCACGAGCGAGGCGCCAGACTGGTGACGCTCGTATTAGAGGGCGCTCATCCCAAGCGTTGCAGGGCACTCAACAGCGAGGCTTCGTCACCGACATTGAGGGCAGTTTTCGAGCGATCAATCTGGCGCATCAGTCCGCAGAGAACTTTCCCCGGACCAACTTCGATGAACGTCTGGATGCCTTGCGCGATCAGCACGCGCATGCATTGATCCCACTGCACGGCGCCGGTGACCTGGCGGACCAATGTGTCGAGAGCGCGAATATCATCCGTTACGAGGGCCGCATCCACGTTGCAAGCCACGGGATAAACCGGCTTCTGCATCTTGATTCTTGCGAGGTCGGCCTTCAAGCGATCCTGCGCCGGCTGCATGAGCGAACAATGGAAGGGAGCGCTGACCGGGAGAATTTTGGCGCGCTTGGCGCCGCGCTCGTCGGCTAGTTTCGTGGCGCGCTCGACAGCCGCGGTATTGCCGGAGATGACGATCTGTTCGGGCGAGTTGATGTTGGCGGGCGAGCAGACCTGGTTCTGGGCCGCGTCCCCGCAGACCGCAGTGACTTTTTCGAGGTCCATGCCGAGGATCGCGGCCATGGTGCCTTCGCCCACAGGAACTGCTTCCTGCATATATTTGCCGCGATTGCGAACCGTGCGCACGGCGTCGCCAAAGCTGAAAGTTCCGGAAGCGACGTGCGCCGAGTATTCGCCCAGACTATGTCCGCCGACGAAACAGGGCTTGGGCATGCGGGTTTCCAGCACGCGCAGCGCTGCGATCGATGTGGTGAGAATCGCGGGCTGAGTGATTTCGGTGAGGCGCAATTGGTCTTCCGGACCCTCGAAGCACAGTTGCGACAATTTGTAGCCGAGGGCTTCGTCAGCTTCCGCAAAAGTCTGCCGGGCCACCGGATATTTTTCGGCGAGTTCCCTGCCCATGCCGATGACTTGGGATCCCTGGCCGGGGAAAAGCAGTGCGATCGTGTTTTCGCTCATGGGTGAGATTCAGTTGGAATGTGTGACTTCTTCGTGCGAAGCGGGATGCAACGCGGCCAGGCCACGCTCGATGGAATCGTTGATTCCGCGCTGGGAAAATTCCGCGGCCACGCGCACGGCGTTCTTCATTGCGTTGGCGTTCGACGATCCATGCGTGATGATGCAAACACCCTTCACGCCGAGGAGCGGTGCGCCTCCGTATTCGGTGTGATCGAGGCGTTTCTTGAAATCGGTGAAGGCGCTGCGGGAGAGCAAGGCTCCGACCTGGCGCGTAATGGTCGCTTTCAGAGATTCTTTCAGCGCGGTGCGAACCAGGTTGGCGACTCCTTCGGAAATCTTGAGGGCGACATTGCCAACGAAACCGTCGGCGACGATAACGTCGACCTCGCCGTTATAGAGGTCGCGGCCTTCCACGTTGCCGATAAAGTTCAGAGGCAGCTGTTTGAGCAGTTGAAAAGCTTCGCGGGTAAGATCGTTGCCTTTGCTTTCTTCTTCGCCGATGGAAAGCAGGCCCACGCGAGGTCCGAGGGAGCCCGGCTTTTTGCCGTACATCGCGCGGAAGTAGACGTCACCCATCACGGCGAATTGTTCTAGATTTTGCGCCGAGCAGTCGACGTTGGCCCCCACATCGAGCAGCATGGCAGGATTGCCGGGAGCGGTGGGAAAGACCGCGGCGAGTGCCGGGCGATCGACCCCGGGCACCGCGCCCAGGACGATTTTTGCGGTAGCCATGGCCGCGCCGGTGTTGCCGGCAGTGACGAAACCGGAGGCTTGGCCCTCACGCACCATTCGCAGTCCCACGCGCATGGAGGAATCGCGCTTGGCGCGAATAGCCTCCACCTTGTCGTCCATGGTGATGTAATCGCTGGCATGGACAATTTCGATAGGCAGGCGCGCGGCCGCGGAGTGGCGGTCGAGTTCGGCCTTGACGATTGCTTCGGGGCCGACCAGCACGACGCGCACGCCGTATTGGCGCGCGGCCTGAATGGCTCCCTCGATTTCAGGCTTGGGAGCGCGGTCGGAACCCATCGCATCCAGCGCGATCACGCTAGGCATGGCTTATGAGTTAGCTGGCTTCCTCGACATCGAGAACTTCGCGTCCCTTATAGTATCCGCACTTGGGGCAGGCGCGGTGCGGCATTTTTTTCTCGTGACAGTTGGGGCACTCGGACAGGCTGTGGCCTTTCAGAGCATCGTGAGCGCGCCGGGTGGAGGTGCGCTTCTGGGAGTGACGACGTTTTGGATTCGGCATGGTGGTTAATTCCTTTTGCGGAGCCTCGGGGCCTACCGCTGAAAATTCTTAAAGTCAAAATCCCCACCCCTTCGACTGCGCTCAGGGCAGGCTCTCTCGCATAAAACGCGAGAAGGATGGGGCACCCGCATGAGGTGTTGGTTCTAAATCAGTGCTCGAGCCGGCTGCGGACGTCCTTCAACGCCGCCCAGCGCGGATCTTCTGTTTCCGTCGAGCAGGAACACTGTTCCTGGTTCAAATTCTTGCCGCAGTGCGGGCAGAGCCCCTTGCAATCGGCGCGGCAGGTGACCTTCAACGGCAGCGCCAGCAGAACCTGCTCGCGCAGCACATCTTCCAGCAGGAGGCCGTTTCCCTGATAATATCCGATCTCGGCTTCCGCATCGGTCACGGAAAGCTCGTCACGGCCGGCGTCGGCGCCGAGCGGACGATATAGCAATTCGAAATCCCGCTGGATATCCTGCTTGACCGGTTCCAGGCAGCGGGCGCATTGCAAGTCGAGCCCGGTCTTCAGCGATCCCCGCAGGCGGATGTCTCGAATGACTTCGTGCTTACCGTGATGCTCCTCGACCACCTCCGCATGTCCCGACGTTTTCAGGACGGTACGCTGCCGGGCTTCATCTCCGAGGTCGATGACACCGGGCTGCAACTCCTCCTCGAAATCGAGAGGATGAAGCTCCAATTCTTTGATGTCGAGGAACATGGCGAAACCTCCGCGGCAATCGCGCCGGCACCGGCCCGCGGAAGCACGCCAAGAGGCGTAAGTACCGCAAGGAGCAAGAGTTAGGATAAAGGTGGAGGCGGGGAAGTGTCAAGAAGTACGGGGTTGGATTGTGCCTAGGTAGATGCTAGGATATTCCAAGGAGACCCCTATGGCTACGCTCTATGTCGAGAATGTTCCAGAGGATGTTTACAAGGCGCTGCGCAAGCGCGCTAGAGAAAATCACAGGTCCATGGCCGCTGAAGTCATCGGCCTGCTGAAGCAGAACATTCCGACCGAAGCAGAGTTAAAGAGGACGTCGGGAGTTTTACGACCGGCTTGCTGAACTCCGGGCCAAGCCGCCCCTAACCCCTGGTCCGTTCCCTTCGGCCGAGGAAATGATTCGCGAGGATCGGGAGCGGTGATCACGCTGGTCCTTGATGCCAGCGTCGCGCTGAAGTGGGCGTTGCCGGCGGCCAATGAGCCTCTCACTAACGAGGCTTTGCACTTGTTCCAGCGCTACCGCGACGGGGAGGTGGATTTCGTTGTTCCGGATATTTTTTGGGCAGAGTTGGGCAATGTTCTTTGGAAGGGTGCACGGCGCGGGCGCTGGAACCGCAACGATGCCGAGAACGCGGTCGCGGATTTTGAGGCTCGGCAGTTTACGACCGTGTCTTCGAGTGCGCTGCTACCGGAGGCTTTAAAAATCGCGTTCGCCTACGATCGAAGCCTCTATGACTGTTTATATGCGGCATTGGCTGTTCAGGCGGGGGCGGATTTAATTACCGCTGATGAGCGCCTCGCGAATGCGCTGGCCGCGCGGTTTCCGGTGAAGTGGCTGGGTGCGTTCTGATCTTCAGCGCAGGCCCAGGGCTTTCACTGTGCTTTCATCCAGCGTGGCCTTGCCGTCTTTCTTCGTGACCACTCCGAAACTGCCGGAGTAATCCCACATGGCCCAGCCGATATTGTGGCGTTCGAGCGAGGTGCGGACTTCTTTGATCCATTCGGCTCGATCTTGCGGATCGACTTTGCGATAGACGCCGAACTCGTTGCAGACGAGCGGCACGTTGTTTCGCCTAGCCCAGTCGGCCGCCTGGTTGATTTCGGCTTCGATGCGCGCGGCATCCCAATGGTCTTGCCCATAACGAATCACGTCGAGACGGTGCACTGCGTCCGGCAACGATTCGGCCACTTGCGCCGCATTCTGCGGGTTCGACGGATAGTGCAGGCCCTCGAGCCAGTGCCAGTAGTACACGCTCCAGGTTGCTCCCTGATGCGTGAAGATGTGAGGCTCGTAGAAATGGAAGACGTAGATGACGTTGGGATCGCGCAGCGGCTCGAGCGAAATGAGGTCACCGTCGTCGTCCCAGCGCGCGCCGGTGGCAAGAATAGTATGCGTGGGCGAGCCTTGGCGGATGGCGGCAGCCAGCTTGGCTTCCACTCCGTACCAGCGATAGGGATCGCTCATCTCCGGTTCGTTCAGAATCTCGAAAAAAATGCGCTCGGAATCCCACGCAGCGTAGTGCTTCGCCACCATGCGCCAGAAGTCTGCGAAACGCTCAACGAAGTCATCGTCTTTAAGACGCGCTTTGAAATCTGAATCGGGATGCATGTCAAGTTCGACCGCGAGGCCCGCGTCGAGAATCATCTTTATGGCTGTGTCGAGATAACCGAAATATTCTGCGGTGCCTCCCTGACGCTGAGCGGCGTCCATCATCGGTTGCGGATTCACGCTGAGGCGCACGTGATCGAAGCCGGCGGACTTGATCAAGGCGATGTCGGCGGAAGTCGTCCAGGATTCGAAGTGCTCCTTTGTGTATCCCTTGGGATCGTAGACCTGCGCGAACCATTCGCTGAGGTTGATGCCGTGGCGCAAGTGAGCGAGGCGGGAGGGAGGAACGGACGATGCCGGAGGATTTTGGGCCAGCGCCAGGGGAGCGAGAAGCAGGATGGCGGCGATCCACTGGCGGAACATGAGGTCTCCTGAAAGGCCGCGAGGTCCCTGTTGCTGGCGGCACGGCGGGCGAGACGCCCCTTCGACTTCGCTCAGGGCAGGCCCTCCGGACAGCCGGCGGGACGCCGACGCTACGAATCGCCCGCAGGCGCCCGTGCTGCCGACTGCCCACTGGACGCCGGCGCTACGCCATCAGCTTAGAATTGGCAACGCTCGGATTCGCTTCTTCGTCGCCGAATAAATGGCATTGCACAGCGCTGGGGCTACCGGAGGCACCGAGGGCTCGCCGATTCCTGTCGGGACTTCCTGGCTTGGGACCGCGTAGACCTCTACGGCCGGAGTTTCTTCCATGCGAAGCGGTGCGTAGTCGTCGAAGTTGCCCTGGACCACGCGGCCCTTATCGATCGTGATCTTGGCTCGCAGCGCATTCGCCAGACCATACACGATCCCACCCTGAATCTGTTGCTCGAGGATGCTGGGATTCACGACCTGTCCGCAATCGACCACGGCCACGACGCGATGCACGCGCGGCTGATCGTTTTCCATGCTGATCTCGACCACCTCCGCCATGTATGAAGAGAAGCAGCCGAAGCAGGCCACGCCGCGGTAGCGGCCGGCGGGCAGAGGCTTGTCCCATCCTGACTTCTCGGCGGCGAGCTGCAAGGCTGCGCGGAAGCGCGCCGTGTGCCAGGTTGTGGTGAAGTAGGGAAGATCCTGATCCTTCGCAAGCAAGTGCAAGCGATACTGCAGCGGATCTTTGCCCGCCGCGACAGCCAGTTCGTCGATGAAACTTTCCAGCGCGAATGCCGCTTGCAGCGCATAGACGGAACGCATCCAGCCGAGGGGCACGGGAGTTTCGGTCAGTACATATTCGATGTTGTAATTGGGCACGCCGTAAACTGGGCCGGCCTCGTCGGGAAGATCGGGATCCACTCCGTTCGGAACGGGCTGGCCTTTTTGCCCGCTGATCGAGGGCGCGATGATACGATGGGTCAGCGCAACCGGAAAGCCCGATCCATCGAGCGTGGCGTTGAGTTGATGCAGGCTGGCCGGCCGGTACGTGGAGAAGCGCATGTCATCTTCGCGGGTCCAGATCACTTTGACGGGAGCGTTGATGGCCTTGGAAACGAGCGCGGCTTCGACGGCGTAGTCATGCTCGAGTCGGCGGCCGAAGCCTCCGCCCATCAGCGTGACGTTCACCTTCACCTGATCGGG
The DNA here is from genome assembly GCA_963754885.1 of uncultured Acidobacteriota bacterium. Classification (GTDB taxonomy): domain Bacteria; phylum Acidobacteriota; class Terriglobia; order Terriglobales; family Acidobacteriaceae; genus Sulfotelmatobacter. The sequence goes on along the minus strand of CAVWHT010000006.1, from coordinate 1,301 downwards.
ATCGAGTCCGACAGCCGCGGCGGCCGAATCGCGGCAATCCTGTGGAACCTGCGTCGGCGCCCACAGTTCGCACCTCGTGCCCTGGAAGTCCGCCGTGCAGTTTCCCGGCTCCATGGGCGCGTGCGCCATGAAGGGCAGCGTGTACTCGGCGGAGATATGCCGGCCGGAAACTTTCGCGGGCTCGCCGGCGGCGTACATGTTCACTCCCTTTTTCGACGCCGCTTGCTTGAGCGAAGCCATGACGGCGGCCGTGTTGAGATCTTTGTTCGGACCATCGTCCCAGGTGACGTTGAGCAGGCGGCGGCCCTCCATCGCGCCCCAGACGCTGTCGGCGACTACCGCAACGGCTGAGTCGCCGATCTTGCCGACGTAGGTCACGCCGGAAATCTTCTTCGATTCTTTATCGTCAAATCCCGAGACCTTCCCGCCGATGGTGGGACAGCGCGACAGCACGGCATATTTCATTCCGGGCAAACGGAAGTCGATGCCGAAAACGGCGTCGCCTTTGACCTTGTCCGGAGTGTCGAGCCGTGGCAGTCGCTGGCCGACGATCTTGTAGTCTTTGCTCTGCTTCAGCGGCACGTCGGTGGGAATTGGCAGAGTCGAAGCCTTGGCGACGAGATCTCCATAACTCAGACTGCGATTGGAAGCCGCGTGCTTGACGTGACTGTTTTCTGCGGTGCAGCCGGATCGTGGAACATTCCAGGTCAAAGCGGCGGCGGAGATCAGCATCTCACGGGCGGCCGCGCCGGCTTTGCGCATCGGATCCCAGGTTGTGCGGATGCTGGCACTGCCTCCGGTGGTCTGATCGCCGAAGAGCGTGCTGGCTCCAGCCTGTTCGATTTCGATCTGCTTCCAGTCGGCTTCTAGTTCCTCGGCGAGGATCATGGGCAACGCGGTGCGTACGCCCTGACCCATTTCGGAGCGCGCGACCACGATGGTGACTTTGTTGTCGGGAGTGATTCGCAGATAAGCGTTGGGAGAAAAAGATTTCTTGCCGGATTCGTTGCCGTGCGGCAGATAGAAGCCAATGACCAGTCCAGCACCGGCGGCGATTCCGGCTCCCACAAATTCGCGGCGGGAAAGTGGGCTCATCGCGCACCTCCATCGCCGGCGGCCGCGCGGTGAATCGCCTTGCGGATCCGTTCATAGGTTCCGCAGCGGCAGAGGTTGCCATTCATGGCCTGCGTAATTTGCTCATCGGTCGGATGCGGCGTCTTGGCCAATAGAGCGGCTGCCGACATGATTTGTCCAGTCTGGCAATAGCCGCATTGCGGGACCTCTTCGGCAATCCAGGCGGC
>CAVWHT010000005.1:0-15981 GCA_963754885.1 uncultured Acidobacteriota bacterium | reverse complement strand
TCGCGGGAGTTTGCGACGGCAGTCACAGGTTGGAGGGGTGGCGGAAGGCGAGCCGGATGATTGTTAAGGCAATATTACGAGCCAGGCGGATGGCCCACCTTTAAACGATCTTTGCGTGCACCATTCCCACTGGGGGTGCCCCATCCTTGCGTTTTTTGCAAGGGTGGGCGGCGATGCTGCGTGTGCTATTTGATTTTGTTGTGGACACGTGATCAAACCCACTTGGCGCCGGCATTTCCGGTTCCCGCCTTCGCAAAAAACGCGAAGGGACGGGGCACCCACTGTGTTGGTAGTGCCCGCAAAGATCAAAAGCCTGGGCCACCCGCCTCGGAGGACTCAAAAGAGCCAGTACCCGCCCTTGCAAAAAGCGCAAGGACGGGGCACCGCAGTTTCGGAACGGGAAGAGAAAATCGAAATGCCAAAGGCTGGGCCACCTGCCAAGTGATTCACTTTAAGGGGTGTTTGCCGTCTGCTGGAATGGATACATAACTGTGAGGCTGACTCCATTGCTTATAGGTTAGAAGCCCGTTGTCCACGCTCGCTTTTTCAATAGCCAGATAAGCAGGTTTGTCCAGCCACTGAGGCTGGTCGTTTACAAATTTGATAAAGACCCTTGTGACTTGATCGGCGGTGACTGCTTCGCCCCATGTACCTATGAGAAATTTGCCATTTGGCGCTGACTCACCATCGGCACCATCGACGATGTTGAGAACGGGACTTAACGATACTTGCTCCATCAGTCCCGTAACATAGCCTCCGCACGATCCGGCGTCCACTGCCTGAAAAACCGAGACATGGGAAGTGGATTCTAACGCTAGGTACGCATCACACAAAGGCTTTATTTGGGAAACTGTTCGGACTTTAACATCTTGACTCCACATGACGCTGCTGCAAAGTATCATCAAAGCTGTGAGCGCGAGTTGTAACTTGTTTTTCATGGTCAGTTTCTGCATAACGTCCGCACTGGCGTAGCCTACATTCGACTGACAACACACCCGGATTTTTCAGTTACAGGAGTAACGTGCTGAGAGGCATCCAGCGATTTGGCCGGACGTTTCGAGCGGCGGTAATGAGTCAGTTTGCTCCCGCGCCCGCTCTACTCCCTAGATCATTTGGCATACATTGGAACTGCCGTCCCCAGACGACGATCTCGCGGGCAGTTAATCCTTCGTCGCCTCACGCACGATCCGGGCAGCAGCCTGGCTGGCGTCCTCTCGCATGTGGACCTGCTCGAAGTGGCGTTTGAATTGGTTTTTAAGAGACTTTAGGGCGTCTGCTCGGTCCAATATTTCAGGGACCTTCTTAACGTGGAATCTGACGTTCGCGCACGAGGCGCACCTGCCCTCCACAGGAACGACTCCGTGGTGAGCAGTTACTTCCAATTGTGGTTTCCTCATGCCTCAGTTTCCCACAGGCCGGAACCGATTGCTAGACCTGCGGAGTTCAAACTGAACCATTTACCCGAGGCGGGCGGCGCACCTTTAACGATCTTTGCGTGCACCATTCCCACAGGGGGTGCCCCATCCTTGCGTTTTTTGTGTTCAGTCTACATGACATCCTTTACAAAACGTCCCGGGACAACTTGTAAAGCATGTCCTAGGACTTGACACGGTTTTTTTGCAAGGGTGGGCGGCGATGTTGCGTGTTGATTTCGTTGTGGACACGTGATCAAACCCACTTGGCGCCGGCATTTTCGACTCCCGCTCTTCGCCAAGAACGCGAAGAACGGGGCACCCCGCTGTCGAGGTAATGCCCGCAAGATCAAAAGCCCGGGCCACCCGGCCACCCACTGTGTTGATGGTGCCCGCGAGATCAAATGCCTGGGCCACCCGCCTCTGGACTTCCTGTGTTAACTATGATTAACTACCCATTATAAGCCACGATTAATGCACTACGCATTTGATCGGCGGTCCAGTTTCTGGGTTCACTATGCAATATTCCCGTGCCTATCTAGGAATCGCTGTTCTTTGCCTGCTGTCAATCCACGCATTCGGTCAAGGGGAGACCACTAGTGCGATTCAGGGGCAGGCGAACGATTCCACCGGAGCCGTGGTTTCCGGTGCCGTAGTGACCGTCACGAGCCTCGATACAGGTTCGAAGCGTAGCGTGAGGACAGACGAGGCAGGCCGGTTCAATTTCCCCCAGCTAAAGCCCGGTTCGTACAAGGTCGAGATCAACGCTCAAGGCTTTGAGCCACAAACGGCGAACAACGTCTTCTCAGGCCTGGGGCAGAAGCAGACGGTCAACTTCACCCTCCGAGTGGCGCATTCTAATGAATCAGTGGAAGTGAATTCCGAAGCTCCCATCATCAATCCCAGCAATGCCAACACGTCAACGACTCTGGACGCGCCTGCGCTCGAAGACCTGCCCAATCCGGGCGGGGATTTGACTTACCCGTTGCAGTTCGCCCCCGGCGCCCTCATCAACACTGCGGGAAGCGGAAATGATTTCGTCGGCGGCACGAATGGATATGGCAATGTGGAGTTCAATGGGCTGCCTGCTCTCTCGAACGGCTACATCGTGGATGGCCTGGAAACCAACGATCCTCTAACAAACCTGAACAGTGGTCTCTCGACCAATCTTGTGTTGGGACTGAATTCAATTTCGGAGGTGACCGTCAATACGCTTTCCTATTCGGTCGATCAAGGCCGGTACGGTGCGTCGCAGGTCAACTACGTGACCAAGTCTGGCACGAACAAATTCCACGGGAACCTCTACGAGCTGTGGAACGGTTCGATTCTCAATGCGGCGGATTACTTCACGAATGCCACACCGGGGAATCACAAGCCGGGTTCGAACGTGAATCATTTCGGGGGCAGCTTGGGTGGGCCGATTCTCCGCGACAAGTTGTTCTTCTTTTTCGATAGCGAGTGGGTCCGAATAGCACTGCCCATCGTTACGCCTGCGACAGTTCCGACTCCCTTGTTCCAGAGATACGTGTTGCAGCAGCTTCCGCTCGGAGGAGCCGACTTGATCACCGGATCGACCTACGCGCCAGCGCCGGGCCTTGTGCCGTTCTACCAAAGCATGTTTTCGTTGTACGGCAATACCAGCGGAGTGCCGCTCACGGTCTTGGGATGCCCGTTTAATGTGGACGGCTCTCCGGCTTCCGGAGCGATACCGAACGGCAACGGCTGCGCCAATCGGCAAAGCGTTTCTCATTCCAGCGACGACCGCGAGCAGGTGCAGACCGCTCGAATCGACTACAACATCGACACGAACAACACCGCATGGTTCCGTTTTCAGGCTGACACAGGATTGCAGGCTGCCTACACCGATCCGATCGATCCATTGTTCAATGCCATTTCGCCGCAGCCGCTGTACTCCTTTGCAGCGGGCTACACCCACGTGTTTTCGCAGAATCTGGTCAACTACTTCAATCCAGCTTTCTCGTGGTATTCGAGCCTGTTCGCGCCCAGCGATTTCCAGAAAACGCTGGCTGCTTTTCCCATCGTGCTACAGGGTAGCGGAGCGAATGCGCCGTTCACAACGGTTGGAGGGCGGGACAATACCTGGCTTCAGGGCAGGCGAGCTTCGAGGTTCTTCATCAACGATAATCTGGCTTGGAGCCGGGGATCCCACGAGGTCAGGATCGGAACGAATATTCGAATCTTCCGCCTGAATGATTTCGACTTCGGCGAAGGCACGGTTCCGCTCGTCTCGTATACGGATTTGCCGCAGTTCATCTATGGCGTGGCATCCACGGCGACAAAGACATTCCCGACCAATGTGAACGAACCGTTCAACTTCCTGAATCTCGATTTCTACGCACAGGACACTTGGAAGATCACCAAAAAGCTGACGTGGACGATTGGCCTGCGGGACACTTTCAATTCGAACCCGCTCAATCCGCATGATGAGATCGGCCGCCTTCAGGGCGCGTTCGATTCCATTTCGCACGATGTGAATCAGCCGCTCAGCGATGCGATTCAGACGCATCTTGGCAAACTGTTCTCATCGACACCGCTTGCGATCCTGCAACCGAGAACGGCAGTTGCGTGGCAGGTCGAGCCGAAAACTGTGTTGAGAACTGGGTTCGGACTGTTCAGCGATCTGCTGCCGGGAACCGTGGCTGATCTGGTGGGGATGAATCCGCCTTATGTGCAAACGTATCAAGGCGGCCTTCTGGGAACCGTAGGCGGAACGGCAATTGCGCCGGGAGTGCCGAACAGCGCGGTAGATGCAACCATCGCCGCAGATCAGAGATTCACATCGGGTTTCGCGCAAGGGCAGCTTTCTTGTGGATCCGCGCTTGCGAACCCGGCTTCATGTCTGCCTCCAATTGCGATTACCGCCGTGCCCAGCGGCAAACTCCACGCGCCCTACTTCATGCAATGGAGCCTTGGTATTGAGCATCAAATCGGGACGACCGCCAGCGTTCAGGCGCAATACGTCGGAACTCGTGCCGTAAATCAGCCTTACACCACGCAAGTCAATGGCTATCAGACAGTGTGCGCTGGATGCTTTGCACCCTTTCCGTATCAGAATCCCAACAATTCGGCATTTAGCCCAATCGATCCTCGCTTCGGTGCAGTCACACAATTCTCGACTGGAGCCAATAGCCACTACAGCGGGTTGCAACTGACTGCGATGAAACGTATGGGGCATGGGCTGCAAGGGCAGGTCAACTACACGTGGAGCCATTGCCTGGACACCGTCTCGAACGGTGGCTTCCTGCAATTCTCTGCGGGAGGAATTTTGTCACCGCTTCCGGGTGATCTTCACCGGGATTACGGCTCCTGCGATTACGACATCAGGCACAATCTCACGGGACAGTATGTGTACCAGCTTCCATTCAGGGTGCGAGGCCGCTCGCTTGGATATGCCCTGAACGGCTGGCAGGTATCGGGAACAGCGTTCTGGCACAGCGGCGTTCCATTTTCGGTTGTGAGCACGCCGTATTCGGCGAACGGACAAGGAGTCGTACAAGGCGGCGGCGCACAATTCGCCAGTGTTGTACCGGGCGTACCTGTTTATGAGCACCATCCGATTTCAGGAATTACGCAGCCCGGAACCGTCCAGTGGCTGAACCCGGATGCGTTTGTTTCCGCCGTCGATCCCAGCACGGGGGCGTGCCATGGCGCGGATACGCCGCAGACTTGCCAATTCGGAAATCTGGCTCGCAATGCCCTGCGTGGCCCTGATTTCGTATGGAACGACTTCTATCTTACGAAGTGGTTTCCTGTGGCCGAGCACCTGAAGATGCGCTTTGATGCACAGTTCTTCAATGTCTTCAATCATCCCAACTTCGGTTTACCGAGCATGGTGCTGGCAGGAATACCGGGAAAGCCGTCTACGCAGACAGGTTTCGGCGCACTGACCTACACAACATCGCCTCCAACCGGGTTGCTCGGAGTGGGATTAGGTGGGGATAGCAGCCCGCGGATGATCGCATTTCAGTTGCGCCTCGAATTCTAGCGCGAGATTCCTAATCGGCCTTCAGATGTTACGAAAGCGGCAAAGTCAGTGATCCTGCGTACTCCATTCCGTGATTGGGACGGAAGTGAGCCAAGAGTAATCCTGCACTCGTTTACGGCGCTTCCCCTTCCCTGCTAACATCAGTGGTTTACTACTCAACCGTAAACGACATCTGTTTGTGCCCTTCATAAATCTACGGAGGAACCATGGCAATCAAAGTAGGGATTAACGGCTTCGGACGAATCGGCCGCAATGTGCTGCGCGCTTCTCTGAAAGACCCCAACCTGGAGTTCGTTGCGGTCAACGATCTGACGGATCCGAAAACGCTGGCCCACCTGCTGAAGTATGACTCGGTGCTGGGCAACCTGCCGAACCAGGTGTCGGCGGGCGCGGACAGCATCACGGTCGATGGCAAGACCATCAAGGTGTTCAAGGAGAAGGATCCGGCGGCGCTGCCCTGGGAATCGGTGGGCGCGCAGGTGGTGATCGAGTCGACTGGGCGCTTTACCGATGCCAACGAGGCCAAGAAACATCTGCGCGGGCCGGTGAAGAAGGTCATCATCTCCGCTCCGGCGAAGAATGAAGACGTCACGGTCGTGCTGGGCGTCAATCATGAGAAGTATGACGCGGCGAAGCATCACGTGATTTCGAACGCGTCCTGCACCACGAACTGCCTGGCGCCGGTGGCGAAGGTCATCCAGGATGAATTCAAGATCGTCTGCGGAACGATGACGACGATTCACTCCTACACCAACGACCAAGTGATTCTCGACTTCCCGCACAAAGATTTGCGGCGCGCGCGGGCGGCCGCACTCAACATGATTCCGACTTCAACCGGGGCAGCCAAGGCGCTGAAGCTGGTGATTCCGGAACTTGGCGGCAAGATCGATGGATTCTCCATGCGCGTGCCGACACCCAACGTTTCGGTGGTCGACTTCGTGGTTTGGGTGGAGAAGAAAACGACCAAGGAAGAAGTGAATGCGGCGCTGAAGAAGGCGTCCGAGTCGGGACCGCTGAAGGGATATCTCGGGTATGAAGAGCACGAACTGGTGTCGTCGGACTACAAGGGCGACTCGCGTTCTTCGATCGTCGATTCTCCCTGCACCATGGTGGTCGGCGGCAACTGCGTGAAGGTGATCTCCTGGTACGACAACGAGTGGGGATACTCCTGCCGCGTGCGCGACCTGATCCACTACATCGCAAGCAAGGGCCTGTAATTCCGTAGCGCCGGCAGCTTGCCGGCTGTCGCGAGGGCATCTTGCCCTCGCATGCGGGGGCGAGACGCCCCCGCGACAGCCGCCGGGACGGCGGCGCTACTTTCAATCTGGGCGCTACTTCCCAATCTGAAAGAGGACTCCCGCCATGTCCAAGCTTTCCATTCGTGATCTGCCGCTCAATGGCAACCGCATCTTTATGCGCGTCGACTTCAATGTGCCGCTTGAAGACGGCCGCGTCATGGACGATACCCGCATCCGCGAAACCCTGCCCACGATCGAATATGCGCTGCGGCATGGAGCGCGGCTGATTCTGGCATCGCACCTGGGGCGTCCCAAGGGCAAACCGAATCCCAAGATGAGTCTCAAGCCGGTGGCCGAGCGGCTGCGCATGCTGCTCGATAAGGAACTGGCGCGCGGAGAAAACGTCGGCTTCTGCCCGGAGTGCGTCGGGCCGGAAGCAGAAGAGGTCGCTACTCAGCTCGAAAAAGGTCAGACGCTGCTGCTCGAAAACCTGCGCTTTCACGCCGAAGAGGAAGCCAACGACGAGAAGTTTGCTCGCCAACTGGCGAACCTGGCCGAGTACTACGTGAACGATGCGTTCGGCTCGGCGCACCGGGCTCATGCCTCGACGGCCGGCATCACCAAATTCATGAAGCAATGCGCCGCCGGACTGCTGATGGAAAAAGAGTTGAAGTATCTGGGCAAGGCGCTGGCCGATCCCGAAGAGCCGTTCGTTGCGATCCTGGGCGGGGCCAAGGTCAGCGACAAGATCGGCGTCATCCAGAACTTGATGGACAAGGTGAACGTGCTGATCATTGGCGGTGGTATGGCTTACACCTTCCTCAAGGCGCAGGGACTGGAAATCGGCAAATCGCTGCTCGAAGCCGACAAGGTCGACTTGGCGAAGCGACTGCTGGCGGACGCGAAAAAGCGCAACGTGAAGTTGCTGTTGCCGGTCGATCACGTGGTTGCGATGAAGCCGGAGCCGAATGCCGTTGTGCAGCAGGTTGGCGAAGGCCAGCCGATTCCGGCGGATAAGATGGCGCTCGACATCGGGCCAAAGACGATTGAGCTGTTCTCGGAAGAAATCTCGACAGCGCGGACGATCGTATGGAACGGGCCGATGGGCGTGTTCGAGGTTCCGGGATTTTCGCGGGGAACATTCAAGATCGCTCACGCGGTGGCCGAGAATGCCGGCGCGATTTCGATTGTGGGCGGCGGTGATTCGGTCGCGGCCGTGAAGGCAGCGAACGTTGCGGACAAGATCACGCACATCTCGACCGGAGGCGGTGCGTCGCTGGAGTTTCTGGAGGGACAGAAGCTGCCGGGAGTTGAGGCGTTGACGGAGAAGAAATAAGGCTAAAGCCGGTCGAGCGTCAGTTGATCGGGCACTCCGCCGAAATATTGTTGCAGCGCCCTCACAAAGACATCGTCGTCCGGTGACACCTGGGCAAACAGAGTCATCGACGACTGGAACTTGAGATCGTCGGGAGATCCAAAGATCTGTTCGACTGAACGACCTTGTACTTGGAGAACCAGCTGCGTACATTCTCTCAGCCGCGGGCCAAGAACAGGATGGTGCAGGTAAGCGCTGGCCTCCTGACGCGAGGCGATCGCGAATTCGATCGAGATCGGGCTTCGTCCCAAACCCTTGATTTGCGGAAAGATGAACCACATCCAGTGACTTGTCTTCATTCCAGCGCGCAATTCCTGAAGCACGCGGTCGAACACCGAGGATTGGGCCTGGACAAAGCGATCCAGATTGTAAGGGTCGGCGGTCGGGCGGTCTGAGTAATTGGGGCGCATAGCGTGCTGATACAAGGGGCAGGATAAGTTTAGTGCAGGAAATATTCTTCTACCAGGAAGACAGAAGCGGGCGAATTCATACGAAAGGCTGACTCATGCGAAAAAAAGTAATGGCCGCCAACTGGAAGATGTACAAGACTCCCGACCAGACTCGCGACTTCTTCCGCGACTTTCTGCCGCTGGTTGCTGGACATAGCCGCGACGAGATCGTGGTATGCCCGCCCTTTTTGGACTTGCCCGCGGCGCTGGAGGCGGCCAAAGGGTCGAACGTGGCGATCGGAGCACAGAACGTTCACTGGAAAGAAGAAGGAGCGTTTACGGGAGAGACTTCGGCGGCGCAACTGCTCGCGCTGGGTGTGAAGCACGTAATCATCGGGCACTCGGAGCGGCGGCAATATTTTGGCGAGACCGACGACACGGTGAACCTGCGGCTGAAAACTGCACTCGAAGCGGGGTTCACTCCGATCTGCTGCGTGGGTGAAGTGCTCGAGGAACGCGAAGCCGGGATGACGGATGACGTTCTGCGGCGCCAGTGCGTACGGGCGTTCCATGCGATTTCGGCGAAGAAGGCGGCGAAACTCGTGGTGGCCTACGAACCGGTGTGGGCGATTGGCACCGGCAAGACGGCTACGCCGGAACTGGCAGCTGAGGCGCATGCGGTCATTCGCAAGGAAGCTACCGGAATCTTCGGCGAAGAGTTCGCTGTGAACCTGCGCATTCTTTATGGGGGGTCGGTGAAACCCGACAATGTTTCGTCGCTTATGGCGCAAGAAGAAATTGACGGCGCGCTGGTGGGGGGAGCATCGCTCGATCCAGCGTCGTTCGCGAAAATCGTGAAGTATTGAATCTCAACGCATTCTTGTCATCGTGAGCGAAGTGGCCGTCCCCGAAGGCGAACGACCACACAGTCGAAGGATCCCTATTCCCTGCTCCGCTCGAGCCGCGTAGGAATTCGTTCGCGGGTTTCTTCCCAAAGTTCAGTACTGCGGGTCGGGATCCTTCGACTCCGGACGTGGGCCGCTTCGCGGCCCACGTCCTCCGCTCAGGATGACAAAGCCTTCAGGTCCGACGCCCTTACCAGACAAATCCGCAACAACTTACTCCACTCCTAAGCTCGACAACGCTTCTTCCAGCAGGGCCGCGTCGATGCCGAGGCGGCGGCCGCTGGCTTTCACGTCTTCCAGTTCGTCGAAGGCGCGGAAGAGGCGGAGTTTGACGGCGGCATATTGTTCGGCATCGTTCAAGGGACGGCCGTGAGCCGCGGCCCAGGCGGCGCGCGGCGCTTCCGGCAGAAACACGCTGACCGAGTAGGTGAGCTTACGGTCGGAGGTGACGTCGAAAACGAATTCGATGGCGGGGGATTCGGGATCGTCGGGCAGGGCGGCGCGTTTGCCGACGAAGTAGTACTGGTAAACGTAGCCCTGGGCGCCGGTGTAGGTCTTGAGGCGGCGAACCGTCATGCGGACATTATGGAACGATCGCGGTTCTTTTGTCGCCGGCGGCTGGCGAAGGGGCTGGAATCTTTTGCCAAGTTCGACCGATATATGCGGCAGAGAGACCTCTGCATGCTTCTGCAATGGTTCTGGATTCCTCTGGGCGCGCTGGCTGTTCTGGTGATCTACCAGCAGTTCCGCATTTACCAGATCCACCGGGAATCCAAGAAAAAGGAAGAATTGTTCCAGATCGTTACCGAGAATGCCGCCGACATGATCGCTTTGGTCGACATGACAGGAAGGCGGCTGTACAACAGTCCCGCCTACAAGCGAATTCTGGGTTACACGCCAACGGAACTGGGAGAGACTTCGGCTTTCGAGCAAATTCATCCCGACGATCGCTTCAAGGTGTTGGAGGCCGCGCGAGAATCGCGCGAAACAGGAATCGGAAAACGGTTGGAGTACCGGATCAGACACAAGAACGGCAACTGGCGCGTGCTGGAGTCGGTGGCGAGCACGATTCGAGACGCGAAGGGCGAAGTCTCGAAGCTGGTGATTGTGAATCGTGATGTGACCGAGCGCAAACGGGCGGAAGCACAACTCGAGCACAACCTATTTCACGATCCGCTGACAGGATTGCCCAACCGGCGTCTCTTTCTGGACCGACTGCAGTACTCATTTGCACGATCGCGAAAGATTTCCGGGCGGCCGCATACTCTGCTCCTGGTCAATGTCGATCACTTCAAGATTTTTAACGAGACCATGGGAACCGCTGCCGGCGATAAGATACTGCAGGAAATAGGACGCCGTCTGGGAGCGCACTTAAAAGAACACGACGCCGTTGCCCTGCAAGGTCCAGCGGCGGAAGTCCTAGTTTTTCGACTGGGGGGAGATGAATTTGCCATCTTGCTCGATGCGATGGACGACCCCAGCGATGCCATGCGAGTGGCGCACGGAGTGCAAACTGGAGTGGCTGAGCCGTTCTTTTTGGAGGGACACGAAGTCAGGGTCTCGTTGAGCATTGGCATAGCCCTCAGCGCGCCGACCCAGGAGCAGCCCGAGGATCTGCTGAAGGATGCGGGCGTGGCCATGCGGCGCGCCAAGACATTGGGCGGATCGCGCTGCGAAGTTTTTGATGAGGCCATGCACTCCAAGGCGGTCGGGCGCCTGCGACTGGAATCGGATTTACGCGCCGCGATGACGGAACACCAGTTTCGAGTTCTTTACCACCCGATCATTCACCTTGCCACTCGCCGCATCGTGAGTTTTGAGGCGCTGCTGCGATGGGATCATCCGACGCAGGGACTCATCTCTCCCTACCGCTTCATCGAAGCCGCCGAGGATACCGGAATCCTGGTGTCGATCGGGTACTGGTTGATGTTGCAGGCATGCCGGCAACTGCACGAGTGGGAGATGGCCAATTACTCTGAGCAGCCCGTGAGCGTTACCGCCGAACGTCTCGGCGCGTCAGTTCGCGGACGCGCGGCTGCTCAGCGATATACAGAAGGCGCTACAGGAAACCGGCGTCGATCCTTCGCGGCTGCAACTGGAGTTTACCGAAGCGTCGCCGCTGCGGACCCGAAGCTTACGGTTGCCGTGCTCTCGCATTTGAAACATCTAGGGATCGAAGTGATTCTCGACGATTTCGGGACTGGAACTACATCGCTGCGTGGACTGAGGCAGTTCCCGGTAGATGCGCTTAAGATCGACCGGTCGCTGGTCAGTGAGATGCAGACCGACCGGGCCGCCAGCGACGTGATTGAATTGATCGCGACGCTGGCCCACAAAATGAATCTGAGAGCGATTGCGGAAGGCATTGAAAGCGCCCGGCAGGCGGACCTTCTGCTCGCACTGGGATGCGAGTACGGACAAGGGTATTATTTTTCTCAGCCGCTGGAAGCAAAGGCCGCAGAGCAGTTCATGCGCCATCCAATCGCTCCTGCCCACAAACGGGCTGCGGCAAAATAATTGCCAGCAGATTCAAAGACTCTCGGTCAGGAACCCACCGGACTGTCCGCACCGTAAGGCAGTTACCGCACGCCATTCCCTATAGAAACGACTCTTCCATACTCAGTTGCGCGACTGAGGCGGTCGAACATGCGCCAGGTATCAAGTGAAATCTTGGTGATCGCCTCTTCCCCGTCGCGTTCATTGCGGAGAAATGCTGTCATCACACAAATTACATAAGGACGGCCTTCCACGAAAACGATGCCAGAGTCGTTGCGCACCGCCTCCAGTTCTCCGGGCTTGTTGGCGATTTTGAGGTCGGTGGGAAGATCGCGCGGGATGAACGACTCTTTATTTGTACTCAGCATCTTGAAAAAGTCGACGGTCGACTCTTTATTGAGCACCTTACCTCGGTAAATTGCAGCGAGCAGCGTCATCATTTCGCGCGGCGTAGAGATGTTCTCACGACCTTCTTTGGCGGCCTGCAGGTCCATCATTTTGCGGCGCAGGCGCGTGTGGGCAAGTCCGAGTGAGTCGAGCATGGCATTCACGTTCTGCATGCCGATGCGGTCGATGAGCACATTCGTGGCAGAGTTGTCGCTGACGGCAACCATCATCGTTGCCAGATCGCGCAGCGTCAAGCCGCGTAACCCCAGGCGTCAGACCTCCCATGATGTCGCTGTCAGGAACGAGATCGGACGACTGCACCGTGTATAAAAATCCGTAAGTTTGAGCTTGCCTTCCTGTGCCTGCAAGTACAAGACCGGCGAGGACTGCGATCTTAATGGAACTGGCTTGAGCGAAGACTTCGTCCTCGTGCAGGAAAACATTCTCCCCGGCGGTCAGATCTTCAATCGCCAATCCCATGACGCCGTCGAGATGCCGGTCGACGTCTTGAATATCGGCCTCAAGTTTTTGCCAGAGCACCTTCTGTTTTGCAAGCGATGGCGCCGCAGTCTGGGCAAAGCATGGACTTAGGATGAGCGCGTAGCAGCAAAGACTTTTTATGAAATTGGGGCGGAATTTTCTCACGGCAGGGATTGTAACAGCAGAGACTTGACGGCCTCCGGGGATAGCTTGGTTGGCCGATAGAAGAGAATAACTGTTGGGGTCAAAGGAATTCATCTTCAGCATGCCGAGTTTCGCCCGGCGACATCCTAGGGCGGCTGTCGCCACAGATCCAATCAAATACCGTTTCAACCATCAATTTTCGCCTCTCGCAATTGCTTCTACTGCAGTCTCAGAAGTGACGGAGAGTAGTAGACCTCCTTGAATGTGTACGACTCGCGACTTCGCCTGAGACTGGGGACGGCATTTCAATGTGCCAGTGATAGTCATCATCGATAGTCTTCCAGTAGCCAAGATCTCTGGACGGTGCAGACTGCTGGGCGAGGTGTGCAGCACGAGATGGAATGCCTCGGTGACGGAGCGAACGCGCTGCAAGGTGCGGCGGAGCAGAGCAGCCAGGTTCGCGCAGTATATCCGAGCTGATTCAGTCCCGTTCGCTCGAAGGCGGCGTCGTGAGTGCGTGGCAAGATCCAGGTTTCGTAGGGGACGCGCGGCGCATAAGGACACAACGCAATGAAATCTCCCCGCGACTCGAGTACACGCAGGGCCTGCCGGTCCTCTCGCTGGATACGATGTCGCAGAAAGACGCAACGCTCCTTTTGCCGACGAAATACTCACGCCCCGCCCGCAACTCATACAGTACGCGACGCGGAACAAAGATAGTGGCGGTGAGCTGGGACGTGGGAAGGGTGCTCGAACTCCTGTCCCGCGCTTGCTTCCGTAGTCCTCGACACCCTCACGTACTTGAAGCGACCGTCGCGCTTGAGATCGAGGATGCGCTCGCGCGGCCAACCGCAGAAACTGAGCCGATCTCAGCATCACTGGCGTTCCACAGATGCCGATCGTGGCGCGGATTCTCGACCAGTACCTCATGGGCGCCGACCGCGTCGCATGCGATCATAGATGCCGTCGCCCCGACGGAGCGATCGCCTTCGATGTGATAGAGAGCGGTGGGATGGACGACGGAGCGCGCAGACCAGGGGACGCCGGGCGCTCGGGAGATGTGGAGACCACTTCGGAGGTGGGCGGCGTCGGCGTACAGAAGCGACAGGACGACTCCGCGCGCGGTGCGACGTCGGGGATCATCGTCTCCGGTGCGATCACCCACGAGCGAGTGATGGGATCCTTACGCAGCTCCATGCCAGAAAGGAGAAGCACCGCAGGAGATCGGAGTCAACCGTGATACATGCGGTAAGTGTCCGGCAAAGCCCGATGGAATAATCGCACTGAGGAACATCGCCGCGCTGTTCGTTGCAGTAAACCGACCGAATCCCCGTCCGCGATGACCGAGCCGTCCACTCCGCTGATGCGGCAATATGCCGCCATCAAGAAAGCAACATCCTACTGCCCTGCTGTTTTTCGTTTGGGTGATTTCTACGAGCTTTTCTTTGACGATGCGATCCTGGCGTCGAAAGAGCTGCAGATCACGCTGACTTCCCGCAATAAGAAAAAGGGCGTTGCGGTACCGATGTGCGGCGTGCCCTACCACGCCGCGGAAGGCTACATTGCAAAGCTCATCCGCAAAGGATTCAAAGTCGCAATCTGCGAACAGATGGAAGACCCGCGGCAGGCCAAGAAACTGGTGCGCCGGGAAGTGACGCGGGTAGTGACTCCGGGAACCGCGGCGGATTCGTTACTTGGATCGGAGGAAAACAACTTTCTCGCCGCGCTGGCGCAGGTAGGCGACCGCGTAGGATTTGCGGCTTTGGACTTGTCGACTGGGAATTCCGGGCAACGGAATTTTCGGGCGAAGGCGCGCTGCGGCGGGTACAGGAAGAGTTGGAACAACTGCGGCCTAAGGAGTTGCTCTATGGATCGGCTGCGCCATTGTTTGAAAGCGCAGGCACCGCGGGCAAGAACGAGCCAAGCCTCGCTCGGCCGGACAGCCGAGGGCGGCTGTCCCCACATGGGTTAGCTCCGCAGCCGCGGACCGCGGGCGGGCTCGTACGAGACTCCGCTCGACGATTGGATCTTTGCGCCGGATCATTCGATTCCATTGTTGGAGAATCATTTTGGAGTTTTGTCGCTGGAAGGCTTCGGATTAGCGGGGCGAACCGCGGCCGCAGCGGCGGCGGGAGCCATCCTCTACTACGTTCGCTCGACCCAGCGTGGATCGCTCGATCACGTCGACCGTATCGGCTGGTACGAGCGGCAGACCTGCCTTGTTCTCGATGCGGTCACGGTTCGCAATCTGGAGTTGATCGAACCGTTATTTGCTGGCACCGACCTCGGCGTCACACTATTCCGCTCGATCGACTGCGCGGTCACGCCTATGGGCAAGAGGCTGCTGCGCGCCTGGCTTCTGCGGCCGTCACTGGATTTGCGCGAGATTCATGGCCGGCTCGAGGCTGTGGAGGCAGCCGTTCGAGAAATTGTTGCGCGTGAGGAATTGCGGCGCGCGCTCGACGGCATTCTCGACCTGGAAGGCTGACCGAGCCGCGTCACCCTTGAGACAGCAAATCCGCGCGACGTGCTGGCACTCGCGGTTCTTCGGGGGGCAGTAACTCCCGCCGTTCGCGTCGCAGTCGCCCGGCTCGGCGCACAGCGACTGAGGACTCTGCATTCATCGCTGGATGAACTGGCCGACGTGCGAGAACGCATCGAGAAAACAGTTGTGCCTGAGCCCCCGCTAAGTTTCTCGGATGGTGGCGTAATCGCGGAAGGGCTGGATCGCGACTTGGACGAACTGCGGGAACTCTCGCGCAACAGCAAGCAAGTCCTGGCGCAAATCGAACAGAGGGAACGTGGACGCACGGGTATTTCCTCTCTCAAGGTAAAGTTCAATTCCATTTTTGGCTATTACATTGAGGTCTCGAAGCCGAACCTGCACTTGGTTCCGCAGGACTATGAACGAAAACAGACGCTGGTCGGCGCAGAACGCTTCACCACTCCGGAACTGAAAGAGATGAGACCAAGATTCTCGATGCGCAGGAAAAGATCGTTGACATCGAGCACCGCCTTTTTACGGAGTTGCGAGACGGCGATTGCAGCGGAGGCCAAGCGCATCCCCGCCAGACTGCACTTGCCCTGGCGGAAGTGGATGTGCTCGCATCGCTGGCGCACGTGGCGGCGCTGCGCAATTACTGCCGTCC
>CAVWHT010000004.1:0-155036 GCA_963754885.1 uncultured Acidobacteriota bacterium | reverse complement strand
CTTAGGGGCTAAAGAGTGTGCGTGAGAACTGGTGCCGTCCTACGGGCTCGCGTCAATTCCCCACTTCACCCGGCACTTACGTGCGGGGCTTTCACATACCGCCGCTACGCGGCTGCATTTGGGGGGCGCGTATTCCTCCGTTTTTTCGAGAATTGACCTGTAGCGGCAGGGCCGAAGCCGTGCCCTTCCCAAAGCTATTTATGAGCCAGGGAGACAGGGTCTAGCGCTCTTCTTATGGAACGGCTCTAGCATTCTTGACTTGCTAGATGTGTATGATTGCCGTTCTCCCGCCGCTTCGGGGATCGGATCGAGAGTACAATTGGTCCTGATAGAAGATCGACAGACCGCTACTACCCCGAGGAGCGGGCCTACATGTCGCTTGTGCTGGACATCTTCGCGAAAGTGATTTTCTTTACCGTCCTCGGCGTCGTGGTCTTGACGCTGCTGAGATGGTTCACGAAAACAACCGGAAGCGATCAGATTACGCCACCCTCTTCGGGCGAATGGCCAGAGGACAAAGCGACATACGTTGACCGCATTTCCGCCCGACGTCCTTATTCGTCGTCCAGACGAGATTTGCAGGACGAGCAAGAGCGGCGGCGCGCTTAGACGCTGAAGGCAATGTCACAAACGACCTAGCGGATCGTTACTACGCCTCAACTTGCCAGACATTCTGCCGATAGGAGACTACGAGGCCTCCTTCACCGTGCCAACTACTGAGCAATACGCAGCGTCGATTGTAGAGAAGTACCATATTGCAGCCGACCCGGGTTCGGCGCCGCATCCGGCGGTGGACGAGGTCGTTCCCCTGCTCAAGCAGTGGGCCAAGCAATATCTGCTGGGGATTACGCTTTCGGGCGCTTACGCGAAGAACACGGCAATCACGCTCACCTCGCATGCGGATGTGCTGATCACGCTGAGCCCGGTGCCCGACATGGAGATGAAGGACATCTATTGGAACCTGTTTGAATTTCTTACGCAGCAGACTTTGAAACCGAATACGCGAAACGTCTCCATTCATCTGCCGACTCACGGATTCTGGGTCGACCTGGTTCCGGCGTACCGGGACCACGGCATTTACGGGAACATCCTGTTTAACAAGAAAACGGGGTCGACGGTGCATACCGATGTCGCCAAGCACATTCACCTGGTCGCCAACTCGGGCCGCCAGCAGGAGATCAGCGCGCTTAAGATCTGGCGCGAACGCAACCGGCTGGATTTTCCCTCGCTGTACCTGGAACTCACCGTGCTGCGCGCGCTTGACGGCGAACCCTTCGGACAACTGGCGGAAAACGTTCTTACCGTTTTCCGCTATCTCTCGCACCACTTCGAACGAGCGGTGATCTCTGATCCGGCGAATTCGAAAAACATTGTTTCCAGCGATCTTTCCGACGAAGGGAAGCAGGCCATCGCTGCAGCCGCCCGGGGCGCGGTGTACGACGAGAACTGGAAGAAGATTATCTGGTAAGAGGCCGAGTCACTGGTAGGGATGCTTCGACTACGAAGGATCGGCCTGCGGCCTATCCTTCTCCGCTCAGCATGACAGGACTTGCGGTTCAACGGGCTAGACGTTCAATTCCACTAGCGTCGCACCGCCGCCGCCTTCGTTCTGCGGGGCCTCTGCTACTGAGGCGACGTGCGGGTGCTGCTGCAGGAGTTGGCGCAGGGCTTTGCGGAGGATGCCCATGCCGCTGCCGTGGACGACGCGGACTCGGGGCAGTCCGGCGAGGAAGGCGCGGTCGACGAATTTTTCGACTTCGCGGCTGGCGTCGTCGACAGTCTGGCCGATGACGTTGATTTCGCTGGGCACGTTGCCGCCTTCATTTTCTAGCGATACCGAAATGCCGCGCGCCCTGGCGGCCTTAACCGGTGTCTCCGCGGGGCGAGCGGCGGTCAGGACTTCGGCGATGTCGTCGCGGCCGATCTTCATCTTGAGCGCGCCCATCTCGACTTCGAAGTGATTGTCATCAATCTTGCGGGCGATGCGCGCCGAGCGCCCGGTGGATTTCAGCTTGACAGTGTCGCCTTCTGAAACATGCTTGACCAGTTGCGGCTGGGCGTGGGGATCTCCTTGATCGGCGCCGGTGGAGTGCGCGACCACGGTGGAGTCGAACTGCTCGCGGAATTCACGGCGCAGCTTGGCGATGCGGCGCTCGGCATCTTTGGAGAGCTTTTGCGCGGCGGCGCGATCCTGCACGGCGTTGACGGCTTCACGCGCGTGATATTCGAAATCGCGCAGGAGACTTTCGAGTTTCTTCTCCATTTCGCGGACTTTGGCCTGCTGGTCTTTTTTTCCTTCCAGTGCTAAACGGTCTTTCTCGCGCTGCAATTCTTGTTGGCCTTGCTGCAATCGCAGGCGCTCGTTCTCGGCTTCGCGCAGGTCCGCGTGCAGCTTGTCGAGGAATTGTCCGACATCGCGGGCTTGGGTGCCGAGCCGGTCTCTGGCGCTTTGGATGATTGCGGGATTCAATCCCAGGCGCTGCGCGATGTTGATGCCCGCTGATGCTCCGGGCACGCCAACTTTCAACTCGTAGGTCGGCTGGAGCGTGGCTTCATTGAATCCGACGGACGCGTTGAGGACTCCGGGCGTATTCGCTCCGTAGACTTTGAGCGACGTGTGATGGGTGGAGATCACGGTCATGCAGCCGATGCGGCTGAAGTGGCTGGCGATCGCGACGGCCAGGGCTGCGCCTTCTTCGGGATCGGTGGCCGAGCCGAGTTCGTCGAGCAGAACGAGCGAGTCGGCGGTAGCGGTGCGCGAGATGAAATCGATGTTGGTAACGTGGGCGGAAAACGTGGAAAGATTCTGCTCAATCGATTGGTAATCGCCGATGTCGGCGAGGATGGCGTCGAATACGGGAAGCTCGGCGCGATCGGCGGGGACGGGGAGACCGGATTGCGCCATGAGGGCGAGGAGGCCGACGGTCTTAAGGGTGACGGTTTTGCCTCCGGTGTTGGGGCCAGTGATGACCAACTGCCAGCGATTGCCTTCGAGTTCGACCGTGACTGGGACTACGGTTGCTCCCTTGGATTTGAGATTGCGTTCCAGCAGAGGGTGGCGGGCGTTGTGCAGGAGCAGGCGGCCTTCGGCCTGCCTGGACGGGCGAATGCGCCCGTCCCCACATGGTTCGTTGTTCTCACATGGCTCTTGCTCGCTTCCCGACAATTTTACTTCGACGCAGTTGTAGTCTTCGGCGAAGCGGGCCTTGGCGAATTGCAGTTCCAGCTCTGCCAGAACTTCTACGGCGGTAAGGATCTCTTGCGCTTGCGCTCCGATGCGCTGGGTCATTTCGAGCAGGATGCGGTGAGTTTCCGCGAGTTCTTCTTCGAGCAGGCGCACGAGTTCGTTGTTCTGCTCGATGGTCTCCAGCGGCTCGACGAACACGGTTTGCCCGCTGGAACTGGTGCCATGAATCACACCCTGCACGCGGCGCTTCTGCTCAATTCTGACGGGAATGACAAAGCGCTCGCCGCGAATGGTGATCAGTTCGTCCTGCACAGTGCCGCCTTCGGCGAGACGGCGCATGTATCCGCGCAACGATTCCTGAATGGAGCGGCGCTGCTTCTCGATTTCGCGGCGGATGCGGGCGAGTTCGGGCGAGGCCTTGTCTTCGAGCGTGCCGTCGGGCCGGATCTTGTCGTGGAAGAAGCGCAGAAACTCATGGAAGTCGGCGATCTGGTTGGAGAGCGAACGGACTCCGGTCCATTCGGAGCGCATAGCGGCGGGCGGCTGTTGCGCAATGGCACGCCATTCGGCGGCACGATCGACGAGGAGAATCACATCGCGAATCTCGGCAGTTTCGAGAGTGGCACCGGCGATGCGCGATTTCTGGACGAGGGAGCCGATCTCAACCAGGGTGGAAAAATCGAAGCGTCCGCCGACGCGGCGGAATTCGCGAATTTCTGCGGCTAAGGCTTGTTGATTCTGGATCCAGTCACGGTCGGTGGAGGGCTTCAACCCCGCGATGCGGCCTTGCCCGAGCGGGGACGAGGCATATCCGCGAAGCAGTTCGCGGAGAGACTCGAACTCGAGCACGCGCGACGAAGTGTGCGCCAATTCAAGGGCCATGGCAGGTTTTATGTTACAGGAGCAAGGCGGGAGTTTGCCTCGGGGCGATCTCTGTGGATGGCCTGCGAAAGCGATTCGAGCGCGTTTTCAAAAATTCGTTGCGTACGATCGGGCGACATTCCCTCAGCGGCTAAAGCCGCGCGAATGGGGCAGCTTCTGGCGGCACGGCTAAAAGCCGTGCCCTTCCCAAAGCCATTCTTGAATCCAACTCTAGTCGCCGCCGGCGCCCGCTACCTGGGCGGCCGATGCTGAGGTTGCGGGTAGGCGGATGATAAAGAGCGCGCCGCCTTCGGGCTTATTCTGGCAGGCAATCTGGCCATTGTGATCCTGGATCACGCCGTAAACGGCGCTCAGGCCGAGGCCAGTGCCTTTGCCGATCGGCTTGGTCGTGTAGAAGGGATCGAAAACGCGCTGCGGGTCGCGCAGGCCGGGGCCGCTGTCGGAAAAAGTGAGCACGACTTCCGGGCCGCGCCTTTGAGCGGTGATATCGAGCGAGCCGCCGCCAACTTCGTCCAAAGCATCGATCGCATTCTCGATGATTTCGACGAACGACTGAAAGAGCTGGTTGGCATTGGCGAGGACGCGGGGAAAATCCGGATCGACCGAGAGCTGCACCTGGATGAGGCCAGACTGGCGGCGCGATTCGAGCATGTGAGTGGCGCGCTGTAAGAGAAGGCCGAGATCAACGAGAGTTTTCTGTCCGGGAGCCTGCTGCGCGAAGCTGAGGAGATTGGCGACAAGATCGCCGGTGCGGCGCGCCTGATTAACGATTTTCCGCAGCAGGCTGCTTTGATCGTCGGTGAGGCGCTGCTGGGTCCAGAGCTCTTCGGAGAAGGTCATGATAGCGTTCAGCGGATGATTGATTTCGTGGGCGGCGCCGGCGACGAGGTTGCCCAACGAGGCGAGCTTTTCTTTTTGGACCAACTGGCCCTGCAGGCGCTTTTGGCTATCGTAAGCGCGGCGGGACTCCTGCAAAAGCGAAATGAGAGCCTGATCCTGGAA
Organism: uncultured Acidobacteriota bacterium; assembly: GCA_963754885.1. GTDB lineage: Bacteria > Acidobacteriota > Terriglobia > Terriglobales > Acidobacteriaceae > Sulfotelmatobacter. The sequence continues at coordinate 149,965 of CAVWHT010000004.1, read as the reverse complement.
AAACTGGCGCAGGAAGACGAAAGCTCCCAGCAACAACATAGCGGCCAGTACGGTGAAGATGCGAAACAGGCGCGTCGTTGGCGTAGAAGTGTCGAGCAGAACCGTCCAGAGGCCGAGAACCGGCAAGGAGAGAATCGCGACCATGGCGAGCCGGGGAACGACTTTCGTCCACCGGCGGTGCAGATGGAAGGGAACGCTCTTGAGGTCCCATTCGCAAGCGGACAGGCAAGCGGCAGCGATCCAGGCAATGGTCGCGACGAGCGGGACATCGTACAAACTTCCCGAGTAGTACGTGCTGTCGGCGGTGGCGCGATCGAGAAGCTGGGAGTTGACGGCATACACGGTCGTCGCGGCCAAGAGGTGCGCGTAGAGCCGGCGCCATCCTCCGGAACTGGTAAAGACGGCAGGAATCAGGACTGCGACCAGGAGCGCGTTTTCGACTCCGTAAAGACGATCGTAATACGTGTTGTAGATATCGATGTGAAGCGATACGTATTGATGGGGGAAGACGATAAAGGCATAGAGGAAGACCCACCATCCCATCAGCATGAGGAAATTGAATACGCCCTGTAGGACTTTCCCTTCTTTGTTCAGCAGGTCAGGACGCCAGGCAACGGCCGCGAACATGGGCACAGCATGAAAAAAGAGGACGATGTCGAAGAGAAAAGGGTCGGGGATTTCGCGACGGAACAGGTTCTCCCAGATCGTCCAAGCAACCTGGTTGCTGGTCCAGAGCAGAAACCCGGCAGCCATCAGGAGCCAAAAACTACGCTGCTGGCCGGGCTGGCCGTAGGCATTGGCCAGAGTGACGCCCAGGGCGATCAGCATCAAGAGCAAGCCATAGACGTCGGCGAAAGCGGTGAGGCCCGGGCCTTTGGGGGACGCCAGGCACACGCAGGCGAAGGCCAGAGTGATTCCGGCCGCTGCGATAAACCAGCGGTGGCGCCGAAGCGGAGTCATCCGACCCCATTCTATGGGAGCGATTTGGGGATTCCGACGAACGTCAGGAAGGGAGGAGGTTACTTTAGTCACACCTGCCCCGGTTGGGCGCCTCGGCTGCCAAGATCCGGTAGTGGGTCACTTTGAATTTTGGATATCGCTCCTCGATGGTCATCTCGAACTGGGCGCATTTCTTGCGATGCGGCCTCGAATCTTAAAACGCAGAGTGCGCTGAGAAAATCCGCAGAGGACGCGGAGAGGTGCCGGAAAGCCGGAACCTCTCGTGGGTGGGAGATCCCTCCCTCCGCCCGAAAAGCGGCTCCGGTCGGGATGACGCCAACTCGGAACAGTTCTGGATTTCAAACTGAGACACCGCCCAAGATCCTGACGTGCTCTGATTCAGGCGGGGAATGATCTAGAATTGAGGGGGAGGGCGTGTCGATCGTACCTTTGCCTTCCCTTCGGGGTGATTGCTATGGCATTTCCTGTGACCCGCATGCGCCGGCTGCGCCGCACGGCCGAGATGAGAAATCTGGTGTGCGAGACGCGTCTTACGCCCGACGCGTTCGTCTATCCGATGTTTGTATGCCCCGGCGAGGCGATACGGAGAGAAGTGAAGTCGATGCCGGGCGTGTACAACCTCTCGGTCGATGAAGCGGTAAAAGAGGCGCGCGAGGTGAGGTCGCTGGGCGTGCCGTCGGTGATTTTGTTCGGGCTGCCCGACAAAAAGGATGAGGTCGCGACCGGGGCGTGGGCTGCGGATGGCATCGTGCAGCAGGCGGCGCGGGCGATCAAGCGGGAAGTGCCGGGGCTGATTCTGATGGGCGACGTCTGCCTGTGCGAATACATGTCGCATGGCCACTGCGGAATCGTGAAGGCAAGCCCGCAATCATTGGGAGCAGCGGTGGCCGCTCCGCCTGCGGTGACCACGGAGTATGAGATCTTGAACGATGCTTCGCTCGAATTGCTGGCGCGGACTTCGGTTTCGCTGGCGAAAGCGGGAATCGACATCATTGCGCCCTCGGACATGATGGACGGGCGCGTGGCTGCGATTCGCAAGGCTCTGGATGAAGCTGAGCTGATCAACACTCCCATTCTTTCGTATGCGGCGAAGTTTGCCTCAGGGTTTTATGGTCCATTTCGCGAAGCGGCGGACTCGGCGCCGCAGTTTGGCGACCGGCGCTCGTACCAGATGGACGGGGCGAACGTCCGCGAGGCGATGCGCGAGATCGAAGCCGACATCGAGGAAGGCGCGGACATGATCATGGTGAAGCCGGCGATGCCGTACCTGGATGTGATTGCAGCGGCGCGGGAACGTTTTGAGCTGCCGCTAGCGGCCTACCAGGTTTCGGGCGAGTACGCGATGATCGAGGCGGCCGCGCGGAATGGCTGGATCGAGCGCGAGCGCGTAATGATGGAGTCGTTGCTCAGCATCCGGCGGGCCGGGGCTAGCATTATTCTCACTTACCACGCCAAGGACGCGGCTAGACTGCTGGCGTAGCTTGTGAGCTGACTGATAATCGTCGGAGATCCTTCGCTTCGCCTGAAAAGCGGCTCCGCTCAGGATGACGCCCGGGCTGGGGCGCTAGTCGCCTAGGGCGCTCTGCCCTTGGAACTTCACCTCCACCACGCGGCGGTCTTCGTCGGAAACCTTGAACATTTCGCGCGGCTTTAAAGTCATGAAGCTGGCAATGAAGACGTCGGGGATCTGGCCGATGCGGGTGTTGTAGGTGGCCACGTCGTCGTTGAAAAACTCGCGGCGGTCGGCGATGCGTTCCTCGAGTTCGGTGATGCGATTCTGCAGCTTGAGAAAATTTTCGTTGGCTTTCAGCTCAGGATAATTCTCGGCGACCGCAAACAAGCCGCGCAGCGCGCTCGCTACCTGCAGATCAGCCACCGCTTTTTGCCCGATGCTGGAGGCGTTCATCGATGCGGTACGGGCTTGGGTGACGGCTAGCAGCGTCTGCTGCTCGTGCTGCATGTATCCCTTAACGGTTTCGACGAGGTTAGGGATTTCGTCGTGGCGCTGCTTGAGCAGCACGTCGATGTTGGCCCAGGCGCGGTCGTTTTCGTTGCGCAGGCGGACCAGGCCGTTGTAGAGGATCACGCTGTAGATGATGATTCCGGCTGCGAAGAGGAAAAACGCCAGACTCCCGAGGATGCTGCCGCTGTCCATGAGAACCAAGCGTGCCAGCAGAACGGAAAAATGGCAAGTGCGAAGAAGGTGGTCTTGCACACTGGAAGGGGCTTTTTTTCTTTGGAGCGGCTTAAAATCTTAAAACGCAGAGGGCGCTGAGAAAATCCGCAGAGGGCGCGGAGGGGTGCTGAGCGCTGCGACCTGTCAAAGCTCGTTGGGCAGAAAAATCCTGACGGGGTTAATGTGCGGACGGCCCTTGGTGGCCGTCCGCACATTAGCACGGTTAGTTGCTGGGCTTCTTCGGAGCCAGGTCGCAGGCTTGGCGGACCTGGTCGAGGTCCAGGCCGTCCGGCGAGAATTCAGCAATCTGACGTCCGCTGCGAGTGGGAAGCGCGATGTTAAAGACGTGAGCGCCGATCAGGCCGCGGGTCGTGCCCTTGTCCATCGACAGGACTTGATCGCGCATCCAGTTCCAGCCGTGATACGTGTGAAAGTCATCGATGCGGACTTCGACTTCGAGCTGCGGCTGGCCCCAGAAACCCGGGCGATTCGGAGGAGGCAGGCGGACTCCAGGATTGAAGTCGGAGTGCTTGAGTTTACCGTCTTCGCAGAAAAGCTCGACTCTGGGCGGGTAATTCGGATCTTCACGGAAATAGTTATTCGAGAGCAGTTCGAAGCGAACCTTCTTAGCGCCCGTCATCTTGTCATCCGAACGGAACGCCATCCACTTGCCGCCGGCGCTGACGCCGTCCTGCTCGCCCTGATACGGGCTCATGGAGCCGCTTTGAGCCAAGGCGAGCGCAGCACACAGCAAGATCGCGCCGGCGAATATCAATTGCCCCGCATTCGCAATGCGGTGTTTTTTATGAGAAGAGCGTAGTTTGGTCACAATACCCCCTCCAGGCAGATATTCCTATTATCTTGAACCCGGGTGGGTGCTGAAAAGTTGCACGAAAAGGTACGGGAACGGGATTCAGCGAGTATCAATTCTCAGGTCGATGTAAACCTGGGAGCGGTCGTCGAACTGGCTAACGGACTTGGTGTCGCTGCGGTGGCCCTTGTACTGGGCATAGACCTCGTAATCGACGGAGGTCGAGAGAGCGGGAAAGCGGTAGGCACCATCGGAACCGACGATATAGGTTTTCACCGCGCGAGTGCGAGTATTGGTGAGATAGACGACCGCGTCGGGAAGAGGGTTATCCTGCGGGTCGAGTACCTTGCCAAACAGCAAGCGGCCCACACTTTTGTTTTTCTTGTCGGGGGAAGCACCGGCCGCGACAGACAGTGCGATCAGACAGGCGCAGCCGAGTGCGACAGCTTTGATCACGGAGCGGTAACGATTCATGTTGCGTTTATTGTCTCACGGTTGCTGGGCGCTCTCGCTTAATGAGTTAGGTGCAGGCCAGTGTCTTCCCGCTCGTCATCGTAGACGTGGACGGTGACATCCTGAACCAGATGGAGGGTCTGGCCGTCGGCCGACTTGAAGTGCTTTAAATCGGCGGTGAGGATGTAGTCGGATTCTCCGGCAGGAACGCGCTGGGCGAATTCACCATTATGGTCGGAATAGACTTCCCATTTGGGCTTCTTGTCTTTGGCACGGCGAATCTTGACCGGCACACCGTAAACCGGGCGGTCGTCAGGGCCCCAGACGGTTCCGGCGATCAGGGCATAGGGCTTGTCGCTGGGCCGTTGAGCCGCGAGTCGACTTTCCCGAAGGCTGAAACTCGGCAGGAGAAGCAAAAAGAGGAACCCGGGGACGCGCAGGTGCGCCAATCGCATGGATCGAGAATCAGGAATAGTCACCGTCTTCGCTCTCTTCCTCCTCTTCGTCTTCCTCTTCGTAGCCTTCTTCGACCGCTTTCAGTTCGAGCGGATTGATGGTAATCACCTCGAAGTCGGTGCCGCACTCGGGACACGAAATGAGTTCACCCTCGTCGACCTCTTCCTCCTCGACATCAAGATTGTTTTCGCATTCAGGACAGAGAACCATAAAGCCTCCCCTCGCCGATTAGAGCCTCCTGATAATATTTAGATTCTCGCTGGCCGGTTGGTCAAGGGGCACCCACTGGGGACGAGAGATTTTTCCGGGTCATGGAACGGGCATCTGGATACGGGATTCACCCGATGGGGTCTTGGATGCATTTCTCGAAAATGCGTTGCGGGATGATTGCGGCGTTGGGAATCTTTTCGCTGATGGGGGCGACTTGCGCCGCGCAGTCGTCCAAAGCTGCCGGGGAAATGACGGCGGAGCCGCAGATTGCGGCTGCCTTGCAGCAGGTTTCCGCGCAGCGGATTCAGCAGGACGTGGAAAAGCTGGTCAGCTTCGGAACGCGATTGACGCTTTCGGCGCAGGATCCGGCGTCGATTGCCGCAGGGCACGGAATTGGAGCGGCGCGGGAGTGGATCCGGTCGGAGTTCGAGCGCTACTCCAAAGAATGCGGCGGCTGCCTGAAGGTGAAGGTGGACAGCTTCACCGAGCAGCCGATGGACCGGATTCCGAAGGCTACGGAAATCACCAATGTTTATGCGGTCTTGAAGGGATCGGATGCGGAGAATGCGAAGCGCATTGTGCTGGTCACCGGACACTACGATTCGCGCAACAGCGATATTTTGGATGGGAACGGCGACGCTCCGGGGGCGAATGATGATGCGAGCGGGACGGCCGTAAGCCTGGAGTGCGCGCGGGTGATCAGCAAGATGAAGTTTCCGGCGACCATCATTTTTCTGACCGTGGCGGGCGAAGAGCAAGGGCTGAACGGCAGCCGGCACTTCGCGAAGCTGGCCAAGGATGAAGGATGGGATCTGGAGGCAGTGCTCAACAACGACATCGTGGGTGGGGACAAGAGCGCGGAGCAGGATCATTCGGTGGTGCGGGTGTTTTCCGAGGGCGTGCCGATCGCGGCCACCGAGCAGGACGTGCGGCGGATTCGCGGGCTGGGCGGCGAGAGCGATTCCGGGTCGCGGGAACTGGCGCGGTATGTGGCCGGCGTCGGATGGACGTACGACACTGGGGTGAAGCCAATGCTGGTGTTCCGGGTGGACCGCTATCGGCGCGGCGGTGATCATTATTCGTTCAACCAGGAGGGATTTGCGGCGGTGCGGTTGACAGAGTTTCGCGAGGACTTCCATCATCAGCATCAGAATGTGCGGATGGAAAACGGGATTCAGTATGGCGATCTGGTGAAGTTTGTGGATTTCGATTACGTGGCGCACGTGGCGCGGGTGAATGCGGCAACACTGGCGTCGCTGGCGGCGGCGCCGGCGCCTCCGGCGAATGTGCATCTGCTGACCAAGGATCTGGAGAATGATTCGACGCTGACCTGGGATGCGTCTGCGGGTGGGCTGGCGACGGGATATGAGGTGCTGTGGCGGGCGACGACGAGCCCGGAGTGGGAGCATGCGGAAAACGTCGGCAACGTGACTCGGGCAACGATGAAGATTTCGAAAGATAACGTCATTTTTGCGGTGCGGGCGGTGGACCGCGCGGGGCATCGCAGTTTGCCGGTGGTGCCGGTTCCGGAGCGGTAACGCGGCGGGCAGCGGGCCACTAGACTTCGCGATTTCACAGCTGGCGGCCCATTCCGTACAGTCCAACGAGTAGAATTAGCAGCAGGGGAGATCGAGTGCGGCGTAGCGGCGAACCCATGACGTTGAGCCTGCCTCCCTTTACGGGGGCGGTGACTTGGCTGGTCGGGATTAACACGGCGATCTACCTGCTGTTCGCGTTGACTGGGATGGCGCATGTCCCGCTCGAGGCGTACGCCTTTCATTATTTCGAATTGGCGCCGGCGCGCGTGATCCAGCAAGGCTGGATCTGGCAGATTGTCACCTACGGCTTTCTACACGAGGGCTTCTGGCATTTGTTCGGCAACATGTTCATGCTCTGGATGTTTGGTTCTTCCGTCGAGTCCTCGTGGGGGACGCGGCGTTTCGTGGAGTTGTATTCGATCGGGGTGATCGGAGCGGCAGTTACCACGATTGCACTGTCCTACGCCCACATTCTGGGGGATCCGCGAATCGCGACGGTGGGCGCGTCGGGCGGGGTGTTCGCCGTGCTCATCGCTTTCGGCGTTTTGTTTGCGGAAAACGAAATCATGATGATTCCCTTCCCCTTCATGATTAAGGCGAAATATTTTGTCGGAATCCTTATTGTGGTTACGCTGGCGCTGGCGATGTCAGGAGGCGGCGAAGTGGCGTACGTCGCGCACCTGGGCGGATTGCTCTTTGGCTGGCTGTATGTGCGGCGGGGGATGAAGCCGGCGATAGTGAACGTCAACGTTTCGGAGCGGGTTTACGGACTGCGCAATTCTTACTACCGCTGGAAACGGCGGCGCGCGGCGAAAAAATTTGAAGTCTATATGCGGCAGCATGACCGGGACGTGCACTTCGACGAGCATGGGAATTACGTCCCTCCGGACGACCAGACGCGCAAGGGGAACGGCGGGGGGAAGTCGGGGTGGGTGAACTAGGGGCAGCATTTGTCATCCTGAGCCGCAGCTTTTGGCGGCGAAGGACCTACGCATTTCCCGTGCACCGAACAAAATCCAGAGGTCCTTCGCTTCGCTCAGGATGACAGTTCAGAGAATTTGGTGAATTCAGAAAAGATTCGCCTCGGGATCTCCTCCGGTCTCATCGCTCTTCCCTTAAATCCCAGATCGTGGCCGGCGCCTTCTACTGGCAGCAGCTTTGTCCTGGCGGGAATCATCTTGATCGCGCGCTGCAACTCTTCGATCGAGGCGAAGGGATCGCGCGTGCCTTGGACGAACAGCGTGGGCGTGCGCAGGTCGGGGAGATGCTGCGTGCGCTGCTGCTCGGGCTTGCGCGGCGGATGCAGCGGGTAGGAGAGCAGGAGCAGGGCTGCGACTAGATCTGGTTCTTCGGCGCAGAGCATACTGGCCTGGCGTCCGCCGTAGGAGTGGCCGCCGAGGAAGAGCCTTACCGCTTCGCTTTTTCGAGGGTCTAGTACGTCCGAGTTAGATTGGAAGTCAAAATCCCCACCCTGTCCCGCCAAAGGAGGGCGGGACAAGGATGGGGCACCCTCAGATGGGGCACCCGCACGGTCTACACTCCCCAGAGTTTTTTTGATTGCGGCGACGGCGTTTTTCAGGCCGGCGCGGTCGCGGGCGGCGTCGCCGGGGCCGGGCGGGCCGAACGGCCTGGCTTGCCGGTAGGGCAGGTTGCAGCGAAGCACGGTGAATCCGGCTGCGGCGAACGTCGTCGGCTAGGGCGACCAGCAGCGGGGCTTGCGCGTTGCCTCCAGCGCCGTGGGTCAGGACCAGGCCGTCTTGATTGGGAGTTTCGGGAACGTGCAGGAATCCGCGGATGTGGGGATCGACGGTGCTGTCGGTGCATTCGAGGATGGAGGATGCGGGCAAGCGATCATTCTAAATCGTAGGGCTGCGCTGAAAACAGGCACTGCCGTAATCGGAGCGTTGCAGCCGAAAAAATGTCAGTAAGTGGAATGGGGATTTTTCAACAACTATCAGGTGTTCCTCGACCAGTGCTATGGTGTGAGGGTGAACAACCGCCTAAATCAACCCCTTCACGACAAAATGCACAGTCAGGGTCGCTCGAGTGACAGCGGTTTGTGGCGGCCCGGCTGGAGAACCAAGGCAATTGGGCTTGCCGTAGGGGGGGGCTGTTCGCGCTGTTTTCTATTGGGAGTCCTGACGGATATTCTCGGTGGGGATCAGTCCTGATGGCCGCTGCTGCTGTGGTTGTTCCGATTCTCCAATTCCGCAAGTTCTGGAGTCTGAGCCGCTTTTGGATCACGGTATCGCTATTGGCTGTTATGCAGGTTCCACTGGTCGCAGCTGCACAGCCTCTGGTCGAGCGACTCCGGGCCGTTTCTTTGCTGGCGTTTGGAGTTGTTGACGGCCTGTTCGTGATTGCCCTGATCTTGCTGGTGTGCTCAAAATCCAGCGGATCGAGCAACTAGGACGAATGATTGATGTAAGCAGGCCGTTACACCCAGAACCCTGAGATGAATGGATCGGCTACTTTGCTTTGTCCGTCTGTACTTCGGAGAGCGTTTCGTAGACTTTCACGATCTGGATTTGATTTCCCAGCTTGGCCCAGCAGCGGAGCATGGCGGGATCTTCCTGGGCGGCGCGGCGGGCGTCTTCGGATTTCCAGTAACGCAGGAAGACGTAGTGCGCCTCGCGATCGCGGTAGAGAAGATCGCGGCCGTATCCCTTGGCGGCAACAATGGACCTCAGTTCGGCGAAAGTCTCGAGCGCAACCGCTTCCCATTCCGGTATGGGCTCCCATACTGCTATTGAAAGGATCTCTTGCGGCATAAAGCGGAATTATAGCTTGTGCGCGGAGGGTTGAGCTTGGCTCGACGCAGCGGAGGCGAAGATTTTTACCGCAGAGAACGCAGAGGATTGCGCGCAGAGATCGCGGAGGCACGGGTGTTTAGGGTTCTCGCGTTTGCCGACGGCGTCCATGCACGCTCGCTCGGGCACAGGCACGCTCGCTTCGCTCGCGGGGCGGGCGAATGCGTCCGCCCCTACATAAGCGGGCAGCCGAGGCGACTGTCCCCACACGGCTCTGCAGGCACCCCTATATGAGATCCTTCGCTCCGCCTGAACGGCGGCTCCGCTCAGGATGACGCCGGGATGAGGAGCTCTTGGGAGTCGGGTGGGCGATGCGCTCGGCTTCTTGTTCGGTGACTACGTGCAGGCGCATTAAATTCGTGGAGCCGGAGGCCTGGCGTGTGCCGGCGACTACGCCCAGAACGTCGCCGGCGTGGAGCACGCCGCGCTTGACCAGATCCTGCTCGGCCATGGTGACCATCTGCTCGGCGGAGCGGGCCTGCGGGCAGCGCACGGGATGCACTCCCCAGTAAAGATTCATGCGCTGCACCACCGGCGCTAGGTGAGTGAAGGCGTAAATCGGGGCCTTCGGGCGATATTTGGAAATCATGCGAGCGGTGTTGCCGGTCTCGGTGAAGATGGCGATGGCGCCCATGGGCAGATCTTCGGCGGAGTGGGCGATGGATTCGCAGATGGTTTCAGCGACCGACAGGCTGCGGTGATCGCGGCGGCGGCGGAATTGCACGACGTCTCCCATGTTGCATTCGGCTTCGACTACGATGCGCGCCATGATGGAGACGGATTCACGCGGGTACTGACCGCTGGCGGTTTCGGCGGAGAGCATGACCGCATCGGTGCCGTCGAAGATGGCGTTGGCAACATCGCTGGTCTCGGCGCGCGTGGGACGCGGGTTTTCGATCATCGATTCCAGCATCTGGGTCGCGGTGATGACCGGCCTGCGCCAGGCCGCGGCGCGGCGGATCACATGTTTCTGAATGACGGGAACTTTTTCGGGAGCCATTTCGACGCCGAGGTCGCCGCGCGCGACCATGACTCCGTCGGCGGCTTCGAGAATTTCTTCCAGATGATCGATGGCTTGCGGCTTTTCCAGCTTTGCGATTACGGGGATATCACTGCCATGAGTGGCGATGATCTGCTTGACCATGCGCACGTCGGCGGCGGTGCGGACGAAGGATAGGGCGACAGCATTGACGCCATATTCCAGGCCAAATTCCAGATCCGTGCGGTCTTTCTCGGTTAACGCAGGAATGGAGAGAGCGACCCCCGGAAGGTTGATGCCTTTGTGTTCGCCGAGCAGGCCTCCATTGAGAACGTCGCAGAGGACGTCTTTGGCGCGCGTGCCGAGAACCCGCAATTCGATCAGGCCATCGCTGAGCAGGATGCGGGCGCCAGACGCGATTTCACGGGCGAGATCGGGGAAGGTGGTGGAGATGCGGGTGGCGTTGCCCGGGACATCTTGCGGTGTAATGGTCACGACCGAACCGGTCTTGAGAAGAACCGGCTCGTGGTTCTCGAGCTTGCCGGTGCGGATCTTGGGGCCTTGCAGGTCCTGGAGGATGCAGACGGTGCGTCCCTCGCGGGCGGCGGCGCGGCGGAGGCGATTGATGTTGCGGGCGTGATCTTCGTGAGTGCCGTGGGAAAAGTTGAGGCGGGCGATGTCCATGCCGAGGCGCAGGAGTTCGCGCATCATGGCTTCGGTGTTGCAGGCCGGACCGATGGTGCAGATGATCTTGGCGCGACGGGATGATGAAGATGCAGAACCACCGATCCGAGGGTCTGGTTGATTCGCCTTCAATTGTTCTCCAGTTAGAACCCAACAGCAGGTGGGATAGAAACTCTATTCTAAACTGCGGGAAATGCGCTCGAAACACTGCAGCGATCGTGTTTGTCATTCCGAGCGAAGCGAGGAATCCCTACCTCCGGCAGTATTCCCTACCTCCGGCAGTATTCTTTGGGTAGGGATGCTTCGACTGCGAACGAGCTCGCGTTCGCGACCTCGTTCTACGCTCAGCATGACAGAAGAAATGTTTCCCATTCACTCCTCACACCATTTACGGCTTGGCGGTGTTGATCGCCGTTAGTTCTTTTCCCAGCATGGCGCGCGGGAACAGCAGGGCGTTGAACTCGGCACCCACCAACACGACAAGAGAGATCATGTACATCCAAACCAGCAAGGCCATGCCGGCGCCCAGCGATCCGTAAATCGTGGTGAAGTCGCCAAAATGTTGCAGGTAGGCGCGGAATCCGACGGTGACGGAAAACCATAACATGGTCGCGAGGATGGCGCCGGGAATCACGCTATGCCAGGGCTGGGTTCGGGGAACGGCGTGATGGTAAATGAGCGCGATGACGGCGATGCTGGTCAAGGTGGCGATCAGCCATCGGATTGCGCCCCACAGCAGGAAAATATAGACGCTGAAATCCGGATCGATGTAAGGGAGAAGGCGCGCCTCGAACTTGCTGCCGACGGCCACCAGAAGCGTGGCAAAGGTCATGGGGACTAGAGCGAAAACGACCAGCAGGAATGCGATCAGCCGTTCCTTGACCAGACCCCAGGTCTTGGGAAGTTCGTAACAGCGGCGGAAACCTTCCATCCAGGAGACCATGACGCCGGAGCCCGTCCACAGGGTGATCACAGAAGTCGTGAGTAAGAATCCCACGTGGTGTTTCGCGGTTCCTTTCAGATAGGTGAGCGCGGTGTTGCTGCCGGCGGGAAGGATGCTACCCAGAGCGTAAGAGATTTCGCGCAGGTAAGGTCCGCCCTTGCGCCAGTTGGCCAAGCCGGATCCGATGATCAGCAAGACCGGGAAGAAAGTGAGGATGGAAGAATACGCCGAAGCTTTGGCGATGGCGAAAGCGTCGTGGGCAAAGGCGCGCCAGAAAGCGATTCGCAGGAGCCGAAAGAAACGTAACATGCCCTGACTAAGCTTAGGGCCTGGAGGCACGTTCCGCAAAGCAGGAAGTTCGCGGGGTTCCTCAACATGCAATTGTTGCGGGTTGGCGTGCATTAAAGTTTCGTTCAGTATGGGCAATTCCGGCTCGGCTCCGTCCCTTCGACTACGCTCAGGGCAGGCTCACGCCGCTAGACGAGGCGGCCTTCGCTACTGGATCGCGGATGGCTCAGAAATGTGCGGGGGCGAATCGCTCGCCCCCGAATCCATTTCTTGGTTACTTACTCGGCCGCGGGGATTTCCGCGGTCAGTTCGTCGGTCTCGCCCTCGTGGCGCATCATTTCGAGAGCGCGCTCGGCTTCTTCATAAGCAGCCGAAACCTCCGCCTGTACCTTGGCGGCAGCCTCTTCCATCTCTGGCGAGAGGCGGACGTTGCGGTAGTACTCCATGCCGGTTCCGGCCGGGATGAGGCGTCCGACAATGACGTTCTCTTTCAAGCCGCGCAGGTGATCGACCTTGCCGTTGATGCTGGCTTCGGTGAGCACGCGCGTGGTCTCCTGGAACGACGCGGCGGAGATGAAGGAGTCAGTGGAGAGCGAAGCCTTGGTGATGCCGAGGAGCAGCGGCCGTCCAGTGGCCGGCTTGCCGCCCTGCGCAATCACACGCTCGTTCTCTTCACGGAAGGCGAACTTGTCGGTCTGCTCTTCTAGCAGGAACCGGGTATCGCCCACGTCTTCGACCTTCACCCAGCGCATCATCTGCCGCACAATCACTTCGATGTGCTTGTCGGAGATGTTGACGCCCTGGAGCCGATAGACTTCCTGGATTTCGTTCACCAGGTAAGCCTGCAGCTCTTTTTCGCCGAGCACGGCCAGGATGTCGTGCGGGTTGAGCGGGCCGTCCATCAAAGGCTCACCGGCCTTCACGCGCTCGCCTTCCTGCACGTTGATGTGAACGCCGCGGGGAACCGAGTACTCTTTTTCGGTGCCGTTGTCGGCGACCACGTAGATTTTGCGCTGGCCCTTCGAGACCTCGCCAAATTTCACCGTGCCATCGATTTCGCTGATGACCGCGGTTTCATGCGGCTTGCGGGCTTCGAACAGCTCGACCACGCGCGGCAGACCACCAGTGATATCTTTCGTCTTGGTAGTTTCGCGCGGGATCTTCGCCAGCACATCGCCTGGAGTCACGGCGTCGCCATCCTGGATCATCAGGTGGGCGCGGGACGGCATAAGATACCGCTTGCTGCTCTTGCCTCCTTTGACCACGATCGCGGGCTGGCGCTTCTCATCGGGAGAATCGCCGACCACGTGACGCGACAAGCCGGTGACTTCGTCCACTTCTTCGTGGAGCGTGACGCCTTCCTGCAAGTCCTTGAACTGCACGGTGCCGCCGATTTCGGTCAGGATGGCGAACGTATACGGATCCCACTCGACCATGACCTGGCCGAGCGTAACCGGATCGCCTTCATTGACCTTGACCTTGGCGCCGTACACGACCGAATAGCGCTCTCGTTCGCGGTTCTTTTCGTCGACGACGGCGATGGAACCTTGACGGTTCATGACCACCAGATCGCCAGTTTTCGACTTGACCGTCTGCAATCCGATGAAGCGCACGGTGCCGTTGTTCTTGGCATCGAGCCGCGACTGCTCGGAGACTCGCGATGCGGTACCACCGATGTGGAAGGTACGCATGGTGAGCTGCGTTCCAGGTTCGCCGATGGACTGCGCCGCGATGACGCCGGTGGCTTCGCCGAGTTCGACGAGGCGTCCGGAAGCCAGGTTGCGGCCGTAGCACATGACGCAGACGCCGCGCTTCGATTCGCACGTCAGCACGGAGCGGATTTTAACGCGCTCGATGCCGGCCGCCTGAATCGAGATCGCAAGGTCTTCGGTGATTTCGTTGTTGATGTCGACGATCACGTTGCCGTCATAGTCTTTGATTTTTTCGAGCGACACGCGACCGATGATGCGGTCACGCAGCGCTTCGATGATCTCGCCGGCTTCCACGATACCTTGCACGTAGATGCCGTCGACCGTGCCGCAATCGTACTCGCTGATGATAACGTCTTGTGCGACGTTGACCAGGCGGCGAGTGAGGTAGCCGGAATCGGCCGTCTTGAGCGCCGTGTCGGCCAATCCCTTGCGGGCGCCGTGGGTCGAGACGAAGTATTCGAGTACCGTGAGACCTTCACGGAAGTTGGCCGTGATGGGAGACTCGATGATTTCGCCGGAAGGCTTGGCCATCAATCCACGCATGCCGGAGAGCTGGCGAATCTGCTGTTTCGATCCGCGAGCGCCGGAGTCGGCCATGACGTAAATCGGATTGAGTTCGCCTTCCTTGTCGCGGCGCTGCATTTCACCGAACATCTCGTCGGCCACTTTTTCCGTAATCGCCGACCAGATTTCGATGACCTTGTTGTAGCGTTCGCCGTTGGTGATCGCGCCGTCGAGGTATTGTTGCTGAACGGCAACAACCTGTTTCTCGGCGTCCTTCACCAGGACCTTCTTGCTGTCGGGGATAACCATGTCATCGATGCCGATGGACAAGCCGGCGCGGGTCGCGAAGCGGAAGCCCAGCGACTTGACCTCGTCGAGCATCTTGACGGTGACTTCAAGCCCGAAGCGCAGGTAGCCGTAGTTGACCAGAGCGCCGATACCTTTCTTCTTGAGCAGGCCATTGATGTACGGCATGCCCTCGGGCAACTGATCGTTGAGGATGGCGCGGCCGACGGTCGTATTGATGAAGGCGCGGTCGACTTGCACCGGCTCGGTGTGAATGATGTCCTGATCGTCGTACGCAGTGGTCAGGTCGATCAATTCACCCGAGTAACGGAGGCGGATCGGGCTGAGCGTTTCGACTTCACCGGCATCGAGAGCCATCAGGACTTCTTCGATGTTGGCGAAGGCGCGGCCTTCACCCTTCGCGCCCGGCTTCGCTTTGGTCAGGTAATAGAGGCCGAGAACCATGTCCTGGGTGGGCACAGTGATCGGCTGACCGGAAGCGGGCGAAAGGATGTTATGCGAGGCCAGCATCAGCACGCTGGCTTCGACCTGAGCTTCCGGAGACAGCGGAATGTGAACCGCCATCTGGTCGCCATCGAAGTCGGCGTTGAAT
The DNA here is from genome assembly GCA_963754885.1 of uncultured Acidobacteriota bacterium. Classification (GTDB taxonomy): domain Bacteria; phylum Acidobacteriota; class Terriglobia; order Terriglobales; family Acidobacteriaceae; genus Sulfotelmatobacter. Next base: position 134,543 of record CAVWHT010000004.1, on the reverse strand, counting down.
GCGGTGCAGACCAGCGGGTGAATCTTGATGGCCTTGCCTTCGACCAGCACCGGCTCGAACGCCTGAATGCCGAGGCGGTGAAGCGTAGGAGCGCGGTTCAGCAGAACGGGGTGATCCTTGATGACCTCTTCGAGGATGTCCCAAACTATGGGTTCCTGCTGCTCGACCATTTCCTTGGCTTGCTTGATGGTGGTGACGTTGCCCGTCTGTTCGAGCCGGTGATAGATGAAGGGCTTGAACAGTTCGAGCGCCATCTTCTTGGGCAGGCCGCACTGGTGCAGCTTGAGTTCGGGACCGACCACGATGACGGAACGTCCGGAGTAATCGACGCGCTTGCCAAGCAAGTTCTGGCGGAAGCGTCCCTGCTTGCCTTTGAGCGTATCGGAGAGCGACTTCAGCGGACGGTTGTTGGCGCCGCGCAGTACGCGGCCACGACGTCCGTTGTCGAACAGGGCGTCGACGGCTTCCTGCAGCATGCGCTTTTCATTGCGCACGATGACTTCGGGAGCGTGCAGGTCCATCAACTTCTTCAACCGGTTGTTGCGGTTGATGACGCGGCGGTACAGGTCGTTCAGGTCAGACGTAGCGAAGCGGCCGCCATCGAGTGGAACCAGGGGGCGAAGCTCCGGAGGAATGACCGGGATCACGTCGAGAATCATCCAGTGCGGCTTGTTGCCGCTCTTGCGAAAGGCCTCGACCACTTTCAGGCGCTTGGCGTACTTGAGCCGCTTCTGCAGCGAGCTCTCGTTCTTCATCTTCTCGCGCAGTTCGGTGGAAAGGCCGTCGGTGTCGACGCGCTTCAGCAGTTCCTTGATCGCCTCGGCGCCCATCATGGCTTTGAAACCCGCAGGGCGATACTGCTGGTCGAGCTCGCGGAACTTGGCTTCGTCTTTAATGACTTCGCGCTCTTTCACCGGAGCGTCGCCGGGTTCGACTACGACATAGGCTTCGAAATAAAGAACGGATTCAAGATCGCGCAAAGAAATATCGAGCAGGTGCCCGATGCGGCTAGGCAATCCTTTGAAGAACCACACGTGCGAGCAGGGCGAGGCCAGCTCGATGTGGCCGAGGCGTTCGCGGCGCACTTTGGAGAGAGTAACTTCCACGCCGCACTTGTCGCAGATCACGCCGCGGTGCTTCATGCGCTTGTACTTGCCGCAGAGGCACTCCCAGTCGGTGACCGGTCCGAAGATGCGGGCGCAGAACAATCCGTCGCGCTCGGGTTTGAAGGTGCGGTAGTTGATGGTCTCGGGCTTGGTGACTTCACCATGCGACCAGCTCCGGATCTTCTCGGGAGAAGCCAGGCTGATACGGATGGCGTCAAAGTCCGCGATCACATTTGCCATTTCGAATGGGCTCGAACGAAACAAGGTGTTCCTCCGCTTCCTGCGGTTCTGACGCGCCCGCTGACGGAGCTCTTACAACCAGTTCTCAGTTCCCGGTTCTCAGTTCTCAGTAAAACCAGGATCGAACTTTTCGCCTCTTCATGCGGCATTGAGCTCGGATGCCGCAGTGGCACATATTTCAGAAGGCTTGTAGCGCTGACCTCTGGCCGGCTGTCGCGAGAGCGTCTCGCCCTCGCGTGTGGCGGCGAGACGCCACAACAGCCGCCGGGACGGCGGCGCTACCTAATCTGCTGCCGCGCTTGCCGTGGGCTTTTTCTCGGTCGCCTTGATCAGCTCGACGTCGAGACAGAGCGACTGCAATTCGCGGATCAGCACGTTGAACGATTCCGGAACGCCGGGCTCCATGGCAGCTTCGCCCTTGACGATGGCCTCGTAGATCTTGGTACGGCCATAAACGTCGTCGGACTTCGCCGTCAGCAGCTCCTGCAGGATGAACGCCGCACCGTACGCTTCGAGCGCCCAGACTTCCATTTCTCCGAAGCGCTGTCCGCCGAACTGAGCTTTACCACCCAACGGTTGCTGGGTGATCAGCGAGTACGGCCCGATGGAGCGAGCGTGAATCTTGTCGTCCACCAGGTGCGACAGTTTCAGCATGTAGATGTAGCCCACGGTGACCGGCTGTTCGAACTTCTCTCCGGTCATGCCGTCGCGCAGATTCGTTTTGCCCGAGGTCGGCAGGCCGGCGTGTTCGAGCAACGCCTTGATCTCGCCTTCCTTGGAGCCGTCGAATACCGGCGATCCCATGAACACGCCCTTGGTAAGGGTTGGCGCCACGGATTCCAGTTCCTCGTCGCTCATGTCGGAGATGATGTCGGCCAGTTGCGAATCTTTGAACAATGCCTTCAACTCGCGGCGGATCGCCTCCGTGCGCGTGTTCTCCTGAAGCAACTTCGTGATCTTTTCGCCGAGGACGAAGCCGGCCCATCCGAGGTGGGTTTCGAGAATCTGGCCTACGTTCATACGGGAAGGCACGCCAAGCGGGTTGAGGACGATTTCGACGGGCGTTCCGTCTTCGAGGTACGGCATATCCTCTTCCGGCAGAATGCGCGCGATGACGCCCTTGTTGCCGTGACGGCCGGCCATCTTGTCACCGACACTCAGCTTGCGCTTCATGGCGATGTAGACCTTGACCAGCTTGATCACGCCCGGGGGCAGTTCGTCGCCCTTGGTCAGCTTTTCTTTCTTCTCGTTGACGATCTTCTTGAGCACGTCGATCTGGCGCGACGTCATCTCTTCGATCTCGTCGATCTGCTCGTTCACCCGCGGATCTTTATCCGCGTACTTGATGCGCTTCAGGTTGCGGGTCGAGATGCGCTCGATTTCGTCGCGCGTCAGGATCGCGCCCTTGGTCAGCAGGCGCTTGTTGGTGCGCTCGTCGTGCAGATCAGCCTGCACTTCCTTGCCGCCGAGGATGTTGTCGAGACGCTTCAACCGCTCGTCGGTCAGAATCCGGATTTCGTCCGAAAGGTTCTTTTCCAACTTGGCGATCTGCGTGGCTTCGATAGCCTTCGCGCGCTCGTCCTTTTCCTGGCCCTTGCGCGAGAAGATCTTCACATCGACGATCACGCCCTCGATGCCCGGCGGGCAGTAGAGAGAGGCATCGCGCACGTCGCCGGCCTTTTCGCCGAAGATCGCACGCAGCAGCTTCTCTTCCGGCGTGAGCTGGGTTTCGCCCTTCGGCGTAACCTTGCCGACCAGAATGTCGCCCTGCTTGATGCTGGCGCCGATGCGGATCACACCCGCTTCGTCCAGATTGCGGAGCATGGACTCGCTGACGTTGGGAATATCGCGCGTGACTTCTTCCGGACCGAGCTTGGTGTCGCGGGCTTCGATCTCGTACTCCTCGATGTGGAGAGAGGTGTAGTAATCCTCTTTCACCATCTTTTCGGAGACGAGGATCGCGTCTTCGAAGTTGTAACCGCGCCACGGCATGAAGGCTACCAGGACGTTTCGTCCCAGAGCCAGCTCGCCGTGATCGGTGCACGGGCCGTCGGCGATGATCTCGCCCTTCAGCACGCGCTGACCTTTCTTGACCACCGGCTTCTGGTTGATGCAGGTGTTCTGGTTCGAGCGCTTGAACTTGGTGAGCTGGTAGATGTCGCTACCCACCTCACGCGACAGCTGCGTGGGATGATGCTCCCCCTCGACTCGAACAATGATGCGTTCGGAGTCGACCGAATCGATGATGCCATTGCGGCGCGCGAGGACGACCGCTCCGGAGTCACGAGCCGTGACGCCTTCCATTCCGGTGCCGACGATCGGCGCTTGCGCGCGGAGCAGCGGCACAGACTGGCGTTGCATGTTCGCGCCCATCAGCGCGCGGTTGGCGTCGTCGTGCTCGAGGAACGGAACCAGGGAGGCGGCGACGGAAACCAGTTGCTTCGGGCTGACGTCGACGTAGTCAACCTCATCGCGGCTGACCAGCACGAAGTTGCCAGCCTTGCGGGCGTTGACGAGGTCCGCGGCAATGCGGCCCTTGTCGTCGAGCTCCACGTTGGCCTGCGCGATGGTGTGACGATCTTCTTCCCATGCCGAGAGGTAGAAGGAGAACGGCTCGATCGCCGCCGGCTTCTTGCGCTTCTCTTTCAGCTCGTTGTTGATCTTCTCGATCTCGTGCTTCTCGACGTGATCTCCGACTTTGAAGTCGCTATCGCCAACATTGACGATGGTGACGTAGTCGATGACGCGTCCGCTCTTGATCTTGCGATAGGGCGATTCGATGAAGCCGTAGTCGTTGATGCGGGCATAGCAGCTCAAGGATGAGATCAGGCCAATGTTCGGACCTTCCGGCGTCTCAATCGGGCAGATGCGTCCGTAGTGCGTGGGGTGAACGTCGCGGACTTCGAATCCGGCGCGTTCACGAGACAAACCGCCCGGCCCAAGGGCCGAGAGACGCCGCTTGTGCGTGATCTCGGACAGCGGGTTGGTCTGATCCATGAACTGCGAGAGCTGCGACGATCCGAAAAATTCGCGGATGGCAGCCATCACCGGCTTGGCATTAACCAGGTCGTGCGGCATGGCCGTCGACATTTCCTGGTAGACGGACATTTTTTCTTTGATGGCGCGTTCCATGCGGACCAGGCCGATGCGGAACTGGTTCTCCATCAACTCGCCGACCGCGCGAACGCGGCGGTTGCCGAGGTGATCGATGTCATCGACCGCGCCGATGTTCTTGCGCAGCTTCAGCAGGTACGCGATGGTGGCGTAGAAGTCGTCCGGATCGAGCGTGCGCTTGTCGAGCGAGGTCGCTTCCTGGTTCTCGAACAGCTTGATGTTGAACTTCAAGCGGCCCACACGCGAGAAGTCATACTTGCGCGGGTCGAAGAACATTCCGTGGAACAGGGCGGTCGCGGTGTCGAGCGTCGGCGGATCGCCGGGACGCAGCTTGCGGTAGATCTCGATCAGCGCTTCCTGCGGAGTCTTGATGGCATCGCGCTTCAGGGTCTGGCTGATGACCGTTCCCACGTCGTCGCGCTCGGGGAAGAACAACGACATTTCCACGACGCCGGAATCGAGAATCTTCGAAACCTTGTCGGCGGTCAGCTCGGAGTTGGCTTCGAGCATAACCTCGCCGGTGGTGGTATCGACGACATCGCCGGCCGTCCACGCGCCTTCGAGGTCGGTAATGTCGACTTCGATCTCGCTGATCTTTGCCTTCTGAATTTCTTTCAGGATCTGGTGGTTGATCTTGCGGCCGGAGTGCGCGACTTCCTCACCCGACTTGTTCTTGATGCTGCGAGCGAGCTTCATGCCGAGCAGGTTCGTCGGCTTCTCGCTGGCCGGATCAAGCGTCCAGTAGAGCTTCTTGTCGCGAACCGCGATGCGGTCGGTGGTGTAGAAAGTCTTGAGAATGTCTTCACCAGAACGCAGGCCGAGGGCGCGCAGAAAGATCGTGCCCAGGAATTTGCGCTTGCGGTCGATGCGGACATAGAGCACGTTCTTCTGGTCGTACTCGAACTCGACCCACGATCCGCGGTAGGGAATGATCTTGCCGAGGAAGTAGGTGCGGTTGTTGGCGGTCTCGAAGAAGACGCCCGGCGAACGATGCAACTGGCTGACAATGACGCGCTCGGTGCCGTTGATGATGAACGTGCCGTTCTGCGTCATCAGCGGAACGTCGCCGAAGAAAACTTCCTGTTCTTTAATGTCGCGTATGGAGCGGTTGCCGGTCTCGGCGTCCTTATCGAAAATCGTCAGACGCATCGTGACCTTGAGGGGCGCGGAGTAGGTCATGCCGCGCTCTTCGCACTCCGCCACGTCGTACTTCAGTTGCAGTCCCACCGGGTCGCCGCACTTGTTGCAGAAGTCGGGCGTGTTGGCGTTGTAGGTGCCGCACTTGGAGCAGAGCACCTCGCCAGGGTGGAACGGATCGGTAATAACGGTGTTGCCGCAATTCTTACAAGTGGTCCGGAGGTGATGCAGACCTTTGAGGTGTCCGCACTTGCACTCCCAGTTACCAATGGCGTAATCCACAAACTCAAGTTGTGATACGTTGCGGAAGTCGGTGATCGGGAAGACAGACTGAAACACGGCCTGCAAGCCGCCGTCTTCGCGCTCGCTGGGCAGTTTGTCCATCTGCAGGAAGCGATCGTAGGAGCGCTTCTGGACTTCGATCAGGTTCGGGATTTGGATAGTGGCCGGAATTTTGGAAAAATCAAAGCGTTTGCGGAAGGCATTTTTCATCGTTAAGAAACTCCCAATCTTACGCGCAACCGAAGGCCGCGCTCAAACCGCGGAATGTATGGCGCGTCGTTGTGGCCGCGCCGCGGGACCTAACTTTAAGTGCAGTGCCGGAACAACTTAGAACCTAAAAGACGATCAGGCGTCCGCGGGGACAGTAGTTCCCGCTGACGCCAACCAAGGCGTTTTGCCATTTCTGATTTGAACTCTTTCGCGCCAGTTCTTCGGCCTGTTTCCGCCCCGCCTGCCTGCGGAGCGCCTGCCTAACTTCCCTCGCGAGCCTCGCTCGCGCTCGAATGAATCCCTAGGAAGCGACGTTATATAGATGCTAACATCGCCGCCCAAGGTTCACAAGTAGGAACGGACCAGATAATCGATTTTGCACCGGTTTTGGTGCGACTTGGTTCGGTGGAGCGGGCACTTTTGCCCGTCGGCTCTTGGCCGCTGCCGGCAAGCGGGCAAGAGTGCCCGCTCCACATGGAACCCGTTACTTTACTTCGACAGTCGCGCCCGCATCGGTGAACTTCTTCTTGATCGTCTCGGCCTCTTCCTTGGAAACGCCTTCCTTCACATTCTTAGGCGCTCCATCCACCAGTTCCTTGGCTTCTTTCAAGCCCAGGCTGGTGACTTCGCGGACGGCTTTGATTACATTGATTTTGTTGGCGCCGACCTCTTTGAGGACGACGGTAAATTCGGTCTTCTCTTCGGCCGGAGCCGCTGCCGCCGCGCCCGCACCGCCGCCCGCCACCATCACGGGAGCCGCTGCCGCCGCCGACACGCCCAGACGCGATTCCAGCTTCTTCACCAGCTCCGCCGCTTCGAGCAGCGACAGGCCTACGATTGATTCTTCTAACTGTGCAATATCCGCCATGTTGATTCTCCAGTATTTAGTCTTTTCTTTTTCGCCATCCGCAAATCAGGTTTCCAGTGCGACCAGGCCCGGTTTCCTCGCGCCAGACAACGTTTGGAAAGGACCGCGCAACCCCTGATTTTTGGACAACCAAACTCTTTTTATGTGGCGCGGGCACTCTTGCCCGCGAAATCTAACCACATCGGTGCAGCCCCAAACCACGCTCGCTGCGCTCGCTGGACGGACGAATGCGTCCGTCCCTACATGAGCCCTGCTAACCTCAGGCTTCTTTAAACTTCTTCTGCTGCACGCCCTGATCGACCACCACCGCCAGATTGCGGCCGACCTGATTCATGACCGTCGCCAGACGCTGCGCCGGAGCGTTGATCAAGAACAGGAGCTTGGAATACAGCTCTTCCTTCGACGGCATGCTGGCCAGGGCTTCGATCTCTTTAATGTTGATGACCTTGCCTTCGACCACGCCAACCTTGAAGGTGAACTCCGGCGTGTCCTTGGCATACTTGGTCAGGGCCTTCGCCATCGCGACCGGATCGCCGGTGGTGTAGGCGATCGAGGTGACGCCGGCCAAGTCTTTCAGCGCGCCTTCGACCTTAGTGCCCTTCGCTGCGCGCTCGGCCAACGTGTTCTTGACGACCTGATACTTGGCGCCCGCGCCGCGCAGAGCCTTGCGCAGCTCATAATCCTGGGCCACGGTCATCTTGGTGTACGTAGCGACGACCACGTTCGAAACATTGTTCAGGTCTTTGCTCAGCTTCTCGACCTGCTGTGTTTTCTTTGCTTTAGTAACCGCCATTGTCGAATCCTCGAATCTTGTCAGTGTTAACCAGCTAAGCGTCGCTTCGCGACGCGGACGGCCGAAGGCGGCCGTCCCCACATGCCGCATTAGGCCTTCGCCGCCGTCTCGATCGGAGTCACGTCCACGGAAATCCCCGGACCCATCGTCGAACTCAGGTAGCAGCCCTTGATGTACTTGCCCTTGGCGACCGAGGGCTTGGCTTTGATCACGCTGGTGATGACCACCGTGGCGTTCTCGATCAGCTTGTCGGGCGTGAAAGAAATCTTGCCGACGGGGCAATGGACGAGAGCGGTCTTGTCGGTGCGGAACTCCACCTTGCCGGCCTTCACTTCCTGCACCGCCTTGCCCACGTCGAAGGTCACCGTGCCAGTCTTCGGATTGGGCATCAGGCCCTTGGGACCGAGAACTTTGCCCAGGCGTCCGACAGACTTCATCACGTCGGGAGTGGCGATGAGCGCGTCGAAGTCGGTCCAGTTTTCTTTGGTGATCTTCTCGACCATCTCTTCGCCGCCGGCGTAATCGGCGCCCGCCGCTTCCGCTTCTTTGATCTTGTCGCCGGTGGCGATGACCAAAACTTTTTTCGATTTGCCGAGTCCGTGCGGCAGAACCACGGTGCCGCGCACCATCTGGTCGGCATGCTTGGGATCGACTCCGAGGCGCAGGGTAACTTCGACGGTCTCGTCGAACTTGGCGTACTTCACTTTCTGCAGAAGCGGAACCGCGTCCTGCAGAATATAGGGGCGCTTCTCGACTGCAGCGTGCGCCTTGGCGATGTTCTTTCCTTCTTTTTTATTCATCGTTCTTCCTTGTCTCCCACCGCTCTCCGTTTCGCCCGGTGAGCCGTAGTTCAAATGACAAACTCACTTCACAAACAGCGCGTAGGTTAGAAACAACCAAAACACAAGAACCGTGGCGAAGCCAACGTATTCGAATCTGTGCTTGCGCAATTCCTCTTTCGGCCTAAAAAACAAACCGTAAATCAAAATCGCCATGTAAGCTGAGGCTATCAGCATCGCGCTCAGCTTGTCAGTCTTTCTGCCGGCCCAAGCAACCACACCTGCGACGAAGGCCCAAATCAAAAGAATCCAACCCAGGCTGTTCTTGAAGCGGGCTTTCACCCTACGACTTCAATTCCCATCGACCGCGCCGTCCCGCGTACGCTCTTGATCGCGGTCTCGACTGATGCGGCGTTCAGGTCGGGCATCTTCTGCTTCGCGATGTCTTCCACCTGCTTCGCGGTGACTTTCCCGACTTTGTCCTTATTCGGCGTGCCGGATCCCTTGGCGATGCCAGCCGCACGCTTCAGCAGAATCGATGCCGGAGGCGTCTTGGTGATGAACGTGAACGAGCGGTCACTATATACCGACACGACCACCGGGATAATCAATCCCTCCATCTCTTTCTGGTTGGTTCTGGCGTTGAACTGCTTGCAGAACTCCATGATGTTGATCTGCGCCTGGCCAAGGGCCGGTCCTACCGGGGGCGCCGGAGTCGCTTTACCCGCGGCGATCTGCAGCTTCACGTAACCTGTAACTTTTTTTGCCATGATCTCTCTTCCGTCGGCAGCGTGAGTCTAGGATTTTCGGCCCAACCATCTGCGGACTTTTTATTCGAGACGCCCTCCGGGGCTAAAGCCCAGTCTCGCTCGGGCTCCTTACGGCAAGGCTAAAGCCGTGCCCTGATACGAACCTTGCACGGCTAAATCCGCGCCCGATACAAACCTCGCACGCTCGAAGCCGCTCTTCCCAAAACCATCACGGCTACGCCGTGCCTTTCAATTACCAAATTATAAAAATTCCCAATTACCAAATTCCTACGCGACTTTCTCCACCTGGTTGAACTCGAGTTCCACCGGAGTGGAGCGTCCGAAAATCGTAACCATTACTTTCAGCGTCTCGCGGTCTTCATTCACTTCGTCGACCACACCGGTAAAGCTGGCGAACGGCCCTTCGGTGATGCGGACCGACTCGTTTTTCTCAAACTTAACTTTGAGCTTCGGTTTCTCGCGGCTGTCGGCAACTTTGTAAACGATGTGCTGAACTTCTTCGTCCGAAAGCGGCGTTGGCTGCTGGCCGGTGCCGACGAATCCCGTAACGCGCGGCGTGGATTTCACGACGTGCCAGACGTGATCGTCCATATCCATTTCGACCAGCACGTAGCCGGGATAGAACATGCGCTCGGAGGTGTACTTCTTGCCGCCGCGCACTTCGGTGACCGACTCGGTCGGGATCAGCACTTTGCCAATCTTTTCCTGCAGCCCGAAAGCGGCGACGCGCGACTCCAGCGACTCTTTGACCTTGCGCTCAAAACCGGAATACGAGTGGATGATGTACCACTTCATGTTCGGGTTGCGAGGAGCTTCGGCGGTGACAGCCGTTCCGTCCGCGGGAGGCTGCGGTGTGCTTTCGCCGCCAGTTGGTGCTTCGTTTTTTTCTTCGTCCAGCATAGTAAGCATTTTCTTTTCGGCCAGCCCTTTTTCTGCGGGCCGGCATTTCCGATCGCCGTCAGTGGGCCTTGAAGAGCTTAAACAGAGCGGATACGCCCTTCTGAATGAAGAAGTCGATCACCCAGAAATAAAAAGCGAAGATGGCAACCGTGATGACGACGACGGTGGTAGTTGCCCGAACTTCTTTGAGGCTGGGCGCGGTCACCTTGCGCATCTCGCCGCGCACATCGTTATAGAAGGTTTTGATCCGCTCCGGCCAGGATTTAATCTGGTCGCCGAAATTGCCGCCGGCTGCTGCAAGTGAATTCGCCATTTTCTTCGTCTCGACTGACATCAGCACTCCTGGCCCTTCTCTCCAAAAACTCTGGCAGGGGCGGAGGGATTCGAACCCCCAAGTTCGGTTTTGGAGACCGACAGTTTAACCGTTGAGCTTACGCCCCTGTGTTGATTGAGTGATTGGGCGATTGAGCGATTTCCAATCGCCCAATCGGCAATCACACAATCGCTCAATTATTTCACTTCTTTATGGGCGGTGTGCTTACGGCAACGGCGGCAGAATTTCTTGAATTCCAGCCGCTCGGTCGTCGTCTTGCGGTTCTTGGTCGTCGAATAATTCCGCTCTTTGCAGTCACCGCACTGTAATGTCACAATTTCTCGGGGCATAAAAACAGCTCCTTCTCAAACCCTTGTCATCCTGAGGCGACGATTTTTGTCGCCGAAGGATTCCTGTATTCTTCTGTCGTCCCTGCGGGACTCGTTTCTCGTTTTGCGGCTTACCCCAGGGCTTACGCCCTGGGCTAAAGTATTCCGCCCCTTCGGGGCTGCCACAGCTTGTTCGTGTGGAGCGGGCACTCCTGCCCGCTTGCCTGTAGCACCACAAAACCAGCGGGCAAGAGTGCCCGCTCCACACAATCTTCCACACAATCCTTACTGAATAATCTCCGCGATCGTGCCTGCGCCCACGGTGTGGCCGCCTTCGCGAATGGCGAAGCGCAAGCCCTTTTCCATGGCCACCGGCGTAATCAACTCGATCACCAGGCTGACGTTGTCTCCCGGCATTACCATCTCGGTGCCCGCCGGCAGCTCCGCCACGCCGGTCACGTCCGTCGTGCGCAAGTAAAACTGCGGACGATATCCCTTGAAGAACGGCGTATGCCGCCCGCCTTCTTCCTTCGTCAGGATGTACACCTCCGCCTTGAACTTGGTGTGCGGCGTGATCGATCCGGGCTTGGCCAGCACCATGCCGCGCTCCACATCTTCTTTGCCAATGCCGCGCAGCAGCAGTCCGGCGTTGTCGCCCGCCATGCCTTCGTCGAGTTGCTTCTTGAACATCTCGACGCCGGTCACGACCGTCTTGCGCGTCTCGCGGAAGCCGACGATTTCCACTTCTTCGCCCACCTTCACCTTGCCGCGCTCGATACGTCCCGTCACCACCGTGCCGCGGCCCGAGATCGAGAAAATATCTTCGATCGGCATCAGGAATGGCTTATCCAACTCACGCGCCGGTTGCGGCACGCTCTTGTCCACCGCCTCCATCAGCGCGTCAATCTGCTTCTCCCACTTCTCTTCACCGTTCAGCGCGCCCAGAGCCGACAGCCGAATCACCGGCACGTCGTCGCCGGGAAACTTGTAGCTCTTCAGCAACTCGCGCACTTCCAGTTCGACCAGATCCAGCAGTTCGGGATCGTCCACCGCATCGCACTTGTTCAGCGCCACCACGATGTAGGGCACACCGACCTGACGAGCCAAGAGCACGTGCTCGCGCGTCTGCGGCATCGGACCATCGGTCGCAGCGACCACCAGAATCGCACCATCCATCTGCGCCGCGCCGGTGATCATGTTCTTGATGTAGTCGGCGTGGCCCGGGCAATCCACGTGGGCGTAGTGCCGGTTCGCAGTCTCGTACTCCACGTGCGCGGTCGCGATCGTGATACCACGCGCCTTCTCTTCCGGAGCATTGTCGATCGAATCGAACGAACGGAACACAATCTTCGGATTGTGCTTCTGCAACACCTTGGTGATCGCCGCCGTCAACGTCGTCTTGCCATGGTCAATGTGACCAATCGTCCCTACGTTGCAGTGCGGCTTTGTCCGTTCAAATTTCTCTTTCGCCATTTCCGTTCCTCTGGGGCTAAAGCCCCAACTCTATGATTGCCTTGTCGGCGCGACTGAAGCCGCGCCCTGATACAAATCAATTTCAGTTTGGCACGGCTCAAGCCGTGCCATGATACGAATCAATCTTTAGTTTGGCACGGCTGAAGCCGCGCCCTTGCAAAACCGTTCAGTAATACTGGTACAACTTTTTGAACTTGTGCCGCAGCGCGACGTTGACGCCTTCGAGCTTCGACAGGTAAAACTCGCGCATTTGCGCCTGGTCGGAAAGCGTCAGCGCCTGATACAACTGCTGCGCGTTCAGTCCCGGCTCGCCGAAGCCCTCGAGCACCCGTTGCGCCAGCACCGCATCCACATCGCGAACGCGGATTCCCTTGCGGTCGAGCTGCCTTAAAAACTGCTCGACTTTTTCCGGCAGGAACGCCTGCTCGATGGCGGCCTGCAGCCTGGCAAATTCCTGCGCCTTCTCTACCTTGATGGCAGCTTGTTCAAAAGCCATTCGCTTGTCATCCTGAGCGAGACGCTTTTCATCTCGCGAAGGATCTGAGCGCGCCGCGCGATCAATCTCGCGTTCTTTGCGAGATTTCTAATTCGCGCGTTCGGCGCGCTTCCAATTCCTGGAGCGGGAGACGGGAATCGAACCCGCGACCAACAGCTTGGAAGGCTGTGACTCTACCACTGAGTTACTCCCGCAAAACCCAGCTGTCAGCTGTCAGCCGCCAGCCTTCAGTAAACCCTCAGCGGCTGAAGCCGCTTTCAATTCCGACTTCTTAGCGGCACGGCTGAAGCCGTGCCCTTCCCAAACCTTCAACAAATTTCTGGAGCCGATGACCAGGATTGAACTGGTGACCTCTCCCTTACCAAGGGAGTGCTCTACCAACTGAGCTACATCGGCCCTGAAACTCAGCTGTCAGCTATCAGCCTTCAGCTCTCAGCCAAAGCCTCAGCGGCTAAAGCCGCTTCTTACTGCGCGCCTTAGCGGCACGGCTGAAGCCGTGCCCTTCCCAAAACCATCCGCTACTCCGCGTCACGCTCGCTGTCCGGATGCAAGACATCTTTTCTCCGGATCCAGCTCTTGGCCGCGAACAGCAACAGAATCGCCAGGGTTCCCGCTCGAATCCGCGCATCGCCGATCGTCGTCCACGTCAGGACTCCCAACACTGCGTAGGCGATCAACGCTACCGCTAAGCGATTCATGGCTACCTGATCCTTCGCAAAATACGCTCAGGATTTCGGCTGCGGGCTCGCCCCTTCGACTTCGATCAGGGTCACGCCCGCAAACCGCCTCAACTCTGGTGCACAGGGAAGGATTCGAACCTTCGTACCTCGCTAGGAGGGACAGATTTACAGTCTGTTGGCTTTAACCACTCACCCACCTGTGCAGAAACTTTCGGGCGATGCGGCTATTTGCGCTCCGTCCGGCAGACTGCGTTTCGCGCCTGCCGATCGCTTGCACCGAACACGCAGGCCAAACGCAGCACAAGTCACACTTCGATTTCGTCAAAACAGGAAAACCAAGGTCGCGCACAAGAAACTGCGAAGATCACTGCACGCCGGGAAAAGTTCCGAATGGAGTGCGTTGGAAAAACCTGTTGCCGCTAACCGAGTCCGCCGCCTGCCGAAAAAATTTGTTCTCTGGAGCTGGCGAAGGGATTCGAACCCCCGACCCTCTGATTACAAATCAGATGCTCTACCGACTGAGCTACGCCAGCAATTCCCGGGACCGATGCGCCTCCGCGCAAACTGATCCCTCTGATCCCTTCTGAATGTCCGGGACAATTATTTAAGGTACCACAAGGGAAAGTTTCGGCGCAACCGACAGTTGTAGGGATCTGGCGGTCCAACCCCTTGGGCAGGGCAGCGGGATGCTATCATTTCACTCCAGCCGCATTCCATGCGAATCAGACGCACTCTTCCCATTGCTCTCGGGGTCGTAATCGTAGCGGCATTGCTGACCGTGGCCGTCCAGCTGCGCAAGGACGCCCCGCCCGAAGCGGCGCGGCTTTTGCCGGGAGCGGACGCTTTCCTCTATGCCAACTTGAGCTGGGTGCGGAAGACGAATAATGGGAAGCCGTTCTTCCCGGTCCCGCATGATTCCGAATACGAGCGCTTCATCCAGGAAACCGGTTTTGACTACGAGCGGGACCTGGAGTCCGTGGCATTTGCGGCCCACTACCCGCAGAGTTGGCCGGGCGGGGGAACAGGCGGATCGGCGCCGGAGCCGCGTTTTTCCGAAGTCTTCGTCGCCCACTTCGATGCCGGCAGGTGCGCGGCTTACATGCGGCGCATGGCGCAGTCGATCGAGAACTATAACTCCGTTAATATTTATACGATCCCGATCTCCGGGCGAACCTTCCGACTCGCCATCCTCGGAGTGGATACGGTCGCGGCTTCCAACCACGACGATCCTGCGGTCATCCGCGGCATCGTCGACCGCTCGCGGCGGCTGGCGTCGCCCTTCGGCGGTCCGGCATTCTTGCGCCGGTACTACAAGCGGGTCCAGTTGGCCAGCCCGCTCTGGCTGGTGGCGCGAGTCGAGCCGACGGCGCCGCAGTTCGAGGGATGGTCAACGGTTTTCCCGCGATCGACGGATCTGGTGATTTCCGCCAGCTTCTTGCATTTTCCCTTGCGCGCGGGAGTGTTGCATTTGCGGGCCGAGGCCTGGCCGGGCAGCAAAGAGGCTGCCGAGTCGATCGCCGATAAAGTGAGCGTCTTTCTGTCGATGTTTCACAGCGCGGAAGCTTCCGTGGGATCTCCCGGCACCGACGCCGACTTGAAGGTTCTGTTCGACAGCCTGCAGGTGAGGCAGGAGGACAGCCGAGCCGTGCTGGTCGCCACGGTGCCAACGGCAATCTTCCACAAATTGATGGATTCGCCGGACCTGCCTGCGCTGACCGCACCGCCATCCGCGGCCGAGCCTGAAAAATCGTCGAAATCGAAGACTCACTAATTCGAGGGCTCCCCGAGCAAAGCCCGCAATGTTGCAACTAAAGCCGGCTTAGCGCGTCTTATTCAGATGAGGGACACGCAACGGGTACAATAACAACCGATGGGAAGCCTTCCACTGCCGATCGCCGCATTCTTCGCTGGCCTGATTTCATTTCTGTCGCCCTGCGTGCTGCCGCTGGTGCCGGGATATGTTTCGCTGATTTCCGGCGCCGGGGTCGAAGAGCTGAAGTCTCCGCAAGCGCAACTAATGCGGCGCGTGATGGTGAATTCCGTCGGATTCATCCTCGGGTTCAGCGTGGTGTTCATTACGCTGGGCGCGATCTCGACTGAGATTGGGCAGATTGCGGCGCGCTACAAGCACACGCTGTCGATCGTGGCCGGAGTGGTCATCATTATTTTCGGGCTGCACCTGACCGGGATCTTCAAGATCAAGGCGCTGTATACCGATGCCCGGCTGCACAGCGTCAAAGGCAGCAGCACGCCGTTGGGGGCATTTGTGATTGGATTCGCCTTCGCCTTCGGCTGGACTCCTTGCCTGGGGCCGATTTTGACGGCGATCCTGACGCTGGCCGGCGAACAGGACACGCTGGTCAAGGGAATCATGCTGCTGGGGGTGTATTCGCTGGGGCTGGCGGTGCCATTTTTGCTGACGTCGCTGCTGATGGAGCGCTTCCTCAAATTTTATAGCCGCTTCCGCTCGCACATGCACGCTCTCGAAGTGGCTTCGGGCGGACTGCTGATTGCGCTTGGCATCCTGCTCGTAATTGGCCGGTTCACTCTTATTTCGAGCTGGCTTTCATTCTTAAACCGTTTTGCGCTGTGAGGATTTATGTCGAATTTTGAACAACCCGATGGAACGTCAGACCAGCAACCGGCAAGCAGCGGTGAGCTGAACAATATCTCGAACGTTGCAGTCCCGCCGCCCGGTCCGGTGCATGGCTCCGGGCGTAATCCGCTGGCCCTGGTTGTGGTTGCGGTGATTGCGGCTGCGATGCTGTATTTTGGCTTTCATATGGCGCGCCGCTCGGGACCGGATGCGCCTGCGATTGTCGGCAAGTCCACGCCTGCTCCTGACTTCACGCTGGAGAAGCTGAGCGGCGGAAACCTGAAGCTTTCGGATTTACGGGGCAAGGCCGTTCTGCTGAACTTCTGGGCCACGTGGTGCGGTCCCTGCAAGATCGAGACACCGTGGCTCGTCGAAATGCAGAATCAATATGGCAACCAGGGTCTGCAGGTGGTCGGCGTCGCCATGGACGATTCCGGCAAGGACGAGATCTCGAAGTTCGCCAAAGATATGGGCGTGAATTACCCGGTACTGTTGGGGAAAGAAGCTGTGGGCGATGAATACGGCGGCGTTCCCGCGCTGCCCGAGAGCTTCTTTATTGGCCGGGACGGAAAAATTGTCGACCGGATTATCGGGCTGAAGGGAAAGGCAGAGATCGAGGACGCGATTAAGAAGGCGCTCAAAACGGAAGCCGCCACGAGCACGGCGGGGCTCGAGCCTCAAAAGTGATAAGTCGGGCCTCAGAAGTGACAATAGGAGCCGCCTCGCGCTCGATCTACTATTTGTCTTCAGCTTGTAATCAGCCGGTAAGGCGATGATGTGGGCACGATTCAATCCGTGGTTTGTTTGCTGCCTGGCGCTGCTGTGCGGCGCGGCCTTGGCGCAGTCCGGCAAGTCGCCGTCGGTTTCGATGGCGCCCGTGCCGCTGGTGACAGCTAAGCGCACCGAACAGACGATGGTGAGATTGGATTTCCGCGTGGCCTCCGGTTTTCACATCAACTCCAACGCGCCCAAGTCGGAGTTCCTCATTCCGACTGCGCTGAAGATGGATCTGCCCACTGACATCGTCCTGGGGAAGATTGAATATCCGGAGGGCACAGATCTGAACTTTCCGTTTTCTCCGGACGAGAAGCTGAGCGTGTACAGCGGAGATTTCGCCATCAATCTGGCGGTGCATCCCCTGAAATCAGTTGTGCCGGGAAAATATGTGATGCACGGAGTGCTGCGCTACCAGGCCTGCGACAATGCGCAGTGCTTCCCTCCGAAAACTTTGCCGGTGAGCTTTGATGTGAAAGTGGTGAAGGAACCCGCCACGCATCGTGCGAACCCTGCGCAGAGTCCGCACGTGCATAACTAGCTGTCAACCGTCAGCTGCCAGCCTTCAGCTCTGTACGCGCCGTAAGCACCGGCGCTGCCGGCAATTGCATGGGTCCTTCGCTTTGCTCAGGATGACAAGGGCATTTCAGTCGCTGCGTGGCGTCGCGCTGGCGACTGCGAGAACCGCTCCGGCAAACAGCAGCGTGTCGGCAAAGTAGTTGATGCCTTCAACTTTTGCTCCGGTGCTCGGATCGGCCAGCGACGCAATCAGGATCGGCCCGTAGATGAACACGACCAGCAGCACAAGCCAGGTGCCGAGATACGTTGCCGCCACCCGCGTCTTTCTGGCCAGCAGAATGCTTGCCCCGGCCACTAAAAGAATTGCGCCTGTCAGATAGCCGATGAGCGGGCGCGCTGGAATCCACACGGGCATAAGCTTTTCGAGCGGGACGCCGGGGCGTCCCAACGGGTGCAGGAAGTGCTCAACGCCATAAAATATGGCGGCGATCGCGATCAACACGCGGCCCACGGTGATGAGCTTGCTTCCGACTTGCCCGCGGCTTTGCTCGCGCATAGCGTTTCCCGCAAGAATCCAGGCTCCGCCACCGAAAGACATTTCGCGGATGGTCAACGTCCATCCAAACCTGTCTCTGGGGCTGGCGAGAGTTCCCGGGATGTCCAACATCGCCACAAAAAGAAACATCGCGGTCCCGAACAGCAGGCCGGACCAGCGCACCTGAATTTTTGTGGCGATGCTCAAAGATGCGGCCAGCAGCGCAAAGCCGAAGAAATACGCCCAAAACAACCGCCACGGCATATAGGAGGGCACCATGGGCATGAGGGATTCAGCGGCCGAGAGATGTAGGGCGCCGAAGACCGCCAAGGGGACGGCGAAACACAAATTGGTCAGGGCTACGATCTTGTCGAGGCTGCGGGCCCGCGCGATGTCGGTCTTCGCAGCCCACAGCGCAATCAGGAAAACCAGAATGCCGGCGCTGCACATCGAAAGCGGGACGCGAGAGAACTCAAAAAATGTGGCGAGGATGGAGGAGTGCATGGGGGCTCCAGGTTTCGGCATGTTCTCTGAGGCACGCTTTACCGGGTGAATACGGCGCCTAATGTTACTACCGAAGACTTAGTCATGCTGAGCGGAGCCGTGAGGATCGCGATCCTCACGGCGGAGTCGAAGCATCCCTATGGCCGTCACCGCGGCGGGTTCCAGGCGCGCTTTCTGACCGTCGGCGCAACAACACAGGGCAACGTGACGCTGGTAGGGATGCTTCGACTGCGAACGACCTTCGCTTCGCGGAGGTCGTTCTTCGCTCAGCATGACAGTGCTACAGGCGCTTATCCCTTACCCTGCTTCTTCTCGACCTTCGCCCAGGTATCTTTCAACGCGACCGTGCGGTTGAAGACTGGCTTCCCCGGCTTCGAGTCGGGATCGGCGCTGAAGTATCCCAAGCGCTCGAACTGGTAGCGGGCGCCCGGCGCGGCATTGGCCAACGACGGTTCCAGCTTCGCGTTCGCGATCACTTCCAGCGAGTTTGGATTCAGGTAGTCGAGCACGTCCTTGCCTTCTTCCACGTCCGCGAGATTTTCCCTGGTGAAAAGGTTCTCGTAGATGCGGACTTCGGCGTCGACCGCATGCTGGGCCGAGACCCAGTGGATCGTCGACTTCACCTTGCGTCCGTCGGGGGGCGCGTTGCCGCCGCGCGTTGCCGGATCGTAGGTGCAATGCACCTCGATGACTTCGCCCTTGTCATCTTTCACCACGCTCTTCGCGGTGATGAAGTATCCGTAGCGCAGGCGCACTTCGCGGCCGGGTGAGAGCCGGAAATATTTGGGCGGAGGCACTTCGCGGAAGTCGTCCTGCTCAATGTAGAGCTCGCGCGCGAACGGCACCTTGCGCGATCCGGCGCTCTCGTCTTCCGGATTGTTGGTCGCATCCATTTCCTCGACCTGATTCTCGGGATAGTTGTCGATCACCACTTTCAGCGGCCGAAGCACCGCCATCACGCGCGGGGCGCGCTGGTTCAGGTCTTCCCGGACGAAGTGTTCGAGCATCGCCAGCTCGACGATGCCGTTGGTGCGCGAGACACCTGCGGCGGTCACGAAGTTGCGAATTGCCTCCGGGGTGTAGCCGCGGCGGCGCAATCCGCCCAGCGTCGGCATGCGGGGATCGTCCCAGCCCTTCACTTGTCCCTGCTCAACCAGCTGCCGCAGCTTGCGCTTCGACATCAACGTGTAGGTCAGGCTGAGGCGGTCGAACTCAATCTGCTGCGACGGGAAAATTCCCAGCTGCTCGATGAACCAGCGGTAGATCGGCTGGTGATCGGCAAATTCGAGCGAGCACATCGAATGCGTAACTTTTTCGAGCGAATCCGACTGGCCGTGCGCGTAGTCGTACATCGGATAGATGCACCACTTGTTGCCGGTGCGGTGATGCTCGGCATGCAGGATGCGGTACATCACAGGATCGCGCATGTTCAGGTTGGGCGAAGACATGTCGACTTTCGCCCGCAGCACGCGCGATCCGTCGGGAAACTCGCCGGCCTTCATGCGTTCGAACAGGTTCAGGTTTTCTTCGACCGAGCGGTTGCGATACGGACTGTCTTTCCCCGGCTGGGTCAGCGAGCCGCGGTACTTGCGAATCTCGTCGGCCCTAAGATCGTCCACGTACGCCTTGCCGTCCTTAATCAGCTTGATCGCCCACTCGTAGAGCTGATCAAAATAGTCCGAAGCGTAGAAGAGACCGTCCCACTGGAAGCCGAGCCACTTTACGTCCTCCATGATCGAGTCGACGTACTCGACATCTTCTTTTTCAGGATTGGTATCGTCGAAGCGCAGATTGGTCTTGCCGCCGAACTCTTCGGCGAGCCCAAAGTCGATGCAGATGGCCTTGGCGTGCCCGATGTGGAGATATCCGTTGGGCTCGGGAGGAAAGCGAGTCTGGACGCGCCCGTTGTACTTGTTCGTCTTGAGGTCTTCGGCAATCTTGTCGCGCAGGAAATTCGAAGGACGAGATTCGGGAGACGCGCCCGCAGCCGTCTCAGGCTCAGCATCTGACGTTTTCATGACTCCTGATCTTACCGCAAAGAAAGACACGGGATTGGGATGGGTCCGTCATGCTGAGCGGAACAGCGAGGAGAGCGAAGGAACCGCGCTGCGGAGTCGAAGCATCCCTACAGCGAAACCGACTCATTCGCGGCTAGAGTCGTTTCTAGGGTAGGGATGCTTCGACTTCGAACGGACTTCGCTTTGCGAAGTCCGTTCTCCGCTCAGCATGACAAGGCATGGGTGGGCCCTCATGTCAACGACGTCATTTCCGTTCGAGTAGCGCCGGCATCTTGCCGACTGTCGCGAGGGCGTCCCGCCGTCGCTGTGGCGGCGAGACAGCCCGGATTTTCATTGCCTTCCATCAGCGTCCCATGGTCAGGACCACGCGGAATCTGGCCCGCCCGTTGATCATCTGATCGTAAGCTTCGGCGGCTTTTTCCAGCGGGTAGCGCTCGATCATGGGGCGCACGCCGCTCAGGGCGCTGAACTCCAGCGTGTCTTGCGAGTCTCTGGCAGTGCCGGAGGCCCATCCGCGAATCGACTTGCTGCCGGAGATGAGTTGGATCGGGGTCACGGTCAGCGATTCAAATCCGGCGCCGACGACCATCAGAGTGCCGTTGGGGCCCAGCCCGTCTATCAATGCCGACATCGATTTGGAATCGGGAGCGGTGGCCAGAACCACGTGGGCCCCGCCGAGCTTCTGCAGGGCTTCGGCTGGCGCTCCCGCACTGGTATCGATGTATTCGTGAGCGCCGAGCTTTTGCGCAAGCGGCTTTTTGTCGCCGCCGCGCCCGATCGCCACGGTGCGAAAGCCCATCTGCCGCGCATACTGGATGCCGAGATGTCCTAAGCCGCCGATGCCCTGAACCGCGACCAGATCGCCGGCGTGAGCGCCCGAATTCCGCAGCGCGTTGTAAACGGTAATTCCCGCGCAGAGCAGCGGCGCGGCTTCGTCGGCGGGGAGATCGTCCGGGATTAGAGCGACCGCTTCGGACGGAACGATCATGTATTCCTGATATCCACCGTCGAAATGGATGGCGGTAATTTTTTGGAACTTGCAGTTGATGAAATCGCCGCGGCGGCAAGGCTCGCACTGGAAGCAATGTCCGCCGTGCCATCCCACGCCAACGCGCTGACCCGTCTTCCACTGAGTCACGTCAGCGCCGACCTTATCGATGCGGCCGGCAATCTCGTGTCCGGGTACGCGGGGATATTGAATGCCGGGCCAGTGCCCTTCTTTCACCAGCGCATCGCTGTGGCAAATGCCGCAGGCCTCGACTTTGATGCGAACCTGCCCGCGTCCGGGCTCGGGAGTTGGACGCTCGACGATTTCAAAATTTCCACCGGGCTTGCTGATCTGAACCGCTTTCATAAGAATGCTCCTCACGATTGTTTGGGATTAGTTCGAGGTAACAGGAACTACAGATGGGAGAACGCGGCGTGCGGATGCAAAATCCCGGTAGTAGGCCAGTGTGAACTTCGTCGGCGGTATGCCCACGGGAGATCCCTCGTCCCGCTGGTGAAAACGCGGGACTTCGGGATGACCCCTCTCGGAAATTTCGCGCTGGGGGAATGAAACTGACCCACTACCCAAAAAATCGGTAGTGAGCTACTTTGGTTTTCTTAACAATTTGAAAATATAGATTCTGCCCTCCGCGTAGCGCACAACCCCAAAAATCCGTAACGTTGACTTCGCGCGGCAGGTTTCCGATAATCCAGTTGTGCTGGACAGGTTGACGACCCCGAACTGGTAACAGTTCGGGGTTTTGCTTTTGAGGAGGCTCAACTCAGTTTTCGAATTGCCTGCTCGATCCTGGTCAACGCGGTTTCTTTCCCCAGCACTTCCAGCGTCTCGAATAATGGGGGAGCGTTCTTGCGGCCGCAGACGGCGACGCGGATTGGCTGAAACATCTGTCCGGCCTTCACTCCCAACTCCTGCGCGGCGGCTCGCAGGGCCTCATCCAGCGAGTCGTGCTTGAACTCGACATTGGCCAGCACGGCTTGCGCCTTCTGCAGGACTTTCAGCGCCATGGCAGCGTCTCCCTTTTGCGGGATGAGTTCGGCGGGATCGTAGGGGGGCAGTTGATCGACGAAGAAAAAATCTGCCGCGGTGAGCACTTCGCTCAGCAGCTTGATCCGCTCGCGGATCAGCGGAGTGATGCGCAGCATTCTTTCTGGCGTCACATTGAGGCCGGCTTCACGCACGATCGGGAGCAGACGCTGGCTCAAATCTTCGATCGCCAGGCTGCGGATGTGCTCTGCATTCAGCCAGAGTGCTTTGGGGTCGAAAGTTTCTTCGTGGATAGAGTTGGCGGGCAGGAGTGCCCGCCCCACAGGTACCCGCCCCACATGCTCCACTTCTGGTTCTTTGAAATTTACTACTGCGTTCGCGCGATTGATTCCTCCTAACGAAAACGCATCGACGAGTTCCTGCTGGCTCATTTTGGTGCGATCGTCTTTGGGTGACCAGCCCAGCAGGCACAGGAAGTTGATGAAGGCTTCGGGAAGAAATCCGGCGTCCCGATAGGTGGTCACGCTGACTACCGGCCCGTGACGGCGCTTTGAAAGCTTGGTGCCATCGGGTGCGACCAGCAGAGGCAGGTGGGCGAATCGCGGTGGTTCGAAGCCAGCGGCTTCGAAGATCAACACATGCTTGAAGGTGTTCGAAAGATGGTCCTGGCCGCGGATGATGTGGCTGATGCGGAGATCCGCGTCATCGGCGCATGAGGCCAGGTGATAGGTCGGCATGCCATCGGAGCGCAGGAGGGCGAAATCTTCGATGTCAGCGCAAGCCTTAACTTGTTTGCCGTAAACCGCATCGTCGAAGTGGACAGATAATTTGCCTTCGGCAACTCGGACAGCCCCTTCGACTCCGCTCAGGGCAGGCTTTGGGGGCTGTCCCCACATCGTCCCATCACGGGGGACGCGGAATCGCAAGGCGAAAGGTTCTCCGGCAGCGGCGCGGCGGTCGCTTTCTTCGCGGGAAAGCTCGCGCATGCCAGGATTGAACAGCCATGTGCCTTGCGCTCCGGACTTCTCGCTGTCACCGGTGTGGGCGGGAGTGAAATCCCGGTAGGCAAGTCCCTTCTGGAAAATTGTCTCCGCCATGTGCCGGTGCAGCGCCCCGCGCGCCGACTGCTTGTATTCTTCATCCCAACCCAGACCCAGCCAGTTCAGGCCTTCGAAAATGGAATTCACCGAAGCGTCGGTATTGCGTTCGACGTTAGTGTCATCGAGCCGCAGGATCATGGTCCCGCCCGTACTGCGGGCATATAACCAGTTGAAAATAAAAGTCCGGGCGCTGCCCACGTGCAGAAACCCCGTCGGCGAGGGAGCAAAGCGGACGCGCGACTTGCCCTGGTCAGGTGAACTCGAAGCATTCGACATAACTAGATTAGGACCTTGTAGGACCTTCGATGTTACGGACCGCTTCAGGCATCGTCAACCCAGCATCGTCAAGCCGAAGGCGCGAACCAGGATTTCGGCTGCAACCCTTCCCCCGAGAGAGCAATCGAGGGCGGGCACTGTACTTAAATTCTATTGTCTTCGGACGTGCGGCTGTGAAACCATTGGAGCACTGTTTCCCCCCGAAACTGAGCCAGTCAGCTTGGCCAGAGGCGTCTTCTCGGACCCTATGAACAGCGTAGTCATCACGACGGTCTTAATTCCGGGATTTGTTTCCGTCCTGCTGTTCCTGGTCTTTACCTACCTGCACGAACAGAGCCGGCAGCCGTACTTCCGTGCGTGGCAACTGGCGTGGGCCGCCTACTCGCTGCACTACGTTCTCGATACTTTTCCGTCGTCGTCGCTGGCTTTCTTTATCAGCCAACTTTTCCTGGTGGGGATGGCGTTATGCGTCTTCGTTTCCACACGCCTGATGCGCGGGCCATCGCAGTTTCGCTGGTATGACGCCGCCGTGGGAGCTGCCGGAGTCATCCTCGCGCTGCTCACTCTGCGAGGCCACATTGTTAACGGGATTTTCCGTCCGGACGCGCAGCCCGCGATCCGCCTGGGGCTCGGACTGGCGGCGATCCTTTTGTATAGCTCGGCGGTTTTCTACCTGAATGGCCATAAGCGCGGCTCGCTCGCCTTCCAGGTGCTGGCCTTTGCGCTGGCATTTTGGGGCGTGCTGATGGGAGTGGGGCAAATCCAGAATCCCTGGATGGAAATATTCGGCAACGCCACGCGACTATTTGGTCCGGTGCCGCAGATGCTGCTGGGCATTGCCATGGTAATGGTGTTGTTTGAAAACCAGCGCAATGCGGTGCAGGAAAATACGCTTGCGCTCTCGACCCTGGGAGTCGACCCGCAACGGCTGTTGTTTGCCGAAGATCTGGTTCCCAACATGCAAGCCGCGCTGGAGCGGCTGCGCACCGCCCTGCCCATGGATCGCGCCGCCATCGTGATCGGCGAACGCTGGCGGAGCCTGCTGCCCTCGGTGCAGCAGGGCTTTCCCGACGGATTCCTGGAAGCTCTGGGAAAAAGCGGCGCCGGGCAGTACATCGGCGAACTCGCCTACCGGCACAGCGGCATCTTCACCGTGCATGATGTGGCGACCATGACCGAGCCCCTGCCGGTCGCTTCGATGGGGACCTTCGCCGAGTTCAAGCGCATTCTGGTGCAAGCCGAAGTGCGGCATCTGACGGCCGTCAACTTGCAGACTCGCGAGCACAATTTCGGCGTCATCCTGTTTCCGCATGTGGAGCGCCGGGCATTCGGTTCTTCGGGCCCGCGCCTGATGGTAGGACTGGCGCTGCAATTGGGGCTCACGCTGGAAAATTACGTTGTGACGCATGATGCGCATCGCCGCACCAAGGAATACGAACTGCTCACCGACATCGGCAAGGCCATCAGTTCCCGCCTCGATCAGGACGAGATCCTGCGCACCATCCAGGTTGAGCTGGGGCAGATTTTCGACACGAGTCATTTCTACATCGCGTTCCAGGAAGGAGAGGAGATCCGCTTCGAACTGGAAGTGCGAGATGGGCGCGTGCTGCCCAAGCGCAAACGCGAGGTTCGCAATGCCTTTACGGAGTATGTGATTCGCACCGGCGAACCTTTGCTGATCCGTTCGGATCTGGAGTCGGCGCGAAATCGCCTGGGAATCAGCCATGTTCCCCAGCGTCCGGCGAAGTGCCTGATCGCCACACCGATTTTCTTGGGAGCCCGGCCGACGGGAATTATGGTCGCGATGAATCCGGACAAGGAATTCGTCTTCGAGCAGCGCGATCTCGACGTGCTGGTGACGGCGGCCGGCCAGGTTTCGGTCGCAGTAGAGAATGCCCGCCTCTTCGCCGAAGAGCAACGCCGCTCGCGACAACTGGCGTTTCTGAACAATATTTCCCGGACGGCCATTTCCAGCGACGATCCGGTGCACATGCTGGACCAGATCGCCAACGAGATTCAGAGGAACTTCAGTTTCGATCACATCGGGATCGGCCTGCTCGACTATGGGACGAAGGAGGTCGAGATCAAGGCGGAAGCCGGAGCCACAGCCCATGCCACAGGAAAGAAAATTCCTCTGGGAAGTGGCATTCTCGGCCGCGTGGCGCGAACCGGTGAACGCGCTCTGGTGCAAAATGCACTGCCGGGCAACCTGACGGGGATCTTGCCGGACTCGCGCGCGGTGCTGTGCATTCCCATCACGTATGGCGAATCGCTGTTGGGCGTGCTGAATGTGGAGAGCCGCAGCGAGAATGCGTTCTCGCCCCAGGATGTGCTGATCCTCAATACGCTTGCGGACCTGCTGGCGACGGCTTTGCACAACGCGTTCGTTTTCCAGAAGCTGCAGCAGCAATCGATCACCGACGGCCTGACTGGAATCAAGACGCGGCGGTTTTTCTGGGAAGCGTTGTCGGCGGAGTGGAAGCGGGCATCGCGATCCGGGCGGCCGTTCTCCGTGGTACTTATCGATCTTGACAAGTTCAAGGAAGTCAACGACACGATGGGCCATTTCGAAGGCGACCTGGTGCTGGCGCGGGTCGGCCGTTTGCTCGAACAGAAATCGCGGCAATCGAACGTCGTGGCCCGCTACGGTGGCGACGAATTCATCGTGCTGATGCCGGAAACCGGAGCCGAGCAGGCCCAAGTATTGGCCGAACGCCTGCGCCAGTGGCTTGTGGGCGACCCCATGCTGGCCGAGCACCACATCACCGGCAGTTTCGGCGTGGCCAGCTTCCCCATGCATGGATTCTCGATTGAAGACATCATCCGTGTAGCCGACGCCGGCATGTATGTCTCGAAGCGTTCGGGAGGAAACCTGGTTTCAACGGCGCAGGAGTTCGTCGAGGGCCAGGACTTCGCCTGGCAGCGACAACAGATCTCGGCCTACATCGAAGGTTTTCTGCAGCGCGAGCACGCCGGTCCGGAACAACTGGAAGAACTGACCACGACCCTGTACAAACTGTGCTGCGGCGAGCAAGGCTGCAACGTTCCCTTGCTCAAGGAAGCGATCGAATCGCTCAGCCGCGCCGCCGAGTCGCGCGAACTGCAGACTGCCGGGCACGGCGACCTGGTGGCGCGCTACAGCGAAGTCGTGGCGCGCGCTTTAGGACTGTCTTCGGAAGAGACGGCGGACCTGGTGTATGCGGCGCGGGTGCACGATGTCGGCAAGATTTTTATTCCGGAGCATATTCTCAATAAGCCGGGACCGCTGAGCGACGACGAATTTTTCCATGTCCGCATGCACGCTCATGTGGGTGCGGAGATTGTGGGCATCATTCCGCACTCAACCATGATGCGGGAGGCCATCGAGCATCACCATCAACGCTTCGATGGCTCCGGCTATCCTGACGGCCTGCGGGGGGAGGAGATCCCGCTATGGGCGCGCATTATCGGCCTCACCGATGCTTACGCCAACATGGTGACGGAGCAATCGTTTTCCTCCGCGCGCACGCCCGAGCAGGCGCTCGATGAACTGGTGAAGATGAGCGGCACGCGCTTCGACGGCATGCTGGTGCGCCTGCTGTTGCGCGGCTTGAAATCGGAGCGCATGCCGTCCAACCCAGGAGTCTCCAATCCCGGGTACCGCGATTCCGGAATGTGAGAACTGAGCGCTCTCCTCTTGCCAGGGTCGCAGGGAAACTGTTAGTTACTTTGCATGTCCATTTCTCTTTCTCTTTCCGGCAAAGTTGCTCTCATCTCGGGTGGTTCGCGGGGCATCGGCGCGGCCACCGTAAGAATGTTTACCGCGGCAGGGGCGAAAGTGGTTTTCAGCTACCGCAGCGCCCGTTCTCAAGCGGAAGCGCTGGCGCAGGAATGCGGCTCTGACGTTTGCCATCCCGTCGCATGCGATCTGGATCGTCCCGAGGCGGCGCATTCGCTGGTGGCAGAGGCCGTCAAACATTTCGGCCGCATAGATATTCTGGTTGCCAATCACGGTGTGTGGCCCGCCGTGGATGTCCCCATTGAGCGCATGTCCGACGAACAGTGGCGCTCGACCGTGTCGATCAATCTTGACGCCGTATTCGGCCTGATCAAGCACTCCGTGGCCCAGATGAAAGCCCAGCCTCGCGGTCGGGGCCCTGGGGGACACATCGTTCTCATCAGCTCGACCAGCGGACAGCGCGGCGAAGCCTTTCACTGCGATTATTCCGCAACCAAGGGCGCGCTGATCAGCATGACCAAGGGATTGTCGACCGAACTGGCGCCGGCAGGGATTTACGTGAATTCGGTGGCGCCGGGGTGGGTCGACACCGACATGAGCGCCGAGACGATCGCGGACCCCAAGAGCGGAGAACAAATTCGCAGCACCATTCCTATGGGACGCGTGGCGCGACCGGAAGAAATCGCCGGGCCGATCCTGTTCTTATGCACGGAACATGCGAGCTTCATCACCGGGGAAGTCTTCAATGTGAACGGCGGCGCGGTTCTTACGGGCTAGTCACGGGCCCTGCGGGAAGACAAATACGCGATCCCAGAGCTTGCGTCTTCGGGATTTTCTGCATCCAAGCAGGCTGAGGAGCACGCTTGCTGCGGCGGAAAGCCTATAAGAAACGCTACAATTCTGTCTTGCACCCAATTGATCCTTCGGAACGGAATGAGACGGTTTCTCCCCATCCTGGTGCTGATGTATTCGGCCCCAGTCTATTGCGCTCAAACTCCTGAGAGTTCGCTGGTCAAGCCCCAGTCTCGGGCGCAGGTTTCCACGAACGCGGCAACGCCTGCCGTTGCGCTGGATAAGGAGGCCCAGGAAAATTCCAACCAAGCCAAGGCCATCCTCAACCAGGCCATCGAAGCGCTGGGCGGTCAAACCTATCTCACCATCCGCGACCGCGAGCAGCAGGGACGCGGTTACGGGTTTCACGGTGGCCAGCCCACCGGGAGCGGAGGGGTGTTCTGGAGCTTTAGCGAATTCCCCGACAAAGAGCGCGTCGAACTCAGCAAGGAGCGTGACATCGCCGAGCTGTATGTCGGCAACAAGGGATACGAAATCACCTACAAAGGCCCGCATCCGATCGAGAAAAAAGATCTCGACGACTACCTGCGCCGCCGCCGCTTCTCGCTGGATACGCTCCTGCGAACATGGGTCAACGATCCCAGCGTGGTTCTGCTGTTTGAAGGTAATGCCATCGCCGCGCAGCATCCCGCGCTGCAGGTCACGCTCATCAACGCGCAGAACGAGAGTGTGACGCTCTATTGCGATACCGAGACTCATTTGCCCGTGAAGAAATCCTTCGAGTGGCGCGATCCGGTCGATCGACAGAAAAATCTGGAAGAGGAAGTTTACG
Organism: uncultured Acidobacteriota bacterium; assembly: GCA_963754885.1. Classification (GTDB taxonomy): domain Bacteria; phylum Acidobacteriota; class Terriglobia; order Terriglobales; family Acidobacteriaceae; genus Sulfotelmatobacter. Next base: position 105,396 of record CAVWHT010000004.1, on the reverse strand, counting down.
AGAACTATCGCCCCGTCACCGGCATCATGGCGCCCTATAACCTGACCCGGTATTTCAATGGAGACATGGCCAGCCAGCGTTTCCTGAACTCGGTGACCATCAATCAGGGATTGGACGAGAAGATGTTCGATCCGAACTCGGGCTATGACCCCAACAGGCCCGTAAAACCTTCAAAAGCAAAGCGTTAAGCCGACTCCCGCTCGTCTTCGGGTCGCCCTTGCTTCATCTTCATTGGTGCGGCGAGCCTTGTGGGATGCACAGGAGTCGCGGTCCACAGTGGTCGATAAAAACGAGCCATGCAACCACGGCATCTTACAGGTCGGAGCAAAAGCAAGATTGCAAGTTTTTCCCAGACGCCGGCAGGTCTAGACAAATATATCTCTGACTGGTCGCAATGCGGGCAATTGTGCGATCCAATTCTCAACACCGTTTTTCCTCCATAGCTGATTTCAAGCAGCCCTCGACATAGCCTGCGTGAGCTCAGGCAGATTTTTCTCTATCCTTGGAGTCGTTCTTCGCGTCCTCAGCGAACATCTCTTTCAGGAGTTTTTTCGCTTGCTCGTCGCCCCTATTAACGAGTCTAAGAAGTTTTTGTTTGGCTTGTTCTGGAGTGAGGTTTGTAACACTTGGTTTTTCGTAAGGCTTGCGCATCTTTCCCATCCCGTTCCCCTGGCTTGACCTGAAGTAGCCCGCCCCAAATAAACTTTGGCACGGATTCCACGGAGTAATTTCAGGAATCGAAAGTTGTTACGAAAACCGGAGCGCTACAGGAAGTACTCTATTGATTTACTGAATTCATTTTCCGCGGGAAGTGCTTTCGTGTTCTTGCGCTGCCTCCTAGTATCGTGTCCCACAAATTCGCAACATAAATTTGAATTGTCATCTTGAGCGAAGCGAAAGACCCATGCAGCGCAGATTCAATTACATGGGTCCTTCGCGTTGCTCAGGATGACAGGGTTCATTTATGCGACGAATTTCCAGGACACAGCACTAGGGCGTGTTAACACTATCTTAGGGCCTCGACGATCAGGGTGAAGGTGAGGAAGCCGAGGAACAGGACATCGAGTTTTTCGAAGCGGGAGAAGATACGGCGGAAGCCTTTGAGTCTTCGGAAAAGACGCTCAACCTCGTTGCGTTTGCGGTATGGCGCGGTCGTACTGCCAGGGTTCGAGGCGATTGCTTTTAGGTGGAACCACCGGGATGAAGCCGAAATCCAGCGCCAGTTGCCGAGTCTCGCCGTCCTCGTAGGCCCGGTCCATGATCAGATGCAGGGGCGCGGGCAGCGGTCCGAGACCGCCCAACAAGGCGCGTCCGGCCTTGGCGTCGCTGGCTTGGCCAGGAGAGAGGGCGAAGATTATGGCCGTTCGAGCATCCGCGGCAACCATATGAATCTTGGTGGTCCATCCGCCGCGGGATTTTCCGATGGCTTGGGGTCCGTTTTTTTTAACGCGCCGGTGCCGTCGGGATGCACCTTTACGATGGTCGAGTCCATTTTGACGGCCTCGATCTTGATGCGCACGATTTGCTCGCGCTGCAATTTTTCAAAGACCTGATCCAGTACGCCACTCTTAGACCAGCGATTCATGCGGGTATAGATGGTATGCCAAGGGCCGAAACGCCTGGGCAATCCGCGCCATTTGCAGCCCTGCTCGGCCACATAGAGCAGGGCGTTGAGAAACTGCAAGTGGGTGACTCTGACATTGCCGCGCTGACGCGGCAAGCTGGATTCAATGCGATGCAGTTGCGCCTCGGTGATCTCCACCGACTCACAATATCACAGAAATCTTATTTAGTGTTAACACGCCCTAGTATTGCTCTTTCATCTTTTCGCGTGTTTCCTGATGTCTTCCACAGTTTGGAAGATTCTGGCCCTTGAAATCTTCAGTACCTTGGCGATTGTCGGAGGGAGGATTGGGAGAAGGAAAGGACGCTCAATCAATTATGAGCCTGCAATTTAGCATGAGAGGCCGGGGGGAAGCTGAATGCTGGAAGGAAGGAACTTAGCGGCCTGTCCGCGCGGCGGCGAGAGCAAGCCTGATCCGGCTGGCCGGGGGCTGGGCACGCTGCCGCCAGGGCGAGCTGTCTCTTCGAGGATTGCGCGTTGGCTCCGCAATCCCCTAGCCATTGTTCTGGTTGCAGTTGCCTTCCGGATTTTGCTCATACCCTCGGTTTTGAACTGGCTGGGCACGCCCACCGACCACTTCCAGGGAAATGAGCCAAGCCACATCGCCGCCCATCTTCTCCGTGGAGAAGGATTCGCATCGCCTTTTACCGACCTTCCGATTCCGACCGCGCAGCAACCGCCGTTGTACCCGTTGTTCATGGCTGCGATTTTCAAGCTGTTCGGCGCCTTCTCCAAATTTTCCCTGTACCTGCTTCTTGTGGTCAACGCTTTGGCGGGAGGCTTGACGGCGTTCTTCATCTACCGGGCGGGACTGAAGCACTTATCGCCCCTGGTTGCATTGCTCTCTGCGTGGGCTTGGGCCATTCTTGCGCCCATTGCGATGACGGATATAACGTTGTCCAGCTATGCCTTCGCGACGCTTGCGGTAGTTCTCTGGCTGAATTTCGTTCCCGATCTCCTGCCTAAGACTCGTAATTGGATTCTGCTCGGCATCGGGGTTGCACTCATGCTGTTGTTGAACCCCATGCTGGCGTTGCTCATTCCGGCGAGTGCTCGTTGGCTGAATCGAAAGCAAGCGCTCGTCATGCTGGCTACGGCGTTGCTGGGTGTTGCTCCCTGGTACGTTCGCAATTACCGCGTGATGGATCACTTCTATCCTGCCCTGCGAGATAACTTTGGAATGGAACTTTATCTAGGCAATCACCCCGGAATGTCTGGAACCTGCGACTACTGGACTGGCGAATCACCGTATGGCAGCGAACTGCCCAAATTGGGTGAAGCCCGATTCTTCGAAGCCCGGCGGAGGGAAGCGATTGCCTTCATCCAATCGGCGCCCATGGATTTCGTCATGCGCAGCATCAAGCGTTTCGCAGGCATTTTGGTTCAGCCCGTGGCCGACTGTGTACGTCCTTCTGCTGGCCTTGGCCATCTGGGGGATCAGATTTGTACCCCGCGGTCTGGCGGTGTTCACGGTAACTCTATTCGTTTTTTACCCCGTTGTTTTTTACGTTACACAGGCTGCCTGGCCGACGGCTTACCGGCATCCTATCGAGCCCCTGATATTGCTCATGGCAGCGACGTCTGTGTGTAAGTTATTGCAAACACGTTACTTGAAGTTGCTACTGAAGGACGCGGCCACGGAAAGTGGCCCCCGATGAACGAACCAATCGTGCAACAGGTGTGGCTTTTTTACCACAGCCAGTTTTTCGGCCTGCGGCTGTAGCCTGTTGCATACACGGGAACAACGTCTCATTCCTTGATCTACGAACAGACAATCCGCTCCGCGGTGGAGTGCAGTGGTGTGGGTCTGCACAGCGGCGCGCCCGTCTCTATGCGGATTCTGCCGGCGTCCTCGGGCACGGGAATTGTGTTTCGCCGCACCGATCTGGACGACTTCGAGATTGAGGCCATCAGCCCCAACGTAGCGCGTGTGAGCTATGCCACCAGCCTGATGAAAAAGGGTGTGCTCATTTCGACCACGGAGCACCTGCTGTCGGCGTTTATCGGCCTAGGCATCGATAATGCCCTCGTCGAACTCAACAATCTCGAACTGCCCATCCTCGACGGCAGCGCCCAGCCCTTTGTGGAAATGATTCGGCAAGCGGGCATCCGCAAACAACGCCGGGCGCGTAAATATCTGAAGATCCGGCGCGAAGTGGAGATGCGGGAAGGCAACAAATTCATCGCGGTTTATCCCTCTGACACCTATTCCGTTGCCTATTCGATCAACTTCCCACATCCGCTGATCGGCAAAGAAACCTTCCAGGTGGAATTGACCAACGGCAGCTATTTGCGGCACATTGCCCCCGCCCGCACCTTCGGATCGCGCGAGGATGAGCAGGCCATGCGGAACATGGGATTGATTCGCGGCGCTTCACGCGAGAACTGCATCGTGCTCACGCGCGACGGAGTTGAGAACGGTCCATTGCGCTTCCCGGATGAATTTGTGCGCCACAAGGTGCTCGATCTGGTGGGCGACCTGGCGCTGCTGGGCAAGCAGATTCTTGGCAACGTGGTGGCCGATCGAGCCGGTCACGCCATGCACACCGCCCTGGTCTCGCGCATCCTGAGGGACAAGACTTTGTGGGAAGAGGTCACGTTCCCCGAAGCATCGGCGGAGCGTGAAACAACTTCTCGCGCCGAAGCCGCCGCCAGTTCCTCACTGTAGGAGCGTATCTGTGGCGCCGCCGTCCTCGGCGGCTGGAGTGGCGAGCGTCCCCGCCGCCACATCCCGTGCAAACATTGCAGATTCCAGCTCTACGATGCAGCTAGTCGGCGGGCTCGCAATGAGCTGCTTCCGCATCGTCGATCTCGGCTGGTCTTTCCCGCAGCAATCGCTCCAGTTCAGCCCGGGTCTGATCAATGACGGCCGCCGCGAACTTGCGGGCCGATTCCTGGCGTTCCTTGGACAGCTCTTTCACCCGCATATTCAGCAGGGGAATATCTTCTTCAAACCAGCGCAGCGTTCTTTGCACCTTGGCAATCCGAAAGTCATGAGTCACGATGGAATCTCTCCAGATCTACAGCTTGGCCATGGGCAGCAGAACGCGCAAGTCCAAAGCCGGATACCCCGGAAATGTGGAGGGAGCCGATCGACCGGTGACAGGGGGAAAATTTAGAGAGCCAGGGCTAGTTGGGGCTGTGGAGTTTCGAGACCGCAATCCGCTCTTTGGTTCCGGGAAATTCTTCTTCGATGCGCGCGTCGAGCCAATGCTCGAGCTGATCCTGCGCCGCCTTGGGAACATTGCGGAAACGAAGACCGGCCAGCCCTTTCATATCGGCCCATGCCACTTCGGCTTCGACGTCCATGGGGACGTCAATGCCGGGCAACGAGAAGTGCAGATGAGGGGTCGCGCCTTTCGGCAGCGCCTCGCGCATCAGCAACGCGATGCCGCCTTCGCTGACGTTCGTACTGGTGGCATGCAAGGTTTTGCCGCCGAATACCACTTTGACCTGCATTTTCACGGGCTGACGGAAATATCTGCGCCGCTCTTTCAGCATGAAATTGAGCGCGGCATGGAAGCATCGGGAGGCGTTCAGTTCGCTGATCGGCTTCTGCAGTACGAAATTCGCACCCATGCCGAATGCTTCCTGGGTGGTAGTTCTTTTCCCGTTGAGAATGGCAAAAGCCACGGAGTTCTTGTTGCTGGGAGTATTCCTGAGCCCCTGCAGCAGGGCGAGACCGCCCTTGAGGTCGTCGCAATCGACGATCACCGCGTCGAACTTGTCGGAGATCAGCATGTCGGCGCCGGCTCGGGCCTCATGACAGATCTCGACATCGATCGATAACTGTTCGAGCGTGGGCCGGATGACCCGCACCAATTCCGGATCCTGGCTCAACAGGATAGACTCCAACGTCATGCTGCGATTCTAGGAGAGAGACAAGATCCACGATAGTGACCAAGGTGTTGGACCCTCGGTTGATAGCTCTTGTCATGCCGAGCTGCGTTTTTGGCAGCGAAGGAACTACGCAAGTTGCGGGAACTGCATCGGTCCTTCCCTGCCAAAGATGCCGATCAAGAGGCGATGTGTCACTTTGAATTTTGGGCATCTCTCATCGAGGGGTCATCCCGAAAGCCGGCGCCTTTCAGCCGGCTGAGGGATATCACTCGCTCTGACATGGTGGGTGGGGAGATCCCTCCCCCCGCCTGAAATGCGGCTCCGGTCGGGATGACGCCAACTCTGATCAGTTCTGGATTTCAAACTGAAGCGCCACTGATCAAGATGACAACTTGCAGGGGCGGAGGGTACAACTGAAAACGGCCCGCATGCTCAACCTCGTCTATCTTTCGCTGGGATCGAATGTAGGGGACGGGGAGAAAAATCTGCGCGCGGCCATCCACAGGCTGAAAACGCTTGGGTGCGTGATAGCGGTTTCCTCTTTCTACGAGACCGAGCCCGTGGAAGTCACCGAGCAGCCGTGGTTCGTGAACTGCGCTGTTGCGTTGGAGACTTCGCAGTCGGCATCTCAACTGATGGGCGGCATCCTTGAGATTGAGCGCGTGATGGGCCGGCAGCGCTTGCAGAAAAAAGGCCCTCGCATCATTGATGTCGATATCCTGCTGTTTGGCGATCTGACGGTGAACACGCCCGATTTGACGATCCCTCATCCGGCGATGGCGGAGCGCCGCTTCGTGCTTGAGCCTCTGGCGGGGATCGCGGATCAGGCCCGGCATCCGGTGCTGAAGAAGACGATTGGGGAGTTACTTCGGGCTCTGCCGGCGGGACAGACTGTACGCAAGGCCAAAATCAATTAGCTACGGATTTTCACGGATTCTCACGGATTAAAGACAACGGCTCGATCAACAAGATCCGTCGACATCCGCGGAAATCCTTGGCTGAGGATTACGGCAGAATAATGCGGCTGCCCGCTTCCTGCGGCGTCATTACCGCCGTTTCTTTCTCGGGGAATTGGGCGAAAAGGAACTCGACAAAGGCCCGCGACTTGGGGCGACCCAACGTCCTGCCATTCGCCAGCCGCAGCAGAAAGACCAGCGCCTTCAGCACTTCGGAATCGCGCACGGTCGAGTAGCCCATATGTTTCTGCTCGGCCTCGCGGTACTCCTTGACCATGTTCTCGACTTCAAGGGCCGCCCTGCGCTGCGAATCGCTGGTCAGCGGTTGCTCATAGTGCAGACCGGAATTCACGCGGCGTTCATAGCTCTTCGCCAAAACTGTGAGCGCGGCAATCAGATCCTGATCGTGCAGGTTCCGATCGGCGCGCGCAGCCTTGGCCAGCGCAAAGGTCAGGCCCATTAGCAGATGCTCTTTCTCGTACATGAACTGGTCGGAGACTTCAATCTGCAAAAACAACCCGGCGGGATCGATCTGCTCGGCGGAGCGCGGCTTCTCGTGCTCCCGCGCCTGTTGCAGGTAAGGGCAATCGCTCGGACAGTCGAGCGTCACTTCCCTCTGCTCACCGCAACATTGCGGGCAGATGCGCCCGTGCACGGCGGGGCAAAATCGCTTCTCCTTGCGGATTTCACAGATGGCGCAGCTCAATTGGACTCCTTCAAGCATTATTGCATCCCCGCGGCCAAGGTCTACCACGGAGGCACGGAGACACGGAGAATTCCCTTTTTCTGTTCCCGGACCAGCGATTCTTTCTGCAGTCTCTGTCTTGATGTGGCAGGTAAGAGCGTACCGGTTACCACGCTGATGCGCATGGAAGGCTTGGTTTGCAATGAGGAACCGTTGAAACGTCAGTAAAGACGGGCTTCCGCGCATGTAATAATTCGAAAAACCCTGTAAAATAGGTGTTTTTCCACAGGCTCACGGGTATAAGATGAGCCTCGCTGGTATTAAATCGATTTTTATCGAGGAGGAAGTATGGCTGCAGGTCTGACAAAAACTCAGCTGATTCGGCAGCTCGCCGAGAAGACTGAGCTCCCCAACAAAACCGCGGCGGCATTTCTGGAGCATCTGGCTGATACCGCCATCAAAGAAACCAAGAAGAATGGCATTTTCGTCGTGCCCGGTCTCGGCCGCCTGGTGAAGGCGCACCGCAAGGCCCGCGTGGGACGCAACCCGCAGACCGGCGAACCGATCCAGATCAAGGCGAAGACCGTGGTGAAGTTCCGCGTGGCCAAAGCCGCGAAAGACGCGATCGCCCCTAAGAAGTAGTTCCACTACATCCATTAGAATCGAAGGCCGGCGCATGCCGGCCTTTGGTTTTGTGGGAGGAAAGGTGTCAAAGTTTCAAGGTGCAACTCGCGACGCGGACACGATAGAGATTTTGACGCCTTGAAACCTTGAAACACTGAAACTTTGAAACTTGCTCTTATGCACAACTGGATCGTTATCGGAATCGGCGACATCACCAGGCGCCGCGTCATTCCGGCCATTCAGGCTGAATCGCGCAGCAACTTATACGGCCTGGTCACCCGCGATCCCGCGAAAGCCGCACCGTACAACGCGCGAGCCTGGGCAACTCTCGATGAGGCGCTGACCGATGCGAACGTCCACGCCGTGTACGTCGGGACGCCTGTATTTCTGCACGCGTCGCAAACCATCCAATCTCTGCGCGCGGGCAAACATGTGCTCTGCGAGAAGCCGATGGCGATGAACGAGGCCGAGGCCCGCACCATGCTCGATGCCGCGGAAACCAGCGGCAAGACGTTTGGTGCCGCCTACTATCGCCGCTGCTATCCCAAAGTTCAACGAGCGAAGCAACTGCTCGCAGCCGGAGTGATCGGCAAACCTGTTCTGGCTGAACTCACTTGCCATGGGTGGTTTGACGGAACAGGTCCCCGCAGTTGGCTTGTCGATCCTGCGCAGGCCGGAGGTGGGCCGCTCTTCGACATCGCCTCGCATCGCATTGACGTTCTGAATTTTCTTTTCGGCCGGCCGTTGCGCGTCACCGGGCAGCTCTCGAACCTCGTGCACCACTACGCAGTAGAAGACAACGCCACGGTGATGATCGAATACGAAAGCGGAGTCCGCGGGATCGTCGACGTGAGCTGGCACTCGAAAGTCTTGGGCGACGAATGCCGCATCCGGGGCACCGAAGGCGAAATCGAAATGTCGCCGCTCAACGATCCCGAGATCGTTTATCCGGGAGGTCGCGAGTCGCTGCCGGCGCACTCCAACCTGCACTATCCAATCATTGAAAATTTTGTGGATGCGGTGGAAGGCAAAGCCCCATTCATTGCCAGCGGCCATTCATCGTTCTGGACGGACTGGGTCACGGAGCGAGCGCGTGCCCGAACTCATGAAGCGTGACAATGACCAAGAGCGCCAGATACTCCGCTATATTCCAAGTGCTAGAGGGATAACGGCGTCCTCGCATACTGATTTCGAGTGCCGCCCCGACAAACCCTGTTGCCGTCGCCGTCGTAGACGATTCTCAAGGCGTTTTCGCTCGTGGCTTATACGAGTCTGGCCATCCAAATTTGGAGCGCAAGATTCCCTGTGCAATCGCGAGGGCGTGGGGAGCCGGTTTCCACTGCGGAACGTCCGCTCCCCCCCACTTCACCGCCCCAGCTCGTTCCAGCGCACCTTTGCGGACAAGACCTGAAAAAGCCGCATAAATTTCTTCGTCGCGCGAATCATCGCCAAAATTCAGAACCTCACGGTAAACCACTGGGAACCAAAGGTAGGCGTACCAGCCGATGTTATCCACCGTCTCCAGTATCCAAGCTTCCAGATCGGAAAGTTGAAATCCTTGGCCTTGTTCATCTTCTCTCATCGTGATGGCTCCCCATGTGCGACAATTTGGCGCTCAGAAAGGCGGCGAGGGAGGTGCCTTGTGGTTATCGACGTTGAGAACCTTACATCTCGTCTGTGTCGGGTCGGGTGACCCGCTTTGATCCGAGCAGCACGGACAACAACTGTAGCGGTATGTCATACCGGGGGCTGCCGAACTGATCAATCTCACCAGCGCCACCGGGATGTTGCCCATGGCGGAAGATCTGCTCGTCCAAGCGGAAAGGCAGTGCCAGAATCTTCTTAGCCACCGGGCCCATCGTTGGACACATACTGCTCGAGCGACTCGAGTTCGCGGCTCAGGTCGTCCACGCGCCACTCGAGCAGATTGCGGATGGAGAGAATCCCCAGCAGCTTGCCGTTATCGTCCGCCACCGGCAGATGCCGGAAGTGCCGTTCCAGCATGATCGTCAAAGCTTCGCCCGCGCCGGTACCGCGCGTCGCCATTTCGACGGGCGTGGTCATCAGTTCGCGTATGGATGTGGCTCGCGGATCCAGGTTACTGAGAGACATTTTGCGCAGGACATCGCGCTCGGTGAAGATTCCTGCGACGCGGTACTGGTCGTCCACAATGGCGACGGCTCCCACGTGGTGATCGAGCATTTTATGAATGGCGTCGGCCACGGTAGCTTCCATCCCTACGGCCGCAATTTCCCGGTCACAAAGTTCGAGCACGCTCATAAGTACCTCCTCCGCCATCTCGTCAGAGAGAGAGCGGATTGACCGACTAAAACTGAATTGACGCATTATGCTCACGGCGAAGCGCTTGTCAAGGGAATTTGCGACAAATCGCAGATAGGAAGTCCCTCGCAGCGGCAAATTCTCACTTTGACCGGAAGACCTGCCCGTCTTTCATAACGAATTGCACGTTTTCGAGGGTCTTGATGTCGTGCAGCGGATCCCCGCTGACCGCGATGATATCTGCGAACGCTCCCGGAGCCACCACGCCGACTTTGCCGTCCATGTCGAGCATCACCGCGGCGCGGGAGGTTGCAGCCTGGATCGCATCCATTGGCGGCATGCCGAACTCGACCATGCGCGAGAATTCCTGGGCGATCGGCTCTGACCAGGGAATGCCTCCCATGTCGGTGCCGAAAACAATCTTCACCCTCGATTGCAGCGCCTTTTTGAACGATGCTTCGTGCACCGAGGCCCGCAGCCGGTCGCGCTGCCCATCCGCCGTATCCGCGGGAGCCCAGTCTGTGTAGTAGACGCTCAGCGTGGGCACGTACCACGTGCCTTGCTTCAGCATCTGAGCGATTGCTGAATTGTCGAGATCGAGCCCGTGCTCGATGGAATCGCATCCGCCGTCGAGCGCGCGATGCAGGCCAATTCCGCCATAGGCGTGGCAAGCAACTTTCTTGCCCCAACCATGGGCTTCATCCACGATCGCGCGCAGCTCTTCCACCGTGAGCGTGGGCTGCGAGACGAGTTCTCCGTTCTTGCCGACCCAGGAGCGATGGGTCATGTAGACCTTGATCCAGTCGGCGCCGTGATCCAGTTGCTCGCGCGCCGCTTTGCGCGCTTCCACGGGCCCATCGACGATCTGCGCGCCTTTCGGCATCTCCAGCTCCGGCGCATATCCTTCCAGTGGATAGCCGCCAGTCGTAGAGATGGCGCGTGTGACAACGAACATCCGCGGTCCCGGAATGTAGCCCAGATTGATCGCCTGCTTGATCCCGACATCGCCGTAGCCCGCGCCTTCGGTCTCGACATCACGGAGAGTAGTGAAACCTTGCTCGAGCGCACGCCGGGCTGAAACCGTGGCCCTCGCCGCCCGCAACGCCAGCGGCGCCATCAGGATATTGGCGTCGTATCCGCCCTTGGCGGGATCTTCTCCCTGCAAAAAGATGTGTGTATGCGAATCGATCAAGCCGGGCAGCACGGTCTGCTTGGAGAGATCGATCATCGTCGCGCCCGCGGGAATCTTGGCGCTCGCCGCGTCAGTGACGCTCTCAATTCGATTTCCGCGAATCAAGATCACCTGATCGCGCCGGGGCTGGTCAGACTTGCCGTCGATCAACGTACCTGCGCGAATCACGGTGATGGAGGCGGCCGGTTGGCCGAATGCCGACAATGCGCACAGAAGAAGAAACAGAACTGTCCACCGCAAGAAAGTCTTCATAGATTTCCCCAACGCTGAATTTTACGATTGCAATAGAAATTAACTTAGCATCCCACGTAGGCGTCCGCCTCAATCTCGACCAGGATCTCCGGCGAAATGAGCGCGCTCACCTGCACCATGGAGGTCGCCGGGCGAATCTCACGGAAAAATTCCCCGTGCGCCTTGCCGACTTTTTCCCACTCCGCGATGTTGACGACATAGATGCGGGTGCGGACCACATCTTTCATGGTGGCTCCCGCCTTGTGCAACGCGCTCTCGATGTTCCTCAAAGTCTGCACAGCCTGCGCGTGCACGTCGCCGATCCCGACAATCTTGCCGTCCGCGCCGGTCGCAGTTGTGCCCGATACATGGATGTATCCACCGATCTTGACTGCACGAGAGTAACCGACGATGGGCTCCCACGCGGTGCCACTGGAAATGTTTTGCCGTTCCATTGCTTCCTCCGTGGGGGCTAATTCTACAAGGGTTTCCGCAGACTTCCCGTCAAAACTGGCAGCCGACTTATGCGAGTGCCAACATATATACAGCGAAATGTGCGCGTCCCTGCTTCGCTTACGGGCCCTTTCCTGCTGGATTCATAGCACAACGCGTTGGCCTGCCACTCCATCTAACTGATTAAGAAAATGAATCGTGCCGATAAACAAAAGTCACTTGCGCTTCAACAGCAAAGTAAGGTATCTACACACGCATGTGACTGAAACTCCGTGCACGATGCGGAGTTCAGGGGGCTCAAAATGATTCCGGAATCGCATCCACTGCAGCAGTTGTTTGAGGATTTAGTGGGACGGCACTACGCTGAAGAAATCGGAATTCGCGATCCGCAGATCGTCGCCTACGTTTCGCACCTGCTGGCGGAGTTTTGCGAGGCCGACCAGCTTTACAAGGTTCACGATACCTTGAACCGCCCGCTGGCCGACGTCGGCGAGATGCTGCTGGAATCGGATCCGGTCTATGGCCCCGCGCCCTCGTTCGACCGCGAGCGCCAGGTGCGCAAACACATCGGCGACTACACGCTTTTCTTTGCTGGAATGTTTCCGGAGAGCATCAACCACTTTCGCCTGCGCCGCCAGCGTCTGGAGAATTTTGTGGAGTGGGTGAAGGCGGGCAAGGAAAGTTACTACATCGTTTCCAAGTTCGAGCACTTCGAGTACGCCAAGGTCGCCCCTCTATTCGCCAGCCTCTCGAAGAATTTCGAGCAATGCGTTTACGGGCTGAACATGGTGAAGAACGATCTGGAAGAAATGCAGCATCCCATCATCCGGCGCACGGATGAACTGATCATGTAGCGTAGAAGCGTTGTATCGCAGACCGCGGGCTTCATCCTCCAGCACTCGCGAGCCGGTAGAAGCTCAACGCTACGCTTCCCTGGACGAGATGGCGAAAGCGACGCAAGGCCCCAAATTCCTCGCCGGGATCGAATTGTTTTTCGTGCTCGGCAATCACCAGGGACATGGGCCAGATCAGCGATGATTCCGCGAGCGCGCGCAAGGTGTTCGCGTAGGCCGGCTTCAGGCGGTACGGAGGGTCGAGAAACACCACGTCGGCGGTCACCCGTTCCCGCTCCATCCGCCAGAACGCCCGCGGCAGTTCTTCCGGATGAATATGGAAGCCCTGGACAACGCCGAGGCTGCGCAGGTTCTTGCGAATCATTTCCGCCGCCGGCTTCGAACTTTCTACGAAGTACACTTCTTTGGCGCCGCGGCTCAGCGCCTCGATTCCCACCGCGCCCGTCCCCGCGAACAAATCGAGCCACACGCTGCCTTCGAGCGCGGCTGCGTTGCCCGCTGTCAGCACGTTGAATAAAGTTTCGCGCAGGCGGTCCGACGTGGGACGGATGCCCAGTCCGCGCAACGACCGGAGCGGACGGCTTCGATATTTGCCCGCAATCACTCGCATTGGCTCTGCACTTCCGGATGCGGCACCCACTATAACTGCCCATGTAGAATAAAGCAGCGAGGCCTATGCGAAGCTGGTCTATCTCGGTGGGACGCCTTTTCGGCGTGGACGTCCGCCTTCACCTCACATTCTTGATTCTTCCCATGTTCGTTTTCTGGACGGACTATGCGGCGAATCAGCAAAACGCCAGCGGTCCGCGTGATCTGGCGCTGGTGGGTATCATTCTGGCGTGCGTGGCCGCCCACGAGTGCGGCCACATGCTCGCCGCCCGCCGCTTCGGTCTGATTCCAAAAGCTGTGATCCTGTTGCCCCTGACTGGCGTCGCCCTCTACGACGAATCGCGCGTCGAAAAGCAGCCCGCCGCCAGCTGGTGGAAACGCGAAATTCGCCTCGCACTCGTGGGACCGATGGTGAATCTTGCCCTTGCGGGCTTTGCCATTGCCGCCATCACCGCATCGGGACATCCTGTCGACCTGTGGACTTGGCCATTCCTGAAGGCGCGGAACCTGCCTCGCAGCGTGGTTTGGGCTAATCTTTACCTGGCCAGTCTGAATCTGCTGCCCGCTTATCCGCTTGACGGCGGACGCATTCTGCGCGCTTTCCTCTCGCGCACGCTCGATCTGCAGTCGGCCACGCGCCGCGCCGTTTCCATCAGCAGCGCCATTGCCATGGTGCTGGTTTTTGCGGGACTGTTCAGCGATGCCTGGCTGACCATGGTCGGGGTCATCATCTTTTCCGCCGCGCAGCTGGAAGAGCGCGCCCTGGTGTTTCAGTCGGTGCTCGAGAACGTCCGGCTCGAAGAAGTCATGCTCACCGATTTCGCCACGCTCTCCCCGGCTGACACGCTGGAAGATGCGCTCGACAAGGCGGTGCACTCTCTGCAGGACGATTTCCCGGTCGTGCGCGGCAGCGACATGGTGGGAGTGATTTCGCGGCAGCGCATCCTCGACGCGCTGCGCGCCGAAGGCAATGGCTACGTGCAGGCCGTGATGAACAAGATTTTCGATGTGTCGGTGCGCAACGATTCGCTGGGATCCGCCTTCCGCAAACTGACCGCGCGCAGCTCCAGCATCATCCCAGTCGTCGAAGACCAGCGCCTGATCGGCATCGTCACGCTGCAGAACCTGATGCACTCGATGTCGCTGCTGGCCGAAAGCCGCAAACTGCGCAGAGATGAGTCGGAGTCGTGAGGGCGCTGAACAAGCAATAACCATAAAGGACACGAAGGACCACGAAGGAAGTCTGGCAAACAAATCCTTCGTGAACCTTCGTGTCCTTTGTGGTGGACGATTTTTCTAAAACAGCCGCACGGCTTTCGCCTGCTGCACCGCCGCAATCCCTCGCAACCTCGTCAACACCGCATCCGCGACGCGACCGTCCACGTGCACCACGGCAATTGCCTCGCGCGGTTGATCCGGCGCATCCGTACTCCGCCGTCCCAGCGAGAAATCCGCGATGTTGATCGATTCTTCCCCCAGAATTGTGCCCACTTTCCCGATCACGCCCGGCACGTCGCGGTTCCGCAGATAAATCAAGTTGCGTTCCAGCGGAGCCTCTACGTCAATGCCATCCACGTGCAGCAGCCGGGGTGCGTCCCCATGCAGCACCGCGCCCTTCACCATGTGCTCTTCGGTGGCGGTCTTCAGGAAGATCGAGAGCACACTGCCGGCGCCTCCCGTCGACGCTTTCGCCTTATGCGATTCCAGTACCCGCAGACCGCGCTCACCGGCAATCGTGGCCGCGTTCACCAGGTTGGCTTTCTCCTCGAGCGCCTGGTTCAGAATGCCCTTGATGGCTGCATTGCGAATCAGTTCTGTCTTCCACTCCGCGATGTGACCGCCGTAGCGGATCGAAATTTCCTCCAGCGATCCCTCGGAAACCTGCGCCAGAAACGCTCCCATGCGCTCGGCAAGCACGATGTAAGGCTGCATGGCGGCGTATTCCTCGGCGGAAACCGACGGCACGTTCACCGCATTTTGAATCACGCCATGCTTCAAATATTCCTTGACCTGCTGCGCGATCTGCACGCCCACCGCTTCCTGCGCCTCGGCGGTCGATCCGCCCACGTGCGGCGTGAGCACGACGTTCGGTAAGGCCAGCAACGGCGAATTCCTTGGAGGCTCTTCGGCAAACACGTCAATCGCCGCCGCGGCCACCTGCCCTTGCTGCAGAGCCCGCGCCAAGTCGGGCTCGTTCACCAGTTCCCCGCGAGCGCAGTTCACCAGCCGGACGCCTTTCTTCATTTTCGCGATCGAAGATTCGTTGATCATTCCCGTCGTCTGCGGCGTTAGGCCCACGTGCAGCGTGATGTAATCCGCCGCCGCGTACACTTCGTCGAGGGCCGCCAGCCGGATTCCTTGCTCCTTCGCAACCGACACCGACACAAAGGGATCGTGCCCCACTAACTCCATTCCAAACGCCCGCGCCCGTCGCGCCACTTCCATCCCGATTCTGCCGAGGCCGATGATCCCCAGCGTTTTCCCCCGCAGTTCGGTTCCCTGCAGCGATTTCTTCTCCCACTTGCCCGCGTGCATGAGCGCATCCGCACGGCATAAGTGACGCGCCATGGCCAGCATCATCCCCAGCGTTTGCTCGGCCACCGCCACGGCATTCGCGCCCGGCGTGTTCATCACGGCAATGCCTTTGTGCGTGGCCGCTTCCAAGTCGATATTGTCCACACCGACGCCGGCCCGCCCGATCACGCGCAGTCTGTGAGCATGCTCCAGCAGTTTCGCATCGGCCTGCACTGCCGACCGCACAATCAGCGCATCCGCGGTTTCCAGATGCTCGGCGAGTTTGCCGTCCAGTTGGTCGGCCGTCAGCACCGTCCATCCCGGCTCTTGCAACTCGGCCACTGCCGACGCAGAAATCTTTTCCGCCACAATGATCTTCACGAATGGGTTCCTTGTTATCGGTATCTTCTGGAAATCTTGTTCCGCGAATTCTTACCTGGGAATCTACTGCACAATCGGCCTGACAATCGTTTGACGCCGAAATGACACGCGCCTGACACGCCCGTCCCGCCGGCTTTCTAGACTTGCTCTCGACGGGCGCCCCCGCCCTTCGGGAGAACAACATGAAGACATTCAAAACGATTTCACTTCTGACGCTGATCACTCTGACCATGGCCTGCGGCTACAGTTCGAAGCCTACTACGCCGCCGGTTGCCGGCACTATGCCCACCATCGCGCAACTGAATCCGGACAGCGCAACTGCCGGCGGAGAAGCGTTTACGCTCACCGTAACCGGCACCAACTTCGGATCGAAGGCTGTGGTGAACTGGAACGGTGTGGCCCAAACGTCGAACACCACCTTCGTCAGCGCCACTGAGGTCACCGTGGCCGTTCCGGCTTCGGCGATCATGACTGCGGGCAGCGTTCAAATCACGGTGACCAATCCGGCCACGGGCGGCACCGGTCCGTATCGAAGCGGCGGCACGTCGGCCGCAACCTCGAGCCCGATGGCATTCACCATCAATTAAGAGCCCGTGCGGGGACAGCCCGGAGGCGGCCATGATATTCGCCGAACTCATCGTGCGGACAGCGCCGCCTCCGTGCTGCGGGCATACACTTGCTGCGCCGCCCGCACCGCCGCGCCATACTCGACGCTCTTGTCGGTAACGCGCGCCAGCACATGCTCGAGCGCACCCAGAATTCCGACGGTGTCGAGATAGTCGTAATAGCCAATGTGCGCGATCCGGAACAGCTGGCCCTTCATCTCGCCTTGCCCGTTCGCGACCACGGCGTCGAATGATTCGCGGAATTCTTTCACGATCTTGCCGGAATCCAAGCCATCGGGCGAAGAGATCGCTGTGAGCGCAGCCGCCGGATGGGACGCAAATAATTTCAATCCCAGCGCCTTCGCTCCCGCCCGCGTCATCTCCGCACACAGTTCGGCGTTGTTGACGAGTTCCTCGCGTCCCTTGGCAAGATCGCCCTTGCCCATGCCGCGCACGAATTCCAGCGCCGCGCCCAAGGCGGCAAACAGCGACGTCGCCGGAGTGTACGCCGTCTCTCCTTTTGCCGCCGACTTCCGCTCCTTGCGCAGATCGAAGTAATACCGCGGCGAGGTAGTCTGATCCATGCGCTTCCAGGCGCGCTCGCTGACCGCGCAGTACGCCAGCCCGGGAGGCATCATCAGCGCCTTCTGCGAGCCGCCGATGATCACGTCCACGCCCCAGCCGTCGACATTCAGGTGCGTTGTGCCCAGGCCGGTGATGGCGTCGACTACCAGGAGAGTCTCGTCACCGTGCTCGCGCACGTGTTTCGCAATGCCTTCGATGTCGTGCCGGGCACCGGTGGAACTCTCCGTCGCCTGCACATACACCACGCGCACCTGGGAATTCAACCGGGCGCGAATGTCGTCCAGGGAAAACGTCTCGCCATAAGGCGCGCTCAGCACGTCGACGTGGCAGCCGAATGCCTTGGTCAGCCCGGTCCAGCGCTCGCCGAACTTTCCCGCCGTCAGCACCAGCACGCTGTCGCCCGGAGAAGTCAGATTCGAAACCGAGGCCTCCATGACGCCGGTGCCCGACGAAGCCAGCACCAGCACATCATTTTTCGTGCCGATGAATTCCTTCATGTCGGCGAGCACGCGCTGAAACAGTGCCTTGAAATCGGCCGTCCGATGATGCGCGGTGAAAGCGGCCATGGCCGTCTGCGCCGCCGGCAACAGCGGCGTCGGCCCCGGAGTAAAAAGACGATTCTTATGCAACATAGGTAGAGTCCTTATGCGTAGGAATAGCTTTCTAGTTTATAGGAAAGCTCAGGGCCAGGGGTGCCCCATCCTTCTCGCGATCTTTGGCGAGAGGGTGGGGCTTTTGACTTTAAGAATTTCCGTACAACGTCGCAGTCTATAATTTCCACCATGCCCCTAGTCGATCAGATCCAAAAAGACATCGTCGCCGCCATGAAGGCGAAGGACGAAGCTCGCCTCTCCACTCTACGCATGGTCAAGAGTGCATTGCAGCTCAAGACCGTCGAAAAAATGTCGCCGCTCGACGACAAAGAATCGCAGGCGGTCCTCGCCACGCTAATCAAGCAGCGCAAAGATTCGATCGAGCAATTCACCAAGGGCGGACGCCAGGAAATGGCCGACAAAGAGGCTGCCGAAATCGTCGTGATCGAGGGCTATCTCCCCAAGGCCGCCAGCGAAGCCGACATCGCCGCCGGAGTGAAGGCCACCATCGCCGAGATGGGCGCGCCCACCATGAAGGAGATGGGTACGGTGATGAAGAACGCGATGGCGAAATTCAACGCTGCGGGCATGCGCGTGGATGGGAAGATGGTCAGCGAGATGGTGAGGAAAGAGTTGGCGGGGAAGTAGCAATGCTCATGTAGGGGCGGACGCCGCCGGCTGTCCGGTCGAGCGAAGCTCGACAGACTTTACTGGGGCAAACAGCTTGGGATTTACAGCGCACTTTCAGGGGTCCCGGTCAGCGAAGCCGAGCATTCGCTCGGCCGGACGGCCGAGGGCGGCCGTCCCCACATGGTTCGTGGTAATCACTACTTGCTCCTCTGCAGCTCTCGGTATGCCTCGCTCTTCGATACTCCGCGTTCTTTGGCTACTTTCTTCAGGGCGGCCTTCTCGTCTACTTTTTCTTCCGCCATGATCTGCTTGACGCGCTGGCGGACCGAAGGACGGGCAAGAGTGCTCGTCCCCGCACCAGCCGCCCCTACATGAGCATCTTCGGCTTCCGGCTTGCCGATCAGCAGCGTGATCTCGCCCTTCACCACTTCGCGCACTTTTAGATTAGCCAGCACATCGCCCGCGCGGCCGCGCAGGAACTCTTCGTGCAGCTTGGTCACTTCGCGCGCCACTACCACATGCCGAGTTTCCCCCATCAGCTCGACCACATCCGTTAGCGCTTCGACGATGCGGTGCGGAGCCTCATAAAACACCTGTGTCCGCGGAGAGGCCTTCACCGCCTCCAGCGCCGCCCGCCGCTCGCCGCGTTTGGCCGGCAAGAATCCACTGAAGCGGAACGAGTCCGTGGGCAGCCCGCTGGCCACCAGCGCCGCCAGAAACGCCGACGCCCCCGGCACCGGCACGACCGGCACATGATGCCGGATCGCCAGCGTAATCAACCGGTATCCCGGATCGGAAATCCCCGGCATGCCGGCGTCGCTCACGAGTGCAACGCTCGCGCCTTCCTGCATCTCCTTCACTAGTTCCGCAGACTTGGTCATCTCGTTGTGCTCGTGATAGCTGGTCGTGCGCGTCTGGATCGCATAATGATTGAGCAGCTTCTGCGTCTGCCGCGTGTCTTCGCACGCGATCACGTCCACTTCTTTCAGCACACGCAGGGCGCGCAGCGTGATGTCCTCGAGATTCCCGATCGGCGTCCCCACCAGATACAACGCCGGACCGCTCGACTCCGCATCGCTCATGGCCGGAAGTCTACCACCGCGTGCGGTTGGAACTCGAAGACGCCCTCGACGGCCCGTGTTTTCATCAGCGGATCGAGGGATCTCGCGCCACGGCACTGATTGTCGCGGGAGACCTTCGCTCCCCCTGAAAAGCGGCTGCGCTCAGGATGACCTCGCTCTGCTTGCCCGTCTGCACTTCCAACTCGGTCAGTGCCCCACCGTAATCTCCCCGCAACGCGAATTTCGGATCAAACTGGGACAATGCGGATTCCGGCAAAACCCGTGATCGCGGCCCTGCTTTGCGGGCTTGCCCTCCACGTCTGTTCTGCGCAAGAGACACCGCGCCAAGCCCGGAGCTCCAACACGCAAAGCGCGAGTGGGAACAATGGGCGAAAAGCGAATCGAACGCTCACTCCTGACGATGGCTTGGGTGTAATCTCGGCGGCGCTGGATCCGAAAGTGCGCCGTTATGCAGGACACGACTGCTCTCACCTGGTGCATGCGATTTACGAGCGCGCCGGTTTTCCGTATGCCTACGCCAGCTCCGACGATCTCTACGAGGGAGTCCAGGGATTTCAACGAGTCAAACATCCTCAGCCGGGCGACCTGGTCGTTTGGCACGGGCACGTGGGGATCGTGATAAGGCCGTCAAAGCACGTCTTCTTCAGCTTCATGAGCGCAGGGCCTGGGATTGATACCTACGACGCTCCGTATTGGGTTGGTCGAGGGCGCGCGCGGTTTTATCGTTACGTGAAGGAGGATCGTTGCCCAGGATGTTCCGCGGTCAGCGCCAGCTTCCGGCGAACTCAGCCAAATTGACGCCGTACGGCAGCCACCCCTAGAATCAAGCTGACGAGTTGTTTCCCTCAGCCGTCTCACACTCATGCCACTTTACGAATACGAATGTAAGAAGTGCGGCCACCGCTTCGAAAAAATCCAGAAGTTCTCTGACAAGATGGTCAAGAAGTGCCCTGAATGCGGCGGGCAGGTCGAGCAGATGATCTCCGCCCCAGCAGTGCAGTTTAAAGGCTCGGGCTGGTACGTCACGGATTACGCGAAGAAGGGGTCGTCGGCAGGATCGTCGAGCACTGGGGATTCCGCATCGAAGGACAAGAAAGACGAGAAGTCCAAGCCGGAAAGCTCATCGAAAGAGAGCTCATCGAAAGAAAGTCCCTCCAAGAAAGCCGACAAGCACAAATGAGTTTGTCATCCTGAGCGGCGTTTTGTGCCGCGAAGGACCTATGCATCTGGCCGGCAGCGCCTCAGAGCTAGCAGGTTGCATAGGTCCTTCGCTTTGCTCAGGATGACAAGACTAAACGCTGATCACTGACCACTGGCTACTGGCCACCGATAGCCACCGGTCACTGACCACTGGCACTGACCACTGATCACCGCACTCATCACGAGCACGCACTCCTACTTCAGCTCCCGCTCAAAGTGATCCGCAATCATCGTGAATAGATGCACACGCGCGTCTTTGCCTGCGATGCTGTGCGTCTTGTTGGGATAGATCATCAGCCGGAACGGCTTGCCCGCGTTGATGAGCGCGTTGATCATCTGAATGCTGTTCTGGAAGTGAACGTTGTCGTCGCTCGTGCCATGCACCAGCAGCAGCGCCCCGTGTAGCTTGTCGGCGGATTTCGTCACATCCGACTGCTCGTATCCGGCTTTATCGTCCTTGAGCAGTCCCATGTAGCGCTCGGTATAAATCGAGTCGTAATTTTCCTGGTTGGTCACTGGAGCCACGGCCACACCCGCGCGGAAGCGATCGGAATGGGTCATCGCATATAACGTCATCGACCCGCCGTTCGACCATCCCCAGATTCCGATCCGATCTTTATCCAGCTGCGGATACTGGGCGAGCAATTGATCCAGCGCCGTGAGCTGATCTTTCAATTCGATCGCGCCGAACTCATGCCGGATCGCGGTTTGAAACTTGCGATCGCGCCCAGGCGTCCCGCGATTATCGACGGCAAAGATGGCGAATCCCTTGCGTGCCAGAATTTCATCGAACGTGCTGGGCACGCCCTTAGTGACCATCTGCCCCGCCGGGCCACCGTAGATGTTGACGATCAGCGGAATCTTGCCTGTAGCCTGCGCATCCGGAGGCAGCAGCAGCCGCCCATACAAGAGGGTCCCGTCGTCCGCTTTGAACTCGAGATATTTCGGCTCTCTCAGCCCATATTCGGTGATTTCGTCGTGCGCCTTCCAGACCGGATTGCACGAACCACCGACCGCGCACAACGAAATGCTCGGCGCCGCATGCGGCCCGAAATACATATGCGAATAGTGCTTGCCATCGTCGCTGAACTCAGCGAAGTGCTCGCCTTCCTCGGCAGTGAGGGCCTTGAAGTCGGAGCCATCGAGCTTCACCGAAAAAATCTGCTGCTGGCGCGGATCATCCTTGTTGGCTTCAAAGAACGCCGTTCCCGCTGCCTCGTCTGCCCCTGCGATCCCCAGCACCTCGTAGTCGCCCTTGGTCAGTTGCCGCTCCAGCTTCGCGTCGGCCGCCATCGGATTCTGCTTGTCGAAGCTGTACAGATAAATCTGCATGGTTCCATCGCGCCAGCTCGGCCACAGAAACTGCCCAGCCGACTTCAGGACCTTCACCTCCAGATGCTCAAAATCAATCCACGCTCCGGGAGTCTCTTCGGTCAGCACGATCCGTGATTTCCCCGTTTTCGCATCGACGAAATACAGGTCCATCTTGTCTTCGGTGCGGTTCAGCACTTCCGCCCAGATCACGCCATCGCGCACCCATCCAAAGCGCGGGATGTACGTGTCGGGATCGTTTGCCAGCGAAATCCAGCGCACTTTTCCCTTGTCCGCATCGGCCACACCGAGTTTCACCACCGGATTCGGATCGCCAACCTTCGGATACTTTTCCTGATCGACGGTGGGATGCGTCGGCAGCCAGTCGGTGATGGGATAGGTCGGGACCTTGGTCTCGTCCATGTGCAGGAAGACGATGTTTTTGCTGTCGGGCGACCAGAAATAATTGCTGCGGACCGCGAGTTCCTCGGCGTAGACCCAGTCGATGTCGCCGTTCAGAAGATCGTCGCCTGTGTCCCGGGTGAGCTGCCGCTCCGCATTGCCGCTGACCGGACGCACAAACAGATTGTGCTTGCGGACGTACGCTACGCGGTTGCCGTCGGGCGAAAACTTTGGATCGCCGCTGGGATCGGGCGCTGAGGTAAACTGCACCGCCGTATCGTTGCCCAGGTCATAGAGCCACAACTGCCCCTGCGAATCGAACAGGAGACGCTTCGAATCCGGAGCCCACAAGTAGGCCGCGACGTGATACCGGGTGAGCCGCTCCTTCTCCCGCTCGTTCTTCACCTTGTTTACGTCGGGATCGAGAGAGGCCAGCTTGGCCGCGCTGACCAGAACTTTCTTCTCGCCGGTCGCGGCGTCCACATACCACAACTCGCCCTTTTCTCCCTTCTCGTCGCGCTGCACAAACGACAGCCGGGTTCCGTCGGGACTCCATTCGGTCGTCTCCGGGCCGCGACCGCCCAGCCCTCCCGGTTGAAACAGGGAATCGATGGTCAGCGGTTTGGTGGGGGTAGTCTGCGCACAAACCGTCGCGGCAGGCAGAAAGCAGAAAAATGCAAGCAGGGCAAAGCAAGATGGAAGAAGAATCTGGCGTTTCACGAAGCGACCTCGCAGAAGAGTGATCAAAGCGGGTTAACAGGCGAACGAACGAGTGTACACCCCGAAAGCGCCGCTCCGCACGGCGTACGCCCTTGCGAATGCCGAGTCTGGGGCGGTTTTGCCGGTGGACCGTTGTAGTGTGTTTCGTTTTGCCCACGCTGCCGAACCCGCGTAAACTCGCGCTCCCCTGCGTGTTAGAATGAATTCAGCCGGATGCTCCCAGAAATTGAAAACCTCCTGAAGCTGCAAGACACGGACAAAGAAATCCGCCGCCTGCAGGACGAAGTGGCGGAACTGCCGAAACGTGTCGCTGCTATCGAACAAAAGCTGGCCGGCACCAAGGCACAACTCGAAAAGGCACAGGCTGCGGTGAAGGTCGACGAGGCTTCCCGGCGCAAGTACGACGCGAACATCACCGAGCTGCGCGGCAAAATCTCCAAGTATCGCGACCAATCCCTCGAGGTTAAGACCAACGACCAGTACAAAGCCCTGTTGCACGAGATCCAGTTCGCCGAAAAGGAAATCTCAGCCAACGAAGACAAGATTCTCGAGTTGATGGTCAACGCCGACACCCGCGACAAAGAAGTCAAAGCTGCGCAGGCGGAACTCAAGGCCGAAACCGCCGAGATCGAAAAGGAAAAAGAAGACGCCCGCCAGCGCACCGCCGAAGACGAGAAACTGCTGGCCGAATGGCGCGCCAAGCGCGACCAGCTCCGCACCGGCATCAACGAAGATCTGTTACGCCACTTCGAGCGGGTTTCCAAATTCCGCGGCAGCGGCATCTCTGAAGTCCGCGATCACAAATGCATGGCCTGCCAGGTCATGCTTCGGCCGCAGACTTACAACGACGTCCGCTCCGGAAAAGAAACTGTCGTCTGCGACTCCTGTCAGCGTATTCTGTATTTCAATCCCGCCGAGGAACTCGTCGATCAGAAGCCTGGCGTTCACCGGCCCAAGCGGCATCATCCGAAGATCGATGCGCCGCAGGCCTGGTATTACAAGCCCGAGTTCGCGGGAGACGGCGAGGTCTTTCTCTGCCTCACGAACGCGCACGGCCAGGCCAGCCGCCGCGTCTACGACATCCATACCGGACGCCTGCTCGGCAACGTCCTGATCCGCGAAGGCGACTACCGCCAGGCGTTCCCCGAAGACATCACCGGATCGACGCGTCTGAATGGCAACTGGAGCGAAGAAGAGCTCGACGGCTTCGGCGGCGAACTTCCCATGGTGATTTTGGACTCACTCCGCGCCGATCTCGATCTCGCCCGCCACGAAGCTGCCTCCGGATCGCACGTAAAACCAGCCGTCCCCGCCCCTACCGAACAAGCCGCCAGCTAAATCAGATTGCGCAGCGGCGGACGCCTTCGTCCGCCTCTCTTGATACCCGCCGCCCCTGCTTTATGAGACGATAACTGCAGTCCCATGATTCAGCTTTCTGGCGCCGGAAAACGCTTCGGCCACAAACTACTGTTCGAAAATGTCGACTGGCTGATCACCAACCACGACCACATCGGCCTGGTCGGCGGTAACGGCACCGGCAAATCCACGCTGATGAAGGTCCTCGCCGGCATGGACACGTTCGACTATGGCTCGCTGGTCGTGGCGAAGGGAACTTCCGCCGGATACCTTCCGCAGGATGGACTCACGCTCTCGGGCCGCACCGTGTTTGCCGAGTGCATGTCGGTGTTCGATGACGTGCGCGCCATGGAGCAGGAACTCGAATCGCTGATGCACAGCATCGCGGAGTTGGATCACACTGGCGCGGAATATGCGGCGGTGGCGGACCGCTACCAGCGCGTGGAACACGAATTCCGCACCCGCGACGGATATTCGATCGAGGCGGAAGTCGGCCGCGTGCTGATGGGGCTGGGCTTTGGCAAAGAAGACTGGCAGCGGCTGACCGACGAATTTTCCGGCGGATGGCAGATGCGGTTGGCTCTGGCGAAGCTGCTGCTGCAGAAACCGAACTTGCTGCTGCTCGACGAACCGACCAATCACCTCGATCTTGAAGCGCGCAACTGGCTGGAAGAATATCTGCAGAACTATCCGAATACGTTCCTGCTGATCTCGCACGACCGCTATTTTCTGAATGTGACCGTCGACAAGATTGCAGAAATCTGGAACAAGCGTTTCTGGTTCTACACTGGGAACTACGATAAGTTCCTGGCGCAGAAGACGCAGCGCAACGAGCAGATGCAAGCCGCATACCGCAACCAGCGCGACCGCATCGAGCAACTCGAAGTCTTCATCAACCGCTTTCGCTATCAGGCGACCAAAGCCAAGCAGGTGCAGAGCCGGATCAAGGAACTGGAAAAGATCGAGCGGATCGAGATTCCGCCGGAGGAAAAGTCGATCCACTTTTCCTTTCCGCAGCCCAAAGCCAGCGGACGCATTGTGGCCGAGTTCGAGAGCGTGGCCAAGCGATATCCGGGGCGAAATGGGGCGGGC
The DNA here is from genome assembly GCA_963754885.1 of uncultured Acidobacteriota bacterium. Classification (GTDB taxonomy): domain Bacteria; phylum Acidobacteriota; class Terriglobia; order Terriglobales; family Acidobacteriaceae; genus Sulfotelmatobacter. The sequence goes on along the minus strand of CAVWHT010000004.1, from coordinate 79,577 downwards.
GAGAAAGAAGTCTTCCGCGCCGTCAGCTTCATGATCGAGCGCGGCGACCGCATCGCGCTGGTCGGGGTGAACGGCGCGGGCAAATCCACGCTCATTAAGCTGCTCGCGGGGACGGAAGCACTCAACTCCGGCGAGTTCCGGCTGGGACACAACGTGCTGGCGGATTATTTTGCGCAGGATCAATACAAGGAACTGGATCCGGACGCGCGCATCCTGGACGATCTGGGCGAACTCTCGCCGCGCTCGACGGAGACCGAACTGCGCAGCCTGCTGGGCTGCTTTCTCTTCTCGGAAGACGATGTATTCAAAAAGATCGGAGTTCTCTCCGGCGGAGAGCGTGGGCGCTATGCCCTGCTGCGGTTGCTGTTGCATCCGGCGAACTTTCTGCTGCTCGACGAACCCACCAACCACCTCGACCTGCGTGCCAAAGACGTTCTGCTCGATGCACTGACCAAGTACACGGGCACGGTCGTGTTTGTCTCGCACGACCGTTACTTCATCGACAAGTTGGCTACGCGGGTTTTCGAGGTCGGCGGAGGCGAGGTAGAAATTTTTCCCGGCAATTACGAGGATTATCTCTGGCGCAAGCAGGGAGGACAGCACGTCGCGCCGACGCTCGACGATGTTCCCGGAGCGGTCCCGGCGAAAACTCTGCCGCCGGTTAAGGCGGAGGCTGTCGCACCGACCAATGGGAACAATAAGGGAACAGCCGACGTTCCGGAGTCGCCGAAGAAGCGGATGAATCCTCTCAAGCGTAAGCAGATGGAAGAGCGGGTGCGCGAGCTGGAGGAAGAAATTGCTCGTGCGGAGACCGCGATCGCAAAGCTCGAAATGACGTTGCGGAACTTTGTCAGCGTCGAGGAGAGCCAGCGCCAGACGCAGGAATTAGAACAGAACAAAGCTGCCCATGCGGCGCTGGTGGAAGAATGGGAAGAGCTGGCGCAGGTGCTCGAAGTTTCCGAATGAGGGAGTGCCGTCCCGGGCGGAAATCCCAGGTGCCCTGAGATGAGGGCGGATGAATGCGTCCGCGCTTCACATAATTATTGGCCCATGTACATGACGTGAACGTAGGTTCCCAGTCTTACGTTGTAGGCCAGGTACCAGCCGTCGTGGTCGGGGTCGTCGTAGATCACGATGTCGTCATCATCCCAGTCCCAGTCATCGCAATAGCCAACGTCGAGGGGCGCGACGCTGAAATAGTATCCGCCGAACCAGAAGCGGCTGGGGCCGCCACCGGCGAGATGCCAGGTGTGGCCGCGGCCGATGCCGCCGGTAAAGTGGCCGTGCTCCCAGGGATGGTCGAGGTGAAAGCGGGCATCATCGCGTCCATAGTCGTGGCCGACCCATCGTCCGTTGTGATGGACGTGAGGCGCTTCGGGGTGGCCCGGTTCGTCGCGGCCGACAGGCTTGGGTTCGGCCGGTCGAGCCATTGTGCCTATCGCGGGCGCCGGGCCGTGTTTGGGAACATATCCACCGCCCACGGTGTGGCTGCCGCCATGTTCACCGTGTTGCGCCCAGAGGGGTAGAGAAAGAACCAGGAACAAAGGTAAAAGACGAGCTAGAAGTTTCATCAGGAACCTCCGGCGGGATAAATTACCACTGTCGGCCGAAGAGCAACATAGCGTTGACAATTCTTTGCATGATACGCTATCGTAAAGACTTGGTAGTCGTGTGGTTGCCCGCCTGATGGTCCTGGCGTCCTCGTCAGGGGAATCAACGAGCGGTCTTCTTTCGCAGCTTTTTCAATCTGGGAGAGTTTCATGTCTACGTATTTCCCCAAAGAGGGGGAAATTGTGCGCAAGTGGTACGTCGTGGATGCAGACGGGCAGACGCTCGGGCGCCTGGCTTCACAGGTGGCGCGCATCCTCATGGGCAAAGAGAATCCGCGATACACGCCATTTCTGGATACCGGCGATCATGTGATCGTGATTAACGCCGAGAAGATTCGCACCACCGGAGTGAAGGCGGAGCAGAAACAGTATCACCATTACACGGGATATCCGGGTGGACTGCGGACGGAAGATTACAACAAGCGCATCGTGCGCAGGCCCGAGGCGATTATCGAGGCGGCGGTGAAGCGCATGCTGCCCAAGAACAAACTGGCCGCGCACATGTTGTCGAAGCTGAATGTGTACAAGGGCGACAAGCATCCGCATCAGGCGCAGAAGCCGCAGAGTTTGAAGCTGGAAGTGCGCGAGCACCGGCCGCGGAAAGTGGCAGTTCCGTAACGCAGCGATGAGCAAGGAGCTGTGAGCAAGATCTAATTATTTTGAAAGGTTAAGAGTCGAAATGCGAGGGTTCCGCGGGTTTGCTCGGAGCTCATCGCTCATCGCTCAAATCTAAACATGGCAGCAGAGTTGGTTCAATACTACGGAACGGGACGCCGCAAGACGGCGATAGCCCGGGTTTATTTGCGTCCGGGCACCGGCGATTTCAAGGTGAACGGGCGCGCCTTTGATGAATATTTCGTGACTCCGGCGCAGCGCTCGGCCGCGAAGGCTCCGCTGGCGTCTTCGGAAACGGGTGCTTCGTTCAACGTGGTCGCCAGCGTTCTGGGCGGCGGCGTGCGCGGCCAGGCGGATGCCGTGAAGCTGGGCATCGCTCGCGCTCTGATGCAGTTCAACGCGGAACTGCGCAAGAAGCTGAAGGCGGAAGGCTTTGTCAGCCGCGACTCGCGCGGCAAAGAGCGCAAGAAGTACGGACAGAAGGGCGCGAGAAAGCGCTTCCAGTTCAGCAAGCGCTAAGCGTTCGCGGTACCTGGTACCGAGTGCCGAGAAGGCAGAGATTCCTCCGCCCCTCGCGTTCGCTCGGGGGTCGGAATGACAACGGTTTTGTTTTGGCTTTTGCTGAAGGCTGAGAGCTGACGGCTGAAAGCTGGTTTTAGGTGTTCAATTCTTCCCGAGCCTCGCGGCGCGGGGACGGGAATGGCAATCGGTAAGCAGTGTCCAGTGACCAGGAAGTGGTTTTCGCTGGGTACTCGGTACTGACAACTCGCTTCCGATGCAGACTAAATAGGAGGTTCATTGGCTACCATTACCATGAAGGAGTTGCTCGAAGCCGGAGTTCACTTCGGGCATCAGACCAAGCGCTGGAATCCCAGGATGAAGGAATACATCTTCGGAGAGCGCAACGGGATCTACATCATCGATTTGCAGAAGACGCTGAAGATGTTCAAAGAAGCGTCGAAGTTCGTGCAGGATCTGGCGGCCGACGGCAAGATTGTGCTGTTCGTGGGGACCAAGCGCCAGGCTCAGGACGCGATCGCCGAAGAGGCGACCAAGTGCGGCGGATTTTACATCAACCAGCGCTGGCTGGGCGGACTGCTCACCAACTGGGTCACCGTGCAGAAATCGGTGAAGCGGCTGAAGGAGCTCGACGAGATGGCCACGGATGGCCGCTACGAGCTGCTGCCGAAGAAGGAAGTTATCAAGCTCGAACGCGAACGCAAGCATCTGCAGGCCAACCTGGCCGGCATCAAGAATATGAACCGCTTGCCCGACGCGATCTTCGTGATCGATTCCAACAAGGAACAGATTGCGGTGCGCGAGGCGCGGAAGCTGGGGATCCCGGTGGTTGCGGTGGTGGACACGAATTGCGATCCCAGCGAAGTGGATTATGTGATCCCCGGCAACGATGATGCGTTGCGGGCGATCCGGCTGTTCACGTCGAAGATTTCGGAATCGATTGCGGAAGGCGCGCAGCTGATGACCGACAAGCAGGTGGCCGACATGCAGGCGGCTTCGGAGGCAGCGCAGGCCGCTGCGGACGTTGCGGGCGAATATGCGCCGGAGCCGGCTGCCGCGGTGGATGCCACCGAAGACATCAGCATGGAGGAAGTGCTGGGTCCGGGAACGCACAAGAAGCCGGTGGCCAACGAAGAGGCGGAGTTGCCGAAGGTGGAGAGCCAGACGGTCTGAAGTGCAGTCGCCAGTTGTCAGTGGTCAGTTGCCAGTAAAAACCGGGCTTTGGATATGAGACCCGCGCGGGTCGTCCGGCGCGGGTCGTTGTTTATAGTGTCGAGTTTCAGGTTTCCAGTTTCGAGCGGCCTGAAATGAAGACGGCATCTCTACACACTCGAAACTAGAAACGCGAAACCGGAAACTTTTATGGGTACTACTACAGTGAATATTTCAGCGGCACAAGTGAAGGATCTCCGAGAAAAGACCGGGGCTCCGATGATGGATTGCAAGCAGGCTTTGACCGAGGCCAAGGGTGACATGGAGCAGGCGGTCGTGATTCTGCGGAAGAAGGGCGTTTCGGTGGCAGCGAAGAAGGCAACGCGGGTGACGAGCGAAGGATCGGTGGGGAGCTACATCCACGCCGGCGGCAAGATTGGCGTGCTCGTCGAGGTCAACTGCGAGAGCGATTTCGTGGCGCGCACCGACGACTTCAAGGAACTGCTGCACGACATCGCGATGCACATTGCGGCCAGCGATCCCAAGTACGTGCGCAAGGAAGACGTCACGGCGGCAGACTTTGCCCGCGAGAAAGACATTTTCCTCGCGCAGGCGATCGCCAGCGGCAAGCCGGCGAATATCGCGGAGAAGATGGTCAACGGCAAGATGGAGAAGTTCTATGAGGAAGTCTGCTTGCTCGAGCAGCCCTTCATCAAGGACCAGACCATTTCGATCGGACAGTTGATCGCGTCGAAGATCGGGAAGCTGGGTGAGAATATTGCCGTGCGCCGGTTTGCTCGGTTCAAGGTGGGTGACGCGGGCGAGACGGTTGCGGTCACGAAGCCTACAGAGCCAAAGGCTGAGTAATTTTCAGGCGCCCTGCGGGGCGCCTTTTTTCTGCTATCGTGGGTGCGCGGGCGAGACGCCCCCGCGACAGCCGGCGGGACGCCGGCGCTACGAGACCTCTTCATGACTACGACGACTCCTGCCTTCAAACGAATTCTGCTCAAGTTATCGGGAGAGGCGCTGGCGGCGAACCAAGGGTTCGGCGTCGAAACCGCGCGCATCCACGAGATCGCGGCTGAGATCGGTGAGGTGCACAAGCTGGGCGTGCAGATCGCGATCGTGGTTGGCGGCGGGAATTTCTTTCGTGGCGTAGCGCATCAGGCCAAAGATATGGATCGCGTCTCTGCCGACCATATGGGAATGCTGGCGACCGTGATCAATGCCCTGGCTTTGCAGGACGCGCTGGAGAAGCAAGATATCTATACCCGTGTCATGTCGGCGATTGAAATGAATCAGGTGGCAGAGCCGTTTATCCGGCGACGCGCGATTCGGCATCTGGAGAAAGGCCGCGTTGTAATTTTCGCGGGCGGCACCGGCAATCCTTATTTTTCGACCGACACGGCAGCGTCGCTGCGCGCGATGGAGATCAAGGCTGACGTCATCATGAAAGCCACCAAAGTGGACGGCATTTACGATGCCGATCCGATGAAGGTGGACGGGGCGCGAAAGTTCAGCCAGATTACCTACATGGACGTGCTGAAACTGGGGCTGAAGGTAATGGATTCCACGGCGATCAGCCTGTGCAAGGATAACGACCTTCCCATCGTCATTTTCAATCTGAATCAGCGGGGGAATATCCAGCGCGTGGTGATGGGCGAAAAGATTGGATCGATGGTGTGCGCTTAAACTTCTTTTCCGCGGATTTGCGCGGATGAACGCGGATGCAAGTCTTCACGACCCTAGATATGCCCACATTCGGACTACTTACGCTACGCAAGCTTTCTGCTTTTCTTCCATCCGCGTTTATCTGCGTACATCCGCGGTAGAGAAGTTGGGTTTATAATTCGACGTTTTGAGTGTGTGGAACGGAGCGGAACCTTATGGCGATCATGGCTTCCATAGCTGGGTTGAAAGAAACGTACGCGCAACTGAAGACGCGGATGGAGAAGGCAGTCGAGGATTTTCGCAAGGCGATGGCAGCGGTGCGGACGGGCCGGGCTTCGGTGCACATGCTGGATGGCGTGACAGTCGATGCCTACGGATCGCAGATGCCGTTGAACCAGGTGGCGCAGGTGCATGCGCCGGAGGCGCAGTTGATCACGGTGCAGCCCTTTGACCCGTCGCAGCTGGGAGCGATCGAGAAGGCGATCCGCAGCGGCGACCTGGGGCTGAATCCGATGAACGATGGCAAGATGATCCGCGTGCCGGTACCGGCGCTCACGCAAGAGCGGCGGCAGGATATGGTGAAGCATCTGCATCGGGTGCTGGAGGAACATCGCACGGCGGTCAGGAACATCCGGCGGGATGGCAACGATGCCATCAAGAAGGCGATGAAGGACAAGAAGATCACCGAAGATGAAGAAAAGCGGTCATTGGACGAGATTCAGAAGCTGACCGACGACGAAATCAAGAAGATGGAAGAGATGAGCAAGGCGAAAGAAAAAGAAGTGATGGAGCTCAAGTAGGAGAATATCGAAGCCATTCGATTCGTTTTTGACGCTCCTTCGTTCCAGAGGTACTTATACGGCCGGATGCTGGAACGACTTTTTCGGCGGCTGGCCGATTCTGAAAATCCCTGCGAAAGTCCACTGATCAGAACCCACGTATAATCGAACGAGCCATGAAGCAGATTGTAAAGGCCGCGTGTCCGCATGATTGTCCTGATGCTTGCGGGGTGCTGATCACCGTGCAGGACGGGCGGGCTACGAAGATTCAGGGGGATCCGGAGCATCCGGTGACGCGGGGGTTTCTGTGCGCGAAGGTGGCCAAGTACTTGGACCGGGTGTATTCGCCGGATCGAGTGCTGTATCCGATGCGGAGGGTCGGCCCTAAAGGGCCCGCTGCTGGCGCAGCGGTCGCGGGCAAGAGTGCCCACGCCACACAGGCTGGACAGCCCCTGCGACTTCGCTCAGGGCAGGCTAAGGCCGCTGTCCCCACATGTTCCAATCCAATTTGGGAGAGGATTTCCTGGGACGAGGCGCTGGATGAGATTACGGCGCGATTCCGCGCTATCTCGGCTGAGTTTGGCAGTGAAGCCATACTGCCCTATTCCTATGGCGGGACTTTAGGGGCGCTCAATGGGGCGTCCATGGACCGGAGGTTTTTTCACCGGCTGGGCGCGTCGCAACTAGACCGGACGATTTGTTCAGCGGCGGGCGAAGCCGGGTTGAAATCGGTGCTGGGCGTGAAGCTTGGCACGGAGCCCGAGCAGTTCCGGCATTCGAAGTACATCATCGCGTGGGCCTCAAATATCCACGGAAACAACGTGCATTTGTGGCCTTTCATTACTGAGGCACGGCGGAAGGGGGCGAAGCTCGTAGTCATTGATCCGTACCGCACGCGAACGGCGGAGTGCGCGGATTGGTATTTGCCGATCAATCCGGGTATGGACGGGGCGCTGGCGCTGGGAATGATGCACGTCATCATCGGTGAAAACCTGCATGATGCCGCTTACGTTGCAAAGTACACGCTGGGATTTGAGCAACTGTGCGAAAAGGTGAAGGAATATCCTCCGGAGCGGGTGGCGCAGTGGACGGGCATTTCGGCGGAAGATATTCGCAAGCTGGCGCGGGAGTATGCGACGGTGCGGCCGTCGGTGATCCGGCTCAATTATGGCGTGCAGCGCTCGGAGGGCGGAGGCATGGCGACCCGCGGGATTGCGATGCTGCCGTGCATTACAGGATCGTGGAAGGACGTCGGGGGCGGGTTGCAGCTGTCGCTGAGCGGGGCGGCGGATCTCAATGCGTCGGCGCTGAAACGTCCTGACCTGATGATGACTGAGCTCGGGCGCGAAGCGCGAACCATCAACATGGTTGAGTTAGGTCGAGCGCTGAATTCGGTTGATGATCCGCCAGTGAAGGCATTGTTCGTATACAACTCGAATCCCGCGGCGGTGTGTCCGCGGCATGATGAGGTTGTCCGCGGGCTGTTGCGGCAGGATCTGTTTACGGTGGTCCACGAGCAGTTCTTCACGGATACGACCGACTACGCCGATATCGTGCTGCCGGCCACCACATTTTTCGAGCACAAGGATCTGCAGAAGGCGTACGGGCACTATTATCTGCAGGTGTCGAATCAGGCGATTGCGCCCTTGGGCGAATGCCGGCCCAATGTGGAGGTCTTTCGAGCCCTGGCGCAGCGCATGGGATTTAAAGAGGAATGCTTCGGCGAAAGTGTCGATGAGATGATCGATCTGGCGCTGGAATCGAAGGATCCGTGGATGGAGGGGGTCGGCCGCGAGCGGCTGGAGCGGGGGCGGGTTCGGTTGAAGTTTGAGGATGTCCCCACAGATTCCAAGGGAGAGCGGTCGCCGTTTCTGCCTTTTGCGCAGGGGAATTTCCGCACCGCTTCGGGGAAGGCTGAGCTTTATAGTGAAGCTTTGCGAGCAGAGGGATTAGATCCTGTGGCTGCGTTTACGCCTCCTTCGGAATCGCGGCATGGGAGCATGAGAGACTCGCTTCCGTTGGAACTGCTGGCGCGGAAGGCCGACAATTTTCTGAATTCCACGTTTACCAATGTGCCATCGGTGCGAGAGATGGAAGAAACGGGATTGCTTGAGATTTCCGAACCCGATGCGCGGGTGCGCGGCATCGCCGATGGCGCTCGGGTACGAGTCTTCAACCGGCGTGGAGAGATTTTTCTTGAGGCGCGGGTGGATGGGAAAGTTCAGCCCGGAGTCGTCTCTGCGAGACTCAATTGGGCGAAGATGACGCCGGGCTTTCAAAGCATCAACAGCTTAACTTCAGAAAAACTTACCGACATGGGCAACTCGGCCACGTTTTATTCCGTCTTGGTTGAGGTAGAGTTATCCAAGCCATCCCCATGAAGCAACCAGAAGTGGACGGACGATCCGTCCCGTAAAGAGTTGCGGTTTGGACGCTATCCCTGCTCTACCGTATAATGACAGTTTTCTTACATCCCAGAGGCTGAGGTCGTAGCGATTCCTTTTCGCTTTCATTCGGAGAACCTTGCTGTGTCCAAGGGCGCCTGCGTTCGCCAGGGCGCGCGGCTGCCAACTCGTTCATTTCAGCGCTTTTGGGGAAATATGGCAGCACGCGTCTGCGGGGTCGTGATGGTGGTGACGATGCTTCTTCTCGGAGGCACGCGCGCGGCTTGGGCGCAGAACGATGTGATCTCCGAAATCAGCGTCACCGGGAACCGGCGCATCCCTGCCGACACGATTCGCGCGCGCATTTTCACCAAGCCTGGCGACATCTACGATCCAGCCGCCCTGGAGCGCGACTTCAACTCATTGTGGAATACGGGCTATTTCGAGGACATCAAGTTCTTGCGCGAGCAAACGCCTAAAGGCTGGCGCATCATCGTGCAAGTGAAAGAAAAGCCGACGATCCGGGAAATTCTTTATACGGGTCTTAGTTCGGTTTCCCAGAGCGACGTTCTCGATCGATTCAAGCAGGACAAGGTTGGACTGGTGGTGGAGAGCCAGTACGATCCCACGCGGATCAAGAAGGCGGAAGTTTCGATGAAGAACCTGCTCTCCGAGCATGGCCGCCAGTTTGCCACGATCCGGACGGAAGTTCGGCAACTCCCTCCCGCGGCAGTGAGTATTACGTTCGTGGTGAAAGAAGGGCCGAAGGTCAAAGTCGGCAAGATCAAGTTCGAGGGGAACAAGAACATCAGCAGCCGCGTTCTGCGCGCGGCCATGAAGAATCTGAAGCCGATTGGCATTCCGCATTCCATTTTCCTGGAAAACATCTTCGCCAAGACGTACGACGCCACCAAGCTCGAAGAAGATACGGAGCGGGTGAGAGCCGAGTATCAGAACCGTGGATATTTCAAGGCGGCGGTGAGCGATCCGAAAACCGTGATGCACGATACCGGCCATAAAGGCTTCCACATTCCGCTGTTGCAGGCCGGACCGGGAAAGGCTGTCGATCTTACGATGCCGATCGACGAAGGCGACAAGTACCGACTGGGAAAGATCACGTTCAAGAACAACAAGGCGATTTCCAACGTCAACGCTTTGCGCTCGCTGTTCCCCATCAAAGATGGAGATATTTTCAGCCGCGAGAAAGTCGCCAAAGGCCTGGAGAATCTGCGCAAGGCCTACGGCGAGTACGGCTACATCAACTACACCGGCGTGCCGTCGACCACGTTCGATGACGATAAAAAGCTCGCCTACCTGGAAATCGACATCGATGAAGGCAAGCAGTTTTACGTCCGGCGCATCGAATTTCAGGGAAACACGACCACGCGTGACAAAGTGATTCGCCGCGAGCTGGCGCTAGAAGAAGGCGGCGTGTACAACTCGCGGCTGTGGGAACTCAGCTTGCTGCGGTTGAACCAGCTTTCGTATTTCGACCAGTTGAAGCCGGACGATCCGAACGTTACCGATAAGAAACTGGACGAGAAAAACGGCCAGGTGGACCTGACACTCAAGGTCCATGAAAAGGGAAAGAACAGCATCGGGTTGAATGGCGGCGTGAGCGGGTTGGAAGGCGCGTTCATCGGACTGAACTACTCCACGAACAACTTCCTGGGACTCGGGGAAACCCTGCAGGTGCAGCTGAGTCTGGGGAACCTGGCGCGCAGCGCGATGTTTGGTTTCACGCAGCCCTACATGTTCGATCGCCCCCTGCAGTTCGGGTTTACGATTTTCGGTAACAAGGTCAGTTACAATCAGGCACGCCAACTCTCTGTTTTCAGCGGACAAAGTCTGAACCTGCCGAACGCGGTGTTGCAGAACCTGCAGAATTACTCGCAGTCGAGCGTGGGCTTCACGACTTCGGTGAGCTATCCGCTGCGCCGTTCGTTCAAGCGCGTCGGCATCACCTATTCGCTGGATCGGTCGACTCTGCTGCCGTTGAGCACCGCTTCCCGGACCCTGTTTGACTACCTGGCGTTCCGCGGCATTTCCGGGCCGCAGGCGGTGAATGGAATTATCACGAGTAAGATCTACCCGAATTTCTCGTTCAACACGCTCGATAGCGGGATCTCTCCACACCGCGGTCATTCGCTGTCGGTCGGGGCGGAACTGGCCGGAATCGGGGGAACGGTCCGATCGATCCGGCCGATCGTTCAGTACAAGCAGTTCATCCCCATGCAGAACCGGCGAAACACCATCGGGTTCGCGGTAAATGGATCGTTCATCAGCGGCTTCGGAGGTCTGGTCGCTCCGCCGTTCCAGCGTTCCTTCATGGGCGGCGAAAATGATATTCGGGGCTTCGATATTCGGTCGATTTCGCCGGTTGCGTTTCTTCCCAGTTCCAACTCAATCGTGCTGACTAATCCGGATGGAACGCCGGTTCCGAAGAATCCGTTGAATCCGCGGCAAGGCAACTGGGCGGTGCCGATTCCAGTGGATCAGATCGTATTCCCGGGCGGGGATTTGAGCGTCTGGGGGAATCTGGAATACCGCATCACAATCGCGGGCCCGGTGGCCGTCGCTCCCTTTCTCGACGTTGGCATGGATTCGATTGTTCGGCCCTCGCAGTTGCAGATTGCGTCGGAGCAGTATGAGCAGGTCATCTCGACACCGTTTGGCTGCGCGCAACTCGACGCCGGCTACAACTGTCTCGGTGGAAAGCTGCTGAACCCACCGCCTTCGCAATATCTGCAGGTGCTATCGTCGACGAACTGGAGACCGCGCGCCTCGACCGGCATCGAGTTGCAGATGTTCCTGCCAGTAGTCAACGCCCCGTTCCGAATTTACTGGGCCTACAACCCGGCGCGTCTGGATCAGCAGACGACGCCGCCCATCCCGATTCAGCGCAACATGTTCCCGGCGGGAGCGGCAGGAGACTACACATACCATCTCGCGGTCAACACATATTCGCCGCAATTCCTGTTGAGAGAGCCGCGCAAGACGTTCCGGTTCACCGTGGCCACAACGTTCTAGCTTGGTTTGACGCGGTCGGAGCGAGATCACTATAATAGTTGGGTTCCACGCTAACTGGATTTTTGTGGAATCGACGGCACGCCTGTACGCCCGGCGTGGAATGCTGGCAAATCTAGCACGCCTTGTTCCAAGGGCGGCCGCTACCGCAGCGGAGACCTCTTTCAGTGCGGCCCAGCGTTGACTGAAAAAGCGATCTGAGAGCGAGATTCGAAAGTCATTCCCGGAACTATGTTCCAAGGAGTTCAATCGATCCAATGAAAAGCAAGTTTATGAGTATTCTTCTGGCGGTTGCGGCGACCTTCACGTTTTCCGCACTGGCCCAAACCGGCACCGCTGCAACCCCTTCGAACCCGGCCGCAGCCCTTGCTGCACCGGCCGCGACTACCACTGCGACAGCGGGTGGTTTGAAGGTCGGCACGATCAACATTCAGGAAGCCATTTTCGGCAGCAATGAAGGCCAGCGCGACATACAGGCGCTGCAGAAAAAGTTTGAACCCAAGCAGGCTGAGCTCAAGGGGCAGAACGATGAGCTTGAGCAGCTGAAGAAGCAACTCAACACGCAGCAGGACAAGCTGAACCAGGACGCCCTGGACACGCTCAAGAAACAGATCGAAGGCAAGCAGAAGCTTTTTGATCGCAACGTGCAGGATGCCCAGGAAGAGTTCGGCAGCCAGCAGCAGGATATTGCGAGCCGCATTCTACAGAAGATGGCGCCGATGATCGTGAAGTACTCGCAGCAAAATGGGTACGGCATGATCGTGGATACATCGAAGCCGTGGCCGCAGAGCCCGGTATTGTGGTGGAACCAGGACGTGGTGGACATCACCAAGCCGGTCGTCGAAGCCTATAACGTGCAATCCGGCGTTCCCGCTCCGGCAGCACCGGCCGCTGCAAAGCCGGCGACTCCGAAGCCCGCGAGCACAACACCCAAGCCGGCCGCTCCGAGGTCAACCGAGACACCAAAGCAGTAGCGGCGGACACCTCGCGTGTTTGAAAAGTTCCAGCAGGCCGCGTGAAAACGCGGCCTTTTTTATTTCTGGCGAAACTCCTGCGGGGCTGTTTGCGGTGTCCATAGCAGCGAACAGATTCCACGCTGGAGGAAGCCATGTTTGCCGATAGCCTGCTCGAAACTTCATGGGATCAACGCTCGCGCCGCAGTTGGGTCACGTTTACTTCGTTCGGACTGCAGTCGGTTGCAATCGGACTGCTGCTCCTGATTCCGTTACTCACAACAGTGGGGCTGCCCTCGAGCCGTGTTCTACAACCGCCTACATCTTTCGGAGCGCCGCCACCACCAGCGCGCCCCATGGAACGCCAGCATAGAACAACAGTTGTGCAGAGTAATCTCGCGAATAACGTGCCGATTGCGCCGCAGTCGATTCCGCCGCGGGTCGCGATCATCAATGAGATCGAAGCGCCGCCGCAGGTGAGTTACAACAACGGCTCCGGCGTGGTGGGCAGTACCGGCGACGGCACAGGGAACGTCTGGAAGGGATTGGGCATTGGCAGACCTGCGGTTGCACCGCTGCCGCCACCGGCTCCTGCGATCCGCACATTCCGGACTTCGAGCATTCTTGAAGGCAGCCTGATTCGCCGCGTGCAACCGGTATATCCTCCGCTGGCGAGAAGTGTCCGCGTGCAGGGTGCGGTGGTGCTGGCCGCGCTCATTGGCAAAGAGGGAGCGATTGAAAATCTGCGGCTGATTTCCGGACACCCGATGCTGGTGCCGGCGGCGATCGCGGCGGTGAGTCAGTGGCGCTACAAACCGTACATTCTCAATGGTGAGGCGATCGAAGTGGAGACGCAGATAACCGTGAACTTCATCCTGTCGGGGAACTAAGTGAGAGCCTATTCGTAGGCCAGCGCGTCGATGGGGTCTCTCTGCGCCGCTTTGAAGGCTGGATACAAAGCCCCGGCCAGCGCGCCGGTAACGGCGATCAAGGTGGCGCGTAGGACCCAGGCATTGCTCCAGAACAGGCGCAGCACGGGCTTCTCGAACATGATGACGCGGCGCGTCAACATGCTGATCACAATGCCGGCGACAATCCCTGCGAACGCAATGAGCACTGTCTCACGCAGGATGATATTCATGATGTACCACTTCGACGCACCCATGGATTTCAGAATTCCGATCTCGCGGGTGCGCTCCATGACCGCGGTATACATCGCCTGAAAAATCACCAAGAACCCAATGACGACGGCCACGCCGATCACAATGTGAATCGCCAGATCGAACCCCGGCAGATTGTCGGGCGTCATCATGGAGAGATACTCCTGCATCGACCGCACCGCGTACTGCTCCATACCCGGCAACGCCTTGATCGCGGCTGCGGTTTCGTCAAGATTCCCCGGATTGTCGAGCTTCACGTAGAACACCGAGGCTCGTCCCTCGGCTCCGATCAGATACTGCATGGTTGCGAGTGGTAAGAACTTGCGTCCGCCCTTGCCGTGAGGAACGATCCCGCAAATGCGAAAGGGATGATTCAGCACTTCGATCGAATCGCCGACTTTCTTGTGGTTCATGCCCGCAAAATAATCATCCACAATAACGTCGTTCGGCCCCTGGAAAGGACCGCCGGAGAAATATCGAAACTCAGGCGGGAGCTGATTGTAGGTGTCAAGGTCGATGCCGTAGACGATCTCCAGCGGCTTCTGGCTAAATGCCCAAATCACGGGCGCGGCTACAACGACATGCGGTACTTTCCGCAGCACATTGCCTACCTTCACCGAAATCGGCGCCCCCGACATGCCCGCGAGCGCGGCTGCCCCCGGCGGTTGGACCAGTAAGTCCGCCCCCACGCCCAACTGGCTTTCGCGCGACCCGTTCAGCAGCCCATAAAACAACGAGACCACCATCAGGATCATGGTGACTTCGAGCGCGATCGCGCTGGTGGTAATCACCGACCGCGTCGGACGATGCACCAGGTTGGCGACTACCATTTTGTTCATCATAGGAAGTGAAGGCTACGTCGGATGCTACCTCTTATCTCGCCGTGGTCCGGCGAAGTCTGGCGAAATCACGATGAGAGTCGGAATCGGAAGACCCGTGGAAGCCCTACTGTTGGTCCTTCACCGGCACGACCAGGCTCGATTGCGGACGATCCAGGTGAACGACTTGGGCGCCCGGCGGTTGCGCCAGCACGAATTGATCGTCCTTTAGAGGCGTATTGATGTCGACTTTTAGCATGTTAAGCGTGATGTCGTACTCCTCCTGGGGACGATAGATCTGGATGCGGGAGGGAAAGCTGAAGCCGCCAAAATCCTTGTACTCCGCGTAACGCGCGTCGGTCGCCACGTTGCCGTCATCGCTGTAAATGTATTGGCGGTGCGGTTTCAGGTCTGTGCGGTCAAAGACAATCTTGCGGGCCAGGATCCATGCGTCTCCCGACTTCTTGATCACCGTCAATTCGTAGTCTTCCTGCAGCACCCGATGCCCCTTGCCATCATGGAGGGTCTCATAGCCGTTTTCCAGGACGGCAATCTCCGAAGTCGGGTCAATGCGGCGGATCAGCAGCGCCTCATAGATATTCTGCGGACGGATATTCTCCATCGGCTGATCGGAACTGGGGGTTGCGATCTTATTCTGGCCGATCACAAACTTGTTTTTGGGAGGAATCCAAAGCTTGAAATCCTGGCCGTCGCTGACCATGTCAAATGCCGTGGTGCGGACGAACGGCATCAATCCGATCATGTGCAAGGAATCTGGCTTCCGCGCCAGGACATACCCGCGGATCTCTTTGTAGTCGGTGACATGCCCCTTCTTCATCCCTCCGGCGGAACTGTCGATGTCGACGGTGGCCTTGAGTGAATGAATGGATTCGGCCTCCCGGTTGATGCTGTCGATCAGTTCCTGCTGGGAGGTCTCCTTCAGTGGAGCCTTCGAATACCGATCTTCGACCGGACGAGTCCGGAACAAACATCCGGTGGTGGGCAACACTGTCAGGAAGATGATTACGGCCCAAAAGGGCGAGCTACGCCGCATGAATATATGAATACACCTCTGCTCATTTGAGTATACCGCGCCGGAAAGGGTGCAAAATCCGCATGAGTCACTTTCTACAGGTATTTACACGCGGCAGTTTACTTGACAGTTAATACTGACATATGTACGAGGACGGGTGACGGTTTCTGATCTTTTGGCCTCTTACCACGTACCGCCGGCCCAAAGGCCGTATCACTATCGTCAGGTCCTGAGAATATTCGCATCAACTACACTGTGGGCAGGTATGCGAAAACTCGTCTGGCTATTTCTGCTTGCAGTTCTCGCAGTCGGGGGATGGCTCGCCTGGGCCCTAGTTGCTCCGGTTGAACCTTCCGGCCAAACGTTTGTGATGCTCCGCCCCGGGTATTCCACTCGCCGCATCGCGGCAGAACTCAAAAGGGCTGGAGTGATTCGCAGCCAGGAAGCTTTTGTCCTGTGGCATTACTACCATCACGGTCGATCGCTTAAAGCCGGGGAATATCTTTTCGAGAAGCCTGCCAACATCATCAACATTCAAAAGCGTCTCCGCCGCGGCGACGTTTACTTCCACACGGTTGTCGTTCCCGAAGGCTTCACCATGTTCGACATCGCCCGCGCCATTGAAGCGGCCGGACTTGGCCCGGCCGATGACTTCCTGAAAGTGGCGCAATCGGACACCCCTCTGATCGCAGATTTGAATCCGTCGGCGCATTCGCTCGAAGGATATCTCTTTCCCGACACGTACCAGTTCTCCCGCATGATGAGCATGCAGGAGATGGCGGCCGCGATGGTCAAGCAATTCCGCGAGGTCGCCACACAAATCGGCCTGATCGAGCAACCGTATCTTTCTTCGCCCGAGGCCAGCCACCGACTGCCGATGATTGTCACAATGGCCTCCATCGTCGAAAAAGAAACAGCCGTCGCGGAGGAACGCCCAGTAGTCGCTAGCGTCTACTACAACCGCCTGGAGAAGCACATTGCCCTGGATGCCGACCCCAGCATCATCTATGCGGAACTTCTGGCAGGCACATACCAGGGGGCTTTGCATCACGCCGACATGCAGTTCACTTCCTCCTATAACACCTACCGGACCGCTGGACTTCCTCCCGGCCCCATTGCCAATCCCGGCCGCAGCGCCCTCGAGGCTGCCATGCACCCCGCGCAAACCGATTACTACTACTTTGTCGCCGACGCCCAAGGGCATCATCGCTTCGCGCGTACGATGGAAGAACACAACAAGAATGTAATGGCGTATCGGAAAGCCATGCGCGGCCACTAGAGGTGGTCTCAAAAACGGCTTTCAAAGCAAGCTGCGAGGCCCTGAGGGGCTAAAGCCCGCGTTTTTTACTGACCGGTAGCGGCACGGCTGAAAGCCGTGCCCTTCCCAAAACGATTGATGAGACAGGCTCTAGTGGCGGCAAACCTCTTCGCCTCGCCGATCAACTAAAGGAGCGGTTCCGAATTTCCAGGATCGCCATGCGGAACTCCATTCTGGTACGCTCGAACTAAATGAGAGTCAAGAAGCATTTTGCTTATCTGGTTCTATTCTGCTGCGCATTGCTCCCGCTGGATGCGCTCGCTCAGAGTTCGGAAACTACCGAAGAACAGCATGTCTCTATCGATGCTTCTGCTCCCGTTCACCCGTTTCCTCATTTCTGGGAGCACATCTTCGGTTCCGGCCGCGCGATTCTCTCGCTGCGCGAAAACTACCGGCAGGACCTGCAGCAGGTGAAGCAGGTCACGGCGATGCGGTACGTCCGTTTCCATGCGATTTTTCACGATGAGGTTGGACTGTACGACGAGGATGCCCAAGGCAATCCGGTGTTTAACTTCTCCTTGGTCGACCAGATCTATGACGGATTGCTGGCCAACGGTGTGCGGCCATTCGTCGAGTTGAGCTTCATGCCCAATAAACTGGCGGCGAAAGAAGTCTTGCAGGCGTTCTGGTACAAGCCCGACGTTTCTCCTCCCAAGGACTATGCGAAATGGGACGAGATGATAACGCATTTTACGAAACACCTAGTGGATCGCTATGGAATCGACGAAGTGTCGCAATGGTACTTCGAAGTCTGGAACGAGCCGAACCTGGATTTCTGGGCCGGGCAGCCGCCTCAATCCACTTACTTCGAGCTCTACGATCACACCGCGCGTGATGTTAAAGCCGTGAGCCCGCGGCTGCGGGTGGGAGGGCCAGCAACCGCGCAGGCGGCGTGGGCCGATGTCTTCATCCGCCATTGCGCCGAAAACAGGATTCCGGTCGATTTTGTTTCTTCGCACGTTTATGCCAACGACAAAGCGGAAGACGTTTTCGGCACGCACGAACAAATCCTGCGCGACCGTATGGTCTGCCGCGCCGTCGCGAAGGTTCACGATCAGATCAAGGCGTCGGCCCTTCCCGACCTGCCGCTCCTGTGGACCGAGTTCAACGCCAGCTACATGAACGAGCCTGATGTCACCGACGCGGTCTATATGGGTCCGTGGATGGCGGACACGATTCGTCAGTGCGACGGTCTAGTCGATGAAATGTCGTATTGGACATTCTCCGATGTCTTCGAAGAGCAGGGCGTGGTGAAGCAGCCGTTCTACGGCGGGTATGGTCTGATCGCAGAAGATGGCATTCCAAAACCGGCATTCAACGCGTTCCTGCTGCTGCATCGGCTCGGGGACGAACGGTTTTCCGTGGACTCCGATTCCGTGCTGGCAACGAGGCGGTCGGATGGCACTCTGGTGATCGCGGCCTGGAATATGACAGCGCCCGGCGCTAAAGGGGCAGATAAGAATATGGAATTCCAATTCCAGCACGCACGGATTTCCCACGTTGAAGTGACCCGGCTGGACGCAGAGCACGGCGACGTGCACAAATCCTACCAAGCCATGGGGGCACCGCGATTCCCCAGCAAAGAACAGATTGAAAAACTGCGGGCCGCGGCCCGGCTGTCTCCCCCCGAGACGCACCTGACGAAAAACGACTCGGTCACGCTCACGATTCCGGCGCAAGGCTTAGTCCTGCTGGAAGCGAAACCAAAGCGCTAACCAAAAGACTCTGAACGCGAAAAAAACCGTAAAGCCCCACGAAGAGACTGGTTTATGGCCAGCTCAGGCAGCCGTTTCCGGCTGCCTATTTTGTGCAGGCTGAGTAGGATCTGGGCACAGGGTGAGCCTCATCACAGAGGCCTGTGACTTCGATCATCGTTTCCCTGAGTAAAAGCGATGTATCCAAGATCACTACGCAAATTTGCGCGTAGGCTGCTCCCGAAGTCAGGTACAGGAAGAGAAATTGTTTAAGGACATAGAACATCTCGTCCGCGTCGCTGCCGTCATGGTAATAGCCGTGGTTGCCTTCGTCGTCCTGCGTGCCGCTGTCGTTCCTCGGAGTTTTGGCGAGTACGGTCACTATCGGGGGGCAGCGATCGCGGAGATCGCGGCCCGGCCGATTGCCTTTGCGGGCCACGAGACGTGCGAGGCATGTCATACCAACGTCGTCGATCAGAAGAAGCAGGGCCGGCATGTGGTTGTTCCTTGCGAGGCCTGCCACGGTGCCCAGGCACGGCATGCCGACGATCCTGCCTCTGTAAAACCGGCGAAGCTCGACACAGCTATCGTGTGCGCCCGTTGTCACGAAGCCAACAGCGCCAAACCGAAGAGTTTTCCCCAGGTTGCGACTGCAGATCACTCCGGGGGACTAGCCTGCGACACGTGCCATCAGCCGCACAAACCGAAGATCGAAGAGGTCGAGAAGACCGCGACGGGAGGCAAGAAGTAATGGACATCACCCGCCGTCGCCTGCTCATGCTGCTGCCTGCCGCTGCGGTTGCATGGAAATACGTGCAGGCGGGAACGCCCGAGGCTTCTCCCAACTACAAGCTCACCGAGCACTGGTGGGGGATGTTGATCGACATTCCAAAATGCATTGGTTGCGGCAGTTGTGTCCGCGCCTGCGCGGAAGAGAACGACGTTCCTGAAGGTTATTACCGCACCTGGGTTGAGCGCTACCATGTCGCCGACTGGAAGATCGAAAGGCCGGAAGTGGAATCACCGAACGGCGGCAAGCAGGGTTTTCCGCCAAATGAAAGCGGCGGCAAGAATTTTTTTGTTCCCAAGCTATGCAATCACTGTGCCGACTCTCCTTGCACACAGGTCTGTCCCGTGGGCGCGACGTTCATTACTCCAGACGGAGTTGTGCTGGTGGACAAGACCTATTGCCTGGGGTGCCGCTACTGCGTGCAAGCGTGCCCTTACGGTTGCCGCTTCATCAATCCCAAAACCAATACAGCGGAAAAATGCACGCTCTGCTACCACCGCATCACCAAGGGCTTGACGACGGCGTGCTGCGAGGTTTGCCCCACGGGCGCGCGCCAGCTCGCTGACCTGAAGAATCCGAAAGACCCGATTCATGAGTTCTTACGAACTCATATGGTGCAAGTTCTGAAGCCGCATATGGCCACCGGCGCCAAGGTTTATTACGACGGCATGGATGGTTCGGTCCGGTAAGAGGTAGCCCCGGACGCATTCGTCCGGGGTGGTTCGGTTGAAAAGGAGGCTCTTGCCAATCCCGGTTGAAGGTTTTATGTATCCGAATGAAGTGGAACTCCAGTGGAGTGTCCTCATCGTTCTCTATCCCTTCATCACGGGACTGGTGGCCGGCGCGTTCATCCTGGCTTCCCTGGAACGCGTATTCCGCGTGGAGGCAGTGAAGCCGACCTACCGCCTCGCGCTGCTCACGGCGCTGGCTTTCCTGCTAGTCGCACCGCTGCCTCTGCAATTGCATCTGGGACATCCCGAACGTTCTTTCGAAATGTATTTGACGCCGCATCGCTCCTCGGCCATGGCCATGTTCGGATTTGTGTATCTCTGGTATCTCATGGCGGTGCTGCTTCTGGAGGTGTGGCTCGACTACCGCCGTGACATCGTCCTGAAATCGCAGACGTCAACAGGCGTAGCACGTGTGGTCTATCGCGTTCTCACCCTCGGTTCGGCCAACATTAGCGAGCGCTCGCTGCAAATTGACGAGAGAGTTGGGTATTTCATCACTCTGATTGGCATCCCGTCTGCGTTTCTGCTGCACGGATACGTGGGCTTCATCTTCGGATCGGTGAAAGCCAACCCCTGGTGGTCGTCGCCGCTGATGCCGATTGTCTTCATTTTCTCGGCCATGGTCTCCGGCATTGCCGCCGTCATGCTGCTGTACATGCTCTCCATGCGGCTGCGCGGAGGGCAAATCGACATCCGGTGCCTGGACAAGGTTGCGCAGTATCTGCTCTACACCTTCGTCATCGACTTTAGTCTGGAGATGCTCGACTTGCTGCAGCGCATCTATGAAGCGGACGAGTCGTTCCGCAGCCTCGATTTCATGGTGCACACGCGCCTTTGGAAATCGCAGGTCATTGTGCAGATACTTCTCGGGACGGTGACGCCCATTGTCCTGCTCGGTCTGACCCAGATTTTGAAGCTGACCGAAAAGGCCCGCAAGCGCGTCTACGCGCTGGCCGGATGTCTGACGGTGATCGGCATCTTTGCGATGCGCTGGAACGTCGTCATCGGCGGCCAGCTCTTTTCCAAGAGTTTCCTCGGATACACCACCTATAAGATGGGCTTCGCCTCGCGCGAAGGACTGCTTACTGCGATCGCGCTGATGATTCTTCCCTTTTTCATCCTGTGGGTTTTGGTAAAACTTCTGCCGCCCTGGACGGACGCGGACTCCCTTCCCGCCTCCGCAACTCCGGCGCACGGAACCAGCTAGCCCCATCGCACCGGGGCAGATGCGGAGCGTCACATGCCGCAAGCTGTCGACAGCATCGCATCAAACGTAGAGCAACTCAACGAACGGATACGCGAACTGGAACGGCGCATTGCCGCACTTGAGGACTCAGCGGAAAAAACAACCGCACCGCAGTCCGAATGTGCTGCCATTGCAGCACAAAGCCCTCGGCGTGACAGCAGCCGGCGAGTTTTCCCCCTGTTGGAGATGCCGAGCGGGGCTGTGCCCATACTTGGCAAAGCGGTTCTGGGAAGCGCAGGGGCCTACCTGCTGCGTGCGATCGCGGAGTCGGGAACCATCCCGAAATTTCCCGTGTTGATAGTTGCGATCGTATATGCGGCGTTGTGGATGGTCTGGGCCGTCAGAACACACGACACCAACCGCTTTGCCAGTGTCACGTATAGCGTCACCTCCGCCCTGATCCTCTCTCCCCTGCTGTGGGAGTCCACAGCCCGTTTCCAGGTTCTGTCGCCCGCGTTCAGTTCGGTGGTGCTCAGTGGTTTCGTTGTGCTGACATTGGCGCTGGCCTGGCAGCGCAACCTGCAGGTCATCCCCTGGGTAGCAACCTTGGCAGCCGTAATCACAGCCCTGGCGTTGATCATCGCAACCCACGAACTTGTACCACTCACCACCGCTCTGTTGACTATCGCACTAGCCACCGAAGCTGCTGCCTGCCTGGGACACCGGCTCAGCCTGCGAGCCGTGCCCGCAATCTCGGCAGATTTCGCAGTGTGGGTGCTCATTGATGTAATGACGTCGTCGGAGGGGATACCCGAGGCCTATCATCCCGTTGCTCCCGTCACGCTCGCCGTGGTTAGCTTCGCCCTGCTTGGAATTTATGGTGGCAGCATCGGGATTCGCAGTTTCGGATTGCGCCAGCGAATCACCAACTTTGAAATCGGACAGGCTATGGTGGTCTTCGTGCTTGCATTTTTTGGCGCGATGCGTGTAAGCCATGGCGAGGCCGCCCCGGCGCTTGGTGTCTTGTTTTTGCTGCTGGCGGCTGCCTGCTATTGGGGATTGTTGGCGCGATTCGCAGAAGAGGCGCACACTCGGAATCGCCGCGTCTGCACCACCTCGGCGGCCGCCCTCTTGTTGGCAGGAAGCTTTCTTCTCTTCCCTCCCCTTCTCCGCCTGCCGTTCTGGTGCCTGGCTGCAGTCGCGGCGGCTTTCGTGTATACCCGCACCCACAAGTTGAGCGTGGGACTACACACATCCTATTATTTGGTGGCAGCGACCGCCGTGTCGTCTCTTCCGATTTATGTCGGAAATGCTCTAGGGGGAACCGTACCTTCAGTGCCGGATTGGGATGTCTGGATCATGGTTGTTTCAGCCGCGCTGTGCTATGCCATCGGTTCGCGAGTGCTGGAAGACCAAGGGAAACGGCGCCTGCTTTGGGTAGTTCCCGCCACAGTGGTGGGATTTTCCGTGGCCGCGCTGGCTGTGGTCACGATCGCAGGGCTTTCCGCTGGGCGCATGGAACTGAACGCCTCGCGTCTCTCGGTGATCCGTACGGTGGTGAACTGCGCGCTGGCTCTTGCACTCGGTTTTCTCTGTTTTCGCACCAAGCACGTCGAACTCGGCTGGGTCGCTTACGCGGCCGTGGCTTTCGGCACCCTGAAGCTGCTATTTGAGGACCTGCGATTCGGTAACGCCGCATCGCTGGTGGTCTCGCTCTTATTCTATGGATTGATTCTGATCCTACTTCCCCGTTTGACGCGGCGGGGGCAGAATTGATCGGCGACAAAGCTCCTACGCTTCTTTCGCTGTCCTCTCTCCTCTGATTCACTACGTGGTGCTGACTTTAGTGTTCAAAATTCCATCTTGCTCCTGAACTAATGGATTGGCCCTGTCGATGAAATGGAGTGTGGATATTGCCATGCCACTGAACCAATTCACAAAGAGTTCCGAGGGTGAGTTGCAAGCTGAATTACAAAAGATTGTGGATGCCATTGAATCGGGTGTCTGCGGATTAGATGCGCAAGGGAATGCGACTTTCTGCAACGATGCCCTGCTGAAGATGACCGGATACCGGGCGGAAGAAATCGTTGGCCAGAATCTCCACGGATTACTACATCACAGCCGTCCGGATGGAAGCCGCTACCCGGCGGAGGAATGTAGTTTCCGAAAGGCTATCGACAGCCATCGAGCAGCTCACGTCACGGACGAATTTCTGTGGCGAAAGGATAAGAGCTGCTTTCCCGCCGAATACTGGGTGCGCCCGCTTCCGCGGCCCTCGAGCGGCACCTGCCACGTGGCCACCATCAAGGACGTCAGCGACGTACACCAGGCGATGGAGGCAGTCCGTCAGGGCAAAGAGAGGTTTCGGAGAATCCTGGCGAGCGCGCCGGATGTGGCCTGGACCTCCGACCAGCTCGGCCACACGATCTACATCAGCCCGAAGATCGAGTCGGTCCTCGGGTATACCAACCAGGAATTCTATCGCGGTGGGAATCATCTCTGGCTCAGCAAGATCCATGCCGCGGATTTCGGACGGGTCCACCAGGCCTACACGGCTCTTTTCGAGAAGGGCAGCGTATATGACGAGGAATACCGCATTCAGCGGAAAGATGGGGGATGGATTTGGGTCCACGACCGCGCTTCGGGTACCCATGAGGAAAACGGAGTGCCCCATGCCGATGGTTTTTTTTGCGACATCACGGCGCGAAAACGGGCGGAGGAGGAACTCCGCTCCAAGACTGCATTCCTGGAAGCGCAAGCCAATGCCAGCATCGACGGCATTCTGGTGGTGGACCGTCAGGGGCGACGGTTGATGGATAACCAGCGACTGGGCGATCTGTTCAATATTCCCGCCGAGTTGATGGCCGGCAAAGACGACGGGAACATGCTCAAGTACGTCGTCACCATCGTTAAAGATCCCGAATCGTTCATGGCCAAAGTCAGATACCTCTACAGTCATCCGAGTGAGACCAGCCGCGATGAAATCGAGTTGAAAAGCGGCCTATTTCTGGATCGTTATTCCTCTCCGGTGGTCGACAACAAAGGTGTCTACTACGGCCGCATTTGGACTTTCCGGGATATCACCCAGCGAAAAAAGAACGAGGACGAACTTCAGCAACTGTCGCTGGCGGTCGAACAGAGTCCCGTTTCCGTAGTGATTACTGATCCGCAAGGCAACATCAGTTACGTGAACCCGAAGTTCACCGAGTGCACCGGGTACAGCCCGAAGGAGGTTGTGGGAAAGAATCCGCGCATTCTGAAATCCGGACTTTCCGCTCCCGATCTTTACCAGAACCTCTGGGCCACCATAAAAGCAGGAAAGATATGGCGCGGCGAGTTCTGTAACAAGAAAAAGAATGGCGAGATCTACTGGGATGCCGCGACCATCACGCCGATTACAAACCGAACAGGCGACATTACTCATTTTCTGGCGGTGAAGGAAGACATCACCGAACGCCGGCGGGCCGAGAAGGAATTCCGCTTGACGCAATTCTCGGTCGAGCACGCCTCAGCCTCGATCCAGTGGATGAACTCCGAGGGCCACATTGTCTATGTGAATCAGGCAGCGTGCCTCTATTTGCGCCGCTCGCGAGAAGAGTTGCTTTCGCTCAGCGTGTGGGATAGCAGTCCGGATTTTTCAAAAGAGAGATGGAACGTCTTCTGGGAAGAGCTCAAGAAGCAAGGTTCAATCACCTTTGAGAGCCAGTTGCGGACCAAGGACGGAGAGGTGTTCCCGGTTGAGATCAGCTGGAACTATCTTAAGTTCGACGGTCAGGAATACTGCTTCGGCTTCGCTCGCGACATTCGGGAGCGGAGGCAACTCGAAAGCCAGCTTCGCCATGCCCAAAAACTCGAAGGCATCGGCCAGTTGGCCGCGGGCATCGCGCACGAGATCAACACACCGACGCAGTTTGTCACCGACAACCTGACGTTCCTGAGCGATTCCTGGAAGTCGACCTACGAATTGCTGGAGCAGTATCGCAGCGCTGTCCGGGAGGGGGCGGGTCGACTGCCCGAGGGCGCGGTGGCCGCCTTGCAGCAAGCGGAACAGATCTGTGATCTCGGCTTCATTGCCTCCGAGGTTCCTCGTGCCATTGACCAGAGCCTGGACGGGGCTCGCCGGGTGGCCAGGATCGTACGCGCCATGAAGGAATTTTCCCATCCGGACGCTGCGGAAAAAACTGCGACGAACCTCAATAAGGCGATCGAGTCCACGGTCACGGTGGCACGGAACGAGTGGAAATATGTGTCCGAACTGGTCACCGAATTCGATGCCGCCTTGCCTCCTGTGGTGTGCTATCCCGGCGATATCAATCAGGTGATACTCAACCTCATTGTTAACGCCGCACACGCCATAAAGGAAAAAATCAAGGACGGCGAAAAAGGACGGATCACCGTGCGGACGAGGATGCTCGGCGAGCGCGTGGAACTTTCGGTCACCGACACCGGCAGCGGGATTCCTGAAGCCATTCGGGGCAGGGTCTTTGACCCGTTTTTCACCACCAAAGAAGTCGGCAAAGGCACAGGCCAAGGTCTGGCTTTGGCCTACGCGGTAATCGTCAAGAAGCATGGGGGGAAAATCTGGTTTGAGACCCAGGTCGGCCAGGGCACCACCTTCTTTATCATCTTGCCAACTCAGATGGATGATTCGTCGAAGGAGAACCAATGACGAAGCGACTGCTTTTTGTCGACGACGATCCTCTGGTCCTCGATGGACTTCGCCGGGCATTGCACGGCATGCGCCAAACCTGGGAAATGAGTTTTGTCGACAGCGCTGAGGCTGCATTGCATGCTTTGGAGAAAGATCCCTATGACGCGGTGGTGTCGGACATGCGCATGCCCCTGATGGATGGCGCGGAACTGCTCGAACAGATCAAACAGCGTTATCCGGATGTGGTGCGCATGATTTTATCGGGGCAGTCAAGCCGGGAAGCGGTCTACCGCTCCATCTCGCCGGCGCACCAGTTCCTGTCCAAACCCTGCGACCCTCAGGAACTGACGGCGCGCCTTGGCCAGGCATTTGCCATGCGCGATCTGCTCGCCAATCAATCTCTAAAGACGGTGATCTCGCGTTTGCGGTCGATTCCCAGCTTGCCGACGCTCTACGACGAAATCACGGCTGCCTTGCGTCTGGAGAGTCCTTCCCTCGATAAAATCGCCCGGATCATTTCCAAGGATGTCGCCATGGCCGCTAAGATTCTGCAACTGTCGAACTCTGCCTTTGTCGGAGCCAGCGGACGAGTCTCCAGCCTGGTGCATGCGCTGTCGTTGATCGGCACCGAGACGGTCCGCACGCTGGTGCTGTCGGTGCATGTTTTTTCGCAGTTCGATGGAAAGCCCCAAATCCGCGCGAGCCTTACCTCGCTGTGGGAGCACAGTGTGGCGGTTTCATCTTTCGCGCAGCGTATCGCCAGCTCCGAACGTTGTGCGAAGGCGATGGTAGAGCAGAGTTTTACGGCCGGCCTGCTGCACGATATTGGCAAAGTGGTCCTTCTGGCGGAAATGCCGCGCGAGTACCACGAGATTTTTGAGGCTCAGCCGGAGGCGAGTCAAACCCTCGAACGGGAACGGCTGGGCTGCACTCACGCCGAAGTGGGCGCGTACTTGATCAGTATCTGGGGACTGCCGTTTTCTCTGGTGCACGCAGTTGCGTTTCACCACCATCCCTCGGAGTCAACGGAGACAGAGTTTTCCTGCCTGACTGCGGTCCATGCGGCGGAGGCGATCGTCAGCGCGACGGAAGCGCCTCCGTTAAAGCACGACATTGAAATCGATACGGACTATCTTGACCGCCTCGGGTTGCGAGAAAGGGAGCCGATCTGGCGCGGACTTCATCAACCAGCAGCGAGTTTGCCTGGCACGCCCCCTGAAAAACAACCTGCAACGGGATAAAGAAACGGCCAGCGTCTGCCGATGGACGAACCATGCGGAATGCTTTCTGCCAGCATGCGGCAGAGTGAGAAGGGAAAGACAATGGCGGAGAAAATCCTTCTGGTGGACGACGACAGCAATATTCTGGATGGCTATCGCCGCAGCTTGAGCAAAGAATTTCTGATGGAAACCGCTCTGGGCGGGACGCAAGCGTTGGCTCTGGCCACCGACAAAGGACCGTACGCGGTGGTGATTTCCGACATGCGCATGCCGGGGATGGACGGTATCCAACTGCTGAGCCACATCAAGGCGGTTGCACCCGACACGATTCGCGTGATGCTGACTGGCAACGCGGATATGGAAACGGCGATCAACGCCATCAACGAGGGCAGCATCTTCCGCTTCCTGAATAAGCCCTGCAGCAAGGAAGTGATGGCGAGAACCATCACCGCTGCGCTGGTGCAGTACCGCCTGGTGACAGCGGAGAAACAACTTCTGGAGCAGACTCTCAGCGGCAGCCTGCAAGTGCTCACCGAAGTGCTCAGCCTGGTCAATCCCGCGGCCTTCGGACGTGCCGAGCGAGCGCGGCGCTACATCCATCACATCGTATCTGCGATGAAGTTGGGAAACCCATGGCAGTACGAGGTTGCCGCCATGTTGTCGCAACTGGGTTGCGTGACGCTGGCTCCGGAAACGATTGAGGCAGTGTATCGGGGCGAGACGCTGTCGCCGGACGAGCAGACGCAGTATGAGGCGCACCCGAGCGTGGCGTATGCGCTTCTGTCAAAGATCCCCAGGCTGGAGCCCATTGCGTGGATGATCGAGCAGCAGAACCGGCGCGCACCTGCGGCGGACGATTCCAAGGTACCCGACATGCGGCTGGGAGCGGAAATCCTGCGGCTGGTCTTGGCTTATGAGCAACTTATCCACAAGGGGGCCTCGCGCAACGAGGCGGCCCATACCTTGGCAATGCAGAACAAGAATTTCAGTCCCGCGTTCTTCCAGACCCTGGTCACGCTGGATCCGAATGCCGAAGAAGGCGAGACGCGGAAGTGCCAGATCGAAAACCTTTTGCCGGGCATGATTGTCCAAGAAGAGGTCCACACTCTCGCGGGAACTTTGGTGGTTTCCAAAGGACAGGAAGTGACTCCGACAGTGATTTTCAAGCTCAAGAATCTCCTCGCCAGGGGAGCGGTCAGCAACAATGTCAGCGCCTCGATGCCGAAGAGCACGCTCGCTTTCGTAAAGAGCGCTTCATAAGCGGGCACTCGCGATGTCGGCCCGTCTGCGCGACTGTCGAAGGGCTCAATAAAAAAGATTCGGCTGGTGCGCCTCACGGCGCCCCAGCCGAACTTTCTTTTTCTGAAGCTGATCTGTGAAGCGCCGCGTGGAGCTCTTAACCGCCTGAGTTCTCACGCTCCGTCGAAGCCAAATCACCCGCGGTGGAAAATCCTGGCTCTGCAGGAGTAATTGGGGGAGGTGCTGGTCGGAAGCGAACCGGCGCATGGGCCACGATCTCCGCGCCTTGAGCGCTTGAGTGGACGTCCAGATGTCCGCCAATCTCGCGCATCCGTTCCGTCATGCCCGCTAGGCCCACCCCTGCTCTCGTTCCATCCACGCGAAAGTTTTGCAATATCGCCGCCGGCAGCCCTCGCCCATGATCTCTCACCGTCAAAACCACTTCGTTCCCCGCCGTGTTCAGACTGACGTCGACGCGTGTCGCTCCCGAATGCCGGTGGACGTTGGTCAGGCTTTCCTGCAAAACCCGGAATAATACCAACTCAATGGATTCCGATAAGCGGGCGGGGTTTTCGTGAATATCAAGATTTACCTGGATCCCGCTTCGCTTGGCGAATCCTTCGACGAACCACCGGCAAGCCGAGTTGAACCCGGCCTCGTCCAGCAGCGGCGGATGCAGCAAATGCGAAATCGTCCGGGTCTCCGCGATCGAGTCGTCCAGGAGTTTCAGACAATCTTGCACGATTCGATCCCCGGGCAATTTCGTTTGCAGCATCGATATCGCCATTTTCATCGCCGCCAGGTGCTGTCCGACGGAATCGTGCAGTTCACGGGCAAACCGCCGCCGCTCCTCATCTTGCATGGTCAGCAGCCGCGCGCTAATGGCGCGTTGCGAAACCTCCGCCCGCATGCGCTCCCGGACCTGCTCCGTCAGCAATTGGTGATGAATCAAAAACAAAACCAGCGCCAGGAAGAGGCTGCTGGCCAGAATTGCCGAGACTACGGCAAACGAATTTTGTTCCCGCTGCTGGCGTTCGTTGAGCAACGCCTGCTCGCCATCGTACATCGATTGCAGAACTTGATCCGTCGCGTCGCCCAGCGCGACAACTTCCCGCACCATAGCAGCCTGTTTCTCCAGCGTCGACGATCCCGCCTTCTTCAATGCAACGGAGCGATTCATCGTTGCGATACGTTCTTCGGTGAGCTCCACCAGTTTTCGGTAACTGCTCTGCTGCAGAACATTGTCTGCGGTCAGCCGTTGGATCGAACTCAGCTGGCTTCTTACCTCGATCAACGACTGGTCGTATCGGTCGAGCGCCGCGGGATCGCCGGAATCGACATACTCCGCCCGGAGCCGAGCCGCCCTCGTATCCATGCTGGCGAACTGGTGCAGGGCGAGTTGCACATCGCGCGTGTGCTGCACCCACCCTTGGCTGGTGTGAAGACGCGAAAAAGCAAAATAAGCCGCGAAGCTGCTCAACACAAGAAAGGTGATCGCAGCAGCGAGAGCGGCATTGATTTTTGCGGTGGAAGACATCCCTGAACCGGCCAGCTTATTCTAAACGACCCGGGACACGATTCCCGGCGAGCCGTACTTTACAAGCATGATCGTGGCCTGCCTCCAAGCCTCGCTACACAATCTTCGTGATTGCCTGCGGAAAGGATTTATGTATAGCTTAATGTATGACTAAAAATCGCGCGTCGTGCAATTCCTCGCTTTCGTCTGTTTGGCAGAGGATCCGCGGAACGGGTCGCGCTGCTTCCATCTCTGCCTGCGCCGCGCTAGTGATCTTATCCGGGTCGATGCTAGCTCAGCAAAAAGATTCGCGTCCGAAGAACGACGCCACCGGCAACGTCGCGCGCGGAAAATATCTGGTGGAAAATGTGGCCATGTGCGGCCAGTGTCACACTCCGCGAAATGGCAACGGAGAACTCGACCAGAGCCGTAAGCTGCAAGGAGCGTCCGTATTCCTGCAGCCTCCCTACTCTGATCCCAGCTGGCCCATCAATGCTCCCCGCATCGGCGGCAATCCCCCGGCCAGCGATGCCGACATGATCAAGCTGCTCACCACCGGGATTTGGACAAATGGCAAGACTCTCCGCTTCCCCATGATGCCATTTCGTATGAACGAAGCCGACGCCAAGGCAGTGGTGGCTTACTTGAAATCGTTCCAGCCTCAACAATAGGCATGTGGCTTTTTCGGTTCGCTCGAGCAGTTCTGTCAATTGAGTCAATTCAGAACTTCCAAGTAGAGCCACGTCGGGAGACGAAGAAGCAAGGCAGGCGAGATCCGTTTATCCAAAAGTAAACAGACTACGGGCGGGCAGGCTGGAGAACAGTCCCGATTCGGGAGAGTTTGTGCTCGGAATTTCAACAAATGTTGCCGAGACCATTTTTTCCTTGAATAACTTTTTACGAGAGTGTTACTTTTGCTCGTTATCTGAACGAATCCGTCGAGGTCCTCTCGATGGAGTTATTGTCCCAGGGGCGTTTGAAGTTGAGGCGCAAGCATCACGGAATTGCCTCATCCAATCTAGGGTTACAACCTGACTCATCGGCGTGTTCAGAGGGGGCGCGCTGATGGGCTTGTGCTTTCTGTAGAAGGTGACGTATGCGGAAGGTCGCGCAGGTGTTCCTCCTCGCTGAGAACCGGCTGCTACGTGAGGCTCTGATTCGCTTGCTCAGCAAGAAGAGTGAGCTTCGCATTGTCGGTGCGAGCGCTTATTCGCCCTCAGTCCACCACGAGATCATCGCCGCCCGGCCTCACATTATCCTTCTAGACTCCAGCGGTTCGGCGGTTTCCCGCTCGACGCTTATCTGCAACTTGCGCAGCGCGATCCGCAACCTGCGCATTGTGATGGTGGATATGGAACCGAATGAGGAGGTTTTCCTCAGCGCCATCCGGACTGGAGTGGTCGGCTATGTATTGAAGGATGCTTCCGCGCTGGAAGTGGCGGCCGCGATTGGCGAGGTTGCGGAGGGCAAAGCCGTTTGCCCTCCGTCGCTTTGTCCGCTTTTGTTCCGTCTGATCATCGAGCAATCCCCGGTGCAATCGACAAGCGCCTGGAGCTCAGAGCGTGGGCTTAGCCGAAGGGAGCAACAGATTGTGGAACTGTTGCGCCAGCGCCTCACCAATAAGGAGATTGCACTCCGCCTTAACCTTTCCGAGCAGACCGTGAAGAATCACGTGCACCACATCCTCCGGAAAACCGGGTCACCCAACCGCTTTAGCATTGTTGACCTCTGTCAGAGCAATCGACTGAATGGGGGCTTGACCGATGACCCGGGAACTGACCGCGCGGCGAGGCCAGGGCTCCCAAAGGGAATCGCCTCCGCTTAGCAATCCAAAAAAGAGCGGAGCGACCGCACGATAGAGGCAAGAATTTCCCTGACACGATCCATCCGCTCAATGTAAAAACCCTTCCGATCCAAAAAGAGCGAGTGCTCGCTTCGGCACGCTTTTCCGCCAAATTCTTCGGAGCGAATAATCCCACGACTCAAGCCTTATTCGATCTGTTTGGACTTGCGTACGCTCTCCCCGTCCCCGGCTTCCGTGCCCGGCTTCGGCGGAACCGCGAATCTGAATCAAAGGGTGCTCTCGCTGGACGATTCGCACGTCATTTCGCCCCACCTGGTCAATGATGCCCGATTTGGATTGGGAATCCTTACCACGGGTTCTTCTCCGCAAGAGCCATTCACGGCGTCGCAGGTGGGGATTACGTCACCGATGGGCAAATCCGGTACAATTATCGCCGTGGGAGTGGGGGACTTGCGATGGCTATTCCTAAGCCGATTCGCATCCTGAGCGTAGAAGATCATCCACAAAGTTCTTGTATCGGACTCTCCGGCTGGTCATATCTTGCGCGCGCGGAGCCGCCTGCCGGATGGCTTCGCCCTGTCCCTGATATCCGCCGTCGCCCCACACCTTGCGCTCCTCGCCGTGCAACAGATCCGGCAGCATGTGCTTGTCCGCCACCGAAGCCGCCGAGGTGCACACCGAAGGCACATGGCCTTGCTTGGAGTCCACTCCGATGTGGGCCTTCAACCCGAAGTACCACGGCTTTCCCTTGCGCGTCTGATGCATCTCCGGGTCGCGCTCTCCACTCCGGTTCTTGGTCGACGAGGCGCATGAATAATGGTCGCATCCACAATCGTCCCCGTGGTGATGCGAATGCCCCGGCTGTCCAGATATAGATTCACCGCGTTCAGCATCGCCCCGCCCAACTCGTGTTTCTCCAGCAGGTGACGGAACCCGAGGATGGTGCTCTCATCCGGCACCGCCGCCCGCCCCAGATCGATGCCCACAAAGTGCCGCAGCACCGGCGATTCATACAGCGCATCCTCCGCGCCCGGATCGCTCAGGTTGAACCACTGCTGCAGAAAATACACCCGCAACATGATGCTCAGTCCTACTGGAGGCCGCCCGTTCTCTCCCTTCGGATAGTGCGGTTCCACCAACCCCTGTAACTCGGCCCACGGCACCACCTGCTCCATCTCCTCCAGAAACCGCTCCCGCTTCGTCTTCCGCCCGTACTTCTCGAACCCCGTCTGCGCCGCCAAAGTTTGCTGTCGCATCCGCCTTTTCACCTCGACTTACACCGTATACGCTCAGCCTGTGGATCGGAGAGTTCTTCAGAGGTTCCTTAGACTCGCGTAAACATTACGGCCCTGCGCCGTGATGGGGCGCCTTAGGAAACTGTAGTTTTTCTATCCCGTTGCCCTAAGAACGTCTAACAAAACCTAATGTCTCAAGCAACTCGTGGGAAGGGTCGAAACATCCCTTACCGACAGGAGTCGTCCAATGGCCATCAAACTCTTACCTGACGGGCTGTGGGAACTGATTAAGCCGTTTATCCCAGTCGCGAAGGCGAAGCCCAAAGGCGGGAGACCGCGATTGGCAGACAGGGCATGTCTAACGGGTATTGTATTCCCTCGGGGGTCACCCAAAACCGGCCAATGAGGGTCACCTGAAAACCGGCCAACGAGAATGAGGCCCGGGACGTTGATTTCGGCGCGAGGCATTTAGCCTTCGTCGATATGAGCAACGTCTTGAGCGAAGCGAAACGACAACAAGTAATAGCCCTGGGACGACTGGGATGGCCGTTGCGGCGCATCGAGCAGGAGACCGGGGTGCGGCGAGAAACGGCTAGCGCCTATCTGAAGGCGGCCGGTGTGGGGGTGCGTCGGCCGGGTGGGTGGGGACGGCGGGCACCGGCAAAACCGGCCAACGAAGTGACCACCGGGTCCGACGCGGGCCCAGTGGAGAGAACGGCCAACCCCAGCACCAACCCCAACCCCGAAAACCTTTCTACGAAGGAAAAAGCCAAAGCCAAAAGCGCAAAACCGGCCAAGGAAGTGACCACCGGGTTTGGCGTGGAGTCGAAAGCAGAAAATCCTAAACGGAGTGTCTGCGAGCCCTTTCGTGAAGCGATCGAACTGGGTCTGAGCCGGGGCCGTGATGCCACCGCAATCTGGCAAGACTTGGTATCGGAGAGCGGCTTCGGTGGTGGCTATCAGACGGTTAAGCGCTTCGTGCGCAAGTTGCGTGGAAAGCAGCCACTGCAGCCTCGCGCAGTGATTCGGACCGCTCCCGGAGAAGAGTCCCAAGTGGACTACGGCACGGGCGCAATGGTCCGTGATCCGCAGACCAGAAAATATCGACGGACCCGACTGTTCGTGATGGTGCTCGGCTGTAGTCGCAAGGCGGTACGCTTTCTAACGTTTCGCTCCAGTTCGCGCATCTGGGCCGAGTTACATGAGAAAGCATTCCGTCGCCTGGGTGGGGCTACGCGTGTGGTCGTTCTGGATAATTTGCGCGAAGGCGTGCTCGTCCCTGACATCTACGATCCCACTCTGAATCCTCTCTATCGCGACCTCCTGGCGCACTATGGCGTCGTAGCTCTGCCTTGTCGGATCAAGGATCCAGATCGAAAAGGAAAAGTTGAATCCGGCGTCGGCCACGCCCAACGAGCGCTAAAGGGAAAACGCTTTGAGAGCCTGGAGGAAGCCCAAGCCTATCTGGATCGTTGGGAGGCAAGCTGTGCCGATACCCGCATTCATGGCACCACAAAACGACAGGTCGCCGCCATGTTTGTCGAAGAAAAACCCGCCTTGCTGCCGCTTCCCCTGGAACCTTTTCGCTACTACCAGCATGGCAAGCGGGGCGTGAATCTGGACGGTTGCGTCGAAGTCGCTGCCGCCTACTACGGCTTACCGCCGGGCTGGATCGGACGAGAAGTGAACGTGCAGTGGGATGAGCTGTACGTGCGCATTCTCGATCCCAAGAACGGGCTGCTGCTACGCGAGCATGTACGCCAGAAACGCGGCTGGTATCGCATTAAGAGAGAAGATCGTCCCCAGCACATGCCGCTTCAGGTTTCCCAGTTACTGTGGCGAGCCGGACGTGCCGGTTCTCACATCGGTACGCTCTGCCACCTTATTTATAGCCAGCTCGGAGAAACCGGCATTCGGCGCATCCTGGGCGTGCTCTCGCTAGCCAAGAAGTTCGGTACCGCCGCGGTCGAGGATGCCTGCGCGGCTGCTCTGGAAATGGGAGTGCATGAATACCGCTTCGTTCGTCGCTATCTCGAACGCGCCCCACAACTCACCCTGCGGCAAGTCGATCCGCTCATTCGCGAACTGATCCACTACCGCGATCTCATCAACCTCAGAACCCAGGAGCCAGACGATGAACCTCATTGAGTTGAATCGAGCTTTAGGACAATTACGACTGGGCGGAATCGCCGCCGTGCTCGAAACCCGGCTTCACCAAGCTCAGACCGAAGCCATGCCTCCGATCGACTTCCTCTCCTGTCTCGTCTCCGACGAACTCACTCGTCGTGGCGAGCGACTACTGGAGCGGAGAAAAAAACAGGCCCAGTTCCGCGACGCTCAGAAAACCCTCGATAACTTCGACTTCAACTTCAACCGAAAAATGAATCGCAGTCTGCTCTTCGACTTGGCTACGGGCGCCTTCATCGCTCGCCACGAAGACGCTTTGTTTCTCGGGCCGCCCGGCACGGGTAAAAGTCATCTTGCCCAGGCCATCGGACAATCCGCTATCCAACAGGGCTATCGCGTGCTCTATCGCGAAACCCACAAACTGCTCGATGACTTGGCCGAAGCCACCATCGATGGAACCCGCAAAGAATGCATGGAACTGTTCGTTTCCGTACCGCTTCTGATTATCGACGACCTCGGCATGCGGAAGTTACCCATGACTGCCGCCGAGGACTTACTGGAAATCGTAATGCGGCGCTATGAGCGCGCCAGCTCTTTGCTCACTTCGAACCGACCAGTGGACGACTGGGGCAAACTGCTCGGCGACAGCGCCGCCGTTACCGCTATGCTCGATCGTCTCCTCCATCACGGCCATGTGCTCAAATGTGGTCCACGGAGTTGGCGCACGAAAACAGACTTGCCTCCTCAGGAGGCGGCGGAGTAAAACAACCTAGTCCCAAGCCAACTTCCGTTGGCCGGTTTTGAAGTGACCACCGTTGGCCGCTTTTGATGTGACCCCTGAGGTTGTATTCGTCCTGCGCAGCGGGATACCGTGGGAGATGCTGCCACAGGAGCTGGGCTGCGGTTCGGGTATGACCTGTTGGCGGCGGTTACGTGACTGGCAAGACGCGGGCATCTGGCAACTGATCCACTTCTCCATGCTGGATTGGCTGGCACGCTACGGAGAAATCGATTGGTCACGCGCTGTCGTGGATGGCAGTTCGATCCGGGCAGTTTTTGGGGGCTGCGGACGGGACCGAATCCGACCGACCGAGCGAAGCTCGGCAGCAAGCGCCACGTGATTTGCGACGGACGCGGAATCCCGCTGGCCATCCAACTCACCGGGGCGAACCGCAACGACTCGCAGCAAGCGCTCGCGCTGGTTGATGCCATTCCGACCTTGCAGGGTGAGCGCGGGCGTCCGCGCCGTCGTCCTGACTGCGTGTTGGGCGACCGTGGTTATGACGCCAAGGCGATCAGGCAAGGTATGCGTGACAGAGGCATCATCCCTTCTCTTGCACAGCGCAGCACCGAACATGGCAGCGGCCTAGGCCGATGGCGCTGGGTTGTGGAGCGAACTTTCGCTTGGCTGAATCAGTTCCGGCGACTGCGCGTTCGCTACGAAAAGCGGGCAGATATTCACGAGGCATTTCTATCCTTGGGGTGCGCCCTGATCTGCTGGCGCATCCTGCGAGCCGATGGGGTGGCGGGTTGAAA
This sequence comes from uncultured Acidobacteriota bacterium, assembly GCA_963754885.1. GTDB lineage: Bacteria > Acidobacteriota > Terriglobia > Terriglobales > Acidobacteriaceae > Sulfotelmatobacter. The sequence goes on along the minus strand of CAVWHT010000004.1, from coordinate 42,809 downwards.
GTCAGCTTTGCCCATAGTGTATTGACGTGCTGTTTGACCCCCAAGTATGGGCGCGCAAGGGAAGGCCCTCCTCGTTGAAATTACATTCCAAGTTGAACTCACATCTTGACGAGTTCAACTCGCCGATTCTTTGCTCGCCCTTTCTCGGTGTCGTTGTCTGCGATTGGCCGGTCAGGCCCGGACCCACCAGAGCTCAGCCGGCCGGGCGCGATATGCGCCGCTACCAGAGAACTCACCACAGCAGCTGCGCGCATTTGAGAGAGTTTCACATTGTAGTCATGCGACCCAACATTGTCGGTGTGTCCTTCAATGGACAGTTTCAGATCCGGATTATCTTGGAGTAATTTGAGCACCTGCGCGATGATTGGTTTCGCATCGGGTCTGAGCGTTGCTTTGTTGAAGTCGAAATTTATATACAAAGCTACGCGACCGTACTTATCCAGCTCAGCCTTAAGCGACTCCGCCATCGGAGGCTCCACCAAACCCGCCAACCCGATCACAGCCCACATCGTCGGCGCAAACTCAGAATTTCTCGATGACTGGGTATTGGTAGATGGCCAACCTCCACTGTCTTGCTGCGTCTTTAGTAGGTAGCGAACGCCGTTGGTGAATTCAGGCGCATCGATACTCAAGCCCGCTTCCTGAAAAGAGTAGAGCACTTGCCCAGTAGCAAACGCGTTGGAGGCGTGCATGTCGGCTGTTTCGCCCCAGCCACCGTCCCGGTTTTGCTCAGATTGCAATTGGCGAAGGAGCGGTGCAACCAGCTCGCGCTGTTGCGGTGTGCCAAAACGCGAAAGGGCGAGCACTTTGAAGATCTTGTCCTGAGTCGTTTTAGGCGTGGCCGATGCCATAAACGAAAGGCTGCGATCAGCGGCCTGCTGGTATCGGGCGTCTCCGGTTTCGGCAAAGGCCTGCATAAAAGCTATCAGTGTATTGCCAGTCGTCATCAACGATCCCTGAGCGATAGGAGGCTCTTCCATATCGGGGACCAGTTCGCCGGTAGGCCCCAATTGCTTGGTCAACCAATCGACATGCTTCAATAATGACTGGTCACTTTTGACTCCCGTAACCTCATCAAAATACGCATATCCCATCGCTGCGAATTGAGTAGGCGTTACCCTTGTGCCGCCTGAGCCTTCATCTTTTTCGGTTCCGTCGTCGGCTTGCTTGGTCCGCATGAACTCCACTAAGTCCCGCATACAACTCGGACTAACGACATAATGGTTTCTCTGCGCGACAGACAGCCCCATGAGGGTTTGTGCCTGCACATGGCATCCAAAACATTCGTTATGAGCTTGCCAATCGATGGTCGTGGGTTCCAGCCAGTCGATACCTTTCTGCGCTGCGTACCGGATACTGCTTCTCCACCTTTCGATCTCCGGGTAACGAGCTATCAGAGGAACATAGCCTGCAGCCGAACCTTCGATGACCTCAATCTCGCCGATCTCAAATGCATCGGGCCTAGTGCTGGAGAGCAGTCGAATTTTCAGAAAGCGGGTTTGGACAGGTGAAAACGAAATCGTCTCTGAAGGTGTGCTGAGGTCGAGAGTGGCTTTTACAACCGGAGAAAAGTTGTCCGTCGGACTGCTCATCGAAGTCCAGATTTCGATGTCCTTGGGGCGTGACGCAACGTCTTTCGGGAACCTCAACACCACCGCCGAAACCAGCGCCGCGTCACGCTTATAAAAGGAAAGGACGATCTCCTGGGGAAATTTAACATGATCGAGGGCGGGTTCGGTCGGATGCAGCGGGTTTTCCCCCTCAGGTCTCCAGGTGGGTTCCGGCAGACCGTCAATCAAGAGCCTGCCATTGTGTCCAGGTCCGTAAGATCCGGTAATGCTTTCGATTTCGCCACCCAGATTTAAGGCGGCTATGTTTGTACCGGAAGGAATCACTGCCGATGGTGTGACCCGAACAGTATTAGCCGTCGTGGTTTCTGGCATCGGATTCGCGGGAGGCGAATCCAATGACGAAACTGGTGTCGCTGGCGCAGGACTTGCCGCGTCGGTCGATTCAGGGGTGAAGGATGTCTTTGAGGCATTCGTTCCTGAGGAGGAATTGCCCCGTGTAAGCCCGCCAGGGCGGTGCAAGATTGCCAGTCCACCTCCCGCGATTGCTAAGCACACCACGAGAACTGCTATTCCAACAACCCGCTTCGATGACTTTCGCGCGTCGCGCGACTCGGTCTTAATGAGGTGATCTGTGCTGGAAGGGCCTTGGTCTCGAGGAGGTGCGGCAACGGCAAGAGGTTTACCGCATCCTCCGCAGAAAGGAGCACTCTCGTTTACATTCTTGTAACCACATGAAGGACATACCACGATGCGTACCTCCCGAAATCACGACGGAGTTCTGCCCAGAGCTTTCCGGCTTTGCGCTCTACCCTTACTGCCCATTCCCGGGAACCTCGGGCAGAGATTCTTTGGCCTCCATTTGAAAACCACGATACCGCATCGCGAAATGACTCGTCGTCGCCGGTACCTGGTAGGCGACCTCGAATCTCGCCTGGCCATGGGGTGGGATTACGCTGTTCTCCTTCAGCGGATGTGGCAAAGCGTCGAGCGCGTCCGAATCGGCTGTAATCTGATTGTCCCCATCCAGGAGGATTAATTGTTCGGCAGTTTGGAATTCAATCCTCTGGTCGGTTTTCGACGTAAAGAACACGTCAAGAACCAAAAAGTTCTTTCCACTGGCGGCGGCATTGTTCGCAATCGAAGGCATCCGCTTGAGTCCAAGCACGCTGAGCGTCAGAGTCTCGCCATCCTCGATGCTCAGCAATGGCTTGCCGATGCGGACCTTACCACCTGTGTTCGGCAAGGCAAATTCCATCGAGCTATAACCGGGCAGATTAAGCGCGAGGGTCAGAGCCGAGTGCGATGCGGGAACCAAGAAAGCCAGTGTTCCCCGACACGGAACCTCGGGGAGCAACTGTGTCGCGGAAGTGAACTCATCATCGAGATCGGCCACTGGGTTGACCTGATAGTTGTAGCCATCAGAGTCTCGTAGTCCCGAATACTGTGTAGCATCAAAGCGAACCAGGTTGCCTTTTGACAGACCGCGCATCCGGACAACAATTACGGCGTACTTTTGCCCAGGCGGAGCTTGGGTGTTCCCAACGGCGTTCACTTCCTCCGAGCCAAGAACGCCGGCTTCGATTAACCCGTTGTTTGCAGGCCCTGCAATTGTCCGTGGTGTTGGAGGAGTCCGTCCAAACAGCGTCAGGTGCATGTCGCCCTGATCCGTATCAATGAATAGTAATTCGACGCTGGTCACGCCGTGATCGGGGATTGCATAGACGTATTCGCCCGAAACGGCTTCTCCCGTTGCCGGGATTACTAGTTGATCGAGCGGCAACCGATGCGGAGCCGCGGCGGTGGCGTCGTTCAACGTAGCTTGGCGCTCTCCGTCGATGAGCAAAAAAATATGATTGACTACATCCGGTATGACGTATGGGGCAGGGCCGGTATTTCTCCAAACCGTGCTGAGCAGCAGGAACGCGTGCCGCGCCCGCGCTTGCTGTTCGCCGAGGCTTGATACTATCCGGAACTTCGGGACAGTGAGGGTGCAAGTATTATTGTTTGCCACAGCCGGTGTGTTTTGCTGTCCGGTGCTGTAATCGCCCGGTGTAAGTGCCGTTTGTGAAGAGTCGCGGACTTCGTTGAATACCGCCGCTTGTGGCGATGCTGTTCCCGACGAGGCAGCAGTGTAAACGTCGCCCGTCGCCGCCGTTGTCTCAGATGGCGGGACTGCTCGTATCGCGATTATCGCGATAGCGAAACATACGCCGAGCATCGCGGCGTGCACCAGCCACGTGGAAAGCTTTCCGGCGTGGCGCGCTACCGTGTTTACGAACCCAAGCACGATAGCGAGCGGAATGACAAAGAGCGTTCCGACGGGTGCGCCTTGCAGCCAGAATGGAAGACGCTTCCATTCACTCCCGCCATGAAATAACTGGACGTAGGGAGTGCCTGACTTTATCGCCAGTACAAAAGCGGTCAGGCCGTATATTGCCAGAAGAGCTCCGACGACCTTGCTCCACAACGGCAATACCCGCACTCGGACCAGTACGGTTGCGGAGAACAAAATCGCCGCCGCACTGATGATCGAAAGAACGATTGAAGTCGGTTGCCCGTCGAGCATAAGCCCTAGTCAACGCCTCCCGGAAACCAAGCCGTCACACTCATAAGAACCACAAGAAATCAACGATGCGGCCACGTGGCGCTTCCATTCCAACCGTGCCACAGCCGAGTCCCAACAAGGTTCAGTACCAAATAGGCGCCAACCGTTCCGGCGACCCATAATTGTAGTGGCGGATGGCGAGAAACGCTTCGACAGTCGCATCGGCCAGCATCAGATAGAGCAGAGTCGCTACGATTGCCCAATCTGAAGCTAAACGTTCACGTTTCGGAATTACGGGGCCTGCTTTCCGCTCCTTCAGCCATAACGAGCGTGGAATCTCCATGCGAAGCGCCGGTGGAGACGGGGGCGATGACGGACTGCTCCAGGCAGACCTTACTCTTCTGGCAAGGAACTCGTCCCGGCCAAACCTTCCCGGGGGATCGGCTAGCCAAGAAATTATTCTTTGTTCCACGGGGTATAATGGAACCAAATTGCAAGCGTTATATCCCAGATCTTGCTAATTTCGAATCCTAGAAAACCCCCAAGCAGAAGACCCCCTGTGCCCGCGGAACAAATCAATAGGTTTTCGAATGATCCAACGCCTTTGTTAGAGGCACCGTAATCATACAAACAAAGGCTTTCGAAGCCAGTAAACACGGCGATATCAATATATTCCTCCATTCCCTGCCCCCGTCCGCCAGGCATTACTCCGATCAGTTCCCCCGACTTGTTGTCTAGGCTCCACCACGCGATCTGAGACCGACCGTCAAGATCCACTGGAATCACAGGCACCGCCGCGGCGTGCCCGGTTGCCAAGCTTGATGATAGTTCCGCCTTCACAGGGGCGGGCACTGACATGGTGGCAAGCTCATTCAGGCCGTTAGCGTCCGGGTGTAGGACGACCACATGCACGCCGTGCTCCCGGGCAGCCGCAAAGACCCGGCTCGCATTATAGACAGGTTGTTCCTTTGCTCCGGCGCTTGAGGCTCCGCTTGGCTCCGCCATCAGTGCCCATTCCAGCCGCGTCGCCAGAACGCCGTTTAAAACATGCAGCGATGAAGCGTCTCGGTGGATCTCGCCCGAACCGCTCGCCCCGTTGCCAGCGATACGGGCTGGTAACGCAATAATGTCGTAGCCACGCGTTACATAGGCGTGGCCAGATGCATTGGCCGCAGCGGTTTCGTACGCAAGCAGTCCCGGTCGTCCGAAGTAACTCCGAAGATTGGGGAATCGAGTTCTATTGATGTTATTGGTTAGCTGCGTAGCTCCCTGTGCAAGCAACAGGTTAGTCACCGGTGGCCGACTCGATGGGCTGGCAGGATTCCCGGAATCCGCCACTACAAACGCCGTCTTGGCCAGCGTATCAACGGATGCACGACTCCCCGAAAAAGACTTAAGCGTCAAATAGCCGGGATAGTCGACCGCGATTGCGCCGGTCACAGGCAGCAACTCTGCCGACCAGAACAGGCGCTCGCGGAGAGCATCCTTTCCGAGCTTCGTTAGGGTTGTTTTAGGGTTACCTGGGTCGCTTGGCGACCACGACTGGACTACCGAAGGCGCGACGATGTCCCGATGAAAGCTGCGAACAGCTGGCGAAGCCCCCGCGGCCCCCGGTGACGTCAACTTGTACTCGGCCCACTCGCCGACGATCCGGGTCGTAGGGCCTTGCGTTGCGCCGCCGAGGGCACCAGCAGCGTTGCCGCCAAGACCGCCGAAAGCTCCGCCGATGCCGCCCGCATTGTTCGCAACCTCTGCTTCAGGCGCCCCCGATAGTCGTTGCGTCACTTTGCCGTCGAGATCAAAATGCTTTCCCGCTGCGGATCTATCTCCGACTTGAAGGACAGCTTGATATCCACGAATATTGGCCAACGCATCGCCGAGAGTCCCCGTCGCTTTCATGAAATCCGGCATCGGATCGGACACGTTGGCGACGATGATGTCTTTCCCCTGCTGCTCGGCCACGCGCAGTTCCTGATCGAGCAGCACGGTGTCTGTGGTCTCACCGTCGTTTCCGTCGTTGACCTGGGCCACGCGCAGCGTAAGTGTGATTCGCAAGTGATGGTAAAGCTCTTCCGGGACGGCGTCGGGGGCAAAAGTATTGGCCACTTGCGTGTTCGCTTTGCCGGGCTCGGCATGGGCGAATGAAGAATCGAGGTCGACCCACTGCCCGTTCGAATTCTGATATTGCACCCAGTAATGCTGGCTCGCTTCTGTGACTAACTGATCGTTCGGCGTGATCACACCCGCATCAACACCAGCTTTGCTGAGCAGGTTCGAAAGATATGTGGACTCGGAATCCACATAATCCATCAGTTGTTTATTCTGTTTCTGCCCATACACCTGCATTTGGTCCGAGAGTTGAAGCAACTTTGCTTGATCGACTCCCATGGAGCGGCTGACTTCAGGCGCAAGCTCGGCGATCGTTGGTATCGCCTGGGGCGCTGGTTTCACGGGCTCGAATAGCCGGTTCACCAGCGTTTGCGCCTGCTGAGAATTCAGATTTCCGCTCGCGATCTGAGCGGTGAGCCCTGCCTTCTGTAGCAAAGCCGCCAGCAGCAGGCTGCGATCGAGCGAATTACCGGCACGGCAAAGTAACGTCCCGAGCGGGCCGCGCAAGACTCCGACATAGGGCTCATAGCGGATCTCATCGCGCACGAAATGGAAGATCGTTGCCGGATCCGAACCTAGGCGATCTGCCAGTGCGTCGATCTCAAACAATGAGCGGTCAATTTTGCTGTTCACTACATCTAACCCTGCGTACATGCGATTGAGCTTTTCGCTCACCTGCTTGTAACCGGCTTCTCCCTGTGGCAGCGGCTTTTCGTGGGTCTCTGTGAGCCAAGGGGGCGTTTCGACCGCATCCGAATCATAACCGGCCGCGCTTCCCATGGCGGTATCGGCTGGGACTCGCACGGCGGCGACACTGATCACCAGGCTCATGCCTAGAGCGACCACCCTGAAGGCGAAGTCTGAAATCTTGTCGCGGCTGATTTGCCGAAGCCCAGTGACAATTTCCAGCAGCAGAGCAAGAGGAACCAGGAACAGGCCGCCGACGGTAGCGCCCTGCAGCCAGAATGGCAGCCGCGTCCATTGGCTCTCGCCGTGAAAGAGGGAGGAATATGGCGTATTGGCGCCAATTGCGAAAACAAAAGCAAAGACCCCATAGCACGCGAGCAATCCCGCGACGATCTTCCCCGCAAGCGGGACAAAATGCAGACGAGCGAGGAACACTCCGGAAAGCGCGACCACCACCGCACTCAACACGGCCAGAACTATCGAGGTCGGCTGCCCGAGCAAGTTCAGCCCTTGCTCCAGACCACCCGGCATCCAAGCGGTAGCGCTCATCAGCGCGAGCAATACGAGGAGGGACAAGGCTGCCTGGCTTGCCCAATTCAGACGTTGCCACAATTTTGGCATGAGACGCCAAACGGCCGCACAGAGTACCAGGTACAGCACCGCCGCTCCGCTGATCCACCAACGAAGCGGAGATTCGCGCAGGAAAGTTTCAATCGCCGCGTCAGCGATTACCAGGTACAACCCGATGGCCAGAGCCGCCCAGACAACACTGTGCAATCGCGGTGCTCTATCGCTCGGATTCGCCTGAGGAGTTACGCCCGAGCCTTCCAACGAAGGCAGACGAGACAGCGGTTGGGAGGCCGACGGCGTGACCGACTCTAGTCTGCTCGGAGCCGTCTTTTCAGCTTTCAGAGGTTTGCCGCACCACTCACAAAAGGGCTCGTCCGAGACTTCGCGACCGCACGAAGGGCAGCGCATAGTCGATCACTCAGCCAGCTCAAGTTCCGTAAGACCTTGGAATCTTAAGATAAACAGGAATTTCCGAACTGCCCCAATTTTGAGCGCATGTATATCACGCACCTACAACGCTGTCAAGAATCATTCTCGCGAATCATTCTCGCGAATCATTCTCGCGATTTGCTTGACAGCGGGATTATAGTTTCTTTTGTCCGATTGAAACACGAGGAGGACTTATGAGCTTAGTGGACAAAGTGAAGCACGGCATGGACAAGGCCAAGGGGGAAGTCAGCGATCTTGCAGCCACCACAAAGATCCGGTATGACATTGGCAACCTGAACGATCGCAAGGCAGCGCTATTCACCGAAATCGGCAAGCAGATGTATACGCTCTGTCAGCAAGGCCATGCTGTCAGCGAAGTTGAGGCTCAGTGCCGCGAGATTACTGCGCTCGACGAGCAGATCAAACAAAAGAGTGATGAGATCGCCCGCATCAATGCGGCCTAATAATGGTCACTCTCTCACGTGTGATCATTTCTAATGAGCCCATGCACAAAAGAGCGACCACCCGCTGTCCCAAGTTGGGATGAATCGGCCCACCCGGAGCTGATCAGAGACTGTGAACATTTGTCGAGGACGACGGACTACCAGCCTCCACCCCCGCCACCGCCACCCCCGCCTCCTGATCCTCCACCGCCTCCCCCGCTCGATCCGGGTGCAGACGAAGAAGACGAAATGGCGCCGGAGAATGACCCACTCAACGAGCTGGCAAAACCCGCGGCTCCCAGTGCGCCTAAGTCGGCGCCCGAATACCAGGCGGGTGAATAGCCACCGGAATTTGATCCAGAAGTCTGGGCGGCTCCGCCCATGATTCCCGAGAATTTTTCTGCCCAGGCCTGTTCCACATCCAATGCAAGAGCATAAGCCAAGTACTTCTCAAAGACTTCGGGAGTGTGTTCCGGCGGCGTGACGCGATTCATCCGATCACCCTCGACGGAGGCCAGAAACATCTTGAAGCCTTTAATTTTGTCGAGGACGCTGCGGCCAGCGCTCGTCGGCGCCTTCAACAGTTGGTGGAACAGAATGTGCAGAAGAACCGTCATCAGCAGAATCACTGTGACAAAAACAGACGTGAACCAGACCATCAGACCGAGCCCTAAAATCTCGCCCAGCACGAAGGGAATGGAAAACAAAGTCGCGGACGTAGCGCTCGCTGTGAGCCCTGCTTTCATATGGTCTCCGGCTAGCGCGGATTTCCAGAGGTGCGCGGCGTTATGGAGCATCTGAAAGACACCAAAGCTCCAGCCGCTGAGCCACAGGCACATGAAACCGGCGGGCGCCATTTTGTCCTGGCCCTGGGCGGATAGGATTCCCAGCAACATGACAACGGAAAACACGATGGCCGGGATCAGGTAGCGTGCGTTGGTCACGAAATATATCTTCTGCTCGGTGGCCTTGAGCCGGGCCTTCAGGGCGGCCATGGCAGCGCTGATCGCGGCGTGGTTCTCCTTCTGCAGATTGATCGCGGTACTGCCGCCTTCGAATAGCTTGTCGGCGGCGGTCTTCTCCTCGGGCGTGAGCGCTTGCCCATCCGCTTTCGAGCGGGATAGCGTGTACATCCCAACGCCCTCCACGATCTTCAAGAAGCCCTTGACCGCCATGTCCAGCACCGCCGCCGTGAAGGCTTTGTCGTCGAAACCCATGCGAACGAGATAACGCATTGCGGCGGGCGAGAATCCGGAAGGAGGCTCATAGAGCGGCATGATGCTGCCCGGAGCGGAATCGCGACCCACGCGCAGCCAAACGATGATGTAGTAAAAGAAAATCAGGAGCAAACCGCTGGCCGCGACGATTGCGTCGGGGTTGTCTTTCGCGAAGTAGAGGAACTCCTGTCCTGCGGTGGGCTTGCGGAAATAGCCTTTCGGCCACTGCAGGAGAATGGTCAACCCTTCGTGGGGGCCCAGCGGATGTGCGGCGCTGATCAAGAAGCTGCTGCCGATGGTTCTGGAAGTAAAGTCTTGCGCCATCGAACCACTCGCTCCGGTGTAACCACCGATGCGCACTTCGCTGAACGGTAGCCTCTGGGGAAGGTGCACGAGTGCTGAAGCATTGTCGATGGGAAAAATCCAGCCGTTGCCCGTAACGTTCCAGAAAAGCTCGTCGTGGTTCTTCATCAAGCCGAGTTGCCGGTTGGTCGTGTAGGTGATGCTGTAGGTGTGTTCGCCGGGGGCCACAAGGGAGTATTCGCTGCCCAAGTAGATGCGGACGCCGTTGCTGTAGTTTTCGAGGCGCGATTCTTCCGGAGCGCCATCGCGAGTGGCCGCAAGCAGCGCAAAGCCGACCACGTAACGGTTCCCCAACCGATCAGTGTAGCGAGTAGGGAAATCGCGATAGATACCGTGACGGATTAGGTCTCCGGTGCTTACGACGCGAATGATCTCGTGGACGAGCATGGAGCTGTCGTCCTGAACCTTGATGTCACTATGGAAGTAGCGTATACGCTCCGTTTGCGCCGCCGCGATGGACGCGAGCAGAAACACGCAAGCAAGACCCAGAAGGCCGCAGTACCGACTAGCAGACCGCTCCCTTTTGCTGGGCATGGGCGGGTGGTCCGTCACCCGCATTCCTCACAACAGATAGTGAAACCGGCTTCCCGTAAGTTGGGACTTTGTAGCTTCGCCGTAGCTTTCTCCTGGTCACCAGGGAACGCGGTACGTCGGGGAGTATAGATGAGGTGCCGATCTGTCGCAATATTGAATAAGGAATATTGAATAAGGAAGAGCACATCCCACAACATTCACTCCGCCAGACCGCTCCGAAGGGAGGGTTTCAGCGAGCAAACAGCGATTCTTATCATGTTATAGTGTTCCCGACCGAGACTCGGAACGCTCACTTCCAGTGGCTTACGGGCTAGCCTGCGAGATCCCGCGTGATGGTTCTCGACTGACGTGAACCGGCTGGGATGAGCAAGGTGTTCTTGATAGTCGAAGAGGAAATTCCGGGTGCGGGAGGCGGGATGAGCGTGCATTGGGTCGGATTAGCAAACCCTCCTGGAATCGTGACCTTGGCGATGGCCATCGCCGTCTGGCAAGTCTTAGTTATCTTTGCATGTTTGTTTGCAATCTACGTCTTCGGTTCACTGGTCTGGCAGGTCTGGGACTACGGCGTGAGGCGAAGACGGTCCGGTCAATCGCCAGAGCAGTTCGTCCAGGCCAGCGAGCACGCGGGCGCTACAGTCGAACCAGGCCGCGAAGCAATCGAAACGCCCGCCCAAACTCAATCCTCCCACCCCTCGGCCCGACAGTAGCGTTCGTCGGCGCACCTTTGCGGCGGCGCTGGAGATTCCATTTCGCGATTTCGCCCGGGAGAAATTGGGTGTACACTTGTCGCCGTTTTTGAAGCCGACATTTCGTGCGGAGGAGAAGGCATCCATGCCCACCAATACCAAAGTCGAATTCGGGCTCCTCGTAGGGTTGATCCTCTGTCTGGCAATTGTTGCGCAGGCGCAGAATCCGTTTGACACGTTCAAACAGTTTTCCGCCACCGTATCGATGAGCGGGATGCCATCCCACGTGCCCCAAGGGCACGGCGATATGAAGATCTATCGCTCCGGCGACCAGATGAGAACGACCCTGCCGGGAGGTGCGGGCTATACGATCATGAGCCTGAGCCAGCACACGAATTACATGGTCATGGGCAACGGTATGTGCATGCAGATGGCGCCGCAAGGACAGCAGAATCCCTTTGCTGAATCCCAGAACGCCACAGTCGAGCGTTCGCCCGCGGGCACTGACACCGTAGATGGACATGCCTGCAAGGTGGAGAATTTGACGCTCACTTCGCGTGACGGCAAGGTCACCAAGATGAAGGTTTGGGAAGCGGAGGATCTGAAGGGATTCCCAGTCAAGGTTGAGATCCAGTCCAGCCGTGGCCCAATAACGGCTGAGTACAAAGACGTGAGCTTCAGCGAGCCCGACGCCTCACTATTTACGCATCCGGAAAATTGCCGGCAGATGCCTGCCATGCAAGGCGGTGGATCATCGCATTAGCAGAAGATGTGAACGAGTCATGGCGATACGATTTGCGCGTTGGTATTCGAACATCGAAAAGGCTTTGCTATGGGGTGGGGCTTGCCTTCTCGTCTACACTTCTGCCGTTGCTCAAGCTGGTAGGCCGCCCCAAGATCCGTCAGCTTCGCCGAAAAACGAGGATTTAGCAGTTGTAGGATGCCTCGCCGGCACTCCCGGAGTGTTCCAACTCTCGGACAGCCAAGGCAACGTCTACAGTTTGACAGGCCGCACTTCGGGGCTGGAGAAATATGCAGGGGACGAAATAAGCGTCCAGGGCACAAAAGATGAAAGCACCCAGACCCTTGAGATCAGCAGCTTCAAGAAGGTCTTTCGGGCGCCAGGCCCAAGATTGAATTCCTCGTTCAGCAATCGATCGCACTGGGGGGACGCAAACAAACCGGAAGTTCGGAATCAAGTTTGCTCTTCCGCGCTTCCCGGATTCCACTGCCACGTTTGGGTCGTATACCAACTTTGCGGCAGAACAAGGGACGGTCACACTCGCCGGGCTAGACCTACCCAGCGAGATCTATCCGCACACGAACTTCATCGAAGGTTCTTTCGCGATTTTTGTGAACCCGCGGATAACGAACCGACGGAGTTGCGAGCGGTTTGGAGAGCAGTTTGGAGCGGTCGACCCAGGGTCTCTTTCTTCCCGGACATTTAGCGGAATTAGATACGCCGAACGGACGTTCAGCGATCGCGGGATGGGGAAGTTGAGCAGCGTTCACTACTTCCATTCCTTCCAGAACAGTCTATGCTACGAACTGTCTTTCAGATTGCTCAGCTCCAACCCTGTATTTCTGAATCTGAGTTGCGCTCTCTCCATTGTGGGGGAAAGAGACTATCTAAATGTGATTGAGGCGCTCGCTAGCCGAGTTTCCTTGTTTCGCCCCGCAACAGAAAACACTGGCCTAGACAAACTAAACCCGGTTCCCAACATAGCCGTCAAGCCATAGCCGCCTCTCGGAACGAGAGCCATTGCGAGACTCGTGGCCGGACAGAGAAAGTGGGACGAACACCTCAGTCCACTCGTTGCAGCCCCAACGCACTGACGCCGTTCTTCTGACTGACCAGCCACCACATGGCTTGAAACCACAATCGCAGAGAAGTGCGGGTGTCCTGAAAGATCGTCCCCGCTGTCACCGAGGTTTGATGTCGACAGTCACGACACCGCAGCAGTACCGCCCTCACCGGCGAACTCTCTCTGCACCCACAGCGCGGACAGCGAAAGCCATCCGGCCAGCGCAGTTGCAACAGATACTCTCGGCAGGCCTCCTCACTCCGGAAGCGGACATCGAACTCCCTCAAGTTTCGAGGATAGTCTTCCATCCCCGCATACTAGGGATTGTGGTCTGGTGAGTCAAGCAGATACCCATCAAAGTGGTTTCTGGCGTCCGCGGGTGGTCACGACGTACAGATAGATCGGGACCAATATCCAAGTAACCAGCGCAATTATCCAAAGCGTTTCGTCAAGGTCGTTTGTGTTGTCTGGGACAACGCCTCTAGCGGCCAGATAAAGTCCCACTAGTTCAGAGGGGATGTATTTGAGAAGCCGACCTACATAATCGTCCGGTGCAGGTGTGCCCTCTGCTGGAGCGTGTGTGGGCGGTGCTGCAATAATGCGACGGCTCATTATTTCCACCTCCAATCTTCAAGCTTGTATTTTCAGATACGACTCGTCGTTCGACAGCGCGCTCCTCCTGCGGTGGGCACGCGGTTCGCCCTAGGGATGGATGGGGTTGAAGGTAACATGGCGGAGAGTGAAATAAAACGTCATTAAAGTTGCGCGTAGGGCCAAGTCCGAGGCCGCAGTCTTTACGAGATCGCTGAGTGTCTGGTTATCCCCGATGGAAATCTTACCAACGACTCCCAGTCCAAGCGAGATACCTCCGGGAGTGTTCGCAACTAGGCCGCCAACGGCTGCAGCGTGATCGCTCGCGCCATTCGCGAGGTCCTTCAATACCCAGACGTTCTTGAGTGTGATACCGCATCCGTCCTGCGGAAGCGTTACATAGCTCGCAAGGCCAGTGGTCAAGGCCGTGGGCTCGATGGTCGATCCGCCCGGGTAGTAGGTCGTGCCGACCGGGTGGTCGTCTTTATCCCCCATCACGGGAGTTGGATCGATGCAATCGATTAAGAATTCGAGCAACACTGTTTCGGCAGCGACAATCTCCGAGTCCGGTACGGAGAAGTTAGTTAAGTTATTCAAGCCGGGGAGCTGTGGCTTTGAAATGGCTGTACCCATGCGATCATAGAACTTTCCATCGTAGTAGGCCTTCAGGTAAGCAACGAGGTCTGTGTCGACTTTGCCACGATTAGCGACTAGAGCTCTCGACCTGGGTCCAAGAGCATCAAGGTTGGTGCTGGCGTTCGTGAAGTCGGCGGGGCCGTGTTTCAACTGCAAATCAAAGAGCAGGTTGGCAAATTTCTTTAACTCAGAGTGTTTCAGGTTAGGAGCGATTGTGTGTTTTTGTATCATAGCGCGCTCGCTCGCAAGCCTGCTTGTGTCCGCCGCGTTGCGAGTATCCAAGGTTCTGTCTGCGACTTGAGCATCAAATTGTGCTTCGGCAAACACCGGAGTCAGAAATTCGCGGAACACGTTCGTAACACGGTCCTGAGCAAGAGCCGGAGGTAATTTGGACGCAACCCGTGCCTGAATCGCAGTATTGTATGACTCGAAATTATCAACGAAGGCGGCTTCGGTGCGCCCGGCTATAACCTCGTGGGGATAGATGTAATGGAACCCGCTGGGCTCATTTCTCAGGAGGGCACGATCAGTCGTGCAGGTGTCGCCTGTCGGCGGTGCGATCACCGGCTGAAGTTTCCTCATGGGTAGTAGCGTGCATCCGGTGAGCATTAAGGCCGCACAGGCAACGACAACAGATAACACTTGAAAGCCAGTCCGGCTCTCGGGACGAGTGCGCACCTGAATAGACGGATGGGTCATAAGCAAGCCATACATACGCATTTAGCATTTCCTCCGAAGTTTCAGCAGCTCTTCAAGAATACGAGAGGGAACAGCGCAGCCGCCGGTGTAAAAGAGCCCGGCCGCACAGGCCGGGCTCATGTTCGCGCGGCGCTACGGTACCACAATCTTGGGGTCATTCTTGGTGTCCGCTCGTGCCGGGAGGGAGTAGCTCGTCATGTCGCCGTCCTTACCGACAACCGTTAAGTCGTTGTTTCCTTCCACCAGTTGTCTATCGTTCGTTCCGAACACGGCAGGGTCAGTGAAGTGCAGCTTGCAGGGGGCATCCGCCTGGAATGTTACTTTTCTGGGTTTTTGTTTGCCCACGTGCTCCACTGAGCGACAGTGAAACGTAGCCTTCCCAACTTCGATCCTAATTATGAGGTTCCCGAGCGAGTCTGTACCGGGGATCTCGCCGGTGACGACCATTGTGAGCGGTAAAGTAGCGGTTGAATCGACGGTAGTCATAGTCTTTCTCCTTATGGACCAGCCTGCCCATCAGGGATGCTGCTGAGCAGGGCTAGGTTTGTTGTTGAATTGTTGTGCGATTTCGCGAAAGCGAGAGTCGAGAAGCAATTCTTGCTGCCCCGGATCGTTCTCCAGCTGCGCCAGGGTCCAACCTTGGAGCAGAGCTTTCTTTACCAACTCCAGCGCGCGGCTGCGGTCGCCGAGGTTGTCATAGGCTTCCCCGGCGGTGGACAGAATAGCGGGGTTATCCGGAGCGAGGGCCAGCGCTGCCTCGATGCGTGGCACCGCCTTCTCCCGCAACTTCGACTTCGAATAAATTAGGCCGAGTTCCGCCTGCACGTCGGCGTCGTCGGCGCTGATCTTCGCAATCTCCTCCAGCCGCGCCAGTTCCTTGCGATATGCTTCTTCGGCCTCGTTCTTGCGGTTCAACCACTCGTAGGCGAGACCGAGATTTGACCACGCACGCCAGTCGTGAGAATTGATCTCCAGCGCCTTCCGCGTCATCACAACCGACTCAGCCCAGCGCCTCTCCTTGTAGTACAGAGCACCCAAATTGGTGTACGCGGCGTAGCTCGGCTGCAATTCAATTGAGTGCTTGAGATGTTTCTCCGCTTCAGCATCCTTCCCCAGGAGCTGCATCATGCCACCCAGCGTCGCGTGAGCCATGGCGTTGTCGGGGGTCATCTCCAGCACGCGCTCGAACTCTGCGGCCGCATTGGTAAACTGGCGCTGCTGATAATAGAAGACTCCCAGTTCGTAGTACCCGTCCCAACGCTGCGGGCGGAGCGCCGCCGCCTTCTTGTAGGTGCTCTCCGCCTTGTCTTCCTGTCCCATACTGGCGTAGACCGCAGCTTCGCCCAGCAATGCGTCCGGATCGCGCGGCTCCAACTTCAACGCTTGCTGGATCTCCTGGAGTGCCAGGTTGTACTGACCTTTACCGTTGTGAACGCGGGCCAAAGTCACGTAGACCGCTGGCAACTGGCTGTTCAATTCGGCGGCGCGCCTGCAGTCTCTCTCTGCCTCGTCGATCCAGCGGGAATCGTGGTCGAGCCGGTACTTCGCCCAGTAAGCCTCTCCAAGTGCACTGAACCCGAGAGCGAAGCCAGGATCCGCCTTTACCGCTTGCTCGAACAAACCGATCGCCGACTCCGGGTTGCCATGTTTGTCCCATCGCTCCAACTGCTTCAGTCCTGCCAAATACGATTCGTGCGGTGCTGCCTGGCCTTGCGCTGTGACTCCAGCCGCATGTTCGCCGGAAGAACTCCGCCTGAGAGTCCATTCCAGGTGCATCCCGATGCCAACTACCGCAATTAACGCAGCCGCGACTGCCAGTACCGCGAACCACCGTCTCAACTGTAGGTTCATTCCCGCCGACATCGGTGCCGAGACCGCTCGCCGCAGGTCCACTGCAATCTCTCGCGCCGAGGAGTAGCGTTTCCCCGGGTCCTTGTCTAGGCACTTTTGGATCACCGCGTCGAGTAGTGCGCTGATCTTGGGGTTGAGCTTGCTGATGGCCGGCGGCGACTCATGCAGGATCGCATCGGTCAGCGTCGGACCCGAACCCAGGAACGGACGCCGCCCCGTCGCCATCTCGTACAGCAGGCAACCGGCAGCCCAGATATCCGTGCGGGCGTCCAGTTTCCGTCCAAGCAATTGCTCTGGTGCCATGTAAGGCAAGGTTCCGCTTATGGCCTTGGTTTCGCTTAGACTCTCAGTGACAGCAGTCGGACTGGCTTCGCGGCGCACGATCATGGCAAGGCCGAAATCAAGAATTTTCAGTCGTGCGTCGGGAGTAACGCGCACGTTGGCCGGCTTCAGATCGCGATGGATCACGCCATGCTCGTGCGCCGCCGCCAAGCCGTCTGCCAGTTGCGAGCCGAGATTGATGATCTCCTGTCCGAGTAGAGGCCCGGACGCCAACATCGCATCAAGAGAAAGTCCCTCGATGAATTCTTCGACGAGAAAGTCCGCGCCATCCTGAGTGTCAAAGTCGTGGACCGTTGCGATGTTGGGGTGGTTGAGCTTGGACAGCGTCAGCGCTTCTTTGTGAAAGCGTTTGCGTGCGGATGGCTCGACCACTGTTCCGGGAGGAAGGACTTTGAGAGCGACGTCGCGGTCTAGGCGCTCGTCGTGGGCACGATAGACTACACCCATCCCTCCAGCGCCAATCTGTTCAAGAATCCGGTAATGGGAGAGTGTGGCCTGCACGTGGAAATCCTGGGCCGCGTCCTTAGATTTCGATCCCCCTGGGCTCTTGATTTATTAATGCAGTGAATTCGAAGCGCTCGCCTCTGGGGGTGTTGCGTCCCGTGGTGGGAATTGCTCTTCGGGGAGACGAGAGAACGTAACGCAATAAATCTCACACTAGACCTGCCCTCGGTGCAGTGATTGTGATCACACCAGAGACGGCACCTGAATTTGCTTCGGGTCGCCTCGTCAGAAAGTGGTTCCGACGGGTCTCACTGTCGGCGAGAATGTCGTCCTATCCCGTTCTGTTTGGGGGCGTGGGAGCGGGCGGAGGTTGTCGAGTCGCTCCTGCGACCAGCGGTTCAGCGCGTCGCTCCCCGACGCACTGCCCGGTGGCAGTATTGTGTATCGGTGCTCGCGATAGGAATGAGGCTCTGATTGATAAGGTGCTCTTGCAGGAACTGCCAATAAAGTTCTGTTCATGCCCACGGCTCCTTTGAGTCAAATGGGCATCAGGTCACCGAAAAAAGAAACGCCGCCTACATCAGGCGGCTTTGTCGTGGAGAACTTTGCACTTTCTGCCGCATCGGGCCGAGGCCATACCACTGTGCTCTCCAAGTCTGTTGGTCGCGCTTTCGTGCCGTCCTGATGCTGGTAACAGAGTTGTTCTTCGAGCACAAAGATTCACAACATCAGTTTTTCACTGTGGTGTGCACAGCTGATTGAATTCCTCTGGCGCCACAGAATCACTCGTATCGAGGGGCTGCCGCTAAGCGGTCAAAAACAGGGTAGCGGCGCAAGTGCCACCGCCTTAGCTCTCAAGCGACGATGCCTCGGAGGCCGCTTGCAGTTCGCGGAAAACGTCCGCGTGATGCTGGGTGAGGTATCGCGTAATCCGGGGGTTGCCGAACAGTTTTGCCAGATACCCACGGGCAAGCACGAGATTCAGAACTTGATTGCCATGGTTCTCTTCGACGAACTTCAAGTCTCGTTGCAATGCGTCCATTTCCTTTTCCATCTTGGCGACTTGTTCCGGCGTCAGCCCCTCGACAAGCTTATGTTTGCTCGGGTCAACGAGCATCTCCGGCGGAGTGGCGGCAACCAGTGCCTTTGCATAGGGAACTGAGTAATTGCTCGCCGTGACCAGAAGCTCGGCCACTTCGATCTGGCGCATGGGCTTGAGCTTGCGCAAGAGAGAGAAGACCCCCAGTGATACACGCCGGTTTTTAAGGATTTCAGCGGCTTCCCTGCAGATGCCGTTCAGCAGATCCCGCTTCTGCCGGATACTCGCGACATCCATCTTCAGAACCTTGGCGATGCGTTCCTCGGAGACTCCGCTGCGGGTGGCTTTCAGGATCATGGCGTGTTCCTGAATGGTGGCCATGCGGTTAACGCGCCGGTTGTATGTGTACGCCTCATCGTCCGTCGAAATCAAACACCGCGCATGGGTCTCGCCGATATGCTTCAGGACTTCGAGACGAATATGGCCGTCGAGCAACAGATAGGTATACCTTCTTCGTCGGCGTTTGCTATCTGCATGGCAACCGACAAAGGGATGCGGCCCTTGTCAACGGCGTGCAGCAGTCGCTCCTCGCCGTTCTTAAGTAAATGCGCGACGCAGGTAACGTAGCTCTTGGCGACATCAATTTTCTTGGCGATTTCGGCGGTAGTGTATCCGCGCGACTTAAGGCTCTCGATCTCGCGCAGCAATTCCACGGGCCGGATCTGGCGGCGCGCGATGTTCTCAACCAGACTCATCAGATACGGGCGAAGCAAAAGAGGTTCTTCCTCAGTCACCTTCACGCTGGTATCTGACCGGCTTCCTGGTTCCACTCGACGCCGCACCAGAAGACAAGAGAGATGAGACCGCCAATGACGAGGTTGACCAAGCTGGTGAGGCGGGCGGCACCGATGACGACGCTGCTCCTGAACGGCCGGCGGCTCGAGCCCGATACTTCCCGTCCTCAATCGGAGTCAGTGTTCTCGTGCCGGCCTCAGCGAAAGTGTTTAGGGTTCGAGTTACCTGGGGTGACTACCGCCTCCGGAAAGAAACCCCAGAAGAATGGGAACGCATCCCGCGGCAGGAGTTTGTGGAAATCGAGTTGGCGAAGGCTTCTGAGACCCCTCACGAGAAAAAGGTTCCGGACAGCGATGGACTTAAGGTTGCCTATCTGGCGAGGACTGTCGGGCTGCTCGCGGCGGATTCGGGAGTGCCAGCCGATGCTCGAACGGTATCCGTTTTTCTAGTGAATCGGCGCACTCCAAGACCAGATACCAAAAAGGACGAGGCGTTCGCGTTTCAGGTCCAGATCGAAGTGAGCGGCGACGCCGAGTTCCTGGCGCGTCCGGACCTGCGCAGTATGGCGAGCGGCGAGTGGGACGAGTGCGTTGCCGACCTACAGTACCGTGACATTGGGGAGTATTCGGTTGGCCATAATGTCGCGACCGAGGCTGTGCCGGACGGCGACAAATGCTGCAAGGTAGTGCGTACATGGGTTCCGCAAGCCGAAGTGGAACGCGTCGAACCAGCAAAGATGGCTGTCGAGCTGAAGATGGAAGCTCTGGCTGCGCTGAGAGATGCGGACGAAGTTAAGTCGACGCTCAATCCTCTTGTTACTGCGTATCGAAAGTGGATCACAGATCAAGCGGCGATCGCGCCCAGCTCACCTGCCAAACGGCAAGAGACCAGCATTGAGCTGCTGAACCGTGCCAGGGTTGCGGCGAATCGCATTCAGGCCGGCATCGACTTGCTGGCCGATCCACAGTGCCTTGACGCATTCCGCATTGCCAACAAGTGCATGGCGCAGGCAGCTCGGCAGCGCCAGGCGATCGCGCAGCAAAAGCGACCCGAACAGGTTGATCCTCCAACTTGGCGTCCGTTTCAGTTGGCCTTCATTCTGATGAATCTGAACGCCATTGCCGAGCCCACAGACGACGACCGCCAGACGGTCGATCTTCTATTCTTTCCGACCGGCGGTGGCAAAACAGAAGCGTACCTCGGGCTGGCCGCTTTCACATTGCTGCTCCGGCGCTTTCGCAATCCGGGAATCGAGTCGGCTGGTCTGAGCGTCTTGATGCGGTATACGCTCCGACTGCTCACGCTCGATCAGCTTGGGCGTGCCGCAACGTTGATCTGTGCGCTCGAGCTAGTCCGACGGAATGACGTTGGTAAATTCGGCGATTGGCCGTTCGAAATCGGCCTGTGGGTCGGCCGTGCTGCCACGCCGAACCGCATGGGCAAAGTCGGGGATAACGATCCGAACACAGCACGCGCACGCACGCGAAAATTCTGGGACAGCGATAAGAACCCCTCGCCCATTCCAATTGAAGAATGTCCCTGGTGCGGAACTAAATTCTCGAGGAACTCGTTCCGACTGACTCCAAATCCTGATAATCCTACGGATTTGCTCGTCAAGTGCATCAAGCCCGGATGTCCCTTCGCTGGCAATTCGTCCTTACCAATCGTTGCAGTGGATGAGCCGATTTACCGGCGAATCCCATGTTTTGTTATCGCAACCGTCGACAAATTCGCGGCGTTGCCGTGGACAGGACGGGTCGGCACGTTCTTTGGCCGGGTGGAGCGCTATGACAAAGCAGGCTTCTACGGTCCGTGCGATCCGATGCTTGGCTCCAAACTTCCCAATGGCCAATTATTGCCACCAGATCTAATCATCCAGGATGAGCTTCATCTGATCTCAGGTCCCCTCGGAACCTTGGTCGGCCTCTACGAGACGGCATTGGATGAGCTGTGTACGGTCAAGAAAGACGGCAAAGAGATTCGTCCCAAGATAATCGCGTCGACGGCCACGGTCCGGCGGGCGGACACGCAGATCAGAGCGCTCTTCAATCGCGCCACGGTGGATATCTTCCCGGCGCCTGGTCCCGACCGTCGCGACTCGTTCTATGCCAAGACACTCACGCCAGCCGAAGCTAACGCTCGACTCTACGTCGGAATTGCCGCCCAGGGCCGAAGCCCTAAGGTCGCGATGTTACGTGTGTATCTGGCATTGCTAGGAGCTGGCGAACGATGGAACAACCAACTGAAGAAGAAGAAGAGCGAGAAATGGACCGCGGCCGACCCTTACATGACGTTGGTCGGCTACTTCAACAGCCTGCGGGAACTCGGCGGAGCGCGACGCCTCATCGAAGACGAAGTTCGCAATCGATTGGCCGGATACTCAAGCCGTAAGCGGATCGGGGAGACTGAAGGACTCTTTGATAATCGCAAAATCGGCTACGAACCTGTCGAGCTCACTAGTCGTGTGAGTACGGCTGAGGTTGCGGACGCGAAAAGAAGACTTGCGCTTCTTTTTTCCGATGAGAGTCGCGTGGATGTCGCGATTGCGACGAACATGATTTCCGTCGGGCTGGACATCATTCGTCTCGGCCTGATGGTGGTTTTTGGCCAGCCAAAGGCCAGCGCGGAATATATTCAGGCGACGAGTCGAGTTGGACGGGATGTGGAGCGTCCTGGATTGGTCGTGACAATCTTCAATGTGCACAAGCCTCGCGACCGCTCGCATTTCGAACGCTTCAGCTACTATCACCAGACCTTTTACCGGAGTGTAGAAGCAACGAGCGTGACTCCCTTCTCGCCACGTGCCCTCGATAAAGGACTGGCTGCGACACTGGTCGGCCTCGCACGCCAGGGATACAAACCGATGACGCCGGCACTGGGGGCAATGGAAATCCTAAAAGAACGCCAGAAGCTTGAAACCATAGTTCAGACGCTGGCCGATCGCGCGTTCAATAACATGCTGGACCTGCCCGCGGAGGACAAGGAGCGATTGCGTCTCCGTGTTCAGGAGCGCGCCAGAGATTTGCTCGATGATTGGGCGAAGGTAGCCCAGGACTACCAGAATGTTGGCACGGGCCTGCAGTACAACCCGATGGAGGCAGGGGGAGCGAAGCAGCTTCTGTATGACTACCTGAGTCCCGAGGTCAAGAATCTGCCTCCTGACAAATGGCAGATGAAGTTCAGAGCTAACTGGTCCCTGAGGGACGTTGAGCCCGAGGTGAACTTGTTCGTTAAGACCCTGGCTGACGAGGAACTGGAGGAAGAGAAGGTATGAAGTCGGCAAAGAAGGCCTCCGGTGAGATGCGGCAAAGCCAACTCGTTACCACGTTCGGCCCTGGCTCGATGGTCGATCTGCCGAACTATTCAGTTCTCATCTCGGGTCTTGAGTTCTGGTCGCCGGGCGGCCAAACGATTTTCGAACCGAGATTGGCTCGAAAGCTCGCACGAGTGCTCGAGATCGACACGGTCGAACTTCGAACACCGCCGCCGTCAGATGACACTCCGGGAGCAGCAACGACCGGTATCACTGGCTTTCAGTTTCCAGAGTGGTTCATCACACAAGGTTTAGAAGAATCCAAAGGGCCATCTGTTCGGACGCGCCTGTTGGTACACCGGAAATCATTGACCAAGGGCAAGTACATCGATCGTGACAAAAAGAAGAAAACGGTGGTGCCGGTACGGTTTGTTCGAGCATGCCGCGCCGGCCATATCGCAGACATCGACTGGTATGCATTCGTGCACAATGGTCCGTCCGACTGCGCGAAGCAAGGACGGCAACTGTTCATTGATGAACGGGGAACGAGCGGCGATCTGACTGAAGTATGGATTCGTTGCGAGTGCGGCAAGGCCGAGCGCAGCATGGCTCAAGCGGCCATACTGGCCAACAAAGCACTTGGATCATGTGACGGATCTCGAATTTGGCTCGGTCCCTATACGAAAGAGACTTGTGGAGAGCCAAGTCGGCTACTGATTCGATCAGCGTCGAACGCTTACTTCCCGCAAACACTGAGTGTGATTTCACTTCCTGAAAGAGACGAAGCAGTGAGACGGGCGATTGATGCAGTTTGGTCTTACGTCGAAGCCGTTGAGACGATCGATGATTTGAAATACGAACGCAAGAAGTCTGCTGTCAAAGGTGGATTAGACGGAGTATCTGATGAGGAGGCTTTCGCTGAAATTCAAGGCAGGCGACTCGGCAGCACAAAGACTGATAAGCCCGTCAAGGTGGCCGAGCTGGAAACGCTGCTTGCCTCCAAAGACGAAGTTGGTGAGGACCGGCCCGAGGGAATTTTTCACGCGCGCGCATTGCCCCGTGCGGTTTGGGACCGCCCATGGATGCAGCCGATAGAGCGCGTCATTTTGGTCCATCGCCTCCGCGAAGTCGTTGCGCAACTTGGGTTCACGCGATTCGAGGCTGCTGCGCCTGACATTGAGGGTGAGTTGGACATAGGTGTTCGCCGCGCGTCGCTAGCTCGAGAAGTGACTTGGTTGCCGGCGTTTGAAAACAGAGGCGAGGGCATCTTCCTTCAGTTCAGCGCTCAAGCCATTGCAGGTTGGTTGCAGTGCTCGGAAGTTCAATCGCGGTCGATGAAAGTGGCGGCCGGATTCGCTGAATGGAAGAAAGAGCATGTCGGGTCGAACCGAGAGTTTCCTGGGCCAGCATACCTAATGCTGCACTCGTTTTCCCATCTGCTCATTACAGCTCTATCGCTGAGTTGTGGCTATCCCGCGAGCTCAATTCGCGAACGCGTTTATGCCATACCTCGCATAGGGTTTGGAATATTGCTCTATACCGGAACCTCTGATTCAGAGGGGACACTCGGAGGCCTGGTGCAGGTTGGCAGAAGGATCCACGAGACGGTGAAGAGCGCGTTGGAAATCGGAGCGCTCTGTTCCAACGATCCCGTTTGCGCGCAGCATGACCCTGGCGGTCGGCATGAAAGAAGATTCCTCCATGGTGCTGCATGCCACGGCTGCTTACTTATTTCTGAAACAAGTTGCGAGCAACAGAACGACTTTCTTGACCGGGCCCTAGTCGTGCCGACGGTCCAAGATGCCGGCGGGCAGTTCTTCTCGGAGATCACCAAAGGTGAAGGATCCGCTTCTGTCGTTAGCGCCGACTGAACTGAATGCGCTTGCAGCATCGATTCGCAGTGGTCGTGTCACTCTCCCATGCTCGGCTTCCAGTCTCCATCGCATTATCGGTACGGCGGACGGCCACTCAATTTCGAGGAGTCTGGAGACTCTGGCATCTTTGGGCATGTCGCCTGAGGCAATGAGTGCGTGCCTGGAACTCGTGGCACAGTCGGTCGCCTCGAGGCCCCCTCTCGAAGACCTAGTCGATCTAGTGACGACCGGGCCTGAAGCAGGCGGAGTCGCCAACCGCAGCACGGGGGTAGTAGTCGCCGATC
The DNA here is from genome assembly GCA_963754885.1 of uncultured Acidobacteriota bacterium. Classification (GTDB taxonomy): domain Bacteria; phylum Acidobacteriota; class Terriglobia; order Terriglobales; family Acidobacteriaceae; genus Sulfotelmatobacter. Next base: position 18,042 of record CAVWHT010000004.1, on the reverse strand, counting down.
TGTTTCGAAACGCGCAGCGATCAGTGTTGGTCGCCGGCTATGCAATCTATCAGGGCCAGAGGATATTCCAGTCGCTGGCTGAGCGGATGGAATGTTGTTCGGAACTGCACGTTCGAATGTTTCTGGACGTACCGCGCGCCCGCGGCGACACTTCATCCATCAACAACCGAATTGCACGATTCGTTCAAGCGTTTAAGACTTCCCAATGGCCAAATAGGGCGCCCATGCCGCAGGTTTACTGTTGTGAGCAGATTATGGAGACCGAGAATGGCAAGCCTGGCTCCCTACACGCAAAGTGCATAGCTGTCGACGATCAACAGGTTTTTGTGTCTTCGGCAAATTTCACGGAAGCAGGACAGGACAGAAACATCGAGGTTGGTTTGCTAGTCCGGTCGGCGGTGCTCAGCGAGCGGCTGAGTCGATTTTTCGAATCGCTCGTGGACAACCACTATTTCCGTCGTGCCATTTAGTACGCTACGGATCATAGGTTCAATTCGGGAAGCTGATAGCACACTGCCGGCACACGTACGAGTGCATGAGCAAGAAATAGTGAGGAGTCCCACTAACCGACAGTCAGTCCGGTTTCTGATTCTTCGGCCACAACTGCGTTGTGCTGTGTGGGGCTTCTTGCGGAAACGCCTCTTATGAAAACCAGAACCGGACCAACAGACCAACAAACGCTCCGAAGTCAGCCGTTCTAGGTTACAATGCCGCGTTTTGTGGAATGGTAGAAATGAGTTCAGCAAACTTTCCAGAACGAAAACGGTCCCCTGCGGAAACGAATGATGCTCAAAAAAGAAAAACGACGTTACTGGTTGCACGTCTCCACGCCTCGCTCTCGCTGCTCTGTGGTGTCAATCACTGCGGTAAATAGAGAGTACAGTCAAAGCACTCTGGAAGCTCTGGAAGAACCGAAGAACCATTTCAATTGCCACAGACGCCTTGACACTCCACATTGAACCCAATCCATGAACCTCTTGCCTTTAGCCTTTCTTCGAAATTGATTTGCACTAGTGGTTGCAGAGATCTGTGCAAGAACATGGGCTTCCTATTGGCGCGTCCTTGGTCTGAAGCAACAAGCCTGCTCCGCAAGGACTCATCGAGACTCTTCGCCAATTCCCAATCTTGAGGCTCTCGTTTCACCCGCAGCCATTCCGAATCGTCGTGGAGAGGGCAATACACACAAGCCGAGCGTGGAGTGGGATGTGGAACCCAATCCACAAGCAGTGCTTCGCAGTCCGACCGTGTCATGGACCGATCTATCAGTGGAAAGTGTACCTGCAGATATTTTGGCCGCTCCGCCCTCAGGATGCGCCGAGCCCGTCCGCCCTCATCCAAGGAAATACCGATGTATTGATGTACGGTTACATTCTTCGGAACGGCTCTCGCGCCTGAGAGTCCCAGAACTTCTCGACGGATGGTTCTTTTTATAACGTCGACCTTGTATTCTTTCGAACACTGACGACGAAGTCGTCCCTCCAGTCTGCCCGACTCGCTCGGAGTGAAAGCAGGTATTGAAATCCATCTTTTCCCCGCTAGGTTCTCCCCATGTAATAGTGCTGCACTCAGCTTTCCGCGTGTAGCCCGAAGAATAGGCGGTCCTCCCAGGGATTGAAGCCACTCCAAATGACGGTACACTGCTTGCCGCTCGTCCTGGGTATCAGCGAATATTGCTGCGTCTATCTGGGGCGTGAGCATCCCTCGCATGAACATAAGGTAGAGGGTTGTGCTCTGAACGCCCGCTCCTAGGTTCAGTACGTGATATTCGCGTTTTGCATTAACCAACATTGGCGCTCTTCAAGAGTCCAATATAGCCATCAATGCCGGTAGCGGCGCAGGATGCCTTCGTAATCCTGGCAAGTCTTCTCCCGCACTCTCGGTTTCACAGCCGTCTCAAGCTATCGATCAAGATATTCGTTGAGTGTGATCTTTGCGCCTTCCAAGTCGCGGCCCAAGTCGCGTTCGCGCAGTCTCCTGGTCAGGTATGCCTGCGCTTCGCGCATGGGACCGTGGATGGTTCGATTGTGGTATTTGCGTTCGTTAGTTTCCTGATTGCGGCCGAGATAACCAGAATGAGCCATCTGCGGTCGCCTCGTGCGATGATCTGGCCAACCCTGCGAGCCATAGAGATTTCCTCCTTGGCTCGCGAGAGACGCACACTTCTCGCGCACTGCCGGGGCTGCACGTCTGGGATTGATCAGTTCATTGGCGAAGGACGACTGATGGGCCGTCAGTCAGACTGAGGGCATCGGATTCTCACAATAACCGAAAGTCAAGTCTTGTTCGCAACGAGCACATCTTGTGATCGCCAACTGTTCGCTCTACGGGCGGTTGCAAATCGGACTGCTTATCGACTCTTCGGAGAAAAAGCGCGAATAGACGTCAGTCCCTTCCTGAGCAGTCCGTTCTCTGCAGTCCGACCTGTAGAGCACAAATCGCCAAAAATGGGCATAACTCGCGAATTCTGCGGGAAACTAAGGCAGGAATTCTCTGCAGTCCAGACTGTCTGGCGGAGAGGGAGGGATTCGAACCCTCGGTACAGGTGTTAGCCCGTACAACGGTTTAGCAAACTAAGCCGTCCTGGGGCCTGCTGTTCGGATTCAGTGACTTAGGTCGGGGTGTGACTGCCATTGTCGGGCAGCGAAACCCATGTTTGGGCACAACTGTGCAGCAAGTGTGCACCACCGAAATCCCTTCAAAACGGTCATCTTGCCGCGCGCCAATGCTGATGGACATGCCGGTTGAAAGACGCCATGCGTTTCGAGGGATAACCGGGGATCTCTCGAGGGTCGAACAAGGCAAGCACTCGGGTATGACCGCCGTGGCCGTCCGCTATCTTGAACAACGCGCAGCTTGGAACTGGGGTGATGTACCAGTAAACCGATGACTTCCTCGTAGAACTCTTGTATGGCGTATGGCGTCCAGGTCATTAACGCAAAAGGAAAATCTAAATCGTTTCTGGCAGCCAGACCTGTAAGCCGAATTCTTGCGGACTGCTTTTTGCAAATTATAGATGTGTCGAGACTTACCCTGCAAACCCCGGGTACGCATCGGGATAGCAGGATTCTACTATAGTCTCTAAAATTCCCGCAAATCCTCTCGAACCCGACAGACCGGACACCAAATGGACACCACGAAAAGACAGAAGTCCGATTCTGGTCTCATTTCCGAAAAACTCTCAAGAACAATATCCATCCATCACTCGCCCCGTTCTTCATTGACAGGCCACTGTAAGCGTCATAAGCTTACACATAGAACACTATGAAAACACTAGGACAATTCATTCGAGAACGCCGAGAAGCTTAAGATATCTCCTTGAGAGAATTTGCAAAGAAGTTGGGTGATCTCTCCGCGGCTTTTGTTTCTGACGTTGAATTGGGTCGGCGATTTCCCTCAGAAGAAGTGTTGGGAAGAATGGCCCATGTATTAGGAGCAAAAGTCGAAGAATTGAAAAAGTACGATTCACGGCCGCCTGTCGAAGAAATAAGGCGCCTTTCGGCGTCTGATCCGAGTTTCGGTTTCGCGCTGCGGAAAGTCGTTGAGAAACAGGTCAGCGCTAAGGACCTGCTCGATATGATCGACAGATCAGAGAAGAAAAAGAAATGAGGAGTTATCGCTCAAAATCTGGCCCCTTCGCAGAACGCCCCTTCTACACAAACGAGGAGATTGAAAGGATCTGTACTGACGAGTTGCGGGCGGCGGATCTATTTCCGGCCACTCCGTCACCTATCCGAATCGACCGGTTCCTGGAAAAGCGATTCGCCGTTGTGCCCGAGTATCAGGAATTAGGCGAGGGTGTCCTCGGCTTGACTAAGTTCGGGCCGAAAGGCGTCCAGGGAATCATCGTGGCTCGCATGCTCGACGAAGAAGGCACGACAACTGCCGAAAGACGTATCCGGACGACATTGGCGCACGAGGCAGGCCACGGTCTGCTGCACGCTCACCTGTTTGTCCTGGCTACGAAAGAGCATTCGCTGTTCGGCGACTTCACTGACCCGAAGATGCCCAAAGTTCTCTGCCGAGACTTACCCACATCACCAGTACAACGGTCCGGGTATGACGGGCGCTGGTGGGAATTCCAAGCCAACCGGGCCATTGGAGCCCTGCTTTTACCTAAGCCCCTTGTGTACGCGGCGATGGAGTCCGTGCTGGAGCCAGCAGGCTTACTTGGCGGCAAGGTCCTAAAAGCTAACCGGCGGGAACAGGGGATAAGGCTTTTGGCCGACGTGTTTGAAGTGAACCCGGTGGTCGCAAAAATTCGGCTCCAGGAGCTGTTTCCGGCCTCCAGCGAGGCCCAACTGCGGCTCTAATTTGTTTGCCTTGACTGTAAGCTATCGTAAGCTTACACTGAAGAATATCCTCGGGCCAAAATAGCCGAGCCGGAGGATCAAAGGTCGTTTAACACAAAGGAGAAAAATCCTATGCCAACTTTCGACTACACGGTTGATGGCGAGTCCCAGCAAACATCGGCACATAAGCTGACTGCGACTCAGATCCTTCAAAATGCTGGGATCGACGTGACTTCTCATTACCTCGTACAGATTGAGGGAAACAATCGCATTTCCTACCAGTCTGATCCGAACAAGGAAATTCACATGCACGAGCACATGAAGTTCATCTCGGTCTCGACAGGCCCGACACCAGTTTCTTGATTAAACTGCCATGCCAAAACCGGAATTTGTAAAAGAACTGCGGGAATTGGGCTTTGTCGTCCAAGACTTGGACGGCGACAAGGTTTGGTTCTCGTACGAAATACCGTGCGGGCGTCTCGCAGGGCAACAGATCAAGCTTGGTTTCTTGGTTCCCGGCGACTTCAATCTGACACCGCCGTCAGGCCCGCATGTCTGCCCGAGACTGTTGCCGATGAATCCCTCTGGTGGTACGCATCCGACCTGCGGAGTACATGAAAGTCCGCAATTCGGAGGCGACTGGCAATACTGGAGTCGGCCGCTAAGCCACTGGGCCCAAACGCAGCGCCGCGCCAAAGATGTCTTGGCACACATCAATCATCTGTTTGACACGCTATGAGTGAGTTCCCTTCATACAGCGCGGCGATTACGTCTACCCTGCATGCGGAAGCCGCCCGCCATCTTCTGCGAGATGACGGCCAAGAGGATCTCTGCTTCGCACTCTGGTATCCCAGCCGAGGCAAGACGCGAAATACGGCGCTGATTCAAAAGCTCATACTTCCTGGACGCGGCGATAGGATGTTGCACGGGAACGCCAGTTTCCTTCCGCAGTATTTCGAGCGGGCGGTATCCGAAGCCGCGGCGGCGGGTGCCGGGCTCGCATTCTTCCACAGCCATCTTGGCCCCGGCTGGCAGGACATGAGTGGCGACGACATCAGGGCGGAAGAGAAACATGCTCCTGCCGCGTATGGTGCAACTGGGCTCCCGCTCGTGGGACTAACTCTTGGAACAGACGGAGCGTTGAGCGCTCGGTTCTGGGAACGAGTCGCACCGCGCAAATACAAACGGATATGGTGCACCCACGTGAGGAATGTCGGGGAGAGGCTCTCGGTCACGTATGCCGACCGACTGATACCGGTGCCGCAACCAAAGGAAGAATTGTTACGTACCGTCGCCTCCTGGGGAAAGCGCGCGCAATCCGATTTGGCACGGCTACGCGTTGGCATCGTGGGTGCAGGGAGCGTGGGCTCGATCGTTGCAGAAGCGCTTGCCCGGACAGGCATTGCTCGAATTACGCTGCTGGACTTCGATACCGTCGAATTCGTAAATCTCGATCGACTACTGCATGCGAGACGCATCGATGCGTTATCACACCGATCAAAGGTCAGCTCGCTCGGACGTGGACTGAGACTCAGCGCGACGGCCAGCAAGTTCCAGGTGGACGAATTGGAGTGTAGCGTTGCCGAGGAAGGGGGCTTCCGAGCTGCGCTTGATTGCAACGTCTTGTTCTCCTGCGTCGATCGCCCATGGGGACGAAGCATACTGAATTTCATCGCATACGCCCACCTCATCCCGGTTGTGGATGGTGGAATCCAGGTGGAGGCGAAACCAGAGCGCGGCCTCCGTCGCGCGGATTGGAAGGCGCACATTGTCGGCCCTGAGCACCGATGTCTTGAATGCCTGGGCCAGTACAACGCGGGTCTTGTCTCCGCGGAGCGGGAAGGTTACTTCGATGATCCGAAGTATATCGCCGGCCTGCCTGCCGATCACCCGATCAGGAGAAATGAGAATGTATTTGCCTTCAGTCTCAGCGCGGCGAGCTTCGAGGTTCTGCAGGCGCTAATGATGGTGATCGCGCCGCTTGGCATCGCAAGTCCGGGGGCGCAAATGTACCACTTTGTTCCCGGTCTGCTCGATGAGCCTAAATTCGAATTGTGCAATGAAGGTTGTCCATATCCAACACTAGCCGCGAAAGGTGAGCACACTGGGTTTGTGGTAACGGCCCAACACAAAAAGGCGGAGCAAGTGCGTTCCGTGCGCGCTGTGGCATTGCGCACATTGCCCTGGCGCTATCGGATAAGGCTATTTCTAGAGAGATTGGTTGAACGCTTCGATTGAACACTTGCGAATGTGGGACTTGGCTAATAGTCGGCTTGACCCCCGCTGCCTAACTAGTACGCTGGGATTGCTATATAGGAAGTTGAGCAAGTAACAAATTGACGCAAAATTCATCCATGAGATTCTTAGCCACTTTCGTAGGTGTCGGGATATACACTGATCCACTCATTCGTGAGCTCATTGGTGCTACACGTGATGCGAAAGCCCTACATGCGCTTTTCGCCGACAGCATTCCCGGAAATTCGCCACAGCTTTTGATTAACGAAGCTGCCACACTGCAGAACATTCGTCAGTCACTCGCAGACACATTGGCGGGCGCAACGCCGGAAGACACCGCTTTGTTCTTCTTTTCCGGGCATGGTTCACACGATCATCGCCTCGCTGCTACGGATACTCTCCTTTCGTCTCTCCATGAGACAACCCTATCAATGGAGGAATTAGCGGAAGCATTCAAGAAAACCAACGCTAAGGCGGTGCTGTGCATACTCGATTGCTGCTTCAGCGGCGGAGCTCCAGCCAAAGTTCTCGAGGACAGTCCCATTCCGAAAGATCCGGGTAATCCTTTCGAGGTCCTTGTGGGTGAAGGGCGGGTGATTCTCGCCGCTTCCGCTCATAACGAAGTTGCATATGAGCTCCCCCAGGAGCGGCATGGCCTTTTGACGAAGGCGTTGCTGGATCTTTTTATGAAGTCGGATGATCAAATCGATCTCCTGTCTGCAATCGACCAAGTCATGAAAACGGTCCGAGCCGAAGCGGCTCGGCTCGGAGTGACGCAAACACCGGTAATGCTGGGTTCTGTGACTGGAGGCCTTCTCCTTCCCCGGCTCCGGCCCGGTGAGCTATTTCGAAACGCCTTTCCGGAATTTGCGAGCGTGGCGGTCGGACCAGATATTCTGGAACTTGCCCAACTTGGATATCCCCCTGCAATTGTGGAAGCGTGGCAGCAAAGATATCCGGCCGGTCTCAACGGGCTGCAACTGGAAGCTATAAATAAGCACGGAATCACGGCGGGCAGTTCGTTACTGGTAATAGCGCCAACCAGCGCAGGCAAGACTTTTATCGGCGAGCTGGCTGCGGCTAGAGCGATTGCCGACGGGCGCAAAGCAGTCTTTCTTCTGCCATACAAAGCCCTTGTGAACGAGAAGTACGACCAGTTCACTGAGCTTTACGGAGATAGACTCAAGATGCGGGTTATCCGATGCACAGGGGACTATAGCGATGATCTGAACTGGTTCATAAAGGGTAAATATGATATCGCGCTCCTGACTTACGAAATGTTCCTGCAGCTCTCGGTCGGCATGCCAGCCATACTCCACCACATCGGACTCATTGTTTTGGATGAAGCGCAATTCATCACTGATCCCACGCGCGGTATGGCGGTGGAACTGCTACTGACATTTCTACTTGCTGCCCGAGAGAACGGCATCAAACCACAACTGATCGCATTATCCGCAGTCATCGGACACGCGAACAGTTTCAACGACTGGCTGGGTTGCTCGCTCCTCTATTCGACCACTCGCCCTGTTCCATTGACGGAGGGAGTCGTTGATCGATCAGGCACATACCAGTATGTGGACCCCTCCGGCAAGCAGGTGCAAGAGCAATTGCTTCCACCTTACGAGATACGGGTAAGAAAGGATAAGCCCAGCGCGCAAGATCTGCTTGTTCCCCTGGTTCGGAAACTCGTCTCGTCTGGTGAAAAAGTTCTGATCTTTCGTAATGCGCGCGGCCCCGCACAGGGATGTGCCTCCTACCTTGCACAAGATCTTGGACTACCGCCAGCCCAGGATGCTGCTGCCTTGCTGCCGACCGCGGACCTCTCGAGTTCGTCAAATACATTGCGGCAGTGCCTGATGGGAGGGACCGCATTTCACAATTCCAACCTCACTCGCGAAGAGCGGGTACTGGTGGAACAGGCGTTCAGAGCTCCCAAGGGTCCGGTACGCGTGTTGGCGGCAACGACCACGGTTGCCGCAGGAATCAACACGCCCGCGTCAACGGTCATTCTGGCCGAGAGCGAATTTCTCGGTGAGGACGGTCGGCCCTTCACGGTTGCCGAGTATAAGAACATGGCTGGACGCGCCGGTCGACTCGGTTTCAACGAGCAAGGTAAATCGATCATCTATGCGGACACGCCTTTTGAGAGACAGTCATTGTTCCGAAAGTATGTCCTTGGCCAACTCGAGGCGTTGCACTCATCATTTGACTCTCGTGCTGTCGAAACCTGGCTTGTCCGTCTGCTAGCACAGGTTGACAGCATAGTCCGGACGGACGTTGTGCGCCTGTTGGTGAACACCTATGCGGGCTACCTCGAAGTGCGACGGAATCCGGCTTGGCGACCCGACATGGAACGGAGGCTGGACCAGCTGCTGAGCCGCATGATTCAACTTGGCCTCGTCGAACAAGCCGGGGATCGCGTTTCGCTCACATTGCTCGGCGCGGCTTGCGGCAATTCGTCACTCTCGTTTGATGCGGCGATGCGTTTGGTGGAGCTCGTCCGGAGCCTGCCCGCGAATCGGGTCAATGCGCTCACCCTAATGGCGGTAATGCAAGCGTTGCCAGAAGAAGAACTGGGATACACACCCATGCTGAAGAAGGGGGTGAAAGAAACAATCCGCGGCACCCAGGCAGCCGATCGATTTGGCATGGACATCTTGCCTGTGTTCCAGCGGTTCGCCCGCGATTTGTATGAATTTCATGCTCGCTGCAAAAGAGCGGCGGTCCTATACGATTGGATTTCGGGCAGAAAAATGGAAGACATAGAGAGAGAGTTTTCGACCACTCCCTATTCCGGCCGCATCGAACCTGGCGATGTTCGGCGGTTTGCCGATAATACAAGATTTCACCTACGATCGGCATCCGATATTCTGTCTATTTTGCTCATCGGTAAGCATCCGCAGGACGAAATCGATTCCATTCTCAAACAGCTAGAACTTGGAATACCGGCGGGTCTGCTGGATCTTCTAAAACTGCCATTGCCACTGACACGCGGGGAGTATTTGGTGCTAGGTGAGCAGAGTATTGCCACTGTCGAACAATTTTGGGCGGCACATCCCACAGTTGTAGAAGGCGCTCTAGGCAAGATTCGCTTATCACAGTTTGATAAGTTTCGACCAAAGTCGATCACCGTTCAATCCTAAGATATGGGGACGTTAAACTAGTGCTGCTAAATGAAAATCCCTGATTTCGTTCGCCACATCCTCGACGCTTACGACGCTGATATCAAGCCGCTGATGGAAGCGCAAGTCCACGACGCTCTCAGCGGCGCGAGGAAGGCACAAGGCGACCTTTCGGAGGAGGATTTTGAGGGCTTCAAAACTGAAGCCTCCGCCTTCTTTTTCTATGAGCGCAGGGACGAGGACAGTATGTGGGGTACATATTTTGCCCCGACTTTCACAGCGACAGCAGAAGACGGCAGTGAAATACGAATCCCAAACATCACAGAATTCAACGCGGACACTGTGTCGCACTGGGAAAGGCGTGCCGGAGAAGCCAAACACCCAGTTCTGAGAGCCCGGTACGCCGACTTGGTCTGGGACCTCAAACGAACGATCGCTGGCGAACGCCCGGACGTCAAGTTTGCACATATCGCAATTGACGCCTACGTTGAAGCTGCTCGGAAGGTTCTTTATGGTATGGGGATCGAAGGAATCCACTGGCTGGAGCGAGCCCTTGACTTGTCCCTAAAGATAAATGACAAAGCTCGCCAGAGGGCGGTTGTCGATTTCATGTTTGAGTTTTATGACCGAGTCGCCACGCCACAACACATCGGCTGTTGGATATTCCTGTTCGATGACCTTTATGGCAGAAATGATCTCATAACAGATGAGCAGGAGAGCGCGATCATCGAGCGGCTGGAGCGCATGCTCGCTGCGGTGTCAGGCAAAGACGATCCTAGCAATTTCAATCCATTCGGCGCTGAGGCTGCGTCGGAGAGACTGGCCCGTCACTATCAGAAACAGCATAACGTCACCGAGGTGAGGCGAGTGGTGAAGACATATGGTCACACATTCGAGTCAGCCTCAAAGGACGCCGCGTCGTTCTTAGCGATGGCCTGGTTGCAGCCGGTATACGAAAAGTACAAAGAGGTCGGCATGGACGCGGATGCGGAGCGTGTGCAGCTTGCGTCCCTTGAGAAATCGAAAGGACTCGAGAAGGATATGAAGACCTTCTCCATTCAAGTCGAGATAAAGCGAGAAGACATCGACCGGATGGTTGGGGATCTGACGGGTGGAGATCTTGCGAGCTCGCTGATTCGACTGGCAGTTACGTTCATTCCCGATGTGGCGAATGCCAAGGCCTTCTTGAAGCGCTTGCAGGTTGATGCTCCTTTGCAGTCATTGATCGGCGTCGTGCATGTTGCAGACGGACAGATTGTCGCGAAGACTGGATCGGTTGACGAGGACGAGGAAGGCCGGGTGTATATACAGCTAGCGCAAAACATTTCCTTCGCACAGCCGTTTCTTGCTGCGGCCATCGATGGACTTCGCCAGAAGTATGCTCCCGGTGCACACGATTTCCTCGCCTTCTTAAAAGAGTCACCAGTCTTCCATGATGCACGGGAAGCCCTGCTCCGCGATGGGCTCGACGCATACCTCGCTCGCGACTACGTCAAGTCCGTTCATGTTCTAGTTCCGCAGTTAGAGCATCAACTCCGAACCTTGCTGTTAGTCCTGCGAATTCCGACAAACAAGCAAGTTCGAGGTGTGAGTGGCATCATGCAGATGAAGACCGTCAATGATGTCTTTCAGGAGGCGAGGGTTCGTGACGCGTTGGGAGAGAACTTGTGGAAGTATCTAGATGTTTTCCTTGCAGACCACCGGGGCCCGAACCTTCGCAACCGACTCGCCCACGGACTTATTGACACTGCGGAACTGAGCCGACCCCTGGCCGATAGGCTTCTGCACTGTTTCTTGTGTCTCGCGTTAGTAAGGAAAAAACAAGAGCAGGATGGTCGCGGCCAAAAGCCAAAATGACGGCCGTTTTACTCCGGCCGCTTTACTAATAGCGGAAACGATCTCAAAATCCATCTTCCTGACGTTCACCGGTCCTGGAATCACTCACCAGCCGCGTCGGAAACCAGCACTGGCTACGAGTGCTGGAATTTGAAACAATTTATTCATTTCCGCCCTTCCTCTGCAAAAAATCTAGGATTGTAACCTTCCTCCTGGAACTCGACCTCCAACAGAAGCAACCTCTGCCATTCCGTCATAAGAAAAATGCCGCTCAAGTTGAGAGCATTTACTTTTGCGGTCGGGTCTATCTGGAAGCTATTGAATCCAAGGTCAGTTTTAGTGCGTCCAAGAAGGAATTCGCAGGAACGGAAATTACAATTCCCGCGACAAGTATGACGAGGGTGAGACCGAAAAGAATCGACGTTTCAACCCCTTGTCTCCATGTTGGCCACTGTTCTGGCTTCCAGCTGAGTTTTCGATAAAGTTTTCGTCGTCCCTTCCCGACCAAAACAGCTATTATTAACGCCAACAGCCAACATAGTGTTAGCTTCCACAAGGCGCGGTACTCAACCAACCAGTAGGCTGTGATGATAAACAAGATGGAGTACCCTCAGTGATCACTTCAAAAGCGGCCAACAGTTATCACTTCAAAACCGGCCAACGGGATTGGCCGTCCAGGACTGAGAATGTTCTATCCTGCCGCCTCCTGTGGTGGCAAGTCGGTTTTGGTGCGCCAACTTCGCGGGCCGCACTTGAGCACGTGTCCGTGGTGCAGTAAACGGTCGAGCATGGCGCTCACGGCGGCCGCGTCGCCCAGTAGTTTGCCCCAGTCTTCCACCGGGCGGTTGGAGGTCAGCATGGTGCTGGCGCGCTCGTAGCGGCGCATGATGATCTCCAGCAGTTCTTCGGCGGCGGTGAGCGGCAGCTTGCGCATGCCGAGATCGTCAACGATGAGCAGGGGCACGGTCACCAGGAACTCCATGTGCTCTTTCCGGGTGCCGTCGAGCGTGGCTTCGGCGAGATCATCGAGCAAGGCGTGGGTCTCGCGATAGAGCACGCGGTATCCCTGTTGGATGGCGGCTTGGCCGATGGCTTGCGCCAAGTGGCTTTTGCCGGTGCCGGGTGGGCCGAGAAACAGGGCATCTTCGTGGCGCCCGATGAACGCGCCCGCGGCCAGATCGAAGACCAGGCTGCGATTCATCTTCTTGTTGAAAGCGAAGTCGAAGTTGTCGAGGGTCTTCTGGGAGTCGCGGAACTGGGCCTGCTTTTTCCGCCGCTCCAGCAGGCGCTCGCCCCGCAGGGCGAGTTCGTCGGAGACCAGGCAGGAGAGCAGGTCGATGGGGGCGAGCGGTTCGGCTTGGGCCTGGCGCAGACGGGTCTCCAGCACGGCGGCCATTCCACCCAGGCGAAGTTGTTTGAGCGCACGATCGAGTTCGATCAGATTCATTCTTCTATCTCCTTGGTTCTGTAGTTGATGAAGTCGCGGTACTGCACCAGTTCGCGGATCAGGGGATCGACTTGCTGCAAACTGAGTGGGGCTTGTGGGCAGCGTTCCAGATAGCGACGCACGAAGCGGTATTCCTGCACTCCCATTTCCAGCGCAGCGGCGCAGGCTTCATCGACCGCCGCGGTGCCGTACTTCTTGGCTAGGGAGAGAACGCCCAAGATGCGGCGCACACCGACCTCGCCTTGCTGGTGGTGGATGGCGTCGCAGAGCGCACCGATGTGCGACCCAGCACGACCCGCTCGCCACAGCAGTTGCGAAGTGCGCAGTGGTGTTCGCTTGGGGTGGTCCTCTTCTTTAATGCGATACCAGCCGCGCTTCTGGCGCACGTGTTCGCGCAGCAGTTGGCCGGTCTTGGGATCGAGCAGACGAACATACAGCTCATCCCATTGCACGCGCAGCACGCGCCCGATCCAGCCTGGCGGTGCGCCGTAGTAGGCGGCCTCGACCTCGACGCAACCATCCAGATGCACGATGCGCTCGCCGTACTGGTAATAGCGGAACGGCTCCAGCGGCAGCGGTAACAACGTGGGTTTCTCTTCGGCAAACATGGCGGCAACTTGTCGCTTGGTGGTGCCGTGGATGCGCGTGTCGGCCCAGCGTTGCTCCCAGTGATCGAGATGAGCTTGGGCTTCTTCCAGAGTCTCGAAGCGCAAGCCTTTCAGCGGTGTTTTCTGCGCGTGACCGACACCGGATTCGACTTTGCCTTTGCGGTCGGGATCTTGAATCCGGCAAGGCATGGCGACCGCGCCGTAGTGCGCCAGCACGTCGCGATAAAGGGGATTGAGGGTGGGATCGTAAATGTCGGGGACGAGCACGCCCTCGCGCAGATTGTCGAGCACGACGATGCGGGTGGCGCCGCCCAGCCGGCGGAAAGCGCGTTCGTGCAGTTCGGCCCAGATGCGCGAACTGGAGCGGAAGGTAAGCAGACGAACCGACTTGCGGCTGCAGCCCAGCGTCAGCACGAACAGCCGGGTGCGCCGGTACTTGCGGCTCTCGGGATCGCGCACCATCGGACCGGTGCCGTAATCGACTTGCGCCTCCTGGCCAGCCGCGGTGACGATCACGACGCGGGCTTCGGGGGTTTGGGTTCCGCGCCGCTTGCGCACGAAGCGCTGCACGCTTTGGTAGCTGCTGGCGAAGCCGTACTCGGAGACCAGATCCTGCCAAATCGCCCGCGCATTGCGGCCACGGCTGAGTCCTAAGTCGATGGCATCCCGGTATGGCTCGCAAGCGCTGGGGCCAGGGACCACGGCAGAGTCGGTGATCACCTCGTTCTCGTTGGCCGGTTTTGGTTCGCACCGCCCCCAGCCACTGGGCGGACGCACCGCAATCCCCGCCGCTTTCAGGTACACACCTGCGGTTTCACGACGGATTCCGGTCGCTTGCTGGATGCGCCGCAGCGACCAGCCCAGCCGTCCCAGTGCTAAGACTTGTTGTTTCTTCTCTTCGTTCAAGACATTGGCCATGCCCACGGAGCCTACAAGCCTCCGCGGGAATCAATGTCCCGGACGCTACTCTCGTTGGCCGGTTTTCAGGTGATACTCAGTGGCCGGTTTTGGGTGATCGCTGAGGTGGAGTACAGCGCAGTCTTGAAAAACTCGAGCTTGTGCGCAGCGGGAGAATGCCGCGCCGGTGCTTGTGCGTAGAGTTCGATGCCAAGCAAAATTGTGGCTGCAAGACAGGAGAAGGAGAGAAGCTGACCAAGAATTTTGACTGGAAGTTGATTGGCAAGCGCCGTCAGCGCCGCAAAAACACCCAATGCTTCCAGCAGATGCTGGTTTTCGTTGACGAATTGCCTCAGGGTTTTAACCTCGGGCTTGTTCTCTGTGGGTTGTTCCTCCGTGGCTCCTTCCATACTGCGTTCTCACCTTACCAAGTGCTCTGTTTCTCTGCAAGATACGACGCAAAACCTGTTGGGCTTTAGCGGTCTTAAGGGGTCTTCAAATTGTGAAAAAAGGACTGTCGGCTTTCCCGCTCTTCCCGCCTCATTCCGCACCTTCACTACCAGGTCCGGGTGCAAGCGCCACCTCTTCAAATACGCTCTCGATGATCGGGTGCTTGGGGTTGTCATTAAACCGAACCCTGTAACGGTGGCTCCTATGCAACTCATTCGCAATTTCGGCAGTTGTAAACGCGTGGTACTTTGCTGTGAATTCTCCCTTACTTTCGGAAAACAAATCGAAATAGATTTTGTCCTCTGTTTTCCCGGCGAGTTTCTTCCTGTAAATGTTTATCACCAACTCCTGACCACCGGCCGAAAACAGGGTTGAAGCACTCCGACCTGGCGTCTTTGAACGCGCGACTTTTCCGCCTCGGAATCCTCGATCCACATTCGTGGGCCGCGTCGCAGCGGCTTTAGCGCGGCGATCAACTTCCTTAAGAATGGGCGCGGACTTTCCTTTTACCCATCGAATCTCTGTGGAGGTCCTTACCTTTGGTCGCAACAAGAGAAGTTCGTTCCACAGATCCGCATTCTCAACCGGCTTGCCGCCGGCGTTCTTCCATCCATCCTTCTTCCAATAAGGAGCACGGTGAAGATTGTCATTTACGTACTGGGAATCGCTAATCACGATGATGCGTGGATGCCCTAAGAGAGCCGCGAACTGCCGCGCATGTTCGAAGGCCCCGATGCAAGCTCGCAGCTCCATTCTGTTGTTCGTCGTCTCAAAGTAGCCTTCTTCGAAGATCACTTCGTTGTCTCGGTTCAGAGTCTCTGGAAATTCAGCGATACCGGCGATACCGCCGGGTCCTCCAGGGTTCTTCAAGGCGGAACCGTCAACATAGATTTTGAGTGCGTTGGGATCGAAAAACATACAAATGAGCGTCGTAGCGCACATCCAGAGTAGTACAAACCATGGAAAATGGAAGCGCGCAGTCCCTACGATCCACCCCTTTGAGGGTAGCGTTTGTTATTGCAAAAGTTTCAGGATTGTCAGCTTTCTGCTACGCTCCCGCCCCAGTTGCCGCCTTGGGATTCTTGAGGAGATGCAACCATGTCTCGGTCGTCTCCAGATGCTCGACAAATCCCTTCAGGTCCGCGTCGCCCCGCACCATGTCTTTGACGTGATCCACGTCGTTCCGGAGCTTCACCACCTTGTCGAGTTCGGCTTCGAAGTCGCGGCCAACGCTTAGCATTCCCCGCAGCACCATCGCCTTGTGCCACAAGTCGGCAGCCTCAATGGTCGGTAACGTGAGATTCTCCGCTGCGAGTTTTTGACGTCTATAGACGATTTTTTCTTGAACTTTCGTATCGAGCAACCCAACCCAACTGTCATCCTTATATTGCTCGAGAATCCTGTGATTCATTGCAAGCTCCAGCTCCGCCAGGAGCGAGAAGGCGAGCACAAAAACCGGGACCTTCAGAAGGTCGCTCCAGGTCACGATCCCGGCGATCTTCGTTTTGTCTACGACCAGCCGGTACGGTTGCTCATGCAACGTATGGATGAAATCCCACAGCGGCGCATCCGCAGACACGAGCAGAGAGTCATCGAGCAGACGCTTCCACTTGCCCACGCGCTCCCATAGCGCCACCATCCGCCCCCCGTCGTCCAGGATGGGGATCTGGTCAATGCCCACGAGATCCGGCCGTGAGAGAACTTCATCTAAGTCATCGCTGGCGGAACACGTCAATAGCGGAGACGCCGCAATGTGTCTCACGCGAAGGCCCTCGTTCAGCCCCGCCAAACTCGCCGTCATCCCGCCCATGTCCCACCTCTTCCAAGATTCTATGTCAAAGCAGAATCCCGCCAAAACTCTCTAGCAGGCTGCTGAAAAACTAGCGATGGACATAGTTTCCTTTGCCGTCTTTCATTGTTTTCATCTATCTATGTCGGAAAAGTTGATTCTCAGTGCTTTTCCAGCCCCCAGCGCTATCTTTTTGCGCTGCGGGACACACTTCGGCCTCGACTTACACCGCAGGAACTGCAACCGCGAGGTTTCGCATGCGCACCAGATTGTAGGCCGCGCAGGCGAAGGTGAAGATCCAATCCACCACGCAGACGCCGCGATGTCGCAGCTTCCGCATCAGCGCAATCGTCTTCAGCCAGCCGAAGCACTCCTCGATTCGCTTCCTCTTTCTTTGGCTGATGGCGTAGCCGGAGTGCCGCGTCGTCCGCCCATCGATGGCGCTGCCGCCAGGCCGTTTGTGGTTCTGCGCCACATGCGGCGTCACATTCATATTCCGGCACTCGGCCACGAACCCCTGCGTGTCAAAGCCCTTGTCTCCCCCCACCGTCACCGGCTGCGTGCCCGGCAACTTCTCCAACATCACCAGCGCTGCATCCCGTTCTGCCGTCCCATTGGCCTGAAACACTTCCGCCGCCACGATCAGCCCGTTGCGGTTCTCCACCAACAGATTCCCGCTGTAACTCAACTTCGACTCCTTGCCCGCTCCTTTCGCGCCAACTGCGCCTCCGGATCCGTCTTCGACTCATGCGTCTGGTTCGATCGCCGTTCGCCGTGAAAGTCCACCGTCGGGTTGCCGGGATCATCCGGGGGAGGGCCCGATTTCCCCTCTTTGGCTTGAAAACTCTTCGCTCCCGCCCAGGCTTCCAGCAGCGTCCCGTCTACCGTAAAATGCTCATCCGACGTCAGACCTTGGCCACTCGCTTGCGCCACCACCTGCGTCAACAACTCCTTGGCCACGTCCGCTTGCAGCAACCGATCGCGATTCTTAGTAAAGGTGGTCGCGTCCCACACCTCGTCATCCGCGTTCAGGCCTACGAACCAGCGGAACAGCAAGTTGTAGTCCATCTCTTCCATCAGCAAGCGCTCGCTGCGGATCGTGTACAGCATCTGCAGCAACTGCGCCCGCAACAGCTTCTCCGGCGGAATCGACGGCCGGCCCATGGCCGCGTACATGCTGTCAAACCGCGGCGACAACTGGGCGAGCACCACATCAACCATGGCCCGGATGGCACGCAGTGGATGATCCTGGCGCACGCGCGTTTCGGGTGACAAGTAACTGAACATATGATTCTGCTGCTGATCTGTTCCGCGCATGCCTTCTCGTAACATACTCAGCTGTGGATTAGCAGTACTTTTTCAGCAGCCT
>CAVWHT010000003.1:0-141601 GCA_963754885.1 uncultured Acidobacteriota bacterium | reverse complement strand
CCTAGCGGGTTCAGGCAAGGTTCGGGCTGGTTTACGTTGACTAGGGCTCCCACCGGGCCTACGATTTGGCTGAGAGGGTGAGGGGAAGGAGGAATTTCCCCATGGCGCTCCAAGCGGTTGGTCAGGACGTGCTTGTCGGCCAAACGTTGGGCCACTACCGCATTGCCGAGAAGATCGGCGCGGGAGGGATGGGGGAGGTTTATCGGGCCCACGATGAACACCTCAATCGCGAAGTAGCGATCAAGGTTTTGCCATCCGGCACATTGTCGGACGAGTCTTCGCGCAAACGCTTCCGCAATGAAGCCCTGACTCTTTCGCGGCTCAACCATCCCAACATCGCCACGGTCCACGACTTCGATACCCAGGCGGGAGTGGACTTCCTGGTGATGGAGTATGTTCCAGGAACAACCCTAAGCGAGAAGCTCGCAGCGGGGCCATTGCCGGAAAAAGAAGCAGCTCGACTCTGTGTGCAACTGGCCGAAGGGCTGACCGCTGCTCACGAGCGAGCCGTAATTCATCGTGACTTGAAACCGGGGAACTTGCGGCTTACCGCCGACGGCAGGCTGAAGATTCTCGACTTCGGTCTGGCCCGGCTGGTGCAGCCGGTGAGTGACGATGCCGAAACCGAAACTCTGACCCAAACCCGCGCGATCGCTGGCACCCTGCCATACATGGCACCGGAGCAGTTAAGAGGCGAGAGGGTGGATGCGCGCAGCGACGTGTGGGCCGCAGGCGTGGTGCTGTATGAAATGGCCACGGCGCGCCTTCCTTTTGAGGGCAAGACATCGGCGGTGCTGACGGATCAGATCCTTCACGGTCACGCCACCTCGCCCCAGCGCTTGCAGCCCCGGCTTTCAGCGCGTCTGGCCGACATCATTTTGAAGTGCCTGGAAAAAGACGCAGAGAACCGCTATCAGTCAGCGAAAGAACTGCATGTGGACCTGCGGCGGCTGATCTCACCCACATCATCCGCCAGCATCGTCGCTGGCGCTCCTCGCAAGCGCACGCGTTCGAGACGTATCCGGTCGCTGGCCGTGCTGCCCTTGAACAACTTCTCGCACGATCCTGAGCAGGAATACTTTGCCGACGGCATGACCGAGACCTTAATCTGCAACCTGGCCAAACTCCAGGCTGTGAAGATAACTTCTCGAACTTCAGTGATGCGCTACAAGGGAAGCGAGACCCCGCTGCCGCAGATTGCCGCGGAGCTGAACGTCGATGCGCTGGTGGAAGGGTCAGTCATGCGGGTCGGTCCGCGGGTGCGCATCACTGCCCAGCTCATTCATGCTGCCAGCGACACTCATCTGTGGGCGGAGAGCTACGACAGAGATTTTGAGGACGTGCTCCTGGTGCAAAGCGAAATCGCACGCGCCATTGCCCGCGAGATTCAGGTTGCGATCACGCCGGAGGAGGCAAAGCGGTTGGCGGGCGCACGACGGGTCAACGCCGGCGCCTATGAAGCCTATCTCAAGGGCCGCTTTCATTGGTACAAACTCTCGCGTGAGCATTTGGATACAGCGCTGAAGTATTTCGAGGTCAGCTTGGAGAAAGACCCCAGCGACCCCTTGGCCTATGTGGGCATTGCTAGTGTGTGGTGTTCCCGCGGCGACTGTGGGCTTGTGCCACCGCGTGAGGCATTTCCGAAGGCAAAGGCCGCTGCCCTGAAGGCGATTGAGCTGGATGATTCGCTCGCCGAAGCGCATATAAGCATGGGCATGATTCGAGCTGCGGAATGGAACTGGGACGAAGCGACGAAAGAATACAAACGTGCAACGGAACTCACGCCCAATTCTGTCGATGCCCACTTCTTCTTGGCGGACTTGGCGATCTCGCGGGGACATCCCGAGGAATGGAAGAAGCACCTCGGGCGGGCTCTGGAGTTGGACCCGCTCAATTTCTTTTATCAATGCTTCAATGGCTGGCACTTGCTCTATTTGTGCCGGTATGACGAGGCGATCGCCGAGCTGGGCAAGGCGCTCAGAAGTGAGCCCCATCTTCCAGCGGCGCACTTGCGTCTATGGAGCGCGTACTACGGAAAGGGAATGCACGAAGAAGCAGTGGAAGCAGCGAAGACGTTTTTTGAGGCGTTGGGAGACAAGGAAGTTGTGCAAGCCCTGCAACGCGGGTACACCGATGCCGGCTATTCCGGAGCGATGTGTGTGGCGGCGGAGACATTGGTCGAGCGGTCCCATTCCACCTACGTTCAACCCACCCAGATTGCCCGCCTCTACGCTCACGCCGGCGACAAAGAACATGCCTTGGATTGGCTGGAGAGGGCCTACGAGGAGCACCTCATAGCCATGGTTCATCTGGGTGTGGACTTGGATTGGAGTTCCCTGCGGGGCGAGCCACGGTTTCAGGATTTGATGCGTCGCGTGAATCTCTAAATCAGGAGAACAGTCATGACCAATCGGGACTTTTTTATTCGTTGCTGGGAAGACGAGTATCCGGTGTTCTTGAAGACATTCAGGGCAGTTCATGCCGACCGGTGGGACTATCGGCCGCACCCCAACTCGCGCTCGGCGGCCGATCTGGTGTGGTTGCAGGCCGTCGAAAAACGTTGTTGGATCGAGCTTCTGGAAACTGGGCAAATCAACTGGAAGATACCGCCAATCACCATGAATCTGGAGGAGATGATCGCCGCCTACGAGAAGGCCCACCAGGAACTGGCTCCACGCTTGAGGAAGATTGACGATGCAAGCTGGCATCAAAGGCCCACGCAGTTTGTGGTGGATGGTCGGGTATTCTACGAGACTTGTATGGGACACATGTTCTGGCTTGGGCTCTTCGATGCCATCCACCATCGTGGCCAGCTCACGGTCTATATTCGCCCTATGGGTGGCAAAGTACCGGCTATCTATGGCCCGTCAGCCGATGATCAGGTCGATATTCACCAACCGCTCCTAAGCTTCCCACGGGAGTACGCTTCGGTTGGAAGTTAGGGAATTGGCACGCGTGGCTGGGTCACTCGACGGAAAGGGGCCCTTCGTTACGGACCGCAAGCGGCGTGTGTGGAGAACAGACCTGTTTGTGAAGAGTCGCAAGCTCCAGCATCCGAAGTTCCTGAGGAGCGGATGACGGGCAAGCCGGAAGTCAACTGTCGCTATCCGGCCTTTACACGTTTTGACTCATCTCATTCCACACCCTTCACCTCTTCACACGTACTTGCACGCGCGTTCCCTCGGGCAGACCACCGTTCACTAACTCCACTCTTCCGTCCCGGACCACTCCCTCAAATTCCTGCACCGGCAACGGCTGCGCCACGTTC
Organism: uncultured Acidobacteriota bacterium; assembly: GCA_963754885.1. Lineage (GTDB taxonomy): Bacteria > Acidobacteriota > Terriglobia > Terriglobales > Acidobacteriaceae > Sulfotelmatobacter. The sequence goes on along the minus strand of CAVWHT010000003.1, from coordinate 138,333 downwards.
TGCGCCGGAGAACTCGACCGCGCGCCGCGCCCCATGCCCTTATCCATCGCGTCATTCGCCAGCCGGTCTGCCTCCTGATTGTTTTCCCGCAGTGCGTGCCCGATCGAAAACCATTCCAGCTTCGCGATCAATTCCTTGGCCCGCGCATGCAGATCTTGCAAGGTCGGGTTCTTCACCTTGTAGATGCCCTTGATCTGCCGCACCAGCAGCTCCGAGTCGCTGATCAGTTTCAGCGCCTTCGGCCCATGCTTGAGCGCGTACTCGAGAGCCGCAATCAGTCCCTGGTATTCGGCAAAGTTATTCGTCTGGTGCCCAAGGTATTCGCTGAGAGCGGCCACTTTGCGCCCGGATTCGTCCTTGATCACGACTCCGTAGCCCGCTGGCCCGGGATTCCCCCGCGCCCCGCCATCGCTATGCGCAACCAAATAGCGCTCGGGAGGATTTTCGCGCATCTCGAATAGATGTTTTGTGCCGCTGCGGAGTGGAGAATTAGAGGGCATGCCCGAGTTTAGCAATTGCGGGCCACGGTTCCGAAATCCACAGCTCGGGGCATGACGATGTGACATCTGACCTTGCGCACAATTTCGGGAAAGCAGATCCTAGCCAAGGCGTGAGCGGTCTCTCTCAAGATCCGTTACCTGGCCGTAAGTGCTTTGCAATCAAGATTTTGACTGCTAACTCCTTGCCAATCAAGATTTTGCGGAGCATTTTTGCAGACCCCGCGCCAGTCAAGGCTTTTCGAGGGGTGGGGGGGGGAGGGGGGCATACCCGAGAGGCTGCGGTTTTCCCAAAACGGAAGCGGCGCTCCGCGAAGTGAAACGCGCATCACTCAAATTTTTTTGGCGCTTTTATACAGGCTTTGCAGAATGCAGCATTAACGTCCCGCAGCCAAACGCGTCGCCAGCCGCGGCGGAAGCTTCGCCTCAAAGATGCGGTCCTGCGCCTCTTTCAGGTTGTAAGGCGTGCGGTGGAAGTGGACAATTTGCGCGTCGGTATCGAACAGAGCGAACGCGGCTCGCCAATCCCCGTCGCGCGGTTGCCCCACCGATCCCGGATTGATCAAGTAACGGGCCGTGCCCTTGAGTTGCAGCGGAACCGATTCCGCCTGCCCCACGGTTTTGTATTCCGGACGAAATCCGTCCGCCGAAGATCCGTTGGCAAAGAATCCACCCTGCAGGTGCGTGTGCCCGAAGAAAGTCAGAGGCATGGTCAGCGTGATCAGCGGCGCCAGCGCATCGCCCAGCGACACCACGTATTCATCCTCATCGTTCGGCGAGCCGTGCACCAGTTGCACGGCGGGGAAATCGGGCAGCGAAACCGGCCCATGCGGCAAAGCCCGCAGCCACTGCAGGTTTTCAGGCGTCAGCTCGTTGCGCGTCCACAGCGCCGCCGCCGCAGCCATGGGATTGAAATCCTCGAGATCCATCACGCCGGTTGCGGCCTTGTCATGATTGCCGCGCACGAAGACCTTGCCCAGCTCCCGCGAGCGGTCGGTCACTTCGTTCGGGCTTGCCCCGTAACCCACAATGTCACCCAGGTTCACGATCACGTCGAAAGACGGGGCCGCAGCCAGGCAAGCGTCAAGGGCTTCAAGGTTGGCGTGAATGTCGCTCAGCAGCAATATGCGCACAGATCACCGGACAAGCTGCCGATTATAGACCGGACCGCCGAATATGGCGAAGGGATGCTTGTGGCGTCATCTTGGACAGGGCGAAATACTTCCCCGAATCGTTGCCTGCCCTATGTTCTTGAGGGATTCAGCACCGGACAGCGAGCCCAGTGTCCGCTGCCAACTTCGACCAGCGGCGGAAGAGCGCGGGCACACTCATCGATGCGGAATTCACACCGTGGCTCGAAGGCGCATCCGGAAGGCAGGTTGTGCAGCGCTGGAACGGTTCCCTCAATCGTCTCGAGAGGCCGCGCGCGATCGGTGTTCAGGTCAGGCACCGCGTGCAGCAGTCCGCGCGTGTACGGATGCGCCGCAGCCTGAAAGATGCCGCGCTTGCCGCCCATCTCCACCAGGCTGCCCGCGTACATCACGGCAACGCGGTCGGCGACTTGCGAAACCACGGCCAGATCGTGCGAGATGAAGAGTATGGCCAGGCCGAATTTCTGTCGAAGGTCGGCGAGCAGTTCGAGGATTTGCGCTTGAATCGTGACATCGAGCGCGGTCGTGGGTTCGTCCGCAATCAGCAACTGCGGACGGTTCACGATGGCCATGGCAATCATGATGCGCTGCCGCATTCCACCCGAGAGCTGGTGAGGATAGTCGCGGGCACGGCGTGCGGCATCGGGAATCGCCACGTCGTTCATCGCGTCGACGGCGCGCTGCCGGGCTTCCTTCTTCGAGACGGAATGGTGAGCGAGCACCGCCTCGGCGATCTGATCGCCCACGCGCATGACAGGATTCAGGGCCGTCATCGGTTCCTGGAAGATCATGGCGATGCGCGAGCCTCGCAGTTGCCGCATGGCATCGTCATTCAGGGATGGAAGATTGCGCGCTCCCGCACCATTCTCTGCGTACAGGATTTCGCCGGAGACCCGAGCCTCAGGCGGCAAGAGGCGCAAGATGGCGAGCGAGGTGATCGACTTGCCTGACCCGGATTCGCCCACCAGGCCCAGTACTTCGCCAGCGCCGATCGAGAAGCTGAGATCGCGGACGGCCCGCAGCGAGCTCGAGCCCGCGCCTTTGGCAGGCGCCAGACTTCGCCTTGCCGGAAATTCGATATTCAGTTGGCGGATGTCGAGCAGTGGGAGCACGATTCATGGTAGCAGCGCTGGCAAGACGCAAATCAAAATACAGTGCAGGGAACGACGGACATCACATTCGGCGCCGCCCTTCCATGGGCTTTGGGGGACGATGCTCGGGGAGGTAAACTACAGTGGTGGACGGGGAACATCTGAGTTGGTACGTACTTTCGGCAGTGGATCCGCTATATGAAAACATGTCGGGGGTTAGATTAAAGGTTAAGACGTGGTCAAAGGAGGATGGCTTCTCTTTTAGCGACGCGGAGATCAGGCATACCCTAGAGAACCTCATCGCGTTGGGATTCGTTGACTCCTGGATTCTTGCGGTAAACTCCCCTCAGAACCGGAGGACCACATATCATTCACACGAAGCTGAAGAATTGTGGTTTCTCATCACCGCCCCGGGCGAAGAGCTACTAGTCTCCCTGGACGAGAAACTACGGAGATCGCCGCCGTCGCGAGGCTGAGTGCTGTGAAGGCTTAGTGGCATATTCAAGCCGACGAGAACCCAGGGGCAGACGGGACGTTCCCCAATTTATCAGCGGACGTTTACGACACGGAAGATAATCTGCTCTCCATCACCGATGCTCAACGGGCGCCCGAAGTCAAAGTCGGCGGGCGACAGCCTAAGGCCTGAATCTTGCCCTGGGCCTGCCGCATCTCTTACAGTAATCCTATGAGCAAGATTCTCATTCCTACGCCGTTGCGGCAATATGTGGGCAAACAGGCTTCTGTCGAAGTTCAAGGGTCGACCGTGGGCGAGGCAATGAACGCTTTGGTCATCCAGCACCCTGACCTGCGCAAGCACCTTTACACCGAAGAGGGCAAGCTGCGGGCTTTCGTCAATCTCTACGTCAATGACGAAGACATCCGCTACCTGCAGAAAGAAGCGACCGCGCTCAAAGACGGTGATAACATTTCGATTGTGCCTTCCATCGCCGGAGGCGCGGCCTGACTGGGGATTTGGAATTTTGAGACCTGCCATTTCAATGCGTTGTTGTCGCCCTTCCTGTTGTTCGTTCTGAACACCCGCTGTTCCTGAAATCTCCCAGGCGTTGGTGAAACGAAATTCTTGAACCACGAAGGGCACGAAGGTACACGAAGGAAACGAACTTCAACCGAGGACATTATGGCTACCACCACAGAAATTCCGGTGACACTGAATAAAGACGAGATCCTGCGCTACTCGCGGCATCTGATCATGCCCGAGGTCGGCATGGAAGGCCAGCAGAAGTTGAAGGCCGCGCGCGTGCTGTGCATCGGCACGGGAGGACTGGGATCGCCGCTGGCCTTGTATCTGGCGGCCGCGGGCGTGGGCACATTGGGACTGGTCGATTTCGATGTCGTGGATTACACCAACCTGCAGCGTCAGATCATCCATTCGACCGCCGACGTGGGGCGCAAAAAGCTGGACTCGGCGGCGGACAAGCTGAAGGGGATCAATCCATTTCTCAACCTGCGAACATTCGATACGCGCTTAAGCAGCGCGAACGCGCTGGAATTGTTTCGCGAGTTCGACATCATTGCCGACGGCACCGACAACTTTCCCACACGCTATCTGGTGAACGACGCCTGCGTGCTGACGGGCAAGCCGAATGTGTACGGATCGATTTTCCGTTTTGAAGGCCAGGCCAGCGTGTTCGCGACCGAAGAGGGTCCGTGCTACCGCTGCCTGTATCCCGAGCCGCCACCGCCGGGATTGGTGCCGTCGTGCGCCGAAGGCGGCGTGCTGGGAATTCTGCCGGGCCTTGTGGGCGTGATGCAGGCGACCGAAGTGATCAAACTGATCCTGGGAGTGGGCGAACCGCTGATCGGGCGCCTGCTGCTGATTGACGCGCTGGGCATGAAGTTCCGCGAACTGAAGCTGCGCAAGAATCCGGATTGCCCGGTCTGCGGCACGCATCCGACGGTGACGAAGCTGATAGACTACAACGAATTTTGCGGCATTCGAGGAGAGGAAAAACCTGTGAGCAGCGGCGTTCCAGAGATTCAAGTTGAAGAACTCAAGCGGCGCTTGGATGCGAAAGAAGATCTGTTCGTGCTCGATGTGCGCGAGCAGCACGAATATCAGATCTGCAATATCGGGGGATATCTGATCCCGCTGAATGATCTACCGAAGCGTGTGAACGAGTTGGATTCTAGCCGCGAGATCGTCGTCCACTGCAAGATGGGCGGACGCAGTGCGAAGGCAGTCGCATTCTTGCAGCAGGCTGGATTCAACAAGGTGCACAACCTGACGGGCGGAATCACGGCGTGGTCGGATCGGGTGGATCCGAAGGTGCCGAAGTACTAGTGGCCGGTGGCCGGCGGCCAGTGAGTTCGCCTGTGTGGCCATTCCTGCGGTCATAATCTGGCAGGCAAGTGGTGCTTGCGTTCGGCGGACGCTGCATGGGATCATTCACGATACAAAAAGAAGAGAAGGTTGGGCATGGCTACTAAAACTTCGCTCGTCACGAGCTACGCACGAATGTGGCCGAGAGAAGTGTTTGACCGACTCGTCTCCGTCAAAGGGCGTCAGCGCATGCTAGCGCGAACCCTAGATATTCTGAAGAAACCAGGCGTCTACATTCTCTATCGAGATGGCGTGCCATACTACATCGGGAAGGCTACCAAAATGCGCAGCCGACTCTGGCAACATGCTTGGAACCCCAAGAGACGCCACTACAACCTGTGGAACTTCTTTTCCTTCTTTGTGATCGAAGACTCTGACCAGCGAGATGAAATTGAGGGAATTCTCATCGCCGCGATGCCCACGGCGAATAGTGCGCGACCCAAGCTCCCGCCGGAACAACTTGGCAAGGAGATCACGAAGATGCTGCGCGAAATCCGACGGTCCCAAGCAAATCCACACCTGAACTAAAGACAGGCAGCAATACGGAATTAGCCCACTCCCCGTTTTGCGCAATCATTGCCGGAGCGCGGTTGCGAGCGCATAATATCTGGTTCCCAGCACTTCATCCCCCCGAAGTGTGTAAGTTTCGTCGGAGGCTCCCGATGCCGAGAGTCCGAGTTAAAAACTCGGGAAGCGTTCACTTTGTATCTATACAAGTTAGTTTGAGTTGGTAGCTTAGAGAGGCGTCATGAAAAAACTGCTGGTACTCGTTCTGTGCTTGGCTATTCCGCTAACGTTGATAGCCGGTGACAATGCTTACAAGGTTACATATGACGGCGGGTCTGTAACCGACGCTAAAGCTGGCACCGGGATGAAACTATTTATCGAGGCAAACCAAATCCGCCTAGTGAAGGATAAGTCTGATGTAGTGACGATTCCTACGTCAGCCGTCACGGAGATCAGCTACGGCCAGGACGTTCACCGGCGGGTTGGCGCGGCAATTGGGTTGGCGGTAGTGTCGTTTGGGATTGGTGCCCTCATGGCCCTAACAAAATCGAAGAAGCATTACGTGGGCCTCACCTGGGCTGACGGGGACAAAAAGGGCGGCTTCGCCATGCAATGCGACAAGAATGATTATCGGGGAGTTTTGGCTGGGTTGGAAGGCGTTACCGGTAAGAAGGCCGTCGACTCCGACGCGATGACGGTGAAGAATTGAGCGCATCCGCGTTGGCAGCAAATAAATAGTAAGTAAGAGGGAGCGCTCTCGCGCTCCCGTTGTATTTCTATCCAGTTTTTTCTACGCGCTCTACTTGCTCGATCCGGCTTGCATGCCGTTGTTGGCTTCGCCGATGTGCAGCACATACTTTTTGCCCTGGAAGCGAGCTTCGGCAAGCGATGCGGTGCCGTCCCCATTTTGCTTCACGACCGCGGCATCGTTCTGGTATGGAGTGCTTACATCCTCCAGTTTGGCCGGGACCTTGGCGACCACCTTCTTGCCCTGCAGGATGCTGACTTCGACGTTCGGGACCAGTTCCGTCCCACTCCAGCTTGTAGTCGCCGGGAGAAAGCATCGTTCCGTTTACGTTCGTGGGATGGGGCAAGCTGAGATTGGCCTTGGTTGCCGCGAAAGCGCTGGACGCCAACAGAAGAGCCACGCCCATGATCAGAGTTTTTGAAACTGTCGCGAACTTCATCGCTGCTCCTTTTTCTTTCCCGAAGTCACGTCGGGAAGCGGTTGGGGCGGCCCGGTTCGCGACCAGTGCGAAAAAACACTTGAGTTTCCCCGCGAATGGCCTACAATTCTGCCGCCGGGGTTACGGGCACAAGCCCCAAGCTTGAGCCTCCGCTTGGGGGTTTTCTCACCTGGGCCGCCAAACCGAGTGTGAGAGAATCCCCAGACCCCGCAAGAATCTTCCGATCCACTCGAGCCGGCGTTATCTGCGCCGGCTTTCGATTCTCAGATGTTACGTATGCGCTGCGCTAAAAGTTCCCCGTCTTGGTGGGAAGCCAGCGTTGTTGATTGGACGATGAACGCGTCGAAGGGATAGCAAGACCCTGGCGGGATTCAGTAGAAGAAAAAGAGAACATGTGGGCGGTGTTTTGTGATTTGAAGTTGAAGGGGAAATGGCCAGGGCTGCGGGCGAGACGCCCGCAGGACAGCCGGCGGGACGCCGGCGCTACGAGAGCTGGCTAGTCGGTGTCGCCGTGCTGGCGTTCGACCGACCAGATGCTGGCCTGATCTTTCTCGAAGGGATAGACGTGCACCATCCAGTTGAAGATGACGGGATGAAACGTGCCGCCGGCGGCGTCGCAGGCTTCCTGCGTGGTGATCGATCCTCGCAAGCCAAACTGCGGACGGGGTCCGCGCATTTTGTCTCTCTTGCCGGCGGGCGGCATGCAGAAGTTCACATGCTCGTGCCATTGCGCGACGCTGAGCGGAATGCGTTCGTCGAGCTGATCTTCGGTGAAGCGCTTGGGCGCGGTGTACATCACGCCAATCAACTTGTAGTCGTCACCGTGCTTTTCGTAGAGCAACGACGTGGGATGCTCGGGATTGAAGCGGAAGCGCGCCTCGAGAGCGTAGCCGTAGTTAGTGAAGTGATACATCTTCTGCGGGATTTCAGGATGAAAGATCTTGAAGCCATCGGCGAGCGCGGCGTGATAGTCCTTGTATTTTTCTGACGCCTCGCGCGCTTGCTCGGCTACTTTCTGAGCGCGGGCAGCGTCGCCCGCTTTGGGCTGGCGCAGGGCGGTCATCTTCATATGCGGGCCCATGTCCATGTGGCCCTCCATGGAGTGCATGACGTGGGCGCTGGCCTCGCTGTCGGAATTGTCGTTGTCCATGGGCGTGTCTTTCATGTTCGACATGGCGTGATGCATGCCACCGGACATATCCATGCCGGGCATGGATTGCTGACCGGAGGACTGCGCTGCATTCGGTGAAGCATTCTGAGCTTGTCCCCAGGCGACGCTGCACAGCAGAGCGGTCAAAAACAGCACACATTGGTTACGCATGAGAAAGTCTCCCCACATTCCGTTGATATTAACCCTGAAACAGGAAGGATGTTTCTGCAAGAAATCTCGAGTTACCCGGGATGACAGAGGTAATCGCAAAGGACCCTTCGCTACGAATTGGAACGGATTTCGACGGATCAAAACACTTTCTTTTTATCCGTTAGGATCCGTGGAAATCCGTGGCCGATGCTGTTGGTTGGCGGTGCGGCATCATTTCTGGTACACCTAGCTGCTTGACTCTACTGACCATCGTATTTCTGTTCACTGCGGGAGCGCTGGGAGGAGCTTTGAACTCCGTCGCGGGAGGCGGGAGTTTCATTGCGTTCCCGGCGCTGCTGTTTACCGGGGTGCCTCCGATTCCAGCGAACGCGACAAACACGATCTCGCTCTGGAGCGGACAGGCGGCCAGCGGCGGCGCCTATCGCAAGCGGTTGGACGTTCCGCGGCGGATTCTGATTCCGCTGCTGGTCGCCAGTCTGGCAGGCGGATCGATCGGAGCTCACCTTCTGTTGAAGACCCCCGCGCACACATTCATGCGGCTGATTCCGTGGCTGATTCTGGGAGCGACCTTGCTGTTTGCGTTCGGCAAAAAATTGGCAGGCAGGCGCGTCTCGGTTGTCGAGCACGAGACCACAGCTTCGGCGCTGTTTGGAGCGACGCTGTTTCAGTTGTGTGTCGCCATCTATGGCGGATACTTCGGCGGCGGCATGGGCATCGTGATGCTGGCGATGATGACCGCGCTTGGAATGTCAGACATCCACGCCATGAACGCGCTGAAAAGCGTGATGGGATTTGTCATCAATGGCGTTGCGGTCGCTATGTTTATTATCGCGGGCGCGATCTATTGGTGGCAGGCGATTGTGATGATCGCCGGCGCCGTCGCCGGAGGCTACCTGGGCGCGCACTACGCGATGAAACTCCCCCAAGCCTGGATCCGCTGGTTGGTAGTGCTGATCGGGGCGGGCGTGAGTATCTACTTCTTCTGGAAGTCGTACTGAAAACGTTGGCCACCGATTTGCGCGGATCTCCACGGATCACGAAAAGAATGTTTCTAATCCGTGCAGATCCGTGTTGATCAGTGGCTCGACCTTTTTTACTGGAGCGGCGCGGAGACGTGTTCGTGGACGATGAGCCACTTGCCGTCTTCGTTCTCCCAGATGACGGTCCAGCGGAAAGCGCCCATTTCGACTTTCCCCACTTTCGTAGTCATTTCGTTCTTGATGATGGCGGTGGCCCAGACGAGATCGCCGTGCGGATGAATCTCGGGGCCGTCCACGGTGAACTTCGCGCTTTTGTAGCCGGCGAGCACTCCTTTGACACCTTTCTGATATTCATCCCAGCTGCCATATTTCAGTGGAGCTATATCGAAAAAAGTGTGCGGGCCCGTGGCGTAGTACTTGGCAACATTGGCGGGGTCGAGGGTGGCCCAGCCGTCCCAGATCTTCTGCATGAGGGCGACATCCGGAACCGGCCCGGCGGGCGCTTTCTTCATGGCGGATTTTTTGGTTTGCGCGGAGACGGACAGGGCGAGGGCGAGCAGGCAAAACGAAACGGTAAGTAGACGCTTGGGCATGAGTTCCTCCTGAATCCGGCGGAATTCTCGCACAGGGAGCCCAAAACAGCAAAACCTTCAACCACAAAGGGCACTAAGTCATACGAAGGAATTCCTTGCTGCAGTAGCTTTTCTTCGTGATACTTCGCGTCCTTCCTGGTTGAAGGTTTGGCCGAAAGGCATTTTGTTTGACCGATTTCCACAACGCACGATAAAATAATGGAGTTTGACTGTACTCGCCGACCCGTTCTGGGGACGCCTGCCTTGGCTGTTGAAGCGCCGGGGCGGAAACACAGCAAGCAAAGGAAATCAGCAATCCCTTTGGGCGCCGATGTGCGCTTGGGTTCCGTTCCGATTGCGGGGCTGGATTTCAAAGACATTTTACGGAGGCAGACACGTATGTACGCGGTTATCCGCGCCGGTGGGAAGCAGTACCGGGTGGCGCCGGGCGATGTGATTCGGGTGGAGAAGGTCGGAACCGGCACGGACGGGCAGGTGGAGTTCCCGGTGGTCGCGGTTTCGGGTGAAGAAGGCCAAGTGGGCAATCAGGCAGACGCCCGCGTCGTCGGCGAAGTCGTTGGCCAGGGCCGCGGCGCAAAAATTCTGGTCTTCCATTACAAGCGCAAGAAACAGTACAAAAAGCTGCGCGGGCACCGGCAGGCATTCACTTCAGTCCGGATCGCGGAGATTGCTTTTGGCGGGCAGAGCTTCAAGGCTCCGGATCTGCCGAAGAAAGAAGCGAAGCCGAAGAGGGTGAAGGCGGCCGCGACCGAGGAGCACGAAGCGGAGCCGAAGGCGAAGAAGGCGGCGGCGAAAAAGAAATCGGCTCCGAAGAAGACCGCGAAGAAAGCGGGCTCCAAGAAGAGGTAGGAGCATACCGGGCTAAGCCCGGTGGACAGCCCCCTTCGACAGGCTCAGGGCAGGCTCTTCGACTTCGCTCGGGGCAGGCTTTGGCGGCTGTCCCCACAGATGAATCTTTCGCTCTTCCTTTCGTTCTTTCGTTGGTTTAAAACTGGCAACTGGCCACTGGGAACTAGATTTTATGGCACATAAAAAGGGACAGGGTACTTCACGAAACGGGCGCGACTCGAACGCGCAGCGGTTAGGGTTCAAAGCTTTCGGCGGGCAGATCGTGCCCGGCGGGACCATTATCGTGCGGCAGCGCGGAACACGGGTGAAGCCCGGACTGAACGTAGGCCGCGGCAAGGACGACACTCTCTTTGCGAAGATCTCGGGCCGCATCAAGTTCATGGACAAGGGACAGATGGGTAAGTTTGTGATGGTTGAGCCGCTGGAAGCGAAGTAGGTCTCGCGAAGTAAGTTTCGGATCCTGGTTAGATTTCGCGGGCAGGAGTGCCCGCGCCACACAGTCCTACACATGGTCTTAGCAAAGGGCCTCGCCTTCGGACGGGGCTTTTTTGTTGGTTGGTGTCATCGCAGATGTTTATTGACGAGGCAAAAATTCGGGTCAAGGCGGGAGACGGCGGCAACGGCTGCATGGCGTTCCGGCGGGAGAAGTTTGTGCCTCGGGGCGGGCCGTCGGGCGGAGACGGCGGCAAGGGCGGAGACGTCGTCATGGAATCCAGCGAACGGCACAACACGCTGGTGCATTTCCGTTTCAATCCCGAGCACAAGGCCCAGCGCGGACGCCACGGCGAAGGCGCGAACAAGACTGGACGCGATGGCGGCGACGTGCTGCTCAAGGTTCCGGTCGGAACGATTGTGTACGACGACGAGACCGGGGAGAAGGCTTTCGAGTTTACGCAGGCCGACCAGACATTTGTAATTGCCCGGGGGGGGCGCGGCGGGCGCGGGAATGCGCGCTTTGCGACCTCGGTGCACCAGGCGCCGCGCGAACACGAGGCGGGACGGCCCGGCGAAGAGCACACGTACCGGCTTGAGCTGAAACTGCTGGCCGATGTCGGGCTGGTGGGATATCCGAATGTGGGCAAGTCCACGTTGATCTCGCGGATTTCTTCGGCGCGGCCGAAGATTGCCGATTATCCCTTCACGACGCTGGAGCCGAATCTTGGCGTGGTTGCGGTCGGCGATGCGAAAAATGAAATCAGTTTTGTGGTCGCGGATATTCCCGGATTGATTGAGGGAGCGCATGCCGGGGCAGGGCTGGGTACGCAGTTTCTGCGGCACATCGAGCGCACGCGGTTGCTGGTGCATCTGGTGGACGTTTCGGATTCAAGCGGGCGCGAGGATGTGACCAAGGATGTGGAAGTGATTCTGGGAGAGCTGGCCAGTTTCGGGGCGCACTTGGAAGAGAAGCCGATGATCATGGTTGCGTCGAAGATCGATGCGGTGAACAAGGACAAATTGGCTGCCCTGAAAAAGTATTGCAAGAAGAAGAAATTGAAGTTGTATGAGACTTCCGCGGTTACCGGCAAGGGGATTGAGGCTTTGAAGTACGCGATGGCTGAGGAAGTGCAGGAACTGAGGGAACGGGATTTAAAAGCGACCGCGGATTTGTAGGCTGGTTCGGCCGTCGGGGTGGCTTCGTAGCTCCTCTTACGCCCCTTCGGGGCTGGGACCTTTTCGCCAATTTCCCACCCACGGCTTGCGCCGTGGGCTGCATTCTTGCGCGGCTTCGCGGCGGGACAGCCGAGGGCGGCTGTCCCCACAGAAATCTCTGCGGCGTCCGCTTCGAACGACGATGCGAGGGCGAGACGCCGGCGCTACCTAAAGCACGCTACCTAGAGCGTCGCAACGCAACGCAAAAGGCGGCCCGGAGGCCGCCTTTTCCCAGACTTCACTTACCCACAAAACCCGATTCGCATTTTACGCCCTGGGGAGCGGGCCGTGCTGGAAGTGATATTGCAGAATGCGGGCTGCGAGAGCGGGGCTCAAGGTGCTGCCTTGCGGCTCGACCGTGCGGACGACTTCTCCGCGGCAGACCACTTCTGTTCCCGATAGACCCGCAATTTCGGTGGGCAGCACCAGATTGATTTCCAGTTGAGCGCTGGGTTGGAGGATATCATCGCCCTGAAAGAGCAATCCAGAGCGGCTGATGTTTTCGGTAGTGCCGACATGCCAATCCTTCTCGCCGAGACGGCGATAACGCAGAGGCAAGTGCAGCTGGAAACGTTGGGCGCGGGTGGGCGGAACTTCCCGCGCACGCACGGCGGGTTCGGTAGCGACGGACTGCGTGGACATGACGACCTCCGGGGGAGTAGTTGCATCGAGCACTTCGCGCACCTTGTTCTTGAGGTCGCGAAGGTTGAAGGGCTTCTGGAGCAGGCGTACGCCGGCGTCCAGCGTGCCGTTGTGTCCGATCACATTTTCGGTGTAACCGGACATGTAGAGAACTTTCACGTTGGGGCGAATTTCTGAAATACGCTGGGCCAACTCGCGTCCATTCATGCCGGGCATGATGACGTCGGTGAGCAAGAGATGGATCACTGCCTCATGGGCGACCGCGATCTGCATGGCGACCGCGCCGTCGGCGGCCTCGATCACCTTGTATCCCTGTTTCTCGAGATACTGGCGGGCCAGATAGCGCAGGTTGGCTTCGTCTTCGACCAGCAGAATTGTTTCCGTTCCGGGCTCCACTCGCTGCGATTGAATCAGTGCAGGAACCTGGACCGCGGTTTCTCCAGTGCCCGCAACGCGGGGCAGGTAAATTTTGAAAGTGGTACCTCGTCCTACTTCGCTGTATACCCAGACGTATCCGCCACTTTGCTTCACGATGCCGTAGACAGTGGAAAGACCGAGGCCGGTACCCTTCGGGCCTTTGGTGGTGAAGAAAGGCTCGAAGATGTGAGACTGAGTTTCGGCATCCATGCCGGCGCCGGTATCGCTGATGGCGACCATGACGTAATCGCCGGGACGAAGAGGAGTTTTGAGGCGGGCATACTCTTCATCGAGAGTGACGTTGGAGGTTTCGATGGTGAGCTTGCCGCCGGAGGGCATGGCGTCGCGCGCATTCACGGCGAGGTTCATGATGACCTGGTCGATCTGGCCGGCATCGGCGCGCACCGACCAGAGATTCTGGCCGGGGACAAGCACGAGGTCGATATCTTCCCCGATCATGCGGGTGAGCATCTTCAGATTCTCGGTGGCGATGTAGTTGAGATTGATGATGCGAGGGGCGAGCATCTGCTTGCGGCTGAAGGCGAGCAACTGGCGAGTCAGCGAGGAAGCCCGTTCGGCGGCGCTGGCGATCTCCTGGGCCGGACCGCGCAGATGCGGTTCGGCCCCGAGACGTTCGAGGAGAAATTCGGAATAGCCCGAGATCACCATGAGGAGATTGTTGAAGTCATGGGCGATGCCACCGGCGAGGCGGCCGACGGCTTCCATTTTTTGCGACTGGCGTAGTTGCTGCTCGAGCGCGCGGCGTTCGGTGACGTCTTCGGCGAACAGTTCGAAGACCTTCCCTTCTTTGCGTCCGTTGGACACCGAGCGTCCCGAGATGCGAACGACGGTGCTGCCGCCTTTGCGCTTCCATTCCGCAGTGAGGCCTTTGAAAGGCGCCGACGACCGGAGATAGTCGGCTAGATCGAACCACTGATCGGTATCGGAATAAAGGCTGTAGATGTGCTGACCAATCAAATCGTCCAAAGAGGTCAGGCCGAGGAGATCGAGGAAGGCGGGATTCGCGTCGAGGATCTTTCCGCTGGCATCGCAGCTGCAAATACCGTAAGGGGCGTTGGTAACCAGCGATCGGAAGTTGGCCTCGGAGCGACGGAGGTTCTCCTGGGCGACGCGCAAAGCCTCATTGAGCCAGCAGACAAGCATGGCGATGAAAAAGAACAGCGACATCCGAAGGATCGCGGTGCGCAGTTGATCGGGCGAATGCTCTCCGACCAGCGAGAAGTAAGCAATGACGGTAAGAGCGAATGACGTGGCGACGACACCGGGCTTCCATCCGCCATACCAGGCACTGACCATGACGGCGACACCGAACAGAGCGAGACGACTTTCAGAGACGTCGGCAAGCAGAACCGTGGGGATCAGCGCAAGCGCTGTGCTGAGTACGGCCACTCCATAACGCAAAATGGGCGCACGAGCGGGCGGGATGTGGAGTAGGGGGAGAGTTACTCGCATGTCCGCTATCGTAGTTCGATAAGTGAGGAAGGGAAACATTACAGGAGTTCATTTCTGAAAAGCGGACGGAGAAAATTGAGTTGTCCATTTTCCTGAGCGGAGACGGCCAACCGGACACTGTGAGCGCGGACTGTCCCAGAGGGACGGTATGATTTGGCTTGCAAGTTCGGCGGTGAATCTGGAGACTAAGCGGGACGAAGACGCGGCATGAACATTGGATTATTTGGCGGAACGTTTGATCCAGTGCATCGCGGACATCTGGCGGTGGCGCGAGCCGCGCTGGAGAGATGCAAACTGCATCGAGTCTGTTTTGTTCCGGCGAACCTGCCTCCGCATAAACAGCAGCGGCCGCTGGCGCCCTTTGCTCACCGGTACGCGATGCTGGCGCTGGCCACGGCGGAAGAGAAGGCATTCGTTCCATCTTTGCTGGAGGCGCCGGAAGAAAGCAGCGCGAACCGCAAGCCGGGTAAGCCGAACTATACGATCGATACCGTGCGCCGGCTGAAGCAGACATTGAAGAGCAGCGACCGGTTATTTCTGCTGATCGGGATGGATGCGTTCGCGGAGATCGCGACGTGGTATCAGGCGGAGACCCTGTTTCGGGAGTGCGAGTTCATCGTGGCGGGGCGTCCGGGATATTCACTGGCGGATGTGGCGAACGCGCTGCCGGAAAGCCTGCGTCCGCGGGCGGAGGTCACGAAGCCATTTCACAAGCAGGCGGCTACGGGAGACCTGGTGCTGCCGGGGGCGACGATTCATCTGCTAGGAGACCTGCAACAGCCGGCATCGGCAACGGCGATTCGGCAAGCTGTGGCGGCGGGGAAATCGTTGGGGCGGTTTGTGGAGCCGGCCGTGGCGGAATATATCAAGAAGATGGGACTTTACCGATGAGGTCGGCGGGCCTTATGGCTTGCCGCGAACCTTGGCGCCATTGCCCGCTTCAAGGGACTTCATTGCGCGCTTTGCGCGCAACCACGGACGAATGCGTCCGTGGCTACATTTTTGCAGTCGGTTACAATGGATAGCGCGCGAATCACGGGTTAGCAAACGCCTGGCGCGCTTCGGATATCCCCAATAAAAAAGATGAGGAGAATGGCATGGCTCAGAATCATTATGTGACCAAGACGAAAAGGCGGCAGAAAAGCGGGAAAAGGAAAGATCCATCCGCCGCCACCATGGCCAAATTGCGCCAACTCGCCGCCGCCGAAGCCAAATCGTCCGGTAAGTAGCGATCACCGTGCAGAGCCGACGGCAAAGCTCAGTTACAATCTTATGGAGCGAACAACTGATCAGCTACTGACGACCGAATGAAGAAGAGCGAACTCAAAAAGCAAGTTGCCGCCGCGATTCAAGCCTGCCTGGAAAAAAAGGCCGAAGAACTCAGCATCCTGGAGATGGAAAAAGGGTCGGGAGCGTTCACCGACTATTTTGTGCTGTGCAGCGGTACGAACCCGCGGCAGGTGCAAGCCATCGCCGACGAAGTGGAGTTGCGGCTGAAGGCCGCGGGAATCCGTCCGAACAACGTCGAGGGTTACAACCAGGCGGAGTGGGTGCTGATTGACTACGTCGATTTCGTGGTGCACGTGTTCTCGGAGCGGGCCCGGAAGTTCTACGATCTGGAGCGGCTGTGGAAGTCGGCCAAGCATCTGAAACCGGCTGATCTGAAGACGGCCACACGAGCGCGCAAGAGCGCCACCACTAGCAAGTCCGCTGGCACGAAGAAGAAGAGAAAAGTGAGAGCCTGAAAGCTTTCCCGCGGGAATTCCTGACTCGAAAGACTCCTATGCCATCCAAGCCCGAGGCCGAACCCAGTTGGGGATCGCAATACCGGCTGATCGCCGCGGAGAAGTGGAAGGCGAAGTCGGCGGCGATGGGCCAGCCGGTCACCAACGCGCTGGTGGAATATGCGAAGCCGTCGCCGGGGATGCAGGTATTGGACCTGGCCAGCGGCACGGGCGAGCCCGCGATCAGCCTGGCCGCGCGCGTTGGGCCGCAGGGACACGTCACGGCGCTCGACTTGAGCCCGGACCTGCTGGAAATCGCGGAGAAGCGGGCGCGGGTTCGTGGGCTGGACAACTTCAGGGCTCAGCAGGCGGATGCTCATTCGCTGCCCTTTCCCGACAACAGCTTTGATCTGGCGACGTTGCGATTCGGCGTGATGTTTTTTCGTGATCCCGAGGGAGCGCTGCGTGAACTGCGCCGCGTGTTGAGGGCGGGTGCGCGAGCTTGCTTTCTGGCGTGGGGTCCGTTTGACCAACCGTACTGGCAGAGCATGATGGGCGTGGTGCACCGGCATGTAGGTGGTCCGTTGCTGGAGATGGCGGGACCGAACCCGTTTCGCTTCGCCGAGCCCGGAAGCTTGTCAGCAGTGCTGCGGCGTTCCGGATTCGGCGAGGTGGAGGAAGAAACGAAGACAATGCCTTGGGCTTGGCCGGGACCGGCGGAAGAGGTTTGGGAACAGAACCGGGCAGTCGCGGTGCCGTTTCGTCCGATGCTGGAGCGCGTGCCCGCAGACCAGTGGCCGCAAATTCATGCCGAGGTGCATCAAGCGGTGGCGCAGTACTGGGACGGAGAGAAGATCGCATTCGGCGCATCGGTGGTGTTTGCGTCGGGACTGAAGTGACGGCCAACCTTGTGAAGCTCAAGATTGCATGGATCGGTAAGACGAAGGAACCAGCGGTTGCGACGCTCACGGAAGAATATCTGAAACGGATCTCGCGCTACTCGCCGGTCGAGGGCATTATGCTGCGCAATGAGGCGGACTTGCTGGCGAAGTTTGGCCCAGCAGCGAGAACGAAATCGACGCTAATTCTGCTGGACTCCCGCGGTAAGGAATTTTCGTCAGAGCAGTTCGCAAGATTTCTGGGGGATTATCAGGAGCGTAATCCGCTGCCATTGGTGTTCGCCGTTGGCGGGGCCGATGGGTTCGGAGCGGAGGCGAGATCGGTCGCCCAGCATGTGATTTCGCTGGGCAGAATGACTTTCGCGCATGAACTGGCGCGCGTGGTCCTGCTCGAGCAGGTGTACCGGGCATGCACGATTTTGAAGGGGCACCCGTACCATTGCGGGCATTGACAGCGGCGATCGAAGAGAGTGGTTCACGAAACAGGCAGGTGTGTCGTCCCTACGGGACTCGATAGCTCTTCCGCCATCGCACCGGGCACTCACGTGCCGGGCTATTGAATGCCGCCGCTTCGCGGCTGGATCTGAGCGGGTTCTAAGAACTGAGATCCGGTAGAGCATAAGCCGCGCTACGTTACTGCGTGACCGTCGCCTGGTAGCTCACCGCCTGCCAGCGGCCGGCACGGCGAACCCAGACCCGCGTGTAGCGATACGGGCCGCTGAAATCTTCTCCGAGCTGATGACCTTTCACATCGGCGCGGGCGGTGACGATCGCGGTATCGCCGTAGAGCCGCACGACCATGTCGGTGATGTCGATCGTGTCATACCGAAGTTGGCCACTCTTGCGGGCGGAAACACTGTCTTTCTTGGTGGTGACTTGTCCCAGCGGAGTAATGGCGACGTAGTCGTCGGCGAGAGTGCGTTCCGGGAACTCGGGATCGCGATGAAGGCTCGCTTCTTTCGCCTGGCGCTCCATCTCGATAATCTGGCGAATGGTCTCCTGATCACTCGCGTCAAGCGAGGACTTGGAACGGACCGCGACATGTTGAGCCGCAAAGAGTGGGAGCGATGCAAGGAGGGTGCACAATAACAAAACACATTTGTAGATCACGATGAGACCTCCGCGGCTTGCGAGGGGACAGAAATCCACCTGATCGAGCTACGCAGAATTGGATGCATGAGTTCCGTGGAAAAGTTCGCCCCTACGAAGATTCCCCAAACAAACTTCACCCAGCATGCCACAAAATCAGGAAAGACGTGTCACCGGTATATATGAAGGCAGCAGGGCGGTAAGGGTTCCGGATTTTTAGGGGTCCTGCCCGTCTCAAAATGAATCAGGCTGGGGCGGCAATTCGGCCATTGTGTTCTAGTAGAATCGAGGATCGGCATGGCGGATATTCGGCGCGGCCTTATCATCGTGAACACCGGACCCGGCAAGGGTAAGACGACAGCAGCCATGGGTACGGCCCTGCGAGCGGTGGGCCAGGGCATGCGGGTGCTGATGCTGCAGTTTCTGAAAGGGTCGTGGCATTACGGCGAACTGGATGCCGTACAGGCCTTCGGCGACAAGTTCGTGATGAAACAGATGGGCCGCGGCTTTGTGAAGGTGGGAACGGAAAAGCCGGATCCGGAAGACGTTCGGATGGTCGAGGATGCGTGGGCGGAGGCGGATCGGGCGATTCAGTCGGGAGAGTGGGACCTGGTTGTGCTGGATGAGATCAACTATGCCATCAGCTACGGGATGCTCGATCCGGCCAAAGTGGTGGAAAGTTTGAAGAAGAAGCCGGATATGGTGCATGTCATCTTGACGGGCCGCAACGCGCACCCCACAATTGTCGAGGCGGCGGACACGGTAACAGAAATGCGCCAGGTCAAACACGCGTATGAAAAGGGCGTGATGGCGCAGAGAGGAATCGAATACTGAAAATTGAGTGATTGTGAGATTTTGTGATTGGGCGATTTGGTGATTGAGCGACTGAGCTCTTCAATCGCGCAATCACAAAATTACACAATCGCCAAATTCTTATGGCTTGGTTTAAACGAGAAACCGGCGAACTGGACACTTCGGGAGAGAAGCGGGTCAAGACCGAAGGGTTGTGGGTGAAGTGTGAGAACTGCCGGCAGATCATCTGGAAGAAAGATCTGGAAGAAAATATGAATGTCTGTCCGAAGTGCGAAAAGCACTTTCGGATCGATGCGCGCACGCGGCTGGCGCAGTTGCTCGACGAGAACCAATACGAGGTTTTCGATGCGAATATTTCTTCGACCGACCCGCTGAAGTTTGTGGATTTGAAGCCTTATTCGTCGCGACTCAAGCAGGCGCAGAAAGATACGGGGCTGAAAGACGCGGTGATCAACGCCCACGGCAAGCTGATGGGGCGGCCAGTTATTGCCAGCGTGATGGAATATTCGTTTATTGGCGGCAGCATGGGAGCGGTGGTGGGCGAGGCCATTACGCGGGCAGTAGAACGCGCGGCGGATTCGCGCATGCCGCTGATCATTGTTTCGGCGTCGGGCGGGGCGCGGATGATGGAAGGCGTGATCAGCCTGATGCAGCTGGCTAAGATTTCTGCGGCGCTGGCCAAACTGGACAAGGCCAAGGTTCCCTACATTTCGCTGTTAACCGATCCCACCACCGGCGGCGTGACCGCGTCGTTTGCCATGCTGGGCGACTTGAACATTGCGGAACCGGGGGCGCTGATCGGCTTTGCCGGGCCGCGCGTGATCGAGCAAACCATCCGGCAGAAGCTGCCGCCTGGTTTTCAACGCAGCGAGTTTCTGCTGCAACACGGAATGCTGGACGCCGTGGTGCCCCGCAAACAGCTGAAGCCTTATATTGCCCGGGCGCTGGATTTTATGGCAGCGTGAAGAGGCTGTCAGCTATCAGCTTTCAGCCATCAGCTTTCCAGTCGTAGTCGCTGCGCCCTGGTTGTAGCGCCGCCGTCCCGGCGGCTGTCGTGGCGGCGTCCCGCCGCCACAGCTTGCTGCATCTTGAAAGTGTCAGCCTTCCCGGTTGAGGCCGTGCGCGGGCGAGGACGCCCCCGCGACAGCCGGCGAGACGCCGGCGCTACGTTGTGGCCGCAACCCTTGCTTTTTGCGTCGTATCTACTGCTGATAATCTGATGGTTCACGCTGCGACCTGATGGCTGACAGCTGAGAGCTTCTATGTCCTACGAAACCGCGGTTGCGAGCATGTTTGCTTTAGGTCACGAGCTTGCGAATGCGCCTTCGCACAAGTTCGACCTGGAGCACATGCGCGCCCTGCTGCGGGAGATGAATCATCCCGAACGCGCGTTTCCCAGCGTTCTGATTGCGGGAACGAACGGGAAAGGATCAACGGCGGCGACCCTGGCTTCGATTTTGCGCGCGTCCGGGTTGAAGACGGGGCTTTATACGTCGCCGCATCTGGTTCGAATCAACGAGCGAATTAGGATAAACGCGAAAGAGATTGGCGACGGCGAATTCGCCGGGTTGCACGGTGAGATCGATAGGATCGCCGGCCGTCTGGTCGAGCGGGGAGAGCTGCCCTGGCATCCCAGTTTTTTCGAGATGATGACCGCGATTGCCTTTGCTCACTTTGCGCGAGAACCGGTCGACGTGGCCGTGCTCGAGGTGGGCATGGGCGGGCGCTTGGACGCGACCAACGTGGTCGAGCCCGTGGTCAGCGTGATTACCGATATTTCGCTCGATCATCAGAAGTTTCTGGGCAATACGGTGGGAGAGATTGCGCGGGAGAAGGTGGGGATCATTCGCCGTGGTGGCGTGGTGGTGACCCTGCCGCAGCAGTCGGAAGCCAATGACGTGATCGGGAATACGATTCTGGATTTGGATGCTGTTGGAGTGAGCGCAGTGCAGTATGTGCCTCCGGTATCGCCGGGGAGCGGCGATTACCTGGTGGCGAGAACACCGGCATCGGCCCGGGAAGAAGAGCCTTTGACCGCGGAGAACGCTGAGACTCCCGCAGAGGACGCTGAGAAGTGCAACGGCGGGGCTTTCTATCGGTATCCGCTGCAGGTCATGGGCACGGAGATTCTGGTCGAGACTCCCCTGGTCGGCCGGCATCAGCTGCGCAATGTGGCGCTCGCGATCGCGGCAGCGGAAGAGTTGGGCAAAAAAGGATTCGGAGGGATTACCCCTGCGTCGATCGAGCGAGGAATTCGAGAGACGCGATGGCCGGGGAGATTCCAGGTGATTCCTGCGCGTGCCGGCTCACCCGAGCTGATCCTTGATGTGGCGCATAATCCGGCGGGAGCGTGGGCCCTGCGCTCCGCCCTTTCGGAGCGCTGTGACGACCGTCCACTGGTTTTCGTTTTCGGAGCGATGCGCGACAAGGCAATCTCAGAGATGACAGAAATTTTGTTCCCGCTGGCGACGCGGGTGATCGCGACGCGTCCGGAGAATCCGCGGGCGGCTTCCGCGGACGAAATTCGCGAAGCGGCCAGCCGCACGGGAACGGATGTTGAGACTATCCCTGAGGTGAAAGCGGCTCTCGAAAATGCTCTGGCGGGCGCCCGGGGAAAAGACGTGGTGGTAGTAACGGGGTCTATTTATCTTGTGGGAGAAGCGATGCGCCTGCTGGAATTGCGCATCTGACGTGGGGATTCTGCGATATTTTTCTCTTAGAATGGAAGTGTGCAGGAAGTGAAGTCATCAGCCGAACCGGTGGAGAGCGGTCAAATTGAAAGCGACGGCCCCCGCGCGGTGGAAGTCGCTCCGCACCGCCTGAGCCCGCACGCCATCCCGGGCGTGCAATACGGCTGGCTGAGCCGGTTGCGGTCGTACCTGATCCTCGATCCACTGATCTGGCTCTACACGCTGGTGATGGGCTTGGGGGCGTTGCCGGGCGGGCTATTCGACCGCAACGGGCGCAGGCTGCACTGGTTTTCGGCAACCTGGTCGTGGCTGATCATGAAGACGATCTTTTCGCCCGTGAAGGTGACGGGGCTCGATAAGATCGACACATCCAAGCCGCACGTCTATGCCGCGAATCATGCCTCGGCGCTCGATATTCCTGTGCTGTATGTGAATCTGCCGTTTCAGTTCCGCATTGCCTTCAAGAAAGAGTTGCTGTCGTATCCCGTAGTAGGCTGGCAATTGAAGCGCTCGGGGCAGGTCTGCATCGATCAGCAGAATCCGTCGCACTCGATCAGCAGCATTCGTGCGGCGCTGAAGGGACTGAAAGAAGGCCTGCCGTTGGTGATTTTTCCCGAGGGCGGACGCACATCGAATGGAGAGATCAAGACGTTTCTGCCCGGGGCATTCTTTCTGGCGATCAAGGCGCAGGTGGACATCGTTCCCGTGGCGCTGGTCGGGACCTACGAACTGCTGCCGATGAATACTTACCACATCAAGTGCCGTCCGCTGGAAATGCGTGTGGGCGCGCCGATCTCGACGACGGGGCTGACGATGAAGGATCTGGCAGCGCTTTCGGAACGAGTGCAGAAGGCGCTGGAAGAGCTGTATTACCTCCCGTCTTAGACTTGTTTTTCACCACAGAGGCACTGAGGTTCACAGGGGATTTTTGCGAGCATCCGTGCCCCTTTTGGTCAGGCAGCTTTCTTGGTTTCGTCGCAGAGTTGCTGGTAGTGTTCTCGGCCGCGCTCGTAGCCGCGGGTGAACGGTTCTTCCACTTGAGCTCCCGGGAACTGGCGCTGCACGTCTTCGAGCGCGGCATTCATTTCGCCTGAGACCTGATCGAACTCCATGCAGCGGGTGCGCGCATGCAGCGCCGCCGCAAAGCCCAAGCGGTAGAATTTCTCGTCGTCTGTAAAATTTCTGCCAGAGGCCTCATAGTGAGCGTGCTCGCCGCTGCGCAGTCCGGTCCACCACTGCTCGCGGGCCGCGTCCACGGATTCCGCACCGTCGCGGTGGAGCAGGTCGCGAACTAGCGAGGCCTGGCCGTCGTTCTCAGCCAGGGCAATGACGACGCTGCGGCCTCGGCGGAGAGCATCTTCGTACACGAATATTTCGTCTTCGGGCAGCCCCTCGTAGCTCTCTCTCTCTACTTTTCCTCCAGCGGTTGCCCCGACAGTGGCGCCGGCAGCCCCGAGCACTGCGGCGCCTAAAAGGCCAACGGCGGTGATGGGGCCGACTCCGGGGACAAGAGCCATCA
The DNA here is from genome assembly GCA_963754885.1 of uncultured Acidobacteriota bacterium. GTDB lineage: Bacteria > Acidobacteriota > Terriglobia > Terriglobales > Acidobacteriaceae > Sulfotelmatobacter. Next base: position 114,900 of record CAVWHT010000003.1, on the reverse strand, counting down.
GGGCCGCGCCTCCGGTGAGACCGATTCCGCCGCCGAGCAGCGCACCCATAGCGGTGCCCATGCCGGGCTGCTCGGTCGCGTCGGTCGGGACGGACTGAATTTCCTTCTCGACCTGGGCCTCGGTTCCGGGCGTCAGAAGTGTGATTTTGTCGGATGGAATGCTGGTGTTGTGTACATCCTGCAGGGCGCGCTCGGCGGCGGATCGGATGGCGAAAACTCCTGTGACTGCTTCCATATTGAGACTCTCCGTCACATCAGGATGGGGATTTGGATGCACGGAGGCGGCGCGGGGGTCCATGAAAATGTTGGCATTTCTATTTTCCTGGCCGTAACCTTTTTCCCCAGCCGGGGGATGTACCCTGTGTAAGGCAAGACCGCGGAGAATTCGTTGAAGGCTCTGAAAAAAGAAGCGGACGAGCGGCTTCTGATCGAAGCTGCACAGCAGGATCCCGCCCGCTTTGCCGATCTCTACGAGGTCAACTTCGAGCGCGTGTATGCCTACGCGGTGCGGAGGGTGCGGGATCGGGCCGAAGCGGAAGATGTGACCGCCGAGGTTTTTCATCAGGCGCTGGCGAACCTGAAGCGATTTGAGTGGCGTGGCATCCCGTTTGCGGCCTGGCTGTTCAGGATTGCGGCGAACTTGATTTCTGACCGGTGGCAGCGATCAGGCCGGGAGATCGCCGACGATGAAAAGATCGACGCGGCGCAAGTGAGCCCGGCAGAGATTGAAGAAGTCGAGCGCCGGGCTACGCTGTTCAAACTCGTCGATACGCTGCCCGCCGAGCAGAAGAATGTGGTCGTGCTGAGATTTGTGGAACAAAAAAGCATCAAGGAAGTGGCGCGGCAAATTCGCAAGACAGAAGGTGCGGTGAAGCAGTTACAGTTTCGCGCGTTGAGCAACTTACGCGCGCGCATGGAGGGTGCCAATGCCTAAGCGCTCTCTAAATCCGGGAAGTGGCGAACAGAAAAAGATCGAGCAGCTGAACCAGGCTGTCGAAGTTGTGCTGGCGCGGAACGACGGAAGAGTCGGCAAAGCGGAGTCTGAGATCGAGCCGTTAGTTCGCATCGCGGCGGAAATGCGCAATCTGCCGAGTGCGAGTTTCAAGGCACGATTGAAATCCGAACTAGAAGGGAAAAAACGTATGTCTACCGTTGCCGAACCCGTCGCAGCCGTTCGTACGACTGCATCACCGAGATTAGCTTTCCGAGATCCTGCCAAAGCGATTGAGTTCTACCAGCGCGCTTTGGGAGCGAAAGAAACTTTCCGCTTCGAGGTTGGCGGACACATCCCGCACGCCGAGATCATGATCGGCGACTCAACCATCGATATTACCGGCGAATGGCCCGAGGGAGGCCGCTTCAGCGCCGAGACGCTGGGAAACTCGCCGATTTCAATGTCCGTTCGGGTCGACAATGTCGATGCCTTTGCGGAACATGCCGTGGCGGCCGGCATGAAGGTGGTCCGTGCAGCTCAGGACCAGTTCTACGGACACCGCGATGCGCTCCTGCAAGATCCCTTTGGATATTCGTGGGGCGTGTACACCGTGAAGGAGGAGATGTCGGCCGAGGAGATGCACCGGCGCATGAAGGGCATGACCAGGGGGCCGGAGGGCGGGCATATGCCGAGCGCTGGCAAAGGCGTTGACCCGGTTCGCCCGGGATTCCGCATGGTGACACCATACCTGGTCGCTGAGGACGGCAACGCTCTGCTCGATTTCGCCCGGGATGTTTTCAGCGCGGAGGAAATGCTGCGGGTGAACACTCCGATTGGCGGCGTGCATGGCGAGTTGCGCATTGGAGATTCCATCGTGATGATGGGCGGCGGGACTCCGGGGAAAAAGTTCCCCGGCACGCTCCAGCCAAACGCTCTGCATGTTTACGTGAAGGACGCCGACGCGGTGACAAAGAAGGCGCTGGCGGCCGGGGCAACGCTGATCCACGAAATTCAAGATCAGGAGTACGGAGAGCGCTCGGCCAGCGTGAAAGACGCTGCGGGTAACTTCTGGTATATCGCTACCGCCAAGGGCGAGAGCTATGTTCCCCAGGGACTGCACAACGTGAATCCGTATCTGCATCCGTTGCGGGCGGAACCGCTGATCAGTTTCTTGAAGCGCGCGTTTGGAGCTGAGGAAGTGGCGAAGTACGCTTCTCCGGACGGAGTCGTGCACCATGCCGTGGTTCGGGTGGGCGACTCAGTGGTCGAGATGGGCGAAGCACATGGAAAGTACGAGCCGATGCCGGCGATGTTCTACTTGTACGTTCCGAACATGGACGCGGTGTACCGGCAGGCGTTGGCGGCAGGCGCGACTTCGTTCCAGGAACCGGCCGACCAGCCCTACGGCGACCGCAACGCCGGCGTGAAAGACGCGTTCGGGAACAAGTGGTACATCGCAACGCACGTGAAAGACGTAGCGATGTAGCGCGCGTTCTTGGTGGAAAGCAAGAGGGCGGGGAGCCGCCCTCTATTCTTTTGCCCGGAAGAACCTGCCCAGAGAAGTCCACTACCGGTGGCGATTCACATCTTAGAGGGATTATGATGATCCGCTACACGCATCGGACCTAATGCCGTATCCGAGCAAGGACGAGTTCTCGGAGTTTTTAGATTCCCGTGATCACACGAGGATCATCGAGGAACTTTTGATCGCTGGAGTTCCTTATGCGTTCCGAGACTCGCCTGTTGACTACGATACCCTTCGCTCGACCCTTGGAGCGGCCTTGCACCTCCCTGCCGACGCTATGACAGTGGTGGGTAGCGGTCGAATCGGGTTCAGTCTGAGTCCGGACAAATACGGAGTGCCGTTTTCCCTGAAATCGGACCTGGACGTCGTTGTTGTCAGTGCCGAACTGTTTGATGTGGCTTGGTTTGATCTTCTACGCCTTGGTCGCAGGTATTTTGGCCTGCAGAAGGGTGTGCGTTCTTGGATCGACAGTCACAGGGAAAGCCATATTTTCTGGGGCTTCATTCTCCCGGATCGCCTGCCGGGAGCCGTGGCGCTTTCACCGACCTGGTTTCGCATTTTCAGAGGTCTCGCCCACTTCCCACCGCTGGCAGGCAGAGATGTGACCGGTCGCTTGTATCGGACGTGGGATCACGTTCGCGTTCATCAACTGCACAGCCTGAGGAAAATCCAACAGGGGCTACACACCCGCAAAGGATGACTATGGAATACAACTCCAGCGAGCAGACGGTTGGCTGGTTCAAAGATCGGTATCTCGAAGGAAATTTGGAAATCAAGCCCCCCTATCAGCGGCGTCCAGTCTGGGCGCCGCGCCAGAAGTCCAACCTTGTCGAGTCGATCTTGCTCGGTCTTCCTGTGCCAGAAATCTACATTCATTCGACTACAAGCGCGGAAGGAGCCACGCATTACGCTGTTGTTGATGGCCAACAGCGCATCAGGTCAGTTCTCCAGTTTGTTGGCATTGACAAGGAGGAAGGGGAGAAGGAATACAACGGGTTTCCTCTTGAAGGTCTCGAAGAGGATTCTCCGTGGCGCAATACAACGTTCGCTGATCTCGCTCCTAAGAAGCGAGAAAAGTTCTTTGGTTATAAGTTTTCAATTCGCTTTTTGGCAGATGCGACGGACGCCGAAGTCAGAGATATGTTTCGACGCCTGAACAAGTTTGTCACCAAGCTGAGCGACCAGGAACTGCGGAATGCCATCTACTCCGGGCCTTTCATTCAGTTGTCTAATTTGCTTGCCGACGACGACTATTGGGCCGAAAACGGCATTGTCTCTCCCGCGATCATTCGGAGGATGAAAGATATTGAGTTCATAAGCGAACTGTTAATAGGTCTGATGGACGGGCCACAGGGCGGAGGTGGCCAGGTCATCGACGACTATTACCGCCAAATGGAGGTGTACGAGGACGAGTTCCCGGATCAAAAGCAGGTCAAGCGACTATACGACCGCACGTTGACCGCAATGCAATCGATTCTCACGGAAATCAAGAAAACACGCTGGCGAAATCGGACGGATTTCTACTCTCTGTTTGTGGTGATTGGTTCGATCCTCAGTGGGGAGGTAAAGAGTTATAACGCAAATAAGCTGCACACTACTCTGACAGATTTTGCCGAACAGGTAAATAAGAGGATGTCCAGCGAAGAGGAGAAAGTCTCGGATGATGTCGCCGAATACACAGCCGCCGTGCAACGAGGCAGTTCCGACAAGTCGCGCCGAGCAGCGCGGCACAAGGCTCTGCTGCATGTGCTCAGCCCACTTTTCAAGAGCAAAAAGAGCTGATGGTCGCCGCGACCAGCCGACGATTAAGCCGTTCCGAGGCCGGCGTTAAGGTTTCCTCTCTCACCAAGCCCAAGGAATGAGCTAGTCCCGGGATTCCAGCCGCGGCCATCTGAAAGAAAGCGAGATCATGCTCAAGACCAATGCTCTCGTAGCCGACCGAAACCGCAGCCGCAATTGTTGATCCGCCGCCCATGAATGGATCAAGCACAACTCCCTTGCCGAGCGGCAACGAAGCGCGCACGATCTGTCGCATGAACGACTGAGGCTTTAGTGATGGGTGGGGAGAAATGGCCCGCTCTTCCGTCCGCGTCGGTGCGGACGGGATCACGTCCGAAAACGGGGCGTCCATAGAAACCCGGCGAAGTCCCCCGGTTTTCCACTTCCGCAGGTTGTCTTGCACTCTGCCATCGCAGGGCTTTCGGAAAAGACCCCAGGGTTCCCAACCCGAACGAGGCATGACCGTCACTTCCGGGAACTCCTCATGTGCATTCTTCGGCCGGTCGCCGCCTCGGAGCGTTTGGACGAGGCGGATGATCTCGCCCCGTTTTTCGAACCCGCTTTTCATGAGCGGTAAGTAAACGAGGTGTGAAAGGAGTGGGTTCGTAGCGATCAGCAAATGTCCCCCCGGCACCAAGACGCGGAGAGCGCGGCGGGCGAACTTGGAGAAAAACTCGCTAAGGTTGGAGCGTTCCTCGTCCGACAGAACTGTGAAACGGGGTAATGGACTGCGCGTACAACCGTCGAAAGAAGGTGGAATACGCCACACACCACCGCGGCCCTTCCGCAGTTTTTCTTTCTCGGTGTGGGTATATTCCTTTAGACCATAGGGCGGATCAGTAACGATGGCGTGGATGGTGTTGGCGGGGCGGGAGTCCATCCATTCGAGACAGTCGACCAAATGAAGACTATACTTCACGCCGCCGGCGCGGGAAGTGATCGGGGTTTGGGTGGTTGTTGCTGGAGCCGCCATACCATTGATAAGTACCACGACTAGGGGTTACGTGGGTATCCAAAACATCATCTCCACGTACCGGCTGTTTCCCGCTTCGTCTGCTTCCCAATTTGGATCCAGTGCGCAGCGGGTATTGTCTCGTAGCTTGCCGTTTGACCCTCCCTACTCCCTTCTTTAGACTGAAAGATTCAATAGTCCTGCAGGTTTCTAACTATGGCTGACAGCATTCATGTGAAGCTCCCGGATGGGAGCGTGAAAGAAGTCCCCAAGGGCACCACTGCGCTTGAGATTGCGAAGTCAATCAGCCCGCGGTTGGCGGATGCGGCGCTGGCCGCCAAGGCGCGGCCATTCGCCCCGTCCGAGCCAAGCTCCAACGGCAATCTGATCGATTTGACCCGGCCGCTGGAGAACGACACGGATCTGCGTCTGCTGACGGAGAAAGATCCCGAGGCGCTGGAAGTCTACCGACATTCGTCGGCGCACCTGCTGGCGGCGGCAGTGCTGGAACTTTTCCCAGAGACCAAGCTGGGGCACGGTCCGGCGACCGAGAGCGGATTCTTTTACGACTTCTACCGCCCGACTCCGTTTACGCCGGAGGACCTCGAGAAGATCGAGAAGAAGATGCAGGAGCTTGTGCAGCAGAACATTCCTTACGCGCGCGAATTTCTGCCCCGCGACCAGGGACTGGCCGAGTTCAAAAAAGACGGCGACTTCATGAAGTGCCACTTCATCGAGCAGTTCACCAAGCCCGATGAAAAGATTTCGATCTACCGCACGGGCAAGTTCACGGATTTCTGCCGTGGTCCGCATATCCCGTCGACGGGAAAGATCAAGGCGTTCAAGCTGCTCAACATTGCGGGCGCATACTGGCTGGGGGATGAGAAGAATCCCCAGCTGCAACGTATTTACGGCACGTCGTTCTTCTCGAAAAAAGATCTCGACGATTATCTGAAGCACGTCGAAGAGACCAAGAAGCGCGATCACCGCGTGCTGGGCAAGCAGCTCGACTTGTTTTCCATTCAAGAGCTGGCGGGGCCGGGGCTGATTTTCTGGCATCCCAAGGGCGGGATTATCCGCAAAGAGATGGAAGACTGGATGCGCGAGCAGTACATCAAGCGCGGCTACTCGCTTGTGTACACGCCGCACGTGGCGCGGCGGCAGCTGTTTTATACCTCGGGACACGAGGGCTACTACTCGCAAAACATGTTCGACGCGATGGAGCTCGACGACGCCGAGTACCGGCTAAAGCCGATGAACTGCCCGGGCCACATCCTGATCTATCGGGACTCGCTCAAGTCGTATCGCGATCTGCCGGTGCGGTTGGGCGAACTGGGCACGGTGTATCGCTACGAGCGTTCGGGCGTGATGCACGGGTTGCTGCGGGTGCGGGGATTTACGCAGGATGACTCGCACATCTTCTGCACGCCGGAGCAGGTTGAGGATGAGATTGGCAATTGCCTGGATTTTGCCCTGGACGTGCTGAAGGATTTTGGCTTCGAGAAGTACCAGACCGAGCTTTCGACCTGGAATCCTGACGATCGCAAGAATTTTGTGGGCAGCGAAGAGCAGTGGGTCCACGCCATCCAATCGCTTGAGAATGTGCTAAGGCGCAAGAATGTTGAGTACAAGACCATCCCTGGCGAAGCGGCGTTTTATGGGCCGAAGATTGATATCAAGCTGGTGGATGCGATCGGACGGTTGTGGCAACTCTCGACAGTGCAGGTCGACTTCAATCTTCCGCAACGCTTTGGCCTGGAATACGTCGCGGAGGACGGCTCACGCAAGCAGCCGGTGATGGTGCATCGTGCCCTGTTCGGGTCCGTGGAGCGCTTCTTCGGCGTGCTGCTCGAGCACTACGCCGGAGCGTTTCCAGTGTGGCTGTCGCCGGTGCAGGCGGTGATGATTCCGATCAGCGAGCGGCATGCGGAGTACGCGAATAAAGTTGCGGATTCGCTCAAGGCGATTGGCGTGCGCGTGGAAGTTGACGCGCGCAACGAGAAGATGAATGCGAAGATCCGCGAGCATGCCATGCAGAAGGTGCCGTTCCTGCTCGTGGTCGGGGATAAAGAGGCCGAGGCGGGGAAAGTGAATGTCCGCACGCGCGGGAAAGAGAAGACTGAAGACATGCCCGCGTCGGACTTCGTGGAGAAGGTTCGGAAGCTGATCGCGGAGAAGAGCGCGAGCTTGTAGTTTAAAACGCTCTTACCACAGAGGACACGGAGAAAGAGCTATGTGGGACAGCCGCCCACGGCTGTCCGGGCGAGCGCCAGCTCGCCTGCATGCTTTCGCTTGGGTGTTCGAGCCTGAGAGTGGTTTTAACCGCAGCGCCAGCGGAGCTTCGCTCCGCCGGACAGCCGAGGGTGGCTTTCCCCACATAACTATCCCTGCATGAGGCATTCCCCACATGAGTGGTGCGGTACCATTATTCCCGTGCACCCACTGGCACAGCGCGTGCTTTCCCACATCGGGCGGCAGGAGCTGCTGACGGCCGGCGACCGCGTCGGCGTGGCCGTTTCCGGCGGGATTGATTCGGTTGCGCTTTTGCGGGTGCTGCTGGAGTTGCGGGGCGAGTTGGGGATTGTTGTTTCGGTCGTTCATTTTAATCACAAGCTGCGCGGGGCAGAGTCGGATGCGGATGAGCGATTCGTCGCGAGTCTGGCTCGCGAGCATGATTTGGAGTTTTATTGCGACAGTGATGATGTTGCCGGGCATGCGCGGGAGCAAGGCGTCAGTCTGGAAACGGCGGCGCGCGAGTTGCGGTATGGATTCTTTCGGCATTTGATCCGGGAGCACAGTCCGGCTGGCCCTCAGGGGCTAAAGCCCGCTTCTAAAGCTGGGCTTAACGGTACGGCTGAAGCCGTGCCCCTCCACGAACCTTCCTCGCTTCGCTCGGCTTCCGGCGCGTCCCATCACGGGGCTCCTGCGCGCCTCGACAAGATTGTTACCGGGCACACGCTTGACGATCAGGCGGAGACCGTGCTGATGCGGCTGATTCGCGGGGCGGGGCTGAAGGGGCTCGGCGGGATTTATCCGCGAATTACGGTTGAGGATGACGACGGAGAGGTTTGCGGCGAAATTGTGCGGCCACTGCTGGCCTTCCGGCGGTGCGAACTGCAGGCTTATCTCAAAGATCTCGGGCAAACCTGGCGCGAGGACGCGACCAACGACGAGGCCAAGTTCACGAGAAACCGCGTGCGCAAGCTGGTGCTGCCGCTGCTGGAAAAGGAGTTCAATCCCGCGGTCGCTGAAAATCTGGCGGAACTGGCGGAGATCGCTCGCGGAGAAGAAGATTACTGGGAAAACGAAATCGCGGGATGGATGGGAACCGGGGTGCACTGGACGGAGCCGGAGTGGGTGAAACGCCTTTCTTCCGGTGCGCAACTAGTTCAGATTGCGCCCACGCCCGCGCCCACCGGCGGCTCGGCTGACACGCGACTGCAGGCAAAGATTGAGAGCGCGTCGTGGCTGGTCATGAACGCGTCGGTCGATCGCGTGTGGTTTCTGGGCGAGCCCGCTGCGGTCCAGCGTAGGCTGGTCAAGGCGATCGGAGAGCATGCGGGCATTCCTCTCGAGTTTAAGCATGCGGAGGAGATTTTGCGATTTGCGGCGGAGGAAGCGGGTTCGGGCAAAGAACTCGCGCTTCCACTAGATTGGAAAGTTGAGAGGTATGCTGACGCACTGGTGTTTGTCACTCCAGATTTGCGCGATCCGCAACCGCCTCGCGATTACGAGTATGTCGTGACCGTTCCGGGAGAGGTGCAGGTTGACGAGGCTGGTTCGAAAATTGAAATCCGGCGCGTCCCGGGTGGAATGGAAGCGGGGTATAATCCTGAGCACCTTTTGGATGCGGAGTCGCTGCCCGGGCCGCTCACGGTGCGGAACTGGCGGGCAGGAGACCGTTTCTGGCCCCGGCACACTAAGTCTCCGAAGAAGGTCAAAGAACTGCTGCAAGAGCGGCACGTTGAGCAGTCGCAGCGAAGGTTGTGGCCTGTCGTTCTGAGCGGCGATGAGATCGTATGGATGCGCGGGTTTTCCCCGCCTGCGCGATTCGCCGCGCGGCCTGGACGCGAGGCTATCATGATTGTGGAAAGCCCACTGGCCTCGACGCAGACGCACACGGCATGAGTACTGGCACGCCCGGAGGACACGAACCAACATGAGCAGCCCGAGAATCCAGCCCTTACGCCCGGTGATCACCGCCGAGCAAATCCAGAAGCGAGTCAAAGAACTGGCGCGGCAGATCTCCGATGACTATCGCGGAGAGACTATACAAATGCTGGCCGTGCTGGAAAACGCGTTCATGTTCCTGGCAGACCTGGTGCGGGCGATCGAAGTTCCGGTGGTATGCCAATTCATCAAGCCGAAATATACGCGGCCGCAAGGGACGGCGAGCGATGTGATGGAGATTTTTTTCAGCCACGAGCCTGACATCAAGGGACAACACATTCTGATTGTGGAAGGCCTGGTGCACTCCGGAGTGACCAGCGAATTTCTGATGAGCGATTTGAGAGCGCGCGGGGCGGCGTCGGTGAAACTGGTGACGCTGCTCGACCGGCAATCGGCGAGACGAGTGCCTTTGCAGCCGGATTACTTCGGATTTCTGGTGGACGACGCTTTTCTGATTGGCTACGGCCTGGGAGCGGTCGAGCAGACGAATCGCAATCTGCCATACCTCGCGGCGCGCTAGAGACCCTTTATGAACAGCAGCGTCAAGGCGGTTGTGTTTTGGGCAGTGATCTTTGTGGCTGCCATGCTTCTTTGGCAGGTCGTTCGCTCGACTCCCGATGATCGAAAGATTCCAGAGATCGACTATTCGCATTTCATGTCGGCCGTGGACGCAGGAAACGTTGCGAGCGTCGATATCAGGGGAACTCGGATCCAGGGACAGTATCGAGATGGAAAGGGGACATTTCGCCTGATTGGCCCCAGCAATCCAGGCGTTTATCTGGATGCGCTCCGCAACAAGGGCGTGGAAATCCGTTTCCGAGATGGCGGCAACGGTTCTCTTCCGGTGCAATTGTTGGGAACTTGGGCGCCATTGATCCTGTTGGGCGCGCTGTGGTTCTTTATGATCCGACAGATGCAGAAAAGGCGTTCGATTCCGCCCGGAGGAATACCGCCCCCGGGAGGAAATTCAGGATTCTCCGTGGGGCCGCGATAAGAGCGGGGTAATTTGACGGCAAGTACAAGGAAGTAAGTGACTTAAGTTATAAACGGACTTCAGAGCGTTTTGGCTGTAGAAAGGGTAGAATAAACCCTCAGGAATTTCGCCAATCAAAAACGGCGCCAGGGCATCTAATGACCTGAGGCGCCTCGGCGTAACGCTATATTGCGCCGAGTTTAGGAGTCTTCTAGGTGAACTCAACGGTAAAGACGGTGTTGTTCTGGCTGCTGATTGGAGTGTCGGCTCTGCTGCTGTGGGAAGTAGTCAAGAGCGCCCGCGACGGACAGAAAGACAAGGAAGTCAACGTCACGCAGTTCATGAGTGACGTCGACCAGAACAACATCCGCGAGATCACGGTCAGCGGCATGGAAGTGCGCGGCAAGTTCCGCGATGGCTCGGCGTTCCACACCACCGCTCCCAGCAACTACTTCACTCCCGAGATGCTCAAGAGCCTGCAGAGCAAGGGCGTGAACATCGTGTTCCACGACATCAACAGCAGCAGCTTGCCGTTGCAGTTGTTGGGAACCTGGGCTCCGCTGATTCTGCTGGGCGCACTCTGGTTCTTCATGATCCGGCAGATGCAGACTGGCGGAAATAAGGCGCTGTCGTTCGGCAAGAGCCGGGCGCGGCTGCTCTCGATGCAGCAAAAGAAAGTCACTTTCAAAGACGTGGCTGGAGTGGAAGAGGCCAAAGAAGAGCTGCGCGAGATTATCGAATTTCTGCGCGAGGCGCAAAAGTTCCAGAAACTCGGCGGGCGCATTCCCAAGGGAGTGCTGCTGGTCGGGCCTCCGGGAACCGGCAAGACCCTGCTGGCACGCGCGGTTGCGGGCGAGGCGAATGTTCCCTTCTTCTCGATCTCCGGGTCGGATTTCGTCGAAATGTTTGTCGGCGTGGGCGCCAGCCGGGTGCGCGATCTGTTCGAGCAGGGCAAGAAGAATGCTCCCTGCATTATTTTCATCGATGAAATTGACGCAGTTGGACGCCATCGTGGAGCGGGTCTGGGCGGCGGGCACGACGAGCGCGAGCAGACTTTGAACCAGTTGCTGGTTGAGATGGACGGCTTCGAATCGAACGAAGGCGTCATCCTGATGGCGGCGACCAACCGTCCTGACGTGCTCGATCCAGCGCTGCTGCGGCCCGGACGCTTTGACCGGCGGGTGGTGGTGAGCCGTCCGGATGTGCGCGGGCGCGAAGAGATTCTGCGCGTGCACACCCGCAAGATTCCTCTTGCCGAAGACGTCGATCTCTCCGTGCTGGCTCGTGGCACACCGGGATTCTCCGGGGCCGATCTGGCCAACATGGTGAACGAAGCGGCTCTGGCGGCGGCGCGGCAGAACCGCAAAGCCGTTCTGCAGTACGACTTCGAGCTGGCGAAAGACAAAGTCCTGATGGGCGTGGAGCGCAAGTCGCTGCTGCTCTCCGACGAGGAAAAGAAGGTCACGGCGTATCACGAGGCCGGACACGCGCTGGTGGCGGCGAAGATGCCGAATTCCGATCCGCTGCACAAGGTGACCATCATTCCGCGCGGCATGGCGTTGGGCGTCACCATGCAGTTGCCCATCGATGACAAGCACAACTACTACAAGAACTATCTGGAAACGCAGATCGCCATCCTGATGGGCGGGCGCATTGCGGAAGAGATGTTCCTGAACGAGATGAGCACGGGCGCGGGCAACGACATCGAGCGGGCCACGGACATGGCGCGCAAGATGGTCTGCGAGTGGGGCATGAGCGACCTGGGACCGCTGACCTTCGGCAAGAAGGAAGAGCAAATCTTCCTGGGCCGCGAGATCGCGCAGCACCGCGATTACAGCGAAGATACCGCCATCAAGATCGACGAGGAAGTGCGCAAGCTGGTGAATAACGGCTACAGCACTGCCAGGCAGATCCTTTCCGATAATCGCGACACGCTGGAGAAGGTGGCGCGGGCGCTGATCGAGCGCGAAGTGCTCGATGCGAACGAGATCAAGTTGCTGGTCGAGGGCAAGGACCTTCCGCCGGTCCAGCCGCCTCCGACCAAGCCCGACGACGGTGTGCAGCACGTCATCAAGCCGGAACTGCAGCCGGGACGCGCGAAAGGCGGCGAGCGGCCAGCAACGGCGTAGGGTCAGGCGTTTTGATTATCGTGGGCGGCTTAAAAGGCCGCCCATTTTCTTTGGGCCGATAACTCCACTCGGCCGTTTGTTCGACCAACGGGCGCTATCGGGATGTTACGGCACCTACCGGGGCGGCCTGTCTCCGCAATCAAATGCTAGGTCGCGGAGTACCATCCTCAGACGAGGTATCGGTTTTAGAGGGCGGGTTCCAATCAAGCGGTTTCGGCCAGTAGCCATCCTTTCCGTATTCCTCGATGTGGGTGGCATCCAGATCAGTTAGTGCAACGTAGCAAATCAGCGCTACGGCAACCGAGGCGGCGAACAGGAAGATTTGCGTGAAGCTACCCAGTGGGCAAAATATCGCAACAACTGCCGCAATTCCAGCTATGCCTTTGAGGACCGCCACAAGAATCCGCCTTGCTAGACCAGAAGTGCTTGATGGAGCGTCATCCATTTGGATGACCGGTTGCGTCAGTGGCACCGTTGGCCGTAGAGCTGCACCGCAGTTCCTGCAAAAGATGAGTCCGTCATCAGCACGCGCATCGCATTGAGGGCAGCGCTTTGCGGTGACGACGTTCAGGGTATCGTCCATCAAAGACGTATTCTACGCCCGGCACAACGCAACGGTTGTAACCGGCCTTTACGCTCATTACCCGCAGGGGCGGTCCGCAACGCTTTACTCCCTCGATTCTGGCGCTTTTCGGGGTCTCGGAGGAGTGCCGTTTTGTGGTATAATCTTTACAGTCGTCATCGACCCTAAGTGTTTGCAATTTCAATAACTTGAGTCGGTTGTAAGGGATTGAAAGACGAACCGGATCAGACGAAATTTCCAGCCAAAAATCCAGGGCGTTCGCAAGAACAAAATTCGGGACATTTTCGCGGAGCGGAATGGCCACCAAAGAGATTAATACTCCCATCGTCGACACCAAAACAAAAAACGGAAAAGTGACTCCCATCAACACGGGGAACGGCGCCGGCAACGGCAACAGCGACTACAACGCCGATTCCATCAAAGTGCTGAGCGGGATGGAACACGTGCGCAAACGTCCGGCCATGTACATCGGCTCGACGGGCGAGGTCGGACTTCATCATCTCGTGTACGAGGTGGTCGACAATTCCGTCGATGAGGCGCTGGCGGGATTCGCCACCAAGATTGAAGCCACCATTCACATCGACAACTCCATCACCGTAGTCGATGACGGCCGCGGCATTCCTGTGGACGACATGGATTTGGACGGCGAAAAACTTTCTGCCGCAGAAGTGGTGATGACCAAGCTGAATGCTGGCGGAAAATTCGATTCGTCCACTTACAAAGTTTCCGGCGGACTGCACGGCGTGGGCGTGTCGGTGGTCAATGCGTTGAGCATCGAGTTGGAGCTTGAGATCTGGCGCGACGGCGCGACCTGGCAGCAGACCTATTCCAAGGGGCAGCCGACCAGCAAGCTAAAAAAGACCGGCGTTGCCAAAGTAAAAACCGGGACCAAGGTCCATTTCACACCCGACCCGGAGATCTTCACAACGGCTGCGGAATATAACTACGACACTTTGGCGCAACGTCTGCGCGAACTCGCGTTCCTCAACAAGGGATTGCTGATCACGCTGACCGATGAGCGCACAACGGACGCTAAGACCGGCGAGCCCAAGCATGCCGAGTTCAAGTACAACGGCGGCATCGCGGAATTCATCAAGCATCTCAACCGCGGCAAGCAGGTGCTGCACGACAAGCCGATTTACATGGAGGACGACCGGAACGGCGTCCACATGGAGATTGGGCTGCAATATAACGATGCGTATTCGGAAACAATTTTCAGCTTTGCCAACAACATCAACACCGTCGACGGCGGCACGCATCTTTCTGGATTCCGCACGGCCCTGACGCGCACGATTAACTATGCCGGGCAGCAGATGGGCCTGTTCAAAGACGTCAAGGAAAATCTGACGGGCGACGATGTGCGCGAAGGCCTGGTCGCGGTGATCAGCGTGAAGCTGCCGCAGCCGCAATTTGAAGGGCAGACCAAGGGCAAGTTGAATTCCGACATCGCCGGGACGGTCACGCAGTTTGTGAACGAGCGTCTGGGCGCGTTTTTTGAACAGAACTCGACGGTCGCGAAAAAGATTATCAACAAGGCCGTGGACGCGGCTCGCGCGCGGGAAGCGGCCCGCAAAGCTCGCGATCTTACGCGGCGCAAAGGCGCGCTCGATTCGGGCGGGCTGCCGGGAAAGCTGGCTGACTGCTCCGAGCGCGATCCGAACCGCTGCGAACTGTTCCTGGTGGAGGGCGAGTCGGCCGGTGGAACCGCGAAACAGGGCCGCGATCGCCGCTTTCAGGCGATTCTGCCGCTCAAGGGAAAAATTCTGAACGTCGAGAAGGCGCGCTACGACAAGATGCTGGCGCACGAAGAAATTCGCGCCCTGATCACGGCGCTGGGCACCGGGATCGCCAAGGATGATTTCGATGCGACGAAAGTGCGCTACGGAAAAATCATCCTGATGACCGACGCCGACGTCGACGGCAGCCACATCCGCACGCTGCTGCTGACGTTCTTCTTCCGCCACATGCAGGAATTGATCAAGCGCGGGAACGTATTTATCGCGCAGCCGCCGCTGTTCTCGCTGAAGAAAGGCAAGTCGCAGCAGTACATCAAAGACGAGCGCGAGTTCGTGAAGGTGATGGTGAAGCGCGCGGCCGACGGATTGACCGTTCGCTACGGAGAAGGCGCGGCCAAGCTGGAAGGCAAAGAGCTTGCCAAGTTCATGACCGTGCTCGACGAATATCTCGGATTTTTCAAGAAACTCGACAAGCGGGTGCGGAACGAGCGCGTCACCGAATTGATCCCCAAATTCGATCTGGCGAAGCGCGCGGACTTCGAAGGCGACAAGAAGGCTCCGCCGAAAAAGGTCGAGCGCCTGGAGAAGGAACTGAAGAAGCTGCAGAAAGACGAAGGCTTCAAGAGCGTGGAGTCGCGCTTCGACGAAGAGCACAACCTGTGGGAAGTGAGCTTCGTCAATAAACACGGCGCGGAACACGTGATCAACTTTGTGCTGGCTTCGAGCGCCGAATGCCGGCAATTGATCGCTAAGTACAAGCTGATCGAGCCTTACATGGAGCCGCCCTTCGTGGTGGAGACGCTGGTCAAGGCGGCGCCCGCTGCGAGCAATGGCGATGGAGCGGAGGAAGAAGCGGCGTCCGCCGAAGAAAAAGCCGACAAGAAAACCGCCAAGCCTGCCAAGCGAAAAGAAGTTGAAGTCGTGGAGAAGACGAATGTCCGCGACCTTCGCGATTACGTGATCAACGAGGGACGGCGGGAATTCACGATCCAGCGCTACAAAGGTCTGGGGGAAATGACCGCTCCGCAGTTGTGGGAGACCACGATGGATCCGGAGCGGCGTACGCTGCTATCGGTGAAGCTGGAAGACATCGCGGAGTGCGAAACGATCTTCACTACGCTCATGGGCGAAGATGTGGAAGCGCGGCGCAAGTTCATCGAAGAGAACGCGCTCGACGTGAAGAACCTGGACATCTAAACTTCTTTGCCACGGATTTACGCGGATTCTCGCGGATAAAACAACAGAAAGACTTTTTGGGCGGCCTTGAGCCGCCCTTTTTGTTTCGGAAGCAGCGTAAGAGATTACTTCAAGCCTTCCACCAGATAGAGATCGGCCAGCATGCGGTGGTAGCCAAAGATACAGGTCTTGGCGTCAGGCGTGATCAGGATGGGGCCAATGGTCTCAACTCCGGCGGGATCGGAAGGCATCAATTGCTTCCAGAGGCTGCGCTTGCCGGTTTGCAGATCGACTTTATCGACGCGAGCCGGCAGTTCGCCCGGTTGATAGACGTAGAGAAAGTGATTGTCGCTGCTGAACGTGATGGGTTGCTCGCCGGAGTTGAAGCCGGGGATAGCACGCGGTTCGCCTCCGACGGTCGGATAAAGATATCCCTTCTGGTCTGGCCCGATTCCGGCGACCCACTGCGAATCCGGTGAAATCACGAAGGCGGTGCCGTTCACGCCTTCGGCCGTGATCGGCTGACTCTTGCCGGAAGCGATGTCGAACACGTAGAGCCTGACGCCTTTGCCCGGCTCGTTCCCAGAAAACAAAAGCCGCTTGCCGTCGGGAAACCAGCGCGCCCAGGAATGATTGACGCTGTCCTTAGTTAGCACCTTGCCCTCACCGGCTCCGGTGGTGAGCAGTTTGAGTTGCGAGGGCGTGTCCTGAGTCTGAGCAACCACTGACTTTCCGTCAGGCGAGAGAGCCACTGCGCCGCCTTCGCCTAGCAAAACGGCGGGCGAACCATCGGTCTTGCGGATGTAGACAGCGTAGGACAATCCGCCCGATTTCGAGTAATCGAGAGAGCCGCCGCCACCCTCTTCGTCAAAGAGCAGTGTCTTGCCGTCGGTGGAAAGATCCGAGGGATAGGTGTAATCGAGCCAGGAAAGATCCTGCTGCTTGGACTCGTCAGGGATCATGCCAACAAGCTCTCGCCGCCAGCTGGCGCGCATCAGCAGCACGCGGCCATCTTTGAAGATGTCGAAGATCATGACGGCGCCGGGCAAACGCAGCACCATGCGCTCTTTGCCATCGAGGGTGATGGCGTAGAGGGTTCGATCCACACCCGACTTGCTGGCGGTAAACCAGATCTCACTGCCATCGGGCGACCAGGCCAGTCCCTGAATGGTGAACCATTCGCCGGAGAGCGTCTTCTTATTTCCCGCCAGATCGGTGACCGCGAGAGAGCCGCTGTCATCGCCCTGCACGGGATGGTCGATGAAGGCGATCAAATTTCCCTTCGGCGAGAAGCGGGGATGCCCGATCCACCCGCCGGTCTCGTACAGCGGCTTGCCAATGGGATACTCCAGACGATTGCGGCCGCCAAAATCGCGCACCACTACCAGGTTGGTGCCATCGGCGGACCAATCGGCCCACTGCACGTGCTCCAAAACTTCACGGGGAGCTCCGCCAACCAAGGGCGCGCGGGCCAGCGTACCCATGTTCACCCACGTGCCGATGGCCTTGCTATTGAGCAGGACGGCCATCTCCGACGCGGAAGAGACCGAGGCGAGTTGCGTGCGGCTCAGGCCCATGGAGCGCGCTTCCGGAGCTTCGGGCCGCGCGGTGAAGACATCCACAGGACTGCCCTGCCATGCGGCGCTGTAGAGAATCGTCTGCCCGTCGGGGGCAAAACGGGCGGAGCGGATACTGCCGCGGCGGAAGGTCAGCTGCCGGTACGTAGGAGGCGGTGGAGGCACGAACGAGAACATCTTCTTCCCGACGTAAATGCCCGCCGCCAGCGCAACCAGGACTGACAAGGCCAATAAAGACCACACTGCGTTACTGCGCGTCGCAGGCGCCCGTGCCGGCGCTGCTGCTACGGATGGGGCAGCTGGTTCGGTCACGACCGACGTGCGGGAAGAATCGAGAGAACGCTTGATGCGCTTGAGGTCGGCACGCATTTCGGCCGCGCTCTGGCAACGCATCTCGCGATCTTTTTCGAGCGCCTTGTTGATGGTCTCTTCCAGCTTTGGCGGCAGCTCCGGATTCAGCCGGATGGCGGCCGTGGGAGCCCGATTGAGAATGGCTTCGGTAATGACCGCGGAAGTTTCTCCGCGAAAAGG
This sequence comes from uncultured Acidobacteriota bacterium, assembly GCA_963754885.1. GTDB lineage: Bacteria > Acidobacteriota > Terriglobia > Terriglobales > Acidobacteriaceae > Sulfotelmatobacter. Next base: position 96,835 of record CAVWHT010000003.1, on the reverse strand, counting down.
CAGAACGCCGGTAGACATTTCGTAGAGCACGACGCCGAAAGAAAAAAGATCGGTGCGGCCGTCCAGATCCTTCCCGCGCAGCTGCTCGGGAGACATGTAGGCTACGGTGCCCACCGCGGTTCCGGGATTGGTGAGGTCAAGACTGGTGGCCTCGGCAACGGTCTGGGAATCGCCGCTGGTGGGGCGTGCGGCGCGAGAAATTTTTGCCAGTCCAAAATCAAGAATTTTGGCGTGTCCGCGATCGGTCACGAAAATGTTCGCGGGCTTGATATCGCGATGCACGATGCCCTTGGCATGCGCGGCATCAAGCGCGTCGGCTACCTCAATGCCCAGAGTCAGCAGGCGCTCCTGCTCCATGGGACGTCCGTCAATCAAGTGTTTGAGGGTTTGGCCGGTCAGGCACTCCATGACGATGAAGGCCTGGCCATTGTGCTCACCGATTTCGTGGATCGTGCAGATGTTGGGATGGTTGAGGGCCGAGGCTGCGCGGGCTTCGCGGCGAAAGCGTTCGAGGGCTTGAGGATCATCGGATGCGTCGTCGGGAAGAAACTTGAGGGCGACAAAGCGGCCGAGCAGCGTGTCTTCGGCTTTGTAGACGACGCCCATCCCGCCGCCGCCCAGAAGCTCAGTGATCCGGTAGTGGGAGATGGTTTGACCGATCATGGACGAGTGGCGGATTGCCAGATGAGCAACCACAAGCGCCGTGCCATCTTAGGGCGAATTCGGCTTGGCGTCAATGCTGGCCTATCGAGAGAAATTTGGCGCAACCCGAGTTGCCCTGATCGTTCGACTTAAGGGGAGCGAGAGCCAGTTGGGAACAAAATCGCCCTACAGACGCTCTATTCCAGACAGACGTTAAGTTTCCTGGTTGCGAAAGGACACATATGGCGGTGACCTGGCAGCACTGGAGTTCATTTTGGAGAAACAGCAGCAATCTGAAGACGGGATGGATGGTGGCCGCTGCAATTGCTGCGCTCTATTTCGGGGCGGTTCGACCGTACGGGGCGGCGCGCGGGATTAACAATTCGCGAGCCACAGGGTTGGCGGCCGTCCAAGCTGAGCCACTTGGCTTGTGGCGGCAAACTCGAGGGTTGCTGCGATATCACGCGGCTCAGGATCGGGACAAGGTGGGAGGAGTGGTGGGGGGAGTTCCTGGAGACGTTGCAAACGGCCGCGCGATACGCCAGATAGCGGCGATGACTACGCTGGCGCCCGCGGCGCCTCCGCCTCCCGTTCAGGACGGTGAGCCGGACAGGAAGATTGTTCGCACGAGTTCATTAGACTTGATCGTGAAGGAACCGGGAGAAGTCGCGGAGAAGATTCGAGCGCTATCCGAGAGCATGGGTGGATTTCTGGTGAGCTCCGAAATACGCGGAGAGCAGGAAATATGTGGTGGCTCTTTGACGATTCGCGTTCCTGCAGCGCGCTTCGATGAGGCGCGGGCACAAATTCGCAAGCTCGGCTTGCGAGTCGAAAATGAGAAGATTGAGGCCGAGGACGTCACGCGGCAGTACGTCGATCAGGCCGCGAGCCTGCGTAATCTGCGTGCTGAAGAGGAACAGTATCTCTCGATCCTGAAACAGGCTAAGACGGTGAAGGATACGCTGGAAGTGAGCGAAAAGCTGGGCGACGTGCGCGGGGAGATCGAGCAGCAACAGGCGGAGTTTGAGACGCTGTCGAAGCAGATCGAGACGGTGGCGATCACAGTATCGCTCCGCACGGAAGAGGAGGCGCGCGTGCTCGGGCTGAACTGGCGCCCGCTGTATCAGATGAAGCTGGCCCTGCGAGACGGACTGGATGGCCTGGCGACTTATGCTACGTCAATGATGGCCTTGGTTTTCTTTTTGCCGACAATCGTCTTGTGGATGGGCACCATTACTCTGGGCGGCGTGCTGGCTTGGAAGACGCTGCGCTGGGTAGGACGCCGATGGTTTGGCTCGAAACCGGCCACTGTTCCTGCACAAGGATGACGAGCAGCCACATCAAGTAGCGTCAACCGGGCGGCTGGCCTCCGGTTCGGGCTTTTCGCCGCGGAAGACGCGCGAGATGCCGCGCACGATGCGGCGCATCGGCAGCTCGCCTTTGGCGTCAGCGAAGAAGATCTCCCCGGTGCGGCTGCCGCGATAGTACCAGCGCTTGAGCAAGGCTACGTGCTCCATGTGTTCCGTCATGGATTTCGCCTGGCTCGGCGGGAACAATTGCAAGGTCTCATGCACTCTGGCTTCCATCGACTGCGATTTCGCGTGCTCGGCGGGCTGGATGAGAAACGAAACCGGGCCCGCGAGTTTTCCGGCGTCAACGTGAAAAAACGAAACTGAGCCCTGGATACAGCTGGGCTGGATCATGAGTGCAGACAGGCGATCGAGGCGCTGCACGATATCAGGAAGCAGGCTCAGCACGGGCTTTAGTTTTTCGACGCGAGCATGAATCGCAGCCGCATCTTCGAAGGCCAGGTCCGCCGATGCGGCTTCGCGCTGATCCGAGAACTCACGCAAAAGAGATTCGCCGCCCGAATCAAAGTACGTCTGAACACGCTTCACTTCCGCGGCATAGTCCTCATCGCTGCAGCCTTTGAAGCAGGGCGCCAGGCACATCTTCATCTCGGAATAGATACAGCCGGGAAATGTTGGGTCAGGATGGAGATCGTCGACGCAGCGCCGCATCCTGAAAAAATCGAGCGAATCGTTCATGAATTTCTCGGCGGCAACACGGGAAATGAAAGGCCCGTAATAGACCGCCGGCCCGTGCAGGCGGCCGAGGCGGGTGGTGATCGAGGCACGGGGATATTCGTTCTCAAGATGCAACTTGACGAAAGGCGCGAAGCGAAGGCGTAGCCGGTTCTGGTAGGTCTTGGGAAACGTCTCCCGCAGAACGCGGTAGAGCACGAAACCAGACTCGAAGTCAGATCCCGTCGGCGTGTATCCGATAGAGCGCACACGATCGCGGAGATTGAGCTTTTTTGTCCGCTCGGTGAGTGGGCCGAGAAGGCGCTGCAGGCGACGCCGCAGGCTCGCGGTCTTGCTGACGTAAGGCTCGGCCTGGGAGTCTTCGCCGCGCAGGAGGAATACCGCCGGGGCTGCGGGAACCGCGGCAAAGACTTCGGCGTCCAGGTCGGGCGTGAATTCAAGTCGCTCGGTCAGCACAAGTTGATTTTAATGAGATTCTTTGGCGGAGGCACGGGCTTCAGTAAAGCTGGACAGAGCGAGCGCAAGATGCGCTCGCGACAGCCGGCGGGACGCCAGCGCTACGGTCGGACGGTTGCGCTGGCTCCGGCTTCGTGATTCAGCGAAAGCTAGCACTACGGAACTTTTGGCGACAGTCCGGTCCGTCAAGGTTGACGATGCGGCACATCTCGTGTAAGCGGGATCGCATTCGCTCGCCGATACGATCCCCGAGGCTGTACTTGCGGGCAGCTTGCTTCGCCCGGAACTGATCGATGGGTTCGTCGATAGGGATGGCGGCAGCGGCGGGAAGATCCTCGAAATTGGTGGTTAGGATCACCGCTCTTTGATCGTTGTATCGGGTGTTGATTATTAAGCTGACTGTATCCCAGACCCATTCGCTAGACACCTGCCCTCCAATTTCGTCAATCACTACAACGTCCGCGTCGAAAACCGGTCGGAGGATCGCTAGTTCTGTGGTTTGTACGGTGGGATTATATGAGTTTTGGATCTCCTTTAGGAGCTCTCGGTAGTCGTAAAAGAGACAGGTGACTCCTCGTGTCCGAATAAGCTCCTTTACAATCCCAACGGCAAGGTGGGTCTTGCCTGTTCCGATTGATCCGATGAACAACAGCCCTGTGCCATCGCGCGGGTCATATTCGTCCACAAACTTGGAAGCCATGAGATGGGCGCGCGCCAGCGAGACATGGGCCCCAGGAAAATCCGTAGTGTAGTTGGAAAGTTCGCAATGCTGGTATCGGCGCGGAATGTGGGCTGTCGTCAGTAGAGATTGTCCCTGCTCTTGGAACTGGCAGTCGCAGCGAGTCACACGCCGATTATTTATGCTGCCACTGGCCGTGGGGCCGGTGGTTTTCCATCCCGTACCACCACAAAGCCGACAACGCTCCGCTGGCTCTTTCGTACTCTTCGCCGCTTCGACTCCCGAACTAATTCTCATCGCACGGAATTCTCCTCTTTCGACTTTGCACCCGCGAGCGGCTCTTGCGCAAGCCGGAATACCTGACTTTCTGTGTACATCCTGTGAAGGAAAGACGGCTCCTGTGGAGGGCAGAGGAAAACCGTTCTGGCAGGGACGCAGAGCCGCTCCGGTAGGCCAAATTGGGACTGCCAAGGTGCGAAACAGGCTTCCGGCGCGGATTTTCACAGTTGACATTCCGCAAAGAGGGAGCACAATACGAACGATCAGGTTTCCCAACCCAGTCTAGCCAGTTTGCATCGCGGTTGATCTGGGCAAGAAAGAGACCTGCGAGGAGAAACTATGAACAAGGCCGATCTAGTTGACAAGATCGCAGGCGCCTGTGAAATCAGCAAAGCGCAAGCCACGACCGCCATTGATACCGCCGTTGACAGCGTTACGTCTGCCCTGCGCAAGGGAGATCGTGTGGCGTTGATAGGATTCGGCACATTCTCCGTGTCCCAGAGAAAGGCGCGGAACGGCCGCAATCCACAAACCGGCGCGACCATCAAGATCGCCGCCCGCAAAGTCGCGAAGTTCACCCCTGGGGCCGAACTGAAGAAGGCGGTTAACAAGAAATAGTTCGGAAGAATTCCATATTCGTCGAACGGCAGGGGGTCGGCCCTGCCGTTTTTTACTGCAACGCTTTGTAGAGGGACCCAGGCTGAGATCTCGCTTTCTGCTCGCCCTCGCCCCACCATCGCTTGACCCTTAACCGCGAAGGCCCCTACCATCAACTGGGGTTCATGCGATTCCATTTCTTGTCCTTCGATGCGCGCCGCGTGATTTTGTGCGTGCTTGCTTGTGGATGGCTGCTCACGGGAAGCCTTTGCGCACAGCCGGCAAAAAGCGCCCCAACGGCGCCCGCGCCGATCGTCAATTTCACCGACATTGCCGAGAAAGCCGGGTTCACCGCGCCCAATATCTTTGGCGGAATCGATACCAAGAAATACATCATTGAAACTACCGGAAACGGCGTCGCCATTTTCGACTACGACAATGACGGCTGGCCTGACATTTTTCTGGTGAACGGCACCCGGCTGGAAGGTTTTCCGGCGAGACAAGGTCCCACCAACCGACTCTATCGCAACAACCACGATGGCACGTTTACCGATGTAACTGCGAAGGCCGGGCTTTCCGCAACCGGCTGGGGACAGGGCGTGTGTGTCGGCGACTACGACAACGATGGATGGGAAGATTTATACGTCACCTACTACGGCAAGAACCGGCTTTACCGCAACGATCATGGAGTCTTTAAAGAAGTCGCGGAAAAGGCGGGCGTAGCCGGCACAGGAAAAGCCTGGGGAACCGGATGCGCGTTTGTCGACTACGACCGCGACGGCCATCTTGATCTGGTCGTTGCGAATTACGTGGACTTCGATCTGGCGACCGCGCCAGCCCCGGGAGATCGTCCCACGTGCATTTGGAAGGGCGTGCCGGTGATGTGCGGGCCGCGGGGCTTGCCCGGAGCGAAAAATATTCTTTACCACAATCGCGGAGATGGAACGTTCGAAGACGTCACCACGAAGGCACACATCAATCGCACCGACGGGCACTATGCGTTCAGCGTCTCGACCTTCGACTTCGATGAAGACGGGTGGCCGGATATTTTTATCGCGTGCGACAGCACTCCCAGTATTCTGTACCGCAATAATCATGATGGAACGTTTACCGACGTTGCGGTAACGGCAGGAGCGGCATTCAATGAAGACGGGCGCGAGCAGGCCGGGATGGGGTCCACCATCGGAGACTACAACGGCGACGGGCATCTGGATATTTTCAAAACGAATTTTTCCGATGATACTTCCACGCTTTACAAAAACAACGGCGACGGAACATTCAACGATGCGACCACGGCGGCCGGATTGGGGCTCTACACGCAATATCTCGGCTGGGGAACCATGTTTCTCGACATCGATAATGACGGCTGGCCCGACCTGCTGCTGGTCAACGGGCATGTTTATCCGGAAGTGGACAGCCAACATTTAGGCAGCAGCTACAAAGAACCACGGATTTTGTTCCACAATAACGGTGACGGAACGTTCACCGATATTTCCGCCGCAGCAGGTTCGGGCATTACAACCTTGGCTTCGTCGCGCGGATTGGCGGTAGGGGATTTGTGGAACGATGGCAGGACGTCAGCAGTCATCAACAACATGAATGCCACGCCCAGTGTACTGGCGAATCAGATCCACAACTCAAACCACTGGGTCGCGATTCGCACGATCGGAACAAAATCAAATCGCGACGGGATCGGGGCACGGATTCGGCTGAAGACCGCGACTCGCATTTTGGTCGATGAAGTGCGCAGCGGATCCAGTTATATTTCGAACAGCGACATGCGGGTACATTTCGGTCTGGGAAAAACTGACAAGATCGAGTGGGTTGAAATTCGCTGGCCCAGCGGGCTAACCGAGCGTTTCACAGGCTTGGCCGTGGATCAGATTCACACGATAAAAGAAGGCTCGGGTTCTCCCGCCGAGCCTGAAGCGAAGAAAGCTCCATAACGTTATTTGGTGGACTTAGGATTTTTCGGGAATTGCATGGTGCGCGTGATTCCCTCGCCTTCCTTGACGTAGATCACCTGGTTGGCCTTCACATCTTTCATGGTATCGACTTGGCCGCTGGGCCAATGGATCTCGAGGACGTCAACCTTTTCAGCTTTGCCCAATCCGAAGTGAACCCTGAGATCGTTCTGCGAGAAGTAACCGCCGCCACTGCGGACTTCATCGATCTGGCGATGCGGCTTGGATTCTCCGGGAAGTTGAGCCGTGCACACCAAGCGAGCGCCGATGCCGCTGCGGTTTGATTTGGTGCCGATGGTGCGGACCTTGATCCAGTTATTGGTGAGGGTCGAGTCGCAACGCAAAAGCTGCGGATAATCGTTGACCGTGTTGACGACAACGTCGATGTCGCCGTCATTGTCAAAATCTCCAAACGCCGCGCCGCGGGAAGCGCTGGGCTCGGAAATGCCGGGGCCGGCCTGAAAAGAGATGTCCGCGAAGTGGCCGTTGTGAAGATTCTGATACAGCAGCTTGCGCTGGGCGTAGCCAGCTTCGGTCTTCAGTTGCTCCACTTCGGGATAAACGTGGCCGTTGCAAATGAGGATGTCGGGCCACCCGTCATTATCCATGTCGAAAAAACCGCAGCCCCAGCCGAGGAACTGGGTGTGCGCGCCCAGTCCGGCAATGAAAGTGGCGTCGTCGAAACTGGCTCCGCCTTGATTGTGATAAAGCGAAGGCGTGTCGCCGGCGAAATTTGTTTTGACGATGTCCAGGTTGCCATCCATATCGTAGTCGGCGGCTGACACGCCCATGCCGGCCTGCGGCTTCCCATCGGGACTGAGGGCGCAACCGGCTTCGATCGCAATGTCCTCAAACTTTGCATTTTTCTTATTGTGATAAAGGGCGCTGGGAGCGGAGTCATCGGCAACGTAGATGTCAGGCCAGCCGTCATTGTCGAAATCGGCGGTGAGGACTCCCAAACCATACGTGCCATTTGCGCTGAAAATTCCGGCTGCTTCCGAGACGTTGGTGAATGTGCCGTCGCCATTGTTGTGGTAGAGAATATTTTTTCCACCCTGGAGACCGGGCGGCCCGCAGGCGACCATCACGCTCTTATAGAGGCAAGGGCCGGATTCGGGCACAGGCGCGGTCGCCAGATCCATGTCGATATAGTTCGCGACAAAGAGATCGAGATGGCCGTCGCGGTCATAGTCAACAAAAGCGCAGCCCGTGTTCCAGCGTTTTCCGCTGCCCGCCACGCCCGCCTTGGAGCTCACATCGGTGAACGTCCCGTCTCCGTTGTTGTGATAGAGAACGTTCTCGCCGAAGTAGGTGACGAACAGGTCGTCCCAACCATCGTTGTCGTAGTCGCCGACGCAGCATCCCTGGCCCCATCCGGAATGCGCGAGTCCAGCCTTTTGGGTCACGTCGGTAAAGGTGCCGTCGCGATTATTGCGGAACAGATGGGAGGTGGGCTCGCTACCGGCAGGAAAGCCTTCCAGGCGAGTGCCGTTCACCAGGAAAATGTCGAGCCAGCCATCGTTGTCATAATCGTAAAAAGCAACGCCGCATCCGGTGGTTTCGAGCAGATACTTATTTTTGTGTTCGCCGCCAAAAATGGTTTTCGCGTTCAACCCCGATTCGCGGCCAACATTCAGAAAGCTGATGCCGAGGTTGCCGCTCTGCGCATCTTTGGCTGACGACGGATCCGGCTTTGCCTGCGCTTTAGAAGCCGCTCGCAACCAATAGGGACGGGCCAGCGCGAGCACGCTCTCGAACGAGAGCACGAGAGCCGAGCGGCTGAGCGATGTTAGAAAAGCGCGGCGTGAAGGGAACAAGAGGTCGCTACCTGGCCCACAGGGCTCGTGCTAGAATTCGCCCCTATTTCCTTATATTCAGGGAATCTCGAGTTTGCAAGCTCCCGCGGCGTTCGGCCGCCGCATCAAAATGAAAAGCGCTATGGATTTCTTCCGTTTGCACACGCGTTTTCCACGTCGTTTTTCTCGCAAGGTGAGTACCGTTTGCTTGCTGGCGATTTGCTGTGGCTGGGCGGCATCCTTGTCAAGCCAGACGTTGTCAGGCCAGACGTCCGCGGAAAAGCTGGAGCTCACACGAACCATCCGAAGCTGGGAATTCTTGCCGGTCGTCGGCACGCGATCGGCATTGTTTGGCAACGAAACCGGACGCCTGGAAGCGTGGGTGTATCCGCTCAAAATCTTCCGCGATTTCCATCTCATATTTCACGTCGGTGATCGTGCTCTTCCCGCAGAGACTCTGGCTCGTACGCTGACCGTTCGCCCGGAATCGGCTTCGATTCTTTACGTAGGTGATTCGTTTCGAGTCCGCGAGACGCTTTGTGCGCCCCACGAAGAGCCGGGCGCCGTTCTCCAGTTCGAAATCGAAACCGAACAACCGCTCGAAGTGGAGGCCGCGTTCACACCGGATTTTCAGCTGGAGTGGCCGGCTGCGCTGGGGGGAACTTACGTACGCTGGGATGCGAAGGAACAGGCCTTCATCTTCGGAGAAGAAACGCGGAAGTTTTCTGCCCTGGTCGGATCGCCGAGCGCGAGAGACGCTCACCTCACCTACGAAACAAATTATTCGTCGTCCGAGGAAAACTCATTGCGCCTGGGCGTGACCGAAAAAGGGAAAGATACAAAAGAGCTCGTGATGGCCGCATCGGTTACCGGACTGGCGGATGCAACGAAAACCTACGAGCATTTGCTGGCGTCGTACCAGGAGGCGGTGAGCAAGTCGGCGGATTATTACCACAGCTATCTTGAGAATACGGTTAGCCTCGAGTTACCGGATTCCGCTCTACAGGAGGCGTACGACTGGGCGCGAATCAGCACGATTCAGGGACTGGTGAACAATCCCTATCTCGGCACGGGTCTGGTCGCGGGATACAGGACCTCCGGCGTCGGGCAGCGTCCGGGATTTGCATGGTTCTTTGGACGGGATTCCCTGTGGACGTCCTTTGCTCTGAATGCTGAAGGGGACTATGCCACCGCCCGCGCTGCTCTGGACTTCATCAGCAAGTTCCAACGGGAGGACGGCAAAGTCCCGCACGAAATCTCACAGAGCGCGAGCCTAGTCCCGTGGTTCAAGGACTATCCGTACCCCTACGTTTCGGCGGACGCCACTCCGCTGTTCATCATTGCGATGAATGATTATGCAGTGCAGAGCGGAGATTTGAATTTTGTCCGGGAAAAGTGGGACAACCTCTGGCGGGCCTACCAGTTCCTGCGCTCAACCTATGATTCGAATGGACTCGCGCAAAATGCGGGCGTCGGGCATGGATGGGTGGAAGGCGGTCCGCTGCTGCCGGTGAGAAGCGAGTACTACCAGGCAGGGCTGGGCGTCGCTGCCCTGCGGGATCTATCCAACCTCTGTCAGCTGCTCGGCAAAGATGATTCCGCCAAACAACTAGCCACCGAATTCGAAGAGAGCAAATCGGCGCTTGAACAGTCTTTCTGGTCTCCGGAAGAAAAAAGTTATGCATTTGCGCTGAAGCCGGATGGCCAGCGTTCAGACGAAGTCAGCGTGCTGGCGGCGGTGCCGATGTGGTTTGGTTTGGCCGAGGCGAAGCATGCGGATCAGACCATCACGCGACTTGCCGGCGAGGATCATCAGACCGATTGGGGTATGCGAATTATTTCAAGCCAGTCAAAAGTCTATAACGGTTCCGGCTATCACTTTGGGGCGGTGTGGCCGCTGTTTACGGGCTGGGCATCCGTCGGGGAATACCGCTATCATCGCGAATTTCCAGCCTACTCCAACCTGCGCTCCAACGCGTTGCTTGGCGTCGACGGGTCCTTAAGCCATTTCACGGAAGTTCTTTCCGGAGATTACTACGAATCATTTTCCACCAGTTCTCCGCACCAGGTCTGGTCTGCGGCGATGGTGATCAGCCCGATTTTGCGTGGAATGTTCGGGCTGCAGACCGATGCCGGAAAACATCAAATCGATTTCGATCCTCACGTTCCGGCGGACTGGACCTCTTTCGCAATCCGAGATGTCCGACTCGGCAGCGTCAGCGTCGACTTTCGCTATCGCAAGGACGGCGATGCCATCGTTCTGGAAACCAAACGAACTGGAAAGGGCGATTGTTGGGTCGAGTTTTCTCCGGCCTTCAGCCTGCGAACTCGCGTGATCGGCGTGACCATGAATGACCGCCCCTTGCCCTTCCAGATGCAGGCGAATACCAACGACCAGCATTTGAGAGTGCGCTTCCCTGTGGTTGACGGCTCAAACCGGCTCGTCATTCGAGTGCGGGATGATTTTGGACTGACCTACGCGAATGAATTGCCGCATCTCGGAAGCACCAGCCGCGAGCTTCGCGTCACGTTTGAAGTGTGGAATGATGCGAAAGACCAACTCACCTTTACGGTCTCAGGGCTGTCCGATGGCCGCTATGATCTGAGAGTGTGGAACCCTGGGCAGATCGCGTCAATCGAGGGCGCGGTTCTCACCCAGGCGGGCGATCTGGAAATTCATATCCCGCAGGGGATCCTCGATTCTTATGCAACACGAAAAGTCGTGATTCACTTCAAACATCCTTGAGAATTTTGCAGGTCGACGTGACTGGCTCGGCCCGGGAAGCGTTACACTGCAATCAATCCGGCGTTTTGGGGTTTTAAAGCTTTTTAGGAGTGGCGATTTATGCGATCGAAATCCTACGGGGGCCTCATCTGTGGCGTCCTGTCGATTTTTTGTGCTCTGGCAATCGTTTGTAGTCCGGCAGCCGCCCAGTCGGGCAAGGCAGATATTGAGGGCCGTCCCTGGTGGCAGCATGCAGTTTTTTATGAGGTCTACCCCCGCAGCTTTGCCGACAGCAACAACGACGGAGTCGGCGACCTCAACGGCATCGCGTCCAAACTGGATTATCTGAAAGACCTGGGCGTGGATGCGATCTGGATTTCTCCGTGTTTCCCTTCGCCACAAGTGGATTTCGGCTACGACGTCTCCGACTATGAAAACGTCGATCCAATGTACGGGACGCTTGCGGATTTCGACAATCTCGCCCAGGAAGCCAAGGAGCGCGGCATCCACATCATTCTCGACTTTGTGGTGAACCACACGTCCGATCAGCACCCGTGGTTTCTGGATTCGAAATCCTCCCGCACATCGGCGCACCGCGATTGGTACATCTGGCGAGACGGCAAAGGGCCGGGACAGCCTCCCAATAACTGGACGTCCGACTTTGGCGGCTCCGCTTGGAAGTTCGATCCGACAACGAATCAGTACTATTACCACTATTTCTATGCCGAGCAGCCTGATTTGAACTGGCGCAATACGGCGGTGAAAGACGCCATGTTCGACGTGACGCGCTGGTGGTACAAGCGCGGCGTTTCTGGATTTCGACTGGACGCGGTCGACACGCTCTTCGAAGATCCGAATTTGCGGGATAACCCGGTCAAGCCGGGCAAGAACGCCTATGGCGATCCGATTGAGGAAAAGAAATTCAATACCAAGCTGCCGGAAGTGCATGAGGCGCTGCGCGGCCTGCGCAAGGTGGCCGATGAATATAACGCGGTGCTGATCGGCGAAACCTGGACGGCGGATATTGCCGAATTGGATCAGTATTACGGCAAGAGCAACGACGAATTGCAACTGCCGATGGATTTTCTGTTCACGACGGTCAACAAGCTGTCGCCGGCGGAATTTCGCAAACAGATTGCCGCGGTGAATTCTGCATCAGGCTGGCCTACCTTCGTGATCAGCAATCACGATATTGTGCGTTCGTACGACCGCTACGGGGATGGCGAGCACAACGACGAGATCGCGAAGGTGATGGCCGGACTTTATCTGACGCTGCGCGGGTCGCCGATCATCTACTACGGCGAAGAAATTGGTATGAAGACAACTCCTCCGACGCGGAAGGAGGACGTGAAGGATCCCATCGGTCGCACGGGATGGCCCAAAGAAAAAGGCCGCGACGGCGAGCGCACTCCCATGCAATGGGACGAAGGCGCGAACGCAGGCTTTTCGAAAGCAAAGCCCTGGCTTCCTGTGCCTGCGACCGCGAAGACGCATAATGTGGCGGACGAGTCCAAAGATCCGAATTCGATTCTTGCGTTCTACAGAAGAGTCCTCAAACTCCGTCACACCAATCAGGCGCTATCGAACGGCGATTACGTTCCGCTCAACGAGAACAATCAGAACGTGCTGTCGTACTTGCGTGTGTATCACGACCAGGCAGTACTGGTGGCTCTGAACATGTCGGGGGCCAGGCAGAACATCAGCTTCGCGACGAACGCAAATGGCTTTGCCTCGGCAAAGAGCCTGGTGGCTACCGGAAAATCTGCTGCCAATGGAGACATGGTAACTCTAGATCCGTACGGGGTTTTCATCGGACAGCTCATGAAGTAGCGAGAACAAGGGTAGAATGCACGAACTATCGATCGCGATGGGCATTGTGGAAGCCGCCCTGGAAGAAGCGCAGAAACGCGGCGTGCAGGTGTGCGCCGTGCATCTCAGGCTGGGAGCGCTGTCTGGCGTGGTGAAAGATGCGTTGCTGTTTTCCTACGAAGTCGCGAGCCAGGACACGCCGCTCGCGGGATCTCGACTGATCGTGGAAGATGTTCCGGTGGCTGTTTTTTGCCCGCAGTGCCGGGAACAACGAATCCTGACTTCGGTGCAGTCGTTCATTTGTCCGGAATGCGGATTGTCCACTATGGACGTACGACAAGGCAAGGAATTGGAAGTCTTTGCTCTGGAGGTGCAGGAATGAGCGAGCCACGGCTGGTTGAAGTGCGGCGCAATGTTCTAAAGCAGAACGACGTGACCGCTCGTGCTCTGCGCGAGCAGTTTTGTGCCGCCGGAGTTTTTGTCGTGAGCCTGGTTTCCAGTCCAGGGTCTGGAAAAACAACGTTCCTGGAGAAGACTCTCACTCAATTGCAGCCGCGCTATCGAGTAGCCGCTCTGGTCGGAGATCTGGCAACCGAAAACGACGCCCTGCGCCTGGCGCGCAGCAAGGCTCCGGTCAAGCAAATTACGACGGGGACGCTCTGCCATCTGGAAGCTGCGATGGTGCAAAACGCCCTGCAGGACTGGGATCTGAACCAACTGGATTTCCTGTTTATCGAGAACGTCGGCAACCTGGTGTGTCCGTCATCGTACGATCTCGGAGAAAATCTTCGCCTGGTCCTGATGTCGGTCACCGAAGGGGAAGATAAGCCACTGAAGTATCCGACCATCTTTAACAGCGCCGATGTTGCGGTGATCACCAAGAACGAGTTGGCGGCGGCGGTGGAATTTGATTGGGAAACGGCACGCCGGAGCATCGAGTCGGTGCGGCCCGGCATGCGGATTTTTCGCCTCTCGGCGAAAACGGGCGAGGCCATGGAAACCTATCTGGACTTCCTGGTCGAGCAATTGAAGGAACATCGGGCGGTCGCGCACACCTAGCCGAGACGCGGATCAGCCTTGGGGCACTTGAGCTAAGGCCATCAGGGTTCGGGCTGCGTACGTGATGAGCAAGGCCAGCACACACGCCATAATCAGCTGACGATAGCTGGTCTCCATCAGATCGGCCAGCACACCCGAAACAAACACAAAAAGAAACGGAACCGCGGCGATAAGGAATCCTTCGCCCGCGATGTGCGGGTGCGCCATCGCCAAAACGATGAACAGCACCGCCGCCAGCAGCGGCGCCGTATTGCCGAAATAGCGTGTGCGGCGCCAAACGGCGTAGGTTGCCAGCGTCACTGGGAGCACCAGGACGAGTGCGGGACAGGAGCGGATGATTTGCACGGCAATCTGTTTATAGACCGCGCCAAAAGTGAATCCGCGCCACGTGCCCCCCCAGAAAGATGCATGACGCATACTTTCCGCGAAGGCATGCGGGTGGAAGAAGTAAACCGCGAAAAGCAGGAGCAGGCCGACAACACAGGCAGCCGTCCATATCACCAGAGCGGCCCAGCGGCGAACTGGCGCCACGTACAGCAGGAAAGCGAGCGCAACAGGCGCGAGAACGATCAGCGAAAACTGCGACCCCACCGCGATGGCCAGCGAGATTCCCAACAGCACAATGCGGCGCCAATTCCACAGCACGACTTCTCGTGGAGCGTAGAGGGTATGAGCTACGGCGATGGCCGTGAAGATTGTGCCGAAACATCCCCAGGCCGCGACGATCTCTGGTTCGGTATGCCATGCCGCGCTCGCTTGAATCAGCGTTGGCGAGAAGCAGTAGAAAGTGAGAGCAACGAAGCCTCCGAGGTTGCCGCACAAACGCCGCGCCACGTACCACAGCGATGCGCCTAGAAATAAGCCGCAGGCAAGAAACGGCAGCCGCGGAAACCATCCCCAGTAAGGAGCCGAGTTGGCGTTGAGGTTGTGCGGCCACACCAGAAGAGGAGCCGAGGAAAGCAGGTAGAGAAGCGGAGAATGTTCGGTGTCAAATCCACTCTCGTCACTCTGAAAAGGATCTCGGCTGTTCGCTGGCTCCATCATTGGAGCCGCTGCAATGCCGTGTCCGTGCCACTGTTTCCAGCCTTCCCCGATGCGAATGGCCTCGCGGCCTTCTGTTCCCTTCGCGGTGCTGAGTTCAGAATGCACGAGCCACGTCGCCTGCGCCAGAAATACGAGCAGAAGCAGGCCGGCAAGAAACTGGGGACGTCCAAACCGTTCACGAGTGAAATAAGGGGGCATAAGGTCGAGCCGAGTGTTTTACCATGTCGGAGGCTGTTGGCAAAGCTTGATTCATGATCGATTCCGAAACTAAAGGGCAGAACGATTCTGCGGGAAGCTCCGCGTCGAGCAGAAATGCGCCTGAATTCGCAGCCGCCGCCGCGCCTTCCTATGTTCGCACATTGTTTCTCGGTCCGGATGGACTGCGTCCGGGATGGGGCTTCCTGTTTTATGGAGTGACATTTTTTGTACTGCAGAACTTCGTTGCCGCCGCGGCGTGGTCTCGCGATCTGGGGGCGAGCGGCTTGTGGTCGGCAATGTTGGAAGAGCTCGGAAATTTCATCGCCGCTTTGATTCCCTCGATTCTGCTAGCGCGAGTCGAGCGCCGTCCGTGGGGCGCGTATGGCTTGCCTGTGAGATCGACTCTGATCCGACGATTCGGGACGGGGATGTTCTGGGGATTTACAGCCATCAGCCTGTTGATAGCGATTCTATCCGGGCTGCATTGTTTCGCGTTCGGGCACATCGTGTTGCATGGGGTGCGAATCGTGAGATTCGCCGCATTTTGGGCTGTCATGTTTTTGCTGGTTGGACTCTTTGAAGAATTCCTGCTGCGCGGTTATTCCCAGTTCACGTTAGGGCGCGGAATCGGATTCTGGCCGGCTGCTCTGACACTCTCGTGCGCCTTTGGATTAGTGCATCTAAGAAACGGAGGCGAGCACTGGCCAGGCATTCTGGCGGCGGCGTTCATTGGTCTGTTCTTTTGCCTCACTCTGAGACGCACGGGGAATCTGTGGTTCGCGGTGGGATTTCACGCGGCCTGGGATTGGGGAGAGACGTTTTTCTATTCGGTTCCAGACAGCGGAATGGTTTCTCCGGGGCACCTGCTGAGTTCGTCACTGCGCGGGCCGCAATGGCTTAGCGGAGGTTCGGTAGGACCTGAGGGCAGTGTCCTGTGCTTTGTGGTGATCGCGCTGGTCTGGATCAGCTTTGATCGCATGTACCCGCGGCTGGATCTACACCGCGCCGGGCAAAATCCAAGTAGTGGCGCAGTGTGATTCTGGAGGGCGTCATCCTGAGCGGAGCCGCTTTTCAGGCGCAGCGAAGGATCTCCCCGAAGCACGAGTTACGCTGCTCGCGAGATCCCTTCGGCTTCGCCCAGGGCAGGCTCCTCGCCCCGCTCGTAAAAGCGCGGAGCTTCGGGATGACACCACTTTTGCATCGCGCGTTCGCGTCACGTCCTATACTGAATCGATGACCCCAGAGGCCGATCTGCTGACTCCCTTGCGGCACTACTGGGGATACAGTTCTTTTCGACCGTTGCAGGAGAAAATCGTAAAGAGCCTGCTCGCGGGTCACGACACCTGCGTGGTAATGCCTACCGGAGGCGGAAAGTCTCTGTGTTACCAGCTGCCGGCAGTGGTCTCAGGACGGACTGCGGTGGTGATCTCTCCTTTGATCGCGCTGATGCAGGATCAAGCGGCGCAACTGGCGCAGATGGGAATTCCGGCCGCCGTTCTCAATAGCTCTCTGAGCGCCGCAGAACAGAGTCTGGCCGTGCGGCAGGCGCAAGAAGGCGCGTACCGCTTGCTGTATCTCTCTCCGGAGCGACTGCAGCGAGCAGATACGCTGTCGTGGCTGCAGAAGGTTCCCATCGCATTCTTTGCTATCGACGAGGCGCACTGCATTTCCGAGTGGGGCCACGAGTTTCGCCCTGAATACCGGCAGTTGAGCCGCCTGCGCGGAAGTTTCCCAGAACAGCCGATTGCGGCATTCACTGCCAGCGCCACTCGCCACGTGCGCCATGACATTCTGCTGCAGCTTGCCTTGCGGAATCCGGATAAGTACATCGCGAGCTTCCATCGTTCGAATCTGCGCTATCTGGTGCGCGAATGTGACAGCGTGGAGCAAACCGCGCTACTCGTCACGGCTCTCGGCAATTACACCGATGGAAATGTGATTGTCTATTCGCCGACCATCAACCGTGTGGAAGAGACGGTGGACTTTTTGGAAAACCAAGGAATTCCCGCAGTTCCCTATCACGCTAAGATGCAAAACGATGAGCGCCGCCGCAATCAGGAACGCTGGATGTCGGACGAGGTGCGAGTGCTGGTCGGTACGATCGCCTTCGGACTGGGCATCAACAAGGCCAGCGTGCGGGCGGTGATCCATCTGGCGCTGCCGAAATCAGTGGAGCAGTTTTATCAGGAGGCGGGACGAGCGGGTCGCGACGGGAATCCAGCCGATTGCATTCTGCTGTGGCGCAAGCAGGATGCGGGGCTCCTGGGCTTTTTTGCGAACCAGATTCTCGATGCGGCCGAGCGGGATCGAGCCTGGCAGCGATATCACATCATCCGGGCGTTTGCCGAGTCCGGGCGATGCCGCCATCGCCAGATCTGCACGCATTTTGGCGAAACTCCGAAGTGGGAGTCGTGCGGCGCTTGCGACGTTTGTGGAAATACTCCGGAGTGGCTGACTGCGAAGGCAAGCCGGGCGCGGCCGGCCTTTGTGGCCAGAGCCTCAGACAAGGCCGCCTCCTCTCCGTCGGCCCCTGCTGATGCGGACTTGCGCGAGTATCTGCGCGAGTGGCGCCGCGCGATCGCGAAAGAACAGGGTGTGCCCGCGTTCGTAGTCCTGCACGATACTTCATTGGACGAGATTTGCCGGCAGAATCCTTCTTCGATTGCACAGTTGCTGAATATCACCGGGATTGGCGAGCGTAAGGCGCATACCTATGGACAGGAGATCCTGGCGGCCCTGCAGAGTTATCGCAAAGGCGCCAGAGCTGCCGCGCCTGCGCCGAAAAGGACCGCACCTCTATTGGAAACCCTGCAACTGCTGAATCAGGGCAAGAGCTTTACGGAGATTGCGGCCATTCGCGGCCGGCAGGTGTCGACCGTGCTCAACGCCGTGGCCGGACTGGTCGAGAACGGGGAGGTTGAGTTTTCCCCGGCATGGATCGACGGGAACAAGTTGGCGGTGATTGAGGCGGCGTGTGCACGCGTGGATCTTGATCAACTCGATCGCTTACGACCGCTGAAAGATTGCTTGCCGCCTGAAATTACCTATGACGAGATCCGGCTGGTGGTCGCGCATCTGCGCCGTGAGAAGAGCCGGGGCAAGGCCGAGACAACCCTCTAACCAGAAACAAAATAAAGCGTTCAGTCTTAATCCTTGCGTTTTCTATTTCTTTCGCCACCCCTCCTGATATCATTGGTGTAACGCTGGCTTTTTTTGACCTAGGCAGTGCGGCTTTCATTGCGGCCTGCCACCTCAGCTTTACCAGGCGCTAAACCTGGAGTAGGGACCATGGGGACTAATACCTCGATTTTGACGCGAATGGGAAATCATCATCTCTTTCGTTACGTACAGGCTTTCCTAGCGGCACTCACCGCTTCTTTGATCTGCAGCGGCCTGGAGCACTTCTCAAGCAAGGGCGGTACCTATGTAGTGCTGTTGCTGGCGGTGGTCTTCTCGGCGTGGTATTGCGGCGTGGGTCCGTCGATCGTGGCTACGATCCTCGGCCTTCTGGGAACGATGTTTGGATTTATCCCCCGGTTCCACTCCTTCCGAAGCCCGGATCCCTCAGAGGCCGTGGGAACGCTGGCATTTCTATTGTCGTCGATCATTGTCGTCATGCTGGGAGAGTCGCGGCGCCGGCAGAACGAAGCCTTGCAGCAGGCACAGGGCGAATTGGAACTTAAGGTCCAAGAGCGCACCACCGACCTGGAAGTCGTGAATCGAAATCTGCGTGAGCTTTCGGCGCGCCTGATGCAATTGCAGGATGACGAGCGGCGGCGTATCGCACGTGAACTGCACGACAGCGTAGGACAAACTCTGGCAGCACTGGCCATGAACCTTGGGCTAGTGCGAAACGATGTCGAGCGGCTGGCAAAAATTGTCGACGCGCTCAACGACAGCGAGAATCTGGTGCGCGAGATGAGCACGGAAGTTCGCACTATTTCTCATCTGCTTCATCCTCCGTTGCTGGATGAGGCGGGTCTGTCGTCCGCCTTGCGCTGGTACGTGACCGGATTTGCCCAGCGCAGCGGAATCAAGGTTGATTTGGATTTGCCCGACGATTTCAGCCGTCTACCCAGTGAAATGGAGACCGCGATCTTTCGCGTCGTGCAGGAGTCGCTGACGAATATTCATCGCCATTCCGGCAGTCCGGCAGCGAAGATTGTTCTGCGCCAGCGTAAAGGCGAGGTTCTCATCCAAGTCGAGGATCACGGCAAAGGCATTCCGCCGGAGAAACTGGAGGAAATGGCTTCCGCCGGGACGCCCGGCGTCGGCATCCGCGGGATGAGAGAACGGTTACGGCAGCTTGGGGGCACTCTGGAAATTGAGTCGGGGGAAAGCGGCACAGTCGTGACCGTGCGGTTACCCATTCCGGAAGGATCCGCTTCCGAAGTAGTTTCCCTTGCAGGTCCGGCCGCCGCGTAAGTGTAACCGGGCGGCTACCCAACAACCTCTTTCATCTGCACAACTTGCTTCGCAGCCTCGCGGCCAGAGCGCACACAGTCGGGCACGCCAATGCCGCGGTAGCCGTTGCCGGCCAAGGCCAGGCCGGGCAACTGTTTTAGCAAGCGCTCGATGCGTTCGAGGCGCTCCAGATGTCCCACGCCGTATTGCGCCATCGCGGACTTCCACTTGTACACGCGGGCAAATAGAGGCTGGGCGCGCAATCCTATAATTTGCTGCAGTTCGTTGCGCACAATGGCGATGATCTGCTCATCGCGGAAAGCCCAAACGTCCTCGGCATCGGCTCCTGCGAAAAAGCAACGCAGCAGAGCGCGATCTTCGGGCGCGCGGTGCGGAAATTTGTTGTGAACGAACGTGGCCGCGAGCAGCTTCTTGCCCTCGCTGCGGGGAACAAGAAATCCAAAGCCGGGAGGCAGCGACTGGCGAACCTCGCGATCGTAGCCCAAACCCACGGTAATCGACGAAGTGTACTGAATGGCTGCGAGTTCTTTCGAAAGCTCCGGGCTGGCCATGCGAAGCACATTGGAGGCTGCCGTACCCGGCAGAGCGACAATCACTCCGTCAAACTGGTCGGACTGCAGCCCTGCCGAGACCAGCCAGCCACCAGCCTCAGGTTGCGGTTGGATGGCTTGCACCATCGCGTTCATAAGCAGTGCCGAAGGCGTCAGGCGCGACACAACGGTTTCTGCTAGATGCTGCATACCATTTTTGAGCGACGTAAAAAGCGGAGGCGCCGCCTTGCGGCGAGCTGCCGACATTTTCTTGCGCGCGGCCAGCATGGCTCGTCCCAGACTGCCGTGCGTACGCTCCATCTCGGCAAAACGGGGCAGCACGGCGCGTACGCTCAGATTGGCCGCCTCGCCCCCGTAGACGCCCGACAGCAGCGGGTCTGCGAGGCGATCGACCATCTCGCTTCCATAGTGGCGCTCGACAAACGCAGCCACCGACTCGTCATGATCGACAGCGCGCGGCGGATGAAACAGTTCCTGGGTCATCCGCAGCTTCGTCTGCCACGAGAACAGCGGCGAAAAGCCGGTCGGCAGGATTTTCGTCGGGACCATGAACATCAGCCCGTCGGGCATTTCGACCAATCGTCCGCGCGTGAGGATGTAAGTCTTGCGGCCGGCATCATTGGACCCGATCAATTGATCACCGATGCCCAAGTCGCGGCACAAATCAGCCGCCCAGGGCTTTTCCGTCACAAAGGAGTCCGGACCGGCTTCGATCAGGCAACCGTCAACCAGTTCCGTTCGCAGCACTCCGCCGAGGCGGGAAGAAGATTCATAGAGAACGTATTCAACTTCAGCCCCGGCACGCCGTTGTTCTTCGAGTTCAAAGGCAGCGGCGAGCCCGGAGATTCCGCCTCCGATGATCGCGACGCGTATCATCGCTAGCGGCCTTCCGTTCCCGGTTTTCGGCGGCGCGAAGAGGGAGTGGAGGATTCGACCACGGATGGCGAGTATTCCTGCACCAGACGCGCGAGGTTCCTTACGTTCTCGACGGGCGTCTCAGGCAAAATGCCGTGACCGAGATTGAAAATGTGGCCCGGATGTCCCGCGGCGAGCCGCAGAATCTCTTCTGCACGCGCCTTTAATTCTTTCCACTCGGCGAAGAGCAGTACTGGATCCAGATTTCCCTGAACGGCGGTGCGATGATCCAGTCGCTGCCAGCCTTCATCCAGCGGAATCCGCCAATCGAGCCCGATTACATCGGCTCCAGTTTCTTTCATCGCGGGCAAAAGGGTAGCGCTGTCGGTACCGAAATAGATGATTGGCACTCCGGTCTTTTTCAACTGCTTCACCATGGCCGTGACATGCGGCAGAACGTAACGGCGATAGTCGTCCACGCTGAGGCAGCCCACCCAACTATCGAAAATCTGGATCGCGTCGGCTCCGGCGCGTACTTGCTCCGCCGAATAAGCGGAGGTCACGGCAACCAGCTTGCTCATCAGCGCGTCCCAGTCGGAGGGACTGTTGTACATCATCTTCTTGGCGTGAACGTAGTTGCGCGAGCCTCCGCCTTCGATCATGTAGCTGGCGAGGGTGAACGGTGCGCCGCAAAATCCGATCACCGGAACTCGATCGGCAAAATGCTTCGCGACCAGAGCCACGGCTTCGGAAACATAGCCGAGTTCGGCAGCGCGGTCGGTGCGCAGGTTCGCGATATCTTCTTTTCTGCGGACGGGCTTTTCGATCACCGGCCCCTCGCCGGCAGAGAAATGAAATGGCAACCCCATCACCTCAAGGGGCAGCAGCAGGTCGGCAAAAATAATGGCCGCATCCACACCCAGGATTTCCGCGGCGGTGATCGTGACTTCGGCGGCGAGCGCCGGCTTCTTGCAGATCTCAAGCAGCGAGTGCTGCTTGCGGACTGCGCGATACTCGGCCATGTAACGTCCGGCCTGCCGCATAAACCATACTGGGGTGCGGTCGACCGGTTGCGATTTACAAGCACGTACAAAATTGGAGTTAGAGGCAGACATAAACTTCTGAATTTAGCATTTTTGGCGTGAATGTGCTGTGACGGCAGGTTTGCGAGCCGGATTTTGTGCGAGACTGAGAAAATGGAAGTTTAGGGAAGTCCGAAATCATTCAAAAGGAAGCAGTGATGAATTCGCCGGAAATTGTGAAGGAAAAGATCCAGCTGACGGTGCCGGGCAGTTCGCCCATGGCGGCCTACGTCGCGCGTCCCGCGAGCGACGGTCGGCATCCGGGATTGATTGTGTTTCAGGAAGCGTTCGGAGTAAATGGCCACATTCGCAATGTCACCGAGCGGTTCGCGGAGCAGGGATATGTCGCTATCGCGCCGGAGTTGTTTCATCGCACCGCGCCCGCCGGATTCGAGGGAAACTACAAAGATTTCCCCTCCGTCATGCCGCATTACCAGGCTGTAACAACTGAAGCGGCCGAAGCCGACACCCAGGCTACGTATGCATGGCTGCAATCGAGTTCTCACGTCAAGGCAGACAATATTTCATGCGTGGGATTCTGCATGGGCGGACGGGTTTCATTTCTGGCAAACAGCGTTGTTCCGATGCGCGCCGCAGTTTCATTTTACGGTGGGGGAATCGCTCCGGGACTGCTCGACCGGGCCGCGAAGATGCACGGGCCTTCGCTGCTGTTTTGGGGCGGTTTGGATAAGCACATCCTCCCCGGGCATCGAAAAGCCGTAACGGACGCTCTCAGCGCTCAGCATAAGACTTATGTGAACGTCGAGTTTTCGAATGCCGACCACGCATTTTTCTGCGATGAGCGCCCAGCCTATGAACCGAATGCCGCGCGACAATCGTGGGCGTTGACCCTGGAGTTCTTGCGCTCGTGAAAACATTCGCGATTGGCGTCGCGATCACGTGCGTGTCGCTGGCTTCCGCCGCGTGGCATGTTTCCAGTCGAGCGGGCGAACAGAACGGAGCAGCTACCGTTCAGGCATCTCCCACCTTCTACAAAGACGTGCTGCCAATTTTTCAGGATCACTGTCAGAGCTGCCATCGTCCAGGCGAAGTTGCGCCCATGCCGCTCGTCACCTACGAACAAAGCCGCCCGTGGGCCGATGCCGTGGCGCGTGCGGTCGAGATGAAGATGATGCCGCCGTGGTTCGCCGATCCGCGGTACGGGCACTTTGCCAACGATCCTTCGCTGACCGAGCAGCAGATTGCAACGATCTCCGCGTGGGCTAAGGCGGGGGCACCAGCGGGAAACGTGCATGACGCGCCTCCGCCGCGAAAGTGGACCGACGGCTGGAACATCCCGCAACCCGATCTGATAGTGAAGATGCCGAAGCCGGTGCAGATTCCAGCGCGCGGCGAAGTCGAATACACCTATGAGATTGCGCCCACGCATTTCACCGAGGACCGATGGGTCCAAGCCTCAGAGTTTCGTCCGGGAAGTCCAGCGCATGTGCATCACGCGGTGGTCTACATCCGGCCGCCGGACTCGCAATGGCTGCGCCACGCACCGATTGGTCAGCCCTTCACGGCTTCGACATTGACCGATCCGGTTGAGCAGCGTCAGGCCCATGAAACGACCAGCGATCTGTTGCTGGTATATGCTCCTGGCAGCCCGCAGGAACAGTGGCCCATCGGATTGGCAAAATTTGTTCCCGCCGGTTCCGATCTTGTGTTTCAGATGCACTACACGACGAACGGCACTGCCGATGAGGATCAGACCAGCATCGGATTAGTGTTTGCCAAAGCGCCTCCACGCCAGCGCGTGATCACGCTGCAACTGAATAATCACGCGCTGATCATTCCACCGGGTGCGGATGACTTTCGTGCGCAAGTGCAAGGCACACTGCCACGCGATGCGACCTTGCTCAGCCTGTTCCCGCATATGCATCTGAGAGGGAAGCGCTTCGAGTACGACATTGTGCACGATGACGGCAGCGTAGAGGTCTTGTTGCGCGTGAATTATCACTTTCACTGGCAGTTGAGTTACAGGCTCGCGCAGCCGCGCCTGCTGAAAGCCAGGACCAAGCTGAGAGCTGTCGCCTGGTACGACAATTCCAAAAATAACCCCCACAATCCGGATCCCAGCAAGACGGTCACGTGGGGCGATCAAACCACAGATGAGATGATGGTGGGCTTTTTCGACGTGGCCGTGCCTGCGGGAATGGATAAGGAGAAATTCTTTGAGCGGCATCCGCAAGGTGGAGTTCCGGCAGCTACGCCGTAAATCCCCGGGCGCAGCTTGCGAGTATCCTCGCTCCTCTGTAACACTTGAATGGGTCCAATTGAATTGAGCGCAATCTCCACCTCAAACATTTCTGAAGAACAGAGCCGCCTTTCGAGCGTGTCCCGGACTGCCTCCTACTGGGCGCTGGCCGTGCTGTTTGCCGTGGTGTATTTGGGCTCTGTGTTTTCGCCTCCGCTGCTGGACGACGCCGACAGCACCCACGCTGAAGCCGCGCGGGAGATGTTCGTTAGCGGGGATTACGTTACGCTGCACATCAATGGTGTGCGCTACCTGGAGAAGGCTCCGCTGCCGTACTGGCTTGTCGCTCTCTGCTACCACATGTTTGGAGTCAATGAGTTTGCTACGCGATTGCCCATGGCGCTCTCGGTTCTGCTGCTGGGCTTGCTGGCGCTGGTCTGGGGCAGGCGGGCATTCAGTGAGCGAACCGGAATTTATGCCGGTGTTTTCGTGTACACGGCCGCAGGCGTATTCCTGTTTACGCGCGTTTTCATTCCCGACGTGTTGCTCAGCCTGCTGATCGCCGCGTCACTATATTTCTTTCTGTGCGCTTTGGAATCAGAAGGGCAAAGATGGAGATGGTATGCGGGATACGCCTGCATGGCCTTGGGAGTCCTGACGAAAGGCTTGATTGCGCTGGCGTTCCCCGGGGGAGCGGCTGTCCTGTACCTCGCTGTGACTGGAGAATGGCGGCGCTGGCGTGAGTTCCGATTGATTTCCGGAGTCGCATTGTTCCTTCTCATTGCGGCGCCCTGGCATATCCTGGCGGGCTTGCGAAATACCGGCGGCGCAGGCGGCCATGGATTTTTCTGGTTCTACTTTGTCAATGAACATTTCTTGCGATTCCTGGGCAGGCGCTATCCGCGCGATTACAACAAGCTGCCCTGGGCGCTGTACTGGTCGCTGCATCTGGTTTGGCTATTTCCGTGGAGTCTGTATCTGCCGGCAGCGGTCCGAACCGCAATCGATATGCGCAAGACTCCCACCCGCGCAGATTTTGGCAGCCGTACTCGCTTGATGTGTTGGATCCTGGCAGGGCTGGTGCTGGTATTCTTTGCGATCTCCACGAACCAGGAGTACTACACGTTTCCCGCGTATCTGCCCTTACTCATGCTGCTGGCCGACGGAATGGCGCACTGCGAGAAGAGCGACTGCGAAGCGGGCATTCGCAAAGGCTGGTTGCGGACTTCCGCGGGAGTATTGGCCGTGATTGGCGTCGCCGCCGGAATTACCTTGTTGGCGTTGCTCTGGCAATCGCGGCATCTGCCCTTCGAACCGGATATCGGAAACGTGCTCGCCAAGCACAACATGGATGAGGACACGCTTTCGACTTCGCACATGCTTGACCTGAGTTACGCGTCGTTCGCAGCGCTGCGGTTACCGGCGGCGCTGGCGGCGATCGCATTGCTCATCGCTCCTCTCTTGTCTTTCGTGCTGCGCGTGAGGCGCCGGGACTATGCCGCCACGTGGGCGATGGCGAGCGGCATGGCGGTATTCCTCATCGCCGCGCACATCGCGCTGGGACGATTCGGTCCGTATCTGTCTTCGAAGGAATTGGCGCAGCAAATTGCGGCCCGCGCCCGCCCGCAGGATCAAGTTATGATTTATGGGGACCAAGCCTTTGGTTCTTCCTTGCTGTTTTACCTGCAACGTCCCATCGAACTGGTGGAGGGCCAGACGACATCCATGTGGTTCGGCTCAACTTTTCCGGATGCGCCCAAAATCTATCTGACAGACGCGGATTTGCAGCGAGATTGGAACGCGAGTGGACGAATCTTTCTGTTCGTTCCTTCCCATTTGAAGTCGAGAGTCGATGCGTTGCTGCCGAATCGCGTGGTTATTGCCGAAGTCTCGGGGAAGTACGTCTATAGCAACCAGCCGTAGTACTGCTAAACTTCAACTTCTCTTCTGGGGAGTGTGATTCATGACGAGCGTTCGAATTCTGGGGATCACGAGCTTCATGGTTTTGTCGGGCATGGTTATAAGTGGAGTGAAGGCGAAATCCACCGGGCAAAATCCTCCTACGCAGACGACGGCAGCTCTCACACCCACACCCAAGAAGGCCGAAGAGCAGTTCAAGAACATCCAGGTACTCAAAGGAGTTCCAGCGGATCAACTCTTTCCCACCATGCAATTTATAGCGGCGTCGCTGGGAGTGGAGTGCGAGTTCTGCCATGTGCACAATGCGTTCGACAAAGACGACAAAAAGCCCAAGAAGACGGCGCGCAAAATGATGGAGATGATGTTTGCCATCAACAAGGATAATTTTGACGGGCATCGGGAGGTCACTTGCTACTCCTGCCACCGCGGCAGCCCACATCCGATCGCGATTCCGGTAGTTGCGTCGGAAGATGCCACACTTGTCGCCTCTCCGCCTCATGAAGCGGCGGGCGAGGCAAAGGAAAGGGAAGTGAAGGAAAGCGCCGGACCGACGGCTGATCAATTACTCGACAAATATGTGCAGGCGATTGGCGGAGCCGCCGCGATCGACAAAATAAGCAGCCGCGTGATGAAAGGAAAAATCGACTTTGGCGGCAAATCGTTACCCATCGATATCTACGCCAAAGATCCGGGCGAGCGCATTTCGTTGACCCACATGGTGGAGGGGGATAGCGTTACCGCATTTAACGGGCATGAGGGCTGGCTGGGTATGCAAGGACGCCAACTGCGCGAGATGCACGGCAGCGATCTGGACGGGGCAGCCATCGATGCCGACCTTCATCTGGCCACGCACTTGAAGCAGATGTTCAGCCAGATGGAGGTGCGAGAGGCCGAGAAAATCGACAGTCATGCGACTTATGAGGTGGTGGGGCAGCGCGAGGGTAAGCCGCCGATCCAGCTGTACTTCGATCAACAGTCCGGGCTGCTGATCCGGCTTGTCCGCTACGGGGAAACGGCGCTGGGACGGCTTCCCACGCAGATCGATTACGCCGACTATCGCGAGGTTGACGGGGTGAAGGTTCCCTACCGCTGGACTCTGGCGAGGCCCAACGGTCGGTTCACGATTCAAATTGCGGAACTGAAGCAGAACGTGCCGGTCGACGATGCGAAGTTCGTCAAGCCTGCTATGCCGCAAGAACCGCCCAAAATGCCGGGGCGATAAGCACGGCCGAATGGGCGCCGGAAAATTGGGATGGTCCCTTACAGGGGAGCCCTCTTGGAAGGATTTTCGGTTTCGTCTGTGCCAGTCAGCTTGTTGGTGACGACTTGATCCGCCTCGATCTTGACATCAACCTCGGCGCCTTCTTTCAGCTTCACCTTGTGGCCGTTGCCGTCCACAAGACGATTGGGAACGCGGATCTCTCGATATAAATGGTCCGCGCCCTCGACGGCGATTTGTGCCTTTTCGGGCTCTCCACTTTGAGGGATTGATGACCTTTTCTGCTTTTCCTGGGAGCGTCGTACTTGCTTTCGTCTTTTCCGTGGACACAACTAATACCCTCCCCTTTGTCCCTGCAGAAGCCTGAAACTCGCGCACAATTCCCGGACTCGAAACCCTGCGAGCATTTCAGTATCTACGCGCTTCCACCTACGGACCATCGGTGAAACCCTGTAGCCACGGGAGTCCTGAAGCTTGAATAACAAAACCTGATAGCGCCGATAAATAGTTTCAATTTCCGGCAGAGTGTGCCGGACGGTACATTGAGGCGTCACAGCAGGGACGAAACGGCAGCGCCTGGATCTCTCCAAGCACCAGAGAAGAGGGCTAATATTGGAGAACGCCGCTAAGTTGGCGATTCATGTTCGGACCGCGGCGGCTGCGGCGTGAAAACGCAGAACAGGACTTGCAAACATCATGACGAAGATCGAAGCGGTCATACAAAACTCCAAGCTGGAAGCGGTGAAATCTGCGCTACAGGAAATTGGCGTGGAAGGCATGACGGTACTTGAGGTTCGAGGTCATGGCCGCCAGAAGGGACACACCGAAGTCTATCGCGGCCGCGAATATAGCGTGGATCTTATCCCGAAAACCAAGCTGGAGATGGTGCTGGCAGACGGGTTGGTCGACAAGGCGGTGCAGGCGATTCTCGCCGCCGCCCGCACTGGGAAGATCGGCGATGGCAAGATCTTTCTGTCGCGCGTGGATGAGGCCATTCGCATCCGCAATGACGAGCGTGGCGAAGGGGCGTTATAAAACTGCAGTCGGGTTGCGCGAGAGAACCACGAGGAAAAACTGTCATTCCGAGCGAAGCCGAACGTAGTCGAAGGACTTTGTTGGTCAGGCGCGAACTCAAGGTCCCTCGACTGCGCTCGGGATGACAAGGATTTTTGGCTCAAGTCCTGGGTGGCTAGGACGCGACTGGGAAGCATTTGACACGGAGCCTGCGGTCTCCCCTGGGATGTCGCAGAGACCGGCGACTTTGACGATGGCAGCGTCCTCCATGATCGGCGAACTACGGGAGTCCATCAACGACGCGTCTGCCCGGATCCAGCAGAAATTTGAGGCTACGGGCGACGGCCGAGCAGCGGTAGGTCAACGCACGGCGCTGGTCGAGGACATTCTGGCAAGGCTGTGGCACGAGTTTTTCTCGCGAGAGGGAGGCCAGCCTGCCAATATTTCGCTGGTAGCGACGGGAGGCTTCGGTCGCGGCTGGCTGTTTCCCTACTCTGATATCGATCTTCTTTTTCTCTTCGGCGACCGCGACGCGGAGCAGGCCTTTAAGGATCCCGTCCGGCGCTTCTCCCAGGAACTTTGGGATCTGCGGCTCAAGCTGAGTCCGGCCTCGCGCACGCTCGCGGAGTGCGATCGCTACGATGCCAACAATACTGAATTCACGATCTCTCTTCTGGACTCGCGCTATCTGTCCGGGGATCGAGATCTGTTCCGGCGCTTGCGTGACAAAGTCATTCCGAAGATCGTGATGCGCGAGTCCAAAGCTCTTTTGCAGGGACTCGCCGAAGTTACGCGGGAGCGCCATGCCAAGTACGGCATGACCCTTTACCACCTCGAACCGAATATCAAGGAGGCTCCGGGAGGCCTTCGCGATTGCAACGTGGCCAACTGGCTGGCCTTGATTTCGGCGATGGACAAGCTGCACGACTGGCCTGGTGCAAGTTCACTGCGGCCCCCCGTGCGTAAGCAGTTGGAAGCGGCGCTGGATTTTCTGATGTCGGCGCGATGCTTCCTCCACTTCCGCCACGGTCGCGACGACAACACGCTGAGCTGGGAAGCGCAGGCTGCCGCCGCCGCCCGCAAGATTGGAGCGGCCGATGCGGCCGAGCTTTCGCCCGCCGACTGGATGCGGATTTATTTCGGGCACGCGCGGGCCGTACAACGCACCGTCACGCAACTGCTCGAGGAAATTCCAGAGGCTTGGTCTGCCCTGTACCGCCAGGTGCAGAGTTGGCGATCGCGGCTGACGACCGCGGATTTTTCGGTCGTCGATGGCCTCATCTTTCTGCAGCAGCCCTCGGCGTTGCAGGATCCGGAGGTGTTGCTCCGCCTTTTTCATTTCATGGCGCACCACGGACTGAAGCTGAGCGCGACCACCGAATACCGCATCGAGCAGGCGCTTCCAGCGTTAGCCGCCACTCCGCCGCGAGGAGCGGAGTTGTGGCTCTATCTGCAGGAAACTCTCCTGCAGCCCCATGCCGCCGACGCGCTTCGCGTCATGCAATCTCTTCGGCTCCTGACGCTGCTTTTACCCGAACTGAAGCTGATCGACTCGCTCGTCGTGCGTGATTTCTACCATCGCTTCACCGTGGACGAGCATTCCTTCCTGGCGATCGAGAGCCTGCACCGCCTGAAGCAATCGCAATCGGAGTGGGACAAGCGCTACGCGGAACTGCTGAGTGAATTAGAAAATCCGGAACTGCTCTACCTGGCGCTGCTGTTGCACGATACTGGCAAAGGCATTCCCAATGGCAATCATGTGGAAGCCAGCCTCGAGGTTGCCAACCGTGCCATGGATCGCCTCGACGTAGATCCCAAGGAACGGGCCGAGGTCCTTTTTCTGATTGCGAATCACCTGGAGCTGTCGGCAGCATTGCGGCGCGACATCTTCGATCCGGCTACGGTAGCGGCATTCGCAGAAAAGATGGGCACACCGGAGCGCCTCAAAATGTTATGCCTGCTCACCTATGCTGACATCAAGGCGGTGAATCCGGAAGCCTTGACTCCGTGGAAAGCGGAGAACGTGTGGCAGCTTTACATCGCGGCCGAGAATCATTTGAACCGCAGCGCCGACCAGCGCGTCCACACCGACGTGAATGACGAGAAACTCGCGCGCCTCCGTTCTTTGGCGCCGGTCACTGGGAGCAAGTTCAAAGGTTTTTTGGAGGGGTTCCCGCAAAGATATCTGCTGGTGCACACCGCAGAAGAGGTGATGCGGCACCTGCAAATGGCTGACGAGTTAGGGAACGATCCCGTTCAGGTGGAATTGAAACGCGGCCGCCACTGGTATGAGCTGACGCTGGTGACAAGAGATCGTCCGTTCCTGTTTTCCAAACTGGCAGGCGTGCTGGCCGCTTGGGGAATGAATATCGTGAAAGCCAACGCGTTCTCGAACCAGGCGGGCACAGTCGCCGACACATTTTTCTTTACCGACCGGTTTCGGACTCTGGAACTCAATCTTTCGGAATGGGACCGGTTCAAGCGAAGCGTCGCGAACGTATTGCTGGGCGAAGCCGATCTGGAGAAAATGCTGCGCGATCGCCAGCGGTCGGAGAAAGGCGCAATCGCCAAAGTCAAAGTGGAGACGAAGATCGAATTCGATGATTCCTGTTCCGCGACAAGCACTCTGGTGCAGGTGATCGCTCAGGATCGCCCGCGCCTGTTGCATCGCATTGCCTCTTGCCTGTCCGACCAGGAATGCAACATTGAGATTGCCTTGATCGACACCGAAGGGCAGATGGCGATTGATACGTTCTACCTGACCGCGTCCGGCAGCAAACTTAGCGCGGAGCATCAGCGCCAAGTCGCGAAGTCGTTGTCAGAGGAGTTGCGGGCAGAGTAGCATCGAACCGCGCGGATCTTTCAGCCGTGCGATTCGATCCTGTCTTACTCTCGACCCTTACTTGGCCGAAAACTTAAACACAGTAATCTGATGGAATGTTTCTCCAGGCCTGAGGATCGTGCTGGGGAAGTCTGGATGATTCGGCGAATCCGGAAAGTGCTGCGTCTCCAGGCAGAATCCATAGCGACGCTTGTACACATGACCGTTTTTCCCGACGACCGTGCCATCCAGGAAATTGCCCGTGTAGAACTGCACTGCAGGCTGAGTCGTGGAAACTTCCAGAACGCGGCCGCTAGTGGGCTCATAGACACGCGCGGCTAACGTCAAGCCGGGACCTTTCCGGTTGATGACGAAGTTGTGATCATAGCCGTGAGCGAGAATAAGTTGCTCGTAATTGTCGTCAATTCGTGAGCCGATTCTGGCCGGTGTTGTGAAATCGAGGGGCGTGCCCTTCACGGGCCGAAGTTCGCCGGTGGGAATGAGATTCTTGTCGACGGGCGTGAAGCGATCGGCATTGATCATGATTTCATGATCCAGAATGTCGCCATTTCCTTCGCCCTTCAGATTGAAATAGCTGTGGTTGGTCACATTAATGGGGGTAGCTTGGTCGGTGGTTGCTTCGTAATCGAGAATGAGTTCGTTGGACTCGGTCAGCGTGTAAGTAACTCTGATTTTCAGGTTGCCGGGAAAGCCGTCATCGCCATCCTTACTGAGATAACTAAAGGAAACGCCGGTCTTGTTCTTCAGCGGCTCGCCATCCCACACAACTCTGTCGAAGGTTCTCGTGGTGCCGCCATGAAGTGTGTTGGGGCCGTCATTCTTGGGCAAGGTGTAGGTCTTGCCGTCGAGAGTAAAGGTGCCGTTCGCGATCCGATTCGCGTAACGTCCGACAATCGCGCCGATGTAGGGCGGATTCGGAATATAACCCTCTAAGGTGTCATGGCCGAGAACGACATCCGCGAACTGGCCTTTGCGGTCGGGAACGCGAATGGAAAGAATAATGCCGCCGTAATTCATGGCATGGACCTCAAGTCCATGAGAGTTCGTAAGTGTATACAAGTTGACTGGCCTCCCATCCCGCGTGCCGAATGGCTGCTCTTGCGCTCCGGGCTTGTGCTTCGAAGCGGTTGTCTGTGCGAGAAGTAATGCGTTGATCGTCACAACAATAACAAATAGATATGCAAGAAAGGAGCGTCCCGGCATCATGGCGAAAAGTGTACTACGGCAACGAGAATTTTGGCTTGGCCGCGTCCTTTGTGCCGCGCAATCGGCCTTCTACCTGGGACTTGCAAGCTTCACACAGGACGCTCTCCCGCAGATCAATCCACTCGACCGCATGAGAGGACGCCATTACGCAGCGGTAATCCTGGCAGTGCCGTAGTGCGAGCGTATGCCCTAATTCATGCACACACTCTTTCAGCAGGCGCTCTCGCAGCAGAGCATCGTCGCGATCCAGGCCATAAAATTCCTGGCGCAAACGAAATGTCGACACGACCGCACACGGCCCGCCCACCTGCGCCTCGCCAAATACGTATTTCAAGATCGGAATATAGAGGTCGATATCGGTCACGGCGAGAAGGCGCCAGTCACGAGGCTGCAGCAGAGCGTGCATCCGTTGCAGGATTTCCGAAGAATGAAATTGCTGTCGCTCGGCATGATACGTCGGGGCAGGATCCAGGGTGAACGGGGCAATCTTGCAATCCACGTTCAAATGTTTGGGGATTGTGGCGCAAAGATCCTGCAGCAGGTCAAGATCGATGGTGCCGACCGGAAGCAGGTGAACGAGGTTCATGGAAGGCAGCCAGCGTTTTAGACTCTGCTTTCGGCCGTAGCGCGGCTCCAGCCGTAACGCTTCAACTTGTGGTGCAGCGTAACGCGATCGATATCGAGCACCTCGGCGGCGCGGCTCTGGTTGCCACCGCACTCCTCGAGAACCCGCAGAATGTGGAGGCGCTCCACTTCGTCCAGGCTTCGGCCGGCGGGTGTGACCGGGGCGGACTGCTTGAAGATGAAATCCTGCTCGCGCACTTCCGGCTCTTGCGCTACGACCATCGCCCGCTCGACCGCATTCTCCAGTTCGCGGACGTTGCCGATCCAAGGCTGCTGTTGCAGTTGTTGGATCGCGGCCGGCGAAATGCGGGTAATGTGTTTGTTCATAGCCAACGCAAATTTGTGTACGAAATGTTCGGCCAGCAATGGAATATCTTCGCGCCGTTCACGCAGCGCCGGCAGTTCGATGCGAAAGACGTTCAGCCGGTAAAACAGATCCGGGCGGAACGTGCCTTCCTCGATCATCTGTTCGAGATTCTTGTTGGTGGCAGCCACGCAGCGGAAATCAACTTTGATAATCTGGTTCCCGCCAACACGGGTAATCTCGCGTTCCTGCAGAACCCGCAGCAGGTCGGTCTGCGTCTTCAGGCTGATGTCGCCGATCTCGTCGAGAAAAACCGTTCCTCCCTCCGCAATTTCGAATTTGCCTTTTTTGCGGTATTGAGCGCCGGTGAATGATCCTTTCTCATGTCCGAACAATTCACTTTCGAGCAATGTTTCCGTCAAAGCGCCGCAATGAATCGCGACCAGAGGATGGAAGCGGCGCAGACTGGCAGCATGAATGGCGCGGACCACCAATTCCTTGCCAGTACCGCTCTCGCCCGTGATCAGGACATTGGCATCGGTTGGACCGACGGTCTCAATGGCCTCGGTCACCTTCCGCATCGCCGCACTTTGCCCGATCAGTTCCCCAGGGCTCGTGGCTTCCGCGACCGTTTCGCGCAGGCGAACATTTTCTTTTTCCGCCCGGCGGTGGGCCAATGCGTTTTTCACCAGATGCGCGATTTCGTCGGGATCGAGCGGCTTGCTCACATAATCGTAAGCTCCATTTTTGAGAGCGGTGACGGCCGTTTCAACCGACGCGTAGCCGGTCATCATGATGACGATGAGGTCAGGATCCAATTCGTGCAGGCGCCGCTGTAATTCGATGCCGTCGGTGCCGCGCATCTTAATGTCGAGCAGGGCCACGTCCCACTTGTTCTCGGCCATGCGGGTCAGCGCGTCGCTCGCGCTTTCCGCCGTCCCAATCTCGTATCCTTCTTCGCGAAACCACTTTCCCAGAGAATCGCGGACGCTGAGTTCATCATCCACAATCAGCAATTTGCCTTGTAATTCCACGTCTGATTACCTCCCGCTGTAGCTCGCGGTAATTTCTGCGGCTGGCGGCGTTTCAGTCTTTTTGGTTTCGGCATCCACCGGCAAAGTAACGGTGAAGGTAGTGCCCCGACCGGCCTCGGACTGGACTTCGATGGTCCCGTTGTGTCGTTCCAGAATGCTGTGGCTGATGGCGAGCCCAAGGCCCACGCCTCGTCCCGTTTCTTTCGTGGTCAGGAAAGGTTCGAAAATTCTGGGCAGGATCTCCGCAGGAATTCCACTGCCGTCGTCGCGCACGATGATTTGCACGCGATGATCAACGCACGACGAGATGATCCACAAATTCCCTCCCTGCGGCATGGCGTCGATCGCGTTCATCATCAAGACGAGCAGGACCTGCTCTATCTGAGCGGCGTCGCATCGCACCGGCGGCAAATCCGCTTCGAACTGCGGCTGCACCTGAATTCCTCCCAGGTCGATCTGGTGCTGAACCAGCCGCAAAGACTGTTCGATCACGTGATTGATGTCGGTGGGCTGCAGATTCATCGGGGTGGTGCGGGAGAACGTGAGCAGATTCTTCACCAGATCGCCACAGCGACGGCTCTCGGAAGCAATCAAGTCGAGGGAGTCGCAGATTTCACCGCGGCGGCTCTGCCCGCAATCTTCGCGATCGATCCACTTGCGCAGAAGCTTCGAGTAGGTAAGGATGCCCGACAGCGGGTTGTTGATTTCATGGGCGAGCACGGCAGCCATTTTGCCGATGGACGCCATCTTCTCGGTCTGCAGAGCGTGTTCGTGAGCTCGCGTGAGTTCGCGAGTCTTCTGGTCGACTCGCTCTTCCAGGGTGCGAGTCCAGGCTAGATTCTGGTTGTGCTCCGATTCCAGCCGGCTGCTCATCTCGTTGAAGGAGCGGGCGAGTTCGGCAATTTCATCTTCCGAGCGCACCTGAATCTGATATCCCAGACCGCCAGAACTAATGTTTTCGGTGGCACGCTTCAGCGCCGTGATGGGGCGGGCCACAACCTGCCATATGAAGAACCAGCTCAGCACCATGATCAGGATCAGCGCGCAGGCGGTGTAGGCCTTCATGCGCCGGCTGCTTTCAGCGAGCTGAACGTCGGCCTGCGCGAGTGACACATTGGTATCCAACACTCCAAGGATCTGCTGTTCCGCCGGATGCGCATGGCAGGGCGCATTCGTGCATGACGTTTGGTTCTCGATGGGAGTGATGATTCCCAGCACGCGGGTCCCACTCGCGTTGCGGTAGATCCGGAAACGGTCGGGACGATTCAGCCGCGCCAGGGGCTGGGATTGGGCATGGCAGCCGTAACAGGCTTCCGCACTCTTATCGACAACATGATTCTGCTCTGACGGATCGGTGGAGTAAGTGATCCGTCCGTCCTTGTCGAAGATGCGGATCTTTTCCATCCCTGGCTCCGCCGCCACGGCCTGGATGGAGTTGTGCATCCCCAGCCGATCGTTGCGCAACATGTAATCGGTAGTGCCACGCTTGATCGCGTCGCTGATGCGTTCAGCGCTGAGCAGTGTGTTCTGTTCCAGGTGCTGGCGATGCAGGCGGACGTTGAGATACCCAAGCAGGCCGAAGATAGCCACCATGGCGCTCAGTAGCAGCACATTCAGTTTCGTGCTGAGGCTGTGCGATACACGGAACCACCGCCCGCGACTGGCTTCAATCTCCCGCATGCTCCAGCACCGCCGAACCTACCGCAACTGCAGAATCCGGCTCGAGTACCTGCTCCGGGACAACTTCTTGCTTGGGAAAGATGGGCAGATACTTTACTGCCAATCCAAATAGAGCGAAGCCGGCAGCGATGATCATGCCGGTGACCGCCAGTTCACTCCACTTGGGGAAGTAACGCACGCCCGTCGAACCTTCAAAGCCGGTGATGCTGACGTTCATCCGGTTCGTGATGAAGCCGAGTACCACCAGCACGGCGGCGAAGTATAAGCCGTTGGCGCTGTTCCGCACGCGACGCTGTACCAGCAGAGCCAAAGGCAGAATGATCCCCAGCAGGATCTCCAGCCAGAACAGATAAGTCTCATATCCGCGATGGAACGCCAGCTTGAGCGCGCCGCGATTTGCCAGATCTTCCAACCGGAGAATTCCATAAACTCCCAGCACCACTACGAGAACTCGCCCAAGCTCCTGCAGCACGGGCAGTTCCAGTTGCAGGCCGAAATGCTTGGAACTCATGGACGATTCAAAGATGGTCATGGCCAATCCCACCGCAATCGCCGAGAGAAAGAAGAACACCGGCAAGAGCGGGCTGTACCAGAATGGATGCAGCTTCTCGGGGACGATGAGATACAGCGTTCCAAGAGAAGATTGATGCAGGGTCGAGAGAATCACGCCGCAGATGACGAGCGGGATCAAAATGGCTCTCACTACTTTCAACGGCTTTTCCATATGAAAGCGCTCCAGCACGATGGGCGAAAACTCGAGCGCCAGAACGGTCGTATAGAGCATCACGCAATAAGCCACTTCAAACATGACCGAGTGCGGATTTCTCATGATCAGCGGATGCCATATGTTGTAGGGCTTGCCCAAGTCGTACATCAAAGCCGCGCAGACCAGGATGTATCCGAGGAACGCGGTGAGAATCGTCGGGCGAATGATCGAGTGCAGGCGCTTGATGTTCAGAATATGTACCGCGGCGGTGAGCGTGAATCCACCGGCAGCGAGCATCACGCCGCAGAGAACGTCGAAGCTGATCCAGATTCCCCAAGGGAACTGATCGCTCAAGTGAGTCGAGGCGCCCAGACCTTGTGTGAAGCGTATGAAAGTTGCATAGAGGCCGGCGGCCATCAGAAAAGCGAAAACTAGCTTCCAGAATGTAAGCCGGAACGTTGTAGCGCGAGCCATTATCGCTTTCCTCCATTTTTCTTTTCGTTTTCGGCGTCGCGACCTTCCGCGAGCGCTACTTCTTCGCGACGATGGGTGATCCACCAGACGCCGCCCAACACCATGCCGCCCAGCGGAACAAAGTCGGGGATCTGCGACAGCACACGGTAAGTCAGCATGGGCATGGGATCCTTGGAAATGTCGGTGCGGTATCCGAAAGATTCAAATGGAACGGACGACAACAGCAGTACCGATGTGCCGCCGACTTCATCCAACCCGTAGATGTGATCCACATATTTGCCGGGGTTGTCGCGGATGCGCTGTTGCGCCTCGGCAATCAGATCGTCGCGCTCGCCAAACTTCGTGGCACCGGTGGGACAAATCTCGGCGCACGCGGTCTGCTTCCCTTGCGCGAGGCGGTCGGGACACATGACGCATTTCTGCACTTTGGGAACTAGTTTCCCCCACTCGTATTTCGGAACGCTGAAGGGACAGGCAACCATGCAGTAACGGCATCCCATGCACTTGGAGGGATCGTAAGTAACGGGTCCTAGAGCGGTCTTCTTAAGAGCGCCGACGGGGCAAACCGAAGCGCACGTAGGATCGTTGCAGTTCATGCAGAGGCGGCGCATGAACTTGTCATTCCGGGTAAGAATGCAAGTCAGCTTGTGTGCGGATTGAAATTCTTCGCCGGCAATGGTGTCGTTGTAGGACAGGTTATTCTGCGTGGCGCAAGCCTGCTCGCATTGCTTGCAGCCGATGCAGATCGTGGCATCATATAAAAGTGCTTTGCTCATGAAGTATTCCTCCGATCCGGTTTTTCGAGCGGAAAAACCGTTTCGGGAACCCTTTCGACCGACGCCTGGAGCTGAGTGAGGGAAAAAGGCGCGATTACCGGCGTAACCGCAGACGGGAATCGGACCGCGCACAAGCTGCTCCCCTCATCTCATCAGACCGGAGGCTGTCGCGAAATTCAGCAGCTTCAGACAGCTGATAGTTTCAACAATTAGGAACTACTCAGCCGTGACCTCTATCACCCTTGCGCGTGATGGCCATCAACAGGGTTTTGCAACAGTTGCGGATGACGGGTACGAGTTGCATTTCGCATCAAGCTGCGATGCGGATTACATCAGCCCCTGCGTGGGGCCGTAACCCGTTGATCCCACGGAGCTTTTGGTCGGAACAGCCTGGTTTCGAGGCATTGAGCCCTCGCTTACGTGTTGAAAACCTCATCGCAGTGCGGTGATGAGTTTCTGCGCAGCGGTTCTTGGCCGCAAGGCCGTCTTGCTCGAATCTCGTTGAAACAATTAGACATGCAGCTTTCAATAGCCGGCTTGTAACCGTGCCTTGCGGTTTGGTCCGGCGATTGCCTTTAGCAAAGTGTGAGTGACCTGAAGTGAAAAGGCACTCCGGGCGAGGTGGTTTTATGACAGTGATCATGGTACTGATGACATTCGCAATCTTCTTACTGATTGATTACGTTCGCGGCCAGAAGCAAACGGCGAAGCAACCTGTTTTGGTGCATGCAATTCGAGAAGCGGCGCCCCGCGTCGTTCCGGCGATGGTGGCAGGCTTCCAGGTTCCAGAGAATGTTCG
The DNA here is from genome assembly GCA_963754885.1 of uncultured Acidobacteriota bacterium. Lineage (GTDB taxonomy): Bacteria > Acidobacteriota > Terriglobia > Terriglobales > Acidobacteriaceae > Sulfotelmatobacter. Next base: position 57,831 of record CAVWHT010000003.1, on the reverse strand, counting down.
TTATCACGCCGGGCATACCTGGGCCCTCAGCGAGAGCAGCGAGCTGGTGCGGGTCGGCATGGACGATTTCGCGTCGAAGCTGATTGGCAAGATCGAGAACATCGCTCTTCCGCAGCGCGGCCGCTGGGTCCGTCAGGGACAGAAGATTTGGACGATTTTCCGCGACGGCAAATCCGTAGACATGGTTTCGCCGATCGAAGGCACGATCACCGATGTGAACGAAGCGGTGGTGAAGAATCCGGAACTGGCGCGCAAAGATCCTTACGGCGAAGGTTGGTTGGTCACCGTGCAGGCTCCCGATTCCAAGCTCAACTTCCGCAACCTGCTGGGTGGAACGTTGGCCCGGCTCTGGACTGAAAGCGCCGCTCTGCAGCTGCACCATCGCATCCCGGCAATGGCTGGAGCCCTGGCGCAGGATGGTGGCGTGGCCGTCGACGACATCACCGCACATCTGCCCGATGAGGACTGGGCTGTGCTAACGAAGGAATTCTTCCTGTCCTAGTCGGGCATCAAGCTTCGCCCGAACTCATGAGGAGAGCCGCCCAGAGGACATCCTGGGCGGCGTTTTCACTTGGGGGAAACCTACTCGGAAAGAGCCTGCTCCGGGACCGGGCGCGAGAAAGAACGAAAAATCAGCGTGCCCACCACGACGGCAGAACTCAGCATGACCACACGCATGTACTGAGCGGCGGGAATTGCCGGGTCTCCGAAGATGCTGCGCAGCAGGCCAAAGGTCGCGCTACTCGCGCAGAATGCAAAATAGATGCGCTCCCTGGCACAACGCGAGAGGCTTACCAGCCAGGCGAGAATGGAGGCCACAACCAGATAAATCGCAATGAGTATGAAATCGGCCGTGGCCCCCTGCCCATGCAAAACACCTGCCTTTGGAGAGATAAAGCCGTGGGTCGCGATGCCCAGAAAGGCGACCGAATGAATGAGCGCAATCAAGGCCCGCTTGCGATTCGTGAGTACCCCAAAATCGTTCATATCCGATGATCAAGTTTCGCCGACGGAACGCGGATTTCCTTGTGACCAGATGCACCGCTTTCTGTGATCCGAATCACTAAAATTGGGCAGGGCGCCTGGCGCCGCCGCGACCCCGGTGATACCATCGCGGGCGATATGGCTCATCGCAACGTAGCTCTCGCGCTTCTTTGTTCGTCGGTTTTGCTCATCAACGCTTCGGGGCAATCTGCAGACCCCTCAGTTCACGCGATCGTTCTCCATGCGGCGCGACTCCTGGAAATCAAAACCGGCCAGATCATCAAACCGGGCGAGATTCTGGTTCAAGGAGAGCGCATTGTTGAAGTGGGCGAGTCGGTAAAGCATCCAGCCGGAGCTGAGGTTCTCGACCTTGGAGATCGCACCCTCCTTCCCGGCCTGATCGACGCACATATCCACCTGTTCCTGCATCCCGGAGCGGAAGATCTGCAGACCGTCGAGGAATCGGTGGCGCAGCGCACGATCACAGCGACGCTGGCGGCGCGCGAAGACCTGATGGCAGGATTCACTGCGGAACGGGATATGGGGACCGAGGGGGCCGGATCGGCCGACAGCGCGGTGCGCGACGCAATCAATCAGGGCCGTATTCCTGGTCCGCGCCTGCGCATCAGCGGAAACGCGATCAACATCCTCGGCGGCCACGAGGACGCGATCGGCTACAACCCCGAGCAGCATGTTTTGCCCAATGCCAACTACGCCAATAATTCCGACGAACTGATCGCCGTGATGCGGCAGCAGTTCAAGGAAGGAGCCGACTTCATCAAGATCTACGAGACGGGAGCGGATTCGGTGAAAGACGGAAGGCTCTCGACGCCCTATCAGTACACCGAATCACAGTTGGAAGCAGCGGTGAAAGAGGCGGCGCGGCTGGGCAGGCGAGTGGCGGTCCACGCCACCGGAGAGCCCGGGACGCTCTATGCCGCCCAGGCTGGCGTCGCGTCCATTGATCATGCCGACCAGTTGAGCGACGAGACGATTCGCTTGATGAAGGAGAAGCAGATCTTCGCGGTCCCCACGTTCACGATCTTCGAATACTTTGCCGAGCACGCGGCCAATCCCCAGCAGGGCGCGCGCGAACACCAGGTGCTCGATCTTAAGGCGCAGGAGTTCAAGAAGCAGGTTATGGCCGGAGTGCCCATGGCGGTTGGATCGGATGTGGGGCCATTTCCGCACGGCACGCAAGCTCGCGAATTCGTGCTCATGGTCAAGTACGGCATGTCTCCGTTGGCCGTTCTGCAAGCGGATCTGCTCAACGGGTCAAAGTTGCTGGGCTGGGATGGGCAGATCGGCTCCCTTGCGGTCGGCTATCTGGCTGACGTTGTCGCAGTGCCCGGCGATCCGCTGCAGGACGTTGCCGTCCTGCAACAGGTCTCGTTTGTGATGAAGGGCGGAGTTGTGTTCAAGAAATAACAGCCCGTACTTGATGCCAAAAGGCACAACAATTGGACCGCGGCTGCAAATTAATGCACACACGTGCACGGTTCTCATGAGAATAGGAAGCTACCAGGCCACTTCCCGGCCATTTGCCGCGATTCTAATGTTGCGTTGGTGGCCGCGCGATTGCCCGCTCCCATAGTGCTTGGCCATGGCGGCAAGCACTTATGACCTGTCACCAGCTTTCTAATTTAGTTCGCGGGAGCTTGTTCGCTCTGCTCGCCGCCTTTACGATTTGTCCAGATTCGTTCGCGCAGGGGCCTGTGCCCGAGGCGCCAATTCCTGTAGCGGAGCCTGCGGCTCCGATCATGGCGAAATCACCAAGCGTGATGCCTGAGCACAAATTCTGGGACGTGCAGAATCGAGCACTCTTCATTGCGGCGGCAGCTCTGAATGGCGCAGATTTCGCCGTGACCCGCTCCAACCTGCAGAGTGGCGGACAGGAACTGAATCCGATCGTTCGCATCTTCGGGCACTCGACGCCGGGCTTGGCTTTGAACTTTGCCGGCGAGACTGCCGGCGTCCTCAGCGTTAGCTATTTCTTCCACAAAACCGGCCACCACCGGCTGGAGCGAGTTGTCTCGGCCTTCAATATCGGCGCTTCGGCCGGAGCCGTTACCTACGGCCTCACCCATCGCTGACTTGTCGGGCGGAACCAGTTCGCTCCGGACCGCTTCGTTTCCAACCAGTGAATCATCTTGCTACTATTACTGCTCTAATACTCTTGCGAAGAGTAAGCTGAAGCATTCCCTGGAGCTAAGAGCACGATGAATATTGCTAACGATGTTACCGAACTCATTGGTCACACGCCATTGGTGCGGCTGAACAAAGTCACCGAAGGATGCGTTGCCGAAGTAGTGGCGAAACTGGAAAGCCAGAATCCGCTGGCCAGCGTGAAGGATCGCATCGGCGTCAGCATGATTACCGAGGCGGAGCGTGCCGGCAAGATTCAACCGGGCAAAACTGTACTGGTCGAGCCGACCAGCGGCAATACCGGGATTGGCCTGGCGTTCGTGGCCGCGGTCAAAGGCTACAAGCTGATTTTGACCATGCCCGATACCATGAGCCTGGAACGGCGCGTGCTGCTGCTCGCTTTTGGCGCGGAGATTGTGCTCACACCCGGTCCGCGCGGGATGACCGGCGCGATTCTGAAAGCGAAAGAAATCCTGGCGAATACGCCGAACAGCTACATGCTGCAACAATTTGACAACGCCGCCAACCCGAAGATTCACTTCGAAACCACAGGTCCCGAGATCTGGAACGATACGGACGGCCGCGCCGACATTCTGATCTCGGGCGTCGGCACCGGCGGCACCATCACCGGCATCTGCGAATACATCAAACCGAAGAAACCATCGTTCAAAGCTGTGGCCGTGGAGCCCGCCGACAGTCCGGTGCTTTCCGGGGAAAGCCCGCCCCGCATAAGATTCAAGGGATCGGCGCGGGATTCGTGCCCAGCATCCTGCGGCGCGATTACATCGATGAAGTAATCACCGTGACCAACGACGAAGCGATTGCCATGGCGCGCAGGCTTCCGCTGGAGGAAGGATTGTTCGTCGGAATCTCGTCAGGAGCCGCGGTGGTGGCGGCTTTGCAGGTAGCGAAACGCCAGGAGAATGCCGGCAAGTTGATCGTGGTCATTCTGCCGTCGTTCGGCGAACGCTATCTCAGCACTATTCTTTTCCAGGAATTGCGGGAGAAGGCGATGCAGATTCCTACGGCGCAACTCCCGGCCTGAAGTTTTTGATCTCCCATGCCGCACCTGCTCTCGCTAATTCGCGAAGACGTCACCAATGTGCTGGAGCACGATCCTGCGGCCAAATCTCGCCTGGAAGTCTTTCTCTGCTACTCCGGTCTGCATGCCGTCTGGTTCTACCGCGTCAATCACTGGCTATGGAACCATCGCCTCTTTCTTGCCGGCCGGTGGCTCTCACAGGTTGCGCGTTTGCTGACAGGGATTGAGATTCATCCCGGAGCGAAGATCGGCCGCCGTCTATTCATCGATCACGGCATGGGAGTCGTGATTGGCGAGACCTCGATCGTGGGTGACGACGTGACCCTGTATCAGGGAGTCACTCTGGGCGGCACCGGCAAGGAGCACGGCAAGCGGCATCCGACGCTGGAGGATAATGTGGTTATCGGCGGCGGAGCAAAAATTCTCGGCAATATCGTCGTGGGGAAGAATTGCCGCATCGGCGCCGGTTCGGTCGTGTTGCGCAATGTGCCGGACAATTCCACCGTCGTCGGCGTCCCCGGTCACATCATCTTTCGTGAAGGAAAGCGCGTGGTGATCACCGATCCCAAGCAGATCAACGACCCGCTATCGGAAGCACTGGCTGCCGTGGCTACGGAAGTGGAAAAGTTGCGCGCGCGGGTGCGGAAACTGGAAGGCTGCGAAGAAACCAGTGAACCGGTCTCCGCCGCACTGCAGCACATCATGGAAGACATGGATTATCAGATTTAGGGCGATCGTTCGAGTCCTGGGATCTCCGCGCAGGTCGTACCTTTGACAATGGCACCCGGAGCGTTTAATGTTCCGCTGCGTAAACGTTTACGAACGCTTGTCGGTTGAAATCTGGCATTCAGGATCCGCATTTTCCCCATGCTACTGAAGACGCTGCGTGAAGAGGTGCTGGACGCAAATCTGGAACTGGTTCGCCGCGGTCTGGTTCTTTACACGTTCGGGAATGCCAGCGGCATCGATCGCAGCGAGGGACTGGTAGCCATCAAGCCAAGCGGCGTGCCTTATGATGAGCTGACGCCGGCGCATATCGTCATCTCGGATCTCGACGGGAAGATCGTGGACGGGAATCTTCGACCCTCGTCCGATCTTCCCACCCACCTCGAGTTATACCGCCGCTTCCCGAATATTGGCGGAGTCGCGCATACACACTCTGAATTCGCAACGGCGTGGGCCCAGGCCGAGACGCCCATCCCGTGCTTTGGGACGACGCATGCCGACTCTTTTCACGGTCAGGTCCCAGTCACCGAAAGGCTCACCGCCGACGAAATTGCCGGCGACTACGAACTGGAAACCGGCAGAGCTATTCATCGGGCATTTGAAAAACTTGATCCCGATGCGATCCCCGCGGTGCTGGTGGCCGGACACGCTCCTTTTTGCTGGGGTCCGACGGCAGCGTCAGCCGCGCATAATGCGGTGATCCTGGAATACGTGGCCAAGATGGCGTATCACACGCTGCTGATCAATGCCGAATCCAGTCCTCTTGCGCGCGAGCTGCACGACAAGCATTTTCTGCGCAAGCACGGCCGCGACGCCTACTACGGACAGGCCAAGACGCGATGAATGTCGCCCTGCTCTGGTTCAATTCTTCGACGCTGGTGCACCTGTCGCCAGTCGACCTTGTCATCATCGTTTTCTACTTTGCTCTGGTGCTGGCGATTGGTTTGTACCTGAAGGAGCAAGCGAATACCGGCGAAGATTTTTTCATGGCCGGACGCGAGATGACCGCGTGGGTCGCGGGCCTGGCGTTTCTGTCGGCGAACCTGGGGTCGCTCGAACTCATGGGCTGGGCCGGCAATTCCTATAAATACGGAATCCTCGCAGCTCACTGGTACTGGATTGGGGCCATCCCCGCCATGCTTTTCCTGGCGTTGGTCATGATGCCCTTCTACCACATCTGCAAAACGCATTCCGTACCGGGATATCTCAAGTTACGCTACGGACCGGGCAGCCAGGCGTTGTCTTCGATTTCGTTCGCCCTCATGACTGTGCTGATGAGCGGCATCAACATGTACGCCATGGCCGTAGTCATGCGCGTGGTGCTGGGATGGGATATCCATTTCAGCATCTGGGTCTCGTCGATTACGGTCGCAATTTATGTGGCGCTCGGGGGATTGCGCTCGGCAATCTTCAACGAAGTTCTTCAGTTCTTTTTGATTTGGGCCGGAGCGCTGCTGATTCCGATTCTCGGACTGATCGAAGCTGGCGGCTGGAGCGGGCTGCAGGCGAAGATCCTGCGGAATCTTACCGAGCAGCACGTGCCGAATCCCGGATCGTACACGCATCTTTGGGCAACGCTCGGCAACTTCAGCGACAATCCGATGGGCATCAACTGGGTCGGCATCGTCTTCGGCCTGGGCGCCGTAATCTCCATGGGATATTGGACGACAGATTTTCTGGTGGTGCAGCGCGTGCTCTCGGCAAAAGATCTGCGCTCGGCCAAGCTCGCCCCCATCATCGGAGCCGCCTTCAAGATGATGGTTCCTTTCATCGTCATTCTTCCCGGCCTGCTGGGACTGGCGCTACTGCGTGATCCACATACGGGCAACCTGCTGCGGCTCGTGCCGGGAGACTTGGCATGGTCGCAAGCAGGCCAGGCGCAAGGTTTGCATAGTTATGACGAGGTGCTACCTCTCATGCTGGCCCGCTACTGCGGGCCCGGCTTGCTGGGACTGGGCATCACCGCGCTCATCGCGGGCTTCATGTCGGGAATGGCGGGCAACGTCAGCGCCTTCGCTACGGTTTGGACCTACGACATCTACGGCGCGCTGATCAACAAGAACGCATCCGACGAAAGCAAGGTCAAGATGGGGCGCTGGTGCACGCTGCTGGGAGTGGGCGTCAGCATCGGCACTGCGTACCTGGTCATGAATGCGCAGAGCATCATGGATTATGTCCAGGCGCTCTTCAGTTTCTTCATTGCTCCCCTGTTCGGCACGGTGATTCTGGGCATGCTGTGGAAGCGCGCTACTCCGGCGGGAGGCTTCTGGGGACTGCTGATGGGCACGGCGTCATCAGTCGGAATGTACGCGTGGGTGAAGATCGATCCGTCCGCAGTGCGGTACGTGGCTTTATCGTCACAGGCGCAGGATCAGGCGCAGAACATGTTTCGCGCTCTTTGGAGTTGCCTGATTTGCGTCGCAGTCACGGTTGCGGTCAGCTACCTGACAAAGCCGAAGTCTGATGCGGAGTTGGCAAATCTGGTCTACGGGTTGACGCCGATTCCGAAGGACGAGCATGTTTCCGTGTTTCACAATCCCTTGTTCTGGGGAGCGGTAGTTGCGATCGTCTTCGTCATTTTGCAGATTGTTTTCTGGTAGGGAACGATGAAATCTGGCGGATCGTTATCGATTTGGTTTTTCATCGGCCTGTCTCTGGCGGTGAATGGAGCAGTGATTCTCGGCAGGGGAATCTACGAACTGCTGTATCCGCCACCCGAAGAGTTGCGGGTCGTGCTTGCCAACCTGCACGCGAACATCTGGTGGGGGATGATCTTGCTGGTCCTTGGTCTGTTTTTCAGCCTGCGCTTTTCTCCCGCGCGGGAGCGGGCACGGGCAGCTGGTAATTCTTAGCGATTCTCATTCGATAAGAGGGAAGTTTATGTCGGAAAAGTCGCGGCTAGCCGCCCGCAATGGCACCGATAATCAGGAACGGCTCTTTGCCGGAAGCGACGGCTTCGGGCAAGGGAGCGTCGGGCGACTCGTGGGTGAGATCCTCCTGACAGGCAAAGAAGCGAAGGAAGGCGCGCCGCTGCAACGTAGCGTGGTCGCGAATCGCGCCCCGCAGCATGGGATATGCAGCTTCCAGGGCCTCCAACACAGATTGCTGCGTCACAACCCCTTCGACCTGTATCGGCACCTCATGCCCGACGTGGGCCAATGTACGAAGATGCTGCGGAAGCTCGACTCGAATCGTTACAGGCATCTCAAGCGCACCTTCACTTCACATAGGTCTCTTGCATGTAGAAAGCTTTCCATTCGTTGCCCGCGCGAATCCAGACCTCTCCAAAGACGCTCTTTGCCTTCGAGGCTTCGCCGCCGGATTTACCCTCGTACTGCGCCATGTATGTAACCAACGCCGCATTCTGCGCGATCGGTTTCACGGTGAAATCACTGAGCGTGTAGCTGACGAGTTCGAAGTCATCCACGGAGTTGACTTCCGCCTTCTTATCACCGATGGCACTGAGGCCTTCTTCAAAGAGGCGAAACCTGTCATCCAACAGCGCCGAAAGAGTTGCTTTGTCTTTGTTCTTGAAAGCCTCCCATAGCTTGCGCACCTTGGCTTCCAAGGGAGGAGCGCCGGCCTTGGTTGCCTGCGGTTTCTCCTGCGCCGTCGCTAACCCTGCACACGACAACAACAATACCGCAACCGCCATCAGCGTTCTTTTCATTTCATCTCCTGGACGAAGCAAAGAGACGCTAGCATCCGGAGAGCGGAGAAGTCAAAAGCGCCTTTCACCAGCGAGCATGAAAAGAGGTCTTCTCGCAACGAGCGATGCTAGACGCTTAAGTTGCGCGAAGAATGTGTGCTGACTCGGCCCGCAGGGGCTAAAGCCCACCTTTGTTGCATTCTGACGGCACGGCTGAAGCCGTGTCCTTTCCACGAACCTTGGCCACTCCTTCGGTGGACCTTGTGCCGCGCTATTTACTTCAGCGTTTGCACTTCCACCGACAGAACTGCCGGCAAATCGCGCACGATCGGCGACCATGAGTCGCCAGCATCGGGCGAGACGTAGACCTGCCCACCGGTTGTGCCGAAATAAATCCCACATTTATCCAGCGTGTCGACTGCCATTGCGTCGCGCAGCACGTTCACGTAGCAATCCTTCTGAGGCAAGCCGTTCGTGAGCACCTCCCATTCGTTACCCCCTGTGCGACTGCGGAAGACTCGTAATTTGCCTTCGTGCACGTAGTGCTCGCCGTCGCTTTTGATGGGGATGACGTAAATGGTTTCCGGTTCGTGGGCGTGCACGTCGATGACGAAACCGAAATCTGTGGGCAAGTTGCCGCTGATCTTGGTCCATTGGTCGCCCGCGTTGTCGGAGCGCATCACGTCCCAATGTTTCTGCATAAAGAGCACGCCTGGCCGGGTGGGATTCATCGCGACATGGTGCACGCAGTGGCCGATCTCTGCGGTCGGGTCCGGGATGTATTTCGAATAAAGCCCTTTGTTGATGGACTTCCAACTCTTACCGCCGTCATCGGTGCGGAACGCTCCCGCAGCCGAGATCGCGATGTAGATGCGATCGGGATTGCTCGGATCGAGAATGATGGTGTGCAGGCACATGCCGCCAGCGCCGGGCTGCCACTTCGGTCCGGTTCCGTGTCCGCGAAGACCGGACAACTCGCGCCAGTTTTGTCCGCCGTCGGTCGAGCGGAATAATGCCGCGTCTTCAACTCCTGCATAAACAGTATCGGGGTCGGTGAGCGAAGGCTCGAGATGCCACACCCGCTTGAATTCCCAGGGATGCTGCTTGCCGTCGTAAAACTGGTGCGTGGTCAGCGGCTTTCCGGTCTCGGGAGAGACGTCGTACACGAACTTGTTGCTTTCCCCCTTCGGCATGCCACCCGGAGCGGTAGTCTCCCCGGGAGGGGTTCCAGGCTGATGCCAGGTCTTGCCGCCGTCGTCGGAGCGCTGGATGATCTGCCCGAACCATCCACTGGTCTGGGATGCGTAGATACGATTGGGATCCGCGGGTGATCCCTTCAGGTGATAGAGCTCCCAGCCCGCAAAGTGAGGACCGCTTACGTCCCATTTGTCGCGTTTGCCGTCAGAGGTGAGGATGAATGCGCCTTTCCTGGTACCGACGAGAACTCGAACCGTGCTCATGCCTTGCTCCTTCGCTGTAGAATTCAGTGTTGGTGGACCCGTTGCAATGGAGAACAGCCCCCGATTTTACCCGAGCCCAGCGTTGTCACGTCAACCATCGAGGCTAGCTGGTACAACGCTCTCCGCGCGAGTATATTTTTGGCAGGTATTTGTGGTGAGCGAACGAGATGAGCAGGGTCGAGTCACGCCCTCCGAGATTACTCCGGGTGAAAGAATTACATCCCCACGGGTCAGGAGGCTCGATTAATCCTTTCCGTTGCAATGGCTTGCCGTTTGGCAAGCTCTGTGCAACCTTTTGCCTGTTCCCGTCTTCAGAATATAGCTGGCTACGGCGATCCAGGCTCGGAGGTTTGGGTCCTATCGAGTTTTCGGCTGCGGGAATCGCACTTCGTCTGGCGCTGCTCTCGGGGACGGGAACGCGGTAGTCGTGTAAAAAACCACGGTTGTTCTGCTCATTTCGAGTTGCCCTGAGGTTAACTCGTTTCCCAGCGCTGATCGGTTTTCTCAAAGTTGAGGATGTGTAGATGCGATTACTTAGCGCTCGCCTGATCATCTCGCTCATCATCGGGATCACGCTGGTGTCGCTGTGCACTTCGTATTACCAGGTACTCGTGTCGACGCGAGGCATGCGCCGGGACCTGGAACGCCGCGCCGAGATACTGGGCGAAAGTCTGGGAAGGAATGTAGAGCGCGACCTGGAACGGAATGCTCCGCATACGCTGCAGCGTACTGTCCAGCAATTTGCCAATCGTGAACATCTGGCTGGGCTTGCTGTCTATGATCCGCAGGGCCGTCCGCTGGCGGTTACGACCGACCTGGAACCGTTGATGGCGAGCGCGCCGCCGATCGTGCTGCAGGCATTAAAGGAGCAGCATGACACCAACGCCTTCCTGCGCATGGGAATCGCCTCGATTCACATCTACGCCTTGCCTTTGCGTCAGGGAGACAACCTTATCGGCGCCCTGGCAATCGTTCACGATTCGGGGTACATCAAGGGCGAAGACCTGCGGATCTGGCGCGAGACGTTCTTGAGCGCCCTCGCGCATGTGGTTCTGATCGTACTGATTACTCTCCTGATCGTGCGCTGGAGCATTGCTGGACCTATCGCACGAACGGCGCACTGGATGCGGGCTCTGCGCACCGGACGCGCCATGTCAACGCGGATCAAGCCACCCGATCTGGAACTGTTTCGTCCCTTGGCTCGCGAGGTCGCCACGTTTGCGGAAAGCCTGAATACAGCTCGTTCCGCCGCCGAGTTGGAGGCGCGATTACGCGCCACAGGCGAGGCCATGTGGACCGCAGACCGCCTGGCCGTTCACGTTCGCGCCCGCCTCGAAGACAGCATGCTCTTCGTGGTTTCGAACCGCGAGCCTTATCTACACGTCCGGCGGGGCAAGTCGGTGGAAGTGAGCGAACCCGCCAGCGGACTGGTTACCGCGATCGAGCCCATACTGCGCGCTTGTGGTGGGACCTGGGTCGCTCACGGTTCGGGCGATGCCGATATGGAAGTCGTTGACTCGCATGATCGTTTGCCGGTGCCGCCCGACGATCCTCATTACACCCTCCGGCGGGTGTGGCTCTCGAAAGAGGAAGAACAGGGTTATTACTACGGATTTGCCAATGAAGGATTGTGGCCGCTCTGCCACATTGCGCACACGCGCCCGTTGTTTCGCGCCAGCGACTGGAAGCATTACCAGCAGGTGAATCAGAAGTTCGCCGACGCTTTGCTCGAAGAAATGGAGAACGTAAACCGTCCCGTCGTGCTGCTGCAGGACTACCACTTCGCGCTCCTGCCGAGAATGATCAAGCAACGCCGGCCCGATGCCCGCGTAGCCATCTTCTGGCACATCCCCTGGCCGAATCCGGAGGCATTCGGGATCTGTCCATGGCAACGCGAGCTGATCGACGGTTTGCTGGGCGCCGATCTGATCGGTTTTCACATTCAGGCGCACGGCACGAACTTTTTGCAGACCGTCGATCGCATTGTCGAATCCCGCATCGACTGGGACCATTCCATCGTTCAGCGCCTGGAGCACCGGACCACTGTGCGACCTTTCCCCATCAGCGTCGAATCGACTGATCCTCCTACCGAACTCCCTCGTGAGTCGGCCTATGAGGACCGCGGCTTCTTATTGAAGGCTTTAGGCGTGGAAGCGGCGCTCATGGGCGTGGGCGTCGATCGCGTGGATTACACCAAGGGAATCCTCGAACGATTTCTGGCGATCGAAAGATTTCTGGAGAAGTATCCGCGTTACCAGGGAGTTTTCACATTCGTTCAGATCGGGGCTCCGAGTCGAACCCACATCAAGCGTTACCACGACTTGCAGGCGGAAGTGGAGGCGGAAGCCGAGCGCATCAACTGGAGATTTCAGGCTGATCAGTGGAAACCAATTGTTCTGCTGAATCGGCAACACAGTCATAACGAAGTCGCGCGTTATTACCGCGCCGCTGATCTCTGTCTGGTGACGTCGTTACACGACGGCATGAACCTGGTGGCCAAGGAATTTGTGGCTGCACGGCACGATGAACGCGGCGTACTGATCCTGAGCTGTTTTACGGGGGCAGCCCGCGAGTTGCACGATGCCCTGCAAGTTAACCCCTACGACATTGACCAGACTGCCGAGGCGATTCGCGCGGCTCTTGAAATGCCACCCGAAGAGAAGCAGCTCCGCATGCAGCGGATGCGAAAGGTGGTGCGCGAGCACAACGTGTATCGCTGGGCAGGCAGCTTGATTGAAGAACTCTGCGATGTACGTCTGGATATTGACCTTGCGGGTACGGGTATGGGTACGGGCTCAGGTTCAGGTTCAGTGCGCGCGCCTTTGTCGGAAACTGGAGCGAGCGATGTTAGAGCAAGAGAACGTTGATGACTTTCTGGAATCTGTGACCAGGGCGCCACGATCCGTATTATTGCTCGACTATGACGGAACGTTGGCTCCCTTTAACGTCGACCGCCAGAAAGCGATGCCTTATCCGGGGTTGAGCAACATTTTGCAGCAAATCATCGACACTGGACGAACCCGTGTCGTGATCGTTACGGGCAGGGACGCCCGGGAGATTTCTCAATTCCTGCCCCTTCGGCCCATGCCGGAGATCTGGGGCTCGCATGGACTGCAGCGGCTGTTGCCTGATGGAAGCTGCGAAATGCCAGAGATCCCGGCCGACGTAGCCGAGGTTCTGGACGCCGCCCGGCGCTGGCTTGATTACCAGGGACTTCACGATCTCGCCGAGATCAAGCCCGGAAGCATCGCTGTGCACTGGCGCTCGCTTGAGGCATCAGCGGCAGATGAGCTTCGCGGTAAGATTCTGGTGGGTTGGTTTCCCATCGCCGATCGGGCCGCGCTGAAGCTTCTCGAGTTCGATGGAGGCGTGGAGATGCGCATGCCCGATCTCGACAAAGGACATGCCGTGCAGACGGTTCTTGCGGAAATGGGTCCCCACGCTCCCGCCGCGTATCTTGGCGATGACTTGACGGACGAGCGGGCTTTCCGCGCTCTGGCAGGACGGGGCTTGAGTGTATTAGTGCGTCCCCGCCAGCGACGCAGCGGGGCGCAAGTCTGGCTCAAACCGCCGGAACAACTTCTCGACTTTCTATCGCGCTGGCTTTCGGCCATCGAGACAACCCAACTCGCTCGGAGTGCTACCTACTAAACAGATGCCTGACGCCACCAAGCCGCCGCTCTCAGGCACTTTCGCGGGCTAACCCTGCGGCAGGATCCGCAGCGCCGAAGAATGCCGGCGGCAACTTCGCGCGGATCGTTGTCGTCGGAACGCTGCCCTGTTTTTCGATCTGTTCAACAATCGTCTCTGCCGCGGACTCTCCCACTCCAGCAAGCCAAGCGCGCACGGTTTGCGTCAGAGGTTCCGAAGAGGCCCCATAGCCGAGTTCGACCAAAGCGGTTGGCAATCCCAAGGATCGAGGAACGAGCGCGTCAATTGCGATGACGCCTTCAATCCCTCTTTGCTGCAATTGCATGCAGAGCTGGTCCGAATCGGAGACGGAGACGGAGACATCAATGCTTCCCAGAGCCAGCAGGTATCCCATCTCCTGCAGCCGCGTTTGCACGCCGGCCACGACCTGAGCCACGGGTGCTCGGCCAAAGTCCGAGGCGACGGCCGCAATCATGCGCGTCCGTTTCGTGCGCAAAGATCGCGCCCACAGGTTGGGACGATAATTCAGTTCCGCGGCCGCCCGAAACACGCGCTCCTTGGTGCTCTGCGGAATAGCCCGCGCCCCAGGCGTATTGTTCAGCACCGCAGAAACGGAACACGGGGCCAACCCTACTCTGTCGGCGACGGTCTTCAAGTTTGCAGCACTCTTTTTCTCCAGTAACATATCTCCCTCATTTCATAAAAAAGACCCCGCATCCGCCCGAACTCCACGGCAGGTGCAGTATTGGATTGTCTCGACGACTTGGTCAGATCAACGGTTGGCAACCCGATCGTGGGGACCAAACGGAAGGTTCGGCGCCGCCTCTGCCACCCGAAGGGGCACAGTTACTTTGAAGCAAGGTGAGTCAGTGAGTCCAACGCAAAAATTCCATCTTAAGGATCGATGTTTGCGTAGTGAGAATTGAGAATCGCAAGGCTCGAGTGTTACTTACTGGCGAATTGCCCCCGCCGCCGCGCATCTTCGCAGGCCTCGACCGGATCACGGCCCGTCGCCTCTTTGTACCACGCGGGATGAAATGTCCACGCCCACGCTTCGCTCACCGCGCCGCGAATCATCGCCTGGAAAGTTCCCGGCTCGCCGATGGTGCTGAGATAGATGTGAACGAAAATTCCGCCCAGCATGATGAGGGCTGAAAGGTCATGCAGGATGTAGCTGACCGCGACCGCCCAGCGCCCAAACGTGCGCGCTCCCATCCACAAGATGATCCCGGTAATCAGATAGACTACCGAGCCGCCGACGATCTCCCAGAACTGGAGCTTCTGGCCGGCGTTAAAGAATCCGGTGTCGGGCGGATCCATTTTCTCTTTGCCGGAAACGATGCTCTGGATATTGCGCATCCAGCGAGTATCCGCCGCGGTCCAGGTCATCGGCACGATCCAGTTCAGCACCTGCAATGTGAAGAAGATGACGAACCCCAACCCGAACCACGGATGCATCGTGCGCGCCAGCGGGCCGCCTCCGAAAATCGGCGTGAACCAGCGGAACAGCCACGGCAGATAAATACCGAAGCCGGAGAACAGAGCAAGGAAGAAGAAGAGAGCGACCATCCAGTGCAGCACTCGTGTGTAGACGGGATGACGCAGCAGTTCGCCTTCGTAGACTTCGGTTTGCCCGATCCGATCGAAAGTTCTGCGAGCTTTGTCGTCGAACCGCTCAACTGCGGTGGACATCGGGCGCCTCCTTCTGGAGTGGCGGTTCCGGCTGCGGTCGCCGCGGTCCGACCGTCACATAGTGCAGCAACACCCCGAGGCCGCCAAACAGTGCGAGCGTTCCCAGCACTGGCTTGAACAGCCACTTCCAGACCGTATAGCTCCAGGGGATCACAGGATTTTTGGGCAGCCCGCCATAGCGTTCCGGATTTTCCGCATCGTGCAAAACGTAAACCACGTGCGTCCCACCGATGGATTGCGGATCGTAAACGCCCGCCTGGGCAAAGCCAAAGTTTTCGCGTAGTTGCCGGGCGCGCTCCTCCGCGATGAACTTCATATCGTCCTTCGTTCCGAATTTCAAACAGCCCGTCGGACAAGCTTTGATGCAGGCGGGCTCCAGTCCCTGCCCCACGCGGTCGGAGCACAGCGTGCACTTGTAGACTTTCTTGGTTGCGGGATTGAATTTGGGAATGTCATAGGGACATCCGGAAACGCAGAACTCACACCCGATGCAGTTTTCCTGCTGAAAATCAACGATGCCATTCGTGTATTGCACGATGGCGCCGTCGGCAGGACACGCGCTCAGGCAGCCGGGATCGGCGCAGTGCATGCACTGGTCCTTGCGCATGAGCCACTGGATGGTTCCGTCTTCACGCTGGTGCTCGTTGAACTTGATCAGGTTCCAGAAATTCCAGCGTGTCTGCGGCATGGTCTGGTAGGTGTTGTCGAACATGGTCGGACTGAACGGCATGTCGTTCCATTCGACGCACGCGACCTCGCACGCCTTGCACCCGATGCAGATCGTCGTGTCGATGAGCTTGCAGACTTCCGCATCGCGCTGCATATCGAACCCCGGCGACGCGCCAGAATGTCCGGAAATCCGCTTGGCCTGAAGTGTTTTGCGATCGCTCATGCTCAGCTCTTTCGTTACCCAACGCCCCAGCTGCTACCAACGGGGCGACCCCAAAAGCGAAAGGCAAGATGCCTTCGCGACAGCCGGCGAGACGCCGGCGCTACAAACCCCTATACCTTTTCAATCTTCACCAAAAAACCTTTGAACTCCGGAGTGTATGCATTGGGATCGATCACGGTCGGCGTCAACTGGTTCGCCAGCGTTTTCGCCGTCTTACCTTCGTCTTCGACGATCCCGCGGAACCCCCAATGAATCGGAATTCCGATCTGAAACATTTCTTTTCCATCGATTTTCATCGGACGAATCCGCCGCGTGACCATGGCTTTTGCAATGTATTGACTGCGCGCGCTGGTCACCCGTACTTTCTCTCCGCCGCGGATGCCCATCCGGTCGGCCAGTTCCGCCGGAACTTCCACGAACGGCTCCGGCACCAGTTGCACGTTCATGGGATTGTTCTTGGTCCAGTAGTGATAGTGCTCGGTCAAGCGGTAGGTCGTGCAGATTACGTTGAATCCCTGGTCGACGGTCCCGTACTTGTCCATATCCGTTTTGTATTTCTTCACCACGGGATTGTTCGATTGATTCGGGTGCAACAGATTCGCAATCGGGCTTTCGATCGGTTCGTAGAACTCGGGAAATGGCCCATCTGCCATTGCTCCGAGAGGAACGAAGAGCCGCCCGACGCCCTCGGGATTCATGATGAACGGTCCCATGTGATCCTTCGGCGCGGAATCGGCCTTGAAGTCAGGCACGTCGTTGCCGGCCCAGGTTTGCTTCGCCTCATCCCACCAAACCTGGCGACGCGAGGCATCCCAGGGCTTGCCGTTCACATCACACGACGCCCGGTTGTAAAGCACGCGCCGGTTCAACGGCCACGACCATGCCCAGTTGGGATAAATTCCGAGGCCGGACGGGTCGTCGGTTCCGCGGCGCTGTGTCATCGCACCTGCTTCGGTCCACGATCCGCAATAGAGCCAGTTTCCTGAAGAAGTCGTGCCGTCATCTTTCAGCCAGGCAAAGCTGGGCAACTGCAGTCCGGCTTTCAAGGTCACATTCGTCTTGGGATCGGTCAGATCGGCGACCGCTTTTCCATTGATCTCTTTCGCGACCTCGGCCAGCGACGGATTGTAGGGAGTCGTGTAGGAGAACGATGCATTCAGAATCGGGTCAGGAAATTTTCCGCCTTCCTTCTGATACAGTTCGCGCACCTTCAGGAAAATCGTTGCCAGAATTTCCTGATCGAGCTTCGCCTGCCCCGGCGGTGGAAGTGCGACGTTTTTCCACTGCAGCCAGCGCGCCGAATTTACGAACGTGCCGTCTTTCTCGGCGAAACCCGCGCCCGGCAGCCGGTATACCGTCGTATTGATCTGCCTCATCTCATCGGTCGAGATGCCGGGAGCGCGCCAGAACTCGCTGGTCTCATCGGGATAGATCTCGCAGACGACCAGCCAATCGGCCTTCTTCAACGCGTTAATGTTCTTCTCGGAGTCGGGCCCGATCATCACCCCATTCATGCCGAAGGCGAACAACCCTTTCAGTCTGCCTTCGTACATGTCATTCCACAAATTTACCCAGGAATAGTTGCGGTCGATCTTGGGCAGGTAATTGAAGGCGAAATCGTTTTCTTTGGTCGCCGCGGGGCCATACATCGCCTTGAGAAACGAAACCGCAAATTTCGGCGTGTTCGACCAGTAATTGAAGGAGTCCCACGGGTCAGGCTTTGCCGGTGCCGGCGTGATGCGTTTCAGGTAGGCTGCCAAATCTGTATCCGCGGGACTCGGCATCTTCAGATAGCCGGGAAGAATGTCGAAAATGCCCGCCATATCAGTGGCGCCTTGAATATTCGAATGGCCCCGCAGGGCGTTCACTCCGCCACCGGCGCGTCCCACATTCCCCATCAGCAACTGCAACATCGCGGCGGCGCGAATGATCTGAGTGCCGAAGCTGTGCTGCGTCCATCCGACCGCATAGATAATCGTGGCAACTTTCTTCATGTCGCCATCTTTGCGGATCGATGTGTAGAGTTCAGCGGCCTTTAGAAATTGATCTTGCGGGATGCCCGTAATGCGCTCGACCGTCTCCGGCGTGTAACGTTCGTATTGCTTTCTCAGCAATTGAAATACGCAGCGCGGATGCTGCAGCGAAAGGTCAAACGCAATCTTTCCCGGCAGGGCTGGAGGCGGAGCAGGCGCACCCGGTTTCGAAGCAGCCGCAGGCTCGTACTGCTTGGCGGGGGTCGGACCGACCGGCTTGCCCGTCAGATCTCCGCCTTCTTCGTAATTCCACGTCGCCTTGTCGTAGATTTTCTTTTCCGGATCGAAGCCCGAGTACAAACCGTCATCCGGCAGCTTGAACCGGTCTTTGATGATGAACGCGGCGTTGGTGTAGTTGACGAGGTAATCGTGCGCGATGCGGTTGTTCTGGATAGCGTAATTGATCAGGCCACCCAAAAAGGCGATGTCCGACCCGGCGCGAATTTGAAGATAGAGATCGGCCGTCGCCGCGGTCCGCGTGAGCCGCGGATCGACCACAATCGTCTTCGCGTTGCGGTGCAGTTTGGCTTCAATCGCCCACTTGAAGCCACAAGGATGGTTTTCCGCAGGATTGCCGCCCATGATCAACATCAAGTCTGTATTCTTGATGTCGATCCAGCCATTGGTCATCGCCCCGCGTCCGAATGTTGGCCCCAAACTGGAGACCGTAGGGCCGTGTCAAACACGGGCCTGGTTTTCCAGGTAGCAGACCCCCAGGCTGCGCATGCTCTTGACAACCAGATAATTGAATTCGTTGGTGTCGGTGCAGCCGCCGGTAAACGCGATGCCCTCGCAGCGGTTCACAGTGTGCCCATTCGCGTCCTTCTCGGTAAAAGAGTCATCGCGCGTCTTCTTCACCTTCGCGGCGATCTCCGAGTAGGCCTGCTCCCACGAGATGTCTTCCCACTGGGTTGCTCCCGGACGCCGCACTTGCGGCTTCAGAAGCCGCCGGTCATTCAGGATGTCCTGCTCGAGCGACGATCCTTTCGGACAAAGCGTTCCGCGGTTGATGGGATGATCCGGATCGCCTTCGACATGCACGACCTGCGGAATCGCGTTCTTCGCCTTGTCGCCCAGCGTGTAGATGATGACGCCGCAGCTTACGGAGCAATACGGACAAGTGCTGCGGGTCTCGCTGGCCCGAGAGATTTTCAGGCTCTGGGTTTGCGCGTAGACGGGAGTCAGGTCAAATCCAAGAGTAGAAAGACCGGCCCCGCCCACAACGGCGCTTTTAAGAAAAGTCCTGCGGGAGAATTCCATGCAAACCTCCTGCACATCTACCGCGACGCTTCACTCCACCAAGCAAACCCCGGACAGCTGTAAGTGAATGAGATGTTATACGGAGGTTGAAGGTTGTGGCCGTTGCGTTCCCCACGCCCGACGACCGAATGGGGCGAACTAATACCAAAAAATATAGTACCGCGTCTCGGTCGGAGTCAATACGCGAAAATTCGCATGATAGAATGCGGACTCCACTGCCAGCCAGTGGCGCCATGCCACCAGCAACCTCACTTTCTCCCTGGCAGCGGCGCATCCAGCGCGCTCAAGAACTCGCCAGCCAGTATCCGTCTGCGTCGGAAATTCTCACTTTCTACATTTACATCGCGGGCTTCCAGGAGAGCTTACACAGCGGATTGCGCCGGGTTCTCGATGCACGGCCCATCTCAGGCTGTGGTGAACTTGACGACCGGGAGTTGTCGGGACTCAGCTCCAGGTTTGGATCGTTCCTGTCCTTAGCCGAAAAATATGCTCCTGCGCCCCTTGCCGAACTGACCCTTCAACTCCGCGCCAGCGGACCGGCTTTTTGGTCTGAGCTGTTGCGTAGCGCATGGAACGTATCCTCTCCCTCCGACCCCCAGGGATTGCTTGCGCAGGTCTTCCTTCAGCCGTACGCCGAGTGGTTGCGCTCGCGGGGTTCACTGCAACCGCTTCCTCACGCCTACGCCATATGTCCTTTCTGCCGGCGCAAACCCGGCTTCGGCGTGCTGCGCCCGATGGGCGATGGCGCAGCACGCTCTCTGGTCTGCTCATTTTGCATGGCCGAATGGGAATTTCGCCGGATTGTTTGTCCGGGGTGCGGCGAGGAAGACGATAAGAAACTCGTCGTCTTTACCGCCGACGAATTTCCATGCATCCGCGTCGAATGCTGCGACTCCTGCAAGACATATCTCAAAACAATCGACCTGACCAAAAACGGCAATGCTGAGCCCATTGTCGACGAACTCGCTTCGGCACCGCTGGATCTCTGGGCCCGCGAACACGGGTACGCCAAGCTGTGCAGCAATCTCTTAGGCTTGTAAGAGACGTAGAGCATTCCGCTCCATTCTCAGTTATCCTCCGCATGTGCCTTCGCGTTTCCCAGTTTTCGGGGATCAGAAGCTGATCCAGATCGTAGACGCCGCGCTGGCTGATGTTACTCGGCGCAGCGGGGAGTGGTTGGCTTGCCGCCCCGGTTGCACGCAATGTTGCATCGGCGTTTTTCCTGTCAACCAACTGGATGGTCTCCGCCTGCAGCGCGGCTTAGCCAAGCTGGAATCTTCCGCTCCTGAGCGTGCAGCGGCAATCCGGCAACGAGCTCGGGAATCAGTTGCCCGACTCACGCCGGAATTTCCCGGCGATGCGAGCACAGGTTTGTTGGATGAAGGAGAAGAATCCGCACGGCGCTTCGAAGACTTTGCCAACGACGAGCCGTGCCCGGTTCTCGATTCGCAGACCGGCCCGTGCGAACTTTACGAATCCCGTCCGATGACCTGCCGGTTTTTCGGCCCTCCGGTGCGCTCCGAAGATGGGCTGGGAGTTTGCGAACTCTGTTTTCAAGGCGCGACCGACCAGGAGATTGCAGCTTGCGAAATGATTCCGGATCCCGACGACCTGGAAACTCGCCTGCTTCGAGATCTCGAAAAGCGCGCCGGCCGAAGCGGAAACACTATCATCGCATTTTGTCTTGCGAAGTAGACAGCACGACGCTTATTGCTTTCGCTCGAGCTCGGCCCAACGCTCGTATAAGTCGTCAACCTCTCGCTGGGCCTGATCGAGTTCGGCATGGGCTGCCAGCAGCCGCGCTGCGTCGCTGGCGATCGTGGGATCCTCAGCATTCGACCGCTTGCGCTGGAGCGCCTCCTCCGCCTCGGCAATTCGTTGCTCCATGCCCGCGTACTCGCGAGCTTCCAGATAAGAAAGCTTTCTCTTCGCCGGCGGCGCAGGTTTCGGCTTGAAAGCTTCGGACGGCAGCATTGCGGTTTCCGCCGCCGCCCTCCGTTGCTCCTGCCAGGCTTCCCATTGCCAGTAATCCGCGAAACTCTCTGCGCCGCCCAAACCATCCAGACCCAGCACAATCGTCGACACGCGGTCGAGCATGTAGCGATCATGCGTTACCAGTACCAGCGAGCCGCGAAACTCGAGCAGACTCTCCTCCAGAATTTCGAGGGTGGGAATGTCGAGATCGTTCGTGGGCTCATCCAGCAGCAGCACATCCGCGGCCTGCAGCATCAACTGAGCAATCAGCACCCGCGCACGCTCGCCCCCGGAAAGCCGTTCGATGGGTTGGTTGAGCTGTTCTCCTTTGAATAGAAATCGCGCCGCCCACGAGGCCACATGAATCGACCGGTCCTGATAAATCACCGAGTCTCCTTCCGGGGCAAGCGCTCGCCGCAACGTAAGGGTGGGATCGAGCGCGCGAGTCTGATCGAAGTAGACGATGCGGAGCCGGTCCGCCCGCAGAATTTCACCTTCGGTCGCGGCGACTTCTCCCCGCAACAGGCGCAGAAGCGTCGTCTTGCCGCTGCCATTGGGGCCAACCAGACCTACGCGCATTCCGGCTGCGATCACGAAATTTAGTTTTTGAAACAGCGCGCGGCCGGCAACCGAATAGCTGACGTTCTGTAGTTCGATCAGCCGCTTCGTCTTGCGATCCGTGGCGGAGAAGTCAATCCGCGCTGTCGTGCTCTGGGTTCTGGTATTCAAGTCGGCCAGTTCTTCGATCAGTTCTCCCGCTTTATCGATGCGAGCCTTCGACTTCCGGGTGCGGGCTTTCGCCCCGCGCCGCAGCCACTCGATTTCGGAATGGACCAGGTTTTCCAGCGCTTCCTGCCGCTTCGATTGCGCGCGCAAGAACTCTTCTTTTTTCTCCAGAAAAGTGCTGTAGCGCCCCTGCACCCGCAGCAATCCATCCGGATAGATCCGGCTCAGCTCGGCCATGTCGTTGGCTACATTCTCGAGGAAGTAACGATCGTGGCTGATGACCACACAAGCGAACGCGGCCCGCTCGAGAACTTCTTCCAGCCACTCAATGCCTGCCAGATCCAGATGGTTGGTGGGTTCATCCAGCAGAAGAATGTCGGGCGACTGAACTAGTGCTTCCACAATCCCCAGCCGCTTTTGCCAGCCGCCGGAGAGAGCCGTGGCTGCGGTCTGCAAGTCCATGAATCCTGCGCGTCCCAGAGTTTCGGCGGAGAGCGTTCCCCGCCCCGACGGAAGCACTCCGACCCGCTCCATGGCTTTTTCGACGACAGATCCCACGGTGTCACCAGGATGGAACTCCGACTCCTGCTCGACATAACTCATGCGCAGGCGCTTGCGAACCGCGATCTCCCCGTCATCCGGTTCGACCGCTCCGGCAAGAATCCGCAGCAGCGTTGACTTGCCCGAGCCGTTCGGCCCGATCATCCCGATGCGGTCTCCCTCCGATACCGTGAAAGAAACGTTCTGGAATAGCGGCTCAGCCCCGAAGGCCTTCGAAACGCCGCGTACGTTGATTAATGGTGGCAAGACTGTGCGATCTCCTGAATCTCTTTGAGATTATCAGGAGTTAAGTTTCAGCCACGAAGATGACGAAGGCCGTTCGATCGGGATTGGACTGGGCTGGATGGTAGTATTGCCCCGTGCGTCACAACTTACTTACCAGGCGGGCTTGCCATCTTTGAAGCGCAGAGTTAAGGTTTCGCCGCTCTTCACTACTATCTCGCGGGCCAAGGTCAGGTCCGTTCCGTCTTGCTTCACTTTCGAACCCGTGACTTCAATGGCATCGTCCGGCTTGAACTCGATACCCATGTCATCGAGAAATTTCTTGGGACAAAGAAAAACCTCGGCGGAATCCGGGCTGCTTTTCATCACCAGGTACACGACCGGCTTTCCTCCGGAGGGAGGCACCAGCTTCAGTTCCTGCACCACGCCCTTGAAGGTAGTTTCGGTGGCGGGATCATATTTCGGTGGCGCCTGCGAGAAAGCGAGCGTCGAGAGAAAAGTCACAGCTGCCAGCGGCAGAAGACGACACAAAATCCGGCCGGAGGTAGTCATCGTGGACCCTCCATTCGGCGCATGTTAGGCCCAATCTGGGGGAAAAGCAATGGAATTGTCCAGAACGCAGCGGCCGCTCGACCTTGCCCAATCGGGCGACTTCCGTTAACGTTTAGCCCACTCGAAGACCCCGGCGTGGAAAAGGAATCAAATCATCCCGCAGCTACGGGAAATTCTTGATGAACAACGAAGAAGGCATGACTTTTTTAGGAATCGATGTCGGCACGGGAGGAACACGCGCCCTCCTGCTGGATGCGCAGGGGAATGTCGTTGCCTCCGCGTCGGCGGAGCACGAAAACTTCGCCAGCCCCCGCCCCGGGTGGGCCGAGCAGGATCCGGAGGATTGGTGGCGAGCCTGCAAGTTGGCCGTGCGTCAGGCGCTCCACTCGGCAGGACTGGCCGCCGACGAGATCGCATGCATCGGCTTCTCCGGCCAGATGCACGGCGCCGTCCTGCTCGATTCCTCGTATGAAGTGGTGCGACCGGCCATCATCTGGTGCGATCAGCGCAGCGAGGCGCAGTGCCGGGAATTGGAGCAGATGTTCGGCCGCGATGCGCTGATCCGGCTCACCTGCAATCCTCCGCTTACAAACTTCACTCTGACGAAACTGCTGTGGGTGCGCGAGACCGAGCCTGAGAACTGGCGGCGCGTTGCGCACATCATGCTGCCGAAAGATTACGTCCGCTTTCGCCTGACCGGAGAGCGAGCCATCGACATGGCGGATGCTTCGGGCACGCTGATGCTGGATGTCGCCAACCGGCGCTGGTCGTCCGAAGTGCTGGACAAAACTGGCATCCAGCAAAGTATGCTTCCCCCGCTCTTCGAGTCACCGCAGGTTTGCGGCAAGGTCTCTGCTTTAGGGGGCGGCGCCACCGGGCTTCGCGCGGGAACTCCCGTAGTCGCTGGCGCCGGAGATCAGGCCGCAGGCGCCGTGGGCATGGGCATTGCCCGCGCAGGGGCAGTGAGTGCCACGATTGGTACTTCCGGCGTCGTCTTTGCCTCGACCGATCGTCCCGCGATGGACCCGCGAGGCCGTCTGCACACGTTTTGCCATGCCATCCCGAGCCGCTGGCACGTTATGGGAGTCACCCAGGCCGCGGGGCTTTCACTGCGTTGGCACCGCGATCAGTTCGGCGAAGCCTCGCCAGGAATTCAGAAGAAGGACGGCCGCGACCCGTACGATATCTTCGCGGAAGAAGCGAGCACCGCCCCGTCCGGTTCAGACGGCGCATTTTGGGTGCCGTATCTGATGGGCGAGCGCACGCCGCACCTCGATCCCAACGCCCGCGCGGCATTGGTCGGTCTGACGGCCTCTCACACTCGCGCCCATGTCATTCGCGCCATTCTCGAAGGCGTAGCCTTCAGCCTGAAAGATACATTCACGATCTTCGATGAAATGAAGATCCCGGTGACATCCATTCGTTTAGGCGGAGGGGGTGCGCGCTCTGCGCTCTGGCGGCAAATTCAGGCTGATGTGTATGGCCGAGAGGTAGAGATCGTAGCAGCAGAGGAAGGTGCGGCTTACGGCGCAGCCATCCTGGCCGGAGTAGGCGCGGGTGCCTGGTCCTCCGTCGAGCAAGCTTGCGAGGCGGTAGTTCGCGTAGCCCGCCGGATAGCGCCGAATCCAAAGGATTCATCCACGATGCAGCGGGCATACGTCACCTATCGAAAGATTTATCCGGCGCTGAAGACGTTTCAAGGGGCTTGAACTCGTATCCGGCGAGGTACGACTGCTCCCCTTTTTTACTCCGGCAACCTCTGCTCGCCCTGTATGGCAAGATGGGCTTCTGCATGCGCCGCTCCGGTCCCCGGCTGCCCTCCGCCCACGGTGATGACGTAGTCTCCCGCCGCCACCAGACGGTCTCCCGCTTCGTTCACATAGCTCAAGTCGCGAGGGCTCAATGTCAACTTCACGTGTTTCTGCTCTCCAGCATTCAAATGAACGCGCGTGAAGCCACGCAGCGCTTTCAATGGCGCTCCAGCCATTTTCGGAAAGCTGATGTAAAGTTCTACGACTTCATCGCCTTCCCGGCTGCCCGTATTTTTCACGTCCACCTCGACGTTGAACGGAGTTCCGGCTGGCGATTCGGCAGTCGAAAGCTTCAGTCCGCTATATTCGAAGGTCGAATAACTCAATCCATATCCGAAGGGATACAGAGGATTGCCGGTGAAGTACCGGTACGTGCGATTCTTCATCGCGTAATCATCGAATTCCGGCAACTGCTCGATGCCTTTGTAGAAGGTAACCGGCAAGCGTCCCGCAGGATTATTGACGCCCGCCAGTGTCTGGGCGATGGCCGTTCCACCTTCTTCCCCGGAATACCAGGCATCGAGAATGGCGTTGGCGTGATCATTGGCCCAATTGACGGCCAAAGCGCTCCCATTCATCAGCACCACAACCAGCGGTTTTCCGCTGCCCTTCAAAGCACCAAGCAGCGCCTCCTCTTCTTCCGGCAGATTCAAGCTGGTGCGATCTCCGCCGCGAAATCCCGGCAGATCAACCTTCATTTCTTCGCCCTCCAGCTTCGACGTGATACCGACGACTGCGATGACTACGTCCGCCTTTCGCGCCGCTTCAGCCGCTTCGAACATAGGATCCGGGCTCAGATGTGACCACACCAGCTTCGTCCCGAATCCGTCACCCAGGCATTCGATCTTCACCCCGTAGCGATGCCCCTTGCTCAACTGCATGGTGACCGTTTGCGCATTCGAGTCCTGCTGACTCGTGCCATCCACGACGAGCTTCCCATCGATCCACATCCGGTCTGTCGAGCCCACCAGACTGATCCGGTACAAACCTGATTCGGCCGGGGTCAGAAAGCCCGTCCAGCGGGCGAAAAGGTCCTTCATGCCCGCCGGCAGAGTAATTGCATTGGGCCCCGCGTGAAACAGTTGCACGTCAACCAACGGATCCGTTCGAACTACCTGTGGCGTGCCGCGGAGAGCGCCCGAGAAATATTCACCTTTCAGTCCCGGCTTACCTTCTTCAGTGGAGAGCACCTTGGTTGGAACGACGAGCGGCTCTCGCAAGAGATTCGTCCCCGCCACATAGTTCACCTGCGCTCCACCAAATTGCTTCTGAATTCCTTCCAACGCGGTCACGGCATGAGAAGCAGTACCACTATAGTTGCCGTGCAGAACCTCAACCGATTCGGCGAGCGGTCCCACCACGAGAATCTTCCTCACGTTTCCCGCCAACGGGAGCACCCCGTCGTTCTTCAGCAGCACCATCGACTCCCGAGCGGCCTTCAGAGCCAGCTGACGATGCGCCACGCTGTCGATCTCCGATTCGGGAGTGTTGGCATAAGGCACGATATTCGGGGGATCGAACATCCCCAACCGCATGCGCGCCGTAAACAGCCTTTTCAGGGAACGATCAAGGTCAGCTTCCGTCAGCAGGCCTTGCTTTACGGCGTCCACAAAGGGCTGATAGTCGTGATTATCCTGGGCAAGTGAGATGTAGTCGGCGCACTCGTTGTCCATGCCAGCCTTGATGGCCGCCGCCGCTGCCTCAGCCTGGCTCTTCACGAAGTGATGTCCTTCAAAAATGTCCACAATCGCGTCGCAATCCGACACCACGTAGCCGTTGAATTTCCACGCGTCCCGCAGCGTGTCTTGGAGCAAAAAAGTATTCGCGCACGCCGGCTGCCCGTTCACCCGGTTATAAGCGCACATTACTGACCCGGCCTTACCCTCGGTGACGGTCGCGCGGAACGCCGGCAAGTATGTGTCCTCCTCGTCATGCTTCGACACGTGGATATCGATGCTGTGCCGCGAAGGCTCCGGTCCGCTGTGCACCGCGTAGTGCTTTGGAGTAGAGATCACGCGAAAGTACTTCGGATCATCTCCCTGCAAGCCGGTGACAAACGCCACACCCATTCGTCCCGTCAGAAACGGATCTTCCCCGTAGGTTTCTTGCCCGCGTCCCCATCGTGGATCACGAAAGATATTGACGTTCGGCGACCAGAAATCCAGCCCTTCCATAATGTCGCGGCGCCTCGCCCGCACGGCTTGATCATGTTTGGCGCGTGCTTCCGTCCCGATCACCACGGCCATCTCGTGAATTAGATGATCGTCGAACGTCGCCGCCAGCCCGATCGGCTCTGGAAACACCGTCGCTGTGCCTGCGTTGGCGACTCCATGCAAGGCCTCGCTCCACCAGTCGTACGCCGGAACCTGCAGCTTCGGAATCGCGCGCGCTTGATTCACCAGTTGCGAAGCTTTCTCGTCCAGGGTCATCCTGCCGATAAGGTCGTCGACCCGGGCATCGATGGGCTGAGATGGATCAAGATACAGCGCACCTTGGTTCCCCTGAGCAGCACAAAGAATTGCAGTGAACATCAGAAAGAAGGCGGTCTGCACCATGGTTGGAATTCGCTTTTTCATCGAGGGATCCCCTTCAAGCAATTCGACCGGTTCGGTCCGGACCATTAAACTTGCATGAATGCTGTTCGTAAAAGATTGCGGTCGACCGTCGCTTGTAGCACAGCGACATGGAGAGGTCAATCAAAGTACGGGGAATTCTACGAGCGCTCAACCTGCAAGAGGGAATCCATTCTCGAAGCGAGTCGTGGTTGTTCAGCCTGACCCGTTCGACGCGACAAACAAGAAGGGCCGGACATCGTGCCCGTCCCTAAAGAACATTCACGCAACTTTTGAAATCAGGCGCGTCCTTTTTTGGCAGCGACGGCCGTTTCTTTCCCTGCCGTCTCCCAAGGTCGCTTCGGCCGCTCGACCGCAGGCTTGTCCCGATTTTCGATGCGATCATACTGATACGCCTCGCTTACGGTGCCCAGCGATTCGTTATACAAACTGGGCAGACCCAGCCCCATCTTCAGCTCTTCGGAAAAAGACTGGAGCGCCTTCAGCTGGTCGGCAGTAGCCGGAACTTCTGCCTTCGAAGTCTTCAAAAACTGCTGGTACCCGCGGTTGACCAGCTTCGAAATCTCGCTCCCGATCAGATATCCCGGATACGCAAAAATCTTCACGCCATCTTCGGGCGTCTTCTGGATCGCCGCCGATACATTGTATTTCCGCAGAAACACTCGGTTGTTGGTGCCCGGCGCATCCGTTGCGTCGAACCCGTGGTCGCGCAGCCAGGCTAGCGCTTCCTCATAGGTTCGTGCTTCAATTGTCTTGGCCATTGCTCTTTGCATTCACCTTTCTTTGCCGGCGGGAGCTCATTCATGGGATGCAGAATATATAAGGACCGAGCGTAACTTTACAAGGGCTGCATCGCCGGGCGATTCTGGTTCATCAAATCTAAGGTACTACATATCCTGTTTCGGACTACATAGCACATTACGTTGGTCACGGGGCTCCGGTTCAACCATGGCATACAGCTCTACCAAATCCGCAACACTGGCGTCCTCAGGACGCCTTGTTGAGCCCGGGGAAGCGGCCTCAGGACTAGGGGAAACCCTTGGCCACAGCCTGATTGAGCGTATCGGAAACACTCCACTGCTGCGCCTGAACGCTCTCACCCGCGACCTGCCCGGAGTAGCACTTCTGGGTAAGGCTGAGTGGTATAACCCCGGTGGATCTGTCAAAGATCGTGCCGCTGCCAACATCGTCGCGGAGGGACGGCGCGCCGGACATCTCCGTCCCGGAAAGATTCTGCTCGATGCCACCAGCGGCAACACTGGCATTGCGTATGCGATGCTCGGCGCGGCGGAAGGATTCCCGGTCACGCTCTGCATGCCAGAAAATGTCTCGCGCGAGCGCAAGCAGATCCTGCAAGGCTATGGCGCCAATATCCTCTACACCAATCCCGCCGACGGATCCGACGGAGCCATCCGCATGGTGCGCGAGTTGGCGGCGAAGCATCCCGATCGATATTTCTACGCCGACCAGTATTCCAACGACGCCAACTGGAAGGCGCATTACTACATGACGGCCAACGAGATCTGGCAGCAGACGCAAGGCCGCATCACTCATTTCGTTTCGATGCTGGGAACCAGCGGTACCTTCGTGGGCACGACGCGGCGCTTGAAAGAACTCAACCCGGCCGTGAAGTGTATTTCGCTGCAGCCCGATTCCTCTTTTCACGGCATCGAAGGCGCTAAACATATGTCCAGCGCGATTGTGCCCAAGATCTACGACCCGAGCCTAGCCGATCAGAATCTCGAAATCGCTACCGAAGATGCGTATGCCATGGCCCGCCAGCTTTCCCGCAGCGCCGGATTATTAGTAGGAATCTCGGCAGCCGCCGCGGTTGTGGGATGCCTGAAGATCGCTCGCGACCTGCCGCTGAGGAAAGACCAGGAAGCGGTCATCGTCACCATCCTGTGCGACTCCGGCGACAAGTATTTGAGTGAACGCTTCTGGACCGAAGAATAAATCCGGTGAATTCACCACGGAGACACAGAGCCACAGAAAAATCCTGATTTTCGTTTTCCGTGTCTCCGTGACTCTGTGGTGAACTGATCCTCCCGATGCTGAAACTGACCCGCGCAGACTACGACGCAATCCGTAAACACGGCGAAGAAACCTATCCCCACGAATGCTGCGGAGTTCTTCTCGGCCGCTTCGAAGACGATGGCACCCGCGTGGTTACGTCCACGGCGCGCTGCGGTAACACCCGCACCGACTCCGCCCACAATCGCTACAACATCGATCCCAAGGAACTGGTCCGCATCCAGCGGGAAGGACGCGAGCGTGGCGAAGATATTGTCGGCTTCTATCACTCCCACCCCGATCATCCAGCCCAATGGTCGAAGACCGACCACGCCGAAGCTCACTGGCTGGGCTGCTCCTACGTGATTACCGGCGTAGAAAAGGGCAAGGCTGCCATTACCAATTCGTTTGAGCTATCCGGCACAGACGAGTCCGACAAGCAACTGGTAGACGAAGAAATCACATTTTCATAAGAAGCGGGCGCGGCGGACGCCCCCGCGACAGCCGGCGGGACGCCGGCGCTACGATCGGCAAACTCGCGATTCTGGAACTCCGCGCCGGCGCGGGAAGCGCTGGATTTTCACAGGGGAGTGCTCGGGCCGGGATGCGCAGTAAAAATCGATTTCGGCCGGAGAATCGCGCGGAAAGCCGCGTCCAGCAAGGATTTCACGAAAATTGCATGGCATCGCTGCACCATTTCCGGTCATGGGCTTGTGGACGGCTGCACTCGATTGAAAAGACATGTAGTTACAAAGTCGTATTTTTCGTTGACGGAAAAAATAGAAGGACGTACAACAAGATCGTTCTTTGACAACTTCTTAAGTTTTTCCGGTTGGTGCGGCGTCCGGGGCTCGAGCGGAAGTCACTTACCTGATCGCAAGATTGGGTAGGAGGGCCAGCAAGGGTCTATAGCAAAGCGCTGGTCGAGGCGAACGGAGAAGAAATGTTGAAGGCAGGATAGAGTTGCGAGGCGTAGGGTAGGTTTATCCGGTTGGCGGTGAGCCCGGAGCCCAAGCTGACGATCGCGCGAAGCGCCCCGCAAGGGAGGTTTCGAGAGCAGGTCGAGCGAGGGTCAAACGCGAGCTACTGGCCGAGACGAATGGACCCTACACCACCTCGGAACTCTCTTTGTTTTTGGAGCAGCGAGCATTGAGCATTGAGCATTGAGCATTGAGCATTGAGCATTGAGCATTGAGCATTGAGCATTGAGCGATGAGCTGTGAGCATTGAGCTTGCACGTCTCGAGACACCTTCCCCGGATCGAATTTCCCCATCGAAATTGTCATGTTGAGCGGAGCCGTGAGCAGAGCGCAGCGAAGCTCACGGCGGAGTCGAAACATCCCTACCCCTAGACGTGCTGGTCTGGGGTTTTCAAGCCGTAAGCTGCACGAGCGACCTCGAAAACCCTCCGCGGAAGGATCTCCGAATGTCTTCCGCGTAGGCGAAGCAACTTGCACGCTCCGGAATTGGCGAAATGACGCGCTCAGGATACTCGTCGTAGGTCCGGCCCTGAAGCAGCCTTCCGTTTTTTGCTTTCCTGACGCCTCCCCATTGCTTGAAGAAGAATGGCACGCGCGAATCAGCGCACTGGTCGCGTAGAAAGATCACCCACTCCTCGTCCATCGCTCCGAGCGCCTGGCCCACTTTCACCGCCGACGATTGCCCAACCGACGCCGGATAGATCGAACCGCCCGATATTCTCGAGCAGCGGCTCGATGGACAGAAAACGCACTCGCGCGGGAGCCGCTTGCAAATCTGCGATTCTGGGCAAACCATAGTTCCTATCCTCAACGCTGACTCCCCACCAGATGTGCTCCTGTTCGGCCGCGAACCGTAATCGTCCGCGCAGCAAGTCCCGTAAGCGCGCCGATCGTTTCGTGAGCACCTGGAACGTGTGCCAGTTCGCCGTGGCCATCACGCGGCAGACCATCTCGATGTAGTCATCAGGAACGCCTTCGTGGAAGAGGTCGCTCATTGAGTTTACGAAGACGAGCTTCGGCGAACGCCAAAGAAGAGGCTCAGTCAGCTTTTCTGGAACCAGCCGCAGATCGAACCCTTGCTCGTACGGATGCCCCTTGACTCCGCGAAACCGCTCCGCAAATGTCTCTGCGTAGCAGTGCCTGCACCCGGGGCTGATCTTCGTGCAGCCACGCACGGGGTTCCAAGTCGCATCGGTCCACTCGATGTTTGATTGCAGACTCATTGCTGTCTCTCGTTAGTCGACGCACAGCCAGATTTGGAGCTTTCAGGGAAGCGTACCAAGTCTTGTTCCTTCAGGCCGCTCTTCTTCGAGGAGACGGGGGTAACCTTAACGATTCCTTCCGCGCGGAGCCCTTGAATCACTTCACGATAATGTTTCTCAACAAACGGCAGCTTCCACGTATGCTTTCTCGTGTCATCGAAAGGCAATTGCTGCCCCGCGAACTCCCGCAACAAAATCTGTCGCAGTTCGCTGGTCTGCGGGGTCCGAGAGATGAGTATGCCTTGAGACTCGCCAGAGAAGTCGAACGTACCATCCTCGTCGCCTAAAGGCCACATCACCTCCTTCATCAACAGAACTGCGCTTGGATGGTTGCTAGCGTGCAGCAGGTAGTACTTGGTCCGCTCGCCCTTGATCTTGTCTTCCGGATCGAACCCGATCCTGAATGGCAGAACGTATTTCGCCGCCAGCTTGGAAACGAAGTAGTCAAGGAACCCGTTCTCTCGGGCAACAGTTTTCTGCCCAATAAACGGCTGTTTCCGCCACTCTTGATCACCAAACAAACGGTCAACGTTTGCCTGCACAGTTGGATTGTTTAAGTCCATGTTGATGCGATACCACATTAGCGTTATGAGCGCCTCTGTACTTTGGCGGGAGAGAATGTTGTTGATCACCGGCAGCGCCAACGGATGACCATAAGGGTCGATCATGAAAAAGGAAGGGGCGAGGGCCGGGATCTTAGAGAGAAGGTCCGGTATGAACGTCTTGCTATCCTCCCTAAGCGGATCGACGGTAAGGTTTGTCGGATATGGCCTCAGAGCCTCTAGCTGCTGTTGGAGTTGTTGTGCTTGTTGCTCATTATTCTCAGTTAACAAAATGTGCAGGCTGTGGTTCGGGTGCGTATCCAAGAACGCCACGGCTGCTTTGACAGCAATCACCGGCGATCCGTCTACGGGGACACCTCCGAACTCATAGCGACCTGGACCGGCAAAGCAGTCGAAGTAGTTCATGCGGCGATTGGCCGAACCGAGAATAATTGCCCACGAAGGCAGATATTTCTGCAAGATTGTGTGTTTAATCCGCGACACGCGCTTAATGTGAGGCAGTGTCTCCGAACCACGATCTTGAGTGCCGCCAGTCATATCCGAGATACCCTCAGAACTCCCGCGACGACCGCATCGTCGCTGCGATTGGCGAGCAATAAAATTCGCCTTTTGTTCGCTACCAGTTTCGCATGGTGTGGTTCCCACATGCAACGGTGCATATTACAGCGGTATGTTCCCGTGCTTCTTTGGAGGGTTCTTATCCCGTTTCGTTTCCAGCATGGCCAGAGCCTGAATCAGCTTCTTCCTTGTATCCCGCGGCTGAATCACCGCATCTACAAATCCTCGGTCGGCGACCACATAGGGGTTGGCGAATCGCTCTCTAAATTCTTCAATCTTTTCCTTTCGAACCTGCTCGCGATTCGTGCCGGCGCCATCGAGTTCACGTTTGTAGACGATATCCACTGCGCCCTCCGGCCCCATGACCGCAATCTCCGCGGTCGGCCAGGCATAGTTCACGTCCGTGCGGATGTGTTTTGACGCCATGACGCAATAGGCTCCGCCATAGGCTTTGCGAGTGATCACCGTAACTTTGGGCACGGTCGCCTCGGCGAACGCATACAACAGCTTCGCCCCGTGCTTGATGATCCCGCCGTACTCCTGCGCTGTCCCGGGCAAGAATCCCGGAACATCTTCAAACGTGACCAACGGAATGTTGAAGCAGTCGCAGAACCGCACAAACCGCGCCCCTTTTACCGAGGCATTGATGTCCAGCGTTCCCGCCAGCATGGCCGGCTGGTTGGCCACGATTCCCACCGAGCGTCCATCGAGCCGGGCAAACCCGACGACGATGTTCCTGGCGTAGTGCTCCTGCACTTCGAAGAAGTACGCGTCGTCGACCACCGCGTTGATCACATCTTTGATGTCATACGGCTGGTTGGATTGGACCGGAACGATCTTGTCGAGAGCCGCATCCGCCCGATCCACCGGATCCGTGCAAACTTTGCGCGGCGGCTCATCCAGATTGTTGGATGGCACGAAGCTCAGCAGTTCCCGCACCATCGACAGGCACTCCGCGTCATCATGAGCCAGAAAGTGCGCCACGCCTGAAGTTTCGTTGTGGGTCATGGCTCCGCCGAGCTGCTCTTTCGTCACTTCTTCGTGTGTTACGGTCTTAATTACGTCCGGCCCGGTGATGAACATGTAAGACGTGTGGTCGACCATGAGCACAAAATCTGTGATGGCCGGGGAATACACGGCGCCTCCAGCGCATGGTCCCATGATGGCCGAGATTTGCGGCACCACTCCGCTGTACAGGGTGTTGCGCAGAAAAATGTCGGCGTAGCCCGCCAGCGACATCACGCCTTCCTGAATGCGCGCGCCTCCGGAATC
Organism: uncultured Acidobacteriota bacterium; assembly: GCA_963754885.1. Lineage (GTDB taxonomy): Bacteria > Acidobacteriota > Terriglobia > Terriglobales > Acidobacteriaceae > Sulfotelmatobacter. The sequence continues at coordinate 23,230 of CAVWHT010000003.1, read as the reverse complement.
ATTCAACCCGATCACCGGCGCCCCCATCTTGGCGGCCAAATCCATGATCTTGACGATCTTTCCCGCGTTCGCCTCCGAGAGTGATCCGCCAAACACGGTGAAATCCTGCGCGAAGACGTACACCAGCCGCCCGTCAATCCGCCCGTAGCCGGTGACAAATCCGTCGCCATAAATCTTCTGTTCCGCCATGCCGAAGTCGCTGCAGCGATGGGTAACGAGCTTGTCGGTCTCCTCGAAAGTTCCCTCATCCAGCAGGAACTCGATCCGCTCGCGGGCCGACATCTTGCCTTCTTTATGCTGGCGCTCGCGTCGTTTCGCTCCGCCACCATCTTCGGCAAGCTGGTTGCGCTTTTTCAGCTCTTCCACTTTTTGTTCGAGATTCATGGGGAAGGATTATAGTCTCCGCGGAAATTCACCGCGTGTGAGGCAAATCACAATCGGAGGTTTACCTGCCACATCCATGACAACCTCGAGGACCCGATAACCCGCAGAAACCAAACGGGATGACCGCCCCCTTGGACTACCGTAACCTGTCCGCCGTACAGCGCTTCCGATACCCTCATTCCATCCCGCAATAATTTGAGGAGGCGTGCAATGTCTTGGAAGCTCTGGGTAAGGGCGGGCGCGATCACCGTCGTGTCGCTCGCGCTCTCAACCACCATCGCTGTGGCGCAAGGCAACGGCCATGGTCACGACAAACAGGATCGCGACGACGACCGCGAAGAACACGGTCATGGTCATGGCCACGACAACGGGCACGCCTATGGACATGATCACGGACGCGGTCATGAGGGATATCACGAGCATGACGGCGACATACACGGCTGGTATCGCGCTCATTACTCGCATTTGCCACCGGGATTGGCCAAGCGCGACCGCTTGCCTCCCGGCCTTGAGCGTCAATTGGTGGTGAACGGGACGCTGCCCCCCGGCCTGCGCGGCAGAATGCAGCCCTGCCCGCACGAGCTTGAGGTAATGCTTCCGCCACCTCAGCCCGGCTACGCTCACGTCTTCATCGGAGGCAATCTGGTTCTGGTAAACCGTGTCAGCTTCCAGGTGGCCGACGTCTTCCATTTCGACGCAGCCTTCTAGACACTCTGTAATCCGAGGGTGCCCCATCCTTGTCGCGGCTTTTTGCGACAGGGTGGGGCTTTTGATTTTCAGATGTCGGAATTTGAAAATGTGGGGACAGCCGCCTCGGCTGTCCAGCCGCGCAGCGGCGCTGGTTTCCATGATGAGTCCCAACCCCTCATCCTGCGATACACTGCCCTCAGTGTCTTCACTCTTCGACCAGATGGGTTTGAACTTTCGTGGCCCCGAGCGCCGCGTGTGGAAAGTCCGCGACCTGGTCGCCGCCGTCCGCAGCCACGTCGAACGCGAATATTCGGATGCCTGGGTGGAAGGCGAAATCTCCAACTTCCGCGCCCCTGAATCCGGACATCTCTACTTCACCCTGAAAGACGGCAACTCGCAGATCCGCGTTGTGATGTTCCGCTCCTCCGCTCGCCTGCTTCGCTTCCGTCCCGCCGATGGCCTGCAAGTAGTGGTGCGGGGACGCGTCACCATCTACGAGGACCGGGGCGAACTCCAGATTGCTGCCGAATACATCGAACCTAGAGGCGCCGGATCGCTCCAACTCGCCTTCGAACAGCTCAAGGCCAAACTCGAGGCCGAAGGAATATTCGCCGCCGATCACAAAAAGCCCATCCCATCTTTGCCATCCCGCATCGGCGTTGTGACTTCGGCGCAAGCCGCCGCCCTGAGCGACATTCTCAACATTCTGGAACGCCGTCATCACTCCGTGAACATCCTGATTTATCCCGCCCAGGTTCAAGGAGACTCAGCGTCGCACGAGGTCGCCGCTGGTGTGCGTTATTTCAACCAGCACGACAATGTTGATGTCATCATCATCGCTCGCGGCGGAGGCTCCGCCGAAGATCTCGCTTCCTTCAACGATGAAGCTCTTGCCCGAACCATCGCGGCCTCCGAGATTCCGGTCATCTCCGCAGTTGGCCACGAAACGGATTTCACGATCACTGATTTCGTCGCCGATCTTCGTGCTCCTACCCCCTCGGCTGCGGCAGAACTCGTAATCCGCTCACGGCAGGAAATCGAAGATCAAGCTGCGGCGCTGCACGAACGCTTAAGCCGCGCCATGCGCTACCGCCTGCTGATGGGCCGGCAGGCGCTGACCCAACTTGCACAGCACGGCGCCTTCTCCCGCATGATGGAACTCATCCGCCAGCGCCAGCAGAAGCTCGATGACCTGATCCACCGCCTGGAGCTCGCCGAGCGCCAACTCCTCCAGCAGGCGCACCGCCGTTGGGAAACCATCTCCGCCGCCATCCGCCATTACGACCTGCGACTGGTGCTCTCCGGCATGCGGAAAGAACTCGGCAGCACAACCACAGCCCTCGCAGCCGTCGCTCGCAATGTTCTTCTGCAACATCGAGTCCGCCTCGAACGCTTTGACACCGCGCTCCAGTCCCTTTCCCCACTGGGAATCCTCGACCGCGGCTATGCGCTCGTGTTCGATTCCAGCGGCAAGCTGCTGAAAAGCGCAGACGCGGTGAGCATCGGCGATGAAATTTCTGCGCGCCTGGCCCATGGCGAGATTCAAGCCACGGTCACGAAAAAGCACAACACGTAACCCGGACACATTCGTCCGGGGGGCGCCGCCCATCCGCTCTGGCAAATGCTTTGGCGGATGCCTGCATTACAATGGAATTCCAGATTCGTATTTACCAGGAGCTAAACTCGAGTGCTGCCGGTCATCACATCGTGGACGCAAGGTGCGTGGATCGCCCTCGATATCCTGTTGGTCGCTCTCCTGATCTATCAGGTCCTGGTCATGATCAGCGGCACGCGTGCCGTACCCATGCTGGTGGGGCTTACGGTGCTTGCCGTGCTGTTTTATTTCGCCCGCATCGGCGAATTGACCACCCTTAACTGGGTGGTCAGCCACGTTTTGCCCTATGTGGTTTTCGCCCTGATCGTCGTCTTCCAGTCGGAGATTCGACACGTGCTCGCCGATCTCGGCCGCCGTTTGACGTTTCTTGGCGGATCTTCGGCGGAGGCTGACTCCTACGATGACATTGTCCTCGCCGCCAATCTTTTTTCCCAGCATCAGACCGGAGCTTTGATCGTCATCGAACGCGAAATTGGTCTCCGCACCCACATTGAGAGCGGCGTCCCTCTCGATGCCCGCCTTTCTTACGACCTGCTCGCGACCATTTTCCGCCCCAGCGCCCCGCTGCATGACGGTGCCGTCATCGTGCAGAAAGATCGGATTGCCGCCGCGGCCTGCTTCCTTCCTCTTTCCATGAATCCGCTGTTGTCCACTCAGCTCGGGACTCGCCACCGCGCCGGCATCGGCATCACTGAAGAGACCGATGCCATCGCCGTCATCTGCTCGGAAGAAACCGGAGCTATCAGCTTCGCCGTCGGCGGGCGCATTGAGCGCGATCTCACCGTCGAACAACTCCGCGAGCGTCTCGGAGCCGAACTGCGCCGCCACATGACTCCCGTCACGCTGCCTACTCCCATCGCACAGAATGGGGAAGACGAATCCGACGGAGCTTTCGATTCGCCCCTCACCGAACCCACGCCTCATCGCAAGTCCGACTCGGGTTCATCCTCGGAGCCACTATGACGGGATTTCTCAAGCATTTGTTCTTCCACAATTTCGCGCTGAAGCTGATGTCGCTGCTGTTGGCCACGGGCTTGTGGTTCATGATCTCGCGCGACGAACAGCCCGCTGAAGTTGCGGTACGCGCTCCCGTCGTCTTTGAGCACGTTCCTCCCGACCTGGAAGTCAGCTCCGAATCCATTCCCGAGGCACAGATTCGCGTCCGAGGTCCCGAACGAGTTATCCGGCAACTCAAAACCAACGACGTTCAAGCGGAAATTGACTTGAGCAGCGCCAAGCCTCAGGATCGTACCTTCGACTTAACCTCGCAGCAGGTTCGTCATCCTCGCGAAGTTAGCGTCGTGCAGATCGTTCCCAGCCAGATCCACCTCGCCTTCGATACGCGGCTGACTCGCGAAGTTGAGATTCATCCACGCGTTACAGGGAACTTCGCTTCCGGCGATCAAATCGTCAAGGTGCAGGCGGATCCATCGCGAATTACCATCACCGGCCCCAGCCATCACGTCGAAAGAATCGAGGCCGCAACCACAGATCTCATCGACGCAACCGGTACGCGTGGCACTGGAGTCTTCACTACGAACGTCTATGTCCCCGATCCTCTCGTCCAGATCGAGCACGCAAGGTCGATTCGGGTCACGGTCGTGGTGCAAAAGGTCGGAAGTGCAACCGCTCACTAAAAGTTCGGCTTCCGGTAATAATTCAGTGAAAGCCGGGGCACGGTTTTCATTCAACAACCAAAAATCAGCCATGCTTCGTTTATCATCTCTGGTTGCATTCTTCTTATGAGTCAGCAACGGCAATTGTTCGGAACTGACGGCATCCGTGGCGTCGCAGGTGAATTTCCCCTCACCAAGCAGAGCACGTATCTGATCGGCCGCGCTCTCGGGCACGATCTCGTCCGCAACGTTCCACGAGCGCAAGCGGTCATTGGGCAGGATACGCGCGAGTCGAGCCGTTGGATCGGCGATCGGGTCGCCGAAGGTCTAGCCGCGGTCGGCGTGGACGTGCACAGCGCCGGCGTGATCACTACCCCCGGCGTGGCCTACCTCGCCCGCTCCCGCAAAATGGCTGCGGGCGTGGTCATCTCAGCCTCCCACAATCCCTGGACAGACAACGGCATCAAAGTTTTCTCCGGCGATGGATTCAAGTTGACCGACGACCGCGAACTCGCCATCGAGAAGGAAATATTCGCGCTCCTGCAGAATCCCGGCTCCACCGACGACACGGCGTTGAAAGTTCCGCGGCCTTCATTGCCCGGCGAAACCGAACTCCGCCGCGCCTACATCAAGTCGCTGGCCGAAAGCGTGAAGTCCGACCTCAGCAAGTTACGCATTCTGGTCGATTGCGCCAACGGCGCCGCAACTGCCGAGGCCCCTGAACTGTTTCGCGCACTCGGCGTCCAAGCAACGTTCATCCATATCTCGCCTGACGGCAAGAACATCAACGAACAATGCGGCGCTCTTCATCCTGAAACTCTCGGCAGGAAGGTCGCCGAATCCGCCGGACAATTCGATCTGGGCGTCACGTTCGACGGCGATGCAGATCGCGCGCTCTTCTGCGACGCTGCCGGACGCGTCGTCAACGGGGACGCCGTTCTACTTGCCGCCGCCCGCGACATGCACGCGCAGGGAACCCTGAAGGCCGACACGGTTGTGTCCACAACCATGTCGAATATGGGCCTCGAGGTCGCGCTCAAGAACTCGGGCATTCGCATGCTCCGCGCCAACGTGGGCGACAAATATGTGCTTGAAGAGATGCTGAAAACCGGCGCCACGCTGGGCGGAGAGCAATCCGGCCACATTATTTTTCGCGACGGGGATTCCACCACCGGCGACGGCCTACTTACGGCCCTCCGCCTCATGGACATCATTGTTCGCGCGGGCAAATCTCTGGCCGACTTGATCCACGATCTAAAAGTATTTCCCCAAAAAATCCAGAATGTACGCGTTAGAGAAAAAGTTCCCTTCGCCCAAGTACCGGCGATCCAGTCCGCGATTGCTGCGGCCGAACGGGAATTGGATGGGAATGGCAGAGTTATCGTCCGCTACTCGGGCACGGAGGCCTTGGCAAGAGTGATGGTCGAAGCTGAATCTGAGGCGAAGATGGAATCCTTGACCGCCGCGATTGCTGCGGAGATTCAAAAGGCTCTCGGGATCTAGCCTAGCTTCTTTCGGGCGAGAGCCGCGAAGCGGCAAAACTCACTGTTCACGGGTAACCCGAATCCACTCCTCCATCTGATCCAGGTATTTCGCCAGAGCCTGACGGCCTGACGGAGTGAGCCGATACTCCGTTCGCGGTACGCGCCCCTCGAAGAATTTCACGCAGGAAATGTAGTTCGCCTCTTCCAGTTTGCGGGCGTGCACGCTTAGGTTTCCATCGGTGGTTTTCAGAACGCGCTTGAGATCGTTAAAGCTCAACGAATCGTTGGTGGCCAACGCGCTCACGATGCCCAATCGAATGCGCTCATGAATCAGCCGGTCCAGTTCCGGCAATTCAGGCGCTTGCGCAGCGGCACGCTCCCGAGCCTTCTGTCGCGAGTGTTCGCGCATTGCGGGATCGGTCTTGGAATGCCTGCGATTTGGAAGCGCCCTAGCCACCGTGCCTCCGCGCGATGAGGAGTCCGAAAATAATGTGGAGCCCCCCGAACCCAGCCGCCAGAAACCAGTTGCTCCACGCCGCCGGACTTAACACTGCCAACCCGCCCACCAGCATGAAACAGAACCCCATCACCGGAACGATGGAAACCGAGAATGCTCCGCCGGTCATGATGCCTGCGCCGTAAAGCAAAAGCCATGTCGTGGGAAGCGCAGAAGTCAGGCCGGATCGAAACTGCAAAAAAGTGAGGAATGCGCCCGCCAGCAGCGGCGGCGCAAGTCCCAGAGCAACTTTACGCGCTGGTCCGGAAAACAGCGGTAATCCCCGGCGGTTCGCTTTGAACGTGCATGCCAGCAATCCGATCGAAATCGCCACCAACCCCTCGGCCAACCAGACCCACAGCCACCCGAACGCAGAGGTCTGCTCTGCCGCTAACCATGCCGCACCGAGCGCCGTAAGTCCCAGCAGAACCTGTCCGGAGCCCGAGACCGCGGTGAATGCGGCCGAGCGTTCCATGGTGTCGCGGATGAATCGTAAGTCGTCAGCCAGATTGGGCGCGGCACTCGATGAAATGGGCGGCGGCGCGGGCCGCGAGGCCCGCGAAAGACGGCGAATCCGATGCGCCCGCGGTTCAAACATAACCACAGCCTACCTCGCTCGAAAGATAGGTGTCAAGTACTTTGCGTTGCAAAGATTCAGCTTGTCTGCCTATCCGCGCTGTGAAATGCTTTAAGGAAGGCCGCATCTTCATGAGCGACTTAGGCAAACTTTTGATCTTTCTGGGCGGGTTCCTCGTCTTGGCGGGGTTGCTGACGCTCGTTCTCGGCCGCACGAACTTCCCTCTCGGCAGGCTTCCTGGAGACTTCGTCTACCGCGGAAAAAATGCCTCGTTCTACTTCCCGCTCGCGACCTCGATCCTGCTCAGCTTCGTGCTGTCGTTTGTTCTGTACCTCATCAACCGCTGGAGGAGATAATCGCGGCGGCGCGAGGCTGCGCCTATATTTGACTTCCTCAAGCACAGCCAGTACATTCGTCAAACGGTAATCTCGGCTCTTTGAATTTCGTTTGGAACGCGCGTCTTCGCCGCTGGGCGAAGACAGGGAAGCGGGTGCAAATCCCGCGCTGCCGCGCAACTGTAAGCGAGGAAATTGCCCTCGGCCACTGGAACTGATTCCGGGAAGGTCCTGGGCGAATCCGGATGCAATCGATCCTCACTCGCGAAGCCAGGAGACCGGCGCGATCCATCTACTGAAACCTCTTTCGCGTGCAAAGGAGGATGGAATGCGCGTCTTCACGGTATTTTGTTTCGCTCTGCTCTTTTCTGCAGCGGCCTTCGCGGTCGATCTCACGATCAAAGTTCTCGACCCGCACCTGGCCGCAGTCTCCGGCGCGCAAGTCGAACTCCTGCGAGACAATGACAGTAGAACGCTGGCCACGCAAATCACCTCGGCCGAAGGCATCGTCGTCTTCCACCGACCGGACCCTGGTCCTTATCAGGTCAAAGTTCTAGCTCCGGGATTTGCGCAGGAAACCATTGAAGTTTCCGCGCAAACTGAACTCACGGTGACGCTCCGCCTGGCCACCGCCTCCGAAACAGTTGTGGTTACCGCCACGCGCACTCCGGTCGTCGCTCAAGCCGCCGGGGCCGACGTTGACACCCTCACTGCCGGACAACTCGCAACCATGCAACCCATCGCTGCCAACGACGCAGTTCGGTTTCTTCCGGGAGCGATCATCAACACCGCCGGGCAACATGGAGGATTGTCGTCGCTGTTCGTGCGCGGCGGCGAATCCAACTACAACAAGGTGATTGTGGATGGCGTCACCGTCAACGAGCCTGGGGGAACCTTCGATTTCGGCACGTTATCGCTCTCGCAAGGCGATCGCATAGAATTCGTCCGCGGAGCCCAGAGCACGCTCTACGGGTCCGACGCCATGACCAGCGTGGTGCAGGTCTCGACTCGCACCGGCAGTACCCGCGTGCCCGAACTTCGCTTCGGCGCCGATGGAGGAAACTTCGAAACTGCCAACGGCTATGCCTCGCTGGCCGGTGCTCGCGGGCGTTTCGATTACAACATTTTCGGCGATCAATTCAACACGAACGGCGTTGGCGTAAACGACGCCTATTCCGACTCGCTGGAAGGAGCGAACGTCGGAGCCCGTGTGAATGATTCTGCTTCCCTGCGGTTGCACTTCCGCCACTCCAACAGCCACACCGGCGTTCCGGGAGAATGGAGTTTCAACGGCTACGATCCGCTCGTCCCGTCAAATGGCTTGTCCGCGCCGTTCGTCCCTTTGCAGCCCAACCCCTATGAATGGTCGCAGCTCAACAATTTGCTCGGGAGCTTGGAAGTTACCGTGGCCGCCCCCAACGGATGGCAGCACCATCTCTCCGGCTTCGACTACGTCTATCGCTATAACGAGCAAAACCCCGGAGATCCCGCGCGCGTCGATCCTTTTGGCGATCCCATCGACTATCCTTCCAACGAAGTCGACCACATCAACCGTGGAGGCTTCGAATATCAGGGCGACTATTCCGAGCGCACATGGGCGCACACCACATTCGGTTATCGTCTCGAAAACGAAAATGGATTTGTCGGGAGACATCGACTTCGGCCGCAAACCCACGGCCAGCGCCTGAATCAAGCCACTTATGTGCAGCAAGAACTGACGTTGGGCCGCCTCGGCATTATTGCTGGAGGCCGCTTCGTTCACAACAGCACATTCGGCAATACCGGCGTTCCGCGCGTGGCACTAACCTGGCAAGCCCTGCGCGGCAGCGAGATATTTTCCGGAACACGCCTGCGATTTTCCTACGCCACCGGCTTCAAGGAGCCGCGTCTCGAAGAAACCTTTGCCGGGACCTCCTTACACACAGCCTAATCTCGGCTTAAGCCGGAACGCCTACGCGCCTTTGAAGCCGGTATTCAACAGGAATGTTTCCGGAACAAATACGAGTTCAGCGCCACATACTTCAACAATCTCTTTCACGACCAAATCAACTACGTGACCGTGAATCCAATGAACGTATCGTGGGGAAGTATGTCAACGTGAACCAGGCCTTCGCGCAAGGCGCGGAGACCGTGCTGCGAGCCAAGCTCTCCTCTCGAGTTCCTTGTCGAACGCCGCCTACACCTACACGTCGTCGCAGTATCTCGACAATCCCGCTCCCTTCGATGCCATCTACGATCCCGGCCAGCCACTCCTGCGTCGTCCGAAGCATTCCGCCACCGACGCTGATGTCGTATCTCGGCAACCGCTGGGGAGCGACTCTGAGCGGAAGTTTCGTGGGACGCCGCGCCGACTGCGACTTCTTCGACTTCGGCATCATGCACGCCGCCGGCTACGTCCGCGCCGACTTCGGAGGATGGTATGCCATCCTCCCGCGCCTCACCGCGTACGTTAATGTCGAGAACGCACTGGACCGCCGCTACAACGAAGTCGTCGGCTATCCCGCCCTGCCGGTCAATTTCAGGGCAGGCATGCGCTTCCGCATTGGCGGGGAATGATGCAGCTTCAGATAGCAAAGGGGCACACGGCGAAGGCAGGGGTGATGCCAGTCTGAAAGGAGTATCTTTCGGAAGAGAGGTCTCGAAACCTGTTAGCTGACTTTTTGCGGCGCGCGTGGCAAGGGCAATCCCGCCGCAATCTTTGCCCCAAAATACCGTGTGCGCGCCATCATTAGTTTTTCGATCTCAACTTGTTTCAACGGCTGCTGACGTCCGAGCAAATGCGTGACCAGTGCGATTTGCGCGAAATGCTCCACTGTCTCCATCTTCATGTAAGCGTGTTCCAGCGTATCGCCGTAGGTCACGACGCCATGGTTCGACATCAGGATCGCGTCATAATTCGGAACATAAGGTTCCAGTGTCTGCGACAGTTCTGAGGTTCCGGGCGTGCCGTACCGTGCCAATGGAATGCATCCCAGACCCATCACCACTTCGCACACCAGCGGCTCAGTGAGAGCGATTCCCGCCGCGGCGAATCCGGTCGCCGTAGGCGGATGCGCATGCACAATCGCCTCCACGTCTGGCCGCATGCGATAAATGAACAAGTGCATCCCGATCTCGCTGGTTACATTCCTATGTCCGGCGATACGGTTGCCGTCCGGATCGACGATCACCAGATCCGCCGGACTCATCGCTCCCTTGCTCAGACACGTCGGAGTAACCAGGATTCGACCGCTTTTCAGGCGCACGGAAAGGTTTCCATCCATTGCCGCAACAAAGCCGCGTTCATGCAGCATGCGTCCGTAGCGGACGATTTCTTCCCTGTGTTTGCGTTCCGTTGGCATTCCTAACCTTGGGAGAGATGGCAAAAAGCAGGCCGCACCTAGCATTTTCATGGTATCAGCACAGCTGCGCTGGAAACAATCCAAATTTACGAAAAGCGATGGCCGGGTGAGGCTATCTGGCGTGCCCTTTCCTCGACATCTCTATAATCGATTCTGCGTGCTGGTCTCCGATTTTCATTACGAACTTCCCGACGATTTGATCGCCCAGCAACCTTTGCCCGATCGCGCCGGGTCGCGTCTTCTGCATCTATCCGCCGCTAACGGCGCCTTCGCCGATCGCCAATTTTGCGATTTCCCCGAGCTTCTCCGGCCCGGCGATCTCGTCGTTTTCAACAACACGCGGGTGTTTCCGGCGCGCCTCTATGGCCGCCGCAAAGGTTTTAAATCTCAGTCTATCAGCCCGCGGAATCCGGCTGCCCGCGAGTTTCTTCGCGGACGCGTCGAGGTTCTGCTCACCCGTCAACTCCGGCACGATCCCAACGAATGGGAATGCCTGGTTCGTCCCGGCCGTAAGATCTCGGTCGGCGAGCATCTTTTTTTTGGAGAGCAAGATGAGCTTCAGGCTGAAGTTATCGCCCGCGGGGAATTCGGCGAGCGCCATATCCGCTTCGCTCCCGTGCCCGATTTCTTCGCTCGCATCGACCTGATCGGCCACATCCCGCTGCCGCCTTACATCGCGCGCCCGGACTGTCCTGCCGACCACGAACGTTATCAAACCGTATACGCTCGCGACCGGGGATCCGTCGCTGCTCCCACCGCAGGTCTTCATTTCACTCGAGAGATTCTGGGCCGCCTGGCCGCGCGCGGCATTGAAACCGCCGAAGTTACTCTGCACGTGGGCCTCGGAACCTTCCAACCGGTGCGCGTTCAGCGGGTAGAAGACCATCACCTGCACGCCGAACAGTATTTGATCTCTGCTGAATCCGCTGCGAAAATTCAGGAAGCCCGGGGCCAATCCAGACGTGTAATCGCGGTGGGCACGACCACGGTGCGTACGCTCGAGTTCGCCGCGCAGCAACACTCCGGCAACGTCCATGCGGGTAGCGGCGAAGCGAACCTTTTCATCTATCCCGGGTACAACTTCCAGGTCGTGCAGGCTCTTCTGACAAATTTTCACCTGCCGAGTTCGACGCTCCTTATGCTTGTCTGCGCTCTGGGCGGCAAGGAAAACGTCCTCAACGCCTACCACCATGCCGTGGCGCAACGCTACCGCTTTTATTCCTACGGGGATTGCATGTTCGTAGAGTAGGAGAGCCGCCAGTCCCTAAAATAGAGTGCACACATGGCGGCACATCCCAGCAGCGGAACGAATAATCCCGCTTTGAGAGTGCTGTAGTGGCTGGACAGGACTCCGGCAATCCAAGGAAGTAAACCGCCTCCGACATTGGATAACACGAACATAACCGACGCGATGGCAGATGAACTTGGACCAAATTCTCGTGACAGGACGGAGATGGTGATCGGATAAACATAAGACAGACCGAGTCCAGTAGCACATGCACTCATCGCAACCCCGGTTAACCCGCGGGAAAACATAAGGCCTGCAGTCCCGAGGGAGGCGATCACCAATCCAATCTGCACCAACCGGATCTCGTTTCCATTTCGGAGCAGGAACGGGGCCAGCCATCGGCCGAAAGTCAACGCTGCGTAAAAGAAGGAGGGAGTAAGCAGGGCCATGACCGGAGTCAGGTTGCCAAGACTCTTTGCGAAGGATGCGACCCATCCGCCAAAAGCGTTTTCCGTGCCCACATAGAGAAAAAATAGCGCTGCCAAAATGAAAAACATATTTAGCTTCCGCTGGATCGCAGGAACGGTCGTCTTCACTTTGCCAGGAGTTTTGGCCAGTTCGAAAATGGGGGCAGGCAGGACGGCAAAGGCAAGCGCTACGAGCAGCGAGAACCCGGAAACACACGCGAGCAGGAGTGGCACTTGATGAATTTTCGCTGCGTAGGCCACAAGGAAGGGGCAGGTCACTGCGCCTGCGCTCCAATAAAAGTTCAAACAGCTGAGGGTCGCACTGCGCCGGTTCGGATTCAACTCAGCCACGAGAAGATTCCCCGCCGGAACGGCTAGGCCGAGCCCGGCCCCGTAGGCTCCGATGCAAATCAGAGCAAGTTGCTTTGGGCCGGTCATGAGCAAAGCCAATCCGGCCGCCATCAGAAGGAGTCCAGTTTTAATCGGAAACCGGAATCCATAGCGCGAAACCAGCACCCCTGAAAACGCGACCGCCACAGTGGAGGAGACATACTGTACAGCAAACAGAGCGCCGGCTTGGGAATAGTTCATGGACCAACGCTCCGACAGCACCGGCAGCATGGGGCCAAGAAGCACCGTGGCGATCCCGATCGGCACGAACGAAATGTAGGAAGCGAGGGTTAACGAGCCGGCGAACGTTGGCACGTTAATTGAGGCGGACGTGGGCATGAAGGAATCTGTCCAGCGCTTCGGAGCGCAGCGGAAACGCTGCAGGGATGCTAACAGGAACCGGGCGCCTTCGCCGTGGATTCGCGGACCACCAGCTCAGGTTCTATGGCGATCTCGTTCGGGTACTCTTTTTCCCCTTCGATTCGCTCGAGCAGGCTCTGGGCCGCGACCTCTCCCATACGGTTCAAGGGTTGGCGCACCGTAGTCAGGCTGGGGTTGTTGAAAGCGGCGCCGGGAATGTCGTCGAATCCGATCACCGAAATGTCCTGGGGGACACGGAGACCTTGCTCCTGGATGGCTCGGATGGCGCCAATGGCTGAAATGTCGTTGTAGGCAAATAGCGCGGTAAACGGCTTCTGGCGAGACAGCAACTGTTTGGTGAAGGGATAGCCCAACATGGGCGTGGGATCATCGGCGTCGATCTGCACCGTTAACTCAGGATCAATATTCAACCCGACTCGGGCGGCGACGCAAGCAATGGCATCCCACCGATCCTTGGCATCGGAGCTGATAGGATTTCCCTTCATAAATGCGACATGCTCGTGGCGCAACTCTTTCAGGTGGTTCAGCGCCAGAACGGCCGCATGTTCGTGATCGAGAACAATATTTGTGACGCCTTTCAGTTTCTTGTGACCGGCTACCGCTACGGTTGGAAGCAAGGGGGCATCGTTCACGGTCGTATCCACCGTAATAATGCCTTCGACCCCCCGCTCCGAGAGCATCTGCGAATATCGGCTCAACAGTACGGGATCGTGACGATGAACGACGGTCAGGAAGAAATAGTTCCGCTGTCTGAGATACTGCTCGATTCCGCTGATGATGGCGGAGCTGTAAGAGTCACCGATTTCTTCAGCGATTACGCCGATGGTATACGTGCGTTTGTTGCGAAGCGTGCGCGCGAAGAAGTTGGGACGGTAATCCAATTCTTTGGCGGCGGCATGAATTCGATTCTTCGTCTCTTGCGGAATCGAACGAGCGGACGGGGAATCGTTGAGCACTGCGGAGACCGTTCCTGGAGTGAGTCCCAGATGTTGCGCAACGGCTTTGAGAGTGATCACTTGCGGCTTCTGGCCGGCCTTTTTGACTAGCACCATGGGCGTCGAAAATCGTTTTCGTTATAACTGTCCGACTACGGAAACTTGATCTTACCAAACGATGCAGCGCTGTCAGTGATTCCGCACACGCCACTAACCGCGGCAGACAGGGCTTTTTTCTTTAGCTCGACAATAAGGCCTGCGCTCGGCCGTAACGCTCGCTGTTCGGCTTCGATCCACTTAAGGCGAAAAAAAGAATGTACAGATAACAGATCACAGGCAAGAAGAATGCATGATGAATGCCGATGTGGTCAGCAATCCAGCCTTGGGCAACCGGGAGGATTGCGCCGCCAACGATCGCCATGATCATGACACCGGAACCGTCCCCCGTCAGCGGACCGAGTTCGGCCACGCCCAGCGTGAAAATGCTGGGGAACATGATCGAATTGAAGAAACCAACCAAGAGAACGCTCCACATGGCCATGTGCCCATTGCTGAGCATCGAGATCGCCACGAGTGCGCTCGTGCAGATGGCGCAAATACCGAGCAACATTCCGGTATTTGCCGTCGCCTTGCCTCCGCGGAGCGCCGCCGCGAGAGCAATGGTCGCCGTCGCAATCGCAACCAGCATGAATAGCGGACGTCCTGCGACCACCAACCACGCAAGCCACGTTAGATTGGGCACTCCTGGCTGGTATCCCGGCGGCATGTGGCTCTCAATCGGATAGGACAACAGGATTAACGCGATGCTGATGCCTGTTACCAGGCTCATGACCTTCGCCTTCGCGCCGCCCAGAAAATTCGAGCCAATGAACCTCCCTAGCATGGCGCCGCCCCAGTAAAACGCGACAAAACTGGCCGCGATTTTTTCGGTCAGTCCGCCAATTTCCGGCTGGCCAAAGTAATTCACCAGGAAGCTTCCAATGGAAACCTCAGCGCCGACGTAAACAAAAATTCCGATCGCCCCGAAGATCAGATTGGGATGCTTCCAGATCGAGTCGCCAACTTTCTCGCCAACTTTATGCTGCGCGTGCTCAATTTTCGGAAGCTTGAAACTACCGATTGCAATTGCCAAAACCACCAGCGCGATTCCTAGCCCTACATAGGGCGTCTTGACCGTGGCCGCTTCATGCAGGCGGAAGGCGTGCAACGCATCGGGGGTGAGAGCCCGGATAGCCTTCATGTCTGGGGCTGCGGTCAAAATGAAAAGTCCCCCGAAAAAGGGTGCAAGAAACGTTCCCAGGGAGTTGAAAGCTTGCGTCAGATTCAGGCGACTGGAGGCGGTTTCGGGCTTGCCGAGCACGGTTACGTAAGGATTCGCCGCCACTTGAAGACATGTGATCCCGGCGGCCAGCACGATCAATGCTCCCAAAAATAGCGGATAAGACGGTGCACTGGCGGCGGGTACGAACAAGAATGCGCCGACGCCCATCGTAAGCAGACCCAGGACCATGGACCGCTGATAGCCGATCCAATCGATGATTTTGGCTGAAGGGATGGAGAAGATGAAATAGGCGCCAAAAAATGCGAACTGAATCAGCATCACCTTCGTGTAGTTCAGATCAAAAATCGATTTCAGGTGGGGAACCAGGATGTCGTTAAGGCAAGTAAGAAATCCCCACATGAAGAACAGCGTGGTCACGGTCGCCAGAGGGACGCCATAGCTCTGGCCGGGACTCGATGCGGTAGCGGATGTGCCGGTGTTAGGGGCTGCAATGGCCATGTTTCTTCTATACCCTCAAAACGAGGTGGACGCGACCGCCGCAATCATACATCGGCGGGGCGTGAATTTCCCCATTTTTCTTGCGGTCTGGTTGTGGGGTTTTTCCCGTACAAAATCGTTTCTTTTAGGCTTCGGATTGGGAGTCGAGATTGGTCCTTTTATCATGGCTGGAAGAGTCAACTTAAGCAAATGACAAGGCCAATAAAAATAAAGTACGAAATCATTTGCCAAAGAAACCTGTCCTCTCAGGCCGCCAACCATAGCTGGTTTAATCCCTCATACAGCATCCGGGGTATTGTTTGGCTCTGTTCAGGCACATAACTTTTCGGAACACAACCCAGCGCCAAGATGGCTCCGCTCCGCTGGAATTCCGCAAAAGGAGGAAGAGGATGCGAAAGGACTCATTACGGCAGCTCTACGTCGATGAATTAAAGGATCTCTACAGCGCCGAGACTCAGCTCGTCAAAGCCTTGCCGAAAATGGCAAAAGCCTCATCGAATGCAGAGTTGCGACAGACTTTCGAAGAGCACTTGCGCCAGACATCAGAACAAGTTTCCCGCTTGGAACAGATCTTCGAAGCTCTGGAAGAGAAGCCCACGGGCAAGAAATGTGTGGGGATGGAAGGCCTGGTGAAAGAGGGCGCGGAGACCATGCAAGAGAAGTATGGCGAAGCAGTGATGGACGCCGCGGTGATTGGAGCCGCTCAACGGGGAGCACTATGAAATCGCCGCTTACGGGACGGTCCGAGCCTTCGCGGAATTGCTGGGCGAGGAACAGCACGTGTCTCTGATCGAACAAACGCTGGAAGAAGAGAAACAGGCGGATGAGAAGCTCACCCAACTGGCCATGAGCATTAATTCGCAGGCCGCAGAGGGCGAAGAGCAGGAAAGTGACATTCGGGAATCCAGAACCGGAACGGCGAAGAGCTCTTCCAAACGCGCTGCATGAAATCAGTGGGAGGGCATCGGTGCCCTTCCACAGCTTTCCTCCACTCGTGAAGCCGTTTGCCCAAATGCCTGAAGCCAGCGCTGCCTGAACATCCTCTACTGTTGCTCGTGTAAAACCCACGATCGAGAAGTGTTGCTTAGGGAAAGGAATAAGGATCAGTTGCTGGCATCCCTGTATTGTTGAGCCTTCGTGTTCGTCTTAAAGTGCTTGAAACCGAGAACGTGGAGTCATCCTCTCATGACGAGCAAAACCGCACATCAACCTGCAGCACTGCCCGAGAATCTGAAGCGTGCATTCGAAAACGCGGTATGCGACATTTATCAGGCGGGCTTAACCGGAAAAGTCTCGCAATACAGGAGCCCCATTGTGCAGCGTGCGGGCGTCCCTTCTCCTTCCGGGGTCAACGCCGAGAAACAAGCTTTGGCGGACGCCGCTAAGGCGCTGGCGGAACTGTGGAAGGTTTCTCCCAGTCGCTAACAGATCACTTGCCAGCTCAAACAAACACAAATATTGATGGATGCAGCGGCGGTTCTGTGGCGGGTGCCGCTCCTTTACGCAATGTCAACCAGATTGTGACTAGAGTGATCGCTACCGGGCTCGGCGGTCATAGGCGAAATCGCTAGCGTTCGGCGGCTACAGACTGCACTTTGATGGTCTTGCCCTCGAGGTTGCCGAGGATTTTTGCGCGCTGGCCAGCAATGCGCTTTAGGGCGTCCATGTCGCCGTCAAGAAGATACATCGAATCCGCGTTCACCAAAGCAAATTGGGCTCCTCCGTGAACGCAAACCCGAACGCAAGTGCTCGCAGCCTGACCCAGAGCGGCAGAATGCCTCGCGCCGCAGTGGGTGCAGGTCACCATGCCTTCATAGGCCCGCGGTTCGGTGGCGACCGAGTCGACTCTGGATCCTTTGATTTGGCCCACTGCTGCGCTGGCCGTCGCCACGATAATGGCAAACAGCAGTGCGAGCGCACACGCAATTCCTGATCCAAACATCACAATCTCGATCCAGACGCGGTGCGTTCTCATCCCCAGTCCTCCCGTCGGCAATCGAGCAACCCTGCCCCTACAGCAGACTGCAAGTACTCTGCCATTGTCGTAAACGGGATGGTCAGAAACCACTAACCTAGTGATAGGTAAGGATTCAGAGCAGTTTCGTATCAACAAGTAGGGTATGGGCGAAAGACCCGATCGCGAAGAATTTTCCTGCTACACCACGGCCTGCGTTCCCCCATGCAACCATCAAAACATAACAAATTAAGCTCAAGCGGCGACAGCGGCGGCCTTCAACAGACTTGCTGCTTCCCGGGCTCCTGTTCGGCGCAGCAATTCAATGGCTCCGTCCGCTTTAGCATTCTCTTGACAACTAACATAGACCAAGGCAAGGAAATCACGACGAGTGAGTTGCTGAATCAGGGCAGCTCTTGCGAGACCTTCAGGGGTTTCGCCCCACGAGGGAAACCAGGGAAAAGACAAGACGCTCCCCGAACCCGCATGCTGGTTCGAATGAACTAACCAGGGATTGGTCGGGACGGGCAGATTTGAACTGCCGACCCCTCGCACCCCAAGCGAGTGCTCTACCAGGCTGAGCCACGTCCCGACTTGGAAGGATTCCGCCGATTCGGCACTTCGCGTGACCGCAACTGTGCCTCCAGCGGAGGGGTTCACTCGCAATTCTACACCACCGCGCTCCAATCGTCAGACCCGCCAAGTTGGAACGCGACCAGCATTGTGGCCCAGAGAGCGGTCCGATGACCTCGGCAGGTATGGCACACTAGCTTCATGCACCGGTGCATGCTTGGCGATTTCGAACTTAGCATTTTTTCGGATGGAACTTACCCCCTCGACGGCGGGGCATTTTTCGGCGTTGTCCCCAAAGTCATGTGGTCGAAGAAGGTCACTGCCGACGAGAAAAACTACGTTACCTCCGGGCTCAACTCGCTGCTCGTGCGCACCGGCAAACAGACCGTCCTGATCGAAACCGGCATGGGAAACAAGCTCTCCGAGCGCATGATCAAGTTTTACGGCCAGCCGGCGAAGTTGCTCGACAATCTGGCGGCCGCGGGCATCGCGCCCGGAGACATCGATATCGTCATCAACTCACATCTGCACTTCGATCATTGCGGATGGAACACGGTTCGCGACAAGAACGGCAAGATCGTGCCCACGTTCCCGCGCGCGAAATATTACGCGCCGGAGGGCGAGTGGCAATACACGCGCCACCCGAGCGAGCGCGACTCGATCAGCTTCATCTCCGAGAACTATGACCCGCTGGTCGAAAGCGGGCAGATGACTTTGCTGAAGGGCGGCGAAGAAATTATCCCCGGCATTTCGGTGAAGACATTTTGCGGGCACACGGCACACATGCAGGCGATCATCGTGCGGGCAAGTCAAAGTCCCTACCCATTCGACAAGCTCAGGGCAGGTCCTGTCGCAGAAAACGCGACAAGGATGGGGCACCCTCAGGATTCTCCTCAGGGCCCAACTGCCTGCTACATCTCCGATCTCATCCCCACGACCGCGCACATCGATCTCACCTGGGGCATGGGATTCGATCTCTATCCCCTCGACACCATCGCGAGCAAGAAGGAATACTACGCGCAAGCCATTCCAGAGAAATGGCTGACGGTCTTCACGCACGATCCGAAGGTGCCCTGGGCGTACGTAGAGAAGGATGACGCAGGAAAGATGGTGGCGCGGGGCGTTTGAATTTCGGCGCTGTGGGTTTGCGTGAAAGGTGAAAGTTTGACCCATAAGACGAAATTTCACACCGCATGAGGCGAAAGTTCTAGAGTGCTCGATGAGCGGGCACGTAACCGTCGTTGTAGTCAGTATGTTCGCCGATGAGATTGACTCTGCCTGGAGCGTGATACAGGATTGAGGCGCCGCCACAACGCTCGCTGAACTTGACCTTCAACTCGTCCGAGATCATCTTGAACCCCTTTCTCCTAATTTGGTGACGCCGGGCCAGTCATCGGTGCGAAAGGGTGATGCGGGCAATCCCTCCGCATTGAAGAGATTGCACTCCGGGCCGTCAGCCCAGGCGCAGCGAACGGCCACAGGAGCCTCGACCCATGCCAGGAAATCGGTGGTCATCCACTGCTGATAACGCTCCCACTCCAGCTTCCATCCCGGATTGATGATGCCAGCCTGCGGAGGAATCTCGGTCCAGTCGTTGAGCCGCTGGCCCCAGTAATTCAGTCCCCAGATTTTGTTGAGTTCATCCACGGTCTGGAACTTGCTCTGAAGATATTGGACGAATCCAGCCTGGACATCGGGATTGGCCGCACCGCCGGCTGAGGTTTCATTGTCAATCTGCCACCCTATCACTGCGGGATTATCTTTGTAGTGCTCGAGAAGCTTGCGAATCACGCGCTCGCAGGAAGAGCGGTAAACCGGATTCATCAGGTCTGTGTTCTGCCGCTCTGCGGCTAGGATTCCCTGCGAGCAATTTGAATCAATTTCGGTAGCACGTCTCCGTAGTCGTTTGCTTGTCCGGGCTTCCCGAAACCAAAGTAAACGCGACGATATAGCGAGTAGAGTTCCTCATAGGTCTTTTGCGCGTTGTCCTGCGGGGTAAAAACTCGATGCGATGGGCAAACCTGCGCCTGCGCCTGCTCGATGGTGGAGAACGTCCCGGCAGCCAAGAAGGCGAAGATAGCCGACCCGAGGCCGGTCACCTTGCTTGCCGGCACGAGCACTGGCCGGCCGAGCACATTGGCATAGATCTGGTTGAGCACTGGATTATTTTGCGGAACGCCTCCGCCGTTGATCACGCGCAATGTGGACGCGCCATATTCGCTCATGCGATCGAGAATCACCCGGGTGTGAAATGCCGTGCCTTCGATGGCGGCGAAGAGTTCATCCTGCGCGGTGTGTTGTAGGTTCCACCCGATCGTGATCCCGCCCAGATTCGGATTTACCAGCACGGTGCGGTCGCCATTGTCCCAAGTCATGCGCAGCAAGCCGGTCTGACCGGCGTGGTAGTTCTCCAGGCCCGTGCTCAGTTCCGCCAGCTTAGTATTCGCCCGCCGCGCAATGGTGCTGAAAATATCGCCCGTGGCCGAGAGACCCGCTTCGACACCGGTGTACCGCGGATGAACGCTTCCGTTCACGACGCCGCAGACGCCAGGGATCAACTCGGCATGTTTCACAAATGCGATGATGCAAGTGGAGGTGCCGACAACGTTCACCACGTCGCCTTCCTTCGCACCCGCACCGATCGCATCCCAATGGGCGTCGAACGCGCCTACGGGGATAGGGATGCCTGAACGCAGTCCCAGTTTCTCTGCCCAGTAAGGCGAGAGATTTCCGGCGAGTTGATCGGAGGTCGCATAGGTGCCTTCCAATTTGGCCCGAACGCCCGCCAGCAGCGGGTCGACCTGGGCGAGAAAGCGTTCCGGTGGAAGACCGCCCAGAACCGGGTTCCACATCCACTTGTGACCCATCGCGCAAACGCTGCGTTTAACGTGCGCCGGATTCGTAATGCCGCAAAGGGTAGCCGCGACCATGTCGCAGTGCTCGAAAGCGGTAACGAGCTTTCCGCGTTGGTCAGGATTGTGACGCAGCCAGTGCAGTAATTTAGCGAATCCCCATTCCGAGGAGTAAACTCCGCCGCACCACTGGATGGCTTCGAGCCCCTCCTTAAGCGCCAAATCCGTAATCTCCGCGGCTTCATTTTTCGCGCGGTGATCACACCACAGGTAATATTCATCCAGTGGCAGTAGGCCCTCGCCGACAGGAACAACGCTCGAGCCAGTCGTATCCAGCGCGATGGACTCGACCTGATCGCCATGAATTCCAGCCTCTCTCACCGCCTGACGGGTAGCGGCCGCCAGGGCGCGCATGTGGTCGTCGTGCGACTGGGTGGCGTAGTCGGGGTCGTCTTTCTTGCGATGCAGCGGATACTCGGAGGCCGCGGATGCAAGCAGCCCACGAATGCTGTCCACCAAGGAAACCCGGACGCTCAGGGTGCCGAAATCTACTCCCGCAACAATGGCCATCTCCGCTCCTAGTTCTGGTGCCAGTACATCTGCCAGCCGAGATACCGCGTCGTGGCTTCGTGAACCGCGCCGGCAACGGCTGAGAAATTTGCGGCCACATGGTGCTCGAAGCCGTTCTCGCAGATGTAGTGCAAAAGCCGCTGCAGGTGTGGGATCTGGACGACTCCAGCGCCACCGAACGTGTTGAGTGGATCGTTGGTGAACTTGCCTTCTCCGGTATAGCCGCGCATCACACCGGCGGTGTCGTCGGTGGAGAAGCGGGCGAAACTCATGGCTCCGGCTTTCACGCGACCGACGCAGGTTCCAAACGTATTCTCCTTCCCGACCGTGCCGGCGATGATTTCCTGAAAATCCATCCGCACCTCCTGGAAGAAGTGTTTGGGCAGGTTGCTGCAGTGAAAGCAGACTGCCTTGTCGGGATCGTCTCCGTAGTTGTTGTTCCAATCCAACAGGGCGCTGGGAGTTTCCGAAGCCAGAGCGAGAGCGTGCATGCCGATGGTGCCGCGAACGTCCACTTCGCAGGCGCTCGGAATCAGGTTGTCGCTCATCATGCTCATGATTGTGCAGGGCACGACGCCGAAGTACTCTTCCATCGAGGTCCAACATTGCACCGCGCTCACGGTTACGTCAGCCGCTTTCATCCAGCCGTCAATGACGGCGCCGAGCTTGGCCATCTTGATCAGAGCCGATTCCGGCACGCCGCCCGTGGAGACGTACTGGCGGATTTCTCCAGCTTTTGCTCAACGTTCGTATCGGTATCCTTTAAACGGGCGATGCGACCGAGGATTTCCGAGAGATCAATGGTCTCGACCGAAATGCCTTGGGCCTCGAGCAACTTCTCGCTGTAGCGCACGGTATTGAAGGCGGCAGGCCGCGCGCCGATGCTGCCCACCCGCAGATTGCGCAGTCCGTTCACGATCCGGCAAACAGCGGCGAACCAGGCCAGATCTTTGCGAAACTCTGCGGAATCCGGACTTACCGTATGCAGACTGGTCAGCGAGTAAGGAATGCCATACTGTCTGAGGTTGTTGCAGGCCGACATCTTTCCGCAGAAACTGTCGCGCCGAGAGGCGATCGTCATCTTTTCAGGAATGTCGGGAGTTGCCTGCACGAGCACGGGAACATCGAGGCGTGCGAGTCGCAGCGTATCTGCAATCGCCCGCTCGTCGCCAAAGTTGGGCAAGGTCACAATGACGCCATCCAGGCGTTCGCGATTGTTTTGGAACAGTGCCGCGCAACGCTTGGCCTCTAGGTGAGTTTCCACCGCTCCGTGCTTACTCTCGTCGGGGCCGAGGACAACACAATCGATTCCCGCCTGTGCCAGCGCCCTCATCATCTCTTCGCGTCCGGACTTCGCCAGTTGGTCGGGAAAGAAACCCCGGTTCCCGACGATGACGCCCATCGTCATTTTCTTGTTAGGCATATGTATCGTTCTCCATCTCTATGAAATTCTAGACAAGCTATGTCGGCAGCCCGCGCTCGCTCCCGCGTGGGCTAGAAATTCTCCGAACGTTGTCCGCATTGCAAACGGCTCGTTATTGCGCCTTCGTCCGCGCTGGCAG
>CAVWHT010000002.1:0-232720 GCA_963754885.1 uncultured Acidobacteriota bacterium | reverse complement strand
TGCTGACCCTGACTGCCCCCGAGATGACGGTTCTCGTTGGTGGCCTGCGTGCGCTGAATGCGAACTTCGGGCAGACCAAACACGGCGTCTTCACCAAGCGGCCCGAGACGCTGACGAATGATTTCTTCGTCAACCTGCTCGACATGAATACGAAGTGGGAGCCCTCCTCTACATCCGAAGGCGTGTACGAGGGGCGCGACCGCGCGACCGGCAAGGTCAAGTGGACCGGCACGCGCGTCGATCTCGTCTTCGGTTCGAACTCCCAACTCCGTGCGCTAGCCGAAGTCTATGCAAGTAACGACTCGAAGGAGGCGTTTGTGAAAGACTTCGCCGCGGCATGGAACAAAGTAATGAACCTCGATCGCTACGACCTTGCCTGAACTCGGCGAAAGAGAGTGCTGTCAACTTCGTGCTGTTGTTGGGATCAGCGAACGGCGGGTGGCTCAGCTTTTGATCTCGCGGGCGGCGACAACACAGAGGGTGCCCCGTCCTTCGCGCAGTTTGCGAAGGGCGGGAGCCTCGAGTGTGGGGCACCAAAAGGGCGGGTGGCCGAGGTTTCGATCTCGCCGTCAGAAACACCGTGGGTGACCCATTCTTCGCGCACTTTGCGAAGAGCGGGAACCACGAACCCCCGCGCAACGGGTTTCAAGCCAGCAGGGACAAAAGTCGTGTCGGCAGCATCGCGACCCGCCCCTGCAAAAAACGTGTTCGGTCCCATGACATCCTTTACACACTATCCCCGGACATCCTTTACACTCTGGCGACGCGGCGGTCGGCTCAGGCTTCGATCTCGCTGATGTCAGAAACACCGTGGGGTGCCCCGTTCTTCGCGGACTTTGCGAAGAGCGGGAACCACGAACGTGTGCACAACGGGCATCAAGCCGGAAGGGACAAAGTCGAGTCGTCACCATTGCCACCCGCTCATGCAAAAAACGCAAGAGCCTGCCCCGAGCGGCGTCGAAGGGACGCGGCAGCCCAGCATAGACGGTGCACCCCGCCAGTCGGCAGTGCCCTAGTTTGGGCAATAATTCACTTTACTCGACCATGCGGCAAGAGGATGATTGCCCTTTCGGAGACGTGTCCCCGAAAGAATAGTGGAACTGTATGGCTTGGGCCGCGCGAATCCACAGCAAAGGACGGATAGACCGTGCTGGGCGAGCGCTCATCTCGCCGGAGACTCCTGCGGCAGAGGGGGAGTTCGTGGATTATGTGGACCGTCTAAAAGTCGCGCCGGCAGTATCGCTCCCCGCCCTTGCAAAAGACGTGTTCGGTCCCATGACATCCTTTACACACTGTCCCCGGACATCCTTTACACTCCGGCGCGTGGCGGTCGGCCCTGGCTTCGATCTCGCTGATGTCAGAAACACCGCGAAGGTGCCCGATCCGTCTTTCGGCGAGCCGACCGTTTCATTCACCTACACGCCCACCGGCCAACGGCTTTCGATGGTCGACGCCAGCGGCACCACCAACTACAACTCCTACGACAACCGCGACCGTGTGCTCACGAAAGCCACGCCGGAAGGCACGCTGAGCTACACTTACGACGCCCATGGCAATGTGCTGACCATCGCGTCATCGAACACGAACGGCGCTTCGATGACGTATACTTATGACGTGCTGAACCGTCTGTCATCGGCGAAGGACAATCGCGTGGCGGCGCAGGGTGGTCCGAGCAATCCCACGACCTACGGCTACGATGCGGTGGGAAATCTCGCCGGGTACGCGTACTCGAACTCGGTGCAAACGGGCAATGTCTTTGACCCGTTGAACCGTCTGACGCAGACCTGCGTGGCCACAAGCTCACCTGCGTGCTCGGCAGGTCAGCCGTTGGCGAGCTATGCCTACACGTTGGGCGCGGCTGGGAACCGCACGGCAGTGGCGGAATCGAACGGACGCACCGTGAGCTACGGCTACGATAACGACTATCGGCTGATGTCCGAGTCGATCACGAGCGATCCGGGGAGCAACAACGGTTCCGAGAGCTACACGTATGATGCGGTGGGCAACCGTCTAACTCTCAGTTCGACAATCCCGTCGTTGGGAGGAGGGATGACGTATTCTTACGATGCCAACGACCGACTGAGCACAGACACTTACGACAACGACGGAAATACAGTTATTTCGGGCGGAACAGCGAACACTTATGACTTCGAGAACCGCATGCTCACGCATGGCGGAGTGACACTGGTCTACGATGGCGACGGCAACCGCGTCTCAGAAACCGTGGGTAGCACTACGACGAAATATCTCGTGGATGACAAAAATCCAACGGGCTTCCCACAGGTGCTCGACGAAATCGTGAACGGCTCCGTAACCCGAACCTATGCGTACGGTCGCCAACGGATCAGTGAGAACCAACTGGTGAGTGGTTCCTGGGTGCCCAGCTTCTACGGGTATGACGGGCACGGGAACGTCAGATTCCTGGCCAACAGTGCGGGAGCAATCACGGACACCTACACGTTCAACGCTTTCGGCGCGCAGATCGCCAGCGCGGGCACAACACCAAATCCCTATCTCTACAGCGGGGAGCGCTTCGACAGCAGCCTGAATCTCTACCACCTGCGCGCCCGCTACTACAACATGCTCACCGGCCGGTTCGAGACCATGGACCCAGGTAAGGAGAACTGCTGCGCATTGCGTGTTTCCCAGGTCGGAAATATTTTCGATCCGCGCACATTGCACAAATATGTTTATGCAGCAAATGATCCAGTTAACCGGGTCGACCCCACTGGCCGCGATGCCCCGGAGTACGGATTCCTATTGGAGGTGGAGGCCGAGGTCAACTCGCCCTTGAGCTGGGAAATGAGGGAAACCGAGTATAGACTGCAGAAGGCGTTTGAGTGTGTGGCTAGGCTGCTAGCCAACGAGTTTTACGCGCCCGCAGGATATGATGTTCTCCTTGAAGCCTGCCTCGAAGATGCCGGTACTGGGCTATAACAATGAAAATGACCGACCTGAACAGCGGTCACCAACCCATGCTTACCCATCATTATGAACGAACTTGAGCTGCGAAAAGAAATATTGGATTATGAGGAGCTTTTCAAGGCTTTTGAAGGACTCTTGAAAGTCCGTCGCAAATTCTTCGTGAGTAACGATCGCCTCGCCACTGCCCTATGTGAGCTATACGCGATAATGAGTGCTCATCAGATACTTGAACTTATTGGTCCAATGGGCCAGTCCGACGAAGCGGCTATTTGCGAGGAGGACGAGATCCATTGTGGGGCTTCTGATTCGCTGCCAAAACATAAAACTGTCCAAGACGCTGGGCGAGAGCTTTTCGCCGCGCTTGCCTCGGGCGATCAGGCCGCAGCTTCAGATGCTCTCAGAGAGATGGGTGTGCTTGCCCTAGGCCGATCGTCTAAGGGCGTTTTCCCAAGGCTGGAGGCGATTACACAGAGTGTTACCGGGCGCGCCCAACAGGTTCTGCTCGTCGATCTATCGAGGTTTGCTGCAAAGGTTGGAGATTATGAGCGCGCAAGCTGCTATTTGCATCAAGCTCGTAAATTCGATATCAATGCCTGGGAACTATATAACGCACGCTTGACAGAAGGGTTGATTGCCTTGAACGCCGGAAGAGTTGACGAAGCGGTCGAGTTTCTGGCTCAGTCAATCAGAGCTTGTCTCGCATATGAGAAGGCGCTGCTTCAAATCCGTATCCGTGCTCCGAATCTTGAGCTTGCGGAAAAACTTCTGGATTGTGGCAAACGAGAGGCGGTACGAAGGCATCTTTTCGAGTGTAGGGATGTATGGGAATCCCTTCAGCCGCAGATCGATGAATGGATTCGGGTCATTGATATTCAAGGGAAACCAAACTTTCAGTATGCGGGTAAAATCGTGATCCCGGAAAAATCTTCGCATAGGTTGAGAATGCAATGGATGAATGCCTGTTGTCTCGCCGAAAGCCCGGTTTCAGTTGAAGAGAAGGCAACGCCTCTGAAATCTTCAGCAGAAAGAAGGGCAGATGACGAGCGGTGGATGGCTGAAAACCAGCACGTTCTTAATGCCGTTGTAAGCAAAACGATTGCATATCTTGACAAGGATCTTCTCACTCCAGATGATCGGCCGTCCACAAATCCTCCAGAGTCCGGCAAGCCCTGATAGGAGCCGCGTAGCCATTCGGCTCCGTACTTCTGGCTGGGGAAAATGCGGGGACAGACGGGACGTGCCCCATTTTCGGCAAACGGCCCACGAAATTCGCCTCTCACAAGTCCCTTTCCCTCCCCGATCCTCACTTTTCCACAGAAATGAATCGCCCGGACGTGACGAACGACCTTTACTGAGACCTCAGGTTCTGCCAACCTCGAAGTGTGCCCGGAAGATCTTCCAGCATCGCAATCAAAGGCGTCCGCCAGCCAGTTCCGACGGCTCCGGAGTGCAGGAGTGCCGGAGTGGCCTCTAACTCCTTATTTTGGAAGGTAATTATCCCTTGACAGTATGTACGGCACTAAGCTATCCTCGGTTGTAGGTAATCGACATGGCCCACAACAACCGCAAACCGAACATGCTGCCGTACACCTTGAAAGACTTCCAAAAACAGTTTCCGGACGATGCCACCTGTCTGGAATGGCTCAAGAATCGCCTCTATCCCGATGGCATTTTTTGCGATGCTTGCCAAGCTGTGACCAAGCATCACCGCGTCAAGAGTCGCCCGTCTTACTCTTGCGACCATTGCGGCCATCACGTTCACCCGACTGCCGATACGATCTTCCACAAGTCGCCCACTCCGCTCTCCACATGGTTCTACGCCGTGTACCTGATGGCTTCGACGCGATGTGGCATCAGCGCGAAACAGATTCAGCGGGAAACTGGTGTCACCTACAAAACCGCGTGGAGAATGTTCAAGCAGATTCGGTCCATGCTGACCGATGACAAACAAAGTCCCATCGGCGGATTCGGTCGCAAGGTTGAGATGGACGAAACGTACTATGGGAGCCGATCCGAAGGCACGCGCGGACGCGGAACCAAGAAAACTCCCGTCGTGGGCATGGTCCAACGCAAGGGCGAAGTCAGGGCCTTTGTCGCTGCCGATGTTAAGTCTGACACTTTGCGTGGACTCATCAAGGAGCACGTTCTTCCCCGCACGATGGTTTTCACGGATGACTTCAAGTCCTACAATGGACTGGACGCACGCGGGTACACGCACCGTCGCATCAACCACAGCGAGAAAGTCTACGTGAACGGAGACGTTCACACGAACACCATTGAAGGCTTCTGGAGCCTGATTAAGCGCGGGATTGGTGGCGTCTATCACAATGTTGGCCGTCACTATCTACAGACCTATTTGAACGAATATTCCTTCCGCTACAATCGCCGTTTCGACGTGCAACCGATGTTTGTTAGCTTCCTGCATCAGATTGAGAAGCGCGATGTAGTTGTGCGCCAGATGCCGAACGTCGAGGAACCCTTCTGACTCGGAAGGTTTGGTCGTAGATGTTCTCGGGAGCGAGGCCATAAAGTACGTGATCAGCGATCCTGCCCATACTGAATATCTGGCCACCCAAATCACGAAACTTATTCTCTTTGCCGTTGTAATCTTGGTGGTCTCGTATTTCTCGTTCAGAAAGAAAAAGCCACCCAAACCACCGAAGTGGCGCTAGCTATGGCGAATGCTTATGTCACTTGTCAGTTTTGCGGCGACGTGTTCCTCGTGGGGAACGTTCCAGATATGCCGAAATCTCCTGAGATAAGCGCTTCCTGGCAGTTTCAACTCGTTTGCCCGACGTGTAAACGCGAGGGGGCTTATTCGATCCGCGACTTTCGCCCGCCGGAATAGGCTCGGCCTTTCCCACAAGCTTAGCTTCTATCGTCTCAGGGAAAACAATTACCCTGTATCCATTTACCCTGAAATCTAAAAACAGCGCCACGCCTTCCATGTCAAATGGCTATTTCTTGTCTGGCGTGATCTTGCGGGTAGCCTTCTCTAGGCCATCCAAAAACTCCGACTCGGAAGGAATTGGTATTTCTTCGCCTTCTGGGGTCTTTTGGGTTCGCCGCATATATTCGTAATCCATACTGGCGTGTGATTCCTGATTCCTTTTGGTAATGTCGGCATCTGCCTTTTTGCGTGCAGTCACAAAATACTCCTGATTCAGAAGTTCAATGATTTTCCATGCTGGAACAACACCAGCCATCCCAGCATTCTCTTCCACGTACATCTCTGTCCGTTGTCCTGCTCGCATTACTGGAGTTCTCTTTTGGAGATGGCACCAATCAATTCCAAGCAGAAACGGGCCTTTCGGCAAGCTCTTGCGGTTCATGGAATCTATAGAGTCGTCACCGTTAGGACCAAACAGATCAAATTTATCGTCAGGGATCAGTTCCTTCCCGGCGCGACGACGCGACATGTCAAACATCGCCGTTGGTGAATAAATGTGAACCGCAGACCCGCTTGCTCCGGGTAATGATCGCATCTCGACAAGGAAACTTTCCTGCTGCCTTCCCTCACATTCGATAGGGTCTCCTACCATCATGGCAATATTGCCAAATCGAACTGATGGAGTGTTCTGCTGCTTCCCATCATGGCTAATGAACCTTCCGACCATGATCGTGTCATCGCCTATCCCGATATCTTCCGCAGCGACGAGTTCAGGCGTGACGAACTTGTCCACAGGAAGGCTTATGAACTTCATAGCTCCAGGATCGATCTTGACTGGTATAGCGGCTATATCATCGCCATCAGCATGTACTTGCCAGTGCTCGGGCTTGGTCTCTAAAAACTCAACTCCTCCCAGACGCTTATTCATGCGCAACACAGGAGTCTCTGCTTTTTCAATAACATGCTGATTAGTGATGACGTACACCTGCCGCCACTTTTTATTGATCTCAAACGGCACATGCACCAGAAACCCACTTCCACCATGTTTCACGCCGTCCTGAGCATCCTCTAGCGTTGAATAGATGTAGACGGCATTGTCGGTGAAAATATCAGAAATCCGAGGCATCGAAGGCTCCCATGTTTGAAACGGAATGCCGCTGGGGCGAGAATACAGCGTTACCTCACGCCAGCGTTGAGAGAATTCTATACCTACTGTCAAGGGATAATTACCTTTTGGAATATTTTGCCTGTAACTCCTTATTCCGCAATATTTTGCGGTCGAAGTCCCGGATATGCCGGGGCTAACCGTAACGAAATCAGTATTTTACCGAGAGTCCGCAAAAAAAAATGGGGGGATATCCGAGCAGCACCGGCCGGAACCTTGGGATGGCTGCCCTTCATCTAACGAATTGACTTCCCTTCTCGGGCAACCTAGTCTGGAAGTGGATCTTTACCAGGCCAATCCCACCAGTGGGGGCGTCACGGCTTCGACGGAGATGCTTGCGGCCAAGAGGCATGCCGGGGTGCACACACCCGTAATCGTGGGCAAAATGATAATTGCCAATCAACAGATGGCATACGCAGCCTAATTAGTTAGGCAGCCGTCCCAGGAGGCTTTGCTCGCGGGCCTCCGAAGGACGTCACACAGCGAGCTGCTCTTCCCGTCTACGTCTGGGGCGGGAGGCTAAGACCTCAGGCTAGCGGAACGCGTTTCTTGTCGGTTCTGAGCGCGGGCCGCGAACGTCCTCGGGTAATGCCGAGGGCATGAACACGACTAAGCATGTAGTTCTCTTGACCAGTAACATTTTCGGACGCGGGTTCGACTCCCGCCGCCTCCACCAACTTTTTTTCGACGCTGATCCCCGGCGCAAACTCAACCCACTGCAGAAGATTACTTACCTGTTGTTGCTGAACATTCTGCTTCCGTTCCAGATTGTCACTGGAGTCCTGATGTGGGGCGCCGATCGCTGGCCCGGAACATTTGCACGGATTGGGGGACTCTGGGTGCTGGGCCCGGCCCACACCCTTGGCAGCTATTTATTTTTGGCATTCTTGATCGGCCACATTTACTTATCAACCACCGGCCCCAGCCCGCGAGTCTTCTGCGCGCCATGATCACGGGCTATCATGTAGAGGAAGGACAATCGCAATAAAGTAGGCCGCTGGACGGGGGGAGAGAAATGAAAGTCGCAGGGGGCAACGCTTGATGGATGAGGAGCTGCACGAAAGGCGGGCGGCCATCTGTAAGGCTTTTGCCAACCCCGTCCGCCTGAAGATCCTTGACCTTGTGGGCAAGAAAGCGTATCCCATGTCCGAATTGCGTCGCCGCTTGGGCGTCAGCGAAGCCAACCTCTCACCGCACCTTAGTACTGAGGTCAGCAGGCACCATCGCAACCAGTCGCACTGGCAAGCGCGTGTATTGTTACGTTGGCATTCCCTAGGTCAAGCAAGCCTGCTCTCTGGTATGCGACGTATTGCGAGCGCAAGTGCGGAGCGGCAGGCGACTCGTAATCTGACTTCCTTAGGTATGGTCGCAGCTTCAATAGACGTAACAGCCGCGTAACCCGCGGGTAAAGAGTGAGCGTACCTGCAAGACCTATCCCGGCCCGTAGTGTGGCAATCGAAAGACAAGCAGGAAAGAAATCCGCGCAAGAGTGTGTCCGGGGGGAAGGCTAACGATGGACGAAGAATCTAAGAATGCATTTCAGACAATGAGCCGCGAAGAGCTCTTGCGCGCGCTGGAAATGTTCGCCAAGAACTGGCTGGCTCACGACGGATGTTGGTTTTTAGCCGCAGAGGAGCGCTTCAACATGGAAACCGCGATTGAGCTGGATGCGAATTCCTGGAAGCGCTTCGCCGTGGCAGAGGCGCGCCGCATCATGACGACATTCAACATTCCCGCGAATGAGGGTCTTGAAGCGCTTGAAAAAGCGCTGAGTCTTCGGCTCTATGCCGTCATCAACTCGCAGCGGACTGAATGGTCCAATGACCGGCTGCGCCTGCGCTTCTTCATGGACGTTTGTCGTGTCCAGGAAGCCCGGCGTCGAAAGGGACTGCCGGATTTCCCCTGCAAAAGTGTTGGCATGATTGAGTTCGAGACTTTCGCTGCTGCTGTGGATCCACGGATTCGAACGACATGCCTCCACTGTCCGCCGGATGCCGCTGCTGGCCAGTGCTGCGGTTGGGAATTCACAATGAAATGACCGGTAGAGCAAGAGCCTGGTTCTACAACGAGGAACAACACTGGTTCCACCAATCGATAAACAAGTGCCCCATCGCACACGTGCAGGGGAAGTTATGCAGTTCTTCAGACTGATCGCAGTCCCAGCTTCTTCAGCAAGAACATGGCCGGGCACCAGTTGGTCAATCCGGACTGAAAAAGATTTAGACCGACAAATGCCGTGAAGAGATACCAATAGGGGTGCACCCAATGCCCCAGCGCCAGTGACAGCAGGATGAAGATTCCTGCCATCAATCGAAGTCCGCGTTCTACCGTCATACTTGTGCCTCCTGTAGTTGAGTTTCCAGAACCTCACCTTTTGGGCGGTTATGTCTTTCGCTCATGTAATAGAGAACCGGCACCGCCATGCGCGAGAGAACCGTCGACGCTACTTCGCCCGCCATCAATGAGAGCGCGAGCCCCTGAAAGATGGGGTCGAACAAAATGACGCTCGCTCCGACAACAACCG
This sequence comes from uncultured Acidobacteriota bacterium, assembly GCA_963754885.1. Taxonomy (GTDB): domain Bacteria; phylum Acidobacteriota; class Terriglobia; order Terriglobales; family Acidobacteriaceae; genus Sulfotelmatobacter. The sequence continues at coordinate 223,216 of CAVWHT010000002.1, read as the reverse complement.
CGGCTGCAGTCAGCAACATTGGCCGGAAACGAACCGCCCCTGCATCCACGACAGCTTCTTCCAGCGACATCCCCTGCGAACGGCGCAATTCGATGAAGTCAACCAGGATGATCGAATTGCGCACGATGATGCCGGCGCCGGCGATGAAGCCGATCATCGACGTAGCGGTAAAAAACGCGCCCATCATAGCATGCGCCGGAAGAATGCCGACAAGGGTTAGCGGGATGGGAGCCATGATGACCAGCGGCGTCATGAAGCTCTTGAACCAGCCCACCACCAGCACATAAATGAGGACGAGCACGGCGGCGAAGGCCAGCCCCAGATCGCGGAAGACTTCGACCGTGATGTGCCATTCGCCATCCCACTTCATCGAGTAGCGGTCGGTCTGCTCTGGCATGCTTGTGCCCTTGTATTGTTTGACAGAGTAGCCATCTGGCAGCTTGAGCTTGTCGATGGCCTCGCTCATTTTGCCGATCGCGTAGACCGGGCTTTCTTCTTCGCCAGCGACGTCGCCGGTGACATAAACGACTGGCAACAAATTCTTGCGATAGATGCTGGTGTCGATTGTGCTCTGCTGCAGATCGGTCACTTCCTGCAGCGCAATCTGACCACCGGAGGGAGTGGGCAGCTTGAGATTCGAGAGATCCTGAATACTAGAACGATCGGGTCGCGACAACCGCACCTGTATTGGGAACGTCCTCTCGCGATTGAGGATCGTGCAACAGGCCGGCATCAGCGCCACCCAGGCCGATCTGCAGAGTCCGAGTAACATCCGCCGCGGAAATTCCGTGCAGCGAAGCCTTGTCGAGATCGACCTTGAGATCGTATTTCGTCTGGGGATCTTCGACGTACCAGTCCACGTCCACAACGCCTCGAGTTTGTTGAAATACCTTCTTGATCTGAGCGGCAAGCTGGATTTGTCCCTTGTAGTCGGGACCGTACACTTCGGCGACCAGGGTTTCGAGCACCGGTGGACCCGGCGGAACTTCGGCCACTTTGATGCGGGCGCCAAACGGGGCAGCAAGTTTGACGAGTTCCGGGCGAAGGCGCCGCGCTATTTCATGACTCTGCGCTTTGCGCTCGTGCCGCGACAACAAGTTCACCTGAATGTCCGCCTGGTTGGGCTGACGGCGCAGGAAATAGTGCCGCACCAGCCCGTTGAAGTTGTACGGCCCGGAAGTCCCTGCGTAGATCTGATAGTTGGTGACTTCAGGTTGCTGGCCTAGATAAGTTCCCAGGGTCTGTGCCACGCGCGTGGTTTGTTCGAGCGGCGTTCCGTCGGGCATGTCAATGATGACCTGGAACTCACTCTTGTTGTCGAAGGGCAGCATCTTCACGCGAACCCACTTCAGAGGAACGAAAGCGACGGCTGCGAGGAGCAGCACGACCACAGTTCCCAGGAAGAGCCAGCGCCTTCTGACGTTGAGAATCAGCGGGTTCATGATCCTGCGATAAAAACGCGTGGTCCAGCCCTCCGCTTCGTGATGCTCGTGGCCGCCATCTCCGGCGTAGTGACGCAAGAGCCGCAGCGCCGCCCAGGGGGAAACGACGAAAGCGACGATGAGAGAAAACACCATCGCCGCTGATGCGCCGACCGGAATCGGTCGCATGTATGGCCCCATAAGACCACGCACAAAGGCCATCGGCAGAATCGCTCCGATGACGGCAAAGGTTGCCAGAATCGTGGGATTACCCACTTCATCGACTGCTTCGACGGCAACGTCGACAAGAGACCGCCCACGGCTCGCTGGCAGTCGGAAATGGCGAACGATGTTTTCGACGACGACGATGGCATCGTCCACCAAGATGCCAATGGAGAAGATCAAGGCAAATAACGTGACGCGGTTCAGCGTGTATCCGAAGAGATAGAAGATCGCCAGAGTAAGTGCCAGGGTGACTGGTACTGCCAGCAAGACCACGCCCGACTCCCGCCAACCGAGGGCGAGGGCAATCAGCAGCGTGACGGAGAGCGTCGCGATCAACAAGTGTTTGAGAAGCTCGTCGGATTTATCTTTGGCGGTCTCACCATAATTGCGAGTCACGGTGACATCCAGATCCTGCGGCAGCAAGTATCCGCGCAGAGAATGAACTTTTTCCAAGACGTTATCTGCAATGACGCTGGCGTTCGTTCCCTTGCGCTTAGCGAGCGTGATAGTTACCGCGGGATATTCGGGATTTGCGATCTGACCACTGCTTCCCTTCGCATTCGCAAACAGCACGTAATTGTCGGGCTCGGCGGGACCGTCTTCGAGCTCTTCGACGACATCGCGCAGGTACACCGGGCGGCCGCCGTGGACTCCGACCACAACCTGCTTCAGATCGTCGGCATGAGTGAAGAACAGTCCTGCCTCCACTTGAAATTCGCGGTTGTCGCGCGCGAAGCTGCCAGCCTGCCCCCGCGTGTTGGCCCCCTGCAGTTGTCCAACGACGGCTCCAGGTGTGAGTCCGTAGGCTGCCAGACGCTGAGTATCAAGTACCACCCGCACCTGCCGCGGCTGTCCTCCAATGATCGTCGTCTCTGAAACGTCATTTAGCTTCTTGAGCGAGTTTTCCAGTTCGCCGGCCACTCGGCGCAGACGGTAGGAGTCATAGTTCTGGCCCCACAGAGTGAGCGCCATGATCGGAACGTTGTCAATCGAACGAACTTTGATAAGCGGCTGTGAGACACCCGGGGGAATGCGGTCGAAATTGGAATAAAGCTTGTTGTACGTCTGAATGATTGCGTCTTCTTCTTTTGTTCCCACGTAGAAACGCACGATCAGCATGTTCATACCGGGATGGCTGATCGAATAGATGTATTCGACGCCCGGCACCTCGCGCAGTAGTTTCTCCATCGGCAGACTGACGCGTTGCGCAACTTCCTGCGAGGACGCGCCCGGCATCTGCACGAAAACATCGAGCATGGGAACCACGATCTGCGGCTCCTCTTCGCGTGGCGTTTCGAGAATGGCAAACATGCCGAGCAGAAGTGCGGCCACGATCACCAGCGGAGTCAGCTTGGAGTCAATGAAAGCATGAGCCACTTTTCCCGCTAGCCGGAGAGCGGGGTGGGCAGCATTTTCCGAGTGCGAATTGTTCTTTTCGACGCTCATTCCTGACTCCTAACGAGACTCGATTTTCTTGCCGCTCAGTTCCCGGCCGTCGGGATTGGCGACCAGCATTTCTCCCGCCTGCAAGCCGGCTAGAACTTCCACTTGTCCCGCTTCGGGCTTGCCCAGCGTGATATAGCGCAGCCCAGCAATTCGGTTTTGGTCAAGGACGTAGATGCCTTGCAATTGGCCGCGCTCGACGACCGCGTCTCGCGGAATCAGTAACGCGGCGCGCTCTCCCCGGGTGAACCGGGCACGCCCAAACAGCCCCGAGCGAAGGGCCGGATCAGATGGCAACTCCACCTTCACAAGGAAGCTTCGGCTCGCGGGATCTGCTGCGGGAACGATCTCCACCAATTTTCCGTTGAGCTGTCGATCGCCGAGCGCATCGACGGAGACCGGCACCCGTTGTCCCTGGCGCACATAATGAAGGTCTGTTTCGTTCACCGTGGCTTCTAAGCGATAGCGGCGCAGGTCTTCGACCGTGAAGATTGGCATTCCAGGGCTGGCCAAGGTTCCCACATCGGCTTTCTTCTCTGTCACTAGAGCATCGAATGGAGCCACGATGTGCGTATAGGCGAGAGCGGTACGAGCCTGTTGGAGGGCGGCTTTCGCTTGAGCCTGCCCGGCGCGAACCATCTCGCGGCGTGCCTGCGCGCCTTGATAGCGCGCCTTGACCTCGTCAAATTCCTGCGGGCTGACGGACTTCTTATCAAGAAGAGTCTGGTAGCGCCTAAAGGTCGCATCGGCGAGTGCGAAGTCGGATTCGGACGCAGTGATCTCCTGCTGGGCCGCCAAATCGGCCGCCGTGGCGCGGTCCAGAGCGGCCCGCGGCTGTGCGTCGTCGATGACGGCGAGCACTTGGCCACGTTGCACGCGGTCGCCTTCGCGCACTCGTATTTCGACGATGTTGCCCATCATCTGAGCTGCCAGTTGGCTGGTTTCGGCTGCACGCAGCGTTCCTACGGCCTCGACCATGTCCGGAACGGTTGCCGCCTGTGCGGAGATTACAGAAACATTGCTTACCGTTTCCGGGGCCGCATTGACGGTCTCATGTTCATTCGAACAGCCGACAAGGGTTGCCGTGAGAGCCGTCAGAATGATTGCCGTAGTTGCAGCGAATGTGAGTTTCATGGGAAATTTCGTTTTTTCAGGAAGTATCAGATTCATGGCATAACCACCGGGGACTGTAGATTCAACGTGCCGCTGGCCAACTCCAGGTTGGCGTAGCTGATGTGATATTGATAAACCGCCTGCCAGTAATCGGCCTGGCTGCGATGTGCTGCTTCTTCGGCGCCCAGCAGGTCGGTGATGGTGAGCAAGCCGCCGTCGTAGCGATCCTGATTGATGCGCAGGCTTTCTTGCGCTTGAGCGATCGCGGTACGCGCGACCTCCACCTGCTGGCGGCTTGCATCCTGATCGTAGTAAGCCTGCCGGACTTCGAGACGAACGGCATCGCTAGCCGCCTGTTTCAAGGCTGCGATTTTTTCCGCGTTGGCACGTTCGCGAGACAGAGCGGCCCGTTTTGCCCCACCCTGAAAGAGGTCGATCTGCAGTTCGATCCCTCCCAGCCAGTTGTTTCCCCCGCCGCCGGCTAGGAATGTCGGATTGTCCAACTCCCATCCGGCAAAAGCATTCAGCCGTGGACCGAATGACGATTTGGCAATCGCCACGCTCAGTTCCTGCGCCGACTGCTGGGCTTCGATCCGCTTGAGGTCGGGGCGTGTCGTGAGAGCTGTTTGCTCCATTTCGAGCAGTGGAGCTGCGGCCAGGTTCTTCTCCCCGAGGGCGTCGGCAGGTTGGTACTGAGCGTCAGCCGGCACGCCCATGGCGGTGTTGAGTTGGGCTCGGGCCAGCTCCAGATTGTTCCGCGCACGGATGAGTTCCTGCTCGCGGCTAGCCAAGCGCACCTTGGCGCTCAGCAAGTCCGACTCCACTACCAGTCCGGCATCGAAGCGGACTTGGCTGCGATCCATGATGGACTTCGCCGTTTTCTCGGCTTGTTCGGCGACTTCCAACTGCTTGGAAGCGAGCAGCACGCCGTAATAAGACTGCACGACCCGGAACAGGATCTCCTGGTCAGTGCGCTCCAGTTGGCGACTCGCGGCAACATTCATCTCCTTGGCACGATTGATTCCGTGCCACGAAGCGAACGAATCGAACAGGTTCCAGGTTCCGCCAAAACGAGTCGAGAAATTCCCGTACGGCGGCGGAGTGTTGAGCATATTCAGCGCGAAGTCGTTCGTAGTGAACCGCTGTTGACGCAACTTGCTGCCGAACACGTACACAGGATCGTCGCCCCTGGTCGCCAGTTCGGAAAAGTTAACGTGCGGCATAAGGAACGATTGTGCTTCTTGCACTCCTGCCGAGGCTGCTTTCGTGTCCGCCAGAGCCGCCTTCCGGAGCGGGTTCTTTTCCAGCGCAAGATTTGCGGCCTGCTGTAAGGAAAGGGGGGAAGGCTCGGTCGGCGTCTGGGAGAATGACCTCTTAGTGACACCAAACAACAGCGCAATCAGGATGAATAAAGCAGCGCGTCGAGCATGAATGCTCATGTTGGCACGACCTATTGGCAATCGATCTTTATCTTGTATTTCCATCGTCTTCTATGAATCGGTCCTAGAACCGTGATCTGAATCACTCAGGTGGTTACCAAGAGGATCAAATTAGGAATTTCTCACGCACGGGTTTCCGCAGGTTCCGTCGGATTCACCCATTCCGCCTTCTCCGCAACGATCTCAAACGTGGTGTGGAAAGCAGCTGTCTTCTGCACCATGGCTCCGACGGAACAATACTTCTCCTCGGACAAGTGAATGGCCTGTTCGATTGCAGAAGGGTCGATGTCGAATCCACAAACCACATGGTGGATGCGGACATTGGTAAAGACTTGAGGCGGACGCTCGGCTTGGTCCGCTTCCACGCGCACCTCGTAACCGGTCACTTTCTGGTGGTACTTCTGTCGCAGGACGGTGATCACGTCGAAAGCAGTGCATCCGGCAAGTCCGGCCGCAACCAGTTCGATAGGTTTCGGGCCCGTACCTCCGGCGCTGTCGTCGAGCAGGAAGAAATGTTCGCTTCCGGTCTGGGCCACAAACTGGCGCTGTTGCTTAAGTGGTTGAGTCAGTTCGACTTTAGCTGTGATCATGATTGCCTCCTGCTGGCTTCTATCGACCAAGCACACGAATAAATGCAGGAAGTCGAATTTTGTTACAGAGAAGATCGGCCGGAGGGGGCGCGGTGGCTGTAAGGAGGGCTACAACTTCGGTCTGACCACTGCGAGGGTCTCTTCGTAGTTCTTCAGCAGTTGCTTGCGAAGCCGGACGGCTTTCTTACTTGGGGGGCACTCCCGCGCGGAGTTTCGACACTGATCAATCGTCGCTTCGAGGCTGGAGAGGAACGCCTTGCACGGTTCGCAACCGCCGAGATGCCGCTCCAGTTCTCCACAAAGCGAATCATCCAATTGTTCGTCGAGATAGTTCGAGAGCTCCGCAAACATGGCCTTGCAACGGGCAGGTCTGGGCGGTTCGCCGCCAGGCTGTTCTGGGAAAGAAACTGGCGTGGCGACCGCCGCTCTCCCGGAGCGTGGTTTCAACCTTTTCACCAATTCCTTCCGAACAAACAACCTCGCCCGGTGGAGACGAACCCGCACGGTTCCGGAACGTAGCCCGGTGATCTCGGCCACTTCTTCGTCGGTCAGCCCTTCCATATCGCGCAGCACCAAAACAATACGGTATTGTGGCGGCAGCCGCTGAATGGCGTCTCGCAACCGTCCCGCTTCCTGACTCCGAATGGCGAAGGCTTCGGGGTTGATGCTGCCGTCGGCGCCCAGCTGCTCAAGCTCCTTCCGATCGGGCATGAGCTCTTCCAGAGAAAGGTCCGGATTGGGGGCAAACTTGCTCCGGCGCCGGCTCATCAGGCAACGGTTCTTTGCCACCCTATAGAGCCACACCACAAGCGCTTTGGGACTGTCGAATTTGGGCAGGTATGGAACCGACTTGAGCAGTACTTCTTGCATCGTGTCTTCCGCATCCTCACGCTGCCCGCAGACGCGCATGCTGAAGGAGAACACCGTATTTTGGAGCAAAGCCAGAGCCTGCTCCAGCGCCGCATCGTCCCCCCGCTGCAACAGTTGCACGGCTTGTTCTATCTCAGAACGCATTGCGGTAAATGTAGCACGTCCAAAATTCTGTCATCCCGACCGGAGCAGATCATCGCGAAAGCGATGATCTGCGCAGTGGAGGGACCTTGAGTTTTGACTGGACCAGTTTTCGCCACGACGCGGGCGGTGACCTGGGGCTTTTTGATCTCGCCGACGCAACCCATACCGTGGGCGCCCCGTCCTTCGCGTGTTTTGTTTTGCGAAGGGCGGGAACCACGACGCCGGCACAAGAGGTAAGCAGATCGCGTGCTGGCAGCATCGTACCCGCCCTTGCAAAAAACGCAAGGACGGGGCACCCTCAGGATAGATGGCGCAAGCAGGAATCCACCGTCAAAGGGTGGGGCCACCCGCCGACTAGGGATCACGAGAATTTCTTTGCCGAGTTTTCTTCGTGTGACTTCGTGTCCTTCGTGGTTTTGATTTTGCTTCCCTCAGACTGAGCCGTCATCGGCAATTCACGCAACGCGACAACTCCCTCAGCGAAATCCTGGAATCAGACCGAGGCAAACAAGCTGTACATCAGGATAGCGAACACGATGCAGGTGAAGATGACGTAGCGGCCGTCCCGCTCCTCGGCAAAACCAAAGATGGAGAAGGCGACGCGCGTAACCGGCGTCGCGATCAGCAGCAAAAGTCCTAGCTGGATGATTCCCCGCCCATGCATTCCGGCAGCGAAGCGGAGAATCCCGCCGATACTTCGCAGGTCCGCCGGTTCGCCCTGAAACGCTCCGTAGTTCACGGGCGCTCCGCCATGGCGCACCAGGTAAATGCAGGCGCCGATGAATACGACCGAGGCCGAGAGCAGCACGCCCACGCGCAGCAACTGGCCGACGATAATCTCGATTTTCTGATCGCCCCAATTCTTCAACACTCTCAGATCCTTCCCGAGACGCCGTTGTAAAGCATCTCAATGGCAAGCAGCACAATGACCAGGCTGAAGCCGAGGCGCAGCCATTTGGCATGGACTCTCATCAGAATTTTTGCCCCCAGAAGCGAGCCGGCCAGGACTCCCAGCATGACCGGCATAGCGAGGCCGGGATCGACGTAGCCGCGGTTCAGATAGACGCCGGCGCTGGCCGCGGCCGTGACTCCGATCATGAAATTGCTGGTCGTGGTCGAAACTTTAAACGGAATTTTCATGGCCTGATCCATGGCCAGCACTTTCATGGCGCCGGAACCGATGCCGAGCAGTCCCGATAACGTGCCGGCGACAAACATGAGCGCCCACCCCAAAGGCACGTTCTGAACGTTGTAATTCGTAAGTCCGTTGCGTCCAGGAAAACTGCCGTTCAAGCGCAACCAGGCTGCGATCCGGTCGCGCGGCGCGGCGCGTGCCGCTTGCGATCGCGGCTTGCGCGAAAAATAGGCCGAAAACAGCAGCACGATCCCAAACACAATTGCGATCGCATGGGTTGAGACACGGGTTGCCAAGGCCGCTCCCAGAAGCGCGCCCAGCGTGGTAGCGATTTCAAGGAACATGCCAATGCGGATGTTGGAGAATCCCTCTTTCACGTACGCTGCCGCTGCGCCTGAAGAGGTCGCGATTACCGACACCAGCGAGGCTCCGACGGCGTAGCGAATGTCGACCTTGAACAACAGAGTGAGCAGCGGCACCAGCACCACTCCTCCTCCTAATCCCGTCAACGCGCCCACCAAGCCGGCAACCATCGAACTAGCGCACAGCAAAAGACTGAACTCCAGAATCGTCATCAAGCTCCTCTCCACCTTCTCGACTGCCGGCCCGCAGGTCAGGATGTCGGATCGACCGAACTGTCGGGCTCTCCAGAATATGCGAGGTCGCGGGAACTTCACAATCCGTGCTGCACCTCGCTTTCTGCTACACTTTCGCGCATGAGGGTTACACGGAGACAATTCGTTGAGGAATGCGCGACGGCGGCAGCAGCGGCGTGGTTATTGCCCGCAGTGGCGCGCGCATCGAGTACCGGGCCTGCGGTGAAATTTCCTTCCGATCCACGAAAGCGGGTTGCAGTGGCGGCCTATCCATTTCGTGAATTCATTGTGGGATGGAAAGGTTGGGATGGAAAGACGCCGAGCACGGTCCCGGCGGCACAGCAGATGGAATTGAAAGATTTTGCCGCGCATGTGGTGGAGAAATTCAACGTCCACAACATCGAGCCCTGGAGTCCAATTTTTCCTTCTACCGGTGCCAAATATCTTGAGACCTTCCGATCGGCTGTGGAACGAGCACATTCTGCAATAGTCGATATCGCCGTGGACCAGGGGCACAGCCAATACGCGATGGATCCGGCGGAGCGCGAGAAGGCGGTGACCGGGAGCGAGCAATGGATCGACGTTGCAGCGGCGCTGGGTTCACCGAGCATTCGTACTCACATTGACGGCGCGAAGGATTCGAAGCCAGATGTAGGACGAGCGGCCGATACGCTGGCCCGCGTCGCGGAATACGCGGCGAAGAAGAATGTTGTCGTCCATCTGGAAAACGACAATCCTGTCAGCGAAGATCCATTTTTCATTGTGCAGGTGATTGAGAAGGTCGGGAGCCCGTGGCTGCGGGCGCTGCCGGACTTCGGGAATTCACTGGCCGCGCATGATGAAGCGTTCCAGGATCGCGCCATGGACGCCATGTTTGCGCACGCCTACGCCATCTGTCACGTGAAAGATGGCGAGGTCGATGAGCAAGGCAAAGCTTCGCGCGTGGACCTGGCAAAAGCCTTCGCCACTCTGAAAAAATACAACTACAAGGGATATTGCTCGATCGAATACGACGCGCCCGGAGATCCCTACAAGCCGACGGCCACGCTGGTGGAAGAGACGGTGAAATTCCTCTCTTAGGTATGGCTGCGTCATCAGGAGACTAAACCAGCGATGGGACATCGTTCGCTTCTATGAAACTCCACGACAGTTCGACGATCCAGAGAGGAACAATCTTCATCCGGCTCGCGGTCGGCCTGATTTTTCTCACCCAGGGAATTCTCAAATACACCGATGCCCACATGGGAGTGGAGCGGTTCACGCGCATCGGCTTCTCCCATCCGGCGTTCACAGCCCATTTTGTGGGAGCGTTTGAGATTGTTTGCGGCCTGCTCGTCTTGGCGGGACTCTTCACGCGATTGGCCGCGATTCCGCTCCTCGTGATTATTTGTACCGCCATTGCCACCACCAAAATTCCTGAACTGATGCGCGCCGGCCAGGGATTCTGGTACATGGTCAGCGATGCGCGCGCCGATTTTGCCATGCTGATGTGCCTGCTGTTTCTGGTGGTATCGGGCCAAAGCTCCCACGACCGACAGCGGTGATCGCCAGTGAGCCAGCAGCACGCCGCACAACCGTCTTCCTCTTCCTCCAGCGATTCCCTGGCAGCACGACTGCGCGAACTCGCAATTCTCTTCCTCAAGCTTGGCGCAATCAGTTTCGGAGGCCCGGCGGCGCACGTCGCGCTCATTGAAACCGAAGTAGTGGGCAAGCGGCGCTGGGTAACGCGGCAGCAATTCCTCGACATGCTGGGTGCGGCCAATCTGATTCCGGGGCCAACCTCCACCGAGACTGCGATCAATGTAGGCTACGCGCGGGCGGGATGGCCGGGACTTTGCGTGGCGGGCGCAAGCTTCATTGTTCCGGCGGCGTTGATCACGGGAGCCTTCGCCTGGACTTACGTACGTTTCGGAAGTCTGCCGCAGGCCGCGGCAATCCTGGCGGGGATCAAGCCCGCCGTGCTGGCGGTAATCGCAATTGCCATTTGGCGATTGGGAAAAACGGCGGTGAAAGATTTCGCGTTGGCCGTTCTTGGCGCTCTCGCGCTGGCTACCTTTTTCTTTGGGCTGAATGCGGTCGCAATTTTGTTCGGCGGCGGCCTGCTGGGGATGATCGCGCGCCGCGTCACCAAACTCCGCGCCACGGCCGCGCTCGCCCTCGCGCCATTTCTCCGTCTGCCATCGAGGGGCACGGCCGTTTTGTTTTCCTCCGCGACGATTCCTCCTTCGCTCGGCCGCATCGCTCTGTTCTTTTTGAAAGTTGGCGCCGTTCTCTACGGCGGGGGTTACGTGCTGCTGGCATTTCTGGAGCAAGGACTGGTGCGGCAGCATGCCTGGCTCACGCAGCAGCAATTGCTCGACGCGGTCGCGATCGGCCAATTCACGCCCGGCCCCGTGCTCTCCACCGCCACGTTCATCGGATACATTCTCGGAGGCGTGCCCGGAGCGGCCGTCGCCACCCTGGGAATCTTTCTGCCTTCATTCTTCTACGTCGCCCTGCTGGCGCCGGTTTTGTTTCGTCTGCGTCAGTCCGCGTGGATCGCGGCCTTTCTGGATTCGGCGAACGTTTGCGCCGTAGCGCTGATGGCCGGAGTCACATTTCGGCTCGGCGCCGACGCCCTGCGCGGGTGGGCGGCATGGCTCATCGCTCTGCTGTCGTTTGGCATTCTTTTGCGATGGAAGCTCAGTCCCGCCTGGGTTGTGCTGGGAGGCGGACTGGCCGGGCTTGTGCTGGCGGGTGTGCGCGGTACATGGTAATCGTAATTCGCTGTTTGTTCGCTATCATTTGAATTTTATGATAAACGTATAGGACATGCGGAAGGCTCTCAATCATCTCAACAAATGTGATCCGGTCCTGGCGGCAATTATCGAGCGGGTCGGCCCCTGCCGGATGGAATACGGCCCAGCGGAGTTTGCCAGCCTGGCTGAGGCCATCGTTTATCAGCAACTGAATGGCAAGGCCGCGGTCACCATCTTCAACCGCTTCGCCGCGCTCGCCGGGGAACCGCTGACTCCTGAAGGCATCCTGAAACTATCGGATGAGCAACTGCGCAGCGTGGGGCTGTCGAAACAGAAGTCCTCTTATTTAAAAGATCTCGCCGCCAAGACTGCGGCCGGGCTGCTGGATTTTTCGAAGCTGCCGGATCTGCCGGATGATGAGGTGATCAAGCATCTGACGCAGGTCAAAGGCATTGGCGTATGGACGGCGCACATGTTTCTCATGTTCTCCTTGCGGCGTCCGGACGTCCTCCCGACTGGAGACTACGGCGTGCAGATGGCGGTCAAGAAACATTACAAGAAGCGGAAGCTGCCGAAGCCCAAAGACATGGAGAAGATCGCCCAGGCCTGGGCGCCCTACCGCAGCATCGCGTGCTGGTACATGTGGCGCAGCCTGGACATCAAGACCCTTTAACCGGGTAGTGGTGTTTGATTCTAGAGGGCGTCATCCTGTCTCTAACGACGTTGTACTCTGTCAAGCGAATTTTGCCCACACTCCGGCGTGGACGCTTTGGGTGTTACAAAAGCGCCATTTCGCTCTCGTAGAACGTTTTTGATGTCCAGACCAAGCTCGTCACTCGATTCAATCTTGCAGCGGGACCTCAGGTCCCACCATCCATCTCTTCGGTACTTGCGCCCACGATTATTCACTTCGATCTCCCTGACGCTTCAGGGAGGCAGGCTGCCCACTCAAGCGCTCGGCTCCGTTACTCGCCGGCCACAGAATGACTCGGGCTCACCTGCATGACGGCCTGATAGAGTTGCGCGTACGTCCAGTCTTCGCGCAACATCAGGTACAACCGCGTGGCTAATTTTCTGGCCACGGCCACCTTGGCGAGGCTGCGATTCTTGCGCACCGCCAGGCGGCGATAGAAGCGTTTCAGTTGCGGATCGTAACGCGCCGCCGTCTGTCCCGCTTCCACCAGCAAAAAGCGCAGAAACGAACTGCCCTGTTTGCTGATCCTGCCCAGCCGCTGTTTTCCGCCGCTGGAATCTTCGCTCGGAATCAGGCCAAAATAACTGCCCACTTGCTTGCCCGATTCGAATCGTTCCGCCGGCCCCAGGGTCAGCACCATGGCCAACGCCGTCACCGGTCCCACTCCTGGATGCGTCATCAGCCGCACCGCCTCCGGTCGCTGCCGCGCTTCTTCCCAGACTCGCCGGTCCAGCTCGACGATTTCCGCTTCCAGCCCGTCCAGCGCTTCCAGCAACCGCTTGCGCCGCTCGGCCGCGTAGGGCAGCAAGGGCAACTGCTCCAACTCCGCGCGCCCTGCCTTGCTCCACAGCTTGCGTTTTTTCTGCACCCCGTGACTCAGCGCCATGGCCTGCAGTTGATTCTTCGTACGGGTCCGCGCTTGCACTTGCTTGTGGCGATGCACCAGCAACTGCCGCACATCCCGCACCTGCAGACTCGGCACCCAGATCCGCGGAAACCGGTCCTGCCGCAACAACTCCAGCAGATGCTCCGCGTCCCTCCGGTCGGTCTTCTGCTTGCGCACCACCGCGGCCCGGATCTTGGCGGCGTCGCCGAACCACAACTCGAAGCCCAACTCCGCCAGCAGCCGCTCGAACCACGGATAGTGCCCGCAAGCCTCCATCCCCACCCGCACTTCCTGGCCCGCCAGCGACCGGTAAAACTGCTCCGCCTCGGCGCGGTGCTGTAACCGCTTTTCTTGAATCTCTCCCGTTCGATTGTCAAAGATCGCGACCTGCTGAAACCCAGGATGGAAATCGCATCCTATAATCAACATGACGTTGGCTCCTCTCACGAGCCTTGGTCTTGGTTCATCGCATACCAATCTACTCGCGACGGGCCAACGTTGTTATGCAATCAAGCGGAGCCGGTTTTCAGGCGCAGCGAAGGATCTCCCGGGAATCGCGCGTTATGCTACTTGCGAGATCCCTCGCCCCGCTCGTAAAAGCGCGGGGCTTCGGGATGACCCCACTCTTCACAATTGCACCCCTACCTTTAACCGCATCCCCTGTGTTCTTCCCTGCCCTCTGTGGTTAAATGGTGATCGATGGCTGACATCAAAATCCGCGTGCTGGTAGCCAAGCCCGGGCTCGACGGGCACGATCGCGGCGCCAAGGTGATTGCCCGCGCGTTGCGCGATGCGGGCATGGAAGTGATCTATACCGGACTGCGGCAGACGCCGGAGATGATCGTGACGGCGGCGCTGCAGGAAGATGTGCAGGTGATCGGTCTGTCGATTCTCTCGGGCGCGCACAACGCCATCGTGCCACGCGTTATGGACCTGCTAAAGCAGAACAAAATGGACGACGTCATCGTGCTGGTCGGCGGAATTATTCCCGATCAGGATATTGATGGCTTGAAAAAGGCCGGCGTGGCGTCGATCTTCCAGCCGGGCACCGCGATGGATGAAATCGTGCAATTCATTCGCGCGCATGTGAAGGGACCCGGCGTCCCGGCGGCTGGGTAATGTCCGAGATCGATTCGTCCCGCCTGAAAAGTATTCTCTCGAAAACTGTCGGTCCTACTCCCTGGTACTGGGAAACCTTTCCCGCCTTCCGCTCGCCGTCCGGACAGCAGTTCGTATGGACACATCACGGCGCCGGAGGTCCGGTTGCGCATCTCGTCACCCTCGGTCTCAAGCAGGAGCCTGACCAAGTTCGGCTGGCATTGAACACCTACTGCCGTCCCTTTCTCGTACCGCCGCATTTTCTTGGCATCTGGTGCCCCGAAGGACGTTCCATCCGGCTGGCCTGCTTCGATCCCGATCAACTGAAAGCATTCGATCTGGCGGAGGTGGCGGGCTGGTTCAAAGCATCGTCTGAGCGCATCTATGCGGCGACTGCTCCCGTCGCAGACATCGAGATTCCGCTGGCTCTAGGGCCGGGCACGCACAAGATCGAAATTCCCGCAGAATTATCGGCGCTCGACGAACTGATTGTTCCCACCAGCTATAAAGCAATGTCGAATGACGATCCCGCATTCGCGCTGTTTGTTTTTTATTTGCAGGCCGGACTGGTGGAGGTGCTTCCGCAGAAATGGTTCACGGCCGTGCAGTATCGCGTGGGGCAGCAATGGATCACGCGGGCGGCCCGCGATCCGGAGTCGCATCGCATCGTCGGCGAATGTTATGGCGTCGGAACATTTCTGCTGGAAGAAGACGGCTGCCGTCTGGCCGAATGGATCGAGCGAATCGCATAGACGAAGACGAATCCTGCCAGGAAGATCTCGTGTCGGAATTCTTGCTTGAGCTATACGGGAGTGTTCACGTGCTCCGCCTGCAGTCCGAGGACGGGACCAACCGCCTGACTCGCAAGCGGGTGCTCTCGCTGACCGACGAGATCGGCCGGCTGGCGCGGCGAGCGCCGCCGCTGGGGGTTGCGGGCCTGCCGGCTGCGGGCCTGGTCATTGCGGGAAATGACCGGTTCTTTTCGGCAGGCGCGGACCTGGCAGAGATTTCTGCGCTCGACGGTCCAACTGCTTACGAATTCTCGAAAATGGGGCAGACATTGATGGCCGCGATTGCGGACTTTACTGCCCCGGTCTACGCCGCAATCTCCGGATATTGCATGGGCGGCGGGCTCGACCTGGCGCTAGCCTGCCATCACCGGATCGCCTCGCCTCACGCGATCTTCGGACATCGCGGAGCAGCCTTAGGACTGATCACCGGCTGGGGCGGAACCCAGCGCCTGCCGCGGCTGATCGGCAAAGGACGCGCCATGCAAATGTTTGTAGCCGCAGAAAAAATCAGCGCGAAGAACGCGTTCAGGATGGGCCTGATCAACGCAATCGCGGATGATCCGGTAGCCGAGGCCATCCGACGCCTTGCACCCTGACCGATCTCCGGTTCTTTCTGTCTTCTCAGCGACCTTAGCGGCATTTCTCGGCGGCCTCTGCGTTTAAGCTTTTTCAGCGCAGCCAACGGAAAGAATGCAGAGGATGCGCGGAAACTCGCAGAGTAACTCGAACCGAGCCCTACACTCGGATTACGCTGCATTGCGCCCTTGCGCCCGGCTGGTATACCGTAATCAGTCCGTGTCCTCAAATCATGGCTGAACGCAACGAATCACTGGCAACGAACGGCTCGGCTCCGGGCAGTGTGCTGACCACCAAGGTCGATCCCACCTCGGCGCGCTTTGAAGCCAACATGCGCTTTCTGGCCGACCTCATGTCGCAAGTGCGCAATGAAGGCGAGAAGATCTGCGAAGCCGGAGGAGCCAAGGCCATCGAGAGTCAGCACGCGAAAGGGCGACTCACGGCTCGCGAGCGAATTGGATTACTGGCCGATCCTGGAACATTCTTTGAATTAGGTTTGTACTCGGCTTACGGAATGTACGAAGAGTGGGGCGGAGCCCCGGCGGCCGGCGTCATCACCGGGTTGGCGCGCGTGCAGACCCGCCTGACAATGATCATCGCCAACGACGCGACGGTGAAGGCGGGCGCGTTTTTCCCCATGACGTCGAAGAAGGTCATCCGGGCGCAGAACATCGCCATCGAAAACCGGATTCCCACGATTTATCTGGTTGATTCCGCCGGAGTGTTCCTGCCTCTCCAGGAAGATGTCTTTCCCGACACCGACGATTTCGGCCGCGTCTTTCGCAACAATGCCGTGATGTCGGCGATGGGCATTCCGCAGATTGCTGCCATCATGGGCATGTGCGTGGCGGGTGGAGGATATCTGCCGGTCATGTGCGATCACGTCTTAATGACCGACGGCAGTGGATTATTTCTCGCCGGCCCGGCGCTGGTGCAGGCGGCCATTGGACAGAAAGTTTCCGCTGAAGATCTGGGCGGCGCGGCGATGCATTCGGCGATCAGCGGCACGGTCGACTTCCGCGAACCGAATGATGAAGCCTGTCTCGCGCGCATTCGTTCCATCATCGAAAAATGGGGATACCGGCGCCTCTCGCCCTGGGATCGCAAGAAGCCGGTTGAGCCCGAACTGGCCGCCGAAGAGATCTACGGAATCTACGATCCCTCCCCCGCGCGGCCGTATGACATGAAGGAAGTGCTGGCGCGCGTGCTCGACGGCAGCCGCTTCGATGAGTACAAACCGGATTACGGGAAGACGCTGATCTGTGGCTACGGGCGCATCGGCGGGTTCGCGGTGGGCGTCGTGGCGAATCAGAAACTGCACGCGCAGCAGACGGATCATGAGGGACACAAGCGAGTCGAGTTCGGCGGCGTCATCTACACCGAGTCCGCGGAAAAGGCAGCACGCTTCATCATGGACTGCAATCAGAATCTGATCCCGCTGGTTTTCTTTCACGATGTAAACGGATTCATGGTTGGGCGCGACGCGGAATGGAGCGGCATCATCAAAGCGGGCGCGAAGATGGTGAACGCGGTTTCGAATTCCGTGGTTCCGAAGATTACCGTCATCGTTGGCGGATCGTTTGGCGCGGGGCATTATGCCATGTGCGGCAAGGCCTACGATCCGCGCTTTGTGTTTGCCTGGCCGACGGCGCGCTATGCGGTGATGAGCGGAGATTCCGCAGCGGGAACGCTGGTCGAGATCAAAGTAAAACAACTGGAGCGCGGCGGAAAAACGTTGAGCGAGGAAGAGCGGAAAGAACTCTACGAGTCGGTCAAGCGCACTTACGACGAGCAGACCGATCCGCGCTACGGCGCAGCACGGCTGTGGATCGATAAGATCATCGATCCGATCGAGACCCGCGATGCGATCACACAGGCGCTGGAAGCCGCCGCGCTGAATCCGGACGTAGCCGAGTTCAAGGTAGGAGTCTTGCAAACGTGATTCTTTCGCCACGGATTTACGCGGATCAACACGGATTTTTCAAATCTTTCGCTTGATCCGTGCGAATCCGTGTCGATCCGTGGCCAAGATTTTCGTATGAGTGGAACCGTCAAATTGATTGAATGTCCGCGCGATGCCTGGCAGGGGCTGAAGGGGATGATTCCTGCCGACCTGAAGGTGGACTATCTCAAAGCGCTGATCAGCGTGGGATTCAAGCACATCGACGCGGTGTCGTTCGTGTCTCCCAAGGCTGTGCCGCAGATGGCCGATTCCGAAGAAGTGCTCAAGGAACTCGATCCGCCGGGTGATGTCGAGATCATCGGCATCGTGGTGAACGAAAAGGGCGCGGAGCGGGCGATTGCGACGCAGGCGGTTTCGACGCTGGGATTTCCCTACTCCATTTCCGAAACATTTCTGCGCAAGAACCAGAACCAGTCTCCCGAAAATGCGCTGGAAGAACTGGAGAAGATTCAGAAGAAAGCCGACGACGCAGGACTCAACGTGGTGGTTTACATTTCAATGGCGTTCGGCAATCCCTATGGCGACTTGTGGAATCCCGACGAGGTCGTCGAAGCAATCTCGCTGATGGAAGTGGATAACCTGCACCAGATCTCGCTGGCAGACACGGTGGGCGTGGCCAGTCCGCAGCAGATCACCGACCTGGTCGGCGCGGTGATGGCGAAGTACGATTACCTCGAGATCGGCGTGCATCTGCACAGCCGTCCCGAGCAGGCTGCGGCGAAAATTGCGGCGGCCTACGACGCAGGCTGCCGGCGCTTCGATTCGGCGGTCGGCGGATTGGGCGGCTGTCCTTTTGCGCAGGATGCGTTGGTGGGCAACATCGCCACCGAAAAAGCTATCGACACGCTTCGGCAGCGGGGCGCGGAGTTGCCAACCCTGAAGCCGCTCGATACTCTTCTGAAGGCGACCGGCGGAATTGCGGCGAAGTACTCGGAGTCCCATGCTGCGGATTAGCCGCCGCTCAAATGATCTGACATCCTGTGCCGCGATTGTCGTTGCGTAACGGCATCGGAGAAATTTGCAATCGAGTTTCCGCATGACCTACAACACACTGCAACTCGCATTGGAAGGCGGCCTCGCCACCATCACTCTCAACCGTCCGGAAAAGCGCAATGCGATCAGCTTCGAATTGATTGACGACCTGCTGCGCGCGCTCGATGAGGTCGCCAAGTCGGAGGCAATCGTCCTGATTCTCACCGGAGCGGGCAAGGCCTTTTGTTCGGGGCTGGATCTGGAGAACCTGAAGGCGCTTCTCGGCCGTTCGCCCGAGCAGAATCTCGAAGATTCGGAAACGATGGTGCGGCTGTTTCGGGCGCTGTATGAGTTCCCCAAAGTGACCATCGCCGCGGTGAACGGCGCGGCCATCGCGGGAGGCACCGGCCTGGCTCTGCTGTGCGATTTCACGCTGGCGGTGCCTGAAGCGAAGTTTGGCTACACTGAAGTGCGCATCGGATTTGTGCCCGCCATCGTATCAACGTTCCTGCTGCGCCAGGTGGGCGAAAAGCAGGCGCGCGATCTGCTGCTGACGGGGAGAATCTTCGGGGCAGACGAAGCGGCGCGCATGGGACTGGTCAGCGAGATTGTTCCGTCTGAGAATCTGCTGAACCGCGCGCGAGAACTGGCCGCGCTGCTGATGGAGAACAGTTCCGCCTCATTGCGGGCGACTAAACAATTGCTGACCGATCACGCGCGCGCTGAAATCGATGCCCAGATCGGCGCGGCGGTGCGGGAGAATGCGGCCATTCGCACCACGGCCGACTTCCGCGAAGGGATCGCATCATTTCTGGAAAAACGCAAACCGGTGTGGACGGGAAAATGAGTTCTGGCAACCACGATCACACGCTGAATGAGACGCGGCTGCGCGTCCGCTACGCGGAAACCGATCAGATGGGCGTGGTGTATCACTCCAATCATTTAATCTGGTTCGAAGTCGGGCGTGTGGAATTGATGCGGCAGATGGGCTTTTCCTACCGCGACCTGGAACGCGAAGAAGAACGGTTCATCGCCGTCGCCGAAGTCAAGTGCCGCTACCGCGCGCCGGTGTTTTACGACGAGGAAGTCGCAGTGCGGACATGGCTGAAAACCGTGCGCGAATCGGTGATTGTCTTCCAGTACGAACTGGTGCGCGTGGAGAACGGAACCCTTCTGGCGGAAGGCGAGACGACTCACATTGTGACCGATTCGAAGATGAAGGTCACGACGTTGCCGGAAAGGTATCTGCGCGTGTTCCGTACCGCGATCGGTAAATAAGACTCGGGGACTTATCTTGAACGCACTTCATATCAACGGAAACGATCTCACGCTCGAAAGCGTGCGCGACGTGGCGTGCGAACGGCGCGCGGCGTTGCTCTCGGCGGATGCGCGCGAGGCTGTGAATCGTGCGCGCGCGGTGGTAGAGGAAATTGTTGCCGGCAATAAAGTCGCTTATGCCATTACGACGGGAGTCGGCAAGCTCAGCGACGTCCGCATTGCTGGAGATCAGATCCGCGAGTTGCAGGTCAATCTTGTGCGGTCCCACGCGGTGGGAATGGGCAGCCCGCTTCCAATTGCGGAAACTCGGGCCATGATGCTGTTGCGTGCGAACTCGCTCGCCAAGGGACATTCCGGCGTGCGCGCCCTGGTCATCGACACGCTTTGCGAGATGCTCAATCGCGGCGTGACCCCGGTCGTTCCGTCCCAGGGAAGCGTCGGAGCGAGCGGCGATCTGGCGCCGTTGGCGCACCTCGCGCTGGCTCTCATCGGCGAAGGCGAGTGCTTCGACGACAAAGGTCTTCGCATTTCGGGCGCCGAAGCTTTGAAGCGTGCCCAGATCAAGCCTCTCGTCCTGGAAGCGAAAGAGACCATCTCGCTCATCAACGGAACTCAGGCCATGCTGGCCGTGGGTACGCTGGCGCTGCTGGCGGCGGAACGGCTAGTGGATTCCGCCGACGTCCTGGGCGGGCTGTGCTGCGACGCCCTTAAAGGAACCGATGCGGCGTTCGACGAGCGCATTCACAAGGCGCGGCCGCATAGCGGGCAGATGAAAAGCGCCGCGAACCTTCGCCGCATGCTCGAGGGCAGCGCAATCCGCGAGTCGCATCGTCAATGCGGACGCGTGCAGGACGCCTACTCCCTGCGCTGCATTCCGCAAGTTCACGGAGCGGTGCGGGACACGCTGGCGCATTGCCGCAGCGTATTTGAGACCGAACTAAATTCCGCGGTCGATAATCCACTGGTCTTCATCACCGACGCGAACAAGGCCGAGGGCGACGTCATCTCGGGAGGAAATTTTCACGGCGAGCCGCTGGCCTTTGCGCTCGATTTTCTAGCGATTGCGCTCAGCGCGCTGGCCGGCATCAGCGAACGGCGCATCGAGCGCCTGGTGAATCCGGCGCTCAGCGAAGGGTTGCCGCCGTTTCTAGCCCCGGGCGCAGGCCTGAATTCCGGATTCATGATGCCGCAGGTCACGGCGGCGGCGCTGGTCAGCGAAAACAAAGTGCTGGCGCATCCCGCATCCGTGGACTCGATCACCACGTCCGGGAATAAAGAAGATTACGTTTCGATGGGGATGACGGCCGCGCTGAAGCTGAGACGCGTGGTGGAAAATACCCGCAACGTGCTGGCCATTGAAGCCATGGCAGTGGCACAAGCCATCGACTTCATGGCTCCGTTGAAGACGTCGAAGCGCGGGCAGGCGGCGCACGCGGCCATCCGGTCGGTCTGTCCCACCATGGAGCATGACCGGGTCATGTACGGCGATCTGGCGCGGATTGCCGACCTGCTCGCCAGCGGCAAAATTGCAGAGGCGTTGCGTTAGATCGTTCACGACACATTTTCAAAGATGAAGACGCTTACCGAATATTTGAAATTCCATACCAAGACGCATCGCGCGTACATACACATCACGCCGCAGGTCGAACAGATTGTCAGCAAGAGCGGCGTGCGCGAAGGGATGGTCCTGGTTTCGGCCATGCACATCACCGCCGGCGTTTATGTCAACGACAACGAGAGCGGATTGATTGAGGACATCGATCAATGGCTGGAACATCTGGCGCCCTTTCGCCAGAACTACAAACATCACGACACCGGCGAAGACAACGGGGACTCGCATCTCAAGGCCTTGTTGATTCACCACGAGGTGATCGTGCCCATCACCGCGGGCAAGCTCGACCTGGGCACGTGGCAGAGAATTTTCTACGCCGAATTCGACGGGCAGCGCGACAAGCGCGTCATCGTCAAGGTCATGGGAGAGTGATTGGATGACCGAAGAACTCACCGAATTGCAGGAGCATGCCGAGCACGCGAAGGGCGATCCCAAGCTCGCACCGGTGTCGGTCACAATGGCGATCTTGGCCGTCCTGGTTGCGGTAGTGACTTTGCTGGGGCATCGCGCCCACACCGAAGAAGTTGTACTGCAGGCCAAGGCTGCCGACAAGTGGGCGTTTTACCAGTCGAAAACTTTTCGGCGACATCTCGATCTACTATTTAACGACTTGACCTCGGTGGAACCCACGACCGATAACGCCGCGCTGCCGAAGTTGCGCGACCAGTATTCCAAAGATGCCACCCGCTACCAGGGGGAGCAGAAAGATGCCGAAGACGAAGCCAACCAACTCGAGGCAGAGGTTGCGGTGGAACGTCATCAGGCCGACCGGTTTGATTTGTCGGAAGTGTTTCTCGAAATCGGATTAGTGATCACCTCCATCACTTTGCTTTCCGGACGCAGGCTTTACTGGTTTCTCGGCATCGCATTTGCGGTTGTGGGGATTGTGATCGCAGGCACTGGCTTTTTCATCCACTAAAGAGCCATAGGAAATGCAGCGCGGATGCGCATAGAATTTGGACATCATGGCAAACATCAAAGTTCCTTATCTCGATTTAAAGGCGCAGTATCGCAGCATCAAGCCTGAAATTGATGCGGCCATTGCGCGCGTGCTGGAGACCTGCCAGTTCGTGCTGGGGCCGGAGGTCGCCGGTTTCGAACAGGACTTCGCAGCCTATAGCGGAACATCCGAGTGCATTGCGGTGAATTCCGGCACCAGCGCATTGCATCTGGCGTTGCTGGCCGCTGGGGTTGGTCCCGGCGACGAAGTCATCACCGTGCCCTTCACCTTTGTCGCCAGCGTCGCGGCCGTGGTGTACGCCGGAGCGAAGCCGGTGCTGGTGGATATCGATCCGCGCTCGTTCACCATGGATCCCGCTGCGATCGAGGCGGCGATCACGCCTCGGACCAAGGCGATTCTGCCGGTGCATCTTTACGGACAGCCTGCCGACATGGACCCCATCATGGACGTGGCGCGGCGGCACAACCTGGTCGTGATCGAAGATGCCGCGCAGGCCCACGGAGCGAAATACAAGGGACGGCCGGTGGGCAGCATCGGGGATATGGCGTGTTTCAGTTTCTATCCTGGCAAGAATCTGGGAGCCTACGGCGAGGGCGGAGCGGTGACCACCAGCAATGCCGAGTACGCCTGTACCGTTCGCATGCTGCGCGACTGGGGACAGAACCGCAAGTATCATCACGTGCTGCGCGGGTTCAACTACCGGATGGAAGGTTTCCAGGGCGCCATTCTGCGCGT
Organism: uncultured Acidobacteriota bacterium; assembly: GCA_963754885.1. GTDB lineage: Bacteria > Acidobacteriota > Terriglobia > Terriglobales > Acidobacteriaceae > Sulfotelmatobacter. The sequence continues at coordinate 199,936 of CAVWHT010000002.1, read as the reverse complement.
CAAGTTGCGCCATCTCGACGCCTGGACGGAGGCGAGGCGCGCCATCGTCAGCAAGTACAACCAACTCCTGGCGGACTCCGGAATGGAATTGCCGACGCAGATGCCTTGGGCCCGGCATGTCTACCACGTCTACACGGTCCGTACTAAGGAACGCGAGGTTGTGCAATCGGCGCTGGAGAAGGAAGGCATTCAGACCGGGATTCACTATCCCGTGCCGGTTCACCTCCAACCGGCCTATGCGGATCTGGGATATGCGCGACGCGCTTTCCCGCATTCCGAAAAGGCCGCGGACGAGGTCCTCTCCCTGCCGCTATACCCGGAGATGACGGACGATCATATCCGGAGCGTGTCGCAGGCGTTGATGGGGGTTGCGGCAACACGGTAAACAAAAAATGCTTTGAAGCGTATGGCGAAGGCACAGCCCATGCCGTTTGTCGCGCTTACTGGTAAGGAGCCAACATCAGAACCGTCCCCAGCGCTTGCAATTTTCCGGTAATGGGATATGCTGACTCGTCCTTCACGTTACCTTGGTAAGGTGCATCTGCGTCACACCGTAATGCATCCTTGCAAATATGAGTCCAGACCGCAAACCGCCGTACGGAACAAGGAGTGAAGACCTGCGATTTGTGATCGAAACAGAGCAGGAAAGCGATGGTCGGTGGATTGCTGAGATTTCGCAAGTTCCCGGTGCACTCGCATACGGCAAAACCCGAGAAGAAGCTATCAACAAGGCTTACGCTATCGCACTGCGGTCAGTCGCGGACGATGTGGAGCATTCCAACGAGGCCCCGCCGAGCTCTATAAGCGTGGAGCGCAATATCGCGTGAGCCAGTGGTCGAGCACCAAAGCTCGAATCGTTTACAAGGCGCTACTCAAAAATGGTTGGACGTTTCTCCGGCAAGTTGGCTCCTACAGGAAACTCAGTCATCCTAACTTCCCAAACTACACTTGGTCTTTCGCTCATAGTGATGAGCTGGGGCCAGCGATGCTAGCGCGCATTTCGAAAAAGACTGGGTTGAAGCCGAGCGATCTCTAGAGCCTCCAGCGAGGAGCCGGAATTATTTGATGTATATTCGGTCCGAGTTGGGCGGAGGTCCGTTACACTATCAACGCGCACTTGCCAGAATAATGACGATCTCAAAAGATTCCGTTGTGGTTGCGGTGAAGTCCCAAGTTTCGTGCTAGGTGGACGCGGAAACCGTCGTTCTGCACTTCGACCAGGGCCTTTACTTTGGACTCAACGAAGTAGGGACCTTGATCTGGAACCAGCTTCAGCAGCCTCGAAAAGTACAGGAAATTCGCGATACGATCCTGCGCGAGTATGAAGTTTCCAACGAGGAATGCGAGCGCGATCTATTCTCGCTGCTTCGAGAGCTCTCCGATAAAGGCCTGGTTGAGGTTCGCGATGCGCAGGCTGCATAAGCTGTGGGCCAGCCCGCTGCGATTCAAGGCGCTATTGGCCGAAGCGCTTGTGAGGCTGTGGGCGCTTACGATGTGCCGGTTTTTGCCCCTGCCCGGCCGTGCGCAATGGTTGATGCGAGCCCATCGCGTCTCGCAACCGCGCCGCGCCGTCCCTTCTTCTGAAGAAATCTGCCGCGCTGTGGACATAGCCGCCTGGTTTGTCCCCGGAGCTACCTGCCTGGTGAAAGCGCAGGCGGGCTCCGCCATGCTCAATCGTTTCGGATATCCTGCTGAAATCAAGATCGGTGGTCTGGAAAAAATCGTCCAATCTTGAGGGCACATGACCTGGCCCGGAATGAGGAGGACGGTGGTGTGGGCGCCAGCAAATACCTCGCGTATGTGGAAGTTCTCGAAGAACCGAACCGACAACGGAAAGCCCTAGACCTGCCAAGAGCCTGAAGGCTTCCAGCAGGTTTTACATCCGGGGTGCGGCGAGAAACGGCTAGCGCCTATCTGAAGGCGGCCGGTGTGGGGGTGCGTCGGCCGGGTGGGTGGGGACGGCGGGCACCGGCAAAACCGGCGCAGTTCCGCCAGCGCCTAATCCCTGAAAGATCTTCTATACAGAAGCGTTCCCTGCTGTTGTCATACCCAGAAGAGCGGTAGCACGATCTCGATTCGCCCGCCGGACGCCCAAGTCAAACAGCGGACGGAACAAACCCTTGAAAATCGGGTAGCTACAAAGAAAGCCCGCTATGCGTTCTCCAAAGCGGCGATAAAGCGGGTTCGCGCATCTGGGCCGAGTTACATGAGAAAGCATTCCGTCGCCTGGGTGGGGCTACGCGTGTGGTCGTTCTGGATAATTTGCGCGAAGGCGTGCTCGTCCCTGACATCTACGATCCCACTCTGAATCCTCTCTATCGCGACCTCCTGGCGCACTATGGCGTCGTAGCTCTGCCTTGTCGGATCAAGGATCCAGATCGAAAAGGAAAAGTTGAATCCGGCGTCGGCCACGCCCAACGAGCGCTAAAGGGAAAACGCTTTGAGAGCCTGGAGGAAGCCCAAGCCTATCTGGATCGTTGGGAGGCAAGCTGTGCCGATACCCGCATTCATGGCACCACAAAACGACAGGTCGCCGCCATGTTTGTCGAAGAAAAACCCGCCTTGCTGCCGCTTCCCCTGGAACCTTTTCGCTACTACCAGCATGGCAAGCGGGGCGTGAATCTGGACGGTTGCGTCGAAGTCGCTGCCGCCTACTACGGCTTACCGCCGGGCTGGATCGGACGAGAAGTGAACGTGCAGTGGGATGAGCTGTACGTGCGCATTCTCGATCCCAAGAACGGGCTGCTGCTACGCGAGCATGTACGCCAGAAACGCGGCTGGTATCGCATTAAGAGAGAAGATCGTCCCCAGCACATGCCGCTTCAGGTTTCCCAGTTACTGTGGCGAGCCGGACGTGCCGGTTCTCACATCGGTACGCTCTGCCACCTTATTTATAGCCAGCTCGGAGAAACCGGCATTCGTCGCATCCTGGGCGTGCTCTCGCTAGCCAAGAAGTTCGGTACCGCCGCGGTCGAGGATGCCTGCGCGGCTGCTCTGGAAATGGGAGTGCATGAATACCGCTTCGTTCGTCGCTATCTCGAACGCGCCCCACAACTCACCCTGCGGCAAGTCGATCCGCTCATTCGCGAACTGATCCACTACCGCGATCTCATCAACCTCAGAACCCAGGAGCCAGACGATGAACCTCATTGAGTTGAATCGAGCTTTAGGACAATTACGACTGGGCGGAATCGCCGCCGTGCTCGAAACCCGGCTTCACCAAGCTCAGACCGAAGCCATGCCTCCGATCGACTTCCTCTCCTGTCTCGTCTCCGACGAACTCACTCGTCGTGGCGAGCGACTACTGGAGCGGAGAAAAAAACAGGCCCAGTTCCGCGACGCTCAGAAAACCCTCGATAACTTCGACTTCAACTTCAACCGAAAAATGAATCGCAGTCTGCTCTTCGACTTGGCTACGGGCGCCTTCATCGCTCGCCACGAAGACGCTTTGTTTCTCGGGCCGCCCGGCACGGGTAAAAGTCATCTTGCCCAGGCCATCGGACAATCCGCTATCCAACAGGGCTATCGCGTGCTCTATCGCGAAACCCACAAACTGCTCGATGACTTGGCCGAAGCCACCATCGATGGAACCCGCAAAGAATGCATGGAACTGTTCGTTTCCGTACCGCTTCTGATTATCGACGACCTCGGCATGCGGAAGTTACCCATGACTGCCGCCGAGGACTTACTGGAAATCGTAATGCGGCGCTATGAGCGCGCCAGCTCTTTGCTCACTTCGAACCGACCAGTGGACGACTGGGGCAAACTGCTCGGCGACAGCGCCGCCGTTACCGCTATGCTCGATCGTCTCCTCCATCACGGCCATGTGCTCAAATGTGGTCCACGGAGTTGGCGCACGAAAACAGACTTGCCTCCTCAGGAGGCGGCGGAGTAAAACAACCTAGTCCCAAGCCAACTTCCGTTGGCCGGTTTTGAAGTGACCACCGTTGGCCGCTTTTGATGTGACCCCTGAGGGAAATCAAGAGCGGAATATGGCGCGCCCTTATCGGGAATCCGGCTAACAGGCAATTTTGGTTGGAACTTCTGCGGAGAGCGTATGGTCACCGATCGGGCAGCCTGCGCAGGGAGTTGCTTACTCTATCCAAGTGAGGCTTCGTCAGTTAACCCTGTGATGGGGGTTTTAAGTGTAATCACCTTCCATGCTTTCGCCGGTTGAGGCAAATAACACATAGCTTTCAGAAACCAAGTCATGCTGCATCTATTTTTCCTGCGAATCCTGAATCAACACAAGATCGGAGGGTGAATCCCCGCGCACCAAGGCCAGGCTCTTGCCGTCTGGTGACCACTGGTAGGAGTAGATTTTCAGGGAAGCGAAATTTGTGATTTGTCGGCCAGGTCCGCCATCCAGCGGTTGTAGCCACAGATTGTCCACACCCTTTTCGCGGATGGGGTATACGATGCTTTTGCCGTCTGGACTAAAATGCAAAATTCCGCGGTGCCGAAGATCGTACTCGAAAGTGTGCACGATCTGACCCGTTTCGAGAGACATCAGCGAGATATCAGGCTTTTGGGTCTTGAAATCGTAGGTTCCAAGCAACGCTGTTTTTCCATCACCAGCGATGTCGTAGCGCGCCTCATATTCAGCAATCCCTATCCCATTTGAAAGTTTTCCCGGCTTGCCTCCACTCATTGACACCTTCATATACGTGCGACTGAGCATGTCTATGTAATAAACTGTTCTTCCGTCGGGGGAACACATTGGGAACTCGTCGTCCTTGCCACTAGTAAGCTGCTGCAGTCCGGTGCCATCTGCCTCGCTCCGCCAGATGTTCGATGACATCGTCTTTAAGATACCGCGCGCAAAAACCAGGTGGCCATCGCTGCAGCCATGCGGCTCTAGCGCGGCCGACTCCTTGTCGGAAGCTATCTCCGCTTTGAGTCCGCCATCCGTACTGATCATACGAATGACCGGTACTTGCTCCGTCATCAGCGTTCCCCCGTGGGTCCAGGCAACAGCCGTTATCGGGTCCCCGGAAGAAACCTGTTTCGCATCGGAATAATCGGGCTTCTGGCCTGAACTCACATAAACGTCACGTATCGACTGGAACATGACGGTTGCGATGGTGTGGCCATCAGAAGAGACACTCAGGTTCCGATAATGATTCGTGTCGGCGGTAATAGGCCTAAGCTTGCCGTCCGCGTCGCTGATCAGTGCAAGCTGGCGCCGGTTGAAGTTCGTCTCCTGCGTCGCAAAAGTCACGGCTAGGGTTTTTGCGTCGGGCAGCCAAGACATGTCGTTAAGCTGAGTATAACGCGGCCTGGAGATAATCTTCTGAGTCCCAGTGTTCGGATCAAGCGAGACCACGGCAGCAAAGCTGTCGTTGGTCTGTTCGAAGAGAATAGCAGCAATTGACTTGCCGTCCGGGGACCAGTTTGGAGCAAGGATCGGCTTCGTCATTGGACCACTGAAAATGCTCTTTTCATCGCTTCCATCGGCATTGGCGATGAGGACGTGAAACTTGCCGGGATCTGGATCATTGGCACGTGCGAAAACGAAGCGCTGCCCGTCAGGGGAGAAGCTGGGATTCGTATCAATATCCTTGACCAGCAATTGTGGGGTCCCGCCCAGCACAGGAATGCGATAGAGATCGTACTCCTGGGAAGCGGGGCCGCTGGCGAGCTGCGTGTGGGAATAATAGATATAACTGCCGTCTGAAGAAAAGCGCAGTGCAAAATACTGTACGTACCCAGGAGGAACGATCTGCACATTGCTTTCGCTGGCAAGGTGTCGCAGCCACAATGACTCATTGCCTTCGCTATTGAGAACGTAGGCAAGATACTTGCCGTCCGGAGACATGGCGCCGATCCGTGCGTTGTGAGTGCCGCTAACTTTCGTGATCTTGATGCTCTGAAAAGGCAATGTGCGGACTGCAAAAAACAGGCTGTAAAGTCCGAATCCGGCCGCTGAAAACAGCAACAAGGCCGCTGCCACGATTAGACCAAAACCAGTTTTATGCTGACGCGCCGCGGCGGCCAAAACCGAACCGCTGGAAACATGCTCGGCCCGTGCCACGCCTATACCAGTGTTAGAGACCGCTACGGAGCCGGAATCACGAACTGGTTCACTTCCCGATTCAGTATCGCGCTTTAGCCGTTTGAGGTCGCTCCTGAGTTCCGCCGCAGATTGATAACGCAGCTCACGGTCTTTCTCCATCAACTTGCTGACAATATCGTCGAGCTTCGGTGGAAGATTGGAATTCAACCGTAATGGCGGCACTGGAGTTCGATTGAGAATGCCATCAAAAATGGTCGCGGAAGTATCGCCGTTGAATGGCAGAGCGCCCGTTGCCATCTCATAGAGCACCGTGCCGAATGAGAACAGATCGGTGCGGGAATCAAGTTCCTTGCCCTTGGCTTGCTCGGGTGACATGTAAGCAACGGTGCCGACCGCCGTGCCAGGACTGGTCAGGTATTCCAAGCCGACCGTTGCCACTGTTGCCGAACTCGACGTATTTTTTGCCAATGGAGCGACTTTGGCCAATCCGAAATCGAGGACCTTGGCGTGGCCGCGTTTGGTGACCAAGATGTTGGCTGGCTTGATGTCCCGATGCACGATGCCTCCGGCATGTGCAGCGTCCAACGCGTCTGCCACTTCGATGGCCAATGACAGCAAAGTCTCGGTCTCGAGCGGGCGTCCGGCAATTCGATGTCTCAGAGTCACACCATCCAGAAACTCCATCGCGATGTAGGACTGCTCGTCACTTTTGCCGATGTCGTAGATCGTGCAGATGTTGGGATGGTTTAGCGCCGAGGCTGCGCGTGCCTCCCGCCGAAACCGTTCCAGAGCTTGTGGGTCTTGGGTTAGGTCCTCAGGAAGAAACTTGAGCGCGACGAAACGGCCAAGTTCTGTATCCTCGGCCTTGTAAACGACGCCCATCCCTCCGCCGCCCAGCTTTTCGATGATGCGATAGCGCGAGCAAGTGTGCCCAATCATCAGGCGCAAATCTTACGTGGGTAAAACCTTGAAGTCAATGAAAGCCATACGGTTGGCGCATCTTGCCCGGGCGGAGGAGGTTTTTGGGTCGATCAGCGATGGAACTGTGCCGAGTGCTGCGAAGCATAGTGGCCTGGGATCAACCGTTTGAACGATGTAACAACCGTGACCGATCGCGGATCGCAACACCGGCATGGTCAAATCTGAAACCTTCTTCGGCGATTCGCCATTTGGCGAGTAATGCGATCCCCAATCCGAGAATGTAGGCGGAGCAGAAGCCAACCCCTCAATCGCCCGATTATGCGAGAAAAGCCTGCACAACCTGCACGACCTACACAAGTTCCTTCGAATCCGATACCTGTGTTCTTTGACAATAGCCACACGCCGGCTCCGCCGGAAGCACATCGTAGGCAGATCCCAGCCTGTGCGCCTGCGATTGCATCGAGTTTTCAAGCATGAGTCCGCAGCACTGCGGATGGCTGCCTCCTGTCTAATCCGCAGCCGCAGCTATCTTGGAGCCCAATACCGCCGTTTGCGCACCAAGCTCGGTGCTCCCAAGGCAATCACGGCCATGACTCACCGACTCGCCCGACTAGTCTATCGAATGCTGAAGTATGGTCAACAATACGTCGACAAGGGTACTGAATACTACGAGGAGAGATATCGGAACCAACAGATCCACTTGCTCCAAAAGATGGCAACTAAACTCGGCTTCCAAGTCACCCGCGCACCTCGCCTCCAGATCACCCCAGCCCAAGTTTGAATTGTTTCTGGGGAGATAACGGAGCGAACGTAGGAGGAAAGAACGGAAGCATTTCACCGCAGAAGAAAAGGTAGCTATCTTGAGGCGGCATCTTTTGGAGAAGGTGCCAGTCTTGGACCTGTGTGAAAAACAGGGACTTCGGCCGACGGTGTTCTACCGCTGGCAGAAGGAGTTGTTCGAGAACGGAGCAGCGGCCTTTCAGGCTCAGGAGCGCCCGCACCGCCAAGTGGAAGAGAAACAGAAGCGCACATGATGACGCCAGCCAGCGAATCGATGACATCGAGAGTTTTCTCTATTCTTCTGATGACGGGGTCACCAAAAACCCTCCGGCCGGCGCTGGAACAAGCAAGTCGCGACAGGCTGGCTCGTTGGCGAAACGGGCCTCGAACTCGGTCGGGTCCCGCGAGTGATCCCTCAGGAGGGATTTCTTCGATAAACAGAGACGGTTGGTGGTGGCGCGCGAGCCGACATCAATGGCACTGGAACTCAAATAAGTGGCGTGCTCGATTGGTCTGAGGAACCAAAACGCGAACAGAAAGGCACCTCGCGGGCAGAACGCACTCTCGTTAGCAGTGCTCAACCGCTTGCCGATGGGCCTGTGCAATTGAAATCCGTACAACTACTCGAAGAGCCTCGGGTCCCTCTCCCGTTGTTTCAAGGTTTGGAACTCTGATATGAGGTGTCCCGGGACCTTGGCGCTCGACAACCATTCTGTGCGGTTGCCCGACAATCCACCCTGGAATGCAGTAGCTAAAACGTATTCCGTTCCCGGACCCGGTCAGTTGATTACCACAACGTCGTACACGTCCAGTTCGGGCAAAACGAACTCGACCTTGGCTCCGCGCACTGACAAGACTTCAATCGCCTTTGCGTCGCCATCGGGCGAGAGAACTTTAATCCGCTTGTTGTCGATCTGTTTGAGCACTCCATCCAGGTTCACGCTTACCCGAACATTTTTGAGAGGGGTGTTGTAATTGACAAAATGCACTATGATCCGGTCACTGTCCGTTTTCCTAACTACGTTAGCGGCTACATAGTTGGTTCCGGGAATCGTGATCACCTGCTCCCCGGATAACTGCCCGATCTTGGCCAGCAATTCCCGGCGACCGTTCTCATTCTCCGCTTCCTCGAGCATCGAAGCTGGAGATTGCACATCAGCAAGTTCACGCAGTTCGCGGCTGCTTCCGATGGTGTAGACCTTCCCCCCATTCTTCCTGTATTTACGGATAGCCTCAATCTGGTCAGCATCCATCCACGGGATGTTGGGGATGACGATCACTTTGTACCGAGAAAGCAACTCGGGCGTTAAGCGGTGCAGAAGGACAACCTCGTACATCACATTGCTCTCCGCCAGCGCATTGTAGAGATTGGTGCGTTTCAGCGTGACCTCGAAACTTGGAATGTGCGGTGGCGAAACTACGCCAACCTTGCGGACGCAAGTGACATCCGTGTAGAGGTCCTGCTGATCGGACAGAAAAGTGAAATAGCGTCTTATGTCTCCCCACGTCTGCACGGCGATGGGGTTGTCCTGCATGATCCAGCCATGCAGCAATTTCTCGCCGGCCTCGGCGATGGCGAAGTGAGACTGAAAGGCTGAGGCCTCGGCGATCGGCTTTCTCCATCCAACCTTCATCCCATCGCGCACGTCTTGTGCCCCCGGATTCGGCACGCCGGGGTCGGCGCCCTCATACTTGCTCTCGTAGGACTTCACCCCGTAACCGGAGGCGTAATAGAACCTGGCCTGCGCAATGTTGTGTACCCATTTTCCATCCCACACGCCGGCTTCGCGGGTGCCCTCGGTCTTGACCAGGTCCGCAACTTCATCGACCAGGATGTTGCCTTTGCAGTTGCCGAAGATCGAGATGTTCTTGTTCTTGCTGGCGGCGAGTTGACGGACTTCGTCCAGGAAGTGGATGACGTTGCCTGTCCCGCCAATGGACCAGTCGTAGTACAACTCATCAACGCCGGCGTCGATCGCGATCGCGGCCTGCTTCAGCAGCACGTCGCGGCGGTAGTCCTCATTCTGCAAATCGACGGCGAAAGCGTTGTTCGGCGCGCGCCAGACGAGATTCCCGAATTCGTCCCGGCTGATCCAGCTTTTCTTTTCTGGGTGCATCAATACGTCGCGAATTCCAAGGCCACCCACAGAGTTGAAAGCGGTTACGCGAATATTGTTCGCGTGGCAACGGTCAATGAAAGCTTTAGCCTGCCGATACTCTTCGCTCGATGTATCCATAGGTACGTGCGTCGCGACGAGATTGATATGGGCTTCCGCAAACATCTCGAACATGCGATCAAGATGATTCCAGTCGATTCCTGCCCGATAGAAATTCACCTTGCCGCGCCGTGCCCACACAGGGATGTCTTCGAGCGAGCGCTTCTTTTCACTTCTGTAGTTGAAAACGAAGTCGAAGTCACGGATAGAGGAGCTTCGTCCCCTGCCCAGTAAATGATAGGTCTGGCCGATTAGCGTGGGCGCAGTCTGCGGGACAGATTGAACCGCGACATCGATTACCTCGTAGCCAGCGGCACCGGGGCTTTTGAAGAATTCGACCTCATTCAGTCCCGCCCGGAGGTGGGTGGGAGTCAAGGGGATGACGACTTTTCCTATAATGTCGTCGCCACTTGAATAGGAATACCAGCCTTCCTTGCCGGGCTGGTTCTTTTCCGTGCTCCGGGAGGGCGCGCCCGCCTCTCCCATCAACCCAGGGAGATCGTACGCGTGGCCGTTCACCGTCACGTGACCTTGCCCCGGTGCGACGCCACTGACGAGAACGATCAGGCCGGGCGAAGTCAACTGTTCTGGCGCGTCAACTATGATGACGTAGCCCTTGACCCTGTCCGTGCGGCCGGACAGCTCGTAGTCGTACGAGGGGGCCACGACATATGCCTTGTGGGAGTCGTTGACGGGCTTGGAAGCGTCTTGAGCGTGGCAAAGAACTGTACCTCCCACGAGCGCCAACACCACAGCTCCCCTGAGCATGCAAATGATTCTTTTTGTCATCACATCATCCTCCACGGCATCCTTTCACCGTGGAGGGATGCCGATTCCTAATATTCCGGCAGGAACGGCTGGTCGGAGCAGTAACGCACACAAAGTCTTGCTTCATAGGATCCCAATTGTCTGTGATTTCTATCACGGCTGGTCCGGCTGAACACCTGTCGGTCAGTGTCGCGCAGGAAGCGGCCCCTCGGCGAGTGACGGCCGACTCTCACCTAATCCGGTAACGTAAGGACGGGCCGATAACGCACCCAGACTGTTGCATGCTCTGTAACGTGCGCGCAGGCTATAATCACACGCACACATGCCCCTCGCCTCTGGCATGAAACTTGGTCCATATGAAGGTCTTGCCCCGCTCGGTGCTGGCGGCATGGGTGAGGTGTATCGGGCGCGTGATGCGCGAGTGAACCGCGAGGTCGCGAAGAGACGATCAATCGAGTGCGCCAAGGTTTAGTCGATCCGCGCGCCGCGAATACGATTGGGTTCCTGGCGGGGATTCATCTGAAGGCCCTGGCTCAACGAGCTGACGAAGCGTCTGGAGGAATCTATATGAGCCTATTTCAGCGACTAGGGGAGGCTGCTCGACGGTGTCCTGCTCGTAGTTGGAGGTTTGAGGAGCGGCGCTCAGGTTCATTTTACGCGGCCTCCTGTTGAGCGGTAGCCGGTTCACTTATTTTCCTTCCCAAGATGGTCTCCAGTTGCCACAGATCCTTCCAGCCCATGATGCGGCGGAAGTTCTTCTCTGTCGCCAGAAAGGAAGCCGCCGCCCAACGCTGGACCATGGCCGCATCCCGCCAGCGGCAGACGCGCCGGGTCCGCATGCGCACGCCCGACTGCGGGCTTTCGATCAAGTTGGTCGTGGCCAAGCAGCGATGCAGAGATGGCGGAATGCCCAAGCGGTTGATGGTGAAACATTCCTCCAACCCTTCCCGCAAACTGTTCGCTGCCGCCGGCGATTCCTGCTCCAGCCAGTCGGCCAGTTTCCGCAGCCGCGCCATGCCTGCTTTCGCTTCCAGTTTGTAGCTGGCGCGCATGGCCGCTTTTACCTGGTCCTTCTGTTCCTCCGGCAGGCGGTCGCACACGTTGCGGATCTTGTGATTGCGGCAACGCTGTACCGGATGCTGCGCTCCGAACACTTTGTTAATCGCAGCTCGCAACGCTTTGGCTCCGTCGATCACGAACAAGCGCTTGGCCTTCGGGTCCAGCCCACGCGCCACTAACTGCTCCAGTAAGTCCTCCACCGCTGCCGCGTTTTCTGTCGCTCCCGGCTGCATACCCAGCACGTGCTTGTGTCCCCCGCCATCCACGCCCACCGCGCTGATCACATGATGCTCGCCGAATTGCATCCCGTCGAGGTAGATCACCAGCAGATCGATCCCCTCGAAGCGTCGCTCCAGCAGCTCCTTCAGCGCTTCCTCTCCCGCTTCCGCCGCTTCCCGGCTCACCGTCGACTTCGACACCCCGCAGGTCGAAGCCATCTCCGGCAGCACCTCCGCATACTGCCGGGTGGAGATGCCGCGCATCAGCACATCCAGCATCCGCTGGCTCATCCCGTTTTCCTGCATCGCCTCGTAGGCGGGGATCGCCACTTCGCCGCCGCCTTTCTCCCGCAGTCGCGGCTTCGTCACCCCCAGTTTGCGTTCTTTCAAACACACTCGCCCCGCCTGCCGGCCATGCCAGAGCAGGCTTCCGCGCCTCTGGCCGGGCGTTCGCGGCCCCGCCACTTGCTCGGCCGAGAGCTGCAAGACGGCTTCAATCGTGGCTCGCCCGGCCATATCGATCAGCTGATCGACGGCCAGTCGCGATTGCTCAATCAAATCGACCATGGGCAGTAGTCCTTGCCCATGGCGGCTGAAGAACTCCGCCAGCTTCCTGGCGTTGCTTTGTCCTTTGCTGGTGACGGTGTGATAGCTTCTTCGCAAGGCGGTTCTCCTTTCCATGAGAAAGTTTCCAACCCGACTCTACCAAGAATCGGGTCGAGAACCGCCCCTCTTAACCTCTAACTAGGAATGGGCCACCGTCGGCTGCTCCTCAGCAAAATGTTACGAAGCCTCAACAACTACATGTACTCCAGTCTGGGCTGAAGTCATCACGAAGCACACAACTCGATGCACAGGATCAATAATTTCAATTTCCCTATCTTGTGCAAACACTATATGTATGAACCATGGGGTCAGATCCACCTTGATCTGGACCGAACCGTCTGATATCCGCCTGTACGACAGTTAACGTGGGGTAATTCTTGCTCGGTCGTTCATTACCACAAAGAAAGGGAAGAGTCTACCTTGTCGGTGCTGGACCGGGTGCAAAATCGCGATAGCGCCCACTGAGGCCGTCGCGCGGTTCTTCCGCGTGCGTACGGGCAATGGAATCAGTAACGGGTCAGGGCCGACTTGTTTCCTCGCAGGAGATCAGGGCTCCGGACAGGCTGTACTCGCAGCGCCAGCGGAAGCCATTGGCGTCGTGTTTTCCATATCCCCACACGCGGAGCCTTAGCGTCTCCCCCTCGACCTGCGAGCCCTCCACGAACACGTGGTCGTTTTCCCGCAGCTGAGGACGAAGGTTGACCGGTACAAGACGGGTGAGCAACGGCACGTCAATCACGACCGGGTCGCGTGAATTGTCGGCAGCAAAGATCAGAGCGCGGGAAGTGCGTTTGCTGAGGTACTCCGTCACGATGAGGGAATCGTTTTCTGCCCACGCCACCGCTGCCACGCCAACGTAGTCGCAAAGTTTACGGGTACGGCCGTTGGCCGTGTCTTCCAGGAATAAGGAGTGGAAAGTACCGACGTATTCAGAGAGAGGAGCCTTTCGGTCGGTATTGCGGACCACGAAGTGCCCGTCCGGTGAGGGCAACTGGCCAGCTTTCGGGAACACTACGAAAGGGGCGGCAGGAGCTAGGATCTTCAAGGCAACGATTGCAGCGGCGCACAGCAATGCTCGACGAATGTGCATGAGCGGAGCCCTAGCATCATTCGAACATAGGGCGGGGATCTTGCAGTGCCGCCGATCACACCGCACCGTTACGAAAGTGTGGAGGAATGACCATTCCTTAGAGAGGGCTGTTGTAACATCCCCGATAGTACTCACTGACCCAGTTCCGAGGCGAACAGACAGGTAGAGTCGAGAACAGGCGCAGCGGCGTTAGTCTTCCGGTGGCTCATGGCGCGGCTTTCGCCCACGTTGCCTCAGTCCGGCTTGGCGTGGCTCTGTTTCCTGTTCCCGCTCATCGAACCGAACAGGCGCGTTTCGTGCATTCGGCTCTCGGAGAAAGTGTCACGAGGTCGCCCACGGAAAGCTGGCCGTCCGCGTACTGAGCTGGACGAGCCCAAGCTCCTGATGCAGGGCGGCTTCCGGATATCGTTTGGTCGCCGGCCACCGCATCTTGTGCTTGGCACACAGCCACTGCCGTAGCCTTCGACGAGCATGTCGTTCTATAGCTCTGTAGGCTTTGCCGACTGGTCCAAGACAGAAATAATTCGCCCACCCAATCATCATTCGATTGAGTGTCTTTATCACTATTTCTTGGGCCAGGAGGGTCTTGTTCCGTCCGGTCTCTTGGCTGATCGCCTCGCAGATGCGTTGCACTCGTTTCTTTGACGGAGTGGGTGCCGAGATAGGCCCGTCCCGTCTTGGACGAGTAGCATTGTCCGAACGTATACCCCAAGAAGTCGAACTTTTCGGCAGCTTGCAGACCCGCGTCTTCGTCTCGTTCACCGTGAACTTCAGCTTCGTCATCATGTCCCGCATCGTGACTAAGGTCCTCCTCGGCCCTGTTCCGACAACAGATCACAAGATCATCGGCATAGTTAACGATGTACGCTTTCAGACGTCTCTCGTGCCCCAGGTTCTTCCACCCGAGCACGAACCGGCGCATGTGCAGATTACTCAGCAACGGTCTGATCGGAGAAAGCCATAGCGTAAATTGACAAAAGGTCACCGTGTGGTCATTGTGCTTTCGACAACTCGGCGTGACACGGGGTATATTGCATGGGTGAAGCGAAAGCCGCGATTTGGAAAGAGAAAGGCGCTCGCCCGTTCGTGGGTGGGTAGGAAATTTCGGGCTGGCTTTCGAGGCTATCCCATCGCCACGATAGCGTTCTATGGACCCGACGACAAACTGGCTACCAAGGTCGTGGTGAGTGTGTTCCTCAGGGAAAGCAGCGAACCAGATTTTCTCGAACGCTGGTTGTCCAAGGGCGACACAGACGTACGCGAGGATCTCGACATTGGCGAACAGATTCTAGCCTTCCTCAAGCCGCACGCACCTCGCTCCACTGTTGTAACTGATGGGATTATCGGATGCCCGCACGAAGAAGGTGTGGACTACGCAGAGGGAGTGTCTTGCCCGCGGTGTCCCTTTTGGGCCGGACGCGATCGCTTTACTCATGAGCGTATTCAGTGAGTGGGAGGACCAGACGCGACATGGTCCAAACTTCTGATTTTCACGGACGAGAGTTTTGAGTGCCAGATGAAAGAGTGGAACTTTGGCGAGCGTGAGTCTCGAACGGATTCTCCTTTCGCGTGGAACTCAGTGGCGCACAGACTGGCCTGCGTCCTCCTGACAGTATGGCTCGGAGGGGCGGCAATAGCCCAGAGTGCCCCACTCGTGCTCGAGCCAGACGGAAGGGTGATTTCTCTGGAGCTCTATGCTGCAAACATTGTTCGGGTGACGATGAGCATCGACAAGGCGGTGGTGCTGCGGCGCGATGGCGGGCGGTGTCAATCTTGCGGCACGATGTCGAACTTGGAGGTTCACCATAAGGAATTTCGCAGCCATGCGGGCCAAGATTCCGAACTGAATCTCATCACGCTCTGTGGCAAGTGTCACGCCAGGGCTCATGGGACTTGAAAAAAGCGACGACGGGATCGCAGTGCACCACCCGGTACAGCCCGGTTGGTACAGGCCGGCAGCTAGCAGCTTAAACATTCATCCGTCCCGACATGGTAAGATTTTGGCCGTGCCCATCACTGACACAAGCCCTGCCGCACAAGCTCTCCAGCTCCAAATTCAACGGGCGATGCCGGGAGAAAAGCGCCTACTCCTGGCGCTGGAAATGAGCCTGTTTGCTCGCGAATTGGCAAAGGAGCAAATCCGGCGAGAGTATCCAGAATGGTCGGACGCGCAGGTCGCACGAGAACTCGTTCGGCTGACCTTCATGCCCGCCCTGGTACCAGCGCGGTTGCGATGAGTGTCTCGGAGGTTTTCCATAGGATCACGTCGGCGCTTGACGAGGCCGGTATTGCCTATATGCTTGCCGGATCGTTCGCCAGTGCGTACTACGGCGCCCCGCGGACAACACAAGACATTGATCTCGTCATTGCCGCTACCGCGGATCAATTGCGAACATTCGTCCAACTTCTCTCGAATGATCAGTACTATGTGGACTTGGATGCGGCGCTCGAAGCTCGCAAGCACCAATCTTTATTCAACGTGGTTGACATGGCAACGGGCTGGAAGATTGACTTGATCATCCGCAAATCCCGTCCCTTCAGCGAAGAAGAATTCCGCCGACGCAAACTGGTGAATCTGCAAGGTAGATCTCTTTTTGTAGCGAGCGCTGAGGATGTAGTCGTCTCGAAGCTCGAATGGGCGAAACTGGCACAGTCCCAAAGGCATATTGAGGACGTTGCAGGCATATTAAGAATGCGATGGGATTCGCTGGATCGCGCTTATCTAGAGAAGTGGATTTTGGAGTTGAGGATCGAGGCGGAATGGAACGATGCTCGGCGCGCGGCCGGAGTCTCCGAATAAGAACGCCAGTACACACGGACCGTTCCTTGAATGTCTTGGATTTCTTGCGGCGGCTGGATCCTGAATCGTACCAGCTTCTTTGTCAAGAAGTGTTACGAAGGGATAGTTGAAGATGCCAAGCATGCGGCACAACGTCGAACCTTGAGGTTCATCATCAACGACATCGCAGCCAGTCCGGAGATGACTCAGAGCGGAACTTGATTACCCTCTGCGCCGCATGCCACAAGAATGTGCATCGTGGTGCGTAGGACAGCGTATCTGCCCGCAGGTTGTGACTGGTACAACTACTGGACAAAGGAGCGGCTGCACGGAGGACAGACCATTGTGGCAGCCGGTCCGATCGATACGCTGCCGCTGTTATCGCCCGGTAAAACTTGCCCGTAACCGAAACGATGTCGTCGCCGTGATGGTTATCGAGAAAATATGCGAACGTCTCTTTCTTCACCAGGAACTGCGCGTGTGATCCGTGCATCTGCCGTTTCGCATCCGGAAGCGCGCGAGCAATCTCGGTTGTTCGGTTCAGGCGCGGGTCTTCGGCTGAACGTTTTGCCATACGAAACCTCGTCACTGGCGCGGTTGCCATCTCAAGCGTCTGTGCTACAATATACATTGCACTGTGCTACAACGTTGGAGGAGCAGCGATGAAGCGTGATGCTCAAGTCAGTTCGCAGCGAAGAAAGATGCCAGTGGGTGTTCGGGGGGCCAACAAGCTAAGCGAAATCATGGTCATCGCGCAGCAGGAAGGCTTGTTGCAGGGTGAGCGGACTCAGGTCGTGCGAGGAAGAATGCCCGAGGCGCTGGTGGCAAGGGCGAAAAAGCGCACTGGGATCAATTCCGACACGGATCTCATTGAAGTGGCGCTCGCGAACATAGCGGTCGAGGACGATTACGCGGACTGGCTGCTCTCCCGTCGCGGCACCGTGAGCCGCGAGGCCGATCTTGAATTCTGAACTGCAGGCCACTCTCAGACGACTCCAACCCGAAAAGCGCCGAACCCAGCTCAAGCCGCGAGAGGAATCGGACCTCGAGTTCGTTGAAACCACCAGAAATAAGCCCAAAAAGCTGTTGTACGACACCACCGTTTACATCGATATCCTGCAGAGCCGCTTCCCACAAAGTGGTGAACTGATGCTTCGCGCGACGGAGGCCTGGCATTCGCCCGTGACCGAAGCGGAACTGGCCGCCGCGATCGGCCTACTTGATCCGGCTCACTTGGGAACGCGCGAGATCGTCGCGCAGATTGCAGCTGTGATCGAACGGCGCAGGAGTTACAGAACAATTATCCCGGACTCCGAGATATGGCGGGAAGCCGGCATCTTGTCGGGCATTCTCGCCCGTCTTCAAGGATATGGGAAAGACCATCGGCGCCGCGCCTTGAATGACGCCCTGCTCTTCGCAACCGCACGAAAACACGGATGCACGGTGCTGACACGTGACACTGCGGATTTCGATCTTCTCCAACAGTTGGAGTCGTCCGGCAGAGTTCTTTTCTACAAATAAGACCACGGGATGTTTCTCTGGGCAGACATAGTTCGCACGAACTCTCCTGATGATCTAGGGAACCTCTGAAGAACTCTCCGATCCACAGGCTGAGCGTATACGGTGTAAGTCGAGGTGAAAAGGCGGATGCGACAGCAAACTTTGGCGGCGCAGACGGGGTTCGAGAAGTACGGGCGGAAGACGAAGCGGGAGCGGTTTCTCGAAGAGATGGAACAGATCGTGCCGTGGGCGGAGTTACAGGCGCTGGTGGGGCCGCACTATCCGAAGGGAGAGAACGGGCGGCCTCCAGTAGGACTGAGCATCATGTTGCGGGTGTATTTTCTGCAGCAGTGGTTCAACCTGAGCGATCCGGGCGCGGAGGATGCGCTGTATGAATCGCCGGTGCTGCGGCACTTTGTGGGCATCGATCTGGGGCGGGCGGCGGTGCCGGATGAGAGCACCATCCTCGGGTTCCGTCACCTGCTGGAGAAACACGAGTTGGGCGGGGCGATGCTGAACGCGGTGAATCTATATCTGGACAGCCGGGGCATTCGCATCACCACGGGGACGATTGTGGATGCGACCATTATTCATGCGCCCTCGTCGACCAAGAACCGGAGTGGAGAGCGCGACCCGGAGATGCATCAGACGCGCAAGGGAAAGCCGTGGTACTTCGGGTTGAAGGCCCACATCGGAGTGGACTCCAAGCAAGGCCATGTGCCTTCGGTGTGCACCTCGGCGGCTTCGGTGGCGGACAAGCACATGCTGCCGGATCTGTTGCACGGCGAGGAGCGCAAGGTGTGGGGCGACGGCGGATATCAGGGACAGGGCGAAGCCATCCGGCAGGCGGCTCCGCGCGCGCAAGATATGACCAGCCGGAGAGTCCGATACAAGAACTTTGTGGACGAGTTACAAAAGGCCAAGAACCGGGTGAAGGCCAGAGTGCGAGCGAAGGTGGAACATCCGTTTCGGATTCTGAAGCGCATCTTCGGCTTCGAGAAGGCCAGATACCGCGGGATTAAGAAGAACCATCATCGACTGTGCACCAGCTTCGCGTTGGTAAACCTGTATCTGCACCGCAGACGGCTGGCAGTCGCGAGGGCGTAGTGTCTCTGGACCTTGCGTAAATAGCGGGTTCCGGTAAGGCCGTAAGCAATACAGGAAAATTCCTGGCCTGTGTAGTTCTGAAAGTTTTGCCGCCTTCAAAATCGATGGTTGCTCAGAGGTTCCCTAAGTCGCTGCGAGTCGCACAGCAAGGCCAATCAGAGGGATGCCGCTCCGCAGCTGCTGACACGCCTCGATTTCACACCGTATAGCTGAATGCGGTCTTCGTTTGCGGGGATATCTCCGCTGAATCGAACGCCAGTTCGCGAGAGCGCAGCAATCTGGCCGCATGGTTTTGGGTTGTGTGCCTTGAAGCATAAAGTGGCACCGGATTGAAGCATAAAATGGCACTGCCGTGCGCAAGCCTCCTGTCGAATCAGTGCGGTCCCTCCCATCCGGCAATCCCGTTTGAAGCATAAGACGGCACTATTTATAAAGGCGACCTCATTGAGGTCGATGAGGTCGCCAGGATCGCGCACTTCTTCCTTAAGCCTGAATCCTTTCCAATTACGGGCGAGGTTATTCGAGTGGATGCGGGATGGGCCGTTACCGGTTAGGAGGGAAGGTGTCCGAAGGTACTTGGCGATTCGCGCCTCGCTTGGATTTAAACGAATCTTCGTTGCTGGCAAATGATACAGCCTATCTGCGAATCGGCTCCAGGTTCCTCCCCAGAAGTATTCAGCTTGCGTAAAGTAAACCTGATTTAAGGAGTGACCCTGTCGTGCGAGCATTAGCTTTGGATTTTGGTGGAACTCACGTTACCTGCGGCCTGGTTCAAGACCGCGCTCTTCTTGCGCACGAAGTTCTGGATACGGATCGCGCCAAGAGCATCAAGGCGGTGCTGCCGCGAATCAAAGAAACGTTTCTCGAACTGATGAGAAGCCAGTCTCTCTCAGCTCACGACTTTGGAGGAATTTCGGTTGGTTTCGCCGCCATTGTCGATTCTCCGAGTGGGAAAATCCTCTCCACCCTTGGCAAATACGACGATGCCGTAAATATCGTTCTACCTGCTTGGGGACAAGAAATATGGAATTTACCGTTACGCGTCGAGAATGACGCTCGCATGGCGCTTCTCGGTGAGTCCTATGCCGGTGCAGCTCGCGGCTATGCAGATGTCGTGATGATGACACTCGGCACTGGAATTGGCGGCGTGGCCATGATCGAAGGAAAACTGCTTCGTGGCAAACATGCTCAGGCAGGATGTATCGGCGGACACTTTCCAGCAGTCTTCGATGGACGTCAATGCGTCTGCGGCGCCATCGGCTGCGCTGAGGCTGAAGCGAGTGGCTGGTCGCTACCCCTTATTGTCAAGGATTGGCCAGGTATTTCAAAGAGCTCTCTCTGTAAGTATGCGGATATTGGATTCAGAGAGCTCTTCCAGGAAGCACAGAACGGTGATGAGGTCGCGGTCGCAATACGCGACCGCTGCTTGCATGTCTGGGCCTCGGACGCGGTGGCATTAGTGCACGCCTACGACCCGGAGATTGTCGTGATGGGTGGTGGAATTATGAAAAGCGAGGAAATTATTATTCCGTACGTTGAGTCGTACGTACACAAACATTCGTGGACTCCATGGGGTAAGGTACGCGTTTGCTCTGCCCAACTCGGCAACAATGCGGCGCTCCTGGGCGCGATTCCTATTCTCACGGAAAACTGAAACCGCCGAGCGGCTGGTTTCGTCCGAACAGTCGGTGGGAGAGATCGAGCGCCGGCTTCGTATGCCGCAGCCGACCGTGTCCAAGCACCTGCGCGTGCTACGCGACGCCGGTTTTGTGGAGTCCGCGGTGGACGCACAGCGCCGTCTCTACCGGCTGAAGCCAGAACCATTTCAAGAGGTCGATGCCTGGCTGGCTCAGTTCCGTAGCTTCTGGTCCGCTCACGTCGATGCTCTCGAGCGCCACCTCGACCGCATGGATCAGGATCGCATGGATCAGGACCGTATGGATCATCATCAGCACGGATCATCCACACCACGAAAAGGAAGATAAAGAAGAAGAAGACGCGGCCCAAACCGCGAGCGCGATAGTCAGAGTAGGAATCATGGTTACCCATAACCCCCTCTACGGATCCGGACAAGCGGGATTGCCGCATCCGGCTCTTACCTCAGGTGATAACGCCCAGGCGGCGCAGGGGATAAGGATGACAAGTGCGGGCGGGAGGCAACCAGCGGTCGATCAGGCACCGCATCCGGTCCCAGAGCACGCGGGCTTTCTGACTGCCGCAAGAGCGTGCGATGCCAGAGCCGACCTACTTGGAACCGAAACGTGTACAGCGCCGCGCGGTTGGTAGGCACTCCGTAATAACGGATGTGTCCACCCACGACCGACCGCAGCCACTGGCCCACTTCCGGGATGGGGTCATGCATGCGTCGTCTGAGTTCGGCCTTCACCTCGCTCAACTTCGCTTGCAGCGCGCATGCCGCCCGTCTCATAGGGCCGCGTCGAGGTCGCCCGATTTTGTCAGGGAATCCAGATAGCTACGCCATGCTCTTGTCGAGTTTGAACGCAACCTCACCTCACCGACAGCCTCCTTGACGCACCACCGAGATTTCCACCCGACTTCGCGTTCGATGACACTGACTAGGTCCCACGCGGAAGGTTGCTCATGTTTGGAAAGCACCCTGACTAGGACATCCACAACCTTCTCAAGGCGGGGCGCTTCCTCATTCGAAGCACGCGCGTATTGGTCGGCATCCGACATGTCTCCGCTCATCCGGTGGTGCAGGCGTCACGAACGCTGTTACCAGCTAATCTGCTCGTGGTGTTTCTGCTGGTGGAACTCTACAAACCCTGAGGTGCCAGATCAAGCGAAATTCTTTACCCGGCTGGGGGAGCGAGTCCGCAAGCTGAGGAAGGCCAGAGGCCTCAGCCAAGAGGACATGATCTCCTTCGGCTTCTCGGCGAGACACTGGCAGCAGATTGAGGGGGGAAGACCCATCACTGTAACCACCCTGCTTCGGATCTGCGAAGTCTTCCGGATACCTGTGGCTCGTTTGTTGCAGGGCCTCGATAAAGGTATCTACTGACGCGAAGAAGCCCAAAACCTTGGCTAGCTGATTTTGGGCAAGCCTAGAACGGCCCTCTGGGCCGTTCCCTTGCTGACCCACTATCTCGTCTGTGATCTCAGCCAGGAACGCCCCTGCGAGCGAAGACCTGCAATCTGTGAAGCATCCACGATGACGCGCGGTCGCCCCAGACGTCTGCCTTTTGCGCGTGCGTTCCGTAGCCCCGCACGGACTCGTTCCTGGATCAGCGCCCGCTCAAACTCCGCCATGGCGCCAATGATCTGAAACATGAGCCTACCGGATGGGGTACTGAGATCAAGGTTGTCTCGCAGGCTGACAAAGGCCACTCCTAACGCTGCGAGTTCGGCCAGAGCGTTGACCAGGTGCTTCAACCCTTCAGCAGAGACTCTCCGGGAGTTGCGTGACGCGAAAGAGGTGGCAATTCCCCTCGGTCGGAGGGAGTGGAGAAACAGGAACAGCTTGTCAGCGGGGCGACACAGGAGCACAACGATTTTCGCCGGATCGCTATCGCCCTATAGCGAACAGTGCAGCAGCCCGGTCTTGATGCGCCCGCCGGACGCCCAGATCAAACAGCGGACGGAACAAACCCTTGAAAATCGGGTAGCTACGAAGAAAGCCCGCTATGCGTTCTCCAAAGCGGCGATAAAGCGGCACAACGACCAGGCTCCAAGGCTCGCGCCGTTCATAGCACTCGGCCAGCCAGGCACGGATGAGTTGGGTACGAGGGGCGTCAACCCCGTACATGACCTCAGCTATCCAGCAATGCATCGTGCGGTTCCGACCCGTTAGGAAAATTTTCTACTCTACTGTATTTCTCAACGGGTTACGAGACATACTGGTTGCACCGACTGACCCAGGATGATCCCTTCTGAACATGGAACTACAACAGTTTTACTACAGAGAGAATCTCCGATTCCGCTTGACTGTACATCTCTTTTCTTTCCTTCTAATGAAGGATCGCCTTCTTTGCTGATGTGCATTTGCGGTTCGCTCTGGCCCGAGTTCCTGCGTCCCGGCTGCAGTCCGAGGTAGCAACCCACGTCCCGGCTCTTGCCAAAGCGATCTGCGTCTTCCAGCGTCCCACGACCGCAGTGCTTCCGCTGGTGAGGGAAAGGTACCTCAGAGAGCGTATTCCACGGCAAAACAAACGGAAAGCCCAACCATCAGTGGAACCGCCGCGATTCGTGGCGTGCACGCACCCTTTTACTGAAAATACAGGACTTAGTGGCTTTGTTTCGCAAAAAGCCCCTAAGAGCTAAGGATGCGTCTCGCGCGAATCACATTTTGGCAGGTCGAGGAACTTTTTTGCGCTCGACCGATTTCATTGCTCGAATCGCGTCTCTGATGTGAAGAACTTCCACATCTTCCGGTGTATCCACTCCATAAGAAATCCTCCAAAGTCTCAGGGCACGCAACAACAGACGCGCAATCTCATTATGTCGATTGAGATAGTCGTGAAAGCGTCGGGTGTTTGCCCAAGACGCCACTGCGCGTGAGCGTGGAGCCGCTCAACCCGCGCTACGAGGCTATGCGAAATGTGGGCAAGGAGAAGTTTTCGCGGCTGATCGTACGCGTGGATGATGCGATCCTGGTGCGGGTTCCGCTCGCACATCCATAGTCCAGTACGTGCGATTGTGCCCGTGGGAGATCAACGAAGGATTTCTGTTGGCGGGATGAGGAAATGATGCCAGGGGACAAGAAAGTCAACTCTTACCGTTTCCTGGATGGACTGTCGCGCCGAATGATCAGGAGTTGGAGCCTGGAAAAACCGCGTGACATCCCCTGGACTCCCCTCGACAAACCGCTCAACCGATGCACGGTCGCGTTGATCAGTTCGGCGGGCATAGCGCTCAAAACTGACAAGCCTTTCGACCAGGAAATCGAACGCCAGAATCCCTGGTTCAGTGACCCGTCATTCCGAGCCGTCGCATTATTCCTTTATTGGCTATACAGCCCTCACTCGTTCTTAAAGGTTTACAGTCGGAAACTGAGCCTCCCAGTCGGAGTCAAGGGCTCTCATTCGGCAGCGGGTACCGCGACCGGCCAAATCTGAACCAGCCGTGCCATCGTGCGCGGTTTCACCAAGCCCTGCTGCAACATATTCGCGGTCGGCTGCCCTGTGCGGTAGAACGATTTCTCGCAATCCGCGCTGGATGGACCCCGCATGTTTCCTTCCATATACGCGAGCCCCGGACAACGCGTGCAAGTGCTGACGTGCGAACACGAGGAGCAAACTGGCAGATCCTTGGCCTGAATCGAGCGTACTTCTTGCATCTGCGGCGATCGATTCCAGATATCCAGAAATTTCTGCTGCCGAATATTTCCGGTGGGTAGGGGAAACTGCACGCAAGGGAAGACATCTCCATAGGGGGAGATGTAGCAGAAAGAGTGGCCCGCACTGCACGGGTAACCCTCCAGATCTTCGTCTGACGGCGGCTTTGGCGGGGCACAGAACTCTTCCTGGTTGGGAACGAGCGCGGGATTGTGGAAGATTTCCCCCAGTTCTTCTCCCGGGATGCGGAGCGCGAGAATCGAAGTATCGCCATCCATCATGGGCGTAATGGTCGGGTCGAGCGTGTAATGAACGCCCAGTTCCGCGGCCAGTTTTTGCGCACCATATTGATCGGCGAGATTCGCGGTCATCAGCACATTGGCGATGGTGACACGCAAGCCCTGATCGCGCAGAAAACGAATGGCCTTGATGGTGCGTTCGAATGAGTGCGGCAACTTGGTGATGGCATCGTGAACTTCAGGACGATGCGAGTAGAGGCTGATCTGGATCGTGTCCACATTGAGGGCGCGAATCCTTCGCGCTTCGGCTTCGCCGATCATGACGGCGTTCGTCTTGATCTTGACGCTGAAGAGCAGGTGGCGCGCGTACTCGACCAGCTCAAGAAAGTCACGGCGCATAAAGACCTCGCCGCCACTGAGGGTCAGAAAGAAAACGCCAGCCTCGGCCAGTTGATCGAGCACGCCCTTGATCTCCGTGGTCGTCATCTCGCCATGGTCGTCATGATCGAGATAGCAATGCACGCAACGCTCATTGCAGCGGTACGTAACATCCATGTGGATGGCAAGAGGTACGCCCAGGTTGACTGCCTTCTGTCCCACCTCGGCCATCAAAGTCATCGAGAAGCCTCCGGGGTAAGTGGCTGATCGGAAACCAGGAGAATCCTGTGACCGGAGAGTTCGGCCACAAAGTGTTCGGCATCGGCCTGGGCCTGTTCGGGATCGATGTCAAATTGCTCGCAGACCCGCGTGCGGACGATTTCCCGCAGAGGTGTGCGGCCGTCAGCGGCTTGAAAGATGACGGTGGCGACTTCGTTCAGCGTGAAGAATGTCGAGTCCGCCGAATTCATGACGATCATCTCACCGTCCAGCACGCGGGCAGCAATCGTTGAGCTGCGGGTGATGTAACTCTCAGACATGCGCGGGCACCCCCTCGCAGCGACGTACTTCCTCCCACACCCTGGCATCCGGATAGAACGTCAGGCGGCGAATAGGAACTCTGGCGACGAAATCGCACGCGCTGGCCAGAAGCTTTTCCACCAAGGCCGGATCCTCGGCGAAGAACAGAATGTTTCGCATGAGGCGGCGGACGGCTTCTGCGAAGGGCAACTCATCGATGCGGTTTTCGGGACCTTGCTCGAGGAAAAACAGTGCCGAGACGACCCCGCTGCAGTTCTCGCCTGCTTTGGCCAACTCCCCTGCAAAAGGAGTGCCGAAAGCTCGATAAGTATGGTTGTCGGGCCGCAGGTAAGAAATCTCGTCAGTGAGCAGAGTAACATCCTTCGGCGCTAGACGCGTCATCGTTGTCTTCCCCGCACCGGAAACACCCGAAAACAAGTAAGCATGGCCATCGCAAATCGCACTGGCGGCGTGCAACAGGAAGCCTCCACGTTGGGCAAGAATCAGGCTGTGCAGAATGCGCAGCACGGAATCCAGAGAATACGGGTTTGCGCTCTGGCGCACTGAACCTGTTCCCGTGCGCGGATCCCAGCGGGCGCAGAAGTCTCCCCGCTCCAGCCGCCATTGCGGACCTTCGCGCCGGACACGAACGTCTTCATCGGACACCAGGCCCGCGTCGATGATGTCGAACTCCAGCTCGAATTCGGGATGCGAAGAACTCAGAAACCCCTCATAGCGTTGGAGCAGCAGATCGAAGAAGCGCTCGTCACTGGTCGACAAGACAATCGGGATTCCACCGATCTCAACACAGGCAACTTTTCTGGGAGCGACGGTCATGAGGCTCCCATATCTATGGTTCCAAGGTGGGCAGCGCCTTCAGCATTTTGAATGTCGCGCGCGTCCCGTGTTCGGCGTCCATGAAGCTTCAGAACGAGACGCCGTGCCGGCCCACAATAGCAGAGTAGTTGTCCGATTGCTCGGGACCAGGGGCGTAGCGGGAGGAAGGGGCGGGTTCGCGCTTGCGCTTGGCTATGAGCTTGCCGTTGAGTTCGGTTTTGATTTTGGCCCGCACGGCTCACCAGTCGCCCGAGGAGCGCTTCCTTTGGGAACTCGGGGTCGGGAGCAGGCATGGAATCGCCGCGCAACAGAAAACCGTTCGCTTTCGAGCGGGCAAGGAAGCGATGGAGGAAAAATCGGTGATTGCGAAGGGCGAGCACGATCTCACCACGGCGCACGTCGTCAACGGAGCACCTTGCGATCTCGACGACATCGTCCGGCCAAAGAGTGGGCAACATGCTTTCCCCGAGGACGCCCAGACGCAAACGGCCGCTGCCGCGCAAACTGTCTGCGGCAAGAGCGACGAGTTCCGCGGTCCGGGCGGCAGAAGGAGCACTCGGGGTCTTATCCAGCGTCGGGAAGTTTTTCGCGAGGAACATCGAAGTGTTGGGTTCATTGGAACTATACAATTCGTTGCTCCCGACGAGCAAATGTTCTGGCCGTATTTTGTGCACAATTCTTGACTCTTCCGCTTCTCCTTTCGCGCTCGACACCAATCTCAGGAGATGCGCCACCCCG
The DNA here is from genome assembly GCA_963754885.1 of uncultured Acidobacteriota bacterium. Lineage (GTDB taxonomy): Bacteria > Acidobacteriota > Terriglobia > Terriglobales > Acidobacteriaceae > Sulfotelmatobacter. The sequence continues at coordinate 172,871 of CAVWHT010000002.1, read as the reverse complement.
TCCGCGAAGGTTCACGTTGCCGGCCTGACGACCGCTGAGGCTCAGGAACTAATCCAAGAACGCCTTGCTGAGGGGGCTTGATTCGCAACCCGCACGTCAGAATTTTTGTGGACGAGTCCGCCTCGCAGTCCATCACGCTGGGCATCGGCGATACCGAAATTCTTCGAACATTGTCCAGGTTCGTAAACGGAGCCAAACGCCAGAAAGCTGAAGGTCCGTTCGAACCGTCGACGGTCAATTCGCGACCCAAGATGTTTCCAGATTGCTATAATGTCCGGGGCAGTTGCACAAGATGGTCAGCAGTCTTGGCCAGAGAGTCGGGAGCTCGCTTCGTAAACAATGATTCGAGCGCGAGATCGCCAAGTTCGCTCAAGTTGAGAAGGTAGGAGAATGCCGAATGCCTGAAAAGGACCCACAAGCTGTCGAAGAGAATGAAACAAAAAATCTCCAACGCAAGAAGAAGCCTTACCAGAAACCTGCGTTCCAATACGAGCGGGTATTTGAGACTCAGGCGCTGACCTGCGGCAAGGTGTCTGGGACGCAGGCTTCATGCCGTTTCAATCGAAAAACTTCGTAGATTGCACTTCCTAATGCCAAAGTGAGCAAAGTACTTAAATCCTCGAAGATCCGTTTTGCCGTATGCTGCTTGGGTTGGCTCTTGTCGTCGTCCATGAAGGTTTAAATCACGCGCAGTCACGGCCGCAGCTTGAGCCCCTTCTTCGCCGGTTAGCTCGGCGGCGCCTAATGCAGCATCTTTCGTACCGTTTCGCGTGCCAAGTCCAACCCGGACCGCCCGTCGCACCCGCCCCTAGGTTTCCACTTTGTAATCTCTTCGGTGTTCCACGGACTCCGCCGCTTCGGCACGGGCTTACGGATCCAAGATCCGGCGCTCTAGTTTTAGCCCACCGCGTCACGCCGCGTAACGCGGTCTATTTTTGCTCCGGCTCTTACCGCCATCTCATTGCAGTCCAGCTTGGGTCCGTTTCACCAGGCAATTCGTGGAATCAGCGCTCGGCTCGTTGTTACAGGCACCAGCCCCCGGACTGCTCAGCGTCGTGAAGTACGCGCTGGAGGCCTGGCCGGATGTGCTCACGTTGTCGACAACGATCCCACTGGTCCCGCCGGACTCGGCTGCCGTCGCGAACGCGCCCGCCGGCATTGTCCCGCTGGTTATCTCGAACGACATAATGCAACCTGTCGCGGCGGCGCCAAAGGCACAATTGGCTGGGACACCCAAGAACAGCCAGTCAACCCCACCGCCTTCATTGGGGTTATAAACCTCCGAGAGGGGTGCACACTGGTGGGCCGCTGTGTCGGTCGTAAGGTTCAGCGGTCCGCCAGCGATGGATGTCATGACCCCGCTGCCGTCAAAAGCAATGCTGTAGAGCGCCGGGGCAGCGTTGGCAGGCTGTTTGCCGCACACGTACAGGTGTCCCGCGCTGGGACCTGTAGTGAAATAAAGGTTGTCAAACATGCCAGAATGCACAGGGGTGGCCGGGGAACTATTTCCGATGTTCAGAGATGTCGCGCTGCCAAGCGACGTAGTAGCCTGCTCCACAATCGCACTCGTCCCATTCCCCCCAGAAAAGACAATAACTTTCCCCGTGGAAGAGTCCACAATGGGTGGGTCGGTGATCTCGCCCAAGCCTGAAATCTTGGTCGCACTGAGGAGGCCCGTCGAGTCGGACACAAAGCTGAGCCGCCCGTTGCTGTCGGCCACGAAGATGTTCTCTGAACCGAAGTCGTAGACCGGGCCGGTCAGGATAGACCCGCTGTCTACCAGCACCCCAGCACTCCAGGGCGCTGCGGCGATCGTCGGCGTCCCTTCAAAAATACCCGTAACCTTCCAGAGCAAGCCCCCGTTGTCGCCGACGTACAACACATCGGTGGCGTAATTGTAAAAGGGCGGAGAGTTCGTATTGTTGTTTGTGCCCAACGGCAAATTGAACATGCAGGAGGTTGTCCCACTAAGGCAGGTCGCATAGGTAGACGCATTGCTCGTGGAGGTCGTGGGAGCAACGGGGGTCGCGCTTAAATTGGTTCCACCATCGCCGGATTTCCAGCGCAGCACGTGCAGGATGGCTCCCGAGGTGGCACTCTCGATAAATGCAATTTTGGTCCCATCAAGCGACAAAATGGGAGAGCCCAACATCGGCGAAGCCGTGCCCGCAGTGCTCGCCTTGTAGGCCCACAGGACATTGGGTGATCCGGTGCCACAGAGACCGCTGGCCGTGCCGCCCGCCAGGTCGGTGCCACCCCATGAGAAGCCCGACAAAGTTTCCCCAAGTGCAATGCTGTTTCCACTCGTCCCGGTACTACTGGCGGTAACGCTGATCACGCCGCCGCTTGCGGTGGCGGTCGCGCCTGCCGTGGCCGCGCCGCGAGTGATTGCCGCTGCAATATTCGTGGCAAGTGCAGACGCTGAGATTGCCGCGCTACCCGACCAATAAGCAAAGTTCGTGCCAGTGTTCACACCATTAGATCCTGCCACGGTTCCCGTGCCGGTGCCGAGCGTCGCACCGCTGATAACAAGTACGGTAGGTGCGTTGTTCACTGCTGCCAGGGTTATGCTATTGCCGCCCGTGCCCGGAGTGATAGCTGTCAGAGTGACCACGTTGGCGGCACTACTCGCCTTGACGTTGGGGTCAGCGGCAGTGCAGAGCCTCAAGCAACTACCCCCGATGGCGGCCACCAGATTTGCTGCGGTCGCTGTTGTACTGGACCCTATGAGCACGCATTTGGCAGTTCCGCAGTCGGCGAGTGTATCGTGAAAAGCATATTCGTCGCCGGTGCCCTTGACTTCGATATATACGTCTTGGGCGTTGGTTGGATTGCTACTAATCGTTACCAGACCCGTGGCTTGTACGGGTGGGCTGGCCGTCACGACGAGCGAGCCTACCGTAACGGTTTGACCACCGCTGGCGCTATTGCTGGACACTGTTCCGATTTGGCTGGCAGCAACCGCCGCGCCCGTGTAAAGGTTGTTGAAAGCGATGATGGAGGCCTGCCCATCTCTGCCGCCCGTCAGGGTGGCGGCGCTAAGAGTTATGTTGCCAGTGTTGGTTGCCAGAGCCACGCTGTTTCCAGCCGAACCAGCGAAAGCGGCAGTGGGGGTTAGGGTGACCGCATTAGTGGAGGAAGTTGCCGTCACATCCGGATTCGCAGTGCACGTGGCGCCATCGCAACTGCCGTCTATGGCGCCTGCCAGATTGTGCGCGTCGGTGGTTGTGCTGGTCGTAGGAGTCACGCAGTCCGCGGAAGCACCGCAAGTCGTGCGCCAGGTGTACACGATGCTGCCGATCGTGGTCGTACTACCATTAGGTGGTTCCGAAGCGATGGTTATTGTGCCGGTGGCGTCGGCCAGCGCGGCAGGCGCCTCGTTGACCGGCACAGCCACAAAGTCGTTAGTGCAGTCCGGGGTAGCGTTAATGTCCCACGTGTATTTGACCGGAAACAGCGTGGCTCCGATTCCCGCGTTGCTGGTGCCCCCCAGGTAGTTGCTCCAATCACCCTGGGGCTTCCGGGAATGATAGGGTCTTCGCGATTTGATACCAAGGCTATCTCCAAAATCAGCCGCTGGCACGATGTTCGCCCCCGCCCCGCGCAACCGGTCCGCGTTTCGCCAGGTCTGCTCCATCCTGTGGCGAGGATCGGTCTGGACTTTGTACCACTCAAGGAACGGACGGGTCTGTATCGCCTGCCCAAAAGTACCGGGGTTGGAGAAAACCAAGTGGTGGGTCGACCAATCATCGACCATTGGCACCCGCTGTTGCTGCGGGCTTCCCTGCCCGCACATCTGCACAGTAAGGCCGGCAACCATGGTGACGGTCGCGACGGCAGACCACAACCTCAGCACCCAACGATAGCGGTCCATAACAGTTTCTCCCGGTACTAGTTATTGCCTCGGCATCATCCTCGACATGTCATCAAAAGAGCCCGAGAATTGAAGATTACGCTATTTACCATACTGGACCGCAGGATTCACAATTGGAAGAACAAAATCACACTTTGGGTGCTTAGCAGGGTTACGAACGTAAAGCTGAAAAGAATGCCAAAGTAACTTTTGCATTAGATGATCGCGGTCGTTCAATCGCCTTCACTCTTGCCAATCTCGGCGGGAACAGCACGCGAAGATCCGTTGCCTTTGATTGCATGGGGCCGGGTGTTTCTGGCGCATGCTCCGGCTCCCACCGGCGGGAGGCGCCGAGCCCCACTTCCGGATCATCCGCACTGGAATCGTAGTCTCGATCTTTGGCTGGGCGACAACAGCGTCTATGTTCCGCTAGATCGATGTCGGTGAAGAAAGCTGAATCTTCATTTTCGCTCGTCGGGCACTTCTAAGAGGCTTCTGGAGGTAGCCGGATAGCGCGCTTGCAGAGCAACTCCTGTCCTAGTGGAACACTGGTGAGCACTTGGGCGATTTTTTCCGAAGCGGTGCCGTCGCCGTACGGATTGCTCATGCCCTAGAGGAAAGTGCGAAAATCAGGATCACGAGCGGCCCGAATGGCAGCGAGGATGGCAGAGGTTCGGTGGGGGCATCCAAGACGTTCGAGGCGCGCTCACGGCCTTGCTGGCGAATACGGATATTCCCTGTGGGCAGCTCAAAGGATGCCGTTTCCAAAATGCCGCTGCTCGAGTTGCCTATAAGCATCTCCACGTGGCGCGGCAAGCTCCAATAGGTGACCGCGCGAAAAAATCCTGCATAACCTTCACAACCTACATAACCTCTTCTGATGGTGGGGCTTGCAGGTTATGACAGCATCCACATTGGGGAACAACCGGCAGCACACCATACTCCAGACTCAATTGGTGCACGCAAATCTGTGTGGGCTTGTCCAGAACCAGGCTGCGCCCCTTATTGTCTCGGCGGGTGTAGAGACCCAACCGCTTCAGTGTGTGGCTGACCTTTTCAGGGGTCAGCTTCGTAGATTCGCTCTGTTCGTCGCAGACCTGGTTGGCGGCGGAGACTTACTCTGCGGGCTTGGTGCCGACCCGACCCAGCGTAGGCATCCTTAATTAATGAGGTGGGGCCAATCAGGTTGTCAAAAGCACAGGCCTTTTCGTATACCTTGTGTACGAGGATGCCGAGCCGGCTAATTCTTGGTTAGCTGTCAAAACATGCATAAGGACATTCCTCCCCACTTGACCCGAGAAGACCGCCTCTGCCTGTTGCTCTGCCGCGGACAGCTGACACTCGATGAGCAAGCCCGGGCGCGCGAATTCCTCACTGCCCCCTTACAGTGGCCGCTTCTCCTCGAACGCGCCTACACTCACGACGTCTATCCGCTCGTCTACCGCAATTTGCGCCAGCTCGATTTCTCCGCGGTTCCTCAGATGGTTCAAACGGAACTCAAACGTGCATACTTGGTCAACGCGCTGCGCAACCAGCTTCTCGCTGAGGACCTCGCCCGCCTCCTGGACTTGCTGAGCGACTCCGACATTCCCGTCATTCCGCTCAAAGGAGTCGCACTCGCTGAGTCGCTGTATGGAGACCAGAGACGTCCGCGTGTGCACGGACATAGACCTGCTCGTTCCACCCGCGCATTGCCATCGCGCTATTGAAGTCATTCTTGCTGCAGGTTATCCCGATGTTTATCGCGACGCTTTCTTCCGGAAGCTCGCGCTGCGCCACGGACGCCACTACTCATTCCAGCGCGACGCTGCCGGACGTTCCACCCTCGTCGAGCTTCATTGGCGGTTGTGGCAGTTCTCTTCGCGCGACAAGGACATCGTCGAGGATCTCTGGGCGGAAGTTCGCCCCAAGCATTCCTGCAGAGCGCCCGCCTACACCTTCTCCCCCGAGTGGGAGTTTCTGTATCTCGCCCTCCACGCCGCCGACCATTGCTGGCAAAGTCTCAAGTGGCTCGTGGACCTCCATCAGCTTTGCACCTGTCGCCCACCAGACTGGCGCCGCCTCACACAAAAGGCCGAGCAGTTTGAGCTAGACCTCGTGATAAGTCAGACTCTGGCTGCCTGTTCATTCTTGCTGGGAACGCCGCTTCCCGAGAGTTACTCGGATGCTTCCCTTCCCGCCAAGGTGCGCTTCTTTCCCATCACGCCCTTCCCCGCTGGCGGTTTTGAAACGGCGCTTTCTCCAATGGCCCTGCTTCGACACCGCTGGGACAAGCTGCGCTGCGCAGCCAACATCGTGTTTTTCCCTAAACCAGCTGACCAAGCCTTCCTGCATCTGCCCACGGCCGTTAGTTTTCTCTACTACCCATTGCGTGTACTGCGTCTCATCGGGAAGCGGCTTTAGCAGCCACCTCAGGCTCCGCCTTTGGACCAATGGTTCGGACAGAGTGATCGCCCTTTATGGTTGCCTGGCGAAGGCTGGGGTGGAGCGGGTCCGCTTGCCTGCAGCACCTCAAAACCAGCGGGCAAGAGTGCCCGCTCCACACAGGACAACGCATTAGCCAACGGCCAGGCGGACCTTCTCCCGCGTCCCCTCCCGCAGCACCGCTGATGAGCCCAGGCTGCGATCCAGCGCGTCGGCGAGGACTACCGGGAAGATCGTAGTCAGGAAATTGATATCCAGCAACAGAGGTTGCTGATTGTAGATCCGGCCGATCTTCATCGCGCCACGTCGCCGATTGTCCGAGGTGACCAAATCAAGCGTGAGGGACCACGTAGACCGGCTATCCTCAAGCAGGTTCGCCGATGACGGTTTTGTCCAACTGAAGCGCATGGTGCGGCCTGAGGTGAGCAACATCATGGAATGGCTGCCTTCATCCACTTCTTCCGGCGGCAGTTCCGCTTCCAGTTCAAAGGCATCGAAATCGTTGCTGGAAAACGCCGACTCCAGGATGTGGCATACCTGCTCGTAGTCGTGAGTCCGCTTCAGATCTTCGCTGGCGCGCCGGATCGCCAGATTGTTCACAAATATGCTTCTCTGCTCCATGGTGCGCTGCGCGACGCGTTTGAGTTCATCGAATTCCAAATACCCCAACTGCTGCACGCCAAACCAGATGCCGGTTCCCAGAACTGCCAGAATCAATCCCAACGCGGGTCCGGCCGGCCACAGCAGAAACAAGCTCACCAGCGCGAAGAGCGCCGATACGCCATACAGCACAATCACCACTTGGCGGTGCGATAGGCCGCGATCCAGAAGCTTGTGATGGATGTGCTCGCGATCGGCAATAAACAGCGGCTTGCCGCTGATCCAGCGGCGAAGCATCGAGATCGTTGTATCCAGGATCGGCAAACCGAACGACACTACGGGAATCGCCACCGCAATCACGGTGGGCGATTTTTGCGCGCCCAGCAAAGCGAAGGCGCTCAGCAGGAATCCGATGAAGAGGCTGCCGCAATCCCCAAGAAAAATAGTGGCGGGATTGAAGTTGTAGCGCAGAAATCCCAGGATGGCTCCGGCCAATGCAATAGCCAACAAGGCCACGAGCGCCCGCTGACTGAATACGGCGACCGCAAAAACTACGATCGTCGAGAACAGAGCCGATCCGGCCGCCAATCCATCCAAGCCATCGAGCAAATTAAAAGCATTCGTGATGGCGATGACCCACAGGATGGTGAGCGGAAGTCCGACGGCTAAGCCGAGATGCCGCAATCCGAAAAAAATCGGAAGCGCATCAATTCTCATGCCTCCGGCATAAAGAATGCTCGCAGCCACGGCCTGCACGGCAAACTTGGTGTAAGGACTCGCCGAGCGAACGTCGTCGTAAATGCCCAGAGCGAGAATCAGTGTCCCGGGCAACAGGATTGCGAGGAGTGCCTTGGTCGAAGAGTCCGGCACCATGCCCGGATGCCGCGCATTCGCCGCGAAAGCAATGCCCACGCTGACAACGAACGAAATATATATGGCGACGCCGCCCAAACGAGGCAGCGGTGCGCCATGGACGTGGCGCAGCGAAAGTGCGGGAGTGACCCAGCCTCGAGAAGTGCAAAAGCTGCGGACGCTTCTGGTGAAAACCAGCGAGCACAGAAGCGAGATTCCGAAGACGCCCAGGTAAAACGGTGTCAATCCCAACTCTCCGCTGTCGAATGAATAAACGGTTGAGCCAGCCAGGCGGTTTGCTTTCTCACTTCAGCAAGACTCTCGCTGCCGTGCGGGCAGCCACCCAGCTTGACGGTTTTGTTTGGTTACCGGTTGACGATGGGCGCGAAAACATTCGCAGTGTTAAGGCTGAAGGAACGAGTGAAATGCGGGCTCGTTGCCATCTGGCCGGCAATGTAGCCTTACAGTCCGACTCGACAGGCCCAAACAGGCTCCCCGAGCCGCCGCCACTCACCGCGGTTCAAGACTGTGGCTGGTTCTTCAGGATGGGCAAAGATACAACGAGCGAGTCGCACTTCGCAATGTGAATTTGTTTTCCGAAACCCCGAACTCCGGTTGTGCGCGCGACCTTGCCGCATTAGAATCCCTATACACCTATGTTTCGGATCCCGAATTTCCTCACCCGAGTGTTGAGCTTGGCGCTGGTCCCGCTTGTCTTCGGTTTTTTCCAGGTCGCCGTTGGACAAGACAGCAAGCCTTCCCAGGACCCCAGCCATCAGGCAGACTCCGCGCAGCAACAAGAACGTTCAAAGGAACCGCAGGCGCCTCCACCACAGCCCGCGCCCGACGAAAATGCAAGTCCGATCGAAGCGCGCTCCTCGGCCCTCACGCTCGGTCCGGGAGATGAAATGGATGTCGCAGTGTACGGAGCGCCCGATCTTTCAGGCCATACCCGGGTGAGTTCCGACGGAAACATTTCGATGCCGCTAGTCGGATACATTCACGTCGCCGGTCTTACGAGCAGCGAAGCGGAAGCCGCCATCGAGAGCCACCTCCGCCAGAACAACGTCGTCATCGACCCCCAGGTCTCCATCTTCGTAAAGGACTACAACAGCAGCGGGGTTTCGGTGGTGGGCGAGGTCGCGAAGCCGGGGACGTATTCGACTCTGGGGCCGCACCGCCTTTTCGATGTTCTGCAAGCCGCGGGCGGACCCACGGAGAAGGCCGCCAATCGGGCAATCATCACGCACCGCGGCAGCGACACTCCTATCACGGTGGAACTGTCGAAAGATCCCGCGCAAATGGCGCAGAGCAATATTGACATCGAGCCTGGCGACACCGTGGTCGTGCCCGCGGGCGCTATCGTCTATGTATTGGGCGAAGTCAGTAAACCGGGAGGCTACGTTCTTGGTTCGGGCAACGGAGTGACTGTTCTCCGGGTCGTGGCGGCCGCCGGAGGGCCTACGCGGGACGCATCCCTTGGCGGCGCCAGAATGATCCGGCGCACACCAACCGGCTTGCAAGAGGTACCGGTGCCGCTGAAGAAGCTACTGCGCGCCAAAACGGCCGATGTTCCGCTGCAGCCAGACGACATTCTTTTTGTCCCCAACAACCGCTTCAAAGAGCTTGTAAATGCCGGCGCGCTAGTGACCGGTCTGGGAACTGTCGCCCTATACCGGATTCCGTAAATCGTCTATCCGATCATCTGCTACGCGGAGACCCGTTCCGCGGCATGCGCGACATACCACTCGTAGGTTGAGGCGATGCCTTGCTCCAATGGAATCCGCGCCTGCCAGCCCAGGGCGTGGATGCGGGAGACGTCGAGCAATTTGCGCGGCGTTCCATCCGGCCGCGAAGAATCGAAGACAATGCGCCCGCTGTAGCCCACGATTCGCGCCACCAGCGCCGCCAGGTCCGCAATCGTGAGATCTTCGCCGACGCCCACGTTCAGCAGGTCGGGTGAATCGTAGTTCTCCATCAGAAAACAAGCGGCGTTGGCAAGATCATCCACGTGAAGAAATTCGCGCCTCGGCGTGCCAGTTCCCCAGAGAGTGACAGAGGGCGCACCGGAAATCTTCGCCTCATGAAACCGGCGAATCATGGCGGGAAGGACGTGCGAGGTCTCGAGATCGAAATTGTCGCCCGGACCGTAGAGATTGGTCGGCATCAGGCTGATGGCCGCAAATCCATACTGGGCATGATACGCCGCCGCAAGCTTCAGTCCGGCGATCTTCGCGATCGCGTACGCTTCGTTGGTCGCTTCGAGCGGACCGGTCAGCAAGTACTCTTCTTTGATCGGCTGCGGCGCCAATTTCGGATAGATACACGACGAGCCCAAAAACAGAAGTTTCCGCGCGCCGTGCGCCCAGGCGGCGTGGATGACATTGGTCTGAATCGCAAGATTGTCGTGCAGGAACTCGGCCGGACGCGTAGCATTCGCCAGAATCCCGCCAACTTTCGCTGCCGCCACGAATATAAATTCAGGCCGGTGCTCGCGGAAAAAGTCGTCGACTGCGGCCTGTTCGCGGAGATCAAGCTCCGAGCGGCTGCGCACCAGCAAATTGCGGCAACCGAACTTTTCGAGCCGGCGAACAAGCGCCGAGCCTACCAGCCCACGATGGCCAGCCACGAATACGCGGGCACCCTGCAGTCGCTGCGCGTGCTCAGCCATACACCCTGCCTCGCGGATGGATCTGGTGCCCCGCCTCGATCAGAGTGTGCTCCTGGCGTGCTAATTCTAGGTCACGCTCGACCATGGAGCGCACCAGTTCTTCGAAGCTGATTTCCGGCCGCCATCCCAGCGCCTTGTGGGCTTTGCCGGCATCTCCCTGAAGCACGTCGACCTCGGTCGGGCGAAAATAGCGCGGATCGGTTTCGACGTGACTTTTCCAGTCGACCCCGGCAAGACTGGCCGCCAGGTCCAAGAACTCGCGCACGGAATGACTCTCCCCGGTGGCGACGACATAGTCATCAGGAGAATTCTGCTGCAACATCAGCCACATCGCCCGGACGTAATCGGCCGCGTGTCCCCAGTCCCGCCGCGCATCGAGATTTCCCAGGTAGAGCTTATCCTGCAGACCGAACTTAATTCGTCCCAGGGCACGCGTAATCTTGCGCGTGACGAACGTCTCGCCCCGTCGCGGCGATTCGTGGTTGAAGAGAATTCCATTGCAGATAAACAGATCGTGCGCCTCGCGCTGGTTGACAGCGTACCAGTGGGCCGCGACTTTGCTCACGGCATACGGACTGCGCGGGTAGAACGGTGTTTTCTCATTTTGCGGCGGCGCCGACGCTCCAAACATTTCCGAAGATCCGGCCTGGTAAAATCGCGGCCCTCGCCCCGATTCTCTCGCGTAGTCGCGAAATGCCTCCAGCAGCCGCAGGGCTCCGGTCGCCACTACGTCCGCCGTGTATTCCGCCTGATCGAAGCTCACGCGCACGTGCGATTGCGCGCCCAGGTTGTAAACCTCGTCCGGCTGGATCTGCTTGAGCAGGCGATTCAGGTGCGCCGCATTTGCCAGGTCGCCGTAATGCAGATGCAAAGCCGTCGACTCTTCGTGCGGATCGGAATAGATGTGATCGATGCGATCCGTATTGAAGGTGGACGTGCGACGGATGATGCCATGCACCTCGTACCCTTTGGCGAGCAGGAACTCGGCGAGATAGGATCCATCCTGTCCGGTGATGCCGGAGAGAAAGGCTCGCGGTGTTCTCTTGTTTGCGGCCGTAGTCAGGGAATCCTCCAACGTGCTTCTCAACTCATTTCCGCAACATGAAGTGCGGAGCCGGACGCGTATTAAACCACTGACGAGGCCGCCTTACAAACCGGCGCCGGTCGCGGCGTCTCGACTAAACCAAGGATCGACAGAATTCTGCCCACTCCGATGGGCCGGTCATAGTATTGTTCAAACGCTGTCCGGGCTCGCGCTCCCGCCTCCCGCAGCAGTCCGCGATCCTGCTCCAGCCGATGTAAGAGACGGACCATGCCATCGGGGTTCCCAGGTTCGATTCTCCAACCGCAGTCGTGCCGGTCGAGGAGGCGTGCCGGCGTCGCGGTGCGCGGACCAACGTAGAGCACGGGCCGTCCCGCCGCCATGATTCCGTAACTCTTGCTCGGCACCACGGAACCCTCGGTCTCAGGAATCTGCGTGACCAGCCCGACGTGACCTTCGGCAAAGCTCCGGCTCAGTTCGGACCGGCTGGCGTAAGAACGAAACTCGGCGTTGCGAATAGCTTCCTTCCGACAGAATTCTTCTAACGGTCCACGACGCGCGCCGCCCCCGACGAACACAAAGCGGAAGCGGTCGTCGTCCCGAAGCTGACGCATCGCCAAGGCAATCGTACGCTCCTCGTGGGCCAAGCCAAAGGTACCAGAATAGTGCACGACCAGCGGCCCGTCCGGGAACGGACCGGGAACGATCTCGTCTCCGTCAGCCCAGTTTTGCGCGACGACAATTTTCTCCGCTGCAATGCCGCGCGCGACCAGCCGTGCCTTCATGTCGTCGCCGAGCGCGATGATGCCGTCGGCTCGCTGGCGCGGAATATCCGCCAGGATGCCAATCACTCGTGTCACGATCGATCGTTGCTTCAGGACGTTCAGATCGACGGCAATGTCCGGATACACATCCATTTCCCAGATAAAATGCCGCGCCCCGCGCAAGCTCTTCAGCAGCGTGCCCACCAGCGAAACCAGCGGAGGCGTCGTCAGAGTGAGCACGACGGCTGGCTTCGGACCCCGAACGCCTTGCAGCATCGCTCCCAGAAAGAATGACGCATAAGACAGCACGCGGCCGAACTTGCCTCGGGAAAAGGCCATGTTTGCACATTGGATGATCTTCACCGGAGGCGGCGAGATCGAGTCGACCGCTCCATAGAGCGACTTCCCGCACAGCACCCTCACTGCGTGCAGTTCCGGATCGATCTCCCGCGCAACATCGGTCAGCAACTGCCCGGTAGCCGCCGTGTCCGGCCAAAAGAACTGATTAATGAACAGCACTTGCATGACGGCCGCTATGTCTGCGACTCCGCGAACGCCACTCGATTTTCGCTCGGAGCCAGGTTTTCCTCCTTGCGTAACAAAAGCGTGCCGATCGACAACACATCCATCTGCGTCCGCAGGAAGCAGTCGATGGCCTGGGCCGGCGTTTGCACGATGGGCTCATTCTCATTGAACGACGTGTTGAGCAGCACGGGCACTCCCGTTGCTTCTTCGAACTTATGAATAAGATTCCAATACCGCTCATTCACATCGCGCTCCACCGTCTGGAGCCTGCCGGTCCCGTCTCCATGCGTCACTGCGGGAATTCGTTCGCGTTGCTCCGGCTTGATCTTGTACGCCATCACCATGAAGGGCGACGGGTAGTCGGTCTCGAAATAGTCGCCGACTCGCTCGGCCAGAATTGACGGACAGAACGGCCGGAACGGCTCGCGATATTTGATGCGGCTGTTGAGAATGTCTTTCATATCCTTGCGGCGCGGATCGGCAAGGATGCTTCTATTCCCCAGCGCGCGCGGTCCAAACTCCATGCGACCCTGGAACCAGCCCACGATCTTGCCGTCGGCGATCGCGTCCACCGTGCGGCCGATCAGATCCTTCTCAGAAAGTTTGTGATAAGTGCAGCCAGTCGCCTCCAGGTCGCGAAGGATCTCGCTGTCGGAATACTCGGGACCGTAATACACGTGGCGCATCTCAAATTGTCGCGGCAACTTCAACTCCTGGTGCTGCACATAGAGCACCGCGCCGATCGAGGTCCCGGCGTCGTGCGCCGCCGGTTGTACGTACACTTCGCGGAAGTTCGTGCGCTCGAAGATCATGCCGTTCGCGACGCAATTCAGCGCCACTCCGCCCGCCAGGCAAACCGCCGTCGCGCCCGTCTGCTTCTGCACAAAATTCAGCAGCGCGAAATAGTTCTCCTCAAGCACCAACTGTACCGAAGCTGCAATGTCTTTATCTCGTTGCTGAATCTCCGACCGCGGCACCCGCGGCGCTCCAAACTTCTCGGCCATCTTGTGCGAGAAAACCGGGCCCAGAGCCGGTTCCCCGCCGTACCACGTCATCTCTACGCCCTTGCTGTGGTGGGTGAAGTAGTCGAGGTTGAGCCGGCACTGGTCGTCCTGGGTGCGAACCGCCTGCCGCACTTCCTCGGCAAACCTGGGCTCGCCGTACGCCGACAGGCCCATCATCTTGTATTCGTCGCCGTACTTGGGGAAGCCGAGGAACTGGGTAAACGCCGTATAGAAAATGCCCAACGAATGAGGGAATGATACGGAGCCGCGCACGTCGATCTGATTGCCCTTGCCCACGCCCCACATCACGCTGCTGAAATCCCCGAAGCCGTCGATCGAAATGACCGCAGCCTGCTCAAACGGCGATGCGAAGAATGCGCTGGCCAGGTGCGCCCGGTGATGTTCGACAAAATGCACCTGCGGCGTCACGCGAGCAACAATCCCCTCCGCCGCGAGAGCCTGCTCCACTTGCGCAATCCGAGCGCTGTTCGCCGCCCGAGAGCTAAGGCCGGCCCACCGGTGCGGCCGCAGCGCAACCCGCAACAGCTTATCGGCCAGGTGCGCTTTCGGATTCCGCGAAATAGCGATGTGGTCCGGTTGCGTTCCCTCCAGACAAGCCTTCGCCGCCAGCACCGGCAATCCGGCCCAGTGCTTCACGCGATTGAGCCGCTCTTCCTCCAGCGCAGCCACCAGCTGTCCGTCCCGCAGCAGCGCTGCCGACGCGTCTCCGTGAAAAGCATTGAGCCCAAGAATATTCATTTCGCTTCGAATTCGACCCCCTGATTCCATACCATCTGTTGCATCGTCCTAAACCGGCTGCAGACGCCGCTTCTCGCCGGATCGATCCGCAGCTACTACTTCCTCATACGTTGAGAGCATGCGATCCGCAATACTTCCCCAGCTGAATTTCTCGACCACCAGCGCGCGGCCATTCATGCCCATATCGCGAAGGGCTTCGCTATCCAGACCTGTAGCCTGACGCAAGCCTTCGGCGATGCCATCGACGGTCGCATCGACCGACCATCCGCAACCTCGCTCCCGCAGAATCGACCACGGCGCCGCAGTCGTGGTCAGGACCGGCAAGCTGTGAGCCAGCGCTTCGGCGACCACCATGCCAAAACTTTCCGAGAGAGTCGGGAGCACAAAAAGATCCGCACCGAAGAAAGCCGGCGTCCTCATTTCAGGTTCGATCGGCCCTGCGAAGGAAACGACTTCACTCAAGCTAGCCGCCGATACCGCGCGTTCGACTTGCTTCTGGTGTCCCGCTTCATCCGGCCCGGCAATGCGCAAGCGCCAGCCCTCCGGACGAACGCGTGCCCAGGCCTCAATCAACATGGGCAGGCCTTTGATGGGATAAATCCGGCCAAGAAAAAGCGCCGTGCGCACGCTTCGAACTCCGTCGCCAGACTCCGAAGCGAAGTGACCAGGCTGCTCCGGCACATCGACTCCGTTGGGCACGGTGGCTATCGGAACTCCCAGCCCGAGGCTTTGCAGATTTCGTGCCTCTGCCCCGCTGGTGGTGACGTGGCAACGCGCCTGTTTCAAATCGCGCCGCTGGTACAGCCACCAGGCAACATCTTTCTTGAAGCGCTTGTGTTGCAGCGCCCATGGCTCCAGCATGCCGCGCGTGCTTACCACCCGGGGAATGCCGCGCCTTTCTGCCAGCGCCGCCAGCCGGTGGTTATGCGGCAACCAGATTCCGTTGTCGTGCAGAATGTCCATCTCTCCGAAATGGTCCACCGCTTCCGACTCTGTTCCGATCATGCGCTGCACAGCAGACATTGCGGGAAGCAGCGCGGTCGTTGCCGCCGATCCGTCAGCCGCCCACAAGCCCACCCGCGCCCCGGCGTCCGCCAAAGCCATCGCCAATCTGGAGACCGAAAACGCCGGCCCGCCATAATCAGGTAGCAGACTCGTGCTTGTAAGCAGGACCTTCAATGCGATTCGCGCTCCTCACCAGCGTCCATTTCGGTTTCGACTTCCTGCCAACGAATCGCTTCCATGCCCAGTACCAGACGGACGCTCCGACCAAGGCTGCAGCCGAGCCGCCGAATAATTCCACGAGCGAACCGCCCGGCTGAATCAGCGCTACACAGGGCAGAAACAGGAGAATCACTTTCCCCAACTCGCCTTGACGTTCGGCAATCGCCGCCTTTCGGTCCAGTGTTCCGATCAGCCATCCCAGGACCAAAAAGCCAACCACCACTCCCGGAGTCCCAAAATTAATCTGGAACTCCATCACATTGCCCACACCAAAGGAGGTGTTGCGAGAAACGCGAAGGCCGGTCATCTTCGAAACGATCTGCGGGCTGCCGGCAAAGACCGGCTTATCCGGCCAGAAGGCGCGCGGAACCAGAGCCTCCAGTCCCTCCCAGACCGACTCGCCTTCGAGGTAGTTTACCCGGCCTTGCTCAATTCGCCGCGCCGCCAGGCCGACGAAATAGTTTTGATTGAGCCTTTGATCGAGCGCAAAGAGATGGTCCCGATTGGTGGGATCGAGCCATTGAAAGTCTTTGACCGTGCTCATGACGGAATCGATTCGCGCTTCCATCGGCGCGCCGCCCCACACCTGATCGCGGATTTCGTTGCGGTGGTGAAAGTAGGTTACAAAGATACTCAAGCTCACGAATACAAACAGAGCGATGCCGCCGAGTGCTCGCCAGTAGCTCCGCGTCGAGATGGTGAGCGCCGAACAGACCAGAATGACGGCTGCGGATCCATAGCTCAGGAAACCACCCAGCAAAAGCATCAGGACTGGGTAGACCATCAGGGCGCCCAGCCAGAATCCCATCCATTTGAGATCGAGTTTCTCCACGGACGCGCGCAAGCCCAGCAGTACACCCAGCATCCAGATGGCTCCGCCTTTCTCCACCGCCGCGCTCACGCTGGCAATCGAGTAGAGAGGGCTCATGCCGTAGATGCAGACCCAGCCTGCAATCAGGCAAAACCACCAGAAGCGAGACTGATTCACGCCTGCGCCGACCGGCATGCCAGGGACTGAGCGACGTCCCAACCAGCGCGCCAACCAGACACCTGCGACAAAGCACACCGCTCCGATCGCCGTGTACCGCATGGCGAGTTCGATCAAGTCCGCATTGAGAAGGAAATCGCCAGCGACCACGTGGGCAAAAGCCCCGGGCACGTGAATCAACAACAGGGAAAACAAATAGGCGATCGGCAGGCCGAGCGACAACCTGTCCCTGCGGAGAAGCCATAGCAGCGCAAGAAAGGCTGCGAGACAAATGAAAATATAAGATGTCAGCAAGGTTGAACCAGTTTACGCACCAGCGCTACGGGCAACGACATCGCCGAGACCGCGCAACCAGTCGCCGGCTTTCTTCCAATCCAAAAGCAAGCCGGGTTTCGCGAACAAAAAGCCTGCTTCTCCGAGGAACTGGATCGACTCATCGGCGGGACACGGGGCTCCCCCTTTTGCCCACCAGTTGAGTTCCATAAAAATGGTCCCGACACGACCTGCTCTGATCAAATCCTCCGCTCCCTTCAGCGCCGAATACTCCTGGCCTTGCACATCGAGCTTCAACAGGTCGACTTGGTCGATCGAATGATCGCAGCAAAACTGATCGAGGGATACTGCTTTCACTCGCTCGGCACCAGGATTGCGGGGGCTCTTCGTGACGAAGTTCATCCCTTCATTGTCCCCTAGTTCGCCCCGGCATCGGTTTAGAACGGCGTGACCATTCTCCCCCAAAACTGCCGCCTCGTGAACGTACAAGCCTTCGAGGTGGTTGAGTTCGGCAGTAGCGCGTAGCCGAGCCGCGATTTCCGGAGTGGGCTCGAAGGCGTGGACGACGGCGTCGGGCTGAACAGCGATTGCGGCCAGGCTATAGATTCCGGCGTTCGCGCCCACGTCAAAGACAATTTTTGCTCCCTTTGAGATAATGGCCCAACAGTCCAAGAGATCTTCCTCCAGAAAATATGTGCCGAAGAAATAGAATTGGCGCTGCAGCATTTCGCTGAGGTCGCACGACATTTTGAACCCGCCATGCTTCAACGTTGCCACGCGATTGGCGCCCCCGTCTGAAACCGCTGCTTGCCACAGCGAATCGACAACCCTCAACTTGCCGCGGCGAATCGGAAATCGTCGCGCATAGGTCATGAGAACGTTTTCGAGCACAGAAGATGGCACCAGGTCGCTCTCTCAGTTCACACCCAACACTTGAAGGGCACCTCTCAAGCGACACACGTAGGCGTACCCACTCTCTTTACACCGCCGATAGCCGCGATCGGCAACGAGTTTCCTGGCAGACTCGTGTTCGCAATAGAACCGCACCTTGTCGAGCAACTCCTCACTGGACGAAAAGAACTCGGCCTCTTTCCCTTCTTCAAAAAATTCCTGATGTTCCTCGGTTCGGTCCGCCAGAAGCATGACTGCCGCAGGCCGGAATCTCGAAGGTACGGGTCGTATGCTGGTCAGGCCATGCCTTCCGTAAAAATCCTACGCCAATCTTTGAGCCTGTCAGCGCCCGCGCATAGTCATCCGCGTAAACCTCGCCACCCTGGTGAGCGCGGGATAACAGCTCATCGCGATGGAACTGGAAGCGATCCTTTCCCGCAAGCTGTCGCAGAATGATGTGTCGGCGGGGAGTCCACTTGCCGTCCCGCAAAAATTCCCAGTAGCCGCCCCAGATCTTGAGGTCTATCCCGGCGGCAGCGACAGCGTGCAGCAAAGTCTCGCGTCGCGGCTCCCATCCTCCCAAAAAGCCGACCGCACAGCTCCAGCGCGCGTCCTCCGAGGCCAGAGGACGGTGCACTTCATCGCAATATCCCAGCGGCATGTAAACCGTCGGCTTTCCGATGGCTTCGTACTGCTCCCGCTCATACGACTTGCAGTAGACCAGGGCATCGAACGCCCTCATGGCCTCGTCCATGAGGCGCGTGCGCTTCCAATCGAGCGAAAAATACGGATCGGGCGTGAAGTGAACCGTTTTCGCGCCCAGCTTGCGCAATTCCTCGATCGTCTCCGCGCGCAGGAACTCCTGCTTCTCGGCCCAAACCAGCTCCGGCCGGAACTCGCGCGCCTGATCAAGAACCAAACGGTTGATTTCATCCACGACCGAACCGCGCTGCAACCGCCTCTGCACCTGCCGCTTGAGCCACGGAGCCTGCGTCCACGGATCCACCGTATGCACTCCCTGCACTGCATGCCCGAGGCGGCCCAAGGCGCGCATGCGCATTTGCGACGTTTGCCCGGGGCCGATCTCGCCCAGAAACAGGATCTTCATCGCGTCGCCAACGTTATTATTGCGTCGCCAATCTTTCGACGGCGAAACTTTCCCGCACAAAACCGAGCAAGCGTTCCTCGAATTTCTGTTTCGAGTGCAGCTCGCGAGCCGTGCGCCACGCAGCTTCCCGCATCTGCCGGTATTCGTCGGCGTATTCGAGCAGCCAGCGCATCGTGGTGGCGACCATGGCAGGTTGAGATGGATCCTCTAACAGCAAGCCGGTGTGGCCATCGTCCACCAACTCCGGGATTCCAAATTTTCGAGAAGAGATGACCGGGCATCCCAGGTATCCCGCCTCCACCAGCAGCAAGGGCGAGATGTCGCTCCTCGTGGGATGAACCAGCGCCCGCGCCCGGCCAAGGATTTGCAAAAACCGCTGATACTCTTCCGGTATCTCCTTTCGCAAAAATCCCGCAATGCTCACACCCGGCTCAGCCCCAAGGTTCGACGGCGCATCTCCGACAATGACCAATGAGGCGTCAGGATGGGTCTTCCTCACTTCACGAAATGCTGCCAACACGATCAGTCCGCCTTTAGCCTGAAAGTTGGTCGAGACGAACGCGAACTCCTTGCCGCCGGCATACTCATCGCGCGGCGGCATCTCGATCTCCCCAAAGATTCCAACAGAGGCAATCCGACATCGGTCCAACGAATAATGACGGATAGCGCGGTCGGCCGCCCATCTGCTGGTGAAGAGCACATATCGAGCATTCTTGAGCCACGCCGCCTCCGCTCGCTCGATCCGGTCGAGATCATCAGAACTGAACTGCCCGCGGGAATGAAAAATGTCGATGTAGTCGTGGAACGTGCAATCGCTCCATGCCATGTAAGGCCGTTGGGGCCGGGTCAGAATCCAGGGCGTAAATCCGTGGAAGAAATCCAGGCGCGCGTCAGTTCGGCATTGCGCACGAACCTCATCGGCAATTTTTTTCAACCGGCGCTCGGAGAAAAAGAAAAACGATCCCTGCGATCCGGCCACGCGCCGGAATTTGGACAACGCTTTTTGCGCCAGAATCACCGGCGGGTTGATCGGCCCCACGTAGCACGACGGCTCCAGCGAACTGATTGCCGAATATGCCGCAACGTTCATCGCAGAAAAGCCGCCCGACCTCAGTTCCTTCGGTAGATTCGAAATAAAATTGATCATGACCGCGCACCCTCGCCATAGAGCCGCGCCAGTGCAAGCGAGGAGTTCTCAATGGAAAAAGCAGACGCGGCCACCCGCCGGTTGGCGCATCGAATGTCCCGAGGCTGCGCGGCCATTTCGAGCAATTCATCCGCCCATGCGGCCGCGCCCGCTTCGACGTCCTTGAACCGCACAAGTTCCGGCACCACCACGCATTCCGCAGGCACGTCCGTGGAGGCAAGCACCGGCAATCCTGCAGCCTGCGCCTCAACCGCAACCATGCCCAACCCCTCGGCCCGCGAAGGAAAAAGTAGAACGTCGCTCGCCAGCATGAACTGCTCGACATCCTTGCGAATGCCGACAAACCGGATGCGCCCTTCCAATCCCGCCGCGGCAATGCGCTCTTCCAGCACCGGAACAGCGGAAGATGGCTGCCGACAAAGCACCATGCGCACATTCGGGTCCCGGCGCCCGCACTCGATCCCACGGAAACGGCGAATGCGGAATTTTTCTGGGCTAGTCGCATGGCCGACATCGGGAGACTGCGGGTCGATCCGTCCCACGCACAAAATAATTTTTGCATTCTCGGGCCAGCCCAACTCGCGACACAGAGAAACCTTCGCCGGCGGCCGCTCGCCAAGAAATCGCAAGGGATCGAACCCGCAATACAACACCATCCTCGGAACGTGCGCGAAACTCGGCGCATCAAACCCATACTCACTGATCACCTGCCGCAACGTCCCCGTGATGTGCGTCGTATAACTGCGCATCAGGCTCTTCCCGGCTCGCCCCGTTAGACGCCTCGCCAGCGTTCCGTTCTGCACCTGGTAGGTGGGATTGTGAATATGGGTCACTCGTACGGGCGGCAGCAATCCCGTCCCCATGGCAAAATGCCACCCGCTGACATATGCCTGGTGATCGTGGATGACCGAATACTCGCCCTGTCTCAGGATCTCTCTGAAGCCGCGTGCGAACGAAACAAGATTCGATCGGCCATAGCGAAGGTAGAAAATTCTGGCGCCGAGCGCCATCGCCTCGTCGTCAAACACGCCTCGATTGCCGCTGGTGACAAGGAAGTCCATCTGTATGCCGCCCGATCTCTCGCGGTGCCATAGCCTCAACAACTCCATCAGCCACGTCTCTGCTCCTCCCATGCCGAGAGTATCGACGATATGGAGAACCTTGAGATTCCCTTCAGATCCCGATGGCATGGGTGATCATTTCAAGAGTCGTCTTCCGGATGCGCGATGACGACCAGTATGTCGCTCGTCTCCCCCATTCATTTGTGCAAGGAGACGAGATCGTTCAGCGCGGTATCCATGTCAAAGGGCGATTCGCGAAGTGCAGCCAGTGCGGCAGTGCGCGACGACGCCGGTTGCTCGAGAAGTTCCATCGCGGCCTTCGCCCAGACTTGAGGCCCCTCCGCCAGCCCCAACCGCCGGAAGCTGGCCGTCGGCAGCAGCGGATCATCCAGAATGCCGCGCGACAAAAGCATTCGCAGCCCGGCCAACTGCGCCTCGACAATCGCGAGTCCGAATCCCTCCACCGGGTCCTCCGGGTGCGGCAGGATAAACCAGTCGCTGCAGCACATGATTTCCGCCACGTCGTCGCGCCAGCCGAGAAACCGGACGGTATTCTCGACGCCCAGTTCCGCGCAACGCCGGCGCGCTGCCTCCTCCAGAGATCCCGCGCCCACAAAGACTCCCACCGTTGCCGAATCAAGCCTGCGTATTTCCGCCAGTACATCCACCGCGAACACAGGATTTTTCTCGGGCACCATGCGCCCAGCGAAGAGCAGAATGCGGGCGTTGTCGGCAACTCCCAGATCGCGCCGGAATTTCAATCGATCTCCGACAGCCATTTCGAATCGCGTGGAATCAACACCGAGATAGTGCACAAGGTCCGTCCCTGTACGCCGACCTCGTCCGGCAATAAAGGTATCCAAAGTGTGGTTGGAGTTTCCGACAATGCAGTCGGCCATCATGAGGCAGGTTCGACGCAGAACAGGGCGCAGGATAAATTGCTTGAGCACGCTGGGCGTCAGTACGCTTTCATCCGCGTTGTGCACATGGACGATTCTCTTGCTGATGGGAAGCCCCACGGCAGCCACAAGGTAAACCGCTGAGACAAGGTCATGATGACAGTGCAGCACGTCGTACTTTCCGCGTTGCAACTCGGCTCGCAAGGCGTGCACGAAGGCCCATTTCCTGCCGATCGGCACGGGCGAATGAATGACCCCGGCGCCAAGCGCTCGCACCTCTTCATCTTTCGCTCCCGGCTTGCCCACGGCGCAGTAGAACGTCCAATCCACGTCAACTCCGCGCTTGCGGGCGTGCGACAACATGCGAGCCAGCCAGTTCTCCACGGAACCACTATTGAGGTTCTCGACGACGTGCAGCACTCTCATGTCGCTGTCGAGTTTTCTCGATACCCATGTGGATGTCTCACCGATTTCACCAGTGGGATGGGAGGGTCGCGTCACGACGCTCTCTGCGGCCATGCGATCTGAAATCCTCAATGAGCTAAGCGGTCACAGGAGCGAAGGCAGTGGAATCTGAGCCGGCCGCGTGCTCAACCAGCGCAGAGTATTGAAATGGTGGCGGGAAATTCTCGCCAATGCGACGCCGTCGCGAACTTGCGTGTCACCCGGCTCGCCCGGAATCACGATAGTCGGCGAGCCAGACGCCCGGTGCGTGAAACACACCTTGTTCGCAAGAGGCAGACCGCAGAATTCCCGGATGTCGTCAGCCGTAGCACCCTCGCGGTCGTCAAATTTGAAGAACCACCTCGCCGGATCGGGACCGATGCGCTGGCATCGACGCTGCCACTTCGAACGCGCCTCTTCCTGGCTTGCGTAATGCTGGAAATGAATCTCCACCTGCCCGTCCAGCAGCCCAATCGGATAGCTCAGACCTTCGCGCTCCCGCCATTTATTGACCGACGCCACCGCACTTTGGTTGGTAAAGCCCAGCTCAGATCGGATGAAGTAATCAAACCGTCGCAGAAGGTCCAGATAGCTTTTCGGCGGTATAAACAGGCCCACGAACGGAGTTTGATACTCCATCTTCAGAGCCTGGTAAATATGTGCTCCCCAGCAATTATTCGAAACGATGGTGAAGTTTGTGTTCCCTACGAAATATCGAAGAAATGGAGCGAACGCTCCGCCATTGGATACCACCTTCAGCTGATTCGCAGGCATGGCTCTTTGATGGCCCAGGATTAGCGCTCCAGGATGACCACGCCGTATATGGGCGACCCGCTGATTTCGGCATCCTCGTCAAGGTAGCGAATATGGCGGCCGTGGGCAGCCGCGAGATCCTTCAGTTCGGCGAACGTGTTGCCGAACTCCGGCCATGCATAAGGATGAAGTTCGCATAGCACGCAGGCGCTACCCGCAAGAACTGTCGTCGCTCCCTTCAGTACTCGGATTTCCGCGCCCTCCGCGTCGACCTTCACGCAACGCGGCTCCGGCAGGCTGTGCTCGGCCAGGTAGGAATCGAGCGTAATGACAGGTACTCGAATCTCTTCAGGTTTGTCAGCAAGCGATGACTCCACTGCCGACCGCGCCAGCGACGACAGAGCATTGCCTCGCCCGCAAAACAGGGTCATTTCACCGACAGCATCGGAGCAGGCACACGACTCCACCGCTGGCTGCTTAATGCTCGGATTCAAGCCAACATTTCTCGCCAGTACTTTGCGCGCATACGGGTCGGGTTCAAATGCAACGACCTGCCCGGTTTTTCCGCATTTCGCGGCCATCAGGACGCTATACATGCCATGATGCGCGCCGATGTCGATTGCAAGTTCTCCCTCTTTGAGCTGAGTGCGAAACCACTCGACCTGCAAAGCGTCAAACCGATTTACGCGGTTTGGGGAGTGAAGATATCGCGGTCGGATGGGACGTGAACCCGGTACGTACCGCAGCGTACGCCCGTCGATCTCATATGGCTCGCCACGCCGGCCATAGACGACTGCCTTTAATCCAAGCACAGAGTGATGCCACAAACTACCAGTCACCGATGTCACGTTAGTCTCCCGCCCGAACCGACTCACATCCCACGAGCTCTTGTACCGCCCGATCGCGCCCGCGGAACGCCGCTCGCAAGATCCGGCGATGTGGCTCCCTCAGCCGCATAATCCGCATAAAATCTGCTAGCCGGCCCAACCCTGTCCTCTGCTTCGTCCGGATTCCGTACTCTGAATCCAGCAACGCCGAAGAATAATGAATTCCCTCTGCCAGGCGCTCGACGTAATCCACCGTCAAACGTCCCGATGGAATCAGGTGCGTAAGCTTTAGCGAGGCTACAAGGCCAACCCCGAGCCCGAGAGCGCATGCGCACACGGCGAGGTCATTGTCCCCGCCTGACATCAGGGACGTGCCCACGCGATCGAACTGGACCGATCGTTTTCCGGAGTCGTGCAAATGAAGATACGACAGCGCCACATCCCGCCTTACGCATAGCCCCGCACCGCAAGGCATCGTATCCGCCAGCCGCGGCAGGTTCGACCACACGTCGTGCTCAAACTCGCGGATGCATAAATTTCCCCAGTACCGCCGCGTCCACTCCGGAGGAGCCTGCTCAAACGCAGGCCGGCATTGGCCGCTCCACGATCCTAGAAACGGTCTTTCATCCATGATGCGTTGCGCCGTTTCCAGGAAGTCGGCGTCAAGCACGTTGTCGTCGTCCACAAAAACCAGCAGATCCCCCTTGGACTCGCGGATCCCGCGCAGGCGAGCCGGAGTCAGACCGAGAGTTTCCTCTCGAACCATGCGCGCCCCCGGATGCCAGGCCAGATCCGTGCGCTCGGCGAGGGACGTGTCGCTTCGATTGTCGACAATCACGAGTTCCCACGAACTGAGCGCCAGAGTCTGCGAACGCAGCGCCTCGAGGCACTTGGCAAAGTAGCCCGGCCGCGGATTGTGGCTGCAAATTACGACGGAAAGCATGTTACGCACACTTCAGATGCGCACCAAATTCTCTCGCGGGATGGCGAGCAGGTCGGTCATCGCCGGCACTTGCCGTCCGGCAATTGGAATCAGCGGAAGTCCGTGTCCCGGCAGTCCCTCTCGCACCGTAACTCTTGGAGCACTTCCTTGCTGGGCGAGATCGGACTCGCGACAAAAGCACACCTCATAAGATAACGAATCAATAAACCCAATGAGCTTGGAAGGCGGAGCGACACGCACTAAGAACTTCTCGAAATACTCGAAGTAAATCGCCTTGATACGCCGGCTCTTCAAAGCAAGCTCAGCCCCGCGAAGCGCAGTTAGTTCATATCCCTCGATATCGATCTTCAACAGATCGACGCAATCCACGGCCTTGTCTTTGAGATAAGTGTCGAGTCGTACCGATCGAACAGAAATACCGCCGCTCTTTGTAATATGCGATGCCCCGGTTTGTTCGCTCTCCACTTCGAACGAGATCGTGCCGTCTTCATCGCAAACGGCGACAGGATTGATTTCGGCCCGCATCGCCGGATACAACTTGCGGCTTTTCTCAATCGACTCCAACAACTTCAAGTTTGGCTCGAACAGATGAAACCGCACCCGCTGGAACTTCTGCGTCAGGCCAAAGCTCAGCAGACCGTGATTCGCACCGACATCCAGGAATTCCCCACCGTCCTGCAGCAACGCGTCCGCGATCCGGAAGAAGTCCTTCTCGTAGTCTCCTTCAATCACGATCAGGCGCAGGAAACCATCGCTCATGTCGGCGTAGCCGCGCCCATCGCCGCGTATGCGCACCAGTTGCAGCGGATCCTCGCCGGTGAGCCGCATCCAAGCCTTCATTAAACGATGCCTGCGCAACGTCCGCGGCAGTTTCTCAAATAATGCGGCGGCGGTTGGAATCATCTACGCGACTGCTCTCTACCAAACATTGAAACGTCCAGGGCAAACTGTCCCCCATCCTCTATTCTTTGCCGAGAAAATGCTCTATCGACCGCGGGTCCGCAGAATGCCCCCGCCTCACAAACCAGTTGTAATCCGGGGGCATGAACAATTTCTCCGTTTCCGCAGGCACGTCCGCGAATAACTCCGCGTGGCGTCCTGCAACGAAGAACGCATTAGCTCCAGTAACATTGCAGCAGACAAGCCGGAACCCGAACGACTCGAATAAGTCGACGAATGACTGCAGCGACGCCCCAAAGTAGTCGCTCCCCGACCAGGTATACCTGGCATCATAGTCAATGCTAAAGCGAATAGGTGGCGGAAACTTACCGTTATATTCGACGATAAATACATCGGGATCAGCCCCTTGCTCCAGAATCGCTTTAACGAAGAAGAAGTCGTTTCCATCCAAATCCATACTGACTAGATTGGCCTTACCAGCTCCTATCTTACCTAGGCCAATCTTCATAAGTTCAACGCAGTTGTCGAGAGTCACCCACTGGTGCTCGAAGTGAAGTTTCCGGCTGGATGCGGGAATTCGGACCACCAGGTCTGCTCCCCCGATCCACACCCCGCTCCACCCACGCATTAACAACTGGACCGTATTGTTTTCCAGGCCGTCGCCACATCCGTATTCCACAAAGATCCCACGGTCTATCTTGATTCGCTTCAGGATTGCGGCAACGATGCCGTCCTCGTCATTCTGTGAGTGGAATTTGTCACCTTGCCGAAGCAGAGGATTGGGACTGATCTGTGCCTTGGCGCGCCAGTGCCGCTCCGTCGACATATCGAGAAACCGTTTCAGGATGGGATTCTCGAAACCGCGGCGAACTGCGCCGTCTACCAGACTGCCGGCATACTTTCTAAGCCTCTTCATCATGTTCTAGTTTTCCAACACGGCTAGCATATCCTCTTCCCCGGAACGGGCGAACCGGTAGCCATGTCCTCTCAACAGATCCAAAGCCTCTTCCTGTTGCACTTTGGAAAGATTCTTACTCTCCCAATGAACAATCGCTGGCTTAACTCGGACAAACGGGAACAGGGACAGAATGTAACCGTCAGCGCCCTCGGCGTCGATTTGCAACAGATCCAGCCGGCCGGATGCCAGCTTCTGCATAACATCGTCAAACGTTATGCACTCCACCGTAATCTCCTTGATCATTGCCTCTAACCCGGGAATCAAATAGGAGTTTTTGACGATGTTATCGCGCTGGAAAGAGGCCATCCCACGAGCCCATGCGGGAACAATGTCGGATTCTACGGTAAACAGGGCCCGTGTGCCGCGCTTGTCATCCAACGCGGCCTGCAGAATGATAAGTCGGTCATTACCGCCATAGAGTTCGTGCAGTTGGGCAGCCGGCCCCGGTTGTGGTTCCATCAAGACTCCACGCCAGCCGCACGTCTGAATGTACTTCCGCAAGGGATCTGTGGACACTCCGTCGAACGCGCCCACCTGAATAAAGGTGAGCTCCCGGCCAACCTCGAACATCCGGCGGCAGACAACATCGTCGAATTCCAACCTGCGTAAAAGTGCCGGATCCAGCAGTTGCCGCGGACAATACTTTGTTCCCTGGACTTGGTAGCCAAGTGCCGCCAGGCCGCCTTTGATCTGTTGTCGCAATCTGCGCATGCGTTCTGGCGTAACTATCTAGTGCGTCCACGCTCCGTTTTCGCGGAAACACGTCCGGCCATTTCCGCCGCTGGCCGTGCACCCAGGATTGCAGTCGATACAAAAGACGACGTACCCATTCGGAGCGGCCGGCAGTTTCGCAAACGTGTAAGACGGTAGCTTGTAGCCGTTGGCATCAATTCGAGATACTTCGGTACTATCATTCACCTGGTTGCCTGACTTACCTGCCGTCCCCAGCCGAAAACTAATTCCACCCGGTGTCGCATTGCCAGTTGAAAGCCCGCCGCTTACCGGCAAATCAGCGCCTTTCTTATCAGAACCAAACGGAGTTACCGGACCAACCGTCCCCATAATTCCAAGCACCGCGCGCCCGGGGGACTTCAGCGAATTATTGTCGGTCCGTATACCGATACAAACGTCATTGGCTGATTGTCCTTCTCCGTTTTGACCGTAGCTCCAGCAGATAGGTTTCGTACCCATATTCTTCTGAGTTACTCCCGAGAAGAAGCCATTCCCGCCGCTATTGCGGAAAAACGTCCACGGTATGCGCTTGGTCGTGCCGCCAACATTGATATCCTGACCTGGCTTTTCAATGTAAATGCTGTCATAATCCGCAAGCTGCAGAGAGTCATCCAAAATAAAGCCCCCCGAATTCCAGTCCGTCCGTGAGACGAAGACGTGCCTCAGTTCGGAATACGGGCCACCGATCTTGATCTGTCCTCCGGGCGCACTCACGTCATATAGCTCGCCGTCGCCAATGGGGCCGCCACCGTTCCCTTCGATCACATTGAAGTTAAGAAGAGCGAACGTGACTGTCCCGCTCGTAGTTGGGCGCGCGCCCCAGTTCGGCTCGACCACAAACTTGCTGCTCGCGTCCGGATCGACGATTGCAAGTTGGTAGTAGTTCGTCGCCCATCCCGCCGCACAAGTTATAACCGATGCGGTGTTGGATGTAATGACGCAGTACTCTCCGTTGCCTTTGCCGGATACAATTGTTGCTTGTTGCCCTGCGAACTCATTACTTGCCCAGCCCGCGGCAGAGCTGCCGATCGTAGTCGAACTGCCGCCCTTACCTGCAGTTAATCCCAGGCCGCCAAACTTGCCGTGCACTTTGATTTGATAGTACTTACCATCCCCGCCTTGTCCCGTGCCCGAGAAAATTGTCCCCACCGGCCATGAAGTGCCCGCCATCGATTGACTACGCCCTGCCGAGTACCACTGTGCCGCCTGAAAGATCGTGCGGCTATGTTCAATTAAGATCGGGCTGCCGGCTGCCAGTTTGTGGCTTTCAGATCTCACCTCGCGCACGACACACCGATCCTGCGGAGCTTCGCAGTACACATCGAATCCAGTCTGGGTACCGAAGCCGGCGGAATCGTTCTCCATCGTCGTTCCATCCACCTCAATGCTTCCGCCGTAGACGGCCACTCCGTACAGCGGGCATCCTTGAATGTCTCCGCCGATGATCTGTTCTTTGATCGCGTTCTGAGCATAACGTCGGCCCGCGTTGCGGCCAGTATTGTCGCCGCCAATCTGCCAACCTGCGCCCGTGAAACCGCTGAAGTAGCAGTTGTAACATCGGATGTTATCGCCTTGAGCCCCGCCGCCACTCTTGGCAATGAGCACGCCGACATCCGTCAGGCTATTGCCAGCAAAGAAATCGTCGTAAAACGTAATATTCTGAGGCCTGAGGTCCGGGCCCTTAGTGCCGTCATAGTCAATATCCACCAGGGCTGCGCCCGATTTCCCTCCACACCCGTTCTCGAAGCGCAAGCTTAGAAATTGCCCATAAGCGATAGACTGCCCATCAATGATGCGTGCCCCGCACATACGTTGCCGTAATCCTGAGCCAAACTGATTTTCTCCCTCCCAGCGAAAACCGATCATATGATAGACGTGCAGTTCGGCATTGATGTTATACAAGCTCAAGAAGTGCAATATCCGATTGTACTTCGGGTAAGCCGTTGAGTTAGTCCGGCTGGTCCCATAGGCTCCGATGATGGCCGCCTGAATCGCCGGAGTGTTTGTTGCTCCGCTGGCATCGGCCGCCGTGGCTCCCCACCACTCCGGGTAAACGTCGACTAAGGACTGCCCTCCGCCGTCGCTGGAGTTCACCGACGCCAGCCTGATCGACCCTGCGTTCGCCACGTCGCTGCAGAAGATCTTCGACATAGGGGCGGTGAAGTAGCCCTTGATCGTCGTCGTGGTTCCCACCGCTGGAGCCAGGCATGAACCGTGGGAAAACTGCAGAGTTACATTCGGCGGAATCGTACAGTTCGTGGCGATCGTGTAAGTGACAGGATAGAGCATCAGCGTGATATTCTGCGTTCCCCAGGCCGGGCAAGCGGCCCACATTTGATTCGTCGAATAATCGGCCCAAACGATTCCGCCGCGATGCGCCATGGCCCCAATCGCGCTGCTGATTTGAACGTCGGCAGTTCTTCCCGGCTGAACGCTCGCTTTCACGACTGGATCTGCCGCGGAACCACCTGCGTCCGAACTTTGCGCGGCAACACCAGCCTGCGCGTTGACCGGCTCTGATTCGCCGAAATAGCCCTCGCCAGTCTCAGCTGCCAGTGCGCCGCACGCAGTTAACGCAACGATAAAGACGGTACACAGAAAATGTTTCATTGACCTAGTGCTGTGTCCTGGAAATTCGTGGCATAAATAAACCCTGTCATCCTGAGCAAAGCGAAGGACCCATGTAATTGAATCTGCGCTGCATAGGTCTTTCGCATCGCTCAAGATGACAATTCAGATTTATGTTGCGAATTTGCGGGACACGATACTAGCTTAGTAAAACAATTTCGCGAGCCAGCGCGACTTTCGGCATAAGTACCAGCCGGATCACGATGAAAGAATTCATGGTCCGACCGGTTGACTTACGCGCTGAAAGAATCGCGCACGGATCGCCGCCTGAATCTTACGATACCTCAGCTTGACTCGCACCCTTACCCAGTGCATCCAGTGAATCCAGAAATGTTGGCAGATCGCGAACCATCTTCGCAGCCTGCCCGCAGGCAGGCGCGTGTAGTAGAACTTCTCAAAGAACAGCAGGATGTCGCTGCCGGCCATGTGCCGCAGCGCCGTCTTCTTCATCCCCGCCCAATGGATCACCAGCGGCGGCGCCGTCCGTTTGGCGATGCTCTCGGCGTTCAAGCCCTCCATCGAATGTCCCGGCCAACGCATGATCGTCCGGCGCTCAATGAGCAGTCCCTCGAATGCCTCTTTTTGCAGGATGACATAATTCATCACGCCCTGATCGCCGCCCATGAAAAGCTCCGGATAACGCAGGCGCCGCGGCATCGCCCATTCAATCCAGCGCTCAAACTCCTCGCGCTTCACCAGGCCCGCCGTGCCAAACCACTGGCCGACATTGAACGCGATCCGCGCCGACTGCACTTTCGGATCGATTTCGCGCAGCTTGTCCCAGTCATAGTAAAGCCGCTTGAAATCGGCATCCGACAGTTGTTCGTTGTCCACAAAAAACGGCGCATCGCTTTCGGCGCGTAGGTCCAGCACCGGGCCCGTGAAAGCCGTGTCCACATCGACGACCAGAAAACTTTCGCCGGGAGGCCCAAATAGCGGTTCGAGTTTCACCAGCCCCCAGCCATAATCGCCTTCCGGAAGATCGACCAACTCGACTCCCCAATAGCGATGCAGTTCGCTCGCCAACCCGCGCTGCAGGATGTCTCCCGCCAGAAGCCGGATCGGAATCTCGGGATAAAAATATCGAATGCTCGCCACGCAAATGCGAGTCAACCGCGCATCCCGCGCGCAAGCCGCAATGTAAACGCAGTCCACCAATTTTTTAGGATTGCTCACGCCCGTACGAGTTGAGGATTAGTTCTCAACCGCATCCACCCTTTCCACCTGTTAATCATGCGATCGCAAAGACTGCGACCAGGAAGCCTCAGTCGCAGCATGACGAGAAGAACCCCGCCCGAAACGTAGAGCACGCGCGAACCGAGCGCTCTCTCGCGGATTCGCCTCCAGAACCGCAGAGCAGACGATAAGTTACCGGTGGCTACCCAAAGCTCTGCGACCAGGAAGTAGAGACTGCACAACGCGCGCTGCCGCACCCAATTCATCCCCGGGCCTGCCCTGACGTGTTGTTCTAGTTTCTCGAACACCATGCTTGCTGCCTCCAAGTGGCGAGGAGAGCGACGCTGTTCCACGCTCGTCTTGTTAGGCTCGAACTGCCAGCGCATGTGATGGTCAACTTCCGGAAACCTTACGTAGCGGAGTCCCGCGGCAAGGGCCCGGACATGCAACTCTACATCTTGCCAACTCAACAGCGACTCGTCGAACCCGCCGATCCGAGTAAGAGCCGCTTTTCGCCAAGTGGGTGCCGTCGTCTGCCAGGGACATTCCATAAGTAAGAATCGCAGCAGGTCATCGCCGATAAGTTCGGGATCTAATTGACGACCTAGATCCCCGGGAGTGTTTTGGAAGACGCCTGTCTGAAACGTCACGAAGTCGAGATCCTCGTTGCGCATCATCACTGCTACGCGTCGGGCAAGACTATCGGGCGCGAGCAGGTCGTCCGAATCAAGAAAAACTATCAAGTCGGAATGGCTTTGGGAAATTCCGAGATTGCGGCAGACGTTCGCACCTGCCTTCTCCCCGGTTCGCGGAATGTAACGGATGCGCGGATCAACAGCGGCACGCTTCGCCACCTCGTCCGCCGTGCCATCATCCGATCCATCGTCCACCACAATATGCTCCCAGTCAGGGAAACTTTGCACCGCCACCGAATCCATGGTTTCGCAGAGCAGCTTCAGCCGGTTCTTGGTTGGAGTGACAACAGAAACCATAGGGCGGCCGCTCATATTCGGCTGACGTTCACACCCCACCTCGCGCATGATCGCGATGGCAAAGAACCGAGGTTCCCAAATCCTCTTTGTATCGCAAGGCTCTTAAAGCAACCCCGACTGCGTTTCGAACTCGACGTAGTCCTCTCGCGTGCGGAAGGAAACCGAGTCCGTCGGGGCGGACCATGTTTCTATACGGCACGAAGCCATGGCCTTGCAAGGCGGCCCGCAGGTTGGACGCAGTAAAGTAATTCAAGTGTTCCCACAAGTTGATCGCTCGGTGCAAAGCTCCGCGCTCGGTCGCGGCTTGAATCGATTCGGCTGACAACAGACTGCACATGTCGGGAACGTTGATGGCCAGCAAGGTATCCCTGGAAGAAACGGCGGCGAGAAGTTCCAACGTTTCCTTCGGGTAGGGCACGTGCTCCAATACATCGAAGCAAAGAATCACATCAAAAGGACCGCTCCTCCGAAGCTCTTCTATATCGCTCGTCGCGTTTAGTCCAGCTCGCACTAACCGTTCCGTACTCACGTCGAAGCCTAGACATTTGAGATCCCGCATGTTCAGAATGTGCAGCGCGTGCCCGTATCCGCAACCGAAATCCAATAGCTTTCTGGGCCTGTCATCGAACTCGGTCAGCACAACGGCAAGCTTCTCCAGCACTTCCCTGCGGTATGGGATCGTCTCCGTGATGGTCTTCCCGTGGTCGATAGTCCTTTCGTAGACAGTTTGAAGGAATGCATCCGAAGGCAAATGGGCGGCATAGTAGAACCCACACCGGCTGCACGTAGCCAGCGGGTATGTGTCGTCCGGCGAAATCTCGAGCAGATCAAAGCAGTCGGGTCGATAAGTCTCGTTGTTCCGCACCGTAAAATCCTCGGCGCGGATGCAGGCTACGACTCGATGGCTTCCCGAGTCGCACATAGGGCACAGACGGTTTACAGGACGTTGCATTCTCCCTCGACTGACGCCCTAGGCCCCCGATCTTCGCTGACGCCCGATTGGAAAGGCTTCCGGCAGACAAACACCTCGCGATAGAGCGGCGTTCTCAGCGAATAGAGCGTTTGTTCCGCGAGCGGCAAGCCTGCGCTGGAAAGCACTTCGCAAGCGAATCCGCTTTCCTCAACGCGCTTTTTAAGATCCAGCCCGTAGAGCCGGACGTGATCTTCCTGCAAGAACTTCTCCAGCCGCTCCGCTTCCGATGTAACCGCGGAATCCTCAAAGGTCTTTTCGCCACGAATCGGGACTTGCAGCATCAACATTCCCCCCGGCGCCAGCACGCGAAACATTTCCGACAGCGCCCGGCGGTCGTCCGCAACATGTTCCAGCACGTGCGAGCACCAGACCAGCGTTTTACTCTCATTCGGCAATTCGAGATTCATCAAATCCATGCGCCGCATGGCGGGACTGTACAGATCAATACTCAGATACTCACACGAGCAGGAGACCAGCCAGGGAATCATCAGCGATTCCGGGGCCACGTGCAGCACTTTCTGCTTCGGCGGTATCTTGTCGCGCAGCAGAAGAAATGCCGTCCGATGCCGCTCCAGCGAGCCGCAGATCGGGCATTGCGCGTCCTCGCGGTGCGTCATCCTGTTGCCAAATGGCTCGAATCGAAAACCGAACCATCCGCAGAACGGGCACTTGCGCTGCTTCAATAGCAGCCCCGCCACGCGCCGCATTCTTCGCCGATCCATTTGCGATGCCGACTCCATCACTTTTCTTCCCGCGATTTCATCCCACGCGCTCCAGCGCCGCCAGCAGACGCGCCCGCTCGGCCGGCCACGAATACAGTTCCCTGGCCTTCGCGTGGGCCGCAGCGCCCAGTCTGGCGCAGAGTGCAGCATCGTTGGCGGCGCGTCCCATCGCTTCCGCCATGGCCTCGACGTCCCGCTCCTCCACCAGCAAGCCGGAGACGCCATGCTTCGACCGCCTCCGGAATTCCCGAGTGCCGCGTGCTGATCACCGTCATGCCTAGCGCCATCGCTTCCTGAATGGACGCGGGCAAGCCTTCCTCATCGCCGGTTTCAGGATCGGTCACGCTATGCTGCACGAAACACGCCGCACTCCTCGGTGAGCCGTAATCGAACGTCGTCCTTCGCCGGCCCGTGCAGCCGCACGCGATCCCGCAGCCCGCACGCGTCGACGAACTGTTGCGCCGCCGCAAACAATTCTCCGCCGCCGATGTAATCGAGCGTGATCGCCCCATCGCGCGCCGCCGCCCGCCGGAACGCTTCCAGCAGGTAGATCGGTCCTTTTTTCGGGACGAATCGCCCCACGGCCAGAAACCGCCGGCCAGCCTCGGCCGCGCGCGCCGGCGTTCGCTCCGGCACGTCCACGCCTCCGGGATTCACCTCGACCCGCTCGGCCCGCAGTCCCAGCCCGATCAGCCGCTGCCGGTGAAATTCGCAGCGCGTCAGGATCGCCCGCGCCGACTCGTACGCCCGGTAGCGCTCGGCCATCCCCGGCTTGCGCAGCGCGGCGCTCACATCGATGCCGTGCCCTTGCGCGATATACGGCAGCCGCATGCGATCGAGCAGCGGAACGAAATCGGCGAACTGGTCCAGATATTCTCCCAGAATCACGGTCGCGCCCTGCTGCCGCAGAAACCGCTCCACCGCCGCATCGCGCATGCGCGCCTGCGACACTCCAGCCCGGCCCGCCAGCCGCACCGGCAAGCGCAGCGCCCACCGGTCCAGAAACAGCACGGGACACTGCGAACGCCAGTAGCCGTCGAACTGCGACGTGGAATTGCGCGCCACCACCACCGTGCGTCCGGGCAGCAGATCCTCCACATGCCGCCGGATAAACGTCTCGCTGGCCGTGCCCAGTTGCGCCGTAAAAATCGCAAGCTTCGCAGTCACTGGATTTTGCGTCCCGGTTGCTGTACCCGGCCTGCGATTGTCACCAGAATCCGCCACCATGGATAGCCTTCAGGAAGCATTTCGCACCGCTGATTTTTCAACTGATCCCACGTTTTGCAATGACGTTTTCCTGTCGCCGTATCGATAGCGATGCCCGCGCTGGACCAGCGGCTTTTCGAAGTACTTCCAGCTGAGGGCAGCCAATCCGATAGACAGCGGCGCAGTCGCGAACCATGCGGAGAAACCAGCAACCTGGCTGCCCGCTAATCCGAAACGTTGAAGGATGGTGAAGAGCACAAACGTGACCATACCGTGGAACAGATATAAGCCGTAGGCAATGCTGCCGAGGAAGCGCAAAGGGCGGAAGGAAAAGACTGAGGTCAACGCCGGGCTGATGAGCGTGCACAGCAACAGCAAGGCGTAGAGAACCGCCAGCAGCGAGTATTCGAACCCGAAAAGTTTCATGGTGAAAGGCTGGAAGTCACTGAGCAGCATCCAGATGCCGAGCGAGCCGACGAGCGCAAACGCTGCGTACAGATATTTCCGATTTGCGGCGAGCTTCTCCCACAGCGACGGATTTCGAATCGCGATCGCGATCAGCACACCGAGCGACAGAGTATCCGCTCGACAGGGCGTGAGAATGTAGCTTGCGATCCATGGCAGCTTCAGAACGTAGATCACGAAGATTCTCAGAAGCGGCGCGCCAACGACGACCGCAACGAGAAGCCAGTGCAATGCGCGTCTGCGCACGAATCGGATCACGAGAGGAAGGGTCAGATAAAACTGTTCTTCGACCGCGAGCGACCAGGTCATGCTCAACCCTTGGAAGGCATAGACTCCCGTGCCTGCTGTCTGGAAATTTTGCAGGAACAACAGATACCAGGAGAGCTCAGCAATGACCTTCGCCCAGCCCCACTGATTCGTGCCGTAGATGGCCAGCGTGAGCATCACCACCGCGAAGTAGAGAGGCAGGATCCGATAGGCACGGCGGATGTAAAAGGTCGAGAAGTAAGTCGAGGATTGAGCTGCGTCAAGCAAGATTCCGCCGATCAGAAAACCGGAGAGGACGAAAAACAATTCCACACCACTCCAAGTGAAGCGGCCCAAATCCACGAACCAGGACAGGAACGGGTGATTCGGCACATGGCCGCGCAGCACCTTCACTGGGATGTGCCACACCAGCACCAGACAGATCGCCAGGCCTCGAATGCCGTCCAGGGCGGGGATTCTCGCGGGCTTCGCCAACTTTGTTCCTTGCCAATTCATCGTGGAAGTACTTCGAGGAACCTCTTCTGAAAAGAGGACATCGCCACCGTTACTCCTGAACCTGCACCCGTGAGTCTCTTTCAGCATCCGTAGAGGGCCCCTGATCGTCCTCCAGTAGATGGGAGCTCCATTGGACATCCTCGACATAGAGGGCGTGGTCGGGATACCAGTAAAACTCGCGGATTTCGTCGAGCACGGCCACCTCGAACGGGCAGATTTGACGAGGCGTCTCAAAAATCCGGCGCGGCTCGCTGGCTCCCATTCGGAAGCTGAGGTGGTATAAGCCCGGATAAAGTCGCAGCCTGGGAAACACGCAGGAAAGCTTATGGGTGCCTGCGGATCGCAGCATCGGAACCTCACTATCAAGGTTCAGCACGTGAAGAACCGGCTGGTTGCTCGGGGTCAAAATCTGAAACGAGACGTTGGAATTAGGAACCGGTTCCGGCGTATGAATTTCGATGTCGATGGTCATCGGTTTCCCAAATTGCTGCACCTGGCCGGGAGAACTCGTGTGCACTTCGACGCGGGTAATTTCAGGCCCGGTCCCGCTCGCAGTCTTCTGGTAAACCGGATCATCCGCTGGTTGATGCGCCAGATATTGCTCGATGATTTCCGCGGATTTTCCCATCGCCACCATGCGGCCGCCGTGCAGCAGAATTGCCCGCTCGGTCAGGCCCGCAACCGTTTGCATGTTATGGCTCACAAATAGAACAGTCCTGCCCGAGCTAGCCGTCGTCCTCATCTTGCCCAAACATTTTTTCTGAAACACCACGTCCCCGACCGCCAGCACCTCATCAATGATCAGAATCTCCGGTTCCAGATGCGCGGCCACGGCGAAGGCCAGCCTCACGTACATTCCCGAGCTGTAGCGCTTGACCGGAGTATCGAGAAATTTTTCGATCTCGGCGAAATCTACGATCTCATCGAATTTCGATTTGATCTCCGCCCGGGTCATGCCCAGAATGGCGCCGTTGAGAAAGATATTCTCCCGCCCGGTCAGATCCTGATGAAAGCCGGTGCCCACTTCGAGCAGGCTGGCCACACGCCCGCGAATCGTGGCGCGCCCCCGCGTGGGCTCGGTGATGCGGCTCAGGATCTTCAGCAGCGTGCTCTTCCCCGCCCCGTTCCGCCCGATGATCCCCAGCACCTCGCCGCGCTTCACCTCGAACGAAACGTCGCTCAGCGCCCAGAATTCCTCGATCTTATTTCCCTGAATGATCTGCTGTCCCCGCGCGATGTCGAGCGCCGCGCGGGCCATGCCTCGCGCCTGCCGTCCCACCGCTTCGCGGAATGATTCCTGCCCTCGGCCGTTGCGCATCTCGTGGCCGATCAGATAACTCTTGCCGAGATTCTCGACGTTGATGACGACTTCGTTGGACATGCTGGAAAATGAGCCGCGCCGGGTCTAGCAGGCCGCTGAAAAACTCAGATCTCGATCAAGTCCTGAAAGCACGCGAGTCTTGAAAGCACGCGCAAGTCTTGAAAGGGCGCGGCTTTTAGCCGCGCCGTAAGCGTTGCGAAATTAACAGCGGCTTTAGCCGCCGAGGTGAAAACGAGCGAAACCCTAAATCAGGTCGGCGAAAGATCTCTCCGTCTTTCTGAACTTACGAATCCCAAGCCAGAGCAAAAACGCCACCACCACGAGGCTGATCCCAACTCCGCGCCACTCGATGCTGCTGCCCAGAACGCTCCAGCGGAATGCGTCGATGATGCCCACCAGCGGGTTCAGCGAGTACAGCAGCCGCCACTTTTGCGGCACTATGCTCGAACTGAATCCGACCGGCGAAACATAGAGCCCAAACTGCACCAGAAACGGAATGACGTGGCGGAAGTCGCGATACTTCACATTCACCGCCGTCACCCACAGGCTGGGGCCGAGAGCCGCGAGGAAAGCCAGCAAAACAAAAACCGGCAACAGCAGAATCCGCCACGTGGGCCACACGTGGTACCAGCCCATCATGCCCGCGAGAATGAAGAGGCCGATGAAGAAATCGATGAAGGCCGCCGTGATGGTCGCCGTCGGCATGATCATGCGCGGAAAATACACTTTGCTGACCAGCCCCGTATTCGCAATCAGGCTGTTGGAGGCGTCCGACAATCCGGTGGAAAAAAACGTCCAGGGCAACATGCCCGCAAACACCATGAGCGCATACGGGACGCCTCCGCTGGGCAGCTTCGCAATGCGGCCAAAGACAACGGTGAAGATGAGCATCGCGACCACGGGCCGGATCACCGCCCACGCCACGCCCAGCACCGTCTGCTTGTAACGCACCGCGCAATCCCGCCACGCCAGCACCTGGAAGAGTTCGCGATAGCGCCATAGATCGCGCCAGTAGTTCTTTTCAGCGCGGCCCGGTTCGATGATGATTTCAATGGCAGCGGACATGAAAGTTTTTCAGTGAACCAATCAGTGCACGAAAATAATGCGGCTGCCATGCGGAGCGAAGCGAAACGGCGTCTCGCGCAACTTGCGCAGCGCGCTCCGTATGGACTCGTGCCGCTCCGGCGGCGCCAGAAACAGAAGAAAGCCTCCGCCGCCGGCGCCCAGCAGTTTGCCGCCCTCTGCGCCCGCATCCCTCGCGGCCTGGTAAGCCTCGTCGATCACATCGCAGCTCATGCCGCTGACCAGTTGCTTCTTGGCTTGCCACGCCGCATCGAGCATCGCATCCCAGCGAACTTATATTTCCCGCGCACAGGTCCGCAAATGCGGCTTCGGCCAGCCGAACCAACTCGGCGGTCGCGTCCGACTTCGGCCCCGGGGCCGCAACGTCTGCGGACTGCTGCCGCAACAACGACGAAGCCGATCGCGTCAGCCCCGTATAGAAAAACAGCAATCGCGACTGCAGATCGGCGATCAGCGACGGCGCGCACAACACCTTCTTCACCTCCACCGAATCGTCCGGATGGAAGCGAATGAAGTTGAATCCGCCAAACGCCGCCGCGTACTGGTCCTGCTTTCCGATGGGCTCGTTGCAGCGTTCAATCTCAACCTGGCAACTTTCTTCGGCCAACCGCGCCGCGTTGGCATAGCGTCCGGAGTACGCATGCAGCGCGTTGAGCAATCCCACGGTGAACGAACTGGACGAGCCCAATCCCGTTCCCCGCGCGGGAATGTCAGCCACCGACGTGATCTCAATTCCGCCTTCGATGCCCAGCAGCGCCAGCGACTCGCGAACCAGCGGATGCTCGACCTGTGCCGCGTTCGCCACTTCCTCCGTGCGCGAATAGCTGACCCGCACCGCGTCGTCGAACTTGCGGCTCACCGTCACGTAGACCGACTGGTCGATGGCGGCCGAGAGCACGGCACCTCCATTTCGCCGGTAGTACGCGGGCAGGTCGGAACCTCCGCCCGAGAAAACTGACGCGCAACGGGGTCTGGGAAATGATCACTGGGACTTATGTTGACTTTGCAGGATAACGGCTGCGGCAGAACTCAGATCATCCGCGACGTGATCGGGAGCAGCGGAAAACTTGCCATCGCGCCCCGCCGCGCCCGTCCGCACCAGAACCGAGCGCAGGCCGGCCCGCCCGGCCATCTCGATGTCTCCCGAGCGATCGCCGATCATCCACGATTGCGCCGCATCAATTCCTAAATCGCGGCACGCCTGTTCAACCATTTTCGTGCCCGGCTTGCGGCACTCGCAATGCGTTTTGAGTTCGACGCGTTCGCCAGGGAAACCGCGGTCGGGATGGTGCGGACAAACATAAATCGCATCCAGGTACGCGCCTTCTTTTCCCAGCTCCCACTCCAGCTTTCGATGGACGGCCGCCACCTCGCGCTCAGTTGCCTCGCCGCGCGCGATCACCGGCTGGTTCGTCAGGACCACGAGGCGAAACCCCGCCTGCCGCAGCGCTCGCAACGTCGCCCCCACTCCCGGCAGCAGTTCCAGTTCCTCCGGCGTTCGCAGATGCCCATTCTCAACGATCAGCGTACCGTCGCGATCCAGGAAAACCGCAGGCTGGCCTTGACCGGAATTCCGCAAGCTGATTCTTCCCGCCTGCCAATCCGCCTCCGCCCGCTGCAGCCGGGCAGGCGTGCCGATATCCTTCACGTATTCGCTCGACCGGTAAACCAGCACTCGGCCACCGTTGGCAATCAGTCCCGACATGATGTTCTTGGTGAAGTCCTGCTTCCCCGAAACTGCGGCCCATGGACGGAGCGCTTCGCGCCGTGCCACGTAAACCGCGCCGTTCACCAGGTTGTCGAAGCACCGGCCCGGAGGATGCGGGCAAGCGTGAATCGCGGTCACCCAGTCGTCCGCGTCGGTCTCCACCAGGTCCGAATCCTGCGGATGATCGTTCGGATGCACCAGGATCGTCAGGTCGGCCTCGCGCTCGATGTGGCGTTTCGCCATCCGCTCGAGATCGACCGCCATCATGAGATCGCCATACACCACAAAAAAATGCTCAGGCAGTAAATCCAGCGACTGAAGAATTGCCCCTGCGTTCCCCAGGGGCTCGTCTTCGGTGAGGATGCGAGCCTTCAGGCCGAATCGTGAACCGTCGCCGACGAACTCGCGAATCTTCTCGGCAAGATGTCCGGCAAAAATGGAGACCTCTTCGATCCCTGTCAGCGCCGCTAGTTCCAGTTGATGCTGCAGCACCGGCTTGCCCCCAACCGGAACCAGAACTTTCGGTAAGTCCCCAATCACGGAAGCCAAACGTACACCACGTCCCCCGGCGACGATCACAAGATGATTGAGCGTAGCCGGCAGCGACGGCATCAAAGTTCTCGAAAGCGCGGAAGGAAGATTCATCACCCAGAAAACGAGCAGGCAATCTCGTCAATGGCGCGAAGCACGGCCTCGTCGGAGGTCAGCCCCGGCCGCCATCCGAGTTTTGCAAGCCGCTCCGTGGAGTAACGGAAGCGGGGCACATCGCCCACCCAGCCCCGGTCTCCACCGGTATAGGCGAGAGGAGTGCCCGGCAACGCGCGGGCCACGGTTTGCTCTGCGATGAAGGCCACGCTGGTGCCTTCGCCCTCCGGCCCAATGTTGTAGACATTGCGCCGATCCGTTGCGTGCGCGACGATGAACTGCATCGCCGCAATCAAATCGGACACGTGCAGGTACGGTTTAGTCTGCGATCCGTCGCCCAGAACCCGCAGACTAGCCGGGTGCCCGGCGAGCCGCTTCACGAAATCGAGAATCGCCCCATGCGTGGGACGCGGCCCAACCACATTCGGAAAACGAAAAATCCAGATGCGCTCGAGAAACAACTCCGCCGCAGCACTGAGCAAAGCTTCGCTGGCCAGTTTGGTCGCGCCGTAATTCGAGATCGGCAGCAGCGGACCGGAATTCTCCGTCAGCAGATCGTTGCGCTCTCCATAAACTGCCGATGTAGAGGCAAACGCAACTTTCTTCACCGCTTTGGATTTCGCCGCCTCGAGAATCGCGAATGTCGTCTGCAGCGTCCTTTTGAAATCCACCCTACCGTCGGCGGTTCCAGCAGGAATGTCGCTGTTGGCCGCGAAATGCCAGACGATGCCAGGCGTTCCTCCCCACTCGCATGCGGCGTCAAGACACTCCAAGGCTTGCTCGGGACGGCTGATGTCGTTCTCGTAGAACTTGAATTTTGCGCTTTGCCGCGCCTGCTCGAGATGCTCCAACCGGCCCAGCGATAGATCATCGACGCCGCTTACGCGATCGCCCGATCCCAGCAGGCAATCGGCCACATGGCTTCCGATGAAACCAGCAACGCCGGTAACAAAGTGATGCATTAAGGTTCGAGACCGGGCAGCAACATTATTTCGCCTTGCCCACCACCGATAGACGTGGTACTTCTTCGCTCTCGTTGACCGGGTTGGCGCAAAGCCACTGCATGCACATGTGTCCAATGATCAACTGCAGATCTTCGGCGATCTGCATGTCGTCGATCTCGAAGTGGATAGGATTTTGCGCCACCTTCTTGCAGCGGCCGCCGGAGAACGCGAGAATGGCGAACGTCTTCATGCCTTTCGCATTGCCCGCTTCCAGCGCCCTCACCACGTTCGGAGAATTCCCGCTGCCCGAGAACACGATCAACACATCTCCGGGATTCGCTTTGACCCTGATCTGCTCGGCGTAGATTTCTTCATACCCGATATCGTTCGCGAGACAGGTGAGAATCGCCGGATTCGCGCTCAACGCTTCCACCCTCAGCCCTCCGCCGTTGTTGAGCCCGGCCCCATAAAAGAGATCGTTTGCCAGATGGTTGGCGTTGCCTGCGCTCCCGCCATTGCCGCACAGGTATACCGCTTTGCCCTGCCTCCAGCACTCACGCAGCGCCTGCCCCAAGTCGGCCACCTTATCCATGCAGCTCAGACTTAATGCGCGATTCAGTCTTTTAGCGTAGCTCCTGATGTGTTTGTCCATTTACGTAGACTGATCCCCTTTTGGTGTGGTGAATGCTCTCGAACGACGTAGTGCAGCCTGTCGCAGCATACAACAAGAAGTCAAGCGGTCCCCATCAGCCGGCTCCACGCGTTCCGCGCATTCTCCGCAAACTGCTTTCGGCCGAAACGCGCCCGCACTGCCGCAGCCAGGCTGCGGGAATCAGGTTTCGGCTGGCTCAGCAGGCTTGAGATCGTCGCCGCCAGTTCACTCTCCGCGACAACCGTTCCCAACTGGCCTTCGGCAAGCGCGTCGCGGGTGCCCGCAACATCCAACCCAAGCGCCGGAGTCCCGCTGGCCATCGCCTCCAGAAAGCTTACGCCAAACCCTTCGCCGGTTGACGGCATCACGAACAGATCAGCCGCGCGGTAACTCTCGATAAGACTCGGCAGCTCTTGCGCCCCGAGAAAGCGCACCCGCTCGCTCACCCCCGCATTCCGCGCCAGCGCCTCGAGGCGCGCGCGATCGTCGCCCTCGCCGACAATCGCATAGCAGATGTCATGCCCCTTCGCGACCAGATCAGGGATCGCCGCAATCACGCGGTCGTGCCCCTTGTAGCGCTCGCGCGAGTCCATTCGCGCAACCGTCAGCAGGATCTTTCTGCCTTCGCCCGCCCAAGCAGGCCGCGGCGCCGCACCATCGCCGGGGGTAAACGCTTCTCTCACCGTGTTCGGGGCGACGAGCACTCGCTCGGGCGCGATCGCGGCCCACGATAGCACCGCAGCGCGCGTATGGCGAGAGACGCACAACACCAGGTCGGCTCCTTCCAGGGCTGTGCGCTGCATCCGCGACGGCCGCGACCAGGCTTCGATTCCATGCGTCTGGATGATGAGCTTTGCATTCTTGAGCCAAGCGATCACCGCCGCCAACGGAGCCATGAAGACGTGCCCGCAGAACACAACATCAACCGTCCGGAAAATTGCAGTTCGCAGCGCTGCGACCGAATAGGCAAACCGCCCGGGTCGCGCCGGCAATTGCCGGATGGATTCCGGCGGCACGACAAAATCGGGCGCG
Source organism: uncultured Acidobacteriota bacterium (assembly GCA_963754885.1). Lineage (GTDB taxonomy): Bacteria > Acidobacteriota > Terriglobia > Terriglobales > Acidobacteriaceae > Sulfotelmatobacter. The sequence goes on along the minus strand of CAVWHT010000002.1, from coordinate 128,920 downwards.
TGGCGCGGCAGGACAGTAATCGATGCTAGCCCCGCTTCCCCAGCGCCCCCAAGAAATCGCGATTGTATTGCGCGATGCCGCCACGGCCTCCGAAGGCATCCGTCACCAGAGCGAGCATTGCGGGCGCAGTTCTCATGAGGCGTGAACTTCTACGTGAACTCCCACCGGAGGTTTTCTCAGGATCGCTCCGTTTAGCACCGCTTGCGACCATCGGCGGGAAACAATGCCTTTGGGCTCGAGTTTTGGAGCGATCGCCTCTGACGTTTCGCCCGTAAACGCGTTCAGCCATGCACCCGTTGGCACTCCGAAGCCTGACTTCGCGCGAGTCACAACATCATTTGGTAATGGCGTGGTCGGCGCTGCCGAGAGCGCAGCCTTGCCCGCACCCTCGGTGATTGCGGGAATCGAGGATGCGAGCGCACCCAGCAGCCTACAGTCGACGAGGGGGACGCGAATCTCCAGGCTGTGCGCCATGCCCGCCCAATCCGCGTCCCGCAGAAGTTGATTGCGCATGTAGTGCGCCGACTCCAGCACACAAACCCGTGCCATATCGGATCTGGGATCGGGCACGAGACTCGCTGCTAGCCGACGCAGAGGATTCAAGCGGCGCAAGCCCTCGCGCGCCATCTCGCGGTCCATGACCTCCGGCAGCTCGTGCGGCAGAAACAGTCCGCGGCGCAGAAGATATGCGCCCGCCCAGCTCCCCGAATATTCCAGCAGACCGAGTGCCTTGGGTCTTGCGCGCGAGAAACCGGGCGCGGCACGAGCGATGACCGTGCGCGCAAGCAGACCAAGCCCTGGCACAGCAGCGAGCGCGCCGAAGCGTCGCCGCCAGCGCGGTACGTCCACGAAGCTGGGATATCCACCCAGAAGTTCATCCCCACCCAGTCCCGAAATCGCAACCTTGAGGCCAGCTTCCTTCGCGGCTTTCGAAACAAACCACGTATTCACGCCGTCGATCGAGGGCTGGTCCATCGCGTCCAGAATTGCCGGCAGATCCTCGACGAACTCCTGCTGGCTCAGATGCCGCACCACATGCGCTGCTCCGTAGCGCTCGCATACCTGGGCCGCCAACGGAGCCTCGTCTTCCGGCGTGCCGCGGAATTCTTCGAAAGCCAGCGTGATGGCGTGGATCCGGCTTTGGCCCGCATCGCGCATGGCGCCCAGCAACGCCCCCGAGTCCACGCCCGCGGATAGAAAAATGCCGACCTCAACATCAGCCAACAAATGCGCGCGCACGCTGTCGAGAACGCCGTGGCGAACTCGCTCGGGAATCTCCGCCGTGGAAACCGAATCCGCAGACGCCTTAGCCAGCACTTCGGCAAGATTTGCAAATGCCCTTGGCTCGCGCGGGCCTGCGGCGTCCACCCATTGTGTGTGGCCGGCGGGCAACGATCGGATATCCCGGTAGAGCGTGAACGGTTCAGGCACACTGCCGAACAAATGGAAGCCGACGACTCCCGCCGGTTCCGGATCGCGCGAAACATTTCCGCCCGCGAGCAGCGCCTTGACCTGCGAGGCAAAGCGAAATGTCCAGCCATCGTTTGCGGTATACAGCGGCTTAATGCCGTAAAGATCGCGCGCCAGGAAAAGACTCCGCTGCGTATCGTCCCAGATCGCAAACGCGAACATGCCCCGCAGGCGGTGCACCATCTCGCCGCCCTCACGCGCGTAGAGGTGCAGCAGCACTTCCGTGTCGGATGTCGTGCGAAAGCGGGCGCCGTCCGTCTCGAGTTCCGCACGCAGCTCGGGATAGTTATAGATCTCGCCGTTGAACACAACGACGGTCCGGCCATCCTCACTCGCCATGGGTTGCGACGCTCGCTCGGAGAGATCGATGATCGAGAGCCTTCGATGCCCCAGACCGCAACGCCGGTCCGCACTCCACCACACGCCCGCTCCATCGGGGCCTCGCGAGCGCATCACTTCTCGCGTCTTCAGAAGCTCCGTTTCGTGCGGCGCGCTTGCCGCCGAGTGAAACGCAAGGATGCCGTTTATGCCGCACATGCGACGTGACCTAAACGGATCAGAGCATCCCTAATCCAGAATTCCCAATCTCTAAACGCGGAACTCCCTGCAAGCATTCTCTGCAAGCACGAAAGAGAGCACTTGAAAATCGCTGCTGGACACGCTGTGAACGGGTTTCGAAGCAAGTCAGGAATTTAATGTTAAAAAAGCCGAGTCACTTTTGGGGCAAGCTACCGCCCTCTCCGACACAATGTCGTTTCAGGAAGTAGAGACATTACGCCACTATGGGGCGTGTGTCAACGCCCACAACGAAGCGGCGCGAAATCCAGTTGAATCGCTGAAAGGGCCTTGCGGCCGGAGGCCAAGTCTCCCGGTACCCCCCGGTTTCCGAGCCCCAAGCTCGTCAAGTTCACTCATTCTATCCGAAATAAAACGGGAGGGGAGAAAAAGGAAGTTCCACGAAATCGGCCATCTTCAACTGTGGAACGCTCTGTGGCGATCCCCGAAAAACAGCGGGGCCACCGCCTCTTTCTCGATGACGACCGAAACGGCGCGCTGCAGCAAAGTGATGGAAACGACGAGATGACACTCGTCCTTGACCCGCAAGAAAATTCCCTCCGTGCCCGCTAATGGACCAGCTTGGAGCCGGATGCGCTGGCCGATTCGCAAGAAGGGCCACGGCTGCACGGGACGTCCGGCCATCGCAACCGTCCGGATGGACGCGATCTCCGTGTCATCCACGGGTTCCGCCCGGTTGCCTCGCCCCACCACTCCAACCACGCCCGGAGTCATCAGAATCGGCAGGCGCTTGTTGGTGTCGAATTGGCAAAAAACGTAACCGGGAAATAGTGCCACTTCAATCTCGGCGATCCGATCGACGCGCTTGCGCTTGGTGCGATACGAGGGTGAAAAAACGCTGTAGCCCTTGACTCTTAGACTCTTTTCTACCGTTTTTTCATGCCGCGATCGAACATACAACGCGTACCACCGATCGGCACCTGGATGAGACTCAACTCCGAAATGGGGAGGAACCACGCTCTCCAGACCAACCTGACCCAAATCAGAAACGCCTTCCGACCACACTCCCTCACCCCCTGCTATCGCGCTATCTGCCAATGACTGCTGAACCGATGAATGCTAGCTTAATGAATGTTGGGTCAATGAATATTGGACCGACTCTGCGCCGCACTCGATCTGGAAACCGTTCCGTGGAAGCATTGTACCTCAGCAAGACAGCCCTCTTCCCTTCTCTCGTGATGCGGCTGTGCCTTTTTTGACCGGTCACAGGGCGACCTCGAAGAGTTTAATTCGATGCAGTTGACAATACGAAGCTTTCGACACAGTCGGAGATCAGGACTCGTCAGAAAAATATAATCGGTATTTTCCCCATCGTCAAAACGTCCGCGAGGATTTCTGCTGCCGCGAATTTCGTGGAATCGGGACTCATATCTAGACGTTCCGCCTCTGGGAATGCAGCTCTTCATGGCACGAGGCGCACAGTGTAATCAGGTTTTCTTCCGAGTCATCGCCCGAGTGGCTGCGAAATTGTTTGTGATGGACTTCCAAGTTCGACATCGTGCCACAAGATTGACAGCGCCAACCATCGCGACGCAGGATCTGCTGCCGAAGATTTTCGTATGGCTGTGGATCCAGCCGCCGACGCGGGAGTCTTGCGTTAATCAAGCTCACGATGCCTTCTCGCTCACGCCTTCCAGGAATGTCTGCCTCTGCTCTCCGGGCAGAAACTTGAAGAACCTCGTTATCGAAAAGAGCAGGGTCTCGGGATCCCCGTGGTCTAGATTGGCCCCGGCCAGGAAGTCAGCGCAGATCATTTCCAGGCAGTAGCCGCGAGACTTGTCGGTTCCGAGCATCAAAGCGGCCGTTTCGATAGCCTTTTCCACGACCGGCATCTGGCTCTGGTACAGTTTGAAATAGATGATTTCCCACGGTTCCGTTTCCCGCCCCGTCAACTCCTTCTCGACTTCTTTTTTGAAGTCTTCCTTTGGCATCTGACGGGCTTTGTGCAACCAGGTTGCACAATCGAAGTGCTGCCGGTCCCTCCTGGCCAGTTTGGCCAGTTCGATGCCTTTCGCCCAGCCCACTTCCCTCAGCTCCTTTCTCGCCTGTGGTGGTAGATGTTCGTGGATCGACATCAGGTAATATGCCTTCCTCCGCGATTGCGGGAACCGCCTCTCGAGAAACTCGTCGAAGGACTTCAGGTTCTCCAGTCGCCAGTACTGCCCCGTCCGAACCTCACACAGGTAGCGCCCCAGTTCGACGAACTTGGTGTCCCGCTCGGTTTCTTTCCGCTGCTCCCAGGCCAGAATCTCGTCAATCTTGCTCAGTACGAATACGGCGCGGCGGCGATTGAGCTTTGGCGGCATAGGCGGATACTCAGTAATTAAGCTCGTGAACCCAATCAAGACTGTCGACTCCGTCCGGGATCTGGTGGGCGGCAGAGTGATCGGCGGCGTGCAGGCCGGTGATCTGACGTTTCATGCGGCACCTTCCTCTTTCTGGCTGGGATAGCTGTTGAGTTGGCAAAGGAGGGCATTGCGATCCTTCTCGGCCCAGTCGGCCAGGTGCACGACGAAATTTTCCACCTGTTCCCTGCTGGCCTCTCTGCGGGTCTTGACACCGCAGAAGTCGGTGGCATAGGCCTTGACCAAATTGGGATCAAGTTGATGTTGGCGGATGATCTGGCAGAGGCGATCGCGCACCTTCGGGCCGCGGTGGTTCCCGTTGCCGTTTACAGGTTGCGGCAGCTTCTTGGATTCGGGAGCGGGATCGGGTTGTGCGGCGAACGATCCGATCTCCTCGACCGAGCAAATGCCGATACCGTAGGCCTTGCGGAGGGCCCGATTAACGGCACGTGTCTCCGCCACCCGCATCTCAGCACCGCGGACGAGTGGGGAAACGTTGGAAGGATCAGCATCGCCGTAACCCACGAAGCCGCGACATGTGCGGGACTTGTAGACCGTTGCCTTGAATGCCCAACGAAGTAAATTGGAATCGGACAGCTGTGAAACGGGTTCGACGTGAATCCCAGCACAGTGGCTCCGACGCGCCACACGGAGAAGCCCTGAGTGGGTCACATACCAGTGACCGTCGAGCCAAATCAGATCTCCGGATTCGACCGAGAGCCGGTATCTTGCATTCGGATCGGTCGATTTGATGGATGACCGGGACGATTTACCGATTTTGACCTTGCCGCTGGAGTCCGTGCGCATTTTTCACCTCGTTCTTTCTTCAGGGGAATCGCATTCTGCATATCGTCTCAACCGACTTTGCGTTATAAGGGATACAGTTTGCGATGCTTGGATTATGTACATGTACATTTTATATGTATCTGTACATTAAGTCAAGGTTTCATGCCGACTTCAAAAAAACCAGAAATCAACTGGAAGGCTGTGGGCAGGCGGGTACGCGAACTTCGCGGGTTTGACGTCAATCAGGCCCAGTTTGCTCTCGACTTGGGAGTCAGTCAGGGACAGCTCTCAAGATACGAACAGGGAACGAGCGAAATCGGAGCGGAGGTGCTGCTTCGGCTGGCCCGTAAGTCTGGAAAATCCATAGAATGGCTGCTAACTGGGAGGTCCTCTGCCTCACAGAACCAGACGAAAGCATGACATGAAGTTGGCTGGAGGGGTGAACCACGTCAACCGGACTTTCTATCGGCCACTCCGCCCGTGAAATACTTGAATCATCCAGCTTCCTGACGCACCCCTTTGGGGGCCCCGCGAGCAGCTCTGCGCACCGGAGGACGATGCCTCCCCTGCTCAAAATCTGGGCGGAAGAAGAGCGAACGCACGGCGGCGTGGTTTTTGTGGATGACAAAACGATTTCTCCTGCGGACATCGGAGGTTTGGTCGGGGCCTTGAGCAGACTGGCAAGAGAAACGAGGAATTGGGTTTGGACTAATAGAATCTATTTCCTGAGGCGCTGATGCAAATCGCCTCGACGTGATCGTGGAGACAAGCCTTTCCGGTATTTCGGCGTTGAAACGAGACCTCCGGCGAATCGCTGACGAGGAACAGAGGACGTGCACACAGTGCATGTCCATGCCATGACGGGCTGATACCACAGAGGCAGCTCATGCCAACCGATTAATGGCACGTTGATGAAGCGTATACATCGTCCACGTCGCGAGTTGAGAGTTCTCCGGATGGCTAATTCTGTGCTGTCTGGCGAATCTTGGTCAGGCGCTGCTCCAGCGATTCCGCCTCATCCTTGCGCCCCAGCTGTCGCAGCGCCCGCGCCTCATTACTCAGCGAGTCCGAGAGGCGAGGGCTGTCATGCCCAAATTGGGTTTCGATGATTCCCGTGGCGCGATGCCAGCAGGGCTGCGATTGGTCCGGCTTTCCCCAACGGTCATACAAGTCGCAGAGTCCCCAGAGCGGGATGAGCACCAGCTCTGGCTCCGCCACTTCCGCGCCTTTCACTGACCGCAACAGATAGGTTTCCGCCTTGGGCCAATCACTTTGCGCTTCTAACCCTTCAATTGCGCATCCACGAAAGAGTGAACGCCATGAGTACTTAATCGTCTCTCTTCGAGTCCGAAGTTTCCTATTGCATTTCATGGCGTGAAATGATTTAGTTCATAATATGGAAGGAATCAAGCCGCGTTGGTTTCGAAGCAATCTCCAAACGGCGCTTCGGGTCTTGCCCGTCACAGTACTAACGGGCGCACGGCAGACAGGCAAGACCACACTAACGCAAGCGATCAAGCCCGCACGGGCGTATTTCACCTTCGATGATGTGGGTGTGCTCGATCAGGCCGAGCGCAATCCCGACTCGCTGCTCGCCACGCGCCCCGTCATCCTGGATGAGGTTCAACGAGCGCCACAGATCTTGCTGGCGGTCAAACGTGCAGTGGACACACTCCGGCGGGCAGGCGACTTCATTCTGACTGGCTCTGCCAACCTCTTGCTGATGAAACACGTGGCGGACACGTTGGCGGGCCGCGCGATCTATTTGGATCTTCGGCCGTTCTGTCCCACGGAGTGGCAGGAACGTAAGGATGCATTGCTACCGCTGGAACGGTTGTTCGCCCCGGATTTTGACTGGCGGGAATGGCCGGATGAGCCGGGCGACTGGCCGACATGGCTGCTGCGCGGAGGATTCCCGCCCGCACTACAAATCGCTTCCGAAACGGATCGCGGCCTGTGGTTCGCCGCTTATGTACAAACCTATCTGGAGCGTGATTTACGCCAGTTAAGTGCCGTCTCCAGCCTGCCTGATTTTCAGCGCGTGATGATGCTGGCCGCGCAACGAACCGGCAAACTCCTCAACCAAGCCGACTTGGCCCGCGACGCGGCACTCAGTCACCCGACGACGCACCGGTATTTGAACCTGTTGGAAACTGGCTGTCTGGTTACCCGCATCCGCCCAGTAGTGACCAATCCCTCGGCTGTACTCGTCAAGACCCCGAAGTTGCTCTGGACAGATTGTGGCCTTGCCGCCTGGCTTGCCGGTATCAAGTCGTCCGCCGACGCCACGCAACGCCTAGATGCTGGTTTTTGGTTGGAGGAAACCCTGTTTCAGACTCTGGACACGTGGCGTGCCCTCGATTCACAACGGCGCAAGCTGCATTTTTGGCGCGACCGAGCGGGGCACGAAGTGGATTTCATTTTGGAAGAAGCCGGCAAGTGGGTAGCGTTGGAAATTAAGGCGGGCAGTCAGGTGACCGCAGGTGACATGGTTGGGATTCGCGCGTTCCGAGATGGCTTGAAACGCAAAGCGTCACTCGTCCGGGGAGTGGTGTTACACAGCGGCAAAGCACGTCCGCTTGATACCGACGATGTTGCGCTGCCTTGGGGATGGATGGTCCCCAAATCGCGATAACCTGCGGCCTGTTGGCGATCCTTCCCTTTTGCTCGCAATCTTTGTGCCTGACCGCTCTCTACGCCATCGTGGGAATTGCCATTTCCACAAAGACCCCGCTTATCAAACCGTTGCGGCTTGCCCGTGTGGGCTGCTAGGTTCTCTGCATGGGTTCGGTCTTCCTGGTCCCCGTCCTAACTCCACACGGCCACCTCACTTTGATCGAGGATCGCGACGCATCGGCGCTTGAGAATGAGCTTGCGCGACGTTTACAGGATGCCTTCGCGCGCGGATCGGGCCATGGTCTTCTCCAACTGGGGGCCAGTGAAGTCGGAGTCGCACTTCCCGCCGTCTTCTGCTATTGGCGAGAATTTGCCGCGCGGTATGTGACGGCCCTCTGCACTCTGCCGGATGATGGGGCCCGAACCACCAAGGCGCATGCTCCATCTCCGCCCGATGCGGAACTGGCTTGGTTGGCTCTCGCGGCGCCTCCGATGACTGGGGCGGAGTATCTGACGGCCACTGTTCTCCAGTCTCTCTGGCAAGAACTGGACATCGCTTTTGGGCTGGAGTTATCCGCATCGAAGTGCGGCGTTCAGGATTTCTTGAAGCGCCGCAACGCGGCGTGGAACCTGGTCGGCCGGGTGCACTTCAACCTCGCCGAGAACCGGAAGGACGATGCGGCCCCCTTCGCTTTTCTCGCGACTTATACCACTCGACTGTCGGCCCACGCCAAGGCCCAACATCTTCCGCTGGGGCAAGCCCTGGGCGAGTATGCGGGCGCGGCGAACAAGGACCGCCTGCTGTCGCTGCTGCTCCCCGTTCAGCGGGCCTCGGAAAGCTGCCCGTGGCTGAAAGCCATGGTGGATGCGGGCGAGATCTTTCACCCCCTGCGCTGGAGGCCGTCCGAGGCCATGCAGCTTCTGCGAAACGTCCCGCAACTGGAGAGCGCGGGCGTAGTGGTGCGGATGCCGGCGGCCTGGCAGGCCAACCGGCCCCCGCGCCCGCAAGTGACGGCCAAAGTTGGCGGCAAGGTGCTGTCGGGAGTGGGCCAGAATGCGCTGCTCGATTTCCGCATGGAAATCACGCTCGACGGGCAAAACTTGAGCGATGCCGAGGTCCGGGAGTTGTTGGCGAAGTCGGATGGGCTCGCGCTGGTTCGAGGGCGTTGGGTGGAAGTTGACCGGGAACGGCTGAACCAAATGATGGAATATTTCGGCCAGGTCGAGCGGACCGCTAACGAAAATGGTATCAGTCTTCGGGAAGCCATGCGCATGCTCGCTGGGGCCGATGTGGCTGCGGGCGACGAATCTGCTGCCAGCGAGGCGGACTGGGCGCAGGTCGTCGCGGGTCCGTGGCTCGCGGACACCCTTAAGGGATTGCGCAGTCCGGAGGGATTGGCTGACATCGATCCCGGCTCGGCTCTGAACGGTACTTTGCGGCCCTACCAGCAGGTGGGCGTGCGCTGGCTTTACCTTCTCGCCAAACTCGGGCTCGGAGCCTGCCTCGCCGACGATATGGGGTTGGGCAAGACCATTCAAATCCTCTCGCTGTTGCTGGTGCTGCGCAAGCAAAACTGCGGCGAACGGCAGCCAAACCTTCTGGTGGCACCCGCTTCACTTCTCGCCAATTGGGCGTCGGAACTGGAACGGTTTGCGCCGAGTTTGAATGCGTTCATCGCTCATCCGTCGGCGCTGCCCGCAGCCGATCTTATGACCCTCGCGCCCGGGCGTTTGCAGAATATGGATCTGGTGATTACGAGTTACGGTTCGTTGCTGCGCATTCCATGGATTGCGGAAGCCTCCTGGCGCCTGGTTGTGATTGACGAAGCACAAGCCATCAAGAATCCCGATGCCAAGCAAACCCGGATCGCCAAAAAGTTGAAGGCGCAGGCAAAGTTTGCGCTGACCGGCACGCCCGTCGAAAACCGGATTGGCGACCTCTGGTCCATCTTCGATTTCATCAATCCAGGACTGCTCGGATCGTCGAAGGAGTTCTCAAACTTCGTAAAGCGTCTGGAGGATCGGCCCCACAATCCATACGCTCCACTGCGCGAACTGGTGCGCCCCTACATTCTGCGGCGGCTGAAAACCGACAAGACCGTGATCGCCGACTTGCCGGACAAGACTGAGGTGAAGGCGTTTTGCCAACTCAGCCGCAAGCAGGCTGCGCTGTATAAACAGGCAGTGGAAGAACTAACGGAGGCGCTCGACGAAGTCGAGGGGATCCGTCGCAAAGGTTTAGTGCTGTCTTTTCTCATGCGGTTCAAGCAGATTTGCAACCATCCGTCGCAGTGGCTTGGCGACGGCGCCTGGAGCGAAGAAGACAGCGGCAAGTGGGCCCGCTTGCGCGATATCGCGGAAGTCATCGCCGCCAAACAAGAGAAGGTCCTCGTCTTCACTCAGTTTCGGGAGATGACGGCACCACTTGCGGCGTTTCTGGGGGCGATTTTCGGGCGCGCCGGGCTGGTGCTTCACGGGGAAACCGAAGTGAAGAAGCGCAAGGACTTGGTGCGCCGGTTTCAAGAAGACGAAGCTGTACCGTTCTTTGTGCTTTCTCTCAAAGCGGGCGGCGCGGGCCTCAACCTCACGGCCGCATCCCATGTGGTCCACTTCGACCGCTGGTGGAACCCCGCGGTGGAGAACCAGGCCACGGACCGTGCTTTCCGCATTGGACAGAACAAGAACGTGCTGGTGCACAAGTTCGTCTGCCGGGGAACGGTCGAGGAAAAGATCGACCAAATGATCGAATCTAAGCGGCAGCTTTCGCAGGACTTGATCGAGGGCGGCGCCGACCTGCTCCTGACGGAATTGCGAGACGAAGACCTGCTAAAGTTGGTGGCGCTGGATCTCAATGCGTCGCTGAAGGAGGCGTGATCCGTGTACGGCGACTGGGGATGGAAACCTTATGTGTCGGTGGCGGAACGGCGGCTGGAAGCCCTGCGCGAAATGGATAAGCGGCGGAAGAAAGGCCACGCCGTTTCGCCCGTCACGGTTGAAGGGCGGACGATCGTCAATACCTTCTGGGGCAAGGCGTGGTGCGACAACCTCGAACGCTACAGCCACTTTGCCAACCGCTTGCCGCGCGGACGGACCTACGTGCGCAATGGTTCGGTCATTGATCTTCAGATTTCTTCCGGTGCGATCAAGGCGCTGGTCAGCGGTTCGGAGATTTATGAAGTGGCAGTGCAAGTAGTCCCGGTCACGAAAGCGCGCTGGCGGTCCATTTGCAAAGACTGTGCGGGCGCGATTGATTCGTTGATCGAACTTCTGCAAGGACGTTTGTCCAAGGGTGTCATGGAACGCATCTGCCAGCAGAATTCCGGCCTGTTCCCTTCGCCGAAAGAGATTAAGCTCTCGTGCAGTTGCCCGGACTGGGCCGAGATGTGCAAACATGTGGCGGCGGTCCTTTACGGCATCGGCGCTCGTTTAGATAAACAACCTGAACTCCTTTTCCGGCTCCACGGGGTCGACGAGAAAGAGTTGATCGCCCAGGCCGCGGTCGCGCGTCCGCTGGCAAAGGGGAAACCGACGGCAGCCAAGGTCCTTGGCGGCGAGAACCTTTCCGAACTTTTTGGATTGGATATCGCTGCAAGCACCGCCAGAACAAGACCTTCTGTGCCCGCGTTGGCCAAGGCAAAGCGCGTAAAAGCAAGGCCCCCAAGCAGGAAAAACAACGCGATCCGCAAAGAAGGCATGGTCTTCGGTGAAGGATGGAGTGGCTGATTAGTCGGGGCAACGACGTCTAATCAACTCGCTTCTCTGCCATGCTTCCTGCTTCCGCATGGGCTCGAAGTTCCGCTGCATCCGATCGACGCCCACCGAGATGCAATCGATCAGCTCTATAAAAAGGGATGTCAAGAAAAAATCCTCCCTCGACCGGAGGACGAGAGGACCTGTGTCTCGATATCCAGCCCACTGTCTGTACGAGCGTTCCCTGATTCGTTCAGGGATTTTGCTCTGGATGGTTTTCCCTTCGTTTGGTGTTCCCTGCCGGCGGCGACAACGCCTATCGAGTCCGAGGACTTAGCAAGCGCGAGTGCTGTCTGAATGGTAATCACGGCTCTATTCGAGGCTCTTGGCCTATCGCTATCTCTGATTATCCGAGGGGGCATAGCGTGAGAATGGTGACTCGGTGCCGAAGCACACGCGGCCCAGCTGATCGACTGATACTCGCCCTCGAATCGAGCGTCTCCAGAACCCGACCGACCACCACCAGAGAGAATCCCCAGAGCTGGAAAAGCCGATTCCCCAAAGATGCTCAAGCTGCTTGCTGTTCTAATTGTTTGGCGTCGAAGTCCACCCCTTTCTTCCACATCGTTAAAGTAATTGCCGCGATCTTCCTGGCTAGGGTGAGACGTGCCATGGTTGGCCGTATCCCTTTGGCCACGAGGGCCAGGTAGAAATCGCGGAGTGGTCCCGGCCGAGTGCTGGCCGATATCGCGGTGCTTTTGAACAGGTTCTTAAGATCGCGATTATAGTTGTCACTCAGACCTCGCACGCTGATGCGCTCCCGGTTGCGCAGCAACTTGCCTCGGACATGGCGGTACTCGCCGCTGTCGTGAGTTGCGACTGCGAATCCGCTGTAGGCCCACAGCTGTCGCTTGGTACGAAAACGGTGTGGCGTTTGCAAAAGAGCCACCAGCAAAGCGGAACGAATCGGACCGATGAAAGGGATCTGGCGCAATAACTTCACGGCAGGACCTGCGGGCTGCGAATGGTCCCGGGAAAGAGTCGGAAGTAGAAGTTCCACCACGTCACCCCCGCCATGGCCGACAGCGTCTTCCAGTTGAAGTGATATTGCAGCACCGGCGTCTGTCCCTTCGGGGCCCAGGTGCGACAGCGGTGCGGGCGTTCGCTCAGTCCGCTCTCGTCGATGAAGACGATGGTGCGGCCCTCTTTTTGGGCTTTTTTTTAATCTCCGGCCAGCGCTCCCGTTTCCAGCGCCGGATTTTATCTTCGTCGCGCTCCAGCGCACGTCCTACCGGACGCTGGCAACTCCAGCCCAGTTGCCGCAGAATCCGCCAGGCTTGCGATGGGTGATACTTCACCCCGCATTAGCTGCGGGATCATTTCGGTTTGGATGAAGATCCGACCTGGGCACCTCGCTGGAACATCGCGCCCACACAATTGGTTCCCACCGTTCGACAGAAAAAAGACCGCTCTGGGAGATCATTTGATCTGGTCCGCTGGGGCCTGATTCCTTCCTGGGCAAAAGATCGTTCGATCGCGACGAAAACGATTAATGCCATGTCGGACACTCGCGTGCTGACCGGATATTTCTTCATCAGAGCGGGATAGAATGGCTTCAGCAGGCGGCAAACAGTTAGTATGTGGACGCCTTCTGGACCCACCTGAAAGACAGCGGATTTGATCCGGCAAGGCGGGGGCAGGGTCGAACTCGAAGAGTTTGCTATGGGGGAAATCCTGCCGCTGACTAGATGTAAAAGTCAGCGACGAGCAATACCGTGTCCGATTAAGGCGGAATAAAATAAACGAAAGTTATTCAGTGGAGGTCGCATGTCGAAACGCAAGAAATCTCCTCCCGACAACTCCCTTGGCATCTCACGACGCTCATTCTTGAAAGGGGCCGGTGTGGCCGCGACCGGTACTGCGGTGTTGAGCACCGATCTGCTGGGATACGCCGCGGAAACGCCGTCGCGCGTGATCGGCCCGGGCGCCACCACCATTGTGCTCAAGGTGAACGGCGCCGCAAAGCGCGTCTCGCTTGAACCGAGCACCACGCTGGCCGAGGCGCTGCGCGAGGAACTTCATCTGACCGGCACCAAAATCGTCTGCGACCGAGGCTCCTGCTCGGCTTGCACTGTCCTGCTCGATGGCACGCCGGTGAATTCCTGCATGACGTTCGCGCTCGATGCCGTCGACCGCAAGATCACCACCATCGAGGGACTCGGTGATCCCGAACACCTGCACCCGGTGCAGGCGGCGTTCGTCGAGCATGATGGCATGCAATGCGGCTACTGCACGCCGGGCATGGTGATGAGCTGTGCGGCGCTGCTCGAGCGCAATCCCAATCCGACCACTGCCGACGTGCAGCAGGCCATCAGCGGCAATCTTTGCCGGTGCGGCACATACCCCAAGGTGGTAGAAGCCGCGTTGGCAGCAGCCCGTTCGCGAAAGGGGGCGTAGGCCATGACTCCCATTACGCAAGATACGCAGACAACCAAGACCGCCAACCAGCCGGAAACGCGCACCGCCGAATTCCTGATCGGCATCCCGGGATCGCCTGAAGGTGTGAAGAAGATCGAGCGCAATGTGCCCGCCGACGAGCCACCGCAGTTGCCGCCCAATTCCGAGCTGAAGGTGATCGGCAAACGCGTGCCTCGCTACGACGGACCGTTCAAGGCATCCGGGGCGGCGAAGTATCCCAGCGACATAAGCCTGCCCGGGTTGCTCTACGGCCGCCTGGTTAGCTCCACAGTTCCGCACGCAAAGATCGTCTCGATCGACACATCCGCGGCCGAGAAGCATCCGGGTGTGAAAGCTGTGCACGTTTTGCAGAACGTGCTTGGACAAGCGGAGCTCGAGGACAAGTCGAAAGAGATTCCCTCCCGCTATCCCATCGTGCGATACGCCGGGCAGCCGATCGCGGCCGTGGCGGCAACGACTCCGGCGGCTGCTCTTGAAGGCGCGCGCCTGGTCAAGGTGCAGTATGACGTCATGCCCTTTGTGATCGATCGCGAGAAAGCACGCGAGCCCAACGCTCCGCTCGTCTTTACCGGTTCCGCCGCCGAAGCTGGCACGGCGGGGGGCGGAGGCGGACCCGCCGATGTTTCGCAGACGGGAAACGTCCGTGGTCCTAATCGCAGCCGCCGCGGCCCAGGACAAAAGGGCGACGTCGAGAACGGATTCGCTGCGTCCGCCGCGATCGTCGAAGCTGAGTACCGCACTCAGGTGCAGACCCACTCGGCGCTGGAGACGCACGGCGTCGTGGCTGACTGGAAGCCCGACGGCCTAACCGTGTACGCCTCGACCCAGGGCACGATGAGCGTGCGCGACGAGGTAGCCGAGATCTTCAACCTGCCCAAGACGAAAGTCCGTGTGATCACGGAGTACATGGGTGGTGGATTTGGCGCGAAGTTCGGCGCGGGCAACGTCGGTGCGGTCGCAACGCACCTGTCGAAAAAAGCAGGCGCCCCAGTCCGCCTCTTTTGTGATCGTAAAGAAGAGCATTGGGCTACCGGGAACCGTCCCGATGCGCACATTTATGTGAAGGCGGGCGCCGATAAGGACGGCAAGCTGCAAGCGTTGAAGTGGACCAGCTACGGCACCGCGGGCGTCGGCACTGGCGCCGGAACCGCCGGCCCGGCGCAGAACCTGTACGACTGCCCCAATGTTCTCACGGAGGAGTACGACGTCTTCACCAACGCCGGTCCCGGAACCTCGATGCGTGCGCCTGGGCATCCGCAAGGCACTTTCGGCCTCGATCAGACGATGGACGCGCTGGCGGAGAAGCTTGGCATGGACGTTCTCGACTTCATGGACAAGAACGATCTCAGCCCGGCGCGCCGCCAAGAACGCCGCATCGGCGCCGAAAAATTCGGGTGGGCGCAGAAGCGCCGCAAACCCGGCAGCGATCCTGGCGTGGTGAAGCGCGGTGTGGGTGTGGCGCAAGCGGTCTGGTATCGCATCAACAGCATGGATTCCGCCTGCGAGGTTCGCATCCATCAGGACGGTTCGGTGGAAGCGCTCTCGGCCGTACAGGACATCGGCGGCGGCATCAAGACGGTCATCGCGCAGGTCGTGGCCGAAGAACTCGGGTTGCGGCCGCGCGATGTCACGGTCCGCATCGGCGACACGCAGTTGCCGCCCGGACCGCCCTCTGGCGGCAGCATGACCACAAGCTCCCTCACACCGGCCGTCCGCAATGCCGCGTACAAAGCCAAGGAACGCTTCCTGAAGGAAGTGGCATCGGCGTGGCGTGTGCCGGTTGCGTCGCTCGTCCTTGCCGATGGCAAGGTCGCGAGCGACTCGGGGAAATCGGCGAGCTTCAAACAGGCTGCGGCAGCGATGCGCACGGAGACCGTTTCGGCCACGGCCACGCGCAGTCCCGAATATGGTCAGCGCGAAATGATGTTCCTCGGCGGCGTGCAGTTCGCGGAAGTCGCGGTCGACACCGAGACCGGCGTCATCCGCGTCGAGCGCGTCGTCGCCGTGCACGACTGCGGGCGTCCCATGAGCATTATTGGACTCGAGAACCAGGTGAACGGCGGCATCCTGCAGGGCATCTCGTACGCGCTGTACGAGAACCGCCACCTCGATCGCAACACCGGGATCATGGTCAACCCCAATCTCGAGGAGTACAAGATCATCGGATCGAAAGACATGCCCCAGATGGAGGTGCACTTCATCGAAGATTATCTAGCCCGCAGTTCGACTGATGCGAGCGGCATCGGTGAGCCAGCGACGATTCCCACCGCAGCCGCCGTTGCCAACGCCGTGTACAACGCCATCGGCGTGCGGATGTACGAGCTGCCCATGACGCCGGCACGGGTGCTCGCCGCGCTCGGCAAGGTGAAGCAGGGAGGTGTCGCGTGATTACCCGCTTTGAATGGACGAATGCCCGCTCCATCGACGATGCCATCGGCCAACTCAACGAGAAGACCATTCTCAAGGCCGGTGGTGTCGATCTGATGGACCGATTGAAGGAAGGCCTCGATGCGCCCACGCGCCTGGTTAACGTGCGCACCATCCCCGGGCTCGATTTCGTGAAGGAAGAATCCGGTTGGCTGCGCATTGGGCCTCTGGTGACGCTGGCAGCAATCGCCGAGCATCCGGTGATTCGCCGGCGGTACACGGCGCTGGCGGACGCGGCGCTGAATGCGGCTACGCCGCAGATCCGCAATATGGCGACCATGGGCGGCAACTTGCTGCAACGCCCGCGCTGCTGGTACTTCCGAAGCGATCAGTTCCATTGCTTGCGCAAAGGAGGTGACCGCTGCTTCGCTCAGGATGGAGAGAACGAGTATCACGCCATCTTCAACAATGACGTGTGCGCAATCGTGCATCCCTCGGCAGCGGCCTGTGCGCTCACCGCGCTCGGTGCTAAGGTCGAGGTGAAAGGGAAGAACGGTAGGCGCGAGGTCGCGCTCGACGACCTCTTTGTCCGCCCGGAGACGGATATCACTCGCGAGCATGTGCTCAAGGCCGACGAACTGCTTACCGAGATCCGCGTCCCCTCGCCTTCGGATGCCACCCGCTCCGCTTACATCAAGGTGGGACAGAAGGAGTCCTTCGACTGGCCTCTGGCGGAAGTTGCGGTCGTGCTGGAGCGACGCGGAGGCGTGGTCTCCAAGGCGTCGATCGTGCTGGGCGCCGCTGCGCCCGCCCCCTGGCGCGCGACGGCTGCGGAAAAAGCTCTGGCGGGCAAACCGCTCAACGACCAGAACGCGCGCGAAGCGGCTGCGGCCGCGGTGCAAGGCGCGACACCGCTCTCCGGAAACGCGTACAAGGTCCCCATATTCGAAGCCGTGGTGCGACGCACGATTCTCGCCGCAGGACAGGAGGCGTGATGCGCGAGTTCATGGACGAACCGGAAATCGAAATTCCCGATCCCGCCGAACTGCCCGAAGTCTGCCGTTACCTCCGGACCAAGACGGCGTACGGCAACGCCATCGGCTACGAAGGCTGGCAGCACGGCAACTCCAGCACCGCGGCATACTGGTGCCTGCAAACCATGGGCGCCTGCGGCCCCGACGACCAACTCGTCGAGCCCAAGCAGTGCCGCGCTGGGCGAGCCTGCTTCGCGAAACGAGAGTAGGCACTCGGTGGAGACGCCCGTCAGGCTCGGGAAGGGCACGGCTTTCAGCCGTGCCGCCGAGGCCCAGAAAAGACATGAGCTTAGTCCAATGGTGGAGCACAGCTACAGGCGCATCCAAAACTGTGCTTCAGTCGCGGGCAAAATAGAGCCGCTTCTTCGACGAAAGGCGGATGACCGCTACAACGTTCTGCCCGGAGAACAGCCCATGATTTACGAGATGGGCATCCCGGTCAACATGCAATTCGTCTGACGCTCACGCTGTAAGCCTGTCACCGCAGTTAGTCGATGACCTGCTCATAGTCTTACGATTCGGCAGTTTGGCTTACCAGATGCGGGGCTAGAATGGATTCGCGACCATGGTCAAGCGGGCGCCACCTCGACGCCGTCCACGCACAGCAAAACCCGGCACTAAGGGCCTGGCTCCAGGCGAGTGCCGAATCGACCAGGCTACGGGAAGCGCTGCCGGGATCGCCGAAGCCATCAAAAGAGCTGGCGGCTGTGTGGTCGGATCCTACAAAGAACCGCTCGGCGGACACCCTGTCTTGCTTTCGATTCTGCCAATCGATGCTGTCGAGCCCACTCCTTTCCAACGAGATCTCTCCGATGCTCACCACAAACGGCCCGCTGACGTTATCAACAAGACTGGGCTTTTTCTCGATCCGATCATCGCTGTCGTGGCGCCAACGGGAGGTTTCTGGACCCCGAATGGCCGGCATCGCCTCGAAGCCATGCGCCGCCTTGGGGCGAAATCCATTACTGCGCTGGTCGTGGCTGACCGCGAAGTAGCCTGGCAGATCCTGGCGCTGAATACGGAGAAGGCTCACAACCTCAAGGAACGCTCGCTGGAGGTCATACGCATCTACCGCGGTCTGTTGGACGAAGATGCCATGCGTCCCGAGTCTCAGTTCGCGTTCTACTTGGACGAACCCGCCCTAGTCACTCTCGGCATCTGCTATGAACGCGTACCACGCTTCGGCGGTGGTGCTTACCATCCGATTCTCCGGCGACTCGAGACCTTTACCGATGAACCGCTCCGCTCCGCCATCAAGGATCACGAGAAACGGGCCACGATAGTGCTCGACCTCGAGGAGAAAGTTGCAGCGGTCGTCAAAAGGCTAAAGGAACTAGGTTTGGTCAGCCCATACCTGCGGTCGTTTGTGGTTGCGCGCATCAATCCATTGCGTTGGATCCAAGGTGAACCGCCGCAGCTTGAAGATGTTCTGAAAACGATGCGCGAGCGTGCGACCAAGTTCAATGTAGAGAAGATTAAGCCTCAGGATCTGGCAGGAGCGGCAGGACCGCCTGACAAAGAAACATAGGAGAGAAGACCACGAATGACAACCTCATCCGGCAGAAAACATGCGGGGCCTGGGCCAGCGAGTGACCAGCCTCCGGTCCCCGAGCCTACTTTCGCGGAGCGTGCGCGTACCTTGGTGTATTTGGGCCGCATGGGTAGCCTATCAACCCTGTCGCGTAAACAGGCAGGATTCCCGTTTGGGTCCGTAATGCCTTACGCGTTGGACGACCACGGCCGTTCCATCTTCCTGATCAGCACCATGGCTATGCATACGCAGAACTTGCAGGCCGACGCCCGCGCCAGCTTGCTTGTCACCCAGGAAGACGCCGACGGCGAACCGCTCGGCGCATCGAGGGTCACGCTGGTAGGAAATGTTCTTCCGGTACCGAACACCGAACTGGCTGAGGTGCGCAAGCTGTACCTGGAGCGTCACGCCAACAGCAAGTATTGGATAGATTTTGAAGACTTTTCGTTCTACCGCATGGACGTGGTCGATATCTATTATGTGGGCGGCTTCGGGGTGATGGGCTGGGTATCTGCATCCGATTATGACCGCAGCCAACCAGATCCCCTGGCCGACTCCATGGACGAAATCATTCGGCACATGAACGCCGACCACAAGGACGCATTGGTCTTGCTCGCACGCCAATTTGCTCACGTTGATGCAACGGAAGCAACCATAACAACAGTCGATCGGCTTGGTTTTCATGTCCGCTTGAGGACACCGGATGGCATGCGCGGTGCTCGCATTGCATTCTTGAGGGAGGTGAGCAATCCGGGTGAGACCCGGAAAGTCTTGATGGAAATGGTGCAACAGGCGCGCTCGCCAACCGAATGAATTCTAAACCTGGCCCGCAGCTGGCGCACTGGACCGGCGATATTCATGGCAAAACTGCCGTTTTCGAGTGATAGGAAGTTAGCGAACTCTCGTTCTGAAACTGTAGATTTTGGTACCGAGCAGAGTTCTTCGTAAGTAACGTCTTTTCAGTGTTGGTTTACGGCATTAGAAGGAACGATTTTGGTACACCCGCCCAGCCACCTCAATCAGTCGATTTGAGCCGTTCTGCTTGGAAATGATTCGTTCTGATCGTGTAACCATTACAATTTCATGACAGTCTCGCTTCACTGCAGAGGCGCAGCCCCCTTTCGTTAACTGTGCACGCACTATCTCAACCGTCCGGCTTTTTTGACGGATAGGCCAAATTGGTCAAAACTGATCAGTAATCAGTTCGTAGCAGGGACACACTGATATAGGCCATAGTTATTTCCGTTCAGGCGGGAACCCGCTCAAACTTGGGCTGGAATCGGGCCGAGGTGACTTATGACGCTAACTGTCGTGGCGGTGATCTTCGGAGTTTTCGCAATTGCTCTGATCGTCCTCCTGATCTACAAGAGCACACTCACAATGCACAGAGATGACCAGTTGTTTCTGGATGACGCGAGTTCGCACATGCACGCGGAGCAGACGGAACTGTTGGCCAAGGTCAACCGGCTTACCATTCCGGTGCGCGTCTTCAGCATCGGATCTGGGGTGTTTCTGATAGTACTCGCGGCGATGTGGTTCTACCAGAAACTGAACGGGGTACAGTAGCGCCGAAAGCGGGGACTTGCGCCATCCTACCAGGGTCGCCGCACGTGCAGGATCACTGTGCCGGGCTAGCCCCAACCGCAGCCACCGGTGCTACGGACCTCAACTGGTCCAGCGACGTCAGCACATTCTGCCAACGCACCGCGTCCCTTTTCGTTTCGATCGCAGTGGACGGGTCGGAATAGAACTGCAGGATGTTGTCGCGCAATTCCGGCGATGTCAGATCGAACTTCCGGTCGGACAATTGGGCGAGCAACTTCGCATAGGCTTCGTCGGTGAGCGTATATTCGGCAGCTTTGGTCGGTTGGCCACTGTCGAGATCGGTATTGGGGAGCACGAGCCTGTCGTGGCGCACTTCTTCGAGAAATGCCCGATATTGATCGACGGTCAAGTTGATGTCCTTGTTCTCTTCCTGCTGGCCGTGCTGCTCTTGTTGTGCGTAGGCTGGAATACCAACCCCGAGGGACAAAGAGAGAACTGCCGTACTGATAGCTCCAACGAGTTTCATAAAGTTGTTGCCTCCGTTATTGAATCGTGAATCATTCTTGCCGTATCGCCGAAGCAGGTTCGTCTATGCTCCCTGCTGAACATGGTGGCGTTACGGAATCAGCAAAGTTCCAACGCGGATCCGAGACAGCGAGTGAAAGAGCCCGAATACGTTCAGGAGCCACAACACCACGGCGATGACTACAACGCCGTTGAGAATCGACTTGATGGATCCCTGCACGGGGATGAAGCGATTCACCAACCACAGCAGCACCCCGACCACGACCAGCACTTCCAGAAGCTGAATTAAAGGCATGTTTTTGGCCTTCCTTGTTGCGAGCTAAGTTTCGCGGGCTACCGCTCCTCATCTGCCAGGAGGTATTGCCCTGATTTGGATTTCCGGGAGCTTATGGGTCGAATCGTGTTCTGCCGCAAGGTTTGGCGGCATACACGGATGAAGAATGCTGATTGGCCTCGACTCCAGCTTAAGAATGAGAGCAGCGAATCAGAGGTCGCCGCTCGTACCCACAGTCAGTAGAGTAAGAATGACAGGTCTGGGATTGTACGTCTGAGCAAGATAGCTCACATGTTAAGGATTAACGTTGAGATGCCGGGATTGGGATCAAACCGCGGCGAGTTTCAACGCACGTGATGAGGATTCGTCTCCAAGCGCGTGCTCACAGAAACGACAGGCTGTTTTGGCGCTTGAGCGTCCGGCAAATCGAATTCCCGTCCACAGTCGAAGCACACCTTATACGTGCGGTGCTTAATCGTGAACACGCGACTGAGGTGACGGTGCCGGCAGCCAAAGAGAAACTGAAAGATCCCAAGGAGTAATTTCATACATCCTGCGCGCGCTGCCGACGTTCGACACTTCCATTCGCGTCCAGCCATTCGAGGAGAGAGCGCACGCTGGCCCGAGCCAGGGCAATCGCGCAATCCGCGGCTCCGTAATAAATGTTGAGCGTGTCGCCATCGGCGTCCATGGTGTACCCACACGGAAATACGACATCGTCAACGTCGCCGTGGCGTTCGTACTCCGCTTCTGGCCCGAAGATCCACGAATCTCCTCGCAGCAAACATTTTTCGGGATTCTCGAGCGCGAAGAGAGCCAAGCCCAATCGGTACAGACAACCGGAAGGCGTGTGCCGCACTCCGTGGTAGAACACGAGCCATCCTCTCGAAGTCTCGATGGGCGGCGGCGACAACCCGATCTTGTTTGCATCCCACCAGGCACCGCGGCGAGCTTCGAGCATGAGCCTGTGCCGGCCCCAATAGCGGAGGTCCGGAGAGTAGGAGATCCACATATGAGATCCGAGAGTCGTCATGGGACGGTGAATCAGAGCCCAGCACCCGTCGATTCTCCGAGGCAGAAGTGCGGAGTCTTTGTCATCGGGCGGCATAATCACGCCGTATCGTTCGAAGGAGCGGAAGTCTTTGGTCAGGGCCAGCGACACGCCGGGGCCACCACGCGAATACGAAGTGTAGGTGATGACGTATTGCTGCAGTTCGGGAACGAACGTGATACGAGGATCTTCGATGCCCCAGATTTCTTCCGGATAATTATTCGGGTCGGGCATCAGTGTGGGCTGACTATCGATTTGCCATCCATCGATGCCATTTCGTGATCGCGCGGCGCAAAGGTGCGAAAGACCCCGTCGATCTTCTACGCGGCAAAGCAGCAGAGTCGTGCCGTCTGCGAGGAGCGTTGCGCCCGCATTGAAGACGCTGTTAATCGGGTATGGCCAATCCTTACTCGTCAGGATCGGGTTCATGGAATGGCGAAGAAGCAATGGCTCGAAGCGAGTGCTCAACAGGCTCACTGGCTTTTCTGCGGGTACGGTCATGAAAGGATTTCCTTTTGTTCGGGTGCTTGCAGAGATCGCATTTCGAGGAGTGCCATCAAGAACGATAGCGTTGATTCTGCCCCCTGGTTCTCATTGGCGCGTTCGGGATGCAGGCCGTCGCGGCATCCGCCGGTGATGGAATCATAGAGAGGAAGTTGCAGATCATTGTCGCCGAGGAACCAATTGAAAGCGGACCACGCTTCGTTGCGCCAGCGGCTGTCGCCAGTTACGCGGTACGCTTGCAGGCACGCAGAAACCGCACCGGCGGCTTCGAGTGGCTGTTGATCAAAACGGGCCTTCTCACCATTCTGGTGATAGAAACCTTGCGAGCCGATCGGCACAAAATGGCGATTGATGTCGCAGTGTTGCGTTTGTAAAAGCCAATCCAGCGATTCCAGACCGGCGGAGATCAAGCGCTCGTCTGAGCAAGCTGAACCTACCACTAACAGAGCTTGGGGCAATCTCGCGTTTCCGTAGGCTAGAACGTTCTCGAACCACTTCCAGTCCGGCCACCGGATGGATTCATACATTTCGAGGAGCCGCCGGCTTAGGGCGGATCGCACTTTCTGCGCGTCGCGATCTCCGGGATACGAACTCAGATATTCCTGAATGCCGAGTAAGGTATAGGCCCAGGCACGCGGGCTGCTGAATTCCAGAACTGCGGGGAGGGAAAACTCGAACAAGCGTCCAGCAGCTCCCCTGAATCCCTGATCGTGAGATCGACCCAGGACTGTCCCCAGCCCCCAAAGCGCACGGCCGTGGGAATCTTCAGAGCCCACAGGCTCGTTCCACCGACGGTCGTAGCGCAGAAAGTTTTTGAATCTACCCTTCGCGGGATTAAAGGCGTGCACCAGGAACGATAGATACAAGCCAGTGGTTTCGGAAGGTAAACCTGATTTTCCAAATCGATCTTTGTCAAGAGACTCCAGCAGCACGGCAAGTATGAGGGCGCGAGCATTGTCGTCCGTGGTATAGCCCTCCCCGCGGTTCGGGATCGTGAAGATCGCGTGCTGCAGCATCCCGGTGTCGTCGGTCATTTGGTTCAAGTGATTCAGCTTCAACTCAGGCAATTGATCCAGCGATTTGCGAGTCAGGCGGGCCGAGAACTGAACTTTTGGACTCTCCATGCGGTCGTTGCGGACCCGCACGAAACTTTCCATGTAACCCTGCGCCACTCGTTTCCATACCATCTCCCGCGCGAACAAGTAAGCACGTTTGCGCATAGCATGGCGAATCGCGGGAGTGTCCAGGAGTTCGATCGTCTTATGCGCAATCGCGTCGGGATTCTGGAATGGGACCAGCGCGCCTCTGCGGTCGTCCAACAACTCGATCGCGTGCCAATATGGCGTCGAGATGATGGCCTTGCCGGCGCCAAGCGCATAGGCGAGCGTTCCGGAAACCACCTGAGCTTCGTGGCGATACGGGGTGACGTAAATGTCGGCGGCGCCAATAAATTCAACCATTTCTTCGGGACTGACGAAGCGGTTGTGGAAGATCACTTGCGCTTCCACTCCTACTTCTTTCGCCAAAGCCTGCAAACTCGCTCGATACTTGTCCCCCTCGCGACGGAGGATGTGAGGATGGGTAGCGCCAGCGACTATGTAGGCAACGTTAGAGTGTTTGGACAGAATCTGTGGCAAAGCCTGGATAACGTTTTCGATTCCCTTGTTCGGGGATAGCAGCCCGAACGTGAGCAGAACTGCTTTTCCTTCCACGCCAAAGCGATCCTTGTAGAAGTTGGGGTCCAGAAATGGCAGGTCGGGAACTCCATGCGGCACCATGTCGATCTTGCTGCCGGGCACCTTAAAGATTTCTTGCAGGAACTGGGACGACAGCTGGCTCATGACAATGAGGCGGTCGGAGAGTTCTGCGATCTCTTCCATGACCATCAGTTGGTTCGGGTCTGGCTCGCGGAGAACGGTATGGAGCGTAGTTACGACGGGCATCTTCAAGCCGCGCAGGAGATGTAAAATATGGCTTCCCGCCGGGCCGCCGAAGATTCCATACTCGTGCTGCAGGCACACCATGTCGATGTTGTTGAAGTTCAGGAATTCAGCCGCCTCCTGATACGACTTCACCTCGTCCTGAGCGAGAGACCATCTCACCCGGGCGGGATAGTCATAGCCCTCATCGGTGTCGTTCACCGGGAGCGCCAACAGTCGGGCACTCCCGTATTCTGCGGATATCGCGCTGCACAGGTCTGTGGTGAAGGTAGCAATTCCACACTGCCGTGGAAGATAGTTCCCGATTACTGCAATTCGACTCGGCAGCGAGGCCCTCGACTGCAATCGAGGCGCTGCATCACTCCCTACCAAAGGCCGCGGGCCTATGACTTGCAGGAATGGCTTGGGCAGCAGTGTGTTTGGTAGCGACATTGTCCCCCTAAAGCCTGGTGGGGAAACAGCGACGAAGGGGTCGCTCTCCCGATCGAGAGCAAGCAATCGCCAACACGTTTGAGACCGATAGCTGGTCCCGGCGCGTTCTTGGCCTAGTACTGCGCCCACCCGTGGATTTTTCTCTTGTTAGTATTCAACGACAGTGGACTTGCGGACTGGTCAAAATTGACCAGTCCCGCCTCGGGATCGCAGATGTTCGCAGAACGGTTCCGCGCAAGGCGCGGAGTCTGCGTCAACTAAGCATTGACCTGCACAGGCACTAACTCCGGGATGCACCGGGAATTCTCGATGGATTTGGCAGCGTCTTCGGCCGTGAATTTTCCCATCATCAGCGCCAGCTTGCGGTTGGTTGTCATCTGGACCGGGGTCCGATCAATCCGTTGCACGTACGCCGGCGCACGTGTGCCGCCATGGTTCACTCTTACGACGAACTTGATATTGGTCATGATTTCTCCTGTTCTTTTGGATTAGAAATAAATCGGGCGAGATGACCGACCCCTTCTTTGAGTGACTGGATATTCCCCTGTCGCTCAGAGCGGTCGCTTCACATCGACAATTTTCGATCCGCGACTATATGCCTTTGTAAGGCTCGTAAGGAGGCTCTGACAGCACTGGTTTCTCGGCGTAGGGCCTATAAGCGGGCGCGGCAGGTTCCTCGGTGTAAGGCTTGTAAGGAGGTCCCGGCAGCCCTGGCTGTTGGACCGGCTCCGAGTCCGGCAGTGCTCCCGCACGAGGTATTGGTTCCTTTGCGGATTGGTTTACACTCCTGGCCAATTGATTGGACATGGATTCTCTCCTGAGAAAAAGCTCGAATGAGACAGTCGCGGCTGTCGGAAGATGCATCGCGCGAGACCGCCGCTGCCTTGCACCCTCCCTATAGAGATCATGGACCTCTCGAGAGATTGGGTGATGGTCACAATTGACCATATTCTTGGCGAATTACCGTGCATTGTGTAGGCATGAAAATCACACAGAAGGAAGCGCTGGCGGTTCGTTGCCCCACGTGCGGCGCGAAGCCCGGCGAAAAGTGCGAGCTCAGTACCGGCCTGCCCCGCACAGAACCGCATCGCGACCGCCGCCTAGCGGCTTCGGAGAAGTGAAATCGTGTAGAGACCTTCAGGCGACCGCGGGTTGTGCGAGCGGTGAACCGAGACCGTGGACGGTTTCGTTCACCAAGACCGCAGCCACGGCGCTCTCGGCTTGGGTGGGGGTTGGAATCTGGAGCAATCCTTGCCGGCCGAGATTCGGGGGAAGCACGAAAGAGTTTTGATGTTGCATTACAGACTCCAAAATGTGAGCCAATCCTTCAGATGCGTATCCATTGTCGAAGCGTACGCCGGCGGCGTGAAACGTGTTCGCTGACATCCAATACTCACACGCCAGAAGCCAATGACCTCGTGTGATGGAAGACCAGACCTTCAGGTAATCCAATGTGCCGGTTGGAGTAAACCCGTATTCAACGTGAATTAGGCCAATTTCGGCGCCGCGCATCAAGTCAGCCCAGGACACAACAATCGATGCCTCAATCGTTTGCTCGAGACTGTGAGTCCCATCAGACTTCATCGGTCACCCCCCAGTACTTAGTTGCCCTCAACCTCTTACCCACGCGGCGTCGCTCTGAGAGGTCCGGCGCGCTTCAGCGCTGTCCAGGTTGCAGCTGTGCTGCATATGGCGAGAATGCGCGGACACGGTCACATAGGGCACACCGAGGAAGTGGCGGGCAACGATCGCGGTAACCTCAAGACCATTGAAGTGCTGCGGCTTCACCTTGGCCAGAATCCGCTGCAACGCGCTCTGTACCTTCGCTGTCGTAAGAGATCCGAAGAACATCGCCTTGACTTCCCCGGCCATGAAAAAGAGATTCCATCCCGCAGCGTGGATCTTGCGATCCAGGGCAAATGGATCCAGCGCCTTGACCGCGCTCCATTCCCCAAAGCAGGGCTCGGTTTCAAACCCGATAAGCTGCGGCATTCCGGGCCACTCTTTCATCAGAATTGTGCCGACTTTTACGTTTTGTGCCATGAATAGTCGTTGCCCTTCCATAGTGCTACATCCATGCTGGACCGGCGAGCGAACAAAAACTGCTCAAAAGTGACCACTCTTGTAGCGGCAACCGCGAATCGTCCCAGACTTGCGGCAGTGGCGATTTATCTAGTTGCCATGCATCCGCGGACTATACTGGTGGAAGATGCCTCCCTCCACAGCAGCCAAAAAGAAGAACGGCGGGTTCGATCCCGATGTGTTTCTCGCAACCATCGGCGATGGCAGGAAGATCCTCGCGGTTCTCAAAAAGCAGACGATATTTGCGCAAGGGGACGAAGCGGATGCCGTTTTTTACGTGCAAAAAGGCAAAGTGAGGCTCACCGTTGTATCCAAGATCGGCAAGGAAGCAACGATCGCGATCGTGAACCAGGGAAACTTCTTCGGAGAAGGTTCGCTGGCGGGCCAGCTGTTAAGAATGGGCTCGGCCGCGGCCATGACAGATTGCGAAATTCTCCGCGTAGAGAAGAAGACCATGATGGACGCTCTTCATCGTGAGCCCACGCTCTCTGAGATGTTCGTGGCTTATTTGCTGGCGCGGAATATACGTTATGAAGAAGATCTCGTCGACCAATTGTTCAACTCCAGCGAAAAGCGACTGGCCCGCGTTCTTCTGTTGCTCGCTCATTTTGGCAAGGACGGCATTCCCGAAACCGTGGTCCCCAAGATCAGCCAGGAGACGCTGGCTGAGATGGTTGGGACTACTCGCTCGCGTGTCAGCTTCTTTATGAACCGATTCCGAAAGCTGGGCTTCATTCACTACGCCGGCGGCTCTGAGGGCGCTCTGCAGGTCCACAGTTCGCTGCTCAACGTCGTTCTCCACGACTAGAGTTCGCCAACGAAAATGGGGATCCCTTAAGACTTCGGATGCCCCTGAGGATTAGACTCCCGTCCTCAATCTCTTTGATCGCTTTTCGCAATCACTCCGTGTGGCTGGGCTTTGACTGTGATCTCCACCATCGCCCCCGTTTCAAGTGAACCTCATTGCCGCCCGCATCGGTGAGCGTGTTTGTGATACGGAGTTCCTTATAAAGGTGGTCGGCTCCCTCGACGACAATCTGCGCTCTTTCAGGTTCGCTGGGAACGGGGGATGCAATGATCTTTTCGACAGTCCCACGCAAGGTCGTGCTCGGATTCGGATTCATATCTGTCCTCTGAAACTTACGCGCGTAGGACCTTCCCGCTACTGCGCTTCTCGTTCGGTTTCGGCTTTTCTTCCTTTAAGGCTTCTCTTCCGGCTGCGGGCTGCGCCGATGGAGAGGGATGATTTGTCCGGACGAGACGTTCTGCCGACCCGGTCTCGCTCGAAAATGATTCTGATTCAGAGCTTCTCATCCTCGAGAGGTCGCGGTCTGAGCAAGACAGCTCAGTTCGACTCTTTGCCGTTTCGCAGGCCGTTTCAATGCAGTTCTGCGCGATTGAGAGCTTCCACGAAAGCGGTTGTCAGACAAGAGGTCTTGACTGCATCCGCCGGCGCCCACTCCATCGGCAACAAGTGACGAGCACGCGCTGGCTCGGTTGCTGTGCTTTGCCGGTGGCCGCACGACAGGCAGATTGACCCTACCGGTCGAATGTCAGTTTCTTTCGATATTTCATTTTCGCGAACTGCAAGCGAGCCAGCGATGACTGGGCCGGCGCACGTGTCACAGGGGTACGCGGAGAGGTGAAGGTACTGTCTTCTCATTGAGTCCCTCCATGAAGAGCTACACAGCCGATGCTAAGGCTTTGAACTGGCGATTTCTGGTCACAATTGCTCTGACCTGTGCGTGCCTGCAATTGAGTGCGAGATGAGCAATTTTGGGCAGAATTGCGGAAGTCCCGCGCGTATACGTGGTTAGCATGGCTGCCAACAGTACTTTGCTTTGTATCCACCGGGATCCGGCTCAATTGAGTCTCTTGCAGGAAAACGGATACGAACTGGTCACTGCTACCACTGGCTCAGAGGGCCTACGGCTCTTGATGACGCGCCCGTGGATGCGATTGTGCTCGAATACCATTTGGGCCTACTGGACGGTGCGGTCGTCGCAACTGAGATCAAAAAGGTCAAGCCGCAGCTCCCAATCGTCATGCTGGCCGATGACTTGGAATTGCCAGAAGGTACTCTGAAATCCGTCGATGCACTTGTGACCAGGTCGGATGGGCCTCACTTCCTGTGGGCCACAGTTCACTTTATGCTTAGCGTCAAGCCGACACAGCGCAGGGAAGGAACGCTGAGGGCGCAAAAAGCAGCCCATCTGCGGCGCACCGGCGAATCTCGCGAAGTTGGAAACGAGCAACAATCCGATGCCGCGCACTCCACTATCAGCGCGAGTGATATTCCCTTTTCGTCGGGAGTTTGGGGAAAAATACGGACGGGGCGGGTCAAGTTCTGATCTGATCGCGGGCCGATTCGTTTCACTTGGGGTCGCAGAAATGTCAGGCCGCGCCTCTGCGTCCACTCAGTAGATTGATGACGACCATCGCCAGGGCAACGAAGAGCAGCAAATGAATCAGACCGCCTGCCACGTGCAAACTAAAACCCAAGAGCCATAAAATCAGCAGTACAACCACAATCGTCCAAAGCATATCAATCTCCTCCGCTTATCCCTCTTGTTTTGCTTCTTTCACTTTCGGTGGAGCAGGGCTGAGCGACTTGCCGCACTCCAGACAAAATCGCTTGCCGCGTGGCGTGATCAAGCCGCAGAACGGACACATCCTCTGTGATTGGAATTGCTGGGACTGCGGTCTAAACATCGCCAGCAGCTTTGGGAAGAAAGCAAAAACGGGTTTCATCGATTTCACCTTCGCAGCAACAATGCCAGGACAAGGCCGGTTATTCTGTGCACGATTGCTCACATTCGCTCTCAGACGTCATTTAGCGACAAGAGCACCGAGCGCTGTAATTTGACAGCCAGGTTGGAACTGAGCAATTCAGACCAGCTATCGCTTCCCGATTGAGCGATCATGATTGCAGAGACGAGCACTTCTTCTCTCTCTTTCAGGTCCTCTGAACTAAGTCAGCTATCTGAAGCTCTCTCCTCTTAGTTCGGAAGCTCCTAAAGGAAAAACTTTAATGAAGAAAACAATGTCACTGCTGCTGATGAGCGTCATGGGTATGTTTGGGACCTACGCATTTGCGAGTTCAGCACGCGAAGATTCAGTGGACCGCCTGCAAAAGTCTGTCGATGTCCTGCGCGCGATCATGTCTACACCGGACAAAGGCATCCCGGAAGAAGTACTGAGCAATGCGAAGTGCATTCTGGTCGTGCCCAACCTTATTAAGGGCGGCTTCGTCTTCGGCGGCAAGCACGGACGTGGTGTGGCAACTTGCCGTACGGCCGAAGGTTGGAGCGCACCCGCATTCGTCTCCAGTCGGCGGCGGAAGCTGGGGATTGCAGATCGGTGTCGAAGGCGTGGATCTGGTCATGCTGGTGATGAACGACCAGGGTTTCCAGCACCTACTCTCTAGCAAGTTCGAACTTACCGGTGAAGGATCAGTTGCAGCCGGCCCTGTCGGGCGTCATGCGTCCGCGGGAACGGACTGGAAGATGAACACCGAAATGCTGACCTACTCGCGCTCCAAGGGCGTGTTCGCCGGCCTGACGTTGGAAGGTGCAGTCGTGGAGCAGGACAATGACTCTACGCATGCGATTTACGGCAAGCACATGATGTTCCGCAACATCCTTTCGGGGAAGGCGACAACTCCACGTAGCGCAGATGCCTTCCTGAAAGCCGTCTCAGATGCAGGTCAACAGGCCAAGATTGCCGAAGCAAGAGAAGACACGAAGTAGCTTCTACCGAAGCTGTCGGCAGGACGGATTTGTGACTGGCCGGAACCGCATGCTCGGTTCCGGCCGATCAACAATCGCTGAAGATTGGCCTCTCGTTACTGGTGGAACGAATCTTACAGAAGGCGGAAAATATGAAAGCTAGTCTCCGGAAATATCTTTGGGCGCAAGTAGCCTGTCTTAGTCTCTGTCTCGCCAATTTTGGTATTTGCCCAGTCCTCCGATCTTTCGCAAAACCTGGCGGCGTGCAAGGCTGATCGTGATACTTGTGATCGCTCCAAGTTGAGCCAGTCAGAAGCGACGGAGGTGGCCCTCGCTCTCCACGGGCGCAACGTTGCGAACTGCCGGAACGGATATGATTCCTGCGATCGTTCGAAACTCTCTGAACCGGAGACTATCGCATTGGCCGTCGCCGACCACCAGAGGAATGTGACCGACTGCAACGACGGAATGCAGTCGTGCGACCGCTCTAAGCTGACCCAGACTGAAGCCCGTGAAATGGCCGCATTGCAGCAACAGCGCAATCTTGCTGCCTGCAAAGAAGGAACGGGCGCTTGTGATCGCTCCAAACTGACTGTGGCGGAGACTGCGGAAGTGAACATCGCCCGCCGCCAACTCAACGCATCCGATTGCGAGAACGGTTCTGGGCAGTGCAATCACGCCCAGTTATCCCCTTCGCAAACCAGGGACACAAGCGCCGCGGAACACCGGCGTAATGCGCAGAATTGCAGTAACGGCTGGAGCGAATGCGACCACTCCAACCTAACCCCATTGGAAGCTCGGCAAACGGCTTACGCGGAAGATCAACGCAACCTCTCGGCGTGTAAGGACGGCGAGACAACCTGTGACTTCTCAAGATTGACTCCACCCGAGTCTAAGATGCTGGCCAACGCCGAACACAGACGTAATTACTCGGCATGTCTGAGGGGATACGGCTACTGCGACCCCTCTCGACTCACGGCGGATGAGACTCGTTCTATCCACCCCGAAGTTCGCTAGCTCGCGCCGAGTTCACAACAAATATCCGCGCGATAGGAGCCATGATTCAACGACAGTGTCCTGAATGTAGTAGCGAATTAGTGCGAGCCCGACGTCCCAGTCACCAACCTGTGCCGGGGATCACGGCAAGCTCGTCTCCCGCTTGGCGCTGCAGTGTCTGCGGGCGCGAGTTTACAACGGAGCAGATCCGCGATAGCAAACGCGCCAAATTGCCTGTCATCGAGCGCTCATAGCGCTAGCTCTGCAGGCTGTGTGGCAAGTGGAACAGTGGAACGTGAGTTGTAGGCTGCGGGATGCCTGGTATAGCGTAGGTGTGGTTGAAGGATTCAGAGCGGCTGCGCCGCCAGAATCAATGCAGAAAGCGTTCGCGCAACGATGTCCGCAACCCACCGCCAGGAATGAGGTCCTCGCGAATGTGACGCTCTGATTCTTCTTTCAACTCCTTCGTGAACTTCACTAGTTCCGCGAAGTAGTTGTCAGCTGACGAACTTCCGGCGTTGTATTCGTCAATAATGCCCTGGAGCTGCGTCGCGAAATCTGTGCGGGTCGCGTTCTCTTGAAGCATGCGATCCAGCTTGTGGCCGATAAACGCCCGTAGGTCCGAAATCGCAATATTCTTGTATCTCGACTCTCCGAAGTCCTCTTTCAGTCTTTCGAAGTCGATTGTGCTCAGATCCCAAGTCTTGCCGGATTGCGTGATCCGGAACTCCGGCTTCCCGTCTTTGGGCTTAGCTTCCGCGACTCGGCAAAGGGCCATGGTTAAAGCGCTTTTCGCGATCGGTGATTCGGACACCCTGGGACAACGCCGAGACACCTCGTGGGTCGCTGTTACTTGCGGCGCGCTAACCGATTCTTAGCTGAATACGCAAGACAGGGGATGGCCTGGGGCTTTCGTTGGGCAAAAAAGTTGAACATCGAGGGATTTGCTTATGCCAACCACCGTACCAGACAAACTCAAAGACAGTCGCGGAGCTGCTCAAGGTGTCATTGCTGTTTGGATTCGAGGGAGCCGCAGTGCCACGTGTAGACATTTCGGCACCACCAGCCTCACCTGCGAACTCATTGTTTACTTCTATCGCCGCCGGGTTTGGCCTGCAAAGGGAATTGTTCATTGAGAGTTCTGGCCAGAGCATTCAAGCCCTCTTCCAGTCTAAACCGACAGTCTTCGACGGAAAGTCTCGCCAGCTCCTCCATGGAATGCTCGAAAGCCTGCAAAGTATCCGCTGCCTGGATATTAAGAGACTCGGAAACCGAAGCCACGATCCCATTCTGAACAATCTCCATGTTTCCGTTTGCCTGCTCCATCTGATCCCTGAGGGCTTTGACGCTGCGCGATGTAAATTCCTCAAGAATCTCATTCGCTACGCTCTCGAATTGGCTGCGCGTGTCCCTTACGGTGTCGCTGGACATACGGCTCAGGCGTTGATCCAAGCCGCATTCCAGGCTGCGGGCAGATTCTTCCAATTTGGCAATGCGAGTGTCCAGATACCCAACCTGTTGGTGCAAGCGCGACGATTCCGACGCAACCGATGCTCGCAGCTTTTCTAAGTCTTCGCGGCGCGTATCGTGTTCGGCATCCAAGCTATGATGGAGGAATTCCAGAAGCTCTTCGCTCAGGCGTTTGAGAGAGTTGCCTCCGTCCAGTAATTTCCGGTCAAACTCTTCCAAACCGCGACGCAAGTGCCCTCGAGCGTTTTCGGAGATATGCGCTGAAATCTCCTGTGCCCGTTCTTCGACCACCTTAAGTTCCTCAGCCGCCCGGCGTATAAACTCTTCGGAGCCTTCCCTAGTTTCCTGGTCAATTGTGGCCTTGGCCGATGCTAGCAAGTGCGCGGACTGCTGCCGCGTTGCGTCCAAGACTTTGGGGCCGAGGTCCTTGCGTAGACGTACCTCCAGCTGCTGTTCGAGCTCGGGAGGAATGCTTGAGAGCGACACTTCAAAGCAGCTGGGATTCGCTTCTCGCTGTGCCAGCTTTTCTTTAAGCGACGTGATCTCCGCCTGCAGGGGGCGTACGGATTCTGCAATCATCTTCCTCACTTGCGCTTCTGATTGCCCGGCGCGGTCGAGTGCGGATTCTAAGGACTGGTTCAATACGTCGGGCAACTGGTGGGATGCAGGCGAGCTCATGGGGTTGACAATCTGGGGAAGCCTCGGCGCATTGGCCGCCGCTGGAAGGAGCCAATCTTTAGGACAAACCTTCAAGCCCCAGAAATTTTCGGGTCGGTCGAGCTTCGCTCCCAGTCTCCAACTGCGATAATCCGAGCCGATCGGCTGGCAAGTGACCACCTGCGCGGTCGTCTCGCGTCCATCCTTGCTGTGGAAGTGCAGTGGAACGCCACTATCAAGCTTTACCCGGGTCAGCATGGCACAACCGTGAGCGTTGACCACCAAGGTTTCACAGACTTCAGAGAAGTGTGTTCCGTCGAGGCTGGTAACTAAGATTTGTACAGCGGTTGGCACTCTGGAACTGCGCCGGAGGGTCGTTGGGGTGTCTCCGTTCTGCATGTTGATCTGCCTTGTATATTTCCGAAGAGTTAAGGGGCCGCTCGCTCGCCCGGCACCCATGTAGCTCCCACCATAACCCCAAGCTGGTTTGTAACGAAAACGCGGAAGGATCGTGTCCGGGGTGTCCGCTAGTACAGTATTCGCACCAACCTTTGGGCACTCCCAACACTGTCCCGCCAAGCGATCTTACGGGCGGTGGGGAAGTATGGGAATCCGAACGCTCTCTCATTGTGGCGACGGCCCAACAACATCTAATGGGGTGACCTCATCAATTCAAAACTTGGAAAGGGGACGGCGAAAGGGATTTTGGGCAGCAGCAATCTGTCAATGACTAATATCGCGGTTTTACGCCAACTCCGTGGCTTTCGTTGACTTGCTGGCCACCCCCACGTAACATTTGCCCGGAATGATAGGCCAAACCACTCACATTATCGCGTGATCGAGAAGCTCGGCGGGGGCGGGATGGGTGTTGTCTACAAGGCCGAGGATGTGAAACTTGGCCGTTTCGTCGCCCTCAAATTTCTGCCCGATGACGTGGCGAAAGACTCGCAGGCGTTAGCCCGTTTCCAGCGCGAAGCCAAAGCTGCCTCGGCACTGAATCACCCCAACATCTGCACCATCTACGAGATCGACGATCAGGGCGGTCAGGCGTTCATCGCCATGGAGTATCTGGACGGCGTAACGCTGAAGCACAAGATCGCCGCGAAGCCGTTGGATATTGCGACCGTGCTGGAATTGAGCATTCAGATCGCCGATGCACTGGACGCGGCGCATTCCAAAGGCATAATTCACCGCGATATCAAGCATGACGGAGGAACAACTTAGGGACGTTTAGGATTTTTGCCGATTCGTGAAGTTCCCAAACGAGAGCCTATGGAGGAACGCATTTTCTCGACTTACGAAGGTAGCGGGCAAGCAGACCACGAAGTTGACCCACTACGGGCGCAAGACCGGGAAACCTTATGAAGTCACAATCTGGTTCGTTCTAGATCGAGACAAGCTTTTCATCGGAACCGCGAACGTGAACCGCCAATGGGTGCGAAACGTCCAGAAGACGCCTCTAAGGTCAGGCTGTCCATCGCTGGCGAGACTTTCGGGGAAACACTCGTTTCATTACCGACCACGCCGAGCACGAACGCTATGGCTCCATCGGTCTGAGGGTCAGGACGACCTGGAATAAAGAATCGATGAAGGTCAGCTTTTCCGTACAGAGATTACGGACGCAGTGTAACGGTCTGCTCGTAGTAATGACAGGCTGTATTCGATCGCGACGCTTTGCAGGTCATAGGCAGTCTCGCGGATGACCAGAAGAGCGCTGCCCGCGAAAGTTTGCAGCACTTCGGCTTCTTCTACGCCAGCAATCATGGCCCCGATGATTTCCTCCGCCCATTGCAGCTTGCGCTTGTAAATGCGCTCGAAAATTGCGTAGAGGGATTGGTTCTCCAGATCTTGCTTGTCGATGCCGACGAAAATTCTGGCCGGCAGAAAGCTCGTGACCACCGCAACCGGCTCCCCATTGATGAAGCGCAGGCGACGCGCCCGGTATACTCTTTCGCCAGGACTGAGTTTCAGCGCCTGCGCGGCTTCCAGATCAGGATCTTCCAAACTCATGCTCAGCAAACGGGCGGAGGGAACGAGGCCGCGCCGCCGCATTTCTTCGCTAAAGCCGCGAAGCTGTTGAAAATTCCAAGGCACGCGTCCGGAACCGACTACCGGCCGCTTTCCTTTGGCGATGATTAGCAATCCCTCCGAACGTAATTTCTGAAACGCCTGGCGCACCGGCATTTTGCTGATGCCGAGAGCCTCTGCCATCTCGCCTTCCGAGGCAAAGGTCTGGCCCTCGCTGAGTTTGTTCTTCTTGATGAGATCGCGAACCTGATCAACGATCTGCATGTAGTAGGGGACGTAGCTGCCGCTATCCAGAGCAAGACCGAGTTTTGCGACGCTGACTGCCTGTAGTTCTGAAGCGATTAAGACCATAATTTCCTCACATGTATACATAGTATACAACGTATGTATGTTGATAATAGAAGTTTTTCTGAACCAGCATTTGTGACTTGACTGGTGTCAAGATAGTACATTTGTTTACTTATACTTACATCACAGCATGGAATCCCGGCTAGAAATCCATAAATTCATTTTACTTGACACCATATATGCATATGAGCTTTATATGCGGCGAATGAGTGGAGGCCCCTGTCATGATCTCCAGATCAGACTGCCGTAATAGCATACGCTTCGTCCTTTGCCGGATCGTCTGTTTGCTCGCCTTACTCGTTGTGGTCTGTACTTCGGTTGATCTGCGCGCCCAAGTCGAAACCGGAAAGATCGTGGGCTCTGTCAAAGACCCTTCGGGGGCCGTGGTAGCGGATGCGGTAGTCACGGTGACCGAAACCCAGACGAATGTCGAGAAGAAGAGCACGACGAACAGCAATGGCGAGTACGTTGTGACTGAGTTGAAGTCCGGCAATTACATCGTATCGGTTGAGCACCCCGGGTTTAAGAAAGCAAAGCAGACCGAGTTCAAGCTTGACGTCAACCAGGTGGTGCGCGTCGATTTCACTCTGGTTGTCGGCACAGTGACTGAGGAGATGTTGGTCACCGCGGCGGAACCGTTGGTCGAATCCGAAACCTCTTCGATCGGACAGGTAATCGAGCGGGCGCGGGTCAACGATCTGCCGCTGGATGGACGCGACTTCGTGCAACTGGCTTATTTGTCCCCCGGCGTCAACCAGGGCCCAACCGCCGGCTACACCGTGCAACAGGGCGGAATCCCTGAGGATCAGCGCGGAAACGCGGCCATCCAGGTGAACGGCCTGACGGCCACCAACAACAATTTTCTGCTCAATGGATTTGACAACAATGAGCAGCAGATTGGGATCGAGGTGATCCAGCCGTCGATTGACGCCATTCAGGAATTCAAAGTACAAACCAACAACTTCGGGGCTGACATCGGCCGAGGCGGAGCCGTGGTGAACGTCGTTCTGAAATCCGGAGGGAACCAGTTTCACGGCAGCGTTTTTGAGTTTCTGCGCAACTCCGCATTTGACGCGAAGAATTATTTCGACAGTCCAAACCAGCCGATTGCCCCCTTCAAGCAGAATCAATTCGGAGGGACGATGGGGGGGCCGATCCGAAAAGACAAGACTTTCTTCTTCGTTGACTATCAGGGGACGCGCATTCGGCAGGCGCAGACGTTCATCTCTATCGTGCCCTCACCTTCGGAGGTGGGTGGTAATTTCAGCGATCTTTTGACCGGCGACCCGACGACATATTTCCACCCGTGCCCCGATGGCTCCGGTCCCGCATTCGATCCCGGAACCATCTTCGACCCGTTTTCAAGTTATTCCTACACCTGCGGTGACGGAACGCCGATTACGCTGAGAAAACCGATTCCGGGGAACGTCATTCCGTCTTGTTCTTCCGCCACCGACGCGGCTTGTCTCGATCCGGCTGCCCTGCAACTCGTGACTCTGTTCCCGACCCCAAACATCTCCAATTCCGCCGGTAACTATTTATCGAATCCGGTGAGCCAAAACAACCAGGATTCATTTGATGTTCGTGGGGACCACCAACTCACCAGCAAGAACAGTCTCTCCCTAACCTTCAGTTTCAATAATGTCGACGCCTTTGCGCCGGACCCGTTTCCCGGGTACGCCGGTGGAGGAAACTTTACCGGGCACATCACAAATCTGGCCAGGTCTGCCGGCATCAGCGATGTTCACACCTTTGCGGCGAACAAGATCAACGAATTCAAGATCGGCTATTCCCGCTACGTGGTGAAGGCGGTACAGAATTTTGCGGGGCGAGACCTGGCGTCGCAATTCGGTATTCCGAATATCTTCGATCCGAACAACGCAACTGCCACGGGAGGATTGCCTTACCTCCAGTTCTCGAACCTTAGCCCACTTGGAACCACTGACTGGTTTCCGGAGTTCTTAAACGAAAACAACTATCAATATATGGACGCATTCACGTACGTTCGCGGCCGCCACTCATTCAAGTTTGGCGCGGACGTGCGACGCCGCCTACACGGGTTTTTCCAGACGCAAAATGCGCGCGGCGATATGACTTTCAACGAATTGTTCACTTCTGACCTGACCACGGATACGGGCGGGAGCGCCCTAGCAACCTTCCTGATCGGCTTTCCAGTCTCAGCGTACCGCGACGGCCAAAAGGGATCCTTTGGCATGCGCTGGACCGAGTTCAGCGCGTACGCAATGGACGATTTTCGCCTGAACGATAAACTCACATTGAACCTGGGGGTACGCTACGACCTGTTCACGCCGCCCATCGAGCAGTACAATCGGCTCGCCAATTTCGATTTTGCGACAGGACTATTTGTTTCGCCCCAGCAGCCAGGGGTGAGCCGCTCGGGCAATGTGAAAACCGATCACAACAACTTTGCCCCGCGGATTGGCTTTGCGTGGACTCCGTGGAACGAGAAAACCGTGATACGTGGAGGTTTCGGCATTTTCTACGATGTTCAGGCCGATCAGAACGACGCCGAACTTCCCTATAATCCCACTGGACTGATCTTCAGTCAGAACTACAATCCCGCGGCGAACGCGACGCCGACCTTGCGGATATCTACAGGCTATCCCACTCCCGTCTATTCCACCGTTTCGGATCCGGCGGGCCGAGCCAGCGCTTCGTTATTCAACAATCGCACAACCTATATTGAAGAATGGAATTTGAATATCGAGCGAGCTCTCAGTAAGAGCATGGCTTTGCAAGTTGCTTATGTCGGGACGCGAGGTGTGAAGCTGGCATTCCTCAGTAATCGCAACCAGCCGACACAGCCGCTGGACGCGAATTTCGAATCCTGCCCCACATCCACCGATCCATCCTGTTTGACCGGAGCACCCACAAACTTCGGCCGGCTCTACTTCAACTCGGTGCCCAATATCGGAGAAATCCGCACTCTCGACAATGGGGCCTGGTCCGTCTCGCACGGTCTGCAGGTCAAGTTAGAGAAGAGATTCTCCGGCAACTGGAGCATGCTGAACTCTTACACCTGGCAGCACAGCATTGGGCAGACCGAGGAAGACGAATACCTGGAACCGCAGGATACCTACAACCTCGCAGCCGAGCGCGGAAACAACGCTCCCGATTACCGTCATCAATTGTCTTCTGCCTGGTCTTATCTGTTGCCGATTGGCCCAAACCAGAAATACTGGAGCGGAAGCGGCCCCATGCATTGGCTGAGCGAAGGCTGGCAGTTGAACGGAATTATCGCGATGCATTCTGGCGAAGCTTTCACCCCCTTGCTTTCCCAGGATTACACAAACACGGATTCGGGAGCACCCAGGCCCGATTTGGCCGGTGATCCTTATAACTTCTCGAATGCGATCAGTGAAGGATGTCCCGCAGACAAGCAGACGATTCAGTGCTGGTATAACCCAGCGGCGTTCGCCCTCCCCGCACTGGCCCCCGGACAATCGTTTGCCCGTGAATACGGAAACGCCCGGCGTGGCTCACTGCGCGGGCCGGCAATCTACAACGTGGATGCTTCCTTGTTCAAAAACCTTAACCTGACCGAGTACGTGAAAATGCAATTCCGGGTGGAGGCTTTCAATCTCTTCAATACGCCGGAATTTGCCTTACCCTATGCCGCCGTGGATCAAGCGGGCTCGCCCGGAACGCCCAGCCTCTCCGGCTCCATCACCAGCACAGGGCACGCGTCACGGGAGTTGCAATTGGCTCTGAAACTGTCTTTCTAGTCACCCGCGCCATACTGTCCACGGATCGGGAGAATTTGACGAGGTCGAAGATCATGCGAATCAAAGCTGCTCAGCGCACCCGCGTTCTGCCAGTGCTGTTTGGCCTGCTTTGTATATGCCTTTCGCCTGCCGCTGCCCAGCAGCGAGCACATACGAATGCTGACGAATCGCGTTTGCCTGCGGTCCGGCTGGATGGAAATTACTTTTCCCGGGCTGGCCATCGATTCATTCCCGTGGGAGCAAACTGGGTTCCGGCCAAAGCGGCCATGCAATGGCCGATTCAATGGGACCCGAAGGCAATTGAAGCCGATTTCGCACGGATGCACGAATTAGGTTTTAACACCATCCGTCTGGATTTCGTATGGGCCTGGATCGAGCCGCGTCCCGGGGATTACAACCCGGAGGCGTTCCGCGCCATCGACTTCCTCATTTCGCTGGCGCACCGCTATCACATCTACTTGCATCCAGAACTGCTGATCGGCGGTGAGGTCGGCGAGGCCTATTGGGATGTAGCGTATCGGCAGGGGCGTCAGCCGCATTCCGATCCCGACATGCTCCGCATCGAGACCGATCATGTGGCGGAGTTGGCTCGCCGCTACGCCAATGAACCGGCCATTCTCGGATGGGACCTGACCGACGAACCTCCATTCTGGATCGCGCCCGAAACCACCGATTCCATGGCGATTAACTGGACTCGTCTGCTCTCCTGGTCTATTCGCCGCTATGACAACCTTCACCCCATCGTCGTCGGCACTAGCATGGAAGATGTAGGCCGCGGCCCGTTTCGCCCCGACAACATCCGCCAGGAAACCGATTTCTTCAGCGTCCATCCCTACTCGATCTACTCGCCTAAACTTTTTCCCGATGCCATGCTCTCCGAGCGCGGCACTTATGGATCCGCATTCGAGACCGCTCTCTCCGGCAGTGCCGGGCATCCCGTCATGATTCAGGAAATCGGTGCGTCCTCGGCGCAGTACGACCCGGAAGAAATTGCAAAATTTCTGCGGGCCAGTCTTTATTCCGGCCTCGGAGCGGGGGCCAACGGCTTCCTCATTTGGTGCTACACCGATGCTGCGCCAGAGCAATGGCACAAAGTCCCGTATTTGCGCTCTCCTCACGAAACACAATTCGGACTAACAACCTGGGACGGCAAAGATCGCCCCTCCGCGCAGATGTTTGAAGACTTCGAAAAGACCGTCGGCGAACTCGATCTCACCGGCATCGAGCCAGCTCCAGCCGAAGCGGGCATTATCGTTCCCTACGAGTGGTCTAAACCTCATGGAGATTTCTCCCATTTCGGCCTGACAGGGCCTGAAATCGTCCCGTACACCACTACCGACGAAGGCGCCAATGTCGCCGGTCAATCGCAGCCGAACTTCAGCGAAGAAAACACCTGGATCACCGGCTCATGGCTCTCATCCTTCATCCTCGCGCGCCGCGCTGGCCTGAAAGCCGATTTCCCGCGCGAATATGACGACTGGCAAAAACGCCCGCTGATTCTGATGCCCTCGCCCCTGACCAGCACAGATAGTTTTCTGGTCCACGTGCACTCGGATTTCTGGGAGAAGGCGCGGCAATACGTCGCGCAAGGGGGAGCACTCTACGCATCCGTCGCCGCCGACGCGGCCATCCCCGAGATGGAAGCTCTATTCGGCGCTCGCATGGTCGATGCCAACCCGAAAGAGGATGTCACGATCAAAGTCCTCGTCCCGTTCGGCGGTCTCAAACCTGGCGACACTTTTCACTACTCCGTCCCCAATCCCGGTCCACGCTCCTGGGGATCAATTCTTGAAATCAAAGGCGGCACTGTAGTCGCGGTCGATCAAGATGGCCACCCTGCCCTGGTTGCGAACAAACTGGGATCTGGCAAAACCTTGTTGAGCGCGTACCCCATCGAGAACTACCTCGCGAATTCGCCCGCGGTCTTCGACAAGCCTGAACTGACATACCGCATCTACCAGGCTTTCCGCGAGGAGTCCGGCACAAAGCCGCTCTTTCACACAGATCAGCCGTCAGTAGAAGTTTCATCTCTGAGCGGCACTTCTCGCGGCTACGCGATCGTCACGAATCACAGCGGAGAGAAGCAGATAGTGACGGTCACCACTTCCCTACCACTGCATTCCGTTGCTCGAGTAACTGCACAAGGAAGAACACAATTGGAGTTATCAAGGGCAACTTTTAGAGTCGACCTCGGTGCCTACGAAGGCGCCATATTCGAATGGAAAGAGTGATCTGTATGGAGCAAATCCATAGGGAGGCTGCTTGATCGCAGCAGTCGATATTGGGGGAACCAAAATCGCTGTCGGTATTGTCGATAACTCTGGCAACATACTCGCTCGGCGCGAGTGCCCGACGGACCCATCCCGCGGTTACCCGAACGCCTTAGGGAACATTCGCAGAATGCTCGCCGCCACCGCGAGCGAGGCAAGCATAAAACTCTCGGGGATCGGCATCGGCTCAACCGGTCCGGTGTTGCCGCTAACCGGCGAGTTCGGCGACGTCAATTTCTTCCCCAATTGGAAAGGCGAGAACCTGGTTAGGGATCTATCGAATCTTTTCCAAGTCAAGGTGGCGCTGGAAAATGATGGCGACGCCGCCGCACTCGGCGAAGCAAACTGGGGAGCCGGCAAAAACAAGCAGCGTCTGATCTACATCACCATCGGCACCGGAATCGGCAACGGTTTCATCATCGATGGTCATCTATATCGAGGCGTCGATTACTCCCACCCAGAAATTGGCCATCACCTCGTCGATCCCTCGGGCCCGCCGTGCGTCTGCGGCTTCCGCGGATGCTGGGAATCCCTCGCTGCCGGCCCAGCTATGACCGCATGGATGAACGAACAAGCTGCGCCCGAGTATCCTCACGGCCGCGATCTTTCAGCAAAACGAATCTGCGAGTTGGCTGCCGCCGGCGACGATCTTGCCAAGCGCGCCGTCGATCGCGAGGCCTACTATCTCGGCCTCGGGTTGGCCAATCTCGTCACGATGTTCTGCCCCGATGCCATCGTGCTCGGCGGCAGCGTGATGAGAAGCGCAGCACTGTTCCTCAGCCGCATCAAAGACGTAATCCGACACAGCTGCTCTCTGGTTCCCTCCGACAAGACGGAAATCACGCTGGCTTCGCTGGGGGAGAACGCAAACCTCATCGGCGCAGCCAGAGTCTGGCATCACCGATTTCAGAAAGATGGAGCTCAAGGTGAACCCTGATATTGCTGTACCGGATCTCAGAATCATCGAAGGCAAGTACCTGGAAGACATTCTCGACCAGCCGCGAGCCCTGGACGCGACGCTTGCCAGTCTCGATACATCGCAGGCGCTCTCCGATCTGTCTCAACGTCTCCTTGAAGGCAAGTTTCACCGCATTGTTCTGACCGGCATGGGCTCCTCTTTTCATGCACTCCATCCTCTGAATCTGCAGTTGATCGGCCATGGATTCACCGCCTTGATGGTTGAAACCTCGGAACTAATCCACTACAAATCACGCTTCTTCGATCCGAAAACCCTAATCATCGCCGTTTCGCAATCCGGCCAAAGTGCCGAGATGGTTCGCCTCGCTGAAGTGAATCGCAAACGCTCCGCCGTCATCGCCGTAACCAACACGCCGCAGAGTCCGCTCGTAGAACACTCGACCGCCACGCTCCTCACCCAAGCTGGACGCGAATTCTCGGTCTCCTGCAAGACTTACGTCACTGCCCTGATGGTCTTGAAGTTCTTAGGCGACGTGCTCTGCCAGCGCGATCCTAAGCAAAGCCGCCGCGAGCTGAAAATCACAGCGCCATCCGTTGCCGAGTACCTCAGCCGGTGGAGAAAACATGTTGAACTCCTGGCGAATAAACTGCACCGCATCCGGCATCTGTTCTTCGTCGGTCGCGGAGCATCTCTCGCCGCCGTCGGCACCGGCGCCCTCATCATCAAGGAATCCGATCACTTCCACGCCGAAGGAATGAGCAGCGCCGCGTTCCGTCACGGCCCCTTTGAAATGTTGAGCCAGGACACCTTTGTGGTGGTGTTCTCCGGCGACGACAAGACCCGTGATCTCAACCAGCGTTTGCTCTCCGATATTCAGCAGGGTGGCGGGCGCGCCGAATTCGTCGGCGAGGATTCCGCGCTCGCACCTTTTCGCCTGGACAATCACGGCGACAGCATTCGTCCGATTCTTGAAATTCT
This sequence comes from uncultured Acidobacteriota bacterium, assembly GCA_963754885.1. Lineage (GTDB taxonomy): Bacteria > Acidobacteriota > Terriglobia > Terriglobales > Acidobacteriaceae > Sulfotelmatobacter. The sequence continues at coordinate 84,534 of CAVWHT010000002.1, read as the reverse complement.
GCCCGTGGAGATGATCACGATTGCATTGGCCGCGCTCGTCAGTCGCGAAGCCGGAAAGTTCGAGCGCGCCACCAAAGTTACGACAACGGAGTAGTCAAGCCATGGCACGAAGCCGATCTATGATCTCGCTGGTCTTCTTGACATTCTTCGTGATGTCGCTGTTGACCAACATTCTCGGCCCCATCGTTCCTGACATCATCAGCAGCTTTCAGGTAAGCCTTGCAGCCGCAGCCTTCTTGCCGTTCTCCTTTTTTATCGCCTACGGAGTCATGTCCATCCCTGCCGGCTTTCTGGTGGAACGTTTCGGTGAGAAGCCTGTCATGATTTCGGCCTTCGTCGCCGGCACCATCGGATCCCTGAGTTTTGCATTTCACCCTACGTACCAGGTAGCAATCGTATCCCTTTTCATCATGGGCTCCGGCATGGCGACGCTCCAAACCGCCATCAATCCCCTGCTACGCGTCGCTGGAGGTGAGGAACACTTCGCCTTCAATTCAGCTTTTGCGCAGCTGATCTTTGGCTCCGCATCGTTCTTAAGCCCGTACATGTACTCCTATTTAGTCCTCAACCTTGAAAAGCCCGCCTCCAATTCCGATCCGCTGCTCAAACTGCTGGCGCGGCTTACTCCACCGGCCCTCCCTTGGGCTTCGCTGTATTGGATCTTTGCTGTCTTCACGGTCGCGATGATCCTCGTCCTCTATTTCACGACTTTCCCTCGCGTCGAGCGGTCCAGCGAGGAATCCGCCGGGTCCTGGTCGATGTACAGAGAGCTCTTCCGTCGCCCCATGGTCTGGATGTTTTTCCTTTGCGTGTTTGCTTATGTCGGGTCAGAACAAGGCACCGCTGACTGGACGTCTAAATTTCTTTCTGTCTACCACGGCTACGATCCCCATACAACCGGTGCAACCGCCGTCTCCTGGTTCTGGGGACTGCTCACGACCGGCTGCTTCATCGGCATGGGCCTGTTGAAGCTTTTCGACAGCCGCAAAGTTCTTATCGCCACCAGCATGTGCGCCGTGCTTTGTCTTACCGCTGCACTCTTCGGTCCAGCCAGTATTTCCATGGTCGCCTTTCCTGTTATCGGCCTATTCGCATCCGTCATGTGGCCTATCCTCGTTTCCCTCGGGTTGAACTCTGTCTCCGAGCATCACGGTCCGTTTGCCGGAATCCTCAGTACCGGGATCATGGGAGGCGCAGTCGTCCCGCTCATCATCGGGCGTATTGGTGACCGGTTCGGACTCCGCGCCGGCGTCGCATTTCTGTATCTAACTTTTGCTTGTGTCCTCAGTGTCGGTTTCTGGGCAAAGCCGTTGATCGCAAACGCCACGCTCAACCTGAAGAAGGTGGCGGCCGAACCTACAGCCTAATATTCGAATGCGGAGGCTTCATGCGCGACTCTCGTTTGTTTCTAGCAGTCATATTCTCTTTGGCGTTTCTTCCCTACGCGCGGACTCAAACGCCCCGGTCGGCAGCGGACTCCGGTCCTCCTTATCTACAGCTGACAACTCCACGTCACGTCTTGCCCGACACGCAGTCCTGGGAAGGGAAGGAGTTTCCTCACACTCTCTCGGTCCTCGAACTAAATCGCGGTGGCTTCCGCTATTGGGGATGGTACGGCCTGAATGAAGGGGGCGGAATCGGCCTCGCGCGCAGCAATGATCTTGTGAACTGGATCAAGTATGAGAAAAACCCGCTTTGGACGGACGCGCGCTGGCCCACCGTGCTGATGAATGCCGATCCCAAACATCCCAAGCTGTTCTACTTCGCGATCACGCGCGGCTACGACACGCCCAGCAGCTACATCGTACTCGCAAGTTCTGAAGACGGAATCCGGCTGACCCAGCTGAAAACGCTCGTGTCCGCAGTGCCCAATCAGCGCAATCAGAATCCAAACCTTTTTCGCGACCCACGCTCCGGACGTTTCTATCTGACTTTTTACCGGGGCAACGATCGCGACCATTTCGAGATCATCAGCAAAAGTGCAGCACGACTGAAGAATCTCGATAAGGCACCCGAAAAGATCCTGATGCAGGCCACCGAGACCGTCGCCGCGCCCACCCTGCAGTATCTGGAGAAAGCTCCGGGTGGACAAACAAACAAGGGCATCTACTATCTCGCGACCGAAATCTATCCTCAGCGCTACACCGATAGTCCCGAAGGAGAATGGCAAGTAAAAATCTTCTCAGGCGATTCTCCCGACGGTAACTTCCAACCGGTCGCCGGAAACCCTGTTCTGCGTGGGCAGCGCGCCTGCCTCTTCCAGCACGTGTTCAACCACCGCTTCTATGGCTTCGATTGCCATTTAGATGCGCCAGATCACTGGGAACTCGAGCTTACCGAAGCTCCCTTGCCGTAAACGTATGAAGTCGTTCTCCCACTCGGTCATCGCGGGCTGCGAACTCGGCCACGAGCACAGGGTTACCGCTATGCACAAACAAGAGGGTGACGTTACTTCTTTCCTCCGGTGAGCGAAACAGATTTGGGAGAGTTTGCTCTTCCAGACCCTTACACGCCGAAGAATTCAACCCGTGTGATTGCGACTTACGCAGCAATTGCAGGAAATGTTCCTCGGCGAGGTGACGATCTGTGGACCGGGAGGGCTTACCCGCAATTGGCTGGTATCAGGAATGGGGCGAGCGGGCAGTTGTGGGAATGTTGTCCGTGTGGTTCAGTGAGAGTCTGTGCGGATCGCATGGTCACGAATTGGTCACGCTTCCCGAGAAGCCCTAATTTTCAAAACCAAGGAGAAAAAATATATGCAAGAAATTCAGTGTGATTTTCGAAGAACAAGCTTTGTGCACTGGCAGTGAACAACAGATCGTAAAACAGACGCGGGCTTGTTCGATGGGGCAATTGCATGGCGAGGCAAGCACAGTGCCTCGCCGCCTGCTTGTTGTTGGCAGGAAGCCGTGCATCGGTACAGCACTGCATCAGGACACGAGAAATCGCAATATCCGGGTTCAAAAGGATGCAATTATGACAAAGGTGGAATCGAAGCTTGCGACGCTGGTCGCGGGAGTGTTGTTGGTGTGTTTGGTGTTCGCCCAGGCGGCGCAAGCCGACGAGGGCATGTGGACGTTCGACAATTTTCCATCAAAGACCGTGGGGGCAAAGTATGGCTTCACGCCCTCGCGGGAGTGGCTCGACCACGTACGCTTATCGTCGCTGCGCATCGCCGGCGGGTGCTCGGCGTCGTTCATTTCTCCGCAGGGACTGGTAATGACGAATCACCATTGTGTCGTCGAATGCGTGGAGCAGTTGTCGACGGCGCAGCAGAATTTTGAGCAAAACGGTTTTTCCGCAAAAACGCCCGCCGAGGAGAAAAAGTGCCCGGATTTCGAACTCGATCAACTGGTTGAGATTCGCGATGTAACCAAGGATGTGCTGGAAGCGCTGACCGGCAAGACGGGCGACGCGGCTAACAAAGCGCTGAATGCGAAACGAGCGGAGTTGGAACAAAGCTGTGGATCGGATGCAAGCGTGCGCTGCGACTTGGTTTCGCTGTACCACGGTGGAGTCTACGATCTGTACCGCTACAAGCGCTACAACGACGTGCGCCTGGTGTTTGCACCGGAGTTTTCGGTCGCGCAATTCGGCGGAGATCCAGACAATTTCAATTTTCCGCGCTTCGATTTCGACATCGGCCTGCTGCGGGCTTATGAGGGAGACAAACCGGCGGCTAGCCGGGATTATCTGCGCTGGAGCGCGAATGGGACCAAAGACGGCGATCTGGTTTTCGTCTCCGGGAACCCAGGCGGCACGTTCCGTGAATTGACAAACGCGCAACTGGCCTTCGAGCGCGATACCCTTTATCCCTTCAGAATCCCGGAAATCGCCGAGCGGCGCGGGCAACTGGAGGTCTTCGTGACTCGTGGACCGGAGCAGGCGCGCGAGGCGAATGACGACTTGTTTTTCCTGGAGAACAGTTACAAGGTTTTCTACGGACGGCAACTGGCGCTGCTGGACCCTCAGTTCTTTGGCACTAAAGTGCAGGAAGAGCAACGGCTCCGCAAAGCCACGGCAGCCGATCCAAAGCTCGCCGCGTATGTTTCAGCTTGGGACGACATCGCGAAGATCCAGCAAGTGCGCTCACAGCTCTTTGTGCGAAACGCGACATTGGGCGCCCGTTCCTTCCGGACGGGTTTGCTCGGGGATGCAGTCACGCTGGTTCGTGCCGCAGCCGAGCGCACCAAGCCCAACGGTGAACGCCTGCCCGAGTATACGGACAAAGCGCTGGTCAACGTACAGCAGCAGTTGACGGCTGCTGTCCCGGTTTACAAGGACCTGGAGGAGCTTGACCTCGCATTTCTGTTCACCGTGGTTCGCCGCGACCTGGGAGCCGACGACCCGTTCGTGCGAAAGATGCTGGGCAAGGAATCTCCCGAGCAACTGGCGCACAGGCTGGTGACCGATACGCATTTGGAGGACCCGAAGGTTCGGGAAGAGTTGTACAAGGGCGGCCAAAGCGCAGTGGCTGCCTCGACCGATCCGATGCTCCGCTTCGCGGCTTCGATTAACGACGACCTGCTGGCCGTGCGCAAAGAATACGAGGCGCGAGTGGACGCTCCCACACGAGCCGCTGCCGAGAAGATTGCGAAAGCGCGCTTTGCGGTTTACGGGACCAGTGTCGATCCGGACGCGACTTTTACTCTGCGCCTCACCTATGGGACCGTGAAAGGCTTCGAAAACGCTGAGGGCAAGTTTGTTGAGCCTTACACGAACATCGGAGGCCTGTTCGAGCGGGCAACCGGGTCACCGCCATACGCTCTGCCGGAAAGCTGGCTCAAGGCCAAAGCGTCGCTGAATCTGTCGGTGCCCATGAATCTGTCGACCACTAACGACACAACCGGGGGCAATTCTGGAAGCCCGATGATCGACAAGGACGCGAACGTCGTCGGCCTGCTTTTTGACGGGAACATTTTCTCCCTGGGCGGCGACTACGGCTACGACGCGGTGAAGAACCGCTCCATAGCGGTGGACAGCCGCGCTCTGCTTGAGGGGATGCGGAAGCTCTACCACATCGATCGAATCGTCGATGAGATCGAGGCGGCGCGAAAGTAGGAAGCAACTCTGGCTCGGGGCTGCAAAGAGACGACACGCAGGCCGGGCTATGTAAGAGAAAACCTGGCGTACGGACCAGTTTTGGTCCGTAGTTGCGCTGCGGGCAATCGAGTGTTTCAAAGAGATTGAGACAATACATTCTCACGGTCGCGTTCTGGTTGTCACGCACAACACCCTGATCCGCGTTGCGCTTTGTCAACTGCTCGGCGTGCCGCTCTCCAGGCACCGTAACGCGTTTCCTACGGTCGCCAACGGTGCACTGAGCGAGATCCGCGTGCAGGATGGTCAGTTCTCTCTGTTGACGTTCAACTTCCCGCTGGAATCTACTCCAGCCGGACGCACGGCGGCTGCAGAACCAGACGCTCCCCACACCGGGTCGAACTGGTAGCGGTAAAAATGCGGTAGAATACGCGGCTGGCGCGGGATTCCGGATTTGGGCCAAAAGCCGCGAGTGTGCAATCCGCGGATTCTTAAACTTCGACGGGGCGGTCTATGACGCGCATCATTCTCATCGGAGCCGGCCGTGGTGGAAGAGCCTTGCTGGAACTATGCCACCAGGATCCGAGCGTCGAGATTGTCGGCGTCGCCGATAAGGATGAAGGGGCACCCGGCATCGTCCTTGCCCGGGAACTCGGCTTACCGGTTTCCGCAAACTACAGGAAATTCCTGAAAGCCGATACAGCCGACCTCATCATCGATGTGACGGGCGATCCTGACGTTGGCCGGGAAATTTACCGCCTGCGGCCCCAGGGCACGGAAGTGGTCGGCGGCAAGACCGCTCGCTTTATCTCGGAATTTGCCGGGAACAGGAATCAAGCAGAGTCTCTCCAGGATCAATACCGGCTGGCGCTGCGCGAGCTTGAAGCACGCGCAGAAGGCGAGTTCATAATCGGCAACAACGTGAAGATGAAGGAAATCTCGGGACTGATTTCCAAGGTTGCGCCCACGCCCACGACCGTCTTGATCCGCGGCGAGAGCGGGACCGGGAAAGAGCTGGTGGCGCGAGCCATCCATCGCAACAGCACGCGCAGCAATCATCCGCTGGTCACGCTAAACTGCACGGCCTTGTCGCCTGCTCTGCTGGAAAGCGAACTCTTCGGCTATAAGCGCGGCGCTTTTACGGGCGCTTATAACGACAGCAAGGGGTTGTTCGAAAAGGCTGACGGCGGCACGATGTTCCTCGATGAAATTGGTGACATGTCGCTGGAGATCCAGGCCAAGTTTTTGCGCACGCTGCAAACAGGTGAGATTCGCGCCGTTGGCGACATGCGGACACGAAAGGTTTCGGTCAGAATTGTCGCTGCCACCAACCGGAATCTGGAGACCGCCATTCGCGACGGCACGTTTCGCGAAGATCTCTTCTACCGGATCAACACCTTCTCGATCACCCTGCCGCCACTGCGCGAGCGGATTGAAGATATTCCATTTCTCGCGGAATACTTCTTGTTGCGGGCCCGAGCCAAGGTCAACAAGAAAGTGGATAGCATTGCTCCACAAGCACTCGCGCTGCTGAAGAACTATTCATGGCCAGGCAATCTTCGCGAACTGGAAAACATCATTGAAAGGGCCGTTGTCTTGACCTCCTCTTCCGTGGTAGAGCCCGAGCACCTTCCTCTTCACATGCAAGATGTGGTGTCATTCAGACCCCAGATGGGCTTCATGCCGAGCAAGGCGCGCGCGATCGAACAATTTGAGCGAGAAGCCTTGTCCAGCTATTTGCTTAAAGCCGAAGGAAACATTTCCAAGGCTGCGCAGTTGGCGAAAATACCCCGCCGCACATTTCATCGCTTGCTGGCAAAGCACAAAATCGCGTTCCGTTCCTCTCGGGTGCCATGTGAGACTAAATCGCCTCACATGTGAGACATATATGTCCATGTCAAATATATCCTCGTAACTTAATTTGTGTCATATCGTTACACGCCGTCCTCTCTTTCGAGGGTGAGACATCCATGTCACGCAGACAGTGATCTGCGGAAATCCGCGCTCCCCGCATTTCGGTCTTCCGCTTAGGTCCAAGCGAAAGAAACAACAACTACTTATGAATTCGGCATCTGCCTCATAACCTGTCGAAGCAGAGCTGGAACGGGAATTGCTTTAACAGGATATGCAGGCGGTGACAGCCGGGCAATCAGCCCGAACGACCTCGAAACCAGAGTCGCACGAAGAACGAAGCGAAGATGCAGCCGGGTCAACCAGCCCGGCTGGCCTCTGGAACTGGACCATTCTGCCGATCGCAATCAGTTCAAACGCATTCGTCATTTAGATTCGTCGTTTCGCAAAACGCGTTTCGACACGCTTCCCCCCACCGTACCAACCGCGGAGAGAATTAGTGATCTTGTTGAGGGAGAAACAAATGGCTGGTAACAACAATTCAGGCAAAAAGAAGAGCCGTTGGGCCGCCGGCATCACGCCGTACGCTGAGATGGGCTACTACGACGCCGATTACGAACCGAAGGCGACCGACATTTTGTGCGCGTTTCGTCTGGTGCCGCAATCGGGTGTAGACCCCATCGAAGCAGCGGCTGCGGTGGCAGGCGAGTCTTCCACGGCCACCTGGACAGTAGTCTGGACCGACCGTCTGACGCCCTACGAGCATTATCAGGCGAAGTGCTATCGAGTCGATCCCGTCCCTGGCACGGATCAGTACATCGCCTACATCGCTTACGACATTGATCTTTTCGAAGAGGGCTCGATTGCCAACCTGACGTCGTCGATTATCGGCAATGTGTTCGGCTTCAAAGCGCTCAAGTCTCTGCGCCTGGAAGATATGCGGATTCCTCCGCACTACGCGAAAACCTTTCAGGGTCCGGCTCACGGCATCGTGATGGAGCGCGAGTATCTGAATAAGTTCGGACGTCCGTTGCTGGGTGCCACCGTGAAACCCAAGCTCGGCCTTTCTGCCCGCAACTATGGACGCGTGGTTTACGAAGCGCTGCGTGGCGGACTCGACTTCACCAAGGACGACGAGAACATCAACAGCCAGCCTTTCATGCGCTGGCGCGACCGCTTTCTGTTTTGCATGGAAGCGGTGAACCGGGCCACGGCCGCGACCGGCGAGATCAAAGGACATTACTTAAATGTGACTGCTGGAACCATGGAGGAAATGTACGAACGTGCTGATTTTGCCAAGGATCTGGGCACCGTGATTGTGATGATCGACCTGACGATAGGTTATACCGCGATTCAATCGATGGCGAAGTGGGCGCGCCGCAACGGCGTGATTCTGCACCTGCACCGCGCCGGTCACGGAACCTATACGCGGCAGAAAACCCACGGCGTGAACTTCCGCGTGATCGCCAAATGGATGCGCCTGGCCGGAGTGGACCACATTCATGCGGGCACGGTGGTCGGCAAGCTGGAAGGTGATCCCAACGCGATTCGCGGCTACTACAGCACGTTGCGCGCGAACAAGATCGATGCCGACCTATCGCAAGGACTGTATTTCGAGCAAGACTGGGCCTCGTTACCGGCGGTGATGCCGGTCGCTTCGGGCGGCATCCACGCGGGGCAGATGCATCAGTTGCTGCACCTTCTTGGCGAAGATGTCGTGCTGCAGTTCGGCGGCGGGACGATCGGCCATCCCGACGGGATCGCGCAAGGCGCCACGGCGAATCGTGTAGCCACGGAAGTGATGATCCAGGCCCGCAACGAAGGCCGCGACTTTCTCAACGAGGGGCCGGAGATCCTGAACAAGGCTGCCCGCTGGTCGCCGGAATTGCGCAAGGCGCTGGATATCTGGAAGGACGTCAGTTACGACTTCGAGTCAACTGACGTGCCCGATGCGGTCGGCACAGTCACGGTTTGAGAGCGCCGCTTAACGCGTAAACGCGTGGCGGGCGGCATGGGACGGAGACGATATGCGAATCACACAAGGAACATTTTCTTATTTGCCCGACTTCAGCGAAGAGCAGATCAAAGCCCAAGTACGGTACTGTTTCGAGAATGGTTGGGCGTTTTCGATCGAGCACACCGACGATCCTCACCCCCGGAACGCGTATTGGGAAATGTGGGGGCTTCCGATGTTTGACCTGCAAGACCTGAACGCGGCAATGGAGAGCATCGATGAATGCCGCAAAGCCTTCCCGAAGCACTACATCAAGCTGAATGGATATGACCGCACCAAGGGCCGACAAACGACGATGTTGAGTTTCATTGTGCAACGGCCCGAGGATGAGCCTGGGTTTTGTTTAGAGCGCACCGAGGCCCAGGATCGCCGCATCCAGTACACCATTCGATCGAGAAGCAAATCAGCGAACTAGGCGTGAGTAATGCCATGCACAACCTGGACACAGATTCCGTCGTGGATCGAGCGCCTATCCGTGAGGCTGAGGAGGGGTTCGTAGATATCGGGGCGGCGCATCGCGATTCCAATCTCGACGAAATTCTGGATGAACTCGATCGCGAACTGGTTGGCCTCGAGCCGGTGAAGGCCTACATCCGGCGCTTGGCGTCGCTGCTGCTGGTAACGCGTTTGCGCGAAAAGGTTGGGCTGTCCACCGAGCGACCGACGTTGCACATGTCTTTTACCGGACATCCGGGCACCGGCAAGACCACAGTCGCGATGCGCATGGCGAAGATACTGCACCACCTCGGCTACCTGCGCCGCGGCCATCTCGTGGTTGCTACGCGGGACGACCTGGTGGGCCAGTACGTGGGCCACACCGCTCCCAAGACGAAGGAGATTCTGAAGAAGGCAATGGGGGGCGTGCTGTTTATCGACGAGGCGTATTACCTTTACCGGCCGGAAAACGAGCGTGACTACGGTCCGGAAGCGGTTGAGATGTTGCTGCAGGCTATGGAGAATCAGCGCGAAGATTTGGTGGTGATTCTGGCCGGTTACCAAGATCGAATGGCAACGTTCTTTCAGCACAATCCCGGGTTTCGTTCGCGTGTGGCACACCACATCAGCTTTCCCGATTACACTTTGGCGGAATTGACGACCATCGCCGAATGGATGCTCCGCGAGCAGAACTACAGCTTTGACAACGAGGCGCGACAGGCATTTGTTGAATACCTTGAGTTGCGCACCAAGCAGCCTCAATTTGCCAATGCTCGCAGCGTGCGTAATGCCATCGACCGAATGAAACTGCGCCAAGCCAGCCGGCTAGTGAATGAGGGTGGCTGCATTGGCAAAGAGCAGCTCGTTCGCATTGCCGCTGTTGACGTGCGTCAAAGCCGGGTTTTTCAAGGAGGGCTGGACGGAGAAGCCGAAGCGGGCACTGCCGGCGGCCCGCAAGCGGTGCGGGGCAAGGAGGAACGATGAGAAGAAGACCAATCCTGCTTGGAATCGTAGGCGACAGCGCTGCCGGCAAAACAACGATCACGCGGGGATTAACCCGACTGCTTGGCCCGGAGCGTGTGACCCACGTGTGCGCCGACGACTATCACAAGTACGATCGCGCCGAGCGAGCGCGGCTGAACATCACTCCGCTGCATCCCGACTGCAACTTTCTCGACATTCTGGAGTTGCACCTGGAGCGTGCGCACTATGGACAACCCATGCTTAAGCCGGTCTATGACCACAGCACCGGCTCCCTGGTGCGGCCCGAGTACGTGGAACCGCGCGAGTTCGTGATTGTGGAAGGGCTGCTGGGATTTCACACGGCCGCGATGCGGCAATTCTACGATGTCAAAGTGTTTCTCGATCCTCCCGAGGACATGAGGCGCATTTGGAAGATCAAGCGGGACACGGCCAAGCGCGGTTATGCGCCCGAGCAAGTGTTGACAGAAATGGAAAGGCGCGAGCCGGATTCGCGGGACTTCATCCGCCCGCAGCGCGAATTCGGCGACATTGTCGTACGCTTCTACCCGGAAAGTGGCGTGGGATCGGATCAGGCGGATGGGCATTTGAACGTGCATCTGGTGTTGCGCCCAACCATTCCTCATCCCGACCTCACATATCTAGTGAACCATAAGAACGGCCGGGCTGCGGGGATTCGCCTGGAACTCGGGCGCGACAGTGGACGTCCGGTGGAGTTTCTTGAAGTGGACGGGAGCGTGAGCCGCGAGCACGCGGCTGCACTGGAGCAAGCGATCTGGAAGCATCTTCCCGATCTGCGGCCGTTGCGCGCCGATCAGTTCGGCGATTACAACGACGGCAGTGAAGTGCGGCATAGCGATCCGCTGGCCCTCACGCAATTGCTCATCACCTATCATTTACTGCGAGCCTACAGCAAGGACAGTCCAATCCCGTTCGCGCGGCCGGTCGCGGCCCTGAGCCGATTGAAGTCTGTGCCTGATGAATCGCCAGTGGAAGTTGTCGCAAAGCGGTGAGACCGGCTGTCATGGCATTTCACCCGAGGTTGGTGTTCAACGGCGAGGGGGACTGTGTCGAAACGACTGCCGCCCGGCAACGTTCAGTGCCGAGAACTGGGGACAATTCTTGCCCGGAGCGGCCCGCTCGGTGGTCCTGATATGGGCATGAATCCGGCGAAACGAGCCACCAGGGAGACGAGATTGCCGTCATCGATTCTAAGGTCAAGCAGGAGCGTTGGACGTGATCTTGCCCAAGAGCTCGTGAAGCGTACGGACACGCTTCAGTTCCGCGACGACAAAGGCAGCCCACCGTGGGATTTGCACACCGGCAAGTGATAAGACTGGTAAGGAGGCGAGATGAAACTCCCCGACACAATTAGATTGGTGCTGAAGAGCAAGGACGAGAACAGAGTCCTATCGGTATCGCCCGATAAGTCGGTCTATGAAGCGATTGAGAAGATGGCCGAGCACGATATTGGCGTCTTCCTAGCCCTGGCCATTCTGGCGTAGCGAGTAACGATATCGTGCACGCCGAATCGTGTCATCGCTCGGGAGGAACGACCAAGGAACACTCGTTCCTCCTCGGTCCGGCCCCTGACCAGTTCCTTCAGGACCGCGGTAGTTGATACCCACAGCGGCCAGAAGCGGATCTTGTTTCCTTTGCCCCGCAGTTCTACGAACGACTGGGATTTCTCCTGGGGTCCACGCAATCGCAGATCGCCAACTGTTAGCTGGGCCGCTTCGTCGGCTCGGGTTCCGGTGTTGTACAGAAACAACAACAGCGCGTGATCTCTTGATCCGAGTCGACTGGTGCGGTCAGGGGCAGCGAGCAGAACATCGATCTCGTGTTTTTCCAGATATCCGATTGGCCTGTGTCCTGATTTCTTGAAAGGGATGCTACAAATCTCGCACACCAGGAATGCCCGCGATTCGGCAAGACTTGCGGCGTGATAGAGCCAATGAAAGAATGCTCCGTTGCGCAGAGTCGACTGTGGCGCCAAGGAGACGGAACGTGGGAGCAGATAAGAACGCGGAGATTTACCAGTTCACAGTAACGTTGATCGGCATCACTCCGCCGATCTGGCGCCGCGTCCAGTTAGAAGCAGGATGCACCCTGGCGCAGTTCCATCGGGTTCTGCAAATCGCCATGGGTTGGGAGAACTACCATTTGTACATGTTTCGGGTCGGCAACAAGACCTACGGACCGCGCGACCCGGAGGACGATGGTGGTTGGGACCCGATTGATGCGAAGCGAACGCGTCTTTCTGCTGTATTGCCGAGTGCGGACATCACGTTGAGCTACATCTACGATCTCGGCGACGGCTGGGAGCACGAGCTGCTGCTGGAGGCAATCGTCATGCCCTCCTCAGATGTGACCTATCCGCGGTGCCTCGCGGGCGAGCGAAACTGCCCACCCGAAGATGCGGGAGGCATCGGTGGCTATACCACTTACTTGGAGGCGATGGCCGATCCAAACCATGAAGAGCATGAGGAAATGATGATGTGGCGAGGACCGTTCGACTCGGAAAGATTCTCGGTCGAAAAGGTTAACCAGGAACTCGCCAGGAAGTTCCGCTCAAAGCCCAAAGCGGGCGCACCTTTCTCGGGAACCGTAAAACCGACGCCGTCGGTGAACACCAATCGGCTGACGACGACCTTGATCAGGCGAGTCATTCCGCAATAGCAGCGAATCCCCGTCAAGCCAGATGAAACCGTTCCTCTGGAGTTGAACCAGCGCGAACGTGACTTGATCATTTCCCACACCTTCGCCGATGACTCCTTGACTGACCGCTTGCGAGTGACGCCACCGGGGCGGCACCCCGTCTTTCACTTCACCCTGGATGATCTCGATGAACTGGTGGGTTCTATTGCCGCTGAAGCCAGCCATGCCAAGAACAAAGCCCTGCAAGAGCAACTGGACCAACTCTGCGACCGCATTGAAAGTGTCTTGAGCAAGTACACTGACGCGGACACCCTGGCAAACTGATAGATCATCGATCGAGCTTCTCTTGTCCAAGCCGCGCAAGAATCGCATTCGCGAAGAACGCATCCACAACGAAGCGATCGTGGACGCCTATGGACCCGAAGAACAGGCTCTCGGCTGGTATTACTACCTGGAGAACAAAATCAAGTTTCCCTTCTCGGCGCGATGCATCGCGTCCAAGGTCGTCTCCCCGCTCCGCAAGGGAGAAACAGTCGATGTCCGGAGGTTGGCTCCGGAAGACTCTTGTGCCCACGATATGCTGGTGTTGATTCGATGGCAAAACCGCAATGTGACCGCGCCGCTATCCCAGTTGGTCGCCATCGATGCGGACGAATCCACCATTGAAGCCATCGGCGACTGGCACTACTGGCTAGCGCAAGGCTACTGTTTCTGAGTCGGCTTGGTCTCATGCGGCCCATCCGAAGATACCTATGACGAAACCGCAGTTGAAAACGCAACCCACCTGGACCGATGTTAAAGCCAAGCTCGCCGTTTTTGACCGGCCAGCGCTGCTGGACTTGCTTCACCATCTCTACGCGGCGCACAAAGACAACCAGGCGTTCCTGCATGCCCGCTTTGGCTTGGGTAACGACGTGTTGGAGCCGTACAACTGTCGATCGCTGGGTTTGGCCCGACCCGTTTCGCAACCAGGACACTTCCGTCTCCAAAGCCAAACAGGCCATCTCCGATTACAAAAAAGCCGTGGGTGACTGACATCCAAGACCTCCCTACGCTGTCGCCAAGCGGAGGGAGTGATCGTCGCTGAGGGCTGGACCAGTTTCCCCCCGGACTCCATGACGAGACGCCCGTAACGGTGAAACTATAACTCGCAGACGAGCGGAGCAACGTGATGTGCTTCGCCTTTCGAGTCCGGGTGGACCGGAGCCTGAAGCGCCAGTACGAAAGGCAACAGCGAGAACGTCGAGATCGTATGCGATTGACCGATCAGGCAGATGAAGATGGTCTGCACCGGATGTGGGTCGAGGTGGAGAATGTAAAGCGCCGGCACGGTGAAGACGGCACCGGAAACCACGGCGGCGGAGGCGCCGCCCATGCCGGTGATGATCATGTTCTCCAGCACGGTGGAACGCCGCTTGTAGACGCGAGCTAAACCGATTGCGAGGATGGAGATGGGTATCGCCGCCTCCATCGCCTGGCCGACTTTAAGGGTGGAATAGGCCGACGCGACACTGAACACGATACATAGCAACACGCCCCAGAGCACCGCACGCCAGGTTACCTCCGGCGGCGACATGCTGGTGGGCACCGGCGGCACGTAGATCTCGCTGTCCTTCAACGGCTGGTACGCGTTCGCAGGAAGAGACTTACTTTCAACTTCCGCCATGAATGAGCCTCCTAACCTGGGCGACACGCTCGACCTCATCATCGCCCCGCTTTCGGCTACTCCCGAAAAGCGACGTTACTACCACGTGGAAGTCAAACATCGTGGCGAGCCCGCGGCAGTGACGCAGGTCACACATGAAGAAACCTTGGCAGATTCCGCATCGATAGATGCGATGCGGTTTTATAGATCCGTGCGGATTTATCCAGTTAGCGGACCGGGTTCACCCAACAAGTCGAGCTGAGTGTCATGGCAGCGAAGTCAAGTATTTGAAAGGCGGCAAGTTCGATGCGGATACCTGGCCGAACAGCGGTATTGGGCGTGTGAATCCTGACTGCAGCCGAGGCACCTGCGCAGCTCGATTTTTACAAGAGGAAGTGCAACCAGTGATGACCCGCGAAACGTGATTCCGGGAGACTCCGTCCTGCGCATTCCGTGCGGATAGTCTGCAAACCTTACCTTACTGGGTTAGGTAAGGGTAGCCGTGACTCGAGTGGAATCGCCACGGCGTCACAAATGGCTGCACCCTCGGGAAGGAATGAATCGGGATTGCATTGTCGTTTTCGCCAACGGAGTCAGGGTGCGGACGGGTTTGCCCAGCTATCGGGATGACCGGGGGCTGCGCATTACGGACGGAGTTACAACGGATGCAGTTCGATCGCCATCCAGATGCAGTCCGTGTCCGCGTAATAACGGTGCCATGGATAACTGAAAGTGCGGTCGTCGGCAACAGAGAAGAACGGGTCATGAGTGAATCCGACGGGCATTAACACGTCTTCATAAAGCGTGTCCGCATTTTTCTCCCGAAACTTCTGCATGTGACCGGTGCCGAGGATTTGCGTATGTACTTCCAGAAACTGGTGGCCGGTGTGAATTCCGCAGTCCGTTTCCTCTGGCGTATACCAGAGATTCAGCTTGAGCCGATATCGTCGCTTCGAAGGCGATGTTAAAGCCATATGACCGAACGCAGCCAGCGGATCCAGTTCTATATCTCCGATGTCGTCCTGGGGTGAGATATAGAGAGGAGTGCCACGAGGAAACTGCGTATTGCGATGGCCGTACCACTCCCAACCCAGAGCGACACCGCCAAGATTCGTGCGCTGACGAACATGAAGCAGCGCAGCCGACTCCGCACTCTCAATCGTGCAATTCCGGAGGATCGTTGATTTCCAGGGCAGAATGATTCCGTGATCTTCTCCAGCCCGGTAATGCAAAGCGGCGGTGGAAAGATTTACGACGATCGCATCCTCAACCGGCATGTCACGGACGGCCGTCGCCAGGGTGCTTTCGATCCAGCCATTGGAAAAAGAGAGAGGACGACGCTGATTCAATTCGGGCATGGGATTCTCACCGAACATGCTGGGAGCCAGACCTGCAACCGCGAGCAACTGGCCGGACTGCAAGAGAAACGTGCGCCGATTCATGTTCAGTTCGCTCCTACAGGTCGGCTGGATTATACAACCAGGCAGGGGTCGCAGCCTTTCCAGTGCGCTGCCCTGACCCGGCCAGTTCGTTCGCGTCCCGATGGGGCCAAGAGTAGAATAGCCGCGCAGAAAAGAAAGTTGAAACGAGGAGGGTGGCTATGCGACTCACCGTGGGACAGCTCATCGGAAAGGCTCTCAAGGCATACGGAGTGCCTTATGTTACCGGACTGCCGGGGCACGGCAATTGGAGCATGATCGACGCCTTCAACGATCCCGTCTCCAAGCTGCCCTTCATCCAGGTAATGCACGAACAGAATGCGGTGCACATCGCCGATGCGCACTATCGAGTTACGGGCCAGCCCATCGCGGCTTGCACATCGCTCGGGCCCGGCGCGACCAACACTGTCATTGGACTCGCAACCGCCCACTGCGATTCGACCGCGCTTCTGCTCATCACCGGCAGCGCCGCCACGCACATGCGTGGACACGGCGTCATGCAGGAGCTTGACCGCGTCGCCTCGCCCGACTTTCCCCACATAGCCGCGGCCGTTACCAAGCGCACCTTCGACGTGATCCGCGCTGATCAGGTTCCCTTCGTGATGCATCGCGCATGGAATGCGATGTTGACGGGCCGTCCCGGCCCCGTACACATGGAACTGCCGCTGGATGTCCAGGTAGAGACGACAGACATTGACGTTGCCGAACTCGACCAGCGCCTGCCGGTCGGGAAACCGCGGGCGGATGCCCAAACCATCGAAGCTGCGATCAAGCTCCTGCTTACAGCCAAACGACCTTGCGTGGTCGTAGGCGGCGGGGCCATCAGTGCCAATGCCACACCCGAGCTGACTTCGCTGGTCGAGAAACTCGGCATCCCGGTGGTCTTTACCTGGAACGGCAAAGGTGCGATCGCAGAGGACAATTCGATGTGCGCCGGGACCGCAGGGTGGCCAGGATCGCTGCCCGGCAATCACACGGCGGCAAACGCCGATGTCCTCCTTGCCCTCGGCTGCCGCTTCACCGATTGGTCGGCGTCGTCTTACCGCAAGGGTGTCACCTTCTCGATTCCGGATACCAAACTAATTCAGGTTGACATTGATCCGCGTGAGATCGGGAAAAACTATCCCGCTGAGGTCGGCATCGTGGCCGACTGCAAGTTGGCGCTTGCCGACATGCTGGCCGGGATCTCGGACGAGCAGGCCCGTAAAGCGCGCGCAGCCAGGACTTCTTATCTGAGCGATCTCGAAGGATTGAAGCAGGAGTGGGAAAAGAAGCTGGAGCGACGGCGCTCCTACAATGGTATTCCAACCACCATGCTGCGCACGCTGCGGGAGTTGCGCAAGGTGATGCCGCGGCATGGCATCGTGACCGTAGGCTCTGGTCACCCGCAGAGCACCACTAAGCAAGCCTTCCCGGTTTACGAACCGCGAACCCACATCACTTCCGGTTCATTTTCGTCGATGGGCTTTGCACTTCCTGCCGCTATTGGCGCCAAGCTTGCCAAGCCGGAAGCGCCGGTCGTGTGCATCATCGGCGACGGCGACTTCATGATGTCCGTGCAGGAACTCGCCATCTGCGTGATGTACAACATTCCGGTCGTTTTCCTGGTGCTCAACAATTCGGGCTATATCTCGATTCGCGACGGGCAGAACTATCTCATGGGGCGGCAGATCGGCTCCGAGTTTAACCAGCACAGCGGCGACGGCCGGCCATACTCGGTAGACTTCGTCGCATTGGCAAAATCGTTTGGCTTCGATGTTGCCGCCAAGGTGCAGGCGGCGGACGGGATTGGATCCACTATCAAGCGTGCGCTCGACTCCAACGCTCCTGCTCTGGTCGAAGTGCCCATCACCCGGGATGTTTCCGTGGCCGCCTCGGAAGTTGTCGGCTGGTGGGACTTCCCCGTGCTGCCAACCGCATCGGACGCGATCAAAGCGGATTACAAAGCGGGCTATGCCGCGGAACAACATCAGTGTTCGACCGCCGAGGTCGAACTCACGGAACCCGTCTCGGCGATCGGCTAGGCACACTGCCGGCTCGTGTTTTCCTTGGGCTGCGCTGTCGCACGCAATTCGTTCAAGAGGAGGTCCTGATGGCACGCCATCTGAAAACCGGCCGTGCACCGGAGCAGACCACCGCCGAGGCGAAGAAAGTTCGCGACATCGTCACCGGCATTATTGAAGACATCGAAAGTCGCGGCGAGACCGCTTTGCGCGAAATTTCAGAAAAGTTCGACAAATGGACCCCCCCTGCGTTCCGGCTTTCCGAGCAGGATATCGAGGGTTGTCTCGCCCAGCTTTCCCGGCAAAATCTCGATGACATCAAGTTCGCTCAAGCTCAGGTACGCAACTTCGCCCAAGCCCAGCGGTCGGTGTTGCGGGACCTCGAAGTCGAGACTCTTCCGGGAGTCATTCTCGGGCACAAGAACATGCCGGTTGATTCGGTGGGCTGCTACGTTCCAGGCGGAAAATATCCGCTGGTGGCCTCGGCCCACATGAGCGTGGTGACGGCGAAAGTCGCGGGCGTGACCCGCGTGATCGCGTCCTCGCCGCCTTATCACGGCAAACCCAGCCCGGCCGTCGTGGCTGCCATGCACCTCGGCGGCGCGGATGAAATCTACTGCATGGGCGGCGTTCAGGCGATCGCCGCCATGGCACTCGGCACCAAGAATATCGCTCCCGTTTCCATGATCGTGGGACCCGGTAATGCCTTCGTGGCCGAGGCCAAGCGCCAGCTCTTCGGTCGTGTCGGGATCGATTTGATTGCTGGCCCGACTGAAACCCTCGTCATTGCAGATGAAACGATCGACGGCGAGCTCTGCGCAACCGATCTCCTGGGGCAGGCCGAACATGGATTCAATACGCCGGCTATCCTCCTTACCACGTCCGAAAAACTCGCCCGCGAAACCATGGCCGAGATCGAGCGCCTGCTGTCCATCTTGCCGACGGCCGAGTTAGCTTCCATTTCCTGGCGCGACTACGGCGAGGTCATCGTGTGTGACTCCGATGCCGAGATGGTGCGGGAGGCGGATCGCATCGCCTCGGAGCACGTCCAGGTAATGACCCGCGATCCCGACTACTTCTTCAAGAACATGAAGAACTACGGAGCGTTGTTTCTAGGCCCGCGGACGAACGTCGCGTACGGCGATAAGGTGATTGGCACCAACCACACGCTGCCTACCGGCAAAGCGGCGCGCTACACGGGCGGCCTTTGGGTCGGCAAGTTCATCAAGACTTGCACCTACCAGAAAGTTCTCACCGACGAAGCCTCAGCCATGATTGGCGAGTACTGCTCGCGTTTGTGCGTGCTCGAAGGCTTTCTGGCTCACGCCGAGCAGGCCAACCTGCGAGTGCGTCGCTACGGTGGCCGCAACGTCCCTTACGCAGGTGCGGCCGACTAGAACTGGTCGAATGAAATGTTCCCGTCAGTACGCAATGGCTCGCGAGTGACCGAACGACCTGATAGTCGTGGCTGACGATTATCACTTTCTTTTTCCGTGGAGTGTTAATGATAGGGAGGTTTGCTTCCTAAGCGGCATGGCGGGCGGTTTCATCGCAATGCTCGCGTACCGGCGTGAATACCGACCAGACGACCCCGCCGACGAGGGTACAAGTTTGAAACCGGACATTTCACTTGCTACAAAAACCGGACATTTTAATTTGCTAAGAGCATTCGTGAGGAAACTCTTCGAGGACACGAGAGAAGCTGATCAGGAAAGATCATTGAGTGAGTTCACAGTTGTCGTATCTCTGATTACGACAACAATCAAATTCCTGCCGCATGCTTCGGCATCGTTTCACTGCTCAGATCATGGAAGAAGAAGGAACCCTTCTGAAGATCGCGAATCAGTCCCGCTTCTTGGCCACCGCGTATTCGCCTTCCATATTCACCACTCCGCCATTTTAGTCCTCCGTCGCGGTGTACGTGCCCTTACCCCTAATGCTCTGCAGCTTTCCAATTCCGCCCGTGAACGCCCAAGTGCCTTTGACGCTTTCAATCACACTTTTCGGCTTCCCGTCTTTCACAACGGCCCAATGGAAGCTGAGGTAGAACTTATCGCCGTTGTCCATATTGCCGACATAAGTTCCACGGGTTGAGGCTCGCGTGGGGCTGTTTTCTGAAAACGCAACGTACGTTCCATCCTTCGATTTTTCGCCCACCATTTCCATCGGAGTCGACCATGTGCAAGTATTTTTCTCCAATGTCAACCTGTGTCCGGCCTCGTCCCCAGCTTCCACCGTGCCGACCACCTCCGGCTTCGGGCAGTGCATCTTGCCGGCAATCGTGGTCTGCGCCGCAATCGCCGACGCAAACAACAACGCCAGGCCCACCATGCTCACAATGCACACTTTCATCGAAGCTCCCGCAAGATTAGCGGCACTTCTATTTGACTTCCCGGCCCGAAACAAAGACGGTGAACAAAATCAACGACGGATTGCTAAAGCCTCTCAGGCCTGGCTCACGCCATCGAGATCGCAAGCCGCCTATTTTTGCTGAATGGATTCCACGTGCTTGGTCACTGCTTCCAGCCTTACCTCTCCCCAGTCTTGGTCTGATTCAACCTCATGGAAGATGGGCCCCCAAATTGGCATCTCTCGATTACGTTGCGAAAGGAGCCCAGTTTTTTCCCCTACAATGGCGTCCTTGACTCGCTGGTAGGGGAACTTTCCGGCGCTTCTTTGCGAGATTAGGGTCAAGTCGGGAACCTGATGCGTGAGGACAACTGAGTCTGGCCCATGTCCGCGTCCATCAATTCCATGACACACAGCGCAGCGGTATTGAAAAATCTTCGCTCCCTCGACGGTACTGGACGTTGACGGAATCGTCTTTTCCTGTTTCCGAGCTGCTGGCAAGAGGACAACCGGTAGAAGAAGCAGGTACAGAAATAGTGGAGACCACCGTTCTTGCCGGTACATGCGCACCTCCAGCTAATCGTTTTTCGGTTAACGTGCGGAGAAACTCCTGCGTCGCCTGCCGCGAGCTGCCTCCAGGTGGCGGGAAATGACTCTTCGCGGAGGCAAGAGTTATTCGAGACCTTTTAATGCTGCCCCGCTAAGTAGCGCATGTCTGTGACATGGGTCACATTGCACGCGAATGCCGGGCGTCGCCTCACTCCAGCCCGCGCGGTTTGCGCTGGGGTTGAGAGCTGTCTTTCGGACGACTCCCGGCCTAGCTTCTTCTTAGCGCAACAGGTTCCAAATTGCAGTGACCGGAAGCACTGAGTGCAATAGCACGCAGAATCCGGTCATTCGAGCATTGTGGCGATTTTTCCCCAACTACGCGCCAGGTTCCGCCCCGCTTTGCGCTGCACAAGGGTGCTGCGGGATGGCGCTGGTCACCCGTTTTCGACGGCACTATACCGCGTTCAGGCCCTGGTAGAGCCACATGCCCACGAGCACCAGCAGAAATACCCCAGACCCAATGCTGAACAGACGTACGGGGATGGTAAGCCGGTTGAGCTTGGCCAACACTTCAGTCTGCTCATCGTGCATGTGCGAACTCGCGTCGTCCAGAAACAACTGGTCATCCCTGTGCATGGTGAGTGTGCTCTTGTAGATCAGGAGGACGATCAGACCAGTAGCAAAAACTCCAAAGATCACCGCGACGACAATCAGCGTCATAAGCCACCTCGGCCCGATTCCAACCCAAGTGCAAGCGGCTCTCCACTTCCTTGGGGTTCGGAGCAACTCGGCTGAAAACTAGAAGCCCGGCCCCTAGCCGCCGAGCGGCGGCTGAATGATGCGACCGCACCTTGGCGGGACCGGGCCCAATTCAGAGGTATTCAGTTTTGATTCCTCCAGTTTGTATTACAAGCCTTTCCAGCTCTGCTGTCAGTGATCTTCATCACCATGAGCCCACGAGTGCAATGACAATTTCTCAACAGGCGCCATGGGCCTCGAGCGCATCACGCAGCATGAAAATAGCCAGCGCTCATAAGTCATTGATTTCTCGTGGAGAGACTCGCCATTTTCATGGCAGTTGTAAAATGCCACTGGATTGAGGTGAGGGAGGCGGGATTCTATATGACGAATAGCGCGCGCCAGGTTCCTGTGAGCGGAACGTGCAGACATTTGTGGGGCCCCATACGTCAACTCGTCGTGTCGGTCTTGATGATCGTGTGCTCCGCGGCTGTATTCGCGGCCGGACCGCCGGCGCAACAGAAGCTTTCCTCCTCCGAAATCGACAGTCGGGTGGAGGCTCTGCTTAGCAAACTGAATCTTGATCAGAAGATTGCATTGCTCGGGATAAGCTTGGACGGTTCGCTGTTCCACCCAATTCCGGAGATCGGATTACCGACCCTCAAAATGTCCGACGGGCCAGTGGGCGTTCGTACCTGGGGCCCAAGCACCGCATATGCGATCGGCATCGGACTAGCCGCGTCCTGGGATATGGACTTTGCCCGGCAAGTCGGAGTCTCGCTGGGCCGCGATGCCCGCGCCCGGGGAGTACATTTCCTTCTTGGTCCCGGCGTGAACATCTATCGGGCGCCGATGAACAGCCGCAATTTCGAATATTTTGGCGAAGATCCGTACCTGGCCGGGCAAATTGCCGTCCCCTACATTCAGGGCGTGCAGAGCCAGGATGTAGTTGCCATGGTAAAGCACTATGCCGCGAATAATGCGGAGTACGATCGCAATGGAGAAAACGCGGTTATTGACGCCCGTACGCTGCGTGAGATTTACTTGCCGGCCTTCGAAGCCGCGGTCAAGCAGGGTAACGTCGGCTCTGTCATGGATTCCTACAACCTGATCAATGGTGAGCATGCCACGCAGAACAAGTTCCTGAACCTCGATGTGCTCAGGAAAGAGTGGGGATTCCGCGGCATCCTGATGTCGGATTATGGCGCCGCTCATGATGCCGTGGCCGCAGCCAATGCCGGGCTCGATCTGGAAACTCCAGCGCACTTCTTGACCGTGGAACAGCTTATGCCCGCCATCAAAGCCGGCAAAGTCTCCGAGGCGACCATTGACGAGAAAGTCCGCCACATTCTGCGGATTGCGGTCGAATACGGCTTTCTCGATCATGAACAGACGGACGTGAGTATTCCTCTGTACGATCACGAATCGCTTGCAGTCGCCCTGCGTTCGGCGGAAGAGAGCATGGTGCTGCTAAAGAATGACGGCAATGTACTTCCCCTGGACATGAGTAAGATCCACTCCATCGCCGTCATTGGGCCGGACGCATATCCTGCAGTTGCTTCCGCCGGCGGCAGTGGTCACGTTACGCCGTTCGATCCAGTGAGTTTCGCGACTGGCCTGAGTGATGCTTTCTCTCCCGCAACGAAGGTGTACTGGAACCGCGGTGTCAAAGATCTGCCTACGATCTTTCTGACCCCTTACTTCTCGACCGATGCGAAAGGAAAGCAATTCGGACTTAAGTGCGAGGAATTCGCGAATGCCAGCTTCAGCGGCAAGCCTCTCAGCGAGCACACAGTCTGGACCATAAATTTCTGGGGCGGCGATCAGTGGGCGCAATCTTCACCGGGAAAACACGCCTATCGCTGTTCGGGTTACTACACGTCCGATATGTCCGGGCCGCAGCGCTTTATTGCCGCAGCAGTAGGTGGAGACGAGTATTCGCTGTACGTGAATGACAAACTCGTGCTGAAGCAAACTCATCAGGAAGGGCAGGTGCCGCAGGCGGCCGATGTTGATCTTTCTGCCGGCCAGCCAGCGGCGCTGCGCTTTGAGTATTTACCAGACACGGAACAAGTCCGGGCCGGACTCGGCGCGCTTCCAGTCAGCCAGATGCTCGAACCGAACGCCGCGAAAATTGCTGCTATGTCTGATGTGGTCGTGCTGTCGGTCGGATTCAATGAGGACACCGAAGGCGAGGGTCACGACCGAGCTTACCGTCTGTCTCCCGGTCAGGATGAACTGATCAAGGCCGTGCTTGACGCGAATCCACATACTATTCTGGTGCTGACCGCGGGTGGAAGCGTGGATACAAGCGGCTGGATCAACCGAGTGCCCGTGTTTATTCAGAGCTGGTATGGGGGGTCCGAAGCTGGACGCGCGTTGGCCGAGGTGCTGACGGGCCGAGTGAATCCCTCTGGCAAGTTGCCTTTCACCTGGTGGGAGAGGGTCGAGGACAACCCTGCCTACAAGAACTACTATGAGGAGCCGGGAACACATGATGTGCACTATCGAGAAGGGATCTTTCTAGGGTACCGGGCTTATGGCCACCAGGAGCAACCGGCGCCGCTGTATCCATTTGGCTATGGGCTCTCCTACACGCAGTTTGCTTTTTCGAACCTGATCGTTACACCCAACGAGGCCAGCCCCGGCGTTCCTATCACCGTGAGCTTTAAAGTCCAGAACGTTGGTCAGCGGTCCGGCGCCGAGGTCTCCGAACTTTACGTTGGCAATCCTTCAGCAACCGTCCCGCGTCCCGAGAAGGAGTTGAAGGGTTTCGCGCGCGTCATGCTTGAACCGGGCGAGACGAAGGACATCTCCATTACCCTCGACCGGCGCTCGCTAGCGTATTGGAGCGTTGATTCTGGAGACTGGAAGGTCGATCCCGGCAAGTTCGTTGTCTATGTTGGTGATTCCTCGGAACACTTGCCCCTGCGGGCGGAGTTCACCGTCAGATAGACGCTGGTCTATCCCTAGGACTCCGATTTGTGGGTGTTCCTCAGAAACGATTCTCGAACTCCTTCATTCCGAATACGTGCACACGATCAGCCTGAGGGTGGATCCAGTCTGGAAATGCAAACGAGAATCATCGAGAAAGCGCTCTACTGAGAGCCTTTTCGCAAGGAGCGCGCACAGAGTCTCGGATCTCCGAAGCCTGGCAATAAGGCCGCGGTCGCGATTTTGCGCCGCTGAAAAAAGATGAACCAGGGTTTCCCGAATGGTGCATAACTTGTGCAACTGGAAGTGGGCGGAAAATGCTAAAATTCCGCCTACACTCAAAGGCAATGGCTTCGCGGGGGCGCGACCCATGCCGCCTCGCGGGATTTTAGGGACCTAATTGATGGACTTGCAGTCAAAACGTAACGGCTCCAGTGGATCGGAAGCGTTAGAACCGATCGACCTTCCCCTCTACGAAAAAAGTCACCACGCTCCATTCCCCCATCTCGCCGAGGAACGAAATCCTCTTCTGCACTACTGGCAAGTTTTGCGCAAGCGGAAATGGGTCATGCTGGCCACCTTTGCCATCGTCTTTGTGCTCTCCGCCATTGCCACCCTCAGTGAGACACGCCTCTACGAAGCCACATCGAAGGTGGCGATCTTCCCGGAAGTTCCCAACGTCCTGGGATTCAAGGATTCCGGGAATAGTGCTTTCCCTGATCAAGAATTGGACGCAACTCTGGAAACCCAGGTCGCCATTTTGCGCAGCGACGCTTTGGCCATCAAGGTCATCGAAGCGATGCGCCTTTACCAAAATCCGCAATTCACTACGGTCAAGCAGCCGGATCTGCCCCCATCGTCGATCGGGGATTCAAGCATGCCGCCGGATCCGACTCAAGCTGCCGCCTTACTGGGCGCATTTCACGGCGGCCTGAATATCCAACTCGTCCCCGGCACCCGCCTCATCCAGGTGAGCTACACCCATCACGATCCGCGCTTCGCCACCGAAGTTACCAACACGCTGGTCAAAACCTTCATCGAGGAGAACTTCCGCACAAAATACGACTCTGCCAGCCAGACCTCGGATTGGCTTTCGCGGGAGCTGGCTGATCTGCAATTGAAAGTGCAGACTTCCGAGGAAAAACTCGTCCGCTACCAAAAAGATCACGGCATTCTCGGAGTGGACGAGAAAGAGAACATCGTCACCGAAAAGCTGGACGAACTGAACAAAGAGTTAACCGAGGCCGAGACGGACCGCATTGAAAAAGAGGCCGATTACAAGCTGGCCATGAACGGCGACCCGGACTCTTTCGAGAAAGACTCGCCGGACGGCCGAAATACCGCCGGCAGCCTGCTCGACAAGCTGCGCGAAAAAGAAGCCGACCTCGAGACGCAATACGCGATGGCCACCACCGAGTTCGGTACGGGCTATCCCAAAGTTACCGAACTGAGCAATCAGATCAAGCAGGTGCGCGCCGCCATCGAGGCGGAAAAGAAAAAAATGCAGGAGAAGATGCGCGACGAATACCTGGCCGCCGCGCAAAGAGAAACTTTGCTGGAGTCGGCATTCAACCAGCAAAAGCAGGAAGCCAACAAACTCAACGAAAGCGCGATTGAGTACACCGTGCTCAAGCGCGATGCCGAGACCAACCGGCAGCTCTACCAGGATCTGTTGCAGCGGCTGAAAGAAGCCGGCGTCAGCGCAGGGCTGCGATCCAGCAATATTCGCATCGTCGACATCGCGCGCATTCCCACCCAACCCATCTACCCGAACGTTCACCGCAGCCTGGTGCTCGGATTCTTGCTGGCTCTAGGCCTGGCCATCGGACTCGCATTCGTTCTGGAGACCTTCGACAACACCGTCAGAAGCCTGGAGGAAGTCAGCACGGTTTCCACGCTGCCCGCGCTCGGAACCATACCGCTGCAGCTTGTCGACGACGTGCTCCAGAAACGCATGCTGACCATTTCGGGCGACGTCGAACCCTCCGGCATACTCTCGCTCATCACCTACGAGCGTCCCAAGTCGGAAGCAGCCGAGGCGTATCGCGCGCTCCGGACGTCCATTCTTCTGTCGTCGTTTGGCGCGCCCCCCAAAGTAATTCTCGTCACCAGCGCGATGCCGCAAGAAGGCAAGACCACCATCAGCGCGAATTCGGCTCTGGTGCTGGCCCAACGCGGAAGCCGGGTTTTGCTGGTCGATGCCGACCTCCGTCGCCCCGGGGTTCACCGACTATTCGGCCTCACTCCTCGGGAGGGCCTGAGCAGCGTGATCAGCGGGTCCGGCAAGATCGAAGAGGCGATCCTTCCCTGCCCGGAAGTACCCAGTCTGTGGATTCTGCCCGCCGGCCCTATTCCTCCGCAGCCCACCGAATTGCTGGGCTCGACCGTGATGCGGGATCTCATCGCTCGTTGGCGTAACGAGTTCGACCACATCATTATCGACACGCCTCCGTGCCTGGCCGTGACCGACGCCGTGCTATTGTCTCCCGAAGCGGACCGCGTCATTCTGGTCGCGCGCTCCGGTCAGACCACCCGGCCTGCCCTGCGCCGTGCCTGCGACTTGCTGCTGCAGGTCAACGCCAGGGTTATGGGGATTGTTCTCAACGCGCTCAATCTGCAGTCTACGGGAGGGTATTACTACTACTACAGCGGTCAATACTCGAACCACTATTACAGCGAGGAGTCCGTGGACGACAAGACGTCAGCCAGCAAGGTTTCTTGACATCAAGATTTATCGGCATCGTTCGAATCAAGTCGGGCTTCGCCCAAAACACTTTTCTTAGAAACGGTTTGGATTCACACTTTCGATGCAGCTCGAGTTGCGATCCCGGGTGGAAAGATTTTCCTTTGCGGCCGCCTGCTTTCTCGGCGTCGGCTTTTATCTGCTATTTGCTCTGCGACCCTTCGTCGCGTCTTTTCTGGCCGCCCGACTCGACCTGCCAAAAATTCAGAGAGCGATTCGGTGGGAACCGGCGAATGCCGAATATCCCGACCTCCTCGGCCGCCAGCTAGCCCTGTCCGGCACCAGCGTCAATGAAGCCATCTCCAGTTACCGCACCGCCGTTCATTTGAATCCTCACGAAGCCCGCTACTGGTTGGATTTGGCCGGTGCGTACCAACTCGCCGGGGACACCGCCGAGCAGGCAGAGAGCGTCCTGCACGCCGTGGACGCCGACCCGACTACTCCTCATGTCGCCTGGGAGGCGGCCAATTTCTTCCTGGTTCAGGGCGATCGGGAAAAGGCGCTTCGCTACTTCCAGGTCGTGCTGGCCAACGATCCGGAATCCGTCAATTCGGTCCTTGAACTTTGTTGGCGCGCCAGTGGAGACGCCACCGAAATTATGGACCATGCCTTGCCACCCCGAGCCGATCTCTACCTGTCGTTTCTCGGCTTGCTGGTGACCAAGCAGCAGGTCGCTGCCTCCGAAAGCGTATGGGATCGTCTGATCGCGCTGCAGCAACCCTTCTCCGCGACGCCTGCGCTCCCTTACTTCCGGCTTCTCATTTCCCAACACGAAGTGGACGCGGCGAAGTCCGCATGGCAGGAGCTCGCCAAGGTTGACCCTTCCCTTCAGGCATATCTGCCTTCGCAGAGAAACTTGGTGGTGAACGGCGGATTCGAGGAGAACCTGCTGAATGGCGGATTCGACTGGTGGTTCCAGTCTTACTCGCATGCCGCCCTGGCCATCGACACCAACGAGTTTCGCAGCGGAACCCGCTCGCTTTCCGTGACCTTCGACGGACAGAGTGTGCCCGGACCGCAGCTCGTGCAGTTCATCCCCGTGAAACCGAATACCTCGTACGAATTCAGTGCCGAGTCCCGGACGCAAGATATCGACACCGCCAGCGGTCCCCGCTTCGCCATTGTCGATGCCTTCACCAATGCCTCCTACGTCCTGACCGACGATACCCTGGGCTCTACTCCCTGGCGTCTGCAGGAAGCACGATTCCAAACCGGACCGAATACCAATCTCCTGTTGCTGAAAATCGTCCGCGACCCTCCTCAGCCGCTCATTCGCGGGAAGATGTGGATCGACAACGTCATGCTGGTGGAGACCACGAATTGAAGGATTCGCAAAGTTGAAGATCTCATCGCATATGGTGCTCAATACGCCCGACTCCATCGATCTGGAGCGCCGCACTCCGCGCGAGCCGGGCAGCCGGCCATGGGCGATGGCGGCCGGCCTGGGCGCCACTCTGGTGTTCGCCATCCTGGCTTTCGGAGCCGTCCAGGAGTGGTCTGCCTTCGTATTCGAGGCGGCCGCGTCGGTTCTATTCCTCACTTGGGCACGAAAGCAATGGACCTCCGGGCGAGTCCAGCTGTCGAAGAACCCGCTGTACGCGCCGGCCTTGTTCTTCTTTGTGCTTCTCCTCGCGCAGGTTTTGCTGCGCACCTCGGCCTACGCTTACATCACCCGATACGAAGTCCTGCAGTACGTCTCCTACGGCATGGTCATGCTCATTGCCGCGGAATGCATTCTCGCCGAAGGGGTTCGCAAGAAATTCGCTTTGGCCGTGATCCTGTTTGGATCGGTCTACGCCTTTTACGCCATCGCTCAGGCGCTGACTTCCGAGGGCAAGTTCTTCTGGTTCTACACTCCACGATTCCACGGCACCATCTGGGGAAGTTACGTCAATCGCGACCACTACGCCGGACTGATGGAAATGCTCGTCCCGTTCCCCTTGGTCCTGAGCATGGGTCATATTTTTCACGGGGGCAAGCGCGCCCTGGTGGCCTTCGCCGCCGTGTTGATGGCCAGCACGATCTTTCTTTCCGGCTCGCGCGGCGGAATGCTCTCGTTCGCTTTCGAAGTCGCGGTGTTTGGCGCACTGGCTCTCTACCAGAGAAGAAATTATCGCGTCGCAGTCGGCCTGCTGGCGGTCTGCATCTTCGTTCTCGGCCTTTTGGTTTTTGTGGGTAAAGGACAAGTTCTAGGCCGGCTCGGCGATCTGGCCCCGGGCATCCGCTGGAACATCACCAAGGACTGCTTGCGAATGTTTTCCCACCGCCCGGTCTGGGGCTGGGGGCTGGGAACCTTTCCCACCGTTTATCCCGCTTTCCGCACCTTCTATACGAATCTTTTTGTGAATGAAGCGCACAATGACTATGCGCAGCTGCTGGTGGAAACAGGGCTGGTCGGCTTCGTATTGATGCTGTGGTTTCTGGTGTTCCTATACCGCTACGGCTTGCCCGGCACCTCTCGCCGCTGGGAGTTCCGCTGGGACGGAGCCGTGTCAGTGGCCGCTTTGCTCGGATGTACAGGGATTCTGCTCCACAGTTTCGTGGATTTCAATTTGCAGATCCCAGCCAACGCCGCCGTCTTCTATACGCTCTGCGCGCTAGCCGCTTCCCCGCTGCCGAAGATAGCCAAGAAGGGGCGGCCTCGGGCCTCCACAAGTGAAGAGAACGGAGACCGTCCCATCGCGCCAGACAACGGCAGTTCATTCGCGCGATCGAAGGAATCGAATCCTTAGATGAATCGAATCCTCAGAGGCTGGATACTGCCGGGGGGGTGGCCCGGCCTTGGCGATTCTTGTTGGCGCCATCCCTGCTGAGGGTGCCCCGTCCTTGCGTTTTTTGCAAGGGCGGGTACGATGCTGCCGACACAACGCTTGGCTCTACATAAACCCAGTGGCGCACGGGTTCGTGGTTCCCGCCCTTTGCAGAGAGCGCGCAAAAGACGGGGCACCCACCGTGGTGGTGATTCCAAAGAGATCAAAACCCTGGGCCACCCGCCGGGGCCCCCACAGGCAAGGGGGACTGATGTGACAGTGTCGGGGGGACAAGCGGAGTGAGAAGACGGTTAGGTCAATCGGGAACGGGCGCTGGCCCAGGCTTGCTCCCGCATGCATCACCAAGAACCCGGCTGCCCCACGCTTCGCGGGGTTCGAAGCGTGGGCACTCCTGCCGCTGACTCGCAGGAGATTTTCCCAAATGCGTCTGCAATCCCGCTGCTTTTCCACCGGTCTCAATCGCCCAATGTTCAACCGTCACAGCCACCGCTCTCCCATCCGTGCTATATGTCGCCCAATGCCCAACCGTCTCCATCGATACTACGGTGCGGGCTACTCGCACTTCATCACAACCAGTTGTTACCAGCGCTGGCCGCTGCTGGGTAGTGCCCGGAGCCGCGATCTGTTTCTGCAGGTGCTGGAGCAGGTGCGGCAACGCTATCGCTTTGTCGTTGCGGGATATGTGGTGATGCCGGAACATGTGCACTTGCTGATCAGCGAGCCCGAGCGCGGCGGCCCGTCGCTGGTGATGAAAGCGGTGAAGCAGGGATTCGCCCGGCGTCTGCTTTCGCGCCTGCGCCGCACGATGGATTCGAATGAACTGGCGCTCTGGCACGCGTCGGTGGAACGCGGGCGGATCTGGCAGTCACGGTTCTACGATTTCGTGGTGTTCTCGGAGCACAAAAGGGTCGAGAAGTTGCGCTACATCCACCGCAACCCCGTGAAGCGGGGCCTGGTTCTGGAGCCGCAAGAATGGGCCTGGAGCAGCTTCCGCCATTATGCTTACGACGAGTCCGGTCCGGTCGTGGTCAACGAACCGCAGAAGGCGGAGCTGCTGGTCAGAAAAATCTCCTGATGCCGGCAGCAGGGATGCCCACGCTTCGAACCCCACGAAGCGTGGGGCAGCCGGGTTCGTGGTAGTGCACGCGGGGGGGCAAGTCTGGGCCAGACTGCCGCCCGAAATCGAATCGACGAGGGTTTACGGCTTGACTGGACTCACCGGATCATCGCTCTTGCTCAACGCCCACGCGGTTCCACCGATGATGAGGCCACCAGCAATTCCGATAGCCACTGGACTATTGAGGACGCCTCCGCTGGCGCCGGCAGCCGGTCCGGGTGCTCCGCCGCCGCCCTTCCTCTTTTTCTTGTTACTCTGCCCCTGGGAATCGTCCTGCGACTGGGATTCGTCCCGCGTGCTCTGCTGACCTTGTGCCAAGGTAGTCGTTCCTTTGGCGTCGCTGATGGTCAGGTCGCCCTTACGGGCTGCGATTTCCACTTTGCCGTCGACGTCTCTCACGTCAAATTCGGTCCACACGCCGGCCCTGGGCGTAACGGTGACCCCGCCGGCGCGGGTGGCCAGCAGTTTTGAAGTCGATATGGTGACGCCGCCGTGCTCCAACTTGATCGCGCCACCCTCGTACTGAACCAGCGATTCATTCAGAACCAGCACGCTGGATCCGGTAGCGTTAATGTTGGCAACGGAGTCGGCGCTGGTCTGCACCAGGTCGCCAGAAAAAATCGCCGAGGATCTGGCAACGCTGTTGCCATTGAGCAATGCGGTGCCATGGCTGTAGAGCATTGCCGCAGAGGTATCCGCTGCAAAAAGGGCAGCCGGAAAAATCACCACCAGCAGGCAGCTCAGGATCCTGACGTACAAGGGCCTCGTCATCGCTTCCATTCCTCTGCAACCACCGTGCAGGACAGTAATCTGAGTGACGACTGGGGCACACAAATTTCCCGACGGAAGGCAGAATCTGCGTCCCCACAGTAGGGAATAACTCTCTTGGGAGTCATTTTAAACAAAATCGTACCTTCCTCCATCGTTCTCCGTCAATCTCTTTCGTGATGCGCCTTGCGCTTTTCGGTGGAAATCTCATCTCGGAAGTGCCGCCACTTTCCGCACTGGTCAGGCGATTTGTTCAGCGCCAGCGCTCTACCAGCGTCCACCAAAACCAACGTAACCATTCGTCGAACCACGTCTTCGCCCACTGGCGGTGGGCCCACCAATGAGTCCCGTATTGCGTGCTGTCGTAGGCAGCCGCTACGGAAAACACCTTCCCATGAATCTCGTGGCGAAAAATGCTCAGCGCCCGGTGCGTGTGATAATCCGAAGTCACGATCAGAATCCTTGCGCCCGGCTCTTTGGCCAGACACTTTTCCACGTCGTGAGATTCGTCCCGCGTCGAGAGCCCCTCAATAGGACAAATGCCCAACTGTGCTGCCTCCGGACGGCTGTGCTCGTAGTGCTCCGCCAACTCTTCTTCGGTGAACCCGAAGACTTTGACGTCAACCGGAACATCGATCAGAAGCCGCCGGGCATAGCCCTGATCCAGCAACTCCAAGGCGCGCGCCGGGCGAGAATCCGTCTCGCCCGCCAGCACCACGATCACATCCGAGGGTTGGGGAGAGTCGACCACCAGCATCTTCCCCGCATTGGCCGCAAATACAATCAACCCCGCGACCAGCAGCACTGCCACAGCCCACCATCTGCGCCTGTATCCTCGATCCATGGTCATCGGCGCATCATCCCCTGCACTGTCGCCCTTCGAGCTTCGTCGTTCATTCGCCACCCTTTCGGGCCAAAGCCATGCGGCTTCAGCGTGTTAAAATGCGCGTTCGGCCAATTCGCCTCATAAGGCTTGGGAATTCTCATGTCGACTTACTCTGCCGCAGATACCTCGATCGAACAATTGAAGACTAAGATTCAGGAACGCCAGGCCCGCATTGGCATCATCGGGATGGGCTATGTCGGCCTGCCTCTAGCCCTGCTTTATAGCGAGCAGAAATTCCGCGTCACCGGCTTCGACATCGACGCGCGCAAGGTCGAAGCCCTGAGCAAAGGTGCTTCCTACATTTACCGCATCGCGGCGGAAGAGATCCAGTCCGCCCAGACTCACGGCTTCACCGCGACCTCCGATTACTCGCAGATCAGCGCCATGGACGCCGTGATCATCTGCGTCCCCACTCCTTTGGACGAGTATCACGAACCGGATCTCAGCTTCATCACCGACACCACGCATTCCATCGCTCCGCATCTGCGCGCCGGGCAGTTGATCGTGCTCGAGAGCACGACCTATCCCGGCACGACCGAAGAGGTGATGATTCCGATCCTCGAAAAAGAAAATAAGAACGGGCTCAAAGCCGCCCGCAACCAGGCGCTGACCGGAAATGAATTCTTTGTCGCCTTCTCTCCCGAGCGCGAAGATCCCGGCAATACCACGGTGGCGCGCCGCGATATTCCTAAAGTTGTCGGCGGATTGAATCCGCAGGCTTCCGAACTGGCTGGCGCTTTATATGGTTCCATTTTCAACCGCACTGTTCCGGTTTCCTCTCCGGCCGCGGCGGAAATGACCAAGCTCCTCGAGAACATCTATCGCTGTGTCAACATTGCGCTGGTCAATGAATTGAAGCTGCTGTGCCTGCGCATGGGCATCGATATCTGGGAAGTCATCGAAGCCGCTT
The DNA here is from genome assembly GCA_963754885.1 of uncultured Acidobacteriota bacterium. GTDB lineage: Bacteria > Acidobacteriota > Terriglobia > Terriglobales > Acidobacteriaceae > Sulfotelmatobacter. The sequence continues at coordinate 50,703 of CAVWHT010000002.1, read as the reverse complement.
CCACCAAGCCCTTCGGCTTTCATCCCTTCTATCCCGGGCCCGGACTCGGCGGCCACTGCATTCCCGTCGATCCTTTCTATCTTTCCTGGAAAGCCCAGGAGTGGGATTTCCGCACGCGCTTCATCGAACTGGCCGGCGAGATTAATACCAACATGCCCTACCATGTGCTCGCCTCGGTGAGCGGCGCACTCAACCGGCACAAGAAATCCATGAACGGCTCGCGCGTGCTCGTCCTCGGCGTCGCTTACAAGAAAGATATCGACGACCTGCGCGAATCGCCTTCGCTCACCATCATCGAACTTCTGCAAAAAGACGGAGCCCAGGTCAGCTATCACGATCCTTACTTCCCCTTCATCGGCAAGGGGCGCAAGTACGACTTGCAGATGAAATGCGCCGACCTGAAGGATCTGGGCCAGTACGATTGCGTGGTCATCGTCACCGACCACTCCGACTACGATTACCGCCGCATTGTCCAGGAGGCGAAACTCGTGGTCGATACCCGCAACGCAACCCGCGGCATCAAAAGTGACAAAATCGTGCACTGCTAGGGATCAACCGCCCCAAGTTGGGAATTCTGTCCAACACAGTGTACTTTTTTTGCATATCCGCCTCTTGACGCCCTTGAGATCAGTGGCAATATAAGGTAAGCCGTTGATCCGGCATGTAGTTGTTCTTAGTCCGTGGCTTCAGGAATGGCCTCTCTCGTGCATTCCTCAAGCTACGGTAGTAAACTTTCTCAAAGGTTCCTGCCTTTTCCCAGGTCCCACCGATCGGGCAGGTAGAGCTTTTACTCTGTAACCAGTGTTCAGGACACTGTGGGCAAGACTCGGTTATGAGGTCTCCGTACTCCGACGGGTCGGTATTGTTTTCTTCCCTGCCAAAGTGGAAGACGCCGTGGCACGAGTTCGTCTTCAGCTATGGAATCCAGGCGATCATCATCGCCATCGCGGTCTGGATCCCCGTTCTTCATCCCGAAATCATGGAGGGACCGAAGAAGGACTACCACGCCATCGAACTGGTGCCCACTCCCGTCCCTGAAAATCATGCGCCGCAGCGGCAGTTGCCCAAGCCAGTCATGGATGCGATGCTCGATCCGCCTCCTGCCGCTCTGCGCCTGCCCGCTCCTCAACCGCAGCCTAAAGCGCGAGTGGAAGATACGCCGCTTCCCGAAGTAAAGATCGCGCCGAAGAAACCGGCGCCCGTGCCCACCAGCGCGCCCGTGATGCCTAAGCAAGCCGTGCGAACCAACGTGTTTTCCACTGGAAGCTCTGCTCCGCAGACCATCGAACGCGCTCCGCAGCATGTACAAACGGGTGGCTTCGGCGACCCGAATGGTGTCCCCGCCCGTACAACTCAAACGCGCGCGGTCAACATCGCACAGGCAGGCGGATTTGATATGCCCACGGGTCCGGGATACGGCAATGGCACAGGCGGAGCGAACGGCGTGCGCGGAGTAGTCGCCAGCACCGGATTCGGCAGCGGCGTCGCTACCGGAAACTCTCGCGCCTCGTACACCGCCAGCGTGCGCCAGGCGGGATTCGGCGACGCCGACGTGCCCGCTCCTCCCACAGTTCAATCGCATCCGGCGGCTCAGGCTCCGGCAAAAGTGGTTCCGGCGGAGATCATCTCCAAGCCGGTTCCCAGCTACACGGAAGAGGCCCGCGCCAAGCGCATTGAGGGCGAGGTCTTACTCGAAGTGGTCTTTGAAGCATCTGGCAGGCTGCGCGTGGTACGCGTGGTTCGGGGGCTCGGGCACGGTCTGGACGATGCAGCGGTGCATGCTGCCGAGCAGATCCGCTTCAAGCCGGCACTGAAAGACGGTCAACCCTCAGATTCAACGGCCGTCGTACACATCATTTTCCAATTGGCGTAATCGCTCCCAGAAGGTTCTTATGCGTATCGTTGGTTCGGGCTTGGCGTTGTTTCTAGTACTTCTGGCCGGCAGCTTGGCGGCCGTAGCTCAGGAATCGGCTCCGTCTCCATCTGCGCCGCAGTCGGCAATCAGTCCTTCGGCCGCGCCGAGCGCTCCGCCTGCCGCCACACTCAATAACGTCTTGGACCGCGTGGTGCAGCGCGAACACTTTTTCATGGCCCAGATGCGCCACATGCATCCCCTGGTCGAAACCTACCTGCAGGATCTGAAGAACGATCCCAGTGGGAATACCTACCCGGTGCGGGACCGTTATTTCCTGGGCCGGCTCGACATGAGCGACGGCCCCGAAGATGTCTCGTTTGTCGGACAACCCGGCTTCGGCCATCGCATGCTGAGAAAGCTTACCGGGCTTTATTCTTTGCAATTTCTACCCCTGGGATTCGCCCAGATGGTGGTGCTGGATTCCGATTTCCAGAAGAGAAATTACAAGTTCAACTTCGTGCGTCGTGAATTTCTCGGCGAAGTTCGCTGCCTGGTGATCGACGTCCAGCCCAGGGAAGGCGACAAGACCATCCGCTTCCTGGGCAGGATTTGGGTGGAGGATCAGAACTACAACATCGTGCGCTTCAACGGAACGTATTCTCCCCAGCCCAAGGGAGCCAATTTCTTCTTCCACTTCGACAGCTGGCGTCTGAATTTGCGTCCGGGCGCCTGGCTGCCGGCGTATGTCTACACCGAAGAAGCCAACATGAAGACCGGGCTCTCCAAGACGCTTCACTTCAAGGCGCAGACGCGCCTGTGGGGCTACGACCTGAAGGGCTTGAACAAGAACGAGGAGTTCACGCAGATTCTGGTTGACTCTCCACAGTCGGTGAGCGATCAAAGCGACGCCGCGGCCGACCCCAGTCCCATCGTCGCCCAACGCATGTGGGAAAAGCAGGCGGAAGAGAATGCCATCGAGCGCATGCAGAAAATCGGCCTGCTGGCGCCTCCCGGTGAAGTGGACAAGGTCCTGGCGACCGTGGTCAACAATCTGCTGGTCACCAACAACATCGATCTGCAAACCGATGTGCACTGCCGCGTCCTGTTGACCTCTCCTCTCGAATCCTTCACCGTCGGCCACACCATCGTGATCAGCCGCGGATTACTGGATGTGCTTCCCGACGAGGCTTCCCTGGCCATGGTTCTGGCTCACGAGCTCAGCCACATCGTGCTGGGACATCCCTTTGATACCAAGCTCGCCTTCAACGACAAACTCTTCTTCCCCGACGAGGAATCCTTCCAGCGTCTCGATTTCAAACAGAGCGCGGCCGACGAAGAAGCTGCGGATACCAAGGCTCTCGAGTTGCTCAAGAATTCTCCCTACAAAGACAAGCTCGGGAATGCCGGACTGTTTCTCAAGGCTCTGCAGCAGAAGGGACCCGACCTGCCGAATCTGATTCGTCCGCATCTGGGCAACAGCTTCGCCGGAGGCAAGAGCATCCGCATGTCGCCCCTGTTGTCAGCGGCGCCGGAACTAGATCCCAAGCGCCTCGACCAGATCGCGGCTCTGCCTCTCGGAGGACGCATCAAGGTCGATCCCTGGAGCGATCAAGTGGAACTCTCCAAAGCCAAACCGGTAGCTTTGACTTCCGCCCGCGAGAAAATGGAGTTTGAGATTACCCCGTTCTTTCCTTATCTGACCCGGCTGTCGCCCGGCGGCACCGAGAAAGCCGCGCTGAATGCCGCATCGCCAGAAGCGAGTCCGGCAAAATAACCTCTCGAAACGAAGTGGAAAGAAAAAATCAGGAAGTAGCTTCCTCCGCGATCTCAGCGAATTCCTCAGCGATCTCTGCGGTTAAGGTCTTTCTTGTCGGGGACGCCGGGAACTCCTAGGATGGCCCTCATGGAACAAAGGCATGAATCAGGTCTGCCATCGTGTCGGTGCGGGCATTCTGCGGAGTTGCACCTCTACCCAGAATCAACTCTCTACGGTGATTGCCACGAGTGTCGCTGCGGGCTCTACGATCCCCCGGGCGGGTTGAAGGGTGTCCCAATCCATCCGTTGTTTGCGTTCACGGAAGCCGAATTTCGCTTGGTGTCTTGCAGTCAGTGCGCCCGCTTTCGCGTCCTACCAGAAGGTGTCTGTGAAGTCTGCGGATGGGATAACGACAACAACGGAGTTGTTGAACAGACTCGCCCCAATTACTGCATTCACAGTCCTTCCAAGGAGCACGAGATTCCATTGATAAAACCGTCTCTCCCGGCGAATTATTGTAGGTACTGCTTACGAACAATTGAAAATGGCAGAGCCAAGAGGCACGAGCAGGTGATGCGATTCTGGAGGTCGAGCGAGAAGAGAAATGAATAGACTGTGGTTCGGGCGAGTTGAAGATTGGACTGAAAGGTTGGTTGCGCGTGGAAGGTGACGTAGGGTGACGAAGAGGTGTTGTGGTCATCACTGCCCGGTGTGTGGGAGTCCGGCCCGACCACTGGATGGGTGGTCTCGTTTCCGCGTCGAGAAGGATTGCGGCGACGCGGGCGATGTCCCATGGCGGTTCAACCTCGGACGCATAGCACACAAGTGCTGCGGTGCACAACACCGCTTTGACGTAGACCTCAACACTGGCCAGCCTTTGCCTGAGTACCTGTACAGGCTTGAAATAGGTGGCCCCATCCAAAGCGCTCCTGCCGGAGCACCACGACGCTGAACTTTAGCTGTTTTTCAGCTCTGCTATGTGAGAGTAAGTAGGCGCAGAAAACCACGCGCAGCGATCGGCCGCTTAGAAACTGCCAAGTTCCCGGATCACCGCTTATTGGATCGAGCTGCCCACTTGAGAAAACACATTGTTGGCGTTCGATCCGATGAGGCGAATCGTTCCTACCACGATTACCAGAATAACCGCCAGCATGACCGCATATTCCGCGATATCCTGGCCGCGCTCATCGTTCCAGAGCTGCTGAAGACGCTTTGCCACGAGGCTCCTCTTTAACTTGCTCGCCCTTGCCCGTCTATCGATCGTGGTAACACTTACCCCAAGTCGATATGCAGGTTGACCGTTGTAAAAACTATAGTCTTCGCTGCCCATGCCGACCAATGGCACGAAAGTGCCACCCGTTACCGACCAGGGTTCGCCCCGGGCATTGCCTGATCAGGCAATGCTTTTCAGCGGCAAAGCCTGATTCACGGCGAACAGCGCGAGTTCCAGGCGGGTGGAAACTCCCAACTTGTCGAAGATGTTGCTGAGATGATGTTTGACCGTATCTTCGCTGATCTTGAAATATTCCGCGATCTCTTTATTGGAATAGCCCGCCACCACCGCCGAAACAATCTCCAGTTCACGCGGGGTGAGGCCGAATTTTTTCTGCCGGGCTTCGTCGTGCGACGATTGCATCAAGGTGCGCAGATACTGCACCAGGTTCGAGACGCTCTCGCGGCCCACCCAGTACTCGCCCGCCATCACCGTCTGAATCGCCTTCAATAAAAGTTGCGTCGCCGAATCTTTGAGCACGACGCCGCGCGCGCCCAGTTGCAACGCTTCCACGATCTGGCTCTTTTCCGCGGCCGCGGTCAGCAGAATCACCCGCACCGGGCTGGCGTTCGCCGGCATACTGAGGTCGCGCAGCGCTTCCAGCCCTGGATGCTTGGGCATAGCCAGATCGAGCAAGAGAATGTCCGGCTTCAGTTGACGCGCCAGCTTCACTGCTTCCGCGCCGTCGGACGCCTCGCCCAGCACTTTGAAATCCGATTCCGCTTCCAGCAATCGGCGCAGGCCATCGCGAAAAATTGGATGGTCGTCTGCGATCACCAGACGTACCTGCTGTGCTTTTCTAAAATTCATGCGCCACTTCCCCGTTCCGAGGCACGGTGATTTCCAGACGCGTTCCCTGTCCGGGATTTGATTCTACCGTGAGTTCGCCGGCAATCAAACGTACCCTCTCTTTAATGATCAGGGGCCCTTTGCCATCTTCTTCCATCTGGTCGTGATTGTAGCGGCCGGCAAACTCGAAGCCTCGGCCGTCATCTTCCACGGTGAGGTTCCACTTCTCGCCATTGGAACTCAGCCGCACCAGCGCGTGCCGCGCCCCGCTGTGCTTTCTGACATTCACCAGGCTCTCCTGCACAATCCGCAAGATCTCCCGGCATACACGCTGCGGCATATCCAATTCTTCCAGATCGGTGACGAAGCGCGCCGTGATCCCGGTCTCACGCTGAAAGCGTTCCACCGTGTCTCGCAAGACTCCGAGCAGGCGGTCGGCATCCACATCGATCGCCTTCATTTGCTGCATCAGTTCCCGCAGCTTCAGCACTTCTTCGCGCAGCAGGCTTTGGATCCGCCCCAGTTCCGCGCCGATGGGCACGTTGGCGTCGGCTTGCCGCCGGATGACGTCCACCTGCATTTCTACGGCGATTAACGACTGTACCGCGCCATCATGCAGTTCCCGCGCGAAGCGCGCGCGCTCGGCCGCCGACGCCCGCCGCCTCAGCCGGTGCAGCAGGTAAACGTTATACACTGCCGGCCCCACCTGCCGGATCAGGTCCAAAAGAAATCGCAGTTCCTCCTGGGTCTCGCCGCGCCAGAATGGATTGAAGAGAAATATCCTGCCCCGCCACTCGCTACCGGAATGAAACGCGACCGTAATGAACGACTCGAAAGCTTGCACCTCGCGCAGTTGCGCAATGGAAAGCAAGTCCTGTGCGGGCACGGGACGCCCGCTTTGATCGAGCGCCAAAGTTTTCCAGCCATCGCCGCGGGCCGCGACGCAACAGACTTCGCCAGGGAAGTTGCTTAGATAAGTTTTCGCGTCGCGGGTCGCTGATTCCAGCCAGCGGAACTCGGGCGGCGCATTTCCGATGGCCTTGCTCAATTCGCCCACGAACACGCGTTTCCCGCGGGTTTCCTGCGACGCAATGAGCACCCGCGAGGCTCCATACATGTTCATCAGTTCGCCAAAAATCTGGTTCATTGTTCCCGTCAGGCCGGCCTCGACTCGAATCCGCGACAGGGTCCCCGTCACCACCGCTTTCTCGGCCCGTAAGTGTTTCTGCTGTTCCGCCAGATAGCCCAACAGCAGGCCCATGATGATCAGGTAGATCGAGAGGATGAAAAGACGCTGCGGTTGGAAGTCGCGAACACTGGCCCGCACGCCGCTGAGCAGTCGCTCCAGCACCGGGTTTGCCGGCCCCAACTGCACGTGGAGAACAATGAGGTTGCCCGCCCATAACAGCACCACTTCCGCTGCGGCCGTTCCCAGCGTTTCCCAAAGTCCCCAGCGGTAGGCGGCCGCGGCCAGCACAAAGAAGAAGAAAAGAAAAAAACGGCTGCCGGAGCCCGCGGCGAAAACCGAGATCACGGCGGGCCATACAACGTCCCCCGTATGCACAAACAGTCGAAAGCCGGAGGTGGACTGCTGTCGCAACCGCAACAGCATCATGACAATCACACCGTGCACCAGATAAAACCCGAGCAGCGCGGTCGCAATCGGGGCGTGACCGACCTGCGCCGGATCCATGTAAATCGCGCCCAGCGCGGAAATCGCGAGAAACACTCTCGCCGTCGCCAGCCAGCGCTCAATGCGCCGGGTCTCCCCCGGATCTGGCTGGATTCTCAATCTCCAGGATTGTCGATAGCGCTCAACGCGAGGATGCAATGGAGTCGCTCTCCATGAAAGTGGCGGCTATGCCGCATATTATTGAATAAGAAAAGCTTAGGGACAAGTGAGTTCCGGAAGACCTGACCCGTAGGCGCTCCGGCCCCTACATTCTAGCCTGCCGCGAGGTTACCACAGTAACCAATGACCGCCCACGTTCCCATCTAAAATGAGGTCCGAGGTCGCGTCTTCTTGAGCAAACGCTCCAAAATCTGGTTGGCGGCGGCCGCCGGCATGACAGCAGCGTTCATGCTTGCCGCCCTGACCCTGCCGCGATCCTTTGGCCTGACCACCTTCAGCGATCTCACGCAGTGCTTGCTGCTGCTGTCTGGCGCCGCCGCCTTCATCCCGCTCGCCCGGGCCTCCCAGGGCCGCATGCGCCTGTTCTGGGCGCTGATCACTCTCGGCATCGGCTTTTGGTTTGCCTACCAGATCTTTTGGACTTATTACGAGGTGGTGCTGCAGCAGGATGTGCCCGACCTCTGCGCCTGGGACATTGTTCTTTTCCTGCACATCGTGCCGCTGATGGCGGCGATCGGGCTTCGTCCCCACGTTCCCCGCGACGAATATGCCGCTCGCGTCGGCCGGCTGGATTTCACGCTTCTGGTCGTCTGGTGGATTTATCTCTACGTCCTGCTCGTCATGCCCTGGCAGTATGTTGTACCGGATATCGCAGCCTACAACCGTAATCTCAATCTGGCCTACAACACCGAGAAAATTGCCTATCTGACCGGCCTGGTGGGCTGCTGGATCCTGAGCAAGGGCGAATGGAAGAAGCTCTACGCCTTCCTTTTCGGCATCGGTCTCTGCTACTCCACCAGTTCCACGCTCGCCAACTGGGCCATCGCCCGCGGGGCCTATTACAGCGGTAGCCTGTACGACATTCCGCTGGTGGCGGCGATGGGGTGCCTGACCTGGGTTGGCCTGCGTACGAAGTTAGCGAAGCCGGAAGCCGATGCGCCCGGAGCGGCCTCTTCCTACGGCGTCTGGATCGCCCGCTGCAGCATGATCGCGGTCTTTTCTCTTCCCTTGTTTGCCGGCTGGGTGATCCTTGACGGCCAGGTTCCGGCCCGCATCCGCGTCTTCCGCTTGACGCTCACTTTGTGCGCCGCATTCTTCATGGGCGTGCTGGTGTTTGTGCGCCAGCAGATGCTCGATCGTGAACTCTACCGGTTGTTGAGTTATTCGCACGATTCCTTCGATAGCCTGAAACGCCTGCAGGCGCAAATTCTGCAATCCGAAAAACTCGCCTCCATCGGACAACTGGTGGGCGGCGCCGCTCACGAACTCAACAACCCAATCACCGCCATGCTGGGATATTCCGATCTTCTGTTGAGCACTGCGCTTACCGCCGAGCAGAAGCCGCTGGCGGTGAAAATCGGGCAGCACGTGCGCCGCACCAAGTCGCTGGTGGCCAGCCTGATCAGCTTTGCCCGCCAGTCTCCTTCGCCCAAAACGCCTCTCGATCTGAACACGCTGGCGCGCACCGCCGTGAAACTTACGCAGCCGCAATGGGAGGCGCTGGAGATTGACGTCCGCATGCAACTGGATTCCAGCCTGCAAAAAGTTCTGGGCGACTCGAACCAGTTGCTGCAGGTTTGCCTGCAACTGCTGGCCAACTCTCTGCACCTGCTCGCCGAGCGCGGGGGACGAGTCGTAAACGTCACCACCGAAGGCCGCGAGGGGGTCTGCCTGCTGCAGATCTTCACTCCTGGCGCGCCGTCGTCGAACGCCGATACCCGCAGCGCGGTAGATGCCGATGCCGAAGATGGTTTGGCTCTCAGCGCATGCCAGGGAATCCTGCAGGAACATCACGGGCAGATTGTGCGGGAATACGGCCAGGATGGGGCGATGCTGTTGCGAGTCGAACTCCCAGCCATCGATCCCCTCACCTCCACGGCGATGGAATCTAAGGCGCCGGCGCTGTGGCAATCTCAACCGTTCGCTTGAGCTGCCCGCAAGCGGCGTAAATGTCGCGCCCGCGCGGACGCCGGGCGAACGCCGGAATTCCCGCCTCCCGCAGAATCGTTTGAAAGGCCGCGACCCGCTCTGCGCTCGGAGTTGTAAACTCAATTCCCGGCCCCGGATTCAGCGCGATCAGATTCACTTTGCAACGTACCCCGCGCAGCAACTCCGCCACTTCCTTCGCGTTCTCGGGCGCGTCGTTCACGCCTCCGAGCAGCACGTATTCAAACGTGACCCACTCGCGAGTGCGCAGCGGGTACGCCTTCGCGGCGGCCATCAGCATTTCGAGATTCCATTTTTTATTCAGCGGCATCAACTGCGTACGCAGCCCATCGTTCGAGGCATTCAAAGAGATCGCCAGCTTTGGCCGGACCTTCTCTGCGGCGAAGTCATAAATGCGCGGCACGATGCCTGCCGTCGATACCGTCATCCGCCGCTCCGCGATGCCGACTTCCTCCACCAGCAATCTCGCGGCTTTTACGAAATTGTCGTAGTTGAGGAAGGGCTCGCCCATGCCCATGAAGACCAGGTTGATGCGATCCTCGGGGGGCGAAACGTTCTGATCTTTGAGCACCGCACAAACCTGCCCCACAATCTCGCCCGCGGTCAGATTGCGTTTCACGCCCAGCAGCGCCGTCAGGCAGAACTGGCAATCCACGGCGCATCCCACCTGGCTGGAAATGCAGATCGTGGAGCGTCCCTGATTCTGTCCCTGGCGCGGACGCTGATTCAGATGCCGAAGGTCCGGTTTCTGATCCTGTACTTCCGCAAAGCGCTCCGCCAGATCTCCCGCCTCGCTTCCGTCTCCCGCTTCCCCGCCGTCGCCCTCCGGCATCCACACAGTCTCGACGCTTTGGCCGTCGGCGAATTGCATTAAATAGCGAACCGTGCCGTCCTGCGAGACGAATTGCTTCTCGATCTTGGGGAACCCAATCGACGCTGCCTGTTCCGCCAGACGCTGCCGCACTGGTTGCGGCAAGGTGGAAATCTGCTCGATCGACTCCACCCGCTGCCGGTAGACCGCATCCAGAATCTGGCTGGCGCGATAGGCCGGCTCGCCCAGGCGATCCATGAGCGAAACCAGTTCCGGCCGGTCCAGCCCGAGCAGCGTGTTTTGCGAAAGGTTCACCATTGAAATCGAGTCGCTCAATCTATTGTAGGTCTGCCGACGAACGGCCCACATCCGCTCAGCGCAGTTTTGGCGATCAATCCTAACTGGATGATTCTAAACGGTTAAACTATTCTCGCACACACCGCTAGTGTATGTCAGAATAAGAAATATCTTTTTTTCCGCCAGTCGAATGGGGTTCCGAAGAGACTGGCCGCGGGCATGAAGTAAACCATGACTCAGGAAGTACGCAATATTCGCCGTCAAAAACTGCCCAACGGGCTGACCATCATCACCGAGCAGATGCAGCACATCCGCTCGGCATCCATCGGGGTGTGGCTGCAGACCGGTTCGCGAGATGAAGCTGCCGAATGGAATGGCATCTCCCACTTCATCGAGCACATGGTCTTTAAAGGGACGAAGCACCGCACGGCGGAAGAAATCGCCCGCCAGGTCGACTCCTTCGGCGGCAACATGGACGCCTTCACCGCCAAGGAGTGCATCTGCTTCAACGTGAAAGTGCTCGACGAGCATGTGCCCACGGCGCTCGATATTCTTAGCGATCTCGTGCTGAACCCGGTGTTCGACGCGGCTGACATTTCCCGCGAGCGCGGCGTGATCCTGGAAGAAATCAAAATGGACGAGGACAATCCCGATTATCTCGTCCACGAAATCTTCACCCAGAATTTCTGGAAGGATCATCCGCTGGGCAAGCCCATCCTCGGCACCAAAGAGACGGTGAAGCGCTTCGAGCGCGATCCCGTGCTGGATGCCTACGCCCACCGCTTTGCGCCCGGCAACATCATCGTGTCGGCGGCCGGCAATCTCGATCACGACAAGTTCGTCGAACTCGTGACTCGCCACTTCGAACACATGAAGCCGATGAGCAACGGCTTCCATTCTTCCAAGCCCAAGATCGTTTCCCGGATCATTTTGCGCAACAAGAAAGCTCTCGAGCAGGTGCAGCTCTGCATCGGCGTGCCCGCCTATCCCATCGCGCACGAGAAACGCCATGCTGGATACATTCTCAACACCGTGCTCGGCGGAGGCATGAGCTCGCGCCTGTTTCAGAACATCCGCGAGCGCCAGGGACTGGCCTATTCCATCTATAGCGATCTGAATCCTTATCGCGATACCGGCTGTCTTGCGGTCTACGCCGGAACTTCGCTGGCCTCAGCCGCCAAGGTGGTGCAGTCGGTGGTCAGCGAATTTCGAAAACTGAAGAGCGAACCGGTGCCCGAAGAAGAACTGCGCCGCTCCAAGGCGCAACTCAAAGGCAGCCTGATGCTCTCGCTCGAATCGAGCACCTCGCGCATGTCGAACCTGGCTCGCCAGGAAATGTATTTCGACCGCTTCTACGATCTCGACGAATTGATTGAGAAAATCGAGGCGGTCACCGTCGAAGACCTGACCACTCTGGCCAACGAGTTCTTCCAGACCGAAGCCGTGGCCGTCACCGCCCTGGGAAACCTGAACGGCCTGAAGCTGACGCGCGACCAGCTGGCCTGCTAGAAGCGCTTTAGAAAATCGTAAGCCGATCATTTCACGGGTACATGCGCGGTTGTGTACGTACAATAGTGTACGTATAAGGAGATTCGAAGGGCGTGGCCGGCGCTAAAAGCACCTCGCTATCGCGCCAGGAATACGCCTTGCCGGGCCGGAAACGCCCCTGGCGCGAACGATCGTCTCCCGGGACAAGCAAAGCATCGGCGCCGGGAGATTTCGCTGCCTGCGAGGCTCCCGTGAGCCGCTACGACATTTCAACGACTTACGCCGCAAAATCCTAAACCACCAAGGGCACGAAGGTACACGAAGGGAAAAAACAGAGCACGCGAGCCCTTCGTGATCCTTCGTGCCCTTCGTGGTTTACGATTTTTCCGGTTGATCCAGAGCGCGCCGGAAGCAATTTTTCGCCTTTCCTGTAACTTCCCATGGCGCCACTCATCCCATCTCCAACCCGCAGCTAAAAACTGCTGGCACAAAATCGAATCCTCATTTTTAAGGAGAATCCTATGAAGAAGCTTTTCAGCCATTTGTCGCTGGCCTGTGTTCTGGCCGTTTCCATGGCAGCCTTCGCGCAGGACCAGATGAAGCAGGACGACGCCAAGCACGACACGATGAAGAACGATTCCATGAAGAACGATCAGAAGAAGGCGAAGAGCAAGAAGGCCAAGAAAGATGCGATGAAGAAAGACAACATGAAGAAGGACGATATGAAGCAAGACACGATGAAGAACGGCCAGATGAAGAACAACTAACGGCCCGGGTGAAGGAGGTTCGTGTCGGGGCATGCTAGAAGGAGATTCGTATCAGGGCATGCCTTCAGGCATGCCGTACTGCTGAAACAAGAAACCGGCTTTAGCCGCTGGCGCCCACAAACCACAGCGGCTGAAGCCGGCTATTTTTGCGGCGCTTGCGGCATCGCTTCAAAGCGATGCCCTGATACGAAGCGTTGCTTCCGACGGCTAGCGGCCCGGGCGGAGAAGGTGTGCGAACGCTCGCTTCGCTCGCGGGGCGGACCCTTCGACTCCGCTCAGGGCAGAATGCGTCCGCCCCTACATTTTCTAGTGCTCCGCGTCTGCGTAGGCATCTCCCTCCGACTCCAGCGAAATAGTTCCCGAGTCCGCCGTCTGCAGGTATTTCCGCATGCAGCGCACGCACGGAACATAGCCTCGCTCGATCGCTTCTTTGGCCGTCAAGGTTTGCTCTTTGTCTTTGTTGTGGATGAAATCGCAGCCCGGCACGTGAAAATCCTTCGCCCCGGCGGACACCACCACCAACATCCCGGGAGGAATATCCCGCCCCGGTTGCGCGTGTTTCGACAATAGCGGGCGAGGAACGGCCACCGAATTCGCCACTCTCACGCCGCCGGCAATCAAAACCAGCGCGGCCACTGGAACCAGCCACGCCGACCACGTCGACCAACCGCTACTGCGCGCTCGGGCGCTCTGCTCCAGCCTGCGTTCCAGCCTTCGCCCAAATCCCGCGGGAACATCGATCATGCGCTCGTCGCCATACAGCTGGATTACGTTTCTCGTTCCCTCCAGCACCGAAGCGCATTTCCTGCAGGTGCGGAAATGCTCATCCATCGCGGCGCGCAGGGCGGCATCGACGTCGCCTTCGAGATAATTCGAGATTTCGCGCCACACCTGTTCGCAGCTCACGTTCACCATGGCTTCGTTCCCTTCTCGAAAGGCACGCGGCTGAACCAGCCTTGCTCCCACCCTCCGGCGAGCAGATCGCGCAACATCAGCCGCGCCCGCAGCAGCCGCGTCTTCACCGCAGCGACGGAGATGCCCAGCGCTTCGGCTGTCTCCTGAATGTTCAACTGCTCCATATCGCGCAGAACGAAAACTTCGCGGTACTTGCGGTCGAGCGTGGCCAGCGCCTGGGCCAGTTTCTGCCGCACTTCCTTGCGCTCCAACACCTCGGAGGGAATCTCGCGCCAATCCGCGAAGTCCCGCGGCGTGTATTCGCCTTCGTCATCGCGGTGATCGTCGATGCCCTCCACCATGCCCTTGCGCTCCCTGCGCCGCCGCATCAGCGCTTCGTTGACCGTGATCTGAATCAGCCAGGTGCTGAAACGCGCCTCGGCGCGAAACTGCCGGATGTTGGCCAGGGCCTTCAACATGGCCTCCTGCGCCACATCCTCGGCGTCGCTCTCGTTGCGCAGGATGGCCAGCGCCGCGGCATACACCCGGCGCTCGTAGGGCCGCACCAGTTCGTAGAACAACTCGTTTTCGCCGCGCTGCACGCGGGCAATCAGCTCCTGCTCGCGCGCCGTGCCCGCCTGCGCCGGGTTGCTCAAAACCACGTTCGGATCGGCCATGCTTTTGCCAGTCGTCGCGCCGCGTCAGTATTCCAGATCCTTCTTCCAACCCGTCAGCATGGAAACGAAATTGTTCCAGCCGTGCAGCACCACCATCACCAGATGTCCGAAGACAAAGGCCAACATGGCCCACATCACCAGGAAATGCCACAAGCGAGCCCAGTGAAATCCGCCCATCAGCCAGGCCAGCCATGAGAACTGCACCGGCTTCCAGATGGCGAGGCCGGTCAGCACCGAGAGCACGCCCAGCACGATGGCGGTCGTGTACGCGTGCTTCTGCAGCGGGTTGTAGGCTTCATGCTGCTCCGGCTTGGGACCGAAAAAGAAATAATGCCTGACCATCGGCCAGACGCCGGGAACATCGCGCCGGGTAAACAGGACCTGCCGGTAGTTGCCGCTGAAAAACTGGTAGCCGAGATAGACCAAGCCGGTCGCGAGGTAAATCCACATGAAGGTCAAATGCCACTGCAGCGCACCACCCAGCCATCCGCCGAGGGCGAGCGATTGCGGCCAGTTCAGCAAGTCCTTCTGCGGGATCTTCGCTCCGAAGCTGGGGAAGGCGCGGAAAATCTGCAGCCCGCTGCCCACCAACACAAACAGCGAGATGGCATTCAGCCAGTGGCAGAGCCGCACCACCAGCGGATGCTCGTAGGCCGCGCGGCCGACGGATTCAGTCTCGTCGCCGGTCGTGCGGATGATTTCGACTACCGTGCCACTCATACATTCTCCGAAATTGTTGATTGATGATTGTTGATTGTTGATTGTTGAATGAAAACACCCTGCTCACGCTGGTTTCATTCAACAATCAACCATCAAAAATCAACAATGGCTCTACAGTCCGTAAAACGACGAATATCCCTGATCTTCCCAGTAGCCGACCTTTTCGAGAACATTGGTGACTTTCAGGTCGGTCAGATATTTCGCCTGCTTGTAGCCGATCTTCGTGGGCACGTTCAGGCGCAGGGGCGCGCCGTGCTCGCGCGTCAGCGGCCGGTCGTACATCTCGTAGCAGAGCAGCGTCTGCGGATGCAGCGCCGTCGCCATGTCGAGCGACTCGTAGTAGTCGTCGGCGCAGGCGACGGTAATGAATTTGGCTGACGTGTCGGCGCCGATCAGGTTTAGAAAATCCGACAGCCGCGCGCCGCCGAACCGGCCAATCACGTCCCAGCCTTCCACGCAGATGTGGCGGGTGTTGTGGCGCACCGGGGGCAGGGCCTGAATCTGCTGCAGCTTGTAGTCGCCGGGCTTCTTCACCAGGCCTTTCACGGTCAGAGTCCAATTTTCAAAAATAACGCCGGGATCATCCACGTCGTAGTCGTTGATGGGGAACTTTTCGAAGGGAGTCAGCTCGGAATCGGAAAACGTGGGAGCCAGATGTCCGCGGCGGAACAGCCGCGCCGACATCCAGTCGCTGAAGCCCAGACCTTTTTTCAGCAGCGCATCCTGCACGCCGGGAATCGCAAAAGCTGCCAGGACAAGCACGGGCGCCACCTTCAGCAGTTCCCTGCGTGACAGGCGGGCGAGCTGAGGCTCGCCGAGCTCTATGACCTTGCCGCTTACGGGGCGAACGGATGGCCTGGTTTCCGGCGCCTCCGCCGCTTCAGTTGCGCGATCCGGCTTGGCCTGCTGGCTCTCGCCGGAATCGGGCTTGGGACTGTCTGGCTCCATAGAAGGCATATCCCCGGACGTTCTCCATCATGGGATTCGTAGAACTTCAGAAAGTTACGGCCCACCATATCACGAGCCTGTAAACCGGCGGGCTGGGAGGGTAAGCTCCCGACGGTCGGGTAGTGAGTCAGTTTGAACTTTGGATATCGTTCATCGAGGGTCATCCCGAAAGCCGGTGCATTTCAGCCGGCTGAGGGATCTCCTTCCCTCTGCCTTCGTGGTTGGGAGATCCCTCCGTTCGCCTGAAAAGCGGCTCCGATCGGGATGACGCCAACTCTGAACGGTTCTGGAATTTCAAACTGAGACACAACCGACGGCAGGTTTTGCTGGTTTTTCCCTTGATTTCAGGGCATACTGATGCGCAACGGTTTTTCCCCCAAGAGACCTGATCCCCCTGAGAGTTATCATGATCGAGTCTAAAACAGTCCTTTCCCGAGACGACCGCACTTTCCTGGACTCGGCGCAGTCGCACGCGGAGCGCGCCGAGAGGCAGCGCCGCATGATGGCCGCCGCGCTGGGTTTGCTGGTGATTGGTCTGGCAAGTGTGCTGTATCTGGAACGAGATTTCTGGTTTCCCCATGACGAGGCAGCTCAGACGCAGTCCGCAGCCGCCGACCCCTCAGTCGCAGTAGCGACGAAGAAAGCGGCAACGGCCTCGCACAAGAAAAAGCATTCGCGGTCCCGGTCAAACGATGCCGGCGATGCCGTCGACGCCAGCGATCTTGGCGCAGTCACGGCCAGCAGGACGGTGCTGCCGCCGCTGCAAGTGGAGGTCATCGCCAGCAACTATCGCCGCACCATCCACCCTGCCACCAACTCGGTGATGATCGATCTGCGAGACGGATCTGCATCGCATCCTACGCCGGCCCCGGCGCAATCGGACGCTGCCCGCAACGATTCCGCCGAAACGGCCGCCAGCGTTACCAGCAACGCTGCCGAGAGAGCGAAAGTATCCTCGTTAACCACCGATGTGGTGACCCATTCCGTGGTTCCGGCTTATCCCACGCTGGCGCGCCAGATGAAGGTGCAGGGCGCGGTGATTCTTGAGGCCCTGATCGGCCGGGATGGCTTGATTGAAGATCTTCAAGTAATCAGCGGGCCGCCGATCCTTGCCAGTGCTGCCGAGGAAGCCGTGAAGCAGTGGCATTTCAAGCCGCACTTCAGGGGCACGGAAGCAGTCGAGACGCAAACCAAAATCACGGTCAATTTCACGATTTCAACCAACTGAATGGTTGCGGAGGGTCCGCATGCATTCGCTGCTGGGAAATCGCGAGCAAAATTTCTACTTCCGACAACGGCGAAGAGGGCCGATCGCCTTCGGATGTGCCGCGATCCTGCTGTTACTCCTCTGCACCGGGAGGCAACCTGCCATGTCTTATCCCGCGCATCCACAAGCGCAAAGCGCAAGCCTTAGCATTTCGAGCCCGAGTTTCCCCAGCGGCGGGGAGATTCCGAAGAAGTTCACCTGCAGCGGCGCCGATGTCTCGCCCGAACTCAGCTGGACTGAGCCTCCGCCGGGAACCAAAACGTTCGCACTGCTGGTCGACGATCCCGACGCGCCGGCGGGAAACTGGAATCATTGGGCGATGTGGAATCTTCCGGCGAGCGCGCGCTCCCTTCCCGAGGGCGTGAGCAAATCCCCGCGCTTGCCGGATGGCTCTGAACAAGGCCTGAACGACTTTCGCAAGATCGGGTACAACGGGCCGTGTCCACCCGCCAACAAACCCCATCACTACCATTTCAAACTTTATGCGTTGGATACGAAGCTGAGCCTGAACGCGAACGCGGGCAAGCCCCGGCTCGAAACCGCGATGAAAGGCCACATCCTGGCGCAGGCGGAGTGGATGGGAACGTTCCACCGCTGATCCCCGGAAATCACAGATCGCAGTAAACTCTCGCCCAACAATCTCGCCCAAAAATAACGAGCGTCCTGAACCCTCTCGAGTCCAGGACGCCCGGGCAGCCCTCCCCCGGAACTGCTCACCCACGAAAATAAAATGGGGGCAGGCGTCTGCCTATGGCACTTCCGGGCCATGCCCCCCAAGTGCCATACGGTTATCGCCCCTAGATTTATGCGGTTTCCTACGATTCGGGCGAGCGGCCAGAATCGCGCTTCCGCTGAAGTCTCCGGGGATTTCCGCCGATGAATGCTATGAGCGCGGAGTGCGCCACGTACTCGTATGTTTTCTCTGTCCGAACCGGAACACTGCCGCAACATTCTGGAGAGCTTGCCGACCGGCATGTGCGTGATCGACATGCAGAAAAAGATCGTGTTCTGGAGCGACGGCGCAGAGCGCATCACCGGCCACTTGCGGCATGAAGTCATCGGCCATTCCTGCGTGGGAGAGGCGTTGCTGCACTGCGACCAGCCCGGCTGCGAGTTCTGCAGCGAGGACTGTCCCCTGGCCCGCGCCATCAAGACCTCGCACCCGGCCGAGGCCACGGGATTTCTGCATCACAAGGCCGGACACGAAATTCCGGTCTGCATCCGCGCGGTTCCCATCCACAACCAACGCGGTTCGATCATCGGAGCCGTCGAAACCTTTGAGAACCTGCAGGCGGCGCCCAGCCCGGATGACCGGGACGCCACGCGGCAGATGCCGGATTTCACCGATGCCGTGACCGGAGTGGCCAGCCGGGCCATGACGCTGTCGCACCTGCGGCAGACGATGACGACGTACACCAAAGTGCAAGTTCCCTTCGCCGTGTTCTTTTTCCGGGTGGAAGGCCTCACTCATTTCCGCGCCAGCCTGGGGCTGGAAGCCGCGTCGTCGTTGCTGCGCGTGGTGGCGCGCACTCTGGAAAGCAGCCTGTGGATCACGGATTTCGTGGGGCGCTGGAGCGACGATCAGTTTCTGGTGATTCTCGGAGGCTGCCGCGAGCAAGCTTTGGGCAGCGTGCGCGAGCGCGTCCGCCGCAGCCTGGCCGGAGAAAGCATTGAGTGGTGGGGAGAACGGCGATCCCTGCCGGTTTCGATCGGACAAGCGATCGTCCAACCTGAAGACAGCGTGGAAATGGTGCTGGAGCGGGCGCAGAAATCATTGGAGGCTGCGTCCGCGTGCCGCCCGCGGGCAGCGCAGACTTCATCGGCGGGGAGTTAGGAATGTTTGCGATTGTCGGCATTCTCATCGTCTTCGGTTGTGTGGCGGCCGGTTATCTCATGGAGCATGGCAACATCCGCGTGCTGATCCAGCCTGCCGAGCTGCTCATCATCGGGGGCGCTGGGCTAGGCACGGTACTGGTGGCCAACCCGCTTCACATCATCAAACAAATTCTGGGCGGAATCGGCGGGGTGTTTGGATCGTCGAAGTTCGGCAAACAGACCTACATCGACACTTTGAAAATGATGTACGACCTGCTCAACAAGGCGCGCAAAGACGGATTGATGGCGCTGGAAGCGGACGTGGAAGAACCGGAAAAGAGCGCAGTGTTCTCGAAGAACGAGGCGTTTTTGAAGAACCATCACGTGTGCGATTTTGTGTGCGACTCGCTGCGCATGGCGATTACCGGGGTCGACGCCTTCGACCTCGACCAGATGCTCGACCTGGACCTGGAAGTGCTGCATCACGACGCCACCGAACCCACCACCGCGCTCAGCACCATGGCCGATTCGCTGCCCGGTCTGGGCATTGTGGCGGCGGTGTTGGGCGTGGTCATCACCATGGGCGCACTGGGAGGCCCGCCGGAAGAAATTGGAAATAAAGTGGCGGCCGCTCTGGTGGGGACATTTCTCGGCATCCTGCTGTGTTACGGCCTGGTCGGTCCGATTTCGTCGAACATGGCGAAAGCGGCGGCAGAGGAGCACGCGTTTCTCTACGTCCTGCGCGTTCTGATGGTCTCTTTTCTGAAGGGAACCGCGCCGATCATGGCGGTGGAAGTGGCGCGGCGCGCCGTGCCCAGCCACGTGCGGCCCTCATTCAAAGAGTTGGAGCAAGCCTGTCGTAACCGGGGAGGAGAGGCAGCGGCGGCAGCCACCGCAGGCGCGTAGACAGTCGCTGGCGCAGGAGTTCTATGGAAAAAACGCGCCCCATCCTCATCCTCAAAAAGAAAGGCGGACATGGCGGCCATCACGGCGGCGCGTGGAAAGTCGCCTACGCCGACTTCGTGACCGCGATGATGGCGCTCTTCATCGTTCTCTGGCTGCTCAATACCAGCAAACAGGTGCAGGAAGCGGTGGGCGGATATTTCAAAGATCCGACGGGAACCTCGAAGAAAGTCGGCTCGAACATGGCGGGGTCGGGAGAAAATTTCACTCTCACTCGCGACAACATGCCCAAACTCAAACAGCAGCTACAGCAGTCCATACGGCAAATGTCGGACTTCGAAAAGCTCAAGAGCCACATCGACATGACGGTGACTGCCGAAGGCCTGCGCATCGAGCTGTCGGAATCCGCCAGCGGCACGTTCTTCGACAGTGGCAGCGCCAAGCTCAATTCCGACGGCGCTCAACTGCTGGACACTCTGGCACAGGAGTTGGGCAAACTTCCCAACAAGCTTTCCATCGAGGGCCACACCGACTCGCAGCCCTACGCGCCCACCGCGACGTATGGCAATTGGGAACTGTCCGCGGATCGCGCCAATGCGGCTCGGCGCGTAATGCAAGCCAGCGGAATTCGCGCCGACCAGGTGATGCAAGTCCGCGGCTTCGCCGACCAGCGCCTGCGCAAGCCCGAGGCTCCCCTCGACCCGGCCAACCGCCGAATCTCGCTCATCGTGCAATACACTCCGAAGAATGACGACGATGACGACTCCAAATCTACCGAGACTCACGCAACCGAGAGTGGCAAGAGCGAGCCGTCCTCTGCTGCTTCTTCTGTGGCCGCGCCGGACAAATCTGCGAAATAGTCGCGGCTACGTTTTCGAGACACCACGGCTGAGGTACTTCTTCCCTCTAACTTCGTAGGTGGGGAGATCCCTCCATCCGCCTGAAAAGCGGCTCCGGTCGGGATGACGCCAACTCTGAGCGGTTCTAGGTTTCAGGCTAGACCACTATCGCTTGAAGTAACTTTACAATCGCGATCCGCTCGGCGATCGCGTATGAGTTGTATAATCCCCGGTTGATTTTCCCGCAGAAGCGAATCATCCAGGAGCCAATCATGAAGAGGTCCGCAGCATTCGTCTGCTCGTTCGTCGTACTGCTGTTGTGCATTCCCGCCGCGCGGTCGCAGGAACGGCAAGAAAAAGTCGATCTCGAAACTATCTCCCGCATTCGTAACGAAGGCTTCCACCACTCGCAGGTGATGGAACTGGCTTCGGGGCTGATGGATTCGATCGGCGAGCGCCTCACCGGATCTCCGAACATGAAGCGCGCCAACGAGTGGACGCGCGACAAACTCACCGAAATGGGGCTCAGCGATGCGCACCTGGAGGCCTGGGGTCCGTTCGGCCGGGGATGGGCCAACCAGTACGTCAACGTGCGCATGACCGCGCCCGATATCGCGCCTCTCATCGTCTACGCCAAAGCGTGGACGCCCGGCACGAATGGCGTGGTCACGGGGAAATGCATTCGCGCCAATATCGAAAAGAAGGAAGACTTCGACAAGTATCGCGGAAAGCTCGCGGGTATGATCGTGATCTTCGGGCCGGATGCGGAGGTGAAACCGATCGCTGAGGCGCCCTTCAAACGCCTCAGCGACGACGACCTGGCCAAGATTGGCGAGTACCAGATTCCTGGAGAACACCCGCGGTTCCGCATATCGGAGATGCTGCGGCGGCGGCAGTTCATGAAAGATCTCAACCAGTTCTTCGCCGATGAGAAAGTTCTTGCCGTCATCGACCACAGCCGGGGCACCGCGGGCGGCGGCACCGTCTTTGTCCAGTCGGGAGGTTCGTACAAACCGGGCGAAACTACCACCGTTCCGCAACTCACCATGGCTTCGGAACATTGGAGCCGGATCGCCCGCCTGCTGGATGAGAAACAGGATGTGACTCTTGAAATGAACGTGACCAACACGTTCTACGACGACGATCCCATGCAGTATGACACCATCGCCGAAATTCCGGGCACGGACAAGAAGGACGAGATCGTGATGCTCGGCGCCCACCTCGATTCGTGGCATGCGGGCACAGGGGCGACCGACAACGGCGCCGGCAGCATCGTCATGATGGAGGCCGTTCGCATTCTGAGAGCGCTCAACGTCAAGCCGCGGCGGACTATCCGCATCGGCCTGTGGAGCGGCGAAGAAGAAGGACTGCTGGGCTCGCAAGGCTACGTCGAGAAACACTTCGGCTCGCGCCCGCCGATGGACGATCCCAACATGAAAGGCATGCCCACGCTGTTGCGCCGCGAAGCGGGACCGGTCACCGTGAAGCCGGAACAGGCTAAGATATCCGGCTATTTCAATGTGGATAACGGCTCGGGGAAGATTCGAGGCGTCTACCTGCAAGAGAATGAAGCGGTCGCGCCTATCTTCGAAGCGTGGATGAAACCGTTCAAAGATCTCGGCATGACCACGCTGACCATGCGCAACACGGGAGGGACCGACCATCTCTCGTTCGACGCCGTTGGGATTCCGGGATTTCAATTCATACAGGATCCCATCGAGTACGAGACCCGCACGCACCATTCGAATATGGACGTGTACGACCGCCTACAACCGGACGATCTCAAGCAGATCGCAGTGATCGTTGCCAGCTTTGTCTACGAGACAGCCATGCGCGATCAGATGCTGCCGCGCAAGCCGATCGACAATTCCGTGCCGAAACCGGCGGACAGGTAGAAGGAAAAATCAGAAGCGGTAACTGATACCGATCGAGGGCTCGGCGCTGTGGGTAATCGAGTTCGCGCTCAACCCGCCAAAACCAAAATTAGGCGGTGCGTAGAGCAGGCCCCGGTACTCCGCTCGAAAGAAGAAATTGTTTTGCAGGGGATAGTTGATTCCCACTCCATAGACGAACGCTCCCTTGCCCTGAGTCTGCGCTCCGCTTATGTAATTGAGCTGATTTCCACTGGGAGCGAACAGTACCATGCCTCCGCCCACCAACATATAAGGAGTGAACTTTTTGGGATGGGCGACATTGACTACCAACCCGAGCGTGACTTGGTGAACCTGAGATTGGATGTGAAAGGATTCCGAACTCAGCAAATATTTTTGCGTGTCGCGGGCGAATCCATAGGCCAATTCCGCAGCAATGTTCGGCCCGAAATGATAGCGATACGTCATCAATGCGCCGCCGCTCTGCGTCGCTTTGTAGGAAGTGCCGTTGACGTTGGTGGCAGATTTGGTAACAAAAACCATGCCTTGCAGGCTGACCTCCGATCGTTGCTCGTCCTGCGCCATGGCGGCGAGAGGTAAAAGAACGGCAACGGTCACGGCCAGAATTACTGCGTTTCGTATCATCGAACGCTCCTTAGGTTTGGTGCACTTTCTGCAAAGCTTTTCACGACGGGCGAGGCGAAAGGCTAATGGGACGCTGCAGACGCAAAGCAGTGTGATGCCTGCGTTCCTTAGATTCGTTGTATTTGGGATGCTGTCGTTTCGTCAAGTCCACCTGGCCTAATGCTTGGCTTAGCCGCGGAAAATTCCGGCATTTGCGCAGCGGTTACGAATGATTCCGCGGTTCCGTTTCTATCCGTTAGAAATTGTGCCACACTGGAGCGCCGTTGCATCGAACATCCATCATGTTTTCTCCACAGCCCGTCGGATATGTGCGCAGCCCGTACGAAAATGCCCAGCAGGTCCCCAAAGGTTTAGGGGCCAAACACGAGGCGGAAGGCGTTCTCGAAATTCTGCCGGAGTTGGAAGCCGGCCTCACCGACATCGAAGGATTCTCTCACCTGATCGTGCTCTGGGTGTTCGACCGCTCCGAAGGATTCGAATTGGTGGGCACGCCTCCCTCGGACAACCGGCCGCACGGCGTGTTTGCCACGCGCTCTCCGCGGCGACCGAATCCCATCGGATTTACCGTGGTCGAACTTTTGCGCCGGGAAGGAAGATTGTTGCACGTCCGCGGCGTCGACATGCTGGAGGGAACTCCGATCCTTGACATCAAACCGTATCTGTCGAGCATGCCCATGGAGAACCTGAAGCGGGGATGGCTGGCGGAAGCCGAAGCGCACCGCGAGAAGAACTAAGAACCGGGACTTCCGCAATTCGCTCGATCTGCCGGTACAGTTTTGAAATCCAAAACTGTTCCGAGTTGGCGTCATCCCGAAAGGAGCCGCTTTTCAGGCGGAGGGAGGGATCTCCCACCCACGAAATCAGAGGGGAAGAAATCCCTCAGCCGGCTGAAAGGCGCCGACTTTCGGGATGACCTCGATTTGCGACATCCAAAATTCAAAGTGAGCCACTACCGGTGGGCCTTCAGTAAGGAATTTTATTTGGCTCTTCCTGCCACGCGCGAAAGGCGGCCAGGGCCTGCTCGCGCATCATGGGAACCATTGGGATGGAACGTTTGCGCAAGACCTGAGCGATTTCGCGGTAGATGAAGGAATCGTCGAATCCGATCTTCGAGGCATCCGACGCAAGATTGCCAAAGTAGACGCGGGCCAGCCGCGCCCAGTAAATCGCGCCCAGACACATGGGGCACGGCTCGCAGGAAGTATAAATTTCGCAATCAGTCAGCTCGAACGCTCGCAGTTTGGCGCAGGCTTCACGAATCGCGACCACCTCAGCATGGGCTGTGGGATCGTTGACCGCAGTCACGCGATTGACGCCCTCGGCGACGATCTCCCCGTTTTTCACGATCACGGCGCCGAAGGGTCCGCCCTTTCCGCTGAGAACATTATCGAGCGAGAGTTGAATCGCGCGGGCCATGAAGGGATTGTCCATGGATTCGGCTCCGGCCGGTGAGTCGCTAAAAAAGTATAAGCGGTATCCCTGCGGCGAGTTAAGAGCGTTCGAGGTTCGCGCTGCCGGAGAGATCGATCAAAACAGAAGCTCTTGCGATTTTGGCGGGATAATTTGGACTCGAACCGTTCTCATAATGGTTTTCAAGGCAAGTCGTCAGGAGCTAAAGAGGGTGAGAACTGGTGCCGTCCCTAGGGGATTCGGTAACGCTATCCGCGCGCGGCCGCCACGGCCCCGCGACAGCCGCCGAGACAGTGGCGCTACGGGGCCTCCCCTTCCCCTTTCCCCTTTCCCCTTTCCCCTTCCCCTTTCCCCTTTCCCCTTTCCCCTTTCCCCTTTCCCCTTTCCCCTTTCCCGCCACTTACGTGGCGGGCTAATGAATGGCGCCGCTTCGCGGCTGGACAGCCGAGGGCGGCTGTCCCCACAAAAATCTCTTTCTCTTCTTTGGCTGCGCTCCGGGTACTACGACACACACTCCTCCGGGACTAATTCTTCTGCGTGGAGGCGAGGGCGGCGCGCGCTTTGACGTATCCCGGCTTGAGCGTCTTGTAGATCAAGTCGCAACGCTGGCCGTAGGGTACAAAGGCGCTCTTCATCGCGTTGATGGTGATTTTTTCGAAATCCTCGAGGGTCAGGCCAAAGGTTTCTGCCGCCGCTTCAAATTCCTTGGTCATGCTGGTGTCGCTCATCAGGCGGTTGTCGGTGTTGAGCGTTACGCGAAATTTTTCCTGATAAAGAATCTTGAAAGGATGCTGCGCCAAACTGGGCGTTGCTCCCGTGTGCACGTTGCTGAGCAGGCACACCTCGAGCGGAATGCGCTTGTCGAGCACGTACTGGGCGAGATCGCCGAGTTTGACCGCGCGTCCGTCGGCGACGGCAATGTCGTCGATCAAGCGAGTGCCGTGACCGATGCGGTGCGCTCCACAATACTGAATCGCCTGCCAGATGGATTCCTTGCCGAATCCTTCACCAGCATGCACGGTAATGTTGAAATTTTCGCGCTGGATGTAATGGAAGGCGTCTACATGCTTCTTGGGAGGATAGCCGCCTTCTTCGCCGGCCAGATCGAATCCTACGACGCCGCGTTCTCGGAAATCGACCGCCAGTTCGGCCATTTCGAGGGAGACATTCATATTGCGCATGGCGCAGATAATCAGGCCTGACTGCACGCCGAAGTCGCGGCGGCCTCTGGCCATGCCCTTGAGAACCGCGGTCACCACCTGCTGGTGGGTCAAGCCTTTCGTGGTGTGAAACAGCGGCGCAAATCGCGTCTCGTAATAGACCACGCCATCGCGGCTGAGATCTTCCGCCTGTTCGTACGCTACCCGCTCGAGCGCCTCTTCGGTTTGCGTCACGGCGATGGTGTGCTTGAAACCTTCCAGATACTTGGCGAGACCTCCCTGATTCGCGCCCTGATGAAACCATCGCGCCAGTTCCTCGGGATCGTGTGTGGGGAGTTCGGTATAGCCGCAGTCGGCGGCCAACGCAATCACCGTAGCCGGCCGCAGGACTCCGTCGAGATGCTCGTGGAGTAATACTTTCGGCAGGCTCTTCAGCAGAGATCGATCGAGTTTCATCGCAGATTCCGCTTGGCTTCGAAAATCAGATCAACTATTCGACCATTGCCCTAAATTATGACGCGTGGCGAGCAGGGCCAGCTCCAGGCGGCTGGAAACGCCAAGCTTGCCGAATATATTACTTAGATGCCGCTTGACGGTCTCTTCGCTGATCGATAATCGAGCCGCGATCTCGCGATTGCTGTTGCCCGACTGGATCGCGGAAATGATTTCAATCTCTCGCGAGGTCAAGCCGGCTACGCCGCTGGGCTTGCGCCCGATGCGCGCCCAATCGGTGAGCACTTCGCCCTCGACCCAGTGTTGACCTTCGGAAACGGCGCGGATGCTCTTCAGCAAAAGCTCCGGCGGCGACGACTTCAAAACAACGCCGCGCGCTCCCAACTGCAAGGCTCCCGTCACTTCGAAGGGCTGGATGGCAGCGGTCAGCAGAATGACGTATACCGATAATTTAGCTTGCGAGAGTTCGCGCAGCGCTTCCATGCCGGGAACGCGGGGCATGGCCAGATCGAGCAACAAGATATCGGGATTCAGTTCGCGCGTGAGCCGGACTGCTCCCTTGCCATCGGCAGCTTCTGCCACCACGGTGAAATCTTTTTCGCTGACCAGCAGACGGCGCAAGCCGTCGCGAAAGATGGCGTGGTCATCGGCAATGATGATGCGAATGTGACGTGCGTGCATAGTTTTAGGCCGTGTTCGACATACTCATTTGCGGAAACGTGATGACCAGGCGCGCTCCCTGGCCGGGCTTCGACTCAATAGTGAGTTCGACTCCCAGAGATCGCACGCGGTCTTTAATGACCAGAGGTCCGCCACGAATTTTTTCCAGTTCCGCCTGCGACAACTTTCCGCTGAACGCAAACCCGCGCCCGTCATCTTCAATGCTCAAAATCCACATGCCGCTCTCGGCGGAGAGGCGCACCAGGACGTTCTCGGCGCCACTGTGCTTCAGCACGTTCGCCAGAGCTTCCTGAACGATGCCTGCGATCTCGCGGCAGGCTTGCGGGCGCAAGGTAACGTCGGCGACGTCGCACACGAACTTGGCGCCAATCCCGGTTTCGTAGCGATAGCGTTCGATCACTCCCGAGAGGAAGTCGACGAGATGGCGCGGATCAAAATCAACCGGCTTCAGTTGATGAATCAGCGTGCGCAAGCTGGTGGTTTCGTTCTGCACCAGCTCCTGTATGTCCAAAAGCTCCTGCTCGCCTTCGCGCGACAAGACCATGGAACCGGTGCGCAGGGCATAGAGACGGAAAGCGACGGCATGCAGGGTTTGCACTACACCATCGTGTAATTCTCTGGCCACCCGCCCACGCTCGACGGATGCGGCTCGCGACCGCAGCCGACGCAAAATATAAACGTTGTAGACTGCCGGAGAAATCTGATGAGTCAGATATTGCAGGAAGCGCAGCTGTTCTTCTGCCCGCCCGCCCAGCTTGGGATCGAACAAAAATAAACGAGCGGAAATATCGGGCATGGAGGGCATGCGGATGCTGAGGAGCAGATCGAAGGAATGGTGCGCGGAAAATCCCGCGGGCAGCAAGCTTCGCGTCCCACGAACGCGGTTGCCCTCACGGTCGAGCAGAATCGCGCTGCGATCATTTCGCTTGCGCCAAGCGGCCGCTTCCGGCGCGGGCAGTTCGAACGCGTATCGCCGCCATTCGTCGGGGTCCAAGTGTCCCCAGGAAAAGACTACATCGCCCGACTCCAGTCTCTCGACACGCCACAAGTTGGCGCGAAGCCTTCCCGGATCTCCGGCGACCAGGACCAACTGGCGCGCGCCAAACAGATTCAACACCTGGTGCAGAACGGCCTGCAGGGTTCCTTTCAGTCCAGCATCGACCCGAACTTCGGATGAAATCTGCGCAATGCTGAGCGCCTCGGCGCGTCGCTGCTTTTCCGACTCGGCCAGCGAGCCGACCAGAAACGCCAGGATCACCATGTACACCGTGCGCACGACGAACACATTGGCGTCGACGTGTGATTCGAACAATCGCGCCATTGGCCCCAAGGTCAGAATCTTCGCGTCCGCGGTCATGGCGGCGAGGGCGCCGACCACCGTCAGCAACGACTCTCTGAGTCCCCAGCGGAACGCGGCTCCCAGAATGGCGAAAACGAAGTACAAAAAAAAAGGGCTGCTGGGCCCGTTGGTGACCAGGCTGATAACGGTGGGCCAAAGCAGGTCCGTGGCGTGCACCAGGGCCGAAAACCTGAATTCCGATTTCGTGCGAAACCACAGCGTGCCCATCAAGGCCAGGGAATGGGCGCAATACAACAACAGCAAGGCGTTGATGAGATTGGGATATTGAAACCGTCCGGAGTTGTACTGAAACGCGAGAACCGAAGTAAGCGCCAGTACGACTCGCGCGGTGGAGAGAATACGCTCGGTTTCGATCCGCTCGCCGGCGCTGCGCTGCAACGCCAGCCGGCGGCTCCGCAGGCCCAACAAAGTAGGTGCCCCTCTTCTCGACTGCCTGCAGATTATACGGTCGGTCCTTTGTCCAGACAACAAGCAGATGCAGGTTTGTCGTGGGTTGCGGAGAATGCCGCAGCGACTACAACGAAAGTTGCAGACGCAATTGCAACTTTTGCGTGATTGACGGGCGGAGGGATCTCTCGCATTCTTGATCCGTAGCCCACGAGATCAATCCCTCATAAGAAGCAGCAGAATAGGTCTGCCATCGTAGTTCGATGACGAGTTGAACGGCCGAAGTAGCAGGGCCCGGCGAGAGCTGAGCCCTGCTGACACAGAGTGTAGTAGCAGAACAAAGTGCGTCGCTTCATGCTGGCTGGCCCGGAACCTTGGGCCGGCCTTTTTTTTGCCTAATGCACCGTAAACCTTGGTGCTGACAAGTCAGTTAAAATCCATTCGGGCGGACCTGCTTTGCCGATCACAGTGCTATCCTCTATCGCTCGCCGTGCTGCCATTCTCGTTGCCTTCGCCGCGACGCTGTTGTTGCATGCCCCCCCGGCGCCCAGTCCGATTTCGTTCGAATGGAAGAGGATTCCCTTCCGCCTGGAGAATTCCGAAACGGCAGCTCGCAATGCCCCGGAAACCATGGCAGGAGGGGTCGCGGTTTTCGATTATAACGGCGATGGACGGCCTGACATTTTTTTCACAAACGGCGCCAACATTGCGACCCTCAAGAAGGATTCCCCCAAGTATCGGGACCGGCTGTTTCGCAACGACGGCAATGGCGTCTTCACCGATGTGACGGACACAGCCGGACTCGCCGGCTCGGGCTACGACATGGGAGTGGCGGTCGGTGACTACGACAACGATGGCCATCCCGACCTCTTCGTCGCCGGCCTGCACCACAGCACGCTTTACCACAACAACGGCAACGGCACCTTCACCGACGTGACCGTAAAATCCGGCCTGGATGCCGCTCTCAACCATCCCGATCCCGAATTCGGTCCCCTGTGGGCAATTACCGCTGTGTGGGTCAACGTCAATAATGACGGCCTTCTCGATCTGTTCGTCGTCAACTACCTGCAGTGGGAATATTCGGACAAGCCGGTGTGCACGGTTGGAGGCGTCGCCGACTATTGCAGCCCCAAGTTCTACAAAGGCCAGCCCAACCAGCTCTTTCTGAACAAGGGGGATGGAACGTTTCAGGACGTTTCGAAGGAATGGGGCTTGCGCGCGCACGTCGGCAAAGGCATGGGTGGATGCATGGCCGATTACGATCTCGACGGTCGGCCGGACATCTTCGTTACGAATGATGCTTCCTACAATTCCCTGTTCCACAACGTGGGCAACAAGTTCGAGGAAGTGGCATTCGAAACCGGAGTTGCCCTGACCGAAGATGGAGCGTTTATTTCGGGCATGGGGCTCGACTTCCGCGACTTCAACAACGACGGTTATCCCGATATTGTGTTTGTCGCGCTCAATAATCAGACGTTTCCGCTCTTCCAGAACACAGGGAAGGGAGACTTCCGCGAGGTCACCACCGAGAGCGGGATGCGCGATCCGAGCCGCCAGATGTCCGGTTTCGGCCCGGCGCTATACGACTTCGACAATGACGGATGGAAGGATTTATTTGTGAGCCGCGGCCACGTGGAATCCATTTCGCAGCCCGGCCAGCCGGTGGATCAGACGAATACGGTTTTCCGCAATCTCGGCGCCAGCGGAAAATGGCTGCCGCTCACGGAAGAGGCCGGATTCACTGCGGCTCCTCCTGCCCGCCATCGCGGCTGCGGGCTGGGCGATCTCGACGGCGACGGCCGCATCGACGTGGTGGTAAGCGCTCTCGGGGCCGACGCGGAAATCTGGATGAACCGCACGCAGAATTCGAACCACTGGCTCGACATCGCTCTGCGCGGGACCAAAAGCAATCGCGACGGGATCGGCGCCCGGATCAAACTGGTCAGCAAAAGCGGCACGCAATACAACCACATGACCACCAGCGTCTGCTATGCCTCATCCAGCTACGGACCGGTGCACTTCGGCCTCGGCCCCGACGCTAGCGCAGACTTGATTGAAATCCACTGGCCGTCGGGCGTGGTGCAATCGATGAAAAACGTGCCTGCCGACAGAGTGCTGAAGGTCACCGAAGCGGAGCACTGAATTCGCCGCTCAGGTAGTGAGTCAGTTTGAACTTCGTCGGCTGTATGCCAAGGGAGATCCCTTCGGCTTCGCTCAGGGCAGGCTCCTCCGCCCGCTGGTGAAAACGCGGGCGTTCGGGATGACGCCTCTCGGAAATCTGGCGCTGTGGATATGAGATCGACCCCACTATCGCCGCTCGCGCGTTCTCCGGAATGATGCATGCTGAGCTATTCTTACTGTATGCGTGCGGCGCTCCTGTTCCTGATTACGTTGGTCCCGTCGCTGGTTGCGGCGCAGGAAGCGAACGCCGATCTCCTGCTCCAGCGCGCGATCGATGCGCAACAGCATGGGAACTTCTCCGAGGCCATCAGCGCGTATCGCCAGGTGCTGAAACTGCGTCCTGACGACGTCGAGGCCAAAGTGAATCTCGGCGCCGCCCTGGCTCATGTGGGCCAGTTCGACGAGGCCATCGCCTTGTACCGGTCGGCGCTTCCGGCATTGAAAAACAAAACCATGATTCAGTTAAACCTGGCGCTCGCCTACTACAAGAAAGGGGATTACGAACACGCCCGCGAGCAATTCGCTGAGCTCCACGATGCCGACCCGAGCGATCTTCGCTCCATCATCCTGCTCGCCGACAGCGACCTTCACCTCGGCAAGGCCGATGCCGCGCTGGCCCTGTTAGAACCTCTGGAGGGCCAATATTCAGCAAACCTGGATTTTAAATATGTACTTGGATCGGCGTTCATCCACGCGGGAAAACGCCGAGAGGGAATCGTCCGCGTGGAAAAGGTCGCGGAAGCGCGCTCCAGTCCGGATGCCTACATGCTTGCAGGTGCAACGCTCCTCGATCTGAACGAGTATCCACAGGCGCGCCGCGATCTGGAGGAAGCGCTTCGTCTCAACCCATCCTTGCCCGGAGTCAACACGCTGGCCGGAATTGCCCGCGATAAAACTGGCGATACCAAAGAGGCGGAAGTCGCATTTCGAGCCGCTTTGCAGGCGGATCCCAACGACTTCCAGGCCAATCTCTATCTTGGAGCGATCCTGTGCAAGCGCCGCGAGATTGCAGAATCCAAAGTCCATCTGGATAAGGCCTTGCAGCTGAATCCCGCGGACTCGATGGCTCGTTATGAATCGGCCATGCTGAAAAGCACTTCGGGAGACTATTCATCGGCGGCGCGCGAATTGGAACAACTCACCAAAGACGATCCCGACTTTCTTGAACCGCACATCGAACTCGCGGCCCTGTATTACCGGCTGCATCGCCCGCAGGATGGGGCAAGGGAGCGGCAGATCGTCGATCAACTCACCGCCAAGCAGCAGGCGCAGGGCCCCGGAAAGTAGCTGCCGAGCTTCGCTCGGCCGGACAGCCCCTTCGACTTCGCTCAGGGCAGGCTATTGGCGGCTGTCCCCACAAAACTATCCCTACAAAACCTGGACGGACGAATGCGTCGGTACCCACACGACCCGCAGGTCCCAGACAACCGGCAGAACGGATTCAAGTGCTACGTGATGGTTCCTTGCTTTATAATCCGTCGCTAATCTCAACTGGCCATGGGCCCTCAACTTTCCAGCGAACGCCCACAAACCGCGACGGAACGCTACTCCATTGCGATCATTACGCTCGACGAGCCCATGTTCCGGGAAATGCGGCGCGCGCTGTCTGCCAGCTTCCGCACAACCATGGCGAGCACGGAATCGCAGATCAAGATCCTGATCGACGATCCCGATATTCACGGCATTGTGCTGGACCTGGAGTGCATCGGCGAGGGCGCGGCGGATGGAGTGGAGGTCCTGCAGGAGATGCGCCGCCTGCGGGACGACCTGATCATGGTGGCCATCACGGACTCGACCAGCAGCGAATTGCCGATCATGGCAAGCCAGGCGGGCGCGGACCATTTTTTCCTGAAGCCGGTCGATGGCGCCCAGCTACGCACGCTGCTGTTGCAGACGCTGGAGAAACGTGCCCTGCAATTTGAAGGGCAATGGCTGCTGACGCAGGTGGAAAGCAAGGCGGCGTTCTGCGGACTGATCGGCGGCAGCGAGGCCATGCGCAAGGTCTACCAGGCGGTCGAAGCCGTGGCCGACAGCAACGCCAGCGTGGTGATCCGCGGCGAGAGCGGCGTAGGCAAAGAACTGGTGGCCCGCGCCATTGTGGAGACTGGCGCCCGCCGGGACAAGCCTTATATCTGCCT
Source organism: uncultured Acidobacteriota bacterium (assembly GCA_963754885.1). Classification (GTDB taxonomy): domain Bacteria; phylum Acidobacteriota; class Terriglobia; order Terriglobales; family Acidobacteriaceae; genus Sulfotelmatobacter. Next base: position 17,519 of record CAVWHT010000002.1, on the reverse strand, counting down.
GAACTGCTCCGCGCTACCCGAAACCCTGATGGAGTCAGAACTGTTCGGTTACGAGCGCGGCGCCTTTACCGGAGCGGAAAGCGCCAAGCCCGGCATGATCGAACTGGCCCACACCGGGACGCTCTTTCTCGACGAAATCACCACTCTTGACCACGGCTTGCAAAGCAAACTGCTGCGCGTTTTGCAGGAACGGTCGGTGCAGCGGCTAGGTGGACGCTCGGCCAAGAAAATCGATTTCCGGCTGATCACGGCCACCAATGATGACCTCGAGGACATGGTCAAGAAAGGCCGCTTTCGGGAGGATCTGTATTACCGCATCAACGTTGTCCCGATCGCCGTACCGCCGCTGCGCGAGCGCGAGGGCGACGTCGCTCTGCTGGTCGAGCATTTCCTGCGGCTCTATTGCACGGCCAACCAGAAGCCGGCGAAGCAGGTGCAGCCCGAGGTCATGGAGATTCTGGAAAACTACTCGTGGCCGGGCAATGTGCGCGAACTGGAAAACGTGGTGCAGCGGCTGGTGCTGATGAGTGACGGAACTGCCATCACGGCTCACCACCTGCCCCAGCAGCTGGTTTATTCCACGGCCGTGAGCCAGGAGGCGATCCTGATCCCGGAAGAGGGGGTCGCCTTCGACGCAGAAATGGAGCGGATCGAGATTGCCTATCTGAACGCCGCCCTGCGCCGGACCGGAGGAAAAAAATCGGCGGCCGCGGCGCTTTTGCGCATCGACCCGCAGCGGATGAAGTATCTGTGCCGCAAGCTGAAGATCGAATCGGGACGGGATTAGGGTTAAACTTTAACCAATGCGCGGTTGATTTTTAACCTTTCACCCGATTCACCTGACTCGCTGCCGCTCTCGAGCAAACTCTGCCTTCTGCATCCGGTTGATTCCAAAGGAGAATAACGTTTTGCAATCTCCTGTTCGAGTTTGGCACGCCCCTTGCAATGTGGAAAAGCATTAAAGCCAAGACAATAAAAAACTGGCTTATGAGGAGCGCACAATGAAAACCCAGAAGAAATCCTTGTTGAGCAATCTGAAAACAACCAAGAAAGCCATCGTGGCCGGCAATTCTGCGGATGCGAAGCCGAACCTTGCCGCTCCTGTTTCTGCCCGACTGATCAGCCACGTCGTTGCCAGGGGTAAGCGCTAAAAGGCGTAACAGTTCTCGTGAAGAAGGGCCGATGGTCGCTACCGTCGGCCCTTTTTCTTTGCTTGCAGAACGCCGGGGCATTAAAGCGAACTCACTACAACCGCCGCGCCACAAGAATGCGCCCAAATCTCCCCAGGTAATCCGCCACGCTTCATGGCCAACATCCCCCGCTTGGGTTAATATTTAACCCATTAGCGGATAATTTTTAACCTTTCACCGGATCTGGCCAGCTTGTTTCCGTCCCCGGCAAAACCATTCTCGTGTATCGGATTGATTCTAAAGGACAATCAGGTTGCGTCAGCTTCCACTCCAGTTTGGCATGCCCCTTGCTATGTACCAAAGCGTCGAAGCCGAAACGAAATAAAAAACTGGCTTACGAGGAGCTAACACTAATGACGATCCAGAAAAAGTCCCTGTTGAGCAGCCTGAACACCACCAAGAAAGCCATCGTAGCCAGTAACTCCGCTGAAGAGAAGCCGAACGTTTCCGCCCCTGTTTCTTCCCGCGCGAGGGCCTATGTAGCAGTACACGGCCGGGTAGCCGGCAAGATTGCGGGTCGCATCGCGGGTCGAGTTGCCGGACGAGTGGCGGGTCGCGTTGCCAGCAAAGTGGCCAAAGGGTAAGAGGCCGCATCGCGAATCTGTAAGCCTGAGAGTTTTCACGGAAGAAGGGCCAACGGCCGATACCGCTGGCCCTTTTCGCTGCTTTTGAAACGCCTGGTCCTTACGGCAAACTCACCACACCCGCCGCGTCACCAGATCCCGTCCAAATCTCCACAGGAAACTCGCCAGGCTTCTTCTTCCCACCTGAATCTTCGCCGGGCCGGTCATTCCCGGACGAAGGTCGGGCGATGGCTCCAGCCAGGCGTCGGCCGCAAAGAAACGCGGCGGATTGATCCCGGCCAGCTGCTCTTTTTGGCCCAAGGCGGGATCGAGCGGCACCCAATCGGCCGAGATGGAATGAATGACTCCCGAGACCGGCAGCCACCGCGATTGCGTCTTTAAACGCAAAGGATCGCCTACGCGCACATCGTGCATGGCAAATTCCGGGACATAGACGCGGGCGCGAATGGCGGAGTCGTCGACCACCTCCGCGATCGGGGCGCCTTCCTCCAGATCGCTGCCGACCAGATCGCGCAGGTGGGCCGTAGCCACCACCCCCGCGATGGGGCTGGCCACTTCGAGTTTGTCCTCCTTCTGGCTTAAGAAATGTTCCTGCTCCGCCAGATTGTCGCGCTCATGCTCGGCGGCTCCGAAACCACTGTAGCGCAGCTGGCTTTGGGTAGCGCGTGCTGAGGCGACTTTCAGGTCGGCCCGCACCTTGGCCAGTTCGGACTGGAGATCAAGATTCTCTAGCGCAAGGATAGGTTGGCCAGCCGAGACTCCCTGCCCCTCTCCCACAAATACCCGGGCAACTCTTCCCTGCACCGCGGCGTGGACGAAAGCGTGTTTTGCCGGTTCGAGCACAAATGTGGCGTCCTGAAAATCGGGCCAGATGGGCACGAACAGCAGGAGCAACAGCGCGCAGGCCAGGGCAATCTGCCGCACCGGCGTCAGCCATCTCCCAACGCGCTCCTTCTTGTCGAGATACAGTAAGCCGGTGAAGCGGGCGAAACTATGGATCCGCTTGCGGAAGACCCAATATCCGGCGGCCAGCGCCGGTATAAACGCCCAGGCCGGAGAATACGCGTGCAGCACGTGATAGGAGAAAACCATCAGGAACGTGAGCAGGAGATAGCCGTAGATGCCCGAAAGCACGGCATACGAGATGTAGAAGGGCCGGCGCCAGCGCGGCACATATTCGAGCTCGGAGGGCATGCCAAAGACTTTGCGGATCCATCCCGAGAGATAGGCGGAGGTGCGTTCCTTGAAATCGGGTTCGCCGATGAGCTCGCAGAAAATGTAATAACCGTCCAGCTTGATCAGGGGATTCAGGTTGAGAATGGACACTCCGATGCCCGTCACCATCATGACTTTGTAGGCGAGGTTGTGGACCATCATGCCGGGAACGGTGGTCCACCAGATGATCGTCGCGAAGAAACAGAGAATCAGGTCGCCCCAGATTCCCGCGATGACCGTGGCAATGCGCTCCCACTTGCCGCCGTAAATCCAGACCTGGGTGATGTCGCAGAAAAAGCTTGGAGCAAAGTACATGATCGAGAAGCCCATGCTCTCGACGTTGGCGCCGAAATGCTTGCAGGTGAGGCCGTGGAAGGATTCGTGAAAGAAGGCCATGGCCGCGAACAAGAACCAGAACTCGGCCAGGTCGCCCGCCGATTTGGTGGTGAAATTATAAAACTCAAAGCTATCGCGCCAGATCTCGCCGAAGCGCTGGGCCCACATTCCAGCCATGAGGGCAAACATGCCCAGAGCTACCAGGGTGAACCACCAGGTGTAGGCCCAGCGCACCCAGGGATAAATTCGCGACACGTAATTGTCGGCATGCGGCCATTGAAAAACGACGATGTCGGAAAAATCGCCTACATTGAATCGACTGCGCTTCAGGCGCTGGCCACGCAGCTTTTGATGCAGCGTAATATTGCGCTCAATCGCGCTCTGGTAAAACAAAGTGGTATTGCGCTGGACGAACTCGGCGAATTCGCGCACGTTTTCTTCGGAGTAATAGACTCCGGTCTGTTCCAGCACGAGAGCGGAAATGTCGGCATACGAGCGCTGGCCGTCGAAGGCCTGGAGCAAAGTCCATTGCGGGGGCTCGAAGCGGATAAAATTCTCCGCGCCCGGCATTTTTGCGATCACGACCGGCTTGCGGTTTTCGACCTGTTCTTTGGCAATGACCCGCGGGTCGAGTTTGGGAATCGAACGCTGGACTACCCGCTCGGGCAATTCCGGCAGCGCCGCGTTCAGAGCGTTGACGATATTCATGGATGCGCCGGAAGGTGTACGTCGGCCTGCATGCCGGGCCGCAGATCGGCCACCGAGCCGGTCAACTCGGCCAGCGCTTCAATCGTGTCGCTGGCGGGATCGACGACCGGACTGACCTGCACGATGCGCGCCGCGTGTTCCTGGGCGGAATTGGAATCCGCCACGGTGACCGCGACCTGTTGCCCAACTTTGATCTGATTCACAAATTTCGAAGGAAGCGTAAATCGCACGCGCAGCGGCCCGGTCGCCGTCACCCACATCAGACGGTCTCCGCGAACTACGCTCTGCCCTACGCGAATGTAGCGCCGCGCCACAACGCCGTCGAAGGGCGCGCGGATCTGGGTTTTTTCGAGCTCCAACTCCAAAGATCGCTGCGTGTCCTGCGCATTCAGCAGAAGCTGTTCAACCCGCTTCACATCCCACTGGTCGCCTTCGGCCTTGTAGCGGGCATGCTCGAACTGCTCCTCGGGAATGAGTTTCGCCTCCCACATCTTTTTTGCGCGCTGAAAGTCGGCTTCGAGGACTTTGGCTTCGGCCTTCCAGTTGTTGAGATCGGCTTCGGTGCTGGCGGTCTTGGCCCGGGCGGCTTCGAGGTCGGCGACGATCTGCCGGTCGTCGAGTTTGGCCAGCAGGTCTCCCTTATGCACGCGCGTTCCCGCGTCCACCAGAATTTGGGCGACGACGCCTTCGCGCTGCGCGGATACGTCCACCTGGTTCTCGACCACGATCGGGCCCGACGCTGTATAGCGGTTATCGACGACAGCCGCGGGAGTGCTCGCCGGCGCCGGTTGGGCGGGAGCCGCGGCGGCCGCGGGAAGCGGCTCTCGACCGCACGAAGCGCAGGCCAGCAATGCAAGAAACGCAGCCATACAAACGAAAGTTTTCACGTCATCACCACCCAAACCATTCCCACAGTTTTGACCAGATCCACATCACCGGCCCGCGGAAGAAGACCTTCCCTGCCGGATGCCAGCCGGTGGAAACCTTGGCGCGTCCCTGCATGCCGGCGCGCAGGACGCCGTCAGAGTTTGGCACGGCAACCCGCGCGTAGAATATGCGCGAATCGCCGTCCAGTCGGGCCAGCGGGCTTACCACGACCACCTGCCCGTTAAAAGTGCGGGACGGAAATCCGTCGAGTTTGACGCGCGCCTTCTGCCCGACGCCGACCAACGAGATATCGCTTTGATCGACGGTCACATCGACCAGCGCCTGGGAATTATCGACCACATCGGCGAAGGTATCGCCAAATTTCAACTTCCTGCCCACCAGATTCTCGATGTGCGGGGTGGCCACAACGCCATCGATGGGAGAGCGAACTTGCGTATGGTCGAGCCGCTGCTGGGCGCGCGCCACTTCCGCCGTCCAGTAATCGGCCTGGGCCTGCTGGATGCCGGCCTCGGTTCCATCATTGGCCGCGAGAGCACGGTTCATCAGCGTAACGGCGATCTCGCGCTTGGCCTGCGCCGCCGCAAGGGCCGAGCGATAGTCCCAATCCTCAAGGCTGCCCAGCACCTCGCCCTGGTGCACTCGCTCGCCTTCTTTGACGTTGACCTGCTTTACCACGCCTTCGATCTCTGCTCCCAGATGGGCGGCTCGGCCGGGAGCCACGGTGGCGGGACCATCGATCCGCAGCGGCAGAGGGAACAGCACGAAGAACAAGACTCCGGTGCAGACCGCCGCCAACACGAGCGCCCGCTTGTATTTCTCCAGCGCGAAAAACCTTTGCTTCTTCTGGATGAGCGGCTGCAGCACGCCGATAAAGGGCACTTCTTTGTATAAGGAGGCGTTGCGCAGCGCGACCGTCGCCTGGCTGGCCAGCACCTTGATCATTTCGAAGTGGGCGACGGTAAGAAAATCCGGATCGCTGCTTTCAAACGACAGGACGCCGACGCGTCCTTCCTCATCGGCCAGCGGAACAGCCTGAAAGGCGCGCATTCCGGTTTGCGCGAAATAGTGTTCGAATTTCGCCCGGGTCGCTTCGCGGTCGCTGGAAATCTCAGTGCCATGCTGGCTGATGAGCGTCGGCTCCTTCAGCAAGGATGCCCACTGCAGGATCTTGCTGAGTTCCTGGATCTGCGGATCTTCCGGATTGAATTCCAAGGACCCTGATATCGCCCGGAGTTCGAAGCGGCCGCGCTGTTCGAGGGAAATCGCCGCCCGCTCGTAAGGAATAACCGTGGCCGGACCATTGACTACCGCTTGCAGCACGCGATCCAGATCGAGCGTCGAGGTAATCTCGCGGCTGACGGTGACCAGCGTCTCCAGCACCTCAACCTTGCGCTCGGCCGCCAGCAGACTGGCATTGTGGAGCGCAATCGCGGCAGACTCAGCCAGCCGGCTCAAGGTAAACAGTTCGTCATCATCAAACGGTGTTCCATCCAGTTTGTTGACCGCCTCGATGACGCCGACCAGCGCTTCGTGGTCGATGATGGGCGCGACCACGAGGGACACGGCGCCTCCCGCTTCCAGTCCCTGGTTGCGGCGGAGCAGGCGTTCGTCGTCCGCTTGCTGGATGAGCACGGGCTCTCCGTTGTCGGAAACATCTCCGGGGACGCCTTCGCCGGGCCGTTGCAGCGCCCGCTCGCGCACGGTGACGTCGAGGCCCGACTGATGCATCAGCCGCAGGCTCTCGTCGGGCTCCAGCAGCCACAAGTTGACGGCCTCGCATTCCAGCATCTCGCGCACTTTCGAGCCGATGATGGGCAGCAGATCGTCCATCTCCAGGGTCGAGCTGAAGACCTTTTCAATGTCATAGAGCTGGGTAAGCCGGGTGATGGATGCGAGGGTGTTGTGGTGCTCGTCCTGATAGCCGCGGGCGCCGTACAAGGCTGCGGCGGCGATCTCGGCGGCCGGGGCAAGCGCTTCCAGATGGGCTTCGCTGAGCGCGCTGTCGAAAGTGAAAATCTCGATTGTGCCGATCAGCCCACCGTCATGCAGGAGGGGAATATAAGAGAGGGAGATCAGGGTTCGGCGCACATTGACGTGGGCGTACTCTTCGCGGACCAGCGCCTTGCCCTCAAACAGCAGCGGCTTCATTTCCCGCGCCAGCACGCCCAATGTGCCGGATTCCAGCGGGACCACGGCCTCGGGAACCTGAGCCTCTCCGACTACCGCGAGGATGTTCCAGCCGTCTTCATCGGCCAGCGCCGAACTGGCATAGACGTTGACCGAGCTGCCGGGGAGCGCTTCCGCAATCCAATGGGCTGTGATGCGGGCGCGTGGCAGGAACTCCAGTTCCTCCAGCAGTCGAGCTGATAGCTCCGCTAGATTCAATGTCAGCGCCGAACTCTCAATTGGCATCGAAGTGGCCCGGAAGAGCGACTGCTCTTCTATACTGCGAGGCGCGGGAAACCTGGCATTTGCAAATTCTTGAGGCTTCCTCTAAGTTGGAACGGCACTTTATCAGAGGAATCCGGGGGTGTCAACCGGCGCACTACCCGGATGCGACCAATCTGATGTCACCGGCACAAGGGGGAGGAATTCGGTGGATATCGATGTTCGCAGTCAGAACAATGTCAAGATCATCAAGCTCCGCGGCCGCCTGAACCTGGGAGAATCCGTCGATCGCATGCGCCAAACCTTCGACGATCTGATCAACGCGGGCGAGATAAATTTCGTGGTCGATCTGGGCGAGGTCGCGATGGTCGACTCCAGCGGCATCGGGCTGCTGGTGCGCTGCTTAACTGCGGCCAAGCAACGGTCCGGGACGCTGAAACTTCTAAAGCCTTCGAAATTCGCGGTGCAGACGCTGCGCATGACCGGGCTGCTCAGCCTGTTCGAAGTGTACGACGACGAGGAGACGGCGGTTTCGTCGTTCGGGTGAGAAAAACAGCCGAGGCGCTCTCTCTGACTCAATGAGCTCCGCACGTCCCATCCTGCTGCCCGATGAATTCAACGCCACAGGCTATTTCATCGATCGCCACCTGAAAGAGGGCCGCGCCGGGAAAGTTGCCATCGAGTGCGGCGACCTGAGGGTCACTTATGGACAACTCGCCGGTCTCGTCAACCATTTCGGTAACGGTCTCAAGACTCTGGGCGTGCGCATGGAAGAACGCGTGCTGCTGCTCCTGCTCGACACCCCTGAGTTCGCCGCGAGCTTTTTCGGCGCCATCAAGATCGGAGCCGTGCCGGTTCCCGTCAATACTCTACTCAAAGCCGCCGACTACAAATATCTGCTGAACAACTCGCGCGCTCGCGTAGCGGTGGTGAGCGACTCGCTCCTGGCTACGATCCAACAAATTCCGCGGGCTGAATTGCGCTATCTGGAGACCATTGTCGTAGTTGGACAGGCGCCAGCCGGAATGCTCTCGTTCGATGATCTAACGAGCAAGAGCGCTTCCGATCTCGCGCCCGCTCCCACTCGCAAAGACGACGCCGCTTTCTGGCTGTACTCGTCGGGGAGCACCGGACAGCCGAAGGCCTGCGTTCACCTGCAGCACGACATGGTGGTGAGCAGCGAGCGCTATGCCAAGGCGATTCTGAAGATCCGCGAGGATGATCGCTTTTTCAGTGTCGCCAAGTTGTTCTTCGCCTATGGTCTGGGGAATGGACTCTACTTCCCTCTCGCGGTGGGAGCCACGAGCATTCTCCTGTCCGGCCCGCCGCGTCCGCAGAGCGTTTTTGAGGTCATCGAACGGCATCGTCCCACGCTGTTTTTCTCGGTGCCATCTAACTACGTGAAGCTGCTGGCGCACGAACCTGATCGTGCATTCGATTTCTCCTCGGTCCGGCACGGGATTTCGGCGGGCGAGGCGCTTCCCGCGTCCGTGTTTCATCGCTTCAAACAGCGCTTTGCGGTGGAGATTCTGGATGCCATCGGCTCGACCGAAGCGCTGCATATGATGATCTCGAACGTGCCGGGCGCGGTGCGGCCTGGTTCCAGTGGCAAAATCATTCCCGGCTTCGACGCCAAGATCGTCGACGACAACGATCAACCGGTCGCGCGAGGTGAAATCGGCAATCTCATGGTCAAAGCCGATTCCACTTGCGCCGGTTATTGGAACGAGCATGAAAAAACGAAAGAGACCATCTCCGGACATTGGCTGCGCACCGGCGACAAGTATCACCAGGATGCGGAGGGATATTTCTGGTATGCCGGACGCTCCGACGACATGCTCAAGGTCAGCGGCGTCTGGGTGAGCCCCATCGAAATCGAGCGCGTTCTCGTTGAACACCCCGCCGTGCAGGAGGCCGCAGTGGTGTTTCGTCAGGGTGCCGACGAACTCTCAAAGCCCGCGGCCTGCGTTGTGCTGCGCGATGGCGCGGCCGGCAGCGCCCAACTCGCGCGCGAACTGCAGGAATTCGTGCTGGAGCGTTTGCCGGTTTATAAGCGACCGCACTGGATCGAATTCTTCGACGAGCTGCCAAAAACCGCCACGGGAAAGGTACAGCGGTTCAAACTTCGCAAGCTGCGCTCAACGTGATGGGAGATAGGTTTTGAATGTGTCATAGTTATCCACTATTGACACATAGTTACTATCTAACCTCAACCATATACCAGCACGCTAGTTATACACTTATACATCTTACTATAGCTTATGATATATACATTATAACTTGACTTATAGTTTATATCACATCACAAGCAGTGCCGACTTCATTGACATTTCACGAGATATAGCATTGACCTTGGCTTCGAATAGCAGCAGGGGTATGTGTCGATATCATTCTCTGGCCGGATCAGCCTGAACGCTGCTATCCTGCATCGGTCATATGAACACAAACGTTATCCAGGCGATTCGCGAGAGTTACGATCGGATCGCGGACGAGTATGCGCGAGAGCTTTTCGGCGAGCTCCAGCACAAGCCGCTTGACCGGCAGCTACTCGACCGCTTCGCAGCCAGAATGCTCGGACGCGGCCAGGTATGCGACATGGGCTGCGGACCCGGCCAGGTTGCGCGCTATCTACGCGATGCGGGGGCCGAGGTTTTTGGTCTGGACCTTTCTCCGCGGATGGTGGCGCAGGCGCGGCGACTCAGCCCGGACATTTCCTTCCGCGAGGCAAATATGATGGCTCTGGACCTTCCAGACGGAACCCTCGGCGGGATTGCCGCTTTCTATGCCATTGTGAACATTCCTGGGGAATCGCTGCCCTCGGTCTTTCGAGAGATGCACAGAGTGCTGCGGCCGGGCGGACTGTTATTGCTGGCGTTTCATGTCGGCAGCGAAGTCATAGAAAAGGAGGAACTGTGGGGGCAGACTGTCTCGATGGATTTCTTTTTCTTTCAGACGCTCTCCATCCAGCAGCGTCTGGAGGCTGCCGGATTTGGGATCGAAGAGATCATTGAGCGGGAGCCGTACGCTCCGAAAGTGGAGTATCAAAGCTGGAGAGCTTACATTTTCGCGACGAAGCCGAGCGGGTAGGGGGACGAGGCAAGCTCACTTTTTAGCCGCACGTCGTGGATTCTGGCGATAGTCGTCGTCAGGCTTGCTCAATTAGGTCCGCGCCCAGCTTGGCGAGAGCGGCGTCTTCGATCGAAGACAGGGCGCTGACGGCCACAGCACCGGCTATTTGGCCATTCTTGCGAACGGGGATGCCGCCGCCCCAGCCTACAAACCTGGGATCGCCGTAGTAGGAGATGTCGTGGCCCTTTTCGGGGTGGCGGACTTTTTCTCCGATCTCCTGCGTGGGCTTGCCGGTTCGTGCGGCGGTCCAGGCCTTATTCATGGCGATAGTGATGGAGGGCAAAGGGACGCCATCCATGCGGGCGAAGGCGATGAGTTCACCGTGCGAGTCGGCGACGGCGATGGCTACGGCCTTTTGCATCTCGGTCGCTTTCTGGACGATCAGGGAGACGGCTTTTTGCGCGTCGGAGTAATCGATGCTGGGGATCTCTTTCATGGGGGCGTCTCTAGTCCAAACCTCCGCAGACAAAAAAACCGGATTAGGCGGATGCCTAATCCGGTTCGGAAAACAGCAAGTTAGAAGTCGAACTTCAAAGCAAACTGAATCAGTCGTTCGGGTGAAGCCACGCCGCCTTGAATGGTGGAGTTGATCACGCCGAAGCCATTGCTGCCCGACCCCGATGGAGTACCGTTGAAGCCTGTTGCCGGCATGGAGAAGTACGGATGGTTGAAGATGTTGAAGAATTCCGTGCGGAACTCTACGCCCGCCTTCTCTCCAATCATGGTTCGCTTGAACACTGCGAAATCAAAGTTGTTGATTCCAGGTCCTCGCAGATTTGCGTCCACCCGCGATTCAGTGCCCGGTCCGAAATCTGGCGGGGGGGCGAAGCAGGAGGTGTTAAACCACTGGCTAAGGTGGTTGCCACCGGCCTTCTTGTCGCACCCTGGAATGATGTTAGGCCGAATGTTGGCGACGCCGAGGTTGGCAGCTTCCAGCGGAGTCGAGGCAGCGTAACTGATCTTCAGCGGGAAGCCACGTTGGAAGGTGGTAATGCCATCCACGCCCCAACCGGAAACCACACCGTTGGCAACTCCGCTCAGGCTGTTGGCGTATGCCTTGCCCTTCCCGAAGGGAAGATCGAGAACGTAGCTGATCACCAGGCGTTGTGAAACGTCCTGCGCCGAGAGAGATCTTTCTCCCTTCAGGTTGTTCCAGTCCTGTACGCCCGGAACACCACCGGTGGGGCCTTCGAGCCAACTGGTAAGCGTATCGGTGTTGCTCAACAGCTTAGCGTTGGTGTAGGCCACCAGCATGGTGCCGCCACCTTGGAAACGGCGCGTAACCGTTGCCTGCAGCGAGTTGTAGCTGCTGCCGCAGCAGCCGTAGCCGCCCAAGGCTAAACCGTTGTATTGCGGATACGGCCGTTCCAGCTGTCCCGCAATAACAGTCGCACCGTTAAGGGATGGGTTCGGATTGGTGCCAAACATCGGGTTGTTGACCGGCGTTAGGAGGGCAGCCCCCTGCGACCACAGGGTATCAGGCAGTTGGTCAATGGTGGTCGAGTACTGCTGGAGATGCACTCCGTGAGAACCAGCGTATGCCACATCGGCAAAGAAGCCGGCGGGCAGTTGACGTTGAATATCGAAATTCCACTGTTCAACGTACCCGAACTGCGGGTTACTGTGTCCGTTGTATCCGAAATAAGGAGCCAGCGTGGGGTTGCCGTTTGCGGCCACGAAACTCGATACGTTCGGAGTAGCCAGACCGTTAAAGTTCCGCCCCGGCGGCGCGATGATCCCTGAATTTCCGAACGGGCCAACCTGGGTACAGCCAAAGCCGTTGGGCAGCGTGGATCCGGCGACGCCGTAGCTGCACCCGAAGCCGTCCATCGTGGCAGCGGGCGTTACAAACGAATCGTTGGTCGCGTGGAGCGGGGTGCTGGCAAGATTCACTACGTCGTTGTCGGGGTTTAGACCGAACGAGACATAGTTCGGGATGTAGAAGATGCCGTACCCGCCGCGGATGGAAGTTTTCGGATCCAAGGCGAAGGCGAAGCCCAGCCGAGGAGAGAATGCCTTCTTATCCATGGGTATGTTGTTGCGGCTGCCGTTCCGGCCGGTTTGGACCAGGAACGCATCGCCGGGACAAGCGGTTCCAGCCCCGCCGCAACCGGTGACGGTAGCGTTGGTTGCGGTGGGATCCCAGTAGCTGAGCCGATTATAGGCATCCGACCATGTTCCCTGCAGCTCATAACGCAGCCCGAGATTGACCGTCAGCTTGGGGGTCACGTGCCATGTGTCGTCGACATACAGCGCCCGGTACACTTGCAAGCCTTTAGTCTGTGCGGGAACCTGCGCAACCCCTTCAGTCTGGTTGACGAAGCTCCCCTGGTTCTGCGAGAGGCCGAGCAGGAAGTCGGCGTAGGCGAAACTAGCATTGCTAACTAAGAGAGGATCCAAACCGGATTCAACTGTATTTGCCAGCGCATATTGGGTTGTCCAGTTTCCTCCGAAAGCGAAGGCACCGCTAGCGATATTGGTTTGGAAGTAGTTATCCAGGCCGTACTCAAACTGGGCTCCGGTCTGAATGGTGTGCTTGCCGCGGATGAGAGTGAGCGCAGGGGTAATGTTGTACTGCGTGTTGTGGTCGCCGATGGCGCTGTTGCCCTGGGTCCTGCCAACGTCGTTGGGGAACGGAAACGCCGGAGTCGGCGGGGTTCGCATACCAGCGGGCGGAGAGTTGTAGGAAGCGGGCCAGCCCAGGCTTGTCAGATCAAAACCTGAGAGCAGGGGTTGACGGCCATACACGAACCGGGTAGCTCCAAAGTTCACGTCAAGAATGGTCGTAGGGGTGAACGTATGGTTCACGCCGAAAACCAGCAGCTTGCTGTGATATTTCTCTGCGCAGCGGTCGAGGCAAAGACCCGTTCCAAACGGATTTACCGGCAGATCGGTTAATCCGAAGTAGGCAAATCTTCCAAATAGGCGTGTGTTATCGGAGATGTTTTGATCTCCGCGGGCCACGAACTCGTTGGTGTTGCCGCCAGCCGGGGCCACACTCAGATAATTGTTTACTGTGCCCCCGGTGTTTGCCGCCGGAAAGTAGGTATCCCACATCTTGGTGGTGGCGGTGCTGAATTCCGCGGTTGGAATTACGTTGTTGGGATAGGCTACCCGTTGGTCAGATGCACAACCCGTGCAGTTGACGCTATATGGATCGTAGAGCTGGTCAGTGACATTCCCTTTTGTGTCTCTGTCTAGACAAATACCGTTCGTGTCGAATCCTGAGGTGCAGAGGGCGGCGAAATTTCCTTGGCGCATCCCGGCTGCCGGAACGGTAGTAGTAAACGGAGATCCTGTACGCTGCCGGTATTGCTCCCAGCTGACGTAGAAGAAGGTTTTATTCTTGACGACCGGGCCACCGAGTTCGAAGCCATACTGGTTCTGGGTCCACGGCGGAGCTTGATTCGGCTGGCCGTTCGCCAACTCGGTTTGCTTGTTGAAGTATTCATTGGCATTCAGAACTCTATTGCGGAAGTACTCGTAAGCGGAACCGTGCCAGCGGTTACTTCCCGACTTGGTGCTGAGGTTCACCACGCCGCCGGAGAACTTGCCCCACTCGGCGCCCAGGTTGCTGTATTGCACCTTAAACTCGCCGACGGAATCCTGGGTCGGGATGATGATCGGGAGATTGATGTAACCGATATTCAGCGGCTGGCCATCGAGATACTGGGCTCCCTGGTTGGCAAAAGAACCGCCGACCTGATAGTTGCCCCAGCTGAACGGATTCTGGCCGACGGGCGATCCACCGGAACCGCCTTGTGCCACGGCCGCAGGAGAGACCGTAATCAGATTGAAGATATTGCGGCCATTCAGAGGGAGTTCGTTTGCCTTGCGCTCTTCGACGACTTGGCCCAGGGAGGACGATTCCGTTTGCAGCAACGGCGTCTCTAACGTCACTTCGATGGTTTCGCTGACCTGGCCAACGGTGAGTGCGGCATCGATGTGCGTATCCTGCTGCACTTGCACGACCACGGTCGGACGGGCGAAGTGCTTGAACCCCGGCTTCTCGACGTCGATGCGGTACTGGCCCTGGAACAGGTTGACGAAGGTGAAGTGGCCGTCGGCGCCGCTGGTCTCCGTGCGCTTTTCCGCCGTGCTCAGGCTGGTCACGGTCACGGTCGCGCCGGTGACGGCAGCACCGGACGAATCGGTGACCACGCCGGATATCGAGCCGTACGTCGATTGGCTATGCGCCGGCAGAGTGAATGAAAAGATGAAACCGAGTACTGTTAGGAGAGCTAGCAGCTTGTAACGGCCCATACGCAATTCTCCTTCGCCCTAATTGTTAAGTATTAGGGGACGGGCCAGTTTCGGTAAGGTAGATGGACGTTGTCAAGAAAAATCGGTTTTGCAGCCGATTTTCTTCGATGTTTCCGGTATACGGACTTGCAACTCGCTCTGGGATTGGGTTTACTTACCATTTCAACCGGCGGCGAGTGTGCCTTGTTATTAACAGTTTCCAGGCGGGGAGGCCCACCCGGAATGATGTCCGATCGCGCTTATGAATGAGCGGCACGGCCAGGAGGTTGCGGTGCAGGATTATGCCCTTTATGCTGGCGCTGGTCACGCTAGACACCAAAACCTCTTTTCGAAGTGAAAGCGTCCGCCAGGCTCTGGGGTTGGCCCTGTCGAACTTCTCCAACAGCTCAGAAATACCTAATAGAGACCATCCCAGCAGTCGCGCTCGATCACCAACGACGACAGCTTGTCGAGTTTAATGGTGCGACGCCCTCCTGGTGACAGATGATGAAGCTGCCGGAGGACTTTGACCGGCACGATCCGAAATACTGGAACCGGCTCTTCCGGCAGAACAAGGATGAGTTTTTACGCCGATCCGTTCCCGTCCGAGCGGAGCTGCAATGCCGAATGGAAAGCCTGGGCGTCGGGAATCACCGTAGGTGATTACGAGACAACGACGGCTATCCGGATATCTACGTCACTAACTATGATTAGACCCTTGTCTATAAGCAATGACTCTAGGAAATCCTCTACACGGATCTAACAGCGAAAGCTCGCGTGGCAGCTGGAGGGTGGTCGGAGTCGGCTGGATTCTTCGACTACGACAATGACGGAGAACTGGATCTGTTTGTGTGGACGCCTACATGGAATGGATGCGGAGGCGGAGGAGCCCCCGGCCAGGAGTGGCGCGCTGCTGCCCTCCGAACATTTCCTGTCACGACAGACATCCTGTACCACAACAACGGCGATGGCACGTTCACGGACGTGAGCCAGCGCGCTGGCATCGCTGCGAGCAAAGGGCGAGCTTTGGGAGTGGCCTTCGCGGATTATGACGAAGATGGATTCACTGACATATTCGTCTCCAATGATGGGATGAGGCAGTTCCTGTTCCACAACAATGGAAATGGGACGTTCACTGAGACGGCTTTGGAGGCGGGCGCGGCTCTCTCGCAAGATGGGAGGCGAATGTCGGGGATGGGCGTAGTCTTTTAGGATTATGACAACGACGGGCGTGCCGATATCATCGTGACCGAATTCCCCGCGGGAGATTTTCAGCCTGTACCACAACGATGGTGACGGGTTCTTCAGCTACCGCAGCCTCGAGACAGGATTGGGCGTGCTTTCGAGTGGAACGTCCGGCTGGGGGGTAGGCCTGGAAGACTTCGACAATGATGGCTGGAAAGATTTGTTTGTCGCGCAGAGTCATGTACTCGACAATGTGGATGAGATCGATCCATCTTTGCATTACAAACAGCTGCCCCTGTTGGCGATGAATCACAACGGGCGCTTTGAGGCGGCCGATTCCGGAATCACGGTGCCGGCGGCAAATCGCGGAGCGGCGTTCGGAGACCTGAACAACGACGGCTGGCAGGATGTGGTGGTGAGCGTTCTGGGCGGCGGGCCTCAGGTGATGATGAACAGCGGCGGGGGGGCCGGGCGCTGAGCTATAATACGCACTACGCGCACACGCAGCAATCGAGACGGCTACGGGGCTCGCGTGCGGGTGAACGGCCAGACGCGGTTTGCGACAGCGACGGGAAGCTACCTCTGCTCCAGCGACAAGCGCCTGCATTTCGGGCTGGGATCCGCGGAAACCGCCAAGGTGGAAGTTGTTTGGCCGTCGGGCATTCATCAATCTTTGAACGACGTTCATGTCGATCAATTTCTGGAAGTACGGGAACCGGAGAAGCCATGATCCACGCATTGCTGCTGCTGTGGCTTGCAGGACAGGCGGCGGCACCTTCTGAGGCGATTGCGCATTTGCAGGCCGGAATCGCGGCCGATAAGCAACATCACGTCGAGGTTGCGATTACGATGCGCAGGGCGGGGCGGCGCAGATCAAATCAAGTACGTGGAAGGCTTCGTAGGCCTCGGGCAAGCGTACCTGGAGAATCACGAATACGGCAGCGCGATTGCGCCGCTCAAGCATGCGCTGGAACTTGAGACCTTGACCTGATCCCGGCACACCAGTTGCTTGGGTATGCGTTGCTGATCCAGGGTTACTCGGCAGAAGCGATTCCTCACCTGGAACGAGCGCAGGAAAATGCCGCGCTGGGAATCGCCGAGATTGATGCGGGCAAACTCAAAGAAGGCGGTCCCGCATCTGCAGGCTGCGCTGGAGCAGCGCCCGAATGATCCCGATCTGCTCTACTATCTCGGGCGGGCCAGCGGACTGCTTTCCAAGCAATCGGTCGACACCTTGCTCACCATCGACCCGGATTCAGCTCGGGCACACCAGGCAATGGCCGAAAACTATTTTGCGCTCCGGCAAATGCCGCAAGCGGAAAGAGAATTTCTGGCCGCCATTAAACTTCGTCCTGATACGCCTGAACTTCACCTGGAACTCGGAAACGTTTACGCGAAGTCGTCGCAATGGGATAAGGCTGAGGCGGAGTTTGGCGCTCAGACCAAGATGCAGCCGGGAAATGCCGAAGCCGCCTACCGTCTCGGGTCGGCGTTGCTGCAGCAAGGCAAGTCCCATGAGGCTCGCGTGGAACTGATTCGCGCGGACCATCTGCGTCCCGACATGCCGGAGGTGCTGTACTCGCTGGGCAAAGCAGCGCTGCTCGAATCCGATCAGGCGGCGGCCGAGAAGTCGTGGCTCAAATTGCTGTCGATT
>CAVWHT010000001.1:0-124704 GCA_963754885.1 uncultured Acidobacteriota bacterium | reverse complement strand
AGTTTGCCGAAATCGACTGGCCGAAAGCGGTGGGCGCGGACCTGCGCAAGTTTCTTCTCCAGATTTTGGAGCGGCACATTGAGAAGAAGCTGGTGACGGCGGGGATGCTGGAGAAGATCGGCGGTTAGCGGTTGACTTCTCGCCAGTGGAGTTGGGAGTTTTGTTATGACCGACTATGGGACGACCGACAAGACGGATTGGTTCATTGGGAGATGAGCTTGGGGTGGTTTAATCGTCGAGAGATCGTCGATCTGGCGGTATCGGAGTTCCCAGACATCCCCTCGAAAAAACTGGATGGAACGATAGGGCAGTACTGGTCAGATAGCGTCAGTCCAAAGTGGGGGACATATAAAGCAATCCATGCGCGTGGACTACGAGTTGAGGAGAGGGACAGTCGGCGGCGCATTGTGCCGAATGGTGGGGTTTCAATCTCATCCGCAGTGAGTTACAACACCCCTTCTCCAAAAGGCGCGCCAAGCCAAGCCGGGAAGATCAGCGAGCCGTTCAGGCGTTAGTTATCCGGCTGAATATTCGGCGAGCCAGACTCGTGAAATGTGGAACAACAACAACGTGAACTTGGGAGCAGGATTAGAGCGTCATTGGACAAGAGTGAAAGCTCCAACCTCGCGCTTGAAAAAGAGATGGACCAATTGGATGCCGGGTCGTCAGGATGATCGATCCTCAGGCATGGTACAGGTTCTCGCTGGAGAAGTACTTTCGCTGGAAGTACACAGCGCAGAACCGCTACGGCTCGACGACCAAGATGCTCAGAACACATGAATCAAAGGGCGAATGCCTGTTCTCTATGGTGTCAAAGAGCGACTGTTTGCGTTGGATAAGGACGACATCCAGAAATATCTAACTACTGCTAACTCGATCCGAGGCCTCGGGACCGCCGGGGCATCGGGCCTGCTAGCCTCTCTGTTCCCCACACATTTCGGAACCGTGGACCAGTTTGCCGTGAAGGCACTTGTCCAGATTCCGGAACTGTCAGAGAAAGATCTCATCGCAGCCATGAACCCCGAGTCGCTGAAGCTGAATTAGGGCACCACACTCATCCGCATCATGCGCCGAAAAGCCGCGGAACTGAATCGAGCTACTTCTCGACGTCTGGATGGACCCCGAGAAAGGTGGACATGGTCCTCTGGACGTGCGCGAGATGATGTTCCTGAATTCATGACCCCATCCAAATCCAATTCGCTGACCTTCCAGGAACTCATCCTCAACCTGCAGGCTTTTTTTGCTGAGCGCGGGGCGGTTATCCAGCAGCCTTACGATGTTGAAGTGGGTGCGGGGACTATGGCTCCGGAGACGTTCCTTCGCGTGCTTGGGCCGAATCCTTACAAGGTTGCTTACGTGCAGCCTTCGCGGCGGCCTGCTGATGGGCGCTACGGCGAGAATCCCAACCGGTTGTTCAAGCATTTGCAGTTGCAGGTGATCCTGAAGCCGCCGCCAGAGAATGTGCAGGAACTCTACCTTGAGTCGCTCGGCGCGATCGGCATTGATCTGCGTCAGCACGACATCAAATTTGAAGAAGACAACTGGGAGTCTCCAACGCTCGGCGCATGGGGCATCGGATGGCAGGTAATGCTCGACGGTCTGGAGGTGACACAGTTCACCTACTTCCAGCAGTGTGGCGGCGTGGACCTCGATCCTATCTCCGTCGAACTCACCTACGGTCTGGAGCGGCTGTGCGCTTTTTTGCAAGACGTGGATTCGATTTACGACATCGTGTGGGCGCGCGATCCAATGATCGGCGGAAGACGGGCAGGGAAGTGAAGTATGGAGACGTGCGGCTGGCCGACGAGCAGCAGTTCTCGGTGTACAACTTCGAAGCGGCGGACGTCGAGAAAACCTGGAAGCATTTCGAACTGTGCGAGGCGGAGTGCGCGAAGCTGATTGAGCGTTACGCTGCTTTAACGAAGGACAAAAGCGAAGGTGACGGCGTCGCGCGCGAGAAGTCGCGCTTTCCGCTGCTGGGCGCTTACGATTTGTGTCTGAAATGTTCGCACTACTTCAATATTCTCGATGCCCGGGGCGCGATTTCCGTGACTGAGCGCGTCGGCGTCATCGCGCGGGTACGGGCGCTCGCCGTGGGGATTGCCAAGGCCTGGATGGATCAGCAGTTCCCGGCCGAAAAAAAAACTGAGAAGAGCGACCAAACTTCAAAGCCCGGAGCTAAGGAGAAGAAAGGCAAGCTGGCTCCGGTGGAATGAACGCTCCACCACAGGGGACACAGGGTTTCACAGGGGAATTCGTTCTTGCCCATCGACCCATTCCTTTGTGACGAGGCTCACATTCGCGGTGCTGTAATTCTGAGATCATAGACTGATTGCCCGATGCCAGACTTCCTACTCGAAATCGGCTGCGAAGAAATCCCGGCGAGAATGATCGACGCCGCTTCGCTGGAGTTGCGCGAACGGCTGAACAAGCTGTTGCAGCGTGAGCGTCTGGAACCCGCCGGAGCGATTACGCATCTCGACACGCCGCGCCGGTTGGCGGTTCTTGCTTCCGGAATTCCCGCTTCCCAGCCGGACATTACCGAGCGGGTGAACGGACCGTCCGCGCAGGTGGCCTATAAGGATGGGCAGCCGACGCCGGCCGCGCATGCGTTCGCCAAGAAAGTCGGCGTGGAGGTCGGCAAGCTGGAGAAAGTCAGCACTCCCAAGGGTGAATATCTGGCGGCCACGGTCACGCGAAAAGGCCGCACCGCCGCCGAGATTCTTGTCCAGACTCTTCCCAAGGAAATCTCCGCGCTTTACTGGCCGAAGAACATGTACTGGCGCAAGCGCGGGGAAGTGTTCGTTCGTCCGGTGCGCTGGCTGGTGGCGATGCTCGATGAGCAGGTTGTGCCGCTGGAATTGTTTGGCATCGCGGCGGGCAAAAGTTCGCGCGGGCACCGCATCATTGGTGGCAAGACCGGAAGCGAGGCCGTCGCCGTTTCCAAGCCGAGCGCCTACGTCGAAGCCTTGCGCGGCGCGAAGGTTCTCGGCGCGACTGAGCGCGAGCAGGTAATCCGCAAAGCGCTTGACGCGGCCACTCGCGCCATCCCCGGAGCGCGCTGGCGCGAAGACAGGCCGCTGGTTGCGACCGTCGTCAATCTGACGGAATTTCCTTCCGTCGTCCTCGGCAGCTTCGATCCCGAGTTTCTCGTTCTGCCCGAAGAGGTGCTGGTTACGGTGATGCGTGACCACCAGAAATATTTCGCCATCGAAGACGCGAATGGGAAACTCCTACCCCACTTCCTGGCGGTGCTCAACACGGCTGGCGATTCCGACGGATTGATCCGCCACGGCAACGAACGGGTCTTGCGGGCGCGCTTCAACGATGCTCGGTTCTTCTGGCAGACGGACCAGAAGCAGACCCTCCGCCAGCGCGTCGACTTGCTGCGCCACGTTACGTTCCAGAAAGATCTTGGCAGCTACTACGACAAGACGATGCGCGTGCAACACCTGGCCAGTTCGCTTTCCGAGACGGTGAAACAGAACAGCATCGCGGTTCGACCCGGCGTGGTCCACAAAGCGGCGGTGCTGGCGAAAACCGATCTGACCACGGAACTGGTCAAGGAGTTCACCGAACTGCAGGGAATTGTCGGCGGCCTTTACGCGCGCGTGCAGCAGCTCGATGAGGGCATGAAGCCCGACGTGCAGTTGGAGATTTCGCGGGCGATCTACGATCATTACAAGCCCGAGTCGATGGAGGATAACGCGCCCGCGACGGTTGAGGGGGCGGTTCTCTCGATCGCCGATAAGGCCGACTCGATCGCCGGAATGTTCGCGCTCGGTCTTATCCCCAGCGGATCGAAGGATCCGTTTGCGCTGCGCCGCCAGGCGAATGGCATGGTGAAGACGATTGCCGAGCATAAGCTGCCGTTGCGTCTCTCGGAGATTATGGCCGATGCGCGCATTCGCTATCAGGGCTCGGAGGCGGAGAAGAAGTTTTCCAACGCCGCCTATGCCGAATCGGTACGCGGCTTTTTCCGCGAGCGCCTCGAGTTCTACTTGAAGGACGCGCGCGGCTTTGCGTATGACGTGGTCAGCGCCGTGCTGGCGGTTGACTCCGACGATGTGGTGGACGCTGCCGCACGAGCCGATGCGGTGAGCAAAGTGCGGGGCTCGGCCGATTTCGAATCGATCTCCATCGCCTTCAAGCGCATGAAGAACATTCTGCGCCAAGCGGCTGAAAAAACGAAAGTTATCGCGACGCGTCTTGATCCCTCCGGTCTCCAGGAAGAATCCGAAAAAGAGCTGGCCGCGCTGATCCCGCAGACCGTGGCGGCGGTCGAGAAGTTACGCGCGTCGCGCGACTATGAAGGGGCGTTGCTTGAGATCGCGAAGCTACGTCCCGCAATCGACAAGTTTTTCGACAAGGTCATGGTCATGGTGGACGACGAGAATCTTCGCGCCAACCGCCTGGCTCTGTTGCAGACCGTAGTCAAGGAATTCTCCACGATCGCGGACTTCTCCGAGATCGTGACCGAAGGCAAGGAATCTACGAAATAATAGAAAAGAGGACCTACATGGCAACAACGACTCTCCCCGACACCGAAATCATCGAAACGAAGCCCGCGGAAACGAAATCCACGAGCACAAAATATGTGTACTTCTTTGGCGGTGGCAAGGCCGATGGCAACGGCAAGATGAAGGACGTTCTCGGCGGCAAAGGCGCTGGACTGGCGGAGATGACGAACGCCGGACTCCCCGTGCCTCCCGGCTTCACCATCCAGACCGAGGCCTGCCGGGAATACATGCGCCACAACGCGGTGTCGAAAGAAGTGGACCGCCAGATGGAAGAATCGCTGGCCACGCTCGAAAGTCTTCAGGGCCAGAAGCTCGGCAAGGGCGAGAACCCATTGCTGGTGAGCGTGCGTTCGGGCGCGAAGTTTTCGATGCCCGGCATGATGGACACGATCCTCAACCTCGGCCTGAACGACCAAAGCGTCGAAGCGCTCGCCAAGCGCGCCAACAATCCGCGTTTTGCCTACGACTCCTATCGCCGCCTGATTCAGATGTTCGGCAACGTCGTGCTCGACATTGAGAAATCGGTATTCGAAGAAATCTTCGACGCCAAGAAGAAACAGAAGAAGACCAAGTTCGACACCGGCCTCGACGCCAAGGCGCTGCAAGAGGTCATCGTGGAGTACAAGAAGGCCGTCAAGAAGCATGCCCATCGCGACTTCCCACAGGACGCAAATGAACAGCTGGTCATGGCGCGCGATGCCGTGTTCCGCTCCTGGCAGAACGAGCGCGCCAAGCACTATCGCCGCATCAACAATATCGATGACATGCTGGGCACAGCGGTCAACGTACAGGCCATGGTCTTTGGCAACCTCGGCGAGACCAGCGCCACCGGCGTCGGATTCACGCGAAACCCCGCCAACGGCGACAAAGTGTTTTATGGCGAGTTCCTGCTGAACGCGCAGGGCGAGGACGTGGTTTCGGGCGTTCGCACTCCGGTTGACATCCTCGAACTCGAAAAGATCATGCCCGATGTCTACACCCAACTCCGTGACATCACCACGCGCCTGGAAACGCACTACAAAGACATGCAGGACTTTGAGTTCACCATCCAGGACCGCAAGCTCTACATGCTGCAAACGCGTAACGGCAAGCGTACCGGACTGGCCGCGGTTCGCGTGGCGTTGCAGATGGTGGACGAAGGGCTCATTAGGAAAGAAGAAGCCATCTTCCGTGTCGAGCCGAATCAGTTGTACGACTTTCTGGTTCCGCGTCTCGACGAAAAAGGAAGCCAGGTTGAAGTGCTGGCAAAGGGCCTGCCGGCTTCGCCGGGCGCGGCTGTGGGACAGATTGTGTTTACCGCCGACGAGGCCGTCGAAAGAGTGGCATCCGGAAAGAATGTTCACGTCATTCTGGTGCGCGCCGAAACCACGCCGGAAGATATTCACGGCATGGAAGTCGCGAAGGGCATTCTGACCTCGCGCGGCGGCATGACCAGCCACGCCGCGGTGGTCACGCGCGGAATGGGTAAGTGTTGCGTGGCGGGCGCCGGCGACATCGACGTGGATGAAAAGGCACGCGAAATGCGGGTCAAAGGCCAAGTCTTCAAAGCCGGCGACTGGATCTCGCTCGATGGCACCACGGGCCGCATCATCAAGGGCAAGCTGAACACGCTCGATCCCTCCCCTGACGATCCTGAGCTGCAGAAATTCATGGGTTGGGCCGATCCGTATCGCACGATGAAAGTCCGCGCGAACGCCGACATTCCCCGCGATGCCATTCAGGCGCGCACGTTCGGCGCCGAGGGCATCGGGCTCTGCCGCACCGAGCATATGTTCTTCGGCGAAGAGAAAATTCCGCACATGCGCGCCATGATTCTTGCCGACAACGAAAAGGACCGTCGCGCAGCGCTCAAGAAATTGCTACCCATGCAGCGCAAGGATTTTGACGGGGTGTTCCGGGCGATGGATGGATTCCCGGTAACTATCCGCACGCTCGATCCGCCGCTGCACGAGTTCCTGCCGCGCCGCGAGGATTTAATGGTGGACATCGCGACGTTCCAGTACGCGGATGCGAAAGAGAAAAAGGCGCTGGTCTCGAAGTACCGCGACTACGGAGCGAAGGCGGTGGGCGATTTGAAAAAGCTTCTGCCGTCGCTGCTCAGCCGCGTCGAGCAGCTTCACGAATTCAACCCCATGCTCGGACATCGCGGTTGCCGGCTCGGCATCACCTATCCGGAAATCACCGAGATGCAGGCGCGCGCCATCTTCGAAGCGGCCGTTGCCGTTGCGAAAGCGGGCGTCAAGGTTCTCCCCGAAGTGATGATCCCGCTCACCGCCACGCTGAACGAAATGGCGAACCAGGCGGCGATCGTTAATCGGGTCGCGAAAGAAGTTTTCAAAGAAAAAGGACGAACCGTCGAGTACCTGGTCGGCACGATGATCGAGTTGCCGCGCGCCGCCCTGGTCGCCGATGAGATCGCGAAGGAAGCGCAGTTCTTCTCCTTCGGCACCAACGATCTCACGCAAACCACCTGGGGCTTCTCGCGCGACGACGTCAACAAGATTCTGCCGACCTACATCGCCGAGGGCATCATCAAGCAGGATCCGTTTGCCGTTCTCGACCGCGAAGGGGTTGGGCAGTTGGTCAAGATGGCCACCGAACGCGGACGCAAGACGCGTCCGAACCTGAAGGTGGGAATCTGCGGCGAGCACGGCGGCGAACCATCGTCGGTCGAGTTCTGCTACCAGACCGGCCTCAACTACGTGTCCTGCTCGCCGTTCCGGGTGCTCACGGCGCGGCTGGCTGCGGCACAGGCTGCGGCCAGCGAAAAGCTGCAAAGCGACGCCGGACGAACGAAGTAGATGAAGTAATTGTGAAAGGGCATCGAGGCCAGCGAATCCTGGTTTCGATGCCCTTCCTGTTTGGAACAGGATCATTCTTCCGCTGAAACAGCCACCGCAGCGTTCACTGAACTCTCTGCAACCTCGAGATCAGCTTCTGCGCCAGATTTTCCTCCGACTCGGACCAAAGCAAGCGCCCGGTTGCCCCAGCATTCTTTTCCATCCTGGCGGTAAGCTCTACCAGTTTTTGGACGTTGCTCCGGACGTTCCGCTCCGCCGCGGACGTCAACGCGACTTCTTCGTGGAGGAAGGACGTGTCCAAGCCGAAATCAATTTGAATGTGACCAGCTTGTTCCGCTGCGTGTTCTTCAAATTCTGTTCCATGCGCGATCAGACGCACGAGCGACGGCTCCAACACCCATTTCTCCGCGCCCTCCGGAGGAGTCCACAAATCCCAATAGGCCTCGAACAGGTAGGCATAGTCGTCGTGGAGAAGTTCCGCGACTTCGGCCACGGCTTCTTCCGGCGCCACTCCTGGACGGAAGCGGCGCTCCAGAATGGTCGGCTCACTCCAGGAGACCGGTTGGATCGCCGCGTAGGTTACCCCGTCCCGCGCCGCAGAAAACGGAATTTGCCGCAGCACGCTGACCGTTCGTGGCAGAATCTCGGCCTCATCAAAGCTGGGAAACCACAGGCTCAAATAAAGTGAATCGCCCATGGATGTATTCTAAATCGCAGGCGCGTTTGCTTGGGTGGCCGAAGCGGTTAGACTACCTGGTTTTGACGCGCGAAAAGCGCCCTGTTACTATGAACTTCGGCGGCCAACAACCATCTCTCACCCAGAAACGTCCCCGTCGTCTAGCCTGGCCTAGGACATCGCCCTTTCACGGCGGTAACACGGGTTCAAATCCCGTCGGGGACGCCAACAAAATAAAAGACTTGCTGGAAACGCCGGAAATTCTTCATGGTCCAATTTGGTCCAGTTGTGCTGGCGGCATTCACTTCATGCCAGCTGCCATGACCATCTTCACCAACCTGCTTTGCGCTTCCCTCTTTTGGGGGCTGACTGCTTGCATGTAGACGTCGGTCGTGACCTTCAGGCTGGCGTGCCGCAAGAGCTCCTGAACTACCTTGGGATTTTCCCCATTGGCGTTCAGCAGTGTCCCAAAGGTGTGCCGAAACGTGTGATAGCTCACGTTCTTGCCCACCTTCGCGCGCTTTACAGCCGGTCTGCCGTAGTAGCGCCACAACGTGCTCGGCCAATAGGGCTGACAGCCCTTCATGTGTGGCGATGCAAATACCCAATCGCCCGGCTGCGTGTACACAGACCGCTGTTTCCAGGCGAACAGGCAATCGGCAAGCTGTGCGTCCAACGGAACGTCCTTTTGTGAGGCTTCCGTCTTCGGCGCGCCTTCCACCATGGCAACGACGGATCTCCGAACGTGAAGAACCAAACTTTCGAAATCCACGTCCTCCCATCGCAACCCGATGAGTTCCCCTCGGCGCAAACCTGTGAAGGCGTCTAGTTCGATCATGGTCCGAAGTGGTTCGGGCAATTCCTTGAGGATTCCCACAATCTCTTCGGGAGTCAGGATCTCCGGAGCCTTCTGTCGTTTTGCGCTCTGGCGAACGCTTGTGATCGGATTCCGATCCGCCCACTCCCATCGAATCGCATGGGAGTAGAGTGCGCTCATGATGTTCCTGATTTTCGCTTTGCTTCCCCGCGCCAGGAGAACGCCAGTTTTTTGGAAGCAGAGAGTCTTCAACCACTTCTCTACATCCACCGCCTTGATTTCGGAAAGGCGGCAAGAGCGCCAGCGTGGAAGCACCCACTTCCGCAAGTAACCATCGTAGGTCACCTGCGTGGCGTAGGACTTCCGGTCTTCTTCCGTCGCGTCGGGCACCGGCTTGGTCTTGTTGAAGATGTTCGGCAGCTCGTGTTCGCGGTAATGGTTTACCAGCGTCTCGAAGCTGATGTTCTTGATGAGCTGTTGCGGGGTTTGTTGGTTGATCTCGAAGCGAATCGCATCCACCGCGGCTTGCGCCGCTGAGTGATTCGGGAACTCGTCGATTGTTCCGATGACGATGTTCTTTCGCCGTATCGAACCGTCGATTTGAACTTCTCTCCATCGAAATTCCCAGACGTTTCCCTTTTTGCGATCCGCCAGCTTCAAACTACCGTGCTGATAACTCGTGCGCCTCATTTCCAATTTCTCCTTGGTTAAGGCGACACGAATGGCTGCACGAAGCTTACCGCAGCGTCACTTCGTGTGTCGAGACGAAGCCTGCAGTTCGTGCTCAATGTTCCGCGCGCTCGAGCGAATCGGGGTCTCATTAGCTGGCCAGCTTCGACTTCAGCCATGCGTCCAAGGCGGAGGCACGAAAGGCCCAGCATTTGCCAATGCGAACTGCGGGAACCTTCTTGGCGCGAGCCAGCTTTTGAAGGGTCTTTGGGTGAATACCCAACAAAGATGCTGCCTCATCCGTGTCAAGGACCGGCTCGAACTCGGGTCTGTTCGGCTCTTTCCCGATCAAATGAAGGCTTGTTTGTGAACTTGAATGTGGATTTACTTCTGACATCACTCCTCCTTGGCCCCGTTCGGCAGGGTAAAGGTGAGCAGGTTGTAGCCGAAGTCTGAAATTCGGTCAAACCAAGGGCTCATTCCCTCAGGTCGTTTCGGCGATTTCTCCATATAAATGGCCCCTAAGGGAGCCGATTTGACCGAAATTCCATTCGGGATTAAGTTCTTGACGCTCGCAGCCCGGAAATTCGGCTCGGGCATAGGAGCCACGGGTGTTTTCATCTCTTGAAGAAGTCAGCGAGCGGCTTAGGTCTACTGGCTACATCGCCGATTTGATAGCCACGACAACGGTTTACCTGGCGGCGAGACTCCAGAAGCCATTGCTACTGGAAGGCCCCGCGGGCAGCGGTAAAACTCAACTGGCATATGCAGTTGCGGACGCAGCGGACACCACCGTCGAACGCCTGCAGTGCTATGAGGGCATCAACGAAGAGAAGGCCATCGGCAAGTTCGATGAACCCCTTCAAAGGCTTTGCGTTGAACTCAAAGCCAAGTCCGCCAGCATTGATTGGGAATCCCTGCGAACGGAGTTGCACAGCCAGCAGTTCTTCGGTGCCGGGCCGCTTCTGCGCGCGTTGCAGTGTGAAAGGCCCTGTGTCCTGCTGATCGACGAACTGGACAAGGTGGACCACGCTTTTGAGGCCTTGTTGCTGGAATTGCTGAGTGTGTGGCAGTTGAGCATTCCGAAGCTGGGCACCATAAAAGCCAGGAGCATTCCGTTCGTTGTGTTGACATCGAATGAAGAGAGGCGCATCGGCGATCCCCTGCGTCGTCGCAGCTTCTATCTCCGTGTTGAACACCCCACCGCGGAGCGAGAAGCAGAGATTGTGGCACTGAGGACGCCGGATTCAAGCCACGAATTCCATGCCGGTATGGCGGGACTTGCCAAGGCTTTGCGTGGCTGGAGCATGGAGAAACCACCCTCTGTCTCAGAGATTCTCGATCTCGCGCAGGCACTCAAAGTTCTGGGAACTGAACAAATTACAGCCGAGATGCGAGACATTCTCCTGCCCTTGCTGGCCAAGACTGAGGCTGATCGACGCAAGCTGCTCTTGCGGGATGGGTTTGCCAGCTTGATCTTTGACGCGCAGCAGTACAGCGCCGCGGCTCTGCGAGGGAGTGCGGCATGAGGCCAGCACTCATCTTGGCGCAAGTGCTTTCTGCAATCTCGATTTGCTGGGCGCAATCGCCCAAACCACAGGCACGGCTTGAAGCCGAGTACTACGTTGCAGCTTACGCCCAACACTATCGGGTGCCCGTCTCGCTGGTTCGTGCCATTGTCGAACGCGAGTCGCACTGGCAAGCATGCGCGGTCTCTCCCAAAGGCGCTGCAGGACTAATGCAGTTAATGCCCCTAACCGCTCAGCGACTCGGAGTGAGAGACCGCTGCAATGTCGATCAAAACGTTTCAGGGGGCGTGCGCTACCTCGCATGGCTAATGCAACAATTTCATAACGATCTCAGGCTAGTGGCTGCCGCTTACTATGCTGGCGAAGACGTAATCGGCCGACGAGACCTCGGCTATCGAAATTCCGACGTAATTGCCTACGTGGCAAGAATTAGAACAACTTACCTCCGCCAAGCCGGAATTAACCCAATAACTACGAACACCAGTTCGGAAAGAGATGTGAGATGAAAATTTGTTTGAGTTTGGTGCATCTGACAACGGCCAGTCTCCTGCTGCTGCATATAGCTTCAGCGCAGTCCGATCTTCCACAGGCGCGAATCGTGAGCTTGAATCTTGACCCAGAACAGGTTGTGGTCTTGCACCTGCGGCCAGGATACGTCAGTTCGGTGCGGGTCCTGGAGGAGGTGAGCTCGGTCGTACTGGGTGATCCGGGAGCCTTCAAGGCCGACCACTCCGAAGCCGAGCCGCAGTTGGTGTTTTTCAAAGCAACCAGCGCAAGACCTGCGCAAACCAACGCTCTGATTACCACCAGAGGAGGCCGCGAGATCTCGTTGAGCCTGGTGAGCCAAGGCAAGTTAGACCGTAGTGAGCCCGTCGACTATGTCCTTAACTGTGAGCGCCCGCACAGCTTTCTGATTGCATCGACTCATCCTATCTTTGTGGTCGGCGAAACAAAGAACGTTGCTACAGAGAATCAGCCAGCCAGCACTGCCCCAGAGAAGCCTGGCAGACCAGAACAGGATTTGCTCAGGGCAGAACGGATTGAGAATCCACATTGGGAAGGCAAACAACTTCGGGTTGCGGTAGGGCAGGCGATAGAGAAAGAGCAACAGATGGCCGTGCCGTTCGCCGTTCTCAACTCCTCAGCACAAACCATTGAATTACTGCCGCCGCAAATACAGCTTGTGGGGACATCGAAAGACAAGCATCGAAAGGCGATCAAGGCCGAGCCGGTTGCGATCAAAGCCTACTGGATCACCTCGCGTAGACTCGCGCCCGGCGCCAGAGCCGACGGCATCGTTGTGTTCGAGCGTCCTACTTTCAAAGAATCCAGGGAAAGGCTCTTGCTCGCGGTTGCCCAAGCGGAAGAGGTCGACCGTCCGGTCCTGGCGCCGATTGCGTTTGTGGCTCCGGTTTCGGGAGGTGCAAAGTGATTCATCCAAACGGACACAACGACAACGGCAACGCTGCAGTCATTCAGGAGCCAGAGGAAAATGAAGCTCGCAACAACAACCTGTCACTCCCTCCGGACGCAAACGCCCCATTGCCTGGGCTCGCAACAAGAGCAAGACAGAGAGCCAGGCAGCAGATCCAACAGAACCGCTTTATCATCATCGGGGCGGGAGCGATCGTCATAGCGCTGCTGATCTTCGTTGCCACTTCCATGCCCCATCGGGGCACGGCACAGAAAGTGAAGAGTCATGGTGCCACTACTACTGAAGACTTGGCCTTGGAGAGCGGCACCGCCAGCAACGATAAGAGCCTATTTCCGATCACTGATTCTGGCCGGCCCGTCACAAAAGAATCTCACGAAGGCTTCTTAAACGAACGAGATCTACAACGAACTGCAACCAAGTCGGGAGCTAGAGCGCCGGGGGCGGGCGGAGCGGGAACTTTGGGATCGATACCGCCTTTCGGAGACCAGCAGCCCTGGCAAGCGCCGCCGTATCAGCCAGGCTCGGGTGCCGGCGCCGAGACTCCAGACTTGGGTAAAGCAGAGCGCGAGGCCATGGAGAAGTCTTCCCTGATCTACGTGCGAAGCGCCTCTGCCAGTTCAGCCAGTTCTCAGGTCCGCGCAATCCTCAATGATCCAGGACCGGAGCTGGGATTGGGTCTGGCCACGGGTACGCGATTGCGCGCACGTCTAGAATCAGCAGCCAGCACGGCCGTGCGAACGCCGGTCCTGGCGGTGATCGAGTACAACTATGAGCGGGACGGAGAAATTGTCGTCCCTGCGGGAGCAAGAGCGGTTGGGCACATCCGAAACGGATATCGTTCAGGTTACGTTGACATCCAGTTCGATTCTCTGCTGATGCCGGATGGTGCAGTCGTTCCCATCGAGGCCGCCGCGACGGGTTTGGACTTGCGGCCGCTCAAAGGAAAAGTCGAGGGGAAAAACACGGGAAAGAATGTCCTAGTCAGATCGCTGTCAGGAATCGGCCAAGCTGGCGCGATGTTGGTGGGACAAGGCAGCCTGAACCAGCCGCTGAGCGAGTCGGACCTAATGCGGGAGCGCGTCAGCAACAACGTCGGCGAGGCTGGAGATGAGGAGGTTTCCCGATTAGCGATCACCCAGCACATCGTGGTGACGATTTCGGCGGATAATCCGATCTACGTGGTCCTCGAGCAGACACCCAAGACCAATCAGACTTCCCTGCAACCAGGTGCGAGGAGCGTTCCAACATCCAACTCCGCCAATGTTGAGCAACTGCGCCAGTTGTTGCAGTTGCAGCAAGGGCTGAACCAACCGTCCGCAAGCAACCAACCAGCGCAGTAGACGAGTGGTTCTCAACTAGGAAGGTTCGGCGGGAGCGTCTGTCGGCTGCTTCAGCCCAGACGTGCTCCCCCGCAAGGTAACTTCCCAGTCGCCCGTGATCGACCCGCAATCGCTAGCAGAGCTTCCGACAAGCCCACTTTCGGGTAGTAATCCGGCGAGGTGTGGAATATCTGGTTGAAACTAAAGGAACTACCTGAAACATTTCAGCTCGAAACCAGGGGGAACTGGGCTAGAATCAAAAGAAAGGCCGCGATGAGAAACACAGTTCGTGCACAGAAAATGGTCAATCTTGCGACAGATCAACTAGCCGCAATCTCAAGGCTTTTTTCGTCGAGCGTCGTTCACGAAATGGCCCGGAAAGGCAGATCTCCTCTGTTTGCGCGGCTGGTAAGCCAATCGCAAGTGCTCCGCTCGATGTCGTTATCCGAGCGCGTCTATACGGTCTTCGAGGCCGCATTTTCATTATTGAAGCGCGAGGGTTACAGACACGAGTACATCTACAAGGCCGCCCTCACCCACAAGATCCTGCTCGGGAAGCATTCACTCCAGACCGCATCGATGATCCACGAATTTCGGGTGGGCGATTGCAAAGCCGACGTTGCAATTCTGAATGGAACCGCGACTGTGTACGAGGTGAAGTCGGAACGCGACTCCCTCACCAGACTAGAGCGCCAGATCGCAGCGTATGCCACCGTGTTTGCAAAAGTCTATGTCATAGCAGCGGAAAGCCACATCCGCGCCGTGGCTAACACCGTGCCGGATTCTGTAGGGATACTTTGTCTCAACAGCCGTCATCAGATTTCGACCTTGCGGGACGCCGCCGACCGGCCCGAGCGTACATCGCCTGCCGCGATCTTCGATTCGATTCGGACGGAAGAGGCGCGCATGATCCTTTCGTCCTTCGGCGTCTCAGTCCCTCGTGTGCCAAATACCGAGCTGCACGCAGTCTTACGCGAGGCGTTTGTGAAGCTCGACCCGATCCAAGCGCATGAAGGAATGGTTCGCGTTTTGAAACGCACGCGCAATCTGCTACCGCTTTCAGCTCTGGTTGATCAGCTCCCCCCTTCCCTTCAAACTGCAGCTCTGTCGGTTCCATTGCGCAAAGTGGATCATCAGCGCCTAGTTGCCGCGGTGAATACACCTTTGATGGATGCCATGGGGTGGGCCTGAAAGAATGTATCATCCTTACTTTCGCGGAAAACAATTCGATCTCCTGTGCGTTCGGGAAATGGCTCCGATTTTCAAGGAGGCCGGTTTTCGCCCGATCATCGAGCCCGTCAGAGACGTCCTCGGCGGCCTGAATCGAGCACTTGATGCTATGGTGGAAGTCGATGGCCGCGCCATCGTCATCGTTAATCCACACCTCGGCGATCTGTCTGATTCTGGAGCCCCACTGAGCGATTTGCTTAAGGAAAAATACCTGGATCTACCCGGCATTTCAGCTGGGATACTTCTGAAGCACGATACGACTACCGCTGGGGCGCTGAGGTGTTATCGAGATCACGCATCTCATTCGCCCGTTCTGATCCATGCGGGGTTCGGAGAAGCAAAGATACTGGCCGAAGGATTGGGCAAGCAAACCAAAGACCAGTGCCACGTTTTTGTCGACCGATATTGCGGAAAGCTCTATCAGAAACACTTCACGAGCGGGCACAGAATTCTGCTTAGAGATGGTTTTGAGCGCAAACGCAATCGAGATTACGAACTGCTTGAGCCGTTCTCCGATCTTCACGCCACTTTCCAGGACGAAGGTATGGATGGGTTCGGAGATTTCCTGATCGTCGGTGATGACTACAGCGAGACTGGTGGACCAGCGTATGCCATCGCAATCCATTTGACGTTTATTGATCCCGACAAGGACAATTCGATGTGGATCTATCACTTCGTATCCGAACGGCAGGACACGCCCAAAGACCCGGCGGGCAAATTCGCCGAAGCGCTTGCGAAGATGATGAGAGTCCTGAATAGACCAAACTCGAAGGTCCTTGAGACCAGTGCAGTCAAGGAATTCAGGGCGCTTCACAGGCAAGGTCACTTCCCCGGCCTGGGTCACGTGAAGAAGCTATCGATGAATCACCACATCGAGACCTTGGCTGACTATTTCCAGAAGACGGCCTAATTCACGATGAATTGCTGCGCCGAATGCTTTGGTGATCGCGGCTTAGGCCGGAATATTATCCCCATTCGTTCAACTGCGACAGGACAGTGTTCTTACTGCGGAACCGATAATGTCGCTCTTATAGCACCAAGAGACCTTGCCGAGTATTTTGAGCTGCTGGTAAGCGCATATCGTCAAGACCCCACGGGCAAGCTCCTTGTTCAATGGTTCCGCGAGGACTGGGCGATGTTCCAGCACCCGAGGATGGATGATCCCCGGGCCAAGGATCTCCTTGCCGAGATCCTGAATGACGGAGAGATCGTCCGGCAGCAATTCGTGCCTGCAAGCGATCCCACGATCGACCGTCTGAGTGAATGGGAAAAACTGCGCGATGAGTTGATGTATCACAATCGCTATTTTCCCGAAGCCACTATTGACCTGGACCGCCTGGAATCGCTCCTGTCGCCCCTTACCCTCGATGGCGATGAAGTTCCGACTCAGTGGTATCGAGCACGAATTCAGACGAGTGATACGCCTTTTACGGTAGGCGAAATGGGCGCTCCTCCCAAACGGATCGCGTCGCACGGGCGGGCTAACCCGGCGGGCATTCCGTATCTGTATCTCGGGTCAAGCTCGGTAGCGGCCATATCTGAAATTCGTCCACACACTGGTGAGCGGGCATGTGTCGCAGATTTCACAACACCACCCGACCTGAAACTCATTGATTTACGAAATCCTCGAAAAATGGTGTCTCCGTTCCTGCTGGAAGATGCCAGCGACATTGGAAGGATGCGAAACGACCTGCCCTTTCTGGAGCGGTTGGGTGATGAACTGACTCGGCCAGTTGTTCCGCAGTCCGCCGCTATTGATTACACCCCAAGCCAATATCTTTGCGAGTTCATAAAGAACTGCGGGTATCAAGGCGTCATTTATCGAAGTTCAGTTAGCGATGGAATAAACTTGGCTCTTTTCGATCCTGCACTCGCACTTTGCGGAACCGTTACTCAATATCGCGTCACTCGCGTGAGCGTAGATATCGCCGCCGGAGCTTAGGTCGATTTCTGAGCGTCAAGGCATTCCGATTCGCCTTCGGTTCGGTGATGGTGTCTCGAAAGCTCTGACCGCGTCACTCTGGCCTTGCACCCGCATGCACCATCGCCAGCGGCGGTCCTGTTGGGTTTCGACGAAGGACAGTCCGCTGCTGGTCGCGATACGACAATCAGGCTAAAGTCACTGCAAAAATCCGCCACTGCGGCAGGTATTCAAGGATGAGAAAGCAAATGGCGTATCCCAGCACTTTCACTGGGGGACAGCGAGGCAAGGTTCGGACCGACGTCGCGAATGATGGTCTTTCTTCCCCAGCATGCTAGAGGTAAGTGAGTCTTTCTCAGGATTCGCTCTCAACGTGTAATGAGTCCAAAGTATCTGATCGGATGCAAACAGGATCGGTACTGGTAAACGAGCTTGTGTTTTCCAAACGGCCGACTCCCGAGTCTTCGGCCACCCGGCAGCTATCCAGAAACGTTAGAGCTGTATCGGAAGCGAACCAGCGCGACAGTTTCGGTCAGCTTGGACCTCAGGAGTTCGCTTTCGATACAGCCGTTTGAAGGAAGCCGCTTTGTTCGCGGCGGACGCTATGGGATTTCAATCGACTTTGGTTTGGAAGTTATTGAAAAGCAGAGTGTTTGCGGCACGATCTTCGAATCGGAATTCATTGAACTAACCAAGAAGGTCAAGCTCACAATCGCCTCATCGTAACGCGAGACAGACCATTCTGCAAGACTCCTAGTCTCGAATCTCCGATATCGCTTCCTTCGGGCACGCGATAGCGTCCGCCGCAAAGCGGCTTCGTTCAAACGGAATTGTGGGAAGCGTAAGTGGGATTCTGGGTGAGTCGTCCTGGTCATCGACCCAGAAGTTGAGCCTCAATCCATAACACAGTGCTGCCGCACTGAGTGTCAGACGACCGGAGAACGATTTGGTGCCCGCCGAATCGAGGTTAAGTCTTGGTGTCTTAGGAGCAGGAAGTTAACTCACCTGGACTGCTTGATTGGGTCCAATGGTGCTTGTGAGATGCACCAAACTCAAACATTTGTTCATCTCATAATTCTTTTGCTCCCGCGCGCACGATTAACTCCACTGCGAACCCCAGCCTTTGAAATCAATAGGCGTCACAATGCTCTCGAAGATTCGAATCGCTATTCGGCAAACTGCAGGCTCGCGGCACGGTTCTGAAGGCAGTTCCAAGCGCCCGGCCTGATTTGCCCGAAATCTGAAATGCCCGTATGTTCTCGCCTGCCGCGGAAATCAAACTCAAGCGCGATTCCAACGCGATCGCAGAAGAGGAGCATATGAGATTGTCAGATTGGAGAAACACCCGCCTTCGCCTTGCTCTCGTCTATGTGCTGGCGATTTGTTCATTCCAGTTGTATCCGCTGGTGTCTCATGCCCAGAACCTGGGAACGCAGCCTGCCACAGGGCAGGCTGTTCAGGGTCAAACTGCGGCCCAACCCGAAGGAACAGTTCTCAATCTCGTGAACTGGGTCGGCAATGTGATCTCTCCTGTCGGAGCGGCTCTGGCGGTGGTCATGGCAGTCGTCTCCTACTCCCAAGGACGCGGTGTCGCGCGATGGGCGGTAACAGCGGCCGGATTGCTGGTGATCTCAGGCCTCACTCGCCTGATCGAGTTCTGGATTCAGAACGGTACGGCGGGCGTGCAGTAGGAACGCTCACTACGGAGTGCTCAGGCAATGACGCTGCCCCAAATCATCGTCGATCTGTTGACACTGCTATTCGACATGGCAGTTCCGGCCGCCATCTGCACGATGGTGCTGGCTGGAATCGCATTGCGGCAGGAAGGCGGTGTGAACTTCCAGGCGGGCGGAAGGTTCCAGAGATGGGCCCTCTGGTCGGTAATTCTCTTGACGCTTCCGCAGTTGCTCTCCTGGTTTGCGGCGCAGGGTATCGCCATGCCTGCGCAAGGCGGAGGCATCAGCAGTTCGTGGGTCGCGAGCTTGCAAACGAGCTTCAGCGGTTTTGTTTCGAACGTCGTGGTTGCCCGGTTGACCCCCGTGCTCGCCGCTTTTTGCGTGCTGAAAGCGGCGCTCGATGCGGCTGAGGGGTACAGCCCGCTGGGGTCCATCGTCTCCGCCATTTTTCTGCTGTCTGCGTCCGGCACAGTCCAGCTTTTCCAGAGTTGGAACAGCGGGTCACAGTTCGCAACCACGGACATGCTGACCGCAGCCTGGAACTTTCTCGCTGGGACGATCCTGCCGGAAGCAGCAGGATTGGCGATTGTGGGAGCGATTCTTAATTACGCGCGCCATCGGCCATTCATGCCGCTGGTTGGATCGGGTCTTGCTTTCTTGAGTGTTTCGGCCATTTGGAAGCTGGTCCAGGCCATGGCCGGCTGATGAGGATTGGAGGTGATCCTGTGAATCTTTCAAACGGTTTGCTCAACCTGACGAACTGGCTGGGCAACGTCATCATGCCGACCATGGCCGGTTTGTTCGCCGCCGCCGCGATTTACCGCTTCAGCAAGGCGCACCCGTACCAACACCTCGGTTACGCGGCACTGGCTTCTCTGATGTGCTCTGGGTTGTTGCGCGCGATGGAGTCTTTCAGCAACCAAGCATCCTGGAACAACCCAGACCGCTACTGGATCTCAATCCTGACGCTAGTGAACTGGGTCGGGAACGTTCTGCTGCCACTGTACGGGGCTGGCCAGGTAGTGCTTGCGGTCGTGCACTTCGCGGGGTTGCTCGAACGTATGACGATTGGCGAGGCCTGGGTGCGCAACCTGGTCGCAGCGATGTGCTGTTTCGGACTGTCGGGGCTGTTGCGCTTAGGAGAATTCTGGATTCAACACGGAACGGCCGGAGTGCGCTAGGAAGGAGTTACGAGATGCCATTGCAGGTGACACCCGTGAATCGCAATTTACAGACGCGAGTGACATTCATGCTTCTGGAATTGGAGGACCTGTTCATCGTGCTTGGCGCGGCAGCCATCATGAACGTGGTTGGTCATTTCGTGGGAGGTGAGGTCGCGGGAATGCCAATGAGCATTGTCCTCCAGTACGGAGTGCCACTGCTGATGGTGCCAGTGCTGATGGCCTTCAAGTATGGCAAGCCGCGAGGCTACGTTCGCGATCTTGCCTTCTGGTACATGAAACCGCATGCCTACTGCGCGCTAGCACGCGACCGCGAAATCCGGTCGGCGTATCTGAGGGAGGAATAGCAGTGCCGCTTACGCTTGAACAACACGAGCGAAAACTCCACGATCCGGCATTGTGTGAGCAACTTCCGGTCCGCGACTACCTGGACAACGTTGTCGTTCGCACCAATGGCGCCTTTGTCGCGGGCTACGAGTTGAAGGGTTTGGCATCGTATTTCGCGAGCGACGAAGGCCGGGACCGGGGGAAGTTGATGCTGGAGGCGCTCCTGCGTTCTCTGCCGGAACAGAGCATGAGAGTGCAGTTCCGCTACGAAGTAGTGGAGGATCTCGGAGACCTGCTTGAGCAGTATGCCGAAGCCCAGCAATCGGAACGGGCAGAGGTAATTGCACTCGATGAGCTGCGCGTCGAACGATGGCGAATGAAAGAGGCGAACGGCCACTACATGCGGCCTCTCTTGCACGTGTACTTCATCTGGGACCCGGTCGTTCATCGCCGTATTGCCGGTAAGCCGCTCAAGCCGACGGGCAATCTCTTCAGCTTATCGGCACGGAAGTGCATTGAGCGCAGTCGTCAGGAGCATCAACAGCTGCTGGCAGAATTCGAGAGTCTGCTGCGTGGCCTCGAAACGACGCTCGAAGCAGCAGAACTCGGCGCGCGCCGGCTGACCGACGAGGATCTGTTTCTTGAGGCAAAACGAGCTCTCAATCCATTGTTTCCGGATCATCGGCCGTACAGGCGGGGTGACGAGCAACTGGAATACAGGAGCGCCCGCGAGCAGATCGTTGACACAAGCATCGCCGATGAGACGGACTCCTATCTGAATGTCGGTGGAATCCTCTATTCCTTTGTAAGTCTGAAAGAACTCCCGGACGCTACTTTCCCCGGAATCCTGAGAGAGTTGGTCGGTCTTGATTTCCCACTCATTGTCAATGCGCAGATCACCATTCCTGACCAGGCGAAAGTGCTCAAAGGCTATAAGAGCCGATTGCGCAAGATGCAGGCTGTGCAACGGGACTCGAACGGAGGATTTCGGACCAACGTGGAAGCCCAGGTTGCCGAAGGCCAGCTAGTCAGAGTGCAACAGGACATCATTTCGAGTTCGGTCAAGACGGCCAAGCTGAGCCTGGTCATCGGAACGCGCACTTCACGCCCAGCAATAACGACCGCGGAACTGGAGCAATCAGAGCGAACCATCGACAACCGGCGCCAACAACTTCTCTACGCGATTTCCCGCATGAACGGCGCCAAGGCTGTTGCTGAGTCGTTGGCTAAGAAGCGCCTGTTTTTCAGTTCACTTCCGGCAATGGCGGAGCCCGACAAGCGAGACCAGGACTTGCTCACCTCGAATGCGGCGGATCTTGTGCCGGTAGAGACACCTTGGCGCGGAACACCGCGGTCACCACTGTTCCTGCTTGAAACTCCGTACCGCCAGCTCATTCCTTTCTCGCCGTTTGATCCCGGCTTGAGCGACGCGAACATGCTGGTGATGGCCAAAACTGGCGGCGGAAAGACCGTCATGGTGCAGCAGTTTCTTCTGATGGCCGCCAGGAGCAACCCGCTGATTTCGATTCTTGAGCGTGGCGATTCGTATCGTCCACTGGTTGAGTTGATGGGTGGACGGATGATCACCATGTCGCTCGATAGCGACCAAACGATTAACCCGTGGGATCTGCCGGAAGGAGAAAGAGAGCCGAGCAAGGATCAGGTCGCGTTTCTGAAAAATCTGACGCGCCATATGCTCGGTGAGGGCGGGGCCGAAGACACGCAACTTCTTGACAACCTCATCACCGAGGCCATTCTTCGAACTTATAAGAGGGCGGCAATCCGGCCCTCGACTCCCATTCCAACATTCTCCGACCTTCGCGACGAACTGTCCCAATGGCGTGACGAGGAAAAGAACCAGCGCGTGATGGACGAAGCCCACCTGGCGGCGATCAAGCTGCGCAGCTGGACCGGCGAAAAGGGAGTGTATTCGAAGCTGTTCGACCGGCCCACAACGATCTCACTCGACAATCCCTGGTTGTTCTTCAACGTGGAGCAATTGAGCGATGACCGGCGGCTGGAAACGGCAATGAGCCTTCTCATTGCTCACGCCACCGCGCAACGGGCAGCAGGCAAGGCCGGCAGACGGAGCATCACGGTTCTCGATGAGTGCTGGTTCCTGCTGGATTCTCCGGTGCTGGCGCCCGAAGTGGTCCAACTGTTTCGTACGGCGCGCAAACGTAACGCCAGCGTCTGGGGAATGAGCCAAACAGCGGAAGATTTTGTGGGGACGGAATCGAAGCCCAGGCCGCACGGGGCGGGCATCGTGAAGAACTCGACCACCAAGATCATCGGCCAGCAGCCGGGAGACATGACCGCCCTGCGGGAGCACCTGCACCTGAACGAGACCGCTTTGAACCAGATCAAGCATTTCAGCGCTCCCATCAAGGGCAAGAGCGCCGACGCGCTCATCGTGATCGGGGAGAAAGCCGACACCACGCACACGATCCGCATGTCACCGACCACGGTCGACTACTGGATCATGACGACCTATGCGCGGGAACGTGTGTATCGGTCGTGGTGGTTAGAGCAGCGGAAGTCGGTGCCTTTGATCGAAGCCTATCGCGAGCTGGCCGAAAGGTTCCCGGCAGGGCTGGCCGATGTCGATCCACTTCCGGAAGAAATCTCAGGAGAAGTCGCAAGAGGTACACGCATATGAAGATGAAAACTTTGGAACTCCTTCGCAACCTTCAACACAGACTCAGCCGCAGCAGGCGATGGCTGTTCGTGACAGTAATCGCCTTGTGTCTGGTTCCCTCAAGCACGCGGGCTCAAGGAATCGGAGACATTGCTGTTGCTGCTTCATACCATCACAAGCACCCTCCAGGGCCCGATTGGTGACGCGTTGAGCGAAATGCGGAAGGTGAGTGCCGCAGTCAACAATTTTCGCCAGCAGATCATCTGGCCTTTGGCCGTGATCAACCAGACGAGATCGTTTGTCAGTGCAACGCGGGCGCACTACACCGGCCTGATGTCTCAGATTGAAGGCCTCAAGAACAACAGCGCGACCCTCGCTCTTCCCATGCAGTTGGAGTCGATGTTCCGAGGCGCCCAGTCGGGGTCCATCGGTCAGATTCCCTCGCTATACACGCAGGTCTACCAGCCGGTTGCGCTGGCTGGAATTGCTCAGCCGGGACAGCGCAACCTCATGGACATCGACGATGCAATGGCCATGGATTCGCTGAAGACTTCCATGGTCTCCGACCAAACGACTCAGGGGATGCTAACTCTCGCCGATTCTCTCGAACAGCAGGCGATGACTGCGGCTCCTGGGTCGGCGTCTATGGTCACTGCCCAGGCCCGCGTCGCCGATCTTGTGACTCAGGCGCAGCTCGCGAAAATGCTTGCCGCTCAACTGCGCCAGGAAGCAACGAAACTCGCGCACCAGAATGCGACGCTCAAGCACAGCGCCACAACGACGCAAAATCTTTTCAACCAGATCCAGCAAGTTCTAGCTCATCCATAAGGAGTTCGAAAATGAATCGACCTACGCTCTCTCGTCTTTGGAAGTTTCTCCGGAATGCAGTGGTCGCGGTATGCGGTCTGGCCATTGTAGTTGCGCTGCTCCCCAGCAAGGCTCGCAGCCAGCTTGGACTCGATCCGTGCTGCGCCATGATGTCCGTCGGGCTCAACACGATCTCGGGCCTGCTGCGGAATGTCGTAGCTAAGCCGCTGGGTTCCATTCAGCAGAACCAACAGCAATCGGCAAACTTCGAGCAGCAGGTGGTGTTTCCTCTGGCCGCGATTACTCAAGCCAGAAACATGGCTGTTCAATTCCAGAGCCAATTCGTCCAGATGCGTCAACTCTTCCAGTTGCCGATATCGAGCGCGACCCTGCGCACACCGCAACTGCTCGAACAAAGCCTGCTCTCAGGCAATCCGGGCGCAATGCCGCAAATCACAAGCAACTACTCCGCTTTGTATGGGACCGTGATGCCGCCGGCGAACGCGCCCCAGTCGGTCCGGAACATGGTCGATATGACCGATGCGGAAGCACAAGCTGCAATGAAAAAGGCGGTTGAAATCGATGCCCTGGCCAACCTGGAGCTTCAGGCAGCCGAACAGATCAATCAGCAATTGCAAACCGCCGCGCCCGGCAGTTCCACCATTTTGGAAGCCGAGACCGCGGCATGGCTGGTGCGAGCCAACGCATACACGCAATCCGCGATGGCGGAACTGGTGCGAGTGCGCTCGATCGAGTTGGCGAACTCGAGCGGTCAGCTCAAGTTCAGCGCTTCTCATGCGTCAACGCTTCACACTACGGGCAACCAGGTCTTGCAACCGGGGGTCCAGTAGCCGTGTTTTATTTTCAGCAACTTCTGAACACGGCGCTAGCCGGGATCGACGGCACCGCGATCATCTCGACGGTCACGAACATCGCATTCGCGATCCTGCTGATTGGCTTCCTGATCGGCCTCTATCAAGCGGCGTTTCGTGGAGGCGATCTGCAGGCGCTGGCGGGAACGGCGATCAAGTATCTGGTCGTAGCCATGATCGTTTCCAACTGGGCAACCGTGTTTCGCGGCGTCAACGGCTCCTTCAACACGATCGCAAATTCCATCGGCAGCAGTTCCGGTGCAGGAGACATGTTCCAGAGCTGGATGGGACAGCTCCAACAACAGTTCGCAAACAACCCTTCCTTGACGCTCACGGACATCATCACGGGCGATGCAGCCAGCACCATCACGGTGGTCCTGCTCGTAGTTGCTTACCTTCTCTATGCCCTCGCGATGATCGTGTTCTGCTTTTTTTACACCTTGTTTGGCGCAATCCTCTACGTGGTCGGCCCCTTGGTGCTCGCGCTCATTCCCATCCCGGGGGTCGGCCAGTTGGGGAAGTCGTATGCCGTCAACGTGATGATCTGGAATGCCTGGGGAATTCTCTACGCCGTGTTCGGCGCACTCATTACCGCCATTCAGGTCAACCAAGTGAACAACATCCTGGGCAACGGGTTCCTTGGTTTTCTGAAGGGGGCGGGGGACTCGATCATCCTAGGGCTGGTCAGCATCTTTTACGCCCTAGCCATCGCGCTGATTCCCTTCATCGCGAAAAGGATCATCTCCGGTGATGTCGGGTCAACAGCCTTTGCGCTGGTGAGAGCAGGCGGGGTTGCGGCCGGCGCCGCCCTGGCTGGAGTCAGCGGCTTTGCGGCAGGAGCGAGTCCGGCTTTCGACGGGCGCTACAGCGTCGGGCGGTGTGGGCGCTTCGTCCACGTCTACTGTCCTGGCGTCGTCCACAGCGCCGCCTACTCCCTCGATGCCCGATTTCATTCGCTCGGGAGTTGCGAGCGCGATGAACAGCAACAGCAGCCCAGTAATGCCCGCAGCCAACGCAAGCGGCAACGAAAGTTCTGGTACCCGAGATGTCGCCGCTGCCAGGTCGGGCAGCGGAGGCCGACATGGGTCCAGTTATCGACCCCATTCGGTAACCCAAGTCGTCAGTTTTAACGTGGGGAGGGCGCTCGGAAGAGCCGCGGGAAGGAACAATGCCGAGAACAATTAGATCTGGCAGAGGAGGTTTCTATGTGGAGGCAGCCACCGATCTGGGAGCCGCAAGGGACGAAGTTCCGACCGTACAGCATCACGACCCTGATCTTCTTTTATATCGGAAGGTTTTTCGGCCGTTTGTTTGGCCGGCGTCATTGATTGTCGTTGAACACGAAGAAGGTACGCGAACATGTGGTTGAAAAAGAAAAACCCGTCTAAAGAAACCGATGCGCCGGAGAAGCTCCGCCACAGCCGCTATTACGAGCATGATGGGATCCTGCGTGCGTACGCCAACCGGGCGATGGTGCTGGCGTTCTTGTGCATTCCGACGACGATGTTGGCGCTCGCCTTCGCTGTCTATGTTCGCCTACAGCCTCCCACAGTCATTCGTGTCGATGAGAACGGCCATGGCGACGATCTTGGGCGTAAACAAACCGGCTATTTCGGTGACGCAAGGCCCGGGATCGGAGCCGACCGAGTTTGAGAAGCGGGCTTTCGTGCACCTGTTCCTCGAACGCTACCTGAATTTCTCGCCGACGAATGTGAGCCGTAACTGGGCCGACAGCCTGAACATGATGACTGCCAATCTGCGGCGCACGGCATACACCGGCATGCAGAAAGATGACTTCATTGGAAAGATCGAAGACGATCAGACGACCTCGGAATTTCAGATGCGCTCGCTTGAAGCCTCCAAGGACGATCCGCTCACTTATACGGCGTTCGGGGTCAAAGAAGTCCACCACATTCACGAACACAACGAAACCATCGACAAGGTGGTCAGCGAATTCCGCGTAAGGCTGCTGGTGGAAAAGCGGTCGGAGCAGAATCCCGGCGGTTTGTTGGTTGGAGAGTATTGGGAGCGCGCGATCGAAGGCGAAAAGCGCGACTGGGTGCTGCAGCAAGCCGGCCTCAACAGTACGCAATGACGCGGACGGAAGGAGTTGGAAACATGGAAACCAACGTACCAAACAATTCTGCGGAGCCGGCGAGCAGAAGCGTCGGTGGCACAAACGCACGCCGTAGACACCGTAATGGCAGTGACCCGAATCTTCGTTACTTTCTTCCCAAATCTGGGTCTTCTCCGGCAAAGCCGGAGTTGGGCCAGGAGATGGCGAATGAGGGTGAAGCACTGATCGAAGCCTTGAAAAGTGGTCAGACGTTTTTCACGGTAGCGGTCTGGAAATCTGTGCCGGAGGTGAATGGCGGCGGTAGTCCTGTGATCGTGAAACAGGCGGTCGTCCAGAAACCGGCTCAAAGTTAGTTCGA
The DNA here is from genome assembly GCA_963754885.1 of uncultured Acidobacteriota bacterium. GTDB lineage: Bacteria > Acidobacteriota > Terriglobia > Terriglobales > Acidobacteriaceae > Sulfotelmatobacter. Next base: position 97,851 of record CAVWHT010000001.1, on the reverse strand, counting down.
AAAAGATCAGCACGAAGAGTTCTCAGATGACCAAACGTTGATGTTGGTCCTTTGAGCGCCCCGCGGCTTTATGTGGGGAAATGTGCTGACCGAGGCTTTTTCACTTAAAGGCCTGGCCGAGCAAACCCGAAATGGGGGTCAGGCAAGAGCGAGAAGGCTTGCGGTCACGCAAACTCCTTAACTCTTTCCGGCCTCCCGGAACAAACAGTTAAGGAGAATAAAAATGACGAAAAATACCAAGACGAAGAACTACAGAATCCCGGCCGATCAGCTCCAGAATCTTGAGATCGACCGCAACGGACGGGTCACACCGCGGTTGCACGATCTTGATCCACTCCAGAACACGCTGCTCAGCGTGCTCTATCCCGGAATCAAGGTAGCGAGTGTGAACGTGCCGGCTGAGCCTCTCGACGATTACGAAGAATCACAGGTCGAGAACGCCCTGGCCCGGCTCGTTTGGAACGGGATTCACTACAAACTGGTCGGGGCAAGCGGCTCTGCAAAGAAAGGCAAGTTCTACTTTGTGGACCAGCAGCACAGCCGAGCGATCGCCGAGCGGTTTCAGCACTGGCCGCAGGCTGCGATTGTCTATTTCGGGATCCTTGTCTCGCCCTGCAAGGTGATGATGGAGGAACCCGAGGCACGTGTGCTCGTCGTTCCCGACCGTCAACTTGGAACCAATGACTGCCGAGGCTGGATCAGGCGGTCAGTGTTTCAGCGTCTCAAGGAAAAGCATGACCACGAAATCCTCTTGGTCCAGATTGAACGCCTTCGCCGCGATCGGCATGGAAAGGTAAGCGACGAAGACCTAGACCGGCGGCAACAATCAGCTCTCTTCGAGGACGCGAAACGGGAAATTGCCCGGAAACGTCTTGCGGAAGGGCGCTTCTATCAGTTCCGCATGGCCTTCGCCGATACCCAAGCGAAAGGCGCATTCAAAATCATGGAGGATGATGTTGCCGACGCGCTGGAAGCGGATTTTGTTCTGCCGGAGAGCGCGGTCAAACCAGGGCTGAAGATACCGGCGGTAATGTACTCGATCTTCGGGCCGGGCAGAAGATTTCGCAGTCATGTCGTGGTAGGCATTCGCGAAGTCTCCCGCCAGCTCGAGTTTGAGTCCAGTTACACGCTCGTTGAACATGCTCCTGAAGACTCAATTCAGCTGGAAATTTTACCACAGGCCATGAAGCAGGTGGCCAAGCTGAGTGAGGCGGTAGGCGAGGGCCGCTACGAGGATCTTCTCGAAGTCCTTGGGCACCATCCGGATAGGTCTTTGCCGGATGGACTTGAGCAGAACACCAGCGAAGAATTCCGGGTCGTTGAGGGACTGCTCTTGGCCGATGCCAGCGGCGAAATCGTCCGTCATCCTTACGTCAACAATCAACTCAACAAACTGCTTGCGCGCTGGGCGTTCAAGGCAGCGACCGGAGGAGGTTTTCGTCTTCCCGCATTTGCTTTGATGGACGACGGTTATCTCTTCCTTAAAGATGGCGAAGTGTTTTGTGGATCCGATTGGATCGCCGAGCACAAAGCCATCGTCGCACTGGCTTCGAAACGGGGCCTGTGTGTCCGCTACCCGATACGCATGGTTGACGATCTTCTCCCCTTCGTAAATCTTTCCGACGAGGAGATCATCGCGCAGCTCGATAAAGATCTTTGCCGCCAGGAGTGCGCTCTGATCGAGACAGAGCTTCGTGACTTGGTTGCGCAGCAACTGCGATTCGAGGGCACGTATGTTCTCCATTCTGAGACGGCAAAGAAAAACGGAGGTGACTATGATTTCGACTGGATTTGCGTGGTCGAAGAGGACCGGTTCCCGCGGTTTGTAAGAGACCGGTTCTCCCGAGGACTTGGACAGCAACAGGGGAAAAACAAGGCCAACAAGGCCCGCGACCCCTGGTTCAATCTGGAGCACGTGGCCATGAAGGCCCGAGGGAATCACATCGGCTCGATCACCGACTTGATGACCTCCTGCCGGGCAGTAGGTCAGGAAGAACTGGCTGCGCAATTGGCCAAAGAACTCCAGAACGCGCTCGACAGCCTCAAGTGGCAGGTCCAGCCCGATCTCAAGCTGGTCGCCGAAATACGCCAGCAGATACGTCAGGCGCCCTGGCTCCGTTACAAGAACGAACGCCGGTGCTCTGATTTACCACTCCATCTGGAGGTGGAGAAGACCGACCGCGTCGGCCACCTCTATAACCATGTTCGTAAGCAGATCGAAGACTTGCTGATCAACAAGGCCCCGATTGAGGCGTTTAAGGCGCTTGTGGTGGGCGAACAGGTCACCCGCGAGATGCTGCAAGACTGCCGTTTCATCAATCGGGTCTATGCCGCGATGGTCGGCAAGATCGTCGAGAGACGAGAACAACTCAAACAACAACTGGAGAAGACAAACGCCGAATGGGACACGGTACGGCAGAGTTCCGACAAGGAACTGCGGCGACAGAAGCTGTTCGCCATGAACCAGGCACGCGGCGCATGCCGGTGTGACGAGGAACGTGGCAAATATGAGATGAAGGCGGTCTTGGCCTACATCCGCATCTGGGCGCAGAACAAGGCAGAGAACCGCATGGGCTGGTTGCAGGCGCTGAACCGCGTGGTGTGCAACGGTGAACGCTCAAGCGGCTCGATTCTCTTTCTTGCCTTTCCTCAGGAACTGATCCTGAAGCTGGCGGAGCGCACGGGAGGCAAGCCGGTTCGCGTGCACGTCCCCAGGCTTTATGAGGGACTCGTTCGTACCGACTCTTCCGGCCGAACCTTCCTGGTTGATCCACTCAAGGGAGGAGGACAGAAACACACATTCTTGTTCAAGTACAGGGATGGAAAGGTCCTCCTCGACGACGACAAACCCGAGCAGGCCCAAGCACAACCTTCAAGCGAGTCTTGCGCTGAAACAGACATTGCAGCCGAGCGCGCAATACCGGCTGCAATTGTCGATGAAGCTGTGGAGTTTCTTCCCAGCACCTTCAGCGATGAGGATGCGAGTGATGTGCCCTGGGTCATGTGAGGCAGCAACCGCTTTGAGCGGAATCCTTTCGGATTCCGCTCAGGGTCTAAGAAGGAATTATGAAAAGACTTTTTTCGCTCATTGTCGTATCTAGCCTTTGCGCCATCGCCGCACTATCCCAGCAGTCAGTCTCGCCCAGCCCGGATGCCGTCCTCCACGTTGCGACCGCCCTGAACCACCTGACGGTTCTGGAATTTCACGAGCCGGTCACGATGGCGGCCGCTGGCAGTTCGGACTTTCAGATCGAGCGAGAGTCGAACAAGGTCTTCGTTAAGCCAATCAAATCGGGAGCCGCAACCGATCTGTTCGTTTGGACGGCTTCCCGGCGCTTTGCTTACGAGCTTGAAATCACCCAAGAAGTAAAGAACATGAATTTTGCCATTGATAATGCTCCGCCGGCTCCCGCCCCGCCTCCAAAGCCCGCCGTGGAGCCCGAGACAAATCAGTCTGCTGACGTGGTGCTGACCCGCGCGCTCCTGGGGGCCGAGGAGATCAAACACACTCGCGCGCGTGCAGCGAAAAACCAGGTGAGCGTGCGCGTGGAGCAGGTGTTTTACACGCCGAGCGCTGTCTATATCCATTACACGATTGAGAACAACAGCAGTTTGTTCTATCGCGTGAATGCGCCAGGGGCGTACCAACTACAGACGGACGACTCACCCATTTCGTTGGCGAGCCTAGCTCACACCCAGCTCGACCGTGCCATGCTCGAAGGGCTAGGCGGTACGCGGGAACTCGCTCTGCCTGTCGCTCACGCCGAAGCTGAGGCTGACGATCTTCACCCGGGAGAGACTACACAAGGAGTTGTTTCCATTCGGCAGGGTTTGAAATCACCGGCAGTCGTGCAGTTGGTGTTTGCGCGATGGAGTAAAAGTGACCCTTGTTCTTTGAGATGAAAGCGAATGCACAACTCGGCGAGATCCATGATCGGCTCATCGACTTCCATATGCAGAACCCGAAGGAGCGTCTTGGCGACGCGCTGCTGGTATGGGTGGAGGACCCTCTGAAGCCGCGAGACGCGCACGGTCGTTTCCGCGTGAATCCGATTCTGCTGCTTCTGGCAATCGTGTTGGCACTTGTCTTCGGCACGTTCCTGTTTTTCAGCGTGGTTCAGTCATGACCGCAGAAAACGACTACCGGCTCGGCCGCCGCGCCTTCCATCGTAACCAGGAAGAGAGCATTGCCGTTGTCTTGGCCATCGTTGCAGTCATCTTGCTTGCTGGCGGCTCCTACATCCTGGTAAACCGTTTTCACGTGCGCTCCGTGCAACTGCTGGAAGGTTGCCTCTATGCGTTCTTCGCCTTGGTTGCTGGCATCTCCCTTGCCTGGTACCTGCTAACGCTGCGCAGACGGAGGGAGGCGAACTGGCCTCATCCTCCTTTATTTATAAGCCAAGCGAAAGACCGCGCCGCCGTCAAGGCCGCGTACGCACAGAACGCAATAGTGCTGGGCTATGACGTGCATGGCAAGCCCTGGTTCTGGTCGGACACGACGCGGGTAATGCAGTCGGTGGTTTTCGGCGCAACTGGTTCCGGCAAGACTACGCTTCTGAAGAACATCATTACCCAGGACCTGTTCCGAGTGCTCGGACCTCCCGAAGACCAGCACCGCATTCCCATGTTGATCTTTGATGGCAAGGGAGACCAGGAGTTTCTCTCCGATCTTCTGCCGGCCATCGAAGCCGCGGGCCGGATGCACCAGTTGAGAGTGCTCAGCCCATCGCGGCCAGAAATCTCCGTGCGCTATAACCCCTTCTTCAGTGACGCTGGACTGTACGAAGAGCACTCAAATCTCGTGTTCGAATCGTTCGATCAGGAGGAAGATTTCTTCCGCGGCCATCAGGGCAACTATCTTACCGACATCTCGCGCGTTCTGACATACACCGGCAAGCGTTACAACTTCCACGACGTGATGGTGATGGCGCTTGACCCAGTGGTCCATGCGGGAACAGATCGCTATTGCCCGCGCCAGACTTCAGACGCTTGAGGGCGTCAGTAATCAGCGCCGCCTGAACTTCGACATGTCAGCGAAGATGTTGCTGCAGTCCCTGCAAGACCGCGAGCGAATCACCAAGATCCAGGGCCTATTAAACCAGCTGATGACTTTTCTCCAGGACGAACTCTCCATCATCACTGGCGCCTACGATGAGATGCTGTCGCTCGACGAAGTCATTGACCAGGAACTGATTCTGTTCGTTTCGCTGAATACCAACAAGAACTCGAAAGCGGTCACGGCCCTTGGCCGGATGCTGCTGCAGAACATGCAATTGATGATTGGCAAGCGTTACGAGAACGAGCAGGAGCGCCGCCGCGAGAACCGGCCGATGGTCAGCGTCATTCTCGACGAGTTTGCGCCCTTTGCTTATTCGAACTTTGCCCAGATACTGCAGACGGCGCGCGGCACCAACACCGCGTTCCTGTTCGCCCTGCAGGCGCTGCCGCAGCTTCTGACTGTGGGCCGCGGTTTCAGAGATGACGTGTCCTCGGCGCCGAATACGAACATGCTATTGCGCACCAAAGATGAGGAGACGGCGCAGTATTTCCTGAAAGCATCGGCGCGCGTTCCGCAGAAGCGGCGCACCTTGACCGTCCAGCGCACCGGGGTGTTTGAAGACAAGTACGAGCCCGTTGGATTCGGCAGTGAAACCGACATCAAGGACACCCGGGCGCAGGACGAGCACATCAAGAACCTGCCCGTCGGCCAGATGGAGATCCTGATGACCGAAAACCGGCTCGGGACACTCCATTCCCATCTGCATGTCCGAGTGCCGCGCCAATACCGGTTCCCGGGACTTGAGCCGAGAATTTATCCCAGGCTCCACGCAGTTTCTCACACTGAAGGCGCGAACCTGCGCTTCAAGGACCCCGAAGTTGTTCGTCGCAATGGCCGCTTGGCCACGCGCACTGGCCGTTTGACATGGATGTGAGCCGTCCATCCCGCATTGTCGTTGCCGGCCTCTTCTTGGCCATGCTGCCATCGCTTTGCTTCGCCCAGGCGCGCCGTTCGGGCTACGATCCTGCCGCTCAAGCGCAGTCTCCAAGGCAAAAGGATGGCTTCGTCGATTTCGCCCTGAAGCGCATCAATCCTGCCGACAAAGACTACGGGCAGTGTCTTGATGAGGGCCGCAAAATGCTGCTCGAAGAAACCATGAGGAACGGCTACTTCTGGTCGAACCTGGTTGCATTAGGGCTGCTGGCGTGCCTGTTCGTCATCATTGTGTATCAGCACAGAGTGCAAACCGGCCGGGAATGGACCGCGGCGGAGATGCTCGCACAACACGAGCACGCCCTCTCGCGAGCAAATGCTCAGGTGGAGGAGGCCACAAGTAGGAATCGCGGCTTGATGGAGGCGTTAACCGCGCTGCGAGAATCCGCGCTCCGTTCCCAAGCGCCACCTGGAGAGGTGCAGGACCGTCCGGCACTACAGACCGTTAGCAGCCGGACATCCAGCATACCGGCCAGCCAGGTAGCGACACCAAAGAATGGCAATGCCGCAACAGCGCCCAGCCGCTCTGCGCGGGCAGCGACCGCGGCACCGCCCGCCAATCAGATCGGACTCTTCAAACCAGAAGTAGACCTGGTCATGAAGGTGAATTCGCTGGAGCAACAGCTTGGCCGGTCCCAGGATGAGGCAAAACTCTTGCGCCGTCAGCTGAACGAGTCAGACCGGCGGCTCCAAGAGGAACAACAGAGGAACCGCAGTCTGAAAGGGGTGTAGCTCGTCACACAGAAATGAAGAAGGAGTTCACAAAGAGATGTCGAAAGACGAAAAGGAGAACCGGTCGCAGCCAAAATCTGGCGCTCTCGACAAGTTCGAGCCGGGCGGCGAGTTGGGCCCGCTTGACGACCGTAACGAGTACGAACAACGGCTGAATTCGTTGCCTGCGGAGCAAAAGGAGTTCGCAGAAGAAAGCACGCGCTTTGCCGATCTCTGCCAGTACTTTTCCCAGCAAAGGATGGACATTCCGGCGTCCATTGTCGAGAGGGTTGGAAATGTTTCCAAGCTTCCAGTGCCGGATCGCATTCGCGCCATGAAAGACATCAATCGCGAACTGATGGAGTACCTCAATGATGTTGGTCAAGATCCTGGAATTCGGCAGTAACTGGTGGGCTCGGTTCGGCCGTGATCCGCACGACCGTTACCGGTACACGAAACATGCGGCCTACTTCAATTCCACGGGTGTGCGCTGCGGAAGCAAGATGAGGCGCTACTGGATCGTTCCTGGCTTGATCCGGTTCAACGGCGTCGGAGATTTTAACCCACAGTTCCCGAACCGGGCTGTGGGGGAGGTGTTTGAATGCGCCGATCTTGTCTTTGCGTGCGGCGGGAATCGGGTGTTGTTTCGACGGAAAGCCCGACAATCGTGCCGGCCCGATTACTTCCTTTTGGTTGTATCGAGCGACAGGTTCGGCGCCCTTAGCTTCGAAGCTTCTGACTGGAAATCAGAGTCTCTGACCCCTATCGCCGTGAGCCATATCGGTGAAAGACAGGAAGCAATGTTGCTCATGAAAGCCGGCGATTGGGTCAGAAGCACACTCGGCATCTGGCAGCTCAGGGTTGCGCCAAATCTCCGGCATGGCGCTTCCCTGCAATTGCTCGAAGACGGAGTTCTGGACTGAAGGTTATCACTTATGCGCTACGCCAAAGGCGGCTTGGTCATTAACCCGGAACGTGACATCCCTCTGTTACGTCAGGTCCGCAACTCGCGGTTCGTCAGCCATAACCAGTTGTTTGAGTTGATGAAGTTTGGCGGCTCGGATCGTTCGCGAGACAGCTTTAACTGGCGCGTCAGACGGCTGCTTAAGTCGGGTCACGTCAGCATCTGTGGCGGCGTCTTTTGCGCAGGTTCGGCGGTATATCGGATCACCAAAGACGGCCTTGTCTTGCTCGAACATCATGGCCAGTTCACCACCGTCTTGCACTCGAATACCGAGCACCTTCCTCACGCTTCCCAGGTCTTTCATGCGCTCGAATTGAACGCAATCCAGATCGCCTTGGCGCACAAGAACCAGCTTGCCAGTTGGCAATCGGAAGTCGAAATCGCTTCCTTCAATACGATTTCGCGGTCTCCTTACGAGAAGGACTATGACGCCATAGTCGACGTGTGGGTTGGAGATAACAGAGCACGTTTCGCGCTGGAGTATGAGCGCACTCTAAAGAGCTCCAAGCAATATGAACGGGTGCGGGCCGCACTTCAGGCTGAGCGCCAAATCGCCTGCATCTTGTATTTGACGTCGGGAATGGAAGTGCTGGTTCATCTCGTACATGAGTTGGAATCCGTGACCAAGAAGCTGGCATTTGCCAACGCCAAGGATTTTACGCAGACACTTCTTGAAACCAGGGTCTTTGTCCGCGGGGACGCCACCGGGACCAGATTCCGGGAGCTGCTTCAATGAAGGTTCAATCGATCGCCTCAGCATTGCCTTCTCTTTGGCTTGTCGTTGCCGTTTGCGCGCAGTCTTTACGCGGTCTGGACGCCGTAGGTATGCCCTTTTTGGGGAGGCTATAACATGCCTCTGTTCAGCGACTTGCGTTCTGACTACCCCCTGAATTTGACTTTGTTAGAACGTCCGTATGCGGGTGCTTTGAAGCAGTCCTATCGGGCTGGACTCACCTCGGCTCGCGGGATCCCCGTTCCGCTCATTGGCTCCAAGTGGTGGTTTCTTTCGCGGCTCCTTGTGGATCGTGCTTTCGACGCTCAGCATTACTCCGGCACGAATGGTCGCCATTGCCATTCGGTTGAGCCCAGAATCTGCACAGGGTCCCGCACTAACTTCTGTTCATCTGCGTGCGCCCCATCGGCAAGTGAATCGACGTGCGGATTGACACAAGTACGTGCATTGGTTCGCGAGTTCCGGCTTCATATCGACGAGCAATTGGCGCATCTCCAGTCGAACATCGGCGCGCACATCTGCGCGGCAACACTGAACTCGATTCCCGCGAGTTGGCGGCTTCCTTGTTGTCGCCTAAGTCAGCGGCATGTGTGGTTGTCGCGGTCCACATGCTGTCCACATCGGGACGTCACTCGCCGATAACCACAGTTCTTTGTCCGGCGTTTCAAATGCGGAACTCGACGCAAGGAGTGCACTTCGGGTCTGTCACTTTCTGGCGTGCCTGTTCGTGGACAGCAGGGCAAGTCAGATCAACTCAAGTCAGATCAACTTAGGAGGAGCACATGATGTCTCAAAGCAGAGGAGCAGTAAGTTTTGAACCGCTGTTTACCGCAGAGGACATTGGCCTGCGCAAGGAGGCCAATGTCGAACACGTGATGAAAGTCTTTATCACCCTCGGCGAGGGGGTGGCTTCTCGCTGGATTGAAATGCCGAAAGGCGTTTTGTTGCTGCAGACCGTGCCAGACAATCCCGCGTCCGGTGCGATTTACCTGTACGACCGCGAGCTGCAAGTCTTCTACTTTGTGGTCTTCGACGAAGGACGTGACGACAGCCTAACCGCGGCAGAGTTCGACGACCTTGTCACGGAGTACAACCTCGTCTCGTGGACGGCACATCCGGCGCTTCTCCGGAGGGCCGTTGGGAAACCTGGGATGGCGTGACGGCGAGCTTAGAGAGGGGACTTTATGAAAGGAGTAGGCCAAGCGAGCGCGGAAATGGCACAGAGATATTTTGCATTGTTCGTAAATCGCCTGGCCTACACCCTGCAGTCTCACAAACCGGGCGCGAACGGGAAGCACTACTACTATCGTCCGAAGCAGGATCGGCGATTGTCGCTCCAGACCATTCGCGAGCATCTGAACGGTCAGCTGACCGCTGGCCTGTACGCGCTGAATCCGAAGACGCAGCGCTCCAAGTGGGTGGCAATCGACGCTGACTATGAGAATGCGCTGGAGGATCTTCTGAAGTTGCAATGGGAACTGCGTCAGGACGGAGTTGAGGCGGCGCTCGAAAAGTCCCGTCGCGGTGCTCACCTCTGGATCTTCGCGGACAAGCCATTGCTTGCAAGACACTGCCGGATCTACATCTACAACCTAGCCCGTCGCTTGAAAGTGCCGGTAAAAGGGCGGCTCTGGTCTGGCGGAAGGAATCGAGGTATTTCCGCGCCAGGATCAACTCGGCCCTGACGAATTCGGCAATGCTATTCGGGGGCCGCTCGGAATCCATCGTGCTACCGAAAGGCGCTACTGGTTCTATGGTGCAGATTACCGGCTCGATGCGCAGATGGAGTACCTGGAGCGCCTGCGAAAGATCACAGAGACCGAAATGGACGGGTTCATTCATGGACTCGAAATGCCGGAAGAATTTCGTCCCAAGCCAAAAGTAGAGCTGCCTCCATACGATCCCACGCGCCCACAGTTCCGCATTCTCGATCACGTTCGGCCGACGTCAAAGCGTGGCGGGAACTACTGGGCACGTTGTCCATCATGCGCGGAGCATGGACGTGATCGCGGCGGCGACAATTTGGCCATTTCAGTTTCGGATCCGCGCAAGTACAAGTGCTGGGCGGGATGCACCAAGGAGATGATCCGCGCGGCTTTGGGACACCCGATTCGAGTCAGGAGGCTGGTTGAATATGGAATCTCAGCTCACGACGCACAATAGGCGGGTGGAGACCGAAATCCTGGCACGGCAGGGACTGCGGCTCCCACCGATCACGTTGAAGTGTCTGCGGACTGCCGGCATCTACTGCCAGCCTTCGGTATCAATCGAGCATCAGCACCTGGCAAAGAAGTACGTGCTTCGTGGAGTCGAATCAGGCGGGGCGGTCGCGGAGGTGGGCGCGTATGCGAGCTTCGTAGATGAACAAGGCAACGCATTGCCCTGGCTTCAGCGCGTGGACAGCATTGGAGTAAACGGCGTGCACGCGATCGTGGTCGCGCCCGTACTGATCCGGGTGCAAATGCTTCGGATAGAGCGGACGTACGATCTGCTCATTACCCGGCACCAACTGGCAAAATCGGGGGATAGCCAGAGGCCACGGCTAGAAAGCTCGATCCTCTTTTATGGCCGCAGGGGCGGCCTGGAGATGGAGCTGTGGGGAAAGGACGCCGCGTTCCGCGGCACCGTCTGTCCGGTTTTCTACACTCGGGCGGGGGAACGTGTGGTGTTGCCAAACGACTTCCAAGATGCTGCCACTCGAATCACGTCTGCCGTGTGCTGTCTCGGCTGCCGTCATTGTCATTTGCTCGGACCTAGGCTGATTGCCCCGGACCGGACGGAGAATCCCAACGCTCTTGATGTAACCGACGAGCGGAGCGCGAGCGTCGATGCAGTTGCGAGCGGAGCGGCGTGAGGAGTCTTGGATGAGCAACGGCCCTACAGCAGGCGACCTGCCCAGCATTGATGAGGTTCTTGCCGACCCTGCCGCTTCTTTTTGGCTTAAAACGGCGCTTCGTTCCGCTTTGTGTCGCGACCCCGTAGATGCCGCCCACGATTCGGAGATCCTGGCACGACTGCTGGAAGAAAGGTGCGACAAAATCCTGTCTGGGAGTTGACTACATCTGTTTCGCTCATCCTGCCAGTCTTTCCGAGTCGCCGGTCGCGGCTTCGCGAGTTGTTCTGCCTCTGCGCACGGTTGCATTGTCGGGATCGTAGCGCAGTCCACAAAATCCACAAATCTGTTGTCCTTTATAATGTGCCGTCCACAACTCGGGCAGCTCTCGTGGCCGCACAACCCGGAACCACCCAGGTCGCCGGGAAAGAGGGATCAATATGCCTGATACCGAAACCGGAAATCGCGGACGGAATAGACAGAAAATCCCCCGCATCGGACCGGAAGAGGCGGCGCGAGTCTTTGCACAATGTGAGCACCTGCTGGACAGTTCTCCTGTCTTCGTTGAGAACCTGCGGCAGGCAGGTTTCGCCCGATTCCTGGCCCCGCTGCACGAGCAAATCCTCGAGCTCGCGGTGCAGCCGGACTCATGGGGCGAGCGGACCAGGGCTCGCCTGATCTCTGAACTCTTTGCCGGCCTAAGAGGGATTCCAGCCGAAGATGCGCGTGTGGAGGAAATCGTGCAGGTCTCAAATGTTGTGGTGCCCTGTTTCCTTCTCGAACTGGGACGCCGAAGACAGCACATTGAGATCGAATTTCCTCACGATCCCTGCGATTCCGCCGCGCGCTTTGGGCTCCGCGCCGGGCCGTCCTGTCCGGTCTATTCCATCAACAGCGAGCAGCTAGTCCGGCTAGTCGCCGAGGCCGGCGAGGAACTGGTCGGCCTTTGCTATTTCGGAGACCAGCGAAGCCGTGAACACATTGAGGCGCAGCTGGCTTTCACGGGCGCAACGACCGATTCCTAAACGCGGCCGTGCCGTTCATCTTCTTCTTCCAAAACAAAACATTAGAACAACTCCAAGAAATTACGCTGCAGCTGTTCGAACGACCGATGCCCGACTGCTTATGTCCTTCTCGCCATCGCGAGAGACTGAATCTGACTGTTTTCCTTTGACTGGATCCCCGACACTCTCGCCGTCAGATCGCCGCGCGAGTGATTGACGCTGGAAGTCGCTGGAGATGCGAAATCCCGGCCCGACAAAGGTCGATCAGCACAATCACTCGCGGGACAATCTGACGGCAAAGGACGAGCTTCTCTCGTGTTTGCAGATGTCCTTAGATCGGAGGTAGAGAAATGCCAAAGAGCGTAAACAAAGTCATCCTCGTTGGGAACGTTGGCAAAGACCCTGAGGTCAGGTATTCACAGAGCGGCACTCCGGTCGCCAACTTCAGCCTCGCTACCAACGAAAGGTTCAAAGACCGAAACGACGCAGTGGCAGGACCGGACGGAGTGGCACAACATCGTGGCCTGGCAGCGTCTGGCGGAGATCGTTGGGGAGTACGTCGCCAAAGGCTCCAAGGTGTACGTCGAAGGCAAGCTCCAGACCACAAGCTGGGAGGATCGGCAGAGCGGGGAGAGGAAATACCGCACTGAAATCGTCGCCCGCGACCTGCTGCTGCTCGGCCCGCGGGAAAACAGCGGCGGCGACCATCAACGTCCGACGCACAACGAGAATCAGGACCAGCCTTCCCACGCTGGCTCCGGCGAAATTGTGGACCAGGATATTCCATTCTGAAACGCTTGGGAGATTCCTGCACATCCTTACGAAGGGAGAGCTGTCATGAGCCCAGCCAACGGACACGCCAATGACTCCGCAAATATCCCCACCACGGCAGTGCAGCAGTTTGCTCCACCGGCTAGCGACACAAACATCTCCACTGCGCTGACGCCGAACGCGGCAAAGATCAAGGAACTGATCGCTAATCTGGAAGTACCTTTCCATCCTTCGGTGATCGAATGGCGCGTCACCAACACGAGCAAGGGCGGATCGCCGCGTGGCCAGGTTATGCCCTACGCCGACCAGAGAGCTTACACAGATCGTCTAAATACGCTGGTTACTCCGGCGGGCTGGACACGCAGGTACACAATTCATACCAGCGCGAATTTTGAGCGGAGTAAGGATCAGAAGATCGTCGCGAAAGTGCTGGTCACCTGTGAGCTGACCATCTTCGGCCTGGGCTCGCATTCCGCAACCGGAGAAGAGTGGGCCGACGATGATAACGCTGCCACGGCTGCGGAAGCGCAATCTTTCAAGAGGGCCTGTTCCTGTTTTGGACTCGGGCGGTATCTGTATTACTTCACTGGGACGTGGGTCGATCTGGACGATCGCAAGCGGCCTAAGACGGTTCCGAAACTGGACGGCTGGGCAACGCCTGAAGGATGGCGCCGGGGTCTTCGGCCCCACGCGGAGGAGGATTCGAAGCCGGCCGAGCGAACAACTGCTGGAACCGACGGAAATGGCGATAGCCATCGCAACGGCAACGGTGCGAGCGACCAAGGCGGCAGCCTCGTTCGCGAGATCGAGCAGATGGAACAAGCGCTGGGGAAACGCATGTATCGCGGGTTGTTGAAGACCCTAGCGAGAGTGTGGAATCCGAAGGATATTCAGGACCCAGCGATCCAACAGAAGGTGCTGGCACACATGCAAGCCGCTGAACGGGGCTTCCGCCGACTGGATGCGGCGCTAGAACGTGTCGAGCCGGAAGCGCTGACACAAATACTCCGCTCTCTGAAGTTGCAGTCAATCGACCGAGTGGACAACCTTCAAACCTTGCGTGAGATAGTGCTTGCGCTCGAAACAGCCGCACGCGGAGAAGTCGTGAAACAGTAGACCCCTCTCCGGGAAGGAAACATCACCAGTCCTCGCCATATCCACGCAGGTCACCGGGAAAACATCAAACCCGGCTGGACAGTTCTCGGATGACAGCGGCCGCCGCTCTTACCGCTTTCTCGCCCTCGTCATACTCGGGATCGTAGGCCGTGATGGCTGCGGCGGCTAGGGTGCAACGTTCCCGCACTAATCTGACGATCCCAAGCAACTCCGTCAACGTCAGCCCGCTCGAGGGAGGGAAATGGTTGACGCGTGCTTCGGAGGGATCGAGCACATCGAGATCGATGTGAAGATATGCACGTTCTGTCTGTGCCTGGATTCTCGCCCACAGCGGCTCCAGCGCGGCATACAAGCCATGGTTCCGGATTCGTTGCACATCCACTAAGTGAACGGAGGAACTGTCGAGCAGCGCACGTTCATCGACATCTAGGTCGCGTGTGCCTACTATGGCCGCCTGCCTCTCGGGGACTGGGCGAAAGCCGGGGACGGTGGCCGCCAGTTTGCCCCAGCACCTGCCCACGGCTGTGGCGAGCGCCATACCATCAAGAAAGCCGCTGATCGTGGTCTCGGGAGTGTTGAAATCCCCGTGGGCGTCCAGCCAGATGATCGACGGTACGGGAGCACCGAGTCCGGCGAGCGTGCCCACACAACTGATGCAATTGCCGGCTAGTACCAAAGGAAAAGATCCGCGGCTCGCTACGTCACAAACCTTTTCCGCGAGTTGACGCGCGACGGCAAAAGAGGTGCCGATTTCGAGTGCGAAGCCATCATGCACTTCCACCTCACTGACTTCGGTTAACGGGAAATGCTCGGACTTGAGATGACGCACAATGTGCCCGGGGCCCAGCCCCATGCGGTAGTTTTTATGTCCGGAGTCGTACGGCACCTGGATGATTTGTGTGCGCATAGGATGCGTCTCGACGGTTGACATTTCATCATAAATGACTCTTGGAGGACTCGGACTTCTGCTGTGCTGGTGTGGAACCCGAAAGACTTTGTTGAAAGGACAATCCCATGGAAAACAAACCATCAAACCTTGAGCAAGCGCTTCCACCCGAACAAGCCGCAGCGAAGGCAGCCATGATCGCCGAATGCGACCGATTGGCCGAAGCGGGAATCACGTTTGTAGCGGTGCACTTCGACGGTTCAGGCGATGAAGGCGTGAACGAAGACATCAAGTGCTACGCCACTGAGGATTACGCTTACGAAGAAAGCGAAGTCCAAGACGCCAACTTCTCGTACCTGCAGGAACACTTTGAGACGCTTGTCCCCTACGGATAGGAGAACGGCTGTGGAGGCTTCGGCGACGTGATCTTGAACGTGAAAACCCGCAAGATCACGGTTGAGCGCAACGATCGCTTCGAAGACTACACAACCTCGAGCTACGAGTGACCTGACCGGCGAAATTTGTACCAGGTGGATTCTCTCTCATTCCACCTGGTACAAATTTCGCCGGTCAGGTCAGAAGCACCTCGCCGATCTCCGCCAGTGATGCACCTTTTGCAAGCATTTGGCTGCCAATGGTGTGGCGGAACTGATGGGATCCTTTGCTGGTTGACTGCACACCGGCTCGTTCCAGTGCGAATCTCACGATGCTGCCTACACTTCTATTGAGGCCCGCATGAAGAGCCCACACATGCTGGAAAATCCTCCTGTCAGGTGATGGCCGCCGGTCCTTCCGGAGGTAGAGGCTCATGGCTTTGCCAACGTCATGGAGCAGCGGAAGCTGGCGTACTTTCCCGCCTTTTCCATGAACTGTGAGAGTTCCCGTGATCCAATCGATATCATCGAGTTTAATAGCCTCCGCCTCCCCACCGCGCAACCCAAGACGCGCCAGCAATAGCAAGATCGCATAGTCTCTTCGTCCGGTGCGGGTCTGCTTGTTGCAGCTCGCCAACACACGCCTTACCTGATCGGCAGCCAGATGTCGTGGAATGCCGAGAAATCGGCGGTTCGGTGCGCTTGGAATTGCTATTGAAAGATCACGATTGAGACGGCCGGTGAACAGCAGGTATCTCATGAATGAGCGCAGCGAAGTCTCCACGGTTTTAATACTGTTGCGCCGTCTCGCGGCCTCCTGCTGCACAAAACCGATCAAGTCTTTCGCCTGGATGTTCGACAGGATGATGGGCCTTTTGCCAAACTTCTGACCAAGAAACGCTGTCACGATGGTCTTCCTGTTGTTGATTGTGCGCCGAACAAGGGCACGCTCCTCGCGCAGATAATTACCGAAGCTGTGAACGACAAGCTCAGGTTCGGTCTTCGGTGCGTTCACTGGAGATATACGACCTTCTTGGGCAAGCATTTCGAGAAGGCGCTTTAAGGCCAGTAAGGCACCACGCTTTTTCCACCGGTGGTCGAAGCGGACATACCCACGAGCGTGAGCCAACGTCACATCACAAAGAGCGATTCGGCGTCGCTCTAGCCATCGGCCAAACTCGTCCACAGTGAGAAGGTGCCGTTGAGCTTGTTCACGTGTGTATCCGTGCTGATACAAACGTTCTGCTAACTGTTGAATGTAGGACCCGAGTGGCCCGGATCTGTATCTTTGAATGGTTCTGGAATCCTTGAAAATTCGTTCCATGAAAAATCCTCCGGATTTCAGTGTTGCACGGAGGATTCCGAAATTATGCCGAGCAGGACTACGACGCCCTAGGTAATTCCCGAATTATGCCTTTGACGTACCCGGCCGTGAATGTTCGGATTTCGTAACAAGAAAAAAGGGGCACCTAAGGCGAATCGGACCTATGGCAAACTCCTGGTTACGGAGTACGAAATCATGCAGTCCGATTCAGAAGGCAAGAAAAAGCCGTATTCTCCTCCCACCATAACAAAAATGACCCCAGAGCAAGCTCGGCAGTACGTGGTAGACCGTACCAATTGCAGCGAACAAGAAGCTGCGGATTTCTTGGAGTCGCTACGGAGAGAACAGCAGCAGAACGAAAAGTGCGGGTAATGTTGTGATGCTCAGAATCGGGTTGGAGCACTGCCCCTACTGCCTCAGTTTTAAAGTGTACCGTTCGCGACCGACGACGTTGCTGGATCGTGCGTGTGTGCTCTTCCTTCTCCAACTCGTTAGGTGCCACGGCTGCATGCGCCAGTACTATCGTCCGCTCTTCCGGCCCACGCCCGAATTCCCCACCTTGTCAGCGAAGAAGACCATTCAGACCCGCATCGAAGACGAGGAACGGGAGCGCTCGGCGTAAGTCGCCCCGCTCACTGCCGACGTCGGTCCCCAATCATTCTGGGTTACGCGCTAGCCGCTGCGCAGACAATCGATTCGAACCGTGGCTCCGGGGAGGGCGCTCCGGATGACCCGATGCGCCGCCTATCTCCGGGCCAACGTTGAGGTTTCGGATTCGGGCAAGAAGTACGACCAAGGCGAGGAGAGCGCCGCAGCCAGAGCTGAAAGCGGCAACTCCGAGAATAAGCCAGTAATTCAACTGCGACCTTTTCCCTTATCCAACACCTTGCTGATCACGAGCCAACCGGAATGTACAGATAGGAGCTGATATTCGCGTCCTCTGGAGAAGAGCGAAACGTTGCGCGGCATAATCTTCAAGTCGGCATAAACGCCGAGGGGATCTTCTTGTGCGAACGCATCTTCGGTGTCGCAATCACCAACAGCGAAGGCAAACAGGTGCCGGTGCGCTACATCGGAGAACAGCATGTGCGCGAGGATCTGGGGCGCATACCCACTGCACAAGACTGGTTATCGCAAATCAAGCCCGCCCGCTGGATGTACGGTCAGCGTTTTGAGCAGGATGATTCAGAACTCCATCCCTGACAGAATTCATTTCACAAAATACTAACCCGCGACCAAATGCGACCGGGAGATTGCACGAAGTGCCGAATCTGGACGGTAGCAATCTTGCCGGTCTAGCCCCTTGAGTCCACTTACCTAGGAGCTGACTCGAGGCAAGCAGGGGTGTGCGGCGGAGAGCCCTGTCGGGACGGTCCGCACATCCCTCCCCGGGATTAAACCCTGAGTTTCGCTTCGAAGACGGTTACCAGAAAGACCGACTTCTGGCGAGGAAAGGAGCGGCGAATGATAACCGACACAGATTCTGAAACCAGATGCGCCCAATGTAAGCCCGCTCCCGTCGTTCCACTGCCGATAGCTCTGTACGAGTCAAACGGGTTGTTATTCGAGCTGTACGACGGCGGCCAACCATCCCGCCCATTCGTGATTCAGTGGGAGAGGCTCAAACCGATTCGCCGATCCGACGAAGGCTCCGCGCATTCGTAACCTTGACCGCGGCGCCCCCTTAACGAGTATCCCGCCCCTTGGGTCGCAGTCCACCATGCGCTCCACCGCCCGTTTTACGCGTTCTTTCTCCTCGTCGCCGAGCGCGACCCGGAAGTCACCTGCATCGGGCAGAGGCATCACCTTCGTTTCGAAGGAAAACTTCGAGCGAAGCTCATCGGGATGAGGGGTAATTCCCCCTCGCGGAACAGGCTGCCGAGCCGCGCCTTGGCGTCTGCAACGACTTGCCCGAATTTCAGCACCAGGGCGTCGACCGCTGGCTGGAAGCGCGCTTCGACGGCATCGCCTCCAAAACTTAGCCTGCTGGCGTCTGGTCCGTGTTGCCTTCCTACCAACCAATTCTTTGTGGTTCGTTACTCGCTCTTTGTTGGTTCCCCCAAGTTAAGAAAAACGGAGGTGGCTGTGAATACATGCATCTCCGCAGTCCAACATCTGCGGCCGCTTCGGGGTGGAGCGCAGTCTCACCTGCTAAGGGCATCTGACGGTGCTTGCTACGTCACCAAGTTCCAGAACAATCCCCAGCACATCAGAGTGCTGGCGAACGAAATGCTGGGCCACCCGCCTGGGGATAACACTCGGCCTGCCGATGCCGCGCGTGCAAGTCATTGAGGTATCCGACCGGCTCATTGAGCACACCGAAGATCTTCGAATCCAGCTGGGCGGTGCCAAGGTTCCGTGCCGGAGCGGTAAGCAAATGGGTTCGCTGTACGTTGGCTGCCAGAGCCACGGCATGACATTGGACTACTTGCCGCACGAACTGCTTCAGAGAGTCCTCAATGTTGCTGACTTCGCTCGAATTCTTGTCCTGGATAAGTGGACATGTAACAGCGATGGCCGACAGGCAATCTTTTGTCGCACGACCGAGCGAAGCCAGCGGTACACCGCGACGTTCATTGACCAGGGATACTGCTTCAATGCCGGTGATTGGACTTTCCCCGACTCTCCGCTGAGAGGGGTATACGCAAACAATTGTATGTACCAATTCGTTTCAGGATGGGAGGCATTCGAACCGGCACTGACCAGAGCAGAAGAGATGGATTCAGACACCATCTGGCGGTGTGCTGCCGAGATTCCGGAAGAGTGGTACGAAGGAGATCGAAACGGTCTGAATCGGTTGGTGGAGGCGCTCTACGATCGCCGGACTGCCATTCGGCGCCTCATCAGCGAATTTCGCGAATCGACGCGGAACCCGTTTCCAAACTGGGTAGACTCGCCGACATCGGTTGACTTGTCCGCCGTTAGGCGGGACGAAGCCGTTGAGATTCGGTAGGATAGAAACCTCATGGAGCTTTACATCATTGCAGGGCCGAATGGCGTCGGCAAGACGACGTTCGCGCGCACATTTCTTCCCAAATACGCCGACTGCAAGAACTTCATCAATGCCGACCTGATCGCACAGGGAATGTCTCCCTTTTCTCCTGAAGCTGCAGCTGTGCGTGCTGGCAGGCTGATGCTCAGCGAAATCAGGTTTTTCGCGCAGCGGCGCGCTACCTTTGCTTTCGAGACAACGTTGTCGGGTCGGAGCTACTTAAGGTTGATTCGCCAGCTCAAGAAGCAGGGATACAAGGTGCACTTTTTCTTTCTGTGGGTGAAGAGTGTTGATGTGGCGCTATCCAGAGTTAGGGAGCGGGTGCTGAAAGGCGGGCACGATGTACCCGAAGCTGTGGTCCGTCGCCGCTTCGGCCGTTCGATCAGCAACTTCTTCGCGGAGTACCGCCGACTGGCTGATTCCTGGTATCTGTTTGATAATTCAGGCGGAACGCCCGCAGTAGTCGCTTTTGAGAGAGCGGGCAAGCCTCGTATAATGAATCGCGAGCAGTATCAGGCGCTGATCGCGCGCTACGGTGACGAATGAGTAGAGTTCCCAAAAGTGTCCTTCGACTACCGCTGGAGAAACGCGCTGAGATCGCGTTTAAAGAGGCCGTCGAGGGAGTCATCGACGAACACGCTCGTCTGGGAATGCCGCTCTACATTTGGCGCGACGGCAAAGTGGTGGGGTTGTCCGCTCAAGAGGTGCGTCACGATTCTGCAGTGAGGCATGGTAAATAGAACAGCGAAGTCTCCTCTCGCCGTTTCTGTGAGATGTCCATGTTGGTAAGCGCCCGGTAGTGGGCTGTTTTGAACTATGGCGTTCTGTTCTCTCTCCTAATCACGTCGAGAACGCAGACGAGAAGAATGCACCAAACGACCAAGCCGATTGTATCCCCTCTGTGCCAACCATCTTCCCACACTCCGAGCAAACCGGCGGCTAATCCCGCTGCGAGAACTACGCCCCACGCTCGGGCTACTTTGCTAGTTTTGATGGCGCGAAATTTCATGCCGCCAAACCTACTACTTTCTGCTCCAATAGCCCCACCAATTCCTCCAAACTCCAAACATGATCCGTGAGGCCACCTTCCATCGCGGGCGTGACGCGCAACGTTTGGTGGACTCGACAGAAATTGTAATACGCATGGTAGATCGCAACCATGTGGCAGTGATTCTCAAACTTCTTGGAGAATGCGTTCGTGAGCCGCGTAAAGCGCCGGACGCCCATTCTCAGATTCAAATTTTGCCGCTCGACGTAGCTAGTCGAGATGTGCTGCCGATCAGGGTTGCCGCTCAAGATGCCAGTGCGGATTCCGATGCACTGCGCGGGGCTGTAGCGCGTGTCGGGCCGATCCCGTTTACTATGGGGTCAGATTTCAAAACAGTCCACTACCAAGCGCCCTTCTATAGAACCAGTCTGGCTTTCCTCACATTCTTACATTGCGTTGTCAAAATGGAGGTGTGCGAGCGCCTTCTGGCTCTGAACACATCGAGGAGGTTCACTCGTGCGCCCTCATGGTCAAACGAAGCTAGGTTTTTTCCCTCTTCCGGTCGCCGAGGCCAAGCGATTAAAGAGTTGGCTGACCTTCCCGGAGCGATTCTCTGCGCTCGATCCCTGCGTCGGCGACGGCGTGGCATTCACTCACTTGCTTCGCGATGTTACCGGCCATCGCTATGGCATCGAGATCGACGCCAATCGGGCCGAACAAGCGAGAGCCCTGGGAATCGAAACTTTGCAAGCGAACACCATGGATGTGCGGTGTCCGCCGGAAGCCGTATCCTTGCTCTACCTGAATCCTCCATATGATTGGGAATCCGGGGAGAGCAACAACCAGAGACTGGAATTCGTCTTCCTGGAACACACATATCGCTGGCTGAAAGCTGGGGGAGTGCTGCTATTGGTGATTCCGCAGCTGCGATTGGCGAAATGCGCGAGGCTCTTGAGCGAACATTTCACGGATTTGCGGGTGTTCCGACTCACCGAGCCGCCTTGCCTGCAATACAAGCAGATCGTAGTGCTTGCAACGCGCCGCAAACGACACTCGAGGGTTACGGATGCGGTTTTGCTGGATGGAGTGCGCTACCTCGAAGTCCTGGCAACGAAGGCCGAGCTTGAGCCTCTGGGAGACACGGCTGAGGTCCGTTACGAAGTTCCTGCCTCGGAGTCGGTTGTCCTGATCAATATGGGCATTCCATTGGATGATGTAGAGGATTTGTTGCTGGAGTCATCCGCATATCGTCAGGCGGCCCGGGTTCTCCTGCCCAAGCTTGGTGATGTCAAAGGCCGGCCGCTCACACCACTCCACGGTGGACATGTAGGGCTGCTCTGTACTGCTGGCATGCTGAATGGAGTATTTGGCGAGGGCGAGGCCCGGCATATTGCCCACTGGCGCTCTGTGAAATTCACCGACCATTGGGAAGAAGAGGAAGAAGACGGAACCAAAATCCTGCATGACCGGGAAAGGTTCTCGCATGAGCTGACCCTTGTCTTTGCCAATGGAAAGACCCAGGTTCTCACTCACGAAAAGAAGGAGCCAGAATGAAAAATGCTCACCTTCGATTCGGTTGGCTGACCTACGTGAAGAGCACGGAGAAGACGACCACCAGCATCAAACTGCGCTTGGATCACTTCATAGGAGAGGTTTTGCCTGATCCACCGCGACAAGCGAAAGCCCACCTCATATCCGTGATTGGAGGGGACACGCAGATTGCGGCGGTCAGCGCGGCGATTTCCATGGGAGATAGGTTCATGGTTGAGGGCCCAGGCGTCCAACCGATCCGCGTCTGTCTGGAGCGCAATCCCCAGTGTTTCAAGGGCTCGGTACAGCTTGCCGGGCGCAAAAAACCCCTGCGTCACCTTATCGCGTTGTCGGAAGAGTTCGCTTCCAGCAGCGTATCGGCGGGCTCAGGAAGAACCCTGCTGGCAAGTTCGGAAAACCGATTCATCTGGGCCTCTCTCGCCCATATTCACGGGATCCCAGGAATACCGGAATGGGCTGACTGGTTTGCTGGCGAACTGGACACGCATCAGGCAATCATCCGTGCTCTCGGTATCGGATGTGCCCCGGTGCTGGTCAAAGGCGAGAAGGAACAGTTTCTTTCCTGGCTCAGTTGGGGCGTTGAGAGTGGAGCCGTCAGTCTTCCGGCTGAAACTGGTTCGATCCGCTGGCCGGGTTTGAGTCTGCAAGACCTCTTCCTGCCGGCCGACTAGCCTTCCGCACCACCCTATCTTTTCCTTTTTTCCCCTTGTTCTCTCGTTCTCTTCCGCAAGTCCCTCCCCGTACCAGAGGACTTCCATGCCTGAACTGTCCACCATCTACGATTACATGAGAGCTCACGCGAATCTCTTGGGAGATCGCATTCTGCAGGAGTATCCAGCGCTCCACCAATTCGACGATGCAGTTTCACCTCGGATTGAAGGGCTGATACGAAAACCATTTCCTGCACAAACCATCGCCATCATGGGAGTCGCCAAACGCTGGCAGCAGGCGCGAACATCCATGGTGGTCGCGGAATGCGGTACCGGCAAGACGCTGATTTCGCTCGGAGCAATCCACGTCCACACTGGAGGAAGTCCGTTTACCGCATTGGCGATGGTTCCGCCGCACCTGGTCGAAAAGTGGGCGCGGGAAGCGTTTTTGACATTGCCCGGGCTACGCGTGTTCCTGATCGACGATTTGCGAAATGGCGGCGACGAGAATAAATCCCACGGAGTGAACGAGGTGCGGTTGAGACAGGGACGCATCGTGCGGGAAGGGTTGCATACCACGTTGAGCGAGTTGCGGCTCCGCAAGGACTCCCCGAGTCCGCGGAAACGCTGGCTGTCGCTCTGCGGAAGACCTTCGCTGTTTATTGTCGGGCGTGAGCGAGCGAAGCTTGGTTATTTCTGGCGCCACGCTTACCGGGTACCACATTCTGGCCCATACGTTGGCTGTGTGGTGAATTCGGACACGGGCAAGCCGGTGATCGTAGACGACAGTCGATTGACGGCGGGCGAGTTTGAGAAGGTCAAAATCGCCGAGACGATCGAAGCCAGGGGCGAGAAGTCTTGCCGCCCACTGCACAGCCCACTGTGGCAAGCAGACTCGGACAAGATCCGCCGCATGGCCCCGATTGAGTTCATTGGGCGCTACATGCCGGAATGGTTTGATTATGCGATTTGCGACGAAATCCACCAACTGGCCGGCGACACCGCACAAGGAAACGCCTTGGGCACTCTGGCCTCATGCACCGACCGGATCGTGGGGCTGACCGGCACGTTGCTCGGTGGCTATGCGGATGACCTTTTCAACACACTCTTCCGTCTCGAAGCGAGAAGGATGAAGGAGCATGGCTACGAATGGGGCACGACGGGGCGCAGTTCCTTCATTCAGGATTACGGCGTCCTGGAGACCATCACCAAGGTCGAACCCGCCAACAATGCCTGCTCCAAGGCCAAAACCACGAGTATGGTCCGGCGCAAGCCGGGAGCATCGCCGCTGCTGTTTGGCGAGTTCCTCATGCAGCTTTGTGCCTTTGTGTTTCTGGAGGACATCTCGGGAGAACTCCCGCCATACGAGGAAACTTATCTGAGCGTGCCGATGGACGCTCCCATGCATGAAGCGTACCGGGAACTCGAAGAGGATATGCGGAAGGCGTTGAAAGCTCACCGGGGCAACCGATCGGTTCTGAGCACGATGCTCAATACTCTGTTGCTTTATCCCGATCACCCGTACGGGATTGGGACGCTGTACGGTACTGAGTTCGATCCTGAACTCAAGCGCAGGGTCCGATTTGTCATTGCGGACCCCCGTGACCTACCCGAGGACCGCATCTATTCCAAGGAACGCAGGCTGATCGAAGAGATCAAGAAGGAACTGGCGGAAGGGCGGCGGTGTCAAGTCTTTGCCGTGTACACCCAGAAGCACGACGTCACCGCCCGACTGCAACGAATTCTGAGCAACGAAGGGCTCCGCACGGCAGTGTTGCGCGCAAGTGTGGATACTTCGAAGCGTGAGGCTTGGTATGCCAGAC
This sequence comes from uncultured Acidobacteriota bacterium, assembly GCA_963754885.1. Classification (GTDB taxonomy): domain Bacteria; phylum Acidobacteriota; class Terriglobia; order Terriglobales; family Acidobacteriaceae; genus Sulfotelmatobacter. The sequence continues at coordinate 73,139 of CAVWHT010000001.1, read as the reverse complement.
AAGTCAAAGATGGCGTCCATGTAGTGATCTGCCATCCCAAGTTGGTGGAAACAGGTCTCGATCTGCTGGACTTCCCGACCATTATCTTCTACGAGTCTGGCTACTCTCTGCACACTTTGCGGCAAGCCAGCCGCCGGTCCTGGAGGATCGGGCAACGACGGCCGGTACGCGTGAAGTTCCTTTGCTCTGAGGGGACCATGCAGACTTCCTGCCTCCGCTTGATGGGGAAGAAGCTCCTTGTGGCACTCACTATGGAGGGCAAGTTTGCCGGCGAGGGATTGCAGAGCATCGATGAAGACGATGACATGCTTTCCGCGATGGCGCGGGAACTGGTCGAGAGGAACGGCATCGGCGATACGGCCGACTCCGTTTGGAGAGCCCTCAGCACAGAACATCAAAAGCTGTTTCCAACGAATTCTCACAGCGATGATGATGCCTCATCCATGGAGATGCCGGGTATTCTGCTGGACACTCACCCTGACCCCGCAAGTCTTGTTGAAGGAGCCATGGACACCGCGTCTATCGTCGTCTTCGGACAGCGACCGCAATCGTTGTCAGGTAGGAAGCGCCGCGGACGGCTAGCTGTCCCGGAACAGGCGTCTTTATTCGGATTCAGTTGACCTGAAATAACCGGATGGCGGGTGACCCCTCGTCACTCCTGAGGGAGGTCCTCTCTCCCGAAATCGCACAGCCCTCGCCAGCAATGCCGCGGTCCTACCCTGTTTTTCTCACCTTCAAGAATTTTGTTTCAAATCAACGAGGAGGAAAGAAAGTATGTCAGAAACAAGTACACTCATTGGCTATAGCGGCCAAACGATCGGTCGCGAAGAACTAGCACTGGTGCCGACACCAGTGGCAACCGAAACTCACCGTCCGATCCCGCACCACGAGATCGTGCAGGCTCTGATCGAGACGCTTGGCTTTCGCCACATCGGAGTCGTTCACGATGAGTATGCAGTCTCACCAGACGGCATGAAAGCGTTTGGCGTTCTCGATCTCGCAACGGAGATGCAGGGATGCCGCTTCTCCATTGGGCTTCGGAATTCCCATGACAAGAGCATGCGCCTGGCGATGACCTGTGGCTATCGCGTGTTCGTGTGCTCGAACATGGCGTTCGCGGGAGATTTTACGCCCGTGTTGGCAAAACACTCGAAGTCGTTCTCGCTCATCGACTGCATTTCGGTGGGCGTCGACCGAATGCAGCGAAACTTTGAGCCCATGCGAAAACAGGTCGAAGTCTGGCAGAGAAGTGAACTGACGGACGTCACCGCCAAGGTGGTCATCTACGAGGCATTCGTCGAGGGCAGACTCGAAGCTCCCAAACACCTCGCCCGCACCGTGCATGACCTCTACTTCGAGCCAAAGTACGAGGAATTCCGGTCGCGAACGATCTGGAGTCTCTCCAATGCCTTCACCTCTGCATTCAAAGAACTGGACCCCATCCCACAATTCAGGGCGACCGCCAAGCTGGGCGGATTCCTGGAAGCCCGGTTCTCACAATCGTTCTAGCCAGCGGGGCGGTGTCGGCGCCGGCCGCCTCGTTTACACAGCATCGAATCGCGCAACCCCCGTCTCCTTTTCAAATTGTAGCAGACACACAAGCCTGAACGTCAGGCTCACGAGCGGCGACCGCGGCTGCCCTTGAGCTTGGTATTCTCTATGCCATGGTCGAGGTCGCACTAGACCGGCAATCGGTAGCCGTGCGCGCAAAGCATCTGGAGTATTTCACCATTGCCAGGAAATTGTCTTGAGGGGCTGGCAGCCTTGATCGGTGGAGGGCTCGCAAAAGCATCACCGGCGGAAATGCGGACACTGCTGAACCGGGAGATCGTCGAGCAGGACAGGAAATGTGCCATCTGTCACGAAGAAATCGCCGACTACAACAACATCGTGCCGGATCATTCTTAGACGTGGGTTTGAGCCCCGCATTGCACCCAGAGCAAGAGCAGCACATTTTCCCCGACGTGGGACGCTGAACGTTCCTGCATGGTGAACAGACTCACTGGTGCGTCGTGCGGCGCACATTCCAACCATCCAATTCCACGGCTGGTTGTGTTCCCCCGAGTCCTTTGATTTTGTAAATGGCAGTAATGTTGCGCTTTTCGCCAGGCACCAACGTAAGGTAATTGTCTTCCCACCATGTCGGCAGAAGTTCCTGGCCTCCCTTGCCGCAAGTCACCTTTAGACGTACCAGGAAAGCCAGGGTATGGGTGGGGTTCTCTAAGGTGACGCGTGCTATCCCTTCAGCTCCGCGATTCTCAAACTTGCTTGACAGTTGCAACTTGACTTCGGTCAGCTTCTCGAGCGCGGTTAAGTCGCCATAGGAGCTGACGGGCGTGTAGTACCACTCGCCCTTGTCCCAGTCCAGGACGTCCGGCTTTGTCGAAAGCCAGTAGAAATTCGAGCTGACGAGTTTCCCTGAGGAGTCTTCCAGGGAAAGCTTCACAAAGTAGGTGGACGGCGGGCCGCCAACCTCGGGTATGACGAGCGCGCGGGTGCTGCTGTCCGGCGAAATGTCGAGAACAGTCGCTTGGGTGAACTTCTCGGAGAGTTCCAGATCGTAGACTTTGGCGGAGACCTTCATGCGCGGGAAAGCGCTCGGGCGTTGGTTGACGACCACAACGGAACCATCGTCGTAAGAATACTGGACGTGGAGCGGTTCGCAGGCCTTCTTCGTGCCGTAGTATCCGCCCGCGGGCCGAAGGAAATAGTCGTATAAATGCCAGATGGTCGAGGGCCACGCATTATTGAGCATCCATTGGATGATGCCTGTAGAGGAATACTTGTTGCGGCCGTACGCCTCGAACATCGCCCGCTGGCCCTCGTAGGCCATGGCTTGTGACTTCCAGACGTAATCCTCCAGGCTTCGGGCCGGGCCATAGCGGGCGCTCATGGCGGCGGTGAACAGCTTCAAGTCTTTGAACTGACCGCCGCCGGCATGAAAACTCCAGAACTCATCGGGTGGCCAGAGATGTTCCTGCGGCAACATCTGCTTCAGGCTCTCGACCGGAGGAATCGCTGCGCCGGGACTGGTTTCCGTGTTGAAGCCGAAGGCCCCGCCCCGGCGGGTGTCCGCCAGCCAGTACGACGGAGGAACCCAGTCGTAGGGCCCGCTCATCTTGACCCCGGTGGCGCCGCTGAGTGCGGACGGTTGCCTGGTCGCGGAGGAGAGGACCGGCTTGGGCCAGCGATACCTCTGGAGGATGTCCAGGTAGAGCTGTTCGATTTCCGCTGGCGGCGGATCGTCACTTGCGTTGAGCCAGACGAGTACGCTCGGGTGGTTGCGAAGGCGGGGGACCTGGTCGCTGAGTGAAGCCGCAGCAATCTTGCGGTCGGCGGAGTTCCACTGCGCCCACTTTTCCCAGTGATCGCAGCAGCACCAGCCGGCCATCACCAGGATGCCGTAGCGATCCGCCAGCCTGAAGAACTCTTCGCTCTCCATTTTCCCTTCCAGACGAACGGTGTTGAGGTTCATCTCTTTGACATAGCGAAGCTCTGTCTCCAGGCGCTCGGGGGAAGACCGCAAGAGCATGTCCGGCGCCCAACCGGCGCCGCGGACGAGGATTCGCTTGCCGTTGACCCTGAAAAGACGGTATCCCTGGTCGGTCAACTCGGAAGTCATCTGCTGAATGCCGAACGTAGCCGCCTGGCGATCCGAGATGGCTCCCTCGATCGTGAATTCGAGTTTGAGCTCGTAAAGATTCTGCGGTCCGAGCTGATAGGGCCACCAGAGTCGTGGGTGGGAAAACGTCAGTTGCGGAAATTGCTCCGGCTTGAAACTGACCAGTCTTTGCTCGTGCGGGCCGAGCTCGACCAGCCGCGAAAAGATTCGCGTTCCAATCATGCCGCGCAGCCTGCCGCGCAGGGGCCGATCGCGGCTGTTGTGCACCTCTGCGGTTACGGTGAGGCGGGCGGAGTGGAGCGATGGCATGTCCAGTTCGGTGGTTACGTGCGGATGCCGCAGGGTCACCGGTCCGCTGCTGCTGATGTACACGTCCTGCCAAAGCCCTAAGTTCTTGTCCGGCGGCGCAGGATTCCAGTCCACCCAGGTGATCGCCAGGCTATCTGGTTCCGGGGGAAAGACTTCGATGGCGAGGCAGTTCGGTCCCCGCGCGTGAACATGGCGGGTAATCTCGAACTCATAAAGACGGAACTCTCCGGCTACTTCATCCGCACCGGCCACTTGCTGACCATTCAGCCAGACGTTGGCCCGGTAGTTGACTCCGTTCAGATGTAGCCAGAGGACCTTCCCCGCCATGCCCGGAGGGATGCGAAATACTCTGCGGTACCACCAGGAGACGCGGAACGGGCTGTCCGGAGGCATGGGTACTTTCGAGAAGTTCGTGCCAGTCTCGTATCCTGCCCCGGGTATCTGGCGCAGGTTCATCCCGAAGTAGGGATCCGGGTACACCCCGTTCTTGACCAGCGCTGCCAGTACCGTGGTGGGCACCGAAGCAGGGTGCCATCCCTGAGGCTCGAATCCTGGTTGGGAGAGGACCTTAGCATTGGCCGACGTGACGGCGGAGGACTGAATCATCCAACCGTCGCGCAGCGCGAGTTTCTCCGCCTGTGCAGGCACTTCCGCTTCAAGCAACACGCTCGTGATGCCAAGCGCGATCGCCAGTGAGAAACCGCGGCCGTGAACCGATCTCATCCTGAGGTCAACCTCGCTGAGATGGGCGTGACATTATGGGCAGAAACCAACGCAGTTCGAATCGATTGCTCGAGAGCGATCAATAGCCGGCCGCGTTTCCTGTTCCGCGGTGATCGGCACTTCCCCACCATCCTTCGCCGGAAGGATCTGCCAGGATGCATTCGGCATTGCCCAGCGAGCGAGTCGGGCGCAAAGTGTGATTCGCACGCTTCAACGCGTCCAGAACATCGCTGGGGATACCGTAGGTCTCGTACTCGATGCCGTCAGGCTGCCATTGATGGTGAATTCTCGGAGCCGCGACAGCTTCCTCAAGGTTCATCCGGAAATCGAGCACATTCACGAGGATCTGCAGGACGGTATTGATGATGGTGGACCCTCCGGGGCTGCCCGCCACCAAGACGGTCTTGCCGTTGCGGACAGCAATCGTAGGGGTCATCGAGGAGCGGGGACGTTTGCGGGGGACGATGGCATTGGCCTCGCCGCGCGCGGAGGCCGGCCCCGCCTTGCTGGTAAAGTCATCCATTTCGTTGTTGAGGAGAAAGCCGGTGCCGCGCACCACCACTCCGGAACCGTAATCCCCGTTGAGGGTGTACGTATTGGAGACGGCATTGCCGTCCTTGTCCACCACCGAGAAATGGGTGGTCTCGGGCGATTCAACGGGGAGCGCGGGTCCTACGGCAATCAAGTCGCTGCGGGACGCCCGGTCGAGTTTAATGTCTGCCGCACGGCGCTGTGCATAACTCTTGTCGGTGAGTTGCGCAACCGGCACTTGCACGAAGTCGGGGTCGCCGAGGAAGCGTTCGCGGTCGGCATAGGCCCTTCGCATCACTTCGGCAAGGACATGGTACGTCTTCGAGGAGCCTGGCCCGAACTCGGCCAAAGGATAAGTTTCCAGCATGTTCAGCATCTCGATCAGGGCGACGCCGCCGGAACTGGGAGGCGGGACGGCTACGATCTGGTAGCCGCGGTAAGACCCCAGCAGAGGCGAACGAATCACGGGCCGGTACCCGGCCAGGTCCTTCTTGCTTATCAGTCCTCCATGTCGGGCCATGTCCGCCGCAATGGCAGCCGCGATTTTGCCCCGGTAAAATGCGTTCGGTCCCTGGCGCGCGATCTGTTCCAGGGAATGGGCCAGGTCGGTCTGCACAAAGAGGTCGCCTTCTTTGTAAGATGCGCCATTTCGCAGGAACAGGCGCGCAGCCTCGGGGTTCTGTCGCAGATTGGCGGCAGCCTTTTGCAACGACTCGGCAAAGTAGTAGCTGACCGGAAATCCCTTGCGCGCCAGGTCAATAGCCGGCTGCATCACGTCGCGCAGTTTCATCGTCCCGTACTTTTCCAGCGCCAGGCACAGACCGGCCACGGTGCCGGGAGTCCCCGAAGCCAGGTAGCCGCGAAGGCTGCGCTCCGGGACGACCTGGCCGCTTTTGTCCAAGTACATGTCCCGCGTGGCCTTGAGCGGAGCCGTCTCCCGGTAATCGACGACGACAGCGTTGCCGTCGTGCATGCGGATCAGCATGAATCCGCCGCCGCCCACATTGCCCGCCGTCGGATAGGTGACGGCGAGCGCAAACCCGACGGCCACCGCGGCGTCCACGGCATTGCCGCCCTTTTTCAGAATCTCGACTCCAATCCGCGTGGCTGTCTCTTCGGCCGTGACTACCGTACCGTGCTGAGCGTGGACGGCCGGTCTGGTCTGGGCCGGCAACTGCGCTGAACAGCCGCACAACACCGACAATAGACACAGCAAGCTACCCCAACGACGACGCATTCCTGCCTCCGATAGAGTCGCGGATTCAGAACACCAGCTTCAGTCCAAGTTGAATGATCCGCGGGTCACGCGCGGACGTGGCTGCTCCGAACGATCCCGACTCCATATTCAGGCTCACGCCGTCAAACTGTGCATGGTTGAAGACATTGAAAAACTCCGAACGCAACTGGAGGGAAACTCCCTCGTGCAGAGTGAAGTTCTTGAAGACGGACATATCCCAGTTGTTGATTCCGGGGAGTGAAACCACGCTCCTGCTGCAGTTTCCGAAAGTTCCCGCCGCGGGCAGAGCAAAGGCAGTCGTGTCGAAGATCGGCAAACCGCTGCGTGGGTCGCGCCGAACGCGGTTCGGATCGCCCACACAGTCGGGCCGCAGCGGCGAGCCCCCGCCCACTCCCGCAATATCGCTGGAGATGCGCACCGTTCCCCGAAAGCCGCTCCAGAACGAAGTGATGCCGGAAATCTCCCAGCCGCCCAGCAGGCCCTTCACGAAGCCTTGGCTGTTCTTGAAGAAGGGCACCGCCCAAACGTAGTTGAAGGTGAGGACGTGGGTGCGATCATAGTTCGACCGGCCCCACTCGGCAGCGAGGTTCCGTGTATCTTGAGCGCGGTCGGAGGACTCCCGGTCTGAAGTGGAGTCGGTCATGTTCTTCGACCACGTGTAGGCCGTCTGCAGATTAAGCTGGTCCCAGAACCTTCCCCGGAACGACACTTGCAGGGAATGGTAGCGGGAGTCCGCGGTGGGCTGCCGCACGATGATCCGGGCAAGGCCGGGATAGGGCCTCACCGCATTCACGTTCACGCCAAGCCTGTCAGCCTCGCCCGGCAGCGGCTGGTTCAGGTTGACGCCCTGGAGTAAGTCTTGCCCGGCAGAACCGACGTAGCTGACATCAAGAAGCGCGCCCTTGACGAACTCGCGCTGCACACCCAGATTCCAGTGGTGCATCCTCGGAACCGGGAAGGGATCCCCGAGTCCGAAGAAATCGACTGGGGTCAACGGGGGTTCTGCTCCGGCTACGGGATGGCTGAAATTAAGGGTGGCTTCCGGCGGGTTGGAAAAGAGCGTTACGGCCTGGTTGAAGGGAGGGTTGCCGGGTTGCTGCGCCAGGGCAATCCGCCACCGGTCATAAAACATGCCGTAGCCGCCACGGATGGCCGCCTTGCCGTTGTGGAAAGGATCCCAGGAGAAACTCATGCGTGGGGCGAAGTCCCCGTGGTCGGTGGTCTGCACCACCTTTCCGTATGGAGAGTTGGTGCCGGCGATGGCGATCCCATTGAGAGGATCGCCGCTTCCGGGAACGATGGTGCCGTCCGCAGGATTGATGGTTACGGCGTGGGCGGGATCGTAGAGACGCGGAATGAAATTGGTCAGAACATTGTTGAGAACGTGCGGGGGAGGCATATAGGTATATCGAAGGCCAAAGCTCAGGCTCAGGTTTGGCCGGATCTTGTAGTGGTCCTGCGCGTAAAACTCCCACAATCCGTAGCGAAGCTGAACATTTATGTCCTGTGCGTTCTGAGAGAAGAAATAAGGCAGACCCAATTCAAAGTCGGCAAACGGGTTTCCGGTGTAGCGGCCGTCAAAACTGTAGTAGCCCTCGTTGCCGCCGCCGTTGTTCTCGTCCTTGCCCTCCCAGGACAGCAAGGACCCAAACTTGAGGATGTGGTTCCCGACGGTCCGGGAAAAATCGTCGCGGAACCTCTGCACAAATGCCCGATTGTGAAAGGGGCCAAAGCCGGAGATTCCCGTATAGTCAGAAAGGTCAATGCTGGGCACGCGATCTGCCGCCGGATAAGGCAGTTGGATGGTAAGCCCCGGGAAATTCTTGTAGAGGATGGTTCCCACGGGGTCGGAACGAATGGCGTTGGCTGAGTAGTTGTAAATGAACTGATTCAGGGTCTTGGGGCTCAGGGTGCTCGTGAGCTGAAAAACTGCATTGTAGCCGGGCACATTGGTCTTGGTTGTGGCCACGCCGGGGAAGGGGTTGCCCGTCCACAAGCCGCCGGGCTCGGTGGTTGGGATCGTATCCTGCACATAGCGGAGGAAAACCGAGTGTCGCTCGGAGAAATTGTGATCGAGCCGGATCAGTTCCTGCCGAAAGTTGTTCTCGCCCGGTAATTGGGACAAGTAGTTGAGATCGCCGGGACCCGAGGTGTTCGGTTGCGGATAGAGAGTGTCAACGTACAGCTTGGCATTGGCATCGATCCGGTCGGATGGGATGACGTTACCCGGGAAAGCCGTCCCAGTGGTGGGGTCGATGAGAGGCGATCCGAAGGCGCTGAAGTCTCCCGTGCGTTCCGCGGCCGTCGGCACACGGCTCAGAATCGTCTCGGGAGCCGACCGGATGCGCCGCCACTCCTGCGAAAAGAAGAAGAAGGTCTTGGTGCGGTCTGCGTTATAGTGGCCAGGTATGTAAATCGGCCCGCCCAGCGTCCAGCCGAAGTTGTTGCGCCGAAGTTTGGATACGTCGGAGGCGAAGTAGTTCCTAGCGTCCAAGGCGTCATTGCGCACAAACTCGTAAACATCGCCGTGAAACTGCTTTGTTCCGGACTTTGTGACGACGTTGATTTGCGCTCCGGCACTGCGGCCAAACTCCGCGCTGTATGAGGATGTCAGCATGCGGAATTCAGCGATGCTGTCCAGGCTGGGCAAGTTCAGCAGCGTCTGATTAGAGCCGGTATCGTTGTTGTCGCCTCCGTCCACCATCCAGTTGTTGAACGTGGTGCGCGCGCCGTTGACATTGATGAACGTGTAACCGCCGGAGAGACCGAAGCCCACGTCCGCGGGCAGCGCGGATGCCACGCCGGGGGCCAACTGGGTAAGCTGGATGAAGCTCCGCCCGTTGAGTGCCAGTTCGTTCACTTGCTGGCCCGAAACCAGGCTGCTGATTTCTCCCGTCTCAGCTTGAACCGGGGAAGCCGAGGCAGTGACCAATACTTCCTGAGTGACTGCCCCCACGGCGAGAGTCACGTTCACCGTCAAAGCATCGTTGACGTGAACGGCGATCCCCTTCTGCATGAACTTCCGGAATCCGGGGTGCTGGACAGAAAGTTCGTAGCTGCCAAGGGGCAGCAGCGAGGCAAAATAGATGCCGCTCGCATTGGAGGTGGTATGCCGAGTGTAGCCGGTGTCTACGTTCGTCAGCACTACCTCGACGTTGGGGAGGACCGCCCCGCTTGGATCGCGAATCGTCCCGGCCACGCTTCCCGTGGTCTCTTGCGCCGCGCAAACCCCCGCGACCAGAATCGCCACCACCAGGATGCTGACGGCCTGGTAGAACCCCTTTCTCCTCTGGTGAATCATCGCAGTTTCCTCCGAATAGCGATTGCGGCGCATGCGTGCTACGATGGGCCGTTTCGCTGCTGCGTACACCTGTCTCTACTACGCCTGCCGCCGGCCGTGAAGTGATTTACCGTTAACTCCCGGTTATTTACGCCGCTGGTGGGTGGACCCAGAGTGACTGGGTTGGATTCCATGGCATCCTCCGAGCAGGAAAAAGAAGAACTCGACCGAATCTTGCAGAGTTCCCAGTTCTGCAAAGCGCCCCGGCTGCAAGAGTTCCTCCGTGTGGTCTGCGAGTACTATTTTCGCGGAAAAGCCGACCAGATCAACGAGTTCCTCCTTGGCGTTGAGGCGTTCGGGAAGAAGGCGGACTTCAACGTGGCCGAAGACTCCATTGTCCGGGTGGAGGCGCGCGAGGTGCGGCGTCGGCTGCGGGAGTACTATCAGAACGGGGGACGAAACAGCACCCTCGTCCTGGATCTGCCGACTGGCGGTTATTGTCCGAGGTTCATCTAACTCCCGGTTATTTACGCCGCTGGTGGGTGGACCCAGAGTGGCTGGGTTGGATTCCATGGCATCCTCCGAGCAGGAAAAAGAAGAACTCGACCGAATCTTGCAGAGTTCCCAGTTCTGCAAAGCGCCCCGGCTGCAAAAGTTCCTCCGTGTGGTCTGCGAGTACTATTTTCGCGGAAAAGCCGACCAGATCAACGAGTTCCTCCTTGGCGTTGAGGCGTTCGGGAAGAAGGCGGACTTCAACGTGGCCGAAGACTCCATTGTCCGGGTGGAGGCGCGCGAGGTGCGGCGTCGGCTGCGGGAGTACTATCAGAACGGGGGGCGAAACAGCAGCCTCGTCCTGGATCTGCCGACTGGCGGTTATTGTCCGAGGTTTATCCCCGCCGGGAAAGACGTTCCGGCAAAGCCCAAGCTGCCGAAAATCGCACATCTTCCTGGCTGGGCCCGCATTCTGGGCCTGGTCGTGGCCGTGAGCCTGGCATCCTTCGGGTCGTGGAAGCTCTTCCATAGGACGTGGGCGCAAGAGACCAGTTCGAACAGCGCCGGGAGAGGCCCACAAGAGCCCCTGGTGCCCGCTTTCTGGAACAGATTCCTCGCTGACGGCGATTCCACCATCATCGTTCTCAGCAACCCGCCGGTTTTTCGATTTGTGGGAGCCGGAGACCCCCCTGAGCTGCGGTCGAACGCCATCCGCATCACGCCTACTCCGAGCATGCTCGGATCGCTGGCGGACGAGATCAAAACCCGAGAGGCGCTGTTGCTCACTCCGGCGCTGGACCAGTACACCGGGGTTGGAGAGGCCATGGCGCTTTACTCGATCGCAAGCACCTTTCGGGGCGGCGGAAGGGTCATCGTGAAGCAGAGCCGAACCCTGAGCGCCGATGACCTGAAGCACCACAACCTAATACTGCTCGGCGGGTCCGCCGTGAATCTGTGGAGCGGGAAGTTGGGGCAGACGTTGGATTTCCTGGGGGAACAGGGCAGCGTCACCAACCTCCGTACCCAGAAGGGTGAGCAGTCCCGATACGTGATCAGCGTCTTCGATCCAAAAACCGGCGCGCTCACCAGCGATTACGCAGTGGTGGCGTTGCAGCGCAGTAGTGCAACCGGTCATTGGGTGCTCCTGCTGTTCGGCGGACACAGCGAGGGGACTCAGGCCGCAGCAGAAGCTATGACGGATGAGTCTTTTCTCAGGGACCTTCTCGAAAGGATGCGCGCATCGACAAATCGGAGTAGCTCTTTCCCCGACAGTTTCCAGGTCCTCCTCTCGGTCAAGGTGGACAATGGGATACCGGCGATACCGGAGTACGTGGCGCACCACGTCCCCTAAAGCCAACCGTATTGCGCGACATGAGCCTGCATTTCGGGATGCCGCTTGTTCTCGCTTTGCAGGGGAGGCCATTTCGCTCTGATTCGCATTTGATGCGACTAGGAATGTGCCGATCATTTATGGCGACGACGGAAATCCATCCAAGCCAACCGAACCGCAGCTTGCCGGCTCAACTCCACTCCCATCCCAGCCAGTCGGCCCGAACCGGGGAGTTTCCCTTTCCGAACTTGCATGTCGACTCTCTATTCGATTGTCACTAATCATTTCATTCTGAACGAGAGCAGAGCCAATTGAGGTTGTGCCAGCGTTGCGTCGCGGCCGGTTGTACCTGCATCCTCGGACCAAGATGTTGTCGCATTGTCCCAGGCGTGTTCACGCCGGTCTTGGCCAAGCACACCAAGAGCTTCAACCTGATCGATACGCTCGCAGTAGGTGTCGACCGGATTCAGAGAAGCTTCGAGCCGATGCGGCACCAGGTGGAGGACTGGCGGCAAGCGCAAATCAGCGACGAACGGGCCAAGCTGATCTATGCCGCGTTCGTGGACGGCAAGCTGGAAGCCCCGCGGACTCTTCTCCCAGAGGTCCACCGGCTTTACTTCCAACCTCAGTACGAGGAATTTTCGCCACGGACGATGTGGAGCCTGTCGAATGCGTTTACCAGCGCGTTCAAGGAACTCGACCCCGTTCCCCAATTCAAAGCGACGGCGAAATTGGGTGCGTTCCTCTCACAACTGCCCGCGTAAACCAACCGTCTCCCCGTTTGTGATTTCGCGATCACCGACGGGGAGCCCTGCCTTTTTACTTAAGCACCCCTTACAAAACCTCGTCGCCAGGGCGGGCTTCGACGGTCTCGACCCCCTGGTCCCGAACCAGATTCAGCCGCTTGTTGAACTCCTTGGAATTGCGATGATTTTAACTCGTTTTGTTTGTGCCGTTTGCGAACCTCGTTTGAGCGCTGTTGAAATGTGATGGTCTCGGGTGCTCTCACCGCTACAAAATCGTCTACAGGCCACGAACCGACTGTCGGAGTCAACTGGCTCGCAGCAACCCTGCTCTGCCGAGAGCGGAGTAAGCCGAGTCGACCTCGTCGCGTTTGAACTTCGCCCCCTTTCGCTGTAAGAACTCTGAAAATACATCTTTCTTGGTAGGTTTTCTTCTGCTGATAGCCTGCCGGCGCTGATGGATAAAGTGGAGGGTTGCAACGAGTTCTAATTGCTCGGGGAGGAACACCCCTCCGCGGTGATGGAGGAAATCGCCCAAGCGATGATGGCCTCAAAGCCGGAGCTGGAGCTTGAAGAGATAGACGACTTTTTTAATCGCCACAAGTCTCCCGCAACCGTTCCCGCCTGGTACGGACGGGCCGAGGAATGCCTCTTGAGCCGATAACACGAGAGCGGGCTTGCGCCCGCTCTTTCTTTTTGCTCGGAACCGGGTGGCTCTGGACAAATTCTGCAGATGTGCTTTACTGAAAGGTCCTTTTCCAACACCCTCGGTGGCTACCTGGGGCCCGCCAAGTCTGACTTGGGTGGCCACTCCAAGCTACCGAGGAAACACTTTTGACACACACCGTAGAACTGAAGGGCTTGCTGCGTACCGCCCAGGCTGAGTTTCGCGCACTGAACCAGAGCCGACACCTGACCGTCACAGACAAAAAGCAGCTTAAGAGTTTTTATCTTCAGCATGTTCTCGCACCGAGGGCGCGAAAAGAGCTTCAAGGAATGTATCCCGCGGCGTTGAGTTCTCCAGCAACGTCGAGTGCCGACATTACTGCGGGGCATCGGTTCCTTACCGCCCAGGAACTCGAGTCTTGGTTCAAAATCGACGCCAAGACCCTGTACCACTACGCCAACCAAAAGCTGATTCCTCACGTTCGAGTAAGGACCTCGATCCGATTCCCAGCCGACAAGATTCGGAAGTGGCTCGAATCCCACAGCGTTACCCCGTCACTCATTCGAAAACCTCATCGCGCAACGCGAACCCAGGTAAAAAAGAAGTAGGAGCGAACCACTCCTCGCCAAGACCGCTAACGCGCGGTCCTTTTTTGTCCGCATAGATCATGCCGCCTTGGCATCCGAAGGCCGCACAATTACGACATCTTCAGATCCTCGAGGACCCCGATCAGCTCATCCTTCGTCTGATACCGGTCGGCCCTCATGAGCAGGTTATAAAAGCAGGTCCACGCATTGAGCATGAACGTGGAAAGCGTCTCCAAGTCTCCGATCGAATGGCCATGATGGATGAATGAGGATCGTAGCCTGTAGGTTTCCGTCACATTGGCAACAACAGCCTTTCGGGTTTCCAAAGCGTTCCCCGTCAAAAAGGCCATTCTCTCACCGATATTCTTTCCGATCGGTTCACTTTCATTCCGAAGGAGCATCGACTCGAGCGCCACGAGTATATAGACAAGCTTGTCTGCCGGATCAGCCGCAACCGAATTTCTAGAATAGATGAGCAGTGCGTCGTATAAGCTCTGCCGGAAGGGCGTGCTTGGGGTTGTGTCCGCCAATGAGCTTAGTCGCTGTAATACACCAGGAAACTGTGCGATGAAATCGCTCGGTAGCGCCCACGCAAGTTGCTTACGGTCAAGAACGCCGCGCCTGGAGCTGAGGATCGAATCGCCATCGACTATCAGCTCTGCGCTCCTTCTTACGTTTTCGCTACCAAGCGGCGTGCAGAATGACCTAAGCTTTGGAGTCCAGTTGGCAGGAGAGAGGAAACGCAGCAACGCGATGGCGCATTCCGTTTGTTCACGAGCGACGGCGATAGCCTTGCTCTCTTCTGCACGGATTTTCATTACCGCTGCGGCACAAGATTGGAGTTGTGAACGTTCCCTGGCTACAGCTATCCGAATGCCCGCTTTTATTTCTTCGGACTCCTGCTGGACGGTTTCCTCCATCTTCGCGTATGACTTTGCCAGCATATCCGCTGTGATCGTCCGGAATGTTACCCGACCGATTGAGAAGGACGATTCAAGGTATGTTCCGTGGAGTGGAATCCAAATTTCGAAATCTTTGATTGCGTCTTCAGCTTTTTTCAGGACGTATTGTGAGCATGAATCGGCAGCAGCGTTTTTGTATTTGCTTTCGATCCACTCAAACGCTGCATTCCGGATGAACTCGAGAGTCGTCGTGCTGCTCAGACCTTCAACATCGAGCATGCGCGTCGCAAGATGCGTCAGCGCCTTGAAGCCATCTCCGGCCAAACCGATAGTACGTCCATCGCGTTCGAAGGATCGCCCGACTTCGTCTCCTGTCCCATCCACACTTGACCTTGTCTGCCGGATTTCTCCAATGATGTCTTGCTCCGTTATTTGGAAGACCGGATAGAGATCCGGGCGGAAGGCACCTTCGGCTGGGGCCAGAGACGGTTCAGAAGTCAGCTTTGCAAGGAGCTCGCTAGCGAGTTCATCGAAGCGCTTGGCAGCGTCTGGATGTATTTGAATGCCCATGCCAGCAAAGTAGCACGGATGGCAGTCATTGGCTTCGTGCCCGCGCTGCTCATCCATCATTCCCTCAGCTTCTCGGCAGCACTTAGAATTCTCCGTGGAGGGTGGAGCCATGGCAATCTACCTCGTGCAGCACGGAGCCGCGAAGGCCGAGGCCGAAGATCCTCAGCGAGGCGTGACCGATGAGGGAAGGAGAACCGTTGAGCGCATGGGGGAGTATCTGACCAAATGTGGCGTCGCTCTCGATCGCATCGAACACAGCGATAAAGCGCGGGCGCGGCAGACTGCTGAGATCCTTGCGGCGAGACTCCATCCTGCGCACGGGACCGCGCAAGTTCCGGGCTTGGCGCCCAACGACGATGTCGAGCCGACGTGCGCGCGCCTGAATCAGGAAACCTCGACCGTCATGCTCGTGGGACATTTTGCCGCACTTGAGCCGGCTCGTCTCGCGCTTGTTTGGACTTCCAGCAGACCGCACGCTCGTGCAGTTCCGGATGGGTGGCGTCGTGAAGCTCGAGAGGGACGCCGCCGGCCAGTGGACACTTTCATGGATGGTCACCCCCGACCTGCTTTCCCGCTAGGGGCGCTTCAAAACCCACCCAGACCGCCAATGATCGGGCTCTTTCTTGTTCCATTTTCGGAACTGCGCCACTTTCCTCTTGATTTCTCGGCGGTCCAGGATCACAATTTGCGCGAATCGCCTCTCCGAAGAGCAGTTCCCACCGAGGGGGCAGGAAACGCACACTCCCTGAGGCGACCAGGCCACAAAACAAAGAAACCGTCCTAAACAAGACGAGGGTGTCGCTGCGCGCGTCGTGACCAGCTCTGTGCAGAGATCCAATCGTTATCGAGGCGGTTATGAAGCTTCAGCTTCTATTGCACCCGCATCAGCGCAACCGTGACGCAATCGCCACGACTAAGAAAATCTCAACCTCCCTTGGCATTCATCCCACGGCCGAGGGCGTAGCCACAATCTCGGCAGAGGTGGACGAGAATACGTTCCAGTCGCTGTTCGGAATACCGCCGGAGGAGAATTCATCCGACATCTCGGCGGCCAAGGAGAGTCTGTCCGTCCCCGACCCGCTGAAAGAGTATGTGCAGAGCATCGCAGTAGCCCCGCCTCACCTTTACATGCAGGGCCCGAAACGCTAAACACGCTGTTTTGCAGCTAAGGAGGTCTGTCCCCATGTATGCATTTCAACGAAAGACAAAGAAAGAAACTGTTCCCCTGTCAGCGCCTTCAGAAACACTGCGGATCGCCGTCACGTTCATGCGTCCCAATGGCGAACCAGGCCTGACCAAGTTCGACGCACCCTTGTCCACGGCAACGGTGAAACACTTCACCCCGGACCCGATCGCCGTGGATCGCGCGATTTACGCCCTCGGCAAACGTGGATTCAAAGTGACCGCGCGGGGAAACATGAGCATCTCAGTGCGCGGTACTCGGGATCAATTTGAGACGGTTTTCGGTACGAAGCTCGAACGCTTTGAGGTGGATCGGGCTCAGCCCTACGCGTACCACAGTTTCTATTATCCGCCGCAAGGCGCCTCTTGGAGCCCCGATCCCGAACTCGCCTCGCTCATTGACGACGCGTACATCCAGTGGCCGCACATCTACATGGCAACGGCGCGAGCCGTCCCTACAAAGATGCCCGCCAAGGCGCATGTGCCCTCGCCCAAACCTCCGCAAGTAGATTACTTTCACCTCGACGTGCCAAACGGCGTGGCCAGCTACATCAATGCGAGCCGCGTGCACGCTGCCGGAACCACCGGCAAAGGTGTTCGGGTCGTCATGGTGGACAGCGGCTTTGGGCATACGCTGCATCCGTTCTTTGCCGCGAACGGCTATCGTTCCTCGGTGGACCTCGCCCCGCATGCGAACCACGACAAGACGGATCCGAATGGCCACGGTACCGGCGAATCCGCCAACGTCTTTTCCGTCGCCCCCGGCGCAACCTTCATCGGAGTGAAAGTCGACCACGACGGTCAGCGGCAGGGCGGTGCAAGCATGCTTGAAGGCTTCCAAACCGCACTGCAGCACCAGCCGCACGTCATCTCCATCAGCATGGGGTACGACCTGCGAGATCCCAAGACTGAAATGCAGCTAGATGAGCTGCCCAATAACCTGGCCGCGCTGGAAGCCGAAATCCAATCTGCCATCGCGTCAGGCATTGTGGTCGTGTTTTCCGCTGGCAACGGCCACTTTTCGTTCCCCGGCATGATGCCGGACCTGATTTCGGCAGGCGGGGTTTTCGTTGACGAAAGGGGCGAGATGCAGGCATCCGACTACGCAAGCGCATTCGATAGCAAGATCTATTCCGGCCGGCATGTGCCAGACTTCTGCGGCCTGGTCGGACTCTTGCCGCATGCGAGCTACATCATGCTGCCGATTCCGCCTAGTTGCCAAATCGATCACGAGGTATCCAAGCCGGACGATGGCCAACCCGGTGACGGCACAGCGCCGACAGATGGCTGGGGCGTGTTCAGCGGTACCTCAGCGGCTGCGCCGCAACTAGCAGGTGTCTGCGCATTGCTTTTGGAAAAGAACCCTCATTTGGCGCCTGCGGACATCAAGGCAGTACTACGGCGCACAGCCCGGGATGTGCTGGAGGGCCATTCGAACCCGGCTAGCAGCGACGACCTGAAAACTCCGATGCAAGCGGGCCCTGGAGATGATGGAGCCACCGGCGCGGGATTGGTAGACGCCTACGCCGCATGGCAGCAAGTGTAGTACTCGGATTGATGCGGGCAGCGCGAAGCGAAGCTGACCAGACATATTGTCGTTTCGCCTCGCGCTCCCAGTTAGTGAATTCTCCGCCCTGAGTGCGAGGTGGAACAACCAACATAGGAGCCCATTATGAGCGCAATGACCTGTTGGGGCATATTCTGTATGGGGTTCGTTTTCGGGTATCTCCTCTATTACGCAGTGCGACACACCAAAGAGTTCAACATTGACTTGTTGTCCAGCGCAATTGGGGCCGTGGGAGGAGGGGTCGTTATAGCACTCTTCGGCAAGACCGAAGGGTGGATCGGCCCTTACGGCGTCGGCATAGGGTCCGGTTTCGTCTTCTACCTGGTCCTGTCACTCATACTGATTTTCGCCGGGAAGTTCCAGGAGGTCGCCGGCAAGGGAGTCCTCTTGGCGGGGAAGACCCTTATGCTTAGCCAGACGCTCCTCGGCGCCCCAAAGCAAGAGTGATCACAGTTTCAGAACCGGCGGTTGGTTTCGTGGAAGCTGCCGCCGGCCTGAGGATTTGTTTGAAATCTGTAACAACGCAAGGTAGAAGTCTACCTTCCCGCCCAAGTGCGCATAATCTGATCGTCTCTTGGGAGATGTTCCCATTTGTTTGGCTTTCCTTGGGTTTAGGTGATTTCTCGGAGCGGAGGCAATTCAGATGAGAGTACGAAGGATGATTGCGTCCATTTTGCTGTTTTCCGGTGCTGCGTTGGGTCAGTCGAATGTCTCAGAATTTGACCGGAAGATGCAAGGCGTAACGCTTGGCGGTCTCGTCGATCTCCAGAATGCAATAATCAAAACTAAAGACCGTGCGGGTCAAATCTGTTCGAAGCTTGCCATGGTCACGGAATATACCTCTGAAGTGATTAGCCCGAAGTATTGCATTCTTCATGTCGTGCGTTGGTCGGAGCCGGACGCGAAAACAAATCTGCAGACTGTACAAGCACAGAACTGGTACGTGTACAGCTCCGATACAGGATGGTCAGATGAGGCGTTCCGCAAGAACAAGCGACTGTTCGGAGCAAAAGAAGTCTACTTCTTCTACATCCACATCAACCGAGCAGGCGGTCCTACACACGACATTCCCGGGAACGTTAACGAGTACGTGCCAGATTACACCGTGACCGAGGCCAAGAAGTTATCAGCTAATCTGGAACACCTGCTAGCTCTAGCCGGAGCGTATGCGGGTGGTTCCACGGGCGGCTCGAAGTTCGTTCCAAATGCGCCTGACAAGCTAGACTCGCTCTTTCGAACGGAGCGCGCAAAATATGATTCTGAGTTCGGAGGCGGCCTTATCTATATGAAGTACCGCCCGTCGGACTTGACGTTTCATAGTGCTGCCGTGACCAAGCCTGTCGGGGCGCCGTCAAGTCCGGCTGCGCCTGGGCCAACGCAGAACGTCGAGATGGGATCCGATCAAGTATTCGATAACGAAGGGAAGTATTTCTTCGATTTCAGCATCGCGGTCCCTGTAAAAAAAATCACTCAGGTTCAATTCAACAATACAACTACTACTGCAACACCGGTAAGCGTTGACGGCACAAACGTGTTTATGGTGGGTAACTTGTACCTGCCGCCTAACGACGTGAAGACGAATAACTGGGTTTGGATCCCGCACGCTCTCGGCGGAGTCGCATTCGCCAAGCAGCCGATGCATAAGCTACTCCTGGCAGCTGGTTGGGGGCCAAAGTTTTCTGAGGTCTATCTCGGTGCACTGTGGGTGAAACAGGCAAGAACTGCGGTGGGATCGAACTCTTGTAGCACGCCTGCGGCCGGCAGCACAGTAGACGGCTCAGCAGGATATCACTTTTGCCCGCAGTTCACTATCGGCATAAACCTGCCGATCACAGCCATCTCCACCAAACTAGGCGCTCCGAAGTAGGTTCCACGGGCATAAGATTCTGGCCTGGGTGATCATGAGTGCTCCGCCGTTCGCGAAGCGCAACGACAGGAGCCCAAATGCGGTCTTCAGCGTCCGATACGGTGGGTTACACAAAACAAACTGACCTCTGTCCTCCGCAAAAACTCCGCTGATGCCACATTTTGAACGTTCGCGGGCTCTAGATCAAAATATCTGGCAGGCGGCCGTGACTATTCTACTCGTCGAGGCCGCGATGTGAAGTTGCCTCATCATCAACCCAGTCCTCCTCCGTGTAAGTCATTCCACGACGGCCGGGAACCTGGCGTGCCGGTCCGCCTTGGTAGAGAGGACAAGAACGAGGACCGTAGCAGAATGTCTCGGTTCGGTAGCGGCGTGACCTCGGGTTCCACTGATCAACAATCATCTCGATCGCCATCTTGCATCCCCAAATGCAGCTCGAACACTTGTCCTGGTAGGTTCGTGCCGCAAGTCGCCGATGACCGCGTTCCCGGTAGACCGGAAGCGGCGGTGGGACACCGTGCCATGGGGGCGGCTGGGTCTCTTCCTTAACATGAGATACAGCGACCTTCAGGTTGCTGACCTTATAAAACTCAACAGTCTCAAGACGCGGATCGGCAACCGGCAGCGCGTCCCCGGATGCAGTATCACCAGCCCGGAAATGGTGTTTTGCGTGGGCGCCTTGCCCCACGCCGACGAGAAATTCTCGGGCCTCATCTCCGATGCTGCCGCGTACCCTGAGCGTGTAACCCAGATAGGTGTGGCTGCGCTGATCGAAAGAGCGGCTCAATTGGATCCGCGGTTGTACCGAAATCAACACACCGCTCCACGGGATTTTCTGGGCCACATTTGCTCCTTCACAAAATCAAGCCGCACGCCTCTCCAATCTGTATTCGTGATGTAGCCCACCTAAAATAGCCTTGGCCACAACTTGATGCGCGATCGGAATGTGGTGTCCGGAGGGCTTGACCCCCTGGTAGTCGAGCCCTGGATCGGGGATGCCCGGTCCCAAGCTGGAATGTGGCCGGCCCCGGTTGTAATGCGCGACCCACTCTTTGAGAAAGGCCCGCAGGTGCCTCTCGTTTAGCGGGATCGCAAAGTCCAGACATTCGCGGCGGACGGTTCCGATCAACCGCTCACAGAAGGCGTTTGCCTGGGGAGCACGAAGTGGCGTTTTCAATATCCTCAGATCCATTGCCTTCAAGGCAGCGTCGAGATCAGACGAGTAAATGCTGTCGCGATCATGGATGAGAAAGCGCTGCGGCTGTTCGCCGGTAATCACCTCTCGGAATTGCTGAAGCGTCCAGACTGCCGTGGGATGCGCGGTAACATTGAAGTGGACGATCCGGCGGGTGCCTACCTCCATGATCACAAAGACGTAGAGCAGGCGAAAAGTGGCGGTGACGGTCACGAAGAAGTCGCAAGCAAGAATGGCCTGAGCATGGTTCCGGACAAAGGTCAACCAGCGCTGCGATGAAACTCCACTCCGAGGCCCCGTACTCTCGGGAATGTAGCGTCTGATTGTGCGAGGGGAAACTCGTATCCCTAGTTTTATCAGCAGTTCATCCGCAATGCGTTCCTCGCCCCAGGTGGGATTGTTGAGAGCCATTTCCACAATCAAATTACGGAGATCGAGCGGCAATCGCGGCCTTCCCCGCGGTTTGGACCTCCATCTCCACAAAAGCTGAAACGACTTTTGATGCCAGCCAATCAGGGTCTCCGGCTTTACCATGGTCAAGGCCGGTCGCCACTCGAACAATCGCGAAAGAAAAACGAGGCTTAACCTAGTGGAGTCTGTTGCTCGCCGAGGCTTCACCTGGCGCTCCAGATAAACCGCCACCTGTTTCCTCAGGAATAGATTCTCGGCCGCCAGAGAAGTCCTGGGACGAAAGCACAGTTTCAAAAAGATGAGGACATCCAGAATCAGGGCGAGGACCTTCAGCAGCACATGGAAAAGCCGCTTTGCAACGGGCATCAGTAAAGAATGCCACATCCGATCACGAGGACGTAACTCTTTTGCTTCCTTACGCCTTTCCAATTTCAAAAAGCAGGCTCACGTACTTTTTGCGGAGCACAATGATCCCGCGCGCTTCTTTTAGCATCTTGGCGATAAGAAACTGGCAGTCGGGCGCTGGACCGACCGATCCCTACTAGCAGGCACATTGCACGAGCCTCGGGGTTGCCGTCTTGACTCCCTGCCCACAATTGGTACTGCGGAGATTGCCATTTACAGCGTTAGCCCAGTAGAAATGCGCATGATTGAAAACATTGAATGCTTCCAGACGGAACTCAGGGCCTTGGATTTCGGTTAGCCGCATGATCTGCCCACAATTCTGATCTGTTTGCTACGCATTGTCCCAGGCGTGTTCACGCCTGTGTTCACCAAAACCGCTCATCGCGGTGGAACTGTAGAACTAAGGAGCGGTGGGAAGCAAGATTCACTCCTTCGCTCGACTCGGCGGACTGCACCATCGTTACGCCGTCGCGGCTTAGACTCCGACAACTCTGTCTATCGCGATCAACTCTTATTGTCCCAATCAGAACCGCGGGTGACGCTTTCGTCGCGGGCCGAGTCCGCGGCTTGGAGGAGCATCGGCCGGAGTAACGAATCACGAATCAGTGGGCTACACACCACGCGGAAGAAAGCGCTTACCAGCGCGTGAGGTTTTGACGAACCACAGCCTGGTTTTGGAGGTTACCCTTGTAATTTGTATCGAAAACTTGAACAGGATGCAATCCTAACAGGGAAACCCTTAATGAAAGCTGCCGTCGCCAGAAAGCCGCTGATACGCGTCGCCGTAGTGGAGAGCGATCCGCTGCGCTTTGTCGGATTCCGCGCCCTCTTTGATACCGAGCCCGATCTGGAGTTGGTCTCTGCCTCTTTGCCCGACCTGGGCCAGTTGCAGAGCATCGATCTGGTCCTGCTCGGCAATCGCGGGGGCCAGAACCTGTACGACACCATGGCCAGCATGAAAGCCGCCCGGCCCGACCTGCGCATCATCGTGACCGGCTCCGGCATGGACGATGAAAGCGTCCTCAAAGCCATCGCGGCCGGCGCCAAGGGCTACGTGGATGAGGCTGCCTCACTGGCTGAGTTTATCCAGGCGCTGCGCATCGTCCATCAGGGTTCGGTGTGGGCTCCGCGCCGCGTTCTCTCGACTTTCATCGAACGCGTCCGCGCATCCCCAGGTCGCATCTTCCCCGCCGGCCGGGTCACCTTTACCGACCGCGAGAAGGAAGTTCTCGAGATGCTGGTTGCCGGCCGCTCGAACAAAGAGATTGGCTCAGCCCTCGGCATTGAAGAACGCACCGTAAAGGCGCACGTCGCGAAACTGATGCGCAAAGTGGGCGTGCAAAACCGCGTCGCCCTCTCCGTCCATGCCATCACGCATTCGCTGGTGACGGCGAAGTAGTTTTTTTTTTAATACAGCAGGCTCCCTAGCCGGTTGTCTGGTTAACCCCCCAACTTCCGCGCACACTGCCCGGTGCTAGAATTCCTACCACCGGGAGCAAGACCCCAAGATCAACGAGATGCTCTGGCACCTCCTCGAAACTGCCCCCATTAATTCGGACCTTCGACGTCCACACTTCGACGACCCATAGGGTCGCCGCAGGCAAAGCCGCCTAACAGTAGCTAGCCCACACTAGAGGTGAGCCACTCGGCTCACCTCTTTTGTTTCGTAAACGTATCATTGGAAAATGCTGATAGCGCGCTGTGGGCATGCATTCCGCTCTACTTAGATCGCGAAGGCAGCACTCCTTTATAGTCTGCTTTGACGAATACGCCGCGCGACGTTTGCCGTACTGGGGGACCATCGATTTGAGTGTGGGGCTCGGTGGCAGCGGCGGGAGCGCGCCGGTCCACAGGACGCTCCTTGGCAGTCCACAGTTTAAGTAGTTGGTCAGCAGACGGACCACGCCGAGTGGCAAACCAACCGCCACCAACCTCACTGTTCGTCGCGTGATGACTCACGCATAACACACCCTGGCGTCGGAGAGTAGTCATGGGGCGACAGCGCAAACGTGTTCGCGGTGATGAACAGCGACCGCTGCTGCTCAGAGCGATCAAGTGTTATCCTCACGTCGGGCGGAAGAAACCAAGTCCAAGTTCTTCGCCGCGGCCGTGTCGCCTTCTTTGTTTGTTTGGGGACTGGCGATATCCTCCTGGCTCCGTACGTTTCCCTTCAGGTATGCGCCATCTTCGATAACGATCCGCGGTGTATAGATGTCGCCTACAAGCATGGCTGACTTCTTCAGATCAACGCGTTCGCGGCCGTACAGGTTTCCGTCCACTCGACCCCGAATCAGGATTTGGGGGGCTTGCAAGTTGCCACGGATTCGTCCGTCAGGTCCGACAATAAGGCTGCCGTCGAGCAGTTCGACACGGCCTTCCAGTTCGCCGTCCAGATAGACATCCTCACTTCCTGAGAGTTCGCCTTTGATCGTGATCGATTTCCCGATATGTGCGACATCGGGGCGGAAACTCTCGGCCGACTGGGGCGTTAGAACAACGCCCACTGGTTCTCGGGACGGAACACTAGGCACGGGAGGGGCGGCGCTCGGCGTCCCGGGTGTTCGGCTAGGCGGTGCAGGCTTACTCTCCTCTTTACTAGTCCACTTCCACATGGTGCACCCCTTGTCTCTTTCAAGGTCACTTGGAAGTTCGCCGCTGAATGGATCTTCAACAGTCGGTCCAACGTAGCACATCGGTGCTATTCACAAATTCCATCAACGGAGTCTACGGTAGCCGCACACCATCTGGCGGAGTCGTCATCGGAGGTCCACTCTTGACGGAAAACCGACCGTTCAGGTCTTGCTCTCTGGTGCGACACTAAAGCATGCCGACTCGAATCCGTAGATTACGCGTCTCGGTCTTGGAGGCACCAGCCGCCCCGTTTGAGTGTGCCGGTCTAACTTCCTCCGCAAACATCGATGCATGATCGAGAGCGCCGCCAAGGCTTCAGGTTTACGCTTAAGCAGAATATCTTCTTGGCGCTGGGGAGCGAAGGTCACGCGGTCCCCGCCCTGATGAAAAACTTCTCCTCCGGGGGCGCATTCCTCTACTGTGATCAGTCTATCAGGCGCGAGGAGCGGGTTGGGCTTATCGTCGACCTGCCTCCAGAAGTGACCGGCGGGACAAGTCGCAGAGTCTGGTGCCTGGGAAACGTTTTCCGGATAGAAGAGGATATTACAAGCGGCAAGTTCGGTATCGCCATGCGGCTTTCAGCGCTCCCAGGTGCTAGCCGATGCGTAGCTGGGGATGTGCGACGGCCGCGGGAATTGGCGTTCCGGTTGTCGAACAAGGGGAGCTGTTTAGGCCGCAAAGGAATCATCTGCGGGCGCGCCAACAATGCATGTTGTTAGCATAGATGTTGGTCACCTGGCGTTCGCCCCGGCATCCATTTTCCAGAGATCGGTCGGCTCCCGGCTCAGCCTGAGCGCTTTTTTTCCCAGCCCGGCTATATTCCTCAGGGTTGCTGCTCCACTGGGCCTCGTTCTCGATTCTGCTGGCATTCGATACAGAACTGCGTCCAGGGCAACGCCTCGAGACGCTTAGGGTTGGTACCACTCTTTTTGCTCGCCTGAGTAGTAGGTCAAGACTGTCATGGCTTACAAAACTCCCGGCGCATCCCGGAGTTAGTGTCCGTAAGGGTTCTCGCTTAGGCTGGTCACCCCACCCACAGGCGCACCGAGTCGGCTTACCCCCTTTTCCTAAAAAAACGAACCGCCACGTAGATCACAATCACGATTATTACGACCTCAACGATCTGCGGAAGCGTCATCGCGCAGCCTTCTGACGCCGCCCAATTGTCCCACCGATTCCCCCCAGCAGCCAACAGGCAGGCTGGTGAGGGCATCGGCCGCCCAGCGAACGCGATGATGGGCAAAGTGGAAGGCTGGTAAGAAGTAACGCACTTACCAGTGGACGATCACGGTCATGAAAACCGGGTCTGCGCTGCGCACACCGAGAGCAAGACGCATGCTTCGCGGTTGACAAGGTCGAAGCCGCTCTCTGGGTGGGCAGAATCCGTCGCGATCTAATAGGATCACCAGCTTGCGCAGCAGCTATGGTCACCTTGGATTGGTGACCTCGGTACATTGCTACTCCCCTCGGCGTAGCCTAATGTCTCAGAGGCCCTTCCCCCGGCCCGGATTCTATGCGAACGTTTGCCAGCCTCGAATTGCATCAGCAGGCATGGACTAATGACCACGGTAGCTGTTAATCGCATTCAGGTTTCTAAGCGCCGGAGCAGTCGCATTGCGCTCAATGCTCGCATAGGGCTGTCAGGCCAAGATCGTGGGAAATGCACCTTCACGATGCCCGCCAGAGCAACCAACCTGAACAGACACGGAGCTGCCATCCAGTTGAATCGTGAGCTGTTGGTCGGGTCCGCCGTCGTGGTACGAAATGGTCGCGGCACTCAAGCTTCCGCCCGCGTCGTCGCACAGGTGGGCGCAGCCCGGGGGGGTTTATACCTATGGAGTCGAGTTTCTCGAAGGCGACGCGGTGAAAGATTTCTGGGGAATCCGCTTTCCGTCACAAGCCTAATCCTATGGCCATCGGGGTCGAGACTCCTGCTCGACTACCTTGACGAAATGTTCACGCTTCATCCTTCACCACCGTTCGCAAGTTTTCCGGTAGCAGAGTGTGAGAAAGGTTGGGGGCGGGAAAAAATACTCTGGGCCGTTGGCACAAAGCACGCGGAACGTTGGCACTGTTCTGAATGGTTCGTTTTCGGGTTTTGGGCCCACCTACACGGGACGACTACGTAGCCATAGTTTGTCAAGGGATTAGGGCGGTACTGTTGGCTACAGAGATCAAACATGAGCTGGGCTGACGCTCGTGAGCTTTCAAGCGGACGATTTTGACTGTTAGTGCTGACAAGATAGCGGGAGGTGCGGGTGCAATTGACGGGGGGACAAAAGCTCCGGTCACTGAGAGAAGCGCTTGGTTACACCCTGAGGGATGTGGAAACGGGCAGCCTGCAGGTTGCACGCAGGCTCGGGAACGAAGAATTTGCCATTCCGCCCAGTCGACTATCTGATGTCGAGACGAAGGGAGTTGTTCCCAGCATCTTTCGCTTCTACACTCTGGCGACAATCTATCGGTGCGATTACCGCGAGGTATTGTCGTGGTATGGCGTGGACCTTAACAATATCCATGCGGATCTTCTTTCTGCAAGGCCCAACCGCACTCATTTTTCTCGCGTCTCAGACAGCGTAACAGAGGCTCGTATCCCGGTCCGACTGGACCCAGCGTTCACGCCTTCCAAAACCACAAACATCGCGCGCATGATCGAACAGTGGGATGTAGTGCCGCTTACCTATCTTTCCACGCTAGCCGATGACCGGTACTCCTACGGGTACATCGGAGCAGAAGACTTCACGATGCGCCCTATTCTTCCGCCGGGTAGTTTTGTGCAGGTAGATGAAGCCAAGAATAGGGTCGTTGAAGGTGTTTGGCGGTCTGAGTTCGAGCGTCCGATCTACTTCGTCGAGACCCGCAATGGTTTTGTCTGCTGCTGGTGCCATGTCAGTCGGGATCGCATCGTCCTGCAATCGCACCCATTGTCACCCGTTTCGGTTCGCACTCTTAAGCATCCCCAAGAGGCGGAAGTCATTGGGCAAGTGGTGGGAGTGGCGATGCGTCTCGGGGGGTGGCAGGTGCACGGTACTGCAGAGCAGAGAGAGTGCGTGCAGAATTGATCTGAAGTGCTTTTCTGAAGCGTGGAGTCGCTGAGCACGGAGTGCATTTCCCAAGGGCGTCTCTAGGCATTGACCTGCCCCCATTCGCGGTCCAGAAACGTCACGCGATGCCGGCTGCCGCTCTTCAACAACTCCGCCCCTTTCGCTTAGCCCCAGCCGGTCCAAGGAACTCATGGCTCGGGCGGCATTCTCCAGCAATTCCGAAAAATTCCGGCCTTGCACACGGAAGGCTCGATCGGCTGTGTGGTCGATTTCCTTGCAAGCGTTGCGGAACGTTGACATCGGCTGTCTTCAAGTGTCGGCAGAGGTCACTTCACCTTGCGTTTCTGCTAGGAAACCCATCAGGCTCAACCGGGGAAATTACTTGACACGGTAACGGTTTGTACTCGGACGCGAGGACCGGGATCTTTCGGAGCAGTCCGGCGAGGAACCACGTCAATTCGGAAGCATTGTCCCAGGCGTCTTTACGCCCGTGTTGGCAAAACACTCGAAGTCGTTCTCGCTCATCGATTGCATTTCGGTGGGCGTCGACCGAATGCAGCGAAACTTTGAGCCGATGCGAAGGCAGGTTGAAGCATAGCAAAGAAGTGAGTTGACGCATGTCACCACGAAGGTCGTCATTTGTGAGGCCTTTGTCGAGGGCAAGCTCGAAGCTCCGAAACATTTAGCCCGCTCGGTGCACGACCTGTACTTCGAGCCGATATAAGAGGAGTTCCGGCCGCGGACGATCTGGAGTCTTTCCAATGCATTTACGTCCGCATTCAACGACTCGATCCCATCCCAAAATTCAGGGCGACCGCCAAGCTGGGGGAATTCCTGGAAGCCCGGTTCTCACAATCGTTCTAGCCTGCGTGGGCGGTCTCGGTCGGCCGCCCTTCCCGACAACTAGGTCCAATTGGGGTTACGAAGAGCCCGATGCGGGTGACTTTCGCCCCAACTGGGCTGAAGAGAGGAGTCACCGTCATGTCTGCATTGTTTCCGCTTGGGCAAATTGTGGCGACGCCTGGGGCGCTCGCTGCATTGAAGAGAGCGAAACAGCCGCCTACCTGTTTCTTGGCGCGTCATGCAATTGGGGACTGGGGCGAACTGGAGCCAACCGATGTCGCAGAGAACAAGTACAGCCTGATTCACGGGTTTCGACTGCTGAGCAGCTACCAGACGGATGCCGGCGAGAAGCTATGGATAATCACCGAAGCGGACCGGTCTGCAACCACTCTGCTGTTGCCAGAGGAGTACTGACAGTTGCACCAAAGATACCTTCCGCCAAGTTTGCACGGGTGCGTGAGCCCAGCCGAAACGGACCGGCTGTAACCCGGTTTCCCCGAGTGGGGCGCGGAGGTTCAAATCCTTCCCTGTGCACCAGAGTGCCAGCGTGTGCAAATTGGAATAGCAGACTGTCTTAGAAACAGGTGTTTGAGAGTTCGAATCTCTCCGCTGGCACCAGAGTTTCTTAATCGATAGCGTCGGTTGCGCATAGCTGGAATCAGCTAGCCGTGCGACAAATCGTGACTGATATTTATCACCAATAATCCGAAATTCCGTTGAATCTGATGGTGAATGTCGGCTGCCGCTAAGTCATTCCACGTTCACTTGAACGAAGCCGAGCGACGGGTGTCCGTTGATTGTGGCAGGTTCGTACTCCCAATTCATAAGAGCCGCGCGGATAGGCTTGATGACAGATTCGTCCGTCGTGCCCTTCACGTCCACATCGCGAACATGACCGTGCTCGTCGACTTTGACTCCGCAGGTAACCTTCCCATGCCAGCCAGGGATGGAAAGTTTCACGGTATAGACTGCGCGCGGCTGAGTGAATCGTTGATCTTCTTCTGCTGAGGTATAGAGTGGCTTCACTCCCGAGATGCTGAAAAGGCTCTCGCTGACATTTGCCGCCGGTTCCAGGGTGTCAATCATGATTTCCATCTTGTTCACATCGCCGCCGAGCGTCGTGAGCTTGCGTGCAACAGTTTTTCCCCCGAAGGGCTGCAAGTCATTGAAGACTGTCAGAGTCGAGTAGTGATAGCGGCCACGGATGAACCTGGTCTTTTCCTCAACGAAATACTGCACAGTGAGCGCATCGGGCTTTCCTTGCGGGTTGATATAACCGTTCGACAACCTCAGCACGGGCAGATTACCGAGCTTCGCGTTCACCGCGCTCCAATCGGCATCGTGAAAGTCGCTGCCATTGTCACCGGGCAAACTGAAGGAGAGCGAATCGATCACGTCATCGGCCAGCCGCGGCGCATATTTTCCAGGAAAGGTTCGATAGAATGCGTCTTCCGTTCGCACCTCGACGACAGAAGTGTCGTTCAGCTTCACCTCCCTACGCCACTTCTTTGGCGACACCCACGTCTCTTCATAGCTACCTTTCGCCTCACCATCTTCCGAGTGGAAACTGGCCTTCATGTGGAAACTAGGCGCCCCGTCGAGCCGCAGATTACTAGCAGCACGCATTCTGTCGAAGATGGGTCTTACTTCTGGTTGGGTTGCAGCCGCACCCTGAAACTCGGCCGGGAACGGGATCATCAGGTTGGTCTCAATCTGTGCCGGAACCCCGTCGACGTTCTGGGGCTGGAATGTCCACTTCCTTATGGCATTGAGCGCTGCATCTTCAATCGAATTGTCCACCGGACTGTGGGACCACGCCTCCTTCACTCGTCCGTCGCGGCCGATGACGATTTCCACCTTCATGCTGTTGACGCTCGGTTTCTTGCTCACCGGAGGCCATTGAATCTCCGTCTTTTCAGCGATGAACTGGCGGGCTTCCGTCTCGCTGACTTTTATCGTGGTCATTCGCTTGGCAGGAGGAGTCGGCTGGGAAATCGCAAACATTCCCTCGTCCGGGGCATCGAGGTTTCGCAAAGTGTCGATGCGAATGTTGATGGGATCATCCTTCGTCGCGTACGCCACCATTTTGTTATGAAACTTGCGATAGTCGGTCATCACTCCGTAACAGCAAGTCGGCGACCAAAGGTAAATCAATAGCCCGGTCTTGCAGTCATACGCAAGCAGCACCCTCGTCTCCCGCCCCTCGGCGTCGTTGAAGTACTTCTCGGCCATGCACTGGCCCGCACTCGATCCGGGTTCCGCTCCCATAAGTTCGAGCTTATTCATGAGATTGACAGCCGACTTAGGGAGTGGGTCTACGATCTCGTTGGCGAGCATCTCGTCATGCAACGGGAAATAGTCACCGTTGTTGTCTTCATAAATCATGTCGCCGTTGACAATACGCGTCTGCGAAAAGTCGCGCAGCTTGATGACCCGACGCAACTTCGTCGGCGACTGCCAATACTCCTCGACCGTTCCGTTGAACTCAGACTTGGCGTCATCGCGATCGGTAATGGTGGCCTTCAGGTAAAAAGGCTTACCACCCGGTTCGGCCAGCGTCGAACGGTGGATCATCTGGTCAAGCAGTTTGCTAACCGGAATCCTGTTCGCACTGGCAACAGCCATTTGTGATAAAAGCAAAAGAATAAACGCAATACGAGACCGCATCGGAAATCCCCTGAAAATCAGATTCTAACAATACTAGCCGGACAGTCTAACCCGCTCCAATTTACGCTCAGGATGGTTTGCTTTGCCAGATGTTCTGGTGATGTTGCAATCGGGCGTGTGCGCTCAGATTTGAGTCCATACTGGCGTCGGGTCACAGGCAACTCAGAAGGAATCCAGAGGAGTTTGGTTGCGCGGGCAGGATTTGCACCTGCGTTTAGAGGTTATGAGCCTCTCGTATAGTTCCTACGCTACTACCGCGCCACACACTCACATGGAAAATAATGGTCCGGGTGGCAGGAGTTGAACCTGCGTCGATATGTGCCCAAGACATGTGGGTGGCCGCTACCCTACACCCGGATCATGGGAGAGGGCCTTTCAGCCCTCTCCTGTTTATCCCTTCACGCACACCACCTGGCGCAACGTGTGCACCACGTCCACCAGATCGCGCTGCGCTTCCATCACGGCGTCGATGGACTTGTACGCCATCGGCGTTTCGTCGATAACGTCCGCGTCCTTACGGCACTCGACGCCGGCAGTTGCCTTGGCATGGTCATCCAAGGTAAAGCGGCGCTTCGCTTCTGTACGCGACATGGCTCGGCCAGCTCCATGGCTACAGCTCATGAAGCTCTCCGGATTACCCTTGCCACGCACGATGTACGAACGCGCTCCCATGCTGCCGGGAATAATCCCCATGTCTCCCTCACGCGCACGTACCGCGCCCTTACGGGTGATCAACACGTTCTCGCCGTAGTGGTGCTCCCAGGTCACATAGTTGTGATGGCAGCTCACGATTTCCACATTGGCTTCGAACGCCGGGACTTCTCCCGAGCCCAGCACCGCCGCGATCATGTTGCGCATCATCAGCTCGCGGTTCGCCAGGGCATAGTCCTGCGCCCAGTGCACCGCGCGGACGTAGTCCTCGAAATGCTCTGTTCCCTGCGGCAGGTACGCGAGATCCTGGTCGGGCAGGTTGATCATCCACTGGCGCATGTCGTTCTTTGCCAACTCGATGAAAAATGTGCCGAAGCGATTGCCCACGCCACGCGATCCCGAGTGCAGCAGGAACCAGACGTTCTCGTTCTCATCAAGGCAAACCTCGATGAAGTGGTTCCCCGTGCCCAGCGTCCCCAGGTGATTGATTCGCTGCACATGGTTCAGCTTCGGATACTTCTCGATGATCGCCTGGTAGGCTGGCTCCATCTTCGCCCACACTTCCAGATGATGCGCTGGAGCGTCCGACCACGCACCGCGGTCGTTCTTGCTGCCGTTGTCGGTACGCCCGTGTGGCACCGCCTTCTCAATCGCCGTGCGGATGCCGTGCAGATTGTCCGGCAGATGGTTGGCGTGCAGAGAAGTCTTCACCGCCATCATGCCGCAGCCAATATCCACCCCGACCGCCGCCGGAATGATGGCGCCACGCGTCGGAATCACGCTGCCCACCGTCGCTCCGATGCCCCAATGCACGTCCGGCATCGCCGCCACCCACTTGTAGATGAACGGCAACTGGGCGACGTTCAGCAATTGTTGACGCGCGGCGTCCTCAAGTGGGACACCCTTCGTCCAAGCCTTGATGGGCACGCCCTTGTCCGGCTTCATTACGTTGTAAGCTGTCTCTGTCATATAAATTTCCTTCGCGTCTAATAAGTGCTTGTGAGACCCTCAACAGACCTGCGAAACATTGATCACTCATGGGTCTGTGGTTTGGGTATGAAGAATCCGTAATCAACAACAGCCAAGCCTCCGTCCACAAGTCCATACGTGTCCGGTTTGCCCGTGTCAGCATCCCTGCCCATCAAAAAAGCGGCGGCGCGCATTTCTTCAAAGCTCACGACGCCGTTCGACATGGGATCATGCTCCTTGCTTACGCGTCCCTCTGGCACTGGGTTTGCTTTTCTCATTACCACCAGAAGGCCCAGAGGCAGGTGAAAGAGAATGGGGCACAATCCAACGCCGCTCACCTTCTGTGCCCCGTTTTGCTGCCATTCTTGCCATTGTCGAAGTTCTGCTTGATTCGACATGCGGTTCTCACGGAATAACTTGCACCATGTTCTCCACAGCCATGAAATTGATTTAGGCTTTCCGAACATCTTCCAATCATTCTTCAACTGCCTCCTGTTGAGGACATGCGGAGTCTTAAACGCAAAGCGGCGTGTCAGGCGGACGCAGCGAAACAAGCCATTAGTTTTCGTCTGCCACAACATACGCTCTCCCAGTTACCAACTTCGACGCAATCTCCCCGTCGGGACGTGATGCAAACTTGAGTGGTCGGGGAGGGGAGATTCGAACTCCCGATCTCGTGCTCCCAAGGCACGCGCCTTGAACCAGCTAGGCCACTCCCCGAAATGGTGGCTCGGCACGGAATTGAACCGTATCCACTGGCTTTTCAGACCAGCACTCTGCCGTCGAGTTCCCGAGCCAAACTTGGTGGACGGTGCGAGACTCGAACTCGCATTTCACGGTTGCAGGCCGTGGGTAATCCCCTTATACGAACCGCCCATTTGGGGCGAGATGAGAGAATCGAACTCTCGTGACTGGAGCCACAATCCAGTGCCTAAGCCATTCGGCCAATCCCGCCATCGAATTTGGAGCTGCTGGCTGGATTCCCACCAGCATCGACCTGCTTACAAGGCAGGTGCCTTTGTATGTCGGCCACAGCAGCAAAACTTTTGGAGCTGGCACGCAGCCTCGAACTGCGGTCGGGCGCTTACCGTGCGCCTGCTCTTCCCGTTGAGCTATACCAGCGGAGCTGGCGCGGCGATTCGAACGCCGATCACGGACTTACGAGGCCCGCGCTCTTCCCACTGAGCTACACCAGCACAAAACGTCTTTAAGAAATCTGGAGGCGGTGGGGAGAATTGCACTCCCGATACTCTGCTTTGCAGGCAGATGCCTTGCTGTCTTGGCTACACCGCCTCGAACTTGGAGCGGAAGGCGGGACTCGAACCCGCGGTCTCGACGTTGGCAACGTCGCGTCTTGGCCACTAGACGACTTCCGCCTGGAGCGAGCAGCGAGAGTTGAACTCGCGTCATCGGGTTGGAGGCCCGAGGCACCAGCCGCTATACCATGCTCGCTCTTCAAACTGGCAGGGGTGACAGGATTCGAACCTGCTTGAACTCGTTTTGGAGACGAGCGCCCTTCCCGTCGGGTCATCACCCCTGTGGCGGTCGCAACGGGAGTTGAACCCGTCCCTCCTGATAGACAGTCAGGCATCCTGCCGCTAGACTCTGCGACCGCTTGAGATCCTTCGCCGCAAAGTACGCGGCTCGGGATTTCGCTTGCGGGCTTCCGCTTCGCTCACGCCCGCAATACAGCCAAACTTGGCTGCGAGGGCACGATTCGAACGTGCATGAACCGGGTCAGAGCCGGTTATCCTGGCCAGTTGGATGACCTCGCAATTTTGAGGAGGGAACCTGCGGATACGGTGTGTTTTCTGGACAAGAGAAGTAACCGTAGCCTTCACCACTCCTCGAATTTCCCTCCATTACTCCTCAATGAGCTTCCTCCTTTGCTGACTTTCAAACTGGTTGCCGGGGAGCGATTCGAACGCCCGTACCCGGATTCAAAATCCAGGGTCCTGCCACTAGACGACCCGGCATCACGCTTTGAGCGCAATTGCTTTCATGCACCGTACACACAACACCGCCGATTCATCGACGTTGTGGCCAAGTCTCCTGCGATCCGTACGAGCACGATCTACCAATTCGCGGTGATCGCCGCCGCGATCACAATAGAGGTCAGACGCAAGCTCGATTTCAAAACCTTCGAGTTCAATCATTTGTGTGCTCATAACTTTGGTAGCAGCGAGGAGAATCGAACTCCCATCTCAGCCTTGAAAGGGCCGCATCCTGGCCGTTAGACGACGCCTCCTCCTCTCTGCGCATCGCATTGGGAGAAATGTGCCCTAAAACCAAAAGCCCCCGATTTGTATCGGAGGCTCAGAAAGACTATGCGCTGCTGATGTGCCCCCCGTTACATGAACGTACCTTTGCCCGCTCCTTGCCACGCGAACGTGGCCGGTGTCGGGAAGCAATCGGTATGGGGCTTGCGCATCATTGCTAGAACTCAGCTATCACTCTGGCATCATTCCATGGATTCGTCAATACCCCAAAGTGGCGCTCATTGAACAGGCGCTTTCCAGCCACCGACGTATAGACTTACTGTTATGCCTCCGGAGCCTAGTCGAACGGATATGCGGGGCCAAAGTACGCACCCGAGATCGACGACGGAACTTTCCCAACAACTCAAGGGGGAGAGATTCCGACCTTCGGATTTCATGCGCGCTCGCCATCCGGAATTGTTTTCCGATTCCTGTGTTACATCGCTGCCGACTCTCACGAAGGAGGTTTTTGAATACCACTTAGAGTTGCTTACAAGTCGAAAGGAGGAGACTGTCTTCGAACACTTCTGCCGCCGTTTGGCGGAGAAGGAACTTTGTCCCAATCTCTCACCGCAGACTGGACCTACCGGCGGTGGCGACAGCAAATGCGATGCTGAAACCTACCCAGTTGCAGAGCAGATCGCGCTGCGGTGGTACGAAGGCCAGGCTTCGGTTGCAACACAAGAGCGTTGGGCTCTTGCCTTCAGCGCAAAACAGGAATGGCGTTCGAAGGTGCGCTCGGATGTGAAAGGAATCGCCGCCACAGGTCGCGGTTATGACCTGATCTACTTCATCACAAGTCGATTTGCCAAGGACAAGACTAAAGCCGCGCTCGAAGATGAGCTTACGCGGGCATACGGCGTAAAAGTCCGCATCCTTGATCGGAATTGGATTCTGAAATGTGTCTTTGAGCATGACAGATTGGAGTTGGCTGTAGAGACACTGAATCTGGACGAAGCAAGTATGAAGTCCAGAAAGAAGGCTGGTCCGCGAGATACCAGAAATGCCGAAAGACTGCGAGAGGTTGAGGAACGAATTCAGGACACCGAGAGGTATTTGGGAGTCGAGTACCAGCTTGGCGAGGATTGCATTCGCGCCGCTCTGCTTGCTCGCGCACTGGAACTGCCACGGGTCGAAATCGAGGGAAGATTCGACCGTGCAGAAAGGATCGCGCGGGAAGTTGGGAACCAGCAACAGCAGCTTAGGATCGCTTATAACCGCGCGTGGACCGCGTACTGGTGGTTCGAAGACATAGGTGAGTTCAATCGCCTATACGGCCAAGTCGAAGCATGGGCTGGCACGAGCGATGAGGCTGACGATCTCGAACTCCTCGGAAATCTCTGGACGGTTCTCCACACTTCTTGTGCGGCGAGAAAACTAGAAGATTCTGTGGCCGATCTGCAGCGACGTACGGCCACTCTTGTGGGGGCATTGGAGAAATGCGCCGCCGATACTTCAAGACCCAACAACTCGCTCTGGGCACGCACACAGCTGCTCCTGATGAAACTAGTATCAGCTGTCAATAAGCCTGATGAGGTCGGCCCCCTCCTGACCGATTTGCGTAAGATTCTTCAAACAGCCGATGGTCTTGTTACCTATCCTTTTGAGCCGGTGTCTCGAATTGTTGAGGAACTGGGCGAGTGGTTATCCACGCAAAACGAGTACGACGCGCTCCTGGAGAAGGTAGTAGAAATCACCCAGAAACGTGTCGGCGCGCAAGAGTCAGGTCGAATGCTGCTAGCGGGTGGTTTTCACAAGATCCGAGCAGGGCGGAGTTACGATGCGATTCGATTGTT
The DNA here is from genome assembly GCA_963754885.1 of uncultured Acidobacteriota bacterium. Taxonomy (GTDB): domain Bacteria; phylum Acidobacteriota; class Terriglobia; order Terriglobales; family Acidobacteriaceae; genus Sulfotelmatobacter. The sequence goes on along the minus strand of CAVWHT010000001.1, from coordinate 36,660 downwards.
CGGACGTGCTCAACAGAAGCTGGCATTGCATGAATCTCTGGATGAGCTCGCTGAAGCACTCTTCGGCTGCGGTCTCGCTTATGAGTCAGTCGGGCTACTGTGGGCGGCACGTGCAAACGCTCTTGCAGCAGCCGATATGACGCTCAGAGAGTATTTGCGACACGGCCGCCTCGGTTCTCGGGCTTCGACCTGTGTGCGTAGGATCGTGTGGTTAGAGATCCAACTTGGAAGAGTTGCCTGCGCGATGCAATGGATGCAGTTAGCCTTTGTTCTTGCCCGCAGCCGGGGGCTCGACGAGGAGGAAAAGGAGAAGTTCTCTGACCAAGTAACCGCTCAGGATGGAACATTAGCCATGCTGTTCCTTAAATCTGAATTGGAAGATCTGAACCGACTCCGGTTCTTGCCTGATGTTTTAGACAAGTGCGGCCTCGATCTGTCCCGAATGGCTTTGCTATACGCCATGGGGTACGAGGATGTCCTGCGTGAAGAGGGCACAATTCCGCCAACAGAGAAGGAGGAACAAGTACGTGAGCTTTTTACTACACTCCTGAAACAACCTGCTTCCGCGGATCTGCCAGACCGTCCAACTGGTTTGGGTGGGGGCACCATGACGTTGTGTTCCCATGTACTTGGCTGCGCATTCACCGTTCGTAGCGACGAAGACGACGAGTCGGTACTGCTAGCGGAGCGCATCCTGGCAACCACCGAAGCCATGCTCGCGACCAGCTTAGAATCCGATCTCTTTCCTCGACGAGCAGAGTTTTCAATGAACGTTGAACAATCAAATAAGGTGGAGGATCTCCCGCAGTGGGAATACGACGAGAGTAGAGGGCTCGCCACTGTCAGACATTCTGGGACGATTCCGAGTGCCGTTGCAGGTCGGGACAATTGGCTTCTCGAGATGGTGCTGAAAATTGTAAGCCACATCGCCATTCTGCCGGATCCTGAAAAATACGCCCAGCGTGTATTCGGCGATGAACTTGGGTTGGCTCGCGCCATCAATTTCACAGAATCAAGCACGCCGGTTCGCAACATTCTAGGTCATGCGCCAAAATTCAGGCTATCCGACTGGAACAACGAGGAAAATCCGCGCGCCTTCACGGTCCATCGTGAGTCCCCGTGGCATCAGGGACTTCTTAAGAGCGAGGAAGAAAAGATCGGTGCAGAGCCGATCTATGGAGTTGGCGACCCGCCGAAGGAGCTTCTCGACCGATCAGCAATCAAGCACACTGAGCGGAAGGTTCTATCACTCATAAACATGGCTCTGTGGGACAAAGCAAAATGGCTCGGCACGTTGTATCTCTGGACTGAGAATCTTGATGACGAACCACTCCTTGCACTCGCTTTTGCCGATTCCGATAGCGGAAAGGCCATCTTCCGGGAGTGGCGTGCCAAGTTGGGAGGTGTTGATGATCGTGAGCAGCTTCGGCTCTCCATAGTCACAGGTATTGACAGAGCTCATCCGTTTTCGTACAGGGTTGTTGTCGGCTGTCCCACACCAACGGACCGCTCGGGAGTGCGGGAATTCGTGATGATCAGTCGCATTCATCGAATGGATCCACAGGATTCAAAGAACCTCGAAGCTTTTCGGATACGCTACGAACGACTTCAAAGATACACAATTCTCCCTGCCTTCATGCCTGATGTTTCCGCAAAACCAGAACCGTTTTTCGACTTAACGATTAGGAAGCGATCCATACGAATCTGCTCGGCATGGCAAATTGGGGAGAATGATCCTGACAGTGTTGCAATTGACCCAAAGGAAGAGGCCGTTATCCCGGCGGAAGTCAAGGATCCACCCATCCTTCGTTTGCTTGATCGCCGAAAACGGAAGAAGTCGATGGCGTAATTCAACCGGTAAGCGCTTGACACTTTATAGGAAGCGGCGAAGCTGAGGCGCATGGCCACCCCCCCAAGCACACGAAACAAAGTGGGCTGGTGGGCGGGCCGGGAGTCAAACCCGGATTTGCAGCTTCGGACGCTGCCGTGTTGTTCGGTTACACTACCCACCCTCTGGAACTCGCGCCGGGAATCCAACCCGGATCTCCTGATCTGACAAACAAGGTTAGGACCGAAGCGTCATCATGCCTTAGACCACGCGAGCCTATCTGATGTGGAGGGGATGCAGAGAATTGAACTCTGATCTCAAGGTTCGTAGCCTTGCGCCCTCATCCGTTGGACCACATCCCCACATTGGAAGCGGCAGAGAGATTTGAACTCTCATCGTCCGAGGTAGAAGCTCGGCGCATTGTTCCGTTATGCTATGCCGCCTCTTTGCTAAGTAACTTTGGTGCGGGATGTGGGAATCGAACCCACTTCGTCTCGCTTAAAAGGCGAGTGCATATCCACATCTGCCAATCCCGCGAATCTGGTGGGTGACGCTGGAATCGAACCAGCCTGGTCTCGCTTAAGAGGCGAGTGCATCAGCCATCTCTGCCAGTCACCGGTGCTACTAAAAATGGTGCAGGATGTTGGAATCGAACCAACGCCTCGCGGTTATCGACCGCGGGCTCGACCTTCGAGCTAATCCTGCTTGGTGCGCCGTTCGGGAGTTGAACCCGCATCTGTTGGGTGTAGGCCAACTATTCTGGTCCGTTGAACTACCGGCGCGAAAACTTTGGTAGAGGGTGCAGGAGTCGAACCTGCCTGGCCGCGCTAATCTGGCGCCGAAGTGGGTATAAGCCACTGCCCCTCGCCGGAGGCCCCTCCGTGGTGGCTCGCGATGGATTCGAACCATCCGCGACGGCTTTATGAGAGCCGCGTTCTTCCTACTGAACTAGCGAGCCTTGTTTTCCCTCGAAAATTGGCTGGCCGGGCAGGATTCGAACCTGCGCATGGCGTGATTAACAGTCACGTGCCTTTCCAGCTTGGCTACCGGCCAAAAACACGAAGGCCCCGATCTTTGGTCGGGGCCTTCGGAAATCGAATCTGAACTTGGAAATCTAAATGGTCAGACCAATCCCGAGGGCCCAGCGCGATTGACGCGCCGTCTCATCATGGATTTGGTCCGTATCGTCATTTTCGTAGCTGAGTATAGCACGATTTCGGCGGCAATTCAGACTATCTTAGCCACTATTCTGGGGCGATTTTCTCCGCCCAGTAACCCACGATAGAAATACCTGTGCAGCCCGTTTTCATCGAAGGAAGGAGTACGAACCGTGTTTGAAGAACTAATGCCGTTACTTACACAGCGCGTGTTGGTCGTGACCTTGTCCCGAGTCAGCGACGAACAGATCTGCGTCAACGTCATCCCAAAAGCACTGAAATCCGATCAGCGGGATGATGACGCCGCGCTGACCACACCGCTGAGCGTCACTGGCACTCCCAAAGAGCTTGACGAACAACTACCACGACAATTGCTGGAGTTTGTGGAGGCTCACCTGGGGTTGTCCTCAACCTTGAAGAGTGCGAAAGAACAGATGGAGACTGCCGCCAAAGCAGCGAGGGAAACAGCCAGGAAATCAACGGCCACCAAGTCCCATGGCTCATCCGGGAAGAGTGTTACTCCGGGCTTGACGCAAGCGCAAACCGAAGCCGAGACCAACGACAAGGTAGACGGCTCGCAACCGAATCCTGAGCTAACGCAGACAGCCGCGAGCGGCGTTGCCGCAACTGCAGATCTAGATGCTACGGGCACTGGGAACCTGTTCGATCTTGCAACGAAGACTGGTCAGCAAGGCGAGTAGCACCTTCCGGTTGGCCCACTGGTGGCCGAGATGCTCACAAATCACGAGCATTCTTTCGCCGGGTTGAAATCCGTTATGCTGGTGAAGAAGACCAGCCATCGCATCTCTCAACACTGGTTTGACCATTGACATGTCACGTACATTCAATCGCTACATCGGCATTGACTACTCCGGTGCTGAAACGCCAACGTCGAGTCTAAAGGGCCTCCGCATATACGAGGCGGACGCAGAGATCATTGCCCAAGAAGTGCAACCTCCACCGAGCCCGCGCAAATACTGGACGCGCCGGGGCATCGCTGAGTGGTTGGTCGCACATCTGGCTAGCGGACCGCCAACTATCGTCGGAGTCGACCACGGGTTCTCATTTCCTTTGCGCTACTTTGAGCGTCATGGCCTGCCGCTTGACTGGCCACTCATTCTCGAGGATTTCCAGCGACAATGGCCGTATGTCAATTACGTCCTCTTTATTCTGAAGACTGCTTATAGCGAATTCGAGGAGCGCGTGGGTCGTACCCCCTCTCCAAAGGGGGCCAAAGCGGGGGAAGTGATCCGGGCCGTGCAACGACAAACAGGCGACTTCCGCCTCTGTGACATCGAGCGAGCCTGCCCTGATGTTGGGAGGGAGTGGATCCGGCGAATTTTGGCTGACATGAAGGAGCGAGGTGAAGTCGCTGTCGAGGGGCGTGGACCCGCCGCCCGCTGGCGGTACGTTGGGATGAGCAGTGAGGGTACTACCTCCACGTGAGCGTATTAGTAAGCGTACTGTGAGACGAGCCGAGTCCACGGAAAATGTGAGATTAGGTTTCGACCACGACCGTGAATGCTGGCTCCTTATCTCTGTGCGGGTCAGAGTTCAAGGAGGAAGTCCTCCGGCCTACTGAATCTTGGCCGTCAAACTTCGCAAGGCGGGTCCGAGCGTTCTCTCTACTAAGCCGCGATTCATCATCCCGAGAAGGGCCCAGCCAAGCTCACCCCAGGAGGGATCCACCTCCTGATTGGGGAGGTAGGTCTTCATGGTGTAGTCCACGCTCTTCAGGTGTAATTGGTAGCTCATGAGAGCGGCGAGAATCTTGCGTCCCAGTTCAGCCTTGGCTTCTTGGTTTGCCTCGTGTTCTTCCATTGGGCACCCCCTTCGCGATAAAGAATCTCGGTTCGGCGCGAATCGAACCATTAGCCCAGGTGGGAAACGAAACCCAGTTTACATTACATCTTCTGTACCCGGCTTGACGGAGCTGTTCGCCTGTGCAGAGATTCGATTTCACGCTTCCCGTGCGGGTGGTGATTCGCTATGCGCGAGGCCCGGCCCACCTTATGGGTCAATTGCCTTTTCCGTAGAGGGTTCCGCACTGAAATGCCTCTCACGCCGCAGGAAAAGACGCAACGTCACTAGAGCGTGTTTCAAATATTAACGACCTTGATTCCCGGGCACCTCTGAGACCTGATTTCAAGGCACTTATGGGGACCGCCGGAACGCCGAGAACGATTTTTGAAACACGCTCTAACAACCTGCGCGGGCGCAACCGGCCGCCACGATGTTCCCCCGCTGGAGTGATTTGATCGAACTTCCGGCTTTTCAAGAATTTGTGACACGACATTTCACTAATTCTGAAATCCTACATTTTCCGAAAGGAACAACAATGGACGTACATCGTATCGAACGAGAATTTCTCTACAACGGGGTAAAGCTGCCAGACACTACCCCAACGATGACCCCTGAACAGGTCAGAGACACGTACACGCACTTGTATCCAGAAATCGCCACGGCTGCGATCGAGGGGCCTGAAACGGTCGCTGGCAAACTGGTTTACAAGTTTGTTCGCGCCATCGGGGCCAAAGGTTGATAAAGGGAAGCTTCCATGACCCGGAGGAATCTAGCAACCGCCGCCCGTCGAACCACCACTAAAAACGCGAAGCGAGTCCTGAGAGCGTTGGAAGAAGCCACGCATAACCACGTCAATACGAACGATCCGATCACGGAGCAATTGAAACAATGTCCAGAAGCATTCAAAGTCGGGGAAATTCTCGGCAAGGCGTTCGACTCGCTCAAGTACGCTCAGGACGGAGGCGAACTGGGAGACCGATACTTACCGCCCAGCGGCGCGGTCATTCCGCCGCTCGTGTGATCGGGCTGCCGCTGGACGTCACCTTCCCGAAGCTCAAGGGAATTCGATGGCGGTACTGCACGAGGTGGGATGAAGGGCCGGCCGCCGTTCTGGGAATGAGCCTGCTGCGGTTGGGAATTTGCAGGCCCAATGACTGGTCGGGTAGCGCGGTGGACTTTGTCGAACGCGGCTTCAGGAGGTTTTGCTCTCAGAATCGCGCAGTTGACGTGAAGCGAGTCTGGGTTGGCGACCTGCGAATTACGGATAGTCTTTTCGAGCTGACCGAGCAAGAGCGAAATCAGGTTGAAGCCGGAAGAGAAGGGATGACCGATCATTTGTATCTGGTCGGCGACTACGAGGCCGCCGCTTCCATTCCAATTGGTGCGACGCTCGCACGCCTCGAAGCCGAGCATGCTCTCCTGCCAGCCGCTTTTTATGCGGTCCTCACCACCAACCTGTACAAATGGATGCGCGTGTATGACTACCTCGATGCCCAGGAGCACGCCGAGACGTGGATGGAGGATCTGAGCGACGAGGAGTTGGAAGCATCGATCTATCGCAAAGTGGATATTGAAATCCCAGCCTGTATCAAGACGTACTCCAAGACCCTCAAATACGGAAGAGCCCGGAACTTGCTGCGGGAATTCCAGCCTCACACTAGCGTGGCTCGCGAGCTGATCCGGCACCTACTTGAGATGGATATCCATGGCCAAGGGCACGAGCACGCGTGGCCCGGCCAAATCAGTGAGAAGGATGTACCCGGCATCGACACCTGGCTCATGGATGCTGAGTATTCCCGGCCCGGATGTCTGATCACCTGGTACGAGAATGATGCGATCAACGCCTGCTTTGATGAAGAGGCGCAGCACATGGGCGAAAACGGTCCTTGCCAGCCGAATGTGGTACTCCCCATTCACCTGGACAAGCCAACGAAAGAGCTGGATGAAGAAGTGCGACGGGTTTTCGATCACGCCAGCGCTATGCTTCGGTCGTTGGCCTCCGCTGCCAAGATCGTCGAACTCGTCAGGGATCTCTACGATGAATATCTCCGTGAACATCGGCTCAAGTCAGGACTTCCGGTTGAGCCGGGCGCTGCTGGTGTACGGGAAGAGCAGCTATGAGGGCTACCCGTATCGCCATCCCTTTATAACTCTCCATGAAGTGATCCATGACGGCGACGCCGCGCGACTGGCGGAAGGCCAGTTGATGACGCCGCAGATGCTGATCGACCTGATGGCCGGTCTTGGAAGGTCGGTTCCAGCCGAGATCTTGCCGGCGCGTGTGCTGGTTCGCACGGCAGAAATGATCGTGTGGTGGAGTCCAGCCCGCGAACGAACCATGTTCTTCAGCGATCGCGGCAACGACCATGTCTTGAAGAGCATGAATGGCAAACTCTATCCCCACCCGCCCTTGCTCTTCAAAGCATGCGAATCTCATTTGTGGGTTCGCGCTCTTCCTAAAGACGAGCGGCCCAAGGCGGAGACCAGGATGTGCATGGCTCCGTACTGGAACTGCTACGATAACGGCGTGTGTTGCACCGGGAGCATGAAGATTCCGCAGGAGAAGTCGGTCACTGCCATTGACTTGTGGGAGGAGTCATTCTTCCAGAGCGAATTCACACACGCCTCTGGCGTTCGCAAACACGTTCGGTTTCGGGGCGGCTTCCTGGCGATGTGGCAATCCCTCGCAGGACAAAAAGCATTTCCAGGGAAGTACCTGGTGAAGCTGCCGCAGACCCTCGCGGAATTCGTGAGGAACGATGACCACAGCTATCGAAACGACAATCGCCACGAAGACTGAACATCAGATTCCTGGTGCACTGCTGCAGAAAAAGGTTCGGGTCACGGTAGTCGGCTGCGGCGGGACGGGAAGCGCCATTGCCGCCGGATTGCCATATCTGCACCAGGCCATGGTCGCTTTAGGGCATCCGCATGGGCTGGATGTAACCTTGGTCGACGGCGACCGGATTTCCCGCACCAACTGTGTCCGTCAACCTTTCAGTGAGAGTGAGATCGGACTGCACAAGGCGACAGTGCTCGCCACCCGAATCAATCTGTTTTGGGGCCTTGGGTGGAAAGGCGTGCCGCACTTCGTCGATGAAAGTTGGGGGCATGAGACCGACATTCTGATTGGCTGCGTGGATTCCCGCGCGGCCCGGAACGCAATGACCCGCACGCAAACCTACTGGAATTGTCACTATTGGCTGGATCTGGGCAACAACGCCGATAGCGGCCAGTTCGTGCTCGGCCAGCCTGAAAACCAGAGAAACAAAGCGCGAGACTTGCGCTTGCCGACGGCTTCCGAACTCTTCCCCGAGCTCGTCAACTCGAAGCTCGACAAGAAGGACAGACTTCCGCCATGTAGCGCGTTAGAAGCGTTGGAACGGCAGGAGCCGTTCGTGAACCAGACACTCGCGTACCAGGCGCTGGCGATGCTTGCGCGGCTATTCCGATACGGGCGGCTCTCGTACCACGGCGGGTTCGTGAATCTGCGCACTGGCCGCACAACTTCGCTCCCCGTCGATCCAGCTGTCTGGGAACGCATGAAAGGGGCGCGACTTAATCGCCCAGGCTCGAAAGCTACTCGCAAGAATGCATCTCATTTATTATCTTGACATCCGGGAGGCGGGGTGGGGGGATTTGCAACGTGCCCCGATCCCTAAATTGTGCGACTGTACGAGGCGCAGACGTGTCAAGCTGCGGCTTGACATAAGGTTCACTAATGTATATGTTTAAATAGTCAATTGCAGGTATATAGACTATCTATAGATATACGTCATGCTGAATCCTTGAGCACTATAAATTGTCAGTCTGCGAGCTAGCACATGCGCAATGAATTCCGCAATCTACGTCTAAAGCAACTGGATCGCACACTCGAACCGTTTCGTGCGGTCGCGAAGACTCCACGCCCGCAGAAAGGCTGGCTTCGTGCCATCCGAGAAGCAGCAGGCATCTCTGCCAGTGAAGTTGCACGCACACTGAAGACAAGCCGCCAGCTCCCGGTCCAACTGGAGAAGGCCGAAGCCGAGGACCGCATTACCCTAAAAAGTCTGAGAGCAGCCGCGAATGCGCTTGGGTGTGAGTTGGTGTATGCGCTGGTGCCAAGGGCGAATTCGCTCCATGATCTGGTCGAAGAACGGGCGCGCTCCCAGGCCAAGAAACAGGTACTGGGCGTCGAACACTCAATGGCACTCGAAGATCAAGCCGTGGGCCGCGTTGATGAAGCCGTGGAAGCCGAAACCAAGCGACTGCTCAGAAAGCGTGGCGTCCGGTGAGTCTCTTCACCGAGGGAGAAGGGAATACACCTCTGTCGGTCGATGAGCGGGCCGATCTCATTCCCAATCTGGCGAGCAAGGAGGAGTTAAATGAGTGGGAACGACAGAACATTCTCGAAGCGTATGCATGGGCACTCGCACCCAACAATCTTCGCCGACGTGATCCTCTTGTCGAGCCATACGTAAGAGATCTCCATCTGCGAATGTTCGATCAGACCTGGAAGTGGGCCGGCACCTATCGAACCACCGACAAGAACATTGGTGTTCCCCACCATGAAATCCGCGAGAGCCTCGCCGCCCTGCTTGGCGATGCGCGCTATTGGCTGGAACACGGAACCTATGCCCCCGATGAACTCGCCATCCGCTTTCATCACCGCTTAGTTTTCATCCACCCTTTTGCGAACGGCAACGGTCGCCATGCGCGCCTGATGGCGGATGTGTTGGTCCATAGACAAGACAGACCCGCTTTCACTTGGGGCGGCGCAGACCTGGTGCACGCCGGTGACTTTCGCCGACGTTATATTGACGCACTGCATGCGGCTGACGCGAACGATATCCGCCCCCTTCTCGCGTTCGCACGCTCTTGAGAGCCTCACAGAAGAGTGCCTGCGCATTTTTCCCGTCTAGAGCCCGCCCATCAACACAGCTTTGTCAATCTGAGAACAAGTTCCTACAAAGGCGTTGCAAGCAAATCTCCTGAGGCGGCAGCGGCCGACGATGCATCGACTGAATCATCGGAACACAGAAGAAACGAAAAGGAGGTTACACCATGAGCCAAAGTTTTCGGCCAGTGAAAGAAATATGGAATATGCACTCCTCCTGCTTCGTTGCGCCGGGCGAGTTGATTGTGCTGCTGCACGACCTTGCCGCCAGAGTGGGCACGGCCAGCGACGAACACGAATACGGAGACAAGAACGCCGTCTGGCTCGAAGACGGCAACAAGGTTCTGGACTACATGGAGGCGGACGAGCGCTTCAATGCCGCCAGTTTCAAAGACAGCATGGAGGAGCAAGGGGTGGTCATCAACCAGAATGACCTGACCACTCTGATCGACAATATGCGGAGCCTGGTAAAACAGTGGCGGAGTTCCATCGGAGAACACAGGGATCTAGTGTTCTACATCGACGCTTGTTGAACCCAGCAGACGTGACATTTCACTGATAAGTCTGTCAGTCTGTCTGGAGGTTCTGATTCACCAGAAGCACGCCAAGAGTTTCGTCGACGAATAGCTTTGGGGCGATGGCGCGACCAGATTGAATGGCGGTGGGATTTGGACCCGCAAAACCCCGTTAAGAGGTTTGGCTGCTTCGCGGGCAGCTGGACTTGCCAATGTACCAACCCCACCACCTCATGTGTGGCGAAGTCGGGAAACTCAAAACGAATTGGCGAGTTTCAGAAAGCCCAATGGAATCAGCTAGTTACCGAGAGACATTTTTGACAGCGAAGTTGGCATTGTTGTATGGACCTACGCAAGCTGGATTTAGCGCGTCTGGAGGAGAGGGCGACTGAGTGGCGGAGGAACATTTTTCAACCGCTGAAAATGCGTTTCGCTCATCTCCCCTCAAGGAAGCATCCGAATCACTCTCGCCCTGGATGACAATCGCAGGAGGCTGAGCTTCGACACTTTTCGACCTCGAGCGTTTGATTTCCCGCCAGAAGGTGGCCCGGGCCACAGCTCGGGTCACGTGGAGCACCTCGGCAATTCCCTTCCAATCAAATCCTCTGCGATGCGCGCCAAACATGGTTCGACTCTCATGAGAAAGCTTGCGACCAGCCTTCTCCAAACTCCGGTTGTTGAGCTACGAACGACGAAATTCCATCGCGTAGCGTCGAATCTGCGGGACGACCAAACAATTCAAACGAAGGTGGGCCACTCAGACGAGAGCAATGGTCGCCACACAGGGATGTAGCTTTCTCTCGTTGGGGGCGCGTTTCGGGGATGGCTGGTATAACAACCGCCCGGGGGCTAGCAGTCCTCAGTCCATGGGCCCGCAGCGCCCAGATCTGGTACTTGCTTTTACGGGTTAAACCCGGCTGCGATCACCTTGTAGTTGTGGAGAAAATGTCACTTTGTTTGCAAAGAAACCTTGCTTCTACGCAGCCCGAGTCTCCGCGTCCATAGCTGGATTCGGCCCACATTGCCAAGGAATTGGGCGGACGCCCGTGTCAAGTGTTTGGCACTCAGCACGTTCCGTCCGTAGGCGAAAGCTCGGGCACACGGGTAGCTTTTCTGCAACTGAGATAGCCACCTGCACGAATTCCTGCAGAAAAAAGTTTTGTGGGAAGCGGCGGGACTATGGATATACGCTGCCCGCCACCACTTGGCTCAGGTGTGGACTAGCTCCACCCGCCACCTTCGTCGCGCAGCATGTTCCGAAGCCACTCGGCGCATGCGCTTTTGCAGCAGGAGAGGAGGTATTCCGGAGGCGTAGAGACAAGTGCGTGTGCACGAATCTGGGACGTTAACTGCCACAAGGACCCAGCCCCCGGAAGGCAGCAGCATGGGCGAAGCCGACGGTGTCCATAAGCGCCGTATGTTCCGCTGGCCTAAAGAAGCAAGAGAACTGGCCAGGGAATACAAAGAACGAATCAGCAGAAGCCAGGAGCACGATGAGACCGGCCGGCGAATGCTGGTCACAAAGCTGGCTGCGATTTCTCGGAACCCACGAGACGCCTGTCTACGTTTCCTGCGCGAGCTTGGCGTAAATCAAAAACGAGCGTATCGCGAATGGACAAAGCCCGAGCAGCAACGCCTTCTTGATCTGATCACCGCCATGCCGGTAGAAGAGGCCGCGAAAATCCTGCGGCGGCCTGCGGGTTCCGTGCGCTCGATGTTGCACCGGCTCGGCATCGGCGGCAAAACAGGACGAGAATGGTTCACCAAGTTCTCACTCTCTCGCGCATTGCACACCCGCCCCGACGAAATACAAAAATGGATCGACCTGGGTTGGCTCAAGTCGCGCTCTCTCACCACTGCTGGAACGAAAGCTAACATCATCCATGCCGATGATTTCTGCCAGTTCGTCAAGGAGCATGGGCGTGCCGTCGTGAGCCGCCGGCTTACCTACGAGGTACTTTGGTTCGTCCAGAACTATGTGTTTCCGCCAAGCCACGCAGAACTGCTGTCGGTGAGAGGAACATACAAAAGGCACGATGCAGGCGATGAGACAGACGGGAACACGGAGTCTCAAGCGGCCAGCGGTTCCGAAGAAGACGGCGGGCAGGAAGGTTAGGGTTGGAGAACATCAGCCGGTGCTGGTTGACCTTTGGGGACATTCCGTGGCAGTTCGGACTTGCGGAGGGGATCCTTCCCCAGTTTGGCCCCGAGCCGGCGACCGGGTTGCCGTGTTGTTTGAAAAGCGCGAGCACGTGAGATGAGACTTGTGCATGGATGCGGGCCGTGAACCTCGCGGCTCGTCGAAGAGGCCCGTCATGTCAGCAGCAAAGGAAATCGTGATCGTCGAGCACAACGAAGAGCATTCCCTGAACGCAAGCAAGGAAGCGGGGAGCAACGGGTCAGGAGATACAACCGGCACGCCTGCCGCGAGCGCGGACTGCCCTGCAGCAGTGAGGCGACGTCTGCCGGACGAGCGCCACAGCTTGACCCATCACTTCTCGGTGGGCGGGCAAGAAGGCTACGTCACAGTTGGTTTATACGAAGATGGTCTGCCAGGCGAACTGTTCATCAGGATGGCAAAGGAAGGCTCGACGGTTTCCGGGCTCATGGATTCCTTCGCAACAGCAGTCTCCCTGGCGCTGCAGTATGGCGTCCCGTTGCGGGTCCTGTGCGACAAGTTCAGCCACACCCGGTTTGAGCCAAGCGGGTGGTCCGGCAATCCAAAGATTGGCTACGCCAAGTCACTGATGGACTATTTATTCCGCTGGCTCGAATTGCGTTTCCTGAAAGGTGAGCAGGGACTTCTGTTTGAATTGCCGAAGCCAGCCCAGCCGCCGCGTGAGGTGACCAGCGTAGTCGAAGCGCTCGGCCAAGTCGTTGAGTTGGGAGACGCGCCTCCGTGCCAATTGTGCGGCTCACTGATGGTGAGGAACGGTTCCTGCTATCGGTGTATGACCTGTGGCAGCACGAGCGGTTGCTCATGAGTAGAATTCTCAGGTGAGTCAAGAAGGAGGAAGGCGGCAGGAGCACGCGGAGGAACTTGTGTAGTCCTGGTAGCGTGCCGCCACAGGCTCGCTGACGTTTTCTCGCCCAGTCCGAATCACTTGAGCCTTCTTCGCCCTGTCCTTCGGGTGCGCTTGGAAGTTGTGCCGTCTAACAACTTCGTCTGGCTCGGGAAGCGGTGAAGGTCGCCTTGTTGCTCGCCCGCTTTACAGACGAGACGAGCTCCCTTCGCAAAGCAATGTATGCAAGACTCGGTCTGCGATGGAAGATCAGGCTCGATCATGCTGAAACGCGCATCGCACGCAGCGCACTCGTATACGTAGACGTCGGGCATGGTCACGTCTCTTTGACGAAGCTGAGGCTCGTGTATGGCCTCCGATGATCCTACTGGCGCTAAGCAGCCTTCTTCTGCTGCGCCTTCACCTTCGCCCACCTTGCTCGCTGTGCCGCCGCGATCTTCCTCCGGGCTGATGCCGACATGGTGCGCTTGGGTTTCGTCTTACTTGCTTGGTCGTTCGCGGCTCTCTTTGCCCATCGCGCTTTCTGCGCGAGGCTGATCCGCTTACGAGCCGAGGCTGACAAGGTACGCCTCGGCTTCGTGTAGGAGTTGCCATCGTGCGACTTGCCAAGAAGTAAAAGAGCCGCATCAACACGTTTAAGCTGACTTGCCAGATTCGTTCTCTCGACTCGCAACGCCGACACTATGGACGCCAGTCCCTTTGGGTTTGCCATGAATTCCCCCTCAGCAAGGGATTCTAATTGATTGGCTCAGTTTCCTGAGCGCCTGGCTCGGGCTGGAGCCATTCTTTGGAAGGGCCACTTTTGCCTCTGAGATCGCGTTTTCCCTCGCTTGCGCGTCCGGGCTCAGTCGTTCACGACGGCACGTCCCCGCTCAAACCCACATCAATTTTCTGCCGTCCAGCCTGAGTTGCGGCGGCAATCGCCAATTCCTGCGACGGGAACGTACCGGGCAGGTAAAACTGCGTTTCGGTTACGCCAGCGCCGTCGTGCTCTTCGATGGAGAACTCCGCCGAGAATCCACCGTCCCGCAGTTCGTGTGACCGGGCCTCGATGACATAGCCTATATATCCGCACCTGCTCTTCATAAATGCAACCTCTTAGGCTCCAATTATTGCACTTCGGGTCGGGGCGTCTCTGGTCAGCGAAATCAACGAGAGGTCAATTTATGGTCATGCACTCGCAGCACCGCTTGTGCTTCCCAGGAGAACACCAATCGGTGGGAGGAGCATTCGATTTCGCTGAATCTCAACCGGACGAGGCTCCGGTAGTCCAGTCGACGCCGTAATCCCGCGGCCTCAAACTCACGTGGGGCTCGGCCCCGAGGAATGTACCCGAGAGAACGAGATCAGATGTCAGGTAGAAGAAAGCAAGAGCGAACTCTGACGTCGGTACACTTTGGCCCGGCGACGGGTATACGTAGTTAGTGATGCATTTGGAGGTTACGTCATAGCCGGCATCTCTCTAAGCATTCGTAAGAAGTGCACGAGGATGCCGTTTCACGTTTCGCGCCTCGCCCGCTTTGGCCTCAATGAATCCGAAAGCGTCCCTCAAACTAGCCCGGCGGGTCATCCAGCATCGTTTGTCGTGAATTCGCACGTAGGCTCCGCATCAACTCGCTAAAGGCTTCGAAGGGGAGTGACTGAGGGCCGTCGGACAGGGCCCGTTCCGGGCAGGGGTGCACTTCGATCATCAACCCGTCCGCTCCGGCCGCCGCCGCTGCATGCGACATCGGTGCGACGAGACTTCGCCGGCCGGTTCCATGGGAGGGATCGGCTATGACCGGCAGGTGGGAGAGTTCGCGGGCCAGCGCCAGAGCTGCCAGATCTAAGGTGTTGCGCGTTTCCGTTTCAAAGGTCTTGATCCCGCGTTCACACAACACGACCTTTCCGTTCCCGCCTGCAAGCAGGTACTCAGCTGCTAACAACCACTCCGTGACGGAGGCCGATAGGCCGCGTTTCAACAGTACGGGTTTGTCGACCACGGCCAGTCTCTTCAGCAGCGCGAAATTCTGCATGTTGCGCGCACCCACCTGCAACATATCCGCGTGCTCCGAGATCAGTTCAACGTCTTCCGTGCTCATCACCTCGGTAACGACCGGGAGGCCGGTCTGCTCTCTGGCTTCCCGGAGCAAGCGCAAGGCTTCCAAACCGAGACCTTGGAAATCGTAAGGCGACGTACGCGGCTTGTAGGCACCACCCCGCAGGAGCTTCGCTCCGGCCGCTTTCACTGCGTGCGCTGTAGAGATCAATTGCTCGCGTGACTCAACCGAGCAGGGCCCGGCAATCACGACGAAGCTGCCGTCTCCAATCAGCACTCCGCCTACGTCCACCACGCTCCGTTGCGGTTGGGCGTGACGGCTCACGAGTTTGAAAGGATGCCCATTTCCGTGACTTTTCTGATCGATGTTCGACCGATTGCCATTGGCCGGCGGGAGGATAGGCTGGATCTCAATTTCGGTGGCTCGCGCATACGGGTCGCTGATCATGACTGCACTCCTTGATTTCAACCTGTGAACTTTGACTGTGAATCTCGTATAAAAAGCAAAAGCCGCAACTCATTGGAGAGTCGCGGCTGCGGGTCTTATGAACTCGGGCGTCTAACTTACGATTGCATCTCTACCTCGTAGGCACACGCCTCACCCCGGCCGCTACTTTTGCGCCAGTAGCGGCAATAATCGGGAGCGAAGCTAAATCGCGATGTGTGCATACTCATGAGCCTTGGAAATTGTGGGAGAGGGCGCAAAACATTGTCAATGGCGTCAACCAAGACCCAAGGCTCTACCAACCCATTTTTCAGCGGCCCAACCCTCGGATCCTATGCAAACGACACAAGTGCCCTTTCCTATATATACCGCTGAAACACGAAGTTTGTACCATGCCCGCCTACGTTTCTTGTCTTTATTGTGGGTCGCTGCACGAGCCTGCGCATCTGGGTCCTTCGCCACGGGCGCTGATTAAGCCGATACACCCTGGCGCCTTAGGAAGTCTGAGCCAGCCTCTCCAAGCAAGTTCTTTCAATTCCATCCAACGCTTTCCAAAGGAACTGGGCCGCCGTCTCAGCACTCTTGAGCGTCGCCTCGACCGCTACCAAGTTAGCCCGCAGACGCTTCAAGAGCTGCTCGCGCCAGACCTTGGCATGATAGATATCGGCCGTCATGTGAACGATGAAATACTGGCAGGTTCGCTCGTTGGCACCGTAGATCTCACGGAGTCCTCGCACCTTCTCCTTGGATATCCGTGGTACTTGAGATTCGTACGCGTAGAAAGCTGCCAGAGCTTGTTCCGGTGTACCTTCCCTGGCCACTTCCTCAAAAAAGTCGATCAAGTTTTTGATTTCTGGGGACGGATCCTCTTCGAGGAAAAACTGTCCCATCCCAACTCCTTCCGCGAAGTTGCGCCAGAGATCAGCGTGGGAGGGTTCATTTCTGCGGCCTAGCTCATCATACAGGTTGTCCAGGACTGCCTGTCTCAGTTCACTCTTGGGCAGTCGGCGTGCGAAATTCGCCAGTGCGCGAGGAAACGACTCTACATGATGGTAGTAGTCCCAGGCGTAGTCCTGCAGATCTTCACGGGTCAACACACCCTGACTCCAGGCTTGATAAAAAGGATGTCGAAGTAGGTCATACCGGGCAATGCAGTCGTCCAACCGGCCAAAGAATTCATCCGTTACCACAACCCCTCCTAGGGAAGAATTGTTGCAAGTGCTGCATTTCAAACTTGTCCTGGTTCTTTGAGTTCGTAATGGAAAGGGCCGTCATCGGCTGGTGACGGCCTTAAGAGTTACCCCTGCCAGTGTCATCCACTTCGAATAGTCGCTCGACATGGGAAACGCAAGTCAGTTCTTACCGGCTTTCATCTTGTCTGGAATCGTACCGCTTGATCCTGCTGGTCTTGGTCACGAGAAATACGCGCTCACACTTCGCGCACATGATCCCGACATATAGCGCCATCGTTTTCTGAAGAACTACCTGCTTTCGATACTGCTGGCTGCAGATGACGGACCCTGTTCCGTAACCCGTCCAGCCTTAACGCCATGGGGACGTAGGCAACCACAAAACCGGCGCCCAAACCCAGCACAAACATGAGCAGTGCAAGCGGTTCACATCCCAATTTAAGCGTCTCCTGGGTCGGACGAGCGTCGGATGGTTAACCTGCACAGTCCCACAGGTACGACGTTCTATCGCACCTAACAGGGCGGTCGGATGATCCCCGCACAGGCACACCAAACCTCCCGTGTTCTATTACTAATACCGCTCAAACGCGTGATTTGTACCACCCTGAGGCTGGAGAATCTCAATCCTCCTCCGTGAAAACATCCGTGCGCAGCATCCAAGAATCGGGGGAACTTGCTGCGCCTCGACAGCCACGGGCAGAGCGCCTATGGCGCATTCGAGTGCCCGGTTCGTCTGGACTTCTCTCGCCCAGATTTTTACCGCCCGGACAATTAACCGCCCTGGATTCTGCCTGATTGTTGCCAAGCGGGGTGGCAAAGCATCAATGAAGTGTGTAAGCGAAAGCATACAATACATAATAGCGTGGTAACTCTATGCTTCAGAGTAATGCAGCGGCGAAGAAAGCAACGATAGACCGGCATCGGGCTGGTTTTGATCTTTGGCGTTTCGTTCATGAAACGCTTGAAGACGTTGTCATTCGTGGGCGCAACCATAAAGGATCATTTGAGAGGGCTCTCGATCTGTTATTTATTCAAGCGTTCAAATCCCACGGGTCGATGTATTCGCTTTGTGTTCTTGGGCATTGCGAAGACGCTGCGACCATCACGCGTCGTATTCTTGAGATTGCTCTTCAAGTAGGTTATCTGGACTCGGAAGAGTCGGAACGTGAAAACCGGGGACAGCAGTATCTTGCGTATTTCTGGCACCTTACTAAGGGGATTCTGGCTGACCCTTCATTAAGCTCTGAAAATCGCCAACGCTGGCAACAGCTTTATGACCAAAACAAGAAGTGGTTGAAGTTCAATAAACGCGGGCGGCCGCTGACGAATTGGTCGGGATTGAGTTTCGCCAACCTGGCAAGCAAATTGAACACGCAACAAACCTATGAGGTGGATTATAGATTCCTTTCTAATGCGGCACATTCGGCAGCGGCCGGTTCGATGTGGAACGTAGTCGGCGGGACTCCGCAAATCACAGATGATACGTTTGTAACCCCGATTCTTGTCTACGGGACACGGTACATGCTTGCGGTAACGGAAGTGTGGAATGCTCACTTTAAATTGATTGAAGAGTCGAAGATGGAGGCGTTTCGGAAACAGGGTCTCAACGTTGATTTCAGGGCAACAAACGATACCCTGAAGAGCTCCTCGTGATCGCACCTCACTCTTCAATTTCAGTTAGCTTCGGTTGGAGCGCGCGCTTCCCATCGCGCGATTAGACCAGACCGCGACCGAGCACGACAGCAACAGGGTTCACGGCGCAATCTATGCGAGGCCCCGGGCCGTTTATGTGACTCCACAGCCTTGGAGGAGGACAAGAGCCATGCCAGTTCTGGCCGTAGACGAGACACTCGCGCCATGGGGCGAGCTGAAGGACATTCCCTGGACAGGCATCTTGGTCGGCAACGGTGCAAGTTGTGCTGTTTGGCGAGGCTTTCGATACAGATCCCTGTACGATCAATCGCGCTCGGAGGCGATGACCGCTCGTCTAACTGCGGAGGCGGTCCGCATCTTCGAGGCACTGGAAACGCACAACTTTGAACTTGTGCTGTCGGCCCTGAAAACCACATCGCTGGTTACCCAGGCGCTCGGGCAGAATCCCGCGACCGTTGATGGCCTATATTTGGGGATCCAGAATGCCCTGGTGGAAGCTGTTAAGTCGGCCCACATCCCTTGGGCAGACATTCCCGAGGACAATCTACGAGCGATCAAGCAAGCGCTGCTTCCGTATGAATTCGTCTACTCAACCAACTACGACTTGATCCTGTACTGGTCAATAATGCTAGAGGGACCTCTAGGATTCACCGACTACTTTTTCGCGCCTAGGTTTGACCTCGGCAATACGGAAATCTGGGTTAAGGCGACAAAAGTGCTCTTCCTGCACGGAGGCTTGCATCTGTACCGTGAGCTGTCGGGGGAGACGATAAAAAGGAAGGCACAGCCGTTTCAGAACCTGCTGGACCTGTTCGGAACGCCGCTTGAACCGCCCGCCGTACCGCTGTTCATCAGCGAGGGCTCGTCGCGTGACAAACTGAATTCGGTGTACCGTTCCGACTATCTCTCGTTTGCGTATTCACAATTCGCAAAACACCGCGGGCCACTCGTCGTCTTTGGGCAGTCTCTAAACGCAGAATTCGACGGGCACCTGATAGACGCGATAAGAAAATCTGAGGCGAAGATTCTGGCTATCTCACTCTTGCCGGGACCAGATGTCCCGACGGGCAAGGCCAGGTTTTATGGTGCATTTCCTAATATGGACGTGCACTTTTTCGATGCCACGACCCATCCGCTGGGTGCGGCGGAGCTTTGGGTGCCGGAAGAGACAACCGCCGCGAATGCAGGTACTGCGCCAGCGGGAGGTCCAACCGCCTAGCTCATATTCTGAGAGCGGCCCCTCCGGTTATCTTGGTGCCGACTCGGGAATACAGTTCGAATGCGACGCGCAGCCCTGCGATGGCCGCTTTCAGTTTTTTCAGATGGGGCCACAGTTCTTGTTTTCGTTCAGAGTTCCACCACTGCGTGAAGCTCCCGTCGACGCAGGACCTCAGCTTTATGCCACACACAGCAGCCATCCGGGCGTCCTTCAGAATACGGGCAATGACCAGATCGGTACCCACGTAGTTTCTGAGTTCTTCCCGGAACTTCCTGACCCATTCATTTTGGTCTGGATGCTGTCGGTCCAAGCGGGCTTGGCGGGGTGACCCGTTTTCTTACGTTTTGGGTTTCTTCGGCACTCTAGGGAAACAGTAAAGCGTCGAAGCCGACCGGCACCAGGGGTCGGACGGTACCGGGAAAAAAGATCGGAAAGCCGAACGGTGCGGTGCTACGGGCGATGACGAACTGGCTAAAAAGGGGACGGGGGAACCCTGATCGGCGGCAGACCGATCAGTCGCATTTCCATTAAATGAAAACCCGCCATAGCGGGTAGGAGCATGAAATGAAGAAACCACGCTGGTATAAGAACGAGGCCGGAACTCAAAGCACTTTGGTTCGTCCCGGAATCGCGCTTTCGCCCGCCGAATACCGATGGCTTCAGAAGAGAGCCGTCAAGGACAAGACCACAATAAATGATGTGCTGTATCACCTGACCAAACAAGCGATTGATATGGCGATGCAGCGGGAAGGGGAATGGTGCGGGTAACCCATGACTATGACCACCTCGTGCTTCCCGAAAGGAAAATGTAGTCCAGAAGGCAAGCTGTCGATGTCAGCGATGACTTCCTCGCGATGCTTCTGATGGTGACCATTACCGAACTTTTGTCCTCCACACTCCCGTGCAACTTGAGCAAAGCGTAATGTGCTATCTCACTCAGCGCGAGAATGCGCAAAGGCTGGGCACTGGTGACACTCTTCGGTGGAATTTCCTACCTGGTCAACGTCACGAGAGATTACGCCGAGAACTCCCGGCAGCAGACGACGCAGCTCGCTGAACCGCTTGGTGCCGCCGAAAAGATGGCAGATGATCTTCACCTTCCACTTGCCGGCGATTACGTCCACACTCCCCACGAGATCGGAAAAGTTGCCTTCAAAGGTGGTTGCTCTAGCTTTCATTCGTTCAAACGTTCAAACACTGCCGGTCGGTCATCTCGATCTAGCTTTCTTCGCTGCAACTGGTCAAGAGTACCCATCTCTCCTGTCGCGGACCTTCTTGGGACTGTAGGTTTTGGCAGCGAGCCCCGACGGCCGTCGCTGTCTAGCCGCTAGTTTGGTTTCCGCCCCGTTTTGTCTGCCTTCGCCAGCTTTCGGAGCTCGCGCCAGCGGGCGTACTGCTCGGCTTTGGCGGGATCAGGATCTTCTTCGTCTTTGAGCCAGAAGCAGAACCAATCCACGTTGCGCTGGAGCGAGGCTACCCGTTCAAAGGGGGTGTCTAATGGATGAGCACCCCTTGGGTAGTAATACAGTTCGACGGGCTTACCCTGCCGGGCTAGGGCCACAAAGAATTCGTACGCATCCTCGATTGGAGGCGAAAATTCCATCAGCACGGCAGCTTCTGCCCGGTCTGCATTGAACGGGTTGGCGTACTTGAGCCAATAGTTAAAGGTTGGGCCATAGGGCGGTCCCCCGATCTGGCTCTCTGATCCTCGTATCGCTAGGAGACTGTTGTATTTGTAATATTGTCCGTAGCTACCGAGCGCACTGTCTGCCAAGGACGCTGCGTGAAAACTGTACGTGGAATGCGTTATCGTAAAGCCGGCCAACGAGCTCGTACGACTGAACCCTCCAATCCCAATCTTCGTTTTGTCCACAAGTCCTCGGTCCGAGAGGAGATCCACTGCACTTTCCAGCATCGCCATCCAGTTGTATGCTTCGTTTATTTCACCTGGGAATTGGCCCTTTTGTATCTCGTTGTCAAGAGGGTACTGCGCCAAGAGCACGACGAAACCTGCATTTGCCAGCGGTTGTGGTGCATAAGCTGTTGTGTATCGGGAATCGCTGATGAAATCGTTGCTGACAGGTGCCGCAAGGAAAACCATCGGGTACCGCTTCCCTTCTTCGTAGTCGACGGGTCTGATGAGGAGGCCCGCGCACTTCGAGCCGTACCGGTTGGTCCATTCAAGAATGTCAGTGCGCCCGAGCGCGATTTCTTTGTAGTCCGGATTGAGGTCCGTAAGTAAAACAGTTTGCTTCGCGTGGAAATCCCATAGGACAAGGTCGGGCGGAGTCATCGGCGCCTGGGAGATCGCAACCACGCGTTGTCCGTTGCTACTGATAGAGGATTCAAATCGACCCTCCTCCGGGATTTCGAATCGGTCAATCTGCTCCCACTCCCCACTCCGCAATGCTACGCGCGCAAGTGAGTGCGTACCCGCTCTGACAATCATTTCGCCGTCACTCCGTCGCCAATATAGCGGACCGTCGTCGACAAAATCAGAAGTTCCTTGCTCTCCGGTATTGCGACTGAACACCTTCTTGATTGTCAGGCTTTTCACTTCGACGGCGAACACATCTTTGAAACGATACATGTAACGATAGGGGCTTCCTGATGCCTCCGCAGCAGCGGCTTCCTTTGTGGCTTCTGGCGTGCCAAACGGTGAAGGAGACACTACGGAGTAGGCACGACTATCGTCTGACCAAAGCGTTTCAACCAAGAAAACACCCGGATAGTTGAAAGCTACTCGTAGTTGACCGGTTGCGATCTCGTAAAGTCCGAGAAGGTGGCTTTCCGCGCGTGTGCCAAATCCCTCAATTTGTTTGACCAAAGGCTGGTCCTCCCATTCGTTCGGCAATGCATCCGCACTGTAGTTCAGCAGCAGATATTTGCCGTCTGGCGACAAGTTAAGGCGCTCCACCCAAGACAATGAAGATCTCCGAGGTGCGCTTCCATGGCCGCTGAAAAACAGTTGCTGCACGTCGAGACTTCCTGATTCTTTTCTTCTCCCTAGGTACAAGTTGTATTGGGGTACCTGATCGAGTCCCCCTCCCGACCCGTCGCCATAAGCGATTCGGTAGCCGCGTTCTTCTTGATTCTTCTGTTGCCGTTGTGCACCCTCTGATCTAGGCTCAGTTGCTGACACACTTGAAAACACAACGACTTCGCCATTGACGCTTATGCTGTAATCCACCATCGGAGTGGGAAAGTTGATCTTCTCAAATGACCGAGTTCTCGGATCGATGATGTCCAGTTCGTTTTCTGGGTGCGCCTCGCCCTGCACCTTTCTCTCGACGCGAACGGCAATTTGTCCTGAGTTGAGCCAACGAATTTGAGAGAGCTTGACACCGTCGAGAAGGAGCTGCCCATTGTCACGCTGATCGGTCTTCGCTAGTTCGTGGACATACAATTGATAATTGTTCTGATTGTTAACCACATCGGGAGTCTTAACGATGTAGGCCACCTTAGTCCCATCTTGTGAAATCTGTACCTCCTGCTCAACGATTCTCCGTGTGTGTACACAGTCTTTGACGGTAATCGTACGTTTCTGTTCTGCACGCAGGCTGTAGAACGGTGTCACAAGCAAAGCAAGAATGCTCAGAAGTGCTGATCTTTGGTAGCCAGTCTTCATTTCTATCCTCTGATCTTTGCAATAGAGTGCCGGGCCACGAACACGCAACGAGAGGCTGCACTAAGTCAGACAGTCATCGAAGGTGCACTTGGCGGCAAGGCCTGTGGACTGTCTGGGATACACCGGCCGACTCGCGCCGGTTCACCCAAAAAAAGGGGGTAAAGCAAAGCAGCGGTGCAAAGAGAAACAATACTAGCAACAGGCCAGCCCCGCTTCTCCGAGTCCGATGCAGCCCAGGATGGGTCACGGACATGTCGCTCGACGGACGCTCCCAGAGAGAATCGTCCTATCAAAACATTAGTTTCAAGGCTAACTGAATGGAGCGTGGTCCGCCGATCTGATACAAAGGGTCGAACGCGCCGGCACCCACGCTGTTAGCCCCAGCGAGGCTACGCCCGAGCATCTGCTCCGAGACCCCGAACCCACTCTGGCCGAAGTTACGGAAAGGTGGTCCGAAGTTTGGGTGGTTCAAAATATTGAACATCTCTGCACGAAATTGCAGCTTAAGGGAATCATGAATGGGAAAGTCTCGATGAACTGCAAAATCCCATTGAGCCGCCCCAAAGCCTCTCAAGGCATTTCTTGGAAGAGTTCCCTGACGGAGAGGGTTGCCGGTATTCGGGTCGGCTGGCGGATCGGTGAATGCACTCGGGTTGAATGCCTTCCCGCCAGGGTATTGCGGCCCAAACAAGTAAAGCGGCTGCCCTGGGACTACGTCCGGTCGAAGATCTGCGCTAATACCTGTGTCGAATGGTGCTCCGAAAAAATTAGCATCAAAAATATCAACGGGAGAGGCCGCACGAGCTTGAATGACACTCTGTAGTGACCATCCCCCCAGAATGAGGCTCGTGAGAGCGTGCCCCTTCGGATCCGGGATGCTATATGTCAGTCCCGTCGAAAATGCATGGCGAATGTCAAAATCGGACGGTCCTCGGTTCGCGTTGGAATTGGTTCCGATCCCCGCATTGGACGAAAGTTGCGCTGAGCCAGCCGAACCCGTGTCAAGCGAATGCGCCCATGTGTAGGAAACTAGGGCCTGCAGACCCCGTGATAGGCGCCGCTGGAATTGGACCTGGAGTGCGTTGTAATCAGATGTCGCCGTGTTGTCTATGAAACTTCCGGAGAGGATATTGGGGTTGGTCGGTGGTGATGAGACAACTGTCGTCTGCAACAATCGCCTGCCCACCGCACCAACATACGAAACAGATATCGTCTGTTGTTGCTTGCCCAGAGCCTGCTCTAATGCAATGTTCCACTCCAGCGTATAAGGAAGTTTCAAACTAGGATTATATGCAACCGGCAGCGTAAGACTGGCCGACGACGGAATCGGGGGAGGAGTGCTCTCCGTAGAACCAAAAGGAAAAGTACTACCTGGAAGAGAATGGAATGCACCAAAGGGAGGAGCTAATCCTGAGATGATCCCTCCTGTCTCCGAACTCACGAGATCATAGAAGACACCCAACCCGCCACGGAGCACCGTCTGCCATCCCTGAGTCTGGCTAACTTCGTAAGCCAGCCCCAGACGAGGGGCCACATTTCCATACGTGGTTCTGAAAGGGGGCGCGCCGATTGGCGCTATGGCCAACTGTGACAAATCGTTGAGGTTGTAGCCCGTTACTGCAGGTATCTTGGGTCCATCAAGAGATGACGGCGAGAAATCCAGGTCCCAGCGCAGGCCATACGTCACCGTAATACGCGACCCAGCACGCCACGTGTCTTGTGCGAATACACCCAGGTTGCGGAATAGGAGTGTGGGACCAGCGGCAGAACTTACATAGCCAAAGAATGGGCTTCCGGTTTCGGTCGAGCCCATGTCAAGAAAGAAGGCCACCTGAGAGTACTGAGCGGGAGTTGTCTGCGGTGAAAGTCGCCGGAAGTCGATTCCGAATTTCAGACTGTGTGAACCTCTTTGTGCGGACAGGCCTTCAACAACATTGAACTGCCGCTGCCGATTCGTAGCGTTGGCCCCTACCAACAGTTCTGAACCAGTGAGTGCAAAGAGATTCAAGCTAAGCGCGGCGTTAGTTCCGGTAAAGGGAGTTGGGAACGGCAGTGTGCTAAGCGGGGTAGCACCTCCGAAGTTATCCAAATAAGAGTAACTCGATGCAGTCACTCTGCTGTAGTTGAATCGTAGGTCATTGGCTATTGCCGGGGACACTGCCCAGGTTGCGCCCATCGTCAGCGTTTGTGTGTTGATTCGGGCTGGGGTGAGCACGCTAAGCGCTTCAAAGCCCGCTCCGTTGCGATCAACGACTTTAGAGGGTGAATAGTTGTATCGCCCGAAGAGACTCAAAGCCTTATTCAGAGTGTGATCGATCCGGAGGCTGTAGGCGTCGAGCGTCGCAGCATTAGAATACGTGGAGTTGAATTGCGCCACACCAGTTGCGACGTCATCGGTTCCGTTGGGCAACGGGAACGCGTTGAGGTAAGGCTGCATTGCAGCGATGGCATTCTGCCGAGCAGCTAGATCAGGCACAGTTGTGAGCGCAGTTTGAGGTAGCCGCAGACGAAGACCCTCATAAGAAAAGAAAAAGAAAGTTCGGTCTCTCAGGATCGGACCACTGAAGGTTCCACCGAAATCATTTTGTCGCTCTTGCGCCTTCGGCAGGGGAGGATTGTTCTTGTAGCCGTTGAACCAATCATTCGCGTCAAAAAGGTCATTCCTTAGGTAGTCGAAGGCAGTGCCGTGCAATTTGGTCGTGCCTGACCGAGTAAGGATGGAAATCTGAGCACCCGGTGTCCGACCGAATTCAGGTGCATAAGTAGAAGTCTGAATTCGGAATTCCTGCATGGCATCCACAGAGACCAAGCTGTTCGTTCCGCCAAAGGCACTGAAGGAACCAAGCGCTCCTCCAAATCCATTTCCCGGAACCGCTCCTGAACTCACACCCACGTTAGCGCTTGCGCCATCTACCATCCAGTAGTTGGAGGCAGCTCGCTGGCCGTTCACGCTAAATTGGCCACCATCCACTATGTTTGTTGGTACAACAACCACCCCTGGAGTGAGTTGAATCAATGTCTGGAAGCTCCTGCTATTCATCGGCAGGTTCTCCGCAAATTGACGATCTACGACCGTGCTCACCGTTGCGTCCTGTGTATTCACGTTTGCCTGGTCAGCAGTCACGGTAATGGATTCCGATATAGCTCCAGGTACCAGTCGAAAGTTTTGCTCCAGATGATCCTGGACGTTCGCCGTGAGACCCACGAAGTCTTCCGTTTTAAAACCGTCCTTGCGCACCGTAACGTGGTAGACGCCTGGGTGCACACTGGAGAAGACATAGATGCCCGCGTCGTTTGTGGTTGTTTGAACGATTGTGCCTCGGTCGGCGCTCCGCAAGTCGACCGTCGCCTTGATGATGACCGCGCCCGACGAGTCTGTGACCCTTCCAGAGATGGTTGCGCTTTCAGTTTGCGCACCACAGACGCAGGAAACCGATAAGATCACACCCAAGCCAAACGCGGCTGCAAACAAACATGACACAACTTTCGACGAACGCATGTGAGTTCTTCCCCCTCGCAAACGTATTCCCGCCAAGAGGAAGGAATTTGCCAAGAAATAACCGCCCTTTAACTTTCTCTTATAGACGCTTTTCGAAGTTCGCCACCTGCAATCGATTAACAGTGGTTGGCGGCAAGATCAGGGATGATTCGGACTACCTAGAAATGCGTAGAGGAGTTTTCGTCCCTGCGGGTCGTCCTTGGGAGGCGTGCCGTGTTCGGCGGTAATGTAGACCGCGTTGATTCTGTTCAATATCTTGGGGTCGTCGAAGGTTAGCACCCACCGGGCTTGACTTGGGTTGTCACTGTGTAGGATTCCCAGACTATGGGAGGTTTCCTTAACACCGGCAGTCTCGCCCCAAACATGGAAAACCACCTTCCTCTCAGGGTGATTTGCGGCCAGATCATACGCATAGAAGACGAGCGATTGTCCCTCGACGTAGAACACGCGCCCAAAAGCGCGCTGCCGCTTGCCGCCGGGCTCAGCGTCGTGTACGTCTACAATATGTAGATTGCGCGCAGAAATAAGGTCGCCAATTTCGCTTCGGGCCGACACGAGATCATGCTCTCTTTGTAAGTCCACTTTCGCCGTCGCCAACTGGGCATTTGCGTCTTGCGCAACCTGCTCCTGCACAACAAGAACGGCTTCGGTCTCGGATTGCTTCTGATGCGCAAGTTCAAGTTCAGACTTCAGCCTTGCTATCCGATCCTCGGCATCCTGCAGGTCCTTAGTCGTCGCTTTGAACTGCGCTTCAAACTGCGCGCCTACGGCGGAGTTTCGGACCACATCGGCGAGTTTCCGCGATAACTCCTGCTTTTCAGCCTCGGCGACGGCTAGCTGGCCGGAGACAGCGCGAAGCTTTTGCTCCAGCTTAGCCTTCTCTTGATCAGTAGCCAGGACAATCCGATCAGCCGGGCCACTTGGTGTCGCGCTGTTCGAGACCGCGACCACCGGGGCAACAACTCGCGTAGGATGTCGCGCGACGCCTAGCACATAGCCGAGGATGCCAAACACTACACAGCTAGCCAGGGCCATCGCTGCATACAACGGTTGGATGGGCGGGATGCGCTGCCAGAATCGCCATGCGGGTGGAGAGCTTACGTTCAGAAGATTCCGCACCGGATCCCGGTGATCACCCGATTTCGGGGACTCCGCAAGGACCGGCCCAGGACTTAGGTTGAGGCCCGCGGCAGCCGCCCGGTCCAAGAAGCGCGCTCGAATTCCGAGGGGAGGCTGGATATTCGCCCGCAGAGCTTGGCTAGCCGCAACGACCGGGGCACCTTGCATCCCGACATGCGCGACATCGTCCAAGAAAGCGCGGCACTCATTGCATGTCGATAGGTGTTCCTGCAACTCAGCTCTGTCGCCGGTATCAATCTGTCCGGTTGCG
The DNA here is from genome assembly GCA_963754885.1 of uncultured Acidobacteriota bacterium. Lineage (GTDB taxonomy): Bacteria > Acidobacteriota > Terriglobia > Terriglobales > Acidobacteriaceae > Sulfotelmatobacter. Next base: position 8,396 of record CAVWHT010000001.1, on the reverse strand, counting down.
GCGAGCGTACACAACTCTTCATAGCGCCTGTGCATCTCGGGTCAGCATCTCCTTTCCTTGGATCTTGTGCTCCTCTTTGACAGGGTGTCGTTTTTGTTTGACCGACTGTCTTAACTTAGCCAGCCCTCGATATAGTTCATGCCGTACGATGCCGACAGGCAGGCCCAGTCGGTCAGAGATCTCGTCGGCCGTCAACCCCTCAAAATATGTCAGTTCAATCACAGTCCGTCGGCGTGGACTTACTGACGCCAGCAGTTCCTCCATGAGCAGCGAGGCTTCGGCAATGTCTGCAGTCTTCAAATTCGATGAAGGCTCAACGACACCCACCTCAAGACTCACGGAATTGTAGAAGTGGTGCGCTGCCAGATGCCGCCTTCGATTGAGCGACCTCCCATAGGCATACTGCAACAGCCACACTCTAAGTGTGCCCCTGCGCTGATCAAAACTTGCCAGGGCTCGGAAGATGTCAAGGAATACAGTTTGGACGACCTCCTCAGCCTCGCCGGGATCATCCACGATTTTCAGAGCGACACCGAAAACCAGCTTGTGGTACCGGTCGAAAAGCACAACAAGGGCATCGTGCCGGCCCGTCAAAAGCTCACTGGCCAGTTCTTCGTCGCTGAGCTGGTTCAGCTGTTCCCAGCAACCGAGCTTCGGATTGTCGCCGTTAAGCAATGAGCGGTCTTCCTGCCAGGGAAAAGGCGTCTACGCGTCGCAGTATAGCGCACGGCGAGAATTCCTTGACCATGCAAAATGCAGCAGTGGCCCGAATCTAGCGCGAAAAATTGTGGTGAATGTCTGGCAAAAACGTATGGCTTGAGGTGTACGGCGTGGAGGCTAGGTGCCACCGAAGAGATGGCAGATGGTCACCGCACAACCAACCCTTAGAGATCAGCTGAAGTTCAATGTCTCATCACCGTAGGAATGCCATGAAACTCCGTCGCAATGAATACTGTCCCATCCATAAATCGGTCCGCTGCTGTGGCCGCGAACCCACGCGTTATGCGCGCCAATTACAGCCTGGTGTTCGGCGCATTGAGGATCCGCATCATCCGAGGGGGTATCGGGAACTCAGGTCCCCCGCGGAAATGCGGAAACTTCTGAAGCGGAAAGTCGACGAACAGAACAGAATATGCGCAATCTGCCACGAGGAGTTCACGGACTACACCGACGTTGTACCAGACCACGAATGGGTATTCCGGTGAAGGTGAACATCGATTCCGGAAGGAAGCCGAACGGCGTTCCGGAGGGAAGCTGAACAGCAGTCGGCGCGAAGCGACGCTGGCATGGTGATTGTGGAGTAAGTGTTCGGAATCGTCAAGCGAAATTGTCCGGAGCGAAGCGGAGGCAGGTTCGGCGGGGATTGGGGGTGCAGGGGAAAGGGGCGGCAGCCCCTTTGCCCCTGCTTTCTCCATGGAGAACAAGTGTTTCGACTGGAGTGACGCGACTAAACTCCGAGCGAATAATCGAATAGGACAAGGCCATGAAGGTTATAAAGGTTATAGAAGAGCACTTGTGTAGGCAAACTGCCTTCTAGCATCACGTTCTCCCCTCATTCCTGACCGCGTTCACAGAAGCTACAGACGCGCTGCATGGCCGAGATTCCGGTCAAGGTGACTTCGGGCGCGAGGTAATCCGGACGCACAGGCTCGACATGCGTCAAGTCAGTGCTCAAGTACTTCTTGTTGTCGTCCGCGAATACCGTGGCTACCACTGCAGTCGGGCCAAGTTCTTCCTGCACCTTCAGCGCGGCGAGGAAGTTGCACCCCGAGGAAATTCCCACGGCAAGGCCGAGGCTGGACGCAAGCTTCTGCGCCATCAAGATCGAGTCTCCATCGGACACTGCGATGACTGGGTCTAAGAGGGTGAGATCGACGAGCTCCGGAATAAATTCATCCGAGATGCCCTGGATACGATGCTTGCCCACCTTGTGTCCGGTAGAAATTGTCGGTGATTCAGCCTGGTGCGACGGGATGAACCCTGATGTCGGGATTCCGCGCCCGAAGGTAGCACCCCACTCCCATCACGGTTCCGCCAGTGCCAACTCCAGCCACAAAAGCGTCTGGGCGAAGGTCCGCTGAGTCCAGTTGGGCCCAGATCTCCGGGCCAGTGGTTGTCTCGTGGGCCTCCGTGTTGGCACTGTTCGAGAACTGGCGAGGCAGAAAGACATCAGAGCGGCTCGCCGCGAGCTCTTCCGCCATGCGGATACTCCCCAGGAATCCGCCCTGCTCGGCACTGACGAGAACGACCTCGGCACCGTAGCCGCGAAGCAGGCCCTGACGTTCGTGGCTCATCCAGCCGGGCATGAAAATCGTAACCGGATGCCCGAGTGCGCGACCGATAGCGGCAAACGCGATGCCGGTGTTGCCGCTGGTAGTTTCTGCAATTGTGTCGCCCGGTCGAATCCGTCCGGTAGCGTAAGCCTCCTTCAGGATGTGCAGCGCCATCCGGTCCTTGATGCTGCCAGTCATGTTGACCTGTTCGGACTTCGCGTAGATTACATATCGCCGGCCTCGGTACTCGCAATGAATGCCTAGCAGAGGTGTGTTACCGATGATCTTGCTGAGAGCGCTGATTTTTCGCTCCACTTCCGCGAGCACTTCCCTCACCTCTTTCTTTCTGAATAAAAAACGGAGGCTGTTTTTTTCATGAGTATGCTAATCTTTCAAACCTTGTGCCCGCCAGTTCCCGCAACAAATCCGGTCTCACTGCCGTGAGTCGCTTTGCAGGAATGTGAGGAATTCGGCCGTACTCCGCGTGAGTCCCGGAAACGTGGCGATCGGCGACCCATCGGCTCGCAGGATTGCGTAGTATGGCAGCGCCACCGTGCCAAACTTCTCCTGTTGCATTTTTTGGTGATGCTCGTACAGTTCTCCGGCTCCGTCGGTATATAGCCGCACGCGGATGAACCTGTTCATCTCTTTCGCCACTTCTGGCCGCGGAAACATGTTCGCTTCCATCCAGCGACAGTTCGTGCACGTGTAGCCGGTGAAATCGACGAAAACCAGCTTGTTCTCCTGCTTCGCCTGCTCGATCGCTCCGTCGTAATCGTTCAAAATCCAGCCAGCCTCGTGTTGCAGTTTCGCAGACGAGGCCGGACTGGTCGGGGGAGCGCTGACAGAAGCGCCCAGTTCAGGGGGGAGAAACGATTCCAATTCGGCGAGTTGTCTTCCAAACAAGCCAGGAACCAACCAGATCGTGACCGCCAGAAACACAATGGCGACCGTCACGCGCGCCGCACCGACCGACTCAATCGGTGAGTCGTGCTGCATCCGGAAGTATCCCAATACATACAGCACGGTCAGCACGCCGATGCCAACCCATACCGCCAGCACTACCTGGCGAGTGAAGATGCCCCAGTGCCAGACAAGATCGGCGTTCGACAGGAATTTCATCGCCGCGGCGATCTCAAGGAATCCCATCACCACCTTCACCGAATTCATCCAGCCGCCAGCTTTGGGCAGCTGCGACATCAGTTGCGGGGCCAGCGCCAGCACGAAAAATGGAATCGCGAACACCGTCGAGAACGCCAGCATCCCGGCCAGCGGCCAGCGCCAGTTCCCCTGCGCCGTCATCACCAGCAACGTCCCCACGAATGGAGCCGTGCAGGTGAACGACGTCAGCGTGAACGTAAATCCCATGAGCAGCGCGCCGATGACTTGGCTTCCCTCTTTGCTGCGCGTGACGGAATTCAGTTTGTCCATCAGGCTCGGCGGAACCTGGATAAAGTACGCTCCGAACAACGAGAAGGCAAAACCGAGGAAAATCGCCGTAATGAACAGGTTGACCCAGGGATTCGCCGCCAGCTGGTTTACGCCGCCTGCACCAAAGATCGCCGCCAGCAACATGCCCAACGCCGTGAACGTCAGAATGATTCCGATCGCGTAGATAATTGCCGTGAAGACGGCGCTCTTGCGGTTGTCGCTGGCGTGGTTCGCGAGTAAGAGACCGTGATCGGGATCATCGGGAACACACACGGCGTCAGCAGCGACAGCGCCCCCATTGCCGCAGCCAACCAGATGAACGATCCGAGTGACTGCGAGTGCGGGACCGTAAATGGCACCGGTCTCTTTGCCGGTTCAACTGCCGCACTCGCTGCTGGCTTTGCCGACCACTCGACTCTGTCGCTTTGCGCGCTCGCGCACACCACTGCCAGCAACAGCGCTAACACGATGAAAACGCTCTTCTTCATCCGGCACCGGCCTTTTGTGAGATGGAGAGATGCGAAACTACGGCGAGACACGCTCTGCTCAATGAGGTATGCACCGAATGTCGAGAAAAAGTCCCAATCCGGAAGGAAATATTTGTGGGAAGTCGCTGTGCGAAAGGTGCTTCCTCATCGCTTCTGGGCGCCTGTTGGATTCCGCGATACAGTTCCGGCCGCGATGATTCTTAGTGGTACGCTCAGATGTACGGTTCTTGCGGGCAAACAGGTTCGTTCATTGCAGGCTTGAAACCTCACATCCATAGCAACCGCGTTGGCGCCGGATGGAGCTTTGGCCGCCACAATTATCGGCACCTTGAAGGCTGCGGTTTGCTCGTACGTGTCCGTCTCTAATTGGAAGTTCTCATCGTAGCTGCTATGCGGAAGCGGTCCGATAACGAAACCGGACAGGGTGAACGGCTGCCTAGCCGCCAGAGCGATCTCCGTTGGGACCGGTCCGCCAGGAGCTTGGGTAATGGAATAGATGTGCCATCCCGGAGTGATGCGGGCTGACACCTTCGCCGCGAACTTCTGTCCCGGGTGGACCACGCCGACAGGGCAAGTAGCGGACCACGCAACTGGATTCTCCTGGCAGTTGGCGACGATTGCCGCTACCAGTAACACGAGCAGCACATAGAGTCTTTTCTTCATTTCGCCCTCGGGAAACCAGGGTCTAAACCAATCTATCTTGTGTACACACCCGCGCTAGTGGCCTGAACGGGGAGTCGGTGATTGCGCAGCTTCGTGTGCGAGCATCATCTTCAGCACATGATTGAACCGCCGAGATGCCGCAACAGAATCGGGATATCCGCCGTATATCGCGCGGCCTTCCCGGTCGAGCAAAATCGTATCCAACGCTTCCACGTCGCACGACTTCTGGAGATTCTGTTCGAACTTAACGTCCGCCTGGACGTTTACAAAGGTATACGGCATCCGTCCCATGAACTGGACGGCCTCCTTGCGTTCCTCGGGACTGTTGTTGAGGACCAGCGCCACCAGGTCCGAAGCGCTAAAAGTGTTTAACAAACTCTGTATATGGGGAAACTCCCCAAGGCAGGAATGTCATGTCGGATGCCAGCCGTTCACTAAGACGTACCTGCCGCGCAGGCTCGACAGCTTAATCCTGGCGTCGCCTTTGAGGTTTTCCAATTCGAAATCGTCCGGCTGCTTGGCGCGGGCAAGGTCAGCAGCAATGATCTCCTCCTGCACATGCGCCTCGGTCTTGCCAAGCTGTGCGCCGAGCTTGACGGCGGCGGCTTCGAGGTCCGCGTCGGCAATCATCTGGCGGTCGCCGAGCAGATACTTGTAGCCGTCCTGCGGCTTGCCCGCGCGGTCAACACTTCGGCTATGAGCGTGGTCTTCGGAAATTCTTCCGGATGGAACTCGGCCTCGGGCGGAGTCGCCTTGTCGAGAGTTGCCCGGGCTTCGTCGAGTTGACCGGCCTTCAGCAGATCCCGCGCGTGCGCAAGAGCGCTGTAATAATCCAACCTCTTTTTCACTTCAGCAACCCGCTCCGCCTCGGAGTCTTTTTGGGCTTCAGCTAATTTCTTCTGCGCCAACTCTGCTGCTTTGCGAACATCCGTGCGCGCATAGAGCGCGAGCAGGTCATCCACGTCATAGGTTCCCGGACGGTTGGCGGCGCGCTCTAGCCAGACCTGCCGATCGGCGTCCGTCTCCGCGTTTTCCGCGGCGTCATGGAGGACGGTGGCGGCAAATTCACCCTGGTGCCGGGTCAGGAATTCCTCGATCAGGCGAAGGTACTCTTCTGTCGGGGCCATTCTTCGGCGAATGTCGAAAGGTAAAGGTAGGCATGGGAGGGCGTTGTCGGGAGCGGCCTCAGAGGCCCTGCGGTACAACTCCCGCTCCTGCTCCAGGTCTCCGGTCGCACCGGTGAGACTTGCCAGGGAGGTCAGCGCAGGAGCAAACCGCGGGTAGGCGGCGACAATCTTTTCCAGCTCAGACTTCAGCTTTCCGTCTTTGCGATGCTCTGCGTAGACAAGCTGCAGGCGGTAGGCCGTCACGTCCGGGTGAGACGCCACGAGAGGCCGGTAGATTTCCTGCTAGTTTGGCGGATGAGGCAGCGTCCACCTTCTTGTTCAACTCGAACTCGTCGGGAACCTTTCCGTCGTTCGCCGCCTGCGTTTCGGCCTTCAGACGGTTCCGCTCGAACAAATAGACTGCATAGGAGAGCCCCCAATGAGCGTCCTGATGCTCCGGCGCGATCACAATGGCCTTCTCGTAGAGCTTGAGGGCCGTGGGCAAGTCGCCTGTCTTGCGGGCCTGCTCCGCTTTTTCCAGCAGTGACGGCGGAGCCGGTCGCGGCTTTCGCGCGGCTCGCCGCCGCTTTCGCGGGCTGCTGTGCCGGGCACGGCGCGCTCATGGTCACCAGCAGCGCCAGGACAATCCAACCAAATTTCGTTTTCATATTCTCGAACGCACTTCCCCCGGACCACCGATGCCGTCAACCCTGTATACCTGCGAAAACGGCGGCTTGTCCCAGCGCGGGCGGGATTATTTTGGGGCATTCCTGAGCCCTGCATGGATTGCTTGCCGCGCTCCGCGCAAGAACGGCTGGGAGCCGCGAGCTCCCAGCCGGGGGTTGTGTTGTTGGTGGCTGGCTAGAACGTCATCTTCAGCGTGAACTGACAGTAATTTCCTCTGGCAGGAGGCTGCCAATTTGAGTGGGGGACGAGACTTCGATGTCTTCCTCGCGCACGTTCATCGTGGTGTTCCTTGGTTCCATGGTGGCATGGACCGAAATCGGATAACCGCCATTCGAGCTGCCTTCATTCGTGCCTTGCTCCCTTACAAGTCTGCTCGTGTAGTGCGTTGAAAATAGCGATGGTTCTAGATCGTCTTGATATAGATCGTCTCGTTATCGGTCCCCTCATCGGTCCCCTCGATCGAGCATGAATTTGGGTGTTCGACGAGGAAGTCCAAGGCGTTTACCACAGGGGGCACAGAGGACCACGGGGGAAATCGGCTCCCGATCAATGCCGGTCTGTTGGACGCACTACACTAGCTGATCGAGGTCTCTAAGCAGCCGATACTATGTCTTTTAACGCGCCTCACAACAAAGAGGGTCGGCCAAAGTAAAAAAGTCTCGCCGGGACGTCGATCCCGGCGAGAAATTTGTGAGTCTGGCCCGTTTTGATCCAAGCCCGCAGCCAATTAGAACACGAGCTTCAGCGCAAGCTGAATCGACCGCGGTCCGCCGATTTGGTAGAGCGGGCTGAAGGCTCCCGCCGCGCCGGTACTACCGGAGGCTAGGCTGCGTCCCAGCATTTGACTCGACACTCCGAAGTCGGCCATGCCGAAAGTGCCCTGCGGCTGTCCGAAGTTGGGATGGTTCAGCACGTTGAACATTTCCGCGCGGAATTGTAGCTTCAGAGCTTCGCGGATCGGGACCTCGCGATGCCACCGCGAAATCCCATTGCGTCGCGCCAAATCCTCGCAAAAAGTTTCGCCGACATTGCCTTGGCGCAAAGGAATACCAGTCATCGGGTCACCCGGTGGGTCCGTGAACGCTGCGGGGTTGAATGCCTTGCCGCCCGGATACTGTGGTCCATAAAGGTAGAGGGGTTGGCCAGGGACCAAGTCAGGGAAGATGGTCGCGTAGAAGCTGCCTGACGGCACATAGTAAAAGTTCCCGTCAACGATGTCCACTGGCGGTGCGGAACGTGCCTGCACGATGGTCTCGAGTGACCATCCATGGATGATGTTGTTGAGGAAGGCGTTTACTTTCGGCGTTGGCAGGTCGTACGTCAGCGCCGCTGAGAACGCGTGGCGAATGTCAAAGTCAGAAGAGGCTCGATATTCCGCGCCGCTCGTGCCGGGGATCGGCCCAATGTCAACAAAGGAGCCAGCAGAAGACTCATCAATGGAATGCGACCAGGTGTAAGACATCAGCGTCTCAAGTCCGTGCGCCAGGCGACGCTGGAATTGCACCTGCAGGGCGTCATAGTGGGAGGTGCCAGCGTTTGTTACGATGGACAGAGAGCCGAAGCTCGAATTGAGCGAAGGCTGCGACAGGGTCTGGATGAGCCCTCGTCCGGCCGCGCCAATGTAAGAAACCGTGAGCGTTTGATCCCGGCCAAGAGCTTGCTCGACGGCCACATTCCATTCCAGCGTGTACGGCAACTTCATATTTGGGTTAAAGGTGTAGAGAGAATTTGTGCTTAGCGTTGACACA